>NZ_JAIWNB010000024.1:1494-184973 GCF_020215705.1 Nonomuraea aurantiaca | reverse complement strand
TCATCTCGTTCTCGGCCGTCACCATGTTGAACTCGCGGCTCGCGATGGTGGTGTACTGCGAGTCGCCGAGGCGGCCCGAGGCGATGGCGGTGCCGAAGTACCGCCCGCTCTGCGCGGCGGCCGCGCCGAGCGTACTCGCCGCCGCTCCGGCCGGCGTGGTCGGTACCATCACCGCGGTGACCACGCCGAGTACGCCGGCGGCGGCGGCGATCAGGACCCGCGGGCTCCTGAGAGGCCGCGGCGGAAGTATGGCTTTGATGCCCATGACTGGCTGCTCCAGACTGAATCACGAGAAAGCGGACACGCGGGGGTCATCCCGCACGATCGACGCCGCGTCCCGTGATCAGGGCGCACACCACCAGGGCATCGCGAACGGCGGTCCTCACCGCGCACCACCACGAGCAGGAGGAAGCCGCCTTGGGCCACAGTCTGGAAACCATCCCGAAATGTGTCAAGGATTTGGCGAAAGTTTCAGAGTGACGCTCTCGCCGTCACGGGCGGCGACCCCTGATAACGCCTGATGAGCCGCCTGCCCGTCCGCCGCCCCTCCGCGGGCGCGAGGTGCCGTCCTTGACGTCGCCTCTTCGTCTCGTATTGGCTCCGACGTGTCACCACAGCCATCTGACAGAGAAGGAACCGCGACCGGAAGAGAAGACGTGTGAGCGATAACAGCCGACCGGGGGCCACCACCCGGCGGCCATGATGCGGGCGGTCCGGCGGACAGACACCACGTCCCTGGCGCCGCCCTCTCGGAGAGTCACCGATGAGGAGGTGGGGTAAAGGCGTTTCGCGCACTGGCTCTCCGGACGTCATTTGCCGTAGCACTCCGTCAAGCCGTCCTGCGAGACGCCTTCAGGCACCTCGACCTGTGCGGCCTGCCCTGGAGCGGGGTCTCTGACTTTGTACCCGTGGGCGCGGAGGCACTGGAGGGTCTTGAGCTCCTTCTCCTTCGCTTCTTTGTCGGACATCTTGGGCTGGTCGTCAGAGGCCGTGGGCGGCTTGCCGATCTTCTTGATGCAGGCGTCCCTCGCTACCTCGTACGCGTCCTGCCGGTCGCCGAAGTCGATTTTTCCGGGCTCCTTCGGGAGTACGAGGCCCTTGTCGCTCAGGCACGACCGGAACTTGACCTCCCATTCGGTGTACTTCTGGTCGGCCGTACCGGCGGAAGGCGAGTTGTTCGGCGGGCCGCTCGACCCGTTGGCGACGCCGCAACCGGCCAGCAGGCCTGCGAGGCAGGCGAAAGCCGCGAATGCGACGCGAGTGCGAGGGAGGTGAAGTGTATTGGGCATGGTTCGCCACCCTGCGCGGTGCGGGTGTCCGCGCTGTCGCGGTCTCGTATCCGCGACCGCTTGGCTACGTATCGGGTGTGTGTCAGTCCTCGGAGCTCGTATCTGATACATCCCTAATACGCGTCCAAGCGGCCGCCGATACGTGACCGCCGCAGCATGGACACCCGCACCGCGCAGGGTGTCCCAATGCGCTTTCGTTCCCTTCTTCTCGCCGTTCCCGTGGTGCTGGCCACGCTGGCGGCGACCGCGACTCCGTCGTTCGCCCTGCGCGGCGGCGTCGAGTCGGTACGGCCGTACTCGTTCATGGGCTCGTTACAGCGCGCCGAATCCCCGCGCGCGGACGGCCATGTCTGCGGAGTCACGCTGATCGCGCCGCAGTGGGTGGTCACCGCGAGCCACTGCGCCCGTACGCCCAATCAGGCTCCGGTCGGCACCCCTCGGGGCTGGCGGGTACGCATCGGCTCCCTGAGCGTGACCTCCGGCGGTGAGCTGGCCGAGGTCGACACGTTCTATCGGTACTCCACCGAGGTCTACGGCAAGGATCTCGCGCTGCTGCACCTGCGTACCCCGGTTCGAGCAAAGCCGGCGCGGATCGCGGCGACCACGCCGGCCGACCGGACCGCGGCCCGCATCATCGGCTGGGGCGTGACCTGTGACGAGCGCGCGCCGAAGTGCTACCCGGACCGTCTGCGCGAGGCCGACACCGTGGTGCAGCCGGACTCGGAATGCGAAGTGAGCGGTATCACCGCGGAACGTGAGCTGTGCGTGGGCAGCCTGGACGGAAGCATCTCGGCCACCAACATGGATTCCGGTGGCCCGGCGCTGGTCCGCCGCGGTGGCAGCTGGCTGCTGGCGGGGGCGGTCAGCGGCAGTAACGGCCCCGACACCCCGACCGTGTACAGCGACGCGTCGTTGTATCGGAAATGGATCCGGGGCATCGTCACGGGCACCGCCGTTCCGCCGGAACCGCACCTGCCGTCCCTGGAGGGCGCCGCGCAGTTCGGTGAGTGTTCCGGCGCCGTGGTCCGCACCGGGACCGGCCGGGCGGAGGATCCGGCCCTGCTTCTCACGAACGGCCACTGCGTCCAGGGCACCCGCCCCGCGCCGGGGTCGGCGCTGGTCGATCAGCCGGCCGTCCAGCCGGTCACGATCACCGACCGCGAGGGCTACCCCAAGGTCGAGGCAAGGACGACCCGGCTGGTGTACGCCACCATGACCGGCACCGACGTCGCCCTGTACCGCCTGGACCGGACGTACGCGGAGCTGGCCGCCGCCGACGCCAAGGTCTTCGACCTCACGACAACCCCGGCCGCGGCCGGTGACCGCGTGGACCTGCTGTCCGGCACCTGGGGCCGCCGCTGGAGCTGCGCGGTGAAGGCCGTGGTGCCGGGGCTGCGTGAGGGCGGGTACGAACAGGAGAACGCACTCAGGTACACCAGCGCCTGCGAACCAGGGCACGGCGCCTCGGGGTCACCACTGATCGCCCCGGACGGTCAGACCGTGGTCGGGCTGCACAGCACGAGCAACGACGACGGGAAGAGCTGCACGGAGAACAACCCGTGCGAAGTCGACGCGGCCGGCCACGTGACGGTACGCAAGGGGGCTCACTACGGCCAGCAGGTCGCAGCCGTACCCGCCTGCCTGGCGCCCGGCTCAGTGCTGGACCTGTCCCGCCCGGACTGCACACTGCCCCGCCCAGCCGCCTGACAAGCGGCCGTTGCCGCTCCTTCTTCCTGGACCGTTCAGGCGCTCCGTGCCGCTGTGGCGCTGCACACAATCTCCGGAGTCGCTCTGGGCGCGAAGACCCTTCACCTGCCGCTCGGGGTGCTGTTGTTCGGCTGCGGCGTCCCGCAGCTCTTCCGAGTGCCGGCGCATGACACATGAGCGCCGACATGCTCGGTAATCAACGGAGATCCAGTTCTTCGACGGCTGATCGTGGGAGATCACCGTTTTACTGGATCTCCGTCCCCAAGTCCTGAGAACTTACGTGCTCGACAGCGCCAGGAGCGCCTCAACTACCCGGCGTCCGTGAGTTACCGGCAGACTGCGGAACCACGCGCATAAGCCAATGCGATCTTGCGTGCGACCGTCAAGAAAACAGCACAAGCTGAATTCTGTTGGGGTCAGGGCGCGGTATCGAGAATCCCCGCTGCGTGTTCGCCGGGGTCATCTGGCGTTGCTGCCTAATTACTGGCCGGCGACAGGTGTCGCTCATTGCGGGCAACCGTGACAAACCTCCGCTGGCCGTATGCGACTGCGATCATTCCGCCCTGAAACGGTCCCAAAACTCAAGAGTTCTGGCCAAGATCATTAGTGTGTGTGTCACTTTTCGAAGTCGCGTGCACGGATGCTCGAAGTGGTCTGCACGCCCCGCTGACGGGGGCTGCCTGGCAGCGCGACGATGAGTGAGGAAGCCCAGCAACCCCTGGCGTCTGAAGGGGACAGTGATGCCGTGCGTTCATTCAGCGGGAGGGCTCCTTGGTGGTGCCGTGCGCATGGTGGATGCCGAATGTAAGCGATGACCGCAGCGTGTCGTCGTGCCGGCCGCTCTGCGGTCGCTTGAATTGTGCGGGAGGTCGATGGTGACGTCGAGGCCGCCACCTGGGCGGGCCGTGATCGCGATGTGTCCCCCGTGGGCGAGGGTGATCGCGCGCACGATGGACAGTCCCAGGCCCAGTCCCAGGCCGTCGGTTCGGACGCGGCTGCCCTGCCCGTGCACGAACGGTTCCAGCAACGCCTGCGCCTCCTCGGGCACGATCTCGCGGCCGGTGTTGCAGATCCGCAGGACGGCGCGTGCGCCCGCCGTGTACGTGTCGACGATGAGGTGCCCGTCGGCGTGGTTGTAGCGGAGCGCGTTGTCGACCAGGTTGCCGATCATCCGTTCCAGCAGGACGGGCTCGCCGGTGACCGGTGCGGGCCGCAGCCCGGAGCGTATGGCTATGCCGGCGGTAACCGCCCGCCCCTCGACTGTGTCGAGGGCGGCTGCCGCGATGGCGGCCAGGTCGGCCGTCTCACGCGCGCCGGATCCGGCCTGGCTGCGGGCCAGCAGCAGCAGCCCGTCCAGGACGCGCTGCATGTGGGCGACAGCGTCGCGCACATCGCCGGCCATGATGAGCAGGTCGGCACGGCTGGGGTGTCCGTCCAGGGTGACGTCGATGGCGGTGCGGGCGGTGGTCAGTGGTGTGCGCAGCTCGTGGGCGGCGCTGGCGGTGAACAGCCGCTGGCCGTCCAGGATCTGGTCGCGCTCGGCGACGCCGCGCTGGATGCGGTCCAGCATGTCGTTGACCGTGCCGGCCAGTGCCGACAACTCGTCGGCGGGTGTGGTGACGGGGACCCGTTCGGTGAGATTCTCGGCCGACAGCCGCCGGGCGGTGGCGGAGATGACGCGGATCGGCCGCAGCACTCGTCCGGCCACCAGCCAGCTCAGCGCGGCGGCCAGCGCGGTCACCATGATGAGCGCCAGACCGGCCTGGGACAGTAGCGCGGACAGGGTGTCGGCCTGCACCCGGTCGGCGAAGGCTCGCAGGTCCTCGGCCGGTGCCGGCATCGGCGAGGGTGCGCCCGAGGGGTCCGGGCCGGTCGGGTCCAGGCGGGTGAAGAACTCACGGCGCCGCATCAGCAGATAGGTGAGACCGGTCAGCGCGGCCCCGGCAGCGAGCACCAGGGCGGTCTGCAGCAGGGCGAGCCGGGCCCTGGCCGTCAGCCGCACGGGCCGATCCGATAGCCGGCGCCGATGACGGTCTCGATCACCGGCGGGTCGCCGAGCTTGCGGCGCAGCGTGCCGACGGTGATCCGGACTGCGTTGGTGAACGGGTCCGCGTGCTCGTCCCATACCCGCTCCAGGAGCGTTTCCGCGCTGACCACGTCGCCGCCGGCGGCCAGCAGCTGCTCCAGCACGCCGAACTCCTTGGGGGTCAGGCGCAGCAGCCTGCCGTCCCGCTCGGCGCTTCGCCGGGCCGGATCCAGCATCACGCCGTCGGCGCGCAGCACCGGTGGGCGGGCCGGCGCGCTGCGCCGTACCAGGGCGTGCACGCGGGCGACCAGCTCGGAGAAGGCAAACGGCTTGCCCAGGTAGTCGTCGGCGCCCAGCATCAGCCCGCCGACCCGGTCCTCCACGGCGTCGGACGCGGTCAGCATCAGCACCCGCGAGACCCCCCGCTGGACGAGCCGGCGGCAGACCGCGTCGCCGTGCACTTCCGGCAGGTCCCGGTCCAGGACCACCACCTCGTACGGCGTGAGCTCGCACTTGTCCAGCGCGCTTTGGCCGTCGAGGGCGACGTCGACGGTGAAGCCATGCTTGCGCAGCCCGGCTTCGATGTACCCGGCGAGGGGCTGCTCGTCTTCGACCAAGAGCACACGCATCCGGGCAGTATCGCAGGCACCCACATATGGAACACATATGGTCCGCCGATCGCCCACCGATAAGCGCCGGCCGATAGATGTGATCACCCCAAAGTCCCGTAGAGAGGATCACCGCAATGAGGCGTGGCAGAACGATCGGCATGGCCGGGCTGGCATACGCGGTGCTGGCGTTGAGCTTCCCAGCACCCGCAACCGCCGCCGACCAGGTCGAGCTCGGAGACGTCCAGCAGGCGATAGAGAACGTGGCGAAGAGCGCTGGCGTGGTGGGAGCCATTGGCGAGGTGTACGTCGACGGCAAACGAAAGGGCCGGGGGACGGCGGGTTCGCGCCTGCTCGGCGGCAAGGGCGGTCGCATCCCCTCGGGTTCCCGGTACCGCATCGCATCCCAGACCAAGCTCATGGAGGCCGCGATCATCCTGCAGCTGGTCGGGGAGGGCAAGCTCAGCCTGGATGACAAGCTCAGCGACATCCTGCCCGAGATGGCCGAACACGACTATGTGGATCGCGCCGACGAGATCACCGTGCAGCAGTTGATCAGGCACACCTCGGGCATCCCCGACTTCATGGAGAGCGGGAAGTTCGACGTCTTCGACTTCACCACCGTCTACAAGCCGATCGACCTGGTGAAGGCCGCACGGACCGTTCCCCGCAAGGGCGAGCCGGGAGAGTACCTCTACTCCACCACCAACTACGTGCTCCTCGGCATGATGATCGAGAAGGTAACCGGCCACGACCGGGCCACCGAGTTCAAGCGGCGTCTGTTCACCCCGCTCGGCATGAAGCACACCTATCTGGCCACCAAGGTCTCCGACCAGATCAAGGGCCCGCACGGACACGGCTACTACCCCGATGACCAAGGCGTACCGCGCGACGTCGACCGGCTCAACGCCACCATCGGGGGCCAAGGAGTGATCTCCACCGCGGCGGACCTCAGCGCCTTCTACCGCGCGCTCAACCAGGGCAAGCTGGTCTCGTCGGACCTGCAACGGCAGTTGCCACGGCCGTTCCCCAACCTGTGCGGCGGAACGGTCTCCTCGGCATCGGGCAGCATGCCCGGAATCAACTCCATCACCTTCTCCTCGACCGACGGCCGGCTTCAGTTCGCGGTGGCCGCCACACTGAAGATCGACAACGAGAAGGCCATGGCCGTCGGTGACGCCATCAACAAGGCCGCCGAAGCCGTCCTCTGCCCCGGCCGATAACCGGAGCCCACTCGTCGACCGCGATATCCGCCCACATGAGTGAGAGACCTATCAGCGTGAAACGCTTTCTCCTGACCACGCTGGCCTGCACCGGCGTCCTGACGCCGGCGACGTCCGGTGCCGTGGTGACCGCGAAGACCGAGGCGGCCGCGTGCGACACCAAGCCGGCCCAGCCCGTCCCCACCGGCCTGAGCACCATCAAGCAGGCATACGACTGCATCTTCACCGGCTTCTACGGCCGCGAGCGGCTCGACCACCGGGCAGCGCTCGCGGCCGGGTTCGCCGGGCTCACCGAGGAACTGAACCGCCGCGGCACCGACCGGCCCGACGCCACCATGCCGCCGCTGACCGGAAACCGCACGACCGACCTGGACGCATTCGCGGCCGCGTACGAGCGGGTGATGGCCGAGCTGCCGGACGACGCCGCGCTGCGACAAGCCGCAGCCGGGGCCACGATCAAGGCCATGGTGGGCAGCCTGCACGATAACCACTCGCGGTGGGGCCGCGGGGCGCAACCACCCGGTGGGCCGGGTGCGGCCTACGGGCTCGGCTTCACCACCTCGCCCGGCTATTCGATCACCTACCGGGCACCGCAGAAGGCGATGGCCCCGTTGTTCGTCAACGCCGTGCAGGGCGGCCCGGCCGCCGTCGCTCATATCCGTCCAGGCGAGATCGTGCAATCCGTCAACGGCGCGCCCGTCTTCGTGGACGGTGTCCTGTCCAGTGGCGCCATGAACCTGCTCAACCCCGAATACTCCGGCGACCAGCCGGACCCGGTACGGCTGGCGCTGCTCGACCCCTCCACCGGCCGCGTCAGGAAGACGACGCTGCGGCCGAAGCTGTTCACGCCCACGACGCGGCCCGTGACGGCCCGCCGGCTCGACGGCGACGTGGCCGCAGTCAAGCTCACCAACTTCCAGCCCGGGACCGCAGACCAGGCCCTGGCCGCCATCGCCGGACTGCGTGAGGACAAGGCACTGCGTGGCCTTGTCCTGGACCTGCGCGGCACCAACGGCGGCTCGCCCGCCGAGGTCGTCAAGCTGCTCAGCAGCTTCGTACACGGCAAGGTGCACAGTTACGACTGCACCCCCGACGACACGTGCACACCCAACCGCACCGACGACGCGGTCCCGCTGCTCGGCCTTCCCCTGGCCGTGCTCGTCGACGGCATCTGCGCCTCGGCCTGCGACGCCTTCTCGGCCGCGGTCAAAGACCTCAAGGTCGGGCCGCTGATCGGGTCGCGCACGTCGGGCATGGTGTCGGGATCCGCCCGTATGTTCGCGCTGGACGACGGCAGCACGCTGTCTCTGCCCGCGGCCTACCAGGTGGGCGCCAACCGCGAACTGATCAACGGCATCGGCGTGGCGCCCGACCACTACCTGCCGCTGACCGCGAAGGACCTGCGCCAGCACCGCGACCCGGCGATGGCCAAGGCCCTGTCCCTGCTCTCCGCCGCCCGGTAGACGGGGCCTCGGCGGCCAGAGCGCGATGCAGTCCCCTGTCCATGCACTCTCGAAAGGAATATCTCCATGGTTGTCCGTCGACCGCCCTGCCTCAGCCTGGACCGGCGGTGGTCGCGTGCCGTTTCGGGTCCGTGCCTCAAGTTCCAAAGCAACTCTTTGTAACGGTTCGCTCTTTATGGCTGTGATTGAAGTGGCTGCCCTTTGTTTCATAGGCGACCACCCGTGAGACACCGCACGCGGCCGACCACATCGAGGTCGAACACCGTTTCACGGGTGAGTTTGCAAACGGGTAGGCACGCGAAACGCTCCAATGAACGGTCCCGTGGACGCTAACCCTCACTATTGATATTGCTCACTGCCCGCCGCACCGCGCACGGTCAGGGCGCCGCCCCGTCCGGCCCGCGTCTCGTCGAGCAGACCTGTCAGCGTTTCGATCTCGCGTTGTCGCCCTTTGAGCACCTTTCAAAGGCTCCCACATCGCTGTTTTAGCCGTAATCGCGGCGAAAGGCGATCTTCGCCATGACGCTCGGGCCGCACAGGACACAGGAAGCGAGCAGCGGTGAGCAACGTGTGGACTGGTAACGCACGATGCCGTGGGACCTCGCCTGGCATCGCGCTGGTGCTTTCTTCCGCGGCGGGAGGGCAGGGCGTCACTCACCAGTGGGGCCCCCGGTCTCCAGGAGGCGACCGTCCGACAGCTCCAGCCACCGTTCCACGCCGATCTCGGTGAGGAAGCGTTCGTCGTGGCTGACCACCACGAACGCTCCCTGGTACGCGATGAGCGCGCTCTCCAGCTGCGCCACGCTGACTAGGTCGAGGTTGTTCGTCGGCTCGTCGAGCAGCAGGAGTTGGGGCGCGGGCTCGGCGCACAGCACGCAGGCCAGGGTGGCCCGCAGCCGTTCGCCGCCGGACAGCACGCCCACCGGCAGGTGCGCACGTGCGCCGCGGAACAGGAAGCGGGCCAGCAGGTTCATCCGCTCCGCCGCCGCCATGCCGGGGGCGAAGGCGGCCAGGTTCTCCGCCACGGTGCGATCGACGTCGAGCAGGTCGAGCCGCTGCGACAGGTAGGCGACCCGCCCGTCGGCCCGCCTGGTCGTGCCGCCGTCCGGCTCCAGCTCGCCGCTGATCAGGCGCAGCAGGGTGGACTTGCCCGCACCGTTGGGGCCGTTCAGGGCGATGCGCTCGGGACCGCGTACGGTCAGGTCGAGGCCCGGCTCGACGAACAGGCCGCCACGGGCCCGCAGGCGTTCGCCGAGGAAGACCGTGCGACCGGCGGGCACGTTCGTCCCCGGCAGCTCCAACGCGATCTTCTGGTCGTCGCGCAGCGCCCATCCGGCCTCGTCGAGCCGGGCCTGGGCGTCGCTGACGCGGGAGGCGTGCATCTGGCCCGCCCGGCCGGCCGACTCCTGGGCGCCGCGTTTCATGTTCCCGGCGAAGATGCGCGGCAGCCCGGCGCTCTTGAGGTTGCGGGCGGCGTTGCCCGCCCGGCGCTCGGCCCGCTCGCGGGCCTGCTGCATCTCCCGTTTCTCGCGCTTGAGCTCCTGCTCGGCGCTGCGTACGTTCCGTTCGGCGGCCTCCTGCTCGGCGCGTACGGCCTCCTCGTACGCGGTGAAGTCGCCGCCGTAGAAGCGGACCTCGCCCCGGTCGAGCTCGGCGATACGGTCCATGCGGTCGAGCAGGGCCCGGTCGTGGCTGACCACGAGCAGGCAGCCGGTCCAGTCGCCGAGCACGTCGTAGAGCCTGCGGCGCGCGCCGAGGTCGAGGTTGTTCGTGGGCTCGTCGAGCAGGAGCACGTCGGGATTCTTGAGCAGCTGCGCGATCAGGCCGAGCGAGACGACCTGGCCACCGCTGAGCGTGCCCAGGCGCCGGTCGAAGCCGATGTCGGCGAGGCCGAGCCGGTCGAGCTGGGCACGGGTGCGCTCCTCGATGTCCCAGTCGTTGCCGATCGTGGTGAAGTGCTCCTCGCTCGGGTCGCCCGATTCGATGGCGTCCAGCGCGGCGATCACCGGGGCGATGCCGAGCACCTCGGCCACGGTCGGCTCCCCGACGAGGGGCAGGTTCTGCGGCAGGTAGCCGAGCACCCCTTCGACGGCGACGCCGCCGGCCGAGGGGCGCAGCTCGCCGGCCATCAGCTTGAGCAACGTGCTCTTGCCCGCGCCGTTCGGGGCGACGAGGCCGGTACGGCCGCCGCCCACGGTGAAGGACAGGTCGTTGAATACGGGGGTGTCGTCAGGCCAGGAGAAGGACAGGCCGGAACAGATGATGAACGCATCGGACATGCGACAGACCTCTATAAGAGACCCGGGCGCGCGCATTGGGCCCGGCAAGGGAACAGGGTTGGGGGTACGACGACGAGGGCCACGTCGGCGGCGGCGATCATGCGCGCCTGCCGGGGCCGGTCAACCTCCGGTATCACCCGGAGATGTCGTCGTCACCTGCCATGCCTGGTCTCCTAAGGTCCGAACACGAGCGTTTATCACCGTAGCAGGCGTCCCGGTCAGGCCGCGCAGGGTCACCGTGCCTGTGCGGCGCCGACGCCGCGCAGCAGGGTGTCGACCACGACGTCGGCGGCCTGTGCGGCGCTCAGCTCGGACAGGTTTTCGGCGGCATGCTCCATCAGCGGCGGCAGGACCGTGGCCACCCAGCCGCTCGGCAGGTCGGAGCGCAGCAGGCCCTCGTCGGTGGCGCGCCTCAAGAAGGCGTTGACCTCGTCGATCAGGACGCGGCGGCGCTCGCGGATCGTCTCGTCGCGGAGCATGAGGCTCGTTTCGACGGGCCATTCGCGGTTGACGGCGATGATGCCCTCGACATAGAGATGCAGCGCCACCGCGACCGGGGCCTCCCGCAGCCTGGCGGCCTCGATGGCCGCCTCGACCGCGTCGTAGCGTGCTCCGTAGACGGCGGCCATGAGGTCTTCGCGGGAGGCGAAGCGGCGGTAGACGGTGCGGCGGTCCACCCCTGCCTCGGCGGCGATGGCGGCGATGGTCGCCGAGGGGTCGTCGGCGAGCATGCGGGCGCCCGTGCTCAGGACGCGTTCCAGGTTTCGCGTCGCGTCTGCTCTCATCTGCTCAACATACCCTTCCAGGTGGCACATGAAGCAGCTTACCATCACGCTGATGGTGATATTATATTTTTAAGTGCTACATTGATGAGACAGCTAGTGCATCGATCAGAGGAAACACCCATGGCCAAGACATGGTTCATCACCGGAGCGTCGCGCGGACTCGGACGCCGTCTCACCGAAGCCGTCCTCGAAGCAGGCGACCAGGTGGTCGCCACCGCACGCGACCCCAAGCAACTCGACGACCTGGTGGCCCGCCATGGCGACCGGATACGAGCGGCGGCACTCGACGTCACCGACGCCGCCGCGGCCTCTCGAGCGGTCAAGGAGGCCACCGACGCCTTCGGCAGCCTCGACGTGGTCGTCAACAACGCCGGCTACGGCAACAGCGCACCGATCGAGGAGATGGCCGAAGACGACTTCCGCGCCCAGATCGAGACCAACCTCTTCGGCGTCGTGAACGTCACCCGGGCCGCCCTGCCCGTCCTGCGTACCCAAGGATCAGGAGTCTTCGTACAGTTCTCCTCCGTCGGAGGACGTGTCGGCGGCACCCCCGGAATGGGCGCCTATCAGACCGCGAAGTTCGCTGTCGAAGGCTTCTCCGAAGTCCTCGCCAATGAAGTCGCACCCTTCGGCATCAAGGTCATCATCGTCGAGCCGGGGGCGTTCCGTACCGACTGGCAGGGCTCCTCAATGGAGATCCACCCCGTCGGCCCCGACTACGAGCAGACCGTGGGCGCCATCCACCGCTTCCGACGCGACACCGACGGCACCCAGCCCGGCGACCCCGCTCGCGCCGCCAAGATCATCATTGACGTGGTCCGGGACGACGACCCACCTCGGCGACTCCTTCTCGGCAGCGACGCCGTCGCCTTGGCCCAGAAGGCCGCCGAGATCCGCGCCGCCGAAACCGAGAAATGGGCCGACGTGAGCCGCTCGGCCGACTACCCCGCCGACGAACGCTAGCCGCCGGAAGCCCTCTTCGGGAACTGTGCGCCACTCTTCACGGTTGCGTTTCGGGTGGTTGCGGGCTTGTGGGGCCGCCGGGCAGGTCGTGCTGGGTGAACGTGTCGATCAGCAGCCGGATCGGCAGGCCGGCCTCGGTGGGGTAGCGGAAGTGCTCGTCGAGGTTGAGGCTGTAGTGGTTGCGCCGGCCGATCCGCTCGCGGGAGAGGTAGCCGCCCTGGTGCAGGTCGGTCACGATGCCTTGCACGGCGCGTTCGGTGATGCCGATGCCGGCGGCGATGTCGCGCATGCGTGCCTGTGGATTGCGGGCGATCTCCAACAGGACACGGGCGTGATGGGTAAGAAACGTCCAGGCGGACGAACGGTCATCGGATGCGCTCACGGGTCTTCACCTTCTCCGCCCCCGGCGGTTAACAGCAGCTGCGGGGCGGACTGTACCCTCTCTTCCCAGAAGATCCTATGGGGAAAAGTCTTTCCGGTATCGGTCTTCGGGATTACAGTTCGGATGCGAGGAAGACCTCGCGCCCGTGCTCGGCCACCCCTGAGAGGACGTCATGACCGTCGTGCCGCCGCCGACCCCCTGCTGAGCAGGCCGTTAAGCCGCCATGCCCCCTTTGAGCCTGGACAGCCAGCGCCTGATCTTCGGCGTGCTGATCACCGTGACCGGCGAGGTGGACACCACCAACGCCGCCCAATTGGAGACCTATCTCACCCGGCAGGTCCGGCCCGGCGAGCCGCTGCTGCTCGATTTCGACGGGCTGACCTTCCTGGACAGCATGGGCCTGCACCTGCTGCTACGCCTCAACGCGGCGCTGAGCGAACAAGGCGCCGCGCTCCATCTGGCGGCCGTACACGGCGCACCCGCGCGCATCCTCAAGATCACCGGCCTGTCATCTGCCCTGAACATCCACACCACCGCGGAGCAGGCCATCATCAGCATCCTGAGGGAGCAGACCCAGCCACAGGAGCCTGCCTAGTATTCAAGATCCGCTCGGCCACCACCGCCTGGAAGTGGGGGCATCCTGGTAGGTCCTGGTGGTCGCAGTCCAGCGCGCAGTCCAGAAGGTCGAGTGCCGCCTACGCTTCGGCGATGCGCTGGGCGAGCTCCGCGCGGCGCCGTAGCAGGTGGGTCCGCCGTACGGCCGGGTCCGAGGTGGCGATCATCTCTCGGATGCCGTCCAGGCCGAACCCGGCCTCCTTGGCCCGCAGGATCACCGCCACGCGGTAGAGGTCGTCGGGGCCGTAGCGGCGGCGTTCGCCTCCGATGCGGACAGGTGTCAGCAACCCCATCGATTCCCAGGCGCGCGCGATCGTACGAACTGCTTGATCTTCCGTACGGATCGGCCGTGGTGGATGTCGGGTGCGGCGCCGGGCGGGCGGTCGGTGAGCTGGCCGAGCGTGGCGTACGGGCCATCGGCGTGGACGTCAGCGAGCAGATGCTCGCGGCGGCCCGCGACAGGTGGCCGGAGGCCGACTTCAGGCTGGGCGACGCCTGCGATCTGCCCATCGCCGACGGCGAGGTGGCCGGGTACCGGGCCGAGAAGGTCTTCCACGAGCTCGCCGACGCGGCCAAGGCGCTGGTGGAGGCGCGACGGGTCCTGTCCCCCGGCGGGCGGGTCGTGCTGATCGGGCAGGACTGGGACACCTTCGTCATCGACTCCGGCGACCCGGCGCTCACGCGGACCATCGTCCACGCGCGCGCCGACCAGGTGACCAACCCCCGGGCCGCCCGTTCCTATCGCAACCTGCTGCTCGACGCCGGGTTCGAGGACGTCGCGTTGGAGGTGCGCACGGGTGTCTTCACCGACGCGAAGCTGCTGCCCATGCTCACCGGGCTCGCGGAGGCCGCCCGTACGGCCGGAGCCATCGCTCCCGAGCAGGAGGCGTCGTGGGTGGCCGAGCAGACGGCGCGCGCTCGGGCGGGGCGGATGTTCCTGGCGCTGCCGCTCTTCGTCGCCTCGGCGAAGCGGCCTCCGGAATAGCGCGCCGGGGCGAAGCGTGCAGGCCGGTCGGCCGCGGGGTTACGAGGCGTGCGCCTTGATCGCCACGCTGGTCAGGGCGAGCAGCAGTTCGAGGTCGGGTTCGGCGTCCACCTGCACGGCCACCCAGGCACGGTCGGCGCAGGCGTGCACCTGGTCACAGACCCGCAGGTGCGGTTCGAGCCGGTCGATCGCCGCCGCCGTCAGGCGCAGGTGCACCTCGTCCCTGCCGGACGGGCGCAGGATCTCGGTGCCCCGCACCGCGAAGGCCACGCCGCGCCGGGTGTCGCTGACCGCCAGTGCCGGCCAGGAGCGCAGTTCGGCCATCGCCCGGGCCACATAGGGCCCGTGACGCAGACTCGCCCGCCGCCAGACGGAGATCCCTGCCACAACCTCAATGCTGCTCTACTGCACACCGCATCGCCATGCTGCGTTCTTCAACCGTTATCTGTTATTCAGACGCAAGGGGTCCCTGGGCACAGATGGAAACACTTGCGGAGGTGCCGGACACCTAGTGAGGTGTTCCGGCATTCTTCGGTTAGGAGACACCTGTGCAGGATCAACGCGTGCCCCCCGACACGCGAGATCGTTTCGAGGCGCTCTATCTCGCCTGTTATCCGGCCGTACATCGCTATGCGGTACGTCGTACCGATTCGGTGGACGACGTCGCCGATGTGATCGCGGAGACCTTCCTCGCCGCGTGGCGGCGGCTGGATGACGTACCCGAGGGCGAGGCCGCCGTGCTCTGGCTGTACGGCGCGGCCCGCCGGGTCCTGGCCAATCACCGGCGCGGCGAGTCGCGCCGTACCGCGCTGGCCTCGCGGCTCCGTGGCGAACTGGCAGTCGGACAGGGGCAGACGGCCGCCGATCCACGGGCCGATGCCGTACGCACCGCTTTCGCCGCCCTGAACGCGGCCGACCGGGATGTGCTCGCCCTGGCCTGCTGGGAGGAGCTGACCGGCCCGCAGATCGCCAAGGTACTGGGCTGCAGCAGCACCGCCGCCCGGCTCCGGCTGCATCGGGCCCGTAAACGACTGGCCCGGCTGCTCGACACGACCACGACGGACGAGGTCACCGTGATGACCGCGCTGAGGGGAGAAGCCCGATGAACAAGATCGACCGCATGGTGTCCGCCATCGATCCGGCCGCCGAGTACGCCGAGCCTGCCATCGGTCAGGGAGTCCAGGACCTCCTCGCGGAGATTGTGGCGACCCCGCCCGCACAGCGTCGGCCCTCCTGGCCACCGTTGCGTCGTCGCGTGCTGGCGGGGGTGGCCGTCACGGGCATCGCCGCGGCCGCGCTGGTGGCCGTGCCGTTGGTCTCAGGGGCGCCGAGCGCGGCGTACGCGGTGGTGAAGAACTCCGACGGCACCGTTCAGGTGACGGTCAAGGAGTTCCGGGACCCCGACGGGCTGGCGGCCAAGCTGAAGAGCGCGGGGATCGTGGCCGACGTGACGTTCACCGAAGCGGACAAGCAGTGCGCCCGCGGCCGTTTCGTCGGCGCGGACCTGGCCTACGACCCGCCGAGCACCAAGGGCATGACCGAGCAGCAGCGCAAGGAGTTCGACAAGCCGGACAACTGGCGCTCCCGAGACGTCGCCGCGCCGATCAACAAGGACACCTTCGTGATCTCCCCACGCTTCATGCGCCCGGAGGAGACGCTCGTCCTGGAGTTCCGACCGGGTAACTACGCCGGAATGGACTGGGCGCTCGGCACCTATCTCGCCAAGGCGGGCAGCCCGGTCGCGCCCTGCCGGCTTGTGAAGGCCAACTCCGATGAGGAGCTCGCCAAGAAGATGGCCGGGAACTGATCACGGCGGCATAGCGTGGCCGCATGGCTGACGCTATCTTCGAGTACCCGCGGCTGGCCTCGGTCTATGACGCGCTCGACCCCGACCGTGGCGACTTGGACGTATACGTGGCCATCGCCGATGAGCTCGGTGCCCGTACCCTGCTGGACGTGGGGTGCGGGACGGGGACGTTCGCGCTGCTCCTGGCTGGTCGCGGAGTCGACGTCATAGGCGTCGACCCGGCCCGCGCGTCGCTCGATGTCGCGCGGGCCAAGCCGGACGGCGAACGGGTGCGCTGGCTCCAGGGTGACGCGACGGCCCTTCCCCCGATGCGGGTCGATCTGGCCACCATGACGGGAAATGTCGCCCAAGCGATCGTGGACCAGCGAGATTGGGAGGGCACGTTACGCGGGGTCCACGACGCGTTGCGGCCTGGTGGACATCTCGTGTTCGAGACCCGGGATCCGGCGAAACGCGCCTGGGAGGAGTGGAATCGCGCGGCGACGTACAAGGTCACCGAGATTCAGGGCGTCGGCGCGGTCGAGCAGTGGTCCGACGTGCTCGACGTCAGCGGGCCGCTGGTGACCTTCCGCGTGACGTGGGTCTTCGGCTCGGACGGGCAGGTGCTGACCTCGGACTCGACGCTGCGCTTCCGCGAGCGTGACGAGGTCGAGGCCGCGCTGGTCGCCCATGGGTACACCGTGGCGGAAGTCCGTGGTGCGCCCGACCGGCCCGGCCTGGAGTTCGTGTTCTTCGCCCGGCGGCCCCCCGTGGGGGTCAGTGTTCTTTGAAGAGGGTTCTGCACAGCCGCGCCCTGAGGCCCTGCAGCCGGACGCACACCGAGTGGTGTGCCTCGTGATGCTTGGCTCTCACGTGACGGGCGAGGTGATGGCGGGTCTTCGCGATCTTGACGTGGTGCTTCCGCTCGACAGCCGGGTGGGCAGCCCGCCGGGCAGCCCTCCGAACAGCCCGATGAGCAGCCGGACGGGCGACTGGGCGGGCAGCCGGCGGGGCAGCGGGCTTCGGCGCCGCGTGGACCTGTTCGGCGGCTGACGGCGCGGCCTCACCGGTCGTGACCGACATGGCCGCCACCCGCGGGTGGAGCGACGACTGACGCTCCTGGACGGTCCGGCCCACCGAGTAGCCGAGCCCGCTGCCGAAGCCCATGGCTCCGGCGAGCGCGAGCGCCATGCACGCCGTTCCCCACCGCCGTCGGGGCGGGGTCGGTGTCCTACGAATGAACGCTGACGGCGGAAGCATGTCCATCATCATCACCCCCGGAGATCATGAGCTGACAATTAGCGGGCGATCACGAAGCGTTATGCTCTCAAGATTTCCACGCAGATCCCGGGTCAACCCTCCAACCGGGTACGAAAGCCGGTTACGAAAGGCGAAAGGGCCGGCTCCGCGACGCGAAGCCGGCCCAGACGCGGCCCTCAGGAGGTGAGGATGGTCACCCCAGGCCGCTCTTCATGGCGGTGATCAGCTCACCCCCGGTGGTGTCGCCGCTGAGCTCCCAGAAGAACGCGCCGCCGAGGCCCTGGTTCTTCGAGTAGCTCATCTTGCCGCCGATCGTGCTCGGCGTGTCGTAGCTCCACCATTGGCCCCCGCAGTAGGCGTACGCGGTGCCGGCGACGGTGCCGGTGGCCGGGCAGCGGGTCTTGAGCACCTTGTAGTCCTCGATGCCCTGTTCGTACGTGCCGGGCGCCGGCCCTGTCGCCGTGCCGCCGGGAGCGGACTGCGTGACCCCGCTCCAGCCGCGGCCGTAGAACCCGATGCCGAGCAGCAGCTTGCTCGACGGCACGCCCTTGCTCTTGAGCTTCTGGATGGCGTTGTCGGAGTAGAAGCCCGGTGTCGGGATGCCCGCGTACGAGGTGAGCGGCGAGTGCGGGGCGGTGGGGCCCTGCGCCGCGAAGGCGCCGAAGAAGTCGTACGTCATGACGTTGTACCAGTCGACGTACTGAGCGGCGCCGCCGTAGTCGGCCGCGTCGATCTTGCCGCCGCTGGTGCCGTCGGCGGTGATGGCCGCGGTGACGAGGTTGCCGGACCCGAAGCGGGAGCGCAGGGCCGACATGACGTTCTTGAACGCCGCCGCGCCACTGCTGTCGCAGCTGAGACCGCAGGCGTTCGGGTACTCCCAGTCGATGTCGATGCCGTCGAACACGTCCGCCCAGCGCGGGTCCTCGACCAGGTTGTAGCAGGAGTTGGCGAAGGCGGTCGGGTTCTGGGCGGCCTGGCCGAAGCCGCCGGACCAGGTCCAGCCGCCGAAGGAGAACAGCACCTTCAGGTTCGGGTACTTCTTCTTGAGCTTGCGCAGCTGGTTGAAGCTGCCGCGCAGCGCGCCCGCGTCCCAGGTGTCGGCGACGCCGTCCACGCTCTCGCCCGCCTGGTAGAAGCGGTCATAGTCGGCGTAGCTGTCGCCGATGGCGCACTGCCCGTTCGTCACGTTGCCGAAGGCGTAGTTGATGTGGGTCAGCTTGGCGGCCGAGCCGCTGGTGTCGATGTTCTTGACGTGGTAGCCGCGCTGGTAGACGCCCCACTGGACGAAGTAGCCGAGCACCTTGTTGCCGCCGCCGGTGCACCCGGTGGTCGCGCCGGTGACCTGGGCGCTGGCCGCGGACTCGCCCACCGAGTTGTACGCCTTGACCGTGTACGTGTGCGACGTACAGGCGCCCAGCGACCCGATGGTGGCCGACGTACCGGTCACGGTCGCCTTGACCGTGCTCCCCTCGTAGACGCGGTAACCGGTGACCGTGCCGGAAGAGGCGCCCCACGACAGGGCGATCGAGCTGGAGGTCGAGCCGGTGACGCTGGGCGTGCCGGGCTGGCCGGGAGCGCCGGTGCCGCCCGAGGTGGTGGCGGTGACGGAGTTGCCGACGGCCGAGACGTTACCGGCGGCGTCACGGGCGCGGACCGTGTAGGTGTAGCTGGTGGCGGCCGCCAGCCCGCTGTCGGTGTAGGAGGTGCCGGTGACCGTGGTCACCTGCGTCGAGCCGCGATAGACGTCGTAGCCGGTGACGCCGACGTTGTCGGTGGCGGCGTCCCAGGCCAGCGAGACGCTGCTGGAGGTGGTGCCCGTCGAGCGCAGGTTGCCGGGCACGGACGGCGCGGTGGTGTCGGTGCCGCCGCCGGTGACCGGTTTCCACAGGGCGGGTACGTTGGGCGGCTCCCAGCCGGGCTGGGAGGTGTGGCTCTGGACGCACTCGTAGTCGACCCCGTTGTAGGTGACGCGGGTCCCAGCCGTGTACGCGGTCCACGGGGCCCAGGCGGCGGCGAAGGCGACCGAGCTGGCGCCGTACGCGCCGGTAGGTGCGGCGACCGTGGCGGTCAGCGGCAGCAGCAGCGCCGCCAGGACCGCGAGGCCCTTCCTCAGGATGGTGTGTCTCATAGTGCTCCGACCTCCGGCGGGTTTGTGCGGGGTGGGTGGGAGGCCAGACAGGTAACTTATAGGAAAGTTTCCTGTCAATTATGAGACGACGCTAGCCGCCGCCTGCGAGATCGTCAATACGGGCGGTCAATTTTTGTCATACACGGAATTAACACCCGGCCCGGCAGTCTTCATCGTGACCGGCCGGTCGTCACAGCTCGAAACCCTTCAGAGACCCCTCAGAGAAGAGAGTCACATGAGACGCGCACTCGGTGCCGCCATCATCGCCGTGGCGGCCTTCGGCACCACCGCTGCCGTGTCCGCTCCGGCGTTCGCCTCGGACGACCCGTCGCAGCCCCAGCTGATCACCAGCGACCAGCTCACGCCCATCCTGGAGTGCTCCGAGCCCGACGTCGTGTTCGAGGGCGAGCAGGGCAAGCGGATCAGCCTCAAGGACGGCCGGTTCGCGGACGAGGACGGCAAGCTCATCAAGGGTGAGAAGGTGCGCGTCTTCTCGGAGCGGCTGGGCCCCGAGGACGATGCCTGCGGGCCGGACGAGAAGATGAAGTGCGTGGTCAGGCACCACGAAGGCGGCCGGGTTCATGTCCGGTTCCGCGATGAGAAGGGCGTTCTGCACAAGCGCGCCTTCAAGAGCAAGAAGAACGCGGAGTTCTTCACGAAGAAGGACAAGCACGTCATCAAGTGGGTCGGCTGCACCGTCGTGCGCTGACGCCTGACGAGGACTCGCCCTGGCGGGCGAGTCCTCGTGGCCCTACTTGCCGTCCGGGACGGCGGGCGCCTCGTTCGTCCAGCCGACCTTGTACGTCTCCACCTTGGTGTTGGCCAGGAACGGCTTCCCATTGAGCGTGGTGTCGGTGTACTCGGCCAGCAGCGTCATGGTCTTGGTGTCCACGAGGAGCTGCTGCTTGAGCACCGTGCCCTTGGTGGCGAGAGTCGGCAGAGCGAACTTCTGCCCGGAGCGGTTGAGCGAATCCTGGGCCCGCCCGAGGTCGGTGACCCCCTTGGTGGTCTTGAACGCCTGGAAGGCGGCGCTCCTCACCTTCTGCGGGACCGGGTTCTCCCAGAGCATCCGGCTCAGCTCGATGGCCACGTACGAGTCGAGTCGGGATTCCCAGTCCTCGATCTTGGAGTTCGGGGAGGTGGTCTTCGCCTCGTCCGCGGCCTCCTTGATCCAGGTCTTCAGGTTCGCCACGACATATCTCTTGAGGGCGGCCGGATCCGACGGCAGCTCCTGGAGCTGCTGGTAGGTCACCCATTTCTCGCCCAAGCGGAAGCCCTTGGGGACGCCTTTCGTCGGCCCCACGTGCCCCGCGCCGGGCTCCGTGGACAGGGAGATCTTCATGCCCTCCGTGCGGTAGGTCCACGACTTCGGGGAGCCGTCGGCGCGCCAGGCCGCCTCGTCCTTCTCGGTCTTGGGCCGGGCGCCGAGCGTCCGGAAACCGGTCCAGCTCTTGCCCTCGGGCGACCGCCAGTCGGTGGACACCTGCCGCTCGGCCAGCCAGTAGCCGCTGCCGACCGGACGCGGATGGGTCCTGCTCAGGATCATGTCGACCCGCCAGTACTTGCCCTCGGGCGGGGTCGCCTGCGCGGGTACGGCGAGCGCTCCGGTGAAGACCAAACCGGCTACGGCGGCGATCAGCGATCTCACTTCTGCTCCTTCAATGGGTTGTCATCTGTCCAGACGCTCTCCTGGATCGCGGTGAACTCCAGGAGATGGCCATCGTCCGTGGCGCGCGTCTCGATCGAGAGGGGCTTCCCGGTGGCCGGATCGATCACCAGCCGGGTACGAGTGCCCCCCGCGTACTCGGTCACGGGACGCTGCGCGGACTGGTATTCGAGGGCCTGCCCGGTACGCCCAAGCGTGTCCGTCACCTGCCCGACGGCCGAGACCCCGGGCAGCGACGCGAGCAGCCGGTAGGCGGCGGCCCGGGTCTCGCTCGTCACCGGCGCGTACACGAGCAGGCTCACGGCGTTGTCGACGAGCGCCCGGCCGTCCACGTCGGAGAAGAGCGCGCGCAGCCCCTCGGGAGTCGTCGGCACCTCGTTCATCCTGGTCAGCGGCTTACCGGCCAGGACGATGCGGAAGTCCCAGTCCTCGCTGGAAAAGGTCCACGGCTTGCCCGGCGCCGCCCGGACGATGCCCTCGGCCCGGTCGTCGGTGATCAGGCCGGGGGTCTTGCCCTGTTCGTAGGTCCAGGTCGACGGCGCGCCGGCGGCCCGCCAGGCGGCCTCGCCCTCGGAGCTCACGGGGACGGCGCCGAGGTAGGTCTCGCGGTACCAGGTAAGAGCCTCCGGATCCGCTGGGATCCAGGATTCCATCGACTTGCTCTGCCGCAGCAGGTAGTGGTGGCCCGGGTCGTAGAATTCGCGGCCGTCGATCTGCTTGCTACCCCACCAGGCGCCCGCGTCTGGCGTCGCGGCCACCGAGGTCGCGGCGGCCAGCAGGATCTGGTTGGCGCTCATCGGGGCGACCACGTTGTGCTTGGCGGGCGACCCGCCCGGCGACACGGAGCTGGTGGCCAGCAGGGCCACGGCCGCCGCCCCGGCCAGGCCGAGCCCCAGCGCACTCCATCTGGCGGCCCTGCGGCGTCGCCGTACCCCCTCGTGAGCGAACGCGCCGGCCAGCCGTTCACGCCCGGCCCGCCGAACCTCCGGCGACAGCGGCGGCGCGGGGAGCAGTTCGCGCACCGCCCGGTAATCATCCATCAGAGCCTCCAAGCAAGGGATTGACGCCGCCCAGAGCGGCCCGGAGCTTCCTGCGCACCCGTGACAGACGGGACCCGACGGTGCCGTACGGGATGCCCAGCGCCTCGGCCACCTCCCCATGGCTCAGCTCGCCCAGGGCGCTCAGCAGCAGCACGTCCCGATCGCCGTCGGACAGCGCCTGCAGCTCAGCCGCGAGCCGCGCCTGCTCGTTCGCGGCGTCGACGCGGCTGACCACGCGTTCCTCGTGGCCGTGGTCCGTGCCCGCGGGAGCGGCCGCGCTGCGGCGCAGCGCCGCCAGCTTCCTGGTCTCGGTACGGCGGTGCACCGCGATCAGGTTGGCCGCGATGCCGTACAACCAGGGGCGCACCTCCCCGCGTTCGCGGTCGAACGTGGTGCGCTTCCTGAACGCGGTGAGAAACACCTCGGCGGCGAGGTCGTCGGCGGCCTCCTGGCCGAGCCGCCGGCCCAGGTACGCGTGGATCTCCCCGATATAGCGGTCGTAGAGCTCCCCGAACCGCTCGGGTCTTCGGTACGACGCCTCCACCAGGTCCGCGTCACTGATCGCCCCCGAGGGATCAACGAGCCGGAGCCGAGCCGTCATATTGGCAGTCACACCTGTACTCAACCGATGGGGCGATCTGCTTTCACGGCTCTCAGCCGTCGATGACCACCAGGTGGGGTTCGCCCGCCACCAGTTCGACCTCCTCCCGGTGCCCGGAGGCGCGGTGGATCAGGATGATCCGCTGGTCCACCGGCGAGCGCAGCACCGCCCGCACGCTCCCCTCGCCCCAGGTCAGCTCCTCGACGACGACCCGCCCCCGGCAGGCGACGCCGCGGATCGTCCCCTTCGGCAGCAGCTCGCGTACGGCGGGCAGCAGCTCCACCACCCCCGGCCGGGAGTCCACCAGCAGCTCGATGACCAGCCCGTGCAGGGTGTGCGCGGCGTCGGCGTTGTAGATCTCCCGGCCCGGGTTGTGGGACGTCATGAGTGATCGGAACAGCATGTCCGTGCCCAGGATCTTCATCAGGTTGGCCTGGGCCAGCCCCGCGTCCTTCAGCCGGGCCGCCGCCAGCGCCCGGTGCAGGCTGCCGTGGGCCGACAGGTTCTCGTCGCCGCGCAGTTCCAGGGCGCGGTGCGCGGCCTTGGCCAGCTCCGGCTCGTCGTCGGGGTTGATCTCGTGCAGCGGCCACACCGGATAGAGGTGGCTGACGTGCCGGTGATCCTCGTGCGGCGCCGCGTCCCACGCCCACTCCGTGAGCGCGCCCCGCTCGTCGATCCGGTACGGCGGCAGCCGCTCCGCCAGCGGGGATCCGGCCAGGCCCAGGGCGTGACGGGCCGCCGCGATGTCCATGGTCGCGTTGACGCTCGCGTACGAGGAGCCCTCGGGACCCACCTCGGGCGAGAACGACGGCACGATCACGAAGCCGGACCCGGCCAGGAACTCCTCCCAGAACGCCGCCGCCTCCGCCAGCCAGCCCGGCAGCTCTTCGACCAGCTCGCCGGTGACCTGGTGGTGCTCGTGGAGCGGGTACAGCAGCCAGTCGGCCCCGGCCAGCCACATCGTCCACGGCCAGTCCTCGTCGAAGTGGAACAGGTAACCGCTCTCCCCATCGGTGCGGCTGGGCGCGAGGATGCCGTCGACGCCGTAGATCTCGCGGGCGTTGACCCGCCAGTGGTCGATCTGATCGCGGATCAGGGCGGCGTACCCGGCCATGAGCTCGGGCATCGCGCCGATGTTCACCCCGGCCAACTGAAGGTTGAGGTTGGCGTCGGTGGTGAAGTCGCCCGACCAGGCCGCTCCCCACGCGCCGAGCCAGAGACCGGTGAGCCGGGGCGGCAGCACGCCCGACGAGCTGAGCAGCAGGTAGCGGCCCGAATGGAACAACCGCTCGATCAGGGCGGGGCCGGGCGGCTCGGCGATCAGCTCGCCGACCGGCGGATCTCCGGCCACACCCAGGTCAAGGGTGACCCGCTCGTAGATGGGCCGATGGATGGCGACATGTCGGGCCAGCAGCTCGTCGTACGAGTGGCCGGCCAGGGCGTTGAGCGCGGCTTCCAGCCGGTCGGTGCCCCAGCCGGGCTCCTCGTAGCGGTCCAGCTTCGTCAGCAGCAGCGTCTCGCCCCGCGTCACCACCTCGTCGCCCGACACGGAGACGTCGGCCGCCAGGACGAGCGTCAGCCCCTCGAACCCGGCGGCGCCCAGCCCGGCCGGGTAGGCGCCGCGAGCACTCAGGAAGACGTGCCCATCCTTCTCGTAAGCGGCGGTCTGGTAGACGACGTCGGCGGGCTTGCCCGGCAGGTCACCGGTCAGACGCAGCCTCAGCTCGCCGGTCAGCCGCTGGACCACGACGGAGTCGGCCCGCGAGACGAACGCGTGGTGTGCGCGCCCACCCGCCGTGCCTACAACCTCCCCGGTCGCGAAGCCCGTGGTGACCACGATCTCCCCGGTCGTGAAGTCGGTGACGCGCCGATAGGGCCCGGCGCACGCGCCCTCGACGACCAGCTCGTACCCCGGATGGAACGCCTGCGTCCAGACCAGGCCGCGCCCGTCCGCCGCCACCCGCTGCGCCTCGGCGGCCCGCCCGGACAGGATCAGCTCGCGGATCTCCCCCAGCCGGTCGGCGATCGCGGGCGGGCGCAGGTCGCGGGTGCCGTTGGGCAGGACGAAGCGGTGATGGTCGAACACCACGCGCTGGGCGTGCGGCTCGCCGTAGACCATGATCCCGTACTCGCCGTTGCCGGAAAGGAACGCGTCCTCCCAGGTCAGACCGGGCTCGGTGTCGTGAATGCGGTGCTCGGGCATCTGGCCTCCGGCCGGGAGTAAGCGCTTTCCCGAGCAGCCTATTAAATGCTACAGATGCTTGACGTAGCGAAATAATGATGTCGAAATTAAGGACGTGTCAGCACCCGAGATCTCCTTCGACACCCACCCCGACCGCTACCGCCACCTCCGCGTCGAGTACGACGGCGAGATCGCCCGCATCGTCCTCCAGGTCGATGAGCACGGCGGCCTGGTCCCCGGCTACGAGCTCAAGCTCAACTCCTACGACCTGGGCGTGGACATCGAGCTGTACGACGCCGTCCAGCGCCTGCGCTTCGAGCACCCCGAGGGCCGCGCCGTGATCATCACCGGCGGCCTGGAGAAGGTGTTCTGCGCGGGTGCCAACATCAGGATGCTGGCCGGGTCCTCGCACTCCTGGAAGGTGAACTTCTGCAAGTTCACCAACGAGACCCGCAACGGCATCGAGGACGCGACCGCGAACTCCGGCCAGACCTACCTCGCGGCGATCAACGGCACGGCGGCCGGCGGCGGCTTCGAGCTGGCGCTGGCCTGCGACCGGATCATCCTGCTGGACGACGGCTCCACGGCCGTGTCGCTGCCGGAGGTGCCGCTGCTCGCCGTACTGCCCGGCACCGGGGGGCTGACCCGGCTGGTCGACAAGCGCGGCGTACGCAAGGACTTGGCGGACGTGTTCGCCACCCGCAGCGAGGGCGTGCGCGGCTCGCGCGCGGTGGAGTGGGGCCTGGTCGACGAGGCGGTGCCGCGCAGCAGGTTCGAGGAGACGGTGCGGCGGCGCGCCGCCGAGGCCGCCGCCCGCTCCACCCGCCCGCGCGCGGCCGAGGGGATCGCGCTGACCCCGCTGGAGCGCGAGGTGAGCGCGGACGAGATCCGCTACCCGAACGTCACCGCGGCCCTCGACCGGGCGAACGGGCTGGTCACCATCACGGTGTACGGCCCGCGGCAGGAGAGCGAGTCCTGGCCGCTGGCGCTCACCCGGGAGCTGGACGACCTGATCCTGCGGCTGCGCACCAACGAGCTGGAGCTGGGCACCTGGGTGATCAAGACCCAGGGCGACGCCCGGCGCGTACTCGAAGCTTGGCAGGGCGACGGCTGGCCGGCCGACGAGATCCGGCACTACTACAAGCGCACGCTCAAACGCCTGGACGTGACGAGCCGCAGCCTGATCGCGCTGATCGAGCCGGGCAGCTGCTTCGCCGGGCCGCTGCTGGAGCTGGCACTGGCCTGCGACCGCCAGTACATGTACGACGAGGAGGGCACGGCGATCACCCTCACCGAGGCGAACTTCGGCGCGTTCCCCATGGGCAACGGCCTGTCCCGGCTGGCCGCCCGCTTCCTCGGCGACCCCGGCCACCTCGCCAAGCTGCGCCAGGAGACCGGCCGCGAGATCGACGCCGCCGAGGCGGACGAGCAGGGCCTGGTCACCTTCGCGCTCGACGACATCGACTGGGCGGACGAGGTACGCATCGCGCTGGAGGAGCGGGCGGCCCTGAGCCCGGACGCGTTGACCGCGATGGAGGCCAACCATCGCTTCGCCGGCCCCGAGACGCTGGAGACGAAGATCTTCGCCCGGCTCACCGCCTGGCAGAACTGGGTGTTCAACCGGCCCAACGCCGCCGGTCCCGAGGGCGCGCTGCGCCGCTACGGCACCGGGCAGCGGCCCGCCTTCGACCGGAAGCGAGTGTGAGATGTCCATCGACTACGGCGAGCGCATCCCGAACAACGTCAACCTGGCCGAGGACCGGCGGCTGCAACGGGCGCTGGAGTCGTGGCAGCCCGGCTTCCTGCGCTGGTGGGGCGAGATGGGACCGGCGCTGCCGACCCAGGACGTCTACCTGCGCACGGCGGTGGCGGTGGGCCGGGAGGGCTGGGCGCACTTCGGCCACGTGGCGCTGCCCGAATACCGGTGGGGCATCTTCCTGGCCGAGCGCGACCCCGACCGGCGCATCGCCTTCGGCCAGCACCGGGGGCAGCCGGTCTGGCAGCAGGTGCCCGGCGAGTTCCGCGCCGAGCTGCAGCGGCTCATCGTGGTGCAGGGCGACACCGAACCGGCCAGCGTGGAGCAGCAGCGCCGCCTCGGGCTGACCGCGCCCAGCCTGTACGACCTGCGCAACCTGTTCCAGGTCAACGTCGAGGAGGGCCGGCACCTGTGGGCCATGGTCTACCTGCTGCACGCCTACTTCGGCCGCGCCGGTCGCGACGAGGCCGACGCGCTGCTGCTGCGCAACTCCGGCAGCGAGGACTCCCCGCGCATCCTGGGCGCCTTCAACGAGGAGACGCCGGACTGGCTGTCGTTCTTCATGTTCACCTACTTCACCGACCGCGACGGCAAGTACCAGCTGGGCACGCTGAAGGAGAGCGCGTTCGATCCGCTCAGCCGTACGTGTGAGTTCATGCTGAAGGAGGAGGCCCACCACATGTTCGTCGGCACCACCGGCGTGGACCGGGTGGTGGAGCGCACGGCGACGCTGATGCGCGAGCACGACACCGACGACATCCAGAAATATGGCGGCATCCCGCTTGATGTCATTCAGAAGTACATCAACTTCCACTACAGCGTCAGCCTGGACCTGTTCGGCGGCGAGACCTCCACGAACGTGGCCAACTACTACACGGCCGGGCTCAAGGGCCGCTGGCAGGAGGAACGCCGCAAGGACGACCACCTGCTCACCGAGGCGGCCACCACCGTCCAGCAGGTCGTGGACGGCCGCCTGGCCGACGTGCGCCTGCCCGCGCTGACCGCGCTCAACGCCGACCTGCGCGGGGAGTACATCGCCGACTGCGCCACCGGACTGACCCGGTGGAACCGCATCCTGGACGGCGTCGCCACCCTGTACCTGCCGCATGTCGGCTTCAACCGCCAAGTCGGCGTGTTCGCCGGTCACCACCTCACGCCGGACGGCCGCCTCGTCGACCGGGCGACCTGGGAGCACGACCGGGACCGCTGGCTGCCCACCCCGGCCGACAAGGCGTACGTCCACAGTCTGATGCGGCCGGTCTACGAACCCGGCAAGATCGCCGCCTGGCTGGCCCCGCCGCGCAACGGCATCAACGGCCGGCCGCTCGACTACGAGTACGTCCACCTCTGAGGGGTCATGGATGTCTCGGGCTCGGCCCGTGGATGGCGAGCGCGGGAGGATGGCCGCCGTACAGCTCGCTCACCGTCACGAAGTGGAAGCCGCGCTTGGCCAGCCGCTTCAGCACATGGGGGATCGCCGCCACGGTGGTCGGCCTGATGTCATGAAAAAGAATGATTGATCCGGGTCGCGCCGGGCCGACCGCGGCACGGGTCACGTGGCCGCTGTTGCGGTACAACCAGTCCAGCGTGTCCACGCTCCACAGCACCAGCGGGTGCGGCGACTGCCTGCGCACGACGCGGTCGAAGGCACCGTACGGCGGGCGGACCAGCGTGGGCGTCACCCCGGTCGCCTTCCGGATCGCCTGGTCGGTCCTGGCCAGGTCCGCTCGCACCCCACGGGCGGACAGCCCGGTCAGGTCGCGGTGCGACCAGCTGTGGTTCCCGACCTCGTGCCCGGCCCGCACGGCGCCGCGCACCACACCAGGGCGCGCGATCACGTTCTGGCCGACGACGAAGAACGTGGCCCGCGCCCGGTACCTGGCCAGGTACTGGAGCAACCTGGGGGTGTACGGACTCGGGCCGTCGTCGAAGGTGAGCGCCACGCACTTGACCTGGCGGCAGTCGACCGAGCCGTCCGCCGTATATCCGGGCAGCGCCATCCGGTCAGCCGGACGCATGACCTGGGCCCGCGCCCGCCGGCCGAAGTCCGACAGCAGCGGCTCCACCTCGGCGCGCGGCAACACGGCCTGCGCCTGGCCGACGGCCCCCGCCGCCACCTCTCCTTCGTCGAAGGTCACGACCAGGTCGCCGTCCTTGGTGAAGGCCAGGTCGTCGAGCGTCCGGGCGCTCCGG
This sequence comes from Nonomuraea aurantiaca, assembly GCF_020215705.1. GTDB lineage: Bacteria > Actinomycetota > Actinomycetes > Streptosporangiales > Streptosporangiaceae > Nonomuraea > Nonomuraea aurantiaca. Next base: position 156,036 of record NZ_JAIWNB010000024.1, on the reverse strand, counting down.
TCCGCGAGCCACGCCTGCCGGTCGATGCCCTCCAGCGCCTTGCCGGTCAGCTCCTCGAACGCGTTCATGGACGCCGCGTCGATGAGTGACAGGGCGGGCACCACCTGGCCCTTGACCCCGTCGTACCAGAGCGACGTCGTCGACTTGCCGTCGCCCGCGCCCCCGAGCTGATAGACGGTGAACCGGACCCCGATCACGTCACCCGAGGCCGCCACGAAGCCGAACCCCATGTTCAGCTCGGGCGCCTTCCCGGCCTGCTCGCCGCACCCGCTCTCCCGCGCCCACTGCAGGAACGCGGCCCGTCGCTCCTCGACCAGCCGGCGCAGCGCGTCCGTCAGCGGCTGCGCGCTCGGAATCTGCGGGTACGTGGTCGACCAGGCGCAGGATTCCTCCTTGCCGTTGTCGCGAACCACCCGCAGCCCGCGGATCCACGTCGGCGCGACCGTAGCGACCGGATCCTCCGACCGGACGGAGGCCTGTCGCACCGTGGATGCCTGCCCGATCCCCCCGCACGATGTCGATGTCAACGTGACCACCGCCAGCGCGGCCATCAGCCGCCTCATGATCACGATCCCCCCGTCGTTTCCGCCCCTGACCCGTTCGACTCCCGCTTCCAGCTATTGGTTCGCCAAACAGGCCTTCCTGGATGGTCTACTTCGACGGTAACTCGGGCAGTCAGCTACGTTTACCCAGCATGAGTGACAATCGCATCCCGCCCCCTTTCATCGCCGACGAGCGCGCCATGCTCACCAACTGGCTCGACTGGCATCGCGAGACCCTGGCCCTCAAGTGCGAGGGCCTGTCGGAGGAGCAGCTGCGGCAGCGTTCCGCCGCGCCATCGACCTTGTCGCTGCTCGGCTTGGTCCGTCACATGGCCCATGTGGAGCGGGCCTGGTACCGGGGGGTGCTGAACGGCGAGGACGCCCCGAAGCTGTGGGGCAAGGACACCAACCAAGACGCGGACTTCGACGACGTCGACACCGCCTCGGCCGACGAGGCGTTCAAGACCTGGCAGACCGAGATCGAGCACGCCCGCGAGGTGTCCGCCGGGGTGCCGCTCGACGCCCTGGGCAAAGCACAGCGCCACGGAGAGGACTGCTCCCACCGGTGGATCCTCGTCCACATGATCGAGGAGTACGCCCGTCACAACGGTCACGCCGACCTCCTGCGCGAGCTGATCGACGGCGTGACGGGCGACTAGCGTCCCCCGCTGACGTCCCCCGCCCGGCACGCGGCGCTCAGCCAGGCCGCCGAGAGGGCAGAGGTGGATGATATACCTACTATCTAGGTAGGATATGGTGGTTTTAGTTCCAGCGACCACCGTGAAGGATGTCCCATGCGTTCCGCCGCGCTCACCATGCTCACCGCCTCGGGGCTGGCCGTCTCGGGGCTCCTCGCCGCCTGCGGCAGCGGCGGTCCCGCCGTCCAGGCGCAGACCGCCGGAGGGGCACCCGTCTACGGGGGCACGCTGACCTACCTGGAGCATCAGCCGCCGACCTGCCTCTACCTGCCCGCCGCCGGGTTCTATCCGAACGGCGGCGTGCTGAACCAGCTCACCGACAAGCTGACCTGGCAGGACCCGAAGACGCTGCGGATCGAGCCGTGGATCGCCACCAAGTGGGAGGTGAACAAGGACGCCACCGAGTACACCTTCCACCTTCGCGACGGCGTGACGTTCAGCGACGGCAGCCCGCTCGACGCCGCGGCCGTGGCCGCCAACTTCGACGTGTACGGCCTGGGCGACACCGACCTCAAGCTGCCCCCGGCCGAGTTCGTCAACAACTACGAACGTAGTGAGGTCATCGACAACAGAACCGTGCGCTTCCATTTCAAGAAGTCGTCACCCGGTTTTCTCCAAGGAACCTCGGTCATCGGCGCGGGCCTGGTGTCGAAGAAGACGATCTCACTGCCGTACGAACAGCAGTGCCAGCTCAAGAACGTCATCGGGTCCGGCCCGTTCACCGTGGCGAAACAGGTCGTGGACAAGGAGATCGACCTGGCCGCCCGCAAGGACTACAACTGGGCGCCGGCGTCGTCGAAGCACCAGGGCCGCGCGTACCTCGACACGATCAAGATCATCGTGACGCCCGAGGACAACGTGCGGGTGGGCGCGCTCACCTCCGGCCAGGCCGACTACGTCCGCTACGTCCAGGCTTATGACGAAAAAACCGTCAAAGACGCGAATTTCAAGATTTATGCGGAGCCGACCAGAGGCGTGAACAACGGCCTCTACCTCCGGCCCGGCAACAGCATCCTCAGCGACCGCGACGTACGCAAGGCGCTCCAGGCAGGAACCAACGCCAAGGAGGTGGTCGACACCCTCTTCACCCCGAGCTACCCGGTCGCCACCTCGGTCCTCAGCCACCTCGCCCACGGGTACGTCGACCTGTCCAAGGAGCTCGCCTACGACCCCGCCAAGGCCAACGCCCTGCTCGACAAGGCCGGCTGGGCGCGCGGCGCCGACGGCATCCGCGCCAAGGACGGCAAGCCGCTCCAGCTCGGCGTCTTCGTCTCAGGCCCCCAACCGCTGTCCAAGCAGACCCTCGAACTCGTCGCCCAGCAGTGGACCAAGATCGGCGTGAAGCTGGAGATCCGCCCCGCCGACGCCGGCACCCAGGCCGTCGACATCAAGGACGCGGAGAAGACCGCCATCGCCCACTCGATGGTCGGCCGCGCCGACGAGGACGTGATCAAGAGCCACTTCCACAGCCAGAACCGCGACGTCATCCTGTCCAAGGACACCAAGCTCGACAAGCTGCTGGAGGAGGAGTCGGCCCTGGCGGACAAGTCCGCCCGCGACGCCAAGGTCGGCGAGATCCAGCGCTACGTGGTGGACCGGGGCTACGCGATCCCGCTGTTCGAGGAGCCTCAGGTCTACGGCGCCGCCCCCTACGTCCAGGGTGTCGCCTTCGAGGCGGTGGCCAGGCCCACGTTCTACTCGGTCTGGCTGTCGAAGCGGTGACCCGATACGTCCTGATGCGTGTCGGACAGGCGGCGCTGGTGCTGTGGGCCGCCTTCACGGCCGGCTACGTGCTCCTCCAGCTCCTGCCCGGCGACTCGATCCTGATCAAGTTCCAGAACCCGGAGCTCGGGCTGTCACCCCAGCAGATCGCCGAGATCCGCGCCTACTACGGCGGCGGCGACCCGCCGATCATCGGCTACCTCCACACGCTGCTCGGCTTCCTGCGCGGCGGCTTCGGCTACTCGATCGACACCGGCACACCGGTGGTCGAGCGGCTGGCCGAGGCGCTGCCGGAGACGGCCGAGCTGGCCACGGCGGGATTCGCGCTGGCCGTGCTGATCGCTGTGGCGCTCGCCTTCGCCGCCGGTTACAGCCGAACGTCCTGGCTGCGCGGGGCGCTGCTGGCGGTGCCGTCGCTGTTCGTCTCGGTGCCGGCCTTCTGGCTGGGGATCCTGCTGATCCAGGTGTTCTCGTTCCGGCTCGGGCTGGTGCCGGTGATCGGTGGCAGCCAGACGCAGCAACTCCTGCTGCCGGTGCTGACGCTGGCCGTGCCGATCTCGGCGCCGATCGCGCAGGTGCTGGCGCGCGGCATCGACCAGGTCTACACGCAGCCGTTCGTACCCGTCGTGGCCGCCAAGGGCGCGTCGCGGTGGTGGATCCTGTGGCGGCACGTGGCCCGCAACGCGGTGCTGCCCGCGCTGACCGTCGCCGGGATGACGTTCGGCGAGCTCATCGCGGGGTCGGTCGTCACCGAGACGGTCTTCGGCCGCAACGGCATCGGGCGGCTGACCGAGCAGGCGGTCAACGCGCAGGACACGCCGGTGATGCTGGCCGTCGTGGTGCTCGCGAGCACCGTGTTCGTCCTGGTCAACCTGGGCGTGGACCTGCTGTTCCCGGTGCTCGACCCCCGGCTGAAGGCGTCGGCGTGAAGATCCTGTCCCTTGTGGTGCTCTGGGAGGCGGCGGCGTGAAGGTTCTGTCCTGGTTGACGATCGCTCTCGTCGTGCTCTGGGCCGTCGTGCCCGCCCTGTTCACCGGGTACGACCCGCTGGCCGGGGTGCCGGCCGAGAAGCTGCGCCCGCCGAGCCTCGAGCACCTGTTCGGCACCGACGCCGTGGGCCGCGACCTGTTCGCCCGCGTGGTGCACGGCTCCGTGCACTCCCTGTCGGGCGCGTTCGTCGCCGTCGCCGTGGGCCTGCTCGCGGGCACGCTGCTCGGCCTGCTGGCCGGCTCGACCGGCGGGCTGCTCGACGACGCCGTCATGCGGGTGGCCGACGTCCTGCTGTCCGTGCCCGGCCTGCTCCTGGCGCTGACGGTGATCATCCTGCTCGGTCCCGGCACGGTCAACGTGGCGATCGCCGTGGGCATCGGGTCCGTCGCGGCCTTCGCCCGCCTGGCGCGCTCGGAGGTCGTACGGGTGCGCCGGTCCGACTACGTGGAGGCCGCGTTCGGCAGCGGCGGCCGGTTCCCGGCGGTGCTCTGGCGGCACGTCCTGCCCAACTCGCTCGGCCCGATCATCGCGCTGGCCGCCCTGCAGTTCGGGGTGGCGATCCTGGCCATCTCGACGCTCGGCTTCCTCGGCTACGGCGCCGAGCCGCCGACGCCCGAGTGGGGACTGCTCATCTCGGAGGGCCGCAACTACCTGGCCACCTCGTGGTGGCTGACGACGCTGCCCGGCGTCGTGGTCGTGGCCGTGGTACTGGCCGCGAGCCGGATCAGCCGGTCGATCGGAAGGGACAGGACATGAGCCGGTCGATCGGAAGGGACAGGACATGAGCCGGTCGATCGGAAGGAACACGACATGAGCCGCTCGATCGGAGGGCCCAAGCGATGAGTCTCCTGGACGTACGCGACCTCGCGGTCTCCTACGACGCCCGGCCGGCGGTCCAGGGGATCTCCTTCACGGTCGAGCCCGGCGAGGTGGTCGCGGTGGTCGGCGAGTCCGGCTCCGGCAAGACGACCACCGCCCACTCGATCATCGGCCTCCTGCCCCCGAACGCCACCCTCGACGGCGGCCGGATCCTGCTCGGCGACTCCGACCTGGCCACCTGGTCCACCCGCCGGATGGAGTCGATCAGGGGCGCCCAGATCGGCCTCATCCCGCAGGACCCGTCCAACTCACTGAACCCGGTCAAGACCGTCGGCGCCCAGATCGGCGAGGTCCTGCGCATCCACAAACGCGGCGACCGTCGTACGATCTCCCGCCGCGTCGTGAACCTGCTCACTCGCGTCGGCCTGCCGGACCCGGAGACACGCGCCCGCCAGTACCCGCACGAGCTGTCCGGCGGGATGCGCCAGCGGGTCCTCATCGCCATCGCGATCGCCCTGGAACCGCGGCTCGTCATCGCCGACGAGCCGACCAGCGCGCTGGACGTCACCGTGCAGCGGCGCATCCTGGACCTCATCGACGACCTGCGCGCCGAGTTCGGCACGGCGGTGCTGCTGGTCACCCACGACCTGGGCATCGCCGCGAACCGCTCGGACCGCCTGATCGTCATGAAGGACGGCCGGATCGAGGAGCAGGGCCCGTCGGGCCAGGTCCTCTCGGATCCGCGGGCCGCCTATACCGGGCAACTGCTGCGCGACGCGCCCGCGCTGTCGGTGCGCGAGTTCCGTGCGGTGGAACAGACCCCGGAGGAGCCCACGGCGGAGCCCGCGATCGTGGTCCACAACCTGGTCAAGGAGTTCCGCGTCGGGAGACGGCCGTTCCGCGCCGTCGACGGGGTGTCCTTCGAGGTACGCCCAGGCACCACGCACGCCCTCGTGGGCGAGTCCGGATCGGGCAAGACGACCACGGCCCGCATGGTCGTACGCTTCGCCGAACCCACCTCCGGCACCGTGACGATCGCCGGAGCGGGGACGGTCGCCGCACCGGGGACAGCCGCCGGAGTGGGGACGGTCGCCGGAGCGGGGGCGGTTGCCGGTGGGAGGGCGGCGCGCGACTTCCGGCGCCACGTGCAGCTCGTCTACCAGAACCCCTACAGCTCGCTCGACCCCCGGCAGTCCATCGCCGCGATCGTGGAGGAGCCGCTGCGCAACTTCCGGCTCGGGGACCGTGCCGCCCGCCGCCGCAGGGTGCGTGATCTGATGGAACGTGTGGCGCTCCCCGAGAGCCTGCTCGACCGCAGACCACGCGAGCTGTCCGGCGGCCAGCGGCAGCGCGTGGCCATCGCCCGCGCGCTGGCCGTCGATCCGGGGGTCGTGGTACTCGACGAGGCGGTCTCCGCGCTCGACGTGACCGTACAGGCGCAGATCCTGGACCTGCTCGAAGAGCTCCAGCGTGATTTGGGGCTGACTTATCTGTTCATCTCGCACGACCTCGCGGTGGTGCGCCAGATCTCACACACCGTTTCCGTCATGAACAAGGGACGCATAGTGGAATTCGGAACCACTCAACGGGTCTTCACCGACCCACGGCATGACTACACCCGCGAGCTCCTGGCCGCGATCCCGGAGCCGGTGCGATGAGGCTGGGATTCTTCAGCCGGCTGCTCAACGAGGTGCCCGCGGATGAGCGCTACCGGCTGGCCGCCGAGCAGATCGGGCACGCGGAGTCTTTCGGGTTCGACACGGCGTGGGTGGCGCAGCACCACTTCGACGGCGCGGAGGGCGGGCTGCCCGCACCGCTGATCTTCCTCGCCCACGTCGCGGCGCGCACCAGCCGGATCAGGCTCGGCACCGGCATCATCACGCTGCCGCTCGAACATCCGGTACGCGTGGCCGAGGACACCGCCGTACTCGACCTGCTGACCGGCGGCCGGCTCGAAGTGGGCGTCGGCAGCGGCGGCACGCCGTCGTCGTTCACCGCGTTCGGGACGGAGAGCGCGCGGCGCGCGGCCGTCTACGCCGAGCATCTCGCGGTGCTCGTCGACGCCTGGTCGGGCCGCGACCTCGGCGGCGGCAACCGGCTCTATCCCGCGGCGCCGCGGCTGCTCGACGCCGTCTGGGAGGCGACGTTCTCGGTGAGCGGCGGCGCCAGGGCGGGCCGGGCGGGCAACGGGCTGATGCTGTCGCGTACCCAGCCACGTCCCGAGGAGCATCCCGAGGCGACGCTGGCGGAGATCCAGCGGCCCATCGTGGACGCCTACTACGAGAACCTGCCCACGGGCACCGCGCCCCGGATCGTGGCGTCGCGGACCGCGTTCGTGGCCGACAGCCGGGCCGAGGCGCTGCGGTACGCCGAACGCGGGCTGAGCCGCGCCCGGCTGCCCTTCGAGACCTCCCGCGACCGCATCACCGCCTTCGACGTTCACGTGGGCACCCCGCAGGACGTCATCGACAGCCTCAAGGCCGATCCCACGCTCGACCGGGTCACCGACCTGGTCCTGCAGGTGCACTCGGTCGACCCGCCGCACCCGCTGATCCTGCGCTCCATCGAACTGCTGGCGACCGAGGTCGCACCCGCGTTCGGCTGGGCCCCGGCTCCCGCGACGGAAATGACCTCCACGCGGACAGGGACCGCATGACCTCCACACCAACCAAGCGCCGCATGACCTCCTCCGAAACGAGCACCACATGATCGATGTGATCGACCACCTGGTAGGGATCGAGCCGGACTCCCCGCTCGATCGCCTGCGCGAGCAGCGGCCCGACGCCCGCGAGCACGCCCAGCGCGGCTTCGACGCGCTGCTCACCCCTGACGTACCGGGCGCGGTCTCGCTGGTCGAGCGGGACGCCGTGGCGGCCTTCGTCACCGGCCTGCACAGCGATCCCCGCACCGCCCGCTTCTACGCCGACCGGCTCGCCGAACTGGCTCCCGAGTTGCTCGGCGCGGTCCGGCTGGAGATCGAGGCCGGGAGCACGACCGGCCCCTATGGCACCTACCCCGCCGACGGACCACTCGCCGCCGAGAGCGACGAGGGGCTGCGCTACCGAACCCGGCAGCCCGAGGCGCTCGGGACCCGGCTCGCCGCCGCCTTCGAGCACGCGCACCTGCTGGTGTTCCGCCCGCGCGAGGCCGGCCCCAAGGACCTGCGGGCGCTCGCGGACGCGGGCTGGAGTGACACGGCCATCGTGACGCTCTCGCAGCTCGTGGCCTTCCTCAGCTTCCAGATCCGGGTGGTCGCGGGCCTGCGGCTGCTCGGCGCCGCCCAGAAGGAGACCACCTCATGACCGGCTCCACCACCGACCAACTGGGCTTCACTACGGACCAGCTGGGCTGGGCACCGTGGCTGACGCCGCCGGCCGAGCACGAGCTGACCGAGGCCCACCGGGAGGCCCTGGTCGACGCGTCCCGCGCCGCCTCGCCGTACTTCAGGCTGCTCGCCCGCGACCCCGACATCCTGCACGCGCGGACCAAGACCGACAACGACATCTTCTACAACACCAAGGGCGGCCTGCCGCGCCCGGAGCGCGAGCTGGCCGCCACCGCCACCTCGCGCCGCAACGGGTGCGTCTTCTGCGCCTCCGTGCACGCGCGGTTCGCGGCGCACTACTCCAAACGGCCCGACGACGTACGACGGCTGCTCGACGAGGGTGTGGCGGCGCCGCAGGAGGGGCGGTGGCGGGCCGTCATCGACGCCTCGGTGGCGCTCGCGGCCACGCCGTCCGAGTTCGGCGCCGAGCACATCGAGGCGCTGCGCGCCGCCGGGCTGGACGATCTGGCGATCAGCGACACGATTCACGCGGCGGCCTTCTTCAACTGGGCGAACCGGCTCATGCTCTCGCTAGGAGAGCCCACCAGCGACCGGAAGGCACACTAGTGATCGATCCGAGAGCCCCCCGCCGACCGGAGGCAGCCCAGTGACCGATCCCCGCCTCGACCATCTCGTCTACGCCGTGCCCGACCTTCTGGGCGGCGTCGCCGACTTCGCAGAGCGCACTGGGGTCGCCCCGGCAGTCGGAGGCCGCCACCCCGGCGGCACCGCCAACTACCTGGTCGGCTTCGGCGCGACCTCCTACCTGGAGATCATCGGCCCCGATCCGGAAGCCGCGCCCGGCCTCCAGCGCCCCATCTTCGACCTGGAGACCCTCTCCGAACCGCGGCTCATCACCTGGGCCGTGCGCTCCGCCGACCTCGACAAGTCCGTACGGCAGGCCCGCGAGCAGGGCTACGACCCCGGCGACATCGAGCCGCTGTCCCGGCGCACCCCCGACGGCACCCTGCTGGAGTGGCGGCTCACCAGGCGAGACGATCCCGAGCCGGTTCAGCCGGTGCCGTTCCTCATCGACTGGGGCGGCACCGCCCGTCCCGCAGGGCTGCCTCAGCTGGGGCTGTCCGCCTTCAGCGCGGTCCACCCGGAACCCGGCGCGCTCCGCCGCGACCTGGCCGCGCTGGGCGTCGAGCTGGACGTCGCCGAGGGCCCGGAGATCGCGTTGCGGGCGGTGTTCGACACCCCGCTCGGGTCGGTGACCCTGGCCTGACCCGTGCATTCCGTTGGCCTGATCGCGGGCCAGCCGCAAGAATGGCGCGATGGCTGACACTACGGAGACCGACTGGGTCTCCAGGTTCGCGGATGAGGTGATCTCCGAGGCGGAGCGTCGTGCCCCGGGGAAACCGATCGTCTGCGCCTCGGGATTGAGCCCGTCCGGGCCGATCCACCTGGGCAACCTGCGGGAGGTCATGACTCCGCACCTGGTCGCCGACGAGATCCGCCGCCGCGGCCGCGACTGCGTGCACCTGCTGTCGTGGGACGACTACGACCGCTTCCGCAGGGTGCCCGCGGGCATCGACCCGTCCTGGGCCGACCACATCGGCAAGCCCCTGACCTCGGTGCCCGCCCCGCCCGGCAGCCCGTACGCGAGCTGGGCCGAGCACTTCAAGGCGCCGATGGTCGAGGCGCTGGCCGAGCTCGGCGTCACCTTCACCGGCATCAGCCAGACCGAGCACTACTCCGCCGGCACCTACCGCGAGCAGATCCTGCTCGCCATGCGCGAGCGGGAACGGATCAACGCGGTCCTGGCCCGCTACCGCACCAAGGAGATGGCCCGCACCGAGGCGGTCGACTACTACCCCTACAAGCCCTATTGCGAGCTGTGCGAGCGGGATCTCACGACGGTCACCGCCTATGACGACGACAGCACGGAGCTGGCCTATACGTGCGAGTGCGGGTTCGGGGAGACCGTGCGCCTGGCCGAGCACGACCGCGGGAAGCTGGTGTGGAAGGTCGACTGGCCGATGCGCTGGGCGTACGAGGGCGTGGTGTTCGAGCCCTCGGGCGTCGACCATCACTCCCCCGGCTCGGCCTGGGTCGTCGGCGGGCAGATCGTCGGCGAGGTGTTCGGCGGCGAGCGGCCGATCGGCCCGATGTACGCCTTCGTCGGCATCACCGGCATGGCCAAGATGAGCAGCTCCAAGGGTGACGTGCCGACTCCGGCCGACGCGCTGGAGATCATGGAGGCACCGGTGCTGCGCTGGCTGTACGCGCGGCGCAAGCCCTCCCAGTCCTTCAAGATCGCCTTCGACCAGGAGATCCAGCGGCTCTACGACGAGTGGGACAGCCTGGGCCGCAAGGTCGCCACGGAGACCGCCCAGCCTGCGGAACTGGCCGCCTACGAGCGGGCCGTACGCACGGCCGAGGGCCCGCTGGCCGCCACGCCGCGGCCGGTGCCGTACCGGACGCTGGCCTCCATCGTCGACATCACCACAGGCGACGACGACCAGACGCTACGGATCCTGCGCGACCTCGACGGCGAGCTCACCTCGCTCGACGAGGCCCGGCCGAGGCTCGACCGCGCGCAGCGCTGGATCGATACCCAGGTGCCCGCCGACCAGCGCACCCGCGTGCGCGAGTCCGCCGACGCCGAGCTGCTCGCCGCGCTCGACGAGGACGAGCGCGACTCGCTCCGACTGCTGGTCGACGGGCTCGACGAGCACTGGTCGCTCGACGGGCTGACCACGCTGGTGTACGGCGTGCCCAAGGTACGAGCAGGGCTGGCGCCCGACGCCAAGGCCACGCCCGAGCTGAAGGCGGCGCAGCGAGCCTTCTTCGCCCTGCTGTACCGGCTACTGATCAGCCGCGACACCGGCCCCCGGCTGCCCACGCTCCTCCTGGCTGTCGGCGCCGACCAGGTCCGGAAGCTGGTCGGCGCGTGAGCAGCGTCCTGGCCGGGCGTCGGTATGACACCGGATCTCGATGAGGAGGCGCTCCGGCAGCTCCGTCTGCGCTACCGCCTCGCCGCCGCCGCGACCTCTACTTCCAGGAGGGCTTCACGCCGGTCGTCCAGGATGTGGTGCTGGGCGCGGACCTGGAGCTGTTCGCCGGGCTGATCCGGAGCCGTCCGCTGCACGTGGTCGTGCTGGCCCCTGACGCCGCCCTGGTCGAGCGGCGGGAGGCGGAGCGCGCCAAGACGGGCTACGGCGTCTGGACGGTGACCCAGCTGGACGAGGCACTCCGGCGCGACACGCCACGGCTCGGACTCTGGCTCGACACCTCGTCCCAGACACCTGCCGAGACGGTCGACGAGATCCTCGCCAGGGCCGCTGAGGCCGTCGTCCGCCTGGAGCCCGCCGTCTGACGGCCCCCATCTGACGGGTCGCCGCCTGACGGTCGCCCGGCCTACGGTCACTTGCGGCCGGTGCGAGGTGGGCTGGGGCGTTCGGGTGGGAGGACCTCGACCGAGGTCTTGCGGATGTGGTCGTAGACGAGCGACGTACGCACGTCGGCGATGTTGCGGTGCCGTGAGACGTGGTCGAGCACGAAGTCGCGCAGGTGGCCCGTGTCGCGCACCGCCACCTGGATGATGAAGTCGTCGCCGCCCGACACCACGAAGATCGCCAGCGTCTCCGGCAGCGTGGCCACGTAGTCGCGGAACCCCTCGACCGACTCGCGGATCTTGGGGTGCAGCCGTACGTGGATGAGTGCCTGCACGGGGCGGCCGATGGCGGCCAGGTTGACCTCGGCGTGGAAGCCTTCGATCACGCCGTTGCCGCGCAGCGACCGCACCCGTTCGAGGCAGGTCGAGGGCGCGATGCCGATCCGTTCGGCGAGCTCGCGGTTGGTCTGGCGGCCGTCGCGCTGCAACTCGACGACGATGGCCGTATCAAGTTCGTCCACACCCGCATCTTGCCACGAATCTCCGAATTTTCTTCGGAAAGTGCCCCGTCGAGTTGTTGATCCGGCAGGGAAAAGTGCAATCTCTGCTCACAAGTTCGGAGAAGGAGAGAAGGATGACCGCGCTCGCAGACTGGATCGACAGCCTCGACCACCGTAGCGACCTGCCCACCCGGGAGCTTCCGGTGAAATGGGTGATGGTGATGGACCGCGACCTGCCCCGCGGCCTCCAGGCGAACGCCGCCGCCTGCCTCGCCGCCTCCGTAGGCCGTACGGTGCCCGCGATCCTCGGATCGGGCGGCACCGACGCCGGCGGTCACGCGCATGCCGGGCTGCCGTGGATCGGCTGCACGGTGCTGGCCGCGCCCGCCCCGGTCGTCAGCCGGGTGCGGGCCGAGGCCGCCGCCGAGCCCGAGCTGGTCGTCACCGACATGGCGGCCATCGCCCAGCGGACGAACGTCTACGACGAGTACCTGGCCGAGCTCGCTCGCACCGAGGACCCGCCCTACTACGCGGTCAGCCTGCTCGGGCCGCGCGTGGTGGTGGAGCGCCACACCGGACGGCTTCCGTTGCTGCGCTGAATATCCGGGCCCCCCTGCTGAGCGCGCAGCCGGCCAAATATCCGGGACTATATATGCGGACATATACGTGTATCCGCGATCGATGCAAGAAGCTGTTAAGCGGCTTGCATGCGGGCCAGCGCACCTTCGGGGCATGAACAAGCCCTTCGCCGTGAGCGTCACTGTAGTCGTTCCTGCGATGAACGAGGCCGGCAATCTCCCCCACGTCTTCGCGACGCTGCCTACCTGGATCGACGAGGTGGTCCTTGTCGACGGCAACTCGACCGACAACACGGTAGCCGTGGCCCGGCGGCTCCGGCCCGACCTGCGCGTGGTGGCGCAGTCGGGACGCGGCAAGGGCAACGCCCTCATTGAGGGATTCGCGGCGGCACGCGGCGACATCATCGTCATGATCGACGCCGATGGATCGACCGACGGCGGAGAGATCTTCTCCTTCGTCAGCGCACTGGTTGACGGCGCCGATTTCGCCAAGGGCTCCAGGTACGCCCCCGGCGGCGGCTCCGACGACATCAGCCTGCTGCGCTCGCTCGGCAACAAGGTCCTCACGGGCCTGACGAACCTCCTGTACGGCACGCGCTACACCGACCTGTGCTACGGCTACAACGCGTTCTGGGCCCGCCACCTGGACGCGATGGCGCTGGACTGCGACGGTTTCGAGATCGAGACGCTGATGAACGTCCGAGCCGCCCAGGCCGGACTCCGCATCAGCGAGGTGCCCAGCCACGAGCACTCCCGCATTCACGGCGAGAGCAACCTGCACGCCGTACGCGACGGCTGGCGCGTACTGAAGACGATTTTCCGGGAGCGCACCCGGGGGGCGATGTCTCCGCAGGCCCAGGTGGCGCTCGCCGAGTGAACGGTGACATTCTCGGATCATGCGCTACATAGTCATCGGAGCAGGAGCAGTTGGCGGCACTATCGGGGCACGGTTGTTCCAGGGCGGGCACGAGGTCGTGCTGGTCGCGCGCGGCGCCCACTATGAGGCGCTGAAGAGCGGCGGGCTGCGCCTGATCACGCCCGAGTCCACCGAGACCCTGGACGTGCCCGTGGCCGACGGTCCCGTGCCGACGCGCGACGACGACGTGCTGATCGTGGCGACCAAGTCGCAGGACACGATCAGCGCGCTCGACCCGTGGCCCAGGCACCTGCCGGTGGTGTGCGCCCAGAACGGCGTCGACAACGAGCGGGCCGTCCTGCGGAGGTTCGAGAAGGTTTACGGCATGTGCGTGTGGCTGCCCGCCTCACACTTGGAGCCCGGAACGGTCGCGGCCTTCGGCCACCCGTACTCGGGCATGCTGCATGTCGGACGTTATCCACAGGGTGTGGATGAAATCTCCCGGCAGCTCGTCACTGACCTCAACAAGAGCGGGATGTACGGGCTCGACGCGCCCGACGTCATGCGCTGGAAGTACGCCAAGCTGCTCGGCAACCTCAACAACGCCGTCGACGCGGTCTGCCGGAGCGGTTCCGGCGGCGAGGCGCTGACCGAGCAGGCCAGGGCCGAGGGCATGGCCGTGCTGGAGGAGGCGGGCATCCCCTACGCCACGCCGAGCGAGCAGGCGGAGGTGCGCGGCAACAAGGTGGACGTCCGGCCGATCGACGGCATCGAACGCGGCGGCGGCTCCTCCTGGCAGAGCCTGGCCAGGTCGAGCGGCTCGATCGAGGCCGACTACCTCAACGGCGAGATCGTGCTGCTCGGCCGCGAGTATGGGATCCCGACCCCGGCCAACGAGGTGCTCCAGCGCGAGGCCAACCGCCACGCGCGCGAGAAGCTGCCGCCCGGCTCGATGTCGGCCGCCGAGCTGGCCGCGCTCATCGACGAGCGTTCCGCAGCCGTATCCCGCTGAAGCCCAGTGTGCTGGCCGTCACCTCGTTCCAGAACGGCCAGAGGTTGTCCAGCACGCGCAGCTGGATCCCGGCCTCCTCGTGCAGCTCCAAGAGGTCCGGCACCGGCTCCGCCGGGCCGAGCGGCTTCACCGGCACCTCGGCCACGAGCGCGTGTTCGTCGTCGCCGATGGCGCGGAAGGGGCCGGCGGGCAGCCGGTAGGCGTAGAGACCGACGTCCATGAGCGCCTTGAGCCAGCCGTACTCGATGGCGTGCACCCGGTCGCCGCAGCCAGCGCCGATGATCCGGTCGGCGTCGGCCGCGGTGGTGCCGGCTGTTTTCCAGGCCATCGCCCGCGGGCAGGCCCGCGGGAACCAGTAGTCGGGACAGCGCTCGAAGCCGACCGCCCAGACGTACGGCTCGCACAGGGCGGAGGTCGGCGCCACGTGCGGCACGAACAGATCGATCGTCGGGTCCTCGGAGAAGTGCAGCACTTGGCCGGGCTCAGGTCTCATGATCTCCATCATGACCGGGAACCCCAGCCGGATCGGCGATGACGCGGCATACTCCGCCCGAGCCGGGGCAGTAGGGACTCGCTCTGACGACAGGGAGTGAGCTGAAATGATCTTGCTGGGTCTACTCCTGGTCCTGCTCGCCGGTGGCGCCATCGCCTTGGTCGCCGCCGAGGAGACCTCCAGGTACATTCTGTTCGGCTACACGTTCGAATTCAACTCGTTCGGCATGTTCATCGCCGGTGCCGTGACCGCGGCCGTGCTGCTGCTGGGCATCGCGATGATCAGCTCCGGTTCCCGCCGGTCGGCCAAGCGTCGCCGCCAGAAGCGCGTCGCGCGCGCCGAGGCCTCCAGCCGGGTGGCCCGGCTCGAAGAGGAGAAGCGCGAGCTGGAGCGCAAGCTGCAACACGAGCAGGCCGCCACGCACGAGCCTGAGCACGTGCACGAGCCTGAGCACGTGCGCGAGGCGGAGAACATGGGCGAGACGCAGAACCTGCGCGTGCCCGAGCAACTGCGCGCGCCCGAGCACGCCCGCCGGCCCGAGCACGCACGGCAGCCCGAGCACGGGTACGAGCCCGAGTCGACCGACCGGCTCGTGGCCGGTGGCGTCGAGAACACCAGGCGGCGGTAGCCCTGAACGCGGCAGGCGCGGGGGCGTCAGGGCCCTCGCGCCGAGCCGTCGCCAGAAATCCCGCTAAAAGGGGGTGTACTCTGCGAGGCGATCTCATCATGCCTCCGGAGGTCGCATGCCCCCCACGCGTGGCCGTCCCATCGCCATCAAGCTCCTCATCCTGCTGATCGTCCCGCTCACGTCATTGGTCGGCCTGTGGGCCTTCGCGGCGACGCTGACCGGCGGCGACGGCCTGCGCCTGCTGGAGATCAACGATCTGGTGACGAACCTGGCCGACCCGTCCGAGCAGATCAACGTCGAGCTCCAGAACGAGCGGCTGGCCTCCATCGAGTTCCTGACGACCAAGCGCGGCGCCGCCCAGCTGGCCAGGCAGCGCGCCCGGACGGACAAGACCGTCGCGGACTTCCGCAAGCTGGCCGGCGACCAGCAGGCCATCTCGTCCGGGATGGCCATGCAGCTCAGGGCCCTGTACGACCGGCTCGACCAGCTGCCCGCGATCCGGCGCCAGGTCGACAACGGGAACCCCGCCCCGCTCGACGTGATCGACGGCTACAGCCAGATCGCCGACGCCTCCTTCCGCATGTACGACGCGATGATCCTCATGCCGGACATGACGCTCTACCGGCAGGCACGCGCCGTCACCATGCTGGGCGAGGCCAAGGACCTGCTGTCGAGAGAGCGGGCGATCATCGCCGTGGTCCTGGACAGGGGCAAGGCGACCACCCTTGAGCGCCGGGAGTTCACCGGCATGGTCGCCACCAGGCGCCTGCTCTACACCCAAGCGCTGTCGCACCTCGACTCCGGGCTGCGCGGGCCGTACGAGCAGCTGGTCTCCTCGCCCGCCTACCGCGAGTTCATGCGCGCCGAGGACGCCATCATGGGCCAGGCCACCACGAACGGCCTGCCCGCGGCGGCGGCCACCTGGCCCGTCGACGCGAACAACCTGTGGACGGTCGTCGAGCGCAACCAGCGCCAGGCCGTACGGGGGATCACGCAGCGCGTCACGCCCTCGGCCGTCAACGTGCTGATCAAGATCGGTGTGGCGGGCGGCGTCGGCCTGCTCGCGGTCATCGCCTCCATCCTGCTGTCACTCCGCTTCCGCGGCCGCCTGGTACGCGAGCTCGCCGGGCTCCGCGACGCCGCCACCGAACTGGCCGAGGTACGCCTGGTAGCGCTGGTCAAGCGGCTGCGTACGAACGTCGGCGCGCCGACGCCCGACGAGCTGCCCCCGCTGGAGGTGAAGACGGACACCAGCGAGGTGCTCGACATCGTGCAGGCGTTCAACAACGTGCAGGCCACGGCCGTGACGGCGGCGCTGAGCCAGGCCAGGCTCCGTCACGGCGTCAGCCAGGTCTTCGTCAACCTGGCCAGGCGCAACCAGACGCTGCTCCACCGACAGCTGCTGCAGCTTGACAGCATGGAACGCGGTGCCGAGGAGCCCGAGACGCTCGGCGACCTGTTCAAGCTCGACCACCTCACCACCCGCATGCGCAGGCATGCGGAGAGCCTCATCATCCTGTCCGACCAGGCGCCCGGCCGTGGCTGGCGCAACCCGGTGCCGATCCATGACGTGCTGCGCGCTGCCGTGGCCGAGGTCGAGGAGTATCCGCGGGTCGAGGTGCTGCAGCCGCCGCCCGTCTCCCTGGTCGGCGCGGCGGTCACCGACGTCGCCCACCTGATGGCCGAGCTGATCGAGAACGCCACCCTCTTCTCGCCGCCGCAGACCCGGGTGGACCTGCGGACCACGATCACCCCGCACGGGGTGATCGTCGAGATCGAGGACCGCGGTCTCGGCCTGACCAGGGCCGAGCTCGACGAGCTCAACACGCGGCTGGCCGAGATGCCGGAGTTCGACCTGGCGCAGAGTGACCAGCTGGGGCTGTTCGTGGTGGCCAGGCTGGCGGCCAGGAACGGGATCAAGGTCACGCTCGACGTCTCGCCGTACGGGGGGCTCACCGCCCTCGTCAGCCTCCCCGCCGACCTGCTGGCCGACCAGCCCGTACCCGCTTAAGGACCGGCTCGTGCTCGCCTGAGGACCGGCCCGTGCCCGCCCGAGGACTCGCCTAGCGGGACTCCAGCTCGCCGAGGTTCAGGAACGGGTCGCTGAAGTGGGCGGTGGCCAGGATCGCGCGCTCGGCCCGCAGCGCGCCGAGCACCTCGGCGCGGGTGGCGGCCGCCGCCGCCTGGTCGTCGTCGTAAACGTAACGCACGGTGGGGTCGGCCAGCTGCGCCGGGTGCAACACCAGATCGCCGGTCATGGCCAGCTCGCCCAGCCGGACGATCTGGTGGCCGGGGGTGTGTCCCGGGGCGAGCTGGACGCGTACGCCCGGCGCGACCTGGGCGTCGCCGTCGACCACCTGCAACTGGCCCTTGATCGGGGTGACGATCTGGTCGAGCATCGCGCCGTGGGCCGCGTCGACCTCGGCCTGCTGGAGAACGTACCTGGCGTTCTCGAACAGCGGCCGGCCGTCCGCGACCGCGCCACTGGCGTGGTCGCTGTGCAGGTGGGTGAGGATCACGGTGTCGACGTCGGCCGGCTCGACCCCGGCGGCGGCCAGCTCACCGGGCAGCGTCCCCGGCACCGGCGCCCAGCTCGACGCCGGTGAGTCCGCGGCACCGATGCCGGTGTCCACGAGGGTGACCCGGCCCGCCCGGTCACGTAGCAGGTAACAGTGGAAGTGCAGGATCCACGGCTCGTCCGCGAGCCCTCCCCCCGGGAACATCTCGGTGAGCGGGCGGCGGATCGCCGGGCCCATGGGACCCACGGCGTCGCAGAGAGGCGTCACTTCGACGCCGGAGATCGTGCGCGGTTGATGCGGCATTCGCCCAGATTAGGCGGCCACGCGCTGGCGCGGAACGTACTCGTTCTCGAGGTCGGCGGCGTAGACGGCGCGGCTGCAGTGGGCGCACCGGTACATGATCGGGCCCTCGTCGAGCTCGTTGTGACACCGCGGGCAAAGGGTGCTGGTCTTCATGGTGATCCCCCAAGGAGTTCGTGGTTCTATGAAAGCCTCATCGGATTGCAGCGGCCCTGCATCTCACTTGACAGGTTGCCGGTGCATTGATGGGCGATCTGTGTCGTCGTGCACACCTGCTGCGGGTAATTCGCAGCATTCCGGCACTGAGAAGAACATTGTTTCGCCGTATCCCCGGCGGCGAGGCGGAAGCGGCGAGAACCCCCCGGGAATAGCCCAAGCGGGCTAGGTGTTGTATGGGCCGGAACGTGTGATACGTTGCCAGCGGCGTTGAGCTTCTCGCTCCGCCACTTCCCCCACAGCCCGCCCCGGTGTTGCCGGGCCCGGCTCATTCTTCACACTCGCCGGCTTTCTTCGGCGATGCCCTCGAGGAGGGTTCATCATGTCTGTTCAAACCATTCCCAAACCGCGCGCCGGTGCGCCCGTTCGGCAGGTCAGCGGCCTGCTCGACATACGGGAGAAGGGCGCCTTCATCCGCGCCGGACACCTGCCCGGCCCCGATGACGTCCGCGTGCCGCCCGAGCGGGTCAAGCAGCTCGGCCTGCGCCCCGGCGACCACGTCGTCGCCACCGTCGCGGGCGGCAAACCGATCGAGGTCGAGTCCGTCAACGGCACCGCCGACTGGCGGCACCGCCCGCACTTCGCGGACCTGACCCCCATCCATCCCACCGAACGCCTGCGCATCGAGACCGAGTCGCTCAGCACCCGCGTCATCGACCTGTTCGCGCCCATCGGCAAGGGCCAGCGCGGGCTCATCGTGGCCCCGCCCAAGGCCGGCAAGACCATGGTCCTGCAGGCGCTCGCGGCGGCCATCGCGCGCAACCATCCGGAGACGCACCTCATGGTCCTGCTCGTCGGCGAGCGGCCGGAAGAGGTCACGGAGATGCGCGCCTCCATCCACGGCGAGGTCTTCTACTCGACCTTCGACCACCCCGACCGCGACCACACCGCCGTCGCCGAGCTGGCCATCGAACGCGCCAAGCGCCTCGTGGAGAACGGCGAGGACGTCGTGGTGCTGCTCGACTCCCTGACGCGGCTCGGGCGCGCGTACAACAATCTGGCCCCCGGCGGCGGCCGGGTGCTCACCGGCGGCATCGACGCCACCGCGCTCTACCCGCCGAAGCGCTTCTTCGGCTCCGCGCGCAACGTGGAGGGCGGCGGCTCCCTGACGATCCTGGCCACCGTGCTGGTGGACACCGGGTCGCGCATGGACAACAGCCTGTACGAGGAGTTCAAGGGCACCGGGAACATGGAGGTGCACCTGGCCCGCGACCTGGCCGAACGACGCCTCTTCCCCGCGGTCGACCTGGGCATCTCCGGCACCCGCCGCGAGGAGATCCTGCTGCCGGCCGGCGAGCGGCAGGTGGTCTGGAAGCTCCGCCGGATGCTCGGCGCGCTGGACCGGCAGCAGGGGCTGGAGCTGCTGGTCGGCAAGCTCCGCGAGACACCCTCCAACGCGGCCTTCCTGCTCGAGGCCGGCGCCTGACCCCCTGGCGCGTGAGGTGCCGGCGGGCCATGACAATGGGCGCATGCTTGCTGACATCATCAAATACCTGGCCTGCCCCGTCTGTGCCCGTGAGATGTGGTCGGCGGGTGACACGCTCCGCTGCGCCGAGGGCCATGCGTACGACGTGGCCAAGCAGGGCTACGTGAGCCTGCTGGTCGGCTCGCGGACGCCGGGAACGGCGGACAGCGCGGCGATGGTGGCGGCGCGGGCCGAGTTCCTGGGAGCCGGACACTACGCTCCGCTCGCCGACGCGCTCGCCGAGAGTGTGCGGTTGAGGATGGTCGGCGCCAATGGCCGGGAAGACGATGCTTTCCGTAGGGATAGGTTCTCGGCACTGCCGGACGCGGCGGCCGAGAAGGCGTACCGTAGTGCCGCAGTGGCTCGTGGAGCAGGGACGGCGCGGCAGGACGCCGAGCACGCACCGGAGCCAGTGATCGTCGATGCCGGAGCCGGGACCGGTTACTACCTGGCGACGGTGCTGGGAGCGGTGGACCGTGGCATCGGGATGGCATTCGACGTTTCCAAGCACGCCGTGCGGCGTGCCGCTCGGGCGCATCCGAGGGCGGGGGCCTTCGTGGCCGACGTGTGGCGGCCGTTGCCCATCAAGGACGGGGTGGCCGACGTGGTGATCGACGTGTTCGCGCCGCGGAACGGTCCCGAGTTCCGGCGCATTCTGCGGCCCGGCGGCGTGGTGGTCGTCGTGACACCCGCTCAGGCGCATCTGAGCCCGCTCGTCGAGGAGCTGGGGCTGCTCTCCGTCGACGAGGAGAAGGAGCGCCGGCTGGCCAGGAGCCTGGAAGGCTTCGAGGAGACCGAGCGGCGGACGGTCGAGTTCGGTCTGGAGCTGAGCCCTGACGAGGTCGCCGGCGTGGTGGGGATGGGACCGAGCGCGTGGCACACGGAGCCGACCGAGCTGGCCGAGCGGATTTCCAGCTATCTGTCACGGGATGCCGTGAAAAAGCGGGAAAAAGTGGCGGCCAAGGCCGCGTTCCACCTGTCTATCTTCGAGGCCCCACCGCGATCAAGGGCTGTTCCTTGACGGGCCTCTGGGACTCATGTTAATGATGGGGCATTTAGTCCGAAATTCCCCCACATTCCCGGAGTATTTCCGCGAGACAAGCGCAATACTGGACGGCAACCCACGCCCGGAGGCGGGGCGAGAGGGAAGGGGGGCGCGCCGGATGAAGGCCGAGGAACGCTGGCAGGCCAGGTTCCGAGCGTCGCGCATGACGTTGCCCTCCTGGGCACGGCTGGCCCCGAACCGCTCGATCTATCGCTCCAACGCCACCGGCACCTGGGAGGTCTACGCCTGGGACCGCGCCAGCGGCGCCAACCGCCAGGTGACCGACCGCCCCAAGGGCACGGCCCACGCCGCGATCGACCCCACCGGCCGGTGGATCTACTGGTTCGCCGACACCGAGGGCGACGAGTTCGGCCTGTGGTGGCGCCAGCCGTTCAACGGCGGCCCCGACGAGCAGGTCGCTCCCGACCTCGAGCCCGGCCAGCCGGGCGGCATCGCCCTGTCCATGGCCGGCCACGCGGCGATCAGCCTGGCCAGCGAGGGTTCCTTCAGGATCCATTTGGTGAAGCCCGGCGAACCGTCCCGTCTGCTGTACGAGCACGCCGAGGCGGCCTGGGTCGCCGACATGTCCCTCGACGGCTCACTTATCGCGATAAATCATGCCGAGTATGGCGACTTCCGTCATCCGGCGCTCCGCGTCGTACGCCAGAACGGCGACGTCGTCGGCGAGCTCTACGACGGCCCCGACAAGGGCGTGATCGGCCTCAAGTTCGCCCCGGTGCCGGGTGACCGCCGCATGCTCGCCCTGCACGAGCGCCGCCAGCGTCAGGCGCCCCTGGTCTGGGACCCGGTGACCGACGAGCAGCGCGAGATCTGGATGAAGGACTCCGGCGAGCTGACCGCCAGCTGGTACGACGACGGCCGCGGCCTGCTGATCCTCCGCGACAACCGCGCCCGCAGCTACCTGCACCGCTACGACCTCGCGGGCGGCGGGCTGACCCTGCTCGAGACGCCCCACGGCGTGATCGACGCCGCGGCCCCGCGCCCCGGCGGCAACGTCGAATACTCCTGGTCCAGCGCCTCCCGGCCACCGATGATCCGCTCCAGCAACGGCCAGGTCGTGCTCAACTCCAGCGGCCCCTCGGCGCCGCCGAGCGTCCCCGTCGAGGACCTCGACGTGCCCGGCCCCGGCGGCAGGATCCACGCGCTGGTCTCCCGTCCCGAGTCCGGCGCCGCGCCGTTCCCGACCGTCTTCCTGCTGCACGGCGGCCCGACGACGCACGACCGCGACGCCTTCTCCCCCGAGGTGGCGGCCTGGGTGGACGCCGGCTTCGCGGTGGTGCGGGTCAACTACCGCGGTTCGACCGGCTACGGCTCGGCCTGGCGCGACGCGCTCCACAGCGACATCGGCCACATCGAACTGGCCGACGTCGCCGCCGTACGCGAGCATGTCGTGGAACGCGGCATCGCCGACCCCGCCAGGATGCTGCTGACGGGCACCGCCTGGGGCGGCTACCTCACGCTGCTCGGCCTCGGCACCCAGCCCGAGCTGTGGACGGCCGGCATCGCCGCGGTGCCGATCGCCTGCCACGAGACCTCCTACGAGGACGAGGCCGAGAGCCTGCGCGCCTACCACCGCGCGCTGCTGGGCGGATCGCCCGACGAGCAGCCCGAGCGCTATGCGGCCAGCTCCCCGATCACGTACGTGGACCGGGTGGAGAGCCCGGTGCTGATCCTGGCCGGCGAGAACGACAGCCGCTGCCCGCTGCGGCAGATCGAGAAGTACGTGGCGAAGCTGGCCGAGCACGGCCGGGAGCACGAGGTGTACGCCTACGACGCCATCCGCGGCTCTCTGGTCATGTCCGAACGGATCGCGCAAATCGCACTACAGCTTGAATTCGCCCGCAAGCATGTAAATCCACACTGATAATCGACAATTCGCGAAGCCCGGCGGCCAACGTGAAATGGCCCGTCCGGGGTCTGCGGCACGCCCAGCAGGCCGGCGAGCGCGTCCACCTCAGCGGGCGCGCAGGACCACGATCGCGAGGTCGTCCGCGCTCGGCTCCGTCGCGAAGTCGGCCGCCCCACGGCGGATCCGCTCGGCCACCGCGCGGGCCGACAGCCCGGCGCACTCGGCGAGCAGCTTGGCCAGCCCGCTGTCGTCGTCGAGCAGCCGCCCGCCCGAGCGCCGCTCCGTCACCCCGTCGGTCACCGCCAGCAGCACGTCACCATGGTCGAGATGGAGCGTGTCGGCCTCGAAGACCACCTCGTGGAAGACCCCGAGCAGCGACTGGGGGGTGGTCACCGTCTCGACCACGCCGCTCGGCTTGAGGCGCAGCGCCTCGGGATGGCCGGCCGACACCATACGTACCTCCAGACCGGTCGGCACCGGCGTGATGTCGCCGTGCAGCAGCGTGAGGAACCTGGCCCGCTCGCCCTCCTCCAAGATCGCCTGGTTGAGCCGGCCGAGCACCGCCGCCACCCCGTAGCCCTCGCGGGCCAGCAGGCGCAGGGTGTGGCGGGCCAGGCCCGTCACGGCGGCGGCCTCCGGGCCGGTGCCGCACACGTCGCCGATCGCGAACCGCCAGGAGTCGTCGCCGGCCTTGAACAGGTCGTAGAAGTCGCCCCCGACCTCGTTGGCCTCGCCGGCGGGCTCGTAGACCACGCCGTAGTCGAGGCCGGGCACCTCGGGCTCGTTCGGCGGGAGCAGGCTGCGCTGGAGCGCCCGGTTGGCCGCGGCCTGCTGGGCGTACACGCGGGCGTTGTCGGTGGCCAGCGCGGCCCGCCTGCCGATGTCCTCGGCGAACTGGATGACCTCGTCGGGGAAGCGGTCGGGCCGCCCCAGGCACATCATGCCCAGGCCCCGGCCGCGCGCGGTCAGCGGGACCGCGAGCACCTGCGAGTCGGCCAGGTGGACGGTGGAGGTGACGTGCGCGTCGGCGATCATCGCGTCCATGTCGCCCAGCTGCTCGCGCAGCCCGTCGATCCTGGCCTCGTCGGCGTGCCAGAGGTAGACCAGCCGCAGCGGCCCGACAGCGGTGTCAGAGGTGTAGACGGCACACCAGCTCGCCAGCCGCGGCACCACGATCTGGGCGATGATGGCGGGCACCATGTCGGGGTCGAGCGTGCCCGCGAGCAGGTCACTGGCGTCGGCCAGGAATCCCAGCCAATGCGGCCCTCTGGCGCTCTCCTCCAGCCATTCGGATGCCACTGTGTCCGTCGAGCCGGGTAGCGTGAGTCTTGCCCAATGGACACGGGAATCACCGGTGAAGGTGATTCCCCACTCCTCCACCCCCACAGACGGAGCCTTCGGATCGCCCTGCGAGGAGCTCCGCTGTCTCAACTCGACCTGCACGGCGTCACCAAAATGCTTCCAGATGACTTCGAACGGCTCGTCCACCACCTGTTGTGCCAGGTCACCCGCGACCTGCTCGGCCAGATGCAGCACGCTGCCGACGGCCCACGCGGTCATCACCTCACGGGTGAACCTCATCGCAGCCGTCACAGCGGTGTCGCCGGGCGCGAACGTAGCGGCCAACACCGCATGGGGAGTACCAGTCATCGCATCGTGCCTACCACACTTCCTGCTGACTTGGGGTAAATCCAAGGGCGGGACTATGAGCTACTCATCGTGACAGACTTGAATCACTCGCGGTGGCACCCCGGGAGTGAAGGAGGCCCCATGACAACGGCCAAGGCCGCATTGAGCTCTGAGGAGAGGACTTACACCGAGTCGGATCTCGTCCCGATCCTGGAGACCCTCTTCTCCTGGCGGGACGGCGACTTCCGCCGCCGGGTCCCGCACGCCCCGGCCGGCATCCTCAGTGAGGTGCGGTTGCTCCTCAACGAAGTGGCCGATCGTCGCGAACACCTCGCCAACGAACTGGTGCGCGTACGCAAGGAAGTTGTCAAGGAGGGCCGTTTCGGCGAGCGGCTGACACCGGGGCCGGGAGTCGGCGCCTGGGCGGAGAGCGTCGAGTCGGTCAACATGTTGATCGACGCCCTGGTGAGCCCGGTGAGCGGCGCCGCCGACGTGATCGACGCGGTGGCCAAGGGCGACCTGTCGCGGCGGATCGACCTCGACCGCTCGGCCCGCGGCGAGGTGCGCCGCCTGGGCAAGGCGATCAACGGCATGGTCGACCAGCTCGCGCTGTTCACCTCCGAGGTGACACGGGTGGCCAGGGAGGCCGGCACCGAGGGCCGGCTGGGCGGCGGCGCCAACCTGCGCGGCATGTCGGGCAGCTGGCGCGACCTCACCGAGGCCGTCAACACGATGTCCTCCCGGGTGGCCGCGCAGGTGCGAGACATCGCGGTCGTGACCACCGCCGTGGCCAAGGGCGACCTGAGCCGCAAGGTGACAGTCGACGCCGTGGGCGAGATGTTCGAGCTCAAGAACACCGTCAACACGATGGTCGACCAGCTCTCCGGCTTCGCCGAGGAGGTCACCCGAGTCGCCCGCGAGGTGGGCACCGAGGGCCAGCTCGGCGGCCAGGCGCAGGTGACGGGCGTGTCGGGCGTCTGGAAGGACCTCACCGACAACGTCAACTTCATGGCCAACAACCTCACCAGCCAGGTACGCAGCATCGCGACCGTGGCCACGGCGGTGGCCCAGGGCAACCTGTCGAAGAAGATCACGGTCGACGCCGAGGGCGAGATCCTCCAGCTCAAGGACACCCTCAACACGATGGTCGACCAGCTGTCGTCCTTCGCCGACGAGGTGACGCGCGTGGCGCGCGAGGTCGGCACCGAGGGCAAGCTGGGCGGACGCGCCGAGGTGAAGGGCGTGTCGGGCGTCTGGAAGGACCTC
Source organism: Nonomuraea aurantiaca (assembly GCF_020215705.1). Lineage (GTDB taxonomy): Bacteria > Actinomycetota > Actinomycetes > Streptosporangiales > Streptosporangiaceae > Nonomuraea > Nonomuraea aurantiaca. The sequence goes on along the minus strand of NZ_JAIWNB010000024.1, from coordinate 130,223 downwards.
ACCGACAACGTCAACTCGATGGCCTACAACCTGACCTACCAGGTACGCAACATCGCCCAGGTGACCACGGCGGTGGCCAACGGCGACCTCACCCGCAAGATCGACGTGGACGCCCAGGGCGAGATCCTGGAGCTCAAGTCGACCATGAACACGATGGTCGAGCAGCTGTCGTCGTTCGCCTCCGAGGTGACCCGAGTCGCCCGCGAGGTGGGCACCGAGGGGCAGCTGGGCGGCCAGGCGCAGGTACGCGGCGTCTCCGGGGTCTGGAAGGACCTCACCGAGAACGTCAACTCGATGGCCAACAACCTGACCTCCCAGGTGCGCCAGATCGCGGCGGTCTCGTCCGCGGTGGCGCAGGGCAACCTGTCGAAGAAGATCACCGTCGACGCGCAGGGCGAGATCCTCCAGCTCAAGGACACCCTCAACACGATGGTCGACCAGCTGTCGTCCTTCGCCGACGAGGTGACCCGCGTCGCCCGCGAGGTCGGCACGCAGGGCCAGCTCGGCGGCCAGGCCCGGGTGCAGGGCGTGTCGGGCGTGTGGAAGGACCTCACCGACAACGTCAACTTCATGGCCAACAACCTGACCTACCAGGTGCGCAACATCGCCGAGGTGACCACCGCGGTGGCCAACGGCGACCTCACCCGCAAGATCGACGTGGACGCCCAGGGCGAGATCCTGGCGCTCAAGACCACCATCAACCGCATGGTCGACCAGTTGTCCTCGTTCGCCTCCGAGGTGACCCGCGTCGCCCGCGAGGTGGGGTCCGAAGGCCAGCTCGGCGGTCAGGCGCGCGTCGAGGGTGTGGAGGGCACCTGGAAGCGGCTCACCGAGAGCGTCAACGAGCTGGCCGGCAACCTCACCACGCAGGTACGCGCGATCGCCACCGTGACCAGCGCCGTGGCCAGAGGCGACCTGACCCGCTCGATCGCCGTCGAGGCGCAGGGCGAGCTGGCGGAGCTCAAGGACAACATCAACTCGATGGTGGCCAACCTCCGCGAGACCACCCAGGCCAACCAGGAGCAGGACTGGCTCAAGTCCAACCTGGCCCGCATCTCCCGGCTCATGCAGGGCCACCGCGACCTGTTCGAGGTGGCCAAGCTGACGATGAGCGAGCTGACGCCGCTGGTGTCGGCCCGTTATGGCGCCTTCTACGGCGTCGATCCCGAGGGCGAGCACGAGCTGCTGCTGATCGGCGGCTACGGCGTACGCCCCGACCGTGGCCCGCGCCAGCGCTTCGCGGTCGGCGAGGGCATCGTCGGCCAGGCCGCGGCACAGGGCCGGCACATCGTCCTCGACGACGTGCCGCCGCGGTTCATCACCATCGACAGCGGCCTCAGCCAGTCGACGCCCGCACAGATCGTCGTACTCCCGATCCTGTTCGAGAACCGCGTCCTGGGCGTGCTGGAGCTGGCCTCCTTCACCCCGTTCGGCGAGGTGCACCTCGACTTCCTGACCCAGCTCGTCGAGACCATCGGCGTCACGATGAACACCATCATCGCCAACTCGCGCACCGAGGACCTGCTGACGGAGTCGCAGCGACTCACCCGCGAGCTGCAGGAACGCTCTGACGAGCTGCAGCGCCAACAGGAGGAGCTGCGCCGGTCCAACGCCGAGCTGGAGGACAAGGCGGCGCTGCTGGCCAAGCAGAACCGCGCCATCGAGATCCAGAACTTCCAGATCGAGCAGGCCCGCCGCACGCTGGAGGAGCGTGCCGAGCAGCTGGCCGTGTCCTCGCGCTACAAGTCCGAGTTCCTCGCGAACATGTCCCACGAGCTGCGCACGCCGCTCAACAGCCTGCTCGTGCTGGCCAAGCTGCTGACCGAGAACGCCGAGGGCAACCTGACCTCGCAGCAGGTCGAGTTCGCCAGGACGATCCACGGCGCGGGCTCCGCGCTGCTCCAGCTGATCAACGACATGCTCGACCTGTCCAAGGTCGAGGCCGGCCGGATGGACATCCATCCGATCCAGGTGTCGCTGCCGAAGATGGTCGACCTCCTGGAGGCGGCGTTCGCGCCGCTGGCCCAGGACAAGGGGCTGGCGTTCGCCGTCGAGGTGGACAGCGACGTGCCGCAGGAGCTGCGCGCCGACGAGCAGCGCCTGCAGCAGGTGCTGCGCAACCTGCTGTCCAACGCGGTGAAGTTCACCCCGAAGGGCGAGGTGAAGCTGCGGGTCACGCCGGTGCCCGCGGGGGTCCAGTTCGACGACGACACCCTGCACGGCGCCCACGACCTGCTGGCCTTCCAGGTGATCGACACCGGCATCGGCATCGCGCCCGACAAGCGTGAGGTCATCTTCGAGGCGTTCAGGCAGGCCGACGGCACCACCAGCCGCAAGTACGGCGGCACCGGGCTGGGCCTGTCGATCTGCCGCAAGATCGCCAGGCTGCTCGGCGGTGAGATCCACGTCGACAGCGAGCTGGGCAAGGGGAGCACGTTCACTCTTTACCTGCCGGCGTCCTATACGGGCCCGCTGGCCGAGACCGACAGCGACGCGGTGGTCGAGCGCAGGCAGCTGCTCGCCGTGCCGGTCGAGGAGACGGCGGCCGCGCTGCACGAGCCGCCCATGCCGCTCGACCTGCCGCTGCCCGAGCTGATCGAGCCGCCCGCCGAGGCCAGCCAGTGGCACGGCGACGACCCGCTCAACGGCGCGAAGATCCTCATCGTCGACGACGACATCCGCAACGTGTTCGCCCTCACCAGCGTCCTCGAACGGCATGGCTCCACGGTCGTCTACGCTGAAAACGGCCGGGAAGGAATCGAACAGCTCGAACGGAACGAGGACGTCGCTCTCGTGCTGATGGACATCATGATGCCGGAGATGGACGGCTGGGCCACGACCTCGGCCATCAGGCGCATGCCGCAGTTCGCCGATCTCCCGATCATCGCGTTGACCGCCAAGGTCATGCGGGGCGATCGCGAGAAGAGCATCGCCTCGGGCGCGTCCGACTACGTACCCAAGCCCGTCGACGTCGACCGGCTGCTCGAACGGCTGCGCGGTTGGCTCGGCCGAGGGCGGTCCACCGGCGAGTCCACCGCCGAAGGGGCGTGATCCATGCCGGATCGTGCCAAGATCCTCCTGGTCGACGACCGCGAGGAGAATCTGATCGCCCTTGAGGCGATCCTCAGCTCGCTCGACCTGGTGCCCGTACGCGCCAGGTCCGGCGAGGAGGCGCTCAAGGCGTTGCTCAACACCGAGTTCGCGCTCATCCTGCTCGATGTGCGGATGCCGGGCATGGACGGGTTCGAGACGGCCGCCCACATCAAGCGGCGGGAGCGGACCCGCAACATCCCGATCATCTTTCTCACGGTGGTCGACAGCGCACCCGACTACGCCTTCCGGGGCTACGCGGCGGGCGCCGTCGACTACCTGACCAAGCCGTTCGACCCGTGGGTGCTGCGGGCCAAGGTGTCGGTCTTCACCGAGCTGTACAACATGAACAAGCGGCTCGCGGAGCAGGCGTCGATGCTGCGCGAGCGGCTGAGCGGCGAGCTGCCGCCGGGCGCGGGCGACCAGGCTTCGGTCCTGCCCGAGCTGTCGCGGCGGCTGACGGCGGTGGAGGACGAGCTGAGCCGGGTGCGGGAGCTGGCCAACAAGTCGCATGACCCGGCACTGGCGGTCCCGCTCGCCGACCTCGCCGAACGCCTCGCCCACCTGCGCTCCGGCTTCGACGCCCTGTCGTAAGCCGCCGCGCCGTCCCTTTGCCGGTACGAGTGACACCGCCCGTTGTCGGCACGAGAGGCGCCCTCTCGTACGAGAGGCGCTGTGCCCTTGTCCGTGTGCCCTTGTCCGTACGAGAGGCGCTGTCTCCGGTCCATTCCCGTGAGGCGCTGAGACCGTTCTGAGAGGCGCGCTGACGTCGGGACGTCAGTGGTGGAAGGGTCCGGCCTCAGGGCGCGTCAGGCTAGTGTCTGGCGCGCTCCAAGGCGTCCCAGAAGCCGCGGCGCAGCGCGTGGCGTACCTCGTCGTGCAGCAGGAAGTCGATCGGCAGGGACGATCCCTGCAGCAGGCGGGCCTCCAGATCGGAGGGCATCCGCGGCTTGCGCGCGAGCACGGCCTCCAGCCACAGGGCCGGCGCGTCGCGGGCCACGGACTCGCCGAAGTCGTGCCCCTCCCGATGGGCGGCCTTGACGGCGTCGGACAGCGTGGTCGCCCCGGCGGTGGCGGCCGAGGGCTGCTGGGAGACCGGCGCGGGCTGCGGACCGGTGTAGGCGCCGAGCTGTGAGGGCTGGTACGTGCCGTTGGACTGCGGCGGCGGAGGCTGATAGGTGCCGTTGGACTGCGCCGCGAACTGCCCGGTCGTCGGCGCCTGCGGCTGCTGCGGGATGGGTCCGGTCACCGGGGCGGCCGACGGCGTCGGATCGGGCTGGTAGTTGGCGTAGCTGGGCGGCGACTGCTGGCCACGCCCCGCCGACGGCATCACGCCGTTGGTACCGGCCTGGCTCGCCCGGTCGGCGGCGTGGCTGCCTCCGCTCGACTGGGCGGGCGGCAGCTCCCGCTGCGCGTGACCGCCGTGGCCGTTGCTGACCGGCTGGTGGTGGCCGTTGGAGGCCTCGATGGCGCCGGTCACCATGTTGACGTAGGGGCGCAGGTGGACGCCGCCCAGCTCGATGAGGTCGTCGCTCTCCTGCATGAGCGTGCGGGCGACCGCCCAGCTGCCGTCTACGGCGATGTGCACCACGGTCACCCGGATGCCGAGGTCCTGAGCGTCGCTGACGACCTGGGCGAGGTCCTCGTCACCGCTGACCACGACGGCGTCGCAGATGGCGCTGTTGCGGGCGAGGGTCATCAGGTCGCGGTGTACCTGGGCGTCCACGCCTTCGCGCCGGCCGGGGCGGATGCGCGAGAGACGGAGCTTGAGGCCGGGGATGTCGGCGAGCACCTCGTGCTCCGGTGTGCGGCGGCCTTCGACGGTCGCCTCGTACCAGTAGCACCGGAGCATCGGCAGGCCGGTGCGCTCGCGCGAGAGGTTCGACAGGAGCTGCAGGAGCCCTGGATAGTCCCAGGCCACGGCTTCACGATGGCGGGTGCCATGCACGGCCATCGCGCCGTCGGCCAGCAGATAGCCAGCGTCCACGAACAGCGCGCAGCGATCCACTGACACGGCCCCTTTCCTGGTGGTCCGACCTAGCAGACTGTGCACCGTCAGAGCCGGACTCGCGGGCGGCCCTCTCTCAGGGTAATGAAAGCGGGTGATCGCGCGAGGTTAATCCCGACGATTCGCCCCTGCCCTGACCATACGCCGGTGCATTCGGGCTGACCGTACCAATATGTCGGACTTTGGCCACTCTCGTGCACGTACGTCACGACCGTGCACGCACGCTGACGGCGGCGATCGCGAACAACACCACATCCTTCCGCGTATCGATGGCCAGCGCCGGGTCATGGCCGAGTTGGGTGCCGAACGTGTCGACGTCGACACCGAACGTCATCCCTTTGGCGCCGTTGGACGAGCCATCGAAGACGTTGTCCGCGTCACGGTCGCCGCCCATGGGGGTGAGCGGCCCCGAGCCCAGAGAGAGCCGGTCACCGTCGAGATCGGCATCGCCTCCCCACGCCACCATCTCGATCCGAGCAGGCACCTTCCCACGGGGCGGGACCCGCCTGGACGCCCCTCCGGAAACCTGACCCCTGCCCGGGACCCGCGCACGCACGGCCGCAGGAGCCACGTCCCTCCGCAGGCTCCGTGCGGGCACGGCCGCAGAAGCCCCGCCGTTCCGCTGGCTTCGTGCGGGTGCGGGTGCGGGTGGTGGGACCAGGCCGTCCAGCGGGATCCGGGTCTGGCCTGCCTCGCCGCCGATGACGGTCGGCGTGTCGAGCACTACGGCGTGGCTGTACGGCTGGGTCGGATCGGTCGCGATCACCACCAGGCTCCATCCGGCGTGCTGCGCGACCCCCTCCCCCATCGGCGGGTCGGCCGCCCACCACGTGCCTTCCTGCCTGACGCTCCCGACCAGCCCCGTCACATCGGCGAACGCCTGGTAGGCGGGCCCCGAGGGCAGGTCGCGGACAGCCACCTGCTCAGGCCTGATGAACAGGTAACGCCGCCGACCCGGTGGCCGCAGCCTGATCGGCCCCGCGTTCTCCCCGCTGGCCGACCAGTAGAGGCCCGCCCACACGACCCGCCCACCCGGAGGCAACCGCAGCGCGGCACCGCTGGAGGCGTACGTTTCGGGCGCCCCGTCCTGGTCGACGACCGCCATGGGCCACAGCTCGTCGTCGCGCCTGTCGCCCTCCCGCCGCCGGGCCTCGGCGCAGCCGTCGCGCTCCAGCGGGCAACTCAGGAGCGAGTTGCCGACCGCCCTGACCGTCACCCTGCCGTCGGTGGCGAACCTGGCGGGCATGCCCTCCCGCCGTACCCCGGTCGTGGACCGCGCCCCGACCCGCAACGATCCGGCGGCGATCCGTACGGCGGGCCCGTCGCCCTGGGGCGCCTGGGCGGCCACCTGGACACGCAGGAACACGGCGGTGCGGCGACGCGCCTCAAGCGGCCCCCTGGCACACACGGCGCCCTGCCCGGCCGGGCGACATGCCCAGCCATCCACGGTCCCAACGGGCGTAGCCACCGCGACACCGTGCCCGTAGCCACCGGGCTGGCTCGACACCCTGCCCGCCTCGACACTGTGCCCGTAGCCACCCGACCGGATCGACATCCCATCCGTCACAGCACCGTGGCTGTAGCTACCTCGCTGGATCGGTGCGGCGCCGTGGTCGGAACCGTGTGGCCGGGTCAGGGTCACGCCTGCGGCGCCGCCATGACGGTGATTGCCCGATGGGATCAGCGTGACGCCTGCGGGCAGGGCCACGGTGGCCGTGAGTTCGGCGGTCGGGGCGTTGCCCGAGTTGCGGAGTCGTAGCCCGATGATGCCGGGCTGGTCGCGGACCAGCGCGCCGAGTACGCCGATCGTGGCGTGCAGGCGCGCCCGGTGCCCCCTCGTCGCCGACTGGGTGGTTGGGCGACCTGGAGGAACCCGCGTGGGCTCGTCGGCCGGCCGTACGGGCGACGGTCCGGCTGACGCGACGGGCTTGGCGACCGGCCTCGGCATCGGCTCCTCGGCCGAGACCAGCGTGAACGCGGCGGCGGCCGCGACAGCGGCGGCGGTACCGCCCGCCACCGCCGCCTGTGCGTACGTGGGCACGCGCCCAACCCAGCCGAACACGTGCCTAGGCACGCGCCGAGCCCAGCCGAGCACGTGCTTGGGCAGGCGCCGGACACGGCCGAGCACGTACGCGGGCACCCGCCACACCCGCCCAGATGCCTCCCCGGAGAGCCGCCCAGAAGCCTGCCCCGACGCCTGCCGCACCCTCTCGAGCAACCGCCCCGGCACCTGCCCCAACCGGCCCAGTGCGCGGGGGAGGCCCTCCGGGGCGGCGCTCGGGGATCGCTCCTCGGCCAGTGCCGCCGCGTATCCGGCGAAGACCGATCCGGTGATCAAGGGTCCGATGATGACGCGCAGCCCTCGGCTCACGTCCGTCAGTTCCAGCAGGACCGCGCGGCATTCGGGGCAGCCGCTCGCGTGCTCGTCCACCGCCTTGACGTCCCGTCTGGCCAGCACGCCCCGGACATAACGGCTCATCCTGCCCAGCGCCAGCCGGCACGTGTGGGGTGGCGGCGCGGCCAGGTGCGTCTGCAGGTACGCCTGGCGCAGGCCCGCGAGGGCCCGGCGGGCGAGGTCGGTGACGCCGTTGGCTGACAGACCGAGCAGCGGAGCCACGTCGGCTGGTGGCAGGTGCTCGACCTCGGTGTGCCAGAGCACCGCCCGCCACCGCTCGGGCAGCGACAGGAACGCCTTGGCGATCAGCGACCGTTCGAGGCCGATGAGTGCCGGGTCGATGAAGGGCACACCGGGATCGAGCGACTCTGACCCGCCCGGGATCACCAGGCCCTCTGACCCGCCCAGGGTCGCCTGGGGTTCCGGCTCGTCCGGGGTCGCCTGGGGCTCGGTCCTGCCCATGGTCAGCCGGCCGTCGGCCACCCGCGTACGGTCGTAGACCGTGCGCCGCACCACCGTCAGCAGGTACGTCCTGAAGCCCGCCGAAGGGCCGCCGCCACGGCCGACGAGGTCGAGGATCTTGGTGAACGACTCGGCGACCACGTCGTCGGCCTCGGCCTCCCCCCTGACGAGCTGGCGGGCCAGCGAGCGCGCGGCGGCCACGTGACGGTCGTGGAGCTCGCGGTAGGCGGTGGCGTCGCCAGCTCTCACCGCGTGGAGAAGATCCGCATCGCTCTGCGGCGATTCTGCACTCATAGTGACCTCATGATTACCCAGAGTTTACCTCCGAGCATTCCGCAGTCACCGTCCCGGCTAAACCGAAGGGCCGCGTTTACCTTCCGGCACAGCGCTGGCCCGCCCCTCCGACAGCGGTCCCGACCCCTCCGGCAGTGGGCCCGGCCGGCCGTACGCGGGCCGCCTCGACGTACGCGCGGACCCTAAGCTGGGACGCATGACAGACCGCGACAACCTGCTCGCCGAGATCAAGAAGAAGGCCGTCGTGCACGGCAAGGTCGTGCTCTCCTCGGGTCAGGAGGCCGACTTCTACCTGGACCTGCGCCGGATCACGCTCGACGGCGTCGCCGCGCCCCTGGTCGGCAGGGTGATGCTCGACCTGACCAAGGATCTGGAGTTCGACGCCGTGGGCGGGCTGACGTTGGGCGCCGACCCCGTCGCGACCGCGATGATGCACGCCGCGGCGGCTCAGGGGCGCCCGCTCGACGCCTTCGTCGTACGCAAGGCGCAGAAGGCGCACGGCATGCAGCGCAGGATCGAGGGCCCGGAGGTCAAGGGCCGTCGTGTGCTCGCCGTCGAGGACACCTCCACGACCGGCGCCTCCCCGCTGACGGCCGTCGAGGCGCTGCGTGAGGCGGGCGCGGAGGTGGTCGCCGTGGCGACGATCGTCGAGCGCGGCGCGGCGCCCCGGATGGCCGAGGAGGGGCTCGACTACCGCTCCGCCTTCACACTCCAGGACCTCGGGCTGTGAACGCCTCCCGCGCCCCGTTCACGCTCCACGACCTCGGACGGTGAACGCCTCCCGCGCGCCGGCCTTGCCCTGCGCGCGGGGCTTGCCGTTCTCGGTCACGATGACCGTGGCGGCGTCGCTGAGCACCACGTCGAGCTCGGGTTCGTAGTAGCTGACCTCCTCGCCCCTGCTCATGTCGCGATATTGCAGCACATCGCCGCCCGGTACGCGGACCGTGACGAGGGGGCAGGTGTCCGCCACGCACTCGATGCGGACGGTCGGCACCTGGGCGCTGGCCTGCGGCTGGGCCGCGACCTTACCGCGTTCGGGCTGCTGCTGGCGCGTGTCGAGCGAGGTGAGCAGCGCACGACCGCCGACGACCAGGAGCGTCACCACGGCCAGCGCCGCCAGAACGGCGAGCGCGAGGCGGGCGAGGCCCATCGGATCCGACCTGTGGCGTCCCACAAGGGGGAGCGTACTCGTAGGCGGGGTCGATCTCGATCACTAACGGATTGCCGGTTGGATCAGCGCACGCGGTGGTGCTTGCCGTTGGGCTCCGGCAGTTGCTTACCCGCCCTGCGGGTCTTCACGACCTCGACGATGATCGGGATCAGCGAGATGAGCACGATCAGGAAGACGCCGGGCAGGATGTACTTGTCGATCTTGGTCGGATCGACCTGGTTGCCGAGGAAGTGGCCGATCAGCAGCATGCTCTCGACCCACAGCACGCCGCCGACCACGTTCCACATGAAGAACGTGCGCGCCGGCATCTCCAGGACGCCGGCCACCGGATTGAGGAACGTGCGGACGATCGGCACGAAGCGGGCGATGATCACCGCTCTGGCCGGGCCGAACTTCACGAAGAAGTGCTCGGCCTTCTCCACATATTCCCTCTTGAACAGCCGTGAGTCCGGCCGGTCGAAGAGTCTCCTGCCGATCTTGACCCCAATGAGGTGGCCGAGCTGGGCACCCGCCACCGCGCACAGCGGCGTGGCGATCAGCAGCACGGGAAAGGACAGCGGCTCGATGCCGATCCCCTTCGCCGCGGCTGCGGAGCTGAAAATGCCCGCGGCGACGAGCAACGAGTCACCGGGCAGGAAGAACCCGATGAGCAAGCCCGTCTCGGCGAAGATGATCGCCAGAACGCCGACGGTCGCGAAGGCGCCGAGCATCGTCAGCCACCACGTCGGGTCCAGGAGATTGGAAAGCCAGTCCACGGGGTGAGCCTACCCCGGCGCGAACGGCCTCGGCCGCCGTGCGTTGTCTCTACCACGCGGGGTAGCGGACCGGGATACTGGGCTGCGCGAAGCCGTACTTCTCAGGGAGATGAAGCATGCCTATAGCAACCCCAGAGGTCTATGCCGAGATGCTCGACCGCGCGAAGGCGGGCGGATTCGCCTACCCGGCGATCAACGTGACCTCTTCCCAGACGCTCAACGCCGCGCTCCGCGGTTTCGCCGAGGCCGGGAGCGACGGCATCGTCCAGGTGTCGACGGGCGGCGCGGAGTTCCTGTCCGGCGCCACGGTCAAGGACATGGTGACGGGCGCGACGGCGCTGGCCGAGTACGCCAGGGTGATCGCCGCCAAATACCCGGTGACGGTCGCGCTGCACACCGACCACTGCCCCAAGGACAAGCTCGACGGCTTCATGCGGCCGTTGATCGACATCTCGCTGGAGCGGGTCTCCAGGGGTCTCGACCCGCTCTTCCAGTCGCACATGTGGGACGGCTCGGCCGTACCCCTGGAGGAGAACCTGGAGATCGCCAAGGAGCTCATCGACAAGTGCCACCGCGCCAACATCATCATGGAGATGGAGATCGGCGTCGTCGGCGGCGAGGAGGACGGCGTCGTCGGCGAGATGAACGAGAAGCTCTACACCACCTCCGAGGACGCGCTGGCCACGGCCGAGGCCGTGGGCCTCGGTGAGAAGGGCCGCTACCTGCTGGCCGCCACGTTCGGCAACGTGCACGGCGTCTACAAGCCGGGGCACGTCAAGCTGCGGCCCAGCGTGCTGAAGGAGATCCAGGACGCCGTCGGCGCCAAGTACGGCAAGGACAAACCGTTCGATCTGGTCTTCCACGGCGGTTCTGGGTCGGCGATGGAGGAGATCCACGAGGCGATCTCCTACGGCGTGGTCAAGATGAACGTCGACACCGACACCCAGTACGCCTTCACCAGGCCGATCGCGGACCACATGTTCCGCAACTACGACGGCGTACTCAAGGTCGACGGCGACGTCGGCAGCAAGAAGGCCTACGACCCGCGCGCCTACGGCAAGGCGGCCGAGGCCGGGATGGCGGCTCGCGTCGTCGAGGCGTGTGAGCACCTCAAATCCGCTGGGACGAAGATCTCCTAGCCACTTCGGCGGCTCGGCGGGTATGACTTGTCCTATGGATAACCTTCTCGCCGGGCCGCCCCCGACTCAACTGCCGGACCTGCCCGAGGCCAGGGAGGCGCTGGAAGCCGGCGCCAAGGCCGCCGACGTGGCGGCCCGTTTCCCCGCCTACCCGGCGGCTTGGGCCACGCTCGCGGAGGAGTACTTCGCGCAGGGCCACGCCGTCACCTCCTACGCTTTCGCGCGCACCGGCTACCACCGCGGGCTCGACCAGCTCCGCCGGAGCGGCTGGAAGGGGCACGGTCCCATCCCTTGGGAGCATGAGCCGAACCGCGGCTTCCTGCGCTGCCTCTACTCGCTCTCCAGGGCCGCCCAGGCGATCGGCGAGAAGGACGAGGCCGAACGATGCCTGCAGTTCCTCAAGGACAGCAGTGAGGACGCCTACGACGCGCTGGCCAAGAACTAGCACTTGGGACGAATAGGCCGACTCGGGTAGTCTCTCTACGCAAGAGCCCCTGTCGCACTTGCGCCAGGGGTTTCGTTTTGTGCTCGGGAGACTGAACCATGCCGGCTGCCGTTCTCGTTGGTGCCCAATGGGGCGATGAGGGCAAGGGCAAGGCCACCGACCTCCTCGGTGGCGACGTCGACTACGTCGTCCGCTACCAGGGTGGCAACAACGCGGGTCACACCGTGGTCATCGGTGACCAGAAATACGCACTGCACCTTCTGCCCACCGGAATCCTGTCGCCGCACGTCGTGCCGGTGATCGGCAACGGGGTCGTCATCGACCCCGGGGTCCTGCTCAGCGAGATCGACGGGCTGGCCGCGCGCGGCATCTCCGCCGAGCGCCTGCTGATCTCGGCCGACGCGCACCTGATCATGCCCCACCACAAGGCGCTCGACAAGGTGACCGAGCGCTACCTGGGCAAGGCCAAGATCGGCACGACGGGGCGGGGCATCGGCCCCGCCTACGGCGACAAGATCTACCGGATGGGCGTACGCGTCCAGGACCTGCTCGACCCCGGCATCCTGGCCAAGAAGATCGAGGTCGCGCTGACCGAGAAGAACCAGGTGCTCACCAAGGTCTACAACCGGCGCGGCATCGAGGCCGAGGCCGTCGTGGAGGAGTACCTCGGCTACGCCGAACGCCTCAAGCCGCACATCGCCGACACCTCGCTGGTGCTGAGCCGGGCGCTGGACGACGACAAGTTCGTGCTGCTGGAGGGTGGTCAGGGCACGCTGCTCGACATCGACCACGGCACCTACCCGTTCGTCACCTCCTCGTCGCCGACGGCCGGCGGCGCCTGCGCCGGGTCCGGCATCCCGCCGATGCGGCTCACGAAGGTGATCGGCATCCTCAAGGCGTACACCACCCGCGTCGGTTCCGGCCCGTTCCCCACGGAGCTCGAGGACGAGATGGGCGAGTGGCTGCGCCAGACCGGCGGCGAGTACGGCGTGACCACCGGCCGAAACCGGCGCTGCGGCTGGTTCGACGCGGTCATCGCCCGCTACGCGACCAGGATCAACGGGGTCACCGACTTCTTCCTCACCAAGCTCGACGTACTGTCCGGGCTGGAGCGGATCCCGGTGTGCGTCGCCTATGACGTCGACGGCACGCGGCACGACGAGATCCCGATGACGCAGACGGACTTCCACCACGCCAAGCCGGTGTACGAGGAGTTCCCCGGCTGGCAGGAGGACATCACCGGCGCCAAGACCTTCGACGACCTGCCGCCCAACGCGCAGTCGTACGTGCGGGCGCTGGAGGAGATGAGCGGCGCGCCGATCTCCGCGGTCGGCGTCGGCCCCGGCCGCGACCAGACGCTGGTGATCCGCCCGCTCGTCTGACCCGCCCGGTTCACGGGTACGGCCGGCACCGCGTCGCCGGCCGTACCCAGGCGACCCTCAAAGGCCCCCAGGACGTCAGGAGGCCGCCAGGACGGCGGCGGTCATCGGGGTGCGGGTCGTCCAGCCGATGGTCCGGTAGAGGGCCTGACCGGCGGGAGTGGCCACCAGGATGCCCGTCCTTGCGCCCCGGGAGGCGGCGGTGTCGGCCAGGGCCGTCATGACCACGCGGCCCAGGCCGCGGCGGCGGTGGTTCGGGGCGGTCTCGACCTGGTCCACGACCGCGGTACGCCCGGTGACCGCGATCTGCCCCCGCGCCGCGATCTCGCCCGCCGCCGTGAGCAGGCGGGCCACGGTCACGTCCGACCGGGTGGTGACGGCCATCGTGTAGCCGTCGGGAGCCGTGGCCCGGCCCCGCGGCAGCGGCCCCGTCATCATGAACTCCGGCTCGTCGATCGACCACGCCGGCGTGAGCCAGGGGACGACCGCCTCCGCGGGGGCGCAGACCTTGAGCCAGGTGCCCGGCGTGCTGATCGTCTCGGCCAGCAGCCGCAGATCGGCGGGGGTGGGCGCGGGCAGCACGTGGCGGGTGACGTGGCCGGGCCGGCCGACGTCCACTCGCAGACCCCATGGCTCCCGTACGGGCCGCGGGGCGCTGCGCGAGACCACCCAGCCGTCGACCCAGGCCTGGACGATTTCCGGCCGGACCGTTTCGAGAGCCTCCGTCATGACCGCCAGCTTATTGCCACAGAGTCGCATTTATCGACCTAATAAATGCCGTGCGTGGTGTGGCGACCTGCGCTTACTCTCCGGGCATGGACATCCGTCGTGTCACCCGGCCCGAAGCCGTCGAGGCGGCCGGTCACCTCTTCGACTCCGCTCCCCTGCCGGAGGCCACCGCCAAGTTCCTGGCGGACGAGCGCCACCACCTGCTCATCGCCTATGTGGACGAGACCCCGGCCGGGATGATCACCGGGGTCGAGACCACCCACCCCGACAAGGGGACGGAGATGTTCCTCTACGAGCTCGGCGTGGACGAGTCCTTCCGTGGCCGGGGCCTCGCCAGGTCGCTGGTCGCGGCCCTGGAACGGCTCGCTCGCGAGCGCGGCTGCTACGGCATGTGGGCGGCGACGGATGAGGGCAACGAGGCGGCCCAGGCCACGTACAGCGGCGCGGGCGGGGTGCCCGAGAAGGACCAGGTGGTCTATGTGTGGACGTTCAGCCAGAAATAGCCATACCCACCACAAAAAGGGCGCGGCGTGGCACGTCGTGCTCGTGGCGCGCGGCAGGTAGTGTCCCCGGTGTGCGCGTTGAGATTCACGGTCATCGGGGAGCGAGGGGCCTTTGGCCCGAGAACACTCTTCCGGGGCTGAGCCGCACGATGGAGCTCGGGGTGCACGCGCTCGAGTTCGACGTCGCGCTCACCGCCGATCGGCGCCTCGTGTTGACCCACGACCTCACGGTCTCGGCCGTGACCAGTGCCGACACGCGGCCGGTCGCGAAGGACGACCCCCACTTCCCCTATGTCGGCAAGCCGATCAACTCGCTCGGGCTGGCGCAGCTGCGCATGCTCGACGTGGGTGTGCGGCTGCCCCGGCACGCCGACGATCCCTTCGCGCTGACGCAGCGGCCGATGCCGGAGACCCGGATGCCCACGCTGGGCGCGGTGCTCGGGCTGGTCAACGCCTACGAGGCCGAGGACGTACGCCTGCACGTCGAGCTCAAATCCGACCCGACCAGGCCGGAGCTGACGGCCGATCCCGAGCTGTTCACCGAGATGGTGCTCGAGGAGTTCGACCGGCACGGCCGGCTGGACAACGCGGCGATACTCAGCTTCGACTGGCGGATCATCGGCCACGCCGCCCGGCTGGCGCCGGGCACGCGGCGCTTCGCGCTGATCGAGCTCGACACCCTGCACTGGAACGGCCCGCTGGGCGACGACATCCCGGCCGCCGCCCGCGAGGCGGGGGCCACGACGCTGTCGCCCGAGCACGTGATGGTCGACGAGGACCTGATGGCCCAGGTGACCGCCGCGGGGCTGGACGTGGCGGTCTGGACCGTCAACGACAAGGCGCTGGCGGCCCGGATGCTGGACCTGGGGGTGGCGGGGATCGTCACCGACTATCCCGACCGGATGCGCGAGCTGTGGCGCGAGCGTGGGCTGGGACTGCCCGACCCCGTCGGACCACTCAAGCGGCCCGTCGGGGTCTGACGCCCGCGCGGCGTCAAAACCTAGAGCCAGCCGTTGCGGCGGAAGCCGCGGTGCAGCAGGACGCAGGCCGTGATCATCACGCCGAGGACCGCCGGATAGCCCCACACCTGGTTGGTCTCCGGCATGAAGTCGAAGTTCATGCCGTAGATCCCGGCGATCATCGTGGGCACGGCCAGGATGGCCACCCAGGACGAGATCTTGCGCATGTCCTCGTTGGCCAGGGCGTTCGAGCGGGCCAGCGCCGCCTGAAGGATCGAGCTGCACAGCTCGTTCGACGACTCGACCTGCTCGCAGACGCGGGAGAGGTGGTCGCCGACGTCGCGGAAGTATTCGCGCATCTCCGACGGGATCACCCGGCGCTGCGGCAGCGCGGCCAGCGGGACCTGGAGCGGCGTGACGGCCCGCTTCAGCTCCAGCATCTCCCGCTTGAGCTGGTAGATGCGGTTGATGTCGCGGGAGCTGACGTCGGCGAAGACGGTCGCCTCGACCTCTTCGAGCTCGAGCTGCATGAGGTCGGCGACCTGCAGGTAGCGGTCGACGACGTGGTCGGCGATGGCGTGCAGCACGCCCGCCGGTCCGCGGTTCATCAGCTCGGGCTTGTCCTCGAGCCGCTCGCGCACCTCGGTGAGGGGACAGTGCCGTCCGTGTCGTACGGTCACCACGAAGTCGACGCCGAGGAACACCATGATCTCGCCCGTGGCGATGATCTCGCTGGTGGCGGTCAGCTCGTCGTGGTCCAGGTAGGCGATGGACTTGAGCACCATGAACAGGGAGTCGCCGTAGCGCTCGACCTTGGGGCGCTGGTGGGCCTTGACCGCGTCCTCGACGGACAGCGGGTGCAGACCGAACACGCCGGCCAGCCACTCGACCTCGGGGGCGGCGGGCTCGTGCAGGCCGACCCAGACGAACGCCTTGGCGCCGTCGGAGCGGCTGTTGTGCTCGCGGACCAGGTCGAGCGACTCCTCGATGCCCGCGGCCGCGACCTTCTGGCCCTTGATGTAGGCGCCGAACTCGACGAGGGAGTCAACGGGAGGCACGCAGATCTCACGTACCGGCTTGGTGAGCTGGCGCGAGACGTGCTGCTGTACAGGGTGACGGGTGGTGCGACGGAAAAGCGTAGACGTGCGCATGGCAGTCCCTTTCCGCCCGACCTGGCACGCTCCACGCGCGACGAAAAGTCACCTCAATCAACGAAAGTACGTGGAGGCACGATCAGGCTGCCGGATTGGAGTGGTCGGGGGCATACACGGTGTACGTGGGTGAGCACGTACTGCTGGGATCACCAGGTTTCATCCCGGACCACCTCCAATCACAAGAGATGCCATAAAGCCGCCCTAAGTTACCACAGGCGGATGGACCCGACTGACGATACTCTCCGGCGGATCCTCAGAGCAGGTAGAACTCCACAAAGATTCCCGTCTATTCCCACATATCGAGTGCCCAGGCCGCCCTGCCGCGGGTGCGCCGGGTAGCCGTCCGGCCGTCCCTGCCACAATGGGGCGGTGCGCGTTCTAGTCATCGGCTCCGGTGGGCGTGAACACGCCCTGTGCCGCTCACTCATGCTCGATCCCCAGGTCACCGAGCTCCACAGCGCCCCCGGCAACGCGGGCATGGAGGAGATCTCGGCCCCGCATCCGGTCACGGCCACCGATCCCGCCCAGGTGACCGAGCTGGCCCTACGGCTCGGCGCCGACCTGGTGGTGGTGGGCCCCGAGGCGCCCTTGGTGGCGGGCGTGGCCGACGCGGTGCGCGCCGCGGGCATCGCCTGCTTCGGGCCGTCGAGCCGGGCGGCGATGATCGAGGGCTCCAAGGCGTTCGCCAAGGAGATCATGACGGCCGCCGACGTCCCCACGGCCAGGGCGCGGGCCTGCGTCACGCCCGAGGAGGCCGCTCAGGCCCTCGACGAGTTCGGCGCCCCGTACGTGGTCAAGGACGACGGGCTGGCCGCGGGCAAGGGCGTGGTCGTCACCGGCGACCGGGAGCAGGCGCTCGCGCACGCGGCGGCGTGCGAGCGGGTGGTGATCGAGGAGTTCCTCGACGGGCCCGAGGTCTCGCTGTTCGCGCTCTGCGACGGCAAGACGGCCGTGCCGCTGCAGCCCGCCCAGGACTTCAAGCGCGCCTACGACGGCGACGAAGGCCCCAACACCGGTGGCATGGGCTCCTACACGCCGCTCACCTGGGCTCCCGAAGGGCTCACCGAGCAGGTCATGCGCGAGGTCGTCCAGCCGACGATCGACGAGCTGGCCCGGCGCGGCAGCCCGTTCCAGGGCGTGCTGTACGTGGGCCTGGCCCTGACCGCGAAGGGGCCGAAGGTGATCGAGTTCAACGCGCGCTTCGGCGACCCCGAGACCCAGGTGGTGCTCGACCGGCTGGAGACGCCGCTGGCCGGACTGCTGGCGGCCTGCGCCACCGGGCGACTGGGCGAGCATCCGGCACCGGTGTTCCGCGCGGGCTCGGCGGTCGCCGTGGTCGTCGCGGCCGAGAACTACCCCGACGCCCCGGTCAAGGGCGACGTCATCGAGGGGCTCGACCCCATCGGCGGCGCCTACGTCCTCCACGCCGGCACGAAACGGGTGGACGGCCAGGTGCTGTCCGACGGGGGGCGGGTGCTCAACGTGGTCGGCACCGGCCCCGACCAGGAGACGGCCCGCCGCAACGCCTATGAGCTGGTCTCTCGCATCCGGTTGCGCGGCTCGCACCACAGGACGGACATCGCCCGATGAAGCACCTGCACTCCGGCAAGATTCGCGACCTCTACCAGACCGACGACGGACAGCTGCTGATGGTCGCCTCCGACCGGATCTCGGCCTTCGACTACGTGCTCGAGTCCGAGATCCCCGACAAGGGGGCCATCCTCACGCAGATGTCGCTGTGGTGGTTCGAGCAGCTCGCCGACCTGGTGCCCCATCACCTCATCGGACCGGGGCCCGACTCCCGCAGCGTGCTGTGCCGGCCGCTGTCGATGGTGCCCGTCGAGTGCGTGGCGCGCGGCTACCTGACCGGCTCCGGCCTGGTCGACTACCGACGCGACGGGGCGGTCTCGGGGATAGAGCTGCCGCCGGGCCTCGAAGACGGGTCCCGGCTGCCCGAGCCGATCTTCACGCCCTCGACGAAGGCCCCCGTCGGGCAGCACGACGAGCCGATCTCCTTCGATCGGGTCGTCGGCGACGTGGGCGCGGAGACGGCCGAGGAGCTGCGCCGGATCACGCTCGCCGTCTACACGCGCGGCGCCGAGATCGCCCGCGAGCGGGGCATCATCCTGGCCGACACCAAGATCGAGCTGGGTCGCGACGCCGACGGCGTGCTCACGCTGGGGGACGAGGTCTTGACGCCCGACTCGTCACGATTCTGGCCGCTTGACCAGTGGCAGCCGGGACGCTCACAACCGTCATTTGATAAGCAATATGTAAGGGATTGGTTGTTGTCGCCCGAATCGGGATGGGACAAAAGCTCCGGAACTCCCCCACCTCGCCTTCCTGACAAGGTTGTGGAACAGACCAGACAGCGTTATCTGGAAGCTTACGAGCGCATCACCGGAGCTCCCTTTAGGGGATGATTCGGCTGGGGCAGCAGTGGTTAGCGGCTACTCTTGGCCCGGTCCAGCTCAGACCGAGACCTCCGAGGAGCCGCACGAATGGTCCGTTACCGCGTGCGCGGTGGCAACCCACTGCGTGGAACCGCCTTCATCCAGGGCGCGAAGAACGCCGTGCTGCCCATGATCGGTGCGGCTCTGCTTGCCCCCAAAGGCCGCACCGTCCTGCGCAACGTACCGATCATCGAGGACGTGCGGCGGGCGGTGGAGCTGGCCGAGGCCATCGGAGCGTACGTCGAGCTGCACGAGGCCGAGCGCACGCTGGTGATCGACGCCTCCCGGCTGACCAGTGCGGTGCTGCCCGCCGACATCGCCAGGCGCTTCCGCGGTTCGGTCCTGTTCACGCCCGCCCTGCTGCACCGGCTGGGCGAGGCGATCGTGGAGGGGGTCGGCGGCTGCAATCTCGGCAGTCGCAACCTCGACTTCCACTACCTGGGCTACAAGCGTCTGGGCGCGATCGTCGACGAGGGAGAGACGGTCATCCACGTCAAGGCGTCCGGCCTGACGGGCGCGACCCTCTACCTCGACACCCCCTCGCACACCGGCACCGAGAACCTCATCATGGCCGCCGCCCTGGCCAAGGGCATCACCGTGATCGAGAACGCGGCGCTGGAGCCCGAGGTGCTCGACGTCATCGACATGCTCACCAAGATGGGCGCGCGGATCAGCGGCGGCGGCACCGGCTTCATCACCGTCGAGGGCGTCGACGAGCTGCAGGCCGTGGAGCACACCGTGATGCCGGACCGGCTCGACGCCGGCGTGTTCGCGATGGGCGCGGCGATCACCGGCGGCGACCTCAGCCTCGTGGGCACCGGTCTCGACCTGGGCGTCGTCCGCTACAAGCTGGAGCAGATGGGCGTCGACTTCGCCCGGCCGGGGGCGGTCCTGCACGTACGGTGCGAGCGGCCGCTGCGGCCGATCAACATCATCACCGACACCTACCCGGGCTTCGCCACCGACCTCCAGTCGCCGATGATGACGGTCGCCGCCCTGGCCGACGGCACCAGCTACATCCACGAGCGCATCTTCGACGGCCGCTTCGCGCTGGCCGGCGAGCTGAACAAGATGGGCGCCGACGTGGAGGTCGAGGGCAGCAGGGCCATCGTCAGGGGCGCCACCCCGCTGAAGGGCACCCGGGTGACGGCGCACGACCTGCGTTCCGGAATCGCGCTGGTGCTGGCCGGACTGGCCGCCGAAGGCGAGACCGTCATCGAGTCCGGATACCTCATCGACCGCGGGCACGCGCATCTCGCCGAGCGAATGCGGGCACTGGGGGCGGACATTACACAAGAGATTTCCGATCGCTAAAAAGCGTTAGGAATACCTCCTTGAGCTGCTGATATACCTTCACAGCGAGTCAACCAGAACGGCTTTCCGGAAAAGTCGGGCGTGACATTATGGTCCCCGCGAGCGATCGTTCCAAAAGAGAGCACTGCAACAGACAGCAGGATGGGACGAACATTGGTCGAGAGGGCCGAAGAAACTCCCCGAGTGTCACGCCCGGGTGCCATGACACCGGACCTCACCATTGGTGTGGTCGGACCCCACGATCTGGTCGAGCGGGTCATGCTGATGGGGCACGCTGCTGCGCCACTTCCGTGCCGCCTGGTGGCGGCCGCCTACCGCGATGAGCAAGAGGCGCCCGACAAAGTGACGCGGCTCGGGCCCGGCGTGGACGCATGCCTGTTCGCCAGCCCGGTTCCCTACGACCTGGCCAGGCGCTCAGGTGTGCTGACGATGCCCGCGACCTACGTGCAGCTCGGCGGGGCGGCGCTGGTCGCCGCGCTGGCCAAGGCGGCGTTGGACTCGCGCATCGACCCGCAGCGGGTGAGCATCGACGTGGTGGCCAGGGCTGACGTCGAGGAGGCGTACACAGACCTCGGGATTGCCGCAACGGATGTCCACAGCCGCGACGAGCCGGGCGCCACCGGCACGATCGCGGCTTACCACGAGCGCCTGGCCCGCCAGGGATCCACCACGGGCGCGCTCACGTGCCTGCCGGCGGTCGCCGAACGCCTCCAGGCGTCCGGTGTCCCGGTCATCAGGATCAGGCCGACCTCCGCGGCCGTGCGCACCGCGCTGCACACCGCAGCGCTGCTCGGTGCGCACCACCGGCTGGAGGAGTCGCAGCTCACCGTGGTGCTGGTCGAGGTGCCGACGTTACGCGAGCCGGTACGCCGCGCCGCGCCGCGTTACTGGCGCGACGAGCTCCGGCTTTCGCTGCACCGGCTGCTCGTCCAGGAGGCGAACCGCATCAACGCCACCGTCTGGCCGATCGACGATCACAGCTATCTGGTCACCGCGACCAGGGGCTCGATCGCCGCCGCGACCGACGGGTTCAGGGTGCTGCCGTTCGCCGCCAGGATCCGCGACGAGCTGGGACTGGCGGTCGAGGTCGGCGTGGGCATGGGACGCACCACCCACGACGCGGAGTCGCACGCACGGGCGGCTCTGGCACGCACCCAGGCCGGTAAACAGGCCCAGGGCTTCGCCGTGGACCGCGAGGGCCGAGCGCTCATCCCGGCGCCGCGGATGCCCCCTCAGGGCTCCACAGCGCTCAAGCCCAAGGGCGTGGAGGTGCTGGCCCGGCTCGCCGCCAAGCTGGAGGGCGGCGACACCGTGGTGGACGCGGAGGGCGCGGGGAAGATGCTCGGAGTGACGCCGCGTACGGCTCGGCGGTTGCTGCGCACGTTGGTCGACGAGGGACTCGCGTGGCCGCTGCCGCCCAACCGTACGCCTCAGCCTGGCCGGCCGCGCCAGCTCTACCGCCTCATCGTGGAGAAGCTCGGGCCTCGCTGATCGCCCCCAGGTACGGGTCCGCCGTCCCCCCTTCCCTTTCCTGGGGCGGCGGGCCCCCTGCCTCTTCTGCCGGGTGTGTTTTTGGTCATGTGAACTAGTGATTGGCCGCGTCCGAAGAGGGTATGTATTGCGTCGCCCCCGATCGACGGGATTCGGACGGGGGCACCAAAGCCTCTCTCCCCCGCGAACTTGGTAGTCCGAGACCCGCCAGCGTTCTGTCTGGGACGCCCGCTATTGTCATGGTCTATGGCATCGGACACCCCTGACCGCCCTCCCCTGCTCGTCTGGAGCGCGCTGGTCATCGTTTATGTGGTCTGGGGTTCGACGTACCTCGGCATCAAGATCGCCGTCGAGACCATCCCGCCGATGCTCAGCGGGGCGCTGCGGTTCGTGACGGCGGCGGTGATCCTCGGCGGATTCCTGGTCGCGCGCAAGGGCTGGGCGCCGTTCCGGATGAACCGGGCCCAGTTCGGCGGGGCCGCGCTGGTCGGGCTGCTCCTGCTGACCACCGGCAACGGCCTGCTGGCCGTGGCGGAGCGGAGCGTGTCCAGCGGGCTGGCCGCGCTGCTCGTCGCCTCCGTGCCGCTGTGGCTGGTGGTGTTCAGGATCGTGGCCAGGGATCGGCCGAAGGTGCTGACGCTGGCCGGCGTGCTGGTCGGGTTCGGCGGTGTGGCGGCACTGTCGCTGAGCGGCGGTGGCGGGTCGGCGAGCACCAGCGGGATCGTGATCGTCCTGGTGGCGTCGCTGTCGTGGTCGGTCGGGTCGTTCCTGTCGGCGCGGATCCCGATGCCGGCCAACCCGTTCGCGGCCAGCACGATCGAGATGCTGGTGGGCGGGGCCGGGCTGGCCGTCACGGGCCTGTCGGTGGGCGAACGGCTGGACGTCACGGCCGTCTCCGGACGGTCGTGGGCCGGGCTGGTCTACCTGATCCTGGTCGGGTCGCTGGTCGGTTTCACCGCCTACAGCTGGCTGCTCAGCAACGCGCCGATCTCGCTGGTGTCGACCTACGCGTACGTCAACCCGGCGGTGGCGGTGCTCCTCGGCGCGCTCGTGGTGAGCGAGCAGGTGACCTGGCAGATCATGCTGGGCGGGGTGGTGATCCTGCTGGGCGTCGCCCTCGTGGTGTCCACGGAGCGACGGCCCAAGGCGGAACGGCTCACCCCCGAAGAGGTCAGGACTTAGGGGGTCATGGCGTTCAGGATCGGGACGAGCTCCCGCTCCTCGTAGTCGAGGTGCGCTTCGAGCTCGGTCATGAGCCGGTCCACCTCCGCGAGCACCTGCGCGGCGGGCGCGGCCGGCTCGCCGTCCGCGAGCAGCCGCTGAAGCTCGTCGAGGAGCCGGGAGACCGTCCCGTGCTCTTCACGCAACCGGTCCACCACCAGGGCGAGCTCGGGATGCCGCCCTTCGACCCAAGGGAACATCCCGGCGTCCTCGAACGTGTGATGCTGGTGCAGCCCCCGGCACAGGGTCAGGCAGTTGACCCGCAACTGCACGCCCAGGCCGCCGGTCCCGGACGCGGCGACCTCCTTGCGGATCAGCCGCAGCTCCCGGCGGAACGCGTCGTGCACCCGCACCAGGAAGTCACCCCCTCGCGTGCCGTCCGGAGGGCCGCCGAGCGGGGTCAGCGCGACCACGGGGATGACCCGGCTCGTCTTCGCCTGGTAGGCCGCCCAGCCGGGGTCCATCTCGACCGCCCGCGCGAAGGCGCCGTCGCGTTCCTCGCCTTCGAGGACGACCGCGTCAGCCGGGTAGGTGAAGATGCCGTCCTCCACCGTCACGCGCGGCGTGGCCAGGAGGTTGTGATACCAGGCCGGGTGCTTGGGCACCCCGCCGGCGGAGGCGATGATCAGCATGCGCTCGCCGTCCGGCAGGTAGCCGACGGGAGTGGTGTGCTTGGCGCCGGTCCTGGCGCCGGTGGTCGTCAGAAGGAGCAACCGGGCGCCGTCGAACATGGCGACCTGTCCCTGGTTGGCGCGGAACTCGTCGATGATCTGCTGATTGAAGTCTTGGGGCATGCTCTGCTTGCTCTCCAGAGATGAGAAGGGGTTACGACGGGCGGATGCGCACGGCACGCCGTACCGGCCTCGGGCGGAGAGCCTCGATGAGCACGCGAGGGGAAAGGACGGTCAGGCGATCGCCGGACCGTCGGGCAGCACAAAGGATCGCGTGCGACGGTGGTGGGGGACACCACCGGGCATGGGGACGACGCGCGGGCGCGCGATCAGATCAGGCGCTGCCTGTGAAGTGAGAAGTCACGACATCATCCCCTACAACCGGTGCCTCCATGCCGCCGACGTCCTCCGGCCGGCGACACGCGACAAGAGGCCTATTACAGGCCCAAAACTCGTATGCTGTCAACTCGCCTTGAAGGCCGCCGCCGCCGCGAGGAACGTGTCGTTCGCCTCCGGGTCGCCGATCGAGACGCGGGCGCCCTCCCCCGCGAACGGCCGCACCGCCACGCCCTCGGCCGCGCACGCCGCCGCGAAGTCGAGCGTGCGCTCGCCGAGGCGCAGCCAGACGAAATTGGCCTCGGTCAGGGGGACCGTCCAGCCCTGCGCGATGAGCGACTCGCGTACCCGGGTCCGCTCCTTGACCACCGTGTCGACCCGCTCCATCAGCTCGTCCTCCGCGCGCAGGGAGGCGATCGCGGCGATCTGCGCGAGGTGGTTGACGGCGAACGGGATGATCGTCTTGCGGATGGCCGACGCCACCGCCTCGTGTCCCACCAGGTAACCGACGCGCAGCCCCGCCAGACCGTAGGCCTTCGAGAACGTACGCAGGACGCAGACGTTCGGCCGGTCGCGGTAGAGGGTGAGACCGTCGGGCACGTCCTCGTCGCGCACGTACTCGCGGTAGGCCTCGTCCAGGACCACCAGCACGTCGTCCGGCACCCGGTCGAGGAAGGCCACCAGCTCGGCCCGGCGGATCGCGGTGCCGGTGGGGTTGTTGGGGTTGCAGACGAAGATCATGCGCGTCCGGTCGGTGATCGCCTCGGCCATGGCGTCCAGATCGTGGTCCTCGCCCGCCAGCGGCACCCTGACCGACACCGCCCCGGCCAGGTCGGCCAGCAGCGGATAGGCCTCGAACGACCGCCACGCGTAGATCACCTCGGCGCCGGGCTCGCTCACGGCCTCGAACAGCTGCTGCGCCACGGTGACGGACCCCGCCCCGAGCGCGATGTGCTCCACCGGCACCCCGAGCCGCTCCGCGATGGCCTCCGTCAGCTTGATCGCTCCCGGGTCGGGGTAGCGGTGGATCTGCCGCGCCCCCTCGGCGATCGCCTCGACCACGGACGGCAGCGGGTCGTAGGGCGACTCGTTGGAGGAGAGCTTGTACGAGCGGCCGTCAGGAGACGTCACGGCCTTGCCGGGCTTGTACGCCGGCATGGTGTCCAGAATCGTGCGGAAACGAGGCATGGCCTCACCCTAAAAGAAGCCGACCGGCAGGGCAGCACCGGGAGGCGAACGCGTGCTGGGCGCTTGCTGAACAAATGTGGCGCATCCGCAGGGCCATCGGCTCCGTTGTCTCCGGCGTGAGGCGGTTCGCTGCGACCGTGCAGGCCGATCGTTCGAAAGAATGGGCGGAGGCATGGCTGAGCATCAGGATTCGGGGGAAACGGGATATGGCATCGGTGCCGTGTCCCGGCGGCTCGGCGTGCCCGCGGCCACGCTGCGCACCTGGAACCTGCGGTACGGCATCGGCCCGAGCGGCCGCAGCCGGGGCGGGCACCGCCGCTACGACGCCACGGATCTGCTCCGCCTGGAGGAGATGAACAGGTTGATCCGGGAGGGTGTCGCACCGGCGGAGGCGGCGCGGGCATCGCTGCGTCTGCGACCGGGGGCGGACCAGCGCGAACCGGCCGAGCCCGCCGCTCCTGGAGCCGGGGTGGCCGGGCCGGTGCCCACGACGGCGATGCTGGCCAGGGCCGCGACGAGGCTGGACGGCGGGGCCGTCGGCGCGGGGGTCACGGCCGCGATCGCGCGGCACGGCCCGGCCTGGACGTGGGAGCGGCTCGTCCTGCCCGTCTTCGCCACCATCAGCCGCCTGCAGCGCAGGACGGGGGCGGGCATCGAGGTCGAGCACCTGTTCTCCGACGGCCTCCTGGCGGCGCTGCATCCGCTGCTCGAACCGCCCGCGTCTCCGGTCAACCTCCGGCCCGTTTTGCTGGCGTGCGCGGAGGAGGAGCAGCACAGCCTGCCCCTGTACGTGGTCGGGGCCGTGCTGGCCGGGACCAGGGGGGTGGCGGTGCGGCTGCTCGGCGCGCGGACGCCGTACGGGGCGCTGGCCGATGCGATCCGCACGCTGGGGCCGTGCGCGGTCTTCCTCTGGTCGCAGCAGGCGCTGACGGGGGATCCGGCTCCGCTGGCGGCGCTGCCGCCGGTGCGGCCGCCGTACCGGGTGGTGGTAGGCGGTCCTGGCTGGTGGGATGGGCTGCCACGCGGAGTGACCAGGGTGGGTTCGCTCGAAGAGGCGGTGACCCGGCTGGTGGCGGCGGCGAGCTGATCAGGAGGCCGCGGTGACCAGGTTCTTCGGCAGCCGGCCGAAGATCAGCCGGTGGAAGGGGACCAGGGTCCACCAGTAGAGGTGGCCGAGGAGCCCGCGCGGGTAGAAGATGGCGCGCTGCTCGTAGACGGTTCTGCCGTCCTCCTGCCGTACGGCGAGCTCCAGCCAGGCCAGGCCAGGAAGCCGCATCTCCGCGCGCAGCCGCAGCAGGCGGCCGGACTCGATCTCCTCCACCCGCCAGAAGTCGATGGAGTCGCCCACCCTGAGCCTGCGCGGATCCCGTCGCCCGCGGCGCAGCCCGACGCCGCCGGCGATCCGGTCGAGCACGCCGCGGGCCCGCCAGGCCACGGGAAGGGAGTACCACCCGTTGCCGCCGCCGATGCCCTCGATGACCTCCCACAACGCACCGGGCGGGACGTCGCTGGTCAGGGTGCGGCGGTCGATGTAGAGGCTGCCGCCGGCCCAGTCGGGGTCGGTGGGCAGGGGGTCGCTCGGGGCGCCTGGGGTCGAGGCGGAGGACCAGCGGGTCGCGACGTCGGCCTCCTTGATCTTCCGCAGGGCGAGGGCGACCGCGAGGCGGAATCCGATCAAACCTTCCGGCGGATCGGGAACGTAGGCGGCGATGTCGTGCTCGCGGCAGACCGCCTCGTTTCGCAGCGACTCCACCAGGGGTCGCGCGATGGTGGCCGGGACCGGCGTGACCAGGCCGACCCAGTGGCTGGACAGCCACGGGCTCAGCAAGGGCACCGGGATGATGCATCGCGGCGGCAACCCGGCGGCGGCCGCGTAGCCGCGCATCATGTCGGCGTAGGTCAACACGTCCGGGCCGCCGATGTCGAAGGCGCGATCGACCTCCTCGGGGATGGACGCGCACGCCCGCAGGTAACGCAGCACGTCATGTACGGCGATGGGTTGCGTACGGCTGCGCACCCAGCGGGGCGTGGTCATCACCGGGAGCCGCTCGGTGAGGTAGCGCAGCATCTCGAACGAGGCGGAACCCGAGCCGATGATCACGGCGGCGCGCAGCACGACGGCGGGCACCCGGCAGCCCAGGAAGATGTCGGCGACCTCGGCGCGCGAGCGCAGGTGCGGTGACAGGTCCTCATCGCCGGTGAGCCCGCCGAGGTAGACGATCCTGCGTACGCCCGCCGCCTCGGCGGCGGCGGCGAAGGCCCGCGCGGACCGGCGGTCGGCGTCGGCGAAACCCTTCCCGCCACCCATGGTGTGGATCAGGTAGTAGGCCACGTCGACGTCCTCCAGCGCGGCGCGCGTGGCAGCGGCGTCCAGGGCGTCGGCCGCCACGATCTCGGTGCTGCCCGCCCAGGGCAGGTCGCGCAGGCGGGCAGGGGAGCGGACCATGCAGCGCACGCGATGCCCGGCGTCGAGGAGCTCGGGCACGAGTCGCCCGCCGATGTACCCGGTCGCGCCCGTCACCAGCACTTGTCCCGATTCAGACACCCGATCGCTCCTTTCGTGCTGAATCACCTCTTGATCAGCGACGGCGAGCCGTGCATGCGCATCCGCTGATCAGGCGGGGACGTGGTCGCGCGGGCGCAGCGCGTCGGGGTAGGGCGAGAAGTAGCTCTGCTCGCGCACGTACCCCGCGTTACGGCCGGTCGCGTGGTGGCGCAGCAGGGTCGCGGGGACGCTGAGCGGCACAGGAACTCGCGCAGCCGGGCGTGGGCGAAGACGCGCTCTACGAAGGCCTCGCGCAGCAGCGCGTCGTGGAGCCGCTCCTCATCCTCCACCGGCAGCAGCGGGTGGGCCTCTTGGCTCCCGCGGCGCGGGCTCCTGGCCTTGAACACGTACCCGTCCACGTCCAGCGTGGCGGCCCGCCGCCGCCCGCCGGGCACCCACTCGACGTGCGCGTCCAAGGTCTCGGCCAGGAAACGGTCGTGACTGTGGCCACCGTTGAACCTGACGGGCTCGCCGAGCAGGCAGCTCGACACGGCGATCCTCGGCCGGGTCATGCCGCCGGCAGTTCGGCGACGGACTCCTGCGTGGGGATCAGGCGTCGCAGGTAGGCGCGTTCCTCGATCATCACTCCCCCAAATGATAAACGATTCAAAATCTATTCAACCTCGCCATACGGAAGGCCGACAACCAAGAACACGGAGATCGTGCACCGCTCCGGCGCCTGCCCGCGGAAACCTGGGAGTGGAGACCGTCGACCGGGACCTGCGGGTCCACGACCATCCGCCGCTGAACCTCGGCGGGCGCGACTCGACCCTCTCCTAAGGGCGGCCGCGCTCCGCGTTGATCGCCGCGCCTGGCTGTTCTTTCAAGGAGCTATTCCTTCAAGGAGCGCAGCATCGGGGGGTGGAGCAGCTCGGCGGGGCCGCGGCGGTGGAGTTTGGCCGGGCGGCCGCCGTCGCGGGTGGTGGTGGCGCCCGTCTCGACCAGGAAGCCTTCCGCTTTGGTGACCTTGCGGTGGAAGTTGCGCGGGTCCAGGGGGCGGCCCCAGACGATCTCGTACACGCGCCGCAGGTCCGCCACCGTGAACTCCGGCGGGCAGAAGGCGGCGCCCAGCGAGGTGTATTCGAGCTTCGCCCGCGCCCGCTCGATGCCGTCCTGCATGATGCGCCGGTGGTCGAAGGCCATCACCGACAGGGTGTCGACGGGCTGCCAGCTCATGTGGGCCTTCTCCGAGGCCGGCAGGTCCGGGGCCAGGCCGAGATAGGCGACGCTGACCACGCGCTGGCGGGGGTCGCGGTCCGGGTAGCCGTAGGTCTGGAGCTGCTCCAGGTGCACCGGGGCGCCGGGGAGGCCGGCGCGTTCGGCCAGGATGCGCTGGGCCGCCGCAGGGAGGTCCTCGTCGAGCTGGATGAAGCCGCCGGGCAGCGACCAGCGCCGCAGGAACGGCGGGTTGTCCCGGCGCCACACGAGGGCGCACAGGGCCTGGCAGCGCACGGTGAGCACGACCAGGTCGACGCTCACCGGGATGCTCGGGACCATGGCAGGCACGTTACACGCCGACCGGCCCAAGGCGCCCTCAGCGGCGGGCGCGCTCACGCCGCGATGCGGACGTGGAGCGGCTCCGTGGTGGCCTTCCCCGTAGGGAGTTTCACGCCGACCTTGACCCATTCGTCCGGCGGCACCTGGGCCCAGTCGAACGGCACCCACGCCGTCTGCATGCCCTCCGGCAGATCCTCCAGCGGGTCCTGGTCGAGCCAGCCCACGGCGGAGACCACCAGCTCCTTCAGCTCGTCCCCGTACTGGAGGGTGACCGTGCCGTCCTTGAGGTTGTACCCGCGCACCTCCAGGCCGTCCTGGATGTCGCGGGAGCGCCGGATGGCGTCCACCGCGATCGGCCGCTGCCAGTCCTGGCTGATCTGCGTCTCCAGCGAGGGGGAGCCGCAGGTCAGGAAGTCGCTCCACATGTAGGAGACTATTTTCTGTACGTACCTGCCGGCCATGGTGACGGCCTGGTCGAGGCGTTTCTTGTCGGTCTGGCCGCGGGTGCCCTGCGGGGCGCACGGGCGATCACCGGAGGGCTCGAACGCCTCGACGTTCGCCCAGAGCTCCACGTTGAAGCCCGCCTGGAGCATCTGGTCGCGGGCCGCGGACATCTCGCGGTAGTAGTCGCGCGTCGAGCCGTGATAGGCGGTGCCGTACGTGGTCTCGCCCACGACGGAGCGCAGCCGCTCGTCAACCTCGGTGTCGCGCTGGTCGGGCCAGAACAGGCCGACCTTGCCGGTGCCGCGGCTGTCCTGCGGCGCGATGATGCCCACCCCGGTCTTGGCCAGCGCCACGAACGCCGCGGCCACCTGCTTGGGCGTCTGCCCGAACGGGACCCGCTTGCGGGCGTCGAGGTAGGGGCTGATGAGGATGGGCTTGCCCGGCAGCTCCTGCTCCACGATCTGGTGCTGCTCGGCGTACACCGTGAGGGTGGGATTGTCGGCCAGCGTGTCGGCCATCTGCACCTCGAACGGCTGGTAGACGCCGCCGAGCGAGGCACGGTCGGCGAAGCGCACGCCGTAGTCCTGCAGGATGCGGCGGGTCAGCGTCCGAAGGGTGTTGATGTGCTTCTTGTTGGCCCTGGTCGGGGTCTCGCGGTCGCGCGGCGCGAGCGGCAGCGCCGGGAAGACCCGCACACCGAACTGATCGCCGAGGTCGAGGAGCTGCTCCAGGCTGTCGGTGTCCGAGCCCGCGACGAGGATCAGGTCGTACGGCTTGGCCTTGGTGAAGTCGCAGGTGGCGTCGTCGGAGCCGTC
Source organism: Nonomuraea aurantiaca (assembly GCF_020215705.1). Classification (GTDB taxonomy): domain Bacteria; phylum Actinomycetota; class Actinomycetes; order Streptosporangiales; family Streptosporangiaceae; genus Nonomuraea; species Nonomuraea aurantiaca. Next base: position 99,765 of record NZ_JAIWNB010000024.1, on the reverse strand, counting down.
CATCGGGGTGAGCACCCGGAAGTACACCCGCTTGCCCACGGTGACCTTGCGTTCCATCTGGGGGCAGCGGAACAGGCCGGGCCCGAACGACTCGTCGGTGCGATAGGCGTACGCGCGGGCGATCCGGTTCTTCGGATTCACCGCCTGCAGGTCGCGCTCGGCCGCGGCGCGGCAGCTGAGGCCGTCTTCCTCGCAGTCCTTGTAGAGCGGGTCGAGCTGTCCGTCCTTGGTCAGCACGCGGCCCTCGTCGTCGGTGGTACGGAACTGCAGGCCGTAGCCGATCCTGATGACCGTGTCGCCGCCCAGGTTGTGGATGTCCTCCAGCTGCTGGCGCCAGGTGCAGCGGTTGGACTTGGGGGTGATCCAGTAGCCGGTGACGGCGTAGGGGGCCTTCTCCTTGGTCTCGAACGTTCCACACCGGTCGGTGAACTCGCTCACCTTCGGCGTGGGCTCGACGCGGGTCGGCGTCGCCTTGACCTGCTGGGCCGCCTTCTTGGGAGGATCGCTCTTGGGCAGCACGACGATCACGGCCGCGACCGCGGCCAGGATCGCGGCGCCGAGGAGCACGAGGAGCCAGCGCACGTTGAGGAACCTACCGCCCTAGTGGTCTGCCAAAAATAAGCCGCAAGTTCTTGACGCCTTAGTTCTTGACGCCGGCCCACGATTCGAGCTGGGCCACGAACCTCTTGGCCGAGTTGGGCCAGTGGTGGTTCGCGCGGGCCGCCGCGTAGCCGCGCGCGCCCTGCGCCCGCCGCTCCCGCACGTCGTCCCTCAGCGTCAGTACGGCCTGGGCCACGGCCTTCGGGTCCTCCCACGGCACGACCACGCCGCTGTCGTACCGCTCGACCAGCTCGACCGCGCGGGGGGACGGCGTCGTGATGACCGGGATGCCGTGGGCCATGTACTCGACGATCTTCGTGGGCATCGAGTGACGGTAGTTCGGCTCGTCGTGCAGCAGCGAGAGCCCGGCCAGCGCGCCGTCGAGCCGCTTCAGCGCCTCGTCGTTCGGCATGAAGTCGCGCCACTCCAGCAGGCCCTCCGTGACGGCCTGGTTGAGCATCGGACGGCTGTACGGGTCGGCGTAGCCGATCAGCTCCACCGCCACCCGGTACGGCTGGAGCAGCCGGGCCACCTCGATGGCCTCCATCACGCCCCGGGCCCTGGACAGCCAGCCCAGGTACACCACCCGGTCGTCGCCGGGCGGCGTGACCGAGTCGGGGACCCAGGTCTCGTTCGGCACGATCAGGTGAGCGTTCTTGAACCGGCCCGCGTAGGCCGTCTCGGCCAGCAGCAGGTGCAGGTGGCGCTCGGCCGTGCCCTCCAGCATGCGGGCGAGGAAGCGTACCGGGGGCCGCAGCAGCGACGGCAGCCACGGCTTGAGGGAGAGCGTCGCCGGGGTGTCCTCGTGGACGTCCCAGACCACGGGCGGGCGGTTACGCACGCCCCAGATCGCGAACAGCAGCTCCGGATCGTGGATCAGCACGATGTCGACCTTGCGCCGCATGCGCTTGAACAGCCTGCGGGCGGCCCAGACCCCGGCCATGCGCTTACGCTGCGCGGCCCTGGGCAGATCGACGCCAGTGACCCAAGGACGAGGCACGACCCCGTGGGCGGTGAACGAGGCGGCATACGTGACCTCATGACCTGCATCCACGAGGGCACGGATCTGCCTATGCAGGATCCTCGCGTCCTCGGGGTTATGCACCACCGTCATGACGAGCACGTGCACTGCGCGCAGCCCTCCGTCGCTACAGCCGCTCGACGCGTTCACCCTCGGTGAGAACACCGCGGGTGTCGAGCACGAGCCTGGCCTTAGCCTCGACCATGTCGAGGTCGAACGCGGCGTGCTGCTGCAGCAGCAGCGTCACATCGGCGCCGACCACGGCCTCGGCCAGGTCCTCTTCACGGGGCACCGGGGTGCCGTCGACCGACCACTCCTTGACATGCGGGTCCGCGAACGTGAGCTCGGCCCCCAGCTCCAGCAGCGCACGCGCCACCGGCAGGGCCGGGGTCTCTCGTTCATCGGCGATGTCCGGCTTGTAGGTCACGCCGAGCATAACCACCTTGGCGCCATTTACGGCCTTTTTATGCCTGTTGAGCAGACGCTGTACCCGTGCCACCACATAGGACGGCATCCGCTCGTTGATCTCCTGGGCCAGCTCGACGAACCTGAAGGGGTAGCCGAGCTTACGCACCGTGTACGAGAGGTACGACGGGTCGACGGGGATGCAGTGCCCCCCGACGCCGGGGCCGGGCAGGAACTTCTGGAAGCCGAACGGCTTGGTGGCCGCGGCCTCGATCGACTCCCACAGGTCGATCCCCAGCTCGTCGCAGAAGATCGCCATCTCGTTGACGAGGGCGATGTTGACGTGCCGGTAGGTGTTCTCGAGCAGCTTGGCCATCTCGGCCTCGCGCGTGCCGCTGACCGGCACGACCTGCTCGATGAACTGGCCGTAGAACGCCGTCGCGCGGTCGCGGCAGGTGCTCGTGTAGCCCCCGACCACCTTGGGCGTGTTGCGCAGCCCGAACTTGGGGTTGCCCGGGTCGATCCGCTCCGGCGAGAAGGCCAGGTAGAAGTCTTCCCCCGCGACCAGCCCCGAGGTCTCGAGAATCGGGCGGGCCACCTCGTCGGTGGTGCCCGGCCACGTCGTGGACTCGAGGACGACCAGCGTGCCCTTGCTCAGATTGCGCGCGACCGACCCCGTGGCGCCCTCGACGGCGGAGAGGTCCGGTCGGTGGTCCTCGTCCAGCGGGGTGGGCACGCAGATGACGATCGTGTTGCTCTTGGCCAGCACGGACTCGTCGAGCGTGGCGCTGAACCCGTTGGCCAGCATGTGCTCGAGATCGGCATCGGTCAGGTCATCGATGTAGGACTGTCCGGCGTTGAGCGCGTCGACCTTGCGGGGGTCGACGTCCACGCCGACGACCCGCATACCGGCCGCGACCGCCTCCTTGGCGAGCGGCATGCCGACGTAGCCCAGACCGATGACAGCCAAGTCGATTTCTGTCACAGCAGTGCCTTAGAGAGCCGGAAACAACACTTCATGGTCGCAAAGGCTATCTCAAGTCCACCTAGCTCACGCCTAATGCGACCGAACCCGTCACAACAGACAGCCAATCTGAAGGTCATCGTTCGGTAATGGAGCGGTAGAGGGACCGGTAAGTTTCGGCAACTCGGCCCCAAGTACGCTTGGCCGCCACCTCTGCCCGACCCGCCTCACCCATCGCCGCGCGCCTGGCAGGATCGTCCCTGAGAGCGGCGAGCGCCTTGGCCAGCGCCTCCGGGTCGCCCGGCGGCACCAGCAGCCCGGCGCCGTCGGATCCGACCAGCTCCGACAGCGCGGGCAGGTCGCTGAGCACGACCGGCTTGCCGAGCGCCATCGCCTCGACGGGCTTCAGCGGCGTGACGAGCCGGGTCACCCGCAGGTCCTCGCGGGGGCAGGAGAAGATGTCGATGGCCGCCTGGGCCTGTAGCGCCTCGTCCGGGCCCACGCGGCCCGGCAGGAGCGCGCTGGTCAGCCCCAGCTCGCCGACCAGCTCCAGCAGGTTCTCGCGCTCGGTGCCGTCGCCCACGATGAGCACCCGAATCGGCGTGCCCTCGTCGCGCAGCAGCGCGGCGGCCCGCAGCAGCGTCGCGAAGCCCTCGTAGCCCACGATGCTGGACACCGACCCGACGACGATCTCGTTCTTCGCGATGCCCATGCCCGCTCTGAACGCCTCGCCGTCGTAGGAGGCCGTGAGCAGCGAGTCGTCGACCGCGTTGGGCGCCAGGAAGATCCGCTCCCTGGGCACGCCCCGCTCGACGATCTCCGTGGCCATCGTCTCGGCCAGCGTGACGACCGCGTCGGCCTCGCGCATCAGGAACGCCTCGCGCTCGCGCTGGAGCACGTGCCGCTGGCTGCCGATCCGGGCCGGGTCGCGGGAGGCCCAGGTCTCCTCCAGGAAGCCGCGGACCTCGTAGACGAACGGCGTCCCGGTCCTTTCGCGTACGGCGTGCGCGATGGAGCCGTTGCGGTGGTCGGTGGCGGCGTGCAGCACCTGGGGCCGGAGCTCGGCGACGAGCTTGGTGACGCCCTCGGCGCCCTTGATGATCCGCCCGCGGGTCTCGAACGGCATCTCGCCGTGCCCGTCGGGCAGCAGCCGGTAGTAGGGGATCCCGTCGAGCTCCTCGAACGGCGGCGCGTCGGCGTGCCCCTGCAGCATCGGCCAGCCCCAGCTGGTCACCACGTGCGGATCGAGGCCCTTGGCCTGCTGCGCCACGACGATGCGGTGCGTACGGACCGTGTAGCCGGCCTGCGTGTACGGCAGGGCGTTGGTGACGCAGTGGAGGACCCGCCCGGCCACCCGGTCCACGACGGACACCTTGGGCTGCGGCGGGATCGGGTCGGGGCTGATCGCGGCCAGCTCACCCCGGTAGTAGGCGGCCCTGCGCTTGACGAAGGGGTATTTGGTGTGTTCTTCGAGCACGGCCGCGGCCTCGCTGACCCGGCCCTGGTCCCAGTGCTCCTTGGCCTCGTTCCACGGCCCCTTGAGCACCCGCATGCTGAACTTGCGGACCGCGCGCCTGGCCCGGCGGGCGGCCGGCCAGGCGACCTTGCCCACGACGGGGCGGAGCGCCGGCGGGAGCGACTCGGCCGCCGCCTGAGCCACGCGCACCGGGTCGGCCTTCACCTTCGTCATGACGACGCGGGAGACGATGATCGGGTGTTGCACGAAGCCCCTGATAAGGCCGCCGACACCGGCTCTGGCGGACTTGGCGGAAACCTTGCCGTTTGGTCTTGGGGAGTCTTCACGACTGGCTTCGGATGCCACGCGGTGACCGTACCATAGGCAGCGTTTTTTCCCTTCCGCTATGAAAGGCGAGGTCAATGAGGGAGAACCCCCTGGTCCTGCACGTTCTGGGCGCCCGTCCCAACTTCGTGAAAGCGGCCCCGGTGGTGCGGGCACTCGGTGAACTCGGCGTGCGGCAGGGCATCATCCACACCGGTCAGCACTATGACGCGCTGATGTCCGACGTGTTCTTCGCCGACCTCGGGCTGCCGGAGCCGGTGGCCAATCTGGGTGTCGGCTCGGGCAGTCACGCCAAGCAGACCGCGGCGCTGCTCGTCGGCCTGGAGGAGGTCGTCCTCCAGCACGACCCCGACCTGGTGGTGGTCTACGGCGACGTGAACTCCACGCTGGCCGCGATCCTGGTCTGCGCCAAGCTGGGCGTCCGCACCGCGCACGTCGAGGCGGGCCTGCGCTCGTTCGACCGGGGCATGCCGGAGGAGGTCAACAGGATCGTCACCGACTCCCTGTCGGACCTGCTCTTCGCCACCTCGCCCGACGCGCTCTCGCACCTGGCGGCCGAGGGCGTGCCCGCCGCCAAGGTGCACCTGGTGGGCAACCCCATGATCGACAGCCTCTTCTCCGCGCTGCCCTCGCTGGACCCGGCGCCCGTGCAGGCCCGGCTGGACATACCGGCTCGTTATGCCGTGGCGACCCTGCACCGCCCGGCGAACGTCGACACCCCCGAGGCGGCCAAGGAGCTGGTCTCGGCCGTGCTGGACGTCGCTCGCCAGATCCCGATCGTGGTGCCGATCCACCCCAGGGGCCGGACCCGGCTGGCCGAGGCGGGCCTGGTCGACGGCCCCTCGGTCAAGGTGATCGAGCCGCTGGGCTATGTGGACTTCCTCTCACTCGTCCGGGGCGCCGCGCTGGTGGTCACCGACTCGGGCGGCGTGCAGGAGGAGACGACGATGCTGGGCGTGCCGTGCCTGACGGTCCGGCCCAACACCGAGCGGCCGATCACGATCACGCATGGGACCAACCGTTTGGTCACTCCGGCCCTGCTGCCGGCCGCGGCCGGAAAGGCGCTGGCCGACGGGGCCTCGACGCCGTCGGGTGAGCTGCCGCCGCTGTGGGACGGTGCCGCCGGGCCGCGGATCGCCCGGGTCATCTCGGCCTGGCTCAAGGGGGACAATCTCTCGCCCGCCGCACAGGGTGCGCGTTCCGAATAACCCCCTCATTCCGTACGGTCCCCGCCGTACCATGACATACCTCCGCTAAGCGATAAGGCGTGCATCCCCATGGCCGAAACCCCTGAAGAGCCCACGTACCAGCGACTCGGCCCCGTGAACTGGCTGCCCGAGGAGCGCAAGCTCGTCGAGCGCTATGAGGCGGACATCAGGGAGCTGCGCCGGCGGCTGGAGATAGCCGAGGCCAAGGCCGCCTACGCGAACTGGAAGCTGGAGGCCACCCAGGCCAAGCGGACGTTCAAGCTGGGTGAGGCGCTGGGCTCGAAGAGCCCGGGCAAGGTGCTGGAGGCGGTCAGGTCCAAGGACCGGGCACCCAAGGCCCCGATCCCGGTCACCTTGGCCGTCGCGGCGGCCAACCACCGGCCGCCCATGGTCGAGGTGCCGACCGTGAAGTGGCCGGCCGGGCCGGTGAACCGGCCGGACCTCAAGGTCGCCGTCATCCTGGACGACTTCTCGCGGATGGCGTTCAGGTACGAGTGGGACCAGATCGAGTTCGGGCTCAAGGACTGGCCGGAGATCTTCGCCGAGAAGCGGCCCGACCTGCTGTTCTGCGAGTCGGCCTGGCACGGGAACCAGGGCCGCTGGCGCTACCAGATGACCGGGACGAACGCCCCCAAGGACCCGCTGCGCGACCTCGTGGCGTGGTGCCGCGCCGAGGGAATCCCGACGGTCTTCTGGAACAAGGAGGACCCGCCGAACTTCGAGTTCTTCATCGACACGGCCAAGCTGTTCGACTACGTGTTCACCTGCGACGGTGACATGCTGCCGAAATATCGTGAAACTTTGGGACACGATCGGGTGGACGTGCTCCAGTTCGCCGCCCAGCCCCGCGTGCACAACCCGATCCAGCAGAAGCAGGGCCGCCTGCACGACGTCGTCTTCGCCGGTATGTACTTCCGCGACAAGCATCCCGAGCGCCGCGAGCAGATGGAGACGGTCATCGACCCGATCCGCGAGCTGGGCCTGCACATCTTCGCCCGCAACGGCGAGGTCGACGAGAAGTACGCCTGGCCGGAGAAGTATCGCCCGCACATCGTGGGCGAGCTCCCCTACGACCAGATGCTCGCGGCCTACCGGATGTACAAGGTCTTCCTCAACGTCAACTCGGTGCTCGACTCGCCCACGATGTGCGCGCGCCGCGTGTTCGAGCTGTCGGCCTGCTCCACGCCGGTCGTCTCCGGATGGTCCAGGGCGATCGAGGAGACGTTCGGCGAGCTGCTGCCGATCGCCCGCGAGCCGGTCGAGTCGTACAACCAGGTGCTGCACCTGATCAACAGCCCGGAGCTGCGGGCCCGCATGGGACACCTGGCGATGCGCGAGGTGTTCGACAAGCACCTGTTCACGCACCGGGTGGACCAGATACTCCGGTTCCTGGGGCGGCCCGTCTCCACCCAGGCCCGGTCGATCTCCGTGGTGCTGCCGACCAACCGGGCCGCGCAGATCGAGCACGCGATCTCCTCGGTGGCCAAGCAGATCCACCGTCCGCTGCAGCTCGTCATGGTCCTGCACGGCCTGGACATCGACCCGGTGGTGGTGGCCGACAAGGCCCGCATGGCGGGCATCTCCGACGTCGTCGTCCTGCCCGCCTCGGCCGAGCTGTCGCTGGGCGCCTGCATGAACCTGGGCATCGCCGCCGCCGAAGGCGACCTGATCGCCAAGATGGACGACGACAACCTGTACGGCGAGCACTACCTGTCAGACCTGGTCAGGGCCTTCGACTACACCGACGCGGAACTGGTCGGCAAGGGCGCCCACTACTCCTACTTCGAGGGCCTCAACACCACCATGCTGCGGCTGCCGGGGCTGGAGCACCGCTACTCCTTCCTCGTGCAGGGCGGGACGTTCCTCGGCAAGGCGGACATGTTCCGGTCGTACGGCTTCGCGGACATCACCCGGGGCGAGGACACGCACCTGGTCCGCAGGCTGAAGGAGGACAGCGTCAAGATCTACTCCGCGGACCGGTTCAACTTCGTCTACTGGCGCAGCGCCGACGCCTCCATGCACACCTGGCAGGCCGACCACATCAAGCTGACCAGGAACGCCCAGTTCTCCTTTGTGGGCCGGCCGGACGATCACGTGCTCGTCTGACGCTCATCTGGTGATGCGGGCCAGGTTCTGGTCGGCCAGGCCGGCGAGCTCGAACAGGTCGGCGGGCGCCACCTTCCGGCCGACGACGAGCATGCTCATGATGACCTTGCCGCGCCGGATGACGACCGAGCCGACCTGCGCGTCGCTGTGGCCGCCCGACGCGGTGGTCAGGTAGGCCCTGGACTCCTCGCCCCGCGTGGGCATGTCCAGGTCGCGCGTGCGGTACGTCACCCGCGTGCCGTTCACGTCGGCCCCGTAGGCGGCGCACTGCGCGGGCAGCGGCGCGGGGAAGGCGGAGGCGGGCATCGACACCAGCGCCTGGGTGATCGAGGCGTTGCCGGAGGAGAACGCGACCACGGCGGCGGGCGCCTCCGCGACCTCGGGCTTGGTCAGGTCCAGCCGGCCGGCCCCGCCGCACTCGGGCCGGTCGAGCTTGGCCTGGCGCACGGCGGAAAGACCCTGCCTGGTGGACTTGAGCGAGCCGAACGCCCCGGTCTCCGGCCCGTAGGCCAGGCTCATGCCCTTGGGCGTGGGCAGCAGGCCGGCCCGGAGCCTGGCCGCTCCGGGCGCGGACCGGGACGGGGACGGGGTGACGGACGGGTCGGCGGGCGTGGTGCCGGACGGGTCGGCGGCCGGGGGCACGTCCGGCAGGGGCGCTCCCACGACCTCGTCAGCGGCACATCCCGATATGGCCATCATGCTCAGACAAATGATGGAAAGAGCCTTAAGCATGAATTCTCCGCTCCACTCAAGCGACTTACGATAAAACGCTAGAGGAAGCACGGAGTAACGAGCCGAGCAACGGCGCTATTCGCGTAATTCAGGTGATTCGCGAACGACCTCGGAGCTTGCTCCATTGGGAGTGGGTGCGGGGGCTACGGGCGTCTCCGACGCGGGCCGGTTGAGCAGCGTCCTGGCCAGGCCCAGACCGGCGCCGCCGAGCGTGAGCGCCTTGGCCAGCATCTCCTCCACGCCCTGGGCGCCGTTGAGCACCACCATGTGCTCGACGTTGCCGAACGCCTTGGCGCCCGCCTCGACCACCTCGGGCCAGCGCTCGGCCAGCTGCTGGGCGACGACCGCCTCCTGGTTGGACGCCAGCGCGTCGGCGCGGGCCTTGATGGCGTCGGCCTGCGCCAGGCCCTTGGCCCGCGCCGCGTCCGCCTCGGCCATGCCGCGCAGCCTGGTCGCCTCGGCCTCGGCCTCCCCGCGCAGCCGGATGCCCTCCGCCTCGGCCTGGGCCCGCGCCACGGAGGCCCGCCGCTCCGCCTCGGCGATGGTGACCTGCTCGTAGGCCCGCGCGTCGGCCGGTCTGCGTACCTCTCCTTCCAGCCGCTTCTCGGCCAGCACCGCCTCCAGTTCGGCGGCCGTCGTCTGCTGGACCACGACCTCCTGGCGCGCGGTGGCCTCGGCGAGCGGCCCGGCCTGCTTCGCCTTTGCCGCGGCCCGGTCCATCTCCGCCTGGTAGCCGGCCTGCTGGATGCGGGCCTCGCGGATCGCGGCGGACTTCTTGATCTGGGCCTCCTGCTCAGCGCTGTTGGCCTCCTGATCGCGCTGCGCCTCGGCGGTCCTGGCCAGCGCCGACACGGCGGCGGCGTGCGGGCGGCCGAGGTTGACGATGTAGCCCGTGGCGTCCTCGATCTCCTGGATCTGCAGCGAGTCGACGATCAGGCCGAGCTTGCTCATCTCGTCGGAGGAGGAGGTGCGGATCTCGTTGGTGAGCGCGTCGCGGTTGATGATCAGGTCCTCGACCGTGAGGTTGCCGATGATCGAGCGCAGGTGCCCGGAGAAGAGCTGGTGCGTCTTGTCGTCCACGGTCTTCTGCTGGTCGAGGAAGCGCCGCGCCGCGTTGGCGACGGAGGCGAAGTCGTCGCCCACCTTGTAGATGACCACTCCCCGTACGTGGACGGGGATGCCCTGCTTGGTCACGCAGTTGACTTCGAGCGGGGAGACGCGGCTGTCGAGGGAGATGCGGCGCGCGGTCTGGAACCCCGGCACGACCAACGCGCCCTTCCCCGTGACGATCTTGAAGCCGAGCGTCTCCCTGCCCCGCGCGCCCAGGCCGGAGATGATGATCGCCTCATTGGGCTCGGCGACGCGCCAGATCAGCTTGAAGGCGACGATCGCGACAAGTGCCAGAGCCACGATGACGCCGGTGAGAACTAAGTCCATGGCTACCCCCTGAATGATGTAGGGACTTCCCGGCTCAGCTGTTCGCGACGGCGGGCCGGTTCACTGCGCTTTGCCGGAGGACTCCCGTTCGGAGCCGTTCGGGGTCGCGCCGTTGAGCAGCGCCCTGGCCAGGCCGAGGCCGGTGCCGCCGAGGGTGAGCGCCTTGGCCAGCATCTCCTCCACGCCCTGGGCGCCGTTGAGCACCACCATGTGCTCGACGTTGCCGAACGCCTTGGCGCCCGCCTCGACCACCTCGGGCCAGCGCTCGGCCAGCTGCTGGGCGATGACCGCCTCCTGGTTCTCCTTCAACGCCTGCGCCCGCGCGCTGATCGCCTGCGCCTCGGCCAGGCCCTTGGCCTGCGCGGCCGCCGCCTCGGCGAGGCCGAGCGCCTTCGCCGCCTCGGCGTGGGCCAGCCCGCGCGCCTTGGCAGACTGGGCCTCGGCCTCGCCCGCCACCTTGGTGGCCGCGCCCGCCGCCTCGCCGCGCAGCCGCACGGACTCGGCTTCGGCCGCGGCGGCCTGCTTGACCTGGGAGGCCTGCGCGACCGCGCGCAGCTCGGTCTCCCGCGCCTCCGCCTCGGCCTGGGCGATGCGGGCGTCCCGCTCGGCCTGGGAGAGCGTGACGGTCTCGTACGCCTTGGCGTCGGCGGGCTTACGGACCTGCGACTGCAGCCGCTGCTCCGACAGCTGCGCCTCCAGCTCGGCGGCCCTCGTCTCCTGGACGACGACCTCCTGCCTGGCCGTCGCCTCCGACAGCGGTCCCGCCTGCCTCGCCCTGGCCGCCGCCTGGTCCATCTCCGCCTGGTAGCCGGCCTGCTTGATCTTGGATTCGCGTACGGCGGCCGCCTTGCGCGCGGCGGCGGCCTGCTCGGCCTCGGTGGCCTCCTGGTCGCGCTGGGCCTCGGCGATGCGGGCCACGGAGGCGACCTTGGCGGCGTGCGGCTTGCCGAGGTTGACGATGTAGCCGGTCTCGTCGTCGATCTCCTGGATCTGCAGCGAGTCGACGATCAGGCCCAGCTTGCTCATCTCGTCGGCGGCCGACGCCCTGGTCTCGCTGGTCAGCCGCTCCCGGTTGAGGATCAGGTCCTCGACCGTGAGGTTGCCGATGATCGAGCGCAGGTGGCCGGTGAACAGCTCGTGGATCGCCCCGGTCATGAAGTCCTGCTGGTCGAGGAAGCGCCGGGCGGCGTTGGCGATCGAGGACAGGTCGTCGCCCACCTTGTAGATCACCACGCCGCGGATGTGCACGGGGATGCCCTGCTGGGTGACGCAGGAGACCTGGAGGTTGGCGGCCCTGGTGTCCAGGCGCAGCCTCCTGGACGTCTGGAAGCCGGGCAGCACCGCCGTACCCTTGCCGGTGATTATCTTGAAGCCGAGGCTGTCGGGGCCCTCGTTGCGCCGGCGCGCGCCGAGACCCGAGATGATCAGGGCCTCGTTGGGCTCGGCGACCCGCCACACGGCCTTGAAGACCAGGATCAGCACGATGACGGCGACGAGGATGCCGCCGCCGAGAAGGTAGAGCTCGGGCGACATCGGGGGCCTCCCTAGACGAGTGCTCGGGCCACATAGACCGTCCGCGGTGGGAAGTAGTCCACCACGATCACGATCGTTCCGACGGAGAACTCCTCGTCAGGCACGGTCGGATGAGCGTAGAAGGCCTCCACGCCACCCCTGACCGGGACCATGACCTCGCCGACGAGGCCAGGGCCGATCTTGCCAGTGACCCTGCCCTGCTTGCCGACCACCCGGACTCCCCCCGTCGTGATATTTCGGACGCTACTCCAAACAGGCATTCGCGGTAATAGGTCACGCAAAATGTTTCTCGAAGCACTGCGCGGCAGGACGCGGCTTTTACCCGGAGTCCTGAGGATCGGCGCATGAGCGACATGAACGCGCGCTCGGCGCGCGACCTCGGGATGGACCGGCCCATTTCGCGCCGCGACTTCTTGGACGGCGTCGCCATGGCGGTGGGCATGCTGGCTTTGGGAACGTCGGGGGGCTGCGGCTCGCGGCCGGACCGGCCGGACGCCGTCGAGACCTTTCCGCCGGGCGTGCCCCGGGCCGAGGTCTCTCCGCCGAGCCTGACCGGGCTGCGGGGCGGCACCCCGGAGTCGCTCAGCGTCGCCCACGCGCTCCGCGACGGCCGCTTCTGGCAGTACGCGGGCACCCCCGTACCCACCGGCGAGCACTACGACCTGGTGGTGGTCGGCGGTGGCATCAGCGGGGTGAGCGCGGCCTTCGAGTGGCACCGGCAGAACCCCAAGGCCCGCATCCTCATCCTGGACAACCACGACGAGATCGGCGGGCACGCGCGGCGCAACGAGTTCTATCCCGCGGGCCGCGGCGGGCCGCTCGTCGGCTGCGGCGGCTCGCGGTCGATCCGGATGCCCTCGGTGTGGACGCCCGAGGGCAAGGAGCTGCTCGACCGGCTCGGCGTCGAGCTGAAGAGGTTCGACCGGTATTTCGACCAACGCCTCTACGGCGAGCTCGGGATGCATCGCGGCGTGATGTGCGATCGGGAGACGTTCCGGACGGACGCTCTCGTCCGCATCGCACCGAAGATGCGGACCGAGGAGTGGGTCAGGCGGATGCCGATCGCCGAGCAGGCCAAGAAGGACCTGGTCATGCTGTACGACAAGCCGCGCGACTGGTTCCCCGGCCTGTCGCAGGAGCAAAAGGAGGAGCGGCTGGCGGCGCTGACCTACTCGGACTTCCTGCTGAAGGTCTGCCGCGTGCACCCCGACGTCGAGCTGTTCTGCCGGACCATGCCGAGCGTCATGTGGGGGTACGGCACACAGACGTTCGGCGCGATCGACGCCTGGGGCAGCGACTACCCCGGTTTCGGGGGTCTGGGGCTGGACGGCGGCAAGCCCTCACGGTTCAGCTCACCCAGCATGAAGAAGGAGTGGAAGGCGGCCGACCCGAACATCTACCACTTCCCCGAGGGCAACCAGGCGCTGGTCCGGATGATGGTCGGCCGGATGATCCCCGGCTTCGCCGATTCCACCTCCATGGACGGCATCACCACCGCCTCCTTCGACTACGGCCGGCTCGACCTGCCCGCGAATCGGGTCCGCTTCCGGCTGTCGAGCACGGCCGTCAGCGCCCGCAACGACGGGCCGCCCGACACGGCGGGCACCGCGACCGTCGGCTACTTCGACGGCCACCGGGTGCGTACGGTGCGCGCCGGAGCGGTCGTCCTGGCCTGCTGGAACATGGTCATCCCCTACCTCGTCCCCGACCTGCCCGAGGACCAGAAGCAGGCGTTGCGCGACGCGGTCAAGATGCCGGTGGTGGACGCCATGGTGCAACTGCGCGACTGGGAGGCGTGGCGGCGCCTCGGCATCGACCGCACCCGCTGGACGGGCGCCTACTGGTGCCTGTCGGAGCTCGACCACCCGGTCACCATGCCCGGCTACGACTGCCCGAAGAAGCCGGGCAGCCCGATCAACGTGCGCATGCTGGCCGCCACGTGCCGGTCGGAGCTCGGTCCGGCCGCGGGCGCCGCCACGGGCCGGAACGAGCTGCTCAACACGCCCTACAGCCGCCTGGAGTACACCATCCGCGACCAGCTCGCCCGGCTGCTCGGCCCCGGCGGCTTCGACCCGGCCGCGGACATAGAGGCGATCACGGTCAACCGCTGGGGCCACGGGTACGCCCCGGAGTACTGCCGCCCGTGGAACTCCTTCTACCCGGACGGCCCGTTCCCCGCCGACCTCGCGCGCCGCCGGTTCGGCCGGATCGCCATCGCCAACTGCGACTCGGTGCCGGCCTCCCGGGCCGACGCGGCCATCACCGCCGCCCATCGGGCCATCAGCGAGCTGCCGACGTGAGGCCATGGCTGCGCGTCTTCCTGATCGGCCTCGTGCTCTGGGTGGCGAGTGTGATCGTCACCGCGTGGACCGCCAACTCCAACCTCGTGCCGATGGTGGTGCTCTTCGGCAGCTTCCTGGTCCCGGTCACGTTCGTGACCTGGGCCTACGGGCGCGCGCGGTCGCCCGAGGTGACGGTCGAGACGATGTTCGGCGCGTTCGTGATCGGCGGCGCGCTGGGGGTGCTCGGCGCGTCCCTGCTGGAGAGCTGGCTGATCCGGCCGTCGCTCCTGATGTACATGGCGGTGGGCCTGATCGAGGAGGGCGTCAAGCTGGCGGCCCTGATGTTCGTCTCGCGGCGGCTGATCCGACGGACGACCAAGGACGGCCTGGTGCTCGGCGCGACCGTGGGCTTCGGCTTCGCCGCGCTGGAGAGCGCCGGGTACGCCTTCAACTCGCTCTTCACCTCGGCCGGGCTGTCGCTGTCGCAGCTCGTCGAGACCGAGGTGCTACGCGGGGTCCTGTCGCCCGTCGGCCACGGCCTGTGGACGGCCATCGTGGGCGGGGTGCTCTTCTCCGCCGGGGGCCGGCTCAAGGGGCGGGTGGTGCCGGCCTATCTCGGGGTCTCGCTGCTCCACGCGTTGTGGGACTCGATGAACGCCATCGCCATCGCGATCACGCTGGTGCTGACCGGGCAGGTGTGGCAGTTCCAGTTGCTGCGCATCGGCAGGGTGCCCGGCGTCACCGAGGCGCAGGTGCACGTCTACACGATCCTGGAGTGGGCGGGGCTCCTGGTGATCTCGCTGGTCGCGCTGCTGTGGCTGCGCTCCGTCAGCCGCTCAGGGAGGTGACGCCGGCCTGCCCGCGTCAGCTCTTCAGGGCGGTGAGGCTGGCCTGCCAGAGGCGTTCGGCCAGGGCGGGGTCGGACATCGCCGGCGGGACCCGCTCCGGGGCGCGCTTGGCGAAGTAGGCTCCGGCGCGCCGCTCGCCGTCGGCGTGCGTGGCCAGGTGCACCAGCGTGCGCGCGCCGTACTCGGGCGGCTTGGCGTAGCCGGGCACGGCCAGGAACATCCGCATGATCCACGTCTGCGCCGCGAACCCGGTGCGGATCACGCCGGGATGGAAACAGGTGGCCGCCACCCCGCGGGCCGCCAGCGCGACCGTGAACAGGGCGTTGGCCTGTTTCGTGTCGCCGTACTGGAGCCAGCCGTTCCATCGTCGCCGCTCACGCGACAGATCGTCCGGGTCGAGCCGGCCGCTTCTGCCCGCCCGTGAAGAAGTGGTGACTACCCTGTCGACCCGATCTGTTAGAGAATCGGTCAGCAGAAAGGGGGCGAGATGGTTGACCTGAACCATCAGCTCGTGACCGTCCACCGTAATCTGGCGCCCCGGACTCATGACGCCGGCATTGTTGGCCAGCACGGCAATTCGGTCATAACGCTCACGCAACACCGCCGCGAGCCTACGAACGTCGTCAAGCGATGTGTAGTCGCAGGTCAAAACATCGGCTCCCGGCCCGCTCAACCCGTCGGCCACGGCTTTGAGCCGAGCCTCGTCCCGACCGACGAGCACCACCCGGTGCCCCCGCCGTGACAGCTCAGCCGCCGCCGCGGCGCCGATGCCGGCACTCGCCCCAGTAATCACGCTAATCAACGCGTTCCTCCCACTGCGCCGGAAGCATAATCGGTGCTAGTCTCCTGTGCGATCTTCCGGAGGTGTGTTTACACAGAGTGTGCAAATACCCCTCGACTCCGAGGTTGGGACATGGGCTCGCATAACCGGTCAATTCGGTTCAAGATCTTCTTATTGCTGCTGCTACCCCTCCTGTCTCTGAGTGCGCTCTGGGGCTTTGCCCTCAATCTCACCGTGGGTGACGGTCAGGCCCTGCTAAGAGCCAACACGCTTTATCAGACGATCGGCATCACCTCCACCGACCTGGGCTTACAGCTCCAGGCCGAGCGGGCCCAATCGGCCGTGGCGGTCACCACCCGTCAACTCACCCAGGAGCTCGGGTCGCAGCGCGCCCGCACCGACAAGTCCGTCGCCGACTTCCAGAAGTCCGCCGTGACAGCGGGTGACGCGATCAAGGACAACCTGCGCGCCTCCCTCGACACCCTCACCGGGGAGCTGAGCCGGCTCGGCTCCATCCGCGCCGACATCGACGGCGGCATCAGCTCCCGGCTGACGAGCCTCAACGAGTACAACCGGGTCCTCGACGCCATCTTCCGGCTCTACGACCACCTCGTCTCGGTGCCCGACCTGCCGCTGTTCCAGCAGGCGTCGTCGCTGCAGGCCATGGGCAACGCCCGGGAGATCATCGCCCGCGAGCACGCGCTCCTCAGCGGCGCGCTCATCGACCACCGGCTCACCGAGCCGGAGCTCACGGCGTTCACCGAGTACGTCGCGACCCGCAGGTTCCTCAGCGCCCGTGGCCAGGCCGGCCTCGACACGGCGCTGCGCCGGCCGTACGAGCAGATCTTCGCCGGCGAGCCGTTCAGGGACTTCACCGCCATGGAGACGCGCATCATCGCGACCGGCGCCCCACCCGCCGACGGCGCGACGTGGAACGCGCCCGTGGACCGGCTCACGGCGCAGCTCGACAAGCTCGGCGCGGCGTCCTCCGAGGTGCTGAGCGAGCGCGCGCTCGACGCCGCCACCAGCACCATGGTGAAGATCGGCACCGCGGGCGGTCTCGGGCTGATCGCCGTGCTCGCCTCGATCATCATCTCCGTACGCTTCGGCCGCCGCCTCGCCGGTGAGCTGGCCGCGCTCAGGTCCGCGGCCGTGGAGCTGTCCGACAACCGGCTGCCCGACCTCGTCGACCGGCTGAGCCGGGGCGAAGAGGTCAACGTCAAGAAGGTTGACGTGGAGAAGGTTGACGTTGAGAAGGAGGCCAAGCCGCTCAAGGTCAGCGGCGCCGCCGAGATCGTCGACGTGGCCAAGGCGTTCGGCTCCGTGCAGCGCACCGCCGTACAGGCCGCCGTGAGCCAGGCCGCGATGCGGCGCGGCATCGGCCAGGTGTTCCTCAACCTCGCCCGGCGCAAGCAGGGCCTGCTGCACCGCCAGCTCGCGCTGCTCGACGGCATGCAGCGCCGTACGCACGACCCGGACCGGCTGGAGGAGCTCTTCCGCCTCGACCACCTGACGACCCGCATGCGGCGCCACGCGGAGAGCCTGATCATCCTGTCCGGCGCCGCCCCCGGTCGGGCCTGGCGCAAGCCGGTGCCCGCGGTCGACATCGTCCGGGCGGCGATCGCCGAGGTCGAGGACTACACCAGGGTCACCGTCGAGGCCATGCCCGGCAGCGCGCTCGACGGCGCCGCCGCCGCCGACCTCACCCACCTGGTCGCCGAGCTGGTCGAGAACGCCACCATCTACTCGCCACCGAGCACCACCGTGGTCGTCCGCGGCGACCTGGTCAGCAACGGCTACGCGATCGAGGTCGAGGACAGAGGGCTGGGGCTGGCGCCCGGCGAGTACGCGACGTTCAACGCCCTGCTGGCCAACCCGCCGGAGTTCGACCTGGCCGACAGCGACCGGCTCGGCCTGTTCGTGGTGGCCAGGCTGGCCGAACGGCACGGCATCCAGGTGCTGCTGCGCCGTTCGCCCTTCGGCGGCACCACCGCGATCGTGCTGGTGCCGCGCGGGCTGGTCCACGACCAGGCCGCACTCGAGGCGGGCGGCGACGGCGAGGCGCCCGCGCTGCCCAGCCGTACCAAGAAGAAGACGCTCGCGGTGGTGAACGGCACGCATGCCGGACTGCCGAGGCGAGTGAAACAGGCAAATCTGGCACCCCAGCTCAAGACGGACGAGCCGCCTGAGCCGGAACCGGAAGAGAAGACAGAGCGCTCTCCCGATGAGGTACGGGACCTGTTCTCCGCCTACCAGCGGGGAACACAACGCGCCCGAGAAGAAGCGAATGAGGAGGGGGAGGCATGAGTGTGCCGACGACCAACACCGGTGAGCTGAACTGGCTCCTCGACGACCTGACGACCAGGGTCGGAGCAGTACGGCAGGCCGTCATCCTGTCGACCGACGGCCTGGCGGTCGGCTACTCCAAGGGACTGAGCCGCGAGGACGCCGAGCACCTGTCGGCCGTGGCCGCCGGGTTCCAGAGCCTGGCCCGCGGTACGGGACGGCACTTCAGCGGCGGCGACGTGCGCCAGACCATCGTCGAGATGGAGTCGGCGTTCCTCTTCGTGACGGCGGCGGGAAAAGGCACCTGCCTGGCCGTGCTGGCCGACGCCAATGTTGACGTCGGGCACATCGCGTACGAGATGGCGATGCTGGTCAAGCGGGTGGGGCAGCACATATCCACCAACCCCAGGGCGACATCGTCATGAACGAACCCCCGCGGTGGCTTGACGAGGACGCGGGGCCGGTCGTCCGGCCCTACGCCCTCATTCGCGGGCGCACCAGAACCTCCGGGGAGGCGTTCGACCTCATGGCGATCGTCTCCATTGTCGGTGACCCGGAGTCGTATGATCTCGAACCCGAGCAATTGCTCATCCTGCGGGCAGCGCGTAACCCGATCACGGTGGCCGACGTGGCCGTCGAGCTCGATCTGCCCGTCGGCGTCGTCCGGGTGCTGCTCGGCGACTTGCGTGACCACGGCCTCATCTCGGTGACGTCCCCCTCGGAAAAGGGGCCGCGTCCGAATGAGCGCATTCTCAAGGAAGTGATCAATGGACTCCGTGCTCTCTGAGGACCCCGTCGCGCTGAAGATTCTGATCGCCGGGGGGTTCGGCGTGGGCAAGACCACGCTGGTCGGCGCGATCAGCGAGATCAGGCCGCTACGCACGGAGGAGGTGCTCTCCGATCGCGGCGTCGGCGTCGACGATCTCGACGGTGTGGAGGCCAAGACCACCACCACCGTCGCGATGGACTTCGGCCGTATCACCATCCGTGAAGGCCTGGTCGTCTACTTGTTCGGCACCCCGGGTCAGGAACGATTCTGGTTCATGTGGGACGAGCTGTCCTACGGCGCGCTCGGAGCCGTCGTGATCGCCGACACCCGGCGGCTGACCGACTGCTTCCCGTCCGTCGACTACTTCGAGCAGCGCGGCACGCCGTTCGTGGTGGCCGTCAACTGCTTCGACGGCGCCGACCGGCACAGCGTGGACGACGTACGGATCGCGCTCGACCTGGACGACGACGTGCCCGTGCTGCTCTGTGACGTGCGGCGGCGCACGTCGGCCAAGGAGGTCATGGTCACGCTGGTCGAGCATTCGCTGAGGACGATGACCTCAGCCAACTAGAGGGCCCGCAGACCGTTGATGACCTCTCTGAGCAGGCTCTCCGTAGGGGTCGTCGCCTTGGCGAGCGGCGGGCGGACCGAGACCAGGCCGTAGTCGAGCAAGTCTCCGAGCAGTACCCTGGCCACCCCCACGGGCAGGTTCAGCTCGGCGGCGATCTCGGCGACCGGCCTGGTCTGAGCGGTGACGCAGTCCATCATGCGGCGGTGCTGGCCGCTCAGCTCCGCCTTGGCGGGCACCGGCAGGCCGGTCGGCGACACGGTCGCCAGGAGGTCGAGCTCGGGCGCCGAGGACTTGGTGCGCCCCCGGGCCACCGCGTACGGCCGCACAACCGGGCCGGCCTCCTCGTCAACCCACTCGTCTGGCCCATGGGTCACGATTGGGATCCCCCATCCTGATCGCTGTCCTGCCGCCCGCGCTGCCAGCCCGACTGGAGCGAGGAGAGCAGGGCCCTGGCCTCCTCCGGTGAGCGGCTCTCGGACGAGCGTGCCTCAGTCTGCTCGGGGGGTGGCGACTGCTTGAGCTGCTCCGGCAGGTTGGCCTGCCGCACCCGGCGGGGCAACGCCGACTCCTGGGACGTCTCAGGGCGGTGCTTGGCCGTGCGCTGGCGGCGCGGCAGCTGGCCGGGGGCCGTCACGTCCTGCGGCATCCTGTCGTCCGGCGGCGTCCTG
Organism: Nonomuraea aurantiaca; assembly: GCF_020215705.1. GTDB lineage: Bacteria > Actinomycetota > Actinomycetes > Streptosporangiales > Streptosporangiaceae > Nonomuraea > Nonomuraea aurantiaca. The sequence continues at coordinate 79,753 of NZ_JAIWNB010000024.1, read as the reverse complement.
ACCACCGAGACCGATACCGACTCCAGCTCGGGCGTCCGCACCGGCGTCGGGAGGGCCTGGATCAGCGCCGTGGGCACCAGGACGATCGCGGTGGTGCCGCCGTAGGGGGAGGGCTTGAGCGTGACCGTGATGCCGTGTCTGGCGGCCAGCATGCCGACCACGGAGAAGCCGAGCCGCTCGGTCTGCGACGCCTCGAACTCGGGCGGGCTTTCCAGCCGCTCGTTGACGGCCTGCCGGGCCTCGGGGGTCATGCCCAGCCCGCGGTCCTCGACCTCGACGGCGAAGCCCCTGCCGACCAGCTCGCCGCGGACCGACACCTCGTTGCCCGGCGAGGAGAAGGCGGCGGCGTTCTCGATCAGCTCCGCGAACAGGTGCATGAGGTCGGCCACGGCCGCGCCGGAGACCCCGCACTCCGGCATCGGGTAGACGCGGACCCGGGTGTACTCCTCGACCTGCGCGGCGGCGCCGCTCAGCACGTCCTCGACCGGGATGACGCCGCGCCACCTGCGTCCGGCGGAGCCGCCGGAGAGCAGCACCAGGCCCTCGGCGTGGCGGCGCATGCGGGTCGTCAGGTGGTCGATCTTGAACAGCCGGGACAGCGCCTCCGGGTCCTCGGTCTCGCGCTGCATCTCGTCCAGCAGCTTGAGCTGGCGCTGCAGCAGCGACTGGCTGCGCCGGGCCAGGTTGCGCAGCGCCTCGGAGACGCCCTGGCGCAGCTTGGCCTGCTCGACGGCCGCGTCCACGGCGGTGTACTGGACGCTGTCGAACGCCTTCGCCAGGTCGTCGATCTCGCTGGTCGCGCCGTCGCACATCTTGATGGGCGGCACCTCGGCCGCGATGTCGACGTTCTTGCCCTGCCGCAGCTTCGTCACGACGCCGGGCAGCCGGATCTCGGCCAGGTCGAGCGCGTTGCGGCGGAGCGCCGCCAGCTCACGGCTGACACGCCGGCCGACCCGGATGGAGATGAAGATGGACAAGGCGACCGCGATGAGACCGAGGACGCCGGCCACGCCGGCCCGTACGAGGATGGCGATGCCGGCCGGCGTCATCCGGGCCAGCAGCCGGTCCCCGTTGTCCCAGACGACCTGGGTGTAGGCCTTCAGCTCGGGGTCGGCCATGCCGCGCCAGACCGCCGGGTCGAGCATCCGGCCCGCCACGTAGCCGTCCAGCGCGCGCTCCATCGCGGCCCAGCGCGCGGACTCGGTGACCTGCTCGAACGGGGTCCGCAGCTCGGCGTCGAGGTTGGCCATGGCCTTGGGGAACATGTACGTCCGCGTGCCGTCGAGCTTCGCGAGCATGTGCATGTCGCCCATGGACGGCTTGCCGTTGGCCGCGATGATCAGCGAGTGCTCGCGGCTCAGCAGCTCGCGGACCTCACTGGCGGCGATCAGACCCTGCGCCTGCTGGGCCAGCTCGACGTCCGTGCCGAGAGTCAGCGACGGGTACAGGTGATGGACCGCGTCGCTGACCGCCGAGTATTCGGTGATCAGCGTGCCGGGGGTCAGCTGGCGGCTGTCGACTTTCTTCCTGATCTCGGGCAGGCGGTCGACGGCCGTGAAGACGTCCTTCAGCCGCCCGCGCATCTCAGGGGTGAGGGCGGCCTGCGTCGTCTCCGACAGGCCCCCGTCGGAGAGCCGCTTCTTGACCTCGTCGACCTTGCCGCGTGTGGCGGCCAGCTGGGCGGGGTCGGCGACGCCGCCGGAGATCACCTCGGCGGCGGCGAGACGCTCCTGCTCGATTGTGTAGACCAGGAAGTCGGCGTGGTTGATGACACCGGACCAGATCGTGTCGACCTTCAGCAGGCCCATGGCCTCACCGGTGGTGGTGCTGGCGGCGAAGCCCCAGAGTCCGACCAGAGAAACCAGTGGGAGAACCAGCAGCGTCGAGATCTTGAATCTGATGGATCTGCCAGATGCCATGACGCCCGCTCCCGGATAGAAGATCGCGGGAGAGAATAGCACCAAATGAGGCGGTTCTTAAGATCGACTCGCGACAAATCTATGATATGTCCGGAAATCAGCAGGTCGCTCGATGGCCCGCCCCCAGGCCAGCCGTACCAACCACGCGGCGAGCACCGCCAGCAACGCCACCTCCGCGCCCAGCAGCAACCGCTCCACCAAACCGATCATCACCCGCTCGCCGGGCAGCGCCACGTACGTGATCGCCAGCACCCCGAGCCCGCCCGCCAGGGCCAGCCACTCGACGGTCCGCGCGACCGGCTTCCACGCCTCGTCGGCGGTCAGCCGGGGCACCAGCAGGGCCGCCGCCGCGGGCAGGCTGACGAACGCGGCCACCGACACGTAACGGTGAATCTCCGCCGTCAGGGTCAGGTCGGCGCCGATCGGCGAGGTCGGGATCACCGCGGCGACGATCAGCGCCCCCGACCACACCCACAGCAGCCGCTCCGGTAGCCCCCGCACCGGTGCGTCCGCCGCCTTCAGCGCCTTCAACAGGATGAGCGAACCGAGGCCCAGAACCATCATCGCCGCTTCCGTGACGCCTCCGCGGTCGGACACGGCGTATTCGCTGACGGTCATGTTGAGGGGGTTCAGGCCGGGGTCGAGCACCAGCTGCCCGACCACGGTCCCGGCCACCGCGAACACGATCGACCCGCAGGCGATGATGGGATAGAGCCTCTTTGCGGTCATAGCCCTACTTTCCCGCCCCCGCCCCACCCCCACATCAGGCCCCACCCCTGACCCGACCCTGATGTCATCTCGGGGTTTTTTTGGGGGGTCTTTTCTTTTACGGCCGGCACGGGAGGGCCCATCCGCCGACCGGGGTCGGCGCCTTCCAGGGGCACGGTCCTCCGCCTCACCGGCTGGGCGCCGTTACGTGCGTCTTCTTGACCGGCACGGTCCATCGCTGCTCGCCGCTCGGGAGTGGAGGGCCCTACACGATTCGCCGGGGGCCGTCGGCTCGGGGTCCCTCAGGATCCGTGGTGGTCCCTCGTGGTCCGTCGGGTTACAAGCCCGAAGGGTCTCTGCCGACGGTGATCTCCTCGGCGATTCGGCGGAGTTCGGCCATGTCCAGGCCGGGGGCCTTGGGCAGTTGGCGTAGCAAGGCGTCCATCACCACGGGCACCGGCTGCCCGGCCAAGCGGCCGGCGATCCCGTGGACTGCCCTGAACAGCGCCTCATCCGTGTCGTGCATCCGCTCTCCTCGTTCGACTTCCGGGAGAACCGTACGGCGTCGCGAGGACAGTTTCGCGCTACGGCTCCAGCGTGTTCCGCACCGCCGCGCAGATCTCGGCGAGCTGTCCCAGCTGCTCGGGGGTGAGGACGTCGAACAGGCTCCGCCGTACCTCCTCCACGTGGCCGGGCGCGGCGGCGGCCAGCGCGGCGAACCCCTCGTCGGTGAGCGCGGCGAAGCTGCCCCGGCGGTCGGAGTCGCAGGGCCGGCGCCGTACCCAGCCGCGCTCCTCCAGCCGCGCGACCGCGTGGGAGAGCCGGCTCTGCGAGCTCTGCGCCCTGGCGGCCAGCTCACTCATCCGCATCGAACGTTCCGGCGCCTCCGAGAGGGCCACCAAGATCATGTAATAGGTGTGCGGCATGCCCGCCTCGCGCTGGAGCTGGCGGTCGAGCGCCTCGTTCACCAACTGGGTCGCGGCCAGGAAGTCGCGCCAGGTGCGCTGCTCGTCATCGTCCAGCCATCGAGTCATGCGCCCATTTTAGTTGAACTCTCATATACTTAGCGGTAGCTTCCGCCGAAAGGGGTTCACCATGCCGGTCCAGCGGCTCAACCACGCGGTCCTGTACGTACGCGACGTCGAGCGCAGCGTCGCCTTCTACCGGGAGGCCCTCGGCTTCGAGGTGGTCATGGGCATGCCCGGCGCCGCCTTCCTCCAGGCCGCCGGCTCGACCAACGACCATGACCTCGGCCTGTTCCAGATCGGCGAGCGGGCGGGCCAGTCCACCGCCGGCCGGTCCACCGTGGGCCTCTACCACCTGGCCTGGGAGGTGGACACGCTCGACGAGCTGGAGCGCATCGCGGCCAAGCTGAGCGAGCTGGGCGCGCTGGCCGGGGCCTCCGACCACTCCACCACGAAGGCCCTGTACGCGCACGACCCCGACGGCCTGGAGTTCGAAGTCTCGTGGCTGGTGCCCGCCTCGCTCCTCACCGAGGAGGTGCTGACCGCGCGCAGCGGCATCCGGCCGCTCGACCTCGCGGCCGACAAGGAGAGGTACGGCGGCCAGACGCGTGGCGGCGTGGGCGTCTCCATCCCCGCCTGACGTCCTAGCGTCACATTTCGCACTGGATGTACCGTGGCCTTATCCCACTCCCGCGCTTATGGAGGAGGGCCATGCCGAGCGATCCCGACCATGTTCTCGACGCCATCGACGGTGTCGTCGACGAATGGGAGACGTTGAGCGCCGACGCGATGCGCTGGGCGCCTCCCGAGAGCAAGTCCGAAGATTTGATCCACGAGGTGACGGAGATCTTCGGACCGCTCGCGAACGCGCTCACCCAGGCGTTCCGCCCACTGGGTGACGCCGTGACCCGCGTGCTCGACAACCTGATCGACAACGACGACGAGTCCTGAAAATAACCCGCCAACACCAGCCATGACCTCGCCTGCCGCGCCGGCCCGGCAGGCCATACCGGATGCTTGGCTCGCTCGCCGTCGCTCGCGACGGGCGGGTCAGGCCGTGGGGCCAATGGGGGAGTCCGGCCGTGTAGCCAACGAGGCGGGCGCTGTGGGCCGATGGGCCGAGCAAGGCGAGTCGGGCGGCGGGTCAGGCGGCTGAGAGGCGCATGGGGCGCAGGGCGCTCGTGAGCTTGGCGAGTTCGGCCAGCAGGGCGTCGGCGGAGGCGGTCATCATGTCGTTCGGCTTGAACGTGCCGTTCTCGAGCAGCTGCGGAACGAACGGCACGTTGACGGCCTCGACCACCGGGATCATCTTCAAGGTGCTGACCACCTGGCGCAGGCTGTTGACCGCGCGGGTGCCGCCGGAGAGGCCGCCGTAGCTCACGAAGCCGGCCGCCTTGTGCTGCCACTCCTGGTGCAGGAAGTCGAGGGCGTTCTTGAGCACGGCGTTGAAGCTGTGGTTGTACTCGGGCGTCACGAAGACGTAGGCGTCGCCGCGCTCGACGATGGCGCTCCACTCCTTGGTGTGCGCGTGCTCGTACTGCTTGAGCTTGGGGTGGTTCGGCTCGTCCAGGAAGGGCAGGCCCACCTCGGCCAGGTCGATCAGCTCGACGTCGAAGTCACCGCCGGCCACGGCCCGCTCGTAGAACCACTCCCCGATCACCCTGCCCACGCGGCCGGGGCGGGTGCTGGCGATGACTACCTGCAGTACGGGCTTGGACATGGGGCGCTCCTCAGTCTTGGATGTCTAGCTGCTCAACATTATTGAGTAACTACATATTTCTTAGCAAATGAGGCGGCGGTTGGGTAAGATCTACGGCGTGAGCATTGATTCGGTGTGCGTCCGGTTCCACACCGCCCTCGAACTGATCGGCGCCCGGTGGTCGGGCGCCGTGCTGCAAGTGATCTTCAAAGGCGCGCACCGCTACGCCGCGCTCAAAGCGGCCATCCCCGGCGTCAACGACACGATGCTCGCCCGGCGCCTGCGGGAGCTGGAGGCGGCCGGGCTGATCGAGCGGCGCGTGCTCGACACCTCACCGGTCAGGGTCGAATACCACCTGACCGAGATGGGCGAGGAGCTGCGCCCGGTCATAGACGAGCTGGTCATCTGGGCGCACAAGTGGATCCCGCTCCCGGAGGAGAAGGCCTCCTGACCTTCGGGGCCGTCAGGCGGCTCCCACATGTTCGGCGATGGCCTCGGTGACCGGTATGACCGTGGGCAGCGGGCGGGCGGTGAAATGTGCTGGCTTGTGGCTGCGCAGCAGCAGCTCGCCACTGCGTTCCCAGTCGAAGCCGCGTTTGTTGAGCAGTTTCGCGAAGACCGCGCCGGCCTTCTCGGGATCGCGTTCGGCCAGCCGCCGGATCGGCACCGGCGAGACGGCCTCGCCCCGGAGATAGGCGCTGACCAGCTGGCGATAGGGCCGCCTGGCGACCAGGCCGGGGTCCAGGAAGACCTCCTCCAGCTTGGCGAAGTCGGCGTAGTAGCCGAGCCCCGCCACCTCGTCGAAGATCAGGGCGACCGTCTCGGCCCCTTCCATCTGTACGGGCAGCTCCCGCGTGGTCGGCGGCGCGCCGCCCAGGCGGCCCGACTGGTACGCCAGGTAGCCGCGCATACGGTCGGGCAGCTCGGAAGGCCGGAGCACGACCAGGTCGGCCCCGAAATGGCCGATGAAGCACTGGCGCTGCTCGCTCTGCAGCTCCCTGGCCCGCGTCAGCAGCACCGGGTTGCGGAACACCCAGGCGGGATGCTCCAGCGCGATGTGCGCGGCCACCGGCAGGAGCGTGTCGCGCGCGGCAGCGGCGTGCACCGCGGGCGTGCCGCTGATCAGCCAGTCGAGCCCGAGCGGCACCAACCTGCCCACCACGTACATCCCTGGCCGCAGCTCCCCGAACGCAGCCTCACCCAAGTTGGAGAACGCCCGGTAGACCAGCTCGTCCACGAGGTTGAACAGCCGCACGGCCGCCCCGTCGACCACCCGCACCTCGTACACCCCCTCGACCACGTCCTTCCAGCTCGACAGCAGCTCGACCTCGGCCCTGGCCAGGCCGGGCCGCTCGCGCAGGAACCGGTCGATGACCGTGTCACCGCTGGCCAGCAGGTGCTGGTGGGCGAAGTAGTCGATGGGGAGGAAGGCCGCGGCCTCGTCGGCGGGCGGGTCATCGGCGTAGAACCGGGCGAGCACCCCGCCCAGCTCGCGCTCGAACCTGCCGGAGGTGGCAAAGTGGATCAGCTCGGCCTTGAGCTCAACGGCCCGCGCCAGCATGGTCATCATCACTCCTCGTGTCCGGAGTGACACTAACCGTCCCCGGGGTGGCCGGGACGGCTCTTCCACCAGTTGGGGTCACCACCTCCCGCCCGTCCGGGCCCGTGGCGGCCACCACCTGCCGTTCGTCCCCGGCCTCGCCCGATAGCCTCGTACCGATGAGGTGCCGGGCGAACCGCTGCCGTGGCGGCCCGGTCGCGCGCTCAAGGGGTGGTAGGCGAATGGCGCTCTTGGATTACCTACGCGACTGGCATCCCAATCCCGTGACCAGCGAAGACGTCATCTCGCCCCAGCCCGCGGCGGCCCTGGCGGCGGTCCTCGACGCGCCGCCGGCCGCCGGTGAGGCGCTGCCGTTGCCGTGGCAGTGGCTGTACTTCCTGGAGTGGCCGCCACAGGCCGCCCTCGGCCTCGACGGCCATCCGACCAGGGGTCACTTCCTGCCGCCCATCCCCCATCGGCGGCGGATGATCGCGGGTGGGCGGATGCGGGCGCGGCGGGGGCTGGAGATGGGGCGGCCTGCCGTACGGACCGCCGAGCTGACGGCCGTCACGCCGAAGGAGGGGCGGACGGGAGAGTTGTTGTTCGTGACGGTGCGGTACGAGTACCGGCAGGGTGGGGAGCTGCGGCTGGTCGACGAGCAGGACCTGGTCTACCGCTCGGACCCGCCGGCCGAGGAGGCGACTCCCGGCGAGACGCTTCCGCAGCCCGGAGAACCAGCCTCCGCCCCGGTCCCTGCCTTGGCTGATGCCGGCGCTGGCGCGGCTGAGGCCGCGTGGCGGCTTGCGGTTACCGTCGCTCCGCCGCTGCTGTTCCGTTTCAGCGCGCTCACCGCCAACGCCCACCGCATCCACTACGACCAGCGCTACTGTACGGACGTCGAGCGCTACCCCGGCCTCGTCGTGCACGGCCCGCTGCTCGCCGTCCTCATGGCCGAGCTGCCCCGACGGCACACCCTGGGGCGGCGGATCACCGGGCTGACCTACCGCCTGCGCCGTCCCGTCTTCGAGGGCGAGCCGTTCGTCGTCACCGGCTCACCGGAGTCGGGGCAGCTGAGCGTCCAGGACACGTCCGGCCGGCTGCGAGCCGAGGCGCACTTCACCTGACCCCCGGCTCACACCGTCTTGAGCATCCCGCCGTCGACGAAGTACGTGGAGCCCACCGAATAGCCGGCCCGCTCCGAGCACAGGAAGACCATGAAGTCCGCGACCTCCTCCGGGGTGGCGAACCGCTTGATCGGCGCGTGCTCCCGCGCGACCTCGTCGAGGTGCGCCTGCCAGTCCCCGCCGCTGTCCGCGGTCAGCTGCTTGGCGGTCTTCACCCAGTCGGGGGTGAGGACCAGGCCGGGGTTGACGCAGTTCACCCGGATGTTGTGGTCGATGACCTCCGTCGACAGCGTCTTGGAGAACATCATCAGCGCGGCCTTGGTCACGTTGTAGATGGGTTCGTACCAGAGTGGCTGCACGGCGCAGATCGACGCGTTGTGCAGGATCACCCCGCCGCCGCGCCGCCGCATGCCGGGCACGAGGCCGCGGGCCAGCCGTACCGCCGCCATGACGTGCAGGTCCCAGTACGCCTGCCACTTCTCGTCCGGGGCCTCGAGTATGGTCTCGTTGGACCCGGCTCCGGCGTTGTTGACCAGGATGTCCGCGCCCTCGAAGCCGTCTTCGGCCGCCTCGATCAGCGTCGCGGTGCCCTCCGCGGTCGCCACGTCACACGGGACGGGCACCACCCGTACACCGTGGGCTTCGCGGATGCCGCGCGCCGCCTCCTCCAGACGGTCGCCGGCGCGGGCGGCGAGCACGAGCTGCGCGCCCTCGGCGGCGAGCCCCTGCGCCACGGCCAGGCCGATCCCGGAGCTGCCCCCGGTGATGACGGCGACCTTGTCCCTCAACCCGAGTTCCACGAAACCTCCCGCGCTGTCCACACCTGCCCCTCCATCATCGGGCACCATGGATCTTTCTCCCGGCGCGACTTCCGGGCGCCTCGTCAGGAGGATCCACTCGCCGAGGATCATCCACGCGGTGCGCAGGGTGAGCTGCGCCCCAAGGTCGGCGAGCCGCATCGCCCAGAGATGAGCCTCCTATTCAGCCTTTCCTATGTCTCGGCCATGTCGGTGCTCCCACGTGCGCGTTTCCGGATTCCATCGAAGCGCACCGCGCGGGCCGCTGAGATCGACGTCGCGAAGCGCGGCCAGCGCCTCGTCCGTCGCGTCGGTACGCATGTGCAGGCGCAGACGGGAGTCGGGATCGCTGACCACGATCAATGTGCTCTCTGCGGGTTCGTCACCCTTGGCGAGCTTGCGCGCGAGCTTGCGTAGCTTGCTACGTACTCCGTCGTAGGTGTCCTCGGCCACGCGGCCGATCAGCGCCTCCACGAACGGCACCAGCGCGGACGCCGTCACGACCGTGGCGACGACCGTCACCCACTCCTCGAATTCGGCGACCTCAGGTCTGTCCCGCCGGATCCTGTCCCGCATCGCGGCGGCCTCGCCGGAATCACCATGGCGATCAAGGAACGCCGCGTACTCCTCGCTGTCGCCCCTCTGCTCCAGCAGCGACCGGGCCTCGGCCACGCGGCCCCGCCGCTCGAAGAACTCGCCCAGCGACCGGGCGGATCCGGCCTCACGGTAGAGCCGCTCCGCGCCTGCCAGGTCACCGTCGCGTTCCTGCCGCTCGGCGTAATACACCGCCGCCGATCCAGAGCCGAGATCGTACGCGTCCCGCATCCACCGGTCGGCCGCCTCCTGCAGCCCCTCCTCCGAGAGCGACACGGCGAGCTGGTGGACCTCGCCGCCCGGGTCGTCGGACCGCAGGCAGACCTCCCACGCTTCATCGTCGGCACCGCGTATCGCCAGGAGGAGGGCGAGCCTCGAACTCAGTGACCAGTCAAACCCGCGTTCGGTGGCGCGACGCAGCCAGATCTCCTCCTCAGACCGCCGCCCCTGCTTGTCGTAGAAGTGCGCGAGCAGCGAGAACGCCCTACGGTCCCCCGCCTCGGCGGCACGGAGGTACAGCCGCTCCTGCTCGGCGGGATCGTGCCGACCACACCACGCGCCGAGCCTGCGCATGGCCTCGGTGGAACCCGCCTCCACCGCCCGTCTCACCCAGGCGTCGCCCTCGCCGGCCCGCGGCCCATGCCGTAACGCCAGCCACAGGGCGATCATCGCCTCCAGGTCGCCGGCTTCGGCTTGTGCACGCAATGTCTCTTCGTCGGCTGAACCCATAGATCCATCATGGTCGGAACCGCCCGCGGTGGGTGCTCACCCGGTGAAGGTGGCGTCCAGACACCGGTAATGCTCTTCGGGATCGGCCGCCCCGCCGCGCCAGGCGAGCCCTACGCCGACCTTCCCCCGGCTCCCATTGGTGGGACCTGCCTTCCTGACCGGCCCGCTACCAGGTGAGGAAGAGCGTCTCGGGAGAGCGGTGGATGAGGGTGGGGGCCATCGTGATGTCGGGGTGGGCCAGGCGCAGGCCGGGGAGTTCGCGAATCAGGATTTCCAGGGATATCCGGACCTGCTCCTTGGCGAGTTGCGAGCCTGGGCACCCGTGTGGACCGTGTCCGAAGGACAGGTGACGGAAGGCTTCCCGGCCGATGTCGAACTCGTCCACCCGCACCTCGGCATCCGCCCGTACGTCGCCGTCCGCCCGCACCTCGCCGTCCGCCCGCACCTCGCCGTCCGCCCGCACGCCGCTGTCCACCCGCGCGCCGGCGTCAGCGTCGCGGCCGGCTGAGGCGAAGGACACGAAGACCACGTCGCCCTCGTGCAGCTCGGTGCCGCTCAGCGTCACCGTGGTGGTGACCGTACGCCGGAAGCCCTGGACCGGTGCCTCGAACCGGAGCGCCTCCTCGATGGCCGCGGTGACGAGCCGCGGCTGCTCGCAGAGCAGTTCCCACTGGCGGCGATCGCGCAGCAGGTTCAGCACCACGGTGCCGAGCAGCGCGGTCGTCGTCAGGTGGCCGGCCAGCAGCAGGTTCTGGACATTGGACACGATCTCCTTGCGCTGGTCGAGCGTGAGGTCCTCGGATCCGGGGGCCAGGTCGCGGACCACCTCCGTGAACAGGTCGTCACGTGGATCCCTCCGCCGCGCGCGGGCGTAGCCGTCGAGCAGCCGCTGCGTGTCCACGATCTCCTCCGCGACCGCGACCTGCTCGGTCTCCGTCAGCTCGGTGAACACCAGCGTCTCCGCTCCCTGCACCCCGCGGATCGCGCCGGGTATGTCGGCGGGGTCCAGGCCGACCAGATGGCCGATCACGGCGGCGGGCAGCGGCCTGGCGTACGCGTCCATCCACTCGACCTGACCGTCGCCGGCGAAGGAGCCGATGAGCGCCTCGGCCCGCTCGGTGACGAACGGCAGCGCGGCGGCCACCTTGGCGTGCGACAGCCCTCTGACGAGGGGCCGGCGCAGGCGCCGGTGCGCGTCGCCATCGGCGCCGAGCACCGTCCGCGCTCCGCCGAACCCCTGGCTCAGCACCGAGAGCGCGGCCTTGCTCGGCAGGTGGTCGGGCCGTAACGCGCCCGCCGACGAGAACTGCTCAGGCTTGCCCAGCACCTCGCGTACGTCTTCGCGCCTGCTCACCAGCCAGGCGTCCAGCTCCGGTACGAAGGTAAGCCCTTGAGCCCGGCGAGCCTCGGTGTAGACGGGGTACGGGTCGCGGTAGAAGGCCTGTAGGTTCACGTGCCTATGGTCGCGGGTGGGATATGCGCCGGACAAGCTTTGCCCAAAGGCTCAATACGTTGCCGTTTAGTGGGAAATTTCCTCATTAATGTCGCTTCACATGTGCGTTGTCGCATTTGAGGTCTAGCGAGAGGATCGGCGGACGATGCCAACAGATATTGCTGTGATCCTCAATGATCAGCCGGGTGAGCTGGCCCGTCTCGGCAGGGTCGCCGGCGAGGCGGGCGTGAACATCCAGGGTCTCGCGGCTTTCACCGGAGAGGGCAAGGGCGTCGTACACGTGCTCGTAGATGACGAGGCCGCCGCCGGCTGCCGGCAGGCGTTCGAAGGCGCCGGGATGGGGATCGCCGACGAACGTCCCGTAGTCGTGGCGGACATGGACGACCGGCCGGGCGCGCTCGGCGACCTGACCCGGCAGCTCGCCGACGCCAACGTCAACATCGACCTCGCCTACACGACCTTCGGCGGTGTACGGATCGTCATCGCCACCGACGACATGGCGAACGCGGAGTCGGTCCTCGAAAGCAGGCGCTGATCCTCGTCACGAGTCGCGCTGATTGACGTCGCCGATACCCGCCGCTATTGTCATTTTGGAAAATGACGACCAGGCGTGAATTCACCGACCGTCTGAAGACGAAGGTCAGGAGCCGGACGATGGGCAGGAAAGTAGCGGCCATGATGGTCTGCTCCGCCTGCGATCCGGCCGCTTCGTCCTGTTGTCGCGCCTGACGCGCAACCTCCCTCACACACCGCCCCACCGGCGGTTTCTCGCCGCATAGCCGAATGACCGCGTGCGCATTTTTTATTTTCTCCCCTTCTCAAAAAGAGCGGATACTTTCATGGCTGAAACGCTTTCCCTTGTTCAGGGATTCCGTGTTCTCTCGTGCTCCCCTAATGGCGAACCGATTAAGGACGAACGCGCCGCCACCGATCTGGTGGGTGAGGCGTGGGGGCAGCGCGCCGAGGTGATCGTCATTCCGGCGGAACGACTCGACGACGCCTTCTTCCAGCTCCGCACCCGGATCGCGGGTGACATCATGCAGAAGTTCACGACGTACCGGCTGCTTCTGGTGATCCTGGGGGACATCTCCCGGCACACGGCGGCGAGCTCGGCCTTGCGCGACTTCGTTCATGAGACGAACCAGGGTGACCACGTCTGGTTCCTGCCCAGCCTGGAGCACCTCGACGAGCGCCTGGCCCTTCGTCAGCCTGCCCTTTGACCAGGGTTCATACAGAATCGGATATTGATCTCGTACGTATAGCGCTATTAGACATCGTCAGATCAGTTCTGATTTGCTCCTGACCTCTGCTGACCAAGAGAGGCTCGGATGGCGCGTCGGGGGACGAAGATCGTACGGCTCACTGCCGCAGGGGTGGCCGCGGGTGTGCTCGTGGCGGGGATCGCGGTGCCGGCCGTGGGGGGTGCGGCGCTCGGGTTCGCGTCGGCGGTGGGCGAGGCGGAGCTCAAGCCGGTCGCCCTGGTCGAGCCGCCGCCGGCCGAGGTCACGATCGTGCAGGACGCCAAGGGGAGCGAGATCGCGCGCTTCTACGAGGAGTATCGGGAGGTCGTCGGCCTCGACCAGATCGCCGAGGTCATGAAGACGGCGATCGTCGCGATCGAGGACTACCGCTTCTACGAGCACGGCGCGATCGACATCGAGGGCACCGTACGGGCGCTGGCCAAGAACCTGCGGGCGGGCAAGGTGAGTCAGGGCGGCTCCAGCATCACCCAGCAGTACGTCAAGCAGGTGCTGCTCAACTCCGCCGACACCGACGCGGAACGGAACGCGGCCCTCGAGGCCAGCTACGCGCGCAAGCTGAACGAGCTGCGGTACGCCATGGGGGTCGAGGAGAAGTACACCAAAGACCAGATCCTCGGGAAATATCTGAACATCGCGTACTTCGGGGCTGGCGCCTACGGTGTCGAGGCGGCGGCCAAGCGCTTCTTCGGCGTCAAGGCCGCCCGGCTCACCCTGCCACAGGCGGCGACGCTGGCGGGCGCCGTACAGGACCCGAACGCCACCGACCCGAACATCGACAAGAAGCACCGCGAGAGGCTGCTGAACCGCCGTAACGTCGTGCTGAACCGGATGGCCGAGCTGGGCAAGATCACTCCGGCCGACGCGGCCGCGGCGAAGGCCACCAAACTCGGCTACAAGGGCACCAAGCTCCCCGGCGGCTGCGAATCCAGCAAATACCCGTACTTCTGCCTGTATGTCCGGCAGGAGATCCTCAGCAACCCCGACTTCGGCAAGACCGCCGCAGCACGCCTGGCGATGCTCAACCGCGGCGGCCTGACGATCAGGACCACGATCGACCCCGTCATGCAGAGGGCCGCGGATCGGGCGATCAAGAAGTACGTGCACGCCTCCGACGATCCCGTGGCCGCCGAGGCACTGGTCCAGCCGGGCACCGGAGCGATCAGGGCCATGGCCGCGAGCAGGCCGTACGGCGGCGACCGCGCCAGGAACGAGATCTCCTACAACCTCGTCGCGGACGCGGTGCACGGCGGCGGCGCCGGATTCCAGGCCGGCTCCACGTTCAAGACCTTTACCCTGATCAGCGCGCTGAAGAATGGCATGAAGCTCGACGACGGCCTGAGCGCGGGCGCCGGATACCGGGCCCCGGCCTATTCGACGTTCAAGAACTGCAAGGGCGAGAACATCGGCGACCCGACGCACACCGTCACCAACGACGAAGGCTCCCCGGGGTGGAAGACGCTGCGGACCGGCACCTGGGCCTCGGTGAACACCTTCTTCATGGAACTCGAGCGGCGGGCCGGGCTCTGCGAGACGGTCACCACGGCCAAGTCACTGGGCATCCGCCGCGCGGACGGGCGGAAGCTGCAGGAGTACGAGACGTTCACGCTCGGCATCAACGAGATGGACCCGGTGACCGTGGCCAACGCGTACGCGGCGATCGCGGCACGCGGCAAGTACTGCGCGCCGACGGCGATCACCCGGGTCACCGACCGCGACGGCAAGGCCACCCGGTACCGGCCGAAGTGCCGTCAGGCGCTCGACCCCGCGATCGCCGACGCGACGGCCGAGGTGCTGTCCGGCGTGCTCACCAAGGGCACGATGCGCGAGGTCGGGGGCATCGGGCGGGACGCGGCGGGCAAGACCGGCACCACCGATGACTACGCTTCGGCGTGGTTCGCCGGGTTCACCCCGGACCTGGCGGCGGCGGTGAGCATCGGGGACCCGCGCGGCTCCCAGAAGCACAAGCTGACCGGGGTGACGATCGGCGGGCGGTACTACGGGATGGTGGCGGGTGCCACCCTTCCCGGGCCGATCTGGAAGGACACGATGATCGGCGCGTTGACGGGCGTGCCCCCGACGTCGTTCTCCCCCATCGACACCGCGCGATTCGAGGGGTGCTCCCAGGGTTGCCGGCCCGCATCGACGCCGGCCGAGGACGACAGCACGCCGGACCCCTGAAAGGCATCGCGCAGGCCCGCAGCGGGCGTTCGCGGCGGGCGTTCGCGGCGGGCGTTCGCGCGAAACCCCTGGTTGGATGTCCCGCGCGCGTGTGGTGCTGATCACCTTGGATGTGTGGATTTCTCCACAATTGATCGCTGGCCGTCTCCCTAATGTCTGTCCTACCGGACGAACCCGGCAGCACCGAACAAGGGGGAGGAACCCAATGCGTAAGACCTTTGCGATCGCGGCTCTGGCCGGCTCGATGGCCTTCACCGGTATCGCTCTCAGCCCGGCCGCCCAGGCGACCACCCAGGCCACGACCACCGCCGGGAGCGCGACCGCGAGCGCGACCAACTTCACGGTGACCTGGGGCAAGTTCTTCTCCAGTGACCGCAAGGCGTACACGTTCGGCAAGACGTGGAAGAGCGGTGGCAAGGTCTTCACGACGTGGCACGGGGTGGACAAGGTCGGCGGCAAGAAGGGCTGGGTGTGGTTCGAGTACTACCAGAACGGCAGCTGGCACAAGTTCAACCGCTCGTGGGACGGCGAGGTCGTCGGCCGCTGGAGCGGGCGGGGGATCAAGAAGGTGTACACGTTCACCTGCTGGGCGGGCAAGTTCGACAACTGCGGCCGCAAGTACCGCATCTACTAAACCGGGCGACGTAGCGAGCGGTGGCCCAACCGCACCGGCGCGCGTACCCGTAGCGTCACCGCCGTGAATATCGCGGTCAGCGGGAGCAGCTGGTAAGGGTAGAAGCATGATCTTCTTGAGGCGGACGGTGGGAGTCGCCGTACTCACCCTTCTGGCCATCCCGATCACCGCTGCCCCGGCCACGCCCCCGGCGGCTGCCGACGTGCGCAAACGGTCGCAGATCGAGGGCGGGACGACGGGTCGCCGCATGCTGGCCCAGCTGAAGGTCGCCAGGCCGTTATCCATCCGTGGTTACAGTCACCAGCGGTTCCTGCCCCGGTGGGCGCATCACAAGGGCAGGTGCGACGCGCGTGAGGTGGTTCTGGCCCGCGACGGGCGGCACGTACGCAGAAACGCCGCCTGCCACCCGGTCAAGGGCGTCTGGTACAGCCCGTACGACGGTAAGCGGCTGAAAAGCGAAAGACTGGTGGACGTCGACCATGTCGTGCCGTTGTCGTACGCCTGGCGCTCCGGTGCCAGCAAGTGGAGCCAAGCGCGGCGCCGCGCATTCGCCAACGACCTCACCCGCCCCGAACTGCTGGTGACCAGCCATTCCGCCAACATCGCCAAGGGCGGTCAAGGACCGCAGAGCTGGCGTCCGCCGCGCCGCGCCTATTGGTGCCGCTACGCGACCTCGTGGATCACCGTGAAGCATCACTACCGGCTCCTCGTGACCCGAAGGGAGAAGGTGGCCCTGCTCAACATGCTCCGCACCTGCTGAGATCAGGACGATCCCTTGGCGGGGATCCGCTTGCCGAGGTTGATGAAGAAAAGGACCAGGCCCACGGTCAGCACGATGTGCCCCAGTCCGGCGATACCGGAGATCATCGCGCTGGTCTGGGCGCCCAGGACCGTCTGGGTGCCGTGGATGAGCATGATCAGGACGGTTAACGCGAGACCGGCGTTGTAGACCCAGAAGGACCAGTTGAAGAGCCTGCTGGCCGACAAGGTGAACAACTTCTCCAACGCCAGCACGACGAGATAGAAGAGCATGCCGAGCGCGAGCAGGTGCGTGTGCACCACTCCGAGCTGGGTGTCGCCCGTGAAGCCGGTCAACTTGGTGAGCTCGCGATAGTACAGACCGCTGATCACGCCGATGATCATGTAGATGTGCGCCGCGTGATAGAGCTTTTTCACGATTACAACCTTTATCGGTGATTTGTCAGGGTTGATCAGCCGGAACCATCGACGGCGGCGCTTCAGGGCCTGGCGTCGTTCCAGGTCGCGCTGGTGAGGAAGTAGGTGTCGTAGAGCTCCTGCACGTCAAGGAGGCTCTCCGGCGGCACCTTGCCGTACGCGATGCGCTCCAGGTGGCGGAAATACTCGAACCGCTCGACGCCCGGAGTGATGACGATGAGGATGTCGGCGTCCTCTCCCGGCGCCGCGGCGAAGGCATGGGGAAGACCGGCCGGCACGATCACGAGGTCCCCACGCTCGGCGGTGACGACCTGCTCGCCGGACAACAGCTGGGCGGTGCCGTCGAGCATGTAGAACAGCTCGGCGGAGGCGTCGTGGCGGTGCGGTTTGGCGCCGTCCGCGCCGTTCGCGAGCGTGACCCGCTGGGTCGACAGCGCACCACCGGTCGAGCTGCTGTCGGCCAGCAGCCGGATGGTGGTGGGGGCCTGGCCGATCACTTCGGCGTCCCCGGAGCGCACGATGACGGACTTGTTCGCGTTCTTGTCGGAGTTGGGCGAGATAAGCGACATTTCAGTGACTCCTTCAGGCTCAGACGAGAGTTTCAGGCTCAGGCGAGGAACAGCAGGGCAGCGCAGATGAGGACGACCACGGCGGTGGCGAAGTGGATGCCGAAGGCCACCGCCTTGGTGCCACCGTTACGCAGGACGATGACAGTGTCGGACAGGGGAAGGAGGGCGACGACCAGCATGAGCCAGGCCTCGGCGCGGACCCCCACGAAGAAGAGCAGGGCCAGGCCGACGATGCCGTAGACGGAGTCGCGCATGCCCTTGATGGTCAGGTAGGCGGCGGCGTCCCCGTCTTTTTTGGCGGGCACGCCGTAGCCGGCGGCGGCGGCCTGCGGGACCAGGAGGAAGCGCAGACCGATGAAGAGGATGAACAGGTCGAGCACGACAGCGAGCCCGTAAGCGATGGGGGTGAGCACGATGTACTCCAATTTCTAGCGCCGCTAGTTGCAAGAGTGACGCTAACATAGCCGCGACAGTTGCGCTAGCGGCGCTAGCATCGCGGGCGGCTGACACCAGGCGCGGCCACCTGGAACCAGAGCACAACCTCGACCGGACCAGCCGCACGACCCTGTGGAGCTGTCGGCTGCAGCCGGAGAGCTATTGCAAATTAGGTCGCCGAGCTCTTCATCCACCCCGACCATCAAGGCCAAGGAATCGGCCGACAGCTCCTCACCCGGGCGACCGGCCCTTGGCCCGCCGCCTGGCTCATCACCAACGCCCAGACTCCTGCGGCCGCCCTCTACCGCAAACTCGGCTGGCAAGAAGCCGGAGACCTGCCGGCCGACTTCTACCCCCAGCTCAAGCTGTCGGTCTTCGCGCTGGCCAGGGGCTGATTGAGACGTACTTCGTCCGTCAGCGCCGTACGGTCGGCACCTCGTCCTTGTGCGACAGCCGTCCGCCGGTGAAACACAGCCGGTACGCCGGCGACGGCGAGCTCGCCCTGATCCGGTAGAAGCGGCACTCGTCAGCACCCCGCGGATCCGCAGGTGCGCCCCTCGGCCGCCCGCCGTCGTTCACCTGGTACGCCGGCAGCCGTGATCCGAGCGACGCCAGGCTCTGACCGACGCGCAGCCCCGTGTACACACCGGCGTCCAGCACCGAGCGGTGCGCGGTGTAGAGGTCGTAGCCGGAGGTCAGCAGCATCAGGGCGGTGGCCGCCGCGATGGGCATCCAGATCGCGTCGATCACTCTGCGCCGTACCTTGCGGCGGGCCAGGGCGAGCTCCCGCTGGGAGTCGGGCGGCGTGGCCGCGGCCCCCGCGGTGAGCGGCAGCCGGGCGGTGACGGCGAAGCCGCCGTCGGCGGGCCGCGCCCACAGCATGCCTCCGGCCAGCCGTACCCGCTCGTCCAGACTGATCAACCCATAGCCACCGCACGCTTCGCCGGGGAGGGCCGCCGGCAATGGCCCGGCCGGGGGCGCCGCGTTGACCACGATGACCTCCGCCTCGCCAGACGCGTGATCCGTGCCCAGCCGTACGGTGACCGCGGCGCCCGGCGCGTGCTTGGTGGCGTTGGTCAGGGCCTCCTGAACCACCCGGTAGGCCGCCCGATCAGCCATCGGCGGCAGCGGGCCCAGCTCGCCGTGGAGCGTCACCGCCATCCCCGACGCGGCGGCCCGCTCGACCAGGGCGGCCACGGTGTCGCCGGACGGCAGCACGGGCGCGCTCTCACCGTCCTCCCGCAGCACCCCGATGATCTCGCGCAGCCGCTCGGTGGACCTCGCGGCGGACCCGCGCAGCTCGGCGGCCGCCTGGCGGGCGGACTCGTCCAGCCCCGGATGTACCTGGAGCGCGGCGGCGCTCAGCGCGATCAGGCTCAGCTCATGCCCCAGCGAGTCGTGCATGTCGCCGGCGATCCGGGACCGCTCCACCAGCCGCATCCGCTCGCCGATCAGGCTCTGCTCCCGCTCCAGACGCTGGGCGAGCTCCCATCCGCTGCGGACGAGGCCGTCGTGCTGGCGGACGTAGCGGCCGGCCAGCCAGGGCAGCAGGATGTTCGTCACCGCGGTGGTGACCAGCGACAGCCAGTCCGCCAGCGTGCGGCCGGGGGTGAGATTCACTGTCACCAGCCCCGCCAGGCACACCCCGGCGAAGAACAGCAGCCCGGGACGCATGCCGGCGGTCCGCCGCCCCAGCAGGAACGCCAGCAGCAGTTGGGGGACCATGAAGGTGTCGGTGTACAGCTCCGGGGTCACCGCCAGAGCCAGCCCCACCGGCACCGCCGCGGCCACGACCGGCCGCCGCCGGCCCACGGCCACGGCCAGCGCCAGCAGCGGTACGGCGGCGATCCTCGCCCAGGGCAGCGGAAGACCGGGAGGCTGCCCCACCTCGGACGACTCGTTCGCCAGGAACACCGGCACGGTGATCGCCAGCCAGAGCAGCAGATCGGCGCCCTGTTCGCGGCCCGGGAACGCCTTCGTGACGATGTCCCGGAACGACCGATTCATGGCGATCACGCTACGCGACGCCGCGCACCGCGACACCTGACGAAAGTAAGGGGCATCCGCTGCCGATCGTGCATGATCCCGGCCATCCCCGGATTCCTATGGTCGAGACCCTGTCGGCAAAGGAGCCTGATGATGATCACCCTGCACGGACTGACCAAACGTTACGGCGACAAGACCGCCGTCGACGATCTCACCCTGGAGCTCACCCCCGGCACGGTCACCGGCTTCCTCGGCCCGAACGGCGCCGGAAAGTCGACCACCATGCGCATGATCATGGGCCTGGACTCCCCCACCTCAGGCACCGCCCTGATCGGCGGCCGCCCGTACGCGGACCTCGACCGTCCGCTGCGTACCATCGGCGCCCTGCTGGACGCCAAGGCCGTCCACCCCGCCCGCAGCGGCCGGGACCACCTGCGGGCCATGACCGTGAGCCAGGGCCTGCCCTCCTCCAGGGTCGAGGAGGTGCTCGCCCTCACCGGGATGGCGGAGGGAGCCCGACGCCGCGCCGGTACGTACTCCCTGGGCATGAGCCAGCGGCTCGGCATCGCGGGCGCGCTGCTCGGCGATCCCGAGGTGCTGATGCTGGACGAGCCGGTCAACGGCCTCGACCCCGACGGGGTCCGCTGGATCCGCACACTGCTCAGATCGCTCGCCGCCGAGGGCCGTACGGTCTTCGTCTCCTCCCATCTGATGAGCGAGATGGAGCGCACCGCCGACCGGCTGATCGTCCTCGGCAAGGGCCGGCTGATCGCCGACGAGCCGATGGAGCGCCTGGTCGCCGGCTCGGAGGTGCGGGTACGCGGACCGCGGCTGCGACCGCTGGCCGACGTCCTGCCCGCCGCGCGCTGGACCGGCCCGGACGAGCTGACCGTCAGCGGCCACACCACCGAGCAGATCGGCCGGCAGGCGTACGAGCTGGGATTGCCGCTCTACGAGCTGCGTGCCGTCGAGTCCTCGCTGGAGGAGTCGTACATGCGGCTGACCGCCGACAGCACGGAGTTCGGAGCCTCCGCATGAACGCCCTGGCCCGCGCGGCCGCCGCCGAGTGGCTGAAGCTCCGCTCCGTCCGCTCCACCTGGTGGTTCGCCGGCGGCGCGCTCCTGACGATGCTGCTGGTGGCGGCGCTGGAGGCGAAGGACACGGCCGTCTTTCTGCGCAAACATGGCCTACCGGTCGAGCCGGTGTCGTCGGTCGTCGAGGGCCTGGACTGGGTGCAGCTCATCTTCGGATCGCTCGGCATGCTGGCGGTGACCAGCGAGTACGCCACCCGCAGCATCATGGTCACGCTGGCCTGCACGCCCTCCCGCACCCGGCTGGTGCTGGCCAAGGTGGCCGTCGTGGGCGCCACGACGTTCCTGGCCGGCGGGCTCGTCTCCGTCCTCGGCGTGGCGGCCAGCGCGCCGGTGCTGCGGAGGTACTGGGAATTCGACGCCGGGCAGGTGACCGGCCGAATCCTGGCCATAGCGGCGTACCTGGCGCTCGTCGCCGTGCTGGCCCTCGGGCTCGGCACGCTGATCCGCCGATCGGCCGGGGCCCTCACGATGCTGTTCGCCCTGCTGTACGTGCTCCCGATCGGCCTGCAGGGACTCGCCACCTCGCTGAACGCCGAGTTCCTCAACACGCTCGCCGCCTACACGCCCATGCCCGTCGGGGAGCGCTTCATCGCGGGAGAGGCGGCATCCGGCCTCGTACTCACCGCGTGGGCCGCCGTGGTGGTCGCCGCCGGGCTGTGGGTGATGCGCGAACGCGACGCCTGACCGCTGGCTGATCCCCATCAGTCGCCCGGGACCAGCCCGGCCTCGTACGCCAGCACGGCCGCCTGGACGCGGTTCTTCACCTCCAGGCGGCCCAGCACGGCGCTCACGTACGCCTTGACCGTCCCCTCCACCAGGAACAGCCGCCCGCCGATCTCCGCGTTGGACAACCCGGCGCCGACCAGCGCCAGCACCTCCCGCTCGCGCGGCGTGAGCAGCGCGATCCGCTCCTTGGCCGCCGCCTGCCGGCTCATCCGGCCGCCGCTCACCTGCTGGATCACCCGGTGGGCGATCTGCGGCGAGAGGAACGCCGCACCGCCGTGCACGGCCCGTACGGCCGCCATCAGCTCGTACGGATCTCCCGACTTGAGCAGGAAGCCGCTCGCCCCGCCGTCCAGTGCCCTGGTGATGTACTCGTCTTCGGAGAACGTCGTCAGCATCACCACCGCGACATCCGGGGCCGCCCGGCGCAGTTCGGCCGCCGTGCTCAGGCCGTCCAGCAGCGGCATCCGGATATCGAGCAGGGCCACGTCCGGCCGGTGCGTGCGGGCGAGTTCGAGCGCCTCGCGCCCGTTGCCCGCCTCCGCGACCACCTCGATGTCCGGGGCGGCGGCGAGGATGGCTCGCACACCCGCCCGGACCAGGACCTCGTCGTCGGCGAGCAGCACCTTGATCACGCCTCAGACGCTACCGCCAGGTGGACCTGCCGGTCGCCGATCTTCCTCATACCAGGGTCGGGGTGGGCTTGGCGGTCGAGGGGACCGAACGGGAGTCGGTCGAGGGGGCTCGGTGGGAGATGGAGGCGAAGGAGACGAGCAGGAGGATGGCGCCGAGCGGGATGAGGTCCTTGTCGATGTTCGGCATGATGAGGTCGCACAGGACCAGAAGGGGCGTCCACCCCTTGATCCGGCGCATGACGGCGAGCCGGACGACCAGCGCGAACTGGCCGACATAGAACAGGTACGGGCCGACGTCGTAGGCGGCGAAGGTGATCCCCGGGGTGTCGCGGATCTCACGGCTGAGAAGGCTCATGCTCAAGTTGTCGGCGGACAGCAGTCCAGCCACGACGTCGATGGTGAACTGCGTGGTCAGAGCGAGAGCGCCGGCGGTGGCGACCACTGCGATCACGGTGGACAGCGCGTCCCCTCCCGCCATCCGGCGCATCTGCGAGAAGATGTACACGAACAGCCCCATTGCCGCGATGAAGGCCAGATGCCCGGTGGTCCAGGCAAGGCCGGGGCCACGGCTGCCGTCGAGCCCGTCAAGAATGCGGATCACACCGTAGGCGAAGGTGAGCAGTGGGGCGGCGACGAAGGCGATGCGGGGGTTCATCTGGAGGCTCCTTGGCGAGGGGTGCTTACGCCCTTAATCCTGGATTTTCGCTCGCCGAAAGTAATCGCCGAGCGGAGCGATCTCCGCCATCCCCCGCACGAGGGACAGGTATCGCCCCTGTCGGCGAGGTAATGCCGTCCTGGGAGTGCCGGGGCCGCCGCCCCGGTCATCCGCCGAGCGGCAGGTCACTTCCTGAGGCGCAGCAGGCGGTCCACGAGGGTGCGGGCGTGGTCGGGGCCGATGGGGCGGTTGAAGAACATCGCGTGGTAGTAGACCGGCGCGATGATCACTTCCATGAACTCCAGCAGGTCGGGAGAGCCCTCCCCGCGCTTGGCCGCCCGCTCCAGCATGTCCTGCAGTTGGACGGCCCGGTCGACCAGGTAGGTCTGGTGCTCTTGGGTTCGGGTGCTGATCTGCGCGGCGCGTACGTACAGGGGGCCGAGCGGCCCGGCCACGTCCGCCGCCAGCTGGACCGCGTAGGCCTCCAGGTCGCCGCGCAGCGACCCCGTGTCGGGCACCGGCGACTCCTGCGACAGCCGTTCCATCACCACGTCGTCGACCAGTGCCTCCAGCGTCCCCCAGCGGCGGTAGACGGTGGCCTGGTGGACGCCCGAACGCTCGGCGATCTGGGGGATCGACAGGCTGTGCCAGTCCTGTTCTGACAGGAGGTCGAGGACCGCTTCGTGGACCTGCTGGCGGACGCGCGCGCTTCGGCCTCCCGGCCTTCGTGCCTGTTGCATGCCTTCACTTTAACGCGAAGTTCCTTGCGTTAGCCCTCCCCGAGGGCTTATCTTGAAGCGAAATTCTTCGCGATAAGGAGCACCGCTATGGAGAGGACCTGGTCATGAAGGGCGGCTTCGTCAAGACGATCCTGGCCGATGTGGCACCGCCCATCGCCGCGTACTACCTGCTGCGCGCGTTCCACGTGAGCGAGTACACCGCGCTGCTGACCGCCACCGCGGTCGGCCTAGCCCGCACCGCCTACATCGCCCTCCGCGAGCGCAGGCTGGACGGCTTCGCCGCCTTCACCGGCCTGGTCTTCGGCATCGGCCTGGTGCTGGCCTTCTTCACCGGCGACGAGCGGTTCATGCTGGCCATCAAGTCCGTCAGCACGTTCGCGATCGCCGCCGTCCTGATGGCCACCTGCCTGATCGGCAGGCCGGCCGCGTTCGCGCTGGCCATCCGCTTCGGCGCCGAGGACGAGAAGACGGCGGCCCGCTGGCGGGTGCTGTACCAGGCGGACCCGGCCTTCCGGCGCGTCTATCTCGTGATGACCGTGACCTGGGCGCTGGCCCTGCTCGCCGAGTCACTGATCCGCATCCCGCTCATCTACCTGCTCCCCGTAGACGTGATGACCGGACTGTCGACCGTCCTGCTGGTCGGCACGCTCTGCCTGATCGCCGCCTGGAGCGCCTGGTACGGCAAGCGCGGCGAACTCGCCACCCTCGCCGGGACCGCTACGGACTCACCGGACAGCTCTGCCCGCCCTTGATCCCAGGGGTCGGCGCGACATTCCCGACCAACGCCGCCATCATCGACAGCTACCAAGGAGAGAGCGCATGAGCGATTCTGCGTCTACATCGGCGGAGCGGATGCGCGGTCCCCGTACAGCAAGCTGCCCAAGGGCGAGGTGGTCCTCTCAGTGGCTCAGGTGGCCGTCGGCATCGTGGACCACCGGGGGGACGTTCCGTAACCGAAGCGGTGGCCAGGCCAAGACGCACAGCGGGCGCGGGACGGCTTTCCGGTCCCACGCCCGCGCTCTCGCTCTTCTGGTCGTTCAGTTCTGATGAGCGACCTCCGGCGTGGATTCCTCGGCCTTGCGGTAACCGAGGCGGCCGCGGGTCGCGACGAGAATGATGATCGCTACCGTGCTGCTGGCGATCAGGGTGACATGGGACGTCTGCTCCGCGGTGGCGATCGACGGGAACATGTCCGAGTAGGCGAGCGACATGAAGTTGTTGACGCTGACGTGCAGCAGCATGACCAGGGGCAGGCTCTGACCGGTCCGGTTGAACACCCAGGTGACGATCACGCTGAAGACACTGGCGAAGGCGACGAACTCGCCGACCGTCAGCCAGGTGACGTTCGGCCACCCGCCCCACTCACTCAGGAACAGCGGCACGTGCCAGAAGCCCCACAGCGGGCCGAGAATGAGAGTGCCGCCCAGCGGGCCGAACTTGCGCTGCAGGCGGGGCAGGGCGAAGTCCCGCCAACCGGGCTCTTCCGCCAGACCAGTGGTGACCATCTGGAGCAGCAGGCTCGGCAGGTAGGCCACCAGCACGGCGACGGGCGGCATGTGGATGTCTTCGTTGGACACCGCGAGACCGGCGACGATGATGGCGGCGGGAACGCCGACGGCGGTCCCGAGGTACCAGACCCAGCTGACCCGCCACTTCAGCATCCGCCCGACCCACCGACGAAGACCTGCCCGGCCGTCCGCGATCGCGGTCACGATGAACGCGGCGAAGATCGGCCCGAGATAGGCGCCCGGGAGAACACCGGCGAACTGCGTGGTCCCGAGCAGCGAGGGGAATGTGAAATCTAAAACCCCTAGGCCGGTCGCCGAGAGAATGTAGGGCGCCCAGGCGAGCCAGCTCATCAGATTCGCCAGTACGAAGAAACTGAGCAGCGGACGGCGACGGATGAAACCCCTTAGCCCGGTCTGACTCGGATGACGCTCGATGCCCCGCTGGCTGTCGACTGACATTTCATTTTCTCCCGAGAGATGCGCTTGACTGACAGTGATCAGCACATCAGTCAGGGGCTCTCTCGGTCGCTCCCATGTACGCCCCAATGGGGGTATAGCTAGGGGTACCTACGCCGTTCCACGTGGGCATACAGGCGTCCCGGTATAAGCCGTCGCGAGCCCGGCCCAGCGGTTCAGGTCCCTGGATCACCTTCCAGGTCTACGCCCACGTGATCCGCTCGGCGGAAGCTCTTGGAGAGGGCGGGAATGCTCTCGCCTAAACCCGCCTGTTCTTGGACGGTCGATTAGGACCAGGTCGATGCTGAGCACCGCGCGTTGGCGTCCGTCCGAGAAAGTGAATCACTTCTGTCGACGCCTGGGCCTTCTTCGCAGAATGTCTATCGCTGGAGTCGCGGTGATGTTCGGCCTCCTGCGTCGCTGTCGCCACGCTGGGCTGTCGGCTTGGCGCCATGGCCTACGCCTTGGAGGGGCTACTGGTGTCGGGTGGGCTGACGAAGCTACCCATGCCGCGGACGGTATAGATGGCCCCCTCTTCGCGGAGGGCTCTCATCGCCTTGTGGGCGGTCATCCGAGCGATGCCGAACTCCTGCATGAGATCGTTCTCGCTCGGCACGCGTGAGCCGGGGCGGTAGACACCTGCTGCAATGCGTTCGCGGATCACCTGTGCAGCCTGCTGCCATCTTGGCTGATCCTCACGGAACTCGATCACGATGCAACTGTAGAAAACTGTGAACTACCATCGTTTACCGGATGGCACCGTAGACGCCTATAGACAACCATGTGGCGCATGCTTAGTGTTGAGGCATGGCGACACTCGGCTATGACCTTGACGCGCTTCGTGCCACGTTCCCCGGCTGGTCGTTCTTCCGCAGCGACGCCGGCGTGTTCTACGCGACCAGGCGCGGCGTCCAGCTCCGCAACGCCGAGATCGACGCGGGTCTTCAGCAGACGGTGAGCGCCGACGACGTGGTGGCGTTCGTGGCGCTCCTCCACGCCCAGCACCCCCGGCAGTGAAGCGGTGGCCACCTCGATGCCCCTCGCCGATTGCCACGGGGTGCACGTGGCAGCTCCGCACGCTCACGCCAAGCCGGTGGACTGGGAGCCCAGCCGACCACGCGCGCATCGAATACGGGTGCGCCAGTACACGTGCAGCTGCCGGCTTCCGATCTTCGAGCTGTGTACGGCAGGCGGGCTATGGTTCGTCCGGCGAATCTCAGACCGGGCTCCAGCTGGCATCGTGGAAAGCACCTGGGTGTCCGCCCGCGCAGCCGACGATCTTTGGTTGAGGATCCTGAGCGGCCAGGCGCGCTGACTCGGTGCGCTCAACGCGGGTGGAACGCCGCACATCTGCTGAGCAATCTCGGCGCGTTCGGCTGGTCTGGGATGGAAGCGAAGTGGAAGCTGTTTGTCGTACCCGACGGCTACTCTCCGGCCCATGTCAGTCCCCGAGGTCATTCCCATCGTCTACGAGCCCGACTACCACACCGACACAATCGGCCACTGGCACGGCGGGCAGTTCTTCGGCTCTGTCATAGCCGCCTTCCCACAGGGCTACACGCACACTGAAGACTGGCCAGCACACAAACGCTGGTCCGCCGTCCTGCACACCTTCGACGCCGCCGGCCATCACCTCGACACCCGCGTCGAACAAACCGGCACCGACGACGACCACCGAACGGCCGTCGACACCGCACAAGAGCGACTGCAAGAGTGGCTCAGCGCCCTTCCCGGCCTCCGGTTCGGCGACATCGCCATCCGACCTTTCCAGCACACGTGCAACGACATCCTGTACGGCCTCGTCATAGAGACCTTCGAAGGCGAAGAACACGCCGAGTTCTACCCGAACGGCATCGGCTTTTACGAACCCTGGGACGGCTTGTACGACACCTGACCACCCGGTTCGTAGGCAAGGGCGGACGCCTAGTCAGCGGAATCTCGCCTTGCTCAGATGGTGGTACGAGTCGGTGGAGGGTGATCCTCTAAGACGGTCTTGCTGTATCGGCCGCTGTACACCACCTCTGCGGACGAAACCTTGCACTACGCTCAACTCGCCACCTGCACCGATGGCTACCAATCATCAAGGGCCTTCGCGTCCCATGAAAGCCGGATCGTTGGCTTGGTCTGGAGCACAACCGGCTCCTTGTAATCCTCCCGGAACCATAGCTTCAGTCCTTCGTAGCCGGACCGCTCGCGCTCAACGGACAGCCTCCCGAGACGTCGCAGCCGCTTGATATACGTGATCTCCTCCCCGTCCGCAGCGCGGCCTTAGCCAGCGGATGCGGCACCGTCAAGTCCGCTTCCATCGCGGAACGACTTGACGAGCGTCAGCTCGTCGTCGGTCAGCTTGATCTTCACCACATTGCGCCGTCCACCCGGAACACGCCGCCGTCGCTAGGCCAAGCGTTGGGCAACCTCGGAGCGCCCTCTGCCAGGTGCGGCGCTTCGATGACGCCATCACAGCGTTCAAACAGGCCCAAGACATCTTTGAGTCCATCGGAGATAAACACAGCCGCGACATCGTGTAGCCATCCTCGAAGAGGGTCTGCTACGGCACCCCCACGGATAACGTTCTGGCGCCTGCCTTCGGCCTGCGGCCAGCTGAGGAATACGACACGGCGGAATACGTCACGGTACCGGTCCACTGGTAGCGATATCTCTTGCCTGTGAGGCCAACGGAGAACGCGCAGGCGAAGCCTGCGCCCGAGGAGGGCGTCCGAGCGTAGCGAGGCCCTGCAGGGGTCGGGCCGTTGGCCCGACTGGGAAGGACGCCTGAGCCCCCGGAAGCGCGGAGCGCCGACTGCGAAGCCCGTTGTGCGCCGCAGGCGCCCCTGGAAGAACGTCCGGAGCGAAGCGCAGGCCCTTTGTGCCGTGTCGACGGTCCAGCGCCGATCTCGTGGATGCGATGGCAGAGCCGTAAGTGATGCCGCTACTGCAACGGAAGACAGCTATTCAGGCTTGAATGTGCGGAAGGTATCGTGATGGTGTGACGACGTTTCGGATCAGCGAAGCCGCAGCGCTGCTCGGGGTCAGCTCCGACACCGTTCGCCGGTGGGTGGACGCGGGTCGGCTGGGGGCCGAGCGGGATGAGCACGGCCACCGGCGGGTCAACGGCGCCGACCTGGCGGCTTTCGCCCGCTCGCAGATCGAGGAGAGCGACGGCGGTAGCCGGTCCTCGGCGCGTAACCGCTTTCGCGGGATCGTGACCGAGGTGATCCGCGATGCGGTGATGGCGCAGGTGGAGATCGCCGCCGGGCCGTTTCGGGTGGTGTCGCTGATGAGCCGCCAGGCCGCCGACGAGTTGGGCCTGGAGGTGGGGGTGGTGGCGGTCGCCGTGATCAAGTCCACCAACGTCGTCGTGGAGATTCCCGCTCACGAGCGCGTGGCCAGTTTTCTGTGAGGAGCCCTCCTTGGTGTTCAGGCGTCTTTCCCGATGGGCGATCGCCCTGCCCGTCGCGCTCGCGCTCGCGGGCCTGTCCGGTTGCGGATCCGGCCAACCGGCCACCTCCTCCGCAACGTCGGCGTCGGCCTCCGCCGGGGGCGGGGCCAAGGAGGTGACGGTGTTCGCCGCGGCCTCGCTGACCGGGACGTTCACCGAGCTCGGCAAGGCCTTCGAGGCCGCGCACCCGGGTACGACGGTGAAGTTCAACTTCGGCTCCAGCGCGACGCTGGCTCAGCAGATCGTCCAGGGGGCGCCGGCGGACGTGTTCGCCGCGGCGAGCCCGGCCACGATGAAGACGGTGACCGACGCGTCGTCGGCGAGTGCGCCGACCACGTTCGTGCGTAACAAGCTGGAGATCGCCGTGCCGAAGGACAATCCGGCCAAGGTGGATGAGTTGAAGGACCTGGCCGACAGCAAGGTGAAGGTGGCCTTGTGCGCCGAGCAGGTGCCGTGCGGGGCGGCGGCGGTCAAGGCGCTGGACGCGGCCGGGCTGAAGGTCAAGCCTGTGACGCTGGAGCAGGACGTCAAGGCCACGCTGACCAAGGTCGAGTTGGGCGAGGTGGACGCGGCCCTGGTGTACAAGACCGATGTGATCGCCTCGGCGGGCAAGGTGCGGGGGCTCGAGTTCCCCGAGGCGGACAAGGCGATCAACGACTATCCGATCGCCACGCTGGCCAAGGCTCCGGCCGGTGATCTGGCCAAGCAGTTCGTGGATCTGGTGCTGTCGCAGCAGGGCAAGGACGTGCTGACCAAGGCCGGCTTCGAGGCGCCCTGATCGCTCATGAACTCTTCCGTGCCGGAGCAGGTCGATCTGTCGAGCTCACCACGCGGGCCCGGCAGCCGGCCGGCCGCGGGGCGCGAGGTCTCCGGGCGCCTGCCGTGGATGCTGGTCGTGCCCGCCGTCGTGGGTCTGGTCTTCCTCGTGCTGCCGCTGGCCGGGCTGCTGATCCGCGCCCCCTGGCCCACGCTGCTGCAGCGGCTGGCCGAGCCGCAGGTGCTGGAGGCGTTGCGGCTGTCGCTGGTGTGCGCCACCATCGCCACCGCCGTGTGCCTGCTGCTCGGGGTGCCGCTGGCCTGGCTGCTGGCCCGGGTGTCGTTTCCCGGGCGGCGGCTGGTCCGGGCCCTGGTCACCGTCCCGCTGGTGCTGCCGCCGGTGGTCGGCGGTGTGGCGTTGCTGCTCGTACTGGGGCGGCGCGGGCTGGTCGGGCAGTGGCTGGAGGCCACGTTCGGCATCACGCTGCCGTTCACCACCGCCGGGGTGATCATCGCCGAGGCGTTCGTGGCGATGCCCTTCCTGGTGATCAGCGTTGAGGGGGCGTTGCGTGGTGCCGACCGGCGTTTCGAGGAGGCCGCGGCCACGCTGGGCGCCTCGCGGTGGACGGTGTTCCGGCGGGTGACGCTGCCGATGGTCATGCCGGGCGTCGTGGCCGGGGCGGTGTTGTGCTGGGCGCGGGCGTTGGGCGAGTTCGGCGCGACGATCACGTTCGCGGGCAACTTCCCCGGCACCACCCGCACCATGCCGCTGGCGGTCTATCTGGCGCTGGAGACCGAGCCGGAAGCGGCCATCGTGCTCAGCCTCGTTCTGCTGGCCGTCTCGGTGATCATTTTGACCAGCCTGCGTGACCGGTGGGTGAGCGCGCCATGACTCTGCACGCCCGGCTGGTGGTCGCCCGGCCCGCCTTCACCCTCGACCTCACCCTGGAGGTCGCTCCGGGCGAGGTCGTCGCGCTGCTCGGCCCCAACGGCGCGGGCAAGACCACCGCCCTGCGCGCCCTGGCCGGGCTCACTCGCCTGTCCGACGGGCAGATCGTTCTGCGCGGCAGGCCGCTGCACACGCTGCCCGCCGAGGAACGCCCGATCGGCATGGTCTTCCAGGACTACCTGCTCTTCCCACACCTGACGGCGCTGGACAACGTCGCGTTCGGGCCGCGCTGCCACGGGGTGCCCAAGGCCGAGGCCCGCCGTACCGCCGCCGCCCTGCTGGAACGCGTCGGCCTGGCCGATCGCGCCGCCGCCAAGCCACGGCAGCTGTCCGGCGGCCAGGCTCAGCGGGTCGCGCTGGCGCGGGCGCTGGCCATACAGCCCGATCTGCTGCTGCTGGACGAGCCGCTGGCCGCGCTCGACGCCCACACCCGGCTGGAGATCCGCTCCCAGCTGCGCCGTCACCTGGCCGACTTCGACGGCGCGACCGTGCTGGTCACCCACGACCCCCTCGACGCGATGGTGCTGGCCGACCGGCTGGTCGTGATCGAGAACGGCGCCATCGTCCAGCAGGGCAGTCCGGCCGAGGTCGCCCGCCGCCCCCGTACCGACTACGTGGCCCGCCTGGTCGGGCTCAACCTGTATCGCGGCGTGGCCGACGGAGCCCGGGTCAAGGTCGGCGAGCTGTTGCTGCACACCTACGAGCACCTCGACGGGCCCGCGTTCGTCGCCTTCCCGCCCTCCGCCGTCGCCCTCTACCGGACCCGCCCGGACGGCAGTCCGCGCAACCTGTGGCAAGCCCGCATCGAGGGCATCGAACGCCACGGCGACAACGTACGCGTGCACCTCGACGGCCCCGTCACCGCCTTCGCCGACATCACCCCCGCCGCCGTCGCCGACCTCGACCTGACCCTGGGCCAGCAGATCTGGGCCTCGGCCAAGGCCACCGAGACCCACGCCTACCCCGCATGAACCCGCCCGCGCCGGACGAGCGGCATGACTGCAACGCCATCTGCCTCGGCGGGCCCTGCCACGGCCTGCTCACCCACGTCGACCAGGACATCGGCCTCCTGGCCATCCCCGTCCGCGCCACTCGCTGGACGAGCCCGAGCAGAGCGCCGGTTACCGCGTCACCCGCGAGCGGGTGCGCTACTGGGGGCAGCCCGAGCTGTACATCGCCCTGCACTGGGCCGGCTCGCCCTGCTCCTGGGAGTGCTCGGCCCCATAACCGGTCGTCGGCGGCCCGCAAGCGCTCGACGTCCGTAGTCAATACACGTCGCGTACGTAGCGCTTGCTCGCGGCCAGCTGCTTGACGTACGCGGCCGCGTCGTCAGGAGAGAGGCCGCCGTAGCGGGCCGTGATGTCATGCAGGGTCTGGTCGACGTCCTTGGCCATCCGGCCGGCGTCACCGCACACATATACGTGTGCCCCGTCCTGCAGCCAGGCCCAGAGCTGGGCACCGTGCTCGCGCATGCGGTCCTGAACGTAGACCTTGGCGCGCTGGTCGCGGGAGAAGGCCAGGTCGAGGCGGGTCAGCAGCCCGTCGTCGTGCATCTCGGTGAGTTCGTCGCGGTAGTAGAAGTCGGTGGCACGGCGCTGCTCACCGAAGAAGAGCCAGTTACGGCCGTGGTGGCCGAGGGCGCGGCGTTCGTCGAGGAAGCCGAGGAAGGGGGCGACGCCGGTGCCGGGGCCGATCATCACCATCGGGGTGCCCGGGTCCGAGGGCGGGCGGAAGTGGGTGGTGTGCTGGACGTACACCGGTACCTGGGCCCGCTCCGGGTTGTCGGCCAGGTAGGCCGAGCACGCTCCGGTACGCGGGCGGCCGCGCAGATTGTCGAAGCGGACCACCGAGATGGTCAGGCGTATCTCGTCAGGGCTGGTCAGCGGGCTGGAGGAGATGGAGTACAGGCGCGGCTGGAGCCGTTTGAGCACGCCGAGCCATTCCTGGGCGCCGGCGCGTACCGGGAGTTCGGCGATGACGTCGATGGCCTGGCGGCTCCATGTCCACTTGGCCAGCTCGCCCTTGTTGCCTGGACGCAGCAACCGGGACAGATCGCGGTTACGAGTACGTTCGGCGACGAACTTGAGCAGGCCCGGGGTGATCTTGGTGATGTCCAGATGGCGGTGCAGCGCCTCCCCGAGGGGAAGCGAGCCGAGGCCGGTGAGCTCCACGTTGTCGACCGGGCTGAGACCGGTCACCGCCAGCCATTCCATCACCAGATCGGCGCTGTTGACGGGCATGACGCCGAGAGCGTCCCCGGCCTGGTAGGCCAGCTCGCCGCCGGTGTCGAAGGTGAACTGGCGGACCTCTTTGGCCGAGCCGGGCAGACTGAGCAGCCGGTTGCCCGACAGCGTCGCGGTGAAGGGCGCCGCCTTGCGCGGACTGGTGGACGGATCGAGGGGCACGGCCGGCGCGGGCGTGGTCTCAGCGAGCGTGGCGAGCACCTGGTCGAGCCAGCTCAGAGCGCGCTCCTGGTCGTCGGGCTCGCAATCGGCGCGCGGCGCCAGGCGGACCGCGCCGAGCTCCTCCAGACGCCGGTCGAGCTGGCGTCCGTGGCCGCAGAAGTCGTCGTAGCTGGAGTCGCCGAAGGCCAGCACCGCATAGCGCACGCCGTCGAGCCGCGGTGCTCCTGGCTCGGCGAGCGCCTCCCAGAAGGCGGCACCGTTGTCGGGTGCTTCACCGTCGCCGAACGTACTGGAGATGACGAGCAGGTCCGCCTCGGCGGGAAGAGCTGCCGGGGTGCAGTCGGCCATGTCGACGAGCCTGGCCTTGCGGCCCGTGCCGGCCAGGCGGCGAGCGCTCGCGGCGGCGAACTCCTCGGCGTTTCCGGTCTGCGAGGCCCACAGGACGATGAGCTCGCGCACCGGCGTCTCGGGCACGTCGGTGGGTTGCGGAACCAGCGCAGGGGCCGCGATGCGGGAGAAGGCGCCGGCCAGCGCGCCGTTGATCCACAGAGCGTGGCTCGGGTCGATGGGGGCATGGCTCGGCAAGATCGGTACGGCCGTACCGGCGGGCGGCGCATCACTCAGACCGGCCAGGAAACCGGCCAGATACTGGCGTTCGTGACCTGCGAGCACCGGCGGGGTCAGCTCGGCCAGCCCGAACAGCCCGGCCAGCGCCGCGACCGGACCGGGCACCGCCTGCCCGGTCTCCCGCACGGCCGGCTCGGGCGCTCGTGAGGGGACGTCGGCGGGCTGCTCCGTGACCACCCTGGCCAGGGAGACCGCGCACACCTTCAGCTCGGGCTGGAACGAGATCGGATCCACGGCGTCGCTGGTGACGGCGTTGACGCTGAGGTACTCGCCGAACAGGTCGTTCCACAGCCCGCACGGACAGGCCCGTAGGCAGTACGCCGCCTGCGGATGGCCTACCGGCCCGCCCGGGGAACCGGTCGTCGGTCAGGCGTCGGCCAGGCGGGTGCCGTCGTCGGTCAGGTGGACGGCGCGGCCGGTGGCGGCCGAGCGGTTGGCCGCGGCGCCCACAAGTACGCTGCGGATGCCGTCGCGGTAACCCGCCGGACGCCCGAGCGGGTCGTCGCCGGGGCCGCGGAAGACGTCGTCGAGCAGCAGCCGGTCGCCGCCGCCGTGGCCGCCCTCCCCCTGCTCGATCACGATCTCCTCGCGCTCCTGCCAGTGCCGGTGCAGGGTGAGCTTCTCCCATGCGCCGGCCGCGTGCTGCTTGGTGGCGGCGCTCGGGTCGATCGCGGCGTGCGGTGGCGTCCAAGATCGCTCGCAGACCTCCAGCTCGACGCGCCCCTCCGTGCCGTTGAACACCACCCGGTAGCCCTCGTACGGGGCGTGCGCGGTGAGCGAGTAGGTGAGCATGGCCCGGTTGGCGTAGCGGACCAGGACCGACATGTTGTCGTCGATGGTCACGCCCGGTCCGAAGACGTCCTGGTCGCGGATGTAGCCGTCCTCGTGCTCGGCGTCCAGGTAGAGCCGCTTGAGGTGCTCGTCGGTGGAGATGTCGAGGATGAACGGGTCGGTGCCGAGGCCGGACGCGCCCTGGCCGCGGGCGGGGCGTGGGCCTCGGGGCAGGGCCTGGCCGTAGAAGCGCAGGTCGGTCTGGGCGAAGACGAGCTCGGGTGCCGCGGCGAGCCACCAGTTGACCAGGTCGAAGTGGTGGGTGGACTTGTGCACCAGCAGGCCGCCGGAGTTGGCCCGCTCGCGGTGCCAGCGGCGGAAGTAGTCGGCGCCGTGGATGGTGTCCAGCGCCCAGTCGAAGTGGACCGAGGTGACCTCGCCGATCGCGCCTTCGCTGATCAGCTTCTTGACCGCCGAGTTGCGGGGCGAGTAGCGGTAGTTGAAGGTGACCACCAGCTTGCCCGGGTTGCGCTCGGCGGCCGCGGCGATGGCCTCGCAGCCTTCGGCGTCGATGGTGAGCGGCTTCTCCACGATGACGTCGAGGCCCGCGTCGAGGGCGGCGACGACGTAGCGGGCGTGCGTCGCGTCCACCGTGGTGACCACGACCGCGTCGGCCAGCTCCAGCAGCTTGCCGAAATCGTCCGGCTGGAAGCGGGGCACGTCCGCGCCGATGCGCTCGGCGTAGTAGTCCATGCGGGTCCGGTTGGTGTCGCAGAGGCCGGCGATCGTCCCGGTGTCCCGCCAGTCACCCAGCAGGGCGTCGATGTACATCCGGACGCGGTGACCAAGGCCGACGAAGGCGTACCTGGTGCTCAACTTCTCTCCCCGAGTAGCGAAAATGACGGGCCGGAGCCGCTGACAGCCCCGGCCCTGCTGTACCGAGCTCAGCCGGCGATGGCCGCGTTGGCCTCGGTCAGGAACTTCTGTGCGGCGGCGTCCGGTGTCGTCTTGGCGAAGACGACCTCCTCGGTGATGCGCTTGAGGATGTCGTCCACCTGGAGGGCGCCCTTCGGCGGAGCGGCGATCGGGCTCAGCTCGCTCCTGACCTCGTCGATGAAGGCCAGCGTCTTCTGGTCGACGGCCGGCAGCTTGTCCTTGACGGCGGCGAGCACCTTGGCGTTGGTCGGCAGGCCGCGGTCGCTCAGCAGGATCGAGGCCGCGTCCGGGTCGTTGACCATGAAGTCGATGAACTTGGCGGCTTCCGCCGGATGCTCGGACTTGGCGGCGACCGTGTAGAACATCGACGGCTGCAGGAACATACCGCTGGTGGTCGCCTCCTTCACCTTGGGCATGCGCAGCAGGGTCAGCTCCTGACCGGACGCCTTGGTCAGGCCGCCGAGCTGGTTGCTCCACCACATGCCCGTCGCACCGGTGTTGGTGCCCAGCGGTGACTGTTCGACCCCGCCCGCGATCAGCTCGGAGCTCTTCGCCGCGTCAGGCGAGCCCTTGGTCTGGATGAGCTGCTGGTGGATGCCCCACCAGGCCTTCAGCGTGTCGGGCGAGACGCCCAGCTTCTTGCCGTCGTACAGCTTCTCGCCGCGCTGGGCCGCGAAGATCTGCAGCCAGGCGGGGTTGTAGTTGTACTCGGCTCCCGTGATGCCGCCACCGCTCGCGCTGATCTGCTTGGCCAGGTTGATCCAGTCGTCCCAGGTCCAGGACTTGTCGTCGGGCACCTTCTGCTTGGCCTTCTCGATCGTCGCCTTGTTGACGAGCATGGAGAAGGCGTTGACGCCGGAGGGAATGGCGTACTGCTTGCTGTCGATGTTCCCGGCGGCGAGCGCCTGCTGGTCGAGGTCGGTCGTGACCACCTTGCCCGCCAGGTCGGCCAGGGCGCCGCGCCCGGCGTACTCGCCCAGGCCGCGGATCTCGATGCTCATGACGTCGGGGGCGTCGTTCGCCGCCACCTTGGTGGCCAGTTTCTCGTAGTAGTTGTTGAAGTCGGAGAAGTCACCCTCGACGTTGATGGTCGGGTTCTTCTCCTCGAACTTCTTGATCACCTGCTCGGTGAGCTTCTGCCGGGAGTCGCTGCCCCAGTAGGAGAAGCGGAGTTCGACCTTGCCACTGTCCGCCTTGTCGCCGCCGCCACAGGCGCCGACCGACGTCATCACGGTGGCCGCGAGCAGGGCGACCGTCCAAATCTTCGTACGCGAGCTGAAACTCACAGCTCTACCTCCTGGTGAAGAGTTGCGGGGGGGTGTTACTTGAGTCCGGTGGTCGCCATGCCACGGATCAGGTATTTCTGACCGGCCAGGAAGAATCCGAAGATCGGCCCCAGCGACACGATCGACATGGCGAACATCGGCCCCCACGAGGACTCGCCGCTGGAGTCCAGGAACTGGCGCAGCGCCACGGCGACTGTGAGGTTGTCGGAGTTCGTCAGGTACAGGTTCTGGCTGAAGAAGTCGTTCCACGTCCAGATGAAGGTGAAGATGCCGGTCGTCGCGAGCGCCGGGGTGCAGAGCGGAAGGATCACCTGAAGGAAGACCCGCCAGTAACCCGCGCCGTCGATGGAGGCGGCCTCGTCCAGCTCCCTCGGCAGGGTCCGGATGAACTGCACCATCAGGAAGATGAAGAACGCGTCCGTGGCCAGGAACTTGGGCACGATCAGCGGCCAGATCGTGTTGATCCAGTCGAGCTTGGAGAACACGATGTACTGCGGCACGACGGTCACGTGGTGCGGCAGCATGATCGAGCCGAGCATGACCGCGAACCAGAGCTTCTTCAGCGGGAAGTTCAGCCGGGCGAAGGCGTACGCGGCCAGGGAGCAGGCGATCAGGTTGGCCGCGACCGACAGGCCGGTGATGACCGCGGAGTTCCACAGGTAGAACCCGAAGGTGTGCTTGAGCGAGGTCCAGCCGTCGCTGTAGTTCTCCAGCGTGAAGGTGCTCGGCCACAGGCCGGGCTCGCGGAAGATGAGCTCCTCCGGCTTCAGCGAGCTGGACACCATCCAGAGCAGCGGGTACAGCATGACCAGGCCGAAGCCGATCAGCAGGATGTGCTTGAGCAGGCGACTGCCCCGCGGAAGCGGGCGGAACAGCAGCGGGACGGCCTTACTTGGTGTCGCCATAGAAGACCCAATACTTCGACGCGAGGAAGTTGACACCGGTCAGGCCGGCGATGATGAGCAGCAGCACCCAGGCCATCGCTGCCGCGTAGCCCATGTCGTAGCTCTTGAAGCCCTTCAGGTAGAGGTAGAGCGTGTAGAAGAGGGTGGAGTCGACCGGTCCGCCGGTACCGCTGCTGACGATGAACGACTGGGTGAAGGACTGGAACGACTTGATCACTTCGAGTACGAGGTTGAAGAAGATGATCGGCGTCAGCAGGGGCAGCGTGATCGAGCGGAACTGGCGGAGCTTGCCGGCCCCGTCCACCTGGGCCGCCTCGTAGTAGCTCTGCGGAATCTGCCGCAGCCCCGCCAGGAAGATCACCATGGGCGCGCCGAACGTCCACACGTGCAGGAGGATCAGCGTTCCCAGCGCGGTGTTGGGGTCGGAGACCCAGCCCGCGCCCTGGATGCCGAAGACGTCCAGCAAGGCGTTGACCAGGCCGTCGCTACCGAAGAGCTTGCGCCAGAGAATGGCGATCGCCACGCTGCCACCCAGCAGGGAGGGCAGGTAGTAGATCGAACGGTAGAACGACAGACCACGCAGCCCGCGATCGAGCGCCAGGGCCAGCCCGAGCGCGAAGGCCAGCTGCAGCGGCACCGACACGACCACGTAGATCGTGGTCACCTTCAGCGAGGTGAGGAACCGCGTGTCCTCGGTGAACATCTTCGCGTAGTTGTCGAGCCCGATCCACTTGGCCGTTTCCAGCATGTTGAAGTCGGTGAACGACAGGTAGAGCGACGCCAGGATCGGGCCGACCGTGATCACCAACAGGCCGAGGAACCATGGGGCCAGGAAGAGGTAGGCCGTGCGGGCCTCACGCCGTTTGTGGGCGTTCACCGGCTTGGCGCGCCTCGCTCCCGGCGGCTTGGCGTGGGCTCGCCGGGGAGCCGGGGTTACCGCGATCGAATCGGACATAGACGCATGTGTCCCTCATTCCTGGCCGTCCGGCACGGCGGGATTGGATAGCGCTTTCCTATAGGTGCGCCAAAAGTTTCGTCAACCCTTTGCAGGCGTTACGTAGATGTTACCGATATATCGTGATCTAGGTTTTCCCAGTTCACAAGGCCATCCTGACCATCTGCCTCTAGCTAAAATTTTCTACGAACTACAACCGGTTGCACTGCTAGGCCCACCACAACTCCCGGAGCGTGGAGGTGCGGCCCACCCGGTCGTGCAGCGGCCCACTCAGCTCAGGCTCACCCGCAGAGCGACCTCCAGCAGGCGGGTGCCGTTGATCAAGCGCTTGGTGGACAAGCACCTGACAGACACATCAGGGGTGGATCTTCCTCTGCTCGGCCAGCATCGTGACGAACTGCTCGATACGACGTCTCCGGGTTTCGGGCTTCTTGGCGTCCTGCACCCGATACAGCACCGCGTAACGATTGCGGCTGTCCAGCGTTGCGAAGAATTCCTGCGCGGCCGGATTCTGCGCCAGAGCGCGCGCCAGATCTTCGGGGACGGTGGCGGTCCGCTGCCCGTCATATGCCGCATCCCAGCGGCCGTCTTCCTTAGCGCGCTGGATCTCCAGCAGGCCCGAAGGCCTCATTCGACCCTGGTCGATCAGCGCGGTGGCCTTGTCGCGGTTGACCTTCGACCATTTACTTCTCGGCCTGCGGGGAGTGAAGCGCTGCAGCCAGTGGGCATCGTCGAACTTGGCCTTTTGCCCGTCGATCCAGCCGAAGCACAGTGCCACGTCAAGGGCCTCGGCATAGGTCAGCGACTGGCTGCCCGCCGCCTTCTTGTCGAGCTTGAGCCAGATTCCGGACGAGGAGGTATGGCGGTCGGCGAGCCATTCTTCGAATGCCGCGGCCGACGGAAAGGAGAGAGCTTCCACCTCATGACTCACCACAGAAGTCAATCATGATGGCGTTGGAGGGCGCGACTTTTGCCTCCTGCGCGAATTCCCGCGATCACGCGTTTTCTGTTCAACACGATGACTGCTTGTCCACGTGGAGAGCATTGGCCGACGATCCATTAGCTCGCTCGATGTGACGGCGCGGACGTGAGTGTGTCCCAGGCGGCCATCGCGCAGGTGATGACCGTTTCCAGCTCGGCACGGGTGGCGCCGTCGCGGGCTTGCAGGGAGAGGCCCTGCACCACGGTGGTGTAGTAACGGGCGATGGCGTCGAGGCCGGCATGCGGTGCGGTGAGGTCGCCGTCGGCGACGCCCCGGGCGAGCCGGTCTTTGACGGTGGCGAGCTGGTCGTGCCGGAGGCCGGCGAGAAACTCTCGGATCGCGTGGTTTTCCACGGCGCCGGTCGGCGCGGCGAGGATGAGCATGCAGTAGTGCGGGGCGTCGGGGCGGGTGATCTCGTCGGCGGTGGCGCGCAGCATGGCGTGGATCGCGGCGCGGGTGGTCGGTTGTTCGCGCAGCGCGCGCCTGGGCGGCTCGCCTGAGGTCGTGCCGTAGAGGGCCATGACCTTGCGGAACAGATCCTCCTTGCCGCCGAAGCAGGCGTAGATGCTGGCCGAGGCGATCCCCATGGCCTGGGCCAGGTCGTTGAGCGAGGTGCCCTCGTAGCCCCGTTCCCAGAACACCTCCAGCGCCTGGCGCAGGGCGGTGTCCGGGTCGAATGTGCGCGGCCTGCCGCGAGTAGCCATCGGGATGCGTCCCCCTACTTGTTTGTCGTTCGATCAAGTTTACCTTGACCTGCGCCGTACGCGCGTGCCACGATTTGTTGGCCGTTCGATAAATAAAGAGGGAGCCGATCGTCATGAGCATTCCCGCAACCATGCGCGCGCTGCGGCAGACGTCACTGAACGGCCCGCAGGACCTACGCCTGATCACCGACGCGCCGGTACCGAGCCCTGGCCCGGGCGAGGTCCTGATCCGGGTCACCGCCGCCGGCGTCAACTTCGTCGACCTCTCGCAGGCCCGCGGCACGTTCGCAGGCGGCCCGCGGCCGCCGTACCTGGCGGGCATCGAGGGCGCCGGTGAAGTCACCGCCGTCGGTGAGGGGGTGACCGGCCTGGAGCCCGGCGCCCACGTGATCGGCGTCGGCGTCAGAGGCGGCGCCTTCGCCGAGTACATGGTGCTGCCCGCGGCCGGCGCGGTGCCCGTGCCGGCGGGCTGGGCCGACGAGCAGGCGCTGGGCCTGGTCGTGAACTGGCCGACCGCGCTGGCGGCGCTCAAGCCGCTGGGCCGCATCGCCGCAGGTCAGACCGTACTGATCCACGCCGCGGCCGGCGGGACCGGCCAGGCCGCGGTGAAGATGGCCAAACACTACGGCGCGACGGTGATCGCCACGGCCTCGCCAGGCAAGCACGAGGTGGTACGGGCGCATGGCGCCGACCACGTCATCGACTCCCGCGGCACCGACATCGCCGCCGAGGTCCTGCGACTGACCAGCGGCGCGGGCGCCGACCTGGTGCTGGAGTCGGTCGGCGGCGCCACCCTCGACGCCAGCATGGCCGCGACCAAGCGGGTCACCGGCCGGGTCGTCGTCTATGGCGTGGCCGGCGGCGAAGCCGCGATCACCAACTGGGACCTGGTCTACAAACACCAGATCCACCTCATCGGCCTGAACATCGGCACCCTGATCCAGGCCGCACCGCAGATCTTCGGCGAGGTCATGGGAGAGATGTTCGGGCTCCTCGCGGCGGGGGTGCTCGGCCCCGGCCGGCCCACCGTCTACGAGCTGTCCGAAGGGCCGAAGGCACTCGCGGAACTGGAAGCGCGGGCCACCGTGGGCAAGCTGGCGCTGCTGCCCTGAACATCCCGTGACGCCAGGTGGCGGGCACCACCAAAGGCCTGCGCCCGATCACATCGAAACAACAGGAGCAACAGGAGCAACAGGAGCAACAGGAGCAACAGGCATGACCATAAAGGACAAGACGGTCCTGGTGACCGGGGCCAACCGCGGACTCGGGCAGGCGCTGGCAGCCGAAGCCCTGGCCAGAGGCGCCGGACGGGTTTATGCCGGCACCCGCCGGCCGCTGGCCCACCCAGACGACCGGGTGACACCCCTGAGCCTGGACATCACCAGCCCGGCGCAGATCCAGGCGGCTGCCGACCAGGTTGGGTCGCTGGACATGTTGATCAACAACGCCGGCATCGCGCTGCCCGACGACCTGACCGACCCCGCTGTGCTCGAACGCCATCTGGCCGTCAATCTCTTCGGCACCCACACCGTGACCCAGGCCTTCCTGCCTGCTGTGACCCGCGCCCGCGGGGCCATCGTCAACATCCTCTCGGTGAACTCTCTCGCTGCCTTGCCGTTCATCATTCCGGCTTACTCCGTCTCTAAGGCGGCCGCGTTCTCCTTGACTCAGTCGCTTCGCGCTCATGTGGCCGGGCAGGGAGTACGAGTGCACGCGGTCCTACCCGGCCCGGTGGACACCGAGATGATCCGGGGCTTCGACATACCGAAGGCATCCCCGGAATCGGTCGCGCTGGCCATCTTCGACGCGATCGACAACGGAGAGGAGGAGATATTTCCGGATCCCGCCTCAGCGCCCATGGCTGCCCTCTGGCGCGATGGTGCAGCCAAGGTGCTCGAGCGCCAGTTCGCCCAATTGACACCCATCAGCTCGTAAGCGAGGGGACGTCAGTGTTCCGGCGGGCTACCGGTCAAGTGTCAGCTTGTCCCGTTCGGCCTTGGTCAGGCGGGCCACGACCAGCTCGTAGGAGTGATCGATCAGGTCGAGAAGTTCATCGTCGGGCACGGAGCCGTCGAGCGTGATCGTGATCCAGTGCCGCTTGTTGAGGTGATAGCCCGCGGTGATCGCGGCATACCGGCCGCGCAGATCGACGGCGAGGTCCGGGTCGCATTTGAGGCTGATGCTGCCGGGCGGCGGGCCCAGCATGACCAGCGCGAACATCTTGCCGGCGACCTTGAACACCGCCACTTCGTCGCCGAACGGGTAGTCCTCCACCGATCCTGGGTGGGCGCCGCACGCCGCGATCATCTGGTCACGCCGGGAACTGCGCACCATCGCGTACTCACCTGCCCTTCTCTAGCTCCGCGGCCGGTGCCGAGTCCGGCGGTCGGCTGACATCGACCATCCACGACACGCCGAACTTGTCGACGCACAGGCGTCGGTCTCCAGTATTGCGTGGAAGATCCGATCGTCTCCGGTGAGTCCGCGGTGCCGAACTCGGCGAGGGTATGGAAGGCGAGGTTGCCGTCCCGTACTGCCGGCTCACGCGGAACGGCTCGCCCAGCCGTGAAACCGTTGGTGCTGCCCGCCCGACGGGCAGCACCAACGGCGCGCGCCTCGCTGGGTGAAGTCGGCGCCTTACTAAGGCCCGGGATCCTGCTCGTGGATCGTTAGCCGCGGGTGGTCGCCACCGCACCGGCGTACGAGCCGATCAGGGTGCCCTCCTCGCGGGTGAGGTCGCCGGCCAGCCAGTGGCCGAAGTCGCGCTGGAACTCCTTGAAGGAGGCCAGCTCGGGCAGGCCCTCGCCGTCCACGACATGGATGAAGGTGACTCCGTCAGGCAGCCGGAAGGTGCTGTACCGCAGCCCGGCCGGCGCCGCGGTCGCCAGCTCCGCGAAGACGTTCTCGATCAGTCGCTGGTTCTCGTCGGCCGATTCCGGCTTGATCCGGTAGCGGATCACTGCTGTGCTCATCAGGCTCTCCTCGATCAGTTCGCTGTCACTGGTTCTGACAACGTGGACGCCGGCAACTCATCGCCGCGATGATTCGGGGCCTTCGCCGCTGTCAGTACCAGTGACAGCGACTTTCTGGAGGGTCTCTCGTGAGCAGCAAGGATCGGATGACCGTTGACCGGCGCTGGATGCGACGTAGCGTTGTAGCCGGTGCTCCGAGCGCTCGGCCGGAGCCAGCCGAGGAGCCGGTGTGAGCCTGGAGGACGAGTTCG
Organism: Nonomuraea aurantiaca; assembly: GCF_020215705.1. Taxonomy (GTDB): domain Bacteria; phylum Actinomycetota; class Actinomycetes; order Streptosporangiales; family Streptosporangiaceae; genus Nonomuraea; species Nonomuraea aurantiaca. The sequence continues at coordinate 36,236 of NZ_JAIWNB010000024.1, read as the reverse complement.
CGCAGCACCGAAGTGAGCTGGTCGCGCACTGCTACCGGATGCTCGGCTCGCTGCACGACGCGGAGGACGTGCTGCAGGAGACGTACCTGCGCGCCTGGAAGGGATTCGCGGAGTTCGAGCGGCGCTCGTCGGTCAAGACGTGGCTCTACCGGATCGCCACTCGGCTCTGCCTGAACGCCTTGCAACACAGCAGTCGCCGCCTGGTGCCCTCAGCGCTGGGTGCTCCCGGCACCGATCCGGACGATCTGGACGCGCCGGCGCTGGAGACGAGCTGGCTCGAGCCGTTCCCGGATCACCTGCTGAGCACTGACCCGGCTGTGGTCGTCGGGACTCGGCAGAGCCTGAGGCTGGCGATGGTCGCCGCGTTGCAGCACCTCCCCCCGCGACAGCGCGCGGTCCTGATTCTCCGCGATGTCCTTGCCTGGCAGGCGTCGGAGGTGGCCGCGCTGCTCGACACGACGACCGCGGCGGTCAACAGCTCGCTCCAGCGCGCACGTACGGAGCTCGCCAAGATCACACCCGCCGAAGACCAGTTCAGCGAACCGGACGAGCCCGGGCGCCGTGCTCTGCTCGACCAGTACGCCAAAGCCTTCGAGCAGGCCAGGTGCTTGCCGCGGGCCTGATCGACGAGGTTCGCATGGACGTCGTACCCGTCGTGTTCGGGTCCGGCAAGCGCTACTTCGGGTCGGTCCACGCGCAGCACCTGTTGGAGGATCCTGACGTGGTGATTCAGGGCAACCGGGTGCTCCACCTGCGCTATCGGGTGCGCCGATGACCTCGGTTCCGGTAGACGGTGCCGTCAGCCCTCCCCATGAGCTACGAACACTTCAGGCCCGGGCGGCGCCGAGTTCGGTGAGCAGGGCGTCGAGCACGTGCATGGCGCGCCATGCCTTGGTCATGCCGAACTGCGCGGAGAACCGCACGACGGCACGGGCCTCCTCTGGGGTGGCGCCGGCGGCGAGGGCGCGCCCCAGGTGGGCGCGGAAGCTCTCCTGGAGGGTCTGGAAGAGCACGTCGACGGTCATCGTGATGAACGCCCGCTCACGGACGGACAGCAGCCGCATGCCGGCGCGCATCCGCGACTGCAGGTCCATGTAGATGCCGAACGGTGCGTCGAGGGCGGCCACGGCCTGCCGCATCGGCTCGGGCATGGGGCTGCCCGTGCCGTTGGCGTTCACCTCGTGGCCCTGGCCGGTGGGGGCGGGCAGGGCGTGCTCCCGTTCCAGGTCGGTCAGGCGGGCGAGCGCCGCCAGGGCGGCGGGATAACCGCTGTCGTAGGCGACGAAGCGCAGCAATTCCCGCAGGTCGTCGGCCGACACGCCGCAGTCTGCCGCCATCGTCACATGCTGGTGGAAGGGCAGGCCGAGGGTCTGCTGGCAGACGTCGGCCGTGAGGCACAGCAGGACCTTCTCGCGCGAGGTCAGCTCCGGGCTCTCGTCCCAGAGCAGGCGGTCGGTGGCTGCGCTCATCTCGGCAAACACCGAGTCCAGTGCCTTCACCTGGTGGTCCATGGACATCCTCCATATATGAACGGTTGTAGCGCTACAACTGTAGCGCTAAGCATGTCCGCCTACAATAGGCCCCCATGGACACGACCCCCTCCGCTCCGGCCGGCCCTTCTGGTGGCAGGCGGGGCCGCAACCCGCGCGGCCAGGGTGAGCGGCTGCGCGAGGACATCGTCGGCGCCGCCCTGCGACTGCTGGACGAACACGGCGACGACCAGGCCCTGTCCATGCGCGCGGTGGCGCGGGAGATCGGCGTCGCGGCGACCTCTGTGTACATTCACTTCGCCGACCGGGACGCGCTCGTCCTGACCGCCCTGGAGAAGTTCCATCGCGACCTCTTGGAGGCCGTCGATCAGGCCGAGACCGGTGCCGCCGATCCGGCGGAGAAGCTGCGAGCCCGCGTACTGCTGCTGGGCAGGTGGGTCCAACGACACCCCGGCCTGTACAAGGTGCTGCACGAGAGCACGCTCAACCAGCGGGCGGCCATGTCGTTCAAGCAGGAGCTGGCCGAGCGCACCACCGCCGCGGTGCAGCGGTGTATCGACGCCGGGCTCGCCCCGGCCGACGACGCCGCGGTGGTCTCACTGGACCTGAGGGCGGCGGTTCACGGGGCCGTGTCGATGCGGGTCAATCAGCCCGACCTGCCATGGCCGCCGCTGGAGGAGCAGGTCGATCGTTTTCTCACCAAGCTCGTGGGCCTCACACCCGCCACTGGAAGGTGATCGGAACGACCGCTGCCGAGGAGAAGGCTGAACAGGAGTTACGGTCGCGACCGGCTATCGTCGTTTCTCGGGGTGGCGCAACGAGCCCCAGCGAGCGGCCGAGCCGGTCGAGCTTGGCGACCGCGATCTGGTCGCCTTCGCGGAGCGACGAGGAGAGCCTGATCAAGTTCGGCGACCGTGCCCGTCACCGAAATTCACTGGCTTACGCCCACATGTGCATGGGATCGTCGCGCAGGTGGAGTCTGACATCAGTTATCGCTGGCGAGCAGATCTGACGGACGCGGAGCTGGCCGCACTGACCGCCTCTCACGACGGTCAGGTGCAACCGGGATGGTGGAACCGTGTCCGCGAGCACAGCCTCGGCTGGGTGAGCGCACATCGTGATGATTCCTCCCTGATCGGCTTCGCCAACCTGGCATGGGACGGAGCCGACCATGCGTTCCTCCTCGACCCCAAGGTACGGCCGGAGTATCAACGCCTGGGGATCGGAACCGAACTCATCCGCCGGGCAACGGCAGCCGCCAGGAACGCCGGCTGCGAATGGCTGCACGTGGACTTCCTGCCGCACCTGCGGGGGTTCTACTTCGACGCATGCGGGTTCAGACCGACCGACGCGGGGCTGATACAGCTCCGGGACGCCTGAGCGCTTCTCCGCAACGGCCGCCCGGCAGATCGGCTGCATGGGCCGCCCCCGCCGCTCGCGCTGAGAAGCCGGCCTGAGGCGTTCAGGATCGGGCCGGGTCGTTCGTCGTGTCCCCCCGGTCGGGCAGGAAGATCTCCTCGATGGTCAGGTCGAAGACGTCGGCGATGGTGAACGCCAGGGGCAGGCTGGGGTCGTACCGCTCGGTCTCGATGGCGTTGATGGCCTGTCGGGAGACTTGGCACCGGTCGGCCAGGTCGGCCTGGCTCCATCGGCACGCTCGCTGCTCGTGGCGCTGCCGCGGCTTCACCCATCGCGATGGCCACCACGGCCACCGCCCAGCCGCGAAGCGCCATGGCTTCACCCGCTCCCGCAGCAGGAGCCCGCACGCCGGATGACCGCGGCCTCCTTCAGAGGCCTCACGTGTGCGCCGCGGCTCCCGACGTCAAGGGGGCGGCATAGTGATCGAGGAACAGCCGGGCGATCAGGTCGCCGCGTGAACCGGTGCCCGACTTGGCGAAGATCGACTTCAGGTGGTCCTGCACGGTGTACGACGACACATGCAGTCGGCCGGCGATCTGCTTGGTGGACAAGCCCTTGGCCACCAGCTCGGTGACCCGGCGCTCGCTGTCGGTGAAGCCGTAGGCGTCGACCATCAGAGGCGCCATCTCGGCGGGGCGAGCTACTTCCAGCATCACCGCGACCTGCGGTTCCGGGCCGTCGTTCAGCAGCGAGCCGCGGACGATCAGCCACCGGCCGGCCCGGGTGCGCGCTCGGGCCTTGGCCGGCCGGAGATCGGTCGGCGCAGGTGCCGCACTCGTTGCCGGGCCGCAGAGGGAACGGGCCTGGCGAGCGACAGCGGAGATCACCAGCGGCAGCCGAGCGCCCGCTCTGTCACCGGTGCCCAGCTCGTCCAGCCAGCCATCCGCTGCCCTGTTGGACATGCGTACGCCGTCATCGGCGTCGAGGATCAGCAGACCGACGTCGTCGTCACCCGCCTGTGCGTCACCGAGCAACAGGCCGCGCCGTAGTCCATCAGTGATCAGGGGGGCGACCGACGAGACGAACTCCACCTCGGCCAGGGAGAAGTACGGGCGCTTCGCCTCCCGGAACACGGTCAGCTGCCCCCATGTCCCCGTGCTGCCGGCGAGCACCACCCGCAACTCATCGGAGAATCCCCCGGGGCGGCGGATCTCCCGCTGGCGCAGGCTACGGTCGAGGTCACCGGCGGTGGCTTCGCTCAGGCTGCCGGCCGGGCGGCCGGCGTGGGCGAGCTGTACCCACGTGTTGAAGTCCGGCTCACGCACCTCGATCTCCACGAGCCGGAGCAGCTCTGCCGCGGGCAGGCCGTTCTCCACGAACTCGGCGGTCGGGAGCATGGTCGCCGGGTCGGTCGTCATCAGGCAGCTGCCTTCGGCGGGCACGGCCCGGCCCAAGGCGTCGCCGACGGCACGCGCGAAGTCCGGCACGGGCAGCCCTCGGTGAACCAGCCTGACGATTTCGTCGCGGACGCGCGCATGCGCCGCCGATGCGTTGACCACGATCGGGAGCCTATGGCGATCGACGGCCTAATCCCAGAAATCTGGGATACAACTCGGCGCCACGATCTCGCATGCTGGTCACACAGATCGGCATCCGCCCGGGCAGGCCGGGCCGCATAAAGGGAGCCCTACGCCATGATCACCGTCGATAGCACCCTCGCCGCCGGCGCCTGGGTCGGCGATCCCGTTCATTCCGACATCTCGTTCAAGGTCCGCCACATGGGCGTCGGCAAGGTCAGAGGGGAGTTCGCGCTCGCCTCGGCGGCGCTGAGCATCGGCGAGGGCGGCGGCCGGGTGACCGCCCTCATCGACCCCGCCTCGGTGCACACCGGCAACGAACAGCGCGACCAGCACATCCGGTCGGCCGATTTCCTGGACGTGGAGAAGTACCCGCAGATCGAGTTCACCTCGACCGAGGTCCGTGGCTTCGACGGCGAGACCTTCATCCTGGTGGGCGAGTTGACCCTGCACGGTGTCACCAGGACCGTCGAGCTGGAGGCCGAGTTCCTCGGCGTCGTCGACGACCCGTCCGGCGCGGAGCGCACCGGGTTCTCGGCGACCACCACCATCAGCCGCGCCGCGTTCGGCCTCGACATCCAGCTCGGCTTCGGCGCCGGCAACGTCGTGGTCGCCGACACCATCGAGATCGCCATCGAGATCGAGTTCACGACCACCGAATCGGACCCGCGATGACTCTCGTTGCACCCCGTTGGACGTACTGAAAGGACCGGAAACGTGAGTAAGACCGTGCTGTACATGTCGATGTCGGTGGACGGGTTCATCGCCGGGCCGAACGTGGCGCCGGGCAACGGGCTCGGTGACAAAGGGCATCGGCTGCATGAGTGGTTTCTGCCGGATGCCGACGCCGGTCACAGGAGAGACCTCGACCACCTGGCGGGCGCGAACCGTGAAGTCACGGACGAGGTCATGGCCACCGGGGCGGTCGTCGTCGGCCGGCGGACGTTCGAGCTCGCCGAGGGCTGGGGCGGCGACCACCACGATGGCGTGCCGATCTTCGTCCTGAGCCGCCGTCGGCCCGATCCCGAGCTGCAATGGCCCGGGGTCACCTATGTGAGCGACGTAACGGACGCGATGAACATGGCCAAGGACGCGGCCGGCGACAAGGACGTACTGGTCCACGGAGCCCGCACCGCCCGGCTGGCCCTCGCCGCCGGCGTCCTCGACGAGCTGCAGATTCACCTGATCCCGGTCCTGATCGGACAGGGTGAACCGCTTTTTGAGGACATGCCGTCCGACCACATCGAGCTCGAACTGCTCCGTGCCGCGGACGGGCCGGGCGTGACGCACCTGCGCTACCGCGTAAGAACGAAGGGCTGAGGCGATGGCAGTCATCCGGCTGTACATGACCATGTCCCTGGACGGTTACGTCACCGGGCCGCAGGACAGCCCGGACACCCCGATGGGAATCGGCGGGTTCCGGCTTTTCAACTGGCTCGACCGGCGCAACGCCCCGGGACCCAGCGGACAGGTGTACGCCGAGGCGCTGGCCACCCGCGCCCTCATCGCCGGCCGCCGCACCTACGAACACGCCGACCGCTGGCAGGGCGACCATCACGACGGCGTCCCGATCTTCGTCCTGACCCACGACGTCCCGGACGACCCGCCGCCGGGCAGCGTCCGCTACGTCACCGACGTCCGCGAGTGCGCCGCACAGGCCCGCGCGGCGGCCGGGGACGGCGAGGTGATGGTGCACGGTGCCGGGGCGGCGCAGGCGCTGCTGCGGGCAGGGCAGCTCGACGAGCTCGAACTACACGTCGTACCGGTCCTTCTCGGACAGGGACGCCGGCTGTTCGACGACCTGCCGGCCGAGCACATCGAACTCGACCCGGTCCGCCGGTTGACCACGCCACAGGTCGAGGAACCCACCCAGCACGTCACGCACCTGCGCTACCGCATCCGCCGCCCGTGACCCGAGGGAACGACGAAGAGCGGCCGGAAGCGCATAGTCCGCCTCGACGAACAGACGCTTCAGATCCTCCGCAACCAGCGAAAGAGGCGGGCAGAGGACAAGCTGAGGGCCGGGGCGAGTATGTGTTCACGACCGGCCGCCATCAGGCACCCGAGTTCAAGGTCATCCCGTGGCGCGACATCGGCTGCTCGGGCTGCATGTGCGGCCAGCACTCGTCCATGTGCTGCCGGGGAGACGGATGCCGTGGCAGGCGCGGGGACGGCCACGACGACGACCGCCAGGGCCACCAGGCCGTCGCAGCCATCGAGCGGCGCTCCCAGCCGCCATCTATCCAGGGGCGGCGTCACTCCACCATCTCTTGAGTGAGGCGAATATCAACCGAAAGTAATTGCAAAACTACTATAAGTGACCACATGGTGTTCTTGTTTGATCCACTTCCCGGAGGAACACCATGCTGCTTTTCCCCCGCCTGCTGTCCGCAGCCGTTCTCGCCACCGCCATCAGCGGGCTCCTCGCCCAGCCGACCGCGGCCTCCGCCCAGCAGATCACTGGGCCTGCGGCCCAGGCGGCGACCCCCATGTGCATCGACGCTCCCAACCGCACCAAGGCGGTAGAGAGACGATCTTGACGACGATTCGGTGACGACAACTGTTTGCCCTGGTTGAGCGCCCTAGCGCGCCTGCTCATGCCTGTGGATTCCTCTCTGGCCGACGCCCTGCTGCGGCTCAACAGCCCGGGCTCCCCCAACCGCCGCTGACGTGGCCCGCGGCGGCACCGTCGGCCGACTGTGCTATTACGATCAATCGGAACGTTCGGCACATATTTCGGCACATATGAGGAAGAACACGTGGACAACCCGCTGGGAAATTTCGCGAACATCAACGTCGAGGCCTTTCTGCGGGATTCCGAGAGACGCGTGGCCGACTTCGCCGCCGCGCAGAAGGAGGTCGCGGCCGCCGTCGGCCAGGCCACGGTCGCCGATGGTCACATCACAGTCCAATGCACCGCGCGGGGCGGCGTGACCAGGCTCGACATCGATCCGAGGGCGAAACGGATGAGCGTCCAGGAGATGTCCGAGGAGATCCTCGCAGCCATCCATGCCGCCGACGCCGACCTGCAGCGGCAGTTGTCCACGATCATGACGGGTTCGTTCGGCGGACTGGACCCCGCCCTGGGCGACCCGGACCCCGCCCTGGCGAAGATGACCGAGGCCCAGCATGCCTTCGACCGGATGATGGGCGACGCGATGGGCGAGCTGGACCGCATGCGCAAGAAGCTCGGCTACTGAGGCGCCGCCGCCGGTGTCAGGCCTCTACGGTGCCGGCCTTCGGCCCTCCCGCCCCGTACTCCGGCTTGAGGCCCTCCGTGAGGGCGTGATCGGTCATCCAGCCGGCCCCCCATTTCACGACAAGACCCAGCACGTGGAGGAGGACGAAGTTTCGCATCGCGATGATCCTTTGCGTGGTGTCGTACGCCCTCGCCTGCGCCTCCACTTGGGCCCATATCCCCCCTCCCGGCCCGAGGAGGAGGGACTTGGCGGCGTGCATCATCGTCAGGGACGCGGAACCGAAGTGATAGTAGATGTACACCGTCCACGTGTTGGCCATCACCCTCATCAGCCACGAAAGGCTTTGGGCGGAGTCGGACGCGCTGGTCGAGGCCATGGCGTACTGGGCCACGTTCTGCCCGTAGAGCTCCCGATCCGGCGACTGCCAGGCGGCCAGGGACACGCTGTCGTGCTGCTCCTGCGCCGTCCTGCCCGCGGCGTACACGCCGTTCCCGACGGCGCTCCAGCCGTCCGCGGCCCTGTGCATCACCTGAGGGTCAGCCGGCACTGACAGCCCGTACCCGAGCAGCACCCGCTCGTAGGTGGGGAGGATGACGGCGGCGAACGCGTACAGGCCGAGGGTGGCGTACTGCATCGGCTTGAGATCGCCGCCATGGTCCCCCGGCTGGAACGGATCGGGGGTGCCGCCCCAGACGGGGATCTTAAATCCGTCGGACATTGTCCTCGTTCCTCTTCTCCGCGGTCTGAATGTTGCCGGCGGCCGAGTACAGCCGGTCTCGGTGGTCGCGCAGGCCTTCGATCGTGCTGGAGACCCTGCGCTCCGCGTAACCGACGATCTCATCGTGTTTGCTGGTCAAGGGAAAACCGAGCACGCCCATGGACCACAGTCCCATGCGCATGTTCTGGGGGAATCCGCTGACCTCGTCCAGGTACGACACCGGAGAGATGCCTTCGGCGTCCTCGGTGAGAGCGTCGCCCAGTGCTCTGATCGCTGGTAGGTGGTGGATGCGCGCTTCGTCGTGGTTCAAGACTTCTCCATGGACCTGACTCATTTGCTTGATCGCAAATACTAATGAGCCGTCGCATGGCGGTGACAGGTGGCTTACCTGTCCGGCCATCCCTGGGCCGCGTGGTCACACGCCACGTCCGATTCGTACAACAACGGAGATCGGCCCGGTATGACGAGCACTCTTCCTGAGACGCGTGTCCACCCCGCCTTCGGCGCGTTCACCCCGCGGACATACGCCCTCTGGACCAGTAGGCCGCCGACAGCGAACAGGCGGGATTCGACGCCCTCGGCGCGTGATCGACCGGCTGGTTTATGACAGCGTGGAACCCCTGACCGCCCTGGCCGCAGCCGCGCACGTCCGAGGTGAAGCTGACAACCACCGCCTCAGATCCACGTCCGGCGGCCCGATCGCCTACGTGAGCGTCGACGCTACGTCGGCGTCCGGTGTTCTCATCGTCGCAGGTGTCGCCGTCAGACAGGGGCGTATCCGGTTCAGCCGCAAAATCGTCCGGCGGGACAGGCAGAGTGGGATGGGCTTCCTCGCGTCTGAAGGGTGTCAGCGCGCGCTCCTTAAGGTTCAGCTCGATCAGTCGGCCCTCGCGGTGTACCTCGCGAGGGCCGTCGTCGATCTCCAGGCCGCCGTAGGAGAGCCGGTCGGCGGGCATGGTGCGGCGTAGGACGACGTGGGTCCGTGCGATCAGCTCCTCCAGGCTGAACGGCTTGGTCAGGTAGTCGTCCCCGCCCGACCGCAGACCGTCGATCTTGTCCTCGGTGCGGCCCATCGCGGTCAGGAAGATGATCGGGAACCGATGTCCCAGCCGCCGCAGCCGCCTACAAGTCTCCAGCCCGGAGCCGTCGGGCAGTCTGATGTCCAGGACGAGCAGGTCCGGCGCGTGTCCGGCCACCCGGGCGACCGCCTCGCTCCCCGATCCCGCGGCCTCCGCTTCGAAGCCCTCGTAACGCATCGCCATGACCACGAGGTCGGCGAGATGGGGGTCGTCATCCACGACCAGGATGCGAGCGCTCACGTGGCCAGTCTGCCGTGGAGTTCTTAATAATTTCTGTCACAGAGGTACTGAAGGACGCGCTGCTGCACTGGGCGTATGACTCATCAAGGTGACCAGTTCACAGCCCGGCTCGGACGGTTCGTGCTACGGCACAAGCTGGTGGTGGTGCTGGTCTGGCTGGCCGTGGCGGTGGCGGGGGTGTTCGCGACCGTCGCTTTGGGCGACCGGCTGACGGAGGACTTCGCCCAGCCCGGGCAACCCGGGTACGAGGCCAACCAGGCCATTCACCGGCTCTACGGAACCGGCGGTGACGATCCGCCCCTTGTCGTCGTCGTCACGTTGCCGACGGGAAGCACAGCGGCCCAACAGCGCGCGGAGATCGGCAGACTGTTCTCGGCCGCCGCCTCGGCCATGGACGTGCGCGTCGTGTCGTACGCCGACACCGCAGACCCGCGATTCGTCGGGGACGGCGGGCGGACCACGTACGGGCTGGTGTTCACCGAACCCACCCGCGGCATGAACGCCAACCTGAGCGAGCCGCTGAAGAAGGCGTTGCAGCCGGCGCTGATGCGGGGCGCGACGCTGCGCGTCACCGGTATGGAGGCCCTGGCCGATGCCGAGGCGAAGGGCCTCGACGTGCTCGCGGAGACGCTCATCGGCGGGCTGGGAGCGCTGATCGTGCTCGGATTCGTGTTCGGCTCGGTGCTTGCGCTGGTGCCCATCCTGGTGGCGGCCGTGTCGATCCCCGTCACCTTCCTGGCGGTATACGGCCTGACCGCCGTGACGGGCGTGCACACGATCGTGCAGTTCATCGTCTCCCTTGTCGGGCTGGGCGTGGCCATCGACTACTCGCTGCTGCTCATCACCCGCTGGCGGGAGGAACGCGCGCTCGGGTACGAGGGCGAGGCGGCCGTCGAGCGTGCCATGGCGACGGCGGGCCGCTCCGTGGTGATCAGCGGAGCCACCGTGGGCATCGGCCTGCTGGCCATGGTGATCATCCCGGTGCCGTTCCTGCGCAGCGTCGGGTACGGCGGCATCCTGGTGCCGCTCGTCAGCGTGCTGACCGTACTGACTCTGCTGCCGGTCCTGCTGGCCAAGGGCGGGCCGCGGCTCGACCGGCGCCGCCGCCTCCCCGCCGGCCCCGGCCGGTGGTCGGCCTGGGCGCGGGGCGTGGTCCGGTTCCGTTGGGCCGGGCTGGCCGCGTCCGTTGCGCTGCTCGCGGCGCTCGGCTTCGCGGCGTTCTCGCTTCAGCTCGGTCAGCCGGTAAGCGGCTCACTGCCCCGTAGCGGCCCTGCCTACGAGGGGCTGTCCGAGCTGCGGCGGGCGGGCATTCCCTCCGGGGTGCTCACCCCGCTCGACGTGATCCTTCCCCACGGCGCCGATCCCGCCGCGGAGGCGGCGCGCCTGGCGGAGCTGCCCGGCGTGCGCACGGCGGTGGCCCCGCGGGGCTGGCGGAGCGGCGGAACGTCTCTGATCACCATCATCCCCTTGGACGAGACGGGCACGGAGGCGGGCCGGGCCACGATCGCCCGGGTCCGCGCGGCCGTGCCCGCGGGTGCCCAGGTCTCGGGCGAGGGTCCGCATAGCCTCGACTTCGTGAGCGCGGTCTACGGCGGCTTCCCCGCCATGCTCGCGCTCATCGCCGTCCTGACGTTCCTCCTGCTCGTACGAGCTTTCCGCTCGCTGCTGCTGGCGGTCAAGGCGATCGTGCTCAACTTGCTCTCCCTCGGCGCCACCATGGGCGCGGTGGTGCTGGTCTGGCAGTACGGCTACGGCTCCGAGCCGATCTGGGGGCTGGCCGGCACAGGCTCTATCGCCGAGTTCATCCCGGTCATGATCTTCGCGTTCCTGTACGGGCTGTCGATGGACTACGAGGTGTTCATCCTGGCCAGGATGCGGGAGGCGTATGACCGGACCGGCTCGACCGACGAGGCGGTCATCGAAGGCCTGGGGCGGACCGGACGGCTGGTCACCAGCGCGGCGCTGATTCTGTTCCTGGCGTTCGGGTCGCTGGCGGCGGCCCCGCAGCCGGAGATCAAGATGTTCGCCACGGGGCTCGGGCTGGGCGTGCTGCTGGATGCGACCGTGATCAGGGCGCTGCTGCTGCCGGCGTTCGTCGCGGTGATGGGTCGATGGAACTGGTGGCTGCCCGGCTGGCTGGCCCTGCTCGTACGGGTGCCCGCCAGTCCAGAGGTTCGTACGCCTGGACCGAGGGCTGAGCCCGATCCCGCGGGCCGAGGTTGACTGGGAGGCTGGTACTCGCCGAGAACGGGCTCGAGGAACTGCACGACTCGGCCCATGCGGAGAGCGAGAAGGTATGGCATGAGCCCCATTCGTGACCGACACTTCATATGCCGTCGACGGGTCATCTCACCGGAAGTCGCGTGCGTGGTCGAGTGCCCACTCATCGAAGGTGATCGCAGAGCGGCCCAGGACTTCCTCGACGGTGAGCGCCGCCGGCGAGTTCCCGGCAGCCGCATCATCGAGGAACTGCAGCACCGCTTCGGCTTCCCCCGTGGGCATGAATTGCGAGAACTGTCGCATCGCGGCATCGCGGGACAACTCCCGCACCGGGATCTCCCTGCCCACGGCGCGGCCGATCGCAGCGACCTGGTCACGCTGAGAGATCCGAGCCGGGCCGGTAAGCAGCCCGCTCACAGCCTGTGTGGCGGCGCCGGTCAGCGCCGCGCAGACGACGGCGGCGACATCCCGCTCGTGAATCGGAGCGGTCAACGCATCCGGCTGGTACAGCGCCACGCTTCCGTTGGCCTGGATCTGGTACGCCCAGCCCAGAGCATTGGTGGCGAGCACGAGCGGACGGACCGGCACCATCAGCACGTCTGAGGCGACAGCGAACGCGGCCTCGACTTCACGATGTTTCTCAGCGATGGCGTTGCCTGCCGAGGAGGGGTGAATCACGCTCCCTGAGGACATCAGCACGATGCGCTCCAACCCGGCGGCACGGGCGGCCTCGATGACACCGTGGACGCCCTGGTGGTTGGCGTAGAGGAACACCTGCCTGGCACCCTCGAACGCTGGGCGAAGACTGGCCGGGTCAGTCAGGTCCGCAGCGAACACCTCGACGCCGTCCGGGAACTGACCGGGCGCCGGACGGCGGGCGGACGCGCAGACGGGGACGCCTTCAGCCAGAAGCCGCTTCATGACGAACTTGCCGACGCTCCCGCGAGCTCCCATGACCAGGGTGGGCTTGCGATGAAGACTTGCCATGACAGGCTCCAATGCACGCAGTGTCTACGCGCCACGGAGACCCTGATCGGCCGACGGGGCGTTCCGACGCAGCACCCCGCTACTGACGAGCATAACTCCGGGCGGGCAAGAGATCCGCGGCGCATTTCGCTTTACCGGCTGCGCACCATGCGCCATGGGTGACCCCGGCAGAGTGCCCAGGTAGCGGGCGCCGACCCATTTGAAGGCATGCGAAGGTGGGAGAAGAAGGAGAACTACACTCGGCCCTCCCCCGACCGATGGGTTATGGGGAGGACGCATGACCTTTCTGGCCGCCGGCTGGCTGTGGTCGTTCGCGGTCCTGGCCGTCGTCGTGGCAGGCTACATCGCCGTCCAGTTCCGGCGGCGCCAGCAGATGGCGCGCTTCACCGACCCGAGGTTGCTCGATCTGGTCGCGCCCGCCCGTCCCGGCTGGCCGCGGCACATCGCGGCGGCCGTGTTCGTCGTGCTGATGGCTATGCTCATCGTGGCCGCGGCGCGCCCGGCCACCTCCGTTCAGGTTCCCCGCGAGCGGGCCACGATCATCGTGGCTATCGACGTGTCCCTGTCGATGATCGCCACCGACATTCCGCCGTCCCGGTTGGCGGCCGCCAAGAGCTCGGCCAAGAGGTTCATCACGAGCCTGCCCGAGCGCTTCAACGTCGCACTGATCTCCTTTGCCCGATCCGCGGCGGTGGTGGTGGCGCCCACCCTCGACCGCACGGCGACCATCCGAGCGATCGACGCACTGAAACCCGCTCCCGGAACCGCCATCAGCGAAGCCGTCTTCTCCGGCCTGGACGCGATCCGCTCCTTCGATCAGCGCTCGGCGAGTGATCCACCGCCGGCGGCCATCGTGCTGCTGTCCGACGGCGACAACACCTCCGGCCGGGTCGTGCCCGATGCGACCCAGGCGGCCGCCGCGGCCAGAGTCCCGGTCTCCACCATCGCCTTCGGCACGCCCGACGGAACCGTCGAGATCGACGGCCGCCGCCTTGAGGTCCCGCCCAACGAGGAAACCTTGCGCACTCTGGCCGAAGGCACCGCCGGACGCGCCTACAACGCCCGGACGGCCGGCTCGCTGGATGAGGTGTACGAGAGCATCGGCACCTCGCTCGGCACCATGACCAAACAGCAGGAGGTGGGCTACCAGGTGCTGCGCTGGGCCCTGCTCCCGGCCTTCGCGCTGGCCGCCCTGGCGCTGCTGACTCCGATCAAGCCGACCTGGGCCCGCCCTTCCCGGTGACAGCAACGGGCCTTCGCTCCCCCTGTCAGCGAGTTCGCTGACTTTTCGCTAACTCCCTCGTGGCCCCCAGGGAAAGGTCAACAATCAGCGCGGTCTGGCCGCCTCGTCCTGGCGCATCGCCGACGGTGACATCACCGTGGAGGTGGTCGTCCCGCCCAACACCACCGCCCATGTGACGCTGCCCGGCGGGCAACCGATCACCGTCGGCTCCGGCACCCACCGCTGGAGTGCCCCGCACACCGACGCCCGTGCCGATTCCGCGCCGCTGACGCTGGACAGCATGTTGGGTGAGGTCGCCGACCGGCCCGGAGCGCTGCGCGTGCTCACCGACGCCATCGTCGGCCATCTGCCCGAACTCGCCGAGCACGTGGAAGCCGGGCTCGGCGCCGCCGCGCATGACATGACCGTTCGCGAGGCGATCGCGCTGATCCCGGGCGGCGAGCACCTGCCCGCCGAAATCGAGGCCGGCTTCGCCCGTCTCAGCGAGGACTGATGGAGGCAGGACTCACGACGTGCCGGTCGCGTGGCCGACCAACTCGTCGTCGACCACGGCGACGACCAGCACGTCGTCATCGCCGCCACGGCCGAACGGGCCGCCCTGCTGCGGGGCCTGGTCGAACGCCTCGGCTGACGCATGATGGGCGCATGCCTTCTCGCTCAGTCACCGCGCCGACCACCGCCGATCACGAACGGGCATGGGAGCACGTCTCCGCCGTGCTCCCACCCACCCCCCTGCTGCCGACCGCGCTGGCCCCCGGCGCGTTCCTGAAGGCCGAGACTCAGCAGCCCACCGGGTCGTTCAAGGTACGCGGAGCGCTGGCCGCCCTGACCGCGCTACCCGGCGACGAGGCGGCCGTCACGGCGAGCGCCGGCAACCACGGCCTGGCGATGGCCTACGCCGCCACGCTGACCGGTACCCCCGTCACCGTCGTCGTCTCCACCAAGGCATCCCCGGCCAAGGTAGCCAAGATGGCGGCCTACCCCATCACCCTGATCCGGTACGGCGACGACTTCGACGCCGCCGAGGCCCACTCCTTCACCCTGCCGGGGTGGTACGTGTCGGCGTACAACGACCCGCATGTGATTGCCGGGCAGGCCACGATCGGCCGCGAACTGGATGCCCAGGCACCCGGGCCGCTCACGGTCGTCGCGCCGGTCGGCGGCGGGGGGCTGGTGGCCGGGCTGGCCCTGTGGGCGGAGGGCCGGGGCGACGTCACCGTGGTGGGCGTCGAGTCGGCGGCGTCTCGGGCGGTCTCGGCCGCCGTGACCTCCGGGCGCATCGAGCCCCAGGTCATCGGTGACACCATCGCCGACGGCATCGCCGGCAACATCGAGGCGGGCTGCGTCACGCCGGACCTGATCCGGGGCCGCGCCGAGTTGACCGCCGTCACTGACGCCGAGATCCACGTCGCGATGCGCTGGTTGTTCACCGAGCACGGACTGGTCGTGGAGGGTGCGGGGGCGTGCGGGGTCGCGGCGGTGCTGGCCGGGAAGGTCGCGGTGAACGGACGGCTCATTGTCGTACTTTCGGGAAGGAATATCGCTATTCCGGCG
The DNA here is from genome assembly GCF_020215705.1 of Nonomuraea aurantiaca. Lineage (GTDB taxonomy): Bacteria > Actinomycetota > Actinomycetes > Streptosporangiales > Streptosporangiaceae > Nonomuraea > Nonomuraea aurantiaca. The sequence continues at coordinate 20,569 of NZ_JAIWNB010000024.1, read as the reverse complement.
GCCATTAATATACTGGCCGAAAATTAACCTTCCCATCGCCACCAAAGGTGAATAAGATACGTTGAGAATTTCGCGGGGGCCTTGTTCAGCAGGGAGATCTCGATGTCAGAAATTCTCGTCCAGATAGTGACCGAGGACGGTCGCGAGATCGGCTGGGGCAGCAATTTCGCCGAGCCTTTCAAAGAGCGATCGAAGGACGTCGCGCGCGCGGTCGAGCAGGGCGCGCAGGCCATCGCCGCGGCCGTTGGGGCCATCCCGCAGGTCACCGGCTGGCTCCTCGACGAGCTGGAAGCGACCTTCGGCGTGACGCTGACCGCCGAGGCCGGCGCGATCCTCACCAGAGGCTCGGCGGGGGCGACGTTCGAGGTCACGCTCACGTACCGCAGGGACCGGTGAAGGCCGACCGCAAAGACGCCGTCGGCCGCATCCTGGTGGACGGCAGACCTCGGGGGTGTGGGTTCACGCTCGGGCCCCGGGTGGCGGTGACCGCCAATCACGTCGTGCGCGGACGGGACGGCCAGCCGGTCGACGCCTCGCTGGTCCGGCTGGTGCTGCCGCGCGAGAGCCTCGAAGTGGCGCGCGTCGAGGTGGACCCCGAGCTGGACGTCGCTGTGCTGCACCTGCGCGACGAGGCCGGGCTCTGGTTGCGGCCGGGACCGGCCGAGCTGAACTCCCGCTGGCAGGTCTCCACCCAGCCGCACCCCAACGACCCGTTGCTCGACGGCCGCATCGCGGCGGTGCGGCGGCTGTTCGTCAACGCCAAGGGCTTCCGGCTCGAAGCCCACCAGCTCCTGGTCGACACCGAGGCCGACGACTACGAGGGCTACTCGGGCAGCCCGGTCGAGTCCCCGGCCGGGGTGGTCATCGGCGTGCTGATCGAGCAGGTGCGCTCCCGGTTGCGCTCCTCGGCCAGCGACGCGCGGCGCGCGCTGCCGCTGCTCTACACCGCTCCCATCCAGGACGTCATCGAGCGCTTCGGCCTTGAGACCGGCCGGGAGCCCGAGGAACTGCCGACGGTGTCGTGCCGGATGATCGGCATCCCGGTCGCCTTCGGACTGGACCTGTTCCGAGACCGGGTCCGGGAGCGGGCCCTGATCAGCCAGTACCTCAGCGACCCCGGCACCCGGCTGATCACCATTGTCGGGCGGCGCGGCATTGGCAAGAGCGCGCTGGCCGCCAAGGTACTCGACCTGCTGGCCAACGGCGTCTGGCCGCACGGCGGCGACGACCCGCTGCCGCGTGGCATCGTCTGCCTCAGCACGCGCACCAGCGAGATCACCATCGAACGCATCTTCATGGACTGCGCCTCGGTGCTCGGCGAGGGTGAAGAGGGCCGCCTCCACGCCGTCTGGCGTAACCAGCGGTCGCTGGCCGACCGCATCCACGAGTTGTTCTCCGCGATGTCCGACGGACGTTATGTCATCCTGCTCGACAACATGGAGGACAAGCTCGGCGACGGCGGCGAGCTGGACGACGAGCTGGGTGTCTTCTTCGACATCCTGTTCCGGGCCCGCCGGGCGCCGTGCGTGCTGGTCACCACGCAGATCCCGCTGGCGCTGCCACCGGAGTTGCTGCGCTTCGACGTGCGGGTCAACCTCGTCGAGGGGCTGCCGACCGACGACGCGGTCGAGCTGCTGCGCGACCTCGACCGAAGCGGCGACATCGGGATCAGGGATATTCGGCCGGACCGGCTTGCGCGGGCCGCCGAGCGGGTGCACGGCATTCCGCGCGCCCTGGAGCTTGTGGTGGGCGCGCTGGCGGACGACTACCTGACCCTGCCGACGCTCGACGACCTGCTGGCCACCTTCGCCCAGCGCGGTGACGTGCTCGGCAACCTGGTCCGCGACCAGTACAACCGCCTCGACGACGACGGCCGGGTGGTCATGAACGTACTCTCGGTCTTCGGCCGCCCGGTGCCCGCTCGGGCCATAGCCTGGATACTGCCGGGCCTGGACGTGCCCGCCGCGCTGCGCCAGCTCGCCCGCGCCCAGCTGGTCGGCGTCGACCGCACGACCCGCACTTTCGCCCTGCACCCCATGGACGCCGACCTCATCTACGCCCGCCTCCCGGCGGAGCGGCAGCGCGAGCTCGACGCCAAGGTCGCCTCCTGGTACGCGGCCGAGGCCGTGCCCGAGGCCGAGTGGCGCTCCCTCAATGACGTCACCTTCCAGCGCTACGAGTTCGAGCACCGCGTGAAGGCCGGCGACTTCGACGCGGCGGCCCGGGTGCTGGGCACCTTCGACGAGTTCCTCATCTTCCAGGGCTCGGTCGCGGCGGCGGTCTGGATGCACACGCAGCTCGAAGGCCATCTGACCGACCCCGAGGCGATGGCCATGCACTACCTTGGCCTGGGCATCGCCCGCATCCGGGGCGGCCCGTTCAGCCAGGCGGTGACCCTGCTGGAGCAGGCCTTTGAGGTGGCTACCGAGATCGGCGACCTGCAGCGCCAGCAACGTTCACTGCTCCAGCTCGGCAAGGCTCACCGGCAGCAGCGCCAGGCCCCCAAGGCGGTCACCACGCTGACCCTGGCCATCGCGATCGCCCGCGAGAACGAGGACTGGGTGCACGAGGCGCACGCCCTGCTCGGCCTGTGCCTGACCCACTGCTACGCCGGGGACGCCGCGCTGGCTCGCGCGGTCGCCGACGAGCTGGACGAGCTGGTCGGCCGTCACCCCGACGACCTGCTGCGCGGCCGGGCCGCCGACGCCCGCAGCATCGTCTGCCTGGTCTCGGAGGACTGGCAGGGTGCGATCGACGCCTGCGAGCGGGCGCTGCTCACCTACGAACGCTCCGGTGTCCCGGAGGCGATCGGCTACGTCCGCAGCATCGAGGGGATCGCTCACCTCGGGCTCGGCCTGGTCGACGAGGCCATCCAGATCTTCCTGCTGGGCCGCCACGAGGGCGCGAAGGTCGAGACGATCGAGGTCGAGGGCCTATGCCTGTTCAACTTGACCTGGGCGTACTGGCGTGCCGGGCAGGTGCCGGAGGTGGTGGCGACCGCCGCCGAGGCGGCCGACCTGCTGGAGGAGTGGGGCGGCACGGACGCGCTGGCCGCCCGCGCCCTGGCCGAGGCCGCGAAAGCACTGGCCGAAGGCGACACCGCGGCGACCGCCCACCACCTGCGGCGCACCGCCGAGGCGGCCCGGGGCAACGCCGAGCTCATTCCGCCCGCGTGGTTCGCGGCCGAGGCCGACCGCCTGTCATGACTGCCCGCACCGCCTCCTCGGGGCTGTCCCCGGTGGCGGCGATCATGCCCCATTTCCCCGGCACGGCGGCGATCGGCTCGCCGTACCGCGCCAGGTCCGCCAGGCCGCCCTCGGGGACGAGCACCCGGGTGGCCGCGTAACGCGCGTTGTGACGGAGGGCGTGGGCGCGGGTCAGGGCGGCGGCGGTCGGGGTGGGGTTGAGGTCCTGCACGGCCAGCACGACCCGGCCACCGGCCCGGCCGTCGAGCCGGCCGACGCCGAAGTCCACGCCCATCGTGACCAGCTCGCCGGGCAGCCGGGCCATGACCTCGCCGATCGCGGCGTACTGGGCTCGGGTGAGGCCGGGGTGGCGGTCGGCGTCGACCAGCACGTTGCCGGCGCACGCGGTGCCGCGCATGAGCTGCAACGTCGCGCCCTCGGCGCCCAGGTGGGCGGACGGGGCGGCCAGGTAGTCGAGGTGCGCCTCCAGGACGTGCGGGCCGTTCACCGGGACCGACATGTCGCCGGTCAAGTCGAGGCCGGGCCGGATGCCGTAGCCGCCCGAGCCCTGGGCCGGTTTGAGGCAGCCGCGCGTCACGCCGTGCCGCTCGCGGAGCAGCCGGGCGGCCCGCCGCAGGCCGGCCCGGTCGTGCACGGCGTATCCGGGCAGCACGGGCACCTCCACGCCGTGGTCGCGCAGGACCGGGGCGTGGTCCCGTTCGGTGGCCGCGTCCGCGGTGTCATCCACGTGGGGGTGCAGCAGCGTCTTGTCCGACCAGGTGGCCAGCAGGTCCTGCGGGTTGGCGTCCACCTCCAGGTACGGCAGGCCCGACCGGTCGAGAATCCAGCGCAGAAGCGTGATGGTGGGGTCGTCCAGGGCGTACACGGAAAACCGCGACCAACCGAGCAGCGTCGGCGGACGGGCCGTGAGCAGGTCGTGGGACAGGTGGTAGTGGCGGCGCGGCACCTCCAGACCGCGCGCGCCGTGGAAGGCCAGCGCCTCGCGGAACGCGGCCCCCCGGCCCACCACCAGGTCTCCAGGCCGGGCTAGGTAGACCGAACGGGCCTCGACGTACGCGCCCGGATCGCCCGGCGACTGCGCGTCGCCCCTCAGGTCGGTCGTCGAGTGGATGATCACCTTCGGTCCGTCGCCCGAGGGCGGCCGGATCCAGTCAGGCATCGGGATGAACCCAGTAACTCGTGAGGATCAACCGCCGCCCCGCCTCCAGGGGGGTCGCGTGGTGCAGGCCACGGCCGTCGAACAGCAGCAACGTGCCCGCCCTGCCGGTGCAGACGACCTCCTCGAAGCCGTAGGCGGCGCGCAGGCGGGCCACCTCGTGCGGCCATAACGCGCCGACGTAGAGTACGTCCTCGTCGGCGAAGCCCTCCTCATCTACCCGGAACCAGTCGTGGTGGCGGGCCTCGTGGAGCAGCCGCCAGGCACCCCGGTGGCTGCCCTTCAGGTAGACGGTCGGGGCGTTCTCCGGGCCGACATCCTCCAGGTAGAGCCAGGCCTTCACACGTAGCTTCCACGTGTCGATGTGGTAGCTCGTCTCGAAGGTCGGGATGCTGCCGGTGCGTACTTTCAGCCCGACCGTGCGCCGCACCGGCTCGGCCGTCCGGGACAGGTAGCCACGCACGATGGACGGCACAGTCTCCTCACCGAAGAACGGGGCGAAGGCCTCGATCTCGGCCGCCTTCGGGTAGCGCAGCGCGCCGTCGCCTTCGGGCGACTCGTCGAACTCCGCCGAATCCGGCACCGCCGCGCGCATCCGGGCGATCGTCTCCGCGTCCAGGAAATCAGGAATAATCACCACCCCGTCGCGGCGCAGGGCGGTGACATACCCGGAAACTGAAGAATGGGCGAGAGCGGGGCGAAGTTTCCGAAAATAGCCCACCCGCACCGGAAGGAAACGAAGAACACGCAGCATTCCAAAGAGTTCGCCGAACGCGTACGCCGTGCGCCACATATCCTGAGTGTCGCAGATTACGGCGTTTCGTCGAGGAGAAGCGGCAACCCGACATCGTCCGCGTCGTTCGGCCACCCCGGCGTCTTACCGAGCCACAACACCTCGACCACCAGCGCGGGCCGATCAGCACCCGGCTTGCCCGGCCGGATCAGCCCGGCCTCCACATAGCGGCGCAGCGCCCGGCGGCTGACCCCCGGATCCGGTTCGATCATTAGCTCGCGGAAGGCGGCACGCAGATCGGCGTCCACAAGTACGGCTTGGGCCAGCCCGGTGAACGGCCTCGGCACCGCCACCAGGTCGCCGGGCAACGAGCCGGTGTCCATCTCCTCAGGCGGCGTGGGCTTGCTCGCCTTCACGACCGTGATCACCATCTTCACCTTGCCGCCCCACCGTCGGTAGGACGTTGCAATGCTGGCACCGGAGCACTGTGCCAACAGGGCACTCCCGGGCGCGTCGGTACTCTTCATCGACGCGCGGGGGCGAGCAGTGAAGTTCTCCAACCACCGAACCCTGTCGCCGGACGACCTGGACACCATTGTGACCACGTACCGGCGGTGCATGGCGGCCAGGTTGCACGCGCTCTCACCGATGTACGCAGCCCCGCCCCGGAGGGGCTTTGAGCTGGGCGCGGCCGAGAGACCTCTGACCCTTACCTGCTGATCCGTAGCAAGGTCAAGAGTGTCCACGCCTGTACGCGAGCAGCCGAAGTCCCTGCTTACGGCGCGGTCGGGCGAACGGAAAGCCCACAGTCGTCCAGGGCAGTCCAAGGTCGTTATTAGCAGATGCGTTAGCAAGATCGCCGCATGAAACAGTGCTCGAGCTCACCGCCACCCAAGCCGACGACTTTATGAGCTGATCAGCGAACGCTCCGGCAAATCCATGATCATAACCTCGAACCGGGCACCGGAGGAGTGGTACAAGCTGTTCCCCAACCCCGTCGTCGCCGAATCGCTCCTGGACCGACTGATCAACTCCAGGTACCGGGTCTTCATGGATGGACCCAGCTACCGGCCGAACACGGAAAGAACGGCACGTCGAGACGCGCGAAGGACGACAAGTAGACCGGCCGTCGATCGCCTGACTTCGGCGGGCGCCCCCTTGGTTGCGGGCGATCGGCGCCCCGCGGCTGGCCTATGTTGCCCAAGCGAAGCGGGACGCGAGCGTGAGCACGTTCCACACAGTCGGCCCCGAAACTTGGTTGCCGAAGGTGGCGCGGGCGGGACGGGTGCGGAAGACTGCCTCGATGGCTGCTGAGTACGCCCAGAGTGACCAGTTCCGTGGTGCCCGCATCCACCTGTGCGACCTTGCCGGTCTCGAGATCCGCGATTGCGAGGTCAGCGGTCTGAAGATCGTCGACTGCTATGGGAGCGACGTCTACCTCGGTGGCGACTTCGAGCGTCTCGTCGTCAACGACGTCGACGTGACCGCCTATGTCGAGGCCGAGCTCGACCAGCGGCACCCCACGCGGGTGCTGGCGCGTGACGCCGCGTCCCCCGACGACTATCGGGCTGCTTGGGATGCCATCGAGACGATGTGGGCGGCGACACTCGACCGCGCCAGGCTGTTGCCCGAGGCCAAGCTGCACGAGCAGGTCAACGGCGAGTGGTCGTTGGTCGAGACCCAACGGCACCTGCTACTCGCCGGCGATGCCTGGCTCGGCAATGCCGTGCTGGAGGAGCAAGCGCCGTACCACCCGTTGGGCCTCCCTCACGGCGGGATGCCGCCCGACGCAGCGGCGAAGCTCGGTCTCACCCTCGAAGCCACCCCGACGCTCGACGAGGTGCTCGCGCCGCGGCTCGCCCGCATGGCCACGATGCGGCGTGTCGTCGACGGGCTCACCGAGGCCGAGCTCGATCGGGTATGCGGTCGCAGGCCGGCGGACCCGTATCCCGACCAGGAGTACGTCGTGCGCCGCTGCCTCACGGTGGTGCTGAAGGAAGAGGCCGAGCATCACCGTTATGCGGTGCGCGACCTCGCCGTGCTCGAGGCCGGTGCCTGAACTGGCGCCGACCCGGTCGGAAATGACCTCCAGCCGCATTGCGCGCTACTAAGACGGTCATTTAACGGTCACATCGACCACAAGACCGCGCTAAAGCGCCCAATTCAGCACCTACCCCCCATTCACGAGATCGGTATCCGCCCAAACAGGATCGCTCCTCCGCACTGTTCACTCTCGCAACCGAACTCCCCGCTGCGATCCTCGCCCGGATGCTCGGCGTCCACATTAAGGTCGCCGTCCAGTGGCAAAAGGCGTCTGCCGGGGACTGGGCCGCCTACGCTGCCGAGGTCAGCCAACGGGATCGGACGTGATCGCGGCGTCAGCATTCTCCTGATCGTTCGTTTCCCTCCTGCTGATCAAGAAGAGAGCATGCTCGTGACATCCAGCAAGAGCCCGGCGGGAAACCCGCCGCATGCTCAGTGATCATCCTGTCGCCGCAGAATTCCACCCCACCCGCAATGGCGCGCTGACGCCCGACCAGGTTCCCTACACCTCGAAGGAAAAAGTCTGGTGGCAGTGTTCCGTGGTTCCCGTGCACGCATGGGAGGCGATACCGAGCAACAGGACGAAGAAGAATAACCCAACGGGCTACGGTCCCTGCCGGGGGAACGGGCTGAAGGGCAGAGTCTCGTTCGAACGGAGCTTGTAGGGGCGATTCCCTGAAGTAGGGTAGACGCCTCGTCAAGAGCGCCCCGGCCTGGTCAGGCGGTAGATGCGGACCGGTGACGTGTGATTGTGTGAAGCGGTGTTGCTGTACGGCACTGCTGTATGACACCCCCGCGGCCACGGCTCGGATGAGGTCCTCTTCATCGATTCCACGCCTTCCGGCAGGGCCCGGGGTGCCTACCCTCGCGTTAGTCCGCAGGGGCCGGCTCGACATGGTGATCGTTGTAGGGGAAGAGGTCATCACCGTGATCGACGACGGTGCTGCACCGGTACCGGACAATCTCGATCATCGACGCCGGGCCGAGGTCCTCGTCGTCTCCCCGCTCCTCGTGGTGCGGATTCAGGGCCTCGTCCACGTTGTAGTGCAATCGGCCGTCGACCAGATAGTCGCGGCGGAAGTCAGTTCCCCACTGTGAGTTGCTCCCCCAACCGTGCGAGAGGTCACGGGTAGATCGTGACCGGCGCCAGAAGGTCCAGTACAGGGTGGAGCGATCGGCGACCCCCGCGACCAGATGCCGTGCCCCGGCGGTGACGACCACCCCGGCCCGCATCAGCAGCATCGATCCCATCATGTAACCGGGCCAGCGCTCCTCGACGATCGAGGGCGGCTCGTCGGGATCGTCGACCGGCCGCACCTCGACGACCTCGTGGAAGAACGGATGGAAGCCCCGCCTGCCGATCCGGTCGGCGCCCAGCGCCTCACAGAAGGCGGGATAGATGCCGACCGGTGGGTAAGCCTCGTCCGGGCTCGCTGCCGAATCATCCGGTTGATCCTGGTAGTTCAGGATGAGCAGGTCGAGGATGCGGTTCACGGCATACAACCGCACCAGCGAGCTGTATCCCCTCCTTGGAGGCTTCCCCAGAGGGATCAGGTGACTTTCGGGCTGGCCCGCCTCCCGCACCTCCGCCACGTGCCCCGGATGCTCGTCCAGCCACCGCAGCAGCATGTCGCCCAGCCCGTCGCCCTCGTGGTCAAAGACGCCCTCGTACAGGAAACGCCAGTGGTGACCCGAATAGACATCGTCTTTCATGCGCCCCAGGGTCCAGCTGATCAACCAGCCCAGACCAACTCATAGATGGTGATCAGCTCAGCCTTTTCATCGACGTGGAAGTGGAGCAGGCCATAATCACCGAAGGTGGCCTGCCGGTAGTCCGTACGTCCGGGATACAGCACCTGCGCATCCCACGGCTCCTCCAGCAGATCGGCCGTCCGCTCAACCAGAGCCGTCAGGGCAGCATCGGGAAAGTCCTTCATCCTCGCCAACGCCGAAGCAGACAGAACCGGGCGAAAGCTCACGTACGCCGCGCCCGCGCCAGACGCTCTTCCCAGTCGGGAATCGCCTCCTCAAACGCCACGACCTCGCCTGCGCTCCGGGCCGCCTCCTCAGCACGCTGATCGTACGTGGGATCGGAGAAGGCGATCGAGTTCAGCCACCAAAGGTTGAGGACCTCGGGCAGGCGATGGTATTCACCCGGCTCACGCGCTGCCTCCCACGCCTCGTGATACTGGGCCAGGAACACCGGACGCCACTTCTCCGGCAGCGCCCGAAGAATCGCTTCCGGATCGTATCGAGGATCATGGACAGGCTGCGCGCTCATGCCCCCACGTTACCCGTCGGCTCCCCTCGCGCCCCAGAGTCCGCATCATCTGAGAGATCGCTCCGCTACAGGGGGCAGACGCCTTCTCGATCAGCTCCAGGGATTCATGAGTAGCAAGCTCCTTCAGGTGGTCGCTGGGCGGTGCCGTACTGGTTGCTGTACAGCAGAGCTCACTCCTTGGCGCTGCCAGCGGAAGAGTTGGGCAACTGCACGTAGGTGCCCTTGCCGTGGACGCTGCGGATCAGGCCGCGCTCACGTAGCTCCTTCAGGGGCACGACGAACGGTCATAGTGAGACCACCTGAAAGTGATCATGTACGTTGCCAAGCCGCTGCCGATCCTCTACGAGGTTCGGCCGTGGGCGGCGTGGTACGCGGCGGTGGCGAGGGCTTTGATCTCGTCAGTGTCGGCCTCCAGCAGGAAACCTTCGGCGACCGTGGCGTCGCTGAGCACCAAGCCTTCGCTACACAGGATGCCGACGGCCGTCTTCCCCACCAATAGCGACGTGCCATACCGCTCGGCGCGTTGCGTAGGGAGGCTATAGCTGCAAGGGCAGCAGTGGGCTACATGGCCCGGCAGGTCGCCGCCGCAAAAATGTGACTTCGCACCTGCCGTCCATCGGCCAACCACCGAATCGGGTGACGGGTGGGCAAGCGAAAGGCCCTCCAGGATGATCCCGGAGGGCCTCTCAGCGTGTGTGCGGCCGGAGGTACTCGAAACCCCAACCTTCTGATCCGTAGCCAGTTCGAGATCGTCCACGGAGATCTACCACTGTCGGAAGTGCCTGCTCGGCGGCTTCTTCAGCTTGATCATCTTCCAGGGGCGTACGCCAGTGTCCAGGGGCGTTGTTAGCATCGGCGTTAGCAAGATCCGCGGCTGGTGGCTTCCTCGTGGCGGCGTGTCGGCAAGACACCGACCAAGAGCCGATGACCTGTCCGAAGAGACTCGTCAGTCGTCGAAGCTGGCGATCCATTCATTGATGAACTTCGACGCCTCCTCGGCGGTGACGACATCGCTCCTGAGCGCGGGCCCGAGGCTATCGGCGAGCAGTTCCGGCGATACGGGTTCCCCGGCGACGACCAGGTAGCACGATAGGCCCTCACTCATTTGACGTGACATAGAGGAGACGAACGCATTGCGGCGGTACCTGTTGCAGAGCAACAGCAGGTTCTGCTGTTCCAGCTCTGCTCTCAGCTGTCGCAAGGCGTCTTCGAAGTCGATCGACGAGTGGACCCTGATCGGCGAAGCGCTTGCGCAAGTCAGCCGGAGCTCGTACGTCTCTCCATCGGTCTGTGTTGTCACCTGGCATGGCAGAAGGGATTCGTTCGCCAAGTTGACCAATTCGAGGTTGTACATGCTCACCTCGGCACGTAGTGGGGGTTCGGAATCCAGACGTCGTCAGCGCTCCCGTACTTGCCTGGCTTCCAGGCTCCTCTGATCTGCGATGGATCGATCCGCTTGAACACGACCTCCTGCTCGCCTCTGAGGTGTTTGAAGCCGGGGCCGTACTTTACTTCCATGCCGTTTCCGCGGTCATCGATCTCAAAGATGTATCCCTTGTGTCCGACGGCGAACCCCCTGGCGACGTTCTTGCTCTTCGAGGCGGCGATCAGGCCGTTCTCGCCGGAGAGGTGCTCTTCGATGCTCATATCCGGGTCGCGCGCGGTCATACCGTTCTCGAAGATCCTGTCCAGTGTCCGGCCGTCTCCCCGGAACAGCGGTGGCACCTCCTTCCCCTTGAGTTCGAAACGCTCTCCGTAGTGCGAGAGCTTGGCCGACGGCGTGGGTTTTATCACGCTCTTGGCCGCCTTGCCCAGCGCACCCACGGCCTGTTTGGTTCCGGAGACTGCGCCGCTGGAGCCGGCCGTGGTGATGGCTGCCACGATGTCCGGGATGAGGCGGCCGAATGCTCGCTCGGGATTTGAGGCCCAGGTATCCCAGTCCAGCGCCGACTTGGCGAACTCAGCCGGGTTCTGGATGCCGTAGAGCAGGCCTTGGGCCATGTCATTTACGCTGCGTTGCCAGCCCATGAAGTCGACGACCGCCCGAGTGGGAGAGTAGTCGATCACCATCTTCCCCATGCCGGCCACGCTCTCCACCGTGCCCTTGACCGCCTCCGTCAGCGAGTCGCCGGAGTTCAGGTTCGGGTCGAAGGTGGCCTGGAGCTGCTGGCCGACGCGATCCCAGAAACCTCCTGTCGTGGGCAGAACCGCTCCGGGAGCGAATACAGAGTCGTCGACCGAGATCGGCGGCTTGCCCGCGCCGAACAGCTCCGGCTTGTCCAGCTCCATGCGCTCCAGAAGCAGCAGCCGCTTATTGATCTCAGGCCCCTGGGTTCCAGCCCACGCCGCTACTTGACGGATCGTGTCGGCTGATGCGGTCGATAGCCATCCCCCGCGCAGTATGTTCCATAACTCCTCACCGATGGAGTCCAGCGATGATTCGGTCCGGCGCAGCGCGTCCTTCAGGCTACGGACTCCATCAGGGACCATGCCCTCCAACTGGCCCATGGCTAGCCGGGGCCGTCCGCTGGCGTACGGGCTAACAATGCCCGGAGTTCGTCTACCGCCTCGGCGCACGCCCCGATCAGGGCTTGGCGCTGAGCGGTCAGTTCGTCAGCGAAGCGCTGAGCAGCCGGGCCGGTCCAGACGTTCTGCGCCATGAGCGCGATCGCCTGGTCGAGGCCCGGCATGGCTTGATCGGTGAGTTGCTCGGCTCGGCGTAAGGCCTGTTCCACTTGCTCCCGAGTCATATGTGACTCCTTCGGGTGCGACGATCAAGCTTCGTACCAGGGCGTTAAGGCCATTGGACTGCGCTCCGCCTTCCGCAGCAACCGAATTGCCGGGATTGGTCTGAAGTGTCAGGTGATGCGACACGCCCTCATTAGGAGAGTGCATGTTAAACGGCAGTGAAATGTTGCCTGACCAGGGGCAATATAGGTTATCGATCTGCACTGCTTGCGTGATCGTCTCCCGTATGCCCCCGCTCGCACAGCGAGCAACCCGCGTCATCCGGTGGCAAGCCGACCCAGAGCGCACGCCGCTAAGGCCCGAGCCCGGAAGCGGTGCGGCAGCCCAGAGCTTACGCCCCGCTATCTCGCTTCCCCCTGTCCGCCATCGCTTTGCGCGAGGAGAAGGAACCTGTCGTCCTGTTCCACTAGGCTCCGAGCGTGATTACGGGTGAGCTCAAGAACAAGATTGACCGGCTCTGGGACGCCTTCTGGTCGGGCGGAATCTCAAACCCGCTCGAAGTGATCGAACAGATCACCTACCTGATGTTTCTCCGGCGCATGGAGGACCTGCAGACCACGAAGGAGCGCAAGGCCAACCGCACCGGCAAGCCGATCGAGAACCCGATCTACACGGAGGAGACGAACTTCCTCCGCTGGTCGAAGTTCACCGAAGAGCACCCGGACAAGATGCTTGTCACGGTGCGGGACGGCGTCTTCCCCTGGCTGCGCAGTCTAGGTGGCGATGAGTCCACCTACTCACACCACATGAAGGACGCCCGTTTCACCATCCTCAACTCGAACCTGTTGACCAAGGTCGTCGACATGCTCGACGACATCCCCCTCGGCGAGCAAGACACCAAGGGCGACCTCTACGAGTACATGCTCGGCAAGATCGCCACCGCCGGGCAGAATGGCCAGTTCCGTACGCCCCGGCACATCATCCAGCTCATGGTCGAGATGATGGCTCCCGGACCGAACGACGAGATCTGCGACCCGGCCTGTGGTACGGCCGGCTTCCTTGTCGCGGCCGCCGAGTACGTCGCCCGCGCCCACAGGGACGCGCTGCTCGTTCCTGCCCAGAGGCAGCACTACAACCAGAGCATGTTCCACGGCTTCGACTTCGACAGCACCATGCTCCGCATCGCGAGCATGAACATGCTGCTGCATGAGATCGAGCAGCCGGACATCCGCTATCGTGACTCGCTGGCTGAGAACGTCGCCGACGAGGCTGAGCGCTACTCGATGATCCTCGCGAATCCGCCGTTCGCTGGCAGCCTTGACTACGAGACCACCGCCAAGGATCTGCAGCGGATCGTCAAGACCAAGAAGACCGAGCTGCTCTTCCTCGCACTGTTCCTCCGGCTCCTCAAGCCTGGTGGGCGTGCGGCGGTCATCGTGCCGGAAGGTGTGCTCTTCGGCTCCACCGGGGCACACAAGGAACTCCGTCGCATCTTGATCGACGACCACAAGGTAGACGCCGTGGTCAAGCTGCCCAGTGGCGTCTTTAAGCCGTATGCCGGGGTCTCCACCGCCATCCTGTTCTTCACCAAGACCAACAGCGGCGGCACCGACGACGTCTGGTTCTACGAAGTCACCGCCGACGGGTTCAGCCTCGACGACAAGCGCACCCCGCTGCTGTCCGAGGACAAGCTCGGCGCGACACCGACCGCCCTGCTCGATGAGGCCGATCAGGTCAAGAACAACCTCCCGGACGTCCTCGCCCGTTGGGCTCGCCGCAATGCCAGCGAGCAGCAGCGAGCCCGGACAGAGCAGAGCTTCTGCGTTCCCAAGGCCGACATAGTCGCGAAAGATTATGACCTTAGCCTGGCTCGGTACAAGGAAATCGTGCACGAAGATGTGGAGTATCGCCGCCCTTTGGAGATTCTAGAGGATTTGGAGCAAATCGAAGCGGACATTCAACAGGGAATGTCCCAGCTGAAGGGGCTGCTCTCGTGACGATGGCAAGAAAATGGCAGGTCAAGACACTTTCGGATGTACTCAGCGGTTCCCCAAAAAATGGCCTCTCGCCATCTAATGGAGGAACCGTCCTGGCTAAGGTGTTGACGCTATCTGCCATCACGGGCGATAGGTTTAAAGAGAGCGCATTCAAGGTCGCAACATTTAATTCGAGCCCGCCGCTGAATCAATCGGTAGATAGCCGCGATCTCTTGATTTGTCGAGGAAACGGCAACATCGGGCTCGTGGGTCGCGGTTTCTTCCCGACGCGCGACATGGAAGACACTACCTTTCCTGATACCATGATCGCTGCTCGGCCTGGCGCTGAAATCGAGCCGCGGTTCTTGGAATTCCTCTGGAACAGTGTAATCGTACGACGTCAGATCGAGGCTTTGGCGCGAACGACAAACGGAACATTTAAGATCAATCAGAAAATGTTTGACCAGATCGAAATTCCGGTCCCTCCGATTCCAGAGCAGCGACTGATAGCTGAAGTGCTGGATCAGGCAGACGCTCTGCGTGCCAAGCGCCGGGAGGCGATCGCACTCCTCGATGACCTTACCCGGTCCATCTTCCTCGACATGTTCGGCGATCCAGTCCGAAACGACCGAATGTGGCCGAGAGTACCCTTGCGGCAGCTGATCGACCGAATTGATAGCGGAAATAGCCCACAGTGCCTTGACCGACCAGTCGAGGGAAATGAATGGGGCGTCCTCAAGCTTGGCGCCATTACATCCTGTGAATACCTGCCGTACCAGAACAAAGCCCTTCCGTCGGGGGTGGCGCAGGATCCACAGAACGAAGTGAAGTCGGGCGACCTGCTCTTCTCTCGAAAAAATACTCTCGAACTAGTGGCAGCGTGTGCCCTTGTTCACCAAACACCACCTCAACTCCTTCTCCCCGATCTCATTTTTCGGATAGTAATCAAAAAAAGTGCTCCGCTACTGAAAGTCTATCTCCATCGCCTTCTGATCTATCCAGGCAAGCGGAAAACAGTGCAGGCGCTCGCTAGTGGCAGCGCAAGCTCGATGCCAAACATTTCAAAGGCTCGATTGATGGAGTTGCCTGTCGAACTCCCGCCGACAGCTCTACAGGCCGAGTTCTCTCAGCGGATCGACACTATCGAACGTCTGAAGGCACTCCATACGTCTGAGCTGCACAAGTTGAATGAGTTGTTCGCTTCTGTACAACAGCGCGCGTTCCGTGGAAATTTGTGGAACAATCGAGACATCTGAAGCCTTCCTGGGTGAGGTGTCTCGTTGGGCAACTTCGCGTTCCTCCAGTCTGAGCCAGAGTGGGCCGACCTGTACGACGGTGCGACACGCGCGGAGCGGCTCGCAGTCGCCGACCCGCGCGTCTCGTGCTTTTACGCCCGCCGGACCCTGGAACTGGCAGTCACCTGGCTTTATAAGGCCGACGAGACGCTCAAGCTGCCGTATCGTGACGACCTTTCGGCGTTGATTACCGAGCCGACTATGGTGAAATTGGTCGGCCCGGCGATCCGTACGAAGATGGACCTTATCCGGCGCCAGGGCAACACTGCCGTACACAAGCACGGGCCGGTGGCCACCGCGGACTCCGTCCGGATCGTGGGTGAGCTGTTTCATGTCATGTACTGGATCGCCCGGCAGTATGCCCGGAATCAGGACGCGTTACCCGCCGCCGGGCTGGCCTTCGATCAGGCGTTGATTCCCAAGCCTGTGCCCGCCGACGTCCGGCAGAAGAAGCAGGCCGAGATTCAGGCGATGGCCGAGGAGTTCGGCAAGCAGCAGGCCGAGCTCGCCAAGGAGCGCCGCAAGAGCCAGGACTTGGACGCCGAGCTGGCTCAGCTGCGCGCCGAGATCAAGGCGGCGAAGGCCGTGAACGCTAAGGTCCCGGACACTCACGACTATAACGAGGCCGAGACCCGGGACCTCCTTATCGACTTGCTGCTGCACGAGGCAGGTTGGCCGCTCGACAAGCCGGAGGACCGAGAATTCCCGGTCACAGGGATGCCCACTCCCAGCGGGAAGGGCAAGGTCGACTATGTCCTGTGGGATGACAACGGCAAGCCACTGGGACTGGTCGAGGCCAAGCGCACCACCAGCGACGCCACAGCGGGCCAGCACCAGGCCAAAGCGTACGCCGGCTGCCTGGAGCAGAAGTACGGTCAGCGGCCGGTGATCTTCTACACCAATGGCTACGAGACCTACATCTGGGACGATCTAAACTATCCGCCGCGCAAGATCCTGGGTTTCTACACCAAAGACGAACTTCGCACCCTGATCCACCGGCCGAGCAGTCGTCGTCCGCTGGGCACTGAAACGGTCAACGAGGAGATCGCTGGCCGCCACTACCAGAGCCGGGCGATCCGCCGTATCGACGACGCCTTCGAAAAGGATCACTTGCGTCAGGCCCTCCTGGTAATGGCGACCGGTTCGGGCAAGACCCGGACCGTGATCGCCCTCGTCGACCAGCTAATCCGGGCCGGCTGGGTGAAGCGGGTGCTGTTCCTGGCCGACCGGCAGGCACTGGTCACCCAGGCCACCAACGCGTTCAAACAGCACCTGCCCGGGGTGCCGACAGTGAATCTGCTGAACGACAAGAACACCGATGGCCGGGTCTACGTCTCGACATACCCGACCATGATGGGGCTCATCAACGAGACCAGTAACGGCCTGCGCAGGTTCGGACCTGGCTACTTCGATCTCGTCGTTATCGACGAGGCGCACAGGTCGGTGTACCAGAAGTACGGCATGCTCTTCGACTATTTTGACTCGCTGCTGGTTGGACTCACCGCTACCCCGCGAGAGGAGATCGACCGCAACACCTATCGGCTGTTCAACCTCGAAGACGGGGTGCCCACCGACGTATACGGCTTGGATGAGGCTGTGTCGGAGGGGTATCTCGTCGCTCCGCGTGGGGTGGACGTGCCGCTGAAGTTCCTGCGCAAGGGCATCAAATACGACGACCTGTCGGAAGAGGAGAAGGAGGCGTGGGACGCGGCCGACTGGGATGAGAACGACGATGTCCCCAGCGAGATCAGTGCCGACGAGTTGAACAAGTTCCTCTTCAACAAGGACACCATCGACAAGACCCTTGAGACGCTGATGACCTACGGCGCAAAGGTGGAAGGTGGGGACCGGCTCGGCAAGACGATTATCTTCGCCCGGAACAACAACCACGCCGAGTTCATCGTCCAGCGTTTCGACACGCTGTTCCCCGAATATCGCGGCGAGTTCGCGCAGGTCATCACGCACAAGAAGGTTCTCGCCCAGGACCTCATCGACAAGTTCTCTGACAAGAACAAGGCCCCGCACATCGCGATCTCCGTTGACATGCTCGACACCGGGATCGACATCCCCGAGGTCGTCAACCTGGTCTTCGCCAAGATGGTGCGGTCCAAGACGAAGTTCTGGCAGATGATCGGACGTGGCACCCGGATTTGCCCCGACCTCTTCGGTCCGAACCAGGACAAGAGCGGCTTCCTCGTCTTCGACCTATGCCAGAACTTCGAGTTCTTCAACCAGGACCTGGCTCCCGCCGAAGGCAGGCTTCAGCCCTCTCTCAGTGAACGGCTGTTCAAGCATCGAATGGACCTGCTGCTCAACCTGGACCAGCAGAACCTCAACCTGACACCCCCTGCAGAGAAGACGCACGCCGAGACGAAGACCGTGGCCGATCTGCGCTGGAGTCTGGCCGAGCGGCTGCAGATCGAGGTAGCGAACATGAACCCGGCCAACGTCGAGGTTCGCCGTCACCTGCGCGAGGTCGAGACCTATAGGGAGTCGGCCCACTGGCAGAAGATCACCCTGGAGAAGCACACAGAGATCACCCAAGCGCTCGCGTCGCTTCCCACGGAGTTCCGTGAGGACGAGAACAGCCAAGAGGCTAAGCGCTTCGACCTTCTGGCACTGCGGCTCCAACTGGCCCAGGTGGAGGCCGATGCGAGCTATCTGCGACTCTGCACCCAGGTTCAGGAGATCGCCTCGGCGCTGCTCGATCCCACCACACTGACCATCCCCGCCGTCCGGCAGCAGCAGGAACTCCTTGAGGACCTCACCACCGACTCGTGGTGGGAGGACGTCACCCTGCCCATGCTGGAGTCGATGCGGCGACGTCTGCGTGGGCTGGCAAAGCTCATCCCCAAGGTGAAACGTGGCATCGTGTACACCGACTTCCAAGACGAACTCGGTGAACTGGGTATGACCGAGATCAAGGGTGTCGTGCTGGGCACGGACAAGTCGCGGTTCGAGTCCAAGGTGCGCACTTACCTGCGCAGCCACGAGAACGAGCTGGCGGTGCAGAAGCTTCGCCGCAACCAGCAGATCACTACCGTCGACCTTGAAGAGCTGGAGCAGATCTTTATCGTGAACGGCTTCGGCACCGAGGCCGATATCGAGCAGGCCAAGACTGAGCACGACGGCCTAGGTGTGTTCCTCCGCTCGCTCACAGGCCTGGACCGCGAGGCCGCCTCCAGGGCGTTCGACCAGTTCCAGGCTGGCCAGAACCTCACCGCCAGCCAACTCCACTTCCTCCGCCTCCTGATCGACTACCTGGCCAAGAACGGCATTATGGAGGTCGAAGCCCTTTACGAGTCGCCGTTTACCGCCCTCGCTCCTCGCGGACCCGAGGACCTGTTTTCCGAAGCTAGCGTCGACGCCATCGTCTTGGTCTTGCAAGGCGTACGTGCGACAGCCACACCGGAAGAACATGCCGCGTGACGCTGGTGATCCTCACGGATCATGCTCTTGCTTAATAATCCAGGAAACAACAAGACCGTGAACTGGATCAGATGACAAGACAGGAAAGCGCGATTCAGCGCCGCAGGTCACAAGCTCCTCTAGATGACAGTGCACTGGCCCGCCACGTCATCCGGTGGCAAGTGGACCCGGAGCGCAGGGCCGCCAGGCCCGAGCACCGGAAGCCGCGCGGCAGTCGATCGCCCTAGCCGCTTCGAAGAGTACCGAAGTGAGCGATCGTCACGGTGTC
>NZ_JAIWNB010000024.1:0-1484 GCF_020215705.1 Nonomuraea aurantiaca | reverse complement strand
CAGTGGTGACTCATGTCCTCCTCGGTGCACTGGGCGGTGCGTGCCCGGACCGGCCGAAGAGCCGCAGCCGGGCACGCTGACCGGCCAGTGCACCCGGCGGGCCGCGCAGCGGGTCGCCCTTGAAGACGTAGAGAAAAGTCTCATCCGGCTGATCGATGAAATCTGTCCTGTCTCGCTTGATGGTTGACACTCTGGCCTCGCTTGATGCTTGACACCTTGATCGTCTTCTGTGCCTGCTCGTGGCGTTATCGACGCTTCGGGGGAGGCCCAGGTGGCATTGGTGGAGTTGAGCGTCGTGGAGCAGCGCTATCACGCGGTGATCGAGGTGTTGTCGGGGGCGAAGGTCACCGACGTGGCCGACCGGTATGGGATATCGCGGCAGTCGGTGCATACCTGGGTGCGCCGGTATCGGGACGGCGGCCTGGCGGGGCTGGCTGACCGGTCGCATCGGCCGAAGGCGCATCCGATGCAGACCCCGGCCGCGATCGAGGCGCTGATCTGTGAGCTGCGGCGCGCTCATCCGCGGTGGGGGCCGCGAACCCTGCTCTGGGAGATGGGCCGGCGCGGGGTGGAGCCGCTGCCCTCGCGGGCGAGCATCTACCGGGTGCTGGTGCGCAACAGCCTGATCGAGGCGGTGGCGCGGCGGCGTAAGCGCAGCGACTACCGGCGCTGGGAACGGCCCGAGCCGATGCAGTTGTGGCAGATGGACATCATGGGCGGGCTGCTGCTGGCCGACGGCAGCGAAGCCAAGCTGATCACCGGAGTGGACGATCACTCGCGGTTCTGCGTGATCGCCTCGGTGGTGGCCCGCTCGACCGGCCGGATGGTGTGCGCCGCCTTCGCCGCGGCGATGCGCGCCTATGGGGTGCCGCTGGAGGTGCTGACCGACAACGGCAAGCAGTTCACCGGCCGCTTCGGCGGGCCGAAAGCGGGCGAGGTGCTGTTCGAGCGCATCTGCCGACAGAACGGCATCCAACTGCGTCACACCCCGCCGCGTACTCCGACCACCACCGGGAAGATCGAACGCTTCCATCAGAGCGTGCGCCGCGAACTGCTGGCCGAGGCGCTGCCGTTCGCCTCGCTCGAGGCCGCCCAGGCCGAGGTGGACGCGTTCGCCGAGCACTACAACACCGCCCGCCCGCATCAGGCGCTGGACATGGCCTTCCCCGCCGACCGGTTCTTCATCGAGCGCAGCCCCGGCCAGCTCGCGGCCGAACGGGAACTACCGCTGCACCTGCCCGCCGGCCTGACCACGGTGCCCGCTCCCGCTGCCGGCGCCGCTCCTGAGGCCCCTGGCGCCGCCGCACTGCCAGAGCTCCCGGTCCCGGCCGTCCATCACCTTGATCAGCTCGAACGGGGTCGCGTCCGAGATGCGGTGTAAAAGTGAACGAGCGTAGGTTGCCGTGCTGAACCGACCAAAGTTCGCACTACGCAAGGACCTACGCTCGTGGCACGCACACTACCGCCCGTTCAGGCCATTCGCG
>NZ_JAIWNB010000023.1 GCF_020215705.1 Nonomuraea aurantiaca | reverse complement strand
AGCCTGCGGACCTTGACCGGTTGCGTCACCTGGCCTCCTGAGCGCCGATCGAACGTGATCAGCACCATCCAATCGGCAGGAGCGACTTACACGCCAACCCGGTGATCGTTTCCGGTCACAGCACTAGCCCGACCCGAGCAGCCCGGAACCGACCAGCCAGGGTTCCGGGCCGTTCCTCGCCTACTCAGCCAGGCGATCCTCTGGGCGCGTGATGTAGGTCCCCTTCGCGGGCAACGTGACCACGAGCCCACGATCACGGAGCTCCTGTACGGCCCGCCTGACCGTGCCGAGCGCGACGCCGAACCCCGACCCATTCGCCGAGCGCGTGCGGGTCGTGCGGCACACGTGCGAGTGCCGGGCACGGATCTACGAGCTGTGCGCGACTGGTGGCCTCGCCTGGGTGCGTGTCACCGATCGCCTTGGACGAAGCACTGTCGTGAAGGAGACGCACCGATTCCGCACCTGTGAGGCTGAGGAGCTGTGGATGAAGATCCTGCTCGGTCAGGCCCGATAGACCGGTGCGGCGGACACCTGACCGTGCCCCGGCAACCCCCCAGATCAAGGGGGATGTGGATGACCGGAATGCTGCCGACGATGGGAGTCAGCCGAACGAGTCGAACCCGACTCGCCACAAGCTCGTCAGGAGAAGGAGTCCCCCATGTCCCAAGAGACCGTCGGCGCCATCCCGCCCATCGAAGCCGACGCCCACGCGCCGGCCGACCAAACGGGTACCGCCGCTGCCGAGGTTCACGGCCGCAACGAACACTTCAGCGCCGCAGGAGAGGTCATCCTCCGCGCCGCGCTGGCCGGTGTCACACCCTTCACCCCGGTCACCGTCTCCCTCACCGAGGTCGACGCCAACGGTCACCCCTTCATCGGCGGCGCCCGCATGACCGTGCACAACGTCCGCGCCTTCGAGGACGGCGTCGACACCCGGGTCAGCATCGAGTTCGACCGGCCTCTGCAGGTCAGGCTCAGCTACCTCTGGTCCTGACCGCACCCGCGGGGCACTCGCACTCTGGGAAAGGCCATCGGCTTCCCCCCTTACAGCCGATGGCCATGCGTGCGTTCCCGGCCGATACCCGCGGTCCGAGCAGGGCCTTCAGCCGGTCGAGTTCCTGTCTCTGCCGCGCGATGATCGTCAGCGCGCACATCACGGTCAGGACGCCCCCGGGCGGACGCATGAGCCAGACGCGGCCGACCGCGGTAACTGCTTCAATCTCCAACGCATCTCGTAGAACTACTGGAAACGGGACTTATGGTCCCGGCCGACCGACTTTCCCGGCGCCATTTCCCGCGCACACCGTACTGTCAAGACATGGGCACGACAGACGACGATGACCAGCAGGAAGAACACCGGCGCCGCGGCGCCTGTTTCGGCGAGGGTGGTAACTGGGAAGAGCGGAATGGGAAAAGCGGCAAAGAGGTTAAGTGGACCAAATACCGCGCTTGCGGGGGGAGTGCTTGGCAATGACCCACCCCCTCACCTGCCCCGAGTGTCAAGGCACCGGCGCAGATCGGAGCATTCCCGGGTATGTACTCAAATGCATATGCTGCTACGGGAGAGGCGTCGTAGGCGGTGCCGACGATCCAAAAGAGACCCCGCGACCCGCACCACTCCCCGCGTGGCTGCATCCGGCACTGGAGGGAACCGGGTTGTGCGGCTACTGTGTCGGCTCCGGCCTGGTCGCCCACGTCAACGAGGAGACCAGCCGTCTCACGGAAACACCCTGCCCAGTGTGCGCGCCGGCACCGCCGCCCATCACCTTCTGAGCCGGATCTCTCCGGCTCGGTGTTCGTAAATACCAGTGGGCTTTGCTGTCCCCGATCCAGGGTCCCGCTCACGCCTCCTCACTGCGAGTACCGAGTCCAAGCAACTCCTCCCGAGCCGCCTGAGACTCCGTCCCGGTGAGCGGGCCGTGGATCTCTTCACTGGCTCTGACGAGAGCGGCCAGGTTGTCACGATCGATCTGTAGTCGGACCGTTGCCTCCACACGAGGGGATACACCACGCTCGCGCAGCGATTCTCCAAGTGTTCTGCCAGAGATAGCGGTCATGACGAAGAAGCGCGGCGGAGGAGGGTGACTCCACCCGACGGGCGCAGGCCTGCCAGATGCCGCGGGTGACCGGCTCCCTCCCGAGGTCCGCGTCGTCTTGGACCACGGCTACCTGCTCGAGAACAGCGTCTTTACGCCGCGAGAACGAGGCCGGCCCGATCCGGCTGCGCCCGCACGCCCGTGCCCCTGCGCGCAAGAATCTGAGGCATGAACGCGGAACGGGAGGTCATCGAGGCGGCCATTGAGCGCGCCGACGCTCTGGCGGCGGGAGATCCTGCCCGGCTGCGCGGGTTGCTGCATCCAGGCTTTCACTGGACGTCCCATACGGGCGAGCGGTTCGACCGGGACGGCTATGTGCGGTCCAACACGGCCGGGGCCATCACGTGGAAGAGGCAGGCACTGACCGATGCCGAGGTGGTGGTGGTCGGGCAGGTCGCGGTGCTGCGGTGCGTGGCGGCCGACGAGGTCACCGGTGAGGGTGGCCGCGAGACGTTCCGGATGCCGATGACGCAGACGTGGGTCAGGCAGGAAGGACGCTGGCTGTGCCTGGCCGGGCATGCCGGTCCACGCCTCGAAGGGTGAGGCGCGGACCGGCGGGAGCACCGGCCCGGACAACCCGGGCCGGTGTTCACGCGCCGGGTGTCAGCCGCCGGAGCTGAAGGCCGTCCGGCCGTTGCCGTACACGGTCGAAAGTCGCGCCGCGCTGCGGAATCAGCGCCTCGTGCCCACCGGCTTCCCGGCAGGAAGCGGCTCCCCTGAGCCGACGGCGGACACCGTGCGCCGAGTGCGGGCCACGACGCCGTAGCAGGCGCAGGTCAGTGCGGTCAGGATGGCGGCCACCGGCAGAGGGTGGGCCAGGCCGCCGAGTACGGCCACGCCGAGCGTCGCGCCGACCTGGCGGGAGGCGTTGAGGACGCCGCCCGCCGTGCCCGCCGTACCCGTCGGCGCGCTGGTGAGGATGCCGGCCATCAGCGCGGGCAGCACGAACGACAACCCGAAGCCCATCACGACCAGCCATGGCGCCAGAAAATCGGTGAGCGAGACGCCGGCCAGGCCGGTCGTGAGCAGGGCGAGGCCGCCGAGGATCGGTGGGCGGGGGCCGTAGCGGGCCACCAAGCGGCCGGTGAGCAGCGGGTTCACCGTCATCGGGAGCGTGAGCGGCAGGAAGGCCAGGCCCGTGGCCAGTGGGGTCAGGTGGCGGGTGTCCTGCAGGAAGAGGGTCAGGACGAACAGGGCGCCGGAGAAGGCGAAGTTCGCCACCATGCCCGCGAGCAGTTCCGGCCAGGTCACGGCAAGCAGGCCCCCGGGCAGGACGGGGGCGTGACCACGGCGCCCAGCAAACAGCCCCACGAACGGCGGGCGGCGATCCGCGAGGACCTTTCGCCGCTCCGCGAACGGGGGGCGGCGATCCGCGAGCGCCTTTCCCCCCTCCGCGAATGCCGGGCGGCGATCCGCGAGCGCCTTTCGCCGCTCCACGAACACCAGCACGACGAGGGCGGCCAGGGCCGACACCCCGGCGACCGGTGACGAGTCGATCAGCGCTTCGGCGACCAGGCCGAGCAGTACGCAGGCCAGCGCCTGCACCCACCAGTCGATGAGCCGGTGACCCCGGGGTGAGCGCTGCTGCCGCATGACCAGCAGGCTGATCAGGGCGATGGGCGGGTTGAGCAGGAAGACGGCCCGCCAGCCGTACAGGTCGACCAAGAGGCCGCCCAGCAGCGGCCCCGCGGCCAGGGCGGTGCCGGTGATGGCGGCCCACAGGCCGGTGGCGCGGGCGCGGGCGGCCGGGTCGGGGAAGAGCTCGGGCAGGAGGGCGAGCGAGCCGCCCGTGCAGAGCGCGCCCGCCACGCCGAGCAGGGCGCGCGCCGCGATCAGCGCGCCGAGGTGGGGCGCCGCGGCGCTCAGCAGTGAGATCACGCCGAAGGCCGCTACGCCGATCTTGAAGATCCGGGCGGCGCCGTACCGGTCGGCGACCGCTCCCCCGGTGAGCAGTGACGCGGCGAAGGCGACGGTGTAGGCGTTCACCACCCACTGCTGTCCGGCCAGTGAGCCGCCGAGGGAGCCGCGGAGGTCGGGCAGGGCGATCGTGAGCACGGTCGTGTCGAGGATCACCAAGAAGTAGGCCAGGGAGAAACCGAACATCTTCATGCCCCGAAGCCTGCTAAAGCATGATATTTCCCCTCAACAGGCGCGACCGTAGGTGGCATTCGGGAAAACCGTATGCTGGGCCGCATGGAGTTGCGTCAGTTGCGGGGGTTCGTGGCGGTGGCGGGGGCGGGCACCGTCACCGGCGCCGCGAACACCCTCGGTCTCGCCCCCGCCTCCGTGTCCGAACAGGTGCGCAGGCTGGAGGACAGCCTCGGCGTCGCGCTGTTCGAGCGCACTCCCCAAGGCATGCGCCTGACCGGACCCGGTGCCACCCTGCTCACGCGCGCGCAGGGCCTGCTCGACCATGCGGACGAGGTACGGCGGGCGGTCACCGGCGGGCGCCGACGGGTTCGGATCGGGGCGCTGGAGATGCTGGCCGCGGCCAAGCTGGCCGCCGTGGTCCGCCGCCTGGCCGAGCGCCGTCCCGATCTGGAGGTGGAAGTACGCTCGCTCACCAGGCAGGCGCTGCTGGCCGAGGTGGCCTCCGGCGAGCTGGACGCGGCGCTGTTGCTCGACTCCGGTACGCGGATCGGCGGCCTGGGGTTCACCCCGCCGCCCGACATGGACTTCCTGGACGTGGGCGAGGTCAGGCTGTACCTGGTCGCCGCGCCCGACGGTGAGCGGGAGCCGCTGCTGGTGAGCCCGCCGGGCTGCTCGATCCGGCTGGCGGCCGACCAGTTGTTCGGCGCCCGGGTGCCGCGCAGGGAGCTGACCAGCATCGCCACGGCCCGCGAGTGGACCAGGCAGGGCTTCGGTCGGGCACTCCTCCCCGACTTCGTGCTGGAAGCCGACCTGGCCTCCGGCGCACTGGTCCCACTCGACTTCGCACCGGAGACGGACCCCGCCTCCGGTGCGCCGGCCCCGCCAGACTCCGACGCGCCGACGCTGGCCCTGCGGCTGGTCTGGCTGCGCAGCCGCGAGACCGTCCTGCGCGACGTGCTCTACGCGATGAGCGCCTGACCGCGCCTGAGCCGGTACAGGACGTGCGGCCGTTGCGGGCTGTCCGCCGGGACCCGCGGGTGATAGAAGTCGTCGGCTATGTCACGGGTCATGCCCAGGCGTTCCATGACCTTGCGCGAGCGGAGGTTGCGCACGGTCGTGATGGAGACGATCTCGTCCAGCCCCGCCACGTCGAACCCATACCGTACGGCCTCCCGAGCCGCCTCGATCGCGTACCCGTGCCCCCACGCCGCCTTGGCCAGCCGCCAGCCCACCTCGACCGCCGGGGTGAACGGCGCCTCGAACGTCTGTAGGGCCAGCCCGGTGAACCCGATGAACTCGCCGCTCTTACGTACCTCCAGCGCCCAGAGCCCGTAACCGTGGGCCTCGAAGCCCGCCTCGATCCTGTCGACGAAGCCGTCGCTCTCCGACCTGGTCAGCAGGGCCGGGAAGTGCTCCATGACCTCGGCGTCGGCGTTCAGCGCCGCGAACGGTTCTCTGTCGTCGTCGCGCCATCTGCGCATGATGAGCCGTTCTGTCTCCATCGGCTCAACACTAGCCCAGATCTAACTACGGCTGCGGAGGCCGGTGAGGCGGCGGAGCAGGTCCCACCAGAACGACGCGCCGAACAGCAGCGCCACGAACGTCAGCACATACCCAGGCCAATGGCTGAGCGTGGTGAGGCGGTCCCACCAGGCGGCGCCGTTCCAGCGGATGCTCGGTTCGCCCTCGGCCGGGATCGCGATGTTGACGATCGCGTGGTCGAACACCATGACCAGCGCGGGCTGGCTCAGCGTGTCGGTGATGCACGGCACCGGATTGGACTGCGCGCACCGCTCCTTGAGCTCGGTGTAGGCGTCGGGCCCCGACTCGGCCACGGCCGTCACCGAGGCGCGGAAGGCGTTGTCGCGCAGCAGGGTCTTGCCGTACTCGAACCCGTCCATCGTGAACAGCAGCACCACCACCACGCCGAGCAGGGCCACCACCCACTTGACATAGCGCTTGTAGAGCATCGACAGCCGCTGCATCTCGCCGTCGAACCACGTCTCCACGCCCTGCCGGAAGCGGTCCATGTCGCGTTGCGCGGAGTCCCACACGCCCTTGAGATGGCCGTAGAGCGGGCTGCCCATCGTCTTAAGCTTGGCCAGCAGCCCCTCGACGCCGTCCTTCTCACCGGCGGCCATCTCCATCAGGGCCACCGCGAAGCGTTCGGGCGGGATGTTGGCGATGCTGGTGCGGCCCCTCTTCGGGTGGTCGATCTCCTGGACCCGCTGATAGAGCAGCTTCGTCACGGCGTCGTCGGCCTTGGTCTCCCGCTCGGGCGCCTGGGCCGCCTCGACCGGGGCCGGCTGGTCGCTGTGGACGGGCCGTGGATCACGGATGAACGGCAGCCGCGCGAACACGTCGGCCACCTTGGCCGGCAGCCACGACCTCCCCTGCGCGTCGCTGCCGTCCATGGTGTCGCGGAGGTAGGCCCACAGGAACTTGCTGCGGATGCCCAGCAGCCGTACGAACGCCTCGTTCAGCCCGCTCACCAGCAGCGACAGCAGGAGGAACGCCAGCACCAGACCTAACGCGAGGTCGACGTAAATGGAAAGCACAATGGATCACCCCGCGCCTTGATACACCCGCCAGAGCCCGCCCGCACGGCCCGCAACCAACCTGTTACAGGGTCAGGAACCGTAGAAGACCCGATCGACCACCTGGCGGGCCCGCCGGGTCACCCGGCGGTAGTCGTCGAGGAAGTCCTCCGAGCCGTCGGGCGGATAACCGAGGATCCGGGCGATGAGCCTGCGCTCCCTGACGTCGGCCGGGACGCTGTCGCCGGGGCGGCCCTTGACCAGCATGAGCGCGTCCCTGACGCGCGAGGCGAAGCGCCAGGCCGCCGCCAGCACGGCCGCGTCGGGGGCCGCGAGCAGGCCCTCCCCCTCGGCGGCGAGCAGTGCCTCCAAGGTGCGGGTGGTCCGCAGCGCGGGGTGCCCGGCCGCGAAGCGGAGCTGCATCAGCTGCGCCACCCACTCGACGTCCGACAGGCCGCCGGGGCCCAGCTTGGTGTGCAGGGCGGGATCGGCGCCGCGGGGCAGCCGCTCCGCCTCCATGCGGGCCTTGAGCCGCCTGATCTCGCGTACGACGTCGTCGGACAGGCCGCCGGGCGGGTAACGCAGGTCGTCGATCACGGCGACGAACTCGGCGCCCAGCGCGGCGTCACCGGCCGAGAAGCGGGCCCGCAGCAAGGCCTGCGCCTCCCAGGGGGACGACCAGCGCGCGTAGTAGGCCTGGTAGGAGGCCAGCGTACGGACGAGCGGGCCCTGCCTGCCCTCGGGGCGCAGGTCGGGGTCGATGAGCAGCGGCGGGTCGGGGGCGGGGAGGGCGAGCAGGCGGCGCAGCTCGTTGGCGACCGCGTACGCGGCGTCGGTGGCGTCGCGTTCGGAGGCGCCGGGCACGGGCGAGTGTACGAACATCACGTCGGCGTCGCTGGCGTAGGAGGACTCCATGCCGCCGAGCCGGCCCATGGCGATCACCGCGAACCTGGTCGGCAGCGCCCCCCGCCGCTCCACCTCGACCTTGCCGATCGCCACGTCCAGCGCGGCCTGGATGGTCACGTCGTTCAGCGACGACAGCGCCACCCCCACCTGCTCAATGCTCATAAGACCGGAAATGTCGGCCACGGCCGTGCGGAACAGCTCCCGGCGCCGCAGCGCACGTACGGCCGCCACCGCCGACTCCATGTCGGACCCGTGCCTCGACACGGCGGCCGACGCCTCCTTCAGCAGCGCGTCCGGCGCGCGCGCGGCCAGGTCCTCGTCGGAGCCCAGCAGCCCTACGGCGTCGGGCGCGTTCAGGAGCAGCCCGGTCGCGTAGCGGCTGCTGCCGAGCACCCGCGCCATCCGCGCCGCCACGGCCGTCTCGTCGCGCAGCAGCCGCAGGTACCACGGCGTGGTGCCGAGCTTGTCACTCACCTGGCGGAAGCCGAGCAGCCCCGCGTCCGGGTCGGGCGTGTCGGCGAACCAGCCGAGCATGACCGGCAGCAGGGTCCGCTGGATCGCCGCCCGCCGCGAGACGCCCGTGGTCAGGGCGGCGATGTGGCGCAGGGCGCCGTTGGGGTCGACGTAGCCGAGCGCCGCCAGCCGGGCGGCCGCCGCGACTGTGGACAGCCGGGCCTCCGACTCGGGCAGCCGGGCCACGGCCTGCAGCAGCGGCCGGTAGAACAGCTTCTCGTGCAGCCGCCGCGCCTCCCTGGCGTGGCGCCGCCACCTGGCGGTGAACTCCCCCACCGGGTCGGCGTGCATGCCGAGCGCGCGGCCCAGCCGCCGCAGGTCGTCGGGGTCCGTGGGCAGGACGTGCGTACGGCGCAGCCGGTGCAGCTGCAGCAGGTGCTCCACCTGGCGCAGGAAGGTGTACGCCTCGGCCAGCCCGCGGGAGTCGTCGCGGCCCACGTAGCCGCCGCGGGAGAGCGCGGCCAGGGCCGGCAGGGTGGCCTTGCGCCGCAGCAGCGGATCCTGCCGCCCGTGCACCAGCTGCAGCAGCTGCACCGCGAACTCGATGTCCCGCAGCCCGCCGGGTCCCAGCTTGATCTGCCGTTCGCCCTCGGCCCGTACGTGGGACTCGACCCGGCGGCGCATGGCCTGCACGTCCTCGACGAAGTGCTCCCGGGTCGCGGCCGACCAGACGAACTCGTTGACCGCCTCGACATAGGCCGCGCCCAGCGCCAGGTCGCCCGCCACCGGCCGCGCCTTGAGCAGCGCCTGGAACTCCCAGGTCTTGGCCCAGCGCCGGTAGTAGGCCAGATGGCTGGCCAGCGTGCGGACCAGCGGCCCGGCGCGGCCTTCGGGCCGCAGCCCGGCGTCGACCTCCCACAGCGCGCCCTCCGGAGTGGTCGTGGTGCAGGCCCGCATCATGGCCTGGGCCAGGCGGGTCGCGCCGCGCAGGGCCGCCGTCTCGTTGGCGCCCTCGCGCGGCTCGGCCACGAAGATCACGTCCACGTCGCTGATGTAGTTGAGCTCCCTGGCGCCCTGCTTGCCCATGCCGACCACCGCCAGCCGTACGTCACTCGCGTCGACCTCGGCCCGCGCGATGGCCAGCGCGGCCTCCAGCGCCGCGCCCGCGAGGTCGGCCAGCTCGGACGTCACGTCGGCCAGCCCGATCTGCCCGGTGAGGTCGCGCGCGGCCAGATGCAGCAGCCGCCCGCGGTAGGCGACCCGCAGCGCCACCAGCGCGTCGGGATCCGACGCCGTGGGCTCGTCCTCCTCGGGCTCGGCGCCGACCGCGCGCAGCAGCTCGGTCCGCGCGTCTCCCAGCTCGGGCAGGGCCAGCAGCCCCACCTGCTCGGGATGGCGTACGAGGTGCTCACCCAAGGCGGCGCTCACCCCGAGCACCGCGAGCACCCTGCTCTGGAGATCTTCGTCCGCGCGCAGGGTCTCGAGCACGCGGGGCTCGCGCTCGGCCAGGCGGGTCAGCGAGGCGAGCGCCAGGTCGGGATCGGACACGGCCACCAGTCCTTTGAGCAGGTCGTCCAGATCGGCCCCCGACTGTCGTACCAGGGTCGCGGCCCGCGCGCCGTCGGCGAAGCCGAGCTTGGCCAGGCGGGCGGCGGTGGACTCGATCCTCGGCACCCCTCCATCTTGACAGCCCACCGCCTCCGAAGCCTAAAGTGGAACGCAACGTTGCGTTGCGTTTAGGGGGTTGAGATGGACGGCGTGCCGGCGACGGTGACGTGGGGCCTGCTCGCGGCCTGGGTGGCGCACGACGCGGAGGAGCTGGCCACGATGGCCCGCTGGACCCGCGAGAACCGGCCGGAGCTGGAGCGGCGCTACCCGCGGGTCGCGTGGCGGCGGCTGGAGATGTCGCAGCGGCAGGTGACCGTGGCGATCGGGCTGATGGGCGGCGTCGTGGCCGGGGCGTCGGCCATGGGGGCGCGCACCGGGGGACGGAGCCCGGCGTTCCAGGCGGTGCTGGCCGGGTTCGGGCTGCACGGGGTGGGGCATCTGGTGCAGTCGGCGGTCGCGCGCGGCTACACGCCCGGCGTGGTGACGGCGCCGGTGGTGGTGATCCCGTTCACGGTGTGGGCGTGGCGGCGGCTCAAGGCGTCGGATGTGCCGACAGCCGGTGGTCGGTCGGCCCTGGCCGGGCTGGCCGCGCTGCCACTCGTCCTGGGCGGCGTCCACGCACTCGCCCACGCCCTCAGCCGGCCCCGCACCGGCCGCCGGTGACCCTCACCGGCTCCCGGTCGAGGTCCGACCGCGCCCTGTCGGCGACCAGCCGCCCGAACGCCTCCGCCACCGGCCGCCAGGTGGCGACGAGCGCATCCTCGGCCGCGCCGACCGCCGCGTTCAGCTCGCCGGCCGAGCCGAGACCCGAGGCCGTGGTCCACGAGGTGAAGATCTCCGGCGTGGCCTCGGGGTGGAACTGCATCGCCCAGGCCGCCGCGCCGAGCCGGTACGCCTGGTTGGGGTACTGCCTGCCCGTCATCAGCGGCACCGCCCCGTCGGGCAGCCGGGCCATCACGTCCTGGTGGTACTGGACGGCCAGGGCCGTACCGACACCGGACAGCAGCGGATCGGCCGCCGCGGCGGGCAGGGCGACCACCTCGCAGGCGCCCACCTCCAGCCCGTCGCCGCCCCGCTCGACGGTGCCGCCGCAGGCCAGGGTCATCAGCTGCGCGCCGAGGCAGAGGGCCAGCGTGGGCGTACCGTCCTCGACGGAGCGGGCCAGCAGGTCGCGGGTGGCGGGCAGCCACGGGCAGCGATCGTCCTCCCACGCGGCCGCCTCCCCGCCGAGCACGATCAGGCCGTCGGCGGCACGCGCGGGAACCTCCTCGCCCAGGTACGGCCGTACGACGTCGCAGACCGGCCCCAGCCAGTCACCCAGGTAGCCGAGGGGCGCGTCTGCCTCATGCTCAATGACCGTAATCCTCATAAGGAGTAATTTATCCACCCAAACTTTCGCCAAGCTCCCCTGCCCATGGAGGAACCGATCGGGCCCCGGCGAGCGGCGAAGCTTCGTGCCAGGAGTGCCCTACGAGAAGGTTTGTCCCTAGGATCCGGCTATGAGACTCGACGAGGTCGACGGCATGCGGGTCGCCACGTTCGGCACCGGACCACGCCTGATCATCGCGGTGCACGGGATCACCGCCTCGCTGATGGCCTGGGCCACGGTGGCGCGCCTGCTGCCCGCCGACTGGTCTCTGGTCGCGATGGACCTGCGCGGTCGCGGGCACAGCGCCGCGCTGCCCGGCCCGTACGGCCTGACCCAGCACGCGGAAGACGTGCTGCGCGTGGCCGACCACGTGGGCGCGGGCCCGGAGGCCGTGCTGACCGGGCACTCCATGGGCGCCTACGTCGCCGCGCTGGCCGGTGCCGAACGCGACTTCGCCCGCGTGGTGCTGGTCGACGGCGGCCTCCCGCTGCCGATGCCCGAGGGCGCCGATCCCGACGAGGTCCTGGAGGCCACCCTGGGACCGGCCATGGAACGGCTGCGCCGGACGTTCCCGACGCCGGAGGCGTACGTCGGCTTCTTCATGGCGCACCCGGCCTTCCTCGACAATTGGAACGCCGACGCCGAGGCGTACGTACGCTACGACCTGATCGGCACCGAGGGCGCGCTGCGCTCGCGCGTGGCCGGTGACGCGGTGCGCGAGGACGGACGGTGGATGCTCACCGAGTCGGAGCGCATCGGCGCGGCGCTGAGCGCGATCAGGGCGCCGCTCTCACTGCTCAGGGCGCCGCGCGGGCTGCTCGACCAGGACACCGGCATGCTGCCTGATGCGCTGGCCGCCACGTGGACCGCGCGCCTGCCGGGGCTCACCGACGAGGTGATCCCCGGCTGCAACCACTACACGATCATGTTCGACGAGCGCTGCGCGTCGGTCGTCGCCGACCGGCTCACGTCCGGATTCTGAATCTCAGGCTTCGCGGGGAGCGATCCAGGTGGCGCGGGCGGCGGCCACCAGGGTGCCGTCCACCTCGTAGATCGCGCTCTCGCCGAAGAGCTTGCGCCCCTCGCGGCCGGTCGCGCGGGCCACGACGGAGTAGGCCCCGCCCGCGTACAGCCGCCCATGGATCTGTACGGCCAGCCGCCCGAGCAGCGCCGACTCACCGGGCTTGAAGTGGGCCCAGCCGGTGATGCAGTCGAGCGCCGCCCCCACCACGGAGGCGGGCACGCCGTCCTCGTCGGCCACCGTGAACGGCACCCGCCACCCGGCGGCCACCAGGTCGGTCCCCTCGACCGGGCCGGGGAAGATCCGCAGCCCGTCACCCGGCTCGCGCAGCCCGCACGCGAAGCACTCGGGGAAGGCGTGGCCTCGCCAGCCGGGGAAGCCGGCCTCGGCGCGGGCGGCGTCGTTGAACGGCACGAACTCGGGGGCCGTCAGGTCCTCGGCCACCGGGATGGCCTCGACCAGCAGCTTGTCGCCCTCGTGGAGCGACACCGTGTTGGCGACGTGCTCCAGGCACAGGTCGGTCTCCAGCGGGGTGGGCGCGTGCAGCGTGACCTCGACCGCCGATCTGTCGCCGCCCAAGGCCTCCGCCATGGTGCCGGCTATCCAGCCGCCGTTGGCGACTCCAGCCGGGCCCCTGAAACGCTCAGGAACGGTCAGCACGGTCTGCAGGGCAGCCGTCGTCATGCCACACCCTCCAACATCGCCCATATGGCGAAATATCCGAAACGTCGTTTTGGAACGAGCCGATTTTAACGGACGATCAGTTTCCCACACCCCGACGGGGTCTTTGCCCACCGCATAACCCTCGCGGGGGCGTAGAACTTCCCAGCGGGCGACCCGGGCTGCGCCGGATCCTCCATGTCCGTAAGATACGGGCCCAACTTTGCACGGACGTTACCTGGAGTCAGAAGTGACAATGTTCACTCGTAGGGGCCTGCTCAAGGCGGGGACCGTCGCCGTACCCGCCGCCGCGATGACGGCTCGGCCGGCGCTCGCCGCCCCTGTGCCGGTGGTGGAGACGTCGGGGACCGCTCCCGCCTCCTTGGCCGGGTTCGACAACGTGATCAAGACCTTTGTGAAGGAACGCGAGATCTCCTGCGCCCAGTTGGCGGTCATGAAGAGCGGAAAGATCGTCCTGGCCCGCGGTTATCGCTACAGCACCGGCGCCCAGGCGATCCCCGCCGTCACTCCGACGTCGTTGTTCCGCATCGCCAGCCTGAGCAAGAACATCACCTCCGCCGCCATCATGCGCCTGGTGCAGGACGGCAAGCTGAGCCTTTCGGCCAAGGTGACCACGCTGCTCGGCCTCACCCCCGCCGACACCCGGATGAACCAGGTCACCGTGCTCCGGCTGATGCAGCACCTGGGCGGCTGGGACCGTGACACCTCCAAGCAGGACCAGCTCTGGCTGGACCACACGATCTCGGCCGCGCTGGACGTGCCGCTGCCGATCGGCCACGCCGAGATCATCAAGTACGCCACGGGCCGGCCGCTCGACTTCGCCCCCGGCTCGAAGATGGTCTACAGCAACTACGGCTACCTGCTGCTCGGCCGGATCATCGAAAAAGTGTCCGGCATGTCGTACGAGATGTACGTCAAGACGAAGCTGCTCAAGCCGCTCGGCATCACCCGGATGCGCCTCGGCAAGAGCCTCAGGACCGAGGCCGTGTCCGGCGAGGTGATGTACCAGTCCCAGTACACGAACAAGACCGTCATGGACGAGTCAGGCACCGTCGTGCCGTACCCGTACGGCGGCTTCAACATGCCCAACCAGGACGCCAACGGCGGCTGGCTGGCCTCGGCCGTGGACCTCGTCCGCTGGACGCTCGCTTTCGACCGGCCGGGCACGGTGCTGAGCTCGGCGTCGATCGCCAAGCTGTTCGCCAAGCCGGAGACCGGCGTCACCTCCTCCGGCTCCTGGTACGGCGGCGGCTGGTGGGTCCGTCAGGTGACCGGGCACCTCAACACCTGGCACAACGGCTCGATGCCGGGCACGTTCTCGTACCTGGCGCGGCTGCAGAACGGGTGGAGCTACGCGGCGGTGTTCAACCGGCGCGAGGAGACCGGGACGCCGGACTTCGACGTGATCGACGACCAGATGAACGCCGTCAAGATCACCACCTGGCCGACGACGGACCTGACCTCGAAGTACTTCTGATCCACCGACGCGGCACCCCTCGGCCTCCGACGAGACCGGCCCGTGGCACCGCGCGTTCCCGGCCGGCCTCAGGCCTGCGGCCGGTCGGCCCCCACGAGGTCATGATCTGCGACTGAAGTATCCGGACGGGGGTAGTTCAGCAGGTGATGTGACTGCGACGTCTCCCCGGCAGTGCCTCGCGCGTGTTGGAGGGAAGCCATGAAATTCATCATCGCCGCCGCCGGGTTGTGGCTGCTCCCCATGTTCGGAACGATGCCCGCTTGGGATGGCGACCGGCACCAGGTCAGCGAATCCCAGTATGAGGTCCTGATCCATCAGTGCAGGTACGCCAACACATCGCAGGCACGCTCGGAGTGCCGCGCGACGGTCAGGGCGAACTACCGCGTCGGGGAGGCCGACCCCTCGCTGGATTGCCGCACCTATTCCAGCGTGACCGTGTGCGGCATGTTGCAGCTGAGCAGGAACGAACGCGCATGCGTGCGGGACTCCGTGGCCAAGCACCTGTCGTATCGCCGAGCCGAAGTGGAGTGCTACGCGTTCCAGTGACCACCACCCGAGCCGACGCTCGGGACACAGTGATGCGCCGGCTCCACCAGGGATGGCGCGTCGACGCCGTTTGACGACGTCGACGCGGTTCCACGCTGTCTACAGCACCGGCAGGTAGCGGCCGAGCTCGAACTCCGTGACCTGGCGGCGGAAGTCGCGCCACTCGGAGCGCTTGTTGCGCAGGAAGAAGTCGAAGACGTGCTCGCCCAGCGTCTCGGCCACCAGCTCGCTCTGCTCCATGACCGCGATGGCCTCGTCCAGCGACTGGGGCAGCGGCTGGATGCCCAGGGCGCGCCGCTCGGCGCTGGTGAGCGTCCACACGTTGTCCTCGGCGGCGGCCGGGAGCTCGTAGCCCTCCTCGATGCCCTTCAGGCCGGCCGAGAGGATCAGCGCGAAGGCCAGGTAGGGGTTGCAGGCCGAGTCGAGCGAGCGGAACTCGATGCGCGTCGAGCCGCCCTTGTGCGGCTTGTACATCGGCACTCGTACCAGCGCGGACCGGTTGTTGTGGCCCCAGCAGACGTAGGAGGGCGCCTCGCCGCCCTGGCCCGCGATGGCCTCCGCGCCGCCCCAGAGGCGCTTGTAGGAGTTGACCCACTGGTTGGTGATGGCGGTGATCTCGGCGGCGTGCTTGAGCAGCCCGGCGATGAACGAGCGGCCGATCTTGGACAGCTGGTAGTCGGCACCGGCCTCGTAGAAGGCGTTGCGATCACCCTCGAACAGCGACATGTGGGTGTGCATGCCGGAGCCCGGGTGCTCGGTGAACGGCTTGGGCATGAAGGACGCCCAGATGCCCTGCTCCAGCGCGACCTCCTTCATCACCAGCCGGAAGGTCATGATGTTGTCGGCCGTGGTGAGCGCGTCGGCGTAGCGCAGGTCGATCTCCTGCTGGCCGGGCGCGCCCTCGTGGTGGCTGAACTCGACCGAGATGCCCATCGACTCCAGCATCATGATCGCCTGGCGCCTGAAGTCGTGGCCCGAGCTGTGCGGGGTGTGGTCGAAGTAGCCGCCGGAGTCGATCGGCTCGGGGCGCTGGCCCGGCTCGGGCCGGTTCTTCAGCAGGAAGAACTCGATCTCCGGGTGGGTGTAGAAGGTGAAGCCCATGTCGGCGCACTTGGCGAGCGTGCGTTTGAGCACCCAGCGCGGGTCGGCGTGCGACGGCGAGCCGTCCGGCATGAGGATGTCGCAGAAGATGCGGCCCGCGCCCGGCGTCTCGCTGCGCCACGGCAGGATCTGGAACGTCGCCGGATCCGGCTTGGCCAGCATGTCGGCCTCGTAGACCCGGGCGAAGCCCTCGATGGCCGAGCCGTCGAAGCCGATGCCCTCGGCGAAGGCGCCTTCGAGCTCTGCCGGGGCTATCGCCACCGACTTCAGGAAGCCGAGAACGTCGGTGAACCAGAGCCGGATGAACCGGATGTCGCGTTCCTCGAGCGTGCGGAGCACGAACTCCTGCTGGCGGTCCAAAGCATCCCCTAGCGAAGACAGTACTGAGTTCCCTATCAGGATGCCGTGTCCGTGTTTCGCACACGTTACGTGGGGTCCCGGTGCGAGCCTCGCTGACAAAGAGCCCGGCCGCACCTATCGTGATCACGCAGTCAGTCTCGGGGGAGGCATTGGTGGCTATCGACCTGCTCAATCACAAGCTTGATAGGGCTTTCGACCACATCGACGCGGGCGGCGGGGGCGTCATCGAGCGGGAGGACCTGCTGGGGTTGGGTGCACGGCTCCTGGTGGGATTCGGAGAGTCCCCAACCTCGGTCACCGGCAGCGATCTCGTCGACGGATTCGACGGGATCTGGTCGACCCTGTCCGGCGTGCTCGGCCGGGACGCCGATACCCAGATCTTGCGGGAGGAGTTCCGCGAAGGGATGATGGCGGCGTTCGTCGAGGGCGACCTGTACGAGCCGGTGTTCCGGCCCGCCACGGCGGCCGTGGCCGACCTGTGCGACGACGACGGCGACGGCCTGATCGGGCCCCGCGAGTTCCGTACGCTGCTGAGCGCCTTCGGCACCGCCTACGACGACGTGGACGAGGCGTTCGACCGGCTCGACCGGGCGGGCAAGGGCGTGCTGACCGTGGACGAGCTGATCGTGGCCGCCCGGCAGTACTACGTCGGTGACGACCCGAGCGCCGCGGGCAACTGGCTCTTTGGCCCCCTATGAGTACCGATGTGATCACCTCGGTGCGTACCGCCCTGCGGTCCATGCTCCAGTGGAAGCCGCTGGCGCCCGGGCCGCGCCGCGGGGCGCCCGCCGCCACCACGCTGCTGGTGCTCACCGAGCGGGTGCCCGCCATGGCGGAGCCCTGCCGCATGCATCCGGCCGTGTACGCGATCGAGGCGGCCGTCCTGGACTGGGCCCGGCGGACCCATCTCCACGCCGGTCCCGGTGTGGGGTTCCACCGCATGGCGGGCCGCGCGTTCGCCGAGTTCGACGCGGCCGCGGCGGCGCTGTTCGCGCAGTGGCTGACCTGGCTGTTCAACCTCGACGACGAGCTCGACGAGGGGCCGGGCCGGCTGGAGGTCTTCCAGGGCCTGCTGGCGGGCGGCGCGGCCCACCCGCTGGAGGCGGCCTTCGCCGACCTGTGGCGGGTGACCAGTGCCCGGATGAGCGATCTGTGGCGGACCAGGTTCGCGGCCAATCTGCGGCGTCAGCACGACGCCTGCCGCATCGAGGCCGAGAACCGCGCCACGGGCCGCATACCGACCCTGGAGCAGTATCCGGCGCTGCGCAGGGGGACCGTCGGCCCGTACCTCTACGACCTCGTGGAGCCGTGCCTGCGCGTGGAGGTGCCCGCGTGGGTGCACGCCTGCGAGCCGTGGCAGCAGCTCGTCGACGCCTGCACCGACGTCACCGCCTGGTGCAACGACGTGGCGTCACTGCCCAAGGAACGCGGCGACGGGCACAACCTCGTCGTGGTCGTGATGCACCAGCTCGGCCTGGACCAGCCGGAGGCCACGGCCTGGGTGCTCGACCGGATCGCCGAACGCTGCCAGGACATGCAGGAGGCGGCCCGGCGCCTGCCGCTCGACACGCTCACGCCCAGCCTGGCGCGCGACGTGAGCAAGGTGGCGTGCGCCTACCTGGCCGCGCCGCGCGCCCACCTCGACTGGCTCCTGGAGTCCACCCGCTACAACTGACGACCGGCGATGGCGGGCGTTGCGGACGTGGGAGCGGCCGTCGCGGGTGTGCTCGCGGCCAGCGTGTCGCCCGCGGCGGTGCGGCGGTACACGACCTGCTTGCCGACGCGCATCCCGACGGCCAGCCCGCCGCCGCTGAGCACGCCGAGGTGCTGGCTGACCGCGCCGGGCGTGAGCGACATGCGCCCGGCCAGCGCCGAGGTCGTGCTGGGCTCGGCCAGCGCGAGCAGGATCCGCGCCCGGCTGCGCCCGATGAGCGCCGCCAGCGCCTCAGGCGCGGGCGGCGGGCCCTGCTCCCACAGCGTCCCGACGCCCAGCACCGGATAGACCAGCATCGACTGGTACGGGGCCGACATCACGGCCACCGACGGCCAGTAGAACGCGCTCGGCACCAGCACCAGCCCGTCACCGTGCAGCCCTTCCAGGGTGCACCACGGCCGGTCGATGTGCAGCCGCTCCCCCGTCCACTCCACGGCCGGATCGAGCGCGGCGAACAGCTCGCGGGCACCGCCCTGGGCCAGCTGCCGTGACCTGCGCAGTACGTCGCGCTCCAGCAGCCCGTAGACCCGCGGCCAGAACTCGGCGAAGCACGTCTCCCAGTAAGCCCGCAGCGCGTCGGCGACCCGGGCCACGCCCGCCGCCGGATCGGCCATGAACCGTTCGATCACCGCCCGGTCCGCTCCCTGTACCTGGGCCGCCTCAGCGCGGGCCCGGTCCGGCGGAGTGAGCCGTACGCGATCCAGCTCGGCGGTGAAGTCCGGCAGCGGCGTGTCGGGCGGCGGCGTGATGAAGTCGGCGAGATAGCCGCTCGGCGGGACGAGCGCGAACAACTCGGTCAGGTCCAGCTCCGCGAGGCGGGGGCGCACGCACTTGATCCACGGCAGGTGGATCGACTGCCTGGCGGGATCCTGCAGCGTACGCAGGCTGGCGACCAGCTCCCACATCGGGGAGAACGCGAACCTGATCCGCGCGACGTCCTCCGGCCGCATCACCCAGGTCACCGCCATACCTTTTAGTGTGCCCTAAATCGTTCGCGGCCACCAAAGGCGAACGATCAGTCTTGGTCCGTGACTAGCACTGTCGTTGAGAAGCGGTCGTTCCTGAGGTCCCAGGTGGGCGGGCTCCCCCGGCCGTTCTGGGCCCTGTGGAGCGGCACGCTGGTGAACCGCCTGGGCACCATGGTGATGCCGTTCACCGGCGTCTACCTGACGCAGGCCAGGGGCGTCTCGGTGGCGGGCGCGGGACTCGTGATGGCCGTGTTCGGGGCGGGGTCGCTGATCTCGCAGCTGCTCGGCGGGTGGCTGACCGACCGGATCGGGCGGCGGGCCACGCTGTCCGGCAGCATGCTCGCCACCGCGGCCGCGATGCTGGCGCTGGGATACAGCACCTCCCTGGCCGCGATCACGGCCTCGATGTTCGCGCTGGGGCTGGTGGTCGACGCCTACCGGCCCGCGTCCAACGCCCTGGTGGCGGACCTGGTCTCGCCGGTGGAGCGACCCAGGGCGTACGGGCTGCTGTTCTGGGCCATCAACCTCGGCTACGCGGTCGGGATGACGGCGGGCGGGTGGCTGGCCCAGCTCGGGTTCGGCTGGCTGTTCTGGATCGACGCCGTCAGCAGCGTGGTCTTCGCCGTACTGGTCTGGCGGGCGGTCCCCGAGACCCGCACGGCCGAGCGGGAGTCGGCGGGCGGGTTCGGCGTGGTGCTGCGCGATCGGGTGATGGTCGCCTTCACGCTCGTGGTGCTGGGGCAGGCGCTGGTGTACCTGCAGACGGTGACCATGCTGCCGGTCGCGATGGTCAAGCAGGCGGGACTGTCCACCGGGGAGTTCGGGGTGGCGATGGCGCTGAACGGAGTGCTGATCGTCATCGTGCAACCGCTGGTGTCCGGCTGGATCGGCCGCCTGGACGCCGCCAGGACGCTCGCGCTGGGACTGGCCATCACGGGAGCCGGGTTCGCGCTCACCGCCTTCGTCACCGATGCCGTCTGGCTGGGCGTCACCATCGCCGTCTGGACGGCCGGCGAGATCATGACGGCGGGCATCGCGGGGACCGTCGTCGCGGCGCTGGCGCCCGCGCATCTGCGGGGGCGCTACTCGGGGCTGTTCGGGTTCGCGTGGGCGGTCGCCTCGGTGCTGGCGCCGCTGGCCGGTGGGGCGCTGCTGGACGTGGGGCCGCAGGCCCTGTGGTTCACGGTGGGCGGCGTCGGGCTCCTGTCCGCGGTGGCCATGCTGGCGCTCGGCCCGGCGATCAGGCGGCGCGCCCTCCAGGAAGGCATGTGAGACAACCCACTTCTCGTCGCTTGGACGATAAAAACGGCGCCGTACTAGGCTGACCTCTGTGGCACAACTCCGTATCGCGCTGGCACAGACGAACCCGACCGTAGGCGACCTCTCCGGCAACGCCGACCGACTGCTCACGTGGACCCGCGACGCCGCGGAGCGCGGCGCGCACCTGGTCGTCTTCACGGAGATGTTCTTCACCGGCTATCCAGTAGAGGACCTGGTCCTGCGTACGTCCTTCGTGGACGCCAGCATCAGGACGCTGGGCGAGGTCGCGCTCAGACTGCGGGAGGAAGGGCTGGGCGAGCTGCCCGTGGTCGTCGGCTACGTCGACCGGGCGGGGCTCGCGCCGCGCATCGGCCAGCCCAAGGGGGCCTCGCTCGACGCCGCCGCGGTGCTCCACCGGGGCGAGGTGGTCGTCCGCACGGCCAAGCACCACCTGCCCAACTACGGGGTGTTCGACGAATACCGCTACTTCGTGCGCGGCGACCGGCTGCCGATCTTCCGGCTGCACGGGGTCGACGTGGCGATCGCGGTCTGCGAGGACCTGTGGCAGGAGGGCGGCCCGGTGGCCGTGGTGGGCCAGGCGGGTGCCGGTCTGCTGGTGGCGCCCAACGCCTCGCCGTACGAGAAGGAGAAGGACGACGTACGCCTGGAGCTGTGCGCGCGCAGGGCGCGTGAGGCCGGGTGCGCGCTCGTCTACGTCAACCAGGTCGGCGGGCAGGACGAGCTGGTCTTCGACGGCGACTCGATCGTGGTGGACGCGGCGGGCGAGCTGGTGGCGCGCGCGGGGCAGTTCCGTGAGGAGCTGCTCGTGGTGGACCTGGACCTTCCGGTCTCCACCGCCGAGACCGGGTCGTTCTCGTACGACGCGGGCGACGGCTCCACCATCACCGTGGACCGCCTGGTGCTGTCGTCCGACCCGGTCGAGCCGCGCGAGCCCGTGCCCGCCCGGGTGGCGGAGCGGCTGGACCCCCACGCGGAGGTCTACTCGGCGCTGGTGCTCGCCGTACGCGACTACGTGGTCAAGAACGGCTTCCAGTCGGTGATCCTCGGCCTGTCCGGCGGCATCGACTCGGCGCTGACCGCGACCATCGCCTCCGACGCGATCGGGCCCGAGCGGGTCCACGTGGTGCTGATGCCCTCGCGCTACTCCTCCGACCACTCCCTCGGCGACGCCGAGGAGCTGGTACGCAGGCAGGGCATCAACGCCCAGGTGGTGCCGATCGGCGAGATCGTCGACGCCTTCGAGAAGGAGATCGACCTGTCCGGGCTGGCCGCCGAGAACCTTCAGGCCCGCGTCCGCGGCACGATCCTCATGGGCCTGTCCAACGAGCACGGCCACCTGGTGCTGACGACCGGCAACAAGAGCGAGCTGGCGACGGGCTACTCCACGCTGTACGGCGACTCGGCGGGCGGCTTCGCCCCGATCAAGGACGTACCGAAGACGATGGTGTGGGAGCTGTCCCGCTGGCGCAACGCCCACGGCGACCCGTCGTTCCGCCTCGACGCCGAGCGGCCCATCCCGGAGAACTCGATCACCAAGGAGCCGAGCGCCGAGCTGCGGCCCGACCAGCGCGACACCGACTCGCTGCCACCGTACGAGGTGCTGGACCGGCTGCTCGACGACTACGTCGAGAAGGACATGGGCGTACAGGAGCTCATCGCGGCCGGCCACGACCCCGCCCTGGTGACGCGCATCATCCGGCTGGTGGACACGGCGGAGTACAAGCGCCGGCAATACCCGCCGGGCCCGAAGATCACCCCGAAGAACTTCGGCCGCGACCGCCGCCTCCCGATCACCAACAGGTGGCGCGAAACCACCTCCTGAGGCATGGTCCTCGTCACGGGGGCGCTGCGCGCTCATGGCTCGGGCAGCGCCTCCCAGGGGCTACCGCCCCCTTCGACCCCCCGACAGGCATGGTCTTCGCTGTGCTCGGGCAGCCTCACTGGGGGCTTCGCCCCCTGGGCGAGGGGGCTTGCCAGCCCCCTCGCGCTCCCCCGGCCCCACGCCAGTTCGACACCTCTTTCCACCAGCCAGAGCCGTCATGAATGCGCGCTAGTGGACTTCATCGACCTGGTGCGCGACCTTCATCTGGCCAACGCCAGCACCTGATCACCCGCAACCCCATCAGCCCCGAAAGACTCCTGGGCGGACCCCACTACGCCCTGCGGCTCGCTCACCTCCCGACTCATTCTCACTTTTCGTGATTGCAGTAGCGCGGTGAGCGACGACATGTTGTCATTGGTCTCGCCCCTTCCCTCCGGACGAGAACCACCGATGCCATCACGTTCCCGTGCCCGCACCGCCGCACGTCTCCGGATGCAGAAAGAGAAGCCGGCCCGAGAAGAGGAGTCCCGCAGGCGGGTCGATCGCCATACGTTCCTGATGTGGCTGGCCGGAGCCGTGCCGATCCCAGCCATCGCCGCGATACCCGCCTATGTGCGCTTCCTCGGCGAGCAGATGGGCCTGGTACTCCGGCGCGGATCACAGCGAGGTCGGCCTCCCACCTGGCCCGGCCGAGCAGGTACCGCAAGCCGTCCGGACTCGTCGGGCACTGCCCGACTCTACCCAGAGGGCGCACCGAGATCACCTGGGTTTCCGCCGGCCGCAGACAGCCTCAGAGACCACGGCTACGGCTGGAGTAATCACCGGAGTTGATGAAGCGGCCCCCTGGCCGGCTCCGAGCGTTGCCCGGTCGTCAGGCGAAGCGGCGCTTACGCCTCCGGGATGACGATCCCCAGGCTGAGCGGGTCCCGCTCGTCGGGGTCCGGACCGACGCGTACGCCGGTGTCGAGCGCGTCGATGCGCGTGATCTCCTCGGCCGACAGTTCGAAGTCGAACACATCGAAGTTCTCGGCGATGCGGGCGGGATTGACGGACTTCGGGATGGCGGAACGCCCCTGCCGCAGGTGCCAGCGGAGCATGACCTGTGC
Organism: Nonomuraea aurantiaca; assembly: GCF_020215705.1. Lineage (GTDB taxonomy): Bacteria > Actinomycetota > Actinomycetes > Streptosporangiales > Streptosporangiaceae > Nonomuraea > Nonomuraea aurantiaca. Next base: position 172,942 of record NZ_JAIWNB010000023.1, on the reverse strand, counting down.
CGGCGTCTTCCCGTGCGCGTCGGCGATCTCGCGCAGCACCGGATCGGTAAGCGTGCTCTTGCGGTCCTCGTTGCCCCAGCCGGGATAGAAGGTGATGCCGCCGATGGGCGACCACGCCTGGGTGAGGATGCCGTACTCGGCGTCGGCCTGCTGCACCTCGGGCTGGGTGAAGTAGGGGTGCAGCTCGATCTGGTTCACCGCGGGCACGACATCGGTGTGCTCGATCAGCTCGGCCAGGTGCCGGGGCATGAAGTTGCTGATCCCGATGGAGCGGACCTTCCCCTCGGACAGGAGCTTCTCGAGCGCTCGATAGGCGGCGATGGTCTTATCGAAGGCCTTCGGCGCCGGCTGGTGCAGGATCAGCAGGTCGATCTGCTCCACACCGAGCTTCCCGGCGGCCTTGTCGAAGGCGTGCAAGGTCTGGTCGTACCCGTAGTCGCTCACCCAGACCTTGGTCTCGATGAACACCTCCGAGCGGTCCAGCCCCGAACGGCGGATGCCCTCGCCCACCTCGCGCTCGTTGCGGTACGCGGCAGCGGTGTCGATGTGCCGGTAGCCCGTCTTCAACGCGGTCTCGACCGCCGCGGCGGTCTCTTCCGGGGACGACTGGAAGACGCCGAAGCCGAGGGCCGGCATCACGACGCCGTTGTTCAACTGGAGAGAAGTGGTGGTCATGACATCCACCGTAGGAAGCCTCGGCCGTGCGAGGGAGAGCACACCAGTACCTCCCTGACCGGGAATAGAGGGGGCGCAAGGCTACCGGCACCATCGGTCACGCCAGGCCCTCCCGCAACGCTCCCGAGCTGAAACCTTGCCCCATACAATCCGACAATGATGGATGTGATCCTGCCTCCCAAGCTGACCGATGGCGACGTCATACGGGTGGTGGCGCCGGCCGTGTCCCGCGCGTTCGTGATGGAACACGACCACACCGACATCATCGACTCTCGGTTCGCCGAGCTCGGCCTGACGCTCTCCTATGGCAGCCATGTCGACGAGCGAGACGCGTTCAACTCCTCCAGCATCGCCTCACGGGTCGCCGATCTGCACGAGGCATTCGCGGACCCATCGGTCGCGGCGATTCTGACGGTCATCGGCGGCTACAACTCCAATGAGCTACTGCCGTACCTGGACTGGGATTTGATCCGCGCCAACCCGAAGATCCTGTGCGGATACTCCGATATCACGGCGCTGCAGAACGCCATCCTCGCCCGCACCGGTTTGGTCACCTACTCCGGCCCGCACTGGTCGACGTTCGGGATGCGAGACCACCTCGAACAGACCCTGCGCTGGTTCACCTCGGTCATGTTCGACACCGCTTCGATCACCCTGACCCCGGCAACACACTGGAGTGACGATCTCTGGTTCCTCGACCAGGACAAGCGCGAGCTGACACCCAACGAGGGATGGTGGCCGATCCGGCCCGGCGTCGCCGAGGGGCGAATCGTCGGCGGCAATCTGTGCACCCTCAACCTGCTGCAGGGCACCCCCTTCATGCCATCCCTCGACGACGCGATACTGATCATCGAGGATGACTTCGAGTCGCAGCCGGCGACTTTCGCCCGCAACCTGACCTCGCTGCTGCAGCTTCCCGACGCTGCGAGGATTCGAGGACTGGCGATCGGACGGTTCCAGCGCGCCAGCAATATGACCCGCCCATTGCTGGAACAGATCATCGACGCCCAGCCGACGCTGACCGGCATCCCCGTCCTGGCCAACATCGACGTCGGCCATACCAACCCCTTGGCCACCTTTCCGGTCGGCGGCCAAGCCCAGCTCACCATCGCCGGCGACCAGACGAGCCTGACGCTTCTACGTCACTGACACACCGGCGTGGCCATCGACTTGCTCCCACCAACCAAGTGTGGGCCGATCCAGGTAGAGGGATCTGACGGGCAAAGGGCAGGTCGCCTCCGGCTCGCCCGAAGTACGCGGCGGTCGCCGACCGGCAACCAAACCCCAAAATGCGTCTTCGCGTACGTGTCATCCCGCATACCGGCGGGTCTTCGGGCAGGCGACGTTTCTGCCATGACGTCGTTGAGGAGAAAGAGGCGGCCATGGACGCCTTGAACATCGACACCAGCGCCAGCCCGGAAGCCCGTACCGATCAGCTCGTCGAACGCCTGCTGGACAGCACCATCGGCGCCCTTGAGCTCTTCTCGGTCTACCTGCCCGAGGCCGCCGACGGGGAGCGGCGCTACCGCCTGGACCCCCCGTACGCGCGTGTGCTGACACACGTCGACGACCCCGCGCATGTGGCGCCGCTGGCCCACATGCTCGCCGGGATAGGCGGCGTCCTGACCGGGGTGGCGCAGGCCTACCGCACCGGTGACGGCATTCCCTACCAGGACTACGGTCATGCCTTCCGCCACGGCCAGGGCCACATCAACCGCCCCGCCTTCACCCACGAACTGCCCACCGACTGGCTGGCAGCGATGCCGGACGTCGTGGCCCGCCTGGAGGCGGCGCCGCACCCGCACCTCGCCGACGTCGGTTGCGGACAGGGATGGTCGACCCTGGCGATGGCCCGCGCCTTCCCCGGCGGGTGGACGGCCTCGACCTGGACGTGGCCTCGATCGCCGACGCCCGCCACCAGGCCGCTGGGGACGATCTCGAAGGACGCGTGCGGTTCCTGCACGCCGACGCCCAGCACCTGCCCGACACCGGCCCGTACGACCTCGTGCTCATTCTGGAAGCCCTGCACGACCTCCCCCAGCCGGTCCAGGTGCTGCGAGCCGTCCACACGGCCCTCACCCCTGGCGGCACGGTCCTCATCGTGGACGAGCGGGTGGCCGACCGCTTCAGCGCACCCGGCGACAAGGTCGAACGGATGATGTACGGCTGGAGCGTCACACACTGCCTGCCGGCACAACTCGCCGAGAAGCCCTCGGCGGCCACGGGCACGGTGCTGCGCGCAGAGACCGTCGGAGAGTGGGCACGTGAGGCCGGTTTCGCCCGGTGCACCGTGCTGCCGGTCGACAACGACTTCTTCCGCCTGTACCGACTCGACACCTGAGCCGCTCGTCCACTCCATAACCGCCCGACGAACGTCCCGAGACCGCCCGAAGACCGCCCGCGCCACGACATGCCAGGCGGGCCTGCCCAGTGATCTCTCCTCAGGTCTTCACGTGGTTGCGCGCGAAGAGACTCGCGCAGGGCCAGGGCGTCGTCGAGAGTGCGCAACGTGTGCAGGCCGACGAGGTCCTGAGTACGCGACGTGTGCACGCCGACGAGGTCCCGCAGGAACGGCGACCGGACAGCGTTCGCCCCTCGTCGAGATCCACCGTACGGGAGGCGGCGCCGAGCGTGTCGAGCCGGGCGGGGTCGCGCAGAATGGCGCGTTCGGCGGGCCAGGCTCCGGCCAGCACCTCCTTCGACAGCGGTGGCCGGTCATAGGGCGGATACGGGTCCGACCAGCCGGATCCGCCCGGCGTACCCCTTGGCCCGCAACACCTCCGCCACGGTGAGCCCGCCGGCCGAGGCGCCGACGATGAGCACGCCGCTCACGGCTCCTCCGTCAAAGCGATGGCCGTGGCCGGGCACAGCAGCGCGGCCTCGCGGACGGCCGCGTGGAGTTCGGGCGGCGGCGTGGGGTCGAGCAGGACCACTACCCGTCGTCGGGGCGCTGGTCGAACACTTCAGTAGCGCTGAGCACGCACATGCCCGCGACGCAGCAGCGTTCCGGGTCCACGTCGATGCGCATCACACCACGTCCCAGGTGACCGGGAGCCGGTGCACGCCGTAGATCATCATGTCGGTGCGCAAGGGCACCTCCTCGGGCGGTACGTCCAGGCGTAGCGTCGGGAACCGCTCGAACACGCGAGCGGATGGAGGTCTACAGCAACCTGCTCATGACCGTCCCGGCCGTACAGGCGAAGGGCCCTGCACGTGCTGTTCGACCTGCAGAGCAAGATCGCGGGCGCGTTCCTGAAGGCCTTCCCGGACGAGCTGGACCCGATCAGCGCGGCGGCCGCGCTCGGCTCCCTGCTGGGCGCCGTCCAAGCGGCGACGCGCGCCTGCGGGGAGCTGCACGGCCAGTCGGAAGAGGAGTACCTGAAGGCGGGCCGGCGGGCCGTCGAGATCGCCATGCGCGGGCTGGGGGCATTGTGACCAGACTCGCACCTGCGAACGCCGCAGCACCCAAGCCCCTTCAGGCGAAGAGCCCTTCAGGCGAAGAGCCCTTCAGGCGAAGAGCGCTTCAGGCGAAGAGCAGGGTGAGGCCGCCGATCGTGTAGCAGATCATCAGGACGAACAGCGGGATCTGCCCCGCCACCGCCCGGTCCGGCCGCAGCAGGCGGACGGACCGGTCATGCGCGGCGACCACCCCCACCACGTGCCCGATCACGATGGCCAGCACCTGGACCGTGGCGATCGTGGCCGGGCTGACCACGTTCTGGTCCACCGAGGCGTCGAGGCCGAGTGACAGGATGATCGCGCGCTGGCCCTCGATGACGAGCAGCGAGAAATAGTGCGCGATCAGGTAACCGATGGCGATCGGCACCAGCGAATGGGCGAAGCGGGGCGCCAGTCCCCTGGTCCCGCCGATCAGTCCGGCCAGCCCGAGGCAGGCGCCGTACAGCACCGCCACCCCGGCGATGGCCCCCAGCAGGCCGAGCGTGCCGAGCCCGGCCTTGCCCAGGGAGCCGGACTGCAGGACGTTCAGCCAGGCGGGCGACGAGGAGAAGCCGTCGTAGCCGGTGCCCCCGAGCAGTACGCAGACGGTGGCCACCAGGCCGGGGGCCGGTTCGAGGGCGTCCAGGCCGTCGAACGGGTTGCGCAGCACCGGCTTGCCGTCGGGCCGCCTGCCGAGGGGTGACAGATGGCCGATCAGGGTCGAGTACACCTCGAACGGGTCGCCCCTGGACAGCCACGCGTGGCCGTACACCAGGGTCCCGGCCAGCTGCGCCGTGCCGTACAGGCCGCAGAAGACCAGTAGCGTCGCGGGCGCGGCGGGCTCGGGCGCGACCAGCTCCATCCAGGTGAACGCCAGCAGGCCGACGGCGGCGGGCCAGTAGCCGAGCCGCGGCGGCAGCGGCGCGCGCGGCCGGTCGGGCAGCAGCCGGAACGGATTCAGCACCCGCCACACCGGCCCGAACAGCAGCGAAGCGGGCACGAGCCCGACCCAGAAGAGCACATACACCAGGTATGGCCCGGCGTTGCCGTCAGCGGGGCCGGCCACGACCCAGCCCAGCGTGTACGCGACGGCCAGGAGGGTGAGCACCCGCGACGGCCGGGCGGGCGGCCGCAACGGGAGCACCCGCCCCGCCCGATCGCCGTGGAAACGGGAGTCCGCCCAGAGCAGCCCGAGCGCCAGGAAGGACACCACGAGCGCGGCGAATGCCCCGGCATAGGCGTAGAAAAGCGGAATCGGCAGATCGCTGCGACCACCGATCCCATGCGCCAGCACGCCGGCCGTCCCGGTGGCGCCTGTCATCGCACCGCCACCTGGGTGAGTACGAGCTTGCTCCGATGCGTCTCCACCTGGAACACGCCGGTCAGGTCCGCGGTGAACCGCAGCGTCACCGGCTCGCCGGGGCGCAGCTCGGCCTTGAGGTCGTAGCCGTGCACGTGTACCTCGTCCGCGACGTCGCTGGTCACCGTGATGCTGACCGGCCGCCCCTTGGTCACCTCCAGCCATCCCGACGGCGGGCTCACCTTGCCCCCGGCGATGGTGATCTCCGCGTTCGGCCGCGCGCTGGGCCGTCCCGTGGAGACCTCGTGGCTGTTGCCGGGATTGTGGTGGGTCTGCGACAGCGGCCCGCACCCCGCCACCACCGTACACACCAGGGCACCAACCGAGGCCCACGCCACCACGACGACGACCCGCCTCACGCGAGCACTCACGCGAGCGCTCACGCCGGCACCTCGGCTTCGGCCGACGCGTGCTCCGCCGTACTCCCGCCCCGCCTGGGCGCCAGGACGACCACCGCGCAGAGCACCCAGAACCCGGTGAGCAGCCCCCGGATCCAGCCGGGCCCCAGCGGGATCACCGGTATCAGGTAGACCACCCGGTCGAACGCGTCCGCGGCGGCCAGCAGCCCCAGCACGATCGTGAGCCAGCCGAAGACCGGCCGCCCCCGCCGCAGCGCCGCGCCCAGGCAGAGCCACCAGCCCGCCATGAGCAGCAGCGCCAGCGCCGCCACCAGCGTGCCGCCCGTGGCGGCGGCCACCACGTCCAGTGCCAGACCCAGGAACCCGCACAGGCTCCCGGCCACCACCAGCCGGTGCCGGTACTCGCTGCGCGCGGCCATCGCCGGCGGCACCCCGTTGGCCGCCGGATCGCCCTTGCGCCGCCGTACGGCCTGGCCGGTCCGCCGCCAGAACAGGACCGCGAGCAGCGCGAACGCCACCGAGCCGCCCAAAGCCAGCTGGGCCTCCACCTTGCCGAGGCCGACGGCGCCGAACCAGTCGCAGCCCGCGGGCAGCCGCGCCTGCGCGGCGCTGAAGTCGGCGCACAGGTAGAGCTTGATGAGCTTCACCGGTTCGGCCAGCCAGCGGCTTGAGCCACCCGACAGCGTGGGCGCCTTGGCCGCGCAGACCGGCAGCACCGCCGGCGAGGATCGGCCCACGTCGGCCTGCCAGCAGTTGCCGGTCCCCTGGCCGTCCCACCAGACGTCCAGTGCGTTGGGGCGCCGCTCCCCGGTGGGGCTCACGCCGAAGACGTTGCCCTCGTAGCGGTTGAAGTTCGAGGTGTCGGCCTGCTTGGCGAGGTCGTTCTCGCCCCTGATGAACGCGGGGACGCCGAAGAGCCCGAAGGCCGCGCGGTTGTGGCCCCAGATCTGGTTGTTCCTGAAGACGTTGTAGTTGCCGCCCGCGACCAGCACGCCGGTGCCCGGCGGGGCGCCCGTCTGGGAACAGACCACGCCCTGCTCGTAGCCGCGCTGGGCCGGTGGCTTGGCGCAGGTGCCGTTGCGCGTGTACTCGTAGTAGTCCTTGTTGTTGTCGTGGATCTTGTTGTTCTCGAACGTGGCGTGGTTCTGCGGCAGGCCGGGGTGGCTGGGCCAGAGGCTGTCCATCGTGGCGCCGACCATGTTGTCGTAGAACTCGTTGTCGTGGACCCACATCGAGTCGCCCGCGGTGCCCGAGTAGCCGAGCGCGTTGTCGTGGCTCTTGCAGCGGCGGATCTCGATGGCGTAGCGCGTGACCTCGTGGCCGCGGCCGTTGTTGAGGTTGGAGGCGCTGCCGGGATAGAGGCCGCCGTCGCCGTTGCCGTACGCCTCGCAGTCGGTGTAGAGGCCGTGGTCGCTGGCGAAGGTCAGGAAGCCGTACTCGTCGTTCCAGCGGGTGAGCACCTGGTCGATGACGAAGCCGTCGGTCTCCAGGATGTACAGGGAGTTGAAGGTGGTGCGCTGGGCGGTGAGGTTCCTGAAGTAGACGCCGTCGGTGCGGTCGGCGCGGATGGCGTTCAGCTTGCGGTACTGGGCATCGACGATCACGTCGAGGGGGGACGCGCCGGTGCCCTCGATCTGGAGGTCCTTCTTGCCGAGGATGGCGACGAGGTTCTGGTTGTGCGGGCAGCGCTGCTGCTGTTCGAAGGAGAGGATCTGGTAGCCCCAGGTGGACCAGCGGGCCGGGAGGTGGGCGCAGTCGCCGGTCGGGGCGGCCTGGCTGGGCTCTTCCTGGTAGAGACCGGGGAGTACAGCGATGGTCATGCCCGGCCGGTCGACCTTGTCGACGGCCTCCTGCAGATCCCTCACCCCCTTGTCCCGACATTTCGCGAAAAGGTGGAGGTTGCGTTGTTTGATGGGTTCCGGGAACGTCGCAATTCTTCGGGCGAAGTCGTCCGCGTCTGTTTTGCAGACCAGCAGATCAGGCTCCGCCCTGCGTAAGACGGGTAAGGTGCCCGAACCGTCGGGCAGCGTGACCGGGCGCTCCTCGTGGGCCAGCGCTGGGGCGGCGAGCAGGAGCAGCAGGGACGAGCTCAAAGCGACGACGGTGGCGAACCTGCGCATGGGGGGCATGGCCGCGACGCTAGAACAGGACTCATGTTCTGCCTAGAGCCAAGATCAAAACAGCCGGGAGAATCTCCCGGCCGTCCGAATCTCAACCCTGAGGCCTGATCTCAGCCCTGGGCCCGATCCCCGCTATGACCGCGTCGACGATCCGCGCGGGCAGGTCGGCGGGCAGGTCGCCGGCCGGCGCCCACTTGGTGTGGTGCATCATGGTCCCGGACAGCATGGCCATGGCGAGATCGATGTCGAGGTCCGGCCTCAGCTCGCCCGAGGCGACGCCACGCTCCAGCGTGCCGCGCATGGCCAGCTTGCGCGGCTCGACGGCGCGCTTCATGAAGCGCTCCATCAGCCGCGGGTAGCGATCCGCCTCGCTCATCGCGATGTTCATCACGCACCGGCCCCGGGACTCGCCCGCTTCCTTACGGATCACTTCCAGCAGGACGATCAGGTCGTCGCGCACCGACTCTTGGAGTAGCCGCGGCAGCGGTGCCCTGAGCGTGGCGAGCGCGTCGACCACCAGGTCCTCCTTGTTGGACCAGCGCCGGTAGATGGTCGTCTTGCCGACGCCCGCCCTCGAGGCGATCGCCTCGATGGACAGCTCCGACACGCCCATGCCCTCGGCGATCAGGTCGAGTGTCGCCTCGATGATCGCCTTCTCGGCCTTTTCGCTGCGCGGACGGCCCGCCGGACGGGCCGTCGTGGATTCCTGGATCGTCATCGCGGCCTCACACTACCGCTGGTTCTTTCTTTTCCACCTGCTGCACCGCGCGTGCCTTGCCCGGCATCCACTTCAGCACGACCAGCACGCCCAGCAGCGCGATCACCGCGGAGACCAGGGCCGTGGTGTGCATGCCGTGGAGGAAGGCGTTGAAGGCGGGCTGGATCAGCGCCTGCCCGTGCTGGCCGAGGGCGTGCGCGGCGCCGACCGTCGCCATGATCGACTCACCGGCGGCGTGCTGGGCGTCGGCCGGGAGGCCGAGACCGGACAGGGCGGGCGCGATCTCGCCCCGGTAGCTGGAGGACAGCACCGAGCCGAGCACGGCCACGCCGAGCGCGCCGGAGATCTGGCGGACGGTGTTGCTCATCGCCGAGCCGACACCGGCCTTCTCCCTGGGCAGCGCCTCCATGATGGCGGTGGTCGCCGGAGGCATGATGTTGGCCATCGCGGCGCCCTGCACGAAGAAGATGATCTCGATGATCACGATCGGCGTGCTCTGGTCGAGGAACGCGTAGCTGGTGAGCGCCGCGGTTACCACCAGCATGCTGACCACGGAGGAGAGCTTGGCTCCGAAGCGCTGGTTAACCCGCTGGCTGAGCGGCGCGAAGATGAGCTGCGCCGCGGCGAACGGGATCATCAGCGCGCCCGCCTGCACCGGGGTGAAGCCCAGCACGATCTGCATGTAGAAGGTCAGGAAGAACATCCCGCCCATCATCGCGAAGAAGACGATGCCCATCATGCCGATGGCGGAGGAGAACCGGACGTTGCCGAAGTTACGCACGTCGAAGGCGGGGTGGTCGGTACGCCGCTCCCACCAGACGAACGCCGCCAGCACCGCCACACCGATCAGCGTCGGGGTGAGCACCTCGGCGGAGGCCACGGTGGCCAGCTCGCCGCCGCGGATGATGCCGTAGACGATGGCGACCAGGCCGATGATGGACAGCACCACGCCGATCGGGTCGAGCTTCGACGGCTTGGGGTCACGCGACTCCGGCACGACCGTGCCGATGAGGATCATGCTGATGATCACGATCGGCACGTTGACCAGGAAGACCGAGCCCCACCAGAAGTGCTCGATCAGCACGCCGCCGGTGATCGGGCCGATCGCCACCGCCAGGCCGACGCCACCGGCCCAGACGCCAATGGCCTTGCCACGCTCGCTCGGCGGGAAGACGTTGGAGATGATGGCCAGGGTCGCGGGCATGATGGCCGCGCCGCCGATGCCCATCGCCGCCCGGGCCAGGATCAGCTGCATCGGATCTTGTGCGTAGGCACTGGCCAGCGAGGCCAGGCCGAACATCAACATGCCGATGAACAGCATCCGCTTGCGTCCGGTGCGGTCACCGATCACCCCGAAGGTGAACAGCAATCCGGCGAACACCAGCGTGTAGGAGTTGATCGCCCACTCCAGCTCGCTCTGGGTCGCGCCCAGACCGAGGTTGGGGTCTGCGATGGTCTTCATCGCCACGTTGAGGATCGTGTTGTCGAGCACGACCGCCAGCAGGCTGAACACCAGCACGCCGAGGATGGGCCAGCGGCGTGGGTGTCCTGTGTTCGCATCCATGGAAGCACCTTAATTTCGATACGCTTGAGTTTCGCAACGCTACCGTATCGCAAGCTTATTCCGATACGCAACGGACTCGTTTCGTAAGGGTAAACTCGTGGCGACAACTGGCTCCGCGACCTCGGCCGGCACCGCGATCGGCTGGGGCCGCCGGCGCCAGAACGGCAGCGCGACCAGGACCATCGCCACCCCAGTGAGCCCGGCCACCACGAACGCCCAGGCGGGGCCGTGCGCGTCGATGATCGCCCCGGCGATCGGCGCGGAGAGCGCCCCGCCGATCAGCAGGGCGGTGCCGTGGAAGCCCATCGCCTCTCCCCTGGCGCCCGCGGGCACCCAGCGGCTGACGGTGTCGACCGTGGAGGACAGCGAGGGGGCGCAGAGCACACCGGCGGGCAGCAGGGCCAACATGAGCCACCACCAGTCGCCACCGGCCAGCGAGGCCAGAACGGTCAGCAGGCCCATGCCCGCGATGAGGGCCAGGGGCGAGACGCCGCGCGACAGCCCACCGTACACGAAGCCGCCGGCGAGCGAGTAAAGGCACCAGATGGAGACCGCGAGCCCGATCCACGGGGTCTGATCGGCGTGCTCCATGGTGCCGACCAGGGCGAGCTCGGTCGCGGTGAGCACGAACGTGGCCGCGGCCACCGTGCCCAGCAGCGCGACGAAGGCGGGCGTGAGCCACTGCCGCCGGGGCACCCTCGCCGCGGGCGCCTTCAGCTCCTCGGCCGAGCGGGTCGGCGGGTTGAGCGCGATCAGCGCCACGCCCGAGCCGGTCAGCCCGACCGCGATGGCCGCCAGCGTCGGCCCGCTGCCGAGCGTGGTCATCCCGGCCACGGCCAGCGCCGGGCCGACCATGTAGGCGAGCTCGACCAGCATCGAGTCGAGCGAGAAGCCGGCCCTGCGGTGCTCGACCGGCACCATGGCCGCCAGGCACTGCCTGATCACGCTGAACACCGGCTGCCCCAGCAGCCCCGCCACCGCCGCCGCCACGACCAGCCCCGCGTACGGCAGCGCCCACGCGCCCGCCCAGAACGCCGCCTGCGCGACGGTGGTGACGGTGAGGACCGGCCGCAGACCGTATTTGTCGACGAACCTGCCCGTCAGCGGCGACCCGACGGCCATGCCGACGGTGCTGGCCATGGTGACCAGCCCTGCCTGCCCGAAGCCGAGCCCCAGGCCGTTGACGACATAGAGCGTCAACGCCATGCCCGTCGCGGTGGTGGGGATGCGGGCGATCAGGCCCACCAGGAGTAACGTCCGCACGCCGGGGAGCCGGAACAGCCGCTTGTAAGGGTCGAGAGCCATGTTGATTGCTTACCTCCAGGTCCATTGTGGCAAGCGGCACCGACAATTCCGCCACTGGTTATCGCCGTGCGCCGTCGGCCGCGTGCCATCATCGGAAGGGTCCGGGTACGCCACAGGGGCGCCTCGAGACTTCACCGGAGGGTTGCCATGTCCTCTTCCACCACAACGAACGGTTCCACCACTCTGTACGGCGGCGCCACCGGCCGCCGCATCACCGTCCGCGACCTGATCGCGGCCAAGGAGCGCGGAGAGAGGTGGCCCATGGTCACCTCCTACGACGCGATGACGGCCCGCGTGTTCGACCAGGCGGGCATTCCGGTCCTGCTGGTCGGCGACTCGGCGGCCATGGTCGTCTACGGCTACGACTCCACACTGCCCGTCACGGTCGACGACCTGCTGCCGCTGACGGCCGCCGTCGTCCGCGGCTCCGCGCGCGCCCTCGTGGTCGCCGACCTGCCCTTCGGCTCGTACCAGGGCTCGGCCCAGCAGGCGCTGGAGACGGCGGCGCGCTTCATGAAGGAGGCCGGCGCGCACGCGGTCAAGCTGGAAGGCGGCCGGCGCGTCCTGCCGCAGGTCGAGCTGCTGGTCTCGGCGGGCATCCCGGTCATGGGGCACCTCGGGCTGACCCCGCAGTCGGTCAACGTCCTCGGCGGCTACCGCGTCCAGGGGCGCGGCCAGTCGGGCGACGAGCTCATGTCGGACGCCAAGGACCTCGAACGGGCGGGCGCCTTCTCGGTGGTGCTCGAATGCGTGCCCGCCGAGCTGGCCGAACGGGTCACCGCCTCGCTCGCCATCCCGACGATCGGCATCGGGGCGGGACCGGCCACGGACGCCCAGGTGCTGGTGTGGCAGGACCTCATGGGGCTCACCCCGCGCCCGGCCAAGTTCGTCAAGCAGTACTCGGAGCTGGCCACGGAGATGGACCGCGCCGTCCGCGCCTTCGCGGCCGACGTGACCTCGGGCGCCTTCCCGGAGGCCGGTCATTCGTACGAGTGACGTGACGAGCGACCAGTGACCGGCCACGGCCATTCCCCTGGACACACCCCGACAAATGGGAAAAAGTTTATTGACAGCTTATAGTCCGGCCGGGTTGGGGTGCGCGTCATGCCTTTCGTGGGACGAGAGCACGAACTCCGGCAGCTGGCCGACGCCCTGAGCCGTCCCCCGCTCGTCCTGCTGATCGAGGGCGAGGCGGGCGTCGGCAAGACCCGGCTGCTGCACGAGCTCACCGGCCAGCCGATGCTCGTCGGGAGCTGCCACCCCATGCGGTTCCCGTACGGGCCGGTCGTGGAGGCGTTGCGGGACGTACGCCCGCTGCGCGACCTCAACCCGATCACCGGGGCGTTACGCCCGTTCCTCCCGGAATGCGGCCACCTGCTGCCGCCCACCCCGCCCCCGATCCAGGACGCGATGGTGGAACGGCATCGGCTGTTCAGGGCGGTGCTGTCGCTGCTGGGCTCGCTGCGGCCGATCACGCTGGTGGTCGAGGACGTGCACTGGGTCGATCCGGGGACCAGGGAGCTGCTGGCGTTCCTGGCCCGCTGCCTGCCCGACGGGGTCAACCTGGTGGTCACGTACCGCACGGAGGACCTGAGCCATCCGGTGACCGAGCTGCTCGCGCACCTGCCACCGCGGATCGACCACGCCGAGATCGCGCTCGCCCCGCTCGCCGCCGCCGAGACCGCGCTCCTGGTCAAGCACCTGCTGCCGGGCTCGGCCGACCTGTGGCCGCTCACCGGCGGCGTACCCCGCGCCATCGAGGAGCTGACCCGCATGCTGGCCGACGGCCAGGAGCCGGGCACGCCGCCCGCGCTGCGCGACGCCGTGCTGGTGAAGCTGGCCGCGCTGCCGCGCGCGGCGCGCCACATCGTGCAGGCGGCCTCCCAGGTCGAGCACCCGGTGTGCGAGGACGTGCTGACGGGCGTCGCGGGCGTGCCGCCCGAGCAGGGCGAGCGCGGCCTCACCGAGGCGGTGCGGTGCGGCCTGCTGCGCGAGTGGGCGCCCGGCAGGTACGGCCTGCGCCAGCCGCTGGCCAGGCAGGCCGTCTCGGAGACGATCACCCCGGCGGCGAGCCGGCGGCTGCGGCGCAGACTCGACGGCCCGGCCGCGCCTCAGGGCACGCTGTCCCCGCGAGAGGACGAGGTGGCCAGGCTGGCCGCCGACGGTCTCACCAACAAGGAGATCGCCGAGAGCCTGTTCCTGTCACCGCGCACGGTGGAGGTGCACATCGCCAACGCGCTGCGCAAGCTCGGCCTCACCTCACGCAGGCAGCTCAACGCCGGCACGACGTGAAACGCACTAAGTAGTCGCAATACGTGTCCTCCACGTATGGCCGCGAGCGTGCTTCTGACTCATGTTTTCAGTGATCCCCGTCCAATACCCAGGAAGGGTTCACACCTGTCATGCGACCACGCACCCTGATGCTCGCATCGCTCGTCGGCGCGCTGGCCCTGTCCGCGGCGCCACTCCCCGTCTCGGCCGCCGCGCCGGAGACCAGCACGTACATCGTGCAGCTCAACCCCAACATCCGCGCCGGCACGCAGGCCGCCGCCCAGGATCAGGTCAGCAGGTACGGCGGGCACCTGATCGGCGTCTACGAGGACGCCTTCAAGGGCTACACCGCCACCCTGACCGCCGACGCCGCCGAGAAGCTCCGGCAGACCCCGAACGTGCTCACCGTCGAGAAGGACGCCGTCGTCACGGCGTTCGCCCAGACGGTCCCGACGGGCGTCCGGCGGATCTTCGCCCCGTCCAACCCGAACCTGGACATCGACGGCGTCGACGACGTCCAGATCAACACGGACGTGGCCGTCGTGGACACCGGGGTGGACTACACCCATCCCGACCTGAACGTGGTGGCCCGGACCAACTGCGTGACCGGCGTCTGCGTGAACAACACGGGCACCGACGACAACGGCCACGGCTCGCACGTCGCGGGCATCATCGGCGCGCGCGACAACACCATCGGCTCCGTCGGCGTGGCCCCGGCTGCCCGCATCCACGCGGTGAAGGTGCTCAACGCGGCCGGCTCGGGCACCCTGTCGGCCATCGCCGCCGGGCTCAACTGGGTCGTGGCCCGCGCCTCCACCATCGAGGTCATCAACCTGAGCCTCGGCTGCAACGGATGCACGAGCAGCGCGATCAGCACCGCGATCACGAACGCCACCAACGCCGGCATCGTGGTCGTCGTCGCGGCGGGCAACAACCACGCGAACGCCTCGTCGTTCTTCCCGGCCAACCACCCCGACGTGGTCACCGTCTCGGCGCTGACCGACAACGACGGGCTGGCGGGCGGCCTCGGCGGCAGCACGCTGTCGTGCCGCAGCGAGACCGACCAGGACGACACCTCGGCGTTCTACTCCAACTTCGGCGCCACGATCGAGATCACCGCACCCGGCACCTGCATCTACTCGACGTGGATGAACGGCGGCTACAACACGATCAGCGGCACCTCGATGGCCAGTCCGCACGTCGCGGGCGCGGCCGGCATCCTCACCTCGGGGGCCCGCAAGCCGACCACCCGGGCGGGGGCGCTGGCCGTGCGGAGCAAGCTGATCGCCACCGGCAACTCCAACTGGACCGACGACTCGGGTGACGGCGTCAAGGAGCCGCTGCTCGACGTACACGACGCGACGCAGTACTGACCTCTCCCCCTCACTGACCGCTCCCCCTCACTGACCGCTCCCCCTCACTGACCGCTCCCCCTCACTGACCGCTCCCCCTCACTGACCGCTCCCCCTCACTGACCGCTCCCCCTCCAGGTGCCCGGCCCGCCGGGCGCCTGGAACGGCGGCGTCAGGCGAGCGTGGCGGGGTCGGTGTTGGAGCCGCACACCACGACCGCGACCCGCTCGCCGTCGGCGGGCACGTACGCCCCGGACAGCAGCGCGGCGTACGCGGCCGCTCCCGCGTGTTCGGTGGCCAGCCGGTGCTCCTCCCAGAGGGTGTGGCGGGCGGCCACGATCGCGTCGTCGGACACGAGCACGCTCTGGACGTTCGCCCGGGACAGGACGTCGAAGGCCACGCCGCCGAGCCGGCTCGCGCCCAGCGCGTCTGCTCCCACACCGCTGACCTGCACCGAAACCGGATGGCCCGCCCGGAGCGCCTCGTGCAGAGTCGGGCACAGCACCGGCTCGACGGCGACGATCCGCGGCCCGCTCCCTCCAAGGGCAGCGGCACCGACCGTGATGCCCGCGGCGAACCCGCCGCCGCCCACGGCCACCACCACCGTGTCCACCCCGCCCGTCTGCGCCATCAGCTCCAGACCCGTGGTTCCCTGTCCCACCACGACCTCCGGCTGGTCGTAGGCGTGCACCGTGAGCGCCCCGGTCTCCGCCGCCCGCTTGGCCGCCGCCTCCGCGGCCTCCGAGTAGATGGCCCCGATCTGGTTGATCTCCGCGCCCAGCCGCCGCAGCCCCGCCACCTTCACCGGGCTGGTCACCTCCGGCACGAAGATCTCCGCCCGGACGCCCAGCGCCCTGGCGGCGTAGGCGACGGCGAGCCCGTGGTTGCCGCCGCTGGCCGCGATCACCCCGCTCGGCGGCAGCTCACCGGCCGACAGGATGCGGTTGAACGCCCCCCGTACCTTGAACGAGCCCGAGTGCTGCAGCTGCTCCAGCTTGAAGAACAGCCCGGGAGAGATCTCGAGCACCGGTGTACGCAGCACATGCCCGCCGATCCGCTCGGCCGCGCTCGTCACGTCCTCGTACGTCACCGTCATCGAGATCTCCCTCCGAAGCATTTAGGCATTTTCCTAATTCCCTAAGCCCTATGTCAACGCCTGGGAAATGTCCGCCCACAGATCCTCGGGATGTTCGATGCCCACGGCGATCCGTACCGTGCCCTCGCTGACCCCGTGCCTGGCCAGCTCCTCGGCGCTGAGCCCGAGGTGCGACGTGGTCGCCGGGTGCATGACGAGCGTCTCGACGCCGCCCAGCGAGGGAGCCAGCAGGGCCAGCTTGATCGAGGCCATGAACTTCTCCCCCGCGGCCCGGCCGCCGACGAGGTCGAAGGCGAACACGCCGCCGAAGTCGGGCAGGAGCTTGGCCGCCAGCTCGTACGACGGGTGCGACGGCAGACCCGGCCAGTGCACGGCGGCGACCGCCGGATGCTCGGCGAGCCGGGTGGCGAGCAGGCGGGTGTTGGCGCAGTGGCGTTCCATGCGCAACGCCAGCGTCTGGATCCCGCGCAGCGTCAGCCACGCGGCGAACGGGTCCGCCGAGGCGCCCAGCTTGGTCGCGAAGCGCCACGCCTTCTCGTACAGCTCCTCGGCGGCGAACACCGCGATGCCGCCCACCACGTCCGTGTGCCCGGACAGGTACTTGGTCGTGGAGTGGACGACGACGTCGGCGCCCAGTTCGAGAGGACGGCACAGCATGGGCGTGGCGAAGGTGTTGTCCACGACGGACACGATGCCGAGCTCCCGGGCGACAACGCACATTCCGGGCAGGTCGGCGACCTGGGCGATCGGGTTGGCGATGGTCTCCAGGTAGACGAGCCTGGTCTCGGGGCGCACGGCGGCGCGCAGGGCGGCGGGGTCGTCCTCGGGCACGTAGGTGACCTCGATGCCGAACCTGGCGACCAGGTCGTTGATCATCCCGGCCGTCCCGCCGTACAGGGCCTTCTGGGCGATCAGGTGGTCGCCCGGCTTGAGCAGGCCCAGCAGTACGGTGTTGATCGCTCCCATGCCGGAGCCGGTGGCCAGGGCGGCGACTCCGCCCTCCAGACCGGAGACGGCCAGCTCCAGCGCTCGAACGGTGGGGTTGCTGTAGCGCCCGTACACGAACGGGCCGTCGGGGCGGCCCATCGCGTCGGCCATCACCGCCGGGTCGTCGAAGACGAAGCCGGACGTCTGGTAGATGGGCATCGTGATCGGACGGCTGCCCTCGACGGATGGCTGGGGCAGATGCACGGCTCGGGTCTCGGGGTGCAGTTCGCTCATGTCACTCAGGATGTACTGGAATCTGGCTCATTGTCAGATCCAATGGTGGAGAATTGGTCCATGAATGGGGCCAATCTCGATGATCTCGTCGACCTGCTGGGCCGCTGGGCGTCCGGGCGCGGGCCCCTCTACCTGCTGCTCACCGGCCGCCTGCGGGCGCTCATCGACGACGGCGTGCTGCCACCCGGCGATCAGTTGCCGCCCGACCGGGTGCTGGCCAAGCGGCTGGCGGTCGGCCGGGGCACCGTGGTCGCCGCCTACGACCTGCTCCAGCAGGAGGGCCGGGTGACGCGCCGCCAGGGCAGCGGCACCCGCGTCGCACACTGCGACCTGCCTTCTACCCGTTCCACGGACAGCGTCGTCGCGAACCCGCTGCTCATGCACATCCTCAATCCCCCCGACGGTGTCCAGCTGCTGACCTGCGCCGCCCCCGACATCCCGCCATCCGAGCTGATCGAGGCGTACCAGGAGGCGGCCACCCGCCTCGTCGGCCTGCGCGACCTGGGCTACCAACCGGCCGGAGCCCTCGTCCTGCGCGAGGCCGTCGCCGCCTACTACCGCGAACGCGGTGTGCCCACCACCGCCGGGGAGATCCTGGTGACCAACGGCGCCCAGCAGGCGCTGACGCTGCTCGCGGGCCTGCTGGTCTCGCCGGGAGACACCGTGCTGACCGGGTCGCCGACGTACCCGGGCGCGCTGGAGGTGTTCAGGCACGCCGCCGCGGCCGTCCGCCCGGTGACGCTGGCCCCGGTCCCCGCCGAGGCGATGCGCGAACGGCCCGCCCTGGTGTACGCCGTGCCGACCGCCAGCAACCCGTCCGGTTCGATCATGGAATCGCCTGACCGGAGGCGCCTGGCCGCCCTCGCCGCCGAGTACGACGTACCGGTGATCGACGACGAGGTATGCGCGGAGCTCTGCTTCTCCGGCGAGACCCCGCCGCCGCTGGCCGCGTACGGATCCGGCGAGCAGGTGATCACGATCGCCTCGCTGAGCAAGCTGGTCTGGGGCGGGCTGCGGGTGGGCTGGATCCGGGCGTCCGCGCCGCTGGTCTCGCGGCTGGCCCGGCTGCGGGCCGTACACGATCTGGGGGGCGAGTTCCTCGGCCAGCTCGCCGCCGCCACGCTGGTGGGACGGCTGGCGGAGATCAGGCGGGCGCGCGTACGGACGCTGCGGGCGCGCCACGACCACCTCTGCGCCGAGCTGCGCGAACACCTGCCCGCGTGGGAGTTCGAGCCCGCGCGCGGCGGCCAGACGATCTGGGTACGGCTGCCGCGCGGCGATGCCGACTCCTTCGCGCAGGTGGCGCTCAGGCACGGCGTGGCGGTGCCGCCGGGACGCTCGTTCGACCCGCTCGGCGGGCACGCCGAGTACACGCGGCTGCACTTCCTGTTCCCGGAGGAGGAGCTGTCGCAGGCGGTCGCCGGGCTGGCGCGGGCCTGGCGCTCCTACGACGGCGCCCACGAGCCCGCCGCCCGCCACACGCTGATCGTCTGAGTCCGCCGATAGCTGACAGCGGTGTGTCAGGGTCGTCGCCTGCGCGAAAGTAGAAGCATGAACGTGACGTTCGTGCTCGTGCACAGCCCGTCAGTGGGGCCTTCGACGTGGACGCCGGTGGCCGAGGCCCTGGGGCGCAGGGGTTATGCCGCCGTGGTGCCCGACCTGACCGGCGTGGCGCGGCGCGGCTCGCCGTACTGGCCGAAGGTGGTGGAGGCGGTGCGCGCGGCCGCGCCCGAGACGCCGATCGTGCTGGTCCCGCACAGCAACGCGGGGCTCTTCCTGCCGGTGATCAAGGAAGGGCTGGGCGATCGGGTGGTGTCGTGCGTGTTCGCCGACGCGCACATCCCGCCCCGTGACGGGCTGGTGCGGGCGGCGCAGGAGGCGTTCCTGCCGTTCCTGCGGGATCTGGCCGACGACGACGGCGTGCTGCCGCGCTGGACCGACTGGTGGAGCGACGACGACGTGGCCGCCATGCTGCCCGACCCGCCGGCGCGCGCCACGGTGGTCGAGGAGCAGCCGCGCCTGCCGCTCGGCTACTACACCGAGCCCATTCCCGTCCCCGCCGGGTGGGACGCGGTCAGGTGCGCCTGTCTCTGGTACGGCCCGCCCTACGACAAGGTGGCCGAGGAGGCGCATGGGCGGGGCTGGCCCGTGCTGCGGACGCCCGGCGAGCACCTGCAGCAGGTCGTCGATCCCGAGGGGGTGACCGACGCGCTGCTGAAGCTCTCGCGGAAGTCGTGAATTCTTCACGGGCGCCGACCCGCACCTCCCGAAATAGTCGTACATATGACAGCGATTCATGTGGAAGAGGTCAGGAAGCGCTACGGGGACTTCGCGGCAGTCAACGGCATCTCGTTCGAGGTGGCCGAGGGGGAGATCTTCGCCCTCCTGGGCCGGAACGGCGCGGGCAAGACCACGGCGATCGAGCTGCTGGCCGGGTTCCAGCAACCGGACGGGGGCACCTGCCGGGTGCTCGGCCTCGACCCCGCGCGGGACCGGGCGGCCGTCAGGCGGCGCACCGGCATCATGCTGCAGGAGGCCGGGTTCTTCCCGGATCTGACCGTCGCGCAGACCGTCGACATCTGGCGTGACTTCACCGCCGCGCCGAGGCCCCGCGACGAGGCGCTGGAGCTGGCCGGCCTGGTGCCCAAGGCGGGCACCCGGGTGCGCCAGCTCTCCGGCGGCGAGAGGCGACGGCTCGACCTGGCGCTGGCGCTGCTGGGCCGTCCCGACGTCCTGTTCCTGGACGAGCCGACCACCGGGATGGATCCCGAGGCGCGCCGCAACACCTGGGACGTCATCCGCGACCTGGCCCGGCAGGGCACCACGGTCCTGCTGACCACCCACTATCTCGACGAGGCGCAGCGGCTGGCCGCCTCGATGGCCATCATGGACAGGGGCGAGATCGTCGCGTCCGGCGGAATTGCGGAGACGCTCGCCGCGCGGAGCGGGCGGGTGGCGTTCCGGCTGCCGCCGGGGACGGCACCGGACGACCTGCCGCTCCCGGTGACGCTGGAGGGCGAGACGGCCGTGTGCCGGGCGGCCGACCCCGACCTGGCCGCGCAGACGCTGCTGAGCTGGGCGGCCGAACGCGGCCTGCGCCTTGCGGGCCTGGAGGTCCGCACCGCCACCCTCGAAGACCTCTTCCTCGACCTGTCCAGGAGCGCCCGATGAGCTACACCGCGACCTACCGGCTCGGCACCAGGTTGTTCTGGCAGGACCGGGCCATGCTGCTCGCCTCGGTGGTCACGCCCGTGGGGCTGAGCGTCGGCCTGCCGGTGCTCGCGCGGCACGTGACGGCCGACGGGGTGGCCGCCGCCACCCAGCTCTCCCAGGGCATGGCCTCGATCCTGCTGTCGCTCACCGCGTTCATGAACGTCGCCGTGGCGCTGACCACGCGCCGCGACCAGCTGGTGCTCAAGCGGCTGCGCGCCACCGGGCTGACCGACGGGCAGATCCTCTCCGGCCAGATCGCCAGCACCGCCACACAGACCGTGATCCTGATCGTGCTGTGCGCCGTGGCCGTAAACCTGCTCGCCGACGTGCCGTTCCCCGCGAACCCGCTGGTGTACGCCGGGGCGGTCGTCGCCGGCTCGGTCGTCCTGGCCACGCTCGGCGTCGCCTACACCGCCGTGATTCCGCGCACCGAACTGGCCGCCGCCACCACGATGCCCGTCTTCGTGGTGTCCGCGATCGCCGCCGGCGCGATGGGCCCGATCCGCGAGGCCCTGCCCGCCTGGGTGGGATCCGTACTCGACCTGCTGCCCACCTCCGCCGTCGTGCACGCCCTCAGGACCGGCGAGGTGGCGCTGCCCGCGCTGAACCTGGCCGTGTGGGCGGTCGTCGGCGTCGTCGCGATCCGGCTCTGGTTCCGGTGGGAGCCCCGGCGGTCATAATAAGTCCGGACATGAACTCCTCCTCCGCGCAGCGGCTCGCCCGCGTCCTGATCACGACCGTCTCCGTCGCGTACTCACTCATCGGGCTCATCTACTTCACCAGCGGCCCGTTCAACGGGTTGGTGGCGAGCGTGGCAGTGATCGGTCTCGTCGTGACGCATTACCTGAACATGCGGGCCGGGCTGCGCGGCGAGCGGCCGCCGCTCTTCCCGCTCACGGTGGTTCTGCAGGCGCTGGCCACGTATGTACCCGAATACCTGCTGCCCTACGGCTGGTCGGTGTTGTCGGCGCCGATGCTGGCCGGGACCCTGCTGGTCTTCCTGCCGCTGCGCTGGAGCGGTCCGCTGGTCGGCGTGATGACGCTGTGGGACGGCGGCTCGATCTTCGCCTGGTCCACCAACCCGGTTCTAGCCCTCTTCTACGGTCTCTCCGTATCCACCACCGGCGCGATGATCTACGCCATGGTCCGGTTCGTCCGCGTGACCGTGGACCTCTCACACGCCAGGGCGGAGCTCGCCGAGGCCGCCGTACTCAAGGAACGGCTGCGCATCTCCCGCGACCTGCACGACGGGCTCGGCCGCAGCCTGACAGCGATCGCCCTCAAGGGCGACCTGGCCGCCCGCCTGATGGACCGCGACCCCACCGCGGCGCGCGGCGAGGTGGACGAGCTGGTGCAGGTGGCCAGGGAGGCGGCGCAGGATGTACGGCGGGTGGCGCGGGGATACCGGGAGCTGTCGCTGGTGAGCGAGGTGGATCGGGCGGTGGCGTTGCTGGAGTCGTCAGGGGTCGGTTGCCAGGTGCATCTGGTGGACGCCGCGCTGCCGGAGCCGTCGGAGGCGGCACTGGCGTGGGGCGTGCGGGAGGCGGTCACCAACGTCCTGCGCCACAGCCGCGCCACCACCTGCACGATCAGCACGTCCCTGACGGAGGACCGGCTGCGGCTCGAGGTGGTCAACGACGGCGCCGATCACGATGGTCACGAGTCCGGCGGGGGGTTGACGGGACTGGCGGAGCGGGCCGCCCAAGCGGGCGGGACGGCCGGCGCGGTCGCGACGGGCACCGGCGGATTCCGCCTGACCATGGAGGTGCCCGCGTGATCCGGGTTCTGCTGGCCGAGGACATGCACATGATCAGAGCCGCCCTCACGGCCCTGCTCCGTCTGGAGCCGGACATCGAGGTGGCCGCGGAGGTGACCCGGGGCGACGAGATCGTACCCGCCGCCCTGAAGAGCCGGCCCGACGTGGCGATCGTGGACATCGACCTGCCGGTGATCGACGGCATCACCGCCGCCGCCGAGCTCCGCGAACGGCTCCCGTCGTGCCGCATCCTGGTGCTCACCGCGATGGGCCAGCCCGGCCAGGTGCGCCGCGCGCTCGGGGCGGGCATCGAGGCGTTCCTGGTCAAGGACGCCCCCGGCCACCGCCTGGCCGACGCCATCAGGCGCACCGCCGCCGGGCTCCGGGTACTCGACGCCGAGCTGGTGGCCTCGGCGATGGAGTACGGCGAGAGCCCCCTCACCCCACGGGAGACCACCGTGCTGCGCGAGGCCTCCCGTGGCGCGTCGGCGGAGGAGATCGCCACCCGCCTCCACCTGTCGGCGGGGACGGTGCGCAATCACCTCACGGGCGCGATCACGAAGACGGGCGCCCGCAACAAGATCGACGCCATCCGCATCGCCGAGGACGCGGGCTGGCTCCCTTAGATGGTCGTCACACGTCGGTGACGCGGACTCCGGCGTGGGCCTTGTAGCGGCGGTTGATGGAGATCAGGTTCGCCGTCAGGGCCTCGACCTGGAACGCGTTGCGGAGCCGTCCGCCGTAGATGCCGCGCACACCCGGGATGACCGACGCGAGCGCCTGCACCGTGTCGGTCGCCTCGCGGTCGTCACCGAGCACCAGCACGTCCAGATCGACCTTCTCCACGGCCGGATCCATCAGCACCACCGCCGACACATGATGGAAGGCCGCCACCACCCGGCTGTCCGGCAGCACAGCGGCGGCCTGCTGGGCGGCACTCCCCTCCTCGACGGGCAGCGCGTAGGCGCCCTGCTTGTCGAAGCCCAGCGGGTTGACGCAGTCGACCACGATCTTCCCGGCCAGCTCGGTACGCAGCGACTCCAGCAGCGCCTTGTGCCCGTCGTACGGCACCGCCACGATCACCAGATCGGCCTCGGTGGCGACCACCGCGTTCTCGGCTCCCCGAGCGCCCGAGCCGATGGACTCAGCGGCCTCTTGGGCCCGCCCCGCGCTCCGCGACCCGATCAGCACCGGGTGCCCGGCCAGCGCGAACCGCCGCGCCAGCCCCTTCCCCTGATCTCCGGTCCCGCCCAGAATCCCGATCGAAATGCCGCTCACAGTCGTGTCTCCGGTCATTCCGCATTCTTATCAGCCCGTTCCACTGCCGATAACGCCGGGGGCTTGCCGCGGGCTGGGGCGCCGACCCACTTTGTGGTACGGATCCGACGAGATCACTTCCGTACTAGGGAGGTCTTCCTTGCGGTGACGTGCCGGCCCTTGACCAGGAGCCAGATCATGAGTGCGACCTCGCCTACGAAGGTGAACATGGCCGCTTCGAGCGAATAGTCCGGGACAAGGAACGCGCCGAGGCTGTCGACGAGATAGCCGAGCCCGGCGATCACGAGGAGGACGCCCAGCAGCCTGGGCACATAGCCCGACTTGTATGCCAGGTAGCCCAGCAGCACCACGTGAAGACCGAAGAGGCTGAGGCCGGCATCCCAGATTTCATGGAAGGCGTTGATCTTCAATAGTGCTTCGGCGTGCAACTGGCCTGTGGTGTATGCCTGTGGCCGCTCGGCGGCGTCAAGGAGAGGCGGCACTGCGGCGAGTTGGGCGATCGCAACGGTGAACACTCCCGCGTACACCGCCCTGAGCCAGGCCGCGAGCGTGGCGATGCCTTCGTGTACCGGTTTGAAGACGACCAACAGCGCCCAGGCCACGACCACGTCGAGGATGGCGGCCAGCAGGAGCCCGACCACGCCGAAGCGGAACAGCTCCTGCGAGTCACGTATGTGTTGCGCCGTCTTCTCCGCGTCTCCTTCGGTGACGAGGTTTTCCACGACACCGAAGTTCGCGAGTCCCGCCAGGATGGCCAGCGCCAGGAGCGCGATTCCCGCGACGAGGGCGGCCCTTCGTATTGGCTGATGCGCCGTTGTAGGCGTGGTCATGTCTCTCCCATGGTGATCTTGAAGCTGCGGGGATGGGGTGCGAAGCGACGAGCGTCATGACCAGCCGGGCCCATGATGTACAGAATCTTTGACATCCCTCAATGTAGCGAATCTTTTACGTCGTGTCGAGAATTTTTTACATCGCCGGACCGGCGGGCGCGGCGGCATGACAGGCCGCTAGGTTGTCCCGTTCTTCAACGGCCGCTTTCCCGGCGTTGTCCGGCCGGTTGGTTTCGATCATTAGATCTGGCATCTGATCGGACCTGCTCACGGGCGCGATTCATCTCGCCCGCGGTGCGGTCCACGCAGCGGAGGAACCCCCTGATGCGAGTTGCCCAACTGTCAACCGCGACGGTCACCGCCCTGACCGCCCTACCGGCCAACACGGGCTCGTCGTGGATCGGCGTCTCGCTCGGCGTACGCCTCGTGAACGGCGAGACCGTCTACCTGTCGAACCACGTGGACCCGACCTGGTCCCTCCAGCGCGACGACCCGGCGGCGACCACGGTGGAGCTGCCCGCGGGCACGAGGGCTGACGACATCGCCGAGGTGACAGCCCACCGCGTCGTGGTCGGCACCGACACGGGCGCCACGGTGCACGTCACGGGGATCAAGCGCGGCTTCCTCCTCGGCCAGAACTACCTCCCCCAGCAGTCGTTCCTGACCTCCCGCGTGGGGGGGCACCGGTAGGCGCCCGCCACGCCTGCCGAACTGGAAGGTGAAGCCGTCTCGCCTTCTCCGCGGAGTAGGCCGAGCAGCAAGGCGTTCCACTGCGCATCCGCCTGCTTGGCAGGCCATCGATCGCTTTCATCGACGATCCACGCATTCGGCCCGATACGGATATGTCGAATGAACCGCTGGCTGCCCGCCTGGCACAGTTCGTAGAAAGGGCTGCTGCACTCGCACGTACACGCGCCCACGCGCACACCATGGCGGCCGTCGTACGCCGCGTTCCACATCAGGCTTCCGCAATCCCGTCAAACCAGCGCTTACGCACTCGCTGGGCGACCATCCGGCGAGCCCGTGGACACCTCGACGCCCGCTAATCCTGTTGAGCCCGCACCCTGATTCGCGTTGGCTACGGTAGCGGCACCGAACTGTCAGTACCGTTGGTGTCCGCTTGGCTGTAGCAGGGAGTTAAACATGCAGGACATTGTTGTCGACCCCGCTGCCCATAATCGGGCAGCCTGGGACAAGTATGTCCATGAGGGCAGCGAGTGGTCGAGGCCGGTGAGTGCTGACGATGTCGAACGCGCCCGCATGGGCGACTGGTCGATTGTTCTCATCGGGCGTGAGCCAGTCGACCGCTCCTGGCTGCCGACGGACATGACCGGCAAGGACGTGTTGTGCCTGGCCTCCGGCGGTGGCCAGCAGGGTCCGATCCTCGCTGCCGCAGGGGCGCGGGTCACCGTGTTCGACAACTCGCCCCGCCAGCTCGGCCAGGACCAAATGGTGGCGGCGCGCGACGGACTTGAGCTGCGCACCGTCCTAGGTGACATGCGCGACCTCAGCGCCTTCGGCGACGCAACATTCGACGTCGTATTCCACCCGGTCTCGAACCTATTCGTACCAGACTTGGCACCAGTGTGGCGTGAGTGCTTCCGCGTCCTGCGGCCGGGCGGAACTCTGCTCGTGGGCTTCCTTAACCCTGATGTGTACTTGTTCGACCACGAGGCGCTCGACGAGCGCGGCGAGCTGGTCGTCGTGCACAAGCTGCCCTACAGCGATGTCACGCAGTACTCCGCCGAGGAACGCGCCACGAAGTTCGGCGCGGATGCCCCTCTTGAATACAGTCACACCCTCACCGACCAGATCGGCGGGCAACTCGCCGCAGGGTTCGTCCTCACCGGCTTCGCAGAAGCACCACACCAATCCAACGCATCCGCTCAATACATGTCGCACTATTTTGCGACGCTGGCGGTCAAGCCAGGCTGACCCAGCCGCGGGCCGGCCGAGATGGCCGTGTCTCCGAATGGCCAAGTGGAGCGCCGTGCCAGCCCGACCCCCACTAACTTAGCTGAGCCCCCTTATGCCAGCTTCGAGGTCTGTGCGGTATCTGGGATGCAGGGTCAGCAGGCCGGTCAATGGATTCGTGGTTCTGCGCGCAGAACGGCACCACCCAATGGTGGTTGTTCACCACTCCATGACGTGCCTCATGGCTCGATAGCTCGACCTCGGCCCGTTCGCCCCCAAGCCTCAAGGGCTCTCGGTTGGTGAGATGGTCGCGCTCCTGGGACGGGCGGGCCGATCCACTGCTCTGGCGCTGGGGCTGAAACCCTTGAACGGGTCGATGTCAGGCGTCAGAGTGTGCGAACGCCTCCTGAAGGGGCGGCAGCATCTGGCGGGCGTCGTACCCGGCGAACCACAGGCCGACCACGAACACACTCACGGCCTCCAGGTATCGCGCCCGCCTCAGCCCACCTGCCCGTACCGGCTCGAACCCCAGATCGCTCACCAGACCGGCGACCACCTCCACGGCCCGCTCATCGTCACCGCACAGCGGCACCCCCAGCCCGCGCCCTGCGTGGGAAGTCCATACCTCCGCCGCGCACACGTTGAACGCCTTCACCACTCCCGCCCCAGGGGCCCGCCTGGCCACCCGCTCGGCCACCGCGTCGTCGGCCAAGAGGAACGAGTTCGGCGCGTTGGTGAACGCGTCAGGCTCGTAGGCGTTGGTGCAGTCGACCAGCGTCCGCCCGGCCAACGCGCCGTCCGCCGCGCCGACCTCGGCGAGAATCCCGTCCACCGACAAGGCCGGTACAGCCAGCAGCAACGCCTCGCCGTGCTCCGCGGCGGCCCGCAGATCACCGCCACGGGCGCCCGCCCCGATCGCCTCGGCCAGTTTGCGCGCCTTCTCCTGCGACCGTGCGCCGACCATTACCTCGTGGCCCGCCCGCGCCCAGCCCGATCCCAGCGCCTCGGCCATCTGCCCGGCCCCGAGTATGCCAATGCGCATGTCTTTTCCTCTTCCTCGACTGAACTTCAGCTTCCCGCCGAGACGGTAGTCGTGCCGATAGGCACCTCCAGGTGCCCAACGGATGCGGGAGACTGGCGAATGTGGACCACCACGACGATGCCCCGTTCGAGCCCTACGGCGACTTCGTCGCCGACTGCCCGGCCCGTCTGGCCGTGGACCTGTTCGCCCATGCCTGGCTGCCCGTGGTGGTGTTCGCCCTCAAGGAAGGACCCATGCGCCCCGGCCGACTCCGCCGGGAGATCGGCGGCATCAGCCAGAAGGTGCTCACTCAGACCCTGCGTCGCATGGAACGCTGCGGCCTGGTCGAACGCCGACGCTATGCCGAGGCCCCGCCGCGGGTGGAGTACGAGCTGACCCAGGCGGGCAAGGATCTGCTGGTGCCGATCCGCGCCCTAGGCCAGTGGGCCTTCCGCCATGCCGACACGGTCCTGACCGCCTACGACGACTCCGCCCGCACGGCCGGCTGACCAGCACGGCCAGGCGGGCCACGGCCGGATCAGCCGACGAACCTCTAAGAGGTCTCGACGAGCAGTACTGGGTGCATGATCGTCGAGGTCTGACGTTGGAGACCTCTACGATGCCGCGTGTGGATCGCGACCAGATTCTCCTGACCCATCCCGGGACCTCGAAGCCCAAGTACCTGGAATTCCGGGTCGACGGAGTCGAACTGCACCGGAAGTGGTGGGCCGGTACCGGGAAGCCTCAGGGGCGCACGAAGGCGTTCGACGACGCTCGCGCGGCGCGCGAAGCCCTGGAGAAGGTCGTCGCCGAGAAGATGCGTGACGGGTACGCCCTGCTCCGCGACATCGCCACAACCGAGCCAGGTGACGTCGTCGTCCAGTGCGCGACGCGGGCAGAGAACGGCGTCGTGGAGATCGCCCTGCACCCGGACGGCCACACCGTCGCGGTCGCCCGCGGCATCCCCGACCGGGTCGGTAGTGTCGGCTCCGATGTGCAGACGGTGGACTTACGGACCGGCGTCCGCCAGGTGGTGTTCACCGATGCGTACCAGTACTCGCTGATCCATACCGTGGCGTTCGAACCGGACGGATCGCACCTGACATTCACCGTCCGGGACACGGGCACCATGGCGGAGGTGAGCTACACGGTGGCGCTCGCCACCGGTCATGTCCAGCGCCTGCCCCACACCCGACCAGAGTGGGACGCGGCCCGCCAGCGGATGCTGGTCGTAGGCAACGATCAAGCAGTGCGGGTGCTGGGCCCGGACGGCGGTTCGTGCCTCGATTTTCCGCCGGGCAAGCGCTTCCAGACCACCGCCGCACTGTCGCCATCGGGCCGGCTCGTCGGCCTCACCCACGATCCGGACAACCGCGATACGGGGTACGACCTCGAGATCTGGGATGTCGACGCTGGCCAGCGAGTGCTCGCCGCCCCGTTCCCCTTCCCGGCTGGGTTCCAGGGGATCCGCCGGTTCGACAAGCTGGCGTTCGACGGGACCGAGCAGATCCTCGTCGCGAGCGGCGAGACGTCAGGATGCTTCGGCCTCTCGGTGGAATCCGGCGCCCTGTGCTGGGCGATCGAGGGCGAGCGGGACGGGTACGAGCGGTTCGCCGACTTCGCACTGTCTCCCAACGGCGCCCTGCTCGCCGGCGCCCCCTCTCGTGGCCCGGTCATTGTCTATGACGTCGCGACCGGACAGCCGCTGGAGCCGCGCTTCGCCGTACCCGGCGAGTGGTCGAACTGGTACCAGGGGGTTGGTTTCTCCGCCGACGGCCGGCTTCTGGCGGTCGGCGACTACCCCGGCCGCGTTACGGTGTTCCGGTTCGACGGCGTAGATTTCACCAAGCCCGGCGGTTGACGGCCAGGACCCGGTCGACCACGGTCGTACCGCGGCTCGTCAGCGTGGTCGATGATGGCGAAGGAGTGGCCTTCTCAAGGGGCTGGTCAGCCGTAAGGTCGGCGTCCACCAGGATTCGTCGGACGGCCTCCGTCATGGAGCTGTCCTCCCCGATGACGCTCTCGCACCCGTCCGGCAGCACGTCACGCTCGATGTACCACTGACGCATCTCGCCTGCGCCGAACTGGGAACGCTGGAGCCACGTCACATGCCGACGGAGCGTCTCTTCCAACTCCGGCGACCAAGCTGAGGAGAGAGGCGGCCCAGAGCCCGGTGTCGGTGACTTCCGTCCGCGACGAGCCCGCGTGACCCCTGAGTCCTGATGGCCATGCCCTCCCGGGTGCTGACCGAGCCCCGCGAGTTGATCATCGAGGCCGTAGCCCCGGCGGAACCCGCCCTCAAGATCGGCTGGATCGCGGCGGCGGTCGACCAGGTCGCCGACACCCGGGCGAAGCTTCGGCGGCTGGCCGCTGCGTTGGCGGAGGACGCCGACCTGCTCACCAGCGGCCGGCCTGAAGTTCCGCGCCTGATCGAGCTGCTGATCCGTGAACTTCAGCCGCACGAACTCACGCGGATCACGCCACCCCGATGTGTTCGCTGGGACAGGCCTGGCAAGCTCGCTCGGGTCGTGGACGGGCGCCGGATGTGCCAGGCCTGCGCGGCTTCGACCGTCGGCAAACCCAGGTTGTCCTGCGCGGTGTGTGGCAAGACGCTCGAGGTGTCCGGGCGTGACCGGGACGGCCCCCCCGCTGCCAGCAGCACCGGCCCGAGCCCCAAGACGAGATCGCCGAGATGGCCGGCATCGTGAACACACTCGACACCGGCCTGACTGATGAGACCCGCACTCAGATCCTGGAGGAGGTCCTTCCAACCGCCGCCCAGCGAGGCGGGGTTCTCCAACAGCTCCGCGACCGTGCCGACCTTATTCACCAGAGAAGGGGCCCAAGGGTCGCCGCGGGTGATCGCGCTAACCGACCACTGAGGTTCAAGCACGGTGACCTGCGCTGCTGCCGCCGTTGCTATGCCATCGGCCTTCGCCGCACCTGCGGAAGCTGCGGGGAAGTCGGTGACATCGCCTCCAGGACCCCCGGCGGCGATCCGGTCTGCGATCGGTGTACCAAAGTCGACCCCGCCAACCACGAGACGTGCGGCGAATGCGGGCGCCGTGCCCGGTGCCGACCCCGCCAGGACGCGACGCGTTTGTGCAGGTCATGCCACACCGAGCCGGTCGCGCTTTGCTCCCGGTGCGGCAAGTCCAAACCCTACTACCGGTCCGCGACCCCCAGCCCGATCTGCCCGTCCTGCTCACGTTCCAAGGCGCCATGCGTCCGCTGCGGAAACGTCCGGCTGATCGCCTACCGGGCCGATGACGGCGGCGCACTCTGCCAGGCGTGCGGAGAGACCCCCGAGCCGTGCTCGAGCTGCGGCCGTGACTCCCGCGTCATCACCCGGACTCCCGACGGGCCGATCTGCCGTAACTGCTATCGCGCCGACCCTCGGTTCGTCCGTGAGTGCCGGACCTGCGGCACCGTCGAGCACCTGTATCACGACGGGCTCTGCAACTATGGACCTCGCCTCACAACTGCCCCCAGTCGTGGTCAGCAAGCTCCTCGGCCTGCACATCTCGACCGCCACCGAAGGGGCCCAAGCCGCAAGGAACACCCGCCCTGGCTACGCCGCGAGCGTCGCCCGGCGGCGCCGCTGACCTCCAGCATCGTGCGGGATAACCAGTCGACGGGTACTGGGGCTGATGCGCGGCAAACGTGATCGCCGCAAATTGGCGAGATGGGTGTCACCGAAGGTTGTCGTTCCGGCGCGCACTCCACACTGCCAGACCGGCCGCCAGGACGAGAACGCCGGCGAGCCAGAGGATGCCCTGGAGCGGCAGGGCATCGACGATTGTGCCGCCGGCCAGCGCGCCGAGACCGATCGAGAGGTTGAACACTGCCACCCACAGAGCGGAGGCTTCCTCGACCGCTTGTGGCGCGGACTTGATCATCCATGTCTGGAGGCTCGTGGAGACCCCGCCGTACACCAGGCCCCAGACGACGAGCAGCGTTACCCCGCCCGCGGCGGTGAGCCCTGCTAGGGGATAGAGCAGCACGGTAACCCCCAAGGCAGCGGCGATGGACAGGACCGTCCGATGGAGCCGTTGCGCCACGGCGGCACCCGCGATGAAGTTCCCGGCGACGCCTGCCAGGCCGAATCCGAACAGCAGTGGCCCGACGAGTTGCACGTCGATGCCGGACAGATCCTGCAGCACGGGGCTGATGAACGTGTAGGCCGCGAAGTGGCCGGTCACGATCAGGAAGGTTGCCAGAATGCCGATCCGGACGCCCTGGTTGCGGAACTGGTCGGCCAACCGGCGCAGGCCGACGGGTTGAGCAGCGGTCAACGGTGGCAGCACAGCCAGCAAGGAGGCCAGCACGACCAGTGCGAGGGCGCTCAAGGCGCCGAACGCGATCCGCCAACTCGCGAGCCCGCCGATCACCGTGCCGATAGGGACGCCGAAGACGTTCGCGGCCCCGACACCGCCGAAGATGATCGCCGTGGCCCGCGGCACGAGCTGGGCGGGGACAAGCCGGACGGCCAGACCGCCGGCGATGGCCCAGAATCCGCCGATCGCCACCCCGACCAGCACGCGGGCGGTGATCAGAAGTGGATAGTTCGGGGCCAGGGCGGAGGCCAGGTTGGCGAGCGTCATGAGTCCCATCAAGGCGACGAGCAAGAGCCGGCGATCCATCCTGCCGACGAGTACCGGGACCGATGGCGCCGCGACGGCGGCGACGATGCTGGGGACCGTGACCATCAAGCCTGCCGCACCCTCAGAGACCGACAGCGCCGAGCCGACGGGGGTGAGCAGTCCGATGGGGAGCTGCTCGGCAGTCACCAGGAGGAATGTGCCGAAGGCTACGGCGGACACCGCGATCCAATGATTCTTCGCTGACGCGTCTCGCCGGGTCGTCGTAGGGTCCGTTGCCGTCACGTCGTTTCTCTCCTCTTATTCGGGAGCGATCGCTCCCATATGACGGCACACCATAATACGGGAGCGATCGCTCCACAACCTTGGTAGAGTGGCGAGCATGGCACGGCCCAGGGAGTTCGACGAGCAAGACGTGATCGCCAAGGCGACCGACCTGTTCTGGCGTCGCGGCTACAACGCCACGTCCGTCCGCGACCTGGGCGCCGAGCTCAGACTCCAGCAAAGCAGCCTGTATCGGACCTTCAACGACAAGCGCACACTGTTCTTGCGGACGCTGGACCACTATCGGGCGACGGAGTCCACGCAAGCTGAAGAGCAGCTCAACGCCGACGGTCCCAGCCTCGAAGTCCTGCGAGAGTGGTTGATCTGGATGATCAGCCACGAGGCGGGTCGCGGCTGCTTCGTGGTCAATACGGCTGCCGAACTCGGCACCACCGACCCCGAGGTCCAGCAGAGGACCGAGGCCGCGTTCGAAGTCACCAGGAAAACCCTGGCGTCACTGCTCCGCCGCGGCATCCGCGACGGCGACCTGCCCGCCGCATTGGACGTCGACGCCGCAGTGGAGCTGCTGTTCACGACGGTGCTCGGACTACGCGTACGCGAACGCGCCGGACACGACGTCCAACGGCTCGCCACAGCGATCGACTTCACCATCAAAACGCTCGCGACATCTGCGACCTGACCACGCCTATCCCGGTCGCGGAGCAGCGAAGGACCGGCCGCCCCCGCCATCCGGCGCCGCCCATTGAACAGGTCCGCGGACCTGGCACTTTGAAGAGTCGACCGAATAAGGGCTGGCCGGCCGTGTCCAACCGTCCACGGCCACACCCAGGAAATCGCTATTCGGCAAATGCGATTATTACCTCATGGATTTGGACTTGCTGCGTCGCACCGACGACGACCTCGACCTTCTTGCCATGCCATGGGTTAGTGACGCCGGCGATACATTCGACGTTGCACTCGTCCTTGCGTAGGTTGAGCCGGGTCCAGCCCTTCGCTGCGAAGCCTTCAAGAATCGTGCCACTGGGGGTCTTCCCGTCAGCTGTGGCAGTCAACCAGCCACCCTCATCACCCGAATCGCAGTCGTCACGTGCCTCAAGTCTGGCGGCGATGGACTCAGGAAGAAGCGCCGATGTTGCCTTCTTGAGTTCGACGGTCTCCTGGACCGCCTCCTGACGGCAGCCCGTTTCCGTCCAGCTTGGATATTTGCAACCGGCCAGGGTGAATACCATCACGGTCGCTAACGCAGGAATGGTCCAGCGCTTGGTCATAGAGCCTGCTTCCTACAGTTGCATCCGCGACGGCAACGCCGCGCCACATCCCACTGCCTCACCAGGCTGGGCCGAGCACCGACACCATGTACCACTCAGGAGCCAGCTTATCCATCCCTTCTTATGGCCATGAGGGCTTCTTCGGGCACACTCCTCCGGAAGTGTGGATTAGGCGCCGTGACGGGCGGCACTGACGTCTAATTCGGTACCTCTTCGCGGGCCGCTGTGCCAAGGTTCTGCAGAAGATCAAGCGAACCAGGGGGTGATCACCGTTGCCCTGCCGTGATCGCTGCCTTGTGGCGCCGGGCGGGCAAAGGTCGCGAACTGTCCGCCAGGCCCTGTGGCAGGTGCGGTCCCGTACGAGTACCCCACCGCCCAACGCCGCTTGAACGAGACGAATGGGATGAGCGAGAAATGACCGAGCTGGACCTGGCCCCGGCCGACCACCCCGCGCGCCTTGAGCAGGGGCACCCGTTCCGGCAGTGGAAGACCTGGCGGATGCCCGGCAGCGAGCTGACCCTCACCGGCTACTCTCGCGCGAACGACAAGACGTTCTTCCACATCCCCGAGCTGCGGTGCAGCCTCGACGCGGGGCTGTGCGAGGGACGGCAGGTGGACACGGTCTTCCTGACCCACACCCACCATGACCATGCCAAGGACCTTGACTTCCTGGCCGCCAATCCCGCCGGCACGGACATCTACCTGCCCGCCGAGGCGGTGCCGTACGTGGAGTCCTACTTACGCGCGTCCGCGGAGCTCAACCACGGAGCGGGCTTCGATCCCGCCCTGGCGGCAGGGCACCGCTTGCACGGGGTGCGGGGCGGCGACGAGTTCAGCTTCGGGCGCCGGGGACATCACGTGCGGGTGGTGGAGTGTGAGCACAAGGTGCCCTGCGTGGGGTACGCCTTCTCGGAGCGGAGCAAGGCCCTACGGCCCGAGTTCGAACGGTTGCGGCAGGACCTGATCGAGCAGGGCAAGGGCGGTGAGTTCGGCCGGATCATGGCGCGCAAGCGCAAAGAGGGGCTCGAAGTCGACCACGAGGTCCGGCGGCCGCTGTTCGCCTTTCTCGGCGACACTCATGTGAACGTGTTCGCCCGTAACCCGTGGCTGTTTGAATACCCGGTCATCATCACCGAATGCACCTTTCTGGATGACACCGAGTTGGAGCGCGCGGAGCGGATCGGGCACACGGTCTGGAGTCGACTGCGACCCGTGGTCGAGGCCCATCCGCAGACGTTGTTCGTCCTGACCCACTTCAGTCTGCGCCACTCCGACCAGCAGGTCCTCGCGTTCTTCCGGCAGCAGTGGGAGCAGGCGAGCAACGTTCTCCTGTGGGTCCATCCGGACAGCCACCTGCCCGAGCAGCATCAGCACCGCACTCCCTGACCCCCTGACACTCCCATGTCCACGGGTCCGCCCCGAGAGAAGGGGGCGGACCCGTTCGTATCAGTAGGCGACGCATAAGACTCCCATCGCGGAGCGTTATTGATCCACTACCTGTGGTTGCCTATGCGGCCGCCCGCCAAACTGCGAAAAGGCCGCTAACAGTTGCCGAAGGCCGGGAGGCCGAGGATGCGGAGTGCGAGCCATTCGATGGCCAGCGGCCCGCCCTCGATGGCCCCCGTCACGTGGTTCGGAGCCGGGAGCGACGTCCAGCGGAGGTTGACGCCCGCCCGGCAGTACTCCGAGCGCAGCGTGGCCGAGATCGCCTGCGGGATGATCTCGTCGCCCTGGGCGTGGTAGATGAACATCGGGACGCGCGGCGCGATCGCCCCGAGGCGGTTCTCGGCGAGCCGGGCCAGCCACTTGGGCTGGTTCATCAGGTCAACGGGGCTCAGGTCGGAGAAGCGCAGGCCGGCGAGCTTGTCCAGGTCGCCCACGCAGTCGTCGGCCGCGTCCGCGAGCAGGGCGCGCCCGCGGTCGTTGAGGTCGGCCTCGAGGTCGAGCTCCGGGTAGGCGGCGTCGAAGCCGACCCCGGCCGCGGCGGCCAGGCCGAAGTCGGGCCCGCCGTCGAGGTGGTCCGCCACCGCGTGCAGGTCGGCCGGGACTCCGCCCGCGGCCACGCCCTTGA
Organism: Nonomuraea aurantiaca; assembly: GCF_020215705.1. GTDB lineage: Bacteria > Actinomycetota > Actinomycetes > Streptosporangiales > Streptosporangiaceae > Nonomuraea > Nonomuraea aurantiaca. Next base: position 137,226 of record NZ_JAIWNB010000023.1, on the reverse strand, counting down.
GCCGCAGCTCCGACGCGTACGATGGCTGAAGCTGGGCCGCCCAGGCAGCCGACGCGCCGCCCTGCGAGTAGCCCATCACCGCGACCGGCCCGCCCGCGGACAGGCCCGAGCCCGACACTCGCGTGGCGGCCCTGATCGAGTCCAGTACGGCGTGCCCCTGCGAGATCCCCGCCATGTAGGTGTGCACCCCGGGCGTGCCGAGGCCCTCGTAGTCGGTGATGGCCACCGCGAACCCCTTGAGCAGGAAGAGGCTGACCAGCGCGAGTTCCGCCTCGCGGCCCTGGCTCATGCTGGCCGAGGGCGCGCACTGGTCGCCGAGTCCGTGGGTGCCGACGGCGTACCCGATGATCGGGCGCTTGCCCAGCGGGTAGCTCGCCTTGGGCACGAGCAGGGTGCCGGACACGGCGTTCAGCGAGCCGGTGGCGGAGGTCGAGCGGTAGAGCAGGTGCCAGGCGTTCACCGGGACTTCGAGCAGCTTGCCCGGCAGCAGGTAGACGGTGGTGGGCTGAGCGGTGACCACGTCCCCCGCCGCGGCCGCGCGGGCCGGCGGCGCCGCGACGAAGGACGCGATCAGTAAGAGGATCATGGTCATGCTGACGCGGACACGTAACCTCATGTGCCACCCCTCTCCGTGGGGTTCGCTCAGGGGGAAGGCGGCGCCGCGAGCCGATCGTTACCCGGCGGTAACCTCATGTCAAGGCCCGAAACGACGGCGAATCCGGGCCGCAGTGAGACTGCCTCCCGCGCCACATAACACTGGCCACGACCGCATCACCGGGCCACCCCGAAACGGTGAACTCCACGGCGGCGGTCGGGCACCATGGACGGATGGATGCTGGTTCGGTGACCTTTCTGCGCGAACTCCTCGCCGAGACCGGCTGGGTGGAGCGCACCCGCGAGCTCGGCCTGGCGCTGCGGACCACCCGCTCGCCCGGCGGCCTGATGCTGGTGGGCGCGCCCGACGACGAACCGTGGCATCTCACCGCGCACCTCGCCGACGAGGCCCGGCTCTCCGAACTGCCGCAGCTCGCCCCCACCCTGGTCCGCTGGAAGCCGCCCGCCGACGCCCCGGCCCACCTGCGCGTCGGGCTCGACCGGATCCAGCGGGCGGGGCGGGGCGAGACGCTGTTCGTGGTGGCCGAGCAGGACGCGCCCGTGCCGCTGCTCGAACGGGTCAACGACGCCCGCCGTACGGGGGCGACGATCCTGGCGCTGGAAGGCGGCGACACGGCGCTGGAGGGGCTGGCGCACGACGCGATCGCCGTGCCACGGCTCGGGCCGGTCACCTTCGACGGCGCCCAGCACCTGGTCAGCATGGCCGCGGGCGAGCTGCCGGCGCGCCCGGGGCTGCGCGAGCGCCTGGCGCGCCTGCTGGAGAAGGTCAACGGTCCCCAGGTCGCCGACTGACACTCATGACCCCGCGTTGGTGAGCCTGCCGGCGAGTGCCCGGACATGCTCCTTCAGCTCGGGCGGGTCAAGGACCTGGAAGTCGATGCCCTTGAGCGCGACGTACAGGGCGATCTTGTCCAGGGAGTCGCCGCCTGCGTAGAAGAGGCAGCTGTCCGCGTCGCGGTGTTCGAGCCGGCCCGCGGTGGGTGAGGTGTGCTCGGCGACGACGGCGAGCGGCGCGTGGAACAGGATGGTCGCCCGATACCGGTACGGGGAACTTGTGAGGGCGTTGGAGACATAGGTGTGCACCCCTTCGGGGGGTTCGGCCCGAGGCGTGAAACGCGGTCCGGGTTGCGGAGCCGAGTCCATACGGTCGACGCGGAAGGTGCGCCAGTCGTCGCGGTCGAGGTCGAAGGCGAGCAGGTACCACCGCCGGCCGGTGTGGACGAGGCGATACGGCTCCACGCGGCGGGTGCGCTGCTGATACCCGAAGCGGACGCCCTCGTGGGCCCGGCAGGCGGCGGCCAGGGCGGTGAGCAGATCGGCATCCACCATCGGACCCGGACCGGTCAGCGGCAGGATGGCCGACTGCATCGCGCCCACGCGGTGGCGCAGCCGGGAGGGCAGAATCTGTTCGAGCTTGGCGAGCGCGCGTAGCGAGGTCTCCTCGATCCCGGTGACCGTGCCCGTGGCGGCGGCGCGCAGGCCGACCACGACGGCGACGGCTTCCTCGTCATCGAGCAGCAGCGGCGGCAGGGCCGCGCCGACCCCCAGCCGATAGCCGCCGGTGATGCCGGTGGCGGACTCCACCGGGTAACCGAGGTCGCGGAGCCGGTCGACGTCGCGGCGGACGGTACGGGTGGTGACACCGAGGCGCTCGGCCAGCTCGGCGCCGGGCCAGTCGGGGCGGGACTGGAGCAGGGACAGCAGCCGCAGCAGCCGCGCCGAGGTTTCCAACATCCGCGCGAAACTCCCTTCGATCCGAATCCTTGAGGACCGAACCTGTCCTCAATGGTTCCTAGTGTTCCTCGTACCGGGGTCGCCCGGGAACCCTCGAACCAAGGAGAGCTTCATGATCCTCGTCACCGGCGCCACCGGAAACGTCGGCCGCCACGTGCTCGACCTGCTGGTCGCCGGCGGCCACGCCGTGCGTGCCCTGAGCCGGTCCCCGCAGCAGGCGGTGTGGCCGGCCGAGGTCGACGTGGCCGCCGGCGACCTGGCCGACCCGGCGTCGCTGGACGCGGCCCTGACCGGCGTGGAGTCGGTCTTCCTGTTCGCCGTGCCGGGCAGCGGGCCCGCGTTCGTCGCCGCCGCCCAGCGGGCCGGCGTGCGCCGGGTCGTCCTGCTGTCCTCCGGCGGGGTCGACGACGACGCGGAGGTCCAGGACGGGCCGATCGCCACCTACCACGCCGAGATCGAGCAGGCCCTGCGCGGCTCCGGTCTGGCGTGGACGTTCCTGCGCCCGGACGTGTTCGCCGCCAACAGCCTCATGTGGGCCGGGCAGACCAGGTCCGGCGACGTGATCCGCGGCGCCTACGCCGGCGCGACATCCGCCCCGGTGCACGAAGCCGACATCGCCGCGGTCGCCGTGGCCGCACTCACCGAGGAGGGGCACGGCGGCCGCGTCTACCGGCTGACCGGGCCGCAGGCACTCAGCCACGCCGACCAGGCCGCCATCCTCGGCCAGGCGCTCGGCCGGCCCATCAGCTACGCCGAACTACCCGCCGAGACCGTGCGCGAGGCGATGAGCGCCCACGTGCCGGGCCCGATCCTGGACAGCATTTTCGCCACCTGGGCCGCCTCCGTCGGCCGCACCGCACCCACCACCACCGACATCGAGAAGGTCACCGGTCGTCCCGCGCGCGGCTACCACGACTGGGTCCTCGACCACGCTGCCGCGTTCTAGCCACGAGACATCATTCAAGGAGACCTTGCGTGTCAGACATGAGCGAAACGATCATGACGTTCCGGATCGATGTCCCCCAGAGCGATCTCGATGACCTGCACCGCCGGCTGTCGGCCGTGCGGTGGCCGAGCGAACTGCCCGACGTCGGCTGGAGTCGCGGCGTTCCCCTGGCCTACCTCAAGGAGTTGGCCGAGTACTGGCGCACCTCGTACGACTGGCGCGAGCACGAGGCCGCGTTGAACGACATCCCGCAGTTCACCACCGAGATCGACGGGCAACGGGTGCACTTCATGCACGTACGTTCCCCCCACCCGGACGCCCTGCCGCTGATCCTCACCCACGGCTGGCCCGGCTCGGTCGTCGAATTTCTCAAGGTCATCGGCCCGCTGACCGACCCGGCCGCGCACGGCGGGGACCCGGCCGACGCCTTCCACCTGGTCATCCCGTCGCTGCCCGGCTTCGGATTCTCCGGCCCCACGCGGGAGACCGGGTGGAACAGCGGCCGGATCGCGCGGGCCTGGGCGCAGCTGATGAGCCGGCTCGGCTACGACCGGTACGGCGCACAGGGCGGCGACCTCGGCGCCCTGGTCACCCCGGAACTCGGCCGCGCCGCCACCGGGCAGGTCGTCGGTGTCCATGTCAACGCGGCCTCCTTCGGGTTCATCCCGTTCGGGGAGGTCTCGGAGGAGGAGCGGGCCACGCTGACCGACGCCGAGCGGGCCCGGCTGGGACGGGCGAAGGAGTTCATGGACGACCAGAGCGGCTACTTCAAGATCTCGGCCACCCGGCCGCAGACGGTGGCGTACGCCCTCACCGACTCCCCGGTCGGCCAGCTCGCCTGGCTCGCCGAGAAGTTCAAAGAGTGGAGCTTCCCCGCCGCCGACCTGCCCGAGGCCGCCATCGACCGGGACCTGCTGCTGACCGACGTGATGCTCTACTGGCTCACCGGCACCGCCGGATCCGTCGCCAACCTGTACTACGAGAACATGCACGCCAACTCCTGGCACACCGCGCCGGCCACCACGCCCACCGGTGTCGCCGTGTTCGCCCACGACCTGCCCATCCGCCGCTACGCCGAATACGGTAACAACATCACCCACTGGTCGGAATTCGACCGCGGCGGCCACTTCGCCGCCGTGGAAGCACCGGACCTGCTCACCGCCGACATCCGGACGTTCTTCCGCCCACTGCGCTAGCGGCCCCCTGCCGGGCCGCGACGGCCCGGCACCACCACCCTTGAGGACTCCGCGTGCCACCCCTCACCACCCGCGCGCTCAACCGCGCCACCCTCGACCGGCAACTCCTGCTGCGCCGCGCGGACCTGACCGTGCCGCAGGCGCTGGACCGGCTGGCCGGCCTGCAAGCCCAGACACCGCACACCTGGTACGTCGGGCTGTGGACCCGGCTGGCCGGCTACACCCCCGAACCCACCGCCCGGCTGCTCGCCGACGGCGCCATCGTACGGATGGCGTTGATGCGCTCGACCATCCACCTGGTGACCGCCGCCGACTGCCTCTGGCTACGGCCGCTGGTGGAGCCGGTCATCGAGCGCAGCACGCTGGGTGCCTTCGGCCGCCACCTCACCGGCCTGGACCAGGCCGAACTCGTCTCCACCGCCCGCGACCTGCTGGCCCCCGAACCGCTGACCTTCAGCGACCTGGGCCGAAAGCTGGCCCAGCGGTGGCCGGAACGCGACCCGGCCGCGCTGGCCCAGGCGGCCCGCGCCTGGGTGCCGCTGGTGCAGGTTCCGCCGCGCGGGCTGTGGGGCCGCAGCGGCCCGGCCGCCCACACCACGGTCGAGACCTGGCTCGGCCGGACGGTGGACCCGGCCGCGTCGGTGGACACCCTGGTACTGCGTTACCTGGCGGCCTTCGGCCCGGCGACCGTCCTCGACGCCCAGCGATGGTGCGGGCTGACCCGGCTGTCCGAGGTCGTCGACCGGCTCCGACCCCGCCTGGTCACCTTCCGGGACGAGCAGGGCCGTGAACTGTTCGACCTGCCCGACGCTCCACGCCCAGACCCGGACACCCCGGCCCCGGTACGTTTTCTCTACGACTTCGACAACCTGCTGCTCTCCCACAACGACCGCAGCCGCGTGGTCACCGTCGACTACGCCGACCAGGGCTTCGGCCGGACGAACGAACAGCCCCGGTCCGTACTGGTCGACGGCTACGTCGCCGCCACCTGGAAACTCGCCACCAGCCGCGACACCGCGACCTTGACCGTGCGCCCGTTCCGGAAACCGACCACGGCCGAACACGAACAACTCGACGCCGAGGGCGCCCGGCTGCTCGCGTTCCTCGCGCCCAGCACCCCTGTCCACGATGTCGTGGTCCGGCCACCACGGTGACCTACGAGTCGAGTGGCTCGGGGGTGTGGAGGTGGCCGACGAGGGTGGCGTCCAGCGCGGCGGTGGCGTCCTCGATCGCGCTGATGACGACCGCCTGCACCGGGTCCGGCTCCCCCGATCTCGTACGGCTGACCCGCGTGACGGCGTCCAGCCGCCGCGCCCCCACATCCCGTATCTCGCTGACCCGCACCTCCCCCTCCGGCACGTCCAGCAGGGCGAGCGACGGCACGATCGCCACCCCATACCCGGCCGCCACCAGCGCCAGCGTGGGATCGAACTCGGTGATGACGTGCACCTTGCGCGGCTCGAACCCGTGCAGCCCGGCCAGCCGATCGAGCGCCTGCCCGCACGCCTGCTCGGGCTCGCTGGCCACCCATGGCAGCTCCGCCAGGTCGGCGACCGTGCGCGGGTCGGGCCCGTCGGGCGGCACCACGATGCGGTATTCGTCCACGTACAGGGGGCGGACGGCCAGGGACGGCTGCGCCGGCACCGGCAGGCTCATGTCCTGCTCGGTGATCAGCACGTCCACGGCCCCCAGCCGCAGCTCCTGGAGCGCGGGCTGGCCGTACACCTCGTGGATGACCGGCACGATCTTGGGGTGGCGGACGGCGAGGTCGCGCATGGCGGGCACCAGTATGTGCTTGATCACCGTCGGGAAGGCGGCGATCCGCACCGGCCCGGCCAGCCGTTCGGTGAAGCGGGTGAGCTCGCGCCTGGCCTCGGCCAGCTCGTCCTCGACCCGCTCGGCGTAGCCGGCGAGCACCCGGCCCGCCGGGGTGAGCGAGACGCGGCGCTGTGAGCGGTCGATGAGGGCGAGGCCCACCTCGCGTTCGAGCTGGGCGAGCTGCTGGGACACCGCCGACGGTGTCAGGAACAGGGCCTCGGCCGCGCGCATGACGCCGCCGCGACGGGCGACCTCGTGCAGGACACGCAGCCGGCGGGGGTCGATGTCCATGCAGATCAGCTTACGTCAACCTTTAGCAAACTTTATTTGCGCTTCAGCGCAATAGATCCGGACAATGGCGCGCATGAGCTTCCTCGTTGACGTCCTCGGCTGGCTGGGCGCCGCGTTATTGCTGTTCGGGTACGCCATGGTCTCCTCCTCACGGATGTCCGGTGACGGCGCCCACTACCAGTTGATCAACCTGGCCGGCTCGATCGGCCTGATGGTCAACAGCGCCGCCAACGCCGCCTGGCCCTCGGCGGGCCTGAACCTCGTCTGGGCCCTCATCGGCGTCACGGCCCTCTACAAGCTCACCAAGATCGGATTCGCCCGATGATCGTCGAACTCAGCCACACCATCACCGACGGAATGGTGACGTACCCCGGCATCCCGGGGCCGGTGATCGGCACGCACCTCAGCAGGGAGGCCTCGCGCGAGGTCTACGAGCCGGGCACCGAGTTCCACATGGGCATGATCACGCTGGCCGCCAACACCGGCACCTACCTGGATACCCCTCACCACCGCTACGCCGACGGCCAGGACCTGTCGCAGGTGCCGCTGAGCAAGCTGGCCGACCTGCCAGGGCTGGTGGTACGGGCCGAGGGTGGTGCCAGGAAGGTCGTCCTGGACGAGGACTTGGACGTGCGCGGCCGTGCCGTACTGATCCAGACGGGATGGGACCGGCACTTCGGCACCGACCGGTATCAGCGCGAGCACCCGTATCTGGCGCCGGAGTCGGCGGCCTGGCTGGCGGAGCAGGGGGCGGCGCTGGTCGGCATCGACTCGCTGAACATCGACGACACTCCGCCGCGCGGCCCGCGCCCGGCGCACTCGGTGCTGCTCCAGGCGGGCATTCCGCTGGTCGAGCACCTGACCGGGCTCGCGGCGCTGCCGGACGATGGCTTCCGCTTCCACGCCGCGCCGCCCATGGTGGCGGGCATGGGGACGTTCCCCGTCAGGGCCTATGCGGTAGTCCCTTAACAGCGGCCCATTCACCAACGCATTCATTCATAAATGCCCACTACGGCGGGCCGCCGCCCGGTCAGCGGCCCGCCATAGCTTTACCATCCCCTGTTTCCTATCCCGTCCAGGCTCTCAGCGGAGCCCGCCGCGCATTACTTGCAGACGGACGCGATGCAGACGTTGATGTCCTTGATGATGACCGTCGGACTGAACGTGGCGTAGGTTTTGACGACCGAGTTCTTGATGGCCGCGACGTTCACCGCGGTCCCGTTGAGGTTGTTCTGCAGGACGCCGATCTCGTTGCCGGTGAGAACCCGGTTGCCCGTGATGTTGATCTTCACCGGGACGCCAGCGATGACGTTGTTGCAGGTGACGACGTTGGCGAGGCCATTGGAGCAGGAGTAGCCGCCGGTGGCCTGAGCCATCGAGGCACCCCCCACCAGCGCGGAACCGAAGAGGCCGAGCATGAGTGCGACCGAGGCCACGCGCGTGTTCGTCTTCATGGAATTAGCCATCCCCTCTTTTGTGGTTTCTGACGGCCCATGCCTCCATGACCGGATGCCGTGGACCGCCGGCGTACGATGCGAGAACACTTCAATTTTTTACATCGGCGTCGTGCCCCCCTATTTCGGTGACGTGGAATTTATATCCCACGCCCTTCGCGAACGACAAGTCCAGAGTTTCGCCTGTGGCCTTTTCGGCTAATCGCCTTCGGCGTTTCAACCGATGGCCTTATGCAAGCCGTACAAGTATTTTGAGAGCGCTTGTCCGCTAAGGGGAGGATTTGTTTTGGGGGCGTTTGTCCGCTGAAGCGAAATGGGAGTCCCAGGGAATCGGTCTTGCCCGTGACAGCGGGCGACTCAGAAGACGACCACGACCTCCAGGCCGCCCCCTGGGTTGGGGCGTGCCCGTACGCCCGCCTCATGCGCCTTCGCGATCGACGCGACGATCGACAACCCGAGTCCGGCACCCTGCTCCCGGGTCGTGTGGAGGCGCCGGAAGGGCTCGAAGAGATCGCCCATACGTTCACTCGGCACTTCCGGGCCGGTGTTCCGGACGGTCAGAGCTCCGTGGGAGAGCGTCACCTCGACGCTTCCGCCGGGATGGTTGTAGCGGACCGCGTTGTCGACGAGGTTGGTGACGAGCCGGTTCAACAGGATCGGATCCCCATCGACGGTGAACGGCTCGATCCGGGTGGTCACGGCGACGCCGTCCGGGTCTCCTTCGGCCAGGACGACTCTCACCACCTCGTCCAGTGCCACCGGGATCCGCTTCTCGAGGCCGTGTTCCGCCTGGGCGAGGACCAGGAGGGCGTCGATGAGGTTCTCGGTGCGGTGGTTGTGGAACAGGAGCTTGTCGCGGATCTCGCCGACGTCCTCGGGCAGGCCGATCTCGATCGCCGCTCGCTGGACGGCCAGCGGGGTCCGCAGCTCGTGGGAGGCGTTCGCGATGAAGCGCCGCTGCGCTTCGACGGAGTGCTCGAGGCGGTCGAGCATCGCGTCGAAGGTGTCGGCCAGTTCCTTCAGCTCGTCCTTCGGCCCGACGAGCGCGATGCGTTCGTGCAGGGTCGACATGGACAGCCGCTGCGCGGTCGCGGTGATCCGGTGGACGGGCCGCAGGATCCGCCCGGCGACCAGCCAGCCGACGACCACTGACACCACCGTCAGGAGCCCGACCGTCAGCTCGGTCACCCCCCACTGGTACTGGATCACGTCGTCCACCAGATCGGGCAGCACCGGCGGCAGATCGGCCGGCACTTTCCGCAGCGGTGCCAGTGGCGCCACCGGCACCCCCTGGATCCGCGAGATCCCCCTGTGCAGCGCCTGGCTCAGTAGGAGGTTGACCGTGATCAGCAGCACGGTCGAGGTCAGCAGGAACAATCCGGAGTAGATCAGCGTGAGCCGTACCCGGATCGTCGTCACAACACGTATCCCGCGCCAGGAACCGTCTGGATGCAGGCCGGGTCGCCCAGCTTGGCGCGTAAGCGGCTGACCACGACCCGAACCACCGTGGTGAACGGGTCGACGTTCTCGTCCCATGCCTCTTCGAGCAGCCGTTCAGAGCTGACGACCGCGCCGTCCGCTCTCATCAGCACCTCAAGGACGGCGAACTCCTTGAGCGACAGGTGCAGATGCCGCCCGTCCCGCGAGGCCTGCAGCCGGTGGGCGTCGAGCACGATCCCGTGCCGCGTCAGCACCGGCGGCACCTGCGCCTGGCTGCGCCTCCCCAGCGCCTGGACCCGGGCGACCAGCTCGGCGTAGTCGAACGGCTTGGGCAGGTAGTCGTCGGCCCCCATCCCGAGGCCGGCCACCCGCTCCGGCACCGCAGCGGCGGCCGTCATCATCAGGATCCGGGTACGGCTCCCGCGCGCCACCAGATCACGGCACACGAGGTCGCCGTGCTTCCCGGGCAGGTCCCGGTCCAGTACGAGGACGTCGTAGTCGCTCACCGCCAGCCGCTCCGCCGCGGCGGCCCCGTCGTAGACCACGTCGACGGCCATGGCGTGGCGGCGCAACCCCACCGCCACGAGATCGGCCAGATCGCGTTCGTCTTCGGCCACCAAGACCCGCATGCTGACGTTCGTACCCGAATCGGGGTAACAGCGGCGTTAACGGATCCGTTCACGGCCGTGCAACCCGCTTCCGGCCACCATGACAGCCATGATCAAAAACCTCTGCGCCGCCTTGCTGACGGCGGCCTGCGCCCTGTCCGCACCCGCGTCCTCGCCGGCCGCCGCCTCAGACGACCGCTGCACCGCCGCCACGGCGCCGCCGCCGCAATCGGCGCCGCCCACCTCGGTGAACACACTCCGGCAGGCGTACTTCTGCGTGCTGGACAACTACTACAGCGGTCCGGTCATGGACCCGAGGGCCCTGCTGAAGAGCGCTTTCGCCGCCTACACCCAGGACCTGATGCGGCGCGACGCCGATCGGGCCGACCTCCGGTTGCCCGAGCTGACCGGGAACCGCGACACCGACTGGGCCGCCTTCGCGCAGGTCCTCGGCGCGGGTGACGTGTCCGCGCTGCGCGCCGCGATCACCGGAATGGTCGCCGGGCTGCACGACAACCACGCCCGCGCGGTCAGGCCGACTCCCCCGCCGGAAGGGGGGCCGACCGGAACGGGCATCGTGGGCGTGTCGGCCGAGCACGGCCCGGAACTCGACCCGGCGGCCAAGCCGCCGTTGTTCATCACCCGTGTCCTGCCCGGCAGCCCCGCCGCCAAGGCCGACATCAGACCCGGCGACATCATCGTCAAGGTCAACGGCGTGCCGGCGTTCATCGGGAACACCGTGAACCAGAGCATCGTCGACGCCTTCACCACCTCCGGCCCGGTGAAGCTCACGCTCAAGCGCCCCACGACGGGACGGATCCGCACCGTCGACCTCAAGGAGGGCCCCATCACGAGGCAGCCTCCGGCGGTGACATCGAAGACGCTTCCCGGCGGCGTCGCGTACGTCCAGCTGCCCGGTTTCTTCGAAGGGGCCGCTGACCAGGTCATCGCCAAGCTCCAGGGCGCACAGAAGGCGGTGGTCCTCGACCTGCGCGGCAACGGCGGCGGGTCGCCTCGTGAGGTGACCCGGCTGCTCGGCGCGTTCGCCCACGGCAAGGTCACCAGCTACTTCTGCCCGCTCCAGGGAGACTGCGTGCCCAACCGGACCGACGACAGCGTCCCGCTGCTCGGCCTGCGCCTCGTCGTCCTCACCGACCGGGCCTGCGCCTCGGCCTGCGAGGACTTCAGCGCGGCCGTCAAGGACAATGGACTGGGCACCCTCATCGGGACCCGCACCGCGGGAGCCATCTCCGGCCCCGCCGAAGGCTACCTCCTCGACGACGGCAGCCTCCTGCTGCTGCCCAAGGTCCGGCACCTCGGGCCCGCCCGCGAGATCATCGACACGATCGGTGTACCGGTCGACCACTACGCCCCGATGACCGCCCTTGACCTGGCCACCGGCCGCGATCCGGGCGTGGCGAAGGCGCTCGCGTCGCTGTAGATCCGCGAGCCCGAACGTTGGATCTGCGGCCTAGTCGTCGTCCTGGTCGGCCTCGTCCCACGCCTTGTTGCGGTCGGCGGCGCGCTGCAGCGCGCCGGCCGCCTCTTGCTCGCTCTCGTAGGGGCCCATCCGGTCCTTGTTGGGACAGCCCTGATCGGGCTCGACGCGCATGTGCTTGAGGCAGAACCACCACTGGCCATCGCTCACGGGATCAATCCTGCCCCGTAGACTTGCCTTTCATGACGACATTGCTCCAGCCAGGGCGAGTTTCGCCCATTCGAAAGGTCCCCGCGCACATCCAGCGGCCGGAGTACGTCGGCAAGAAGCTTCCCAAGACCGGCGAATCCGACGTCAAGACCCCGGAGACGATCGAGCGGATGCGGGTGGCCGGCCGGATCGCGGCGCAGGCGATGGCCGAGGTCGCCAAGCACATCCAGCCCGGTGTCACGACCGACGAGCTGGACCGGATCGGCCACGAGTTCCTTGTCGACCACGGCGCCTACCCGAGCACGCTCGGCTACAAGGGCTACCCCAAGTCGCTGTGCACGTCGATCAACGAGGTGATCTGCCACGGCATCCCCGACGACACCGTGCTGCGCGACGGCGACATCGTCAACGTCGACATCACCGCGTTCATCGGCGGCGTCCACGGCGACACCGACGCGACCTACCTGGTGGGCGAGGTCGACGAGGAGTCACGGCTGCTGGTGGAGCGCACCCGCGAGGCGATGATGCGAGCGATCAAGGCGGTCGCGCCGGGACGGCAGCTCAACGTGGTTGGCCGGGTCATCGAGGCGTACGCCAAGCGATTCGGCTATGGCGTGGTGCGCGACTTCACCGGGCACGGCATCGGCACCACCTTCCACTCGGGCCTGATGGTGCCGCACTACGAGGACCCGTCGCTGCGGGTCGAGCTGGTGCCGGGGATGACGTTCACGATCGAGCCGATGCTGACGCTGGGCACGATCGACTACGACATCTGGCCCGACAAGTGGACCGCCGTGACCAAGGACCGCAAGCGCACGGCTCAGTTCGAGCACACGATCGTGGTGACCGACACGGGCAGCGAGATCCTCACCCTCGCCTAGGCACCACGCCGCTGACCGTGGTGCCCTCGCCCTGCGTGCCGGTGACCGACAGGCTCCCGCCTAGTTCGGTGAACGTGGCCCGCATCCGCGCGATGCCACGGCCCGCTCTGAGGACGGCGAAGCCCTGGCCGTGGTCGCGGATCGTCATCCGCAGACCGTCCCGGCCCGAGGTCACCGCGACGGAGACCAGGCTCGCGCCGCTGTGCGCCTCGACATTGCCGAGAGCCTCGCGCATGGCGGCCAGCACGCCCGCCGCTATGCGCGACGGCACGTCGGTCGAGGGCAGCGCCCACGTCTCGACGGCGATGCCTGTGCGCTCCGACCACTCCGCCAAGTAGGTCTCCAGCGCCTCCGCCAGGCTTTGCCCCCCGCGCATGCGCGTCTCTTTCGACAACTCTGATCGCCTCTCTGAGCACATGGGGCACGCACCGGCCCCCATACCGATGTCCCCATGCGCGTGCGCGCAATTCCCCCCTCGGGCTTTACGCACACAGCTCATGAGGTTATGCCCGTCTCCCCTGCGAGCAAGGCTACCCGGCGGTTCGGTTACGCGCAGATGAGGATAGAAGGCCGTGGCCGGACGGCTACTCGGCCCTGTCACTTCTGTTGAGCTTGGCGAGGTAGGCGTTGTAGGAGGCGAGTTCGGGGTCGCCCGCGCCGGCGCGATCGGCCTTGCGGTCCGCCCGCCGCGCCTGCCGCTCGTCGTCCTGGTACCACTGCATGGCGATCGCCAGCAGCACCATCAGGGTCGGGATCTCGCCGAACCCCCACGCGATCGCGCCGCCGTTCTGCTGCTCCTCCAGCAGTGGGCCGCCCCACGTACGGCCGAGCTGGTCGTACCAGCCGGAGGCCAGCACGGTGCCGGTCATCATCAGCGCGACGCCGAAGAACGCGTGGAAGGGCATCGTGACGAAGAGGACCAGCAGCTTGCCCACGTACGGCAGGCGGTGCGGAGCCGGGTCGACCCCGATGATCGTCCAGAAGAACAGCGAGCCGCTGAGCAGGAAGTGCAGGGTCATGAAGATGTGCCCGAGATGCTCCTCCATCGCCGACTCGAACAGCGGCGTGAAGTACAGCGCGTACGTCGAGGCGATGAAGATGGCCGTCGCGATGGCCGGATGGCCGACGACCTTGACGAAACCGCTGTGCAGGATCGTCGTCAGCCACTCGCGCGGCCCCCGGTCGCCGCGCTTGGCGGCCGGCTTGAGCGCGCGCAACGCCAGCGTGACGGGACCGCCGAGGACCAGGAGGATGGGCACGACCATGGAGAGCGTCATGTGCTCGACCATGTGCACGTCGAACATGACCTTGGCGTAGCGGGCCACACCGCTCTGGGTGGCCACGACCAGCAGCGCCACCCCGCCGAACCAGGCGGCGGTGCGGCCCCACGACCAGCTGTCACCGCGCCGCATCAGCCTGATGACCCCGGCGGCGTAGAGGCCGCCCAGGACGGCGGCGACCACCGCGAAGAACAGGTCGAGCCACCACAGCGAGGCCAGGTTGCCGATCGTGATCGGCGGCGGCATCGGGAACCCGAGCAGGTCGAACGCCCGGTCGGCGGGCACGCTGACCGGCGGCGGCGCGGTGCGCGAGAGCACGACGGCCAGGCCCATGGTGGCGGCCATGAGCAGCAGCTCACCGCAGGCCAGCCGGGTGAACGCGCCGTGGCGGCCCGCGCCGATCCCGGCCAGGGTGCGCTGCCGGTGCCACCAGCCCACGTAGCCGAGCAGGACGAACGCGATGATCTTCGCCACGATCAGCACGCCGTACGCCGACGTCCAGAGGTCGGAGACCGAGGTCAGCCGGGCGAGCACGCTGAACACCCCGGACGCGCCGACCCCGATGTAGCACCACAGGGCGAGCCTGGAGAACCTGGCCGCGGCGATCTCCAGCTGCGGCAGCTTCCGTACGGCGTGCAGGGCCACCACGGCGAGGCCGCCCACCCACAGCGACAGCGTGAGCAGGTGCAGCGCCAGCCCCGAGGTGGCCAGGTCGTGGTTGGGCGAGGAGGAGGAGTGACCGGTGAGCGCGGGCGGCAGCAGCGTGGCCAGCGCGAGCACCAGCAGGCCGGCCGCGGCCCCGGCGGTGATGGCACCCCGCGAGAACAGCGCGATGGCCACCCCGAACAGCACCACGAGCGTGAGCGCGATGCCCTGGCCGAACTGGGTGGCGAAGCCGGTCAGGTAGTTGGACTCGAAGATCTCGGTGACCGGGCGGGCGAAGAAGTCGGCCGCCCCGAACATGATCGCGGCGAACGCGGCGGCGGCCCAGGACAGCGCGCTCCAGGAGGCGGCCTTGACGTAGCCGAGCGCGGTCTTGCCCAGCAGGCCCTTGTCGTTGGGCAGCAGGAGGGCGGCGGCCAGCAGGAGGCCGATGGTGACCACGCCCGCCGCGTCCATCCACAGCTTGGAGACCGGCAGGCCCCATCGGGTGATCGGCCCGGCGTCGGGCAGGCCGGCGATGATCCGGGGGAACGCCGCGCCGCCGGCGACCATGGCGATCACCAGGGCGACGAGCGCCGCCCCGACCGCCGCGAGCGCGAGACGCGCGGCCCTGGTCATGGCTTCTTCTCGTCTGTACGCGACTCTGTACGCGGGCCGGTCGGCTGCTTCTTCCGCGCGCTGAGCAGGAAGCCGATGCCGACACCGACGAGGCCGCCGACCACGACGATCAACCACACGGGGAACGACGTCGAGGCGGCCCCCGCCTGCTCGGCCGGCGCGGACGAAGCCGGAGTCTGGGCCTGGGCCTGGGCTGCCGGAGCCTCCGTGACCGGTGCCTGCGAGCTTGGCGACGGGGCGCTCGCGGAGGGCGACGGCGAGGGCGCTCCCTTGACCGTGAACGGGATCTCGCCCTCGATCGGGTGACCGTCGGAGGACACGACGCGGTAGGCGATCGTGTATTTCCCGTCGGGCAGCGCGCCCTTGAGCTCCTGCGTCACCACCTTGCCGTCGGCGCGGGGATCGCCGCTCTGGTGGGCGGTGCCGCCGGCGCCGCGGACGACCACGACCGGGATGCGCACGCCGGAGGTGAATTCGAGCTTGACTTCGTCGACGGACTCGACGGTGGCGCCCTTGGCCGGGTCGCTGCTCTTGAGAGCGTCGTGGGCCAGGGCCGGTCCGGCGGTGCCCAGCAGGACCAGGGCGGCGAGGAACGCGGTGAGAGCCGCGAACGGGGATCTCTTCATGTCATCCCCAAGGCTACCGACGTCGCCGCCCGGTCCTGACTTCGCTACAGGCCCGCGCAGGCCAGCGCGCGCTGGTATGCCTTCACGGCGCTGTCGGCGTCGCCCAGCTGCTCCATGGTCTCGGCGGCGGCGTACCAGGTGGCGGCGACGCTGCGGGAGTCCGGCAGCGGGTCGATCCACTGGCGCACGGCGTCGAGCTCGTTGGTGGCCTCGCCGAACCTGCCCAGGCCGCCGTAGGTGCGGCTGAGCACGAGGCGCAGCTCGGCGTCGAGCGTCCTGGCGGCCTCGGGCAGCAGCTCCGTGCCGGATCGCGCGTATCTGATGGCCTGCTCGTAGTTGCCGTCCAGGATCTCGGCGCGGGCCAGCTCCACCAGGCAGCTCGCCCGGTCGGCGGCACTGGCGGAGGACTGGGCCAGCTCGTGGTCGGCCTTGATGAGCAGCTGGCGGGCCTCCTTGGCCGCCGTCGGCCTGGCTCTGAGCATCAGCGCCGCGTACGCCTGGCGCATCCTGGCGAGGTTGCGCGGCTGGCCGGTCTCGGACTGGACGGCGAGGGCGCGCTCGGCGAAGCCGAGGGCCTCCTCACCGTGCCCGGTGCTCTCGGCCACGATGGCGGCGTTCCAGCAGGCGGCGACCATGGAACGCGGCGTGCCGAGCAGGTCGGCGGCGTTCAGCAGTTCGGCGGCGAACTGGCGGGCGCGCAGGAGGTCGCCGCGCTTCAAGTAGACGTTCAGCAGGGTCGCGCCGAGCTCGATGATCAGGTCGGACCACGCCGGCCGGCTCGCCCCGCCCAGGACCCTCTCGCCGATGCCGACGGCCTCGGTGAGCCTGTCGCTCCTCATATAGAGGCGGCACAGCGCGATGGAGACCTCGATGCGGCGGTCGGGTGAGATGTCCTCCTCGCTCAACCGGTCGAGGAGGGCGATGGCGCCGCTGTGGTCGCCGCAGGCCTCGGTGGCCAGGGCGAGCCCGAATTCGGTGTCTTGACGGAGAGACGTCAGACCTGTCAGGTTATTGTTCGCCATCAGCTCGGCGAAGCGGGTGCGGGCCTCGGTGACCTCACCGTTCTCCAGGGCCAGCCGCGCGTAGCCGAGTGCGAGCTCGATGTCCTCCATCTGCTCTGCGGTCACGCCGTTGACCAAGTAGGACAACGAGCAGTCCAGCTTCTGGGCCAGCAGTTCCAGGACGGCAGGAGTCGGGGTACGCTTGCCACTCTCGATCAAGGAGACGTAGCTGTCCGAGAGTTCGGGATGCGCGAGTTGGGCCTGAGACAGGCCACGCTGTCGCCGAACGGTCTTAATACGGAGTCCGACCAGGTCAGATGTGGTCACAGTCGCCGCTCCTTGAGATGATGACAAACGCACAACCCATACAGGCGAGGGAGCCCTAGATGCGCATGCGTCTTATCCTGTCAGCACTGATTGCGACTGTTTTGGTCGCAGCCACCAATGTTACGACCGCGGAGGCCGATGCGTCGCCCAGCATCGCGTTTGATGTCATTGCGTGCTGCTAGTTCCTTGTAGTTACGCCGCCTGAACCGCCCTCCAGCTCGCTCAGCGCGCCCGGAGTGCCAGAAAGAAATCGACCCGATCCGTCATCGTCGACAGGTCGCGGCCGGTCAGCTCCTCCACCCTCCTGATCCGGTAACGAACCGTGTTGACGTGCACGTGCAGACGCTCCGCGCACGCGTTCCACGAGCCGGCGCAGTCGAGGAACGTGCCAAGTGTTCGCACCAGCTCTGACTGGTGCCGCCCGTCATAGTCGAGTAGCGGCGTCAGCAGCCGATCGGCGAAGGAGCGACGCACATCGCCGGGGGCGGTGGCCAGCAACAGGGCGTGCGTGTAGATCTCATCGCTGGTCACCACCCCGCCGCCGCGCGCCTCCGCCAGCCGCCGGGCGTGCCCGGCCTCCTCGACCCCGCCCTTCACGGCCGCCGCGCCGGTGAGCGCACCGCTCAGGCCGACGCAGATCCGGGTGCCGGGCAGCGCGGACAGCACCTCCGCCCCGGCGCTCAGCCGCTCGGCCACCTCGCTCACCGTCGTCGTGCCCCGCAGCGGCACCAATCCCACCGCACCGTCCACCCGTCCCGCGGCGATGATCTCGCGGTCCAGCAGCTCCTCCACGACCTGCCCGCCCAACGTCGCCGCGTCCGGAGCACCCGGCCCGTCCGCCGTGAGAACGGTGGCGTTCACGATCGCGTACGGCTCGGCGGCGTCGAGCCCGCAGGTGCGGAGCCTGGCGTCCAGCTCGGCCGGGCCGGCCTCGGCCAGCGCGGCCGTGACGAGCTGCTCGGCCAGCCGCCGTTCGACCCGCCGCCCCTCCTCCATCCGGCTGTGCTCGACCGCGACGCAGGCCGCCAGCTCGTAGCCGAGGTCGGGCCGGTCCAGCAGGTCGCCGTCGCAGGCCAGCGCCCAGCCCGCGGCCCGGTGGCCGCGCCCGACGCCGAAGATCGTGTGCTCGCCGACGCGGCAGGGCAGCCGGGCCGCCGTCAGGTACGCGCGGGCCAGCCGTACCGGATCCTCGGCGGAGCCCACGATCACCCGGCCGGAGGCGGAGACGACGGCGCCCGTGACGCCCAGCTCCGCCGCCGTCAGCGCGAACAGCTCGGGCAGCGCGGCGCCCTCGGACACGGCGGTGAGCAGCCTGCGGTGGCGGCCGAGCGCGTCGCGCGCGTCACCGGACAGGCGGGGCACGACGAGCTCCGCGAGGGTACGGAAGGAGACCTCGGTGGGCACCTCGACGAGCGTCAGCCCGGCCGCCGCGCACGCCTCCACGAGGTCCTCGGGAACGTGGCCGAGCCACGCCTGGCCCGCGCCGAGCGCGGCCACCCCGGCCTCGGTCAGCGCGGCGACGAAACGGGCCGCGTCGCCCGGCGCGGTGCGCCACATCATCCCCGTGAGCACCAGCTCGCCGCCCGACAGGTAGCGCCCCGGGTCGGGCAGGTCGGTGATGTGCACGCCGGTGAACTCCCTGGCCGGGTCGCCGGTCAGGAGCCTGAGGCGCAGCTCGCCGATGGCCAGCAGATCACTGATGCGCACTTGGAGGAATATACAAGTCGGCTCGTCAAGCTCTGACCGGGATTTAACGTCACACGCATAGGACCGCCGCCACGCTGGTGCTCTACTCGGAGAATGACCGAAACGTCGAGCGAGACGCGGCGCCTCGAGTCCATGGGCGTGGGCGAGAGCGCGCGGCGGCCGGACGCCACGCTGAAGGTGACGGGTGAGTTCGCCTACGCCTCCGACCTGTGGCTCGACGGCATGGCGTGGGGCGTGACGCTGCGCAGCCCGCACGTCTCGGCGTGGATCCGCTCGATCGACGTGGGGCCCGCGCTGGCGATGCCGGGGGTGTTCACGGTGCTGACGCACGAGGACGTGCCCGGCGAGAAGTTCTACGGCCTGGAGCTGAAGGACCAGCCGGTGCTGGCCATCGACCAGGTCCGCTACCAGGGCGAGCCGGTCGCGCTGGTGGCCGCCGACCATCCGGAGACCGCGCGCAGGGCCGCGGCGGCGATCGTGGTGGACTACGAGCCCCGTCCCGCCGTGACAGACCCCCGCGAATCGCGAAATTTCGTACGACATCAGCCGGTGCGGGTGGGCGACACCTTCGAAGCGGACGTCGTCGTGTCGGCCGAGTACGAGGTCGGCATGCAGGACCAGGCCTTCCTCGGCCCCGAGTCCGGCCTGGCCGTCCCCGCCGAGGACGGCGGCGTGGACCTGTACATCGCCACCCAGTGGCTGCACGTGGACCGCGACCAGCTCGCCCCCTGCCTCGGGCTGCCGCCGGAGAAGGTACGGCTGACGCTGTCGGGCGTCGGCGGCGCTTTCGGCGCCCGCGAGGACCTGTCGATGCAGGCGCACGCCTGCATGCTGGCGCTCCGGCTGAACCGTCCCGTAAAGATCGTCTACAACCGCGAGGAGTCGTTCTACGGCCACGTACACCGCCACCCCGCGTGGATGCGCTACGAGCACGGCGCCACCCGTGACGGCCGGCTCGTCTACGTCAAGGCCGACATCCTGCTCGACGGCGGCGCGTACTGCTCCTCCTCCCCCGCCGTCGTCGGCAACGCCGCTTCGCTCGGCGCCGGCCCGTACGAGGTGCCGAACGTCCGGATCGACGCCACCGGCGTCTACACCAACAACCCGCCGTGCGGGGCGATGCGCGGGTTCGGCGCGGTGCAGGCGTGCTACGCGTACGAGTCGCAGATGGACCTCCTGGCCGAGGCGTGCGGCCTGTCGCCGGTCGAGATCCGGGTGCGCAACGCGGTGTCGCAGGGTTCGTCCCTGGTCACAGGCCAGATCATCGACTCGCCCGCGCCGCTGGCCGGCATGCTCCGCGAGCTCGCCGCGATGCCCCTCCCGCCCTCCCGGGAGCCCGATCTGCGCGCGCTGCCGGGCGGCGTCTCGCAGACCACCCACGGCGAGTCCGTACGGCGCGGCGTCGGGTACGGCGTGGGCATCAAGAACATCTGCTTCTCCGAAGGCTTCGACGACTACTCGACGGCCCGGGTCCGGGCCGAGCTGATCGGCGGCGAGCCGCACGTCACCGTGCACACCGCGGCGGCCGAGGTCGGCCAGGGCCTGGTCACGATCCAGTCCCAGATCGCCAGGACCGAGCTGGGCGTCGAGAACGTGACCGTGGCGACGGCCGACACCACGGTGGGCTCGGCGGGCTCGTCGTCGGCCTCGCGGCAGTCGTACGTCACCGGCGGGGCGGTGAAGGCGGCCTGCGAGGCCGTACGGGCGCGCTTCGAGGGGCTGCCGGCCAGGGAGGCGCTGGAGAAGTACGGGGCGATCGAGGAGACGCGGGAGTATCGGCACCGGCCCACGTTCCCGCTGAACCCCGAGACCGGGCAGGGTGACTCGCACACCCAACTCGCCCTGTGCGTGCACCGGGCCGTGGTGGACGTGGACGTCGAGCTGGGCCTGGTCAAGGTGGTCGAGCTGGCGGCCGTACAGGATGTGGGGCGGATCATGAACCCGCAGGCGCTGGAGGGCCAGATCCACGGCGGCTCGGCGCAGGGGCTCGGGCTGGCGCTGATGGAGGAGATCCAGATGCGTGACGGGCGGCTGCTGAACCCGTCGTTCACCGACTACCTGATTCCCACCATTCTCGACATGCCGCCGATGGCGCTGAAGATCCTTGAAAATCCCGACCCCGCCGCCCCGTACGGCCTGCGTGGCGCGGGCGAGCCGCCCACGCTCTCGTCCACGCCGGCCATCGCGGCGGCGGTGCGGGCGGCGACCGGACGGCGGTTGACGCGCGTTCCCATCAGACCGGAAGATATCGCCTTGTTTAATAGGGGGATTGACCACGACGGGGAGGCATCGGATGACCAGCGCACGTGACGCGGCCAAGGCGGAGTTCGAGCGGTTCGACACCGACGGTGACGGCCTGCTGTCGATCAGCGAGATCAGGCAGGTCAACGCGGCCCTCGGCGGCCACGGCGTCACCGACGCGGAGATCAGCGCGTTCATCGACGCCATCGACAAGGACGGCGACGGCCGGATCGGCCTGGAGGAGTTCGTCGGCCTGGTGGGCGGCGGCAAGCACGAGGCGTGATCGGCGCCTTGCGGGGCCGGCTGGAGGGATGATCACGCACCCGGCCGGGTAGGGCACCCGGCACTCCCCCTTGATCGCGAGGGGGGATGGCCGTGCTCGACAGGTTCTTCGAGCTCTCCGGCCGGTCGACGACGGCCGGGCGCGAGGTGCGCGGCGGGATCACCACGTTCATGGCGATGGCCTACATCATCCTGCTCAACCCGATCATCCTGGCCGGCGCCCGTGACATCACCGGCGCCAGGCTCTCGATCGTCCAGCTCACCACCTCGACCGCCTTGGCGGCGGCCGTCTCGACGCTGCTCATGGCGTTCATCGGCAACGCGCCGTTCGGGCTGGCGGCCGGGCTCGGCCTGAACGCGGTGGTGGCCTACCAGGCCGCGCCCCACATGACGTGGGCCCAGGCGATGGGCCTGGTCGTCCTCGAAGGGCTCGCGATCGTCATCCTGGCCGTGACGGGCCTGCGTACCCTGATCATGAACGCGATCCCGCTGGCGCTCAAGCACGCGATCAGCGTGGGGATCGGGCTGTTCATCGCGCTGATCGGCCTGGTCGACGCGGGCTTCGTGGCGGCGGGCTCCGGCACGCCCGTGCAACTCGGCGCGACCGGGCACCTGGCGGGCTGGCCGGTCACGGTGTTCTGTATCGGGCTGCTCCTGATGATCGTCCTGTACGTACGCAGGACCCCGGCGGCCATCCTCATCAGCATCGCGGTCACTACCGTCCTGGCCGTGGTGGTGAACTCACTGGCCACCATCGACCCCAGGACCTGGGGCGTGGTGACCCCCCGGGTGCCGAAGTCGCTGGT
Source organism: Nonomuraea aurantiaca (assembly GCF_020215705.1). GTDB lineage: Bacteria > Actinomycetota > Actinomycetes > Streptosporangiales > Streptosporangiaceae > Nonomuraea > Nonomuraea aurantiaca. The sequence goes on along the minus strand of NZ_JAIWNB010000023.1, from coordinate 115,044 downwards.
GGCGGCGCCCGACTTCGGGCTGGTGGGACGTTTCGACCTGTTCGGCGGGTTCGTGAGCGCGGGGGCACTGACGGCGGCCGTGGTGCTGTTCACGCTGGTGCTGTCCGGGTTCTTCGACGCGATGGGCACGATCATCGGCGTCAGCGACGAGGCCGGGCTGGTGGACGAGCGGGGGCGGGTGCCGCGGCTGGGCGCGATCCTGACCGTGGACGGCGTCGCAGGCATGATCGGCGGGGCGACCAGCTCGTCGGCCAACACCGTCTTCGTCGAGTCGGCCGCCGGCGTGGGCGAGGGGGCCAGGACCGGGCTGGCCAGCGTGGTGACCGGGGCGCTGCTGGGCCTGGCCCTGCTGTTCACGCCGCTGGCCGGGATGGTGCCCGCGGCCGCGGCGGCGCCCGCGCTGGTGCTGGTCGGGGCGCTGATGATGACGCAGAGCAGGAACGTGCCCTGGGAGGACCTGGAGCTGGCCGTGCCCGCGTTCCTGACGATCGCGCTGATGCCGTTCACGTACTCGATCACGAACGGGGTGGGGGCCGGGGTGATCTCGTACACGTTGATCAAGGCGGCCCGGGGGAAGTTCGCCGAGATTCCGTGGCTGCTGTGGGTGGTCTCGGCGATCTTCCTGGCCTACTTCGGGATCACCGCGCTGGAGGAGCTGTTCGGGTAGCCGCTCGCCGTTCGGGGCTTTTGGGGCGGCTTGTTGGTCGGCTGTCAGCGGATGTCTGCGGTGTTGCAGGCCACGTTGTTCTTGTCGAGGTCGGGGTACCAGGCGTATTCAGGGTGGACGCCCTTGGTGTACGGGCCGTCGCCGGCGGCGACGGCCTCCTTGCAGCCCGCGTAGTGAGGGTCGAGGCGTCTCTGGTTGACCCCGGTGGAAGGGGTGGAACGGCCGACCGGGTCGGTGGCGGCCGAGGTCGGCGCTCCCGCGTTGGGCACGCCCGTCGTGCCGGTAGTGCCGGTGGGGGCTTGGTCCGTGGTCGGCGCTCCGCCGGTGGGTGCTCCGCCTGTCGGCGCCCCACCCGTAGGCGCCCCCGCGGTCGGGGCGGCATCGGTCGGCGCTCCACCGGTCGGTGCTCCGCTGGTCGGTGCTCCGCTGGTCGGTGCTCCGGGGCTCGGTGAGGAGCCGAGCAGGCTCGCGGCCAGGGCCTCTGCCTGGGCCTGGTCGAAGCCGACGATGCTCAGGCTGTCGCCGTCCATGGGCTGCGTGACGATCGGTGCCGCCAGGACGGTCTTGGGCACCAGGACGACCGCCACCTGCCGCTGGTTGGTCACCAGCTCGTCGATGAGGTCCGACACCTTCTGCTTGAACGCGGGCGCGATCGCGATGCGCACCGAATAGGTGCCGTCCTTCTCGCGTACCGCCTCGATCCGCTGCACGGCGTTGACCGTGACCCCGTCCTCCAGCAGGTAACAGGTCGTCTGCTCCTTGTCCAGCACGGCCGTGACACCCGGGCACGGCGCCGGCTTGGTCTCCCTGACCGGCGCGAAGTGGATCGGGGTCGCCAGCCGCTGCGGCGGGACGCCCCCCAGGATCGGCGCGTCGGGGCTTCTGGTCATCAGGACGGCGACCGTGCCCAGGACGCCGGAGATGAGCACGACGACCACCAGCGAGACGATCAACACGATGGTGGTGAATCTGCTGGCCTTGGGCTCTCCGGGCTCCGCGGGCGGCGGCTCTTCCGGCTTCTCCATCGTTGGCGACCCCATCCTGACGTTCGGGCTGCGGGTGAGCCTATCGAGGACCGGCTGTAGCGGGGTAATCAGCTGACTAATCCTCATCGTCCAGCAAGAAGTGGGGAAGATGGGAGAAAGAGCTGCAGATTGTCGACGGATCCACCAGGCAGTCGAGAAGAAGATGCAGCCGTGACTCTCCACGCTCAAGGAGTCTCGATGAAGGTCGGCGTTCCCCGCGAGGTCAAGGACAACGAACACCGCGTCGCGCTCACCCCCGCGGGCGTCCACGAGCTGGTACGGCACGGCCACCAGGTCCACGTCGAGCACGACGCGGGCCTCGGCTCGTCGATCCCCGACGCCGACTTCGCGGCGGCCGGTGCCCTCATACTCGACCAGGTCGACGACGTCTGGGCCGAGAGCAACCTGGTGCTGAAGGTGAAGGAGCCGGTCGCCGAGGAATACCACCGGATGCGCAAGGGCCAGATCCTGTTCACCTACCTCCACCTGGCCGCCTCCCGGGCCTGCACCAAGGCGATGCTCGACTCGGGTGTCACCGGGATCGCCTACGAGACCGTACAGACGCCGAACGGCGCCCTCCCGCTGCTCGCCCCCATGTCGGAGGTCGCGGGACGGCTGGCCCCGCAGGTCGGCGCGTACCACCTGATGCGCTCGCAGGGCGGCAGGGGCGTGCTGATGGGCGGCGTGTCAGGCGTGCGCGCGGCCCACGTCGTGGTGATCGGCGCGGGCGTGTCGGGCATGAACGCCGCCGCCATCGCGCTCGGCATGCAGGCCGAGGTGCTCCTCCTCGACAAGAACATCGACAAACTGCGCCAGGCCGACATGATCTACCAGGGCCACTGCCAGACGGTCGCCTCCAACACCCTGGAGATCGAGAGCGCCGTACGCGAGGCCGACCTGGTCATCGGCGCGGTCCTGGTGCCCGGCGCGAAGGCGCCCAAGCTGGTGACCAACGAGCTCGTCAGCCGCATGAAGCCCGGCTCCGTGCTGGTCGACATCTCGATCGACCAGGGCGGCTGCTTCGAGGACTCCCGCCCCACCACGCACGCGGAGCCGACGTACCAGGTGCACGACTCGATCTTCTACTGCGTGGCCAACATGCCGGGCGCGGTCCCGTACACCTCGACGTTCGCCCTGACGAACGTCACGCTCCCGTACGCCCTGGCCATCGCCGACCGGGGCTGGGCACCGGCCATGCGCCAGGACCGGGCGCTCGCGCTGGGGCTGAGCACGCACGAGGGCCGCCTGACCAGCCGGCCGGTGGCAGAGGCCCACGGGTTCGAATGGACGCCGTTGGAAGACGTACTGACCCGAGCATGACCCTGGTCACGTCGTCGCCGCCCGCGCGGCGATCACTGACCTATGCGTCCGTCGATCCGCTCGCGCAGCAGGTCGGCGTGACCCATGTGGCGGGCGTACTCCCAGATCATTCCCATCATCGCCTCGCGCAGCGACATCAACCCGCCACCGCTGCCATGCAGATTCTCGGCATCGTCGGCGGTGATGTCGAGGCTGGGCGCCTCGGCCACGAACCGCTCGGCGAAGTCCACCTCCGCGCGCCATGCCTCCCACGCCTCCGCCACCACCTGAGGGTCGGCGACGGCGCCGTCGAAATCACCGTCCCGGTCGGTCTCGGAAGTGAACAGCTTGGGGACGTCCTGTCCGGCCATCAGCACCCGGAACGTCCCACGCTCCACCTCGGCCAGGTGTCGCACCAGGCCCAGGAGCGACATCGTCGACGGCTCGACGGAACGCCGCGCCATGGCCTCCGCGTCAAGATCCGCGCATTTCATCTCCAAGGTGAGGCGTGCGCAGCGCAGGTTCTCGATCAGCGTGGTGCGCTCGTCGCCCAACGTCGGCCCGTGCTCACGCGGGTCGTCGTCGGATGGCCTGCCGTCCGCGGTGAACATGTCGGCTCGTCGTGTCGTTGCCATGGCCGCCATCTTCGGCGACGCGCCTGGCAGCCGACAACTGAATAACGATCCCTAGACTCATGGTCGACAAGTCCGGCGACTCGCCGCGACTCACGAAAGGACGACAGTGGCCAAGACCGCTCTCCTGGTGATGGATGTCCAACGGGTCATCGTGGACCGCTACCCGGACCCCGCCTACCTGCCGCGCCTGCGCGAGGCGATCGCCGCCGCCCGGGCCGCCGGCCTTCCGGTGATCTACGCGGCCGTCGGGTTCCGCGCCGGATCTCCGGAGATCAGCCCCCGCAACAAGATGTTCGGCGCGATCGCCCGTATGGGGGGAGTCGCCGGAAACGAGCAGGCCATGGAGATCCATCCGGACGTGGCACCGGAACCTGGCGACGTCGTCGTCACGAAGAAGCGGGTCAGCGCCTTCGCCGGCAGCGACCTCGACATGGTCCTGCGGGCGGGCGACATCGATCACCTGGTCCTCACCGGCATCGCCACGAGCGGCGTCGTGCTGTCCACCCTGCGTCAGGCGGCCGACCTGGACTTCCAACTCACCGTACTGTCCGACGCCTGCCTCGACTCCGACCCCGAGGTGCACCGGGTGCTCGTGGAGAAGGTGTTCCCCGGCCAGGCGGACGTCACCACCGTGGCCGACTGGGTGGCGGCGACCAAGTGATCCAAGACTCCTTGCTTCGCTGACACCTGTTTTCCTGACACCCCGACGGGTACGCCGGGGTGATGCACGAGCCCAAGGCAGAGCGGATCCGACGACGCGCCGAGCACCTGCTGCCCGAGGAGCAGGCAGCAGGGAGCGACGACAACGAGAAGCAGGCGGCAAGCATCCTCGCCGACTCCGACGCCCGCGAGGAGTACGCGGAACCAACACCCGATCTGCGGATCGACCACCGCACGTCCGAGGAGACGGTGGATCCCTAGCCGGCCGCCGGCCGGGCCGCCATGACGGCCTCGCGGATGAGCGCGTCGTCCTCGTGCAGCGGGCGGCCCATCCTGAGGAGCATGGGCACGATCACCTTGCGGTAGACGAGGGTCTCGCCGCGAGGTCTCGCCTTGCTCGGACGATCGCAAGTCGGAGGCCGATTCCGCTGTCGCCTATGGTGTTTTTGTGACTGCCAGTCCAAGCCGCCGTGACCAGCTCAAAGAATTCCTGCGTGCCAAGCGGGAAGCCCTCTCCCCCGCCGACGCCGGCATGCCCGCCGGAGGGCGCCGCCGTACTCCAGGACTGCGCCGGGAAGAGGTGGCGGTGCTCGCCGGGGTGGGGGTGTCCTGGTACACCTGGTTGGAGCAGGGACGCGACATCAAGGTCTCCGATGCCGTGCTGGACGCGGTCGCCCGCGTGCTGAAGCTCGACGAGGCGGAGCGGGCGCACCTGTACGTACTCGCCGGGCTGAATCCCCCGGACCCCGCAGGTCGACCTGGCGCACCGGTGAGCGAGCAGTTGCGCGCGGTGCTGGACGCATGGATGCCCAATCCGGCGCACGTACTGGATCGGCACTACAACCTGGTCGCGATGAACGACGCGGCCAGCTGGGTGTTCGGCTTCGACGACGATGTCCGGAACTGCATGGTGGCGTTCTTCACCCACCCGATCTACCGCGGCAGGTTCACCGAGTGGCACGAGTTCGCCCCGGACATGGTGGCCGACTTCCGTGCCAGTGCGGCCCGCTATCACGACGATCCGGTCTTCGGGCAGATCGCCGACGAGCTGTGCGACGCCAGTGCGGAGTTCGCCGAGCTGTGGGCCCGGCCGGATGTACGCTCCCGCTCCCAGGGGATCAAGGCGATCACCCACCCCGAAGCCGGGAACCTCACCTTCGAGTACTCGCTGTTCCGGCTGCCGGACCGTACGGACCTGAACGTGGTGCTGCACACGCCGCATCCCGACACCGACACCAAGGAGAAGGTGGAAAGCCTGGTGGTGGCACACCCAGGATGAGCTGACACTGCCGTGCCGAAAGCCGTTCCAGCACGATGGACGGCATGAAGGCAATCACGATTCCCGAATTCGGCAGCGCTGACGTCCTCCGCCTCGACGAGGTCGAGCTCCCCGAGCCCGGGCCGGGGCAGGTCTCCATCGACGTGGCGTACGCGGGCGCCAACTTCGCCGAGATCCTCTACCGGCAGGGCGTGGTGGACGTACCGCTGCCCTTCGTGCCCGGCATCGAGGTGTCCGGCCGCGTGCGGGCGCTCGGCCCCGGCGTCGAGGGGCTGCGCGTGGGCCAGTCGGTCGCCGCGCTGACGATCGTCGACAGCGGCGGCTACGCGGAGGTGGTGACCACCTCCGCCGACCTGGTGGCCCCGTTGGACGGCTACGACCTGGGGCTGGGCATCGCGGCGGCGCTGCCCTCCAACAGCACCACCGCGTTCCTCGTACTCGACCGGGTAGCGCGCATCGAACCGGGGGAAAGCGTGCTCGTGCACGCCGCCGCCGGCGGCGTGGGCAGTCAGCTCGGCCAGGCCGCCCGGTCGCTGGGCGCGGGCCGCGTGGTGGGCACCGTGGGCAGCTCCGCCAAGATCGAGACGGCCAAGGCGTTCGGCTACGACGAGGTCGTCCTGCGCGAGCAGGTGGCCGAGGCCGGTCGGTTCGACGTCGTGGTGGACATGGTCGGCGGTACGGCACGACGGGCCAGCCTGGACCTGCTCGCGCCGATGGGCCGGATGGTGGTGATGGGCAACGCCTCCGGCGCCGAGGACGTCGGGATCTCGGCCGACGAGCTGTGGTTCACCAACAAGACGGTCTCCGGGTTCAACCTGGCCGCGTTCTCCGCGGCTTTCCCCGCGGAGGCAGGCCGGGCGCTGAATCGGGCTGTCGCGGCGGCCGCGAGCGGGGAGCTTCGGGTGCAGGTCGAGTCGCTACGGCTGGAGCAGGCCGCGCAGGCGCACCGCCGCATCGAGTCCGGCCGTACGACCGGCAAGCTCGTGCTCGAAGTCGAACGAATCTGACGTTCGCCAGGGACAGACCCGCTGCCCATTGTCCAGGAACAGCGCCTGCGGACCGTCCTCGAAGCGGAGCAGCTGCGCTTCACGGGCGACCCGAACGGGCGGCGGACGCGGGTGCTCGCCGACCTGGACGACCAGGCCTTCAACGAGACCTGGATCGCCGCTGTCGAAAGGGCCCAGCAGCAGCAGACCCTCGCATCCGCCGCCGGAAACGCTGTTGATCGTTTCCGGTCACAGCACTCTTGGCGCGTTCTCTACTCTGTGCTACTTTGTAGTGGTACTCGGTACTACAAAGTACCAAGAGCGCTCGAAGAGGACCCACGATGGACGACCTGACGGAGATGCTGAAGGGCACGCTTGAGGGCTGCGTGCTGGAAATCATCGACAGCGAGGAGACCTACGGGTACGCCATCACGCGCCGGCTGAACGAACTCGGCTTCGCCGACGTCGTCGAGGGGACGGTTTACACCATCCTGCTGCGGCTGGAGAAGAACGGGCTGGTCCAGGTGACGAAACGACCGTCCGGGGTGGGCCCGCCGCGCAAGTTCTATGCGCTCAACGGCAAGGGGCGTCAAGAACTCGCGACGTTCTGGATGAAATGGGAGTACATCACATCACGGATCGACAAGCTCAAGGAGGGCGGGAGATGAGCTTCTGGGAGACCATGACGGGCAGCGATCTCACCAGGGAATGGAAGGCGTTCGAAGTTCGGGCCCAGGCATTGCCGGCCGACCACCGGGCGGCGTGGGAAGAGATCAAGGGTCATCTTTTTCCCTACGGGGACTTCACCGGGCGAAACCTGATGCCGATTCTCGACAATGTCCTGGGGCTGCTCGAAGAGACAGCGGCCGATGGGCGGAGCGTTCACGAGGTGCTGGGTGACGACATCGGGGGCTTCTGCGCCGCGCTGGCCGGCGGAGAAGGGGCTCGGACCTTTCACGGCCGGTGGCGCGAGCAGTTGAACAGGAACGTCGCCAGGAAATTGGGCCGGCTAGGAGGCTGACGTGGGCATCCAAGACATCATCGAGGGCAAGAAGCAGTGGCGGGCGCACATGGCGCGGGTCAAGGCGCTTCCGCCGGACTACCAGATCGTCTACAAGGAGATTCAGAGGTACCTCTTCAAGGTTGGGCCGATCGACTTGCTTGACGGGTCCCTGCTCTCAGGGATCGTCGATTTCTTCGAAGAGGGCGTCGCGGCCGGCAAGGGAGTCCTGGAGCTCATCGGCGACGACGTCGCCGCCTTCTGCGACGACCTGATCAAGGACTCGCGCACCTACGCGGACGTCTATCAGGAGTCCATCAGAGGGGGATCCGGCACGGCCGAGAAGTAACACCCGTCGACCCGAACTCCAGCACCTCGACGATCTGAATCGAGCCCGCCGGCCACCGCGGGACGGATGACGTCCTCGACCGTCTCGGTCGGTGCCTCGGTCATCTTGAATCTGAGCTCCAGCCCTGTCACCAGCGCGGCCCGATCGACATCTCCACCGGCGGCGGCGAGCTCCGCGTCCGCGCGATCGGCGCTTGCGGCGCTTGCGGCGCTTGCGGCGCTTGCGGCGCTTGCGGCGCTTGCGGCGCTTGCGGCGCCATCCACGAACTCCGGTGGATAACCCGAATCGGCGAGGCCGCCGGCGACCTCGCCACCTCCCACACGGCGATCAACGCGCCCCAGCGATAGCCGCAGTCCTTCAGGCCGCCGGAAAGGCGGACAGCCTGCGGGCGATGCCGGAAGATCCCGCCGACCTGGTCGAGAACACCATCGATCGCGCCACGGCGACCAGCCGTGCCCGAACAGAGAACGGATATCCGAATGACAGCCAATAAGGTCCGCGGGCCTGTGATCCACGTGCAGGGCCTGGAGAAGTCGTACAAGGAACTGCGGGTGCTGCGCGGGGTGGACTTCGAGGTGGCGCGGGGCAGCATCTTCGCGCTGCTCGGCTCCAACGGCGCGGGCAAGACCACGGTGGTGAAGATCCTGTCCACGCTGCTCAAGGCCGACGCGGGCACGGCCAGTGTCAACGGCTTAGACGTCGCCACGCAGGCCGCGGAGGTGCGGGAGTCGATCAGCCTCACCGGACAGTTCGCCGCCGTCGACGAGATCCTCAGCGGGCGGGAGAACCTGGTGCTGGTCGCCCGGCTGCGGCACCTCAAGGATCCGGGCACGATCGCCGATGACCTGCTGGCGCGCTTCTCGCTGACGGACGCGGGCGCGCGGAAGGTGTCGACGTATTCCGGTGGCATGCGCCGCCGCCTCGACATCGCGATGAGCCTCATCGGCGATCCGCCGGTCATCTTCCTCGACGAACCGACCACCGGGCTGGACCCCCAGGCCCGCCTCGAGGTGTGGCAGGCCGTCAAGGAACTCGCCGCTCAGGGTACGACGGTTCTGCTCACGACGCAGTATCTGGACGAGGCCGAGCAACTCGCCGACCGGATCGCGATCCTCCACGAAGGCCGGATCATCGTCAACGGCACCCTGGCCGAGCTCAAGCAACTGCTCCCGCCCGCCAAGGTCGAATACGTCGAGAAGCAGCCGACCCTCGAGGACGTCTTTCTCACCCTCGTCGGCACGAAGGCATAAGGACAAACGATGAGCAAGCACTTCTTCACCGACACCACCGTCCTGCTGGGACGCTCCCTGCGCCACATCACGCGCAGCCCGGACACCATCATCACCACCGCGATCATGCCGATCGCCATGATGTTGATGTTCGTCTACGTGTTCGGCGGCGCGATCAGAACAGGATCGGAGCCGTATGTGAACTACATGCTGCCCGGCATCCTCCTCATCACGGTCGCCTCAGGCATCGCCTACACCGCGTACCGGCTGTTCATGGACATGCGGGGCGGCATCTTCGAACGCTTCCAGTCCATGCCGACCGCCCGGTCGTCGGTGCTGTGGGCGCACGTGCTGACCTCGCTGGTCGCCAACCTGATCTCGCTCGTGGTCGTGACGCTCGTGGCCCTGCTCATGGGCTTCCGCTCGGGGGCGGGAGTGGCGGCGTGGCTGTCGGTGGCGGGCCTCCTGATCCTGTTCACCCTGGCGTTGACCTGGATCGCCGTCATCCCTGGCCTGTCGGCCAAGACGATGGAAGGCGCGAGCGCGTTCTCCTACCCGCTCATCTTCCTGCCCTTCCTCAGCTCGGCCTTCGTGCCCACCGACACCATGCCCGGCCCGCTGCGCGTCTTCGCCGAAAACCAGCCGGTGACCTCCATCGTCAACGCCATCCGCGCCCTGTTCACCGAGCAGCCGGTCGGCACGGACATCTGGATCGCCCTGGCCTGGTGCGTCGGCATCCTCATCGTGGCCTACGCCTTCGCCATGAACACCTACCGCCGCAAGATCTCCTAGGCGTACCGATCGGGCGCGTCTTGAGCGGGGCAGATCGCGGCGCAGTCCCTCCGAACAAGCACAGCACTCCCTCGGCTCGTCTCGCGCAGCCGGGCGAAGGCTTCCAGCAGATTCGCGTGAGATGAACATCGGGCTGTGAGCGGACCACTCAGAGCACGTGCGCCAGCCGCTGCTCCATGCCCGCGCGAGTGACGAACGACCTCCACCGTGGGCCGGCATCTCCTCGCCCTTGGCGATGATCCGCGTGAGAAGGTCCGGCAGGACAAGGGGCGTGAGGCCGAGCCCACCGCAGTGATGCGACATCACATGGCCGGGCAACGCCAACGGTGAGACGTCTGCCGCCCGTCTGCGAGGGGATCGCGGCCGGGGGCGGCGGGAGCCGGCAGGCCCCGCTGAAAGGCGGAGCCCCCGAGAAAGCAGCCTGAGCGAAAAGCGAAGACCATGCCTTTTCGGGGGTCGAAGGGGGCGGAGGCCCCTGGGAGGCGCCGCCCGAGCGCTAGGGAGGCCCGAGCTTGGGGGTTACTTGTTGGTCGGGCTCGGGCTGATCATTTCCGTGGGGGGCTGGCTGGCCTGGCCCTTGGGCTCCGGGGGGAGGGGGGCCTGGTCCGCCGTCGTGGTGATGGCGTCGGGGCCGCCGCAGATGGCGCCGGCTTCAGGGGTGTCCGGGCCGTTCTGGTACTTCTTGATGAACGCCGCGAGCTTCGGGTCGTCGGCCTTGTCGAGCTTCAGCTGGTGGCCCCACGACGATGCCACGACCGGAGCGGGCAGGTTCGGGTAGGGGCTGACCAGCATGTAGTCCTGCTGACCCGTCGAGGTGGCCGTCTTCTTCAGCGCGTCGACCTGCGCCTTAGGCAGGTCGGGACGGTACGTGATCCACAGGGCGCCGTGCTCCAGCGAGTGGACGGCGTGCTCGTTGTGGATCGGCTTGTCGTAGACCGCGCACTGCTGCCAGTAGTTGTTGTGCTGGCCGCCGACCGGCGGGGTCTCCTTGTACGTGACCGCGTTCCAGACGTGCTGGCCCGCCTCGTACTTGTAGTTGGCCACGTCCCCCAATGACGTCTCTTTGGCCTGCTTGACCAAGTAGAAACCGACCACTCCGACGAGCAGCACGATGACGAGTCCGCCTGCCCCCCACATCAACAGCGCGGCGCGGCGCTCCTTGCTCTTCTGCTGCGCTCGCATCTTCTGCAGATGCTCGCGCCGCGCCTGCGCCTTCTCCTTCGTCATCGTTCCTCCATCGGAATGCCAACTCCGGGTCACCCTATGCCCTAGGTCAGTATGCGGAGAATAAGAGCGTCCTAAGTGTCCGGGCACGCCTCGGCGATGAGATGGGTACGCTGGACGAGCCATGGAAAAGCCCGCCAAGAACTCACTGCTCATCGCCTGCGCCGTGCTCGTCCTCGCCGCAGCGGTGATCTTCCTCGTATGGGGTCGGAGCGGCACTCCCGGCGACGCCTCGGCGGAGGCCGGGTTCGCTCGCGACATGGCCACGCATCACGCGCAGGCCGTCGACATGTCGTTCACGATCAGGGACAAGACGCAGTCCAAGGACATCAGAAACCTGGCCTACGACATCATCACCACCCAGTCCAACCAGCGGGGCATGTTCCAGGGGTGGTTGCAGCAGTGGGAGCTCGACCAGGCCACCGATCGCCGGCCGATGGCCTGGATGGCCGGGCACGGCCACGGCGGGTCGGGCACGGCGGCCTCCCCCGCGGCCGTTCCCGTGGGCGGGGCGATGCCGGGCATGGCCTCGCCGGACCAGCTGACCAAGCTCAAGGAGCTGCAGGGCACGGCGGCCGAGGTGCTCTACCTGCAGCTGATGATCCGCCACCACGAGGGCGGCGTGCAGATGGCCGAGGGTCTGCTGAGGCTGTCCACGCGGGACGAGGTGGTCGGCATGGCGCAGAAGATCGTCACCGGGCAGACCGGCGAGATCAAGCTCATGACCGAGATGCTCAAGCAGCGCGGCGCGCAGCCGTACCCGACGATCCTGAAGTAAGCGCGCGAGGTCTCGGGGAATGGGCGGGCGCTCAAGTGAGCGCGCGGCATCTCGGGGAATGAGCCGGATGAGGCGGCCCTCAAGTGAGCGCGCGGCGTCACGGGGGATGAGCCGGATGAGGCGGGCCTGAAGTGAGCGCGCGGCGTCACGGATTGAGGCGGGGTTGAGGTGAGTGCCGACGCCGTTGTGGTGGGGTCCGGGCCCAACGGGCTGGTCGCCGCCATTCTGCTGGCTCAGGCCGGGCGTGAGGTGCTGCTGCTGGAGGCGGGCGATCAGTTCGGCGGGGGGCTGCGGTCGGCGGAGGTGACGCTGCCTGGGCGGGTGCATGATCTGGGTGCGACCGTGATGGCCATGGCGTTGGCCTCTCCTGCTTTCAGGGAGCTCGGCGTCAATGGATCCGGCCCCAAAGAGCCCGGTCTCCATGGGGTCGAGTCCTGTCCGGTCGAGTCCCGTCCGGTCGAGTTCGGTTTGGTCGAGTTCGTGCATCCCGCTGTCGTGGCCGCTCATCCGCTCGACGATCGCCCCGCCGTGCTCGTGCACCGTGATGCCCGCCGTACCGCGGCCGGTTTGGGGCGGGATGCGGCGGTGTGGGAGCGGACGGTGGGGGCGGCGGCGCGGGCCGGGTTGCCGCTGGTCGATCTGCTGCTCAAGCCGCTCGGGCCCTGGGAGCCGCAGCCGCGGGTGTTCGCGCAGGCGGCCGGGTTCGGGGTGGCGGCGGCGTTGCCGGCCACAACGCTCGGCCGGCGGGCGTTCCGGACCGTCGAGGGGCGGGCGGTGCTCGCGGGCATGGCCGCCCACTCGATGCTCGACCTGCGCTCGCCCATGACCAGCGGGTACGGCCTGCTCCTGGCGGCCCTGGCGCACCTGGTGGGGTGGCCGGTGGTGAAGGGCGGGTCGCAGGTCCTGGCCGACGCCCTGGTCGCCAGGCTCAGGGCGCTGGGCGGGGAGGCGGTCAGCGGGCATCGGGTACGTCATCTGCGGGAGCTGGACGCCGAGACGGTGGTGCTCGACGTGACCCCCCGGCAGTTCCTGACGATGGCCGAGCTGCCGGCCGGGTATCGCAGGGGGCTGGAGCGCTATCGGTACGGGCCGGGGGTGTTCAAGCTGGACTGGGCGCTCGACGGGCCCGTGCCGTGGCGGGATCCGGCGGTGGCGGCGGCCGGGACGGTGCACCTCGGGGGCACACTGGAGGAGATCGCGCTCAGCGAGGCCGAGATGGCTCACGGACGGCACTCGCCGCGGCCGTACGTGCTGCTCGTGCAGCCGTACGCGGCCGACGACAGCCGTGGCGGCCACACGTTGTGGGCCTACTGTCATGTGCCGAACGGGTCCCGGGTCGACATGACGGACGCCATCGAGGGGCAGATCGAACGGTTCGCGCCGGGGTTCCGCGACCGGGTGCTGGCCAGGCACGCGATGGGGCCCGCCGAGCTGGAGGCGGCCAACCCCAATCTGGTGGGCGGCGACATCGGGGGCGGGCTGGCGAGCCTGGGGCAGTTCGTCAGGCGGCCGGTGTGGTCGGCGGCGCCCTGGCGGACGCCGCTGCCGGGGGTGTTCCTCTGCTCGGCGGCCACGCCACCCGGGGCGGCCGTGCACGGCATGGGCGGCTGGCAGGCCGCCCGCCTCGCGATCACCGGCTGAGAGTCGCCTCGTGCTCAACCTCTGAGAGCCCCGAGAGCCCCAAAGCCCTCAGAACCCTAAGAGCCGTGCGAGCGCAAAGAAGGAGTCAGCCCATCTCCTCCCGGATCGCGGCCGCGAACGCGTCCACGTCCGCTTCCGTGGTGTCGAAGGCGCACATCCACCGCACCTCCCCCGTCGCCTCGTTCCACGTGTAGAACCGGAACCGCTTCTGCAGCCGCTCCGTCACCTCACGCGGCAGCACCGCGAACACCGCGTTCGCCTCCACCGGGCGCGGCACCTCGACGCCGGGTATGTCGCGGACCGCCGCTGCCAGCCGCCGTCCCATGGCGTTGGCCTGGCGGGCGTTGCGCAGCCACAGGTCGCCGGAGAGCAGCGCCTCGAACTGCGCGGACACGAACCGCATCTTCGACGACAGCTGCATGAACGTCTTGCGGATGTAGTCGATGCCGCTGGCCGCCTCGGGGTTGAGCACCACGACCGCCTCGCCGTACAGCAGGCCGATCTTGGTGCCGCCGAAGGAGAGGACGTCGACGCCCGCGTCGGTGGTCAGCGCCCGCAGCGGGACGTCGAGGGCGGCGGCGGCGTTCGTGAGGCGGGAGCCGTCGAGGTGGACGAGGAGGCCGCGCTCGTGCGCGTGGGCGCAGACGGCCGCGATCTCCTCGGGGGTGTAGAGGGTGCCGAGTTCGGTGGTGTTGGAGATGGACACGACGCGGGGCTGGGCGCGGTGGACGTCGCCGAAGCCCCAGGCCTGGCGGTCGATCAGCTCGGGGGTGAGCTTGCCGTCCGGCGTGGGTACGGTCAGCAGCTTGATGCCGCCCACGACCTCCGGCGCGCCGCCCTCGTCGGTGTGGATGTGGGCGGTCTCGGCGCAGATGACCGCCTCCCACTGGGCGGTCATGGCACGGAGCGAGACGACGTTCGCGGCGGTGCCGTTGAACACCGGCCAGACCTGGGCCCGCACGCCGAAGTGCCGCTGGAAGACGCTCAGCAGGGCCTCGGTGTAGACGTCGTCACCGTAGGCGATCTGGTGGCCGCCGTTGGCCTCGGCGATGGCGCGCAGGATCTCCGGGTGTACCCCCGCGTAGTTGTCGCTGGCGAAGCTCTTGAGCTGCGGGTCGTGCCGGGGAATCACTGAGTGAGGTCCAATCTGGTGCCGTTGAGCCGCTCGGCGGGCCGGTCGTAGAGGTCGCCGATCGCCTCTGCCAGCGTATTGACGTCGGTGAAGCCGGTGAAACGGGCGTCCGGCTTGGCGGCGCGCATGGCGTCGTTCACCAGGGCCTTGACGACCAGGATGACCGCCGCGCTGCCGGTGTCCTTCAGGGAGTCGGCCAGGGCCAGGGTCCACGCCTCCGCGGCCGCCTTGGCGGCGGCGTAGGGGGCGCCGCCCGCCGTGGGGTGCTGGGCCGCCTGGGCGGAGACGATCACGAAACGGCCGTTCCGGCTCTTGCGCAGCAGCGGCTCGAAGGCCAGTGAGACGTGCTGGAGCGTGCGGATCAGCAGGTCGTGCAGGGCGTCCCAGTCGTCGAGGCTGGTCTCGGCGAACGACTTGGCGCCGCGCCAGCCGCCGACCAGGTGCACCACCCCGTCGACGTGGCCGTGCTCGGCGGAGATCCGGTCCGCGAGCGCTTGTACGGCCGCGCGGTCGAGAAGGTCGACGTCGTCCCTGCCAACCCCGAGCACAGTGTGCCCATTTTTGCGGAAAAATCCGGAAACGGCCTGGCCGGTGGGACCGCCGGCACCCGTAACCAGAATGATCATGCCCGGATCCCCCTAGTCGATTCGACCACTTCGGCCAGCTTACGGCGCAGCGCCTCGTAGAACATGCTCAGCGGGAACTCGTCCGGCAGCACCGCGTCCACCTTGGCCTTCTGCTCCTCCGGCAGCGCCTGGATCCCCTTGGCCCACGTCGATCCGGGGCTCGGCTCGACGTACCCGCTCACCAGCTCGTACGCGGCCAGCCAGTGCGCCAGCTTGGACCGGTCGATGCTGTCGCGGTACAGCTTCTCGACCTCACCTCGCAGATCGGCAACACCGCCCGCCACGCGCTCCCAGTCGACCGTGAGCCGGTTGTCGGTCCACCGCACCACGTCGTTGCGGTGCAGGTACGCGAAGAGCAGCTGCCCGCCGAGCCCGTCGTAGTTGCGCACCCGGTCACCGGTGATCGGGAAGCGGAACAGCCGGTCGAACAGGATGGCGTGCTGGACGTACCGGGCGTGCGGCACGCCCTTCTCCTCCAGCCGGACGGCCTCGCCGAACGCCGTCAGGTCGCAGCGCAGCTCTTCGAGCGAGTAGAGCCAGTACGGCATGCGCTGCTTGATCATGAACGGGTCGAACGGCAGGTCACCGTGGCTGTGGGTACGGTCGTGGATCAGGTCCCACATGACGAAGGTGTCCTGGGCCAGCCGCTGCGACTCCAGCAGCCTGGCCGCGTCCGGCGGCAGGTCGAGCTTGAGCGTCGCCGTGGCGGCCGTGGCGACCCGCCGGAACCTGGCGGCCTCACGGTCGGCGAAGATGCCGCCCCAGGTGAACCGCTCGGGCGCCTGACGTACGGCGACGGTCTCCGGGAAGAGCACGGCCGAGTGGGTGTCGTAGCCGGAGGTGAAGTCCTCGAAGGCGATCGGCACGAACATCGGGTTGTCGTAGCCGGACGACTCCAGCTCGGCCAGCCAGTCCGGCCAGATCGTACGGAGCCAGACGGCCTCCAGGGTGCGGTTCGGGTTGCCGTTCTGGGTGTACATGGGGAACACGACGAGGTGCTCCAGGCCGTCCACCCGCTGGGTGTCGGGGTGGAACAGCTCCAGGGAGTCGAGGAAGTCCGGTACGCCCAGGTCTTGGGCGCTCCACTTGGCCAGGTCGGCGCGGACGGCGGCCAGGTAGGCGGCGTCCTGCGGGAAATATGGCGATATTTCGGCAAGCTGGCTGTCGATCGTGGCCACCAGCGCCTTCGCGTGCGGCTTGTCGGCGGGCACCGAGCCGTCCTTGACCTGGAGCGGGCGGAGCTCCTCGACCGTCGCCTTGAGGGCGGCGAACAGGGCCGCCTTCCGCTCGTCGCGGGAGCCGGCGGCGCCGTCGTCCGGCACGCGGGCCGCCCAGGTGACCACGTTCCCCCACAGGGTGCGGTGGTCGTAGTCCTCGATCGAGTCGTCGCCGAACAGGTCCGAGTCGGCGAACACCACGACCCGGCCGCGCCCGTGCCGCACCACCACGGCCAGCGGCGCCCCCGCCGGATCCGCGCTCCCCGAACTGGCGAACAGCACGGTCGCGTCCACCGGCGGACGCGCACCTGCCGCCGTCGCGTCCACCGGCGAGTCCGCAAGGGTCAGCGCGCCGGAGCGGTAGAAGCAGGCGGCCTTGACCCCGGCCAGCAGCCCGTCACTCGTGGCCCGCTCGCCGAGCACCCAGGTGGCCACCCCCCGGTGAGCGTGCCCGGGATCCCGCACCGTGGCGTGCGTCACGCCCACCCCGAACCGGCCCAGCAACTCCGCCAGGTTGTTGCCGTACTTGTCCTGCTCCTCCTCCGCCAGCACCACCAGCCCGCCGCCACCGGCGACGAACGCCTCCACGGCGTCGAGCTCGGCGGCGGAGAACACCGGGCTGCCCTGGCCCGTGGTGCGCTCCCACCGCTCCCCCGACGGATGCGCGATGACCAGCACGTCCTGTTCCTGGAGCGTTCCCGCGTCCAGCGATCCGGTCAGCCGGGCCGTCACCGTGTGCCCCAGACGCCGCAGCAGCTCGGCCGCGCGGGCATAGCTGTTGTCGTCGGGGTGGGCCGGGTTGATGGCCTCGGCGACGTCACGCCGGATGGTCCACGACTCGCTGTGGGCCTCGTCGAACAGCACCCTGGGGAACGCCTGCATGAAATATCTCCCGCGATAGGCATCTTCTAGCGGAAAATATACATATAAGGACGCCCAAAACCGACAAACACGTCCGCATGGTGAGATGTCAGGAGAGGTGGACGCTCTGCCTGACGCGGCCCTCGGTGGCGTCGTCGCACCGGTTCTTGGCGCAGAAGTACAGCACCAGCAGCGGCTTGGGCCGCCGGTCGATGACGTAGCTGACGAAGCCGAGCCGGTTGCCGCTGTTGCGGTCGCGCAGGGAGCCGTCGTACCGGGTGGCGTCGCTGTCGCCCGCCCGGTCGGGTACGGGCTGGTCCACCACGATCTCGCCGGGCAGCAGCCCTTCGAGCATGGCCTTCATCTGGGCGGCGGTCGCGCTCGCGCTGAGCGCGTCGGAGACTTGCACGTACACGCCCACGGCGTTGTCGGCGTCACCGGTGATGACCTCGTTCACCGTGGTCCAGTCCGCGGCCGCGCCGGAGACGAACATCGACTCGAACTCCGCGGCGTGCGGCGAGGCCACCACGAACAGGTCGCCGTGCGTCCTGACGGTCCAGTCGGCCGGGTACTCGAAGGTGAGCGGCGCGGCGGTGGTGCTCTGGTAGCGGGCCCAGGAGTCGCCCTTCTGGGTCATGACGAGCAGCACGACCAGGGACAGCGCCGCGATGGCCGCGATCACCGTGGCCACCACGAGCGGCAGCTTGCTCGGGCCGGAGGTGGCGGAGGCCGCCTTCTGGCGCCGGCGTACGGCCGACGCCTGCGTGGGCGGCGCCCCGGCGGGCTGGCCGCTGATCGCGTCGCGCAGCGCGGTCACGAACGCGGTGCACGACGGGTAGCGCTGCTCGGGCGACTTGGCCAGCGCCCGCATCATCACGCCGTCGACCTCGGGCGGCAGCTCCGGCCTGACCTGCGACAGCGGCGTGGGCTGCTCGGCCAGGTGCGCCCAGAGCAGCGCGATGTCGTTGTCACGCGGGAACGGCAGCCGCCCCGACAGCGCCTCGTAGGCGACGCAGGCCAGCGCGTACTGGTCGCACCGCCCGTCGATGTGCTCCTTGTTGATCTGCTCGGGCGCCATGTAGCGGGGCGTCCCGATGAACTGGTCGGTCTGGGTCAGCCCGGAGATGGACGTGCGGTGCTTGGTGATGCCGAAGTCGGTCAGGTAGACGTGATCCCCGGCCAGCAGGATGTTGGCCGGTTTCACGTCACGGTGGATCAGGTCGTGCGCGTGCGCGGCGTCGAGCGCGGCGGCCACCTGGGCGATGATCTGGTTCGCCTGCGCGATCGGCAGCGCTCCCCGGTCGTAGATGAGGCGGCGCAGGTCGAGGCCGTCGACGTAGCGCATGGCGATATAGAGCACGCCGTCGGCGTCGGCGTTCGCCTCGTAGATCGGGATGATGTTGGGGTGCTCGATGCTGGCGACCGTCCGGGACTCCAGGATGAAGCGCTGCCTGAACCGGTCGTCGACGCTGAGCACCGGGTTCAGGATCTTCAACGCCACCCGCCGGCTCAGCCTCGGATCGAGCGCCAGGTAGACGACGGCCATGCCGCCCTTGCCCACGATGTCCTCGATGTAGTAACCGGCCACCTCCTGGCCCACGAGCGATCTGTCGTTCACGGGCATCACGTCTCGATGGGGTGGCCGCAGTAGCCGCAGAAGCGGTGGGCGGCCCCCAGCCGCATTCCGCACGCGGTGCAGTATTTGACCGACGGCTGGTCCTGCGCGGTGAGCACCTGCTGTTGCTGCGGGATCACCTGGAAGGGCTGCGACCGGCGGACCACGACGGTCTGGTTCGCGCCCTCGTCGAGCGGCGCCGGCGGTGAGGTCGGCGCCGACGACCCCGCCGCGGCCGCCGCCGCCGCGACCAGCGGTGGTGGCTGGTCCGGCTGGTCGTCAGGAGTACGGCGGCGCCGCCACAGCAGGTACGCCCCGGCGCCCGCGGCCACGAACAGCACCCCGGCGGCGACGATGAACGGCCACAGCGGCATGGTCCTCGGCGCCGGTGCCACGGCCTGCTTGCTGCCCGCGTCCTCCGGGCCGCCCCGCTTCTGCAGGGAGGTCTGCAACAGCGTGGCCGCCACCACGTTGCCCGGATAGAGCTCCAGCACGCGCTGGAAGCCCGGCGCGGCCTCGGTGTAGTACTTGGTGTGGTAGCGGGTCAGCGCCGCCTCGAAGGCGGCGTCGATGGCGCCACGGCGCGGCGCCACCCCGGCCTTGGCCAGCGCGGCCAGGATCTCCCTGACGCCGATCATCCTGGCTTCCTTGCCGCCGCCGATCAGCATGCCGATGACGTGGCCGTCCTTGTCGCCGATGACCGGCGCGCCGAGCAGGCCGCGATCGACCAGGGCGCCGAGCTTCACGGGCTCGTCGACCTTTTTCTCCGGGTCGGCGAAGCTCCGGCCGGCGTCCTGCCCGCCGCCGCCTTTACCCAGGTGCGCGATCTCCACCGTCTCCTTGACGTTCGCACCGGGCCGGTCGGTGAACCCGGCCACGTTGGTGGGCGAGCCCTGCTGGTCGGGCACCTTGTCGGCGAGGGGCGCGGTGGGCATGCCGACGCTGCCGACGGCCCGGCCCGTGGGGATCAGGACGGCGGGACTGTCGGGCAGCGGGCCGGTCTTGACGATGTCGGCCTTGATGCCCTTGGGGTCAGCCGGGGAGACGTTCGGAAATATCGTGACGTTGGTGGTGACGTTGATGATGCAGGTCGACACGTTGGTCTTGGGCGGGTAGCACTCTTTCAAGTGGTGCTCGAGCAGGTCGTCCTTGACCTTGTGCCGCTCGAAGTCGGCTGGGATGTTCACCTTGTGGTGCTCGGCGAAGATCTTGTTGGCCGCGTAGACCGCCACGTCCTTGTCGGTCTTGACCACGCGGGTGAGGGTGACGATGGCGCCCTCGGGGTTGACCACGATGCCCGTTCCCACACCTAAGGGGACATCGTAGGACCGTTCCACATGCATCAGCTCGCCTATGTGATCGAGCAGAGTGATCTCGACGTGAGAGGAGGCTTCCACGCGGACCACGGCCGGGGTGACGAGGTCGGTGATACCGCTGGGGTGCTCGTGCGCCGCCGCGGGCAGGGCGAGCAGGACGAGTGTCGCCGCGACACCCCCGGCAAGAGCTGTGAGACGTGCCATCTCCGCTCCAATTTCGCAGTTATCGAAATAAGGGTCTCAATCACCTGCCGGAAGTCAATAGACGCGTTCATAGACAAGCGCTTGCTTGGACGTCTACGGTACCGGAATGGGCTACGCGATCGGCATCGACGTAGGCGGTACCTTCACCGACGTGGTCCTGCGCGGTCATGTGGGCGAGGTAACGGTAGCCAAGTGTTTGAGCACCCCCTACGACCCCATCGCCGGAATTACGGACGGTGTTACACGCGTGCTCACCGGCGTGGACCCCGCACTGGTCACCCGGGTCGTGCACGCCACCACCCTGGCCACCAACGCCGTGCTCGAACGCAAGGGCGTGCGGGTGGCCTACGTCACCACCCAGGGCTTCCGCTCGGTCGTCCCTCTGGGCCGGTACGCCCGGGTCGAGGAGGACCGCTACGACCTGCGCTTCACCCCGCCGCCCCCGCCGGTGGCCGCGGGCGACTGCTTCGAGGTGGTGGAGCGGGTGTCGGCGCGCGGGGCCGTACTGACGCCCCTCGATCTTGATTCGGTACGGCAAGTGGCGGCGGAGATCGCGCGGCGGGGCATCACGTCGGCGGCGGTGTGCCTGCTGCACTCCTACGCCAACCCCGGCCATGAGCGGCAGGTGGCCGCGATCCTTCGCGAGTCGGTCGAGAACGTGGTCGTCTCGTCCGAGGTGTGGCCGGAGATCCGCGAGTACGAGCGGGCCACGACGACCATCATGTCCGCCTATATCGGACCGATCATGGCCTCGTACCTCTCCAGGCTGCGCGACCAGCTGGCCTCGCTGGGCGTGCGGGCGCCCGTCCACGTGATGGAGTCGAGCGGCGGCGTGATCTCCGCCGAGCTGGCCGCCCGGCGGGCGGTCGCCATGATCGAGTCCGGCCCGGCGGCCGGGGTGCTCGCGGCGGCGGGCAGCGGGTTCGCGAACGTCATCTCCTTCGACATGGGCGGGACGACGGCCAAGACCTGTGTGGTGCGTGACGGGCGGCCGGAGATCACGCACGAGTTCCACGTCGGCGGCAAGGGCAGCTTCGGCGGGCGGCGGGCCGGGACCGGGGTGCCGATCAAGACCCCGGCCATCGACCTGGCGGAGGTGGGCGCGGGCGGCGGCAGCATCGCCTGGCTCGACGCCGCCGGAGCGCTGCGCGTCGGCCCGCACTCGGCCGGCTCCGATCCGGGGCCCGCCTGCTACGGCTTGGGCGGCTCCGAGCCGACGGTCACGGACGCGAACCTGGTGCTCGGCTACCTGACGTCGGCGTCGATCCCGCTGTCCGCGCCGCTCGCCGACAAGGCGCTGGAGCGGCTGGCCGGGCCGCTCGGGGTGTCCAGGGCGGCGGCGGCGCACGCCGTGCACGAGATCGTCAGCGCCTCCATGGCCTCGGCCGTGCACGTGGTGACCGTGCAGCGGGGCATCGATCCGCGCGGGTACGCGCTGGTGGCCTTCGGCGGGGCGGGGCCGATGCACGCGGCGCGGGTGGCGGAGCGGTTCGGGATCGGGACCGTGGTGGTGCCCGCCCACTGCGGCGTCGCGTCGGCGGCCGGGCTGCTGGTGGGCGACCTGTCGACGGACCGGGTGCTGTCGCGGCTGGACGCCGGGGATCCCTCGGAGGTGTTCGACTCGCTGGCCGCGGCGGCGGCGGCCGATCTCGGGGTGTCGCCGGCCGATTCGGGGGTGCGGGTCTCACGGTCGGTGGACGTGCGGTTCCTTGGGCAGTCGCATGATCTGACCATGCCGTGGAGCTCGTCGCGTATGGAGCTGGAGGCGCGGTTCTTCGACCGGTACGAGCGGGTCTACGGGATCTCGCAGCGGGGCGAGGTGGAGATCGTCAGCTACCGGGTCCGCGTCACCCTGCCCGCCGTCCGGGTCCCGGAGATCGCTGCCGACGTCCCCGAAGGTTCCTCGGAGCCTGTCGGCGTGCGGTCCGCGTACTTCGCCGAGGTGGGCGGGTATGCCGAGGTGCCGGTGCACACCCGCGACACGCTGGTGGTCCTGCCCGGCCCGGGGATCATCGAGGACGCCGAGTCCACGATCGTGGTGCCGCCCGGCTGGACCGCCACGCTGGGCCCGGCGCGGGCCGTACACCTGAAGGGGGAGCCGCATGAGTGACGTGCTGACCGCCGAGGTGTTGCGGAACGCGCTGGTGGTCGCCGCCGAGGAGGCCAGCATCGTCGTCGTGCGGTCGGCGTACTCGACGTTCATCGTCGAGGGGTCCGACGCGTCCGCCGCCGTCCTGGACGCGCGCGGGCGGCTGATCGCGCACTCCATGGCCACCACGCTCATGAACAGCATGGCGCTCAAGGTCGCCCTGCCGGAGCTCGTCCGGGACGTGCCGCTGGAGATGATGCGTCCCGGTGACGTGTACGTGCTCAACGACGCCTACCGGGGCGGCGTGCACACCAACGACCTGCTCGTCTACCGGCCCGTCTTCGTCGAGGACCGGCCCGCGTACTTCGCCGCGACCATGATCCACGTGTCGGATCTGGGCGGGCTGTCCGCCGGGGGCATGGCGCCGCTGGCCACCGACATCTTCCTCGAAGGGCTCCAGCTGCCTCCCGTACGGCTGGCCACCGCCGCCGGTCTGGAACCGGCCGTGGAGGCCATCCTGCGGGCCAACAGCCGTACGCCGGACAAGGTCATGGGCGATGTGCGGGCACTCGTCGCGGGTACCGCCGTGGCGGCCGCGCGGGTCGGCACGCTGGTGGCGGAGTACGGCGCGGCGGGGCTGGCGAGCGGGATCGACGACTACCTCGACTACACGGAGGCCAGGACGCGGACCGCGCTGGCCGACCTCCCCGAGGGCCGCTTCGAGGCGTCGTACCCGATCGACGACGACGGAATAAGTCCCGAAAAATCGCATGATGTCCGGGTGGCCATCACCCTGGAACGCCACTCCTCCGCCGGCGGGGGCATCGAGCCTCGGGCGTCGGAGACGCGGGCCGTGGTGGATGCCGGACCACCGGAGATGCGGGCCGTGGTCGACTTCGCCGGGACCGGGGCGCAGGTGCCGGCGGCGATCAACGCGTCCGCGTCCCAGTCGCTGGCCGCCGCCGTGTTCGCGGTGCGCTGCTTCCTCGATCCGACGATCCCCATGAACGACGGCTGCCTGCGCGCGATCGAGGTACGGCTGCCGGAGGGCTCGCTGCTCAACGCCCGCTCCCCCTACCCGTGCGGCGGACGGTACGTGCCGATCTACGCGGCCATGGAGGCCATCTTCCAGGCGCTGTCGGACGCCGTCCCGGAGCGGGCCATCGCGCCCAGCGGCATCCTCCAGCCGTTCTCGATCGCGGCCGTCGGGGCGCCGTACTGGATCCACCTGTCGTACGACTTCGGCGGCGTCGGCGCGCGGCAGGGGCTCGACGGGCCGGACGCGACAGGCGTGCACTTCGGCATCGGCCGCAACTCGGTGCCGCAGACCGAACCGGTCGAGAGCCGCTGCCCGCTGATCGTGGAGTCGATCGAGACCATCCCCGACTCCGGCGGCCCCGGACGGCATCGCGGCGGGCTGGGCTCGCGGACCGTGTACCGGTTCCTGGCGGACTGCCACGTCACCACGCGCGGCGACCGGCTGCGCCTGGCGCCGCCGGGCCGCGACGGCGGGCTGCCGGGACGGGTCGGCGGCTTCTTCAAGCGCCACCTGGACGGGACGGTCGAGCGGCTGGCGTCGAAGGTGAACAACGTGCGGTTCGCCGCGGGTGAGGCGTTCGTGGTGGAGACGACAGGCGGGGGTGGAATGGGCTCCCCGTACGAGCGGGACCGCGAAGCCGTACTCGCCGACCTCGACGCCGGCCGCGTCACGGAACGCGGCGCCCAGGAGGACTACGGCCTCACCCGCTAGCTAGCTCCGGGGCCGCCAGGAGGCCGCGCCCTGGTGGACGGCGGAGTGGGCGGCGCGGGCCAGGCGGGCGCCCCAGGTCGAGCGCGGGCCGCCGAAGAGCTCCTGCGGCCCGTCAGCGCGTACGGCCAGGCACAGGGCGTCCGAGGCGGTGCCGGTGCACGGGAAGCCCGCCTCGATCAGCGCCTGCGACTTGGCCTCCGTCATTGTCATCACGGCGTTGACCAGGGCGGCGTCGGTCATCGCGACCGGCACCACGGCCATCAGGTTGATCGTCCCCACGGGCGGCGCGGGGGTGCTGAGCATCGGGGCGAGTTCCGGGTCGGTGGCGCCCTCCGGGGCGGCCGCCCAGGTGGGGACGCGTAACCCGACCGTCGCCACGACCTCCGCACCGCCGTCCACCGCCCGCGCGTAGCGCTCCACCGAGGCCGCGGTCATCATCCCCACCCCGCTGCCGTCAGGCCCGAGGTCGAGCAGGTGCTCGACCGGGTCCATCCGCGAGTAGCCCGCCACGACCTGCGCGTTCAGCACCCACGTACGCTCCCCGATCCCCCCGCCCAGCAGCGCCGACGAGATCATCCGCCACCCCGGCCCGAACTCCCACAGCAGCGACCCGAGCCGCGCCCCGTCCTCGACCCGATACGTCAGCTCGACTTTCACGAGACTCCTCTGATCAGGTGCACGACGGGCCGCCCTCCGGGACCCGGCGCGATCTCCACCCGGGCGTCGAAGTGGGTGCCGACCAGCGCCTCCGTGAGCACCTGGCCCGGCTGCCCGGCGGCGACGGCCCGGCCGCCGGCGAGCAGGAGGAGCCGGTCGGCGTACTGGCCGGCGAGGGTCAGGTCGTGCAGCGTCGTCACCACGGTCAGCTCGTCGGCGATCCTGAGCCGGTCGACCAGCTCCAGCACCTGCTGCTGGTGCCCGAGGTCGAGGGCGGTCGTGGGCTCGTCGAGCAGAAGCGCGGGCGCCTCCTGGGCCAGCGCCCTGGCCAGGACCACCCGCTGCCGCTCGCCGCCGGACAGCTCCCCCAGCCGGCGTCCGGCGAACTCGGTGAGGTCGAGACGTTCGAGCACGGACCCGGTGACCTCCTTGTCGCGGCGGCTCTCGGTGCCGAGGTAGGAAATGTACGGGGTGCGGCCGAGGAGGGCGTAGTCGTACACGGTCATGTCGGGCGGCAGCGAAGGCGTCTGGGGGGCGTAGGCGACCAGCCTGGCCCGGTCCCTCGGCCTCAGGGTGCTCGCGGCCCGGCCGCCGACGGTGACGTCGCCCCGGTGGCCGACGACGCCCATGACGGCCTTGAGCAGGGTGGACTTTCCGGCGCCGTTCGGGCCGATGATCGCCAGCCATTCGCCGCGCCGTACCGAGAGGTCGACGTCGGTGAGCACCTCACGTTCGCCGAGCCGTACGGACAGGGCGCTCGTCTCGATCATCTGGGCCGGCCGGGCCGTGTCGGCGGTCATGTGGCGGTCTGCCGGGTCATGCGCAGGACGGCCACGAAGAACGGCGCGCCGACGAACATGGTGACCACCCCGATGGGCAGCTCGGCGGGAGCGATGACGGTGCGCGCGACCAGGTCGGCGAGCACGAGGAAGGCGGCGCCGCCGATCAGCGACAGCGGCAGCACGACCCGGTAGGAGCCGCCCGCCAGCCGCCTGACCACATGCGGGATGACGATGCCGACGAACC
This sequence comes from Nonomuraea aurantiaca, assembly GCF_020215705.1. Lineage (GTDB taxonomy): Bacteria > Actinomycetota > Actinomycetes > Streptosporangiales > Streptosporangiaceae > Nonomuraea > Nonomuraea aurantiaca. The sequence continues at coordinate 88,987 of NZ_JAIWNB010000023.1, read as the reverse complement.
CGATGAGCCCGCTCACCGCCACGGCCGCCGCGGTGGCCAGGGAGGCGGCGAGCAGGACCGCCAGGCGTACCCGCCCGGCCCGGACACCGAGGCTGGTGGCCTCCTCGTCCCCCACCGAGAGCACGTCCAGCATCCGCCCGTGCGCGAGCAGCAGCCCCGCCGAGACGGCGGCGTACGGCAGGACCAGCCAGAACTGGTCCCAGCCGCCGCCCACGTCGCCCAGGATCCAGGAGTAGATGCGCTGCAGCTCCTCGACCTTGAACTGCTGGATGAACGTCTGGATCGCGGTGAGGAACGAGGTGACCGCCACCCCGGAGAGCACCAGCGTGGCCGTGCCGCCCGACCGCCCGGCGGTGTTGCCGAGCACGTACGCGAGGAACACCCCGCCGACCGCCCCCGCGAAGGCGGCCACCGGGATGCCGACGACGGGGGTCGGCACGAGCACGATGACCACGGTGGTGGTCAGCCCGGCTCCGGCCGCGGCGCCCAGCAGGTACGGGTCGGCCAGCGGGTTCCGGAACACCCCCTGGTAGCCGGCCCCCGCGATGGCCAGCAGGCCGCCGACCACGGCCGCCACCAGCACCCTGGGCAGCCGCAGCTCGAACAGCAGCCCCTGCTCCACGGGGGCCAGCCCCGAGTCCACGTGTACGTACGGCAGCCAGTCGAGCGCCTGGAGCACCACCTGCCACGGGGAGATGTCGGCGGCCCCGCCGAGCAGCCCGGCGACCATGGAGACGGCGAGCACGGCCAGCGCGCCCGCCATCCGCATCGGTCTGGACCTCACTGGCGGGTGGCCGCCTTGCCGACGGCGTCGCTGATGGTCTGCGCCAGGTCGACGACCCGCGGGCCCCAGCGCGAGGCGATGTCGTCGTCGAGCTGGATCACCTGGTCACCCTTGACGGCCGACAGTCCCTTCCAGCCGGGGCGCTTGGCCAGCGTGTCCTTGCTCTGCTGGCAGCACTTCACGTCCGCCAGGAAGATCAGGTCGGGGTCGGCCTGGGCGACGAACTCCGCCGACAGCTTGGGGTAGCCGCCCGCCGGGTCCGGCGCCTTGTCGGCGATGTTGGTGAGGCCGAACATGGCATAGATCTGCCCGATGAACGTACTGGACGTCGCCGCGTAAGGGGTCTGGTCGAGCTCGTGGTAGTAGGTGAGCTTCTTGTCCTTGGGGGCGTTCGCCGAGAGCTTGTCCAGGGCTGTCTTCATGCCGGTCACGACTTGTCCGGCCTTTTCGGTGTTGCCGGTGGTGGCACCGAGGTCGGCGATCTCGTCGTACGCCTCGTCGAGCTTGGTGGCGGCAGGCTCCAGCAGGACCGGCACGTTCACCTTGCCGAGCTCGGCGACGATCTTGTCGATGTCGTTGGAGACGATGACCAGGTCGGGCTTCTGGGCGACGATGGCCTCGACGTTCGGCTTGAAGCCGGACAGGTCGGTCTTGGGGACGCCGGCCGGGTAGTTGGACTGGTCGTCCACCGCGATGACCTGGGGGCCCGCGCCGATGGCGAAGAGCGTCTCGGTGTGGCTGGCGGAGAGCGAGACGATCCGCTCCGGCCTCTTGGCGATGGTGACCTTGCCGTTGCCCGCCTCGACCGTCACGGGGAAGGCGGCGGAGCTGGTCGAACCGGTGGAGCCGGTGGGGCTCGCGGGTGACGGGGTGGTGGTAGTGCTGTTCTGACCACATCCGGCCAGAACGAGCGTTCCCAGCAGCGCGCCCGCGAAGGCCGTGCGTACGGGCCTCACGAGAAGTCCTTTCACACTGTCGGAACCGAGAGACCCGCTTGAGAGCGACGGATCACCCTTTTCCACGAGGGTTGATGACGTCAGCGCGGAGGCAGGCGACCTGGCTATGACAGTTGCGGGACAGCGCCGGACTCGCACCGGACTTCGCTGCAACTCTGCGCGTCGGACAGACGCTATCAATGCGCCAGACGGGCGCTAAGTCAAGGGGTGCCCAATTGGGCCTCCGCCTCGGCGATGATCTGCTGCAACCTGAGCCCGTGGGCCGCGTCCAGCGGGTGACCGCCGCCCTGGCGTACGGTCCGCGCGAACTCCTCGGCGATGGTCTCGAACGGATCGTCGTCGCCATCGGGCAGCAGCGTCGCGCTGCCCGTCCTGCCGTACACCGCGACGCTGGCCGGCGGCAGGTCGCCGGCGGCCGCCATGCACAGCGACGCCTCGCTGGCCGCACCGCCCTCATGATCGAGCAGCAGTCCGGTCCAGCCGAGCGGATCGCCGTGCGCGCGCACGCCGGTCACCCGGCCGAGGGCCGCGTCGAGCAGATCGACCACGTGCGGCCCGACGTCGAGGAGCGCCCCGCGCTCCAGCCGCCACGGGGTGCCGAACGGGTGGCCGCCCAGCAGGACATCGGAGATGTTCGCGGCGTGACCGCCGAACGCCTCGATGTCGGCGCAGCGCGCCAGAAACGCCCTGACCTGCTTGGTATAACGCATGGTGAGAACCATCTGGGAGGCCACACCGGCCTCCCGTACGGCGTCGGCGAGCCGCCGCGCGTTCTCCAGCGAGTCGGCGAGCGGCTTCTCCAGCAGCAACGCCTTCCCGGCCCGCGCCGCACGCACCCCTAATTCGGCCTGTACGCCCGGCGGCACGCAGAACGCGACGGCCTCGCACGCGTCGAACAACTCCTCGACCCGCTCGAACACCGGCGCCCCCAGCCCGGCGGCGGCCTCCGGACGCCGGGCCCATACCCCGGCGAAACGGAGATGCGGGCTGTTGACCAGCATCGGCGCATGCGCCCGCGCCGCCCACGGTCCCGCCCCGACCAACCCGACCGACACCGGCTCCATTCATCCCCCTTGATCCGCCACAACCCTAATGCGGCGCCCACGAATGTTCTCCGGGCATCCGCTCCCCCGAGGGGGTCCGTCCACAGGGACCCCCAGCCACGACAGACCATCCTCCCCCGGAGGAGGTTGTCCCTCCATGGGGACCTTTGCCACGACCGACCGTCACAGGGATCAAGACGGTCATGTGACGAACCACCCCGAGGAACCCCGGTGGTCACCTCCCCCGAGTCACCCCGCCGCGTCGCGCCACTGGCGCAGGGCGTGCTCTGGGCGGTGGGCCACCGTGCCGGAGTCGATGACGATCGTCTGTCCCGTGATGCACCGCGACTCACCCGAGGCGAGGAAGGCGACGAGGTCGGCCACGTCGTCCGGAGTACAGGCCCAGGGCAGCAGCCGCTCGGCCGCCTTGTCGGCCAGCCGCTCCCGGCCGAGGGCCTGCGCGGCCGCGTCGGTCAGGACCAGCGCGGGGGCGACGGCGTTGCAGCGGATGCCGCGCGAGCCGTACTTGGTGGCCACGTACCGCACGAAACCGGTCAGCGCCGCCTTGGAGGTGCCGTACGCGACATGCGCAACGTCGCCCAGCAGGCCCGAGACCGATGAGGTGACGACGAAGGCGCCGCCGTCGGCCATCGCGGGGGCAGCGTGCTTGACCATGAGCAGGCAGCCGCGCAGGTTCACCGCCATCGTGCGGTCCCAGACGGCGACGTCGAGGTCCTCGAGGTCTTGATCGCGGCCGTAGGTGCCGGGGTCGAGCGCGGCCGCGTTGGAGTGAACGACGTCCAGGCGGCCGAACGACGCGAGCAGGTCGGCGACCGCCCCGGCCACCTGCTTCTCGTCCGACACGTCACAGACGAGCGCCGTGGCCGTGCCGCCCTTGGCGCGGATGGCGGTGGCGACCGACTTGGCGCCCGCCGCGCGTACGTCCAGGACGCCCACGCAGGCGCCCTCGGCGGCCAGACGCGACGCGCACGCCGCACCGATGCCCGACCCCGCGCCCGTCACCAGGGCCACCCGCCCATCGAACCGGCCCAGCGCCCCACTCACCACGTCACCCGCAGGGCCGTCAGCCCCCGGCCGACGATGGACTTGCGGTAGACGATGGGCTCGTCGGCGAGCCTTAGGGTGGGCAGGCGGCGGCCGAGCACGTCAAGGGCGGTGCGGAGTTGTAGCCGGCCGAGCGCGGCGCCCACGCAGAAGTGGATGCCGTAGCCGAAGACCATGTGGGCGTCGGCGTTGGGCCGGTCGATGACGAACCGGTCCGGGTCCGGGAAGACGGTCTCGTCGTGGGCGGCGGAGTCGGTGGAGAGCAGTACCAGCGACTTTTCCGGAATTATCACGTCGTGTAGCGAAATATCGGTGGTGGCGTACCGGAACGACCCGAGGGAGGCGCCGTCGATGCGCATGCACTCCTCCACCGCGTTCTGGATCAGCGGCGGCGCGACCGGCCAGGCGTCCTCGCGCAGCAGCCGCAGGACGCTGTTGGCGAGCTGGTTCGGGACGGTGTCGTTGCCGCCGAGCAGGATCGTGGAGATCAGCTCCACCACCTCGCGGTGGCTGAGCTCGGAGCCGATCAGCGAGGTCATGAGCGAGGTGAAGTCATCGCGCGGCTCCTTGGCCCGGGAAGCGACCAGCCGATCCACGTAATCCAGATACGTCAGGAAACTGTCGGCCAGTTCGAGCTGGCGGTCGGGCGGCTGCGGCGACAGGAAGAGCTGGAACCAGTCCTTCACATGCGCCTGTACGAACGCCTCGTCCGACTCGGGCACCCCGATGAACCGGGCGGTCAGCTTGATCGACGGTTCGTGCCCGATCTCGGACACGAAGTCGGCCTCGCCCCTGGGCGCCACGCTGTCCAGCAGGTCCTCGTTGAGCCGCCGGAAATGCTGCTCCATGGCCGAGACCGCCCGTGGCGTGAACGCCTTCGACACCGAACGCCGCAGCCTGGTGTGGTCGGGCGGATCGACGTTCGCCACGAAGCTGGACAGGAACGACCCGTGCTCGCCCAGCCTGTCGCGCGTCTCGCGGGTGAGGCTGCGGGAGATGGTCAGCGAGCCCTCCGAGGAGAACCGCCTCGGGTCGCCGTACGCCGCGCGCACGTCGGCGTGCCGGGTCAGCACGTAGGCGCCGAGATGCTCGCTGCGGAACACCGGCCGCTCCCGGCGCAGCCTGCCGAGGAACGCGTACGGCGAGGCGACGTGCCAGTCCGAGCCGACGTCGAAGTCCTCGATCGCGTCCTCGGTGACGTCCTCGGTCGCGGCGTCGATCGTGCCGTCGGTCCTGCCGTCGGTCGTGCCCTCGATCATGCGAAGATCCTCCGGGGGTTGTCGACGAGCATCTGGTGGATCTGGTCCTCGGTGACGCCCCTCTTGCGCAGCTCGGGCAGGACGTCGCGGGAGATGTGCAGGAGGTGGTAGTTCGGGTGGCGCTGCCGTACGACCTCGGCGTCGAACCGATCGTTGAAGCAGTACGAGTCGTGACTTAGCACCATTTGGTCGGCGTGGCCGCGCGCGCACATCGTCGCCACGATCGACACCCGGTCCTCGAACGGCGAGAGTGTCTCGATGCCGAAGCGGTCCATGCCGAGGTAGGAGCCGTTCGCGGCCAGTTCCTCCAGGTAGGCGACGTCGGTCGAGTCGCCCGCGTGGCCGATGACGACCCTGGTGAGGTCGACGCCGAGCTCGCCGAGCAGCCGCTGCTGCTCCAGTCCGCCCCGGGAGGCGCTGTGGGAGTGGGTGGTGATGGGCACGCCCGTCTCCAGGTGTGCCTCGGCGACCGCCCGGAACACCCGTTCGGTCCCCTTGGTCATGCCGAGATGGTCGGTGGCGCATTTGAGCATGCCCGCCTTGACCCCGGTCCGGCCGATGCCCTGAACGATGTCCCGTACGAAGAACTCCGCCAGCCGATCAGGCCCGCCGAACAGCGAGCCGGGGCCCCGGTTGCCGAAGTACGGAGGGAGGGCGTCGTAGGTGTAGAGACCGGTGGCGGCGACGATGTTCACGCTGGTCAGCTCGGCCACCCGCTGGACGGCGGGGACGTACCTGCCGAGCCCGATGACCGTCAGGTCCACGATCGTGTCGATGCCCTCGGCCCGGAGGTCGTCCAGTTTGGCCGCCGCCTCCCTCGCCCGCCGCTCGAGGTCCCACCCTTCCGGGATGTCCGGCCAGTTCCAGAGAATCTCCGGACTGAGCCCGAACACGTGCTCGTGCATGAGCGTGGCGCCTAGATCGCCGACCGGCCCTCTTACCGTCTCAGGCATGGGCGTCTTCTCTCACCTGTACGTCTGGAGCGCTCACACGCACGGGAACCTCGGGTGGTCGAACGGCCGGTTCACCTCTAGGTCGAGCCCGTCCGTCTGCTGGTACGGCGTGCCGGTGTAGAGGGCGTTGGCGTCGAAGTACGTGACGGTGAACGACAGGCGCGGCTGGTCACGCTGGTTGGCGGGCGCTCCGTGCACGGTCAGCGCGTGATGCACGGTCGCGTCGCCCGCCGCGAGGTCGAGGGGCGGCGACAGCTCCAGCTGCTTTAGCCACGGGTGCTGGCTGAGCTGGTCGTCCCCCGCCCGGGTGAAGCTCCGCCCGAGCAGTCCGTACCGGTGCGAACCGCTGAAGAAGCGCAGCGAACCCATGTCCGCCGGTACGTCCACCAGCGCCAGCCAGACCGTCAGCATCGCCGAGCGGTCCATCGGCATCCACGGGAAGTCCTGGTGGAACTCGGTCGCCGCGTGCTCTCCCGGCTCCTTGACGAGCAGGTTCGTGACCTGCACGCGTACGGCCTCCACCCCACGCAGCAGCCGGGTCGCGTTCTGGCCCATGTCCGGGCTCAAGGCCAGCGCCCGGAACGCCTCGTCGCTCTCGGCGATGTCGCGCGACTGCCCGAACGCCTGGTCCACCAGTGTCCGCCGCTGCTTCGCGCGGGCCGCGAGGTAGCCGGTCGCCCGCTGCCCGAGCTCGGCCACGGCGTCGGGTGGCACGAGGGCGGGCAGCCGCACCCATCCGTGCTCGTGAAAGAAGCCCGCCTCGTCGTCCGACGCGGCGCGTACGGGGATCTCCATGCCCACAGTCTGGCACCTGAGCAAGCGCTTGGTAAGTGCTCTTGCCCCTTCCGTCAACTCAAGCCCTCAAATACGGAAGGAGAACCACAAAACGGATACACAGTCATAAAAGTGGGCACGGAACACTTGTTCGTCGCGTGCCGGAAGGCGTCCGACGTCCTGGATATGGGGGAGGAATCATGGCCGTTGCCCAGTCTCGAGCGCGTTCGTCCAAAGAACTGGCGATTGACCTGCCGATGATGAGCGTCCAGGTCCGTCCCCCGGAGCTGCGGATGCCGCACGTCGAGATGCCGCATCTGGGGCTGCCGCGCCTTTCCCGGCGGGAGCTGGGTCACGCCATGGACGTGGCGCGGACGTTCCTTCCGCCGCCCGAGCGCCTCGCGTACTACGGCGCGCTCGGCGCGCTCGCGGCGTTCGGTGTGCTCGATTGGCCGGTGGCCGCCGCCATCGGCGCCGGTGCGCTGATCGCGCGGCGCGGCCAGGAGGGGAAGAGCGAGTCCCCTGCCCGTGGCACGCGGGCGTCTCAGCCTGCCGCCGCCCGCGGTCGCGCCACCACGTCCAGGAGCTCGGTGGCCGCGAAGACCACCACCTCGTCCAGGAGCACCGCCACACCGAAGAGCACCGCCTCGGGCAGGCGCACCGGCACCGCCTCGGGAGAGACCGCCGCCTCCGGTCGGCGTACCGCCTCGGGCAGGCGCGGCACCTCCGCGACGAGCGCCGCCGCGACCTCCGGCTCCTCGAAGAGGGCCTCCTCGCAGCGCAAGTCCGCCTCCGCCACCACGTCACGAGGCGCTCGGGCGAGCACCGCCGGGCGTGCGCGGTCGGGCGGGTGAGACCGGTTTGCCACCTGTTCTGAGCAGCCCGCGCGCCTGGACGGCTCCGCCGGGCAGCCTGCGCGCCGCCCGCACGGCTCCGCTGAGCAGCCTGCGCGCCATCTGGACGGCTCCGCCGAGGGGACGACATGTGGCCGTTCTCCGCTGACACGGTCCTGAGCGTGCTCCCCGAGCCGGTACGGAGCATGCTCCCCCGTCCGCGCCGGATACAGAAGTGCGCGGGTGGCCTGCGCATCGAACTGCGGCACGTCGGCGGCCCCGGCACGGTGTCGGCCGCGCGCGTACTCGAAGACCGGCTGCGCTCGGCCGGGGTGGACCGGGCCGAGGTGAACGGCGCGCTCGGCTGCGTGTTCGCGGGCTGCGACGCGACCACGGCCGATCTGGACAAGCTCACGGCCATCGTCGACGAACTCGACGTGGACGGCGCCCGCGCCGGTGGCCCGGTGGCGCTGGACGGCGTGCAGCAGCAGGCCCGCACCGCGATGAGCCTCGGGCTGCACGTCCTGGGCACTGGGCTCGCGCTGGCCGGCCGGGTCGCCCGCCTGCCGAGCCTGCCGTCGGCCGTACCCGCCGTTCTGTCGCTGGCCGAGCACACGCCGCGGATCCGGCGGGAGCTGGAGCGGTACATGAGCATTCCCACCGCGGACGCGGTGGTCGCCTCGACTCGCCTCGTCTCCCAGACGCTGGCGGCGCGGCCCGTGTCGATGCTCATCGACTCCGTCGCGGCGGCCATCCGCTTCGTCGACTCGTGCGCCGGGCGCCGGGCCTGGGAGCTGCGCGAGGAGGAGTTCGCGGACGCCGACGGGGCTTACCGTCACATCCAGGTCGTGGGGCAGGCCCGGCCTGTTCCGCTGCCGCACGGGCCCGTCGAGCTGTACGCCAACGCCGCGAGCGCGGCCACCGTGGTGACGCAGGCGGTCACCACCGTGGTGGGCCGCAATCACGAGCAGGGGCTCTCCGTGCTCATCACGGGGATCCCGAAGGCCGCGCACTTCGGCAGGGACGCCTTCACCAGCGTTCTCGCGCGCGCCCTGGCCAATCGTGGCGGAATGGTGCTCCACCGCGGCGCGCTGGGCCGCATAGATCGCGTCGACACGGTCCTCCTCGACACCGCCGCGCTGACCACGGGCGGGTGGACGCTCGACGGCATCGTCCCGCTCGGCGCGAACCACGGCACGAAGCACCGTACGGACCACGGCGCGAACCACGGCACAGACGGGGACCTGGACGGAGGCCTGGACGAGCTGGACGCGCGGATCTACACGCTGCTCGACCTCACCGATCCGGCGGCCCGGCGCGAGCGGGACGGCTGGACGGCGGAGCCGTACTCGGCGACGCGCGAGCCCGCGGAGGTGCGGAAGTGGCGCCGCCAGGGCATCCGGCCGATCAGGGTCTCGCGGCAGGGGACCCCGGTCGCCCTGGTCGGGGTGGCGCCGGAGCTCCACCCGCTGGCCGAAGCCGTGGTCGCCGCCGCGAAGGTCGCGGGTGACGTGGTCCTGGCCGGCGGGGAGGCGTACCTCGGCCCGCGACTCGGTGTGGACCAGGTCGTCGACGGCGGCGCCCGGCTGGTCGCCGCGCTTCGGTCGCTGCAGTCCGAAGGACGCGTCGTGGCCGTGGTGTCCCGCACGTCGCGGCGCGGCCTGCGCCAGGCGGACCTGGGCATCGGCGTGCTCAGGGGCGCGGGGCGCGTGCCGTGGGACGCCGACGTGATCAGCGACCTCGACGGGATCCACCTGCTGCTGCGCTGCGTCCCGTACGCGAAGAGGGCCAGCAGGCGCAGCGTGCGGCTGGCCGCCGCCGCGGGGGTCGTCGGCGCGGGCCTGGCCGTGCTCGGTCCGGCCGGGACGGCGGTGGCGCGGGCGAACCTGGTACGCGACTGCACCTCGGTGGCCGCCCTGATCACCGGGGAGTGGGTGGGCCGGAACGTCAGGCGGACGGCGCCGCCGGTGCCCGCCGACCGCACGCCGTGGCACGCGATGGCGGTCGGCGACGTCCTCGCCCTGCTGCGCACGTCGCCGCACGGGCTGAACGAGAAGGAGGCCGAGCGCCGCAGGACGAAACCGGCGCGGCCGGAGCCCACCGGGCCCACCTCCCTGGCCATGGCGTCCCTGGAGGAGCTCGCCAACCCGTTGACGCCGGTCCTGGCGGCGGGCGCGGGCCTGTCGGCCTCGGTCGGTTCGGTCCTGGACGCCGTACTGATCGGCGGCGTGATGGTGGTCGACGCCGTCATCGGCGGGGCGCAGCGGCGCGGCGCCGACCGGGAGGTGCACCGGCTCACCGAGGTCACCGCGGTACGGGTCCGGCTGCGCAGGCCCGGCGGCGGGGTCTCCGGTGTCGCCGACGACCTGGTGAAGGGCGACGTGATCGAGCTGCGCGCCGGTGACGCCATACCGGCCGACGGCCGGCTGATCCAGGCGGTCGGCCTGGAGATCGACGAGTCCACCCTGACGGGCGAGTCGCAGCTCGTGGCCAAGACCGCGGCGCCCACCGTGGCCGCCGCCGTCGCGGATCGCCGGTCCATGGTGTACGAGGGCACCACCGTCGCGGCCGGCCACGGCCTGGCCGTGGTCGTGGCGACCGGGGAGCAGACCGAGGCGGGCCGGACCGCCGGACTGGCCGCCGAGGGGCGGCCGGTGAGCGGGGTGGAGCTGCGGCTGCGCAGTCTGAGCCGCCGCATCCTGCCCGCCGCGGTCGGGTCGGGCCTGGTCCTCATGGTGACCAACCTGCTGCGCGGCTCACCCCTGTCCGCGGCCCTGGCCCCCGCGGTGAGCCTGGCCGTCGCCGCGGTCCCCGAAGGGCTGCCCTTCATCGCCACCGTGGCCGAGCTCGCCTCCAGCAAACGGCTCTCCCAGCGCAACACGCTGGTCCGCAACCCGTCGACGATCGAGGCCCTGGGCCGGGTCGACGTGCTCTGCTTCGACAAGACCGGGACCCTGACCGAAGGCCACATCAGCCTGCGCCAGGTCTCGGACGGCGGCCACGCCCGGCCGCTCGAGACGTTGACGCCGGAGCTGAAGGTGATCGTCGGCGCGGCGCTCCGGGCGGGCCCCCGCTTCGAGGGGGGGCGGGCCATCCCCCATCCGACGGACCGCGCCGTCGTGGAGGGCGCCGCCAGGCTCCACGTGGCGCCCAAGGACGGCCTGCGGGAGTGGCACCGGGTCGACGAGCTGCCGTTCGAACCCGCGCGCGGCTACCACGCGGTGCTCGGCCTGTCCGAGTCCGGTCACCTGCTGAGCGTCAAGGGAGCCCCCGAGGTCGTCCTCGACCGCTGCACCCACCTGAGCCGCGGCGGCGAACAGGTCCCCTTGGGCGCGAGGACCAGGCGTGAGCTGGAGAAGGAGGTGGAAAGGCAGGCGTTGCAGGGCTTCCGCGTGCTCGCCGTCGCCGAGCGCGACGCGTCCAGCCGCGCCGATCTCGACGAGTCCCGCATCCAGCGCCTGTGCTTCCTGGGCTTCCTCTGCCTGGCCGATCCCGTACGGCCCACGGCGACGCGGAGCGTCGACGGACTGATGCGCGCCGGCGTGCGGGTCATCATGATCACTGGTGACCATCCGAGCACGGCCGAGGCCATCGCCGCCGAGATCCACGTTTTGAACGGCCAGCGGGTGATGACGGGACCCGAGCTCGAACAGCTGGACGACGACGCCCTGATCAAGGTGCTGCCCGAGGTGGCGGTGTTCGCGCGTACCACGCCCGAGCACAAGGCCCGCATCGTCTCCTGCCTGCGGCGCGCCGGCAAGGTGGTGGCCGTCACCGGTGACGGCGCCAACGACGTCCCGGCGATCCGGCTCGCCGACATCGGCATCGCCCTCGGACCGCGTGCCGTCCCGGCCGCCAGGGCCGCCGCCGACATCGTGGTGATCGACGACCGCATCGAGACGATCATCGACGCGATCTCCGAGGGCCGGGCGATGTGGGGCTCCGTCCGCGACGCGCTCGGCATCCTGCTCGGCGGGAACGTCGGAGAGATCGCCTTCACCGTCGGCTCCAGCCTGCTGTCCAGGCGCGGCGCGCTGAACGCCCGCCAGCTGCTCCTGGTCAACCTGCTCACCGACATGCTGCCCGCCATGGCCGTGGCCGTTCGCCCGCCGAGCACCGAGAGCCCGGACAAGCTGCTCGCCGAGGGGCCGGAGGTCTCGCTCGGCACCGCCCTGACCCGCGACATCTACGTACGCGCGGTCACCACCGCGGCGGCGGCGACCGCGGCGTGGCTGCTCGGCCGGATGACCGGCACGCCGGGCCGCGCGTCCACCGTGGGGCTGATCGGCCTGGTGGGAGCGCAACTGCTGCAGACGCTGTCGGTGGGGGACGGGGACCGGCTGGTGTTCCTCGCCTCGGTGGCGTCGCTGGCGGCCCTCATGGTGATCATCTCCGTCCCGGGGCTCAGCCAGGTGTTCGGCTGCCGTCCGGTCGGCCCGTTCGGCTGGGCCATCGGGCTGGGGTGCGCGGTGGCGGCGGCGCTGATGGCGACGGTGATGGAGCGGGTGAGCGCGGAGTAGTCATCAGTCGTTCACCATATAGACACCGGAATTGTGGCCTTATCGCAACTTTTGTGGCTGATTATCCTCATAACGACGGATTTAATGATGTGAGGTAGTCAGTGTCCGAATTTCTCGCCTCTCTGCTCGCCAAGGCGGGCATGATGCTCCTGGAAATGCTGATCGCGCGGATCATCCAGGCGCTGGTCACATCCCTCGCCGCCCGCACCGCGTTCCGCCTGGCGTAAGCTGCGCCGCGCCCGCCTTCCCGTCAGGGCCTTTGCTTCCTGTACGGCACAGCCGCCCCACCCACCACCCGCCGTCCGTGGCTGAGGACCTCCAGGAAAACGGCCGCTGAACCCGCACATGGCCGGGCGCCGTTACGTGGGCGTAGTTGACCATCTCCGCCATTTCGTCGCGGGCTCAGGCCCGGACGAAGCGCTGGCACGGGCGGCGGGCACGGGCGCGGTGGTGTCGCGTCAGCTCGGTGGATGCCATGTCGCGCGGTGGGTGCCGTAAGGAGGTGATCGGCTTTAAGCTGGCAAGCGTATCTACACAAGCGCTTGCTCAAGCGAGGAGATGCCGTGCGGCGGTTCAGGTTCGGGGCGGTGGTGCGGCAGGCGGAGTCGGGCAAAGCCTGGGCGGACAAGGCCAGGCGGCTGGAGGGTGCCGGGTTCGACGTGCTGCTCGTGCCCGACCACCTGGTCGGCCCGCGATTCGCCCCCGTGGCGGCGCTGGCCGCCGCCGCGAGCGCGACGACGCGGCTTCGCGTCGGGACCCTCGTGTTCGCCAACGACTTCCGGCATCCGGCCGTGCTGGCCAAGGAGACGGCGACCCTCGACGTGCTGTCCGACGGGCGGCTCGACGTGGGGCTCGGGACCGGCTGGATGGCCGAGGACTACCAGCGGGCCGGCCTGCCGTTCGAGCCGCCCGGGGTGCGGGTGGACCGGCTGGCCGAGGCCGTGGCCGTGCTCAAGGGGCTGTGGGGCGACGGGCCGTACACCTTCGACGGGGCGCACTACCAGATCCGAGCGCTCGACCAGCAGCCCAAGCCCGTGCAGCGGCCGCATCCGCGACTCCTGCTGGGCGGCGGCGGGCCGCGCATGCTGCGACTGGCCGCCCGGGAGGCCGACGTGGTGAACCTCGGGATGCGGGTGCGCGCCGACGGCACCGGGCCCGACGGGAGCGACGGCGGGCGGCAGGCGTTCATGGACAAGCTGCGGACGGTACGCGCGGCCGCCGGCGACCGCTACGACCGGCTGGAGCTGGGCACGAGCGTGGTGCAGGTGGGCGTACGCAAGCCGGAGGAGACCTGGAGCGCCGCCGACACCTCACAGCTGGACGAGACGCCACAGGTACTCCTCGGCACCCACCACGACATAGTCGACAAGCTGCGCTACTGGCGAGATGAGCACGATATTTCGTATTTCGTGGTGCACCACGAGCGCGACCTCGACGCCTTCACCCCGATCGTCGAGGAACTCGCTACGGGGTGAGGATCACCTTGCCCATGGTGTCCCTGCTCTCCAGCGCCGCATGGGCGGCCGCGGCCTGCGCCAGCGGGAAGGACTGGACGGCGGGCGTGAGCTCGCCGTTCGCCGCCGCCTCCAGCGCCCGCTCCTGCAGGTCGTCCATGCCGCCCTGGCGGCCGAGCAGGTAGGCGAGGGCGTCGTACGAGGTCACGCCGCGGGCCTTCAACTCGGCCTCCTCGGGATGGAACCACTCCCCCGACGCCTGCCCGAACACGACCTGCCGCCCACCGTCGAGGAGTTCGAAGGCGGCCCTGCCGAGTTCGCCGCCGACCCCGTCGAAGACGATCGTGACGTCGCCGGCCGACTCCCGTACGACGTCCGTCCAGCCGGGCGTGCGGTAGTCGACCGCCAGATCGGCGCCCAGCGAGCGGACCCGGGCCGCCTTCGCGGCGCCGCCCACCGCTCCGACGACCCTCGCGCCCACCCGGCGGGCGTGCTGGACGAGCAGCGTGCCGATCCCCCCGGCGGCGGCCATGACGAGCACCACGTCCGAGGCCGTCACGGGCGCGACCTCCAGCAGTCCCAGCGTGGTGGCGCCGGTCGAGAGCATGGCGACCGCGGCGCCGTACTCCAGCCCGTCGGGAAGCACCGTCAGACCGGCGGCGGGCGCGACGGCGAGCGAGGCGTAGCCGCCCGAGGTCACCTCGCCGCTCACCACGCGAGCGCCCAGCAGGCCGGGGCCGACGCCCTCACCGACCGACTCCACCACCCCCGCCACCTCGTGGCCGAACGTCGTGGGCAGGTCGGGCGCGGGGTGCGGGCCGATAGGGATGCCCCGCCTGAACAGCGTCTCGATGAAGTGCACACCGACGGCGTGTACGGCGATGCGGACCTCGCCGGGGCCCGGCATGGGATCGGGGACGGACTCATAGCGGAGGTTCTCGGCAGGGCCGTAGGAATAGAGCTTTATCGCGTGCATGCCGCCCAGCGTGCTACCTGAACCACGGTTGAGGTCAACCGTGCCGGATGATGGAAGTCATGGACGAGATGGTGTTGCTCAGGCACGGCGCGACAGAGTGGAGCAAGGCGGGCAGGCACACGGGCCGCACCGATGTGCCGTTGCTGCCCGAGGGGGAGGAGCAGGCGCGGGCGCTGGCGCCGCTGGTCAAGGAGATGACGTTCGACCTGGTGCTGGTGTCCCCCGCCCAGCGGGCCCGCCGGACGGCGGAGCTGGCCGGGCTGGAGGCGTACGAGGTGGATGCGGACCTGTGGGAGTGGGACTACGGCGGCTACGAGGGCATCACCACGCCCGAGATCCGGGAGACCCGGCCGGGCTGGTACCTGTGGCGTGCCGGCGTGACCCCCGGCGACGCCGGGCATCCCGGGGAGAGCGCGACCGACGTGGGCGCGCGCGCCGACCGGGTGATCGCCAGGGCGAAGGCGGCCGAGGGGCGGGTGGCGCTGGTGGCGCACGGACACTTCCTGCGCGTGCTGACGGCCCGCTGGCTGGGGCTGCCGCCCACCGACGGCCGCCTGTTCAAGCTCGACACCGGCACGTACTCACGACTGGGCTACGAACACGCCGAGCCCGTGGTGACGGCCTGGAACGCACCGGTCACCTGACCCCGGCACGCACCCGCCATCCGTGCGCGCCGAGCGACGCGCGGCGGGTCAGCCGACCTCTGCCCGTACCGCCGACACGTGCAGCGCCTTGCTCACCAGCCAGCCGCGCAGCGAGCCGTATCGGGGCTCGTACGACAGCGGCCGTTCCCACAGCCCGACGAACACGTCCTGGGTGATCTCCTCGGCGGACGCCCGGCTCCCCGTGATCTTGATCGCCACCCCGTACACGAAGGGACCGTGCTCGTCGTAGGCGGCGGCGAGCACGTCGAGGTCGCCCGCGACCAGCCGGGCGTGCAGGTCCACGTCGGGGCCCATCAGTCACATCCCAGCGTGGAGGCGGCCCGTATCAGCTCGCGGGCGAGCGCCGGATCGCCCTCGGCCGCGTACGGGAAGGAGCCGGGCGGCCACCGGCCGGCCAGCAGCTTGCAGAAGTGGACGGCGTCCGCCGAGACCAGCACGGCGACCCGGTCCGGCGTCGGCGAGAGCGGCACCGTCCACGTGCCGCCGCCGGGCCCCGTCAGCACGACGGTGGCGGCCACGTCGCGGCGCGGCCCCTTGACGGCCTTGGGCAGCACGGCCAGCCCGAACTCGGCGATCATCCGCACGTGCTCGTCGGCCGGCGGCGCCGAGGACCTGGCGGTGGCGGTCCTGATGTCGTCGGCGTGCGTCCAGGTCTCGAACGTCCGCTGGACCATCGCCTGCCGCAGCGGCCCGCGCGCCGGCCTGGTCCCGGCCAGCTCCACTTCGACGCCGAGCAGCACCCCGGTGCCGGCGGAAACGCGTTCGAGCAGGGATCCGGCCTGCTCGCGCCAGCGCCGGTGCACCGGCAGGCCGGCGCTCGCCGGTACGCCCATGAAGCCCGCGACCCTGGCGTCGTTGGCGGCCAGGTGCTCGACCATGCCGCGTACGGTGCCGTGCTTGGCCAGGGGCGCCTCCCATTGCGCCACGCTGAGCTCGCCCAGCAGTCCGTCCATGAGCGCGACCTGCTGGGCATAGGGAACGGCCACGGCCGCGACCGCCGTCTCGGCGGGGCTGCGCCGCAGCCGCGCCTTGGCCAGCATCGCCTCGCGCAGCGCGGGCGGCGGAGCAGCCGCCTCACCCTGGGCGCTCGGGGCGTCGAGGAGTGTGATGGCCGCGCTGCAGTCCGGGCACGAGACGACGTGGTCCTGGGAGCCCTGCCCGTTGGAGAGGTACGAGTCCGTCATGGCTACCTCCGCAGCCCGACGCTAACCCGATGTGCCTCCGGGCGCCAGACGGCTGCCGGGGAAGGGCGACAGGAGGGTCTCGCGCCACGGCCCGTCGAGGAAGTCGCGGGCCCGCTTGGCCCAGCCGAGCAGGCGCGGGTCCGGCGGCACCTCGTCGTCCAGCCCGAGGGCGGCGTCCCGGGCCCGCTGCGTGCGCAGGTGGTCGTCGAGCGACACACCCCAGACCGTGACGGCCTCGGTGTCGCAGAACAGCACCTCGTACAGGCCGACCAGGTGGTGCCCGTGCTCGGCCAGCAGCGGGGCGCGTTCGGTGCGGACCGCCTCCAGGTAGTCGAGGGCGGCGCCGGGTCGTACGCGGGCGCTCTCGAACACGTAGAACTCGGCGGTGGCCACCTCGCTCAGGTCCGGGCAGCCCGGCACGGCGCCGAGCGGGCGGGAGAAGGCGGAGAAGCGCAGGTCGTCGATGTCGGACAGGAACAGACGGTCGTCCACCCCTCGGTAGATCTCCATCATCTGGCGCCAGCCGCCGTCCCAGCCGCCGTGGCAGTCCCACAGCGTGACCGCCTTGAACTGCGGGTGGCCGGTGATGCCCACGGCGTAGAAGGCGCCGGCCAGGTCGATCTCGCGGGACCTGATGGACATGCCGGAGGTCAGCGTGGGCGCCTGGCGGGCCTCGTCCTCGCGCTTGTAGCGGGTCAGCCAGGTGAGGTACTCCATCGGGCGCCGGGAGTTCATCGGCCGGAAGTCGACCTCTTCGAGAAGGTAGATCCCACGCCGCATCCAGGGCTCCTTTGACCAAGCGATTGCTCGGCCTCAACCCTAGCTGATCAAGCGACCGCTTGGGTAGGCTGCGGCCCTCTTCCCGTCAGCCACTCCAGCACCCTGCGGTGCCCGGAGGCGGCGTCCTCGAAGTGTCCCCAGTGCCAGTAACGCGGCTGGTCACGGACGCCCGTGACCCAGGTGCGATAGGAGACGGCAGCGCCGGAGGGGGCGACGCCGTAGGTGCGGATCACGACCTTGCCGCCGGGTGCGAAGAGCACGTCGTCGGCGATCGGATAGAGAGTCATCTCGTCGAGCATGTGCCGATCATGGAGCTCGCGGGAGGCGGGGCGGTTACGCCTCCGGCGCGCCCCCGTTAAGGGGACCCGCCGGAGGTTAACAGCCTGTTACACCAGGAGACCGTCGAACTCCCCATCCTTCACTCCGAGCACGAGGGCTCGGATCTCGTCGCGGGTGTAGATCAGGGCCGGGCCGTCGGGGAAGCGTGAATTGCGCACCGCGACCCCGCCGTCGGGGAGCTTCGCGAGTTCGACGCAGTTCCCCTGTGAGTTGCTGTAGTGGCTCTTGCGCCAGGCGACCTGCTGCAGGTCGGTCGCGGGCATGCCGTTGTAGGTCTGCTTCATCTACATCTTTCTGAGAAGACCGCCGATGAGCTCGACGGTGCCCCCTGGCGTGGTGCTCTCCACGCATAACTGCTCCATAGCCGTGAGATATGGATCGATGTCCTCACGCTTGTCCAGGTACAGGGCACCCCAGAGCTGCTCGACATAGACAACGTCCGACAAGTCGGACTCGGGAAATCGCAAGATGCTGAACGCGCCACCTTCAGCGGCGTGCATGCCATATCTGAAGGGCATCACCTGAATGGTGATGTTGGGAAGGGCAGCGACTTCCAGCAAATGCTGAAGCTGCTCGGACATGACCTCCCGCCCGCCGATGGTCCTCTTGAGGGTCGCTTCGTCGATGACCGCCCACAGTCGCGGGCCGTCCTTCTGCGTGAAGCGCTCTTGTCGCTGCATGCGCAGATGCACGCGGCGCTCGATCTGCCCAGGGGTCTCATCGGGGTTGCCGAGTTGGTATACCGCGCGTGCGTATGCGGCCGTCTGCAACAGACCGGGCACGAACTGCACCTCATAGGTGCGGATCACGCTGGCTGCTTCCTCTAGCCCCACGTACGTGGTGAACCACGCGGGCAGAACGGCTGAATACTTGTGCCACCACCCGGGGGTGTTGGCTTCGCGGACCATCTCCAGCAGGGCACGGCGCTCGGCGTCGTCGACGACGCCGTACAGGGTGAGCAGGTCCTCCACATCGCGTGTCTTGAATCCGACACGACCGAGTTCCATACGGCTGATCTTCGACTCGGACGCCCGGATGTGGAATCCGGCCTGGTCGCGGGTGAGCTCGCTGGCTTCACGCAGCCGCCGCAAACTGGCGCCGAGCATGATGCGCCGAACGGTCGAACCTGAACCGGGCGGATCGAGGGACACGTGCTGCTCCTTGGTCGTTTCCTTAGCACACAGTCTGTCACTCCACGGCCGAAAGATCATATGCCGTGGACAAGATCCCCTTTCCCACTGATTGACCTTTTGGGGCAACGGTAGCGCTTGCACACGGTGTCTGCACGTGCATTCGCTCTTGCACCTGCACGAGAGTTTGCTCCAGAATGATCAACGTGCAATCCACCACGGCGACGCAGGGCACGTGGACCACGTTCGACTGGTGGCCCCCGGTCGGGTGGTGGCCCGAAGCCGCGCGTGACCTGCTGGTCCCAGGCCCGGCCTCGAGCGCCACGTTCGTCCTCCCGCCCACGCCGTCCTCGATCCACTCCGTCCGCAGCTTCACCAACGGCACCCTGACGGCATGGGGCCTCGGCGAGCTGATCGAGAACATGGAGCTGGTGGTCTCCGAGCTGGCCACCAACGCGCTGCGGCACGGATTACACCTGGCCGAGCCCCATTGCCCGCGCCCGGTCCACATGTCCCTGGTGCGCCGCGGCGCGCTGGTTACCAGCGCCTTCACCGATCCAGGCTCATCGGTGCCCGTGCTGAGATACCCTGGCCCTCTCGACACCGGCGGCCTCGGACTCCACATCGTCGAATCGCTCAGCCACCGATGGGGCTGGTCCGCACTAGCGCCCCACGGGAAGATCGTCTGGGCAGTCCTCTCCTGACCGGGGGTGATCTGCATTACCGTGGATGCTCATGGCTCACGGTGAGTCCCTGCGTGCGACCCCATGAGAGTGCTGACAGATGGATGATCACCTGCTCGGCTGGCTACGAACACTTGACGAAGACAGGCTGGGCCGCATCCTGGCGACCCGGCCCGACGCTATCGCGGCCCCCTGGCCGCGGCGGCTCGACACCCTTGCCCAACGGCTCGGCAACGGATTCGCCGTGATGGAGGCCCTGCGCGGCCTGCCCCTCCCCTGCCTTGAGCTGGCTCAGGCGTGCCTGGTCGTCCGGCACGCCACTCCCGAGCGGCTGGCGGCCTTCCTCGGCGTGCCGGCCGAGGAGCTGACCCCCTGGCTCGACCTCCTCCATGACCACGCGCTGGCCTGGCCCGACGGCGAGGGCGTCATCCGCCTGGCCGAGGCCGTGTCGCGGTGGTGGACCGCGCCTCTCGGCCTGGGCGAGCCGCTCGACCACTACCTCAACTCCTGGACGATCAGCAACGACACGCTGCGCTCGCTCGCCCGCAACCTGGGACTCCCACCCGACGGCAACAAGCGCCGCACGGTCAGCCGGGCCAGCGAGGTGCTCGGCGACCGGGCGCGGCTCGACGCGCTGCTGCGCGGCGCTCCCGAGGGCACGGTCCGGCTGCTGGAGCGCTTCGCCTGGGAGGGTCCCGTACGCGATGTCGACGGCGGCAGGTTCGTCATGCCCGGCACGCCGGAGAAGTGGTCCGCCGACCACGGGCTGCTCTACCGGCCGAGCTGGCACGTGGCCGAGATGCCGCGCGAGGTGGCGCTCGGCCTGCGCGGCGCCGACTACCACCCGCCGTTCACCCCCGAACCACCCGAGGTGGCCACGATCCCGATCGACCCGGAAGAGGTCGACCACCTGATGACGCTGGCCGCTCCGCACGTGGTGGAGCGGTGCGCGGCGCTGCTCGACAACGCCTCCAAGGCGCCGCTGCCGCTGCTCAAGACCGGTGGCGTGGGCGTGCGCGAGGTGCGCAGGATGGCCAAGGAGACCGGCTGCGACGAGGATGAGACCCGGCTGCTGCTGGAGGTCTGCACCGTGGCCAGGCTGCTGGCCTGGGACGAGCCGTCCGGCGGCATGGTCCCCACCGAGCGGTTCGACCGCTGGCGGCTCGACGAGGGCTCGGCCAGGCTGCGGGTGCTCCTGTCGGCCTGGTGGCGCATGGAGCGCTCGTCGCTGCGCAAGATCGACGGCAAGTACGGCACCGTGCTGGGCGACGACCAGTCGGGCGCCGCCGTGGCGCGTGTGCGCCGGGCGGTGCTGTCGGTCCTGTCCCACCTGCCGGCCGGCACGGCCTTCGCCGATCGCGCCGGCCTGGTCCGTAACGTCCACTGGCACTCCCCGATGCTCGACCAGGACCTGCTGGCCGAGTGCGCGTCCGCGGTGCTCGTCGAGGCGCGGCTGCTCGGCCTGCTGGCCAACGACTCGCTGACCGACCTGGGCAGGGCGCTGGCCGGGCTGGCCGCCAAGGCGGGCGAGGAGAGCGACGACGCGGTGCCGCTGGTCGAGCACGACCCGATGCTCGCGGAGGCGGCGACCAGGGCGCTGGCCAGCGTACGCAGGAGCGCGCTGTTCGGCCCCGACCTGACCGCGGTGGTGACCGGACCGCCGTCCGCCGAGCTGGCCGCGCTGCTCGACCGGGTGGCCGAGCGGGAGTCGCGGGGCGCGGCCTCGGTGTGGCGGTTCACCATCGAGAGCGTGCGCCGCGCGCTGGACCACGGCTACGAGGCCGACGAGCTGCTGGAGGAGCTGTCCGGCGTCGGCACCATCCCGCAGCCGCTCGAATACCTCGTACGCGACGTGGCCCGCAGGCACGGCGAGGTGACGGTGACCACGGTGGGCTGTGTGGTGCAGGCCTCCGACCCGACCCTGCTGGCCGAGATCGCCGGTCACCGGCGGCTGGCCCGGCTCGGGCTGCGGCTGCTCGCGCCCACCGTGCTGGTGAGCTCGGCGGGCGCCGAGCGGACACTCGCCGCGCTGCGCGAGCACGGCTACTCGCCCGTCCCGGTCGCCGACGGCGGCGAGATCACGATCCGCCGCACCCGCGTCGATGAGCCCCACAACGGCAAGCTCATCCTGCTGCCCGGCGGCCAGGTGGCCGAGCTTTCGGAGCTGGCGGCGATCGGCGGGGCCGAGGCGATCCCGCACATCATCGCCGAGCCGATCCCCGATCCGCACGAGCACGCCGCCCGCCTGATCACCGCCAGCCGGGCGGCGAACGACCGCGCCGGGCGCACCTGGGCCGTCATCGGCCGGATGGCGACCAGGCTGCCCACGGCGCAGCAGTCACTGCTGGGCTTCGTCGTGGACCGGGGCGTGCGGGCCGGCATCACGCTGACCGACGGCCTGACCGCGACGATCAGCCACGGCGAGCTCAAGGGTGGCGCCCTCGACGCCTGGTGCGAGGAGGCCGGCGACTACCTGGAGTTCCCGCTGGCCGAGATCGTCGAGGTCACGGGAGCTTACTAGCCTTCTTCAGGTTGGCCACGAGGCCCTCCACGAAGTCGGCGTAGCCCTGGTAGCTGTAGGGGGCCTCGGCGCTCCACGGGTAGAGCTGCCCGGCCTTGACGGCGGGCAGCTTGGCGAAGGTGGGCTTCTTCATCATCTCGGCGGGCTTGAGCGACTGGGTGCGGGTGTCGTAGAGGATGACGTCGGCGTCGTAGGTGTCGGCGTTCTCCCAGCTCAGTGTCTGGAAGAAGCCGCCCTCGTCGACCTTGGCGGGCGTGACGACGGTCAGGCCGTTCTGGGTGAGGTGCACGATGTCCGGATATTCCGGCGGGTTCACCACCCACATGGCGTCGGGGCCCGCCGAGATCATGAGGATCTTGAGGTCCTTGAACGCCGCCAGCTCCTTGCCGGCCGCCGCCAGCCGGGTCTTGGCCTCCGGCACCCCTTGCAGGTTCGCGCCCAGCGACGTGGCCAGCTCCTCGTACTTGCCGATCACCTCCATGGCGCTGCGCCCGGTGAGCATGATGCCGGCCGTCGGGGCGACCTGTTCGATCGTGGCCTTCGACTTCTCCGGTACGTACCAGAGCGTGCCCTTGATGTACATGCTGCTGACCAGCAGGTCCGGCTGGAGCGCGATGTACTGCTCCACGTTGAACTCGTCCCAGACGTTGCCCAGTCCCGTGACCTTGGTGATGTCGACGTTGCCCACCTGCGGGTCCCTGGCGCCGTCCTTGAGCTTGTGCGGGCCGAAGACGCCGACCGGGCGCACGCCGAAGTCCCACAGCGCCGCCGCGGCGCCGACCTGGGCGACCACCCGGGTGGGGCGCTTGGGCAGGCTGAGCTTCTTGTCCCGGTCGTCGGTGAACGTCCACCCGCCCGCCGCGCCGGTCGGCGCCGCCTGGGTGGCGGCGCCCTCGCCGCCGCAGGCCGCCAGGGTCAGGGCCGCCGCGACGCCCGCCGTGGCCGCGAAAAAGCCCCTGCGAGGCAGTACCGGTCCCGACATGTCCATCTCCTAAGGTTAGGCTTGCCTTGGTTGTGGGGCTTTACCTTAGCCTCGCCTAAACGTGACCGTGACGAAAGGGGTGCGGGTTGCCCGCGGTGAAAGAGCGCCCGGCGGAGGTCGAGCCCGTGGCGTCCCGGGGGCGTCCGGCGGCGCTGGCCGGTGGGCTGGTGGTCGTGTTCGGCGTGCTGGTGCTGGTGGCGATGGCCAGCGTGGCGCTGGGCGCCCGATCGGTGCCGCTGTCCACGGTGCTGGACGCGCTGACCGCCCCCGACGGGTCCGGAGACCACACGGTCATCCGCGAGCTGCGCGTCCCGCGGACCCTCCTGGGCATCGGCGTGGGGGCCGCGCTCGGGCTGGCGGGGGCACTGATGCAGAGCCTGACCCGCAACCCGCTGGCCGATCCGGGCCTGCTCGGCATCAACGAGGGCGCCGCGCTCGGCGTCACCCTCGCGCTCGGGCTGTTCGGGCTGTCGGACCCGGCCGTCTACGTGTGGTTCGCCTTCGGCGGCGCCGCCGTGGCCTCCGTCGTCGTCTACGCGCTGGGCTCGGCCGGCCGCTCGGGCGCCGGTCCGGTACGCCTGGCGCTGGCCGGCATCGCCGTCGGCATGGTGTTCACGGCGGTGGCCTCGGCCATCCTGCGCATGGACCCGCAGACGTTCGACCGGATGCGGTTCTGGCTCACCGGCTCGCTGGCCGGGCAGACCTCCGACGTGCTGTCGCGGATCGCGCCCTTCATGGTCGTCGGCCTGGTGGTGGGCCTGTTGCTGGCCAGGCCGCTGAACATGCTGGCGCTGGGCGACGACGCCGGCAAGGCGCTGGGCGTGGCCGTCACCCGTACGCGGGTGCTCACGGCCGTGTCGGTCACACTGCTCTGCGGCTCCGCCACGGCGGCGGCCGGGCCGCTGTGGTTCGTCGGGCTGGCCGTGCCGCACGCCGTACGGGCCGTGGTGGGTCAGGACCAGCGGTGGGTGCTGCCGTACACGGTGCTGGCCGCGCCGGCTCTGCTGCTGGCCGCGGACGTGGCCGGGCGGCTCATCGCCAGGCCCGGCGAGGTGCAGGTGGGCATCATGTGCGCCGTGGTCGGCGCGCCGATCTTCATCCTGATGGCCAGGCGCAGGAGGCTGGCCGCGCTATGAGCATCCGTTTCGGTCCCTGGTCCGTACGGCTGGCGCCGCGGGCCCTCGTCGTCGCCCTGGTCCTCGTCCTGGTCGCGTTCACCGTGACCGTGGCGGCGATCGCGACCGGCGAGTTCACGGTGTCCGTACCCGATGTGCTGACCGCGCTGTTCGGCCAGGGCACGCCGGTGGCCGAGCTGATCGTAAGCAGGCTGCGCGCGCCTCGGGTGGTCACCGGGCTGCTGGTGGGCGCGGCGTTCGGCCTGAGCGGCGCGATCTTCCAGAGCCTGACCAGGAACCCGCTCGGCAGCCCCGACTTCATCGGCTTCACCGCCGGCGCCTCGACGGGCGGCATCCTCGGGGTGATCGCGGGCGGCACGGCGCTGCAGATCGCGGGCGGCGCGCTGGCGGGCTGCGTCGGCACCGCCGTGCTGGTGTACGCGCTGGCCCATCGCGGGGGCGTGCAGGGCTACCGGCTGGTCCTCGTCGGGATCGGCGCGAACGCGCTGCTCCTGTCCGCCAACTCCTACCTGCTGACCAGGGCCAACATCAACGACGCCGCGACCGCGGGCGCGTGGCTCACGGGCAGCCTCAGCGGGCGTGGCTGGGACCACGCGATCCCGGTGGCGGTGGCGCTCGCGGCGCTGCTCCCGGTCTGCGCCTGCGTGTCGCGGCCGATGCGGATGCTGGAGATGGGCGAGGACTCGGCGCGGGCCATGGGCATCAGGGTCGAGGGCGTACGGGCCACGGCCATCACCGTGGGGGTGCTGCTGTGCGCGGTCGCCACGGCCGCCGCCGGACCGGTCATCTTTGTCGCCCTGGCCGCTCCGCAGCTGGCCAGGCGGCTGACCCGGTCGCCCGGCGTGACGATGGGCGCCTCGGCGCTCATGGGCGCCGTCCTCCTGACCGGCGCCGATCTGGCGGCCCAGCGCGTACTGGCCGCCACACAGCTGCCCGTCGGCGTGCTCACCGCCGCGATCGGCGGCGCGTACCTCGCCCTGCTCCTGCGGAAGGACCGCCACTGATGCTCACGGGACAGACCCGCCGCCGCGCACCTCACCCCGCCGAGACGAACGGACCGTCATTGATGCTCGCGCGAAAGGACCGCCGCTGATGGCACTCCCCCAGTCCGAGTCCGCCCGGCTGTCGGGCAGCGACCTCACCCTCGCCTACGACCAGCGCGTCGTGGCGGCCGAGCTGGACGTGAGGATCCCCGACGAGTCGTTCACCGTGATCATCGGGCCGAACGCCTGCGGCAAGTCCACCCTCCTGCGCGCCCTGGCCAGAATGCTCAAGCCCAGGAAGGGCGCGGTCCACCTCGACGGCAGCGTGATCACCTCGCTGCCGTCGAAGGAGGTGGCCAGGCGACTCGGGTTGCTGCCGCAGAGCTCGATCGTGCCCGACGGCATCACCGTGACGGACCTGGTGGCCCGCGGCCGCTACCCGCACCAGAAGCTGATGCGGCAGTGGTCACGCGCGGACGAGGCCGCGGTGAGCGAGGCGATGCGCGCCACCGACGTGTCCGAGCTGGCCGACCGGATCGTGGACGAGCTGTCCGGCGGCCAGCGGCAGCGCGTGTGGCTGGCCATGGCGCTGGCCCAGGAGACGCCGATCCTGCTGCTCGACGAGCCGACGACGTTCCTCGACATCTCCCACCAGATCGAGGTGCTGGACCTCTGCGCCGACCTGCACGAGGCCGGACGCACGATGGTGGCGGTCCTGCACGACCTCAACCAGGCGTGCCGCTACGCCACCCACCTCATCGTCATGCGCGACGGCGCCATCGTGGCCGAGGGCGAACCGGCCGGGATCGTCACACCCGACCTGGTGGCCCAGGTGTTCGACCTGCGGTGCGAGATCATCGAGGATCCCCAGTCGGGCACCCCGCTCATCATCCCGGAGGCGCGCCGCCAGGTGAGAACGACGGCCTGATCCCGAATTACCTGCGCGACTACGAGGTCATCGTCTACACGACGGCGGATCCCCGCACTGGGATCGAGCCGGCCTACCTGCGGTATCTCTTCAGATACTGCGTCGAGGCCCGGTGCGAGTCGTCGGTGCCGCCCGAGACCTGGCGTGTCTGGTCCGAGCGACCAGGACGGTTCTACCGTCGTTTCGGCCATGACCTGCGGGGCAGGAGGGGCTGATGGACGATGAGGTGGCGACGGTGACCCCATGCGAGGACGGTCCGCTGTTGCTCAGAGGGTCGTTCGCGCTGGTGACTCAGGACGGGACGGTCGTCGAGCCGGGACGGGCGACGGTGGCGCTGTGCCGGTGCGGAGCCTCGTCCGCCAAGCCGTTCTGCGACGGCTCGCACAAGGCGATCGGCTTCCGCGCCGCCAGCGAGCCCGACCCGCCCCTCTGACCCCGCAGGCGCGCCCGCCGCCGCAGCGTCCGGGTGGAATGGGCGGCGACCCGCAGCCGGCGGCCCGCGTACGGGACACCGCCCCGCAGCGCCGCGGCCACGGCCAGCCAGGCGCAGACGCCCCGTTCCAGCACCCAGACGGGCGCGAACAACGACGCCGCCCACGGGAACACCCGGCCGCCTCCGCTCCTGCGACGACCGGCCTCGGCCAGGGCGACGGCCAGCAGCGCGGCGGCGGCAGGCGGCGCGTACCGGCGCCGGAGCAGGGCGGTGGCCCCCGCCGGGAGCACGGCCAGGAACGTCGCCAGCCGGAGTGGCTGCGCCAGATCGTCGTAGGCCTGCCGTACCCGTTGCGACCAGAACCGTCCCGCGTCCGGCGGCAGGCGGCGCACGTAGAGGCCGAGCGGGCGGGCCTCTACGCCGCCGTGTGCACGTACGGTTCGGATCAGCTCAAGATTCTCGAACAGGACGTTGCCCTCGTAGCCGCCCATCTCCTCGAAAAGGGCGCGGCGGATGCCGAACGTGCCCGGATAGTCCGCGCCGAAGCACCGGTTGAGCAGGGTGCGGGCGGTGTCCCAGAGGGCGTGCCAGGGCAGCGGATCGAAGTGGTTCTGCGGCCGGACGAGGTGGGCGTGGTCGAGCAGCGAGTGGACGTCGGCCAGCGCGGCCCCGTCGTAGCGCACGTCGTCGTCGGCGATCACCACCCGCTCCGCCCGGGCCAGCCGCAGTCCGGTCGTCACCCCGGCCACCTTGCCGTTGGCGTAGCGGAGGGCAGGGTCGGGACGCACGTGGGTGACCAGGCCGCGCCAGTGGCGGGCGTGGCGGGCGAACAGGGCGGCGGGGCTGCCGTCCACGACGATGACGCGGGCGTGCGGGGTGAGGGTGCGGAGGTAGCCGGTCAGCTCGTCCAGGCCCGTGTCGTCTTCCCAGCGGAGCGGGAGCACGTAGTCGAGCCACCTGCCGCCGTCTGCCGTGGCGCCCCGCTCAGCCGGCATGGCGGCCGGGAAAACGACTGGGCACGCGGCTTGGGCGTGCCGCCGCTACCTCACCCTCTATGGCGTCACACTCCAGGGCATGCCTCCTTGACCCGTGGCCTGCCAGGTCGCCATGGCCTTCCAGCGAGCTGGCGCCCCGCTGCCAGCGGTCCATGACGTGCTCGGCCCAGCGGCGTTCGACGGCCAGGGCGCAGGCCGCCCCGTACAGGATGTCGCCGCTCAGCGCCGGCTCCTGGGCGGCCAGGCCGGCGCAGAGGTCGTGCGCGGCGACCTGCTCGTGCACCGCGTCCGCCTGTACGTGCTCCTCGTAGAAGCGGGTGGTGGCCGCGTCGCCGCCGAGGTGGCGCAGGGCCAGGGCGTAGCGGCGGTTGGGCAGTGACGAGGTCATCTCCAGCGCCGCGAGGTGTCCCGCCAGCGCGCCGCGCAGCCGCCGGTGCAGCCCGAACAGCGACATGACGTTCGAGACGGCCAGCGTGATGCCGGGCACCCGCGACAGGTAGGCGCCGTAGGAGTCGTCCAGGCCGAGCCCGGTCATGGTGGTCCTGAACAGTTCGGCGTGCATGCGCTCTGCACGCCCGCCGCCGTACTCGTCGGCCTGGATCTCGACCAGGGCCGCCTTGGGGCCGCCGTGCAGGCGCGGGATCGCCCACGTGTGCGGGTCGGCCTCTTTGAGGTGATAGATCGAGCGGTGCACGACGAACTCGCGGAACCGCTCCAGGTCCGCCTCGCGCTGGAGGTGGGCCGCCAGCGACGGGCCGCTCGCCTCCTCCTCGGCCACCAGTCCGGCCAGCGCGTGACGCACCTGCTGCGGCGGCACGGCCGGCGGGCGCGGCACGGCGAACGCGAGCGCCGACTCCAGGCAGTGCTCCAGCTTCCGGCGGGCGGCCAGCAGTGACGGCTGCCACTCCCAGTGGTCGTCCACGTCATCGAAGCCGCGGTAGTGCAGCTCGTAGCAGGCGAAGAGGGCGAGCTGGAGATCGCCGTCGTCCAGCGCCCAGGCGGGCGGAGGAGTGGTCAGCGGCGGTTCCAGCTCACGCGGTGGGCCGCCGAGCTGGGCGAAGATCCCGGCGGTGAGCGGGCCGCGAGCAGGGGGCAGGCGCATCACGCACCCCCTGAAGCAAGATCGCGAGCTGCTCCGCAACGGCCGCATGCGTGCAAAGTTGGCACTTCACCCCCGAATGTCCCCCTGTCGTCGCCGTCATCTGCCCTGCCCTCACCTGCTCAAACAGGGACCTAAGGGCGGGAGAGGAGGGCGGCGGCCACCGCGTCCGCGTCACGGAAGAACGCGCTGTCCCGCATGGCCGTCTCTCATCCCACCAGGGCTCCGACCAGGGCGGTGATCGCGTCGCGCGCGCGGGCCTCGCCGTACTCCTCCCTGAGCACGCCCGCCACCTCCGCGGCGGTGGCCGCCAGCAGGGCATGGGACAGTACGTCCGCGTCGGACCCCGGACGCGACGCCGCCAGCAGGATGGCCGCGTGGCGGTGCCAGAAGCGATAGGCCCCGATCCGGTAGCGGGCGCCCGGGCTGGCCGTCTCGGACATGCGTACCAGGTCGAGGTGGGCGAACAGGTAGTCCAGATAGGCGTCGACGAAGGCGGTGAGCCGGTCGCGGGCGGGCGCGCCGGGACCCAGCGGCGGCGGGCCGGACAGGATGCGCTCCTGCAGCACCCGCTCGCGCTCGTCGAGCAGCGCCACCGCCAGCCCCGACTTGTCCCCGAATCTGCGGAACAGCGTGCCCTTCCCCACCCCGGCCTCCGTCGCGATCGCGTCCATGGAGACCGCTTCGACCCCCTTCTCGGCGAACAGTCTGGCCGCGGCGGCCAGGACCTTCTCCCTGTTGCGCGCCGCGTCCGCACGCTCGTTGACCGGGCCTCCGCGAAGCAGTTCCAGTCGCTGTCTTGACGAAGCGGACCGCGGTCCGTTAGCTTTCGAGCCATCCACAAAACGGACTGTAGTCCATTTGAACCGGAGGCCACAATGACCATCACCCGCGACGAGCTCCGCGCGTCACTCGGCACGGTCACCGTGCTCGACACGCTCGGCGGCGCCTACTACGACCAGCAGCACCTGCCGGGTGCCATCGCGCTGGTCGAGAGCGAGGTCGCCGAGCGGGCGCCCGCTCTGCTGCCCGACAAGGACGCGCCGATCGTCACCTACTGCTCGAACCCGGCCTGCAACAACAGCAAGGCCGTCGCCCGCCACCTGACCGCCCTCGGCTACACGAACGTGCGCCGCTACGTCGAGGGGATCGAGGACTGGGTGACGGCAGGCCTGCCGGTGGAGTCTTCCTAGAACATAGTCCTTAGAGCGTGCCAAAAGACGTGGAAGCAGACGCAGGCCGGAGCGGCCTGATAGGAGCCGTCGGTCAGCCGCCTGCTGTTCGCAGGGCAGATCCGCCGTCGTTGATGAGTCCGGGGGCGCTGCTCAAAGTGTTCCGCAACGGCGCACCACGAGCGTTGCCAGCGCTCGTGTGACCTCGCGCAGCTCCCGCAGCTCGACCTGCTCCCTGGGGGCGTGCGCGTACCGTACGTCGCCAGGGCCGTAGTGCAGCGCCGGGATCCCGCCCGCCGCGTAGAGCCGCAGGTCGCTCCCGTACGGCGCGGCCTTCTCCACCGGCCGCGCGCCCGTCGTGTCGGCGATCGCCCCGGCCACCTCCGCCAGCAGCGGGTGCGCCTCGGGCAGCCGCCCGCTGGCGAACTGGCCGCCCGGCCAGGTGATCACCGGCGGGTGGTCGCGCAGCCACGGGTGCGCGACCGACAGCACCGCCTGCTCGAACGCGGCCCGCGCCGCCGCCGGGTCCTCGTCGAGCCGGACGCCCAGCCGGCCCTCCGCGACGAGCAGGTCGGGCACGCTGCTGGCCCAGTCACCCGCCCGCACGGTGCCGACCTCGATCGGATACGGCAGCGCGTTCCCGGCGAACACGGCCGGCACGTCCCGGTTGCGCTCGGCCTCCAGGCGCCGGATCGCCTCGAACACCGGCCAGAACACCTCGACCGCGTTGACCCCCTCGTAGCGGGTGGCCGCGTGCGCGGCCCGGCCCACCACCTCCATGCGGAACGTCAGCGCCCCCGCGTTGGCCGTGATGACGGCGCCCCCGGTGGGCTCGGTGATGACCGCCGCCTCCGCCGTGTGGCCCCTGGCCAGCGTGGCGAACGCGCCGAGGCCGCCGTCCTCCTCGCTGATCACGCAGTGCACGGCGAGCGGCCGGGCCAGCCGTACCCCGGCCTTCTTGAGCGCGCGGACGACGGCGAGGTTGGCCGCCAGCCCGGCCTTCATGTCGCAGGCGCCGCGGCCGTGCAGGGTGTCGCCGGTGATCCTGGCGGCGAACGGGTCGTGGCCCGCCCACTGGGCCGGGTCGCCTATGGGCACGACGTCGACGTGACCCTGCAGGGCAAGTGCCGGTGTGCCTTCGCCGCCGGTCACGGCCACCACGCCGTAGCCCTCGGCCCGGGGCGCCTCGGTGCCGGGGAAGCCCGCGCGGCGACCGAGGTCGTCGAGGTCCAGCTTCCAGACGTCCACGTCGAGATCGGCCTCGGTGAGCACGCGGGCGACGCGGTGCTGCAGGTCGGACTCCGCGTCGGTGCCCGTCACGCTGGGCACCCTGACGGTCTCGGCCAGCAGGTTCACGGTGTCGGTGTCGTCGATGGCCTGGAGGACCCTGGCTTCCGCGTCGCGCATGGAGCCCACCATCTCATGGCGTGAACCTCTGTGATGATTCGTGGCGATACATGGGAGGAGGTGCGGGTGCGAACTTTGGTGAGCGTTTTGGTGTGGTTGGTGGTGGCTCCCCTAGCGGTGTGGGCGGCGCTGCGGGTGAGCCCGTACGACGGGTTGTGGCCATGGGTGCCGATCGTGGCGTTCACGCCGTACGCGGCGGCGGTCTCCGTGCTCGGCCTCGTCCTGGCCGGGGCGCTGCGGCGGTGGGTCGCCGGGGCGGTCGCGCTCGTCACCGTGGCGGCCCTGGCGCTGGCCGTACTGCCTCGCTGGTTCGCCGACGGCGAGCCGGGCGCGGGCGGCAAGCCGGCCGCGAGCGGCGAACCGGTCGCGGGCGGGCGGACGCTGCGGGTGCTGGCGGCCAACCTGATGGTGGGCTCGGCCGACACGGCGGGGCTGATGGACCTGGTCGCCAGGCTCCGGCCGGACGTCCTGACGCTGCAGGAGCTCACTCCGAAGGCCGCGGCGGCCCTCGACCGGGCGGGCCTGCGCAAGGCGTTGCCGCAGGCCGTGGTCCGGGCGCTGCCCGGCGTGGGCGGCTCCGGCGTCTACTCGCGCTACCCGCTCACGGCGGGCCCGGCCATTCAGTTCGGCGCGTTCGGGCAGGCCAGGGCGGTGCTCACGGAGCCGGGCGGGACGAAGATCGAGGTGGTGTCGGTGCACCCGTGCGCGCCCAAGTACGAGGGACCGACGCCCTGCTGGCAGCAGGGGCTGGTCGCGCTGCCACGTGGCGGTGGGGCCGCGCGGGTGCTCGCCGGCGACTTCAACGCCACGCTCGACCACGTGCCGATGCGCGACCTGCTGGCCGCCGGCTACCGCGACGCGGCGGACGTCACCGGGCGGGGGTTCACCGCGACGTACTGGCCCAGCGGCGGGCGGGCTCCCGGCGTGGTGATCGACCATGTGCTGGCCTCCGCCGGGATGGGGGTACGGGCGTTCTCGGTCGAGTCGCTGGCCCACACCGACCATCGGCCCGTCTTCGCCGAGCTCACACTGCCCTGACGTCAGCGGTTGCCGGTTCGCGGGAGTCCGGATGACCGTAAACTGAGCGCGTGGTAGCACCCAAGTTCGAGATCCAGATGCTCAACGACCGGGTGATGATCCGGCTGGAGCAAGAGACCGAGGAGCGGCGCAGCGGCTCCGGGATCGTCATCCCCGCGACGGTCAAGATGGCCAACCGGCTGGCCTGGGGCGAGGTCTGCGGGGTCGGCTCGAACGTACGCGCGGTCAAGGTGGGCGACAAGGTGCTGCTCAACCCGGAGGACCAGTTCGAGGTGGAGCTGCACGCGCAGGTCTACCTCGTCATGCGCGAGCGCGACCTGCACGCCGTGGCGACGCAGGAGACCGACCACGGCACCGGCCTCTACCTGTAGTCACCGTCAGCGCGCGGTCCGGGTGAAGGTCATCCAGAGGCTCGCCTTCCACGTCTGGTACGGGATGCCGGCCAGCACCCGGGTGACCTTGCCCGTCGTCAGGTCGACCACCGACAGGCGATAGGCGCCCTGGTGGGCCATGACCGCGATGACATGGCTGTCGTCCCACCAGCCCCACAGCATCTCGGGGCTGACGGCCACCCGGCTCGCGATCTTGCCCGTGGCCGGGTTCACCAGGCAGAGCTGCTCCTTGAAGCGTGTGGGACACCACGTGGTCAGGCGGCCGCCCGACGGCGAGTAGGCGTCCTCCGGCCCGGTCGGCAGCCCGACGCCCGCGAACGTGCGCACCGCCGCGCCGTCACTGGCCCGGTAGGTCCGCAGGCCGTCGCCGAACCTGGCGACGAGGTCCCCGCCGGGGCTCCACCAGAAGTCCGCGCTCCCGTCGAGCCCGGCCGGGCGGACCGTGCGCGCGGTGCCCGCCACCACGTCGACGACGGTGAAGCCGACGGTCCGCCACTTCCCGCCGGACTTCTGCTCGACGGTGAGCGCCACCCGCTTGCCGTCCCGCGACCATGAGATGTACGAGGCGGCCAGGGGCTTCTTGACCGTACGGATTCGCCTGGTCTGGCCGCCGGCGCGGTCGGTGAGCAGGAGCGAGTCGTAGCCCGCCCGGTAGGACTTCGGGACGCCGGCCATCGTGGCGGCGTCGGGTGAGACCGCCGCCTCCGTCAGGGTCGGCTGATTGATGAACGTGGTGCCGGTCTTGGCCCTGAGGTAGGTGCTCTTGGTGCCCAGGCCGTAGCTGCTGAGCCGTACCGGATCACCCACCTTTTCCTGATATTTCACACTGACGCCGGGAAGGGGCAGTGTGTCCGCCTGGGCGGTCGGGAGCTCGGCGGTACCGGCCGTACTGGCGGTACCGGCGATGCCGCCGGGCGAGGCCGGAGCGAGCAGGGCGAGCGACAGGGCGGCGGCGATGTGGGCGATCACGCCCCGCAGAATAGGCACCGGATGGCCGGATTTCCGGCAGCGATAACGACCCGGTCTAGATAACGCGCTGGGCCAGCTCGATCAGATCGATGCCGAGCGTCCTGAGCCCGAAGTAGACGATCACGGCCGCGACGGCCACGGTGATGATGAGCACGATGACGCGGACCGTCCAGCCCTGCCGTTTGTACCATTCGGTCCAGTCGTGCAGCACCCGCTTGCCGAACTCCAGCGCCCGGCGCGCCCAGTGGAACTCGGTGGCCAGCACGGCCAGCCCCGCGAACACGACCAGCCAGCCCGGCCCGGGGAACGGCACCATGATCAGGCCGCCCACCACCATGATCGTGCCGATGGCGCCGATGACGATCTTCAGCGTGAGCGCGCCCGCGCGGGTGGACCGGATGCCGTCCAGCCAGCCGTGGAGGCCCGACCGGCGCTCGGGCATGCTCGAACGGCCGGCCGACTCATCCTTGATCGCGTCGGCGTCTCCGGTCTCGGAGTCCTGGATCGGCAACGTACTCCCCCGCACGGTCGATGTGCCCCCAAGGATACGGCCCAGCGGCCCTGAAATAGGCTGCCTTACCAACCCGGCAACCCACCAAATCGACAAACGGCACAAAACGTAAAATTTCATGCTTTTATAGGCGACTTCGGGCAAAAATCGGTTACCGTCTCCTATGCCCGAGGCCATGCTTCGTACCGTCACCGGTCCCGTACCCGCGACCGCCATCGACGGCGCCGTCCTTCCCCGCGAGCACCTGCGCACCGACATGCGCTGGGCGACCGGCATCGACTCCGACCCCTATCGGTGGCTCGACGAGGACCAGACCGTCACCACCGAACTCCGCGAGGTGCGCCAGTCCGACCAGCTCGGCTTGATCATCGATCTTACCTGTCTGGGCATGGGCCGCGACGCCGCCGCCCTGGCCCGGATCGCGATGGGCAGCCGGGTTCCGGTGATCGCCGCGACCGGCCTGTTCGCCGGACCGTTCAGCGGTCCCCGCGACGCGGACGTCGAGACGCTCACGAGGCGGCTGATGAGCGAGATCTCCGACGGCCTCGACGACATCGGCGTGTTCCCCGGCGTGATCGGCCAGGCCGGCTGCTGCGGCAAAGAGCCCACTCCGGCCGAGGAACGCGGCCTGATCGCCGCCGCCCGCGCCGCGCTGGCCTCCCGCCTGCCCGTCGCCACGTACGGGCACAACGGGCTGGCCATGCTGGAGATCCTCCTCGCCCAGGGCCTGGCCGGCGACAGGGTGAGCGTGGGCTACGCGGGCGACGACCTGGCCGTCGCCCGCAAGATCGCCGAGGCCGGCGCGTACGTCAGCCTGGGCTCGCTCAGCCTCGGTACGGACCAGTCGGCCAGGCTCGCGCTCGGCCTCATCGAGGACGGCCACGCCGACCGCCTCCTGCTCAGCACCGGCGTGAGCCGGATCGCGCAGGTCAACCGGTACGGCGGCCCCGGCTACGCGCACCTCTTCCACACGCTGCTGCCGCGCCTGCGCGAGTCGGGGGTCACCGAGGACACGATCCGCCTCGTCACCCGGGACAACCCGCTGCGCTGGCTCACCAGCGGGGCCGCTTGACCTGAACGGCGCTCCAGGCTGGCGGCTGAGCGCCCACCACAAGATCGTCTCGTGGGCGTCCGGGCGGTCCGGACGCCAACCGGAAGGCCGGAAACTGGCTAGGATTATGGGCTGAGCGAGCCTGGCCAGGTGGGGGGACGGTGACCGAGCACACGCACAGCGGTGACGGCCCGCGCGGGCCGTTCAAGGCGCTGTCCCGCATGGCCCGGCTGGGTGACGTCCCGGTCGTGATCATGCTGGCCTGGGCGGGCTGGCTGGCCGTCCCGTGGTCCTTCAGCGGCCTGGCCCAGGCACGCGCCGCCGCTGCCGCCGCCGCCGCGGAAGCCGAGCCGCCGCCGGTCATCTCCACGGGCACGGCAGGACCCTCCACCGATGCCGTACGGGTCGGCGCGCTCGCCGATGCCGTGCGAACCGGCCTGCCCCACGATGCCGCACGAACCGGTGCGCCCGCCGATACGGTGCGAACCGGCTCGCTGCCGATCGCGACGCCTGCCAGGGCCTGGGGCATTCCGGCGGCCCACAGTCTCACCCCGGCGCACCGCACCGTCCGCGCCCTCCGTGACGGCGCCCCCTGTGACGAAACCCTTCGTGACGAAACCCTCCATGGCGATGCCCTTCGTGGCGACGTCCCCTGTGAGGGCGCCTCGGTTGACCGCGCCTCGGTTGACAGCGCCTCGGTTGACAGCGCCTCGGCTGACGGCCCGTCAGCTGATGGCGCATCAGCTGACGGGCCTCGGAAGGATGTGCTCGCCGCCGAGCGGGCGCGAATCGCCGGGGAGGTGCACGACGCCGCCGGGCACGGGCTGGCGGCCATCGCCCTGCAGGCCGGGCTCGCGCTCGTCACGCTCGACGACGACCCCGAGCAGGCGCGCGCCTCGCTGCTGGCGATCAAGGCGACCAGCACGACGGCGCTCACCCAGCTACGCGCCGCCCTCGACCGGCTCGACCCGCGCGACAGCACCCATGACCCACGCGACAGCGCCGATGACGCGCGGGACGGCGCCCACGACCTGCCGAGCCTCATCGACGGGGTCAGGGCCGCGGGGCTCGCGGTGGACGTGCGGCCCGCCGACCCCGTCGTGCCCGCCCACCTCAGCGCGACCGTCTACGGGGTGGTGCGCGAGTCGCTGACCAACGTCCTGCGCCACGCCGGGACGACGCAGGCGCTCGTACGACTGTCCGGCGACCCCAATGGGCCGCTCGTCCTGGAAATCGCCGACCGAGGCCCCGACCAAGGCGCCGACCGACCAGGAGCGGCCGTGGAGCGCGCCCGAGGAGCCGACCGACCAGGAGCGATCGAGGAGCGCGGCCGAGCGGGGACGACCGGGGATCGCGGGCGAGTAGGCGCGGCCGAGGGCCGGGGACTGGCCGGGATGCGGGCCAGGGTGCTCGCCGCGGGCGGACACTTCACGGCGGGCCCGCGGGACGGCGGCGGCTTCCAGGTCCTCGCCACATTCCCGCAGCAACCCGCGCTCCACCACGGCTCAGCTCACCACACCCGGCAACCCGCACTCCCGAACGGCTCGGCTCACCACAACACCGCCGACTCCCCGGCAGACCTCACGTGACCCCCGCCCCAGCCGACGAAGCCAAGGAAGCCGAGGAAGCCGAGCAGCAGGAGCCGGTGATCCGGGTGGCCGTCGCCGACGATCAAGCCGTCGTACGGATGGGGCTCAGGGCGTTGCTGGATCGGGAGCCGGGCCTGGAGTGCGTCGGCGAGGCGGCCGACGGCGCGGCGGCGCTCCAGCTCATCCGCCGCACCCACCCCGACGTACTCCTGCTCGACATCCGCATGCCCGGCATGGACGGCCTGGCGACCCTGCGGGCCATCGCCGGTGACCGCGAACTGAGCGGCACCAGGATCGTGGTGGTGACCACGTTCGCCGTGGACGAGTACATCTTCGCCGCGCTCCAGGCCGGAGCCAGCGGGTTCCTGCTCAAGGACAGCGCCCCCGACGAGCTGGCCGGCGCGGTCCGGGTGGTGGCCGCGGGCGAGGCGCTGCTGTCGCCCGCGATCACCAGGAAGGTCATCGGCCTGTTCGGCCGCCACGGCACCGAGCCGGTCGAGGGCCTCGACACTCTCACGCCGCGCGAACGCGAGCTGGTCGCCTGGGTGGCCACCGGCCGGTCCAACGAGGAGATCGCCAAGGAGCTGGTGATCAGCCCCGACACCGTCCGCACGCACGTCAGCCGAGCCATGGTCAAGCTCCGCGCCCGCGACCGCGCCCAGCTGGTGGTGTTCGCGATGCGCGCCGGCCTGGCCGTACCCACGTAGCTATTTCCTGAGGAACCCCTCGTAGTTGCGCTGCTGGAGCTGTGCCTCGATCTGTTTCACCGTCTCGAGCCCCACCCCCACCATGATCATGATGCTGGTCCCCCCGAACGGGAAGTTCTGCTGGGTGCTCGGATCCCGCAGGATCGCGAACGCGAGCAGCGGCAGCAGCGCCAGCACCCCCAGGTAGACGGCCCCGGGCGCGGTCAGCCGCGACAGCACGTACGCCAGATACCGCGCCGTCGGCGCGCCAGGGCGGATGCCCGGCACGAACCCGCTGTAGCGCCGCATATTGTCGGCCACCTCGACGGGATTGAAGGTGATCGACACGTAGAAGTACGCGAATCCCACGATCAGCAGGAAAAATACGATCATGTAGAGCGGGTGCGTGCCGGCGGTGACGTTCCGCGACAGCCAGCCGCCGACCTCGTCACCGAGCAGCGGAGCGGCCAGCGTCGGCAGGTACAAAAGTGACGTGGCGAAGATGACCGGCACGATCCCGGCCTGGTTGACCTTCAGGGGGATGTAGGTGCTGCTCCCGCCGTACATCCGCCGCCCCACCGCCCGCTTGGCGTACTGCACGGGGATGCGCCGCTGCGCCTGCTCGATGAACACCACGGCCGCCACCAGGAACACCCCGGTCACCAGCAGCATGCCGAAGGCGAACGGGCTGAGCACGAAGATGGTCGACATGTACGACGGGAAGAAGGCCACGACCTGCGTGAACATCAGGATCGACATCCCGTTCCCGATCCCCCGGTCGGTCACCAGCTCGCCCAGCCACATCACCATGCTGGTCCCCGCCACCAGGGTGACCACCACCACCGCGACGCCCAGCAGGCTCTCGTCGCGCAGCAACGGGTGGGCGCACCCTGGCAGCAGCTGCCCGCCGCGCGCCAGCGCGACCACCGTGGTGGCGTTGAGCACGGCCAGCCCGACGGTCAGGTACCGCGTGTACTGGGTGATCTTCGCCTGCCCCGATTGCCCTTCCTTCCTGAGCGTCTCGAGCCGTGGCACGACGACGGTCAGCAGCTGCATGACGATGCTCGCGGTGATGTACGGCATGACGCCCAGCGCGAAGACCGACAGCTTCAGCATCGCGCCCCCGCTGAGCATCTGCACCATGTCGAACAGCCCGCCACGCGCCGTCCCCAGGCACTGCTGGACCGCCACGACGTCCACCCCCGGCGCCGGCAGGATCTGCCCCAGCCGGAACAGCCCGATGACGGCCAGCGTGAACAGTAACTTCTTACGGAGATCCGGCACCCGGAACGCCCTGAACAGCACGGTCAGCATGAGCCGAGTCTGTCGGCGCCCCCGCTTCCGGTCGTCCGCCGAGCCGCGTCACCCGCGTACGCAGATCCGCGTACGCGAGACTGACCCCATGAGCACGCTTTGGGTGATCAGCGGCCCGCCGGGCGCGGGCAAGTCCACCGTCGCGGCGGCGCTGCTCGCCCGCCTCGACCCGCCGGCCGCCCTGCTCGACAAGGACACCGTGTACGGCGACTTCGCCGCCGAGATCCTCCGGGGGTACGGCAGGCACCACGGCGAACGCGAGGGGCCGTGGTACGACGAGCACATCAAGGTGCACGAATACGCGGGCCTGACCAGGACGGCCAGGCAGATCCGCGAGCACGGCTGCCCGGTGCTGCTCGACGGCCCGTTCACCGCCCAGGTGCACTCGGTGCGGCTGTGGGAGCGCTGGGTCGAGGAGCTGGGTGGTGACCCGGTCAGGCTCATCTGGGTCCGCTCGGACGGGCCGACCCTGCGCGAGCGCCTGGTGGCCAGGGGGTCGGAGAAGGACGCGGGCAAGCTGGCGGCGTTCGAGGCGTACCTGGCGGCGATCCGGGTGTCCGAGCCGCCGGCCGTACCGCATCTGGAGATCGACAACCGTCCTGGCGCGCGGCCGGTCGGCGAGCAGCTCACGAGAGCGGGCATCCCCCCACAACCGCACAAAACACGTTAAGGAACGCGATACTCGTCGTCGCGCGCGTCGATGATCGCCATGTGGCCCGGCAGGTGGCCGATCGCGAACTCCACGCCGCTGGCCATGATCACCGCCTGCGGCGTCACGCCGCAGGCCCAGAACAGCGGCACCTCACCGGGCCGCACCTCCACCGGATCGCCGAAGTCGGGCCGGCCGAGGTCGGCGATCCCGATCGCGGCCGGGTCGCCCACGTGCACGGGCGCCCCGTGCACCTGCGGGTAGTGGCCACTGACCTCGACCGCGACGTCCACGAGCGCCGCCGGGACCGGCCGCATCGACACGACGAGCGGGCCCGACAGCGGGCCGACCGGGTGGCAGGGCACGTTCGTCCGGTACATCGGCACGTTCGTCCCCAGCTCCAGGTGCCTGATCGGCACCCCGGCCCGCAGCAGCGCCTGCTCGAAGGTGAAGCTGCAGCCGATGAGGAAGGCCACGAGGTCGTCACGCCACTCGGCGGCCACGTCGTCGAGGTCGGCGACCGGCCGCCCGTCGCGATAGACGCGATATCCCGGCAGATCGGTACGCAGATCGCCGGGGAACAGGGCCGTGGACCACGCCCCCGGCTCCCCCACGTCCAGCACCGGGCACGCCTGTGCGTTCAGTTGCGCGAACAGCAGCAGCTCGTAGCCCAGCTTCCTGGGCACGGCGATCAGATTGGCCTGCGTCCAGCCGGAGCACCAGCCCGCGGTCGGCACCCGCTCGCCCGCGCGGAAGCGCTCGCGCGCCTGCGCCGGGGTCAGGTCTGCGACATCCACACCTCGACACTACGCCCGGTAACTGGGCCCGCAATCGACGACATAGTCTGACTTTTCGGGGTAGGAGGGGACGCCGTGCGCCTTGATGTGAACCTCCTCGACTATGCGCTCATCGCGATCTACTTCGCGACCGTGCTCGGCATCGGGTTCGCCGCCAAGCGGAGAATCAGCTCGAGCCTCGACTTCTTCCTGGCCGGCCGTGGCTTACCCCCGTGGATCACCGGACTGGCCTTCGTCTCCGCCAACCTCGGCGCGATCGAGATCCTCGGAATGGCGGCCAACGGCGCCCAGTACGGCGCCATGACCGTGCACTACTACTGGATCGGCGCGGTGCCCGCGATGGTGTTCCTCGGCATCGTGATGATGCCGTTCTACTACCGCTCGAAGGTACGCAGCGTCCCGGAGTTCCTGGGACGCCGCTTCAACGGCGCCACCCAGCTGCTGAACGCGCTCTCCTTCGCCGTGGCCCAGATCCTCATCGCCGGGGTCAACCTCTACGCGCTCGCGCTGGTCATGGAGGCCCTGCTGGGCTGGCCGCTGCCAGTGTCGGTGGTGGTGGCGGCGGTGATCGTGCTGTCGTACATCACGCTCGGCGGCCTGTCGTCGGCGATCTACAACGAGGTCTTGCAGTTCTTCGTGATCCTGGCCGGGCTGATCCCGCTGACCATCCTCGGGCTGGCCAAGATGGGCGGCATCTCCGGGCTGTTCGACAAGGTCCGGCAGAGCGCGCTCGGCGAGGCCGGTCTGCACACGTGGGCCGACAGCGCGGGCAAGAACCCGATGGAGGCCCACTGGCTCGGCATCGTGTTCGGCCTGGGCTTCGTGCTGTCCTTCGGCTACTGGACCACGAACTTCGCCGAGGTGCAGCGGGCCTTATCCGCCCGCAACACCAACGCCGCCCGGCTCACCCCGATCATCGCGTCCTATCCGAAGCTGTTCATCCCGCTGGTGACCGTGCTGCCGGGGTTGATCGCCCTCGTCCTGTTCAAGGACCTGGGCAAGGGCCAGGCCTACAACAACGCGATCCCGCTGCTCATGCAGGACCTGCTGCCCAACGGCGTACTCGGCGTGGCGGTGACCGGGCTGCTGGCCTCGTTCATGGCCGGGATGGCGGCCAACATCAGCGGGTTCAACACGGTGTTCACCAACGACATCTGGCAGGCGCACCTGGCCAAGGACCGCGACGACGGCTACTACCTGCGGGTCGGCAGGATCGCCACCGTGGCGGGCGTCGCGCTGGGCGTCGGCACGGCGTTCATCGCGGCCGGCTACTCCAACATCATGAACTACCTGCAGGCGCTGTTCTCCTTCTTCAACGCGCCGCTGTTCGCGACCTTCATCCTCGGGCTGTTCTGGAAGCGGATGACGCCGTGGGCCGGCTTCTGGGGGCTGCTGGCCGGGACCGCGTCCGCGTTCGCCTCGTACATCGCGTACAAGGCCGGAATGCTGGACTTCGGCACCGAACTGAACGCCAGCTTCTGGGGCGCCGGCGTGGCCTTCGTCGTCGACCTGCTCGTCTCGGTGGTGGTCACGCTGGTGACCACGCCCAAGCCCGTGGAGGAGCTGCGCGGGCTGGTGTACGGGCTCAGCGCGGTCGACCTGGCGGACGACGCGCTGGCCGGTGACACGAAGTGGTACCGCTCGCCCGTGATCCTCGGGACGGGCGCGATCGTCCTGGCCGCCGCGATGTACGGGGTGATCCTGTGAGCGACATCAGAATGGTGATCGGCGGGCTGTTCCTGGTCTACGGGGTGATCCTGATCATCGCCGGGGCGGTGGGGGCGGCGGTCAACCTGTGGACCGGGCTGGTCATGGCGGTCTTCGGCGGCGCCTTCGTGATCTGGGCCCGCGTCAAGCGCATCTGAATGCCGGGGGCGGCCGGCCCGTCGGCCCGCCGCCCCTGTCCCGGTCGGTATTTTCAGTAATCGAGCCCGAACGTATGGGCGCCCAGGCCGAACCCCTCTCCTTGCGGCACCACGTACCCCTGCCCGACCAGCGTCGCCAGGCTCCGCCGTACCTCGTCCTCTTCCAGGCCGGTCGCGCGGACGAGCGCGGGAAGCTCCGCGCCCCCGGACTCGACCGCCTGCGAGGCGACCGCCTCGTACACATGGATGTCGACGTCGGACAGTGCCTGCACGTCGTGATCTCGGGCCATCAGCGCCGCCTCGCCCCGTCCCTGAGCCGGCCCGGGTCGACGTCGCGCTCCGGGTAGCGGCGCAGATACTCGGTCTCCAGTTCGTTGGTCCGCGAGGTGTGGCGCGCGAACGCGGCGGCTGAGCCGTGCAGCAGTGCGTCGGTACGTGTGCTGTGCAGTTGCCGCAGCTCACGCAGCAGGTCTTCGTCCTCGAGTTGCGCTGGATCGATTCCCATCGTCGTCATGGCCTACCCCCTACCCCAGAAGACCCCCGACAATATCTGTCACATTTCCTGACATAAGGGCATTGTCGGGAGGAGATCACCGCTTTACCTTCCCGTTATGGACCTCGAGCTCAGGCACCTCAGGATCGTTCGCGCGGTCGCGGACGCGGGAAGTGTGAGCAAGGCCGCGTCCCTGCTCGGGCTGGCGCAACCGGCCCTCACCGCACAGCTCAAACGCATCGAGCGGGTGCTCGGCGGCACCCTGTTCGATCGCGACAGGCACGGCGCCCGGCCCACCAAGCTCGGCGAGCTGGTACTCGCCCGCGCCCGCGTGCTCCTCCCGGCGGCCAAGGAACTGCAGGACGAGGCCGTACGGTTCGCCCAAGCCCCCTCCCCCGGCTTCCGCATCGGCGCCACGAACGGGCCGATACTCGGCGGCCTCGTCGACCGGCTCGCCGCGGAACGCACGGTGAGCACGTACACCTCATGGTCGGCCGACGAACTCACCACCATGACCGAGCTCGGCCGGCTCGACTACGCGCTGACCGGCGCCTGCGGCGACGGCGGCACCCCCACCGGCTCGCTGCGCTGGGAGACGATCAGCTACGACCCGGTCTTCACGCTGCTCGCCGAGACGCACCCGCTGGCCGGCGAGAAGGAGCTGGAGCTGTCCGAACTCGCCCTCGAAAGCTGGGCCGTCACTCCGGGCGACGGCTGCTTCGCCGACTGCTTCGCCACAGCCTGCGCCCGCGCCGGCTTCACCCCGGGAACGATCTATGAGACCGACGTGGCCACCTGCATCCACCTGGCCCGGGTCGGCCGAGCCGTGGCACTCTGCCAGGCCACCCACCAGGCCGCCCCCGGCCTGGCCATGATCCCGCTCGCGGGCGCGCCCCTGCGCTGGCGGCAACTCCTTGGCCACCACCCCACCGCCCCGGATGCCGCCTGGGTGGCGGAACAGGCCAAACAGACGCACGCGGAGGTGGTACGGCGAAGCACCGTTTATCAGGACTGGCTGGTACGGAACACCGGCTTCGGCACCGCTCCCTAACCCGCCCTGATGCCTCGTCAGCGATGGGGGGCTCACAGTCTCGCAATCTTGTCACCGAGGGCCGGGGAGCCAGGTCTCCCCGGCCCCGCTAAGCCAGGGTGTACTCCCACCCCGGCTGCCAGTCGAACGGAGCATCCACAAGCTCCTCCAACGCCACCCCCTCAAGCAGATTCCGCAACGCCCATCGATTGGCCGAGTGCGAGATGACGAGCACCGTGCACGTCTGCCACTTGTCCATCACTTCCTCCAGAAACGCGGCAGTCTCCGCCACCACCTGCCGATAGCTCTGCCCCCCGGGCCACGGCACATCAATGAACCGCCGCCGCAACCCCGCCACCTCACTGACGGGCCGCCCGTTGTAGATCCCGTAGTCGCACTCCCGCAACCGGGCGTCGAGCCGAATCTCCCGCCCATCCCCGAACGCGATCTCCGCCGTCTCCACCGCCCGCCGCAGATCCGAGGCGTAGACCACATCCACGCCCCGCCGCCGCACCCCCAACTCCCTGGCCA
Source organism: Nonomuraea aurantiaca (assembly GCF_020215705.1). GTDB lineage: Bacteria > Actinomycetota > Actinomycetes > Streptosporangiales > Streptosporangiaceae > Nonomuraea > Nonomuraea aurantiaca. The sequence continues at coordinate 45,018 of NZ_JAIWNB010000023.1, read as the reverse complement.
ACTCCCGCCCGGCCTGGGACAACTCCCCCGGCAACCAGCCGGTGGCGATCCCCGTCTCGTTGTCCACCGTGAGGGAATGCGTCTCGTAGATCAGCTTGACCGCCATGGCCCGACGCTACCCACCAACCCCGGTGTCTGGCGTACGCGCTGAGTGAACGAGGACGATCTATGCTGGCATGAGGGCTCAGGTGTGGAAGACTGCATGTTTGCAAGGGGCGGTAGCTCAGCCGGTCAGAGCATCGGACTCATAATCCGTGGGTCGTGGGTTCAAGTCCCACCCGCCCTACCTCTCTCGGTCAGCGGAAACCCCCGCCCGACCTGCACCTTTGCGCAGGGGCGGGGGTTCTTCATGTCCGGCTGTCTACGGCTCTCGCCGATCGTTTGCGGGTACCTGTGCCAAATACGTGCGCACGTTCTTGGCGGCCTGGCGATCACTCGTCGCGGAGTGCGTCAGCTATGCGGCGCTTGGCGGCCTCGTCTTGGCCGACGATGCACTTGGCGTAGATCCTGAGCAGGACATCCACGCTGTGACCTGCCCACTCCGCTACCTGCGTGGCCGGTACGCCTGCGTTAAGCCAGGTCGAGACGCAGGCGTGGCGAAGGTCGTAGGGCCGTTTGGCCAGCGGTGACTGTACCTCCTTGTCGGTCAGGGCATTCTGGCGCGCTCTGTTCCACACACGCCGGCACGTGATGTAGGGCAGCTCTCCAGCATGGACGCCAGTAAAGAGGCGTTCGCCGGGGCCAGGGGCGAACTTGACGAGATGCGCGCGGAAGAGCTTGGTCAGCGGTGGCGGGCAGGGAACGATGCGTATCACGCCCTCGGCGCGGTGTTTGAGGGGACGTTTCTCACGTAGGCCGCCGTCATCGGTCCACTCGCGGCCGGCGAACGGGGCCGCGTTGGCGAAGTGCAGTTCCCCCCAGTTGTTGGCGGGTTCTTCCATCTCTCCTGTCTCGGCATTCTTGACCAACTCGGGAAGGATGATGTTGTCATCTGTGAGGTTGACGACTTCCTCTGGGCGGAGCCCTGCGTAGTACATCGCACCGAAGAACGCCACGAGCCGTTTTCCGCTGGGTTTCTGTGCTTCGACCTCGACGAGTAGGCGGCGTGCCTGCGTGGGGTTGACCACGCTGCGCTTGTCTACTTCGTAGGTAACTTTGACAGGTTTCCACCTGAGCGACTTGATCGGATTCGCGTCAAAGAGCTTTAGCTCTACGGCGTAATCAAGGGCGTTCTGAAGGATGGTCTTGTGGCGGCGAATCGTGCTCATGGCGGCAGTTTTGCCGTCCAGGCGGGAGGTTGCCGTGTCGAGCATGATGCGGACGGTAGCGGCCTCGGAAAGATCGGATACTGGCCTAGTATGCGTAGCCAACCACGCCAGCACATTCGCCATTTCATCGGGCGCTTCGTCCCGCTGCTTGGTATTGAAGGCCCATCGGCGCATGCCCGTGCGGAGGTCGAGATCGGATGGCTTGCCTTTGTCGCTGACGAGCATGGCAGGGGTGGCCGCGGTAAGAGCGCGGGCGATGTCTTGCCGGTACTTCGCCGAGGCTGCTTTCCATTTGAAGTCGGCGAACTTGCAGGCGAACTCGTACCAGCTCATTTCGGGCCGTGTGGTGCGGTTCCACTTCACGGGTTCGCCAGTCAGCAGGTTGAACGCTTCTCCTTTGCGCGCGGCGGCCTGAAGTTCCCCACGGTACGTGTCTGCCTGCGCTGCGTTCCGGAAGGGCTTGCGCCACACCCGTCCGGCTTTCCAACGCACGTAGTACGTATTGGCCTTTTTGCCCTTGTAGACCTCAGTCTTGTAGACGCGAACGTCGTAGGTGATGTCCTTCATCAGGCGGCATCCTCTCGGGCGTTGAGCCAGCTCTCTAGGTCCGTACGGCGGACACGTAGCGAGCCGTTGGGCAAGGTGATGCAGCGCGGGGCGCGGCCTTTCTGCCGCCAGTCGTAGAAGGTGGATCGGGAGATCTGAAGTTCGGTGCAGAGCTCGGACAGGGTGAGCATCGCGTGTAGACGGGTGACGGTAGCGGCCATGTTTGGGCGTTCCTTCCGGGGCGTGCGAGTCGGTGCGGGAAACGGGGCCTCGGGGTCGTGATGGTGACTTCGCCGCGGCGGTGTCAGGGGTATACGGGGCCGGTTTGAGGGGGGTAGCCGTACCAGCCGTACCAGCCTCGTTTTGCCTGGTCAGGGCTGGTACGGCTTTTTTGGTGGTACGGCTTAAGCCGTACCAGGGATGCAAGCCGTACCGCTTTGACCTGCGGAATTGAGGCTGGTACGGCTGGTACGGCTTCCCCTGGCGATGGACACGACGTCGGCGTCTCGGGCGGGCTCGTGGGGCGGTTTGTCGCCGTCTCGGGCGGGGTCGGGGGCCGGGCAGTAGCGCGCCCAGGCGTCGGCGAAATCGGCGCGTTGGTAGCCCTTGGCCTGACCGGTCGGGGGTGGGAAACGGATCGTGGTTGAGCGGATGTCGTATTCGCGCAGCAGGCTGCCGAATTTCATTGCGGTCAGGCCGGCGGGTCCGTGTTCGGCCCATTCGCTGTCGGGGTCGGCCTTGAGCCGTTCCAGCAAGACGGCGGTGGGCAGGGCGTTGTGTTCGCCGAAAGCGGCGCGGCAGTCGGTGAGCAGACGCAGGCGTGGTGAGGTGTGGCTGTTGTCGTCGGCCTCGGCGGTCAGGGCCAGGGCGGCGGCGCGGGCGCGGTCGGGCCAGGTGTCGCCGGCGTGGTCGGCGATGATGACCAGGGGTTCCCAAGTGTCGGCGGCGCGGTCTTCGACGGGCATGGCGGGTTCGGCTTTCTCCAGGGCGGTCAGGTCGGGGCGGAGCCAGGCGGCCAGGTCGGCGGCCAGGCAGCGCAGGGGCAGGCGGTCGCGTTTGTGCCGGTAGGGGGCGGCGCTCTCGCCAGGGGCGCGGCGGCGCATGCGGATGACGACGGCGCGGTCCTCGATGTGTCGGGCATGGAGCCGATGCCGGCGAGTGCGGCCATGGCGAAGGTCGGGATGGATTCGACCCGGTTGGCGTTGGCGTCGTAGCGTTTGGCGGGCCGGTTGCGCTGGTGTCCGGCGTTGAGCAGGCCGCGGAGGTCCTCGTGGCCGTCTGCTTTGGCGCCGAAAATGGTGTCGGCCTCATCAACCAAGATGGTCGGCGGGTCGTCTGAGATGGACCGGTAAATGGCTGCCGAGCTGGAGTTGACGGTAATGAACGGGTCGTGGCAGGTGGCCTCCACAATGTCGAGCAGGCGAGACTTGCCACAGCGCTTTTCCGGGCCGCGGATGACCAGACGCGGCGCGTGCGCGAGCGCGGGTTGGGCGTGGGTGGTGGCGATCCACAGGGTGACGGCGTCGGCGGCCTCGGCGCGGGGCAGGATGACGTAGCGGGTCAGGGCGGCGCGGAGCTGGTCAAGCAGGGCGGCGCCGATGGGCGGATGCGATTGGGTCATGGTGTCTCCCAGGTAGGTCGGGTTCATGCGGCGCGTATGCCGGCCTCAATGCCGTAGCCGATGACGGCGGCCAGCGCGTGAGGCGGGCGCGGGTCGCGGCTGTGGCTGTTGGCGGTCTCGGCGGCGGCTTGCAGGGCGTGTTCGACCAACTCGCGGGGTAGGGCGCCGCGGGCGATGAGCTTGCCGAGTTTCCAGGCGGCCAGGTTGAGGGCGCGATTGCGGCCTCCGTCCGGCGCGGCGGTGACGCGTTCGATTTCGCCGGTCAGGGCCGCGTGGCCGTAGGTGGACAGCCGGCGGGCGGGCAGGCCGGCCAGCAATTCGGCGACCGATGTTGCCGAGGCGGGTTGCGGCGGGGCCGGGCTGAGCGCGGCGGTCAGCCAGTCTGGTAGCGGGGCGGGTGGCCGGTCGCAGGTGAGGGTGTAGGGGCCGGCGCCGTCGCGGGCGGCCACGTAGCTGCCGGGGCCGACGACGTAGCCACCGCGGCCACGGGTGTCGATGAGCCAGCCCAGACCGTTGCCGCGCGCCCCGGAGGTGTTGCCCAGGCGCGCGGCGGGCGGGGCGGTGAAGTACAGGTGGGTGCCGCCGCGGCGCGTGGTCACAGTGCGGGTGTGGTCGGGGTAGGGCTGGCTGTAGTCGGCGCACAGATGGCGGAAGACCTGCTCACCGGATGCGACGCCACGTCGTGCCCATTCGGCGGGCGGTTGCTCGCCGGGTTTGGGCAGGTCCAGGTCGATCACTACCAGGTTGGACGGACCGCACGCAATGCCGACGTTGAAGGGGGCACGTCGCCACCAGGCGGTCAGCCGGTCGGGGTCGGTGGTGGCGTTGTGCTCCCAGTCGGTGAAGCCGCGGGCGGGGTACTTGCCGTGCGGCGTGAGCGGGAAGACGTGCCAGCCGCGCCGAGTGGCGTGGGTGGCAGCGGTGAGCAGGTCGGTCATAGATGCGCCTTTCGCCTGTTCGCAAGGTCGGGCGTGCTCGATTGGGACGGGTCGGCCGTCCCCCAACTGGTGGCCTTGTCGGATGGCCGGTAGGCCACCAGTTGGGGGCGGGCGTGCTCCCTCGTGGGGAGTGTGGAGTGTCTGTCAGAATGTGAGGGGGATGACCGGTTCGACCTGTGCAGGGCCGTAGGTGCTGACCTCGGCAAGGAGGGTCTGAGCGAGCCGGGCCAGCGTCGAGATATCGCCGGCGTGCCGAGCCATGACCAGTACGATTTGCCAGGCGGCGCCGGCGTGGCACAGCACCGGGGTGAGGTTGTCGCGGTCACATGCGGTGTTGATCTCCTGATCGGTCAGGATGTACAGCTCGTTGTGCGTGACCTCAACAGCAGCGAAGGTGTCGGCCGGCAGGGTGGGATGGGTCCGCTGGTAGGCGGCTCGGTCGATGGCGGCGCTCAGTGCCAGCCGTCGCGTGGTCTCGCGGTCGTTGGCGCCGAGCGTGCCGATCGAACTGACCAGGATCATGCTGAGGTCCCAGATGGTTTCGACCAGCGGTAGGGGGTCGGAGATCAGGTGCGCGGCGTTGATCGTGTCGGCGTAGGCGGCCCATTCGGCTGACACGGGCGAGGGGACGACGGCCGGGCGGGTGTTTAACATGCGTGGTTCTCCTTCGGAGATCGGGACCGTTTGGGCTGGGTGGGTCGTGCTGACTGCGGGGAGAGTCATGCCGCCTCCCGGTACGCGTCGGCCCTCTCCTGGTCGGGCAGGTGGCCCCAGTGGGTGCCGAGGATCTCGGCGTCGGCCACGATCGGTACGCCTCGGAAGGTGGTGGTCATGGCCTGCCGAAGCGCGACGCACAGGTGTTCGGCGTCGCGTTCGGGGGTTTGAATGATGACCTCGTCATGGACGAACAGCCATAGCTTGGCCTCGGGGTGGGTGGTGGCGAAGGTGTAGACGGCGGCCAGCAGCAGGTCACGGGCGGTGGATTGCACCATGTAGTTGCCGTTGGCGTAGCCGCGGGCGGGGTCGGCGGGGATGCGTCGGCCGCTGGGTGTGGTCACCGTCTTCTGGTCGGCTAGGCGTTTGGTGTAGGCGATCACGCGCGGGTAGGTGGACTGCCACCGGTCGATGACCTGCCGGGCCACCTCTGGTGTGACGCCGGTCTGGTCGGCCAGCGCGGTGGCGCCGCCGCCGTACAGGGTGCCGAAGGTGCACCGTTTGGAGATGGTGCGTTGCTCTTTGGTGTAGCCGTCGCCGTACATGAGGGCGGCGGTGGCGTCGTGGATGTCGGTGCCGGAGGCGATCACCCGTTTCAGGGTCGGGTCGCCGGACAGGGCGGCGGCCACCCGTACCTCTACTTGGGAGAAGTCGCAGGAGATGAGGACGTGGCCGGGGTCGGCGCGGAAGCAGTGCCGTAGCCGCGGGTCGTGTTTCTTGAGCGTCTGCAACGCTGGGCCGGTGATGCTCATGCGGGCGGTCTTGGCGCGCAGGGTGTTGATCTGCGGGTGTACGCGGCCGGCGGTGTCGGCGGCGCGTAGGAATGCGGTCAGGTTGGCGATCAGGTTGGAGGTGGCGGCCATCACCCGCCGGGCGGCCAGCAGCTCACGCACCTGCTCGGGCAGCGCGTCGGCGTGCTGGCCGAGCAGGGCGGTGAGGGTGTCGGCGGTGACCTTCAGGCGGCCGGTCGGGGTGCGAGCCAGGTCGGCAGCGCTGACGCCGGCCTCGGTGAGGTGGTCGTCCAGCCAGGCGGCGAAGCGGGGTGAGCCGCCGGGGAAGCCGAGGGCCTGTTGGATGTGGGTCTCGGCGGTGTGGTGCTCGCGCTGGATCTGGTCGAGTAGGGCGGCGGTGTAGGGGCGGTCCAGCAGCAGGCCGCGGATGGTGATGGCGGTGGCGCGGGCGGCCAACCACTGTTCCATGCGCACGAGGTGGGTGAAGTCGAGGCAGTGCCGTAGCAGCACCGGCAGCAGCCGGCGCACGTAGACGGCGTCCAGCCCGGCATAGACGACGTATGCCTCTTCGGAGGTGGGCAGGTGGTTCCATCCCCAGGTACGCCAGGAGTTGCCGGCGCGGTGTCCGGGCGGTGCCAGGGCGCGCATTCGGGCGTGCAACGCGGCCTCGGCGTGCTGGAGACCGTCGTCCAGGTGGCGGCCGGTCAGCTCTTTGAGCCCGTGGCCGGCGCGTTCGTCGGGGTCGATCAGCTTGGAGATCAGGTGCGTGTCGATGACGCGCTGCCCGAGCGCGATACCGAAGGCTGCCCAGACGGCCAGCGGGTCGTAGGTGGTGTGGGTGACGAACCGGCGCGTCGGGTCGGCCAACGTAGCCCGGATCGCGGCATGCTGGTCGGGGTCGGCCGGGTCCAGGACCCACGCCTGATCGGGTGAGCCGAACTGGATCAGCCGGACCGTGAACGCGGGGTCGAACTGGCGCGGGCCTTTGTCGTCGATGGCGCTGGTCTCCACGTCCAGCCCCAGCATCGCTTCGGCGGCGGTGAACCGGGCGAACGCGGCCGGCTCGAACCCTGCGGGACTGTGGACGGTCATGCGGTGCCCGTCGTGTTCGCGCACGTAGCAGCCGTCTGGGGCGACCGTGGCGGGTGCCGTTGGGGCGGTGGGTGTGATGGTCATCGGGTCTCCGTGGGGTGGCAGCGCGGGCAGGTCCACAGCACCGGGGCGGCGGCGGGCAGCACGGTCGGGCGGTGGCAGGCCGGGCAGGTGGGCGGTCGCGGGGCGGGCAGCGCGGCGGCCAGCCAGCCGTAGCCGTCACCGATCAGCGCGGCGTCACTGGCGGCCGGGTCGGCGGCGATGAACCGCACGCCCGACACCACGCGCTCGGCGTCGTCCGAGGCGGTGAGGGTGAACAGCGACGCCTGGTCATCGGCGGGCTTCGTGGTCGCGGTGGTTGCTGGCATGGAATGTGTGGGTCCTTCCAGGTGGGTGATGGCGGTGCCTCGGAGCGGCGGGTGAAGGGCAGGCCGCGCCGCCCCGAGGCAGACCCGAAAAGAGGGTCAGAACGGCGGCGCGTCACCGACGCCGGCGGGCTGGGAAGAAGCCCACGGGTCATCGAACCCACCGCGCGGCGCGGCGCCGTTGCCGTTGCCGTTGTTACGAGCTGCCTTGACGGGCCGGGCGTTGGCGAACCGCAACGACGGACCGATCTCGTCTACGGTCATCTCCATGACGGTGCGCTTGTCGCCATCGTTGGTCTCGAAGGTGCGCTGACGCAGCCGGCCAGAGGCGATGACGCGGGCGCCGCGGGCGAGCGATTCGGCGACGTGCTCGCCGAGGTCGCGCCACGCCGAGCAACGCATGAACAGGACTTCGCCGTCCTGCCACTGCTCCACCTGCTTGTTGTAGGTGCGGGCGGCGGAGGCGATGGTGAAGCTCGTCACCGACAGGCCGGTCTGGGTGACGTGCGGTTCAGGGTCGGCGGTCAGGTTGCCGATGATGGTGATGGTGGTCTCGCCGGACATGGCGGTCTTCCTTCCGGGTTTCAGCGGGCGGTGAGGCGTGCGGATAGGTGGGCGGCGGTCGCGGTGACGAACGTGAAACCGTTACTGGTCGGCCGGAAGCGGTCCAGCAGGATGCGGCGGGTGATGCCGCGCATGTCGTGGGTGGTGCCGTGCTCGTCCGGGTCGGCCAGGTCGATGAGGCGCTGCACTTCGTGGGAGTTGGTCAGGGTCGTGCAGACGGCGTGCCGGCCGTCGATGGCGTCGATCAGGACGGTCCGGCCTCGGGCGCGCGTGTCAGCCCACAGGCTTCCGGGGGTGACGACGTCAAGGCCGTAGATCTTCTTGGGCATGGCAGGTAGTCCGTTCATGGATGGGGCGGGGTCAGGGTGTGGGCAGGGTTGTGCATGACGGCGTCGCCGCAGTGGCCGCAGGAGCGGAAGCGAAGTTCGGGGCGGGTGACGCCGGGCTGCCAGTCCCCCCACCGGTGGCCGTTGCGCTCGCAGTCGAGTTCGGTCACGCAGCGGGGGCAGAAGTCGGGCGTGTCAGGGTTGGCCCATTGCCAGTCGCTGAGCCAGTCGCGCAGTTCGTCCACGGTGCTGGCATGCAGGGTGGGGTAGTCGTCGTCCACCTGACCGCATCGGGTGCAGGTGACGACCAGGCAGGTACGGATGGTGACGCTCATGACGGGTCGGTTCTCCTCCGGCAGAGCGGGGTCAGCGGGTGCCGTCGTGGTGCAGGCGGCGTAGGTAGACGTAGAGCTGCCAGCCGAGGCGGGGCCGCATACCGGTTCCCTCACAGGCGCGGCAGGTGCGGTTCTTGCCACCGGGGGCGCAGCGCCGGCAGACGCCCCACGGGGAGACGTAACACCAGATGGTGTAACCGAGCGTGACGGGTGGTAGGCAGGCGACTAGAAAGGTGATGATGGTGGCCATCTGGGCTCCAGGCGGGGTTTCCGGGGTTTGCACAGGTCAGCATCTAGACGCTAGATGCCTGCTAGATCGCGGTTTCGGCGTCTAGGGGAACCTCTAGACCTAGAGGGGGTGGCCTCTAGATCTAGAGGTGATCGGGCGGTTAGGAAGCCGCCCCGGAACCCCGCCGTTTATCACTCTCGGTGACGGTGGTGAGGATGTCGTCGCGGGCGATGCCGATGCGGTTGGCGCCCTTGCCGCCGCCCTCGGGGGTGCCCCAGACCTGCATGGTGCGGATGCCGTACGGCTTGAGTGCGGCGGTGAGCTGAGCCGTCTTGGCGCCGCCCTCCAGTGCGTCCCATGCGCCGTAGATGTCGGGCCGCAGGTCGGCCAGGCGGGCGATGACGACCTCGTTCCACACCTTGGCCTCGGCCGGCGGCACCACGGCCAGGATGTCGGCCAGCAGGTCATAGCTCGGGGTGAGCTGTTCGGGCGTCTCGCCGAGGGCGTGACCGGTCAGCACGCCGGCTCCCTTGCGAAGGGCGTGGGCGCGGTCGGCGATGAGCTGGGTGGACGGGGTGTTGAGGTAGCCGGACTTGACCACCTTGGGCATCGGGGTGGCGCCGACCAGGTAGCCGGTACCGGCGTCGCCGCCCTTGTCCGGCGGGCCGGGGACGAACAGCGTGGCGCGGATGCCGTTCTGATACGACGACGTGCCGAGGATCATGTCGTTTTCGAGCTGGCCGGCCACCCGCAGGCAGAAGCGGATGGTGACGTTCGCGCTGATGCCGGTGGGCAGGCTGCGCTTGTCCGGGCGCTGGGTGGCGAGGATGAGGATCACGCCGAGGGCGCGCCCGAGTTTGATGATGAACTCGGCATCTTCACCCGCCTTGGCCCCGTACTCCTCGTGGGCGAAGAGGTTCTGGCACTCGTCGAAGATGGCCACCAGCGGGTGCAGGCCGAGTGAGCGTTTGTCGGCGATCGCTCTGGTGACTTTCTTGTCCGGGCACAGGTCCGGCGGTAGCGCCTTCAGGGCGGCGGCGCGGCGCATGACCTCCTTGCGCAGCAGCGTCAGGGAGTCGGCGGCGTAGGCGATGGCCTCGTCTTCGATGCCGGAGACGTAGCGGTGGCAGTTCTGCTCGTGCGGGTCCAGGTCGCCGGTGCCCTTGAGTTCGTGAATCCACAGCTCGGCGGACGGGTCGAGGGCCGCGCCGGAGGCGAGCACGCGAACCGAGGCGGTCTTGCCCTGGCCGGGCTGGGAGCCGATCAGGATGTTCTGTTCGATGATCGGCACGGTGATGGAGCGCCCGCGCGGGTCGGCCCCGAACGGGATGCCCTTGAATACATCGTGCGAGGTGGCCTTGACCAGCGGAGATTTCACCACGGTGCGAGACAGGTCCTTATCGCCCACCCACAGGATCAGCCGTCCTTCATGGACGGTGGAATCGCCCTCAGGCCAGATGCAGCCCAGCGGACGGCGCAGCGCGCCGGACATCCGGTCACGCTTGTCCAGCACGTCGCCCACGGTCACGCCGTGCGGCAGGTCCAGGTCAGCGCGCCAACCGGGGCCATCGCGGGTGATCGGGGCAACGAACCGGATGGCGTCCTTGGGGTTCTTGGACATGGCCTGCGTGATGCCGGAGATGCCCAGCGTGGTCAGGGCGCGGATGACGATGTCGCTGGTCAGCTTCTCCACGGTGGAGGCCAGTACGGCACGCTCGATCAGCGGCCGGTCAGCCGGCTTGCCGAGGATGCCGAGGGCGGCCAGCGCCACCGCGAGGGCGCCCAGTTGGGTGGCGGTCGGCGCGCCGGCCACCATCAGGGCCGCGATCAGCAGCGTGACCAGCACGACCAGCGCGGTAGGGACGCGCAGCCGAACGCGGGAGTCGCGCTGACGAGACAGTTTCAGGTACGCCTCCGGGTCGGCCTTTTGCACGGCGGCCAGCCGTACCGGCTCGCCTTCCAGGTCGAACGTCCAGCGCACCATGCCGCCGACCAGCCTGAGGAAGCCGCGCGGGGTGCGGATGGCCAGCCGGCTGGCATATATCGGGGTGCGGAAGGCCTGGTAGGCGGCCACGTGGGCGTAGTGGTTGCCGAGCCAGCCGAGGGTTTGCAGCGCCTCGGCGCGCGAGCGTAGCCACAGCGGCACCACCGGGCGGCGAGTGCGCAGCTTGGCTTCCAGCTCGGCGCGCCAGTCGCGTTCCTCCTTACCGTCCTGGTCAACCCGCACGGCCTGGCCGTCCAGGATCGGGCGGTCGGCGGCCGGGGCGGGGCTGGTCGGTTCGGGGTCGTCATCGGACCTGTAGGGGTGGCGGCCGGCGCGGGCGGCCTCCAGGTCAACGACCTGCGCCCCCTTGCCGCCGTCCTGTCCGTGCTCAGCGGGGGCGGGGGCGACTTGGTCGGCGATCCATTGGACGGGGTCATCCACCTTGCGTCCATCCTGGTCGGTCCAGGTGGGGCGCGGCGGTTCGGGCTGGTCGGCGGGGTTGAACGGGTCATGCGTCATGATGGGATCACCTCGTGTGCGTTGCAGCGGGCGGGGTGGCAGGGTGCGGTCGACGTCTTGGCGGATGAGGCCGCACCCTGCGCGTTTGCGTGGTGAAGGCTCGCGTAGGTCATCACGCTGCCTCCGGGGCGAGGGCGTCACGGACGGCTCGGGCGTCGTCCATGCCGCAGCGCAGCGCGCGCTGAATCTTGTAGGCGCTCGGGTGGGCGGGCAGGTCGCCGGTCGTGATGAGGACCTGTGCGCGTTCGATCAGTGGGGCCACCTCGGCGGCGGTGCGTCTTACGCGATCACCGGTGTTCTCGCTGTACGTAATGCCGGTAAGTCCACCGTCGGGGGTGTAGTTCAGCCGGGAGAACGCGGCCAGGATGATCGGCAGGGCGGTGACGATGGCCACGGCCACGATCGGCCCCAGCACGTGTAGCACCAACCGCGAGAGGGTGAAGTCGTCGTCGGTCCAGGGCAGGTACGGCCAGGCGTTCATGCCGAGGGTCAGGCCGAGGAACAGGTACTCGGTCCGGATCAGCTTGGGGTCGTTGAGCGGCTGTCCCTGGGTGCCGAGGTAGGCGCGAGCCCCGACGACGACCAGCAGGGCAATGGACATGAACGGCTCGACCAGCCATGCGAACATCCAGGCCGGCGACCACGGTTCGGCGCCGTCGGCGGCGAAGTGCTGCACGCCGGCGGTGGACCAAGCCAGCGCCAACGTCAGCGCCACCATGGCGGCCGTGATCAGCAGGCGCCGCATCCGCGCGGCCTGCCAGGCGCGCATCGCCGGATCCTGCCCGAGCCGGTGCAGCCGGGCCGCCTCGTGGGCCTTCCTGCGGCGCTTGCGCACGCGGGGAGTGTCCAGCAAGAGCGGTGTGTCGTCGGTTTGGAGCGCGGCCAGGTGACGGGCCTCGGCGACCTCGGCGCGCAACTGCCGTACGCGCTTGGTCTCACCCATCTCTTCCGCCTCCTCCAGGTCGGCGGGCGGCGGGTGGATCGGCGGTGCGGGTTCGATCAGGTGGCGTTCGATCTCGGCCAGGGCGCGGGAGATGTCCTCCGGGTCGGGGGTCGGATTAGCGATGCTGCTCATGCGGCTTTCCTCCAATCGGTCTTGTCGGTGCGGGTGGGGATGGGGTCGCTGTTCCACTGGCGGCGCAGCCGGTGAACGGCGGCGATGTCGGGCAGGTCTTTCGGGCGGCGGGCGCGCTGTTTCCAGGCCAGCACGTCGCCCAGACGCATGAACGGGATGCCGTCGATCAGGTCGGCGGAGGCGATCAGGTAGTCGGTCGGCCAACCGGGCGTCCACCGATCGACGAACTCGATGGCGGCGCGCGGGTGATTGACGACCAGGCCGTGACCGGACAGGGCCACGCTCGGCGGCACGCCGAGCGTCAGCACCTTTAGCCACGCCGGGCCGCGAGCGAGCACGTCCAGGTCACCCATGCGGGCGCGCAGGCCGCGCACGTACAGGGCGGCACTGCCGCACACCACGTACTCACCGAGCGGCAGCGCCAGGCGTGCCAGCTCGGCGAACAGGCCGGCCGGGTCGGTCACCATGATGGGTGGATCGGCCACGATCGACAGTCGGGGCGCGATGGCCTCGGCGGGTGGGCAGATCGCGATGCCGTTCACGACGATTCCAGGTGGGTGATGAGGTCGTCCAGGTCGGTGGCGACCGTTTCGAGAATGTCCTGACGGTTGCGGTGTTCGTCGTTCAGCTCGGTCTCGATGCGGTCGCATAGGGCGCGCAGCTCGGCGCGGATCTCGGCGGTGTTCATGCGGCGACCTCCTTGGCGCAGTCGAGGCAGGTTCCGAGGTGGCGCAGCAGCACGTAGCCGGCATCGCGCAGGCATTCGGGGCAGGTGCGGCGGGCGGCGTTGGCCTTGCCGAGGGCGACGCGCTGACGCGCGGTGGCGGTGCGCTTGGGCAGCGCGAACCGCACGTCGTACAGGTAGGCGGCGCGGACGCCGGGCGCACCATGGCGGCGGGAGCGCCACAACACCTGTGCCTGCACACCCTGCCCGCCGGGTCGAAGCCCTTCGGCGGTGAGCTGCCGCAGCGTGAGCAGGTGCGGCGGCGCCATCCGCCATGGGTAGGTGGGGATGCCGTAGCGGTCGCCGGCGGGGTCCCAGAAGGCGGCGCGGATGCGAGACATCAACGCCTCCACAGCAACGAGCCGAGGGCGATGGCGGCCAGGAACGCCAGCCACGGCCACAGCAGAAGAAAGACGGTGTTCACGACAGACCTCCTGTTGGTCAGCGGTGCCGCCGGGCGGCGGGGGCGGGCGGGGCCGGCGATCGGGCGCGGGGTGCGCACGTCGCCGGACACCGAGCGGGCATCGACGGTCAGGGCGTTCTCGCCGGTGGCCGCGGCCAGCTCGGCGGGGGCGGTCACGCGGATGTCGCCGGATGTGGAGTTGGCGGTGACGTGGCCGGGCTCGGTGGCGTGCACGGTGATGTCACCCGAGATCGTGCGCAGCCGCGCCGAACCGCCGAAGTCGCCGATGCTGATGTCGCCGGAGGTAGAGCCGGCGGTGGCGCTGTCGGTCCTGCCGAGCCGGATGTCACCGGAGACGGTGCGCACCTCGGCCTCGTCGGCGTAGTCGGCCGACACATCGCCCGAGGTCGAGGAGGCGCTGAGCTTGCCGCAGGCATCGATGCGCAGGCTGCCGGAGACGGAGGCGAACTGCGTCCACTCCAGTTCGCCGCTTGTGGTGACCTCGCCGGTTTTGGTGTGCACGGCCAGGGCCGACCCGCGCGGGAGGCGGACCACGGCGCGCACTCCGGGGGTGGCGTTGACGCCTCCGCCGATGTGTACGGAACCGTCACCGCTGATGGTGATTCCGGTGATGGTCGTGCCGGCGGAGACGTGGCCGAAGTTCTGGACGACCATGCGCCCGCCGCGACTGACGATGGTGGTACCGCCGTCCGGGGTGGGTACACGAACCGTGATCTTCCGTACCTCGGCGGTTAAGGTCGCGTCAGCGACGGCCCTGGCGGCGGGGCTGCCGTCCGGGGCCGGGGTGGACAGATCGATCTCGGCGCGGTCGATATCACCGACGCGCACGTCAATCTGCCCGTGCGGCATGTCCAGAGCGAACACGACGGGGCCGGCGATCGGGGCGGACAGGGTCCGCTGGGTGGTCAGGGTGGTCATGGAGAACTCCATTCAGGTGGGGTCAAGCTCGCGGGGCGGACGTGTTCGAGGTAGGCGGCAGCACCAGGTGCGGCGGCCAGGACGTAGCGGGGCTGACGGGGGATGCGGTAGAACGCGGCGTCGGCATCGGCCGCGTCGCATTCGGGGCACTCGCAGATGTCGGCGATGACGTACTCGCCGTGCTCGTGGGTGAGAGAGCCGTGATAGCGGACCCGAGTCCCGGAGGTGTAGGTGCCGGGCGCGCGCATCACGCCGCTTCCGGCAGGCCGCCGGAACGCATCACGTCCAGCTCGGCGCCCAACAGGGCCAGCTCGCGCGCCGTGCGGCCGGCCCACACGCCGGAGGTCGGGCGAACCTGCATGCTGTACAGCTCGCACCGGGCGCGCACGGGGCAGCCGGCGCACACCTCGCGGGCCACGTCCTCACGGGCGGCACGCTCGTCGGCCGGTTCGATCTCGCCGGCCGGGCCGGTGTGCAGGTCCGGGTCGTAGACGCACTCCGCCGTGGGCGGCTCGTGGTCGATGCGCCACGCTGCCGACCACTGTTCAGGCAGCATGCGCGACGGGTGGATAGGGCGTTCGCGGTGAACCATGATGGTGCTACTCCTTCGGGAGTCGAGAAGGGGGCGGCTCAGGTCTTGGCGGATGGGGGCCGCCCCCAGCGGGTTGGGGAGATCACTGCCTGATGGCCTTGACGAACTCGGCGAACTGCTGGGCACCGGTCACGATCGCCTCAAAAGCCCACTTGAACGCCACGGCGGCGCCCTGCGGGTCGGTGAAGAGGTAGATGACCATGCCGATCACGACCAGCGTGGGCAGGAACCGAGTCAAACTCTTGGCGGGCTGCATGAGGGAAACTCCCTTGGCTTGGTGAACCCGGCAGAGCAGCCGGAGCGCCCCGGCAGGGAGTCGAACCCTGCCTGCGACCATCGGGGCCGATTGGCAATTAGGCGGTGGTGTGGGGCGGCTCCGTGAGCACGCCGTCTTCGCTGGTGTGGATCTCGTAGTCGAACTCGACGCATTCGACTCGGTAGCCGCCGTGCTCCGCTGACACCTGCATGGGGAAGGTGCAGTGCTGCGGCGGGTTGGCCAGGTCGATCTGGCTGCCGGTGTGCAGGTCGCTGTCAAAGTCGGGGGTCGGGAGCATGGGGTGTCCTGTTCGTCGTTGGGTAGACCCGGCAGAGCAGCCGGAGCGCCCCGGCAGGGAGTCGAACCCTGCCTGCGACCATCGGAGCGGTAGAGCGGCCGAATCAGCCGAGCAGGTCGCGCAGCATGGCCACATGGGCGCGGAACACTTGACCGTCATAAGAGGTCTTGAGCTGGGCGACCAGGTCGGTGTAGCTGTTTGCGCGCACCCACGCGGCGCGCTTGGCGTCGTCGGCACCGACCACGGCGGGCAGATCGACGGCGAACAGGGCGCACAGTTTGAAGGTGACGGGGACGGTGACCATCCACGCCTCATCGCTGGCGCGCGGGTCCGGCACGTACCGTGCCGGAAGCACCTGACGAGATGTGCTCGACAGGTTGAGGCAGGTCTCCTCTGCGAGTTCGCGAACCGCCGCCACCTCGGGATCCTCTCCAGGTTCCACGTAGCCGCCGGGGACGGCCCAGCCGTGCCCGTCTGAGCGTTCGACCATGACCAGCCAGCGGCCGGTCTGGGTGTGGGCGGTGACGACGGCGTCGGCTGCCACCTGCTCGCCCCAGTGGCCCAGCTCGTTGCGGCCATAGCGGACGCAGGTCGTCTCGCACGGGTTGACCGGTCGGCCGTCGATCACCTGGAACGGGATCGCGGCGGCGGTCTGGCGGGGAGTCCAGTCGATCTGTGTCGGGTCAGTCTGCGGGTCCGCCCAGCCCTCTTGAATGCCCCGGTCGAACACGTCGGGGTGAGTGAACGTCACGCATGCGGTCATGGTGGGATCCTTTGGTCGGGTTGCGTGTGGATCTCGGCATCTGTGCGCCGGAGCGCCCCGGCAGGGAGTCGAACCCTGCCTGCGACCATCGGGGCGGTAGAGGAGATCGGATGCGGGTTAGCAGTCCCAGCACGGCCATGGGCCGTTGCCGTAGACAATGACCGTGCGTTCACGCAGGTCACGGCGCAGACGTCGCATAGCCGCGATCCAGTTCGGGCAGTCGCCCACATGCCTTTCGCTGCCGTCCGGGTTGTAGAACTCGATGGCCTTGCGCCGTTTCATGAGTCGAACCCCTTTGAGGTGGGCTGGTTGCTGGCAGTGCCCCGGCAGGGAGTCGAACCCTGCCTGCGACCATCGGGGCGAAAGATTTGGTAGGCCGGCGTGGTCAGCCGGGGGCCACTTCGACGTAGACGCGGACACTGGGCTGCGCAGGCGCCGAGGGGCATAGCCCTTTGATCGCGGCAATGCAGAACGTCTCGCGCAGGGTCAGCACGGCATCGGCTACCTCGGCAGGCGTTCCGGTCAGGCGGATGGACAACATCGGCACTCCCTGGGTGTGTGGGACAGAGGTACGAGCGGTGGAGGGCGCCCCGGCAGGGAGTCGAACCCTGCCTGCGACCATCGGGGCGAACCAAGCAATGAGAAAGTGCGCAAGGCCGAACGCCCTGCACAGGCCGCCTTTTCGCGGGAGGCGGTGGCCCTTCGTCGTCACTGTTGAGTTCTCAAACGATCAAGTGCTCCAGCCCGTCGGCGCGCGGCTTGTGCCGCCTTCCCAGATCTTCCGGCTGTGCTGATACGTGCCAACTTAGCTAGTACTGTGCTAGCACGCAATAGGTCGCTACAGGACACTTACGGTTTAGGCGGGTACGCTGGTCAGGTGACGATTAGCGACAACGACCCCCGCCCCCCATACCTCCAGCTAGCGGACGCTCTGCGGAAAAGCATCGAGTCGGGCGAACGTGTGCCAGGCAGTCGCTTGCCGTCGATCCGGGACCTTGCGCGGGACTACGGCATCTCAGCTCAGACCGTCCAGAACGCCCTCCGCGAGTTGCGGACTGAGGGACTGGTGGTCGCCCAGCAAGGTCGGGCTTTCTTCGTTCGGGATCCGAGCAAGGAAGGTGGCCCTGAGCCCGCCCTCTCGGCACGCGTATCGATCCTGGAGGCCACCGTGAAGGACCTCGCCAATAGGCTTACGAAGCTTGAGCAACAGGCTCAAGACCAGTGACTATGCTCCCGGCAGCTATATCAATCCCTCATGAGACTGCTAAGTTCGACCGACTAAGCAGTGTGTCCCGTTCCGTAACATTTCCGCCCCCTTCCTCCTGCTGTGGCGCGGCGTTCCCTGCGCCACATCAAGGAGACCGCTAAAGGCCAAGGCATATCGATGGCGTCTCACGCGGCACTGAAATGGCAAATCGTCTAGCGACGGCGGCAGCGAACAGTTACGGTTGCCGTGCTCCGTGCAAAGTCCATAAAGACGCAGGCGGAAGGCATGGCGGTGACCACCAAGACCAAGGTCAAGACGCCCAATCCCGTACTCCGCCGCATCCGTGAAGAGGAGCGGCGCGAATCGCGTGAGGAGTTCGCGCGAGCGCTGGTCGCTATTGCTGGCACGATCGGTGAGCATGGCCTTGCCTGTGACGCGCGCCTGGTCGCGCGCTGGGAGGACGGAGAAGTCGGGCGACCACGTCCCGCGTATCAGCGAGCCTTGGAGGCGTTGACCGGCAGGAGCTTCGATCAGTTGGGGTTCCGGCGCCTAAATGCCATCGAAGTGCCATCGCAAGATGCGCTTGCCCCCGAAAGACTGTCCTTCTACGTGGACGAGGAGGGGCAGGTGTGGGCGAACGTTGACCGGAGGACGTTTCTCGTGGGGGGCAGTGCAACCGCATTGCTCGCACAGCTAGGAACGGACTTGCCCCTCATCGGCGGGCCGAATGATCTTTACGGCTTCGCTGGCCACGCCAAAGCGAGATGGCCTGATCTGAAACTCTCGCGACCGACGCCGGACTTCGGTGTAGATGCCACGGCGCTACTTCCTGACGGTCGCGCCATGGAGGGCGCAGTTTTGCGCATGCAGTTCCATGCGGGCAGTACCTCCGGGGAGCGCGTCCTGACGAGACTGACGAACGCCCCCCGATGGGCGGAATTCTCGCGTGCGACAAGCCGCGGGCTCGTGGTCGCCGCCAATCGATCGGCCGGCGAGTCGCGGTTCTTCGCGATGGATGCTCGGGAGGCGCGACGGCGACTCGCGCAATCTCCTGACAGCGACACCATCGCCATCCCCGGCGCCTACGAGCTGGACGATTTCACGTACGGCCTGCTGTGGGCGGCGGCCAGCCTTGACGATGGCCTCCAAGCAGACGATCAGGAGCTTGCTATCTCGCGTGAGGAGCTTGCACAGTACGAGGCGCTCACCTCCTCAGCAGTCAGTCGTGAGGCGGCTCCGGACCTCGGAAGGGTGTCGCATGCTTGGCTCGGTTCTGATTTCTGTGCCCGGCATATCCTGCGCAACCTGACCAACCTGCCCGAACTTCCAACCTTCTGGACTCGTGAGCAGCGTGGCGAGGAGGCATGCTCATGGTTGCTGTTCGACCACAAGTACGCCTATCTGCGTGCGGTTCGCAGTACAACCGGAGATCAGGCATCGGTGCGGATGTTCTGCATCCCACGCGGAGCCGTCCAGGATTCGCCGCGCCATGAGCGTGTTCTGCTCTTCGTGTCCATCGCGTTGATGGAGGCAACGGGGATTCACGCCAAGGTCTGCGATGATCCCGCGTATTCCAATGTCGAGGGATTCGTCCTCGGCGGCGGGCAGGCGATCCTTGCCAACTGGGTCCGCGGCGCGGGCATGTGGCACGTGGACACTACCCAGCGCGTCTCCGTCCTTCGTGAATTCCGTGAGGCTACCGGTCAAGTCGGCGCGCATTCCGTCATCGAAGCTAACAGCCCTGCGGAGCGGCTTCGCGCGCTGGCCGCGTATCTCGAACTGGACTGGGCATGGCTCGTTACCCGATGCCGGGCGCTCGCTCACGTTGGCACAGCCGGACTGTTGCGGCCTCGCAGCCGATTGATCTCGGTTGCCGGTATCGACGCTGCATGCGCTTTCGTCAACGACATGGGCCAGAACGTCGCTTGACTGGCCACGTACTCCGACCTGTAAGAAGGTTCCCTAATGACTGCCCCTGCCCGCGTAGCCGTGTTCTCCCTGGGCGGCACCATCGCCATGGTTCCCGGAGCCAACGGGGTTGTGCCCACGTTGACCGCCAAGGAGTTGCTTGCGGCTGTTCCGGGGCTCGACAACATCGCTGTCGAGCTGGACGTGCAAACTTTCCGGCAGCTCCCTGGCGCGTCGCTCTCCTTCGCCGACCTCATCGAGCTTACGGAAGCGATGAAGGGAGCGGTGCTCAACGGCGCGGCCGGCGTTGTGGTCACTCAGGGGACCGACACCATCGAGGAGACCGCCTACGTGCTGGATCTCTTGTGGGAGGACGAAGCTCCGGTGGTAGTTACGGGGGCGATGCGGAACCCGTCCATGGCTGGCGCGGATGGCCCCGCCAATCTGTTGGGCGCGATTCGTACGGCCACGAGTCTTTCGGCGCGTGACTTGGGTTGCTTGGTCGTTTTCAATGACCAGATCCACGCAGCGCGCTGGCTCCGTAAGACCCACACCAGCAGTACGGCGGCGTTCGTTTCGCCGAATCACGGACCGATCGGCCACGTGGTCGAGGGCCATGTGGACGTCCCGTTGCGTATGGCGAGAGGGCCGATCCTGACGCCTGACACGTGGCGCACGGTCAAGGTCGGTCTGTTCACTGTCGCGCTGGGCGACGGTGGAGAGCTTGTTTCAACCATGGGCCAAGAGGTCGATGGTCTGATTGTCGGCGCTTTCGGTGTCGGGCATGTTCCCGCGGGCATGGTGCCGGCGCTGGCCAAGCTCGCGTCAGTCAAGCCCGTCGTGTTGGCCTCGCGGACGGGCGCCGGTCCTGTTCACGAGCAAACGTATGGCTTCGAGGGGTCAGAGTCCGATCTGCTGGCACGCGGTTTGATCCCAGCGGGTTACCTTGACCCTCTGAAGGCGCGCATTCTTCTCTATCTGCTTCTCGCGTCGGGGGTTGGCACCAGGTCGATCAGGGAGACGTTCGCGGAAGTTGGGGGTCGTGGATGAATTCCTGATAATTCGATGAATGAGCACATTTAATCTTTGAAAGAATCGAGAGCGTATGCGAGCCCGCGAGCTGACGACCGGACGTACTTTCGGAGTCACTTTCGACCACGGCGACGACTTCATGACCGCCCTGGCGAAATTCTGCAGCGAACACGGCATTCGTCAGGGCTACATCCCCATGTTCATCGCGGGCTTTGCCGAAGCCGAGATTGTGGGTACTTGCGAAAAGCTTGAAAACCCTGAAGCTCCAGTGTGGACCAAGGTTCACCTGACCAACGCGGAAGCCATGGGATGCGGCACCATCGCGGCGGCCCCCGAGAAAGGCGGTATCCTGCCTCACATCCATGTCGCCCTTGGACTCAAGGAGCGGTCTGCGATTGGCCACACGAGTCACCTCCTGTCAGCCCAGGTGCAATTCCTAACTGAGATGCTCGTGGTCGAAGTCCTCTCACCGTCCATGACGCGGCCCCGGAATCCAGAACTGTACGACGTACCACTCTTGACCTTCGGGGAATGACGTGTCGCGGAGGGCGTGACTAAAGGAGCGAGGACACCTACCGTAAGGCCGTGGGGATCTCATGGTTTGAGAAGTTACGCGCGTGGCGCCGAGCCAAACTCGCAGAGATCGACGCCAACCCCTACGGGATACCTCCCAAACGGCCGACCATTCATCGGGTGGCACTCGCGGCGGTCGTCGCAGCGGCGTGGATCCTCTGGGTTCCGTGGCCCTACGTCGCGCTCAGGCCCTACGACGATTGGACCTTGCTACTTGCGCCCGTAGGCATCGGGGCCTTCCTCGCAGTCCTTGCGATGATGAGCTGGCTTCCTCTCCAGTCCCAAGGATGTGCCAATTGGGTAGGGCTCGGCTTCACGGTCATCGCCATGGTGGTCACGGGACTGGACGGGGGCAACGACGTGGGTGGCCCCGCACTCGCCATCGTTGCGGCAAGCCCTGCCGCAGCGGTCGCGTGGGCTCTCCCTCTGTTGTGGCGGCACAGCAAGACTGATTGGTGGGAGAGGGAGCATCCCGACACCGACTGAGCGATCAACAGCTCTCTAGCGGAGCGCCGAGAAGCCCGTAGACGGCCGTTCGCATGTCGGTGCGATATAGGTAGATGGGTCCGGCAATTGATCTCGCCACAAGCCAGCGCGTCCATGATCATGCCAAATACGTGCGCAAATCCGGGTTCACTTACTACCGACACCCTCCCCCACCTGCACAAATACGCATCGCGCAAGCCTGTCTCATAATCCGTGGGTCGTGGGTTCAAGTCCCACCCGCCCTACTCACCAATACCGCGTTCAACCTGGGGTTTCTCGGTTCTCGTTGGCCTTGAATCTCATTTTTGATCATGGTCGGTTGCTCGGTGGTTGCTCTTGTGTACGGACCGTGTATCGCGGTAGATCATTTAGACCGCCACCGTCACCTCAGACCCCTCGACCATCCGAAGATCGAGCCAGAAGGCCTGCGCAGCGCCGCTGGCCAACGGGGGCTGATACCCGGTCAAGCCTTGTGCAAGTGGGCTCGTCTTGGGGGCCA
Source organism: Nonomuraea aurantiaca (assembly GCF_020215705.1). GTDB lineage: Bacteria > Actinomycetota > Actinomycetes > Streptosporangiales > Streptosporangiaceae > Nonomuraea > Nonomuraea aurantiaca. The sequence continues at coordinate 23,031 of NZ_JAIWNB010000023.1, read as the reverse complement.
GGCCGCTGGTGACCAGCGGAGAAAAGATCCGCTGCTTCTCGGGCGCTCTTCTCGGCCCGTTCCAGCGCAGCTTGGAGATCGATAGGCTGCGCTGCCTGTGCGACAGCCCTTGAGGACGAGAGAGGCAGGCCCGCCGGAGGATCGGCAGGCCTGCCTGGGTTCGACGGTTCAGGTGGTGGTCTGTCAGGTGTGGGTCGGCAGCGTGATCAGCCGGGCCGTTTGAGCGCTGCCGGCTGCGGTGTTGACCAGGGCGGCGGTCGATTCTGCGGCGGCGCGGGCCACTTCCGGGTAGACGCTGGTGTAGGTGTCGCGGGTGAAGGTGGAGGAGACGTGACCGAGGGTCTCCTGCACGACCTTCAGGTCGACTCCCGCGGCGAGCATCAGCGAGGCGGCGCCATGGCAGGTCGTGCAGCCGCACCGGTGGCAGCCCCACCAGGAAGGCCAGCTGGTAGAACTGGTCGCTGACCTGCTGCGGGTGCAGCGGCCGGCCGATCTCGTCGGTGAAGACGAACTCGCTGTTCGTCCAGGCCTCTCCTGCGGCCAGCCGTTCGGCAGCTTGGCGCTTGCGATGCGCGCGCAATGCGGTGACGGTGTCCTCATCCAGGGCGATGGTGCGGTCGCTGGCCTCGGTCTTCGGCTTGCCCTGCACCGGCTCCCAGCCCAGCTGGGTGATCTGCCAGTGCACCCCGGCGGTCCCAGCAGCGAGGTCGACGTACTTCCAGCGCAGCCCGACCGCCTCGCCCCGACGCAACCCACGCAGGGCGATCAACCTGTATAGCGCGGACAGCCGGTGGGTGGCCGCCTGGGCGAGGAAGGTGTAGGTGTGCGAGGGCGTCCACACCATTACCGAGGATGGCCGGGGCACGGACGCGTACACGTTGATCATGGCGGCGCGGCTGAGCCGGGCCCCGCGCTGCCGCTCCTCCGCCGCCAGCCGATCATGCAGGTCGCGGTTCCAGTCGGCGACCCGCTCCTCGGTCCATACCAGCGCCTTGGGACGGTCGGCGTCGGGAGTTCGACGACCGCGGCGGGGCTGAGCCGGCACGAGCTCACCCAGTCACCCGACGACCTCGACCGTGCGGTCGCGATGCTGCGACAGGCCCGGCACAGTGCCCAGGCCGGCGACCCTGGGCGCGCGGCCTACGAGCCGAACCTTGCCATCGCCCTGCATAGGCTGTCCCAGAGCACCGACGACCTCACATCGGCGCTGGCCCACGCCCAGGCGGCGCTGTCCGTGCTGCCGGCGGGACACCCGTTCCAGGCGGCGGCCGGGCTGAACCTCGGCATCGTCCATGAGTCGCTGTTCGACCGTACGGGTGACGAGCGAGAGCGTGACCTGGCCGCGCAAGCCTGGTCTGCCGCGGTGGCCGAGTCTGGTTCGCCGCCGGGCAACCGGGTGGCGGCCGGGCGCCGATGGGCGGAGCTGTCGGTCCGTACCGGGCATAGCCAAGACGCGGTCACCGCCTACAAGGCGGTGACCAACCTGCTTCCACTGCTCGCCTGGCGTGGCGTCGCCCGCGCCGACCGGGAACGGTTACTCGCGGGGCACCGGGGGCTGCCCGGCGCAGCCGCTGCCGCCTGCCTCGATATCGGTCGGCCCGACACGGCGGCGGCGATGCTCGAACGCAGCCGGGCAGTGCTCTGGACGATGGCGGTGCAGACCCGCGGCGACCTCGACCGGGTTCGCGCCGCCGACCCCGTGCTGGCGTCGGCTCTGGAGCGTGTCGGCGCTGCGTTCCAACATCCGCCGAGGGCGGCAGTCGATCCTGGCTGACGTGGTCGTGTGGTCCAGTGAAGGAGCACGCCATGGCACATCCAGTTCCCGCCGCAGTCGCCACCGGCGAAGCCCTCGCCCACATGGGCGACTATCGCCGTAACAGCGATCTCACCGCGCTCTCCTCAGCGACCGATCGATTCGGCGCGGCTGTCGAAGCCACCGGCCCTCCTGGTCGAGCCGGCGACCTGGCCGGGCATCTGTCCAACCTTTGGCCAGCGTGGCGACCGACCGGTTCACCGCTATGGGCGACCGCATCTTCCTCGACGAGACGATCATCGCTGCGAGGCACGATCGAGAATCTGGCACCCGACCCCAGGACTGGCGGGGCATCTCTTCGAACCTCAGCGACCGGAATCTGCTTGCCTGCACGACGGACCGCCGACGATGACCCGACGTCTGCCAACTGGACCTGAACCACGTCGACTTCGTCTACCTCTCCTTATACGAAAGCGGCGCGGCCGATTTCGCTCTGCCGGAGGAGCCACTGCACCTGGCGAGAGCCCTCATGATCGCGGCTGCCGCTACGTGATCGCGATGTCGCGAACCGTTATGAATGAGAACGCTCTGCGGGGTCGCGGAGCTGTCCTAGCCGCTCCCGGCCACCACGACGGGACGGGACGGCAGGCACGCAGCCCACACCGCGCTACGCCGATCCCGCGGAAACTTCCCCTCTCCTGCTAGGCGGCTTACGCGCACTACGGTGCCTGACATCCGTCTCAGGCACGCGCGACCGGCGGGATGTCCTGACGGTAGCGGCGGGTGCCGAAGAGGAACGCCGACTGCGGGCCGATGAACAGCTCACCGTAGCGCCCGCCGACGATGTCCTGACTCGAGGCGAGGATCACCCGCTGGTCGTTCGCGTCCCGCCCGCTATCGAGGAGGCGGCTACTCAGGCGGGAGGCAGCCTCGTCGCCGGTTTCCAGGTCGTACACCTCGAACAGGCGCACCTGCCGGTAGTCCCGGCCCGGCACCTTGCGGGGCGGCTCCGCTACCCTGCGCACAAACCGGAACGCCAAGCTCTCCACCTCTGCCCTCAGATCGGGGTAACCGATCTCAGAGAGCTCCTCGCGCAACTCGCGACGCAGACATTCGGTGGCCGACTCCCGGCCCGATCCGCTGTGGAACCAGCGCAGGAAGGACGCAAGCCGACGTGCGGGTACGAAGCCTCGCAGGTCACGTTGCATGACGCCGGCGTGGGCTGCGCGCAGTTCCTCACGAAAGGAGAAGCGATCCAGGTGCTGCTGGGCGGAGTGGTGAAACTTGACGACGCCGCCCGGGGGCCCGTAGGACCCCGGCGTGTACGGTGTGTGGAACAGCACGTACCGGTCGCCCTCTTTGATTCGTAGTAGCGTGCTTAACGAGACCCTGACGGTCCCCACCGGCATCAAGACCACGGTGAGGATGGCTAGATTCTTGCGATTACGCCAGGCGAGGGTGCCGATCCCGGCGATCACGCTCGCGATGAGACTAGAGATGATGCCAATGATCATCGCGACTCCGGCTCTTCGCTCCGCGGGAATGGAGCGCGATGCCAGCTTGACATAGCAGGCCTGCGTGGAAAAGACCATGACGTTCGATGAGAGTTGGCGAAACCGGTGTGAGCGACGAGCACTCTCCATCCCTCTTACGTGACATACACCGGGTCAGGAAGACTCGCAGCAAAGCTGACACGCGTTGTGAATGGCGAGGGCGGGCAACGGGGCTCGATCAAGAGGTTCGGCGTAGATCTCCGATCCTGTCAGAATCATAAGAGACACCGTTTCTGACCTGCAATTTTTGGTGCTCTTAGCCGATCTGTGGACTCTTGCTGGTTAACCCGGATTGGTCGCTCCGGTTCATGATCCAATGGCACTTATCCTGATCATGAACGGTGGCAGCAGTCGTCGTTGCCTTCATCCTGGGAGGATGGCGGCGCCCCCTAAGCCGAGCACAGGCCACAAAGCCGACATCGCACACTCCGCGTGGACGGTTCAGTGGACCGTATATCAGGGTCCATGCCATTCTTCCAGCGGATAGTCTGGCGTCGTTGACGATCGTTTCGCCTCCCCCTAAGGACGGGACACGTGGGCTTGCTCTCCGGTGATGGATGGGAGGAACTGCCGGATCACGTCCGTACCGGGCTCGATGACTGGTGCGCTTCGCACGACGGCGAAATCAGGCTCGTCCGGTGGTTGTCCGGCGGGCTCAGCGGTGCGCCCCTTGGTGTGATCCGCTGGTTCGAGCCGGGGAACGAGGATCGCCAACTGATCGTCAAGTTCCTCCCAGATGGTCCGGAGGAGGCACGGCTGACCAGGCGGGCGCTGAAGTTGTCGCCGAAGGATTTCAGACACCGCCATCTGGTGGAACCGAACAATGACGCGGTGCCCGTGGGCAAGTGGTGGATGCTGCACCTGCGGATCGCCGGCGGCGATCTGTCCATGATGAAGCCGCTCGCTGATCTGCCTCAGGAAGCCGACTTGGCAAAGATCTGCGCGGTCGTCATTGGTTCCGTCCTCAGGGACTGGAACCCCACCTCGAAGCACGCCTCGGACCCCCTGACAAGCTGCCAGTACGTTCGCAGTCACCTCGGCGCCAAGCTCGCTCCTCAGGGCGCCCTGACGCTGTGGGCGGCCCGGAACGGCCTGTCGCCTGCTGACGACTGGGTGGCAGGCGATGGTCTCGGCTGGCTGCCCAATCCGCTCGCTCTTGCAGCGAACCGGCCGTTCGAGGGGACCGACAGCACAGTCTGGGTCCAGCGTGGTTGCGCTCACGGAGACCTGAACGCGCGCAACGTGGTGCTGCGCCCTGATCGCCCGGACGAGTTCAGGCTGATCGACCTGGGCAGGTTCGCCGACGACGCGCCGCTCGCCCGCGATCCGATGCACCTCCTGCTGGCGATGGCCAGCGAGTGGGTCAAGGGGTTCACCCCGGGCTCGGCGAATCGTGCCGCTCTGATCCGGGCGATCGTCGCTCCCGCGGACACCGACAGTGCCGCGGTGATGGGTTACGCCGCCGTCGCAGGGGCCATCCGCAACGCGGCGCAGGAGTGGGCCGACAACAGGGGATGGGGCGATCAATGGCGCCTGCAGGCACTACTCTCCCTCGTCGGTTGCGGACTGTTGTTTACCGGACGGCATGAGATCGGGGACAATCGGCGGTGGTTCTTCGATCTGGCCGCATACGCTACGCAGGCGTACCTGAAGCTCGCCGCGCCGGTGGCGGGAACGGGCCCGCCTCCGCCGGGCGCCAGGCAGGAAAAGGCAGGCCGAACCGCTCCTGCCGGCTTTCCTCGGGACCGCGCCCTGATCGACCGCGCGTTAGAGGGACAACTCGTCTACTGGCAGCGCACTATAGGCAACAAAAAGGGGCTCGTCGAGGTCGTGATGCGCTTGCTGGCCGACGACGCCCTCTTCATCCGGCTCGCACCCTGCCGGCTCTCCGGAGCCACCCCAGGCTCCGGTGTCATCGCGCTGAGCGACCGGCACATCCATCTGGCTGACATCGATACGAGCTATCGACCGTCAGGGGTCGTCGCCATAGCGTACGGCGATCTCGAAGACATCGTCGTCCACCACGATCGCAGGCTCGGTCTCTTGGATACGGCCGACATCGGGCTCTTGGCCTCCTCGGGCCGGTTCCTCGCTCGCGGGCTGCTTCGCCAGCAGGCGGACGCGATGGTGCACGACCTGGAACAGATGACAGGGCTGCGCCATCACCGCTGACCACGAAGCGGAAAGGCGTTGTCGACCGTCATGGGCCGAAGTGGAGATGCGATGCCCAGATGCTGGGACTGTCCGGATAGCGATTCCTCAGTTGCCGAACAGTGTTGTGGGGTGCGAGGGCGGGGACGCCGCTGTTCCGGACCTCACGGTAGAAACCCTCCGCCACTTCTGGCGCGACGCTGTCGCGATGGGCCACAGCGTGCCGATCACGTGTGTGAAGCCCGCGAGTTGCAGCGCGGAGGCGATGTGCACGGACTCGTCGAGCAGTTCGACGCCGCCGAAAGCAGTGGTGCACGCGGACAAATAGGCGAGATAGCCGTCGTCTATGACGAGAGACGTGAGCTCATCGATCGACAGGCCGCCTGTGGCGCGTCAAACTCGCGCGCGGGGGTCTGATCTGGGGTTTCGCCGATCGAGCCAGGCGGCTCGGTAGTACTCGTTGATCGCTCCTGCGAGTACCTCGTGGCGTTCGATCATTGTGGGTGCCGGAAAAGCGCCGCCCGCTTTGGCCTGATGTTAGCCCGAGAACGATCGCTCTCGTTTGAGCAGACGCTCAATCGCTTTGAGCGCTCGCCCAAGGTCAGCGTAGGAGCCATCGCATCACCACAGCTCTGGAGACGGTGGCGAGATTTGAAGCGGTACAGGAGATTCTCGCGAACGACAATCGTCCTCCCGTGCTGCTGACTGCACGATCGCGCCGGACCGCCGTGTCCGCAGGTGGGGAAGGGCGGCGCGGGTCAGCGCGGCGGGGCAGAAGAAGCGGACCTCGAACAGGGCCCGCTGCTCGGCCTCGCCGGTTTCATCCACAGCACCGACGTGGCTACGTCCGGCGTTGTTCACGAGGATGTCGATGCGACCATGCCGAGCGATGACCCCGGCCACTGCCTCGTCATGGCCCGGGTCTCGGGGAGGGCGCTGGCTTCTGCGCGGATCACGCCTGCTTCATGCTGATCTGCTTGAGCACGGGCTGCGGACCTGTCGCAGCAATTAGTGACCTCGTTCCCGGCCGAGGAAGCACGACAGGAGTCGCCTGAAGTCGTGCGGGTGCTCGAGCGCCGGCACGTGCCCGCATCGGCCGAGCACGTACAGACGGACATCGGCCAGGTGTTCGAGCAGGGGCAGGGCTGCCGTCCCGAGCGGGGTGACTCGGTCCTCGGCGCCGTGGACGAGCAGCACGGGCGCGCGGACCCCTGCCAGCGTTTGCGCCGAGAGGGTGAGCTCGTCGGCCCAACGTGCCCTAGGTGGAGGGAACAACGACGCGAATGCGGCCGCCCCCGCTCGCATCGCAGCCGCACGGGCAGCGACGGCCGACTCGGTCACGAGCGCTTGGTCGAGGACGAGGCGACTCAACATGTCTCGTGCCCCGAGCGGGCCGGCGGGGGCGGCCCAGACCGCGTCGAGCTCGGCGGACAGCGGCGCCCCGGGGGCGCCCATCGTCGAGACCGCCACGACACGGGTGACCTGCTGGGGACGCGCGGCCGCCAACGCCAGCGCCACGGCACCGCCCATGGAGTGACCCACCACGGCGTAGTGCTCGACACCAAGAGCATCCATCAGGCCCGCGGCCTGCTCCGTCCACAGCCGGAGCCCACCCCTGGAGCCCGCCGGGATTGGTGTACGGCCGAACCCCGCCTGGTCAGGAGCCACCAGGTGCCAGGACGTGCCCAGCGCCTGTGACGTCGTCGCCCAGGCGCCGGATCCGGTCGTACCGGGTCCGGAGCCGTGCAGCATCAGCACCGCGGGCCCGGCGCCGCTCTCCAGGACGTGGACGGGGGAGCCGTCGACTGTGACGGTCCGAAGTGCCGTCACCGAGCCGATGCGGAGGTAATGGACTTCGAGAAGACCTCCATCATCGCCCTGCCGAATTGCGGCATGTCGGGCCACCCCCGGCAGGAGACGAGGTTGCCGTCCACGACGTCGGGAGCGTCGACGACCGTCGCGCCCGCGTTCTCCATGTCACCGGTGATGGGGGGGAAGCACGCCGTCCTCCGACCCTTCAGCAGCCCGTACACAGCCGGCACCTGCGCGCCGTGGCACACCAGGGCAATCGGGAGGTCGCGCGCGAAGAAGTGCTCGGTGATGCGCCTGACGTCGGCGTCGACCCGGATCCACTCGGGGGCACGTCCCCCAGGGATGATAAGGGCGTCATAGCGCTCGACGTCGACCTCGGCCCAGGGCACGTCGACCGGCAACTTTCGGCCGTTCTTCTCCACGTAGGCGTCGGAGTTGGGGTCGAACTCGTGGATGACCAGCTGAACGTCACGCATCGTCCGTGACGAGACGTCAACGTCCCAGCCGCCCTCCTGCACGCGATAGTAGGGATACATGGTGTCGAGCTCCTCGGCGGCGTCGCCGGTCAGGAGCAGCGCTCTGGGCACCTGCTTCTCCTCGCATCTGAGGCGGGTGAGGTGGATCCAATCCGATCCGATCCGATCCGATTGCGTTAGCATTCCTCGACCCGGCCCGCCCGTCAAGCCTCCACTGCCATTCCGTCCGCGCCCTCGGCTTCGGCCTCGTCGAACAATCGTCGGAACCGCTCGCCGGACAGCAGGATGTGCCGACGCATGGCGTAGGCGGCGGCGTCGGAGTCACGCGCGGCGATCGCGCCCACGACTTCTTCGTGCTCGGCCATGGCCAAGTGAGTGACCTGGGTGTCGTGGAGAAGCCGGAACAGGTGCACGTGCGTGTGCAGGCGAGCGAGCGCTTCGCGGATGACCTGGTTCTCCGCGCTCAGGGCGACGAGATCGTGAAAAGCGGCGTCGCGCAGCCCGAAGGCGCCATAGGCCATGGGCCCATCGCCCCCCTCCAGCTCCGCCATCTCCTCCAGCAGTCGTCGCAGATCGGCCACCTGCTTCGAGGATGCGCGTTCTGCGGATCTGCGCGCCGCCGCCGGCTCGAGGAGCAGGCGGAGCTCAAGCATGTCCTCGAATCGGTGACGGGTGATTTGGGGGGGAATGCGATAGCCGGCATGGGGCACACGCACGACCAGGCCCTCGGCCTCCATGCGGTTCAGAGCGTCTCGGATCGGCGTCTGCGAGACCCCTAGCTCCCGCGCCAGGACGTCGATCGTGACGCGGGAGCCAGGCTCGATCCTTAGCGACATCAGCTGTCCGAGCAGCGTGTCGTACACCTCGTCGGCGAGCCGGCCGCGAGATCTTCCCGGCGGCATTCCGTCCGTCGTGGCCTCACGGCGCCGCGCGATCATCGCTTCGTCGTCCATCGTGACGTGAGGTCCTTTCTTGCGTTTTCGGGAACCTGTTGACATCGGTCGCAACGCTGAGGGATGTTGAGCTCCCACTCGGATCGTATAGGAAAGGTGGCGGATGCCAGCCATCCTTCACCCATCGCGGAACCGCCCGTCATCGCTCCGCTTCGGTTAGTTGGAGCTCCTATGAGCATGCTCGACGTCCTACTCGATTCGCCACTGGGCCGCACAGGGACCGAAGGACTTCTTGACTGCTTGAAGCCCCATTACGTCGCGGCGTACTAGTGACGCCGGTCTGCGGGTCAGCCCCTGCGACAGCCGGCAACACGTCTGAACAACCCAGCAACTGCTCGGCGAAGCACGCAGCAAGGCTCCAGAGGTCCCCACCCAGAAAGCAGGCAAGAAGATGCGGTATCCGAAGCGAATAGGACTGGCGGCGGCGGCCATGTTAGTGGCCACGACCATGGCGGCTTGCGGTCAGGACGACGGCGCGGCGAGTGCCCCCAAGGCACCGGCGACCATCCCGGAGCTCACCAAGGACCCGCTGACCCTCAGCTTCGTCTGGTTCGACTGGCCCCCCGCCCACGCGCTGGAAGCCTTCGCGAACGCGGAGTACACCAAGGAGCGGTCGAATGTGACCATCAAGGTCAACACCGTGCCGAACGCGAACTGGCACGACGCGATATTCACCCAGTTCGCAGCGCACAAGACCGACTTCGACATCCCGATCCTGGACTCGCAACACATCGGCGAGGCCGTGACGAACGGCAACATCCTCGACATCACCGACTTCGTCAAGAAGAACATCGACGTCAAGGCCTACAACCCGTACCTCCTGGCGGCCTACGGCCAGTTCCCCCAGGCGGAGACCGGGAAGCGCGACGAAAACGCCAGCCTGTACGGACTGCCGCTGCTCGGCGACACCTGGACGATGATCTACCGCAAGGACCTGATCGGCGACAAGCCACCGCAGACCTGGGACGAGATGATCTCAGTCGCCGAGAAGTGCCAGGCGGACCACCCCGGCGTCAGCGGGCTGGCTTTCCACCAGGCCAACGGCTCCGACGCCGCGGCCGTGACCTACAACACGGTCAACGGCATCTACGGCGGCAACCTCTGGGACTCCAAGACGCGCAAGGTCCAGGGCGTCCTCAACGACGCTGCCGGCCAGGAGGCGATGGACGTCCTGGTCAACAAGATGAAGCCGCTGACCGCCAAGGGCTCAGGCAACTGGTTCATCGACGAGGTGAACGCGGCGGTCGCCCAGGGCAAGGCATGCATCGCGTTCAACTGGATCGCCGCGAGCGGCGGCCTGCTCGACCCGAAGCAGTCGACGCTCGGCACCACGCGGGAGCAGATTCTCGACAAGCTGGGTTTTGCCCCCCTGCCGAGCCAAAAGACGAACCTGGTGCCTCTCGGCGGCATGGGGATGCACGTGTCGGCCTACTCCTCCACGACGAAGCAAGCGGAGGCCCTGAACTTCATGAAGTGGTTCGAGCAGGCTGACATCCAGAAGAAGTGGGCCGCTGCCGGCGGCGTGCCATCGCGTACGGACGCCCTGGAGTCGCCCGAGTTCCTCAATGCCCAGCCGTTCAACAAGGTGTACACCGACTCGGTTCCGCGGATGCGGGACATGTGGAACGTCCCCGAGTACGCGCGCCTCGTCGACATCGAGAACACCAACGTGAACGCGGCTCTCAACGGCGCGAAGAAGCCGAAGGACGCGCTCGACGACATCGCCAAGGAGCAGCAGGGCGTGCTCGACTCCAGCAGCCGCAAGGGCGGCGGCGGACTGTGAGTGACCCCGTCCCTCTGACGACCGACCACCCCGGGCAGGTGGCGTCTGCGACGCCGCCCGCACCGGGTCGGTCCCGCCACTTGAGCGACCGCCGGCTCACCGTGGCCTTCATCTCCCCCGCGTTGCTGCTATTGCTCGCAATGTCGGTGTTCCCGCTGCTGTGGGCGTTGTACCTGTCTTTCACCGACTACTCGGCCACCCGCGGGGGGCCCGCCCATTTCATCTGGTTCGAGAACTACACCGCCATCCTGACTTCGGCGCAGGTCCACCTGAGGACCTTGACGACGTTGATCTACGTGATCGGCGCGGTCACCCTGCAGACCGTGCTCGGTTTCACCATCGCCTACCTGATCTCACGGCGCACGCACGGGCGAGGACTGCTGACCACTCTGTTCCTGGTTCCGATGATGCTGTCGCCGGTCGTGGTCGGGCTGTTCTGGCGATTCATGCTCGACGCGCAGTTCGGCGTGATCAACAGCATGCTCAGCTCGCTCGGCCTGGGGCAGGTGGAGTGGCTCACCCGGCAGCGAACAGCATTGATTTCCCTGATCGTGGTCGACACCTGGCAATGGACGCCGTTCATCATGCTCATCGCACTCGCGGGCCTTACCGCGGTCCCCAAGTACTTGTACGAGGCCGCCTCGATCGACCGGGCGTCCGAGTGGTTCCGGTTCCGCACCATCACTCTTCCGCTGGTGTGGCCGCTGCTCCTCATCGCTGTGTTGTTCAGGGCCATCGAGGCCTTCCGGCTGTTCGACCTCGTCTACATCCTCACCAGCGGAGGTCCGGGGGTCTCCACCGAGACGTTGTCGTTCCACGTCTACAAGGTCGCGTTCCTGGGTTTCAACACCGGAACCGCGTCAGCGTACGGGATCCTCATGGTCCTCATCGTCATCGTCCTCACGCAGCTCTACATGCGCTACTTGAACAAGCTCAAGGAGGACTGATGGGCGTCTCTGTCGACGAGACCGTGTCCACAGGTCCTGTCCGGGATCACACGCCCCCCGCGCGCCGCCTTGGCGGCCGGGGCCGCTCCGTGCTGGAGGTCGCGCTACTGACCGCGCTGGCCGTTGTGATGCTCTTTCCGGTGCTGTGGATGATCGAGACGTCCATCAAGGAGAACCGGGACGTCTACGCCATCCCGGCCAAGTTCTTCGACTTCAAGGTCACTATGGACCATTTCAAGGACGTGTTCTTCGCCTCCGGCGGCGGTCGCTCGGCCTTGTCCGTCTCGTTCCTCAACTCCGTCGTGGTCGCCGGGGTCTCCACGGTGCTGGCCACCGTACTGGGGGTCCCGGCGGCCTGGGCCTACTCACGCTTCGCCGTGAAGGCCAAGAAGGACCAACTGTTCTTCATCCTGTCCACCCGCTTCATGCCGCCCGTGGTGGTCGTGATCCCGATCTTCCTCATGTACCGCCAAGTCGGACTCTTCGACACCAAGCTCGGCCTGATCCTCATCTACACAGCGTTCAACGTCCCGTTCACGATCTGGATGATGAAGGGGTTCGTCGACGAGGTGCCCGCGGAGTATGAGGATGCCGCCATGCTCGACGGCTACACCCGCTTGCAGGCGTTCTGGCGATTCACCCTTCCCCTGCTCGTGCCCGGCATCGCCGCGACGGCGGTCTTCGCACTCATCTTCTCGTGGAACGAGTTCGTGTTCGCCATCTTCCTCACCTCCAGCGACACCGTGCGGACGGCCCCGCCCGCCATCGCCGGCCTCATCGGTGGAACCACTGTGGACTGGGGTCTCGTGGCCGCCGCCTCAGTGGTGTTCGCCCTACCGGTGCTCGTCTTCGCCTACCTGGTGCGCAAGCACCTCGTCGCCGGTGTGACGCTCGGGGCGGTGCGACGCTGATGGCGGGCATCGAGGTGACCGCCCTGCACAAGCGCTACCCGGACGGGACGGTCGCAGTCGATCACGTGGATCTGTCCATTGGGGACGGCGAGCTGTTCGTGATGCTCGGCCCTTCGGGTTGCGGCAAGACGACCACGCTGCGGGCCATAGCCGGCCTGGAGAGGCAGACGACGGGCGACATCCGCATCGGCGACACGCTGGTCAACGACCTGCCGCCCGCCGAGCGCGACATCGCCATGGTGTTCCAGTTCTACGCTCTCTACCCGCATCTGAGAACCCGCGACAACCTGGCGTTCCCCCTGCGGGCCGAGGGACTGCCCAAGCCGGAGGTGCACGAGCGGGTCGAGGAGGCCGCCCGGCTGATGCGGCTTGGTCCGCTCCTGGACCGGCGACCGCACCGGCTGTCCGGCGGGGAGCAGCAGCGCGTCGCGCTTGCTCGCGCCCTGGTCCGACGACCGCGCGCATTCCTCATGGACGAACCTCTCACCAATCTGGACGCGGAGCTGAGGGCGGACATGCGCACGGAGATCAAGCACCTGCAGGGGGAGCTGGGGACGACGATGGTCTACGTCACCCACGACCAAGTCGAGGCGATGTCGCTCGGTCACAGAATCGCCATCCTCAACAAGGGCCGCGTCGAGCAGATCGGCACGCCGCTGGAGGTCTACGACCGTCCGGCGAGTCTTTTCTGCGCCGCGTTCATCGGCTCCCCGCCGATGAACCTGATCGAGGTGGAGGTGGCCGACGGGAAGCTGCGCAGTCAGAGCGGACTGGTCCTCACGCCACCGCCAAGCCTGCCGCGCGACCGTTGCCTGGTCGCAGGCGTCCGGCCGGAGGCGCTGGAAGTCACGGAACCAGGGGCGGAACGTTCGGTCCCGGCCCGCGTGGTCTCGGCGGAGTGGCTGGGCGACGAAATCATCTACGTGGTTGACCACGGCGGCCAGCGCGACGTACGGGTTCGGATGCCACCGACTGTCCGTTTCGCTGCTGACGCACCGGTCGGGCTGCGGCACACCGGCGGGCCCCCGCCGGTCTACGACGTGAGCACGGAAGAGCTGGTGGCCTGATGGGAACCGTGGCAGTGCACGGGCTGTGCAAGTCCTTCGGTAAAGTCCAGGCCCTGGACGGGGTGACGCTGGACGTGCCGGACGGCTCGTTCTTCGTCGTGCTCGGGCCCTCCGGGGCAGGCAAGACGACGACCCTGCGAGCGATCGCCGGCCTTGAGAAGCTTGACGCCGGGTCGGTGCATCTGGACGGGAGGGACGCGACCGGTGACGCCCCGGCCGCACGCGACCTGGCCATGGTCTTCCAGAGCTACGCCCTCTATCCGCGACACACGGCGTACGAAAACATCGCTTCGCCGCTGCGGGCACGCCGCTGTTCTTCGAGCGAGGTCGCCGCTGCCGTCGAGCAGATGTCGAGCCTGCTGCACATCGAACGTCTGCTGCAGCGTCGTCCCGCGCAGTTGTCGGGCGGTGAGATGCAGCGTGTCGCCCTGGCCCGGGCGCTGGTCCGTCGCCCGCGCGCGTTTCTCATGGACGAGCCGCTGACGAACCTCGACCTCAAGCTCCGCGTCGAGATGCGCACCGAGCTCACCCGCATCCACCGGAGCCTCGGGGGAACCTTCGTCTACGTGACCAACGACCAGGTCGAGGCCCTGTCCATGGCCGACCAGGTCGCGGTCCTCAAGGAGGGGAAGGTGCAACAGGTCGGAACGCCGACCGAGGTGTACGAGCGTCCAGCCAACCAGTGGGTCGCAGGCTTCGTCGGGAGCCCGCCGATCAGCCTGCTCGCCTGCCACGCCGAGGGAGATCGTCTGGTCGGGGCGGAAGGCTGGACGCTGCCGCGGCCCCGCTGGACCACGGCTGAGGACGGTCGTCCGCTGCTGCTGGGCCTGCGCGCAGAGGACCTGTCCGTCGAGCAGCGTGGGAACGCGTCGTTGTCGGGTGAGCTCTACGGCCTTGAGCCGCTCGGTGACCGAACGGTGGTCGACGTCCGAGTGGGGACGGAGATCCTCAAGGTCAAGGCACGACCCACCGTTACCGGTACGCCGGGCGAGCGGCTGCTTGTCACGGTCGACCTGGACCGTGTGCACCTGTTCGATGCGGGTACCGGGCTGGCGCTGTCCGAGGCGGGGAGGTAACCGCGCAGGGCGGCGGACGATCGGTGGCACGGGGCGTCGCCCTGCAGCCGAGGCCAAGGCCATGTTCGACCCGCTCGCTCGGCAACCTCGACCCGACAAGGTCGTGTGACCCGTTCGTCAACGCGCGTGGCGCGATCGCTGAGGTCACGCTGGACATCACCAAGAACATCACAGGAGGCGACGCCATGAGTGACCCGATGAACGTCCTGGCCCCCGAGCACCGGCGGCTCCGGATCGGCGACGCCTGGCGCGACGCCGCCGGCGGAGCCACCTTTGCCGTCGAGGACCCGGCCACCGGCAAGACCATCGCCGAGGTGGCGGACGCCGACGTCGTTGATGGGCTCGCCGCTCTGGACGTGGCGAGCAAGGCGATGGCGGAGTGGGCGGCGACCCCGCCGCGAAAACGGTCAGAGTTGTTGACCGCGACGTACCGGGCACTGATCGAGCGATCCGAGGAGGTCGCCCGGCTGATAACGCTCGAGATGGGCAAGCCGCTCGCCGAGGCACGGGGAGAGGTGGCCTACGGCGCCGAGTTCTTCCGTTGGTTCGCCGAGGAGGCGGTGCGCGTCGAGGGGCGCTACAACACCGCTCCCGCTGGTGGATATCGCATCCTCACCGTGCCGAAGCCGGTCGGGCCGTGCGTCTTCGTGACGCCCTGGAACTTTCCGTTGGCCATGGGTGCCCGCAAGATCGCTCCTGCGCTGGCGGCGGGCTGCACGACGATCACCAAGCCGGCCGCCCAGACGCCACTCACCATGCTGTTCCTGGCCCGCATCATGGAGGAGATCGGCGTTCCCCCGGGCGTCGTCAACGTCGTGACAACCAAGCGTGCCGGCGAGGTGGTCTCAGCACTGCTAGCCGACCGTCGGACCCGCAAGCTTTCGTTCACCGGGTCGACCGAGGTCGGGCGCGTGCTGCTACGACAGGCGGCGGACAACGTGCTGCGCACCTCCATGGAACTGGGCGGCAACGCGGCCTTGATCGTGTGTGCCGACGCGGACCTGGACGTCGCGCTCGACGGTGCCATGGTGGCCAAGATGCGCAACATCGGGGAGTCCTGCATCGCGGCCAACCGAATCTACGTCGAGGAGCCGGTGCGCGAGGAGTTCACGGCGCGCTTCGCCAAGCGGATGGGCGCGCTCTCGGTGGGCCATGGTCTCGACGACGGCGTGGACGTCGGGGCGTTGATCGACGAGGCCTCGGTCACCAAGATCGACGAGCTCGTCGCCGACGCGGTCAATCGCGGCGCCCGTGTCTTGGTAGGCGGCGAGCGACCGGATGGGCCGGGCCACTTCTACCCGCCTACGGTCCTCGTCGAGGTGCCCGAAGACGCGCGGATACTGGAGGCGGAAATCTTCGGCCCGGTGGCGCCGATCATCTCGTTCACGTCCGACGACGAGGTAATGGCGAAGGCCAACGACACCGAGCACGGCCTGGTCGGATACGTCTTCACCCGTGACCTCCAGCGGGCGCTCCGGTTCACCGAGGGGCTGGAGACGGGGATGGTCGGCATCAACCGTGGTCTGATCTCGGACCCGTCAGCTCCGTTCGGAGGCGTGAAGCAGTCCGGGATCGGCAAGGAGGGGTCGCACGAGGGCATCCTCGAGTACCTCGACGTCACCTACGCGGCGATCGACCTACCGTGACCGGCCTGCTGCTCCGGGTGCCCGCCGGGGATCACCGCGCCCTGTGCACACATGACCTGACCGGCCTCCACCCGTGGGGCTGGACCCGGGCCATGGTCGGCACGAATCCGCCGGCACCCGGGGACGCCGCCGACTCCGCCGGTGTGCGCGCCACAGACGCGGCCGCGGCGGTGGATGGGGCGATCAGCCCTTGCGGCGGTCCCAAAGGCTACGCCTCCGGGCTCATGATCGAGATGCTGGTCGCGACCTTGACTCCTACCGCCCTTGGCGACGCTGTCCGCGGGACCCTCGACCCGACCGACTTGCCCACCCAGGGCGACGCCGTCCCGGTCTCGCAGGTGACCCGGACGTCCGCCCAGCAAATCACCGCCGACGTTCCAGAGAGGCACTGACATGCTTGAGACCGTCCGCGGACCACGCCAGCTGATAGTAGGCGAAGGGGTCGCGCAGAACGTCCCACGAGTGGTGGCCGAGTGTGGCTCACGAGTCCTCATCGTGACCGACCGGGTTCTTCTGGGGCAGCCGGGCGTGGCCGAGATCGTGGCCGCCGTACGGGAGAAGGTCGAAGTCGTCGGGGTGTTCGCCGACGCGACTCCGGACGTGCCACTCACCGATGTCGCCCTGGCGGTCTCGGTCGCCGCCGAGGTGGACGCCGACGTAATCCTCGCCATCGGGGGTGGCACGGTGATCGACCTCGCCAAAATCGTCGGCGTCGTCCGGCGCCACGGTGGCACGCCGCGCGACTTCTACGGCGAGTCGAAGGTGCCGGGGCCGACGTTTCCTCTCGTCGCGCTCCCGACGACGTCAGGCACCGGCTCCGAGCTCACGCCCGTCTCGGTGTTGACCGACCCGGACCGCGAGCTGAAGGTGGGGGTCTCCAGCGTCCACATCGTGCCCGACTTCGCCATCGTCGACCCCGAGCTCACCTACACCTGCCCTGCGACCGTCACTGCCCACTCCGGCATCGACGCGTTTTGTCACGCGGTGGAGAGCTACACCGCGCGACCCCGGGCCCACGGACCGCGCGACCCGGTGGAGCAGGTCTTCCTCGGCCGCAACCCGATCACCGATCACTACGCGCTCCTGGCCGCTGAGCGGATCGCCCGCAGCTTGCCCCATGTCGTCAGGGACGGGGGCGACAAGGACGCGCGCGCGGACATGTCCTATGGGTCCATGCTGGCCGGGCTCGCATTTTCCCACGCAGGCAACGCGGCTCCGCACGCCCTCCAGTACCCCATCGGCGCAGCCACCCACACGCCGCACGGCCTGGGCGTCGGGCTGCTCCTGCCCTACGCGCTGGACGCGGCCAAGGATGCCATCGGCGACCGGTTGGCCATCCTCGCCGGGGTGTGCGGGCTCGACGTGACCGACGCCTCGGATGCCGAGGCCGCAGATACGTTCCTCACCTGGCTCGACGAGCTCCTTGCCGACATCGGCATCCCTACCACCTTGGCGGACATCGGCGTGGCACGCGCCGACCTCCCGCGCTTCGCGGAGATGGCCAGTGGCGTCACCCGCTTGATCCAGAACCATCCCGGCCCGACCGACACCGCCAGCCTGACCGCGATACTCGAAGCGGCCTGGATCGGGGACCGGACCCGACACGTCCTGACTCCGGAGCAGTGACAGTGACGGGCCTTTCACATGACGACGAGTTCCCTCCCCCACCCTGGGTATCGGAATCGTCGGCTACTGCGCCTGCCGAAAATCGCGTCCATGCACGTCAAGCAGGCTCTGCATCGCCTTCGACGCGACCACAAGTCATCCTGTCGAGCAGGCTCACATCACTTACCGACGACTGCTCGTTGGTTGCTCGTACACGTTCGATCTGCGTGAGGCCGGGGCCTCGTCATGGACACCTGGCCCATCACAGACGCGCCGAGATATAAGACAAATGGCGCACAATGGCGACGGCCAAGGACGTATGGTTGCTCGGTGGTTGCTCGCGTGTATGCGATGAAGCACGGCACGCATAGGCACAGGCCGACACGACACCAGGAAGAATCCCGGCCACAGCAATACAAAACAACACCCGGCGGCACTGAGCGGCACCAATCGAGCCGACTCATAATCCGTGGGTCGTGGGTTCAAGTCCCACCCGCCCTACTCTTCCATCCTAGGATCCACCTGCGGGTTCCTTGATCCCGCCGAATCCGCCCGCGATCGACATCAACGAGGTCGGATACTTCGGCTTCCTCAACCGGCTCGCTGCTGCGCATGCCCGACGAGGAGACTTCGAGGCGGCCCATGAACGCTACGACCTCGCTCCGGGGTAGGGCGTCTTCCCTCCGAGACCGTGAAGTCCGCAGCCGGATCACCCGTGCCTAGTTTCGCCGCCAGGCGGAGGGCGCGGTGTTGCAGGAGGACGGCCGGTCGGTTCGCCCCGGGCGTTTCAGCCCGGGGCCGGGTAGGACCGCCGCATCGCTGCGGCGGTCAGGCTCGGCATGCTGAAGCCATCGTGACGCCGGCCTGAGCCGTGTTCACCGGCCTGTGGCTGACCACGGCCCGGACGCCGCGGACTATCCCGGACGGCGTCCCCATGCCGAGATCAGCGGCGCGAGGGTGAGGTCGAGCTCGCCGGCATCGATGGCGGCCAGGTGCGCGTCGATCTCGGTGTCGTTGGCCAACCCAGCGGCGAGCAACTCGGCGCGGACCATGCGCACCGTCGCGGTCTCCAGCCGGTCGCAGGCTACCCCGCCGACCGGGAAGCAGCCGGCCGCCGCGACATCGGCCAGGCCGGCCGCACGCAACGTCCGCGGCAGCGTACGGCCGTAGCGCAGGTCGGCGCCGCGGCGGGTCATCAACTCCCGAACGGCGCGCCGCAGCCGGTTGGCGCGCTGCTGTGCCGGGCCAACCTCATCGAGGCAGGCCAGCGGCTGCAGCTCGGTATCGGCGTCCTCGACCAATAGCCAGCCACCGGGGCGCAGCGCCGCCACCATCGTCGCCAACGCCCGGGCACGGTCGGGCACATGGACGAGCACGAGCCGGGCGTGTACCAGGTCGAACGTGCCTGGCTGCGGCGGCGGGTCCCCGACGATGTCGTGCCGGAGCACCTTGTACCCGCCGTACGGGTCCAACCAGGCCGGATTGATGTCCGTGGCCAGCACGTAACCGGTGGGTCCGACGGCCGTGGCGAGTGCCTCGGGAATGCTGGGGCCTCCTGCACCGACTTCCCAGCAGCGCCAGCCCGCCTTCACTCCGAGCCGGTCGAAGTGCCCCCGTGTGACACCATCGAACAGCTCGGCCAGCCAGGTGAACCGCTCGCCCGCCTCCACCCGGGCGTTGTCGAGCAGGTAGCGGTGATCCGGGGCAGACCCAGGGGTGTGCGGCGATGGGGGGCAGGACCCCGCGCCGGCAATATTCACCGCCCCGCCTGCGGTCGTGTCCGGCTCGGACCCAGGGTCGGCGAGGGGTTGCGATGAACTCATGCCTACATCCTCACGATCTTCCGCGTGCTGTGTCAGCGCGACATGGAATGAAACCAGACGGCCTCCAGGACTGGAGGATCGGACCGGATTTTGGCGCCGCGCCACTACAAAACGAATGCGGTCGAAGTACGCCAAAAACGCGCCGCGTGGCGTAGGCCCCAGTTCTCCGTGTTGGTGTCGCCGGGCCGCTGGGTCGTGTTCGGCGGTGGTGCGGGCGGAGGTCTCCTCGCCGGGGCGGACGTAGCGGCCGAGGCCGGCCAGGTGTTGATGGCGGGACTCGGCCTGCAGCTCAGGTGCGGTGCGTCCGGCTTCGGCAAGATGTCGCAGCGCCCTGTGGCGGGGCTGGTGCGGCGTCCACCCTTGCCGGTGCGGGTCCAGGTGGACAGTGGCGGTCTTGGACAGGTGCTCGGCGCGGGGGGTGGGACAGGCGGCCGGTAACGGTGCAGATGTCGGCGGCCGGGGGCATCCAAGGTCCGGAGGTGGGGCGCGTGTCAGGCAAGTAAGGTGTCCGCGTACTTGCCTCACCAGTATTCAGGGGACTTCAGGCATGTCAGGTGTGCTGCCTCGCTACTACCGGCCTGAGCAGGCGACCTGCTCTACCGCTTCGTCTTGAAGGGCGCTCACCCGCTCGTCGGCGCCGCGCTGCGTGATCGCGGAACCTCCAGAATGTCGGTGCCGGGTGCTTGGGTGGGGGCATACGTTTTGGCATCGACGCGTGGGTGATCCACCGCAACTCCAGACATGACGTGCTGGCGGGCGCTGCCTGCAGTTGTGGCGGTAGAGGGGTGCCGCTGTCGACGCCCGCCCGGCGCGCGATGTCGTCCAGCGGCACGGCGGGGCCGCGCTCGATGACCAGGTCCCGCGCGGCCGGCAGGATCCGTTCCAGGTTGGGTGCCGGTGCCGTGGTGGCGGACGTGGTCAGACTATGCGGGCGCAGAGGGTGCGGCCTCGGACCTCCCAGTCGACCCTTCTGCCGCCCGGCGGGCAGGCACCGCTGGTGAACGCGGTGATACGGAGGACGAAGTCGTACTCCTCTGGAGCGGAGTCGGCCCTGCACGGCCACGACGTCATCAGATCCGCGTTGCTGATGGCGACCGAGTTCTTGTTCTCACCCTTGGTGGCCAGAAAACAGTCACCCACGCGGAACTGCCGCTGCACGCAGAGGGCGATCTCGTTCGCGGCCTCGTCGTAGCTCCACCACAGTTCCCCGTCCAGATCGGCGCCGTGCCTGAGGCACTCGGAGGAGTCGTCGACCACCTTGAGCACCTTCAGGTAGGCGTCGGAGCGGCCGCAGCCGACCGCGCGCGGCTTGCTCCTGCTCCACTCGCCGGACGGACGCTCGTAGGCGTCCAGGCAGTCGCCCGCCGAGATCTTCTCGAACGCCTTGCGGGTGGGATCGGATGTGGGGGTGGGGGTGGCACTGTCGGTGGCGCTCGCGGTCTCGGACGGCTGAGGCGCGGGTGTCGGGGAGGTCGGGGTCTGCTGGGGAGTGGCGATGACCTTGGAGGTGGCCGGTGCGTTTCCGTCGTTGCCGATGGCCTTGGAGGTGGCCGGTGCGTTTCCGTCGTTCCCGATGGCCCAGGCGGCGAAGGCGACCAGCAGGACGCCCACGACCGCGGCCACCGGGAGCTTCATTCGTCCGAGCGGTGGAAACCGCCGGCCGTTCCCCGGCGCGTCCTGCGGCGGGGGCGCCAGCACCTCGGTCTCCGCCACCCGCGTGGCGATCATCGTGCTGACGGGCTCCGGCAGCGGAGCGTCCTCACCCTCGGCGAGCGCGGAGCAACGTTCGAGGAACGCGTCGAGGCCGGGCCGGTCTTCCGGATCCTTCTCCAGGGCGGACGCGATCAGCGGGAGCAGCGGCTCCGGCACGCCGGTCAAGTCGGGTTCCTCGTTGACGACGCGATAGCCGAGGGCCTCGATCGGGCCCTCGCCGAAGGGCCGCCGGCCGGTGGCGGCGAAGGCCAGCACGGCAGCCAGGCAGAACACGTCACTGGCCGGCCCGACCTCGCGGCCCCGAAGCTGCTCGGGCGACATGAACCCGGGCGTGCCGACCACGCTGGTGCGGGTGGTCTGCGAGGTGGCGTCGAGCGCGCGTGCGATGCCGAAGTCGATGATGCGGGGCCCGTCCTGGGCGAGCAGCACGTTGCCGGGCTTGAGGTCCCGATGGACGACGCCCCGCTCGTGGATCGCCATCAGCCCTTCGGCCAGGCCCGCGCCGAGCCCTGCGACCGCCGCTGCGGAGAACGCGCCGTGCTCGCCGACGGCCTCCTGCAGCGACGGCCCCGCGATGTACTCGGTCACGAGCCAGGGCGGATCGGCGTCGGCGCGGGCGTCCACCACATGCACGGTGTGGATGCCCCCGACCCGCCGCACCGCGGCGACCTCCGCCTCGAACCGCCGCCGGAACTGCGCGTCCTCCGCCAGGTACGGGTGGATCACCTTGACCGCGACCGGCCGGCCGCCCTTCGAGCGGCCCAGGTAGACGCGACCCATCCCGCCCGCCCCCAGCCGCGCCAGCAGCCGGTACCCACCGACCTTCTTCGGGTCGCTAGCCTCAAGCGGCTTCAGTTTCTCGCTGGACACCCGCACGTCCTCCCACACCCACTGCTGATCTACAACGCACCCTTCCACAGGACGACGGGCCGGGGACACCCCGCTCAGGCCGGCTCGCAGGTGCCGTCGCGGTGTTCGTAGACGGGGTCTGAGAGGTGGTCTTCGATCCCCTTAAGTGATCTTGGATCGGGCTCGGAGCGAGGCGAAAAGACCTTGCCCGCCAGAGTTTGTCACGTTTCGTGATCAAGCGCATGCTATCTGTTGGGGGTCCGCATCCCCGCCGTTGTCCCGTACGTCTCATGCGAGGGGAAGCGGACCATGCCGACCATGATCGGGCACGTCACCCAGGAGCGCTACGACCGGATCGTCACCCGCGGCCGGAACTGGTCGAGCTCCAAACCCGTTCCCAATTCCAGCTCGGCGATCTGGCGCTGGAGCTCGAACCGATCCAGCCGCACGGCGGTGCGCACGCGAACCAGGGCGAGGCGCCGTTCGGCGTCTTGGAATCGCTGCGGCTGTTCGCCGGCGACCTGGCCGGCTCGGTAAAGACGTTGGAAGCCCACCGCTGGGCAACCTCCCGTTGGCCGGCTCAGCACCGCCAGGCAGGGGTCCGTACGACATTCACAAGACGCCGGCTTCCATCCGCGACGATGAGGAGCGGTGGGCGCCGCCATCACGCTCATGAGCCGGAGACTCACCCGCAGGAAGGCCGCCCGGGCCTGGACCAGACATCGGCCCGACTCGACCCAGGCGGCCTGCTCCGCACGTGGATTACCGACGGATCGAAGGTGCCTTCTTAGCGGACTCGGTCGTAGACCATGGCGATCTCGCCCAGTTCGCCGCTTTGCTGGTGGGTGAGCATCCACTTCGAAGCTGGCAGGCCATCGTCGAACAGTCGCTGCCCACCGCCGGCGATCTCGGG
>NZ_JAIWNB010000022.1 GCF_020215705.1 Nonomuraea aurantiaca | reverse complement strand
GCCTCAAAAACCGCGACCTTGGCCGCGTTCCCACAGCCGGCCACACCAACGACCAGTAACAATCAAGCACATCAGGGGGTCAAAATTCAGGCGACGCCAGGGGGTCAGAATTCGGCCGTCGTTGACAGACCGGGTTCCTGGGCCCCAACGGTGCCGGCAAATCCACCACGATGCGCCTGATCCTCGGCCTCGACCGCGCCACCTCGGGCCAGGCACTTGTCAACGGGCGACGATACACCTCGCTGAGCAGGCCCATGCGTGAGGTGGGCGCGCTACTAGACGCGAGCGCCGTGCACGGCGGGCGCAGGGCCTACGACCACCTGTTGTGCCTGGCGCGCACCAACGACATCAGTCCGACGCGAGTGGCCGAGGTGCTCGAACAGGTGGGCCTGGCCGGGGTGGCACGCAAGCGGGTGGGCGGCTTCTCACTCGGCATGAAACAGCGCCTCGGCATCGCAGCCGCCCTGCTCGGCGACCCGGGCACGCTGATGTTCGACGAACCGGTCAATGGACTCGATCCCGACGGGGTGCGCTGGATTCGCGACTTAATGCGCTCCTTGGCCAAGGAGGGTAGGACCATCCTGCTCTCCAGCCACCTGATGAGCGAGATGGCGCTGACGGCCGAGCGCATCATCATTCTCGGCCGGGGCAAGCTGATCATGGAAGCCGCCGTGGCGGAGCTCACGGAGCGCTACCCGTCGCTCGAAGACGCCTACCTTGCCCTGACAGCGAGCAGCGTGGAGTACGGAGCCGCACGATGAGGACGATTCTGTCTTCCGAATGGTTGAAGCTGCGCTCGGTCACCTCGACCTATCACGCACTCGGAGTGGCTGCGCTCACGGTGGTCCTCGGCATGATCTGGACCTTCTACGTCAGCGGCCTGGCGGACGAACGCGGATCACTCCGAGCGGCGGCCCCTGAGCAGGGCTTCCTGCCACTGATCCAGATCAGCCTGGCGGTCCTCGGCGTGCTGGCCATCACCGCGGAGCAGGGCAGCGGCATGATCCGCACGAGTCTTACCGTCGTTCCGAAAAGAGGCACCTTATTGCTGGCCAAGGCCGGCGTGGTCGCCGCCCTGACCTTCGTCGCCGCCAACTCGATCATCATTCTTACGTACGTGACGAGCCGCGTCATAGCGGGCGATCGGCACTTGCAGTTCAACGAGTCCTCCCTGGCCAACGACCTGCCGATGCTGCTCGCCTCCGGGCTGTCGGTGACCGTGCTCGCATTGGTGGGTCTCGGCCTGGGCGTAGCCACTCGATCCACGGCGGGGGCGATCGTTTCGGTCGTGTCGCTGCTGTTCGTCCTGCCCGGCATCGCCAACTACCTGCCAGCCCCGTGGAACACTCGCGTGGCCGCCCTCATGTTGCCCAATCTCGTGCCTCAGATCGCCGACCAGCGGCTTTCCAGGCGGCTGGGCGACGGTTTCCTACCTCCCTGGGCCGCGCTCGCGGTGCTCGTCACCTATGCGATCGCCGCACTGGCGGCGGGGTTCTACCTGTTCAGAAGGAGAGACGCGTGAGCGTGCTGGCATCGGAGTGGCTGAAGGTCCGCACCGTTCGATCCAGCTATCTGATGCTGGGGCTCAGCTTGGGCGGCATCCTGATGGGCGTAGCGGTCGCTTGGGCGGCGGTCGGGATGTACGACAGCGCCACCCCGGCGCAGCAGGCTCATTCCGCGATCGCGGATCTGGAGGAAGTGGTGCTGATGGTGCCGCAGCTCTGCATGGGTGTCCTCGGCGTCCTCACGATCACGTCCGAATACACAACAGGACTGATCAGAACGAGTCTCGCCATCGTGCCGAGACGCTGGCCGGTCCTGGTGGGAAAATCCGCGATTGTCGGCCTGCTCGGACTGGTCATCGGTCCGGTGGTGGTGTTCGGGACATACGTCGCAGCCCGTTGGATGATTGGCGACCGCTTTGGCGGTTCCTACACGGCTCCCTTCCTCGACAGACTGCCGACGCTTCTCACGTCGAGCCTTACGGTGGCGGTATTCGCGCTGCTCGGGCTAGGACTGGGCGCCACCTTACGCTCCGCGGTGGGAGCGATCACGATCCTCGTGGGTCTCGTATACGTGATCCCCATAATCGTGGGCAACCTGCCCGAGCCTTGGAGCGAACGGCTCGGCTCGGTGATGATCGTAGCTCTCCCCCGCGAAATTACCGGCGACGATCTCACGCACTCCGTGTACGGCTCGCTGCTTCCTCCTGCTGCCGCGGCCGTGGTGCTGATCGCTTACGCCGTGCTCCCGTTGCTCCTCGGTGCATGGCTAATCCACCGGAAAGATGCCTAAGCCACTGACAGCTGTCATGTGACCCGGCCGCGATGAGACATACCCCTCAGCGGCCACACCACCGACGCCAACACCGAAATCGCGCCATTGCCATGCGACACGGCTGTCGCGTTGCGCGGCCGCGATGCGACACACCCCTCAATGACCACACCACCGACACTGACGCCGAGATCACGCCGCTGCCATGCGACACGGCTGTCGCGTGGCGCGGCCGCGATGCGACACACCTCTCAGTGGCCACACCGTCGATATGGCCGCCGCTTTCACATCACTGCTATGCGACGACGGTGCCATCCGACAACCCGAAGGGAGTCCCACTGAGTGGTGGATCCACGACCTCGCTGCATGGCTTCTCGCAGGAATGATCAGAGTCACGTGGCCGAGAAACTACACCGCTCTGCGAGACGTCACTTCCGACGCAACTCCCAGAGGTACGGCAGGCGCGTGCCTGCCGTACCCGTACGGAGGTCAGACCTCGAGCACCACGGGGATGATCATCGGACGGCGGCGGTAAGTATCGCTCACCCAGCGCCCGACCGTGCGGCGGACCACCCGGCGGATCTCCTGCATGTCGACGACTCCGTCGGCGGCCTTCTCCTCGAGTGCCTTCTCGATCTGCGGAATGAACTCCTCGAACTGCGCCGGGTCGATGCCGGAGCCACGTGCGTGGATCTCCGGCCCCCCGGTGAGCTTGCCGGTGCTGGAGTCGACCACGACGACGACGGAGATGAAGCCCTCGTCGCCGAGGATCCTGCGGTCCTTCAGGGAGGTGTCCGTGATCTCGCCGACGGACGAGCCGTCGACGTAGACGTACCCGGCATGGACCGCACCGACGATCTTGGCTCTGCCGTCGACCAGGTCGACCACGACGCCGTCCTCCGCGATCACGATGTGATCGTCGGGCACGCCGGTGAGCGCGGCGAGCTTGGCGTGCGCACGCAGGTGCCGCCATTCGCCGTGCACGGGCATGAAGTTCGACGGGCGGGTCAGGTTCAGCACGTAGAGCAGTTCGCCGGCGGCCGCATGTCCGGAGACGTGCACCTTGGCGTTGCCCTTGTGCACGACCCGGGCACCCCAGCGGGTGAGGCCGTTGATCACCTTGTTGACGGCGGTCTCGTTGCCCGGCACCAGCGACGACGCCAGCAGGACGGTGTCACCCTCCGCGATGCGAATCGGGTGATCCCGGTTGGCCATTCTCGACAGCGCCGCCATCGGCTCGCCCTGCGAACCCGTGCAGACGAGCACCACGTCCTCCGGCGGCCATTCCTCGATGTCGCGCGAGTCGACGATCAGCCCCGGTGGCACCTTGAGATAGCCGAGATCGCGGGCCACGCCCATGTTGCGGAGCATGGAGCGCCCGACCATGGCGACCTTGCGCTTGTGTCTGGCCGCCGCATCCATGACCTGCTGGATGCGGTGCACGTGCGACGCGAAGCTGGCCACGATGACCCTTTGCTCCGAGGTACGGATCACCTCGTCGATGACCGGGCCGATCTCTCGTTCGCTGGTGACGAACCCGGGCACTTCAGCGTTGGTCGAGTCGGACATCAGCAGGTCGACGCCCTCAGTCCCCAGGCGGGCGAACCCACCCAGGTCAGTGAGGCGGCCGTCGCTCGGCAGCTGGTCCATGCGGAAGTCGCCGGTGTGCAGCACGATACCGGCGGGCGTCCTGATGGCCACCGCCAGCGCGTCCGGGATCGAGTGGTTGACCGCCAGGAACTCGCAGTCGAACGGCCCGAACCTGTGCCGCTCGCCCTCGACCACCTCGACCTTGGTCGGCTGGATCCGATGTTCGGTGAGTTTGGCCTCGATGAAGGCCAGCGTCAGTTTGGATCCGATGAGCGGGATGTTGCGCCGCTCGCGAAGCAGGTATGGCACGGCCCCGATGTGGTCTTCGTGCGCGTGGGTCAGGACCACGGCCTCGACATCGTCGAGCCGGTCCCTGATGTATTCGAAGTCGGGCAGGATCAGGTCGATGCCCGGCTGGTCCGGCTCGGGGAAAAGCACCCCGCAGTCGACGATCAGCAATCGGCCGTCGTATTCGAAGACGGCCATGTTCCTGCCGATTTCCCCCAGCCCGCCCAGCGCGACAATGCGCAGGCCGCCCTCCGGCAGCGCCGGCGGGGGGCCAAGCTCAGGATGTGGATGGCTCATAGCCGGCCCCCATGGTCAAATCGTGTTCTCAAAACTCCCGGTTCCTCCCCGTTCCTATGCGTCTGTCAACTTCACCCCGCCGGCTACCAGGCAAGCACGCAGCTCGGCGATCTGCTTCTCTGTCGCGGCCACCAACGGCAGCCGCACTGGTCCGACCGGCACTCCTACCATGCCCAGGGCCGCCTTGGCCATGATCGCCCCGCCCGCGCTCATCATGATCCCTTCGACCACGGGCGCCACTTGGCGGTGTACCGCAAGTGCTTGAACGACGTCGCCGTTCCTGTACAAGTCGATCATGCGCGCCAAATCGGCGCCGACCACATGGCCGACAACGCTGACGAACCCGGCCGCGCCAACCGAGAGCCAGGGCAGGTTGAGCAGGTCATCGCCCGAATAGAAGGCGAGATCGGTCATCGCCATGACCTGGCCGCCGAGGAACAGATCGCCCTTGGCGTCCTTCACGGCCACGATGCGTTCGTGCTGTGCGAGCCGGATCAGGGTTTCGATCTTGATCGGCACGCCGCTGCGCCCAGGGATGTCGTAGAGCATCACCGGAAGACCGGTTGCATCGGCCACAGCTGCAAAGTGCTGATACAGGCCCTCTTGCGGCGGCTTGCTGTAGTACGGCGTCACCACGAGCAGCCCGTGAGCGCCCGCGCGGGCCGCGGCCTTCGCGAGCGAGATGCTGTGGTGGGTGTCGTTGGTGCCCGCCCCGGCCACCACCGTTGCCCGATCACCCACCGCCTCGAGGACGGTGCGCAGAATGCGCTCCTTCTCGTCATCGGAGGTGGTGGGCGACTCGCCGGTCGTCCCGCTGACGATCAGGCCGTCGTTGCGCTGCTCGTCCACCAGATAGGTGGCCAGGCGCCGCACGGCGTCGTAATCGACCGCACCGTCAGGAGTGAACGGCGTGACCATGGCGGTCAACATACGGCCGAAGGGCGCGTCGGTGGTTCCAGTTGGCGAAGCCATAGTGCGAACGCTACCTGGATTCGCAAAAGCGGTGGACGCCGCCACCCCGCTTTGCCTGCCTCGGGCCGCGTATTATCATGTCGTTCCCCGGCATCTCAGGGCATGTCCGGCCGCCCTCGACACGTCTCAGCATGCCGCTCCCGCCCACCGGACGGCCCTTTGAGCTGGACTGCGGATCCGGCACTGGATCATCGACCTGCCGCTCGCAGTGATCGCTGGATGCCCTGTGGAGTCACGCGCTTGGCCGTACGCCCGCAGCCCGACATGCCGTGCACAAACGCCATGACGTCCACCGACATGTCGTACCTATCCGGCGCACCACCACCGACGAGGAGCACCGTCCGCGCGAGCGACTTCGCGGCACGCATGGGAAGAGGCCGCCGATATGTGCTCGGGGGTACACACATCGACGACCTCTACCGAAGAATCGGTCCCTCTTACATCGGCGTTACAGGGTTTCTTCGATAATTTTCCGCTGCTGCAAAGTTGGGGCTCCAAGTGACCTCGATGACGGTCGGTTACCTGTCGAATACGGCAACATAGGGCAACGCCTCACACGAACCCCCAGGGATGGACTAGTGGCCACCTCAGATCCGGTCTACCTGCGTGTCGTCGAAGACATTCGGCGACAGATCACCGACGGCACCCTTCCCCCCGGTGCACCCATTCCCTCACGGGCGCAACTGACCCGCAAGTACCAGGTCGGCGAGACCGCAGCCCGTCACGCCCTGCGCGTGCTGGCGAGCGAAGGCCTCATCATCGGCCGCGTGGGATCGGGTCATTACGTCAGAGAACGCCCAGACCTCTCCCCGTTGCACCGATGGCGCTTCCTCGATCATCCCGCCCCGTTCGCCGCCGACCTGCAGTCCCAGGGCCGGCGCGTGACCTGGGACTGGCACAGCGAACCCGCCGAAGCCGGACCCGACATCGCCAGACGGTTGCGACTCGACGAATCGACCACCCTGACGAGGACGCATTACGTCTTCCGCGGCGATGGCCGGCCGCTCCAGCTCGCCACCTCGTACGAGCCTCTGGAGTTCGCCGCCCACACGGAGGAGGAACGGCGCAGCCTGGTCGCCCGGGTGTATGCGCACGGGATAAAGATCACGGAGATCGTCGAAAGCGTACACACCCGCGTGCCCCGCCCCGCGGAGAGCGACGCCCTCGATCTGCCTGCGGGCATCCACGTTCTGCACGTCGAACGCACCCATTGGGCAGGCGACCGCCCGGTGGAGACCAGCGACATCGTGATCCCGGGGGACCGCTTCCGGATCATGTACAGCATGCCTGTTTGACCGAACTTGAGAGCTCCGGGCCGACACCCGCCTCTTCGGCCTGGAGCTCAGCCGGATGGCCATCGAGGCTTACCTTTCGTGGCGGCAGCGGCCGGCCCGTCCCCACAGCGTCGACGGCTTGCCACGGGGCCACGTTCCTGGTGCGCGCGGCGGCGGATCGCGCCCCCGAAGCGGTTTCTGATGGCCTTGGCGAGCAGCGAGGGCATCGAGCGGTGATCACCTGCTGCAGCTCGTTGATCAGCGCCAGCACCAGCGACCTGATGGCGGCCCACCGGTCCCGTGTCTGGGAGCCTCACCACGCTGGGTAGGCGATGAATCCCCCTAAGGCGATCATAGAGACCGGCGGAACCTGATCTGGACGACACCATGGATCTTCAATCCAGGGACGACACTCCACCACGCCGATGGGACGTCATCGCGTACGACGGCGTTCCTCCTCGCCCCCTCGGCCTAATCGGCGGCGCGCCACTAGATCGTGGATCCACCACTCACGGACCACCGCCCGAACCAACAAGCGCCTTCGTCCAGCGCCGCCACACGGGCTTCAGCTCGACCAAGCAACATCAAGCTGAGGCAGCCCGATCGAAGGCAAAAAGACGTTCCCCGCGACATTCCAGACGATCCCACCTGGCCAGGTCAAGGTTGTCGGTGCTCGTTGATAGAACCGTTCTGGAGGGTGCGGATGCGAGTCAAAGACCTGCCAATACGTGAGCGGCCACGCGAGCGGCTGATGGCGAGTGGGGCGGCGGCGCTGGCCGACCGGGAGCTGCTGGCCGTGCTTCTCGGTTCCGGCTTTCGAGGAGCGAGCGCGATGGATCTGGCGGCCCAGGTGATCGCGCACTGTGGCGATCTCGACGGGCTGGCCCGATCCGAGCCGCACCGCCTGCTCGCCGTGCCCGGCGTCGGACCCGCCAAGGCGGCGCGGGTGGCGGCGGCTTTTCATCTCGTACGGCGGGCGCAGACAGATCCTGAGCGGACCAGGATCAGCGGCACCTCCGACCTGGCGGCGGTCGTCGCTCCGCTGCTCCGCGGCCACTCCCGGGAGCGGCTGGTGGTGATGGCGTGCGACGTTCGGGGAGCCGTGTTGCGGCGTGTGGTGTTGACCGAAGGGGGCTCCGACCACACGACCGTGCCGATTCGGGACATCATCACCGCAGTGCTGACGGCTGGTGGAGCGGCATTCGGAGTCGCCCACAACCATCCGAGTGGCTCTCTCGATCCGAGCGAAGCGGACCTGCTGGCCACGGCGCGTCTCGCCGAGGCCGCTGAGACGGTCGGGCTGCAATTCCTCGATCACTTGATCGTCACGGAAACGGCATGGCGTCGGGTGCCCTTCTGACCGCCACGGAGAGTGGTCCGGGGCCGGGTCACTCTCCGCGACTTCGCTATATGGCTTCTACGAGGGAAGAACAGGGCCGAGTGGCCGAAAAACTACACCGCTCTGCGGGACGTCATTTCCCACGGCCGCCGTCGCCGGCGCATTCGCTCGACGCGCTCTCACGCCTTGCCGAGCCTTTATGCGGCGTTCTGAGCACCCCTAAGGGTGCTGATCCACCGCAAGACCAGCGAAAGGCATGTTTGCGTTGATAGCACTGAAGGCAAGGCTTCCCTCAGCAGAGCGTGAGACGCTACCTCTGCGAGCAGGTCGACTTGACGTGAGTCGACCAACCGCTCGCAAAAGCGTGGTCCCGTGCCTCCCGGAGGGCATGGGACCACGTCTACCCGCTACTGGGTCCGTCCACTACGCGCGTCAGCGCAGTAGTGGACGGTCGGACTCCCTGCGCGGTCCACCCAGTAGCGGGCGTGTGGGAAAGGCTCAGCTCCCCAAACGCGGGTTCTCGGAACGTCGGCGAACTGCGATCGCCGGCGATCAGGGAACCCGTAGGACAAGAAGACTCTCTGAAATCGCAGCCGCTCGACTGTAGAGGGCGGCTGCCTCGTCGCTGGCCCCGTATCAGACGCGGGATGCGGGGCCAGCGCGACCCAGTGGATGACGTCCCGCCAAGTGGCACAACTCGGGGCTACTGGCAGGGTGAGCCTTCGTGTGACGGTCAAAGGGAATCGCCTGAAGCCTTCCGGAAGGGCAGGTTCATAAGGGCTCTTTCCCAGTCGGACCTAACCGACCTGCTCGAGTCACTATGGACAGCCGAAGGTGTGAAGATGCTCCGCCGGGCGCTGGCGCGAATGCTGCGGGAGCCGAACGAGGCGGAGGCGACTACGGCGATCGGCCGCGCCCTATCAGCACACGGAGTGCAGCACACAGCGCTACGAGCACCGCAAGCGACTGCAGACCCACGCCGTGATGACATCCCGCAGAGCGGTGTAGTTTCGCCGTCACTCGGGCCCTGATCGTCCCTGGTACAAGCCATGGATCCACCACTCAGTGGGACACCACCAGCACCGTCGGCGATCTGGGGGCGGACAGCGCCCTCTGTGATCTGGGGGCAGACAGCGGCATCTCTACATGCAAGGTCTCGCGGATCTGCGCAGGCCTGGACGCCGAAACCGCCGCGTTCCGCGAGCGGCCGCCCGCACACACCGCCTTCCGCAACTCCAGCGAAATGGCCCACCAGAAGGTCGTCGCAGGGCCCAGGCGCGGAAAGGGGACCTGCGTGACCGGGCGAGCTCCCGGCAGAACGCGGAGTTCTTGGGATGACGTCTGCCGGGAGAACGGACAGGCTGAGCGCACCCGGTCACGGATGCCATGCAGCCGGGCGGCAAGACGGCCGAGGAGGCCCCGACGGCGTCTCGCGATCATCGAGCGTCTCCCTGCAGCAGCAGGGACCACAGAGCGTCCATTTGAGAGGCGTTCATTCGGACACTCTCCTCCACCACCACTCGCCCACCCTTTCTCGTTGTTCTGCGGATGTAACGCTGACCGCCTGCCTGACACAGCTCGTAAAACACCGGCTGGCAGTTGCAGGTGTGATCCCGCACGCGCGTCCGTTGAGTGCGGAACCCCTCTGACTCCCACTCGATCGACACCGACGTGCGACTGGCCGCTGCCACGTGACGGCCATGGAGGTCACCCTCTTCCCACGCCATGGACTCACTATAACCCAGCCGTATCTACTGGTCTAGCACGTATCCAAATACTCAATGAGCGTGTCCATTTTGGGCAAGCATGTATGGTTTCGTCTATAATCCGAAGGTGCTAGATCGCGATGGACCCGTCCCCATCTACAAGCAGGTCGCGGACCTTATCTGCGATCAGATCGAGCGTGGCGAGCTCGCGGCGGGCGACCCCGTGCCGAGCGAGGCCAAGCTTGAGAAGGACTACGCGATAGCGAGGACCACGGCCAGGCGCGTGGCGCGCGAGCTCCGCGAGCAGGGCATGGCGTACACCATTCAAGGCGAAGGCACATTTGTTGGGCCGCCTGGCACCCCACGCGCTTCACGAACCATGCCGATTTATCAAAAGATCGCCGAAGAGATCGCCGAACGGATCCGGCAGGGCGAAATACCGCCCAACAAAGCGATTCCCGGCGAGAAGGTCATGATGCAGCAGTACGGCGTGGCCAAGGTCACGGCGCGCCAGGCCGTGGCGCATCTCAGGGAGCAGGGCTGGGTTTTCACCGTTCCTTATCGAGGCACTTTCGTTTCCGATCCGACGGAATGGCCGAGCGAGGGTTAACAACTCGCCACCTCTTGTCCAGGTGATGTATAGCCTTGGCGACATGCTCGACCGCGAGGGTGACACTCACCCTTTTCAGCAGATCAGCGAGATCATCCGCTCGCGCGTCGCCACACTCTCGCCTGGTGACCCCGTGGCAAGCGAGGCGGAAATTCAGCGCGAGTTCGGCGTGGCGCGCACTACCGCGCGCAGGGCGATCCGCGTGCTTCGCGACGAAGGACTCATCCATACCGTTCAAGGCGGGGGAACGTTCGTCGGCGCGCCCAACAAGACACTCCCCGAGACCAACAAGATGCCGCTATATCAGCGAATTGCCGCTGAAATTGCGCAGCGCATCAAGGCCGGAGAGCTATGCCCAAGACGGCCGATTCCCGGAGAGACGGCTCTGCTGCAACAGCATAATGTGGCACGCGAGACTGTACGGCGGGCCATGGCATTGCTGCGCGAGCAAGGGTATATCTACACGGTCCCTCAACGCGGGAGCTACGTCGCACCAGAAGAGCTCTGGCCTAAGGAGTAACAAGGCGGAAGGTCAGGCAGACGACCGTCGACGAGTCGGTCACCTCGCGCCCGAGGCCGGCCCAGTACCGCCCATGAACCTCGCGCCAGTGCTCGGCAGAGCGGAACCCCTCCCCCTCCGCCTGCGCGAACTCCCAGCTCACCGCCCCGAACGGCACCTGCTCCACCCCCACCACCTCAAGCAGAGCCGCCCGCGAACCCGCGTCGTCCACGAGCACGAGGCGCTCGCCGATGTGTTCCAGCGGCTCGTCCTCGGCCTCGTAGTCGAGCTCCAGCAGGCCCGCCGTAGCCGTCTTGGCACCGGACAGGACCAGATCGGTCAGCCGGGTGCGTTGCTCGCCGGCCATGCCGAGTTCGAGCACGCGAAGCCCATCGATGCGTCCCCACATGGAACGGATCGTAACGGTCGCCGCAGCCCGCGCCGATGATCCGGTCGGCGTCGGCTGCGGTGGTGCCGTCTCCTCAGAAGAACCGAAATGATCTCTCAGAAGACCGGGATGATCTCCTCGGGATCGATGAAGTCGACCTGGACGCCCTCCAGGTCGAGTTCGGGGATGGCGGGGAAGGCGATGCCCCAGCGTTCGACGATGGCGCGGATGCGGGCCATGGCGAGCCGCCAGTTCTCCGCCTGCTCCTCATAGGAGAGGACGCCCAGCCCGGCCTGCCGGGCGTGGTCCATCAGGACGCGGTGGTTGGCGAGGAAGTACGGCGGCAGTTCCCAGAAGCCCTCCGGCGGCTCCCAGAGGATCATGGACAGGAAGACGAAGCCGGCTCGGAGTTGGCGGGTGATGAGGGAGCGGGTCTCGTCGGTCAGGCCGGGCCACTCGTTCTCTAGAATGACCATGCAAATCTGGAGATGTCGGGACTCGTCGCGGCCGATGCGCTGGAACATCTCGCCGAAGACCGGATGCTCGGTGCCCGAGGCCATACCCCTGAACAGGGTCGAGGCGGCCATCTCGCCCATCATGAAGCTGGTGAAGAGCACGGGCAGCGTGTACTTGCCCACGGCCACGTTGTAGCCGGTCCAGTAACGGCCGCCGTTGTGATAGAGCCAGCCGATGTTGTTGTGGGCGGCCTTCTCCAGGTCGTCGGACGGAGTCCAGTCGAGGGGGCCGCCGGGCCAGAGTTTGGCGATGGTCCGCTGGCAGCACTCCTCGTGGTTCATCTCGTCACGGGTGATCGAGAAGAAGCACTTCCGGACCGGATCCTCCTCGTGCTTCTCGAACGCCTGGATGGTGGCGCGGGCGAACACCGCCGGCCCCGAGGCGTCGAAATTGGCCAGCACGGCGAACCAGTACATGATCCCCAGACGCTGCTCACGGGTGAAGTCGTCCGGGTTCAGCCCGTCCCAGGGCAGGTCGGCCGGGTTCCAGAGCGTCCGTTTGGATTTCTCATAGATCGCCGCGAGCTTGGCCGTCTCGACCCGCCACTCCATGGGGTAGATGTTCGGCTGCGGGATCTCCGGGGCCGGCCAGAAGCCGCCTTCGGGAATGGTGAGGTCTGCCATATGTGACACCTCCGCCTCCTATCCTGCGGGGCGACGTCACGTCTTTCAAGTACGCCTCCCGCCTCCTGCCGTGCGGGTGGCGCCATGCCTTTCAGGTACCGATGCATCTCAAGTACGGGCACATCTCAAGTACGGGCACATCTCAAGTACGGGCGCATCGGCCGGCGGCCATACGCACGTCATCCGCCTGCAAACTGCGGGCCGCGCCAGGCGCGACGCCCGCACGCACATCACCGCCCTCACCCACGCGTGCGTTGAGTGACAGCCACACACACGAGCACGGCCACCGCGGCCGCCACAGTCGCCGGACCGTACCTCTCCCCCAGCAGGAACCACGCCCAGGTCAGCGTCAGCAGCGGCTGCGTGAGCTGCGTCTGCCCCGCTCTGGCGATGCCGCCCCTGGCCAGACCGGCGTACCAAGGGACGAACCCGAGGAACATCGAGATCACCCCCACGTACGCGAACCCGGCGAGAGCCTGGGGCGACGGGTGGACGGGGGTGGTGACGGCGAGTACGGCCGTCACCGGAATCGTGAGCGGCAGGGAGAGGACGAGGGCGTAAGAGATGACCTGCCAGCCAGGGGTCTCGCGGGAGAGCCGGGCGCCTTCGGTGTAGCCGACGGCCGCCGAGACGAGGGCGCCGAGCAGGAGGACGTCGGGCCAGGCGGCCGTGTTCTGGCCACGGGTGAGGGTGAAGGCGGTGATGGCGATGGCGCCTGCCGTACAGGCCACCCAGAAGAGGGGGCGCGGGCGCTCGCCGGCGCGCACGACCGCGCAGACGGCGGTGGCGGCCGGGAGCAGGCCGATGACCACGGCCGAGTGGGCGGTGGTGGCACCGAGGTCCAGCGCCAGGCCGCTGAAGACGGGGAACCCGAAGACCACACCGAGCGAGATGGCCGCGTACGAGCGCCACTGGTGGCGGGGCGGGAGCAGGGGAAGACGGGCGACTTTGAGGCAGATGAGCGCTATGACGCCGGCGACCACCGCGCGGCCGATGGCGACCAGCCACGGGTCGAAGCCGCGCATCGCGTAGGCAGTGGCGGGAAAGGAGCCGGAAAAGGCGAGAACGCCGAGGAAGGCGAGGAGAGTGCCCCGGCCCCGTGGAGACGGAGACGGAAACGGAGACCCCGGGGAAGCGACGACCGCTACTCTGTCGCCAACGATAGCGCTATTCTTATCCCTCATGGAACAGGATAGCAGTATCGCCCAAATCACCGCGATCCTGCGCCAAGAGCTCAGCCGCCTGCGGCCGGGAGACCGCCTCCCCTCCTCCAGAGAGCTCATGCGCCGCCACAACGTCAGTCCCGTGACGGTCTCGCGGGCCATCGGGCAGCTGGCGGCCGAGGGCCGGGTGGTGACCAAGCCGGGCATCGGGGCCTTCATCGTCCAACTGCCCGCAAAACCCAACGAGCCGCCGGACTTCTCCTGGCAGACCGTCGCCCTGGGCGATCGGGTGGTCGACGAGAGCCCGGTGACCGCGCTGCTGACCCCGCCGCCCGAAGGCGTCATTCCGCTCACCGGCGGCTATCTCAACCCCGGCCTCAGGCCCGACAAGCAGCTGGCCGCCGCGGCGGGGCGGGCGGTGCGCCGGCCGGGGGCGTGGGCGATGCCGCCGCTGAGCGGGCTGGCCGAGCTGCGCAGGTGGTTCGCGACGCAGGCGGGGGGCGACGTGACCGCGGCCGACGCGCTGATCGTCAGTGGCGGTCAGGCCGCGCTCACGCATGCCTTCAGGGCGCTGGCCGCTCCGGGGACGCCGGTCCTGGTCGAGACGCCGACCTACCCGGGCGCCCTGGCCGCGGCCAGGGCGGCGGGGCTGCGGGCGACGGCCGTGCCGATGGACCGGGACGGCGTACGGCCCGATCTGCTGGCCGAGGCGTTCGCCGTCACCGGCGCGCGGGTGTTCCTCTGCCAGCCCACCCTGCAGAATCCGACCGGCGCGACCCTCACCCACGAGCGCCGCGAACAGGTGCTCCAGGTGGCCAGGGCGGCGGGCGCGTTCGTGATCGAGGACGACTACGCCCGCTATCTCAGCGACCGGACGCCGCCGCCGATGGTGTCGATGGACGCGCACGGCACGGTCGTCTACATCTGCTCGCTCACCAAGATCCTTTCACCGAGCGCACGGGTCGCGGCCGTCATCGCACGCGGTCCGGCCGCGCACCGGCTGCGGGCCAGCCAGCTGGTGGAGTCGTTCTTCGTGGCGCGTCCGCTGCAGGAGACGGTGCTGGAGTTCGTCGAGTCCCCCGGCTGGCGCCGGCATCTGGCGAACGTACGGAGCGAGATCCTGTTCCGCCGCGACGCGCTCGCCGCCGAGCTGGCCGCGCGGCTGCCCACCGCCGAGCTGCATCTGCTGCCGAAGGGCGGCATGCACCTGTGGGTCCGGCTGCCACCGGAAACCGAGGAGAACGCCCTGGTCGAGGCCGCGAAACGCAACGGCGTGCTGGTGAGCCCCGGCAGGATCCATTACCCGTCGGAGCCGCCGGGACCCCGTCTGCGCGTTACGCACATCGCGGCCGCCCATCTGGCGGAGCTGGCGGAGGGTGTGCGGCGGCTGGCTCAGGCACTCGCGAACACCTCGTAGCGCTCCACTGGCTCAAGCGCCGGCGAACACCTCGTAGCGCTCCACTGACTCAGGCGCTGGCGAACACCTCGTAGTGCTCCACGGTCCGCTCCCTGTCGACCAGGAACGCGTCGTCCTCCGGGTAGAAGACCGCCGCGCTCACATCGTCGCCGGCGAACGCCCTGATCGCCTCCCACGACTCCCACAGCGAGATCAGGAAGAATTCGGTCATGTCCCCGCTGGCGCGCCTGGTGAAGTAGGCGCCGCGGTTGCCCGGCGTCTCGGCGTAGCCGGGGAACCCGGTGCGCAGGAGGTAGTCCTCGTAGGCCGCGGCATCGGACTCCCGGGTCCAGCCCCGCCAGGTGCGAACGATCATGCGACCCATGATGGCGCAACCTGCTATTGCCGTACAGTGGTGACATGCTGGCGCCCGCGGAGCTCGTGCGCGACTTCGTGAACACCTACGCTCTCGATTCCGATGCCGACGAGCTGGCCTCACCCGCCGAACTGGCCGTCTGGCTCCGGGAGCGGGGTCTGATCGGCCCGCGTGACCGCGCGACCGACGAGGACCTCACCGCCGCGCTCACCCTGCGGGAAGTCCTGCGGACGGGGTTAAGACGCGAAACTCCGGAGATGCCCGGACTGCTGGCCTTTCCGCTGCTGGTACGCATCGGCGCCACCCCGGATCTGATCCCCGTCGAGGGCGGTGTCCGGGGCGGTCTGGCCAGGATCGCCGCCGCCGTGATGGATCAGTCGTGGCACCGGCTGAAGGTCTGCGCCGAGAGCATGTGCCAGTGGGCGTTCATCGACTCTTCGAAGAACCGATCACGCTCGTGGTGTTCCATGCGGGTCTGCGGCAACCGCACCAAAACGCGCGCCTACCGGGCGAGGAAGCAGGGTTCGCGTCATCTCCAAGGCTCAAACACCGATACGGTGTAACTCGTGCCTTGTGGCATGGACGGCAGGCGAAGGAGCGGGCCGAGATGGCAGACGTAGGCGTCCGGGCGGCCCGGCGCGAGGATGTGCTCCAGGTTGCGAATACTCAGATCCGCGCCTGGCGCTACGGCTATCGGGAGTTCCTCCCCGAGGGGCCGCTCGAGCAGATGACGGGGGCCGCGGCGGAGAAGATGTGGCTGCGCCAGTGGGACGAGGCGATCGTCGCCCCGCCCACACCCATGCACCGGGTGCTGGTGGCGGTGGAGACCATCCTCGACACCGAGGGCTTCCCGGCTCTCGGCGTGGGCGGCAGCGCCGCCCTGACCACGCCGCGCGGCGGTGAGCGGGTGGTCGGCCTGGCCTCGCACGCGCCCGCCGAAGATCCCGATCTCGACCCGACCGTCGCCGCCGAGATGCTGACCCTGCTGGTCGATCCCGACTTCGTCCGGCGCGGCCATGGCAGCCGCCTGCTCAACGCCACCGTCGACTACCTGCGGGAGGACGGTTTCCGGCAGATCGTCACCTGGGTGTTCGCCGACAACTACGCGGTGCTGGGCTTCCTGGAGTCGGCCGGCTGGGGCGAGGACATGGCCGAGCGGGTGCTCGACATGGGGCGTCCCATCCGCATGGTCAGGCTCACCACCGACATCAGCTAGAGGATTCATCGATATGGCAACCCCCGGCCAGTGGATCGCCGGCGCACGTCCCCGCACCCTGCCCAACGCCATCGTGCCTGTCATGGTCGGCACCGGCGTGGCGATCGGCGAGGACGGCTTCGTCTGGTGGCGCGCGATCGTCGCGCTGCTCGTGGCCCTGTCGCTGCAGATCGGCGTCAACTACGCCAACGACTACAGCGACGGCATCCGCGGCACCGATGACCAGCGGGTCGGCCCGATGCGCCTGGTCGGCTCGCGGGTGGCCACGCCGCCGCAGGTGCTCGCCGCCGCGCTCGGCTGCTTCGGCGTCGCCGCGGTGCTCGGGCTGGTCCTGGTCCTGGCCACCCGCGCGTGGTGGGTCCTGCTCGTGGGCGCCGCCGCGATCGCCGCCGCCTGGTTCTACACCGGCGGCAAGTCTCCGTACGGCTACCGCGCGCTCGGTGAGGTGGCGGTGTTCACCTTCTTCGGCGTCGTGCCCGTGGTCGGCACCGCGTACGTCCAGACCGAGCAGCTGTCCTGGGCCGCGCTGCTGGCCTCGATCCCCGTCGGGCTCCTGTCGTGCTCCATGCTCGTCGTGAACAACCTGCGCGACGTGGCGACCGACGGCCAGTCGGGCAAGCGGACACTGGCGGTCGTCCTGGGCGCGGCACGCACTCGTACGCTGTACGCGACGTGCTTGATCGTGCCGTTCGTGATCGCTCTGGCCATGATCCTGATCGCCCCGCTGGCCGCGGCGGCCGTGCTCGCCGCGCCGCTGGCGATCGCGCCGGTCAAGACGGTCCTGAGCGGCGCCGTCGGCCCCGCGCTGATCGGCGTCCTGCAGCAGACCGGCAAGCTGCAGATGGCGTACGGCCTGCTGTTCACCCTCGGCCTCGCGATCACCCTGTAGGCGGCTCACCCCGGTGATGTGACGTGCGGGGACCGGTGGGCCCCCGCACGCGCCATCAGCCTCAGCTCGCGATGAGTCTCAGCCGCCGGTTGTCATGGTCGACCTCGGCGATCCGTACCGAGACGCTCGACCCGACCTGCCGTTGATCCGGCCCGACGAGCAGTCCGTGGATGCCGTCGGCGACCTCTATGAAGGCGCCGAACGGAAGGACACGGGCCACGCGCCCGTCGAGCACGTAACCGACGTTGTGCCGCGCGGTGAAGCCTTCCCAAGCATTGGACATGCGATCACCTCCTTCCTCTGCGATCTCCGCTTGGGGAACGCGAAAGGCGGCGGGCCGCGGGCCCGCTCGGTGATCAAGGCGTGGCCGGGTGCCCCGTCTCGTCATGGCACTTGGCCGACCCGGCAGTCACGGTCGCCACGTTACCCGCTAGGGGACGGCCGTGAACAGCTCGTAACTGTGACCGTTGGGATCGCGTACGTAGACGCCACGGCCGCCGCCGAGGTG
This sequence comes from Nonomuraea aurantiaca, assembly GCF_020215705.1. GTDB lineage: Bacteria > Actinomycetota > Actinomycetes > Streptosporangiales > Streptosporangiaceae > Nonomuraea > Nonomuraea aurantiaca. Next base: position 180,482 of record NZ_JAIWNB010000022.1, on the reverse strand, counting down.
GTTGATCCTGCTGTCCCAGCCGTGGCCCGGGCCGGAGCCGTACGAGATCGACGGGGACTCCTGGAGGCGGCGCAGCACCGCGTCGAAGGTGTCGTCGTCGACCAGGAACGCGTAGTGACCCGGCTGGACCTGGTGCCGGTCGTCGAAGTCGAACGCCAGGTCGTCGTTGACCCTGACGGGCACGAACGGGCCGGACGGCGCGGCGACCGGCAGCCCGAGCAGGTCGGCGAGGAACGTGGCGGCGGCCGTCTTGTCGGCCGCCGGGACGATCAGATGGTTCAGGACGATGGACATGTCGCCTTCTCCCTCACAAAGAAAATGTATGCGATTCGCACACACTATATGTGCATATCGCATGTAGAGTGTGAACATGAACGCGCACGGCCTTACCCCCGCTGACGGCGACGGCGGTCCCGCGCTCTTCCGGCTGGTGCGCTTCTGGTCGCGCCGGTGGATCAACAGCGCCTCGGAGGAGCAGACCGGGGAGACCCGCCACGTGCAGCACATCCTGGCCGTGGAGGCCGTCGACACCGGCAACGACGCCACCGAGGAGGCCACCGTCGGCACCGTGGCCCACCAGCTCGGCCTCGACCACTCCGGGGCCAGCCGCATCGTCAAGGACGCCACCAAGGCGGGCTATCTGGCCCGCGCCTCGTCCGAATACGACCGCCGGCGCGCGTCACTGCAGCTCACCGCGCATGGTGAGAATCTCCTGGCGGGCTCGCGCCAGTGGCAGCGCCGCGCCTTCGACGAGCTCACCGTGGGGTGGGACGACTACGACCGCCGGCAGTTCGCCTCCTACCTGAAACGGCTGGCCGACGAGCTCGGGGTCTAACCCGCCATCATTCGACCTGCCACGACCGTCCGCATGACCACGCGCGGCGCCACCTCGATGCCCAGCTCGCGCTCGTGCTCGACCAGCGCCCGCAGCTCCGGCCCCCACTCCGCCGCGGGCAGCACGGAGAAGCCGTGCCGCGCGTACCAAGGCGCGTTCCACGGCACATCCCGGTAGGTCGTCAGCGTCACCGCGGGCGCGCCGCTCGCGGCCGCGTGGTCGCACACCGCCGTGACGAGCCGCCCGCCGATCCCCTGCCGCATCCGCGACGGGTGTACGGCCAGCTGATCCAGATGCAGGTTGCCGTCGACCCAGCCGATCAGCGCGAACCCGGCCGGCGGCTCCCCCTCGACCAGCACCGCGGCCGGATCCGTGACCTCTTCGATCATGGTCGTGCCCGGCGGGAAGACGATCCCCACCTGCTCGAACAGCCCGTCGGCCGCCAGCTCCACAGCGACCAGTCCGGGCAGCTCCCCCGGCTCGACCCATCGCGCCATGCCGACACGGTCTCATGTTCGGCGCGCTCGCGCCCCCGGATATTAATGTGGTGAGCACAGGCTCGGCTGTGCGGAGCCGGGATCCCCTCCTCACGTCGTGCCCATGACCCGCGTCAGGTTGTGGGCATGACGTCTGTTCAGAGGTCGAGCAGCGGCTCCAGGCCGACGGTCAGGCCGGGCAGCTCGCGCACCCGGCGCACGCCGAGCAGCACGCCCGGGGTGAACGACGAGCGGCTCATCGTGTCGTGCCTGATCGTGAGGATCTCCCCGTCGCCGCCCAGCAGCACCTCCTGGTGCGCGATGAGCCCGCTCAGGCGTACGGCGTGGACGTGGACGCCGTCGACGTCGGCGCCGCGCGCTCCGTCGAGCTCGGCGGAGGTGGCGTCGGGCATCGGGCCCAGCCCGGCCTTGGCGCGGGCCTCCGCGACCAGCTCGGCCGTGCGGCGGGCGGTGCCGGACGGCGCGTCGGCCTTGTTGGGGTGGTGCAGCTCGACGATCTCGACGGAGTCGAAGTGCTTGGCCGCCTGCTGGGCGAAGTGCATCATGAGCACGGCGGCGATGCCGAAGTTGGGGGCGATCAGGCAGTTGGTGCCGGGGAACTTGGCCAGCCACCCGCGCACGGTGTCGAGCCGCTCGGCGCCGAAGCCGGTGGTGCCGACCACCGGGTGGATCCCGTGGGCGATCGCCCATTCGAGGTTGCCCATGACGACGTCGGGATGGGTGAAGTCGACGACCACCTCGGCCCCTTGGAGCTCTTCGATGGCGTCGTCCTTGTCGAGCGCGGCCACCAGCTCAAGATCGGGGGCCGCCTCTACCGCCTTGCACACCTCGACGCCCACGCGACCGCGCGCGCCCAGCACACCAACCTTAATCACAGGTCGACCCTATACCTGCCGAGCCGCGCGGACCCTCCGGGGAGGAAGGTCACACGCGCCTCGACCGGGCAAGTGGGGCAACATCAGGCGATGGCGCTGGAGAAGTCCTTGTCGCCGTACGGACCGATCACGGCGAGGGTGAGCGGCCGGGTGAGGACGTCGGCCGCGACCTCGGCGATCTCGTCCGGAGTGACGGCCTCGATCCTGGCGAGCACCTCGTCCACCGACAGCAGCTCGTCGTAGACCAGCTCGTTCTTCCCGATCCGCGACATGCGCGAGCCGGTGTCCTCCAGGCCGAGCACCAGCCCGCCTCGCATCTGCCCCTTGCCACGCATGATCTCGTCGGCGTCGAGGCCGTCGTCCACCACCCTGACGACCTCGTCACGGCAGATCTTGAGCACGTCGTCGATCTTCGACGGCAGGCAGCCCACGTAGATGCCGAACTGGCCGGTGTCGGCGTAGGCCGAGGTGTAGCTGTAGGCGGAGTAGGCCAGCCCGCGCTTCTCCCTGATCTCCTGGAAGAGCCGGGACGACATGCCCCCACCGAGCGCGGCGTTGAGCACGCCGAGGGCGAAGCGCCGGTCGTCCGTACGGGACATGCCGGTCGTACCGAGCACCAGGTTGGCCTGTTCGGTGGGACGGTCGAGCACCTTGACCACCGACCGCGTCCGAGCGCCCGGCCCGCTCGTGCGGGGCGGCTCGGCCTCCAGCGGTCCGCCGAGCGCGCCCGCCCGCTCGTAGGCGCGGACGACCAGCTCGACGACGTCCTCGTGCCGGATGTTGCCGGCGACGGAAACGACCGTGCGGCGTGGCTGGTAGTGGTGCTGGTAGTAGTCGGCGATCCGGTCGCGTGGCAACTCGTTGATCGACTCGACCGTGCCGAGGATGGGCCGCCCGATCGGCGAGTCTCCGTAGAGCGCCGCCGCGAACTGCTCGTGCACGACGTCGGACGGGTCGTCGTCGTGCATGGCGATCTCTTCGAGGATCACCCCGCGTTCGGACTCGACGTCGTCGGGGGTGATCAGCGAGCTGGTCACCACGTCGGCGAGCACGTCCACCGCCACCGGCAGGTCCTCGTCGAGGACCCGGGCGTAGTAGCAGGTGTATTCCTTGGCGGTGAAGGCGTTGATCTCCCCGCCGATGCCCTCGATGGACGCCGAGATCTCCATGGTGTCGCGCGTGGGCGTGCCCTTGAAGAGCAGGTGTTCGAGGAAGTGGGTGGCCCCCATGTGCTGGGAGTCCTCATCACGCGAGCCGATGCCGACCCACATGCCGACCGCGACACTACGCACGGTCGGCATGGTCTCGGTCACCACGCGCAGCCCACCGGGAAGGACGGTGCGCCTTACCACCCCGGCCCCGTCACGGCCGGGGTGCAGCGTGGTGGTTCTCACGAGTTGCGGTCGTCTCCATCGGAACCGTCGGCGCGGGGCGCGCGCACCCGCGTGCGGGTACGGCGGGGACGGTCGTCGCGCGGCTTGTCGTCCGAAGCGGCGGCCGACGCCTCGGCACCGGAGCCGTCGGCGGAGTCGGCCTCGCCCTCCTTCTCGGCGGCCTCCTTCTCGATCACCTCGACCGGGACCAGCGACAGCTTGCCCCGGCCGTCGATCTCGGCGATCTCGACCTGGACCTTCTCGCCGACGCTCATGACGTCTTCCACGTTCTCGATGCGCTTGCCGCCGTGCAGCTTGCGGATCTGGGAGACGTGGAGCAGGCCGTCCTTGCCGGGCATCAGCGAGACGAACGCGCCGAAGGCGGCGATCTTCACGACCGTGCCCAGGTAGCGCTCGCCGACTTCCGGCATGTGCGGGTTGGCGATGCCGTTGATCACCGTACGAGCGGCCTCGGCAGACGGGCCGTCGGTGGCACCGATGTAGATGGTGCCGTCGTCCTCGATCGTGATCTCGGCGCCCGTGTCGTCCTGGATCTGGTTGATCATCTTGCCCTTCGGGCCGATGACTTCGCCGATCTTGTCCACGGGGACCTTGATGGTGATGATGCGCGGCGCGGTCGGGTTCATCTCCGCCGGAGAGTCGATCGCCTCCTGCATCACGTCGAGGATCGCCAGGCGGGCGCCCTTGGCCTGCTTCAGCGCGGCGGCCAGCACGGAGGCGGGGATGCCGTCGAGCTTGGTGTCGAGCTGGAGCGCGGTGATGACGTCCTTGGTGCCGGCGACCTTGAAGTCCATGTCGCCCATGGCGTCCTCGGCGCCGAGGATGTCGGTCAGCGTGACGTACTGGTCACCCTCGCCGATCAGGCCCATCGCGATGCCCGCGACCATCTCGCGCAGCGGCACACCGGCGTCGAGCAGCGCCATCGTGGAGGCGCAGACCGAGCCCATCGAGGTGGAGCCGTTGGAGCTCAGCGCCTCGGAGACCTGGCGGATGGCGTAGGGGAACTCCTCACGCGAGGGCAGGACCGGGATCAGCGCCCGCTCGGCCAGCGCGCCGTGACCGATCTCCCGGCGCTTGGGCGAGCCCACGCGGCCGGTCTCACCGGTGGAGTAGGGCGGGAAGTTGTAGTTGTGCATGTAGCGCTTGGTCCGCTCGGGGTTGAGCGTGTCGATGACCTGCTCCATGCGCAGCATGTTGAGGGTCGTGATGCCCAGGATCTGGGTCTCACCGCGCTCGAACAGCGCCGAGCCGTGCACCCGCGGGACCACGTGGACCTCGGCGGACAGCGCGCGGATGTCCTTGGTGCCGCGACCGTCGATGCGCAGGCCCTCCTTGATGACCCGCTCGCGCATGAGCTTCTTCATCACCGAGCGGAAGGCGGCGGAGATCTCCTTCTCGCGGCCCTCGAACTCGGGCAACAGCTTCTCGACGGCCAGTGCCTTGACCTTGTCGAGCTCGGTCTCGCGCTCCTTCTTGCCGGCGATGGTCAGCGCGGCGGCCAGCTCGGTCTTGACCGCGTTCTCCAGGGCGGCGTAGACGTCCTCCTGGTAGTCGAGGAAGACAGCGTATTCGGCCGTCTCCTTCGCCGCGACCTGCGCGACGCGCGACTGCGCCTCGCACAGCACCTTGATGAACGGCTTGGCGGCCTCCAGGCCCTGCGCGACCGTCTCCTCGTTGGGCGCGACGGCGCCCTCGGCGATCAGCTTCAGCGTGTCCTTGGTGGACTCGGCCTCGACCATCATGATCGCGACGTCGCCGTCGGCGAGCACCCGGCCGGCCACGACCATGTCGAACGTGGCGCGCTCGAGCTCGTGGTGCGTCGGGAAGGCGACCCACTGGCCGTCGATCAGCGCGACGCGGACGCCGCCGATCGGGCCGGAGAACGGCAGCCCGGCGAGCTGGGTGGACAGCGAGGCGGCGTTGATGGCGACCACGTCGTAGAGGTGGTCGGGGTTGAGGGACAGGATCGTGGCGACGACCTGGACCTCGTTGCGCAGCCCCTTGACGAACGACGGGCGCAGCGGCCGGTCGATCAGGCGGCAGGTGAGGATGGCGTCCTCGGAGGGACGGCCCTCACGGCGGAAGAACGAGCCGGGGATGCGACCCGCGGCGTACATGCGCTCCTCGACGTCCACCGTCAGCGGGAAGAAGTCGAGGTTTTCCTTGGGCGACTTCGAGGCGGTGGTCGCGGACAGGACCATCGTGTCGGTGTCGAGATAGGCGACGGCGGAACCCGCCGCCTGGCGCGCCAGGCGACCTGTCTCGAACCGGATCGTACGTGTGCCGAACGAGCCGTTGTCTATGACGGCTTCAGCGGTGTGGACACCCTCCACGGGGGACCTCCTTGGTCAGTCAGTCTCCCGCGCCCTCTTTCTCACCGGCACCCTCGTTAGGTGCAGCGCCGGTCTTCGATCGAAGCGCCCGGTCAGACGTAACTGTCACTGTTACCGGAAGCCACTACCGAGGACCGGCCCGCATGCGTCGCGGGTCGCTTGGTGCTTGTGCGGACGCGGGGGCTCTTAAGTGTGTCTCGGATATTCAGTTGTACGGCGCTCGACGCGCCGGTCGTGCAATGAGAGCGCTGGTCTCTCAATGAGGAAGGGAGCGACGCGGACGCCGCTCCCTCTCACTCTATCGGCGCAGGCCGAGGCGCTCGATGAGCGCACGGTAACGCGCGATGTCGACCTTCTGCAGGTACTTCAGCAGGCGGCGCCGGCGCCCGACGAGCAGGAGCAGGCCACGACGGCTGTGGTGGTCGTGCTTGTGCGTCTTCAGGTGCTCGGTCAGCTCGCTGATGCGCTTGCTGAGCAGCGCGATCTGCACCTCGGGCGACCCGGTGTCGCCGTCGGCCGTCGCGTATTCAGCGATGATGGTCTTCTTGGCAGCGGTGTCGAGGGACACGGCTCTCCTTTGAGCTACGGGCACGCGCGAATGGATAATTGATGCGAGCGACCGTGCGTGCCTACAGTCGCCGCGGCGAAGGCCGTCAGAGCAGCGCGCAGCGCCGCCGTCACTGGACCGACATGCAAGGTTACCATCGCGGTCAAGCGCCGCGTCATCATTCAGCCCGAGGTCAGCCGCCGGGCCTGGTCGACGTCGGTGTGGATCTGAGCGATGAGCTCCTCGATCGAGTCGAACCGGGTGTTTCCCCGCAGTCTCGCGGCGAAGTCTACCGCCACGTGCACGCCGTACAGCTCCAGGTCGTCGCGGTCCAGCGCGTACGCCTCGACCGTGCGCGGGACCCCTTCGAAGGTGGGGTTGGTGCCGACGGAGATGGCGGCGGGCCAGCGCTCGCCCGCGTAGAGGGCGGGCAGGTTGGCGACGGGCACGCACTCCAGCCAGCCCGCGTAGACGCCGTCGGCGGGGATGGCCGTGTGGGGCGGCGTCTCGACGTTGGCGGTGGGGAAGCCGAGCTGGCGGCCGCGCTGGTAGCCGCGTACGACGACGCCCTCCACCCGGTGCGGGCGGCCTAGGGCCGCTGTGGCGCCCTCGACGTCGCCGGCCGTCAGCCGGCCGCGGATCTCGGTGGAGGAGACCCCGTCGAGCAGCGGGACCACCTCGACGGCGAAGTCGTACTTCTCGCCGAGCGCGACCAGGGTCTCGGTGGTGCCCGCCGCACGGTGGCCGAAGGTGAAGTTCGCCCCCACCACGACCACGGCGGCCCGCAGCCGGTCGGCGAGGATCGACTGGGCGAACTCGCCGGGGCTCATCCTGGACAGCTCCAGCGTGAACTCCTCGACGCACACCTCCCCCACGCCGAGCCCGGCCAGGAGCTCCGACCTGCGCCTCGGCGTGGTCAGGCGGACCGGGTGGGAGCCGAGCCGGACAACCTCGGCGGGGTGCGGCTCGAAGACGACCGCGACACTGCGCAGACCGCGCTCCCGGGCGGCGGCCACGGCCCGCTCGACCACCTGTTGGTGCCCGCGGTGCACACCGTCGAACACGCCGATCGTGACGGCGGACCTTTCCGAACCCTGCACGCCCGGCCCCATTCGCTTGTGGCGGATCAATCCCCCACCAGCCTGCCATGCGGCGCCGCGTCAGCTCCAATCGAGGGGGTACGATCGGCCGCACCATGCCTCGATACGCACTTCTGATCCTGCCTGCCTTCAACCGCGTCTACGGCGAGAGCGCGGCCCGCCTGACCCTCGCCGAGCTGGCCTTCTTCGGCCGGCGGGCGCTGGAGAGCGAGGTGTCGGACCTCGGGGAGAGCGTGATCGGCGGCCTGCCGTACGTGACCTTCGAGACGGCCGCGCCGCTCGGCGCCGGCGACGTGGCGCTGCTGTCCAACCTCTCCTCGGTCTACGCGCTCTACGGGATCGAGGGCGAGCTGCTGCGGCCGCTCACCGTGTCGCCGCTCGACCGGCTCAGCAGCGACCTGATCACCATTCAGAAGTACGCCGGCAAGACGAACGAGCACTTCACCAAGCTGCTGCTGAACGTCACGGTGCTGGCGAGCGAGCGGCGGCTGGACGAGCGGCTGTCGGTGTTCGACCCGCTGTGCGGGCGCGGCACCACGCTCAACCAGGCCCTCATGTACGGCTATGACGCCTATGGGGCCGATGTCGACACCAAGGACTTCGAGGCGTACACCGGCTTCCTCAAGACCTGGCTGAAGAACAAGCGGTTCAAGCACACCGCCGAGATCGTGCCCGTACGCCGCGAGCGGGCGCTGGTCGGCCGGCGGCTGAACGTCTCCTTCAGCCGGTCGAAGGAGGAGTTCAAGTCCGGCGACACGCAGTGCGTCTCCGTGGTCAACGCCGACACCCTGCGCAGCCGCGAGTTCTTCAAGCCGCGCTCCTTCGACGTGGTGGTGACCGACGCCCCCTATGGCGTGCAGCACGGCAGCAGGGGCGGCGGCGGTGGGCTGTCGCGCAGCCCCCTGGAGCTCATCAGGAAGGCCGCGCCCGTCTGGGCGGAGCTGCTGCGGCCCGGCGGCGCCCTCGGCATCTCATGGAACACCTATGGCGGCACCCGCGACGAGCTGGCCGGGATTCTCGCCAAGGCGGGGCTCGACGTGGTTGATCTGCCCGACTTCGAGCACTGGGTCGACCAGGCGATCGTCCGCGACATCATGGTGGCCCGCAAGCCATAAGAGGTCGGACCTCTCCCCCGCTTCCGACAGGGCACCTCACAACTCTTGACGAGAAGTGTGACGAGTGATCCTATGAATCCTGATAGGAAAGTTTCCTAATCGGGAGGAACGATGCGATTAGTCACCACGGGTGCGCTAGCGATCGGATTACTCGTCCCTGCCCTGCCCGCCGCGGCCGACCCTGTGGAGTCGGGACCTTGGACCTCATACGAACCGACCTTCACCGTCCAGGAGCGAGGCTGCGGTGACGTCAACGACCTGACCTTCAAGCTGAGCTGCTCCACCGGCAGCGGCGACCAGCGGGCCGAGCGGCGCTACGCCACCTACTCCAGCGGCACCCGCCAGTTCGAGGGCTACTTCAAGATCACCAGTCTGGAAGGCACCCGTATCAGCCTGAAGCAGACCTTCAAGACGACCGGCCCGTTCTTCATGCTCGCCGTCGAGCGCGGCGGCCGGCTCTACTCCGTGCACGGCGGCGACACGATCGCCACCGGCGCCACGATCGGCACGACGGTCCGCGTCAACACCGTCCACGTGGTCGGCAGCACCCATCGGACTTACATCAACGGGTCGCTGAAGCACACCGTGTCGAGTGAGAACGGCAGCTTCTACGACAAGTTCGGCGCCTACCGGACGGGCAGCGGCAAGGGTCCCGCCACGGTCGAGTGGAGCGGCATCCAGTTCTGGCGCAAGTAGCGGCGATGAGAGCTGCCCCGGTGGCGTTGCTCCTGCTGGCGGCCGCCTGCTCGGCGCCGCGGCAGACGCCGGTCCACCTGACGGCCACCCTCGTGTCGCCGACCGACATCACGCTGCGCTGGGAGGGCCGCGAGCCGGACGCCGCCGGGCACGTCCTGGAGTTCGCCACCGAGCCGCAGGGGCCGTACACGATCCTGGGGTTCCTGCCGCCGGAGCAGAGCACGTACACGCATCCCGATCTGATCCCGCGCACGCCGTTCTACTACCGGTTGCGGCCCTACTACGGCCAGGCCTCCGCGCCGGTGGACGTGGCGCTGGGCGCCGGGCCGCACGCCAAGCCGGAGCCCGGCTGGTCGGCGCCGCGGACGATCCCCGGCGGCCCGAAAGGGGCGCGGCCGGTCAGGAGCGAGGGGGCGGCGCCGTCGGATCTGCGGGCCATCGTGACGCAGGCCGACGGCGTGGCGTTCCGGTGGACCGACCGGACCTCCGACGAGGAGGGCTTCCTGCTGGAGGACCGCCCGTCGGGCCGGCCGGACTTCCGGGTCGTCGCCGCCCTCGATCCGGACGTCAACGCCTTCGGCCTGGTCACGCTGCCCGAGGAGAGCCGCGCGTCCTACCGGGTGCGCGCCTTCCGCTACGGGCAGCCGTCGAACGTCGCTCACCAAACCACTGGTGGCTCTTAGGAGATGACGTCTAGGAAATGAAGACGGCCAGGGGCTTGGCGATGCGGCCCTGCTCCTCCACCAGCGCGAGCAGCTCGCCCTCCGGCCCGAACACGCCGATCGGGCCCTTGCCGTGCCCCGCGGCGGGCAGCCGCCCGCCGTGGCTGACGACCCTGGCCTCCTCGGCGGTGAGGTCCCAGCGCGGGAACGCCGCTGACACCGCCTCCCCGATGGGCAGGACCACGCAGTCCTCGGCCAGCCGGTCGATGGTCCTGGCCCGCGACAGATCGTACGGGCCGACCCGGGTGCGGCGCAGCGCCGTCAGGTGCCCGCCGACGCCGAGCCCGGCTCCCAGGTCACGGGCCAGGGCCCGGATGTAGGTGCCGCTGGAGCAGGTCACCACCGCGTCGACGTCCACCACGGCGTCGTGCGCCCTGATGTCCAGCACCGAGAACTCCCGCACGGTGACCGGCCGCGCGGACAGCTCGACCTCCTCGCCCGCCCGGGCCAGCTTGTACGCCCGCTGCCCCCCGACCTTGATGGCGCTGACCTGCGGCGGGATCTGCATGATCTCGCCGGTCAGCGCCGCGATGCCCTTCTCGACCTCGGCGGGGCGCACCTCGGCCGCCGAGGCGGTCGAGACGACCTCGCCCTCGGCGTCATCGGTGTTGGTGGTCACGCCGAGCCGGATCGTGGCCTCGTAGACCTTCTCCGTCAGCGCCAGGTGCCCGAGCAGCCGGGTCGCCTTCTCCACCCCGACCACGAGCACACCCGTCGCCATGGGGTCGAGCGTGCCCGCGTGGCCCACCCGCCGGGTGCCGGCCAGCCGCCGCATCTTGGCCACCACGTCGTGGGAGGTCCACTCGGCCGGCTTGTCCACGATGATCAAGCCGCTCTCGGCCATCAAGTCTCTCCGTCTCGACTCGGCAGCAGCGCGCGGAACGCCGCGATGGTGTCCTCGACGCTGAGGTGCGAGGTGAATCCGGCCGCGTTGTGATGACCGCCGCCGCCCAGCACGGCGCAGATCGCACCGACGTCGACCGTGCCCTTGGACCGGCTCGACACCTGCCAGGCTCCCTGGTCGTCCTCCTTGAGCACCACCGCCACCTCGGCCTCGTCCGTGCGCCGCACGATGTCGATGAGGCCCTCCAACTCGGTGTACGGCAGGCCGTAGGCGGCCCGGTCGACCCGGGGCACGTACGTCCAGACCAGGCCGTCCTCCAGCGACACCCGCTCCAGAGCGGCGGCGAGCACCTTGAGGTAGCCGAACGGAGACCGGTCCCACAGCTCGCGGGCGATCTCGTCGGTACGCAGCCCGGTGGCCACCAGCCGGGCGGCCATCTGGTGCACCTCTGGCGTGGTCGAGGCATGACGGAACGAACCGGTGTCGGTCACCAGCCCGGCGTACAGGCAGGTGGCGATGTCACGGTCCAGGCTGCCGCCGAGACGGTAGATCAGCTGCTCGGCCAGCACGGCCGTCGCGGCGACGTGCGGGTCGATGAGGCTGAGGGTGCCGAACCCGGTGTTGGACAGGTGATGATCGACCACGATGACCTCGTGGGCCTTGGCCGTGTTGGGGCCCAGCAGGCCCAGCCGGTCGGGCGTCGAGGAGTCGAAGGTGATCATCAGCTCCGGCTCCGCCGGGAAATCCGCGGGCGGCACGAGCAGGTCCTGGCCGGGAAGGAAGCGCAGCAGGCGCGGCACGGCGAACTCCCGGTCGCCGAAGGAGGCGACGACCCGCTTACCCTGGGCCCGCAGGACCGAGCCGGTGGCCAGCATCGAGCCGAGCGCGTCGCCGTCGGGTGACACGTGGCAGGCCAGCGCGATCTCGTCGGCCTTGCCGATCAGGTCGAGCGCGCGCCGCCAGGCGGGCTCGGGGATCACCGAGCCGGAAGGCGGCAGCGCGCCGTCCGCGCCGCTGGGCGGCGGAGCCTGGATACGACCCGGCCCCGCCGCGCCCGAACTCGCCGCGTCTGAACCCGACGTGTCCGGACCCATGCGGGGCGGCCGATCGGTTCTCTCGCGCACGTCGGGCGTCACGTCGCCGGCTGCCCGTCCTCGTCGGGCTTGCCGAGGAGGTCCGGCTCGTCGTCCTCCTCCGGCTTGCGGTAGGGATCGGGGTCGCCGGCGTAGGTCGCGCCCTCGGCCTTGCGCGCCACCTCGGCGTCCCTGGCCTTGGCGGCGTTGATCAGATCGTCGAGCTGGCGCGCGCTGTCGGGCAGCGGGTCGTGCTTGAACTCCAGCGTCGGAGTGAAGCGGACACCGGTCTGCCGGCCCACCTCGGAGCGGATGATGCCTCTAGCGCTCTCGAGGGCGGCCGCAGTGTCGGCCCGCTCGGCTTCGGAGCCGAACACCGTGTAGAAGACCGTGGCCTCACGCAGGTCGGCGGTGATGCGCGTGTCGGTCACGGTGACGAAGCCCAGGCGCGGGTCCTTGATCCGACGCTCCAGCATCTCGGCGACGATCTGCTGGATGCGGTCGGCGAGCTTGCGCGCTCGTGCTGCATCCACCATGTTCGCTCCCCCTCACGCACGACCCGGAGGCCGTGCAGTCGTTCAGTCTTCGTCGTTGTAGAGCCGATGTCTCGCCGACAGCAGCTCGATCTCAGGGCGGAAGGCCACCATGCGCTCGCAGGCGTCCAATACCTCTTGGCAGTTGCCCGCCGAACCCGAGACTACGGCGATGCCGACTTCCGCCCTGCGGTGCAGGTCGAGGTGGCCGGTCTCGGCCACCGCGACACCGGGAAAACGCCTGTGCAGCTCGGCGACCAGCGGTCGCACGACGGAACGCTTCTGCTTCAGCGAATGTACGTCGCCGAGCAGGATGTCCAGGGTCAGAGCACCCACATACATCGTTGGCAACCACCGCTTGTCCTGGAGTGTGAAGCGCACCCCGGCCCCGCTGCGGTGGAAAGCAGGGCCGGGCGTGCGAGAGGCGCCCGGCGGACGGTCCGCCGGGCGCCCGGCCGCGTGTTACGCGCGCGGCTTCTCCCGCATCTCGAACGTCTCGACGACGTCGTCGATCCGGATGTCGTTGTAGCCGACCCCGATACCGCACTCGAAGCCCTCGCGGACCTCGGTCGCGTCGTCCTTGAAGCGACGCAGCGACGAAACGGTCAGGTTGTCGGCGATGACGACGCCATCGCGGATGATCCGGGCCTTGCTGTTGCGCACGATCGTGCCGGAGCGGACCAGCGAACCGGCGACGTTGCCGATCCTCGGCACCTTGAAGACCTCGCGGACTTCGGCGGTGCCCATCTGGACCTCTTCGAACTCGGGCTTGAGCATGCCCTTGAGCGCCGCTTCGATCTCCTCGATCGCCTGGTAGATGACCGAGTAGTAGCGGATGTCGACGCCCTCGCGCTCGGCCAGGTCGCGCGCCCGGGGCTCAGGCCGGACGTTGAAGCCGATGATGACCGCGTTGTCGTCGGCGACGGCCAGGTTGACGTCGTACTCGGTGATCGCACCGACGGCGCGGTGCAGGACACGGAGCCTGACCTCGTCGCCGACATCGATCTTGAGCAGAGCGTCTTCCAGGGCCTCCACCGAACCGGACACGTCACCCTTGATGATGAGCTTGAGCTCGTCGACGCGACCCTTCTCGAGGTTGCTGAACAGCTCCTCGAGGGTCAGGCGGCGGCTCGACCTCGCCATGTCGGCGCTGCGCTTGCGCGCCGCGCGCTGCTGGGCGATCTGACGGGCCATCCGGTCGTCGGTGACGACGATGAAGTTGTCACCCGCGCCCGGCACCGCCGTCAGACCCATCACCAGGACCGGACGGGACGGCGTGGCCTCTTCGACCAGTTCGCCGTTGTCGTCGAGCATCGCCCGGACGCGGCCGTAGGCCTCGCCACAGACGATGGAGTCGCCGACGCGCAGCGTGCCGCGCTGGACCAGGACGGTCGCGGTAGGGCCACGCCCCTTGTCGAGGTGCGCCTCGATCGCGATGCCCTGAGCGTCCATCGCCGGGTTGGCGCGCAGGTCGAGCTCGGCGTCCGCGGTGAGCAGGATGGCCTCGAGCAGCTGCTCGATGCCGGTCCCGTTCTTGGCGGAGATGTCGACGAACAGCGTCGAGCCGCCGAACTCCTCCGCCACCAGGCCGTACTCGGTGAGCTGGGCACGGACCTTGTTGGGGTCGGCGCCCTCCTTGTCGACCTTGTTGACCGCGACCACGATCGGCACGTCGGCCGCCTGGGCGTGGTTGAGGGCCTCGATCGTCTGCGGCTTCACGCCGTCGTCGGCCGCGACCACCAGCACCGCGATGTCGGTCGCCTTGGCACCACGGGCACGCATGGCGGTGAACGCCTCGTGACCCGGGGTGTCGATGAAGGTGACCTTGCGCTCTTCGCCCTCGTGCTCGGTGGCGACCTGGTAAGCGCCGATGTGCTGGGTGATGCCACCCGCCTCGCGCGCCACCACGTTGGTCTTGCGGATGGCGTCGAGCAGCTTGGTCTTACCGTGGTCGACGTGACCCATGACGGTCACCACCGGCGGACGCGCGGCCAGGTCGGCCTCGTCGCCCTCGTCCTCGCCGAACTCGATGTCGAAGGCCTCGAGAAGCTCGCGGTCCTCCTCCTCCGGGCTGACGACCTGGATGTTGTAGTCGAGCTCGGAGCCGAGCAGCTGCAGCGTCTCCTCGTTGACCGACTGGGTGGCGGTCACCATCTCGCCGAGGTGCAGCATGATCTGCACCAGCGAGGCGGGGTTGGCACCGATCCGGTCGGCGAAGTCGGACAGCGACGCACCGCGCGGAAGGCGGATCGTCGCGCCGTTGCCGCGAGCGACCTGCACGCCGCCGATCGCCGGGGCCGACATGTTGTCGAACTCCTGGCGCCTCTGGCGCTTGGACTTGCGGCCACGCGTGGGACGGCCACCGGGACGACCGAACGCGCCCGCTGTGCCGCCACCGCGGCCACGGCCGCCGCCACCGGGACGACCGGCGAAACCGCCGCCGCCACCGGGACCACCGGTGCTCGTGCCCGGACGACCGGCGCCACCGCCGCCACCGGGACGACCGGCGAAACCGCCGCCACCGCCACCGGGACGACCGCCGCCGCCACCGCCGCCAGGACGGCCACCGCCGCCACCGCCACCGGGACGACCGCCGCCACCACCGGGACGGCCACCGCCGCCGCCACCGCCGGGACCGGCGGGACGACCCTGAGGCATCATCATCGGGTTGGGACGCGGACCGCCGGGACGGGGACCACCCGCACCGGGACCGGGACGCGGACCGGCCGCACCGGGCGGACCAGGACGCGGACCGGCCGCGCCGGGCCTGCCGTCGCCACGACCCTGCGGCGGACGCGGGGCCGCGCCGTCGCGCGGCGGACCGTCACGACGCTCGCGCTGGCCGGGACCGCTGGGGCCACCGTCGCGGTTGGCACCGGGACGCGGCGGCCGGGACTGACCCATGCCGCTGGCGTTGGACGAGAACGGGTTGTTGCCCGGACGCGGGCCGCGCGGACCCGGCTTGGGACCCGGACCCGGACGAGGACCGCCACCCGCGGGGGAACGGTCGGACGGGCCACGGTCGGACGGGCCACGATCGGACGGACCACGGTCGGAACGCGGAGCCGCCGGGCCACCGCCACCGGAGGGTGCGCCGGAACGCGCCGCGGGGCCGGGCTTGGGACCCGGACGGGCGGCGGGACCGGGACGCGGGCCCGGAGCGGGGGCGCCCGGAGCGGGCGCAGGACGGGTGCCGCTGTCGAAACGCGCCTGCGGAGCGCCGGACGTGTCGGCACGCTCCGGCTCAGGCTGCGGCTGGTGCGGCATCGGCACCGGCGGGCGCGGCTGACCGCCGCCCGCGGGACCTGCCGGACCCGGACGCGGACCAGGCCTGGGGGCCGGACCCGGACGCGGAGCTGATGTTGGGGTCGGCGCCTCCGCGGCGCCGTTACCGGCCAGGCTGTCCGCCGGCCGGGGAGCAGCCCTTGGCGGCTGCGGCTTGGACGACGAACCGCCGCCCCTCGAGGACCCACCCTTGGATGCGCCCAATGCTTCGGTGAGCCTGCGGACCACCGGCGCCTCGATGGTGGAGGACGCCGAACGGACGAACTCCCCCATCTCCTGGAGCTTGGCCATGACGACCTTGCTCTCTACGCCGAACTCCTTAGCGAGCTCGTATACCCGGACCTTCGCCACTGCACTCCCTTACTCGGCCCGGGAGGCTGGCTGTGCCGTCCGGACCGTCGCTACCTTGACATCTTCATCGCCGCGTGCTCATCAGGCGCTCATAGCAATCTGACTCCGCCCATCAACTCGGCGTCCTACATGACATTTCTTGGTTCTCCTTCTCCAGGTGCACCCGCACGCGCGAGACGTCAAGCGGACCCGGCACGCGGAATGCGCGCGGAAACGCTCGGCGACGCTCGGCAAGCTCCAGACACTTCTCGGACGGATGCAGTGACGCACCTCGACCAGGAAGCCGTCCTCGCAGGTCAGGGATCACGTGATCCTCGACCCGCACCAAGCGGAGCAGGTCGGACTTGGCCGTACGGACCCTGCAGCCCACACAGGTGCGCTGTGGAGCCGCGTGGCCACCATATTCCAGCTTACCGTGTTGACGCATCTACGGAACCGGCAGCATCCTCGGCCTGGGTGTCAGGCCGGATGTCAATCCGCCATCCAGTGAGCCTGGCGGCAAGCCGGGCGTTCTGCCCCTCTTTGCCGATTGCCAGGGACAACTGGTAGTCGGGCACGGTCACCCGCGCGACCCGGCCTTCGAGATCGAGGACCTCAACGTGGGAAACGCGGGCGGGCGACAGGGCATTCCCCACGAACTCGCCGGGGTCCTCGGACCAGTCGATGATGTCGATCTTCTCGCCGTGCAGCTCGGTCATCACGCTGCGCACGCGCGAGCCCATCGGGCCGATGCACGCGCCCTTGGCGTTGACGCCCTGCCTGCGTGACCTGACCGCGATCTTGGTACGGTGACCGGCCTCCCTGGCCACGGCGGCGATCTCCACCGTGCCGTCGGCGATCTCCGGCACCTCCAGCGCGAACAGCTTCTTGACCAGGCCGGGATGGGTACGCGACAGCGTGACCGAGGGGCCCTTGTGGCCCTTCTTCACCTGCACCACATAGGCGCGGATGCGCTCGCCGTGCACGTAGTCCTCGCCGGGCACCTGCTCGTTGTGCGGCAGGACGGCCTCGATCTTGCCGAGGTCGACCAGCGCCACGCGCGGGTCCTTGCCCTGCTGGATCACGCCGGAGACCAGCTCGCCCTCACGGCTGGCGAACTCGCCGAAGTTGATCTCGTCTTCGGCGTCGCGCAGCTGCTGCAGGATGACCTGCTTGGCGGTGGTCGCCGCGATTCTGCTGAAGTTGCCCGGCGTATCGTCGAACTCCCTGACGATCTCGCCCTCGTCGTCGATCTCGGCGGCGAAGATGGTCACGTGCCCGCTCGTCCTGTCGAGCTCCGCGCGCGCCTTGGGCGCGGCACCCTCGGTGCGGAAGTAGGCGATCAGCAGCGCGTCTTCGATCGCCTTGACGACCAGGTCGAAGGAGATGTCCTTCTCCCGCTCCAGGCTGCGCAGGACGCTCATGTCGATGTCCACGAGGCTTTCCCCTTAGCCTTCGTCGCCGTCGACGTCTTCGTCGTCGAACCGGCGGAACTCCACCTGCACCCGTCCACGGGCCAGGTCCTGATAGTCGAATCGGCGTCCGGCGCCGTCGACGTCGAGCTCGACGCCGCTCTCGTCGGCGGAGCGCACGCGGCCCTCCACCACGGAACCATCTCTCATCTCGGCCTTGACCAGCCGCTTGGCCGCGCGCCGCCAGTGACGCGGCTCGGTCAGCGGGCGGTCGACGCCCGGCGAGGAGACCTCCAGCGTGTAGGCCGACTGGCCCATCGCGTCGGCGTCGTCGAGCGCCGCGGAGACGGCCTGGCTGACGTCGGCCACGTCGTCGAGGCTCACGCCGCCGTCGCGGTCGACGATCACACGCAGCAGCCGGCGCTTGCCGGCCTGGGTGACCGTGACGTCCTCCAGATCGAGGCCCTCCGCGCCGACGACGGGCTCAAGGAGCTTCATCAGGTGGTCGCGGGGTGATGCGCTGCCCATATCGACCTCCCTATTGTCATGTCTCAGCCGGGCGGACCTCGCCTCTGGCTCTCAAGTCGCCTGGCCGCTCAGCCAGCTACGACAGTTGACACCCTATCTGTACGAGGGCACGAAGAGAGCGCCACTCGGCACGCGCGAATGGCGAGCGTCGCCTGACACGGGGAGCGAGCGCAAGACCGTACGATGCTATCTGCGTTCCGTTTACAGGAGGTCCCTGCCCGTGCGCCCGCGTTCCCTCTCACGGCGAGCCGTGCTGGCGGGCGGAGCGGCCGCCGCGGCCCTGTCGGGATGCGGCGCGTCCGACACCCCCCAGCCGTCGCCCACCCCGTCGGACGATCCTGAGCGGGCGCTGCTGCGGCAGCTGATCGCCGACAAGGAACACACGATCGCCCTCTACTCCGCGCTGATCGCGGGCGGCGCGACCAAGCTGACCCCGTTCCGCGACCGCCACCAAGCTCACCTCACCGAGCTGCGCAAACGCCTGCCCGGCGGCCCCGCGTCGTCCGCACCCTCGCCCAAGACGGCCGCCCCCGTCCCCAAGACGTCGCTGTCGCGGCTGCGCGAGGCCGAGCGCCGGTCGGCGGCGCTGCGTGTCCGCCAGCTCGCCGGCGTCTCGCCGCCGCTGGCCCAGCTCATCGCCGCCATCGGCGCCTGCGAGGCGGCCCACGCCCTGGCTCTGCCGAGGTCGCTGTGACGCCGGCCGATGTGGAGAAGCTGCGCAAGGCGCTGTCGGCCGAGCACGCCGCCGTCTTCGCGTACGGGCTGATCGGCGCGCGCACCACGGGCTCGCTGCGGACGCGGGTCACGAACGCGTTCGACGCCCATCGAGCCAGGCGCGACCAGTTGCGCACCGCCATCACCACCCGGGGCGGCACGCCGTCCGAGGCCGAGGGGGGCTACGCCCTGCCGATCGTGCCGTCCACGGCGGCGCAGGCGGTCCAGCTCGCGGTCCACGTGGAGAGCGGGATCACGGCCGCCTATCTGGAGCTGGTGGCCTCGGAGGACGCGTCGCTGCGCCGGTACGCCGCGCTGGCCATGCAGGAGTCGGTGGCCCGCTCCTACTCCTTCCGTCCCGCGATCACCACGGCCTTCCCCGGCATGTCGGGACCGACCGGCTGAGAGCGGCTCACCGTCCACACGACCGTCTCGATCCCTGTGACGGTCCGTGGTGGCTGAGGTCCTTGGGAGGAGACCCCTGCGGGGGCGAGGAAGAAGACCGTCCGTCGTGGCAGGGGTCCCCAAGGAGGGGGAGCCGGCCCGTCGTGGCTGAGGTCCCACAGGAGGGACACCCCCTCCGGGGAGCGGGTGAAGACGGTCTGTTGTGGCTGAGGTTCCTATGGGGTGATGCCCCCTACGGAGTGAGGGAGAAGACGGCGGGGACCCCGTGGAGGGATGGCCCCTCTGTGGGGGCGGGAGCAATCGGCTGCGAGCGGCTCAGCGGTAGAGCACCGTCAGCAGGTCGGTGCCCAGGCGTTCGATCGCCTCGGCGTCGAGTTGGTAGTAGACCACCGAGCCGCGCCGGTGCACGTGCACCAGGGCCGCCTCCCTCAGGTGGCGTAGGTGTCTTGAGACCTGGGGGGCGGTCATGCCCAGCTGGTTGGCGAGTTCCGAGGTGGCCACCGGGTTGCGCAGGATGGCGTAGCAGAGCTTGAGACGGGTCGGGTGCTGGAGGACGGCCAGCCGCTGCCGGGCGGTCTCCAGTGACACCCCGGCCGAGGTGCCCACGCCGTACTGGATGACCACCGGATGGCCCGGGTAGTGCTTGACCACGAAGTGCGGGCGGCCGTACAGGCTGGGGACGAGCAGGCAGGGGCGGTCGGCGCCGATGCGGGCCGTGGCGTTGTAGAGCTTGTCAAGGACGATCCTGCGGCCGCCCTCGACGGCCGTGGCGGTGGGGAAGTCGGCCAGCGCCATGGGGCCGTGCACCGCGATCGCCCGCTCGCGCACCGCGGCCTCGGCGGCCAGCGCCGTCCGCAGGCCCGGCCAGTCCGCCTCGAAGGCCGCGGCGGCGAAGTCCGCCAGGAAGCCGGTCAGCTCGCGCCGGAAGGCCCACGGGTCATCGTGTACGCGGGTGCCGAGCTCCACCCGGCTGGAGGAGATCAGCCTGAGGCGCTGGAGCACGTCGCCGCCGACGCCGGCGCTGTTCTTGCCGATGAGCGCCTGGAGGGTCATGGCGGTGAAGTCGCCGATCGGCAGCGCCTCGATCGCGGCCAGCTCGTCCTCGAGCGTCCTGGACCGGCCGGCGGACAGCGGCAGCAGGTAGCGGGCCCGGAAGGCGCTCCACAGGGGCGCCCACGCCGTCGCCCTGGCCAGCAGGTCCTCGTCGGTCTCCGTGTGGACCCTGGCCACCCAGCGGGCCGCCGCGGGGTGGTGCCCCGGCTCGTCGAGCGCGTGCAGGCAGGCGCAGAGCTCGGCCAGCGGGGAGACGCCCACGGTGATCGAGGCCGGGTCGGTGGAGGACAGGAGGAGCGTGACGGGCACGTTGCACATTACCGCGTTGGCGGCAATCTCCTTGTCCGGAACTGGATATATGTCCAGGCTGTGGCGCCATGGCCACGGCACCACTACACGAGAACGGCGGAGTGAAGCACCCCCGGGAGTTCTACTTCAGCGGGTCCACCACCATCTTCGCCTCCCGATACGACCAGCGCTTCTCCTACTGCCTCTACGTGCCGACGGCCCATACGCCCGACGGCCCGCCGGTGCCGATCGCCGTCCTGCAGCACGGGACGGGACGGCGCGGGCCGCAGTACCGCGACAACCTCGCCGAGTGGGGTGAGCGGCAGGGCTGCCTGGTCCTGGCGCCGCTGTTCCCCGCGGGCATCGAGGACGCGGACGACCTGCACGGCTTCAAGTTCATCAACTACCGCGGCATCCGCTTCGACCACGTGCTGCTGGCGATGGTCGAGGAGGTCGGCGAGCGCTTCAACGTCGACACCGAGCGGTTCCTCCTGCACGGCTTCTCCGGCGGCGGCCAGTTCGCCCATCGGTTCGCCTACCTGCATCCGGACCGGCTGGCCGGAGTGTCAATTGGGGCACCAGGGCGGATATCGTACATCGACTGGGAGAGCCCGTGGTGGATCGGGCTCAAGGGGTTCGAGGAGGAGTTCGGCCAGCCGCCCAGGATCGAGGAGCTTGGGGCGGTGCCGGTACAGATGGTCGTGGGTGCCGAGGACGTCGAGACCTGGGAGATCAACAACCAGGGCGATGCCAACTGGATGGACGGCGCCGACGCCTACGGAACCACCCGTGTCGAGCGGCTGGCGGCGCTGCGTGACAACTTCGCCGCGCACGGCATCAACGTCAGGTTCGACGTCGTGCCCGGCGTGGCGCACCAGCCGATGAGCGTGCTGGAGCCGGTCAAGGACTTCTTCACCTCGATTCTCACCCCCCGGGAGACCTCATGAAGATCATCGTTGCCGCGGCCGCCCTGACGGTCCTGGCCACCGGCTGCGCGGTCGGCGAGAGCGCCGAGGCGGGCGCCGAATACCCGAGCAAGCCTCTGACGATCATGGCGCCGGGCAGTCCCGGCGGCGGCTGGGACACCCGCGCCCGCGGCATCGCCGGCGCGCTCAGCCAGTGCAAGATCACCACCGCGAAGGCCACGGTCGTCAACGTCCCCGGCGCGGGCGGCACGATCGGGCTGGCCCAGTTCGCCAAGAGCAAGGGCGACCCCTACCAGCTCATGGTCATGGACAGCGCGACCATGCTCGGCGGCATCGTCAACAACCACTCGCCCGTCGACCTGACCACGCTCACCCCGATCGCCGGGCTGAGCAGGGGGCCGAGCGCGATCGTGGTGCCGAAGTCCGCCCCGTACGCGGACCTGAAGTCCCTGCTGGCCGCGATGAAGAAGGACCCGCACGGCGTCAAGTGGACCGGCGGCTCGCTCGGCGGCCCCGGGCAGATGACGGTGGCGGGGCTGGCCAAGGGCCAGGGCATCGACGCCAAGCAGGTCAACTACGTGCCCACGGCGGGCGGCGGCGAGTCGATGAACCTGCTGCTCAGCGGCGCCGCCACCGCGGGCATCGACACCGTCGCCGAGCTTCGCGCACAGCTCCAGGCCGGAGAGCTCAAGGCGCTCGCGGTGGACGGCGACAAGAGGATCGAGGGCATCGACGCGCCGACGCTGAAGGAGCTGGGGCTGTCGGATCAGGCCATCTCCACGATGGCCGGCGTGCTCGCCCCGGCGGGGCTGTCGGCCGAGCAGCAGCAGGACGTCGTCAAGATGATCGACAAGATGCGGCAGACGTCGTGCTGGCAGCAGGTGCTCAAGCAGAACAACTGGGTCGATGCCTGGACCCCGGGCGACTCGTTCAAGCAGGTGCTCACCGAGCAGCGCGGCCAGATCACCACGATCCTGGGCGAGCTGGGACTCGGCAAGTGAGCACCCGGCTCGTCTCCGCGGGGTTCCTGGCGGTCGCGCTGGTCGTGCTGGCGCAGGCGTTCATGATCCCCGACGGCGGCGGTTACCAGGCGGTCGGGCCCCGCGCCTTCCCGCTCCTGGTCGGCATCGGCATGGGGGTGGTGGCCGTGATCGGGGTGGTGCAGGCCTTCCGCGAGCCGGCGACCCGCGAGGGCGAGGACGAGGGCGTGCACTGGCGTCCCGTGCTGCTGCTCATCGGCGCGCTCGCCCTGTACGCGGTCCTGCTCGCGCCCGTGGGCTACTGGCAGGCCACCACGCTGTTCTTCGTCGCGGTCGCCCGCGTGCTCGGCAGCCGCAAGCCGGTGCGCGACCTGGTCGTGGGCCTGCTGCTGGCACTGGCCACGTATTTGCTGTTCGACCGGGTGCTGGGCATCACGCTGCCTCCGGGCCTGATCAGATTGGCGATCTGAGATGAGCGTACTGGGCCACCTGCTCGACGGCTTCGCGCACGCGCTCACCCTGCAGAACCTGCTGCTCGGCCTGCTCGGCGTCACCGTCGGCACGCTCGTGGGCGTGCTGCCGGGCCTCGGCCCGGCCACGACGATCGCGCTGCTGCTGCCGCTGACGATGGTGTTCGACCCGGTGGGCGCGTTCGTGATGTTCGCCGGGATCTACTACGGCGGCATGTACGGCGGCAGCACCACCGCGATCCTGCTCAACATCCCCGGCGAGACGGCGTCGATCCCCACCACACTCGAGGGCTACCCGATGGCGCGCAAGGGCCGGGCCGGGGCCGCACTGGCCACGGCGGCCATCGGCTCGTTCGTGGCGGGCACGATCTCCACCGTCGTGATCACGTTCCTGGCGCCCGGGATGTCGGCCATCGCCAAGTCGATCCAGCCCGCCGAGTACTTCTCGATCATGGTGCTCGCCTTCGTCACCGTCACCTCGCTCATGGGCGACTCCATCGTGCGCGGCCTGTCCAGCCTCTTCCTCGGACTGGCGATCGGCATGGTGGGCATCGACCAGATGACCGGCCAGCCGCGCCTGGCCTTCGGCGTGCCCGACCTGTACGAGGGACTGCCGGTCGTGGCGCTGGCCGTGGGCCTGTTCGCCGTGGCCGAGGCGGTCGCCACCGCGGCCCGGCGCAACCTGCAGGAGCAGCCGCCGGTGAAGGTGACCGGTCGCATCGGCATGACCCGCGACGACTGGCGCCGCTCCTGGCGGCCGTGGCTGCGGGGCACCGCGTTCGGCCTGCCGATCGGCTCGCTGCCCGCGGGCGGCGCCGAGCTGCCCACCTTCCTCAGCTACAACGTCGAGAAGCGGCTGGCCAAGGATCCCGAGGAGTTCGGCCACGGCGCCATCGAGGGCGTGGCGGGGCCCGAGGCGGCCAACAACGCGGCGTTCTCCGGCGTGCTGGTGCCGCTGCTCACGCTCGGCATCCCCACCTCGGCCACGGCCAGCATGCTGCTGATCGCCTTCCAGATCTACAACGTGCAGCCGGGACCGCAGCTCTTCGACCAGCAGCCGGTGCTCGTGTGGACGCTGATCGCCAGCCTCTACATCGGCAACGTGATGCTGCTGGTGCTGAACCTGCCGCTGATCCGGCTGTGGGTGAAGCTGCTGAGCGTGCCGGCCGCGCTGCTGACGGCGGCGATCCTGACGTTCGCGACGCTGGGTGTCTACGCCACCTCGCAGAGCGTGTTCGAGATCCTGGTGGCGTACGGATTCGGGCTGGTGGGGTTCGTCCTGCGGCGGGCCGGTTATCCGGTGGCGCCGCTGATCCTCGGGGCGGTGCTCGGGCCGTTGATGGAGGTGCAGTTCAGGCGGGCCCTGGCGTTCAGTGAGGGGGATCCGGCGGTGTTCTTCACCCGGCCCGTGTCGCTGGCCATCCTGGTGATCGCCGCCGCCTGCCTGATCGGGCCAGTGGTGCTCCGGCGCCGCGGCAAGATCTCCATGCCCGCCGCCATGGACTGACAACCCCTGGCAGAGCAGCACGGCTCCCCCTTGGACGAAGGAGGAGCCGTGCTTCGCGTTATGCGCAGGCGGCCAGCACGCGGTCGGCGGCCGTGTCGAGCGGGATCTCCTCCTTGACGCCCGTGGCCCGGTCGCGGAGCTCGACCACGCCCTGGGCCAGCCCGCGGCCCACGACCACGATCGTGGGCAGGCCGAGCAGCTCGGCGTCCTTGAACTTGACGCCGGGCGAGACCCCGGCCCGGTCGTCGACGAGCACCCGCAACCCGCGGGACTCCAGCTCGTCGGCCAGCTGGAGGGCCGCCTCGATCTGGTTGTCCTTGCCCGTGCCCACGATGTGCACGTCGGCGGGCGCGATCTCGCGCGGCCACACCAGCCCGAGCTCGTCGTGGGCCTGCTCGGCGATGACCGCCACGGCGCGCGAGACGCCGATGCCGTAGGAGCCCATCGTGATGCGGATCGGCTTGCCGTCGGGGCCCAGGGCGTCGAGCCCGGCCGCGTCGGCGTATTTGCGGCCGAGCTGGAAGATGTGCCCGATCTCGATGCCGCGGTCGATGGACAGCGGCGAGCCGCAGCGGGGGCACGGGTCGCCGGCGCGCACCTCGGCGGCCTCGATCGTGCCGTCGGGGACGAAGTCACGGCCCGCGACCACGTGGGCGGCGTGCTTGCCGCGCTCGTTGGCGCCGGTCACCCAGGAGGTGCCGGTGACCACGCGGGGGTCGACGAGGTAGCGGATGCCGAGCTCGCGCAGGATCTGCGGGCCGATGTAGCCGCGGATCAGGCCGGGGTGCTTGGCGAAGTCCTCGGCCTCGAAGATGGCGGGCTCGCCGGGGGCCA
Organism: Nonomuraea aurantiaca; assembly: GCF_020215705.1. Lineage (GTDB taxonomy): Bacteria > Actinomycetota > Actinomycetes > Streptosporangiales > Streptosporangiaceae > Nonomuraea > Nonomuraea aurantiaca. Next base: position 155,186 of record NZ_JAIWNB010000022.1, on the reverse strand, counting down.
GCGCGGCCTCCAGGCGCTTGAAGTCGACCTCGCGGTCGCCGGGCACGCCGACGATCAGCGTCTCGACCTTGTCGGAGCCGGGCGTGGTGACCTTGACGACGACGTTCTTCAGGGTCTCGGCGGCGGTGATCGACAGGCCGTGGTGCTCGTTGACGTAGGACACCAGCGACTCGATGGTCGGGGTGTCGGGGGTGTCGAGGACGCGCTGCGGCTCCAGCCCGTCGAGGGCGCGGGCCGGGGGCGCGGTCGTGGTGACGGCCTCGGCGTTGGCCGCGTAGCCGCAGGAGCGGCAGGCCACGAACGTGTCCTCGCCGGTCGGCGTGGGCGCCAGGAACTCCTCGGAGGCCGAGCCGCCCATCGCGCCCGACGTGGCGAACACGATCTTGTAGTCGATGCCGAGCCGGTCGAACGTCCGGATGTAGGTCTCGCGGTGCTGCTCGTAGGAGTGCTTGAGCCCTTCGTCGTCGAGGTCGAAGGAGTAGGCGTCCTTCATCAGGAACTCGCGGCCGCGCAGGATGCCCGCGCGGGGCCTGGCCTCGTCGCGATACTTCGTCTGGATCTGGTAGAGCGTGACCGGATAGTCCTTGTACGAGGAGTATTCGCCCTTGACCATGTCGGCGAAGAGCTCCTCGTGCGTGGGACCGAGGAGGTAGTCGACGCCCTTGCGGTCCTTGAGCCGGAAGAGCGTGTCACCGTATTCGGTCCAGCGACCGGTGGCCTCGTAGTATTCGCGCGGCAGCAGGGCGGGGAAGAGCACCTCCTGGCCGCCCATCCGGTTCATCTCCTCGCGGACGACCTTGGCGACGTTTTCCAGCACCATCTTGCCGAGGGGCAGCCACGAGTAGATGCCGGGCGCCACCCGCCGGACATAACCGGCGCGGACCAGGAGCTTGTGGCTCGGCACTTCCGCGTCTGCCGGGTCGTCCCGCAGGGTGCGAAGAAACAACGACGACATGCGCAGCGACACGGCTACTCCTTGTTCGGCCTGGATACAGAGGACTACAGGCTATCGACTCGGAGCCACCCGCCGCCCGGCCTTATCCCGCGACGGGGACCCAGCCGCCCAGCGCACCGGCCACTCCGACCGCGAACAGGCCGACGAGCACCGCCGCCAGCGACAGCGCGCGCACCCGGCCCGCCGTGCCGCGGCGCAGCGCCAGCACCAGTCCGACGGACAGGGCGCCGACCACGAGCGCGGGACCGGGCCAGAAGGCGGGGTCGCTGTGGATGAAGCCGGGCGTCGCCCGGTCGACCACGTCGGCGAGCAGCAGGGCGCCGATGAGGCCCGCGGCCAGGTCGCCCCAGCTATCCGCCCTCCTCGTCACGTAGGCGAGCAGGCCCAGTCCGACCAGCAGGCAGAGCGTCCAGTTCAGCCCGGCCGCGGAGGCGCCGACGCCGCCGCCGCCGATGTCGGGCGCGCCGCGCAGCATGCTGCCGCCCAGGGTCACCACGATCATGGACAGGGAGGCCAGGAACGTGGTGAGCAACGCCCACCCGAAGCCCGACGCGCTCGCCCCGACGAGCAGAGCCAGGCCCAGATACATGTAGGGGTCATAGAGATGGTCGAGCCATTGGGGGCCGCGGCCGGCGGCGAGGATGCCCACGAGCCCGACGACCAGTCCGCCGAGGAAGGCCCCCAGCACATGGCGCTCGATGCAACGCTGATCACGGTCGTACGCGGCGAAATCCGCGTAGTCGATCGTGCTCTCTTTTATGGCCATTGCCTGGTCAACCCTCCCTTCTCAGCTGGTCGCAATACCACAACCAGATTATGTGGCCGTCCAGAAAAGGCAAATTTCGGCCAACCAAATGTAACGAAGCAATCGCTTGGTTACACTGTCCCGGTGACCGTCACAGACGAGCTGCGCTCCGTCGTCCGCGCCTATCTCGCCGACCGCCCCGCCGCGCCCTGGGCGGCGTTCGCGCGCGACCTGGGCACCGCAGGGCTCGCCGTCCCGGAGGAGTACGGCGGAGCGGGCTGCGGCCCGGCCGAGATCGCGGTCGTGGCGGGAGAGCTGGGCAGGACCCTGTCCCCGTACCCCTTCCTGCAGAGCGCCGTCCTGGCCGTCGAGGCGCTCAAGGCGGGCGGCGACGAGGCGGCGATGGGCCGGCTGCTGCCCGCGCTGGCCGACGGATCGGTGACGGCGACCGTCGTCCTGCCGGGCGACGGCGACCTGACCCTCCGGGGAGGTCTGCTCACGGGCGTCGTCCCGTACGCGCTGGAGGGCGACGTGGTGCTCGCCTACGCGGACGGGCTCCTGTTCGAGGCGGTGCCGACGCGGCGCGTGGCGCACCGGACCATGGACGAGAGCCGCCCGCTGGCCGAGCTGTCGTTCGACCGCGTCCCGGCGCGGCCGGCGGGCGACGGCGCGGCGTGGAGCCGGGTGCGCGACCTCGGCGTCGCGGCGCTGGCGGCCGAGCAGGTGGGCGGGGCCGAGCGCTGCCTGGAGATGGCCACGGAGCACGCGAAGCTGCGCCACCAGTTCGGCAGGCCGATCGGCTCCTTCCAGGCCATCAAGCACAAGCTGGCCGACCTGCTGCTGCTCGTGGAGTCGGCCAGGTCGGCGGCGCAGGCGGCGGCCGGGTCGGAGGCCCTCGCGGCGATCGCCGGGTCCTACTGCACCGAGGCGTATCTCACGGCGGCGGGCGAGAACATCCAGGTCCACGGCGGGATCGGCGTGACCTGGGAGCATCCGGCCCACCGCTACCTCAAGCGGGCCACCTCCGACGCCCAGCTCTTCGATCCGCCGCAGGCGCACCGCGAGCGGCTGGGCGCGCACGTCTTCCAGGCCAGGCTAACCGCCCAATAGCGTTTCCCAAGGGCGCGGGGCGTTCGTGGCGCGGGTGGTGTCGAGCGCCTCGGCCAGCCGCCAGAAGCCCGGCTTGTCGCGTACGCGCTCGCGGCCCAGCGGATCGATGGCCCGCAGCTCGAAGCGGACGCCCATCACGTCGAGCACCGCCGACCGGCTGTCGCCCGGCCCGGCGGGCGTGCCGAGCTCGTCCTCGTAGGCGGGAGCGCGCACCTGCTCGGCCAGCAGCGCCGCCACCTCGGAGGCGTACGGGCCGTCGCGCCACTCGATGTGCCAGCTGTGGTCGGCGCCACGCCACCAGGTCAGATCGCGGCAGGACTCGATGAACTCGGCCTCGGTCGCGAGGGCGGCCATCACCCGGCCGAACGCCTCGTACGTGCGCCCGCTCGTGAGCGAGAAGTCATCGGCCCGCATATCGGGGAGCGTGCCATCTTTCGGCCGCCTTCGCGCGTGCTTTCGCCTCACGTGCATCACTCTGATCGCGAACGCGCCCTTCCCGCAAGTCTTTGGTGCTGGTAGTCTCTACCAAGCGAGCGCTTGGTTCACTACTTTCGCCGGAGGCGCGATGACGTCCCTACGGATCAGCCTGGGCTACGAGCTGGAGGTGCGCGGGCGCTCCCGCGAGGTCGAGCAACAGGCGTTCCAGAACGTGATCGATCAGGTCGTGCTCGGTGACAAGCTCGGCTTCGACACCGCCTGGTTCGTCGAGCACCACTTCACGCGGGGGTTCTCCCACTCCTCCGCGCCGGATCTCGTGCTGGCCGCGATCTCCCAGCGGACCGAGCGCATCCATCTCGGACTGGGCGTGGTGCTGCTGCCGTTCCAGTCGCCGATCCGCACGGCGGAACGCGTCGCCACCCTCGACGTGCTGAGCGGCGGCCGGGTGGAGTTCGGCACCGGGCGGGGGGCCTCGCCCCTGGAGTACCAGGCGTTCCAGCGGCCGTTCGAGAAGTCCCGGCAGATCTGGGAGGACTCGCTGGACGCGACGCTGGCCATCTGGCGGGCCGACGGGGAGCCGGTCAGCCGCTCGAACGAGTACTTCGAGATCCCGGACGTGGCGGTCTACCCGCGCCCCGTGCAACAGCCGCATCCGCCGGTCTGGGTGGCCTCGACGTCGCTGGAGGGCTATCTGGCGGCGGCCGACCACGGCTACAACCTGCTCGGCATGACCATGGTCAAGGGCATCGACGACGTGGCCGCCGACATCGCCCAATACCGCGAGCGCCTGGCCGCCGCCGGGTTCGACCCCGCCTCCCGCCGGGTCGCGCTGATGATCCCCTGGTTCGTCGCGCCCACCCGCGACCAGGCCAACGAGGCGGCCGCCGACGCCGTCCTCTGGTACATCCGCCGGCAGGTCAATCTCGTCACCCCGCCTGACTACTACGACGCCCGGCACGCCACCCATCGCGTCCTCGGCCAGCTCGCGGCCGGGATGCCGCCCGAGGAGGCGATGGCGACGCTGCGAGAGCACCTGATGGTCGTGGTGGACGACGTGGCGGGTTCGCGCAAGGCGCTGGCCAGAATCGCGGAGGCCGGGGCGACGGATCTGATCATCCAGGCGCAGGTGGGCGGGCTGGCGCACGGACGGGTCTGCGAGGCGATGAAGCTGTTCATGACCGAGGTGACCAAGTGACCAGCCCTGAGCCCGCCGGTGCGCGGTGGCTGACGCGGGACGATCTCCGTGCGGGCGCGCGGTCCGCGACAGGGCTGCTGCAGGTCGCCCCCGACGCCTCCAGCGCCTTCCCGCTGGCGCCCGGCGACCGCGCGGCGGCGGAGAAGCTGACCGGCGCGGCGCTGCGGGCGGCGGGCGTGGGCGACCGCGACCGGGTCGTGGTGGCGCTGGCCGAACCGGCGGGCGCGCTCTGGGCCGCCGCCGCGGCGGACGTGGCGTCGGCGGCCGCCTCGGTGGGGCCGCGAGGCCGCATGCGGTTGATCCACACGCTGTCCACCCTGGGGGCCACCACGCTGGTCGCCACCCCCACGGGTGCGATGGACCTGCTGGCCAGGCTGCACCTGGAGTTCCTGCTGGACCCCCTTGACCTGGGGCTGCGGCACATCGTCCTGACCGGGGAGATCGCCTCGAAGCGGACGCTCAGCCACCTGGCGGGCGAGTTCGACGCCCACGTGACCGAGGTGTACGCCGACCCGTTCGGCGGCGGCGCCCTGGCCTGGCGGGCGGCGGAGGGCGACCCGCTCACCCCGCTGGCGGACGGCCTGCTGCACCTGGCCGCGCTGACCAAGGACGTGCTGCGGCCGTCGGAGCCGTCAGGGGTGGCCGAGTTGGTGATCACGCCCCACGGCCACTCGGCGCTCGGCGACGCCGTCCTGCGTACGGGCCAGGTGGTGCGTACCGACTCGGCCGCGGCCGATCCCGGACTGCCCGCTCCCGTCCACACGGTCGGCGAGCACGTGCTGGTGCGGGGCGTGTGGCTGTCGCTGCCGCGGATCGACAAGGCCCTGGCCAAGATCGACGGCGTGTCCAGGTGGGAGCTGGCGATCAGCAGGCAGGGCACGCTCGACGCGGCGGTGCTCACCGTCACGTTCGGGAGGGAGAGTCTCGTGCGCAACCCGATGTGGCGCAACCGGATCCAGCAGGCGATCCAGGGGCTCACCCCGATCGCGCTCGGCGTGGAGATCGCGCCGGAGATCGCCGAGACGCCGAGCCCCGGCGTGCTGACCGACCTGCGCGGCCACCACCTGGGCCGCGACCGGGCGCTCATCGTGTAGCCGCCCGCCCGTCCAGGGTCCGTACGGGAGCCGAGGTCCGTACGACAGCCGGGCGCTCGGCCTGTGGAGCAGGAGGCGCGAACCGATGGGACCGATGCCGGACTGGGGGACGCTCCCCCGCATGCTCCGCGACCAGGCGGACCGTCATCCCGACGCGGTGGTGATCGTCGACGGCGACACGCGCGTCACCATGGCCGGGCTCCGCGCCGGAGCCGCCCGCGTCGCGCACGAGCTGATCGAGCTCGGCGTCCGGCCGGGCGACCGGGTGGCCCTCTGGGGCGTGAACGATCCGTACTGGGTGACGCACGCCTTCGGCATCTGGGACGCCGGCGCGGTGATCGTGCCGCTCTCCTCGCGCGCCAAGGGCCTGGAGGCGGCCGCGATGATCGAGAAGACCGGCGCCGAGGTGCTGGTCACGGGCGAGGGCCCGCCCGGCGTGGTGCTCGCCGATCTCCTGCCGCCGGGCGCCGCCCCGCGCCACGTCCTGAGCCCCGGGCGAAGTCTCCGCACGGAGCCGCCGGACGTCGAGGAGCGGGCGCTGGCCGTACGGCCCGGCGATCTGTGCGAGATCATGTCCACCTCCGGCACCACCGGCACCCCCAAGGGCGTGATGCTGGACCACGCCCAGGTCCTGCGCGGCTACTGGGACTGGTCCGAGATCGTCACCCTCGACGAGCACGACCGCTACCCGGTGATCGCCCCGTTCAGCCACGGCTTCGGCCTCAACGCCGGGCTGATCGCCTGCGTGCTCCGCCGGGCGACCATGATGCCGATCAGGGTCTTCACCCCTGACGCCCTCATGTCCCTGATCTCGGCAGGCCGAGTGAGCATCTTGGCGGGCCCGCCCACGCTGTTCCACCGGCTGCTCGACGAGCTGGACCGCGCCGACTGGGACGTCTCGTCGCTGCGCGTGGCCATCTGCGGCGCCGCCGCCGTACCGGCCGCGCTGATCACCCGCCTGGTCGAACGGGTCGGGCTGGAGCGGATGATCAACGCGTACGGCCTGATGGAGGGCACGGTCGTCTCCATGACCAGGGCCGGCGACCCGATCGAGGTCATCGCCGCGACGACCGGCCGGGCGGTGCCGGGCATCGAGGTGCGGATCGTCGACGACGACGGCAAGGAGGTGGCCGCCGGGGAGCGCGGGGAGATCCTGCAGCGCGGGTACGGGGTCATGCGCGGCTACTGGGGCGAACCCGGCAAGACCGCCGAGGTGGTCGATCGGGACGGCTGGCTGCACACGGGCGACATCGGCGTGCTCGACCCGGCGGGCAATCTGGCCATCGTGGACCGCAAGAAGGAGCTCTACATCGTCAACGGCTTCAACGTCTCGCCCGCCGAGGTGGAGTCGCTGCTGTTACGTGAGGGCTCACTGGCGCAGGCGGCCGTGATCGGCGTGCCCGACCCGGTCTCCGGCGAGGCCGGCTGGGCGTACGTGGTGCCCAGGCCGGGGATGGCGGTCGATCCGGGCACGCTGCTCGCCTGGGCGAAGGACAACATGTCCAACTACAAGGTGCCGAAGCGGGTCATCGTGGTCGAAGCTCTGCCGGCCAACGCCAACGGCAAGATCGACAAGATGGCCCTCCGCGCCCGCGCGTCCGCCTCCTGAAGGCGCTGCCGCCCCATTCGCGAAAGATGGGTTCATTCGTACCGGCGATCGGGGATACATCGATCACAGTGCCGGGTTGCACTGGTGGGACGCATGCCCCGTGTAACAGAATCGCCCACATAGAGGAGGCAGCGTGACGTTGCGCGTGGCGGTCATCGGGTCGGGCCCTGCCGGTATCTACACGGCCGAGGCCCTGGTCAAACAGGCGCAGGAGGACGTGCAGGTCGACGTCGTCGAGCGGCTGCCCACTCCCTACGGGCTCGTCCGCTACGGCGTCGCGCCCGACCACACCTCGATCAAGTCGATCGCCAACTACCTGCGCCGGGTGCTCGAACTCCCCGAGGTCCGCTTCCTCGGCGGCGTCACGCTCGGCGAGCACCTGTCGGTCGAGGACCTGCTGAGCAGCTATGACGCGGTCGTCTACGCCACGGGCGCGATGGTCGACAGGAAGCTCGGCATCCCCGGCGAGGACCTGCCGGGCAGCGTGGCCGCCACCGACTTCGTCAACTGGTACTGCGGCCATCCCGACGTCTCCGCCTCCATGTTCACCCTCGACAGCCCCGAGATCGCGGTCATCGGCGTCGGGAACGTGGCCGTCGACGTGGTCCGCGTCCTGGCCAAGACCGCCGAGGAGCTCAGCTCCACGGACGTACCGCACGACGTGCTCGAACGGCTCGGGGAGAGCCAGGTCAAGGCGATCCACATGATCGGCCGCCGGGGTCCTGAGCACGCCAAGTTCACGCTGAAGGAGCTGCGGGAGCTCGGCGAGCTGGCGAACGCCGACGTCTGCGTGCGCGAGGAGGAGGCCGTGGTGCTGGGCGGCGACTTCCCCCGGCAGATCCGCGGCAACATCGACGTCCTGCGCTCCTGGGCGGCCCGCGCCCCCGTCGGCCGCCCGCGCCGCCTCGACGTGCGCTTCTGGCTGCGCCCGGTGGAGATCCTCGGCACCGGCCGGGTGGAGGGGCTCAGGCTCGAACGCACCCGGCTGTCCGAGGAGGGCCGGGTGGTCGGGACGGGCGAGTTCGAGACGATCCCGGTCGGCATGGTGCTGCGCTCGGTCGGATACCAGAGCGTCCCCCTGCCGGGGGTGCCGTTCGACGAGCGGTCGATGACCGTGCCCAACGAGGCCGGCCGGATCCGTGAGCGCGAATACGTGGCGGGCTGGCTCAAGCGCGGTCCCACCGGCGTGATCGGCACCAACAAGTCGGACGCGGCGGAAACGGTCCGCACCCTGCTGGCCGACCTGGCCGGCCGCGATCGGCTACGGTCGGCGCCCATCGACGCGCTGCTGGACGACAGAGGCGTACGGCCGGTGACCTACGACGAGTGGCTGGCCATCGAGGCGGCCGAAGGCGCCCTGGCCAAGTCGCTGGGCCGCGGCGAGCGGGTCAAGCTGGCCGGCCTGGAGGCCATGCTGCGGGCCTGCCGGCCCTGACGGCATGCGTGTAACCGTGACCGACCAGTCCCTGCCAGGGTTCGCCGAGGCCCACCGGCTCCAGCGGGCCCGCTATCCGGCCGCCGAGCCGGGTTGGCGGCCGGATTGGCAGCCCGTGCACACCGTCTACGTCCCGGCCGACCGGGTGTCGCCGAGCACGGTCGCGGGGTGGGGCGCGCAGGCGCTCGACCTGGTCAAGGAGCATCTGAGCGGCCCGGACGAGCTGGCCGGCGTGTTCGGGCCGCCCGGGGCGCCGGCGCGGGACGTACACGAAAGGGTGCTGCGCAAGCTCGCCCGCGAGCCGATCGAGGACCTGCGGATCGACTTCGAGGACGGGTACGGCGGGCGGCCCGGCGACGAGGACGGCCACGTGGAGCAGGCCGTCGTGGCCGTGGCCGCGATGCGGGCGGCCGGAGCGCTGCCGCGCCGGTGGGGGCTGCGGGTCAAGTCGTTCGCCGACGGGGACCCCGGGCGGTCGGTGCGGACGCTCGACGGGTTCGTCACCGGGGTCGTCGAACGGGTGGGCGAGCTGCCCCCGGGGTTCGTGGTCACCTTCCCGAAGGTGCTGATGGAGTCGTATCTGGGGCAGTTCTGCGGCTTCCTGGAGCGGCTCGAACGGGAGCTGGACGTCCGGCTGCGGTTCGAGATCCAGGTCGAGGCGCCACAGACCGTGCTGTTCCTGCGCGGTGAGCTGGCCGAGTCGTTCGGGGGGCGGCTGGCGGCCGCGCACTTCGGGGTGTTCGACTACACGGCCGCCCTCGGGCTGCCGCCGCACGAGCAACGGCTCGACCATCCGGCCTGCGACCACGCCCGGCACGTGATGCGGACGGCGTTCGCGGGCACGGGGGTCGAGCTCTCCGACGGCTCGCTGGCCGCCTCTCCCGCCTCCGGATCGGCCGCGGACGTGCACGCGCTGTGGCGGCGGCACGCCGAGCTCGTCCGGCACTCGCTGGGACACGGCTTCTACCAGGGCTGGGACATGCACCCCTCACACCTGGTGAGCCGGTTCGCCACGGTCTACGCCTTTCACCTGGCGCGCTACGACTCCTACCGGGATCGGGTGCGGGCCTGGGAGGAGCGGCGCGCGGCCGGGGGCGGCGTCATGGACGAGCCGGCCACGATCAAGACCCTCGTCGCCGCGCTCCGCCGCGCCGACGCGGCGCTCCCGAGCTGAGCCCGCCCGACGACCCTCGGATCAGTCGCGGTCGACCAGGCTGCGCCACTGACGGACGCGGCGCTGGTCGACCGGCTGTGACCAGCTCTCCCGTACGGCCGAGCCCACATGGAACGCACGGATGCCGTAGTCCAGCAGCGACGGCACGTAGGCCGGTTTGAGCCCGCCGCCCGCCAGGATGATCGAGCCGTCGCCCGCGTCGGCCCGGCTCTTGAGCAGCGGCAGCCCGAACCGCACGCCGGCGGGCGAGCCCGCGGTGAGCACCGTGGCCAGGTTGGGCAGCAACCGCACCGCCCGCCACGACGCCTGTACGTCCGCCGCGTGGTCGACGGCCCGGTGGAAGGTCCACGGCAGCGGCGACACCGCGTGGATCAGCGCCTCGGTGGCCGCCAGGTCCACGACACCCGCGTCATCGAGGAAGCCGAACACGAATCCCGCGGCGCCCGCCTGGGCCAGCGCCTTGACGTCGAGACGGAGCCGGTCGAGCACCTCGGCGTCGGCGGTGAAGTTCGCCGCGCAGCGCAGCATCACCATCTGGGGCAACGGACACTCCGCGGCGATCGCGGCGACCGTCTCCGGAGCGGGGGTGAGCCCGTCGGCACCCATGTCGGCGACGACCTCCAGACGGTCGGCTCCGCCCTGCTCAGCGGCCACGGCGTCGCGCACGTTCAGCGCGATCACCTCTAGGAGGGATCCGGTCATGCTGGAGAGGTTATATGGTGCTGTGTCCCTTTGTGCCGGAAAGCGCCAGGTGACCTGGGCGGGAACGCGGCTGGGGCCGTGCCCCACCGGGGAGCAGGGCACGGCCGTGGCGGCCGAGGCCGATCAGGGCGTCAGACGCCGATCAGCTCGGCGACGGTGAGGTCGCGGAAGGCCGTCGTGGCGGCCTCCTCCGCGGGCCGCTCGAAGAGGGCGCCCGAGGAGCGGTGTGGCAGATCGACCGTCCGCACGTGCCGGAAGCCGCGGCGCCGGTAGTAGTCCTGCAGCCGCGGGTTGTTCTTGGCGCAGTCGAGCCGGAGCTTACGCAGCCCGGAGGCGTGCGCCGCGGAGCCCGCCCAGTCCAGCAGGGCGTCGCCGAGGCCGAAGCCGGCCCAGGGCCGGGCGACGGCGAGCTTGTGCACGTACATGGCGGCGCCCGGGTCGTCGGATCGGCGCCAGAACTCCGGGTCGGCGTGGTCGTCGAGGGCGATCGTGGCGACGGGCGGGGCCTCGTCATCCAGGTCGAGATACCGGAGCTCGTCGTCCACGAGGTAGAGCACCCGCTCGGCGATGAGGGGCTCGATCCGCTCGGGCCCGAAGCCGCCGCGCGGCCACTGCCGCACGCCCTGGGAGTACAGCCATTCGGCCGTGTCGGCGAGCAGGGTCAGGACGCCCGGCAGATCGGAGGCGTCGGCCCGGCGGAGAGCGAGCGGATGGAGCAGGGTGTTCGAAAGCACGGTTCAGCCCTTCATTACATCGGGTGTCCATGCAGCCACAGAACGTAATGGTTGGAGCGCGCGCTGGGTCGCATGGGGGGTTTGAGGCGACATCTATCGATAAATCGCGCATGAAGGGAGTGCGCAGGACTCCCTCTGCCCAGCGAGGCGGGAGGCTCGTCTTAGGCGGCCGGTGGGATCACCCCCAACCGAGCTCGCTCAGCGGCGATCGAGCTCGTATCTGATCAAGTGCTTGTCGGCGGGGAGCACCGACACCGCGACACGCACTGGCATGTCGCCGTTGTCGTAACCAACGCGGACGTAGACCACGACCGGTGTGCCGAGCTCCAACTGGAGACGCTCGACTTCTTCCTGGTTGGGCATCCGCGCCCAGATGTCATCCACCACCCGCACCTGCTCGTGACCGAGCTCTTCCAGGACCCGGTTCGCCCCCCGCGGAATGTCGCCCGGCCGGGCGATCTCCGTGCTGGCCACCAGGTCACGTGGAAAATAGGAATCATTGGTGTTGTACGGCTGCCCGTCGACGAACCGCAGACGCCGCCGTACGACGGCCAGTTCGCCTTCGGCCAGCTCGAGTCGGCTGGCGATCTCCTCGACCGGAGAGACGGTCAAGACCTCTATGTACTGGCTGGGGGCACGACCTTCCTGCGTCACGGCGAAGGCGAAGGCCTCTCGCAGCTCGCCGGACGGTTGCGGCTCCAGCTCTCGCTGCGGGTAGATCAGCAGCGGCCGGCGGTCCCGGACGACCGTGCCACGCCGCGGGGTTCGCGTGACCAACCCTTCGTTGACCAGCTCCCCTAGGGCGAGTCGGACGGTGTTGCGGCTCACCCCATGGTCTTCCATGAGCTGCGCCTCGGTCGGCAGCTGCGCCCCGGGGCCGAGTACACCGGAGTAGATGGCTCTCCTCAGCTCCGAGGCCACCAGCTGGTACAGGACCGACCTTGCCACTTTCACCCCTTTTGTTCCAACAATTTAGACGATCTGGTTCTAACAGGCCACAACCCCTTGACCGATGGCCATTGACAGCCGCATCATCCAATCGTTGGTACAAATCCATCGAAAGGCCGGTGAGGGGGTGAGGGCCCGGTGTTACCGGTCCACGCGGGTACGCCATACCTGCCCTGGCAAGACCCTTGTGAAGCAACACGTTTACTGCGTTACGCGTTGCCGCGCCAGGGACTCAGCAACACCTACCAGAGCAACAACCGTGGCATGTCCGTTTTATCCGTGTTGACCGAGGTAACTGCGTGGAGCACAGACGGTTCCTTCATCTGGAATGAGGAGGGCGCCACCGTCTCACATCCCATCGATGACCCCCTCGGTGCGGCCCAACGCATCGCAGACCACTACCGACATCCGGAGTCCTCGCAAGAGGGTCGCTCCCCCATGAACTCCGTGTGCGAACACTCGACCTAGGACTCCATCCCTCGCCGGAGTCCTGGCGTCGCCGCACACGGGGCAGGAAGCGCGTCCTGGCGGGTCCCCCACGCCCGCCAGGGCGCGCGTTCCTCCTTTTTCTCATGATTTACGGCGCTTCGCGCCTTTTACCACCATTCTTCGCGCCAAGTCATACCCGCGCCATGGACCGACCCCGGTAGAGCCCCGCCGGTGTCCGGTAGGCGTGGCCGGCCGCAGGGATCAGGCGGCCGGACCGGGATTGGCCTTCTGGCCCATTGGTACCTATCGTTCCTGACTTGGTGGCGCCGCGAAGGATTTCACGGGGATGCGTGCCACTCAGTCGGCCGCCAATTGAGCAGTGCCAGGTCATCGCCCATGTCCGCGTACACCCCTTCGACCGCCTGACCGTACTCGGGCTCGCGATCGCCGTCCCATCCGCCGTGGATCAGGCAGCCGGGCACGGCGGCGAGCCGGACCAGCACCACGATGTACGGCTCGCTCGCTCCGGGCATGAACGGCCGGCGGTTGACGATCCAGCTCTCCACCGTGCCCGCCGGCTCGACGGCCGCCCAGCGCCAGTCCTCGGTACGGCAGACCGGGCAGAAGGCCCTGGGCGGGAAGCGGGCCGTGTGGCAGGTGTCGCAGCGCTGGACCGCGAACTCGTGGCCGGCCAGCCGGGCCCACCAGTCCTTGGAGTCGCGATCAGGCGTCGGCCGCACGCCCTGGGGCGGTCTGCCGTACCGTTCGGGCATGGGTCAGCCCTTTCTGAGCAGGAGGGCCGAGGTGGCGGGCAGGATGTAGCCGGGCTGGGCGGTCGACAGGGCCACCTCGGCGCCCGCGACCTGCCGGTCGCCCGCGTCCCCGCGGAGCTGGGAGACGGCCTCCGCTATGTGGTTGACGCCGTGGACGTAGCCCTCCGACAGGAAGCCGCCGTGCGTGTTGACCGGGAGCGCTCCGTCGAGGGCCGTGGCACCCGAGGCGACGTACGGCCCACCCTCGCCCTTGGCGCAGAAGCCGTAGTCCTCCAGCTGGACGATCACCGAGTAGGTGAAGCAGTCGTACAGCTGCGCCACGTCGATGTCGGCCGGGCCGAGCCCGGCCTGGGCGTACAGGCGCGGGGCCAGCGCGGCGGCGGCCGTGGTGGTGGGGTCGGCCCGGCCGCCGGACAGGTGCGAGTCGCCGCCGCCCCAGGCCGCGCCGGAGATCAGCACCGGCGCGCGGCGCAGGGAGCGGGCGCGGTCGGCGGTCGTGATGACCAGGGCGCACGCGCCGTCGGTCTCCAGGCAGCAGTCGAGCAGGCGGAACGGCTCGGCGATCCACCTGCTGGCCAGGTAGTCGTCGAGGGTGATGGGCGTGCGCATGAGAGCACGGGGGTTCTTGACGGCGTTCGCCCGCTGAGTCACGGCCAGCTGCCCGAAATGCTCCGCTTTAGTGCCATATTTCTGCATGTGGGCGCGGGCGTACATCGCGTATTGCTGGGGCGGCGCGAAATAGCCATAGGGCGCTTGATACTGCACCTCGGGGCTGACCGGCAGGCCCCGGCCGGTGCCGCCCATGCGGAACTCCGACCGGGCGTTGATCGCGCGGTAGCAGACGACGGTCTCCGCCACGCCGGCCGCCACGGCCAGCGCCGCCTGCGCCACGACCGCGTGCGAGACGCTGCCGCCGCCGAACTGGTCGAGGTACCAGCTCGGATCGGCCAGACCGAGCGCGGGCCCCACCAGGGACGGGGCCGCCGAGTCGCCCACGCGATGGGTCGCGAGGCCCTCGACGTCGCCGGGGCCGAGGCCGGCGTCGTCGAGGGCGGCCAGGATGGCGCGACAGGCCAGGGTGAGCGTGCTGACTCCCGAGTCCTTGGTGAAGGGCGTGTACCCGACGCCCACCACAGCCGTACGGTCCCGGAACTCAAGCAAGCGCTTGGCCATCCTGAAACGCTAGGCCGGACCGTCCACATATGTCAAACGAGGCGTATGCCTGGCATTTCGCTTGACACCTTTTCCGTCGCACGCCTACCGTCCAAGCAAGCGCTTGGTAAGATACGATGCAGACGGCGATGAGGAGGAGACCATGAGCACACACGCTGCCCGGCTGATCACGCCGGACGGCTGTGGCGGCCCCCCGGTGCCGTACCAGCGCAGGACTCTCAACGGAGCCTCGATGCCGAACGGCCAGTCCCACGAGAGCGGCAACGGCCAGCTCGACAGCCGGAGGTTCAGGTCGGTGCTGGGGAGGTTCGCCACCGGTGTGGTGGCGATCACCGCCCTCGACCCGGCCAGCAGCGAGCCATGCGGCCTGGCGGCCAACTCCTTCACCTCGGTGTCGCTGGACCCGCCGCTGGTCGCGTTCTGCGTGGCGCACACGAGCACGAGCTGGCCCAAGGTGCGCGGCGCCAAGGTCATCACCGTGAACGTGCTCGCCGAGCACCAGCAGCACGTCTGCGTCCAGCTCGCGAGCCGGGGCGGCGACAAGTTCGCCGGGCTGCGGTGGACCGGCTCGCCCGGCGGCAATCCGGTGCTCGAAGGGACCCTGGCCTGGCTCGACTGCGCGGTCGAGGCCGAGCACATGGCGGGTGACCACGTGATCGTGGTGGCCCGGGTGCTCCAGCTCGACACGCACGCGGACGGCGGCCCGCTGCTGTTCTTTCGCGGCGGCTACGGCGGCTTCGTTGAGCCCGGCTGACGGTGTTCCCTTGAGCCTGCGTGAGGAGGCGCGCGCCTGGCTGGCCGAGAACCTCACCGGCGACTTCGCGTACGCCCGCGGCCTGGGCGGCCCCGGGCGCGAGCACGAAGGTCACGAAGTACGGCTGGCCTGGGAACGCCATCTCGGCAAGGCGGGCTGGACCTGCCTGGGCTGGCCCGTCGAGTACGGCGGCCGCGGCGCCTCGCTCGCCGACCAGGTCGCCTTCCACGAGGAGTACGCCCTGGCCGACGCCCCCGCCCGCGTGGGCCACATCGGCGAGGGACTCATCGGGCCGACGATCCTGGAGTTCGGCACCGAGGCGCAGAAGGCCCGTTTCCTGCCACCGATCCAGCGGGGCGACGAGCTGTGGTGCCAGGGCTACTCCGAGCCGGAGGCCGGCTCCGATCTGGCCAATGTGCAGACGAAGGCGCACCTGGCAGGCGACGAATGGGTCATCACCGGGCAGAAGGTGTGGACGTCACTGGCCCATGTGTCCGACTGGTGCTTCGTGCTCTGCCGTACGGAAGCGGGCTCCCAGCGCCACCGTGGGCTGTCGTACCTGCTGGTGCCCATGGACCAGCCCGGCGTCGAGGTACGGCCGATCGTGCAGATGACCGGGACGTCGGAGTTCAACGAGGTGTTCTTCGACGGGGCCAGGACCGCGGCCGAAAACGTGCTGGGGGCGCCCGGCGACGGGTGGCGCGTCGCGATGGCCACGCTCGGCTACGAGCGGGGCGTCTCCACGCTGGGGCAGCAGATCGGGTTCCGGCGGGAGCTGGCCCGGGTGATCGAGGTCGCCGAGCGTACGGGCGCGGCCGACGACCCGGTGCTGCGCGACCGACTGGTGCGATCGTGGCTGGAGCTGGAGATCATGCGGCTCAACGCGCTGCGGGCCGAGCCGGGGCCGGTGGCGTCGATCGCCAAACTGTACTGGTCGGAGTGGCATCGCCGGCTGGGCGAGCTGGCTCAGGCCGTACAGCACAAGTCCGGACTTGTCGCCCGCGACGGCGAGCTCAACGACCTCCAGCGGCTGTATCTCTTCAGCCGGGCGGACACGATCTATGCCGGTTCCAGCGAAATCCAGCGGAACATCATCGCCGAGCGCACCCTGGGACTCCCCCGCTGACGGCCCTCTCTTCGATCGGAGCACCATGGCACCGCCCTATCCGAGAGCGCACGGGCTGCTCGACGGCAAGGTCACGCTGGTCACGGCCGCGGCGGGGGCCGGGATCGGCTACGCGACGGCCAAGCGCTGCGCCGAGGAGGGGGCCACGATCGTCGTCAGCGACCGGCACGAGCGCCGCCTGTCCGCCGCCGCCGACTCGCTGACCGAGCTCACCGGCGTCAAACCGCTGGCGGTGCCGTGCGACGTGACGTCGGAGGCCCAGGTGCTGGCGCTGTTCGACGCGGTGGTGGAGGCGCACGGGCGGCTGGACGTGGTGGTCAACAACGCCGGGCTCGGTGGTACGGCGTCACTGGCCGAGATGACCGACGAGCAGTGGCACACCGTCATCGACGTCACTCTGAACGGCACCATGCGCTGCACCAGGGCCGCGCTGAAGCAGATGATCGCCCAGGGCTCCGGGGTGATCGTGAACAACGCCTCCGTGATCGGCTGGCGGGCGCAGCGGGGGCAGTCGCACTACGCGGCGGCCAAGGCCGGGGTGATGGCGCTGACCAGGTGCGTCGCGCTGGAGGCCGCCGAGCACGGCGTCCGGGTCAACGCGGTGGCGCCTTCGCTGGCCGTCCACCCCTTCCTGGCGAAGGTGACCAGCGAGGAGCTGCTGGCGGAGCTGGCGGCCGCGGAGGCGTTCGGGCGTTCGGCGGAGCCGTGGGAGGTGGCGAACGTGATCGTCTTCCTGGCCAGCGACTACTCCTCGTACATGACCGGCGAGGTCGTCTCCGTCTCCTCCCAGCATCCGTGATTATATCCTGAGCGACAGGATATAGTGGGCTGGTGAATATAACGGAGCCCATGTTCCTGGCGCTCACCGCGCTGGTGGACGAGCCGCGGCACGGCTACGGCATCGTCCAGGAGGTCGATCGACTGTCCGGCGGGCGGGTGCAGCTCAAGATCGGCTCCCTCTACGGCGTCCTGGACCGGCTGGCCGGGGAGGGGCTGGTGGCGCTCGACCGGGAGGAAGTGGCACAGGGGCGGCTACGCCGCTACTACCGGCTGACGGACTCGGGGGCGGGGGCCCTGGAGGAGGAGGCGGCCCGCATGGCGGCCAACGCCCGCGCGGCGACCACCCGCCTCCGTGACCGGACCGCCCGCCTGCTCCCCGGAACAGCCACCGCGATCGCCGGAGGTGCCTGGTGAACGAGTTGCTCGAACAGCGCTACCGCACCGTCCTGCGACTGCTCCCCCGCTCCTACCGGGCCGAGCGGGAGGAGGAGATGGTGGCCGCGTTCATGGAGTTCTCCGGCGACGTGCCCGATGAGGAGAACCCCCGGCCGCGCTGGGACGAGATCGCCAGTGTGCTCGCCCTCTCGATGCGCGTACGGGTCGGCGCGGCGGGCGCGACGCCCCGGTTCGTCGCCTGGGGTGCGGCCGTCAGGCTGGTGGCGACACTGGGGCTCGCCTTCCACGCGGCGGCCGGCACCTTCACCCTCGCCTCCCTCGCCTTCATGACGCCCGGCTCGATGACGCGGCCACTCGGTGTGCTCGCGGCGGCCCTCTGGATGCCGGCGTTCGTCCTGCTGATGCGCGGTCACGTCCGGACGGCCAAGCCGGTGGCGCTCGCGGCCGGCGCGGCGGCCCTGGCCGAGCTCGCCGCCTGGCAGAGCTTGACCAGCCTGTTCGTGCCTCTGGACGTGGTGCCGCCGGCACTGGATGTCGTGGTACCGCTGGCGGCCCTGCTCGTCGGCTTCCACGACGACGTCCCGCCGGTGCGGCGGGCGTGGCGACCGACCGTCCTGCCGCTGGCCGCCGGGCTGCTGCTGAGGGCCGTCGTCCTTGCCCTCCTGGCGCCCGCGTTGGGGAAGGTGCCGCTGTTGTGGCCGTGGGTGGACCTCATGGGTCTGGCCACGGTGGTGCTCGTGGTGGCCGGGATCGTCTGCCTCGCGCGCGACCTGCCCGCGTACGTGCCGCTCGCGCTGGCGATCCTCGGGACGTTGATGCTGCCGTCGCGACTGTCGTTGATGGACAACAGCTACCTGAGCCTGGGGCCTTCAGCGCTGTGGGTGTCCAGCGTGAGCCAGTGCGTGGCGCTGGTCGTCATGGTGACCGTCCTCGCGGTCGCGGGCTTCCGCGGTTTGCCGTCCGTACGACAAGGGCGGGCCGTGGTCTAGCGTCAGGTCTCCTCCCAGGGGTGGAGTTCTTGGCGTACCGTCAGCGCCCAGCCCTGCGCCTGCTTCCTCTCGACCAGCTCCGCGACAAGTGCCCCGCCCACGCGCATGGCGGGGAAGCGCCGCGCGAACACGGGCTCCGGATCGACGGTCTCCCACTCGCAGTCGGGGTCGTCGGGGTCACCGAGTGGATAGGCCGCCAAGTAGTCGCCGGTGCCGATCGGCAGCCGCTCAGGTCGTGGCCCTTGCCCCACATGCCAGCGCAGCTCGGCGAGCTCGTCGTCGCCGAGGTCGGCGCGAAGGTCCATCGTCAGCACGAGCTCGTAGCTGTCTCCCACCGGCGCACCCTATCGATCTTCAGGCGTCCACCCTGACAGGGAAAGAGCAGGGTAGGCGCGCGAGCTGGGAAGACTTAAGGTCCGAGACATGGGCACACGCGCTTCCCACCTGCTAGATGTCCTCATGACGGAGTTCGGCGAGTCGATCAAGCGAGACCCCGCGGCGTTCAGGCGGAAATTTCGGAAAATGGCGGCCTCCCCTTTTGCGTTCTACCGGGGCAGCGCCTGCCTGTTCTACGCGGACCTCACCGAAGGCTTCGCGGACCCCTCCTACCTTGACGAACCGACCAGCCGCGTATGGATCCACGGCGACCTGCACGCCGAGAACTTCGGCACCTACATGAACGCCTCAGGCGTGCTGGTCTTCAACGTCAACGACTTCGACGAGGCGTACGTGGGACCGTACGTCTGGGACCTCAAGCGGTTCGCCGCCAGCGTGGCGCTGATCGGGTACGCCAAGGCCCTGTCGGACGACGCGATCAGCGGGCTCGTGAGCGACTTCGCCAGCGCGTACCTGGCCGAGCTGGGCGGCATCGCGCGCGGCGGGGACGACGCGATCGGGTCGCTCACGCTCGACACCACCACCGGCGTGCTGCACCGGGTGCTCCAGACGGCCCGGCTGAGCACGCGCGTGGCGATGCTGGACGTCGAGACCCTGATCGACGACTACGACCGGCGGTTCGCGATCATGGACGGGCGCGAGCCCGTCGACGCGGCGACCCGTGAGTCCGTGACGGCCGCGTTCGCGGACTACCTGACGACGCTGCCCACGCCGTCGAACCCGGTCGAGCACGTGATCAAGGACGTGGCGCTGCGCAAGGGCGTGGGGATCGGGTCCGCGGGGCTGCCGTCGTACAACCTGCTGCTGGAGGGGCGGTCGCAGGCGCTGGAGAACGACGTCATCCTCTACATGAAGCAGGCGCAGGTGCCCGCGGTGGCCCGGCACGTCCCCGACGAGAAGGTCGCCCGTTACTTCCAGCACCAGGGGCATCGAACCGCGGAGTCGCAGCGGGCGCTGCAGGCGTACGCCGATCCGTGGCTGGGCTACACGACGCTGAACGGCGTGGGGCAGTTGGTGGCGGAGGTCTCGCCCTACTCCGCCGACCTGGATTGGGACGACGTCAACGAGCCCGCGGAGCTGCGGTCGATCATGCGGGATCTGGGCCGAGCGGTGGCGCGCATGCACTCGGTGGCGGACGACGAGTCGAGCCACGACCTGGTGAACTTCTCGACGGAGGAGTCCATCATGGCCGTGGTCAACGGCGACAGGCCCGGATTTATCGGGATGTTGGTGGATTTTGCGCACCGTTATGGGGCACAGGCCCGGGAAGACCACCAACGGTTCGTCGACCTCTTCCGCAACGGCCGCCTTCCGGGGGTGTGACCGCCCCGCCCCGTGCGGGTGGCCGCCCCGCGGGTGTGGCCGCCGGCTCTCCCGGCACGGTCCCGAGCGCGTGGCCCGGTTGTTCGGACGTGGTTCGAGCAGAGGCGTGGGCTGGAACGTGGGCGGAGACGTGGAAGGGGCATCGTGAGGCGTCTGGTGGGGTTACTGCTGGGGACGGAAGAGGACTGGCCGTCGGCGTTCGAGACGGTGCTGAGGCGGTTGGGGCCGGTCAAGGGGGTCGGCGAGTTCGACGTGGAGCGCATCACGATCGAGCCGTTCGACCTGCGCGACCAGCCCCGGCACGATCTGGTGATCGACCGGCTGGCGTACTGGTACTACCACCCGCGGGAGTGGCTCAAGAAAATAGCCATGATGGACGACGTCTATCTGCTGAACAGCCCGTTCACCTTCCAGTCG
Organism: Nonomuraea aurantiaca; assembly: GCF_020215705.1. GTDB lineage: Bacteria > Actinomycetota > Actinomycetes > Streptosporangiales > Streptosporangiaceae > Nonomuraea > Nonomuraea aurantiaca. The sequence continues at coordinate 134,491 of NZ_JAIWNB010000022.1, read as the reverse complement.
ATGGAGAAGCACGCCGCCTACTGCGCCATGATGCGCCTCGGGCTGAAGGTCCCGAAGACGGTGCTCGTGCCGTACAAGAACCCGCCCGACAACACCAAGTACGCCTACACGGCGTCCCGCTACAACCAGCCGTTCGATCTTGACGCGGTCGCGGAGGGGATCGGGTATCCGCTGTTCATGAAGCCGTACGACGGCGGCGCGTGGCGCGGGGTGTCGCTGGTACGGGACCCCGACGAGCTCCATCGGGCCTACGACCAGAGCGGCGAGATGCTCATGCATCTGCAGAAGGCGGTCGAGGGCTACGACGCGTTCGCCCGTTCGCTGTCGATCGGGGCGGAGACGATGGTGATGCGGTTCCGGCCCGAGGAGCCGATGCACACCCGGTACGTCGTGGACCACGAGTTCCTCGCCCCGAGCGTGGGCGACGAGGTGGTCACGATCGGGCGGCTGGTGAACGCGTTTTTCCGGTGGGAGTTCAACTCCTGCGAAACCCTGGTCAAGGGTGCGGACGTGCACCCGATCGACTACGCCAACGCCTGCCCGGACGTGGCGCTGACGAGCCTGCACTACTACTTCCCCTGGGCGATCAAGGCGCTGGTCCGGTGGAGCGTGTTCTGCGTGGGCACCGGGCGGCGGCCGCGGCTTGATCTGGACACGCGGGAGTACTTCGCGGTCACCGGGTCGTACGAGGAGCGGCTGGCGGCCTACCGGCAGCTGGCCGACGCCTACTTCGAGACCGACCGTTACCAGGACTTCTGCGACAGTCGGCTGCGCCATCTCGACGAGATCGTGCTGGACTGGGTGGCGGGGCCGGACTTCGACCGGCTGCTGGTCGACACGGTGACGGCCACGTATCCCGCGCACGAGAGGGACCGCTTCGTGGAGCACTTCCGCGGCCTGCTGGGGCTGTGGGTGAAGGACTCCGGCTGAGCGCCGCGCCTTCGGTGAGGACTCGCGAGGTCGGCTGGCTCCCGCGCCTTCGGTGAGGGCTCGCGAGGTCGGCTGGCTCCCGCGCCTTCGGTGAGGCTCGCGAGGTCGGGTGGCTACCGACCGGTCGGTATGGCATGCTTCCGGAACATGACGCTGTTCTCGGTGGAAGGCAAGACCGTCGTCGTCACCGGCGGCTCCCGTGGCATCGGACGCATGATCGCGACCGGGTTCGTCGAGGCCGGGGCGACCGTGTACATCTCCGCGCGCAAGGTCGCCGAGGTGGAGCAGACCGCCAAGGAGCTGGGCTGCGTGGCCGTGCCGGCCGACCTGTCCACGCCCGAGGGGGTGGACGCGCTGGTGGCGGCCGTGGACGGGCCGCTGGACGTGCTGGTGAACAACGCGGGCGCGGCGTGGGGCGCGCCGCTGGAAAACTACCCGGAGCACGCCTTCGACAAGCTCTGGAACATCAACGTCAAAGGGGTCTTCTTCCTGACCCAGCGGTTCCTGCCGCAGTTGCGGGCGGCGGCCAGGGCAGAGGATCCGGCACGGGTGATCAATATCGGGTCCATCGACGGGATCCGGGTGCCGTCCGTGGAGAACTTCGCCTACTCCGCGTCGAAGTCCGGCGTACACATGCTGACCCGGCACCTGGCCAGGCAGCTGGCACCTGAGCACATCACCGTGAACGCCATCGCGCCGGGACCGTTCGACTCGAAGATGATGGCGTTCGCGCTGGATGATCCGGCCATTCGGGAGAGCATCGCGGCGAGTGTGCCGATGGGCCGGATCGGCCACCCCGACGACATGGCCGGGGCGGCGATCTACCTGTCCTCACGCGCCGGGGCCTACCTCACGGGCACGGTCATTCCGGTCGACGGCGGCATCTCCTGCTGAGCCCCCATCCCATGGAGACGGATTTCAGAGGAGCTCGCGGAGCGCGGTGGCGAGGTTCGCGGCCGCGCGGGGCTCGTAGCGCAGGAACAGGTACGGCTCGGTGAGCTCGACCTCTATGACCACCGGGGTGCCGTCGGGGAGCCGGACCAGGTCGATCCTGGCATACAGAAGGGCCTGGGGGATGGCGGCAAGCACCTTCTCAGCAAGTTCGACCTGGTCCGGGGCCGGTGTGCGCGGTTCGGCCCGAACCTGATCCGCGCCCGTCTTTCCCGGAGACAGCATGGGGTTGCGCCGGACGGCATGACTGAACCGGCGGTTGAAGTACAGCAGTGAGGTCTCGCCCTCCAACTCGACCATGTCGAGGTAGGGCTGGACCATGGGGGTGCGCCCGGTGGCCGCCAGCGCAACGGCGTGCGCCTCGGCCTGGTCGCGGTCGGCGGTCCTGATCGTGTCCCGGGCACCCGCCGAGATGGCGGGCTTGACGACGTACTCCTCCCAGTGCGGCAGGTCTTCCGCGGACCAGTGGGTCGGCACGATCGGCACGCCCAGATCCCGGAGATAGGTCTTGTCGGTGTTGGATTCGAGCACGGCGGCCGGGTTGAGCAGCTTCGTGTCGCGCTCCACCCGGCGCGCCCAGGCGAGGAAGTCGCCCCGGCGATCGAGGTAGTCCCAGACCGAGCGGACGACCACCGCGTCGTAGGCGCTCCAGTCGACGGCGGGATCGTCCCATTGCTCGGCACGCCCCTCGATGCCCGCTTCGCGCCAGGCGGCCAGGGCGACGTCCCGCTCATCGTCATGGTCGTCCACATTGTGAAACATCGCATATGCACAGATAGCCATCCGGCGATGCTAATACGCCGCGAGACCGACCATTCCGGACCCCGTTTGCGGGCTGACATAGCGTCACCGCACTAGTCGGAAGTGGTGCTCACACCCACGCCGCTACGGTGCGTGGCCGTGGCCGCGTTGCCATTGACGTTGTTGACGTTGGTGCTGGAGCCGGTGCCTCTGTTGTTGGCCTGGACATTGCCGAAGGTGTTGCCCGACTGCGTGGACGCGGAGTTGGTGCTGGAGCTGCTGTTGCTGGTGTCGGTGTCGGCATGGGCCGGAGCGGCCAGCAGGGCCGTGCCCGCGGCGACGACGACAGCCGCGATGCCAAACTTCTTGATCATGTCGATGTCCTTCCAGACGGTTCTCATGGACTTCGGGCTCCCGCCGGACGGCGGCGACCGGATGCGAGGAAGGGGGAATCGGGGTCAGTAGAAGATGTAGGTCACCGTGGTGCTGCCGTTGGTAGCAGTGGCGGCTATGCCGTTGATGTTGTTGACGTTGGTCGCCCGATCGGCACCCTCGTTGACCGCTGCGATGTCGGCGAGACTGTTTCCGGACTGGGCCGAGTAGGTGTTGCCGCTCCAGGCGTCGGACCAGGTGTCAGCGTGAGCGGGGGTGGCCGGCAGGATGGCGCCGGCGGCCGCTGCCACAACGGCACCGGTGACGCACAGCTTCTCGATCACTTCAGCTCCTTCGCCGGTGGGCGTCTCGCGTGAGGCAGCACCGGCTCAAGAGCACACCGCCATCCCCGTTGACCTTCTTTGACCTTTGAGGATCAAAGCCAAGGCGATCATATAACTAAGCGTAGCGATTCCGTGACTCTTAGAAGTCAGAACATTCTTCTGGGACCTCGTCGCTGACAGCCGGTGTCAGTGATCGGCTCGTAGCATCCGCGCATGATTTACGAGTTGCGCAACTACACGATGCGTCCCGGCCGGCGAGACACGCTGATCGAGTTGTTCGAGCGCGAGTTCATCGAAGGGCAGGAGGCGGCCGGGATCGGGGTGGTCGGTCAGTTCCGGGACTTGGACGATCCAAACATGTATCCGTGGATGCGGAAGTTTCCGGACATGGAGGCTCGGCGCGCGGCCCTCACGGCCTTCTACGGCGGCCCGATCTGGAAGGCCAACCGGGACGCGGCCAACGCGACGATGATCGACTCCGACAACGTGCTGCTGCTGCGCCCAGTGCCCGTACCCTCCGCCGACGTGCCACGCGGGTCCGCTCTCCGTCGCTCCGGCCTCTCGCACGGGTCCACTGCCGGCTCCTCTCTCGATCCCTTTTCCGGTACGGTCCGGCCGCCCGTCGGCGCAACCGTTCTGCCCGAGTCGCTGTACGTCGCGATGATCTACCACGTCGAGGACGGGTTCGCCGAGTTCTTCGCCAAGGAGGCCGTACCCGTGCTCAGTGAAGCCGGGGTGCCGCCGGTGGCGTGCTTCGAGACCGAGGCCGCCGAGAACACCTTTTCCGCCCTGCCCGTACGTACAGGGGAGCAGGTGTTCGTGTGGTTCGCCCGGTTCGATCGGCCCTCGGACGAACGGGATGTGGCGCTGCCCGGACTGGAGTCCCGGCTGACCTCTCCCCCGCAGCGCCTCCGCCTGGCTCCTACGGCTCGATCAGCGCTTCGCTGAGGCTCCGGCCAGCGGGGGGGTCGGGGTGTCGGGTCAAGGCGCGGACAATGGTGGGCATGGAGGTAGTGATCGTGTCCGGGCCGCCGGGGGCGGGCAAGTCGACCGTGGCCCGACTGCTGGCCGATGCCGTCACGCCTAGTGTGCATCTGCATACGGATGACTTCTGGGCGTTCATCCGGCGAGGTGGCATCGCGCCGTACCTGGCGGAGTCTCGTCGGCAGAACGAGACCGTCATGAGCGTGCTGGCGGGCGCGGCGTTCGGATACGCAGACGGCGGCTATCACGTGGTGGTGGATGGCGTTGTCGGGCCGTGGTTCGTCGATGCCTTCGCCAAGGTACGGCGGGCGCCGCTGCACTATGTGGTGCTTCGGCCCAACCGGGAGACGACGTTGATCAGGGCGACCGGGCGGGGGCTTGACGCGCTTACGGATCCCGAGCCGGTGTTGCAGATGTACCAGCAGTTCGTCGACCTGGGTGAGCTGGAGTCGCACGCCTTCGACTCCAGCGGCCTGACCGCCGAACAGACGGCCGCCGAGATCCGCACCCGACTGTCCGACGGCGCCTACCTGCTCAAGCCGTAGCCGTAGCCGACGCCTGTTCCGGAGTCCGCCTCGCACCGTGAACGGGCCTCACATCCCGCAGGCGGGCCTCACGCCGCGAACGGGCGTCATGACGGAGGACGGGCCTGCACCACAGGCGGGGCCTCACGTCGGAGACGGGCCTCACGACGGAGGCGGGTTGGCACCGGAGACGGGTCTCACGCCGTGAACGGGCCGCACGGACGGAAACGGGGCTGCGCTACAGGCGGGAGCTCACATCGGAGACCGGCCTTACGACGGAGGCGGGCTCGTGCCGTAGACGGGCAGTGGGTCGGGGGCGTCTTTCAAGAGCTTCGCGACTGCGTCGCCCACCTCGGCGGGGGACCAGCGGGCGCCGCGATCCGCGCGTGGGCCGTGGGTCCAGCCGGTGGCCAGGGAGATCACTCCGCCCTCCACCTCGAACACCCGGCCCGTCACCGCCTCCGACGCCGTCGAGCCGAGCCAGACGACCAGTGGTGACACGTTCGCCGGGTGCATCGTGTCGAAGCCGGAATCCGGCGCGGCCATGGTCTCGGCGAAGACCTCCTCGGTCATGCGGGTGCGGGCGGCGGGGGCGATGGCGTTCACCGTCACGCCGTACCGGCCCAGTTCGGCGGCGGCCACCTGGGTCAGCGCGACGATGCCCGCCTTGGCGGCGGAGTAGTTGGACTGGCCGACGCTGCCGAGCAGGCCCGCGCCCGACGAGGTGTTGATCACGCGGGCGGCCGCGGCTGAGCCGGACTTGGCTCGTTCGCGCCAGTATGCGGCGGCGTGCCGCATCGTCAGGAAGTGACCCTTGAGGTGGACCCGGATGACCTCGTCCCAGTCGTCTTCGCCCATGGAGACCAGCATGCGGTCGCGGACGAACCCGGCGTTGTTCACCAGCACGTCGAGCCCGTCGTACGCGCTGACGGCGGTCTTCACCAGCCGGGCCGCGCCGTCCCAGTCGGCCACGTCGTCGCTGCTGGCCACCGCCTGGCCGCCGAGCGCGCGGATCTCCTCGGCCACGGCCAGCGCGGGCCCGCCGGACCTGCCGTCGCCACCGAGGCCGGTGCCCAGGTCGTTGACCACGACACGGGCGCCCTGCCTGGCGAACTCCAGCGCGTGCTCCCTCCCGATGCCCCGCCCGGCTCCGGTCACGATCACGACGCGGCCGTCACAGATTCCCACACGGACCTCCCAGGAAGATCAAGCAGAGATATCAGGAAATGTCGCTTGAAGCCAGGTGTTGCCAGGCGGGAATCTCGCCGCCCCCGTGCACGTGTACCTGCGCCCCCGTCACATAACCGGGCGCGGCCAGCCACAGGCAGACCGAGGCCACGTCGGCGGGCGTCGCCATCCGCCCGGCCGGGATGGCGGTCCCCACGTCCTGACCGCCGTAGTGGTCGGCGGAGTCCTCGGTGGCGGCCAGTCCGACGACGACCGTGTTGACGCGTACGCCGGGAGCCCACTCGGCGGCCAGGCAGTTCGCCAGGTGATGCAGTCCCGCCTTGGCCGCGCCGTACGCCGAGGTGCCCGGCGAGGGCCGAACCCCGCTGGAGCTGCCGATCATCACGACGGAGCCGCCCGAGACGGCGAGCAGCGGGTAGGCGCGCTGCGCGACGAGCAGCGGGGCGATCAGATTGAGCTCGATGACCCGCGCGTGCAGCCGCGGTGAGGTGCCCTCCAGCGGCGCGTACGGCGAGCCGCCCGCGTTGTTGACGACCACGTCCAGCCGGTCGAGCCCGGAGAACAGCCGCTCGAGGTCGTCGGCGGCCCGCACGTCGGCCCGCACGAACCGTACCCCTTCGACCGGCGCCGCATCCACGGCCGAAGGAGGCGGCGGTGGTGACGACGCATCCACGGCCGAAGGCCCGAGCGAAGGAGGCAAAGGCGTGCCCACGGGTGCAGGTGGCGGGTCGTGGCGGGCGCAGACGATCACTTCGGCGCCGGCCGCGGCGAAGGCGGTGGCGATGCCCGCGCCGATCCCCCGAGTCCCACCGGTCACCAGGACGACCTTGCCCGTGTAGTCGTAAGTCACCGTCACGAGTGCTACCGTACCAAGCAAGCGTTAGGTGCAACCAGGGAGCGGGATGGGAATCACGCTGCGGGACGGCCCGATCGCCGAGGTCGTCGTCGACGTCCCACCGGTGAACGCGCTGCCGGCGCGAGCCTGGCACGAGCTGGCCGGCGCCGTGACGACCGCCGGGCAGGACGAAGAGACCAGGGTCGTCGTGCTACGAGCCGAGGGCCGGGGCTTCAACGCCGGCGTGGACATCAAGGAGATGCAGGCCACGGAGGGCCACACCGCCCTGATCAATGCGAACAGGGGGTGTTTCGCGGCGTTCGCGGCCGTCTACGACTGTCCGGTGCCCGTGATCGTCGCCGTGCACGGCCACTGCGTCGGCGGCGGCGTCGGCCTGGTGGGCAACGCGGACATCGTGCTGGCCAGCGAGGACGCCTACTTCGGCCTGCCCGAGGTGGACAGGGGCGCGCTCGGCGCCGCCACCCACCTGTCCCGGCTGGTGCCGCAGCACCTCATGCGGGCCATGGTCTACACGTGCCGGAACGTGACGGCGGCCGAGCTGCACGCGTTCGGCTCGGTGCTGGAGGTGGTGCCGCGTGACAAGCTGCGGGACGCGGCGCTGGAGGTGGCGGGCCAGATCGCGGACAAGGACCCGTACGTGATCCGCCGCGCCAAGGAGTCGCTCAACGGCATCGACCCGGTGGACGTGAAGCGCTCCTACCGCTTCGAGCAGGGCTTCACGTTCGAGCTGAACCTGATGGGCGCGGGCGACAGGCACCGGGACCGTTTCGTGGAGGGCTCGTGAGCAAGGTCATGTCCGTCGAGGAGGTCGCGGCCGAGGTCGAGAGCGGCATGACGGTCGGCATCGGCGGCTGGGGGTCGCGCCGCAAGCCGATGGCCCTGGTCGCCGGCCTGCTGCGGTCGAACGTCCGGGATCTCACCCTAGTCTCGTACGGCGGCCCGGACGTCGGCATGCTCTGCGCCGCCGGGAAGGTGCGCAGGGTGGTGGCCCCGTTCGTGACGCTGGACTCCATCCCGCTCGAACCGCACTTCAGGCGGGCCAGGCAGGGCGGCGCGATCGAGTTCACCGAGTATGACGAGGGCATGTTCATGTTCGGGCTGCTGGCGGCGGCGCACCGGCTGCCGTTCCTGCCCACGCGGGCCGGTCTCGGCTCCGACGTCATGCGGGTCAACCCCGGTCTGCGCACGGTCCGCTCGCCGTACGAGGACGGGGAGGAGCTGGTCGCCGTGCCCGCGCTGACCATGGACGTCGCGCTGGTGCACCTCAACCGGGCGGACCGGCGCGGCAACGCGCAGTATTTGGGCCCCGACCCGTACTTCGACGACCTCTACGCCAAGGCGGCGGCCCGGTGCTTCGTGTCGTGCGAGCGGCTGGTGGACACCGCCGACCTGCTGAAGGAGGGGCCGGTGCAGTCGCTGCTGATCAGCCGGTCGATGGTGACCGGCGTGGTCGAGGCGCCGGGCGGCGCGGGCTTCACCGCGTGCGAGCCCGATTACGGCCGCGACGAGCAGGAGCAGCGGCGCTATGTGGACACGCCGTGGGAGGAGTTCCGTGAGCAGGGCTGATGTGTGCGTGGTCGCCTGCGCCGAGGCGTTCAGGGGTGACGGGGAGATCCTCGCGGCCGGGATCGGCGGGGCGGTCACCGTGCTGGCGGCCCGGCTGGCCAGGCTGACGTTCGAGCCCGACCTGCTCACGCATGACGGCGTCTGCCTGCTGACGGGCGACGTGCCGGCGCTGGGCGAGCGGCCCGAGGTGGTGGAGGGCTGGCTGCCGTTCCGCGATCACCTGTGGCTGGTGCTGAACGGCCGGCGGCACGTGATGCTCGGCGCGAGCCAGATCGACCGCTTCGGCAACTCGAACATCTCCTGCATCGGCGACTGGGCGCGGCCCAAGGCGCAACTTCTCGGCGTGCGCGGCGCGCCGGGCAACACGCGCTGCGACCCGACGAGCTACTGGATCCCCCGGCACTCCCCCAAGGTGTTCGTGCCGCGAGTGGACCTGATCAGTGGTCTCGGGACCGACCGGGGGGCCCACGACCTGCGCCGGGTGGTGACGAACCTGGCCGTGCTGGACTTCCGCACGCCGGACGGGTCGATGCGGCTGGCCTCGGTGCATCCGGGGGTGAGTGTCGCGGAGGTGGTCGCGGCGACGGGGTTCGAGCTGACGATCCCTGAGGACGTACCGGAGACCCGTGAGCCGACCGCCGAGGAGAGCAGGCTGCTGAAGGAGGTGCTCGACCCGCACGAGTCCCGCGAGCGCGAGGTGGCCGCGTGAAGACGGCGCGAAGCTACGCCGAGGGGGCGGCGTGAGAACCGCGCTGACCGACCTCGTGGGGTGCCGTTATCCGATCGTGCAGACCGGCATGGGGTACGTCGCGGGCGCGCGGCTCGCGGCGGCCACGTCGGAGGCGGGCGGGCTCGGGATCATCGCGGCCGCCACGATGTCCGTCCGCGAGATGACCGAGGCGATCAGCGGGGTGCGGGAGCGGACGGACGCCCCGTTCGGGGTGAACATCCGCTCCGACGCCGACGACGCGGCCGAACGGGTGGAGGTGATGATCCGCGAGGGCGTGCGGGTGGCGTCGTTCGCGCTGGCGCCGCGGCGGGAGCTGATCGACCGGCTGAAGGGCGCGGGCGTGGTGACGATCCCGTCCGTGGGCGCGCGGCGGCACGCGGAGAAGGTGGCCGCCTGGGGCGTGGACGCGGTGATCGTGCAGGGTGGCGAGGGCGGCGGCCACACCGGGCCGGTCGCGACGACGCTGCTGCTGCCCCAGGTGGTGGACGCGGTCGACATCCCGGTGATCGCGGCGGGCGGCTTCTTCGACGGGCGCGGGCTGGTGGCGGCGCTGGCGTACGGGGCGTGCGGCATCGCGATGGGCACCCGGTTCCTGCTGACGAGCGACTCGTCGGTGCCTGACGAGGTGAAGAAGGTCTACCTGGCGGCGGCCGACACGCTGGTCACCACCCGGGTCGACGGCGTGCCGCATCGGGTGCTCAGGACGCCGTTCGTGGAGTCGCTGGAGCGCTCCCGGCTGCTCAGGGCGGTGGTCAACGGCGCCAGGTTCAAGCGGCTGTCGGGGCTGACGTGGGCCCAGATGATCCGCGAGGGGCGCCGGATGCGGCACGGCCGCGAGCTGACGTGGGCGCAGGTGCTGCAGGCGGCCAACACGCCGGTGCTGCTGCGGGCCGCCATGGTCGAGGGGCGGGCCGACCTGGGGGTGATGGCCTCCGGGCAGGTGGTCGGGGTGCTCGACGACCTGCCGTCCTGCCGGGAGCTGATCGAGCGGGTCATGTCCGAGGCGGAGACCGTGATGGATCGGCTCAGAGCACCGTGATGCCGCGCGCGGCCAGGATGGCCGCCGCCTGGACGGGGTTGATCGTCGCCCCCTGGAAGGCCCGCAGCTTGGCGTCGTCGGGCTCGCCCAGGTCGGCGCCGCGCAGGTCGGCCTTGGCGAACACGGTCTTGAGCAGCTTGGTCCCGCGCAACCGGCAGTCGCTGAACGTCGCCTCGGTGAAGTCGCAGCCCGACAGGTCGGCGTCGTCGAAGCGGACGCCCTCGATGAACTCCCCGCGCAGCGAGCAGCCGCCGAGGTTGGCCATGGTCAGGTTGGACCGGGAGACCTTGAAGCCGGTGCCCCGCGCTGCGGTGAGCGACGCGCCGATCATGCGGCAGCCGGTGAAGGTCACGTCCGTCACCAGCGCTCCGCCGAACTGGGCGGAGGACAGGTCGACGTCGGTGAACGTCACGTCGATGAGCTCGGCGTCGTTGAACCTGATCCGCATCCCGCCGCCGCCCGTGAACACCGCGCCGTCGAGGTCGGCCCGCCGGAAGTCGGCCTGTTCGAGCACGCACGACTCGAAGCGGGCGCCGGCCAGCGGGGCCCGCCGGAGGTCGGCCTCGGTCAGGTCGCAGTTGCGGAAGACGTGGGTCTCGTCCGGCGCGAGCCGGTCGGTGAGCGCGGTCTGGGAGAGGTCCTCGTCTTCGAAGTTCACGGTGTCAAAGGGTACCGGTGATCAGTTCGGCGGCGGCCTGGCCGCAGACCCTGGCCGAGCCGTACGTGGCGATGTGCACCGCGCCCAGGTCGGACCGGGCGGGCAGGCCCATCTCGACCACCACGGCGCCGGGGCGGGCGCTGAGCAGGTGCCGCAGCGCCTCGCTCTGCCAGGGGTGGCGGTGCGCGTCGCGGACCACGATGACGAGGGGGCGCCCGGCCGCGGCGGCGATGAGCCGCTCCAGCACGGCCCCGGTCGCCTCGCCGGCCACGAGGCGGGTCACGGCGGTGCCGGGCAGCAGCCTGCCCAAGGGCTCGCCGACGCCCCACGGCGTGTTCCTGTCGATGGCCAGGTTCATCTCGGGGGCCAGCTCCACCACGTGCGCCGCGGCGGTGAGCGGCAGGACGGGGTTGTTGGTGCGGCGAGTGATCCTCAGAGCGCGGCGGGCAGCGGCCAGGCCGAGGTGGCCGTCCTCGGGGACCGGGGTGCCCGCGGCGGCGGTCCAGGCGGCCAGCTCGCCGACCCGGCGCGCGGCGTCGGCCAGGCGCTCCTCCGGCAGCAGGCCGTCGCGCACGGCCTGGGCTATCGCGTCGCGCACCTCGACGGCGGTCGCCTCGCCTGAGTGCTCGCCGCCGACGCAGATGGCGTCGGCCCCGGCGGCGATCGCGCGCGCGGCGGCGCCTCCGATCCCGTACGGCCCGGAGACGGCGGCCATCTCGATGCCGTCGGTGACGATCAGTCCGTCGAAGCCCAGCTCCTCGCGGAGCAGCCCGGTGAGCACCTTGGGGCTGAGCGTGGCGGGCAGGACGGCGTCGTACGCGGGCACCAGCAGGTGGCCGGTCATGACGGCCTTGACGCCTTCCTGGATCGCGGCGCGGAAGGGGCCCAGCGCGTACTCGATGCCGTCGGTGCCCACCACGGGCACGCCGTGGTGGGAGTCGATCGAGGTGTCACCGTGGCCGGGGAAGTGCTTGGCGCAGGCGGCCACCCCGGCGGACTGCAGGCCGCGGACGAACGCCCTGGTGTGCCGGGAGACCAGCGCCGCGTCGGCGCCGAAGGAGCGCAGGCCGATGACCGGGTTGTCGGGGTTGGAGTTCACGTCGGCCGAAGGGGCGAAGTCGATCGTGATGCCCGCAGCCGCCAGGTCCGCGCCGAGGTCCCTGGCCACGGCCTCGGTCAGCGTCACGTCGTCCACGACGCCGAGCGCGTAGCCGCCGGGACGGCTGCTGCCGGTGGCCACCTCCAGCCGGGTCACCTCGCCCGACTCCTCGTCGATGCCGACCACCACGGCGGGGTTCTCCGCGCGCAGGACGGCGGTCAGCTCGGCCACCTGGGCCGCTCCCGTGATGTTGCGGGAGAACAACGCCACCCCGGCCAGCCCCTCTCCCAGGCGGCGGCGAAGCCAGTCGGGCGGGGTCGTCCCCTCGAACCCGGGCAGGATGACGGCATCGGCAAGGCACAGCAGGTCACCGCTCTTGAGCATGACCCGCAATCTAATAGGAAAGTTTCCTATTTGCTAGTGGCATCGCCGGACGTCATAGGCGTTCGATGATGGTGACGTTCGCCTGGCCGCCTCCTTCGCACATCGTCTGCAGGCCGTACCGGCCACCGGTCCGCTCCAGCTCGTGCAGCAGCTTCACGGCCAGGACCGCGCCGGTCGCGCCGAGCGGGTGGCCGAGCGCGATCGCGCCGCCGTTCGGGTTGACCCGGGCGGGGTCGGCGCCGCTCTCCTTCAGCCAGGCGAGCACGACCGAGGCGAACGCCTCGTTGATCTCCACGGCGTCGATGTCGCCGATCGTCAGCCCGGTCTTGCGCAGCGCGTGCTCGGTGGCCTGGATCGGCGCCGCGAGCATCATGATGGGGTCGCCGCCGCGCACCGACAGGTGGTGCACGCGGGCGCGCGGGCGCAGCCCGTGCTCCTGTACGGCCCGTGGCGAGGCGATGAGCAGGGCGGCGGCGCCGTCGGAGATCTGCGAGGCCAGGGCGGCAGTGAGGCGTCCGTCCTCGACCAGGGGCTTGAGCCCGGCCATCTTGGCCGGAGTGGTGTCACGGCGCGGACCCTCGTCGGTGGTGACGCCCTCATAGGGAGTGATCTGGTCCGCGAAGCGGCCGGTGTCGATGGCGGCGATGGCCCGGCGGTGCGACTCGTAGGCGAACGCCTCCATGTCCTCCCGAGAGATGTCCCACTTGGCGGCGATCTGCTCGGCTCCGGTGAACTGGGAGACCTCCTGCGTGCCGTACCGGGAGAGCCAGCCCTTGGAGCCGCCGAAGGGGGTGTCGTGGCCGAGGGGGCGGCCGGCGAGCATCGCCGAGGAGATGGGGATCATGCTCATGTTCTGTACGCCGCCGGCCACCACGAGGTCGCTGGTGCCCGAGAGCACGGCCTGGGCGGCGAAGTGCAGCGCCTGCTGCGAGGAGCCGCACTGGCGGTCGACCGTGACGCCGGGCACCTCCTCCGGCAGCCCCGCGGCCAGCCAGCAGGTGCGGGCGATGTCGCCGGCCTGCGGTCCGATGGTGTCCACGCAGCCGAACACCACGTCCTCCACGGCCGCCGGATCGGCGCCCGTGCGGGCCATCAGCTCTTGCAGTGCGTGCGCGCCGAGGTCGGCGGGGTGGGCGCCGGCGAGGCCGCCGTTCCTGCGCCCGACCGGGGTCCTGACCGCGCCGACGATGTATGCCTCGTTCACTCCCGCATCGTAGCAAGCGCTTGGTCGCACGTGGAATGCCGGGTGAGCTGGGCGGGTTCGGTGAACAAGCGATTGTCTGAGGGCTCATAATGGAGGCGTGACAACGCGAAAGAACTCCGGGCAGAGCGCGGCCGCCCCGGCGAAGCGCCAGCGCGCGACCTCGTCCGGTCCGGCGTCGGAGCGCCGTGACCACCTCGTCAAGCTCGCCGCGGAGCTCTTCGCCCGCAAGGGCTTCCAGGCCACGACCGTACGCGAGATCGCCGACGAGGCGGGCATCCTCTCGGGAAGTCTCTATCACCATTTCGATTCCAAGGAGACCATCGTCGACGAGGTGCTCTCCACCTTCCTCGACGACCTGGTCGCCCGTTACCGCACGGCGATCGCCTCGGGCTCCGACCCGCGGACGATTCTGTCGGAGATGGTGCGCATCGGCTTCGGCACGCTGGAGCCGCACCGGGCCGCGATCACCGTGATGCAGAACGACTGGAACTATCTGCGGCAGTTCGAGCGGTTCAACTACCTGGTCAAGGCCGAGGACGAGGTCGAGCAGATCTGGGTCGCGCAGATCAAGGCGGGCCAGGCGGCCGGGCAGTTCCGCGCCGACGTGGATCCGAAGCTCACCTACCGCATGATCCGCGACACGATCTGGGTGGCGGTGCGCTGGTTCCGCCCCGGCGGGCGGCTCAACACGACGGGCCTGGCCGAGCACTACATCACCGTGCTCTTCGACGGCCTGGCCACGGGTGAGCGGACCAGCCAGCAGGCATGACCCTTGCCACGGCGGTGCGTCAGGCACTGCGGGAGGCGGCGGAGCCCGAGAAGGCCGCCACCATGCGCGCGTACATGAAGTCCGACATGCCCTTCCTAGGCGTCCAGGCGGTGCCGAGGCGGGCCCTGCTGCGGCGGCTCTTCTCGGCCCACCGCATCGGCACGGCGCCGGAGTGGCGCCGGACGGTGCTCGGCCTGTGGCGCGGGGCCGAATACCGCGAGGAGCGCTACGCGGCGATCGAGCTGACCGGCTATCACCTCTACCGGGAGTTCCAGACGCTCTACACCGTGCCGATGTACGAGGAGATGATCGTCAGCGGCGCCTGGTGGGACCTGGTCGACGAGCTGGCCACGCACCGGATCGGCGGCCTGCTGTCCGCCTTCCCCGACTCGATGCGCCCGCTCATGCTGGACTGGGCGCGCGACGGCGACCTGTGGAAGCGCCGCACCGCGATCCTGAGCCAGAACAGGTTCAAGGCCCGCACCGACACGGCCCTGCTCTACGCCTGCATCGAGCCGAGCCTGTCGGACAACGACTTCTTCGCCCGCAAGGCGATCGGCTGGGCGCTGCGCGAATACGCCAAGACCAACCCGGCCGAGGTCATCCGCTATGTACGGGCCAAGGGAATCTCGGGTCTGAGCCGCCGCGAGGCCCTGCGCAACCTGCCGGCTACCTAGTCCACAGAGCATCCTGTACGGCCTGCACCAGGGCCATCAGCTCGGGCGTGACACGCTCCCTGGCCCAGGCCAGCGCGTACGTGATGCGCAGGTCACCCACGTCGAGCGGGACGAACCTCAGGTCGTCGCGGCGGATCGTCCTGGCCAGCAGCTGCGGGATCGGCAGCACCCCGGCACCCGCAGCGACCAGGTCGAGCGCGGCGGCGAAGTCGTCGTCGGCCACCATGCGCGAGCGTCCCGGCAGCCCGGCCCACGCCCGGCTGCCGGGGGTCAGCAGCACCTGCCCGGCCAGGTCGGCGGCGACGACCTTGGCCCTCGGCGCCAGCGCGTGCCCCAGCGGCACCGCGAGCTGGTCCACCGAGACGTGGAACCTGGCGGCGGTGACGAACCGCGCGGGCGCGGGGGTGGCCAGGATCGCCGCCGACACCTCGCCCCGCTCCAGCACGTCGGCGGCCGCCCCGCGCCCGGCGACCGTGAGCTCCACGCCGATGGCCGGCGTGCGGGCCGCCAACCGGCGGGCGACCCGGGCGGCCAGCGCGCCGACGAGTGGTGGATAAGCGAGGTGAATGGTCGGCCGGGCCAGCCGGGCGGCTTCGGCCGCGAACGCGCCGGCGGCGGCCAGCAGCTCGTCGGCGTGCGGAAGCAGGGCCCGGCCCTCGGCGGTCAACCGCACCGCGCGGGCGCTCCGGTCGAACAGCCTGGTCCCGGCCGCGCGTTCCAGCCTGGTGATGGCCTGGCTCATGGCGGGCTGGGACATGCCCAGGTCCGCGGCGGCGATCGAGAAGCTGAGCCGGGCCGCCACGCGGGCGAAGCACTGGACCTCCTTGAGCATAAGCAGCACGAATACAGGATGCATCAGACGGGACCGGTGTGGTGGATTCTCGGCGTTCGATCAAGTCAACGCAGGGAGCAGTCGATGTCGTCATTTCCCCGGTCCACTGTGCTCGGATACCCGAGGATCGGCCCGCGAAGGGAGCTGAAGCGCGCCCTGGAGTCCTACTGGGACGGCCGCTCGAGCCGGGCGGAGCTGGAGGAGACGGGCGCCGAGATCCGGGAGCAGACCTGGCGGCGGCTCGACGAGCTGGGCCTGGCCGGGCTGCCGTCCAACACCTTCTCGCTCTATGACCAGGTGCTCGACACGGCCGTACTGCTCGGCGCGGTGCCCCGGCGCTATCAGGAGGCCGAGGACCCCTACTTCGCGATGGCCAGAGGCACCGCCGGGCTGGCGCCGCTGCGGATGACGAAGTGGTTCGACACGAACTACCACTACATCGTGCCGGAGATCGACGCTGAGACCGTGTTCGAGCTCGACGCCGCCAAGCCGCTCGCCGAGCTGCGGCAGGCTCGGCGGCTGGGCTTCGAGACGCGGCCCGTGGTGGTGGGGCCCGTGACGTTCCTGCTGCTGGCCGACGCGCTGGAGCGGCTGGATGAGGTGCTCGGCTGCTACGAGGAGCTGCTGGCGATCCTGGCGGCCGAGGGCGTGGAGTGGGTGCAGCTCGACGAGCCCGCGCTGGTGGCCGACCGGACGCCCGAGGAGCTGGCCGCCGTCACGGCCGCCTACGAGCGGCTGGGGTCCGCGCCTTCGCGCCCCGGGCTGTTCGTCGCCTCCTACTTCGGCGATCTGGGCGAGGCGCTGCCCGTCCTGGCCGCGACGCCGGTGGAGGCGATCGGGGTGGACCTGGTGCGCGGCGGCCTGGACCGGCTGCCGGCGCTGGCGGGCAAGACCGTGGTGGCGGGCGTGGTGTCCGGGCGGGACGTGTGGCGTACCGCTCCCGGACGGGCGCTGAGCCTGCTGCGGGCGGTGCGGGAGCACGCGGCGGACGTGGTGGTCAGCACCTCGTGCTCGCTCCTGCACGTGCCGTACGACGTGGCGGGGGAGGAAGGGCTCGACCCGGCGCTGCGGGCGCGGCTGGCCTTCGCCGAGCAGAAGGTGGCCGAGGTGGTCGAGCTGGCGCGCGCCGACTTCCGGGGCGCCGAGGCGCCGGCCGCGTCGGTGGCGCTGGCGGACCCGGTCGTGTTCGAGGGGCGCGGGCCGTACGCGGAGCGCGCCGCGGCCCAGGCCGCGCACCTGCGGCTGCCCGTGCTGCCGAGCACCACGATCGGGTCGTTCCCGCAGACCGGCGAGCTGCGCGCGGCCCGCGCGGCCGTGGCGGCGGGCACGCTGGCGAAGGCCGACTACGAGCGGCGGGTCGAGGCGGAGATCGAGCAGGTCATCCGGCTGCAGGAGCGGCTCGGCCTCGACGTCCTCGTGCACGGCGAGCCGGAGCGCAACGACATGGTCCAGTACTTCGCCGAGCACCTCGACGGCTTCGCGGTGACCGCCAACGGCTGGGTCCAGTCCTACGGCTCCCGGTGCACCAGGCCGCCGATCCTGCACGGCGACGTCGGGAGGGCCGCGCCGATCACCGTGCGGTGGGCGCGCCACGCGCAGTCGCTGACGGACAAGCCGGTCAAGGGCATGCTCACCGGGCCCGTCACGATCGTCGCCTGGTCGTTCGTCCGCGACGACCTGCCGCTGCGCGACGTCGTGTTCCAGGTGGCCGACGCGGTCCGGGACGAGGTACGCGACCTGGAGGCGGCGGGCGTGTCGATCATCCAGGTGGACGAGCCCGCGCTGCGCGAGCTGCTGCCCCTCAGGCGGGCCGCGCAGGCCGACTACCTGGAGTGGGCCGTGGCCGCGTACCGGCGGGCCACCTCGGGGGCCAGCGACCGCATCCAGATCCACACGCACCTGTGCTATTCGGACGCCGACCAGATCCTCGAGGCGATCGACGGCCTGGACGCCGACGTCACCACGATCGAGTCGGCCCGCTCCGGAGCGCGGATCCTGGGCGCCGTGGGCTCCTTCGGGCGGGGGCTCGGGCCGGGTGTCTACGACATCCACTCGCCGAGGGTGCCGAGCCAGGCCGAGGTGGCGGAGTTGTTGCGGGAGACGTTGAAGGTGCTGCCCGCCGAGCGGGTCTGGGTGAATCCGGACTGCGGGCTGAAGACCCGGACGTACGAGCAGGTGGAGGCGGCGCTGGCGAACGTGGTCGGCGCGACCGAGCGGCTGCGCGACGAGCTCAGCGCTAGGTGATCAGCTGAAGGTCCACTCGAGGTGGGCCAGGGCGGCGTCGGCGTAGTGGCGCGGGCCGGTGCTCAGGCCGTAGGCGAGGTCCTCGATGAGCGCGCACCTGGCGTAGAAGACGACCCTGGCCCGGTCGAGCTCGTCGAAGTCGCGGTCATAGTGCGACAGGGTCCGCTCGAAGACCTCGGGGCCCAGGTCGCGGTAGATGAGCGCGAAGTCGTGCGCCGGGTCGGTGACGGCGGCGTCGGTCCAGTCGATCACACCCGTCAGCGTGCTGGTCGCGGCGTCGGCCAGGAGGTGCTCGCTGCCCAGGTCGTTGTGGCAGAAGCGCAGGTCGCGTGGCTCGTCGGGCGGTGTGCCGCGTAAGAACCGCTCCACGAGCGGTCGCTGCTCCGCCGGCACGTGCCGCTCGACGTCGCGATAGTCGAGCCCGGCGTCCACCAGCAGGGTGGGCGCCGGGTAGAGGTCGAGCGGCGCCAGCTCGCGCAGGTCCTCGGCCGGGGCACTGTGCAGGGCGCTCAGCAGGTGGCCGAGCGGGGCGGCCAGCGCCACGGGGTCAGGCACCGGGTGCTGGTTGAGCGGCTCGCCCGGCAGCTTGCGGTAGGCGATCACGCCCTGCTCGAAGTCGGCGAAGACCACCTCGGGCACCGCCACGGTGGCCAGCTCGCGGACCGCGGCCAGCAGCTCGACCTCGCGCCGGGCGGCCGCCGGATCGGCGGTCTTGCCGCCCCGGACGATCAACTCTCCGTCGCCCTCGTGTAACTCGACCTCATAGACCTCGTGGTCCAGACCCTGCCCGGACTCCGTGACGGAGCACACCTCGACGTCGGGGAGGTGGCGGGCCAGCAACGCGCGGATGTCGCCGATCACACCCGCAGCCTAGGTCCGCCAGGTCGGGCGCGCGAGAGGATATTTACTTGAGCGCCCCCGCGGTCAGTCCCGACTGGATCTGGCGCTGGAAGACCGTGTAGACGACCAGCATGGGCAGGATGGCCAGCGTCAGGGCGGCGAACAGGGCGGACCAGTCCTGGTCGTAGCCCGCGGCTGTCGAGATGTCGGCGATGCCCTGGGTGAGCACCCACTTGTCGCGCTCCTGCAGCAGCACCAGCGGCAGCTGGTACTGGTTCCACTGGCCGAGGATGTTGAAGATCGTGATGCTGACCAGGCCCGGTCTGGCCATGGGCAGCATGATCTGGAAGAACACGCGAGTGTGCGAGGCGCCGTCGACCATGGCCGCCTCCGCCACCGCCGTGGGCAGCGTACGGAAGAAGGCCGACAGGAAGAACACGGTGAACGGCAGCGAGTAGGCGATGTAGACCAGCACGAGGCCGGCGTGCGTGTTCAGGCCGATGAACGGGCCGATCAGCGGGACGTTGCCCATGTTCTGCACGACGAAGAACAGCGGCGACAGCGCCAGGTAGACCGGGAAGGCCAGGCCCGACACGAACAGCAGGTAGATGGCCCGGTTGCCGCGAAAGGGGTAGCGCGACAGCACGTACGCGGCCATCGAGCCGACCAGCATCGTGCCGAACACGCTGAAGGCGACCACGATGACGCTGTTGAGCATGTACTGGCCGATGTGCGCCTGCTCCCAGGCCCTGGCGAAGTTGTCCCAGTGCAGACTGGACGGCAGGGACCAGGCGTCACCGAAGATCTCGTCCTCACTCTTGACCGACGCCAGGAACGTCCACAGGATCGGCACCACCGTGAGCACGGTCCACAGCAGCAGCGCGAGGTGCGACAGGATCGCCATCGGCCCGAGCCGTTTCCGGCTCTCCTGGCGGGCCAGCTTGCGGGAGTTCGCCACCGTCCACGAGGTCGTCGTCATCAGTACTCATTTCGCTAAAACTCATTTCGCTAGAACTCGATTCGCTCGCGCCGCGTCAGACGCAGCGAAAGGATCGCGAACCCGACGGTGAAGAAGAACATCACGACGCCCAGGGCCGAGGCGTATCCGAAGCGGAAGTATTGGAAGGCGTTGCGATAGACCTCGGCCGCCATGACCGTGGTCGACCAGTCGGGCCCGCCGTGCTGGTCGGTCATCACCCACACGATCGCGAACACGTCGAGGGCGATGATGCCGAGGTAGACCCAGGCCACCTGGACGGTGTCCCAGAGCAGCGGCAGCGTGATGCGGAAGAACAGGCTCAGCCGCCCGGCGCCGTCGATCTGCGCCGCCTCGAACATGTCCCTCGGGATGGAGGCGAGCCCGGCGGAGAAGAGCACCACGTAGAACCCGACCGCCTGCCAGACCATGACGCCGAGCACCGACCAGAACGCGACGCCCGGGTCCGACAGGAAGCCGATCGGCTTGCCGCCCAGCGCCATCAGCGGCGCGTTCAGCATCCCGCTGCCGTCCGGCCGGAACACCTGCTGGAACAGCACCGCCACCACCGCGACGGCCAGCACCTGCGGGAAGAAGAACACCACGCGGTAGAACTTGGAGCCCCTGATCCCGCCCACGGCCCGCCCGCCGCCGCCCACGTTGAGGAGGAAGGCGAAGAACAGGGCGAGCACGATCGTGATCAGGGGCAGCAGGACGAGCAGCCCGGCGTTGTGCGTGACCGCTTTCCAGAACGTCCCGTCTTCGAGGAGCCGGCGGAAGTTCTCCAGCCCGATGAAGGCCGGCGTGGCCGAGACGCCGCGCCAGTCCGTCATCGAGATGTAGAACGCCTGGATGTACGGGGAGATCACGTAAACCAGGTAAAGGGTCACCGGGGCTGCCAGGAACGCGGTGATGAACAGCCCTCGGCGATACCTGTTGAACAGCATCAGCGCTTGTACTTCTTGATCGAGGAGTCGTTCTTGATCTCGTCGGACTTCTTCTGGAGGCGCTCCAGGTACTTGTCCGGGGTGAGGCCGCCGGACATGAGCTCGCCGGTGGCGGCGATGGCCTCGTCCTTGAGCTGGGCGTACCAGGTCTGCCAGCGGTAGTAGACGATGTTCGCGCCCGCCGCGGTGTAGGCCTTGGTCGCACTGGCGGCGCCCGGGGAGAGCTGACGGCCGTCGCCCGCGCCCTTGACCGTCGAGACGGTCTTGACCATCTCGCTGAAGTCGCCGGCCGCCTTCTTCGACAGCATCGCCCGCAGGTACTCCATGCCGCCCTGCGGGTTGGCGCCCTTGGCCGGGACGATGAAGTTCTCGCTCGGCTGGCTGTGCAGCGTGCCGTAGGGCATCTTGTCGGAGCCGGTGAAGTCGGGGACGGGGAACATGCCGTACTCGAAGTCGGCCGGGGTGGTGGTCTTCTGCTCGTTCTCCAGCCAGGAGCCGGAGGGCAGCATGGCCACCTTGTACTTGTTCTGGGCGGTCTGGGTCTGCACGTGGTCGAGGCCGGCGGTGCCCTCCATGAGGTACTTGGCGCCGATCTCGGCCCAGGCCGTGGCGGAGGTCTTCATGGCCTCCGAGGTCCAGGCGCCGTCCTCGAGGTTGTCGATGTTGACGAGGACCTCGGGGCCGCCGATCTTCGCGGCCATGGTGAGCAGCACTTCGTACAGATATTGCGGGAATTTTCCGGCGTAGGTGAAGGGGGCCATCTTGCCGGACTTTTTGATCGTCTCGTTGAGCTTGAGGAACTCGTCCCACGTCTTGGGAGGCACCCAGCCGTTGTCCTTGAACGCCTTCTGCGAATACCAGATGCCGAAGATGTAGTTGACGTAGCCGAGCACGCTGAACGTGCCGTCGTAGGTGCCGATGTCGATGACGGCCTTGTCGATGGTGTCCCTGACCTTGGTGCCCGGGTCGTCCCAGCTCGGCGCGTCAAGCAGCGGGGTGAGGTCCTGGAGCTGGCCGTCCTGGGCGAGCGCGCCGAAGTCCATGGCGTTGGCGCCCGAGTTGTCGATCACGTCGGGCGGATTGCCGCCGGCGAACCTCGGCTGGAGGACCTTGGTGATCTCCTTGGTGGCGTTGTGCTTGATCTCCACCTTCGGATACTTCGACTTGAACAGCGGCTGGTGGATGTTCTTGGCGTAGTCCTGGCCGAAACCGCCGTCGAAGATCCACACCTCGAGCGGCTTGCTGTCCGAGACCCCGAAGGGGTTGGCCGCGCTGGTCGCGACCGGGGCGGCCGACGACGAGGCTGACGGCTTGGCGGCCGGGGTCGCGCACGCGGCGAGCGCGCCCGCCACGGGGACCAGCGCGGCGCTCCGGAGAAGCTCGCGCCTGGTGAAACGGGGGGTGTCCGGCATATTTCTACTCCTGACTAGTCATGCTCCACGTCGGATCCGCCCTGCGTAGCGGCTCTCCAGGGCCTTGTTGTGCTCGTCGCCGCCGGCCACGTTGACCGACAGGTAGATGGGCGGCGTCTCGCCGAGCGCCACGAGCACGGCCACCGCCTCGGTGACCACCATCTGCGCGAGCAACGCCGAGGTGACGGTCGAGATCGCGCCGTAACCGCCGCCGCCCGGCAGTTCGAGGATCGCGTCCCCGTACGGCGCGCCGTTGTCCAGCACGACGTCGGCCAGGTCGAGCAGCTTGCTGCCCGACGGGTGGCGCGAGGTCATCTGGCTGCTGTGCTGGACCGAGGTCAGCGCGATCAGGGGATGGCCGCGGTCCTTGACGAGCGTGGCCAGCTCGACCACGGCTCCGTTGATGCCCGAGCTGGAGATCAGCACGAACACGTCCTGCGGCGCGACGGGCGCCAGCTCGTAGATCCGGTGGGCGATCTCCGGATCGCGTTCGAGCTCGGGGGTGAGCACGCTCGGCGGCTGACCGCCGTACAGGACGAGGTCGCGCGGGGTGAGCCGGTTGCTGGGCACCAATCCCCCGGCCCGGCCGGCGATCTCCATCGCGATCGCCTCGGAATGCCCGGACCCGAACGCGTTGACCACGCCGCCCGCCCGGAGCGACGCGACGAGCAGCGCGGCGGCGCGGCGTACCGGCTCCGCCTGTGTCTCCACGACCTGGTGTGCCAGCTCCAGGGCCTTCGTTGCGAACGTCATTCAGCCTCTCTCCACCCGATGGCTCTCCACGGCGCTGATCGTGAGCCCGAACGCCTCGTTGGTGCGCTCGTACGTTCGTTGGGCCACCGCCACATAGACGGCGTCGAGCACGAACAGCTGCGAGTGGACGGCCGCCAGGCCGCCGAGCCGGAAGGTGGTCTCCCTGCTCGCGGTGGTGAGCACCAGGTCGGCCAGCTCGGCGAGCGGCGAGCGGGCGAACGAGGTGACGGCGACCGTGGTGGCGTCGTGACTGCCGGCCTCGGCCAGGGCCTCCATGACCTCACGGGTCCGGCCCCGGTGGCTGATGCCGATCGCGACGTCGCCCGCGCCGAGCAGCGCGGCGTCCGACAGCGCGACGTGCGCGTCACCCGCGCTCCAGCCCGGGATGCCGATGCGGCGCAGCCGGCCTTCGAACATGGTGGCGACGTTCCCGCTGGTGGAGACGCCGATGAGCAGGACCCGGCGGGCGGCGACGATGGCGTCGGCCACCTGGGCGACGATCTCCGAGTCGAGCTGGGCGGCGGTGTCCTGGATGAGCCGGGCGTCGGCCGCGGCCATCACCTCGATCGCCGAGTCGAGCGGGTCGTCGGGCCCGATCTCGTGCCCCACGCCCGCGCCCCAGCCCGCCTGCGCGGCCCGGCCGGTCTCGGTGGCCAGCGCCACGCGCAGCTCGGCGTAACCGGAGAAGCCGAAGGCCCGGCAGAACCTGGTCACGGTCGCGGGCGAGCTGCCCGCGCGCTCGGCCAGCGCGATGATGGTCGACCGGGCCGCCTCGGCCGGATCACCGAGGATCACCTCGCCGACTCTGCGCAACGCCTCCGGCAAACCGGGTAGTTCTGTTTCCACACGCCCGAGGGCCCCTGAAGTCACGAATATTCCTTCCGGATACCCGGTCTTCCGCCGAAAATTATTCTTGCTTCTCCGCGGAGTCAAGTCCCACAATCGGACCGTGACCAATTCGCTCACCATCGGACTCGCCCTCGGGGTGGATGCCGGCGCCACCTCCACCCGCGTCTCGGTGCACGCTCTCGACGGCACCCGCGTCGGGTACGCCAAGGCGGGCGCGGGCAATCCGAGCGCCCACGGCCTGGCGAACGCGGTGGCGGCGATCGAGACCGCGCTCACCGGGGCGCTGGCCGGGCTGGACGCCTCGTCGGTCGTCGCCTCGCTGGCCGGGATCTCGGGGTTCGTCGACGAGATGGTGCCGGCGCTGGCCAAGGTGTGGGCGGGGCATGGCATCGCCTCGGCGCCGCGGCTCATGGGCGACACGGTGATCGCGTACGTCGCGGGGTCACCCGAGCCGGACGGCTCGCTGCTGCTCTCGGGGACGGGGGCGGTGGCGGCCCGGATCACCGGCCACGAGCTGGACGTGATCGCCGACGGGCTGGGCTGGCTGCTGGGCGACGCGGGATCGGGCTTCTGGATCGGCCGCGCGGGCGCCAAGGCCGTCGTCGCCGAGCTGGACCGCGGCTCCTCGGAGGGCGTGCTGGTCGAGCTGGTCGTCGAGCACTTTCTCGGGGCCGAGCGCGGCCCCACGCCGCGCAAGGTGGCCGATCGGATCGTCCGGCTGGCGCAGGCCGACCACATGCGCCTGGCCGCCCTGTCGGCGCTGGTCAGCCAGGCCGCCGAAGCGGGCGACCCGCTCGCGCTCGGCATCGCCCGCCAGGCCGCCGAGCACCTGGCCGCCACGGTGCGGCGGGTGCACCGGTCCGGGCCGGTGGTGCTCGCCGGGAGCGTGCTGACGAGCGAGGGTCCGGTACGGCAAACCGTACGCGAGCTGCTGGCCGGTGAGAGCGTGGCCACGGCGCGGGACGCGGCGGGGGCGGCGGCCTGGCTGGCGGCGCGCGACCTGCTGCCGGAGGCCGACCGGCGGGCCTCGCACGCGGCGTTCACGGCCGGTTCTTGACGGCCTGGGCACCCCTCTAACCCGACCGCCGGTCCTGATGGCCTGCGCACCCTTCTACCCCACCAGGAGCGCCGCGCTTCCGTAGCTGCCGCCGAAGCCCGTCGCCAGCGCCACCTCACGGCCGCCGCGCACCTCCCGGACCGCCTGCGCCACGTTGTTCAGGCCGTGCACGTAGCCCTCCGACAGCAGGCCGCCGTGCGGGTTGATCCAGGCGTGCCGCCGCTCCAGCAGGTACGGGCCCAGGTCCTCGCGGCGGACCAGGCCGAAGTCCGCCAGTTGCCGAGGGACCAGCCAGGAGTAGGCGTCGTAGGGCAGCGCCGCGTCCACGTCCGACGGCCGCATGCCCGACGCCTCCCACAGCATGGGGGCCACGTACTCGGAGAAGACGGCGCTCACGTCCGGCGCGCGGTCCATCGAGGAGCAGCCGGGGCCGCCGCCGCGTACCACCGCCTGGATGCGCGGGCCGCCGAGCACGCCGCTGACCAGCAGCGCGCACGCGCCGTCGGTCTCCTGGCAGCAGTCGGCGGTCCGCAGCGGGGTGCAGACGTACGGTCTGGCCAGGTACTCCTCGTACGACAGCGGCTCCCGGCGCAGGGCGCGGGGGTTGGTCTTGGCGTTGTCCCTGGACTGGGCGACGACGGCGTGGAGGTGTTCGGGGCCGAGGCCCGTGTCGTGCAGGTAGCGGGTCGCGGCCAGGGCGAAGAGCGGGATCGGGCCGGCCATGCCGTAGGTGAACCGCTCCTGGGGACCGGTGGAGACGGTGTTCATGCGCTTGCCGGAGCGGCCGTTAAGCGCCCGATAGATCAGGATATTTCGCGCTAAACCGGCGTGTATCAGCATGGCCGCGTCGCCCAGGATCGAGGCGGCCTGGGTGCCGCCTCCGGCGATGTCGTTGTGCCAGCCCAGCCGATCGATGCGCAGCGCGCGGGCGACCTGGGTGACGGGGGCCGAGTCGTTCATGTGGTAGCTCAGGACCGCGTCCACCTCTGTGGGCGCGATGCCCGCGTCGGCGCACGCCGTACGGCAGGCCTCGACCGCCAGGTCGAGCTCGGTGCGGCCGGACTCGCGCGTCAGCGCGGTCATGCCGACACCGGCCACGGCCGCCCGGCCGGCGAAGGGCTGCATGCCCACCTCCTGCCCGGCTGACGGGCATCGGGTCACTCGCCGGGGCGGGGCGCGATCCACCCCGGCGGGTGACGCATGTGGTGCTCGCCCGTCACGCTAACGCGGCGGCGGTTTCCACACAAGCGCTTGCTCGGCGTCTCCCCGCCGACGACCGCGCGAGACACTGACCAACCGGCCGCGGAAACAGTCACCCCGTGGTGACTGAACCCCTTCACAGCAGCTAGTCCGTTCTGTAATACGGAGGTGCGACGATAGCCCATCCCCATCACCTCGAGGTGAGCGATGGATCTACGCCACGTACGCTACGCGATCACCATCGCCCGTGCGGGCAGCCTGCGCCGTGCGGCCACCGTGCTCCACATCGCCCAGCCCACCCTTTCCGAGCAGCTCAGGGCGCTGGAGAAGGAGATCGGCGTCGAGCTGTTCACCCGCTCGTCCAGCGGGGTGCGGCTCACCGAGGCGGGTGAGGTGTTCCTGGCCCAGGCCACGGTGGCCGTCGACGCCTTCGAACGGGCCGTGGCCGCCGCTCGGGGCAAGGGGCAGACGGTACGCCTGGGGGTCGCCGACGGGCTGGGGGATGTGGTGGCCCGGCTCCTGTCGCAGGTTCAGGAGTCGCGGCTGCGGGTCGCGCCGATGTGCACGGCCGAGCAGATCATCTCCATCATGGACGGAACCCTCCAGGCCGGGCTCGGGTACTCCCCCGGCTCGCTGCCCAGGGGCGTGGCCCGGATGCTCGTCCAGCGGGCTCAGGTGCTCGCCCTGCTCCCCCGCGATCACCGGCTGGCCTCGGTCGAGCGGCTGCGGCTCGCCGATCTGGCGACGGAGCCGCTCGTCATGCCGGAATCCGACGCGGTGGCGGGTGCGCGCCGGTTCCTCGAAGGGTTCGTCCGGCTCGGCCTGCATCCTCGGCTCGGCCCCGGGGCGCCCACCCATGACGCGGCCGTCGCCATGGTCGAGTCGGGCGCCGGCTACACGCTCTGCGTGCGCGGCGGCCTTCCGGTGCCGGAACGCCTCACCTTCATCCCCGTCGCCGAGGAGATTCCGCCCCTTGAGGTGGTGTTCCTCTGGAACCGGCAGGCCGACGTGGACGACCTCGTACACGCGGCCCGGCATCTCGCACGCTCTGGATAGCGCTATTATCTAGCGATGCGCGTTTCGGAGCTGAGTGTCGAGTCCGGTGTGGCGATCGCGACGATCAAGTACTACCTCCGCGAGGGCCTGCTGCACCAGGGCCGGCAACTCGCGGCCACCAGAGCCGAGTACGACGACTCCCACCTGCGCAGACTCCGCCTGATCAGGGCGCTGCTCGAAGTGGGCCGGCTGCCCGTCGCCGCCATCAAGCAGGTCATCGAGGCGGTGGAGGACGAGTCGCTCTCGGTGCACCACATGCTCGGCACCGCCCAGTACGCCCTGGGCCCCACCATCGAGCCGGAGCCCGGTGAGGAGTGGGACGCGGCCCGCGGCCAGGTCGACCTGCTCATCGAGGAGCTGGGCTGGGACGTCGCCGCCACCGCCCCCGCGCGGGACGAGCTGACCCAGACCGTCATCAGGTTGGGCCAGCTGGGCCTGTCGAGCGACCTGACGGTCTATGCCCAGACGGCTCAGCGACTCGTGACCGAGGTGGAGATGGACACGGTGCCGTTCGACGGGCCGCGCGAGGCCGCCGTCGAGGCGCTGGTGCTGGGCACGGTCCTGTACGGGAGGGCCTTCGACGCCCTGCGCCGCCTGGCCCACGAGTCGGAGTCGGCGCGCCGGGTCGGCGGCGTTCCCGAAAATCCGAGCGTTCCGGAGAATGTGGATGGAAGCGG
Source organism: Nonomuraea aurantiaca (assembly GCF_020215705.1). GTDB lineage: Bacteria > Actinomycetota > Actinomycetes > Streptosporangiales > Streptosporangiaceae > Nonomuraea > Nonomuraea aurantiaca. The sequence goes on along the minus strand of NZ_JAIWNB010000022.1, from coordinate 106,632 downwards.
TCAGCCGGGGTAGGCGCGGGCGGATGTTCGACGACTTCGTGACCGACCGGATCGACGTGGGCCAGGCCGAGCTGTTCGTCCGCCACGGCGGCTCCGGGCCGCCCGTCCTGCTGCTGCACGGCCACCCGCGCACGCACGCCACCTGGCACCGGGTGGCCCCGCTGCTCGCCCCCGACCACACCGTGGTCTGCCCCGACCTCAGGGGCTACGGGCGCTCGTCCAAGCCGCCGACGACCGCCGATCACGCGCCGTACTCCAAGCGCGCGATGGCCGGGGACATGGTCGCGCTGATGCGTGCGCTCGGCCACGATCGGTTCGCCGTCGTCGGTCACGACCGCGGGGCGTATGTGGCCCAGCGGCTGGCGTTCGACCACGCCGACGCGGTCACGCATCTCGTCGTGCTGGACAGTGTGCCCATCGGGGAGGCCCTCGCCCGTTGCGACGCCGGCTTCGCGGCCCGGTGGTGGCACTGGTTCTTCCTGGGCCAGACCGCCAAACCGGCGGAACGCGTGATCAACGCCGACCCTGACGCCTGGTACGGCGCGGGGCCGGAGCAGATGGGCGCCGAGGCGTACGAGGACTTCCACCGGGCGATCCACGACCCCGAGACCGTACACGCGATGTGCGAGGACTACCGGGCGGGCCTCGGTGTCGATCGGGCGGCCGACGACGCGGACCGGGCCGCCGGGCGGCGCGTCGCCTGCCCGGTGCTCTTCCTCTGGGCGACAAGGGATGACATGGAGGATCTGTACGGCGATCCGCTGGCGGTCTGGCGCGCGTGGGCGTCCGACGTGCGCGGCCACGCCCTGGACAGCGGCCACCACCTGGCCGAGGACGTCCCGGACGAACTGGCCAAGGCCATCCGCTGCTTCGTGGCCGGCGCGTAAGGGCTCAGTCGGTCACGGCCACCGGGCGTTTCAGCAGCCACAGGGCGGCCCGTTGCAGCAGCGTGCGGTGGATCTCGTTCTCGTAGGACCTGACGTCGTGCCCCAGCGCGTCGTACACGACCCGCCCCCGCCGCACCGGCCGCGCCCACACCAGCGGCTGACCACTGGCCGACGAGGCGAGCGGCCGCACGTCCGGCAGCACGTCGAGGTCGCTGTAGACCTCGTCCACCAGGTCGAAGTCGCGCAGCCCCTCGACGATCGGGTGGCCGCCGTGCACGCGTACCCCGGTCCAGCCCAGCGGCAGGTGGTGGGACTTGGGCCAGGTCCAGCAGCCGCCCAGCACGCGTGGCCAGCCCTGCCAGTCGTCGAAGCAGATGGACGCCGTGTGCATGCACAGCAGCCCGCCGCCCCGGTCCAGGTGGTCGAGCAGGGTGGTGCGGGCCTCGGCGGGCAGTTCGAAGCGCCACTCGTCACGCAGGTCGGCGAAGCGGTCGAGGCCCATCTGCCAGCGCAGCGCGTTGACGGTGATGAGCTGAACCTCCGACGGCTCGCTCAGCGCGCCCGCGATGTCCTCGGTGATCTCGGATTCGATCCCCACCCCGGCGAGCACCTCGGCGAGCACCGCCGACGTGGCCTCGAAGTCATGGAACAGGCCTCCCGAAAGAATCAGATTTCTCGCCACGTCCCAACCTCATCATGCTTGACCCGGCATTTCTAGCCGCGGCCTTGGCGACCGCCCCTCCTCGCTGTCGCGGCATGATGCCGTGGTGGACTTCGAGGAATACCGCCCGCTGCTGCTCGGGCTGGCCTACCGCCTGCTCGGCAGCATGTGGGACGCCGAAGACGTGGTGCAGGAGGCGTGGCTGCGCTGGCAGGCCACGGAGCACGCCGAGATCAGGGAGCCCCGCGCGTTCCTGGTGACCTGATGGAGCGCCTGACGCCGCCCGAGCGGGCCGTGTTCGTGCTGCGGGAGGCGTTCGAGCTGCCGTACGAGCAGATTGCCGAGATCGTCGGCTGCTCGCTCGCCAACGCCGCCAGCTGCACCACCGCGCCACGGCGCGCCTGGCGGGGGCCGCGACCGCTTCCAGCCATCGAGATCCGCGACGGCCGCATCCACGGCCTGTACGGTCTGCTCAACCCGGACAAGCTCTCACGGATACGGAGCACCTGACGACCTATAGTCACCTTCATGGATCTGGGCATCAAGGGCAAGGTCGCACTGGTCACCGGAGGCAGCGCGGGCATCGGCCTCGCGGCGGCCAAGAGCCTGGCGCGAGAGGGCTGTGCCGTCTGCGTCAGCGCGCGCAATCCGGAACGGCTGGCCGACGCGGTGGTCGAGCTGCAGGAGTTCGGCGGCGTGGTGCACGCCGTGCTCGCGGACGTGGAGGACCACGACGCCGCGGTGCGGGTGGTCGCCGAGACGCGTGACGTGCTCGGCCCCATGGACATCCTGGTGGCCAACGCGGGCGGGCCGCCCCCGGGCCGGTTCGTGGACGCCGGACTGGGCGACTGGGACGTCGCGGTGCAGCGCAACCTGCTCGGCACGGTACGCCTGATGTACGCCGTGCTGCCGGAGATGCGCGCCCGCGGCTGGGGCCGCATCGTCACGATCACCAGCGGGTCGGTGCGCCAGGCGATCGACGGCCTGGCCCTGTCGAACGCGACCCGCTCCGCCGTGGCCGGGATCGTGCGCACGCTGGCCCGCGAGGTCGGCGGCGACGGGGTCCTGGTCAACAACGTGCTGCCCGGCCCGATCGACACCGAGCGGCTGCGTGAGCTGGCGGGCGGCGACGAGGGCCTGGCCGCGCGGGCAGGCGGCGTGCCGGTGGGGCGCGTCGGGCGTCCCGAGGAGGTGGGGGACGTGGTGGCGTTCCTGGCCAGCGAGCGGGCCTCGTTCGTGAACGGGATCTCGATGCTGGTCGACGGGGGCGAGAGCCGCGTGATCGCCTGACCGCGACGCTGGTCGACGGGGGCGAGAGCCGCGTCATCGCCTGATCAGGGTCGCGACGATCGCGGCGGCCCACACGTCGGCCGGCTGGCGCGGGTCGGTGAAGAAGGCCAGGTGGGCGCGGTGGAAGCAGGCGCCCATCAGCAGCGAGGCGGCGGCCCCGGCGTCCATCGCGCCGTCCAGCCTGCCGAGCTCCTGCTCGGCCCGCAGGATCTCGGCGAGCACCTCGATCGGCAGGTGCGGGCCGGTGCCCGTCGCGGCCAGCATGCTCCTGAACCCACTCAGCAGCGACGGATCGGACATCATCCCCGAGCCGATCGCGGCCGCCCGGCCGTAGAAGTCGACGGCCGCCAGCGCGAACTCGGTGAGGTTGGCCGCCAGGTCACCCTGCCCGACGCGCCCGCGCAGCGCGGCCAGCGCCGGGGCGAGCGCGGGCAGCCGTTCGAGCAGCACCGCCAGGATCAGCGCCTCCTTGCCCGGAAAGTGCTTGTAGAGCAGCGCCTCGGAGCAGCCCGCCTGCGACGCGATGCGTTTCGTGGTCGCCCCCGCCATGCCGAACTCGTGAATGGCGTGCTCGGCGGCGTCGATGATGCGATCGCGCGTGTTCATGGGCGCATCTTAGTAGTGAGCGCTCACTGACTTGGCAGAACATGACATCCTTCCCTAAGGGACATAAGTGGGGAAGGTAGGGCCATGGACAAGCCGGTCATCGTGACGGTGGACGACGACCCGGGTGTATCGCGGGCGGTCGCGCGCGACCTGAGACGCCGCTACGGCCAGCAGTACAGAATCGTCCGGGCGGAGGCCGCCGACCAGGGCATGGAGGCGGTGAAGGAGATGCGGCTGCGCGGCGACGACGTGGCCGCGATCTTGGCGGACTACCGGATGCCGCAGATGAACGGGGTGCAGTTCCTTGAGGCGGCGATGGACATGTATCCATATGCGCGCCGGGTGCTGCTGACCGCCTACGCGGACACGGACGCCGCGATCCAGGCGATCAATGTGGTGGACCTCGACCACTATCTGCTCAAGCCGTGGGATCCGCCGGAGGAGAAGTTCTATCCGGTGATCGACGGTCAGCTGGACGCCTGGCACCGGACCGAGCGCATCGAGGTGGCCGAGCTGCGTGTGGTGGGCGACCGCTGGTCGGCGCCGTCGTACAAGGTGCGGGAGTTCCTGGCCCGCAGCCACGTGCCGTACCAGTGGCTGCTGGCCGAGGACCCGGAGGGCGCGGAGCTCGTGGCGGCGGTCGGCGCGGACTGCCGGCTGCCGCTGGTGGTCACCGCCGACGGCGTGTCGATGCAGTCGCCCGACCAGGCGTCGCTCGCCTCGGCCGTGGGCCTGTCGACCACGCCGGCGACCGACTTCTACGACCTGATCGTGATCGGCGGCGGCCCGGCGGGGCTGGGCGCGGCGGTCTACGGCGCCTCCGAGGGGCTCAACACCGTGCTGATCGAGGCGCACGCCTCCGGCGGGCAGGCGGGTCAGAGCTCCAGGATCGAGAACTACCTGGGCTTCCCCGACGGCGTGTCCGGCCAGCAGCTGACCGACCGGGCGCGCAGGCAGGCGCTGAAGTTCGGGGCCGAGCTGCTGAGCGCGCAGAAGGTCAGCCATCTGGAGCCGCGCGGTCAGGCCAGGGTGGTCGGGTTCAAGGAGGGCGGCGAGATCGCCGCGCACGCGGTGATCCTGGCGACCGGCGTCACCTATCGCCGCCTGGACGCGCCCGGCCTGGACGACTTCGTCGGCCGGGGCGTCTTCTACGGCGCGGCGCTGACCGAGGCGCCCTCCTGCAAGGACAGCGAGGTCTACATCGTCGGCGCGGCCAACTCGGCCGGTCAGGCGGCCGTCTACCTGGCGGGATTTGCGAGCAAGGTTCATTTGTTGGTGAGAGGTGACGGTTTGGAGAAGTCCATGTCGCACTACCTCATCGAGCAGATCACCGCGCTCCCGAACATCGAGGTGCACTTCCAGACGCAGATCACCAGCGGCGCCGGTGACGGGCACCTGGAGCGCCTCACGCTCTCGACGAAGGGCGAGGAGTGGGTGGCGGAGACGCAGTGGCTGTTCGCCTTCATCGGCGCCGAGCCCTTCACCTCCTGGCTCGGCGACACGATCGAACGTGACGACAAGGGGTTCGTGCTGACCGGGCCGGACCTGGTGCAGGGCGGCAAGCGGCCACGCAACTGGTCGCTCCGGCGCGAGCCGTACTTCCTGGAGACGAACGTTCCGGGAGTGCTCGCGGCGGGTGACGTGCGGGCCGAGTCGATCAAGCGGGTGGCCTCCGCCGTCGGTGAAGGCGCGATGGCAGTCGCGCTCGTGCATCGTTACCTGGAGAAGCAATGACGATCGACATCGACGAACTCCGCAAGCTCTTCCTGTTCGAGCGCCTGACGGACCACCAGCTCACCAAGCTGGCCCTCAGCGGCGAGATGCGCAACTACGCCCAGGACGAGATCATCATCCAGCAGGGCGACCCGGCGGAGTGCTTCGCCGTGCTGGTCGAGGGCGAGATCCAGATGATCCAGGAGACGGTCACGGCCGGGACCGTCGCCATGCCGCGCAGCGCCCAGCCGGGTGTCTACGGCGGGGCCACCAGCGCCTATCTCGGCGCCCGGGCCCCGGAGCGCTACCAGCACAGCCTGCGGGCCACGGCGCCCTCCCGGATGTTCCTGCTGCCGGCCAGGAAATTCGCGCACATCGTGGCCGAGTGGTTCCCGATGGCGATGCACCTGCTCGACGGCATGCTGTCGGGCGGTCGCATGCAGCGGGAGGTCATCGACCGCCGCCAGCGGCTGACCGCGCTCGGCACGATCACCGCCGGGCTCACCCACGAGCTGAACAACCCGTCGGCGGCGGCCGTACGGGCGGTGAGCGAGCTGCGCAAGCTCATCAGGACCTCCCGCGTGCAGCTGGCCCAGCTCGCCGAGGACGGCATCCCGCCGGAGCGGCTGCGGGCCCTGATCGACATGCAGGAGCAGTGCACCGCCGCCGTCGGCAACCTGCCGCCGCGCTCGCCGATGGAGATCTCCGACGCGGAGGACGACCTGGGCGAGGCCCTGGAGGAGCTCGGCGTGGACGACGCGTGGGAGCTGGCCCCAGCGCTGGTGAACGCCGGATTCAGCCGCGCGCACCTGGAGAAGGTGCACAAGAAAGTGGGCCAGGAGCACGCGGGCGCCGCGGTGCACTGGCTGGCCGAGGCGGTCGAGATCTCGCAGATGCTCGGTGAGGTGACCGAGGCGACGGAGCGGATCACCTCGCTGCTCGCCTCGGCCAAGCAGTACTCCCAGATGGACCGCGCGCCGTTCCAGGTCTGCGACGTGCACGACCTGCTCGACAGTACGATCGCCATCTTCCGCGGCAAGATCCCGCCCGGCATCACCGTGGTCACCGACTACGACCGGACGCTGCCGGCGATCCCGGCCTACGCCGGCGAGCTCAACCAGGTGTGGACGAACCTCATCCACAACGCGCTCGACGCGATGGACGGGGAGGGCACGCTGACCATCCGCACCGCGCACGACGAGGACGAAGCGATCATCGAGATCGGCGACACCGGCCCCGGTGTACCGGACGCGATCAAGGATCGGATCTTCGAGCCGTTCTTCACCACGAAGACCGTCGGCCAGGGCACCGGTCTCGGGCTGGACATCTCGTACCGGATCGTGGCGGGCCGGCACGGCGGCGAGCTCAAGGCGCGGTCGACGCCCGGCGACACGTGGTTCGAGGTACGGCTGCCGCTGCGCGAGCCCACGGTGACCGCCTCTCCGGCCGCGTAAGCGCCGGGGGAATGGTACCGGGGGGATGGTAACTGTCACATTCGCGTCGCGTGTCAGGGTCATGTCTCCTGGATAAGGGATTCATGTGCCCATCACACGCTGGACCAGCCAAGTCCTGCCCGCGATGCTCGACGACCTCAGGACGGTCGTCGAGCTGGAGACCCACAGCTACGACAAGGCCATGCTCACCCGAGGGCTGAGCACCGTCCGCGCCCTGGTGGAGGAGCGGCTCGGCGTGCCGGACCAGGCGGTCGTGCACGACGGCGGCCAGTACGGCGACGTTCTGGAGCTGACCTATCGGGGCACCGCCCCCGGAACCGTGCTCATGCTCGCCCACTACGACACCGTCTGGCCGACGGGGACGCTCGCGGATTGGCCGTTCACCATGACGGACGGAAGGATCACCGGGCCGGGCGTGTTCGACATGAAGACCGGGCTCGTGCAGTCGGTCTGGGCGCTCAGGGGCCTGCGCGAGCTCGGTCTGCCGCACCCGAGCCTGACCTACCTGTTCAACGGCGACGAGGAGATCGGCAGCCTGTTCTCCCGGCGCCACATCGAGGCCGCCAGTGCGGACGCGCTGGCGAGCCTGGTCTTCGAGGCGTCGGTGGACGGCGTGCTCAAGACCGCGCGCAAAGGCGTCGGGCTGTTCGAGGTGACGGTCAAGGGTGTCGAGGCGCACGCCGGGCTCGACCCCGACTCGGGCGCGAGCGCCATCCACGCGCTGGCCGAGCTCGTCACCCACCTCGCCGGGTCCGACGCGCGGGAGCTCGGCACCACCCTGAACGTCGGGCTGATCAGCGGCGGCACCGGGCGCAACGTCGCGGCGGGCCGCGCCACCTGCGGCATCGACGTCCGGGTCGCGCAGGCGCCGGAGATGGAACGTATGAACGAGGTGTTCGCCGGCCTGCGCGCCTCCGACCCGCGCGTGACGGTCACGGTGACCGGCGGCTGGAACCGGCCGCCCATGACGCCCAACCCGCCCTCACGCCGGCTGTTCAAGGAGGCGCGGGCGGTGGCAGCCGGGTTCGGCTGGGAACTGGAGGAGACGGCGGTCGGCGGGGCCAGCGACGGCAACTTCATCTCCGCGCTGGGCCGCCCGGTGCTCGACGGCATGGGCGCGGTCGGCGACGGCGCGCACGCGCGGCACGAGCACGTGCTGGTCGAGCACATTCCCGAGCGCACCGCCCTGACGATGGGGCTGCTCACCGCCCTCGCCTAGGAAACGGGGCCCGTGGTACGCTCCCAAGCGAGCGCTTGGTTAACCACTGAGGGGCCGCCGCATGAAGTTCTCGACCTTCCACCTCTTCCACCGGTTCGACGGGCAGAGCTTCAAGGACGTCTACGACTACCACCTGGAGCTCATCGAGCTGGCCGAGGAACTGGGGTTCGACGGGGTACGGCTGGCCGAGCACCACTTCCGCGACTACGGGGTCGCGCCGAACCTGTTCACCATGCTCGCCCACGCGGCCGCCCGCACCTCGCGCATCCGCCTGGGCACGGGCATCGTGGTGCTGCCCCTGCACAACCCGATCCACGTGGCCGAGGAGGCCGCGCTGGTGGACGTGCTCTCGGGCGGCCGGCTGGATCTCGGGATCGGGCGCGGCTACCAGAGCTTCGAGTTCGAGGGCTTCGGCATCGACCTGGCCGAGGCCCGCGACCGGTTCAACGAGGCGCTGGAGGTGATCCTGGGCCTGTGGACCCAGGAGACGTTCCAGCACGAGGGCAAGTTCTACAAGACCGGCGCCGAGGTGTCGCTGACACCGCGCCCCCTCCAGGCGCCGCACCCGCCGATCCACGTGGCCGCCGTCTCCCCCGAGACCGTCACCATGTACGGCGAGCGCGGGCTGCCCATCCTGGCCGACCCGGCGGCGACGTTCCGCAAGGTCGTCAAGGCGGCCGAGACCTGGCAGGAGACGGCCGCCCAGGCGGGGCACGCGAACGGGAACGAGCTGGTGGTGGCGCGGAGCGTCTACGTGGCGCCGACGGTCGAACAGGCCCGCGAGGACCAGGCCAGGTTCGAGGCGTCCTTCGACCGGTCGCGGATCTTCAACGAGCGCAGCGCGCCGATCGACCCGAAGACGGGCAAGGCCGCGCAGGGCTTCGAGTACTACCAGGACCGCTACCTCAAGGGCGGCTCCGTGTCGGCCGACTTCCGCTGGGAGCAGCTGGAGGTGATCGGCGACCCGGCGCGGGTCATCGACCAGATCTCACTGCTGCGGGACGCCGGGTTCGCCAACCTCCTGTGCGACTTCGGCAGCACCCGGCCGATGCCGCTGGAGGAGATGAAGAAGGTCATGCGGTTCTTCGCCGCCGAGGTCATGCCCGCGTTCCACTGACGTTCCCAGGAGCTGCGATGATCCACAGCCTGTCGCTGTCCGACGTACTCGCCGAGCACGCGCGCAGCCGCCCCCAGGTGACGGCGGTGGTGGACGGGGAGGTGCGGCTCACCTACCCCGAGCTGGACGAGCGGGTCGGCCGCCTCGCGGACGCCCTCGCCGGGGCGGGCGTGACGGCCGGCGAACGCGTGCTCTGGCTCGGCCAGAACGCGCACGCGGTGCTGGAGCTGCTGCTGGCGTGCTCGCGGCTGGGGGCGATCTTCTGCCCGGCCAACTGGCGGCAGTCGGCGGACGAGCTGCGCTTCGTGGTCGAGGACCTGACGCCGCGCGTGGTCGTACGGGAGCCGTCCGACTCCACCATGGCCCTGAGCGAGGGCACGGCGCTCTGGGTGGAGGCCGGGCCCGGCTACGAGCGGCTGGTCGAGAGCGGCACCGCCAGGGACTTCCCGCCCGTCGAGGACACCGAGCCGGTGCTGGCCCTCTATACCGCCGCCTTCGACGGCCGCCCCAACGCGGCGCTCCTCAGCAGCGCGGCCCTGCTGGCCCACGGCGCGTCCCTGCTCGTGGTGCGCCAGATGGAGCCCGGCTTCACCTTCCTCAACAACGGGCCGCTCTTCCACGTCGGCACGATGATGTTCTGCCTGGCCACCCTCCAGATCGGCGGCACGAACGTCTTCACCCCCGCCTTCGACGCCGAGGAGGTGTGCCGCCTGATCGACGCCGAGCGGGTCACGCAGGCGTTCCTGTTCGGCCAGATGATCGACGCCGTGACGAAGGCGAACACCGGCGGCAAGTACGACCTGTCGTCCCTGAGGTTCGTCTCCCACTCCGCGGAGTGGGACGCGATGATCACCGTGGACGACTCCCCCTGGTGCCGGTCCAAGATGGGCGGATACGGGCAGACGGAGGTCGGCGGCATGCTCACCTTCCTCGGCCTGGCCCCGGGCGCCGCGGGCTTCGCCGGGCGGCCGTCGCCGCTGGTCCAGGTCCGCATCCTGGCCCCCGACGGCGCCGAGCTGCCGGCGGGCGAGGTGGGCGAGATCTGCGCCCGCGGCAAGACCCTCTTTTCCGGATATTTCGCCCGACCAGACTTAAATGCGGCGAAGTCGGCGTACGGCTGGCATCACACCGGCGACCTCGGCCGTCGCGAGCCCGACGGCACGATCACCTTCATCGGCCCCCGGCTGCGCATGATCAAGTCCGGCGCCGAGAACGTCTACCCGGCCGAGGTCGAACGCGCGCTCAAGGCCCACCCGGCCGTCGCCGACGCCGCCGTGATCGGCGTGCCCGACGCCACCTGGCACCAGGCGGTCAAGGCGGTGGTGGCACTCAAGGAGGGCGCCGCGGCCACGGCCGACGACCTCATCGAGCACGTCAAGAGCGCGCTCGCCTCCTACAAGAAGCCGCGCGAGGTGGCGTTCGTCGACGCGATCCCCAAGCGCGGCTTCACTCCGGACTACGACGCCCTGGACGCCGCCCACGGCGGCGGCAACTATCCGGGCGCCTGACGGCTCATCGGCGCAGGAGAGCCCGCACCTGGCGGCTTCACAGACGCGGGAGGGCTCGCGTCTGGCGGCTCACAGGCGCAGGCCGTCCTCCAGATGGGCGAGGGCCTTGTCCATCTCGGCGGGCCCGTCCATCCCGGGATCCTTCACCCAGTCGAACCAGACCGCGAACATCACACCGGTGATCGCCCCCGTGATGTTGCGGATCTCCGGATCGGACACGTCCCGCCCCGCCCGCCTGGCCAGGATCTCCTGCATGGACCTGAGCGTCCCGGAGACGTTCGTCAGACTCGCCGTCCACAGCTCGGGCACCGTGAACATGAGCTTCTCCCGTTCCACCCCTTCGGCGAGCTCCTCGGCCGTCTGGGCCGCCGTCATCTCCCGCAGGGCGACGCGGATCGCGCGTATCGGGTTCAGATCGGCCGGAGCCGCGATCAGCGCCTCGGCGAAGAGCGGGAAGTGGTCGTTGAATACCAGATCCTCCTTCGAGGCGAAATAGCGGAACACCGTGCTGGGCGCGACCTCCGCCGCCTCGGCGATCTGCTCGACCGTGGTCTCGGTGTAACCCTGCTCGCGGAACAGCCGCAGCGCCTCCTTCTGGATCAGCGCCCGCGTCTTGGCCTTCTTCCGCTCGCGCAGTCCCTGGGCCGGTCGATCGCTCATGTCTCCGATTGTCGGGGTTGCGGCCCGGAGCCGTCCACTCACAAGATCCCAAAATTTGCTATACAACTATCAAATCGGAGTCTACTCTCAAAATATGCGACTTCCCATGGAGAGAACGCCCGGCTGCCCCTTCGACCCACCTCCCGAGCTGGGGAAGCTGCCGCCGATGGCGCGTCTGGACTACCCCGACGGGCACGCGGGCTGGCTCGCGACGGGCTACGAGGCCGCGCGGGTCGTGCTGAGCGACCCTCGCTTCAGCACCCGCCAGGAGCTCAAGCACAATCCGATACGCATGACCTCGCCGTTCGGTCAGGACCGGCCCGCTCCGCCCGGCATGTTCGCGACGACCGACCCGCCCGAGCACACCCGCTACCGCCGCCTGCTCACCGGCCAGTTCACGGTCCGCAGGATGCGGTTGCTCGAACCGCGGATCGAACAGATCACCGCCGACCACCTCGACGCCATGGCCGCGGCGGGGCCGCCCGTGGACCTGGTGCGGGCGTACGCGCTGCCGATCCCGTCCCTGGTCATCTGCGAGCTGCTCGGCGTGCCGTACGAGGACCACGACTTCTTCCAGGAGCAGACCGCGCGGCTGGTCGCGATCGACGAGGAGGGCGTGCCGGAGGTGGCGGCGCTCGCCGGCTATCTGGGCGAGCTGGTACGACGCAAGCGCGTCGAACCGGGCGACGACCTGATCAGCGGCCTGACCGGCGACCTCGACGACGAGGAGCTGACGAACATCGCGTTCATCCTGCTCGTCGCCGGCCACGAGACCACCGCGAACATGCTGGGCCTGGGCGTCTTCGCGCTGCTGCAGCACCCGGAGCAGCGGGCCGTGTTCAGCGGCGAGAGCGCGGACGCGGCTGAGGGGGCGGTCGAGGAGTTGATGCGCTGGCTGTCGATCCTGCACGTGGGCGCACCGACGCGTGCCGCGCTGGAGGACGTGGAGGTGGCGGGCGAGCTGGTCAGGAAGGGTGAGACGGTCGCGTTGTCGCTGCCGGCGATCAACCGGGACCCGAGCCGGTTCGCCGATCCGGGCGAGCTGCGGCTCGACCGGGCCGAGGCGCGGCGGCACCTGGCCTTCGGGCACGGCGTGCACCAGTGCCTGGGGCAGCAGCTGGCCAGGATCGAGATGCGGATCGGCTTCCGCAGGCTTTTCGAACGCTTCCCCGGCCTGCGGCTGGCCGTGCCCGCCTCCGAAGTGCCGCTGAAGGAGCGCGCGGCGGTCTACGGCGTGGAGTCCCTGCCTGTCACGTGGTGACCGGGCTCAGAGGATCGCCAGTGGGTTGAGCGGGCTCCCGGTCCCGCCCTCGATCCTGAGCGGGGCCGCGACGAACACGAACTCCGTACGGCCCGCCGCGCTCAGCTCCTCCAGCCAGAGCAGCTCGATCAGGTGGATGCCATGGCGGTGGAGCAGGATGAGGTGGAGATCGTCGTCGAGCGCCTCGTCGGCGAGCTGGTGGGCGTTCAGCCCGCCGATCGCGGCGTTGTCGGCGGCCACCACCGAGACGTCCCGCTCGGCCAGCCAGCGCCCCGCCTCGGCCGACAGTCCCGGCTGTCCCGACCAGTACTCCTCCCGCGACCGCTGCCACACGGCGGGCCAGCCGGTACGGATCACCGCGACGTCACCCGCGCGCGGCACGGCGATCTCCGCCAGCAGCTCCGCCGGGATACGGAAGTCGGCGGGCAGGTGGTCGAGCCCGAGGTGGCGGGGCACGTCGAACAGGACTCCCCTGGCGACGACCCCGCCCACCTGCTCGATGCCGCACCGGGTGGCGCCGTAGGAGCGTACGCGCGCGGCGGGGTGGCCGTTGTAGAGCTCGTCGCCCGACCACATGTGGCAGAGCGCGTCCATGTGCGTGGTCGTGCCGTGGTGGGTGACGATCAGCGCGTCGTCGGCCACCCGCAGCCCCGCGCCCACCGGCCGGGCGCCGGCCGCGTAGTCGCCGCCGTCTACCGACATGAAGTGCTGCGGCAGCGGGCGGCCCTTCAGATGGGGCACGGTGCCGGGCGCGGGCGAGGAGGTGGCACCCCTGATCGGCATGGACAGGCTGAGAACCTGGCCGGTCCGCGCGGTGGCCAATCCGGCCAGTACCAAGTTGCCAGTGAGCAGATTGAGCGTGCCCCGCTGGTCCTCTGGGCCGAAACGTCCCCAATTGTTAGGCTCGGCTGCCAAGTACGTGCTCCCTTCCTGTCGGAGGTCTTGATGCACTGCGATCCCCGGTTCTCCCGCGTGCGCGAGGCGTTCGAACGCCATTTCGCCGACGGCCTCGAGCTGGGGGCCGCGTTCGCCGTCTACCTCGACGGCGAACTGGTCGTGGACCTGTGGGACGGCGTGGCCGACCGCCGCACCGAACGGCCGTGGGAGGAGGACACCCCCGTCTTCGCCTACTCGTGCACCAAGGCGATCACCGCGACCGTGCTGCTCCAGCTGGCCGAACGGGGGCTGGTGGACGTGACCGCGCCGGTGGCGGAGGTCTGGCCGGAGTTCGGGGTGCGGGCCAAGCAGCGCGTCACCGTCGAGCACCTGCTCAGTCATCAGGCGGGGCTGCCCGCGCTGGACGAGCGGGTGCCGGTGGCGGAGTTCGAGGACCAGCCCGCGATCGCGGCGCGCCTGGCCGGGCAGCGGCCGATCTGGCGGCCCGGGTCGGCGCACGGGTATCACGCCCTGACGTACGGGTTCCTCGTGGGCGAGGTCGTACGCCGGGTGACGGGCAAGTCGGTGGGTGAGCTGGTGGCGGCGGAGATCTCCGGACCGCTCGGTCTCGACCTGTGGGTGGGGGCGCCCGACGACGTGATCGCCAGGGCCGCCCGGCTGACCGCGGAGCCGCCGCCCGGCAGCGAGAGCGGCCGGAGCCTGCCCACGGCCGGGAATGAGAGCGGGAGCGGGAGCATGCCCTCGGCCGGGGCCGGAAGCGGGCCGGCCCGCCGCGCCCCCGGTGTCCTGCCCCGCGTGCCCATCGGGCCGCCGAAGGATCCGATCGCCGCGATCGCCCTGGCCGCCGGGGACCCGAACAGCCTGATGAACCGCACCATGGGCAACCCGCGCATCCAGGACCTTCAGGGCGGGGCCAACAACCCCGTGATGCTGCGCGCCGGGTGGCCCGCCGTGGGTCTCGTCACGACGGCCAGGTCCCTGGCGGCGTTCTACCGCTCGCTGCTCGCCGGCGACCTGCTGCGTCCGGAGACGCTGGCGGACGCCATCCGGCCCCGGGCGTCGGGGCCCGACCAGGTCCTGCTGCTGGAGAGCGCGTTCGGGCTCGGCTTCATGCGGCCCGCCATGTCGTTCTTCGTGCCGTCCGTGACCGCGTTCGGGCACACCGGCGTGGGCGGGTCCATCGGCCTGGCCGACCCCAAGTACGGCGTGGCCGCCGGATATGTCATGAACAAGATGGCCGACGTCTTCGCCGGCAACCAGCGGGCGATCCGCCTCATGGAGGCCGTCTACCGATCCCTGTGATCGCGTCGGCCTCATCGGGGTCGTGCTTCGCGTCATGCGTCGCGTCGTCACTGCATCGTCACGCCGCCGCTGACCGACAGCGTCTGGCCGGTGATGTAGGCGGCGCGTTCCGTACACAGGTAGGCGACCAGGCCCGCCACGTCGGCGGGCGTGCCCAGGCGGCGGAGCGGGACGGTCCTGACGATCTTGTCGACCAGTCCTGGCTCGGCCGCCGAGACGCGCCGGAGCATCGGCGTGTCGGTGGGTCCAGGGCAGACCACGTTGGCGGTGACGTGCGCCCTGGCCGCCTCGCGGGCGAGCGTCTTGGCCAGGCCGAACAGCCCCGCCTTGGTGGCCGCGTAGGCGCCCTCGCCGCCGGAGCCCGCCCTGGCGCCGTCCGACGAGATGAACACCAGCCGCCCCCACTCCCGCTCGATCATGCCCGGCAGCATCAGCTTGGTCATCAGCATCGGGCCGCGCAGGTTGACCTGCCACATGAGATCCCAGTTCGCCGGGTCGCCGGCGATGAACGGCTCCACGATCGACACCCCGGCGTTGTGCACGAGGATGTCGACCGGCCCGGCCGCGTCACAGAACCGCTCGATGGAGGAGGGCGAGGCGAGGTCGACGGCCAGGGCAGTGGCCCCCGGCAGCCCCGCGGCCACCCTCTCGGCTCCCGGCAGGTCCACGTCGGCGACCACCACCCGGGCGCCCAGCGCGGCGAGGTCCGTGGCGATCGCCGCGCCGATCGCGCCCGCTCCGCCGGTCACGACTGCCACGCGCCCGTCGAGCCGCATCCCCTCCATCACCGCTCGCCGCCCGCCTTCCACTCCTCGACCAGCTCGGCCGCGGTGGTGCGGGCGGCCAGGAGGGGGATCGTGTGCTTCAGTACGGCCAGCGCGTAGCCGTCCGGTACGCCCGCGACGGCGTCGGTCACCACGGTGACCCGGTAGCCGAGGTTCACCGCCTCCAGGGCCAGCCCGGGGATGCCCAGGTTGAGCGAGAGCCCGACGGCCACCACGTGCGTGACGTCCAGCGAGCGCAGCGTCATGTCGAGCGAGGTCCCCGTGAACGGGGAGAACCCGTGGTGGCGCCGGCTCTCCAGATCCGTGTCGGCCAGCAGCTCGGGCAGCACCTCCACGGCCGGTGTGCCCTCCAGCATGTGGCCGGGGTCCTTGAGCAGGGCGGTGATGAACGGGCTGTTGTGGGTGTGGGAGCCGGCCCGGTCGGCGCGGAAGGCGGCGGTGCAGTGGATCACCGGGAGGCCGGCCGCCCTGGCCGCCTGGAGTACGGAGACGGCGTTGCGTACGACGCCACGCTGCTGGCACGCGACCACCAGGTCCGGAAATTTCGTTAGATCGCCGACGACGCCCCGCTGCATCTCCATGACCAGCACGGCCGTACGATCCATGCGAAGCCTCCACTTAGCCGAGCGCTTGCTTGGCTTCGAACATATCACCCGGGCCTCGGGGCCATAATCCCCTGACATCTGGCGAAATATCTGGAGTCGTGACAACCGGAACCCTGGATGAGACCGTCGAACGAGAGACGGCTGCGCTATGGGGGTTCGCCTTGGTCCCTGGTTACCGAGAAGTACGCCAGCTCGGCGCGGGGCACACGGGCCGCGTGTTCCTCGCCACCTACCAGGCCACCGGAGCCTACGTCGCGATCAAATACCTGAACGCGACCCTGCGCCGGGACACCGAGTTCATGGACCGCTTCCGGACGGACGCCCCCTCACTCGTCGAGCTCGACGACCCGAACGTGGTCCAGCTCTACGAGTTCGTGGAGACCCCGACCAGGGCCGCGGTGGTGATGGAGCTGGTCGACGGGGTGTCGCTGCGGACGATCCTGGCCGAGCACGGCAGGACCAGCCCGGAGGCGGCGCTGGCGGTGCTGAAGAGCACGCTCCTGGCCCTGGCCGCGGCCCATGACAAGGGCGTGGCCCACCGGGACGTCAAACCGGAGAACGTGCTGGTCCAGGCCGACGGCACGAGCAAGCTGACCGACTTCGGGGTGGTGGTGCACGCCGAGGAGCCGGGAGTGCCGGCGGGCACCCCGCCGTACATGTCGCCCGAGCTGTGGACGCAGGGGGACGCGGGGCCGCCCGCGGACCTCTACGCGGCGGCGTGCCTGCTGTTCGAGGCCGTCAAGGGGCGCCCCCCGTACAAGGCGGAGGACGTCCCGTCGCTGCGCGACAAGCACCTGGTCGAGCCGGTGCCGCTGGAGGTCGCCCCCGACTCGCTGCGCGACCTGCTCCGGCGCGGGCTGGCCAAGGATCCGGTGGTCAGGTACGCCTCGGCCCGGCAGTTCGCGGCGGAGCTGGAGGAGGACGCGGTCGCCGGCTACGGGCCCGACTGGGAGAAGCGCGGGCGCCGCCATCTCGGCGAGCTGGCCACGCTGCTCGCGCTCCGCTTCCCCCTGGCCAGGACCGACACGCCGACCGCCACCCTGGGGGCGGTCCGCCGCCGGCGGATCACCGTGCCCAAGCTGCCGCCGCACCTGTGGATCGCGGGCGCGACGGCCGTCGCCGTGCTGATCGCGGTGGTGCTCTCGGACGGGCGGCTGGCCCCCGGCCCGGCGGGCACCGTGCTCATGCCGCAGCCGAAGACGTCCGAACAGCTGGAACCCACCCCGGTCGACGACAAGACCCCGGTCCGCCGGACCTCGGCGACCAGCCGTCCCACGGCCAGGACGGCGACGGCCGTTCCCGTACCGTCGGCCACATCCTCTCCCCCCTTACCCTCTCCCACCGCCTCGCGGCAGCCCTCCCGGGCGCTGCCCAGTCCGGCCGTGCGGTCGGCGGACATCGTCCAGTGGACCGGCTCGGCGGGCGCGGTGCGCGTGGCCGCCGAGGGGCGGGGACCGGTGCGGCTGCGCATCACGTACACGCGGCGCGACGGCGACGGCCAGGCCCGCACGGTGCACCAGGAGACCCGCACGCTCACCGGACAGACCTCCTACACCGACGCCGTGGCCCGCGACCTGGGCGCCGTCGGCTGCGGCAAGCAGGCGCACTTCGGCCTCCTGCTGCTGACCGAGCCGGCGGCGGCCAACGGCCCGCAGGTCAGCGAAGTGACCGTGGACGGGCCGCCCTGCCCGGCACCCAGCACCTCGCCCTCGACGTCGGCCACTCCCACCCAGGAGCACGCCACCCCGACGCCGTCCCAGCCGCCCTTCGCCCTGCCCTCCGACCCGCCGCACACCGCCGACGCCCCGGCCTTCGCCTCACCGAACGCTGATTCGGTTTCGCCGAACGATTCGCTGACCTCGGAGGAGCCCGTGGCCTCGCTCGCCGAGGAACCCGCCGGCTAGGGTTGTCGCGCAACCAAGCGTGCGCTAGCTTGGCTAGCGATGACCTGTGACACCTCCGCCTACTGGGCCGCCTGCAGGCGCGGCGAGCTGGTCGTCCAGCGCTGTACGGCCTGCGATCGGCGGGTCCACCTCCCCGAGGCCGACTGTCCCCGGTGCGGTGGCGACCTCGTCTTCGAGCCGGTCTCCGGCGCGGGCGTGGTGCACACGTACACCGTGGTGCACCGCTCGTTCGCGCCCGGCTACCGGGGCCGCGAGCCGTACGTGCTGGCCTGGGTCGACCTGCCCGAAGGCGCGCGCGTGTTCGGCCAGGTCGTGGAGTGCGCACCGGAGGAGGTCCGCATCGGGATGCCGGTGCGGGTGACGTTCGTGGACGACCTACCGCATTGGAGGCCCGCGTGATCGTTGGCAACGTGCTCATACCCGTGGCCGACCTGGACGAGGCGATCGCCTTCTACGGGCTGCCGGTGAAGTTCCGTGACGGTGACAGGTTCGCCGCGCTGAACGGCGGTGGCGTCACCGTGGCGCTGGCCGGCCCCGCCGAGCATGTCACCGCCTCGGCCGCGCCGTCCTTCAAGGTGGACAGCGTACGGCAGGCCGTACCCGATCTGGTGGCGCGCGGCGCCGAAGTGGTGCGCGAGCCCGAGGACGGGCCGCACGAGACGCGGGCCGTGCTGCGCGATCCCTCAGGAAACGTCTTCGTCCTCTACTCACCCCTCTGACGGCACTTCACCCCCCTGACGACGGAGGCACCCCGATGGCGCGATCACCGTACGGCAACTATGGCCACGCGATCCTGACCGCCGCGGCGATGAGCACCCCCGACCGGGTGGCGCTCACCTACTGCGGCGAGCGGAGCTTCACCTATGACGAGCTGAACAGGACCGTCAACCGGCGCGCGCACGCGCTGCTCGCCGCGGGCGTCACCCCGGGGCGGCGGGTGGCCGCGCTGCTGAACGAGACGCTGCACGTGGCGGAGGTGTACTTGGCGCAGGCCAAGATCGGCGCGGTGACGGCGGCGCTGAACCCGTACTGGCCGGTCGAGACGCTGCGCGCGGTGGTGGAGCAGTCGGGGTGCACGGCGTTCGTGTACGACTCGACCGTGGAGGAGGTGGTCGCGGAGATCAGGCCGTCGCTGCCCGCCATCACCACCTGGATCAACGCGTCCGACCTCTCGGCCGGTTCGGAGGAGGAGCCGCCGCTCGGGGGCTTCCACGACGATCCGCTCGCGCTCTACTACACCTCGGGGACGACCGGGCTGCCCAAGCCCGTCGTCCACACGCACGCCTCGTCGCTGGCGACCGCGCAGATCTGGCTCGACGTGCCGCGCGGGCCCGACGCGGTGTTCGGCACGGGCGCGATCATCTGGGGCATCGGCTTCCCGGCCATCGTCGGACCCGCCCTGTACGCCGGGATGCGGCTGGTGCTGGAGCAGGACTGGGGCCCGGCGAACTTCCTGCGCGTCGTGCCGCGCGAGCGGGTCACCCACGTGTCGCAGATCCCGTCGTTCTACGCGGCGCTGCTCGGCTCGTCGGAGCACGAGGCGGTGGACCTGTCGTCCATCCGGGTGATCATGCTGGGCGGCGAGCCGCTGACGGCCACGATGCTCGGCCGGATCAAGGACCGGCTGCCCGATGCGGGCGTCTACTCCTACTACGGCCAGACCGAGGCCCCCTACACCTGCATGGGCCGGGTGGACGACGGCTCCACGCCGCTCGGCTCGTCCGGCCGGGCGCGCACCGGCAACGCCGTCCGGGTGACCGGCCCGTCGGGCCGCCGCGTGGTGGACGAGGTCGGCGAGATCAACCTGGCCGGGCCGCACCGGATGTCCGGCTACGACGGACTGCCGGACAAGACCGCGGAGGTGCTGCGCGGCGAGTGGTACGTCGGCGGCGACCTCGGCTCCGTCTCCTCCGACGGCGTGCTGCGTGTGCTCGGGCGGCGCGAGGACGCGATTCTCAAGGGCGGTGTCTGGACCCAGCCGGTCGCGGTCGAGGAGGCCGCGGCCGCGCTCGACGGCGTGGCGGAGGCCGGGGCGGTCGGGGTGCCCGCGCACGTGGAAGGGCAGGACGCCGCCGAGCAGCGGATCCTGCTGGCCGTGGTGGCGCGTGCCGGGCACTCGCTCGACGCGGCCAAGCTCGCGCGGACTCTGGACGACATCCTAGCGCCGCACCAGCGGCCGGACCACATCCTGGTGGCCGACGCGCTGCCGCACTTCGAGGATGCCTCCGGCGGGCCCGGCAAACTCTTACGCAGGGAGATCAGGGAGCGGCACGGCCACCTGCTGGAGAGCTGAGCGGTGGTCGCCGAGCACGAGGCCAAGGAACTGCTGCGCGAGGCCGGGGTGCCGGTGCCGCGCGGTGTGGTGGTGCGCGACATGGACTTCGCCCCGGTCGCGGAGTTGCGCGAGCCGCTGGTGCTGAAGGCGTACGGGCCCGAGATCGTGCACAAGTCCGAGGCCGGGGCCGTGACGCTCGGGCTGAGCCGGGCCGACGTCCCGATCGAGGCCACCAGGATGCTGGCCTCGGGCGTGGCGGCCGAGGGGTTTCTGGTCGAAGAGCAGGCCCCCGGCGGGGTGGAGCTGATCGTCGGGCTGGTCCGCGATCCGGGCTTCGGGCCGGTGCTGCTCGCCGGGCTGGGCGGGGTGTGGACCGAGACGCTGCGGGACACGGCGCTGGGCCTCTGCCCGATCTCGGAGGGGGACGCGCGGCGGATGCTGGGCTCGCTGCGCGGGTCTCCGGTGCTGTACGGGCTGCGCGGGCGTCCGGGGGTGGACGTGGACGCGGTGGTGAAGCTGCTCATGACGGTCGGCGGGCCTGGCGGGCTGTGGGAGCGGCTGGAACTGGGCGAGTTCGAGATCAATCCGGTCATCGCCACCGGGTCGGGCGTTGTGGCGGTGGACGCGCGGTATCTCCCGGTGGGCCACGCCTCGCACGGCGGCCAGGACGGCGTGCTCGGTGAGCCCGCGGACCTTGGGCCGCACTCCGAGCCTGCGAACATCCCACCGCGCTCCGAGCCCACGGACTTCGGGCCGCTCTTCGAGCCCAGGGCGGTGGCCGTGGTCGGGGCCTCCACCACGCGGCCGAACTTCGGGAACATGTTCCTCGAGTTCTACAAGGCCGCCGGCATCCCCTTGGTCGCGGTGCATCCCGAGGCGCGGGAGGTGGGCGGCGTGCCCGCCGTGCCGTCCCTGGCCGAGGCGGACGTGGACTACGCGCTGGTGGCGGTGCCCGCGGAGCGGTGTGCCCAGGTCGTACGTGAGGCGTCCGGCTTGCCGTACGTGCAGGTCATGAGCGGCGGCTTCGGCGAGGCGGGACGGCCGGAACTGGAGCAGGAGCTCGTCGCCGCGGCGCGGGCGGCGGGGACGCGGCTGCTCGGCCCCAACTGCATGGGCGTGTACTGCCCGCGCGGGCGGCAGACGTTCGTCGGCGGCGGGCTCGGCCCGGCGGGGACGGTCGCGCTGATCTCGCAGAGCGGCGGGCTGGCCGGAGAGGTGATCAAGGTCGGTGAGCGTCGCGGGCTGGCCTTCAGCCGGGTGGTCACCGTGGGGAACGCGGCCGACGTCACCCCGGCCGAGCTGCTCCGCTGGCTGTCGGCTGACTCCGAGACGCGGGCCGTCGGGCTCTACCTGGAGGACCCGCGTGACGGGCGGGCGCTGTACGAGGCGCTGGCGGCCGCTCCCGTGCCCGTGGTGCTGCTGGTCGGCGGGCGCAGCGCGCAGGGGCAGCGGGCCGCGGCCTCGCACACCGGCGGGCTGGTGAGCGACGGGCGGATCTGGCAGGCGCTCGCCGACCAGACCGGGGCGACGCTGGTGACCTCCCAGGACGACCTGATCGGCGTCCTCGCCTTCTTCCAGGCACACGGCGCCCGGTCGGCGGATCCGGCCTCTCAGGCGGCGGGTCCGCCCTCCAGGACGGCAGATCCGGACGGCGGCGAGGGCTCTCAGAGCGGAGAGTCGCGTGATGGGGCGCTGGTGATCGGACCGAGTGGTGGGGCGAGTGTGCTGGCCGCCGACGCCTTCGACCGGGCCGGGGTGCCGCTGGGGCCGCTGCCGGACTCGGTGCTCGGGGAGTTGCGCGGGCTCGGGCTTGGGGCCGGGTCCTCGCTGGCCAATCCGCTGGAGGTGCCCGTCGGCCCTCGGAGCGGGCCGGACCTGGTCCGGCGGGCCGTCGAGGCGATCGTGCGGCACCGGCCGTACCCGGATGTGGTGGCGCACGTGAACGTACAGAGCTTCTTCACCTACGGGACGCGGGCCGAGCCGCTGTTCGAGTACGCGCGGGCGCTGGCGGCCGCACAGGACGCCCTCCCGGGGACCAGGGTCACCCTGGTCACCAGGAACGGCGAGTGCGCGCCCCCCGGTGTCGAGGACGAGGTCAGGGCGATCGTGGCGGCGGCCGGGATCCCCGTCTACCGAACTATGGAGGCGGCCGCGGTGGCCGTCGCGGCGGGAGGTCGCAATGGGACTGCTTGACGGCAAGGTGGCACTGATCACCGGTGGGGCGCGCGGCATGGGCGAGGCGCATGTGCGGCTGTTCCTGGCGGAGGGGGCGCGCGTGGTGTTCGGTGACGTACTGGATGAAGAGGGCAAGGCGCTGGCCGAGGAGACGGGCGCGACCTTCGTCCATCACGACGTCACCGCTCCGGAGGACTGGGACCGCGCGATCGCGACCGTCATCGACCTGCACGACAGGTTAGACATCCTGGTCAACAACGCCGGGATCCTGAAATTTCGGCGTATCAGCGATATGACGGTCGAGGAGTTCGACCGCGTGATCGACGTGAACCTCAGGGGCACCTGGCTCGGCGTCAAGTCCGCGATCGCCCCGATGCGAGCCGCCGGGCGCGGCTCGATCGTGAACATCTCCTCGATCGAGGGCTTCGTCGGCGCCGAGGGGATGTCGGCGTACGCGGCCTCGAAGTTCGCCATCCGGGGGGTCACCAAGTCGGCCGCCCGCGAGCTGGCCCGCTACAAGATCCGCGTCAACTCGGTACATCCCGGGGCGATCAACACCTCGATGGCCATGGATCCCGAGATCATGAGCGAGGTGGACGCGGACGCGTTCCTCCGCAGCATGGTCATCAAGCGCTTCGCCAAGCCGGTGGAGGTGTCGCACGTGGTGGCGTTCCTGGCCTCGGAGCGGTCCAGCTACTGCACGGGCAGCGAGTTCACGGTGGACGGCGGCCTGCTGACCGGCGCCGGCTACTGACCGGTGCCGTCGGGGGCCGTCGGTATCGGGGGGCCGTTCAGCCAGGCGGTCGGGGTGATGAAGATGCCTGTCGCCTCGGCCAGCAGCGTGCCGTCCGGCAGCGCCACGCGAGCCTCCGCCCACGCCTTGCGCCCCTCCGTACGCGTGTGCTCCGCCGTCACGATCACCGGCCGGCCGTACGGCACGGGCGCCCGGTAGCGAATCGTCAGCGTGCCCGTCATGCCCGCCAACCCGGCGACGGCCACCGCCTGCCCCAGCAGGTGATCGAGGGCCATCGCGGTGATCCCGCCGTGCACGGCGCCGGGCGGCCCCTCGTGCAGCGGCCGGAACGACACCTCCGCCCGTACCCCGCCACTCGCCGACCGCTCCACGACCAGCGGCACAGCGAACGGGTTCGCGGCGCCGATGGCGGCGTTGCCCAGGTGGCGTACGGTGCCGTCCGCCGCGATGTCGAAAGGCCGCGATGACACGCGGGCGGTCGCTTCGAGCCGTTCGGTCAGGGCGGTCAGCTCGGCGGCCACGGCCACCAGCTCGTCCTCCTCGACCCCAGTGCCCATCACCGCGTCCATCAGGTCTCTGGTCTGCTGCGCCAGGGCGCACAGGGCGGCGGTGCGGGACTCGCCGGCGGCGACGTCGATCGTCATGGCCGCATCTTAGAACAGGTTCTACCAAAACACGTTCTAGACACCCAAAGGTAGATCTTTTACTATCAACCAGTCTTCTTTGGGACATTTCTGGCAAGCTTTTGACCTGCGGTTTAGGGTCGCATGACCTCTTGGAGCTACCTTGACCCGTACCTGACCTGCCCTTTCGTCACGGTAGCCTCCTTCAGCACGGAAGATGACAGGCCGCCGGTTTTGCCACATGCGTCCCTCTACCCAGGGCTGTGTGGGTAAACCCGGTCTTGCCCGGAAGGTTCCCTCGCACGTCAATGACGCCTGAGATGAAGAAGTACATCGACCTGCTCGAGAGTCAGCTCGGCTACTCCGAGAAGGCCGACGCGTACACCAAGTTCGGCCACTGGTACGGCAAGAACGTCGAGTTCGACGCCGACTACACCTCCGCCCCTTGGTGTGACATGTACCTGTCGTGGGCCGCTCACAAGCTCGGCTACCAGGACTGGATCGGACAGTTCGCCTGGACGGTGGGGCACGCCGAGTGGTTCAAGGAGCAGGGCGCGTGGGGCCACAAGCCCAAGCCCGGCGCCTTGGTCTTCTACGACTGGAGCGGCTCGAACGACATCGACGCCATCGACCACGTCGGCCTGGTGACCAAGGTCGAGGGCGACAAGATCTTCACGATCGAGGGCAACATCGACGGCGGCGTCGCCAAACGCAAGGAACGTGACACCAGCAAGGTCGTCGGCTACGGCTACCCGGAGAAGATCAAGACCCGCCTGGAGAACGAGGCCGCCAAGAACCAGGTCGAGGGCGAGTGGGACGCGCAGCACCGGGCTGACGACCAGGCGTCCACCTCCACGACCGACGTGGGCCAGCTCCAACTCCCCGACGGCACCCCGCTCGTCGACATGATCCCCCGCATCGGGCAAGGAGAGGCCCCGCTGGTCGCCCGCCCCAAGCAGGCCACGGGCGCGGACACTCCCCAGCAGGCCGCCGCCCCGGCCCCCACGGCCACCCGCAAGTCGGCGCCCGCGGCCACCACGAAGGCCGCCGAGCAGGCGCCCAAGAAGGGCAAGCACGCCAAGCCGGCCACCGCCGACACCAACGCGGTCACCAGCAACCCCGCGCCCCTTCCCACCGTCGTCGACGCCTCGTCCAGCGCACCGGTGCCCGCTCTCTCGTCCCCCGCGCTGATCGGCTCCACGCTGGTGGCCGCCCTCGCGGTCCTCGCCGTGGCCAAGACCAGGCAGCTGCGCGTACGCCCGGCCCGCGTGGCCGCCGTCACCGCCCCGGCCGCACGCTCCACGGGCCCGGCCACCCGCCACCGCCACCGTCGCAAGACCCGCGCCGGCGCGGCCCCTGTGCTGGTCGGCGCCGGTACGTCCACGGACGTCACCATCCCGGTGAGGACCCCGCTGGAGCTGGTGGGGTCGACCGCTTCGGCGGAGCTTTCGATGCCGGCAGCGGTCCACCTGGAGCCGGCCGAGCTTTTGGTGCCGACGGCGGTCCGCTCGGAGCCGGTCGAGCTTTTGGTGCCGGCAGCGGTCCACCTGGAGCCGACCGAGCCGATCGCCGCGTTGCTGTCCCTCGCCTCGATCCCCATCCCGGAGGCGACGACAACCTTCGACGCCTTCTCCCCTGTTCGGGAGGCGACGGCGACGTTCGACGCTTTCACCCCGTCCACCCGCCGTGCCGCCACCCCGCACCATCCCGCGTCCCGCTCCGCACAACACCCCGGGGGCCGTTCCAGTACCACCGCACGACGGGTCAGCGCCGCGTCGCAGCACCCCGGCGGGCGCACGCCGTACACGCGCGCGACCGAGCCCTGGCCCGCACCCGGCGAGCCGCACAGTCCTCAGACGGGCGGCGGCTACTACGGCCGACGTCGCCGCAGCGGGCACCCGATCGAGGAGCCGGCTCCCTTCACGTCCGAGGGCCCGCTGCGCGGCCGACGCCACCGCTCCGCCGCTCCTCACCCCACCGAGGGGTTCGCCCAGGACTCCTCGCCGCACGGCCGTCGTCACCGCGCTCCGCTGGCCGCCCCGTCCCATCTCGAGCTGTTCGGCACCGAGCCTTTTGACGCCACCCTCCATGGCCGCCGTCACCGAAACCACGAGAGCTTGGCGCCCACCTCCCTGGCGGTGGGAGGCGACGACGAGCACGCGGCGAACGACTTCCTACGGGCGGCCAGACGTACCGGGGACGACCGCCTGCAGACGGCCGCACACGCGCAAGGCGTCACCGTCGTCGAGGCGCGGGAGCCCCGCAAGCCGGGCTCCCGCAGGGGCCGCCACCGCGCCTGACCGGCCCTGGGATGCCCCTCAGGTCCACACTTCCGGGGGATGGGCCGTGAGAAGCTGGGCGACGAACACGCGCCGGCTACGGACGCCCGCCTTGGCGAAGATCGCTTTCAGATGGTCCTGCACGGTCACACGACTTCTGGTTGATCGACTCCACTACGCTGCTCATTTTGAGATTCGGGAACGATGACGTTCTCCTGGGCGTCGGTTCCTTACACCCTGAGGCACGCACCGCTAACGCGACGTGACGCCGTACTCGCTCGCAAACGTGGCCAGGCTGGAGACGGCGTCGCGGCTGCGCTTCCACGGGCGGACGATCAGCCGGTCCACCCCCAGCTCCGCCCAGTCCGTCACCTCCTCCGGCGACGCCAGCGAGTACGCGTGCGCCGTCACCGAGCAACGCCGCTCCCCCCGCAGCTCAGACAGCCGGGACAGCTGCGGTCTGATCGACTCCAGGGTGTGCGGCATGCTGATCCAGCCGTCACACAGCGTCGCCGCCCGGCGCAGGGCGGCAGGCGACTCGCCGCCGCACAGGATCGGCAGCCGGTGCTGTACGGGCTTGGGCTCGAACGCCACCTCGGGAAAGGAGTAGAACCGCCCCGAATGCGTGACCACCGGCGCACTCCACAGCCGCCTGGCCACCTCGATCGCCTCGTCCAGCCGGGCCCCGCGCGAGGCGAACGGAATCCCGGCCGCGTCCCACTCCCCCCGGTACCAGCCCGCCCCTACCCCGCAGATCGCCCGGCCCGACGACACCACGTCGAGCGTGGCGAAGGCACGGGCCGACACGAACGGGTGGCGCAGCGCGAAGAGGTGTACGGCCGTACCGAGCCTGATCCGGGAGGTCAGCGCGGCCAGCCAGCACAGGTACGCGGGCGCGTCGAACAGCGGCGTGCCCGGCTTGATGCCCGGCTCCGAGGTGCCCGGATAGAGGGCCAGCGACAGGTCGGTGCTGAAGACGAGGTGCTCGGGCAGCCACACGGACTCGAAGCCCAGCTCGTCGGCGGCCACCGCCACGTCCTTCCAGGCGGCCGGGTGGATGAGCCCGAGCGGGACGCCGTACCTCACGGGTACCGCCTCAGGTCGCCGCCGATCACCGATTCCCGTACGCGGGCCCGGTGTACGGCCGAGCCACCGTACGCGGCCGACAGCGACCAGGCCCGCGCCAGCCAGAACCGCAGGTCCAGCTCGTCGGTGTAGCCGATCGCGCCGTGCACCTGCAGCGCCACCCGGGCCGCCAGCGCAGCCGCCTCACCCGCCGCGGCCTTGGCGGCACTGACATCCCGATCCACGGTCGGCACCACCGGGTCGTCCACCGACAGCGCCGCGCGGTGGACGAGGGGTGCGGCGAAGTCCAGTGCGATGGCCACGTCGGCCAGCTGATGCTTGACCGCCTGGAACGACCCGATGGCCGCCCCGAACTGGGTCCTGACCTGGGCATGCGTCACGGCGGCCGCCAGCAGCTGCCGGCCCACCCCGATGAGCTGCGCGGCCGTCGCCACGGTGACCCGCCGCAGGGCTGGGACGTACGAGCGGTCCAGGAGTACGGAGTCGTCAAAGGAGACATCGAACAGCCGCCGGCACGGGTCGACACCGGGCCGGGACGTCAGCCGTACGGAATCCCTGGAGACCAGGTGCAGGCCGTCGGCGCGCGCGACCACGAGCAGGTCGGCCAGGTCGGCGTCAGGGGCGTACGCCTGGCCGGGCAGCAGCACGCTCACGCAGACCGACCCGGAGGCGAGCTTCGCAACGTCGTCCAGCAGGTACGGCGCCGCCACGGCGGTCTCCACGACCGGTCCGGGCAGGCAGGCCCGACCGGTCTCCTCCAGCGCGGGCAGGGCGTCCACCAGCCTGAGCTCGAGCCCGTCGGCGTCCGGCGGCAGGAGCAGCCCGAAGAACCCGATCTCGGCCAGCTGCTCCCAAGCCGGGCGGCGCTCGGAGCGCAGCGCGGCGGGTGGGCAGTGGGCGCGCAGCACATCCCGTACGGTCGCCGCCAGGGCCAGTTGCTCGTCGGTGAACACGAACTTCATCGGGGCAGCCCCAGGACTCGTTCGGCGATGATGTTGCGCTGGATCTCGTTCGTGCCCGCGTAGATGGGCCCCGCCAGCGCGAACAGGAACCCGTCGAGCCACGGCGTCTCCCCCGCCCGCTCGCCGAGCAGTTCCATGGCCAGGGTGTGCATCCGCAGGTCCAGCTCGGACCAGAAGACCTTGCCCATGCTGGACGCGGACCCGATCTCGGCACCCGACATGAGCCTGCGGGCGGTGGCGAAGGTGTGCAGGCGGTACGCCTCGGCATCGGTCCAGCAACGGACCGCCCGGTCGGCGAGTTCTGGACCCGCGTCGCGGGCCAGGTGGACGAGCCGGTCGGCGGTGGCCAGGAAGCGGCCGGGGCTGCGCAGGGCCAAGCCGCGTTCGGATGAGGTGGTGGCCATCGCGATCCGCCAGCCCTCGCCTGGCGCGCCGAGCACCATCGAGTCAGGTACGAAGACCCCGTCGAAGAACAGCTCCGCGAACCCGGGCAGCCCATCGAGCTGCGCGATCGGCCGGACCGTCACCTCGTCGAGGTCGAGCGACAACATGAAGTACGTCAGCCCCCGGTGCCTACCCTCCTCCGAGGTGCGGAAGAGGCCGAACCCATGTGAGGCGTAGGCGGCACGGGAACTCCACGTCTTCTGCCCGTACAGCCGCCAGCCCCCCTCCACCCGCGTCGCGCGGGACTTCAGCGCGGCCAGGTCGCTGCCCGCCTCCGGCTCGGACCACGCCTGCGCCCAGACCTCGTCGGCCTTGGCCATGCCGGGGAGCCAGCGCCGTCGCTGTTCCTCCGTGCCGTACGCCATCAGGGTCGGGGCCAGCAGGAAGATCCCGTTCTGGGTGACCCGGCCGGGGGCGCCCGCGGCCCAGTACTCCTCCTCGAAGATCAGCCACTCGATCAGGGAGGCGTTCCGGCCGCCGTACTCCTCCGGCCAGGAGACGGCGGACAGCCGGGCGGAGGCGAGCAGCGCCTCCCACGCGCGGTGCGCCTCGAAGCCCTCGGGAGTGTCCATCGACGGCAGCCCGTCGGGTACGTGACGGGCCAGCCAGTCGCGAACCTCGGCACGGAAATCCTGCTCGGCCGCGGAGAAGTCGAGATCCACAAGACCAACCTAGCGCACGCTTGGTCGAGTCGCCAGACAGCGATATTCGGACATACCCTGAAGCGGTGCAAGGACTGCTGCTCCGCCTGTCGACACTGGACACCGACGCGGAGAGCGCCGTGCGCGTCATCGCCTACTTCGACTCGCTGGTACGCGACCACGTGAGTGTCCCCGTGCTCCTCTCGGCGACCGCCCACCTGACCCAGTGCCCGGTGGGCCTGCTCGACGCGGCCACCGGCAGAGCCACCCGCAGGCACCCCGGCGGTCAGGTCGACCACGTCGACCACAACGACCGGCCCGGCGCGGTCAGAGAGCTGGCCGCCGGTCTCGGCGCGGTCTGGATGGAGCGTGAGGGCACCCCGCACGGGATGGACGAGATCGTCCTCGAACGGTTCGCGGCCGCGGCGGAGGTCACGCTGGAGCGCGCCGTCGCACTGGCCCGGGAGGGCAGGGACCCTGCGCTGGTGGAGCTGGCGCTGTCGGCGGAGACCGGCGAGGCCGAGCGGGCGCGGGCGCTGCGACTGCTGGGGTTCGATCCCGCGACGCCACTGCAGGCGCTGGCCATCGCGGTCCCCGCGGACAAGGGCTTCGCCCTGGTGCCCGGCCTGCGAACGATGGGGCACCACGTACGCGCGGCCCGGATCGGCGACACGGAGGCGGTGCTGGTGGCCTCCGCGCTGCCACGGCTGCCCGACTCGGCACGCGTCGGCATCGGCCCCGAGCTGCCCGGTTCGCGGGTGGCCGAGTCGTGGACGGGCGCGCGCACTGCGCTGCGCTTCACCGGCCCGCAGGACCGCGTGGTGCGCTGGACCGAGCTGGGCGCGCTGGCCCTCTACGCCGACGTGCCGGACGCGGCGATCGCCGAGCTGGCCGACGTGCGGTCGATGGAACGGCTCGGCGGCGAGGGCCGCGCGGCCGTGCGGGCGCTCTGCGCCGAGGGCTCGGTACGCCGGGCCGCCACCGTCCTGCACCTGCACCACAGCTCGATGGCCGTACGGATCGCACGGGCGGAGTCGGCCCTGGGCTTCTCCCTCGCCGACTCCGCCGGGCGCCTGCGCGCCCACCTGGCCCTGGCCCTTGTACGCCTGCGCGCCAACGGCGAAACAGGATGATCTTCAGGAGTGGGACCGGGTGACCGAGAACCAGAATGGCCGGCCAGGACACTGGATCCCGCCCGGCAAGCCCACCGACGTCCCACCGGGCGTGCAACCGGAGTCCGAAGGCAAGCTCATCTGCCTGGAATGCGGCTTGTGGTTCAAGCAGCTCGGCCAGCATGTCGTGGCGAAACACGTCATGTCAGCCGATGACTACCGGCGCGTCCATGAGCTGCCGCGCGGCTTCGGCCTGCACTCCACCCCGGTCAAAGCGGTTCGCAGGCAGGCGCAGCGCGCCAAGTGGGACACCGACCCGGAGTTCCGGGCCCAGCTGCGCCCCAAACGCTCCCGGCAAGAACTGGCCGAGCTGTCGAAGGCGGCCGGGCGGGACTCTCTGACCCGCGCGGGCGTGCGGGCCGCGCGGCGCACCGGCGGAACTGTGGTCAAATACGGTCATCTAGGGACCGCGGCCCGCAAGGCCAAGCTCGCGGCCGAGATCGCCGAGCGATGCCGGGCAGCGGGGTACGTCAGCATCGAGCAGCTCTTCACCCGCCACCCGGAGCTGACCAACCAAGAGATCGCCGCGCTGCTGGGCATCACGAAGGGCCGCGTCTACAAGCTGCGCCGGCGGCTGGGATTCGAGGCGCCCGGCCGCTGGGCCAAGGACTATGTCGTCAAGAATCCGTCGCTGCTCCCGGCGATCCCGGCCGGCGAGCTCGCGGCCGTGCCGCACGGTACACAGCCCACCCGCAACGGTCACCTGCTGTGCCTGGAGTGCGGGCGCTGGTTCAAGACCCTGGTCCAGCACGTGTCGGTGATGCACGGCGTCAAGATGGCCGACTACCTGGCCCGGCACGGCATCGATCCGCATGAGGCGCGGGCCCGCGAGCTCGGGTACGCCTCGCTGACCGCCCTGCTCACCGCCACCGCCGACTGGAACGGCACCGACCTGGCCGAGCTGCTGGGCGTCACCCAGCGCAAGACCCGTGAGCTACGCCACCGGCACGGCTTCACCCCGCCCAGGGGAGCGCGGCCGGTCGGCTTCGTGCCCCGGACACCGCGCCCCCATCCGCCACTGTCAACTGCTGAGCTGGCGGCGGTGCCGTACGGCCGACAACCCGAACGGGACGGCCAGCTCGTGTGCCTGGAGTGCGGTGCGTGGACCCGCGGCCTGGCCGCACACGCCGTGGCCAAGCACCAGATCGGCGCGCAGGACTACCGTGCCCGCCACGGCCTGCCCGCCGACCTGAAACTCCACCGCCGCCCGACCTCGACTCCGTAGCCCCCCAGCGGTCAGCCGCGCTATGAGCCGTCCTGCCGGTACGCCCGCTGAAGCGCCGCCAGCCGAGCCGCCCGCGCCCGCCTACTCAGCTCCGTGTCCGGAATCAACCCGTCAGACCCGTGGAAAGCGCCCGGGTAAAGGTGGAACTCCGTCGAAACCCCAGCCTGGACCAGCCGCTGCACATAGTCGATGCACTCGTCCCTGAACACCTCCAGCTCGCCCACGTCCACGAACGTCGGCGGCAACCCGGACAGGTCCGTGGCCCGCGCCGGAGCGGCATAGGGAGAGACATCCTCGGTCCCCGCCTTGTCACCGAGCAGGGCCTTCCACCCGAACAGGTTCGCGGCCCGGTTCCAGACCACCGCCTCGGCGAACTCGTGGCTGGACGGCGTGATGTTGCGGTCGTCGAGCATCGGGCAGACCAGCAGCTGGAACGAGATGTCGGGGCCGCCCCGGTCACGGGCCAGCAGCACGGTGGCGCCCGCGAGCCCGCCGCCCGCGCTCGCCCCGCCCACGGCCAGCCGGGCGGGGTCGATGCCGAGTTCGCCGAGGTTCTTGGCGGTCCATACCAGTCCGGCGTAGCAGTCCTCGACCGGCGCCGGATGCGGGTGGTCGGGCGCGAGCCGGTAGTCCACGGAGACGATCACGGCGTCGAGCTGCTCGGCGAACCCGATCATCATGAGGTCGTCCATGTCCGGCGTCCCGACGATCATGCCGCCGCCGTGGATCCAGTACAGACCGGGCCGGCCGGTGTCCGTCCCCGGCTTCCGGTAGATCCGCAGCCGCACGTCGGGCGCGCCTTCGGGCCCCGGCACGTACCGGTCCTCGATGACGACCTCGGTGTCCGGTCTGGGGGCGGCCGCGAGCATGGCGTTGATCTGCGCCCGGTGCCCGCTGAGATCGAGGGCCGGGTCACTGAGATCCGTCGACGGCATGACCAACTGGTCGAGCGCCGCCCTCAGCTCCGGGTCGAGATTGGGATGAACCGCCATGTCGCTTCCCTCCACGAGATCTCACCGTACGTCTCGATGATGGAAGGACGGCGACAGGGGGACAACCGCCAAGCGGCGGCGTTTCCGCCTCCTCCGCCCGCCAACCGGGCGCCCACTCCAGGCAGCCATCAGAATGCTGATATGTCGCTCTCGCTCGACCTGCTCCGGACCTTCCTCGCGGTTCACCGCACCGGCTCGATCACGGCGGCCGCGCAGACGCTCGGCCTGTCGCAGCCCGCGGTCACCGCCCAGGTCAAGACGCTGGAGGCGGCGCTGGACCGGCCGCTGTTCGACCGGCTGCCGCGCGGCGTCGCCCCCACCGCCGCCGCGGACGAGCTGGCGCGCCGGGTTGCCGGTTCGCTCGACGCGCTGGACGCGGTGGTGGAGGCGGAGCTGCCGTCGGAGCAGTCGGTCCATTTGGGCGGGCCCGCCGAGTTCGTCTGCGAGCAGGTGATCCCGCTGCTCGCGCCGCTGGTGCGCGACGGGTTGCGGCTGCGCACCACGTTCGGGCTGTCCGACGGCCTGCTCGCCGATCTGGCGGCCGGGCGGCTCGACCTGGTGGTGTCCACGATCCGGCCGCGCGTCCGGGGCGTCCAGGCGGAGCCCGCATACGACGAGGAGTTCCTGCTGGTGGCCAGTCCCGAACTGGCCGCGCAGGAGGATTGCGGGACCAGGCCGCTGATCGCCTACGCCGAGGACCTGCCCATCGTGCGCCGCTACTGGCGGACGGTCTTCGGCAAGCGGCCGGCGATGGCCGCGCAGGTGGTGATCCCCGACCTGCGGGGCGTGCTGAACGCGGTGCGGGCCGGGATGGGCGTCTCCGTCCTGCCCGCGTACCTGTGCCGGGCCGATGTGGCGGCGGGCCGGCTGGTCACGCTCGCGGAGCCGGAGCTGGCGCCGATCAACACCGGCTACCTCGCGGTCCGCTCAGGCGGCCTGGCCAGGGCCGCCGTCGCCAGGGTGCACACGCATCTGCTGGCGGCGCTCAAAGCGGCCCCAGGGTACTGACACGAGGCCTCATAGCCAGCAATAGTTGAAAGGCGTACGGTCAATGTATGGCTGAAACCCCCGAAACGGTGCACTGGCGGGGTGTGCACCACCTCGCCCTGGTGACTGCGGACATGGACGCCACTGTGCGCTTCTGGCACGGCGTGCTCGACGCTCGCCTCGTCACCACGCTGGCGATCCCCGCGTTCAAGCACTACTTCTTCGAGGTGGCGCCGGGTAACACCGTCGCCTTCTTCGAATACACCGGGCAGGAGCTCGACAGCTTCGCCAAGCCCGCCGGCGTCCCCTACGCCAAGGCCGCCCAGTTCGACCATCTGTCGCTGCATCTGCCCGACGAGGACGCGCTGGTCCGGCTGCGCGATCGGCTCAAGGCGCACGCCTGCGAGGTCACCGACGTGATCGACCACGGCTTCCTGCGGTCGATCTACTTCAGCGACCCCAACGGCATCGCGCTGGAAGCCTCCTGGTGGACGATCGATCCCACCGGCCGGCCGGTCGACTACGCGGACGAGCGCCTGTTCGCCGACCCCGACCCGGTGCCGGCCGTACGGGAGCTGCGCGAGAACGGGCGGCTGGACCACACGGTCAGCACCCGGCTGGTGGACGGGATCATCGAGGACCTCCGGCGGGAGGGAATCACGCTGGAGCCTTGATCACAGGGCGCGGCGCCGTCGTCAAGGCGGCCCGCTAAGAGGACCCCTCCCGGCGGACAGACTCCCGTCAGCCGAGGTAGGCGGCCCGCACCACCGGGTCGTCGCGGACCTGCGCCGGGGTGCCGGTGGCGATGACCCGGCCGAGGTCCAGGACGACGAGCCGGTCACAGGTGTCCATGACGAAGCCCATGTCGTGCTCGACCAGCAGCACCGTGGTGTCCAGCGCGGCGACGACCGCGCGCAGCCGTACCGTCTGGTCCGCGTCCAGGCCCGAGGTGGGCTCGTCGAGCAGCAGCAGGCGCGGCCGGTCGGCGATGGCGCGGGCCAGCTCGACCAGCCTGCGCTGGCCGACGGGCAGCGCGGCTGCGTAGGCGTCGCGCAGCGCGGCCAGCCCGCACAGCTCCAGCACCTCGGCCACGCGCGCCCGCCGCTCGCGTTCGAGCCGCCGCCGCGCGGGCAGGCCGGTCAGGTCGGCCATCAGGCCGCCCCCGCCGCCGTGCCAGTCGAGCGCCGCCAGCACGTTGTCGGCCACGGTGAGCCGCCCGAAGACCTGCGTCCGCTGGAAGGTACGGCGAACGCCCGCGCGAGCCCTCTTGACCGGCGGCACCACGGTCATGTCCGCGCCCGCCACGCGCACCCGGCCGCCGCTCGGCCGGCGCAGCCCTGACACCACGTCGAACAGCGTCGTCTTGCCCGCCCCGTTCGGCCCGATGACTCCGCAGACCTGCCCCTCGGGCACCTCGAACGTCACCGCGTCCAGCGCCGTTACCCCGCCGAACGTCACCGACACGTCCCGCACGGCCAGCATCACGTCGGTGCGCTCGACTTCCCGCGCGACGGACATCACGTCACCCCCAAGTAAACGGACATCACGTCACTCCCAGGTAGGCGGCGGTCAGGCGGTCGCCGTCCACCTCGGCGCGCGGCCCGGCCCACACGACGCGGCCAAGACGCATGAAGGCGACCCGATCGGCGATCGCCAGCGCCTCAGTGGCCTTCTCCTCGACCAGCAGCAGCGCCACCCCGCGCTCGCGCAGCTCGGCGAACACCTCGAACACCTGCCGTACGATCATCGGCGCCAGACCCAGCGACGGCTCGTCGGCGATCAGCACCCTGGGCGGCCGGGCCAGCGCGGGGGCGAGGGTGAGCAGCTGCTGCTCGCCGCCGGACAGCGCGCCGGCGAGCACCGTACGACGGGCCGCGAGCTGGGGCATCCGCTCGTAGACGGCGTCGGGCTCGGCCAGCCAGGTACGCAGGTTCTCCTCCACGGTGAGCCCGGGGAACACCCCTCGCCCCTCGGGAGCCAGCAGCACGCCTGCCCGGGCCCGTCGGTGGGCCGGCCAGGCGGTGACGTCGAGGCCGTCGAGCAGCACCCGCCCGGCGGACACGGGCCGATCGCCGGCCGCCACGGCGCAGGTGGTCGACTTGCCCGCGCCGTTGGCGCCCAGCAGCGCCACCACCTCGCCGGGCCGCACGTCGAGATCCACGCCCCGCAGGACCGTGCAGTCGGCGTACCCCGCCACCACCCCGTCGAGCCGGAACAGCGCTTCGGGGACGGATGCGTTCGGGGCGGCGGCCACGGGCTGCGCCGGGACGGCGAACGCGCTCGGGGCAGCGGCCGTGGCCCGTTCCGGGGTGGCGGCCACGGGCCCTAACGGATCGGCGGCCACGGCCCGCGCCTGACGCCGCCGGTGGCGGGACTCGGCGAGCTGGGCCAGCACCCCGTCCGGATGCTTGGCCAGGATCATCCCCCCGGCCCCGAACAGAATGGCCCCCACCTGCGCCGACACCCCCCACGTGGCCAGCAGCTCAGGCACCGCCACCGCCACGAGCCCGCCCAGCACGGCCCCGCCGATCCGCCGTACCCCCTGCAGCACCACCACCGCCAGCCAGACGAACCCCGAGAAGGCCGGCAGATCGGTGGCCGTGATGGACCCCTTGGACACGGCGAACAGCACGCCGCCCAGCCCCGCGATGGCCGAGGCCAGCGCGAACAGCACGATCTTGGCTCGCGGCCCCGACAGCCCGGAGGTGGTCGCCGCAGCGGGAGCCGAGCGGACCGCCAGGATCGCCCGCCCGGACGCCGATCGTTCGAGGTTGCGCACCAGCAGCCCGACCAGCCCGATCAGCGTGAGCAGCAGCACCACCCGCACCCGTGGATCGGAGGTGTCGGCGAACCCGAAGCCGAGCGCCGGCAGCGCCCAGCCGATCGTCCCGTTGCTGAACGCGTCCACCTGGAACAGCACCTGGTCGGCCAGCAGGGCCAGCGCCAGCGTGGCCAGCGTGAGGACTCGCCCGCCGAGCCGGAGCGCGGGCAGCGCCACCAGCAGGCCCACCGCGCTGGCCGCCAGCACCCCCACCACGATCGCCGCGAACAGCGGCCACCCGGCCGAGAACGCCCACCCGCAGGTCAGCGCCGCCATGGAGGCGAAGGCGGCCTGGGCCAGGTTCACCATACCGCCGATCCCGGTCACCACCACGAACGAGCAGAAGATCAACGCCAGCACGAGGCCCTGAGCGGCCAGGCCCACGTAGTACTCGGAACCGGCGAAGGTGAAGCCGAGCAGCGCCACCAGGCCGGCCACCCACGGCAGCCGCCGTCGCCACAGCGGCACGCCCGCCAGGTGGTCGGGCGGCGGCGCGTCCTCGGCCGCGCTCCCGGCCACCCGTTCGCGCGACCTGTTCAGCAGCACCAGCCCGGCGAACAGCAGGATGACCGGCACCGCCGTCCGCAGCCCGGTGATCTCCTGGAGGAAGTCGGTGTATCCGGCGACCAGGTTCTGCACCACGCCGAGCGCCAACCCGGCGGCGAACGTCCACGGGATCGACCGCAGCCGCCCGAACACCGCGGCCGTCGCCGAGGCGAACAGCAACACGGTGTAGGCGGTGGCGTCGAGCCCGAGCATCGGTACGGCCAGCACCCCGGCGAGCCCCGCCAGTCCCGATCCGAGCATCCAGGCCAGGGCCGAGGTGGCGTCCACGTCGATGCCGCGCAGCGTGGCCAGCCGCCGCCGGTCGACGGAGGCCCGCATGCGCAGGCCGTACGGCGTGTGCCGCATGAACGCCCACAGCCCGAGAGCCGCCACCGCCGAGAAGCAGAACGTGATGAGCTGGTCGGTGTCGAGCCGCGCGCCGAGCACCTCGAAGCCGAGCGCCGGATGCGGCCCGAGTCCGCGCGGCAGCGTCGTGCCGTCGGCGCTCGGCAGCCCGAGCAGGTCCACGACGAACAGGCCGAGCGCGGGCAGCGCGATCGTCAGGCCGATCGTGCCGACGATCTGCGCGGTCTCCCCCGCCCGGGCCAGCCCCCTGAACATGGCCAGGTGCAGCAGGTAGCCCAGCGCGGGCGCGAACACCCCGGCGGCCAGCAGCCCGGCGAGCCAGGCGGGCAGCCCCGCGGCCAGGTTGAGCTGGTAGAACACCAGCGCGGCCAGGAACCCGACGGCGCCGTGGGCGAAGTTGAACACCCCGGTCGCCGCGTACGACAGCGTCAGGCCGGACCCCATGACGGCGAAGATCGCCCCGGTGACCAGGCCGCTGAGCAGGTAGCCAAGGATCATTTGAGCGGCACGTTGTCGAAGCACTTCATGCTCTTGGCCACCTGGAAGGCGCCGCCCTCCAGCCTGACCAGGGCGCCACAACCGTTCGGCTCGTTGTGGTCCTTGGGGTATTGGACCCGGCCGAAGCCGGCGTTCTCGTAGGTGTACGAGCCGTTGCCGGTGGCCAGGAACTTCTCCCTGGTCAGGTCCTTGCCGGTCTTCTTCAGCATGTCGAGGAAGATGTCGGCCGCCCAGTAGCCGATGGCCATGTGCTGGGTCAGCGTGGCGCCGGGCGACACCTTCTCGACGTCGGCCTTGAAGGCGGCGATCTCTGGCGCGGTCGACTCGAACGGCTCGAACATCGGCGCGGCCACCACGCCCTCCAGTGCCTGCGCGCTGGCCGGGTCCTTCAGGATGGCCGGGTCGTAGCTGGTGGCGTCGGTCAGCACGCCCTTGTAGCCGGCCCGTTTCAGCGCCGAGTAGAGGCCGACGTTGAACTTGGTGCCGGCGATGATCGACACCAGGACGTCGGGCGCCTTGCCGCCAT
Source organism: Nonomuraea aurantiaca (assembly GCF_020215705.1). Taxonomy (GTDB): domain Bacteria; phylum Actinomycetota; class Actinomycetes; order Streptosporangiales; family Streptosporangiaceae; genus Nonomuraea; species Nonomuraea aurantiaca. The sequence continues at coordinate 68,391 of NZ_JAIWNB010000022.1, read as the reverse complement.
TGGACGTCATGATCTTGTTGACGTACGGCAGCCAGTCGGGCGGCGGCGCCGCGGCGGGCAGGCCGGAGTTGAGGCCGACCAGCTTGAACCCCGCCGCCTGGAACGACTGCGAGATCGTGGTGCCGCCGTACTTGCTGCCGCTGGAGTCGGTGGTCTGCACGTACACGGTCTTGCCGCTCGCGCCGCCGAGCAGGTCGGCCATCTGGCTGCCCCACCAGGTCTGCGAGCCCGCGCCCTTCTTGGGCGCCAGGCAGCCGCTGTAGCCGAACCCGGTCTTCGTGCCGCACCACTGCGGCCCGGTCGCCCAGCCGAACCACGGCACGCCCTGCTGCTCCAGGAAGGCGGCGCCGCCGAAGTTGGGCGCGTGCACCGGCACCAGCGCGAACACCTGGTCCTTCTGCACGAGCTTCTTGGCCGCGGCGTCGCCCTTGGCCGCGTCCTGGCCGTCGTCCTCCGCGCCGACGAACTCGATCTTCCGCCCGTTGACGCCGCCTTCGGCGTTGGCCCGCTCGAACCTGGCCTTCGCCCCGATCTCGGCGTCCTTGGTGGAGTAGCCGCTGGCACTGGTCTTCGTGAGCACCCCGCCGACCTTCACGCTCGTGTCGGTCACGCCCGCCGTGCCACCGCCGGCGCTCTTCTGCTGAGCCGCGCACCCTGCCAGCAGCGCTACCGCCAGCATCACCGCCGCGGCCCGCCGTTGATGTCGTCGCACCATCGTTCTCACCTTTGTACGGCAAGGCGCGCAGCCGCTTTGGCCTAGCGCTCGCTTGGTTTTTGGTCAGCGTAAATTTGCCTGCGAGGGGTGTCAACGGTGCCGAGCAATCGCTTGCTCACAATCGACTGCCCGGCTAGCGTGAGGCGCATGCTGATGCGCGCGGCCGTACTGACCGATTTCCACCAGCCCATGGAGATCCGCGAGGTGGAGATCGCCGATCCCGGCCCCGGGGAGGTACGCGTACAGATCAAGGCGTCCGGCGTCTGCGGCTCCGACCTCAAGGCCATCGACGGCAAGAGCCCGGTCGTCCACAAGCTGCCGTTCGTCCTCGGCCACGAGAGCGCCGGCGTCGTCGAGAGCGTCGGCACCGGCGTGACCGCCGTCAAGCCGGGCGACCACGTGATCATCTCCATGAGCGGGCCCTGCGGCAAGTGCCGCAACTGCGGCGCCGGCCGCTTCCCCTTGTGCTCCGGCCCGGCCAGGATGACCGCGATCATGGGTGGCGAGCCGCGGATCACGCTCGACGGCCAGGAGACCCGGCGCTTCATCGGCATCGGCTCCTTCGCCGAGTACGCCGTGGTCCGCGAGGCCACCTGCGTGAAGATCCCCAAGGACGCGCCGTTCGACTCCATGTGCCTGCTGGCCTGCGGCGTCATCACGGGCGTCGGCGCCGTCATGAACGTCGCCCAGGTCACGCCCGGCTCCAGCGTCCTCGTGGTGGGCTGCGGCGGCGTCGGGCTCAACGTCATCCAGGGCGCGGTGCTGGCCGGCGCGACCACGATCGTCGCCGCCGACGTGGCCGACCAGAAGCTCAAGCTCGCCGAACGCTTCGGCGCCACCCACACCCTGGTGCCCGACGACCTCCCCGCCCAGGTCGGCGAGCTGGTCAGAGGCGGCGTCGAGTACGCCTTCGACGTCACCGGCGTCCCCGGCGTGCTGGCGAGCGCGTTCGCGGCGACCGCGCCCGGCGGCACCACGGTCATGGTCGGCAGCCCGCCCGCCGGTCAGCCCGTCGAGATCGACCCGGCTCTGCTGTTCTCCTCACGCCGCCTGATGGGCACCCAGGGCGGCGACGCCGCCCCCCACCGGGACCTGCCGATGCTGGCCGGTCAGTTCCTGCGCGGCCGGCTCGACCTCAACGGGCTGATCACGGAACGGGTGGCGTTGGAGCAGATCAACGAGGCCGTCGAGCAGGTACGGCGGGGCGCGGTGGCCAGAACGGTGGTCGTCTTCTAACCTCGCATTCCATGAGGAACAGCGAGGAGTCACGACATGTCATACCCTGACGCGCGATACCTGGCCGACACCGGCGAGGCCAGCGGCGTTCTGCGCCCGGCCGCCACGCCACCCGACCTCCGCATGTACGCCCCCGGCGCCGACCCCCGGGGCACCGACGTCCACTACCTGGGCACCGGCGCGTCGACCAACGGCGCCTTCGGCCTGTACCGCTGGGAGATGGGCCCGCGCCCCGGCGGCGCCGGAGCGCACTTCCACCGGACGATCACCGAGTCGTTCTACGTCCTGTCCGGCACCGTCAAGCTCTACAACGGCAAGGAGTGGGCGGAGGGCAACGCCGGGGACTTCCTGCATGTACCGGAGGGCGGGGTGCACGGGTTCCGCAACGAGTCCGGCGCGCCCGTCTCGATGCTGATCCTGTTCACGCCGGGGGCGCCGCGCGAGGCGTACTTCGAGGAGCTGGCCGACATCGTCAGCACCGGCAGGCAGCTCACCGACGAGGAGTGGACGGACTTGTACCTGCGCCACGACCAGTACATGGTCCCGTGACGCCGCATTTCACCCTCTCGGCCACCGTGCTGGAGTCCACGGACGCCAAGGCCCTGGCGATCTTCTACCAGCGCCTCCTCGGCTGGCGCATCGGCGAGGACGAACCCGGCTGGGTGACCCTCCGCCCCCCGCACGGCGGCGGCGCCGGGCTGTCGTTCAGCACCGACGAGGCGTACGTGCCACCCGTCTGGCCGGCCGGTCCCGGCGACCAGCAGATGCTGATGCACCTCGACCTCGAGGTCGACGACCTGGACGAGGCCGGCGCCCACGCGGTGGCGGCAGGCGCGACCTTGGCCGACTACCAACCACAGGAGGACGTCCGCGTCTACCTCGACCCCGCCGGCCACCCGTTCTGCCTGTGGATCCGCTAGCCCTCTCCCCGAAAGGACCCCAGCCACCACGAACGCTCTAACCAGTGGTGACGAGGTCCTTGGCCGGGGCGGCCGAAGGCTCCTCCTCGTGCCCCTCGACCGACAGGTTCGGCAGAAGGCGGTCCAGCCAGCGCGGGCACCACCAGTTCAGCCGCCCGAGCAGCACCATGGTGGCCGGGACGAGGAAGCCGCGGATGATCGTGGCGTCCACGGCGACGGCCACGGCCAGCCCCACACCGAACGTCTTGACCATCGGGTCCGGATAGGCGATGAACGCGACGAACACCGCCACCATGATGAGCGCCGCCGAGGTGATCACCCGTCCCGTCGCGCCCAGCCCCTCGGCGACCGCGCGGCTGTTGTCACCATGCTTGAGGTACGCCTGCCGTACAGACGTCAACAGGAAGACCTCATAGTCCATCGAGAGCCCGAACAGCACCGCGAACAGCATCAACGGCACATAGCTCTCGATCGGCACACTGAAGAAGATCGTCTGAAGGTACGAGGCGTTGGACGGCGCGTCCATGCCGACCAGCCCGCTCCCCAGGCCCAGGGAGAAGACCAGCGCCAGCGCGCCGAAGGCGGCCCCCAAGGAGACCAGGTTCATCAGCGCCGCCTTGATCGCGACCACCGGCGCGCGGAAGGCCAGCAGCAGCAACAGCGCGCTGAGCAGCACGACCACACTGATCACCAGCGGCGTCCGCTCGGCCATGCGGTCGCCCGCGTCCACCATGGCGGCCACCTTGCCGCCCACGTGCAGCTCGACCCCCGGCACGGAGATGGCCCGGACGTCCCGCACCACCTGGGCGGAGCGGGTGTCGCTGGGCGAGTAGTCGGGGATGGCCTGGATCATCACCGAGCGGCCCGAGGTGTTCAGCTTGGCCGGGGCCACGTGCGCAACGCCGTCCACCGCGTCGATCTCCCGCGAGATCCGGTCCACGACGGGGTCGGTGGCCTGGGCGACCTTGCCGGGCAGCGTGGCGATGACGATCAGCGGGCCGTTGCCGCCGGGGCCGAACCCGGTGGCCATCAGCTCGTACGCGCGCCGCGAGTCCGACCCCTGCGCGCCGTACCCCGCGTCGAGAGGTCCGAGCTTGAGCGCCAGGGCGGGCGCGGCGAGGGCGCCCAGCACGAGCACGCTCGACAGCAGCGCCCGCCACGGCCGCCGCGCCACCCACGAGCCCAGACCGGCCCAGCCGGACCCCTCGGCCCGCTTCCTGCCGAGGAACGGGATCCGCAGCGAGTTGACGCGGTGCCCGAGCAACCCCAGCAGGGCGGGCACCAGCGTGACGGAGGTGAGCACGGCGCTCACCACGGAGACACCGGTGATCCACCCGAGCGTGCTGAGCAGCGGGAAGCCGCCGAACATCAGCGCGCTCAGCGCGATGATCACCGTGCCGCCCGCGAACACGACCGCGCCGCCCGAGCTCGCCACGGTACGCCGGACCGACTCCGTCACGCCCACGCCGGACCCCAGCAGCCGGCGATGCCGCGACAGCAGGAACAGCGCGTAGTCGATGCCCACGCCCAGCCCGATCATCGTGGCCATGATGCCCGCCTGCTTCGGCACGTCCACGACGTACCCGAGCAGGCCGATCACGCCCAGCCCCGCGGTGACGCTGACCAGCGCGGTGAAGATCGGCACCAGCGCCGCCGTCAGCGTCCCGAACGCGAACACCAGCACCAGCAGCGCGCACACCACGCCGATGATCTCGCTGGGCCCGGTCTTGATCTCCTTGTCGGCCGGGGTCGAGGCATCCGCGGGCACGACCTCAAGCCCGGCGGCCCGCGCCGGGTCCGCGGCCTTCGACAGTGCCTGCGTGGTCTCGGCGAGCTTGGTGTTGTCGTGCCCCTCCATGCGCACGGTGATGAGGCCGATGCGCAGGTTCGGGGCGAGGCCGCCGCTCCGGCCCGGCGTATCGACCGCCACCACGTGCGGCATCGTGCGGATGCGGTCCGCCGCCTGCTCCACGGCCCGCTTCCTGGCCTTGTCGATGAGCGTGCCCTTGTCCGAGTAGAGGACGAGCTGCACGGTCCCGCCCGGCGCGAAGCCGGGGCCGAAGCCGGTGAGCATCAGGTCGTGCGCCCGTTGCGCGTCGGTGCCGGGGATCGTCACGTCGCTGCTCACCGGACGGCCGAGCGCCAGGCTGCCGCCCATCAGTCCGGCCGCCGCGATCACCCATAACGCCAGCACGATCCGCCCGTGCCGCGCGCACCAGCCACCCAGTCGTCCAAGAAAGCGCGTCATCGCCCGATCCCCCAACTCGACGGCCGTCCTGTACGGTCGTACAGGACTACGTTAAACACGAAATGTCCGGAAGGCTGTAGATCACGGGGAAATGAGATGATGAACACACCCGACGACACGCGTTCCCGGATTCTGGCCGCCGCCAGGGAGCTGTTCGCGACCCATGGCTACGCGGCCACCTCGCTGGCCGACATCGCCGCCGCCGTGGGCCTGACCAAGACGGCCGTGGCCTACCACTTCCACCCGAAGGACCGGCTGGCCGCCGAGCTCACCGCGCCCGCCGGCGACGACGTCCTCGTCCTGCTGGACACCGACTTCGGGGGCGACAGGCAGGCGTTCGTCGAGGCGCTGGCGACCTTCGTGGTACGGCACCGCACGGTGATCCGCCTGCTGATGGAGGACATCGTCGGCGCCGACGACGCGCTGCCGGGCTCGCGGGGCGAGGCCATCAGGCCGTTCAGGGACGAGATCTTCGCCAGGCTCACCGGCCCCGACCCCGACGCCGCTGCCAGGATCCGCGGCTGGGCCGTGATCGGCGCCCTGCAATGGGGCGTCGTGCAGACGATGGACCTGCCCGAGGAGACCGTGCGCGACCTGCTGGTCCGCACCGCCCTGGCCATTTAGTGGCCCGTCACTCGCTTTCTCCCGCGTCCTCGGCGGCCAGCCCCGCCTGCTCCCTGACGGCGATCGCTTCCTCCAGATATGCCGGGTCCGCGGTCAGGTCGTACCGCGTCTTCAGCGCGAGACCGAGGTTGGACAGATACCTGCCCCGATCAGGGTGATCGGCGGAGCTGATGTGGACGGCCTGCCGCCACAGGGCGATGGCCTTGTCCAGATCCTCAAGCGACTCGGTCCGGACGGCCCGCGTCAGCAACGCATGCCCGAAGCCGGACAGCGATGCCGCTTGATGGGGAGACTCGGCGGGAAGGATCTGCAACACCTGCTCCCAGACGGGGAGCGCCGCCTCCGCGTGCGCGGGTTCCTCGGCCTGCCGGGACCACATCTGCAGCGTGTCACCGAGGTAGATCAGGTACGTGACCCGGTCGGGGTCGTCGGCGGTGGCGGCCTGCACCGCCTGCCTTCCGGCGGCGACCGCCTCCTCCAGATCCGCCAGTTCCAGCGTGTCCCCGAACCGCAGCAACAGCGCGACCCTGAGGTTGTTCAGTGCCGCGGCCCGGTTGGGATTGTCGGCGGACATGACGACCTCGATGCGTCGCCACGCGTCCACGGCCTGGTCGGCGAGGAGCGGATCGTCGGAGGTCGCTGTCCGGTGCAAAAGGTCGGTGGCCAGATCCAAGGCCTCGTCGAGCACATGAGGAACGATCATCTGCGGCAAGGGGGTGTCGTCATAGATCTGACAGCGGGCGAACGCCTTGACCGCCATTTCCTTCTCTTCCGGGCTCTTCCCGTCGAGCGCGATAAGCCGGAACCAGTGGAACCAGCCCACCGTTGAGAGAACCGCGATGTCGGGCTGTCCGTCATCGTGGGCCGCGAATAGGCGGCGGGCGTGTTCGAGCAGCGCCGGATCAAGGGTGCGGGAGACGTCCTGATCGGCACTGACGCGATCCAGGCACTGGTTCAGCAGGGCCAGCGATCCATTTCTCAAGGGTTCTCTCCTTTGTCGGCCGTTATCCCGCTATTTCATGATGCCTTGTTCGACGATCAGTGGCGGGGCACCGGCTAGAGGCCCAGCACCTCGCGTTCGACGTGGTCGAGCGCCAGCCGTACCCCGCCCAGGGCTACCGACTCGTCGCCGAACGTCGAGGCAACCACCTCGGGCGCGCTCAGGCAGAGCTCGGCCAGGTGCCGGCGCGTCGCGTCCGCGTCACCCGCGCCCGCCGCCGCGAACACCTCCGCCGCGCCCCCCTCCTTGCCCAGCTCCTTCGCGACCAGCTCCTTCGCGGCCAGCTCCATCGCGACCAGCTCCATCGCGGCGTCCTCCCAGCCGACCTGGCGCAGCGTGCCGATCTCGCCCACGGCTCCCGACCGGCCGCGGTGCATCCGCCCGCCGATGAGGATGCCCGCGCCCGGCCGGAGCTTGGTCAACTTTCGTGACCCTCTCTCATAACTTCCCTATTGACGACCAACTCCTCGGATTCCTAGCGTCGGCCGACATACGGTAACTGTTTACAGCGGCGCTCCCCCGGCAGGCGGACGCCGTGATCATCGCGACGCAGGACGCCGATCATGTCGAGCCCGCGGTGCGCTTCGCCGAGCTGGGCTACGACATCCTGCTGGAGAAGCCGATGGCCGTCTCCGAGGACGACTGCCGGGCGATCGTGGCCGCTGCCGAGCGCTCGGACGCGATCTTCGCGGTCTGCCACGTGCTGCGCTACACGCCGTATACCCGCGCGCTGAAGGCGTTGCTCGACGCCGGCCGGATCGGCGAGATCGTCAGCATCCAGCACCTGGAGCCGGTCGGCTGGTGGCACCAGGCGCACTCGTACGTACGGGGCAACTGGCGCAGGTCCGACGAGTCGACGTTCATGCTGCTCGCCAAGTCCTGCCACGACCTCGACTGGCTCGTCCACCTCACCGGCAGGCAGGTCACCAAGGTGTCGTCGTTCGGCGGCCTCCAGCACTTCCGGCCGGAGCACCGGCCCGAGGGCGCGGCCGACCGCTGCCTGGACTGCGCCGTCGAGGACGCCTGCCCCTACTCGGCCAAGCGCATCTACCTGCCGCTGGCGGGCAAGGATGCCTGGCCGCTGAACGTGGTCACCGACGACCTCTCCGAGCGCGGCGTCCTCGAAGCGCTCAGGACCGGCCCGTACGGCAGGTGCGTGTACGCCTGCGACAACGATGTGGTCGACCACCAGGTGGTGAACCTGGAGTTCGAGGGCGGCGGCACCGCCGCGTTCACCATGACCGCCTTCACCCCCGCCGCGCACCGGCAGACCCGGATCTTCGGCACCCGCGGCTCTATCGAGGGCGACGGCGACCGCCTCACCGTCACCGACTTCCTCACCGGCGGCACCGACACGGTCGACACCCGCTCCACGGGCGACGGCACCGCCGGCGGCGGGCACGGTGGCGGTGACGAGGCGCTGGTGGCGGCGTTCCTGACGGCGGTACGCACCCGCGACCGCGCCCCGATCCTCTCCTCGCCGAGCGAGAGCCTGCACAGCCATCTCATCGCCTGGGCGGCCGAGCGATCGCGCCTCCGGGCGAGATCACGGAAGTCACACCCGGCGTGGTCAGTCCGTCGGCGGAGGGGTCTCCACGGTGACCGTCGGCGTCGGCTCGGTCGGATCGGGATCGCCCTGGCCCCCGACGCCGACGGTCACCACCACGGCGGCCCCCGCCTTGGCGCAGCTCCCGGCCGCGACGCTCTGCGAGAGTGCCACGTCCACCTGCGCGTCGTCCGTGACCACCTGCGTCCTGAAGCTCACGGCGAACCCGGCACCCCGGAGCGCCGCTCGGGCCGCCGCCTTGGACTGCCCGACGACGGACGGCACCGTGGCCCCGTTGCGGGCGACGACCAGCGTCACCTTCGTACCGCCCGAGACCCGGCTTCCCGCCCCCGGCTCGCTGGACAGCACCTGTCCCTCGGGCCGATCGGAGCAGGTGCTCTTCGCCGCGCCCACCACCAGCCCGGCATTGACCAGCGCCGCCTCAGCCTGCTTGCGCTCCACCCCGACGACCGCCGGCACCGCCAGCCCGGCCGACACCTGAAGCGAGACCGTGCTCCCCCGCGCCACCGTGGCCCCACCGCCGGGACTGCTGCTCAGCACCTCGCCGATCTTCCGCCGCGAGTCGACCTGCGTGATCGCCCCCACCACGAACCCGGCCCGCTTGATCGCCGCGACCGCCACCGACCGCCCCATCCCGGCCACCACCGGCACCCGCACCCCGGCGAGACCGACGGACGGCCCCTGGGTGGCGGGCACATGGCTCTCCACCGGCTGCCCTCCCCGCTTGGTCCCCGCCCGGCCGGTCGGGGACGTGGCCGCGGGCGGCGCGGTCGTCACGACCGACGGCCGGACGGCGGCCGCCTGCGGACGCGCCTCCTTCTCGTCCCTGAACGTCGGCACCAGCACGCTGACCAACACGGCGCCACTCACGAGGAGCGCGGCGGTGACCGCGAGCGCCGCCCGGCCCACCGCCTGACGGGTGCCCTTCCCCGGCTCGTCCAACAGCCCCACGACCGGACGGGCGCTCCGCTCCGGCTCGCCCGGCAGCCCCACGGCTTGACGGCTGCCCTTCTCCGGCTCGCCTGGCAGTCCCACGGGACCGCCGCCGGAAGAGACGGCACCGTCGCGGGGCGAGGGGTCGGCGTGCCCGGCGCCGTTCCGCCGGGCGTCCGACTCCCCGGAGCCCTGCCGCGGAACCGTCGGCGACCAGGACGCGACATCCTCCGGCGAGGAGCCCGGCCACCGGTAGCCACCGGCCGCCCCCGTCGCCTCCGGCTCGGCCATCGGGTAGGGCGGCGGCAGCCGGTCCGGCCCTCCTTGCGGCACCGACGGGGCGGGCGCCACCCGCAGGATGTGCGACGGCGGCGAGCGCAGCACCTCCGGCGGCGCGGAGCCGGCGTCGCCCAGCAGCGCCAGCAGCAGCTCCCGGCTGGTCGGCCGGTTCCTGGCGTCCTTGTCCAGGCACGCCACCACCAGCTCCCGCAACGACCCGTCCAGCCGCCCGAGCTCCGGCGGCGCGGTCAGGATGCGGTGCAGCACCGGCGCCACCGAGTCCTGCCCGAACGGCGCCGACGCGTTCGCCGCGAAGCACATCGTGGCGGCCCATGAGAACACGTCCGCCGCGCCCGTGAGCGCCGACGCGGTGATCTGCTCCGGCGCCATGTACGCGGGCGTGCCCACTCCCCGCCCGCTCACCGTGGCCGCCGCGTCCAGCGCCCTGGCCAGCCCGAAGTCGATCACCCGTGGCCCGTCCGCGCCGAGCAGCACGTTCTGGGGCTTGAAGTCACGGTGCACGATGCCCGCCCGGTGGATCGCCGCCAGCGCGGTGACCGTGCTCACGGCGAGCCGTTCGAGCGCCGCGCCACGGCGCGGCCCGGTGAGCGCGACCTCGCGCTGCAGCGACGGCCCGTCCACGTACTCGCTCACGATGTACGGCCGGCCGTCGTCGAACCCGGCGTCCATCACCTGGGCCGTGCAGAACCGCGCCACCTGCTTGGCCAGCTCCACCTCCCGCAGGAACGCCACCTTCTCGTCCCCCACGGGCCCGTGCAGCAGCTTGACCGCGTAGACGTCCTCGGCCCTCGTCCCGAGGTACACCACGCCCTGGCCGCCCTCACCCAGACGCCCGGACAGCTCGTAGGCGCCGAGCCGCCGCGGATCCCCCGTTCTGAGTGGCTGTGCCGTTGGCACGGGGTTGCCTCCCCTCGCCGCCACCCACCTTCTGCATCCACTCTGCATCCAACTGAAGGCAACGGACGCCGGACAGTCAACGGTGATCGACGCAATGCCGCCTGACCGTGACACATCCCGTCAAGAATGTCGTGAGAGCGTGCCTGAATAGGTAATGTCCGTGTCACCCTGACGTGTCATCTTGATGACCACCTGGTCCGGCTCCGGTGTCGGGAACACCCGCAGCGTCCCCGGCACGCACCCCTCGCCCCTGACCCGGTCGAGCGCGAACACGAGTCTGCCCCTGGTCGGGCTCAGCCGCCCCGAACACCGCAGCCCCGCCCCCCACCGCAGAGCCGAGCCGCCGTCCGCCAACTCCATCGCCACCGGGAAGCCGGGCTCTGTGTCTGCCGACCCCGTCCACTGTCCGGCCAGCCCGGGGCTCTGCGCCCCCCGCAACCAGAGCACGAACCCGGCCACCCCCATGGCCAGCCCGACACCGGCCACGACCACCTGCCACGCCCGTGCCCGCCGCATCGCCTCGACCTCCTCCGGGAAGCCTCCGAGAGTACGGCAGTCTCAGATCAGCTGGGCGTACTGGTCGAGCAGCGGCAGGATCTCGTCGGCCGAGCCGATGGGCAGGCTGGCCACCGACTCCTCGATGCCCAGCTCGGCGTAGTAGTCGAGTTTCTCCCTGGTCGGCAACGTCCCGAAGGGGATGACCTTGGCCATCGGCCGGCCGGCCTTCTCGCAGGCTTCGCGCAGGGCGGGCAGCGCGGCCTTGATCCCCTTGCCGCCGATCGGGATCCAGCCGTCGGCCCACTCGGCGACGTGCGCGAACAGCTTCGGACCCGCCGCGCCGCCGATGTAGACGGGCGGGTCGGAGATCGGCTTGGGCCACGACCACGACGGCTCGAACCCCTCGAACTCGGCCACCTCGTCCCGCCACAGCTTCCGCATGGCCAGGACGTTGGCCCGCGCGACCTCGCGCCGCCGGTCGTACGCCACGCCGTGGTTCTCGATCTCCTCCACGTTCCAGCCGAAGCCGACGCCGACCACCACCCGCCCGCCGGAGAGGTGGTCGAGGGTGGCGATCGCCTTGGCCGTCACGATGGGGTCGCGCTGGGCGGCGAGCAGGATGCCGGTGCCGACGACCAGCCGCTCGGTGGCGGCGGCGGCGAACGACAGCGCGACGAGCGGGTCCAGCACGCGCTTGTACTCCTCGGGCAGCTCGTCCAGCCCCATCGGGTGCGGTGTGCGCCGCGAGACCGGGATGTGCGTGTGCTCCGGCACGTAGAGGGAGTGGAATCCGCGCTCCTCGGCCGCCTTGGCCAGATCCACGACCGGCATGCCCAGATCCGTGGTGAACATGGTGACACCAAGCCGCATACGACTCTCCTTGACGTCAACCAAGCGATTGCTCGGCTAAGATTTCTAGAGTAGCTTGCCGGTCAGAGAAGCGCCCCGCGGAAAGAGGTCTCCCGGTGAAGTTTTCCATCTTCCTGAATCCGCAGATTCCAGGCTCCGGATACGCGGCCGAGGAGAACGCCAAGGCCAAGCGGCCCATCGGACGTGACACGGAGTCGTACCAGAATCTGCTGCACGAGGTACGGGAGATAGCCGTCCACGCCGACCAGATCGGCTTCGACGCGCTGATGATGACCGAGCACCACTTCCACTCGGAAGGCATGGAGTTCTCGGTCAACCCGCTGATGTTCCTCACCGACCTCGCGGCCAGGACCGAACGCATCCTGCTCGCCCCGCTCGGCATGGTGCTGCCGGCCTGGGACCCCATCCGGGCGGCGGAGGACGTGGCGCTGCTCGACCAGTTCTGCAAGGGACGGCTCCGGCTGGGCGTGGCCAGGGGCTACCAGAACCGGTGGATGAACGTACTGGGTCAGCGCTGGCACGCGGCGGCCGCCCGCTCCGACGGCTCGGCCTCCGACACGCGGAACTTCGACGTCTTCGGCGAGGTGCTGAAGATCATGAAGATGGCCTGGACTCAGGAGACGCTCCGCTACAAGTCCGACGTACTGGACTACGAGGTGCCCTATCCGTTCGACGGCATCGAGGGCTGGCCCGCCTTGGAGTGGACCAAGACGTTCGGCGCCCCCGGTGAGATCTCGGACGACGACAAGGTGCAGGCCATCTCGGTCTGCCCGCGGCCGTACCAGAACCCGCATCCCGAGCTGTGGCAGCCGTTCACGATCTCCGACCGCTCGGTCATCAGGGCCGCGCAGGAGAACATCCTGCCGTGGATGTTCACCCCGAACCCCGACGACCACGCCGCCAAGGCCAAGCTCTACCAGGAGGAATCCGCCCGGCAGGGCCGCGACTACAAGCTGGGCGAGCACACCGGCATCCTCAAGATCGTCGGCATCGCGGACACGACCGAGGAGGCGATCAACACCTTCGGCCGGAGCATCCCCAAGGACTTCGCCGCCTTCTTCGGCCCGTTCGGCTACCTGGAGGTGCTGCGGAAGAAGGAGGACGAGAAACACAAGCCCATCTCCCCCGAGAAGGGCGACGCCAAGCGCATGAACGACGTGGAGATGGCGCTGTTCGGCACCCCCGACGACGTCAAGCGCGGCATCCAGCGGATGCTCGACCGGATGCCCGACCTGGAGTGGTTCGGCCTCTACATGCAGGGACAGCAGGGCGTGTTGCCGCTCGACACGGTCAAGCGGAACCTCGAGATGTTCGCCACCAAGGTCATTCCGGAGTTCCAGTGAGATTCTGGCTGGGCGCCTCGTTCGCGGACACCGACCAGTTCCTGGAGCTGGCCAGGACGGCTGAAAGGTGCGGGTTCGACACGCTCACCCTGTCGGACCACCTCTTCTACGCCGACTTCGCGACGCCGTACCCCTATTCCAAGTCCGGCAAGCCCCGCTGGACCGCCGAGACGCACTGGCCGGACGTGTGGGTGACGATCGGCGCGATGTCCGCGGTGACCACCACGCTGCGCTTCGCCCCCAACGTCTACATCGCCCCGGCCCGCGACCTGTTCACCGTGGCCAAGCAGGTGTCCACGGCGGCGGTGCTGTCGCGGGACCGCGTTTCGTTCGGGGTGGGCGTCGGGTGGTGCGCGGAGGAGTTCGCCGCCACCGGCCAGGACTTCCACACGCGTGGGCGGCGGCTCAACGAGATGATCCCGGTCCTCCGGGACCTCTGGACCGGCGGTACCGTCACGATCGACGGCCTGCCCGAACTGTCCATCTCGCCCACCCCCGCCGAGCCTATCCCGGTCATGGTGGGCGGCGACAGCGAGGCGGCGCTGCGCCGGGCGGCCAAGCTGGGCGACGGCTGGATCGGCAACCGCATCTACACGGAGGAGCAGCTCGACACCGTGCTCGACTCCTTACGGGGGTGGCTGGACGAGTACGGCAGGACCGGGCCGTTCGAGATCATCGCCCCGCTGGCGGTGCTGCCGGACGCCGACACATACCGGCACTTCGCCGCCAAGGGCGTCACCGGGACGATGGCCGCCCCGTGGTGGCTGGCCGCCCCGGAGGAGAAGCAGCGGTACGGCGAGGGCACCCTGGAGCTGAAGATCGCCACCATGGAACGCTTCGCGGAGGAGATCATCGCGAAGATGTGACCCCTGCCGCGGCCGGCCGTCTGTGCAAGCAAGGCCCGGCCCGCTGGAGATCTCCGGAGCGGGTGAGTCGCGGTGGGGGCATCAGGGGTGAACGAGAGGGCCGCGAGGTCGAGGTCACGACCCTCTCCGGTGGTCTGCCGGCTTAGCCGACCGCCGTCTGTGCTGCTCGAAGGAGTGCCGGATCCACATCGGGAACGGCGAGTCTCGGGTTGTGACCCGCCGCGACGACTCTCATGACGAATCCGGCGGCCTCCTCCAGCTGCCGGGCGCAGTTGAGTCCACCGACCACCGCGGGCCGGGCACCAAGATCTTGGATAAGCGCCGCAGCGCGATCGAGAGCACTTGAGTCGTCGCCGCAGATCGCCACGACCGGCGCCGACTCCTGCGGACCCACGTACGGCCACGAGGCTCCTGCGAACAGGTGGAGCCCCTTGACCACGTGTGCGTCGGGAGCCGTATCCGCCACGAGTGTTGCCGCCGAGCCGGCCACTGGCTTCAGCTCACCGGTTGTGTAGTCGACGGGGTTGGTGCAGTCGATCACGGCCTTGCCGGCCAGTGACCCCTCGGGAGCGCCGACGAGAGACAATGCCGCCCGCAGCCCCTCCCAAGCGACCGCGACCACGAGCACGTCGACCTGAGCCGCGAGGTCTGCGGGGTCGACAGCCTTCGCCACCGGACCGATCTGGTCGGCGGTCGCTTTGGCGTGCAGGGGGTCGCGCCCTGTCACCAGCAGTGAGTGACCTGCCGAAGCCCAGGCTCGGCCAAGCGTCACGGCGAGGTTTCCAGTGCCCAAGATTCCTATGTTCACAGCGATCTCCTCTGTCTCGAAGCTGTGTTCTTGGGACGCTACGAATGGCGCTCCTACCGTTTGGTAGGGGCGCGAGGCGATACTGGGTTTCATGCTCGAAGGGTCCTGCCAGACATTCATCTCCGACTGCCAGGTGCGCGCGGCGGCCGAACTCATCAGCCACGCTTGGGATCCTGTCGTGCTCTCGGCGCTGCGCCTGGGGCCAACGCGACGCAAGGACCTGCTCACGAGGATCGCGGGAGTCAGCGACAAGGTGCTGACTCAGGCGCTAGATCGTCTCCAGGCACGCGGGCTCGTCGTGAGAGGCGGCAGCGCCGACCCAGTGTCAGCGCACACAGGCGCGGTCTACCGGCTCTCCACGCTGGGGGAATCGTTCACCGATGGGCCCCTCGCGCACCTCGCACAGTGGGCCGCCGACAACCAAGACGATCTCGTCGGCCGATCAACGACGTCATGACCATGGTGGCGTTCCAGGCGTCGTCATGAGGGGGCGGCTGGAGGCAGGCCCAGCTCGGCCATGGCCAGGTCGACCAGGGAGCCCGGCACCTCGTCCGCCGCCCCGATGCGCACCAACGCGGCCAGCCCGAGGTAGCCGCCGTAGGCCGCCAGCACCCGCCTGCGCGCCTCCCCCTCCGGCTGGCCGAGCTCCCGCAGTACCTCCTGCATGAAGTCCAGGCGGCGCCGGCTCACCCGCCGCACCACCTCGCCGACCAGCGGATCGTCCACCTCGCTGATCAGCCGGAACGAGATCGCCGCATTCTCCGCGTCACCGAAGGCCAGGTCCAGCAGGGTCCGCATGCGCGTCACCGGCTCGTCGAGCGACTCCAGCCGGGCGATGACGCGCTCGGTCCCTGCCTCCCATTGCGCCAGCGCCGCCTCGACCAGCGCCCGGCGGTTGGCGAAGTGCCAGTAGAAGCTGCCCTTGGAGACGCCGAGCCGTACCGCGACAGGCTCCACCGCCACCGCGCCCAGGCCACCCTCCGCGAGCGCCGCCAGCGCGGCTCTCGCCCAGTCGTCCGGCCCCAACCGCTCCGCCGTCCCACGCTTGTCTCTCTCAGCCACCCCATGCCTCCCCCCGCTCGACCGCCTCCGCCGACGGACACCGTCCCCGCTCCGACAGCCTGCCATACGGCGGCGCATAGTCGCCTCCATACGCAACCGTATGGAGGCCGCGAGCAGGCCCCGAGCGCGAGGAGCCCCCCAATGCCGACGCTGGTAGACGACTTCATCCCCCGCCCGGACGCGGCGGAGCGGCACTCGATCGTGATCAACGCCTCCCGCGACCGCGTCTGGCAGGCGATCACGAACCTGGGCCCCCGGGACGTCCGCCTGGCCAAGCCGCTGTTCGCCGTCCGGCGGCTGATCGACCGCTCCCCCGGCGACCGGCCGAAGCGGAACCTGCCCGACTTCACCCCACTGGCCGAGGACCCGATGCGGGAGCTCGTCGTCGGGACGGTCGGGCAGTGGTGGCGGCTCGGCCGCGCCGAGCGCACCCCGGCGATCAGTGACGTGGCCGCGTTCCGGGCCCTCGACCAGCCCGGGTACGCGAAGGCGACGTTCAGCTTCCTGCTGGACGACGCGGGGTCGGGGCGCATCCGCCTGGTCACCGAGACGAGGGTCCTCGCCACCAGCCCCGACGCCCGCCGCGCCTTCCGCCGCTACTGGATCGTCATCCGCCTGGGCAGCGGCCTGATCCGCCGCATCATGCTCTCCGCCATCCGGGCCCGCACCTGACCGCCCGCGCGAGGACACACATACACCACCATGGCTGAACGTGCCGGTCGGCGAGGTAGCGGGGCGGGGCGGGAGTGCTCACACAGGGCGATAACCTCGTGTCGTGCTGGATAAGATCGCGGCGACCCGTTACGTGACGCCGTTGCGCGAGGGCGGGTCGCTGCCGGGCGTGGTCGAGGCGGATGATCTCGGCACATACGTGGTGAAGTTCCGGGGAGCGGGCCAGGGCCGCCGGGTGCTCGTGGCGGAGATCATCTCGGGCGAGCTGGCCAGGCGGCTCGGACTCCGCACTCCCGAGATCAAGCTGATCGACCTCGACCCGCAGATCGCCATCCGGGAGCCCGACGAGGAAGTGCAGGACCTGCTCAAGGCGAGCACCGGCCTCAACCTGGCGATCGACTTCCTGCCCGGCTCCCTCGGATTCGAGCCGCTGACGTGGACGCCCGACCGGATGTTCGCCTCGCGGGTGGTCTGGTTCGACGGCCTGATCCACAACGTCGACCGCAGCTGGCGCAACCCCAACCTGCTCGTCTGGCACCGCGACATCTGGCTGATCGACCACGGCGCGGCGCTCTGGTTCCACCACAACTGGCGGACGGCCGACCCGCGACGGCCGTTCGACGTGGGAGACCATGTGCTGGCGCCGTTCGCCACCCATCTTGAGGCAGCGGGGGCCGAGCTCGCCGCGAAGATCACTCCGGAGCTCCTGGAGACCGTCACCGCGCTGGTGCCCGACGAATGGCTCGACGACGAGCCCGGCTTCGACTCGGCGCAGGCCGTCCGCGACGGCTATGTCGACCACCTGCTCCAGCGCGCGCGGGCACCGTACGAGTGGCTGAGACCGCCCGAGACCCCGGTCGGCGGCCCCACGGGGCCGGCCTCCGTCGGCGAGTTCTGGCGGGGAGGCGACCGATGAGCAGGGACGTCTACGAGTACGCGGTGATCCGCGTGATGCCACGCGTCGAGCGCGGCGAGCTGATCAACGCGGGCGTGCTGCTCTACTGCCAGCCACGCGACTACCTCTGCGCGCGGGTCGATCTCGACGCGGCCCGGCTGCGCGCCCTCGACCCGGTGGTGGACATCGACGGTGTACGACAGGCGCTCAGCGCCTACGAACTGGCCTGCGGCGAGGAGGCCGGACCACTGGCCAAGGAGTCGCTCGGCGGAAGGTTCCGCTGGCTGACGGCACCGCGCAGCACGATCGTGCAGACCGGCCCGGTGCACGCCGGTCTCACCGCCGACCCGGACACCGAGCTGGCCAGACTCTTCGACAAGCTGGTCCGGCTCTGACCCCCTGACCCCAGACAGACGCACCAGCAAGACACACCGGACCGACTGGGTCGGGGGTGCACGGGCACGGCGCATCCGCGGATAGCAGCCTCAACCCGCGCCACACGAACGTGCTCCCCGCCCGCCCGCCCGGCCGTGCGGGCGGGGAGCGGTTCTCTCCTGCCGCCCGCAGTTCATGCCGGGTCCTTGTCGCCGGCAGGAAAGGTCCGGCGATATGCGGTGGGTGAGACCCCGACATGCTGGGCGAAGTGGTGGCGCAGGTTGTTGGCGGTTCCCAACCCGCTGCGTTCGCTGATCTGGTCGATGGGCAGGTAAGTGCTCTCCAGAAGCTCCTGTGCGCGGGCCAGGCGCTGGTGGAGCAGCCATCTCATGGGGCTGGTGCCTGTTGCGGCCTGAAGGTGCCGATGGAAGGTGCGCGCGCTCATCCCGGCACGCGCGGCAAGGTCGTCGACGGTGAGTGGCTGATGAAGATTTTCTGCCGCCCACTGCAGGACGGGGGCGATTCCGTCGTCGGTCACGGGGAGGGCCTGCTCCACGAATTGGGCCTGGCCGCCCGGCCGATGCGCGGGGACCACCAGGCGGCGGGCGAGCTGGTTGGCCACATGCGCGCCGAGGTCACGGCGGACCAGGTGCAGGCACAGGTCGAGCCCGCCGCTGAGCCCCGCGCTGGTGAGCACCTCGCCGTCGTCGACATACAGCACGGTAGCGTCGACCCGCACTTGGGGATATCGCTCCGCCAGGGCACGGGTGTGCGCCCAGTGGGCGGTGGCGGGACGGCCGTCGAGGAGTCCCGCGGCGGCAAGGGCGAACGCGCCATTGCACAGGGACACCATGCGCGCCCCGGCCGCGGCGGCCCGGCGCAGGGCATCGATCAGTTCGGCGGGGAGGTCGCGCTCGCCGTGAAGGCACTCCTCCGGCACGGCGGGGACGATCACGGTGTCGACTTTCGTCAGCTCGTCCAGTCCGTACGGCGCATCCAGCACGAAACCCGGCTGAGACGAGGCGACGCCCTGGCGCACCCCGCACAAGCGCAGCTCATACCAGGGGTCGGCCAGATCGGTATGGGCCACACCGAAAACTGCGGTGGCGATCCCCAGCTCGTACAGGTCCCACATGGGGATGGCGTCGTCGATCACCACAAGGGCGACGGTTCCGGCACTCACTCCCGCATCATATGGCGGGAATTTGGTGAAGGTCGGCATTCCTGCCGCTGGTGACGGGTGCTTCGCGGCTGCCATCGTGGTCGTTCGAAAGCACCATCTACCTGGGAAGTCGATATGAATAACACTGCCGTTGCGGTCATCGGTCTGGGAATGATGGGCCAGGCGCTGGCTGCCGCGTTCGTCAATGCCGCGCGCCCGACGACCGTCTGGAACCGCACACAGGGGAAGGCCGAGCATCTGATCGAGATGGGCGCGAGCCAGGCGCCGACAGTCACCGCCGCTGTCACGGCCGCCCCGCTTGTGATCATCTGCGTGCGCGACTACGACGCCGTCCGCGAATTGCTGGCGCCGGCCGAAGCACACCTGTCCGGCCGGGTCCTGGTCAATCTCACCTCGGGAGCCTCGGACGAGGCACGTGCGATGGCCGAGTGGGCGGCCGAACGCGGAGCCGGCTATCTGGACGGGGCGATCATGATGACGCCGCCAGGCATCGGCGCACCCCAGACGGTCATCCTCTACGGAGGATCACCGGAACTGTATGAGGTGCACGAGAAGACCCTTGCCGTGCTGGGCGGTGGGACGACCCTGCTGAGCTACGACGTCGGCATTCCCTCACTGTATGACGTCGCGTTGCTCGGCATCATGTGGTCGACGTTCAACGGGTTCATGCACGCGGCGGCGCTGCTGAACACCGAGAAGATCGCGGCGACCGATTTCATGCCGCTCGCCGGAGACTGGCTCACGGGTGTGGCGTCGTTCCTGACGGCCTATGCGCACCAGATCGACGAAGGCGAGTACGCAGCCTCGGACGCCACCTTGGAGACACAACTACCTCCGCTTTCGCATCTCCTCCACGAGAGCCGGATCCGCGGCATCGACGCCACCATGCACGAGTACACCAAGACGCTGATCGATGAGGCGATCGCGAACGGCCACGCCCTGGACAGCTATGCGCGAATCATCGAGCACTTCAGGACGCCCGCGGCATGAACACCTCCTGGCCTGACCTGGTGACCGAAGCGGCCGCCGTGTCCACCATGATCCTTGAGGAGGGAGCCGAGCGCGACTGGTCACACAACGCCTCAGGGCTGGACTGGACCTGTCGCAACACCCTCGACCACGTCGTATTGGGCGTGGTCGGCTACGCCGGACTGCTCATCGCGCGCCCCGCCGACCGGTACATCACGCTCTTCGCCTCACTCGACCCGCAGGCGGCCATCTGTGAGTGTCTGGAAGGTGTCGGGATTGCGGCCACCATTCTGGGCTCCGCCGTACGCGATGCCGATGACCAGGTTCGCGCCTGGCATCCCTGGGGTCACTCCGACGGCCCTGGATTCGCGGCCATGGGAGTGGTCGAACTGCTCATGCACACTGCTGACATCGCCCGCGGACTCGGACTCGACTGGCGGCCGCCGGAACACCTGTGCACCCCCGTGGTGCGGCGCCTGTTCCCGGAGGCACCGAGCGGCCACAACCCGGCCGACACCCTGCTGTGGTGCACCGGCCGCGCCGCCCTTCCTGGTCACGGCCGCAGAAGCCGGTGGCAGTGGGACGGAACCGTCCGCTGAGACGTCCGCCGACGCATCCCGGGAGCGGACCGGATCCGCCGGACCGTCATCGGCGAGACCGGCGGGCTGACCGGAGTGCCGGGCTTCGTCCCCAGACCTCCTCACCTGGTCGCCGCCACCAGGGAGGACGACGACCTCATCGCTGTGCCAGCGACTCCCCGATCCCCATCACCAAGATCATGGCTAGAAGAGTACGGACATGAACGTGTCGACCTCGTGGAAACCCACCTTCCGGTAGACCGCCCGCGCCGAGTGGTTGAAGTCGTTGACGTACAGCGAGACCACAGGGGCGAAGCAGTCCAGGGCGGCGTCCACCACCGCCGCCATCCCGGCCACCGCGTGCCCCCGACCGCGCAGCGCGGGATCGACCCACACCCCCTGGATCTGGCAGGCATGGGGAGTGACCGCCCCGACCTCCGCCTTGAACACCACGCGCCCGTCGTCGATGCGCGCGTAGGACCGGCCGATGCGGATCAGCTCGGCCACCCTGGTCCGGTAGAGGGCGCCGCCGTCGCCGAGGTTGGGTGAGACCCCCACTTCCTCGGTGAACATCGAGACGCAGGCGGGCAGCAGGGTCTCGAACTGGTCCGGGCGGACCCGCCGGACCAGCGGATCGGCGGGCACGGGCGACCTGCGCGAGGTGGCCATGACCGGCTGTGCCCAGCGGATCGTGCGGGCCCGGCCCCAGTACGGCTCCAGGCGCTCCCACAGCAGCGAGACCGCGTCGGCGGGACCCACGATGGACGAGCAGCGGCGGCCCTGCTTGCGGGCGCGGTCGGCGAACGCGTGCACAGCTTCGGGGCCGGCGTTGACCGGCACCATGTTTGCCCCCGCGTAGCAGAGCGAGACAAGCCCGCCGCGCGGCCCGAACCCCCACATCTGCCCGCCCAGCCGCGCCGGATTGAGTCCGACGGTCCGCACCCGGGAGGAGACGAAGACGTTGGCGACCGGATCGAAGTCGAGCAAGGCAAGGGCTTCGTCCCGGTCGCTGTCATCGAGCACACGCGACGCCGATGTACGCAGCATCACATGGTCAGACTACGCGAACGACCACCGAATAGCTCATCTGGTGAGGAGCTCGGTGCGCCTTTCGTGACCAAGAGGACTAACGGCCGCCATATGGGCCGTGGGCTTGGGCGCCGGCAGCTTGTCACAGTTGGCAGTGTGCCGCGGCACCGTGCCGTCGACCAGGTACGCGACGAGGTGGCGGTCCACGCACTGGTTCCCCGACAGCGAGGACCCGTGGTTGCCGCCCGCGTCGACGACCATGCGGGCGCTCGGGAACCGTTTGCGCATGTTCAGGGCGCCTTGGTACGGCGTCGCGGCGTCGTCCTTCGACTGGATCATCAGGATCGGGGGCAGCCGCTTGGACGCGTTGATCTTGACCGGGGTGCCGCCCGGCACGGACCAGAACGCGCACGGGGCGTTGTACCAGGCGTTGGACCAGGTGAGGAACGGCGCCTGCCGGTACGTCCGGGTCATGTCCGTCCGCCACTTCTCCCAGGACCTGGGCCACTGGGCGTCGCGGCACTGCACGCTCAGGTAGATGGCGTAGCCGTTCTCCTCGTCGGCGTCCGGCTTGCCGTACTTGTTGTAGACGTCGACCAGTGCCTTCCCGTCGGCCTGCCGCA
The DNA here is from genome assembly GCF_020215705.1 of Nonomuraea aurantiaca. Lineage (GTDB taxonomy): Bacteria > Actinomycetota > Actinomycetes > Streptosporangiales > Streptosporangiaceae > Nonomuraea > Nonomuraea aurantiaca. The sequence goes on along the minus strand of NZ_JAIWNB010000022.1, from coordinate 46,180 downwards.
CGTACCTGGACCAGGCGGCGGCGAGGTCGGGCCAGATCCTGTCGGTGTAGCCGGCCACGGTGAACGCGTCGTCGAGCTCGCTCGGGCCGACCACTCCGGCGGCCGGGCGGTCGTGCAGCCTGGAGCGCATCGCGTACCAGGCGAACGAGGTCTGGGCGAGCGAGCCGCCGAGCTTGTAGACGGCGTTGTTCTTGGCGGTCCAGGCCAGGAAGGCACGGTGCCTGCGCTCGAAGGCGCGGTCCTGGGCCAGGTTGGCCTTGTACCAGACGCCGTCCGGGTCGACCGTGCTGTCCAGGACGAGGTGCTTGACCCGGTCGGGGAAGAGCGTGGCGTAGACGGCGCCGATGTAGGTGCCGTAGGAGTAGCCGAGGAAGCTGATCTGCGGCTCGCCGAGGGCCACGCGGATGCTGTCCATGTCGCGGGCGGTGTTCTCGGTGGTCAGGTAGGGCAGCAGCCACGCGTACAGGTCGCCGCACCGGCTGGCGTATTCGCCGGCCCTGCCGAGCAGCACCTTCTCGTCTTCCTCATTGCGCGGCACCGCGTCGGGCCTGGGCGCGGCGTAGTAGACGGCGGGGTCGACGCAGTGCATGGCGGGTTCGCTGTTGCCTACGCCGCGCGGGTCGAAGCCGATGATGTCGTACCGGTCGGCGGCCTTCTGCGAGAGCGTCGCCGACACGTACTCGGCCAGCGACCGGCCCGAGGCACCCGGCCCGCCGGGGTTGACCAGCAGCGGCCCCAGGTAGTCGCCGTCGCGCGGCACCTTGGCCTTGATCCGGTTGAGCGCCAGCGTGATCGACTGCCCCATCGGCTCGTTGTAGTCGAGCGGCACCCGCACGGAGGCGCACTCGACGCCGCTCACCGCGGGCGCGGGCCGGCTGACGACCGTCCCAGGATCGGCCTTCTCCGACGACGAAGCCGACGCCACCGGGCAGGCCCCCCAGTCCAGTCCCGAACTCCCGGCGCTCCCGGCAGCCACAGCGCTACTCGCTCCCCCGAGCACCGGCACCAGCATCGCCATCCCGACGATCACTCTTACGACCCGCTTCACACGGCCTCCCCTTCGATCGGCAGACCGATGGTCCCGGAGTAACCGAGTCATGACGCTGGGTATGGAAGAACGCTTACCATTCTGTAATCGCCCAATTGCCCGCCGTAACGCTGTCGTCGACGGTCAGGGTGCCCGATTTGCCCCGCCTCTGGCCAAGAGTGCGCACGTCACGGCGCCGCACCACCTCCACCGGAGGAGCGTGCCCCTGGACAGGGCTCAGCCCGGTCGGCGTCTGGGGCCGACCGGGCTGAGCCGTAAAAAATAGGAGTTTTGAATCAGCCGACGACAACCTCCGGCTCGCCGTCGAGCGCGATGCCCATCGAGTCGGCGATGCGCAGAGCCTCGTCGATCAGGGTCTCCACGATCTGCGACTCGGGGACCGTCTTCACGACCTCGCCCTTGACGAAGATCTGCCCCTTGCCGTTGCCCGAGGCCACGCCCAGGTCGGCCTCGCGGGCCTCGCCCGGCCCGTTGACGACGCAGCCCATGACGGCCACCCGCAGCGGCACCTTCAGCCCCTCGAGCCCCGCCTGCACCTGCTCCGCCAGCGTGTAGACGTCGACCTGCGCCCGCCCGCACGACGGGCACGAGACGATCTCCAGCCCGCGCTCCCGCAGCCCCAGCGACTCCAGGATCTGCGTGCCGACCTTGACCTCCTCGACCGGCGGCGCCGACAGCGAGACGCGGATGGTGTCGCCGATGCCCTCCGCTAGCAGCGCGCCGAACGCGACCGCCGACTTGATCGTGCCCTGGAAGGCCGGACCCGCCTCGGTCACGCCCAGGTGCAGCGGGTAGTCGCACTGGGCGGCCAGCAGCCGGTACGCGTTGATCATGACGACGGGGTCGTTGTGCTTGACCGAGATCTTGATGTCGCGGAACCCGTGCTCCTCGAACAGCGAGCACTCCCACAGCGCCGACTCGGTCAGCGCCTCGGGGGTCGCCTTGCCGTATTTCTGCAGCAACCGGGGGTCGAGCGAGCCGGCGTTGACGCCGATGCGGATCGGCACACCGTGATCGGCCGCGGCCCGAGCGATCTCGCCCACCTTGTCATCAAATTTCTTGATGTTGCCGGGGTTGACGCGTACCGCCGCGCAGCCCGCCTCGATGGCCGCGAACACGTACTTCGGCTGGAAGTGGATGTCGGCGATGACCGGGATCTGCGACTTGCGGGCGATGACGGGCAGCGCGTCGGCGTCGTCCTGGGACGGCACGGCCACCCGCACGATCTGGCACCCCGAGGCGGTCAGCTCGGCGATCTGCTGCAAGGTGGCGTTGATGTCGGCGGTCACCGTGGTGGTCATCGACTGCACGGAGACCGGCGCGTCACCACCGACCGGGACGTTGCCGACCATGATCTGGCGGGAGTGCCGGCGTTGGGCGAGCGGCTTGGGACGGACCGTGGGGATGCCGAGTGCTACAGAAGACATTTCAACCCTTGAGTTTCGGTAACGGTATCCAGTGTAGGTAGCCCGTGGGACTGCCGGGCTGTGAGCTCCGTCCCAGGCCTCATCCGCCGGCCGCGCGCCGTACGAGCTCGCTAGCGCGAGTGCGAGCCCAGGCGTCGGCGGCGAGCACCTCCTCGACCGAGTCCGCGGGGGTCACCCGGTGCTCTTCGACGACCTTGGCGACCGTGTCGACGATCGCCGGGAACCGCAGCCCGCCGCCGATGAACGCCTCCAGGCACGCCTCGTTGGCCGCGTTGTAGACGGCGGGCGCGGTGCCGCCCTCGGTGCCGACGTGCCTGGCCAGCGCGACGGCGGGGAATGCCTCGTCGTCGAGCGGCTCGAAGGTCCACTGCTGGGCCCGGGTCCAGTCGATGGGGGCCGCGGCGCCCGCGATCCGCTCGGGGTGGCCGAGCGCGAGCGCGATGGGCAGCCGCATGTCCGGCGGGCTGGCCTGGGCGATGGTGGAGCCGTCGATGTACTCGACCATGGAGTGGATGATCGACTGGGGATGCACCACGACCTCGATCCGGTCGAAGCCGATGTCGAACAGCAGGTGCGCCTCGATCACCTCCAGCCCCTTGTTGACCAGGGTGGCCGAGTTGATGGTGATCATGGGACCCATGGACCAGGTGGGGTGCGCCAGGGCCATCTCGGGTGTGACGTCGAACAGGTCGGCGCGCTTGCGCCCCCTGAACGGCCCGCCGCTCGCAGTGATGACCAGCCGCTTGACCGCCTCGGGCCGGTGACCGTCGGGGCCGCCGGCCCACAGGCACTGCTGCACGGCCGAGTGCTCGGAGTCGACGGGCAGGATCTGCCCCGGCGCGGCCAGCCGCTTGACCAGCGGCCCGCCGATGATCAGCGACTCCTTGTTGGCCAGGGCGAGCGTCCGGCCCGCCTCCAGCGCGACCAGCGTGGAGGTCAGGCCGAGCGCGCCGGTGATCCCGTTGAGCACCGTGTCGCACGGCCACGCCGCCGCCTCCGCGACCCCTTCGGGGCCCGCGAGCACCACCGGGCTCGCGCCGCGCGCCGCGAGCGCCTCCTTCAGCGCTGGTACGGCCTCGGCGTCGGCCACGGCCACCACCTCGGCGCCGTGCTCGGCCGCCTGCTCGGCGAGCAGCTCGACCTTCCCGCCACCGGCCGCGAGCCCGGCGACCCTGAACCTGCCCGGCTCGGCGCCGATGACGTCGAGCGCCTGGGTGCCGATCGAGCCGGTGGAGCCGAGGACGACGACGGAGCGGAGGGTGTCTGCGTGCACCCGTCCATTGTCCCCGCTGCCGGAAGCGACCCGGCACGCGCCTCCCCCGTCGCTGAATATGGCAACGCCTGTGACACCAGATATTCATCTACATTAACGCCCAAATTTCCCCATATCCGTATGCGCAAATCCTGAGAAATCTGGATATTGGGGCCGCTACCTTCCAACCTCAGATCCGGGATTTCGGGAGGTACGTAATGCACCGCAGAGTCGCTCTGCTTTCCATCCTCACCCTCACCGCCGGGGGCGCCCTGCTCCCGGCCGGGCTCGCGCAGGCCCAGTCGGGGCCCAAGCCCGCCCAGAAGGCGGCCGCCGACTCCACCTCCGAACAGAAAGCCGTCCTCCGTTACTGGACCCCGCAGAAGATGGAGGCGGCCCAGCCACTCGACGCCCCCGCGCCCAAGAAGCAGGCCAGGCTCGCCATGGGCGCCCCCGGCGAGCCCACGACGGTCCCGCCCACCGGCGCCCCGGCCGGCGCCGCGCAGCCGCAGGCCGCCAACAGCGGCGGCACGGCCTGGACCCGCGGCGGCGCGATCACGAAGACGACCGGCCGGGTCTTCTTCACCTACCAGGGACGCAACGCCTCCTGCTCCGGCTCGGCCGTGACCAGCGCCAACAAGAGCGTGGTGCTCACCGCGGGCCACTGCGTCAAGATGGGCGGCGCCTTCCACACCAACTGGGTGTTCGTCCCCGGATACGACAACGGCAGCCGCCCGAACGGCACCTGGGCGGCCACCAAGCTGCTGACCACCCCGCAGTGGAACGCCGGCGAGGACATCAATTTCGACGTCGCCGCCGCCGTGGTGGCGCCGCTGCAGGGCAAGTCGCTGACCGACGTGGTGGGTGGCCAGGGTGTGGCGTTCAACCAGGCGCGGGGCCGGCAGATGTACGCGTTCGGCTACCCGGCGGCGGCCCCGTACGACGGCTCGAAGCTGACCTACTGCAGCGGCCGTGCGTTCGACGATTTCCTGATGTCCAACGATCAGGGTCTGACCTGCGACATGACCGGCGGTTCGAGCGGCGGTCCATGGTTCCAGAATTTCAATGAAACGACCGGACTCGGCACCCAGAACTCCGTCAACAGCTTCAAATACAACTTCGCCCCTAAATGGATGTTCGGCCCTTATTTCGGGTCAGAGGCCCAAGCTGTCTACCAAGCCGCCCAGAGCGTCAACGCCCTCTGAAACCATTAACCGAAAGTAGTCACAAGAACACATCTTGTGGTGCACACTCGGGGGTCATGAGTCTGAGCATCCCCTTGCTGACAGCCGTACCGCTCGTCACGGGGCTGATGGGCCCCGCACTCATCGGCGCCATGCCCGTCCAGCACCACGACCCCGCCCGTCCCGCCGCCAAGCGGATCGTGCACACGGCCAAGCGGACGGAGGTGGTCGAGCACGTGGCCGCCCGCAGCCCCGCCGAGCAGCGGCGCGTGCTCGACTACTGGACACCGGCCCGGATGGCCGACGCCCTGCCGATCGACATGCTCGGCATCGTGACCAAGCGTGACGGCCTGCTGGGCGGCCTCGCCAAGAAGACGGGGATCGCCGCGGCACCCGGCCTGACCGGTGAGAAAGCGACCGGCGGGAAGGTGACCCGCGAAGGCGAGAAGGCCAGGATCCCCGTCCCCCGCCTCCAGTCGGCCCGGCCCCTGACCACCACGTCCGGCTCCCGCTGGCTGACCGGCGGCGCGGTGACCCGCACCACCGGCCGCGTCTTCCTGACCGTCAGCGGGATCGACTTCGTGTGCTCCGCGAGCACGGTCAAGAGCGCGAGCAGGGACCTCGTGGTCACGGCCGGCCACTGCGTCAAGGACGGCACCGGCGAGTGGGCGGCCAACTGGCAGTTCGTGCCCGGCTACCGCGACGGCGGCGGCCACCCCTACGGCCAGTACGCCGCCCGCCGCATGTTCGTCACCGGCCCGTGGGCGCACTCCGCCGACGACAGCTACGACGTGGGCATGGTGGCCCTGACGACCGCGGAGAGCCGGCACGTCACCGACGTGGTCGGCGCCCAGCAGATCGCCTTCAACCCTCCGCGCGGCGGCCAGACGTTCGGCTTCGGCTTCCCGGCCGATCCGCCCTACGACGGCGAGCACCTGGTCTACTGCGCGGGCCGCCTGCACGGCGACCCCTACAAGCAGACCCGCGACCAGGGCATGGGCTGCGACATGACGGCGGGCTCCAGCGGCGGCCCGTGGCTGTCCGGCTTCGACCCCGCCACGGGCACCGGCGAGATCACGTCGCTGAGCAGCTTCAAGTACAGCGACGACCAGCGCACCATGTACGGCCCCTACTTCGGCGACGCCGCCAAGGCCCTGTTCGACACGGCGCAGCGGGCATAGCTAGAGCGACAGGCCGGTCAGCACCATGACCTTCTCGTAGGTGTAGTCCGTCATCGCCGAGTGCAGGCCCTCGCGGCCGATGCCGGAGTCCTTCACGCCGCCGTACGGCATCTGGTCGGCCCGGTACGACGGCACATCGCCGATGATCACACCGCCCACCTCCAGCTCCCGGTTGGCCCGGAAGGCCGCGTCCAGCGACCGCGTGAACACCCCGGCCTGCAGCCCGTACCTGGAGGCGTTGACCATCGCGTACGCCTCGTCGATGTCCGCGGCGGGCTGCACGACCATGACCGGCCCGAAGACCTCCTCGCGCAGGACCTTGGCGTCGGGGGGCACGTCGGCCAGGACGGTGGGCGCGTACGTGGTGCCCTCGCGGGTGCCGCCCGCGAGCACGCGGGCGCCCCCGTCGACCGCCTCCTTGACCCACTCCTCGACGCGTTCGGCGGCGTGGACCGAGACCAGCGGCCCGACCTGCGTCTTCTCGTCGGCCGGATCGCCGGTCACGAGCCCGTCGACGGCCGGGAGCAGGCGCTCGACGAAGGCGTCATAGACAGGCTGCTCGACGATCACCCGCTGCACCGCGATGCAGCTCTGACCGGCCTGGTAGTTGGAGAACAGGGCGACGCGCTGAGCCGCCCAGTCGAGGTCGGCGTCGCTCAGCACGACGGCCGCGGCGTTGCCGCCGAGTTCGAGCGTCACATGCTTGCGCGGGATCTGATCGGCGATCGCGTATCCGACCGGCGCGGAGCCGGTGAACGACACCACCGGCAGCCTGGGGTCCAGCACCAGGACGGAGGCGCGCTCGTTCTCGACCGGCAGCACGGAGAACATCCCGGCGGGCAGGTCGGTCTCGGCCAGGATCTCGCCGAGCAGGAGCGAGGTGAGCGGCGTGGCGGGCGCCGGCTTGACGATGACGGGCGCGCCGACGGCGATGGCGGGCGCGACCTTGTGGGCGACCAGGTTCAGCGGGAAGTTGAACGGCGTGATCGCGAGCACCGGACCGTACGGCAGACGGGTCACGTACGCCAGGCGCCCGGCGGCGGCGGGCTCGGTGTCGAGCCGCTGCACGCCGCCCGACCAGCGGCGGGTCTCCTCGGCGGCGAAGCGGAAGGTGGCGATCGCGCGGGTGACCTCGCCCCGGGCCCAGAAGATCGGCTTGCCGTTCTCGGCGGTGATCAGCTGGGCGATCTCGTCGGCCCGCTCCGCGATACGGCGCGAGACGTGGGCCAGCGCTTCGGCGCGTACGTGCGCGGGGAGCGCGGCGGCCTGCCCGGCGACCGCGTGGGCGGCCGCGACGGCCTCCTCGACCTGGGCCTCGGTCGGCACGGAATAGCGGCCGACGTCGCGACCGTCGTGGGGATTGGTCACGGTGAGCTGGGAGTCGCCGGTGGCTGGCCGGCCCGCGAGCCAGAAGGTACGCACGTCCATGTTCTCGACGTTATGCCAAGGCGACGATCGGGGACGTACACCACCGTGCACAAGACCCCCACCAGACCTCACCGTTAAGTACAACCTCCCTTGCCTACCCAGGATGTAACAGAAGTAGACCTAATTCGGGATGTTTACCATGCAGGGCGGTTTGAACTTTCTCCCGGCTGGCTAAGTCATCGTGTGCGGGTCCCTCAGCGCGGCGGGCCCCCGAGCAGAAAGGCGTGGCCCCATGACCTCCTCGGCGCCTCTCGGGCTCCAAGGCGCCTACTTGCTCGGTGAGCGGGCCACCCATGACGAACTGCGTTCCCGGCTTCTCGACGTCGCGGTCAATCTGCTGATCAGCGACGGCCCCGAGAGCTTGACCATGCGCAGGATCGCCACGGAGGCCGGTTGCACGACAACGGTGATCTACACGATGTTCGGCAACAGGGAAGGGCTGGCGGAGGCCCTCTACCTGGAGGGATTCGAGCGCTTCCGGCGCTTTCTGGACGCGGTCCCGCAGCGGCGGGACGCGCTCGAGAACCTCACCGCGCTCGGCCCCGCCTACCGTCAGGCGTGTCTGGCCGAGCCCGGCTACTACAGCTTGATGTTCGAGCGGGCGATCCCCGGTTTCGAACCCAGCGAGCGGGCCAGGACATTGGCCCGCGCGGCGCTCAACATCCTCGACCGGGTGATCGCCGACTGCATCTCCGCCGGATACCTCATCCCGACCCAGCCCCGCAAGATCGCCGACGCGCTGTGGGCCGCCGCCCAGGGCGCGATCAGCCTGGAGCGGGCCGGTCACCTGCGTGACGGCCGCACCTACGAGGCGGTCACGACGGCGACGATCTGCTGCTATCTGGTGGACAGGCAGAAGAAGTAGCCGCCAGCGCGATCCAGAGCTCGGCGCGCACGCCGGGATCGTCCAGGTCCCGGCCCAGCAGTTCGCTGACCCGCTTCATGCGGTAGCGGAGCGTGTGGCGGTGGATGCCGAGCCGCTGGGCCGCCGCGTCCCAGTGGCCGTTGCTGCCGATGTAGGCGCGCAGCGACTCGATCAGGTCGGCCCGCGAGCCGTACCTGGTGAGGGGCGCGAGCAGCGCCGCCGCGAACGCCTGGGCGGCGGCGGGGTCGAGCAGGGTAAGCAGCCCCTGGCCGGCGAGGTCGGCGAACCTGACGAGGCCGTCACGACCGCTCTCGAACGCCCGCCTGGCCTGGTCGAGCGCGCCGGGCAGGTCACCGTACGCGCTGGGCGCGCTCATCCCGACCGTCCCCCCGGCGAGCGCGGCCACCCTCTCGGCCTCCGCCTCGGCCACGAGCACCACGACCGGCGATCCGAGCGGAGCGTCCTCGGAGAAGCGGGCGGCCTCGGGAAGGCGGGCGGCCTCAGGAAGGCGGATGGCTTCGGGGAGGCGGGCGGTGAAGGCGTGCGGCTCCACCGCGTCGAGCGCGTCGCCCGCCACCGCCAGCACCACCACCGGCTCTTCCGGCAGCCGCCCACCGAGCGGCGCCAGCGCCGCGCGCGCCCGCTCCGCACCTGTCGGTTGCGCGCGCCCGCGCCCCTTTCCCCCGTCTAGTCCCCCGTCCAGCAGGAGCCCCAGTACGGCCGAGCGCACCCGCCGCTCGGCCTCCCGCTGGGCGCCGCCCTGCTCGACGGCCAGCGTGAGCAGCGATCCGGCCGCGTTGATGACCGTCTGCGTGACGGGCGAGAACGCCCGGGACGCCCCGACCACGAAGAACCCGCGCGGCCTCGGCCCCCCGCCCAGCGGCTGCAGGACGACGTGCTCGTCCGGTCCGGAGAGCGCCAGGCTCGCGGGCGGCCGCCCGTTCGCCGCGCCGCCCCGCCAGACCCCGTGCTCGCCGCGCAGCCGGGCCAGCTCGCGGGCCGCCGCCTCGGCCTTGGCAGCGCGGGTGGCGTGGCGTACCTCGCCGTTCTCATCCAGCAGCGCGGCCCAGCCGCCGACCTCCTTGGCCAGCCGGTCGATGACCGCGTACGGGCCCTCGGTCCGCAGGGCGGCCCGCGTGAGGCGGCCCTGGGCGGCGAAGGCGCGGGTGATCTCGTCGTACTGCTCGGCGGCGAGCAGGTCGCTGACCGCCTTGCCGACCGCGATGAACGGCGTCTCGCGCGGCACCTCCAGCAGCGGCAGCCCGGCCGCGGTGGCCGCCTCCAGCAGGGCGGGCGGCACCTCTTCGTGCGAGAGCCCGACGCCGAGGGCGAGCCCGGCCACGCCACGCGCCACGAGGCGGGCGACATATTGTGAAAAATCGCCTTCGAGGCGCATACCCGTGGTCAGAAGGAGCTCGTCGCCCTCCAGGTACGGTGTGGGATCCTCCAGCTCGCTGACGGCCACCCAGCGCACGACCGAGTCCAAGGTGCCGACCAGCGGCCGCAGCCCTGTCCGTCGCACCACGGTCCGCAGCGAAGGCGCCATACGAGTTGTCCATTCCGGCAAAGACGGGCACCCCAGTGTGACATATCGACGCATCGGGCCAGGTGAGCGCCCGGCGTACCGTCGGGCCTATGAGCATTCCGCAGGAGCGTCGTCTCGTCACCGCGATCCCAGGCCCGAAATCGCAGGAGTTGCTGGCCCGTAAGCAGGCCGCCGTTCCCCCGGGCATCGGCACCGCGCTGCCGGTCTTCGTGACGCGCGCCGGCGGCGGCGTCGTCCAGGACGCCGACGGCAACTCGCTGATCGACTTCGGCTCCGGCATCGCCGTGACCAGCGTCGGCAATGCCGCGCCCAAGGTGGTCGAGCGAGTCCGGGAGCAGGTCGCCGACTTCACCCACACCTGTTTCATGGTCACCCCGTACGAGTCGTACGTGGAGGTCTGCGAGAAGCTCAACGAGCTGACCCCCGGCGACCACGAGAAGCGCACGGTCCTGCTGAACACCGGCGCCGAGGCCGTCGAGAACGCCGTCAAGATCGCCCGGCACGCCACGGGCCGCCCGGCGGTCGTCGTGTTCGACCACGGCTACCACGGCCGCACCCTGCTGACCATGACGCTGACGGCCAAGAACCTGCCCTACAAGCAGGGCTTCGGCCCGTTCGCGCCAGAGGTGTACCGGGTACCGCTGGCCTACCCGTTCCGCTGGCCGACGGGCCCGGAGAACTGCGCGGAGGAGGCCGCCGCGCAGGCCATCGACATGATCGGCAAGCAGATCGGCGCGGAGAACGTCGCGGCCGTGGTGATCGAGCCAATCGCCGGCGAAGGCGGGTTCATCGAGCCGGCCAAGGGCTTCCTGCCGAGGATCGCCGCGTTCTGCCGGGACAACGGCATCGTGTTCGTCGCCGACGAGGTGCAGACCGGCTTCGCCCGTACCGGGCAGATGTTCGCCTGCGAGGACGAGGGCGTCGTGCCCGACCTCATCACCACCGCCAAGGGCATCGCGGGCGGTCTCCCGCTCGCCGCCGTCACCGGCCGCGCGGAGATCATGGACAAGGTGCACCCCGGCGGCCTCGGCGGCACGTACGGCGGCAACCCGGTCGCCTGCGCGGCCGCGCTGGGCGTGCTGGAGACCATCGCCGAGGAGGACCTGGTCGCCAAGGCCCGCCGCATCGGCGAGATCATGCTCCCCCGGCTCCACGCGCTGCGCGAGCGCTTCGACGTGATCGGCGACGTGCGCGGCCGTGGCGCGATGATCGCCGTCGAGCTGGTCCAGCCGGGCACGAAGGAGCCGAACCCGGCCGCGCTCGCGGAGGTCGTCCGGCGCTGCCACGCAGAGGGCCTGCTGGTGCTCACGGCGGGCACGTACGGCAACGTGCTGCGCTTCCTGCCACCGCTGGTCATGCCCGAGCACCTCCTTGAGGAGGGTCTCGGCATCCTGGAGAAAGCTTTCGCTGAACTGTAGGAAACGCGCGAAACGGGCATCCAGCTTGTGGCTGGATGCCCGTTTTTGTAGGTGTAAGGCGTGCGAGCCGGGTAGAGAATTCACCCGGGCTTGACGCTGGCCTAGACGATCAGGAGCACACTCGGGCTTATAACGGATCCGGTATACGAGTGGCCTACCGCTGCTGGGAGCATGATGAACTGGGGTCCGACAGGAACGGCACGGAGCATGTTGACGTTCGACCCTGATGGTTTGAGCCGGGCACAGCTCGAGGGCGAAGCCTGCGTGGTCTGCCACAAGAGATGGCCCAGGCCGCGCGCCCGCGTCGGGCGCTTCCCCGACGACTCTCCCGTGCTGGCCTGCGCCGACTGCGCCGAAGCACTCACTCCGGCGCCGATGGCCACGGTGGTCGCCTTCCCATCGCGCTAGAGACGACCTCTCGCGCCAGGGACGGCGACCCACGGCACGGCGCCCACGCCAAGCGGCTTCCCCGCGGCACCGCTCCCGCCGTCGAACGCCTGGTCGGCTCGCTGTGTGCCGGCTGCCGGACGCGGGCCGCGCCGCCGCCCTCACCCGCCGGCGGTTCAGCCACGCACCCGGCGCCGACTCGGCTGCCGCGGGCTGAGCGACCTCCTCGTAGTCGTCGTCGGGGTAGAGGCACAGCGCGATCAGCAGGTAGACGACCATATGCGCGGCGTGCTTGCGAACGCGACGCTCCCGGCATCTGTGCGTGGCGATGGCCACGTCCAGCAGCTGGCGAGGGATCAGCGATGTCAGCGCGCCGGCCGCGACCAGATCCGTCAACCGCCCCGAACCACCTGCGCCACCCGACAAGATCACCATATAAACGGCATCGGGGAAGCAGCCTGCGGTGATTCCGTCAATCCATTGAGCATCTGAACATCAGCGGATACGGGATAGCCGCCGATCCGGCAGCTCACCAGAATCGTATGAGGAGATCATAGATGGGAGAAATGGATGATGGTTCGGCGAACTATTATGATTCTCGCAGTGGCACTAGGGCTCCTCATACCATGGGCCTCGGTGGCGTCGGCAGCACCGAAAGCATCGACCGCCTCGGCCGCGGCTGACTGCAACGGGTACGAGCCGTACGCCTATCCTCCGGGCCAGAACGGAGATGTGATCTCCGGAATCGGCGGATGCGGCAACCAAGCCGTCACGGTGGAGATCTGGATCGACGTGCCCGGGCCCGACGTAAGGGCAGGCTGCTGCTCTCGATACACCAGCCCGGTCACCGCATACGCCTACTGCAGCAGGACCGGCCCCGGAAACTACTACACGCTGGCCAGGACACCGGTCGGCGACAGAGAATCCGCGCGACGGTGGCTTTGCTAGCCGGCACCGCCAGGTGAGCGGCTGCGTCCTGCGCCCCACATGTGGGGCGCAGGACGCAGCCGTTCACCTGGCGGTCGACACCGAGTCCGGAGGTCCGAATGAGGAAGTCGGCTTCCGTTTCCTGTTGGTGGCCGCGGCGGTAGACGATATTCGTATCAACGGATATGCGACCAACCGCTGCGAGACGGTGAACTCGCCCGCTCAATCGGGTCACCACGAGGATCCGGTGGGCATCGAACTGGAGAAATCAGAATGCCAAGAACAAGGGAGAGGCGTCTCCCGGCATCGATGACGCTTGTAACGGCGAAGACTTTATCGATCGGCGACGCCCAGACAGCGGATCATGGCACGGTAATAGCAGCTCGGCCAAGTAATGGGTTTCCGCGTCAATCGGCGACGCCTACGCGCGTCACACCGTGATCTTCACGATACTGGGCCCTGTCGGTTTGCTGGCGCAGCGGGACGCCGCGCGGAAGGCGGCCGACAAGCAGCTTTCGGAACATCGGGTACGAGGTCTGCTGGCCGCCCTGCTGCTGCGGCCCAACAGGTTCGTGGCCCACACCACGCTGGCCGAGCTGCTCTGGGACGATCCGCCTGCCGGATACCGTTCCAACCTGCGCACGTACGCTTCCGGTCTGCGTCGTTGTCTCAACGCCGTGGACCCCTCGAAGGTACGGCTGGAGTCGCTGCGAGGGAGCGGCGGAGGCGGCGCGTACCTCCTGCGTGTCGAGAAGATGGAACTGGACGCCGACGTTTTCCTTCGGCTGATCGCCCGTGCGCAGACCCTGAGGCGCAACGACGACTACGAGCCGGCCATCCAGCTGCTGAAGCTGGCCTTGGAGCTTTGGCATGGGCCGGCCGGCGGTTGTGACATCGCCGGCTCCAGCCGGCTGCTCGCCCAGCTTGACGCGTTCAACGACCTGCGGTTGATCACGCAGGAGGATCTGAACGCGGTCCGGCTTCAGCGTGGGGAGCACCGGCTCGTCATCCCCGAGCTGAGGGCACTGCTGGCCGACCACCCCTACCGTGAGGGCGCCTGGGCGCAGCTGATCTACGCCTACCACTGCTCCGGGGATGTCGAGAAGGCCCTGCGCACCTACCGTGAGATTCGGGACATCTTGGACAGGGAGCTGGGGGTGGAGCCGGGTGACGAGCTGAACCGGCTGCATCGCGCCCTCCTCGACCGCGACGACGCCAGGGCACGCAGCGTCATCTGGCCGGAGTCGGACCGCCTCGCTGTGCGATGACGGACCGTGACCCGCCGACGACCGGGGAATCCTCCCGGCTCGGTGCCGGAACGCGATCATCGGCCGGGCCGCGGTCCCGCGTGGCTGCCCAGCCCGGCTCGATCGCCAGCCAGCTGTCGCGGACCGGCCCTTGACGGACGTACGCGAACGGCAGCCACCCGTAGCCGTCGTCGCCCCACCTCGTCCCCCAGCTGTTGAGCACCCGGAACGCACCGGTGAGCCCGGGACCGCACGGCTGGTTCTCGTCGTAGCCGACGAGCAGCACCACATGCGTACCGAGGAGCGCTTCCCTGGGATGCGGAACCGGAAAGATCCCGTCGGCGAACGACCCGGTTGTCGAGAGGTGCAGCGTGACCTCGAAGACGACCGGAACGCCCACCGCGAGCGGCGTCTTCAGGGACGTGAGGAGTTTCTCCGGTGGCATCGCGTCGCCCGCGAGCCGCCGGAGTTGTAGCCGCGGCGCGCTCGCCGGGTACGCCTCCTCGGGTGGGTCGTCGTTGACGCGGTTCAGATCCAACGGCCAGCTCGCCTCGTCGGCCAGGCCGTAGCGCGTCCATGCGGCAAGGCTGAAGAGGATGTGCGAGCCGTTGCGGTCGGGATTGCCGCCGAGCTTGCGGGAGAGGCGGTAGTTGAAGAGCAGGGAGGGCTCGAACTCCCGCCCCTCGGCCCGCCGCGCGTAATAGGAGGCCATAGCGGTGATCACCGCTGAGGTGCACAGCGGCTGTTCCCCTTGGTCGATGACGGCGGGAAACCATCGCTCGATGGAATCCGTCGCCGGCGGGAGCCCCGTTCCCGTCGGGCCGCGCGCCGACCACGGAGGCGCGAGGTCGGTCCCCGTGGTGAGGAAGCCGTCTTTGACCGCGATCTGCCAGCCGGTCACCCGGCCCGCCTGGCGTGAGCCTCGCGCATGACCGCGACCAGCCGGGCTTCCCGCATCCTCACACGTGCCCTCAGCAGCCCGCCGGCCCGCCGGGCGATCTCGCGGTAGGTCCTGGGCGCGGTGGCGTACTCTTGCGCCTGCTCCCGATCCAGCAGTTCGACCGGGAAGAGGAACCCGTCGGCATGGAAGCGGGTGCGTCGGTCCTCTCGCGTCGCGGTGTGGTTCCTCATCCCAGATACTCCCTGATCGCGGCGAGCAGCAGCAGGGCGTCATCGGCCTTGGTGTCGGGCGCCTCGAAGGCGAAGAACCGGGCGAGTGCCTCATGTTCGTCGGTGGGCAGATCGGGTTCGACGACCCGCAAAGTGTTGCGCGCGGTGCGCTCGGGGAAGTACAACTTCTTCGCCGCGTCGACGAAAGTCGCTCCGGTCTCGGCCGTGACCAGCCCGCGTTCCACCGCCGCGTCGACGGCGAACCGAAGGTTGATCATGGGATCGGACGCGGCAGCCCCGGTCTCCTCGTCGTAGATGATCGCCACCTCGTCGTCGGCGTCGACGGCCCCGGACGCGTACGCCTCGTAGATCCTCCCGATGCCGATCATTCCCCAGGGAGCGCACTCCGCGGCGCGCAGGGCGCCCATGCTGGAGGACCCATAGACACGTACGCCCTGGTCGACGGCGCCGAGGACCTCCTTCGGCGAGATCGACAGCGACGACAGGAACCGGCCGTCCACGATACCGATCACCTCGGGCGGCTCAGGCCGACGTAGCAGCGCGTCGATGTCGCCACGCTGGATCGGCGGCAGGTATTCCGCCTCCAGTTCCTTCAGCGCCAGGGCCGGGGACAGGCTCGGTCCGAGAAAGACCGCTGCGCGCATGGCGTTCCTTTCTGCGTTCACGGTGGTCAGCCCGCCTCGGCGAGGGACAGACGGCGGTCGAGTTCGGCGGCCGTGCGGACGGCACGGTTCCACGCGGCGGCGGCCCGGTGGCCGAGCCTGCTGTGATCGACGCCCCAGGACTCCAGCCCGGGCACCAGCAGCCGGACCACGGAGACCGGGATCTGCGGTGGGGACAGGTCGACCACGATGGCGCGGGTCATCCCGATCGCCCGAAGGCGGTCGAGCATGAAGCGCACGTCGTCCATCACGTCGGCGTGCCGATAGGAGGTGATCTCCCGGGCGTCGAGGACCTTGTTCACCGGCTTCCAGAGCCAGCCGCCCTTGTCCACGGTCGCGGACCGGTGCACGTGCAGCATGTGCTTGGGCACCTGCGTGCCCGGCAAGGAGATGTCCTCGCGCATTGCCTGGATGTCCACCGCACGTCCCTGAGCACACTCGCTGATCGCCCGCGTGATCGCGACCTCAACGTCGGGGTGGGTGCCGAAGCCGGCGTGGTTGTGTGACGAGGTGGCCGTCAGCTCCTCGGTGGTCGCCGCCACGAAGGTCGGCACGCCGGTGTCATTGGTCAGTTGGACCACCCGCATCTCCAGCCGCGCGTCGTGGACACGGGTGACCAGGTCCTGAGCTCGCGGCGGCAGCGTGTCGACGTCCAGGTGCGGGTGCTGCTCCTTGAGCCAGCCGATGATCGCGGCAGCGTGCCCCGCGCGGTCATCCCGCTGCAGCCCCTGGCCGAGCTTCGTGCTCAGCAGTTCGGAGATGGTTATGGCGTCGCGCTCGATCACCTCGCACAGCGCGTGACACACCGCCTCCTCGAGGCTGTTGCCGGAGGCGAGCCCATTGGTGGTGGTGATGCGGTAGCAGGGCGCCTCGTGGTAATTGGCCACGTAGCCGGCCGCGTCCTGGGGAACCAGCACGGGTTCGTCCGAGAGCAGGTCGTGGCCCTGCGCCCAGGAGATGGGCCGGTTGTCGGAATAGTGCGGGGCCAGCTCCAATAAGTACTCGGTGGGGTGCATCACGCTCCGCCCTGCGGCGCGCAGCTCCGCGTAGGAGGCGATGGCGGCGGGCATGCGTGGCAGCCACGCGGAGAAGCGCTCCATGGCCTCCATCACGGCCGAGGTCTTGGCCTGCAGCGGGGTCATGCCCTTGCCGTTGTAGACAGAGATGATGTCGTTGGAGCGTGGGGAGATCGCGTTGTAGACAGGGATGCCGATACGGTCCAGCCACGTGATGTCGGCGACCCGGGTGATGCCCGCACGCAAGAGATGCGGCTCCACGCGCGACCAGGTCTCCTCAGCCGTGACCTCTCGGTGCACACCACGGCCGTTGACTTTGGGCACCTGAGTACGCAACTTCATGATTCCCCCTGTTCCTGAACGAGTTCGACACGAGCCCGGCCGTCGCCCTCGTATCGGTAACTCAGCGTGATCATGTCTCCGGGCGCGACCTTGACCTCCTCGGGGAAGGCCCAGCCGGCGCAGTACCAGTGGCTCTTCTCACCGCCGTCCCAGGGAGCGGTGGAGAGCACGGTGGTAGGACCGAGCTGTGCCTCGAAGTAGACGAGGGCGGTGTTGAGCAGGCCCGGCCGGGTGACGGGCACGGTCACCCGGTTCTCGAAGTGCCGTACGTCCTGGTGCAGGTCGACCGTGAACAGGGGTACCGGCTCCGAGAGCCGCTCCCAGGTCCGCACGTGCTCGGGCCGTTCGTAGAAGCCCGCGGAGCGGGAGAGGTTGCCCTCCAGCATCGGCGAGAAGTCGATCCCGTACCGGCTCTGCCAGCGCGCGATGTGCGAGGGCAGGATCCGGTGCCGGGAGCGGAAGTCGTCCGGCATGTGGGCGAGGTAGACCTTGCCGCGCAGCGAGCCGGGGATCAGGCGCGCGTCGTCGGTGAGCAGGCGCCGCCGGGCGTCCTGCAGGTTCTCCCAGACGACCATGTCCAGGCCGTCGTTACCGATGATGTCGGTGGTGAGGACGGTCGCCTTCTCGGGCAGTTCGGTGGTGCTGGACCAGCCGCGTATGAGCGTGACCCGGTCGGCGAAGCCGTTGCGCTCCACCACGCGGGCGGCGATGTCGCCGGTGCGTGCGGGCTCGACGGCGTACACGTGCCGGGCACCGGCGCGGGCCGCCGCGACGGCCAGGACGCCGCAGCCGGTGCCGAGGTCCAGGACCACGTCGTCCGGGCCGACCACCTCGTCGATGGCCTTGAGGAACAGCGGCTTGCGAACCGGGTCCTCGAGCATCGTGATATCCGGATACGCCTGTCCGTACCCGCCGATGGGGAACATCAGCTCCGAGTGGCCCTCAGCCGGGTCGGGGGTGAGCAGCCCGGCCCCGGTCATGGTGGTGAGCGTCGTGAGCAGCTCGTCGACGGCTCGCCTGCCCTTGAGCCGCGGGCGAAGACGCTGGAGGGCCTCGGCGACGGTCACGGGCTCGTAGAACACGTCTAGGAGGGACAGCGCGTGGGGGCCGAGCTCCCAGATCCGCCGGTCGTGGTGCACCCGGACCCGATGGGAGCTCTCCACCTCGACCAGCAGTTCGGGGACGCGACGGAGCGTCACGTCGGGTGTCAGGGTCAAAGGTTCCTCCTGCTCTCACTGCTTGCGGCATCCGCGACGGGGGCGGATGTGGATGAACCATCCGTGGACGGGACAGCCTCGGGGTGGCCCGCGGCGCGGGTCAGAGCGGCGATCAGCGGGGCCCGGTAGTCGCCCATCGAACCCTTCTCGTCCGCACCGGTGGCGAGCGAGTGACCCGTCCGCGGCTCCACCACTTCGAAACCGTCGGCTCTGAGCTGCGCGACGTTGCGCCGCACGACGGGCTTGTTCCAGGTCGTCTCGCTGGTGGAGGGCACGACGACGGTCGGGCATGACACGGCCATGAGCGTGGAGCTGACGAGGTCGTCCGCGATGCCATGGGCGAGCTTGCCGACCAGGTCCGCGGTGGCCGGCATCACCAGACCCACCTGAGCCCACTGGGCGACGGACACGTGGGAGCGGTCCTCAAGGGGAAGGTCGTCCCAGTCGCACATCACCTCGCAGCCGACAACGCGTCGGAACGAGTCCTTGGTGACCAGCCGCAGCGCCATCGGTGTCAGCAACACCCTGATCTGTTTCAGCCCGAGCCGGCCTGTCAGCCAGAGCAGGATGTGCGGCATCGCGAGCGCCGCGACCGAGCCGGAGACGCAGACCAGCAGCCGCACCTCACTCAGATCGAGGTGGGCGCCGGCGCCGGGCCCGATCCGAGGCCGTGTCACGCCGTCACCGCCGCCGCGAACCGCCGCCACTGCGCCTCCAGTCGCGGAAGCGCCACGTCCGGGTCGCCCCCCGCGGGCCGCCACAACGTGCTCTGGGCGCAGTGCTCCAGCAGCCGGTCGGCGACGAGGCTCACCAGCCGGCCGGCATCGGCCACCGCGCCGTAGCCGTCGAGGAACGCCATCGCCGCCGGGTCATCCGCCAGCTCGATGAGCGCAGCCGCTTCGACCAGCTCAGCCAGGAAGAAGGCCAGGTCACGATGTGGGTCGCCGAGCCCCGCTTCCCGCCAGCCGAGCACCACCGGCCGGCCGGTGTCGGCGCACACACCGGTCGAGAACCGGCCGTGCACGACTACCGGCTCACCGGTGAAGGGGGTGACGACGGCCGCGCCGCGCGCGAGCTCTCCGCCCTTCAGCCGACGCCGCGTGGCCTCGACCTCCCGGGCCGCCCACGATCCTTCAGGCAGCCAGGCCGGGCGGTCCCGGCGGGGCAGGTCGGCCGGCGGCGCGGCGTGCAGCCGGGAGAGGAAACCGCCCAGTGCCCGGCAGACGTGTTCCAGGTTGCCGCGCTCGGCGACGTACCCCCGGTCGCAGAGCAGCGCGGGGGTGGGCAGCGTGGGCCACGTGGCCAGGCCGGGGGTGGAG
Source organism: Nonomuraea aurantiaca (assembly GCF_020215705.1). Lineage (GTDB taxonomy): Bacteria > Actinomycetota > Actinomycetes > Streptosporangiales > Streptosporangiaceae > Nonomuraea > Nonomuraea aurantiaca. Next base: position 26,583 of record NZ_JAIWNB010000022.1, on the reverse strand, counting down.
AGCGTGGGGACGGCGGCGAGCACGGCGGCGTCCTGGGGCAACACAGTGCGCAGCGCGTCGAGCTGCCGCGCGTCCAGGTATCCCGCGTTCTGCCGCTTGTCCCGTTCGGCCCAGCGGTAACCGGACGGGGTGCGCACGCACACCCGAAGCAGGAACGGCCCGTCCATGCTTCGTACGAGACCTTCGACGGCCGGGGGCGTGACGCCGGTGGCACTCCCCGCAGGTCCGCCCGGCCGGTCGACGGCGTCGGTCGCCCTGTTCACGGCACCCGTACCGGCTCGGCGTACGGCGTCTCCATGCTCAGTCCCTCCCGAGCGTAGCGGTCGCGGATGACGGCCAAGCGGCCGGCGGCGTCGCTCACCCCCTGCTCGTGCGCCTGGACCAGCGCCTCAGCGACGAGCAGGCACCGGTGTTCGCCGAAGCTCAGGAGGCGTCCGGGCACATGGGGCTCAACGGCGAAGGAGACCCCGAACGCGAGCGGCAGCGCCAGCCGCGGGTAGTCGTCACGCAGGACGGCGCGTACCTTCGCGCACATCTCCAGCAGGGCCGTCCGATGGTCCGACCATGCCTCCGCGCTCAGGAAGAGCACTCCAGCGTCGCGCCGGTGGTAGGCGGCCGGGTGGTTGGCCATCTTGAACTGGAAGGGGACCTCCAGCGCGTTGAGCGTCGAGGTGACCGCCTTCATCAGGACCGGGGCCCCGAGGTGTCCGTCCAGGCTGAAATAGATGCGGACCAGGCCATCCTCGCGTTCGGCCACACCCTGGTCGCCGATGGCCATGTACCAGCCGAGCAGGGCGTACCGCATGCTCGGCGGGAAACGCACCGACACCAGTGCGCCTACCTTCACCTCGCCGTCCGGTTCGGCCGCGACCAGCTCCTGCGGGGCGGCGCTGAGCGTGATGCCCTCCCCGTGCACCAGGAAGCGCTGCCCGTCGTGCCCGGTGATCCGCCAGCCAGGGGTGAGATGGCCGCGTCCGGTGTTGTGCCCGTGAAGCTGCTCGCTGAACGGATAGTCCTCGTAGTCAGGGATGGTGGCGACGGCCTTGCCGCCGTCCATGAGGATCTGTGCGGCCGCGTCGTCCCCCGCGTAATAGGACAGATAGATGAGCTTCGCAAGATAGGTGACGACCGGGTGGTCGGCGCTGGCCGCCATGTCGCGCGGCGGCTCGAGGGTCCCGAATCGTGCATGAGTGAAGGTGAAGGCGTCCTCGATCACCACCTCTTCCGCGATCTCACGGAAGAAGCGGAGATAGGGGTTGTCCGTCTCGCCCGTCATCGCAGGATCGCCTCCGGGGTGGGATTCTGGATCAGCTGCTTTCCGTACAGCAGGCAGAGGTGGCCGATCCGGCCGAGAGCGCCCAGGAGTTGCAGTCGGCTCGCCGCCTGGACCAGCAGGAGGACGCCCGCGTAGCGGAAGATCTGCTCCTCGCGGGAGTGCTCGAGCTCGGCCAGCCGGCGGTAGGCGATGAGGAAGGTGCGGATGTTGTGCCGCGCCGCGCGAGGTCCGTCCGGATCACCGTGGCGGCGCAGGGCGGCGGCGAGGAACTGGCCCACCAGAGTGCCGAGGTCGAAATACGGGTCGCCGAACCCGGCGGCCTCCCAGTCGATGATGCGGACGGGTGCGGGCGCCTGCGGGTCCCGGGCCAGGAGGATGTTGTCATCACGCAGGTCGCAGTGGATCAGGCTGTCCGGCCTCCACTCCGCGTGAATCTCCAGGAAGTCGTGCTTGAGCTCCTGCATCGTCCGCAGGTATACGTCGAAGTCGATGCCGCAGCCGTGGGCGTATTCGTACGGCGTGGGGATCGTCGACTTCGGCACCGGCGGCCGCAGCAGCCAGTCGGGGTACTCGGCGTACGCTTCTTCGATCGACGCGCGGTGCAGTCCTGCCATCGCCGCGGCCAGATGGACCAGGTACGCGGTGTCCACCACGCGCGTGTCCCGGATCACGTCGCTGAGGCGTACGCAGTCCTGCATCACGTCCAACGCGATGGTCCCGGTCTGGCGGTCCGCGGCCAGCAGGCGCGGCAGCGCGGCCCGGGTCCGCGCTGAAAGATCGAGCCGGTCGAACAGGCTCAGCATCACGTACTCGTAGTCGTTGTCGTGCTCGGTGTCGGTGTCCGGCCACTTCAAGAGCCGGGCGCTCCCGTCGGCGAGTTCGACCATCAGCACGAGCCGCCGCGAGACGCGTTGACTGACCCGAACCACGGAATCCGGATCTATGTGCAGCGCCGTGAACACCGGGGCGAGCTCCGCGCTGCGGTGATCGAACTGCTGCGTCCGGCGGGGTGCGATCCGCCGGCCCGGACGCGGGGTGTGGAAACCCAGCGTCCGGGCGCGCAGGAGCTCGTCAGCCCCTGGATTCGGGACCATCTAGCAGTGCACCCCGACGGTGACGACAATGCTGGTGAAGCTGCCCTGGATGCCCTCGTCGGGTGACAGACCGACCTTCTCCTCCAGGAACTGCTGCAGGTCCTCTGGGGAGACGCCGGCCAGCTCGCTGAACGCGGCTTCGGACGTGTCGAAGTCCGCGGCCGACTCCTCGGCGCGAATCTGCGCGACGATCTCGTCGAGATTGTGCTCGGGCACGATCGCTGTCATGGCCTCTCCATGGTTCGGTATGCGCTGGATGTAGGAGGAACAGTGAACGGCTCCAGTCTGGCCACGGGCCGCATGCCGAACGCATGGCGCTACGCGGCTTCCTCGCGGATCCGCCAGGGCGAGCCGTACTCGGTCAGCAGGTCGAGGAACGGCACCGCGTCGAACGCCTCCGGCCCCAGCACGCCCGTGCCCTTCCAGGCGCCGCGGGCCAGCAGTTCCAGCGCGACCACGGGGTGGACGGCGGTCTGCCAGACGACGGCCTGCGAGCCGTACTCGCGCATCGACCAGGCGTTGTCGACCACGTGATAGAGGTAGACCTCGCGGGGCCCGCCGTCCTTGCCGGTGCCCTTCACCCAGGTGCCCGCGCACGTCTTGCCGTGCATCCGGTCGCCGAGGGTGGCCGGGTCGGGCAGGCTCGCCGCCACCAGGTCACGCGGCGCCACGTCGGCACCGCCCACCCTGATCTTGTCGGCGCTGTCCAGCCCGAGCTTGTGCAGGGTCTTGAGCACGCCGATGAACTCCTCGCCGAGCCCGTACTTGAACGTCACCCGCCTGGCCGGGATCCAGCGGGGCACCAGCAGCACTTCCTCGTGCTCGACGTTCACGCACTCCACGGGCCCGATGCCCTCGGGGAAGTCGAACACCTCGGGCTCGCTGAACGGCTCGGTCGTGTGCCACCGCCCGTCCTCCCAGACGACGGGCGGGTTGAGGCACTCCTCGATCGTCGTCCAGATGGAGAACGTCGGCGCGAAGTCGTAGCCGTCCACGACCAGGTTCGAGCCGTCCCTGACGCCGATCTCGTCGATGCCGTCGAACAGGTGGTCGGCGGCGTAGCGGGCGAACACGTCGGCCAGCCCCGGCTCCACGCCCATCCCGACGAGCGCGAGCCGGTCCCGCGCCCGCCACTCGTCGTCGCGCGCGAACTGCTCGTCGCCCAGCTTCACCCCCGGCATCTCGTACGGCCGGCTGGCGTGCGGCCTGGACAGCGACATCGCCATGTCCAGGTAATCGGCCCCGGCTGTCAGCGCCGCCTCGAACAGCGGCATCGTGAACCGTGGATCGACGGCGTTGAACAGCACGTCGCACCGGTGCTCCCGGAGCGCCGCCGCCACCGCCGCCCGATCGGCGGCGTCGAGGCTGATCGCGCTGAAGCGTGGATCGTCCACACCGGCGACGGCTCGCGCCGCCCGGCTCTGTTGGGAGTCGGCGACCACGATGTGTTCGAAGAAATCTCGGCGCGCGGCGATGGGCACGACAGCGGAGCCGACGCCGCCGGCGCCGACCAGGAGGATTCTCATGAGCAGAACATACTCACTGACTGGTCATTCAGTCGAATTTGCGGGCGACCGTCCGGAAAAGCGAGACGCCCCGGAGCGGGGGGAGGCCCGGGGCGTCTCTGCAGGCACGGCCCAGCGGGGGGACGGGGCGTGCCTGCGGCAAAAGTCATGTAGGGGTAAGCAGCCCCCGCTCAGTTCACCAGTGTGCCCCACTGTTCGGTCCAGGTGCCGTAATCAGTGCATTCCCCCTCAGAACCCCGGCAACCCCCCGGCGGCCGAGCGGCGAAGGCGACCCGATCAAGCCACTTCGGCTTGTCGGCTCCGTACGCGTCGCACATCTGCTTGGCCCGCCCCTTGCACGCCTTGAGGTTGGCCGGCGCCAGACCGACCCAGGCGGCCGCGTCACGCTGGGCCGGCGCCGCCGCCATCCAGCTCAGCCAGCGGTAGGCGCAGTCGGTGTTGGGGATGTTCGCGCCGAGCATCCAGGAGTCGAGCCAGCCGGTCATCTTGCGCGCGCTGACCGCCTTGACCGGCTTGCCGGCCTTCTGCAGAAGCAGGCGATAGTACGGGGTGGCCTGGGCGTAGTCGAGCGAACCCGTTGCGAAGCCCTTGACCAGGTCGAGCGGGTTCTTCCAGTAGGTGCGGCCCTTGTGCTCGCCCAGCAGCGCCATCGCCCGCTCCAGTTGGCTCTTGGTCAGCTCGAAGGGGTCGTCCACGCTGTCGTCGGTGAGCGCCGCGTCGGCGATGGTCAGCGGGCCGTCCTGGAGCGACACCCGGTCCGACTGGAAGACCTGCTTGAGGCCGCCGCCCTTGATCCTGATCGAGTCGTAGAGGAACTCGTGGTATCCCCACAGGTAGGGCACGCCGTAGACCTTGCCCGACACCTTGGTCATGTCGCGAAAGCGCTTGGTCAGGTCGTCGTAACCGGTGACCTTGGCCGGCTCGATGGGCTGCACCTGCTTGGCCTCGATCATCGAGGCGGCCAGCACCGGGCCCGCCGAGACCACGTCGTATGCGCGCTGGTCGACGTACTTCTTCATGTCGTCGGCGGTCTGCACGGTGTCAAGGCGGGCGATGCGGCAGCCGGTCGTCTTCTCGAAGTCGCCCACCCAGTTGACCCTGGGGCTGGTGCCGCCGTATTCGGCGTAGCCGCGGTAGGTGAGAATCTGCAGCGTGCCGTCGCCCTGCGTCGGAGTCGCCGACGGGGTGGGAGTCGGGGTCGGAGTCGGGGTCTTCTTCGGCGACGGGGTCGCCGCCCCCATGCTGGCGATCAGAGCCGTCATGGCCAGCGCCATGGCAGGTGTGCGGCGATCCACGTTCCCCCCTTGTCCGTGTGCTGGAGTTTATCGGGCACACGACGGGGAGGGACGCCTGGCGCGTCCCTCCCGGTGGAGATCGGTCACCCGTTGGTCGGGAAGCCCAGGTTCACGCCGCCGTGCGACGGGTCGAGCCAGCGCGAGGTGACGACCTTGCCGCGGGTGTAGAAGTGGACGCCCTCGGTGCCGTGCACGTGCGTGTCGCCGAACAGCGACGCCTTCCAGCCGCCGAAGCTGTAGAACGCCATCGGCACCGGGATCGGCACGTTGATGCCGATCATCCCGACCTCGACCTCGTTCTGGAAGCGCCGGGCCGCGCCGCCGTCGTTGGTGAAGATCGCGGTGCCGTTGCCGTACGCGCCGCCGTTGATGAGCTCCAGGCCCTCCTCGTACGAGCCGACGCGGACGACCGTCAGGACCGGGCCGAAGATCTCCTCGGTGTGCACCCGCGAGCCGGCCGGCACGTGGTCGAGCACGGTCGGGCCGAGCCAGAAGCCGGGCGTCTCCGACGCCTTGCCGCCGCCTTCGACGCGCGTGTCCCGGCCGTCCACGACCAGCTTGGCGCCCTCCTCGACGCCGAGGTCGAGGTAGGAGGCGACCTTGTCGCGGTGCGCCTCGGTGACCAGCGGCCCCATCTCGGACCTGGGGTCGGAGCCCGGGCCGACCACCAGCTTGTCGACCCGCTCGACGATCTTCTGGACGAGCTCGTCGCCCACCGGGTCGACGGCCAGCACGACGGAGATCGCCATGCACCGCTCGCCGGCCGAGCCGAAGCCCGCCGACACGGCCGAGTCGGCGACCAGGTCGAGGTCGGCGTCGGGCAGCACGAGCATGTGGTTCTTGGCGCCGCCGAGCGCCTGCACCCGCTTGCCGTGGCTGGTGCCGGTCTCGTAGACGTACCTGGCGATGGGGGTCGAGCCGACGAAGGAGACGCCGCGCACGTCGGGGTGCTCCAGCAGCCGGTCGACGGCGGCCTTGTCGCCCTGGACGACGTTGAAGACGCCGTCGGGCAGCCCGGCCTCCTGCCAGAGCCGCGCCATGAGCAGCGACGCGGACGGGTCCTTCTCCGACGGCTTGAGCACGAACGCGTTGCCGCAGGCGATCGCGATCGGGTACATCCACATCGGCACCATGGCCGGGAAGTTGAACGGCGTGATGCCGGCCACCACCCCGAGCGGCTGGCGCAGCGAGTAGGAGTCGACCCGGGTCGAGACGCCCTCGGAGAAGCCGCCCTTGAGCAGGTGCGGGATCCCGCAGGCGAACTCCACGACCTCCAGGCCGCGGGCGACCTCGCCGAGCGCGTCGGAGTGCACCTTTCCGTGCTCGGCGGAGATGAGCGCGGCCAGCTCGTCGCGGTGGGCGTACATCAGCTCGCGGAAGCGGAACAGCACCTGCGCCCGCTTGGTCAGCGAGGCGTCACGCCAGGCGGGGAAGGCCGCCACGGCGGCGGCCACGGCCGCGTCGACGTCGGCGGCCGACGCCAGCGCGACGTGCCCGCTGACCTCGCCGGTAGCGGGGTCGAAGATCTCCTGGGTACGGCTGTCGCCGTCCGCGAGAGCTCCGTTGATCCAGTGCTTGACGAACTTCACTGCTTCGCTGCCTCTGCGTTGATGACTTCCATGTTGAGGCCTTCCAGGACGTGCACGATGATGCCGAGGCCCTCGGTGGCCTCGTCCACCGTGAGGGTGAGCGGCGGGGCCATGCGGATGGCGGTGCCGTACAGGCCGCCCTTGCCCGCGAGCAGGCCCGCCTTCTTGGTCTCCTCCATGAACCGCGCGGCCTGCGCGGGACTCTCCAGCTCGACGGCGAACATCAGGCCCTTGCCGCGTACGGCCTTGATGATCGGCAGCCGCTCGGCCGCCGCGCGCAGGCCATCGGCGATGATCTTGCCGGTCCTGGCGGCGTTGGCCTGGAGATCGTGGTCGAGCACGTAGTCGAGCGTGGCGTTCGCGGCGGCCATGGAGATCGGGTTGCCGCCGAACGTGGCCAGGCCCACGGCGGGCAGGCTGTCCATCAGGTCGCCGCGGGCCACGACGCCGCCGACCGCGAACCCGTTGCCCAGGCCCTTGGCGAAGGTCATCATGTCGGGCGTCACGCCGTGGTTCTGAATGCCGAAGAACGCGCTGCCGGTGCGCCCCCAGCCCGTCTGCACCTCGTCGGAGATGAACAGGATGCCCTGCTCGTCCAGGACCTCCTTGTAGGCGGCGAACAGCCCGTCGGGGGCCATCGTGAACCCGCCCACGCCCTGAATGGGCTCGGCGATCAGCGCGGCCACGTCGTTGGAGACGGCCGTGGCCAGCACATGGCGCAGGTCGTCGACGCAGGCCGCGATGTAGTCGGCGTCCGACAGCCCCTTGAACTGGACCAGGTGCCGGTCGGCGCCGTGCAGGAAGTGCACGTTCAGCGGGGAGAGCGAGTTGTTCTTCCACGTCCGGTTGGAGGTGACGCTGATCGCGCCGAAGCTGCGGCCGTGGTAGCTCTGCCGCATGGCGAGCACCTGGTCGCTCTTGCGCGCGTACGTGGCCAGCAGCAGCGCGGTCTCGTTCGCCTCGGTGCCGGAGTTGGTGAAGAAGACCTTGGCATCGGGGATGCCGGAGAGCCTGGCGATCTTCTCCGCCAGCTCGACCTGGCCGCGCAGGAGGTAGACCGTACTGGTGTGGACGACTCCCGTGGCGAGCTGACGCTCGACGGCCTCGCGCACCTCGGGCACGTCGTACCCGATCATGTTGGTGAGGATGCCGGCGAAGAAGTCGAGGTAGCTCTTGCCATCGGCGTCGACGACGCGATTGCCCTTGCCACTGACGATCTCGATCGGCTCGTTGTAGTTGAGTGCCACCCAGTTGGGGATCACTGCCCGGTGGCGGGCGAGAAGCTCCGACATGCTTCGAGTATCGCGGCTCGTCATCGCCACACCCACCTCCAACGTGTCCACACGACACCACATCCCCTTACATGATGTCATGCAGACTCCAGCGCCAACTTCGACCATATGTCAGGACATAAGGACTTACAACTCCCGAGAACTCAAATCCCGCCATCGGGTGAAAGGGGCTGACAGTATCGGCGACGGGAGTACCGGGTGGTTGTGGAAACAGAGTCGGCCGAGGGCGCCGGCGGAGCGTTGAGCGGCATGGACGACGCCGAGGTGATCCGGCGCTCCCGCAGCGACCCGGGCGCTTTCGCCGTGCTGTTCGACCGGCACGCGCCTGCCTTACATCGTCGCTACGTCACCCGCCGTCTGGGGGATTCGCTGGCCGACGACATCGTCGCGGAGACGTTCCTGGCCGGCTGTGGCGGCCCCTCGCCAGGCGCGCGCTGCTCGCCGGGACCCTGGCGGCCGGACTGGCGGTCACGCTGACGTTCGCCGGGCCCGCCCACGAGAGCCGTCCCACGCGTCCGGCGCCCAGCATGCGGCCGGGCAGCCTCCTGCTGCTGGAGCAGGCGGCCACGGCAGTCGAGAACAAGACCTACTCGACTCCACGCCCCGATCAGTGGGTCTACACCAAGTCCAAGGTCGTGCAGCCCGGCGACGGCCGCGTGACCACCCAAGAGAGCTGGTTCAGATACGACGGAAAGCAGCGCGCCGACTTCTTGGACGGCGAGCTGAAGGTCTCCGATGTCCCGCCGGACCCGGACGACGACGACCTGTCGCCGCAGGAGTACCACGACAGGCTGACGGCCCTGCCGACCGACCCCGACAAGCTGCTCGCGAAGGTCTCACGCGACAGGCACTGGAGCGACCTGCCGAAAGAGGACCCAGGCGCCGGCGAGCCGCCCGACGCCCGGGCGTATCGGGTCCTCTCGGTCTACCTGGAGCAGCAGGCCGTCATGCCGCCGAAGCTGGAGGCCGCGATCTTCCGGGCCATGGCGAGGATCCCCGGCGTCAAGATCGTCGTGGACGTCCCCGACGCGGAGGACCGGCTGGGCATCGGCGTCTACTACGAGCCGAAGGGGCAGCAGGTCACCACGGAGTACCTTGTTCTCGACCCGGCGACCTACCACCTGCTCGGCCGTCGCACGATCTGGAACCGCGACGAGTGGATCACCATGCCGGGCAAGGCACCGGAGCCGGCCTTTGAGGCGGGCAGTTTCTGGGCGTCCGCCGAGCTGAAGTCCGGCATCGTCGACAAGCCCGGGCAGATCCCCTAGGGGATCTCCCGTCCGCCCGCGGGCGTACGACCGCCTTGATCGCTACGCCCGCGGGGGCACCACGATTGCCCACCGGCGGCCGACGACCGGCCACCCCCCGCTCCCCCACCATCGAGTCATCACCAGAGAAGACTCAGGGAGAGCGGACATGACCATCACCGTGGACCACCGGCCCGACGTGCACCCCGGCCCGCCGAAGCTCGACCGCGACCAGCTGCTCCGGGCCCAGCGGGACACGCTCGCCACCCCGCGCATGAAGTACAGCCTGCTGGCCAAGATGATGTTCAAGCCCGTCGACCTCATGTACGGCAAGCAGGGCTCGTTCACCAAGTTCGCCATGCTGGAGATCATCGCCCGCGTGCCGTACCAGGCGTGGGAGCGCATGGGCTACTGGGCCGTGCACCGCCACGCGGGGCGCTCGGGCCTGGCCAGGCGGGTCTTCGAGCGCATCGTGGAGGCCCGCGCCGATCAGGACAACGAGCAGTGGCACCTGCTGATCATGCAGGACCTCGTCCAGCGGCACGGGCTCAAGCAGACCTGGCTGCTGCACCAGGCGGCGCCGTGGCTGATCTCGTTCTTCTACTACCACGTGTCGTGGGTGCTGTTCCTGGTCCGGCCCGACTGGAGTTACCGGCTGAACGCGGAGTTCGAGGACCACGCCGAGCACGAGTACATGACGTTCGTGGCGGACAACCCCGACCTGGACTTCGTCCCCGACCCGGGCACCTACGCCGCCGAGTACGGCCGCTACCGGTCGGGGGGCGGCCCGGGGGGGCGGGGGGGGCCCGCCGCGCGGGCCGCCCAAAAGGGCCGACCTGCTGCGGCAGGTCGGCCACGACGAGCGGACGCACAAACTGGACAGCCTGGAGGCCATGCGCGAGCCCCGCATCCGCTAGACCGGGGCGGACTCGGTGGTGTGGGCCGCGGTGACGGGAGCGGCCGGCCGCAGCACCGCGAGGGCGAGCAGCGCGGCCGCCACGCAGAACCCGGCCCCGACCCAGGAGCCGAAGTGCATCGCGTCGGTGAAGGCCGCGCGGGCGGGCTCCACGATGCCCAGCTTGAAGGCGCCGCCGATCGACTCCCTGGCCGCCTCGGGCGCGTCGGCGGGCATCGCCGAGGTGAACACCCCGGCCAGCACGCTGCCCAGGATGGCGATGCTCATGGCCATGCCGACCTGCTGCACGGTGTCGTTCAGCGCGGAGCCGACACCCGCGTGCTCCATGGGGATGGCCCCCATCAGCGACGCGTACGCCGCGGGCCCGGCCAGGCCGCCGCCGACGCCCATGATCAGCAGTGCGGTGAGCACCGCGATGTAGCCGGTGGTCGTGGCGAGCACCACGAAACCGCCGCACATGACCACCAGCCCCGAGGAGATCAGCAGCCGGTTGCTGGCCTTCTGGCCCAGTCCGGCGCCGACCACGTTGAAGACGGTCGCGGCGATGGCGTACGGCAGCAGCGCCAGACCGGCCTGCATGGGCCCGTAGCCGAGCACGAACTGCAGATACTGCGTCAGCATCAGCATCACGGCCCCGGCCCCGAACGACATCAGCAGGATCGAGAACGACGCCCCGCTGAAGTTGCGGTTCCTGAACAGTTCGAGCGGCAGCATCGGATGCTCCGACCGCCGCTCCCAGATCACGAACGCGCCGAGCGCGACCACGGCGATGGCGATGCCGACCGGGTTCCACTCGCGCTCGATGATGACGTAGACGGCCGAGGTCAGGCCGATGATCGACAGCACCACGCCCACCGGGTCGATCGTCCGGCCCGCGCTGCGGGTCTCCGGCATCAGCGCCACGGCGGCCACGACCGCGACCAGCGCGATGGGGATGTTCAGCAGGAAGACCGAGCCCCACCAGTAGTGGTCGAGCAGGAAGCCGCCCAGCGTGGGGCCCGCGATCACCCCCACCATGGCGACGGCGCTCCACGCGGCCATGGCCTTGCGCCGCTCCTCCTCGTCGAAGACGGTCATCAGGATGGACAGCGTCGAGGGCATCAGGAGCGACCCACCGATGCCCATGAGGGCCCGCGAGCCGATCAGCTGCCACGGCTCGGACGAGAGCACCGCCAGCAGCGACGCGCCGCCGAAGAACAGCAGGCCGATGATCAGGAACCGCCGGCGCCCGAACCGGTCGGACAGGCTGCCCGCGGTGAGCAGCAGACCGGCGTAGGCCAGCACGTAGGCGTCAATGATCCACTGGATGTCGCCGGGGCTCGCGCCCAGATCCTTGATCAGTTTGGGGATGGCCAGGTTGAGGACGGTGTTGTCGACGACCAGGACCAACAGTGACAGACAGAGGACGCCGAGAATCCACCAACGACGGGGATCTCGCACAGTGTTCGATTCCACTCGCACACCGTACGACAAACCTCGTACAGTGTGCGAGTGGAATTATCCTGGAGGCGTGACCAGCAAGCAGTACAACTCCGTGTGGTTCCGCGAGCCGCGCAAGCAGGCCGGCTCCAGCCCCGGCCGCAGCCGCGAAGAGATCGTCGCGGCCGCCATGGAGCTGCTCGACGACGAGGGCCTGGCCGGGCTGAGCATGCGCAAGCTCGGGGCGAAGCTCGGCGCGGGGGCGACCAGCCTCTACTGGTACGTGGCCCACAAGGACGAGCTGCTGGAGCTGGTCTACGACGAGATCTGGGGCGAGATGATCGCACCGGACCCCGAGGAGGTGGGCTGGCGGGACGCCGCCTCGGTCATGGCCCACAGCATGCGCCAGGTGATCCTGCGGCATCGGTGGGCGGCCGACCTTATCGGCCGCCTGCCGGCGCTGGGGCCCAACGCGCTCATGATCTCCGACCAGACGCGCAAGACGTTCAAGCTGGCCGGATTCACCGGGACGGACATCGACTACGCCAACGCGACGCTCACCGCCTTCGTGTTCGGCATGACGATCCCCGAGGTCGCCTGGGACACCGCGATGGCGGGCTACGAATATGACGGGGACAACCTCCGCCAGACCGTCGCCAAGGCCGCGGCCGGCTACCCCGACCTCATGGAGGCGATCAATGCCGCCAACTACGAGAATCCGCGCGTGATGCGCGAGGTGTGCTTCGACTTCGGCCTCGTGTCGGTGCTCGACGGCCTTGAGAGGCGGCTGGTGACGTAGCAGGATCCCGAACATGAGCGATTTCCGTGCCGCACGTGACCTCCTCCTCGCAGCCGACTACCCGACGGCTCGCCGCGAGTTCCGCTGGCCGGAGCTGACGGACTTCAACTGGGCGCTCGACTGGTTCGACGGCGTCCTGGCCGCCGAGACCCCCGACGCGGTCGCGCTGAAGATCGTCGGCAAGGTCACTTATACCTTCGCCGAGCTGTCCGCCCGCTCCAACCAGGTCGCCAACTGGCTGCACGAGCAGGGCGTACGACGTGGCGACCGGATCCTGCTCATGCTGGGCAACCAGGCCGAGCTGTGGGAGTCGCTGCTGGCGGCCATGAAGCTGGGCGCGGTGATCATCCCGGCCACGACGCTGCTGACCGCCAAGGACATCGTCGAGCGCGTCGAACGCGGCGGTGTCTCCCACGTGATCGCGAACGCCTCCGACGCGGGCAAGTTCGGCGACGGCGGCTACACCAGGATCGCGGTCGGCGACGCGTACGGCTGGCTGCCCTACGCCGAGACCTACGAGGCGGCCGCGGACTTCGCCCCGGACGGGCCGAGCCGGGCCGGCGACACGCTGCTGCTCTACTTCACCTCGGGCACGACCTCGCAGCCCAAGCTGGTCGAGCACACGCACGCCTCCTATCCGGCGGGCCACCTGTCGACCATGTTCTGGATCGGGCTCAGGCCCGGCGACGTGCACCTCAACGTGTCCTCGCCCGGCTGGGCCAAGCACGCGTGGAGCAACGTGTTCGCGCCGTGGAACGCGGGCGCCACCGTGCTGATCCACGACTACCAGCGCTTCTCCGCCGTCGCCCTGCTGGAGGTGCTGCGCGACGAGCGGGTCACCACGTTCTGCGCGCCGCCGACCGTGTGGCGGATGCTCATCCAGGAGGACCTGGCGGCGTGGCGGCTGCCGCTGCGTACGGCCGTCGCGGCGGGCGAGCCGCTCAACCCGGAGATCATCGACCAGGTCGCCAAGGCGTGGGGGCTGACGATCAGGGACGGCTACGGCCAGACCGAGACCACCGCCCAGGTGGGCAACGTGCCCGGCGAGCCGGTCAAGCCGGGGTCGATGGGCCGGCCGCTGCCCGGCTACGACGTCGTGCTGCTCGACCCGATCACTGGGGAGGTGGGCGACGACGGCGAGATCTGCCTGCCGCTGACCGACCGCCCCCTCGGCCTCATGTCCGGATATGTCGGCGGATCTAGTGAGGCGATGCGGGGCGGCTACTACCACACGGGCGACGTCGCGACCCGTGACGGCGACGGCTACATCACCTACGTGGGCAGGACCGACGACGTCTTCAAAGCCTCCGACTACCGCATCTCACCCTTCGAGCTGGAGAGCGTACTCCTGGAGCACGAGGCCGTCGCGGAGGCGGCCGTGGTGCCCGCGCCGGATCCGGTGCGGCTGGCCGTACCCAAGGCTTACGTGACGCTGGCGCCCGGGTTCGAGGCGGACGAGGCGACGGCCCGCTCCATCTTCGAGCACTCACGGCGCGAGCTGGCGCCGTACAAGCGCGTGCGCAGGCTGGAGTTCGGTGAGTTGCCCAAGACCATCTCCGGCAAGATCCGGCGAGTGGAGTTGCGGGAGCGGGAGGCCGCCCGGGAGTTCAGGGAGGACGAACTGGGCTCGTGACCGGCACACTGTAAATGGGTACCTATCCGATCTTACAGGCTGATCGGCTAGGCTCGGGCGCGTGCTGCCCACCATCGCCGACGTCCTCGCCCTGGACACCGTCCGCCGCGGTAACCCGCGCGTGGTCGCGGGCGGCGACCGGCTGGACACCAAGGTGCGGTGGGTGCACGTCGGCGAGATCGCCGACATCGCCCACCTGCTCCGCGGCGGGGAGCTGGTGCTCACCACGGGAGTGGCGCTGCCCGAGGACCCGGAGAAGCTCGCCGACTACATCGGTGAGCTGTCGGCCGTCGGCGCCTCCGGGCTGATCGTCGAGCTGGGCCGCCGGTTCGTCCGCGAGCTGCCCCGCGCCGTGGTCAAGGCGGCGGAGGAGCACGGGCTACCGCTGATCGTGCTGACCCGCGAGACGCCGTTCGTGCAGATCACCGAGTCCGTGCACGAGCGGATCATCGACATCCAGCTGGAGGAGCTGCGCGCCTCCGAGCAGCTGCACGAGGTCTTCACCGAGCTGTCCGTGGAAGGCGCCTCGCCCGCCGAGGTGCTCGTCCAGGTGGCCCGGCTGTCCAGCCGCCCGGTCCTGCTGGAGAACCTCGCCCACCAGGTGCTGGCCTGCGAGTCCGCGGGCCGCGACGCCGGCGCGCTGCTGGCCGGCTGGGAGAGCAGGTCACGCGCCGTCGCACCGGCCGAGCGGACCGCCTACGACGCCGCCTCCGGCTGGCTGGTCACCACGGTCGGTGCGCGCGGACAGGACTGGGGGCGACTGATCCTGATCTGCGAGAGTCCGCCGTCACCCCGCGACCTGGTGCTCGCCGAGCGCGCCGCCACCACGCTCGCCCTGGGCCGCCTGCTCGAACGTCACCAGGAGTCCCTCGAACGCCAGGCGCACGGCACGATCATCACCGGCATCCTCACCCACGCCTACGCCGATCCGGACGAGGCCGCCGCCCGCGCCCGCGCCGTGGGCGTGCCGCTCACCGGGCGTAAGCTGGTCAGCGTCGTCATCCGGCCGACCGAGCCCGTCGAGCAGGCGCTCGACGGGCAGGCGCAGCTCGGCGAGCTGGCCGAGGCCACCGCCGCCGCCTGCCGCGACGCCCGGCTGCCCGCCCTCGTGGGCGCGCTCGACCAGGACCGGGTCGGCGTCCTGCTCCCCCTGCCGCCGCGCTCGGGCGCCGAGCCCGCGCTGACGGCGCTCGCCGATCGGCTGCGCGTCCTGTGGAAGCCCGGCGCCGCGTTCGTCCTGGCCTCGGGCTCGGTGGTGGAGTCGATCAGGGACGTACGCCGCAGCTTCCTCGAAGCCGAGCAGGTGGCCGACGTGGCCGTCCGGCAGCCCGACGGCCGGGCCTTCTACCGGCTGCCCGACCTGCGCCTGCGCGGGCTGCTCCACCTGCTGCGCGACGACGCCCGGCTGCAGACGTTCGCCGAGCGGGAGCTCGGGCCGCTGCTGGCGCACGACGCGCAGCGGGGCGGCGACCTGGCCCGCATCCTGCGCATCTACCTGGACGCGGGGCGCAACAAGGCGGTGGCCGCCCAGAAGGCCCACCTGTCCAGGCCCGCCTTCTACGACCGGCTGCGCCGCCTCGAACGCATCCTCGACACCGACCTGGACGACGTCGAGTCGTGCCTGTCCCTGCACGTGGCCCTGCTGGCGCTGGAGTCGTTCCGCCGGGACAGCAGGTAACATTTTTTCCCCTCGCGGCTTACCGTCGCGATGTGCCCCTATTCGTCAATCCCCTGGAAGCGGCGGCGCACCGCCTGTCGATCCTGCCCCCGATACTCGACTACTTCGGCGTCATGGGCCTGCACGCGCTGATCGCGGGGATGCGGCTCGGCCTCTTCGACGCCCTGCGCGGCGGCCCCATGACCGCCGCCGACCTCGCGGGATCGCTCGGCCTGGACCCGCACGCGACGGACGTGCTGCTGCGCGGGCTGACCGGGCTCGGCTACCTGCGCGCCAGACGCGGCCGCTACCGGCTGACCCGAACGGCCCGCCTCTGGCTCACCTCCGACTCCCCCGCCTGCCTGGCCGAGGGCCTGTACTTCTGGGAGCGCACCGCCTGCGTGATCTGGCCCCAGCTCGAACGGACCGTACGTGACGGGTCGCCCATCACCTCGCTGTACGCGCTGACGGAGAGCGAGCCCGAGCTGTCGCGCTCGTTCCAGGCGTGGACCGCCGCCGTGGCCGGCCGCCAGGCGCCCGCCACCGCGGCCGCCATCCCGGTCCCCGCGGGCGCCACGCGAATGCTGGACGTGGGCGGCAGCCATGCCCGCTACAGCGTGGAGCTGCTGCGGCGGCACCCGGCGCTGCGGGGCACCGTGATCGACCTGCCCGAGGCCCTCGAATCGGCGGCGGCCCACCCCCGGCTGACGCTGCGGGCCGGCTCGTTCCTCGACGAGGACCTGGGCGGCGGGTACGACGTGATCCTGCTGTTCAACATCCTGCACTGTCTCGACGACCAGGAGGTGGGCACCCTGCTGGGGCGGCTGGCCAAGGCGCTCAACCCCGGCGGCACGATCGCGATCGGCGACCAGTTCGGTGACAGCCTCATGCCTGGCCGGGCCAGCCGTACCCTGCTCGACCTGCTCCACCTCAACTACCTGGTGGCGGGCGGCGGCCGGATCCGTACCTACAAGGAAGTGGCCCGCCTGCTCAGGGAGGCCGGCTTCACCAGACCGCGGCACCGCCGCCTCCTGAGATCCCCGGCCACCGAACTGGCCATCGCCAGAGGCCCGCGCCAGAAGCCCATCGCCTAGAAGCCCATCGCCGCCCGTACCTCCCCGAGCGTGACGATCGCCCGCTCACGGGCGCGCTCGTTGCCGTCCGTCAGCACCTGCCTGGCATCGGCCGCCGAGTGCTCAAGGCGGCGTTTTCTCATCGGGCGCAGGAACTCGTTGACCGCCTCGGTGACCAG
Source organism: Nonomuraea aurantiaca (assembly GCF_020215705.1). Lineage (GTDB taxonomy): Bacteria > Actinomycetota > Actinomycetes > Streptosporangiales > Streptosporangiaceae > Nonomuraea > Nonomuraea aurantiaca. Next base: position 9,588 of record NZ_JAIWNB010000022.1, on the reverse strand, counting down.
CCGTTTCAGTGTGGAGGCCCCGCCGTTGCCGATCTCGTCGACGATGGACTCGGGCGCGCGGCCGAGGCAGAGGCCGGCCAGGGTGAGCAGGTTCGCCACCTCCGGCCGGTTCGCCTCGTCGAAGGTGATGAGCCGCTCGGAGTCGGTGCGGGCCGCGCGGATCAGCGCCGCCGTCTCGTCCTCGGTGGCGGACAGGGCTATCGCGTTGCCCCGGCTCTTGCTCATCTTGCCGCCGCCCAGGCCATGGAGCAGCGGCCGCGCGCCCATCATGGCCTCCGGCACCGGGAAGACGGGGCCGTAGCGCTCGTTGAAGCGCCGCGCCACCAGCCGGGTCACCTCCACGTGCGGCAGCTGGTCCTTGCCGACCGGCACCAGAGTCCCCTTGCAGAACAGGATGTCGGCCGCCTGATGCACCGGATAGGTGAACATCAGGCCGTTGACCGCCTGCTGCGTACTGTGCGCGATCTCGTCCTTGACGGTCGGGTTGCGGCTCAGCTCGGCCACGGACACCAGGCTGAGAAAGGGCAGCAGCAGCTGGTTCAGCTCAGGGATCGCGCTGTGCTGGAAGATCGTCACCTTCGCGGGGTCGAGCCCGATGGCCAGGTAGTCGAGGACCAAGCTGGTGATGTTCTGCTGGATCGCGCCGGGAAGATCCCGATCGGTGATCACCTGATAGTCGGCGACCAGCACGTACATGGGGTGGACGTCCTGCAGGGCGACGCGGTTGGCCAGTGTGCCGAAGTAGTGGCCCAGGTGGAGCGGCCCCGTCGGGCGGTCTCCGGTGAGCACGACGTGATCCATCATGGGTTCCTTTCTTCAGGTCATGCCGTCCTGAAGAAGAACCCACGCACCGGGCCCGTCCTGAGGACGGCCCGAGCATGCGGAGATCAGCGGCCGTCTGTCGGCCGCCACCACATGCTGATGCGTGTCATGCGCCTCATTCTAGGTGTGGGCGTAGGGATAGGCGCAAGCCGCACAGAACCCAGAAGCTGTGCGGCTTGCGCCGGCTCGTGGTCACTCGTGAGGATCGCGCGTCACGTCGGGGCGGGTCCGGTCGTCGGGGTACATCACCCATCCGCGTGGACGGGTGACGAACGCGCCCAGGATGAACCCCAGAATCACGCTCGCGATGATCACAATGAGGATGCTCAGCCCCATCACGGCTGCCTCTCGGACTGGTGTGCCGCTCGGTCGCGGCCTACCGCACGGTAACGCCGCGCCCACAGTGCGCGCAGGAAAATCCGCCGAGGGATGTCAATCTTGTAACCTCTCAGACCGTTTAGCGTGTTTCCCTGCCTCCGCGACCATGATCTCGCCAGGATGGGTCGGTTCCTTTGCCCGCCCTCTGGAGTTTTCATGTCTCGACGCACCTTCGCCGTCGGCTTGTCGATAGCCACGGTCCTCACGGCGACGGCCGTACCCAGCGCGGCCGCCGAGCAGGTTTCGGTCTCGTTCCCCTCGGCCAAGTTCCCGCTGGGCGTCCCGGCCGTACCGGCCAAGACGATGACCAGCGTGGCGCCGGGCATCGACCTCTGGAACGTGAAGGCGGGCAAGGCGACCGACGGCTTCACCGTCACGGTGCTGATGCCGAGCGGCCGCGACTACGGCATGCAGCAGACCGCCGAGGCCAAGGTGGCCGAGGTCGAGGCCACGGGCGAGACGGCCAGCCTGCAGAAGGTCGTCCGGCCGAAGGTCGCCGACGCCGACGCCCAGACCGTCTACATGGTGCGGGTCGGGCTCTGGAAGTTCGAGGAGAAGGACAAGGCCGCCGAGACGGCCAAGAAGCTCAAGGACGCCGGGCTGAAGGTCAGGGTCGACTACGTCGGCGACGACGGCATGAAGACCACCGGGCCCTGGGACGTCAAGGTGGTCATGATCGACGCCAGGAAGTTCCACGGCTCGTACAGCTCCACGCTCGGCACCAGCGTCGCCGCCCGCGAGACCGTCTCCTCGATGGCCAAGGCCAACAAGGCGATCGCGGCAGTGAACGGCGGCTTCTTCAACATCCACACCGCCAAGAACCTGCGCGGCGAGCCGGTCGGCATCTCGGTGGTCGGCGGCAGGCTGCTCAGCGAGGCCGTACCGGGCCGCTCCGCCGTCGTGCTCAAGGGTCGTACCGCCCGCATCACCGAGCTCAAGTCGACCGTGACCGCGATCGCGCAGGACGGCCAGAAGCTGACGGTCAACGGCGTCAACCGCGCCGCGGCGGCGGACGAGCTGATCCTCTACACCGCGGAGTACGGCGCCAAGACGCCCACGGACGACGGCGCCGACGCCGTGCTCGACGCCAACGACAAGGTCGTGGCACTACGCGCGCCGGGCGCCGAGGTACCGGCCGGCTCCCGGGTCCTGCACGGCTCCGCCGGCATCGCCGCCGAATGGCTGAACGCGCACGCGGCGGAAGGCGGAACCGTCAAGGTCGACACCAAGGTCGTGGACGTACGGGCGGGCAAGGCGCTCAAGCTCACGCCCGACCTGAGCGTGATCGGGGGCAATGTCGGCCTGGTCAGGAACGGGCACGTCAAGATCACCGCCAAGCGTGACGGCCACGACTCCGTGAACATGATCCTCCGCCGCCACCCGCGCACCCTGCTGGGCACCACCCGCAACGGCAGCCTGATCCTGGCGACCATCGACGGCCGTCAGCCTGGCGTGTCGGTGGGGGCCAACTTCATCGAGGCGGCACAGTTCATGCGCTGGCTGGGCGCCACGCAGGCGGTCAACCTGGACGGCGGCGGCTCCACGGCGATGGTGGTGGGCGACAAGCTGGTCAACCGCCCGTCCGACGGGGTGGAGCGCGGCGTCGGCGATGCCCTGCTGGTCCTGCCGAAGTAACCACCCATTTCGTTCACCCTCTCCCCCGAGGGGGCCCAGCCACGACGGACCGTCCCTTCCACTCCCCCGGAAGGGGGGTCCCTCCCCAGGGACCTCAGCCCACGACGGACCGTCCCCTCCCACACCCCCCAAAAGGGGACCCCTCCAAGGGACCCCAGCCACCACGAACGGTCGACGGTCGGGTGACGAACCACCCAGCGAACCATCGTGGACACCGCACCAGCCCAGGTGAGCGCGGCCCGAGCGGGTGAGCGCAGTCTCCCCGCGCTCACCCGGATCCTCCCGCATCACCCGTATCACCGGCATCACCCGCATCACCGGCGGCCGATCAGCCCGCGGCGCGCTCCGCCAGCGGTCGGCGGCGCCGAGCGGGGTCCGACAGCGTCGGCGGGGTCCAGGCGCCGTCCGGGTGGTAGAGGTTGGCCCCCGGCGGCACGATCTCGTCGATCCGGTCGAGGACCGCGTCGTCGAGCGTGAGCGCGGCCCCCTTCAGCAGCGACTCCAGCTGTTCCATGGTCCTCGGCCCAGTGATCACCGACGTGACACCGGGATGCGCCGCGCAGAAGGCCACGGCGAGCTCGGGCAGCGAGCAACCGAGGCCGTCCGCGACCTCGGCCAGCTCCTCCACTGCGTCGAACTTGGCCGCGTTCCCGGGGATCGAGGGATCGAACCGGGCCGGCGTGAGCGAGGCGCGCCCGGTGGTGAGATCGATGGCCTGCCCCTTCCTGTACTTGCCGCTCAGGAAGCCGGACGCGAGCGGGCTCCAGGTCAGCACCCCCATCCCGAGGCGCTGGCAGACCGGCAGCACCGAGGCTTCGATCCCCCGGGCGAGCAGAGAATAGGGCGGCTGCTCGGTCCTGAACCTCTGAAGGCCCCGGCGCTCGGCGACGTGATACGCCTCGACGATCTCGTCGGCCGGAAAGGTCGAGCAGCCGAAGGCCCGGATCTTCCCCGCGCGCACCAGGTCGGTCAGCGCGGAGAGCGTCTCCTCGATGTCGGTCGTGTGGTCGGGCCGATGCACCTGGTAGAGGTCGATCCAGTCGGTCCGCAGGCGCCTCAGGCTCTCCTCGACCTCCTTGACGATCCACCGCCGCGAATTACCGCCCCGGTTGCGGCCCTCCCCCATGGGGAAGTGCACCTTGGTGGCGAGCACGACGTCGTCGCGGCGCCCCTCGAGCGCCTTGCCGACGATCTCCTCGGACTCACCCGCGGAGTACATGTCCGCGGTGTCGATGAAGTTGATCCCCCGGTCGAGCGCCGCGTGAATGATGCGGACGCAGTCATCGTGGTCCTTGTTGCCGACAGCACCGAACATCATCGCGCCGAGACAGTGGACGCTTACCTCTATGCCGGTGCCGCCGAGAGTGCGGTAACGCATGGTCATGCGCGGCATCCTAGGATCTAGAGCCGACTTTAGATCAAGCCCTAACCTGTACGGCATGCCGGAGATTTTGAGCATTGGACAGGTCGCGGAGCGGACCGGATTGAGCGTTCACACGCTGCGCTTTTACGAGCGCGAGGGCATCCTGCACAGTCCGGTGCGCCGCGGGGCCGGCGGGAACCGCGTCTACAGCGAGCAGGACATCGAGTGGCTGACCTTGTGCATGGTCCTGCGCGCCTCCGGCATGCCGCTGCCGGCGATCCGGCGCTACACCGAGCTCGTCAGGGAGGGCGCGGGGAACGAGGCGGAACGACTCGCGCTGCTGAGACGGCACCGCGAGTATCTGATCACCCAGATGGCGAACCTCAGCGAGTGCATGGACCTGATCAACTACAAGGTCGGGGTGTACGAGGACCTCATCGACGAGGGCGCGGCCGACCACTCGTGCAACACGCCGACTCTCCCGGCGGACGAAGCGCCAGACTAGGCCACTATTGGGGGATCTCGGCGCCCGACGGCATACCGTCGGCGACATAGGCGTCATAGTGCCCACGCCACGACTCGGCGCTCTCACCGTGCGGCCCGTCGCCCGGCTGTCCGGCCACGACCTTGTCCAGCTCCGCCAGGCAGACAGCCCATCCTGCCGCGTTGCGCGCCGCCGCGTCCCGCGCCTCGATCACGTTGACCAGCGTGAACGTACACCCGCCAGCACCATCGGACGTCAGCTCCAACCGCAGCTCGTCACCGCCCCACGTGAAGACGAAGCGCCGCGGCGGATCCCAGACCAGGATGGTGCCCGTGACGCTGTCCATGTGCGGGTCGTCGGAGAACTCGATCTTCCCGCCTTCTCGCGCGTCCATCGTCACGTTCTGCGGGAACCAGTGAGTCAGCTCACCCGGCTCGGTCACCGCCCGCCACACCCGCTCGACGGGATGGGGGTAGGTGCGCTGGAAGCGCACGGCCGGACGGCCGTCGATCTCGATGTATGTTCCGCGGTCCATCATGACTCCTTGCCTATGTCTGCGCCGGTATCCGGCTCATCGAGGTGGCGCCCGAGGATGTCGAGCCGGTCGTTCCAGAGCCGCCGGTATGGGGCCAGCCATTGATCGAGCTCGGCGATCGGCTCCAGATCGATCGCGTAGATGCGACGCTGGGCGTCCTTACGCACCCGGACCAGCCCTGCCGCCCGGAGCACCCGGAGATGCTTGGACGCGGTGGGCTGGGTGACACCGAGCTCGTCGACCAGCTCCGTGACCGACCGATCTCGCTCACGCAGCAGATCGAGCACCGCCCGCCGATGGGGATCCACGAGAGCAGCCCAGATCACATCGCTCATACCAGCCACCATACCTCATGGCGTATGTACGCATCAAGGCATGTAGTCCGTAGTTAATGCGGGCCGGGGAGGCACTCCCTACCCACCTCCAGGAACCGACCGACCAGCGGATTCCCATCCTCTCGCCGCCAGCACATGGCCACCGTGGTGCGTGCGCTGTCCGGCTCGATCCGGCGATAGGACACTCCCTTGAGCCGGATCCGGCGCACGCTCGCCGGGGCAAGGGACACCCCGAGCCCCGCCTCGACCAGCGCGGAGACCGTCGCCCACTCCACCGCGTACTGACCGATGCGCGGCTCGAACCCCACCGACCGGCACAGACCCACGATCCGATCGTGAACCGTCGGCCCGGCCTCTCGGTTCAGCAGCACGAACGGCTCCTCCGCCAGCGCCGCGACAGGAACCACCCGCAGCCCGGCCAGCACATGACCAACCGGCAGAACAGCGACGAACTCCTCGGAAAGCACAACCTCGGCGGCCAGCCCCGGATCGTCAGGCGGCTCCCGCAGGAGCCCGACGTCGATCGAACGCTCCAGGAGCGCCGCCACCTGCGGCGCCGTCGTCATCTCCTTGATCTCCATCTCGACCCCGGGATACCGATCCCGGTAAGCCCGCAGCATCCCCGGCAGGATCGTCAACGCCAGCGACGCCGCGAACCCGACCCGGATGCGCCCGGCCTCTCCCCCACCGACACGCCGCGCCGCCTCCAGCCCGTCCGCGATCTCGCCGAGCGCACGCCGAGCGGCGGGCAGCAGTTCGTGCCCCGCCGACGTCAGGACGACCCCACCGGGCCCTCGCTCGAACAGCGGATGCCCCACCCTCTCCTCCAGCCGCCTGATCTGCTGACTCAGCGGCGGCTGCGCGACACCCAGCCGTATGGCGGCGCGCCCGAAGTGCAACTCCTCAGCCAGAACGGCGAACGCGTAGAGCTGATGCAGCGCGAGCTGAGGACGTTCCATACGTGCAGAGATATCACATCATTCACTCATACGTCTTAGACGTATCACCGCAGTTCGCCTACCGTTCCGTGTATGACAGAAGCACGACGCGCGATCTTCAGCGGCTCCACCTTCGAGGAGCAGATCGGATATGCCCGGGCCGTGGTGGACGGCGACTGGGTCCACGTCTCGGGGACCACCGGGTTCGACTACGCGACCATGACGATCTCCGAAGACGTGGTCGAACAGGCCGAGCAGTGCCTGCGCAACGTCGGAACGGCGCTCACCGAAGCCGGCTGTACGTTCGCCGACGTCGTCCGGGTCCGCTACCTGCTGCCCGACCGAGCGGACTTCGAACCGTGCTGGCCGACCCTCCGCCGCTACTTCGGCGAGATCCGCCCGGCGGCGACGATGCTCGTGTGCGGCCTCTCCGACCCCCGCATGCGCCTCGAGATCGAGGTGTACGCGCGGCTTCGCGGAGCGGTTGCGGTGTGAGCACACACGGCCCCACCGGTCCGGCACCAGCGTGAGCGCAACCGCGGCCCCGCCTGGCCAGGACCAGCGTGAGCGCACGCGGCCCGCCACGCCAGTACCAGCAGGAGCACACACGGCCCCACCACGCCAGTACCAACAGGAGTGCACGCGCGGATGGATCCCCGCCCATGATCACCACCTCCAGCGGCGCCCCTTCCGCTGCTTCCCTACGCCCGCGAAACCGCGTTCGAGTCGCCCGCGCACGGCACCCGGCGCCCCACGAGGAGAGAAGGAAGAGTCCGGGACAGCCGGCCGGGATAGACGTCGGAGTGCGGCAGCCCACCACCCCAAACGTGCCGGGACAAGCCGCACATGCAGCCGTACGTACAGCCGTCCACGCAGAGGGGCCGACCGGGATGTACCAGGTCGGCCCTCTCAGTCGTACATTCGCAGCACTGCCATCATCCGCAGGACGGCCATCCGCAGCCCAGCCATTCGGAGCACAGCCATCCGCAGGACGGCCATTTACAGGACGGCGCAGCCGATTCGGACCGGGACGCGAGCCGAGTAGCGCCCCGACATCGTGTCGTATGCATAGGCGTAGGCGTAGGCGTTGGCCGGCTTGCCGGGGCCGGAGCAGTCGAACTTGCCGGTCTTGTAGCCGAAGCTCCCACCCGGGTAGCCGCTGTTGGACTTGGCGGTCACGCTGCCGTTCCAGTACACCGCGTCGTTGTGGCTCCACCGGATGACCAGCTTGACCTGGCCGAAGTTGTAGTAGCTGCCGTTCAGCTTGAGGCGCGCGATGTCATCGGTGGACGTCGTGGTCGCGGTGCCGTCACCGTTGTCCCTCGGCGAGACGGTGTACTTGGTGATCCACAGCTTGGCCAGAACCTTGCGCCCGGCGCTCGCGCCGTTGTCCGATGCGGCCTGACTGCGCTCGTTGGCGGTGACGCAGACGTCGTCACCGCTGTAGGCCTCGCGCCAGACGTACGGGACGACGCAGGTGTGCGGGCCGAAGGCGCCGTTGGTCCAGCGGCTGTTCTTGGCGGCGTTGTCGGCGGCGACCTGGTCCCGCGTCTTCGGCGTGACACAGACGAGGTCCGACGGCCGGCTGACCCGCCAGACGTAACCCTGACGACACGTCTCAGGGCCGGGGTCCGCGCTGGCGGTCGCTGTGGTGGTGGTTGTGGCGGAAGCGGCGGAAGCCGAGAGGGCGGTGGCCAGACCGGCGATCGCGATGACGGCCAGACCGAGCGAGGTGCGCTTCATGGTAGGTGCCCTGACATGTGTGCTTCCCGGTCTGCTGGTTCCCTCCGGGGCTCGCACCTCAGTTATGCGGTCCGCTACCTGCACCTCTCTTGCGCGATGCTGACGAATGCCACGGATAGTGACATGTAAGTCGCTCAAGCGGACTGCAATTCACCCGACCCACCTTCCGTCAACGGGCAACCCCCATCGGCCTTCACCACCTTCATCGCCAGATACGAGGCCAACTGCGCAACCCCTGGCAACCAGGACAACACCTCCGCATAGAACCGCTCATACGCCTTCACATCGACCCTCAGCAAGAAGTCCGGATCCCCGAACAGCCGATGCGCCTCCACCACCTCCGGCATCCGCGCCGCTCGGTGGGACGCCATCCGCGCCATCGAACTCAGGCCCCCTCGCAATGCCACCGGCCCCGGGCGCGCCAACGCGCACCTCCACCCGTCTACCTCTTCAAGGGACCGCCACGCTTGAGTGGGAGGCCGCATTATCGCCGAGGGCCCGCCAACGGCTGATTGCGAAGCCGCCCTACTGACGAGGAGACGCTCACCAACGGCTGGGCGTGGACATCGCGAGTTGCCGCCGCTGACGCCACAGTGACGGCCGCCCTCCACTCGGGCCGTAGATGGAGAGACCGTAGATGACCGACCACAGGCGTCAGCCGTGAAGGGTCCTAGCGCGCTACCGACCCTTCCGTGTACCTGCCCCCATAACCCGCAAAACCCCATAACGCAAAAAGATCCCACGCGGCAAAGCGTGAGACCTATACAACGCAGGAAGGGGCCTCACGGGCCAAGCCGTCCCCTCCCGCCCTTGGCCTTCCGCCCAGCAGACCGCCCCGCGCCTCGCGGGACCGCACCCAACAAGGCCCGGAAACGCAAGAAAGGGCCCCACACGGCAAAGCGTGAGACCCATACACCGTACAACGCAGAAAAAAAGGGGGCCCGCACGCGTAAGGCGTGCAACCCCCCGTAACGCAGAAAGGGCCCCACACGTCACGCGTGGAGCCCTTTCCCGCTATCAAAGATTGTCCGGCGGTGACCTACTCTCCCACACCCTCCCGAGTGCAGTACCATCGGCGCTGGGAAGCTTAACTTCCGGGTTCGGAATGTAACCGGGTGTTTCCTTCCCGCCATAACCGCCGTAACCCTATGAAACTGTCAAACACACAACCAACCAACCAGGTGTGTTTGTTGTTTCAGAATCGCATAGTGGACGCGAGCAAGAAAAGCTTTGTGGTCAAGTCCTCGGCCTATTAGTACCGGTCAGCTCCACACGTTACCGTGCTTCCACCTCCGGCCTATCAACCCGGTCGTCTACCGGGAGCCTTACCCACTCTCATGGTGGGAGACCTCATC
>NZ_JAIWNB010000021.1 GCF_020215705.1 Nonomuraea aurantiaca | reverse complement strand
TCGTCGATCAGCGCGGCGGAGACGAGGCCATCGGTCATGCGACGGTCGCCGTCGGCGGGGTCGGGGACTACGGTGAGCATGGGTGTGCCTTCCCAGCCGACGTTGGCGCGTCGGCCATGCGTGTGAGACCTCAAACGATCACCGGGAAGGTACACCCCTTCCCGGTCGATCCACAGGTCTCTAGCATTGCTCCCGTGGCCCTGGCCCCTGGCCTTTGCCCTGAGCCTTTGCCCTGAGCCTTTGTCCTGGGTCCCGGTCCCGGATCTGAGCCCCGTTCTGGTTCCTGGCTTCGACTTCGGTCCTGGCCATGACCATGGCGCGGCGTCCCGGTCCCCGTCATGACCATGGCCCTGCCCCAGTCCTGGTCCACGCCCCCAGTTCTGGGTCGTCGCCTGCCTGGCTGGGCCCGACCTGTGCTGTGAGTCTGCGGACTGTGGGCCTCGGTTTTAAGGTGGCTCATGGTTTGGGGGTGGGCAGTGGATCCCGGCCCCATTGCTGACGGCGTTGGGGCGGGCGGACCGGTATTTAGCGCAAAGTTCGTGAAAGTAGAGGCGTTTTTCACTTCCACGAACAATGTGGCTTGTGGGGCTCTCGGGGCTAGGTCGCAATCGAATTACGACTTCTTGGACAGAGTGTCCAAGAGTTAGATAGCTCACATAAGGTGCCGCTTACTCGTGAGTCCATGCCGTCTGGGGCCGGAGTCTGGGATAGCCCGGACCTGAGCCGCTAGGGTGCGGGTTCAGGGGCGGTCGGTGATCGACATCGGCCAAGCGGACTGCATTCCGGTCGTCGCGTGAGCGCCCCAGGGTGGTCAGGCGGCGCGAGGCTCTCTATGGAGGGAAGCGCCGTGACGGTTGGCAGAGCGATAGTCGCGACGGCGGTCGTGGCGGGAACCATCGTGCTCGGTGGGTCCGCTCAAGCGGCCGTGGTGGCGCGGCAAGGTGCGGCCCCCGGAGAGATCACGTCTCCGTCCGACGGCCAGGTGGTCACGAGTGGATCGGTGCCGATTTCAGCGCATACCGGTTTGATGCAGCTCAACATGGGCGTGTACGTAGAGGGCCCCTCCACCACCAGGCAGAAGGTCGCCGGTGGAGGTGCCAACCAGACGATTTCCGGGACGTTCGACGCGGGGAGCGCACCCAACGGGACCTTCAACGTGGTCCTCAAGGGTGAGATCACCGGCAGCACCTACGCGACAAGCACCTTCAAGCTGAGGCGGCCCGCCGCCACGCCGGACAACGTCGCCGCCGCCCTGCAGGGGGCCGAGAAGATCGTGGTGACCTGGAGCAAGGGCTCCGAGCCGGACCTCCAGTCGTACGAGGTGGCTACCAGTCAGTCCGGCATCGTGGGCAGGCTGCCCGCCGACAGCGCCTGCTCCGGATCATCGTGCAAGGCGGTGCTCGCCGTACCGACCAAGGCGGCCGGGCAGCGAGTGGGGTTCACTGTGAAGGCGTTCAGAGGTGACGGGGATGGAGGGTCGATCGAGTCGGGCAATTCCGGCGCCGCGTACGTGACCATCCCAGCACCGCCGACCGCCCAGCCGAAGAAGACCGCCACGAAACAGGAGATCCCGGGCACCAAGAAGGGCGTCGAGACCCTCCCTACGCTGCCCGCCAAGAAGCACGCGCAGTCCACGGTCGCGCCCACACACAAGGCGACCACGACGAAGAAGACCGACAAACTCCCCGCCATGCCCGACACCGACCCCAAGGGCAATCTCCCGATTCCGACCGCTGACACGACCGGGGATTCGGGCAAGACCGACGGCCTCACTCCGAACGGCACCACAGGCGACGCTGACTCTGCTGCCATCGATTCCAAGGTGAAGGCTCAGTCGTCGGAGTCGGCCGCCGGAGGCATCGGCCAGTACGGCCTGTACGTCGCAGGCGGGCTCGTCTTGCTGCTGCTGGCCGCGCACGGGGGCGCGTGGGCGCGTCGCCGGTCTCTCGCCGCCGCTGGTGCCGGGGGTCCGGTGCCGCCCTCGGCTGCTGCTTCGCCAGGTCCCGGCATTTCTGCTCAGCACAGTACGGATAGCATCCCGCCCACCGCTTCGGCGCCCCGACGCCCTGCCGTGGTGCTGGCAGTCGCCAAGGTCCGACCGGCCGGCGAGCATCCTCGTACGCAGTCCCCTGAACAGTCCCGCGCGTCGGAGCGGTCCGGCGTTCAGACGCCTGAGCGTTCGCGCGCGTCGGAGCGGCATGGTGGCCAGGCTCCCGGAGCCTCACGTACGCCACCAGGACGTCCCGGCGCGCAGACGCCCGTACGAGCTCGTATGCAGGCACTGGAATCCCATATGCAGGCACTGGAACACCCTGGCTCGACGGCGTCCGACCGGCCCAGGTCGGGGGTGTCCGACCAGCCCGGTTCGGGAGCCCCTGGGCTGGAAGCGTCCGCCCAAGGAGGGCCCATTCTGGGAATTTCCGGTCTGGGGGTGTCCGATCGGTTTGGTCGGGGTGTTGCCGGTGTGCCCGGTCCAGGCGGGTCCGATCGGTTTGGCGCTGAGGTGTCCGACCAGTCTGGTCTGGGGGTTTCTGATCGGTCCGGTGCGAGCGGGCCCAATGGGTTCGGTTCGGGCGGATCTGAACAGCTCGGTGGGGTGTCGTCCGATCGCTTCAACTCGACAGCGTCTGACCTGTTAGCCACGCCGTCCGCAGCACGGCGTTACGCGGAGGGGCCGAGTGCCGCCGGTCGGGCTAATGGACCGGTGCCGGGGCAGGCTCGTGCGCAGGTACGCGCTGCCCTCCCGCTACACCTCAGCGACGCCGACATGCGGCCTGCTGATCCGGATGATTGGGCGCCCGGCGATCAGGATGGTCGGACGGGTGTTGAGCCGGTTTCCTGGGTGTCCGGCGGTCGGGATGGCCGGTCGGAGGCGGGTGTTGAGCAGGTTTCCTGGGCGTCTGGCGGTCGGGATGGCCGGTCGGAGGCGGGTGTTGAGCAGGCTTCGTGGGCGTCCGGGGATCGAGATGGCCGGACGGGTGCCGGTCGATATGACCGGGTGTCCGTCGATCAGGACGGCTGGAGGGGAGCGGCTCAGGGTGATCGCGAGCCTCTCGACCAGCCCGGTCGGATGCGTGTTGAGCTGGATGGTCGGGCGGCCCGTCAGGAGCCCGTACGGATCGCGCTGCCCAGCTCGGCCGTGATCGAGGTGTCCGAGTCGGGCGTCGCCGCTACGCCGCCCGCTGTACGCATCGAGGAGCGTTGGGACGACTACCTGCCACCTGCTCCCAGGGCGATGGAGGACAGCGGCTTCTGGGAGCGCCCGCAGCCCGGAGCAGGTGACTTCTGGGCGGCTGACGACGACGAGAACGCCTTCGCGGGTCACCGCCATCGCGGCGGCGATAGCTAGCCCACGACCAACCCACCAAGACCGCCGAAGGAATCGGCCGGTGGGAGTGCTTGCCTCGGCCAGCGCTAGTCCTTCGGCGTGTTCCTCCGCGTCGAGGGTGTGCCTGATGCGATCGGTCTTCCTGATGCGATCGGTCTTGCCGAGATCAACGGCATGCCGTCGGATTTTGAGCTACCTGACCTGGGAACTGATGTGGGGGGTGAGGTCATCTGGCACAGCGAGCAAGCGTTATTGAGCTGAGGCCAGGCGGGCTCTGTTGTGCGTCAAAGGGCTGCAGAGCTTCGTGAATCCTGAGTCTGGTACTGGCCGGCGTACTCAGCGATGGGAGCGATGGGTGTGATGACGTCGATGAGCACTCCGTTGGGGTCGGCCACGATGAAGTGCCGCTGTCCGAAATCCTCGCTGCGTAGTTCGAGCACGGCCGGCAGACCTCCCCGTACCACGAGCCGTTCCCACTCCCCGTCCACGTCCTCGACCTCGAAGTTGAGCAGCAGCCCCTGAACGTGCGCACGATGGCCCTCGGGCAGCGTCGGATGGCGGTGGTCGAGAAGGGCCAGCTCGTATGGCGGGGTCCCCGGTCGGCGCAGACTCACGTACCAGTCCGCCTCGAACGTCGCCTCGAACCCGAACCACTCGACATAGAAGTCCCGGGACTCCCGCAGCAGGGAGGTGCATAGGACCGGATAGAAGCTGGTCAGCATCACGGAAAGCTCCTTCGCATACCGTTGGTATGTCAAGCTACGCTATTGGCATACCATCGGTACGTCAACTGGGGTGGCCGCGATGAGCCAGGGCAGCAGGATCGAGCAGCGCGAGCAGACCAGGCGGATTCTGATACGCGAGGGCAGGCTGTTGTTCGCGAGCCGGGGCTACGGGGCGGTGGGCCTGTCGCAGATCGTGGCCGCTGCCGGGGTCACCAAGGGTGCGCTGTACCACCACTTCGAGAGCAAGGCCGACCTGTTCCGCACGGTCCTGGAGCAGGTGCAGGGGGAGGTGGCCGAGACGGTGGCCGCGACCGCCGAGGCTCAGGACGACCCATGGGAGCAACTGGTGGCCGGGTGCCGGGCGTTCCTCGCAGCCTGCACCGATCCGGACATCCAGCAGATCATGCTCATCGACGGCCCCGCAGTTCTGGGCTGGAGCGAGTGGCGCGCGCTGGACGAGGCCGCCTCCGTCCGCCATCTGGCCGAGGCGCTGTCCGGCCTCATCGAGGCAGGGATCATCGCACGACAGCCGGTTGCCCCGCTGACTCACCTGCTGTCGGGGGCGATGAACGAGGCCGCCCTGTGGCTGGCCGACTCCGGAGGTCCCGGCGACCTGGACGACGTGTGGGCCGCCTTGTCCCGGATCCTGCAGGGGCTGCGCATCGAGTGAGCGCGCATCGTTGCGTGCTACGAGTGGGCCTGGCTCGCGATAGCGCGTCCAGAAACCCTGAAGGAATGCGGTCAGTGGGTGGTCTGGCCTCGCTCAACCTGCGAGGGACCTTGGAGGAGTCGGTCAGTGGGTGCTCTCGCCTCGACCAACCCGCCAAGGACCCCAGAAGAATCGCTCAGCGGGTGCTCTCGCCTGGGTGTATTGGAGTTCGGGCGGTCGCGCGCTGCCTAGCGCGGTGACCACCATGCTGGGGTGACCACCATGGTCCCCGGGATTGGTCCGATCCCTCTGACGGTCCGTCCTGGCGGGGGTTCCTGCGGAGGGATGCCCGTTTGGGAGAGGGAGCACGGACGCCTGGCGAACGTTCGTCGACGCCGGACTAGCTTGCGGTGGGGGTGGAGCGTAGCAAGGTGTCCAAAAGGTGGATGGCGCCGCGTTTGTCCAGGGGCTCGTTGCCGTTGCCGCATTTGGGGGACTGGATGCAGGATGGGCAGCCGCGTTCGCACTCGCAGGAGGCGATGGCCTCGCGGGTGGCTGTGAGCCAGTCTGTGGCTCGGGCGTACCCGCGTTCGGCGAATCCGGCGCCTCCCTCGTGGCCGTCGTACACGAACACCGTCAGCAGGCCCGTGTCCGCGTGAAGTTCTGTGGACACGCCGCCGATGTCCCAGCGGTCGCAGGTGGCGAAGAGGGGGAGCAGGCCGATGGCGGCGTGTTCGGCGGCGTGGGCGGCGCCGCCCAGGTCGAAGCCCTCCTCGGCCAGAGTGGCGACTTCTGAGGCGGGGAGTGTCCACCAGACCGCGCGGGTGCGGAGGGTGCGCGGCGGGAGGTCCAGGGGCTCGTCGCCGAGCATCTCGCCGGACTGGAGGCGGCGTCTGAGGTACGAGACCACCTGCCTGGTCACCTCCACCTCACCGAAGTGGAGGCTGCCGGGGCCGAGGTCGTGCGAACGCAGGGAGGCCAGTACCGAGATCTCCGTCACATCGCGCGCGAACGTCGTGTAGTCGGGCTCCGCGCCGCCCACCAGGGCGACGCCGGCTTCGAGGTCGAGGAGCTCCACCAGGTACGTCTCGCCCTGGTGCAGGTAGACGGCACCGGTGTGGACGGTGGTGTGGGCGGACGGCTCGTCCACGCTGCCGAGGAGGCGGCCGGTCGCGGACTCCACGACCTGGATGGGCGCGCCTCCGCCGCCCCTGATATCGGCCAGGTCGGTGGCACGTTCGCGTCTGGTCCAGAACCAGCCTGCGGGGCGCTTTCTGAGCAAGCCTTGGGTGACCAGGTCGTCGAGGGCGTTCACGGTGGTGGGGCCGAATACGGGCAGGTCGGCGTCGGTCAGGGGGATCTCCGCGGCGGCGGCGCAGAGGTGCGGGCCGAGGACGTACGGGTTGTCCGGGTCGAGCACGATCGCCTCTACGGGCTGGCCGAAAAGGGCCTGAGGGTGGTGTACGAGGTAGGTGTCGAGGGGGTCGTCCCGCGCGATCAGTACGGCGAGTGCCTCCTGGCCGTCGCGGCCGGCTCGGCCCGCCTGCTGCCAGAGGGAGGCGCGGGTGCCCGGCCAGCCGGCGATCAGGACGGCGTCAAGGCCGGAGACGTCCACGCCGAGCTCGAGGGCGTTCGTGGTGGCCAGGCCCATGATGGAGCCCGAGCGAAGGGCCTTCTCCAGGAGCCTGCGGTCTTCGGCGAGGTATCCGGCCCGGTAGGCGGCGATCCGGTCCGGAAGTGCAGCCCAGTCGGCCGGGTCGGACACGGACCCTCCCCAGGACAGCGCGCCCTGTTCTGAGCCTGGCGGAGTGGTGCCCTGTTCTGAGCCTGGTGGGGTGATGCCGTGGCTTGAGCGTGGTGGGGTGGTGCCGTGGTGAGGGGATGCTGGCGGAGCGCCCTGGCCTGGGGACGGCGGGGTGGTGCTGGGGTCGGCGAACGCTGGGTGTGCGTCCTGGGTCGGGGGTGGCGAGGAAGTGCCGTGGTCCAGGGAGGCCATGGGGGTGTGGCCGTCTGGAGACGCTGGGGGAGCGTCGTCCTGGGTGGGGGATGGCAGGGAAGTGCCGTGGTCTGTGGGCGATGAGGGGATGGCCTGGCCGCTGAACGGAGAGAGCGGGCCGGGAGTACCTGCTGCGGGACTGGAGGCCGTACCTGATGAGCCGTCAACCGGTAGCGGTCCCGGGGTTCCGGCCAGGGAGAAGGCGACGTCGGCGAGTTTGGCGCGGGCGGTCAGGGCGACTGTTTCGGCGCCGCGCCGGGAGCGGACGAAGGCGAGTGTGCGGACGTTCGCCAAGACGAGGTCCGTGAGGAGGTCCGCGGCCTCGGCGGTGGCCGTGCGGCGCACCGGAGCGCCTCTCTCGCCCCGCAGTTCGGTCAGGGGCGGCTCCCAGAGCGCGATGGTCGTCGCACCCTTAGGCGACCCGTCCGACGTCACCTCGGCCATCTCAAGCCCCGTCAGCCGCATCGCGAACGCTCCCGGCTCGCTGGCCGTCGCTGAGGCCAGCAGGAAGACGGGCTGCGAGCCGTAGCGGGCGCAGACGCGGCGCAGGCGGCGCAGGATCTGGGCCACGTGCGAGCCGAACACCCCGCGGTAGCCGTGGCACTCGTCCACCACGACCATCCGCAGCCGCCGGAAGAACGACGACCACTGGGCGTGCCGGGGCAGGACGCTCCGATGCAGCATGTCGGGATTTGTTAGTACGTAGTTGGCGTGCTGCCGGACCCACGTACGTTCCTCGAACGGAGTGTCGCCGTCGAAGCAGGCCGCGCGGAGCTGGGTGATGCGGAGTTCGCGGAGGCCGCGGAGCTGGTCGGCGGCCAGGGCCTTGGTCGGCGTGAGGTAAAGGATCGTGCCGCCGTCGAGGCAGGAGGCGACGGCCGGCGTGAGGTACGCGAGCGACTTCCCGGACGCCGTTCCGGTGGAAATGATCACGTTTCGGCCACGATGGGCCAGGTCGGCCGCTTCGTACTGGTGTGGCCACAATCCCGAGATTCCGCGGTTCGCCAAGCGCGTAACCAAGAGTTCCGGCGCCCATTTCGGCCAACTCACTTGACCCGCCTGACGTGCTGGAACATGCTCCACATGAGTGACGCGCTCATGACGTGCGGGAACACCGAGCAGGTGACCGAGGAGTGGACCTGGCCGGTGTGGGGAGGAAGCGGAGGAAGTCACTGTTTCCAGTCTGCATCCGTGGGCAAAGTCGCCGGGAATCGTGATTTCGTATAGACACAAGCCAGACGCGTGGTTGAATGCCGCGCGTCAGGGTCAGACGGTCTGGAGCCCCGTTCCAGACTGCCAGGCCCGCAAGGGTACTTTCGCAGGCGAGGCGCTGGAGGATCTGTGGATCTGAAGTTGGATCACCACAACGAGGACCGACTCACCATCGTCGAGGTTGAGGGTGAGATCGATGTCTACACGGCGCCGAGATTGCGTGAGCTCCTCATCGACCTGGTGAACAAGGGCAACTTCCACCTTCTCGTGAACATGGAGAAGGTCGACTTCCTCGACTCGACGGGCCTCGGTGTCCTGGTCGGGGGGCTCAAGCGGGTTCGGGCGCACGACGGTTCGCTCGAGCTGGTGTGCACGCAGGAGCGCATCCTCAAGATCTTCCGGATCACCGGACTGACCAAGGTCTTCGGGATCTACGCTTCGGTCGACGAGGCCAAGGAAGCTCACGGCAAAGACAAGTAGTCATGGCTACCGTCGAGCTGACGTTCAGCGCCCTCCCCGCGCATGTGCGGACCGCCCGGTTGGTCGCGACGGCGATCGCCCGGCGCACCGGCGTGGAGGAGTCACTGCTGGACGAGGTCAGGCTCGCCGTCGGTGAGGCCTGCTCCCGGGCGGTCGAGGCGCATCGCGCACACTGCCCGGGAGAGCCCATCCGCATCGAGCTGAAAGACGACTCGGGACGGTTCGAGGTCACGGTCAGCGATCAGGCCCCCAGCGACGAGATCAAGCAGGAGCAGCCCCTCGATTTGGGCATGCTCTCTGACTCGTTCATGTCGGGGTTCGGCATCGCGGTGATCGCGGGGCTGGCCGACGACGTGGAGGTGTTCCCCAGTCCCAAGGGGATGCGCATCCGCATGAGCTGGCCCGCCGCCACCAATGGCCACGCGCCGATATAACGACAATTCTCTTTTACGGCACGGCACGGTGGGCCCCGCCCGCCGACCGTGGCTGAGCCCTGTCCAGGGGTACGCTCCTCTGGTGATACGGGGCTGGGCGCCGATACGAGGCACGGCACCCATGGCTTCCACAAGCCGACAGCCATAGGGCGCCGAACTCGACGGCTACAGGGGATCGGGCCCGGCAGCCACACAGGTCGCCGGACACCCCTGCAGCCACAGAGCACCGGCTGGCAGTCGCAGGGCCGTCGCCGCCGTGCCTTCCAAGTGACCGGCCGGGTCGTGGACATCCACGGCCCGGCTCCGGCATGCCATTCCGACCGTTGGGCGCCGTCCCCAAGATGACGCACCCACGGCTTGGCATCTGCATGTCATCCCGGCCGCCGGCCGCCGAGGGCATCCCCCAGGCGACGCACCCACGGCCCGGGTTCGGCGGGTCATCCCACTGGTATGTCCCAAACCCATGTTTCGGGCGTGTCGTTTCGGGCACCCTGTCATGGCCGTAAACCCGGGGAAATATCGGTTGTCAGATGGCAAATCGCCTTGCTGGCTGGGGATTACTGGGGGATTACTGGACGCGTGGCCAAATAGCGACCGGCAGAGCCTTCATATCCGCGCAGCCCGTGCGTAGACTCCCGGCACCGGCCAAGGTGATCCGGCGAAACTGCGGACTCAACCGGAAGCGGCACCCACAACCCGGATGGTGCCGCACCAGCCCGCCGATCTTTGCAGCACCGCCCGGGCAGGACGACCGGTCTTGCCGAGGAGAACGATGTTTAGGCACATGCTGGCGGTGGAGCCAGCGTCCAATCTGGCCCTGAGCGGTAACAATCTCACCATCGTGATCGTGGTCGCCGCGGTCGCACTGATCGCCCTAGCCGTCGCCGGCGGCCTGGTACGCGAGGTGCTGTCCGCCGACCCCGGCACGGAGCGCATGCAGGACATCGCCCGTGCCGTACAAGAGGGAGCCGCCGCCTATCTCGCGCGGCAGTTCCGCACGTTGGCGGTCTTCGTCGTCGTGATCCCTTTCCTGCTGCTCCTTCTACCGGGTGAGACCGATGTGCGCATCGGCCGCTCGATATTCTTCGTGGTCGGGGCGGTATTCTCCGCGCTGACCGGCTTCATGGGCATGTGGCTGGCCGTACGCGGAAACGTACGCGTCGCGGCGGCCGCCCGTGAGGCGGGCGAGAAGCGCGCCATGCGCATCGCCTTCCGTACGGGCGGCGTGGCCGGCATGTTCACCGTGGGCCTCGGCCTGCTCGGTGCGGCCGTCGTCGTCTTCGTCTACCAAGGTGACGCGCCCGGTGTCCTCGAGGGCTTCGGCTTCGGGGCGGCGCTGCTGGCGATGTTCATGCGAGTCGGCGGCGGCATCTTCACCAAGGCCGCCGACGTGGGCGCCGACCTGGTCGGCAAGGTCGAGCAGGGCATCCCCGAAGACGATCCGCGCAACGCGGCGACGATCGCCGACAACGTGGGCGACAACGTCGGCGACTGCGCCGGCATGGCCGCCGACCTGTTCGAGTCGTACGCGGTCATGCTGGTCGCCAGCCTCATCCTGGGCAAGGTGGCCTTCGGCGAGCAGGGACTCATCTTCCCGCTGATCGTGCCCATGATCGGCGTGCTCACCGCGATCATCGGCATCTTCGTCACCCGGATGCGCGACGGCGACCGCAGCGGCATGGCCGCCATCAACCGCAGCTTCTTCATCTCGGCCGGGATCTCCGCGGTGCTGGTCGCGGCGGCGTCGTTCTGGTACCTGCCCGGCACCTTCAGCGAGCTGACCGGCTCGGCCGTGCAATCCACCGCCAACCCGAGGCTCATCGCCATCGGCGCGGTGATCATCGGCCTGATCCTGGCCAGCGCCATCCAGCTGCTGACCGGCTACTTCACCGAGACGACCAGGCGCCCGGTACGGGAGATCGGCGAGAGCTCGGCCACCGGGCCCGCGACCGTCATCCTGGCGGGCATCAGCGTCGGCCTCGAGTCGGCTGTCTACTCGGCGCTGATCATCGCCGGCGCGGTCTACGGCGCGTTCCTGCTGGGCTTCGGGAACGTGACGATCGCGCTGTTCGCGGTGGCGCTGGCCGGCACCGGCCTGCTGACCACGGTCGGGGTCATCGTCTCGATGGACACCTTCGGCCCGGTCTCCGACAACGCGCAGGGCATCGCCGAGATGTCCGGCGACGTCGAGGGTGAGGGCGCGCGCGTGCTCACCAGCCTCGACGCCGTCGGCAACACGACGAAGGCCATCACCAAGGGCATCGCGATCGCCACGGCGGTGCTCGCGGCGACCGCGCTGTTCGGCGCGTTCCGCACGGCTGTGGAGCTGGAGCTCGGCAAGGCGAGCCAGGCGGCCAAGGAGGCGCTCGGCGCGTTCTCCACCTTCAGCCTGAGCATCGACCAGCCCAACGTGCTGGTCGGCCTGGTCATCGGCGCGGCGGTCGTGTTCCTGTTCTCCGGGCTGGCGATCAGCGCGGTCGGGCGGGCCGCGATGCGCGTGGTCTTCGAGGTACGCGACCAGTTCCGCAACCACCCGGGCATCATGGATGGCACCGAGAAGCCCGAGTACGGCCGCGTCGTCGACATCTGCACCCGTGACTCGCTGCGCGAGCTGGCCACGCCGGGCCTGCTGGCGGTCATGACGCCGATCGCGGTCGGGTTCGCCCTCGGCTACGCGCCGCTGGGCGCGTTCCTGGCCGGGGCCATCGCCTGCGGCACGCTCATGGCGGTCTTCCTGTCCAACTCGGGCGGTGCCTGGGACAACGCCAAGAAGCTGGTCGAGGACGGTCACTACGGCGGCAAGGGCTCCGAGGCCCACGAAGCCACGATCATCGGTGACACGGTCGGCGACCCGTTCAAGGACACGGCTGGCCCGGCCATCAACCCGCTGATCAAGGTGATGAACCTGGTGGCGCTCCTGGTGGCGCCTGCGGTGGTCCTGTACGCGGGCAACCCGGCTCTGCGCATCGGGATCACGGTCGTGGCGGTGGGCGTGGTGGTCGGCGCCATCCTCGTCTCCAAGCGCCGCTCGGTCACCAAGGAGTCGGCCAGCAACGACAAGGACCGGGAGCACGAGCCGGTGGCCTCGTAGCGACCCGTCCGGACGCCCGCTCCTCCGAGGTCTGGGGGAGCGGGCGTTCCACGTCTCAAGAGGCGCCGCCCCAAGGGCTGTGGGTCTCAAGAATCCAGCGGTCAGCTGCGGGTCTCAAGAAACCAGCGGGTCAGCTGCGGGTCTCAAGAAATCAGCGGGTCATAAGAAACAAAGACGGATCGCGGGTCAGGTGCGGCACCCGGCGCCCCCGGTGGGAAACTGGGCGGATGGAAGACAAGCGGCCCAGCGGCGGCAAGGCGCTGGCCTACATTCTGCTGGCGATGCTGGCCATCCTCGCGGTGATCGTCGCGCTGGGTGTGTGGGCGACGAGAGGAGCATGACCGCGTGCGTACGTTGATCGTGCTCCGCCACGCCAAGGCCGCGCAGGTCCCCGGTCTGGAGGACATCGAGCGTCCGTTGACGCACCGGGGCGAGCGCGACGCGAAGCGGGCCGGCGACGAGGTGCGGGCCCTCGGGCTGGCGCCCGACCTGGTGCTGTGCTCGCCAGCCCTGCGTACGAAGCAGACCGCCGAGCTGGCCTTCCCCGAGGTGGCGGTCAGCTACGAGCGTGACGTCTACCAGGCCTACCCCGAGGAGCTGCTGGCGCTGGTCAAGCTGACCGATCCGGAGCTGGAGACGGTCGTGCTGTGCGGCCACAACCCGGGCGTGCACGAGCTGGCGATCGCGCTTGCCGGGGGCGACTACGGGTTCCGGCCGGGGTCGTTCGCGGTCATCCGTACCGAATCGGACTGGGTGGATCTGTGGCCGGGCGAGGCCCAGCTGGTCACCCGCTGGGACCCCAAGGGAGAGGTCACCGGGTGAGCACGCCGTCCTCGGCGTCCGCCATCTCCACCTCGTCCCGGGAGATCCCGAGCAGGTAGAGGATCGAGTCGAGGTAGGGGGTGTTGACCGCGGTGTCCGCCGCCTCCCGGACGACCGGCTTGGCGTTGAACGCGATGCCGAGCCCGGCCGCCGCGATCATGTCGAGGTCGTTGGCCCCGTCGCCGATGGCCACCGTCTGGCTGATCGGCAGCCCCGCCTCGCGGGCGAACCGCTCGAGCGCGCGGGCCTTGCCCGGCCGGTCGACGATCTCGCCGACGACGTGGCCGGTGAGCTTGCCGTCGACGACCTCCAGCACGTTCGCCGCCGAGTAGTCGATGCCGAGGTCCTCGACGAGGCTGTCGGTGATCTGGGTGAAGCCGCCGCTGACGATGGCGAAGCGGTAGTCGAGCCGCTTGAGCGTGCGGACCAGCGTACGGGCGCCGGGGGTGAGTACGACCTGCTGCCGTACCTGCTCGAACACCTCGGCCGGCAGCCCTTCGAGCAGCGCGACCCGGCGGCGCAGCGACTCGGCGAAGTCGAGCTCGCCGCGCATGGCCTCCTCGGTGACCCGGGCGACCTCTTCGAGGCAGCCCGCGTGGCCGGCCAGCAGCTCGATGACCTCGCCCTGGATGAGCGTCGAGTCGACGTCCATGACGACCAGCCGCTTGGCCCGCCGTGACAGACCGGTGCGCTGCACGGCCACGTCGACGTGCAGGGCGGCGGCCTCGGCGGCCAGCTCGACGCGGAGCGCGCTCGGGTCGGCGCCGGAGACCGACAGCTCGATGCAGGTGACCGGCCACTGGGCGAGGCGTTCGATGCGGTCGATGTTGGCGCCGGCGGCGGCGATGCGCCCGGCGATGCCCGCGATCGCGGCGGGCTGGAGCGTCGCGCCCAGCACGCTGACCGACAGGCGGCCGCGCCGGCGCTGCTCCTTGGTCTGGGAGCCGGTGGAGAGCTCCAGCTCCAGGCCGAGGTCCTCGGCCACCCGCTCGACGGCGGTCCACATGGCGCCGAGTGTGCTGCCCGTGCCGGTCGACGGACCGCCCGCGTAGGCGACGAGCACGCCGAGCGTGAGCCGCCCGCGGATGACGACCTGCTCGATGTCGGCCACCGTCACCGGGAAGCCTGACAGAACCGAGAAGAGCCTCGAGGTGACGCCCGGTCGGTCCGGGCCGGTCAGGGTGATCAGGAGGGTGCGCTGGTCCACATTGAGCCAGGCTACTGGGCGACCCCCGGCACACGAGCACGAGGGGCCACTATCGGCGCAGCAGCAAGTGGGTGTCACCGAACTCGTGCCAGAGGTAGCCCTCCCGCAACGCCGCCTCGTAGGCGCGGGCGAGCGGCTCCCGCTCGGCGATCGCGGTGAGCATCATCAGGTGGCTCGACCTGGGCTCGTGCAGCCCGGTGATCAGCCCGCTCACGGCCTTGACCCCAATCTCAGGTGTCACGATGTGCCTGGTCCAGCCCGCCGAGGCGGCCACCAGCCCGTCGTCGCCGACGGCCGTCTCCAGCGCGCGCACCACGGTGGTCCCGGCGGCCACCACCCGGCCGCCGTTCGCCGTGGTCAGGTTGACCAGGCGGGCCGTGGCCGCGGGCACCTCGTACCGCTCCGCGTAGGGCGGCTCGTCCTTCTCCGGCGAGGCGACGCCGGTGTGTAAGGTGATCGGCGCGATCCCGACGCCGCGCGCCACCAGAGCCGTGACCAGCTCGGCGGTGAACGGGCGGGCCGCGCTCGGCATCTCCGCGCTGCCCGGCACGGTGGCGAAGACGGTCTGGTAGGCGTCGAGCGGCCAGTCGCGCGACACGTAGGAGTAGCGGATCGGCACCCCGTGATCGCGCAGGTACGCCTCCACGTCACGGTCGAGCCTGGCTCGCCACAGGCGCGGCGTCTCGCGTTCGATGAGCCGCAGCGTCGCCCGTCCGGGCAGCGGCAGCCACTCGCCCGGCTCGCCGCCGCCGTACGGCTCGGAGGACTTCGAGGTACGGCGGCGCAGCTCGACCAGCCAGGTGCCGTCCTCGCGAGCGGTGGAGAAGTGCACGGCGAGCCGGTCGAGCCTGATGGCGGCGGGCAGCGTCGCCGAGTTGTTGACCACGATCAGGTCGCCGGGGTCGAGCAGCCCCGGCAGGTCGGTGAAGCGGCGGTGCTCCGGCGGCAGATGGCCGTGCGAGACCAGCAGCCGTACCGAGTCGCGGGTCAGCCCTCGGGCCTCGGGCGGCTCGTGCGCCGACAGGGTGTCCGGCAGTGCGAAGTCGAGCGTGGCGGTCATTGCAGGCTCACCCGGCCGCTGGCCGGACGGGCCCTGACCAGGTCGTACAGTGCCGCAGCCACCTTGGCGGGATCCGCCGCGCCGGCCGCCTCCTCCGCGCCGACGGCGTCGGCCAGCATGCGGGTGTTCATCTCGCCGGGGTCGGCCCACCAGACGGCCAGGTCGGGCTCCTCGGCCGAAAGGACGTTGGACAGCTGCTCCAGCGCGGCCTTGGTGGCGCCGTAGCCGCCCCAGCCCTCGTAGGCGCCGGTGGCGGCGTCGGAGGTGATGTTCACGATCGCGCCGCGCGAGGCGCGCAGCGCGGGCAGCGTCGCCTGGATGAGGGCCAGGGGAGCGACCACGTTGGTCTCCAGCAGCGCCCTGAACTCATCCCTCGGGTAGACCGACAGCGGGGGCAGCGGGGTCACGCCCAGCCCGCTCGCGTTGTTGACCAGCAGGTCCAGCTCGGGTACGGCGCGCGCGAGCCGCTCGACATGTGCCGGATCGCTCACGTCGCCGGCGATGGCGGTGGCGCCCAGCTCGGCCGCGACCCGCTCCAGGTCCGCCGCGCCGCGCGCGGTGAGCAGGAGCTCCCATCCGGCGCCGGCGAGCGTCGTCGCCAGGGCCAGGCCGAGGCCGCGGGAGGCCCCGGTGATCAGTGCGGTGTTCGTCATGTCTTGACGGTAGGAGCGCGGCAACGGCCGTACATCGGGCTGAAGGGCCGCCTCCGCCTGGGCATATGGACCTAGGACCGGCATATGGACCTAGGACCATAGAGTGGGTGCCGTGGCCTCCGACAGGGACGAGATCATGCAGGCGGTGAGCACCGCCGTGCTCGCGGTGACCCGGCACCTTTCGGTGCGCGAGGTGCTGCAGGTCATCGTCCGCTCGGCCCAGCGGCTGCTCGACGCCCGCTACGCCGCGCTCGGCGTGCCGGACGAGGACGGCTCGTTCGCCGAGTTCGTCGCCGAGGGGCTCACCGACAAGCAGTGGGACGCGATCGGCCCGCTGCCCAGGCAGCATGGCATGCTCGGCGCGATGCTGCGCGACGGGGCTCCGGTACGACTGCCCGACCTGCGCGAGGACCCCAGGTTCGAGTGGTGGCCCAAGGCGCACCCGGTGATGAAGGACTTCCTCGGCGCCCCGATCCGCGACGGCGAGGAGGTGCTCGGCATCATCTTCCTGGCCAACAAGCGCGCGCCCGACGGGTTCACGGAGGCGGACCAGGACCTGCTCACGCTGTTCGCCGCGCACGCCGCGATCGCGCTGACCAACGCCAGGCTGTACGAGCGGGGTCGCGAGCTGGCCATGCTCGAAGAGCGCAACCGGATGGCCCGCGAGCTGCACGACGCCGTCACCCAGAAGCTGTTCTCGCTCAGGCTGACCGCGCAGTCCGCCGCCGTCCTGCTGCGCAACGCCCCCGACCAGGCCGCCGCCGAGCTCGAACGCGTGCAGCGCCTGGCGGGAGAGGCGCTGGCCGAGCTCCGGGCGGTGATCGTCGAGCTGCGCCCGGCCGAGCTCGACCGGCACGGGCTGGCGGAGACGCTGGGCAAGCACGTGCGCCTGCTCGACCGGCTCCAGCCCGCGAGCGTCACGTTCGAGGGCGGCGAGCTGCCGCCGCTCGACTCGGCGGTGGAGGTGGCCGTCCTGCGGGTCGCGCAGGAGGCGCTGCACAACGCCCTCAGGCACTCGGACGCCGCTCACGTCGAGGTGCGGCTGGTCGACGAGGGCGGCAAGCTGGTGCTGACCGTGCGCGACGACGGCAAGGGCTTCGAGCAGGCCGAGTCACGCGGCCTGGGCCTGGTGTCGATGAGGGACAGGGCGGAGTCCGTGGGCGGGGTCATGACCGTCGCCTCGGTCCGCGACGAGGGGACGACGGTCCGCGTGGAGGTGGGTGTGTGATCCGGGTGCTGATCGCCGACGATCACCCAGTGGTACGGCAGGGCCTGCGGACGTTCCTCGACCTCCAAGAGGACATCACGGTCGTCGGCGAGGCGGCCGACGGGGCGCAGGCCGTCGAGCTGGCCGGCGAGCTCGTCCCCGACGTGCTGCTGCTCGATCTGAAGATGCCGGTGCTCGACGGGCTCGGCGCGCTGGCCCGGCTCTCGGGGGTGCTCCCCAGGGTGATCGTGCTGACCTCGGTGAGCGACCGGTCCGACGTGGGGCCGGCGATGCGGGCGGGCGCCTCCGGGTTCCTCTACAAGGACGTCGATCCGAACGCGCTCGTGCAGGCGGTGCGGGCCGTACATGGAGGGCAGGTGCTGCTCGCCCCCGAGGCGGCGGAGGCGATGCTGGCCGGTGCCAACGGCTCGCCGTCGGCGACGGGCCCGGTGCCGCTGACCGAACGGGAGCGCGAGGTGCTGGCGCTGATCGCGGCCGGCCGCTCCAACCGGGAGATCGCCAGGAGCCTGTCGGTCGCCGAGAAGACGGTCAAGACGCATGTGTCCAACGTGCTGATGAAGCTCGGCGTCCAGGACCGCACCCAGGCCGCCCTGTACGCCGTCCGCCACGGGTTAGCTTGACCTCGCGATGTGGATGGCGAGCTGAGTACGGTCGCGCAGGCGTAGTTTGCGCAGGATGCTGGAGATGTGGTTCTTCACCGTGCCCTCGGTGATGAACAGCCGCCTGGCGATCTCCCGGTTGGTCGCGCCGTCCCCGACCAGGACGGCCACCTCGTGCTCGCGTTCGGAGAGCTGGTCGGCGAGGTCCGGCGTGGCGGGGGCGCTGCGCAGCTCGGCGACCACCCGCTCGGCGGCGACTCCGCCCAGCACGGTCTCGCCCCTGGCCGCCTTGCGGATGGCCGCCACCAGCTCGTCGGGCGGGGTGTCCTTGAGCAGGTAGCCGCGGGCACCGGCGCGCAGGCCGCCGAAGATGTAGTCGTCGTCGTCGAACGTGGTCAGGATGATCGCGGGGATGTCGAGCCGGCCGACCAGCTCGATCCCGTCCATCCTCGGCATCCGCGCGTCCACCAGCGCCACGTCGGGCCTGGCCGAGGGGAGCAGGTCGAGCGCGGCCAGGCCGTCGGCGGCCTCGCCCACGACCTCGATGCCCTCCTCCAGCTCCAGGAGCTTGCGCAGGCCCTGGCGCATCAGCACCTGATCGTCGACGATCAGCACCCGGACGATCACCGGCCCGCCCCCGTACCGGCGGGCAGGTAGACCCGTAACGCGAAGCCGCCCTCCGCGCGGCTCCCCGCGTGCAGCGAGCCGCCGAGCGCGGTGACCCGCTGGCGCAGCCCGGCCAGGCCGTGCCCGCCGCCGACCTCCTCGTCCGCCGCGCCGCGCCCGTCGTCGGTGACGGCCAGCTCGACGCGGCCGTCCGAGGCACCGAGCACGACCTCCACGCGCCGCGCCCCGGAATGGCGCGCCGCGTTGGTCAGCCCCTCCTGCAACGCCCGGTACATGACCAGCTCGGCCTCCTCGTCAAGCGCCGGCCCCGCGCCCTCCGCCTGGAAGGTGACGTCGAGTCCGGTGCCCTCGAACGACCGCGCCAGCTCGGCCAGCGCGGTGGCGCCCGCCTTGCCCTCCAGAGCCAGCGGCTTGAGCGCCCGCACCCAGCGTCTGGTGTCGGCCAGGGCCTCCACGGTGAGCTGCTGGGCCTGTCGCACCTCGGCCCACGCCTCATCGGGGCGGGCCGCGCGGTAGCGCTGGGCGTTCTCCAGGCCGAGGTTGATCACCGTGAGGTAGTGGCCGACGGAGTCGTGCATCTCGCGCGACATGCGGGCCCGCTCCTCGGCCACCGTGAGCTCGCCCACCCTGGCCGCGTAGCGCCGCAGCTTGGCGTGGGCACCGGTCAGCTCGGCCAGCAGCCGTTCGTTGTCGGCGGCGCGCTGCCTGGCGCCCAGCAGCACGCGGGTGGCGATCAGCGCCCACACCGTGAACACGGCCATCACGATCGTCTCGGCGAGCGACCGCCAGGCATCTCGCCCCATCATCAGATTCGCGGCCAGCGTGAAGCCCACCGCGACCGCGCTGAAGCACACACCGCCGCCGAACCCGAACACGGAGACGATGTGCGTGAGCACCACCACCACCAGGGGGATGGTCGTGATCGCGGACCCGGTGCCCATCCCAGCCAGCGCGGCCAGCACGAAAAGGAGGCTGACCGCTCTACGGGTGGGCGAGGCCGCCCGATTCCACCGCAGGAACGGCCACATGCCCAGCATCGCCAAGGGAGGCGCGCAGAAGAGCCACGATCCGTGGCCACCGACCGCGATCTGGAGCGCGGACCAGAGAAGGATCAGGTCCGAGCCGCCGAAAAGGGCGCTCAGGATGTAGGGGGCCCGCTCATCGGTGCCATGTGTCCAACGATCACTTCCGGCCACGCTTCCACGCTAACAGCGGGGACGGCGAAGCCCTCGGGGTCGGCGACCGAACATGACCTGCGACACATACGAAGACAGGCCGTGATCGGTCTCGCGCATGATTCGCCCGGCTCCGCCGATCCTTACGTTCGGCCATATGGACAACGCTTTCATCAATGCCGTGACGGCCGGGAAACGCACCACCCATCCGCTGGTGGCGGTCGTGCTGGCGCAGTTGATCTACGCCGCGGGGGTGGTCATGGGAATGGCGCTCACGCCGCTCCTCGGCAGCCTCCTCCCCGGTACGCCGCAGGGTCCGGTGCTCGCGGCCGTGCTGCTCCTGTCGGTCGTGCTCGGGCACGCGCCCATCTTCGCGCTGCTGTGGCTCTGGACACGCTTCTACGAGAAGCGGCCGTTCGTCTCGCTCGGCCTCACCTGGGGCCGCGGCGCCTGGCGGCGGCACCTGATCGGCTTCGGGCTGGGCGCGGCCTTCATCGCCGGCTGGCTGGCCCTGCAGTACGCCACGGGCAACCTGCGCGTGGACGGATCGCGGTGGAACTCCGCCCTGCTCTACCTGCTGCCTGTGGCCTACCTGGCCAGGGTCATCATGATCGCCATCGAGGAGATCCTCTACCGGGGATGGATCCTGCAGAGCGCCGGGGCGCGGTGGGGTGTGCCCGCGGGCATCGCCGTGTCGTCCGCCGCGTTCGCGCTCTTCCATTTCGTCGGGCCGCTGATGCTGATCGCGCCGCTGCACACCTTCCATTGGGTGCTGGCGACCAACCTGGTGCTCTGGTCGGTGCTGGCGGCACTGCTCACGCTGACCGGGCGCGGTCTGTGGGCGGCCATGGCGTTCCACGCGACGCCGCTCTGGCTGGCCAGTTACGCCTTCGTGGTGGTGGTGCCGGGGCAGCGGCTGCCGGACATGGCCGTGTTCCTGCTGAGCCAGCCGAAGGCGAGCCCGCTGGCCGGGGAGGCGGCGCTGGCCGGACCGTTCACCGGCCTGCCGACCACGCTCCTGCTGGCCGTCCTGTGCGCGGGCGCCTTCGCGGTCTACCTCAGGAGGTCCCGCGCGAGAGAACTCACCGCCGCGGCCTGACCGTATTCATCCGGAAGGATCATGGATTCATCCGGAAGGATCACGGTCTGACCGGCTCGAAGATGGAGTGGTGCGCGGCTACGAGCGCGCGGCGTACCGCGCGGTCGAGCTCCCGCAGGGCCTCGCCGCTCGCCGCGAGCTGGCCTGAGGTGAGCCCTCGCTCGTCGGCCACCCGCAGCACCGCGGCCAGCCGCGTGGCCAGGGTGGAGACGCGGTGCGCCCGTCCCGGATAGCCGGGGGCCAGCTCGCCGCCGAGCCGCCCCAGCCGGTCGGGCCGCTCGGGTGCGGGTCCGTCGACCGAGGCCAGCGCTTCCGTCGCCGACCGCATCGCGATCGACAGCTCCCGCTCCGCCTCGGCCACCGAAGGCAGGTCCAGGCGTACGGGCCCCGAGGTGTGTACGGCCAGCCGTACCCCCACATAGGACGATCCGCGCAGGTCAGGCGAGGGCACCAGCCCGAGGCACCGGCCGGAGAGCACCGCGATGACCGCCTGACCGGCCTCCACCGCGGCCGCGTTGAAGGCGGGCGGCCCGGAGAGCCCGAGCGGGTCGCCGGGCGCGGGCAGCGCGAGCCGGAGCTCGGTCAGCCCGTCGGATCGCAGGTCGGCGAAGTAGGCACGCAACGGCACGTCGCCCACGACGGGACCTACGGCGACGGCGGGGGAGCCGGGCACCTCGGCGGGGCCCACGACGGCGGGACCTGCGGCGGCTTCGACCCGGTCCACGGCCTCGTCGAGACCGACGTGACCGGCGAGCCAGGCGTTGCCCCAGGCGACCAGCGGAGGGGAGACAGGTGATTCAGGGCGCACCGATCCACGATATGCGCTCGCCCTGCAATAGGTTTGTCCCGAGCGTTACTCCTAAAGGAGGGATACGGGGATGGGTGGTCAGGTGCTGCGGCTCCAGGACGTCGCCGTCCGGCGCGACGGAGCAGCCCTGTTGCGCGGCATCGACTGGACGGTCAACGAGGACGAGCGCTGGGTCGTCATCGGGCCGAACGGGGCAGGCAAGACGACCTTGTTGCAGGTCGCGGCGACGCTGCTCTATCCGAGCGAGGGGATCGTGGAGGTGCTCGGCGAGCGGCTGGGTCAGGCCGACGTCTTCGACCTGCGGCCCCGCATCGGCCTGGCGAGCGCCGCGCTGGCCGAGCGCATTCCGCCGGAGGAGAAGGTCATCGACCTGGTCCTGACGGCGTCCTACGCGATCATGGGCCGCTGGACCGAGGAATACGACTCCAACGATGTCACCAGGGCCGTCGAGCTGATCGACATGATGGGCGCCGCGCATCTGATCAGGCGCAGGTTCGGCACCCTGTCCGAGGGCGAGCGTAAACGGGTGCAGATCGCCCGCGCGCTCATGCCCGACCCCGAGATGCTGCTGCTGGACGAGCCGGCGGCCGGCCTCGACCTGGGCGGCCGGGAGGACCTCGTACGCCGGCTGTCGGTGCTCGCCAACGACCTCCGCTCACCCACGCTGGTGCTGGTCACGCATCACGTGGAGGAGGTGCCCAACGGGTTCACCCACGGGCTGCTGCTCAAGCACGGCTCGGTCGTGGCCCAGGGGCCGCTGGAGCACGTGATGACGGCCGACAACCTGTCGCAGACGTTCGGGGTGCCACTGACGCTCGACCGCAGCGCCGAAGGACGTTGGTACGCCCGCGCGCACTAGATCGCGTCAATCCCCTGAACGGCCAGTAGCATCTACGGAGGCGATCCCCTCGGCCTCGGAGCGTTGGCATGTCCACGGAGCAGCTCATCGTCGCCATCGTCGTGGTCGCGGCGGTGGGGTTCGGGGTGACGCGGACGGTCCGCATCATCCCCCAGGCGACCGCGGCGATCATCGAGCGGCTCGGCCGCTATCACCGCACGCTGAAGCCGGGGCTCAACCTGGTGGTGCCGTTCGTCGACCGGATCAAGGATCTGATCGACCTCCGCGAGCAGGTCGTCTCGTTCCCGCCGCAGCCGGTGATCACCTCCGACAACCTGGTGGTCTCGATCGACACCGTCATCTACTTCCAGGTGACCAATCCGAAGGCGGCCACGTACGAGATCGCGAACTTCCTGGTCGGCGTCGAGCAGCTGACCGTCACCACGCTGCGTAACGTGGTCGGCGGCATGGACCTGGAGAGCACGCTGACCTCCCGCGAGGAGATCAACACCGAGCTGCGCGGCGTGCTGGACGAGGCGACCGGCAAGTGGGGCATCCGGGTCAACCGGGTCGAGCTCAAGGCCATCGACCCGCCGTCCTCCATCCAGGACTCGATGGAGAAGCAGATGCGCGCCGACCGCGACAAGCGGGCCGCGGTGCTGGCCGCGGAGGGTCAGCGGCAGGCGGCCATCCTGACGGCCGAGGGCGAGCAGCAGGCGGCGGTCCTGCGCGCCCGTGGCGAGGCGGAGGCGGCCGTGCTGCGCGCCCAGGCGGAGGCCGAGGCTCAGGCGATGCGGGCCAAGGGGCAGGCCGACGCGATCGGGATGGTGTTCAAGGCCATCCACGAGGGCAAACCGGACCAGCGGCTGCTCGCCTACCAATACCTGCAGATGCTCCCGGAGATCGCCAAGGGCGACGCCAACAAGATCTGGATCGTCCCGTCGGAGATGGGCCGGGCGCTGGAGAATCTGGGCGGTCTCTTCTCGCCGCCCAAGGACGACCCCGACCTGTAGCCGGGAAAGGGCCCGCCTCTAAGCTCTGTCGGATGACAGTGTGGGAGGCGGTCGCGGTGTTCGCGGCCGGGGTCGCGGCCGGAGCCATCAACGCGGTGGTCGGATCGGGCTCGCTGATCACCTTCCCCACGCTCGTGGCCATCGGCGTCGACCCGGTCGTGGCGAACGTCTCCAACAACATCGGCCTGGTGCCCGGCTCCTTCACCGGCGCGTACGGCTACCGCGCCGAGCTCGCCGGGCAGCGCGAGCGGCTGCTGCGCCTCGGGCCCGCCTCGGCGATCGGCTCGCTGATCGGCGGGATCCTGCTGCTGTTCCTCGACCCGAGGGTCTTCCAGGTCGTGGTCCCGGTGCTGATCGGGCTGGCCTGCGTACTGGTCGTGGTGCAGCCCAAGCTCAACGGCTGGCTGTCGGCCCGGCGCCAGAACGACGATCCCCACGGCGGTCTGCTGCTCTGGCTCGGCGTGGTGGGGGCGGGGATCTACGGCGGCTACTTCGGCGCGGCCCAGGGCGTGCTGCTGATCGGGCTGCTCGGCAGCTTCCTGACCGAACCCCTGCAGCGGGTGAACGCGGCCAAGAACGTGCTCTCCCTGATCGTCAACGGCACCGCGGCCGTGCTGTTCGTCTTCATCGCCCACGTGGACTGGTGGGCGGTGCTGGCGGTGGCGCTGGGGGCCACGGTGGGCGGGTTCGTCGGGGCCAAGGTCGGGCGCCGCATCCCCGCTCCGGTCCTGCGGGGGATCATCGTTTGTGTGGGAATTGTGGCGATTATCAAACTGGTGTACGGATAAATACCGGGCATTCTGGGTATAAATCCGTACATGAAGGGTGATCGGGTGGAGATCGTCATCGACGCGGGCGATTCATCCCCGCGCACCTACGAGATCGTCGCCACCCGCGCGGGCCGCCGCGTCGAGGTGGCCACGCGGCGGGGGCTGGTCGAGGTCAGTGAGGTGACCAGGAGCGGCACCGCGGTACGTACGGCGCGATTCATGTCCAGCCGCATCCTGGCCCTGGTGGAACACCCGGCCGACGAGAGCTGACCCGCCGCGGTCCTGTGACGGTCCGCGGTGGCCGGCGTCCCTTGGGGGATGCCCCCTTCGGGGAGAGGGCGAAGGCGGCCCCCGTCGGGGGGAGCGGAAGGGCGGGAGTCGGCGGGCTCAGGCGGGCGACGGCAGCGGAAGTCGCCCGCGTGGTCGGCGACCCACTCCGGAGCGTCAGCGAAGTCGGCTGCGTGGTCGGCAGCCCACTCCCGGAACGTCAGCGGAAGTCGGCCGCGTGGTCGGCAGCCCACTCCCGGAACGTCAGCGCGGGCCGGCCGAGCAGTTTCGGGACCGTGTCCGTGACCCGCTCCGGCGTGTCCACGAACGCGCCCCAGCCCGCGAGCGCGCCGTCGACGAACCGGGCGTCGCCCCACGCGGCCAGCAGCTGCTCGCGGGCGACGGCCGGCGGCAGTTCCGCCCACCGGACCTCCCGCCCGACCGCCTCGCCGATGATCCGCGCCTGCTCGGCCTGTGACAGCTGCTCGGGCCCGCTGAGGACGTACTTGGCCCCGCCGTGCCCGGCCGAGGTGAGCACGTGCGTGGCCACGGCCGCGATGTCCTTCTCGTGGATCAGCGACCTGCGCGCCTCCCCGAACGGCCAGCGCACCACGCCCTCCCTGACCTGGTCGGCCCAGCCGAGCGTGTTGGCCGCGAAACCGACCGGCCGCAGGAACGTCCAGCTCAGATCGGTGTGCCTGATCAGCCGTTCCACCTCCTGGTGGAAGAGGGTCGCCTCCTCGCCGTCGGCCAGATCCTCGACGTCGGCCGACAGGTAGACGACGCGGCGCGCGTGGGCGGCGATGGCCTGCACCACGTCCCGGGCGGTCTCGGCGGCGAAGCCGGGCCAGATCAGGAAGACGGACTCGACGTCCTTCAGCGCCGGTTCCAGGGTCTCGGGGACGGACAGGTCGCCTTTGACCACCTCGACCCCTTCGGGGAGTTTCGCGCGGCCCGGGTCGCGGACCAGGGCGCGGACCTGGAGGCCCGCCTCGGCCAGCTGGGAGACCACGTGCTTGCCTACGTTGCCGGTCGCGCCGGTCACCAGAATTCTGCTCATGGACGGACCGTAGAACTTCAACCAATGTTCAGGTCAAGCGCGGCCGTAGCGGGAGCCGGTCAGGTCAAGCTCGGCCGTACCTGGAGCGTGCCGTCGCTGCGGATCCGGGTTTCGAAGGTGGGCGCCGGCGCGGTCGCGGGACCGTGCTTGACGGAGCCGTCCGCCAGCCGGAACGTGCTGCCGTGCCAGGGGCAGACCACGCACGGATCGCCGTTCTCCACGACGAGCCGGCCTTGGTGGAGCGGGCCCGCGAGGTGCGAGCACCGGTCGGCGAGCACGGTGACGCCCGAGCTGTGCCGCAGGACGAAGAGCTGGATGTAGCCGAGCCGCCGCGACACGGGACGGTCCGGCGGCAGGTCGTTGACCAGGCAGAGGTCGTGCCAGCCCAGCGGCACGAGATGGGTGACCTGGGGCGCATGGTTGGCGCCCGCCGCCTGCCGGTAAGCCAGGTTCCCGCCCAGGTAGGCGCCGAGACCGCCGACGCTCAGACCGGCGACGGTCAGCATCTTGCCGGTGCGCTCGTTCCCGCGCAGCCTGGCCATGAGCGAGGCGGAGAAGAAGCCCAGCGCGGTCACGTTCGACAGCATGTGGACGAACCCGACCCGCTGCTGCTCGCGATGGAGAGACGACCAGTCGGTCAGGCCGGCGGCCGCGGTGGGCAGCGCGCTGCCGAGGCCCGTGGCCAGCAGCAGCCGCGCGGCCCGGGGCTCGGCGTTGGTCCAGTCGAGCACCGCGGTGGACATCCAGCAGCCCAGGCTGAAGGTGGCGAGCGGCGGGTGCAGCGGTTTGCCCGTGGGCACGCCGTGCAGCCAGTCGCGCAGCCGTCCCGGCCGGATCCCGTCGCGTATGGCCTTGGCCAGCACCCGGATCGGCTGGTCCATGACTTTGGACCTCTCGAGCCGGTCAGCCAGGGCGACCGGCCCTACGAAACGCCGCGACTGCCGCCTTCTCGCTCGTACTTTCTCTTTCACGACATGTCCCCTACCCCGGCCATAAGGGCATCACTCGGACAGGTGTCCCCTGGCGATGGAGAGCTCGACCAGCTCGAGCGCGTACGCCCCGAGCGACGGCGAGCCGTCCTCGATGAGCCGTACCTTCTCCTTGACCTGCGCGGCCGTCACCTTGAACAGCGGCCAGGTGCCGCCCTCGGTGTGGTGGTTGGCCAGGATCGGCGCGAAGCGGTCGAGCGCTCGGGCGAACTTCGCCTCCGGCGTCTCCCGGGCCTCGAACTCGTCCCAGAGCGCCCGCATCGCCGCCCCCTGCTCGCCCGGGAGCAGCGCGAAGATGCGGTCCGCGGCGGCCCGCTCCGCGTCGGGCTGGGCGGCCACCGCGGCCGTGTCATAGATGAAGGTGTCACCGGCGTCGATCTCGACCAGGTCGTGCACGAGCAGCATGGACACCACCCGCTGGATGTCCGTCCCGGGTGGCGCGTGCTCGCCCAGGACCATGGCCAGCATGCCTACGTACCAGGAGTGCTCTGCGTCGTTCTCTCGCCGTGAGCCGTCCATGAGATGGTTGCGGCGGATGATCCGCTTCAACTTGTCGATCTCGACGGCGAAGGCGATCTGGGCGGTCAGGCGGTCCTCTTCTGGTGCGATAGTCACGCGCGACACCTTAATGTGCGGTGATCACCCCGGTTGGCAAAATCGTCACCGGAACCCCATTGAACACGGCATTTCCCGACGGAACGTCTATTGCCGACTCATCGGTCAGCACATTCGCGCTGACCCCCGCGTGCTCGGCGGCGACCAGCTGAGCGCTGCCCGCGTGTCCCCAGCCGTGGGGCAGGCTGACCACGCCGGGCATGATGGTGTCGGTGGGTTCGAGCGGCACCCTGAGCTCTCCCGTGGCCGAGCGGACCAGGGCCTCCCCGTCCAGTCCGAGCCTGGCCACGTCGGCCGGGTTGATCTGGAGCGTGCAGGTGTTGCTGCCGCCGACCAGCGAGCCCACGTTGTGCAGCCAGCTGTTGTTGGAGCGCAGGTGGCGCCGCCCGATCAGGACGATCTCCGGCGGCTCCTGCTCCAGCCCGCCGCGCAGCCGCTCCACGTCCTCGATGAGCTGCGGCGGCGCGAGCTCGATCACCCCGGAGGCGGTCCTCAGCACCTCGCCCAGCCGGGGCTCCAGCGGGCCGAGGTCCAGCCCGTGCGGGTTGTCGAGCAGCTTGCGCAGCGACAGGTCGCCCTTGCCCGCCCACTTTCCGTACGGGCCAAGCTTGAGCATCAGGTCGAGCCGGCGCTCGGCCCCGCAATCGCCTTCGAGCGCGGCCCGCAGCTCGGCCACGTCGCGCCCTTCCACGCCCGAGCCCGGCAGGTCGACCGCCTTGCGCAGCATCTGGTCGAGGACGAACTCATCGAGATCGCCCTCCTGCCCGGAGGCGATCATGGTCAGCCTGGCCAGGATCTGCGCCTCCGACGGCTGCCCGTCCAGGGGCAGCGACGGCGGCGAGTAGCGGGTGTAGTTGCGCACCGCGAAGTTGAGCAGGGCGAAGTCGTAGTGCCCCGACTGGAGGGCGCGCGGCGGCGGCAGGATGACGTGCGCGTGCTTGGTGGTCTCGTTGAGATAGGGGTCGACGCTGACCATGAAGTCGAGCCGCCCGAAGGCCGCGTCGAGCCGGGGGCCGTGCGGCGCGGAGAGCACCGGATTGCCCGCCACGGTGAGGAGGAACCGGACCTGCCCGTCGCCGGGCGTCTCGATCTCGTCGGCGAGCGTGGCGACCGGCAACTCGCCGTTGGCCTCGGGCAGGCCCCTGACCCGGCTCTTCCACCGGCCCACCGTGTAGGGCCGGCGGCCCAGGCCGAACTCGGTGGCGGGCTTGGCGAACATCGCGCCGCCGGGCCGGTCGAGGTTGCCGGTCAGCACGTTGAGCACGTCCACCAGCCATTGGGCCAGCGTGCCGAACTCGGCCGTACACGTGCCGATCCTGGCGTAGACGGCCGCCGTCCTGGCCGCCGCCAGCTCCCTGGCCAGCCGGACGATCACCTCGGCGGGCACGCCGGTGCGGCGGGACACCACCTCGGGCGGGAAGTGCTTGGCCGCCTCGCGTAATTCGTCCAGGCCGTTGACCTCGTGGGACACCGTGGTCAGGTCCTCGGCGAGGAGCGTGTGCGCGATCCCGAAGAGCAGGTAGGCGTCGGTGCCCGGCCGTACGAACACGTGCTCGTCGGCCAGTCCGGCGGTCCTGGTGCGGCGGGGGTCGACCACGACGAGCCGGCCGCCGCGGGCGCGCAGCGCCTTGAGCCGGCCGGGGAAGTCGGGCGCGGTGCACAGCGAGCCGTTGGACTCCAGCGGGTTGGCGCCCAGCATGAGCAGGTAGTCGGTCCGGTCGAGGTCCGGCACCGGGACGGCGAGCGGATGGCCGAACATCAGCCCGCTGGCGACGTGCTTGGGCATCTGGTCGGCGGTGCTGGCCGAGAAGATGTTGCGGGTGCCGAGGGACTTGAGCAGCGGCGTGCCGTAGAGCTGGCCCGCCATGTTGTGCACGTTGGGGTTGCCGAGATAGACGCCGACCGACTGGCGGCCGTGCCGCTCCGTGACCTGGTCGAGGCCCTGCTTGACGGCGGCGAACGCCTCGTCCCAGCCGACCTCGCGCCAGAGCTCGCCCTCCCTGATCAGCGGCTTGCGCAGCCGGTCGGGGTCCTCGTCCAGGCGGCCCAGGCTGGCGCCCTTGGGGCAGATGAAGGCCTTGCTGAACGGGTCGTCCTTGTCGCCCCGCACGCTCGTCACGTGCCCGCCCTCGTCGAGGGTGAGTGTCAGGCCGCACACGGCCTCGCACAGGGGACAGGTCCGGTGAACGGTCGACGTCATCACGGCTCCTGAGTTCGTCGGTTGAACTCATCTTGGCTCGTACGGCACCCATGGGGAAGCCCCGGAGCCCCCGCGGTCTCCGGGGCTTGCACTGGAGAGCGTTCGGCCCAGGCCCGAGCCGCCACTCTCCAGGTCATCGGCAGATCGTCAGCCGACCTGCGGCAGGGCGAACGGCCTGGCCAGATCAGGGGGCTCCTCGAGGTCGGTCCTCAGAGAGGCCCAGGAGCGGCCGTAGAGCCGGTCGAGTCCGGGGGAGGCGGCGCCGGGCAGCTCGTCACGCCGGACGATCTCCACGATCAGCAGGTGCGCCCATTTGCGGTGCCGGTAGACGTTGGCGCTCCTGGCCCAGCACGCCGCCGCGATCTCCTCGGCGTAAGCCTCGAACTCCGCGGCGGAGATGCCCGCCCTGGTCATCACCAGGGCCTTCTCGCCCGTACGTGTGGGCGTGATCCACAACACCAGCGGGATCCGGCCCGCGCGGGTGTGCATGGTGGTCTCCAGGCAGGTCTTCTGCAGCCGGTGCCGG
This sequence comes from Nonomuraea aurantiaca, assembly GCF_020215705.1. GTDB lineage: Bacteria > Actinomycetota > Actinomycetes > Streptosporangiales > Streptosporangiaceae > Nonomuraea > Nonomuraea aurantiaca. The sequence goes on along the minus strand of NZ_JAIWNB010000021.1, from coordinate 172,715 downwards.
GACGCCACGCACCAGAAGTGCGCCGCCACCCAGTTGCGGCCGGTCCTGGTCACCGCGGGCGCGGAGATCGCGCTGGTCAGCATGATGAACGGCCACCACCGGCCCTGCTGGGTGGCGCCCAGCAGGGTCAGCACCACCAGGCCGAGCGCTCCGATCAGCAGCAACTCGGTACGGATCCGCCAGAGCCTGGCCGGCAGCCCGGTACGGGCGGGCGGCAGGTCCTCGTTGGCGGGGTAGATCTGGTTACGCGGGTTCCTCGACATCTCAGGACACCTCCTCGGCGATTCGGGAGGGGATCGTGAGCTGGTCGAATCGGGGGTCGCGGTAGCGACGGGCGCCGAATCCGGTCTTGGCGACGGTCCAGCCGCGCCGGTAGGCGAACTCATCCGGCTCCATGCAGATCTCTCGATCCGCCCATGCCATGAGTTCCCGGATCCGGGTCTTGATTCGGCTGAGTCCCTTGGTACCTTGTGAGTACATGGAACACCTCTTTCGCGGCATTACTCGAGGTGGGTTCTTTCGCCGGATCGCAGGCTGATGACCGGTGTCGCCGCAGGGTGGCAGCCCTTTTGAGCGGCTAATAGGTGGTCAGCCTGGGTCCGGCTTCTTGGCGTTTCTCCATGCTCGAATGAGCGACATTCGCGGTGGTCAGTCAGATGCGTGCGGGGTCCTTCCGGCAAGCGGCCTCCCTGGGGCAGAGATTCAAGTCCGGGACGGCGACGTTGCCGGAGGTGCGGCCCGCGTGGCCGCCAGCGATAAAGAGCGGTAGGCCCGGTGTGGTAGGCCGTGTCGTCATCTCGGCCCCCATCCGTCGGTTACCTTCCAGAGCTCGATCGTCTCTCCCGGATGGGCCGGGTGCAATACATTCAGCAAGAGAAGATTTAGTTTTCTTGGTCCTTGCTTGATATTTTGGGTGCATCTGTGGGTGCAACTTGCACGGCAACTGTCAGGTGCCCTGGGTCAAGAGCAGGTGGGGGGAGCCTCTTCCCCTCGGGATTGGGCTCCCTCTTGCCCCTTACGCTCACTCCGTGAAACCCTTACGGCAAGCCTCAGCGGCAGTACTCATGCAAGTTGCAGTGTAAGATTGACCGAACGGCTAAGTGGCCTTCCCCCGTTACACCTTCACCTTCATTCCCGACGAGGAGAGTGGACGGTGCCATCGCAGCAGGGCAGTCCGACTGTTCGCAGGCTCAGACTCGGTCAAGAGCTACGCCTCCTCCGCGAACGAAAGAAGCTGACGGGGGCCAGGGTGGCCAGCGATCTGGGCTGGAGTCCCAGCAAGATCAGCCGGATCGAAGCGGCCAAGACGATGCCAAGTGCCGAGGACATCAAGGCAATGGCAGAGCTCTACAAGATCGACAGTGAGAAACGTGACGAACTCTTCGCCCTGCTGAGGGATGCGGATCAGCGTGGGTGGTGGGAAGATTACGAAGACGCCCTCCCGGAGGAATACACAAGATTCCTCGGGCTGGAAGCGGAGGCGACATTCCAGCGCAACTGGGAACCCCAGATCGTGCCTGGTCTCCTCCAGACTGAGGACTACGCACGGGAGGTCGTCCTCTCCGTCCGTGGCATCTCACGGATCACGCACAGCGGTGTCCGGAGCCGGGTCGAGGCGCGCCTGGATCGGCAGCAGCGGGTGTTGCACCGCCCGCAGCCGTCCCAGCTACGTTTCGTGATCGACGAGCCGGCGCTGATGCGTCGTTTCGGTGAGCCCTCGGTCATGCGTGCGCAGATGGAGCATCTCCTGGAGATGTCGCTGTTGCCGCACGTCAGCGTGCAGGTGCTGGCGACGGATGCGCTGCACCCCGTCAACACGGGGGCGTTCATCCACCTGAAGTTCGCGGAATTCGACGATGTTGTATACCTGGAGCAGCTCTACACGGCCAACTTCGTCGAGGATCTCGAACGTGTGGCTGGATATGAGACGGCCTTCGACTACATCAAGTCCCAAGCGCTTGACGAGGACGAGTCACGTGTCCTCATCCAGCGCAAGGCGATGATGTGGCGAGGCTAGCGACAAAGATCATAACAAGGGGCAATGGTGCCCCTTTCGCCCGTTTGGGGAGAAAATGTACATCGATCCCGTGGTAGCGACCTGGCAGAAGAGCAGCTTCTGCAACGGCGCGAGCAGCTGCGTCGAAGTCGCGCCCCTTGCCGACGGAAACGTCGCTTTGCGAGACGGCAAGGAGCAGGACGGCCCCGTTCTGGTCTTCACGCCGAGTGAATGGGCCGCCTTCACGGCCGGGGTCCGTGACGGCGAGTTCGACCTGAACTCGCTTGCCGCTACCGCTTCATGAAAAACGGCCCTGGCAGGTTGCTAGCACAACACCATCAGGGCCGCCACGCACTCCAGCTCGACCTTGTACGCGAGATCCGAAGATCTTCATATCTTGGCCCGAACCGCCTTGAAGATCAACCAGCCACACCCGGTTCGAAGCAGAGGATCGGTCCTCAACCGCGGAGTACGGTCTGACGACTCCTGCCGAAGAGCCCTCTGCCCTCCATTTGGACCGCCCACGACGGGAACGGCCCGCGCCACGAGAACATCGGCGCGGGCCGTTTCGCGTACGGCGTCAGGAGAGGCCGAGGCCGTGGGAGACACCCTGGCCGAGGTCCTTGTGGATGTTGTTCCAGTACTCCACGACGCGCTGCTTCATCTCCGAGGTGACCTCGGGGGCCGAGGCGTGCCCGACGATGTTGCTCACCAGGTGCGCGCGGTCCGTTTCGGACAGCACGTTCTCCCAGAGGGCGCGCGGCTGGACGTAGTCGTCGTCCTCGGCGTGCTTGGTGTACGCGGACCGGATGATCTCGCCGGCCACCTGGTAGTTCTCACCGTCGTACAACGCCGGGTCCGCCGCCGGGCCGTTGACGCTGTTGGGGGCGTACACGGGGTCCTGTGAGTTCCTGTAGGACATCGGGCCGTCGAAGTTGTAGGAGTTGACCGCGGCTCGCGGCTGGTTGATCGGCAGTTGCAGGTAGTTGGGGCCGATCCGGTAGCGGTGCGTGTCGGGGTAGGAGAACAGGCGGCCCTGCAGCATCTTGTCCGGAGAGGCGCCGATGCCGGGCACCAGGTTCGACGGCTCGAAGCCGGCCTGCTCCACCTCCGCGAAGTAGTTTCGCGGGTTGCGGTTCAGGGTGAACGTGCCGATCGTGATCTCGGGGTAGTCCTCGTGCGGCCAGACCTTGGTCAGGTCGAAGGGGTTGAAGCGGTAGTCGGCCGCGGCTTCGAACGGCATGATCTGCACGTTCACCTTCCACGAGGGGTGGTCGCCCGCCTCGATGGCCGTGTGCAGGTCGCGGATGTGGTGGTCGGGGTCGACGAGCAGCGCGGCCGCCTCTTCGCCGGTGTAGTTCTTGATGCCCTGCTCGGTCCTGAAGTGGTACTTCACCCAGAACTTCTGGCCCCCGGCGTTGTACCAGAGGAAGGTGTGCGAGCCGAAGCCGTGCATGTGCCGCCACGAGGCGGGGATGCCGCGGTCGGTCATGAGGAACGTGACCTGGTGCGCCGACTCCGGCGACAGGGTCCAGAAGTCCCACTGCATGTTGTTGTCGCGCAGGTGGTTGTCGGCCCGGCGCTTCTGGCTGTGGATGAAGTCGGAGAACTTCTGCGGGTCGCGGATGAAGAAGATCGGGGTGTTGTTGCCGACGAGGTCGTAGTTGCCCTCTTCGGTGTAGAACTTGATCGCGAACCCGCGCGGGTCGCGGGCGGTGTCGGGGCTGCCGAGTTCGCCGGCGACGGTCGAGAAGCGCAGGAAGAGCGGGGTCTCCTTGCCCTTCTGGAAGAGGCCGGCCTTGGTGAACTGGCTGACGTCCTCGGTGATCCGCATGACGCCGTGGGCGCCGCCGCCCTTCGCGTGTACGACGCGCTCGGGAACACGTTCCCGGTTGAAGTGCGCCATTTTCTGGATCAGATAGTGATCCTGCATAAGAAGTGGGCCGTTGGGGCCGACGGAGAGCGAGTGCTCGTCGCTCGGCGCGGGTAGGCCGGCGTCGTCGGTGGTGATAGGCCTGTTCGTCATCAGTGCGGTCCTCCGAAAATCATCGTTGACAGTTCGGGCAGACGCCCCAGAAGGTGACGTCGGCTTCGTCCACGACGAATCCGGCCGCGTCGACGGGCGCCAGACACGGGGCGATCCCCGTCGCGCAGTCGACGTCGGTCATGCCGCCGCAGCGCCGGCAGACGAGGTGGTGGTGGTTGTCACCCACCCTGGCCTCGTAGCGCGCCGGACTGCCCATGGGTTCGATCTTGCGGAGCAGTCCGGCCTGGTGCAGCGCGTGCAGCGAGTCGTAGACGGCCTGAAGGGACACCTGACCCACACGGTCGAGCACGCCGCGGTGGACGGCTTCCACGTCGAGGTGGTCGCCTTCGCGCACGGTCCGCATGATCGCCAGGCGGGCCGCGGTCACCCGCAACCCAGCCTGGCGAATTAGGTCGTTGTCCCCCATATCCGGACACGCTAGCGATAAACCTGAATGATTCAAGCAAAGGACCGGTACAGGTCTTGGCCGCGCCGTACCAAGAAGCGCTGGCGCAGCTCTCAGCGGCGTCGTACCAAGAAGAGTCTCAGCGGCGTCGTACCAAGAAGATCGAGCTCAATCCGGCCAGTACGGCCAGCGCCGCGAGCGCCACGGCGGTCGCCATCGAGGCGGAGCCGGTGCCCCCGCCCTGGCTCAGGGAGATGAAGAGCGTGCCCACGGTCGACACCCCGATCACCTGGCCGAGCTGCATCACGGTGAGGAGCGCCCCGCTCGCGTCGGCGGCGTAGACGTCGTCCACCTGCTGGGTCGCCATGTTGGTCACCGCGACCTGCACGCCGAGTCCGGCGCCGATGAGCGCGCTCATGACCGCGTACAGGACGCCGCCTCCGGAGGCGAGCCCAAGACCCAGGTAGGCCGGCGCAGCCACCACGTAGCCGAAGGGCACGAGCGAGCGCTGGAGGCCGGGCGGCAGCAGCGGCCAGCAGAGCCCCACGAGCGCGAACGCCAGCGCGCAGGGCACGAGCATCATGCCCGAGGCCAGCGGCGACAGGCGCAGGTCGCCCTGAAGGTGCAGCGCCGAGGTGAACAGGAACGCGCCCCAGGTGGCCGGCCCGAGCAGCAGCACGGCGAGCCCCGGCCGCATGCCGGGCGCGCGCAGCACGCGCGCGTTGACCAGCGGGCGCCCGCCGCGGCTGGTCACCCAGCGCTCGACGCGGACGAACACCACGAAGACCACCGCGCTCAGCGCCATCGAGGCCCAGCCCCACAGCGGCCAGCCGAGGTCCCTGCCCAGCACGAGCGGCACCACGAACAGCAGCACGGCGGCCGACAGGCTCACCAGACCCCACGGGTCGAGCCCGCCCTGGCCGCCGCCGTGGTCGGCGGGGAGCACCCGGAGGCCCGCGACCAACAGCAGCGCGCCGATCGGCACCAGCACGAGGAAGACGATCCGCCAGCCGGCGCCGAGCCCGAGCAGAATCCCGCCGAGCGCCTGGCCGACCACGATGCCGCCGCTCACCACCGCCGACCACAGGCCCAGCGCCCGGCCTCTGGCCGCGCCCTGGTAGTTGTGCTGGATCAGCGTCATGACCTGGGGCATCATCAGCGCCGCCCCGGCGCCCTGGGCGAGCCGGGCGGCGACCAGCGTGCCGGTCGTGGGGGCGAGCCCCGCGCCCAGCGTGGTGAGCGTGAAGAAGGCGAGCCCGGCGAGAAAGGCCTTGCGGTAGCCGAGCAGGTCGCCGAGCCGGGCGCCGGTGATCAACAAGACGGCGTAGACGATGGTGTATCCCGCCACGATCATCTGCAGCCCGGCACCTGATGAGTGCAGATCGGCCTCGATGGTCGGGGTGGCCACGTTGACGATGTTGACGTTCAAGATGGCCAGGAACTGCCCTACGAGGATGATCGCCAGGAGCAGCCCGCTGGCCTTGCCCTTCTCCGGCTGTACGGCCGGGATCGGGGGAGCGACAGGAGCGGATTGCGTCATAGATCGAGTCTGGCGGCAAACCAGTACCAGTAACGAGAGCCCCTTTATACTGGTATTACTGCTACCTGGATGACTTACGCCCGTTCCACCATAGTGAAGGGGTGACCGTGACAGAGGCAAGGCGCTCCGATCTGTCGGCGTTCCTGCGCACCCGGCGCGAGCGGATCACCCCTGAGATGGTCGATCTGGCGCCGGGACCCCGCAGGCGTACGCCCGGCCTGCGCCGCGAGGAGGTCGCCCAGCTCGCCGGGGTGGGCATCACCTGGTACACGTGGCTGGAGCAGGGGCGGCCGATCAACGCCAGCAGCCAGGTGCTCGACGCGATCTCACGCACGCTCCGGCTCGACACCGCCGAGCGGGAGCACCTCTACCGGCTGGCCGGCCAGCCGGGCACCCCCGTCCTGGCCGGCTCCACTCCGGTGACGCCGGAGATGCAGGCCATACTCGACCAGCTCGGCGTGATGCCCGCGTGCATCACCAACAGCCGCTGCGACGTGCTGGCCTGGAACCCCGCCTACGCGACGATCTTCCCCGAGATCGTCAACGCCCCGGAGGGCGAGCGCAACTCGCTCTGGCAGACGTTCGTCAGCCCTTCGTGGACGACCATGCTCGTCAACCGCGACCACGAGCTGCCGCGCGCCGTCGCCGTCTTCCGGGGCGCCTACAGCCGCCACGCCGACGACCCGTGCTGGCAGGACTTCGTCCGGCGGCTCGCCGCGGAGAGCGCCGAGTTCGCCAGGCTGTGGGCCAGGCAGGACGTGGCCGAGCCCGGGCCGCGGGTGAAGACGTACGAGCACCCTGAGATGGGCCGGATCGGCTTCAGCACGACCAGCTTCCACCTCTCGTCGGCACCGGAGACCCGCATGATCGTCTACTCGCCGCAGGACCAGCGGTGCCTCGACGCCATGACCCGCCTCATGACCGAAGGTCAGCGCCCCTAGGGCCGCGCGCGATTCCTCCGCGCATGGCATGCTCGATGGCTGAAAGTCAGGATCGAGCGGAAGTAGCCGCACATGAGAGTCCCCCGCCCCCTCCTCGCGGTGCCCCTCGCCGTCATGCTGGCCTCGGCCGCCGCGTGCTCGGCGGCCAAGTCGGAGCCGCCGCCGAAGAGCGAACAGGCGGCGGAGAAACCGAAGGACGTGGCCGTCACCACCGCCCCCGCCGCCCCCGCGCGGAAGCCGTACACGATCGCGTTCGGCGGGGACGTGCACTTCGAGGGCGGGCTCCGTAACCGGCTCGCCGCGCCGCGCACGGCGCTCGGGCCGATCGCGCAGGTGCTGCGCGGGGCCGACCTGGCGATGGTCAACCTGGAGACGGCGATCACGACGGGTGGCACGCCCGCGCCCGGCAAGCAGTACACGTTCAGGGCGCCCCCCACGGCGTTCGCCGCGCTGAAGGCCGCCGGGGTCGACGTGGCGTCGATGGCCAACAACCACGGCATGGACTACATGGAGACCGGGCTCGCCGACTCGCTGGGGGAGATCAAGCGGAGCAAGTTCCCGATCGTGGGCATCGGGGCGAACTCCACCCAGGCCTACAAGCCGTACAGGAAGACCGTCAACGGCAACCGGGTCTCCATCATCGGGGCCACTCAGGTGCTCGACGCCGAGTTCATCCAGGCGTGGACCGCGACGTCCACCAAGGGCGGGCTCGCGTCGGCCAAGGACGAGGACCGCCTGCTCCAGGCCGTACGGCAGGCGCGCAAGAACTCCGACACCGTCATCGTGCACCTGCACTGGGGCACCGAGATGCAGAAGTGCCCCAACCCTGCGCAGCTCGCACTCGGCCCGAAGCTGGTCAAGGCGGGCGCCGACGTGGTGGTCGGCGGTCACGCGCACATCCTGCTCGGCGCCGGGTACATCGGCAACGCCTACGTCAGCTACGGCCTGGGCAACTTCGTCTTCTACAACTCCACGCCCGGCACCACCGGCAGGACCGGCGTGCTGACGCTCACCATCAAGGGCCGCAAGGTGCTCAAAGACCAGTGGACGCCCGCCACCATCCAGGGGGGCATACCGATCCCGATGACGGGCACGGCCAAGACACAGGCGGTGGCCGAGTGGCGGGCACTGCGATCATGTACGGGGCTGGCAGCCCGCCCTTGACGAGATCTATCATTGGACTCCACGTCCAATAGGAGGTCGCCATGCGCTGGGTCGAGTTCGATGACGTACGGCTGGCGGTCTTCGAGGAAGGCGATCCCGGCCACCCCACGATTCTGCTCGTCCACGGCTATCCGGACACGCACCGGGTCTGGGACGAGGTCGCCGAGCGCCTGCGCGACCGCTTCCACGTGGTCCGCTACGACGTACGCGGCGCGGGCGACTCGACGGCCCCGCGCCACACCCGCGACTACGCCCTCCACCGGCTCGCGGGCGATCTGGCGGCGGTGCTCGACGCGATCGGCAAGCCCCGCGTCCACCTCGTCGGGCACGACTGGGGCTCGCTGCAGGGCTGGGACGCCGTGACCCGGCCCGGCATCCGGGACCGCATCGCCTCCTTCACCAGCTTCGGCGGTCCGGGGCTCGCGCAGGCACGCCACTTCATGCGGCACGGCAGGCGGCGCGACGTCCTGTCGCAGGCGGCCAAGTCCTGGTACATCGGCGCCTTCCGGCTCCCGGTGCTGCCCGAGCTGGCCTGGAGCACGTTCATGCCGCGGGTCCTGGAGCGGTCGATGCGGCGGGGCGAGGGCCTTGAGCCCAGGCCGGGCCACCCGGCCGGCACCCTGAGGAGCGACGCCCGCAACGGGCTGCACCTCTACCGGAGCAACATGGCCGGGGGCGGCGACGTCGGCGGTCCGAGCGTCGCCGTGCCCGTCCAGCTCATCGAGGCCACCCGGGATCCGTTCGTCTCCCCGGCGCTGCTGGCCTCGCTGGGGCAGGGGGTTCCCGAGTTCTGGCACCGCAAGATCGCGGCCGGGCACTGGGTCCAGCGCAGCCACCCCGACGTCATCGCCAGGATGATCGCCGAGTTCGCCGGCCACGCCGACGGCGGCGCGCCCACCAGGAGCCTGCGCGGGGCCCGCGTCGAAGAGGGCCGCAAGGCCTTTCACGGGCAGCTGGTGGTGATCACCGGTGCGGGCAGCGGCATCGGGCGCGCCACCGCGCGGGCCTTCGCCGCGCACGGCGCCGAGGTCGTCTGCGCGGACCTCGATCGCGAAGCGGCGGCCCGTACCGCTGACGGCATCGCCAAGGACCTCGGCGGTACGGCACACGCCGTACGAGTCGATGTCGCCGACCCCGCCCAGATGGAAGACTTCGCCGGAAACATCCGCGCTGAGCATGGCGTGCCGGACATTGTGGTGAACAATGCCGGGATCGCGGTCAGCGGGCCGTTCCTCGACCACTCGCTCGACGACTGGCGCAGGACCCTCGACGTCAACCTGTGGGGCGTCATCCACGGCTGCCGGCTGTTCGCCGCGCAGATGGTCGAACGCGGAGAAGGCGGCCACATCATCAACATCGCCTCGGCGGCCGCGTTCGTGCCGTCGCGACTGCTGCCCGCCTACTCGACCTCGAAGGCGGCGGTGAAGATGCTGAGCGACTGCCTGAGAGCGGAGCTGGCCGGACAGGGCATCGGGGTCAGCGTGATCTGCCCCGGTTTCGTGTCCACGCCCATCGCGCGCAACGCCACGTACGTCGGTCCGGACATGAGGGAGTCGGCCGAACGGGGGCTGGCCCGCCGCGGCTATCCGCCCGAGCGCGTCGCCGCTCATATCCTGCGCGCCGTACACCGTGACCAGGCGGTTGTGCCGGTCAACGCGGAAGGGAAGATCGGCTACGCGCTGTCGAGGATCTCGCCGGGAGCGCTGCGGCGGTTCGCGAGAGTGACCTCCGTCACGAGAAATCCGCCATTCGCCAGGTAACGATCGTGCACTTGGGGGGAAGATGGAGCACGTGTCCTCCCCGATGATTGAAGACGGCTGCGCAGCGCCCAAATCGCTCCGGCGACGGCCGACGCAGCGCCGCAGTGCCCGCCGCGTCGAGCGGATGCTCGACGCGTGCGCCGAGCTGCTCGACGAGATCGGCTACGAGGGGCTCTCCACCACCCGCATCGCCGAGCGAGCCGGCGTCGCGATCGGGTCGGTCTACCAGTTCTTTCCCGACAAGCGAGCCATCACGCAGGAGCTGACCCGGCGCAACGTCGAGCAGTTCGTCTCCCGGGTCGGCCGCCGGTTCCTCGAAGAGGACTACCGCGGCTGGTGGGAGGCGGTCGACGCGATCATCGACGAGTTCGTCGACATGCACCGGAGCGTGCCCGGGTTCAGGAACCTGCGCTTCGGCGACGTGGTCGACCTCAACCTGCTCGACTCCGACTCCGACAACAACATGGTGATCGCCGGGCGGCTGCGCGGGCTGCTGCTGAAGGAGTTCGGGCTGGCCGACAGCCAGGAGCTCGACATGGCCGTTCTGGTCGCGGTCGAAGCGGGCGACGCGGTGCTGAAGCTGGCCTTCCGCCGCGATCCGGACGGCGCGCCGGAGATCATCGAGGCGGCCAAGCAGCTGATCCGCGGCTTCCTGTCCCGCCAGCTCAAGTCCTGGCCCGCGTGAGGCGTCGGGCTGCCGGGCCGTTCAGTGGGCCGCGCGTAGCTCTCTGAGGAGCTCCGGCAGCCAGGCGGGGGTCGAGCCGCGCGGGTCGTACCTGGACTGGAGCCGGTCGCCCGATTCCGGGACGAGCGCGGTGGCGGGCGGCTCTCGCAGCTGGGTGCGAGAGGTGTCGGTGCCCGGCGCGCACGGTGTCAGGAACGTCACCGACCGTGCGTCACGGGCCTCCCTGACCATCCTGGTGTGCAGCCTCGCCTCAAGCGCGTGCAGGTTTCGCTCCGCCGATTCGATGGCCTCCAGACGGGCCGAAAGGTAGCCCACCGCACCGGGAATCACGGCGGACAGCACGACGAGGCAGACCAAAATGAAGGTCATCTGCCTGGACAGGCCCATCGCGACTCCCTCCACTAGCGGACGAGCGCGACGGTAATATCCCCTTCGACCAGCACAGACACGCTTACTGTAGTCACACTTTAACGCTACGTTGCCTAACCTGTGCGAGATCCGCGATGTGTATTGACCGGGCAAAACCGCAAGCGGCTCGGTAGTCTCGCGGTGTGGCGCATGTGACCCGTGAGCACCTTGATCGCCTGCTAGAGCAGGCACTGCTGGCCGACGACCACGGTTCGCTGGCCAAGCGGCTGTACGACGTCGCGCTCGGCTATTCGACGGGCGACGTTTCCAGGGCATCCATCCTGGTCCTGGCCGCCGAGGAATGGCGGGCGGCGGGACAGCCCGCGCGTGCGATGGAGTGTTTCCAGCGTGCGATGGAGGACGGTGGCGAGTCGAGCATCGATCCGCGAGCCGGCATAGCCGACACGCTCTTCGAGCTCGACCGGCCGGACGAGGCTAGGGAGGTCATCGAGACCATCCGTGCGGAGGGCAGAGCCACCACGGCGACCGCCCACACGATCGCCGAGACCCTGGTCGCCTACGGTGACCTGCGGGCTGGGCACGAGTGGGCGACCCAGGCGGTGCTGGCCTGCGACGAGGACGACCCCGAGCACGTGGCTCTGCTGCGTACCCGCTATCGCATCAGGGTGGACCTCGGTCTACCGGAAGACGACCTCGACGCCCTGGTGTCCTGAGAAGGGACGCCACGAGAAGGCGGACGTGACCGGCCCGGTGGTGGCGTGAGCCTGCCCACCTGCCGGTGAACGCCGACGCCCGGAAACCAACCGGTTCCCGGGCGTCACGTATCAGACCTCAGCTCAGACCTCAGCCGCGGCCGATGGAGAGCTCGTCGTCGCCGAGGTCCACCAGGACCCGGTCGCCGTCCACGACCTCGCCCGACAGCACGGCCTTGGCCAGCTTGTCGCCGATCGCCGACTGGACCAGGCGGCGCAGCGGGCGCGCCCCGTACATGGGGTCGTAGCCGGTGAGCGCCAGCCATTCGCGGGCCGCGTCGGTGACCTCCAGCGTGAGCCGGCGGTCGGCCAGCCGCTGGGCCAGGCGGTCGACCTGGAGGTCGACGATGCGCGTCAGCTCTTCCGAGCCGAGCGCGTCGAACAGGATCACGTCGTCGAGCCGGTTGAGGAACTCCGGCTTGAACGAGTTGCGCACCGCGCCCATCACGGCCTCGCGCTTGGCGCCGTTCGCCAGCTTGGGGTCGACCAGGAACTGCGAGCCGATGTTGGAGGTGAGGATCAGGATCGTGTTGCGGAAGTCGACGGTACGGCCCTGGCCGTCGGTCAGCCGGCCGTCGTCGAGCACCTGCAGCAGGATGTCGAAGACCTCGGGATGGGCCTTCTCCACCTCGTCGAGCAGCACGACCGTGTAGGGCCGCCGCCGGACGGCCTCGGTGAGCTGGCCGCCCTCCTCGTAGCCGACGTAGCCGGGAGGCGCGCCGACGAGCCGGGCGACGCTGTGCTTCTCGGAGTATTCGCTCATGTCGATGCGGGTCATCGCCCGCTCGTCGTCGAACAGGAACTCCGCCAGCGCCTTGGCCAGCTCGGTCTTGCCGACACCCGTCGGGCCGAGGAACAGGAACGAGCCCGTGGGCCGGTCGGGGTCGGAGATCCCGGCCCGGCTCCGGCGTACGGCGTCCGAGACGGCCTGTACGGCCTGCTGCTGCCCGATGAGGCGCCGCCCCAGCTCCTCCTCCATCCGCAGCAGTTTGGCCGTCTCAGCCTCCAGCAGGCGGCCCGCCGGGATGCCCGTCCAGGAGGAGATGACCTCGGCGATGTCGTCGGCGCCGACCTCCTCCTTGACCATGGCGTGGTCGGGCGTCGCGGCCTCGGAGGCGGCCTGCAGGGCCTGCTCCAGGCGCGGCACCTCGGCGTACATGAGCCGGGAGGCGGCCTCGAAGTCGCCGTCGCGCTGCGCCCGCTCGGCGCCGCTCCTGGCCTCGTCGAGCTGCTTCTTCAGCTCGCCGACCTTGTTGAGGCCGGCCTTCTCCAGCTCCCAGCGGCCGACGAGGGCGTTGAGCTCCTCCTGGCGGTCGGCCAGCTCCTTGCGCAGGCGTTCGAGCCGCTGGATGGAGGCTTCGTCGGTCTCCTTGGAAAGGGCCAGCTCCTCCATCTTCATCCGGTCGACGTTGCGCTGGAGCTGGTCGATCTCGACGGGACGCGAGTCGATCTCCATACGCAGCCGGGAGGCGGCCTCGTCGACCAGGTCGATGGCCTTGTCGGGCAGGAAACGGTTGGTGATGTAGCGGTCGGAGAGTGTGGCGGCGGCGACCAGCGCGCTGTCGGCGATCTGGACCTGGTGGTGGGCCTCGTAGCGGCCCTTGAGCCCGCGCAGGATCGCGATCGTGTCCTCGACCGTGGGCTCGCCGACGTAGACCTGCTGGAAGCGGCGCTCCAGCGCGGGGTCCTTCTCGATGCGCTCGCGGTATTCGTCGAGCGTCGTGGCGCCGATCATGCGCAGCTCGCCGCGGGCCAGCATGGGCTTGAGCATGTTGCCGGCGTCCATCGCGCCCTCGGCGGCGCCCGCCCCGACGACCGTGTGCAGCTCGTCGATGAACGTGACGATCTGCCCGTCGCTCTCCTTGATCTCGGAGAGCACGGCCTTGAGCCGCTCCTCGAACTCGCCGCGGTATTTGGCGCCCGCGACCATCGCGCCGAGGTCGAGCGAGATGAGCCGCTTGTTACGCAGCGACTCGGGCACGTCGCCGGCCACGATGCGCTGGGCCAGGCCCTCGACGACGGCCGTCTTGCCGACGCCGGGCTCGCCGATCAGCACCGGGTTGTTCTTGGTGCGCCGCGACAGCACCTGCACGACCCGGCGGATCTCGGAGTCGCGGCCGATGACCGGGTCGAGCTTGCCGCCCCGGGCCCGCTCGGTCAGGTCGACGCCGTACTTCTCCAGCGCCTGGTAGGTGTCCTCGGGCGTCTCACTGGTGACACGGGCGTGACCGCGTACCTTCTCGAAGGCGTCGAGCAGCGCCTGCGGCGTCGCACCCTGGGACTTCAGCAGCTCGGCCGCCTGGCCGCCGTCGGTGGCCAGGCCGACGAGCAGGTGCTCGGTGGAGACGTACTCGTCTTCGAGCCGCTTGGCCCGTTGCGCCGCGGTGTTGATCACGGTGAGCAGCTGGCGGGAACTCGACGGCGCGCTCACGGTGGAGCCCTGCGCTTTCGGCAGCCCGGCGAGCTGCTCCTCGGCCTTGGCGCGCAGCGTCTTCCAGTCGGCGCCGACGGCTTCGAGCAGAGGTATGGCGGTGCCGCCCGTCTGGGCGAGCAGCGTGGTCAGCAGATGGGCGGGCGCGATCTCCGGATTGCCCTCCGCGGCGGCACGCCGCATGGCCCCGGAGAGAGCTTCCTGGCTCTTCTGGGTGAGCTTGTAGTCCATGTGTTCTAGGCCCCCGGTGGCAGCTCGTAGCGGATCAGCGCCCTGACCATCTGCATCTCGGCGCGGAGGCGGTGAACCTCCTCACGCAGCCGCAGAGCCTCGTTCTCGAGCTCGAGAATCCGCTTGATGCCCGCGAGGTTGATGCCCTCCTCCTGGGAGAGCCGCTGGACCTCGCGGAGCTGGATGATGTCGCGGGTGGAGTAGAGGCGGCCGCGCCCCGCCGTGCGGCCTGGACAGACCAGTCCGAGCCGGTCGTACTGCCGCAAGGTCTGCGGATGGAGGCCCGACAGCTGCGCGGCCACCGAGATCACATAGACCGGAGTCTCGTCTGACAGGTCGAAATAGTTGGCGTCCATCGGCTACTCGCTTCTGGCTCTCTGTATGAGATCAGCCCGCGGGTCCTCGCCCGCCGTCGCGGTGTTGAACTCCGTGAGGAGCTCGCGGGACTTGTCGTCCAGTGTCTTGGGGACGAGCACCTCGACGGTGGCGAGCAGGTCGCCCTTGGTGCCGTCCTTGCGGGCGACGCCTCTGCCACGGATCCTGAACGTGCGGCCGTTGGGCGTGCCCGTCGGGATACGCAGCGTGACCGGCAGCCCCTTGAGTGTCGGCACCTTGATCTCGGCGCCGAGCGCGGCCTCGGAGAAGGTCACCGGCACGGTGATGGTCAGGTTGTCGCCCGTCCTGCCGAAGACGGCGTGCGGTTTGACGTGCGTGAGGATGTAGAGGTCGCCGGCCGGGCCGCCGTTCTCGCCCGGAGCGCCCTTGCCCTTGAGCTTGACCCGCTGTCCGTCGGCCACCCCCGCGGGGATGCGCGCCTGGATGTTGCGGGTGCTCTTGGCCCGGCCGCTGCCCTCGCACACGGGGCAGGGGTCGTCCACGAGCAGGCCGCGGCCCTTGCAGTCGCGGCAGGGCTCGGAGAAGGCGAAGTTGCCCAGGTTGCGGCTGGCCGCCCCCGTGCCCTCACAGGTCGGGCAGACCCGCGGGGTGGTGCCGGCCTTGGCCCCGGTGCCGCTGCAGGCCGTGCAGGCGGCCGAGCTGGTCATTCTGAGCGACACCGTGGAGCCGTCGACCGCTTCGGAGAACGTGAGCGTGACCTCGGACTCGACGTCCTGGCCACGTCGCGGCCTGGTGGCGCTGGTCGTACGGGCCGAGCCGCCGCCACCGCGGTTGAACAGCCCGCCGAACAGGTCGCCGAGCCGCTCACCCGCCCCGTGGCCCTGCTGCTGCTGGTTGGCGGTGCCCCCGAACAGGTCGCCGAAGTCGAACGGGAAGCCGCCACTGCCGGGACGCTGGGCCCCCACCCCGGACCCGAACAGGGCGCGCGCCTCGTCGTATTCCTTGCGGCGCTTGCTGTCGGACAGGATGTCGTTGGCCTCGGAGATCTCCTTGAACTTGGTCTCCTTGGCCACGTCGCCCTGGTTGGTGTCGGGGTGGTATTGCCGGGCCAGCTTGCGGTAGGCCTTCTTGATGTCTTCGGCCGTGGCTGACTTGGGCACACCAAGGACGGCGTAGTAGTCCTTCTCCAGGTAGTCCTTGGTGCTCATCTATCGCCCTTCGTTCTTCGTCAGTTGTCGTCGTCGGACGCCGGGGGGGCGTCTTCTGGCTCCGCCACGGCCACCCGCGCCGGGCGGAGCACTCGGTCACCCATCCGGTAACCGGGCTGGAGCACCTCGATCGCGGTCGGCTCGGTGACGTCCGGCGAGTAGCTGTGCATCAGCGCCTCGTGGACGGTCGGGTCGAACGGGTCGCCCTTCTGGCCGAAGGAGTTGAGCCCGAGCTTGGTGACGGCCGCTTCCAGTGACTCTGCCACCTTCGCGAAGCCGCCGGTGAGCTCGCCGTGATCACGCGCCCGGCCGATGTCGTCGAGCACGGGCAGGAGCTCCTGGAGGGCGCTCGCGACGGCCTGCTCCCGCACGGCTCCGCGGTCGCGTTCGACCCGCCGGCGGTAGTTGGTGTATTCCGCCTGGAGGCGCTGCAGGTCGGACGTCCGCTCGGAGAGCTGCGCCAGCAGGTCTCCGTCCTGCGCCGCCGCCTCGGTGGCGGCGGGAGGAGGGGGAGCGTCCTGGTCCTGCGGTCGTTCGCGCACCTGGCCCGTCTCCGGGTCGATCTTGCGGTTGTCGCGGATCACCGGCTCGTCGTGCCCGTTGTCACGCGTCGGCATCACTTGTCCTTCTTCGGCTGGTCTTCGTCGACGATCTCGGCCTCGACCACGTCGTCATCGGCCTTCTGCTGCTCGCCGGCCGCGGCGTCCTGCGGGGCGCCCTCGCCGCCGGGCTGCTGGGCCTGGCTCTGCGCGTAGATCGCCGAGCCCATCTTCTGGCTGACGGTCGCGAGCTTCTCGGCCGAGTTGCGGATGACGTCGGTGTCGGTGCCCTCCAGAGCCTTCTTCAGCTCGGCGAGCGACTCCTCGACCTCGGTCTTGATCTCGCCGGGGACCTTGTCGTCGTTCTCGCGGAGGAACTTCTCCGTCTGGTAGGCGAGCCCGTCGGCGTTGTTGCGGACCTCGGCCTCCTCGCGGCGCTTCTTGTCCTCTTCGGCGTAGGACTCGGCCTCGCGCATCATCCGCTCGATGTCGTCCTTCGGCAGCGCGGAGCCGCCGGTGATCGTCATCGTCTGCTCCTTGCCCGTGCCCAGGTCCTTGGCGGAGACGTTGACGATGCCGTTGGCGTCGATGTCGAAGGTGACCTCGATCTGCGGGATGCCGCGCGGCGCCGGGGCGATGCCGGTCAGCTCGAAGGTGGCCAGCTTCTTGTTGTAAGAGGCGATCTCGCGCTCGCCCTGGTAGACCTGGATCTGCACCGACGGCTGGTTGTCCTCGGCCGTGGTGAAGACCTCGGAGCGCTTGGTCGGGATCGTCGTGTTGCGCTCGATGATCTTGGTGAAGATGCCGCCCTTGGTCTCGATGCCCAGCGACAGCGGGGTCACGTCGAGCAGCAGGACGTCCTTGACCTCACCCTTGAGCACACCGGCCTGCAGGGCGGCGCCGATGGCGACGACCTCGTCCGGGTTGACGCCCTTGTTGGGCTCCTTGCCGCCGGTCAGCTCCTTGACGAGCTCGGAGACGGCGGGCATGCGGGTCGAGCCGCCGACGAGCACCACGTGGGCGATGTCGGAGATCTTGATGCCGGCGTCCTTGATGACCTGGTGGAACGGGCCCTTGGTCCGCTCGAGCAGGTCGGCGGTCAGCCGCTGGAACTCGGCCCTGGTCAGCTTCTCGTCGAGGTGCAGCGGGCCCTCGGAGGAAGCGGTGATGTAGGGCAGGTTGATGTTGGTCTCGGCCTGGCTGGACAGCTCGATCTTGGCCTTCTCGGCGGCCTCACGCAGGCGCTGGAGCGCCATCTTGTCCTTGGACAGGTCGACGCCGTGGGCGTTCTTGAATCGGTTGGCCAGCTCGTCGACGACCCGCTGGTCCCAGTCGTCACCACCGAGGTGGTTGTCGCCGGAGGTCGCCTTGACCTCGACGAAGCCGTGGCCGTCCTCCTGGCCGACGTCGAGCAGGGACACGTCGAAGGTGCCGCCGCCGAGGTCGAAGACCAGGATCGTCTGGTCCTGCTCCTTGTCGAGCCCGTAGGCGAGGGCCGCCGCGGTGGGCTCGTTGATGATGCGGAGCACGTTGAGGCCCGCGACCGTGCCGGCCTCCTTGGTGGCCTGGCGCTGCGCGTCGTTGAAGTAGGCCGGGACGGTGACCACCGCGTCGGTGATCTTCTCGCCCAGGTAGGCCTCGGCGTCCTGCTTCAGCTTCTGCAGCACGAAGGCGCTGATCTGCTGGGGGGAGAACTTCTTGCCGTCGATCTCCTGGGACCAGTTGGTGCCCATCTCCCGCTTGACGGAGCGGATGGTCCGGTCCACGTTGGTGACGGCCTGTCGCTTGGCGACCTCGCCGACCAGGACTTCGCCGTTCTTAGCGAAGGCGACCACGGACGGCGTGGTCCGCGAGCCCTGCGCGTTGGCGATGACGGTGGGCTCACCGCCCTCGAGGATCGAGACGACGGAGTTGGTCGTCCCAAGGTCGATACCTACCGCACGTGCCATGAGTACGTCCCTGTAGTTAAAGTTGAGTCGGTCAGACTCAACGTACGAATGCCCGGGGTGTTTGTCAAACAGCTTGAGCCTACTCGACTCAACCCACCCTCGGGCACCCGTATTCCCCCTGAAAGCTCCCCCCTTAAAACCCTGACGGACCCTGGCACGACAGGGGGTGGCGTGCCGGGGTCCGGTCGTCCCTTCCCCGAGACTCCCCGTCCTGGAACGGACCGACCCCGGTGCGACAAGGGTCGTGGGTCGGGGTCTGTCTCGGGGTTCAGGGCTTGGCGCCGTCTACCACCTTGCGCTTGCCGAGCGGGGTCTTGAGCTTGACCGTCGTCGTCTTCTCCACCGCGATCATGATGCAGGCGACGTCCTTGGCCTTCGGGGCGGTGCCCTCGTACAGGGTGACCTTGACGCTCTTGCGCGTCTCCTTGACCTTCACCCGGTCCAGGACGGTGCACGGGGCCACGCCCGACCACCAGGTCAGCTGGAGCTTGCGGCCTTGGGACGTCGGTCGCGCCTTGGTCCAGCGGACCTTGTGCGTGTTGATGGTGTCGCCCGTGGGCTTGACCGGTTTCGGAGACTTCGTGGGAGTGGTCTCAGCGGGAACACTGGCCACGGGGTCAGTAGTGACCGGCGTCTGTGGGGAGGGGGCGGTGGCCTGCTTGGCAGGCGTCGGGGCCCCGCAACTCGTCGCAAGCACCAGACATCCGGCCAGAAGAGTCGCTGTCATTGTGCGCATACCTCTAGAACGATTGGGACGGCTCGCAGGTTCAGCTGCCGAATCCGGCGGGTTTCGCGCCCGCGAAGTTAGGGTGGGATATGTGCTGCGTCAGTCCCTGCTAGCCGTATCCAGAAGCGACCTCGTCGAGCGGGTCGTCACCACCTCGCCGCTGACCAGAGACGTGGTCAGGCGTTACGTCGCCGACGACGTCGGCGCGGTCGTCGCCCGGCTGACCCGCGACGGGCTGCTCGTCACCGTCGCTCACCTGGGCGAGGACGTCACCGACCGGGCGCAGGTCGAGCACTCCCTCCAGGGCTACCTCGCAGTGCTCGGCCGGCTGCCCCGGGACGCCGACGTGTCGGTCAAGCTGACCGCGCTGGGCCTGCGGCTCTCCGAGCAGCTCGCGCTCGACAACGCGGCCACCGTCTGCGAGGCCGCCGCGGCCAGGGGAGTGACGATCACCCTCGACGCCGAGGAGCGCGACACGGTGGACGGGCTCCACTCCGTGCACGCCACGCTGCGCAAGGAGCATCCCGACGTGGGGGTCGTGGTGCAGGCGTACCTGCCGGACGCCCGTGAGCGCTGCGAGAGGCTCGACGGCGCCCGCGTGCGGCTCTGCAAGGGCGCCTACAGCGCGCCCGGCGCCCTCACCTCCCGGACGGACATCGACCGGTCGTTCGTGCGCTGCCTCAAGGTGCTGATGGCGGGCACCGGCTACCCCATGGTCGCCACGCACGATCCGCGATTGGTGGAGATCGCCTCGGCGCTGGCCGTGCTCACCGGGCGGGACGCGACGGGTTTCGAGTATCAGATGCTGTACGGCGTGCGGCCCGCCGAACAGGCCCGGCTGGCCGGGCTCGGCGCGCAGGTGCGCGTCTACGTGCCCTATGGCGCCGACTGGTACGCCTACCTCATGCGCCGCCTCGCCGAGCGCCCGCGCAACCTGGCCTTCTTCGCCCGGTCCCTGGTCAGCCGACACTAGCTTCGCCGGTCAGCCGCCACCGGCTTCGCCCGCTCCCTGGTCAGCCGGCACTGGCTTCGCCCGGTCGCCGGTCAACCGGCACCGGCTCGATAGGCTACCGGGGTGATTGCGATTCTGGGCACGGGCAAGATGGGCGAGGCCCTCCTGTCCGGGCTGCTGCGAGCGGGGTTCGATCCGGGCGACATCCTGGCGACGGTACGCCGGCCGGAGCGGGCGCAGGCGCTGCGCGAGGCCTACGGCGTGCGGACCGTGACCAACACCGAGGCCGCCAAGGCCGCGGAGACGATCATCCTGGCGGTCAAGCCGCAGGACATGGCGGCTCTGCTGGCCGAGATCGCCCCCTACGTCCCCGCCGACCGCCTGGTGATCACCGCCGCCGCGGGCATCACCAGCGCCTTCGTCGAGCAGCGTCTCGGCGTCGAGGTGCCGGTCGTCAGGGTGATGTCCAACACGCCGATCCGCTTCGACGAGGCGATGAGCGTGATCTCGGCGGGCGCCCACGCGCGCGAGGAGCACCTCCAGCACACCGAGGACCTGCTCAAGCCGGTCGGCAAGGTGCTGCGCATCCCCGAGTCGCAGCAGGACGCGGCCACCGCGCTGTCGGGCAGCGGGCCCGCCTACTTCTTCTACCTGGTCGAGGCCATGGTCGACGCGGGGATCCTGCTCGGCATGCCCAGGGCCGCCGCGCTCGACATGGTCACCCAGTCGATCGTCGGCGCCGCGGTGATGCTGCGTGACTCGGGCGAGCACCCGGTGATCCTGCGCGAGGCGGTCACCTCGCCCGGCGGCACCACGATCGCGGCGATCGCCGAGCTCGAACGCCACAGCGTCCGCGCCGCCTTCCTGGCCGCCATCGAGGCCGCCCGCGACCGAAGCCGCGAGCTGGCCTCAGGCTGAGCCCCGAGCCGGCTGCGAGCCGACCTCGGGCTGGGTCCGGGCTGGGCCCAGGCTGGGTCCGGAGTGCGTCCGGGCTGGGTCCGGAGTGCGTCCGGCCGAGTTCGGGAGGCCCAAGCCACCCCGGGCACCCTGCTCCTACGATGGGTCGGGTGACGATCCGTCGCGGCATCCCCCCGCTGCTCGTCCTGCTCGCGCTGACCGGCTGCTCGGCCGAGGCACCGGCCGCCGTACAACTGGCCGACGTCAAGCGCGCCCCCGTCACCGAGGTCGTCGAGGCGCCCGCCACCATCGGCGCCCGCGCCACGGCCACCCTCCGCTCGCCCGCCCAGGGCACCATCGCCCACCTGTACGTACGCGAGGGCGACCACGTGCGCAAGGGCCAGATCGTGGCCAAGATCCGTTCGCCGCAGGCCCAGGACCAGCTCAAACAGGCCCGGCGGGCGTCGAAGTCGGCCGCGCCCGCGACCCCGACCCTGGGCCGCCCGAACGTCCGGCTCGCCTCCTTCGACACCGGCGCGTTCGACCGCAAGGTGGCCAGGCACTTCGCCAGGGCGCGCAGGGAGGCGAAGAAGATCGACGACGCCCAGGCCCGCAGGCAGCTGCTCAGCGCCATCGGCCTGGCCGAGGCCCAGCACAAGGCGCAGACCAGGGCACTGAAGTCGATCACCGCGCAGCTCAACCGGTCGATCAACAGCGTGCTGGCCGGGGTCACCAGCGGTTTCGGCGGGCTGACGTCGTCCATGGCGTCGTTGCAGGCGGCCTCCAAGTCCCAGGCGAAGGCCGCGGTCAAGGCGGCGGAGAGCACGGTGAAGTCGCTCACTGTCAAGGCGCCGTTCGGCGGGGTGATCACGCTCGGCCGGCCCTCGGGCGGCGGCGCCGCGAGCAGCCTGAACGGCCTGCTCAGCCAGCTGCCCACCGGCGGCCAGCAGCTGCCCGCCGACACCTCCGGCGGTTCGGCGAGCGGCGGCACGCCGGTGGCGACCGGTGTTCCCGTGTCGGCGGGCGACCCGATCGTCACCGTCACGGACATCTCGGAGCTCACCCTCTCCGCCGACATCGACGAGACCGACGTGCTGCTGGTCAAGAAGGGCACCAGGGCCGCGGTCGAGCTCGACGCGGTCCCCGGCGCGGCCTACACCGCGCGGGTGACGGGCGTCGGCGTGACGCCGATGCCCGGCACGACGGGCGGCGTCAGCTACCCGGTGCAGCTCACGCTCGGCGCGGGCCGGTTCGACGACGGCGCCGCGGCGCCCACCCCCAAACCGGGTATGAGCGCGGTGACGCGGCTGACGGTCCGCGAGTCGCCCGCCGCCATCGCGGCCCCTGCCTCGGCGATCGTCTCCAGCGGGCGCGAGAGCGTGGTCTGGGTGGTCAGGAACGGTACGGCGGAGCGCCGCGTGGTCAAGCTCGGCGCCCAGGGAGAGGCGGTGGTCGAGGTGCTGAACGGACTGTCGGTCGGTGACCGGATCGTGGTCAAGGGCGCGGACTCGGTCCGGCAAGGGCAGCGGCTGCCATGACCGCCGCCGCGTCGGACGCCGCTTTGGAAGCCGTGGATCTCACCAGGCGCTACCAGCTCGACGGCGTCGCCGTGGAGGCGTTGCGCGGTGTGTCGCTGCGCATCGGCCGCGGCGAGTTCGTGGCCATCATCGGGCCGTCCGGGTCCGGCAAGTCCACGCTGATGCACTTACTCGGCTGCCTCGACCGGCCCACTTCCGGGCGGCTCCGGGTGAACGGGGTGGAGATGTCCCAGCTGTCCGACACCCAGCTGGCCGAGCTGCGCAACAAGACCATCGGGTTCGTGTTCCAGTCGTTCCACCTGCTGGCCAGGACGACGGCGCTGGAGAACGTGGCGCTGCCGCTGGTCTACCGGGGGGTCGGCAAGGCCGAGCGCCGGACCAGGGCGCGGGCCGCGCTGGAGGCGGTGGGTCTGGGCCACCGGATGGAGCACCGGCCCTCGCAGATGTCCGGCGGCGAACAGCAGCGTGTGGCCATCGCCAGGGCGCTGGTGGGTGAGCCGAAGGTGCTGCTGGCCGACGAGCCGACGGGCAATCTCGACACCCGCAACGGCGCCGAGGTGATGGCCATACTCGACCGGCTCAACAGTGACAGCGGGGTGGCCGTGGTGCTTGTGACGCACGAGCCGGAGGTCGCGGGGCACGCCCGGCGGCAGATCCACGTACGCGATGGGCTGATCGAGCTGGACACCGCCGACCGTACCGGAACAGGGGAGACCGAGCAGAGGGACGGCGGCGGCGCGGGGTGAGGGGGCGCGAGGCGTTCGGCATGGCGCTGGAGGCGCTGCGGGTCAACCGGATGCGCAGCGTGCTGACCATGTTCGGGGTCGTCATCGGCGTGCTCGCCGTGGTGATCCTGGTGGCCGTCGGCACCGGCGCGAAGGACGCGGTGGAGAAGGAGATCTCCGGCCTCGGCACCAACATCATCCTGGTCGTCCCGGGCCGGCTCACCGTGGGCGCGGCGCCGACCCAGAGCAAGCTCAACCTGGCCGACGTCGCGTACGTGCGGCGCGTGGTCGGCGACCCGGCCAAGGTGACGGTCTCGCTCCAGTCGGGCGAGACCGTGCGGGTCGGCGGGACCGAGGCGTTCGTCACCGTCGTCGGCACCGACCAGAACCTCACCAACATCTTCGACCGCCCGCTCGACAAGGGCCGCCATCTGAGCGGGACCGACGTCGACACCCGGCGCCGGGTCGCCGTGCTCGGCTCGGAGGTGGCCGACAAGCTGTTCGGCGACCTCGATCCGATCGGGCGGCAGCTGACGATCTCCGGGGCGCGGTTCCGGGTCGTCGGCGTCTACGCCAAGATCGGCCAGACCTTCGGGGTCTCGCGCGACCAGGAGGTGCACATCCCGGTGACGACGGCCCAGCGGCTGCTCGGCATCGCCAGGGTCAACGGCATCGCGGTCGGCGCGTCGGGGCCCGACGAGATCGGGCCGCTGCAGAGCCGGGTCGTGGCGGCGCTGACCGACAGGTATCCGGGGGAGAAGTTCTCGGCCGTCACGCAGACCCAGCTGCTCGGCACGATCGGCAGCGTGCTCGGCATGCTCACCGGCGTGCTGGCCGCGATCGCCGGCATCTCGCTGCTGGTGGGCGGCGTGGGCGTGTCCAACATCATGCTGGTCAGCGTCCGGGAGCGGACCCGCGAGATCGGGCTGCGCAAGGCGCTCGGGGCCAGGCAGCGCGACGTGCTGACCCAGTTCCTGATCGAGGCGGTGCTGCTGACGACGATCGGCGGGGTCATCGGGATCCTGCTCGGCGTCGGCGGCGCTCTCGCCATCCAGGCGCTCACGCCGGTGCCCGCCTCGGTCACCTGGTGGTCGGTCGCGCTGGCGTTCGGGGTTTCGGCGGCGGTGGGCGTGTTCTTCGGCGTCGCGCCCGCGCGGAGGGCCGGCCGGTTGGACCCGGTCATCGCCCTCCGCGCCGAGTGACGTACTGGCTGAGTGACGCGCTCAGCGACGTGCTGAATGGCGCGCCCAGCGACGCGGTTACGCGTCGCGGCGCCGCATCAGCACGGCGCCCGCGATCACGGCGACCGCCACCCAGGCGAGGTAGACCGCGAACCCGCTCCACGGGCCCAGGGAGCCGCGGCTCTCGCCGGACACGACCAGCAGGCCGGCGTTCGTGGTGAAGTACTCGGCCACGGTCCTGCCCCACTGGCCCGGGAGCTGGCTCGCGACCGTGGGCAGCACCATGATCAGCGAGATGGCCGACACGATCGCGCCCGGCGTGTGCCTGATCAGCGTGCCCAGCCCCAGCCCGAACAGCCCGCACGCGGTCAGGTAGAGACCGGACCCGAGCGAAGCCCGCGCCACCTCTCCCATCTCGACGGACGGCGGCTGGGAGATCACCACGCCGACGCCCACCGCGCCGGCCGACGCGACCAGGCAGACGACCAGCGACACCGCGGCCAACACCACGATCTTGCCGGTCAGCAGGCGCATGCGCTGGGGCACGGCCATGAGCGAGGTGCGGATGCCGCCGGTGCGGTATTCGCTGGAGATCACCAGAACGCCCAGGGTGGCCATGGCGATCGAGGCCATCATCGCCCCGGTCAGGCTCGACACGATCACCTGCGAGCCCGGTACCGGCCCGTTGGCCATGTTCTTGGCCGCGACGCTGACGAGGGCGGAGAAGCCCAGCATCAGTACGGCGGTGACGGCCAGGGTCCACACCGTCGAGCGGACCGAGCGGATCTTGGTCCATTCGGAGCGGAAAACGTCGATCATGATGAGTACTCCAGGCTGTCCTTGGTGAGCTCCATGTAGGCCGCTTCGAGCGAGGGCTGGACGAGCGTCAGCTCCTCCAGCGGCAACCCGGCCCGCGCCGTGATCGTGCCGATCTCCAACGGTGTCACCCCGGTCACCCGCAGGTGATCGGCGTGCAGGTCACCGACCCTGATGAGATCGGCCACCTCGGCCAGGCGGGGCGAGCGCACCCGTACGTACGACTGAGAGCTGCGCCCGATGAACTCCGACATGCTCGTGTCGGCGATCAGCGCGCCCTTGCCGATCACCACCAGGTGGTCGGCCGTCTGCGCCATCTCGCTCATCAGGTGGCTGGAGACGAACACCGTGCGCCCCTCGGCCGCCAGCTTCCGCATGAACGTGCGGATCCACAGGATGCCGTCGGGGTCCAGCCCGTTGACGGGCTCGTCGAACAGCAGGATCTCCGGATCGCCCAGCAGCGCGGCGGCGATGCCGAGCCGCTGCGACATGCCGAGCGAGAACCCGCCGACCCGCCGCTTGGCCACCTTGGCCAGGCCGACCACCTCCAGCACCTCCTCCACCCTGCTCGCCGGGATGCCGTTGGTCTGCGCGATGGCCAGCAGATGGTTGCGGGCGCTGCGCCCGCCGTGCACGGCCTTGGCGTCGAGCAGCGCGCCGACCTTACGCAGTGGGTGCCGCAGCTCCCCGTACGGCCTGCCGTCCACGAGGACCGACCCGCCCGACGGGTGGTCCAGGCCGAGGATCATGCGCATCGTCGTCGACTTCCCGGCACCGTTGGGGCCCAGGAACCCGGTCACCTGGCCGGGTTCGACGTCGAAGGACAGGTCCGCGACGGCGACGGTGCCGCCGTAGCGCTTGCTCAGGTGCGTTGCCCGGATCGCGGTCATGACTCCAGCGTGGCCGTGCGGGAACGGGGTTTCTTCCTGCTGGAGGACCGTTCGCGGGCGCCGCCTCTGGGACCCTGCTCCTACTCTCCAGGGGTGATCAGCGCCGC
This sequence comes from Nonomuraea aurantiaca, assembly GCF_020215705.1. Classification (GTDB taxonomy): domain Bacteria; phylum Actinomycetota; class Actinomycetes; order Streptosporangiales; family Streptosporangiaceae; genus Nonomuraea; species Nonomuraea aurantiaca. The sequence goes on along the minus strand of NZ_JAIWNB010000021.1, from coordinate 146,549 downwards.
CTCGTAGGCCACGATCACCGCCTGAGCCCGGTCCCGGACACCGATCTTGGCGAACAGGTTCGTCACGTGGTTCTTGACGGTCGAGGGGGAGACGTCCAGCTCCTCGGCGATCTCCGCGTTGGACCTGCCGCGGGCGATCAGGACGAGCGTCTCGCGCTCGCGCTCGGTCAGCCCGTCCAGCTTCGTGGGAGCCGCCCGGCCGCGCGGCCGCGACGCCCGTACGAACGTGCCGATCAGGCGGGTCAGCAGGCGCGGCGCCACGGCGGACTCGCCCCGGTGGACCACGCGGACGCCCTCGACCAGTTCCTCGGGGGAGACGTCCTTGGGCAGGAACCCGGCGGCGCCCGCCCGCAGGGCCGCCACCACGTTCTCGTCCAGGTCGAACGTGCTCAGCGCGAGCACCCGCACACCGGGCAACTCCGCGGTGATGCGTTCGGTCGCGCGTACCCCGTCCAGGCCCGGCATGTGCAGGTCCATGAGCACCACGTCCGGGCGCAGCCGCCCGCACAGCGCGACCGCCTCCGCGCCGTCGGCCGCCTGGCCCACCACGCGCATGTCCGGCTGGGCGTCGAGCATGAGCTGGAAGCCCTTGCGCACCAGCGCGTGGTCGTCGGCCAGCAGTACGGTGATCATGTCGTCTCCAGGGGAATGCGGGCGTGCACCAGGAAGCCTCCCTCCAGCCGGGGGCCCGTACGCAGCAGGCCGCCGCACAGCGCCACGCGCTCGGCCATCCCGTCCAGCCCGAACCCCGGGGCCGGGGCGGTCCGGCCGCCCGCCGCGGGCAGGCCGTCGTCGATGACCTCCACCTCGACCGCCTCGCTCTCGTACGCCAGGCGGACGCTGGCCCGCGCCCCCACGGTGTGCTTGCGGGTGTTGGTCAGCGCCTCCTGCACGATCCGGTAGACCGCGTGGTCGACGGCCGCCGGCAGCGTGACGGGCTCGCCGATCACGGTCAGGCTCGCCGGCAGCCCGGCGGTCGCGGCCTCCTGGACCAGCGCCGGCAGCCGGGCGGCGCCCACCCCGGTCGCGGCGTCGGCGCCCCCCTCGACCCTGAGCAGCCCGTCCGTGGTGAACACGCCGCCGGCTCCGACCGGGTCGTCGGCCCTGAGCACGTTGAGGAGCTGGCGCATCTCCGCCAGTGCCTGGCGCGCGGTCCGCTCCGCCCCGGCCAGGGCGTCATGGGCGACGGCCTCGCCCGGCGGCAGGGTGGCCCTGGCGCCGCCGACCAGCACGTTGATGACGCTGATGTGGTGGGCCACGACATCGTGTAGTTCCCTGGCGATGCGCCGCCGCTCGGCGCGGACCGCGCTCTCGGTGGCCTCCCGCTGGCCGCGCTCCCTGAGTTCGGCGCGGACTCTGACGAACTGGCCGACCACTATGGGGGCCAGCGGGTAGACCAACCCGGCTATCCAGGAACCGGGCACCGGCCTGGTCAGGTGGTTGGCCAGGCCGTAGACCACGCCCCCGCCGACGGCGGTGAGCGCGGCGGTCCTGCCCGGGGTGTAGCGTCCCACGCTGTAGAAGGCGATCGCCGAGGAGAGGTTGGCCGTCGTCAGGATGCCGGCGGCCGTGCCGAAGACGTCGCCGGCGGTCTCGATCGCGGCGACCGTGACGGGCCGGCTCCGCCGTAACAGCAGCGGGAACGTGCTGAGGATGAAGAGGACGGCGCCTTCGGCGACATCCGGGTAGCCCTGGAGCAGCACGGCGATCAGGCCGATGGTCGCGGCTCCGGAGAGCATGGCCACCAGGGTGATGTCGAAGACGCGCGGACGCTTGAAGAAGCGCCATGCGGCCGTGATGCGACGCATGAAGCGCATGATCCAACCCTATGCGGCACTTATTGAAAAGCGATGATATTTCCTGGGAACAGGCTCCGTCACCGTATGGACGCGGCCTGTTGACGCTGCGGTAACGTCGCTCCAAGGGCGAGGGACGGGAGCGGGAATGAGTTCTACGGCACGGGCCATCTGGGACGATGCTCTCACTTCCTACGATTTCGGGCCGAGCCATCCGCTGGCGCCTGTCAGGGTGGAGCTGACGATGGCGCTAGCCCGCGAGCTCGGCGTGCTGGACAAGATCGAGGTGGTCGGCTGTGTGCCCGCCACCGACGACGAGCTGGCCATGGTGCACCGGCGCGACTACATCGAGGCCGTCAAGCGCGTCTCCGCCTCCGGTGGGGCCGACCTGTCCGTGGGGCTCGGCACGTCCGACAATCCCGCCTTCAAGGGCGTACACGACGCCTCCGCGCTCATCGCCGGGGCGACGCTCGCGGCCGCCCGCGCGGTCTTCGAGGGCACGGCCGAGCACGCGGTCAACATCGCCGGCGGTCTGCACCACGCGATGGCCGGTAACGCCAGCGGCTTCTGCGTCTACAACGATCCGGCGCTGGCCATCGCCTGGCTGCTCGCGCAGGGGGTCGGCCGCATCGCCTACGTGGACGTCGACGTGCACCACGGCGACGGCGTGCAGGCGCTGTTCTACGACGACCCCCGGGTGCTGACGATCAGCCTGCACGAGAGCCCGCGCACGCTGTTCCCCGGCACCGGCTACCCGGGGGAGACGGGCGCGGAGGGCACGGCGGTCAACGTGGCGCTGCCCGCGGGCTGCGGAGACGAGGGCTGGCTGCGGGCCTTCGACTCGATCGTGCCGCCGCTGCTGCGCGAGTTCCGGCCGGAGATCCTGGTGACCCAGCACGGCTGCGACAGCCACGCGCTCGACCCGCTCGCCAACCTGATGCTCAGTCTCGACGGGCAGCGCACCGCCTATGCCGCCCTGCACCGGCTGGCGCACGAGACGGCCGGCGGCCGGTGGATCGCGACGGGCGGGGGCGGCTACGAGCTGGTCCAGGTGGTGCCGCGGGCCTGGACGCACCTGATCGCCGAGCTGTGCGGGCATCCGCTCGATCCGGCCACCCAGACACCCCCGGCCTGGCGGGCGTTCGTACGGGAGCGGACGGGTGAGACGGCCCCGCTGACCATGACAGATGGCAGAAATCCGGAATTTCGCTCCCTGTCTGGTGGTTATGACCCAGCAGACCCCATCGACCGTGCGGTCATGGCGACCCGAGAGGCGGTCTTCCCCCTGCACGGCCTCGACCCGATGCCTTAGGGAGAGCTGTGCTCAGCCGCGACCAACTCCGCGAACACCTGATCCGCACCCGGATCGCCGGCGAGGTCGCCACTTCGCGCGAGAACAATCTCGACCATTACAGCTCGGTGGCCAACCGCGATCCCTATTACCTGCTGGGGCTGACGCTCGAGCAGCCGTGGTCGTTCCGGGACGTCCTCGCGCAGATGGCCAAGTCGGCGGGCGTGCAGGCCGACGCGGGACACCGCTGGGGCCAGGACACCATCGACCCCGACCTGACGATCGACGCGCTCGACGCCATGGCCGACCGGATCGCCGGCGTGCTGTCGCGGGACAAGCCGCGGCTGCTGTTCGCCACCGGGCACCCCACCGGCCTGCTGGCCGTCCACCTGGAGCTCGCCCGGTTCGCCGTCGAGCGCGGGGCGACGCTGCTGACGCCGGCCGAGGGCTGGACCTACTCCGGGCGTGGTTTCGGACGCGCGCGTAAGATCCGCTACCTCCAGGACATCGCCATGCTCGACGACAAGGGCGGGTTCGTGCACACCCACGACTCCGCCCCGATGGAGCGGATGCTGACCGTGCTGGGCGAGGTCACGCCGGACCTCGTCATCGCCGACCACGGCTGGGCGGGAGCGGCCGGAGAGGCGGGTGTGCCGACAGTGGCGTTCGCCGACAGCAACGACCCCGGGCTCTTCCTCGGCGAGGCCGAGGGCAAGATCGACGTGGTCGTACCCCTGGATGACAATGTGCTACCGCGCTACTACGGGCCGCTGATCGCCCATCTGGTCACACGAGCCTCACAGGCCCTTTGAGTTCAATTCGGTCATCCCCATACCGTCTTTTCGCGCCTGCATTCCAAGAGGCTCGCAGTCCCTTTGCCAACTTTTGAGGGGGGCTGGGCGACTCTTATGTGTGACAAGTTGGACAGTTCCAACGTCCAGGCGAGGTGCTCAAGCCGGTGTTAACCAGCGAGTTTGCTGGTTTGGCTGACAGGTAGCTCCGTCAGCTGAGAAAATAGGGGGTTTGCGCTGTCGGAGTCCCGACTTACGCTGACGGCAGTACACGTGCGTGAGCAGTGGCACCAGTGGGGATAACCCGTAAACACGTGCGGAAGAGGCGTCCGATGGGTGCAGGCGAAAGACCTCTCAGTGAGGTGAAGTTCCTGACGGTGGCGGAAGTGGCCACGGTCATGCGGGTGTCCAAGATGACGGTGTACCGCCTGGTGCACTCTGGCGAGCTGCCGGCCATCCGAGTCGGCCGGTCGTTCAGGGTGCCCGAGCAGGCGGTCCACGACTATCTGCGGGAGGCCTACATCGAGGCAGGGTAGAACTTGAGGTAGCGGCGTATGCCACACGCCGTGAATGCCGTCGTGGGAGATGCCCGGCCGCCGCCGAGCGGCCGGGCTCACCCCCCAGGGGGCGATCCACAGCCGATCGCCGGTAGTCTGTGATCCGGTGTGCGCTCGCGCATCGGTTCAGATCTGCTATCAGTACCTGGGGGTCCCGTGGGCTCTGTGATCAAGAAGCGCCGCAAGCGGATGGCCAAGAAGAAGCACCGCAAGCTGCTCAAGAAGACGCGCATCCAGCGGCGCAACAAGAAGTAACAGACGCAGCTGCGAGGCGCTGATGACCCACACCGTGCTCGTCACCGGGGTCTCGCGCCACGTGGGCGCTCGGATGGCGAGCGTGCTCGCCGCCGACCCGGACATCAGTCGCGTCATCGGAGTGGACACCGTGCCGCCCCCCTCGCTGACGCGAGATGGCGGCATCTCCCTCGGCCGGACGGAGTTCGTCCGGGTCGATCTGCGCAGCCCCGACATCGCCCAGGTGATCGCGGCTGCCGACATCGACACCGTTGTGCACATGAGCCTGGTCAGCGCTCCGTCGCGGAGCGCGGGCAGGGCCGTGATGAAGGAGCACAACGTCATCGGCACCATGCAGTTGCTCGGTGCCTGCCAGCGGTCGGCGACCGTGCGGCGCGTGGTGGTCCGCTCGACCACCGCCGTCTACGGTTCGTCGCCACGGGATCCGGCGGTGTTCACAGAAGACCTGGAGCCGCACGACAGCCCCAGCCACGGCTACGCCAAGGACGCGGTCGAGGTGGAGGGCTACGTGCGCGGTTTCGCGCGCCGTCGGCCCGACATGACGGTCTCGCTGCTGCGCTTCGCCAACTTCATGGGTCCGGGCGTCGACTCGCCGCTCACCCGCTACTTCACCCAGCCGGTGCTGCCGACCGTGTTCGGCTTCGACCCGCGGTTGCAGTTCGTCCATGAGGACGACGCCGTCGAGGTGCTGCGGCGGATGGCGACCGAAGACCACCCCGGCACGTACAACGTGGCCGGGGCAGGCGTGTTGCTGCTGTCGCAGTGCGCGCGCCGGGCGGGGCGGCCGTCGCTGCCGCTGTTCGAGCCCGCCTTCCGCCTGCTGGGCGACGCCGCGCGCCGCGCCGGACTGGTCGACTACTCGCCCGAGCAGGTCCGGCTGATGAGCTACGGCCGGGCGGTCGACTGCTCCAGGCTGGAGAGCGAGCTGGGCTGGAAGCCCAAGTTCACCACCGGAGCGGCTTTCGACGACTTTCTGCTCTCGCGGGGGCTGCATCCGCTCGGAGGTGTGCGGCATTGAGCGTTCCGGACGACGAGGCCCGCGTGATCCCCATCAGCTCGGCGCCCTCCTTCGAGGAGCCGGAGCCCCTCGCCAGGCTGCTGGCCTTCATCCGCCGGCGCATCACCGGCGACTACGAGGTCGACGAGTTCGGCTATGACGCCGAGCTGACGGACAAGGTGCTGCTGGAGCTGATCAGGCCGCTCTACCACCACTGGTTCAGGGTCGAGACCGTCGATCTGAAGAACGTGCCCGAGGAGGGCGGCGCGCTGGTCGCGGCCAACCACTCCGGCACGCTGCCGGTCGACGCCCTGATGATGCAGGTGGCGCTGCACGACGAGGCGGACCGGCCGCTGCGGCTGCTCGGCGCCGACCTGGTCTACCAGCTCCCGATGCTCGCCCACCTGTCGCGCAAGACCGGCCACACGCTGGCCTGCCGCGAGGACGCCGACCGGCTGCTGCGCAAGGGCGAGCTCGTCGGGGTGTTCCCCGAGGGGTTCAAGGGCGTCGGCAAGCCGTTCTCCGAGCGCTACAAGCTGCAGCGTTTCGGCCGCGGCGGGTTCGTCGCGTCGGCGATCCGCGCCGGGGTGCCGATCCTGCCCACGGCCATCGTGGGCGCCGAGGAGATCTACCCCAAGATCGGCGACCTGCCGACGCTGGCCAGGCTGCTCGGCCTGCCCTATCTGCCGATCACCCCGCTCTTCCCGCTGCTCGGCCCGCTCGGCCTGGTGCCGCTGCCGTCGAAGTGGATGATCCAGTTCGGGGAGCCCATCCGTACCGACGAGTACGACGCGGCGGACGCCGACGATCCGGTGCTGGTGTTCCACCTCACCGATCACGTCCGCGAGGTCATCCAGCAGATGCTCAACGAGCTGAGGCTGCGCCGCGGCCCCGCCTTCCCGCCCTTTTTCTGAACTCAACAGAATCTTGACATGATCGGTCAAGCCATCAAGGATGGGGAAACCGAGCAAGGCAAGACGGCGGCTGGACACCCATGGGTTCGACACCTAGGGAGCGTGCATGAGACGGCTCGTCGACTCCGTGCTCGTCACGAACGCCGGCGACCAGGTGATCCTGTCGACCGGCTCACGTGACGGATTATCGCTGCGGGGCGACCTCGACCGCGTCGAGCAGGCGGTCACGCTGCTCCGGGACGGCGTCGACGACAGCGAGATCCACGCGGACCGGCTGCTGGCCGACCTGGTGGCGGCGCTGACGCACATGGGGTGGCTCACCTCGGAGCCGCCGCAGTCGCCGGCCGAGTCCATGGGCCGGCTCGCCCGCCAGCACGGTTATCTGACGCTGTTCGCCCCCGACGCGCGCGAGCTCCAGTCGCGCATCGCCGCCTGCTCGATCATGCTCCTCGGCGTGGGCGGCATCGGGGCGGTCGCGGCCCAGCACCTGGGCGCCGCCGGGGTCGGCCGCATCGTGGCCGTCGATCCCGACGTGGTCGAGCTGCACAACCTCAACAGGCAGCTGCCGTACACGACGAGGGACGTGGGCGTGCCCAAGGTCGACGCGCTCCGCGCGCGGCTGCTCGACTTCGCGCCGGAGACCGAGGTGGTGCCTGTACGGCGGCGCGTCGCCGGCGCGGCCGACCTCGACGGCCTGCCGCACGCGGACCTCGTCCTCCTCGGCGCCGACGAGCCCGCCGAGCTGGCCGACACGGTCTGGCGGTGGTGCCGCGAACGGGATGTGGCCATGAGCCGCGCGGCGGTCGCCCACGAGCACGGCCACTGGGGGCCGCTGCTGTCGCCCGGCAAGGGACACTGCCATCCCTGCTTCGAGCACGCCCGTGAGGCCGGGCTCTCGCGCGAGCGGCGGCTGGAGGGCGGGCACGGCCCCACGCCGTGGTCGTTCGGCGCCACCAACACGGTCATCGCGGCCTGGGCGGTGCACGACATCGTCCAGTACATCGCCACGTCCGAGTGCCCCACGCTCAACCGCCGCGCCCACCTCGACTTCGCCCACGGCGAGCTGCACTTCCTCGACGGTCCCCGCTGCACCTGCAACCAGTAGCGGGCTCCCGGTGTTCTCCGACCGAGACCACACCGGAAGCGAAGGAAAACCATGGATCTGCAACTCAACGGCCGCGTCGCCATCGTCACCGGGGCGTCCAAGGGCATCGGCCTGGCCGTGACCAAGACCCTGATCGAGGAGGGCGCCCACGTCGTCGCGGCCTCCAGGACCCGCACCCCCGAGCTGCCCGACCAGGCGGTGCACGTGCCGGTCGACCTGATGGACCCCCAGGCGCCCGCCGAGGTGGTCGCCCACGCGGTCGAGGCGTTCGGGCGGCTGGACATCCTGGTCAACAACGCCGGTGGCCCGCCGCCCGGCGTGACGCTGCCGCACGCCGGATTCATGACCTCGGACGACGCCACCTGGCGGTCGATGTTCGAGTTCAACCTGTTCTCGGCCATCCGGATGATCCGCTCCGCCGTACCGGTGATGCTGGAGGGTGGCGGCGGCGCGATCGTCAACGTCTCCTCCGTCAGCGCCCGGCAGCCTTCGATGGTGAACATGGACTACGGCGCGGCCAAGTCGGCCCTCACCTTCGTCAGTAAGGCGGTCGACGAGGAGTACGGGCCGCAGGGCATCCGGGTCAACACCGTCTCTCCCGGGCCGGTTCTCACCCCTTGGTGGACCGACGAGGGCGGCGCGGCGGACGTCTTCGCGGGCATGGTCGGCTCTGACAGGGACAATGTGATCACCAAGGTGGCCCCGGAGATGATGAAGCTGACGACCGGCCGCCTGGTCACCCCGCAGGAGGTCGCCGACGCGATCGCGCTCCTGGTCTCGCCCCGCTCCGGCAGTACGGCGGGCGCCGATCTGGTGATCGACGGAGGCTGCGTCAAGGAGGTGTAAGCGGCTTGCAGTGGCCCGCTTGACGCGGACCGCTGTAAGCGCAAACTCCGCAGCTTGCAGCGGCCCGCTGAACGCGGACCGCTGTAAGCGCAAACTCCGCAGCTTGCAGCGGCCCGCTGAACGCGGACCGCTGTGAACCTGATCGGCGGGTTGTGGTGATACATCCCTGACCGACTTCCCCCCGCAGAAGGGCGGAGATGATCACGCAACCCGCCACCAGGGGTGCGGACGCCGACCTCGTGAACGCTTCGTTGACCGATCCTGAAGTGTTCGCCGAGCTCTTCGACCGCTACTCCGCCATGCTCTACAGGTACGTCTCCAAACGGCTGGGCCCCGAGCCGGCCGAAGACATCGTCGGCGAGACGTTCCTGGTCGCCTTCTCCCGCAGGAAGAGCTACGACCTGGGCTATCCGGACGCCAGGCCGTGGCTCTTCGGCATCCTGACCAAGCTCGTCTCCCGGCACTACCGCACCGAGGCGGCCCGCTACCGCGCCCTTCAGCGCGCCCCTGTCGACGCCGACGTGGAGTCCCCGGCCGACCGTGTGGCCGCCGGGGTGACCGCGCAGGCGTCGCGCCCCGAGCTGGCCAGCGCGCTGGCCGCCCTGCCCGCCAAGGACCGCGACGTACTCCTGCTGATCGCGTGGGGCGATCTGACGTACGACGAGGTCGCGCAGGCGCTCGGCATCCCGATCGGCACCGTACGCTCCCGCCTCAACAGGGGCAGGCGGAAGGTACGCGCGGCGCTCGGCGACACCAACCCGATGCTTGAGGAGGAGTGACGATGGACGACCTGAGGATGCTCCGCGACCTCGGCAGGGAGCTCGAACACCAGCCTCCGGCGACCCTGGTCCGCCAGCGGCAGCGCCTGCTCCAGGCCAGACCGCGGCGCAGGCGGCTGACGTGGCTGCTGACCGGCCTCGTCGCGGTGGCCACGATGGCGACGGTGGCCACGGTCGCCGTGCCCACGCTGATGCTGGCCGGCCGCCAGACCGTTCCTCCGCCGGCGGGGGTCCGTCCGGCCAATGCGAGCGGCGTGCTGAACGTGCTCCTGGTCGGCAGCGACAACCGGGAGGGTTTGAGCAAGTTCAACGGGGGAGCCCGCTCCGACACCCTCCTGCTGCTGCATCTGCCGGCCGACCGGACGAAGGTCACGATCGTCTCCTTCCCCAGGGATTCGATGGTGCAGATCCCCGCCTGCGGGTCCCGGCCGGCCAGGAAAGACATGATCAACTCGGCGTTCCACGCCGGCGGTCTCGCCTGTTCGGTGAAGACGGTCGAGACGCTGACCAAGGTGCGCGTCGACCACATGATGGAGGTCGGGTTCTCCGGAGTGGAGGCCATCGTCGACGCCCTCGGCGGGGTCGAGGTCACGGTGCCGAGGGCGGTGGACGACAAGAAGGCGAAGCTGAAGCTCCCGGCGGGCAAGCAGGTGCTCAATGGCAAGCAGGCGCTGGGCTACCTCCGGCTGCGCTACTACGGCGACGGGTCGGACATCCAGCGCATCAAGCGCCAGCAGGGGCTCATGATGTCGATGCTGAAGAAGGCCAAGCAGCGGCTTAAGGATCCGGCGGCCTTGCGGGACTTCCTCACCACGGCCAGCAAGTCGATCAAGACCGACCCGGAGTTCGACCTCGACACCATGCTCGGTATCGCCGGCACGCTGGAGAAGAGCAAGATGACCTTCGTCACGGTCCCCTGGCGGCCCGATCCGGATGACCCGAACCGGATCGTGTGGGCGCAACCGGCGGCGGAGCGGCTCTTCGCCGGGCTGCGGTAGTTCCCCCTGGGGGGCCGTCCACATGACGTCTCGATCCGTGTGACGGTGCGTGGTGGGCTGAGGTCCTTAGGGAGATACCCCCTCCGGGGGAGAGGAAGCAGCCGGTCCGTTGTGGCTGGGGCCCTAATGAGGGAGGGATTCCCCCCGGGAGAGCGGGGGAGGGCCGGGCGGCTACTGCGTTGAGCGGTAGTGCCTGCGGAGGGCGATGCCGGCGGCGATGCCGCCGGCCACCGCGCCGACGCCCGCGGCGATCGGCAGGGCGGTCAGTGTCGCCTTTCTGCCGGTGCGGAAGTCCTTGATCGGCCAGTCGTGCTTCTTGGCGTGCTCGCGCAGCTCGCTGTCCGGGTTGATGGCCACCGGCTGGCCGACCAGCGACAGCATGGGCAGGTCGTTGGCCGAGTCACTGTAGGCGGTGCACCGGCTGAGGTCGAGGCCCTCTCTGCGGGCCAGTGCCCGCACCGCCTCGGCCTTGGCCGGGCCGTGCAGCAGGTCGCCGACCAGCCGCCCGGTGTAGATGCCGTCGGTGGTCTCGGCCACGGTGCCGAGCGCGCCGGTCAGGCCGAGGCGCTGGGCGATGACCCTGGCCAGCTCGACCGGTGTGGCCGTGACCAGCCAGACCCGCTGGCCGCGGTCGAGGTGGCTCTGCGCGAGCGCCCGGGTGCCGCCCCAGATGCGGTCGGACATGACCTCGTCGTAGATCTCCTCGCCCAGCCGGATCACGTCGTCGACCTTCGCGCCCGCGACGAACGCCAGCGCGGTCTCGCGGGCCACCGCGATGTGCTCGGGGTTCTCGTTGCCGCGCAGCCGGAAGACCGCCTGGCCGACGGCGAACTTGAACAGGTCGGAGGTGGTGAACAGGCCGCGCGTCGCCAGGCCCCTGGCGAAGTGGTAGATGGAGGCGCCGCGCATCATCGTGTTGTCGACGTCGAAGAAGGCGGCCGCCTCCTGGTCGGGCTCCGTAGGGGTCACCGTCACCGCGGCCGCCGCTGCGGCCTCGCCGGCGATCTCCGCCTCCACCTCGCGCCGTCGTCGCATTAGCCGCCACATGCGCCTCAGCTTACCGAAGGTCCGCTGAAAGCCTCGGCCTTCAGTTCGGGGCCGGGGATGAATGCGGTCCTGTCAGATGGCCCGCCTGAGGCGGGCCAGCCCCGGGGTGCGTACGCCGACTCAGAAGCGGTCAGGTGGGGCGGCGCTGTTGTTCGATATAGGCCTTGATGATGGTGAGTGGGGCTCCGCCGCAGGAGGCGGCGAAGTAGGAGGGCGACCAGAAGGGGCCGTGCATGATGGCCTGGTCGACCCGGCCCGGGAACTCCTTGCGCAGGTAAAGGGATGAGACGCCCTTCAGCGAGTTGACGAGTTTGGAGACCGCCATCTTCGGGGGGTAGTGGACGAGGAGGTGGACGTGGTCGTCTTCGCCGTTGAACTCGCGTAGTTCGGCCTCGAAGCTGTCGCACACCTCGATCATGATGTCCTCGCAGCGTCGCAGCATCTCGTCGTTGAACACGCCTCGCCGCTGTTTGGTCACGAAGACCAGATGGACGTGCATCGCGGAAAACATATGTCTACCTCGCCGATATTCCACTTCCTGACTCATAGACCGGATGATAGTGTGTTCGAGTCGATGGCAGGTGAGTTTCGCACAGGCAAGGGGGTGCTCCCTCGTGTTGGCGGGTCGCAGGTACCGGCTGGAGTTCGACTTCGGGCAACAGATGTTCGCCGAGCGGCTGGGCGGGATCTGCCGCAGCGTGTGGAACACCGGCCTCGAACAGCGCCGCGAATACCGGCGGCGAGGCGCCTACCTCAGCTACGAGGAGCAGTGCGCACAACTCGCCGAGGCGAAGAAGGACCCCTACTGCGACTGGCTCGCCGACGCCCCCGCCCAGGTCATCCAGCAGACGCTGAAGGACCTGGACCAGGCGTGCCGACAGCACGGCACCTGGAAGGTGCGTTGGAAGTCGCGGACGAAGTGGAAGCCGTCGTTTCGGTTCCCCACCGCGAAACACATCTCCGTCGAGCGGATCAAGGGCGGGTGGGGCCGGGTGTTCCTGCCGAAATTCGGGTGGGTGAGGTTCCGGATGTCGCGCCCGCTGGGCGGGGCGGTGAAGTCCGCGACCGTCTCTCGTGATGGCAGGCGGTGGTTCATCTCGTTCCTGGTGGAGGACGGCCTGGCTCAAGTTGAACACCACCTCCATCCCGACCGGCGGGCCGGGGTAGACCGGGGTGTGGTCACGGCTGCGGTCACCTCCGACGGGGAGTTCTTCGATCGCCGCCACGCCGGAACCGGCAGCTTGTCCAGCCTGGTGCCACCCCCTGAGCGCAAACAGGACAGGCAGCCCGATCTGGGGTTCCTCACTCCGGGCGAGGCGGAACGCTATCTGCGGCTCCAGCGGCGGCTTGCCCGGTCGAAGAAGGGCTCCCGGCAGCGTGAACGTGTCGTCGCGGCGATGGGCGATATGATGCGCCGCGTCCGGTGGCGTCGCGCGGATTTCAACGCCCAGACCGCGCACCGCCTCACCCACCGCTACGCCATCGTGGTCCTGGAGAACCTCAACATCGACGGTATGACCACCAGCGTGCGGCCCAAGCCCGACTCCGGCCAGGTGGGCCGATACCCCGGCACCTGCCTGTGGGAAGGTGGATGAGAAGAGCCGCGAGAGCCAAGCGGTCTTCTCCTGCACCGCCTGCGGGCACACCGAGCACGCCGACATCGTCGGGGCGAAGAACACGTTGGCCAGATATCGGGCGGCCGGGCTGGTCGTTCCAGGGCGTGGAGACCCATCCGGGTCCGGGAAGCGTCAAGCACCCCGTTCCACAGCACGAGCCGCGCAAGCGGCATGAGCTGCCGCGTAAGCGGCACGGGAACCTCCGTCCTTTTAGAGCGGAGAGCAGGTCAACTAGCGCGGGGCCACAAGCCCGTCTATGTAGTCGAGGTAGCCTGTCGCCTTGTCTTGTTGGTCCCCGTCCAGCCGTTCGAGCATCGGCTCGACCATGTTCTTCTGGTCGCGCGCGAACCGGTTGATCTTCGGTGAGCGCGGCTCGGCCCGCTCCAGCCGCCTGATGCCGGACCGGGTCGACTCCTCCATCTCCTTGAGCGTCTTGGTGACCAGCGGCCCGTCGCCGGACGAGCCGAGCAGCTGGGCGACCTCGGCCGCCCGGGTCTTGGCCGAGACCAGCTCGCGCTCGGCCCGCTGTACGTCGTCGGTGCTGAGCCGGACCAGCGTGCTCTCCGCGGCGCGCTTGAGCGGGTAGAGCGTGTCGCCGGGCAGCGCGTGGTAGGTGGCGAACGCCGACAGCATCATGGCCGCCGCCAGGCCGAACGTGGCGACCTGGGAGAGCCAGGAGAGCCGCCCCGGACGGCGACGGGAGCGGCGGGCCGGCCGTACGGACTCGGGGAGGGGCTGTGCGGACAGGAGCTCGGCGCGGAGACGTTCGCGGAAGGCGGCGGCCGGACCCCCGCCCAGCGGGAGCCGTCGCAGCTCTGTGAGGTGATCGAGCACGCGCTCGCGCGATCTGCGCGCCCTACCCATGACAGCTCCTCGACGCCCCCGCGAAAAGATCCGATCGTGACACCTGCCTAACGACACGTCGCTGGTGGAGGTTACGCCAGGTCGTGCTTGAGAGCCCTGGCCAGGGCCCGGATCGCTCGGAACTGCAGGGCTTTGATCGCTCCACTCTTCTTCCCCATGATCAACGCGGTCTCGGCGAGCGACAGGCCGTGCAGGAACCGCAGGACCACGCATTCCTGCTGCTCGGGGTTCAGATCTTGGACGGCGCGGAGCACCCGGTCGTTGATGATGGCCGTGACGACGGCGTTCTCCGGGATGTGCGGGCCGTCGAGCGGGACGTCGATCACCTCTCCGGTCGGGATCTCCAGGCGATAGCGGCCGGACTTGAAGTGGTCGGTGACCAGGTTCCGGGCGATGGTCACCAGCCAGGCGCCGAAGTCACGGCCCTGCCAAGTGAAGTCGGTGATCCGGCGAAGCGCACGGAGGAAGGTCTCGCTGGTGAGATCCTCGGCCAGCGGATGCGAGCCCACGCGGAAGTAGATATAGCGATAGACAAGATCCACGTATCGGTCATAGAGCGTGCCAAAGGCATCCGAGTCTCCGGTCTTGGCATGCAGTACCAGCATGCGGAGGTCATCGGGAATCTCTTCGCGCACGGCAAGCTCGCTCGTCCGGGCGGGACCAGCGACCGCTGGTGGGAGCAGCCCGGCGAACGGCCACGAGTCAGGCATCCGGTATCCCTAGGGGTAAGGGGTGCGGCGTGCTCGAACACTCTAGAAATCAACCGGAAATTCCACAATCCGCTTCGCGAAGGCATTGCTAGCCGTAATCGGCCGATACCGTGTGGACCGACCCGTTCCCTCTTCGGCTACCGGCTGGGAGGCATAGTCCGGCAGCATTGGAGTCACCATGGAGATCCTCGTTGCTGTCCTAGCCTTTGTCGGTGCCCTCCTCGCCGCGATCGGCGCAGTCGCCCTGGTCCGGCGCCTGCGCGATGAGGTCGAGGGGTGGTTGATCGCCTGGACCGTTTCAGCCGTCGCGCTCTGCCTGGCGCTCGGTGCGATCGGCGTCGGCTACCTGATGGGGTTCGGGGACGTCACCTTCAAGGTCTACCAACTGACCGGATCCCTCCTCGCGCCCTTCTGGCTGGCCATCGGACTGATTCAACTCCTGTCGGAGAAGGTGCCGCCGAAATTCGTCGCCTGGCTGTTCGGGATCGCGTTCACCGTCGTCGCCGTGGTGGTGCTCATCTTCGACCCGGTGAGCGGAGGCAGCGAGATGGGCAAGGTGCTCCCCGCGGCCGAGGGCCACTGGGACGTCATCCCCCGCTACCTGCTGATCGGCGCACACTCCATCGCCGGGCTGATCATGCTGGCGGCCGTGGTGATCGCGGCGCTGCGCTGGCGCAACGGTGACGAGCTCGACACCGACAACCTGCACGCGGTCATGGTCATCGCGCCTTCGGGCATCGCGATCATCGGGGCGATGAGGTTCGCGGTGCCGGGCGTCTTCGCCACCGCGCTGTTCGTGGTGGCCGCCGCGGGCATCTGGTACGCCGTGCTCCGCCCCCTGGCGCCGTACGAGGACGACGACGAGGACGACGAGTTCGAGGGCCAGCGCGGCGAGCGGTCCGGCGAGCGGTCGGCCGAGCGGTCCTCCCACGGCCGCCGGGCCATGCGGGATCGGGACCCCTTCCCCCAGCCGGACTCCTTCCCCCACTCGGAGCCGTTCCTCCCGTCGGACTCCTTCCCTCGGTCGGGGCCCTTCCCCCAGCCGCTCGCCGACATGCCGATGCAGGGGCCGCCCCAGCAACAGCAGCAGCCGCCTCCAGGCCAGCCCCGCAGGTCCGGCCTGGGCGATCTGGTGGCCGAATACCGGGCGGGCGACCAGCCGGTCGACTACGCCGCCCGGATGGCGCCGCCGCCCGACCAGGGCCCCTCGACCGGTTACATCATGAACGGCGGGCACGGCGCCGGGCCGCAGACCGGTCCCCAGGACTTCGGGATGCCCGCCACGGGCGCGGGCTACCCGGGGGGCGAGTTGTTCTCCACCGGTTCCCGCGCGGCCCAGCAGCCTCCTCAGGGCCAGCCTCCGCAGGCCCAGCCCGCGCGGACGCCGGTCCCGCAGGCCCAGCCACAGCAGCAGGCGGCCTCCAGCAGGCCCTCACCGAGCATCTACGGCATGCTGACCGTCTTCACCCTCATGGACGGCTCGGGCGAGGCGTTCGACCGCCTGGCGGAGCTCACCGTCGAGGCCGTCCGCCGGGGCGAGCCCGACACGCTCATCTACGCCTGCCACGCGGTCAAGTCGGCCCCGCTGCAGCGCATCGTCTACGAGCTCTACCGCGACGAGGTGGCCTACCGCGACCACCAGCGCCAGCCGCACGTCGAGCGGTTCGTCAACGAGCGCCAGGCCATGGTGCTGGCCACCAACATCATCGAGCTGAACGTCAACGCCGCCAAGGTCGTGCCGCTCCCGACCGCGATGTTCTAGTCACTCAACGTTCTAGCTGCTCAAGGCATGCTAGGCACTCAGCGCGGCGCGCAGCCGGTCTTCGGAGACCCGCCAGAAGTCGTGCTGGACTCCGTCGACCAGAGTGACCGGGATCATCTCCCAGTATTTCTCCCGCAACTCCTCGGAGGAGTCGATGTCGACCTCCTCCCACGGCACACCCAGGTCTCCCGCCACGCGGGAGACGACCTCGCGCGCGTCGTCGCAGAGGTGGCAGCCCGGCCTGCCGAGCAGCGTGATGCGGTGCATGCACCCAACCGTATCGTGCCGACTTTGTGCATCGCTTCACAAAGGGATTAACCTGAAAGGCGGTTCGATTTCATTCACGCGGCCGGCAGGCCGCTCGTCCCCTGGAGCTCCGGCACGTGAAGAGCCCGTCCCAGTCCCGTGACCGCGGGATCCCCGAGGCAACGGTCGCCCGGCTCCCGTTGTACCTGCGGGCGTTGAACGGGATGGCCGAACGCGGTGTCGCGACCGTCAGCTCCGAGGACCTGGCCATGGCCGCGGGAGTCAACTCCGCGAAGCTCCGCAAGGACCTGTCCCATCTCGGCTCGTACGGCACGCGAGGCGTCGGCTACGACGTCGAATACCTCGTCTACCAGATCTCCCGCGAGCTGGGCCTGACCCAGGACTGGGCCGTGGCCATCGTCGGAGTGGGTAATCTGGGCCGGGCACTGGCCAATTACGGTGGTTTCGTCTCCAGGGGCTTCCGTGTGGCCGGGCTTCTCGACGCCGACCCCGAAGTCGTGGGCGACGATATAGCGGGGTTGAATGTTGAGCACATAGACGTCCTGGAAGCCGTCATCGAACGGCGTGGAGTCTCGATCGTGGTTCTGGCGACACCCGCGGTAGCGGCGCAGGAAGTCTGCGATCGTGTGGTGGCGGCCGGGGTCACCAGCATCCTGAACTTCGCGCCCGTGGTGCTTTCTGTACCAGATGGCGTGGATGTCCGTAAAGTCGACCTATCAATAGAACTGCAGATCCTTGCGTTCCATGAGCAGCGCAAAGCAGGGGGGCCACTTATGGCCGTGGACAGTCAATGAGTCTTCTCACCATCGGACTCAGCCACCGGACAGCTCCGGTGGCCATGCTCGAGCGCGTATCCGTGTCAGGCGAGGCGCTCGTCAAGCTCCTGCACGACGTGCAGCAGGACGTGTGCGTCGCGGAGGCCATGGTGGTCTCGACGTGCAACAGAGTAGAGATCTACGCGGCCGTCGACCGTTTCCACGGCGCCGTCACCGCGATCAGCCGCCTGCTGGGCGTCCACTCGGGCGTCCCCGTGGAAGAGCTGCAGCCGCACCTCTACGTCCACTACGAAGACCAGGCCGTCGAGCACCTGTTCGCGATGGCCTGTGGCCTTGACTCGATGGTCGTGGGCGAAGGGCAGATCCTCGGCCAGGTTCGCCGGGCGCTCACGCTGGCGCAGAAGCAGGGCACGATCGGCGCCACCCTCAACGAGCTGGTGCAGCAGGCGCTGCGGGTCGGCAAGCGCGCCCACGCCGACACCGACATCGACAAGGCGGGCGCCTCCCTCGTCACCGCCGGACTGGCGCTGGCCGGCGACCTCGCCGGGCGCCGGGCGCTGGTGGTCGGCGCGGGCTCGATGAGCTCGCTGGCCGCCACCACGCTGGCCCGCGCCGGCGTGACCGACATCGTGGTGGCCAACCGCACCTTCGAACGCGGCGTACGCCTGGCGGCGTCCGTAGGTGGCAGGGCGGTGGAGTTCGCCGCGGTTCCCCGAGAGCTCGCGGCGGCCGACATCGTCATCTCCTGCACGGGCGGCGGCCGGCACGTCATCACCCCCGACATCGTTCCCTCAGGCGCGTTCCTGCTGGACCTGGCGCTGCCGCACGACATCGACCCTGCCGTGCGCGAGGTGCCGGGCGTCACGCTGGTCGACCTGGAGACCATCCAGGAATCGGGCATAGGCTCAAGGGAGGGCGACACCGTCGACTCGGTGCGCAGGCTCGTCGCCGAGGAGCTGGCCGCCTTCCTCAGCGCCGAGCGGGCCGCCAAGGTCACTCCGACCGTGGTGGCGCTGCGCAGCAAGGCGGCGACCGTGGTCGAGGCCGAGCTGGGCCGGCTCCTGATGCGCATGCCCCAGCTCGACGGCAAGGCCAGGGACGAGGTGGCGCAGACTGTGCAGCGGGTCGTCGACAAGCTGCTCCACGAGCCCACTGTGCGTGTCAAACAGCTCGCCACCAGCCCGGGAGGCGATCATTATGCCGAAGCGCTGCGCGAGTTGTTCGACCTGGATCCGAAGATGCCCGAAGCCGTGAGGGAGGTGGAGTTGTGACACTGCGCTTGGGCACCCGGCGCAGCCTGATGGCGACCACGCAGTCGCAGATGGTCGCCGACTCCTACACCGACCTGACCGGCCGCGCGATCGAGCTGGTCGGCGTCACCACGTTCGGTGACGTGACCAAGGCTCAGGTGGCGCAGCTGGGTGGCACGGGCGTGTGGGTCAGCGCGCTGCGTGACAAGCTGATCGAGGGCGAGATCGACTTCGCCGTCCATTCGCTGAAAGACCTGCCGACCAAGCCGGACCCGCGGGTGACGCTGGCCGCCATCCTGGCCCGGCACGATCACCGCGACGCGCTGGTCGGCCCGGCGAAGTTCGCCGACCTGCCCACCGGGGCCAGGGTCGGCACCGGCTCGCTGCGCCGGATCGCCATGCTCAGGGCGCTGCGCCCCGATCTCGAGTACGTCCCGATCCGCGGCAACGCCGACACCCGGATCGGCAAGATCGCCGCCGGCGAGGTAGACGCGGTCGTGCTCGCCTCGGCGGGCCTGACCAGGATCCGCAGGGACACCGAGATCGCGCAGATCTTCGAGATCGAGGAGCTGCTGCCCGCCCCCGGGCAGGGCGCCCTGGCCGTGGAGTGCCTCTCCGACCGCGCCGACCTGATCTCCTTCCTCGGTGTGCTCGACGACCCGCGGACGCGCTCCGCGGTGACGGCCGAGCGCACTGTCCTGTCCGCCCTCGAGGCCGGCTGCTCATCCCCCGTGGGTGCCTTCGCCGTCGATGACGGGCAGACCCTGAACCTCACCGCCATGGTCGTCTCTCTCGACGGCCAGCAGGCGGTGCGCAAGTCCGCCGCCGGCTCTCCTTCCGAGTCTGTGAAACTCGGCCAGCTCCTCGCGGCCGAGATGATCTCCGAAGGGGCCGACAGATTGATGGGGGAGCAATCCCGTTGAGCTCCGATAGTCCAACCTCCGGTTTCCTCGCGTTCGTGGGCGCGGGCCCCGGCGATCCGAACCTCCTCACGCTCCGCGGCGCCGAACTGCTCGCCAAGGCCGACGCGGTCGCCCTCGACGAGGAGCTGTTCGGCTCATACCTGCGCCACTGCCGCGAAGGCGTGGAGATCGCGTCCGGCGACCTCGTCAAGCGCGCCAAGGCTGGGCAGTTCGTCGTACGCCTGTGCGAGGGCGACCCGATGCTGTTCTCCTCGATCGCCCGTTCGATCGAGGAGGAGGTCGCGGCCTGCGCCGCGGCGGAGGTGGACTTCGAGATCGTGCCCGGCGTGCCGCCCGCGACCGCGGTGCTCACCTACGCGGGCATCCCGCCGGCGGCCGACGTGCCGGAGTTCCGGATCGTCGACGCCGCGCACGAGCAGGACTGGGCCGCCCACGCCGCCTGCCAGGGCACGCTGGTCATCTACAACGGCCTCGCCGGGGCCGTCGCGATCGGCAAGGCGCTGGTGGCCGGTGGCAAGTCCGACAGCACGCCCGTGGCGGTCAGCAGCGGCGGCACCACGACCGAGCAGTACACCGTCGTCTCGACGCTGGCCAGGCTGCAGGCCGACATCAAGCACGCGGGCTTCACCGAGCCCGCGCTGATCGTCGTCGGTGACGCGGTCGGGCAGCGCGACAAGCTGTCGTGGTTCGAGACCAAGCCGCTGTTCGGCTGGCGGGTGCTGGTGCCACGTACCAAGGAGCAGTCCGAGAGGCTGTCCGAGCAGCTCACCTCCTACGGCGCCGTGCCGGAAGAGGTGCCGACCATCTCCGTCGAGCCGCCGCGCACGCCGCAGCAGATGGACCGCGCGATCAAGGGCCTGGTCACCGGGCGCTACGAGTGGGTGGCCTTCACCAGCTCCAACGCGGTCAAGGCGGTGCGCGAGAAGTTCGAGGAGTACGGCCTCGACGCCCGCGCCTTCGCCGGGCTGAAGGTGGCCGCCGTGGGCGACGCCACCGCGCGGGCGCTGGTCGAGTTCGGCGTCAAGCCCGACCTGCTGCCCTCGGGCGAGCAGTCGTCGGAGGGCCTGGTGGCCGAGTGGCCGCCGTACGACTCGATGCTCGACCCGATCAACCGGGTGCTCCTGCCGCGGGCCGACATTTCCACAGATACCCTCGTGGCCGGCCTGACAGAGCTAGGCTGGGAGTGCGACGACGTCACGGCCTACCGCACCGTACGAGCCGCACCGCCCCCCGCCCCGATCCGCGAGGCGATCAAGGGCGGCGGGTTCGACGCGGTGCTCTTCACCTCCTCCTCGACCGTGCGCAACCTCGTGGGCATCGCCGGCAAGCCGCACAACGTCACCGTGATCGCGGTGATCGGGCCGCAGACCGCGAAGACCGCCGAGGAGTTCGGGCTGCGCGTCGACGTCATGGCCGACCGGCCCTCGGCGTCCGCCCTGGCCGCCGCGCTGGCCGCGTACGGCGCGAAGCAACGCCAGGCGGCCCTCGCCGCCGGCGACAGCCCACGCCGGCCGTCGCAGAACCGCAGAGGCGCCAGAAGGAGAGCCAAATGAGTGCTGACTACCCGGTCGCCCGGCCGCGCAGGCTCCGCCGCAGCCCCGCGATCCGGCGCATGGTGGCGGGCACCAGGCTGCACCCCGCGGACCTGATCCTGCCGCTGTTCGTCAAGGAGGGCATCGACCAGCCGCAGCCGGTCGCCTCGATGCCCGGCGTGTTCCAGCACACCCGCGACTCGCTGCGCAAGGCCGCCCACGAGGCCGCCGACGCCGGGGTGTCCGGGGTGATCCTGTTCGGCATCCCCGCCGTCAAGGACGCTCGGGGCTCGGCGGCCGACGACCCCGAGGGCATCCTGCAGGTCGCACTGCGCGACGTGAGCGCCGAGGTGGGCGACGCGGTGGTGGTCATGGCCGACACCTGCCTCGACGAGTTCACCGACCACGGCCACTGCGGCGTGCTGACCCCGTCCGGCGACGTCGACAACGACGCGACGCTGGAGCGCTACGCGTCGATCGCGGTCGCCCAGGCCAGGGCCGGATCCCAGATGATCGCGCCGAGCGGCATGATGGACGGCCAGGTCGGGGCCATCAGGGCGGCGCTCGACGCCGACGGCTTCGCTGACCTGCCGATCCTCGCCTACACCGCCAAGTACGCCTCAGCCCTCTTCGGCCCCTTCCGCGACGCCGCCGAGTGCGCGCCGCAGTTCGGCGACCGCAGCACCCACCAGCAGGACCCGGCCGGGCCGCTGGGGGACGCGATGCGCGAGGTACGCCTCGACCTCGCCGAGGGCGCCGACGCCGTCATGGTCAAGCCCGCGATGGCCTATCTGGACGTCATCAGCCGCTTCCGCGACGAGGTCGACGTGCCGGTGGCGGCCTACCAGGTGAGCGGCGAGTACGCGATGATCGAGGCCGCCGCGGCCAACGGCTGGATCGACCGCGACCGGATGATCATGGAATCGCTGGTCTCGATCAAGCGCGCGGGCGCCGACCTGATCCTGACGTACTGGGCCACCGAGGTGGCGCGCCGCCTGTGAACCAGGGGGTTTGCCGTTGATCACTGAGCCGTGTGCGTTAGAGTGCGATAACAAGTGCTGGTGTGTCCCGCGTGTGCTTTGCAGCCAGGAGCCGGGGCCTCTTCAGGCACTTGGATCGACGGGAGACACCATGGTGGGGGTACCACTCGCTCGGCGTACCAAGAAACGGCCGCGCCCGACACGGATCGACTCCGTCCTGGGCTATGCCGCTCTCGGCTGGCCGAGCGTGCCGGGTGCCCATCCGCTGCGTCAGGGCGCCCGCTCCTGCTCCTGTGACCGGCTCGGCTGTCCCGATCCGGGCGCGCATCCGCTGTCTCCCGCTTGGCACCTGCAGGCCACGACGGACGCCACCCAGCTCACCCGCTGGTGGCGGATGGACCCCGACGCCAATGTGATTCTGCCCACCGGCCGTGTGTTCGACGTCTTCGACGTACCGCTCGACACGGGCCTGTCGGCCCTCACCCGGATCGACGGCGCCTCGGCGCACTCGGGCCCGGTCGCCGCCAACGGCGACCGGGTTCTGTTCTATGTGGCCACGCGCGGCAATCCCGACGACGAGGACGAGTGGTGGTCCTGCCAGCTCGACTGCGAGCCCGGCACCATCGAGGACAATCCGGGCCTGCGCTGGCACTGCCGCGACAGTTACGTCCTGGCCCCGCCCTCCACGCTGCCCACCGGGCAGCCCGTCTCCTGGCTGCGCCCGCCGGACGGCCGTCCGCTGCCCGATCCGCTGCGCATCCTCGACTGGCTCGCCGACTAGACCGCCGTGGCCCAGGACTAACCTGGAGCGCGTGAGCCGTACACAGAACTCCGAGGACCTGTTCGCCCGCGCCCGCGCCATCGTGCCGGGTGGCGTCAACTCCCCGGTCCGCGCGTTCGGCGCGGTCGGCGGCACGCCGCGCTTCATGGCCTCCGGGCAGGGCCCCTATCTCACCGACGTCGACGGCAACCGCTACGTCGACCTGGTCTGCTCGTGGGGCCCGATGATCCTCGGTCACCGCCACCCCGCCGTCATCGAGGCCGTCTCGTCGGCGCTCTCCCACAGCCTCTCGTACGGCACCGCCACACCGGGCGAGGTCGAGCTGGCCGAGGAGATCGTCGCCAGGGTGGCGCCCGTGGACAAGCTCCGCCTGGTCAGCTCGGGCACCGAGGCGACCATGAGCGCGGTGCGGCTGGCCCGCGGGTTCACCGGGCGGTCGAAGGTGGTCAAGTTCGCCGGGTGCTACCACGGTCACGTGGATGCGCTGCTGGCCTCTGCGGGGTCGGGCGTGGTCACGTTCGGGCTGCCCGACACCCCGGGCGTGACGGGGGCATCGGCGGCCGACACCATCGTGCTGCCGTACAACGACATCAGCGCGGTGGAGCAGGCGTTCGCCTCACCTGAGAACATCGGGCTGATCGCCTGTGTCATCACCGAGGCGTGCCCGGCCAACATGGGCGTGGTGCCGCCGCTCGACGGGTTCAACGCCCGCCTGCGCGAGCTGTGCACGGCCAACGGGACGCTGCTGATCATCGACGAGGTGCTGACGGGCTTCCGGGTCTCGCCCTCGGGCTGGTACGGGCTGGACCCGGTCGACGCCGACCTGATGACCTTCGGCAAGGTCATGGGCGGCGGGTTGCCGGCGGCGGCCTTCGGCGGGCGGGCCGACGTCATGTCCTGCCTGGCGCCGGAGGGGCCGGTCTACCAGGCGGGCACGCTGTCGGGAAACCCGCTGGCGTGCGCCGCCGGACTGGCCACGCTACGGGCGCTCGACGCCGGCTCCTACGCCAAGGTGGACGCGGCGGCGCTGGCGGTCGGCCAGGCCGCATCCGACGCCCTCGCCGCGGCGGGTGTGCCGCACCGGTTGCAGCGGGCGGGGAGCCTGTTCTCGGTGTTCTTCACGGATGCGCCGGTGACGGACTTCGACGGGGCGCGGGCCCAGAACACCGCGGCGTACACCGCCTTCTTCCACGCGATGCTGGATCGCGGGGTCTACCTGCCGCCGTCCGCGTACGAGGCCTGGTTCCTCTCGGCCGCTCACGACGACGAGGCGCTCGACCGGATCGCCGACGCCCTGCCGGCAGCCGCCAAGGCTGCCGCGGCGGTCCTCTGATCGGTTACTTGGCGGCCGGCTTCTGGTAGCGGACGCGCTGCTCCCGAGCCTGCTCGGCGAGGGTCTTGAGGTAGGAGATGGTGGTCGTCTGCTGCTTCCGCGCCTTGTTGTTTCTCATGCATATATTTTCTCCTGCTACAGAGTGAAGGACAAGCGAGACTTTCTACGCTAAACCCTTTAGACTGGCTTACATGTTGGACTTGAACCGTCTCAAGGCCCTTCACGCTGTGCACATCTACGGCTCGGTGGGCGCCGCGGCCGACGCGCTCATGGTCACGCCGTCGGCCGTGTCGCAGCAGATCGCCAAGCTGGAGCGCGAGACCGGTGCCCGGCTCATGGAGCGCAACGGGCGCGGGGTCCGGCTGACCGACGCCGCCGGGCTGCTCGCCGACCACGCCGAGCGGATCCTGGCCCTGGTGGAGACCGCGGAGGCGGACTTCGAGGCACTGCGCGGCGAGGTCGTGGGACGGCTGAACATGTCCGCGTTCCCGACGGCGGCCCGCGGGCTGATGCCTCCCGCTCTGACCGCGCTCAAGCGGCGCCATCCCGACCTGCACGTCCAGATGCACGAGCGCGAGCCGGAGCGCATCGTGCGCGACGTGGCCAGGGGCGAGCTCGACCTGGGCGTCATCCAGGACTGGCTGAACCGGCCGATCGCCCTGCCCGAGGGGCTGTCGCGGTCCACGCTGCTCGACGACATCGCCGACATCGTGCTGCCCGCGGACCATCCGCTGGCCGGCAGCAAGGAGGTCGAGCTGGCGGCGCTGCCCGCGAACGAGCGGTGGATCAGCTCCTCACCCGGCACCGTCTGCCACGACTGGCTGGTCTACACGCTGCGCAACGCGCAGCTCGAACCCGAGATCTCCTGCATGGCCGATGAATATCCGACCCAGATGGCGCTGGTGGCGGCCGGGCTCGGCTGCGCGATCATCCCCCGGCTGGGGCGCGACTGCGTGCCCGACGGGGTGACCGTGGTGCCGCTGCGGCCCCGGCAGTCGCGCCGCATCTACGTCATCTGGCGGAGCGACGCGGCCCGGCGACCGGCGATCCGGGCCGCGGTCGAGGCGCTCGCGGACGCCAGCCGTACGAAGGAGAACTCCTGGGCGGTTGCCTAGGTTCTTGGGGCGTTTCGTTACGCGGCCGTCTCGATCCACGTGTGACGGTCCGTCGTGGCTCGTGTCCCTATGGAGGGATACCCCTTCGGGGGTGGGTAAGTGGACGGTCCGTTGTGGCTGGGGTCCCTCTGGGGGATGCCCCTTCGGGGGCGGACAAGCGGGCGGTCTGTTGTGGTCGGGGTCCCTGCGAGGGGTCCGCCTTCGGGGGCGGCGCGCCGGGGTTGGTCACGGGCTGCCCGAGATCGCGGAACGGGCAGAGCGGGATAGGCTGTGGCACACCATGGCTGAAACCACCGTAGTTCACCTGATGCGCCACGGTGAGGTGCACAATCCCGAAGGCGTCCTGTACGGCAGGCTGCCCGGCTACCACCTGTCCGAGACCGGCCGGCTGATGGCCGAGACGGTGGCCAAGTCGGTTGCGGGCCGTGACATCGTCACCCTCTACAGCTCGCCGCTCGAACGCGCGCAGGAGACCATCGCCCCCCTGGCCGCGCTGCTGGAGCTGCCGGTGCACACCGACGAGCGGCTGATCGAGGCCGCCAACATGCTCCAGGGCCGCAAGGTCGGCCAGGGCCTGGCGGTCCTGCGCGATCCGAAGAACTACCGCTACTTCTGGAACCCGCTGCGCCCGTCCTGGGGCGAGCCCTATCCGGCGATCGTCAAGCGGATGCGCTCGATCATCGAGGAGGTCAGGGCGGAGGCGCGCGGGCACGAGGCGCTCCTGGTCAGCCACCAGCTGCCGATCTGGGCGATCAGGATGGCGGCCGAGGGCCGCCGGCTCTGGCACGATCCCCGGCGCAGGCAGTGCAACCTGGCCAGCCTCACCACGCTCACCTTCGACGGCGACCGTCTGGTCAGCGTCGGCTACAGCGAGCCTGCCGGATCACTGGCGACGGGCCCCAGCGTGCCGGGCGCCTGACCTCGCCGGTAGAGTTGCAAGCTCTACCGGTCGTAGTACAAGGAGATCTTCCTCCGTGCGCGCCAAGTCCATCTCCCATGTCCTTACGGCCGTCCTGGTCGCGGGCGGCCTCGCGGGCTGCGCGGGCGCCAACCAGTCGGGCCAGCCGCAGGCGGGCGACACCCGTTTCGTCGCGGGCGACGGGAAGATGCAGGTGTTCGCCGCCGCCGACCGTCACGCCGCCCCCGAGATCGGCGGGCAGACCCTCGACGGCGCGACCGCGTCGCTCGCCGCCCACAAGGGCAAGGTCGTGGTGCTCAACTTCTGGGCGTCGTGGTGCGGGCCGTGCCGGGCGGAGGCGCCGGTGCTGAAGGAGGTCGCCGCCAAGACCAAGGGCGGCGTGGAGTTCCTCGGCGTCGACTTCAAGGACCGCAAGGCCGACGCGCAGGCGTTCGAACGCACCGAGCAGACCGGCTACCCGAGCATCTTCGACCAGCCGGGCAAGGTCGCGCTGGCCTTCCAGGGCACGGTGCCGCCCGCGGCCATCCCGTCCACGCTGATCATCGACGCGCAGGGCAGGATCGCCGCCAGGGCGCTGGGCGCGGTCAAGTACACCGACCTGATGGACGCGGTGACCAAGGTGCGCGATGAATGACGTCGTCGCCTCGGGCTCGCTGCTCCTGGCCGTGCCCATCGCGGTGCTGGCCGGGGTGGTGTCCTTCCTGTCGCCGTGCGTGCTGCCCCTCGTCCCTGGCTACCTGTCGTACGTGACGGGCATGAGCGAGGACCCCAAGCGGGGGCGGCTGGTGCTCGGCACGGTGCTGTTCGTGGCCGGCTTCGGGCTGGTGTTCGTGCTCAGCGGCGCGCTGTTCGGCGGTCTCGGTGCGGTCCTGCTGGGCAATGCGGAGATCATCACGCGGGTGCTCGGCGTCCTGACGATCCTGCTCGGCCTGGCCTTCCTGGGCGTGCTGCCCGGCCTTATGCGCGACGTGCGCATCCACAAGCTGCCCGCGGCGGGACTGGCCGGGGCGCCGCTGCTGGGCGTGGTGTTCGGGCTGGGCTGGACGCCGTGCATCGGGCCCACGCTGGCCGTCGTGCTCGCGCTCGGCCTGAACGAGGGCAGCGCCTCGCGCGGCGCGCTGCTCGCCGTGGCGTACGCGCTGGGCCTCGGACTGCCCTTCGTGGGCGCGGCTCTCGCCTACAGCAAGGCCCTGCGCACGTTCCGCGCGATCCGCAAGCACTCACAGCTGATCACCAGGATCGGCGGCGGCATGATGGTGGCCGTCGGCATCCTGCTGGTGACCGGCCTCTGGGGAGAGATGATCGCGACCATGCAGGGCCTGATCGGCGCCTTCAGGCCGGTGATCTGATGACCGTCGACGAGCTTGAGAGGGAGCGGGCGCGGCCCGCCGGAATGGGGCCCGTGGGCTGGCTGCGCTGGGGCTGGCGCACGCTCACCTCGATGAAGACGGCGCTGATCCTGCTGTTCCTGTTCGCGCTGGCGTCCGTGCCCGGCTCGCTGGTGCCGCAGCGCAGTGTCGAGCCCGACAAGGTGGTGCAGCTCTTCCAGAACAGCCCGACGCTCGCCGAGTGGTACGACCGCTTCCAGCTGTTCGACGTCTTCACCTCGGCCTGGTTCGCCGCGATCTACCTGCTGCTGTTCACCTCGCTGATCGGCTGCGTCCTGCCGCGCACCGCCACCTACGTGCGCGAGCTGCGCCGCCGCCCACCGGCCGCGCCGCGCAACCTGTCGCGCCTGCCGCACTTCTCGCGGCTGGACGACCCGCTGACGGTCGAGGAGGCCGCCGGGCGGCTGCGCGGGCTCCGCTTCCGCGTCGAGGTCGGCGACGGCTGGGTGGCCGCGGAGAAGGGCTACCTGCGCGAGACGGGCAACCTGCTCTTCCACGTCTCCCTGCTCGGCCTGCTCGTCGCGATCGGGTTCGGTTCCCTGTACGGCTACCGCGGCAACGTGCTGGTGGTCGAGGGCGACGGCTTCGCCAACACGGTCGCCGCCTACGACCGGTTCATCCCGGGCAATCAGGTGTCGGCGGAGTCGCTGGAGCCGTTCTCGTTCACGCTCACGGACTTCCAGGCCACCTACCAGGTCGAGGGTGCCAAGAGGGGGCAGGAGCTCGACTACTCCGCCTTCATGAAGGTCAACGACGCGCCAGGGGCGCCCACGCGCGACTACACGCTCAAGGTCAACGAGCCGCTGGAGGTCAACGGCACCCAGACCTACCTCCTCGGCCACGGCTACGCGCCCGTCTTCAAGGTCACCGACGGTAAGGGGCAGGTCGCCTTCGAAGGGCCGGTCCCCTGCCTGATCGAGAGCAAGCCCACGCTCACCTCGGGCTGCGTGGTCAAGGTGCCCGACGCCCAGCCGTCGCAGCTCGGGTTCCTGCTGCGCTTCCTGCCCACGGGTGACGGCGCGGGGGCCTCGCTCTTCCCCGGCGCGCTCAACCCCCAGGTCCAGCTCCTCGGGGCCTTCTCCGGCGACCTCGGCGTACGCTCCGGGCGGCCGCAGTCCGTCTACGAGCTCGCGCCGCCCGAGGTGATGCGCAAGCTCACCCCGCTGGTCATGGGCACCGGGCAGGCGCCGCTCGCGGTCGGGGGGTCGATCGACCTGCCCAAGGGGACCGGAAAGCTGGAGTTCACCGGGGTCAAGGAGTGGATGACGCTCCAGATCGCCTACGACCCGGGGCGGCTGCCCGCCCTGGTCGCCGCGGGCACGGCCGTGGTCGCCATCGCGCTGTCGCTGATGATCCGCCGCCGCCGGGTGTGGGTGCGGGTCAAGGACGGCGTGGCCGAGGTCGGCGGTCTTACCCGTACCGAAGGGTCCGCGGCGGGCTTCACCGAGGAGTTCGCCGACATCGTCAAGGTCCTATCAGCTGGAGGCAAGGATGCCCGCTGAGCAGCAACTGGCCGGGGTGAGCGACCTCTTCGTCGTCGCCGCCGTCCTGCTCTATCTGGCCGCCATGATCGGGTTCGCGCTGGAGCTGGCCTTCGGCCGCTCCAAAGCCGACTCGGCCGCCGTACCCGCCAGGCAGCCCGTGGGCGCCGGAGTCGGCTCGGCGGGGGGCTCCTCAGACGTCCCCGCGGAGGTCGCTTCGGAGCCGGTCGTCGAGCCGCCGGCCTGGGCGCGCAAGGCCGGTTGGGCGGCGATGGCGCTCGGCTGGCTCGGCTGGGCCGCGAACCTGGCCGCCATCGTCACCCGGGGCCTGGCCGTGGACCGGTGGCCGTGGGGCAACATGTACGAGTTCGTGGTGGCCATCTGCTTCGCCGCGGTCACCGCCTTCCTCGGCACCCAGCTCCGGCAGAACGTCCGCTTCCTCGGCGCCTTCGTCATGGTGACGGCCGCCCTGGGGCTCGGCTTCGCGGTCAAGGTCCTCTACACGGCGGCGGGTCCGGTCGTGCCGGCGCTCAACTCGTACTGGGTGGCCATCCACGTGACGGCGGCGATCCTGGCGAGCGGCCTGTTCATCGTGGCCGGTGTGTCGGGCATCCTCTACCTGATCCGCGGCGATGGGATGTCCCGGCTGCCGTCACGGGCCGACCTGGAGCGGGCGGCCCATCGCGCGATCGTCTTCGCCTTCCCGGTGTGGACCTTCGCCGTCATCGCCGGCGCTCTCTGGGCCGACAAGGCATGGGGTCGCTACTGGGGCTGGGACCCCAAGGAGGTCTGGGCCTTCATCACATGGGTGGCCTACGCCGCCTACCTCCACGCGCGGGTCACCGCAGGATGGCGCGGGCGCGCGGCGACGATCGTGCAGCTCTTGGCGTTCGGGTGCCTGCTGTTCAACCTGGTGGGGGTCAACATGTTCATCTCGGGGCTGCACAGCTATGCGGATGTGTCGGGCTGATCGTCTGTCCCACGGCCGTCTCGATCCCTGTGACGGTCCGTGGTGGCTGGGGTCCCTGAGGGTGATACCCCCTTCGGGGATGGGCAAGCGGGCGGTCCGTCGTGGCTGACGTCCCTGTGAGGATGCCCCTCCGGAGGGAGGGGGACGGTCCGGCGTGGGTGTGGTCCCCTCTGAAGGATTGCCCTCTCCGGGGAGCGGAAGAAGTCGGTCCGTGATGGCTGGGCCCTTGGAGGGGTAGCCCTTTTCGGGGGCGCGTCGTGACAGGGGCCCATGGAGGGGAACCCCCGTCACAGGCGAGGCAGAGCGGATGCCCGGTGGACGGTCGTGGACGCCGCTCTAGCTGTCGTCGCCCCGCATGCGGCGGTCGAGGTCGCGGAGGAATTCGGGGTCGTCGTCCGGGCCCTTGGGGGCCGAGCGGCGGCGGGAGCCCGGTCGCGGGGGGACCGGCCAGGTCTCGCGGGTCTGCTGGGGACGGCCGCGGATCATCCAGACGGCCCCGCCCACCAGGGGCACCAGTGCGACGACGAGCACCCAGAGCGGTTTTGGTACGTTCCTTACCTCTTCCTCCGGCGTGGTGATGACGTCGAACAACGAGTAGAGCCAGAAGGCCAGCAGCGCCAGGCCGATAACGACACCTACCATGTCCGAACTGTAAGCCATTCGCGTCGTGATCGTGTTTTCCCGTTGTCCCATTTCAGGTGACTCCAGCGAGACCTACGTCGTACGGTGGACTCGATTCAGCGGCGTCCGCCCGCTGGGACCGCCGTTCGGGGCGGCCGGGTGCCATGCGCGCGGGCGTCCCACGGCGTTGAGGGGTGCGATGGCCTTTTCTAACGACAAGGGCCGCCATCGGCGGGGTCGTTGGTGGCGGCGCGGCTCGTATCTCTTCTCCCGCCGCAGTGAGGCGCCCCCTGACGCGGACCGCTCCATCTGGACGAACGACCGGAGTACGCCCCCCGGCAGACTTGGCCCGGAGGGGCGTCCGGACCTGGCCCGTGAAGACCGCCCGGGACGGCTGGCCTGGCCGTGGCGGCCCGGCGCCGGCGGGGACAGGCACGGGTGGTCAGGAGACAGGAACGGGCGGTCCGGCGGGGACAGGCGCGGGTGGCCCGGTTCCGGGGGCGCGGCCAAAGGTCGCGACCGCCCGGCGTCCGCGCGGCCGGACCGCGAGCGGTCGGACTACGAGCGGTCGGACTACGAGCGGCCGGATCACGAGCACATGGGGCGCGAGCGAGCCGATCGGGATTGGCCGGGCCGCATGTGGCCGGGCCGGGAGCCCGCCGGACGGGACTCGATCGGGAGTGAGGGGAGCTTCGCGCTGTTCGGTTGGGTGGGTCGCGAGCGGCGCCAGGGCGGCGAAGACGGTTCCGGGGGACGGTCCTGGACGGGGCGCCGCCGACCGGAGGGGTTCCGGCAGCAGGAGGAGTACCAGCAGTGGGATGCCGCCGAAGCCGGGCAGTCACAGCGCTGGGGTGTCGAAGAAGTCGGAGAGCCGCGGCGCTGGGATGCCGCCGAAGCCGGGGAGCCGCGGCGTTGGGAGGCGGGGGAGCGGCTGTCGGCCGCCGTCGTGGACCGCCCGCCGTACACGTGGCACGACTTCGAGCTCGACGACGTGGCGCTCCGGGCGCGACCCAACCGCCCCGACGCGCCCTCGCTCGGCGACGGCCTGCGGCACTGCGGGAAGCTGGAGACCATCCTGCACCGCCAGTGGGACGCCGGGGAGGGTCCGCCGTCGCCGGAGGTGGTGCGGGCCGTGGAGAGCCTGGCCATGCTGCCCGACCTGCTGAAGGAGAAGCTCGCCGACGGCCTCGAAGGCATCTACGTGGGCGCGGGCGGTGTGCCGGACCTGGACGACATGGGCTACCTGCGCGGCGCCCCCCTGCCGTCCGGCCGGGCCTCGTGGGACATCTGCGCCGGCGCCTACGGCGACGGGAAGATCGTGGTGGGTGACCGCCCCTCACCCACGCCCGACGTGATGATGCACGAGGTCGGGCACGCCATCGACGACGTCGACTCGGCTTACGGCGATTGGGTGTCGGATTCGCGGGAATTCGCGATGCTGTACGAGGACATCACGCCGCTCCTGGTCTCCGCGTTCCACCGCCAGGGGGACGGGCTGGGGCGCAAGGAGTTCTTCGCCGACGCGTTCGCCGCGATCGCCTCGCGCCAGCGACCGGCCCTCGTCGACATGCTGGGCGGCGACACGCGCGCGGCGCTCAACGTCATGCTGTTCTTCAACCGGCGCTACGGAATCTAGGTGATGAGCCATGTACGTCATCCGGCTCGCTGACGGGACTTTGCGTGTGCCGCAGAGCCTGACCAGCGAAGACGGGCGTCTCATCGGCAACGCGTACGTGGAACTCGAACCTGGCGACCCCGACTACGACACGTGGCTACCGGAGTCCCTGACGGAGGAGGAGGCGGCGGACCGCCGGGAGCGCTGGCTGATCGAGAACGACGACCTGGAGCAGGAGTTCCTGGCCTTCAAGGCGGAGCAGGAAGACGCCTAGGCC
Source organism: Nonomuraea aurantiaca (assembly GCF_020215705.1). Classification (GTDB taxonomy): domain Bacteria; phylum Actinomycetota; class Actinomycetes; order Streptosporangiales; family Streptosporangiaceae; genus Nonomuraea; species Nonomuraea aurantiaca. Next base: position 113,993 of record NZ_JAIWNB010000021.1, on the reverse strand, counting down.
GGCCCGGTCAGAGGTCGAGAAGCTTCTGATGACGTTTACAGACAGGGGGAGACGGCGACCCTGCGGGCAGGATCACCGTCTGATGGAACGTCAAACACGCGGGGACTCGCCCGACCTGTCGGCCGTTAGAACGTCCTCGCCTCGAAGAAGGGCATGCACTTCCGACTCGCGGAACCGACGATGCCCCCCGGGGGTGCGGATACTACTGATGCGGCCTGCCGCGGCCCAGCGCGTAACCGTCTTTGGGTCTACCCGGAAGAGGGCGGCAACCTCTCCTGGGGTCAGCAGACGCTCGCTGCTACTCTCCACCAATCTCTCCCCCTCGCATCCCGCTTCCTGCCAGCGGGCGGACAGGTAACCAGTGTGTCGAGCGAAGCCTGATTTATCCGTGGTTTTCGACAAAGATCACGGGTTGTTATCAGCTGACTGCCCGATTGTTATATGATAGAGCCTCTTTGGGGCTCTCGTGGGTGTTTCTTTACGAAACACCCTAACTGGGACACTAGCAGTGCTGGCGCCCGATGCGAAGAGCGACCGTGTCACACAGGGCGAGTAACCTCGATCTGTGCATCCCGTTCTCGTATACACCGCGTCGCGGATCGGCCTGTTTGTCGTGACACTCGGCGTGCTGCGCCTGCTAGGCCTGCAAAACCCGGTGCTACTGATCATCGCGTCTTTCTTGATCAGCGGCATCGCCAGCTACGTCTTGCTCTCGAAGCAGCGTGACGCCCTTAGCACTCGCATCAGCGACAAGATCGACCGGCCGAAGCCGCAGGGCGACTAGGGCAGGGGGAACATGCCAATCCGGGCATGGTACTCCCGTCCGAGTCTCGTTGTGTCACTACCAACGAGTAGTCCGCCGCTGTACGCCAGAAATGCCTTGACCCCGATCCCGCGCTCCCTGCCAGGATTCCAAGTCAGCGCCATTCCGGTGAGTGGATGAATGGCGCCGATGCCCTCGCGGGGCACCGCTCCGGGCCCGGCCGAGTCGTGGCCCAGCGGATTGTTCAGCCAGCGCTGGTGGCCGCCGACGTAGATCGCCGCGCCGGTCACCGCCACTGCGTAGAGTGAGTCGCCGCCGGTCTTGTTGACCCAGGTGGGCGCGATCCGCTCGCCCCTGCTGTACGTCTCGAACCTGGCCGTGCTGTCGCACAGCCGCTTCCCGCGCACCGGTCCGCCGGTGGTGACGACGGCGAAGTAGCTGCCGTCGGGCGCGAAGTCCAGGCCGCGTACGTAGGAGGGAAAGGCCTCCATGCACGTGGGGACGTACGCCTCGGTGCGCCATTCGGCCACCTTGGCGCCGCCGCCGCGTACGTCGATCAGCCCGAGCTGCGGCCTCGACAGCCCGTCGAGCGTGGTGAAGTTGCCGTCGACCGCGAGCCGATCGGCGGTCAGGGCGAGCGCGTAGACCCGCAGCGTCGGCGTCAGGGGCGCCCCCGGCGTGATCGCGAACTCCGGGTCGGTCGCGCCGGTCGTCGCGTCGAGCCTGGCCAGCGCCGCGCGCGGCCTGGTGAAGTCGCCACCCGCGTAGAGCTGCGCGCCGCGCCTGGCCAGCGTGTTCACCATCCCGCCGGAGACGCCGGGCCTGAAGTCCCGTACGGCCGAGCCGTCGAAGAGGTTGAGCTTGGCCAGCGCCCGGGCCGGCGTCCCGTTGACCGAGGGGAAGTCGCCGCCGACATAGACCGTGCCGCCGTCGCCGGCGGCCAGGCTGTAGACGGGCCCGCCGACCTGCGGCGCGAAGTAGCGCAGGATGTGCCCCGTCGCGAGGCTGTAGGCGAAGACGTTGTCCCGGGTATAGGTGTGGGTCCGTGAGGCGTCGGCGACCTCGCTGAACGAGCCGCCGACGACGACCGTGCCGCCGACCAGGGTGATGGAGTTGACGATGCCGTCGAGCACGTGCGGAGTGGTGTCGACCGGGTCGGCCGAGACGACGCGCGAATGCGCGACCGGGGTCGTCGCGAGGATCGCCGCAAGGGCGACACGTACCAGCATTCGCAAATTTCTAGCAGACATTAGGTAATCGCGTGACTACTTTCTGTTGATTGTCGCGATGGTCATAGGCTTGGGCCATGACGCGTGCTCAGCTGGACAAGCAGCCGGATCAGGTCGCCGCGATGTTCGATCGCACGGCCCGGCGCTACGACTTGGTCAACGATGTGATCTCCCTGGGGCAGGTGCGCTTCTGGCGCAGGGCGGTGGCCGCCGCCGTCGACGCCGGGCCCGGCGAGATCGTGCTCGACCTGGGGGCGGGCACCGGCACGTCCACCGACGCCTTCACCACGCTGGGCGCCCGCGCGATCGCCTCCGACTTCTCCCTCGGCATGCTGCGCACAGGGGTGCGCCGCCACGGCGGCAACGCGCTGAGCGGCGAGGGGGTCCCGTTCATCGCGGGTGACGCGCTGCGGCTGCCGTTCGCCGACAACGCCTTCGACGCCGTGACGATCTCGGTGGCGCTGCGCAACGTGCACGACACCTCGCAGGCGCTGCGGGAGATGCTGCGCGTCACGCGGCCGGGCGGGCGGCTGGTGATCCTGGAGTTCTCGCACGTGAAGGTGAGCGCCTTCGACCTGGTCTACCGCGAATATCTGATGAAGCTGCTGCCGCGGGTGGCCACGGTCTTCGGGTCCAACGACGACTCCTACGCCTATCTGGCCGAGTCGATCCGGGACTGGCCCGACCAGCCGACCCTGGCGCGCACCATCCAGGAGGCCGGCTGGCAGCGGGTGGCCTGGCGCAACCTCACTATGGGCATCGTCGCGATCCACCGGGGATTCAAGCCGGCGTAAGCCCGTTCTGCGCGGTTCGATAGCCCATTCGATAAGGCGAGACGGCCATTAACGCCGTCAAGTCCGCGGCCTGGTCGGGGTTCCGTGTCCGGAGATATCGTTTATCGCGGGAATTATCCGTCGGGCGGGCCGAACGACGGCAACGCGGCGCTGGGCGAGGATGGTTCGCGGCTAATTCCCGGCCGTACTGGTGTAGCGTTTCGCTTACGGAGCGTGACCGCACTGCTGTAACCCGCGTCACATTTCTCACGATAGGCTCGGATATAACCGTGACGCTACGAAGGAGTCAGCCCGGTGGGCCCCGATGCTCTGCTTCACGCCCGATGAGTGGCGCGCCTTCATCGAGGGTGTGCGCCGCCGCGAGTTCGAGGTCTGATCTCCTCGTGGCGACGACCCAGGGCCCTTCGTCTCGGACGGAGGGCTTTCGTTTGTGGGAAGACCGGCCCCCGACTGCCACTTTGTCCAAGAAAAGGGTTAGACTGCGGGCCGACAAGTTTGTGAAGGGGTTCACAAAGGAACGAAGGCGCCACACCCCGAGGCCTTCGAGCGTGTAGGACAGGACGGGACAGTCCAGTGACCGAGCCAGCAGCCATACAGGCTGACGCCGATGTCATCGTTGTCGGCGCCGGTCCCGCCGGTTCCGCGACCGCCTTTTACCTCGCTCGGGCCGGTCTCGACGTGCTGCTCCTGGAGAAGACCAGGTTCCCCCGGGAGAAGGTCTGCGGCGACGGGTTGACCCCCCGAGCGGTCAAGCAGCTGCTCAACATGGGCGTCGACATCGACGCGCCCGGCTGGATCAGGAACAAGGGCCTGCGGGTCGTGGGCGGCGGGCACCGCTTCGAGCTCGACTGGCCGCAGCTGGAGCGCTTCCCCGACTTCGGCCTCGTCCGTACGCGCAAGGACTTCGACCAGATCGTCGCCGCCAACGCCGTCAAGGCCGGGGCGCGGCTGATGGAGGGTGTGAACGTCACCGGGCCCGTCCTCGACGACCGCAGCGGGCACGTGGTCGGGGTGACGACCAAGGACGGGGCGACCTACCGCAGCCGGCTGGTGGTGGCCGCCGACGGCAACAGCACCCGGCTGGCCCTGGGAATGGGACTCCACAAGCGCGAGGACCGCCCGATGGGCGTGGCCGTACGCACCTACTTCGAGAGCCCGCGCCACGACGACGACTACCTGGAGACGTGGCTGGAGCTGTGGGACGACAACACGCTGCTGCCCGGCTACGGCTGGGTGTTCGGGGTGGGCGACGGCACCGCCAACGTCGGACTGGGGCTGCTCAACACCAGCGACCAGTTCAAGAACATCGACTACCGCGACCTGCTCAAGCGGTGGTGCAAGGCGATGCCCGCCGAGTGGGGCTTCACCGAGGAGAACATGCGGGGCCCGATCCGCGGCGCCGCGCTCCCGATGGCCTTCAACCGCCAGCCTCACTACACCCGCGGCCTCGTGCTGGTCGGTGATTCCGGCGGCGCGATCAACCCGTTCAACGGCGAGGGCATCGCCTACGCCATGGAGACCGGCGAGATCGCCGCCGAGACCATCGTCAAGGCGCTGCGCCAGACCACCCCCGCGCAACAGGAGCGGATCCTGCGCACCTATCCTCAGGTGTTGAAGGACGCCTACGGCGGATATTTCACGCTTGGCAGGTTGTTCGTCCAGGCGATCGGGAAGCCAGGGGTGATGAGCTTCGGAACGCGGCATGGGTTGCCACACCCGAGGCTGATGCGCTTCGCGCTCAAACTCCTTGGTAATCTCACCGACCGGCGAGGGGATGCGTCGGACAAGATCATCAATGCACTCTCGAAGGTCGCGCCACCAGCATGAACCTCAGACTCATCCATAGATCAGGCTGCGCGCCCGCGCGCGCGGCGACTCCAGAGGAGGCGTAGCGATGGACCTTTACGTGCCCATCCTGGTGCTCGCCGTTCTCGCGGGGGGCTTCGCGATCTTCTCGGTCGCCATCGCTCCCTTCACCGGTCCCAAGCGCTGGAACCGCGCCAAGCTTGACGCCTACGAATGCGGCATCGAGCCGACGCCCCAGCCGGTCGGTGGCGGACGGTTCCCGCTGAAATACATGATCACCGCGATGCTCTTCATCGTGTTCGACATCGAGATCATTTTCCTTTACCCCTGGGCAGTCTCCTTCGCGCCGCTGAAGAACGACGCGGGCAGCGTGCTCTCCTCGGGCCTCGGGGTGTTCGCGCTTGTCGAGATGCTGCTGTTCATCGTCACCGTGCTCGTGGCCTACGCGTACGTGTGGCGCCGCAAGGGTCTGGACTGGGACTAGAAATGGGACTTGAAGAGAAACTCCCCAGCGGGTTCATCCTCAGCACGGTCGAACAGGCCGCCGGCTGGGCGCGCAAGAACTCCGTATGGCCGGCCACATTCGGCCTCGCCTGTTGCGCCATCGAGCTGATGGCCACCGGTGGCCCCCACTACGACCTGGCGCGCTTCGGCATGGAGCGCGCTTCGGCGTCTCCTCGGCAGGCCGACCTGATGATCGTCGCCGGCCGCGTGTCGCAGAAGATGGCTCCCGTCCTGCGGCAGATCTACGACCAGATGGCCGAGCCCAAGTGGGTCATCTCGATGGGCGTGTGCGCCTCCAGCGGCGGCATGTTCAACAACTACGCCATCGTGCAGGGCGTGGACCACATCGTCCCGGTCGACATCTACCTGCCCGGCTGCCCGCCGCGGCCGGAGATGCTGATCGACGCGATCGTGAAGCTGCACGACAAGATCCAGAACATGAAGTTCGGCGCCCACCGCGCCAAGCAGATCGACGAGCTCGAACTGCAGGCGCTGCGTACGCTGCCGCTGATCGACCAGGGGGCCGCGAAGTGACCTCGCCCGACAACCTCCCCGAGGTCCCCTCCGCCGAGGTCCCCGAGGTTCCGGCGGTCGCCGAGCCGCCCGTCGCCCGGCGCGGCATGTTCGGTGCGACCGACACGGGTGACACCTCCGGCTACGGCGGCCTCGTCGTACGGCGGGCCCCCCAGCTGTCCACCCCCCGCCCCTACGGCGGCTACTTCGACGAGCTGGTCGACACCCTGGCCCTGGACGACGCCATCGAGCGCGTGGTCGTGGACCGGGGCGAGCTCACCCTGCACGTGAAGCGGGAGCGGCTCGTCGAGGTGTGCCAGAAGCTCCGCGACGACCCGGCCCTGCGCTTCGAGCTCTCGCTCGGCGTCTCCGGGGTGCACTACCCGCACCTGAAGGGTGAGGAGCTGCACGCGGTCATCCACCTCTGCTCGATCACCCACAACCGGCGCGTCCGCGTCGAGGCCAGCGCCCCCGAGGAGGACCCGCACATCCCCTCGACCGTCGGCGTCTTCCCGGGCCACGACTGGCACGAGCGCGAGACGTGGGACTTCTTCGGGATTGTCTTCGACGGCCACCCCGGGCTGACCCGCATCATGATGCCGGACGACTGGGACGGTCACCCGCAGCGCAAGGACTACCCGCTCGGCGGCATCCCGGTCGAATACCGCGGCGCCACGATCCCCGCGCCCGACCAAAGGAGGTCGTACGCGTGAGCGGCATCGAGCTCGTAGACGAACGAAGTGAGGTTCACTCGTGAGCACCGGATATGACGAGGCGACCGAGGGCAAGGTCTACTCGGTCACCGGCGCGGACTGGGACGAGGTCGTCAGCGGCGTCCGTGACTCCGACGACGAGCGGCTGGTCATCAACATGGGCCCGCAGCACCCGTCCACGCACGGCGTGCTGAGGCTGGTCCTGACCCTCGACGGTGAGACGGTCACCGAGGCGCGCAGCGTCATCGGCTACCTGCACACCGGCATCGAGAAGAACCTCGAATACCGCACGTGGACGCAGGGCACCACGTTCGTCACCCGCATGGACTACCTCTCGCCGATCTTCAACGAGACCGCCTACTGCCTGGGCGTCGAGAAGCTGCTCGGCATCGAGGACCGCGTCCCGGACCGGGCGCAGGCCATCCGCGTGATGATGATGGAGCTCAACCGGATCTCCTCGCACCTGGTGGCGATGGGCACGTTCGGCATGGAGCTCGGCGCGACCACGCCGTTCCTGTTCGGCTACCGCGACCGCGAGCTGATCATGGACCTGTTCGAGTACATCACCGGGCTGCGCATGAACCACGCCTACGTCCGCCCCGGCGGCGTCAGCGTGGACCTGCCCGCTGGTGCGGTCGACAAGATCGGCGAGTTCCTCAAGATCATGCCACAGCGGATCAAGGACATCCGCAAGCTGCTCGACGAGAACCCCGTCTACCTGCGCCGCACCAAGGACGTGGGCTACCTCGACCTGACCGGCTGCATGGCCCTGGGCATCACCGGGCCGATCCTCCGCTCGGCCGGACTGCCGTGGGACCTGCGCAAGTCGCAGCCCTACTGCGGCTACGAGACCTACGAGTTCGAGGTGGCGACCGAGCGCGGCTGCGACGTGTTCTCCCGCTACCTGGTCCGGATGCGGGAGATGGAGGAGTCGCTCAAGATCGTCGAGCAGGCTCTCGACCGCATCGCCGGGCCGCTCAAGGGCGACCCCGTGATGATCGAGGACAAGAAGATCGGCTGGCCCGCGCAGCTCGCGCTGGGCCCCGACGGCTTCGGCAACTCGCCCGACCACATCGCGCACATCATGGGCAGCTCCATGGAGGCCCTCATCCACCACTTCAAGCTGGTGACCGAGGGATTCCGGGTGCCGGCCGGGCAGGCGTACGCCTCGATCGAGTCGCCCAAGGGCGAGCTCGGCGCGCACGTGGTGAGCGACGGCGGCACCCGCCCCTACCGTGTCCACTTCCGCGAGCCGTCCTTCTGCAACCTGCAAGGCTTCCCCGCCATGGCGGAGGGCGGCCAGGTCGCGGACGTGATCGCCGCGGTGGCATCTATCGACCCCGTCATGGGAGGTGTGGACCGGTGACTTACTCACCGGAAGTCCGAGAGCGTCTCGAACGAGACGCCAAGGAGATCATCGGACGCTATCCGAAGACGCGGTCGGCACTGCTGCCGCTGCTCCACCTCGTGCAGTCCGAAGACGGTCACGTCTCCGACGACGGGCAGGAGTTCTGCGCGGAGATGCTGGGCCTCAGCAAGGCCGAGGTCGTCGGCGTCGCGACGTTCTACACCATGTACAAGCGCAAGCCGGCCGGTGACTACCACGTCGGCGTCTGCATCAACGCGCTCTGCGCCGTCATGGGCGGCGACCAGATCTGGGAAGAGCTGTCGGAGCACGCCGGCATCGGCCACGAGGAGACCACCGCCGACGGCAAGGTCTCGCTCGAACGCCTCGAGTGCAACGCGGCCTGCGACTTCGCCCCGGTCATGATGGTCAACTGGGAGTTCTTCGACAACCAGACGCCCGAGTCGGCCAAGCAGCTCGTCGACGACCTGCGCGACGGCAAGGACGTCCGGCCGACCAGGGGGCCGAAGAAGCTCTGCACCTTCAAGGAGGCCTCGCGGGTGCTCGCGGGCCTGCCCGACGACCTGGCGGGCGACGGCCCGTCGGCGGCGGGCCCCTCGCTGGAGGGCCTCAAGGTCGCCAAGGCCAACGGATGGAAGGCCCCAGAGGCATGAGCACGACTCTCACCCCGGTCCTGACCGCGAACTGGGACCAGGCCAACTCCTTCACCCTCGCCGGCTACGGCGAGTATGAGGCGGCCAAGAAGGCGCTGGGGATGGACCCCGACGCGGTCATCCAGGCCGTCAAGGACTCGGGGCTGCGCGGCCGCGGCGGCGCGGGCTTCCCGACCGGCATGAAGTGGGGCTTCATCCCCCAGGGCGACGGCAAGCCGCACTATCTCGTCGTCAACGCCGACGAGTCGGAGCCGGGCACCTGCAAGGACATCCCGCTGATGATGGCCAATCCGCACTCGCTGGTCGAGGGCGTCATCATCACCGCCTACGCGATCCGGGCCAACCACGCCTTCATCTACGTACGGGGCGAGGTGCTGCACGTCATCCGGCGGCTGCACGCGGCCGTGCGCGAGGCGTACGAGAAGGGCTATCTCGGCACCGACATCCTCGGCTCCGGCTACGACCTCGAACTCGTCGTGCACAGCGGCGCGGGGGCGTACATCTGTGGCGAGGAGACGGCGCTGCTCGACTCGCTCGAAGGCTTCAGAGGTCAACCGCGGCTCAAGCCCCCGTTCCCGGCCGTGGCGGGCCTGTATGCCTCGCCTACTGTCGTGAACAACGTGGAGTCTGTGGCCAGTGTTCCCTCAATCGTGACCAACGGGGCCGACTGGTTCGCCGGGATGGGCACCGAGAAGTCCAAGGGCTTCGGCATCTTCTCGCTGAGCGGCCACGTCACCCGGCCCGGCCAGTACGAGGCACCGCTCGGCATCACGCTGCGCGAGCTGCTCGACATGGCGGGCGGGATCCGCGAGGGCCACGAGATCAAGTTCTGGACCCCGGGCGGCTCGTCCACACCGATCTTCACCGACGAGCACCTGGACGTGCCGCTCGACTTCGAGTCGGTCGGCGCCAAGGGCTCCATGCTCGGCACCCGCGCCTTGCAGATCTTCGACGAGACGACCTGCGTGGTCCGTACGGTGCTGCGCTGGACGGAGTTCTACGCCCACGAGTCGTGCGGCAAGTGCACGCCGTGCCGCGAGGGCACCTACTGGCTCAAGCAGGTGCTCAAGCGCCTGGAGAAGGGCCAGGGCACCGAGGAGGACCTGTCCACGATCACCGACATCGCGGACAACATCCTGGGCCGCTCGTTCTGCGCGCTCGGTGACGGCGCGACGAGCCCGATCCACTCCTCGGTGAAGTACTTCCGCGACGAGTACCTCAAGCACTTCGAGGTCGGCGGCTGCCCGTTCGACGCGAAGAAGTCCACTCTCTGGGGTGACCAGTGACAACAACCCGTGTAGGGCCCGACGCCGTAGAGATCAAATTGGTGACCCTGAGCATCGACGGGTTCCAGGTCAGCGTCCCGAAGGGCACCCTGATCATCAGGGCGGCAGAGCTGCTGGGCATCCAGATCCCGCGCTTCTGCGACCACCCGCTGCTCGACCCGGCGGCCAACTGCCGCCAGTGCCTGGTCGACATCCCCGACGCCGGCAACGGGCGCGGCTTCCCCAAGCCGCAGCCGTCCTGCGCGATCGAGGTCGCCGAGGGCATGGTAGTGCAGACCCAGCTCACCTCGCCGGTCGCCGAGAAGGCGCAGCGCGGGGCGATGGAGCTGCTGCTCATGAACCACCCGCTGGACTGCCCGGTCTGCGACAAGGGCGGCGAGTGCCCCCTGCAGAACCAGGCGATGTCCAACGGCCAGGGCGAGTCCAGGTTCCAGGAGCAGAAGCGGACCTTCCCCAAGCCGCTGCCGTTGTCCTCGCAGGTCCTGCTCGACCGCGAGCGCTGCGTCCAGTGCGCCCGCTGCATCCGCTTCTCCGACCAGATCGCCGGTGACCCGTTCATCGACTTCTTCGAGCGCGGGGCCAAGGAGCAGGTGGGTGTCGCCGACGGCAAGCCGTTCGACTCCTACTTCTCTGGCAACACGGTGCAGATCTGCCCGGTCGGCGCGCTGACCGGCGCCGCCTACCGGTTCCGGGCCAGGCCGTTCGACCTGGTCTCCACGCCGAGCGCGTGCGAGCACTGCGCCTCCGGTTGCAGCCTGCGCACCGACCACCGGCGCGGCCGGGTCACCCGCCGCCTGGCGGGCAACGACCCGCAGGTCAACGAGGAGTGGAACTGCGACAAGGGCCGCTGGGCGTTCTCCTACGCCACGCAGCCCGACCGGCTCAAGACGCCGCTGGTACGCAACGAGGACGGCGTGCTCGAACCCGCCTCGTGGCCGGAGGCGCTCAGCGTCGCGGCCCGCGGCCTGGCCGCCGCCCGCGGCAGGGCCGGCGTGCTGGTGGGCGGCCGGGTCACGGTCGAGGACGCCTACGCCTACGCCAAGTTCGCCCGGCTCGCCCTCGGCAGCAACGACATCGATTTCCGCGCCAGGCCGCACTCCGCCGAGGAGGCGCAGTTCCTGGCCCACACCGTGGCCGGCAGGGGCATCGAGGTTTCCTACAGTGACCTCGAGAGCGCCCCTGCCGTGCTGCTCGTCGGGTTCGAGCCCGAGGACGAGTCGCCGATCGTCTTCCTGCGCCTGCGCAAGGCGTGGATGAAGAAGGGCCTCAAGGTCACGGCGATCGCCCCGTTCGCCACCAACGGCCTGGCCAAGATGGGCGGCACGCTCATCCGCACCGCGCCGGGCGCGGAGGCCGACGCGATCGGGGACCTGGTCGGCTCGCTCGCGGAGGGCACGATCGTGCTCGCCGGCGAGCGGCTCGCCACGGTTCCGGGTGCTCTGTCCGCCCTTGTACGCCTCAGCACGGCGTCCGGTGCCAAGCTCGCCTGGGTCCCGCGCCGGGCCGGAGAGCGGGGGGCCATCGAGGCGGGCGCGCTGCCGAACCTGCTGCCCATCGGCCGCCCGGTCGGCGACGAGAGCGCCAGGGCCGAGGTCGCCAGGGCGTGGAACGTCGGCTCGCTGCCCGACGCGCCGGGCCGCGACACCACGGGCATGCTCCTCGCGGCACTGGAGGGCAAGCTCGACGCGCTGGTCGTGGCCGGTGTCGACCCCTACGACCTGGCCGACCCGGCCGCGGCGCTGGCCGCGCTGGAGAACACCCCATTCATCGTCAGCCTGGAGATCCGCGCCAGCGCGGTCACCGACCGGGCCGACGTGGTCCTGCCGGTCGCCGCCGTGCAGGAGAAGGGCGGCACGTTCGTCAACTGGGAGGGCAGGGGCCGCTCGTTCGGCGCCCCGCTCAGGGTGCCCGGCCTGCAGAGCGACCTGGCCGTGATCACCAACCTGGCCGACCGGATGGACGTCCACCTGGGCCTGCCCGACGCCGCGGCCGCCCGCCGCGAGCTGACCGCGATCGGCGCCTGGCGCGGCACCCGCGTCGCCGCCCCCAGCACCGCCACCCGCTCGCAGCTCGCGCCGCGGACGGGCGAGGCGCTGCTGGCCAGCTGGCACCTGCTGCTCGACGACGGCCGCCTGCAGGACGGCGAGCCGTACCTCGCGGGCACCGCCCGCTCGGCCGAGGCGCTGGTCTCGGAGGCCACGGCGGCGGAGATCGGCGTCGTCGACGGCGACAAGCTGGTCGTCGGCGGTCAAGGACCCAACGCGGTCACGTTGCCGGTGCGCGTCGCCGACCTGCCGGACCGGGTCGTCTGGGTGCCGGCGAACTCCGGCGGCTGCTCGGTCACGCGCGATCTCGGCGCGGCGAGCGGCGACATCGTCACGATCGGGAGCGCCTCATGATCCCTGTTCTCCTGACTGATCCGACTCTTGCCGACTTCGGCAAGGATCCGCTCTGGATCACGATCATCAAGGCCGTGCTGCTGTTCGTCTTCCTGATGGTCTGCATCCTGTTCGGCGTCTGGTTCGAACGGAAGCTGATCTCCAGGATGCAGAACCGCATCGGCCCCAACCGGGCGGGCAAGTTCGGCCTGCTCCAGTCGGTGGCCGACGGCATCAAGATGGGCCTGAAGGAAGACCTCTTCCCGCGGACCGTCGACAAGCTGCTCTACCTGCTGGCCCCGGTCATCATGGTGATCCCGGCCTTCCTGGCCTTCTCGATCACCCCGTTCGGGCCGATGGTCAACCTGTTCGGCGTGCGGACGCCGCTGCAGCTGGTCGACCTGCCGGTGGCCGTGCTGTTCATGCTGGCCATGGGCGCCATCTCGGTCTACGGCGTGGTGCTGGCCGGCTGGTCGTCGCGCTCGCCGTACGCGCTGCTGGGCGGGCTCCGGTCGGCGGCGCAGGTGGTCTCGTACGAGATCGCGATGGGTCTGTCGTTCGTCGGCGTGTTCCTGTTCGCGGGGACGCTGTCGACGTCGGAGATCGTCAAGTCGCAGGCGACCGGCGGCGAGCTGTGGGGCATGTCGATGCCCTCCTGGTACGTCGTCCTGCTGCTGCCGTCGTTCCTGATCTACGTGTTCTGCGCCTTCGGTGAGGCCGCGCGTATCCCGTTCGACCTGCCCGAGGGTGAGGGCGAGCTGGTCGGCGGCTTCCAGACCGAGTACTCCTCGTCGCTGAAGTTCGCACTGATCATGATGGGCGAATACCTGCACACCTTCGTCGCCTCGGCGATGGCCATCACGCTGTTCCTCGGCGGGTGGCGGGCTCCGTTCCCGATCACGTGGTTCTGGGCCGGGGCGAACGAGGGCTGGTGGCCGCTGCTGTGGTTCTTCGTCAAGTTCGTGCTGGTCTTCTGCTTCGTGGTGTGGGTGCGGGCCTCGCTGCCGCGCGTCCGCTACGACCAGCTCATGTCGCTGGGGTGGAAGGTTCTCATCCCGGTCAACCTGGCGTGGATCATGTTGGTCGCCACGATCCGGACCGTCATGTACGTCAAGAACGGCGAAGCCGGCTTCCAGGGCAGCCTGGCACCCGTCATGGTGGTCGCGGTGATCGTCATCGTCGGCGCGCTCGGCATCTGGGCCCGGTTCGACACCGTGAACCAGCGCCGCAAGGAAGCGAGAAAGGCGGAGGTCGAGGCGGAGTTCGAGGAGCTGTCCAACGAGCCAACGGCCGGTGGCTTCCCTGTGCCGCCGCTCGACCTGCCGCACTACCACGGGGTGCAGCACAAGGAGATTCCCAGTGGGACTAACTGATTGGCTGAACCCCGTCAAGGGCTTCGGGGTCACCTTCCACACGATGTTCAAGAAGCCCGTCACGGTGAACTACCCGGAGGAGAAGAGGCCCACGGCGCCTCGCTTCCACGGGCGGCACCAGCTCAACCGCTGGCCTGACGGGCTGGAGAAGTGCGTCGGCTGCGAGCTGTGCGCCTGGGCGTGCCCGGCCGACGCCATCTACGTGGAGGGTGCTGACAACACCGACGCGGAGCGCTTCTCGCCGGGTGAGCGTTACGGCCGCACCTACCAGATCAACTATCTGCGGTGCATTCTCTGCGGTCTGTGCATCGAGGCGTGCCCGACCCGGGCCCTCACGATGACCAACGAGTACGAGCTGGCCGACAGCAGCCGCGAGGGCCTCATCTTCACCAAGGAGATGCTCCTCGCGCCCCTGACCCAGGGGATGGAGCAGCCTCCGCACCCCATGCGGCTCGGGGACACCGAAGAGGACTACTACCGGCTGGGACGGACCAATGGGTGAGACCATTACCTTCTGGGTGCTCGCCGTCGTATCCGTCGGTGCGGCACTCGGCATGGTGTTCAACCGGAAGGCCGTCTACTCGGCGCTGATGCTCGGCACCGTGATGCTCTGCCTCGCGGTCCTCTACGCCGTGCAGGACGCGCCCTTCCTGGCCGCGGTGCAGATCATCGTCTACACCGGCGCCGTCATGATGCTCTTCCTGTTCGTGCTCATGCTGGTCGGCGTCGACTCCTCAGACTCGCTGGTCGAGACGCTGAGGGGCCAGCGCTTCTGGGCCGCGATCGCCGCCGTCGGCTTCGCCGCGCTGGTCATCCTGGCCATCGGCAACGCCGTCTTCGCCAAGGAGGCGGGGCTGGCCTCGGCCATCGGGCAGGCCGGTTACATCCGCTCGCTGGCGCTGCTGCTCTTCACGAAGTACGTCTTCGCCTTCGAGATCACCTCGGCGCTGCTGATCACCGCCGCGCTGGGCGCGATGGTGCTGGCACACCGCGAGCGGCTGACCGTACGGCCTTCGCAGAAGGACCTGGCCCGCGCCCGGTTCCTCGGCGAGCGCCCGTCGCCGCTGCCCGGACCCGGCACCTACGCCAGGAGCAACGCCATCGACATGCCGGCGCTGCTGCCCGACGGCTCGGTCGCGGAGAGCTCGGTCAACCGCTACATCGCGCGGTTCGACGTCGAGCAGGATCATCTGCCCGCGGACCCGAAGCTCGCCGAGGCCATCAAGCACAGGGCCGCCGTCGAGTCGGCTGAGGAGGAGTCCAAGTGACCACTCATTACCTCGTCCTGTCGGGCCTGCTGTTCGCCATCGGCGCGATGGGCGTGCTGATCCGGCGCAACGCGATCGTGGTGTTCATGTGCGTCGAGCTCATGCTCAACGCCTGCAACCTCGCGTTCGTCGCCTTCGCCAGGCAGAACGGCAACCTCGAGGGCCAGATCATCGCGTTCTTCGTGATGGTGGTGGCCGCGGCCGAGGTCGTGGTCGGCCTGGCCATCATCGTGACGATCTTCCGAACCCGCAGGTCAGCGTCGGTGGACGACGCCAACCTGCTGAAGTACTAGAGGTGACTGGTGGAATCTCCTGCTGAGATCGTCCAGCACACCGCCGGCGGCATGATCGGGGCCTCTTGGCTGATGATCGCCTTCCCGTTGCTGGGTGCGGCGATCCTGCTGATCCTCGGACGCATGACGAACCGGTGGGGCCATCTGCTGGGCGTGGCCATGTCCCTCGCCTCGTTCGTCGTGGCGGTGCTGACCTTCCTTGAGATCATCGGCCTACCGGCTGAACAGCGCCGTCAGGCCGTACATCTGTATGAGTTCATTCCTGGCATGGTCGACATGGGGTTGCTGATCGACCCGCTGTCGATCAGCTTCGCGCTGCTGATCACGGGTGTCGGATCGCTGATCCACATCTACTCGATCGGCTACATGTCGCACGACCCCGAGCGGCGCCGGTTCTTCTCCTACCTGAACCTCTTCGTCGCCGCGATGCTCCTGCTGGTGCTGGCCGACAACTACGTGGGGCTGTTCATCGGCTGGGAGGGCGTGGGCCTGGCCTCGTACCTGCTCATCGGGTTCTGGCAGTTCAAGCCCTCGGCGGCGGTCGCGGCCAAGAAGGCGTTCATCGTCAACCGCGTCGGTGACTTCGGGCTGCTGGTCGGCATGTTCATCATTCTGGCCACGTTCCACACGCTGACCTTCAGCGAGCTGGGCAAGCAGATCGCCGAGCACCCGCCGTCCGGCGGCGCGGTCACCGCGATCGGCCTGCTGCTGCTCCTCGGCGCGTGCGGCAAGTCGGCGCAGCTGCCGCTGCAGTCCTGGCTGCTCGACGCGATGGAGGGCCCGACTCCGGTCTCGGCCCTGATCCACGCGGCGACCATGGTCACCGCCGGCGTCTATCTGGTGGTCCGCTCCGGTGCGTTCTTCTTCCCGCCGGACTCCACCCAGGCGATCGCCGTCTCGGTCGTCGGCGCGGCCACGCTGCTGGCCGGTGCCATCATCGGTTGCGCGAAGGACGACATCAAGAAGGGCCTGGCCGGCTCGACGATGTCGCAGATCGGCTACATGATGCTCGGCGCGGGCCTCGGCCCGGCGGGCTACGCCTTCGCGATCGGGCACCTGATCACGCACGGCTTCTTCAAGGCCGACCTGTTCCTCGGCGCCGGTTCGGTCATGCACGGCATGAACGACGAAGTGAACATGCGGAAGTACGGTGGGCTGCGCAAGCACATGCCGATCACCTTCGCGACGTTCTTCATCGGCTACCTGGCGATCATCGGGTTCCCGCTGCTGTCCGGATATTTCACGAAGGACGGCATCATCGAGACCGCCGTTCACCACCAGCCGATCCTCGGCTGGCTGGCCGTGCTCGGCGCGGGCATCACCGGCTTCTACATGTCGCGGATGGTCTTCATGACCTTCTTCGGCGAGAAGCGCTGGGAGAAGGACGCGCACCCGCACGAGTCGCCCGCCGTCATGACCTGGCCGCTGATGATCCTGTCGATCGGCGCGCTCTTCCTGGGCGGCTACCTGATCCTGAGCAACAGGCTCTACTTCTTCCTCTCGCCCGCCGTGGGCACCGCGGAAGCGACGCCGGAGTTCGACTTCGCCAGCACTGCCGGTCTGGTCACGCTGGCACTGGTCGCAGTCGGGGCGGGCTTCGCGTGGGTCAGGTACGGCAGGGCCGAGGTGCCCGCCGTGGCGCCGCGCGGCTCCTTCCTCACCACGTTCGCCCGTCGTGACCTCTACGGCGACGCGCTCAACGAGTCCCTGTTCATGCGCCCCGGCCAGTGGCTGACCCGCTTCGCGGTGTACTTCGACAACCGCGGCATCGACGGGCTGGTCAACGGCCTGGCGGCGGGCATCGGCGGGACCTCGGGGCGTCTCAGGCGGATCCAGACGGGCTTCGCCAGATCCTACGCGCTGTCCATCCTGTTCGGTGCTGCCCTCCTGGCAGGCGCCCTGCTCCTCGTTGGGAACATCTGATGTCACCCTGGCTCCCGATACTCATGGCGGTGCCCGTCCTGGGCGCCATCGTGGTGGCCCTGCTTCCCAAGGGCAGTGACAAGCTGGCCAAACAGGCCACGCTGCTGGTGTCCCTGGTCGTGCTGGTGCTGACGCTCGTGATGGCGGTCCAGTTCAAGACGGGCGGCCCCAGGTTCCAGTTCCAGGCGGTCTACGACTGGATCCCGAGCTTCGGCGTGAAGTTCGGGGTCGGCGTCGACGGCATCGCGCTCGTGCTGATCGCGCTGTCGGCGGTGCTGGTGCCGATCGTGGTGCTCGCCTCCTGGCACGACGCCGACGGCACGCAGAGCGCCGACGGCACGCTGATCACCCCGAAGCGGTCGGTCAAGACGTACTTCTCGCTGCTGCTGGTGCTGGAAGCGATGATGATCGGCGTCTTCGCGTCGACCGACATCTTCCTGTTCTACGTCTTCTTCGAAGCCATGCTGATCCCGATGTACTTCATGATCGGGTCGTACGGTGGCGCGCAGCGGTCGTACGCGGCCGTCAAGTTCCTGCTGTACTCGCTGTTCGGCGGCCTGCTCATGCTGGTCGCGGTCATCGCGCTGTACGTGGTCGCGGGCAAGGGCACGTTCATGTTCCCCGAGCTCGTCGGCGTCATCCAGGACCCCGCGACGCAGAAGTGGCTGTTCGCCGGCTTCTTCATCGCCTTCGCGATCAAGGCGCCGCTCTGGCCGGTGCACACCTGGCTGCCCGACGCGGCCGCGCAGGCTCCGGCCGGCGCCGCCGTGCTGCTCGTGGGCGTGCTCGACAAGGTCGGTACGTTCGGCATGCTCCGCTTCTGCCTGGAGCTGTTCCCCGACGCGGCCAAGGCGTTCACGATGCCGATCGTGGTCCTCGCGGTCATCAGCATCATCTACGGCGCGATCGTGGCCATCGGGCAGACCGACATGAAGCGGCTCATCGCCTACACGTCGATCTCGCACTTCGGCTTCATCGTGATGGGCGTGTTCGCCATGTCGCAGGTGTCGCAGTCCGGCGCCGCGCTCTACATGGTCAACCACGGCTTCGCGACCGGCGCGCTGTTCCTGGCCGCCGGGTTCCTCATCGCCCGGCGCGGTTCGCCGCACATCGCCGACTACGGAGGCGTCCAGAAGGTCACCCCGCTGCTCGCGGGCTTCTTCCTGATCGCCGGTCTGGCCGGGCTCTCGCTGCCGGGGCTGTCGTCGTTCGTCAGCGAGTTCATGGTGATGATCGGCACCTACACCAGCTCCGCCTTCGGCTCCGGCGCGCTGGCGGTCGCGGCGATCGTCTCCGCACTGGCCGTGATCCTGGCCGCCGTCTACATCCTGTGGATGGTGCAGCGGACGCTCAACGGGCCGACCGCCGAGCCGGTGAAGGCCTTCAAGGACCTGAACGTGCGCGAGATCGTCGTCCTCGCGCCGCTCATCGCGCTGATCATCGGCTTCGGCTTCTTCCCCAAGCCGCTGCTCGACGTGATCAACCCCACGGTCACCCAGACGCTGGTCAACGTGAAAGTGGACAACCCGGCTATCGCTGAGAAGGGGGCCGGCCAGTGAACGACGCTGTCGTGGCGCCGACCATCGAATACGGCACGCTGGCGCCGATGCTGCTGGTCTTCGGCGCGGCCGTCGTCGGTGTGCTCGTAGAGGCGTTCGCGCCGCGCTACATGCGCAAGTCGATCCACGTACCGCTCACCCTGCTGTCGCTGGCCGGGGCGTTCGCGCTGGTCATCGTGCAGGTGGTCAAGGGCGCCGTGCCGACGGCGCCGGTCGCCATGGGCGCGGTCGCGGTCGACGGACCCTCGCTGTTCATCTGGGGCGTCATCCTCGTCCTGTCGTTCGTCTGCGTGCTGATGATCAACGACGAGGGCCACTTCGTCGCCTCGGCGGCGGCCGTGCCCGGCAGCGCCGACGAGGAGGAGGCCGAGGCCGCCGGTGGCTCGCACACCGAGGTCTACCCGCTGGTCCTGTTCGCGGTGGGCGGCATGCTGCTCTTCCCCGCCTCGCACGACCTGCTGACCATGTTCGTCGGCCTTGAGGTCATGTCGCTGCCGCTGTACCTGCTGTGCGGCCTGGCCCGCCGGCGCCGCCTGCTGTCGCAGGAGGCGTCGATGAAGTACTTCCTGCTCGGCGCGTTCTCCTCGGCCTTCTTCCTGTACGGCACGGCCATGATCTACGGCTTCGCCGGGACGGTGTCCTTCACCGGCATCAACAAGGCCCTGTCCACCGGCTCGCTGCTCGACCCGATCCTGCTGCTCGGGCTCTCGCTGCTCGGCGTCGGCCTGCTGTTCAAGATCGGCGCGGCGCCGTTCCAGGCGTGGAAGCCGGACGTCTACCAGGGCGCTCCGACGCCCATCACCGCGCTCATGGCCTCCGGCACGCTGGTCGCGGCCGTGGGCGCCCTGCTGCGGGTGTTCTGGGTGGCGCTGGGCAACCTGGACTGGGACTGGCGGCCGGTCATGTGGGCCGTCGCGGCCCTGACGATGGTGGTCGGCGCGATCCTGGCGATCACGCAGACCGACATCAAGCGGATGCTGGCCTACTCCTCGATCGCGCACGCGGGCTTCCTGCTGATCGGCGTCATGGCCACGTTCGACAAGAGCGCGCAGAACGCCAAGTCGCTGTCGGCGATCATGTTCTACCTGCTCGTCTACAGCATCACCACGGTCGGTGCCTTCGCGGTCGTCACCATGGTCCGCGACCCCGGCGGCGAGGCGGGTCACCTGTCGCGCTGGGCCGGGCTGGGCAAGCGCTCGCCGATCCTGGCGGGCATCTTCGCCTTCTTCCTGCTGGCCTTCGCCGGCATCCCGCTGACCAGCGGCTTCTTCGGCAAGTACGCCGTCTTCGCCGCCGCGCTGGCCAGCGGGTCGGAGGCCGGTGACTCGCTCGGGGGCTGGATGACCGGGCTGGTCGTGCTGGGCGTCGTCGCCTCCGCGATCGCCGCGTTCTTCTACGTGCGCGTCATCGTCCTGATGTTCTTCAGCGACCCGGCGGCCGACGGTCCCTCGATCGCGGTGCCCAGTATGGGGACCGTGGCCGTCATCGCCATCTCGTTGCTGATTACGGTAGGAGTCGGGCTCTTCCCGCAGCCCATGCTCGACCTCGCCAACCAGGCTGCATCCGGCCTGTTCATCAGATAAGGGGATCCTGTATGTCCGCGCCTCCCGTGGTTGACCTTCCCATTGAGGACGAACGGTTGGCGCAGGACGTGGCCAACGGACTGGCCGCAGTCGAGAAGCTGCTGCGCTCGTCGGTGGAGAGCGAGGACGCCTTCGTCACGGAGGCGTCCAAGCACCTCATCGAGGCCGGGGGCAAGCGCTTCCGTACGCTGATGGTGCTGCTGGCGGCCCAGTTCGGGGATCCGTCGGCGCCGGGTGTCGTGCCCGGCGCCGTGGTCATCGAGCTGACCCATCTCGGGTCGCTCTACCACGACGACGTCATGGACGAGGCTCCGGTACGCCGGGGCTCGCCGTCGGCCAACGCCCGGTGGGACAACACCGTGGCCATCCTGACCGGCGACTACCTGTTCGCCCAGGCGTCCGACCTCCTGGCCGACCTCGGGCCGGAGCTCATCCGCGTACAGGCCCAGACCTTCTCCCGCCTCGTCCAGGGCCAGATCCGCGAGACCGTCGGGCCGCGTGGCGACGAGGACCCGGTGGCGCACTACATCAGTGTTCTGGCGGACAAGACCGGCTCCCTGATCGCGGCCTCCGGCCGGTTCGGGGCGCTGCTGTCCGGGGCGCCTTCCGACGTCGAGGAGCGGCTCAGCCGGGCGTGCGAGGCCATCGGAGTGGCCTGGCAGCTGGGGGACGACCTGCTCGACGTGGCGTCCACCTCGACGGAGTCGGGCAAGACGCCGGGGACGGATCTGCGGGAGGGCATCCGTACGCTGCCGGTCCTCTACGCCCTGGCCTCCTCCGACGCTTCCTCGCGGTTGACGGAGTTGCTGTCGGGCCCGGTGGCCGAGGCGGACCTGGAGGAGGCGCTGACGCTGCTGCGGGCGCACCCGGCCATGGGACAGGCGCGGGCCGAGCTGGATGCCTGGGTCGACCGGGCTCGTACCGACATTTCCAACCTCCCAGACATCCCCGCCAAGAACGCATTTTTGGCGCTATGTGACTACGTTGTCGAGCGTTCTGGGTGATTTCCTGATCGCGGCCCGGGTAGCGCGGGCCGTACGGATGCTGTCGTACGTGAAGATCGCCAGCGCCAGCCACACGATCGAGAACCCGATCCAGCGGCTGGCCGGCATCGTCTCCTTCGCGACCAGCACCCCGCACAGGAACTGCAGGACCGGCGCGATGTACTGGAGCAGGCCGATCGTGCTGAGCGGCACCCGGATGGCGGCGGCGGTGAAGCACAGCAGCGGCACCGCCGTGATCACTCCCGCCCCGGCCAGGAGCGCCGCATGGCCGAGCCCCTCGGTTCCGAACGTGGACTGCCCGGTCTGACCGAGATAGAGGATGTAGGCCAGCGCGGGGGCGAGCAGCACCAGGGTCTCGACGGTGAGGCTCTCGGCCGCGCCCACGTTCGCCTGCTTCTTGACCAGCCCGTACAGGCCGAAGCTGACGGCCAGCGCCAGCGCGATCCACGGCGGCCGGCCGTAGTCGATGGTCAGCACCAACACGGCGAGCGTCCCGAACCCGACCGCCGCCCACTGAAGCGGCCTGAGCCGCTCCTTGAGCAGCACGACGCCGAACAACACGCTGATCAGCGGATTGATGAAGTACCCCAGGGCGCTCTCGACCACCTGACCGGCGTTGACGGCATAGATGTACACGCCCCAGTTGACGGTGACGATCACGGCGGCCAGCGCCAGCAGCGCGAGCTTCCTAGGCTCCTTGAGCAGCCCGCTGATCCAGGACCAGTGGCGCCGCACGGCCAGCACCACCAGCACCGCGACCAGCGACCAGGCCATGCGGTGCGCGAGAATCTCAACGGCTCCTGACGGCTTGAGCAGCGGCCAGTACAGGGGGAACAATCCCCACATCGTGTAGGCGGCAGCCCCGAACAGCACACCGCGCCTCAGGTCAGGCATGTTCTCCAGTTTCGGGCATTACCACCTTTAAACACAAATGCGTATTGCTGTATGGAAATATGTAGTCCTCCTAAACGGTTGAGCGCCTTGTAGCGGGGCTCTCAGGAGGTGGCACGATGGGTTGGCTCTTCGGCGGCAACAAGACATCGATGGTCAGCCCCGCGGACGCTCTGACGGGGCGGTCCGCGGAGATGCCGGTCCCGGCGCGACACGCGGTCCTGGACGCGCCCCTGACCCCGCCGTACCCTTCGGGCACGGAGATCGCCGACTTCGGCATGGGCTGCTTCTGGGGCGCCGAGCGCGTCTTCTGGCAGACCGCCGGGGTCGTCACGACCGCGGTCGGATACCAGGGCGGCTACACGGCCAACCCGACGTACGAGGAGGTCTGCACCGGCCTCACCGGTCACACGGAGGCGGTCCGGGTGGTGTACGACCCGTCGAAGATGTCGTACGGGGAACTGCTGCGCGTCTTCTGGGAGGCCCACGACCCGACGCAGGGCATGCGCCAGGGCAACGACACCGGCACCCAGTACCGCTCGGCGATCTACTGGCACTCCCCGGAGCAGCAGGAGGCGGCGGAGGCGTCGCGGGAGGCGTACCAGAAGGTCCGCCGCACGGACCATGGTGCTCGCCGGCGGCGACCATGCCGAGCGCGGCGTGGCCGCGCTGGCCGATCTCGGCTTCGCCCCGATCGCCCTGTCCCGGCACCCACGATGACCTCAGAGTGGCACGGGGTTGAGGAACGAGCAGGCAGCCGTTGACGCTGAGAAGGATCATATTCCTGAGCTGAACGGCACGGGCGTGGCCTGCCCGGTCGCTGACGTCCGGCCAGGCGTAGGCGTGCGGCGATAGCGAGGAACGGTCAGGCGGCGCGGATGCGCCGGATCCGCGACGGGCGCCGCCGTCCCGCATCCATGACCGCAGCCCACCTGCCGCCCTCCGCCGAGCCGCCTCGCGGTCAGCCCTCCGTGCGGGCGGGCAGTCGCCATCCCGGACGCGGGAAGTGGCAGGTGTAGCCGTTCGGGTAATGCTGCAGGTAGTCCTGGTGCTCGGGCTCGGCCTCCCAGAAGGGGCCGACCGGCTCCACCTCGGTGACGACCTTGCCCGGCCAGAGCCCGGAGGCGTCCACGTCCGCGATCGTGTCCTCGGCGATCCGCTTCTGCTCGTCGTCCACGTAGTAGATCGCCGAACGGTAGCTGAGACCGATGTCGTTGCCCTGGCGGTTCTTGGTGCTCGGGTCGTGGATCTGGAAGAAGAACTCCAGGATCGTGCGGTAATCGGTCGTCTCGGGATCGAAAAAGATCTCGATGGCCTCCGCGTGCGTTCCGTGGTTACGGTACGTCGCGTTCGGCACGTCACCCCCGGTGTATCCGACCCGGGTCGCCGTCACACCCGGAAGGCGGCGGATCAGCTCCTCCATCCCCCAGAAGCATCCGCCCGCCAGCACGGCCCTCTGCGTCTGCGTAGCCATCACGGCCCCTCCAAGATCTCTCGCCTCGGTCGCTCGGGCTGCTCGGCTCGCACACCACCGGCATCCCATGCCCGCTCTCCTCAACGCGCGAGGGTTGCAGGCGATTCCGTGCCCGCCCGGCTGCAAGCCACGGGCAAGGAGCCGGCGGGGTGGGTACCGAAAAAGCCGCACCGGCGATCCGCGCGGTGCTGTGGCCGACGCTCTCCGTCACGGTGAACGGCCAGCCGAAATTCGCTGGCCGCCTGAGCCGACCGCCCCCACGCTGTACACCATGGAACAACCGCAACGCGGGATCCGTGCCGCCTATTCGGACTCAACGATCACCGTCTACCAGGCGTACGACTCGGAAATCGGCCTGCCCGCCGTCCGCGACGGCCGTTTCCCCGCCGCGTGGAAGCGGGACAGGATGACGTGGATCAAGCCGTCGTTCCTGTGGATGATGTACCGGTGCGGCCGGGGCGCCAAGGCGGGGCAGGAGACCGTGCTCGCCGTCGAGATCAACCGTGACGGCTTCGACTGGGCGCTGCGGCACGCGTGTCTGTCGAGCTACGTGCGCGGCGTACACCCCGACCGCGCAACCTGGCAGCGTCAGTTGAAGCGCGCCCCCGCCCGCGTGCAGTGGGACCCCGAGCGCGACCTGCGTTCGCGGCCTCTGCCCTACCGATCCCTGCAACTCGGCCTCTCCGGTGAGGCCGTACGACGCTACGCCGACGAATGGACGGTCGCCATCCGCGACATGACCCCGCTCGCCCACGAGATACACGCCCTCGTCAGCGGCGGTGACCTGGACTCCGCCGCCCGCCTGCTGCCCCGGGAACGCCCATATCCTGCTGCAGTCGAGCTTCTTGCTCACCTACGGGAATGACGGAGAGGTGCCCCACCGGCGGTACCAGGGTCTTCTGTCCGGTCGGTCTGACGTCCGGCGACGTGTAGGCACATGTAGCGGCCTGTCCTTGCGCAGAGCGAGGACCGGCATTTTGCTACTCCGCGTACCCAACCGTGGTGATCTGGCCTATGCCGCAGGAGTCGGGCGGGCGGGGTGGGCGTTGCGGGGTTGGGATAGGGTTCGTCGCTAGGCTGGCGCCGCGTGAAGTCGGGCGTACGGGACGAGCCGGTCGCGCCGTAGCGGGCTGAACAGGATGGAACAGCGTGGGAACCGGTGTGGAGGACGAGCTCGTCGTCAAGCAGGAGGCCGGCGGTGTTCGATCCGAGAAGCTTCTCTTGCGTGCCCTTGCCGGCGAGCGGACGGAGCGGCCGCCGGTCTGGCTGATGCGGCAGGCGGGCCGTTACCTGCCGGAGTATCACCGGGTCCGCGAGGCCGCCGGCGGGATGGTGGGGCTGTGCAACTCGCCTGAGCATGCGGTGGAGGTCACGCTGCAGCCGATTCGGCGCTTCGGGCTGGATGCGGCCATTGTGTTCGCGGATCTTCCGCAGGTGGCTGCCGCGTTGGGTCAGACCCTGGAGTATCGGGCCGGTGATGGGCCGGTACTGGCGCCGCCGGTGCGTTCATCAGCGGATGTAGCGGAGTTCTTGAGCGCGTCGCGTCTTCACGAGAAGCTCGCACCCGTGTACGAGACCGTGCGGCAGCTCACCGGTGCCCTGCCTCCCGAGATCGCGCTGATCGGTTATGCCGGTGCGCCCTGGACGATCGCCGCATACATGGTCGAGGGCCGAGGAGGAGCCGCGTCGGAGCACGCGGTCGTCAAGCAGTGGGCGTTGAGCGACCCTGACGGGTTCCAGCCCTTGATCGATCTGCTCACCGGTGCGGTCATCGAGTTCCTCGATCGTCAGATCCAGGCCGGCGCTGAGGCGGTCCAGTTGTTCGAGAGCTGGGCTGGGATACTTCCGGACGTCCTCTTCCAGCGCTGGTGCGTCGAGCCGGTCGCCGCGATCGTGGCGGCGCTGAAGGCGAAGCATCCCGGGGTCCCGGTCATCGCCTTCCCCCGGGGGGCGGGCTTGTCCTACGCCGGTTTCGCCGAGGCCACCGGGGTCGACTGTGTAGGCCTGGACGCGACGGTGCCGCTGGGGTGGGCGGCGCAGAAGATCCAGCGTGAGCTGGGCCGCTGCGTGCAGGGCAACCTCGACCCGCAACTCCTTGTCACCGGAGGCCCGGCGTTGCACGCTGAGGCCGATCGCATCCTTCACGCGCTGGGCGCAGGCCCGTTCGTCTTCAACCTCGGGCACGGCATCGTCAAGACCACTCCTCCCGAGCATGTCGCGGCGCTGGTCGAGCACGTACGTTCCTCCGCCGATCGCGAACCGTCCACGCGTTGACGGTCGGCATCCAGCTGGATCGACTCGCCGCCTTTGACCACGACCCGCTCGTGGCAGGCGATGACTGCGGCAGGCGTGGTCACCGACGGGGGCCCGCGCCAGCCCACGGGTGGGGACGAAAGGTTCGTTAACCTCTTCGGGTGATCTCTTACCGTCCGATCGTCCCCGCGGAGCTCGACCAGGTGACCGCGTGGGTCGTGACCGAGCCCGTCGGCTGGATCCCCGCCGACCGTTATCTCACAGAACTGGCCGAGAACATGTACCGGCCGGAGTGGACCTGGATCGCCGAGGTCGGCGACCGGGTCGTGGGGCGGGCGCTGTGGTGGGGGCCGAGGGACAGCGCGTACCCGGTCGCGCTCGACTGCCTCGACGTGGACCCCGAAGTGGGTGAGCGCACCGCCGTCGCCGCCGAACTGATCAAGGCCGGGCTGGCGGTGTTCCCATGGCCAGTGCAGTACGCGATCAAGGCGGGCGGCGGCTGGCGTGACGATCCGGCCACCTCGGCGGCCGTGGAATGGCGGCGGGCGGCAGCACACGCGGCCGGCCTCACCCGGGAGGTGGAGCGGCTGCAGTTCGAGTGGGCGCCGGCCGACGGGGTGCCCACGGCGTCCGGGGCGCTGCGGTTCGCCGAGGCGTCCGATGAGGAGTTCCTGGCGGTGTTCGCGAGAATCGCCGAGGGCAGCCTGGACTTCCAGACCCGGACGAGCGTGGCGGCCAAGGGCGTGGACGCGACCGCGCGCGAAGAGATGGACTTCTATCTCGGAGCGCCGGGCAAGCGGGAGTGGTGGCGGATCGCCTATACGGTCGAGGGCGAGGTGGCCGGTATGGCGATCCCCTCGGCGACGCCGTACAGCGTGAACGTGGGGTATCTCGGGGTGGTCCCGGAGTCCCGGGGGCGCGGATACGTGGACGAGATACTCGCTGAGATCACCCGCATGCACGCGGCCAACGGAGAGGCCCGCATCACCGCCACCACCGACGTGGGCAACGCGCCGATGGCGGCCGCGTTCCGGCGCGCCGGATACCGCAACACGGAGATCCGGATCAATCTCTCCCTTAAGGACTTGTCGCCGGCATAACGAGGCGTCGATGGAGTGCTGCCTTCGCCAGTTCCCGACTAGTCGACGCCGGTGGGGAGCGAGAGGCCGGCGTAGACCTGGTTGAGGACGGTGGGCAACAAGGCTTGGGCCGTGGTCCGGCCGCCGGGCGACAACGTCAGGTTCGTCCAGATCACCAGCGTGACTTCGTGATCCGTGTCCTGGCCGATGAAGGAATTGAAGCCCGGCAGCTCACCGCCGTGGTAGTACATCGAGGCCTTCGGACCGAAGCGCTGGTAGGCGATGCCGTACCCGTATTCCTTCCCGCCGGGCGGCGCGGCCGGATCCTCGGCTCGCGGGCTGCGAAGCCACTGCCGCTGGAACGCCGGGTTGAGGACCTTTCCCGTCACCAGGGCCTGGATCCAGGTGGCCAGGTCGTCCGCGGTGGAGATGACGCCTCCGCCGGCGCTGGCGTAGGAGGGGTTCTGATGGGTGTAGTCCACCGGCCGGAGCTTCCCGGACCGGGCCGCCGCCCGCATGTCGGCGGGATAGGGCCGGTCGACCATCGCGTAGGCCGTACCGCCGTACATGTAGCCGTGCGAATAGGGCCGGGGGAGGGACGAGTCGTCGGCGGCGGGGAGCGAGCTTCCCGCCAGTGCGAGCGGGGCGAACAGCCGGTCCCGGAACTGCTGGGCCAGCGGGTGGCCGCCCGCTTTCTCGGCGACGAGGCCGAGCAGCACGTAGTTGGTGTTGCTGTACTCGAAGGACGTGCCGGGTGCGAAGGTCGGCGGGCGCCGGAACGCGATGTCCAGCATGGCCTGCGGCGTCTGGGCCTTGCCCGGGTCGGCGTCCATGGTCGCCGCCAGTTCGGGGGCGTTGGTGTAGTTGTAGAGCCCGCTGCGCATCTTCAGCAGCTCGGCGATGGTGATGTGCTCGCCGTTGGGCACCCCGGGAACGTAGGCGGACACCGGGTCGCTGAGCCGGAGTTCGCCGTCCTGGGCCAGGAGGAGGATCAGCGCCGACGTCATGGTCTTGGTGTTGGAGGCGATCCGGAAGTGGTCGCGCGTGGTGGGCGGTCTGGCGGTGCCCAGCTCGGTCGTGCCGACGGCCGCCCGGAAGGTTCCCTGTGGGGTGCGGAGCAGGACCAGCGCGCCGGGAACCATGAGCTTCTTCGCCGCACCTTCGACGGCGGACTGGAACATGGCCGGATCGATCGGCTTCAGCGCCGACGGTGTGGAGGCGGAGGCGGTTGCCGTAGGCGTGGGCGTGGGCCACGCGTTGGTGAAAGCCGTGAAACTCGCCTCTGTGGGAAAGGCGCAGCCAGCGATCAGCAGGGCGGCGATCGGTGCCAGCAGAGCCATGTGGCGGGCGGTACGCGATGCCCCGCTATGACATGCACGATTGGGCGCGCTGTCGGCAGCTTGAGAATTGCCCATGCCGGATCACAGCCTCACGCTCGGCGGTCCAGTGCCGTGGCCGAGGTGATATGTAACGGGATGCGGCACGACCGCAAAGGCCAAAAGCATTTTATCAGCTGTCGGCGCGCCTAATCGGGTGGTGATGCGCCAGTCAAGCGGTACCGCCAGCAGTAAGCGATGGGGAGTAATGATTCACCGTACGCGGCGTGGGAGTGAGACGGAGGCTCTGGCCGGAAGTCTCACTCCCGACGAACGCCAGATGATCAGAGTCCTCGATCTTCAGCGCCTCGCCGTGGAGAACGAGGGCCGGGCGCCCGAACAAACGGCGCAGGCCGAGGAGCCAATCTATGGCGTTCTCTCCTCTTTCCAGATATGGGAGGACTTGATCAACGATATGGAGGAGGGGTGGCCGGGCCAGGACTTTGTCTACACGTACCTCAATGACCTGACGGTCCGGGATGGTGTGGAAGAGTACTGCGAGGCTCTGCAAGAAACGGCCCGCACGAAGCTCACCAGCACTCTGGATCGCCTCGATGAGCGCTATCGCGCCGTGACGCACGAGGACGGCGGCGCTCAGCTCGCACAGTACTGGCGGCCCCTCGCAGAGGGGAACGAGACCCGATGGTGGTGGACTCGAGCGCCGAACGATCTACCGCTCCGGGACTCCATCCCTCTGTGACGCCTACTCAAGATTTTCTGGAAGAATCGCACGCTTGCGGGCAAGCAAGGGTGTGATCACTGCTCCTGACGTCTTCGAGGCCATCTTCGAAGCCCATTATGAGGAGATCTGGCGCTACATCGGTCGCAGGCTCGACCTCGACGTAGCCGAAGACCTGGCGGCGGAGACGTTCCTCATCGCCTTCAGACAGCGCGACCGCTTCGACTCGGCCGTTGGCGGGGTCAGGCCGTGGCTGTACGGCATCGCCACCAACCTCATCGGCAGACATCGGCGTGCCGAGGTGCGTAGGTACCGCGCCATAGCCAGGACGGGGCCGCCACCTGACGACGAAGGACACGATCAGCGGATCGTGGACTGGCTCACCGCGAAGGTCACGGTCGACCGGCTGGCGGGGGCGCTGGCGCAGCTGTCACAGGGTGAGCGCGACGTGGTGCTGCTGGTCGCGTACACCGGGCTGAGGTACGACGAGGTGGCGGCGGCGCTCGGAATCGCCTCGGGGACGGTCGCGTCCCGGTTGAGCAGGGCCAGGACCAAGCTTCGTAAGGGGTTGGGATGAACGAGTTCCAGGTCATCGACTCGCTGATGCCCGACGCGCCGACCCCATCGGCCGGCCAATTGGCGGCGGCGCGGGCGCGGGTATTCGCAGTCGCACCGATTCCCCCTGTGTCCGGCGCGAGGGTGGGCAGGAGGGCGTGGACGGGCATGGCGCTCGTTGCGGCGGCCGTGGCGCTCGTGGTCGGCGCTGTGGCGGTTCTCGTGCCTCGACCTGTGGTGGAGCCTGTCGCGGTCACGCCCATGCAGAAGCTGGAAGGTGCGGCCGCCAGGCTGGCGGCGACACCGGAGGCGAAGGGTCGTTTCTGGCGACGTGACACCGAGGAGGTCATGCGGACGAAGAACGGGTACGGCTACAAGGTCGAGGAACGGGCCATGGAGGTGCTCGCCTTCGGGCCCAACCGCGAGGTCTACGGCTGGCGCGAGCCGATGTCGTCGAAGCCGTACACGGCCGAAGGCCTGAAGGCGTGGCGACGGGACGGCTCGCCCAAGCTGTGCCCCGCGCGGGGGTGCGACAAGAACATGCCCGCATACTCCTCGACGGACCTGGAGTTGGGGCTGGAGCTCGCCAAGGGGTTGAAGCCGTCGCTGACGGAACTGCGGAACCTCCCCAAGGAGCCGGCGGCGCTCAGGGCGCGCCTGCTGGCAAGTTACGACCCTCAGATGGCCGCCGAGCGTTACGACCCTCAGATGGCCGCCGAGCGCGAGCCATGGCTCGCGGGGGCCGCCTTGCGGCTCATCAACTCACCGGCGACGCCCGGCACCAGGGCTGCCGCTTACCTTCTCCTGGCGAAGGCGCCGGGCACCAAGGTGGTCGACGACGTTCCCGGTACGTTCGGGCTCGACGGGCTGGCCCTCCAATACAAGGGAAGCCAGCTGGTGATCGACCCCAGGACTGGACAGTTGCTCGGGAGGCAATGGCTGGCTCCTGACGGCGTTCCGTGGAGCGCCGAGATCGTCAGGAAGGCGGGCTGGAGTGATGTGCGGCCGGCGGCGCCTGCCAAGTGCCGCGGCTGTACGGCCCGGCTCTAGAACGCGCGCAGTCGCCTTTCGAGATGATCGTCCAGCACGCTGTGACCATGACGGCGTGGCTGGCGCGAGTGTGATCACGGCCTTGGAGGGTGGCAATCCTGAGCGTGCGGCGTTCCTGAGCCTGTTCCACGACACCCAGGAGACCCGCGTTACCGACATCCCCTACATCGGCAAGCGTTATGTGAAAGCGGCGCCGAATGAGGAGGTCACCGCCGACCAGGTACGCGGAGTTCCGGAGCCGGTCGCGGAGATGGTGGGCGGCGCGGTTGGTGAGTACGAGGAGAAGACCAGTCTCGAAGCCGTCTGCGCCCGCGACGCTGACAAGCTCGAATGCTTGATCCAGGCCGTCGAGTATCGCGAGCAGGGCCACCAGAACGTCCAACCGTGGATCGACAGCTCGCTCGCCGCGCTGCGGACGGCGTCCGCGAAGCGCCTCGCGGACGAGGTGCTCAGCACGGGATCGCTGGAGTGGATGACGCATGTCCTCAACGGAGATTAAGTCCCCTGACGCCCATCGAGGCCGAGCACTTCGGTGCGCGGCGCGGGCCGGCTCGGCGAAGGGGTGCCACGCATAGATCGCCCGCCCGGCAGGCCGCAAGCGAGCGACCCACATAGGGGCCCACAACGAGGGTGGACGGATGGAGCGAGACTTGAATCTCGCTCGCCCCGCGGCCGAGGGCTGGTCACTTTGGCGGCTAGCTAGTGCGCATCTTCGGGGAAGGCGAACTCGTGAAGCGGAGGAGCCCGCAGGAGAAGAAGCAGCTGAGCTACGCCAAGGATCGCCGCAATGATTACGGTGCGAACGACAAGAGCTCCAGGAAGAACATCCCCCTGCGCAAGCGGGCACCGCATCGTGCCAACAGAAGACGCACCCACCAGACGCTCGAAGCAGCCGCAGGCGCTGTTGACGAGCTTGCTGAGGAGGCTGCCGAGGAACGGCTTCTGGCCACGCGTCCCAAGTCTTGGAAGAAGTGGCGCGATGCCCTCTGGGAGAGATCATCCAGGGTCGCCTTGAACGCCGAATACGCCTAGGCATCGAACCTGAATCCCAGGCGGCGGCGCGCATTCAACGTGTCCGTCAGCGGGCGAGCAGCTTGGTACCCGCCTGCGAGACAGTCCCAGTGGACGACGCGGGTCGCATCCTGATGCAGCGGCGACGGGATACCGGTCAGTGGGCTCTGCCCATGGGAAAGATGGAGATCGGGGAGACGCCGTCCCAGTGCGCCGTGCGGGAGACCGAGGAGACCGGCGTTCGTGTCACGAGGCCCCGCACCACTCCTCGCGCGGGCTTGCCGCGGCCCCGACGCCATCTGAGAACAGGGGTTTGGTCAGGGCGTCGACATCAGCTCCGGGCTTTGGGCAGTGTGGTGACCGTCGGCATCGTACTGATCACCGCGGGGTCTCCTCATCCGATGAGCCGTTTGCGCCAATCCAGGGGCGCGACGGTTATGGCCTGGTCGGGGCGGCCGTTCCACTCCACCGAAAGGCCGGTTTCCGTCAGCGCGGCCACGACCTGCCGGCCGATGGATACGGTCGTGTCCGATGAGTCGTCGAACCCGCCGTACAGGAGCGACAGTCCGTGTCCTGCCACGGCGGAGTCAGTGCACTGCGTGTGGAAATAGACGAAGCCGCGGGCATCCGTTGAACCTGCCCCTCCGATCTCCGCTTGACCGCACGAGCGGCAGCAGGTGAAGTTTTCCCGAGCGGTGATACCTGTGGCTTCCAGGGCCGTGAAGGCTCTGGTGAGTCGTTCCGGGTCCGTCTCGTCCTCCCAGGCGGCCTGCTCCTTGACACGCTCCAGCCACATGCGATCGGTCAGTCGCCGTGCCTGCTCGGCAGACACCGGTCGGTGGTCTCCTGACACGAGATAGTCCTCCGCGATCTCGGCCACCTGTGCGCGAGTCGCGTACCCGCCCACGATCACCGTACGGATGCGCGCCTCGAGCCTTTGTCGATCATCTTCGTCAAGTTCAAGCGGAGGTGCGGGCTCCGGGTGGCCCAGGTTCAATGGTGTCCAATCCAGCCCGGAATCCCAGTCGTCCTCCAGGCATGCCCAGCCGGTGATGGCCTCGATCACGAGGTCAGAGGTGTCGAGCGTCACCTGGTAGTGCCGGTCTGGCGCGCCGTTGCGGTGCTCCAGCGTGTAGTCGCTTCCCTCCTCGTGCCAGACCTGTATGAAGATGTCGGGCAGGTCGGGAATTTGCTGGACGACCAGAAAACGGTCGCGCTGCCGGCCGAGCCGGTGAACCAATTCGGCGAGCTCTTCCGCAGCCACCCGGACGTATCGGCTGCCGTCCTCGGTGTACACAGTGATCGCGAGCATGCCGACCATGCTGACACGACTCGCGGGGGTCTGATGGGCATGGAAGGGTCCTGAAGGTGAGCCGATGGCACAGCCGGTGGCGGCTGTCGCAGCCCACCATGCCTGTTGGATCGCGTAGTGGTACCGCCGATCAGGCGACTGTGTCGCGTGTCATACCGACCGCATGTCACGGATCGGCGGGCTGCTTGCATCCCGTGGTTGTCCGTATCAAGCGAAAGGTACAAAGATGATCATAAGGCGCGAAACAGGCGCGGCGGCACCGCACCGCGTGCTGATTCTGGGGGCGGGGTACGCGGGCATGGCCGCGGCGATCCAGCTGGCGGCTCGGACCAAGGGCCGTGAAGACGTACAGGTGACCCTGGTGAATCCGCAGGAGCGGTTCACCGAGCGGTTGCGGCTGCACATCTCGGCGACCGGGCAGCAGGTCGCCGAGATGAACATCCCGGAACTGCTGGAGGGCACCGGTGCGCGGTTCGTGCGCGGGTGGGTGACGGCGGTGGAGGCGGACGCGAAGATCGTGCGGATCGACGACGACCGGGTGCTGCACTACGACACGCTGGTGTACGGGCTGGGCAGCGTGGCCGACACCGTGACGGTGCCGGGTGTGGAGGAGTACGCGTACACCCTCAACAGCGCCCAAGACGCTGAGGTGCTGGCCGAGCGGCTGGCTCGGCTCGGTCGCGGCACGGTCGTGGTCGGCGGCAGCGGGTTGACCGGTGTCGAGGCAGCCGCGGAGATCGCTGAGCGGTACCCCGAGCTGAACGTGGTGCTGCTGGGCCGGCAGGAACCGGGCGCGGCCATGAGCCCCAAACCGAAGGCATATCTTCAGTCCGCGCTCACGCGCCTGGGCGTCCAGGTACGCAGCGGGATCGAAGCGGTGAAGGTACTGCCCGACTCCGTCGAACTGGCGGGCGGGGAGAGCGTCGCCGCCGATATCGTCCTGTGGACGAGCGGTACGCGGGTGTCGCCGCTGGCTGCCACCGCCGGTCTGACCGTCGACGAGCGGGGCCGCGTCGTCACCGACGCGACGCTACGGTCGGTGTCGCACCCGGACGTGTACGCCGTGGGTGACGCGGCCGCCATCCGCCAGGGCTATGGCGTCATGCATGGCACCTGCCAGGGCGGGATGCCGACCGGTGTACACGCTGCGGTGTCGATCGTCCGCGCGTTGGACGGCAAGCGGACCAAGCCGTTCCGCTTCGGCTACTACCACACGCCGGTGAGCCTGGGGCGGAACGATGCGGTCGTCCAGTTCACCCACCCCGACGACAGCCCCCGACGGGTGCATCTGACCGGCCGCATCGCGGCACGGTATAAGGAGGCGGTGACCGCTTCACCCTGGCCGACGTACGGTCGTATGAAGAAGATGCCGGCCTCAGGCGCGTTCTGGCCCCGTGGCGGCCGTTTCACCCGCGTCCGAGGTGTGCGATGACCAGCCCGTTCCGGGACCACGATCAGCAGGTGTTCAACCAGCATCGCAATCTGCTGTTCTCGGTGGCCTATCGCGTCCTCGGTACCGTGGCCGACGCCGAGGACGCGGTACAGGATGCCTGGATCAAATGGTCGGCCGACGACCGTTCGCAGGTGGCCGACCCCAAGGCCTATCTGGCGCGGATCGTGTCGAACCTGGCTCTGCAACGGCTGCGTTCGACCCGGTACCAGCGCGAGACCTATGTGGGGCCGTGGCTGCCGGAGCCCATTCTCACCAGCGGCGACACCGCCGACGACATCACGAACGCCGAGTCGGTGTCGACGGCGATGCTGGTGGTGCTGGAAAGCCTGAGCCCGCTTGAGCGCGCGGTGTTCGTACTGAAGGAGGTCTTCGACTTCAGTCATGCCGAGATCGCGCAGGCGGTGGAGCGTTCCGAGACGGCGGTACGCCAGGCGGCGCACCGTGCGCGCGAGCACGTACGGGCCCGGCGGCCGCGCTTCACCGCCGACCGATCGCGGCAGCGCGACGCCACGGAGCGGTTCCTCGCCGCCGCGACCGGGGGCGACATCAACACCCTCATGGAACTGCTGTCCCCGGACGTCACGCTGTGGACCGACGGGGGAGGCAAGGTCCGTCAGGCCCTGCGTCCGGTCGTGGGCGCCGAGACGGTCGCGGCCTGGTTCGCCGCCATCGGCAAGGTCACGTACCAGGGCGTCGAGCCCGCTGACATGAACGCCGAACTGGTCGAGATCAACGGCGGGCCGGGCATGGTGTTCAGTGGTCTGGGACGTGTCATCGCCACTGTCACCTTCGATTTCGACGCCGACGGGCGCATAACCACCATCCATAACATCGCCAACCCAGACAAACTTCGGGCCATCGCCGAGGGGGCCATTCGCACGCTCTGAGGCCTGCGTCCAAGCGCCTCGTGGCCGTCGGCCTTGCCCGACGATGCGCTATCCGAGGTCACGCCGGTGAAAAGCGGCCAGCCCGACGGCAGTGAGCAAGGCGGCGACGATGGTCAGCAGGATCAGTGGTGTCATGGTGAATTCGGCGACCGGGAGCCCGGGGGTCTGTGCGAACGGCGACACCGTCAAGATCGACGGGTCGGCGTGCAGCAGTTCCACCGCGAACTCGAGCACGAGGCACAGCCCGAGCGCGACATAGGCGACGACCGCGGCGAGCCGCGGCAGCAGGCCGTACACCAGCACCGGAATGGCGGCCAGCACCAGGACCGAAGGAAGCCGCGTCAGGCTCTCGGGTTATCCGCGTATGGCGGCACGCGTGCTCGCGGCGCTGCTCATCGCCGACGACGGCCGGCGCACCGCCGGCGAACTCGCCGACGTGCTGCAGGTCGGCCCGTCGGCGGTCTCGGGCGCGGTGAAGTATCTGATGCGGGTCGGGATGGTGACCCGCGAGCGGGACCCCGGTGAACGCCGTGATCATTACCGCGTCGATCAGACCGCGTGGTACAGGGCGGCGGCGTCGAGTGACGAGGTGTTCCGTCGCTTCGAGGAGGGCGCGCGCGACGGAGTCGAGGTGCTCGGTACGGACACGCCCGCGGGCGCCCGGATGGACGAGACTCGGCGTTTCTTCGCGTTCCTCCGCAGCGAGGTCCCCCAGTTGCTGCACAAGTGGAATGAGTTGAACGCTCGGCCCACGGAGCGATCAGGCGGCTCGGCCCGGTCCGGCTCCTGATGCGCACTTGATCGTTGGCCAAGAGGCTGATCGGCCTACATGTACATGCCAATGAGTCTGAGGCAGGGCAGGAGGCACAGTCGGAGCGCGGTATCGCTATCCGAGGGGCCCGCGGAATGCTTGCGGTTGTTTCGTTTATTGCGGATACTGCGATAGGGAGGTGTTGTCATGGCAGACATCCAGGCCAAACGTGTTCAGCCCGGGATCATCGACGCCGAGCTCGCCAGTCGCGCGGTGCGGCGGATCAAGGACTACCTCATGCGGTATCCCGAGCAGTCGACCATTCGCGTCGACGGCGAGCATGGTGGCGAGGATCCGTTGATCCTGCCTCGCGAGGCTGTGAGCCTGCTCGCCTTCGTCCTCGCCCAGGCGGCTGAAGGGCGCGGAGTAACGGTCATACCGTCCCATGCCGAGCTGACCACGCAGCAAGCAGCGGACATGCTGAACGTCTCGCGACCTTACCTGATCAAGCTTCTGGAGGCGGGCGAGATTCCCTTCCGATTGATCGGTAAGCATCGGCGTATCACCTATGAGGACCTCCAGGAGTACAAGCGCCGTGACGACGCCAAGCGCCGGACAGCTGCTGATCAACTTGCTGCTCTGGGGCAAGAGCTGGGAATCTGAACATGGCCTTCGTGGTCTATGACGCGAACGTGCTGTACGGCAACACGCTGCGCGACCTGCTCATCCGCTTGCCATGGTGCGGCGGACGCAGGCCAAATGGACCAACGGGATTCTCGACGAGATGCAACGCAACCTGCTTGCCAACCGTCCCGATATTTCGGAAGAGAAGTTTGGCAAACTCCGCCTCCTGATGAACTCGGCTGTCCGGGATTCCCTGATTGAGGGGTATGAGCCGCTGATTGAGGGGCTGAAGCTTCCCGACCCGGATGACCGGCATGTGCTGGCGGCGGCGATCAAGGTAGGGGCATAGATCATCGTGACGTCGAACCTCAAGGACTTTCCAGCAGAGGATTTGGCCCCATGGGGCATTGAGGCCAAATCGCCCGATGACTTCGTGCTGGACCAAATTGACCACGACGGGAGAGTCGTGTGGGCTTGCGTGCAGCAGATCGCAGACTCGCGTACCAACCCGCCGGAAACTGTGGACGACGTGCTCGATGCCTTGGAGTCGGCAGGCCTCGTCGAGTCGGTCGCTGCCCTACGAGCCGGTTAGAGGCCTTGCCGGCCCGATCTTGTGGACCACCTCCGCATGCCGACCGATCATTTCAGCGCGCTGAAGTGCGGGAAGATCTCGGACTTCTTGCCGAGCTTGAGCAGGGTCTCGGTCACTCGGCCCTTCAGGTCGACGATCCCGACGCCGGCCCTGGTGGTGATGAGCAGGTGCTTCTCGTCGTACCAGCCGAGGGTGGTGGGCCGCCCGCTGGAGACGATGGGAAGTCTCGTCACGGCCTTGCCGGTCGACGCGTCCCACACGCAGGCGGCCTTCTCCAGTGGCAGGCAGGCGGTGACGAACCGCTTGCCGGAGGGGGAGAAGACGCCGCGTCCGTCGCCGCCCGGCCGGCCTCGTACCTGGTATTCCTTGGTGGCCTTGCCCTGGAGGTCGTACAGGCGGACGGTCGTGCTGCCGAGCTTGCCGTGCCTGACCAGGAAGCGGGTGCCGTCCTGATTCCACTCGAAACCGCCGACGGTGACCAGCGCCTTGTGGATCTTTATGAAGCGGGGCGTGAGGTCAGGCACGTCGAGAATCAGGACTCCTGCCGAGCGGTCGCCCTGGCGGGCCAAGCTGACGGTGAACAGCAGCTTCTTGCCGTCCGGCGACCACCTGGGCCAGCGCATCTGGGGATACTGGGTGCCGCCGTTCTCGGTATCGGCGGGGGTGTAGTCGGTGAGCTGGATCGCGACGTCCCGGCTCTTGCCGGTGGTCCGGTCGAGGATCCGCAATCGGCTCTTGTCCGGCTCTCTCAGCGACTCCAGTCGCGCGACCGTCCAACGTCCGTCGGGGGAGACCGCGAAATCCCCGTAGTCGCTCTTGATGAACCGCCGCCGGTCCGGCTGCCATGCCCACAGCGTGAACATGCCCCCGTGGTTTTGCATGTCGACGGTGGTGTAGGACGTGAGCTGGATGGGGCGGCCGTTCAGGTCGGCGACGACCGCGGCCTGACCCTTGCCGAACTGGCCATCTCCCGTCCGTTCCGTTACGCCAGGTAACGGGCCCGGGGTCGGCTGAGGCGGGGGCGCGGCGGCGGTGGCTGTAGTGGTGGTGAGCACCAGTGCGCTCACCAGGCTGGACGCGAAACGGCCGAGCATGTGATCTCTCCTGGCTGTCGGAAGGAAGCCGTACCAAGATCAGAATAGGATTCGCCCTGTCCCCGCTGTGGCGGTTCATCGCGAATTTCCGCCAACCCGCCACCGAACCCCGCATGGACGTCCTCGCGCCGAGTTGATCGGCCCTCGGGCTCGCTGTCGAGCGTGCGGGTGGTGTGTCAGTAGTCGCGTCAGGACGGCGACGGCCCGGTATCAGCACGGTCGGCGATGCTCAATCCCATGAACGGTCCAGCGCTTGCGAACTGGGCCACGCCGAACTCAGATTCAACAGGAGCACACGATGCACACGTTCGACACCCTCGCCCCGATCACCACCATCCTGGACATCCCCGCCGGACGCGTCCAGTTCATCGCGGCCGACCGGGCCGACACCACCGTCGAGGTCCTGCCCGCGAACACCTCCAAGGGTCGTGACGTGAAGGCGGCCGAGCTGACCACGGTGGAATACGCCGACGGCGTCCTGCGGATCCAGACCGCGCAGAAGAACCAGTACCTCGGCCCCACCGGAGCCATCGAGGTGACGGTCAACCTGCCCGCCGGTTCCCAGGTCGAGGCGAAGACGGGCAG
Organism: Nonomuraea aurantiaca; assembly: GCF_020215705.1. GTDB lineage: Bacteria > Actinomycetota > Actinomycetes > Streptosporangiales > Streptosporangiaceae > Nonomuraea > Nonomuraea aurantiaca. Next base: position 75,319 of record NZ_JAIWNB010000021.1, on the reverse strand, counting down.
CGCCGAACTCCGGACCGTCGGCCGCCTCGGCGACGTCGCCTTCGAAGGCGCCTACCACCAGATCAAGCTGGACGAGACCGCGAGCCTGCGCCTGACCGCGACCGACGGCGACGTCGAGGTCGGCCGGCTGGGCGGTCCCGCGGAGATCAGCACCGCGCGGGGCGACATCCGGATCGCCGAGGCCACCGGCGGCAAGGTCGTGCTCCGTACCCAGTCCGGCGACATCTCGGTCAGCGCCGCCGCCGGCGTCTCGGCCGCTCTGGACGCCGGCACCACCCACGGCCGCATCACCAACGCCCTCAAGAACAATGGCACCGCCGAACTCGACATCCACGCCACCACCTCCAGCGGCGACATCACCGCCCGCAGCCTCTGAGAGTTCCGGACGCCCCTCGCGTGGTCTGGGTGAAGTGTGTATTCCGAGGAATGTTCACGATCCGGGGGATCACGGAATGCTGCTCAAACGCCTTGTCCTCTGGGCTCGACGCCCGTCCCGTGGCGGCGGAATCGCTCGATCCCTGCCCCGGTACGGCGGTGTCGTCCGAGCCGGTGAGCTGCAGCGCCCCCCAGATCTCTTCCCCGATTACGGGGCCCGCAGGCGAACGGGGCCCGGCTCACGGCGGACCAGGCCGACGCGGCGGCGGAGGCGGCCAAGGTCTCGGTATGACCCGGGCTTCTGGGTCTTCTCAAAGGCGCTGATTTGCGAAGATTTCCAGATGGGAATCGACATGAGCGCACAGGGGTCTCTGGCGGGCAGGGTCGCGGTGGTGACCGGGGTGAGTCGCCGGGCTGGGATCGGCTTCGCCCTGGCGCGTGAGCTGCTGGGCGCCGGGGCGAAGGTGATGGTGCAGTCGTGGACCCCGCACGATGCCGATCAGCCGTGGGGCAGCGATCCTGACGGGATGGCCGGCGTACTGGCGGCGCTGGGTGGTGTGAGCGATCAGCTGGAGCATGTGGAGGCCGACTTCACCGACCCGGCGGCGCCCGCGGAGGTGATCGGGCAGGCGGTCGACCGGTTCGGGCATGTTGATGTGCTGGTGGCCAACCACGCGCGTAGTTCCAAGCAGGCGCTGGAGGAGGTGACCGCGGCCGAGCTCGACCTGGCGTGGGCGGTGAACGCTCGGGCCAGCGTGTTGCTCACCCAGGCATTTGCCGCTCAGCATGATGATCAGCGCTCCGGAGGGCGGGTGGTCTTGTTCACTTCCGGTCAGCATCTGGCGCCCATGCCGGAGGAATTGCCCTATGCGATCAGCAAGGGTGCGATCCATCAGATGACGGCTAGCCTTTCCGACGCGCTCGCTGATCGGGGCATCACGGTCAACACCGTCAACCCTGGGCCGGTCGACACCGGCTGGGCCGGTCCCGAGCTCGCCCGGCAGATCGGCCATGCCCTGCCTTCCGGTCGGTGGGGGAGGCCAGATGAGGTCGCCAAGCTGGTCCGTTGGCTCGTCTCGGACGATGCCGCCTGGATCACGGGTCAGGTGATCAATTCTGAGGGCGGGTTTCGACGTTGGGTGAAGTGAGGTAGGGCTGATATGCCAAAATCAGTGCACGCTCCGCCCCCGATCCCAGCCGGTGCAGCTTCGGCGAGAACCCCATGGACTTCACCCCTGACGAGGTCCTCGCCCTCATCCACGACCTGCTGGCTCGGGCGGAGAGCGTTCAGGCTGTCGGCTGAAATGTCGTCGACAAGGCCGTTGCCGACCACCTATGGTGCGGACCGTGACAGATAGCCCCAGCATGCGCCAGTGCGACTGCGGTGCGAGCGCCGGCCCGCTGGGCGTGTGCGTGGACTACTACCACGCGATCCTGGCTGAGGAGCAGGGCGATCCGCAGATGTACAGGTGGCACGCGCCCGTGGTGTGCGCGTACCTCCTGCAGCATCCTGCCAGAGCCCATGAGAAGTACCTCGACGGCCAGTTCCGCCAGCTGCAGTTCTACCTGGACAAGGGCCTCGACGCGCTGCTTCGCGCGGCGGCTCATCAGGTGGCGCGGAACAAGCACGGGGTGCGGTCGGGCTACGACATGGCGCCGCTCGAGGAGTACGCGCCGCTCCCGCAGGGCGGATCTCCCGGGCATTTCCGCGTTACGTTCTGCGGCTTGCCGTTCAAGGGCGGCAGCTTCGTGTCCGACGGGCATCTGGCGTACGGCCGCCGCATCGAGGCCATCGCCGAAGCGACTGTGGAGTCCTGGAGATCCGTCCAGTCCTGACGCAAGGCCGCCGGGCTGGGCGGCGCCCAGATCCGGGACGTACGGGAAGTGATTCATGAAGCGCTACATCCTCACCGGCACGCCTGGAGCCGGGAAGACCGCCATCCTGCGTTGGCTGGAGTGCGACGGCTACACCGTCGTCGAGGAGGCGGCGACAGATGTCATCGCCCTGCGGCAGGCCCAGGGCGAATCCGAGCCGTGGATGAAGCCGTCCTTCGTGGAGGCGATCATCACCTTGCAGCGCCGACGGCAGGAACAGGCCGCGGTTCTTCCCGGCGAGGTGCAGATCTACGATCGATCGCCTGTCTGCACCTACGCCCTGGCCACTTATCTCGGCCACTCCGTCTCGCCGGCGCTGACCCGCGAACTGGAACGCATCGAAGCCCAGCAGATCTACGAGAAGAAGGTGTTCTTCGTCCAGAACCTCGGATTCGTCACGCCGACCGACGCGCGGCTGATCACGTTCGAGGAGTCGCTGCGGTTCGAGCGGGTCCACCGGGACGCCTACGCCTCACTCGGGTACGAGTGTGTGTTGATCGCGCCGGGCCTGCTGCCCGACCGGGTGGCGGCGGTCAAGAAGCGGTTCGGTTCCTAGCGCCAAGGATCAAGGGCGTGCTTGCCGCGGGTCTGGCCTGCTTCGAGTTCCTGAAGCACCGCCGGACCGTCGCCCAGGGGGTGGATGTGGGGAGTGCCGGGCGGGTACACGCCGTGGGCGATGAGCGCCCCGATCTCGGTGATTAGCGACCGGTAGATCGATGGAGCGGCGCTCGCCAGCGCGCCGATGTGCAAGCCCTTGACCTGCACCTGGTGGGTGAAGACCAGGTCGTGCGTGGTCAGAGTGGCGTCGCCGGAAGCGGCGCCGAACACGACGACGCGCCCGATGAAGGGTTTGGCGACCGACAGACTGGCCTTGAACGTGGCCTGTCCTACTGATTCGAGGACCAGGTCGACTCCGCCCGTTAGCCGGGTGATCTCCTTGGCCAGGTCGGGGCGCGTACTGTCCAGAACTTCGTCGGCGCCGAGCGCTCGAACGGCATCGTGTTTGGCCGGTGCGGCCGTGGCGATCACGCGCGCACCGTAGTGGCGGGCGAGGCGGACCGCGGCCTGCCCCACTCCTCCTGCAGCCGCATGGATGAGCACCGCGTCACCTGGCTTGACCTCGCCCAGCGGCTTGAGCGCCGCCAAAGCGGTCGCCCAGTTCAGCACCATGCCGAGGGCTTCGGCGTCCGTCCAGCCGGACGGGACGGGCAGGACTCCTGCGGCCGGCAGCGCCATGTACTGCGCGAAGGCGCCAGGGCCGGCTCCGATGACGTGGGTACCGACCTGAAGTGGGGTCTCGACGTCCGGTCCGATGCCCACGATCTCTCCAGCGGCTTCGAAGCCCGCGATGTAGGGCGCCTGAGGCCCTCCTCCGTAGGTTCCACGGGTCTGCATGACGTCGGCGAAGTTGACCCCGGCGGCGCCGACCCGGATCAGGTACTCGCCCGGGCCCGGGGTGGGACGACGACGGCCGCTGGTCAGAATCAGATCCTTCGGCCCGCGGTGCGACCGCTGGAGCAGCGCCCGCATCGTCTGGTCAGAGGTGGTGTGCTGGTGGTCGTTGGTCTTCATGCGCCGAAAGGTAGGAGCCTCACACTGACGTGAAGGTCAAGTCATGGTCACCGGCCGGCTTGGCGGGCCTCGCGCAGGAAGGCGTCGAGCGCCGACTGCTGGGCGGTGAGAGCGGCGATGCGAGCGGCGAGCCGATCACGATAGCTCTCCACCTCGTGGAGGAACTCGGCGCGCAGCGGAGTTTCCGGTCCGTCGGTGAGGTGGGACAGGACTGCCTTGACCAACCGCACGGGCAGCCCGTACTCCAGCAGCGAGCGAATGGCGAGGACTCGGTCGATGGTCGGCCGGCAGTAGTCGCGGTAGCCGTTGCTGCAGCGACCAGGGACGATCAGGCCTTCATCCTCGTAGTACCGCAACGACCGCACACTCACGCCGCTGGCGCTGGCGGCTTCGCCGATCTTCATACCTCGGACAACGTGATGGAGCTCCGCGAGCTTCCGGGACGCCACGCGGCCCGACGGTGAGCCGGGGGTCAGCGGCCGCTGCCCGCTACGAGGCCGGAGTAGTTGGCGAGCACCTTGACCTGGTCTGGTTTGCCGCTCTTCGGGGGAATGTGGGCGGCGACCTGGAACAGGTCGGTGATCTTCATGTACGTGTAGTACTTGCCGCGCAGGATTCCGCTGTCCTTCTGGAAGACGTAGTTGCGCTCCGGGCCCTGCCGCACGTCGTAGCGGATCGTGCGCTCGATCGTGGTGAAGGTCAGGGCTCCGCCGTCGGTGGTGCGCAGCGTGTACGACGGGTAGCGGGTGGCCGGGCGGGCGGTGGAGGTGATGCGGGCGTACTGGTTCATCCTCTGGCGGGTCTTCGCCGCCCCGGTGGTGATGCTGTCGGCGGCGAAGAGGCTCTTGTCGGCGGCGGTGCCCTTGCCGACCATGTGGGAGGCGTACTTCTTCGCGAAGTCGGCGGGTGACATCAGCAGGCCGGTCCCGTCCGTGGGACCGACCGCCGAGGCATCGGCGGCGATCGCGGGCAGTTCATCGGTGGTGGTGCCGTCGAAGGCGTCGGGCGAGTACATCTGCCGCCAGCCGTCCGCCTGCCGGGCGAAGAGCAGGTACGTCGGCTCCTTCGCGGTCGTCGGCTTGCGCTGCCAGTGTGCCGTGGCCAGGAACCAGGGCTCCTGCCCGGCGGCCGGCGTGTGGAACGCGGCGTTCGTGTAGCCGAACGGCTGGTACTTGATGGTTTTCCGCAGGATGCGGCTGGAGGCGTAGCTGGCCTTGTCGATGGTGAAGCTGGAGCCGCCTTCGTAGCCGGCCAGGAGTTCGTCGCTCCGGGCCTTGTTGGCGGCGTTGTTGCGCTTGACGTAGTCCGCGAGGACCGAGGTGGCCTCCTGGTCCGAGACGGCGCGAGCGGGTGTCGGGGTGCTGCTCGCAGTGGGTGTGCCCGTCGCGGCAGGGTCCGCCTTCGCGCCGCCCATGCCGGGCAGGGCCGGCAGGGCGGAGCATCCTGCGAGCAGACACCCTGCCATGACTGCGCTGATCGTCCAGCCGTACCGTCGCACTTTCTGTACCTCTAACCACTATGGGACTAAAGGGCACAAAAGTAGCAGTAGTGATGTCGGGTGCACGATCGGGGCTTGTGGCCGCTGTCTGGGGCAGTCGGTCACGGCTCTTTGGCGGGACGTGAGCGCCTGTTGGCCGGGCGCATGGGGACTCTATAGAGTCTGGCCAGAGATCAGCGCGACTCCGGACCGGAGGAGGGGGATGTCCATCAAGCCGCTTTCCCTGCCGCAGCCGCCTCAGAAGGCGCCGGAGTTCGGGCGGGACGCGCTGATCGTCTGCGAGAGCCTGGTACGGATCTACCAGTCCGGGTCGGTCGAGGTGCAGGCGTTACAAGGGCTGGACCTGCTCGTTGACAGCGGCGAGATGGTCGCCGTCGTCGGGGCGTCGGGGTCGGGCAAGTCGACGTTGCTGTCCATCCTCGCCGGGGTCGACGCCCCCACCGCCGGACGGGCACGCGTCGACCGGTGGAACCTGCTGGCGATGTCCCGGGCCGATCGTGTGCACTACCGGCGGCGTACCGTCGGATTCGTCCGGCAACAGACGGCCAGCAACCTCGTGCCTTACCTGACCGCGCGGCAGATGGTCGACCTGCCGATGACCGCGGCCCGCACACCGGCCCGCAAGCGCCGGGCCCGCGCCGCCGAGCTGCTGAGCACCCTCGGGGTCGCCGACTGCGCCGACCGTCGTCCCGCGCAGCTGTCCGGCGGGCAGCAGATGCGGGTCGCCATCGCGGTCGCCCTCGCCAACGAGCCGCGCGTCCTGCTGGCCGACGAGCCGACCGGCGAGCTGGACACCGCCACCTCCGCCGAGGTCTTCGGGACGTTACGAGAGGTCAACCGCCGCCTTGGCGTCACCGTCGTCATCGTGACCCACGACCCCGCGGTCAGTGGCCAGGTCGAGCGGACCGTGGCGATCCGCGACGGACGCACCAGCAGCGAGGTGCTGCGCCGCACCGCCACCAACGCCGACGGGGACACGCACATGATCGCCGAGGAGTACGCCGTGATGGACCGCGCCGGACGGGTCCAGGTGCCGCGCGACTACCGGGAGGCGCTCGCGCTGACCAGACGGGTCCGGCTGGCGCTGGAGGCTGATCATGTCGCTATCCGGCCCGATCTCGACGGGCCTGATGGCGACGTGATTCGCCCCGATCTCGACAGGCCTGATGGCGACGTGATTCGCTCCGATCTCGACGCGGCCGATCACGTCGCGAGCCGCGCTGATCTCGATGGGCCCGCATGAGCGCCGATCCGGCTGACAGGCCGCTGCTCACCGTGCGCGGCGTCCATCGGCGCTTCGGCAGCGGGCCGACCGCCGTCCACGCACTGCGGGACGTGTCGTTCGACCTCGCCGCGGGCACCATGGTGGCCCTCATCGGCCGGTCCGGATCCGGGAAGACCACCTTGCTCAACGTCATTGGCGGTCTGGACCGTCCGGACTCCGGGACCGTACTCGTCGACGGTGCCGACGTCACCGCCCTCGACGAGGACGGCCTGTCCCGATTACGGCGGGAGAAGGTCTCCTACGTGTTCCAGACGTTCGGCCTGATCCCGGTGCTGTCGGCCGCGGAGAACGTCGGCGCCCCATTACGGCTGGCACGCCTCCCGGCGGCGGAACGCGAGCGTCGGGTCGAGCTGCTGTTGGAGCTGGTGGGCTTGGCCGACCACGCGCAGCAGCGTCCGGGTGAGCTGTCCGGCGGCCAGCAACAGCGGGTGGCGATCGCCCGGGCCCTGGCCGCCTCGCCCCGGCTGCTGATCGCCGACGAGCCGACCGGGCAGCTGGACGCCGAGACGGGGTTGTCGGTGATGGCGCTGCTGCGCGGAGTCGTGGAGTCCGAGGGCGTGACGGCGCTGGTGTCCACGCACGACCCGACGATGCTCGCGCTGGCGGACCGGGTGATCCAGATCAACGACGGGCGGCTGGACGAGCGGGAAGCCTCGTGATCGTCCAGAGCCGACGGGCGGGCTGCCTCGTGAGCGTCCAGGACCGACGGGTGGTTGGACGGGCGGGAAGCCTCGTGATCGTCCAGAGCCGCCCGTGCTGAGGCTGCTTGTTCATCGAGCCCGCGCGCAGTGGCCGCTGCTGGCCGCCCTCCTGGCGGTCGCCATGGTGGGCCCCACTCTGCTGGGTGCCTGCGCCCTTCTGGTCACCCGTACTGCCGAGCAGGCGCTGGAGGCCGCAGCGTCCCGCGCCGCTCCTGCCCGGGTCGACGTCACCGCCTACACCGTCACCGTCCGTGGACCGGACGCGCGATCCGTCGCCGACGACACCCGCCGCGTGCTGACCTCGGCGCTGGCTCCGTTCGCCGCGACGACGGCCGCGCGCGCGTCGTCGATGATGCGGTCGCTGCCGGCGACGCGGGCCGGCGGCGACGGCGTACCCGCCGAGACCTACCTGTCGGGCGTCGAAGACCTGCCGACTCGCGCCGCATTGGTCACGGGACGCTGGCCGCGGGGCGCGGCCGCCGGGGTGCACCCCGGCGTGCCGCAGAGGTCCGACGCGGTCCGTCCCGCCGCGCCGCTGGAGGCCGTCGTGCTTGAGCCCACCGCGCGGCTGCTCGGCCTCACCCTCGGCAGGCGCGTCCATCTCGGCGCGGAACTGGGCGGCGACCCCTCCCGACCAGTTGACGTAACCGTTGTCGGCGTCGTACGCCCGCTGCCGGGCACCGGCTGGGACCGCGACCCCCTCGCCGCCACCGGCTACGACCTCGCCTACCACGACGGCCGCTCCGTGCGGCCGGTCCACGCGTACGGGCCGTTCATCGTCGACCTCGCCACCCTGCTCGCCGGCGGCTCCACCATCGACCGGCTGGAGATCACCGCTCATCCTGACCTGTCCACCCCCACCCGCCGCGGCCTCGACACCGTCGCCGAGGCCGTGCTCAGCGCCGACCGCCAATTGGCGCGTACCCTCGGCGACCGGGTGCGGATCGAACGCGTCGCCTCCCGGCTGCCGTCGACCTTGCTGTCCGCCCGCGATCAGCAGCAGGTCACGGCCGCCGCCGTACTCACCGTCGCCGTCCTCGGCATCGTCCTGACCGCGACCGCCCTCGCCCTCGCCGGCCGACTCACCGCCGGCGTGCGCGCCGATGAGACAGCTCTGCTGTCGGCGCTGGGTGTCAGCCGCGGGCAGTTCGCGGCCGCCGCCGTCGTCGAGGCCGGCGCACTCGCCGTCCTGGCCGCCGCGCTCGCGATCCCCGCCTCTTCCGTCCTGCACGCCGGCCTGACCCACCTGCCGCCGCTCGCGGAGGCCGGGCTCGCCGTCCATCCGGTGGTGACCGGCGTCCATGTGCTCGCCGTCGCCGGTGGCGCGCTGGCGCTCGCGGCAGTGCTCGTCGCCCTCTCGGTGCGGCCCACCCCCGTGGCCGACGACCGTCGCCACCGGCGCGAACTGCTGGCCCGCTCCGGGGCCGATGTGCTGCTCGTGGCGTTCGCCGTCATCGGCTGGTGGCAACTGCGCGATCAGCCCACCGGCTCCGGCTCCTCTGTCGACGCCATCCGCATGCTCGCTCCCGCGCTGCTGCTCACCGCCGGCGCCGCGCTGGCGCTGCGCCTGGTGGTGCCCGCGCTGCGCGGCGTCGAGCGGCTCGCGCGCCGCGCCCGTGGGCTGACGCTCCCGCTGGCCGCGTTCGAAGCCGCCCGTCGGCCGCAGGCGGTCGCCGCGGGGCTGCTGATCGGCCTGGCCTGCGCGGCCGCCACGTTCGGGGTCGGCTTCGACGCCACGTGGCAGCGTTCCCAGCATGACCAGGCCGACTTGGCCGTCGGCACCGACCTCGCTCTCACCCTCGGCGCGCCGCCGGAGGCCGGGCAGGGCGCGGCTGTCGGCGCGGCCACCGGCGGAACGGTGAGCCCGGCCACCGACCGTGGCGTCGCGGTCGGACAGTGGCTCGGCAACGCCGGCGACGTACCACGACTGATCGCGGTCGACACCACCCGCGCCGAGTCCTTGCTGCGCGGCCGGCTGAACGACGGCCGCAGGTGGACGGACGTGGGCGCCGCCCTCGCGCCGCCGACCCGCGCCACCGGCGTCCCCGTCCCGAAAGGCGCCGTGCTCACCCTCACCGGGAAGGCGACCGGTACGGGGAAGGCGACCGATACGACCCCGCTCATCGTCACTCCCCGGCTGCTCCTGCAGGACGCCACGGGCTTACGGATCCCCTGCGACGGCGCGCCCGTCCGGCTCGACGGCAAGGCGCATCCGCTGCCGGCCTGCGCGACCGTCGAAGGGCTGCGGCTGGTCGCGGTGTCCCTCCCGTTCGCCCCCGATCTGGGGAACGTCGGCTTCGGCTTCTCCGATGCCTGGGCCGAGCTGCCGGCCGGGGCCGGCGACAGCCGCGTCGCCGTCACCCTCACCGTGCCCGAGACCCCCGCCCCGGCTCCTGTCTCCGCCCCGGCCCCTGCCCCGGAGTCCGCCTCCGCCCCTGCCTCAGGGTCCGCGTCAGTCGGCGCGGTGCCCGGGTCGCCGTGGAGCGTCACCTCCGTCGAGCCCGCCCCCGGCCAACTCGGCAATCCGGCCGTCGCCCTCGCCCGTACCCCGGCCGGCGTTCAGCTGAAAATGACGACGACCGTCGGGCTCAAGGGCCCCCCGGACGCCGCCCGAACCCTGGTCGCCACCGCCTTCCCGGCCGCGGGACCGGTGCCCGTCGCCGTCTCCTCCCGCTTCGCCGACGAAGTCAGCGCCCGTCGCGGCTCCCGGCTCAACCTCACCGTCGGCCTCACTCCCGTGTCGGTCAGGGTGAGCGAGGTGCTGCCCACCGTTCCATCCGCCCCGGGTGCCGCGGCGATCCTGGCCGACTCGGACGCGCTCTCCCGCGCCCTCGTCATCGGCGGCAACCTCGACCTCCCCGTGGACGCCTGGTGGGTCGGCGACCCCACTCGGGCCGACGCCGCCGTACGCGCCGCCGCTCTCCGCCTCGGCGCCGTCACCACGCGCGCATCCGAGACCGCCCGCCTCACCGGTGGCCCCTTGCGCGCCGGGCTGCCGGCCGCGCTCCGGCTGCTCGTTCCGGCCACGGCCCTGCTGCTGCTCGCCGGTGTCGTGCTGCACGTGACCTTCGACCTCCGGAGCCGCGCGCTGGAGGTGGCGCGGCTGCGGGGCCTGGGGATGACCCGGCGGGAGGTACGTGCCGTACTGCTCGGCCAGCACGTCGGCGTCCTGCTGCCCCTGCTCGCGACCGGGGCGGCCGTCGGCGCACTCGCCACCCGCGTCGTCGCGCCCCTGCTCGTCCGCTCCGACACCGGCGCCGCGCCCGTGCCGGTCGCCCTGCCCATCTGGCCGTGGGCCGCCGAGGCCGGCTTGCTCGCCCTGCTGCTGGCCGGGTGCACGCTCGCGGTGACCGCCGTGGTGGTCGTACAAGCCCGCCGCGTCGACGTCGCGTACCTGCGGGTGGCGTCGTGAGACACATGGGGGCACGGGTCGTGAAGCATCTGCGGGTGGTGTCGTGAGGAACCTGCGGGCACGGCGTCGTGAGGGATCTGTGGGTGCGGGTCGTGAAGCATCTGCGGGTGGTGTCGTGCGGTGGCGCGCCGGTCTGTGGCCGGTCGGTCGCTGGTGGCCGCTCGCCCTGCACTGGCCCAGCGTTCTCGGGCGCGCCCGTGCCGATGCCGGGTCGCTGCTCCTGGCCGCCGCGGTCGTGGCGGTCGTCACCCTGCTCGCCGGCGCCGTACCGCCGCTGCTGCGCGCGACCGCCGACGAGGCCGTTCAGGACGGGGTCCGCCGCGCCGGCGGCGACGGTGACGTCCTGGTAGAAGCCCGCATGGAACGCGACGACGGGCCCAACGGCGGACGCGTCCGCGCTCCCCGGCTCGCCGAGGACGTCGACGACTTCCGCGACAGGGCGACGGACGAACTCGGACCCGGCCTGCGGGCCGCGCTGCGCCCGCCCGTCGCCACCGTCATCAGCCCCACCCTCAAGATCACCGATGGCAGCGTGCTGCGCACCTTCCAGCTCGCCTACCTGGCGAAGGGCGACGGCGCCGACGGTGGCCCGCAGGCAGACGGCGCAGACGACTCAGACGGCGGGCCGCACGTGACCTGGATCGCGGGCGGTCCGCCCCGGCCCGCCGTCCCTGAGGCGGACAACCACGCCGAGGTTCCCGCCATGGGGAAGCCACGGCCGGTGCAGGTCGCTCTGTCGGAAGCGGACGCCGAGGCGCTCAAGCTGCGTCCCGGCGCCCGCATCCCGCTCAAGGACGACGCGGGGAACATCAAGAAGGTCCTGGTCAGCGGCATCTTCCGGCCGACGGACAGCACCGATTCCGCCTGGCGGTCGGCCCCCGCGCTGCTGCGTCCCGTCTCCGGTGCGGATGGTGTGGGTTCCACCCGGTTCGCCGGCCTGCTGTCGCCCGGCTCCCTGCCCGACGCCCGTCTCGCGTTCGACCAGGACGCGCTACGACGCGTCGTCCGGTTCACCCCCGACCCGAGCCGGATCACCTGGGACTCCGCCCAGGCGATCGCCTCGAAGGTGGTCGCGCTCAAGGCCAATTCCGGCTCATCCGGCGCCCTCGACGGCTCCCTGAAGTGGGAGACGGGGCTCGACGGCGTACTGCGGAACATCCGAGCCCAGGTCGGCGCCGCATCCGCGCAGGCGTCGGTCCTGCTCACCGGCGTGCTGACCGTCGCCGTCCTGGTCCTGCTGCTCGCCGCCGACCTGCTGGTCCGCCGCCGCGCGCCGGCGCTGGAGGCCGCACGGCAACGGGGGGCGGCCCTGCCGACGCTCGCTGCCGAGCTGCTGCTCGAGTCCACCGTGGTGGCGCTGTCGGCCGCCGCGGCCGGGCTCGCGCTGTCCCGCGCGGTCGTCCCGGGCGCCTCCTGGGAGTGGGTGCTGCCCGTGGTGCTCGCCGCCGTCGTCGCCGGCCCGGCGTTCGGTACGCTCGCCGCCGCCCGCGCCACCCGAGACCGGCGGGTCCCGGCCAACCGGACCGCGCGCCGCTGGGCCCGCCACACCGTCCAACTGCGCCGCGCCGCCCTTGAGGCCGCGGTACTGATCGCCGCGGTGGCCGCCTTCGTGGCGCTGCACCAGCGCGGGATTCTCCCGGCCGCCCTCGCTCCTGGAGGCGACGTGGCCGGTCCGGGGCTTGGGCTGGGGGACGGGCCGCTGCCCGCGAGCGCGCCCGCTCTCGGTGTTGTCGCCGGCACGCTCGTCGTGCTGCGGCTGCTCCCCGCGGGGCTGGGCCTCGTGCTCAAGCGTGCCCTGCGCTCACGCCGCCCGTTGGCGGTGTTCGGCACCGCGCGGGCGGTCGCGACGTCCGCGCGTGCGCTGCCGCTTCTGGTCCTGGTGACCTCCGCCGCCTTGGCGTCGTTCGCGCTCACCCTGGACGCCACTGCGGGCGACGGTCTGGCCGAGGGCGCTTGGCGTACCGTCGGCGCCGACGCCCGCCTCGACGTCGTCCCCGCCGCGGCGGCCTCCACACCCGCCCTGGCCCGGCGCATCGCCGCCGCGCCAGGAGTCCGGGAGGTGGTCGCCGCTCAGGTCACCGACCGGGCGCGGGTCGTCGCCGACTCACTGGTCGTCGGTCCGCGCCTGGTGATCGTGGACGCCTCCGCGTTCCGGCGGCTGCTCGCCGCCACCCCGCTGCCGGACGCGCCGGCGCTCGCCCGGCTCGGGGCGACCGGTCACGGGGACGTGCCTGCCCTGGTGCGCTCCGACGACGGCGGCCTGCGGTCAGGCATGCGGCTGGACCTGCTCCGGGACGGTGCTCCGACCATCCGGCTCACCGCCGTCGGTACGGCACCCGCCGTCGGCGACGCCGGTGACGTCGTCGTCGTGGACGCCGCTACCCTCAAGGCCGCAGGCATGCCCTCCGTACCCAACACGGTGTGGGCGGCCGGCCCCGGAGCGGCGCGGGCGGTCGCCGCGAGCGCCGTCGACGCGGACACCGTGCTGCGGGAGGACGTGCTGCGCGCCCGCCGCGCGGCGCCGCTGACCTCAGGGCTGCTGACGTTGGCGTGGGTCTCGGCCGCGACTCTGCTGGCCCTTGGGCTGCTGGGTCTGGCTCTCGGCGCTGCCGCGAGCGCGCCGGAACGATGGCAGACCCTGACCCGGCTGCGCACCCTCGGTCTGCGGCCGCGGGACGCCCGGTGGATCGCCGCGGGGGAGTTGCTGCCGCCGGTGATGGTCGCCGCCGTGGTCGGCCCACTGCTCGGGGTGCTGCTCGCCCGCCTGATGCTCGGCTCGCTCGCGCTGCGGCTGCTCACCGGGCAGGCTGCCGACCCGGCCCTGGTGCTGCCGTGGTGGCGGCTGGGTCTGGTGACCGTCGCGTTGCTGGTGGCGGTCGCCGTCGTGGTGCCCATCGAGTCGGCGCTGCGGCGCCGGCGGCGGCTGAGCGAGGTGCTGCGTGCGGGTGGCGGCTGAGCGAGGTGCTGCGCGCGCGGGAGACGGATAGCTGGCGCCCCGCAGCCGGGGAGGACGTCCTTTGCCGGACGAATTCGGCGGAGGGGGCGAGGTCGCGGAGCTCAGGTGAGGGTGAGGGGAGCCAGTTGCCGGCTGAGTCTGAGGACGGCCTGGACCGTTCGGGGGTCGCGGCTGGCGCGGAAGGGGGCGACGGGTCGGGTGTCGGGTCCGATGACCAGGCCTGTCTGCCCGTCCAGTGAGGCGTCGGTCGCGGCGAGGATCGACGACCGGGCGGCCACGGAGGCGGGGCCGGAGGTGGCGCGTTCGAAGGTGCGGCGGACCAGTGGCCAGAGCAGGCGCAGGGCCGGCGAGACGATCTTGGGTGAGCGCATGGTGCCGTCCGTCATGTCGGTGGCGGCGCCGCCCGGGTCGGCCGCGAAGACCGAGACGCCCGTGCCCCGCAGTCGCTCGGCCAGGTCCAGCGTGTACGCGAGGTTGGCCAGCTTCGCCCGGCCGTACCAGTGAAAGCCGTAGTAGCCGCCCGGCGGCTCGACCGCCGCGAAGGAGCGCTTGGCGGTCCTGATCGAGCCGGAGGTGACGTTCACGATCCGGCTCGGCCCGCCGGCCTGGAGTGGTGCCAGCAGCAGCTCGGTCAGCAGGTAGGGGGAGAGGTGGTTGACGGCGAATGTCGCCTCGATCCGGTCCGTCGTCTGCCGGCGGTCGGCGAACATCGCCCCGACGTTGTTGATCAGAACGCTCAGTGGTCCCTCCGCCGCCAGTCGGTCGGCGAGCGCTCGTACAGCGTCGAGCGATGCGAGGTCGGCCGCCACGAACCTGGCCTCCGCTCCGGGCACCGCGGCGCCGATCCGTTCGACCGCTTGGGCGCCGCGCTCGGCGCTCCGGCCGACCACGGTGACGGTGTAACCGGCCGCCGCCAGCCCTATCGCGGTCTCCAAGCCGATTCCGCCGGTCCCCGCCGTCACTACCGCCCGTCGGTCCACGGTCCCGCCCTTCATCGCCTAATCGGATAGCTATCCGGTTCACTTCGCGTACCGTAGCACAAGTGGATAGCTATCCGGTTAGATGGCGTCAGCGCGGCGGGCGCAGGCCCTGAAGGAGGACGTCGAGGTAGAGCTCGGCGTACCGGGGGTCGCCGTCACCGGAGCGGACCGCGTGCTGGACGCCGCAGAGCAGGCGGCGGATGTCGTCCGCCTCCAGGCCATGCCGGACGGCGCCGGCGGCGCGGGCGCGATCGAGCAGTTCCTCAAGGGCGCGGTCGAGCTCGGCCTTCATCTCCGAGGTCTGTGCCTCGGCGTCGCCGGCGGATTCGAGCACGGCCGCGAACCCGGCGTCGTCCAGCGCGCGTCCAAGAGTGAACCGCAGCAAGCGGTGCAGGCCCGCGAGGACATCCTCGTCGGCCGCCGCGTTCTGCGCCTCGGTGACGAGTTGCTGGAAGCGTTCGGCCGACAGCGCCTCCAGCAGCGCGTGCCGGTTGGGGAAATGCCGGTAGACGGTCCCGACACCCACCCCGGCGAGCCGGGCGATGGTGTTCAGCTGGAGTGAGTCGTCACCTGCGGCCAGCTGCTCGCGGGCGACCCGCAGCACCCGTGCGCGATTGCGCGCGGCGTCCGCGCGCAATGCTGTCCCCTGTCCGGCCTTCGGTGTCACAGGATCAGCCTAATGAGCTTTCCGGTGTCACCGGCTCGGCCCATGCGGCACGCGGCGGCCGGCGCGGCCCGATCAGTTGCCGGGCGGTGGCTCGGCGGAGTGGGTGAGGCCGAGAAGGCGGTCGAGCAGTTGGTGCATGTGAGCGCGGAAGCGCCGCAGCGCGTCGGGGTCGCTGGGGCTGCGGCGTTGTCCTGTCGTGTCGAGGACCCCGCTCAGTGAGAACCCCTGGATGCACCAGACCATCGTGTACGTGGTGAGCTGCGCGTCGGCGTGTACGGGCGCCGCCAGGGCGGCGATGCTCTCGACGGCGTGCTGGGCCAGCGGCTGAGCGTTGAGTGACTCCAGCTCTTCGATGTCGCTGGCGTCGGAGAGCCATCGGTGCATCCACAGCGCGGGGACCTCGGGATGCTCGACGCACAGGTCGATGTAACCGTCGATGAACCGGTGGAGGGCGGCCAGCTTCTCCTCGGGCGCGGCGGCCTTCAGCTCGCCGGCTCTCGTGTCGATGGCGGTCGCGAGAAGCTGGTGGGCGCGTTCCATGACCGCCAGGTAGAGGTGGCGTTTGGTGGGGAAATGCTGGGTGATGGCGGCCGTGTTCAGCCCGGCGGCCTCGCCGATCTGCCCAATGGTGACGCCGTCGTGGCCGAGCGCGGCGAACAGCCTGGTCGCCACCCGCAGGGTCAGCTCCCGCTCGTTGTCTTCTGGAGAGGCCATGGACGCGACCATAGGACCGCGATGTCGAGCGGCCTACCGCGCGATCGGCAAGCGCGGGTAAAAGTCCGAGCCGCGACTGCCCGCCGTACGGGGATTTAAGAGGACAAGCGGGGATATTTCGGGAAACTTCGTGCTGATTTTGAAAGAAGTGTGAAGAGGAGTCGGGGCTTCGGCGGAATAGAGGTGTACTCCACAGAAGGGACACCATGCGAATGGCCGCTCCCCCGGACGTGCCCGTGACAGGCGATGACGCCGCGCTCATCGAGCGGTCATGGCACCACCCGGAAGCGTTCGCCGTGCTCTACGACCGCTACTTCGAAGAGATACACCGGTACGTCTCCGGACGGCTCGGCACGCAGATCGCCGATGATCTGGCCGCCGAGACGTTCCTGGTGGCGTTCAGGAAACGGCAGACGTTCGACTCCGCCCGCGGTGCCGTACGCCCTTGGCTGTACGGGATCGCCACCAACCTGCTCGCTCAGCATCGAAGGAGCGAAACGCGCAGGCTGGAGGCTTTTCAGCGGGCACCTGCCGGCGAAGTGGCAGATGACGGGCACGAGGACAGGGTGACGGCGAGAGTGGCCGCCGCGAACGCACAGGGGCGGCTCGCGACAGCGCTTGGACGTCTCTCCGCCGGCGATCGCGACGTGCTCCTCCTCGTCGCGCTCGCCGACCTGACCTACGAGGAGGTCGCGCAGACGCTCGACATTCCGTTCGGGACCGTCGGCTCCCGGCTCAACCGGGTGCGTAAGAAGCTCCGCAGAGCCCTCGGTGGCGTCAATCCGATGATCGGAGGGTTCGATGGATGAGCTGAACGACCGCCCGGACGAGCTGGCCGCCGTACGCGATCTCCTCTCGATGCCCGGCCCTTCATCCGAAACCGTCGACGCCGGCCGGGCCAGGCTGCAGGCGGCGCTGGCCGCACCTCCTCAAGCGCCTCGACGCGCGCCGGAAGCCCCTCAACGCGTACCGGCTCGAACTACGCGAAGAGCACGGTCGCGGTGGTGGGCGCCGGTCCGCAACGGATTGATCGGGGC
Source organism: Nonomuraea aurantiaca (assembly GCF_020215705.1). Lineage (GTDB taxonomy): Bacteria > Actinomycetota > Actinomycetes > Streptosporangiales > Streptosporangiaceae > Nonomuraea > Nonomuraea aurantiaca. The sequence continues at coordinate 58,247 of NZ_JAIWNB010000021.1, read as the reverse complement.
GGCGTCGGCGGCCGCGCTGGCGCTCGCCGTGGCCGTGCCTTCCAACTCGCTGATCGATCTCTCGCCTGTTCCCGCCGTGTCCGCCTCTGCCCCGCCGACCGCCAGGCAGGTCCTGCTCGCCGCGGCGATCGCGATGGCCACGGCGCCGTCCGACGGCGCCTATTGGCGCACCAGCGTCGTGACCGGGCAGCTGATCCTCTCTCCCGACCGCCAGTACGTCGTCAAGCGCCAGTCCACCCGTGAGACATGGCTCACCAGGAAGAACGGTGAGCAGGATCGATGGACCGGCCGGTACCTCGGCGCGAAACCGGCGACACCCCAGGACGAGGCCGCGTGGCGAACCGCCGGGTCCCCGAGTCACTGGCAGTACCCGGCGGACGTGACCGGCCTGGGCCGCGTCTCCCCGCAGGCGCTGGTGGAGTCGGCGCCCGGCCCGCCGCAGGGCGGCCCGCACCGCGTCGCCTGGCGGAACGCGGCCGGGATCCTGACCAAGCAGCTGGTCGGCTGGAAGGCCCTGAGCACGATCCCGAGCGACCCCACGGCGCTCCGCGCCTTCCTCGTGACCCATATCGCCCGCGAGAACGGCGCGTATGTCGGGCGCGAGATGGAGGCCGAGCTGCGCGAGAGCTGCCTGGAGATCATCGCCGGGCTGCCGGTCTCGCCCGAGGTGCGCGCCTCGGCGTACCAGATCCTGGCCTCGATGCCCGGCATGAAGCCGGAGGGCGCGGTCACCGACCCGCTCGGCCGGGCCGGCCAGGCCCTGAGCTACCAGGTGATGAGGGACGGCCGGCTCAGCGACGAGCGGCTCGTCATCGACGCGGAGAGCGGGCTGCCGCTGGCCACGGAGACGAGGAGCGTCAGCCGGGTGGCCGACGGCCGGGACGTCGAAATTGGCTCTTTCATCGCATATGAGCAAATCGGATGGACGGACGAAGGGCCCGCACAGTGACAACCTTCACCTTGGACGACGTGCGCACGCTGACCTACAAGGCGCGGGACGCCTGGTGGACGGTGTTCCTGGTCGATCCGCTCGCCGGGCGGCTGGTGGTCGGCCTGGCGAACCGTACCGCCATCACACCGAACCAGATCACCTGGGGCGCCTTCTTACTCGGGCTCGGCTCGGCGGGCTGCTTCCTGATGGCCGACGGTTGGGCGTGGCTGGTCGCCGGCGCCGTCCTGTATCACCTGAGCTTCGTGCTGGACTGCGTGGACGGCAAGATCGCCCGGCTCAAGGGCACCGGCACCGTGCTGGGCGGCTGGCTCGACTACGTCTTCGACCGCATCCGGGTGCTCACCTGCGCCCTGGCGCTCATGTGGGGGCGCTTCGAGAGCACCGGTGAGGAGTTCTACCTCGTCCTCGGCATGCTCGTCGTCTTCCTCGACATGCTCCGGTACGTTGACGCGCTCCAGGTCGCCAAGGTACGCCGCCAGATGCGCCGCAAACTGGACGACGCGATCGAGGAGGCCACCGGTGTCCCGGCCGTTTCCCGGGAAAAGCCGGACCTGGAAGAGACGGGTCTCGAATCAGGCGAGATCCGCTCCGCCGACTCGGTGGACCTGCAGCAGAACTTCCGTACGCACTTCGCCTGGTACATCCGCATCCGCGACTGGCTGCGCGACCACCGCGTCCGGGCTCATCTGATCAGCGGCATCGAGTTCCAGATGGCGGTGTTCATCGTCGGCCCGCTCACCGGGCAGATCGTGCCGGTGACCGTCGGCACGGCGGCCCTCCTGCTGGTCTTCGAGGCCGCGATCATGTTCAAGCTCTACCTGTCCTCCCGGGACCTCACCCGGGCACTGGCGAAGATCCGCTCGACCCCGATCCGCCCCACGGCCCCGGTGGCTCAGCCGCAGGGCTGACGCCAGCCGAATCGTACGGGTGAACCCCCGCCCCCGATCGCCCGATGCCGGTGTCCCTCGGTCGGCGTCAACTCGTCTGTGCGGCATGGGATGTGGGCCGCGTGGGACGCCGCCGGTTGGGGCATCCGAGGACAGAGCTGACTCCTCGGTCGGGATACGCGATCGGGCAGTTATCGGGTGCGGGGGGAGGTGCGGGCCGTGGGATGAACCGGCCCGCTCAGAAAGGGGTACGGCGGCGCGGGGCTCGTAGGTTCATCCAACCGCCGGAAAGCCGGCGGGCCAGGGGGCGCGTTTGCTTGTGGTGCGACTCCCCCCACACGGGTTCACTGGTTGACATGCTCGGCCGCGGTCTTCGGGAGCGAGAGCATCACGAGGGCCGCCACGACGTAGAGCAGCGCGGAGACGACGAGGACGATGCTCAGCGCGTGACCGTAGTCGGCCGGCCCCGGTGCGCCGGTCGTCGATCCGGTGACGGCAGTGAAGAAGACCGTGCCGAGAACGGCGATGCCGATGGCGCCGCCGATCTGGTTGACGGTGGAGAGCACGCCGCCCGCGGCGCCCGCGTCGCGTCCAGGGATGCCGGCGAGGACGACGTTGACGAGGATGGGGGCGGCAAGACCGAGCCCGAGGCCGCCGATGAAAAGAGCGAGGGCAAGGTGCCAGTATCCGGGATCGTTGCCGTCCCTGACGATCGCCCACAGGACGAGCTGGGATGCCGCGATGGTGAGCGAGCCGGTGATCAGCAGGGCTCTCCCGGCCTTGGCGGCGAGGGCGACGCCGAGTCCTGAGGTGATGATCGAGCCGAGCGCGTAAGGCAGGATCACCAGGCCGGTCTCCCACGCGGTGCGGTCGGTGCCGCTTTGGAGGTAGATCGACAGGGTGAGGAAGAACGACCCGATGCCGCCGAAGAAGAGCACGGACGCGCTCAGACCGATCGCGAAGGCGCGGATTCGGAGCAGAGCCGGATCGAAGACGGGTTCGGTCCCGCGTCCGGTGAGGCGGCGCTCGTAGGCGAGGAAGATCGCCAGCACGACGATTCCAGCGCTGAGGAGGGCGTAACTGGCCCAGGTCCATCCCCAGGGCTCGGTCTGGATGATCGGCAGTAGCAGGAGCAGGATGCCCGAGGCCGCGAGCAGCGCGCCCAGGAGGTCCAGCCGCGCGGTCGAAGTGGAGCGGGACTCCGGCAGAACCTTCGCGCCGATGATGAGCGCCAGGATCGAGACAGGCACGTTGATCCAGAAGATTGTGCGCCATCCCAGATCGAACAGGTCGCCATCAACGAGCAGCCCGCCCAGCAGCGGCCCGGCGACCGACGCGAGACCCTGAACTGCCCCGTAGGCGCCGAACGCCTTGGCACGCTCGCCCGGAGCGAACGATGCCCGGATGACCCGAACACCTGCGGGACCATGATCCCTGCGGTCAGTCCCTGCGAGGCGCGCATACCGATGAGCATTCCCGAATCGGCGGCCAGCGCGCAGAGCGCGGAGGTGAGCATGAACCCGGCCAGCCCGATCATGAACAGGCGCTTGCGGCCGTACTGGTCACCGAGCCGTCCGCCGGTGATCAGGCCCGCACCCAGGGCGAGGATGTAGGCGGCGATCGTCCACTGGATCTGAGCGTCGCCGGCCCCCAGGTCCTGGGCTATCGCCGGGGCGGCGACGGTGACGATCGTCGCGTCGAGAAGGTCCATGAAGGAGCCGAAGAGCACCACCAGGAGCGCCGCGCTCGCGCCCGCGCCGGAGATGAGTGCCGAGGAAGCGGCGGGTGCACGCGTGCCCTCTTGAGGGGTCTGTGAAGCGATCATGCCGGCCACAATGGCCAGTATAGTTGCCATCGAGTGACCGCTTTAGGTGAGGGAATGAGCGATGGCTGCCACCTCCGCGCGGATGCTCAAGCTGCTGTCGATCTTCGGGATCGGCGCGACCCTGACCGCCGAGGAGCTCGCCACCAGGCTCGGGGCGTCTGTGCGGACCGTGCGACGCGACATCGACACGCTCAGAGAGCTCGGTTACGAGATCGAGGCCGTGCGCGGGGCGGGCGGAGGTTACCGGCTCGGCCGCGCCACCCGGTTGCCGCCGGTCGTCTTCGACGAGGACCAGGCTGTCGCGGCGGCCGTCGCGCTCCAGACCGTCCCCACGATCCTGTCCGGCATCCGCGAGAACTCGGCGCGCGCTCTCGCCACGCTGCAGCAGGCGATGCCCGCCCGCAGCCGCATCCAAGCCGAAGCGTTCACCGTCTCCGCAGCGCGCAACTACTGGGAATTCCCCGCGGCGCCCATCGACGCCGAGATCATCCGCGTCATCGGTGGCGCGATCAACCGACAGCACATCGTTCGCGTGGACTACACCGGCCAGGGCGAACCGATGACGCTCACGCTGGAACCGCACGACCTCGTCGTATGGGCGGCACGGTGGTACCTCGTCGCGTTCCAGCCGGACGAGGACCGATGGCGCGCAATGCGAATCGACCGCCTCGAACCACGCATGCCCACGGGGAGAACCTTCGACCGCCGCGACGTCCCGCACGGCGATCCGGTCGCATTCGTCATGAGCACGCACGACCGCGGCGACACCCCGGCGGAATGGCCATGCCGCGGGTCGGCGCTCGTCGCACTACCTGCGCCCGTCGTCGCCCGGTTCGCCCCCGGCGGATCGACGGTCGAGCACGACACCGACTCCCGCTGCCGGCTTACGCTGGGTGCGTGGTCATGGGCAGGGCTGGCAGGACTGCTCCTGACTTTCGACGCCGACATCACGGGCATCGAACCGGCAGAGCTCAGGCAGGCGCTGCGCTCCTTGCGCACCCGCATCGACGAAGGACTCGGGCGCACTATGTGAGTTCGCTGGGATGTGTCGAGGCTGGGGAGGGTCTGTCGGGGTCCGGGTTCGCGCGGAGGCCGTCGATGATATGGGTGATCCAGTTGCGTCGGGCGCCGACCTCTCTGTCCGCCAGGGTCCTCAGCTCCACGAGTGTGCTGTGTGTTTTCCATCCGGGCGAGCGGCGATCAGAGCCTGGTCTGCGTCCTGGCCGAAAGTACGCCCGATTTTCGGACGATCGGCCGGTTCGGAACGGGCCTTTCTCTCGATGAGCCGGCATCGCCTCAGTCAGCACACTCAGGTCATGACCGACGAGAGCACGACGGAATGCCCCCCACTCCCGCAGCCGTCGCGAGGTGGCAGGCCGACGGATGATCGAAGCGGAGCGGCGCCCTCCTCCAGGCGGGGAGGGTGGCGCGTGCCCGCCGCCCTGCTCGCGCTCAGCGCCATTCCCGTGATCGCCGGTGCCGTTCGGATGACCGAGCTGACCGGCGGCGCGGCGATCACTGCGGACAACGCGCGGTTCTTCGCGGCGCCGCTGCCCGTGGTGCTGCACATCATCTGCGTCAGCGTGTACAGCATTCTGGGGGCTTTCCAGTTCGCCTCCGGGTTCCGGCGTCGGAGGCCGGGGTGGCATCGCGTCGCCGGGCGGGTGCTGGTGCCATGTGGATTCGTCGTAGCGCTGACGGGTCTGTGGATGACCCTGTTCTATGCCCGCCCTGAGGGGGATGGCGATCTCGTCGCCGCCTTCCGGCTCGTGTTCGGCACGGCCATGTTCCTGTCTATCGGCCTGGGCCTCGCCGCGATCCGGCGGCGGGACATCGGCCGGCACCGCGCCTGGATGATGCGCGGGTATGCGATCGCACTAGGTGCGGGGACGCAGGCGCTGACCCACCTGCCATATTTCCTGCTCATCGGCACACCTGGCGAGCTCCCCAGAGCGCTGCTCATGGGCGCTGGGTGGGTGATCAACCTCGCCGTGGCCGAATGGATCATCCGAAAGCGGCCGCCGACGCGAGGGATCCGGAAGTCGGCATACCGGGGTCGGCTCAGCTCTTGACGCGGTTGGTCTCGTACGCCCACATGGCGATCTCGACGCGGTTGCGGGCGCCCAGCTTGGCCATCAGGCTGGTGAGGTGGGACTTGACGGTGCTGAGAGAGATGTGCAGCTCGTCGGCGATCTCGCTGTTGGTTCGCCCACGGGCCACGGTGGCCAGGATCTGTTCTTCCCGGTCCGTCAGCGCCTCGATGGGTTGCACCGGCGGTGCGGCGGGTCCGGTACGGGCGAAGGTCCCGAGCAGGCGGGCGGTGATGCTCGGGGCGATGAGCGCGTCGCCGTTGGCGGCGGCGTGAATGGCCTGGGAGAGCAGGGCGGCGCCGGCGTTCTTGAGCAGAAAACCTCGGGCACCGGCTCTCAGGGCGGCGTAGACGTACTCGTCGAGGTCGAAGGTGGTGATGACGACGACAGGGAGGGGGTCGTCGACTTCCGGCCCGGCGAGGGAGCGGGTGGCCTCGATGCCGTCGAGGACGGGCATGCGAATGTCGAACAGACACACGTCGGGGCGCAGGCGCCGCGCGAGCTCGACGGCTCGGCGCCCGTCGGCGGCCGCTCCGATGACCTCGATGTCCGGTTGGGCGTCGAGGATCATCGTGAGCCCGGTGCGGACGATCTCCTGGTCGTCGGCGACGATCACCCGGATGCTCATGTGGCCGATCCGGTGCGGGGCAGTATGGCGGTCACGGTCCAGCCCCGGTCGGGGTCGGGGCCGGCTACGCAGGTGCCGCCGAGCAGGTCGGCGCGTTCGATCATGCCGATGAGCCCATATCCCTGCGACCTGGCCGGCCGTTTGAGGCTGCTGTCGCCGTCGTCGCTGACGCGCAGGTGCACCGAGGTGTCGTCGGCGCTCAGGCGGACCTGGATGCGGGTGGCGTGACGCGCATGACGCCGGGCGTTGGTGACCGACTCCTGGGCCAGGCGGTAGATCGCGGCACCGACCGAGGGCGGTAGATCGTCGACGTCGCCCGAGATCTCCACGTCGACGGACGGACCGGAGTGGCCTGGGCCGGCGAGCTGCTGGAGATCGGTGACGCGCCGTCCGGGCGCCAGGTCGGCCGGCTGGTCGCGGCGCAGGACGCGGACCATGGCGCTCATCTCGGCCAAGGCGCGCGCCGCCTCCGCCTCGATCACCTGCAGCGCCTCGGTCGCGGCGCTCGGTCGCGACGCCGAGGTGGCCAGGCCGGCCTGCGCGCGGATGGCCATCGCCGAGACGTGATGCGCGATGGTGTCGTGCAGGTCGCGGGCCAGCTGTTCGCGTTCGAGCAGCTTGACCTGGTCGAGCTCGCGCATCCTGGCCTTGGCCCGGTAGCGGAAGGCCAGGCCCAGGGCGACGACCAGGAGCACCACGGTGACCCCGCCGACGGCATCGCTGAGACCGGGGTAGTCGAAGACCGTCGAGAAGCAGATCTTGACCAGGATGATCGTCAACCCGATCACCGCCTCGCGTCCGGACCCCCACCGGACCAACGAGTAGATCAGCAACAGCAGAAACGCCATGGTGTACGTCTCTGGCGAGTAGCCGCCCGTCAGTAAGGGGACCGGGATCATGGCGCCGAAGGCGATCACGATCACCAGCAGCGGTCGGCTGCGGCGCCACAACAACGTCGACGCCAGCCCGGCAGTGACGATCACCGAGAGGGCCCGCCACGGAAGATCCGGCCGCAGCACTCCTTCGAGCATCGCGGCTGCCACCAACACCCCCACCAGCGCCCAGTCCCGCCACCCCCGCGGCGCGGGGTTGGGCGGACGGGGCTCGTCCCACACCGAACGAATGAGACCGCGCACAGAGTCATGGTACGAGAGCCGGTGCCGCTCCGGATCAGCCCAAGGTATGACGAGCACCTGTCGCGAGACGCCCCAGGACCGGCACCAAGGGAACGGATCTGGCGGGTGAAAGCGCAGGTGGGTCACCTTGGTCAATCCTCGTCCGCCGGGAGCGCGAACAGGCGGATGTACAGCGGGCGGGCGTCCGGCGGCGCGTCCTCGGCGCGGTGGCTGTATCTCAGCAGCAGCGCGATGTACTCCTCGAAGAACGCCGCGAACTCCTCCTTGGTCATCCGGCCCAGGCCGCGTGATCCCTTGGCCCAGTCCGGGTCGCGGTGGTAGGCGGCGGGGAAGCGCTCGAAGAGTTCGCGGTCCTCGTCCATGCCGATGCGGTGGAACTCGGCGAGAAGATGGCGGTCCTCGGGCGCGAGTTGGTCGGGTGTGGGCGGGCGCAGGTCTCTGGGGACGTCGGGGGCGCGGCGCCACCAGCGCTCCCGGCCGGTCGAGCGTTCGGGGATCTCCTCGATGAAGCCGTACTTCTCCAGCTGGCGCAGGTGGTAGCTGGTCGTGCCGGTCTTGGCGCCGAGGAGCTCGCCGAGGGTGGTCGAGGTCGCGGGGCCGTGCACGTTGAGGTGGCGCAGCATGAGCCGGCGCATCGGATGGGCGAGGGCCTTGAGCCTCGCCGGGTCATCAAGAGTGAACGCCTCGTCATCCTTCATGGGGAGCAGCCTAGTCCTGCAGAGGGATATCTGCAGATAACTCTTTGCCGAGATGTCTCTGCAGAGTAGGTTCGGCCCATGAAACGGATTCTTGCCGCAGCGGCGGCAGTGGCTACGGCCCTGTGCCTGCTCGTCCCGCCGGCTGTCGCGGCGGCCGAACCATCCCCGCTCGCCGTACCCGCCGACCTGAGCGCCACCGAGGTGAGCTTCCGGGGTAGCGGCGGGCTCGACCTGCACGGCACGGTTCTGGCCAGGTCAGGGGCGAAGGCCGACCGGCCGGGGATCGTGCTGGTGCACGGCGCGGGCACCGGAACGCCCCGCAAGCAGCTCCTGGGTGAGGCGGTCGAGTTCGCCCGCAGAGGGCTGTCCGTGCTGATCTACGACAAGCGGTCCGTGGGCTACTCGCTCTTCGACCGGTCCTATTCGCAGCTGGCCGACGACGCGCTCGGCGCCGTGGCCGCGCTGCGTGAACAGCCGGGCGTGGATCCGGCGAAGGTCGGGTTGTGGGGACTCAGTGAGGGCGGCTGGGTGGTGCCGATCGCGGCGTCCCGCTCGAAGGAGGTCGCCTTCATCGTGCTCGTGGGCGCCAACGCGCTGGCGCCGTTGCGGCAGCAGACCTGGGCGGTGGCGGCCGGGCTGCGGAAGGCGGGGGTGTCGGGGTCGCTCGTCGAGCGGGCCGAGCCCAAGCTGTACACGGCGATCGCCGACGGCGGCCTGTTCCCCGAGCCCTACTACGATCCCGCGCCGACCATCGCCAAGGTACGCCAGCCCGTCCTCGGCATCTGGGGCACGAACGACCTGCTGACCCCGCCCGAGGAGACCCCTCCGGCGTTCGCCAGGGCGCTCGAAGCGGGCGGGAACCGGCACTACACCTTCCAGTTCTTCCCGGGCGCCGACCATGCCGCCCACCAGAGCCCTGACGGCGGTGTCACCCGGCTGACGGAGCTCGCCCCCGGTTACGCCGATCTGGTCGGCTCCTGGGTGAAGGACGTGACCGGCGGCAGGCCGCCCACGGCTCAGACGAATGGACCGGACCCCACGCAGGCGTCGCTGAGCATCCCGATGGACCCTCCGGCCTGGTGGGAGTCGGCCTTTACGCAGGTCGCGGCCTTGCTGGTGTTCCTGGTCGGGTTCGGGGCCTACCCGGTGGTCGCGCTGGTGCGGCGGCTTCGCCGCGCTTCCCAGGCTCCGGTGTCCAGGGCCGCCCGGCTGGTGAGCGCGGGCGGGTTCGGGGTGGTGCTCGGGTCGTTCTTCTACCTGTTCTACGTGGTCATGACCGGTGGCAAGCTGGCCGCGCCCGGGCCCATGGTCGCGGGTCACCCGGTGATCTGGCTGGTGCTGCAGCTCCTCGCGGTGGCCTGCGTGGTCGCCACCGTCCGTACGGCGCTGGCCTGGCGCCGGGTCCGCGCCATTGTGGCGAAAGGGGAGAGGGTACGGCTCGGGCTCCTGCTCGCCGGTGGGGCGGTGTTCCTCCCGTGGGCCCTTTACTGGGGGCTGCTGCTTCCGTGAGGAGCGGTGTGCCATTCGATGTCCTGTTCCGCGCCGCGTACCCAGGTCACGGTGAGCGATGGGCGGCCGGGGCGGAACACCTCGAACCGGTAGGTGTCCGGACGGTCGGGCACGTCGATCCGCCGGACGCCCTCGGCGCCGTCGAGCCGCGCGGCCAGCTCGGCGAAGGCGTCCGCGCTCGGAAGACGGGCACCGAGCGTCTCGCCGTCGGACTCCAGCAGCACGAACTTCGAGAACATCAACTGCAGCATCTCGAGATGGTCCGCGGGCTCGTTCGCGTCGGGGCCGAGCTGCCAGCAGACCGTGCGCCGCACGCCGCAGGACAGCGCCAGGAGGTTGCGTACCACGAGGTCACGCGCGTTGATCCGGTGCCGCTCGGCCTCCAGCTCCGGCGGGCAGCCGGTCATGAACATCTGCAGGGTGGGCGGCAGCTCGCTCATCCGCGCGTACAGCCGCTCCATAGCCTCCCGGGCGGGTGCGGCCGACACCCGGCCGGTCCTGAAGTCCGCGGTCGTGAACGTGTGCCAAGGGGTCAGGCCGCCGGAGTTCATGACGTCGGCCAGGTGCTCCATCACCTCCGGATACTGCGGGAGGAGCGGGCCGTTGTACTCGCCGGCCAGGATGGGCTTCTCGGGGCCGTGTGAGCGCATCACGGTGCGGATGTCGTCGATGGTGTCGGGAATCAGGTACGGGTCGCCGTACAAGTGGATGTCGAAGACGTCGTAAGCGCCCTCGGCGACGAGCCGCAGGAAGAACTCCCGCTCCTCGTCGGGGGTCTCGGGGGCGGGGAAGACGCCGGGCGGGCAGCCGCCGAGCACGACGTCGGCCCGCGGGTCGGCGCTCTTGACCGCCCGGTGGAACAGGGCCAGCAGGTCGAGGTACTCGGTGGCGCTGCCGCCCCAGAACAGCGGGATGCACGGCTCGTTCTCGCACTGCCAGTAGCGCACGCGGCCCGCGCAGTGCGTCACCAGGGCGCGTAGCATCGCCTCGTACGCGGCGGGGTCGGTGGGCGGTGAGCCGGGGAGCAGGTCGGTCGACCTGGTCGAGCCCCAGGGTGAGGCCGCGCAGATCATGAACCACAGCTCGGTGTCGTCGTCGACCTGGTCCAGGACAGCGTCCACCGCGCTCCAGTCGTACCGGCCCGGTTCAGGTTCGAGCTGCGACCAGTAGAAGAACAGGCGCAGCAGTCCGGCGCCGAGGTCGCGGGCCTGCGGGGCGAACGTGTCGGGCTTGGCGACCAGGCCGTACTGGATGCTGCGGACCACGCCCATCCGGATGTCGTCGGTGGATGTCATGAGCTGTCCCTTCGGAGGAGGTTGTCCTCCGACGATGGCCCCGCCCGCTGATAGGTCGCTGTTGTATCGCTGGCAGACCGCTGTTGGCGGACCCGCGGCCGGGCCTCGGGCCCGAGCCCGGCCGCAAGTCGTGAGGTCAGCCGGAAGAGACGTTCAATGCCGTACGCAGGAACTCCAACTGGTGCCGCAGCAACCCCTCCACAGCCGCCTCGGCGGTCGGCATGTGCGTGGCCCCCGACAGCGGGAGCACCTGGTGCGGGCGGCCCGCCGCCAGCAGTGCCGCCGACATCCGCAGGGTGTGCGCGGCCACCACGTTGTCGTCCGCCAGGCCGTGCACCAGCAGCAACGGGCGGCGCAGCCGGGCCGCGTCGCCGATGGGCGAGGAGCGGTCGTAGTTCTCCGGTTCCTCGTCCGGGTGGCCCAGGAACCGCTCCCGCCAGTGGGTGTCGTACAGCCGCTGGTCGCTCGGCGCCGCCCCCGAGACGGCGGCGTGGAACACCTCCGGCATGCGCAGCACCGCCGCCGCCGCGAGCGTGCCGCCGTAGCTCCAGCCGCGGATGCCCACCCGGCCCAGGTCGAGGTCGGGGCAGTGCTCGGCGGCTGCCCGCAGGGCCACGACCTGGTCTTCGAGCGGCGCGGTGAGCGTGTCGCCGTGGACGGTCTTGTCCCAGGCGGGGCCGCGTCCGGGAGTGCCACGGCCGTCCGCCGTCACCACCGCGAACCCGTGCTCGGCGAACCACTGCGACTCGGCCAGCCACCAGTGCCGGGCCCGGGTCACCAGCTGCATCGCCGGTCCCGCGTACGGCGCCATCAGCACCGGCAGCGGACCGGAGCCCGGCCGGTGCCAGGAGGGCAGCAGCAACACGGTACGGATCTCCCGCTCACCCGCTCGCAACCACGTGACCCGCGGGACGACCAGCGGCTCCGCCTGGAGCGAGGCGATCTCCACGTCGGGCCGCCCGTCACGCACCACGCGGAACGAGTGACCGGCCTCGGTGTGCGAAATGCGCAGCAGCGCGCCGCCCGCCCGCTGGCCGGTGTGCAGCCCCGGCCCGTCGCTCAGCCGTACGGGCCCGCGCTCCGCGTCATATGTCCACAGGTGCTGCTCGGTGGGCTCGTCATTGGCGGTGAAGAGCACAGATTCGCCGGAGACGTCCACGACCGAGCGGATCTGCAGCCCTTCGGGGGTGACCGGACGGCCGTCCACGAGCAGCCGCCGGGTCCCGTCCAGGTCGGCGGTGTGCACCAGCGCACCGGACGCGGTCCGTGCGGGCGTGCCCGCGATGAGCTCGACCCAGGCGGCATCGCGCTGCTCGTGGAGCAACGTCGTCTCGCCCGTGTCCGGATCGGCGGCCAGCACCCGCAGCGTGCGCTGGTCCCGGCTCTGCACGCTGATCAGCGGGCCGTGCGCGTCCCAGCCGGCGGTGGCCACGTACTCGTACGCGGCCCGGTCCCAGCGCACCTCCACGGAGCCGCCGTCGAGGTCGAGCACGTGCAGCGTGACCTCGGCGTTGGCCGTCCCGGCCGCCGGATAGGCGATCTCGCGCGGCGGCCGGGACGGGTCGGCGGGATCGGCGATCCACCAGCGCCGCACGCGACGGTTGTCGACCCTGGCGGCCAGCAGCCGGGTGCCGTCGGGCGACCACCAGTAGCCGCGCGTCCGGTCCATGGACTCCGCCGCCACATGCTCGGCCAGCCCCCAGACGACCTCCGAGTCCTCGGGTACGGCCAGCCGCCGGTCACGCCCGTCGGCCGGCTCGACCACATGCAGCGCGCCACCGGTCACGTAGGCGACCCGGCTCCCGGTGGGGTCGGGCCGGGGATCGACCGCCGGCCCGGCGGTGGCGACGGGCCGCGCCTCGCCGCCGTCGATGTCCACCGCCCACAGCCGCCCGTCAACGGCGAAAGCGACGGTACGTACGGCGGCGTCGGCCGCATAGGCGACGACCCCGGTCGCCCGCTCCCGAGCCCGCTCCCGCCGAACCCGCTCCGCCTCGGGAACGGACCCCTCCGCCCCGAGCGTCTCGGGCGCCACGACCAGCCGCTCACCCGTCTCGTCGGCGACCCACAGACAGCTGCCCCGATCCTCACCCCCGCGAGTCCGGAGGAACACGGCCCGACGGCCATCGGGCGACAGCGTGAAGGCCCGGGGCACCCCGAGCGAGAACCGCTGGGTGCGGGCGAATTGACGTGGAAATCCCTTGGTATCCATGAAAGGAACTCTGCACCGGGCTACCAGGAACAGCGGGGGGAGTGAAGTGCGCGGGGGAGACTCACCGGCGCCGGGGATCGATCGATCCAGTGGATATTTTAGCAGGCGGGAACCGGGTCAGGCGTTGACGGAGAGCTCCCACAGACGCTCCGCGGCCGCCGGGTCGAGGGCGTAGGAGGCGACTCCGTGGCGGGCCGAGCGCGTGTCGTTCGGCAGCGCCTCGTTGCAGTCCTCGAAGTAGCGGCCGGTGACGCCGTCGAGCAGCGGCGACGCGGCGGCGAGCACCGACGTGGCCGCCCCCTGCTCCGTCGTCTTCCACGTGAAGTCCTCGCCGGAGGAGGCGGAGGAGGCGGCGGCGGCGCGCAGCCGGTCGAGCTCCTCGTCGGAGACGTACCGCTGGAGGTTCGTACGGATGCCGCCCGGCATCAGCGCGTTGACGGTGATCCCGTCGTCCGCCCAGCGCCGCGCCGCCTCCACCGCGAACAGCACGTTCGCCGTCTTGGACTGCCCGTACGCCGACAACGGCTCATAGGCGCGCTCACGGAAGTTGATGTCCTCGAAGACGACCGGGGAGCGTAGGTGCGCGGTGGAGCTGACCGAGACCACACGGGCGCCGTCGGCCGCCGCGAGCGCGGCGTGCAGGCCGGTGGCCAGGGCGAAGTGGCCGAGATGGTTCGTGGCGAACTGGAGCTCCCAGCCGTCCGGGGTGTGCGCCTCGGGGCAGGCCATCACGCCGGCGTTGTTGACCAGCATGTGCAGCGGGCCTTCCCAGGCGCTCACGAACGACGTGACCGTGCCGCGGTCGGCGAGGTCCAGCGGGGCGACGAAGATCTGCTTGTTGCCGGTGGTCGCGGTGATGTCGGCGGCGGTCGCGGCGCCCGCGTCGAGGTTACGCACGGCGAGGGTCACCTCCGCGCCCGCCGCGGCGAGCGCGCGGGCGGTCTCGACGCCGATGCCGGACGCCCCGCCGGTGACGATGGCCCGCCGGCCGGTGAGATCGACGCCGTCCAGCACCTCGGCCGCGGTGGATCGGGCGGTGAACGGGGTGGTGATGCGGGTGTTCGCAGTCATGATTCCCAGTCCTGTCAGGGATGCGGGGGGAGAGCTCCAAACGGTAAGATGTGAAACGGAGGAGCCTCCAATTAAGTTCGACTGTATTCGGAGTCTCCTCCGTTTGGCAAATCCTCTCGCCCCCGAAATCCACAGGAGACACCGTGCAGGCCGGGTCCCGACCGCTGCGCGCCGACGCGCGCCGCAACCGCGATCGGCTGCTCGACGCCGCCGTACGCGCCTTCTCCCACGACGGCCCCGAGGTGACGCTCGACGCGATCGCCAAGGACGCGGGGGTGGGCATCGGTACGCTTTACCGCCATTTCCCCACCCGCGAGGCGCTCGTCGAGGCCGCGTACCGTAACGAGCTCACCAGGCTGTGCGAGGCGGCGGCGAGCCTGCTGCGCACGATGCCGCCCGACCAGGCGACCCGCGCCTGGATGGATCGCTTCGTCGACTACATGACGACCAAGCGCGGCATGGCCGACGCGCTGCGCGCGGTCATCGCGTCCGGCGGCAACCCGTTCGCGGAGAGCCGCGACCGGCTGGTCGGCGCGATCGGGTCACTGCTGGCGGCCGGGGCCGCCGCGGCGACCGTGCGTTCGGATGTCGAGCCGGAGGACGTGCTCGCCGGCCTGGGCGGCGTGGCGCTGGTCGTCGGCGAGGACGAGCAGCGCGACCGGACGGGCCGCCTGCTCGACCTGCTGATGGACGGCCTGCGCTACCGGGCCTGAGCCACCGCTAGGGGTGCGCTATTTCACGCTGATCTTCGTCATCATCCCCATCGCGCGGTGATTGTCCACCGGGCACCACAGATCGTACGTCCCCTTCTTCAGCGTGACGGAGAGCTTCGTCGTCTTTCCGGGTGGGACGATGCCGGCGGTCGAGTCGACGCCAGGCCCCCTGATCGACAGGCTGTGCGGAGCGGTGCCCGCATTATGGATCATGAAGGTGTAGGGCCCCGGCTTGAAGTCGGTCGTCGAGAGCGTGAGAGAGAACTCCCGCTCGGTCACCGTGACAGACCTGTCGCGAGTCCCGGGCATCGCCGCGGCAGTCGTGCCCGCGCCGACCGTGGTCAGCGTCAGCGCGGCGGCGACGAGCCCGATGACCAGACGGGACGCGCTTCTGGAACGAATCGCAGCAGACATGATTGCCAACCCTTCATCGCGGCATCGATGTCAGCCATGGCAGTCTCCGTATGCCCCGACCCGCGTAACGCCAGACCCGCGGGCGTGTCGACGGTTGGCCATCATTTGACCTTGTCACCAGCGTCAACGTTTATCGTCGATCCCCGACCATCGATGAACGGACGCCCTGCATGAGCACGGACCGCGACACTCTTCTCGAACACGACCAGAGCTTCTTCGACGCCTTGGTGGCCAACGATCTCGACCGGCTGAAGGAGTTGCTGGCGGACGACTTCATCCTGGTCGGGGTTGAGGATGGGGCGGTCGCCACCAAGCAGATCGTCCTCGACCTGGTGGCGTCCGGGTCACTCCGGTTTCCGCGGATCGACTCGTTTCCCGGCGAGGCGATCGTCCGTTTTCATGGGGAGGTGGGCATCGTCGTCGGGCGTACCGGCATGAACTTCACAGGCCCAGAAGGCGCCACGTTCAGCGCCGGGAGCCGCTACACCCACGTGTACACCGCCGACTCCCACGGCTCCTGGCGCCTCACCTCCGCCCAGGGCACCGCGATCAAGGGCTGACGGCATTTACCCCAGGTATGTTTCGGTTCTGTGAGCGAACAGAAGGCTCTGAACGTCGGTCCCTCCCGGATCGAGGTGGCGTACGAGCGCTTCGGCGACCCCCAAGCGCCTCCCGTCCTGCTGGTGCAGGGGCTTGCCATGCAGATGCTCGGCTGGCACGAGGAGTTCTGCGCCGAGCTGGTCGCTCACGGCGTGCAGGTGATCCGCTTCGACAACCGCGACGTCGGCCTGTCCTCGCACTTCCCCGACGCGCCGGAGCCCGACCTGCGGGCGGCGCTGGCGGGTGACCTGTCCTCGGCGATGTGCGACGTCAGCGGTGGGCGGGCGACGGCGGCGGCCATCCCCGGGGCGGAGCTCGTGATCTTCGACGGCATGGGCCACCACCTACCTCGGGCGGCGTGGCCCGAGATCACCTCGCTGATCGCCGGCCTCGTCCGGCGCGCCGAGGCGGCTACCCCACCAGCGTGGCGGCGCAGCTGGTGACGAGGTCCTCCGCGTAGGCGGGAATCGGGCGGCCCGAGCTCTGGTGGCGGCGGACCGTGGCGTACGGCAGGTCGACCGTGGCCAGGAACAGCTGCTCGACCTCCTGCGGCTCGCGCCTGTCCAGCCGCTCGGCCAGGGCGCGGACGGCGTTGCGGACCCGGCGGTCGCTGCGTTCCAGGCGTTCGCGGGCCTCCGACGGCCAGTTGGGTTCGTCGAAGTCCGCCGGGCCGTACAGCAGTATGTGTGCTTCGTGCGGATGTGCCCTGCTCCAGGAGACCACGTGGCGCGCGGCAGCCGGGGCGGCTCGCGCGGCGGGCTCGGTGTTGAGCGCGGACAGGAAGCCGTCCTGGAAGCGGTCGACCGTGCGCAGCCACAAGGTGGCGAGCATGGAGGAGCGGCTGGGGAAGCGATGGTAGATCGAGCCGCTCGGCGCGCGGGCGGCACGGGCGACCGCCGCCACGGTCACGGTGCTCGGGCCGCTCGCGGCCACCAGTTCGGCGGCCGCGTCGAGCAATCGGTCAACGTCATGGCGAGGCGGTCGTCCCATGCCGTCGAGCGTATAGGGACAGACTGAAGGGTTTCTGGGGGCTTAATCGGCTTCTGTCTTGGTCATCGCCCTGATGGTCTCGGTCATGTTCACCCGTAGCCTGGCCAGCCGCTCCTCGAGGATGGCGCTCGCGTCACCGGGAATCTTGAGTATGGCCTGACGCAGCCCAGTGTTCCCGTACGTGTGGACGAACGTGTGCTTGATGATGGTCTGTCCGGAGTCGGGGGTCAGGTCGTAGCTCCACAACGAGGCCCGCCACCCCCCGGTGTCGAGCACCGCCCAGGCGAACCGCCTGCCCGGCTCCACCTCGGTGACCTCGCAGATCACGGAGCTGGTCCGGCCGTCGGGGAACCGGTTGCGCCCCTCGAATTTCCTCCCGACCGCGGGGCCGTCCCCCTCGTCGAGCCAGGTCGCGCCCGTGCACTCCGGGCTCCACTCGCCGATGCGCGAGACGTCCGTGATCAGGTCCCACACCTCCTCCGGCGAGTTGCCGACCCGGACCACGACCTCCACGGTGGCCCCCGTCACGGCGTAGTCGGCCTGGAACGCCCGCACCTCCACGGTCCCGAACCTGGCCGCCGGATGCTTGGCCGCCACTTCCACCGCCTCCTCCAGGCTCGCGCACTCGAGGATGTCGAAGCCGCCGACCTGCTCCTTCGTCTCAACGAACGGCCCGTCGCCGACGAGTACCCGTCCATCGCGTACGCGTACGGACCGCCCTTCCGAAGCGGGCCGCAGCGCATGTCCTTCCAGCCGGACCCGGCGCCGGTCCATCTCCTCGACCCACTCCTCGGCCCCGCCCACGTCCGTGCTCGCCTCGATGGACGGATCCGCGCAGATCAGCAGCAGATACTTCACCAGAACGCTCCTTCTGTTTGTCGTCTTCACCCCTACGACGAACGGCTCTCTCACAAACCGACAAGTGGACAGCGATATAGCGGGCAACTCATATTGGACGAGGCCAACATCCCCCACACCGGAGGTCTGTATGGACGTGCGTCTGGACCATCTCGTCTGCTGGGTCTCGGACCAGCTTCGCGCGCTCGACTTCTACGAGCAGGTGATCGGCCTGCCAGGGGTACGTGCCGAGGAGTTCAGGGACGGAAAGGCGCCGTTCCCCAGCGTGCGGGTCTCCGGTGACACGATCATCGACCTGATGTCCCAAAGGGCGGCGAACCGCGTCGACGAGGGCACCGGCGTCAGCGGCAGCGCCGGTCATCCGCTGAACCACTTCTGCCTGGCGCTCGCCCGCGACGACTTCGACGCGCTCGAAGCCAGGCTGACCCGGAACGGCGTGGAGATCTCCGGCACCGGCTCCAACTCCTTCGGCGCCAGGGGCATCGCGCCGGGCGTGATCTACTTCTCCGACCTCGACGGGAACGTGATCGAAGCCCGCTACTACAACTGAGGCCTCAAGGCGCGCAGCTTTCTGTTCGCTCACAGGCTTCAAGGTGCGCAGCCGGGCGGAAACTGTCGGCACGGTTTGCTACACAAGACGGCATGGGTGTGAGCGTCGACGAGTTCCTCAAGCTGCTGGACCGGTTGCCCGAGGCGCGCCTGGGCGATCACGGTGGCACGTGGGTCAGCCTCAAGGTGCGTGACAAGGGCTTCGGTTATCTGTGGGAAGCGACCGAGACCGTGGGGCTCAAGGCGACGATCGAGGAGCAGATGGCGCTCGTCGCCGAGCGGCCCGATGTGTTCGAGATCCAGTTCACCGCCGGCCGGTTCGGATGGGTCGTGGTGCATCTGCGGCGGATCGACGCTGACGAGCTGTTCGAGCTGGTCGCCGAGGCGTGGTGCTTGACGGCGCCCAAGGAGTTGGTCGCCCCCTTCGAGGCTGCCCACAAAATCGGGCAATAGGGCGTAAAAGGTGTTGGAAGTCGCGTTAGCATCGTGCACCGTGACAGATATGGACATCGAGCTCCGCGAGTGGTGCGCGGACGACGCTCCCGTCGTGCTGCGCGCGTTCCAGGCGCCCGACATGGCCAGCCAGGCATCGTGGCCGATCGTCTCACTCAAGGACGCGGTGGGCTGGATCGCGTCCTGGCCCGGTGCGGGCCACGCGTTCGCCGTCACGCTCTCAGGGCAGGTCGTGGGCAATGTCGCGGTAACGGGCATCGACGGCCACGACAACGGCTGGGTCTCCTACTGGACGGTGCCCGAGGCCAGGGGTCGGGGGGTCGCGGCGGCGGCCGTGATCGAGCTGACCCGCTGGGCCTTCCGCGAGCGCGGCCTCTACCGGCTGGAGCTGGGACACCGCATCAACAACCCGGCCTCGTGCCGGGTGGCCACCAAGGCGGGCTTCCGTCCGGAGGGCATCGAACGCCAGAAGCTCCGCTATGACGGACGCCGCTACGACGTCGAACGCCACGCCCGCCTCGCCACCGACTGACCTGTCACGGACGCCGACTCGTTGCGGACTCCCGACCGTTACGGACGCCCGACTCGTTGCGGACTCCCGTCCCGTTACGGACACCAACCCATTACGGACGCCGACCTGACGCGGGACTGTCCGTCACGGATCGACTCGCCAACGCATCATGGACGTCGACCTCTGACGGGACTCACGCGCCACCGCCGAGTCAGGGGCACTGACCTGCGGAGGGACTGGCCAGCCTCCGGCACCCACGCGTCATGGACGTCGACTGCTCACGAGACTGACCCGTCACCGCTACCTACCTGTCACGGGATCCACCCGCCACCGACGCCTACCCATCACGCGGACTGACCTGTTGCGGGAGCGACCTGCCGCCGACTGCCTGCCATCGACCCTCGACTCTTGGTCCCCGACTTGACCCCGCCATGCCGACCCCCGCGGGACGGCTGGGGCTGTGGGACGGAGAGTGCTGAATGCCTCGCACCTGGTCATGGACGGGCGAGCTGATCTAGGCTCGGGGGGTGGACAGCGAGAGCTCGGCCGCGGCCGGCCTGCTGGCGGCACTGAGCCGAGCGGCGGAGATTCTCGCCGAATTACACCACCCGTTCGTCCGGAGCCAGCCCTTCTCCTATTTCTTTCCGCCCGCGGGTGTACGGACCGGGACCGCGTTCACCCTCCCCGACGGCCGTGAGCTCAGCTTCGCCGTCTCCATCGCCGCCGCCAACGGCGAGTTCCACGTCGACGGGATGGTCTCCGTCGAGGGGGACGTATTGCTGGGGCTGCCGCGCAAGACCACGTCCAGCATCCACGACGGGCTCGCTGTGCTCGACGACTACGCGGGCGAGCTGGCCGCCCCGGCCGGGCGGCTCATCGACCAGCAGTTGGACAATATTGTCTAACTGTCTGACAATGGTGGCATGAAGAACGGACCCTTCGCCGTCATCGGTGCCTCCGTGCTCTGGGGGACCGCCGGTACGGCGGGGCTGCTGGTCTCGGCCGACTCGATCGCCCTGGCCGCTGCCCGGCTGGTCATCGGCGGCACGGCGCTCGCCTTGGTCGGCCTGCTCGCTGGAGCTGGAGCGCGAGCCGGAGAGGGAGCCGAGGCTGGGGTTGGGCCGGGAGCCGGGGCTGGGGATGGGGCTAGCGCAGGAGGGGGAGCCAACCGGGGCCCGCTGGTCACGTCCAGAGTGTGGGGCACGTCCAGAGCGTCGGTCACGTCCAGACTGCCGGGAACCCCGTTGCCGGGCGCGCCGAGGCCGCCCGTCACTCGGTTGTCGGGCGCCAGATTGCCGGTCAGCCTTAGATTGCCGGTCACCCTCAGGTTGCCGGTGACTCCCGCGTTGCTGGTCGCTGCCGTTGCTGTGGCCGTGTACCAGTTGTGCTTCTTCGCCGCAGTCGCCCGTACCGGCGTGGCCATCGGCACAGTCGTCGCGATCGGCAGCGGGCCCGTCTTCACCGGCCTGCTCTCCTGGTTGCTGCACAGTGAGCGGCCGAGTCGGCGTTGGGCCATGGCCACCGCCGCCGCGGTCTGCGGGTGCGCCGCCCTGATCGTGGGCGGTGGTGCTCAGGCGGGTGGGCAGATGGTGTCCGGGGTGCTGTTCGCGCTGCTCGGTGGGCTGCTCTACGCGTTCTACGCCGTCACCGCCGCTCGGGCGATCAGCACGGGCGCGTCGTCGAACGCGGTCATGGGGGTGCTGTTCGGCGGCGCCGCCGTCATCATGGTGCCGGTCCTGCTCTGGCGGGGCACCGAGTGGCTGGCCGAGCCGCGCGGGCTGCTCGCCGCTGTTTACCTCGGCGTCGGGGCGACCGCGCTGTCCTACTTCCTGTACGGCAGAGGACTGCGCACCACGCCGGTGGCCACGGCCGCCACACTCGCCCTGGCCGAGCCGGCGGTCGCCGCGCTGCTCGGGCTGCTGGTGCTCGGTGAACGCCTGACCCTGGTGTCTATTGCCGGTCTCGTCCTGCTGGCGATCAGCCTCGTGGTCGTGGCCGTACCGGAAAAGCGGCTGCCCGAAAGGGTGCTCGTAGAGCGAGCGTCCGCGGACAGGCCGCTGGCGGGAGAGGCAGCTGGCAGGGGGGCCACTCGCTGAAAGGCGGCCACCCGCCGATGGGACGCTGGCCAATGGATAGGCCGCTGGTTGATGGTCGCTCGCCGATGGGGCCGGTGCCAGAGGGGCTACTCGCTCATAGACAGCTGGCAGCAGGGCCACTCGCCGATGGGTCGTTGCTCGAGAGGCCGCTCGCCGATAGGTGGGTGGCGAAGTGGTCGGTGGCGAAGAGGTCAGCGTCTGAAGGATCGCGGGTCGGGGGGCGGCGTCTGAAGGATTGGGGCCCCGGGTCGCGTGGCTACGGTCGTGGGGGGAAACGGTGTGTCCCTATGAGGCGTTAGAGTCGCAGCCGTGACGTTGCCGCTCAGACCCGTCTCCGCGGTCGGCGCGCTCGCCGACGCGCTGCGCCGCAGGGTGCTCTCCGGCGAGATCGGGCCGGGTACCGCGCTGCCCGAGCAGGAGCTCGCCGCCACCTACGGGGTGGCCAGGCCCACGGTACGGGAGGCCCTGGCCGTGCTGGTGCACGAAGGGCTGCTCAGGCGTGAGCGCAATCGCAGTGCCTATGTCCCCGAGGTGACGATCGCGGACCTCGACGATCTCATGTACGTACGCCGGCCGCTGGAGGGTCTGATGGCCACGGCCGTGGCGGGGCGGCGGGTGCCGGAGGCGGAGGCGGCGCTGGTCCGGATGGGCGCCCTGCCCGCCGACGCGCCGTGGTCGGAGTCGGTGG
Organism: Nonomuraea aurantiaca; assembly: GCF_020215705.1. Taxonomy (GTDB): domain Bacteria; phylum Actinomycetota; class Actinomycetes; order Streptosporangiales; family Streptosporangiaceae; genus Nonomuraea; species Nonomuraea aurantiaca. The sequence goes on along the minus strand of NZ_JAIWNB010000021.1, from coordinate 36,072 downwards.
CCGAGCACATGGCGCTGCACCAGGCGCTGATCGAGGCCGTGGGCAGCCCGCGGCTCGAACGGCTCTACGGCGCGCTCGCCGCGGAGACCCGGCTCGGCCTGGTGCGCCTGCGCGAGGTCTACGAGGACAGGGACGTGCTCGTACACGAACATCGGGAGCTGCTCGACGCGATCGCCGAAGGTCCCGCCGAGGCGGCGCAGGCCGCGGTGGCCGCCCACCTCAGCCACGCGTGGGGCGGCGACCCATCCCCCCGAGCCGAGACCCCCTGAACCGACACCCCCCGAACCGAAACCTCGTGTAAAGCGGCCCCTCACAAAGACTCCCTCGTAAGGCCTCCCTCCCGCCACATCCCGAGCCCTCCTGAGCCCCTTCTGGCCCGCTGCCGCGCCGATCCCGCGAGCGAGATCCGCACCCAATATCGCGAACTCTTGCGGCGGGACCCCAGAAGTCGCAAGAATCGCGGCCATGCACGGCAACCCGATGCCGGACTCCTACGTGTACGTCACGGAAGAGGGCGTGACCCGTCACTATGCGGACGGGAGCGTCGAAGCCCTTGCCTGGGAGGACGTGGTCGAGGTCCGTGTGGTGACCGAGTCAGGAGAGGACGTCCTCTACATCCTGCTCGACCGCGACGGCGAAGGCTGCGTGGTACCCAGGTCGGCCACCGACGCCACGTTTCTGGCGCGTCTGCGCTATCTGCCCGACTTCGACCTCGACCGGCTGCACATCGCCGCCGAGTCGGCACATGACGGAGTCGTGGTCGTCTGGCGGAGTCCCGACCCACCGTCCGCACTGCCGGATCTGGAATATGACTAGCCGCGTCATATTCCGGCAACCTGCTGAAATGTTGCCATAAACCGCACATTTGCCGACATGTCGATCAGCACTTTTGGATCGTTCCGTCAACCCCTTCTCCGCCCCGAGATCCGTCCTGTTGTGGACATTTAACGGTATTTCCCATGCAGGAGTGGATCTTTACTCTTTAGTGGGGGCCGCCGCCCTTGATTGTGCATGGGGGACTTGTCAACCCATGAGGTTCAAGGAACGTCATGTTCTTGCGGTGCACAGAGTTTTCAGGGTGGTGCTATGAGGGTGGGGACTGGGGAGTCCGATGTCGTGCTCCTCGAGGCCGTACCACGTCACGCGTCAAGTATCTGGACGCGTGCGTACTTACGGCTTCTGTGGGGTGGCGACGCGGCGTGCGCGCTGGTCGCGTGCGTCTGCGTGCTGGGCATCCGCCTCTTGTCCGGCGCGTACGTTCCGTTGGCCGAGTTCGTGCTCGGAGTCGGCCTGATCATCGCCTGGCCCTTCGCGCTGGCGATGGGTGGCGCGTACCGGCAGCGCGCGCACGGCGAGGGCACTGAGGAGTTCAGGGCCGTCTTCAACGGCGGCGTCGGGTTGATGGCCGCGGTCGCGATCGGCGCCTACGCCACGCAGACCGTCGTCGCGCGCAGCTTCGTGATGGCGATGCTGCCGCTGGCGCTTCTGTCCACGTTGTACTTCCGCTACAGGATGCGAAAACGGCTGCACAGCCGGAGAGTGGTCGGCGACTACATGCGCGAGGTCATCGCCGTCGGCCATCGCGAATCCATCCTCGACCTGGTCATGCAGTTCCGCCGTCAGCCGTACCACGGCATGCGGGTCGTCGGCGCCTGCCTGCCGCCGGACCGGATGGACGTCGACCTCGACGGCATCCCGGTGCTGGGCTCGTTCGGCGACGTCGCCGAGGTGGTGTACCGGATGGGAGCCGACGCGGTCGCCGTCACGGCCTGCCCGGAGTTCGACGGGTCGGCGCTGCGGCGGCTGGCGTGGAGCTTGGAGACCGCGCGCACCGACCTGTTCGTCGCACCCGCGCTCATGGAGGTCGCCGGCCCCCGGATCAGCATCAGGCCGGTCGCGGGGATGCCGCTCCTGCACGTGGAGCATCCCGAGTTCGACGGCGCCAGGCAGATCGTCAAGACCGTCTTCGACCGGCTCGTGGCGGGAGCCGCGTTGCTGCTCATGGCCGTGCCGCTGCTGGCGATCGTGCTGCTGATCCGCCTCACCAGCCCGGGCCCCGCGCTGTTCACCCAGACCCGGGTCGGCAAACGCGGCAAAGAATTCCGTGTCCTGAAATTTCGGACCATGGTGGAGGACGCCGAGGAGCTCAGAGGCGCGCTCCTCGATGCCAATGAATTGGACGGGGTGCTCTTCAAAATTAGGAACGATCCAAGGATCACGCCGGTAGGCGCTTTCCTCCGCAAATACTCGCTCGACGAGCTCCCCCAACTGGTGAATGTGGTGCGCGGCGACATGTCGCTCGTCGGCCCCCGGCCGCCGCTCCCGGAGGAGGTCGCCAAGTACGGCAGCGACGTCCGCCGCCGCCTGGTCGTCAAGCCGGGCATGACGGGACTCTGGCAGGTCAGCGGCCGCTCGAACCTGAGCTGGGAGGAGTCCGTACGCCTCGACCTGCGATACGTGGAGAACTGGTCCCTTATCCTCGACCTCCAGATCCTCTGGAAGACCTGGTCCGTCGTCACCCGTGGAGAAGGGGCTTACTAGCGGTGAAAGCACTCGTGCTCGCCGGAGGGTCGGGCACCCGGCTACGGCCCATCACCCACACCTCGGCCAAGCAGCTCGTGCCCGTCGCCAACAAGCCGGTGCTGTTCTACGGCCTGGAGGCGATCGCCGAGGCGGGGATCAGGGAGCTCGGACTGGTCGTCGGCGACACGCACGCCGAGATCGAGGCGGCCGTCGGCGACGGCTCCGCGTTCGGCCTGGAGGTGACCTACCTGCGCCAGGAGGCGCCGCTGGGCCTGGCCCACGGTGTGCTGATCGCCCGCGACTTCCTCGGTGACGACGACTTCGTCATGTACCTGGGCGACAACTTCATCGTGGGCGGCATCAACGGGCTGGTGGACCGGTTCGCCAGGGAGCGGCCCACCGCCCAGATCATGCTCACCAGGGTCGGCGATCCGCGCCAGTTCGGGGTCGCGGAGCTCGACGCCGCCGGCCGGGTGGTCGGCTTGGAGGAGAAACCCGACCGGCCCAAGAGCGACCTCGCGCTGGTCGGCGTCTACCTGTTCAGCCCGGCCATTCACGCCGCCGTGGCCGAGCTCAAGCCGTCGGGGCGGGGCGAGCTGGAGATCACCGACGCGATCCAGTGGCTGATCGAGGCGGGGCTGCGGGTCGAGTCCTCGGTGATCTCCGGCTACTGGAAGGACACCGGCAACGTCACCGACATGCTGGAGGTGAACAGGCTCGTGCTGGAGTCGCTCGACCGGCGCGTCAGCGGCCTGGTGGACCAGGCCAGCGAGCTGATCGGTCGGGTCGTGGTGGAGCCGGGCGCCGTGGTCGAACGCTCGCGCGTCGTGGGCCCAGCGATCATCGGCCCCGGCGCGCGTGTCCAGGACAGCTATGTCGGCCCGTTCACCTCGATCGGCGCCGACTGCGCGATCGGCCGCAGCGAGATCGAATACTCGATCGTGCTGCCCCGAGCCTCCATCCAGGGAGTCGGCCGGATCGAGTCGTCGCTCATCGGCCACGACGTCGAGGTGACCCCTGCTCCGGACACCCCCAAAGCCCACCGCCTCGTGCTGGGCGATCACAGCAAGGTGCAGATCAGTTCATGACACGGATTCTGGTGACAGGTGGGGCCGGCTTCATCGGCTCGCACTTCGTCCACGGGCTGGGCGAGGCGGACGTGACCGTGCTCGACAAGCTCACGTACGCGGGCAACCGGGCCAACCTCGAAGGGCGGCCGCATACCTTCGTCCACGGTGACATCTGCGACGCCGAGCTGCTCGGCGAGGTGGTGCCCGGCCACGACCTGGTGGTCAACTTCGCCGCCGAGTCGCACGTCGACCGGTCGATCGACGGCCCGGCCGAGTTCGTGCGCACCAACGTGCTCGGCACCCAGACGCTCCTGCAGGCGTGCCTGGAGGCCGGGGTCCCGAAGGTGGTGCACGTGTCGACCGACGAGGTCTACGGCTCCATCGACCACGGCTCATGGGAGGAGTCCGCGCCGCTCCTGCCGCGCTCCCCGTACGCCGCGTCGAAGGCGGGCGGCGACCTGGTCGCCCGCGCGTACGCGATCACGTACGGCCTCGACGTGTCGATCACCCGGTGCGGCAACAACTACGGCCCCAGGCAGTACCCGGAGAAGGTCATCCCGCTGTTCGTCACGAACCTGCTGCGTGGCCGGCGCGTCCCGCTCTACGGCGACGGCGGGAACGTCCGCGACTGGATCCACGTCGCCGACCACTGCGCGGGCATCCGCCTGGTGGCCGAGAAGGGCGCGCCGGGCGAGGTCTACCACATCGCGGGCACCGCCGAGCTGACCAACAGGGAGCTGACCGCGCGGCTGCTGGAGGCGTGCGGCCGGGACTGGAGCATGGTCGAGCCCGTCGAGGACCGCAAGGGCCACGACCGCCGCTACTCGCTCGACGACAGCAAGCTGCGCGCGCTCGGCTACCGGCCGGAGATCCCGTTCGAGCAGGGGCTCAAGGACACGGTCAGCTGGTACGCGAGCAACGCGGCGTGGTGGAAAGCTTGAAGCGGAACACCTTGCTCACCTCCGCGCTCTGGGCACTGCTGTCGCCGTTCGCCGGCTGGGCGGTCCTTCGCGTGGCCGGCTGGGAGCCCAAGCTCAGATGGTCCCAGCTCGTGTCGTTCACCCCCTACGCCGCGGCGGGCTCGCTGGTGCCGCTGGCACTCGCGCTGGCGCTGCGCAACCGGCCCGCCACGTACACCGCGCTGGTGGTGGGCGGGCTGCTGGCCTCGGTGGTGCTGCCGCGCGCGGTGCCGAAGGGCGTCCCCGAGGCGGAGGGACAGCCGCTCCGCGTGATGACCGCGAACGTGCGCGTGGGCTCGGTGCCCGCCGAGGCCCTGATCGGCGCGGTCGAGCGGAGCCGTCCCGACGTGCTCACCCTGCAGGAGCTCACCCCGGACCTCGCGGCGCGGCTCGACCGGGGCGGCCTGCGCGCCCTGCTGCCGTATCACCTGGAACAGCTGGGCACGGCCGTCTACTCGCGCTTCCCGCTGCGTCCGGGGCTCGGCTTCGCGGCCGGCCAGTGGCAGCACGTCGGCGGCCTGCTCACGCTGCCCGACGGCTCTGAGGTGGACGTCGTCGGCGTGCACGCCTGCGCGCCGGCCGGCGGCTGGCTGGCGGGGTGCTGGGCGCAGAGCATCCGGGTCCTGCCGACGGCGGTGGCGAAGCGGCCGCGGGTCCTGGCCGGCGACTTCAACTCCACGCTCGACCACGCGGTGCTGAGGGAGCTGATCGCCACCGGCTACCAGGACGCCGCGTCCGTCACCGGGAAGGGACTCGTCATGACCTGGCCGTACTACGGGCGCTCCGCCCTCGTCCCCAAGGTCGCCATCGACCACGTGCTGGCCTCCGAGGGGGTGGCCGTGCGCTCGTTCGAGACGCTCGCCCTCCCGCGGACCGACCATCGCGCAACGGTCACCGACCTGGTGCTGAGGGGGCGCGCATGAGGTGGGTGGTCACCGGTGCGGGCGGCATGCTCGGCACCGACCTGACGGAGCTGCTGCGGACCACGCCGGGGATGCGGGTCCGCCCGTTCACCCGGTCCGAGCTGGACCTGTGCGACGCCGGCGCCGTCGCCTGGGCGCTGCGCGCGGCCAGGCCCGACGTGGTGGTCAACTGCGCCGCGTGGACGGCCGTCGACGACGCCGAGACACGCGAGGAGGAGGCCCTGGCGATCAACGGGACCGCCGTGTCCGTCCTCGCCCGGGTCGCCGCCGACCTGGGCGCCCGGCTGATCCAGCTCTCCACCGACTATGTCTTCGACGGCGCCGCGGTCGGCCCTTACCGGGAGAGCGCCCCGACGGGGCCCATCAACGCCTACGGCAGGACCAAGCTCGCGGGCGAGCGCGCGGCCCTGGAGCACGGCCACCACGTGGTGCGTACGGCCTGGCTCTACGGCGCCCACGGCCGCAGCTTCGCCCGCACGATGGTCGGCCTCGAAGCCTCCCGGCCGACCGTCTCCGTGGTCGACGACCAGTTCGGCCAGCCCACCTGGACCGGCGACCTGGCCGAGCGGATCGTCCAGCTCGGCCGGGCGGACGCCCCGCCCGGCGTCTACCACGGGACGAGCGCCGGGCGGACGAGCTGGTATGACTACGCGAGAGAGCTCTTCTCCCTGCTCGGCGCCGATCCAGGCCGGGTCGAGCCCATCCCGAGCACGGCCCTGCGCCGGCCCGCCCCACGCCCCGCCAACAGCGTGCTGGCGCACGGGAACTGGCAGGCCGCCGGGCTGCCGCCGATGCGTGAGTGGTCCATCGCCCTACACGCGGCCTGGCCGGCTCTGCTGGGGCCCTGGGGCGCTCGCGTAGTGGGCCAGGCAGTCGGCGTAGGAGGGGAGTAGACCTTGTCCGGCCGCTTCCGCCAGCGTGGGTGCCGCGGCGTCCTTGTCCGAGAGGATCGGCTCGATGCCCTCCGGCCAGACGATGCCGAGGGCCGGGTCCAGCGGATGGATGCCGTGCTCACGCTGCGGGGCGTACGAGGTGGAGCACAGGTAGATCACGGTGGCCGACTCGCTGAGCGTGAAGAACGCGTGGCCGAGACCTTCGGCCAGGTAGACCGCCTGTCGCGAGACGTCGTCCAGCTGGACCGCCGCCCACTGGCCGAAGGTGGGCGAGCCGGTTCTGAGGTCCACCGCGACGTCGAGGACGCTGCCGGAGACGCAGGTGACGTACTTGGCCTGACCGGGCGGCACGTCCGCGTAGTGGAGGCCGCGCAGCACGCCCCTGGCCGAGACCGAGCAGTTGGCCTGGGCGAGGTCCAGCGCTCGGTCGAGCTCGTCGCTCCTGAACCACTCCAGGAACTGCCCGCGCCCGTCCTTGTGGATACGCGGGCTGAACAGCCAGGCGCCGTCGAAACCGAGGGGATCCATGAGCCGGATCCTGACATAGCAGGAACGTTCCCACCAGAGTGTGTAACGCGGGATATGGCAGTTGCGAAATGCCAGTTGATTGAGGCATGTGGTCCTGAGCGGGGTCAGGATCACCATCCCGATCAGTACGTTTCCGGGAGCCGGCAACCCATCCCGCCCCACGCACGGCCTCGCAAGACCTACGAGGGGAGATCGGTTCGACTCGCACCATGCACGTGTAAGGGGCAAGCCCAGATGACCACGGTATTCACCGGCAGCACGATGAACGACGAGGCGCGACGCGAGCGGATCTTCCAGGGCGACGTCTTCGTCTACACGGCCTCGCCCGCGTCCCGCGAGCTCGTGTCCTTCGCCCGCGAACTGGTCGCCGAGACCTTCGGCGGCGCGGATCCCACCACCGCCCAGCACAGCATGCCGGTCGAGCGGTTCGCCGCGCTGCTGGCCGACGTCAAGCCGCGCTTCATCCATCATCCGAGGTGCAAGGAGCTCATCGCGGTCCTGCTGGACGAGCTGGGGTTCGCGCCGGACGAGACCTACTTCGACGTGCCGCGGCTGCGGACCTCGACCTCCGACGGCTATCTCGACTCGGGCATCTCCTACGCCTACCACGCCCACCGCGACTGCTGGTACTCAGCGCCGTTCAACCAGGTGAACTGGTGGATCCCCGTCTACGACGTGGTGCCCGAGAACGTCTTCGCCCTGCACCCGGAGTACTTCACCCAGGCCGTGCGCAACGGCAGCGGCCGCTACGACTACGCCTCGTGGGTCAGGACGGAGCGCCCGTCGGCCGCCCAGCACATCTACAGCGACACGCGCGAGCAGCCCAAGCCGGAAGAGGATCTCGACCTGTCCGGCGAGCTCAGGTTCGTCATGGAGCCGGGCGGGGTGCTCCTCTTCTCGGGCGCCCAGCTGCACTCGACCGTACGTAACACCTCGGGCGTGACGCGCTTCAGCATCGACTTCCGCACCGTCCACATCGACGACGTCAGATCACGTAAGGGCGCGCCCAACGTGGACGCGGCGTGCCTGGGCACCACTCTGCGCGACTTCATGCGCGCCGGGGACCTGGCACGCATCCCGGAGGGGCTGTCGGCGGAGTACGAGAAGGAGGCCGTGGCTCACGTGGAGCGAGCCAACGGTAGTTCGTACTGAATCTCACACATCGGGAGGGGACCATGGCTCGTTGGTTACAGCGCGGAAGAGGCCGAGGCCGGTGACCGTCTGCCGGCTCTGCGGCTCGGGCGAACTGGCGAGCGTGGTCGACCTCGGCGCCACGCCGCCCTGCGAGCTGTTCCTCACCCGGGAGCGGCTCGACCAGCCCGAGCTCACCTACCCCCTGCACCTGCGGGTCTGCACGAGCTGCTGGCTCGCCCAGATACCGCCGCTGATCCAGCCGGAGGAGACGTTCACGGAGTACGCGTACTTCTCCTCCTTCTCCACCTCCTGGGTGGAGCACGCCCGGGAGTTCGTGGCGGCGGCCGTGGACCGGTTCGCGCCGGGCTTCGTGGTCGAGGTGGCCAGCAACGACGGGTACCTGCTGCAGCACGTGGCGGAAAGAGGGGTGCGCTGCCTGGGCATCGAGCCCTCGGCCAACGTGGGTCAGGCGGCCAGGGACAAGGGCATCGCCACCCTTACGGCCTTCCTCGACCCGGAGACCGGGGCGGCGGTCCGCGCCGAGCACGGGCCGGCCGACCTGGTCGTGGCCAACAACGTGTACGCGCACATCCCCGACGTCGTCGGCTTCACCCGAGGGCTGCGCGCGCTCGTCGCCGACGACGGGTGGGTCTCCATCGAGGTACAGCACCTGCTCACGCTCGTGGAGCTGAACCAATACGACACGATCTACCACGAGCACTTCCAGTACTACACGGTCGCCTCCGCGCGGCGGGCGCTGGCCACCGGCGGCCTGGCGCTGGTCGACGTGGAGCTGCTGCCGACGCACGGCGGCTCGATCCGGCTCTGGGCCCGGCCCGAGGAGGCGGGCGGCGAGCCCACCGAGCGGGTGGCCGACGTGCTGGCCAGGGAGAAGGGGGCCGGGCTCGACGAGCTGGCCGGGTACGCGGAGTTCGCCGCCCGAGTCGCCAAGGTCCGCCGTGACCTGCTCCGCTTCCTCATCGACGCGGCCGAGGCGGGCAAGACCGTGGCCGGCTACGGCGCGCCGGGGAAGGGCAACACGCTGCTCAACCACTGTGGGATCCGCGAGGACCTGCTGGCGTACACGGTGGACCGCAATCCGTACAAGCACGGCAGGTTCACGCCGGGCACCCGGATCCCCATCCTGCCGCCCGAGCGCCTGGCCGAGGACCGGCCGGACTATGTCCTGGTGCTCCCGTGGAACCTGCGAGCCGAACTCACCGAACAGCTCTCCTACGTCCGCGAGTGGGGCGGTCGGCTGGTCTTTCCCATCCCGAGTCTGGAGATCCTGCCATGAAGGTCGTGCTCTTCTGCGGTGGGTACGGCACGCGCATGCGCACCGGAGCTCCGGGCGAGGTACCCAAGCCCATGCAGCTCGTCGGCCCCCGGCCGCTCATCTGGCATGTGATGCGCTACTACGCGCACTTCGGGCACACCGAGTTCATCCTCTGCCTCGGTTACGGCGCCCAGCACATCACGGAGTTCTTCCTGACCTACAAGGAGACCGCCTCCAACGACTTCCGGCTGCGCGGTGGCGAGGTGGAGCTGCTGTCGCAGGACATCTCGGACTGGTCGATCTCCTTCGTGCAGACCGGCGTCCAGTCGCCGATCGGCGAGCGGTTACGCCGGGTCCGCGACCATCTGGACGGCGAAGAGGTGTTCCTGGCCAACTACGCCGACGTGCTCACCGACGCGCCGCTGCCGGAGATCGTCGACCGGTTCACGGCCGCCGACGTGGGGGCGTCCATGATGGTCGTGCCGCCGCCCGGCACCTTCCACTGCATCGACATCGACGACGACGGGCTGGCGAGGGACATCGCGCCGGTCACCCAGATGCCGATCTGGGTCAACGGTGGATATTTCGTGCTCCGTCAGGAAATTTTCGATCACATACCGGAAAACGGGGATCTGGTGGGGGATGGCTGTGTGGAGCTGACCAAGCGGGGGCGGCTCATGACCTACCGGCACCGCGGTTACTGGCGGCCGACCGACACCGTCAACCAGCGGATCGAGCTGGACGAGGCGTACTCGCGCGGCGACAGGCCCTGGGCGCTGTGGGAGGCATGATCCGGCTGACGGCCTCCCGGTTGGGCCGGATCGTCGCGCTGGGCGCGCACTGCGACGACATCGCCATCGGGGCGGGCGGCACGCTGCTCACCCTCTGCGCGGCCCGGCCCGGCCTCCAGGTCGACGCGCTGGTCCTGTCCGGAGGGGGGACCGAGCGCGAGGACGAGGAGCACGCGGCGCTCACCGCCTTCTGCCCCGGCGCCGACCTGCGGCTGACCGTGCTCAAGCTGCCCGACGGCCGGTTGCCCGCGTACTGGGAGCAGGCCAAGGAGGCGCTGGAGCTGCTGCGGGTCAGGACCGATCCCGACCTGATCCTCGGCCCGCATCCGAGAGACGCCCACCAGGACCACCGGGGCCTGGCCGAGCTCGTGCCGACGGCCTTCCGCGACCACCTGACGCTCGGCTACGAGATCGTCAAGTGGGACGGCGACCTCGGCCGTCCCGCCGCCTACCAGCCGCTGCGGCCGGAGGTGGCGGCGGAGAAGGTCGCCGTGCTGCGGCGGCACTACCTCTCGCAACTCCGGCGTTCCTGGTTCGACGACGAAGCCTTCCTCGGGCTCGCCCGCATCCGCGGCATCGAGTGCGGCGCCAGGTACGCCGAAGCCTTCCACACCCGCAAACTGACCCTCGACCTCGCAGGAGACTAGCCGGATATGCGTGTACTGCTGACCGGACACCAGGGCTACCTGGGCACCGTCATGTCCCCCGTACTCGCCGGAGCGGGACACGAGGTGACCGGCCTCGACTCGGGGCTGTTCGCCGACTGCGTCCTGGGGCCGCGGCCCGACGACCCGCAAGGGCTCGCCCTGGACCTGCGCGAGGTCCCGGCTGAGGCGCTGGCCGGCTTTGACGCGGTCGTCCACCTGGCCGCCCTCTCCAACGACCCCCTCGGCTCGCTGGCGCCCGAGCTGACCTACGACATCAACTACCACGCCTCCGTACGGCTGGCCCGGCTGGCCCGCGAGGCGGGGGTGCGGCGCTTCCTGTACGCCTCCACCTGCTCGGTCTACGGAGCCGCCGGCGGGGACGACCTGGTCACAGAGGAGGCGCCCCTGCGTCCCGTGACCCCCTACGCCGAGTCCAAGGTGCGCGTGGAGGACGAGGTGCTGAAGCTGGCCGACGCCGACTTCACGCCGGTCTTCCTGCGCAACGCCACGGCCTTCGGCTTCTCGCCCCGGCTGCGCGCGGACATCGTGCTCAACAACCTGGTGGGACACGCGCACCTGTCCGGCGAGGTGCGCGTGCTGTCCGATGGCACGCCGTGGCGGCCCCTGGTGCACGCGCTGGACATCGCGGACGCGTTCGCCGCCGCCCTGACCGCGCCGCGCGAGGCCGTACACGCCGAGGCGTTCAACGTCGGCACCGAGCAGAACAACGTCACCGTGGCCGGGATCGCGGCGACCGTGGTGGAGGCGGTGCCCGGCGCCACGCTGGCCATCACGGGGGAGACGGGCGCCGACCCGCGCTCCTACCGGGTCGACTTCTCACGGATCCGCGCCGCGCTGCCCGGATACGAGGCGCGCCGCTCGGTGAAGGAGGGCGCGCTCGAACTCATCGACGCCTACCGGCGGCACGGGCTGACCAGGGAGGGCTTCGAGCGCCGCTTCACCCGCCTGGCCCGCCTGTCGGACCGGCAGGCCGCGGGCACGGTCGACGATCGGCTGATGCCCTCGTGACCGGCCTCGGCAAGGAGATGCACCAGCTGGTGGAGCGTCTCTACCCGCTGTGCCGGAGCATCACGGGAGACGGCGTCCGCCGCACCCTGGAGATCGTCGGCGAGCACATCGCGCTGAACGTGCACGAGGTGCCCACCGGCACGCAGGTGCTCGACTGGAACGTGCCCAAAGAGTGGAACATCCGCGACGCCTACGTCAAGGACCCCACGGGCGCCAAGGTCGTCGACTTCGCCGAGTCCAACCTGCACGTGGTCGGCTACAGCGTGCCGGTGTCGGCCCGGATGCCGCTGGCGGAGCTCCGCGGCCATCTGCACACACTGCCGGACCAGCCGGGGCTCATCCCCTACCGGACCGGCTATTACGCCGAGGACTGGGGGTTCTGCCTGCGGCATGAGACGCTGGAGAGCCTCCGGGAGGGCGAGTACGAGGTCGTGGTGGACTCCACGCTGGAAGACGGCCACCTCACGTACGCCGAGCACGTGGTGCCCGGACGGACGGACGAGGAGGTGCTGATCTCCTGCCACACCTGCCACCCGTCGCTGGCCAACGACAACCTGGCGGGCATCGCGGTGGCCGTCCAGCTGGCCCGGCGGCTGGCGGCGGCGTCGCCGCGCTACACGTACCGCTTCCTGTTCGCGCCCGGCACGATCGGGTCGATCACCTGGCTGGCCCGCAACCGGGACGCGGTCGAGCGGGTCAGGCACGGCCTGGTCCTGGCGTGCGCGGGGGACGGCGGCGCGCTCACGTACAAGCGGAGCAGGCGCGGCGACACGGAGATCGACCGGGCGGTGGGGCACGTGCTGCGCGCCTCCGGGCGCCCGCACCGCACGCTCGACTTCTCCCCGTACGGCTACGACGAGCGGCAGTACTGCTCGCCCGGCTTCGACCTGCCGGTCGGCTGCCTGACCAGGTCGACGTACGCGGGCTATCCGGAGTACCACACCTCGGGGGACGACCCGGCGTTCGTGCTGCCCGAGGCACTGGCGGACACCCTGGAGACCTGCTGGGAGGTGACACGGGTGCTGGAGGGAGACCGGCGCCTGGAGAACCTCAGCCCCTACGGCGAGCCGCAACTGGGCCGGCGCGGCCTGTACGGGGCGCTCGGCGGCAGAAGCGACACCAAGCAGGCCCAGATGGCCATGCTCTGGGTGCTGAACCTCTCGGACGGCACGCACTCGCTGCTGGACATCGCCGAACGGGCCGGCCTGTCGTTCCAGGCGGTGGCCGAGGCGGCGGGGAGCCTCGAAGACGCCGAGTTGGTGAGGGAATCGGAGTTGGTGAGGGAATGGAAACCATGAGCTTGCGGGTCGGCGACCTGGTGGAGATCCGCAGCGAGGCCGAGATCCTGGCCACGCTGGACGAGCGCGGCGAGCTGGACGGCCTGCCGTTCATGCCGGAGATGCTGAAGTTCTGCGGTCAGCGCCTCACCGTGCACAAGGTGGCGCACAAGCTGTGCGACACGCTGACCAAGACGGGCCTGCGGCGCATGGACAGCGCCGTGCACCTGCTCGGCGCGCGGTGCGACGGCTCGGCGCACGGCGGCTGCCAGACGGCCTGCTCCATGTACTGGAAACAGGCGTGGATCAAGCGCGTCGCGGCGGACGAGCTGCCCCCGGACGCCGTGCCGGACTCCCGGCTGCTGCCGCTGCTGGAGATCAACAGCCGCAAGCCGCCGGGCGAGGACGGCACCGAACGCTACTCCTGCCAGGCGACCGAGCTGCTGAGAGCGGCGCCCGTACCGCTGCCGATGGCCGATCTGGGGCAGTTCGTGGCGGACGTACGGACGCGGAACGTCGGCGTGCTCAGGACCCTTCAGGCCACCGGGATCGGGCTGTACAACCGCTTCCAGCACCTGACCAGGAGGAAGCTGCCCCGCGCGCTGCGCATCAAGGGCGGCCGGCCGTGGGGCACGATGAAGGGCGAGGTCAGGGGCCGTACGCCGGTCCAGACGCTCGACCTCCAGCCGGGCGAGCTGGTCCGCGTGCGGTCCAAGCAGGAGATCCTGGCCACCGTCAACGAGGACCTGTCCAACCGCGGCATGAACTTCGATGCCGAGCTGGCCCGCCACTGCGGCCGGACCGCACGGGTACGCGCCCGGGTGGACCGCTGCATCGACGAGCCCACGGGACGGATGCTGGAGATGAAGACGCCCTGCATCGTGCTGCAGGACGTGGTGTGCGAGGGCGTCCACTCGCTGAACTGCCCCCGCGAGTTCTTCCCCTTCTGGCGCGAGATCTGGCTCGAACGGGTGCCGGACGGTGAGTGAGCCGGTAGTGAGCACGAGCGAGCCCGTCAGCGATCACCGGGCCGGATCGGCGGGCAGGGGACTGCGGTGGGGGCTGCTGGCGCGCGGCGGGTCGAAGCTGGCCACCTTCACCCTGAGCCTCGTGCTGGCCCGCCTGCTCGCCCCGGAGGACTTCGGGTTGTACGCGGTCGCGCTGGCCGCCAACCAGTTCCTCTTCTACATCAACGACGCCGGCATCGTCGCGGCCGTCGTGCAGTGGCGGGGCAGGCTGGAGGACATGGTGGTCACCGCGACCACCGTGGTCCTCACCCTCAGCGTGACCATCTACGCGCTGTTCTGGGTGGCGGCGCCCTACTTCACCGGCCTGGCGGGCAATGTCTCGGCCACGCCGGTGGTGCGGCTGCTCACCGTGATCATCGTGATCGACGGGTTCGTCAACGTACGCAGCGCGGTCATGCTCCGGGGCTTCCAGCAGGACAAGATCGCCAAGGCGAACATGGCGGGCATCGCCGTCCAGGTGCCGGTGGCGATCACGCTGGCGCTCATGGGCGCGGGCGTCTACAGCTTCGTCATCGGCGCGGTGGCCAACTCCCTGGTGAGCGGCGTCCTGGTGTTCGTCTGGGCCAAGATGCCGCTGCGGCTGGGCTTCGAGCGGGCCATCGCGCGCAAGCTGCTGGGCTTCGGGGTGCCCCTGGCGGTCAGCCTGGCCATCGAGGCGCTGGTGCTCAACGCCGACGCCATCATCATCGGCCGGCTGCTGGGCGCGACCACGCTCGGCTTCTACATGATCGCGCTGAACGTGTCGAGCTGGGTGCCGGGACTGGTCGGCGAGGCCCTGCGCCACGTCACGCTGCCCGGCTTCTCGCGGGTCGCCGAGGAGCGGCCGGAGGCGTTCTCCGCGCGCGTCCAGCAGATCGTGCCGATGCTGATCACGCTGGTGCTGCCCGTGGCGGTCCTCTTCGGCGTGCTGGCGCCCCTGGTGGTGCCCTTCCTGTACGGCGAGCGGTGGCTGCCCGCCGCCCAGGCGCTGTCCTTCCTCATGGCGCTGATGGTGGTGCGGATGCTCACCGCGCTGGCCTTCGACATCCTGACCTCGCTCGGCGCGACCAGGCTCGTGGTGTGGATGAACCTGAGCTGGGCCCTGGCACTGCTGCCCGCCCTGTACACCGGCGCGCGGCTGGACGGCATCCGGGGCGTGGCGATCGCGCACGCGGCCGTCGCGCTGCTGATCGCCCTGCCCGTGACGGCGCTGCAGTTGCGCCGCTCGGGCGTCGTGCTCGGACCGGTCCTGCCCGGCATCCTCCGGCTGCTCCTCGGCGGCCTGCTGGCCGGCCTGGCCGCCTGGCTGGTGGCCAGGCTGACCGAGGGCGCCTTCGACTTCGTCCGGCTCTGCGCAGCCGGGGGAGCCGGGCTGATCGTGTACGTGGTGACCGGGCTCTCGCGGGAGCGGATCAGGAAGATTCGCGAGGTGGTGACGAGCTGAGCGGTCCCCGCGGGCCGCGGGCCACGTCGATGGCCGAGTGGGCGACGTTGCGGGCCATGGGCACGGCGTTGCGCCGCAGCCAGGGCCGCAGCGCCGCATAGGCGCGCAGCCGCTGGCGGCGGGTTAATGGAGCGTTCCTGATGACCCGCAGCAGCGCGCGGCCCTCCTCCACGTTGGGGAGGAAGAAGCGCTGGTCTCCGGGCATCTCGCGGGCGCGGAAGGCCCGCGCGTGGTTGACCTGGCTGTTGCTGCCCGCGTGGTTGCGGTGGCGCAGCAGCAGCTCGTCCACCACGACCAGCGGCCCCAGCAGCGCCAGACCCGAGATCATCACCCGGTCGGCGGGCAGGATGGCCTCCAGCGGCCGGGCGCGCAGCAGCGTCTCCCTGCGCATGAGCCCGTAGAAGTGCATGGTTTCGTCGTAGTTGTCCAGCCGGTGGCGTAGCCGCGCCACCGGGTCGGGCTGGTCGGTGGGGGAGGTGTCGCGCCAGGTGCCGATGGTCCGTCCCGTCTCGTCGATCTCCTCGACGCCCGAGACGGCGGCCGCCGCCGACGGGTGGCGGCGCAGCGCCGCCGAGAGCAGGGCCAGGCGGTCCTCGTGGTACTCGTCGTCGGAGGTGGCGTAGGAGAAGAACTCGCCGCGGGTCTCGTGGACGACCTTGTTGTGGTTGGCCGTGATGCCGACGTTGCGCTCGCGCCGCAGGTAGCGGACGCGTGGATCGGTCCTGGCCAGCTCCCGGCAGAGCTCCTCGGTGCCGTCCGTCGAGCAGTTGTCGGCGATCACCAGCTCGAAGTCGACCCCTTTCTGGGAGAGGACCGAGCGCAGGGCGCCCTCCAGGTACGGCTCGCCGTTGTAGACGGGCATGCCGACCCCGATGGGAGGTTCGGCGCGGCCGACGAGTGAGGCGGAGGAGCGTACGTGCGGTGATCTGGACGTCATCCGGGCAGCCCTTCTAGCGGAAGCTGAGGCGAGGCTGAGGTACGGTCGCGCCGATGTTCTCGCGAAGTAGGGCGAACAGCAACCAAGACCGGTGATTCGTAACATCGACTCGGCCGGTCACGATAAGCAATCTGTACCATTTTTTATGGCCAGGGCATTGGCCCATACTGGCGGGGGCTTGGGCGGGTAAATATGGCTTTTTGGAACGATCTGTTAGGCCTTATCCGAAACAAGCGTGTTGGACCTCCCATCCTCGCCCTCGCCCTCGTTCTGGCGTTGGTGGCGTTCTTCGTGGGGTCACCGCGTTACGAGACCGAGTCGTCGCTGATCCTGACCGCGCCGCCGTCCGGTGGCACCCTGTCGATGGATCCCACCAAGCCGGTCGGCCTGACCAACCCGCTGCTGCAGTACAACGACGGGCTGCGGACGGTCGCGGGCATCCTCATCCTCGCCCTCAACAGCAAGGACGAGCTGCGCAAGCTCGGGATCGAGGAGAACGGCAGCACCGAGATCGTCATCGACGACGGCCGGTCGAACGCGGATCTGCTGGGCGTCGTGACGCAGGGCCCGTTCATCCACATCAAGGTCGTGAGCCGCACGGCGGAGACGGCGAAGGGCATCCTCGAGCGGGCCGAGCGGCGCCTGCGTGAGGAGCTGACCAGCTACCAGACCTCGCTGGGCGCGCCGAAGAGCACGTTCATCGCAGTCAACAACGTGGCGCTGATCCCGGTCGAGTACGACGGCGGCGGCAAGCTCCAGCTGGCCGTGGAGGTGCTGGTCGTCGCCCTGCTCTTCGGCTTCGGCGCCGCCTACCTGATGTGGATCCGCCGCGTTCGCGGCCGTACCGCCCCGGCGGAGCCGGCCGAGGACGAAGCGGACGTCCCCGAACCCGCCGCCGAGCCGGAAGCGGCGAAGACCCTTAATGGCCGCGCGTCGGTCATATCCGAGGGCCCGTCAGAGAACCGCGACAGCGACGACCCGCCGACGGAGGAGTTCGCCCGGATCAACGGCGAGATGCTGGGGCTCGCCCCCGACCCGCGAAAGCCCGACCAGGACGGCCGCGCGGGTTAGGGGTTAGCGAACCTGGTCGGCGACTTCGGCGCAGCGCTCGATGGCCGCCTGCCGCACCTCTCGTGGGGTGCCCGACTTGGCGGAGATCATCATCCCGATCGCCCCGGGCCCGAGCCGATCGGCGAAGGCCAGGGCGGTCGGCAGGTCCATCGGCGACTCGTCGGGGGTCTTGTGGCACAGGCCGGTGTCCGACGGCGGGCGCCCGTCCGGCGCGCTGAGCACCTCGTCCACGAACAGGCCGTAGAGCATGAACTCCGACACGTGCAGCCGGGAGCCGAAGGCGTCGGCCCAGTGCCGGCCGGTGTTCTCGGTGAGCCGCCGCTGGAGCCCGCGCACGATGGCGGGGTCCCAGAAGGTGAGCGGGCTCATGTAGTCGGGCAGCGGCGGCTCGGGCGCCGGCGGCAGTTTGAGCAGCTCGCGGGCGACCTGGTGCCACAGCACGTGCCGCGTCATGAGCGGGTGCACCCCGTCCTCCAGCCGGTGCAGCAGCGGCCGGCCGCCGACCAGGGAGCGCTGGGCCGTCGTCGGCCGGACGAGCACCACGTCGGAGTCGGCCACCAGGACCACGTCCGTGTCCATCGCCGCCGTGGCCGCCAGCTTGACGATCTGCTGCATCACCCAGCCGCGTACGGGCGGCCAGGGACGCAGGGCGTTGACCCACATGCCCAGCCGGGGCACCTTGACGTAGCGCTTCGGCAGCAGCTCTCCGACGGTCCTGACCCGGCAGCGGGGCCCTTCATGGGCGGCGAACAGCGCTCTGTCGGAGCGCGGTACGAAGACGTGGTGGACGGTGTCCTCCGGGGTGTACTCCAGCACGGAGCGGTGCAGATCCGCGAACTGCTCCGCGTCGGGTCCATAGCTGGGGGTGACGACGGCCAGCGAGGCCATGGGCTTGGTCACTCATCCTCATCGGAGGGAAGCTTTGGCACGTTACACGTGATAAGTAACGCTGGTCGCAGCCTCGCCGATGCTTTGACGTACGGCTGGAACATGCCTGGGGGGCTGTGTTGGACTTCTGGAGCGCGATCATCGTCCTCCTGCGTCGCTGGTACATCGCGGCTCCCGCGTTCCTGCTGACGCTCACCGCCGCCTACGGCGTCTACACCCAGATCCCCGTCCAGTACTCCTCGACGACGGTCATGGTGCTCACGGTGCCGCCGAGCGGGTCGTACCGGCCGCCGAACCCCAAGAACCCCAACCCGATCATCAACCCGCTGCTCAACTTCGACGGCGGGCTGAACATGTCGGCCTCCATCCTGGTGCAGATACTCAACACCGCGGAGGTGGCCGGCCAGATGGGCATCCGGCCGGACGGCAAGACCACCTACAAGGTCAACAACGGCCACCCCAATCCCGAGCTGCTCATCAGCGCTCCCTTCGTGGTCATCGAGGGCAAGAGCCTGGCGCCCCAGGACGCGCGGGCGATCGTGGTCCGGGTCGCCGAGCGGGCCAAGGTCGAGCTGAAACGGCGCCAGGAGGTGCTGAAGGCCCCGCCGGAGACGTACATCAACCTGAACGAGATGGTCTCCCCGACCGAGCCGCAGCCGGAGCGCGGCGGGAAGATCCGCAGCGCCGCGGCCGTGTTCGCGCTGGGCGTGGCCGCCGCGCTCGGCGCCTCCTTCTGCGCCGAGAGCGTCATGACCGGGCTGCGGCGCAGGAGGGACGAGCGGGACGGGCCGGAACCGGCGCCCGAGGCGGACGTCCGGGCCGAGGAAGCGGTGTTGCAGCGGTGAACGTGGCACTAGAGCGGTCCATCGTCCGGCCGGTGCCCCACAGGGCCGACGCCGCCACCCTGTGCGCGATCTTCACCGTGGTCCTCATGCTGGTGCCCGCCCGTCAGGTGATCGGTGGCCTGCCGTTCGACCTCACCTACGCGGAGGCCATCGGGCTGTTCGCCGCCGTCTGGTGGTTCTGCGCGCACCTCACCAGCACGCTCGGCGCGGCCAAGGGGCCGTCGGCGGTGCGGTACGCGATCTACTTCTACGCGCTCGCCTTTCTCGCGACCTATGCCTACGCCTCCGCCGGGTGGCTGCCCTCCTACGAGCAGGACCTGTCCGACCACGTGCTGGTCATCGCGGTCGCGATGGTGGGCATCGCGCTGATCGGCGTGGACGGCGTGCCGAGCCGCGAGCGGATCGACCTGGTGCTGAAGACGCTGGTGGTGGTCGGCGCCATCATGGGGGTGATCGGCGCGATCCAGTTCCTGCTGTCGTTCGACGTGACCCAGTACATGCAGATCCCCGGCAGCCGCCTGCGGGCGGTGGAAGTGACGATCCTGGAGCGCAACGGGCTCAACCGGGTGGCCTCGACCGCGGGGCACCCCATCGAGTTCGGCGTCGTGTCCGCGATGGTGCTGCCGGTCGCCCTCCACTACGCCTTCGGCGCGCGCGAGCGCGGTGAGCCGCAGCGGCGCTGGTGGACCCTGGTGGCGCTGATCGCCTGCGGGATGGCCTTCTCCGCCTCGCGCTCGACGGTCCTGGGCCTGGCCGCCTCCGGGGCGGTGCTGTTCCTCGGCTGGCCCAACGCCCGGCGCGTCAGGGCGGCCGTCGCGCTCGCCGGTTTCCTGGTCGTGATGAAGCTGCTCGTCCCCGGCCTGATCGGCGCGATCGCCGGGCTGTTCACCAACCTGGACAATGACGAGAGCCTGCGCTGGCGGACCAACGACTACACCACGGCGATCGCGGAGTTCTCGCAGCATCCCCTGCTGGGCCGGGGCAACGGCACCTGGTTCCCGCCGCACCACCCGGTCTTCGACAACCAGTACCTGCTGACGGCCGTGCAGGGCGGCGCGATCGGCGTGCTGGCGTTCGTCGGCCTCTTCGTCGTCGGGATGTGGTCGGCCGTTCGCGTCAGGAGCATCAGCGGGGACGACCGCACCCGCGACCTCGGGCTGACGCTGGCCGCATGCCTGATCGTGCCGATGGTGGGCTCGGCCACCTTCGACCTGAACTCCTTCAGCACGGCCACCGCGCTGTCTTTCCTGCTCATCGGCCTGGCCGGGGCGCTGATGCGGGCCGCGCGCCGCGAGGCCGGACTTCCGGGCGCGGGGACGCTGAAAGAGCCCCCGCGCCGCGAGGTCAGCCCTCCAGTCGCCGCCGTGCCTCTTTCCACGAGCCGGCCGCCAGATCCCGCGCGCTGATCGCCGAGACCGGCAGCGGCCAGTCGATCGCCAGGTCGGGGTCGTCGTAGCGGACGGAGATGTCCTCGGCCGGGTCGTGCGGCCGGTCGATCCGGTAGCAGACGTCCGCGTCGCTCAGCGCCTGGTAGCCGTGGAGCAGGCCGGGCGGCACGTACAGGTGCGTGAAGGTCTCGTCGTCGAGGACCACCGACATCCGCTCACCGAAGGTGGGCGAGCCGGGCCGGGCGTCCACGAGGACGTCGTACACCGCGCCGCGGGCGCACCTGACGAGCTTGGCCTCGCCCCGGCCGGAGCGGCCGTGCATGGCCCTGATCGCGCCCTTGACCGTGCGGGACTGGCTGTCCTGGACGAACGCGGCGGGGTCCAGGCCGTGCTCGGCCGCGATCTCGGCGTCGAACGTCCTGGTGAACAGGCCGCGCTCGTCACTGTGCGGGCTCGGGACGAACAGCAGGGTCCCCGCCAGCGCGCCCTGCTCGACTCTCAATCGCTCAACGCTCATGGAGCCCATCCTGGCGGGTGTCTGCTCCGGTCGGCCAGCGTGTAACGGATATAGCCCGATACCGATGTCCAAAGGGTGAGTCGGCTGACGGGGGGTGCGGCATTCCGATGGACCACTCGTCGGATGAGAACGGTCCAAAGAACCGCGCCATACCCCTCGCGCCCCGCGCGCGGGTGGGCGCCGTCGGGATCGACGCCATCACCGAGCCGGAGGTCGCCGAGCACCTCGCGCGGGCCTGGCACGACGGTCTGGGCGGCATGATCGTGACCGCCAACGTGGACATCGTCCGCGCCGCCACCCGCGATCCCGAGCTCGCCGAGCTCGTGGCGGGCGCCGAACTCGTGGTCGCGGACGGCATGCCGGTGGTGTGGGCCGCCCGGCTCGGCGGGCTGCGGCTGTCCGACCGCGTCACCGGAGCCTCCCTGGTGTTCACCCTGAGCGAGGTCGCCGCCCGCGAGGGACGGTCGGTGTTCCTGCTCGGCGGCGAGCCGGGGGTGGCGGAGGCCGCCGGCGAGGTATTGGCCGGGCGTTACCCCGGATTGCGGGTGGCCGGGGTGTACGCACCGCCCTTTGGCTTCGAGCGGCTCTCCGCAGGGATGGCGGAGACCGTGGAGAAGGTCCGCGCGGCCGCACCCGATCTCGTCTTCGTCGGTCTGGGCTTTCCCAAGCAGGAACGCGTCATAGCCGCGCTCCGCCCCGAACTCCCGCACGCCTGGTACCTCGGCTGCGGCGCCGCCATCCCGATGGCCGCCGGGCAGTTCCGGCGGGCTCCGGACCGGATCCAGCGGGTGGGCGGCGAATGGCTGTTCAGGCTCGCCCTCGAACCCCGTCGACTCGTCCGCCGCTACCTGCGTGACGACCTGCCCTTCGCGCTCAGGCTGCTGGCCGGGGCCGCGTGGCACCGGCTGGCCGCGGGCCGGCGCTCCTGATCCCCACAGATTGGTCTGCCTGATGACTGTTCCCGAGCGGTCGCCGCTTGCCATCGTGATCGTCACCTACCAGAGCGGCCAGGTCATCGAGGAGTGCCTGCGCTCGCTGGACACCGTGCTGAGCGAAGGGGAGCCGACCCGGATCATCGTCGTGGACAACGACTCCCCCGACGACACGGTGGAGCGGGTGCTCGCCACGGGGGTGCCCGTCGAGCTGGTCAGGACCGGCCGCAACGGCGGGTTCTCGGCGGGCGTCAACGCGGGCATCGCCGCCGCCCCCGGCTGTGACATCCTCATCCTCAACGCCGATATCCGGCTCAGACCCGACTCTGTGCGCCTGCTGCGCGAGGCCCTGGCCGTGCCCGGCACGGGCATCGCGGTGCCCCGGCTGCTTGGCGCCGACGGCGTGCTGCAGCTGTCCCTGCGCCGGCGCCCCACAGTGCTGCGGGCCGTCGGAGAGGCGCTGCTCGGCGGGCTCAGAGCGGGCCGCCACGCGCCGCTGGGCGAGCTCGTCGTCGACCCGCGCGCGTACGAGCGGCCGGGTACGCCCGACTGGGCGACGGGCGCTGCCTGGCTGGTCTCGCGCGAGTGCCTGGAGGCGGTGGGACCGCTCGACGAGCGCTACTTCCTGTACTCGGAGGAGACCGAGTACATGCTCAAGATCCGCGACCACGGCTTCTCGATCCGCTACGAACCGGCGGCGGTGGCCGTCCACCTCGGCGGCGAGCAGGCCAACTCCAGCCCGCTGTGGACGCTCGCCGCCGCCAACCGGGTGCGGCTGCACCGGCAGCGGTACGGCAGGCCCCGCGCGCTGCTCATGCGTCTGGCGGTCGCCCTGAACGAGGCGCTGCGCGCCGTCACCCGTGGCCGGCGGGCAGGGGAGCGGCACCGGGCGGCGTTGCGCGAGCTCGCGACGATGGCCGAGTGGCCGACGCCGCCGGGCGGCCCGTTATCGCCGCCCGCCTACGTCTGCTTCTCCGCCCAGGACTGGTGGTACCACAACCGGGCCCACTCCGACTTCCAGCTCATGCGCCACATCGCGAGCTCGCGCAGGGTGCTGATCGTCAACAGCATCGGCATGCGGATGCCGATGCCCGGCCGCTCCACCTTCGTGCTGCGGCGCATCGCCAGGAAGCTGCGCAGCGTGGCCAAGTTCGTCCGGCGGGTGGAGCCGAACCTGTGGGTGATGTCGCCGCTACCGTTGCCCTTGTACGGCTCGCGCCTGGGCCGGGGGCTGAACGCCTGGCTGGTCAGGACGCAGGTGCGGGCGGTCTGCGGGTGGCTCGGGCTGAAGGTGCCGGTGATCATGGTGACCATCCCCACCGCCTGGGACGTGGTCCGCCCGATGCGCCGCCGCGCGCTGATCTTCAACCGCTCGGACCGCCACTCCGCCTTCCCCGAGTCCGACACGAGGACGATCGAGACCCTCGAACGTGACCTTCTGGAACGTGCCGACCACGTGGTGTACGCCAGCCGAGGGCTCATGGCCGAGGAACGCCCGCTCGCGGGCTCGCGGGCCCGCTTCCTCGACCACGGGGTCGACCTGGAGCACTTCAGCCGCGTACCGGCCGACCGGCAGCCCGCCGACCTGCGGGCCGTCCCGGGGCCCAGGATCGGCTTCTTCGGCGCCCTGGACGACTTCGTGGTGGACTTCGACCTGCTGGAACGGGTCGCGCTCGGCCTGCCCGAGGCGTCGCTCGTGCTCGTCGGCGACGCCAACGGGCAGATCGAGCGGCTCACCAAGCACCCCAACGTGCACTGGCTGGGCCTGCGCCCCTATTCGGTGATCCCCGCCTACGGCTCGGGCTTCGACGTGGCGATCATGCCGTGGCTGGACAACGAGTGGATCAAGCATGCGAACCCGATCAAGCTGAAGGAGTTCCTGGCGCTCGGCCTGCCCGTGGTCAGCACCGAGTTCGACGAGCTGGCCCACTACGTCGACCGCGTCAGGACCGCGACCACCCCTGAGCAGTTCATCGAGGCCATCCGCGTCTGCCTGGCCGAAGGCGGCCCCCAGTCGCCGGAGCGGCTGCGCGGCTCGCTGGCCGGCGCCTCCTGGTCGGCGCGGGCGGCCGACCTCATGGCGCTGGCCGAGCAGACACCCGACGCACGGCGTTGAGAGGGCTTGCGTGAGGATACTGACAGTCACGCGGTGGGCGGCGCTGCTCACTGCCACGGTGGTGGCCGTCGGGGGCGGGCTGTGGCTGCGGTCCGTGCCGCCGAAGCCCGTCGCGAGCACGCTGCCCGCACCGGCGATGGCCTTGCGGGCGCTGCCCTGGGAAGGCGGTCCCGCCGCCTACAAGGGCTCGGCCGCGGCCGTCAGGGCGGGCTGGACCCGTCCCGGTTTCTTCCCCGTGGGGCTCTGGTTCGCCTCGGCGCGGACCGGCCGGGAGGTCGCGCTGGACCAGGCCGCGGGGATCAACACCTACGTCGAGCTGGCCGCCGGCAGCCGCCCCGAGCTGCTCAGGAAGTCCGGCATGACCGCGCTGACCAGCCGCCCGCTGCCCGGCGCGGGCGCCGAGACCGTGGGCTGGCTGATCGCCGACAAGGCCGACGCGTGGGCGGGACCGGGCGACGGGCACTGGACGGGCGCCCGCGGCTTCACCAAGCCCGTCTGCGCCCCCGTACTCGTCACGTGCGGCTACACCGTCATGCGCACGCTCGCCGGACGCCTGCCCAAGGACGAGCGGCTGCGGTACGCCTCCTTCGGCAAGGGCGTGGCCTACTGGGAGGAGGAGGCGCTGGCCGCCAAGTTCGTCAACGGCTACTCGGACGTGGTCGCGGCCGACGTCTCCTGGTACGGCGACCCCAACGTCTGCGCCGAGGCCACCCGGTGGCTGCAGCTCCCGGCGGACCGGTGCCGCCTGGCGGCCAACTACGGTGCGACCGTCGAGCGGCTGCGGACCCTGGACGCCGCCGACGGCCGCCGGCAGCCGGTGTACGCGATCATCTCGCTCTCCGGCCTCGCCCCGGAGCAGGTGGGCGGCGCGGCGATGAGCGCCCTGATCCACGGAGCCAGGGGGATCGTCTACGACGCGCACGGCACGGACCCCGCCTGCGCGGTGGACAACGTGCTCCGGCGCGCCTGCGGGAAGGCGGTCAGGCGCGGGGTCACCGAGCTCGACAGCCGGATCGCCCGGCTCGCGTCGGTGCTCAACACCCAGTCGTACGCCTACGACTTCGCGCCCGAGCTGGACACCATGCTGAAGCGCCACGACGGCGCCTACTACCTCTTCGCGATGCTCGGCCGGGGTCAGAGGCCGGGGCCGCGCGTCCTGACCGTACCCAGCGATCTTTCGGCGGCCGGCCACATCGAGGAGATCTTCGAAGACCGGACCATCCCGGTCGACAGGGAGGGACACTTCACCGAGACCTTCGACGCGGAGCACAGCTATCACGTCTACCGGATCACCCCGTAGCTGGGAGGGCAATGACTTCTCGAACGATGAACAGGACGAACAGCCGGATTTTGCTGATCGCGGCCACCGCCCTGCTGGTGATCGCCGTGGGCTGGGTCTTCGCGCAGGCCAAGTCGACCCGAGACGACCTCGGCCTGCCGCGCGTCCCCTGGGACGGCGGCCCGGCCTATTACGCCAAGTTCAGTGCCCCGGCCGCCGCGGGCTGGACCGATCCATCGTTCTTCCCCATCGGGGTCTGGTTCGAGTCCGTGGTCGAGGAACGCGACGTGCGGATGGACAAGGAGGCCGGGCTCAACACCTATGTCGAGCTGACGGCCAACAGCGACATGGGCCTGATCCGCGCCAACGGGATGTCCGCGATCACCAGCAAGCCCCTGGCGGGGTCGGGCAGCGAGACGGTCGGCTGGATGATCGCCGACGAGCCCGACATGTTCGCCGGACCGGGCGACGGCGTCTGGAGCGGTAAGTACGGCGGGGAAGGCCAGGTGTGCCTGCCCGACAAGCCGCCCTGCGGCTACACGGCGATGCGCACGCTGAAGGACAAGCTGCCCAAGAACGACGGCCGCCTGCACTACGCCAACTACGGCAAGGGCATCGCCATGTGGGAGTCCGACGACGAGGCGAAGAAGTTCGTCAACGGCTACACCGACGTCATGTCCACCGACGTCTACTGGTACACCGACACCGGCATCTGCCCGGAGGCCGAGAACTTCATCAAGCTGCCGCCCGACCGGTGCCCGCGGGCCGCCGACTACGGCATGGTCGTCGACCGGGGCAGGAAGCTCGACGCCCTGGACGGCAAGAGGCAGCCGATCTACGCGTTCGTGGAGCTCGGCTGGCCGGGTTCGAACGGCCTGCGCTCGATCACCGGTGACGAGCTGGCCGGCGCGGTGATGAACTCCCTCATCCACGAGGCACGCGGCGTCATCTACTTCAACCACAGCTTCGCCGGGCCCTGCCCGAGCCAGCACGTGCTGCGCGAGCCGTGCGCCCAGGCGACGCGGACGGCCGTGACGGAGCTGAACCGGCGGATCCGCACGCTCGCGCCCGTCCTGAACACCCAGTCCTACATCCACACCTTCGCGCCGGGACTCGACACCATGCTCAAGGACCTCGACGGCTCCTCCTACGTCTTCGCCATGCCCAAGGCGGGCGTCCAGCCGGGGCGGCAGACGCTGCGGCTGCCCAAGGCGCTGGAGTCGGCCTCCAGCGTGGAGGTCCTGTTCGAGAACCGGACCCTGCCCGTGAAGGACGGCGGCTTCACCGACACCTTCGAGCGGGAGAACACCTACCACGTCTACAAGGTCACGGCATGAGCGCGCCGGTGAACGTCGGCCTGGTCGGCGCCGGGCCCTGGGCGCGCGACTTCCACGCCCCCGTCTTCGCCGCCGGGCCCGAGACCCGGCTGGCGGGCGTCTGGAGCAGGCGCGCCCCGGCGGCGCGGGCGCTGGCCGAGCGGTTCGGCGTGCCCGCCTTCACCTCCTACGAGCGGCTGCTGGAGCGGTGCGAGGCCGTGGTCTTCGCCGTCCCGCCCGACGTCCAGGCGGCCATGGCCGTCCAGGCGGCGCGGCGGGGCCGGGCGCTGCTGCTGGAGAAGCCGATCGCGCTGACCGTACGCGACGCGCAGGCGCTCGCCGACGCGGTGGACGCCACGGGCGTGGCCACGCAGCTCGTGCTGACCAACCGCTACCGTCCCGCCGTACGCGAGTTCCTCAAGCAGGCCCGCGACTTCCCGGCCATCGGCGCCCGCGCCATGCAGCTCACCGGCGAGTTCCTCGACGACACCTTCGCCGACAGCCCGTGGCGCTCCCGCGCGGGCGTGCTCTACAACACCGGGCCGCACGGCCTGGACCTGCTCGACGCGGCGCTGGGCCGCATCACGGAGATCAGGCCGACCGGCAACCGGGCCGGCTTCCTGGCGCTGACCTGCCTGCACGAGAACGAGGTGATCAGCCAGCTGACGATCTGCGGCCGGGTCCCGCAGCGCCGCCGGACCCGCTATGAGCTGTACGGCCCGGAGGGCACGCTGGTGCTGGACTCCGAACTGCTGCCGGAGGACTCGACGGAGACCAGGGCGACCCTGCGCGCCGAGTTCGCCACCGCCGTACGGATGGGCCGCTCACACGAGCTCGACGTGCACCGGGGCCTGCACCTGCAGCGGCTCCTGGCACAGGCGGAGCCGCGCTAAGAGGCCTCGGGGACCGCGACCGGGACGGGGGCGGGCTTGCGCTGCCGCAGGCGCAGCGCGGGCCGTTCGACCAGCCGCCAGCTCAGCGCGGCCAGCGGCAGCACGATGCCGATCGTGGCCAGCAACACGAGGGCGGGCGCCCGGATCCCGTACTGGACCAGCACCTGCTGGGCGGGGAAGGCCAGCAGGTAGGTCCCGTACGACAGGTCATAGGAGCCGGTCGGCTGGTGCAGCCACGCCGGCGCGCGGAAGGCGATGAGGAACGTGAGGCAGGTGACCGCCGCGATCGCCGCCAGATTGGCCACCGGCGTGCCCCACAGCAGCCACCACGCGAGGACCACGGGGACGGTCAGCCAGAGCGGCGGAACCCAGCGGAACTCCCGGATCAGCATGCCGAGCGCGAAGAACGCCACGGGTTGCGCGGCGTACGCCGACACGACCAGGGGGATGAGCGGACCGGAGTAACCGGTGAGGTGGACGACCGAGGCGGCGGCCAGCGCGAGCAGCACCAGCCCGACCAGGACCGTCCGGCGGCGCAGCAGCCCCAGCAGGCCCATGACGGCCACGCCGACGTAGCAGAGCACCTCCACCCA
Organism: Nonomuraea aurantiaca; assembly: GCF_020215705.1. Classification (GTDB taxonomy): domain Bacteria; phylum Actinomycetota; class Actinomycetes; order Streptosporangiales; family Streptosporangiaceae; genus Nonomuraea; species Nonomuraea aurantiaca. Next base: position 7,796 of record NZ_JAIWNB010000021.1, on the reverse strand, counting down.
GATCGTCCAGAGCGACCCGTTGACCGCGCCCGGGTAGGGGAGCCCCTGGAAGACGCCGGGGAGCGCGTAGCTCACCGGCTGGATGAGCAGCCCTCTGGCGAGGTAGCTCCAGGCGCCGGTGCCGGAGAAGTAGGAGGTGGCGGGCAGCGTACTCACCAAGGGCCCGAGCAGCAGGGCCGTGGTGACGATGACGAGCGCGTACGCGGGATAGATGCGCAGCGCCCGGCGGAGCGTGTAGCGGCGTACCGACGGGTCGGACAGCCAGCTCGCGCTGATCAGGTAGCCGCTGATGAGGAAGAAGACGCCGACGCCTATGCCGCCGACCCCGATCCCGCTGTCCGGGGTCAACGGTGTCCCGTGGCCGGTCAACACCCAGCTGTGCTCGACGATGACCGCGAGCGCTCCCAGGAGGCGCAGCAGGTTGAAGGCGTTCAGCCGGGATTGACCAGGCCCGTTGTGCGCTTCGGCCACTCCGCAGCTCCCCCGCGAGTCCGATGCATCGGAGGTGTATCGGTTCGCGAAGGAGCTGCGTTACCCAGGCTTTTCAGCCGATGCGCCAGGTGTCTCCACCCATGAGCAGCTCGCTGAGGTCGCCGGCGCCCTTCTGCGCCACGGCCTCCTCCATCTGCTCGGCCATCAGCACGTCGTACGCGGGCCGGTCGATCGAGCGGAAGATGCCGATCGGCACGTGCTCGAACGCGGGCTCGTCCAGCCGCGACAGCGCGAAGGCCAGCGACGGGTCGGGGTGGTGCGCGTCGTGCACCAGGATCTGGTCCGCGCTCACCGAGGCGCGGTCGGCCACCTCGATGCCGCCGTTCGCCGCCCTGACGACCGCCTTCGACGCCGACACGATCGGCTGACCGTGCTCCAGCCGCAGCGTGATGTCGTCGCGGATCTCCGGATCCTTGAGCTGCTCGAAGGCGTTGTCGTTGAAGATGTTGCAGTTCTGGTAGATCTCCACCAGCGAGGTGCCGCGGTGGGCGGTGGCCTCGCGCAGCACCGACTGCAGATGCTTGCGGTCGGAGTCGATCGTCCTGGCCACGAACGACGCCTCGGCGCCGATGGCCAGCGAGATCGGGTTGAACGGCTTGTCCAGCGAGCCCATCGGCGTCGACTTGGTGATCTTGCCGACTTCCGAGGTGGGGGAGTACTGGCCCTTGGTCAGACCGTAGATCCTGTTGTTGAACAGCAGGATGTTGAGGTTGACGTTGCGGCGCAGCGCGTGGATCAGGTGGTTGCCGCCGATCGACAGCGCGTCACCGTCACCCGTGATCACCCACACCGACAGGTCGGGCCGGCTCGCGGCGAGCCCGGTCGCGATCGCCGGCGCGCGGCCGTGGATGGAGTGGAAGCCGTAGGTGTTGAGGTAGTACGGGAAGCGGGAGGAGCAGCCGATCCCGGAGACGAACACGATGTTCTCGCGCTTGAGCCCGAGCTCCGGCAGGAAGCTCTGCACGGCGGCCAGGATCGCGTAGTCACCGCAACCGGGGCACCAGCGCACCTCCTGGTCGGACTTGAAGTCCTTCAGGCCCTGCTTGGTGTCCGTCTTGGGGACGAGCGAGAGGCCCTTCCCATTGATCAGCTCAGTCACTGTCGATCACGTCCTGGATGACTCCGGCCAGCTCCTCGGCCTTGAACGGAAGCCCGCGCACACGGTTGTAGCTGATGATGTCGACGAGGTAGCGCGCCCGCAGCAGCAGCGCGAGCTGGCCCAGGTTGATCTCGGGCAGCAGCACCTTGTCGTAGCTCTTGAGCACCTCGCCGGTGTTGGCGGGCAGGGGGTTGAGATGGCGCAGGTGCGCCTGCGCGACCTTGCCGCCGCTCTTCCTGATGCGGCGTACGGCCGCCGCGATCGGGCCGTAGGTCGAACCCCAGCCGAGCACCAGCACCTTGGCGTCGCCGTCGGCGTCGTCGACCTCGAGGTCGGGTACGTCGACCCCGGCGATCTTGGCGGCCCGGGTCCTGACCATCAGGTCGTGGTTGTTCGGGTCGTAGCTGATGTTGCCCGTGCCGTCGGCCTTCTCGATGCCGCCGATCCGGTGCTCCAGGCCCGGTGTGCCGGGGATGGCCCACGGGCGGGCGAGCGTCTCGGTGTCGCGCTTGAACGGCAGGAACTCGCCGTCGGCACCGTTCGGCGCCGTGGTGAACTCCTGGGAGATGTCGGGAAGTTCGGACACCTCCGGCAGGCGCCACGGCTCGGAGCCGTTGGCCAGGTAGCCGTCCGACAGCAGCATGACCGGAGTGCGGTACTTGACCGCGATCCGCGCCGCCTCGATGGCGGCGTCGAAGCAGTCGCTCGGCGACATCGGCGCCACGATCGGCAGCGGAGACTCGCCGTTGCGGCCGAACATGGCCATCAGCAGGTCGGTCTGCTCGGTCTTGGTCGGCATGCCGGTGCTCGGACCCGCCCGCTGCACATCGACGATGAGCAGCGGCAGCTCCGTGGTGACCGCGAGGCCGACGGTCTCGGCCTTCAGCGCCACACCGGGCCCCGACGTCGTGGTCACGCCCAGCGCGCCGCCGAACGCCGCGCCCAGCGCCGCGCCGACACCCGCGATCTCGTCCTCCGCCTGGAAGGTGCGGACGCCGAACCGCTTGTGCTTGGACAGCTCGTGCAGGATGTCGCTGGCCGGCGTGATCGGGTAGGAGCCGAGGAACAGCGGCAGCTTCGACTGCACGCTCGCCGCGATGAGGCCGTAGGCCAGGGCCTGGTTGCCCGAGATGTTGCGGTAGACACCGGGCGCCAGCTGGGCCGGCTTCACCTCGTAGGAGACGGAGAACGCCTCGGTGGTCTCGCCGTAGTTCCAGCCCGCCTGGAAGGCCGCGATGTTGGCCTTGGCGATCTCCGGCTTCTTGGCGAACTTCTGCTCCAGGAACTTGACCGTGTGCTCGGTCGGCCGGTGGTACAGCCACGAGAGCAGGCCCAGCGCGAACATGTTCTTCGAACGCTCGGCGTCCTTCTTGGACAGCGCGAAGCCTTCGAGCGCCTTGACCGTCAGCGAGGTCAGCGCCACCGCGTGGACGCGCCACTCGCTGAGCGAGTCGTCCTCCAGCGGGTTGGCCGCGTAGCCGACCTTCTGCAGGTTGCGCTTGGTGAACTCGTCGATGTTGGCGATGATGTCGGCACCACGGGGCAGGTCGCCCAGGTTGGCCTTCAGCGCCGCCGGGTTCATCGCGACGAGCACGTTGGGGGCGTCACCCGGCGTCAGGATGTCGTGGTCGGCGAAATGCAGCTGGAAGCTCGACACGCCGGGGAGCGTGCCTGCGGGGGCGCGGATCTCGGCGGGGAAGTTGGGCAGCGTCGACAGGTCGTTGCCGAACTCCGCGGTGCCCGCGGTGAAGCGGTCGCCCGTGAGCTGCATGCCGTCGCCGGAGTCCCCGGCGAATCGGATGATCACGCGGTCGAGTTGCTGGACCTGCTTCGTCACAGCTCAGTCCTCCTCGACGCGCCGGTGGCTGTGGGCGCGTTCTCAGTTTCCATGCTAGATCCTCGCGAGGTTCAACACGTTTCCTCGCCACATAATGCGGGTAAACGCGGAGGCAATCAGGGGCTACCGAAGAACCACTAGGGGTGACACAGGCCGCCGGCGATTGTGCACAGGTCTACGTGCAGCCGTGCGAAGAGGACTGTTCGGGTCACGAGCGCCAACTATACGTCCCCCTAAGGCGTGGCCTACGTCTGGGGGCGATGAGACGTGCTCTCCGACCCCGACCGGTAAAGGCGTCCTGCCTGCATCCCTGCTGTTCCGTACAACTCTGGAACAGTCACGAAGGTGTAACCCTTCCCGCGCAATCTTTTGACGATGTCCGGAACCGCGTCCACGATCGTCTTGTTGACGTTGTGCATGAGCACGATGCTCCCGGCCCGCACCTGCCCGGTGACGCGGTCGGTGATCGCCTTGGCGTCGTCCACGCGCCCGTCACCTGCGTCGACGTCCCAGCCGACGATGGCGAGGCCCATCTCTCCCGCCACGTCCGTGACGTCCTCGCTCACCGCTCCGTAGGGGGCGCGCATCAGCGTGGGGCGCTCGCCGATGGTCGCCGTAATGGTGTCCTGGGTACGGCCGAGCGCATCGGCGATCTTGCTGGTCGGCAGCTGCGACAGGTCCCGGTGCGCCCAGGTGTGGTTGGCCACCAGATGCCCCTCGGCACTCATCCTGCGCACCAGGTCCGGCCGGGCGGCGGCGTTGATGCCGATGGCGAAGAAGGTGGCCCGCGCCTTTTCCGCGCGCAGCGTGTCGAGCAGCCGGGGCGTGGCGGGGCCGGGCCCGTCGTCGAAGGTCAGTGCGACGCACTTGGTCGCGGCGCAGTCGACCGAGCCCGCCTGGTTGCTGGCCGCCTCCGGGCTGGACGTCGGGACCGTCTTCGGCACGGTCGGGGACGCCTGCTCGGCTGCCGTCCGCACGGCACGCTGAGCGGTCCGTCCGGTCGGCGACAGCAGGGGCTTCACCTGCCGGGCTGGTACGGCCACGGCCACGCGGCCGAGGGAGCACGGCCCGACCTGGCAGTCGTCGAACTCCACCACCAGATCCCCGTCATGGTTGAAGGCCATCGAGTCGAACTGGTCGCCGGTCAGCTCGTAGGCGGCCGTCGGGGTGCCGCGCTCGGCGAGCCGGCTCCTGACCAGTCGCGTGAGGTCGTACAGCGCACTCTGCCCGGCGAGCAGGCCCGTCGAGCCGGTCGCCTGGCCGGTCTTGCGGTCGTACCAAAGGGTGCGGGTGGAGTTGCTCCAGCCGTCACCGAGGGACTCGCCGGTGCGCAGCCGTACTCCGACGATCTCGCCGGAGGCGGCGGTGAGCTGCCAGTCCATGTTCAGCTCGGGGTGGGGGCGCGGCGCGTCGAACCTGGTGGCGTCGCGGAAGCCGCGCAGCACCCGCTCGGCCTCACCGCGCAGGGCCGTGTTGAGACGGGGGGCGCGTGGCAGTTGGGGGTAGGTGAGGTTCACATAGCGACCCGCGCTCTCGCCCTCGTCCCCGCCCAGGGTCCTGGTCCCCAGACCGTCCACGGTCGCCGGGTCGACGAAGTCGATCATGGTCGGCTCCGCGGGGACCAGGACGTCGTGCTCGTGCTCGGAGGAGGCGGTCGCCAGCCCGCCACCTGCCGCGGAGAGGACTAGAAGCGCGATTCCTCCGAAGAATCGCTTTTTGCGCATGAGCGACAGGCTATGGGGGAGATCACGTGGTTTGCCCCGTTTTGGGGTTATAGGGACGGAGCTTTGACTGGGTTACGATCAGGACATGGACGGCTACTTCGGGTCCTACGTGCTGGTCGCCGCGCTGCTGGTCATCGGCGTGGCCATCGTGGCCGGTGCCCTGCTGGCCAACCGCCTCCTGCGTCCGACCAGGCCGACAGCCGAGAAGCTGACCACCTACGAGTGCGGCGTCGATCCCGTCGGCGACGGCTGGGCCCAGTCGCAGGTGCGCTACTACGTCTTCACCTACCTGTACGTGGTCTTCGCCGTGGACGCCGTCTTCCTCTTCCCGTGGGCCACGGTCTTCGACGCGCCGGGATACGGGCTGACGACGCTCGTGGAGATGTTCGTCTTCCTGGGGTTCATCGCGCTCGGCATCCTCTATGCCTGGCGGAAGCGCGTACTCGCCTGGACTTAGGTTGTTTTTCGGTCGATCACCCGGCGACTCTCTACTCCTGGGGGAGATCGCGAGGGACAATGGTCGTATGGCAGCCACGGATCTCCCGATGCCCACGGTGGGGCCGATCTCGCGCTTGGCGCCCAAGCCGATGCGCTTCGTCCTCAACTGGGGGCGGCGCTATTCGCTGTGGGTGTTCAACTTCGGGCTCGCCTGCTGCGCGATCGAGTTCATCGCGACCTCGATGAGCCGCCACGACTTCATCCGGTTCGGGGTGATCCCGTTCGCCAACGGGCCGCGCCAGGCCGACCTGATGATCGTCTCGGGCACCGTCACCGACAAGATGGCCCCCGCGGTCAAGCGCCTCTATGAGCAGATGCCCGACCCCAAGTACGTGATCTCGTTCGGCGCCTGCTCCAACACCGGCGGCCCCTACTGGGACTCCTACTGCGTCACCAACGGCGTCGACCAGATCATTCCCGTCGACGTCTACGTGCCCGGCTGCCCGCCCAGGCCTGAGGCGCTGCTCCACGGGATCATGAAGCTCCAGGAGAAGATCGCGGCGGAGCGCCTCAGCGACCGCTACGTCTGGTCCCGCTCGCACGAGGGAGAGTCGTGACCCCCGAAGAGCGCTTCGGCGAGCGGGTCTCGGTCTCCACGTCCTTCGGCGAGACCACCGTCGACGTCGCCACGGCGGACTGGATCGAGGTCCTGACCTTCCTCAGGGACTCCGGCCACACCTTCTTCGACTGGCTGACCGGGGTCGACGATCCGCCCGACGGGTTCTTCGTGGTCGCCCACGTCTACGACCCCGACTCGTGCGAGCGCGTGCTCGTCCGCACCCGCGTGCCGCGCGCCGATCCGCGGCTGCCCTCGGCCGTGGGCGTCTACCGGGGCGCCAACTGGCACGAGCGCGAGACGTACGAGATGTTCGGGGTGCTCTTCGACGGCCACCCCTATCTGGTGCCGCTGCTGCTGCCCGACGGGTTCGAGGGGCATCCGCTGCGCAAGGACTTCATCCTCGCCGCCCGGGTGGCCAAGCCCTGGCCGGGAGCCAAGGAGCCGGGCGAATCGGGGCACGGCTCGCCGAGCCGGCGCAAGACGCTGCCGCCCGGCGTACCCGCTGACTGGGGGACACCCGATGCTTGACGTGGTGCTGCGCTTCGCCGCCATTCTCGTCGTGTTCCTCGTGCTGCCGCTGATCGTCGGGCAGACCGAGCACAAGGTCATGGCGCACATGCAGTCGCGCCTCGGGCCGATGTACGCGGGCGGCTTCCACGGCTGGGCGCAGCTCATCGCCGACGGGGTGAAGTTCGCGCAGAAGGAGGACGTCATCCCGGCCGCGGCCGACCGGCGCGTCTTCATGATCGCCCCGGGCGTCGCGCTGGTGCCCTACCTGCTCGTCCTGATCGCCATCCCCGTAGACCAGGGCCTGGTCGGCGTGGACCTCGACCTCGGCCTGTTCTTCGTACTCGCGGTGATGGGTATCGGGGTACTCGGCTCGATCATGGCGGGGTGGGCGTCGGCCAACAAATACTCGGTGCTCGGCGGCATGCGGGCGGCCGCCCAGCTCATGTCGTACGAGCTGCCGCTGGTGCTGGCGGCCTCCTCCGTCGCGATGGCGGCGGGCACGCTGTCCATCCCGGGGATCGTGTCGGCGTGGCAGTGGTGGTGGCTGCCGTGGCAGGCCATCGGCGGCGTGGTGTTCTTCCTGGCCGGACTGGCCGAGCTGCGCCGCCCGCCGTTCGACATGCCGATCGCCGAGTCCGAGATCATCATGGGCCCGATGACCGAATACACCGGGATGCGGTTCGCCCTGTTCATGCTCTCGGAGTACGTCGGGATCGTGGTGCTGTCGTTCCTGACCACCGTGCTGTTCTTGGGCGGCTGGCATGGCCCGCTGCTGGCCGGATGGGTGTGGACGCTGGTCAAGGTCTTCGTGTTGGCCTTTTTGGTGATTTGGCTGCGGGTGAGTTTTCCGCGGCTGCGTGAGGACCAACTGCAGAAGCTGGCGTGGGTGGTGCTGGTGCCGCTGGCGCTGGGGCAACTGGCGCTCACGGGTGTGGTGAAGGTCCTCACTTAGCTTGTTCTTTATCCTCCGGATTGTTGGAGTGCTGCGAGGGTGCGGCCGCGTTTGACGGTCTTGCCCACGTCGTAGCGGGGTGCGGGGTGGCGGTTGGGGATGCCGGGTGGGCGTCCGGGGCCGGG
>NZ_JAIWNB010000020.1 GCF_020215705.1 Nonomuraea aurantiaca | reverse complement strand
TCGCCGCTGACCGGCGCCGCCATCCAGGCGGTCAGCCCGCAGGAGGGCGGCCTCGCCTCGGGCGTCAGCAGCACCACCCGGCAGATCGGCGCGGTGCTCGGCGTGGCGGTGCTCGGAGCCATCGTCCACACGCGGGAATCCGGCGGCGCCTCCTTCGAATCCGGCCTCAACAGCGCCTTCCTCGCGGCCGGCGCCGTCACCTTGGCCGGCGCCGTGTTCACGGGTCTGTGGCTGGTGAGGTCCACGCCCGCGGAAGCCTCGGCGCCGCTGCCACAACCCACCGACTCACCCACGATCACGACACCGTCCTGACGCGCCATCTCGATCGTGCCCGTTTCCACGCCCGGATGGCTGCGGTGTGCCTGACCTGCGGCAACCCGTTGAGCGTGCAGTTCACCGAAGCCCTGCGGCGCAGGATGAGTCGCGGGCTACGATGGCCACATGACCGCTCCCCAGCGCCGCGGGCAACTTGCCGCCCGCGTCCAACGGCTCGAAGCGGCCGCTTTTACGCTCGGTTCCGACCCAGGGGACATCAAGGCGCCTCCGCGCTGAGCCCTGGCTGAGACGATCCGGGTCCTCGACCGGGCGAAGGGGGCGAGCACCGCATCGGTCCACGTACCGCCCGCAGGCACACAGGCGCGCACACGGCCTCTTCCCACGACGGCTTGACCCACCAAGCCTTCATTACCAGGGAATCAGCCGAGCGGGACCTCCGCCGAGCGGGAGGGAATGGCGTCGAGCGTGTCGAGCATGTCGCGGTCGAAGGTGATCGTACCGGCGGCGATGTTCTCTTCGAGGTGCTCGATGGCGGCGGTGCCGGGGATGAGCAGGACGTGGGGAGCGTGGTGCAGCAGCCAGGCGAGGCCGACCTGTGCGGGCGTACGGCCGAGTGACGCCGCGGCGGCGAGGACGGCAGCTTCGTCGGTCACCTTCGGCATCTGGGGGAAGGCGCCGCCGAGGGGAAAGAACGGCACCCAGGCGATGCCCTCGGTCCGGCACAGTTCGGTGATGGCTTCGTCGTCGCGTGTGACGAGGCTGTAGGCGTTCTGCACGCAGGCGATGCCGGCGGGGATCGCTCGGCGCAGTCCGTCGAGGGTGACGCTGCCCAGCCCGATCGCGCCGATCTTGCCCTCGTCGCGCATCGCCGTCATCACGGCGAGCTGGTCGTCGATGTCGACCACCTGATCGCCCGTGGCCCGCACGCCGGGACCGGAGTCCGTGCGGCGCAGGTTCACCACCGGGATCTGCTCCAGGCCGAGGCTGATGAGGTTGTCCTCGACGCTGGCGCGGAGTTCTTCTGGCCGCTGTGCGAGCCGCAGCGGGATCGGACCGCCGGGATCGGGGGTGGCGCCGACCTTGCTGACGACCATGACATCGTCCTCCGGCCGGATCGCCTCGCGGAGGAGCTCATTGACGAAGCCGTTGCCATAGAACTGGGCGGTGTCGATGTGGTCGACGCCCAGGTCGATCGCCCGGCGCAGGACCGCCAGGGCCGCGTCCCGATCGTCGTGCAGGCGTGCGAGCTGCATGGCGCCATATCCGATGCGGGACAGGGTACGGCCGGCGAACTGAGCGGTGCCGCCGGGCCGAGGAGCATTGACCGGCTCGCCGGAAACGGTGTTGCTGGAGGTCATGAGAACCCCGTCCAGGTAAGATGTGGGAGATATCGGAGGATCCTCCGATATCTCCACTGACTATAGAGCAATATCGGAGGTACCTCCACTTTGACTTCGCCCGACCCGGCGTCCGCCGGCACCGCCGCGGAACAGCCGGCCACGACACGGCGTCCGCTCCGCGCCCACGCCCAGCGCAACCGGGACAAGCTCATCGCCATCGCCCGGACCGCCTTCGCGACCGCCGACGACACCGTCCCGCTCGAAAGCATCGCCCGTGAGGCGGGCGTCGGCATCGGCACCCTCTATCGCCATTTCCCCACCCGTGAAGCGCTCGTGGAGGCGGTCTACGCAGCCGAACTCGACGACATCGCCACGAGCGCCCCGGCCCTGCTCGAACAGTTCCCGCCGCAGATCGCGCTGCGCGCCTGGTTGGACCGCTACGGGGCGTTCGCCGCGATGAAACGCGGCATGGCCGACACACTGCGCGCCGGCCAGGCCTCGGGCCGCATCCCGACGGCCACCACCAGGGACCGCATCACCACCGCGATCAGGACGATCCTCGCCAAGGGCGCCGACACGGGCTCACTCCGCGCGGACGTCGATCCCGACGACGTCGCCACGATGCTCCTCGGGATCTTCCTCGCCACGGCGGCCCGCGACACCCCCGAGCAGACCGGCCGGCTCCTCGACCTGCTCGTCGACGCCCTACTCCCCAGGCCAGGCCGCTAGCAGGGGTCCGGGACAGCCCGAAGGATCATTTCGTGTCCCAGATGCGCCAACGCATGGCAACCCTTGTCTCCGAAGCCGGCTACCGCAGCGACGAACCGATCGTGGTCGGGATGCGGCAGGGCGGCACGCCACCCGTACTCCTCGCCCATGGGCTGTCATCCACCGGTGGGCCGGTGACCGCCGCGACGCTCGCCTACGCGGCGTCACTGTCGAAGCAGATGACCGCGGCCTGCGCGGCGCTGCTGGCCCAACGTGGCGTACTGGACATGGAGTCGGCCCTGTCACGCTGGCTGCCCCGGCTACCGGCGTGGGCCGGCACCATCCGGCTCCGGCACCTGGTCCATCACACAGCCGCCCTTCCCGCCGACTCCGAGATCGATGCCATCATCACCGGGGACGATCGGACCACTCCAGGCATCATCCAAGCACTCGCCCGGTTCCCGGCCCTGGACCACCGGCCGGGCACCGAACACGTCTATTCCAACGCCGGATATGTCTGCCTGGCGGCGGTGGTGGAACGAGCGGCGGACATGCCGCTGCCCGACTTTGCCCAGCACCACCTCTTCGTCCCGCTCGCGATGGCGGACAGCCGCTACTGGCCCGGGCCTGACCCGACGCCCCCGGGCGCCGCGCCGCTTGCCCGCCTTCATCCCGCCCCACTGTCCCTGGGTGACGGAGGGGTGTGGACGACCCTCCGCGACCTGCTGCGCTGGGGCCAGGCGCTCAACGCCGATGAGCTCGGCGTCTCGGGGCTCATGCAGACTCCTGGACGCCTCGATGACGGAACGCCGATCGACTACGCCTGGGGCATCGGCGTGCGATCCCACGCCGGGCACCGCGTCTATCGGCACGGAGGAGGCTGGACGGGCCTGCGGGCTCTGCACGCCCGAGTGCCCGACCTGGACCTGAGCGTGGCTCTCCTGGCGATCGACGACCACACCGAACGCCGAGTCCCGCTCCTCGACAGCCTTCTCGATGAGGTGACCGGTCTCCACCTCCCGTCGAAGGACGGGCAGGCCTGATTCCCAGCGCCCATCACGCCGGGAAACGCGAACATGATCCGCTCAGAGCGGGCGCTTGCGGAGCAGGGCGAGGAACATCGCGTCGGTGCCGTGGCGGTGCGGCCAGAACTGCGCGTGCGGGCCGTCGCCCAGCCCGTCGATCTCCGGCAGGTAGTCGCGCGCGTCGAGCTGCTCCACGTCGCCGCGCCGACCGGCGATGTCACCGACGACGACCCGGGTCTCGGCCAGGTGCGGCGAACAGGTGACGTACGCGACCACCCCGCCGGGCCGTACGGCGTCGAGCGCGGCGTCGAGCAGGCGCCGCTGCAACCGGCCCAGCTCGGCGATGTCCGCGGGATCCCGCCGCCACCTCGCCTCGGGGCGGCGGCGCAGCGCTCCGAGCCCGGTGCAGGGCGCGTCCAGCATGATCCGGTCGAACGCACCCGGCCGCCAGGCCGGCTCGGTCCCATCGGCGGCGACCACGGCGGCGTCCCGGGTGGTCTGCCAGACCAGCCGCGCCCGGTGATACTGCACGTCGGCGGCCAGCAGCCGGGCCCCGCCCGGATAGGCCACCGCCCGAACCCCGGGCCCCACAGGATCGGCGGGATAACGGTCGTCGGAAGCCGCGAGGTCGCCGTAGGTGGCGATGGCGTCGAGGAGGCCCGCCTTGCCGCCCGGTCCGGCGCACATGTCGAGCCACAGCTCGTCGCGCCCGTCGAGCGGCACGCGGGTCAGAGCGAGCGCCACAAGCTGGCTGGCCTCGTCCTGGACGGCCGCGCGGGTCTCGGCGACCGCCGGGATCCTGCCCGGGTCGCCTTCCGGCAGGTAGGCGGCGTACGGCGAGTAGCGGGCCGGGTCGGCGCCGCTGTCGGTCAGCTCCTCGACCGAGCTGCGGCCGGGCCGGGCGACCAGCGTCACCAGCGGCCGCTCGTTGTCGGCGGCCAGCAGGTCGGCGACCTCGTCGGCCCGAATGCCCAGGGCGTCGCGGAACGCGCTCACGATCCACCGCGGATGGCTGTAGGCGACCGACAGATGCCCGGCCGGGTCGTGGGCCCGGTCGGGGGCCACGATCGGGATCCACTCCTCGATGGTCCGTGACCCGATCTTGCGCAGCACGGCGTTGGCGAACTTGGCGGCACCCGACCCGATGCGCAGCCGTACGAGATCGACCGTCGTGCCGACGGCGGCGTGCGGGGGAACGCGCATCTTGAGCAGCTGGTGGGCGCCGAGCCGCAGGGCGTCGCGCACGTCGGCATCGGGCGTCCGGTCGACGCACATCTCGATGATCGCGTCGTAGGTCCCGAGCCCGCGCAGCGTCCCGTAGGCCAGCTCGGTCGCCAGCGCCGCGTCACGCCCCTTCACCCCGCGCTCGCGCAGCAGGCGCGGCATCAGCAGGTTGGCGTACGCGTCACGCTCGTCGACGGCCCGCATGACGTCGAAGGCGGCATTGCGCGCCTGGTCACGCGCGGGACCCCGCGGCCGGCCCCGGCCACCGCCACGACCCCCGCCCTGACCGGCCCGGCCGCCGCCATGCCCGGTGCCGGTCGACCGTCCGTCGTTGTGGCGGCGCGGGCCCTGTCCCATGTCGTTTCTCACTCGAACCTGTCGTCGCTCTCAGGACGCACACCGCGCGCCCACTCCCCCGCGCTCATCAGCCGCTTGCCCTGCGGCTGGAGCTCGCCCAGCTCGACCGGGTGGGTCGCGGTGCCGACCAGCACGGTGTTCTTGGTGGCGGCGATGGCGCCGGGCGCCAGCGGCTCGGCCGTGGGGGCGAGCCGCACCGGGCCGAGCTTCAGCCGGTGGCCGCGGAACTCGCTCCAGGCGCCCGGGTTGGGCGTGCAGGCACGGATCAGGCGGTCGACCCGCATGGCGGGCGCGGACCAGTCGACCCGGGCGTCGGTCACGTTGATCTTGGGCGCGATGCTGACCCCGTCGGCCGGCTGGGGAACCGCCTGCAGCTTGCCGTCGGCCACTCCGTCGAGCGTGGCCGACAGCAGCTCGGCGCCCGAGACCGACAGGCGTTCGAGCAGGGCGCCGCTGGTGTCGTCAGGGCGGATCTCCTCGGTGACGACGCCGAAGACCGCCCCGGCGTCGAGCTCCTTGACGATCTGGAACGTCGAGGCGCCGGTGATCTCATCACCGTGCAGAATGGCGTGCTGGACGGGCGCGGCGCCCCGCCAGGCGGGCAGGATCGAGAAGTGCAGGTTGATCCAGCCGAGCGGCGGCACGTCGAGCGCGGACTGCGGCAGCAGCGCCCCGTAGGCGACCACGGGGCAGCAGTCGGGCTCCAGCCCGCGCAGCCGGTCGAGGAACTCAGGGTCGCCGGCCTTGGCCGGGCGCAGCACCTCGATGCCCGCCTCCTCGGCCAGCTCGGCCACCGGCGACGGGTGCACCTTGCGGCCGCGCCCCGACTGGGCGTCGGGCCGGGTGACGACCGCGACGACCTCGTGGCGCGGCGAGTCGATCAGTGCGCGTAGTGACGGCAGCGCCGTCTCGGGCGTGCCCGCGAAGACCAGGCGCATGGTCAGAGTGCCCTCCCGCCCGTGGTGTGCGGGGAGAACTTGACCATGGGAACGGAAAGCCCGCTCCACTCCGCCTCGCGGACGGCCTTCATCGCCAGCTTGCGCTGCTTGGGGTCCATCCGGTCGATGAACAGGATGCCGTCGAGGTGGTCGGTCTCGTGCTGGAAGCAGCGGGCCATCAGGTCGGTGCCCTCCAGCGTGACCGGCTCGCCGTACATGTCGTAGCCCTTGGCGACGGCGCGGATGGCCCGCGGTGTCGGGAACGACAGGCCGGGGAAGGACAGGCAGCCCTCCTCGCCCTCCTCGTCGATCTCGGCGGACAGGTCGAGATCGGGGTTGATCAGATGGCCGAGCTGTTCGTCGATGTAGTAGGTGAACACCCGCAGCCCGACGCCGATCTGCGGGGCCGCGAGCCCTGCGCCGGGGGCGTCCATCATCGTGTCGGTGAGGTCTTTGACCAGCTTGCGGAGCTCCTTGTCGAAGTCGACGACCGGCGCTGCCGCGGTGGTCAGCACCGGGTCTCCGAACAGGCGGATCGACTGGATCGCCAAAGGGTCACTCCGTTTCGTCAGTGGGTCAGCCCAGTTTAGTGTGCGCCAGCGATCGGGCTTTCATCGCGGCTTTGCGGGCTGCCTTGACGACGGCCTTGTCGTCGTGCGCGGTGGCGAGCATGTCGAGCACCGCGATCGTGTCCGGGTGGCCTACGGCGGGCATCTCGCCGACGAGCCGGATCAGGTCCTCGCCCGGCTCAGGGTCCAGCCGGCCCGCGGCGGAGCCGGACAGGTGCATGAGGGCGGCCAGCGAGTCGACCGCGAGCCAGGTGTGGTCGTCGGGGCTGAGCGTGGGTGCGTCGAGGTCGCGGATGTGCAGCCAGGACGCGGCGTATCGGCGCATCAGCGGCAGGTCGAGCGCCTCGCGGACGGGAGCCTCGGCCTCGGGCCCCAGCTCCTCCAGGATGGCGCCGACGGCGCCGCGCTGCCCCGCGGTGCCCTCCGCCGCGATCTCGATGAGGTCGTGCGCGGCCTGCGCGGGCGGCCGGCGCTCCAGCCAGCCGGCGACGGCGCTCTGCGTGGCGGCGCCCTTGACCAGGGCCTCGACCAGCTCGGCGGCGGACAGGTCGGCGAACACCTCGACCTCGGCCGTCGTCGGCGCGTCGTGTCCCTCGCGCAGCAGGTCCCGGCGTACGGCCCAGACGCCCAGCGAGGTGAGCGCGGTGCGGCCGGCCGCGGTCTGCTCGACCAGGCCGCAGTAGGCCAGCAGCGACAGCGCGTCGAGCAAATCGGCGGGCAGCGAGGCGGCCAGCCTGCGCATCTCGATGGCGCCGGGCTCGCAGGCGACCTCGTGCGACTGCAGGATGCCCCGGGCGAGGTTGGCGATCGCGACGCCGGAACGTACGGAGTAAACCGTGGCCAGCATCTCCGCCAGGTGCTCGTCGACGACGGCCGAGCCGGTCAGGCCCTCGTCGGCGCGGTCGAGCACGTCCATCACCACGCCGTCCCAGAACTCCAGCGTCGCCTCGACCGAGAGCCGCTCCGGCAGCGGTCCTCGCGAAGCGCGCCCGCCGGAGATCTGGAGCAGCCCGGTGTTGACCGCGACGATCCAGACGAGGCGCAGCCGGGCGGCGTCGAGGCCCAGCTCGGCGGCGGCCGCGTGGGCGTCGGCCTCGGCCGGCAGCCCTTCGGGGGTGACCTCGCGGGTGCCGGTCCAGCTCGCGAGCCGGATGGCGTCGGCGACGAGCGGCACTGTGGGCACGATCGCGGCCAGCTCGGCGTCGGGAGCCAGCAGGACAGGTGGGAACGTCAGCGCCTCTTGCTCCGCCACGGGAGTCTCCTCGGGTGGCCGTGGGGGCACGGCGGACTGCTCATCGATCAGCTTGCGCAGCTCGGCGAGGTCGAAGACGTTGTTTGCCACCCCACGAAACTTACTGCACACGAGTCACATGAGCGTACTCAACGGATGGCTCGGGAGCGCGCCTTGAAGGCGGCCTTGCGCGCGGCCTTGGCCACCGTGCCGTCGGGCAGCGAGCGTCCGAGCAGCTCCAGCACGTCTACGACGTCGGGGTGGTCCACGCGCCACATCTCTTCGATGAGGTGGGCGGGCGGGCCGGAGGCGGCCATGTTCTCGGCGAAGATCTCGGGGGCCTCCTCGGCGGCGGGCAGCGCCAGGGCGAGCATGTCGATGCTGACCCACAGCAGCTCCTCCTGGCTGAGCTGCGGGGCGGTCAGCCCTCGGGCGGTCAGCCAGTGGATGGCATGCGGGCGCAGCTCCTGGTCCTCCAGGCAGGCGCGTACCTCGGGCTCCGCCTCGGCGCCCAGCCGGTCAACGATGGTCACCGCGATGCCGCGCGCCACGGCGGGGGCGCCGGACGCGGCGGCGAGCAGCTCGGCCGCCGCCGTGACCGGGCTGCGGCCTGCCAGCCACCGGCTGATGTCCTCTTCGGCCAGCTCGGTGGGCATGCCGTCGAGCAGGCCCTCGATCAGCCCGGTCGCGTCGGCCTCGGCCAGGTCATCGGCCTGCGGGGCGTCGAGGCCGAGCGCCAGGTAGTGCTCGCGCAGCCCCCACACGGCCAGCGGGGTGAGCCCGGCGGCGTCGCCCTCGACCGTGACCATGCCGCACCAGGCCAGCCGGTCGAGCACCGCGCCCAGATCGGCGCCGCCCGCGTCCGCGACCTCCTCCAGGTAGTCGCCGATCACGGTGATGGGCACGGGCGCCCGCAGCCGGTAGAGCATGTCGAACAGGTCGTAGAGCTCCTCGTCGAGCTCGGCCGATCCGGTGACGGTGCCGCGGGTGTCGCGTTCGACGATGTGCGCGACGATCTCGGCCCACGTCTGGAGCGGGTCGTCACCGACGTCGCGCCGCAGCTCCTTTTCCAGCTCTCGGTACTTTCTCGCCTTTCCGGATTTCCCACCCAGGAGCGGCACATTCGCCAGCTCGGCCACGAGCGCGTCGGGCTCCGCCAGCCGTACGGCCGGCAGCGGCGCGCACCCCGGGCAGTCGCAGGGCGCCTCCCCCATGTCGGGCAGCTCGCCCGAGGGGATCGCGACCGACTGCTCCAGCGACTCCGGACCGATGGAGCTGAACAGGCTCTTGGCCATGCCGAAGTTGGCCGTGTCGGCGAGCGCCCCGGGCATCTTCGGCTCGATGCCGGTGAGCTCCTCGCGCATCGCCGCCGCGGTCTCCTCGCCGACCGCGCCGGCCTGTTGCAGGAAATCGACGAGGGTACGGGCGGCCGCCACCGTCTCCGGCGCGCTCTCCGGCGGTGCGATGACCTTGCGAGGGTAGATGGACAGCAGCAGCTCGTCGAAGGTCGCGGGAGTGAAGTCGCCCAGTTCGTTGACGTTGAGATAGTCGCTGGCGTAGTCGCAGAGCAAGCGGATTTCGTCCGCGTCCACCACGACACCCCGCGCGCGCCCCCAGGCACGGAGGTCGTCGATGGCCTGGTTCACCCATTCGATCGACACAGGGGCACGCTAATGGCTGGCTTACAGATGAGCGAATCGGGGAAATCGCTTAAATGAGGTCGAGCGGGTCGACACTCACCCGGACGACATCAGGCGCCTTACGGGCCGCACGTACCCCAATGGCCCCTTTGAGCGCGGCGGACAGCGCGGCGCCGCCGCCGCGCGGCACGCGGATCATGGCGCGTTCCCTGCCCGCCTCGTCCACCGGCACCGGGCCGAGCACCTGGGCGCCGTCGGGCAGGCGCGTCTCGTCGAGCATCTGCCGGACCGCGGCGGCGCTACCCGTGAGCGTCGCCATCCGTACGGCGGGCGGGAAGCCCAGCTCGGCGCGTTCGGCCAGCTCGCGTTCGGCGTGGGTGATCGGGTCCCAGCGCAGCAGCGCCTGTACGACCGGCAGCGCGGCGTCGCCGAGCACCACCACCTCGGCACCGGGCCGGAGCAGGGCGGCGGCGTTCGTCCAGCGGCGCAGCGCCTCCTCGGCGGCGCGCAGGTCCGGCCGGCCGAGCAGTGCCCACGCGTCCAGCAGCACGGCCGCCGCGTAGCCGCCCTCGGCCACCGGCTCGGCGCCGGGCGTGGCGACGACCAGGGCCCGGCTGGCGGGCACGGTGGCCAGGACGCCGTCGCGCCCCGAGGTGCGTACCGGAACCGAGGGGAAGGCCCGGCCCAGCTCCTCGGCGGTACGGCGGGCGCCCACGACGACGGCGCGCAGGCGGTGGCCACCGCAGTTCGGGCAGCGCCAGCCGGCGTCCACCCGGCCGCACCAGCGGCAGTAGGGGGCGGCGTGACCGCCTCGCAGGGCGAGCGGGCCATGACACGACGGGGGCCCGATGGTCGTGGGGTCACCGTCGAACCTCAGCCCGCCGTGCGTCGTCCCGCTGTTCTTTGTCCCGGTGTGCTTTGTCCCGCCGCCGGACCCGCGGCCGGCCGTCGCCGCCATGGCCAGGCCGGGTATGTCGGGTATGTCGGCGTTGGGGTCGTTCGCCGCGGCTCCGGGAGCCGCGAGGGCGCTGAGGCGGGTGGGGGGGAGTTCGCAGCGGGCGGGGGCGCGGCAGTTCTGGCAGGCCAGTGCGGGCAGGTAGCCGCGCCGGGGCACCTGGACCAGCACCGGACCGGACTCCAGCCCCTGGCGCAGCGCGCGCCAGGCCAGGCTGGGCAGCCTGGCCTGCCGCGCGGCCTGGTCCTTGGCGAGTTCGGCGTCCTCTCCGGCGGGATGTACGCGGGGCGCGAGGCTTCTGATCGTGGTGCGGGCGGCGACGATCGGCCTGGCCCAGCGGCCGGCGATGAGCTGAGTGGCCTCGGCGGTACGCGTGTAGCCGCCGATCAGCATGGCCGCGCCCGTGCGATGGGCCCTCAGCGCGAGAACCTCGCGGGCGTGCGGGTAGGGGGCCAGCCGTTCGGCGTGAAGGTCGTCACCGTCGTCCCAGATGGCCACCAGACCGAGCGCCGCCACGGGGGCGAACATGGCGGCCCGGGTGCCCACGACCGCCCGCACCTGCCCTCGCAGGACGCGCAGCCAGCGCCGGTAGCGTTCGGCCGGGCCCAGGTCCGCGGTGAGCGCCACGTGCCGCCCGTCACCGAGCACCCGGGTGAGCTCGGCGTCGGCCAGCGCCACGTCCTTGCCGTCGGGCACCACGACGACCGCGCCCCGCCCGCCGTCGAGCGTCGCGCGAACCGCCTCGGCCACCGCCCCGGCCCAGCCCTTGGCACCCGGCAGGGCGGACCAGACGGCCCGGGGCGCCCGGCCGTTGCGCAGCGCGTCGAGGAACGACGGCCCCATCGGGTAGTCGTCCCAGGCGCCGGCGGACGCGCCGTCCGCCGGGGCGGGACCCGTGTCGGTGGCCGGAGGGGTGGGCGCGCCAGTCGCCGCATCGCCGGACGTATCGGGAATCGAACCCATAGGCGCGCCAGTCGTCACATCGCCGGACATATTGGGCACCGAACCAGTCGCCGCATCGCCGGGCGTACCGGAAGCCGGTTCAGTCGGCGCGGCGGCCGTCTCGGCGGGTCTTGGGGGGTTGGCCTCGGCGCTGGCGTGGCGCGGTGGGATGGCCAGGCGCAGGACGTCGGCGAGCGTGCCCGCGTAGCGGTCGGCGACCGCCCTGGCCAGGCCCGCGATCTCCCCGGTCAGCACCCGCTCACTCGACACGACCCGTTCGAGGGCGGTGAGCTTGCCCGTGTGGTCGCTCTCCTCGACCCGTTCGAGTACGAACCCGTCCACCAGCTGACCGGCGAACCGCACCCGCACCCGCACCCCCGGCTCGGCCGTCTCGTGCATCGACGCCGGCACCAGATAGTCGAACGGCCGGTCGAGGTGCGGCAGCGGGTTGTCGACCGCCACCCGGGCCACCGGCCGCGAAGGAGCGGGAACCGGAGCCCCCTTGGCGGGCTTGGACGGCTCCACCCTCCGCACGGCGTCGAGCGGCAGGAGGGCGTTGGAGTCGGTCACGCATTACGTCTACCAGACCTGGACCACCGGCAACGCCCGCACGCCTCTCGAACCGAACCCCCACACCGGTCCGATCCCAAGCCGCACACCAGTCCGGTCCCAGCCCACACCAGGCCGGTCCCCAAACCCCGCACCAGCCCGCTCACCGACCTCCACACCGGTCCAGTCCCCGAGCCCCACGCCGGTCCAGTCCCGCGCCGCAGGCGGGCTCAGCCTTGCTCGCGCTGCCGCCGCCCGATCACCCAGGCGGCGACCTGACGCCGTCCGGAGAATCCGAGTTTGGCGAGGATGTTCTCCATGTGGGAGTCCACCGTGCGCCGGGCGACGACCAGCCGCTGCGCGATCAGCCGGTTGGTCAGCCCGGCGGCGACCAGCTCGGCGACGTCCACCTCGCGCGGGGTCAGCGGCGCCCAGAACGGTACGGCCGGGGCAGGAGGCGTGACGCTCGGCGCGAGCGCGTCGGCGATCGCCTCCTCCTCCGACATGGCCCGGCCCTCCGCGACGGCCTTTCCATGCTGTCGGCCGAGGGTCTCGCGTAGTTCCTTGTGGTGGCTGTCGCGCTCGGCGGCGAGGATCGGCGCGCCGAGCAGGGGGCTCACCTCGTACCCCCACAACCGTTGCGCCGCGCTCAGCAACCGGGCGGCGCGGGCGGGCCGGCCCTGGTCGGCGGCGAGCCGGCCGAGGAGCTCGACGCAGAGCGCCCGCCCGAACGTCATGTGCTTCGACACCTGCGTCCGAAGCGCCATCCTGGCCAGGGTGTCCGCCTCCGCGTAGTGGCCGGCCGTCCGCCGCGCCAAGGCGAGCGCGAGCTCCGTCCAGGCGGCGGTGGCGCCGTCGCCTGCTTCCCGGCAGAGCGCGCGGGCCCGGGCGAGAACCTCCTCCGCCTCGCTGGTACGGCCGGCGAGCAGCAGCGTGAGACCCAGTTCGACGGTGGCGTCGAGCGGACGGGCGCCTCCCTCGGGCGGCAGGCCGTCGATGCACCGGGTCAGGTGGCGTTCGGCCACGGGCAGGTCGCCCGCGCAGAGGCTCACCGTGCCGCGCGCCTTGGCGAGGCGGAGGGCCCCGCGCGGGCCCAGACGGGCCGCGGGCGCCTCCGCCTCCTCGAGCGCCTTACGGGCCGCGCCCAGGTCGCCGCTGCCGGCCGTCAGGTGGGCGAGCAGCACCAGGGCGTCGAGCCGTACCGGATCGGGGCAGGAGGTGATGGGCAGCAGGCGTTCCAGGTAGCGGCGCCCGTACCGGGCCATGCCCCCGAACACCCACAGCCGCCCCAGCCGAAGTCCCATCCGCAGCCCGCGCTCGCGGACGGCCGGATCGGCGGCGAAGGACTCGAGCGCGGCCCGCAGATCGGCCCACTCGGCTCTGACCCGGACGATCTCCTCACCCCAGTCGCGGCCCGCCACCTCGGCAAGCTCGGCCCTGACCCGCGCCGTCTCCTCACCCCGGTCACGACCCGCCACCTCGACCCACCCGGCCCTGACCCGGGCCATCTCCTCGCCTCGGTCACGACCCGCCGCCTCACCGCGGCCGCGACCCGCCGATTCGCCCTGGTCGCGACCCGCCGCCTCACCCTGGTCGCCACCCGCCGCCTCGGCGAACGCGTAGTAGTGCTCGCGGTGGCGTGCCCGCAGCCGTTCCCGCTCGCCGGTGCCCGCCAGCCGGGCGGCGGCGAACTCGCGCACGCTGTTGGGCATGCGGTACGCCGCCTGCCGCTCGTCCTGCTCCCTCGTCACGATCGACTTCTCGACCAGCGCCGCCAGTGTGGGACGCACCCGCGCGGCGGGCAGTGGGCCGCCGGCGCAGACCGCCTCGGCCGCCGGCAGCTTGAACGTCCCTGCGAACACGGCCAAGCGCTCCCACAGCAGGCGCTCCTCGGGCGAGCAGAGCCCGTGGCTCCACGCGATCACGGCCTGCGTGGTCGCGTCCCCGCTCCGCTGCGCCCCCGCATCCGGCGAACGCCTCCCCCGAGGACCACCCGCGTCCGCTGGATGGCTCCCCTGCGGCCCGAGCACTCCCGCTGGATGACTCCCCTGCGGCCCGCGAACCTCCGCTGAGTCACTCCCCCGACTCCCGCGCACGCCGCCTGGGTGGCTCCCCTGCGGGCCGCGCACTCCCGCTAAATGGCTCCCGTGCGGCCCGAGAACCTCCGCTGAATCGCTCCCCCGAAACTCCCGGGCGTCCGCTGAGGGCTTGAGCCGCCTGCCCGCATCCGCCACGTTCCTGGCCCGCCGCCCGCCCTCGTCTGCGGGATATGTGGCCCGCCCGTTGCCGTCCGGCGTCACCGGGCGTCCGTCCGACTCCGGGTAACCGTCCGAGTCCGAGCGGCCGAGCGGGTCCGGGCGACCGAGCGGGTGTGAGCGACCGACCGAGTCCGGACGACCCAGCGCGTCCGGACGACCCAGCGGGCCGCCGTACGCGTCCATCTGCGCGAGCAGCTCGTCCACGGGCGACCGGCGGGCGTGGACGGCGGCCAGCTCGATCGCCAGCGGGATGCCCTCCAGGCGGCGGCAGAGCTCGGCGACGGACGCCGCGTTCCGCTCGGTGAGCTCGAAGCCGGGAGAGAAGCCGGGCTCGACGCCGGGATCGACGGCCGCGACCCGGTCGAGGAGGAGCGACACCGACTCGACGCGCGCCACGTCGGCGGGCGCCGACTCTCCCCCTGGCACGGCCAGCGGCCGGACGATGACCGCGTGCCCGCCGCGGACGCGCAGCGCCTGCCGGCTCGTGGCCAACACGTGCAGGCCGGGGGCGGCGCGCAGCAGCGACTGTACGAGGGCGGAGCAGGCGTCGGTCAGGTGTTCGCAGCTGTCGAGCACCAGGAGCAGGCGGCGGCGCGACAGCTGTGCGGTCAGGTCACCCGTCACGTCAAGGGGCTGGGCGATGACCTCTTCGAGGGAGCCGGGGTCGGTGTGCCCGGCCAGCTCGACGAAGCGGCTGCCGTCGGTGAAGGCCCGCCGCATGAACTGCGCCGCCCGTACGGCCACCCGGGTCTTGCCCACTCCGGCGATGCCGGTGACGGTGACGAGGCGGCTGCGCTGGAGCATCCGCCGGACGTCGGCGACCTCCTGGCGGCGACCCACGAAGCTGGTCGGCGTGGCACGCCATGGCATGATCCGTTCCCCAGTTTCCGGAAGATCCAAGGAGACCACGGTACGTCTCCACGGCCTCCCTCAGGGAACGGCCCCCTCTCGACCGGCCGTGAACACGCAGATGCCGCACCCCGAAGCCGGGGTGCGGCATCTGACGGGAACGGTCACAGACCGGCGGCGGACCTCAGCGTCTCGGCGCGGTCGGTCGACTCCCAGGAGAAGCCCTCACGGCCGAAGTGCCCGTAAGCGGCGGTCTCCGAGTAGATCGGGCGCAGCAGGTCGAGGTCGCGGATGATCGCGGCCGGGCGCAGGTCGAACACCTGGAGCACGGCGGCCTGGATCTTCTCGACCGGCAGCTTCTCGGTGCCGAAGCACTCGACGAACAGGCCGACCGGCTGGGCCTTGCCGATGGCGTAGGCGACCTGGACCTCGCAGCGGTCGGCGAGCCCGGCGGCCACGACGTTCTTGGCGACCCAGCGCATCGCGTAGGCGGCCGAGCGGTCGACCTTGGACGGGTCCTTGCCGGAGAAGGCGCCGCCACCGTGGCGGGCCATGCCGCCGTAGGTGTCAATGATGATCTTGCGACCGGTGAGGCCGGCGTCGCCCATCGGGCCGCCGATCTCGAACCGGCCGGTCGGGTTGACCAGCAGACGGTAGCCCTCGATGTCGATGTCGAGGCCCGCGAGCACGGGGTCGACCACGTGCTCCTTGATGTCGGGCGTCAGCATCTCCTTGAGGTCGATCTCGGCCGCGTGCTGCGTGGAGACGACCACGGTGTCGAGACGGACCGGCTGGTCGCCGTCGTACTCGATGGTGACCTGGGTCTTGCCGTCGGGCCGCAGGTAGGGGACGGTGCCGGACTTGCGCACCTCGGACAGGCGCTGGGCCAGCCGGTGGGCGAGCGTGATCGGCAGCGGCATCAGCTCGGGCGTCTCGCGGCACGCGTAGCCGAACATCAGGCCCTGGTCGCCCGCGCCCTGGCGGTCGAGCTCGTCGATGTCGCCGTCGACCCGGTGCTCGTAGGCGTCGTCGACGCCCTGGGCGATGTCGGGCGACTGCGCCCCGATGGACACCGACACGCCGCAGGAGGCGCCGTCGAAGCCCTTGTGGGAGGCGTCGTAGCCGATTTCCAGGATCTTCTCCCGGATGACGCCGGGAATGTCGACGTAGGTCTCGGTCGTGACCTCGCCTGCGACATGGACCTGGCCGGTAGTGATCATCGTCTCGACGGCGACCCGGCTCTTGGGGTCGTCCTTGAGCATGGTGTCGAGAATCGCGTCACTGATCTGGTCGGCGATCTTGTCCGGGTGGCCTTCGGTGACCGACTCGGAGGTGAACAGGCGACGTGACAACTCAGTGGCTCCTCATGCAGCGGCTGCTGACGGACGTGCGGGCTCCGGCGACTGTACACCCCGCCAGTGCCTTGCCGAAGTCTAGCCCCACCCATGGGCATGTCGCGAAACGGGTGGTTCACAGGTCGGGCAGGGGGTCGGGGGGCAGCGTCTCCGGCGCGAAGATCTCCGCGTCGGCGGCGGCGACCACGGCGGCGTACTCCTCCTCGAACTCGAACGCCATCACACCCAGCTCGATCACCGGCCCGGACGCCTGCATGATCGGGCCGAGCCTCGTGTGGCGGGGGAACGTCGCGTGTACGGAGACCGGGCGGTCGCTCCGGAGCATCCTGGTGGCGAGGACGGAGATGGCCGTGTCGGTGACCACGATCAGGAAGTTGCCCGCGCCCGGCGGTCCCAGGGACAGCGCGGGGAAGACGTAGCGGATCTCCCCCTGATCGCCGAGCAACGTTCTGCATCGATCTCTGACAGTGGAACTCACCGGCATTCCCCGCCCCCTTTTGCCCCCTTATGTCTTAAGTATCGGCAGGCGTTCGGGAATGCCGCAACAGCTTGGCGACCTGATCCCAGACCGCGTCGGCGACGTCGTCCTTGGGACCGCGCGGGATCTCCACCGGCTCGCCGCCCGCGACCAGCACGGTCGCCGCGTTGTCGGGCGTGCCGAAGGCCAGGTCGGGGCCGACCTGGTTGACGACGAGCAGGTCGCAGCCCTTGCGGGCGAGCTTGGCCTGCCCGTTGGCGAGCACGTCGTCGGTCTCGGCCGCGAACCCGACGATCACCTCGGGGTGCGGCCAGGCAGCCACCCCGGGATGCGGCCCCGCGGCGTGTCGCCGCTCACCCAGCTCAGCCAGGATGTCGGGATTTTTCACCAGATAGAGGGGGTCGGGGTCGCCCTCGGCCTTCTTGATCTTGGAGTCCTGCCGCGCGGCGGGCCGGAAGTCGGCCACGGCCGCCGCCATCACCACCACGTCGGCGGCGGCCGAGGCGGTCAGCACCGCCTCGCGCAGCTCGGCCGCCGACTCCACCCGCACCACGTCGGCCCCGGCCGGATCGGGCAGGGACACGTTGGCGGCCACCAGCGTCACCTGGGCCCCGCGGGCGACGGCCGTGCGAGCCAGGGCGTATCCCTGCAGCCCGGAGGAACGGTTGCCCAGGTAGCGGACCGGATCGATGGCCTCACGCGTGCCGCCGGCCGAGACGACGACCCGCCGCCCGGCCAGGTCGCGTGGGCGGTCGGCCAGTACGCGCAGGCAGATCTGGAAGATCTCGGCGGGATCGGGCAGGCGCCCGGGCCCGGTGTCGGCGCCGGTGAGGCGCCCGACCGCGGGGTCGATGACCACGGAGCCCCGCTCGCGCAACGTCGAGACGTTGGCCCGGGTGGCGGGATGCTGCCACATCTCGGTGTGCATCGCGGGCGCGAACACCACCGGGCAGCGCGCGGTCAGCAGCGTGTTGGTGAGCAGGTCGCCGGCCAGGCCGTGAGCGGCCTTGGCGAGCACGTCGGCGGTCGCGGGCGCCACCACGACGAGGTCGGCCCGCTGGCCGATCCGTACGTGGGGCACCTCGTGAACGTCGTCCCACACGTCGGTCGTCACCGGGTGGCCGGACAGCGCCGCCCAGGTGGGCTCGCCCACGAACCGCAGGGCGTCGCGGGTCGGGACGACCCGCACCTCGTGCCCGGACTCGGTGAACAGGCGCAGCAGCTCACACGCCTTGTACGCGGCGATGCCCCCGCTGACGCCCAGGACGACCTTCTTCATCTAACGGGTCAGACCGCGCCTTCGATGGGCTCGGCGTTGAGCAGGCCCTCGGCCACCTCGCGCAGCGCGATGGACAGCGGCTTCTCCTGCGCGTGCGTCTCGACCAGCGGCCCGACGTATTCGAGCAGGCCCTCGCCGAGCTGGGAGTAGTAGGCGTTGATCTGGCGGGCGCGCTTGGCACCCATGATCACCAGGGAATACTTGCTGTCGACGATGTCGAGCAGCGCGTCGATCGGCGGGTTGGTGATGCCCTCTGCGACCGGGGCAATTCCTGCCACGATTGTCAGACCTCTCGGTTGGTGGTTTTGATGACCCCCTGAGGGTCAGTCATCAAGGCTATCAGCCGGCGGCACACCTCTTTGACACTCGTGTTCACCAGCGTGAGGTCGAATTCCTTCTCGGCCGCCATCTCGACGTGCCCGGCCTGAAGGCGGCGGGCTATGACGTCCTCCGGCTCGGTGCCACGGCCGCGCAGCCGCTTCTCCAGCTCCTCCCAGGAGGGCGGAGCCAGGAACACCAGCAGGGCCTCCGGCATGCTCTGCCTCACCTGCCTGGCGCCTTCCAGGTCGATCTCGAGCAGCGTGGGCATGCCCGCGGCGAGCCGGTCGAGCACCGGGGCGCGCGGCGTGCCGTACCTGTTGCCCGCGAACTCCGCCCACTCGAGCAGCTCCCCCGACTCCACGAGCCGGTCGAACTCCTCGTCGTCGGCGAAGAAGTAGTGGAGCCCGTGCACCTCGCCGGGCCGGGGCTTCCTGGTTGTCACCGAGACCGACAGCCACACCTCGTGGTGTGCCCGCCGGAGCTCGGCGACGACCGTTGACTTACCGACGCCCGACGGTCCGGACAGGACCGTCAGGCGCCGTTCACTCGAGGGGAGGAAGTCGCCGACCCTCGTTCCAGATCCGACTGCCTCATGGGCCCAAACACTGCCGGACCTGGACCTGTCGGTCACTTCCTACCCCCCGTTGAACCTGCGCTTTCGTGTGGAACCGAGATTAGCTCTCGTTGCCACCGAACTCGCGCTCGAGGGAGGCCCTCTGGTTCGCACCGAGACCCCGCACGCGGCGGGACTCGGCTATGGCTAGCCGCTCCATGAGCTGCTTGGCGCGGACTTTGCCCACGCCGGGGAGCGATTCCAACAAGGCCGACACCTTCATCTTGCCGATGACGTCGTCGGTCTGCCCATCCTTGAGCACCTCAGCCAGAGAAACCGCGCCATGCTTGAGCCGGTTCTTGACCTCGGCACGCTCTTTACGGGCCTTGGCAGCCTTTTGCAGGGCTGCGGCGCGCTGCTCAGGGGTCAGGGGAGGAAGAGCCACGCCGGGTCACCTCGAATTTCTGTCGATGTACTCGGACGGGAAGGGAAACTAGCTGGTCATCGCCCCCTAAGCAACGTCAATGGCGGTTTCTCTCCTCACAAAATCCACTTCATCACTCTCCGTGTATGTAAAACTACAGACTGCTGATCAAATCGCCTCCACTTCCCACTTCTTCCTTACACACAGGAAGCGCCGTGGGGGTACGATGATGATCACCCACCCGTCAGGGATAGGTGTCCGAAACGTGCGCGGGTTTACGTCCGAAACCCCGCCCGAGGTGGGCTTCCGTATGCCCTGTGGGGGTGTTCTGACGACCGTGCGCGGGTCGTTGTGGGACGCCGTTCCGGGGTCGGCGTCCCCATGGGGAAGCGCTCACCGTGCGTACACGGGCACCGGCCGTGACGTGTGCCATGGGAGCGGTTCCACCACAGCCGGGTGACGACGGCTGGGCTCACTGCACATCCGTCCGCCACACGGGCTCGACGGGTCAGGGGTTCCTGGTTGGCCGCGAGACCGGCAGTCACACCTCGGGGTGTGCCCGCCGGAGTTCGGCGACGACCGTTGACTTACCGACGCCCGACGGTCCGGACAGGACCGCCGACATGGGCCTGACGGACCGACCGGCCTGCCGCATGGTGGGCCGCGCCTGGCTAGTAGGGGCCGCCATACGGCGGCAGCACACAGCCGCGCGGGGACGAGCCACATACGGGCGCGATGAACCCCCACAGGCGCGATAGACCGCGGACGTACAGGGCGCCGCGTGCCGCGGACGCACAAAGCGCGGTGGACCGCGGACGGGCGCGGTGGCCGCACAAGCACGCAGACGCAGGTCCTGGCCGACCGTGGCACTGGCGGCGGCCGGTTTGCCGCTGTTCACCGGTGCCACGTCGCGCTGGGCCGCACACGAAAACCCATCAGGAGCATGCAACGGCGTAGCCGCGACCAGCCACCCACCTGGCCATGCCGAGTCGCGCGCCAAGGCCCGTCAGAGCACGACCCCCTCCTGAGGAGGCCGTGAACCCCTTCAGGAGGGGGTCGTGCGCCGCAAGGAGGAGGCGATGGCGGCGGCCGTGGCGCCCGGGTCCGGGGAGGCGGTGATCGGGCGGCCGATGACCAGGAGGTCGGCGCCGTCCGCCAGTGCCTGCTCCGGCGTCGCCACCCGCGCCTGGTCCTGGCTGTCCGCTCCCGCCGGGCGTACGCCGGGCGTGATGAGGGTGATCTCCGGCCCGACCTCCGACCGCAGGTCGACGACCTCGTGCGGCGAGCACACCAGGGCCGTGGCGCCCGACTCGACCGACAGGACGGCCAGGCGGCGGACCGCGTCCGAGGCGGGGCCGGCGAGCCCGATGCGGCTCAGGTCGGCCTCCGACAGCGACGTCAGCACCGTGACCGCCGCGATCTGGGTGTCCGGGGCCGCCTCGACGGCAGCGCGGATCATCGCGGGGCCACCGGCCGCGTGGACCGTGAGGATGGCCGGGCGCAACCGGGAGACCGCCCTGGCCGCCGCCGCGACCGTGTTGGGGATGTCGTGCAGCTTGAGGTCCAGGAAGACCTGTACGCCGCTCGCGCCCCGGATCGAGGCGATCACGTCGGGGCCGTAGCGCAGATAGAGCTCCAGCCCGATCTTCACCGTGGTGACGTGCGGGGTCACCAGGGCGGCCCACCTGGCGGCGGTCTCCAGGTCGGGGGCGTCGAGGGCGACGGCGATGGGTGCGGGCGTCAAGGGGAGCTCTCCTCGGAGTCGACGAGCAGGTGCCGGGGGGCGCTCCCCGGCGGACGGTGGGCCAGGCCGACCGCGTCGGCCAGCCGCTGGAAGCCGCGTGCCCGCAGCAGGTCCTCAAGCTCTCGCTCGATGCGCAGGCACGCGTAGGGGTCGTGGAACAGCGCCGTCCCCACCCCGACCGCGCAGGCGCCCGCCAGGATGAGCTGGAAGGCGTCCCTGCCGGTCGCCACGCCGCCGACGCCGATCAGCGGCACCCCGGGCAGGGCGGCGTGCACCTGCCACACGCACCGTACGGCAAGGGGCAGGATGGCCGGTCCCGAAAGCCCGCCGGTCACCGCCGCGAGCGAGGGCCGCAGCGCCTCGGTGTCGATGGCCATGCCGAGCGGGTTGTTGATCATGGACAGCGCGTCGGCCCCGGCGTCGACGCAGGCGCGGGCGACCGCCACGATGTCGGCCACGTCGGGCGCCAGCTTGGCGACCACCGGGACGTCGTACCGCATGATGGACCGCACCGACGCGATCACCTCGGCGGCGGCGCTGCCCTCGCGGGCGAAGACCCGGCCGCGGTCCTCGATGTTCGGGCAGGACAGGTTCACCTCCAGGGCGGTGACGCCGGGCGCGTCGGCCAGCCTGCGGGCCAGCGCCGAGTACTCGGCCACGGTGCCGCCGCCGATCGACACGATGGTCCTGATGCCGCGCTGGGCCAGCCAGGGCAGCTCGCGTTCGAGGAAGGCGTCGATGCCGGGGCCCTGGAGGCCGACGGCGTTGAGCATGCCCGAGGGGGTCTCGGCCATCCGGGGGGTGGGGCGGCCGGCACGCGGGGCCATGGTGATGGAGCTGGTGGTCAGGGCGCCCAGCCGGTGGAGGTCGAAGAACTGGGCCAGCTCGCGGCCCGAGGCGGCACAGCCGGCGGCGGTGGTGATGGGGTTGGCGAGCTCCACATGCGCCAGAAAAGTACGCATATCTACCGACAAGTCAGCTCACCCACCGCAGAGAAGCCGCCGAAAAACAGCCACCAGACAGGCGCCGCGCCACCAGATCGCGCAGGACGCGGCAGAAAAAGCGCGGGCAATCAATGTCAGCCCGCATGGCGAGCACCGCCCTGCCCCCCGGGCGCCCCCAGCGCGTCGAACGGGATCGTCCCCACGTCCTCGAACCGCACCCGCTCCCCCCGGAACACCGGCCCCTCGGCGCAGGCCCGCACCATCCGGGTCACGCCGTCGTCGCCGATGACCGGCAGCACGCACGTCATGCAGACCCCGATCCCGCAGGCCATCGCCTCTTCCACCGCCACCTGCACCGGGATGTCGAACTCCATCGCCACCGCGGTGACCGCCCGCAGCGTCTCCATGGGCGCGCACGCGTAGACCACGTCCGCCCGCGTGTCGGCGATCACCGCGGGCAGCGCGTCGGTAACCCTGCCGCGCAGCCCGAGCGAGCCGTCCTCGGTGGTGAGCGTGGTGGTCTGGGCCATCCGCCTGGCCCGCATGGCGCCGAACACCCGGTCCGCGCTGGCGCCGCCCAGCACGAAGTCGACCCGGCAGCCGCGTTCGATGAGCTGGTCGGCCACCGGGAAGAGCACCGCCGAGCCGTACTCGGAACCGACCAGCACGCAGTGGACCGGGTCGCGGGGCAGCGGGAAGGGCCGGCCGAGCGGCCCGACGAGGTCGATCGTGTCACGCGCCCGGCGCTCGGCCAGCCACGCGGTGCCGGGCCCGCGCACGGTGAAGACGAGCTCCACCGTGCCGCCGTAGTCGGGCTTGACGTCGTGGATGGAGAAGGCCCGCCGCGTCACCATGGACGTGTGGGCCCCGCCGACGGCGACGGACACGAAGTGGCCGGGCCGGTAGCGCTCGGCGATGCCGGGCGCCACCACGGTGAGGGCATGGTAGGCGTCGACCCGGCGCGTCGTCAGCACCGTGCCCGTCACCTGCACCGGAGTGCCGGCCAGTCCTCTTCACCTCCCGCGGGAGCCTGCCGTCGATCGAGCCCTACGCCCCTGCCGCCCGCAGCGCCCGCCCGTGCTCCTGGAGGGACCGTACGCCGACGTCGCCCCGCACGATGGCCTGGATGCCCGCGGCCGCGGCGGCGAGGCCGGCGACCGTGGTGATGCACGGGATGCCGCGCAGCACGGCGGCGGTGCGGATGTCGTAGCCGTCGAGCCGCGGGCCCGACTGGCCCGGACTGCCGAACGGCGTGTTGACGATCAGGTCGATCTCGCCGTCGAGGATGTACTGGACACTCGTGGGCTCACCTCCGGCTCCGGGCCCCTCGCTCTGCTTTCGCACGATCTTGGCATGGACACCGTTGCGGCGCAGCACCTCAGCGGTCCCCTCGGTGGCCAGGATCTCGAACCCGAGGTCGGCGAGCGCCCGCACCGGGAAGATCATCGCACGCTTGTCCCGGTTGGCCACGGACACGAACGCGCGGCCCTTGATGGGCAGCTCGCCGTACGCGGCCGCCTGCGACTTGGCGTAGGCGACGCCGAAGGACTCGTCGATGCCCATGACCTCGCCCGTGGAGCGCATCTCGGGCCCGAGCACGATGTCGACGCCGCGGAAGCGGTTGAACGGCAGCACCGCCTCCTTCACCGCGATCGACGCCTCCAGCGGCAGGGTGCCCCCGTCGCCCGTGGCGGGCAGCATGCCCTCCGCGCGCAGCGAGGCGATCGAGGCGCCCAGCATCACGCGGGCCGCCGCCTTGGCCAGCGGCACCGCCGTGGCCTTGGAGACGAACGGCACGGTACGGCTGGCGCGCGGGTTGGCCTCCAGGACGTACAGGACACCGGCCGACATGGCGTACTGGACGTTCAGCAGCCCGCGGACGCCGACTCCGCGGGCGATGCCCTCGGTGGCGGCGCGGATGCGCTTGATGTCGTTGCTGCCGAGCGTGATCGGCGGCAGGGCGCACGCCGAGTCGCCGGAGTGGATCCCGGCCTCCTCGATGTGCTCCATGACGCCGCCCAGGTAGAGCTCCTCGCCGTCGAACAGGGCGTCCACGTCGATCTCGATGGCCTCGTCGAGGAACTTGTCGACCAGCACCGGATGGCCGCCCTCCTGGGCCGCCATGTAGGTGGTCAGCGTCGCGTCGTCGTAGACGATGGCCATGCCGGCCCCGCCGAGCACGTACGAGGGCCGGACCAGCACGGGGTAGCCGATCTCCTCGGCCACGGCCAGCGCCTCGGCGACGGTCGTCGCGGTGCCGTGCTTGGGCGCGGGCAACTGCGCCTCGGCGAGCACCCGGCCGAACGCGCCGCGCTCCTCCGCCAGGTGGATCGACTCGGGCGAGGTGCCGACCACGGGCACGCCCGCGTCCTTGAGCGCCTGCGCCAGGCCGAGCGGCGTCTGCCCGCCGAGCTGCACGATCACGCCCGCGACCGGGCCGGTCTGCTGCTCGGCGTGGACGACCTCCAGCACGTCCTCCAGGGTGAGCGGCTCGAAGTAGAGCCGGTCGGAGGTGTCGTAGTCGGTCGAGACCGTCTCCGGGTTGCAGTTGACCATGACGGTCTCGAACCCGGCCCGTGACAGCTCGAAGGAGGCGTGCACGCAGGCGTAGTCGAACTCGATGCCCTGGCCGATGCGGTTCGGCCCGGAGCCGAGGATGATGACCTTCTCCCGCTCGCCGTACGGGACCTCGCTCTCCTCGTCGTAGGCCGAGTAGAGGTAGGGGGTCTTGGCCGCGAACTCCGCGGCGCAGGTGTCGACCGTGTTGTAGACCGGCCGCAGGCCGAGCGCGTGGCGCAGGTCGCGGACGCGGGCCTCGTCGATGCCGCGGATCTCGCCGATCTGCGCGTCGCTGAAGCCGTGGCGCTTGGCCCGCTCCAGCACCTCGGCGGTCAGCTCGGTGGCCTCGCCGACGGTCCGCGCCTCCTCGTCCAGCAGGAACAGCTGGTCGAGGAACCACGGGTCGATGTTGGTGGCCTCGAACAGCTCCTCGGCGGTGGCGCCGGCCCGGATGGCCTGCTGCACGGTACGCAGCCGGCCGTCGTGCGGGACGCGGGACTCCTCGATGAGCTCGGCCTTCGGCCGCTGGGGACCGGCCCAGGTGAAGGAGGAGTCCTTCTTCTCCAGCGACCGCAGCGCCTTCTGCAGCGCCTCGGGGAAGGAGCGGCCGATGGCCATGGCCTCGCCCACCGACTTCATGTGCGTGGTGAGGGTCTGGTCGGCGCCCCTGAACTTCTCGAAGGCGAACCTCGGCACCTTGACCACGATGTAGTCGAGCGTGGGCTCGAACGAGGCCGGGGTCTCCTTGGTGATGTCGTTGGGGATCTCGTCGAGCGTGTAGCCGATGGCCAGCTTGGCGGCGATCTTGGCGATCGGGAAGCCGGTGGCCTTCGAGGCCAGGGCGCTCGATCGGGACACGCGCGGGTTCATCTCGATGACGATCATGCGGCCGGTCGCCGGGTTGACCGCGAACTGGATGTTGCAGCCGCCGGTGTCGACGCCGACCTCGCGGATGACCGCGATCGCGACGTCGCGCATGTTCTGGTATTCGCGGTCGGTCAGCGTCAGGGCGGGGGCGACGGTGACGCTGTCGCCGGTGTGGACGCCCATCGGGTCGATGTTCTCGATGGAGCAGACGATGACCACGTTGTCATGCTTGTCGCGCATGACCTCGAGCTCGTACTCCTTCCAGCCGATGATCGACTCCTCCAGGAGGACCTCGGTGGTCGGCGAGGCATCCAGCCCGGCGCCGGCGATGCGCCGCAGGTCGGACTCGTCGTAGGCGAACCCGGACCCGACGCCGCCCATCGTGAAGGAGGGCCGCACGACCAGCGGGTAGCCCAGCTCGGCGACGGCGGCCAGGCACTCGTCCATCGTGTGGCAGACGACCGAGTTGGCCGACTCCGCGTTCAGGCCGTGCTCGCGGGCGACCTTGGCGACGATCTCCTTGAACCGCTCGCGGTTCTCGCCCGCCTGGATCGCGTCGAAGTCGGCGCCGATCAGCTCGACGTCGTAGCGCTCCAGCGCGCCCGACTCGTGCAGCGCGACGGCGGTGTTGAGGGCGGTCTGGCCGCCCAGGGTCGGCAGCAGCGCGTCGGGGCGCTCCTTGGCGATGATCTTCTCGACGTACTCGGGGGTGATCGGCTCGACGTAGGTGGCGTCGGCGAACTCGGGGTCGGTCATGATCGTCGCCGGGTTGCTGTTGACGAGGATCACGCGGAACCCCTCGTCGCGCAGCACGCGGCAGGCCTGGGTGCCGGAGTAGTCGAACTCGCACGCCTGTCCGATCACGATCGGCCCCGAGCCGATCACCAGGACGGACCTGATGTCATCACGCTTGGGCACGGTTCATGACCTCACAGAACTCGTCGAAAAGGTAGGCGGCGTCGTGGGGACCGGCGGCGGCCTCCGGGTGGTATTGCACGCTGAAGGCGCGCCCGTCGAGCAGGCGCAACCCTTCTACGCAGCGGTCGTTGAGGTTGACGTGGCTGACCTCGGCCGGGCCGTAGGGGGTGTCGAACGGCTCACCGAGCGGCGCCTCGACCGCGAAGCCGTGGTTGTGGGCGGAGATCTCTACCTTGCCGGTCCGTACGTCCTGGACCGGCTGGTTCACCCCCCGGTGGCCGTAACGCAGCTTGTACGTGGACAGGCCCAGGGCCCGGCCGAACAGCTGGTTGCCGAAGCAGATCCCGAAGAACGGCACCTTCGCCTCCAGCACCCCGCGCAGCGCGGAGACGTCCGCGGTGGCCGGGTCGCCGGGGCCGTTGGAGAAGAACACCCCGTCCGGCTGCACCGCCATGATCTGCTCGAACGTGGCGGTGGCCGGCAGCACGTGCACCTCGCAGCCGCGCTCGGCCATCCGGTGCGGGGTCATGCCCTTGATGCCCAGGTCCACGGCCGCGACCGTGAACCGTTTCGCGCCGATGGCCGGCACGACGTACGGCTCGTCCGTGGCCACCTCGGCGGCCAGGTTCGCGCCTTCCATGACCGGCGCCCGCCGTACGCGCTGGACGAGCTCCTCGATCGGCGCGGACGGATCGGTGAAGATCCCGGCGCGCATGGCGCCGCGCTCGCGCAGGTGGCGGGTGAGGGCGCGGGTGCCGGGCATGGCGATGCCGACGACGCCCTGTTCCTTGAGGTAGTCGTCCAGCGAGCGGTTGGCCCGCCAGTTGGAGACCACGCGGGACGGCTCGCGTACGACGTAGCCGGCGACCCAGACGCGGCCCGACTCGGGGTCCTCGTCGTTGACGCCGGTGTTGCCGATGTGGGGGGCCGTCATCGCGACGATCTGCCGGTGGTAGGACGGGTCGGTGAGGGTCTCCTGGTAGCCGGTCATGCCGGTGTTGAAGACCATCTCGCCGAAGGTCTCGCCCGCGGCGCCATACGGGGTTCCGTGGAAGACGCGACCGTCCTCCAGAACGAGCAGCGCAGAAGTCACACCAGCTTCCCTTCAAGTACTGTCGGCTTGCCGCGCAGGAAGGTCGCCACGACCCGGCCGGGGAGCGTCATGCCCTCGTACGGCGTGTTGCGACTCTTCGACGCGAAGGCGGACGGATCCACCTCTGTACGGACGGACGGGTCATACAACGTGAGGTTGGCCGGCACGCCCACCTCGATCGGTTGCCCGTGCCCCGACAGGCGGCCGATACGCGCGGGCACGATCGACATGCGCTCGGCGACGCCGGCCCAGTCGAGCAGCCCGGTGTCCACCATGGCCTCCTGCACCACGCTGAGCGCGGTCTCCAGGCCGACCATGCCCATGGCCGCGGCCGACCACTCGGTCTCCTTGTCCTCGACCGGGTGGGGCGCGTGGTCGGTGGCGACGATGTCGATCGTGCCGTCTGCCAGCGCGGCGCGCAGCGCCTCGACGTCGGCGCGGGTGCGCAGCGGCGGGTTGACCTTGTAGATGGGGTTGTAGGCGCCGACCGGCGAGTCCTCGACGAGGTCGTCGGTGAGCAGCAGGTGGTGCGGCGTGACCTCGGCGGTGATGTTCCAGCCCTTGGACTTGGCCCAGCGCAGGATCTCCACCGAGCCGGCCGTGGAGACGTGGCAGACGTGCAGCCGGGAGCCGACGTGCGCGGCCAGCAGGCAGTCGCGGGCGATGATCGCCTCCTCGGCGACCGCCGGCCAGCCGGTCAGGCCGAGCCGGCCGGAGACGACGCCCTCGTTCATCTGGGCGCCGCCGGTCAGCCTGGGCTCCTGGGCGTGCTGGGCGATCACGCCGTCGAACGCCTTGACGTACTCCAGGGCGCGGCGCATCAGCACGGCGTCGTCGACGCACCTGCCGTCGTCGGAGAAGACGCGGACCCGGGCGGCGGAGTCGGCCATCGCGCCGAGCTCGGCCAGCTGCCTGCCCTCCAGGCCGACGGTGACCGCGCCGACCGGCTGGACGTCGCAGTGGGCGAACTCCCGGCCGAGCCGCCAGACCTGCTCGACCACGCCGGCGGTGTCGGCGACGGGCGAGGTGTTGGCCATGGCGTGCACGGCGGTGTAGCCGCCGCGGGCGGCCGACTGGGTGCCGGTCTGCACGGTCTCGGCGTCCTCGCGGCCGGGCTCGCGCAGGTGGGTGTGCAGGTCGACGAGGCCGGGCAGCACGATCGCGCCGCCGCCGTCGATCGCCGCCTCCCCCTCGATCCGCGGGGCGATCTCGGCGATCACCCCGTCCTCGATCCGGATGTCGGCGGGCTCGCCACCGAGAATCCGTACATTCCGAATGATCACGAGGTCTCTCCCCCGAGCAGCAGGTACAGGACGGCCATGCGGATGGTCACACCGTTGGCGACCTGCTCGACGATGGTCGAGCGCGGCGAGTCGGCCACCTCGGCGGCGATCTCCATGCCCCGGTTCATCGGCCCGGGGTGCATCACGATGGCCTCGTCGGGCATCTTGGCGAACCGGTCGCGGTCGAGGCCGTAGCGGCGGGAGTATTCGCGCTCGCTCGGGAAGTAGGCGGCGTTCATCCGCTCCTTCTGCACCCGCAGCATCATCACCACGTCGGACTTGGGCAGCACCGCGTCGAGGTCGTAGGAGACCGCGCACGGCCAGGTGTCGATCGAGACCGGCAGCAGCGTGGGCGGCGCCACCAGCGTGACGTCGGCGCCGAGCGTGGCCAGGAGCAGCACGTTGGAGCGGGCGACCCGGCTGTGCAGGACGTCGCCGACGATCGTGACCTTGCGGCCGTCGAGGCCGCCCAGCCGGCGGCGCATGGAGAAGGCGTCGAGCAGCGCCTGCGTGGGGTGCTCGTGGGTGCCGTCGCCGGCGTTGACGACGCTGCCGTGCACCCAGTTGGCCAGGCGGTGCGGCGCGCCGGACGCCCCGTGGCGGATGACGACCGCGTCGGCGCCCATCGCCTCCAGCGTCAGCGCCGTGTCCTTCAGCGACTCGCCCTTGGAGACGCTGGAGCCCTTGGCGGAGAAGTTGATGACGTCGGCCGACAGCCGCTTGGCCGCCGCCTCGAAGGAGATGCGGGTGCGGGTGGAGTCCTCGAAGAACAGGTTGACCACCGTACGGCCGCGCAGCGTCGGCAGCTTCTTGATGGAACGTTCCGAGACCCTCGCCAGCTCCTCGGCCGTGTCGAGGATGAGCAGGGCGTCGTCCTTGCCGAGGTCGCCCGCGGAGATGAGGTGGCGGTTCACTTGGCGTCCTCCTTCATCAGGAGCACGGCGTCGCGCCCGTCGGTCTCCTGCAGGTAGACCTTCACCTTCTCGCTCTTGGCGGTCGGCAGGTTCTTGCCCACGTAGTCGGCGC
This sequence comes from Nonomuraea aurantiaca, assembly GCF_020215705.1. Lineage (GTDB taxonomy): Bacteria > Actinomycetota > Actinomycetes > Streptosporangiales > Streptosporangiaceae > Nonomuraea > Nonomuraea aurantiaca. Next base: position 196,411 of record NZ_JAIWNB010000020.1, on the reverse strand, counting down.
GGATGGGCAGCTCGCGATGGCCCCGGTCGACCAGCGTGGCCAGCTGTACGGCGGTCGGGCGGCCGAGGTCGTTGAGCGCGTCGAGCGCCGCGCGGACGGTGCGGCCGGAGTACAGGACGTCGTCCACCAGCACCACGATCCTGCCGTCGATGCCGTCGGGCGGCAGCTCGGTGTGGCCGAGCGGCCGGGCGGGCCGGAGCCGGAGGTCGTCGCGGTACATCGTGATGTCGATCGAGCCGACGGGGATCTTGACGCCTTCGAAGCGCTCGATGCGGTCACCCAGCCGGCGGGCCAGGGTGGCGCCGCGGGTCGGGATGCCGAGGAGGACGACGCCGTCGGCGCCCTTGGTTCGTTCGAGGATCTCGTGCGCGATACGGGTCAGCGCCCGGTGGATGTCCGGGCTCTCCAGGACGGCCCTTGACAGGGGCGTCTGGTCGGGCGAGGAGTCGGACGTTGAGGAGTCGGACACGGCAGAGCTCACCACCTTTCCCGCCTCACAGGACGGGTCTTAAAAGGGTGTTGGTCGTGACACACAGTACCAGGGGCTACCAGCCAGAACTCTTGCCACCTACTCCCCATGGCCGCCCACGGTTGGGTAATTTCCGGGCCCTTTCCGTGTTGGAACCGTCCGCGCGGGGCACGTGACGGGCACCGCGGGCGGTGCCAGCGCGTTGACGTCCGCCTGCTTCGAGGGGATACAGGGACAATGACCTTCCATGTCGACTCCGAGGTGGGCAAGCTCTACCAGGTGCTGCTGCACAAGCCCGACCTGGCGCTCAAGCGGCTCACCCCGACCAACAAGGACGCGTTCCTCTTCGACGACGTGCTGTGGGTGCAGCGCGCGATGGAGGAGCACGAGGAGTTCCAGCAGGTGCTGCGGGATCGCGGCGTCAAGATCCACCTGCTGGCGGACCTGCTCAGGGAGACGATCGAGCTCCCCGAAGCGCGCAAGCACATCCTCGACGGGATCCTCGACGAGCGCTTCATGGGCCCCCTGGCCGTCGACGACATCCGCAACACCCTTGACACGATGGACTCCAAGACCCTGCAGATGTACCTGACCGGGGGCATCACCAAACGCGAGATGGTCGAGGCGGGCTGCGACCCGAAGTCGATGTCCTACCACGCGGCCGGCGACGACGACTTCATCCTGCCGCCCCTGCCGAACCACCTGTTCACCCGCGACACCTCCTGCTGGGTGTACGACGGCGTCTCGATCAACGCGATGAAGAAGAAGGCGCGCATGCGCGAGACGGTGAACATGGAGGCCGTCTACGAGTTCCACCCGACCTTCGCCGACGGGTTCGGCCGGCCGCAGAAGGGCGGCTACAACGTGTGGCTGCCCGGCCAGTCGATCGCCCCGGCCACGCTGGAGGGCGGTGACGTGCTGGTCCTCGGACGCGGCGTGGTGCTGATCGGGATGAGCGAGCGCACCCAGCCGCAGGCCATCGAAATGCTCGCGCAGCGGCTGTTCCAGGCCGGCTCCGCGCGGAAGATCGTCGTGCTGAACGTGCCGAAGGCCCGCGCGTTCATGCACCTCGACACCGTGATGACCATGGTGGACGTGGGCGTGTTCACCAAGTACGCGGGGCTGGGCATGCTGCCCTCGTACACGATCGAGCCGGGCGACACCGAGAAGGAGCTCAAGGTCACCGACCATCCGCCGGAGGACATGCACCGGGCCATCGCGCGGGCCCTGGACCTGGACGACATCAAGGTCCTCATGCCGACGCAGGACGTCTACGCCGCCGAGCGGGAGCAGTGGGACGACGGCTGCAACGCGCTGGCCATCGAGCCGGGCGTGGTCGTCGCCTACGAGCGCAACACCACGACCAACAACTTCCTGCGCGACAACGGCATCGAGGTCATCACGATCCGGGGCAGCGAGCTCGGCAGGGGGCGCGGCGGGCCGCGCTGCATGAGCTGCCCGCTCGAGCGAGACGGCATCTGACCGATGAGGGTCATCGTCGCCCTGGGGGGCAACGCGGTGCTCCGGCGCAGCCAGCGGGCGGACGTGGAGCCGCAGATCGCCAACGTCGCCCACGCGGCCAAGACGCTGGCCAAGCTCGCGGAGAAGCACGAGCTGATCATCACCCACGGGAACGGGCCGCAGGTGGGCCTGCTGGCGCTGGAGAGCGCCAACGACCCCCGCCTGACCAAGCCCTACCCGTTCGACACGCTCGGCGCCGAGACGCAGGGCATGATCGGCTACTGGATGCTGCAGGCCCTGCAGAACGCGCTGCCCGGCCGGCAGGTCCTGGCCATGGTGACGCAGACGCTCGTGTCGGCCGTCGATCCGGCCTTCGAGAACCCGACCAAGTTCGTCGGCCCGGTCTACGACCAGGACGAGGCCACGAAGCTGGCCAAGGAGTACGGCTGGACGGTCGCCGCCGACGGCCACGACTGGCGGCGCGTCGTCCCCTCCCCCACCCCGCAGCGCGTGGTGGAGACGCGGCTGATCAGCAAGATGGTCCGCGAGGGGGTCGTGGTGATCTGCGCGGGCGGCGGTGGCATCCCGGTCATCCGCGACGAGCACGGCCGCCTGTCCGGTGTCGAGGCGGTCATCGACAAGGACTCCACGGCTTCGATGCTGGCCGAGGCGCTCGAATGCGACGCCTTCCTCATCCTGACCGACGTGCCGCGCGTACTGAGGGACTTCGGCACACCGCACCAGAGCGAGCTCGCGAACACCACCCCGCACGAACTACGCGCCCTCGACTTCCCAGCGGGCTCCATGGGGCCGAAGGTGGAAGCGGTCTGCCGTTTCGTGGAGACCACCGGCGACATGGCGGCCATCGGCGAGCTCGGGCAGGCGGAGCAGATCTTGGAAGGCACCGCGGGCACGATCGTCACGCCGAACGCACGCTGGCCGCTGACCAGCACGCTTTAGGGCTCTAGGAGGTTTCGAGTGGCACTCGCCCAACGGCTCTTCCGCATCAAGCCCACCGACCAGATCGTGGCCGAAGGCGGCCACGGCGAGGGCGGTGAGCTGCGCCGCACGATGTCGCTGTGGCAGCTCACGCTGTTCAGCGTCGGCGCCACGCTCGGCACCGGCATCTTCGTCATCCTCGGCCAGGCCGTGCCGAAGGCGGGTCCCGCCGTCGTGCTGGCCTTCGTGCTGGCCGCGATCACGGCGCTGTTCTCCGCGCTGTCGTACGCGGAGCTGGCCGGCACGATCCCGGTGTCCGGCTCGTCCTACTCCTACGCGTACGCGACGCTGGGCGAGATCGTCGCCTGGATCTGCGGCTGGTGCCTCATGCTGGAGTACGCGGTGTCGGTCGCGGCGGTGTCCGTCGGCTGGGGCGAATACCTCAACTCCTTCCTGAAGGGCCTGTTCGGCTGGGAGCTGCCCGCGTCGATCACCCGCTCCCCCGGCCAGGACGGCGGCGTGGTCAACGTCACCGCGATCCTCATCGTGCTGCTGGCCACCTGGCTGCTGCTGCGCGGGGCGTCGGAGAGCGCCACGGCCAACGCCGTGTTCGTGCTCATCAAGGTCGCCGTGCTGATCTTCTTCTGCGTGGTGGCCTTCTCCGCGTTCAGGGCCGGGCACTTCTCGCCGTTCGCGCCCATGGGCGTCGCGGGCGTCACGGCCGCCGCCTCGCAGGTGTTCTTCTCCTACATCGGCTTCGACGCCGCCTCCACCGCCGGCGAGGAGGCCAAGAACCCCAAGCGCGACCTGCCCCTGGCGATCATCCTGTCGCTGGCCATCGTCACGATCATCTACGTCGTGGTGGCCGTGGCCGCGATCGGCGCCATGCCGTGGACCGACTTCGACCCGGAGCGCACCGAAGCCAGCCTCTCCTACATCGTCGACCTCGCCACCGGTGCCACCTGGCCGGGCCTGATCGTCTCCTTCGGGGCGGTCGTGGCCATCGCCAGCGTCGTCCTGACCGTCATCTACGGCCAGACCCGCATCCTGTTCGCCATGTCCCGCGACGGGCTCATCCCGCACATCTTCCAGAAGGTGAACCCGCGCCACCAGGTCCCCGTCGCCAACACACTCATCGTGGCGGCGTTCATCTCCGTACTGGCCGGGCTGGTGCCCCTGGGCCAGCTCGCCGAGGCCACGAGCATCGGGACGCTGTTCGCCTTCGCCATCGTCAACATCGGCGTGCTCGTGCTCCGCTACCGCAGCCCCGAGCTGCCGCGCAGCTTCCGCACGCCGCTCTTCCCCGCCACGCCGATACTCGGCACGATCTTCTGCGTCATCGTCATGGCCGGTCTCGCCGGGGTCACCTGGCAGGCGTTCGGCCTCTGGATGCTGGTGGGCCTGATCTGTTACTTCCTGTACGGCTATCGCCACTCGCGGTTGAACACCGAGGTGCCCCAATGAAGCTCGAAAGCGTACTGGCCGGATTCATCCCCGAGCCGAGAGGGCGTGACGCGCTGGCGCTGGCCGTGCTCCTGGCCGGACAGGTCAAGGGGCAGCTGACGGTGGCGTACGTGCAGCCGCCCGCGTGGACCACGCCGGGGCCCGCGCGCGCCGACCTGACCGAGTGGCGCAAGTATCTGCAGGAACAGGCGGAGGCCACGCTCGGGCAGGCCCGGGCGCTCACCGGCGACAAGGCCGACTACGTCGTCCACACCAACAAGGGCAGCGGGCGCGGGCTGGTGGAGCTGGCCCGCAAACGCGCGGCCGACGTCGTCGTGATCGGCTCCGCGCCGGGCGGCGGCAGGGGCCGCATCTCCGTCGGCAGCACCGCCGACCAGCTGCTGCACTCCTCGACGGTGCCGGTCATGCTGGCCCCGCGCGGTTACGCGGACGCACTGCCCCCGGCCGTCGAGCGGATCACCGTCGCCTACCGCCGCGGCCCGTGCGCCGACGCCGCGGTGCGCGACGCCGCCCAGGCCGCGGTCATCCTCGACGTGCCGCTGCGGCTGGTCACCCTGCTGATCCGCGGCGCCCGCCGCGCCAAGATCGAGGAGGACATGCTCACGCGGCTGCGCGACCAGGTGGCGGACGACCTGCAGGCGGCGGCCACCGGGCAGCGGCGGCACATCCGGGCGGAGTTCGAGATCCTGGAGGGCCGCGACGTGGCACAGGCCATGGGCCAGACGTCGTGGTCGCCGGGCGAACTGCTCATCTGCGCCTCCAGCAACGCGGGGCCGTTGCGGCGGGTGTTCCTGGGGGACACGTCACTGAAGATCGTCCGTGCGGCCACGTGTCCGGTCATGATCCTAACGCGTCAACCCTGACCCCGGCGCCACATCGTCCGCCGGACCGCCCTTCACCGCGCTCTTGGCCGCCCCTCGCCGGGCCCTTGGCCGGCCCGCACCGCACTCTCGGCCGCCCTCGCCGGGCTCTTGGCCGGCCCTCGTCGGCCCTTCTCAAGGCCTCTCACCTCGGGCTCCACGCGATCACTGACATGGTTTAGCGGTGATTTCCACCATGCATGTCACTGGGCAAACAGTGACGAAGTATTGTTACTCATGGGACAAGAGGGGCTATTAAGTCGTTCCATCCCGGATCGGATTCGGCATCTTTTTTCCAATCAGCTTGACCTTCGGCGCCCGCCCCTTTACCGTCACTGTGCGTAACCACACTGCGCGGCGTTATGGGGTAAACCCAGAGCCATGGCTACCGATGGTGCCTAACACGGCACACACCCCCCGGTGGCCGGGGCATTCGCCGCAAGGGAGCACAATCTACTGAGAGCGCTACATACGAGAGCCGGGGGGCCACACGATGCCGTCTGAGTACGCAAAGTCGCTGGGTGCACGACTCCGCGCCATCCGCACCCAGCAGGGCCTGTCCCTGCATGGAGTCGAAGAGAAGTCGCGTGGCAGGTGGAAAGCCGTGGTCGTGGGCTCGTACGAGCGTGGCGACCGTGCTGTAACGGTTCAGAAACTTGCCGAGCTTGCCGACTTCTACGGGGTGCCCGTCTCCGAGCTGCTGCCCGGCGGGGCCGCGCCGAGCCCGCTCGGCCCGACACCGAAGCTTGTCATCGACCTGGAACGTCTTGCGACGCTGCCGAAGGAGAAGGCCGGGGCACTCGCCCGTTACGCGGCCACCATCCAGAGCCAGCGTGGCGACTACAACGGGAAGGTCCTGTCGATCCGCCAGGAGGACCTGCGCTCCCTGGCCGTGATCTACGACAAGTCGCCGAGTGAGCTGACCGAGGAGCTCATCAGCTGGGGCGTCCTCGACGCGGAGGCCCGCCGCGCCGTCGAGTCCTTCTGACCACTCCTGCGTCTCGGGGCGCGCCATGTGACGGGCGCGTCCCGCTTTTTCGTCTTGACGTCTCCCGTACGGCGGCACGGTGAACCTCCGTACGGGAGCACGAGGACGCGCTTCGTCCGGCCAGGCGCGGGCACCGGCCAGGCTGAGAACCTCGGTAGGACGCCTCGTGTCTGCCGGCTCGTCACGACCCTGCAGGCCCCGCCGCGCGAGTTCATCGGCGAGGGCCTAGCGGCACGCCCCCGCGCGAATCCCACCGCGACGTCGCGCACGGATCCCACCGCCACATCTTGTGCGAATGCCGCCGCCGTATCCTCGCGCAAATCCACCGCACCTCCACCGCGCCCACGCGTCGGCCCAGCCGCGCAGGTCCGGCGGAGTCTGGCCGTCCAGAGTCCCACCGCGTTCGCCCAGACAGGGCTGGGAAACGGCGCGTTCTCCTAGCTATATCGAACGCCAGTTCGTATACTGGATCAATGCATCTCGACATGAAAGGCCTACCAGGGTTGTGGCGGCCACCGATCGTCGAACATGCCGCGACGACGTTCTCGACCACCGACTGCGGCGGCGAGGCGCGTTATCTGCTGGCGTGGGGCGATACGGAAGGAGAGCGGTGGGGATTCCTGCTATGGCCCCCGCAGACGCTGAACACCGATGACGGCACCGAGCACACGGGCCAGGCCCAGTGGGTGGTCTGGCAGGACATCCGGCCGGTGACCGGCGAGGATTACAGCACCGTACCGCTGTGCGATCCGATGTGAACCACCTCCTGACGGGCTGCTGAGGACGTACGGGCAGACCGGGCGGGACTCGTACGCCGAGCAGGTCGGGCCCCGCGGAGCGAGCAGGTTGCGGCACGGGGAGCGGATCGGAGCACTCAGGGCGAAGCGGATCGACGCGGCGACGAAGGCGGAACACCGCTCGCCTTCGTCGCCGCGCGGTTGCGTCCGGTGCGTCCCCGCCGCAAGGCGCCGACATGGTCACACGTCCAGGCGGTTCCACCACGCGATGGGACGTATCGCCTCGGGGCGGTGGTTCGCAGGCCGGGCAGCGCGAGGATCGTTCATGCCGTGGTGGGCACGGCGATGTTCTGCTCGTAAGCGGTGCCGCCGGGAAGGCGGAAGGCTTCATCAGGGCCGGGGCTTTGCGCGTTCTCGCGGCGGGCCGTCTCGGCGGAGCCGGCCGTGAAGGTCTGCCAGCGCCTGGCCTGGCTGTTGAGGAGCGCGACCAGCGGCAGCAGCGGAGTGCTGTCCGATTCAGGGATGCCCAGGTGGTCGGAGAGCTCGGTGCCGAAGGCACGCCGCAGCAGGCCGTGGAGGAGGTCGCGGAGTCGGTCCTCGGCCATCAGGGGGTTGGGTGCGCAGGCCATGGCGCTCGCCGTGGCGCTGACCATGGCCGCGGTCAGCGCACGCGAGTTGTCGTCCGGCTCAGCGTTCGTCATGTCCAGCAGGTTCTGCAGACGACGAGCGCCGGCGTGGTCCGTGACGCCCTGGTAGAAGCGTTCATCGATCCCGAGCAGATAGGCGACGTAGGCCCAGTACTGGTACAGGCTCTTCTGTTCTTCGGCACTCAGCTCGATACCGACCGCCGCGAGGGCCGTGAAGGGGGTGAGCGTGAAGTCCAGCCACGTGCGGGCCATGTCGGTCTGCCCGATTGGGAGGCCCCAGACGGCCGTGTCCCAGCCGCGCTGGAGAGCGGTGGCTCGTACCCGCGCATGCAGCAGGCGGACCTGCGCGGTGCTGATGTAGCCGGGAGCTCCTCGGTGAAGACCTCCGGGCAGCGTGCTCTGACGCCCCCACATCCCGGTCTCGACGAGTCGGCGGGAGGCCATCTTCGTCAGCTGTCCCGTCTGCGCCAGCAGCCGCGCGATGGCGGGCGAGACATAGGTGTGCACCAGGGCGCTGCTGATCGCGCAGATTTCGAACCACGGCTGGGGCACCGACAACAGGGCGACCTCACCACGGTCCAGCAGCGCGGGATCGACCCAGGAAGGCACCGTCTCCAGCTGCCGTAGCAGTGCCTCGATGGCCCTGGGCGGCTCTTCGCCCAGGCCGGCAAGACCCTCGGCGAGTCCCCGGTTGAGGATGCGGCGGCCTTCCTTGCCCAGCTGGTCGAGTTCGGCGATCACGGCGTCGGCCAGCGGGTCTCCGGCCATGACCAGCTGGGCCGCGTGGTCGGCCATCGCGCCATGCCGGTGTCGGGCCTCGTCCAGGTTCACGACTCGCTCGGGGATGACAGCGTTGCGGTAGGCGTGGGACATGCGTCTGCTCTTACTTTCTCTAGAGGGAGCGGCCGGCGGGAAGGAGAAGACTCTCCTCGCCCCTTCGGCAGGCGGCACTTGCCTGGGCTCCCATAAAAAGCGCTGGTCAGTGGGGCTGGTGTGAGCCCGGGGCGGGGTGCTCGTGCTGGTCGTCCGGCTGATCGTGCGGGGGGCTCGTCTGCCGCGTCGGGGGGAGAGTCAGCGGGAGGTGAGGAGGGTTTCGGACTCGACGCGGGTGAGTTTTTCGGGGTTGCGGACGTAGTAGAGGCCCGTGACGCGGGCGTTGTCCACGCGGAAGGCCAGCACGCCGTCGATCACGTCGTCCAGGCGCAGGATGAGTGCGGGATTGCCGTTGACCGTCGTGGGCTCACTGGTGAAGGTGCCGCCGGCTTTGCCGAGACTGCCGGCCATGTAGCTGAGCACCTTGTCGGCACCGACCACCGGCCGCAGGGCCGCCAGCTTGAGGCCGCCGCCGTCGCTGACGAAAACAACATCCGGGGCGAGTACGTCGAGCAGCCCCCGCAGGTCCCCGGTCACGAGCGCGGACTGGAACGAATCCAGCGCTGCCCGGGTCTCTTCCGGGGAAACCGGTGTGGACGGTCGGCGGGCGTCGACGTGCCGGCGTGCGCGGTAGGCGATCTGGCGTGCGGCGGCGGGGCTCTTGCCGATCGCGGCCGCGATGTCGTCGTAGCCGAAGTCGAAGACCTCGCGCAGCACGAAGACGGCGCGTTCGGTCGGTGAGAGGGTTTCAAGGATGAACATGAGTGCCAGCGAGAGGTTCTCGGACAGTTCGACGTCCTCGGCCACGTCCGGCGCGGTGAGCAGGGGCTCGGGCAGCCAGGGGCCGACGTAGGCCTCCTTGCGCCGTTGGAGGGTCCGTAGCCGGTTGAGTGCTTGCCGGGTCGTGATCCGTACCAGGTAGGCGCGCTGGTCCCGCACCTGCGCCAGGTCGACCTTCGCCCACCGCAGCCAGGCCTCCTGGAGGACGTCCTCGGCGTCCGCCGCCGATCCGAGCATCTCGTAGGCGACGGTGAACAGCAGGTCTCGGTGGGCGACGAAGGCCTCGGTCGCGGGGTCGGTGACGTCGTCGTTCATGTCGTGCGCTTCACTCTCTCGTGGTCGGCCTCACACGCCGGAAGCAGACCGTGGATATGTACCCGGTCCGATGACGGGGTCATCGGCAGCAGCCTCCCCACTGATCAGGCCAGGTGGAGTGAGCGGGCTGGTGGGAATGTCGCTTCGGTGCCCGGCCACGGCACACGAGGCCGCGGCGTTGTGTGCCGTCACTCCGGCTCGGTCCTCCTTGGGCCGGACCCCGTCGGGCCGACCCGACGAAAGGACTTGGCGCGTCGGGTGTTGGACGGCGTCGTGCGGTGTTCAGGCTGAGGCGTTTTCCAGGCGGTCGTCGCTGTCGCCGTGGGATGCGCGGGAGGTGGCCTTGCGTGCCCCGGACACCAACTGATTGAGGGTGAACCGGCAGGCGATCTCCTTGACGGGGGCACCGAGCCGCCCGCTGATGTGGAGCGCGTTCACCCTGTCGTTCAGGTAGGAGAACTGGGTGACGCCCTCGTTTCGGCCGAGGCTGAGGCACTGCCCGGCGAACAGCAACCGGACGGGAGCGGGTGTTCTCCCCGCGATCCGGCGCAGAATCGTGGTGGCGGCCCCCGGGCCCAGCTGCACGGCGGCCTGGCAGCTCATCCGGAACGGCCGGTCCGTCATCGCCGCCGCGTCCCCAGCGGCGACGATGCGCACGTCGTCCACGCTGGTCAGCGTCGTGTCGGTGAGCAGGCGGCCTTGGGCGTCGGTGCGCAGCCCGCTGCGGGCGGCCAGGTCCGGGACACGGAATCCCGCGGTCCAGATCGTCACCACGCTGGGCAGCTCGCGGCCGTCGTCGAGCCGTATCGCCTCGCGTGTCACTTCCGTCACTCGCGCGCGGGGACCTTCGAGGACGGTCACGCCCAGCTCGGCGAGCCGGCGAGAGACCAGACGGCGGACTCGGGCATGCAAGTAGGGGCCCAGCACATTGCCGCAGACCAGGGTGACCTTGCGGCCCAGTTCCGCCAGCTCGGCCGCGGTCTCCAGGCCGGTCGGGCCGGCCCCGACCACGGTCACCGGAGCCGTCGCGGGCGTCGCGGCCAGCGCCGACCGCAGTCGTCGCGCCCCCTCGATGGTCGACACCGAATGAGCGAACTCCGCCGCTCCGGGCACGCCGGGATCGGCGGCGCCGCTGCCCACCGCGTAGACGAGATAGTCGTACGAGAGCGTGCCACCGCCCGCCAGCGACACCCGGCGCTCTGCGGCGTCGATCCAGGTCGCGGTGTCGACCACCAGCCGGACGTTCCCGCCCAGGACCTCACCGAAGTCCTCGACCGCGTCATCGGAGCCGGTCACGAGCTGGTGCAGGCGGATCCGCGAGACGAAGTCGGGACGCGGATTGACCAGGGTCACCGACACGCCATCGCGCCGAGCCAGGCGATTGGCCGCCGTCACTCCCCCGTACCCGCCACCGATCACGACCACCTCGACGTTGCCGTTCATCATGTCTCCCTCGTGTTGTGGACTCGACATGGAGACACCAGCCGCGTATCCGGCGTAACAACCCGCGGATGAGACTTAGCGCACAACGGACGAGACGCGGCGGCGACGCCGCCCCTTCTGCCGTGAGTGGCGTAACACGGCCTTGACGAGGTCGGACAAGGGCCGAGGAGCCTCGCGGTAGCGGGCGAGTGCGGCCCAGCCCGCTGTAGTCGGCCTAACACGGCCCTGCGGTGGCCACGCGGGGTCCGTCGCCACCGCGGGGCCGTGGTCACGGCCAGGCCGTGTCAGACCCGGCGGGGGCCGTGGCCGCCAGACCGGCCCCGGCTATCTGGCCGATCCCCAGGCCGCCAAGACGCTGCTGCCCCTCTGTCAGCCGGCTGCGTGCCGGAGACCTGGTCCGGATCGACAGGCAGGGGTACCGCAGCCTCAGTGGCCGCCTCAAGGAACTCATCAGGAGTCCTGCTCAGGTCAGAGTCGGTCCGGGAGCCGGGTGACGCCAGAGACATCCTCGAGTTCGGCCGCGCGGCCATGGAGGAACGGATGGGCCACAGGAGCATGCTTCAGGAGTCGTGCTCTGCTTCCACCGGGTTGGCGTGGTCGTTCTTGGTCGGGATGGTCTGCTGGCCTTCGCCTGGGTCGGTGTGTTCGCTCGTGTTCGAGCTGTCCGGCTGCCCACTCGCCGCCGATGTCGGCGGCGCGAGCGGTGTGGTCAGCCGGCCAGGGGGACCTCGACCGGGAGCTGGGGTTGAGCAGGGACGCCCAGGATGTCCTGGACCACGGCGACGAAGGTGTCGGCTTCGGCCAGGAGCTCGTCCGCGTCGGCCGCGCTGACGCCACGGACCATGCCGGCCTCGGCGGCGGCGCGCTTGGCGGCGCTCACCGAGAAGTAGGCGGCCCATTCCGCGAGCTTGGGCTCCGCCTCCGGGAGCAGCTCCCAGGCGCTGCGCAGGCGGCGCCTGCGGCCTTCCATGGGACGTGGACGGGCGGCCAGGATCGCCGCCGCCGCTCGTAGGGCTGCAAGGTGCGCTGCCACGTATCGGGATGCCGGGGTGCGAGCGGCTGTCGCCTCCGCCAGGCAGGAATGTGAATCCGTCAGGTGCGCCCTAACTGCGGGCGACAGCCGGGGCCCCTGCGTATCGCTGAGCCTTGGTGCCATCTTGCGCGCCTCCTTGGAGTCATGGCGGCTCCCGGCGTCTCCACCGGTGAAGCCAGATTCGCAGACCCCACCGACAATTCCGCCGGGCTGGCCGGACGAGGAGCTTCCCCGCACCCCGTCCGGCCAGGACGCGCCCACTCGTCTCCGCCGACGACGAGGACACGCCCTTCGCCCTGGAGCCTGATCGCGGGTCTCGCTTGGGGGAAGCGAACGGCCCGCGACCAGGTCCTACGACGTGAGCCGCGAGCCTCACGCCACTAGGTCGAACATAATTTCGATCACGCTCGGTGTCAACCTGTTCTACGAACACAGATTCGATCAACGTGCGGGAGGACGGACGATACGTCCGTCGACGTGCAGCGGGACGGAGGTTGGACGGGTCAGAGAACGCGTAGAAAGGCACACCGGGGACACGCGAGAGGGCACGCGGAGGGCACGCGCAGGGGTCCGCCCCCTTGGTGCGAGTCCGTCCGACGGGGGCGGTTAACGCAGGAGCGGGCAGCGCGCTCAGAGGCCACCCAGGGATCCACGGTCAGCGGTCCGCGCCCGACTGGTCCCCGAGAGTGGCGCGTCCGCGCTGAGTATCGGCAGCCGAGAGCCGGTGGGCGGATGGGACCGGGGGGCCGGTGGGGCCGGGGAACCGGGGAGGCTAGCGGGCCGGTGGGGCGGTCATTCGGTAGGTGGTCGGCCCAATAGGTGGTCGGTCTAGTAGCAGGGTCAGCCCAATAGACGGTCGCACCAGAAGACGGTCGCGGCGACGGCGGGGCAGGTTCGGGCTGGGCGAGCCGTAACACGGCCGGCCAGTCCGTACGACAAAAGCCACCCGCCGTCGACGCGGAAGGAACCAGCAAAGCGAAAACCCGTGCAGGCGGCTGTCTCAGACCACCGAGATGGCGCCTGACGGGCACAGCGTCACCGCGCGGCGGACGGCGTCTTCCAGTTCGGCCGGTGGGGTGGAGTCGAGGACCACCACGGTCCCCTCCTCCTCGCTCTGGTCGAATATCGCCGGCACCGTCAGCGCGCACATGCCCGCACCGATGCACACCGTCGTGTCTGCCTTGATCTCCATCATTGACCTACCAGGTGACAGGGAGGCGGTGCACACCATAGATGCTCATGTCCGAGCGCATCGGCACCTCCTCCGGTGATATGGCCAAGCGTAGGCCGGGGAAGCGCCGCAGGAGCGCCGGGTAGGCGATGCGCATCTCGGCCCGGGCCAGTTGCTGGCCGAGGCACTGGTGGATGCCGTGGCCGAACGTGAGGTGGCCGGTGGCGGGCCGGGTCAGGTCGAGGGCGTCGCCGTCCGGGAAGCGGGACGGGTCGCGGTTGGCCACCGGGAGGTGGATCGCGACCGATTCGCCGGCCTTGATGAGCCGGCCCTCGATCTCGACGTCGGCCAGGGCGCTCCTGACCGGGCCGAGGTGGATGATCGTGAGGTAGCGCAGGAGCTCCTCGACGCCGTTCTCGACCGCCGACGGGTCATCGCGCATGAGGGCGAGCTGGGCGGGATTGGTGAGCAGCGCGTACGTGCCGAGGCCGAGCATGTTCGCGGTCGTCTCGTGGCCGGCCACCAGCAGCAGGAACGCGACGCCCGTGAGCTCCTCGTCGTTCAGCTCGCCGTTCTCGATCAGCCCGCTGAGCAGATCGTCCTCCGGCTTCGCGCGCTTGCGCTGGATCAGCCCGTACAGGTACGCGGAGATGCGCGTCATCGCGCCCATGGCGTCCTCGGCCTTGATCTCCAGGTTGACGAGCACCTTGGTGTCTTCCTGGAACTGCGCCCGGTCCTCGTACGGCACCCCGAGCAGCTCGCAGATCACCAGCGACGGGATGGGCAGCGCGAACTCCTGCACCAGGTCCACCGGCTTGGCCGCGGCCTCCATGGCGTCCAGGCAGCTGTCGGTGATCTCGGCGATCCTCGGCTCCAGCTCCTTCATCCTGCGCACGGTGAACTGGCCGGTGAGCAGCTTGCGGTAGCGGGTGTGCTCGGGGGCGTCCATGCGCAGGAAGAACCCGGGCGGCACGCGGAGCGCCTGGTCCCCCGCGAGCTCCATCCGGGCCGGGATCAGCGGGTGCATGAGCTCGGGGCGGTTGCTGAAGCGCGCGTCGGCGAGTATGGCCCGGGCGGCGGCGTAGCTGGTCACGATCCAGCCGAGGTGCCCGTCGGCGTAGGTCATGCGGTGGATCGGCGTTTGTTCTCGTAGCTCGGCGATTTCGTCGGGCGGGTCGAAGGGGCGCTGGCGGGTGGTGGTGAGGGTCAGGTCCGACATGATGTGACTCCTTTCGCGTGGTCAACTCCCCCAGAAAACCTCATTCACTGCAAAACTTCAATGGATGAAAATCCCTAACTTTGGCGGTACAGTTCCCGGCATGGTGGGACTACGGGAGCGCAAGAAGCAGCGCACACGCCGGGCGCTGATCGATGCCGCGCTCCGGCTGTTCGACGAGAAGGGTTTCGAGGAGACCACGCTGGCCGAGATCGCGGCCGAGGCCGAGGTGTCGACGCGGACGTTCTTCAGCTACTTCGCCAGTAAGGAGGACGTGCTGTTCTTCGACGGCGCGTCGCGCATGGCACTGGCCACGGAGATGATCGCGTCCAGGATGCCCGGCGAGCACGTGGGCGACCTGCTGCTGCGGCTCGTACGGGCGAGCCTGCAGTGGGCGAGCGACGACGACTTCCGATTGTTGGACGCGCCCCTGCGGATGCGGCTCATCATGACCGTCCCCTCCTTGCAGGCACGGGCGCTGCATCTGCTGTTCGACAGTCAGCTCCAGCTGGCGCGGGCGCTGGAGGACGCCTTTTCCGACGAGCTCGACCCCGTGGACGCGGCGGCGGCCGTGGGCGCGCTGATCGGCGCCACCAAGCTCGCGGTCATCTCCACCATCAACCGGGGCGGGTCGCTGGAGCAGGCGGAGGAGGCGGCCGTGCGCGCCGCCCAGCTTGCCCTGCGCGGCCTTTCATCAATCGGATGAACCAGGGCCGATTACACCGAGCGCAGGCGGATCAGTGCGCTGGCGTAGTCGCCCGGAGGCAGGTCCGGCCGCAGGCCCGCCGACATCAGCAAGGCTCCGTGATGCAGCTGCCCGGTGTCCTCGTCGCGGTAGCGGCCCAGCGGGTCGAGCCCGGCCAGGCGGAGCGGCACGTGCGGCGTCCCGTGCGCGACGGGTCCCCGCCAGGCGAGGACGACCGTCCGGTCCCCGTAGGTGTACTGCACCCCGTACTCGAGCCTGTCCTGCCGCCCGAGCTGGACGACGGGCCTGATGTCCTTGTAGACGGCGACCAGCGCGGCCGCCTCGGCCAGCTCGGCCGGGCTCCACTTCAGCAGGTCGCCACCGAGGCCGAGCGCGCCGGCCATGGCGACGTGGAAGCGGAAGCTGATCGGGGTGACGCGGCGGGTGAGCGGGTTCGGGCTGTCGGTCACCCAGGCGGCCATCACGCGGGCCGGGTAGATCTGGCTGAAGCCGTGCTGGATGGCGACGCGGTCGTGGGCGTCGGTGTTGTCGGAGGTCCACACCTGGTCGGTACGGGCCAGCATGCCCAGGTCGGTACGGCCGCCGCCACCCGCGCACGCCTCGATGCGCAGGTGCGGATGGTCGGCGCGGAGCCGGTCCATGATCGAGTAGACGGCTCGCACGTGGTCGATCCAGAGCCGGTCCTGGTCGGCGGCGCCGGGCCAGCCCGCCTCGGTGAAGGCCCGGTTGAAGTCCCACTTCAGGAAGTCCACGCCGTGGTCGCCGACCAGCCGGTGGAGCCACTTGTGCGCCCAGTCCGCGACGTCGGGCCGGGCGAAGTTGAGGACGAGCTGGTTGCGCAGCAGCGTGCGCGGGCGGCCGGGCATGTGCAGCACCCAGTCGGGGTGGGCGCGGTAGAGGTCGCTGTCGGGGTTGACCATCTCGGGCTCGACCCAGAGGCCGAACCGCATGCCCAGCCCGTGCACCTCGTCGATGAGCGGGGCCAGCCCGGAGGGGAAGCGGTCCGGGTTCGGCCACCAGTCGCCGAGCCCAGCGCTGTCGCCGGTGCGCCCGCCGAACCACGCGTCGTCCATGACGAACAGCTCCACCCCCGCACGGGCGGCGAGCGCGGCCAGCTCCTTCTGGTTCGACTCGGCCACGTCGAACCCGACGGCCTCCCAGGCGTTGTAGACCACCGGGCGCAGCTCGTCCGGCTCGGGCAGCACGTACCCGGTGACGTGGTCGTGCCAGCGGCGGCTGGCCCCGCCGAACCCGTCGGGCGCGTAGACGCCGGCGAACACCGGCGTCACCCACTCCTCCCCCGGCTCCAGCCGCCAGGTGAGGCCCTCGTGGCCGAACCCGCCCGTCCACCCCGCGTTCCCCGAGGGGTCGCGGGTGACCGTGATGCGCCAGCTGCCGCTCCAGGCGAGCGCGCAGCTCCACACCTCGCCGTGGCGCTCGCCCGCGTCGCCGCCGTCGACGGTGAGCCACGGGTTCGCGTGGTGGCTGCTCAGCCCACGCCTGCTGGTCAGCGTCGTCTCGCCCACGGTGAGGTCGGTACGGCGCAGCCCGTGCTCGGCGCTCCACCCGCCGACGGCGTGGCTGAGCCGGTAACCGGGCAGCGGCGGAACGCTCCACGCGGCCGAGTCGCACCGCAGGATCGTCACGGGCACCTCGGAGCGCAGCGCGGTCCACCGTTCCAGGACGTCGCCGCGCACCCGGTAGTGCAGGTCCACCTCGAACGGCTGGACGGCGTCCCGGAAGTGGACCGTCAGGTGTCCCCCGTCGATCGTGTGACCGAGATGGCGCCAGTCGACGCCCCGGGACCCATCGGGAAAGGCGATCTGCAGCGACGGAGTGCCGAAGCGGGCTCCCGCCTCGGTGCCGAGTTCCTCGGCCGGTCCTGCGCCGTCGAAACTGCTCGCGGGAGGTGCCGCCGGGCGCGGCAGCGACGCCGCCTGCTCCTGGGTCAGAAGAGGTCCCCAGTGCAGGTGGACGGGGGTATCGTCGGCGTCGAGCCCGAGGACGTAGCTGGTGGTTGAGGTAGGCAGCAGATACGTACGGCTGGCCGCGTCGAAGGTCACCGAAGGCATGCCCCGGAGCCTAGATCGATGGGCCCTTCGAATCAATTCTTAACGAAGTTAATTAGTGTTACGATGCCCATCATGCCTGCACCGCTCACCACTCCCGCGGCGGCCACCGTGTTCACCATGGTCCTGACGCAGGGGCCGGTCTCCCGGGTGGAGATCGCCAGGCGGACGGGGCTGTCGTCCGCCGCCGTCACCAAGGCGGCGCGCCCGTTCATCGAGGCGGGCTATCTGGAAGAGCTGGAGGCCACGGACCGGCCGGGGCCCGGCGCGGGCCGTCCGGCCAGCCCGCTGGCCATCAAGCCGGACCGGGAGTTCTTCACCGGCGTGAAGATCACCGACGACGAGCTCATCGGCGTCGTCACCGACCTGCGCGCCCAGGTGCTCGTCGCCGCGCACCGCCCGCTGACGGCCTCGTCGCCCGAGGACGTGGTGGCGACGCTGGCCGACCTCGTGGCCGAGCTGCTCGCCGCCGACCCGGCCTACCGGCAGCGCTGTCACGCGCTGGGCCTGGCCGTGTCGGGCGACGTGGACAAGGCGCACGGCATGGTGCGCTACTCCCCCTTCCTCAACTGGCGGCAGGTGCCGCTGGCCCGGCTGGCCGCCGAGGCGACGGGTCTGCGGGTCACGCTCGAGAACGACGTCAAGTCCCTCACCGTGGCCGAGCAGTGGTTCGGCGAGGGCATCGGTGCGTCGTCGTTCGCGGTGGTCACGGTGGGGGTGGGGATCGGCTGTGGGCTGGTGGTGAACGACCGGATCGTGGCCGGCTCGCACGGCGTCGCCGGGGAGATCGGGCACGTCCCGGTCGGCGGCGAGGAGCCCGCGTGCCACTGCGGGGGACGCGGCTGCGTCGAGGCGATCGCCGGCACCGCGCCCATCGTGGCCGCGGTCCGCGAGGCCACCGGCGACGCGTCGCTGACCATCGACGCGGCCATCGACGCCGCCCACGCGGGCGACGTGGCGGCGCGCGAGGTGTTCGCCAGGGCCGGGCACGCGATCGGGCTGGCCATGGCGGCCATGGCGAACCTGATCGGGCCCGAGCGCATCATCGTGACCGGCGACGTGCAGGGGCTGGCGGCCTACGACCTGTTCGAGGAGCAGATCAGCCGGTCGTTCGCGAGCCAGGCCTTCGGGGCGGCGGCCGACTGCCGGATCTTCCTCCGTCCCCGGCCCTTCGAGCAGTGGGCGCGCGGCGCGGCCTCGGTCGCCATCCAGACCTTCTTCACCCTCCAGGAGCGCCAGTGACTCAGGAATGGCAGTGACCGCGACGACCGGGGTCTGGCAGCCGCACGACCGGGCTCCGGGCGAGACCCGCGAGGCGCGCCTGCGCGCGGGTGCGACGGAGCTGACGGCGACGGCGGCGGCCGAGCTGACGTGGACCGTCACCAAGGACGCCGCGGGCGTCCACGAGGTGCGGATCACCCCGGACCGGCCGGCCATCGTCCGCGTGGCGTGGCGGGTGCCGTGCGTGGCCGCCACGGCCTTCTGGGCGCCCGACGGCGGCGAGCACAGAGGGCTGCCGCCGTTCTGGCGCCGGCCCCGGGTGGCCGCTCTGGAGAAGAACGCCCCCGTGGGCTGCCTGGTGGGCGCCGGTGACGTGTCCCTGTGCACGTACGCCGTCGGCGAGGTGGTCCGGCCGGTGCACATCCGCACCGGGGTGGTGGAGGAGACCGGGGACTTCGGCTTCTGGGCCGAGCACGACGCCGAGCCCGGCACCGGCCTGGTGCTGCGGCTCGACCTCACCGGACGGCCCTTCGCCCGCACACTCGCGGACGTGGCCGAGTGGTGGCGCGGCAACGCCTGCAAGCGTACGGACGAGGCCGAGGGGTGGCGCGGCCCGTCGGGAGAGGTGCCCGGGGTGGCGCGGATGCCCGCGTACTCGACCTGGTACGCCATGCAGCAACACGTCGACGCCGCGAGCGTGGAGCGGCAGGCGGGCCCGGCGGCCGAGCTGGGCTGCGAGGCGATCATCGTGGACGACGGCTGGCACAGCGACGACCGCGGGCGCGGTTACGGGCACGTCGGCGAGTGGGAGCCGTCCGCCAAGTCTTTTCCCGATATTTCGGGACACGTGGCGGCGGTCAAGCAGGCGGGGCTCGCCTACCTGCTCTGGTACGCCCTGCCGTTCGTCGGCCGCCACACCGCGCTCTGGGACCGCGTACAGCCCTACTCGCTGGCCTACAAGGAGCACATGAACGCGGTCATCGTCGACCCGCGCTACCCCTACATCCGCGAGCTCCTGGCCGGCCACCTGAACCGCGCGGTCCAGGAGTGGGGCATGGACGGCCTGAAGATCGACTTCATCGACCAGTTCGCCGTCGAGGACCCGCCCGAGCCGGGGCCCGAGGCCGACTGCGCGACCGTCAACGAGGGCGTGCGCAGGCTGCTGGCCATGCTCCCCCGGGACTGCCTGGTCGAGCTGCGCCAGCCGTACGTGAGCCCGGGGCTGTGGCCGTACGCGACGATGGTCCGCGCCTCGGACTGCCCGCTCAGCCCCGCGCACAACCGCCAGCGCACGGTGGACCTGCGCCTGATCGCCGGGCCACTGGCCGTGCACGCCGACATGCTGATGTGGCACCCGGACGAGACCCCGGAGCGGGTCGCGGCGCAGCTGGTCAACGTGCTGTTCGCGGTCCCGCAGATCTCGGTGGACCTCACCACGCAGACGCCCGCGCAGCTGGAGGTGCTGCGGTTCTGGCTGGGCTTCGTCAAAGAGCACGCCGATGTGCTGCAGCGCGGCGCGTTCGAGCCGGCCCGCCCGGACCTGGTCTATCCGCAGGTCACGGCCCGTTCGGCAGACACGGTGATCACCGCCCGCTACGCGCCGTTGCCCGTGGCGGTGCCGGCGACGGGCACGTTCTGGCTGGCCAACGCCGACGACTCGGCCGACGTGCTGCTCCAGGTCGGCCACTCCGGTACGGCCCGCGCCAGGGTCCAGACCTGCCGGGGCCGTACGGTGGACGACACGACGCTGGAGCTGTCCCCCGGCACGCACACGATCACGGTGCCCACCGGCGGGCTGCTCCGGCTGGACCTGGACTCAGAAGCCGCCTCGTAGGCGGTCGAGGAACTGCGCCTCGTACAACGAGGGCGGCAGGAGCCCCGGCTGCCCGGTGCCCTCGATGTACCCGGCGGGCTGCTGGAAGGGGCCGTCTCCGGTGACCGTCCCCAGGCAGCCGATCGCGTAGTTCTGGGCCGTCGGCGGCTTCTGGACGATGAGCCGGCTGGTCGACACGTCACACCGCCAGGCCACCGAGTGCGCCGCCGACCAGCCGTGCGAGGTGCCGTAGCGGCCCCGGTTGTACAGGCCCAGCGTGTAGTCGTAGTGCGGGTCGATGTCGCGGTGCCCGTCGTAGAGCAGGCCCTGGGACCAGCGGCGGTGGCCCTCGCTGGAGTTCAGCGCGTACTCGGCCGTGCCGCGCAGGAACACCACGCCCGAGACCGTGCTGTGCCCGTTGGAGACGAAGGCGTGCCGCGACTTGTAGGCGTGGCAGTCGCGGAAGAGCACCTGCTGGGAGTAGACGTAGGTGTTGAAGTTGTACCGCCTGCTGCCCGTGACGATGCTGACGGGGTCGATGGCCCGGCAGTTCTCGACCGTGGCGCGGGTCGTCTCCTGGGTGGCCACCCCGGCCTGGGTGAAGTGCAGCATCGTGCAGTCGCGCACCCACGAGTCCTCGGTGCGCAGCAGCACGATCGCGTTGTAGGCGTGGTCCTCGTCCTGCTCGGGGTCGCCGTGGTACTCGATGTCCACGCGCAGCCGCTCGACGCCCACCTGGGTGACGAGCCCGGCCCGGTCCCACTTGTAGACCGACGACTGGGACAGCGCCCGGTTCAGGTGGTTGAGCACGGGCACGTCGATCTTCAGCCGGTTGCCGGAGATCTCGCGGATGTAGCGGTTGTAGATGATCGGGTGCTCGCCCACCTGCCAGGCCGGGCCCACGTCGTGGCCGCCGTAGTCAATGGCCTTCAGCCACCCCTCCGAGCACGGGTGATAGATCACGATGTTGTCGCCGGGCCGCAGCGAACCGGCGTTCGCCACCTCGAACTCGCGCGCGCCCACCTGCACGAAGTCCGTGGTGATGTCGGTACGGGTGCCCGGCACCTCCCCCGCCCAGCCGCCCGCCGCCGTGCCGCCGACCACGATCACGTCGCGGTCCTTGGGGTTGTTGCCGGTGGCCTTGATGATCGTGTTGCCCGCCGGATCCTCGCCGTCGCCGCTGCCGCGCAGCACCATGCCGTCGGCGCGTACGTACAGGGTTCCGGCGACCGGGTAGAGGCCGGGCAGCAGGAGCAGCGCGCCGCGCCGCTCGCGGGGCAGCGCCGCGATCTCGTCGAGGGCCGCCTGGACGTGGGCGGTGTTGTCGCCCTCGACCGGCCGGATGGCCTTGACCACCCGCGCCCACGGGATCGGCCGCTCGCCGTTGCGGTATCCGGCATGGCTGAAGTCCGGCAGCCGGTTGCCCTCGGCGTCCTGGGCGTAGGTCAGGCGCCCGCGCCGGTCGTAGGAGAGCAGCTTGGACTGCCAGAAGGTGCCGGCGCCGGCGGGGGCGGCGCCGGTCGCCGCCGCGAGGGCCAGCGCGCCGCCCGCCACGAGTAGACCGCGTCTGCTGAGGTCGTGTGCCATGGGGCCTGACTCCGTCCTAAGGGGGTGGTACGGCCCGCTCCCAGGCCATACGGGCGTGGTACGGCCCGCGCCCCGGCTGGGCGCGGGCCGTACGGGCTCAGCTGATGACGATCTTGTCCAGCTCGGGTCCCCTGGCCGTCAGGCCGAAGAACCGGATCGTGTTGACCCCGGCCACCAGGTCCACCGGCACGGTCGTGGTCGTCACCGTGTCCTTGGTCCCGGTCATCGGCACCTGGATGGAGTCGGCCCCGTTGACGCTGACCGCGAACGTCTGCGCGCCGTCCACCAGCGCGTGCACGGTCATCCGCCGGGTGCCGCTGGTCTCCGACAGCACGCCCTTGACCACGGCGTAGTCGTAGACGTTGCCGCCGATGAGGATCACCTTCCTGCCGCCCGAGCAGACCGCGCAGTAGGCGGGCTCGGCCGCGCCCTCCCACACGTTGCCCACCCGCTCGGCCTCATAGACGCCCGGGCTCCGGTCCGGCGCCGGCAGCTTGACCGGCGGCGTCGCCGGGCCGAGCTGCCACGCCTTGAGGTCCTTGACCAGCAGGTACGTCTCCTGCAGCCCGGCGCTCTTGATGCTGCGGTAGATGCCCCACTTGGGGCGGTTGTACTGCTCCTGGGTCCACCACAGGTCGATGTGCTCGATCTTCTGGTCGGCGATCGTCCGGCGGCCGTCGGCCAGGGTCCAGCGCATGTAGCCGTCGTCGCTCGACTTGAACTCCAGCGTGCTGGTCACCCACTTGTTCTGGATGGGCTCCAGGTCGGCGGTGGCGAAGTCGTGCGAGGCGTTGTCCGGCAGCGTCCAGTAGCGGGCCGCGATCTTCTGCACGCCCCCGATGACCGGCAGCGAGATCTGCGCGATCGGGGTGCCGACGTCGGAGTTCTTGAGCTGCCAGATGTGGGTGAAGGAGGTGGTCGCGTCGAGGGTGTCCGGGATGTACATGCGGTAGCTGATCCGCCAGGTCTCGTCCTTGCGGATCTCCAGCGGGGCGCCCTCGTGGTCGCGCATGCCGCGTACCTCGTTGCGCATGCGGTCGGAACCGTCGCGGTCCTCCAGGTGGGCGGTGAACCGCCAGGCGTCCTTGTCGGTGGAGACGTGCGGCAGGCCCTCGGGATGGGAGCCGCGCCGGTCGTCCTCCAGCGCCTCGAACGCCTTGACACCGTCCTTCTTGACGCTCGGGTCCCAGCGCAGCTCCCAGCGCGGCGGCCGGGCCGTCTGGGTCTGTGACGGCCCCTCCGACGGGGTGGGAGTGCGGGCCGCCACCGCGGGGGTGGCGGTCGCGATCAGGGCGAGCGTGGCGAGCGCGCCCGCCAGGCGGGCGCCGTACTTCTTCACGGGTTGGCTACCTCGTCGGTGTCGGCCGCGCTGGCGGTCTGCTGTTCGGCGCGCAGGTTTCTGACCAGCAGGTACGTGTTCTGCAGCCCGGAGCTCTTGATGCTGCGGTAGATGCCCCACTTGGGCCGGAGGTAGTCGGTGTCGGCGCGCCAGAGGTCGGTGTTGTCCAGGCGCTTGTCGACCAGGGTCGTCGAGCCGTCCTTGAGCGTCCAGCGCAGGTAGCCGCTGTCCGACGCCTTGAACTCGAAGGTGGTGTCGAGCCACTTGCCCTGGATCGGGTTCAGGTTGGTGTTGCCGACCTCGTGCGTCTGCTCGTCCTCGTCCCAGTAGCGGACGTTGATCTTCGGGGTGCCGCCCGAAATGGGCAGCGACATCGTGTAGAGGGGCGCACCGGAGCCGGGCACCTTCATCTGCGCGATGTGGGTGAAGGAGCTGGTCGCGTCGAGCGAGGTCGGGATGTACAGCTGGTAGGAGATGCGCCAGACCTGGTTCTTGAGGATCTTGATGTACGAGCTGCTGCTCGTCCGCATGCCCTTGACCTCGTTGCGCTGCCGGTCGTCGCCGTCGCGGTCCTGGGTGTGCATGTCGAAGCGGTAGGCGTCGCCGGAGACGTAGATGTGGGTGACACCGGGGTGGGAGTCGGAGCGGTCGTCCTCGATGCCCTCGAAGGCCTGGGCGACCGTCTGGTTGGCCGGGTTCGGGTTCCAGCGCTGCGTCCAGACGGCCGCGGCGTCGGAGGCGGAGGCGGGTGCCGCCGATAATGAGACGAGGGTGATGGCGGCGAGGGTGCCGCTCAGGCGCTTGATCATGGAGTCTCTCTCCTCAGATGGAGCGTGAACCCGCCGTTGGGGGATACGGCGAGGTCGAGCTTGCCCCCGGCCGATACCGTCGCCGTCTCGGCGAGGATGCCGTCGTCGGGGGCGTCCCGGTAGATCTCGGCCGTCCACGCCCCTTCGTCCAGGAAGTCGAGCGGCACGGTGAGCGTGCGGGCCTCGCCCGACACGCCCGCGCCGACGTACCATTCGCCGCCGCTCCTCCTGGCCAGCAGGATGTGGTCGGCGGGGTCGCCGGACAGCAGCCGCGTGTCGTCCCATGAGGTGGGGACTCCGGACAGCAGCCGCAGCGCCTCGGGCCTGGCCTCGTAGGCCTCGATGCCGTCGGCGAAGTGCTGGACGCCCGATTCGAAGATCACGGATAGCGCGAGCTCGAATCCGGCGGAGATGGTGCGGACCGCGGTGAAGGTGCACGGGGTGAAGTCCATCGGGCCCTGCACATTGCGGGTGAACGCGAGCGACAGGTAGTGCGTGGGCGGGTAGAGCGGCAGCTTGCCGGGCTTCGGCTTGATCCACTCGGCGCCCTTGACCGCCTCCGCGGTCATGAACTGCGGCCAGGTGCGCTCGGTGCCGCGCGGGATCGTGCCGCCGTGGAAGACGACCATGAGCTTCAGCCGGGCGGTGGCGGCCAGGATGGCGTCGAACCAGCGCATCCGGTCCTGGCCGTCGGACTCGGTGAAGTCGATCTTGACGCCGACGGCGCCCCACTCCTTCCAGAGCGCGAGCTTCTCGCGGTGCTCCAGCTCGGTGTCGACGTGCTGCCAGTGCGACCAGAGCCAGACGCCGACGTTCCTGGCCGCGGCGTAGGCGATCAGCTCGGGCATCCACTGCTTGTTCCATCCGGCGTCGGCCAGCACGTACGGCCAGCCGTGCGCGGCGGCGAAGTCGACCCAGCGCTTCTGCTCGTCCAGGTCGCGGGTGGAGGGGCCGTCGGACCACCACGACCAGGCCGCCGCGCCGGGCCGGATCCACGAGGTGTCGTCCACCGCCGAGGGCGCCGCCAGGCTGGTCACCAGGTCGCTGGCGACGATCGTGGCCAGCTCACCGATGATCATCGTGCGCCACGGGGTGACGAGCGGGCTGGCCGCCGTCACGTACGGGTCGGGCAGGTCGAGGCGGAAGGCGTGGCCGTCGAAGCGCAGCCGGGTGCCCGCGTAGCCGCTGTCCAGGTTCGACTCGGTGACCATCAGCCAGGTGTCGCCGATCTGGAAGAGCGACGGGTAGCCGTACAGGATGGGCTCGGCGTCGGCGACCGGGCCGTGCCGGTGGATCTCCTCGTAGTCGCAGCGCCCGTTCTCGTACGGCAGGAGCACCGCACGGGCCTCCTCCGGCACCACATACTCCGAAATTTCGTCAATTATGGTCACCGGTCCGGTCCACGGCACCACGTACCGGTACGCCACGCCGTGGCCGCCGATCCGCACCTCCAGGTGGAGCCGGTGCGCGCCCTTGGTGAACGACAGCGTCCACTCCTTGGCCGTGTAGCGGTGCTCGCGCCGCTTGCCGGTCACCGTCTGATAGGACTCCGTCACCTGCCTGGACGACATCCCGTCGAAGGCCAGGCCGGCGCTCAGGTCCTCGTGCGCGGCCCGCAGGCCCAGTCTGGACGGCCGCACCACCACCCGGCCGTCGCGCCGCACCTCCAGGGTCGGCTCGCCCTCGGCCGAGAGCGCGATCTCGACTTCCAGGTCTTCGTCACTGAGCGTCCATTGCGACACAGGGCCTCCAAGCAGAGATAGGAGGAGTGAGCCGAACTCATCGGCAACCCGTTCGGGCCCGCCGACTCGGGCAGGGCGGCCGACGCCGACCCCACTGAGCTCCTCACAACGTGCCTGAGCCTAGGTTGCAAGCGCTTTCAATTCAATTCTTGACGAAGTTAATTACCAGGTCTACGGTACGGCCATGCCCCACGCATCGGATGATGACGGATCAACACATCGGATCTCTCCCGCTCGGCTGGCCGAATTCCGGCAGCAACGCTTCGGGCTGTTCATCCGCTGGGGCCTGTACGCGCTCGCCGCTCGCCACAAGTGGGTCAAGCAGCGGGAGCGGCTCACGGACGAGCAGTACCAGCCCTACTTCGACCACTTCTCGCCCGACCTGTTCGACCCGGACGCCTGGGCCGAGGCCGCCGCCGGAGCGGGGATGCGCTACATGGTGCTCACGACCAAGCACCACGACGGCTTCTGCCTGTGGGACTCGGCGCTCACCGACTACTCGGTGGCGCACACGCCCCACGGGAAGGACCTGGTCGGCCCGATCGTGGACGCCTTCCGCGCCCGGGGGCTCGGCGTGGGCTTCTACCACTCGCTGCTCGACTGGCATCACCCTGGCTTCCCCATTGACGGGTTGCACCCCGCGTGGCGTGAAGGTGTCTCCAATAATGACCGAAACATCGCGAAATATCAGGCCTATTTGCATGGCCAGGTCGAAGAGCTGCTGACGCGCTACGGCCGCATCGACACCATGTGGTTTGACTTCTCCTCCACCAAGAGGCGCCGTAACGGGAAGCCCACGCCCGGCGCCAAGGGCGCGGCCGACTGGCGCTCGGCGGAGCCGGCCGCGCTGGTCCGGAAGCTGCATGCTGATCGACTCCGTCTCCAACAACGGCAACCTGTTGCTCAACGTCGGCCCCGACGGGCGCGGCGCGTTCGACCCCCGGCATCTGCACCTGCCGGGGCCGGCGGGCAAGGTCCGCTACGCGCAGTTGCTCAACGACGCCTCGGAGATCCGTCCGCTGATCCCCGATCCGGCCTTCGACAGCGGCCACAAGAAGCTGGGCGCGCTGCCACCCGAGACCCTCACCCTCCAGCTCCCGGTCCAGCGCCCGGACGTGGCGATACCGGTGATCGAGCTCTTCCTCTGAAAGGTCCACCCCCATGGAGATGAACCGCCGGCAGATGCTGGCCCTGGCAGTGGCGGCCGCGGCCATGCCCGCGCTGTCCGCCTGCGGCGACAGCCGTCAGTCGAAGCAGGCCGCAGCCCCGGTCAAGTCGGGCGCGCAAGTGATCGACCCGAACCGGCCGGCCAGCGATGACTGGCCGTTCGAGGAGGCCGAGCAGCTCAACAACTCGCTGACCTGGCCGAAGACGGACGTGCCCGACCCGGCGTCCAAGGTCGTGATCACGCTGGCGTTCACCACGGACGCCGTCACCGAGGTACGCAACGCGCAGTTCGACTTCTTCTTCAAAAAGCGCCACCCGAACATCGAGATCAAGCGCGAGTCGGCGCCGTTCGACCAGTTCCTCACCAAGTACATGGCGCAGGCCGCCGGCGGCACGCTGCCCGACGTGCTCTACAACCACTACTCCTGGACGCAGAACCTCATCGCCAACAAGGTCCTGCAGCCGCTGGACGACTACATCGCCAAGACCCCCGAGTTCGACATGAACGACATCCCGCAGCATGGGCTCGGCTACTTCAAGCGGGACGGCAAGCTGTACGGGCTGCCCACCGACATGGCGCCCAAGCTGCTCTTCTACAACAAGGACCTGTTCGACAAGGCCGGGCTGAAGTACCCGGACGAGAGCTGGACGTGGGACAAGCTCTTCGAGACGGCCAAGAAGATGACCAGCGGGTCGGGGGCGGAGAAGATCTACGGTGTCTCGCCGATGCCCAAGCCGGCGCCGGACCTGAGCTCCGTGTACCTGATGCCGTACGGCGGGCGGTTCCTGGACGCGGCCGAGTCCAAGGTGATGATCACCGAGCCGAACGCCAGGGACGTCATGGCCCGCTGGCTGGACCTGCTGCTCAAGGACAAGGCGGTACCGAGCCTGGCCGAGCTGCAACTGCTGGAGAAGGTCGATCCGTTCAAGTCCGGGCACGCGGCCCTGTTCCTCAACGGCGCGTGGGTCATGCTGGAGCTGTCCAAGCAGAAGGCGTTCAAGTGGGGCGCCACGCAGATGCCCAAGGGGCCGCAGGGCCGCACCACCCCGGCCGTGGGCAGCGCGCTGGTGATGTCGGCCTCGTCGCAGAACAAGGACGCCGCCTTCATCTACATGCACGAGTACCTGTCCGCCTCCGGCTACAAGTTCCGCCGGATCGCCGCGCCGGCCCGCCAGTCCGCGTGGGAGGACAACGCCAAGGCGCTCGGCATCCCGGCGGAGGAGGCGGACCTGGTCAAGAAGATCATGGCCGACTACGCCTCGGACGACGGCGTGCTGCGGTTGCCGGCCAACAAGAAGGTCGTGGACACCGCCGTACCGATCTGGGAACGGGCACAGCTCGGCAAGATCGGCGTGGACGACGCGTTGAAGGAGATGGCCGGCAAGGTCACGCCGGTTCTCAGCGAGAACAAGATCGCATGACCGCGGTGAGCGCCCGCGGCACTCTGGCCCGCAGGGAGGCGCGGCGCTTCTACCTGTTCACCTCGCCGTGGACGATCGGGTTCGTGCTGTTCAGCGTGGGCCCGATCCTGGCCGCGGTGGTGCTCAGCTTCATGAAGTGGAACCTGCTCCAGTCGCCGACCTGGGTGGGTCTGGCCAATTACGAGCGCATGGTCAACGACCCCGAGTTCTGGGAGTCGATCGGGAACACCGTGGAGTACGGCGCGGGCGCGGTGGCGCTCGGCGTGACGTTCACGTTCCTGCTGGCGCTGCTGCTCAACCAGCCGCTGCGCTTCCAGGGCCTGTTCCGTACCGTGATGTACCTGCCCTCGGTGGTGTCGGGCCTGGCCACCGCGCTGCTGTGGCTGAACATCCTGCACCCCGACTACGGACTGATCAACAAGGTGCTGGCCTCGATCGGCATCCAGGGCCCCGGGTGGCTGGCCTCACAGGAGTGGGCCATCCCCGGGCTCGTGCTGATGAGCGTGTGGGGCGCGGGCAACACGATCGTCATCTACCTGGCCGGCCTGCAGGGCATCCCGAAGACGCTCTACGAGGCGGCCGAGATCGACGGCGCCGGGTGGTGGCGCCGGTTCTGGAGCGTGACGGTGCCGATGATGTCGCCGGTCATCTTCTTCAACGTGGTGACCGGGTTCATCGCCGCCCTGCAGAGCTACGTGCTCATCCTCGTCATGACCGAGGGCGGCCCCGGCAACGCCACGATGGTGCTGGGCCTCTACATCTACCGGCACGCCTTCGTCTATTTCGACATGGGCTACGCGGCAACGCTGTCATGGGCGATGTTCGTGCTGGTCATCGCCGTGACCGCGATCCAGTTCAGCCTGGCCAGGCGCTGGGTGCACTACGAATTCAAGTGAGGTACGCCGATGCTCGTCGAGACCGCGGCGCATGATCGGGCGCCCGCGCGCACCAGGCAGGGGCCGCCCCTGACCTCGGAGCAGGCCGATCGGATCAGGCGGATCCGGCGCACCGGCGCCTATGTCCTGCTCATCGTCAGCTCGGCGATGTTCCTGCTGCCGTTCCTGTGGATGCTGACCACCTCGCTGAAGTCCGACGCGGACAACCTGGCCTTCCCGCCGCAGTGGCTGCCCGACTCCTTCCACTTCGAGAATTACATCAAGGGCTGGTCGGGCTCGTTGCCGTTCACGAAGTTCCTGGTGAACACCATCGTGATCACCGGGCTGTCCATGGCCGGCAACCTCATCTCCTGCGTGCTGCCCGCCTACGCCTTCGCCAGGATGCGGGCGCCGGCGGCCGGCATCATGTTCGGCGCGCTGATGGCGACCATGATGATCCCCCGTGAGATCACCCTGGTGCCGAAGTTCATCATGTTCTCCAAGCTCGGCTGGGTGGACACCTATCTGCCGCTGATCGTGCCGGAGTTCTTCGGCGTGGCGCTCTACATCTTCCTGCTGCGGCAGTTCTTCACCACGATCCCGCAGGAGCTCATCGACGCCGCCCGCATCGACGGCGCCTCGGAACTGCGCATCCTGTGGAGCGTCATGCTGCCGCTGGCCAGGCCGGCGATCGCGGCGATCTGCCTGTTCTCCTTCGTCGGGAACTGGAACCAGTATCTGGAGAACTCCATCTACCTCCGGTCGATGGACAAGATCACCCTCGCGCAGGGGCTGGGGATGTTCAGCGGCCAGTACGTTACTCAGTACAACCAGATGATGGCCGTCTCGATCATCTCCATGATGCCCATCCTTATCGTCTTTTTCCTGGCCCAGAAAACGTTCATCCGGGGCGTCACGCTGACCGGAATCGCAGGAAGGTGAGCTGTTTGAACTACGAACGCCAGCCGTACAGGAGATGTGGCCGGAGCGGGCTGCGACTGCCCGCGGTCTCGCTGGGCCTGTGGCACAACTTCGGCGGCGGCAAGCCGCTGGACAGCCAGCGGGCGATCCTGCACAAGGCGCTCGACCTTGGCATCACCCACTTCGACATCGCCGACAGGTACGGCCCGCCGCTCGGCGCCGCCGAGTCGACGTTCGGCACGATCTTCCGCCAGGACCTGCGCGGCCACCGCGACGAGATCGTGGTCACCACCAAGGGCAGCAACCCCATGTGGGACGGCCCCTACGGCAAGGGCAACTCGCGCAAGCACCTGCTGGCCACGCTCGACCGCTCGCTGGACCGGCTCGGCCTGGACTTCGTGGACATCTTCTACCTGCACCGCGACGACGAGGAGACGCCGCTGGAAGAGCAGGTGAGCACGCTCGACCACATGGTGCGCACCGGCCGGGTCCTCTACGCCGGGGTCTCCAACTTCTCCCCCGAGCGTACGGCGGAGGCCGCCCGGCTGCTGCGCGGGCTCGGCACCCCGCTGCTCGTGCACCAACCGGCGTATTCCCTGCTCAACCGGCGCATCGAGGAGTCGCTGCTGGGCGTGCTGGAGCAGGAGGGCGTCGGTTGCGTCGTCTACTCGCCGCTGGCGCAGGGCCTGCTGACCGACCGCTACCTGAACGGCATCCCGGCGGACTCGCGGGCGGCCGAGGGGCGCTTCCTCACCACCGACCGGGTCACGCCCGAAGTGCTGGCCTTCGTCCGCGCGCTGGGCGAGGTGGCCTCGGCCCGCGGCCAGTCGGTGGCCCAGCTGGCGCTGGCCTGGGCGCTGCGGGACCCGCGCATCACCTCGGTCCTCGTGGGCGCGTCGAGCCCCGAGCAGTTGGAGGCGAACGTCGCGGCCGTCGACCGGCTCGACTTCACCGACGACGAACTGTCCCAGATCGACCGAGCCGCCAAGGAAGCGGGTGTCGATGCGTAGCCGCACCCCGGTGGTGCCGGCGTGACCCCGCCCCTAGCCCTCCCCAGGGTGGGCCTGGGCGGCGGACCCCTTGGGAACTACCTCCATCCCATCTCCGACGCCCAGGCCCAGGCCGTCATCGACACGGCCTGGGCGGCCGGGGTCCGCTATTTCGACACCGCCCCCTTCTACGGCTTCGGCCTGGCAGAGCAGCGCCTGGGCAAGGCGCTGCGCGGCCGGCCCCGGTCGGATTACCTCCTGTCGACCAAGGTCGGCCGCCTGGTCCGGCCCGGCTCCAACGGGTCGCGTGACGCGGGCATCTTCGCGGTGCCCGACGATCGGCACGTCGAGTGGGACTTCACCCGCGACGGCGTCCTGCGCAGCGTCTCGGACTCCCTGGACCGCCTCGGCCTGGACCGGATCGACATCCTGCTCATCCACGACCCCGACCACCACTGGCCGCAGGCCCTGGACGAGGCCTACCCCGCCCTGGCGGACCTGCGCGCCCAGGGTGTGGTGCGGGCGATCGGCGTCGGCATGAACCAGTCGCGGATGCTCGTCGACTTCGTCAAGCGCGCCGACCCGGACCTCCTGCTCGCCGCCAACCAGTGCACGCTGCTGCGCCGGTCGGCGTTCGAGGAGCTGTTGCCGCTGTGCCAGGAGCGGGCCATCCCCGTCGTGGCGGCCAGCCTGCTGCACCGCGGCGAGCTGGCCGGGCCGCCGGCCGACGCCTCCGAGGAGGTGCGGCGGATCGCGGCGGCCTGCCAGGAGCACGAGGTCCCGATCACGGCCGCGGCCCTTCAGTTCCCGTTCCAGCATCCCGCGGTCCACTCGATCCTCGTCGGCGCCCACGAACCGGGCCAGATCACCGACAACCTGGCCGCTCTGGACCACCCCGTGCCGGACGCCCTCTGGCAGGACCTCGGAACCTAGCTGATCAGTTCTGGCCCGGCTCCCTGAAGACGAGCAGGTAACGCCAGAACAGCAGGCGGCGGATCGAGGCGCCGGGCAGCAGTGTCGCCGCTTCGGCCGTGATCTCCGGCAGCGTCATCATGGCCTTGGCGACCACCATCTCGGTGGGCGCCTCCTCCTGCGGACGGGCCGCCGAAAGGAGGCGGGCGACCGCGTTCACCGGCGCCGCGCACAGGCTGACCGCGTAGTCCGCGGGCGTGCTCTCCCGGTAGCAGCCGAGGATCGCGAGCACCCCACCGGGAGCGAGCGACTCGCGTAGCAGGCTCACCGTCTCGAAGGGCACGTGGTGGATGCTGGCCAGGCACGAGACGAAGTCGTACTTTCCGCGCGGCAGCTCGGCCACCGCGATGTCGGCCCGCTCGTACCGTACGGGACCCGGAATCGAGCGGGCCGCCTCGACGGCCTCGGCGGAGGAGTCGATCGCGTCGACCACCAGCCCTCTCGCGGCCAGCCGCCGCGCGAACAGCCCGCTCCCGCAGCCCACGTCCAGGGCGGTCCCGGCGCCCTCGGGAATCTGCTTGAGCAGAAGCGGATGATAGTGGTCATTGTGATTGAACGACATGACCCGCAAAGCTACCGCCGCGGGAGCAGCTTGATCGTGCTTTCGGCGTGCCGCTCCGAGGAACATCCGCGTCGCCTTGTCCTGCTCCACATAGGTGGGGGCGAACAGCGCCGAGAGCTCTCCCAGGCCGCGGCGTCGCCAGAGGTCGATCTGGAACAGCCGGTCCCTGGCGGCGTTGAATCCCTGGGCGAGGAAGAGGTCATCGGTGTTCTGGGCGTAGATGTGCGGAACACCCCACTCGTCCACGATCAGCTCGACCGGCCGCCTGAGCCCCGGGACGACCTGCTCCGTGACCTGCCGTGACCGCGCCGCGACGGGCGGCGCCGTCAGGCTCAGCACGAGGACGGCGGCCAGCGCCGCTCCGGCACGCAGGCGTCTCCGCATGGCACAGCACCTCTCGGTGGGGGGTGGGGTCCGGGACTCCCATGACAGGACGCCTGCGGTGATTTCGGCCAGGGAAGTCGGGATATTCAGGGGCACGGCGGAGGAAAAGGCCCTCCGCACCTCATCTCCAGGGGCTGAGTAGGGGTTCTAGGCGCACGTCTTCTGCTCGACGTCACACAGCTTGACGTCAGGGAAACGGGGTGACCGCGCGTTGAGCAGCGGCTGCGGCTTCGCGCGCAGGTGCAGGTCGAAGAACGCCGCCACGTACGTGCGGGTGATCCCCATGGAGCGGGCAGGGGGCAGGTCGGTGTTCCGGTAGATGCCGATCTGTTCGCCCAGCACGGCGATGTCGGTGAACGAGACGTGCTCTGCCCCCGCCACCACGAGCCAGCGCTTCCATCCGGTCAGGTTCCGCCAGACGCCGTCCCACGAGACGTCCTTTCCGCCCGGGCTGTGTTTCGCCTGCGCGCCCAGGAAGAGGAACGGCCGCGACAACCCGCTCTCCGGAACCGGGACGAACGCGGTGCCGTCGATGTCGATCCCGGCGCGTACCCTCGGATCCTTGAGCATGGCCCCCACGGCGCTCGCGCCGCCCGCCGAGTGACCGGCCATCGCGATTCTGGACGGGTCGATCAGCGCGGCGCTCTTCCATCCGGGGTGCGCGCCGGTCAGTGCGTCCAGCACGAAGGAGACGTCGGCCGCTCTGGTCGCGCCAACCTTGTCCCAGAACGTCTGATCCTTCGCCTTGACCTCGCAGGCCATGCAGGTGGTGATCCGTCCGCCGGGGAAACTCGTCGCGGTCTCGTACGTGTGGCTGATGGAGACCACCGCGTAACCCCTGCTCGCCAGGTCCTCGGCCAGTGCGGTGAGCGAGCTCCGGGGCTCGGTGAAGCCAGGGGAGAGCACCACCAGCGGCAGTCCACGCCGATGACCCGCCGGTTCCGCGTCGGTGGTCGCGTTGGTCCGCGTCTTGCTGAGCAGGTCGAGCGGCACACCGGTTATCTCCCCGTCTTTCATGAGGAGTTCTGATTCCTTGGGCGTCATGTACGGAGCCGGCTTCCGGCCGCGGGGTTTCGCCGGGTACCACAGGGAGACCATGAGTTCCCTCGCCTTCACGCCGGGCACCCAGGGGTCGGCGCG
Organism: Nonomuraea aurantiaca; assembly: GCF_020215705.1. Lineage (GTDB taxonomy): Bacteria > Actinomycetota > Actinomycetes > Streptosporangiales > Streptosporangiaceae > Nonomuraea > Nonomuraea aurantiaca. The sequence goes on along the minus strand of NZ_JAIWNB010000020.1, from coordinate 162,297 downwards.
GGAGGTGTCCTTGAGGTACAAGGACGTGGTGCCGACCGGCTGGGACCCGGTCGGTTTGGGCAGGTACGGTGTACCGCTCCGGGGAGACGCCAGACCGGCGGAGACGGGCCTCGCAGGCGACGGCGTGCGCAAGGGGCCGTCGGACCGGGCCGGCCCGGACGCGGGAGCGCAGGAGGTGACGGCCGCGAAGGCGAGCAGAGCCGCGATGGCGGTGACGCCTCGGCGCGCCGGATTCATCACATGACCCATGAACTGTTGTCCTTCCGGATGGGAGCGGCCGCCTCGATGGAGTCTTCACGGGCGGCCGATGGCAGCAAGCAAGCTATGCGCGGAGGAGATTCGCCCGCGTCGGCTGTCATGCCGATATCGGCCCCTTCTCGGGGAGGATTTCCAGCCGTGTCATCCCTGCGATGTACTCCTGGAGAACGTCGGGCCCCGGCACCGAGGCTGACGCGGACGTACCGCGCAGCCGGGACAATGCATCAGTGACAGTGAGCGAACGACGTGGATGGTGGCAGCTCGGGCTGGATGTGCTGCGCCCCGAGCAGAAACCCGCCCGGCCCTCGCACCGATCACTCCTCGCCGACCTGCTGCTCGCGATCCTGCTGACCGTTGTCGCGGTGGCCGCGACGGCGAGCACGACCGACGGTGATCTCCGCCGCGTCGACGTGCGGCAACACTCCCTGATGGAGCCCTTGAAACTGCGGCCCACTCCGCAGCCACGAAGCGGCGATGTCCGGCCCGACAGCCTGGTCCGGTCGGTCGATCCCCCCGCCGACGACCCGCCGGGCCCGCTTCCCCTCCTGGTGGTGCTGACAGCGTTGCCGCTGGCGGTACGGCGGCTGTATCCGCTGACCACCTTCGGGGTGGTGCTGGTCGCGGCATTGGCCACCGCTGACGACGCGACCTGGATCACCGTGCTGACCTTCGCCATCGCCGCCTATGGCGCCGTGGCCCACAGTCGTCACCGGGCGGCGGCGATGGGCGGCCTCGCCCTCGCGACCTTCCTGGCCGGCGCCGCCTTCCAGGACTCCGTACCGCCGTTGCCGAGCTGGCTGGGCCCGTTCGTGGTACTGCTCAGCGCTGGAGTCGCCGCGAGTCTCGGCCGGTCCTGGAGGCGACAGATCGCCGCACTGCGGCAGGCTCAGGAGGAGGGCATGCGCCGGGCCGTCGAGGTGGAGCGCGCCCGGATCGCCGGCGAACTCCACGACGTCGTCACCCACAATGTGAACGTGATGGTCATCCAGGCCGGAGCGGCGCGCAAGGTCATGGACACCGCCCCGGATCGGTCGAAGCAGGCCATGCTGGCGGTCGAGGCCGGCGGCCGGGCCGCCATGGCCGAACTCCGCCACGTCATGGGCCTGCTCGCCGGTCCGGAAAGCGCGCGGGGGGCAAGCAGCGCCGACGGGCTCGAACCACAACCGGGACTCGACCAGCTGGACTCCTTGATCAAACGGGTTCGCGACGCCGGCGTACCGGTCAGCGTCGAGGTCTCACCACCGCCCGGCCCGCTGCCGCCGGGGGTGGACCTGGCCGCGTACCGCGTCGTACAGGAGGCATTGACCAACACGATCAAGCACGCGGCCGGCGCCGCGGCGTCCGTCATGATCGGCCACAGCGGCGGCTGGCTGGAGATCGAGGTCACCGACACCGGCGGCAGGCAGGCGATGCGCGCCGGAGACGGCCAGGGCAGGGGCCTGATCGGGCTACGCGAGCGGCTCGCGCTCTACGACGGCACCCTGGAGGCGGGACCCAGGAGCGACGGCGGCTACCAGATCAAGGCAAGGGTTCCATGGACGACCACGTGAACCGGCCGCTGCGTGTGGTCATCGCCGACGACCAGGCGCTGGTACGCAGCGGATTCGGGATGATCCTCGCCGCCGACGGCATCGAGGTGGCGGCCGAGGCGGCCAACGGCGCCGAAGCCGTCGCCGCGGTCCGGCGCACCCGGCCCGACGTGGTGCTGATGGACATCCGGATGCCGGAGATGGACGGCCTCGAAGCCACCCGGCAGATCACGGCAGGCGCCGCGGACGAGACCCGTGTCCTCATCCTGACCACCTACGACCTCGATCACTATGTCTACGCGGCGCTCACCATGGGGGCCAGCGCGTTCCTGCTCAAGGACGTCACACCCGAGCACCTGGTGGCCGCGGTGCGCCTGGTCCGCGCGGGTGACGCCCTGCTCGCCCCGTCGATCACCCGCCGCCTGGTCGAACGCTTCGCCCGCCGTGACGAGGCCAGGGCGGCCGTTCACCGCGACCTGTCGGAGCTGACGCCCCGGGAGCTGGAGGTGTTGCGCCTGCTCGCCACCGGGCTGAGCAACGCCGAACTCGCTGAGCGGCTGAGCCTCAGCCCGACGACGGTGAAGACCCACGTCGCCCGCATCCTGTCCAAGCTCGGCCTCAGGGACCGGGTTCAGGCGGTCGTGCTCGCGTACGAGACGGGGTTGATCACCCCCGGCTCTCCCGCCGACCGGCCGCCAGAGAGCGCGCCGGGGCCGTCGTAAGCGCCGACCCCGGATGCCGAAAGGTCCGCGAACTCCGGACGGGAACCTCCCGAAGCTCACGGACCTGTCACCGGCGAGGCTAGCGTCGCACGTGCACCGGCACGCCCTTGCCGAGCAGCCCGGGCAGCTCGACCGCCACGTTCATCGGCATCCGCACGCACCCGTGAGACGCCGGGTACAGCGGCACCGACAGCGCACCGTGGAACGCGATGCCGCCGTTGAAGAAGATCGGGTTGTACAGCTGCCCCAGGTACGACCTGTGCCAGCCCTTGGCCCGCCACGTCGTCTTGAAGTCACCCGTGGGCGTCCTGGCCGAGCCGCAGAAGCGCTGGCTCTTGCCCTGCCATGTCGCCGTCTCGCAGTACGGGACGCCGCTGCCGGAGGAGATGTGGGTGATCAGCTTCACCTGGCCGTCGATGTACAGGACCATGATCTGCTTGGTCAGGTTGACCTCGGCGCGGGTCGGCCGGCCGTTCCTGACCAGGATCTTGGGGGTCCTGGGGTTCTCCAGCGCGGTCCACGTGCGCTTGGCGATCGTGCTGGTGGGCCGGATGCCGTTCACCTTCTGGAAGGCCCACACGGCCGTCATCGTCGACCCGCCGTAGCTGCCGTCGGCCCGGCCCGGCCGGTAGCCGAGCTCTTTGAGGCGCGTCTGCAGCCAGGTGACCGCTTTGCCCTTGGCGCCCAGCTTGAGCGTCTTCTTGGGCGCGGCGACGGTCGTGGTGGGCCCCGCCTCGGAGGCCGCCACACTCGGCGCCGCCGCGGTGGGTGTCGTTGGGATGGGTGTCGTTGTGATGGAAACGATCGCGGGCGCTGCCGCCGACCGCGCATGGGTGACGGTCGTACCGCACCCCGTCAGGACTAGGGCGCCGGCCGTCATGAGAGCAGCCACGCCGGGCAGCCGTCGATCCCCCACCCGTACCACCTCTCAAACCATGAACATTTTGATCAAAGGACCATGTCAGGGTAATGCAATGGTCAACCTGTTTAGAGTGTGCCCATGCCTGAGAAGTTGCCTGCCAACGCCGTTCTGGTGGAAACCGCGCTCCGCGCACTAGGCGCCGAGGGAGAAATCATCGTATTGCCGGAAAAAGCCCCCACTGCGGCCACCGCCGCCGCGCAGGTCGGCTGTGAGGTCGGCGCCATCGCCAATAGCCTCATCTTCGACGCGGACGGCACCCCGCTCCTGGTGCTGACCAGCGGCGCGCATCGCGTCGACGTCGAGCTGATCGCCCGCACGGCGGGGGTCCAAAGGGTACGGCGGGCGACGCCGGAGTTCGTCAGGGCGGCGACGGGCCAGCCGATCGGCGGCGTCGCGCCCGTCGGGCATCCGGCCCCGGTGCGGACCCTGGTGGACAACTGGCTGAGCAAGCACGAGGTCGTATGGGCCGCCGGCGGGCATCCGCTCACGGTCTTTCCCACCACATTCGATGAGCTGGTGCGAATCACCGGTGGCACCCCCGTGGACGTCGAGTAGTGTGCGACGCGTGATCGAGTTTCGTGGGGCGGGACAGGCGGAGTTCACCGAACACCTGGACACGGTGATCGACATCTACGCCGCCGCCATGCGCCCGCCCTCGGACCAGATCACCGGCCGTAAGGCCATCATGCGGAATCACGGGACATACCCATTTTTCCAGTGCTATTTCGCTGAATTGCGTGGGGAGTCGGGGGCGTACCCCTCGAAGATCGTCGGCTTCGCCTACGGCTTCCGGGGCGCGCCGGGCCAGTGGTGGCACGACGTCGTGTTCCGCGCGCTGGAGAAACAGGCGGGCAGGGAGGTCGCCGAAGCCTGGCTGGGCAACGCGTTCGAACTGGCCGAGATCCACATGCACCCCGACTACCAGGGCAAGGGCATCGGCCGGGCGATGATCGCCACCCTGTGCGCGGGCCGCCGCGAACGTTCGGCGGTCCTGTCCACCCACGACCGCCCCACCACGGCCCGCCACCTGTACGCCAGCATGGGCTTCACCGACCTGCTGAGCCCGTTCCTCTTCCCGGGCGGCTACGAGCAGTACGCGATCGTGGGCAGACCCCTCCCCCTGTGACGGCGACGGGCGAATCCCGGCCGTTCCAGCGCGGCTCCGCCCTGTGCACGACACCACCGCCATAATGAAGACGATCAACCTGGCGCCCCCATCCGCGCCAACCCCCGGGCACCTCCCCCTGCACCGACGCCCACGTCGCACCACCCGGACGTCCGGCAGGAGGAACCTATGCGTCTCGTCACCCGAATCGGAGTGGCCGCCACTCTCCTGGTGAGCCAGGGCAGCCCGCCCGAGCCGACCCCCACGCCCACACCCAGCCCCACCCCCACATCGACCGCGAGCACCAGCCAGAAGAGCTCCAAGACCGCCATCCCCCCGGCGCTGAAGAACGTCCCGTCGCTCCGCGTCCTCCCGTGGGATCCCCGCCAGGCCAGCCACGTCCGGATCTTCGTGCACTGCCCTCCGAAGGCGAACCACGCGCTCATCGGCTCCACGGCGTTCGCCCTGAAGGGGTCGAGGCGCCTCTACCGGGAGGTGGGGCTGGGACTCTCCGACCGAGGTCTGGCGCACCGCGCCGTGTCCATCTCCTACTCCGCCCTGCCTGGATTCCACGGTGCGTACCTGAAGTGCGTGAAGGTCAAGATGAACCAGAAGACCCGCATCAGGCACATCCGGGTGCTCGGCCGGGACGCCATGCCTGTCTACGTGCGCAGGTTCAGCATCTGGCAGTTCTTCGACCAGACCGGAAGGTGAACCGGCGTGTCATGGCCCTCTCGTGACCTGTGGTTTGCCGCCCGTCACTCTGGGCAATCTTCACTACGTAGGGCAACCGGCCATCCGCCCGATCCCCCTGCGGGCGGAGCACCGGCACGAGACCCCCTTACCGGGTGTCCGTTCTTCCGCTCCCCCGAATCGGCTCTCCCTCGCCAGGGCCTTCTTCCCTCCCCACACCAAGGATCTAGATGGCCAAGGGACGAGTCGTAACGGCGGCAAGCCGGGGAACCTCGTAAGCGTAACCCTGGACAGACCTCAGCCCCGGTCGGCGGCCAGCGGCCCACCGGGCTTGCCGTACAAAAGACTGCTTGTCCCCCCGCATGAACGGCCGGACCAACACAGACGTCCGCACGAACGGCCCGATTATCACGAACGGCCAGCTCAGCGCCGGGTCACGCGGACAGCGCCTCGACCACCGAGAGGCGCTCGAACACCTCTCGCGTCGCGCTGGACCGGTTGAAGGTGATGAAGTGGATCCCCGGCGCGCCCTCATTCAGCAGCCGCTGGCAGAGCTCCACCCCGTGGTCGATGCCCAGCCGCCGCACGGCCGCCGGGTCGTCGGCCACCGCCTCGAAGCGGGCCGCCAGCTCCGCCGGGAACGGCGCCCCCGACAGCTGCTCCGACCTGGCGATCGTGCTCATCTGCGTGACCGGCATGATGCACGGGATGATCGGCGTGTCACACCCCTGCTCCGCCACCCGGTCGCGCAGCCGCAGGTAGTCGTCGGCTTGGAAGAACATCTGGGTGATCGCGTAGTCGGCCCCGGCCCGGCACTTCTGTACGAAGAAGTCGGTGTCGGACTCGATCGACGGCGAGCGCGGGTGTTTGTACGGGAACGCCGCCACGCCCACGCAGAAGTCGCCCACCTGCCGGATCAGCCGCACAAGCTCCTCGGCGTAGAGGACGCCTTCAGGGTGCTGGACCCACTCGCCCGTCGGGTCGCCGGGAGGGTCGCCCCGCACGGCGAGGATGTTGCGCACCCCCGCGTCCGCGAAGCGGCCGATCAGGTGGCGCAGCTCGCGGATCGAGTGGTTGACCGCGGTGAAATGCGCCACAGGGGTGAGCGTGGTGTCGTGGGCCAGCCGTTCGACGATGTCGACGGTGCGGTCACGGCTGGAGCCGCCCGCGCCATAGGTCACGGACACGAACGTCGGCCGCAGCGACTCGAGCTCTCTGATCGCCCGCCACAGCTGCCGTTCCCCCTCGTCCGTCTTCGGCGGGAAGAATTCGAAGGAGAACGACCGGCCACCGGACGCGAGAAGCTCACGGACGGTGGGAACACGATCGGGCAGGATGGAGGGTCGACCAAGCGCCATGAGACCCAGGCTACCGCCACAAGCCCCGTCCCTGGAGATCCGGCTCGGCCGCCCGGCCACTAGTCTCAGAGGCATGACCACTGACGCCGCGAGCCTGGACGCCCTGCGTACCAAGGTGGACGCCGCGCTGCGGACGTTCGTCCAACGGCAGCTGCCCGCCCCCGGCGACACCGAGCTCGAGCCCCTCCGCGCGGCCGCCGACGACCTGCTGTCCGGCGGCAAGCGGCTGCGCCCGGCCTTCTGCTACTGGGGGTGGCGGGGCGCGGGCGGCACCGACGTGCCCGAGATCTTCACCGCCGCCGCCTCGCTGGAGCTGCTCCAGGCCAGCGCGCTGGTGCACGACGACGTGATGGACAAGAGCGACCTGCGCAGGGGCATGCCGTCCGCGCACCGCCGCTTCGAGGCCATCCATGAGAAGTCGGGCTGGCACGGCTCGGCGGAGCAGTTCGGGGAGGGCGCGGCGATCCTGCTGGGCAACCTGCTGCTGATCTGGTCCGGCGAGATGTGGCGCAGCAGCGGCCTGCCGCCCGAGTCGCTGTCGGCGGCCCAGCCGGTGCACGACCACATGCGCACCGAGCTGATGTGTGGCCAATATCTCGACCTGCTGGAGCAGGCGCACGGCGAGAACACCTTCGAGTCCGCCCTGCGCGTCGCCCTCTACAAGAGCGGCAAATACTCCGTCGAACAACCGCTCCGCCTCGGCCTGGTGCTCGCCGCCGGCGGCCTGGAGCCGTGGATGGACGAGCTCTGCATGGAGTACGGCCGGCGGGTCGGCATCGCCTTCCAGCTGCGCGACGACATCCTGGGCGTGTTCGGCGACCCGGCGCAGACCGGCAAACCGGCGGGCGACGACCTGCGCGAGGGCAAGCGGACGATGCTCGTCGCCCGGACGCTGGCAGCGGCTTCACCCGGCGACGCCGAGAACGTGCGCGCCCTGCTCGGCGACCCCGGCCTCGACGAGCACGGGGTGACCGTGCTGCGGGGCATCATCGAGGGCACCGGGGCGCTGCGCCAGTGCGAGGACATGATCGGCGACTACCTCGGCGAGGCGCTGACGTACCTCGGCAAGGCGCCCATCACACCGGACGCCCGCGCGGCCCTGTCGGACCTGGCGGTGGCCGCCACCTCACGCACAACCTGAGCGGCCACCTGTACGACCTGTCACTTTCAAGCGCGTTTGAGCGGCCTGTACTTTCAGGCGCGTCTGAGCGACCTCACGCACACCGCTGAGCGGCCGCGCGTACGACCCGCCGCCTCACGCGACGAGCTGAGTAGGGCGCGGCGGGCGCCGGGCGGCGCCCGCGCGCGTCTGTCAGCCGGCCAGGCGCTTGGCGAACTCCGCTGCCGCGGCGCCCGGATCGTCAGCCTCCGTGATGGCGCGTACTACTACGACCCGTTCGGCCCCGTACGACCGGACCTGGTCAAGATTGCCCAGGTCGATGCCGCCGATGGCGAACCACGGCCGCCCGCTGCCGAGCGACGCCGCGTGCCGGAGCAGCGACGGCCCCGGCGCGTGGCGGCCCGGCTTCGTCGGCGTCGGCCAGACGGGACCGCAGCAGAAGTAGTCGACGCCCTCCTCCACGGCCGCGGCGGACGCCTCGGCCACGGAGTGGGTGGACCGTCCGATGAAGACGTCGTCGCCGAGTATCTCTCGCGCGACCTTCACCGGAAGATCGTCCTGCCCCAGGTGGAGCACGTCGGGCCGGGCGGCGTACGCGATGTCGGCCCGGTCGTTGACCGCCAGCAGCCGGCCGTGCCGGTCGCAGGCGTCGCGGAAGACCTCGAGGAGCGCGAGCTCTTCGCGCGCCTCCAGCCCCTTCTCCCGCAACTGGACGATGTCCACGCCCGCGGCCAGCACCGCGTCGAGGAAGTCGGCCAGGTCACCGCGTTCGCGACGGCCGTCCGTGCAGAGGTAGAGCCGGGCGTCAGAAAGCGAGGGCTTGGGCACGCCGCTTGACCTCGGTGTGGCGACCGGCCCTGATGGCGTCGACGGGCGAGCCGGGCAGGGAGTCGTCGGGTGTGAAGAGCCAGCGGAGCGACTCGATGTCGTCATAACCGGAGTCGCGCAGCACGGAGAGCGTGCCGGGCAGACCCTTCATCACGTCCTTTCCGTCAAGGAACACCGCGGGCACTTGTGGCCCACCACCACCCCGGCGCACACCGAGCAGTTTCCGGTCCTTGAGGAGTTGCTTGGCCCGCCCTATCGAGAGGTCGAGGCGCGCGGCCACTTCGGGGAGAGTGAGCCACTCGGCGACGAGTTGGTCGGTCTCCCGGTCGATCTGCGCAACAGAAAGCGTCACGAAACCACAACTACCACATGGCGTGCTTGCTCAAACAACACAATCCCGTAGGGAGACGTCGGGATCTACCAGGCGTTCGGCGTCCACGCGGTGTCCGGCTTCGATGATTCTTCGGCCCTGGACTAGGTCTCGCGGCCGGTCCACGGCGAGTACCGCGGCCAGGGTGTCCTCCGAGGTGAGCCAGCAGGCCGACCACTTTCCGCCGAGTTCGCCTCGGTAGAGGAGGCGGTCTCCGGCCGGGTGGTGGCCCGCGTACTGGACCATGTGGCCGAACTGCTCGGACCAGAAATAGGGCACCGGGTCGTAGGCGGCCTCCACACCCAGCAGCGTGGCGGCGGCCACCTCGGGCGAGTTGAGCGCGGCGTCCCAGTGCTCGACCCTCAGCCTGGTCTCGAACCGGCGCGACCACCAGGCGGCGCAGTCGCCCACGGCCACGACGTTCGGCAGGGAGGTGCGCAGGTGCTCGTCGGTGACGACGCCGTTGTCCAGGTCGATGCCGGAGCCCGCGAGCCAGCCGACGGCCGGGCGTACGCCGACGCCGGTGACGACCACGTGCGCCTCGATGAGGCTGCCGTCCGCGAGCGTCACGCCGCCGTCGTCCACGGAGCCGACCAGGGTGTCGAGCCGCAGGTCGATGCCCTCGTACCAGCCCTGGGTGCGGGCGCCGATCTCGGGGCCGACCGCCTGGGCGAGCGGGGTGGGGCCCGCCTCGATCACGGTCACCTCGCAGCCGGCCCGGCGGGCGGCCGTGGCCACCTCAGCGCCGATCCAACCGGCGCCGATGATCACCACGCGGGCGCCCTTGACGAGCCGGGCGCGCAGCTCCAGCGCGTCGTCGAGGGTGCGCAGCACGTGTTGCCGGCCGTCGCCGGGCAGCGTGATCGGCTCGGCGCCGGTGGCGATCACCAGGCCGTCGTAGCCGAGTTCGCCCTCGGTGGTCTCGACGACGCCGGGACGCAGCGCCTTGGCCGAGACGCCCGGCCAGAAGTCCACCTCCAGCATGGCGAGGTCGGCGTCGACGAAGCTGGAGTCACTGCTGCCGGACAGGACCGCCTTCGACAGGGGTGGCCGGTCGTACGGCCGGTGCCGTTCCTGCCCGATCAGCGTGATCCTGCCGTCGAACCCTTTCGCGCGCAGCGCCTCGACACTCCGTACGCCGGCCAGACCGGCGCCTGCCACCACCACATGATTCACGTTCAAGACCATAACCGGGCCCGTGCCTGGGCGTCGCGCCGAGGCCGTAGGGTGGAGACGTAAGACGCGCGGGAGTCCGGCCGTTACCGGGCTGAGAGGAAGGCTGCACCGGGCCTTCGACCGCAAGACACCTGATCCGGATCATGCCGGCGAAGGGAGCGGACGTGGACATCGTCGTAGGCGGCGGGATCGTCGGGCTGTCCATCGCCTGGCGCCTGTCCCGCTCGGGACGGCCGGTCACCGTGGTCGACCCCGCTCCGGCCTCTGGGGCCTCGCACGCGGCGGCGGGCATGCTGGCGCCGGTGAGCGAGGTCACGTACACGGAGGAGCCGCTGCTCCGGCTGGGCCTCGCCGCACTGCGCCGCTGGCCGTCCTTCGCCACCGAACTCGCCGCTGACGCCGGCCTCGATGCCGGTACGAGACCCGCCGCCAACCGCCTTGGCGGGGGCGGCCTCGATGCCGGTACGGGACCTGCCGCCTCCGATGTCGGCCTCGATGCCGGTCCGGAACCCGCCAACCGCCTTGATGAGGCCGGGGCGTCCGCAGCGGTCGTGAGCGGGCTCAGCGAGGCCGCGCGGGCCGGGCTGGACTTCCGGGTCGACGGGACGCTGGCCGTGGCGTTCGGGGCCGACGATCTGGCGGCGCTCGGTGAGCTGGCCGCGTTCATGGAGAAGCTGGGGCTGCCGGTCGAGCGGCTGACCGGGCGCGAGTGCCGCCGGCTGGAGCCCATGCTGGCACCCTCCGTACGCGGTGGGCTGCTGGCCCGGGGAGACGCCTGGGTGGACCCGCGCCGCGTCACCGCCGCGCTCCTGACCGCACTCGACCGGCTGGGCGTCCCGATCATCCGGGCTCGCGTCAGCGAACTGCTCCGGGGCGGCGACCAAGGCGACCAGGTCGTGGGCGTACGCCTCGCACCCTCGGACCGGACGCCCACCCCGAACCGGACGCCCACCCCGGACGGGACAGCCGTCCCGAACCAGACAGCCACCCCAGACCAAACACCCACCCCGGACGGGACAACCGTCCCTCAGACAGTCACCCCGGACCGGACAGTCACCCCGGACCGGACAATCACCCAGGACGGGACAATCACCCAGGACCGGACGACCGCTCCGGACCAGGGCCCCCCGCTTGCGGACATTCCCGCCGAGATCCGGGGCGAGCGGGTCGTGCTGGCGGCCGGGGCGTGGAGTGCCGGGCTGGCCGATGTCCCGGTGCGGCCGGTCAAGGGGCAGATCATGCGGCTGCGCTCCCCCCAGCCGCTGCTCGGCAGGTGCGTACGCGGGACGGTGCACGGGAAGTCCGTGTACCTCGTGCCGAGGGGTGACGGTGAGCTGGTGGTCGGGGCGACGCAGGAGGAGCTGGGGTTCGACACGAGGGTGACGGCGGGCGGACTGTACGAGCTGCTGCGGGACGCCCACGAGCTGGTGCCGGGCGTCACCGAGCTGGAGATCGCCGACGTGGTGGCGGGGCTGCGGCCGGGCACTCCGGACAACGTCCCGCTCATCGGGCCCAGCGGCACGCCGGGGCTGGTGCTGGCCACCGGGCATCACCGGGGCGGGGTGTTGCTGGCGCCGCTCACGGCGGCCATCTTGCTGGGCGAGGAGAGCGAGCTCGCGGAGCTGTGCTCGCCGCTGAGGTATCGGGATATTTCATGAATGTGACCATCAATGGGGCCCCGCACGAGGTGCCCGACGGCACCACTGTGGCGCAGGCCGTACTCACGCTCACCACGGCGACGACCGGCGTGGCCGTGGCCGTGAACGACGAGGTGGTGACGCGGAGCGCCTGGGAGACCACGGCGCTCGGCGACAGCGACCGGATGGAAGTGCTGACGGCGGTGCAAGGTGGATGATCTGCTCATAGCCGGAGAGAAGTTCTCCTCCCGGCTCATCATGGGCACCGGCGGCGCGCCGTCGCTGGAGGTGCTCGACCAGGCGCTGGTCGCGTCCGGCACCGAGCTGACGACCGTCGCCATGCGACGGCTCGACCCCGGCGCGCCCGGCTCGGTGCTCGACGTGCTGCGCGAACGCGGCATCAAGGTCCTGCCCAACACGGCCGGCTGCTTCACGGCGGGCGACGCCGTGCTGACCGCCCGGCTGGCCAGGGAGGCCCTCGGCACGAACTGGGTCAAACTCGAGGTCATCGCCGACGAGCGGACGCTGCTGCCGGACCCGATCGAGACGTTCGACGCGGCCGAACGGCTGGTGGCCGACGGGTTCGTGGTGCTGCCGTACATCGGGGACGACCCGGCGCTGGCGCGTCGCCTGGAGCTGGCCGGGTGTGCCGCGGTGATGCCGCTCGGCGCGCCGATCGGCTCGGGTCTCGGCATCCGCAACCCGCACAACATCGAGCTCATCGTGGAGGCGGCCTCGGTGCCGGTGATCCTCGACGCGGGCATCGGTACGGCCAGTGACGCCGCCCTGGCGATGGAGCTGGGCTGCGACGCCGTACTCCTGGCCACGGCCGTGACCAGGGCGCAGCGGCCGGAGATGATGGCGACGGCCATGAGAGCGGCCGTCCAGGCGGGCCGGCTCGCCCACCAGGCGGGCCGCATCCCCCGCCGCCGCTACGCGGAGGCCTCCTCCCCGACGGGCCCGTAGCCACAGCCACCGCGCCGAGGCTCCCTCTGCGGACGGGTCCGTAGGCACCACCGCCACGCGGAAGCTTCCTCCCCGAAGACGGTCCGTGGCCAAGCCCACCGCGCGCGGTGGGGGCCGCGGGGCGGGGGACAGGAAATGTCCGGTTATGTTCCAGATAGGCGCGTTCCAAGGAGCACGGCTCGGCATCGGTTTCGGATGGTCAGGCCTTGCCAGTGGCAAAACGCCCGTAAACTCAGCGGGGTGGACACGACGACAGCGGACCCTCTCGTCGGACGGCTGCTCGATGGGCGTTATCGCATCGAGTCCCGGATCGCGCGGGGCGGTATGGCGACCGTCTACCTGGCGCTCGACGTCCGGCTTGACCGCACGGTCGCGCTGAAGGTCATGCATCGCTCGCTCGCCGAGGACCCGGCGTTCGTGCGGCGGTTCATCGGCGAGGCCAAGTCCGTGGCCAGCCTCTCGCACCCCAACGTGGTGCACGTCTTCGACCAGGGCACCGACGGTGACGTGGTCTATCTGTCGATGGAGTACGTCCCCGGCAGGACGCTCCGCGACACCCTGCGCGACCGGGGCAGGCTGCCCGCCCGCGAGGCGCTGGAGATCATGATACCGGTGCTCGCGGCCTTGGGCGCGGCCCATCAGGCCGGCATGGTGCACCGCGACGTCAAGCCCGAGAACGTCCTGCTCACCGACGACGGCCGGGTCAAGGTGGTGGACTTCGGCCTGGCCCGCGCGATCGAGGCGACCAACCAGACCCGCACCGGCGTGATGATCGGCACGATCGGCTACATGTCGCCCGAGCAGGTCATGACCGGCGGCGCCGACGTGCGCAGCGACGTCTACGCGGCGGGCATCATGCTGTTCGAGCTGGTGACCGGTGAGCAGCCCTACGACGGCGAGACGCCGATGTCGGTGGCCTACCGCCACGTCCACGACACCGTGCCGCCGCCGTCCTCCGTGGTGCCGGAGGTGCCGCCGCTGATCGACACGCTGGTGACGCACGCCACGGCCCGCGCCCCCGACGACCGTCCCGCCGACGCGACCGCGATGCTGGTGGCCGCCGTGGACGCGCACCGCATGCTGCCCCGTACGACCACGCCACCCACGCACTCGGGGGCGTCCGGGGCGCGCTCCATGCCGTACTCGATGCCAGGCGCCAGACCCGCCCCCGCGCCGCACGCGATGACGCAGGTGGCGGCCAACCACACGTTGATCCAGCCGCGCGAGGAGATGCCCGCGCGGCGCGCCGGTTTCAAGCCCAACTGGTTCCTGGTCGCGCTCGCCGTGGTCATGGTGGTGGCGGTGGCGCTGACGGGCTGGTACTTCTCGCAGACCACGTACGTCCCGGTGCCCGAGCTGGTCGGCCAGGACCTGAAGGTCGCCCAGAGGACCGCCGCCGCCCAGGGCTTCCAGGTGAAGACGGCCCCCGGCGAGCACGACGAGAAGGTCGCCGAGGGTCTCGTGCTGCGCACCGACCCGGGGCGCAACGTCGAGGTCGAGCGGGGCGCGGCCCTCACGCTGGTGCCCTCGCTGGGTCCGAAGCGGGTGCTGGTGCCCAACGTCGAGGGCATGTCCGAGCCCGAGGCCCGCACCGCGATCGGCAAGGCCGGGCTCGACGTCAACCGCGTCGCCCGGCAGGCCAACCAGGAGATCGAGCGCGGCAAGGTGATCCGCACCTCGCCCGACGTGGGCGAGAAGGTCAAGGAGAACTCGAAGGTCAACCTCTACGTCAGCGCGGGGCTCGTGATGCCCGACGTCGGCGGCATGCCCAAGGACGAGGCGGCCAACTACCTCGGCACCCAGGGCTTCCAGGTGCAGGTCAACGAGGTCGACGACAAGGCCGAGCCGTGCACGGTGATCGCGCAGGCGCCCAAGGCCAAGGCCGAGGTCGACAAGGGCGCGCAGGCCATGATCACGGTGTCCCGGTGCCAGACCGACTTCTGGGACTGGTTCCGCGGCGACAATCAGGACAACGAGGCGCGTGACGACCAGGAGTTCCAGCTCGTCCCGTCGGTGGTGGGCAAGAACACCGGCGACGCCAGGAACGAGTTACAGGGTCTCGGCTTCAGGGTGCAGATCCGCAAGCTCTCGGGCGATGGAGTCGTACGGTTCCAGCGCCCGGCGGGCAACAGCGAGCGGCCGCCCGGCGCGGTGGTGGTCCTCTGGCAGTGACCCGACGGCCGGGCGACGGCTGTCAGGCGAGGTTGCCGTGCAGCCGGACCCTTGCCAGCCCCCCGTCGGGATAGATGTCGACGCGCACCCGCGTGACCGGCTCGGCGTGCTCCAGGCGGAACCGGTGCGGGGTGTCGGGCTGCAGCCGCGTCCTGGCCAGCAGCTCGACCTCACGGTCACCGTCGTACCCGGTCAGTGACACCCATCCGGGCGCGTTGAACAGCAGGTTCGTGGTGTCGATCTCGGCCAGCCGGATGACGCCGCGCGCGGCGAGCCGGATGACCAGCCACTCGTTGCCGGCCTCCCGCCGCCGCGCGGTCTCCCAGCCCTCCGCCTGGTGGCGGGCCAGCCCGGGGGCCAGGACGTTGTCGGGCGCCGAGTAGAACTCGTTGGAGCAGGCGGTGACCCGCCCCCCGTTCGCCAGGGCGGCCAGGTCGAGGCTGAGCCCCTCGTAGAGGGACAGATCCGGCCGGACCTCGCCGTGCACGCGCAACCGGGCGATCCCGCCGTCGGGATACATGTTCAGCCGTACGTGCGTGTAACGGGAGTCGTCGGTCACCTCGAAAGCGTGCTCGGCGTCCCCCTTGAGGTCGCTCCTCGGCACGATCTCCACCCAGTCGGCGTCGGCGAGCTCGGCGGGCGACGGGTAGCCGTCCACGGCCGCGGCCTCGACCGAGGCGTGCGGCGGGTAGTTGCCCTTGAACCAGGCCGTGTCGATCACCACACCGCGGACGACGCCCGGCAGGCCGAGCCGGACGATCGCCCAGTCGTGGCCGGGCTCGCGCCGGCGCCGGGTCTCCCAGCCGTCGTAGACCTGACCCTTGCTGCCGAACGTCTCCGCCTGGAAACCGGGCCGTCCCGGCCTGATCAGGCTCTCCTTCTCGGCGAAGGACTCGTCGCTGGCGGCGACCACCGAACCGCCGAGGGTACGCAGCGCGAGGTCGGGCAGGGCGGTGAAGCCGGGCATCTACTGCTCTCCCATCAGGAAGGCTCCGTGCGGTACGCCGTCAGTGGGCCGGCCGCGGAGCCAGGTGGTAAGGACGGCACCCTTGAGAAGGTGGCCGTGGTAGGGCGTCACCGGGTTCTTGTGGTGGAGCCGGGCCGCGTCGACCGGGTTGACGGCAACGGCATCGAAAGCCACGAGATCAGCGTCGTTGCCCACCTTTATCGCGCCTTTTCCGGAAATATGGGCTATTGCTGCTGGTTGGGTGGACATCCAGCGCACCACGTCGGCCAGCCCGTGACCGCGACGCGACGCCTCGGTCCACACGGCGGACAGGCCGAGCTGGAGCGAGGCGATGCCGCCCCACGCCGCCGCGAACGAGGGCACCTTGAGGTCGGCCGGTGCGGGCGAGTGGTCGGAGACGACGCAGCTCAGCACGCCGCTCGCCAGCCCGTCCCAGAGCCGGTCGCGGTTGGCGGCGGAGCGGATCGGCGGGCAGCACTTGTAGGCGGTCTCGCCCTCGGGCACCTGTTCGGCGGCCAGGGTCAGGTAGTGGGGACAGGTCTCGGCGGTGACGCGTAGCCCCTCGGCCTGGGCGGCGGCCAGCGGCTCCAGGCAGTCGGCGCTGGAGACGTGCAGGATGTGCACCCGGGCGCCGGTCTCCCTGGCCAGCCGGATCACCTGCTCGACCGCGCTGCGCTCGGCCGCCCCCGGCCGGGAGTCCACGAACTCGCGGTATGTCGGACCTGCCGGCTCGGCGAGCAGCGCCGGGTCCTCGGCGTGTACGACCATGAGGCCGTCGAACCCGGCGAGCTCCGTGAGCGCCGGGCGTACCTCCGAAGGGCTGAGCGGCGGGAACTCCTCCACGCCTGACGGCGACAGGAAGCACTTGAAGCCGTAGACCCCGCGGTCGTGCAGCGGGCGCAGGTCCTTGATGTTGCCGGGGATCGCACCGCCCCAGAAGCCGACGTCCACGTGGCACTGCCCGGCGGCGGCACGCAGCTTGGCGTCGAGCGCGTCCACGGTGACGGTGGGCGGGAGCGAGTTGAGCGGCATGTCCACGATCGTGGTGACCCCGCCCGCGGCGGCCGCCCTGGTGGCCGAGGCGAACCCCTCCCAGTGGGTGCGGCCCGGCTCGTTGACGTGCACGTGGGTGTCGACCAGGCCGGGCAGCAGCGCGAGATCGCGCAGGTCGATGTCCTCGGCCGCCTCGATGGCGTCACCGTACGCGCCCACCGCGGCGATCCGGCCGTCGCGGACGGCCACCGAGGCGGCCCGCTCGCCGTCGGGGGTGATGGTCCTGCGCGATCGGACCACGAGGTCATAGCCGGTCATGTCCACTCCTTCCTCGCCACAACCCGATGCCATATGTCCGGTCCGAAGGCGGACGAGGCCCGTATGTCCAGTCAAAGGCCGAGCTCGTACGTCCAGCCAGAGGCCGGCCCCGTACGTCTGGTCATAGGCGGTCGGCGGCGAGCTTGGCGGCCAGGCGTTCGAGGAGCGCGGCGGCGTCGGCCATGCAGCGGGCCGGGTCGGGCTCCAGGTCGGTGAGAGCGTAGGCGGCCTCGATGCCCGCCGCCCGGAGCTCGGCGTCGGAGAGGGTACGGCGGCCACAGACGGCGACCACCGGCACGCCGGCCCTGGCGGCCGCCTGAGCGACGCCGACAGGGGCCTTGCCGCGCAACGACTGCTCGTCCAGCGAGCCCTCACCGGTGATCACCAGGCGGGCGCCCTTGACCTGCTCACCGAACCCGAGCAGGTCGAGAAGGTAGTCGATGCCCGGCTGCACCTCGGCGTGCAGGAACGCCAGCGCGGCGAACCCCACGCCACCCGCGGCCCCCGCGCCCGGAGCCCCGGCGACGCCCATCGGGCGGGGTACGTCGTCGTGCTCGACGGCGCCCGCGAGACCGTGCGTGCGGGTGGCGACGGCGGCGAGGCGGGCGAGCGCCCGGTCCAGGACCGGCACGTCCTCCAGGGTCGCGCCCTTCTGCGGGCCGTAGATGGCCGCGGCGCCGTGCGGGCCGAGGAGCGGGTTGTCGACGTCGCTGGCCACCACCACCTCGATGCCCGACATATCCGTGAAACCGGTGATGTCGATGCGGTCGAGCCTGCTCAGGGCGGCTCCGCCGTACTCGAGCTCGTCGCCCTGAGCGTCGAGGAAGCGAGCGCCGAGCGCCTGCGCCATGCCGGCGCCCCCGTCGGTGCAGGCGCTGCCGCCCAGGCCCAGCACGATGCGCTTGGCGCCCTGGCGGATCGCGTCGGCGACGAGCTCGCCGGTGCCGTAGCTCGTGGCGGTGAGCGGCTCGAGCCCGCCGGGGAGACGGCGCAGGCCGGACGCCTCGGCGAGCTCGACGACGGCCGTGTCCCCGCGCCGCGCGTACGAAGCCTGGACGGGCTCGCCCGTGGGCCCGGTGACCTGGCGGGAGACGCGGGTGAACCCACAGGCCACGACCGCGTCCACGGTGCCGTCTCCCCCATCGGCGACGGGCAGCTCTATCGCCGGTACGCCCAGCCCCGCCGACACATGGGCCGCCACCTCGGCGGCGGTCAGCGACCCCTTGAACTTGTCGGGGGCAACGAGCACATGCTCAACCACTACGAACTCCCACACGATGACGAACGGCGAACGGCCCCGCCTCCGGGGAGACGCGACGATTCATCATCACATCCCGGCATGCGGCGGCTCGAACTGGCGTCCGGCGCCGCCGACCGGGTCGTCCAGATCAGCCGCGGGCGGCCCGGACGGACGCGGCTGCGGCAGCATCGCCAAGGTCCGCGCCTACCGCGAACGCAAGCGCGACGACGCCTGAGGCACGCGCCCACCGCGCGATTCACGACAGAACCCGGCACACAGGGCTCGGCCGGACGGCGGGGAGCCCGCGCGGGCGTGGTTACCGGTGGATCTCCTTGGTGGCGGTGATGCCGTGCTTCTCAGCAAGCCGGGTCAGGCGGCGGTGGGCCTCGGCGCCCGCGCGGCCGGCGGCGTCATGGGCGACGGTTCTGAGCTCGTCGTCCTCGACGACCGTCTCGCCGCCGACCAGCAGCCGGGCCAGCGGCGGCTGGCGGGTGGCGAAGACCAGGCGGCAGACCGGGTCGGTCACCGCCGAGGCGAACGGCTCGTCCACCCGCCACAGCGCGATGTCCGCGAGCTTGCCCGCCTCGAGCGTGCCCAGCTCGTCCGCACGGCCGAGGTTGCGGGCTCCGCCGAGGGTGGCGAGTTCGAGCGCCTGCCGGGCGGTCAGCGCGCCGGGACCGTACACGGCCCGCTGGAACAGCAGTGCCTGCCGCATCTCGCCGGACAGCGTGGTCAGCTCCGAGGAGGCGCTGCCGTCCACGCCGAGGCCGACGTTCGCGCCGCGGCGCAGCATCTCCGACACCCGGGCGATTCCGGCGCCGAGCCGGCCGTTCGAGGAGGGGCAGTGCGCGGAGCCGGTGCCGGTGGCGGCGAGCTTGCCGATGTCGGCGTCGCTGAGGTGCACCGCGTGGGCGAACCACACGTCGGGGCCGAGCCAGCCGAGCTTGTCCATGTACTCGACGGGCCGCATGCCGAACTGCGCGCGGCAGTGCTCCTCCTCGTCCAGCGTCTCGGCCAGGTGGGTGTGCAGGCGCACTCCCCGGTCCCTGGCGAGGGCGGCGGCCTCGGTCATCAGCTCACCGCTCACCGAGAACGGCGAGCAGGGCGCCACCGCGATCCGCAGCTTCGAGGAGAACGACGGGTCGTGGTGGACGTCGACGGCCTCGGCGGTGGCGGCGAGGATCTCGTCGAGCCGCTCGACGACGACCTCCGGGGGCAGACCGCCCTGCGACTGGCCCCTGTCCATGGAGCCGCGGGCCGGGTGGAAGCGGATGCCCAGCTCGCGCGCCGCCTCGATCTCGGCGGCGAGCAGGTCGCCGCGGCCCTTGGGGAAGACGTAGTGGTGGTCGCTGGAGGTGGTGCAGCCGGACAGGGCCAGGTGGCCGAGCCCCGCGCCGGCCGCGCCCCTGACGACCTCGGCGTCCATGGCGGCCCACACGGGGTAGAGGGCCACCAGCCACTCGAACAGCGTCGCGTCCTGGGCGAGGCCCTGCGAGGCCCACTGGTAGAGGTGGTGGTGGGTGTTGACCAGGCCGGGCGTGGCCAGGCAGCCGGTGCCGTCGATCCGGCCGGCCGGTGGGGTGGCGGGCGCCTCGGTCATGGGGCCGAGGCCGGTGATCAGATCACCCTCGATACGGATATATCCGGACTCGATTTCCGGTCCGGCAACAGGCGCGATGTAGACGTTGTCGATCTGCACAGAGCCGGGCCGCGTGGGAGAGGTCACCTGGTCGCCGCCTTTCGCTCGGCCGCCAGCCGTACCGCGTCCAAGATCTTCTCGTACCCGGTGCAGCGGCACAGGTTGCCCGCGAGGGCCTCGCGGATCTCCGCGTCGGACGGCCGGTCCACGCGCTCCAGCAGGTCGTGCGTCTGCACGATCAGGCCGGGCGTGCAGAAGCCGCACTGCACCGCGCCGCTCTCGACGAACGCCTCCTGCACGGGGTCTAGCCGGTCTCCCTCGGCCAGGCCCTCGACGGTACGCACCTGGCGGCCCTCGGCCTGCCCGGCGGCGACGAGGCAGGCGCAGACCGGCGTACCGTCGAGATAGACCGTGCACGATCCGCATTCGCCCTGCTCGCAGGCGTTCTTGGAGCCGGGCAGGCCGACCCGCTCGCGCAGCACGTACAGGAGGCTCTCGCCCTCCCACACGTCGTCGGCGCACTCCTCGCGGCCGTTGACGGTGAAGGTGACGCGCATCAGGCGGCCCTCCTTCCTCGGTAGTCGTTCCAGGCCCAGGTCAGTGTGCGGCGGGCCATCACGCCGATGGCGTGCCTGCGGTAGTCGGCGGTGCCGCGCACGTCGTCGATCGGCGAGGCGGCCCGGGCGCACAGCTCGCCGAACCGCTTCAGCACGGCGGGGTCGAGCCGGGCGCTCCAGTCGAGCTCGCGGCGCAGGAACTCCTCCGCCTCCAGCGCCCTGCGCGGCGTGGGCGCGGCCGAGCCTAGGCCGGTGCCGACCCGCCTCTCCCCCGGATGCAGCGCGACCGCGAAGGAGCACACCGCGATGACCATGGCGTTGCGGGTGCCGACCTTGGAGAAGTATTGGGGGCCGGTGGCGGCTTCGAGGTGGACGGCCCTGATCAGCTCGTCCGGCCGCAGCGCGGATCGCTTGACGCCCAGGTAGAACTCGTGCGCGGGGATCATCCTGACGCCGCCGTCGCGTGACTCCACCTCGATCACCGCCCCGGCGGCGAGCAGCGGCGGGTGGCTGTCTCCGGCGGGCGAGGCCGCGCCGAGGTTGCCGCCGACCGAGCCGCGGTTGCGGATCTGCGGCGAGCCGACCGTCCGCGACGCCTGCGCCAGTCCCGGCAGCGGGCCGCTGAGCTCCTCGATGATCGTGGTGTACGACACGGCGGCCCCCACCCGGTAGCGGCCGTCCTCCAGGGACCAGGTACGCAGCTCGGGCACGCGGGTCAGGTCCAGCAGCGCCTCCGGCCGTCGTACGTCGAAGTTGATCTCGACCATCACGTCGGTGCCGCCCTGGATGGGCATGGCCCCGGGCCGGTCCGCCTTGGCGGCCAGCGCCTCGTCCCATGTCGTGGGGCGCAGGAATTCCATCGCTCTACTCCCAGGCGAATGCGGCGTCAGGGGCGTCCTCGCGCAGCACGCCGCCCTCGATCAGGCCATAGGGGCGGTCGGCCGCGAAGTAGACCTCGTTGTCGTTGTCCAGGCCGAACGGCGAGAGGTCCACCAGGAAGTGGTGCTTGTTCGGCATCGCGAACCTGATCTCGCAGACCTCGCCACGGGTGTCCAGTACCCGTTTTCCCATCGCGTACAGCGTCTGCTGCAGCGACAGGCTGTGCGTGTCGGCGAACGCCTCCAGCAGGCATCGCCGTACCTCCTCGTACGACTTGCCGTACGCGGACCCTTCGGCGGCGTGGCGCCACCGGGCGGCCACGGCGGTGGCGAGGACGCGGTCGGTGGCCGGTGGCAGCGTGGTGTACTCGTCCTGGATGTAGCCGTGGAACTCCGAGCCCGTCGAGTTGAGCACGACCAGGTCCTTCAGGCCGGAGACCACGGTCGTGCGGCCGTCGCGGTCGTGGTGGACGACGCAGGTGCGCACCTCGCCGCCCTTGCGCGCGAACGAGTGCGGCCGGTCGCCGCCGATCCGCTCCCAGGCGTACTCCTCGATCTCCACCCTGGCGTGGTGGATCGGCGGCTGCGACTCGACGAAATGCCTGGCCAGCAGCAGCGCGAAGTCCTCGATCTGGTCGACGCCGTGCTTCTTGGCGAAGGCGTAGACGGTGTTCTTCTGCGAGTCGGTCGGCAGCACGGTGGCGTTGTCACCGGTCAGGTGGACGGCCGCCATGTCGCCGGAGAGGGAGGAGCTGACGCTCAGGTCCTTCAGGTGGTGGACGCCGCCCTCCCGGACGACGCGGACGAGCCTGGTCTCCGCCTTGCCGTAGCGGTTGGGACCCAGGATGACGTCGGGCACGTTCTAGCTCCCTCGATAGGTGGAGTAGGCGAACGGGCTGAGCAGCAGCGGCACGTGATAGTGCGCGGCCGGGTCCGTCACGGTGAAGGTGATGACGACCTCGGGGTAGAACGTCTCGGGCAGGTACGCGCCGGTGTCGAAGACCACCCGGTGGACGCCGGCGCCGGGGTGCCAGCCCTTGATCCGGCCGTCTTCGTCGGTGCGGCCATCGGCCACGACCTCGCCCTCGTGCTCCAGCCGTACGGCCACTCCCGCGGCGGGGCGGCCGGTGACGGCGTTCAGGACGTGCGTGGAGAAGCTCATCAGGACCCCTCCAGCAGCTTGACCAGGCGCAGTCTGGTGATCTTGGCCAGCTCGTCGCGGACGGTGGCGCGTTCGGTCTCCTCGTCGTGGAGCAGGCGTTCGCGCAGCCTGGCCAGCATCTCGGCGCCCGTCAGGCCGGTGGCGCAGATCAGGTAGACGTGGCCGAAACGGTCCTCGTACGACCGGTTGCCCTCGGCCAGCTCGGCGCGCGTGTCGTCCTGGACGCCCGACTGCTCCTGCCTGGACCAGGCGCTCTCGGCGCGCTCCCCGATCCTGGGGTGAGCGCTGAGCGCTTCGAGGACGTCGGGCCAGGCCAGGCCGCGCACGGCCGCGTCGGCGGCGGCGGCGAGCCGGTCCGGGTCACTGTAGGGGCGCCGGGCGGCGACGGACCTGGCGAAGGCGCGGGAGGCGCAGCAGGCGAGCAGCGCCGCCTCGGCGTCCTCCCGGGCGTTGAACCCGGCCAGACCGGTGAGCGTGTTGGGCATAGCAGCAGTACACACACCCGCGTGGTGCCCGGTCCATCCGCAAGAACTCTCAAGTGGTCCAGCGGTTGGCTAGGACTTTTCGTGTCATGCTCCAAGTTCGGCGGATATCCCGCCCGGCCGGCCCGCTCCGCCACCCGCCTAAACTGATAGGCATCATGACCCCAACCTCTCTCATCGGCGGGCACGTCTCCGTCGCGGGCGGCCTGGCGACGGGCGGTCTCGCGTACATGGCCGAGATCGGCGCCGAGATGATCCAGGTGTTCGTCACCAACCCGCGCGCCTGGGCCCTCACACCGGGCAAGCCCGAAGAGGACGCCGCGCTGGCCGCGTCGGGTGTCGACACCTTCGTGCACGTCCCCTACCTGGCCAACTTCGGCTCGCCCAACCCCGAGACGGTGGCCGGCACCATCGCGCTCGTCCGCTACACGCTCCGCCGCGGCGCCGAGGTCGGCGCCAAGGGAGTCGTGGTGCACACGGGCTCGGCGGTGACGCAGCCGCGCGACGACGCGCTGCGCCA
This sequence comes from Nonomuraea aurantiaca, assembly GCF_020215705.1. Taxonomy (GTDB): domain Bacteria; phylum Actinomycetota; class Actinomycetes; order Streptosporangiales; family Streptosporangiaceae; genus Nonomuraea; species Nonomuraea aurantiaca. The sequence continues at coordinate 138,685 of NZ_JAIWNB010000020.1, read as the reverse complement.
GCTGCGCGAGCACCTGCTGCCGCTGCTCGACGAGATCCCCGAGGGCGGCCCCGACCTGCTGCTGGAGCCGATGGCGGGCCAGGGGGCGATGCTCTGCGCCACGGTGCAGGATCTGGAGCCCTACCTGGCGGCGCTCGACTGGCACCCGCGGGCCAACATCTGCCTCGACACCTGCCACGCCTTCTCGGCCGGGCACGACCTGGTCGCGGCGAGCGGGGTCAAGGAGACGTTCGACGCGCTGCACGCGATCGCGCCGGGGCGGCTGAAGCTGATCCACGCCAACGACTCCAAGGATTTGTGCGGCTCGAAGAAGGACCGCCACGAGAACATCGGCGCGGGGCACATCGGCGCCCAGCCGTTCGCCGAGCTCATGCGGCACCCGGCCGTGGCGGGCGTCCCGATCTGCATCGAGACGCCGGGGAAGGCCGACAAGCACCGCGAGGACATCGCCACCCTCAAGAGGCTCCGCGACGAGCCGTAACCGCCCCGTGGGGCCTTGGTGCACGTGTCGGGACGCCCGCTCTCGCGATCCGGCCACCCCCGTAAGGCCGGATCGCGGTCCATTCCGCGGCCACAGCGGGCGTCCCACACGTGCTCGGCAGGCGGGCCCTGCCCCCCGGTAGAGGGCCCGACAGCCGTGGTGACCTGCGCGGTCACCGGAGGATCCGACGCATCAGACTAATCAGCGAGCCTTTCGGCCCGTCCCCCCCGATGCGCCGGGTGGCTTCCGATGCGCAAACACTACGGTCGCGATCTTGCGGGCGAACCCCCGTTTACGGACAGCTCGTCGAACGGTCTGTAGTCATCGCCATACGGAGCGTACGCGTGCGACGAACGGTGACTCCGGCACGACGAACGGTCGCTTCCGCGCCCGCGCGATCTCCAACACAACGGCCGTGCGGCCGCCCGGGAGACACCCGACCCGGTGTGACCAGGGAACTCGCCACCATCACGGAGAAAACGCCCGGCGCGGCGCACCGCGCGGGGGGCCGTTCACACTCCCCGCATTCACGCCCACCCCGCCCGGGAAACGGGCGGCGCAACGGGCCAGAAGATGGCACCGCGGCGGGTCAGGAGACGACGCCGCGGCGGGGTCAGGAGATGGCGCCGCGATGCTGGCGGACCAGCTGCTCGCGCACCTGGCGGCTGTGCCGCCTGCTCACCTGGAGCGTCTGGGTGCCGACGGTCAGCATCACCCTGCCGCCCTCGAACCTGAGCTCGCTCACGTGCCTGGCGGAGACGAGGGTGCTGCGGTGCACCCGGATGAACCCGGCGTCGGCCCAGCGCCGCTCCAGCGCCGCCAGGGACATGCGTACGAGGTAGCTGCCGTCGACCGTGTGCAGGCGCACATAGTCGCCCTTCGCCTCGGCGTACCAGACCGCCTGCTGCGGGACGAACCTGGTGATCCCGCTCAGCTCAACCGGGATCACGTCGTCGAGGGCCGGCTCGGCGACCGGCGCCACGGCCACCTCCAGCCGGCGCACCGCCTCGGCCAGCCGCTCGGCCCGGACCGGTTTCAGCAGGTAGTCGACGGCCTCCAGCTCGAACGCCCGCACCGCGCAGTCCTCGTGCGCCGTGACGAACACCAGCCTGGGCGGGCTGGGGAAGCCGCCGACGAGCTTGGCCAGGTCGAGCCCGTCGATGCCGGGCATCCGGATGTCGAGGAACACCCCGTCGAGCCGCTCGCCGGTCCCGATCATCTGGACCATCCCCTGCAGGGCCGCGACGCCGTCGCTCGCGGTCGTGACCCGCTCAATCCTGGCGTCCTTGCGGAGCAAGTAGGCCAGTTCTTCCAAAGCGGGCAGCTCATCGTCGACGGCCAGCACACGCAGCATGACCACCACGCTGCCTTAATAACGCTGAGGTCACAAGCCACTTGCGCACGCAGCGCGAATAATTGACTACAGAGAGCTGAGGCGCGTCTTGGGCACCCGGAGCCGCACGGTGGTGCCCGACCCCAGCGCCGTCTCCACCACCAGCCCGTAGCCGTCTCCGTAGATCTGGCGCATCCGCACGTCCACGTTGGCCAGGCCGATGCCGTTGCCCTCGCGCCTCGGGTCGTCGTCGAGCACCCGCCTGACGTGCTCCGGGTCCATGCCGGTGCCGTCGTCCTCCACCGTGATGTGCGCCTCCGGCCCGGCGTCGCGGGCCACCACGCGCACCTGGCCGACGCCGCCGCGGCTGCCCATGCCGTGCTTGATCGCGTTCTCCACCAGCGGTTGCAGGCACAGGAACGGCACGGGCACCGGCAGCACCTCCGGCGCCACCTGCACGCTGAAGCGCAGCCGGTCGCCGAAGCGCGCCCGCTCCAGCAGCAGGTAGCGGTCCACGCAGGTCAGCTCGTCGGCCAGGGTGGTGAAGTCGTGCGCCCGGCGCAGCGCGTACCGGGCGAAGTCGGCGAAGTCCAGCAGCAGCTCCCGGGCCCGCGCCGGGTCGGTGCGGACGAAGGAGGCGATCGTGGTCAGCGCGTTGTAGATGAAGTGCGGCGAGATCTGCGCCCGCAGGGCGCGCATCTCCGCCTCCAGCGCGCGCCGCCGCGAGGTGTCGAGCTCGGCCAGCTCCAGTTGGCCCGACACCCACCGGCCGACCTCGGTGACGGTACGCACCAGCGCCGCGCTCACCTCCTGGTCGAAGGCCGCCAGCGTGCCGACGAGCTTGCCGTCGACCAGCAGCGGCACCACGACCGCGCCGTACGGCTCCCCGGCGAACACCTGCGGCCGCCCGGACGCCAGCGCGGTGCGGGCGTAGGTGAGCACCTCGTCGGTGCACGGGCCGTCCCAGGCCAGCGCCGCCTCGGTCGAGGTGATCGCGACGGCGTAGGTGCCGAGCAGGGCGTGCAGATGGCGTACGGCCTTGCGGGCCGAGTCGCGGTTCAGCCCGGCGCGCAGCGAGGGGGCCGCCAGCGCCGCGATGTGCAGCGCCGTGTACGTCGCCTCGTCCTTCCAGTCACCCGGGGGCGGCCCGGCCGGATCGGACGGCTCGCGCGGCTCCCGATGTCCCCGCGACACCAGGGCGACGGCGTAGCCGAGGACGAAGGTCAGGCAGGACAGCACCACGCACGCGGTGGTCGACATGCGGGCAACCGTAGCCAACAACGGACCGTGTTCGGGCGGAAACCCTACGGAGGGCCCTCGCCGGGTTCTTCCTGGTAGGAGTAGCGTTGCTCGCGCCAGGGATCGGCCACGTTGTGGTAGCCGCGTTCCTCCCAGAAGCCTCGGCGATCTTCGAGGAGATACTCGATGGCCCGCACCCATTTGACGCTCTTCCACGCGTACAGGTGGGGCACGACGGCGCGTACGGGGAAGCCCCGGTCGGCGCTGATCGGCTTGTCGTCCAGCTCCATGGCGAACAGCGTGTCCGGGGCGGTGAAGTCGGACATCCGGAGATTGGCGCTGTAGCCGTACTCGGCCCAGATCATCACGTGCCGCACGCCCGGATCGGGCGGGGCCGCCGCGACGATCGTCGCCGGGCTGACCCCCCGCCACTCGTTGCCCATGATCGAGAACTTGGTGACGCAGTGGAAATCCGCGATGACGCCGGTGCGGGGCAGGCTCTCGAACTCCGGCCAGGTGAAGCGGTGCTCCTCGCCGGAGGCGGTGGCTCCGAAGACGCGGAAGTCCCAGCTTTCGGGCCGGAACTGCGGCACCCTGCCGTAGTGGATCACCGGCCGGCCGCGCGGGACGTACTGGCCCGGAGGCAGCCGCGATTCCTCCACGTACACTCCCCTCGCCGGTTTCCGTGGTCTTGGGCCATCCTGCCATCGGCCCTTGCCTGCCTCGCGCGCGGGTGCGGTGCGCTACGATGGCGACTATGCGTAAAGCGTTCGTGTTTTGGTATGGCGACGGACCCGAGTCCGTTCGCCACCTGACGCTGCGCTAGCAGACAGGCGAACGAAAGGCCCCGGGTCCACATGGACCCGGGGCCTTTCGGCGTTTCCAGGGCTATTTCCGCGCTTGATCGAAGGAGCAGCAGATGGTGATCGTGATGGGCCAGGAGGCAACCGGGGATGACATCGCGTCGATCGTCGCGGTCGTCCAGGCGGCCGGGGTAGAGGCGTTCGTGAGCAGGGGTGTACGGCGCACGATCGTCGGGCTGGTGGGCGATGTGACCCAGCTCGACGAGGCGAGCCTGCGCGGCATGCCGGGGGTGCGCGAGGTGATGCGGGTGAGCACCCCCTACAAGCTGGTGAGCAGGGAGAACCATCCCGAACGCTCCACGGTCCACGTGGGCGGCGTGCCGATCGGCCCCGGCACCGTGACGCTGATCGCGGGGCCGTGCGCGGTGGAGACGCCCCAGCAGACGCTGGAGGCGGCCAGGATGGCCATGGCGGCGGGCGCGACCCTGCTGCGCGGGGGCGCCTTCAAGCCCCGCACCTCGCCGTACGCCTTCCAAGGGCTGGGCGAGCAGGGCCTGCGCATCCTCGCCGAGGTGCGCGAGGAGACCGGGTTGCCGATCGTCACCGAGGTGGTCGACGCGCAGGACGTCGCCCTGGTCGCCTCGTACGCGGACATGCTGCAGGTCGGCACCCGCAACGCGCAGAACTTCGCGCTGCTGCAGGCGGTCGGCGCGGCGGGCCGGCCGGTCATGCTCAAGCGCGGCATGAGCTCGACGATCGAGGAGTGGCTGATGGCCGCCGAGTACATCGCGCAGCGCGGCAACCTCGACATCGTGCTGTGCGAGCGCGGTATCAGGACGTTCGAGACCGCCACGCGCAACACCCTCGACGTCTCGGCGGTGCCGGTGGCGCAGCGGCTGTCGCACCTGCCGGTGATCGTCGACCCGTCGCACTCGGGCGGTCAGCGCGACCTGGTGCTGCCGCTGACGCGGGCGGCGATCGCCGTGGGCGCCGACGGGGTCATCATCGACGTGCACCCGCATCCCGAGCAGGCGATCGTCGACGGGCCGCAGGCGCTGGTCGACACCGATCTGGGCGAGCTGGCCCAGGTCATGCGGGACTTCCCGCCGCTGCTCGGCAAGACGGCGGCCGCCGCGCTGACGGTCTGATCCGCCTGGGATGAGTACGGCCGGCAGCACGCGCCAGGTCGGCCGTACTCATCAGTAACTTGAGTACGTCACCCCATGTGCCGACATGTCGCCCAGCAGGACGATGGTCGGCATGACGAAGCCCATCCAACCCACTCAGACCACCGCCTACTATGTCCAGGCCATGCTGTCGTTCGGCGTCTCCGTGTCGTCCGTGGTGCTCGCCCTGGTCTACCTCCCGGCCTCCGGGTGGATCAGGGCCTTCCTCGCCTTGGGCGTCCTGTACGTCATCACCTCGACCATCACGCTCAGCAAGGTCGTACGCGACCGTCAGGAGCTGTCGGGCGTCAGCACCCGCGTCGACCAGGCCCGCCTGGACAAGCTGCTCGCCGAGCACGACCCGTTCAGGGTGGACGCGTCCTGACGCGGCCGGCGCTCTCACCGGCCTGAGACCGGGCCGCCCAACGGAATGGTCCCCCACGGGCGGCCCGGCCTCAGCTCAGGCTCAGAGCTTGTACTCCTGGATCGAGTCGGCCAGCTGGACGGCCAGCTCCTCGGCGTCCAGCCGCTTCTCGATCTGCTTGAGATCCTCGATCTTCGCGCGCGTCTCGGCCCGCTTGGGGGCCAGCAGCGTGCAGCAGTCCTCGTCGGGCAGCTCGGAGATCTCCAGCGTGCCGATGCGCCGGGCCTCGGCCATGATCTCCGTCTTGTCCCAGCCCACCAGCGGGCGCAGGATCGGCAGCTCGACGGCGTGGTCCTGGGCCGTGATGTTGGTCAGCGTCTGGGACGAGACCTGGCCGAGGGCGTCACCGGTGATCAGCGCGGCGGCGCGGATGCGGTGCGCGACCTCCTCGGCCGTCTTGAGCATGAGCCGGCGCTGGGCGATCACCGCGAGCCGGTCCTGGCCGGACGTGCGGATCGACTGCTGGGCCTTGCCGAACGGCACCACCCACAGCCGCGACCGGCCCTGGAACCGGTCAAGCTTCCTGACCAGCGCGTACGCCTTGTAGATCGACTCGGACGTGGTGAATGGGATGCCCGAGAAGTGCAGGAAGTCGACGTGCAGACCCCGGCGCATCATCCGGTAGGCGGCCACCGGCGAGTCGATGCCGCCCGACATGAGCACCAGTGCCCGGCCGCTGCTGCCGACCGGCAGGCCGCCCTGGCCGGGGATGCCACCGGTGAAGACGAACACCTCGTCCTTGTCGACCTCGATGGAGACGGTCAGCTCCGGGTTCTTCAGGTTGACGGGCAGGCCGTACTCGTCGTTGATGGCGCCGCCGACGAGCCGGTCGAGCTCGTTGGAGCGCAGCGGGAAGCGCTTGTCGCGACGGCGGGAGCGCACCGCGAACGTGGCTCCGCGCTTGACCTCCTCGCGCTCGGCCACCAGCTCCAGGCTCGCCTTGAGCACGGAGTCGGGGTCCTTGGCGACCCGCCAGGCGGAGTGGATCCAGACCAGGCCGGGCACGTCGGCGACCCGCTTGGCCACGGTCTCCGACTGCTCGGCCGTGGCGCCGTCGGGCAGGAAGATCGCGATGACGCCGTGCCGCTTGCGCACGTCGAGCTTGAGGCCGAGCTCCTTGACGGCTTCGCGGATGTTGTCGACCAGACGGCGTTCGAAAATGTCGCGGTTCTTACCTTTGAGGACGATCTCGCCCAGCTTGAGCAGAACGCATGGCTCGCCCAGGGCGGACATCGACATGGCAGAACCTCCGGGAGTGATGGGGACGCTCCGAGGCCAACGCCTCGACCCACCGAGTTTAGTCCGCGTCGAGCCCCTGCTCGATCGCATATCGCACCAGTTCTACCCGGTTGTGGAGCTGAAGCTTCTGGAGCGTGTTCTGAACGTGGTTCTGTACGGTCCGGTGCGAGAGCACGAGCCGGTCGGCGATCTGCCGGTAGGACAGGCCCTTGGCGACCAGCCGCAGCACCTCGGTCTCCCGCTCGGTCAGCCGGGGTCCCTCGGCCGGCGCAGGCTGGGCGGCGAGCCGCCGGTACTCCCCCAGCACGAGCCCGGCCAGACCGGGCGTGAACACCGCGTCACCGTCCGCGGTCCGCCGTACGGCTTCGAGGAACTCCTCCCGGCTCGCCGACTTCACCAGATATCCGGAAGCGCCTGCCTTGACGGCATCCAGCACGTCGTCCTGCTCGGCACTGGCCGACAGCACCAGCACTCTCGGCGGCACCGACATCCCGGCCAGCCCTTCGGCCACCTCCGCCCCCGACATGTCGGGCAGCCGCAGATCGAGCACCACCACCTCGGGCAGGACCGCCCCGGCCACCCGGAGCGCCTGACGCCCCTCGCCCACGGCGGCGACCACCTCGTAGCCCGCCTCGGCCAGATCCCTGGCAACCCCGTCGCGCCACATCGGATGGTCATCCACCACCATCACCCGCACCATGGCCGCCACTCTAAGGTCGCGACGACGGCCCGTCTCCTCCCACTCCCCCGACGTCCCCCCATGGCCCCCTGCCACGACGGACCGCCCGCCTCTTCCCTCGCAGGGGCATCCCTCCCAAGGGACCCGAGCCACCACAGACCGTCACAGAGACCGAGACGGTCGCGTGACGAACCATCGGTGGTCCCCGCCCTAGGCAGGCACCGTCAGCTCGATCTCCGTCCCCTCTCCCGGGACGCTGGTGATCGAGACTCGCCCGCCCAGACCCTCCACGCGCCCGCGAATGGACTGGGAGACGCCCAACCGCCCGGCCGCGGCCGCCTCCTCCAACCGGCCGGCCGGAATCCCCGGCCCCTCGTCGCGGACGCTGACCGTCACCGTGCCCTCCCCCGACTCGGCGAACACCCACGCCCGCGCCGCCGCCCCGCAGTGCGCCCGGACGTTGTCCAGAGCCGCCCCCACGGCCGCCGCCGTCTGCTCCGCCACCGCCCCCGGCAGTGCCAGGGGCGTCGCCGGGGTCGAGATCGTCACGTAGTCAGAGCCGTACCGCATGAGCAGCGCCCGCAGATCCGCCACCCCGGCGGGCAGCGGGGACGCGGGCCGGATGAACAGCGAGCGCAGGGCCGATTCCTGCTGCCCGGCGAGCCGGCCCAGCTCCGCCGCCTCCCCGCCCAGCTCCTGGCCGCGGCGCCGGGCCAGCGCCAGGACCTGGAGGACCGAGTCGTGGACGTCCCGCGCCAGCCGATCGCGTTCGCGCTGCGCCGCCTCCATCTCGACGGCCCGTTGCATGCGCTCCTCGGCCCGCTTGGCCAGCCGCGCCACGTGGCCGACCACCACACCCGTCATGAACAGCAGCACCGCCCCGTTGATCAGGACGGGCGCGTCGGGGCCGTGGATCCGCAGCCATAAGTCCGCCGCCGCCACGACGGCCGCGGCCACCGTGCCGAGCCGCCGGCCGCCGTGCACCGCCCAGGCCAGCACCGGGCCCGCGATCCAGGTGGCCGGGACCGGCATGGTGTCCTCGCCGGGCTGCTGCGCGCCCTGCGCGTACGGCGAAGCGAGCAGGCAGGCCACGGCCACCAGGAGATCGAGCACGAGCAGCGGCCACCGGCGCAGCGCCTCGACGGAGTACGCGAAGATCGCCGCGGCCGTCCACAGCGCCATGACGCCGATCACCAGCCACCCCGTGAGCGGCTCCGCGTAGCCACGGTGCTGCGCCATCAACACCGCCGCGTACAGCAGCGAGGCGACGCGGAAGACCGCGATCGCGCGCCAGAACGGCCTCTCGATACCCATGAGCCCTTCTCACGTTCCGACATTACAGGTTGACAGATAGTCGAGATATCTATGTGAATCGGACAGGCCAGCTGGCACAATCCGGTAACCCCTAATGCAAGGAAACTGACTGAATGTCCGCTGTTAACCATTTCACCCACGGCCCGCTCACGCCGCTCCTGGCATACGTGATGTCGTGCATAGGGTCGATGCTCGGACTGCGGCTGACCGCTCAGGCGCATGCCTCGCGAGGCGCCTCGCGGATTCGGTGGCTCATCGGGGCGGCCATCTCCATCGGCGGCACCGGCATCTGGGTCATGCACTTCATCGGCATGATGGGCTTCGAGGTCGAGGGCACCCAGATCAAGTACGACGTGCCGCTGACGGTCGCCTCCGCCGTCGTGGCCATCGTGGTCGTCGGCACCGGGCTTTTCCTGGTCTCGTACGGCGGCGGCCGGCTGCTCGCCCTCCTCGGCGGCGGCCTGCTGACCGGCCTGGGCGTGGCCAGCATGCACTACCTCGGCATGTACGCGATGAACATGTCCGCGCACGTCTCCTATGACCGCAGAGTGGTGGCCGCCTCCGTCGCGATCGCCGTGATCGCCGCGACCGTGGCCCTGTGGTTCACGATGCGGGTCAAGCGCCCCATCTGGATCGCCGGCGCGGCGCTGGTCATGGGCGTGGCCGTCTCGGGCATGCACTACACCGGCATGTACGCGATGCTGGTCACAGTTGACGCCGAGCCCAGCGCCGTGCCGGGCGCCGACGCCCTCGACTTCCTCGTGCCGCTCATGACCGTGATCAGCCTGATCACGCTGACCATGCTGCTCATGGTCATCCTGTCGCCGTCGGAGGAGGAGCTGTCCGAGGACGCCGAGCTGGTCGCCCGGCTGGAGCAGCGCCGGCGCGCCGGCCAAGAGCCGCAGCCCTACCCCGCCCCCACTCCCCTTCACCCGCGGCCCGCCCCGCAGCAGCCGGTCCAGCAGCGGCCCGTCCAGCAACGGCCCGTCCAGCCGCAATCGGCTCGGCCGCAACCGGTCTTCGGCGCCCCCGTCCCCGAGCCACAACCGATCTTCGGCGCCCCCGTCCCCGAGCCGCAATCGATCTTGGGCGCGCCTACATCCCCGCAGCAGCAGGGGTTCCAGCAAGACTCGCCACGTTCCAAAATGAGACGGAGGTAGTTGCAAAATCCCCTGAGCCCTGCTCATACTCCCTTATTCACCTCTAAGGGACGTGTGTGCGTATGTCGCCGATTGACCACTTCTCCTATGGGCCCCTGACTCTCCTCGTCGCCTACGGCATGTCCAGCATCGGGTCCATGCTCGGCCTGCTGCTGACCTCGCGGGCCCGGCTGGTCAGCGCCAGGGAGGCCCGCTACTGGCTGGCGGGCGCGGCGGTGGCCATCGGCGGCACCGGCATCTGGACGATGCACTTCATCGCCATGCTGGGTTTCTCGGTGCAGGGGACGGTGATCCGCTATGACATGCCGCTCACCGCGGCCTCCGCGGTGCTCGCGGTCGTGGTGGTCGGCGCCGGGCTGTTCGTGGTCTGGCGCGGCGGCGAGCGCGCCCCGTACCTGATCGGCGGCGGCGTCCTGACGGGCATCGGCGTGGCCGGCATGCACTACCTGGGCATGTCCGCGATGAACATGGCGGGGGACGTCACCTACGACCCGCTGTTCGTGGCACTGTCGGTGCTCATCGCGATCGCCGCGGCCACCGTCGCGCTCTGGTTCACCCTGCGGGTCCGCGGCGCGCTCAAGATCGGCGGCGCGGCGCTGGTCATGGGTGTCGCGGTGACCGGCATGCACTACACGGGGATGTACGGGATGTCGGTGCACGCGCACGACCTGGCGGGGCCGGTCACCGGCGCGAAGGCCATCGACTTCCTGCTGCCGCTGATCGTGGGGCTCAGCGTGATCACCATGGGGCTGCTGCTCACCGTCATGCTCTCGCCCTCGGAGAAGGAGCTGCACCGGGAGGCGGAGTTCCGCGCCCGGCTGGAGGGACGCCCCTTGCCGGTGAAGCCCCAAGGGCCGCAGCCACAGGGTGGGGCCCGGACGGCACAAAACGGGGGCGCGCCGGATGTGGATCTCTTCGGCACGCCCCGCTCTTGAGCTATGTCATAGGTACGGCTTGCGGCGCGTGGTGGGCCGCCGACTCGCCGCGGCGCAAGCCGTACCCTGAGGGGGTTGTAGCGGTAACCCCGCTGATACAGAAGCTACGGCCGCCCGCTTGCAAGCCGCTTTCAATCAGCCGAAGAACACCTCGGCCTCCGCGTAGCGGGACACCGGCACCGTCTTGAGCTCGGCCGTCGCCACGTCGAGCCCGACGCGGACCATGTCGGTGCCGCGCAGCGCCACCATGATGCCGTAGTCGCCCTCGTGCACCGCGTCGATCGCCTGCAGGCCGAACCTGGTGGCCAGGACCCGGTCGTAGGCCGTCGGGGTGCCACCGCGCTGGATGTGGCCGAGCACGGTGGTGCGGGCCTCCTTGCCGGTGCGCTTCTCGATCTCCTTGGCCAGCACCTCGCCGATGCCGCCGAGCCGTACGTGGCCGAACGCGTCGAGCTCGCCGGCCTGCAGCGCGATCTGACCCTCGATCGGGTGCGCGCCCTCGGCGACCACGAGGATCGGCGAGTAGCGGGTGCGGAAGCGCGACTCGACGTACTCGCAGACGCGGTCGATGTCGAACGGCCGCTCGGGGATCAGGATGACGTTGGCGCCGCCCGCCATGCCCGCGTGCAGCGCGATCCAGCCCGCGTGCCGGCCCATGACCTCGCAGATGAGCGCCCGGTGGTGGGACTCGGCGGTGGTGTGCAGGCGGTCGATGGCCTCCGTCGCGATGTTGACGGCGGTGTCGAAGCCGAAGGTGTAGTCGGTGCCCGACAGGTCGTTGTCGATCGTCTTGGGCACGCCGACGACCTTGACGTCACGCTCGTAGAGCTGCCTGGCGACGCCGAGGGTGTCCTCGCCGCCGATGGCGATCAGCGCGTCGACGCCGGTGGCCGCCAGGTTCTCCTTGATGCGGTCGACGCCCCCCTCGATCTTGATGGGGTTGGTGCGCGAGGAGCCGAGAATCGTGCCACCCCGCGGAAGGATGCCTCGTACGGCCTGGATGTCCAACGGCATCGTGTCGCCTTCGAGCGGGCCGCGCCAGCCGTCACGGAACCCGACGAACTCGTGGCCGTAGACGCTCACCCCCTTCCGTACGACCGCCCTGATCACCGCGTTGAGTCCGGGACAGTCGCCGCCCCCGGTGAGCACTCCGATTCGCATGACGGGTTCCTCCTATGGGTTTCTTGCCGTTAGTGAAAACATCAGCTCTTCTCAGTCTTCGTCTGAGATTGTCGATATGTGAAGCTCTCGGAGTGGGCGCGGCGGAACGGCGTGCATTACCAGACCGCCTGGCAGTGGGCGCGAGACGGGAAGATGCCCGTCCCGGTGGTCAAGACCGCCACCGGTAGGTACATGGTCCTCGATCGGACGGCCGAGGTCACGGGCCGGACGGTCGCGTACTGCAGGGTGTCCGGCACCGACCAGCTCGCCGAGCTCGACCGGCAGGCGGCCCGCGTGGTCCGCGCGGCCACCGCGATGGGCCTAACCGTCACCGAGGTCGTCGGCGAGGTCGGCTCGGGCATGGACGGCGACCGGCCGAAGCTGGCCCGCCTGCTGCGCGACGCGTCCGTGGGCGTGATCGTGGTCGAGCGCCGCGACCGGCTCGCCCGGTTCGGGCTGGAGCAGCTGTCGGCCGCGCTGGAGGCCACCGGCCGCCGGATCGTGGTCATCGACGACGCGGAGGCCGGCGAGTCCGGCGCCGTCCCCGGCGCCCGGGTCGACGACGAGCTGTTGCGTGACATGGCGGAGGTCCTCACCTCGCTCTGCGCCCGGTTGTACGGCCGGCGCTCGGCCGCCCGGAGAGCCAGGGCCGCGCTCCGGGCCGCCTTCGAGGCAGCGTGAGGCGGCGCATGTCCCCGGCGATCGAGGCGCATGCCGATGGAGCCGGCACGAGGATCACTAAGATTCTCCGAACGGTTTCACGACCTGGATCGCAATTCTGCCCGTCCACGCGGGCAGTGGTCTAGACCAAACGCGAGCGTAGTGAGCGGAAGCCCTTTCCGGGAGGCGATTTCGTGAGTGTGTTGGCCATAGACGCCGGGACGACGGGGGTGACGGCGCTCGTCGTCACCGAGGACGGCCGGATCGAGTCCAGGGGCTACGAGGAGTTCGCCCAGCACTTCCCCGAGCCCGGCCGGGTCGAGCACAACCCCGAGGACATCTGGCAGGCCACGCTGAGCGCCTGCGCGGCGGCCCTGCGCGCGGCCACGTCCAGGCCGGCCTGCCTCGGCATCACCAACCAGCGGGAGACCGCGGTCCTGTGGGACAGGCGCACCCTGGCGGCGCCACGCCGCGCGATCGTCTGGCAGGACCGACGCACCGCGGGCATCTGCGAGCGGCTGCGCTCGGCCGGCCACGAGCCGCGCGTCTCGGAGCTGACCGGCCTGCGGCTCGACCCCTACTTCACCGCCTCGAAGCTGACCTGGCTGGCCGAGCACGACCGGAGCTCGTGGGAGGGCGTGCTGTCGGGCGAAGTGGCGGTGGGCACCGTCGACTCCTACCTGATCGCCCGGCTCACCGGGGGCGCGCGCCACGTGACCGACCCGTCCAACGCCTCGCGCACCCTGCTGTACGGCCTGGCGTCCGGATCATGGGAGCCCGAGCTGTGCGAGCTGTTCGGGGTGCCCGAGACCGCCCTGCCGGAGATCGTGCCCAGTTACGGCGCGCTCGGTCAGACCGACCCCGGCGCGTTCCTCGGGCTCGGCCTGCCGATCAGCGGCGTGGCGGGCGACCAGCAGGCGGCGCTGTTCGGGCAGACGTGTTTCCGGGTGGGCGAGGTGAAGTGCACCTACGGCACCGGTTCGTTCATCCTGGCCAACACCGGCGGCGAGATCGTCCGCTCCGACGCGGGCCTGCTCACCAGCGTCGCCTGGCAGACGCCGTCGGGAGACATCACGTACGCGCTGGAGGGCTCGGTCTTCGTGACCGGCGCGGCCGTGCAGTGGCTGCGCGACGGGCTGGGCCTGATCGGCACCGCGCCGGAGTCGGAGGCGGTGGCCCGCACGGTGCCCGACAGCGGCGGCGTGGTGTTCGTGCCCGCCCTGACCGGGCTCGGCGCACCGTACTGGGATCCGGAGGCGCGCGGCCTGATCACCGGCATCACGCGCGGCACGACCAGGGCCCATCTGGTCAGGGCGACGCTGGAGGCGATCGCCTTCGAGGTGCGCGACGTGGTCGAGGTGATGACGGGCGGCGTGATGACGGGGGGCGTGATGACGGGCGGCTCCGGGCCGGTGCTCAAGGCCGACGGCGGGGCCAGCGGCAACGACCTGCTCATGCAGTTGCAGGCCGACCAGCTCGGCACGGTCGTGGAGCGGCCGGTGGTCCAGGAGACGACCGCGCTCGGGGCGGCGTTCCTGGCGGGTCTCGGCTCGGGCGTGTGGGAGTCGGCGGACGAGCTGCGCGAGACGTGGCGGCTCGACCGCCGTTTCGAGCCGGGAGCCCGCGACGACGCCGCGTACGAGCGGTGGCGGACGGCCGTCGCACTAGCGTCAACCAAAGGTTGACGATCGGGCATCGTCAACCTAAGGTTGACCCATGGATCAGACCGTGCGTCTCGACGACCTCATCAACGCGATCAAGAGCCGTCACCCTGACGGCGACCCCCTGGGCCAGCTCTCCGACGCTGTGACGCTGGGCGAGCACCTGGGCGAGGTGGCCGACCACCTCATCGGCCACTTCGTCGACCGGGCCCGGCACTCCGGCGCCTCCTGGACCGACATCGGCCGCAGCATGGGCGTGACCAAGCAGGCCGCCCAGAAACGGTTCGTCCCCAAGGAGGGCGGGCTGGCCGAAGAGCTGCGCGCCTACGCCCGCTACACCGACCGGGCGCGCTCGGTCATCGTGCAGGCCGAGCAGGCGGCCATCAGGGCGGGCAGCGAGTACATCGAGGCCGAGCACCTCGTGCTCGGCCTGCTGACCGAGCCGGAAGCGCTGGCGGCCAAGACCATCGTGACGCTCGGCGCGCCGCTGGAGCGGGTCGAGGAGGTCATGAAGGCCATGCTCGCCCCGCCGAGCGAGAACGCGCCCGACAAGCCGCCCTACGCCCCGCAGAGCAAGAAGGCCCTGGAGCTGACGCTGCGCGAGGCCCTGCGGCTCGGCCACAACTTCATCGGCACCGAGCACATCCTGCTCGGCGTGCTGTCACTCGGCGAGGGGACGGCCGCGACCGCGCTCGCCGGGCTCGGCGTGACCAAGGAGGGCGCCGAGTCCGAGATCCAGCGGATGCTCGCCGAGATCCTGCGGAGGCGCGGCGGGAAGCCTTAAGGCGCCCCCGCCGGACCCTCCGCGAACCTGGTCAGGATGTTGCGCGTCGCGCGGCGGGTGAAGGCGGCGGCGGCCTTGGTGACCCCGTGGCCGCACCGCCTTCCCCGCATCCCGCACACCCAGCGCATCGTGCCGGAGGCGAACACCCCGGCCCCTCCCGGAGCGGTGTAGTAGGTGCTGTCGGAGGACGTCGCCCGGCCGCCGCAGTCGACCGGCGAATGGGCCAGCACCTTGATGTTCTCGGGCGAGCCGGCGGACACCTTGTCGGTCTCGACGCCGGCCAGGCCGGGGAAGCGCCTGCCCCGGGTGCCCTCGAAGATCCAGTGGCCGGGTCTGCGCAGGACGTAGGCGGCCTCGGCGGGGAAGCAGTCGTACTCCTGCCCGACCAGCGCGCTCTCCGGCGCGGACGCGCGCCAGAGCGGGCACTGGCTCTCCTTGTCGCACATGATCATCCGACCGTACAGCCCGATGCGCCAGTAGACGGCGTTGGCGCCGAGGAAGGCCAGGTTCGTGCCGGCGTCGCGGGCCTGGGTGACGGCGGCGCGCATGCCGGGCGACCAGTACTCGTCATGCCCCAGGGACACCACGGCCCTGGCCCCGTCGAGCACGCCGGGCCGCAGGTCCAGGCTGGTCAGGTAGGCCAGCGGAACCCCGCTCCGCTCGGCCAGCTCGATCGCGGACAGCTCGAAGTCGAGGAAGAGCCGCGCGCCCGAGGTGTCGTAGGGCCGGTCGAAGGTCACCTTGCGGGAGCGGTCGTCGAACCCGCCCGGACCCTGGTAGAGGCTGCGGCCGCCCCACAGGTTGTACGCCTGCCAGGTGGTCACCGCGTTGACCAGGACCACCCGCCCCTGTGTCGAGGCCGAGCGTACGGTGATCGGGACGTAGCGCTGGCCGCCGCTGGAGGCGTCCAGGCGTACCAGGTAGGCGCCCTCCCGCCAGCCGGTCGTGTCGACGGTGAGCGAGGGCTTCCAGTGGGCGGCCGTGACCATGCCCTCCACCGTCTGGGGCGGCGCCTGCCGTACCCCGGGGAACGGGCCGGAGTGCCACACCTCCGCCGGGTGGGTGCCCATGCGGAAGGCGTGCGCGGTGAAGCGCGGCGCGGTCGTGGAGACGCGCATCCGGAATCGCTCGCCGGGCAGCACGCTGACGCGGTCGGCGTATCCCTCGATCTCGTGCTCCGCCCCGCGCTCGGTGATGCGCCAGCGCACCGGCCGGGCGGCCGGCACCTCAGCGGGGGCGGGCGCGGCGGCTTCAGGCGCCGGGGGGGACGGGTGGGCCGGGGCGGCGGGGGTGGTGGTGCCGCACGCGGACGCCAGCAGGATCAGGATGATCAGGGACTTGCGCACAGCGGACCATGGTCACGACCGCCCGCCCACGGGGTCGGCGACTTGGGTAAGTCCTTACGCCCGCAGCACGCAAGAGGGCACCGGACGCGTAAGGGCCTTTACGCCGGCAGGACGCAAGAGGGGCTCTCGACCTCCAGCACCTCACCCGTCGGCGTGGGCACGCCGTCCTCCAGCGCGAACTCGGTGACCACTCCCGAGTGCTGGTTGGCCACGTACAGGCGGTCGCCGTCGATGGCGAAGTGCCGGGGCCACTCGCCGCCCGAGGGCACCTCGGCCACCGACGTCAGGTCCTCGGCGCGCAGCACGGTGATCGTGTTGGGGCCGCGGTTGGCCACGTACAGGAAGTCCCCGTCCAGGTCGAGGTGGGAGGGCTGGTTGACGCCCTCGGCGCGCGAGGCGAGGGCGCCCGCCGTCTTCTCGCCGTCGATGAGGGTGACGATGCCGTCGAGCTCGCCCACGACGTACAGGCGCGAGCCGGAGAAGACCATGTGGCGCGGCCCGGTGCCCGGGGTCAGGCGCATCGGCTCCAGCACCTCGCCCTCGGGGGTGTAGCGGCGGATCTGGTCGGTGCCCAGGTCGGAGACGTACAGCAGGCCGTCGTGGAAGACCGTCTGGTGGGCGTGCGAGCCCTCCTGGCGCTCGGGGTGCGGACCGGAGCCCTCGTGGCGCAGCACGATCGGGCGTCCCTCGAACGCGCCGCGGGCGTCGAGGTGATGCAGGCTGACCGTGCCGTCGCCGTAGTTGGCGACGGCGAGCAGCTCGCCCTCCGGATCGACCGCCACGTGGCAGGGGCTGTCACCCATGCTGGGCCGCTCGTCCAGGGGGGCGAGCGCGGCCTCCTCCGTGCTGAACGCGCTCAGCCAGCCCTGGGCCAGCTCGCCCACCGCGTACAGCACCGGCAGCTTCGGGTGCGCGGCCAGGAACGAGGACGAGGTGAGGCGGGTCAGCTCTCCGCCGGGGGTGACGATGCCGGGCCCATATCCGCCTATATACAGGTGCTTCACAGGAGGCATCTTCTCATGCTTGACTAAAGCAATGAGTTCGTTGACAAAGGCAAGGGTCTCCGAGATCAGGGCCTTCAACCGGTTCTATACGAAGGTCATCGGCGTCCTTCAGTCCGGCATGCTCGACTCGCCCTATTCGCTGGCCGAGTGCAGGGTGCTGTTCGAGCTCGGGCACGCGGGCCGGCTGGAGACGGGCGAGCTGCGCGCCCTCCTCGGCCTCGACGCGGGCTACCTGAGCAGGATCCTGACCCGCCTCGAGGGCGACGGGCTGATCGCGAAGGAGCGCGCGGCCACCGACGCCCGCAAGCAGGTCGTCCGGCTCACCGCGGCGGGCACCGAGTCGTTCGGGCTGCTGGACACGCGGTCGGACGCCGAGGCCGAACGGCTGCTGGCCACGCTGCCCGAGCCGGGGCAGGAACGCCTGGTCACGAGCATGGCCACGATCAGGACGCTGCTGGAGGGCGCCGGGGAGCGCGAGCCGTACGTGATCCGCCCCCTGCGCACGGGCGACCTGAGCTGGGTGGTCTACCGGCACGGCGTCCTCTACAGCCGGGAGTACGGCTGGGGCATGGACTTCGAGCGGCTGGTGGCCAGGATCATCGGCGCATACGATTCTTCGCGCGACATGGGGTGGATCGCCGAGGTCGGCGGGGAGCCCGCCGGGTGCGTGTTCTGCGTACGGGAGGACGACACCACCGCGCGGCTCCGGCTCCTGCTGGTCGAGCCGTCCGCCCGCGGGCTGGGCCTGGGCGGGCGGCTCGTCGGCGAGTGCCTGCGCCATGCCAAGGCCGAGGGCTACAAGCGGATCACGCTGATGACCCGCGACTGCCTGGACAGCGCGCGGCGCATCTACCAGGCCGCCGGGTTCGAGCTGGAGTCGGAGCACAAGGAGACGGAGAACGGGATCGAGGTCACCGAGCAGGAGTGGAGCCGCGACCTCTAGGCCACCAGTTGAGCGGCCCGGCCAGGCGCATCAGGCTGGGCACCAGTACGGCCCTGATCACGGTGGCGTCGACGAGCACGGCGACGGCCATGCCGACCCCGAGCATCTGCACGAACGCGACCTGGGCAGTGGCGTAGGCGGCGAACGACAGCGCCAGGATGCCGCCCGCCGCCGTGATCAGCGGCGCCCCGCGCTGCAGCCCGGCGGCCACCGCCTCGTTCGTGTCGCCGGTCCGGTCGTACTCCTCCTTGATCCGCGACAGCAGGAACACCTCGTAGTCCATCGACAGCCCGTAGGCGACGCAGAGCATGAGGACGGGGATGCTCGCGTCGAGGGTGCCCGTCGGGGTGAAACCGAGCAGGCCCGACAGGTGGCCCTGCTGGAAGACCCAGACAATAGCCCCGAACATGACGCCCAGGCTGAGCACGTTCAGGACGGTCGCCTTGAGCGGCAGGATCAGGCTGCGCGTCATGAACAGCAGCAGCACGAACGTCACGCCCAGCATCAGCGCGATCACCAGCGGCAGCCGGTCGACCACCGAGGCGCGGTAGTCGGCCAGCTCGGCCGGGTAGCCGCCGACCAGCACCTCGAACGGCGCGTCGACCGTCCGGACCGCCTCCACCAGCGCCACCGGGTCGCCGGACAGCGACGCGGCCGACGGCACCACCGACAGCCAGGTGCCCGCTCCCCCGGCGAACCGGGCCCGATCGCCGTCGCCCGTCCGCGCCCCGCCCGCGAAGGACCCGGCGGCGGAGTCGACCTGAGCGACGCCGGGCAGCCTCGACAGCCGCACCGCGTATCCCGTCACGTCCGTGGCGGCTCCCCGGGACACGATCTGGATCGCGTCGGTCTCCTCGGCGGGGAAACCCTGGCGGATCACCTCCTGAACCTGCCGCGCGGGCGCCTCGGCCGGCAGGATCCGGTCGTCGGCGGCGCCGAACCGCAGGCTCAGGAACGGCGAGGCCAGCACGAGCAGCAGCGCCGTGGCCACGCCCCCGAAGATCAACGGACGGCGCATCACCCGCGTGGCGAGCCCGTGCCAGAACCCGGCCGGCCGCTCGGCCCGCTCCCGCCGCGGCAGCATCGCACCGCCCGCCGAGGCCAGTACGGCCGGCAGCACCAGCACCGCCACGACCAGGCCACCGGCGACCACGGCGATGCCCGCATAGGCGAATGAGCGCAGGAAGCCGAAGGGCAGCGCGAACAGCACGGCCAGCGAGGCCGCCACGGTGAGACCGCTGAAGATGACCGTACGGCCGGCGTGCTCGACGGCTCCGGCCACGGCCTCGGCCCGGCCCGCGCCGTGCCGTACCTCTTCACGGAAGCGCGAGATCATGAACAGGCAGTAGTCGATCCCCAGCCCCAGGCCCATCGCCAAGGTGAGGTTCAGGGCAAACGTCGATATATCTGCAAATACGAGGACGCCGCGCAGCAGCGCGAGCCCGACCACCATGGCGAACACCCCGGCCAGGATCGGCACCAGCGCGGCCAGCGCACGGCGCAGGTAGAGCCAGAGCAGCACGAACGCCAGCGGGAAGATGACCAGTTCGGCCCGGACGAAGTCCTGCCTGGCCAGCGGCACGGTCTGGCGGAACACCTCCTCCCCGCCCCCGGCCCGCACCTCGAACGGCCCGCCGCCGCCGGTGATGCGTGGCACGAGCTCAGGAAGCACCCGCGTCCGCACGTGGTCGGCGTCGCCGGGGACGCGGACCACTATCAGCGCCTGTCTGCCGTCCTGGCTGCGCAAGGTGGCGGGCCTGCCCCGCGACCAGTAGGACGCGGCCTCCGCCACGCCGCCGGAGCGGGCGGCGCGGGCGGTCAGCTCCTGCCCGGCGGCCGAGTTGGCCGGGTCGTCGACGGTGCCGGCCTTGGCGGTCAGCAGGAAGACCAGGTCCGGGCTGCCGGTACGGAATCGTTCGGCCAGCTCGGTCTGGGCCCGGTCGGACTCCGAGCCGGGCGCGTCGAACCTGGACAGCGACAGCCGCGGCACAGCCCCCGCGGCCAGGGCCCCGGCGATCACGAACGCGACGAGGGCCAGCGACAGCACCAGCCGACGCCGGCGTGCCAGGAGGAATCCGAGCCTGCGGAGCGGCGGCCCGGTCGAGCGCGCCCGCGCCCGGGTGCCCGTCTGCGTCATGGCAACGGTCTTCATGCGTCTCCCCAATGGAATTCGGTAAACTACTCGTGTTTTGTCCGCCCATCAGAAATACAAGTAAATGCTCGCATTTGTCAAAGCGGTGTGCCATGGCTGAGCGCACGGTGCGCCGGCAGGCGCGCGGGCTCAAGCGCATGGCGGAGATTCTCGACGCGGCCGAGCTGGTGATCGCCGATGTCGGCTACCCCGACATGACGACGAACCAGGTCGCCGCCCGGGCCGGGCTGTCACCCGGGTCGCTCTATCAGTTCTTCCGCAACAAGGAGGAGATCCTCGACGGGCTGGTGTCCCGCTACACCGACGAGCGGGCGGAGTTCTGGGCCGAGCGGCTGTCGGCCATCACGCCGGACCTACCGCTGGAGACGCTGGTCGAGCAGGTCGTGGACCAGAGCGTGGCGTTCAAGGCGCACTCGCCCGCCTACTGGGCCGTGATGCACGGCTCGGCGACGGGCGACAAGCTGGCCGGGGCGGCGGACCGCCTGCAGGAGGCGGTCGGCGAACAGGTGACCGCCATGCTGCTGCGGCGCGCCCCGGACCTGGATCCCGCGCGGGCGCGCCTCATGGCCGCGATGGCGGTGGCGATGGTCTCGGCCGTCATGGCGCTGATCTCCACGGCCGAGCCCCCCCGCGCGGCACAGCTGATCGAGGAGCTGAAGGTCGCGCTGGTGCGCTACCTGAGCTAGTTGTTCTGTCTCACCGGGGTGGAGACGCTCAGGCCGGCCATCGGGGGCCCAGGACGTCGGCGATGCCGGCCTGGCAGTCAGGGTCGTGATCGGGGGTGTGCCCGGCGGCGGACTGTCCCCCGCGACCGGGCACTCGCCTGTTGAGGTCTCTCAGGCGCGGAAGGGGCCGGCCACCTCGAAGGTGCGGCCGTCGTCGCGGCCCCGTCTGGCCGAGAAGTAGAGCCGCCCGCCGTCGGGCGCGAACGCCAGCCCCGTGAGCTCGGCCCCGCCGAGGCCCCCGAGCTTGAGGAACGGCGTGACCGCCCGATCGGGGGTGATGACGTCGATCTCCGTCGACTGCCGGGTGACGTAGAGGTCGCCGGAGGGGGCGGCGGTGATGGCGCGCACGCCGTCGCAGATCCGGTCGAGCGTGGAGGTCTCGGCGTCGTAGGCCCACAGGCCGCGGTCGCCCTCGGTGGTGAAGTAGCAGACCCCGCCCGCGTAGTGGCAGCCCTCGCCGCCGTCGAAGTGGCGGGCGTCGTCTATCTGGTGGCGCGCGGCCTTGAGCAGGGCGGCGGGCGACGGCACCGGCTTCCAGTCACCGGCGACGCAGAGCACCTCCAGGGTGCCCTCGGTGAGATCGCCCCAGTCGCCGGGCCGGAACCGGTAGAAGCACCCGTCGGGTTCCCCCTCCGTCAGGTAGACGACCTCACGGTCGGGGTCGCAGGCGGCCGCCTCGTGCTTGAACCGGCCCATGGCCAGGCGGGGGCGCCCGGCTCGCATGCCGTACGGATCGCACTCGAACACCCGGCCGCGGTGACCGAGCTCGCAGGAGAGCCAGCTGTGCCACGGCGTCGCGCCGCCCGCGCGGTTTCGGTCGGTGCCGGACAGGATGCGGTAGGCGTCGGCGATCGAGCCGTCGGCGCGGAACCGGAGCGCGGAGGCGCCGCCGAGCAGCGGCAGCTCGGAGTTGGACACGTAGATCCAGCCGGTGCCGTCGGGGAAGCACGCACCACCGTCGGGCGCGGCGTGCCACGTCAGCCCGGCCACCTTCTGGCCCGAGCGGGCCACGATCCGGCCGCTGAACCCTCCGGGCAGGGACAGATCGTCGCCGCCTGGCGGCTCCAGCGGGCCGTAGGGGCTCATCCCGCCCTGCCAGAGCGGGCCCGTGCGGAGGAGAGTCTTGCTGGACATCGTGAGGCCTCCCTCTAGGTGCCACGCTAGTCGACCCCGCCGACATGAATGACAGGGAGGCGCGAGATCAAACTCTGCGCGAAATCTCTGGCCGCCGGATGAGCGCGGCGGTGCGCCGCCAGGGACCGCGCGCCCCGGCCGGTGAGCCACCCGGGACCCGGAGCGCGGGCTCTGGCCGGTGAGCCACCCGGGACCCGGAGCGCGGGCCCCGGGCGGTCCAGGGGCGTCAGCGCTGGGCCTGGAACATCCAGTGCTGCTTGTCGATGTCCTGAGCCACCGCGATGAGCAGGTCCTGGCTGACCGGGTCGGGCTCGTCGGTCGCGGCGACGCGCTCGCGCATCCGCTTGCCGACGGCCTCCAGGAGGTCGGTCATCGTCGCCACGACCTTGCCGTCTTCGATCCAGCCGTTCTCCGGCTGCGAGAGCTTGGTGGACTTGGCGATGGTGGCCGCCCGGCCGTCCGGGTTGATGCCCAGGGCGACGGCGCGTTCGGCGATGGTGTCCGCGTGCTCACGGACCAGGGCGGTGACGTCGTCGAGCTGGAGATGGATCTGCCGGAAGTGCGGGCCGGTCAGGTTCCAGTGCATCTGCTTGGCGAGCAGCGAGAGATCGAGGAGATCGACCAGGGCTCCCTGAAGGGCCGTCGCGACCGTCTTC
This sequence comes from Nonomuraea aurantiaca, assembly GCF_020215705.1. Lineage (GTDB taxonomy): Bacteria > Actinomycetota > Actinomycetes > Streptosporangiales > Streptosporangiaceae > Nonomuraea > Nonomuraea aurantiaca. The sequence goes on along the minus strand of NZ_JAIWNB010000020.1, from coordinate 115,686 downwards.
TTCGCGTCGCCCGAGAGCGGACCGGTGATCGTAGCCATGATGTGTTCCTCCCCGTGGTTCGACATCAGGGTCTCTATACGACCTATCCCCTTTGCCCGCTTTCCCATGGTTGACACTGCAATAATGACAGTGTAATTGTGAAGGTATGAGCGAGACCTGGACCATCCGTGAGCTGGCGCAGCGCGCCGCCGACGCGTTGCGCGCGCCCGCCCAGCCGCCCGCGCCGCCGCTCAACGGCCGGGTCCGCGACGTGCCCGGCGAGCGGTTGATCAGGTGGTACACCACGATCGGCCTCGTCGACCCGCCACTGACCAGGCGCGGCCGGATCGCCCAGTACGGCCGGCGGCACCTGCTGCAGCTCGTGGCCATCAAGCGGCTGCAGGCGGCCGGCCGGTCGATCGCCGAGATCCAGGCCGCCCTGACCGGCGCCACGGACACGACCTTGGAGCGGACGGCCCACTCCGGATGGTCACCCCTGGACGAGGCCCTGGACGAGCCCATGGGCGAGGAGGTAGCGGCCACGCCCCTGAGTCAGGAGGCGCTCGACGCGGCGGCCCTCCCCAACGGCGAGACGCCCGAGGTGACGGCCGCCTCCGGCGGCTCGGGGGCCGGACCTGGACGCTCCCGCGGACGGTTCTGGGCCGAACGCCCCACGGATGGCGCCGGACGCCCTGCCAATGACACCGGCCCCGACCTGCCGTACCCCCTGCCCGGCCGGAACGGGGCGCTGGTGCGCGGGGTCAGGCTGGCCGACGGGGTCACGCTCGTGCTCGACGGCGCCGGCCGTACCCCGGCTGAAGACGACATCCAGGCGGTACTCACCGCGGCGGCACCGCTGCTGGCGCTGCTCGAAGAGAGGAAGCTAGCATGAAGATCACTTCGCTCGAGCCCACCCGGTGCCTGCCGGTGCCGGACGCCGGGTTCGGCGCGCTGCGGACCGCGCGCGGGAACCTGCCCCTGGAGAGCGTCGACGTGTCCGCCGGCATTTCCGGCCTGATGGCCGAGGTCGAGGTGACGCAGGGCTTCCGCAACCCCTATGACGTCACGCTGGAGGCCACCTACGTCTTCCCGCTGCCCGACAGGGCGGCGGTGACGGGGTTCAGGATGGAGGCCGACGACCGGGTGATCGACGGCGTGCTCAAGGAGCGCGGCCAGGCCAGGGCCGACTATGACCGGGCGCTGCGCGAGGGGAAGCGGGCCGCGATCGCCGAGGAGGACCGGCCCGACGTGTTCACGATCACGGTGGGCAACCTGCTGCCGGGCGAGCGGGTGACGGTCCGGCTCACGCTGAGCCAGCCGCTGCCGTACGAGGACGGCGCGGCCACGTTCCGCTTCCCGCTGGTCGTCGCCCCCCGCTACATTCCGGGCACGCCGCTCGACGGCCCCGGCTCCGGCGACGGCACCGCGCCCGACACCGACGCGGTGCCCGACGCCTCGCGCATCACGCCGCCGGTGCTCCTGCCCGGCTTCCCCGACCCGGTACGCCTGTCGCTGACGGCGACGATCGACCCCGCCGGGTTGGACCTGCGGGAGCTGGCCTCCAGCCTGCACGTGGTCGAAGAAGAGGGTCGTACGGTACGGCTGCAGCCTGGCGAGCGGCTGGACCGCGACTTCATCCTGCGGCTGTCGTTCGAGGCCTCGACCGCGCTGCAGCTCGACGGCCGGGGCGCGTTCTCGCTGACCATGCTGCCCCCCGCACTGGAGACGCCGCGTACGCCGCGTGACCTCGTCCTGCTGCTGGACCGGTCGGGCAGCATGGGCGGCTGGAAGATGGTCGCCGCGCGCCGGGCCGCGGCGCGGATCGTCGACACGCTGACGGAGCAGGACCGGTTCGCGGTGCTGACGTTCGACTCGGTGGTGGAGCAGGCGTTCGAGGGGCTCGTGACGGCCTCTGACCGCAACCGCTACCGCGCGGTCGAACATCTCGCCCGCGTGGACGCCCGCGGCGGCACCGAGCTGCTGGAGCCGCTGCGCCAGGCGATCTCCCTGCTCCACGATCAGGACGGGCGCGAACGCGTCCTCGTGCTGGTCACCGACGGGCAGGTGGGCCACGAGGACCAGATCCTGGAGCAGACCGGCGGCGCGCTGTCGGCCATGCGGGTGCACACCGTCGGCATCGACCGGGCGGTGAACGCCGGGTTCCTGGGCCGGCTGGCCGGTCTGGGCGCGGGCCGCTGCGAGCTGGTCGAGTCGGAGGACCGCCTGGACGCCGCCATGGAGCAGATCCACCGCCGCATCGGCGCGCCCCTCGTGACCGACCTGTCCCTCAAGGGCCTCGACGTGGAGCCGGGCACGGTCACCCACCTGGGCTCCATCTTCCCCGGCGTCCCGCTGCGCGTGCACGGCCGCTACCGGGACGGCTCGTCGGTCACCGTACGCGGGCTGGCGTCGGGCGCCCCGTGGGAGCAGCAGGTGACCGGCACCGTGGTGGACAACCCGGCGATCCGCGCCGTCTGGGCCCGCGCGCACCTGCGCGAGCTGGAGGACCGGTACGCCATGGGCGAGCACGAGCTGGAGGCGGAGATCGTCCGGGTCTCGCTGGAGAACGGCGTCCTGTGCCGCTTCACCGCCTACGTGGCGATCGACACCAGAAAGGTGGCGAACGGCGAGCCGGAGCACCGCGTCATCCAGCCCGTGGAGCCGCCGAGCGGCTGGGAGATGCCGCAGAACCCGCCGATGATGCCCTTCATGGCGCAGGCCGCGGTGATGGCCGCGCCGTCCCGTCCCATGTCGATCCCCGACCCGGGCTTCGCGCCCGGCCAGAGTCACGGCCTCCTGGGCACTCAGGAGACCGGCGCCTCAGACGTGGCCCGCCGGTCTCGTGGCACCGGGCGGGTCGACTGGGAGGCGGATGCGGGTCCCGGCGGCGGCTCGGCCGGCGGTTTCGGCGGTAGCTCGGCCGGTGGGCGGATGAGCCCGTCGCCGCGGTTCGCGCCGCCCCCCGCTCCCCGTCCGTCCGGCCCCGGCCTGGAGTCGGTCAGGACGCAGCTGGTCGTCGAGCTCGACCGGCTCCGGGCGCTGCTCGGCGGTCCCGACCCGCTCTACCTGGCGGACCTGGGCTCCCGGCTCGCGGCGCTGGCCGCCTTCCTGGGCGGGCATCCGGAGCTGGCCGCCCTGGGCCGCGAGCTGCAGACGGCGGAGCAGCCGGGCATCGACGCCGAAGCGCTGAGGGCGCACGCCATCGAGGTGCTCACCGCACTCACGAGCGGATCACCCTCATCCCCGAGCGGATCGCCCACGCCGGGTACGCCCCGCCGCCCGTTCTGGAAGCGCACCTGACGGCACCGCCGGTGTGACCTGTGGGTATGGGGTGATGCTCCCGATGCGCCGGCCGGACGGCCAGCCGCCGGGGATCGCCGTCGAACGCCAGCTGCACCACGAATCTCGCCATACCCGCACGCTAGGCCCGCGGGCTGGACGGCCGCCGCATCACCGGGCACGGCCGTGGTGTATCACCTGATACATGACGCACACGCTGGCCGCCCTCCCGATGTTCCGTGAGCTGGGCGAAGAAGGGCTGCGCAGGCTGGAGTCCGTCGCGCGGCAGCGGCGCTACCCGGCGGGGCAGGTGCTCTGCACCGAGGGCGACCCGGCCGACCAGCTGATCGTGCTGCTCGACGGCCGGGTCAAGGCCGGGCGGGTGAGCGTCGACGGCCGGGAGGTGGTGCTGTCGGTGGACGCCGCACCCGTGGCGTTCGACAAGACGACGCTCCTGGTGGAGGGCACCCACCGGGCCACGCTGACGGCCCTCACACCGGTGGAGGTGGCCTACCTGCCAAGCGTGGCCGTGCTCGAGGTGATCGCCACCGAGCCGTCGGTGGCGGCCCGGCTCATGCGTACGCTCGCCCAGACCGTGCGCGACCTCGACGAGCGGCTCACGGACGCGGTCGTGCTCGACGTCTCCGCGCGGGTGGCCAAGTGGCTGGTACGACGGAGCGAGGGCGGCCGGGTCCCACTGCACGCCGGGCAGGCGGGCCTGGGGGCCGAGATCGGGGCGACCAGGGTGAGCGTCAACCGGGCCCTGCGCTCCTTCGAGCGTCGCGAGCTCGTCGAGATCGGCGACGGCGAGGTGACGGTGAAGGACGCCGGAGCGCTCGCCCGCATCGCGAAGACCACTCCGGCCGGCATTCCGGCCGGCGGCGGAACGAACTCCGGCAAGGTTTCCCCGAAAGACGAATAGGCGTCTATCGGAGTCCGGCGGGCTGTTCTATCGTCACCGTACATGGCGACCTCTCGCGCACCGCTGCGCTTCGCCGAGGCGATCTCCGCCACTGTTTCCGCGGCCCGGGAATCGGGTTTCTTCTTCGATTTCGACGGCACTGTCGCGCCCATCATGAACGATCCGGACGCGGTGCTCCCCGTCCCCGGGGCGGTGGAGCGGCTGAGCGCGCTGGCGGAGCTGTTCGCCCGCGTCGCCGTCGTCTCCGCGCGCCCCGCCGCGTTCCTGCGCGACCGCTTCTCCTGCGCCCCCGGCGTGCGGCTCTTCGGCCTGTACGGCCTGCAGACGGTGGTCGACGGCGAGATCAGGAACGCCGGTGAGGCTGAGTCATGGGCGCCGGTCATCCGCCGCCTGGTCGCCGACGCCGCCCGCGACCTGCCGGGCAAGGTGCTGGTGGAGGACAAGGCGCTGATGGTGGCGCTGCACTACAGAGCGGATCCGGCGCTGCGTGGCGTGGTGGAGAGGTGGTCGTCGGCGAAGGCCGCCGAGCTGGGCCTGGCCGAGCAGCTGGGCCGCATGGTGGTCGAGCTGAAGCCGCCGGTGCACGGCGACAAGGGCACCGTCGTCGAGGCGGAGAGCGGCGCCCTGACCAGGGCCTGGTACTTCGGCGACGACCTGTCCGACGCCCGCGCCTTCGAGGCCCTGCGTACGCGCGAGGAAGGCGACCCGGAGTTCGTCGGGGTCAGAGTGGCGGTGGCCAACAGCGAAACAGGCGACGAACTGGCCCGGCAGGCCGATTTCACCGTGGCCGGCCCGGCCGACGTCCCGGCCATGCTGGACGAGATAATCCGCGCTTTCCATGACAACCGGCAAACGCAATAGCCCGGCCGGAAATTCACCCGTCTCATTCGAGTCGTTCATCCGAGCCGGAAAGTCCTGTCGAGTACGCGCGGCACCATACTCTGGAGGGGTGAGCACCCTTGTCCTGGACGGTGGCCTGGCCACCCGCCTCGAAATGCTCGGCGCCGACCTGAGCGACGAGCTGTGGTCGGCGCGGCTGCTGGTGGAGGATCCGGCGCTGATCCGGCGCGTGCACGCCGACTACTTCGCGGCCGGCGCCGACGTGGCCACGACCGCGAGCTACCAGGCGTCGATCCCGGGGTTCGTCCGGCGCGGCCTCGACGAGGCGCAGGCCGAGCGGCTGATCAGGCTCTCGGTCGAGCTGGCCGCCCAGGCCCGTGACGAGGCCGGGGGCGGGCTGGTGGCTGCCTCGATCGGCCCCTACGGCGCCTACCTGGCCAACGGCGCCGAATACACCGGCGACTACGACCTCGACGAGCTGGGCCTGCTCTCGTGGCACCGGCCGCGCTGGGAGATCCTCGCCTCCAGCGGGCCCGACCTGCTCGCCTGCGAGACCATCCCGTCCTACCCGGAGGCGCGGGCGCTGGCCAGGCTGCTCGCCGAGACGCCTTCGGTCAAGGCGTGGGTGAGCTTCTCCTGCCGCGACGCCGCGCACCTCAACGACGGCACGCCGATCGCCGAGGCCGCCGCCTTGTTCGCCGGCAGCTCGCAGGTGGTGGCCGTCGGGGTCAACTGCACCGCGCCGCGGTACATCCCCGGCCTCATCGCCACGCTGGCCGGCGGCCTGCCGGTGGTCGTCTATCCGAACTCCGGCGAATACTGGGACGCCGAGCAGGGCCGGTGGCGCGGCACCGCCGAGCCCGTGGAGTACGGCCAGGCGGCCGAGGAGTGGCAACGGGCCGGCGCCTCGCTCATCGGCGGCTGCTGCCGTACCACTCCCGAGCACATCAAGCAGATCCGCGCCCACCTGACCTGAGCGCCGCGCCACGGCGGCTCCTGAGCATCGCGCCACGGAGGCCCGACGACGGAGGCCCGGCGGTCAGGCGATGGCGTGTCAGCCGCTGGCGTGTCAGCCGCTGGCGGTCAGGCCGCGACGTTCTCAGGGGTGCGGCGGCGGGACAGCACGCGGTCGAGGGCGAGCGCGCCGCCTCCGCTGAAGCCGACGGCCAGCGCGCCCGCCGCCAGCGACAGGACGAACTCGAAGCCGCCCTTGTCCACCGCGAACCCGTTGGCCCCGTGGACGAACAGGATCGCGCCCGCCATGTCGAGCGCCAGCAGCGTCCCCACCACGGGCAGCGCCACGCCGAGGATCAGCGCCAGGCCGCCCGCGACCTCCAGCACCGCCACCGCCGGAGCGGCGGCCGCGGCCAGCGGGATCCCGGCCGACTCGAAGAACTTGGTGGTCCCGGCGATCCCCATCGTGGCGAACTTCTGGTAGCCGTGCACCAGGAAGATCCCGCCGACGACCACGCGGGCGACCAGGATCGCTACGGAACGTGACTGGTCAAGCATGCGCACTCCATAAGGCAGTAGTTCAGATTTGAACCAGCACTCTACCCGGAAGTTCAAATCTGAACAACAAGTACACTGGACGCCGTGACGGACACCGCGTGGCTCGACGAGACGGAGATGGCGGCTTGGCGCGCCTTCCTGTCCACCTCCCACCTGCTGGAGCGGCGCATCGAAGAGCAGCTCAAGGCCGCGGCCGGGCTGACCCACCCGCAGTACGAGGTCCTGGCCCGCCTGGCCGACGCCCCAGACCGCCAGATGCGCATGACGGAGCTGGCCAGGGGTGTCGTGGTGTCGAAGTCCGCGCTGACCTACCAGATCGGGCAGCTGGAGAAGGCGGGCCTGGTCGAGCGGACCACCTGCCCGTCCGACGAGCGCGGCGTGCTGGCCGTGCTGACCGAGGCGGGCGTCCGCTGCCTGGAGCGCGTCGCCCCCGGCCACGTGGCGGTCGTCCGGGCCTACCTCATCGACCGGATGACCCGCGGCGAGCTGGAGACGATGACCACCGCCATGCGCAAGACCGAGCAGGCACTACGGCAATGACTACCGCCGGGCGCGAGACCGAGCAGGCGGCAGGGCGATCGCCGCGATGAGCGGTGGTCAGCCCTTGGCGGCCCGGGCCGCGCGCTCCATCTCGACCTTGGCGCTGGCGGCGTACTTGTCGACGTACTCCTGCTCCGACAGCTCCATGAGCGCGTACATGATCTCGTCGGTGACGGCGCGCAGCACCAGCCGGTCCTCCTCCATCCCGTAGTAGCGGGAGAAGTCGAGCGGCTTGCCGAACCGCACCCCGGGCCGGATCCCGAGCTTGGGCAGCGGGTGGCCGGGGGGCATCATCTCGAAGGTGTGGACCATGGCCCACGGGATCACCGGCACCCGCGACATGAGGGCCAGGCGGGCGACGCCCGTCTTGCCCTTGTACAGGCGGCCGTCGGGTGAGCGGGTGCCCTCCGGGTAGATGCCCAGGACGTTGCCCTCGCGCAGCACCCGCATGCCGGTGCGCAGCGCGGCCTCGCTGGCCTTGCCGCCCGAGCGGTCGATCGGCACGGTGCCGACGCCGCTGAAGAACAGCCGGGTGAAGAAGCCCTTGACGCCGCGCCCGGTGAAGTAGTCGGACTTGCCGAGCGAGATGACCTTGCGGCGCAGATGCAGCGGCCCGAAGAAGTGGTCGGCGAACGACAGATGGTTTCCGGCCAGAATGACCGGCCCCTGCCTGGGCACGTTCTCCACACCTTCCGCCCATGGCCGGAAGACGACGCGGAGGATCGGCCCCAAGATGGCCTTGACCACCCAGTAGAACACCCGGCCACCTCTTCTCCACAGCGCGGTCTGCAAGCAAAATCATCTTCGCATCTCAGGACCGATGCTCCTACCTCACCTCTCGCACAATCCACCTCGATCGTGCGACGATCGGGCAATTCCGGGATGAAATCCCATCGAGGAGCTGTTATGCCGCTCATGCCAGGCGCGGAGCCCTATCACCATGAAGCAGGACAGGTCGGCGTACTGCTGTGCCATGGCTTCACGGGCACCCCGCAGTCGTTACGGCCTTGGGGCGAGTATCTCGCCGGGCAGGGGGTGAGCGTCTCTCTCCCCCGCCAGCCCGGACACGGCACCACCTGGCAGGAGATGAACCGCACCCGCTGGGACGATTGGTACGCCGAGGTCGAGAAGGCGTTCGAGGACCTCCAGGGCCGCTGCGCGGACGTGTTCGTGGCGGGGCTGTCACTGGGCGGCTGCCTGGCGCTGCGGCTGGCCGAGGTGCACGGGGACGCGATCCGCGGCGTCGTCGTGGTCAACCCGTCGATCGTGCGCGACGTGCCGCTGCTGATGCTGGCCCCGGTGCTCAAGTGGTTCCTGCCGTCGGTGCCTGGGGTGGCCAACGACGTCAAGAAGCCGGGCGTGACCGAGCTGGCCTACGCGCGCACGCCGGTGAAGGCGGCCGCCTCGCTGCCCGGCCTGTGGTCGCTGGTCCAGGCCGACCTGGTGAAGGTGACGCAGCCGCTGCTGGTCTTCCACAGCACCGAGGACCATGTGGTGAAACCGAGGAGCGTGGAGATCATTCGCCAGAACGTACCGCAGGCCACGATCGAGGAGCTTACCGATAGCTACCATGTTGCGACGCTGGACAACGATGCCGACAAGATCTTTGCCGGTAGCCTCGACTTCATCCGGACACATGCCTCGGTACCCTTGCAGAGGGACTGATCGCACCCAGGGGGAAGTCGCGATCGCTGCGGAGAGGCCGATCTAGGTGACGCCCCAGAGTGACGAGGACGAGGTCTGGCGGCAGATCGTCGCGTCCTTCAACGACACAGCCGAGCGCGACTCGGCCGACCAGCCATGGCCGGACAGCGAGAACGTACCGGTCGAGCCTGTCCCCCGCGTGGTCAAACCCGCGGTCGACGAGGACGCCGACGTGGAGGCGGAGCAGGGCGACGACGACCTCGACGAGGATGGGGACGGCGAGGAGCGCTTCGTGCCCCCGCCCCCGCCGCCGCTGCCCAAGCTCGACCTGCCGACCAAGCTCGCCTGGGTGGCGCTGTTCGGCGGCCCCGCCTACCTGCTGATCGCCGCGATGGCCAACTGGCAGATGGAGGGCTGGGCGCTCTTCACCGCGGTGGCCGCGTTCATCGGCGGCTTCGTGGCGCTGGTGGTGCGGATGGGCGACGGCCCGCCCAACGACGGCTGGGACGACGGCGCCGTGCTCTGAGACCGGCCGCGCTCTGAGACCGGCTAGGAGTCCTTCAGCGAAGGCTCCCTGGGCCCGAACAACTCCACCACGTCCGTGTAGCGCTCGCGGGCGTCCACGGCGTGACCGACCGCCCAGACGTCGCCCTTGCCCTCGAGGTAGGTGACCGCCTGCAACCGCACGCTGTCCTTGCCCTTCGCGGCGCCGCCCCGGATGATCTCGCAGTCGCTCTTCTCGCAGCGCATCATGAACGGCTCGGCGGCCCGCGACGGGTCGAAGCCGGAGATCCAGAAGCGGCCCTTGCCGTCGCCGGTGACCCCGTAGAGCCGGGACTCGGTCTCGGGCAGCCGCTCGCGCTTCCAGCGCTTGCCGTTCCACGACAGGACGAGCGGATCCACCTCGCCGTCGCTGCGGTAGACCCCGCCCACGGCCAGCGCCCGTTTGGGGCCGTCGACCTGGATGTCGCGCAGATAGCCGCCGGAAATGTCGGGCACGCGCATGGGCTTCCAGGTGGCGCCCGACAGGTGCATGATCAGCGGTGCCCGGCCGGTGTCGCCGACGGCGAACCCGTTGGACACGCCATAGAGCGCGCCCGGCTCCAGGACCTTTCCGTCGTCGTCCCTTGGGGAGTCCTGGGTGGTCCACTCCCCGCCCTGGCCGGTGAGGATGAGCCAGGAGTCGTCGCGGCTGCCGACGGCCACGACGCGCCCCGGCCGGGCGTCGATGCCGCCGAGCCAGTCGCCCCCGCGCATCCCCTGCGCCCTGACCCGATCGAAGCCGCCGGTGTCTCCGTGGGCGAGGTAGGGCAGGCCGTCGTGACCGTCGCCCACGGCCCACACGTCGGACGGTGAGGTCGCGGCCACCCCGCGCAGGTTGCCGGCGCCGGTGGCGTCGCGCAGGGTCACCTCGGACCAGGTGGAGCCGTTCCAGTGGCGGACCGTGCCGCGGTTCTTCCAGACGTCCCAGATCTCCTGCTGGCCGACGGCCCAGACATCGCCTGACGAGAGCGCGGTAACGTCGGAGAGCGAGCCGTCGGCGTCCAGGCGGACGCTCGTCGACTGCTGCCACGCCTCAATGGTGGCGGGGCGGGGATCGGCATGCGCGGCGGGCGTGACCTGCGACAAGGCCACGGACGTCGCCAAGATCAGGGTGAGCGCACGCCGCTGATAGCGACGGGTCATGAGCAAATGCTACGGGTTCGCGGACCTCCCCGCCCCGTTAGGCCCCGACTCGCAACTCGGCGAGTACCGGCAGATGGTCGGTCGCGGCCGCCAGGTCGGCCTCGGGGGCGTCCGAGCCACCGCAGGAGACGACCGTCAGCTCGCGCGCCGCGAACACCGCGTCGATGCGCTCGCGCGGCTGCCGGGCGGGGAAGGTCAGCCCCTCCCCCCGGGGCGCGGCCGGCCGGCAGTCGGTGAGCCGCCCGGCCAGATAGCGCCAGGTGGGCTCGCTCTCCTGCTCGTTGAGGTCGCCGCCGATCACGATGGCGGCGCCGTACGCGGCCGCCGCACGCTCCATCAGCGTCATGGCCTCGTACGCGTGCCGCAGCCTGGCCGCCCCGTGGAGATCGAGATGGATCGAGCCGACGGCCAGTGGCACCCCCTCGACGCGCAGGACCGCGACGGCCAGCCCGCGGACCTCCAGGCCGGCGAACACCTTCAGCCGGTGGTGCTCGGCCGCCAGCACCTCGATCCCGGGGCGGGCGAACACCGCGACGCCGCCGAGCCGGCCCCCGGCCACCACCCGCAGGCCGCACGCCTCGGCCAGCTCGCGCCGCCGGCCACGCCAGTTGAGGAAGCGCGGGACCTCCTGGAGGCACAGGACGTCGGCCCGCATCGACTCGATCACCCGGACCAGCGCGGGCACGCTGTCACGCAGCCCACGGACGTTGTAGGTGGCCACGCGCGGCATCGCGAGGGTACCCGGTCAGCGCGACCTGGCGAGGTCGGCCGCGCCGACGACCCCGGCGGCGGCGCCCAGCTCGGCCAGCCGGATCTCGGCGAGCGGCCGGTGCCCCCTGCCGGTGAGCTGGCGGGCGAAGGTCTCGCGGGCCCGGTCGAGGAAGAGATCGGCCGCGCGGGAGACGCCGCCGCCCACGATGAAGCAGCCCGGGTCGAGGATCGCGGCCAGGTCGGCCATGCCCTGGCCGAGCCAGTCGGCGAGGCTGGCGAAGGCGGCGAGAGAGGCCTCGTCGCCCAGCTTGGCCGCCTCGGTGACCTCCTCGCCCTCGATCTTGCCACCCGCCAGGCCGAGCAGGATCTGGGCCCGCTCCGGCTGGGCGGTGGAGATCTGCCTGGCCTCGATGACCAGGGCGTTGCCGCTGGCGTACTGCTCCCAGCAGCCGAGCTGGCCGCACCCGCACAGCCGCCCCTCGGGCACCACCTGCATGTGCCCGAGCTCGGCCCCCATGCCCCAGTGGCCCCTGAACAGCTTGCCGTCGAAGACCAGGCCACCGCCGATGCCGGTGCCGACCGTGATGCAGACGACGTGCGACTGGCCGCGCCCCGCGCCGAACTTGGTCTCGCCCCAGGCCATGGCGTTGGCGTCGTTCTCGATGACGACCGGCAGCCCGACCAGCCCGCTGATCTTCTTCTGCAGGGGTTCCTCGCGCCAGGCCAGGTTGGGTGCGAACCGGACGACCGACCGGGTCTCGTCGACGAACCCGGCCGCGCCGACGCCGACGGCCTCGATCTCCCTGCCTTGGGCGAGCTCGCGCACGACCTCGGCCACCGTCGCGGCGACCTGCTCGGGCTGGTCGGCCGGGGTGGGCTTGAGCGCGTGGGCGATGACCTCGCCGTCATCGTTGACCACGCCCGCGGCGACCTTGGTGCCGCCGATGTCCACACCGATCGTGAGCATGCCCCTGTGTCTCCTCTATCCCAAACCTGGTCTATCCCAAACCTGGTCTATCCCGAACCTGGTCTATCCCGAACCTGGTCTATCCCAGATCAATATGTTCCACATTGTCGCGGCCACGCTCGCCGCTCTGATCGTCGCGTGGCCTGCGAGGGGCCGGCCTGCTCAGCGCGTCGATCGTCTGGCGGAACGCGGCGAACAGCTCGCCGCCGGCCGCCACCAGGTGCCCGGCGACGTCGTTGCCGGACTCCCGCTGTGCCGCGATGGCCCGGCAGACCGGGCAGGCACGGCAGATGTACTCCTCGTGGGGCTCGGACACCGCCTCGCTCCACACATCCCTGTCCCTCTGCCCGCCGCCGCCCCCGGTGAACGAGTTGAGCACGGTCCTGCCGACCTGGCGGGTGGCCCGTCCCTGGATGGTGTCGAAGAGCTTGCGCGCCTCGTCCGTGACGGTGCCGATCGGGTCTCTGTTGCTCTCAGTCATCTGGCCCTCCTGCTGTGAACCGTACCCGGAGCAGGCCGTCGCGGAGCGCCGCGCCGCTGATCCGTCTGCGGGCCAGCGCCGCGGGCAGTGCCAGGATCCTCCGGTAGGGGCCGGCGGTGATGATCAGCTCGTCGCCCTTGCGGGCCAGGTCCACGTCGGCCCGGTCGGCGCCCGGCAGGGCCAGGGTCAGCTCGTCGGCGGACAGCCGGAGCGGCGGCTCCACGTCCGGGGCGTCGAACGGGTCCACCTCCCCGTAGATCGCCGCGCCCACCTGGGCCAGCGCGTCCTTGCCGACCGGCTCGGCCGGGAGGTAGGGCACGACGTGGATGGGCAGCGGCGCGAACGACTCCTCGGCCTCGGCCAGGAGCCTCGACTGGGCCGCCACCCACTGGGCGCGCCACTCGTCGGCGCCCTCGGCGGGGAAGACCCGGTTGGCGATCACCGCGTCGACGCGGTAGCCGTACAGGTTGAGCGAGGTGAGGGTGCGCCTGGCCTCGGCGAGCACCACGGCCTCCGGCGTGAACACCAGGCGCACGGAGGCGTTGTCGCCGGTGAGCAGCTCGCGCACCTCCAGCAGGCCGCGGTGGAAGCGCTCGCCCGCGCTCAGGACCTCCTCGCCGGGCGCGCTGACGTGCGCGACGCTGCGCACGAACGGCGAGACGATCTTCATGATCTTGCGGCCGACCGGCATCAGCCTGGTCATGTGCCAGTCGAGCGCCTCGGGCAGGGCCAGCAGGCGCAGGGTCTCGGCGGTGGGGGCGCAGTCGACGACGATGACGTCCCAGCGGCCTTCGCGGGCGTGCTCGCGCAGCTCCAGGAGCGCGATGATCTCCTCGGCGCCGGGCAGGATGGTGATCTCCTCGGAGGTGATCTCGTCCAGGCCCAGCTCGGTGAGCAGCCCTCTGGCGTAGTCCTGCAGCTCGCCCCAGTGGCGCTCCAGCGTCTTCTGGGTGTCGACCTGGTGCAGGTGCAGCCCCGGCGCGACCTCGCCCGGCTCGACGCCGAGCGCGTCGGCCAGCGAGTGGGCGGTGTCGGTGGAGACGATCAGCGTCTTGAGGCCGCGCTTGGCGGCGAGCGTGGCGGTCGCCGCGGCGGCGGTGGTCTTGCCCACACCGCCCTTGCCGGTGAAGAGCAGAACTCGCGGGCTCACCTCAGTGCCCTTCGACGCGCTTCTTGAGGCCCTTGAGCGCGGTGTCCACAATGACCTTCTCCGCCTTGCGCTTGATCATGCCGATCATGGGCACCTTGAGGTCGGCCGCGAGCTCGTACGTCACCTCGGTGCCCCTGCCCGTGTCGGTCAGCTGGTAACTCCCCGCGAGCTCGGCGAGCATCTTGCCCGGCTCGACCACCTGCCAGCGGACGCTCTCGTCGTCCTGCCAGGTGTAGCCGAGGGTGTAGGCGTCGCTGATCACTCCGGCGTCCAGGACGAAGCGCACCGTCTCCGGTCTGCCGTCGGCACCGGTGCTGAGGATCTCCGCCTCTTTCACCTGGCCGGCCCATTCGGGGTAGGCCGCGAAGTCGGCGATGACGGCCATAACGGCGGCCCGGTCGGCGCCGACGGTGATGCTCGAAGTGGTGCGATCAGCCATGCGACCACCGTACCGGTCGGGTCACCATTCGAGGATGAACGGAACCCCCTTTCCCCGGAAATGACCCACGTTCACGCACTCGGTGCGGCCGATACGGGTGCGCCGGTGAAGTGGCTGGTGCACATGCCCGAACAGGGCGTAGCGCGGCTGCGTCCGCCTGATCGCCTCCAGCGTCGCCTCGCTGCCGCGCTCGAAGCGCCTGGCCACCACGTCGTACAGCAGCTCGGGCACCGCGGGCGGGATGTGACAGCACAGCACGTCGACCTCGCCGACCGCCTCGACCTTGGCGGCGAACTCCTCGTCACTGATCTCGTACGGCGTGCGGTAGGTGGTCTTGAGCCCGCCGCCGACGAAGCCGAACCGCCAGCCGCCGATCTCCACGCTCTGGCCGTCGAGCACCTGGTGGCCGTCCTGGACGTAGTCGGACCACAGGCGCGGGATGTCGACGTTGCCGTAGGTGAGGTAGGCCGGCGCGGGCATGGCCGCGAAAAGCTCTTTGTACTGGGCGCGTACGTTGCGCTCGATGTGCTCGCGCGGGTCGCCGTCGAGGGTGGACCACAGCCGCGCCGACAGGGCTCTGGCCTCGTCGAAGCGCTTGGCCGTGCGGAGCGCGATGAACTCCGCGGCCCGCTCGGCGCCGAACAGGTCGGGGAAGATGCCCTGCGCGTGGTCGTCGTAGTCGATGAAGAGGATCAGGTCGCCCAGGCAGATCAGCGCGTCGGCCCCCGCACCCGCGGCGGCCAGCGCGTCCGCCCGGCCGTGTACGTCGCTGATGACATGGACCCTCATGCGGGAAATCCTATGAGAGCGGCTGCTAGCGTGAGAATGACCCCTACCCGTGGGTAATTCAACGCGATAGCGTCCAGGCGGTCCCCCCGAACAGGAGTTGATTCGTGCGCGAGTACAGCGTCCCGGTGCTGGTCGACCTACCTGCCTCCGCGAGCCTGCCCGACACGGTCTTCAGGCGGGCCGAGCAGGAGCCCGGCGCAATCGTCATGCGGCGCAAGTCAGGCGCCGGCTGGCCCGCCGTCACCGCGTCCGAGTTCCGCGACCAGGTGGTCGAGCTGGCCAAGGCGCTGATCGCGGCGGGCATCGAGCACGGTGACCGGGTCGCGCTGATGTCGCGCACCCGCTACGAGTGGACGCTGATCGACTACGCGATCTGGTCGATCGGCGCGGTCACCGTGCCGATCTACGAGACGTCGGCGGTCGAGCAGGTCAGGTGGATCCTGTCCGACAGCGAGGTCAAGGCGGTGTTCGTCGAGCTCGACGCGCACGAGGAGACCGTACGCGAGGCCGCGCCCGACCTGAAGCCGATCTGGCGCGTCGACGAGACCCTCGACGGCTCCGAGGTGACCGACGCCGCCTTCGAAGAGCGGCGCGCCCGGGTCGGCTCGGCCGACCTGGCCACGGTCGTCTACACCTCCGGCACCACCGGCCGGCCCAAGGGCTGCCGGATCACGCACGACAACCTGCTGTTCACCGCCCGCAACGTGGTGGCGGGACCCCTGGAGGCGCTCTTCGCCGGCAAGGCGCCGGCGGCGCTGCTGTTCCTGCCGCTGGCGCACATCTTCGCCCGCATGATCCAGGTCGCCATCATCGAGGCGGGCGCCATCCTGGCCCACACCCCGAACATGAAGAACGTGGCCCCGGACCTGGCCGAGTTCCAGCCGACGTTCCTGCTCGGCGTGCCCCGCGTGTTCGAGAAGGTCTACAACGGCGCCGAGCAGCGGGCCATCGCCGGCGGCAAGGGCGCGATCTTCGCCCGCGCCGCCGACACCGCCGTCGCATGGAGCAAAGCCGAGAGCTCCGGCGGCGCGGGCCTGGGCCTGCGGCTGCGGCACGCCCTGTTCGACCGGCTGGTGTACGGCAAGCTCCGCGCGGCCACGGGCGGCCGGCTGACGGCGGCGGTGTGCGGCGGCTCGGCCCTCGGCGACCGGCTGGGCCACTTCTTCAGGGGCGTCGGCATCGAGGTGTTCGAGGGCTACGGCCTGACCGAGACCTCGGCGCCCTGCTCGGTCAACATGCCGGGCGCCAACAAGATCGGCACGGTCGGCAAGCCTCTGCCCGGCGTGTCGATCCGCATCGCGGACGACGGCGAGATCCTGGCCAAGGGCCGCCATGTCTTCCACGGCTACTGGCACAACGACCAGGCGACGGCCGACGCGATCGACGCCGACGGCTGGTATCACACGGGCGACGTGGGCGAGCTCGACGCCGACGGTTACCTGCGCATCACGGGACGCAAGAAGGAGATCCTGGTGACGGCGGCGGGCAAGAACGTCGCCCCCGGCCCGCTGGAGGACGCGCTCCGGGCGCACCCGCTGATCTCCCAGGCCATGGTCGTCGGCGACGGGCGGCCCTTCGTGGCGACGCTGATCACCCTGGACCCGGAGGCGCTGGACCACTGGAAGTCGGTCAACGGCCTGCCGTCGGCTACGCTCAGTGAGCTGTGCACGGATCCGCGCGTGCTGGCGGAGATGCAGAACGCCGTGGACACGGCCAATCGGACGGTGTCGAAGGCGGAGCAGATCAAGAAGTTCGCCGTCCTGGACGCGGACATCACCGAGGACAGCGGGCACCTGACGCCGACCCTGAAGATCAAGCGCAACGTGGTGATGCGAGACTTCGCCAAGGATGTGGACGCGCTGTACAAATGACTACGCTGGGTATATGAATCACTACCCGTTGTCCCGGATTCTCTGGACGCTCTTGACGCCACCCCGCTAGCCTGAGAAGGCAATCGGGACCGGAGATCTGTTACATCCCCGGTCCCTACCTTCAAAGGTAGGGGAGATAACTGTGAGCATCAAGGAAGCGGGTATGCGCTTCATCGGCAGCATCGAGAACGAATTCGTCCGGATAGGGGCCGACCAGATGGAGATGGGCCAGCAGCTCACTGAACGCATCAACGGCGTCGCGGACCGGGTCAAGACACTGGACGGCAAGGTCACCGTCCTGGACGCCAAGGTCACCTCCATGCAGGCGTCAATAGACGAGCTCCAGGCCGGACAGGCAAGGATGCAGACGTCGATAGACGGGCTTCAGGCCGGACAGGCAACGATGCAGCAGACCCAGACGCAGATGATGGACATCCTCATCGCCATCCAGCGCAAGCTCGACCTCAACTAAGCAGTCACGCGAACGGCCCCCGGCACCACGCCGGGGGCCGTTCGCGTGTCAGCCCTTCGTCGCGCCGCCCGTGAGCCCCTTGACGAACTGCTTCTGCAGCAGCAGGTAGAACACCAGGATCGGCAGCGTGGCCAGGAACATGAGCGCGAACATCCCGCCGAAGTCCGCCGCGTACTGCCCGAGCGACTTGTAGATGCCCGTCATGATCGTCGTACCCTCGCGCGGCCCATAGATGATCAGCGGGTTGAGGAAGTCGTTCCAGATCCACACCCCGAGGAAGATCAGCACGCTGGCCGTCGCCGGGCGCAGCAGCGGAAAGACGATCTTCCAGAACGTCTGCCACCGCGTGGCCCCGTCGATGGCCGCGGCCTCCTCCAGCTCCCGCGGCACGCCCTTCATGAAGCCGGAGAAGACGAAGACCCCGAACGGCACGTAGTAGCCGACGTTGAAGAGCACGAGGCCCTGCAGCGTCGACATCAGCCCGAGCGCCTTGAGCACCTGCGTGATCGGGATGAGGATCACCTGCGGCGGGATCATCAGCCCGCACAGCAGCAGGACCATGATCACCCGGGACCACCAGGTGTTCTGCCTGGCCAGGTAGTGGCCGAGCATGGCCGACAGGACCGTCAGGATGATGATCGACAGTGAGGTGACCAGGACGCTGGTCCGCAGCGACGACCAGAAGAGACTGTCCGGGCTGGTCAGTACCCGGATCAGGTTGTCGAAGGTGGGCGGGATCGGCAGCGACATGGCGCCGCTGGCGACCTGCCGGCTCTCCTTGAAGACGTTGATCAGCGCGATGTACAGGGGGATGAAGAACACTCCGCCGACGACCAGCGCGACCAGCGGGCGCAGCCACGGCACGGTGGGGCGCATCAGAGCTGCACCTCCCTGCGCTGCAGCACGCGCAGCGTGATCACCGACAGCAGCGCGATGACGATCAGCATGACGACGGCCTCCGCCGAGGCGTAGCCGGTGCGGTTCTCCACGAACCCCTCCTGGAGGATGACGAGCGCCACGCTCGCGGTCGTCCCCGTCCCGGGCCCGCCGTTGGTGATCACCTTCACGTGGTCGAAGATCTTGAACGCGGAGATGAGCAGGACGACCGTGTTGATGGTGAGCGCGGGCGCGAGCAGCGGCCAGGTGACGCTCCAGAACCTGCGCGCCGGACCCGCGCCGTCGATCGCCGCCGCCTCGGCCAGCTCCTGGGGTACGCCCTGGAGCCCGGCGAGATAGACGACCACGCAGAATCCGAGCATCTGCCAGCAGACGATCGACGACAGCGAGTAGAGCGCGATGTCCGGGTCGGACAGCCAGCCCGGCGGCTCACTGACGCCCAGCGCCCTGAGCCCCTGGTTGATCGGCCCGTCGTCGGCGAGGATGCGCGTCCAGATGACGCTGATGACCACGGAGCTGATCACCATCGGGGTGAAGAAGACGCTGCGCAGCGCGTTGTACAGCCAGCCGCGGCGATCGAGGAGCACGGCGATGGCGACGCCCAGGACGTTCGGCACGATGACGACGATCAGCGTGAGGATCGTGGTCACTCTCAGTGACTGCAGGAACGTCTCGTCCTGCAGGAGCAACTGGTAGTTACGCAGCCCGACGAAGTGCGTCTTGGGCCGCAGCAGCGCCTGGTCGGTCAGGCTGTAGCCGAAACTGAGCGTGATCGGCAGCACGACGAGGCAGAAGTAGATGAGCGTGCCGGGCGCGGCGAAGGACAGGAAATGCCACAGCCCGGCCCCTTTGCCGCCCGGCCGTCGCCAGCGTACTCCGGCCTGCGCGTGGCCGGGCTTGTGATGGTGGATGGTGGTGCCAGCGGCCATCAGGCCAGACCCCTCCTGGTCGGAATCGGACCCCGGTCAGATCGAGGGGCGGGCGCTCGGTGGCCCGCCCCGCCGGATCAGCCGGATTTCTCCCACTCGGTGTCGAGGAAGGCCAGTGCCTGGTCGACCGTCTTCTTGCCGCTGACCAGGTCCTGCGCCGTGGACCAGAACTTGCCCTGCATGCCCGGCAGCATCGCCGTGTCTCCGGCCTCCCAGCTGAACGCGGGGACGGTCGCCTTCTCGTTGAGCGCCTTCTGCCACAGGTCGTAGACGGCCTTGAACACCGGGCCCGTGTCCGACGGAGGCGTGTAGCCCTTGATCGCCGGGAAGAGCGCGTCGGCCTTGACCGAGGCGTCCAGGTTCTCCTTGGTGAGCTGGAAGGCCAGCGCGAACTTCTTGGCCGCGGCCATGTTCTTGGCCGTCGCGCTGACGGACAGCCCGCCGCCGGTGAAGGTCGGCATGTGCAGGGCGCCGTCGTCGCCGGGCCAGGCGAAGACCCCGATGTCGTCCTTCATGGACGAGGCGTCGGCCGCGGCGGCGAACCAGCTGCCCATCGGGTACATCGCGCCCTTGCCGCCGAGGAAGGCCTCCTGCGTCTTGGGATAGTCCTGCCCGATCTGCCGCTTGTCGAGGTAGCCCTTGGTGGCCAGGTCGGTGAACTTCTGCGTGGCGGCCTTCATGGCCGGGTCGGT
Organism: Nonomuraea aurantiaca; assembly: GCF_020215705.1. Lineage (GTDB taxonomy): Bacteria > Actinomycetota > Actinomycetes > Streptosporangiales > Streptosporangiaceae > Nonomuraea > Nonomuraea aurantiaca. Next base: position 95,886 of record NZ_JAIWNB010000020.1, on the reverse strand, counting down.
GGCGAACTTCACCTCGCCGCCGCGCCGCTTGGTCATCCAGTCGGGCGTCTTGGCGTACAGGTCCGTGGCCAGGATGGCGGTCCACGGCTGGGAGGTGACGAACACGCCGCCCGTCACGAACGGGGTGATGCCCTTGGCCTTCAGCTTCTCGGCGTCGGCCAGCAGGTCGGCGTAGGTCTTCGGCGGCTCGGCGATGCCGGCCTTCTGGAACAGCTTCTTGCTGTAGTAGACGTTCGGGATCGTCTGCGTGTTGGTCGGCAACTGGAGGATCTTCCCATTGACCGCGCCGCAGGTCGGGCAGAGGAAGTCCTTCAGCTCCTCCGGCGTCCATGTGGCCAGGCTCGGCTCCAGGGCGATCAGGTCCTGCATGCCGATCTGTACGTCAGGCAGCTGCCCCGAAGCGGCCAGCTGCTTGGCGTAGTCGTTGCGCTCGGACTCCGAAGGCGCGGCGACCAGCTCGACCTCGAGGTCGGGGTTGGCCTTGGTCACCAGATCGACCTGGGCCTTCCAGTACGACTCCGGCAGGTTCGGCGAGGGGAACACCAGGAAGGAGACCTTCTGTTTGCCCCCGGAGGCCGGCGCCGAGGACTGGCTTCCACTGGGCGTATTGCTTGAGCAGGCACTAAGCGCGAGCGCGACGGCGAGTGTCATCGCCCCAGCCGCGAACAGCTTGTTCACTGTGCCACCCTTCTCACTCATCCGATCATTCGGTGGGGGCGCGAAATGATGCGTGTGAATAGGTAGGACCACTACTAGGGGTAACAGCTGAGCAGTGTCAACATAAGGCTTGATCCCGCAGAAAGGTAGGACCACTCCGGCTCAGCACATGCCATGTGATCGGATTGGTATGCGGGGAAAGGGTGTGAGACGCGTCCCGGCCGCCACTCCGAGGCCCCGGAGCAGCGGCAGGGCGCCCATGACCCGCCCGGCGGCACTCTCACGGAGGAGGGCGGAGCGGGAAACCATGTCATACCGCCAGTGCCCGGCCCCGTCAAGATCAAACGATGACCAGCTCGCCCGCCTGCTCCGACAGCGCGGTCCTGGCCGGCTCGGGCAGCCCGCCGTCGGAGATCACCACGTCGGCCTCGCCGAGCCGGGCGATCGTGCTGATGCCCACGGTCCCCCACTTGGTGTGATCGGCCAGCACGACCAGGCGGCTCGCGGCCTCGACCAGGGCGCGGTCGGTCTCGGCCTCCATCATGTTCGGCGTGGTGAACCCGGCCCGCGTGGTCATCCCGTGCACGCCTAGGAACAGCACGTCCACGTTGAGCAGCCGGATCGCGGCCACCGCCACCGGGCCGACCAGCGCGTCCGAGGGAGTGCGTACGCCGCCCGTCAGCACCACCGTCTGGTCCGGCCGGCCTCCGTGCTGGAAGACGTCGGCGATGCGCACCGAATTGGTCACCACGGTCAGGCCGGGCGTGTTCACCAGCTGGTGGGCGAGCGTCCAGGTCGTGGTCCCGGCCGAGAGCGCCACGGCGGTGCCCGGGAACACCATCTCGGCGGCGCGGCGGGCGATGACCAGCTTCTCGCCCTCCTGCTGGACCGACTTGGCGGCGAAGCCGGGCTCGTCGGTCGAACCGGCGCCGATGACGGTCGCGCCGCCGTGCACCTTGGCCAGCAGTCCCCGCTCGGCCAGCAGCTCGAGGTCGCGGCGGATCGTGATGTCCGAGACGCCGAACTCGCGCACCAGGTCGACCACCTTGACGGCGCCGTTCAGCCGTACGAGCTCCAGAATCGTCTGCTGTCGCTGGACGGCGAGCATCGCATCACCCAGTTCCCAACAGTTTCCCGACATTTCCCGACATGCCATTCGGACGCATCATGACACGCCACCTGCGGATTTCAAGGCCCGTGCTCGGTTGTGATGGTTCGTGGCGGCGTTCGACGTTAAGGAAATGACATCAAATCGTGCGTTGACAGCTGGTTGAGTGTGCTCTTCTCTGAAGGAAATCGAGCGAATTCGGGGGAATTTGAGGGTCCTGGCAAGGAGGAACCACCATGGTCCAACGTCTGCCGATCTCCCGTCGTAACCTGCTGCTCGGCGCGGCCGCCACCTTCGGCGTCCCGGCCGTCCTGGCCGGCTGCGGCTCCAGCCAGCCCGCGCCGCCGGGTGGTAAGTCGTCCGGAAATCTCGGCACGGTCACGTTAGGTTCCAACGCCTCGGACGAAATCCCCAAGAAGTCCCTCGAAACCGTTCTGAAGGGCTTCACCCAGGCCCAGGTGAAGATCAACACCGTGGACCACAACACGTTCCAGGAGAACATCAACCGCTACCTCAAAGGCACGCCGGACGATGTCTTCACCTGGTTCGCCGGATATCGCATGCAGTTCTTCGCCGAGCAGGGGCTCGCGACGGACATCTCGGACGTGTGGCGAGAGATCGGGAGCGACTACACGCCCGCCTTCAAGGCCGCCTCGACCGGCACCGACGGCAAGCAGTACTTCGTGCCGTTCACCTACTATCCGTGGGCCGTCTTCTATCGCAAGAGCGTGTGGCAGGAGAAGGGCTACGAGCCGCCCAAGACGCTGGACGAGTTCACCGCGCTGGCCAAGAAGATGAAGGCCGACGGGCTGATCCCGATCGGGTTCGCCGACAAGGACGGCTGGCCCGCGATGGGCACGTTCGACATCATCAACATGCGGACGAACGGCTACGACTTCCACATCTCGCTCATGGGCGGCAAGGAGTCGTGGACCGATCCCAGGGTCAAGCAGGTCTTCGACACCTGGCGCGGGCTGATGGAGTATCACCAGCCCGCCGCGCTGGGCCGTACCTGGCAGGAGGCCGGTCAGGCGCTGCAGCAGAAGAAGACCGGCATGTACCTGCTCGGCATGTTCGTCGCCCAGCAGTTCCCGGAGAACGAGCGCGACGACATCGACTTCTTCACCTTCCCCGAGATCAATCCGACCTACGGCACGGACTCCATCGACGCGCCCATCGACGGCTACATGATCTCGGGCAAGGCCAAGAACGTCGACGGGGCCAAGGCCGTGCTCAAGCACCTGGCCCAGGGCGCCTCGCAGAACATCGCCACCAAGCTCGACCCGGGCACCCTGGCCGCCAGCTCCAAGGCCGACACCAGCGGTTACAGCACGCTGCAGAAGCGCGGCGCCGAGCTGGTGTCCAAGGCGACGCACCTCGCCCAGTTCCTCGACCGTGACACCCGGCCCGACTTCGCCTCGACCGTGATGATCCCCTCGCTGCAGTCGTTCGTCGGCAAGCCGAACGAGATCGACTCCTTGCTGTCGAGCATCGAGAAGCAGAAGAGCAACATCTTCCGCTGATGGCCGCCAAGACCCGTCGCTACTCCGCCCGCGACGTGACCATCCTGGTCATCGGGCTGGGGGTGGCCATCATCGTCAACGTGGGCCTCATCTGGGGGCCCACGCTGGCCTCCATCGGGCTGTCGGGCACCGACTGGAACGGCATCAAGCCGATGGAGTGGGTGGGCGGCCGGAACTACGGCGACCTGGTCAACGACTATCCGCCGTTCTGGTCGGCCATCCGCAACAACGTGCTCTGGCTCGGCTTCCTCGGCCTGGTCGCGACGCCGTTCGGGCTGTTCTGCGCGGTGCTGCTGGACCGGCGGCTGCGGCTGTCGCGCGTGTACCAGAGCGCGCTGTACACGCCGGTCGTGCTGTCGCTGGCCGTTGTGGGGTTCATCGCGCAGCTCGTCTACTCCTCCGACTACGGCGTGCTGAACGCGGTGACCGGCCTGACCGTGGACTGGCTGGGCGACCGGTCGATCAACATCTGGGTGGTCATGGTGGCGGCCGCCTGGCGGCACGTCGGGTACGTCATGATCATCTATCTGGCCGGGCTGAAGGCGGTCGACCCCGCGCTCAAGGAGGCGGCCGCGATCGACGGGGCCAACGAGGCGCAGGCGTTCTTCCGGGTGGTGTTCCCGACGCTGCGGCCGGTCAACGTGATCGTGCTGGTGATCACGGTGATCGAGGCGCTGCGCGCGTTCGACATCGTCTACGCCATCAACAAGGGCAGGAACGGGCTGGAACTGCTGTCGGTGCTGGTCACCGAGAACATCGTGGGTGAGGCGAGCCGCATCGGGTTCGGCTCGGCGATCGCGGTGATCCTGCTGGTGATCACGCTCGGGTTCATCGTCACTTACCTGTCGCAGCTGTTCAGGGAGGAACGATGACGCTCATCGCGCCCACCGCCACGCCGCCGGTCCAGGACCGGCGGGAGCCGGTACGCCGCCGGGCGCGTCCGCTGCGGATCCTGCTGCACGCCTTCCTCGGCCTCGTGGCGCTGGGCTGGGTCCTGCCGCTCGCGCTGGCGCTCTACGCCTCGCTGCGCCCGTACGAGGAGACCTCGCGGCTGGGCTACTTCTCGCTGCCCGAGCATCTGACGCTGGACTACTACGGGCAGGCGTGGAGCCAGGCCGACCTGCCCCGCTACTACCTCAACACGCTGATCATCGTGATCCCGGGGGTGCTGATCACGCTGTTCATGGCGTCGTTCACCGCGTTCGCGATCGCGCGGCTGCGCATTCCGGGGCGCAAGGCGCTGCTGATCACGTTCACGGCGGGCAACCTGCTGCCGCCGCAGGTGCTGATCACCCCGCTCTACACCCTCTACACGCTCGTGCCGCTGCCCTCGTGGCTGTCGGACTCGCAGTCGCTGTACGACTCCTACCTCGGGCTGATCCTGGTGCACGTGGCGTTCCAGTTCGGCTTCTGCGTGTTCGTCATGTCGAACTTCATGCGCACGATCCCGGAGGAGATCACCGAGGCGGCGCTGGTCGACGGGGCCGGCGTGTGGCGCCGCTACTGGCAGCTCACGCTGCCGCTGTGCCGCCCGGTGCTGGCGGCGCTGGCCACGCTGGAGTTCACCTTCATGTACAACGACTTCCTGTGGGCGCTGGTGCTGATGTCGTCGGGCGACAAGCTGCCCGTCACCTCGGCCCTGAACAACCTGCGCGGCCAGTTCTTCACCGACTACAACCTGCTGGCGGCCGGGTCGATGCTGGTCGCGCTGCCCACGCTGATCGTCTTCCAGATGCTGCACAAGCAGTTCGTCGCCGGACTCACGCTGGGGGCCACCAAGGGCTAAAGGAGCGCGTGGAAGCGGGCGGCGACCTGGTCCCAGGTCCACTCGCCGGTGATCCAGTCACGGCCCCGGGCGCCCATCTTCCGGGCCCGTTCGGGGTCGCCGAGCAGCTCGATCAACGCCGCGGCGACCTCCTCCACGTCGGTACCGTCGACGACGAGGCCGGTCTCGCCCTGCCGTACCGCGTCCGGGGCGCCGCCGGACGCGCCCGCGACGACCGGCAGACCGGTCGCCGACGCCTCCAGGAACACGATCCCCAGCCCCTCGACGTCGACGCCGCCCAGCCGGGTACGGCACGGCATCGCGAACACGTCGGCGGCGGCGTAGTAGCCGGCCAGGCTCCCCGCCGGGACCGTGCCGGTGAAGCGGACGGACTCGTGCCCCCGCGCCAGCTTCTCCAGCCTCTTGCGGTACGGCCCGCCGCCCACGAGCAGCAGCACCGACTCCGGCACCGACCGCAGCACCCGGGGCCAGGCCCTGATGAGCTGGTCCTGTCCCTTGCGCGGCACCAGCCTCGACACGCAGATCACCACGGGCCGCCCGGCCAGCCCGAGCTCGGCCTTGACCGCGTCCGGGTGGAACTGGCCGGTGTCCACGCCCGGCGCCAGCCGTACCAGCTTGGCCGGCGAGATCGCGGCGGCCAGCCGGGCGCGTGTGTACTCGCCGAGGTAGGTCACCACGTCGGCGTGCTCGCCGATCCTGCGCAGCGCCCCGCGGAACAGCGGCGCGCTCGCCCACGACGCCTCGTGGCCGTGGGTGAGCATCACCACGCGCCGCGCGCCGGCCGCCCGTAACCCCGGCGCGAGCAGCCCCAGCGGGGCCGCCGAGCCGAACACCACGGTGTCCGCCCGCTGCTCGGCCAGCAGGCGGGCGGCCCGGCGGGCGACCGCCGGGGTCGGCAGCATGAGCGAGGTGGGGTGACGGACGATCCGGTACGGCTGGCGGCGGTCGAACTCCGCGCACCCCTGCCAGGCCGGGGCGTAGACGGCCACGCCGGGGGTGCGCAGGGCCAGCCCGTGCACGAACGACTGGATGCCGCCCGGCCGGGGCGGGAAGTCGTTCGTGACGATGAGCACACCGCTCACGGCTGCTGCCGGCCGTTCAGCGCGGCCCACTCCCGGGCCATGGCGATGCGTTCGGGGCCGGAGGGGTGCGACGCATAGAGGGCATATTCCACCGGATCCGGCGACAAGTCGGAAATATTGGTGATTGCCAGGCGTTTCTGCATCGAGATAAAGGTGGCCGGGTCCTTCGTGAGGTTCAGGGCGTGGAGGTCGGCGCGGGCCTCGATGTGGCGGCTGATCACGTTCTGGGCCGGCCCCGAGACGACCGTGGCCAGGCTCATCAAGCCCATGATCACACCCACCGCCCGCGGGTCGGCCGCCGAGCCGATGCCCGTGCGCCGCCGTAGCAGGCCCAGGAGCAGGAACAGCAGGATCGTGCCGAACGCGGCGCCCAGCCCGCCCACCAGCGTACCGACGAGCACGTCCCCGTATTTGGCGTGGCCCAGCTCGTGCGCCACGACCAGCTCGACCTCGGACTGCGGGGCTCTGAGCAGCGTGTCGTACACGACGATCCGGCGCGTGGCGCCGAAGCCGGAGACGTAGGCGTTGAGCGCGTTCGTCCGGCGGGAGGCGTCGGCGATCAGTACGTCCTCGACCGGGACATGGGCCCGCTCGGCCAGCATCATCAGGTTGGCTCTGAGCGCGCCCCCCGGCATCGGGCGGAAGTCGTTGAACAGCGGCTCGAACACGACCGGATACACGAACGACGCCACCAGGGTGAACGCGAACGCGCCCGCGGCGGCCGGGATCCACCAGCGCCGCAGCCACCTGGCCAGCGCCACCACGACCAGCACCATGATGGACTGCAGCACCACGTTCACGGCCAGGCTCTTGAGCCGGTCGCCGGTCCAGCCGGCCCAGTCCTGCGTGGACAGGCCGTAGTCGCGCAGCCGCACCTCGTACCAGATGCCCAGGGGCCACCTGATCGCCTCGACGATCGCGGTCAGCACCACCACCCCGAGCACGACCCGCACCCACCACGGCCCCCGCAGCTTACCCAGCACCTTGGCGCCGAACGGCGTGAGCACGAGCAGCCCCGCGAACAGCACGGTCAGCCCGAGGGAGAGGTAGCCGGGAAGGCTCGTGGCCGCGTCGAAGGCGGCGGCCCTGGCGATCTCGGCGGCACTGAAGTCACGCGCCGGATCCGGCGTCACCGTGGGGATGCCGGAGGGCATCACCCGCCAGGGCGTCGTGAACGCCACCACGGCCAGGATCACCACGCCGAGAACGACCAGCGCCCAACCGGCACCGGCCCGGCCGGCCACGCCGTCCCCACCGGACGTGACCCCGCCGCCGGACACGGCGCGGTCGCTCGGTCCTACGCGGTCGTCCGGCGCGGCGGACACGGCGCGGTCGCTCGGTCCCGCGCGGTCGTCCGGCGCGGCGGAGCCACTTGAGGCGTCGTCGTCAGGCGGCATGTCGCCGGTGCCCTGCAGATCGTCCATCCGCGTTCCCCTTACGCAAGCTGGTCCCGCACGTAGTCGCGCCATCGCGCCGTCAGCGTCCCCGCCGAGAGCCCGAGTCTGGTGAGCCCCTGGTCGATGCCACCCGTCTGGGCATCACGGTAGAGCCTCACCAGAGTCCCCTCACCGAACCGCGCGGCGATGAAGCGACACGCCAGCCACGCCTCCTGGTACGCCCGCGCCAGGCGTACGGGCTCCCGAGTGGACGGTGCGAATGCCGCAGACCCTGGCAATTCACTCGGCAAGCGCCCGGCCCGCACCTCTGCGGCCAACTCGGCGGCGGCCACCCGGACCGGCAACCCCGCGTCCCGGTAGCCCACGTAGTCGGCGAATCCCTCATAGAGCCACACCGGCAACCGCTTCGTCCCGGCCGCGACGTGGGTGAGCTCGTGGGTGAGCACGATGTCCCGCCCGGTGGGGGTCAGCCGGGCGAAGTTCTCGGGCACCACGACCACCCTCCCGCCGTCGGCCACCGCCGCCAGCCCGTCGACACTCCCCACCCCGGCCACCCGGGCGGCCTCGGCCGCCGAGCCGGGCACGAGCACCACGGGCCGCACCGGGCGGCCGAGCACGGCGGAGACCCGCGACCCGGCGGTATCGGCCCTGCGCGCCAGGTCGCGGAGCGACTCGGGCGCCGCGTGCTGACCGACGACGACCGACCGCACACCTCGTACGACCTCGGCGCCGTCCCCCCAGAGGCCCCGCGCCTCCGCCGGAAGCTCACGATCTCCGGCCCTCGGGCTGTGGCCGGTCGCGGACTGGCCGGGTCCGCCGGATGGCACGTCACGCACCGTCGCGGACTGGTCGGCCCTACCGGACGACAGATCACGAACCGCGACCGAGAGGCCGCCCGCCTCCAGCGACCGGTCCGGGGCGGCGCCGGCCGAGGCGAGGGCCAGGAGCAGCACCCCCGCCACCAAGACTCGGCGGCTCACCTGCACGGACACGTTCCCCGATCGTAGTCGCCCCTCGCCGCGGACCGGCAGTCGCGGAAAGGCCGGAGGTCGTCACGGAAAAGCCCGGACGTCGTCGCGGGAGACGCCGGACTCGTCGCGAAAGGCCCGGACGTCGTCGCGGGAAACGTCCGGACGTCGTCGCGGGAAAGGTCCGGAACACGCGAAGGTCCCGTCCCAGCTGGGACGGGACCTTCGTGACGGTCTATACAGGCCGGACTTACAGGCCGGGACGCACCGCACCCACGAACGACGCCTTGCGCCACCCGTTGAGCTTCTCGACGCGCACCGTCGAACCCGTCCTCGGCGAATGGACCATCTTGCCGTTGCCGACATACATGCCCACATGGCCGAGCCCATGGAAGAACAGCAGGTCACCTGGCTTCAGATTCTTCCAGGAGACCTTCTTCTTGATGCGGGCGAACTGGCTGTTCGTCACGCGCGGGATCTTGACGCCGGCCTTCTTCCAGGCGTACTGGACGAGACCGGAGCAGTCGAAGGAACCAGGTCCTGTGGCCCCGTAACTGTACGGGTCACCGATCTGGTCCTTGGCCACGGCGACGGCCGTACGGGCCTTCGCCTTCTGCCGAGCGACCGCTGTCTGCTGCGCGACCTTCTTCACGGACCTGACGGCCTTCGCCGCTGTGGTGGTCCGGGAAACTTCGGCCGCATCACGCGTCGTCGCCGCCTGCGCCGTCGGGGCAGGGAGGACCAAACCTCCGGCCGTCACGGTCATCGTGAGCGCTGCGCCACTCAGGGCAAGGCGGGACAGACGGGGGTTACAGGGGGAGGTAGACAGGATTTCTCCTTGGAGCTTCCACGAACGCCTACCGGGTTAGCTGACGGATTCGGGCCTGGAAGTCGCCCTACGGCGCGATACGCGCCGATTCACCCCTGATCCCGGGAGCGGGATCGCTGGGTCCCCGGCTCCGTGCCTCCTGGCTGCACGGACTCGGCAGGCCACCGCCACGTGAAGAACAGGTGGGAAGGCGGCGACCTAACGGATTTCTATCTGTCCACATCGGGGACCCGATGGAGAGTCGCGACGCCATGGCTTGTTCGCCGCGACGCCAGAAGTTACGCCCTTGAGTAACGCGCTGGCAAAGCCGTCATGGGGTTGTCAGGATCACTGAAAGGTCTCAGTAAAGTCTCCAACCGCAGCTGGAGCACCGGGCTATGTTACCAAAAAGTGACCCTTCTCACACTTGACGACACAGCGATCTGTCAGGTCCCTTTTGTCACTCTTGTCACACTGGTCCCACCAGTAACGCGCCGTAGGGCCCAGCGGATGGGGCCGACGAATGCGCGGAAGTGGGCGACTCGAGGGTCGCCAAGGAGCCGAGATCAGTGATCGTCGTCGCCTTTTGAAGGCATTCGAGGAGTGTGCAGCCGATCCGGCCAGCGGCATCGGCCTGCGTGCAGAGGGTCAGGTGACCAGCAAATCGGGGTCAGTTGAACAGCCGGTCGGGTTCCGCCGAACAAGCGACATGAGCCCGCTGAACAGCCGGTCAGAGCCCCTTGACCCCAGGCCGAGTCCGTCGGCCCGAGGCGGGGTCCGTCGGCCCGAGGCGGGGTCCGTCGGCCCGAGGCCGGGTCCGTCTACCCGAAGCCGGGGCCACAAGGCCGGGTTCGTCGACCGGCAAGCCGGTGAGTCCGCATGGACCGCCAAACGTCCACCGGCAGACCATCCGGCCCACGGCCACCTGAAGCCACGGACCGGGGTCAAGAGAGCGCACGTCACGGCGCCCAGCGCGCCCCACCGGAGGAGCGTGTCCCTGGACAGAGCCCAGCCACGGACGGCGGGTGGGGCCCACCGTGCTTGCCGTACAGAAAAGCAGCGGTTTTCGTACAAGAACTACGGCCGGATAGCTCCCACCAGCGTGCCGCCATAGGAGGACAGGGTGACGACCTTGACGACGTCGCCGGTCTGGGGAGCGTGGACGATCTGCCCGTTGCCCGCATAAATGCTGACATGGCCGAGCCCCGAGCTGAAGATCAGGTCGCCGGGCTGCAGGTCCTTCAGATCCACCTTGCGGGCCGCGCCCCAGGCCCACTGCTGCCACGTGGTGCGGGGCAGCGAGACGCCCCCGGCGCGCCACGACGCCTGCGTGAGGCCCGAGCAGTCCCAGCCGCGCGGTCCCGTGCCGCCGAACACGTACGGCTTGCCCACCTGCGCGTAGGCGAACCTGAGCACCGCCGCGGCGTTGCCGGAGGCCGAGCCGGTGTACTTGATGCCGGTGCTGTTGGGGTCACCGGTCTTGTAGGCGCCGAGCTTCTCGAGCAGCTTCTTCTGCTTCGCGATCAGCTTTTGGACCTCCGAGCGCTCCTTCTCGACCCCGTCGCGCTCTTTGTCGGCCGCCCGCAGCGCCGTCTCGGCCTTGTCGCGCTCCTCCTTGAGCCCGCGGTTCTCGCGGTCGAACGCCGCCAGCCGCGCCATCTTCTCCTCCGACAGCTGCCCCGCGAGCGCCATGCTGCCCAGCAGGCCCGTGGGATCCGGCTGGCCGATCATCGAGGGCCAGGAGGTGGTGTCGGGGCCGCGCTTGTAGGTGTCGACGGCCATCTCGACGACCTGGGCGCGCAGCGTCGCGACCGTCTCCAGCTTGCGCTTGTAACTGGCGTTCAGCTTGCCGTACTCGCCTTGGGCCGCCTTGTACTTCTCGGTCGCCGTGTTGTAGCGGTCGACGACCTTGTCGGCCTGGTCGTTCAGCTTCTTGAGCTTGGCTTTCGCCTGTTTGATCGTGGGCTTCGGCGCGGCCAGTGCCTCGCTTGTGGGGGAAAGCAGCAGCCCGATCGCGAGACCAGCGGCCAGTGGCACCCGGCCAAACCTCACAGTGTCGCCTCCAGGGGAATATATCTGGGGCGAAATGGTACAGAAGTGGCGGGTGTGCTTTCACCCTAACCACCGATTCGTAATCTAGGCGCGGCCCAGCCTGCGCAGCAGCAGAGCCGACGGAACCGGTCTGGCTCCCATGCGCCGGACGGACTCGGCCACCTCGCGGTCGGAGGAGACCACCGCCATGGCCCGGCCGGGCGGCTCGGCGCGGACGAGCTGGCGGATCAGGTCGTCGGCGATCTCGCCGGGCGCGCTGAAGAGCACCCGCACGCCGCGCGGCGCCACCACCTGGACGGGCGCGTTGAGCTCGGCGCCGTCGAAGACCACGGTCACCTCGACCCTGGTCTGCGCGACCAGCCCGCCGAGGCCGGTCATCAGCCGGTTGCGCTGGTCGGCCAGGGTCAGCGTGCCGTAGCCGGTCTTGGTCACGTTGTAGCCGTCGATGATCAGGTGCACCTGCGGCAGCCCGAGGAGCTGGTCGAGGAGCTGCGGGTCGTCGTCGGCCAGGGCGCGGGCGGGCACGCCCCGGACGCCGGGGCGCTCGCCCGTGAGCGCGGCGACCGAGTCGGCGGGCCTGCTGATCATGGTGGGCAGAGCCAGCTCCCTTCGCAGCCCGGCGGAGGCGTCCTGGAGCGCGTCGAGCAGCACCCTGACGCGGGCGTCCTCGATGCTCCTGCCCTCACGCGCGGCCCGGCGCGAGGCCTCGAGCTGTTTCTCCACATCGGCCAGCCGCTCGCGGAGCCGACGCAGCTCGGACTCGCCCGCGCTGCCCGCGGCCGTGGCGGCGGACTTGGCGTCGTCGGCCGCGTGCTCCATCTCCTCGGCGCGGCGCACGGCCGCCTTGCTCCGCTCGCGGGCCTCGTGGAGCTTGCGGCGCAGGTCGGAGTTCTCGGCGCGGGCCGCCCTCAGCTGCTCGCGCAGCCGGTCGGACTCGTCCTTGGCGGCGCTCTTCTGGGCGGCGAGCTGCTCGCGCAGCCGGGCCACCACCTCCTCGCGCTCGGTCCCCTCGGCCGCGACCGCCGACTGCTCGAGATCGGCCCGGGCGGCCTCGACCATCTCCGCCCACCCGACCGGCCGCGTCAGATAAGCCGCGGCGGCCACCAGCACGGGGTCGGCGGCGGGTGGCACGTTGCCCTCGATCAGCGAGGCGACGAGCTCGGGCCACCCGGCGGCCACCGACTCGGCGACCACCTCGCGGAACTCTTTGTCGTTCTCCAGCTGGGCGGCGATGGGCGCGCTGCCCAGCTTGGCGCGCTTACGCGGGTCGAATTTGGCGATGCCGCGCAGCGGCGGCGGAATCGTGGCAGCGGGCATGGACCCGAGGACCTGCGCCGCCAGATCGACGACGTTGAGTCTCACCTGCTCGGGAAGCGGGCGAGACAGACCTTCACCCGCTGAACTCATCCCACGGTCCCTTCGTGACATGCCCTTTCAGACAAGGGTACGGCTGTCGTGTACCTGACCGTAACGGCAGGTCGCATATGGACAAGCGCTTGCTAGGGGTATACGACTGGGCCGGGACCCGCGTTCACCCGGTGTTCATCCAGGAGGCCCACCGTGACGGACGAGATGCGCACATCCACCCGTGACCTGGTGGAACTGCGCGATCGGCTGGGAATCTGGCTCAGCGGGCGAGTTGACCGGCCGGTGACGGTGTCCGAGCTGTCGAGGCCCCTGGAAAACGGCATGTCCAGCGAAACGCTCTTCTTCACCGCGTCCTGGCCCGGACAGCGCGTCCGGTGCGTGGCCAGGATGGCGCCCGCCCAGGAAGCGGTGCCCGTCTTCCCTTCGTACGATCTGCGGGCCCAGTTCGAGATCATGCGCTCGGCCAGGGAAAAAGCTGGAATTCCAGCGCCGAGGGCCCTCTGGTTCGAGCCCGACCCCGGTCCGCTGGGCACCCCCTTTTTCATCATGGAACGGGAGGATGGTGCCGTACCGCCCGATGTCCTGCCGTACACGTTCGAGGGCTGGATGCTCGACGCGGCGCCGCGCGATCGGCGCCGGCTGCAGGACGCGACGGTGGCGATCGTGGCCGCGCTGCACGACGCGCCGTTCACCGAGCGGGACCTGGCCGTACTCCCGCAGGGCGGGCTGCGCCGCCACGTGGACGGGCAGCGCGCCTATTACGAGTGGGCGCACGGCGGGACGCGGATCCCGCTGCTGGAGCGGGGCTTCGACTGGCTGGAGGCGCACTGGCCCCGCGACCCGGGACCCGACGTGCTCTGCTGGGGCGACGCCCGCATCGGGAACGTGATGTATCGCGACTTCAGGCCTGTGGCGGTGTTCGACTGGGAGATGGCCGCGGTGGGGCCGCGGGAGCTCGATCTGGCGTGGATGATCTTCCTGCACCGCTTCTTCCAGGACCTCACGGAGGGCCTTGGCATGCCCGGAATTCCCGACTTCATGCGACGCGACGATGTTTGCGAGAAATATCGGGAGCTGACGGGTTATCGGGTGCGGGACATGGAGTTCTACGAGATGTACGCGGCGCTGCGGCACGGGGCCATCATGGCCAGGGTGTGGCAGCGCCGGATCCACTTCGGCGAGCAGCCCATGCCGGACGACCCCGACGACCTGGTGCTGCACCGGGCCACGATCGAGCGGATGCTCAAAGGCTGGCGTCGTACACCGTGAGCGCGATCTGCACCCGGTTGTTGAGGTCCAGCTTGGTGAGGATCCGCGAGACGTGCGCCTTGACCGTGGCCACGCTCATGTAGAGCTCGCGGCCGATGGCGGCGTTCGACTTCCCCTGGCCGACGGCCAGCGCCACGTCGCGCTCGCGCTCGCTGAGCTTGGCCAGCAGGCCGCGGGCCCTGTCCGTACGCCGGCCCGCCCCGCCGCCGTCATCGGAGACGTGCGCGATGAGCTGGCGGGTCACGGCGGGCGACAGGATCGGCTCGCCCGCCGCCACCTTCCGGATCGCCTCGACCAGCTCGCGCGGCGGAATGTCCTTCAGCAGGAAGCCCGCCGCCCCCGCGCGCAGTGCCCGCACCACCTGGGCGTCGGCATGGAAGGTGGTCAGCACCACCACCTCGGGCGGCGACTCCGCGGCGCGCAGCGCCTCCGTCGCGGTGAGCCCGTCGACGTCGGGCATCCGGATGTCCATCAGCACCACGTCGGGCCGGTGCGCGGCGACCAGCGGCGGCACCTCCGAGCCGTCGCCCGCCTCGGCCACGATCTCGATGTCGCCCGCCCCGCCCAGGATCATCGAGAGTCCGGCGCGTACCAGGGCGTCGTCGTCGACGATCAGCACGCGGATCGGCGCGGTCATGCGTCCTCCAGGGAAGTCTCCACCGGCCAAGGTAACCAGGCGCGCACCAGGAAGTCGCCTTCGCGGGTCGCGCCGTGTTCGAGTCGCCCGCCCGCGAGCTGGGCTCGCTCGGTCAGGCCGATGAGCCCGGCGCCGGCTCCGGGGATGCGCGTGTTCTGGCGTACCCGAAGCGGGTTGCGGACCTCTGCCGTCAGGCCCGCCCCCGGACCGCCGGCGACGGTGACCGTCACGGGAGCGCCGCTCGCGTGCTTGCGCGCGTTGGTGAGCGCCTCCTGGACGATGCGGTAGACGTTGCGGCCCAGTCCCTCCGGCGCGTCACCGGCGTCGAGGGCGAAGTCCACCTCCATGCCCGCTTCGTGGCACTCCTCGATCAGCGGAGGCAGGTCGGCCAGCGTGGGCTGCGGGCGGTCGGGCACGGGGTCGCCGGCCGCGGGCGCCGAGTAGCGCAGCACGCCGATCACTTCGCGCAGGTCCTGCAGCGCGTGGTGGGCGCTGCTCCTGATCGCCGCCGCGGCCCTGGCGATCTCCTCGGCGGGCGCGTTCGGCCGGAACTCCAGCGCTCCCGCGTGCAGGCTGAGCATGGAGATGCGGTGCGCGAGCACGTCGTGCATCTCCCTGGCGATCCGCTCGCGCTCGAGCCGCTTGGCCTCCTCCGCCGCGCTGTCGGCGCGCTGCCTGAGCGACCAGACGAGCTGCCGCCTGGCCCGCACCACGATGCCCCAGGCGAACACGGTCAGCACGATGGCCACCCCGACCACGGTCTGCCCCAGCACGCCCAGCTCCTTGTCGGGCCTGAGCATGGAGAACGGGATCAGCGTCAGGCCGCCGAGCAGCGCGACCGGCCCGGAGATCTTGAACGGCCGGTGCACCGCCACGGTGAACAGGGCGACGACCGCGGCCCCGCCCACCAGCGTCAGAAAGGCCGACAGCACCGTGGTCACCAGCGCCAGCCCGACCGGCCACCTGCGGCGCAGCCACACCGCCGCGCACGCCAGCGCGCCGACCACCTGCTCGATCACCACCACGGGCGTCGGCTGTCCCTCCAGGTCCGGCATGCTCAACAGAGCCAGCCCGCAGGCGCTCAGGAACATCAGGACGTCGACGATCCAGTCGCGGGTCGAGCGCCGCACCGGACGCCGCTCATCGCCGTCCCCCAGCAGGACCGAGGGCAGCAGCCACCGGTATTCCGTCACGTTCCACGAGGTTAGAGCCTGGCCGGGCCCAGGGACAGCGACCAAAGTCGATGGTCGCCGAGACCTACGGCCGACGCGGCGGGGATCGCGGGCGCGGAACGCTGGATGGCATGAAGGTGATACTGGACCTGGTCGGCTGGCTGCTGGTGGCGCAGGGCGTGGGTGGCGTGGTCAACACCCTGCTGGGCTGGTGGCGGTGGGCCCACGACCTGCTGCTGGTCAACATCCTGCCGTTCCTCCACGGCCGCGAGATCTTCGCCTCCATCGTGATCGGCGTGCTCGGGCTGGTGCTCCTCTCGGCCTCGGCGTCGATGCGCAAGCCGGCGAGCCGGACGTGAGTCACGACAGCGCTGCGCGAGCCGCCAAGCCGGACGTGAGCGCGACGACGCTGCGTCCGCCGCGCAACCAGGCCGACAGGCGGGCGATCTCCTGGTGGACGGTCCAGGCGATGATCCTGGCAGTGCCGGTGGCCGGCGCCGCGGTGGCGGCCTACTGGCTGTTCACCGACCGGTCCACCTGGCTGGGGATCGTGACGGCCGTCTTCGCGGCGGGCTGCCTGCTGCTGGCGGTGGCCGCGCCACGCGCGTACTACCGGGTGGAGCGCTGGGAGGTCACCGGCGAGGCCGTCTACACGCGCAAGGGCTGGCTGACCCACACCTGGCGGGTCGCGCCGATGTCACGCATCCAGACTGTCGACACCGCGCGGGGGCCGGTGCAGCGACTGTTCGGGCTGGCGGACGTCACGGTGACCACCGGCTCGGCGGCGGGCGCGATCAAGATAGAGGCGCTGGACCACGAGCTGGCCGCCGAGCTGGCGCGGCGCCTCACCACGATCACCCAGGCGACGCCGGGGGACGCGACGTGAGCTGGCGGAAGCTCTCCTCACGGAGCCTGGCCGCGTCGTCGGTGCTGTCGCTGGCGATCGTGGCGCCGGCGGTGACCGTCCTGGTGCGTACGCTCATCGGGCTCGACTGGCCGCTCGGCGCGACGGCCGCGGCGGGCGCGGGCGCGGCGGTGCTGATCGTGGCCGGGGTCCTGGCCTACGCCTGGGCGCGGCTCCGCTCGACCCGGTGGCGGCTCACCACGGAGCGCCTGGAGCTGCGCTCGGGCATCGCCGTACGACAGCACCGCTCGATCCCGCGCGACCGCGTGCGCAGCGTCGACCTCACCGCGGATCCGGTACGGCGGGTGTTCGGGCTGACCGTCGTCAAGGTCGGCACCGGAGAGCACCCGGGCGAGGGGACCGAGCTCACCCTGGACCCGCTGCCCAGGCGGGAGGCCGAGGCGCTGCGCCGTACCCTGCTGCGGACCGGCGAGGTCCCGCTCGGGGACGGCGGCGCGCTGGCGGAGCTGCGGTGGGCCTGGATCAGGTACGCGCCGCTGTCGGTGTGGTCGT
This sequence comes from Nonomuraea aurantiaca, assembly GCF_020215705.1. Classification (GTDB taxonomy): domain Bacteria; phylum Actinomycetota; class Actinomycetes; order Streptosporangiales; family Streptosporangiaceae; genus Nonomuraea; species Nonomuraea aurantiaca. The sequence goes on along the minus strand of NZ_JAIWNB010000020.1, from coordinate 78,642 downwards.
TCGCGGGCGGCGCGCTGGTGCTGGGGGCGCTCTACAAGCTGCTCGACGCGTTCGGCGTGAACCTGTTCACCACCGGGACGGCGGCGGGCGCCTGGGGCTGGGTCACGGCGCGGCCGTGGCTTGCGGTGCCGCTGCTCGTGGCGGCCAATGTGGTGGTCGGGGTGGCGGGGGCGCTGCTGTTGTTCGCCGAGTCGTGGGGGCGCTACCGGCTGGAGCGCGAACCGGGGCGGCTGCGGCTGCGGCGCGGGCTGCTGACCAGCCGGTCGCTGACGCTGGAGGAGCGGCGGCTGCGCGGCGTGGAGATCAGTGAGCCGCTGCTGCTGCGGCTGGGCGGTGGAGCGCGGGTCAAGGCCGTGGCCACCGGGCTGCGCAAGGCCGCCGAGAACGAGACGGAGGACGTGGCCGCGCTCACCCCACCGCTCCCCCGCGCACTGGCCGAACAGATCGCCGAACGCGTCCTGGGCCTGGGACGGCCCGGAACGGAGTCCCCCTTGGCTGAGCCGGGGCAGGGCGCGACGTCGCCCGCCATGAGCCCGTGGCGGGCCGGGCTGGTGGCGCATCCGGCGGCGGCCCGGCGCAGGCGCGTCGTCCGCGCGGTCGTCGCCGTCGCGGCACTGGCCGTGCCGGCCGCAGTGCCGTCACTCCTCTGGACGTGGCAGGGGGGCTGGATCTGGCCCGCGGCCGTGCTGGTCATCGGGCTCCCGGCCGGCCTGTGGCTGGCCGCCGACGCCTATCGGGGGCTCGGCCACGCGCTCGGCCCGCGCCACCTGGTCACCAGGCGGGGCTCGGCCGCACGGCGTACGGTCGCGCTCGACAGAAGCGGCATCGTCGGCTGGACGGTCGAGCAGTCGTTCTTCCAGCGCCGCGCCGGCCTGCTCACGCTCTCGGCGACGACGGCGGCGGGGGACGGGCACTACGACGTGGTCGACGTCGGCACGGGCGAGGGGCTCGACCTGGCGGCACGCGCCGTGCCCGGCCTGCTGGAGCCCTTCCTCGCCGGGAAAAGCAGCGAGCCGCGGATCTCCCCCGGCTTGCCCACGCCCCTGTATTGGACAAGCTAGATCACGCGGCTCATTTGCTTTGCGGGGCCCACGCTATTTACCGCGCTTGCAACGCACTTGCAGAGCTGTAACCGTCGCCGTCAAGCTCCCGCCGGGGGGACGATCCGCGAGGGGAGGATCCGTGGCGGCTCCAGGGGCGGCTCACCTGCCGAGCCCGCGCCAGGCGGGCCGCCTGCGGCCAGCCGCCTGCCGGGGCCGCCGAGTGCCTCTACGGGGAGCTGAGCGGCCCCCAGAGGTCCGGTGCGAAGCAAGTCATACCCGTGACCGTGACCGGGCTGGCGGTGCGCGACAGTGGCCGCTGAACGGCCTGGAGCGCCCGCCGCCCGGCCAGGCTGGAGCGCCCGCCGCCCGGGTCAGCTGCCGATCGGCTTCTTGGCCAGCTCGGCCAGATACGTCTTGGCCAGGGACAGCGCCCCGTCTCGTGCTTCCTTGTCGGGCATCAACTTGACCTTGGGCGAGTTGACGGGCTCGTCCTTGGGCCGCTCGGCGCCCGAGTAGTCCACCACGATCACCGTCGCCCCCTGCCGCAGCACCACCGTGCCCGAGGAGGCGAAGGTGTCGCCGTGCATGATCCGCACGTACTGGCTGAAGGCCGCCTCTCCCACGCCCTTGACCTCGGACAGCCCGCTCCACGAGATGCCGCCGATGGTGGAGCCCGCGTTGGTGCCGCGGCTGCCGCGCTGCCCCGCGTAGTAGGCCCGCGCGGCCGGCGCGTCCTCGACGCCGGCCCGGTTGGTGAAGCGGTGCGTGGTGATCAGCGCGCTGCGGATGCGCTTGACGTCGGCGCCCACGGGGATGTCCAGGTTCAGCCACCGGCACTCGGTCTGCGCGTCGCCGCCCGCCTCGGTGCCGCGGGCCCGCGGCGTGGGCGAGGGGACCAGCCGGGTGACCGATCCGGTCATGGCCTGGCAGGCGGCCGGGAAGACGGCGAGGTTGGTGGGCGAGGGCGTTCCTTCGGGCGTGGGCGTACTGGTGGTGACGGACTTGTCCGGCTGGGCCAGCACGTTGGGGTGCTGCGCCTTCCAGGCCGCGATGCCCTTGGCGATGTGCCCGAGTACGGTGCTGGCCTCGCGGATCCCGTTGGCCTCGGTGACCGACTGGGTGGTCGCGTTGCTGAGGATCCGCGCGTCCTTGCGCTGCTGGTCGGCTTGGTACTTGACCTTGATCGTCATGTCGTCGACGCGGGCGTGGGCCTCGCCGAAGGAGTACCACAGCAGCTTGCCGGAACGGCGCCAGGTGTACTGGGCGAACGCGGCGTCACCGATGCCGGGCACATCCTTGACCGGGGAGACGTACTCCTTCTCCCCCTTCTCCGGCGTGGGCTTGGCCGTCTCGGCGTACTTGCCGCCGCCGTAGTCGATGTCGTAGGAGTTCTGGGCCATCGTCCGGCCGGTCTTCGCGCCGTCGCCGCGGTGCTGCTCAACGCGGACGTCGATCTCCCGGCTGCGCCAGTATTCGCCGAACGAGATGCGGCGGTTGACCCAGTTGCAGGTGAAGCTGAGCGTGTAGTCGCCGTCCCTGGAGCTCTTGGACACCGTCGCCTGAGGCACGAGGCGTTCGGCCTCGGTCTTGGGCAGCATCGAGCACACGTCGAGCGCCGGCGCCGCCGCCGAGACGGGCGACTTGACCGGCTTGGCCCCGGTCGAGGGCGTGGAGCGGGCGACCTTCCCGTACACGATGTACGCGCCCGCGCCGCCCGCGATCAGCACGACCACGGCGACGGCCACCACGGGCAGGATCCACGACCGCCTGCGCGGCGGAGGCGGGGGCGGAGGCTGGGGCGGCCCCCAGGGCGGTCCAGGTGGCATGGTCGGCTGCTCGAACTGCCTGCCCTGGATCGGATAGGGGTTGGTCGGCGGCTCGAACGCGCTACCGGGATTCACGAGGGACTCCTGAGGTTGCCCTGACTTGCGGGGAAACATGCTAGTCACACCACTTGCAAGATGCTTGCGAAGGGCTCAGTTGTGCAGCGCCGCGGAGACCACGCGGGCGGCCTCGATCGCCGTCTTCCTGTCGGCCGGGGAGCTCGGCGAAACGTCCTCGCGGCGCAGGATGACCTCGCCCATGAGGTTACTCGTACGGAAGAGCAGCGTGCTGTCCGATCGGCCGGATTTGGTGCTGCTCAGGTAGAGCTCGTAGGAGTCCTGGACGAACGCCGCCTCGCCCACCCCCGGCACGTCGGCCAGAGGGCCGACGGTCTTGCGGAAGACCGTGCCCTTCGCCGCCGCCCGGCTGCCCCGCTCGCTGTCGAACCGCAGCCGGGCCACGGCGGGGCCGCTGTAGTCGCCGTTCGGCTGCTCGGCCCTGGTCCGGACGGTGATCGAGCGGACGATCCGGGAGCCGTCGCGCACCTGCCACACGCACTCGCCCGCCCTGGTGCGCAGCCGCTGCACCGTGCCCTTCAGCACCTGCCCGGGGTCCTTCTGCCCTGGCCCGGGGTCGTTCAGCAGTTGCCCGGCCCGCGCGTCGCCGATCAGCCCGCACGGGTCGGGCGCCGCCGCGTAGCCGCCCGTCTCCTTCGGCCCGTTCAGTACGCTCAGGCCGTACCAGCCGCCCGCCCCCACCACCGCGACGGCGGCCAGCACGGCGAGCACGAGCCACCACCGGCGCCGCCGAGCACCGGAGGCGGTCACGCCGCTCAACCGCTCGTCACCCAGCCGTTCGCCGATCTGCTCGGCCGACGGCCGGGCCGCGGGGTCCTTGGCCAGCATGGCCATCAGCAGGCCGCCGAGCTCGCGCCCCGCCCTGGCCGGGAACGGCGGGTCGTGCAGCAGCACCGCGGCGGCCACCGCGGCCGGCAGGGCGCGCTCGAACGGCGGCCGCCCCTCCACCGCGGTGTAGAGGCTCGCGCCGAGCGACCACAGGTCGGAGGCGGGGCCGGCGGGCTGCTCGTTCAGCCGCTCGGGGGCCATGTAGCCGGGCGAGCCCGCGGTGCCCTGCCGATCGCCCCGGCCGCTCATCGGAGTCGCGATGCCGAAGTCGGTGAGCATGGCCGAGCCGTCGGCGTCGAGCATGATGTTGCCCGGCTTGACGTCCTGGTGCAGGATGCCGTGCGCGTGCGCCACCCGCAGCGCCGACAGCACCTGCGCCCCGATGCGGGCCACGGCCTGCGGCGGGAGCGGGCCGCGCTCCTCGATGACCTTGTCCAGCGAGCGCCCGGCGACCAGGTCCATGACGATCCACGGCTGGTCGCCGTCGAGCACCACGTCGTGGACGAGCACGATGGCGGGATCGCGCAGCCGTCCAGCGGACCTCGCCTCATGGATGGCCCGATCGGCGAACTCGGCCCGCTGGCGCGGCGTCAGCCCGGCCGGCACCCGCATCTGCTTGACCGCGACCTGCCGGTCGAGCGTCTGGTCGAGCGCCCGCCACACGGTGCCCGCGCCGCCTTCGCCGAGCCGCTCCACCAGGCGGTAACGGCCGGCCAGGAGGTAGAAGTCAGCCTGCACTGCGCAACGCCCGCTCGCTGGCCCGCGCGGCCTTCAGCGCCGACTGCCTGATGTCCTCGTCGGTGGGCTTGGTGGCGAGCGTGGTGTACTCGACGCTCACCACCAGGTTGGCCAGCCGGTAGTAGACGTGGGCGGAGTGCACCCGCCCCGACGGCCCGGTGAGCTCGAAGGCGAAGCCCTCCTCCCCGATGCCGGTGAGGGCGTGGACGGGAGTGCGCTTGGCCTTGAGTGAGTTCTTCACGCCGATCTCCGGCCAGGTCCAGTCGATCTCGTCGTACTTGGCCCAGTAGCGCTGCTGGTTGCCGAGCAGCGTGTGGGCCGTCACCGGAGTCATCGACCAGGGGTCGGGGGTGTCGGAGTCCTTCTGGAGCTGCAGCCCCACGCCGGTGCCCTGGACCGGCCAGCCGCACTTGGGGCCCACCTCGTCGGAGCCGGGTTGCGGCTTGGGCGGCTGCCGGGTGTTCAGCAGCTCGCCGATCTCGGCCTGGGCGAGGAGCGAGCACACGTTCATGGGAACGCTGAAGGCTTCCGGCACCTTGTCCTGATTTTTCGTCACAAGGTACGTAGCGCCGGCGGCGATCACCAGCACCGCCACCGCGGCGGCGGCGATCCAGACGATCGCCTTACCGCGGCGCTTCACCCGGCCGGGCGCGGTGAGGTCGTGCTGCGTCGCGAGCCGGGCCGTCCGCCCCGCCGCGACCTCCCCGAGCGCGTGGCCGGCGGCCCGCGCGTCGAGGCGGGCGGCGGGATGGCGCGCCATCATGGCAGCGAGGACCGGCCCGATCGGGCCGGGCACGACCGGCGGCGGCAGCGTCAGCGTCGCCCTGATCCGCTCGGCCGGCGAGCCGCCGTAGGCCGGCCCGCCCGCGGCGGCCGTGAACAGCGTGGCGCCGAGCGACCAGATGTCGCTGGCCGGACCGCCCGGCTCACCCTCCAGCCGCTCGGGCGCGATGAAGCCGGGCGAGCCGATCATCAGCCCCTGCTCCGTGAGCGTCGCCTGCCCCTCCTGCCGGGCGATGCCGAAGTCGGTGAGCACCACCCGGCCGCCCTCGGTGAGGAACACGTTGCCCGGCTTGACGTCGCGATGCTGCACCCCCTGCGCGTGCGCGGTGGACAGCGCGTCCAGGACGCGCACCCCGATGTCGGCGACCTGCTCCTGCGGCATCGCCCCGCGCTCCCGGACCGCGTCCGCGAGCGTGCGGCCCCGCAGCAGCTCCATGACCAGCCACGGCCGCTCGTGCTCGACGATGACGTCGTGCAACGCCACGATGCCCGGATGGCGCAGCCGGGCGGTCGCCTGCGCCTCGCGTACGGCCCGGGTGACGAGGTCGCCGCGCTCCTTGGCGGACAGGCCCTCGGGCAGCGTGAGCTCCTTGACCGCCACCTCGCGGTCCAGCATCTCGTCCCTGGCCAGCCACACCCGGCCCATGCCGCCGCTGCCGAGCGGCCGCAGCAGTGAGTAGCGGCTGGCGAGTCTTCCCCCGGACATAAACGGAAGGGTAACTAAGGATCAAGCCGGACAGTTATTCGTTCGAATCTGATAACTGTCGGTCTACCTCTCTATGGTCTTGGTTCGTGGATCCGGTTCAAGGCACTCTCGACGAGCTCGGCACTCCGCTGAGCGACGTCACGTTCGTCGTGTTCGACCTCGAGACGACCGGGGGTTCCCCGGCCGATCACATGATCACCGAGATCGGCGCGGTCAAGGTGCGAGCGGGCGAGGTGCTCGGCGAGTTCTCCACGCTGGTCGATCCCGGCGGGCCGATCCCGCCGTTCATCTCCGTGCTGACCGGCATCACCGATGCCATGGTGGTGGCCGCGCCGCGCATCGAGTCGGTGCTGCCGGCCTTCCTGGAGTTCATCCGCGGGACCACCCTGGTCGCCCACAACGCGAGCTTCGACACCCGTTTCGTCAAGGCGGCCTGCGCGGCCCACGGCTATCCCCCACCGGCCAACCCGGTCGTCGACACCGTCGACCTGGCCCGCCGCGTGCTGACCCGCGACGAGACGCCCAACGCCAAGCTCGCCACACTGGCCCGGTTCTTCCGCAGCCCGACCGATCCCTGCCACCGCGCCCTGCACGACGCCAGGGCCACCGTCCACGTGCTCCACGGCCTGATCGAGCGGGCCGGCTCCTTCCAGGTCCACACGCTCGAAGAGCTCAAGTCCTTCGTCCGCGCCCCCACCCCCGAGCAGCAGCGCAAGCGCCACCTGGCCGAGTCGGTGCCCCACTCCCCCGGCGTCTACCTCTTCGAGGACGACCGCGGCGAGGTCCTCTACATCGGCAAGAGCACCAACCTGCGCAACCGCGTCCGCTCCTACTTCACCGCCAGCGAGACCCGCCCGCGCATCCGCGAGATGATCGGCATCGCGGAGCGGGTCCGCCACATCGTCTGCACCACCGCCCTCGAAGCCGAAGTACGCGAGCTGCGCCTGATCGGCGGCGCCAAACCCCGCTACAACCGCAGGTCGCGCTTCCCGGAGAAGGTCGTCTGGCTCAAGCTCACCGACGAGCCGTTCCCCCGGCTGTCGATCGTGCGCGAGCTCAAGGACGACGACGCCGCCTACCTCGGCCCCTTCTCCAGCAGCCGCTCGGCCGAAGACGCCCGCATCGCCCTGCACGAGGCGGTGCCGCTGCGCCAGTGCACCCAGCCGATCAGCCTGCGCACCCAGCGCGCGGCCTGCGTCCTCTATGAGATGGGCCGCTGCGGAGCGCCGTGCGAGGGCAGGGAGAGCCAGGCCGACTACGCGCTGCACGCCCAGGCCGCCCGCCGGGCCATGACCCTCGACGCCTCGTCGGTCTTCTCCGCGGTGTCGGCCCGCATGGAGCGCCTGTCGGTCGAGCAGCGCTACGAGGAGGCGTCCATCGACCGCGACCGCCTGGCGGCCTTCGTCCGCGCCGCGGCCCGCATGCAGCGCCTCACGGCCATCACCCGCATCCCCCAGCTGGTCGCCGCCAGCCCGGCCTTCGACGGCGGCTGGGACATCCACGTCATCCGCTACGGCCGGCTCAGCGCGGCCGGCGTCATGCCACGCGGCGCCCACCCCGTCCCCTACGTCGAGTCCCTCGTGGCCATGGCCGAGAGCGTCATTCCCGGCCCCGGGCCCGTCCACGCGGCCAGCGCCGAAGAGACCGAGTGCATCCTGCGCTGGCTGGAGTCACCGGGGGTGCGCCTGGTGGAGGTCGACGGCGAGTGGAGCCTGCCCGCCCACGGCGCCGCCCGCCACAAGGCCCGCATCGACCTCGCCTACCGCGGCCTCGATCAGGGCCGCTAGAGTTGGCCCATGGTCACGGCTATCGTCCACATCAACGCCGAGGTAGACCGGATCCCGGAGGTCGCCCAGACGATCGCCGAGATCGAGGGGGTCAGCGAGGTCTACTCCATCACCGGCGAATACGACCTGCTGGCGATGGTCCGGGTGGCCGCCTACGAGCAGATCGCCGAGGTGATCCCGGGGCGCCTCAACAAGGTGGCCGGCGTGCTCCACACCGAGACCCACATCGCCTTCCGCACCTACTCCAAGCACGACCTCGACGCGGCGTTCTCGATCGGCTTCGGCGAAAGCGACTAACTCGGGAAAATCAGGCTTTTTTACGGCTGGCACGATGAGCCCCAATGCGAGTGCGGGGCTGGGCCCTGTCCAGGGATACGGTCCTGAGGTGTGCGGGGCTGGGCACCGCACCCGCCGCGTGCAACTCACCGTGCCCGCAGTGTGCAGCTCGATGTACTCGCCGTGCGGCAGCCGCTTGATCACGGCGGACTCGACGCCGTGCGAGACGACACCCGCGCGAGAGAACACCGGCCCTGAAGACACCTGAAAACACCTGAGGACAAAGGAGCGGGCCCGGACGGATGATCCGTCCGGGCCCGAACCGAAGAGAAACTACCGCGTCAGCGAGTGGTCGTCGCCGGCGCCGATCGCCGCGTGCTCCTCTTCCTCATGCCCTTCACCGTGCGCGTGCCCGTCGCCGAGAGGAATCTTCTCCCCTCCGTACGCCTTGGACATCCGGGCGCGCAGCTTGCCGAGCGGGCCGCGCATGCCCTTCGGCGGGATGCCCGCGCTGTCGGGGGCGGCCGGCAGCATCAACACCGGCTCCTTGCCCCGCACGTGCGCCTCGATGTCCTCGTGCGGCGGCGTGTGCAGCTCGATGTACTCGCCGTGCGGCAGCCGCTTGATCACGCCCGACTCGACGCCGTGCGAGACGACGCCCGCGTCGTAGCGCTGCAGGCCGAGGCAGATGCGATACGTGATCAGGTACGCCAGCGCGGGCGCCAGGAAGATCAGCACCCGCCCCGCGTACGTGGTCACGTTGAGGCTGATGTGGAAGTTGGCCGAGATCTCGTCGTTGGCGCCGAGCAGCCAGAGCACGCCGTAGAACGTGATGGCCGTCATGCCGATCGCGGTGCGGTGCGGGTTGTTGCGCGGGCGCTCGGCGAAGTGGTGCTCGCGCTTGTCGCCCGTCACCCAGCGTTCCAGGAACGGATAGAGCGCCAGGCCCGTCATGATGATGCCCATGGGCACCAGCGCCGGGATGATGACGCTGAGCGGCAGTGTTCCCGCATGGGACGTGCCGAACAGGTTGATCTCCCATGGCACCATGATGCGCAGCGCGCCTTCGAGGAAGCCCATGTAGAAGTCGGGCTGCGAACCGGCCGACACGTCGGCGGGCGTATAGGGACCGAACAGCCAGATCGGGTTGATCTGGGCGAACGTCGCCAACCCCGCCACCACCGCGAACGTGAACAGGAAGTACGCGCCCGCCTTGGCCATGAAGGCCGGGTAGAAGGGCGCTCCCACCACGTTGTGGTTGTTGCGGTTCTTGCCGGGCATCTGGGTGTGCTTCTGCGTCCACATGAGCACCATGTGGGCGGAGACGAGCGCCAGGATGATGCCCGGGATGAGCAGGATGTGCAGCGAGTAGAACCGGGAGACGACATCCTCACCCGGATATTCTCCGCCGAACAGGAAGAACGTGACGTACGTGCCGACCAGCGGCAGCGAGATCGCCACACCCTCGGTGATCCGCAGACCGGCGCCGGACAGCAGGTCGTCGGGCAGGGAGTAGCCGGTCAGCCCTTCGAGGAGCGCCAGCGTCAGCAGCCCGACGCCGATGAGCCAGTTGAGCTCGCGCGGCTTGCGGTACGCGCCGGTGAAGAACACCCGCAGCGCGTGCACCGTCATGCCGGCCACGAACATCAAGGCCGCCCAGTGGTGCATCTGCCGCATGAGCAGACCACCCCGGACGTCGAAGCTGAGCTCCAGCGACGACGCGTAGGCCTGGGACATCATGACGCCCTTGAGCGGGGCGTACGACCCGTCGTAGGCGATCTCCGCCATGCTCGGCTTGAACCAGAACGTCAGGAACGTACCGGTCAGCAGCAGGATGACGAAGGAGTAGAGCGCGATCTCGCCCAGCAGGAACGACCAGTGGTCGGGGAAGACCTTGCGAAGATTGCGCTTGAGGAAGTTGCCCGCGCCGAGGCGCTCGTCGAGGAAGTTCGACGGGCCGCCGATGGCCTTGGGAACAGTGGTCAGCTCGCTCATGCCTGGCCTCCCTTGGACCTGGCCTCGGCTTCGGCGTCGCCGCGCTCCCAGTAGCTGGGACCGGGCGGCACGTTGAAGTCCCCCTTGGCGACGAGGAAACCCTCACCGTCGACCGTGATCGGCAGCTGCGGCAGCGGCCGGGCGGCCGGGCCGAAGATGACCTTCGCACCGTCGGCGGCGTCGAAGGTCGACTGGTGGCAGGGGCAGAGGATGTGGTGGGTGGTCTGCTCGTAGAGAGCCGCGGGGCAGCCCACGTGCGTGCAGATCTTGGAGTAGGCGACGATGCCGTCGTGCGTCCAGTTCTGGTTCGTCCCGGACTTGATCTCTTCGGGGCGGAACTTGATCAGGATCAGCGTCGCCTTGGCCAGGGCGTTCAGGTCGTGCTGGTAGCCATCGGGCACCACCGACAGGATGCCGCCCGGCGAGTTGAAGTCGGCGGCGCGGATCGGCTGGCCGGTGCCCTCGACGACGAGCCTGCGCGGCTTGCCGTCCTTGGTCTTCTCACCCCAGACCGTGTGCCGCAGCGTCTTGTTGAAGGCGGCGCCGGGCATCTTGGAGTTGTCGAGGTCACGCAGCAGCACCACCGGGAGCAGGCCCAGCGGCGCGGCCGCGAGCAGCAGCGTGCGGCGCAGCAGCTTGCGCTTGACGAACCCGCTCTCGTTGGCGCCCTGAATGAAGGTCTCGGCGACGACCCCCCGGGTCTCCTCGGCGGAGACCATGGGGTGGCGCTCCTGGACCAAGGAGTACTTCGGCATGATCATGCGGACCCAGATCACGATGCCGACGGCCAACCCCAGCAGCGCCACCGTCAGCGTGCTGCCGAGCGCCAGGTTGGACACACCGGTGCTCTCCGGGCTGCCGACCTGGAAGTAGACGTAGGAGATGATGAACGCGATGGCCGCGAGGAACGTGACCGTGAAGCAGAGCGCCACGATCTTCTCGGCCTTGCGCGCCTTCTGCTCGTCCTGCAGCGTGACGCCCGGGATCTCTACCTCGACGTCCTCGCGTTCGGGGGCGCCGAGCATCGAGGTGCCCGGTGCGGGGGTGCCGATGACGCGCCGTGGGACGCGTTCGTCCGGCTGCTCGATCTCGTGCTCGTTGTCTGTCATGACTTCTGTCGCTTCTTCGCGGTGATCCAGATGGCGGCGAGGGCGAGGGCACTGAGGCCCGCTATCCAAGCTACGAGACCTTCGGTGACCGGGCCAATACGCCCGAGGCCAAAACCTCCCGGGTCCGTCTGCTCGCGAACACTGGTGATGTAGGCGATCATGCTGCGCTTCTCTTCAGGCGTGATCGTCGAGTCATTGAAGACCGGCATCGCCTGCGGGCCGGTGATCATGGCCTCGTAGATCTGCGTGGGAGACGCCTGGTTCAGGTTGGGGGCGTATTTGCCCTGCGTCAGCGCGCCGCCCGCGCCGACCCAGTTGTGGCACTGGATGCAGTTGGCGCGGAACAACTCACCGCCCTTGCCCGCGTCGCCGAGCTTGGCGTCGACCTGCTCCTTGCCGGGCACCTGCGGACCGCCGCCGAGCGACTGCACATAGGCGCCGAGCTTGCGGATCGAGTCCGGGTTGACCCACCTGTGCTCCGGCTTGCGCGGCGCCTGGGCGCCGGAGTCGGCCGCGGGCATGCGGCCGGTGCTCACCTGGAAATCGACGGCCGCGGCCCCGACGCCGATGAGCGTGGGAGCCTTCCCGCTGATGCCCTGCGCGTTGAGCCCGTGGCAGCTGGAGCAGTGCAGCTCGAACAGGGCCTTGCCCTCGGCCACGTCGTCGACCCTGCCTGACGCGAGGGCCGCGTCAGCAGGCTTACCCACCTGGACAAAGGCGGTGTATGCCATCCCGACCAGCGCCAACGCGAAAATCAGGACGGCGTATCTCGCGAGGGGATGCCGCCGCCAAGCGGTGATCCTAGTCACAGAGATCCCGTTCCTTAACGAATAATGTAGATGGTCGCGAAAAGACCGATCCAGACGACGTCGACGAAGTGCCAGTAGTAGGACACGACGATGGCGCTGGTGGCCTGCTCATGCGTGAAGCGCTTCGCGGCGTACGTGCGTCCCAGCATGAAGAGGAACGCGATCAGGCCACCCGTAACGTGCAGGCCGTGGAAGCCCGTCGTCAGGTAGAACACCGAGGTGAAGGCGTTCGCGGACAGGGTCGCGCCCTCCTTCGCCAGCTCGCCGTACTCGTACAGCTGACCGGCGACGAAGACCGCGCCCATCAGGAAGCTCACGAGGTACCAGAAGCGGAGCTTGCCGACCTGCCCCTTCTCCGCGGCCCATACGCCCAGCTGGCACGTCACACTCGACAGGACCAGGATGATCGTGTTGACCGTCGCGAACGGGATGTTCAGGTGAGCGCCTTCGGCTTCCACGCCCTTCTGCAGGAGCGCGGGGCCCCACTCGAGGCCGTTGCCCTCGCTCACCGACCGGATGGTGAAGTACATCGCGAACAGCGCCGCGAAGAACATGAGCTCGGAGGACAGCCAGACGATCGTACCGACACTGACCAGATTGGGTCTGCGGTACGGCTGTGCTGTCGTCGTCGAAGTTATTGCGGATGCTGTCGCCACGGGCAGCATTATTGCGGCTTCTGTGGGCGGTCCCGCGCACGACCCCCCCGTAAGCAGGAACAAACATGCCCGTAACCTCAAAAAATGAGGACAAAACGCCCGCCAGAGACGGTGGCCTGGGATTGCGGGCCAGGGCACCGGTACGATCCCAGGTGACCATACAGCTACGACCGATAGTGAGCGCGACCGTGAGCACCGACGACACGATGAGGGTCCTCGTCTACAGCGACGACGCCGCCACCCGTGAAGAGGTTCGGCTGGCGATCGGCCGGCGACCCGCCGCCGATGTCCCCCTCGTGGAGATCGTGGAGTGCGCCACCGAGCCCAAGGTTCACCAGTGGCTGGGTTCCGGCGAGATCGACGTGGCCATCCTCGACGGCGAGACCCAGCCCGCCGGCGGCATGGGCGTCTCGCGCCAGGCCAAGGACGAGGTCTACGACTGCCCGCCCGTCTGCCTGATCATCGCCCGGCGCGACGACCGCTGGCTGGCCGACTGGTCCAAGGCCGACGCCGTGGTGCCGCAGCCGCTGGAGCCCATGGTCCTGGCCGACACCGTCGCCGACCTCATGCGCCGCCGCGCCTTGACCCGACTCAACGCGAAGTAGGTGCCTGCCGTGGATGCCCGGACGACCTGGCCCGCCCTGCTCTCGGCTCTCCTGTCGGGTGAGCATCTGACCGCTGATGAGACGTCCTGGGCGATGCGGGAGATCATGTCGGGCTCCGCGACGTCGGCCCAGATCGCCGGGTTCGCGATCGCGCTGCGGGCCAAGGGCGAGACGGTGGCCGAGGTCGTGGGCCTGGCCCGCACCATGCTGGAGCTGGCCACCCCCCTCGACGTCGAGGGCCCGGTCGTCGACGTCGTCGGCACCGGCGGCGACCGCGCCCACACGGTCAACGTCTCGACGATGGCCGCCATCGTGGCCGCCGGCGCGGGCGCGCGCGTGGTCAAGCACGGCAACCGGGCCGCCTCCTCTTCGTGCGGCGCCGCCGACGTGCTGGAGCACCTGGGCATCCGCCTCGACCTGACGCCCGAGCAGACGGCCCGCGTCGCCCGCGAGGCGGGCATCGCCTTCTGCTTCGCCCCGGTCTACCACCCCGCGCTGCGCTTCGCCGGGCCGCCGCGCAAGGAGATCGGCGTCCCGACGGTCTTCAACTTCCTCGGCCCGCTCACCAACCCGGCCCGCCCCGCGGCCCAGGCCATCGGCGTCTTCGACAAGAACATGCTGCCGGTCCTCGCCGGCGTCTTCGCCGAGCGCGGCGTCTCCGCCCTGGTCTTCCGCGGCGACGACGGCCTCGACGAGCTCACGATCGCGACGACCTCCACGGTCTGGATCGTCAAGGACGGCGTCGCCACCCAGACCGTCTTCGACCCCTCCGTCCTCGGCATCCCCCGGGCCGACGCGGGCGCCCTCAAGGGCGGCGACGTCGCCTTCAACGCCCAGGCGGTCCACGACCTGCTGCGCGGCAAGACGGGCCCGGTGCGGGACGCCGTGCTGCTCAACGCGGCGGCGGCCCTGGTGGCGCTGGACGGGCCCGGCGACGACCTCGACGCGGCCATGATCGACGGCTACGCGCGCGCCGTCCAGGCCGTCGACTCGGGCCGCGCCGCCGCCGCCCTGGACCGCTGGATAGAGACCAGCCGCTCCCTCCGACCGGCCTGACCCAACCAGGGCCCTCAAGTACGGCACGACCCTCAAGAGGGCTGCCATGAGGGCTACAGGGACGGACAGAGGGTTTCTGCGATTAGCGATAGAGCATGGTGGGTGCGGCCTTGAGTGAGCTCCACTTGAGCCACTCCCGCCAGCTCTCCTGCCAGTGCCCCCACCCGTTGGTCGGCTCCAGCACCCGGGGCGAGCCCGTGATGATGATCGGATCCCCGATCAGCGTGTTCTTGATGAACCAGGCCGCGTTCTCCGGGCTGACGTTCACGCACCCGTGGCTCACGTTGGCGTAGCCCTGCGAGCCGACCGACCACGGCGCGCTGTGCACGTACTCGCCGCTGTTGGAGATGCGCACGGTGTTGTAGACGGTCATCTGGTAGTAGCCCGCCGACCCGGGCCCGATGCCCGGCGAGGTCATGACGGTCACCGGTTCCCTGGACATGGCCAGGTGGATGCCGGAGGTCGTGTAGTACTTCCAGTCCCCGCCCTGGCCGGCGCTCATCGGCATGGTGCGGATCTTCTTGCCGTCGCGGCGGACCGTCAGCACGTGGACGTCGGTGCTGCCCTTGGTGATCTGCGAACGGCCGATCTTGAAGTCGAAGGCGAAGTCGCGCTTGCCGTACACGCCTTCGGCCCCGCGTACGCCGGCCAGGTGGGCCTCCAGGCGGACGTCGGTGTGCGCCGGCCAGTAGTGCAGCGGCCGGAAGTCCACGTGCCGGTCGTCGAACCAGTGCCAGGCGCCCTCGACCGGCTTCGAGCTGTGGATGAGGAGATTGCGCTCGACCGCCACCCGGTCGGTGATCGGCTGGTCGAACGTGATCATGACCGGCATGCCGACGCCGACCGTCAGGCCGGTGTCGTACCGGTTCGGCGTCACCGTCTCGATGTCGAAGGTCTTGGTCGCCTTGACCGTCGAGAAGGTGCTGGTGGTCTCGATCGGCTTGCCGTCGGTTCCAGTGGCGAGCGTGGTGATCGTGTACGTGGTGCCCGGCCTGGCGGTACGGGTGCTGCGCCAGGCGGTGCCGTCGGCGCTGAGCACGCCCGGCAGTCCGCCCGCCTTGCCGCCGCCCTGGATCCGGACGCTCTTGAGGGTGCCGGACTGGGCGGCGACGACTACGGTCTGGTCAGTCGGGATATTTCCGGCTTTGTCGAGTGGATTCACCACCACGGTGGCCGCCACCGCCGGCTTCGCCGCTCCCGCACCGACCGCGGCGGTCTGACCGGCGGCGGCACCCCCACCGGCACCGGTCGCCCCGGCGCTTCCTGAAGGGACGGTCTGGGTCCCCGAGCACGACGTCAGCAGGGCCAGGGCCAGCAGCCCGGCGGATCCATGAGCCAAGCGCCCCACGTGCACTCCCCCGTCCGAGATCGATCCATTCCCCTCACTTGTTACCCTGAGTGCTCGATTCGTCACATCCGTGCACCGGCAAAGAACAACAAAAAGCGGGCGTCCTCTCCCAGAAGAGGACACCCGCCGAAAGCCTCGCGGTCAGTGCGAGAAGTTACCCCGGTAGTACTGGAACACGAATCCGATCATGGCCATGATGATCAGGAACACGCCGATCAGGAACATCCAGAACCCGATCACGAACCCGGCGAACGCGAACGCCGCCGCCAGGCAGAGGAACAGCGGCCACCAGCTGCTCGGGCTGAAGAACCCGATCTCACCGGCGCCGTCGCTGATCTCGGCCTGCTTGTTGTCCTCGGGCTGGTCGCCGATGCGCCGCGCCGTGAACATCAGGTAGTAGCCGATCATGAACGCGAAGCCGACCGAGATGGCCATGGCCGTGGTGCCGACCGGCTCGCCGTGACCGGTGTCCGCCTTGGTCCAGAACCAGTAAGCGACGTCCACGCCGGCGAAGAACAGGCCGCACAGCAGGAACAGCCAACCCTGTACCTTCATCAGGCCTCGACCTCCTGGGGCGTCTTGGCGGACACGTGCGGGTAGTGCAGGTCGAACGCGGGACGCTCGGACCGGATCCGCGGCAGCATGCTGAAGTTGTGCCGCGGCGGCGGGCAGGAGGTCGCCCATTCGAGCGAGTTGCCGTAGCCCCACGGGTCGTCGACCGTGACCTTGGGCGCGCTGCGCGCGGTCTTCCAGACGTTGTAGAAGAACGGCAGCACCGACAGGCCGAGCACGAACGCGCCGACCGACGAGATCAAGTTCAGGTCGGTGAAGCCGTCGGCGGGGCTGTAGTCGGCGTAGCGGCGCGGGAAGCCGACGACGCCGAGCCAGTGCTGGATCAGGAACGTCGCGTGGAAGCCGATGAACAGCAGCCAGAACTGCACCTTGCCGAGCTTGTCGTCGAGCATCTTGCCGGTGAACTTGGGCCACCAGAAGTAGAAGCCCGCGAACATCGCGAACACCACCGTGCCGAACACCACGTAGTGGAAGTGCGCCACGACGAAGTAGGTGTCGCTGATCTGGAAGTCGAGCGGCGGCGAGGCCAGGATGACGCCGGTCAGGCCGCCCAGCAGGAAGGTGATCAGGAAGCCGATCGAGAACAGCATCGGCGACTCGAACGTGAGATGCCCACGCCACATCGTGCCGATCCAGTTGAAGAACTTCACGCCCGTCGGCACCGCGATGAGGAACGTCATGAACGAGAAGAACGGCAGCAACACCTGCCCGGTCGGGAACATGTGGTGCGCCCAGACCGTGATCGACAGGCCGGCGATCGAGATCGTCGCGGCCACGAGGCTGATGTAGCCGAAGATCGGCTTGCGGCTGAACACCGGGAAGATCTCACTCACGATGCCGAAGAACGGCAGCGCGATGATGTAGACCTCCGGATGGCCGAAGAACCAGAACAGGTGCTGCCACAGCAGCGCCCCTCCGTTCTCCGGGGTGAAGATGTGGGTGCCGAGCTTGCGGTCGGCCTCCAGGGCCAGCAGCGCGGCGGCCAGCACCGGGAAGGCCATCAGCACGAGCATGCTGGTCAGCAGGATGTTCCAGGTGAAGATCGGCATGCGGAACATGGTCATGCCCGGCGCGCGCATGCAGATGATCGTGGTGATGAAGTTGACCGAGCCGAGGATCGTCCCCAGGCCGGACAGCGCCAGACCCATGATCCACAGGTCACCGCCCATGCCCGGCGAGCTGATCGCGGTCGACAGCGGCGTGTAGGCGAACCAGCCGAAGGAGGCCGCGCCGTTGGGCGTGAAGAAGCCCGACACCGCGATGATGCTGCCGAACAGGTAGAGCCAGTAGCTCACCATGTTCAGCCGGGGGAAGGCCACGTCGGGCGCGCCGATCTGCAGCGGCATCAGCTCGTTGGCGAACCCGGCGAACAGCGGCGTCGCGAACATCAGCAGCATGATCGTGCCGTGCATGGTGAACAGCTGGTTGAACTGCTCGTTGCTGACGAACTGCAGCGCCGGCTGCGCCAGCTCGGCCCGCATGATCAGCGCCATGACGCCGCCGATCAGGAAGAAGGCGAACGACGTGATCAGATAGAGGTGACCGATGATCTTGTGGTCGGTGCTGGACAGCCACTTCACGACCACCGCGCCCTTGGCAGCGCGCCTCGGGGTCGTCGAGATTGGCTCTTGGATGGCGGTCACTGAGCGCTCCCAGCCTGAGTCGCGATGTACTGGTCGTACTCAGCCTGCTTGACGAGCTTCACCGAGAAGAGCATCCGGCTGTGGTCGACGCCGCACAGCTCGGCGCAGCGGCCCGCGTAGACGCCGGGCTTGTCGAGCGTCTTGATCTCGAAGAAACGGCCCTTGTTGTCCTTGGGCAGCCCCGGGATGACGTCACGCTTGAACAGGAACGCCGGCACCCAGAAGGAGTGGATGACGTCGGGCGACTCCAGCTCGAACTCCACCGTCTTGCCCACGGGCAGCACGAGCTGCGGGCCCGACTTGTAGTCGCTCACGGGCTGGCCCACGACCGGCTTCAACGTCTTGCCGTTGAGCGTCGTGGTGAACCGCCAGCTCCACTGGAACGCCTCCACCTTGACCTTGACGTCAGGGTGGCCGGACAGCGCCTGCAGATCCCGGCTGTCACGCGCGGTGAAGAAGAAGAACACCGACACCATGACCAGCGGGATCAAGGTGTAGAGCATCTCGATCGGCAGGTTGTAACGCACCTGCGGCGGGAGCTCGGCCTTGGCCTTGCGCTTCACATGGAACAAACACGCCCAGATGATCAGGACGATGACCACGGCGCCCGTGGCGAGTGCGGCGACCCAGGCCCCGTTCCAAAGATTCTGGACGATGTCGCCCTGGCTGGTGATGTGCTCAGGAAGCAGACCCTTGGACCAATCGGCCTTGGGAACGTCATTAGCACACGCCGTAGCGGAGGCCAGCAGCAACGCCAAAGCGGCGGCTCGCGGCACTCTGCGCCGGGCCAACGAACGCCGTGTCGAACGGCGAGTCGGACTCACGGATCGCCTACCCCACAGATGAAGCCCAGGAGTCCTCCTGGGCGCTCGTATGTCTAAAAGCACAGCTGATTGCAGACACATTAGCGTGCAAGAGCCCCGCCCTCCCGCGCGCCCCCTCGATGGGGGAAGGCAAGTGGGACGATGGGTCTCGTGGCGTACTTTGACGCGGCCTCGACCGAGCCGCTCCACCCCCAGGCCCGCGAGGCGCTCCTGGCGGCGATCGATGTCGGCTGGGCCGACCCCGCGAGGTTGTACGGCCAGGCCCGCCGTGCGCACCTGCTGCTGGAGCAGGCCCGTACGGAAGTGGCCGAGGCGCTCGGCGCGCGCCCGGACGAGGTGTCGTTCACCTCTTCGGGCACGCAGGCCGTGCATCTCGGCGTGCTCGGCACCCTACACGGCAGGCGGAGGGCGGGGCGGCATCTGGTGACGAGCGCGGTCGAGCACTCCAGCGTGCTGCACGCCGCCAGCCTGCACGAACGCGGCGGCGGCACGGTGGAGATCGTGGGGGTGGATCTGCGCGGACGCGTCGACCCGGCCGCCTTCACGGCCGCCGTCGCCGGGCCCGACACGGGCCTGGCCTGCCTGCAGACGGCCAACCACGAGGTCGGCACGCTCCAGCCGGTGGCCGAGGTGGCCGCGGCCTGCCGGGAGCACGGCGTCCCGCTGCTGGTCGACGCCGCGCAGACGGCCGGGCGGCTGCCGATCCCGGAGGGCTGGTCGGTGCTGACGGCCAGCGCCCACAAGTGGGGCGGTCCGGCCGGGGTGGGGGTGCTGGCGGTGCGCAAGGGCACGCGGTTCAGGTCGTTCCTGCCGGAGGACGAGCGCGAGCGGCGCCGGGTCCCCGGGTTCGAGAACGTGCCGGGCATCGTCGCCGCCGCGGCCGCGCTGCGCGCGATGACCGCAGAGGCGGCGCGCGAACGTGACCGGCTCTCGGCGCTCGTCGACAAGATCCGGCGGACCGTGCCGGAGATCGTGCCCGACGTGGAGGTGATCGGCGACCCGGTCGAGCGGGCGCCCCACATCGTGACGTTCTCCTGCCTCTACGTCGACGGGGAGGTCCTGCTCACCGAGCTGGACAAGGCCGGATTCGCAGTATCGTCCGGGAGTTCGTGCACCGCTAGTACGCTTCGTCCATCGCACGTTCTGGAAGCCATGGGCGTGCTCACGCATGGGAATGTCCGGGTGTCACTGCCCAGGGGCGCTTCCGCGGCCGAGGTCGACAGGTTCCTCGCCGTGCTGCCCGATGTGGTGCACCGAATCCGGCAGGACGCAGGAGTCGCATGACCGAGGTTATTCAGCCGGCGTTGACGATCGACGCGCTCGGGAAGAAGTGCCCGATCCCGATCATCATGCTCGCCGAGCAGATCAACTACGTCCCGCTCAACGCCGTGATAGCCGTCCTGGCCGACGATCCGGCCGCGTTCACGGACGTCCCCGCATGGTGCCGCCTGAAGTCCCACCGCCACGTGGGCTCCTACGAGCTGCCGCAGGGCGGCTGGTCCATCCACGTACGCCGCAATTACTGACATTTCGTACGTACGGCGCAGAGCATCCCAAAATGGGTAGGAACCCCCTCGGGTCAGACCATCGACTTCCGGGGGGAAGACATGACTCACGGACATCCGCACCAGACCGCGCGCGACCTGATGAGCCGGGGCGCGGAGTGCATCCCCGCCCACGAGACGCTCGACCGGGCCGCGCAGATGATGCGTGACAGCCACGTCGGGGCACTGCCGGTCTGCGTGGACGACCGCGTGACCGGGATCATCACCGACCGCGACATCGTGCTCAAGTGCGTGGCCGAGGGCCGTGATCCGTCGGCCATGCGGGCGGGCGACCTGGTGGTCGGGCTGGTCTCGGTGCCGGCCGACGCCACGGTCGAGGAGGCCCTCCAGCTCATGGAGGAGCACCAGATCAAGCGGCTGCCGGTGATGTCGGACATGCGGGTCATCGGCATGATCACCGAGGCCGACCTGGCCAGGCACCTGCCCGACGACCAGCTGGTCGAATTCGTCCACCGGGTGTACGCGGGCGCCTGACCGCCGGCGTACAGCCGTCGCGGAAAACACACCACCCCGCCGCACTGACCGTGCGGCGGGGCGCTCCGCGAGCGGTGCGGTGGGTCAGGCGTGGTGGCAGCGGACGACGCCGGCGATCTCCTCGGCGGCCCTGGCCCCGTAGGCGGCGCCGAACCGCTCCAGGAAGGCCTTCTGCCCGAGCTCGTACTCCTGGCCGCCGACCCGCTCCAGCACGTGCGTGGCGGTCAGGTTGCCGACCTGGCCGCAGCGCTCCAGCGGCAGGCCCCAGGCCAGACCGGACAGGAAGCCCGCGCGGAAGGCGTCGCCGACACCGGTCGGGTCGGCCTTGCCCTGCTCCGGCGCGGGAGCGACCTGGATGGACGGCTCGCCCGCGCGGTCGATGACGGCGCCCTTGGGGCCGAGCGTGGTGATGCGGACGCCCACCCGGTCCAGGACCTCGGCGTCGGACCAGCCGGTCTTCTGCTCGATGAGCCCCTTCTCGTAGTCGTTGGAGAACAGGTAGGCGGCGCCGTCGACGAGGTCACGGATCTGCTCGTCGGCCATGCGCGCGAGCTGCTGCGAGGGGTCGGCGGCGAACGGGATGCCCCGCTGGCGGCACTCGTCGGTGTGGCGCAGCATGGCGTCGGGGTCGTTCGGGCTGATGAGCACCAGGTCGAGCCCGCCCACGCGGTCGGAGACGGGCCGCAGCTCGATGAGCCGGGCCTCGGCCATCGCGCCGGTGTAGAACGAGGCGATCTGGTTGTGGTGCTCGTCCGTGGTGCAGAGGAAGCGGGCCGTGTGATGGTTCTCGGAGACGTGCACGGAATCGCAGTCCACGCCGTGGCGCTCCAGCCAGGAGCGGTAGTCGGCGAAGTCCGAGCCGACCGCGCCCACGAGAATCGGTTTGAGCCCCAGGCAGCCCATGCCGAAGGCGATGTTCGCCGCGCACCCACCGCGACGGATCTGCAGGTCGTCGACCAAGAAGGAGAGCGACACCCGATCGAGCTGCTCGGCGATCAGCTGATCGCCGAAGCTTCCTGGGAAGGTCATCAGGTGGTCGGTCGCGATGGAGCCGGTGACGGCGATGCGCACGGGATTCTTCTTCCTCGTTGTCAGCAAGCCAATGAACCAAACGAGGATACGCGAGGAAGGATACGCGAAGGTCCCGCGTCGCATGGATGCGAGCGGGACCTTGGCCGCACCGACTAGTTGAACGAGTCGCCACAGGCACAGGAGCCGGTGGCGTTGGGGTTGTCGATGGTGAAGCCCTGCTTCTCGATCGTGTCCACGAAGTCGATGGAGGCGCCCAGCAGGTAAGGGGCGCTCATCCTGTCGGTGACCACGCTCACGCCGCCGAAGTCGGTAACGACGTCGCCGTCCATCGAGCGGTCGTCGAAGAAGAGCTGGTAACGCAGACCGGAGCAGCCACCCGGCTGCACGGCCACGCGCAGCTGCAGGCCCTCTTCGCCCTGCTGCTCAAGCAGGGCCTTGACCTTGGCGGCGGCCGCGTCAGTCAGGATCAGGCCCTGCGTCGTGGTCTCGCTGCTCTCAACCGTCATCTGCTGACTCCCTAACCCGGCTGTCTGTTTACGACGTCCTACTTAGACGCTACCAACACATCCCCCGTGCTACACATTCCCAGCCCTCCGGACCCCCGGAATAAGTGCTACGGGCGATATGTCATGATGAGTATCGTCAGTTCGACGATAAGGGGGTATGGCCATGGCCACCCAGACTGGGCTGCCGCTCTTCGTACTCGGCCGGGACGCCGATCCGCACAGCGAGAAGGGGGTCGACTGCCCTGGTGAGCTGCCACCCGCCTCCGATCCGGACCTGGTGGAGCGGGCGCGCACGGCCAAGAAGGCGCTCGGTGACCGGCTGTTCGTGCTGGGCCACCACTATCAGCGTGACGAGGTCATCCAGTTCGCCGACGTCACCGGCGACTCCTTCAAACTCGCGCAGCAGGCCGCGGCCAGGCCGGAGGCGGAGTTCATCGTCTTCTGCGGCGTGCACTTCATGGCCGAGTCCGCCGACATCCTGACCGGCCAGGCGCAGAAGGTGATCCTGCCCGACCTGGCGGCGGGCTGCTCGATGGCGGACATGGCCACCTTCGACCAGGTGGAGGAGTGCTGGGAGTCGCTGGAGGACGCCGGTCTCGCCGATCAGGTGATTCCCGTCACGTACATGAACTCCAGCGCCGACATCAAGGCCTTCTGCGGCCGCAACGGCGGCGCTGTCTGCACCTCCTCCAACGCCAAGAGGGCCCTGGACTGGGCCTTCGAGCAGGGCGAGAAGGTGCTGTTCCTGCCCGATCAGCACCTGGGCCGCAACACCGCGGTGCTGGAGATGGGCATGTCGCTGGACGACTGCGTCGTCTGGAACCCCCACCGCCCGAACGGCGGCCTCACCCGCGAGCAGCTCGACCGCGCCAAGATGATCCTGTGGAAGGGCCACTGCTCGGTGCACGGCCGTTTCACGGCCGAGTCGGTCGATGACGTACGGCGGCGCATCCCGGGCGTCAACGTGCTCGTGCACCCGGAGTGCAAGCACGAGGTGGTGCTCAAGGCCGACCACGTCGGCTCGACCGAGCACATCATCAAGACGCTGGAGGCGGCTCCGGCGGGTTCGAGCTGGGCGATCGGCACCGAACTGAACCTGGTCAAGCGGCTCGCCGCGCAGTTCCCCGACAAGAACGTCTCTTTCCTGGACAGGACGGTCTGCTACTGCTCGACGATGAACCGGATCGACCTGCCGCACCTGGTGTGGGCACTGGAGTCACTGGCACTCGGGGAGGTCGTCAACCAGATCACGGTCGACGCCGACACCACCCACTGGGCCAAGGTCGCCCTGGACCGGATGCTGGCCCTCCCCTGACACCTCACGACCCCTGGGCTCCCCTGCCACGACGGACCGCCCTTATCCGCTCCCCCGCAGGGGGTATCCCTCCCAAGGGCCCCAGCCACAACGGACCGCCCTCATCCACTCCCCCGCAGGGGGTAATCCCCCCGAAGGACCCCAGCCCACAAGCGACCGTCACAGGGATCGAGACGGTCGCGTGACGAACCGAACTAGTCGCCGAAGGCGTACACGACCCGGACGCCGATCGACAAGGTCTGGCGTCCGGGGCTGATCGACGCCTTCTCCTCCGCCGCCAGCGCGGCGAACGCCATCGGCTGCGGGCCGCCCACCGACTCCTCGGTCACCGAGACGACCCCGCCCAGCGGGCGCCCGGCGAGTTCGGCGTACTGGGCGGCCTTGGCGGCGGCATCGCGGAACGCCCGTACCCTCGCCTCCGCCAGAGCCCTGGTGGGGTCGGACAGCTCGAACGAAACCCCGTTCAACCGCGCCTCCTCCCCCACCGCCGCCACGGTGTCGATCACCCGGTCGGCCCGCGAGAGGTCACGGACCAGCGCCTCGACGCCCTGCGCGGCTCTGTAGGCGGCCACCTTGGGATAGACCTCGTACTCGGGGCCGAGGGACAACTCGCTGGTACGCAGGTCCTCCGGGGCGATGCCGGCCCCGGTCAGGGCCTCCGTGAGCCGGACGGCGGCGGCCCTGACGGCGGCGAAGGCTTCGGCGGCCGAGGTTCTGCGCACCTCCACGCCCGCGTTCAGACGCATGACGTCGGGCGCGGCCGAGACCGCCCCCTCGCCGGCGACGGCGATCTGCTCGTGCTCCGTTTCCACGCGCACCCCCTTGGGTCCGTAGGATCGGCGGGTTGGTCAGGGCGTACCGCGGCTGAAGCGCATGCCCATCTTGTCGAACTCGGCCCGCTTGGCCGCGGTGGCCAGCACTCTGATGACCTGCCCCTTCAGATCGATCACAACCGCCTCGTATCCGGCACCCTTGACCCGCCACACGGCCAGATGCCGGTCATCCCACCAGCCGATGAGCCGGTTGGTGGCGAACGGGATGGTGACGGGCGTGCTCCCACTACCCGTCGTGGACCTGGCGCAGAGCGTGCCGCCCGCCGCGGTGCAGTGGGACAGGAACAACCCGCCCGACGGGGAGAGGTCGTCGCCCTCCACCCAGACGGGCGAGCCCGCGCCGGACAGCGTACGCAGCGCGTTGCCGTCCAGGTCGTAGAACTTCATCCGGCCGCCCACCCACGTGCCGACGGCCTGCCCGCCGGCGTCCCAGAAGAAGCGCCACTCGCCCGCGCCCTTCTCCTTGACCTGGTAGACCTTGCCCGTGCCCCGCGCGACGTCGATGACGCCGTAGCCGTACTCGACGCTCTCCCCACCCTTTCCCTTGAAGCCCGTGTCCTTGAAGAGCGTGACCAGGCCGAGCTTGCCGTCCGGCGACCAGCGCGGCGTCGTCGGGAACACCGGCTTGGTGCTGAGTTTCACCGTGCGCTTGGCGCCGGTCCGGTGGTCGATGATCGACACGAGGGCGTAGCCGTCGCTGCTGTAGTCGACGTCGGTGGCCAGCGCGCGGGTGCCGTCGGCGGCCAGGGCGTACTCGAAGTAGTGGTTGTCGAGCGTGAAGTCGTCGGACGCGGCCCGCCGGACGTAGACGCCCTTGCCGCCGTTCAGGCTGTAGGAGGCCAGCTTGATCGGGTCGGAGCCGTTCTCCCGGATCTCGACGGAGGTGCCGGGCAGCGCGATCGTCCGGGTGCTCTGGTCCGGGGTCGGGGTCGGGGTTGGGGTCGGGGTCGGGGTGTACGAGGCATCCGTGCTGTTCGTGTCCTCCGGTGTCGGCGAGGAGGCGCCGATCGGGCCGGGCAGGGACGCGAGCCGTACCGCGACGATGCCGCCGACCGTGGCCAGCGCCAGCGTGCACGCGACCGCTATGGCGACGATCCACCCGATGCCCCGCCTGCCACCCGTCCGGGCGGGCGGCTGGGTCAGCAGGAGTTGCTGTTGGTATAACGGCCGCGCGTACGGGGGCGGCGGAGGCTGCTGGTACGGCAGGTGCGTCGATGGCACCGGCCCGGAGCCCCCCGGCGCCCGAGGCGTGGAGCCCATCGCCGGGACCGGCCCTGAGGCGGCCACGGCGGTGCCCTGGCGCAGGAGGCTGGGTGCCGCGCCGCCGGGCTGGTCCAGGAGGCGGGGTGGGGCGCCGCCGGGCCCGTGGCCGAGCAGCCGCATCAGCGCCTCACTCGCCGTCGGCCGCCGCCCGGGATCCTTGGCCAGGCAGTCCGTCACCAGCGAGCGCAGCGCCGGATCCTGAATCGGTGTGACGTCGGCGTCGGTATGGATGATCCGGTTGACCACCGCCGGCAGGCTGTCCTGCCCGAACGGCGGCTGCCCGGAAGCGGCGAACAGCAGCGTGCACGCCCACGCGAACATGTCCGACTGAGGCCCGGGAGCCGCCTCCGTGAGCTGTTCGGGCGCCATGAACGACGGCGTGCCGATGGCGCTGGCCGTCAGCGACGAGGTCAGGTCGAGCGCCCTGGCGATGCCGAAGTCGATCACCCGGGGGCCGTCGGAGGCGAGCACGACGTTCGACGGCTTGAAGTCGCGGTGCACGATGCCGGCCTGGTGGATGGCGACGAGCGCGGTCACCGTACCGATCGCCAGGCGGTGCAGGGACGTCCCCGAGCGCGGGCCGTCCGTGCGCACCACGTCATCGAGCGTCGGGCCGTCGATGTACTCGCTGACGATGTACGGCAGGCCGCCGAACAACCCGGTCTCCATGACCTGAGCGGTACAGAAAGGGGCGACCCGCCGGGCCATCGCCACCTCGCGGACGAACCGTTCCGACGCCTCGTGATCCCCGGCCAGGTCCGCGCGGAGCAGCTTCACCGCGACCTGCGCGCCGTTGGCGGCGGTCGCGAGGTAGACGGTCCCCTGCCCGCCCTCGCCCAGCCGCCCCGACAGGGTGTACGCCCCCACCGACGCGGGATCCCCTGGCCTGAGGGCCACGAGGTCCGGCATTACAACCCCCATATATGGCGTCTTTTCCGCCATTCTGGTGGGTTACGCGGCTCCGCGTCAGCACATCGACGCACACACCAGCCAGAACAGGCCACGGGCGCGTCGTGATCACAGGCCGCGGACGGCGTCGATGATCACGCCAGCGGCGGCGAGATGGATGCGGCGGGTCGAGGAGGTCATGCGGACGAGGTCGGCGTTCAGGTCGCCGGCCAGCCGCTCCTGGCGCCGCGCCCTCCCGCCCGTGCCGATCACGGTCACCGGGCTGATCACGGTCACCGGTACGTCCGGGAAGGCGTGCCGCGCCCGCACGCGGCGCAGGTCGGCCGTCATCTCCCGCCGGGCCAGAAACTCCCCCACCGCCGCGGCGAGCACCCGGCCGGTACGGTACGCGCGCCCCCGGTCCGGCAGGCCGCTGACCAGCCGGTGGACGACCGGACCCGTCAGGAGGGCGAGCGCGGCGGCACCCCAGGCGCCGCCCAGCGCGGGCAGCCATCGGCCGACGGACCTGCCGAGCGACGAGGCGCGCCGGTGCCGGTCGGCCCGGCTCGGGTCGACCAGCACCAGCCGGGCCACGCACATCGGATGCAGCCTGACGAACGCCTCCGCGTGCCAGGCGGCCACCGAGTGGGCCACCACGGTGACCTGTTCGGGATGGGCGGGGGCCAGGGCGGCCAGGCGGGCCGCCTCCCCGTACAGAGTGGGTGGCGCCGGCGAGGCGGGACTGCGGCCGAGACCGGGCCGGTCGAAGCGGATCACCCGGTGGCTCCGGGCGAGTTCGGCGGCCACCCCGTCCCAGTGAGAGGACACACCGCCCAGCCCCGCGCTGATGAGCACGACCGGCCCCAAGCCCTGAACGACCACATGCGGCCCCGCACCCGGCACCAGCGGACGGTCGTCGGCCTCCAGCAGCCGTAGCGCGACGTACACCAGCCAAACCGCCACAAGCGTCGCCTGCCCCCGCTGCGCCAGCCCGGCCGGGTATCCGCCCGCGATGGCCGCCAGCGTCAGCGCGGTGACGCCCAGGGCCGCGCCGGTGATGAGCCAGGCGACGCAGGTGTCCCAGCATCGGCTCAGCAGGGCCATCGCGGCCAGCACGGCGGCCGTGGCCAGCACACCGGTCACGGCGTGGACGCGGTGCGAGAGCGACAGCGGGCCGAGCTCGCAGACGGGATCGCCCAGCGCGGCGCAGTCGAGCGGGAACAGCCCACCGGCGAGCACGAGAGCGCCGAAGGCCGCCACCCCGAGCCAGGCGAACCGCTCTCGCCGCACCCTGGGCGTCAGCGCCACCCCGAGCACGATCGCCAGGCCCGCCAGCACGTCGGCGGCCCTGAACAGGCGCGTGGCGGGCTGGTCGCGCGCCGCCAGCTCGCCGACCAGGCCGTCGGTCCGGTCGACCAGCGGGCTGGTGAACTGGCCGGGCATCCAGGCGCTGTACAGCACGGCCGCCACGACGAGGGCGGTGGCCGCGAGCACCAGCAGTCTTCGCTCCACGTGATCATTAGATCACCCGGTGCGATCAGAGGCCGGGGGCGCCCCATACCGGGAACCAGCGGCCGAGATCCTGTTCGAGCGGCAGCTCGCTCTCCAGCGCGCCTCTGGCCTGGAGTTCGAGCGCGTTGTCGCGGTGCTGGCCGGACAGCGGCGCGAACGGGTAGAACGTGCCACGTTTGTACAGGTAGACGACCGCCAGCCGCCGGCCGTTGGGATCGGTGAACGACACCAGCGAGCAGAGCAGCGAGGGGCCGAACCCGGCGCCCTCCAGCGAGGCGTTGACCGCGTGGAGCTCGGTGACCAGGTCGCTGACGTCGTCGGGCGATCGGCGCACCAGGAGCCAGGTGTAGCCGTAACTGTCGGACGACTTGTCGACGCGCTCGCCGAGCAGCGCCTGCACGTCGCTTTCCAGGGTGGCGAACGCGCCGCCCTCCGCCGCGCGGAAGGACACCGAGCCGAGACCGGTGGGAACGAGACCGGTGGCGGCCTGCAGCGTCACCGCCGCGGACGGCAGCGCGAACAGTGCGTCGAGGTTGGGCGGTGCAGGCTTCGACCGGCCTAGCAGGGTGTCGAGCCAGCCCATGCGGTCAGCCCCTTCCGAGTTGGGCGGAGATCCTGGCCAGCTGCTCCAGGCGGCGCTCCAGCGGTGGGTGAGTGGAGAACAGGGTGGCGATGGAGGTGCCCTTGGCCAGCGCGGGGGCGAAGTAGAAGGCGTTGAACGGCGCCGCCTCGCGCAGGTCCTGGTTCGGGATCCTGGCCATGTCGCCGGTGACCTTGGTCAGCGCGCTGGCCAGGGCCGACGGCCGCTGGGTGAGCAACGCGCCCGCCCGGTCCGCGGCCAGTTCGCGGTAGCGCGACAGGGCCCGGGTGAGCAGGAAGCTGATCGCGTACACGACGATCGAGACCAGCATGATGATCAGCCCGATCGGCAGGCCGCCGTTGTTGTCGCGGCTGCGGCCCAGACCCGTGTACAGGGCGAACCTGGTCATCAGACCGGCCACGATGCCGAGGAACGAGGCGATCGTCATGACCGCGACGTCACGGTGGGCAACGTGCGACAGCTCGTGTGCCAGCACGCCCTCCAGCTCCTGGGGCTCCAGGCGGCGCAGGATGCCGGTCGTCACGCAGAGGACGGAGTTGTTCTGGTTGCGGCCGGTGGCGAAGGCGTTGGGGACGTCGGAATCCGCTATCGCCACCCGCGGCTTGGGCATGTCGGCCATCGCGCACAGGCGGTCGACCATGCCGTGGAGCTCGGGAGCCTCTTGCGGCGAGACCTCCCGGCCGTGCATCGCGAACAGCGCGATGCGATCGGACAGGAAATACTGCGCGAGCAGCAGGCCCCCGGCGAGCACCAGCACGACCAGTCCTTGAACGCCCACGGCGATGAGGACACCCATGAAGGCCACATAGAGCAGCCCCAGCAGGAACATCGTCACGACCATGCGGGTGGTCAGACCGCGATCGGGCGCGAACCGCGTGTTCATGGCTAGCCCGGGATGAGGCCCTGGTCGCCCAGCATCTCCCGGACCTCCTCGATCGAGGCGTCCGCGGGGGGAAGGATCAGCTCTGACGGCTCAAGGCTGTCGTCGGGAAGCGACTTGCCCACGTGGCGCACCTTGTCGAGCAGGGCGTGCAACTTGACCCGGAAGCTCGCCTCGTCGTCGGACTCGATGGCCGACTCGAGCTCGCTGTCGAGCTGGTTGAGCACGGAGATGTCGTCGGCCGAGATCTCGACCTGCCCCTCGCCCATGATTCTGACGATCATGCGCCCTCCCCAGGCTGGCGCAGCTGCTGGGTGTTCTGAGGCTGAGCCTGCTGGGGCGCAGCCTGGCCCTGGCCCGGCTCGATGGCGCTCTTGGGCGCGGGACCCTGGCCGAGCTCGGCCTTCATCCGGGCCAGCTCCAGCTCCACGTCCATGCCGCCGCCCATGCGGTCGAGCTCGGCCTGGATGTCGTCGCCGCGGGTGCCGCTGTAGTCATCGAGCGCGCCGCTGGCGAGCAGCTCGTCGATGGCGCCGGCGCGGGCCTGCATCTGCGCGGTCTTGTCCTCGGCGCGCTGGATCGCGAGACCGACGTCGCCCATCTCCTCGGAGATGCCGGAGAAGGCCTCGTTGATGCGCGTCTGGGCCTCGGCCGCGGTGTAGGTGGCCTTGATCGTCTCCTTCTTCGTACGGAAGGAGTCGACCTTCGCCTGCAGCCGCTGGGAAGCCGTGGTCAGCTTCTCCTCCTCGGCCTGCAGGTTCTCATGCTGAATCTTCAGGTCGGCCATCTGCGACTGCAGATTGGACCGGCGCTGGAGAGCCTCACGTGCCAGGTCCTCGCGCCCGACGGACAGCGCCTTGCGGCCCTGCTCCTCATAACGCCTGGCCTGCTGTTCGAGGCCGTTGACCTGCAACTCCACCCGCTTGCGCGAGGTGGCGACGTCCGCCACGCCCCGGCGTACCTTCTGCAGCAACTCCAGTTGCCGCTGGTAGGAATAGTCGAGGGTCTCGCGCGGATCCTCCATTTTGTCCAGGGCCTTGTTGGCCTTGGACTTGAAGATCATCGAAAGTCTCTTCATCACGCTCATGCGCGTCGGCCGTCCCCTTCTTAGGTCGTGCTGGTGTTCACCCAGTGCAGCGCAGCCGCCTTGGGATTACCCTACGCATAACGCACGGGGGCGTCACTAAGTTGCCATCCAGGTAGGGTTGAGGTCGTGTTGCGACGCCGTTCCCAAACCTCCGTGGACGACACCCCCGTCCCCATTGACGATCCTAAGCCCCAGGGCAAGGGTCGTCCCACACCCAAGCGCCGGGACGCGGAAGGCAGACGGCGCCAGCCGGTCACCGCGCCCAAGGACCGCAAAGAGGCCTATCGACAGGCCCGCGCCAAGCAGACTGTCGAGCGCGAGCGGGCCCGTAAGGGCATGCTCGCGGGCGACGAACGCTATTTCCCGGCCCGCGACAAGGGCCCGGCGCGCAAGTTCGCGCGCGACTGGGTCGACTCGCGGCGGCTGCCGAGCCAATACTTCCTGCCGTTCTCGCTGGTGATCCTGCTGGCGACGTGGATCCCGTGGCCCGCCGACATCCGTCCGCTGGTGCTCGGCTACGTGATCACGATCGGCTGGCCGATCATGATGATCGGCGTGCTCTTCACCTCGATCTTCGTGGCCTGGCGGATCAAGAAGCTGGTGGCGGAGAAGTATCCCAAAGAGAACCTGCGCGGCGTCGGCTTCTATGCCGCGATGCGGGCTCTGCAGATCCGCAAGCTGCGCTTCCCGCCGCCCGCGGTCCTGCCGGGCGGCAAGCCGGTTCCGCCCAAGAAGTAGACCCGTTCATTCCGGCTTCTCCCAGCGCAGCACCCCTCGCGTGACCGTGGGCCGCCAGCCGTCGAACTCCGTACGGTTCTCCAGGCTGTCGGCGACGGTCCGCATCAGCGCGTAGTAGGAGGGCGGGCGCGGGCTCATGCCGGAGATCGTGCCGTCCCAGCCGACCTTGCCGCCGATGGAGTCGACCACGGCGTACTCGCCGTCCCCTCCCTCACGCTGACCGAAGGAGAGGAAGGGGATCGTCCGGCCGCTCCACCACTCGATCGCGGGGTCTCTGCCGTCGTTTGCGCAGAGAGTCCGCCAGGTGTCCCTGATGTCGCGGATGCCGAGGTTGACGGCGCCGTCGGACGAGGCGCCGAAGCCGAAGGCGCCGGCCCCTCTGGAGCCGTTGTGGCGCAGCAGCGAGGCGCGCAGGCTGTCGGGGAAGTCCACGCCCATCTGTGCTTCGGCGACGGCGATCGTCCTGGCGCGGCCCGGACGGCCCAGCGTCGCGTAGGTCTTGGGCGCGTTGGCCTTCAGCCACCGCTCGACGCGCCGCCACTGGCGGTCGACCGCGCGTTTCACCTTCGGGTCCAGCGGGCGGACGGTGACCGGCCGCGGCTCGGGGTGGCAGAACGGATCGGGTGCGGCGGGCGAAGGCGTCGAGGACACGTCGTCGATGGCGGTTTCGGCGGGCGTGGGCTCGCCGGTGGCGGGCTGGGCGGGAGCGGGGTCGGCGGTGGCGGCCATGGCCGAGCGCCTCGCGGCGTCACGGAACATCTCGCCGAGCGGGTCTTCCTCCCGGTCGTGGATCGGCATCCCCATGAGGGCGAACACCCCGAAGACGACCGCCGTCAGCGCGCCCACCCCGAGCAGCGCCACCACCGGCCGGGCCTTGCCACGCACCCGGTAACGCGCCAAGTTCGGCCTGGTGGGGCGGCCCGGGATCGGCTCGGGGCCGGTCGGCTCCGGCCCTTGCTCCGGCCCTCGGGCCCGGCGGCGCAGCCGTAGCGCTATCGCGGTCAGGATGGCCGCTGTCAGCGCGAACCGTACGAGCTTCAGCACGTCGCGCACCCTATCCCGATTTAGATCACCCCATGAGACGGGCCTAAGGTCGGATCTATGGAATTCCGTACCCTCGGTCGCAGCGGTCTCAAGGTCAGCGAGATCAGCTACGGCAACTGGCTCACCCATGGCTCCCAGGTCGAGGAGGACGCCGCCAAGCAGTGCGTGCAGGCGGCACTCGACGAGGGCATCACGACGTTCGACACCGCCGATGTCTATGCCGGCACCAAGGCCGAGTCGGTGCTCGGCCGGGCCCTGAAGGGCGTACGCAGGGAATCGCTGGAGATCTTCACCAAGGTCTACTGGCCGACGGGCCCCGGGCCGAACGACCGCGGCCTGTCCCGCAAGCACATCACCGAGTCCATCCACGGGTCGCTGCGGCGGCTGCAGACCGATTACGTCGATCTGTACCAGGCACACCGCTTCGACTTCGAGACGCCGCTGGAGGAGACGCTCAAGACCTTCGACGATCTCGTACGGCAGGGCAAGGTCCTCTACATCGGCGTCAGCGAGTGGACGGCCGACCAGATCGCCCAGGCGCTGAAGATCGCCGACGACATGGGCTTCGACCGGATCGTGTCCAGCCAGCCCCAATACTCGATGCTCTGGCGCGTCATCGAGTCGGAGGTCGTACCGCTCAGCGAGCGTGAGGGCATCGGCCAGATCGTCTGGTCGCCCATCGCGCAGGGCGTACTGACCGGCAAGTACCTGCCCGGCCAGGCCCCGCCGGAAGGCTCCAGGGCGACCGACACGGCCGGCGGCGCCGACATGATCGCCCGCTTCATGAACGACGACGTCCTCACCCGCGTACAGGAGCTCCAGCCGATCGCCGCCGACCTGGGCCTCACCATGGCCCAGCTCGCGGTCGCCTGGGTCCTGCAGAACCCGAACGTCTCCAGCGCCATCGTCGGCGCCTCCCGCCCCGAGCAGGTGCGCGACAACGTCAAGGCGGTCGGGGTCAAGCTCGACTCCGACGTACTGGAGCGGATCGACTCCGTGCTCGGCCCGGTCGTCGAGCGCGACCCCGCCAAGACGGCCAGCCCCCCGAAGCGCCCATAACATCCCGGGCAGCAAAAACCCCTTGAGCAACAATGACGCTCAAGGGGTTTTTCATTTCTCCTTGCTTCACTCCGGACGCAATGACAATCCCGTGTATTCGACCCGGTCCTCGTCGAGCAGCGCCACCTGCTCGACCCCGGATTCCAGCAGCTCACCCCAGTTCTCGCCAAGCCAGGACTCCGCGTCCGCCTGGCTCGGAAAAACTTCTCGCGGCAAAGGGCGATCCGTTACCTCACCACCATTTGCATTTTCATAACGCCATCGCCATGTCATGCCATACGCTCCTTTTCCGCGGGTTCGCCGACGCACCCACCGACGGCACTGGAACCTTACTCCCGAGCTTGGAGGTCGATCGATGCTGCGCGCGTATCGTGTGGCGACGGAAGTCGCCTTCGGCGTACCTCGTGTAGCGGGAGCCGCCTTCGGAGTGGCCCGTGCGGCGGAAGTCACGTGGCTCGCGGGCTCCCCCAAGGACGCCCCACCGGACGGCTCGGTGATCGGCTGGCGCTTCTCCGCCTCACCCGACGGCACCGCGACGGAGCCGCCCGGGGGCGACCTGCCGTCGTACCAGATGGTGTGCGGCAAGGACGCCGCGGCCACCGGCAGCAAGCGGGTCGTGGTCAGGGTGGACTTCGGCGACCCCGAGTCCGACGCCTTCCCCGGCGAGCAACCGCCCGCGGAGGGGCTGACGAAGTGCGTGACGGGCGCGGAGACCGCTTCCACGGCCCAACTACTGGCAACGGCCGCCAAGGCCCGTATGAACGCTCAGGGGGACGTGGTGGCGATCAACGCCTACCCGGCCAGGGCGACCGCCGGCACCAACCTTGGCACCCCCGCCTCACCCGCCGACGCCTCACCGGACGACGCCTCATCGAACGGCCCGCCACTCACGCTGATCCTGGGCGGCGCGACCGCCCTGGCCCTCCTCGTCAGCGGCGCCGTCGTAGCCACCCGCCGCCGCCCCCGAACCCCGTCCCACTGACCCACGCCTCACCGCCCCCGCCAAACCGCCGCACGTCTAACTGCCCCGCACTGCCTCACGTCTCGCTGCCTCACCACCTCGCCGCCCCCGCCTCGTCGCCTCACCGCCTCCGCTGCGGGTCGGGATGCCGAGGTCTATGTACGCTCGGGCCAGTGAAACTCCTTCTCGCCGGTACCGCGGGCCGCACGAGCTGGCCGGAGCCGGGTTGCCCGTGCGCCTCGTGTGCCGGGCTCGCCGCCGGCCACCGACGACCATTCGAGCTCGTCGTCGATGGTGTCACGCGCTTCCCGTTCGACGACGTGCCGCCCGGTTATCGGATCCTGGCCGACGGTCACGGCCTGGAGGGCCCCGACGGCACTCGCCTGCTGTACGTGCCCCCGGCCACGACGGCAGCCCTGGACGCCACCACGGCCCCGGAAGCGACAGCGTCCCCGAAAGCCGCCACGGCCCCGGAAGCGACAGCGCCCTCGGAGGCGACGGCGGCACCGGCTGGACTGTACGACATCGTGCTGGTCGATCCGCTCGATCGGCCCGAGCGGATCGGGCTCCTGCGGCAGGCGGGCCTGGTGGGCGTTGGCACCCAGGTGGTGACCGTGGGGCTGGATCACCGGGTCAGGTCCGAGGAGGAGTTGTCGCGGCGGCTCGCCCTGTGGGGCGTACGAGCCGTGCCGGACGGGACGACGCTCGACACCGCGCTCGCCGCCCCACCGGCACCCGCACAGCCGAAGAGGGCGCTGTTGCTGGGCGGTTCCCGTTCGGGCAAGTCGGCGGAGGCCGAGCTACGACTGGCCGCCGACCCGTACGTCACCTATGTCGCCACCGGCTCGCGCGGCGAAGGCGACGGTGAGTGGGCGGCGCGGGTACGGGCCCACCGGGAGCGCAGGCCCGCCCACTGGGCGACGGTGGAGACCACCGACCTCGCGGGAACGATCCGCTCGGCGACGACGCCGCTGCTGGTCGACGGGCTGGGCACGTGGCTGGCGGCGGTGTTCGACGAGTGTGGCGCCTGGGACGGCGATCGCGCGCCGGTCGCCGCGCGCTGCGATGAGCTGGTGGCGGCGTGGCGGGGTACGACCCAGCGGATCGTGGCCGTGTCGGACGAGGTGGGCATGGGCGTGGTGCCCGCGACGGCCAGCGGGCGGGCGTTCAGGGACGAGCTGGGGCGGCTCAACGAGCGCCTCGCCGACGAGTCCGAATATGTCGCCCTGGTGATCGCCGGCCGCCTTCTGCGCCTGTGACACCGGGGATACGCGACCCCCGCCTGCGGCCCGCCCCGGCGGAACCGCTCCCGCGCACGGCTGGGGCTGGTGGCGGACCGCTCCCGCGTCCGGCCGCGGACCGCTCCGGCGTACGCCCGCGGGCCGCTCCGGCGTACGGTCGGCTAGTGGCGGATCGCTCTGGCGTACCAGCGGCCCTCCATGCGGTCGACGTGCAGGGGGCGGCCGAAGCAGTCGGACAGGTTCGTCGGCGTGAGGACCTCCGTGACCGGCCCGGACGCCAGGGCGCGCGCGTCGCGCATGAGCATGGCGTGCGTGGTCGTGGCGGGTACCTCCTCCAGGCGGTGCGTCACCGTCACCGTGGTGAGCACCGGTCTGGTCGTCGCCAGGTCCTCCACCGCCTCGATGAGGTCCTCGCGGGCCGGCAGGTCGAGGCCGGCGAACGGCTCGTCGAGCAGCAGCACCGCCGGGTCCGCCATGAGCGACCTGGCCACCCTGATCCTGGCCCGCTCACCCTGGGAGCACACCCGGAACAGGCGCTCGGACAGGTCCTTGCAGCCCACGTCCCCCAGCAGGCGCAGGGCGCGGTCCCGCTCGACGTCGCCGTACTTGTCCCAGAGCGGGGCGCTCGTGCCCGTGTGGCCGGTGAGCACCACGGTGAGGGCGGTGGCGCTTTCCTCCTCCAGGAGTTCCTCGTCGATCAGCCGCTGGCTGGAGGCCACCAGGCCGATGTGGCGCCGCAGCGAGCGCACGTCGGCTCGCCCGAGCCGGTGGCCGAGGATGCTGACCGTGCCCTCCGTCGGGTGTCGTACGGCGGCGGCCAGCGAGAGCAGCGTCGTCTTGCCGGCACCGTTGGGCCCGAGCACGGCCCAGTGCTCGCCGTACTCCACTCGCCAGTCGACCGCACTCAGCAGCGACTTGCCGGCGACCCGGACTCCTACGCCTTCGAGTTCAACAACGTGCATCCGGCCACCCTAGTGGCCGCCCCCGGACTCCCTCAGCGTCCGATGGGTGGGTGTTATTGCTATTTTTACGGCCGGCCCGGTGAGCCCCACCCGCCATATGAGGCTGGGGTCTGTCCAGGGGCACGCTCCTCCGGTTCACCGGGCTGGGCGCCGTGACGTGCGCCTTCTTGGCCCCGGTCCGTGGACACGCCGACACCATAGGGACAGCGTGTGCGTCTTCTTGACTCCGGTCCATGGACCCGTCCGCGACCGTAGGAAGGTGGACGCGTCGGCAACCGTAGGGAGAGCGTGATGGACGGGGTGCGGTTCGCGATCGGGACGCTGAGCGTGTTCCCGGTCCGGGTGACACGCGTCGATCGCCAGGTGGCGGGGCGGGCGATGGTGCTGGCCCCGGCCGTCGGGCTGGTGCTGGGCGTCGTGGCCTGTCTGCCGTTGCTGCTCCCGGCGCCGCCGTTGCTGGGTGCGGCGCTCGCGGTCGGGCTCCTGGCCGTACTGACGCGAGGGCTGCATCTGGACGGCCTGGCGGATCTCGCGGACGGGCTGGGCAGCGGGAAGCCCGCCCCTCAGGCGCTCGACATCATGAAAAAGTCGGATATTGGGCCGTTCGGCGTGATCACCCTGGTGCTGACGCTGCTCATCCAGGTGACGGCCCTTGCCGGACTCGGGCCGGCAACCCCGGCGACCGCCCTCTCCAGGCTCGGGCCGGCAAGCCTGACGACCGCCCTTGCCGGGCTCGGGCCGTTCGTCCTGGTGGCCGCCTGCGTCACCGGCCGCCTGGCGCTCACCTGGGCCTGCCGGTCGGCCGTGCCCGCCGCCCGCCCCGACGGGCTCGGCGCGCTGGTCGCGGGCACGGTACGGCCGGGCGCCGCCTGGGTGGCCACCGCCCTGGCCCTGGCGGGGGCAGCGGGCCTCGGCCTGGTGGCGGGACAAAGGATGGTCTACGTCCTTCCCCTCGGCGTCGCGGCCGGGCTCGTGGCGGCGTTGCTCCTGCTCCGCCATGCCAGGCGGCGCCTGGGCGGGGTCACGGGCGACGTGCTGGGGGCGCTCGTCGAGACCGCCACGGCCACCACACTCACGGTCTGCGCCGTGCTCGGCTGACCGACGCCGCCCTTCGTACCACTTGAAAGAGCGTCATGCCTGTACGGCGGGCC
This sequence comes from Nonomuraea aurantiaca, assembly GCF_020215705.1. Taxonomy (GTDB): domain Bacteria; phylum Actinomycetota; class Actinomycetes; order Streptosporangiales; family Streptosporangiaceae; genus Nonomuraea; species Nonomuraea aurantiaca. The sequence goes on along the minus strand of NZ_JAIWNB010000020.1, from coordinate 40,850 downwards.
GCTCCGCGATGAAGGCGTTGAGCAGGGCCGCGCCCCACGTCACCACGCTCACGACCAGGAAGGCAGTGAACGACCGCGCGCCGTCGGGCACCAGACCCGATCACCAGTGCGCGGCCAGCGGGTCGGGCAGCCGGCCGCGCAGGGCGAGCGGAGCCGCGACCAGCGCGGCGGCGACACTCAGCCCCCAAGCGGCGGCGGCGAATCGCGCGATCATGGCAGCTCCGCCAGCATCGTGATGAGGTCTTCCCGGCGGTAGCCGAGCCTCGTGGCCTCTTCCAGCAGCTCGCGGGCCCGCTGCAGGAGCAGCGCCCGCCCGTCGGCGCGGCCCGCGACGCTGACGCCGCGCCCCCGCCTGAACTCCAGCAGGCCCTCGTCACGCAGGTCACGCAGGGCGCGCAGCACCGTGTTGGGGTTGATGCCGAGCGCCTCGGCCAGGTCGCGGGCGGGTGGCAGCCGGTCGCCCGGCGCGTACGAGCCCTCGCCGATGGCCCGGCGGATCGCGCCGGCCACCTGCTCGTGGAGGGGACGCGCGTCGTGGAGGTCCAGAGCCAGCAACATGGTGCTAATGAAACTAGCACCAAGTCGCCTCGGGCGCGCGTCGGCGAATGGTAGGATGAACCCCTGTTTGTGAGTACCTCTAAACCCTGGATAGCATCGGTTTACGTGACCACTGTGCGGCTGAACTCAGCAGATCCAGTCTCTTTCGACACCGACGCGCTGATCGTCGGTTTCCGGTCCGGCCCCGAAGGCCCTCGCCCCGCCACGGGCGCCGAGTCCCTCGACGCGGCCTTCGGCGGCAAGCTCGCCGCCACGCTCACCGCCGTCGGCTTCTCCGGCAAGCCCGGAGAGCTCGCCAAGGTGCCCGTGTTCGGCGCCATCGCCGCTCCGCTGCTGGTCGCGGTCGGCCTCGGTGACTCCGCCAAAGCCGACGCCACGGCCGACGCCGAGGCCCTGCGCCGCGCCGCGGGCGCCGCCGTACGGTCCATCGCCGGCACCGCCCGCGCCGCGCTCCTCCTGCCCGCCGAATCGGCCGACCAGGCCGAGGCTGTGGCGCTGGGCGCGCTGCTGGGCGCCTACGGGTTCTCCCGCTACCGCACCAACGGCGAGGTGAAGGAGCCCGTGGGCGACCTCACCGTACTGTCGGCGAATGGAGCGGATGGATCCGACGGGATCGCCGGCCGCGCCTCCGTGCTCGCCGAGTCGGTCACGCTCGTCCGCGACCTGGTCAACACGCCGCCCTCCGACCTGTGGCCGGCCAAGTTCGCCGAGATCGCCGAGCAGCGCGGCGGCGAGGCCGGGCTGAGCGTCGAGGTGCTCGACGACAAGCAGCTCAAGGACGGCGGCTACGGCGGCCTCATCGGCGTCGGCCAGGGCTCGGCCAACCCGCCGCGCCTGGTCCGCCTCTCCTACACCCACCCCGAGGCCACCAAGACGCTGGCGTACGTGGGCAAGGGCATCACGTTCGACTCCGGCGGCCTGTCGCTCAAGCCGTCCGCCTCCATGGACTGGATGAAATCCGACATGGGCGGCGCGGGCGCGGTCCTGGGCGCCCTGATCGGCATCGCCCGCCTCGCCCCGAAGGTCAACGTCGTCGGCTACCTCTGCCTGGCCGAGAACCTGCCCAGCGGCACCGCGCAGCGCCCCTCCGACGTCATCCACAGCTACAGCGGCAAGACCGTCGAGGTGCTCGACACCGACGCCGAAGGCCGCCTGGTCCTCATGGACGGCATCGCCCGCGCCGCCGAGGACTCCCCCGACCTGATCGTCGACGTGGCCACCCTCACCGGCGCGCAGATCGTCGCACTCGGCTGGCGCACGGCCGGCGTCATGGCCAACGACGACGCCGTACGCGAGCTGGTCGTCGAGGTGGCCGGCGCCGCGGGCGAGGGCGCCTGGGGCATGCCACTGCCGGAGGAGCTGCGCAAGGGCCTCGACTCCCCGATCGCCGACATCGCCAACCTCCAGCCCGAACGCTGGGGCAGCATGCTGGCCGCGGGCATCTTCCTGAAGGAGTTCGTGCCCGACGGAGTGCGCTGGGCGCACATCGACATGGCCGGACCCGCGTACAACAAGGGCGAGCCGCACGGCTACACGCCGAAGGGCGGCACCGGGGCCATCACCCGCACGCTCATCGGACTGGCCGAGCGGCACGCGAGCATCTGAAACAAATGAAAAGATGACGGCATCACGAACACCCCGACAAGGAGCCTGACTGTGGCCTACGACATCGTCGTCCTGGGAGGCGGCAGCGGCGGATACGCCTGCGCGCTACGGGCGGCTGAGCTGGGCAAGACGGTCGCCCTGATCGAGAAGGACAAGATCGGCGGCACCTGCCTGCACAGGGGATGCATCCCCACCAAGGCCCTGCTGCACTCGGCCGAGGTCGCCGACGAGACCCGCGAGAGCGAGACGTTCGGCGTCAAGGCCCGCTTCGACGGCATCGACGTGCCGGCCGTCCACGCGTTCAAGGACAAGATCGTCACCCGCGCCTGGAAGGGCGTGCAGGGCCTGCTCAAGGGCGCCGGCGTGACGATCGTCGAAGGCGAGGGCCGCCTGGTCGGACCGCACCGGATCCAGGTGGGCTCCGAGGTCTACGAGGGCCGCAACATCGTCCTGGCCACCGGCTCCGCGCCCAAGTCGCTGCCCGGCCTGGACATCGACGGCGAGCGCGTCATCACCAGCGAGCACACGCTGAGGATGGACCGCGTGCCCTCCTCGGTGATCGTGCTGGGCGGCGGCGTCATCGGCGTCGAGCTGGCCAGCGTCTACCGCTCGTTCGGCGCCGAGGTCACGATCGTCGAGGCGCTGCCCCACCTGCTGCCGACCGAGGAGGAGTCGAGCTCCAAGCTGCTGGAGCGCGCCTTCCGCCGCCGCGGCATCAAGTACGAGCTGGGCGTCTTCTTCGAGGGCGTCAAGACCACCGACACCGGCGTGGTCGTCACGCTCGCCAACGGCAAGACCATCGACGCCGAGCTGCTGCTGGTCGCGGTCGGCCGCGGCGCCGTCTCGGCCGGAATGGGCTTCGAGGAGCAGGGCATCACGGTCGAGCGCGGCGCGGTCGTGGTCGACGAGCACTGCCAGACCTCGGTCCCCGGCGTCTACGCCATCGGCGACCTGATCCCGACCCTCCAGCTGGCCCACGCCGGGTTCGCCGAGGGCATCATGGTGGCCGAGCACATCGCCGGACTCAACCCGCCCGCCATCGACTACGCGGGCGTGCCGCGGATCACCTACTCCGACCCCGAGGTCGCCTCCGTGGGCATCACGTCCGCGCAGGCCGCCGAGCGAGGCATCGAGATCGTCGAACAGGTCTACGACCTCGCGGGCAACCCCAAGAGCCAGATCCTCGGCACCGCGGGTGCCGTCAAGGTCATCGCCCAGAAGGACGGACCCGTCGTGGGCGTCCACATGGTGGGCCGCCGCATCGGCGAGCTCGTGACCGAGGGTCAGCTGATCTACAACTGGGAGGCGCTGCCCGCGGAGGTCGCCCAGCTCATCCACGCCCACCCGACCCAGTCCGAGGCCGTCGGTGAGGCGATGCTGGCCCTGGCCGGCAAGCCGTTGCACGTACACAACTAATTCAAGCCCTCGAAATCAGAACGCGAGAGAAGATAACGATGCCGGTCTCTGTACAGATGCCCCAGCTCGGCGAGAGCGTCACCGAGGGCACGGTGACCCGTTGGCTGAAGAAGGAGGGCGAGCGCGTCGAGGCCGACGAGCCGCTCCTCGAAGTGTCGACCGACAAGGTCGACACCGAGATCCCGTCGCCGTCCGCCGGCGTCCTCACCAAGATCGTCGTCGCTGAGGACGAGACCGTCGAGGTCGGCGCCGAGCTCGCCGTCATCGACGAGAACGGCCAGGCCGGCGGCGCCGCCACGCAGGAGGCCGCGCCGGCCCCCGCCGCGCAGCCCGAGCCGCAGCCGGAGCCCGAGCCGGCCCCCGCTCCCGCGCCGGCCTCCTCGATCCCGCAGCCCGCCCCTGCCCAGGCTCAGGCCCCCGCGCCAGCGCCCGCTCCGGCTCCCGCGCCCGCTCCGGCCCAGCAGGCTCCGGCCGCTCCGGCGCCCGCCCAGCAGGCCCCGGCCGCCTCGGAGCCGACCCCGCTGCCGTCCTCGGGCGACAGCCCCTACGTGACGCCGCTGGTGCGCAAGCTCGCCAACGAGCACGGTGTCGACCTCGAGGCGATCACCGGCACCGGCGTGGGCGGTCGCATCCGCAAGCAGGACGTCCTGGAGGCCGCCAAGTCGCAGCGCGAGCAGGCCGCCGCCCCGGCTCCCGCCGCCGCCCAGGCCGCTCCGGCTCCCGCCGCCGCGCCCGCTCAGGCCGCGCCGGCTGCGGTCGCCGCCGCTCCCGAGCCCGTCGAGGTCGACACCACGCTGCGCGGCCGTACGGAGAAGATGTCGCGACTGCGGCAGACCATGTCCAAGCGTCTGGTCGAGTCGCTGCAGACCGCGGCGCAGCTCACCACGGTCGTCGAGGTCGACGTCACCAAGATCTCCCGGCTGCGCGACCAGGCGAAGGCCGACTTCCTGCGCCGCGAGGGCGTCAAGCTGTCGTTCATGCCGTTCTTCGAGATGGCGGCCATCGAGGCGCTCAAGCAGCACCCGAAGCTCAACGCCACGATCAACAACGAGACGATGGAGGTCACCTACTTCGACGTCGAGCACCTGGGCATCGCGGTCGACACCGAGCGCGGCCTGATCGCGGCGGTCATCAAGAACGCCGGCGACCTCAACCTGGCCGGCCTCGCCCGCAAGACCGCCGACCTGGCCGAGCGCACCCGCGCCAACAAGGTGACGCCCGACGAGATCACCGGCGGCACGTTCACGCTGACCAACACGGGCAGCCGCGGCGCCCTGTTCGACACGCCGATCCTGAACCAGCCGCAGGTCGGCATGCTCGGCACCGGCGCCGTCGTGAAGCGTCCCGTCGTGATCGACACCGCCGAGGGTGAGGTCATCGCCGTTCGGTCGATGGTGTACTTGGCGCTGACGTACGACCACCGTCTCGTGGACGGCGCTGACGCGGCCCGCTTCCTGACCACCGTGAAGCGGCGCCTCGAAGAGGGTCGTTTCGAGGCCCAGCTGGGACTCGCGTAGTTCATGCGCGCCAGGGCCGGGGATCACCTTCCCCGGCCCTGGCTACGCCTCGTCACGCTCCAAGCGGGTAGCTCGCCAGAAGCTCGCGTACCTCCGGAACGCTGTCATACGGCTCAAGCCTGTCCAGAACCACCCGCGCCCGGTCGGCCGTGCGGTCGCTGGCCACGTCTGCCGACAGCTCCAGCATCCGCCGCGCGGTTTTCGCCGCTTCCTCCGGCTCGTTCGCGTCTGTGAGAGCCACGGCCAGCCACGACAGGTAGAGCGCGAGTTCCCGCGTGTGAGCGGTGTCGTACTGGGAGAGCACCTCAGTCAGCAACGGCACTGCCCGCAACGGCCGTCGCAACTCCGTCTGGACACGCGCCTCCATGATCTGGAGCTCCCTGGTGTCCACCCAATACAAATAGGCGGGACCGTACTGCCCACGGTCGGCGGCCAACGCGTCACCGGCCTCCCCCAGGGCCCGGATCGCCGCTTGGGCGTCCTCCTCGCGGGTGCGCGCCCAAGCCAGCCGATCCCACGCCAGCGCGCGGGCACGAGCCGGAGCGTGCGGCCCCGCGGCTTCTACGGCAGCGGTGGCCAGCGCCGCGGCTTCGCTCGGGTCACCGATGTTCGCCAGCTGGTAGGCGAGTGAGCCGACGAGGTTGGACTCCAACGTGGTGTCGCCCGCCTCACGGGCCGCGCTCATGCCAAGCCCGTACGTCTGTGCGGCCTCTTGGTGCCGACCGGCGTCGGAGGCGATCCATCCGGCGATCTGCGCGTATTCGCCGATGACAGTCAGCAGCTTCCGGCCGGTCTCCTCGGTGTGGGTGGATTCCCGGTAGATGCGTGGGGGCTCTCCGCTTCTCTCCTCCATTCTCTCCTGTGCGCATACGGCTACGCAGGGTTGTGATGGATCCATGCAGTCGGACATGGATGGTTTCTACTCGTGGCACGCCCGAGACCACCGGGGTGAGGGCTCATGCGGTGTGACCGGCAAGGAAGAACGAGCGGCTGAGCTGTTGGTGGGAGCTCTGGAGACGCTCTCGCCGGGCGCGACCCGCTTGATACGGATAGTGCACCTTGATCGCTACGCCCGTCACCCCTCGTATCGGCACGGCAAGGTCCTGCTGCGCGCCCAGCGTGACAGGGCAACCACGCACGTGGTGATTTCACCGGATGCCTGCTTTCCCGTCGCTCACCCGCTGATGCGTCGATCCCTTGCGTGGGGCCGTTTCCCTGATCAGTAAGACGCTCGGAGAGGAAAGCCCGCCGCATCTGGCTATTTCCGCGGAATGCCGCGAACCCGGTATTCCTAACATCTGAAATGGCAATCAAGCAGACGATCATGTCAAATCCATGACAGATCTTCTCGTGGCCGGGAAACGCGAGGTATAACGTGGGGAGGGACCAGGTCACCAAGGGGAGGGATCGCCGGTGCGGCGATTATTGACCTGGCTGGTTGCCGTCGTGCTGGCCGCCACCTCGCTCGTGGCGTCAGGCGGCCCTGGCTTGGCAGCCGGCCGAAACCAGCAGCAACGTGGCGGCGACGGCATGGACGGGGACATCGCCACCGCCGTCACCGTGGTCGACCGATTCTGGGCGACCCACTGGAACGAGTTCTTCATGGGGAGATATTCGAAGCCGGCGGTATTCGGCGGCTATTCCAGCAAGGGGCGAAAAGCTCCGTATTGTGGGATCAAGCGAGTTGATCTCAACAACGCGCATTACTGCCCGGCCGGTGACTACATCGCCTGGGACGTCGACTTCATGCGCCGCGGCTACCGCTATGGGGATTCCTGGGTCTACCAGGTCGTCGCCCACGAGTGGGGGCACGCCGTCCAGCGGCGGCTCATCCGCTCGCTGGTGTGGAACGCCTACGAGCTGCAGGCCGACTGCCTGGCGGGAGCGACGCTCTACGGGGCGGCCGAGGACGGCATCCTGCGGTTCGAGAAGGGTGACGTCGACGAGCTGGCCACGGCGTACGACCGCCTCGGCGACAGAACACCGTGGACGAACACGAGCGACCACGGGACCACGGCGCAACGCCTGTCCGCCTTCAACCGCGGCGCCGGCGGCGGCGTGCGCGCCTGCCTGCCCAGGTAGGGCGGCGCGGCCGCCACCCGGCATCGGCGCCGCGCGCGAAAGGAGCCATCGGCTGTGAGCAGCTCCACCGAGACGACGGACCCGCCACCGAGCCGGCTGCGCGCGTTCCTCCGCAGCCGGACGACCTGGGCGGCGGGCGTCGCCAGCGCCGTCGTCGCGGCGCTGCTCATCGCCTGGCTCCCCGGAGAGGGGCGCAACCTGGTGGACCGGGTCATCGCGGCCGATCCCGTCCGCTTCCTCCTCATCGACGGCCCGTACGAGAGCGACGTCGCCGTGGAACACCCGATCGACGACCCGGCGGACCGGGCGGCACTGCTGACCGAGCCGGACAGGTTCCCCGCCCTCGTCGCCAAGTACGGCGGCGGCCCCGTCGGACGGCTCGACATCGTCATCGTCGCCGAGGGCGGCCGCAGCCAGACCCGCATCGTCGACATCCGGCCGCGTGTGCTGAAGACCCTGCCCCTGCTCACCGGCACCTACTTCCACCCCGTCACCGCCGGCCAGGGGGACGTCATCGCCCTCCACGCGAACCTGGACGGGACCGACAGGCTGCTGCGCGGCACCGACCGCAAGCCGTACTTCACCGCCAAGCAGATCCTGCTGAATCGCGGCGAACAGGAGACGCTGCGCCTGAGCTTCACGGCTGCGAAGGCCGCCTACGAGTTCGAGCTCGTCGCGACGATCGTCGCCGACGGCCGCCGCTACGAGCAGGTCGTCCGCCGCCCGGACGGCGCCGGCTTCCGGGTCACCGGCGCGGCCCGCGACCACCGCCGCTACCCGCGCGTCTACGTGGGTGGCGGGACCACGTGGCGGCTGGGCGGCCGGGCGGACAAGTGCGAGATCTTCCCCCGCTCGAAGGGCTGCTGAACGGTGCGCCGGGTGACGGTGATGGCCGCCGCACTCGTCCTGGCGGCGCTCCTCGCCGCCGACGCCGCCCCCGGCACCGCCAGACCGGGGCCCACACCAGGCCTGCGGCCCCAGCGGCTGGTGGCCGCCTGGTCCGTGCCCAGCGACCGGCCTGTGCAGGCGTTCGAGACCGGACCGTACGCCTTCAGCGATGCCGCCGTCGTCATGCCGGGCGCCTCGGGCGTCGATCTGCGCGATCCCCGTACAGGTGCGGTCAGGGCGGCCATCCCCGCGCCGCCCGGGCACCGGGTGGCGGACGCCGGCTTCGTCCAGGGCGTCCTCGTCCTGCACCATGAGGACAAGCGCTCAGCCAGGCGCGTTCTCGCCGGATACGACCCGCGCACGGGAGCGGAACTGTGGCGAACCGCCGTACCCGACCCCCAAGGGGAAGCGACGGGCGACAACATCATCAGCTCCGGCGTCATGCTCACGCCGCTCACGGTCACCGCCGTGACCGCCGACAAGCGGCAGCTCGTCGGGTTCGACCCGCTCACGGGGCGGGAACGCTGGCGTCACACGCTGGCGGCCGGCTGCGACATCTTCGTGGACGCGGGACCGGTGACACAGCTCGGGCGCCGCTGCGCGGACGGCCACTGGAACTTCACCACGATCGACGCCGCCACCGGCCGCGTCATCTGGCAGCGCGCCGTCACCGCCCATCCGGATGACCCCGTCGCCTCCTCTGCCATCGCCGCCGACGACGGCAGGACGCTGGTCACCACGGGCGACGTCTCCCGCCTCTACGCGCCGGGCGGCCGCCTCCTGCGGGAGTTCCACCTCAAGGGGGAGGCGTTCGGCATCGACGGGAACGCCATCGCCGTCGATGCCGGCGAGAACCGGCTCGCCGCGGTCGACGCCGCCACCGGCGCGCCCCTGTGGGCCGGGGACGGGTCGCAGGCGTCCGGCAGCGCCGAGCGCGGCATCCTGCTGCCGTTGCGGCGGAATTTCCCCAGGACGGCGGACTGGTACGGCCGTGACCCCCAATGGCCCATGCCGTACTTCGTCACCCTCGTGAACCCCGGCGACGGCAGCATGCGCAGCCTGCCCATCGCCGCCGGGGATGGGGGTACGGATCTCCTCGGAATGGCCCAGGACGTGGTCTTCGCCTACCACCACACCCAAACGGGCGGGCGCGTCACCGCCTACCGGCTGACGCCCCCGGCGGGGCCCGGCCCGGAGGAACTGGCCGGGGTCCCGGCGGCGGCCTGGCCGGACGCGTGCGCTCCGCTGCCGCTCGCCGCCGGCCCGCTGGCCGGCCTCGGCTACCGGGCCTATCCGCGTACGCGCCGGCTGGACGCGACGGCCTTTCCCCATCCGGTCAGCTGCGACCTCGTACCGCCCGGCGATCACGACCCGGTGATCACGCTGCGGATCGACTGGGTGGCCCCCTCGGAGGAGGAGGCGGTGGCCGTGCTCGACAGCGTGCTCGCCGGGTATCGGTCGGACCAATGGCCGGTCAAGCGGCTCGCGGAAGGGCTCTACCAGGTCCCCGGCTTCGCGCTGGACCTTACGCCGGACACCGTCCTGATCCGCTCTGGGCCGGTGCTGGCACGGCTCATCACCGCCGACGACCCCCGGCTGGTCAGGCGGCTCGCGCCGCTGGTCCAGGCAGCGATCGCGGATATTCGTCAAGCGTCTTCGGCCGATCCCGCTCGAACGCGCTCTCCGTGACAACTCGCCGCGCTGACCTGCGCGGACCGGGCTTGTCCCTTACGTGGGGCCGTCCCCCTGATCAGTAAGACGCCCGGCGAGGAAGGCCCGCTCGACCTCGTTGCCGGTCAGCTCCAGCGCCTGCCGGTACGCGGCCGCCGCCTCGTCCGTGCGGCCGAGGCGCCGCAGCAGGACTGCCTTGATCGCCGGCAGGTACTGGTAGCGGGAGAGCCGACCGTCCTGCTCCAGCGCCTCGACCAGCGCCAGTGCGACCGCCGGTCCATGGACCATCGACACCGGCACGGTCCGGTTCAGCGCGACGACCGGTGAGGGAGCGAGCGGTCCTGCTCGTCAATTCAAGCCGCAGCAGTGGGCCGTCGGCGCCGGTAGACCGTACGCGAACCTTTGTCAGATGCGCCCGGGCGTGACTTCAACAAGGCACCCCCGCCGCTTGACGGATCGACGAGCCGGCCGGGCCGGGCGTGGCGATTTCATTGTGATGGAATTACCCAGGTCAGGGGTGCGTTGTACCCGTCTGTGCGCCTGGCCTAGACCGTGAGTATCCCTCTGGCCGCGCCGCCAAAGTCCGAGTACGGACGTCATACCCATTACACGCATCACAGGACCTCACCTGTGACCGCTGAACCCGCCTGTGCGCGGGACCGGGGACCCATGTCTCGATCGGGGCTAATCGGCACGTCAACGTGCCGTAGGGCAGCTTCCACGCCCGAGCCCGTCAGCTAACCCGGCAAGCGGTATGGAAGCAAGGAGCAATCATCATTATCCGCACCCCCAAGATGAGCTATGCCAAGATCGCGCTCGGCGCGACCCTCACCGCCGCCGCCCTCGGCGCCCACACCGCGGCGAACGCCGCCACGGCCCCCACCGGGCACACCCCCATCGCGGCTCAGGCCGCCCCCGCCTCCGCGCAGGGCGGCAGGAACGGCGAGGCCAAGGTGAACGTCACCGCCCAGCAGGTCCTGAACCTGGCCAAGGCCCAGGTCGGCACGACCGAGGACGCCAACGGCGGCGGCACCAAGTTCCAGCAGTGGTACGTGAACTCACCCCGCGCCGCCGAGACCGTCCAGCGTGACGGCGGCAGCAGGCAGGACTACCTGAACGCCGCCTGGTGCTCGATGTTCGTCTCCTGGGTCGGCGAGGAGAGCGGCGCCCGCTCCCAGGTCGGCTGGGACGCCTACACCGTCGCCCACGCCAAGTGGTTCGCCGCCAACCATCGCTGGGGCACCGTGGCCAAGCCCGGCGCCGTGGTCTTCTACTCCTGGAGCGGCAGCAAGGACCTCAGCTCCATCAGCCACGTCGGCTTCGTGGTCAAGGACAACGGCAACGGCACGATCTCCACGATCGAGGGCAACACCGGCAACGGTAAGGTCGAGCAGCGCGTCCGTCCCACCTCCCAGGTCGTCGGCTACGGCTACCCGCAGTACGCCGCCTGACAGCTGATCGGGCGCCTCTGGCACCCCCCGAGCCGCGTCCCCCGGAGCGGTGCGCCGGCACCAGAGGTGGAAAGATCATCGCATGCCGATCGATCCGCACCTGCTCGCCGTTTTCACCGCGACCACCATCGTGGCTCTGATCACCCCCGGGCCCGACATGCTGTTCGTGCTGGGATGCGGTCTGCGGGGCGGCCCGCGCGCCGGGCTACTGGCCACGGTCGGCGTGATCACGGGTGACGCGTTGTACATCGCCGCGGCCGCCGCCGGGCTCGCCGTGCTGCTGACGACGTTCCCGGTCGTGTTCACGGTGCTACGGTTCGCCGGCGCCGCGTACCTGATCTATCTCGGCGTCCAGATGATCCGCAACCGCAAGAACAGCCCGGCCGACGATCCGGCCGGCCGCGGGATGTCCGGCCGGCGTGCCTTCCTCAACGGCGTGGTCTCCTCCATGGCCAATCCGCAGACGTTCACGTTCATGGTCGCCTTCCTTCCGCAGTTCATCGATCCCGCGGCGGGGCCGGTCTGGCTGCAGTTCGCCGTCCTCGGCGCCATCCTGATCGTCCTGGAGTTCCTGGCCGACGCGACGGTCGGCGTGCTGGCCGGGCGGATCGGCGGCTGGCTGCACGGCCGTCAGGCGGTGCGCCGCCGGATCGACGCCGCGACCGGGAGCGTGTTCATCGGTTTGGGCGTCACCCTGGCGGCCGAACGCTGACCGACCGCGCCACGGTCAGCGGCCCTGAACGTCTGATCCACTGACGCTCGACGGCGTCTTTCGACAGCGCTCGCTGTTCGATTCTCTTGCTATGGCCTCTTGACGTGGGCCGATGTGCGTGAGGTACATTCCTCGGCAATAGTCTGGGAAGTTCCCAGATAGTAAGGGAGTCCCACGTGGAACAGCGAGGGGGAAGCCCTCAGCTGCTGCGCCGGATCAACGACCGCGCGGCGCTGCTGGCTCTGCTCGATCGAGGGCCGCTGACCCGATTGGAGCTGGAAGCCCACATCGGCCTGTCGAAACCGGCGACAGCCGACCTCCTGCTTCGGCTGGCGGAAAGTGGTCACGTACGGCGTGCGGGGCTCCGGGAGGGCGGAAAAGGGCCGCGCGCGCAACGCTGGGCGGTCAACGGCGCGCTGGCCTACGTGGCGGCGGTCGACCTCACCCCGCGCGCGCTGGACATAGCGGTGTCCGACATCTGCGGGGAGATCGTCGCCGAGCACCGATACCGCCCCGGCGAGGAGGCGGACCTCGACGTCGAGGATCTGTGCCGTGCGCTCTCCGTCGCCACCGCCGAGGTCGGCCTGACCACTGGGCAGCTACGCCGAGTCGTTGTGGGAGTGCCCGGCTCGGTGGACGCGCGCACCGGGCACCTGGGCTTCGCCCCGCACCTGCCGCCGTGGCAGGGCTTCGACGTCCTGGACCGGCTGTCAGGATCGCTCGACACGTCGGTGGCCGTCGAGAACGACGTCAACCTGGTCGCCCTCGACGAGATGGCGGTCGGCCAAGCCGTCGGGGTCGACGACTTCGTGCTGATCTGGATGGGGCGAGGGATCGGTGCGGCGGTGGTCTCGGGCGGGCGTTTGTTACGGGGCGCGTCCGGTGGCGCCGGCGAGATCGACTGGATGCCCTGCCCGCCCTCCGGCGTGAGCGGTGGCCGGCGAATCGGTGACGTGCTCGGCATCAGGGCGGTGATGGAGCTGGCCCGCGCGCACGGGCTCGCCGGAGACGATCTGGAGAAGCTGCTCGCGGAGGATCTCGGCACGGACCCGGTCGCCCGGTCGGCCTTTCTCCGTGACCTGGCGCGCCGGGTGGCGCTGGCCGTGGCGGGTGTGGTGTCAGTGGTCGATCCCGAGCTGGTGGTCCTCACCGGCGACGTCGGCAGGGCCGGCGGCAGCGTCCTGTGCGGCCTGGTCACCGAGGAACTGGGCGAACTCGTCCTCCCCCGGCCGACGATTCGACCAAGCCTGCTGACCGGTAACCCGGTTCGCTCAGGCGCGCTGCGGCTGGCATTGGCCGGGGCGCGCGAAGAGGTGTTCGCCATCCATTCCTGACGACAGCCTCAACCCCTTGACCTGACCATGGCGGCGGGTCAGCAGTTCACCCCCTTGGAGGGTTTCGATGCGACGAATCGGTGTCGCGGCGGCGTGTGCGGCATTCGCGCTCCTGGCGAGTGCGTGTGGCCCGGAGACCAGCTCATCGGGTACGGCCAACGCGCCGAGCGCCGACGAGAAGGTCTCCCTCAGCGTCTGGAGCAAGTTCAGCGGTCGCGAGCTGGGCGTGCTCCAGAAGGTGCTGGACGGCTTCCAGGCCAAGCACCCGAACATCACTGTCAAGAACCAGGGCAGCCAGGACGACGACAAGGTCGCCCAGGCGATCAGAGGAGGAAACCCTCCAGACGTCGCCATCTCCTTCTCCACCGACAACATCGGCCAGTTCTGTTCCGGCGGCGCCTGGCAGGACCTCAAGGCCTACATCGCCCGCGACAAAGTGGACCTGAACCAGCTCCCCGCCGCCACCCGCGCGTACACCGAATTCAAGGGCACGCGCTGCGCGATGCCGCTGCTCGCCGACGTGTACGGCCTCTACTACAACAAGGCGATGTTCGCCAAGGCCGGCATCAGCGCGCCCCCGAAGACGATGTCGGAGCTGTTCGAGTACGCCAAGAAGCTGACGGTGCTCAATCCCGACGGGTCCATCAAGGTCGCCGGCTTCGTGCCCACGATCGGCTTCTACGCCAACCACGTGCAGATGTGGGCGGCCAACTGGGGCGCCCAGTGGGCGGGCCAGGACGGAAAGTCGGCTCTCGGCACCGACCCCCAGTGGCAGGCGATGCTCGAGTGGGGGAAGAAGTTCACCGACTTCTACGGGCGCGACAAGCTGGCGAAGTTCACGGCCGGTCTCGGCCAGGAGTATTCACCGGACCATGCCTTTGAAAAGGGGCAGATCGCCATGGTGATGGACGGCGAGTTCCGCACCGCCTTCATCGAGGCCGAGGCGCCCAAGCTGGACTACGCCACGGCTCCGTTCCCGGTCGCGGACAACAAGCCTGAGCTCTATGGGGGTGGCTACACCACCGGCACGATCATCGGGATTCCCAAGGGCGCCAAGAACGCCGGCGCCGGCTGGGAACTGCTCAAGTATCTGTCGACGGATTCCGGTGCTCTGCAGGAACTGGCCCATGGCCTCAAGAACGTCCCGTCCACGGTCCCCGCGCTGCAGGATCCGACGTTGCAGAAGGATGCCCACTTCAAGACCTTCCTCGACATCTTCGCCAACCCGAACCTGGCCACGAACCCGGCCAGCGCGAACGGCGGCGCCTACCTCAAGTCCGCCGAGGACTTCTCCATCTCTTATCAGGGCGGTGGCGTCCCCGATCTGAAGGCGGGGCTGGCCAAGACGGGCGCGCAGATCGACGCCGACGCGCAACTCGGCAGCTGACCGCTGATGACCGCCGCACCGCGCACCACGCATGTGGCCGGATCCACCTTCACCAGGTGGATCCGGCCGCGGCCGGGACACTGGATACGGCCGCTGGCTTTCATGGCGCCGGCGCTGGCCGGATTGGCGCTGTTCGTCGCCTACCCGCTCCTCGCGCTGGTCTACTACTCCTTCACCCGCTACGACCTGCTCAACACCCCGGTGTGGGTCGGGCTGCGCAACTACGTCTTCCTTCTCTGGGGCGATCCGCTGGCCCGGAAGGCGGCCTTCAACACCGTGTGGCTGGTCGTCATCATCACCGTGCTGCGCCTGGTCTTCGCCACCGGGGTCGCGGCCGTGCTGGTGCGGGTCAGAAACGGCGCGGGGTTGTTCCGGACGCTGATCTACCTGCCCGCGCTGGCTCCGCCGGTAGCGGCCACCCTGGCCTTCACCTTCCTGTTCAATCCTGGCACCGGGCCGGTGAACACGGTGCTGAGCTGGTTCGGCGTCTCCGGGCCGCTGTGGTTCAGCGACCCCGCCTGGGCCAAACCCGCGCTGACCCTGCTCACCCTGTGGGCCTCGGGCGAGCTGATCATCATCATCATGGCGGGGATGCTCGACGTGCCCGGTGAGCTCTACGAAGCGGCGTCCCTGGACGGCGCGGGCTCGGTACGCCGCTTCTGGCACGTCACGCTTCCGGCGATCACGCCCGTGCTCGTCTTCGGAGTGATCAACTCCATCATCCTCGGGCTGCAGTACTTCACCCAGGCGGTGGTCGCGGCCTCGGTGGCCTCCGGGTCGGCCGACATCGCCGGCAGCAGGCGGGCCATCGGCTATCCGGACAACTCGACGCTGACCTTCCCCGTCTGGCTCTACCAGCAGGGGTTCCACTACTACAACATGGGCTACGCGTCAGCCATGTCCATCGCCCTTTTCGTGGTCTCGACGGTGTTCACCGTGTTCTTCGTGCACCGTCTGCGCCGTGCTTCCCATGCTGAGGAGGTGGCGTGATGGCCACCGTGACCACCCCTGCCGACGTCGCCTCCGGCTCGACGTCCCGGCCCGGCCCGGCGCACCGCCGGTCGAACCGGCGCGGCGTCATGCGCTGGATCGCGGTGCACAGCATCGCGCTGGCCCTCGGGCTGATGTTCGTCCTGCCACTGGTCTTCGTCGCGCTCACCGCGTTCATGTCGGACGGGCAGGCGTTGACGGCCGATCTGTGGCCACGGTCCTGGCATCCGGCGAACTTCGCGGAGGTGTTCCGCACCGCGCCGCTGCTGAGGTATCTGGGCAACAGCATGATGTACTCGCTGCTCGCCGTAGCCGGGATGCTGCTGTCCAGCGTGCCGGCCGCCTATGCCCTGGCCCGGATGCGCTGGCGCGGCCGCCAGGCGGTGTTCCTGGTGATCATCGCCGCCATGATGATCCCGCCGCAGGTCCTGTCGGTCCCGCTCTACATCCTGTGGGCCCGCCTCCACCTCACCGGCACCCTGTGGCCGCTGATCCTGCCGTACTTCCTGATCGACGCGTTCAGCATCTTCCTGCTGCGGCAGTTCTTCCTCACGGTCCCGCAGTCCTACCTCGACGCCGCCCGCGTTGACGGCTGTGGCGACCTGCGGACGCTGCTGCGCGTCCTGCTCCCGATGACCCGGCCCGGTATCGCGGCGATCTCCCTGTTCTGCTTCATGTACACCTGGAACGACTATTTCGGGCCACTGCTGTACGCCGGGGAGAACCCGGACGAGTGGACCCTGTCGCTGGCCCTGGCCTCGTTCCGGGGCGCGCACCAGGTGCAGTGGAACCTCACGATGGCCGCCACGGTCGTGGTCATGCTGCCGGTCATCCTCCTCTTCGTACTCGCTCAGAAATCCTTCGTCCGAGGCATCACTTTCACAGGAGTCAAGGGTTGAAACTCACCATCGTCGGAGGCGGCTCCACCTACACCCCGGAACTGGTCAGCGGGATCGCCGATCGGCACGCCGCCCTCGACATCGAGGAGATCGCGCTGGTCGACCCTGACACCGAGCGGCTCGAGGTCGTGGGCGAGTTCGCGCGCCGCCTCCTCGATCACGCGGGCCATCCGGCCAAGGTACGCCTCACCGCCGATCTCGAGTCCGGTGCCGACGGGGCCGCCGCCGTACTGCTCCAACTACGCGTCGGCGGCCAGGCCGCCCGCGTGACGGACGAGAGCGTGCCGCTGGAATGCGGGTGCGTCGGTCAGGAGACCACGGGTGCGGGGGGCCTGGCCAAGGCGCTGCGCACGGTGCCGGTGGTCCTCGACATCGCCGAGCGGGTACGGCGGATCGCCGGCGAGAAGACCTGGATCGTCGACTTCACCAACCCGGTCGGCATCGTCACTCGCGCGCTGCTCAACGCCGGTCACCGTGCGGTGGGACTCTGCAACGTCGCCATCACCTTCGAGCGCTGGGTGGCGGAGCGACTGGGCGTCGCGCCGGAGACGATCACGCTGGAACACGCCGGGCTCAACCATCTGACCTGGGTGCGTGCCGTACGCGTCGACGGGGTGGATGTGCTTCCCCGGCTGCTGTCCGATCATGCCGACCAGCTCGCCGACCACGTCGGGCTCCCGGTCGCCGTGATGCGCCGGCTCGGCGCCATACCGTCTTACTACCTGAAGTATTACTACCGTCACGACGCGATCGTGGCCGACCGGCAGGGCCCGTCACGAGCCGAGACGGTGAGCGAGATCGAGCACCGCCTCCTTCAGATGTACCGCGATCCCAGCCTGGTCGCCAAACCGGCGTTGCTGGAGCAACGGGGTGGCGCCTACTACTCGGAGGCGGCGGTGCGGCTGGTGGCCTCCCTCCTGGGCGACAAGGGAGACGTGCAGGTGGTGAACACCCGCAACGGCTCCACCCTGCCGTTCCTGCCCGAGGACGCCGTGGTCGAGGTCCCCGCCCGGATCACCGGCACCGGCCCGGCGCCACTGCCGGTGGCCCCGCTGCCGCCGGCCATCAGGGGGCTGGTCGCCCACGTCAGCGCGTACGAGAGTCTCGCCCTGGAGGCGGCGCTGCACGGCGGCCGTGACCGGGTGTTCGACGCGCTGATGGCGCACCCGCTCATCGGGCAGATCGACCAGGCGGCGACCCTGGCCGACCGGCTGGTCTCCGTCAACCGTGACTTCCTGCCCTGGGCGGCGGCGTGATCGACGGAGTGCTGGCGATCGACGGCGGCAACTCGAAGACGGACGTCCTCCTCGTCGCCGCCGACGGCACGGTGCTGTCGCGGGTGCGCGGTCCCGGAGCGTCGGCGCAAAGCGTAGGGGTCGCCGCCAGTGCCGCCGCTCTCGACGCGCTGGTCCGGCAGGCGGCCCGGCAGTTCGATCCAGCGGCTCGCCCCCCGTACGCCCGGCACACCGCGGCCTACCTCGCCGGAGTCGACTTCAGCCGGGAACAGCAGGCGCTGACGCGAGAGCTGGCCGAGCTGGGCTGGTCGCAGGAGATCACCGTCGACAACGACATCTTCGCGCTGCTGCGCGCCGGCACCCCCGGGCACGGGGTCGCCGTGGTCTGCGGGGCAGGCATCAACTGCGTCGGCGTGGCGCCGGACGGCAGGACCTTGCGCTTCCCCGCGATCGGCCGACTGTCCGGCGACTGGGGCGGGGGTTCGTTCCTTGGCGACGAGACGTTGTGGCGGGCGGTACGGGCCGAAGACGGCCGCGGCCCTGACACCGCGCTGCGACGGGTGGTGACCGATCACTTCGCCGTGTCCTCCGTGGCCGACCTCGTCGAGCGGCTCCACTTCGGAGAGGTCGGCCGCGCCCGGCTCCAGGAGCTCAATCCGCTGCTGCTGGCGACCGCGGGGGCCGGCGACACCGTGGCCAGAAAGGTGGTCGACCGGCTGGCCGAGGAGGTGGTGTTGCTCGCGTCGGCGGCGCTGCGCCGGTTGGACCTGCTCCACATTCCCGTGGACATCGTGCTGGGGGGCGGCGTCCTCGCGGGTGGCGATGAGTACCTGCTCGACCGCGTCCACGCCGGTTGTCACCGGGTGGCGCCGAAGGCGACGGCCCGTGTGGTGGATGTGCCCCCGGCCGTGGGCGCCGCGTTGCTGGGCCTGGACAAGCTCGGCGTGAGCGCCGACGCCGAACACCGCCTGCGCGACAGCTACCGTGCCGGCGCCACCTGCGGGTAGAGCTCTGAGATCGACCGGCCGGTGGGCTCGCGCCTCTGTGCCTGCTCGCGGGCGCTCCCGCCGCGGGAAAGACGACCCTGCTGCCGTACCTGCTGCGGGCGGCGAACGGGCTGGTCGTGATGGACATGGATGAGCTGCTCGAAATCGAGGGCGCGATGGCCGACGCCGCGCAGGCACGCGCGCTGATCCCAGTGTCGGCACCCATCCGCGTATTCCTCAGACTTCACCTGTGGTCGCGGAGGAAGGCGGAGATGTCGGCGCGGGTCGGGTAGTTCCGCAGGGGCGACGGCTCGCCCTGGAGGAACGCCGTGATGACGGCGGCGGCGCGCTCGTTGTTGTCGTCGAGGCCGTTCCACATGTGGTGTCCGACACCGGGCATGTATTGGGTTCGCTCCATGGCGGGGTCGGCGGCGAGGATGGCGGTAGCCCATTGGCGTACCTGTGACGAGCATTCGGCGATCATCAGCATCGCGGGGGTGCGGGAGCGTTTCAGCTCGGAGACGATGGAGGGTGAGTCCTTGATCGTCTGCCTGATGCGGAGGCTCGCGGCGGCGCTGAAGGAGAAGTTCTCCGCGGTGTCCTCGGCAGGAATGCGGCCGGCGTCCCGCGCGCAGTAGGCGGAGGCGGTGTCGCCGCCGAGATCGGCGGCCTTGAAGGCGTTGACGCCTTCGGCCTGCGTGATCAGGCCGGTGTCGGGCGGGAGGAGCCCGAGCTGGATGAGGCCGAGCGCGACGGCGTACCGGGGGACGCTCGTCGCCCGGGGTCCGGTCGGGGCCGGAGCGAGGCCGCGCGCGGACGGTCGTCCCTGTTGCCCGCTGATCAGCGCGGTGGGGCCGTCCATGGGGCCGGGCTCGGCGATGATCGCCCGGTGCACGTGGACGGCGACGTCCGCGGTGGCCAGGGCCCGGGTGAGCACGACCGCGCCCGCGGAGAATCCGAGGACGTCGACCGGGCCCTTGTCCAGGCGATCGATGAAGGCGGCGAGGTCGCGTACGGACCTGGAGATCGTGTACTGCTCCATGGGCAGCAGGTCGCTCCGTCCGCCGCCGGGCTGCTCGTAGGCGTACACGTCGTAGCCCTGTCCGGCCAGGCTTCGCAGGAATCGGTGGTCGAGCACGGAGATGTTACGGACGGGCCCTCCGTGGAGGTACACGAGCGGCGTGGGGTGCCGGGGGACGCCGGCGGCGGGGGGATAGTGGTAGACGGCGACCCGGCTGCCCGTGCTCAGGCTCCAGTGTCTCGTCGCGACGAATGACAGGTCGGGCGGATACTGCCGGGTCGTGGGGGCGGTGGGGATGCAGACCGACGCCGTGAGCGCAGCGGCGACGATCACCGGCGCGAAGGGCCACAGCCGTCCCGGCCAGGTACGGCCGCGGCCTCGCCACAGTGCGGCGATGACTCCGGCACCAAAGGCGGTCAGCCAGGCGGCGAGCCCCGCGCGCACGCCATCCGTCAGAACGATGAGGGCGAGGAACAGCCCGGCCAGCCCCACGGCGGCGAGCACGGCGAGGATCAGGCGGCCGATGAGGCGGAGGGGGACAGTGAGAGGCACTTACGTTTTCCAAACGTTGTTCCAGAACGACGTTTGGAAACGCTACCAGCTCGGCTAGGCTGGTCGTCGTGGGAAGACCGAGAACCAACGACGAGACCGTGAAGGACCGCCTCATCGAGTCCGCGACCCAGATGTTCGCGACCCGTCCACGGGAATCGATCACCATCCGCGCCCTGGCCGCCGCCGCCGGGACCGCGACCGCCGCCGTCTACTCGCTGTTCGACGGCAAGGACGGGCTGATCGCCGAAGTGCGCGGCAGAGCGGTCGCCGGGCTGTCCCAGGAACTGTCGGCGGTGGCGGCCTCCGATGACCCCCTCGCCGACCTCTACGCGCTCGCGGTCGCGTACCGGCGGTGGGGACTCGAGCACCGCCACCTCTACACGGTGTTGTTCGGCGGCGTGCAGAGCTTCGACCCATCCGGTGACGTGGGGGCCGGCGATCCCGTCAGGCCGCTCATCGAGGCGATAGACCGCGCTCTGGCGGCCTCCGCGCTCTCGGGCGATGCGACCTCCATCGCGCTCTCACTCTGGGTGACCCTGCACGGGCTGGTGACCCTCGAATTGGCCGGGGCGCTCGACACCGCCACGGCCGAGACCACGTTCCGCTCGACGATCCCCGCCGCGCTACGCGGCTGGAGGGCTTGACTTCGCAGCATCCGCCTACGCAGTGCTCTCAGACCGTCCCTCGCCTGACGGAGCCACGCGGCCGTCATCCGGCGGGGATGGCGGCAACAGAAGCGCATCTCTTCGAAAGGCGTCGTAGCTCGCTAGCGGCGGACTCGATAGAGCAGGTGCAACACCCGGTTGCCCTGGATCACCGTGTGCGGGTCCTCGAGCAGATGCCGGGAATCGACCGATCCGAAGTACCGCTTGCCGGAGCCGAACACCACCGGCACGACGTCCATCGCCACCTCGTCCACCAGGCCGAGGGCGAGTGCCTGCCCGCCGACCTCGCCCGCCGCCACGGCGACGGTGCGTTCCCCCGCGAGTTCCTTGGCCTTCGCGATCGCCTGCGCCACGTCGTCGACGAAGTGGTACGACGCCTCGGGGTGCCACCCGTCGGGCTTGGGCCGGTGCGACACCACGACCACGTGTTCGCCCGCCGGCGGCGACCCCTCCCAGCCGTTGGTGATATCGAACAGGTGACGCCCGATCACCGTCGACCCGATGCTCGCCCACATCGGCTGGACGTACGCGGCCGAGACCTGGGAGATCTTCCCCGTGTCACCTTTTCCGAGTACGACGTCGCCGTTGGAGTACCAGTCGAACAGCGGACCGACCTGATCCTGTGCGTCGGCGATGAAGCCGTCCACCGACACGACGCTGTGCATCACCACGGTGCTCATGACATCTCCCAGGTGTTCCGAGGGCTTGATCTTGCTCATGTCGTGCTCTTACCAACGCGTCGAGCTGAGGGAGAGCGGATCGACATCCCGCGCGAAGAACTTTCAAGCGATCCGAAGATGCCTCGCACGGCTTCGGCTCGGCAGCTCCTGGGCGCGTCTGTAGCCCGACCAACCCGGCGGCGTCCAGGGAATCCTCTACCGCGGATCATCAGCCTCAGCTGGGAGAGTGGCGAGAAAACCGAGTGTCTGGGCGCGCTACGGCGCCGGTGCTGTCCCTACTGAGAGCGGACGAGGAGGCCGTCGTCGGGACATCGCGCTCGCCAGGTCGGCCGGCGGCCGACTGATCGCCAACTGGCTTGGGCACATCCCGACCGGAGGCTGAAGTGGCCGGGGGTTGGACAGCGACGCTGTACGATCCGGCTGCGACCGCCCTGCACACCATCCACGGCGAGCCAGGATGGGCAGACCGGCGGCCCTGTCTCACGCGGCCTTTGCCCGGCGGTTCCACGACCCTGGTCCACCCGCACCCTTGACATATCTCATGTGGCGGCGCGATCTCCGCCGGCCACCTGACGCGCACCGACAGGAAGGGTGGGCAGCAGCGGGCTCTATGGGCGGTAGACGTCTCGGCGGTGTTTGATGGACTGGATCGTCACGGTGTGTTTGTCTTCGTCGATGCGCGGTCGCTCACGCACTCGCCTTACCGAGGCGAGCCGCCATGATGGCGGTCATCTCCTCCTCGGTGGTAACGTCGCCGCCCGCCTCGGCGGCAGCGGCCTCGACCAGGTCGGCACGCATTTCCGCGTCAGTGAGGATCTCGAGCGTCTCCTGCAGGGACTCCCACTCGGCCACGGACACGATAACGGCATGCGGCCGTCCGTTCCGGGTGAGCGTGAAGTGATCATGCTCGCGGGCGGCCCGGTCGGCAAGCTCAGTCAGCCGGTCCTTGGCTTCGCTGATCGGAATGACCTCCATGGATCCATGGTCGCTCCTTGGCTTGGATATCGGCCAAGGCATCACCTGCCCCATCTGGACAACAATCGAAGCCGTGGGCGAAGCGCGCGGCGGAGCCGCGTCTCAGGAAGACGCCCGAGCGGAGCGAGGCCCTCCAGGGGTCGGGCCCCCGGCCCGACTGGAAGCTACGCCTGAGCTCCCAAAGCGCGAAGCGCCGACCCGCGAAGACCGTTGTGGCCGGGTGGGCATCAGACGGTCGACACTCCAGGCGGGTAACGGGTGGGTGGCGGGAGGTCCCCGGCGTAGTGTGGAGGGTATGGCGATCATCGTTACGGGGGCGTCCGGGCTGCTCGGGGGGCCGTTGGTGCACGCGCTTCAACGGCAGGGGCAGCGGGTTGTCAGGATGGTGCGGCGGCCTCCCGAGAGCGATGAGGAGGCCTACTGGGAGCCTCGGGAGGATGTGATCGATCTTTCGGTGCTCGAAGGGGCCGAAGGAGTCGTACATCTGGCCGGAGCGCCCATCGCCGA
Organism: Nonomuraea aurantiaca; assembly: GCF_020215705.1. Taxonomy (GTDB): domain Bacteria; phylum Actinomycetota; class Actinomycetes; order Streptosporangiales; family Streptosporangiaceae; genus Nonomuraea; species Nonomuraea aurantiaca. The sequence goes on along the minus strand of NZ_JAIWNB010000020.1, from coordinate 17,719 downwards.
CAAGCGCTGGAGCGAGGCGTACAAGCGGGAGCTGGTGCAGAGTCGGGTCGACGGGACTCGGGTGCTGGTCGACGCGTTGCGGCAGCTGTCCCGGCCGCCTGAGGTGCTCGTGTCGGCCTCCGGGGTGGACTTCTACGGCGATACCGGGGATCGGGTCATCGACGAGTCACAGGGGAAGGGCACCGGGTTTCTGGCTGATCTGTGCGAGCTCTGGGAAGGGGCGGCCAGGGCCGCCGGGGAGGTCGGTGTCCGGACCGCGCAGTTGCGTACCGGGCTCGTGTTGAGTGGGCGCGGTGGGGCGCTTGGGCGGATGCTGCCCATTTTCAAGATGGGGCTCGGCGCGCCGCTCGGGAGTGGGAAGCAGTACTGGTCCTGGATATCCGAGGACGACTGGGTTCAGGCAGTACTACATATCCTGAAAAATCGGGAATTGGTGGGGGCGGTTAATCTGACATCGCCCAATCCTGTCAGCAATGCGGAGTTCACCACCACGCTCGGGAAAGCCCTGCGTAAGGGCACCGTGCCGATGCCCGTCCCCGCCTTCGCGCTGAGCATCGGCCTGGGAGAGTTCGCACGGGAAGGGCTCTTGCCCAGTCACCGGATTCTGCCCGCGAAACTGTCCGGCAGCGGCTACGGATTCACCCATAGCCACCTCGACGAGGCCTTGAGCGACATAATCTAGCGCCATATTCTAAGGTGCTGTTCATCCTTTACCACGCGGGAGATACCAACATGACCAGGTCGGGCCAGTCGCACATTCTTGCCATCGGCGGTGGGTCGTTCCGCCCGACGGCGCGTCACGGTTTTCTGGAGGCGAGCCCGCTGCTGCGCTACGGCCTCGACCTGACCGGCCAGGACCGGCCGAAGCTCGGGCTGCTCGCCACCGCGATGGGCGACGACGCCGACTGGCTGCTGAAGATGTACGGGGCCTTCGCCGGATGGGACGTCGAGCTGAGCCATCTGACGGTGTTTCCGATGCCCAATGTCAAGGATCCACGGGCCTGGATGCTCGAGCAGGACATGATCTATGTCAGCGGTGGCAGCGTGGCCAACCTGGCGGCCCTGTGGCGGCTGCACGGCTACGACGAGGCCTTCGAGGAGGCGTGGCGGTCGGGCGTCGTGCTGTCCGGGCAGAGCGCGGGCGCGCTGTGCTGGCACGTCGGCGGCAACACCGACTCCTTCGGCCCCGAGCTCAACGTGTGGGCCGACGGCCTGGCCTTCCTGCCCTACTCGTGCGGAGTCCACTACAACTCCGAGCCGCAACGCCGGCGGCTGCTGCACCAGTCGGTGGCCAGCGGCGAGCTGCCCGAGGGCTACGCCGCCGACGAGGGCGTGGCGCTGCACTACGTGGGCACCGATTTCATTCAGGCCGTAACCACCGATCCGGCCGGATACGCCTACAAAGTCGAGCATGACGGGGCCGACGGGGCAAAGGAGTTCCGGATCGAGCCTCGACTGCTGACTACCTGAATTACCCTGGATGGGTGAGGGAACGGCACAATGGACCCATGCGCCCCAAGCACGGGGTCGAACCCCACGCATTGGCCATCGTCCGTCTCGGTGTCGACGTCCCCTACGAGCAGGCTTGGCAGCTGCAACGCTGGGTGCACGGCAAACGGGTGGCCCGGGAGCTGACCGACACGGTCCTGCTCCTGGAGCACGCGCCCGTCTACACGGCGGGCAAGCGCACCGCCCCGCACGAACGCCCCTCCGACGGCACCCCCGTGATCGACGTCGACCGCGGGGGCCGCATCACCTGGCACGGTCCCGGCCAGCTGGTCGCCTACCCGATCGTCGAGATCGACGACGTGACCGGCTACATCTGCCGGCTCGAAGACACGATGATCCAGATCTGTGCCGACTTCGGCGTCACGGCCCGGCGGATACCGGGCTGGGCCGGGGTCTGGGCCGCGGGCGACACCAGCCTCGGCCTGCCCGACCGCCAGCTCGGCGCCGTGGCCATCCGCGTCTCGCGCGGCGTCACGATGCACGGCTTCGCGCTCAACTGTGCCAATGATCCGCGGTGGTTCAGCCGGATCGTCCCGTGCGGCATCCCGGACGTGGGCGTCTCCTCGCTGTCCGCCGAGACGGGCAGGCGGATCGTGGTCGAGGAGGTCATGCCGATCGCCGAGAAACGGCTGGCCGAAGCGCTGGGCCTGGAGCCGTACGACCTGCACGAGGAAGACCTCCTCCGCCGCTGACCCATGGCCGGTCACCGAATTGCCGTGAAATACGGCATTCGCCTGTTTACGATCAGCCTGTGAAGCGGTCTGTGAAGCGGTCCGCGACGTGGCTCGCGGCTCTGGTCCTCGCTCTCGTCGTGCACACCCTGACGCTGGCCTTCGTCGTGCTGGGCGGGTGGACGATCGTGGTCAACGCCCAGCTCGCCCCGGCGTGGGCGCTCGGCGCCCTGCTGATCGCCATCGGGTGGATGCTGCGGCCACGCCTCGGCCGCCTGCCCGCCGACGCCGAGGTCCTCGACCCCTCCTCCGCCCGGCAGGTGTACGGCATGGCGGAGCGGGTGGCCGACCGGATCGGCGTCAAGCGTCCCCAGAAGGTGGCGGTCAGGGACCTGGTCCTGGGCACCACGTACGCGCGCACCGGCCTGCTCAGGGTGCCCGTGCTGGTCATCGGGCTGCCCTCATGGCTGGCTATGTCGCCGCGGCAGCGGGTCGCGCTGCTGGTCAGGGCGTACGCGGAGCTGCCGACCGGCGGCGAGCTCATCGTGGACGGCGCGCTGTCGACGCTGGGCGAGTGGCGGGAGGCGCTCATCGGAGCGGCACCGCTGCGTGCGCGCGAGGCGGCCCACACGCAGATGGCCTCCTCGCTCGGCGTCCTGGACACCAGCAGCACCGGCTACGAGGCGGTCAGCTTCCTGGGCCGGATCGTCGGGCGGGTGCTCGGCGGCCCGGTGCTGCTCACCGAGTACTGCCTGAAACGGCTGGCCCGCTCCGACGACGCCCGCAGGCAAGAACGACGGCAGGCGCGGGCCATGCGCGTCCTCACGGCCGAGGAACTGGCCGAGATCGACGGACTGCTGGCCGGCGGCAGGTACGTCGCCCCCATGCAGGCGGCGGCCCTGCGCGGCGAGAGCGTGGCGTCGATCAGGCAGACCGCGCTGCTGGCCCCCGACGGCGTCCGCACCGCCGCATCCGGCTCCCCGCTGTCCACCTTGAAGCCGTCCGACTTGAAGCTGTCCGGATCCGCGCTGTCCGGCTCGGAGCTGCTCGGCTCGGCCGAGTCGGACCGGATCGACGACGAACTGCTCCGCCACTACACCCGCGCCATCCGCAGCTTCGGCCTGGTCATCTGAGCTGGCCGAGTCGGCCGAATCATCCGATGACCCTGGGAATGACCGCCCTGGGCATGGGGCAGGGCGGGGCGAGACGTAAGCTGGGTCGGTGACCGTTGCTCCTGAAGGCCGAAAGCTCCTCCGCCTGGAGGTGCGCAACGCCGAAACCCCTATCGAGCGCAAGCCCCCGTGGATCAAGACCAAGCTGAAGACGGGCCCCGAATACACCGAGCTCAAATCGCTCGTGCGCCGGGAGGGCCTGCACACGGTCTGTGAAGAGGCGGGCTGCCCCAATATCTACGAGTGCTGGGAAGACCGCGAGGCGACGTTCCTCATCGGCGGCGACCAGTGCACGCGCCGCTGCGACTTCTGCCAGATCGACACCGGCAAGCCCAAGGAGTACGACCGGGACGAGCCACGCCGCGTGGCCGAGTCGGTCGAGCAGATGGGCCTGCGCTACGCCACGGTGACCGGTGTGGCCCGCGACGACCTGCCCGACGGCGGCGCCTGGCTCTACGCCGAGACCGCGCGGCAGATCCACGCGCTGCTGCCCGGCTGCGGGGTCGAGCTGCTGGTGCCCGACTTCAACGGTGACCGCGGGCAGCTGGAAGAGGTGTTCTCGGCCAAGCCCGAGGTGTTCGCGCACAATGTCGAGACCGTGCCGCGGATCTTCAAGCGCATCCGGCCCGCGTTCCGCTATGACCGCTCGCTGGGCGTGATCACGATGGCCCGTGAGGCCGGTCTGGTCACCAAGTCCAACCTGATCCTGGGCATGGGCGAGACGCGCGAGGAGGTCGTGGAGGCGATGCGCGACCTGCACGCCGCCGGCACCGACCTGCTGACGATCACCCAATACCTGCGCCCGACGCCCCGCCACCACCCGGTCGAGCGCTGGGTCAAGCCGGAGGAGTTCGTCGAGCTCCAGGCGGAGGCCGAGGCGATCGGCTTCGCGGGCGTCCTTTCAGGCCCGCTCGTCCGCTCCTCCTACCGCGCGGGCAAGCTCTACAAGCAGGCCATCGAGGCTCGCCAGAGCGCCTGACGTTCCACTGGGCCGCCTCCACCACGGAGGCGGCCTGGCTTCGCTGTGGAGGCGACCGGGCTTCGCGCAATACCGGTTTGGTAACGCACGTAGGCCGGGGTCTCACCGTCTCGTCACGGCGCCCGGCCCCGCATCACCGGAGGAGCGTGCCCCTGGACAGGGCCCGGCCCTGTGCGGCGGGTGGGGCCCACCGTGCTCTGCCGTAAAAGAAAAACCCCCGAACGACCAGAGGCGTTTTCGTATCCCGCTCGGTTGGTTTGTATTCTTCGGAGCATGGCAAAGTCCGAGGACCCAGAGAAGCCGGGACGCATCAAGCAGTTCCGCATGATCGCGCAGATCATCAAGCAGGCCAACCCCAAGGGGTTGCCGATCGTCTTCCTTTCGGCGGTCGGCACGCTGGCTGTGATCGTCGTGATCGGGCTGGTCACGGACTATCTGTGGTATTCGGTGTTCCTCGGCGTGCTCGCCGCGCTCACCGTCGGCCTCGTGGTGTTCGGGCAGCTGGCGCAGCGCGCCCAATATTCCATCCTGCACGGCCAGACCGGCGCCGCCGCCGCGGTGCTGCAGGGCATGCGGGGCAACTGGCAGGTCACCCCGGCCATCGCGGTCAACCGTGACCAGGACCTGATCCACCTCGTGATCGGGTTCCCGGGGGTCGTGCTGGTGTCCGAAGGGCCCGGCAACCGGGTGGCGAAGATGCTCGCGGCCGAGAAGAAGCGGGTCGCGCGGGTGGTGCTGGGCGTCGAGATCTACGACATCCAGTGCGGTGACGGCGAGGGGCAGGTGCCGCTGGGCAAGCTCCAGCGCCACATCATGAAGCTGCCACGCAACCTCAAGAAGCCCGCGGTCAACGAGGTCAAGGACCGCCTGCGCTCGCTCCCCAAGAACATGCCGATGCCCAAGGGCCCGATGCCCAGGGGCGCTCGCGTTCCGCGCGGCCCCAAGATGCGCTAGTGCCTCCAGGGAACGCGCTGTCGGATTCCTCGCGGGCCAACCGCGGCTGGTGGGACGGCAACGCCGACGACTACCAGGTCGAACACGGCGAGTTCCTGCGGGATACCGGCTTCGTCTGGTGCCCGGAGGGCGTCGACGAGGCCGAGGCGCACCTGCTGGGCGACGTAAGCGGCCGGCGGGTGCTGGAGATGGGCTGTGGCGCGGCCCAGTGCGCTCGGTGGCTGGTCGGGCAGGGGGCCCAGGTCGCCGCGTTCGACCTGTCGCACCGGCAGTTGCGCCACTCGCAACGGATCGACCTCGACACCGGCCTGCACGTCCCTGTGGTGCAGGCCGACGCCGAGGTGCTCCCGTTCGCCGATCGGTCGTTCGATCTGGCGTGCTCGGCGTTCGGGGCGTTGCCGTTCGTGGCCGATCCGCCGGCGGTGTTCCGGGAGGTGGGCAGGGTGCTCAGGCCGGGCGGGCGGTTCGTGTTCTCGGTCAGCCATCCGATCCGGTGGGCGTTCCCCGACGATCCGGGGCCGCGCGGGCTGACGTCCGACCGGTCCTACTTCGACCGTTCGCCCTATGTCGAGACGGACGAGTACGGCACACCCACCTACGTCGAGCACCATCGGACGATGGGCGACTGGATCGGCCTGATCGTCGCCTCGGGGCTGAGCGTGACGGGCCTGCTGGAGCCCGAATGGCCGGCGGGCCACGAGCGGGTGTGGGGCGGCTGGAGCCCGCTGCGCGGCAAGCACATACCGGGCACCGCCATCTTCACTTGCACACGCCCCTGACCCACCGCGCCCCGGCCGGCACATGCGGACCTCACGCGACCGACCGACCGCCCAGCCGGGCACGCGGACCTCACGCGACCGACCGGCCGCGCGGGGTTCAGGCGCGCCCGTACCGGGCCGCCATCGCGTGGAAGGCCGCCTTGGTCTCCCAGCGGGTCTCGTCGAGCATCCGGACCACCCCGTACGCGCCGAGGTCGGCGTCGCCGGGCCGGTTGTAGGAGGCGAAGGTGAACCACAGGGCCGTCTCGACGCCCTCCTGCTCGAAGACGTCGAGCAGCTCGTTCAGGTAACGGACCTGCTCGCCCTCGTCGCGTACGGAGCCGTCGGGCACCTCCCAGGCCATGCCCCCGAGCTCCCCCGCCCCCTTATAGGCACAGGTGCCGAACTCGGTCACCGCCACGGGCTTGCCGTGCTTGAAGTGGCCGCGCACCTCCTCCACGAAGCCCCGGCGTTGTACGCGGCCCGGTAGGCGTCCACACCGACCAGGTCGAACGGCGTCCAGTCGACGAACTCCCACGGCCCGGAGGCGTACGTGATCCGCCCCCCGAACAGCGGCCGCACCGTCTCGGCCGCCTCCCCCAGGAAGCCGTTGAAACGGCCCATGATCGTGCCCAGCGACTGCCACCACTCCAGGTCGGCCGACATCATCGCCCGCAGGCGCTCCATGTAGTCGGCACCGGGCATGAACCCGTCGCAGAAGGCGCTGGTCTCACAGCCGGTGACCAGCACCACCTCGGCGCCGCCGCGCCGGACGGCCTCGGCTCGCCCGGCGCAGTCGGCGTAGAGGGGGATCACCTGCTCCGGCGTGAGGTCAACGGGGAACGGCGCGAACCAGACCTCCAGCCCGGCCGCCGCGGCCTGCTCGGCCGCCACGCTCAGCCGCTCCGGGTCGCCACCGGAGACGCGTACGGCCGCGCAGTGCAGCTCGTCGGCGATCACCCGCATCTCACGCCCGACCGTCTCGGCGTCGAACACCGTCCGGGACAGGCTCTCGCCCGGCAGAAACCCGGTGTCATAGTTGATGCCTTTTTTCACGAAATATCCCCTTATTCTCCGGTGAAGCCGTGCTCTAGGAGGTCGAAGGCGAGCTCGACGTCGTCCGCCAGTCGGCCGCCCGCCTCAGCGATGGGCGTCCCCTCGACGAGCCGCTGGAAGAACCCCTCCTGCACCGTCGTGAGCACGGCCGTGATCTGCGCGGCCATCAGCTGGTCCCGCAGCTCGCACGACCCGTCCGGCACCCCACGCGCACTAGCCAGAGCGGCGGCCAGCGCGTACCGCTGCCCCGCCTGGGTCTGGTGCAGCCCCGCCATCAGCGCCGGGCTGGCCGAGATCACCCAGGCACGGGTGAGCAGGCCCTCGACGTCGACCCCCTCCGTGCCCTCGGCGGCGAACGCCCGGTAGTGCTCGCGCAGCGCTTCGAGCGGCGCCTGTCCCGGCTGCCGCTCGTTGACGATCTTCGCCGTGTCCTCCTTGACCACGTCGAGGACCAGGCTCTCCTTGGTCGGGAAGTAGGTGAACAGCGTGACCTTCGCGACCCCGGCCGCCTCGGCGATCTCGTTGACCGTCACGGCCTCGTAGCCCCGCTCGGCGAACATCCGCAGCGCCACCTCGGCGATCCGCCGCCGGGTCTGCTCCTTCTTCTTCTCCCTGAGCCCCGCCATCATCATGGGGAAAGCATAAACCTTACCGGGTTCAATATCGAACCCGGTAAGGTTTTATTGTCGCCCTAGAGACCCTTGCACTGCCCGACCGACGGTCCCGAGACCGCGTTGGGCAGGCCGTTCGCCGTCGGTGCCGGGGTGTTGCCCGTGCAGGTCAGCGGCCCCTTGACCGTGCTGGCGGCGATCAGCGGCCCGCTGTCGCCGACCAGCGTGACCGGTCCGCCCACCACCGATTTCTCCACGGACAGCTCCTTCACCGAGGTCGCCGTGAGCGGGCCGCCCACGGAGGTGTCCACCAGGACCAACCGTCCGGCGCCCACCGAGGTGATCGGTCCGCCGACCGTGGCGGCCCGCGCGATCAGCGAGGCGCCCTGCCGGACGACGACGGGGCCGGTCACGTTCGCGCCCGCCGCCAGGCAGGTCACGCCGGAGCCGACCGTGAGCGGGCCGCTGTGGGTGCCGCTGACGGTTCGGGTGCAGGCCGGATCCGGCACTGCCAGCAGCTCCAGCTCGGCCAGCGTGCCGGAGACGGTGAGGCGGTACTGGGCGTACCGTCCGGGGCGGGCGACCTTGAACGGCCGCGTCTGCCTCGCCTGGTCGAACGTCTGGCCGTCCCGCTGGTCGATGACCGTCCAGGCCGTACCGTCGTAGGAGCCCTCGAGCTTCCACGACGTGGGCCCGGTGGCCGCCGAGGTGAGGGTGTAGAAGCCCACCTTGTCCCGCGTCCCAGCCTGAAGAGTGATATTTCCGGAAACGGTGGCTGTTGTCGTCGAGGTGTCGTCCGACAGTGCCGCCGGGCCGCCGGTGACCGGGATGTCGCGCATCGGGCGCGGCGTCTCGCCGTCGGGCGTGATCGACTCCGGCGGCTCGCCCCACGCGGACGGCTTGGGTCCCATCGCGAAGTCCAGTACGGCCCCACCGGCCAGCACGTCGTGCGGCAGCGCCGTGGACGTCCACGCCTTGCCGTTCACCTTGAGCCCCTGGACGTAGACGTTCTCGGCGCTGTTGGCCGGCGCCTTGATCACCAGGTCCTTGCCGCTGAGCAGGTGCACGGTGGCCTTGGTGAACAGCGGCGAGCCGATCGCGTAGTCCTGGCTGCCGGCCTGGAGCGGGTAGAAGCCGAGGGCGCTGAAGACGTACCAGGCGGACATCTCACCGTTGTCCTCGTCGCCCGGATAGCCCTGGCCGATCTCGCTGCCCAGGTAGAGCCGCGACAGCGCCTCCCTGACCTTGGCCTGCGCCTTCCACGGCTGCCCCGCGTGGTCGTACATGTAAATGATGTGGTGCGAGGGCTGGTTGCTGTGGCCGTACTGGCCCATGCGGACGTCCCTGGTCTCGCGCATCTCGTGGATCACGCCGTTGTACGAACCGGGGAACGTGGCCGTCTCCTGGTCGGCGAAGAAGGCGTCAAGCTTCTTGGCCAGGCCCGCGCGCCCGCCGTAGAGGGCGGCGAGCCCGGTGCCGTCCTGGGGCGCGTGGAAGGCCATGTTCCAGCCGTCGGTCTCGGTGTAGTCGTAGCCCCAGACGCGGGGGTCGTAGTCGGCCTTGGTACGGCGCCACTTGCCCGTGGAGTCGCGGCCCTGGAAGAAGCCCACCTCCGGGTCGAACATGTTGACGTAGTTCAGGGCCCTGTTACGGAAATATTCGGACTCCTCCAGGTAGCGGGCCTTCTCCGCGCCGGTGGCGTCCTTGGCCAGGGCCGCGGCCATGGTCGAGATGCCGAAGTCGTTGATATATCCGTCCATGGCCCAGGACAGGCCCTCGCCTACCTCGTTCAGGGCGGTGTACCCGCGGAAGATCGAGGTCTGCAGCCCCTTGCGCCCGACGGCCGGGTTCGCCGGCACCACGGTGGCGTTCTTCACCGCCGCCGCGTACGCCGACTTGGCGTCGAAGCCGCGCACGCCCTTGCTGTAGGCGTCGGCGAAGGCCACGTCCGAGCTGGTGCCCACCATGAGGTCGGCGTAGCCGGGCGAGGACCAGCGGGCGATCCAGCCGCCGTCGCGATACTGCTGGACGAACCCGTCGATCAGCTCGCCCGCCTCGGGGGCCAGCAGCGAGTAGGCGGGCCAGGTCGTCCGGTAGGTGTCCCAGAAGCCGTTGTTGACGTAGATCTTGCCGTCCACGATCTTGGCCCCGGTCTGGGTGGGGGTGTCCGGTCCGCTCCTGGCCGATACCGGGCTGGCGTACTTGTAGGCGGGGGCGGCGGCCGTACCGGTGTTCTCGAAGCCCGCGTTCGGATAGAGGAACAGCCGGTACAGGTTCGAGTACAGCGTCGTGAGCTGGTCGGGCGTGGCGCCCTCGACCTCGACGGTGCCCAGCTTGTCCTCCCAGGCGCGCTGGGCGCGCGCCTTGACCTCCTCGAACGTGCCGTTCTCCAGCTCCAGGTTGCGCTTGGCCTGCGCCACGCCGAGGAAGGAGGTGGCGATGCGCATCGTGACCTGCTTGGCGGAGAAGGCGACATAGCCCGTCACGTTGTCGCGCCCGGCGCCGGTCAGCTTGCCGCCGCCGGTGGGCTGCTGGTCGAAGACCGCGTAGACGTACATCCGGGTGGCGCCCGCCGACAGGCCGCTGCGCGTGTCGGTGTAGCCGGTCACGACGCCCTGGTCGATGGTCAGCCCGCCGTCGTTGTTGTAGTTGTCGAAGATCAGGCTGCCGCCGTCGCCGGGGAAGGTGAAGCGGAACACGGCCGCGTGGTCGGCGGGCGCGATCTCCGTACGGATGCCGTTGAGCAGGTCGACCCCGTAGTAGTACGGCCTGGCGGTCTCGCCCGAGTGCAGGAACGGGGTGGCCCTGGCGACCCGGTCGGGGTTCGGCGTGGCCAGCAGCGACGGCATGACCTGGAAGGACTGCCTGTCCCCCATCCAGGGGCTCGGCTCGTGGCTGGCGGCGAACGCCTGGATGGTCGGGACGTTGTCGGCGTTGCCGTTGCGGTGATACTCGTACAGCCACGAGTTCGACCCGGAGCCGGTCATCGGCGTCCAGAAGTTGAACCCGTGCGGCACGGCCGTGGCCGGGAAGTTGTTGCCCCGCGAGAAGCCGCCGGTCGACTGGGTGCCGCGCGTCGTCACCACATGGTCGGCCAGGCTCTTGACCTGCTGCGGCTTGGCGTTGACGAGCATGATGTCGTCCACCCAGCCCTTGAACGGCAGCGGCCCGGCCGGCGCGTCGAAGGCGATCAGGATGCGCTTGATCCGCTTGCCCTTGGCCACCTCGCCGATGCGGGAGCGCTGGAAGTTCCACTGGTCGGCGTAGAGGGTCTTGGACTCGCCCTGCGCCCGCGGCGTCAGCCTGATCCCGTGCTGGTCCTCGGCCTTGAGGTCGCTCAGGTAGGTGCCGTCGGCGAAAGCCAGGTCCACACTCGCGTACGTGCTGGGGTAGCTCAGCGCGGCGCCGGTGAACTCGGGGAACAGCACGTACGACAGCTCGGTGTCGGCAGTGACCTCGATGTCGGTCTCGAACACCTTGTTGGCCGAGTGGCCGCCGCCGCTCGTGGTGGTGCTGCCGGAGTAGCGCAGCGCCTTGAGGCCCGTGTAGCCGGCCCGGGGCTTGGCGGTGTAGCCGCTGCCGGGGCCGGGACCGATCAGGCTGCGCATGTCGGAGAGCGGCTTCGGGGCGGTGTCGCCGTCCGAGAGCTGCAGCTCGGCGAGCTGGACGATCGCGCCCGAGCCGATCCGCGTGATGTTGAGCCGGTAGTAGAGATAGGAGCCCGGGTGGGCGACGTCGAACTCGCGGGTCTTCAGCCGGGCGTCGAACACCTCCCCCGCCCGCGTGTCCACGGCCGTCCAGGTCTGCCCGTCCGCCGACCCCTCAAGGGCCCAGTCGCGCGGGTCGCGCTGGGCGGCGTCGTTGGCGGAGGCCATGGCGTATCGGGTGACCGCGATGGGCTTGGACAGCTTCACCGACACCCAGCCCGTGCCGGTGAACGCCAGCCACTTGGTGTTGACGTCCCCGTCGAACAGGTTCTCCTTCACCTCGCCCGAGGCGGCGTTCTCGCCGCTGGCCGCGATGTCGACGACCTCGTCGGCGATGTTGCCCGGGATGCCGCCGGTGGTGCTACCGGTGATCCCCTCGGCCTTCCTGCCCTCATCGACCATGTTGAGCCAGGCCGGCTGCGGGTCGCCGGTCTCGAAGGAGGAGTAGAAGAGCGCCCCTGGCGGGGCGGTCCGCACGGCGGCCTCCCGCTTCGCGCCCGGGGGCGGCGTCACCTGTTCGATGGGCGCCGGCTGCGTGGGCGCCGCCGAAGGCGCGTCCGACGGCAGCGGTGACGGAGGTGGATCGGTCACTGTTGGTGACGTCGGCGGGTCAGCCGTCGCCACCCCGGATAACCCGGCGAATCCCAGTACAGCCGCGGCCGCCACGACCGCAAGACGTGCTCTCCGCATGTCGCCCTCCTGACAACGTTGTCAACAGCAGACTCCGCGAAGACAACGTTGTCAATGGACGTTTCACATGCGCACGACGACCGTGTTGGAGGCGCGGTCGTGCAGCCCCCTGTGGTCGCGATCCCAGATGAGCGCGGGCACGGCCAGGCAGAGCAGCACCGTGCGCGCCAGCACGGGCACCAGCCGGGGATTGCCACCGTCCATCGCGGCCACCCTGATCCCCGCGAGCCGGTGCCCGAACGTCTGCCCCATGAACCCGACGAGCAGGATGTACTGGATCGCGAACACCACCACGGGCGCCCACGGCGACTCCGCCGGGTTCATCCGCAGCACGAGCTGGACCACGACCCAGGTGCAGATCATCCAGTCGATGACCAGCCCGGCGATGCGCCGCCCCCACCCGGCGACGGCGCCGCTCCCCTGCTCAGGCAGCCCCAGGCGCTCACCCGGGTAGCCGAGATCGACCCCCGCCGCCCTCACACCGCCCAGCCAGGTCTGCGTCCACCGAGGCTCGTTCCCGCTCATACCCCCAACGGTATCCGGCGGGGGGCTCGGTCGGGATCGTGACCCAACCGCGCCACAAAGATCACCTTTCTCCCTCATCATGTACGCCATGCCGAACGGGGATGACTTAGACGCGCGCTTCAACGAGCTCGTCGCGCAGATCGACGAGAACGAGCGGCGAAGGATGCGTGCGGCGGCCACCAGGGGAGCCAGGGCGCCGCGCTCGGACAAGGCCACCCGGCCGCGGCGAGCGGGGCGGGGCCTGCTCGCGGCCGGTCTGGTGGCCGCGGTGATCGGCGGGGCGACCGTGATCGTCGCCGCCCGCCCCGACCTGCTGACACCGCAGGTGGGGAGTCCAGGGCCGGTCCCGGAGGAGACCCAACCGGTCATGGCGGCCCCGGAGCCGACCGGCGCCGAGACCGCGGCCCCGCAGCCGGAGCCGGCCGGCACGGAGGCGGCGGCCCTGGGAGAGGGGACCGCGACGGACCCGTTCGCGGGCTCCCCTGCCGAGAAGTACGCCGAGGGGACGGCGGGCTTCGTGATGCCGAAGGCGAAGGCGCTGGGCCGGCTGTCGAAGAAGGAGGTCGCGAAGGCACTGGACCGTACTCGCGATCTCCTGGCCGCGGCCTATCTCGACCGTAAGACGCTCGTGGGCGGCAAGCCGAAGGCGTTCATCGAGCGCCTCGACGCGCGTCAGCGCGGCTGGTACCGGGACCAGCTCGACGTCGAACAGACGAAGAAGCCGCGCTTCGACGGCCGCTACTGGGTCAACAGCTTCGCCCCGAAGACGGCCGAGCTGGCCACCGGCGTCATCAAGGTGCGCGGCGGGAGCACCGTCAAGAAGCTGGCGAAGTACGGTCGTGAGGGCGCCGAGGTAAAGGTCAAGTACCTCGTCGTCTACGCCGTGCAGCGGCCAGGCCAGCCCGGAACGGTCTTGCGCTTCGTCTCCCGCGTCGAGGGCCAGGTGCTGGTCTACCGCGAGTCGGGGCGGCTGGTCACGTGGGTCAGGAACTGGGGCAGGCAGACCGGGACGCCCGGGCGATGCGACGTGAAGGATGCCTTCATCCACCCGGCCTACCGGGACTCGGCGCCGGACGAAACGTCGGTGCGAGCCACCGACCCGCCCACCGATCCCTACGATCTCGACCGCGATCTTCCGCGAGACAAGAAATGTCACCGGTCGAGACGGACCTGAGCCCGCTTAACATGTGCGAAACAATCGAGACACCGATCGGAAACGGCCGCGACCTAACCTCGGCCTGATAGTCATGTCCCCAGGGAGGTTCGAGAGTGTTCAACTCCGCCGACGACGTCCTGAAGTTCATCAGTGACGAAGGGGTGCAGTTCGTCGATGTCAGGTTCACCGACCTGCCGGGGACGACGCACCACTTCACCTTCCCGGTAGAGAACTTCGGCGCCAGTGTCTTCACCGATGGGCTCATGTTCGACGGCTCGTCGATCCGGGGCTTCCAGGCCATCCACGAGTCGGACATGCTGCTGCTGCCCGACCCGTCCAGCGCCGTGCTCGACCCGTTCCGCCAGCACAAGACGCTCAACATAAACTTCTTCGTGCACGACCCGCTGACCGGCGAGGCCTACAGCCGCGACCCGCGCAACGTCGCCCGCAAGGCGGAGGAATACCTCAAGGGCACCGGCATCGCCGACACCGTCTACTTCGGGCCGGAGGCGGAGTTCTACATCTTCGACGACGTCCGCTTCGAGACGCGGCAGAACGCCGGCTATTACTACATCGACTCCATCGAGGGCGCCTGGAACACCGGCAAGGCCACCGAAGGCGGCAACCTCGGCTACAAGCCCCGTTACAAGGGCGGATACTTCCCGGTCCCGCCGATGGACCACTTCACGGACCTGCGCTCGGAGATGGTGCGCAACCTCATCGAGGCCGGCATCGACGTCGAGATGCAGCACCACGAGGTCGGCACGGCCGGCCAGGCGGAGATCGACTTCAGGTTCGGCACGCTGCTCAAGACGGCCGACAACCTGATGCTCTACAAGTACGTCATCAAGAGCACGGCCCTCGAATACGGCCACACGGTCACGTTCATGCCCAAGCCGATCTTCGGCGACAACGGCTCCGGCATGCACTGCCACCAGTCGCTGTGGAAGGACGGCTCCCCGCTCTTCTACGACGAGGTCGGCTACGCGGGCCTGTCCGACACGGCCCGCTACTACATCGGCGGCCTGCTCAGGCACGCCCCGTCGCTGCTGGCGTTCACCAACCCGACGGTCAACTCCTACCACCGTCTGGTGCCCGGCTATGAGGCCCCGGTCAACCTGGTCTACTCGCAGCGCAACCGCTCGGCCTGCGTCCGCATCCCGATCACGGGGTCCAACCCGAAGGCCAAGCGCATCGAGTTCCGCGTGCCGGACCCGTCGTGCAACCCGTACTTCGCCTTCTCGGCCATGCTGATGGCCGGCCTCGACGGCATCCGCAACAAGATCGAGCCGCCGGAGCCCGTCGACAAGGACCTCTACGAGCTGCCTCCAGAGGAGGCCCGCCAGGTGCCGCAGGTGCCCGGCTCGCTCCCCGAGGTACTCGCCGCGCTGGAGGCCGACCACGACTACCTGCTGGAGGGCGGCGTCTTCACGCCTGACCTGATCGAGACGTGGGTGGCGTACAAGCGCGAGAACGAGGTCGACCCGATCCGGCTGCGCCCGCACCCGCACGAGTTCGAGCTCTATTACGATATTTAGTCAGACCGAAACAGCCCGGAACCGACCACCGGTTCCGGGCTGTTCCGCCTCCACGCCCACTCAGCCGGGTGATCGTCTGGGCGCTAGCGGCGTACGGAGGTCGAATATCGGCCCGGCTCGGTGGCCTGGAAGGCTGGCGGGCGTGACGGGTGACGCGGTTGAGGAGTTCGAGCGGCACCGCTCGAGGCTGTTCGGGCTGGCCTATCGGATGCTGGGTTCGGCCGAGGAGGCCGAGGACGTGGTCCAGGACACCTTTCTTCGCTGGCATCACCGGTCGGCTGTCGAATCGCCGTGGGCCTGGCTGGCCAAGGTGGCGACCAACCTGTGCGTGAACCGGTTGACGTCGGCGCGTGCGCGCCGGGTGAGCTATGTCGGTCCGTGGCTGCCTGAGCCGGTGCTGACCGCGGACGGCGCCCTGGGACCGCTGGACAGTGCCGAACAGCGAGACTTCGTCTCCCTGGCCTTCCTGACCTTGCTGGAACGGCTCAACCCCGTGGAGCGCGCGGTGTTCGTGCTCCGTGAAGCCTTCGACTACAGCCATCGCCAGGTGGCCGAGGTCATCGACTCCTCTGAGGCGAATTCCCGGCAGCTGTATCGGCGTGCTCGCCGGCGACTCACCGACGCTCCTGGGAGCGCCGAGCGCCCGGTGGACCGGGCCCACCACCGTGACCTGGTGAAAGGTTTCCTGGCGGCCGCGGAGGAGGGGGATCTTCCAGGGCTGGAGAAGCTGCTGGCCCACGACGTGACCGTGTGGGTGGACAGCGGCGGCAGGATCAGCGCTGCCAGGCGACCTGTCTTCGGCGCCAACCGGGTGGCGCGCTATCTGGTTGGCGCGTCGCGGACCACCGGTCAGCGGATCCGGCTGTCGATCGCGGAGCTGAACGGCGCTCCCGGCCTGCTGGCCCTGGCCGGTGAGGAGCTGATCGGCGTGCTGGTGCCGGAGACGGCGGGCGGCCTGATCAGCGAGATTCGCATCATCGCCAATCCCGCCAAACTTCGGTTGTCACGTTGAGAAGGTCTGACCGGTTCTTAATGGGTGCACCTGACAGCCGCGCGCGGCCATCGGCCTCGCGCTCTTCCACGAGAGTTGCCACCCATGACAGATCCGATCCTGGTGACGGGCGGTACCGGCCGGCTCGGCCGTAGGTTGGTTCCACGGCTTCTGGCCGCCGGCCACGCCGTACGCGTGCTGAGCCGCAAGCCGCCGCGCGACGAGATGACGCACCGCGGCGACCTGATCACGGGTGAGGGGCTCGAGGATGCGGTCGCCGAGACCGGCACGATCATTCACTGCGCGACCGGTAACGGCCACGCGGACCAAGACGCCACTCGCAGTCTCGTCCGGGCGGCCATGCGAACCGGTCGCCCGCACCTGATCTACGTGTCCATCGTCGGCATCGATCGAGTTGATATCTCCTACTATCGGGCGAAGCTGGCGTGTGAGCGGCTCCTGGAAGAGTCCGGGCTGCCGTTGACGATCCAGCGCACCACCCAGTTCCACGAGCTCATCGCCTGGATGTGCGCGATCCAGCGACGGCTGCCGGTGATCATGATGCCCGCCGGGATCAGCTTTCAGCCCGTCGACACCGGCGAGGTGGCCGCCCGCTTGACCGACCTGGCCGAGGCGCCACCGGCGGGCCGGGCGCCGGACATGGGCGGGCCCGAGGTGCGTGCCGCGGCCGACCTGGCCCGCGCCTATGCTCACACGCGGTCCAGCCACCGGCCGGTGGTGCCGGTGCCGCTGCCTGGCATCGGTGGAATGCGCGGCTTTCGGGAAGGAAGCCACCTGGCTCCCGACCATGCCGACGGGCAGATCACCTTCGAGCAGTTCCTCACCGCATGAGCGCGCGCATCTGGCTCCGCGCGGGCCTGGCGTTCCTGGCCGCGACACAGTTCGCCGTGGGCTGCTGGGCGCTGTTCTTCCCCCGCTCGTTCTTCGACATCCCGTTCGTGGGGATGCGCATGCCGTACAACGCGCATCTGATGATGGACTACGGCGCGATGAGCCTGGCGACGGCGGTGGCGCTGGGGGTGAGCTTCTTCGTCGTACGGCGCAGCATGGTCCGCACGGCGCTTGCCGTGTACGTGGTGTTCGCCGTGCCGCACCTGGCGATCCACGTGCGACTGCTGCACCATCTGACGCCCGGAGAGCGCGTGCCGTTGCTGCTCGCGCTTTCGGCGGCGGCCGTGATCCCACTGGTCCTGTGGCCGCTCAGCAGCAGGCTCCAAGAGGCCTGAATCACGAGTTCGAGCTCTACGACGGCATCTAGTGCTGTGACCGGAAACGATCGCCGGGTTGGATGACGAGGCTTCAGGCTGCGGAAGTCAGAGGTCGGCCGCCCCAGCGGATGCCTTTCTCGCTTCGGATGCGGGCGCGTTCGCGGCGTTGGGCG
>NZ_JAIWNB010000002.1:852352-871873 GCF_020215705.1 Nonomuraea aurantiaca | reverse complement strand
TTCCGCTCGACTTGCATGTGTTAAGCACGCCGCCAGCGTTCGTCCTGAGCCAGGATCAAACTCTCCAAACAATGTCTGAAGGGAAAGAAATCCCAACCATATAAAAGGAATCCACCACATCCACACCATAAAGGCGCAGACATGACGGGGTTGTGCATCATGCACTGGCTTTTAACACACTGTTGAGTTCTCAAGAAACGGACGCGTACTCCCCAACCTGCGAGAGGCGCACATTTCGTTTTCTGTTTTCGTTGTGTCTTTATCTTTTCAGCCGCCCGGCCCGGTGTCAAATTGACCCGACCCGCTCCGACCTGCTGGAATAGAGACCGCCCCGTTTCCGGGACAACCCCTCTAACTTACCAGACCATCCTGAGTGATGCGAACACCATCCCAAGGGATCTGTGTGGAGGTTGTCCCCGAGCGAGGCCGACGATCATCGCCGTCCTCGCGGGACTGGTGAACTCTATGTACGCCTCCCGGAACCGTCAAATCAACCGCCCGCCGGTGTCATCCCCTGCCCCCGGGTAGGAAGCCACTGTGCCCCGAGCCCTCACCATCCTGCTGGGTATCGCCTGCGCGGTGATCGTCCTGTTCGGCATGCGCGAGGTCGCGTCGATCCTGGGCCCGGTCGTGCTCGCGCTCGTGCTGGTCATCGCCGTCGCCCCGGTGCGGAGCCGGCTCGCCGGCGCGGGCGCTCCCGGCTGGGTGCAGGTCGCCGTGCCCTTCCTCATCGTGCTGTTCGTGCTGCTGGGCATGGTCGCGGTGCTGACCGTCTCCGTCACCCAGCTCGCCTCGCTGCTCCCCGCGTACGCCCCGCAGTTCCAGCAGTTGCTCACCGACGCCCAGAACTTCGCCACCACCCACGGCGTCAGCAACGCCCAGCTCGACAAGGCGATCCAGGCCTTCGATCCCGCCAAGGTGCTCGGCCTGGCGCAGAGCCTGTTGTCGAGCCTGCTGGGGATCCTCTCCAGCCTGTTCCTCATCGTGGTGCTGCTGCTCGCGATGTGCCTGGACACCCCGGCCATCGCCAGGGTCATCGCGTCGGGCAAGGAGAGCAAACCGCACCTGGTGGAGGCGTTCGGCACGTTCGCCCACAAGACCAGGCGCTATCTCATCGTCTCCACGATCTTCGGGCTCATCTGCTCGGCGCTGGACGTCATGGCCCTGTCCATCCTGGGTGTGCCGTTGCCCCTGCTCTGGGGTGTTCTGGCGCTGATCACCAACTACATCCCGAACATCGGCTTCGTCCTCGGGCTGATCCCGCCTGCGATGCTGGCGCTCCTCGACGGCGGCATCAAGCAGATGCTCCTCGTCATCGCCGCCTATATCGCCATCAACGTGGTGATCCAATCGTTCATCCAGCCCAAGTTCCTGGGTGACGCGGTGGGGCTGTCGACCACGATGACGTTCCTGTCACTGATCGTCTGGGCGTTCGTCCTGGGCCCGCTGGGCGCGCTTCTGGCGATCCCCCTGAGCCTGCTCACGCGGGCGTTCCTCGTCGACAGCGACCCGAGTGCGGGCTGGGCGGCCGCTCTCATCTCCGGAGCTCCGTCAGAGTCACGCCGCTCAGGCGCTTGACCTCGTTGGCCAGGTGCGCCTGATCCGCGTAGCCCGAGGCCACCGCCACCTCCGCCGGCGCCACCCCCGCACGGGCCAGTTTCAGCGCTCGCTGGAATCGGACGACCCGCTGCAGGACCTTCGGCCCGTATCCGAACGAGGCCAGGCTGCGCCGCAGCAGCTGCCGCTCGCTGAACCCCAGCGTCCAGGCCACCTCTCCCACGGTCCGCCCCGTCCGGAGCGCCTCGGCTATCGCGGGCGCCGCGGCGTCGGCGGGCGCGGTGGCCCGCAGCCGGGCCACGACCGCGGCCCGCATGCTCGCGAGCCGCCCGCCGGACATCGCCAGATGCCGCCCTACGGAGAACTCGCCGCCGGACACGGAGAAACCCAGGTCCGCCACCGGCACCCGCTGATCGCGCAGCGCGTGCACCGGAACGCGGAACACGTCACCGACGCCGCCCGGCTTGAACCGGATCCCGGTGAAGGCATCGCCCGCCCGCACCCGCACCGGCATCGGCCCGGTGTCCGGCCCGGCCACGAACGCTCCAGAAGGCCCCCAGATGAGGTCCACGCACCCATCGGGCACCACGAGTCGCGTGCCGTCGGCGTCGCTCACCTGCCGCCACACGCAGGTGACCCGGCCGTCGAAGCCGTCCCCGGGAGGCCGCTCTTCGTACATACCTCCAAGCTACGCACCCCCACCGACAAGAAGTCACGCCCGCCCGTACGCCCAAGCAGTCACAGCCGCCCGTACGCCTGGAGCGTCCGCAGCCGGTGCACGGTGATGAAGCCGCCCCACTCGTGCTCCACCACGGGCGTCCAGATCAGCCAGTTCCCCTGCCACCCGCCCTCCTCGGACTGGGCGGCGGCGAGCGCGTCGAGGTGGCGGTCCAGGACGTCCTGCGTGAACAGCGGCAGCCGCAGCGGCGACGGCGCGAAGTCGAGGGGGAAATGCACCTCGCCGGACGCGTCGGGGTCGAAGGTGACCGTGGCCAGCAGGGCCTCGCGCAGCCGGTCGAACTCCGCCTCGGCCCGCGCCCGGTCGGGGACGAGGTTCAGGAACTGGACGACGGCCCGCGCCTCGTACGGGGTCGTGTCCGAGATGCCGGCGATCGCCGACCAGCAGAAGTCGGTGGCAGGCCCGAGCCATGGATGGCCGACGCCGTGCTTGTGCAGGAGCCCGGCGATCGACGCGGTGGGGATGAGGTTGCCCGGGGGCTCGTCGCCGGTCTCCCACCAGGGCGCCCGCGGCGTGTCGCGGACGCTCGGCAGCACGAACGGCACACCGCCGTCCTTGGCCGTGATCCCCAGGAGGTAGTCGCAGGCGGTGGCCACCATCGGATCGTCGAAGGCGTCCAGCTCGTCGAGGATCCAGAACGCCACCTCCACCGGCTCCGGCTGGCTGCCCGCCCCGCGCAGGTCCGGTTCGAGGGCGTTGCCGAAGCCGCCGTCGTCGTTGCGGTAGCAGCGCAGCGCGTCGAGCACACGCGTACGGGAGGCGCCCCTGAACAGGACCTCGAACCTGAGCCTGTCGATCAGCCGCCCGTGCAGCAGCAGGTATCTCTCAGCGCGGGAGACCGCACGCGAATTCAGCTCCATAGCGGTGAAGCTATCCCGGCCTGGCCAGGTTCTTCTTGCAAGAAACGGACACGTGGGCCGGAGTGATGCCCGGCGGAGTGCGCGCCGCACGGGCATCTCGTCCCGCCTGATGGTCACGGCGTGGCCAGGGCCTCCGTGGGCGACATGCGGGCGGCTCGTACGGCCGGATAGAACCCGGCGATCCCGCCGATGACCAGGGTGGCGAGCACGCCGCCGAGCATGGCCCAGACCGGCACGATCGCCGGCCAGCCCTGGAAGCTCGCGTACGCGGCGGTGACGCCGATGCCGAGCACGACGCCGCCGACACCGCCGATGGCGGACAAGAGCAGCGATTCGGCCAGGAACTGCAGCCGGATCTGCCCGCGGGTGGCGCCCAGCGAGCGGCGTAGCCCGATCTCGGCGCGCCGTTCGAGTACCGAGATCACCATCGTGTTGGCCACGCCGACCCCGCCGACCAGCAGGGCGACGCCGCCGAGGCCGAGCAGGAGGGCGTTCAGCGTGGCGTCGGTGGCTTGCTTGGCGGCCAGCGCGTCCGACGGTCTGGAGACCTCGACCTCATTGGGCTTCTCCGGGTTGGCGGTGGGGCCCAGCACGTCGCGGACGGCGACGACGGACGCCTCCTCAGCCCTGGCGTAGATCGTGGTCGGGTAGCCGTCGAAGTCCAGCCGTTCCTCGGCGACCGGCCAGCCGATCAGCGCCGCGGTGTCGAGTTCGGGGGCGAGTGGCGCGGGACCGAGCACGCCGACGACCGTGAACCACTGCCCGCCCAGCCAGACCCGCTGGTCGGGGCCCGCCCGTACGACGCCGAGCCGGTCGGCGGCCTTGGCGCCGAGCACGGTGGCCGGGTACCGCTGCGTGGCCGCGTTCAGCCAGATGCCGCTGACGACCTGGGCGCCCACGTCGTGCGGCAGGTCGAGGCGGGCGGCCGTGACCGAGATGCTGCCCGACTGGGCCGCCGGGATGTGGTCGTTGCGGTAGACCTTGGCGGGCGTGGTGCCCGTGGCGGTGACCGAGGTGACGGGCGCGATCCGCTCGATCATGCCCTCCGCCTCGGCGGGCAGGTGGGAGCCCTCGCCGAAGAGCGTCTGGCCGGGTGAGACGGTGAGCAGGTTCGTGCCGAGCGCTTCGAGCTGGCGGTTCAGGTCCTCCTGGCTGGAGGCGGAGATGCCGACGACGCCGAGCATGGCCGCGATGCCGATGGCGATGCCGAGCGCCGACAGGAACACCCGCAGCGGCCTGGCCCGCAGGCCCGCGCCGCCGACCCTGAGGACGTCGCGCGGGCGCAGCCGGGCGGAGGTGAGGATGGCGGCGGTCATAGCCCACGTCCGTCCACAACAAAGCCGCCCACCACAAGGCCGTCCGCAGCGCCGTCCACAGTGCCGTCCACCACGAGGCCGTCGAGCATCTCGACCTGCCTCGGGAGCGAGGCCGCGATGTCGCGGTCGTGGGTGATGACGACCACGGTGGTGCCGCTGGCGTTCAGCTCGCGCAGCAGGTCCATGACGCCCGCGCCGGAGCGCGAGTCGAGGTTGCCCGTCGGCTCGTCGGCCAGCAGCAGTCGCGGTCCGCCGACCACGGCACGGGCGATGGCCACCCGCTGCCGCTCGCCGCCGGACAGCTCGTGCGGGCGGTGGCCGAGCCGGTGCCCGAGCCCGACTCGTTCGAGTGCCTCGTAGGCGCGCAGGCGGCGTTCGCGCAGGGAGGGCCCCGCGTACAGGAGACCGTCGGCGACGTTGTCCAGCGCGGGGACGCCCGCGGCGAGGTGGAACTGCTGGAAGACGAAGCCGATGACGTTGGCCCGCAGCGCCGACAGCTGCCTGTCGTCGAGGGTGAGCACGTCGTGCCCGGCGATGCGTACGGTGCCGCTCGACGGGCGGTCCAGAGTGCCGATCATGTTGAGCATGGTCGACTTGCCGGAACCCGACGGGCCGACGATGCCGACGAGTTCGCCGTACTCGATGCCCATGGAGACACCGCGCAGCGCGGCCACCTCGCCGTACTCCTTGCTCACCTCCCGCAGCTGGACGATCACTTGGGCACCGCCACGGTCGCGCCCTCCTGGACGCCGCCGACCTCCACCTTGCCGTCGGCGAACATGCCGATGTCGACGGCCGCGTAGTGGGTAGTGCCGCCCGCCACGACCTGAACGCCGTAGCCGCCCTCCGCGAGGGCCAGCAGCGCTCCGACGGGTAAGGCCAGCACGTCCTCGCGCTGGGCCGACACGATCGTGACGTCGACCGGGGCGGAGTCGAACGGCTTCTTCAGACCGCTCACCGACACCTTGACCTCGATCGTGGTGGTGGCGTCGCCCCCCGTGCCCGTCTCGGTCGCGACCTTGCCCACGCTAGTGACCTTGCCCTTCACGGTGGAGCCGTCGGGCAGCTCGACCGTGGCGTCGAGGCCCTTCTTGACCAGGTGCGCGTCGGCCACGTCGAGGTTGACGAGCACCTGGCGGGTGGTGCCCGTCGCGGTGAGCACGGGCCCCGTGCCGCCGGCGCCGAGCGTGGTCTTGAGGCCGGCGACGCGGAGCGGCCCGCGCTCCACGACCACGTCGGCGGGCTGGACCTCGCCGGTGACGTCCAGGCCGAGGTTGTCCTGCCAGTCCTCGACGGCCTCGCGGGTGGCCCAGGTGAACTCCTTGTCGACGTCGAAGCCGGTGTAGCCGAGCTTGGCCAGGTTCCGCTCCAGCAACTCGACGTCCTTGCCCTCGACGCCGTCCTTGAGCACGCGGTAGAGGGGCATGCCGCCGTAGAGCAGGAGGCGGCGGTCGGCGTCGACGCTGTAGACGGCCTTGCCCCGGGTGATGGTGGCGCCTTCCTCGGGCAGCCAGGTGATCGTGCCCGGCGACTTGGCGGTGACCGTGATGGTGTCGCCGTAGCCGAGCGTGCCGTCGACGGTCTTGGTCTCGGTGAGCGTCGTGCGGATCACCTTCGCGGTGGCCGGGGGCGTGCGGTCGGCGACAGCCGTGCCCGAGCCGTTGCCGCCGAAGCCGATGGCGGCGGCCGCGACGGCGGCGGCGAGCAGGGCGGTGCCTCCGGTCCAGGCGACGGTGCGGAGCGAGCGCCGCCTGGGCCGAAGGGGCCGGCCGGGGACGACCTCGGGCTGGGACTTGACCTGCGTCATTGCGTCTTGCCCAGCTGCGGGAACTTGGCCCGGCAGACCTCATAGGCCTTCTTGAAGTCGGGGTCGTCCAGCCTGAAGCTCTTGGCGAGGTTCTGGTTGGTCTTCCCGCTGAAGTCCGGGTCCGGCAGGTCGATGCCGTTCTCGCGCATACAGGCGGCGAACTGGCGCATCTTGTCCTGGTCCGCCGGGCTCAGCTCCTTGGCGTCCCTGACAGGGGCGACGGAGCGGCAGGCCTGCAACGCCTCCTGGACCTTCCCCGAGTTCAGCTCCGACTTGGGCAGCGCCTGGAACATCCCTTCGCCGTTCGGGTCGGGGTCGGGCACGTCGAGGCCGTTCTCACGCAGGCACGCGGCGAACTTCCTGCCCTGCTCGGCCTTGTCCGTGCTGGCCGAGGGCGACGGGCTCGCCGTGGGGGCGGGCGAGGCGGTCTTGACGGAGGCGACTCCGGCGGAGCTGGGCGCCGAGCCGCATCCGGAGGCGGCCAGGGCCAGCACGCCGCCAGCTATCAGGATTTTTCGTTTCATGCCCCGAATGTGCCGAGCGCCGATCAAAGGAGGCTGGGAGCCGCCTACGAGCCGGGTAGGAGCACGCGGAAGGTGGCGCCCCGGTCCGGCGCGGAGTCTAGTTCGATCGTGCCGCCGTGGGCGTGCACGATCGCGGCCACGATGGCCAGGCCCAGTCCCGCGCCGCCGTCGGTCCTGGATCTGCCCTGGCCGACGCGGTAGAGGCGGTCGAAGACGTGGGGAATGTGCTGTTCCGGCACGCCGGGCCCGGTGTCGGCCACCTCGAACACCGCCATGCCGCGTGCCGTGCCCACTCTCACCGTCACCGACGCGTCCTCCGGGGTGTGGGTGAGGGCGTTGCCGACGAGGTTTGCGGCGACCTGGCGCAGCCGGGCCTCGTCGCCCACCACCGAGACGGGCGCCAGCGTCCCGCCCAGGCCGCGCAGCCTGACCTGCCTGCCGGGCACCCGGACGCGGGCGTCCCGGATGGTGTCGGCCGCCACCTCCAGCAGGTCGACGGGGTGGCGATCGATGGGGCGTTCCTGGTCGAGCTGAGCCAGGGTGAGCAGGTCGTTGACGAGCATGCCCATCCTGGCGGCCTCCTCCTCGATCCTGCGCATCGTCTCCCGCTCGTCGCCGCCGCCCCGGCGGTAGAGCTCGGCGAAACCGCGGACCGAGGTGAGCGGGGTGCGCAGCTCGTGTGAGGCGTCGGCCAGGAAGCGGCGCATGCGGGACTCGGAGTCGGTCCTGGCGGCGATCTCGTTCTCGACGCGGTCGAGCATGACGTTCATGGCCGCGCCCAGGCGGCCCGCCTCGGTGTGCGGGTCGGGGGCGGGGACCCGGCTGGCGAAGTCGCCCATGGCGATCTGGCCGGCCGTACGCTCCATCCTGGTCAGCGGGCGCAGGCCGAGGCGTACGACGGCGTCGGCGGCCAGACCGAGCAGGAGCAGGATGAGCGCGCTGACGGCGAAGGCGATGGCGACGAGCGAGGCGCGGGTCGCCTCCAACTCGGTGAGGGACTGCGCGACCACCACGGTGCCGCCGCCGTCGGCCGTGATCGCCTTAAGCCGCCAGGACGGCCCCGTGGTGCCGCTCACCGTGTACGGATCGCCCACGTGGACGTCGTCGAGCACCGGGCCGGGGTCGGAGTCGCTCGGCAGCTCGCTGACCAGCCTGCCGTCGGCGGAGTAGATGTAGATCCTGGCCACGGAGGCGACCCGCTTGGTCAGGACCTTCTCCCAGTCCATGGCCTGGCCGCCGGAGATCAGGCCGGCCATCATCGGCAGCTTGCCGACCGCACCGCCCATCGTGTTGAGCTGGGAGTCCACGCGGCGCAGGAGATTGTCGCCGAGCAGCGCGATGCCGACCACGTTGGCCAGCACGAGCGCGACCGTGGTGAGCCCGAGTATCGCCATGACGAGCCGGGCGCGCAGCGTCCACCTGCCCGGCCTCACCGCGGGGTCCTGAGCGTGTAGCCGACTCCGCGTACGGTGTGGATGAGCTGCGGCTCGAACTTGTCGATCTTCTTGCGCAGGTAGTAGACGTACGACTCGACGATGCTGGAGTCGCCGTCGAAGTCGTAGCGCCACACGCTGTCGAGGATCTGCGCCTTGCTCACCACCCGGCCGGCGTTCGTCAGCAGGTATTCGAGCAGGTTGAACTCGGTGGGCGACAGATCGACGAGCACGCCGCCGCGGCGCACCTCGTGCGCGGCCACGTCGAGCTCCAGGTCGGCGTAGCGCAGCACGTCTTTGTGCCCGGTCTCGGTACGGCTGCGCCGCAGGATGGCCCGGATGCGCAGCACCACCTCCTCCAGGCTGAACGGCTTGGCCACGTAGTCGTCGGCGCCCAGCGTGAGCCCCTTGACGCGGTCCTCGACCGTGTCGCGCGCGGTCAGGAACAGCACCGGGACACTCTCCCCGAGCCGCCTGGCCACCTCGAACCCGTCGATGTCCGCCATCATCACGTCGAGCACCACGATGTCGGGCTCGAACTCCCTGGCGGCCCGCACCGCCTCGGCGCCGGACTCGGCGGTCCTGACCTCGAACGAGACCAGGCGCAACGTCTGCGAGAGCAGGGCACGGATGTTCGGCTCGTCGTCCACGACGAGCACCCTGGCCGGTCGATCCATGGTCAAAGGTCTACCCAAGCCAGTTCAAAGCCAGCTCAAAGTCACTTCATGAAGAAGATCGGCCCGCGTGCCCGGAACGGTAGCGAAGCGCCCTGGGGCACGAGGAAGGCGTGGTCGCGGCGGATGCGGATCACGTCGCACTGGCCGTCGGTGATGAGCAGGATCGGACCGTCCGCCGGGAAGTCGTCGGCCCGTTCCAGCAGGCTGACTCCGGGCTGCAGGATCGTGCCGCCCCGGCCGCGTACCCTGACCCGGTTCGCGATGTCCTCGACCGGCAGGTAACCGGCGTCGTACGCGATCGCGTCGCAGAACACCACGCGCGCCCGCGGCACGTCGCGGACCGAGGCGTAGGAGGCGATCGCGCCGAGCGCCTTGCCGAGCAGCTTGACGTCCATCGAGCCCGAGGTGTCCAGCACCACGCCGAACGTGGCCTTCCTGACCACCTCCTCCGGCCGCACCCGGCCGGGGCGCGGGATGTGCGGGGTGGCGGCCTGGCGGCGGGAGGCGCGGGCGTAGGAGCGCCGCGTCTCCTCCGGCTGGAAGTGCTCGTCGAACCAGCGGGCCAGCTGCGCGTCCCACGGCAGCGGCGGCTGGTCGAGCGCCCGGATCTCCTGCTCCAGCCCGGCCGGCACGAAGCCGCGGCTGTTGCCCTGGTGGAAGGCCAGGCCGGTGCAGAGCGCGCTGCGGTAGTACTCGTCGAGGTCGACGCCCCCGGCCGGGCGTGGCGGCCGGTCGAGGACGTCGCCGAGGCCGCGCCCGCGCAGTGTGGCGAGCTTCCGCATCCGCCGCAGGTCGGTGACGATCGTGTCGTAGACCGCCTCGCCCGACATGCCGGACAGCGTCTGGTCGAACAGCAGCCCTTCGGGCATCTCGCCGACGCCCATCTCGGTGAGCCAGCCGTTGATCACGTAGTCGCAGGCGACGTTCCAGATGTACGGCTCGCGCGGGCCGACCCGCTCGCCATGGCGGAGCGCGGCGTGCAGCATCTCGTGGGCCAGCACGAACCGCCACTCCTCCTCGGAGTGCCGGGCGAGCGGGTTGACGTAGATCTCGCCGGCTTCCGCGCTGACCGCGGCGATGGAGATCCCCCAGCTCCTGGCCAGCTCCACCTCGGCGACGATCTTCATACCGGCGGCGAGCGCGCCCAGCAGCGGGTAGGAGGAGACGAACCAGCGCAGCGCCGCGTCCCACGGCCCCTCGACGTGCTTGTCGGCCGTGACGCGCGGGGTGCCCGCCTGATCGAGCGCGGCGGTGGCCGCCTCGGCGACGCCCACCGCGAACATGGACGGGAAGTCGAAGTGCTCGGCCATCTCCGCCGAGCAGACGCGGAAGTCCTCCTCGCCGAGCGGTTTGTACGCGTCGGGGATGCCGAGCCTGCGCCAGCGCTCGGACAACGTGACCTCGTCCTGCTCGGGCAGTTCGGCGGGCAGCGGCGCGGGGCTGCGGCCGATCTTGAGAGTGCGCAGGAACCGGTCGACGGCCAGGCAGCACGCGGCCCGGTAGGCGGGCTCGGGACGGTCGCCTTCGACGTCCTTCGGCGCGCAGGTGCGCGGGTCGGCGTGGCCGAAGCCGAGGTGGAGCAGCAGGTGGGCGAAGATCCACGCCCACTCGGCCGCCTCGGCGCGGCGGCGGGGGTGGTGGCGGATGTCCCCGTCCTCCGTCACCACCGCCCAGGTGTCGGCCGACAGCTCTCCCTCGTCCGCCGCGTAGAGCCAGCTGTGGTAGACGGAGAACAGCGGGTGCCGGTCGACGAGCTGCCAGCCCTTGCGCACCTCGGCGCGCCACGGGTCGGTCTTGGCCTTGTTGCGGGGGCTCATGATCGGGCCGCCATCAGCCTGGGCACGTCCCTGCCGACCTCGACGAGGAACCAGGTGGGCAGCGCGGGCGCGCCGTTCGCGTCGGAGGCGATGACGAGCTGGGCGCACTCCAGCGAGATCTCGGCCAGCTCGACCAGCAGCGTCTTGGCGCGGAAGCCCAGGTCACGCCCCTTGGTGGAGGCGCCGCGCTTGTCGGCGGGCAGCTCCTTGACCAGCCGGGCCCGGAACGCCTCGGCCAGGAAGTAGAGCAGGTCGCGCTCCTCGGGCCGGCGCGGCCACGGCGCCTCGCCCTTGATCACCGCGTTGAGGTCGTAGGCGTGCCGGACGGTCTTGACGTAGGCGCGGAAGGCGGAGGCGTGGTTCGCGGTGAGCGTGCCGAACGCGAGCATGGCGAGCGTCTCGTCGGCGACGTCGTCGCCGTAGGAGGTCAGCACGTCGGAGAGCATGTGCCAGGCGCGCGGCGAGGAGAACGGCTCCTCGGTCTTGGGCGGCGGGCTCCACAGGTGGTCGGGCCGCTGCACCAGGTAGTCGATGATCCACGGGTGGATGCCGTTGGCGGCGGCCCACTTGAGCCAGTCGTCGGGCGAGGCCCGCAGGTGTACGTGGACCAGCCGGTTGATCAGTGCGGAGGCCATCGGGCGGGCGAGCGCGTTGTCGGTGGCCCGGTTGCCCGCGCCGATCACGACGGACCCGGCGGGCAGCTCGTACGCGCCGATCCTGCGGTCGAGGATCAGCGAGTAGAACGCCTTCTGCACCTCGGGCGCCGAGGCGTTGAGCTCGTCGAGGAACAGGCAGTAGGGCTCGGCGCGGGCGATCGACTCGGGCGGCGCGAACCGGCTGCGGCCATCGACCAGCTCGGGCACCCCGATGAGGTCCTCGGGCGCGAGCTGGGTGCCGAGCAGGGTCACGCAGTCGAGGCCGAGGGAGTCGGCGAACTCGCGCACCAGCGAGCTCTTGCCGATGCCCGGCGCGCCCCACAGGAACACCGGCCGGACAACGGCGACGTGCAGCAGCAGCTCGGGGAGCTGCTGCGGAGTGGCCGTCACCGTCGCCTGCACGTCTTCAGAGTGGCGAACGCAGGGTGGTGCGCGCATCCGGTTTTTTATCGGGTTGCCCCGTCAACAACGGCGTCCCTAGCATCGAGCGCATGTGTTGCCTCTGCTTCATGCGTCTGCGCAGCGACCGGGCTCGGGCCCGCTAGCTGACGCGGTTACGACCTAGGCGTCCGCCGGCGCGCCCCGGGCCCTTCGAGAGACCCATACATCTCGAAGACCCGAGAGGGCGGCTGTGGCGCAGAACTTCGCGCACGGAAACTATTCGCACACCCAGAAGAACGCCAGGAACAGCGGCGGTCGCACGCCCAGAGACCGGGCCAGGCGCGCCTTGTCGCAGAACTTCCTGGTCGACCGGCATGCCGTCGAGCTGGTGGTCAAGGCGGCCGCCCCCGGCGGGCTGGTGCTCGAACCCGGCTCGGGCGAGGGCGTACTGACCTGGGCGCTGGCCGAGGCCGGCGCCCAGGTGATCGGCTACGAGATCGACCCGCGGCTGGCCGGCCGGCTCGCCGCGCGCACCCGCGACGACCCCCGGATCGACGTGGTCAGGGCCGACTTCACGACCGCGCGGGCGCCGCGCGGGCCGTTCGCGGTCGTCGGCAACATCCCCTACTCGGTCACCTCGCGGATCGTCGGCTGGTGCCTGCGGGCGCCGGGGCTCACGTCGGCGACGCTGCTCACCCAGCGGGAGTACGCCCGTAAGCGCTCGGGCGACTACGGCCGCTGGAGCCTGGTGACGGTGGAGTCGTGGCCGTGGTTCCGCTGGCGGCTGGGCGACCGGATCGACAGGGAGAGCTTCCGGCCGATCCCGTCGGTCGACTCGGCGATCCTGCGGATCGAGCGGCGGCCCACGCCGCTGGTCGAGACGCGGCGTGACTATCAGGAGCTGGTGGAGGTGGGGTTCGGCGGGGTCGGCGGCTCGGTGCGCGCCTCACTCAGACGCCACTACGACGGGGTGGACGCAGCCCTCGCCGCGGCGGGCATCGCCCGCGACACGGTGGTGGGCCACGTCCACCCCGACCAATGGATCACGTTGTGGGAGCGGCTATGCCGCTGACGTGACCGTGGCCTTCCCCGTCGGCTCGACGGGCGGGGCGAGCACCTGGGCCGCCGGGGACAGGCGGCCCCAGGGCATCGCCATGAGCAGGATCGGCAGCAGCACGATCGATGCCCTCGACCAGTCGCGGTGCAGCAGCCACCAGGCGTTGTCGCCGAACTGGGTCATGTACAGATAGCCGTACGCCGACCACAACGAGACACCGATGATCGCCGGCCAGGCGAACCTCGTGGGCCTGGCGATCAGGAACGGCATGAACCACAGGAGGTATTGGGCGCCCAGCCGCGGCGTGACGACCATGAAGATCAGCAGGATGGCCGTGGTCATGTCGATCGGGTCGGCCCGCCGCCAGAGCAGCACCGCGAGGACGACGCAGATGTAGATCAGGTAGGTGCCGATCTTGGCCAGGCCGGGGATCAGCGCCCAGTCACCGCCGGTGAAGTGCGGCGTCCAGCCCCACTCTCCGATGATCGGCCGGATGTCCTGAATGGTGTCGATGACCGCGGGGATCTGCTTGAGCGACGTGCCCGCGAAGATCGGCAGCGTGACGAGGAAGAACACCGGCAGCGCGCCGGTCATGAACAGCGCGGCGATCCTGGCCCGCAGGTTGGGCAGGAGCAGCAGCATGCCGGGGATCAGCCAGATCGGCCAGCTCTTCGCGCACAGCGCCAGGCCCATCAGCAGGCCGGCCAGCGCGCCGCGCCTCAGGTCGGCGCGGTCCATCGGGCCGGGCATGAGGGCGCGGTGGAGCATGCCGCCGGGGCCGATGATGCGGGACAGCGAAGCCCGCCAGCCGTAGGCTGCGACGCCTCGGCGTACCTTGGCGACCACCTGAGTCGTGACGCCGGCCCGCTCGGGCGAGCCGGGGCCGCGGGCCACCACGAAGGCGGCCACGCCGAAGGCCAGCGCCACCGGCTCGACCTGGCCATGGATGCAGGCGACGAGCAGGGCGAGCGGGTTGAGCGCGTACTGCAGGGCGCGCAGCGACGCCTTGGGACCGCCGGCCAGCTTGGCGACCAGCGGGATCAGCACGATGTCGGCGACCACGGTGACCAGGCGCCCGGCGTAGACCCACGGGATGCCCAGCCACAGCAGGATCCCGTAGACATAGGGGATGGTCGGCAGGAAGTGCCAGCCGCCCTCACTGGCCAGGACCGGGTCCTGGCCGTTCAGCACGGCCTGACCGGCCGGCTGGAAGCTCTCCATGAAGTCGACGGGCTGCCAGGAGTCGTGAGCGGCGGTGAACATCAGCACCACGCGTACGGCCACGCCGACCAGGACGGAGACAAGGAGAGGGGGTCGCCAGTCACGCCATTGGGCGATGAGAGCGAGCAAGACACCTGCGACGAGGATCGTCCCCGTGAGAACTGCGTAATCCATGGCGGCTTCTAGCCTGCCGTACTCGTCTGAGTACTTCCACCGAGGGTTCCGATTCTTAACTCTGACATGGCGGGTCGTAACGCGATAGAACATGACCCTCTGTGCTGAACTTTTCTCATGGGGGGATCGCAGGTCAACCAGGCTCTGGTCAGGCTCTACTTCGAGGTGAAAGACGGGCTGCGTGACCCGGTCGCGGCCTGGGCGAAACTCACAGGAAATTCGCAGGTGTACCAGCAGGCCAGGGGCGGGCGACGGGTTCCGCTGGACGACGGGACAGCGGCCGAGCTGACCGCCGCGGCGATCGTGCACACGGCCGCCGAGCACGGCGCGGACCGGGTGGCCGCGCTGTCCACCTCGCCGCTCGCCGGGCTGGTCGGTGGTCTGGGCGGCGCGGTGCTGACCGAGCAGTCCAGCGTGCCCGACCAGCTGCTCGGCCAGGGGTTCCCCGGCACGTCGCCGGAGGACTGGCCATTGGCGGCGTATGTGCTGCTGTGGGGGGAGAACAACAGGCTCGTCCGTACGCCCGACATGCCTCTGGTGATCGCCGGGCGCTACAAGGGCCAGAAGGTCGTGGCCATCGGGCCGCATCCGACGCGCCTGTCGGACGAGACCCTGGTCGTGCGGCCGGGCACCGACGGCGCGCTGGCCATGGCCATGGGGCACGTGCTGCTCAAGGAGTTCTTCCTGGAGCGGGCGGTGTTCGCCGGGCACGCGATGGAGCGCACGGACCTGCCGTTCCTGGTGCGGCTGCGCGAGCACGGCGGCGCCTTCGTGGCCGGCGGGCTGACCGGGCGGCCCGCCGAAGGGCTGAGCGTCTACGGCGGCGAGTCGGTGGAGGTGCTGCTGCCGCGCTTCGACGACGGGCCCGGGGTGCTGCGCCGCGGGGTGCCGGTGGTCAGGGACGGCGACGAGCCGGTGACGACGGTGTTCGACCTGCTGCTGGCGGTGTACGGGGTGGCCCGCGACGGGTTGCCGGGCCGCTGGCCGGACGGCTATGGCGATCGCGGTGAGCCGTACACGCCCGCCTGGCAGGAGGCGTACACGGGCGTGGCCGCCGCGCGCACGCTGAAGATCGCGCGGGAGCTGGGGGCGACGGCGGAGCGGACCGGCGGGCGGTGCATGATCGTGCCCGGGCGGCTGGAGACGAACCACGCCGACACGGCCTACCGGGCGATGCTGGCGCTGCTCGTCCTGACCGGCTGCGGCGGTGGCTGGGCGCAGGCCGGGGCGGGGCCGGCCATCCCGCTCGTGCCGTACCTGTGCCTGCACGCGTGCGGCGAGGACGGCACGGACGTGGGCGCGCTGAGCTGGCCGCTGGCCGAGGGGCTGTTCGACCGGCGGTCGTCGCGGTCGATGCTGCTCGAAGCGGTGCGGGACGGGTTGCCGATGGCGCCGTCGCCGCGCGTGCTGGCCATTCCGCGCCCGATCTATCCGCTTCCGCCCGAGGTGGAGCTGCTCATCGGGCCCGACGACCGGTGCGACCTCGCGCCGCCCGACGCCCGCCTGGTGGCGGACGCGGTGGCCAAGCTGACCGTCGAGCACATGGAGCCCGCTCCGCCGGCTCCGGCGGTGGCCGCCGCCGGCGGGCGGATGCGGTTGCTGGTCGATCACGCGTGGATGCACGAGTACGGGGAGGCCCTGCCGACGTATCGCCCGCCGGGGCAGGGGCTCCCCGTGAAGCCGACCCAGTTGGTGCGTTAGCCGGTGAACCCCTTGAAGATGCCGGTGAACTCGTACGCCGACTGGGAGATCCCGCTGCACGTCGGCGAGACGCTGCCGTTGGGGCAGCCGCCGTTGTCGCGGCCAGCCGACCAGAAGCCGACGAAGCCGATGTGGTTGGCGTTGGCCCAGTCGCGCAGCTTGCGGGCGTCGGCCTGAGTGGTGGTCTGGCCCGTGTCGTTCTTACCGATCATCGGGGTGACGCCGAGCATCCGCTTGAGCTGGGCGTCGGTCTTCGACGGCCACACGCCCTTCATCTGGCCGAGCGTCGCCTGGGCGGCCGAGACCATCGCGTCGCCCCAGTTGCCGGTGTAGCCGAAGTCCATGACCATCGGGTTGACGATCACATTCAGGCCCTTGGCGGCGGCGTCCTGAAGGATCTGCACCGAGAACGGGTCGAGCCCGTAGTCCTGTGCCTGCACGCGCAGCGTGTACCTCACCGCGGTGCCGCGTTCGGACTGCAACTGCTTCAGCGCGCTGTTGACCTTGTTCACATCGATCGACGCCTCGACGTCGACGTCCAGCTGGTTCGTACCGACCGCGTCGAGCACCTTCTTGTAGGCGGCGAGCAGGGTGGCGGTGGTGCCGCAGTTGTGCTCCAGGTAGGGGCCCTGAGCGCCGCCGCTCGCGACGACCACCTGGCCGCCCTGGGCCTGGAGCGCCCTGACGTCGTTGATGATCCTCGCGTCGGTGAGCGGGATGACGCCGCCCCAGGCCGGGTTGCAGCCCGTGCTGTCGCCGAGCACGAAGGCCAGCGTGTAGTTCTTCACCCCGGTCGCGGCGGCGGCGCCGGCCAGGGACGGGGTGTTCATGGTGATGTCGATGTAGGGCGCGTAGCGGATGTCGCCGGGTGGCGGCGTGGTGTCGTTCGTGGTCTTCCCGCTGACGGAGGCCGTGTACGCCGAGCAGTTGCCGGCGGCGTCACAGGCCCGGACGCGGAAGCCGTAGGTCGTGGCGGCACTGAGCCCGGTGGCCGTGTAGGTGGTGCCGGTGACGGCCGTGGGAGCCGCGTTGTCCCTGGACACCTCATAGCGGGCGACGCTGCCGGAGTTGTCGGTGGAGGCGGACCACGTCACGGTCAGGCTGGAGTTGGTGGCGCCGCCGACCGCCGGACTTCCCGGCACGGTGGGCGCCTGGGTGTCCGGGGCACCGCCCGGTCCGTCGAGCGCGACGTCATCGGCGTAGTAGGCGCCCTGGCCGTACCATCCGTTGACGTAGACGATCACGCTCGTCACACCCGCGCCGGTGGTGAACGACGTTTTCAGCTGCTGCCATTGACCGCCTGGCGCACCCCAGGTGCTGACGTCGATCCCAGTGCCCGTCGCCCCCAGGAAGATGTAGTTGCCCTGGACCCAGGCCGACAGCTGGTAGGTCGTGTTGGGCTGGACCGTCACGGTCTGCTGGCATCGGGCGTAGTCATTGCCCGCCGGGGTGGCCTGCAGGGCCTTAGTACCGCCGTGAACGGGCTGCGACACCGCTTGGGCGGCGGCGGAGGTCTGGCAGGTCCAGCCGGTCAGGGCGGACTCGAAGCCGGGGTTCGTCAGGATGTTGGCGGCTGAGGCGGGTGTGGCGTGGAGGGCTATGAGGCCCAGGGCGATGGCGGCGGTCGCCGCGAGTCCTCGCAGGTTCATGGAGGTCCCTTACGTTCTCGGGTATGCACGTTCTCTCGGGTCTTCGTGAAAGTGCCGCGCCCCCGGCCGCCGCGACCCCGTGGGCCACCCGTCGCACCGGCGGCGAGGCGCCGGTGCGACGGGTGCGGTGAACCGGTTCCGGATCAGAAGCCGATCCCGGTTCAGAAGCCGGCGGTGATCCTGGTGAAGTCCCAGTTCGACTGGGCGATCCCGCTGCAGTTGGACACGACCCCGCCGCCCGGGCACGGCCGGTCGCGGTTGACGGCCCAGTACGCGAGCCTGGTCAGGCCGTTGTTCCTGGCGTAGTCACGGATCTGGGTCCAGGTGGCCGTGGAGGTGAGCTCCTGCTGGTCCGACAGACCGTTCATGCCCGAGATGCCCATGTGCGCGTACGCCTGGGCGTCCGACCAGCCGAAGGCCGTCTTGAGGGTGTTCTTCAGCCCTTCGGAGGCGTTGACCGTGCTCTGGTACATGTTCGAGCCGCCGCCGAAGTCGAACGGCATGATCGTGTAGTTGTCGATCGGGACCGCGAGCTCCTTCGAGCGGTTGATCAGGCGGGTGCCCCAGTAGGTGGGGCCGGTGGTCGAGGTGCCGAAGGTGACGACGACCTTGACGTTGGGGTTGTTCTGCTTGACGATCTTGAGGCCGTTCAGGATGCGGTCCTGGACCGCCTCGCTCTCGAACTCGTCGGTGTTCTCGATGTCGAAGTCGACGGCCGCGGGACCGACGGCGTTGATGACCGTCTGCACCGCGCCGGCGAACGCCGAGGGCGAGGAGCAGTTCGGGCCGAGCTTGTTGCCCGACCAGCCGCCGAACGAGACCTGCACGCTGCCGCCGGCCGACTTGATGGCCGAGATCGCCTGCGCGTCGGCGCCGCCGGTCAGCGGACGGCTGCCGTCCCAGGCCGGGTTGCAGCCACCGCTGGACAGGATGAACGCCATCGTGAACGACTTGACGCCGGTCGCGCTCATCACCGAGGCGGGCGCGGGCGGGTCGCCCCAGCCCATGTAGAGGTAGGGCGCACCGGGCAGCTTGCTGCCGCCGCCGGTGCAGCCGGTGGTCGTCCCGGAGACCGCGGCGCTGGAGGCCGACTCGCCTACCGAGTTGTACGCCCTGACGGTGAAGGTGTGCGAGGTGCAGGTGCCCAGGGAGCCGATGGTGGCCGAGGTCCCGGTGACGGTGGCCTTGACCGTGCTGCCCTCGTACACGCGATAGCCCGTGACCGTGCCCGACGACGCGCCCCACGACAGGGAGAGCGAGCTGTTCGTGGACCCGCTGACGCTCGGCGAGCCCGGCTGGCCGGGAGCGCCGGTACCGGCCGAGGTGGTGGCCGTGACGGAGTTACTGGCGGCCGAGAGGTTCCCGGCGGCGTCACGGGCGCGGACCGTGTAGGTGTAGCCGGTGGAAGCGGCGAGCCCGCCGTCGGTGTAGGTGGTGCCGGTGGCCGTCGTCACCAGCGTCGAGCCCCGGTAGACGTTGTAGCCGGTGACGCCGACGTTGTCGGTGGAGGCGTTCCAGGCCAGCGAAACGCTGCTGGAGGTCGTGCCGGTCGAGCGGAGGTTGCCCGGAACCGAGGGGGCGGTGGTGTCGCCGCCGCCGCCGGAGACGGTCTTCCACAGGGCGGGCACGGCATCCGGCGTCCAGTCGGGCTGGGAGGTGTGGGCCTGGATGCACTCGTAGTCGACGCCGTTGTAGGTGACGCGGGTGCCCACGCTGTAGGCCGTCCATGCCGTCCACGCGGGGTAGGCGAGGGCCACGGCCCCGTAGGCGCTGGTCGAGACGGTGGTGAGCCCGGCCCCCATCATGGCCAGGGCGGCGAGTAAGGCGAGGAACATGCGGCGAAATCTCATGGCATTCCCTGGTGGTGCGGCTTGACGGGTCATGTCCTTGTGGCGTGGGGGGGGGGCCGCGGCCGGGGGGGTGGGGGCGGCCCGGACCGCACCGGGCCCCCG
>NZ_JAIWNB010000002.1:0-852342 GCF_020215705.1 Nonomuraea aurantiaca | reverse complement strand
AACCCCTTGGCTGCCCCTGGGGGTGCGGCTTGCCGGTTCCTGTCCGGGTGGCGTGCCGTACGGCTCGCGCCGGGGGGTGAGAGCGCGAGCCGTACGGCACGGGCCCGCGAGGTGGCGCGGGCCGCTGGGGGGTGGCAGCGGGAGGGGTTCGCTTTGCTCGGCCAGTCAGAGTGGGAGGGGAGCTGCCCATGTCGGAGGGTCACTTCGACGGCCCGGAACACTCTGGGTCAGAGTGGAGGAGGACGGCGGAGACCGGGACATGGCTTCCTGATTCATGATTTCTTTTAGGAAAGTTTCCTAAGAGTTGCCGCGATCGTAGCCTTGACACCCGGGTCTTACAAGACCCAAAGATGAGGTCCGACAGGCATGGCTACGGCGGAGCACCCGGACTCGGTGCTCCGCCGTGGTGACCGGCCGAAGGACGATCAGTTCTGCTGCGTGATGCGGACGTCATCGACGCCCGCTTCGACCAGGGACGCGCCGGAAGCGTCGGCGGCGTCGATGAGGATGCGCACCGTCTGACCCGCGTACGCGCTCAGACCGGCCGTGGCCGTGGCCCAGGCCCCATTGCGGTTGGCCGCCGCGCCGGCCTGCTGGAAGACGGTCGTCGTGGTGTCGCCGGCCACCCTGACCCGGAAGTAGTCGGCGCTGGAGGCGTTCGAGCCGTGCGCCAGGTACCACGACAGCGAGAGGCTGAGCGTGCCGGTGGCGGGCAGCGTGATGGGCGGCGACTGGATCGAGGTGCTGCCGCCATCAATGTCGAAGTCACCCGCGGAGGTGCCCGCGAGACGGCCCGTCACCAGGTCGTTGGTGCCGCTGACCGTGGTGCCGAGCTGCTTGGCCCCGGAGGAGGTGGTGGCCTCCGGAACACCGCGCTCCCACGCGCCGGTGGTGGCCGTGTCCGTGGCGCTCGGGTTGACGGTCCAGCCGGTGCCGGTCTCGAAGGTGTCGGAGTAGACGGTCACGGGCGGGGTGCCGGTGCCGCAGTACTGGGCCTCCTTGCCGATGATCCGGTAGACGCAGTCGGAGTACTCGAGGAAGCGGAGCACCGCCTCCCTGTTCCGGGTGGTCTGCGGGACGATCTGCTCGTCCGGCGGGTAGAAGCCCGGACTGGAGCTGACGGGATACATCTCGAAGGTGAAGCTGAAGATCTTGTAGGCGCCCCACAGCCAGTCGTCGATCGTCCCGTCGGTGATGTAGAGGTCGCTGGACTGCTCCGGGGTGTAGGTGTTGGTCGAGGCCAGGTTCCGGCCGAGCGCGGCGAACGCGTCGTGGTCGTCCTGGGTCAGGCCCGGGGCCGTGTCGTTGAAGGTGAAGCCGTAGGGCCACAGGACGAGTTCGGCGTAGGTGTGGAAGTCGATGTTCGACTTGATCTGCTGGACGCCGCCGACGACCCGGCCACGTACGAAGTCGGCCGTGGCCCTGACCTCGGGCGCCGACTCGGCCGACGCGCCGCGGTAGGTCTCGCTGGAGGCGCTGCCGGAGGAGCCGCCGCAGCAGCCGAAGTTGTAGGCCCAGTTACGGTTCAGGTCGGTCCCGACGGCCGACGAGCCGCTGTTCGGCTGGCGGTTCTTGCGCCAGGAGCGGTAGGAGCCGCTGGCGATGTCGTACTCGCCGCCGTCCGGGTTCAGGTCCGGCATGATCCAGATCTCCCGGGAGTTCACCAGGTTCGTGATCCGGGTGTCGGTGCCGTAGTTGTCGACCAGCAGGTGCATCAGGTAGAGCGCCATCTCCACCGTGAGGTGCTCGCGGGCGTGCTGGTGCGCGGTGAACAGCACCTCCGGCTCGGCCTCGTCGGTCGCGACGTTGTCGCTGATCTTGACGACGCGCAGGGCTCTGCCCTCGTACGACGTGCCGTACGTGGAGACGGTCGCGAGGTTGGGATGAGCGGCGACGAGCGCGTTGATGTCGGCGTTGGCCTCGGCGTAGTTGTGGTAGCCGGAGTCCGCCGGCGGGAAGTCAAAGGGCCCGACGCCGCCGGACGGCGATAACGGGCGCGGCACCTCCGAGATCCGGTAGCCGAGGCGCCTGATCGCGTCCACCTCGGCCGTCGTGGCGGTGATCAGGACCGATCCCGAGGCCACCTCGTCGATCGCGGCACCGGTCGCGGCGACGGCGCTGCGTTGCTGGGCGTTCGCCGGTCCCTCCACGCGATACTGCCGGTTCGGCGGCGGCTCGGCGGCGGCCCCGGCTCCGGTCATGCCGGTCAGGCAGACCAGGCCGAGGACGGCGAGCAGGATGACAAAACGGCGTTTCACCTAGTCCTCCTCGAGCGCGTGGGATGTCGTTGACACGCGCCTGAACCGAGGGTGAGGACGTTGCGGTGGTGGGGAAAGGCCCAACTTTCCGGCCCGTCCGGTAGGCCCGTTTCCTGCCGGCTCCAGGGCCTGACAGACAGGTGACAGGTTATTGCCAGCCCTCTACCAGGGCGTTTCGACACGCTGAGCGACATGAGCATCAGTGCTGGGGGCCTGCGACAGGAAGGTCCCATGATCAAGTCCACGGAGACCATGACCACCCGCGACGGCGTCACCCTCGTCGCCACGCTCTGGCGGCCCGCCGGGCCCGGTCCCTTCCCGGTGCTGCTGTCCCGCACGCCGTACGGCAGGACGGATCCGGGGCCGGGAATGCACCTGGACGTGCCCCGGCTGGTGGCCGCCGGCTACGCGGTCGCCATCCAGGACGTGCGCGGGACCGGCGACTCGGACGGCGAGTTCAGCTTCATCGCCGGCGAGGCCGCCGACGGTCATGACGCGGTGCGGTGGGCGGCCACCCAGCCCTGGTCGGACGGGAACGTCGGCATGTTCGGCGACTCCTACCTGGGCATCACCCAGCTCCTGGCCGCGCAGGAACGCCCGGCGGGCTTGCGGGCCATCGCGCCGCACGTGGCGCCCGCGTCACTGCACGAGGTGGTCTACCACTCGGGCGTGCCCAACCTCAACATGGTCCTGACCGTCAGCGCGACCGTGCTCGCGCTCAACGAGCTGGAGCGCCGCATCGACCGGGGCACGGCGCTCACCGCCGACCGTGACGCCTACCTGGCGGCGCTGGGCTTCCCCGACCGGGTCCCGGAGACCATGCTGCGGCTGGCCGAGCGCCTGCCGCTCAGCGACCAGCCGCTCCTGACCGACCTCATGCCCTCCTACGCCGCCTGGATGGACCATCCCGACCCGGCGTCGCAGACGTGGCGGAACAGCGCCGTCCGCTACGCCGAGATCGAGGTGCCGGCGCTGGTGGGCACCGGCTGGTACGACTTCTTCCGCGACGCCTCCATCGATCACTACCAGCACCTGCGCGGCGGATCCCGGCTCGTCGTGGGCCCGTGGGCGCACTTCACGCAGGACGGCGACGTCTGCGGGCGGGATTACGGGCCACGGGCGAGCCAGGACGCGATCGACTGGACCGGCCTGCACCTGGACTGGTTCGGCCAGTGGTTGCGCGGGGAGTCGCCGGGCGACCGGGCCGCGGTGACGTACTTCCTGATGGGTGCCGACGAATGGCGCACCGCGACCGACTGGCCGCCACCCGCCGCCCGGCGCTTGGCGTACCACCTGGGCCCGAACGGCACGCTCGGCACCGTCCCGGCGGGCGGCGGGGGCGGCGAGTTCGTCAGCGACCCCGACGACCCGGTCCCCACGGTGGGTGGGGCGGTGATGACGTTCGACGCCTTCGGGCCGCTCGACCAGCGCCCGCTCGACGAGCGCGGCGACGTGCTGCGTCACCAGAGCGAGCCACTCGAGGCCGCGCTGGAGGTGACCGGGGCCGCCGAGCTGGTCGTGCTCGTGTCGTCCACCGCGACCAGCGCGGACGTCGCCGTCAAGCTGGTCGACGTGCACCCCGGTGGCCGGGCCGAGCTGCTGACCGACGCCATCACCCGGGTGACGGACCTGGCGCCCGGCGTGGTGCGCGAGGTCAGGGTCGAGCTGGGCGCGATCGCGAACCTCTTCCGCCCCGGGCACCGGATCAGGATCGACGTGGCGGGATCGAACTTCCCCCGGTTCGCCAGAAACCCCCAGAAGGGCACGACCACGGTCCACGACCCCTCCTACGCGATGCTGCCGATCATCTCGTAGACCTCCTGCCTGGCCATGGCGGCGCCCTTGCCGTACAGGTCGTCGTAGCGCGCGTCACCGAGCGCGGCCCTGGCCGACGCCGTCCCCGCGACGGTGTCGGCCGACGCGTCGGGCGGCTCGACGGCGGCCGACGCGCCGAACAGGACGGCCGCGCGTTCCGGGTCACCGCCCGACAGCTCGGCCAGCGCGCACCCGGCCAGCACGATCGACAGGTACGGCAGATCCGGCGTGGGACCCAGCAGACCGAGCGCGAGGCGGTGCTGTTCGAGCCCGGCCGCGGGGTCGCCACCCACCGTCAGCGCCCTGCCGTAGCCGGTGTGGACCGCCACCGCGAGCTGCGGAATCGGCGGCGCCTCGGCCAGCAGCGGGAACAGGTCGCCGTAGGTGGCCAGGCTCTTCTCGACATCGCCGAGCCGGTAGGCCAGCGCGGCCTCCCCCAGCCCGAGCTGGATGAGGGTGAACGCCGAGATCTCCGCATCCGCGCCGATCCGGTCGGCGGCCCGAGTTCCGTCGGCGGCGCTGCCGGTGATCCGGTCGGCCGTGACTCCGCGCCGGGCGCTGGCCAGGTCGGCGGCGGCGCCGTCAAGGTCGCCGCTCTGCGCGCGGAGCGTCGCCAGCCGGGTCAGCGTCGAGATCGTCTCCTCCGAGCTCACCCACGCGCTGGTGAGCGACTGGGTCTCGGCGATCAGATCATCCGTGGGCGCGCCGCGCGCGGCGCGCAGCGCGGCCAGATTCAGCAGCGCCTCGCTCAGCCCCCACCGGTCGCCCAGCTTCCTGAACCCGGCCACCGCCTGCTCGAGCCGCTCTTCTGACGCGTGCGAGCCGCCGATCATCCTGGCCGAGCTGGCCAGCCAGAGGTCATCGCTCTCGGCGAAGTGATCGAGCAGCGCGGCGGCCTTCTCGTCCTGCCCGGCCGCGCTCGCCATGACGGCCCGGCTGATCAGCAGCAGCGGGTGGACGGGCCCTTCCCGCTCCGCCGCCGCGATCAGCTCGTCCATCCGCACAGACAGGACCTGCATGGCCGCCCGATCGCTGACGATCGTGGCGAACCGGCTCACCCCACCCGCGAACAGACAGGCCACGTACGCCCGCACCAGGCCCGGGGGCGGGGTGTCGCCCGCCAGGTCGAGCACCTGACCGGCCCAGCTCGCGCTCTCGTGCCGGTAGCCGCACATCCACCAATACCAGTTGAGTGCCGCGCAGAGCCGCAGCGCGATCTCCACGTCGCGCTCGTCGAGCGCCCAGCGCAGCGCCACCGAGCAGTCGTCGCGCTCGGCCGAGAGCCGCTCGATCCACTCGATCTGCGCGCCGGTCCGCAGCTGGGGAACCGCCCGTTCGGCGAGATCGAGCAGGTGTACGGCATGCCGCCGCCGGTACGCCGCCATCTCCCCGGTCTCGGCCAGCTGGTCGGCGGCGTACGCGCGGATCGTCTCCAGCATCGAATAGCGGCCCTCCGGCGACATCTGGACCAGCGACTTGTCGGCCAGCGCGCCCAGCAGGTGGGCGGTGCCACCGCACACCGCCTCGACGGATTCGAGCGTGGCGCCGCCCGCGAAGACCGCGAAGCCGCGGGCCAGCTCGCGTTCGGGCTCGTCGAGCAGGTCCCAGCTCCACTCCACCACCGCCCTGAGCGTCTGCTGGCGGGGCAACGCCGTACGGCTGCCGCCCGTCAGCAGCCGGAAGCGATCGTCGATGCGGTCGGCGAGCTGCCGCGGCGTCATCGTCCGCAGCCGGGCCGCGGCCAGCTCGATGGCCAGCGGCATGCCGTCCAGCCGGCGGCACAGGGCCACCACGGCGTCGACGTTCCCCTCGTCGAGGGCGAACGCGGGCCGGGCCGCGGTGGCGCGGTCGAGCAGCAGGCGTACCGACGGGTATTCGGCCGCTCGGGTCGCGCCCACGCCGGGCGGGGGCGGCTCCAGCGGCGGGATGGGCACCAGCCGCTCCCCCGGCACGCCGAGCTGCTCACGGCTGGTGGCCAGCACGTACAGGCCGGGGCAGCCGGCCAGCAGGTCATCGGCCAGGCGCGCGGCGGCGTCAACGAGGTGCTCGCAGTTGTCCAGCACGATCAGCACCCGGCGCTCGCCCAGGGCCTCGGCCACCTGCTGGAGCGCTCCGCCCCCTCCCCGTCGCCCGTCCGCACCCGTAGGGGCCGGCCCTTGGCGCGGATAGCCGGGGACATCCGGCTTGTGATGCGCGTAGCCGGGCCGGTCGTCGCGCAGGCCGAGGGCGTCGAGCACCGCGCCGGGCAGGGCCGCGGGATCGGTGACGGAGGCCAGCTCGACCATCCACGTGCCGTCGAACCGCGTACCCATGCGCAGGGCCGCCTCGGCGGCCAGCCTGGTCTTGCCCGCGCCGCCCGGGCCGACGATCGTGACCATCCGGGCATGGCCGAGGACGGTGGTCAGCAGGTCCAGCTCGTCCTCGCGGCCGATGAACGTGGTCAGGGGCACCCGGACGTTGCCCTTGGGCAGGTCGTACCCCTGGGGAGGGTCCTGCCGTACGGGAACCTCGCCCGACACGACGGCCAGGTGGGCGGCGCGCAGCTCGGCCCCCGGGTCGACGCCGAGCTCGTCGGCGAGCGTCCGGCGGGTGCGCTCGAACAGGGCCAGC
The DNA here is from genome assembly GCF_020215705.1 of Nonomuraea aurantiaca. GTDB lineage: Bacteria > Actinomycetota > Actinomycetes > Streptosporangiales > Streptosporangiaceae > Nonomuraea > Nonomuraea aurantiaca. The sequence continues at coordinate 845,659 of NZ_JAIWNB010000002.1, read as the reverse complement.
GCGTCGGCCTGCCGCCCGGCGGCGGCCAGCCCGCGCATCTCCAGCGCGCACAGCCGCTCGCGGAGGGGGTGCGCGGCGACCTCCGCGGCCAGGTCGGCCGGCAGCCCGGCCGCCAGCCGCGCCTCGGCGCGGGTCTCGACGGCGGCCAGCCGATCCTCCTCCAGCCCGGCGGCCACGTTGGCCAGGTGGGGCACGGCGCCGAGGCCGGCGAGCGCGGGCCCGCGCCAGAGCGCGAGCGCCTCATCGAGCTTCGCGAGACCGGTCAGATCCAGCTTCGTGCGGCCGCTCAGATCCAGCATCGTGCGGCCGGTCGGATCGAGCTTCGCGCGGCCGATCAGGCGGCGAAAGCGCAGCGCGTCGACCTGGTCGGCGTCGACGGCCAGCACATAGCCACCCACCCGGCTCTCCACGACCTCGTACGGCCTGAGCGTCACGCGCAGCCGCCTGACCAGCGTCTGCAGCGCGTTGGCGGCGTTGCCCGGCGGCTCCTGCGGCCAGAGCATGTCGATGAGCCGCTCCGACGTGACAGTCCGCCCGGCTTCGAGGGCGAGGATGGCCAGGAGCGCCCGTAACCGGAACCCGCCGACCACGATCGGCTCGGCGCCGGTCACTTCGAGTGTCCCCAGGATGGATATCCGCACGAAACCCATCCTGCCGCTTTTCCGCCGGATGACCGCTCAAGTGGTACGGCTCGCGCGACCACCCCTAGCCACGCGAGCCGTACCCACTCTCAAACGGCGAACCCACCGAACAACGGCGCGGCCAGCCCCAGCGCCGGCAGCAGGTTCACCGTCGTCGCGGCGGCGAAGAACGCCGACCGGACGCCGGCCCGCCTCCCTGAGCGAGGAGGGGCGGAACTCCAGCCCGATGCTGACGAACGCCAGGATCGGGAAGCACACTCGCAGATCGTTCACCACGCGATGGCGGCCTTGTCACCGCCCAGCTCTCGTCGATCGACCGCATATTTCCACACTAAACCTACATAGAATAAAGGTAAAGCATCTTCCAGGAAGACCCCTCGATTCCGCTGACGAGCTCTTCGCCTGGCAGGACCTCAGACCCGCGGCCATCGGGGCAGTCGGTTTACAGCGGTCGCCTTTCGTGATGGATTCGGGCAATGACCGTACAAGGGACGTGCGACCCCAGGTTCGCCCAGGTCGCGGACGAGTTCGATCGCAACCTCGCACTTCGCGGCGAGGTCGGCGCTTCGGTGTGCGTGGTGCTCGACGGTGAGGTCGTCGTCGATCTCTGGGGCGGCCAGGCCGCGCCCGGCGTCCCCTGGCTGCACGACACCATCGGTCACGTCTGGTCATGTACGAAGGGCGCCACGGCGCTCTGCGCGCACATGCTGGCCGCGCGCGGCGAGCTGGATCTCGACGCCCCCGTCGTCCGCTACTGGCCCGAGTACGGCGCCCACGGCAAGGGGGCGACGCTGGTCAGGCATCTGCTCTCGCACCAGGCGGGGGTTCCGGTGTTGCGCGAGCCGCTGCCGCCCGGCGCGTTCTACGACTGGAAGCTGATGGCCGACCGGCTGGCCGGCGAGCAGCCGTTCTGGGAGCCGGGCAGCGGGCACGGCTATCACGCGCTGACGTTCGGGTTCCTGGTCGGCGAGGTCGTCCGGAGGGTGAGCGGGCGCTCGCTCGGCACGTTCTTCCGCGAGGAGGTGGCCGAGCCGCTCGGCCTGGACTTCTGGCTGGGCCTGCCCGAGGAGCAGGAGGGCCGGGTGGCGCCCACGATCCCCGCCGATCCGCCGTCGGACCCGCCCATGTTCTACGTCAAGGCGTTCACCGATCCCGCCTCGATTCCGGGGCTGCTGCTGGCCAACGAGGGCGGCTATATGACGACGCCCGGCGAGTCGGACAGCCGCGAGGCGCACGCGGCCGAGTACGGCGCCGTCGGCGCGGTGACCAATGCCAGGGGCCTGGCGGGCATGTACCGGCCGCTGTCGCTCGGGGGCGGCGAGCTCGTGAGCGAGGAGCAGGTGGCCGTCATGGGGCTGACCGCCTCGGCGGGGACCGACGCGGTGCTGGCCGTGCCGACCCGGTTCTCGACCGGCTTCATGAAGGCGGTCGACAACAGGTACCTGCCGCCCGCCGACAGCGAGGGCGTACTGCTGTCCGCGACCGCGTTCGGGCACGCGGGCATGGGCGGCTCGCTCGGCTTCTGCGACCCGGCGGCCCGGCTGGCCTTCGGCTACACGATGAACAAGCAGGGCATCGGACTCGGCGTCAACCCGCGCGGCCAGGCTCTGGCGGACGCCACTTATCGGGCGCTCGGCTACCAGCAAGCGCATGGAGGGATTTGGTACGCGCCGAGGGATTAATCGCGCGATACCCTGGCTTGTCATTACGCATTCCAGGAGCGAGCGGCATGTTCTTCGGTATCACGGATCTCTCGACCTACGTTCTCGGTGCCTTCCTCATCATCCTGCTGCCGGGCCCCAACTCCCTGTACGTCCTGAGTGCGGCGGCCCAGCACGGAGTGCGCCACGGCTACCGGGCCGCGGCGGGCGTCTTCGTCGGCGACACGGTCCTGATGGCCCTCGCGGCCGCGGGCGCGGCGTCCCTGCTGCGCTCCAGCCCGGTGCTGTTCGGCATCGTCAAGTACGCGGGCGCCGGCTACCTGGCCTGGATCGGCTTCCAGATGCTGCGGAGCGCCTGGCGTGCCTGGCGCTCCCGGCCCAGCACCGCCGAGACCGCCGCCCCGGTCAAGGCCGTTGACGCGGAAATCCCGGGCAACCGTCTCCGCCCCTTCCGCAAGGCGCTGACGATCAGCCTGCTCAACCCCAAGGCGATCCTGTTCTTCGTCTCGTTCTTCATCCAGTTCGTGGACCCGGGCTACAGCACGCCCGTGCTGTCGTTCCTCATCCTGGGCGCGATCATCCAGGTCTTCAGCCTGCTCTACCTCACCGCGCTCATCCTCGGCGGCACCTTCCTGGCCACCCAGTTCCGCACCCGCAGAAAGCTCAGCGCGGGCCTGACCTCGGGCGTCGGCGCCCTGTTCCTCGGTTTCGGCGCCAAGTTGGCGACCACTTCACTGAGCTGAAACCGCCGCTACGGCGGCCCGCAAGGGGCCTGTGGTTGAGTGACGATCGGCGGCGGCGCGGCCACCCGGCCGCACCTACTCGGACAGCCACAAACTCATGGAACGTGGCAAAAGAGGCAGTGGCATACCGATATGTCGGGTACGGTAAGCCACCGGCAGACCCGGAGTAACCAATTCGTAATCTCCACGGGTCCGTCCGGGAAGCCTGGTCTCCCGAAGCTCGGGTAGTCCGCTGATCGTCGGCCAATTTGCGGAGCAGTCTTGAATCACCCTCCCGTAACCCTGCCGCGTCTGACCGCTCTCGTGCGACAGGCGGTGCCCCGTCTGCTCGAAGGCGTGGTCGCACCGCTCGCCGTGTTCTACGCCGCCCTGGCCGTGCTGGGGCTCAACGGGGCGCTGGCCGCCGCCGTGTCCTGGGTCTACCTCGGCGTCGCCTGGCGGCTGATCAGGGGTATCCGGGTGCCCGCCACGATGATCCTGGCTGCGATCGCGATCACCGCGCGCGCCGCCGTGGGCTTCTGGACCGGCAGCTGGGTGGTCTACTTCATCCAGCCGGAGCTGGGCACGCTCTGCATCAGCATGGCCTTCCTGGCCTCGGTGCGGCTCAACAGGCCGCTCGTGCAGAAGCTCACGCTCGACTACATCCACCTGCCGTCGGCGGTGCTCAAGCACGAGCGGGTCCGCAGGTTCTTCGCCAGGATCACGCTGCTGTGGGCGTTCGTGCTGATGGCCAACTCGACGGTGAGCATCTGGCTCGCGCTGCACGAGTCGCTCAGCACGTTCATGCTGCTCCGCACGTCAGCGGTGGCCCTGATCAGCGGTCTCGCGATCGCCTTCTCGATCTTCGCCTTCAAGCGCGTCCTGCGCCGGCTGCACGTGGCCCACGCCTGACCGTCCGGCGCCCGCGCCTGACCGTTCGGCCAGCAGGAACGCCCCGCACATCGCCATCACCAGCCCGGTCAGCGTGCCGAACAGCTCCACCAGGCCCACCGCGCCGGTCATCCTCGCGCCGAGCGGCCCGCCGGTGACCGTGAGGATCATCGCGTAGAGCCCCCAGCCGAACATGACGCCCGTGCCGAGCCAGCCCACCACCAGCGGCGGCCAGAACGCCCTGGAGCCCCGGCCTCTGACGAGAAGGACCAGCGCGATCCCCGCCCCGAGCGTGAGCAGGCCCTTGAATCCGTCCTGCGGCACCTGCTCCGGCGCGGGGTTACCGGCGGCCCAGTACAGGCGGGTCGCGCCGAGCACCGCCGACACCGGTAGCGCCCCTCTGGCGACGACGGTCTGGAACGACCTGGTCGGGCTCGCGTAGCCGTACCCGAGAGCCGTGGAGAAGACGGCGGGCCACCGATCCCTGGCGTACAGGGCGAACGCCACGATCAGCCCCACGCCCTGCCCGATGAACCCGCCGTAGACCATCATGTAGACCCAGGGCGCGATGGGCCCGCCCGTCACGAAGATCGACGGGCCGGAGACCAGGACGCCGATCGGCACCGTGACGATCACCACGGACAGCAGACCGGTGCCGACCCAGAGGGGCGGCAGCACCAGCCAGGCGGGCAGCCGCATGCCCTGCCGCGTGGTGAACGCCAGCGCCAGGAGCAGCGCGACCGCGTCCATGCCGAACGTCATGACGTTCAGCCCGACCATCGCCGGATCGTTCATGAACGCCGGGTCGGAGACGCCCACCGGATGGCCGGTCAGCCAGAAGATCTTCAGTGTCAGGTACGGGAGCATGGCGGCCATCGCCACGACCGCCGCCGTGATGCGGCCGATTCCGGCTTTCTGGGGACTCATGTGCCAACAGTGCGCCTCCCCGCCCCGGCCCTCCCTCCCGCAGCGGAGGGATCCGCCTCACCCGTGAGGGGGAACCGGGCGTCCGGACGGAGGTAGGGGAACGACCCTGACGAGAAGTCAGGGTGGTGCTGGGTCGACCATGGCCGGTGGTGCTAACCCCACCCCAAAGCCGCCCACCCACACTCCTGTGCTGGTAGCGGCGACCCGCTTTGATCGAAGAGTGTCGCCCGGAGGTCGTATGACCGCCCCTGACGAAAGTCGGGGGTCATGTGTGCCGATCGACTGATGTGCCGTGACCTGCGGAGTTTCTAGCTTCAAAAGGTGCGCGCCCTGACCCCTGTCGGGGTGGGGCACGCGTTCGACCGGGGTGATCCCCGATGTCCCACGGCACCTCACAGCGACACGATGTGAGGGCGCCCCAACGATCGGAGTACACACAATGTCGCACGCCATTCTGGAACTGGTCCAGCAGGTGATGTCGTCACCGTGGCTGTACGTGGCGCTGTTCGCGCTGGCACTGCTCGACGGGTTCTTCCCGGTCGTGCCGGCGGAGACCGCGGTGATCACCGCGGCCGTCTTCGCCGCCTCCGGGCAGACGAACCTGGCGTTGGTGATCGTGGTGTCCGCGCTGGGCGCCTTCGCGGGCGACCACATCTCCTACCTGATCGGCAAGAAGTCGGGCGGGCGGCTGCGGCACCGCAAGGCGTTCGTGTGGGCCGGAAACGCGCTGGCCGAGCGCGGCGGGATGATCCTCGTGGCCGCTCGCTACATCCCCGGCGGGCGCACCGCGACCACGCTGACCATGGGCGCCGTACGCCATCCGCTGCGCTCCTTCACCTTCTTCGACGCGATCGCGGCCGCCTCGTGGGGCCTGTACTCCGGCCTGATCGGCTTCTTCGGCGGGATGGCCTTCGAGAACGACCCGATCAAGGGCCTGCTGCTCGGCCTGGGCATCGCCCTGTCCGTCACCGGCCTCGTCGAGGTCATCCGGTGGGCGCGGAAGCGACGCGCCACCCAGGCTTCCCCGGAGCGCCTTCCGGTGGACACGTCTGTTTGACCTCGCCCGGTAACCATCTGTTTGAGAGGAGTGGGCATGACTGTCCTGGCCGCCGTTATCGCCCTGGTCGGTTCCCTGTTCTTCGCGCTCGGCGCCGCGCTTCAGCAGTTCGAAGCGGCCGGTACGACCAAGCCCACCCTGCTCATGCTGTTGCGGAGGCCGCGCTGGCTGCTCGGCGGCCTGTCGATCCTGTCCGGCGGTGGCCTGCACGTCGTCGCCCTGGGCCTGGGCCCGCTGACCGTCGTGCAGCCGATGGGGGTGGCGAGCCTGCTGTTCGCGCTGCCGATCGCCGCCGCGCTGCACGGCCGGCGGCCCTCCCGCAAGGAGCTGACCGCCGCGGGTGTGGTGGCGGCCGGGCTGATCGGCCTGGTCCTGCTGGTGCCCGCGGCCGAAGGCCCGACGTACCTGAGCCCGAACGGCGTGCTGACGTTGCTGGCGGTCGCCGGCATCGCGTCGGTGCTGCTCTGGGCGGGCTCGAAGATCGCCTCGCCGGCGGGCCGGGCGGCGCTGCTGGCCACCAGTTCGGGCGTGCTGTACGGCGCCACGGCCACGCTCATGCGGGCGCTGGTCGACGGCTCCTGGAACTGGTGGTACCTGCTGGCGATGCCGGTGCCCGCGCTGCTGGCGCTGATGATGCTCCAGCGGGCCTACGCCGTCGGCCACTTCGGCGTCTCCTTCGCCTCGCTGCAGATCGCCGACCCGCTCACGGCGGTCGCCTTCGGCGCGCTGCTGCTGGGCGAGCCGCTGCCCTCCGGACTGGCCCCGATCGCGGCGGCGGCGCTGACCGCGGCGGGGACCCTCGCCCTGGCCCGCACCACTCCGCTGGAGGCGCGCCACTGACCTGCCCCCGAACCACCTACCCCCCACCACCTGCTCCCGCACCGGCCTTCCCCAGCCGGTCGGCGATCACCCTTTCGACTGGAGTCCCCGTCATGGTCATGCCCCTGCGCACCACCACCCAGCGCACAGAGCTCGCGCCCGTCCCCACGCGCCCGCGGCGCATCCTGATCTCCACCGACACCTACCCTCCCGACGTCAACGGCACCGCCGTCTTCACCTACCGCCTGGCCAGCGGCCTGGCCGCGCGCGGCAACGAGGTGCACGTCGTCTGCCAGTCGGACCAGGGCCCGGCCACGGCCGAGGTGGTCGACGGCGTGGTGGTGCACCGGCTGCGCTCCGCGCCGCTCCTGGTCCACCCCACCATGCGGGTCACCGTCCCCACCCGGCTGGACCGGCTGATGGACGCCGTCCAGCCCGACGTCCTGCACTCCCAGGGCCACTTCGTCGTCGGCCGCGCCGCCATCGCCGCCGCCCGCCGCCGCCAGGTGCCCATCGTGGCCACCAACCACTTCATGCCGGACAACCTCTTCCAGTTCGGCCACATCCCCGACCGGCTCCGGCAGAAGGCCGGCCAACTGGCCTGGCGCGACTTCGCCCGGATCTTCAACCGCGCCGACCACATCACCACGCCCACGCCGCTGGCCGCCAAGCTGCTGGCCGACCAGGGCTTCACCCGCGAGGTGGAGTCGGTGTCGTGCGGCATCGACCTGGCCCGCTTCTACCCGCACGCCGAGCCCAAGGCGTGGGCCCGCAAGCTGTTCGACCTGCCCGACCGCCCCACCGCCCTGTTCGTCGGCCGCCTGGACGAGGAGAAGCGCCTCGACGATCTCGTCCGCGCGCTGCCGTATGTGCTCAACGACACCGACGCGCAGATCGCGCTCGTCGGGCAGGGCAACCAGCGGCCGGAGCTGGAGCGGCTGGCTGATCGCATCGGGGTCCGCGAGCGGGTGTTCTTCCTCGGCTACGTGCCCGACGAGAACATGCCGCAGGCGTTCGCCGCGGCCGACCTGTTCGCCATGCCGAGCATCGCCGAACTGCAGAGCATCGCGACCCTGGAGGCCATGGCCAGCGGGCTGCCCGTGGTCGCGGCGAACGCCATGGCCCTGCCGCACCTGGTGGCGGACAACGGCTACCTGTTCGAGCCGCGGGACGTCATGTCGCTGGCCCGCCACATGACCACCATCCTCACCGACGACGACCTGCGTGCCCGCCTCGGCAAGGCGAGCCGTGACCTGGCCCTCACGCACGACCACCAGAACTCCCTGGCCCGCTTCGAGAAGATCTATGACGAGGTGGCGCGATGACCCCGACGGACCTCTCAGGTCGCGGCATGGAGCCGGTTTCGGTGACGGTGCCGGTGGTGAGCGCCGTGGCCGGCGCGCTGGCCGCCGTCGCCGCGCTCGGCTACGCGCAGCTCGCGCTGCCCGGCCAGCCGCTGCTGAGCGACTACGCGCTGATCCCCGGCGGGATGGCGCCCGTGCTGATCGGCATGCTCGCCCTGGCCGGGGCCTGCCTGTCCCTGGCGTACGCGCTGGCGACCCGGGAGCCCGGCCGCAGCGCGGCCGCCAGGGTGCTGCTGCTGGCCGCCGCGGCCGGGTTGATGCTGAGCGCGGTCTTCCCCACCGACCCCGGCGGCGCGGCGGTCGGCTCGCTGGTGGGTGAGATCCACCGCTGGTCCTCGGCCGTCATCTTCACCGCCCTGCCCGTGGCCGGCTGGGCCCTGGCCAGAGGTCGCGCGCCCCTGCCGATGTGGAACCGGGTCAAGGCGCTCAGCGTGACCTCGGCGGTGGCGCTGGTCGCCTACCTGGTCGCGCACCCGGCCTCCTTCACCTCGCCGCTGATCGGCGGCGGCTCCTACTACGGGCTGCTGGAGCGGGGCGTGGTGCTGGCCGACATCGCGCTGGTCGTGTGCATGGCCGTGACCGCCGTGGATCGGCGCCCCACCGTCCGGCCGGCGGCCCGGCCCGCCCCGACTGAGCACCCCGAGCACCCCGAACGCCTGGCGGCCTGAACGCCTGGCAACCTGACGCGCCGATACTTCGCCCGGCGTCGAAGGAATTCCGGCCTAGCGTGGTCCCATGCTCATCACCCGCCATGCCGATGCCGTCTCGGTGCTGGCCGACACCCGTTACGTGCCACCTCCGGTGCGCCAGGACGCGCCCTCCGGGACGCTTGCCTGGCTCCGCTCCCAGGTGTCCCGGTTCAGCACCGGCGAGACGCACACCGAACGACGCCGCCTGGTCACCGAGCGACTCGCCGCCCTCGACCCGGCCGCGCTGAGACAGGCCGCCACGGCGGAGACGCTGAAGCGGGACGGCGACTGGCCGGACGTCCCGGCGGCGGTGCTCGGCGCCGCGCTCGGCGTCACCGACGACAAGCGGTTGACGGGAGCGGTGGCGGCCGCCGCCGCGGGCTACCTGTCGGGCGAGGCCGGGCCCGAGGCCGACGCCGCGGTGGCCGAGCTGGTCGAGCTCCTGTCCGGCGCGGGCGACCCGATCCCCGGGATCACCATCCTCCTGCAGGCCCATGCCGCCACGACGGCCCTCATCGCGAACGCGCTCACCCACGCCGAACCCGGCGACGACACGGACGACCTGCTGCACGAGACGCTCCGCCATGATCCGCCGCTCAAGGCCAGCCGCAGGCTCGACCGGCAGACGGGCGAGGAGATCACGATCGACCTGGTGGCCGCCAACCGCGACCCGGCCGTATTCGACCGGCCCGAGCGGTTCGACGTCTCGCGCGGCCCGACGCCCCACCTGACGTTCGGCTCGGGCGTGCGCCCCTGCCCCGCCTCCGCCCACGCGCTCGCCCTCGCGGCCGGCGTGCTGGCGGCGATCCTGCGACCGGAGGACACCCGATGAGCACCCCTTTCAGCGACCTGCACCGGCCGGGCGACCCGCTGCTGCTGCCCAACGCCTGGGACTACGGGTCCGCCGCCATGCTGGCCGCGCAGGGCTTCCCTGCGATCGGCACCACCAGCCTCGGCGTGTCCGCCGTGCACGGCAAGCCGGACGCCGCGGGCGTCACCAAGGCGGAGACGATCGAGCTGGCCGAGCTGCTCAAGGACCTCGGTGTCCTGGTCACCGTCGACATCGAGGGCGGCTTCAGCGACGACCCCGCGCGGGTGTCCGACCTGGTCGCGGCGCTCGCGGCCCTGGGCGTCGCGGGCGTCAACCTGGAGGACGGCCGGGCCGACGGCACGCTGCGGCCGATCGAGCTGCACCAGCGGATCATCGAGGCGGCCAAGGGCCACGGCGTGTTCGTCAACGCCCGGACCGACACCCACTGGCTGAAGACGGGCGACACACGGGAGCGGGTGAGCGCCTACGGACACGCCGACGGCGTCTTCGTCCCCGGCCTGCGCGACTTGGGGGAGATCGCCGAGGTGGTGGCGAGCACGCCGCTGCCGGTCAACGTGCTGTTCCTGCCTGACGGGCCCACGCTGGCCCAGCTCGCCTCGGTGGGCGTCGCCAGGGTGAGCACCGGGTCGCTGCTGTACCGGGCCTCGCTGCACGGGGCGTTGTCGAGCCTGCTGGCCGTACAGGGGAAGACGGCACCACCGGCGCCGACGTACGCGGAGATCGTCGCGATGCTCCCCGAACCGCGATAGCGGGCGTACGCGGAGATCGTCGAACCGCGACAGCCGTCGCACCCGAAGATCGCCGCGGTCTTCGCGGGGCCGCGATAATCGAGGCATGCGCTTCGAAATCCTCGGCCCGGCACGGGCGCTGGGCGAGGACGGCGAGCCGGTCGCGCTCGGCGGCCCCCGGTTGCGGGGGCTGCTCACGCTGCTGGCGCTCGACGCGGGCCGGGTCGTCGGCGCCGAGCGGCTGGCCGCCGCCCTCTACGGCCCGCAGCCGCCCGAGGGCGTGGCCAACGCGCTGCAGGCGCAGGTGTCGAGGCTGCGCCGGGCGCTGGGCAGGGATCGGGTGGAGTTCCATCCGGCGGGCTACCGGCTGGCGGCCGACCCGCAGGACGTCGACGCGCACCGGTTCGAGCGGCTGGCCGGCGACGGCAGGCGGGCTCTCGGTGCCGGCGACCCACGCCGCGCGGCGTCGCTGCTGCGCGAGGCGCTGGCGCTGTGGCGGGGCGCGCCGCCGCTCTCCGACGCCCCGCACGCGGAGGCGGCCGCCGCCGGGCTGGAGGAGCTGCGCCTGGTCGCCGTCGAGGACCGCGTCCAGGCCGACCTGGAGCTGGGCGCCCACCGCGAGCTGGTCGCCGAGCTGCGGCGGCTGACGGCCGCCCACCCGCTGCGCGAACGGCTGCGGGCCCAGCTCATGCGGGCCCTGTACGGCAGCGGCAGGCAGGCCGAGGCGTTGACCGTCTACGCCGACGCCCGGCGGCTCCTCGACGAGGAGCTGGGCGTCGAGCCAGGAGCCGAACTGGCCGCGGCGCACCTGGCCGTGCTCAGGGCCGACCCGTCGCTGGCGGCCACAGTGTCGACCACCGCGGCGGCCGTGACCAGGCAGGGCCTGCGCGCCCAGCTCACCAGCTTCGTCGGCAGGGCCGAGGAGCTCCGCCAGGTGGGCGCCCAGCTGGCGGCGGCCAGGCTCGTCACGCTCATCGGACCCGGCGGGGCGGGCAAGACCCGGCTCGCGATGGAGGCCGCCGAGCGGGTCACCGGTGACGTGTGCGTCGTGCAGCTCGCGCCCGTCACCGACCCCGCCGACGTGCCGAAGGCGGTGCTGGCGGCGCTCGACATCCGCGACACCCGGCTGTCCGGCCACGACCGGCCCGCCGTCGATCCGATGGCCCGCCTGCTCGCCGCGCTCGCCGACCGCGGGCTGCTGCTGGTGCTCGACAACTGCGAGCATCTCGTCGCGGCCGCGGCCGAGCTGGCCGACGTGCTGCTCGCCTCCTGCCCGGCGCTGCGGGTGCTGGCGACCAGCCGCGAGGCCCTGGGCATCACCGGCGAGTCCCTGCTGCCCGTGGCGCCGCTGCGGCTGCCGCCGCCCGACGCCGCGAACCCCCTCGACTACCCCGCCGTCCGGCTGTTCGCCGACCGGGCGGCCGCGGTCCGGCAGCCGGTCGACGAGACGAACCTGGCTCAGGTGGCCGGCATCTGCCGGGCGCTCGACGGGCTGCCGCTCGCGATCGAGCTGGCGGCCGCGCGGCTGCGCACGATGTCGGTCGGCGACGTGGCGGCGCGGCTCGACGACCGGTTCCGATTGCTGGCCCGCGGCAGCCGTACGGCCCTGCCCAGGCACCAGACGCTCCGCGCGGTCGTGGCGTGGAGCTGGGACCTGCTCGACGAGCGGGAGCAGCGGATGGCCAGGCGGCTGACGGTGTTCGTGGGCGGCGCCACGCCCGAGTCGGCGGAGCGGGTGTGCGGGCTGCCGGAGGAGGTGCTGTTCTCGCTGGCGGAGAAGTCACTGGTCGAGGCCGTGGACGGCCGCTACTGGATGATGGAGACGATCCAGGCGTTCTGCGCCGAGAAGCTCGCGGAGTCGGGCGAGACCGAGGCGGTGCGCGAGGCGCACGCCGGCTGCTACCTGGCGCTGGCCGTCGAGGCGGACGGCCACATGCGCAAGGCCGAGCAGCTGGAATGGCTGGCGCGCCTCGACGAGGAGAGCGACAACCTGGCCGCCGCCGTACGCTGGTCGGCCGAGACCGGCCGGGAGGCGCTGGGCCTGCGGATCCTCGCCTACTCCGCCTACTACTGGTGGACGCGCGGCCACCGGGGCACCAGCGCGAGCCTGGCCGACGGGCTGATCGCCGATATGGGCAGCACCCCGCCCGAGGGCCTCGAAGAGGAGTACGCCATGTGCGTGCTGGTCGCGGCATGGGGCAGGCAGCCGGGTGACGAGCTGCGTGCCCGGCTGGACAAGCTCCGCCGCCTGATGCCGGTCGCCTACCTGCCGACGCGGCTGGAGTCCCTGACGATGATGCTGCCGATGTTCACCGGCCCGCCCGACGACTACGAGGGCGTCCAGAAGCTGGTGGCCCACTATTCCGGCAGCCTGTCGCCCTGGTCGCGGGCCTTGATGCACTGCGGCTTCGCGTTCATGCTGCAGATCATCGGCCGTGGTGACGAGGCCAGGGCCGAGTTCGAGCGGGCGCTGACCGCGTTCCGGGCCCTCGGCGAGCGCTGGGGCGCCACGCTGGCGCTCAGCGGGCTCAGCGAGCTGGCCTATGAGCAGGGTGACTACGCGGCCTCTCGCGACCTGGCCGACCAGGGCCTGCGGACATCCAGGGAGCTCGGCGCGAAGGCGGACATGGCCGAGTGCCTGTGCCTGCGCGGGGACTCCGTGGCCCGGCTGGGCGACCTCGACGGGGCGCGGGGCGACTATCTGCGGGCCGCCGAGATGGCCCGGCGGATCGGCTCGGGTGACACGATGGCCAGGGCGCACGTGGGGCTGGGCGAGCTGGCGATGCTCCGCGGCGACCGCGACGATGCCCGCGCGCTCATGGAGCAGGCCCTGGCCGAGTGCCCTGGCGACTGGTACAGCGCGGGAGAGGTCCGCGCCCGCATCCAGACCGGGCTGACCGAGCTCACGGAGATCGTCAGCGAGCGGTAGGCGATCGGTCAGCGCCTCCGCTCATGGTGGTCCGCATGCGCACCATCAACGGCAAATGGGCCTGTCTGGCCGTCGCTTGCCTGGCCAGCCTCCTCCTCTCGCTCGACATGACGGTCCTGCACCTGGCCCTGCCCAGATTGGTCGGCGACCTCGGCGCGAACGCCACGCAGCTCCTGTGGATCGGCGACATCTACGGCTTCGCGCTCGCGGGCCTGCTCATCACCATGGGCAACCTCGGCGACCGCATCGGCCGCAAGCGCCTGCTGCTCATCGGCGCCGCCGCGTTCGGGGCGGCCTCGGCGGTGACGGCCTACGCCCCCAATCCGGAGCTGCTCATCGCGGCCAGGGCGCTGCTCGGCGTGGCCGGGGCGACGATCATGCCGTCGACGCTGTCGATCATCCGCAACGTCTTCACCGAACCCCGGGAGCGGACCGCCGCCGTCGGCCTCTGGAGCGGGATGAGCGCCGCCGGGTTCGCCGTGGGCCCGGTCATCGGCGGGCTGCTGCTCGACCACTTCTGGTGGGGCTCGGTCTTCCTGATCAACGTGCCGATCATGGCGCTGGTGCTGGCCGGCGGCGTTCTCGTCCTGCCGGAGTCACGCAACCCCGACGCCGGCCGGGTCGACCTGCCGAGCGTGGCGCTCTCCTTCGCCGGCATCGTGACGGCCATCTACGCGATCAAGGAGGCCGCCCACCAGGGGTTCGGGCACGTCGCCGTGCCCGTGGCGGCCGTGCTGGGCGTGACGTGCCTGGGGCTGTTCGGGTGGCGGCAGACCAGGCTGGCGGAGCCGCTGATCGATGTGCGGCTGTTCAGGAACCGGGCCTTCAGCGCGTCGATCGGCACCAACCTGCTGGCGATCTTCACGATGACCGCCATGTCGCTGATGTCCGCCTGGTACTTCCAGCTCGTGCTCGGCTGGACGCCGCTGCAGGCCGGGCTGGCGAGCCTGCCGGGCGGGCTCAGCGGCGCGATCAGCGGCATGCTGGCGGGCCGGGCCATCGGACTCCTGGGCAGGAACGGCGTCGTGGCACTCGGCCTGGCGCTGGCCTCGGGGGCGTTCCTCTGCTACAGCACGTTCGGGCTCGACACGAGCCTGCTCGCCATACTCGCTCCGCAGTTCCTCAGCGGGATCGGGATCGGCTTCGCTTTCACCGTCAACCACGACAACGTGCTGGCCACCGCGCCCAAGGAGCGGGCCGGGGCGGCGGCCGCGGTGTCGGAGACGGCGTTCGAGCTGGGCGGGGCGCTGGGCATCGCCATCCTGGGCACCCTGCTGAACAGCGCCTACAGCACCGGCCTGCGCCTGCCCGCCGGAGTGCCGGACGAGGCCGCCAGGGAGTCGATCGCGGGCGCGCTGCACACGGCCGAGACGCTGCCCGCGGCGCAGGCCGGGCAGCTCATCGAGGCGGCCCGGGTCGCCTACGTCGAGGCCGTCCAGGTCACGGCGCTGTCCACCGCGGCGATGCTGGCCGTGGTGGCGGTGCTCGCGCTGGTGGGGCTGCGCGGCGTGCCCAAGGTCATTCCCGAGACCGTGTCCCCGACGGTCAGAGTCTGACGTTCACAAGTGCTCACGCAGGAAGTCCGCTGTTGCGTCGACCGCCTGCGTGACGTACGGCTCCTGGTCATAGAGGTCGATGTGCTGCTTGGCGTCGACCCAGACCAGCTTCTTGGGCTGGTCGAGCCGCCGGAACGCCTCCTCCGCGCCCTCCGGCGAGCAGAACCGGTCCACCACGCCGTGCACGATCAGCGCCGGTTTCGGCGACAGGAAGTCGGCGCCCATCACGTTGTCCATGGTGATCAGCTCGCGCACACTGGCCCGGGTGACCTCGTTCACCCAGGTCGCCGACGCGGCACGCGCGCCACCGTAGTAGGCGTACGGCTCGTCGCCGGGCATGGCCGCCTCGCCCTCCTGCGCGACGGCGGGCAGGTATTCCACCGGCCCGCCGAGGTCCTGACGCTCCAGCACCTCGGTGAAGGAGGCCAGGGCCGCCTGGTAGTCCATGCCGGACCGCATCGCGTAGGGGTTGTTGTACGCCCCCGCGATCCCGGCGAAGACCTTCACCCGGGGATCGAAGGCGGCGAACCGCAGCGCGTATCCCCCGCCCAGGCAGATGCCGACCGCGCCGATCCGCGCCGCGTCCACCTCGGGTCTCGACCGCAGCAGCGACACCGCGGCCCGCAGGTCGCCCAGCTTGCCCTGCGGGTCCTCGTGACGGCGCGGCTCGCCGCCGGACTCGCCCCAGTTGCGGTGGTCGAAGGCCAGTGTCACGTAGCCCCGCGCGGTCAGCCGCTCCGCGTAGAGCCCGGTGACCTGGTCACGTACTCCGGTGAACGGCCCGGTGAACACCAGACCGGGCCACGGGCCCTCTCCTTCGGGCACCCGCAGGTCCCCGGCCAGCACGATCCCGTCAGCGGTGAACTCAACCCTCATATGTCGATGATCCCGTCTTAGACGCGTTATGAACGGGTTATGAGTCGAAGCCGAGGCCCATCCGGTCGAGGGCGCGCAGCCAGAGGTTGCGCCGGCCCTCGTGCTGGTCGGCCTGGGCGATCGACCACCGGGTGAACTGGATCACCCCGGACCGCACCGGCTCCGGCGGGAACGGGATCGGCTTCTCGCGTACCATCCGCAGGTCGGTCCGCTCGGTGCGCTCGCCCGAGAGCAGGTCGAGCATGACGTTGGCGCCGAAGCGGGTGGCACCGACGCCCATGCCGGTGTAGCCGACGGCGTAGGCCAGCCGGCCGGCGTGCGCCTGGCCGTAGAAGGCGCTGAAGCGGCTGCAGGTGTCGATCACGCCGCCCCAGCGGTGCGTGAAGCGCACGTCGGCGAGCTGCGGGAACGTGGTGGCGAAGTGCCCGGCCAGTTTCACGAACGTCTCGTCGCGCTGGTCGTACTCCGGCTTGACCAGGCCGCCGTTGTAGTAGACGGCGTCGTAGCCGCCCCACAGGACGCGGTTGTCGTCGGTCAGCCGGTAGTAGTGGAACTGGTTGGCCCCGTCGCCGACGCCCTGCCGGTTGCGCCAGCCCACCTCGGCGAGCTGCGCCTCGGTCAGCGGCTCGGTCATGAGCGCGTAGTCGTACACCGGCACCACGAAGTGCTTGAGCCGCCGCAGCAGCGGCGGGAACACGCCGGTGCCGAGCGCGACGCGGCGGCCGGTGGCGACGCCGTGCGGGGTGCGCAGGCTGATCGTGACGCCGTCGTCGACCAGCGAGCGGACCGGGCTGCGCTCATAGACCCGGACGCCGAGCGACACGCAGACCTCGCGCAGCCCCCAGGCCAGCCGGGCGGGGTCGAGCATGGCGCAACCGCTGCGGTCCCAGACCCCGCCCAGGTAGGTGGGCGAGTTCACCTCGGCCCGCACCTGGTCCTGGTCGAGTGCCACGTAGTCGAGGCCGAGCTCGGAGACGAGATCGAGGTGCTCGCCGAGCGCGTCGAGCTGCCATGGCTCGGTGGCGACGTTCAGCTCGCCGGTGCGCTCGAAGGAGCAGTCGATGCCGTAGCGCTCCAGCGTCCGCTCGATCTCGTCGAGGTTGGCCACGCCGAGGCGTTCGAGCCGGTCGATCTCGTCGGGCCAGCGTTCGAGGCCGTTGGGCAGGCCGTGGGTGAGGGTCGCCATGCAGAAGCCGCCGTTGCGGCCGGAGGCCGCCCAGCCGATCCTGCGGCCTTCGAGCAGGACGACGTCCTGGTCAGGGTCGCGTTCCTTGGCCAGCAGGGCGGTCCACAGCCCGGTGAAGCCGCCGCCGACCACGACGAGGTCGGCGCTGGTGTCTCCGAAGAGCCGCGGTCGCGGCTCCGGTCTGGCCGGATTGTCCAGCCAGTACGGCTTGCGCTCCGCGTCAGCAAGCGCCTTCAGCGGATCCACACATTCCACTTCCCCACAGTGTCAGTCAGGAACTTTCAGGCACGACGACGAGCCGTGACCGAGGTGGCGATGGCGATCAGTACCCCGATGCCGAAGATCAGCGTACCCATGACGTTGACCTGCGGTGGGATGCCGGTCTTGACGGACCCGACGATCCACAGCGGGAAGGTCACGGTGGAGCCGTTCACGAAGCTGGTCACCACGTAGTCGTCGATCGACAGCGCGAACGACAGCATCGCCCCCGCCAGCACGCCCGGCAGGATCGACGGCAGCGTCACCTGCCGGAAGGTCCCCCAGCTGGTCGCCCCGAGATCCTTGGCCGCCTCCTCCAGCGCCGGATCCAGCACGATCACCCTGGCCCGTACGGTGACGACGACGAACGACAGCGAGAACAGCACGTGCGAGACGATGATCGTGTTCGCGTCGCGCGGCACGTTGCCCGAGACGAACAGCGACAGCAGCGACGCCCCCATGACCAGCTCGGGCGTCGAGATCGCGGCGAACACCAGGAAGTTGGTCACCCCCTGGCCCCGGAAGCGGTAGCGGCCGATGGCCAGTCCCAGCATGGTGCCGATCACGACCGTGATGAGCGTGCTGACCAGGGCGATCACCAGCGAGTTGCGCAGCGCGACGGTCAGGTCGGAGATGTCGAAGAGCTGGCCGTACCACTTGAGGGTGAAGCCCTGCCAGGTGGTGTTCGACTTGCTCTTCTTGTCGTTGAACCCGAACAGGATCATCACCGCGATCGGCGACGACAGCCAGACGATGATCAGCCAGGTGTAGACGTGCAGCAGCCGGTCCCCGAGCCCGCGGCCCCTCATCGCGCCGCCGCCTCTAGGACGTTCTCGGTGCCGAGCGCCTTGGCGTAGATGAAGATGCCCACGAGCAGCACCGCCATCAGCGTGAACGACAGTGCCGAGGCCGTCGGGTAGTCGAGGTTCGTCAGATACTGGGTCTGGATGATGTTGCCGATCATCGTGTTGGACGTGCCGCCGAGGATCTGCGCGTTGACCGGGTCCGCCGTGGCGGGCACGAACGTCATCAGCACCCCGGCGAACACCCCCGGCAGCGACAGCGGCAGCACCACCCGGCGGAAGGCCGCCGTGCGCGAGGCGTACAGGTCGTAGGCCGCCTCGATGACCCGCGGATCGACCCGCTCCAGCGCCACGTAGATCGGCAGGATCATGAACGGCAGGAAGTTGTAGGTCAACCCGCCCACCACCGCGAACGTCGTGGCCAGCACGTGGAAGCCGGCGGGCAGCACGCCCCAGCTCTTCAGCGGGCCGAACAGGACGCCGTCGTCGGCCAGCAGGAAGCCCCACGAGATCGTCCGCAGCACGAACGAGACGAAGAACGGCAGCAGGAGAAGGAACAGGTACATCGACTTGCGCGCGCCGCCCTTGAAGGCGATCCAGTACGCCACGGGATAGCCGATGACCAGCATCGCCCCCGTGGCGAGCCCCCCGTACAGCAGGGAGCGCAGGAGTTGCGGGCTGTAGCGGCCGAGCGCGTCGGTGTAGTTGGAGAAGCTGAACGTCATGGCGAAGCCGTCGATCGCGTTGCCCGTCTGCAACGACACCGACGCCATGGCGGCCATCGGCACGACCAGGAAGATCCCCAGCCACATCCAGCTCGGCAGCGCCAGCAGGTAGGGGGTAAGCCGCCTCATCGGCTACGCCTGCGTGATCGACTGGAAGATCGGGTTGAACACCTGCTCCTGCTTGGTGTTCAGCTTGGTGTAGGTGCGCAGCTTGGCGTAGTCGGCCTCCGAGGGGAACATCAGCGGGCTGTCGACCATGTCCTCCAGCGACTTCTTCGCCTCGCCCGTCGCCTTGGCGGCGTTCTCGCGCAGCAGATCCTGTACGGCCGGCACCGGCGTGACGTACTGGATGAACTCATCCAGCTCGGCGGCGACGGCCGGCTGGTAGAGGTAGTCCATGAGCATGAGCGCGTCGAGCGGGTTGGCGGCGTTCTTGGGGATGAGCATGTTGTCGGTCCAGATCGTGCCGCCCTCCTCGGGCACGACGAACTTGACCGGCTCACCGGCGAGCTGCCGCTGGAAGACGTCGCCCGACCAGGCCATGCTGATCCAGACGTCGCCCTTGGACACGGCATCGATATAGCTCTGGTCGTAATATTTCCGGACAATTCCGGCATCGCGTTGGGCCTTGAGCTTCGCCCCGGCCTTCTGCCAGTCGGCCTCGGTCGACTTCTCCGGGTCCAGGCCCAGGGCGAACATGCCGAAGTTGGCGATCTCCTGCGCGTCGCTCATCATGCCGACCCGGCCCTTGTACTTCGGGTCGAACAGCGCCTCGATGCTCTTGGGCTCGTCCTTGACGTACTTGGTGTTGTAGGCGATCCCCGTCACGCCCGAGGTGTACGGCATCGTGTAGACGTTGCCGGGGTCGTAGGCGCGGTCCTTGTACTTGTCGCCGACGTTGGCCAGGAAGTTCGGCATCTGCGAGTGGTCGAGCGCCGTGACGTAGCCCAGGTCGATCATGTGCTGGAGCTGGACGCCGTTGGTCATCACGACGATGTCGAAGCCGAGCGACTGGCCCGCCCTGAGCACGGGGTCGGCCTTGCCGAAGAACTCGGCGTTCTCCTGGATGACCTCCTTGTACTCGTAGGAGATGCCGGTGGCCTGCTGGAACTTCTTCAGCGGCGCCTGGTTCTCGGGCATGTACTCAGGCCAGTTGGCGAAGACCACCCGGCCGTGCTTGGTCTGCTTGGCCCAGAACTCCTTGACGGCGTCGGCCTTGGGCGGCGCCGCCTTCTTGCCCTGCACGCCGCAGGCGGCCAGGGCGAGCCCGGCGGCGGACAGACCGGCGATCCTGAAGGCGTCTCGACGGGTACGGGCCTGGGTCATGCCCCTCAGGAGGGCTGGGTTGATCGAGGGGTCCATGAATCAACTTCCGATCGCATAAGAGTGCTGCGCCCTCCATGACAGCCAGACGGAATCGCCCCGTTCCGCGGTGGTCGTCGAGTCGAGCGCGTTCTGCTGGAACACCGTGATCTCGGCCCCGTCGGCGAGGCTCACGGCGTAGCTGTTGTAGGTCCCCAGATAGACCACCTCGGCCACGGTGCCGGGCACGGCGCTGACGTCGCCGTCGGGCTGCTCCGTCGAGATGGTGATCTTCTCCGGCCGGACGGTCACGGTGACCTGGCCGTTCTGCTCGGGCACCAGCACCCGGCCGCCGCCGACGGTCAGCACTCCGCCGGCCGCCGTGCCCGCCAGCAGGTTGGAGGTGCCGATGAATCCGGCCACGAACGCCGTCGCGGGCCGCTCGTAGATCTCGCGCGGTCCGGCCAGCTGCTCGACCAGGCCGTCGTTCATGACCGCGATCCGGTCGCTCATGGTGAGCGCCTCGCCCTGGTCGTGCGTCACGTACACGAACGTGATGCCGACCTCGCGCTGGATGCGCTTGAGCTCGATCTGCATGGCCTGGCGGAGTTTGAGGTCGAGCGCGCCGAGTGGCTCGTCGAGCAGGAGCGCCCGCGGCTTGTTGACCAGGGCGCGGGCCAGCGCCACCCGCTGCTGCTGGCCGCCGGACATCTCGCGCGGCCGGCGCTTCTCCCGGCCGGTGAGATCGACGATCTCCAGGATCTCGCCGACGCGCTGCCTGATCTCCTGCTGGGGGACCTTGCGCTGCTTGAGCCCGAACGCCACGTTGTCCCACACGCTCATGTGCGGGAACAGTGCGTAGGACTGGAAAACCATGTTCACGTCACGCTTGTTCGGCGGGACATCCGTCACGTCCTTGCCGTGCAGCCTGACCACACCCCGCGAGGGGTCCTCGAACCCGGCGACCATCCGCATGGTCGTGGTCTTGCCGCACCCGGACGGGCCGAGGAGCGAGAAGAACTCCCCCTCGGCGATGCCCAGCGTTATGCCTTTCACGGCCTGGACAACCTCGCCGTGCGAGAGGTACTCCTTGACGACGTCATCCAGTTCGATCGCGTTCAACTCGGCCATGTCCCGGCACAGTCCTTAGTCGCCGATGTAGTGCATGACATGCTTGACCCGGGTGTAGTCATGCAGACCGAACACTGAAAGATCCTTGCCGTACCCCGAGTGCTTGAAGCCGCCGTGCGGCATCTCCGACACGAACGGGATGTGCGTGTTCACCCAGACCACGCCGAAGTCGAGCCTGTTGGACATGCGCATGGCGCGGCCGTGGTCGGAGGTCCAGACGGAGCCGCTCAGGCCGTACCTGACGTCGTTGGCCTTGGCCAGCGCGTCGGCCTCGTCGGAGAACGTCTGGACGGTGATGACCGGGCCGAACACCTCGTTCTGCACCATCTCGTCGTCCTGCTTGAGCCCGTCGACGATCGTGGGGGCGAAGAAGTAGCCCTTCTCGCCGACCCGGTGGCCGCCGGTGAGCACCTTGGCGTGCGCCGGGACGCGCTCGATGAAGCCCTGCACCCTGGCCAGCTGGTTCTCGTTGTTGAGGGGGCCGTACAGCGCCTCGTCGTTGGCCAGGTCACCGGTCACGGTGCCGGCGGCGGCCTCGGTGAGCGCGGCGACGAACTCGTCGTGCACGCTCTCGTGGACCAGCACGCGGCAGGCGGCCGTACAGTCCTGGCCCGCGTTGTACAGGCCCGCGGTGGCGATGTCGCCGGCGGCCTTGCGCAGGTCCTTGACGTCCTCGAAGACCACGACGGGCGCCTTGCCGCCGAGCTCCAGGTGCACCCGCTTGAGGTCGTCGGCGGCGGTCTTGGCCACCGACATGCCGGCGCCGACGGAGCCGGTGATGGCGACCATGGCCGCGGTCGGATGGCCCACGACGAGCGCGCCGGTCTCCCGGTCGCCCGTCACCACGTTGAAGACCCCGGCGGGCAGTACCTCACCGAGGATCTCGGCCAGCTTGAGCGTGGAGGCCGGAGTGGTGTCGGAGGGCTTGAGCACGATCGTGTTGCCGGCGGCCAGCGCCGGGGCGATCTTCCAGACCGCCATCATCATCGGGTAGTTCCACGGCGTGACCTGCCCGATCACACCGATCGGCTCGTGCCTGATGACGCTGGTGTGCTCGGCGAGGAACTCGCCCGAGGTGGGGCCCTCCAGCGTACGGGCCGCGCCGGCGAAGAAGCGGAAGTGGTCGGAGGCGACCGGGGTCTCGTCCTCGGCCATGCGGGCCCGCGGCTTGCCGGTGTTCAGGCACTCCGCCTCGTTGATCTCGTCGGCGCGGGCATCGATGGCGTCGGCGACCTTGAGCAGCAGGTTGGCCCGCTCACCCGGGGTGGTCCGGCCCCATGACTCGAACGCGGCAGCCGCGGCGGCGTAGGCGATGTCGACGTCCTCACTGCCCGAGATCGGGGCCTGAAGGTAGGCCTCGCCCGTGCAGGGGTCGATGACATCGGAGAATCGGCCGCTCTTGGCGTCCACGTACTCACCGTTGATGAAGTTCTGCAGACGGGTGGTCATGCGCTCTCCTTCGTCGGTCGCCTGACCAAGGTGCTGTGTCTATGGATGACCTCGACAAGCTCGGTCATATGACCTCCTGGTGAGGTGGCTGAGATGCGGAGACTCTTACAGAGCACACGCCTCACGACAAGGGATTTCGTGGCGAATATACCAAATTGCTACGAATTCGCTTGACAGAGCGATCAGAACTGACACCATGTCGCACCAGGACGGCAACACCGCGGGAATGCCCCCGCAACGCCGGACCGCTAGGAGGATCCTCGCAATGTCCACGCCGCCCCGCGTACGACGCAACAGTGACGCGCCCTCTGGGCCGTTCGTGCTCGACGATCTCTCCAAGCAGATCATCGAACAGCTGCAGAGCGACGGGCGCATGCCGTACGCGGCGATCGGCAAGGCCGTGGGCCTGTCGGAGGCGGCGGTCCGGCAGCGGGTGCAGCGGCTGCAGGAGGCCGGGGTGATGCAGATCGTCGCGGTGACGGACCCCCTGACGCTCGGCTTCCCGCGCCAGGCGATGATCGGGGTCAACTGCGAGGGCGACCTGGAGTCGGTCGCGGACGAACTGGCGGCCATCGACGAGATCGACTACGTCGTGCTGACGGCCGGGTCCTTCGACGTGATCGTCGAGGTGGTGTGCGAGGGCGACGGGCACCTGCTGGAGATCCTCAGCAAGATCCGGGCCATCCCGGCGGTGAGGGCCACCGAGTCGTTCGTGTATCTGAAGCTGCGCAAGCAGACTTACTCGTGGGGGACGCGCTGAGCTGACGCGAGGCGGGGTTCTGTGGGCCCGCCTCGGTCAATGGTTCACGTTCAGGTCAGGCGAAGAGTTCCTCCGCCGAGTCGACCGAGATCGCACGAATCAGCCACACCTTGAGAAGCTCCACGTCACAACAGTTCTCGATGCGCTCACGGTCGGTGCCGGACAGCACGATTCCCCGGGAAGCGAGCACCCTGACCACCGCGTTGGCCACTCCCTCGGCGCGCCCCTTGGCGATCAAACTCTGGGCGTAGGCCCCCTGGTAGAGATGGGTCTCAGGCAAAAACTTCCTCCGCTGTGGAGACCTGAGCCGCCCGCCTCATCCACAGCTCGAGGCGTGCCATGTCACCACAGGTCGTGATGCGCTCACGGTCGCTGTCGGACAGCGCTATCCCTCGCGCCTCGAGGAAAATGAGCAGCGACTTGACCTCACCCTTGGCGAGCAGACTCTGTGCGTACTCTCCCTGGTAGCGGTAAGTCTCTGTGGCCATGAGTCGCTCCATTTCCTTCTGCGCGTTGCCGGTCAGCGCCACGGTGACATATTCAGCGTAGCGTCGGGCCACGTCCGGATCGAGGCTGTTCAAAGCCTCCGTCAGGGTGGCGAGGATGGTTTCTATCTCCGGATGCTTGCTCTGCGTGATCGCCGAGATGGCCGCCAGGCCGATGTTGCCGACGGCTTCGGCCACATCGGTGATGACGGGAGTGTTGTCGGGCCCGATCACCAACGGGGTGAGGGTCAGGCCCGGATGGCCGGTTTCGATGGGAAGCGACGCCCACTCGGCGGTCCTTCGCTTGGGGCAGATGACGACCAGGCAGACGGGACACTTGTCGCGGGCGCGGAGGTTGGCGATGTAGGCGAGCCAGGACAAGCGCTTCGTCTCGTCCTGCTCCAGTTGGACCTCGGCGATGACGCCCAGCCTGGCTTCCTTGGGGTCATCGCCGTACAGCAGTGCCGCGTCCGCCCGGTAGACGGCCGGTACGCATTCCGACAAGTCGCAGGACACCTGGGTGCCCTTTGACTT
The DNA here is from genome assembly GCF_020215705.1 of Nonomuraea aurantiaca. Lineage (GTDB taxonomy): Bacteria > Actinomycetota > Actinomycetes > Streptosporangiales > Streptosporangiaceae > Nonomuraea > Nonomuraea aurantiaca. The sequence goes on along the minus strand of NZ_JAIWNB010000002.1, from coordinate 821,334 downwards.
GTCGGGTATCGGGAGGGCGAACAGCTCGCGCAGCATCCGCGCCGTAAGTTCGGGGTCGAGAGTAGTGATCCCGACCAGCCCCTCGTGCAATGGGGTGATCATGGCTGAGGTATTACTCTACGTAGTTATGGAAATACTCTCAGTTTCCAAGTTGGACGGTGGCGATCTCCCAGGGGCGCAGAGGCAGGTGGATCGTGCCGGAGGAGACAGGGATCGGGTCGCCTGGGCGGCCGCGGAGGTCGGCGTGGCGGGCCTGAGTGAAGGTGCCGGAGATGATCGCGCTCGTGGGGGTCTCCGAGTACGCCACGACGCGGAGTTCGTGTCGGCCGTCGCGGACCCTGAGCGAGGTCATGACCACGCCGTCGCCCGTCACCGACAGGCCGGAAGCCACCGGAGGCAGGGCGAGTGACGGGTCGCCGGTGCCGGGCACCGCGAGGAGGTCGTGCCGGAACGTCTCGGCCGCCGGCGGGACCGCCGCCCACGACCCGCCGTACGGCATGAGCGCGAGGCTGACCGAGCGCAGGCCGCGTGACTGGGCGGCCGGGGTCGGCAGCTGGGGACCGGCGGGCTCGGGGCGCATGGCGTGCAGGTTGCGGGAGAGGTAGCCGACCGAGCGCAGCAGGGTGAGGGCCAGCTCCGCGCCGTCGTCCACCAACTCGTACTCGGTGACGTGCTCCAGCAGCGCCGCGACACCACCGGCGGCCACCCACCCGGAGGCCGGGAACGTGGGCAGCGGCTCCTCACCACAGCCGCCCTCCGCGGACAGGCCGCGGGTGACGACCGCGAACTGGCCCTCCGCGTGCGAGGCCGCCGCCCGTACAGGTAGCGGGACGTGCAGCCGTACCCGGTGGTCGGAGCATCGGTTGTCGAACGAGACGTGCAGCCTGACGTACGGCTCGCCGGCCCGGAGTTCGACCCGCGTGTCGACGACGATCTCCTCGGTCGCCTCGGTCCTGGCGGCGGCCGGGATCTCCGGGGTGCCCTCGATGCCCTGGCCGGCGGCGGGCCAGCGGTAGGTGCGGCGGACGTCGAAGGCGGCCACCAGCGGACCCGAGCAGACCGGCGTCAGCTCGACCGACACCGGGTCCGACACGATCCGGTCCTCGGCCGGGGGCGCGTAGTTGTAGGTGTCGCCCACGTCGCCGCCGTCGACGATGCGGCCGGCGCCCGTGAGAGTGGTCCCGTCGGCGCCGGTCAGCGCCAGCGTCCCGTCCGCCACCACCTCGACGCGCAGCAGCCCGTTGTCGAGCGCCCGCTCCTCGGCCCGCACCCCGGCGACCGGCGCGCCCATCGCGGCGGAGGCACCGGACGCCGAACGACGCTCACCACCGGACTCCGCCGGGCCGGTGTCGCGCAAGGTGTCGGCAGACGCCGGTCGGATGCTGGTGTGTCCCAGGGGTGGGGTCTCGACGAGGGCGGCGACGGTACGGCGGGCCTCGGCGACGATGCGTACCCGGGTCACCCCGTCCAGCGCCCCGCGCAGCTGCGCCACGTTGAAGGCCGTCGCCGACTCCCGCGCCACCGTGAACGTCAGCATGCCGCCGTCCACCGACCAGCCGGTGATGTGCTGGCCGTACAGCTCCGTGCCGTGGATGAACGTCAGCGCCGTGGCCGGGTCCATCTCGGCGTCCAGCAGCAGCGTGGGCGCGTACTCCAAGGTCTGCGCGGGCACCCGCGCGCCGGCCGGGTCCACCAGGGGATCCCGGCCCGCCACGTCCACCAGCACGACGCCGCGCCGCGTGGCGGGCGTCGGGTTGACGACGAGCACCCCGTCCGACGGGACGGCGGCCGACAGCCGGGCGGTCACCATGTCGCGTACGGCCTGCCCGAGCTGCTCGGCCTCGGCGATGCGCGCGGCGACCTGCTGGGCCGTGTCGTCGACGCCGCAGCCGGTCACCGAGTCGTGCCCGCTGGCGTCCACCAGCCGCCACCACGCCATGTCGAGGAAGCGGCCGGGCCAGTCGCCGCCCCAGAGGGTGGCCAGCGGCTCGGCGTAGCGCTCGACCATCCGCTCGGCCCGGCCCATGGCCTGCTTGACGTGGGCGCGTACGGAGATGACGCCGGGCAGGATGTTCGCGCGGGCGTGGGAGCGCAGCTCGCCGGAGACCCGGGGCAGCCCCTCCACCTCACCCGAATAAGCGCCGATATATCCGGACAAGGTGTCCATGCGGGCGCCGATGTCCGCCACCATGCCGGGCAACCCGCGCACGGGAGCCGAATGGTCGGTCCCGTACATCGCCAGCAAAGCCCCCTCGGGCCCGTGCCACCCCCGCATCCGCTCGGTGAACTCGGCGGCCCGCTCCGGCAGGTGCGCCGGATCCTCGAAGAGGTGCGCCCCGTTGCCGTAGCCGCCGGCCGGAAGGTACTGGGTCCGCAGCGCCGTGCCGTCGGGCGCGACCCAGGCGAAGGCGTCGGTCACCACGGACGACGGCACACCCCGATAGACGCAGGCGTGCAGCAGCCCGGCCCGCCGCAGAATCTGCGGCATCTGCGCTGTGTGCCCGAACATGTCGGGCAGGTACCCCACCGGCATGGCCCCGCCGAGCTTGTCGGCCCGGTTCATGCCGAGTTCGAGGTTGCGCACGATGTTCTCGCCCGAGCACAGGAACTCGTCGAGCAGGATCTGCCACGGCCCGACCGCCAGCCGCCCGGACTCGACCAGCGCGGCGATGCGGTCGCGGTTCTCCGGCCGGACCTCCAGGTAGTCGTCGACGCAGGCCAACTGCCCGTCGAGGGTGAAGTGGTAGTCGGGCTCGCGCTCCATCGTGTCGAGCACCTCGTCGAGCAGCGCCACCAGCCGCAGCCGGAAGCGCTGGAAGGGCTCGTACCACTCCCTGTCCCAGTGCGTGTGCGGGACGACGACGATTTCGGCGGTCACGCGGCTTCCCCTCCGATGGGCAGGTCATGCTGTACGGCGTAGCGCGCGGCGATGCTCTGGGCCGTGACGATGTCGGCCAGCCCGCCGGCCGCGGCGGTGAGCGGCGGTTCGTCCTCGGTGACGTAGGCGTGGAAGGCGGCCAGCTGCACCTCGAACGCCTCGGTCACGTCACGCCACTCGGTCCGGCTCTCGCCGCCCGAGCCGTCACCCGAGACCACGGTCAGCGTCGTGGGCGCGTTCATCAGGTAGGGAGAGGGGAAGACCAGCTCCAGGGAGCCCCTGTCGTGGTGGATGACCACGGTCTCCCGGTAGGCGGGGTAGTCCGCCAGATAGTGCCACCGGATCGAGAACCGCCCGGCGACGGGCAGCGTCCCGGAGATCTCGACGGATCCGGGCCCCGGCCCCCACGTCTCAACAGCCGAAATATCGGCGGGCGACCCGCTAAATCGTCTCAAGAGCGACAAGTCGTGGCAGATCGAGCCGAGGGCCACCCCGTAGAGGGCCCGTACCGAGTCGGGAGCCGACTCCCCCAGCGCCCGGGAGACCAGCGCGTGCTCCGCCGCGCGCAGCGAGTCCAGCAGCGCGGGGTCGACGTCGCGGGCCGGTGTCAGGCTGGCGAAGGCCAGCTGCGACTCGGCGCTCGGGTGCAGCACGGTCACCTCGACCGACCGGATCGCGGCCGGGCCGCCCAGCTCGGCCAGCAACTCCTCGGCCCGGCGCACGGCCGGGTCGTACTGCTTCATGTAGCCGACCATCAGCCGCCCCTCGGGCAGCGCCTCGACCTCGGCCCTGGTCAGCGCGAGCGGCTTCTCGCAGAGCACGGCGTAGCCCGCGGCCAGCGCCCGGCGTACCGGCTCGCCGTGGGAGCCGGAGGCGAGGATGAGCACGGCGTCGAACCCGCCCTCGGCCAGCATGCTCTCCACGGCCGTGAAGCGCCCCGGCGCGCCCAGCCGGTCGCCGACGACGTCGGCGAGGGCCCGCGACAGGTCACAGACGGCGGTCACCTCGAACAGGTCGCGGCGCCTCGACAGCAGTGGCACGTACACCGCCTGCGTGACGGCGCCGCACCCGACAAGCGCGATCTTCACAACCCGATCCTCCAGCGTGGGGTCAGCTTGGGGGTCACAGTCCCAGCTCTCTCAGCTTCTCGCGGTTGGCGGCTTGATCGGCGATGTTCCGCTCAACCGACCGGCGGCCCGGCAGGGTGTCCTGCTCGATGATGATCCAGCCCTGGTAGCCGATCTCGTCGAGCGCGCGGACGACGCCCGGCAGGTCCAGCTCGCCTTCGCCCAGGGGCGCGAAGCCGCCCCGGCCCATGAGCTCGCGCAGGTCCACGCCGTCGGCGAGGGCCTGGCCGAGTATCGCGGTGTCGCCGTCCTTGACGTGCACGTGGCCGACCCGGTCCGACCAGTCGCGCAGGGCGGTCACCGGGTCGCCGCCGGCCAGCAGCAGGTGGCCGGTGTCCAGGCAGAGCTGTACGTCGGTCAGCTCCAGCAGCCGCTCGACGTCCTCGGGCGTCTCGACGTAGGTGCCGAGGTGGTGGTGGAAGGCGGGCTCGAAGCCGCGTTCGCGGCAGCGGTCGGCCGCGATCTGGACGCGGGAGGCGTAGCCGGGCCAGTCGGCGGCGTCCAGCCCTGGAGCGTTCCCGCCCGGCCTGGCGAACCGCGCCGGAGAGCCCGAGCAGCCGAGCGTGGGCCGGGGCGCCAGGTGCTCGGGAGCGGCCGGCGCGGCGGCGAACACGTCGAGCGTCGCGTCCAGCGCGGCCAGCCCCTTCTCGAACTCCACGGGGTCGCTGTAGCGCAGGTCGGCCCAGCCGCCGGCCAGCAGCAACCCGTCGAGCCGCTCCACCAGGTCGGCGCCGGTGCCGAGATAGCCGATGGGCCCCAGGTCGATGCCCGCGTAGCCGGCGTCGGCGAGCGCGTGGACCATCTGGTCGGCGGTCAGCGGCGGCGGCGCGTCGGCCAGCTCGAACACGCCGAAGCTCACGGGGGCGTTGGCGACTCGTGTCACGCGCATATGGCGATCACCTCGTTCTCGTACGTTTCCAGGCGGTGCCGTCCCTCTCTCCCGGGGACAAGTACCCGCTCACCGCGGATGACCTGGCGATCGCCGCCGGGGCGCACCAGGACGAGGCCGTCGGCGTCGAGCGCGAGCAGCTCGTCACCCAGCCTGAGCAGCAGCGGCTCACCGGGGCCCGCGGAGATCGCGGTACGGCCCGCGGCGACGGCATCGAAGATCGTGCTGGTGTCCTCGGCCAGGACCCAGGTGGTCGGCGCGCCCGGCAGGCCGTCGTCGCCGGGGCGGTGGAAGTCGCTGGCGCCGATCGCGACCAGGTCGGGTGCCCAGGCGTCGGCCCAGGCCAGGGGCGCGCCCCAGCGGCGGTCCCACCAGCCGGAGTGCCAGACCTCGGCGATCCGCGGTCGCTCGGTCAGCGGCTGGAGCCAGGCGCAGTCGCCGCCGAGCGGGTGGTTGATCGAGATCAGCCCGCCCTCGCGCGCGGCGTGCCGGACCCAGGAGTCGGCGGGCTGCCGGAAGTCCACCCAGCCGACGTCGCCGAACACGTTGGCGTGGCCCCGATCCGTGGTCACCTCCTGGCCGGGCAGCAGGGCGATGCCTCGGTCGTCGCCGAGCCAGGGGTGGTGGCTGATGGTGTTGTGGTCGGTGACGACCAGGAAGTCCAGGCCGCGGCCCTTGGCCAGCTCGGCCAGCTCGGGGATGGTCAGCACGCCGTCGCTGTGGACGGTGTGGGAGTGGAAGTCGCCCGCGAACCAGCGCAGGCCGTCGACGCCCGGCAGGTCGCGGCGCGGCGGCCGGTCCCCGTGCGGCGGCTCCTCGGTCACCGGCCGTGGGGGCGCGGCGGCCTCGGTGTGGATCTCCAGCGTGTAGTCGAGTCCTTGCGGCGGCACCCGGTGCAGCCGCAGCCACACCTGCCACGTCCCCGGCTCCAGCTCACCGGGCAGGTAGCCGGGGGTCGCCCAGTCAGTGGTGATCGTGTACTCGTCGCGCGCGCCGCCCGACCAGCCGCGGAACCCGTCCGGCGCGCCGCAGCCGAGGTCCAGCACGCCCTGTGACCGGTCGAAGCCCAGCCGTACGGTCAGCGCGCCGGTGCCGGCCGGCACCTCGAAGGGCACCTCGCGCAGGATCCGCTCCAGCCGGTCGTCCAGGCTCCAGTGGCCGCGGATCACGGTCATGCCGACACCAGCTCGCCGTCCCGGTAGACCAGGGCCCGGTCGCGGCGCGGCGTGGCGAAGCCGTCGGCCCCGATCGACGGCTCGCCGCCCTCGGGCACGACCGCCTGCACCAGCACGTCGCCGACCTCCAGCGTCACCAGGTGGGACGCCCCCAGGTTCTCCACGATGACCACCTTTCCACCCAGCGAGCCGTCGGCGGGCTCGGCCGAGTAGGTGTTGTACTCGGGCCGCACGCCGTACACGATCCGCTCGCCGTCGGTCAGCAGGCCCTCGGCCGAGGCGGGGACCGGCACCTTGCACCCCGCCACCTCCAGCGTGTCACCGCCGACGGTCCCCTCGAGCAGGTTCATCGGCGTCGAGCCGATGAACCCGGCGACGAAGGTGTTGGCGGGCCGCTGGAACACCTCGGCCGGCGTGCCGATCTGGCGGATGTGCCCGGCCTCCATGACGGCCATCCGGTCGGCCATGGCCAGGGCCTCGGCCTGGTCGTGGGTGACGAAGACGGTGGTGACGCCGAGCTCGCGCTGCAGCTTCTTCAGGAACGTACGGGCCTCCAGGCGGAGCCGGGCGTCGAGGTTCGACAGCGGCTCGTCGAACAGGAACGCCTGCGCCTGCGTCGCCATGACGCGGGCCAGCGCGACCCGCTGCTGCTGGCCGCCGGACAGCTGGCCGGGGCGCCGGTCCATGAGCTGGTCCAGGCCCAGCCTGGCGCCGACCTCCTCGGCCTTGCGCTGCCGGGCGGCCTTGCCGACCTTCTTGATGCGCAGCGGGTAGGCGATGTTGTCGGTGACGTCCATGTGCGGGAACAGCGCGTAGTCCTGGAAGACCATCGCGATGTCCCGGCCGCCAGGCTGGACGCCGGTGACGTCGCGGTCGCCGATGACGACGGCGCCGCCCGTTGCGGTCTCCAGCCCGGCGATCGTGCGCAGCAGCGTGGTCTTGCCGCAGCCGGACGGGCCGAGCAGGGCGAAGAACTCGCCGTCGGGGATGGCCAGGTCGAGCGAGTCGAGCGCTTTGACTCCCCCGGGGTAGACCTTGGTCAGGGCTCGCAGTTCGATGGCGGCCATCAGCGCTTGATCCCTCCGTGGAAGCGGAAGCCATACTTCTTGCTGACGAACAGGTACATGAGCACCACGGGGACCGAATAGAGCAGGCCGAACGTGGACAGCAGGGTGAGGTTGGCCTGGCCGCCCTCGGTGTAGAGCGTGTACATGATGACCGCCGCGGGCTGCTTCTCGACATCGCTGAGCAGCAGGTACGGCATCAGGAAGTTGCCCCACACGTTGGCCACGGCCCACACCGCGATCGTCGCCAGCCCCGGCCGTACCAGGGGGACGACCACGTGCCGGACGATCTGCAGCGGCGAGGCCCCGAAGACGCGCGCCGACTCCTCGTAGGACTTCGGCGTGGAGTCCATGAAGTCCTTGAGCATGAAGATCGCCGCGGGCAGCAGGCCGCCGGTCAGGATGAGGATCACCCCGAACTGCGAGTCGATCAGGTTCAGCTCGACGGCCAGCTGGAACAGCGGCACCATCGCGGCCGTGCCGGTGATGATCGAGGACAGCAGCAGCAGCGCGTAGAGCAGCGCGTCGCGGCCGGGCAACCGCACCCGGCTCAGCGCGTACGCGGCCAGCGCCGCGAAGACCACCACGAGCAGGGCCGTGCCGACCGCCAGCATCAGCGAGTTCAGCAGCGACGGCAGCGCGTACGGATGCTCCAGGATCGCCCGGAAGTTGTCCAGCGTGAAGTCGGGCACCCGGACCTCGTAGGTGGGGTCCGAGGTGAACGGCGCGGCGGCCAGCCACAGCAAGGGAATGGTGAAGAAGGCCAGCAGCACCGCGATCAGCGTGTAGAAGCCGATCCGGCCCAGCACGAACCGCGTCATTTCTTACTCCTGAGCAGGCGCAGGTAGAACACCGCCACGACCAGGTTGATCAGCAGGATGACCGTGGAGACGGCCGCGCCGTAGCCCAGCTCGCTGCCCTGCAGCGCGACCTTGTAGACGTGGACCGCCAGCACCTCGGTCTGACCGTCGGGCCCGCCCGCGGTGAGCATGAACGGGGTGAAGTCGTTGAACGTCCACAGGCTGATCAGCAGGAGGTTCGTCAGGATGTGTCCCCTGATGTGGGGGAATACCACGTCGCGTAACTGCTGCCAGCCGGAGGCCCCGGCCAGGCGGGCGCTCTCCAGGTGCGAGGGCGGCACGTTCCCGAGCGCGGCGCCGTACAACATCATCGAGAAGGCGGCGCCGCGCCAGGTGTTGAAGATGACGATCGACAGCATCGGGTGGTCGAGCAGCGGCGCCAGCCCCGGGACGTGCAGCAGCGCTTGGAGCGTGCCGCCGTCGCGGTCGAGCAGCGCCACCCACAGGAACGACACCACGGCGCTGGGCAGGATCCAGGCCAGGATGACCAGGCCCTCGACGGTCCGTTTGAGCGGTCCGGTGCGATCGCGCATCAGCCAGGCGATCGTGAACCCGAGCACGACCTGGCCGATGACGGCCGAGCCGAGCACGAACTGGACGGTCAGCCAGGTCGAGTTCCAGAAGGCGGGGTCGGAGACCGCCTTGACGAAGTTGTCCAGGCCGACGAGCTGCGGCTCGGCGGCGGCGACGCCGGTGAGGCGGTAGTTGGTGAGGCCGAGGTAGAGGACCCAGAGCGCGGGGAAGACCAGGAACACCGCGATCAGCGCCAGCGCGGGCGCCACGAACGCGCCCGCTCTCAGCCTGCCCAGGCCCGCCGCGTCCGAGCTGTAGCGACGGGCCGGTGCGTCTTCGAGAGCTTCAGGAGGCGATATTGCCTGCGCCACCGACGATTCCTTCGAGCTTCTTCTGGTAGTCCGCGGCGGCCTGGTCGGGTGCCGTGCCCCCGACGACGGCGGCCGTGGCCTCCTGGAGTGCGGCCGACACCTGCGGATAGACGGCGACCGGCGGCCGGTAGGCCGTCAGCGGCAGCACCTTCTCCGAGATGAACGTCAGCAGCGGCTCCCCGGCGAGGATCTCCTTGTTGACGTCGGTGCGCGGGGTGATGCGCACGTTGCCGTCCTTGGTCTCCTCCTTCAGGGCATCCGGCGAGAGCGTGAAGGCCAGCAGGTCGAAGGCCTCCTTCGGATGCTTGCTGTTGGGGTTGACGGTCCGCAGCGCGCCGCCCGACATGCTGACGAAGTCCTGGCCGCGCAGGCCCTTGCCGGGCTCCATGGCGGGGATCAGGGCGTAGCCGACGGTCTGGTCGCGGTCGGCCATCTTGGCCACGCCGTCCTTGGGGTTGACCACGCCGCGCCAGAAGTAGTCGCCCTCCATCAGGATGCCGATCTTGCCGCCGGCGAACTGCTGGAAGGACTTGTCGCGGCCCTTGGCCTCCTGCTGGAGCTTGGGGTCACCGAGGCCGCTGCCGCCGTAGATCTTCTGGTAGAGGCCGAGCGCGTCCTTGAGCGGCTGCGACGCGCCGGTCCACTTGCCGTCCTTCTGCACCTCGCCGCCCGCGCCCGCCAGCAGCGGGAGCACGCCCTGCATCGAGGTGGCCTCGCCCATCGCGGTGCCGGCGTTGATCTGGATCGGCACCGGTACGCCCGCCGACTTCAGCTTGGCGCCCGCGTCGAGGATCTCCTGCCAGCTCTTCGGCTGCCAGTCGGCAGGCAGACCCGCCTTCTGGAAGAGCGTCTTGTTGAAGTAGAGCACCCGGCCGTCCGTGCCGACGGGCAGGGCGTACTTCTTGCCGTTGAAGGTGGCCAGTCCCTGGACCGACTCGGGGATCTGCTGCCAGCCGTCCCAGCTTTCGGCGCCCGCCCCCACCACGTCGGACAGCGGCTTGATGTAGCCCGCCTCGGCGAACTCGCCGGCCCAGATGCCGTCGAGGTCGATCACGTCCGCGCCCTTGCCTGACTTCAGGTCGAGGGAGAGCTTGGTCTTGTACTGCTCGTCGTCGACACCGCTGGGGACGAACTTGACCTTGACCTCCTTGCCCTTCGCCTTCTCGGCCGCCTCGAACTTGGGGACGACCCAGTTGGCGAGGAAGTCGGCCGCCGCCGCGTTCTTGCCGCCCGCGATGGCGTTCTGGGCGATCGTTAACTCGATCGTGCCTCCGGAGTCGCCGCCGGACGACTGGCCGCACGCGGCGAGCCCCAGCGCGGACACGGCGAGGACCGCGACCGCACCTACCGACCTATTCCGCAATCCCATGCAAACCCTCCGACATGTCCTTAAAGCCAGGAACCCGGCCAATATGTCATGACATCCAGATGACGTAAAGGGCCGCCGATATTTCGGGAGTGTGTCCGCATGCTGCATCTTTGTCACGAGGAGGTCTCGGCGACGCTCCCACCCTGGACGATCCACCTATAGGGGGTTTCGGTCGGGGAAGAATGACCGGCATAGCGGACATCCGAATGTCATGACAATATGCCATAGTAGGCACGAAGGCTCCGTCACTGGAGGTGCGTTGTACGACCTGATCACGATCGGCCGCTCCGGGGTCGACGTCTATCCGCTGCAGACCGGCGTGGGTCTGGCCCACGTCGAGACCTTCGGTAAGTTCCTCGGCGGGAGCCCGACAAACGTCGCGGTCGCGGCCGCGCGCCACGGACTGCGCGCCGCCGTGATCACCGCAGTCGGCGCCGACCCCTTCGGGGAGTACGTACGGCAGGCGATCCGCGGTTTCGGCGTGGACGACTCCTTCGTGGCCACCGTCGAGGGTCCCCCGACGCCCGTCACGTTCTGCGAGATCTTCCCGCCGGACGACTTCCCGCTCTACTTCTACCGGGGCGAGCATCCGCCGGACCTGCAACTGACCGCCGAGTCGCTGGACCTGGCCGCGATCCGGGACGCGAAGCTGTTCTGGTTCACCGGCACCGGCCTGAGCCAGGAGCCGAGCCGCGCCGCGCACGCCGCCGCGCTGGCCGCGCGCACGTCCGGCTGGACCGTCTTCGACCTGGACCACCGTCCCATGCTGTGGGAGTCGCCCGAGGCTTCGCAGGAGGCGGTACGCCAGGCGCTTCCGCACGCCAACGTGGCCGTCGGCAACCTCGACGAGGTGGAGAACGCGGTGGGCACCCGCGACCCGGAGGCGGCCGCTCAGGCGCTGCTCGACGCCGGGATGCGCGTCGCCATCGTCAAGATGGGCCCCAACGGGGTGCTGGCCCGCAGCCGAGACGAGTACGCGGTGGCGGAGCCGGTCAAGGTCGACGTGGTGAACGGCATCGGCGCGGGCGACGCGTTCGGCGGCGCCGTCTGCCTGGGCCTGCTGCGCGGCTGGCCGCTGGAGCGGACGATCCGCTTCGCCAACGCCGCCGGCGCCTACGTGGCCGCCCGCCTGGCCTGCGCCGACGCGATGCCCACGACTGACGAGGTGCAGGCACTCCTATGAGCGACACGACGCTGCCCCGAACCGCCCGCTACGACCACCTGACCCACATCCGGGCCACCCGGCCGGACGAGATCGAGCGCGCCGCCGCCCGGCGGCAGCGCCGGAGCCTGCCGGGCGAGGGCGAGCGCCTGCTGATCATCGCGGCCGACCATCCGGCGCGCGGGTCGCTCGGCGTCCGCGACCGGCCGCTGGCCATGGCCAGCCGCCCAGACCTGCTCGACCGGCTCCAGACGGCGCTGGCCAGGCCCGGCGTAGACGGCATCCTGGCCTCCCCCGACGTGCTGGAGGACCTGCTGCTGCTCGGCGCCCTGGAGGAGAAGCTGGCCTTCGGCTCGATGAACCGGGGCGGCCTCCAGGGCTCGGTGTTCGAGCTGGACGACCGGTTCACCGGCTTCGACGCGGCCGCCATCGACGCCATGCGTCTCGACGGCGGCAAGATGCTCTGCCGCATCGACCCGGCCGACCACGCCACGGTCACCACGCTCGAGTCGTGCGCCCACGCGGTCACCGATCTGGCCCGCCGGCGGCTGCTGGCGATGGTCGAGCCGTTCTGGGCGGCACGTACGGAGACGGGCGTCCTGCGCAACGACCTGTCGCCCGACGCGGTCATCCGGTCGATCAGCGTCGCCCAGGCACTCGGCACGACCTCCGCCTACACCTGGCTGAAGATCCCCGCGGTCGCCGAGATGGAGCGCGTCATGGCCGCCACCACGCTGCCCGCGCTGCTGCTCGGCGGCGACCCGCCGGACATCGACGCGGCCTACGCCGACTGGGACCGCGCGCTGCGCCTGCCGGGCGTGCGCGGGCTCGTCATCGGCCGCGCGCTGCTCTACCCTCCGGACGACGACGTGGCCGCCGCGGTGGACGGCGCGGCGGCTCTGGTTCGAGAGGTGCGCTCATGACATACCTTCCGTACGGCAAGGCCGCCGGCGGGTCGTGGCCGGTGGAGATCACGCCCGCCTTGGCCGGTTGGACCTACTCGGGGCTACGCGTGGCCGACCTTGACGGCGCCCCGGTCTCTTTCTCGACCGGGGAGGAGGAGATGCTGGTCCTGCCGCTGTCGGGCTCGTGCACGGTGACGTGCGGTGGTGAGCGGTTCGAGCTGACCGGCCGCGCGTCGGTGTTCGCCGGACCCTCCGATTTCGCCTATATCCCGATTTCTACGGATGTGACGGTGGAGGGGTCGGGCCGCATCGCGTTCCCCTCCACCCGGGCGACCCGGCGGCTGGCTCCGCGGTACGTCCCGGCCTCGGAGGTGCCGGTCGAGATCCGGGGCGCGGGCCAGGCCAGCCGCCAGGTGAACAACTTCTGCGCCCCCGGCGTCTTCGAGTGCGACAAGCTCGTGGCCGTGGAGGTGCTCACGCCGGGCGGCAACTGGTCGTCCTATCCCCCGCACAAGCACGACACCCCCAACGAGGGCGAGGCCGTGCTGGAGGAGATCTACTACTTCGAGGTGGCCGACGGCGGCCTGGGCTACCAGCGCGTCTACTCCTCCGAGCGGGGCCAGATCGACACGCTGGCCGAGGTCTCCTCCGGTGACGTGGTGCTGGTGCCCTATGGCTACCACGGCCCGTCGATGGCCGCGCCCGGCTACGACCTGTACTACCTGAACGTCCTGGCCGGTCCCGCCGACGAGCGGTCGATGGCGTTCTGCGACGACCCCCGGCACGCCTGGATCCGCTCTTCCTGGGACGGCCAGGCCATCGATGCGAGACTGCCGTTCGGGAGGACTTCATGACCCGTTTGACCGTGGCGCAGGCCGTGGTGCGCTTCCTGGCCCAGCAGTGGAGCGAGCGCGACGGCGTCGAGCACCGGCTGTTCGGCGGCTGCTTCGGCATCTTCGGCCACGGCAACGTGGCCGGGCTCGGCCAGGCGCTGGCCACCTCGACCGAGGACCTGCCCTACCACCTGAGCCGAAACGAACAGGCCATGGTGCACGCGGCCGCCGCCTACGCGCGAGCCGCCAACCGGCTGTCCACCCTGGCCTGCACCACCTCGATCGGGCCCGGCGCGACCAACATGATCACCGGCGCGGCGGGCGCGACGATCAACCGGCTGCCCGTCCTGCTGCTGCCCGGCGACGTGTTCTCCACCCGCGTCGCCAACCCAGTGCTCCAGGAGCTCGAAGACACCCGCTCGTACGACATCTCGGTCAACGACTGCTTCAAGTCGGTGTCGCGCTTCTGGGACCGGATCAACCGGCCCGAACAGCTTCCCTCGGCGCTGCTGGCCGCCATGCGGGTGCTCACCGACCCGGCCGAGACGGGCGCGGTGACGCTGGCGCTGCCGCAGGACGTCCAGGCCGAGGCGTACGACTGGCCGGAGGAGCTGTTCGAGCGCCGCCTCTGGCACGTGCCGCGACCACGCCCCGAGCGGGCCGCCCTGACGCGGGCGGCCGAGCTGATCAGGTCGGCGAGCCGGCCGCTGATCATCGCCGGCGGCGGGGTGATCTACAGCGAGGCCACGGCCGAGCTGCGGGCCTTCGCCGAGACGTACGGCATCCCGGTCGCCGAGACGCAGGCGGGCAAGGGCGCGCTGCCCTATGGGCACCCGCTCGCGATGGGCGCGGTCGGCGCGACCGGCACCACCGCGGCCAACGCGCTGGCCCGCGAGGCCGACCTGATCATCGGCGTCGGCACCCGCTACAGCGACTTCACCACGGCCTCCCGCACGCTCTTCCCGGCCGGGGCCCGGTTCGTCAACCTGAACATCACCGGCTTCGACGCGGCCAAGCTGTCGGGGCTCCAGCTCGTGGCCGACGCCCGCGAGGGCCTGACCGAGCTGACCGGGGCATGCGCGGGCTGGGGCACCACGGAGTCATACCGTTCGCGCGCCGCCGAGCTGTCGGCCGCCTGGGACGCGGTGGTGGACGGGGCGTACGCGCTGGACGGCCGGCCGATGCCGCAGTCGGCCGTGATCGGCGCGGTCAACGCCGCGGCCGGCGACGACGGCGTGGTGGTCTGCGCGGCCGGCTCCATGCCCGGCGACCTGCACAAGCTGTGGCGGCCGAGCGGTCCTGGCAGCTATCACGTGGAGTACGGCTATTCCTGCATGGGCTACGAGATCGCCGGCGGGCTGGGCATCAAGATGGCCGTCCCCGACCGCGAGGTGTTCGTCATGGTGGGCGACGGGTCCTACCTGATGATGGCCCAGGAACTCGTCACGGCCGTCTCCGAGGGCGTCAAGCTGATCGTGGTGCTGGTGGACAACTCCGGCTTCGCCTCGATCGGCCGTCTCTCGGAGGGCGTCGGCGCCCAGCGGCTCGGCACCTCCTACGCCTACCGGGGCACCGGCCGCTACGACGGCGACGGCCTGCCGGTGGATCTGGCCGCCAACGCCGCCAGCCTCGGCGCCACCGTGCTGCGGCCCGACACGCTGACCGACTTCCGCAAGGCTCTGGAGGCGGCCCGCGCGGCCGAGGAGACGACCGTCATCTATGTCCGCGCCGACCCCATGCTGGACAGCCCGTCGTCGGAGGCGTGGTGGGACGTCCCGGTCGCCGAGGTCTCCACGGCGCCGGAAGGCCCCATGGTGCGCGCTTCGTACGAGTCCGAGAAGAGCGCCCAGAAGCCGCACATCACGCCCAGCTGACCGGCCGGCGCCGCGCGCCGGGTTCCCTGGCGCGCGGGCCGCTCAGAGCAGGAGTTCGAGCTCCAGCTCATGCTTGATCGGGATGCCGTCGGATTCCAGCGGAATGTCCGGCTTGAGGCGACGGGCGGCGTCCACCCCGTGGCGATGCAGGGCGACGAGGTCGAACCCGTACCTCTGGTAGAAGCGCAGCGCATGGGTGTTGTCGTTCGTGGTGACCAGCCGGAGCCTGGCGGCCCCGCGCTCGGCCGCCGCGGCGCGCACGGCGTCGAGCAGCGCCTTCCCGACGCCCCTGCCGGGGATGACGGCGTCGACCGTGATGATCTCCACCGTGCCGTCCTTGCTCGTGTACGTCACGAGGCCCGCCAGTTCGTCACCGTCGAAGGCGAGGTAACCGGGCAGCCCGGCGGCGTCGATCAGCTCGCCGCGCCCGAGCGCCATCACCGTTGCACCGCCCCAACTGGCGGCCAGGACCCGGGTGACCGCCGCGCGGTCATCGGGCTCGATCGCCCGCACAGAGATCGCCATGCGCCATTATGTGCTCGTGAAGACGGCTGGCCGCTGAGTCAGGCGCGCTTGAGTCAGGCGCGCTTGAGTCAGGCGCGCTGCTTCAGGCGCGCTGCTTCAGGCGCGCTGCTTCAGGACGTCGGCGATGCCCGCCAGGAACGAGTCGACGTCCGCGATCAGGTAGCCGGGCCGCAGCAGCACGGTCGAGAACTTCGCCTCGCGGACGTCCTTGGCCGTCACCGGGTAGTCGGTGGTGCCCCGCAGCGTGGCCACGATCCGGTCCAGGAAGGCGTCGACCTCGTCCTCGTTGTAACCCGTGCCCATCCGCCCGGGCCGGAAGGCCACCCGCTCCACCCGCGCCGCCTGGGTCTCGAACCACTCCTCGCGCAGCATCTCACCGGTCGGCTCGGTCATGGCGAGCCGTACGGGACTTTTCGCCCGCGTCTCCAGCGCCACCACGAACGCCTCCAGCGCGAAGTCCACCGCGGTCTCCTGATAACCGCCGCGCCTGGCCCGGAACGTCGCCCTGCGTACATCGTCGGCAGTGACCTGCTCGATGTCGCGCGGGCCCCTGCCCAGTGTCGCCTCGATGCGCCCGATCAGGGCGTCGACCTCGACCGGGTCGTAGCCTGAACGCATACCCATGACGCGTGGAAAGCGGTTCAAGCTCACTCCTTCTGCGGTGTGCTGGGGGCTGTTCATATTGTGGGGCTCTTTATCCTGACAATGCGAACTGAGATATACCGTTACTGCACCATGCGATTGACCAAGGTCTCTTTCCGTTACCGAAGACGTGATCCTTCTGTCATGAAGGACGTGGACGCGCACCTCGATCCCGGCGACGTGATCGAGGTCGCCGGTGTCAACGGTGCGGGCAAGTCCACCCTGCTCCGCCTGCTGGCCGGACTCACCAGACCGTCGTCGGGCACCATCACCGACCGCCCGGCGGTGGTCGGCTTCGCCCCCGACCGCTTCCCGCTCGAACAGCCCTTCACGGTCTCCGGCTACCTGCGCCACATGTCCCGCATACGTGGCGGCGCGCGCTGGGAGCCCTGGGCGGAGCGCCTCGGCATGGCTCACCTGCTCGGCCTGCGGCTGGGCGAGTTATCGAAAGGCAGCGCCCACAAGGTCGGGCTGACCCAGGCCCTGATGTGCGAGCCCGGGCTGCTCATCCTGGACGAGCCGTTCGCGGGGCTCGACGCCGACACCCGCGAGGTGCTGCCGTCCATCGTCACGGAGCTCTCCGAGGGCGGCGCCATCGTGGTCGCCAGCGACCACCAGGGCGGCCTGCGCCACCTTCCCTCCATCCGGCACTGGACGGTGGTGGACGGTGTGGTCAAGGAGGGTACGGCGGGACAGCGGGCGACGGTGCGGGTGGATCTGCCGGTGGACGAGGTCCGGTCGTTCATCGCCAGGATGCGTGACGAGGGTTACCGGGTGCACGACATCGTCACCGAGGAGCAGTCATGATCGCGTTGACCGTCTTCCGCGTCGCGGCCTACATCCGGTCTCACCGCATTTTCCAGGCGCTCCTGCTCATGCTCGCGCTGATCGCGATCCTCTACGGCAGCCGCGCCCCCAAGGGCGCCGAGACCGAAGTCCTCACGGACGCCGCGGTGCTGGTGATCCCGATCCTGGCCTGGTCCAGCAGGAGCCTGCTCGACACCGAGCCGGATCAGCAGCGCGCCATGTCGGCGATCAGCGTGGGCGGCCGGTTGCGCGAGCTGGGCGCGGGCCTGCTGGCGGCCTTCGCGACGTCCCTGGTGCTCATCGCGCTGGCCCTGGGCTGGGGCCTGGTGCTGGGCGTCAGCGCGGTCCCGGGGCCTGAGGAGTTCGCCGCCGTCCTGACGTTGTACGGCCTCGCGACGCTCACCGGGGTCACGCTCGGCGCGCTCACCAGCCGGGCGATCCTGCGCTCCCCCGCGATCTCCATCATGACGCTGCTGCTGGGCTTCCTGGTCATGCTGATGCTCAGCGCCTCGCCTCTGTACTGGCTCACGGTCCCGGTCATCACCTGGATGAAGTCCGCGAACTCCGCCGAGCTGACGGCCCGGCTGCCCGAACTCGCGGCCATCTCGCTGGCGTGGTGCCTGCTCGGCCTGGCCTGCTACGCCTGGCTGCGCCGTACCCGACCCTGAAAACACGACAAGAACGTCACGCGTGCCCCTTTTAGCCACTAGGTTAGTGAGTACTCACCCACCTATGAGGAGCAGGCATCATGAAGGTGATCTGTGTCGGCGACAGCATCACGCGTGGTCAGGTCAGCGCGAACTACGTGAAAATGCTGGAGTCCAGGCTGCCGGGCACCACGATGATCAACGCGGGCGTCAACTACGACGTCTCCGCCCATGTGCTGGACCGGCTCTCCGAGGTCGTCGACCAGGATCCCGACGTGGTCACCGTACTCATCGGCACCAACGACGCCACCGCCACGCTGGGCGAGACGACCGCCCGCAAGCTGCGCGACCGGTGGAAGCTGGCCGAGGACCCCACCCTCGACGGCTACGCGGCTAATCTCGCGGCCATCGCCACCCGGCTCAAGGACGAGACCCGGGCCCGCATCGCGCTGATCTCGCCGCCGGTGCTCGGCGAGGACCTCGACTCGGTGGCGCTGCGGCGGACGTCGGAGTTCGGGGAGATCGTACAGAAGGTGGCGGCCGAGCAGTTCGTGCAGTATCTCCCGCTCAACGAGCAGATGGTGGCGCACCTGGAGAAGGCGGACGGCGAGCCGCGCGTCCACTACCGGGCGGACAGCCTGCTCGCGCCCACCGCCGCGATGCAGCACTTCTTTCTCGGGCGCGGCTTCGACGCGATCGCCAAGAGCCGCGGCCTGCTGCTGACCACGGACACCGTCCACCTGAACAGCCGCGGCGCCGGGATGATCGCGGACCTGATCGAGGGCGTCGTGCGCTCTTCCTGAGCTTTTCCGTACCTCTCGCGAGCTTTCCCGGAGCTGTTCCCGAGGCTTTCCCGGAGCTGAATCCCGGGCTTCCCGGCTATTCGGCGGCGGCGAGCTGGCCGCAGGCGCCGTCGATCTCGCGGCCGCGGGTGTCGCGGACGGTCACCGGCACACCGTGGTATTCGAGCCGCCGCACGAACGCCCGCTCGTCCTCCGGCCGGGAGGCGGTCCACTTGGAGCCGGGCGTCGGGTTGAGCGGGATCAGGTTGACGTGCACCAGCTTGTTGCGTACCAGCTTGCCGAGCAGGTCGGCCCGCCACTCCTGGTCGTTGATGTCCTTGATCAGCGCGTACTCGATCGAGATCCGCCGCTTGGTCTTGGCCGCGTACGCCCAGGCGGCGTCGAGGACCTCCGACACCTTCCAGCGCGTGTTGATCGGCACCAGCGTGTCGCGCAGCTCGTCGTCGGGCGCGTGCAGGGACAGGGCGAGCGTGACCGGCAGGCCCTCGTCGGCGAGCTTGCCGATGGCGGGCACCAGGCCGACCGTGGAGACCGTGACGCCGCGCGCCGAGATGCCGAGACCGTGCGGGGCGGGCTCCACCATCCGGCGTACGGCCCCGATGACCTGCTTGTAGTTGGCCAGCGGCTCGCCCATGCCCATGAAGACCACGTTGCTCACCCGCCCCGGGCCACCGGGCACGTCGCCCGCGGCCAGCGCGCGGGCACCGGAGACCACCTGCTCGACGATCTCGGCGGTGGACATGTTGCGGGTCAGCCCGGCCTGGCCCGTGGCACAGAACGGGCAGTTCATGCCGCAGCCGGCCTGCGACGACACGCACATCGTCACCCGGTCGGGATAGCGCATCAGCACCGACTCGACCAGCGCGCCGTCGAACAGGCGCCACAGCGTCTTACGGGTGGTGCCGGCGTCGGTGGTCAGCTCCTTGACCGGGGTGAGCAGCGACGGCAGCAGCACCGACAGCTTGTCGCGGGCCGCCGCGGGCAGGTCGGTCATCGCGTGCACGTCGGCGTTCAGGCGCTCAAAGTAATGCCGGGACAGCTGGTCGGCGCGGAACGCCTTCTCGCCGAGCTCCGTCACCGCCGCGCGGCGGTCGGGCATGGACAGGTCCGCCAGGTGCCGAGCCGGCTTGGCCCTGCGCGGCGCGACGAAGGTGAGCTGGCCTGGCTGCTGGGACACGTTCCTGCCTTTGCTTGGGTGGTTACCGACCAGGTTAGTGAACGCCTGGCTCCCAGGTGTCATTCCATGAGGGAGCTCCGGGTGGCGATAGCTCTCGCATGAGGTCATGGGCCGATCTAGAGTGCATCTCGTATGGCGATTTTCCGGCCGGCTTCTGGCGAGGGGCAGACCGAGGTCGTCCTCACCGCCGGCAACCCGTACGGCAGCCGGACACTCGTGGTCGAGCGGGACGAGGACGCCTCGGTAGCTTACCTGTGCTCGCCTGACGGCGCCGTGCACGGCGCCGTGTGGCTGGCCAACCACCGCCCCGCCCCCGAGGTGGTCGATCTGGCCAGGCTCAACTCCGGTCTGCCGCCGCTCATGCCCCGGCCCAACACCACGCACCCGGCCGGACGCCGGCCGCTCGGGCAGCTGACGGCGCTGTGGTTCGAGGAGGGCGACGGGGTCGCGGTCTATGAGGACGACGACCTGCTGGCGGTCATCCCCGGGTGGGCCGACATGAGCAGGGGCATGCCCGGCTACGCCCGTGACGCCGTGGGTGAGACGCCGTTCGCCTGGGCGCTGTCCGAGGCGCTCGAAGGGCTGCGGCCGCGCATCTCCAATGCCAGGTCCTACTGGCGCTGGCGGCATGGGGAGGGGTCCTGGGCGTCGTTCCAGGAGTTCGTCATGGGACATCTGGAACGGGGGCTCGGGCCGGCCGGGCGCTACTGGGACGTGAGCGGGGAGCGACTGCCGGCTGTGGGCATCACCGAGCGGCCGCCGTACGGGCGCCGTGGGTTCACGGTGCTGTCGACGGTCGGGATGAGCTGCCAGCGGATGCCCACCGTCGAGCAGTGGATCGACCGGCCGGGCGCGTACGCCAGGATCGAGCTGGCCGTGGCCACCCGCGAGGATCCGCGTGAGGCGGCGCTGTTGCTCGTGTGGCTGTCGCAGTATCCGTGGCACTCGGTCACATGGCTAGGGCACGGGCACACGGCCAAGTGGTATCACGAGCCGGCCACGTTCCCGCTGGGCCCGCAGTACGCGGGGGTCATGATGGTCGCCGACCCACCCGGCATGCCAGATTTATCAGGATTCGCCTTCGGCGGTGAGGCCGTCCGCTGGCTCTGGCTCCAGCCGGTCACCATCGAGGCGATGGAAGAACACCGCCACTAGCGCTCCGTCGGCTTTGACGCGGCGCCCTGTCACTGGAGACCCGTCAGAAGAACAGCGTCATCAGCAGCCAGACCGGCACCAACGTGGTCACCAGCGAGTCGAGCCGGTCCATGAGACCGCCGTGGCCCGGCAGCAGCGTGCCCAGGTCCTTGATGCCGAGATCCCGCTTGATGATCGACTCGATCAGGTCGCCGACGGTCGCCAGCACCGCCACGAGCGCGCCGATCAGGGCGCCCTGCCAGAGCTGCCCGTCCATGAGCCAGCTCACCAGCCAGGCTCCCACCGCCACGCACGCGATGACGGACCCGGCCAGCCCTTCCCAGGTCTTCTTCGGGCTGATGACGGTCAGCTGGTGCTTGCCGAACAGCACGCCCGCGATGTAGCCGCCGATGTCGCTGGCCACGGTCACCGCGATGAAGATGACCACCCGATCACGGCCGTCACCGGGCGCCAGCAGCAGCGCCGCGAAGCCGGCCAGCAGCGGCGGGTAGACCAGGATGAACACCGAAGCGGTCGTGTCGCGTACGTAACCATCGGTGCCGTCGCTGAGCATCCGCCAGATCAGCAGGACGAAGACGACCACCACGAACGCGCCGAGCAGCCAGACGGGCCCGCCCCAGTAGGCGGCGGCCAGCATCGCGACCATGCCGCCGAGCAGGGGCACGGTCGGCACCTTGATGCCGCGGCTGCCGAACGCCTGGGTCAGCTCCACCACCCCGACGCCCACGGCCCCCGCCAGCACCAGGAGAAAGAGTTCCTTGACGGTGTAGAGCGAGCCGATGACCAGCGCGCCCAACCCCAGGCCAACCGCTATGGCGGCAGGTAGGTTCCGTCCGGTACGGCTGCCGCCGCTCGGGCTGGTGCCAGCCGTACTTTCGTCCACAGATCTCTTCCCGGGTCTTCCATGAGCCACGGCCCCCGCCACCGGGCGAGGGCCGTGCGGCGCGCCGCTCAGACCTCGAGCAGCTCGGTTTCCTTGTGCTTGAGCAGCTCGTCGATCTTGGCGACGTGCTTCTGGGTGATGTCGTCGAGCTCCTTCTCCGCGCGGCGGACCTCGTCCTCGCCCGCCTCTCCGTCCTTGATCATCTTGTCGAGGATCTCTTTGGCGGAGCGGCGGATGTTGCGCACGGACACCTTGGCGTGCTCGCCCTTGTTCCTGGCGACCTTGATGTACTCCTTGCGCCGGTCCTCCGACAGCTCGGGGAACGACACGCGGATCACCGCCCCGTCGTTGCCGGGGTTGACGCCCAGGTCGGACTCACGGATCGCCTTCTCGATCGCGGCCATCGAACCCTTGTCGTAGGGCTGGATGATCACCATGCGGGCCTCGGGCACATGGAACGAGGCCAACTGCTGGATCGGGGTCGGCGTGCCGTAGTACTCGGCATTGATCTTGTTGAACATCGAAGGGGTAATTCGGCCCGTCCGGATGCCCGCGAAGTCCTCCTTCGCGACCGTAACGGCCTTGTCCATCTTTTCCTCGGCTTCGAGGAGGGTTTCGTCGATCACAGCGGCTCCCTGTCTTCTAGCTGGCGATGTCGGGCGCGCTCCCTCATTTGCCTGCGGGACTCACCAGCGTGCCGATTTTCTCACCGCGGACCGCTCGCAGGATGTTGCCCTCGCCCATCAGGTCGAAGACGACGATCGGGAGGTCGTTGTCCTTGCACAGGCTGATCGCGGTGGCGTCCATGACCTGGAGGTCGCGGATCAGCACCTCGCCGTAGTCGAGGTGGTCGAACCTGACCGCGTCGGGATTCTTCCGTGGATCGGAGTCGTAGACCCCGTCCACCTGAGTGCCCTTGAGCAGCGCCTCGGCGCCGATCTCCAGGGCGCGCTGGGACGCCGCGGTGTCGGTGGAGAAGAACGGCGAGCCGAGCCCGGCGCCGAAGATGACCACGCGCCCCTTCTCCAGGTGCCTGATCGCGCGGCGCGGCAGGAACGGCTCGGCGACCTGCTGCATGGTGATGGCGGTCTGCACGCGGGTCTCGACGCCGCGCCGCTCCAGGAAGTCCTGCAGCGCGAGACAGTTGATGACCGTGCCCAGCATGCCCATGTAGTCGGCGCGGGCGCGGTCGATGCCCTGCTCGGACAGCGCCGCGCCGCGGAACATGTTGCCGCCGCCGACCACCACCGACACCTGCACACCCTCGCGTACGGCCTCGGCGATCGAGTCGGCCAGGTGATCGACCACCAGCGGGTCGATCCCCAGCGGGTCGCCACCGGCGAACGCCTCACCTGACAGCTTCAACATGACGCGCTTCCACCGAAGCGGATTCTGATACGAAGAAGCCGCCGACGTAGCTGGCTCCTGGTTCTCCTGCACGGCGGCGGCCTCCCTCTTAGGCGGTTCGATGGGCTGGAATTTCGTTCAAGCCTAAGCCTGGCCGACCTTGAAGCGAACGAAGGCCAGCACCTCGGCGCCGTTCTCCTCGGCGTACTTGCCGACGGTCTTCTTGTTGTCCTTGACGAACGCCTGCTGGAGCAGGGTGAAGTCCTTGTACCAGCCGTTGACGCGACCCTCGACGATCTTGCCGATGGCGGCCTCGGGCTTGCCCTCCTCGCGCGTCATCTCCTCGAAGAGCTTGCGCTCCTTGTCGACGACGTCGGCGGGCACGGCCGCGGCGTTGAGGTACTGGGGGGCCATCGCGGCGGCGTGCTGCGCGATGTCCTTGGCGACCTCGGCGTTGGGCTTGTCGAGCTGGACCAGCACGCCGACGGCCGGCGGCAGCGCCGGGTCGGTGCGGTGCATGTAGGCGCCGATGTAGCCACCCTCCAGCACCGCGAACCGGCGGATCTCGATCTTCTCGCCCAGCGCGACGTTGGCCTCGTCAAGGAGTTCCTTGACGGTCTTGCCGTCGAGCGAGGACTCGAGCAGCGTCGCCACATCGGCCGGCTTGGTGGCCAGGATGTGCGCGACGACCTGACCGGCCAGCTCCTGGAAGCGCTCGCCCTTGGCCACGAAGTCGGTCTCGCAGTTGAGCTCCAGCAGCGCCGCGGCGGAGTCGCCGTCCTGCTTGAGCGCGACCAGGCCGTTGGAGGCGGTGCGCGCCTCGCGCTTGCCCACGTCCTTGGCGCCCTTGAGGCGCAGCAGCTCGATGGCGCGGTCGATGTCGCCGTCAGCCTCTTCGAGCGCCTTCTTGCAAGACATCATTCCGGCCGCGGTGATCTCGCGAAGCCGCTTGACGTCGGCCATGTTCACGGAAGCCATTGCTTTTTTCCTTGTGGGATTTCGTCGTGGATCGGGTGGGCGCCGATGACCTGGCACTCACCCTATGGTTCGTACGGCCGGCGGCTGCCGTACAGGAGCCCGGGGTCTTACCTGGTGAGCAGCCCTGCCTTCGCGGCCTTGCGTGCCCGGCTCGTCCGGCCCTTGCCTGGCTTTCCCGGCCTGAGCCCGGCGGCGGGGTCTTGACCCCGCCGCCGGGCTCAGCCTCTGCGATTCCGCTCGGCCCTCGCGGGTCACTCCACTGAGCCGGATTCGGTACGCGATTGCTCGCCACCTCGGTCTTACCCGAGGTGGGAGCGGTCAGGCCTGCTGCTGCTCGGTCTCGCCCTCGGCGGCGGCCGGAGCGGCCTCAGCCTCGGCCGGAACCTCAGCCTCAGCGGCGACCTCGGCCGGAGCCTCGACCTCGGCGGCGACCTCAGCCTCAGCCTCGGGGGCAGCGGCCTCGGGGGCAGCGGCCTCGGCAGCCGGCTCAGGGGCGGCCTGCTCGGCGGCGCCCTGCTCGATGAGCTCGCGCTCCCACTCGGCCAGCGGCTCGGCGGCAGCGGGCTTCTCGTCACCACGGGCGGCACCCGAGCGAGCCATCAGACCGGCCGCGACACCGTCGGCGACGACCCTGGTCAGCAGGCCGACGGCGCGGATGGCGTCGTCGTTGCCGGGGATCGGGTAGTCGACCTCGTCGGGGTCGCAGTTGGTGTCGAGGATCGCGACGACAGGGATGCCAAGCTTCTTGGCCTCGCTGATCGCGATGTGCTCCTTCTTGGTGTCGACGATCCACACCGCGCTGGGCACGCGGCCCATGTCACGGATGCCGCCGAGCGTGCGCTCGAGCTTGTCCTTCTCACGCCGGCGCATGAGGAGCTCCTTCTTGGTGAGCCCCGAGGCGGCGACGTTGTCGAAGTCGAGCTCCTCGAGCTCCTTCAGGCGCTGAAGCCTCTTGTGCACGGTGGAGAAGTTGGTGAGCATGCCACCCAGCCAGCGCTGGTTCACGTACGGCATGCCGACGCGAGCCGCCTGCTCGGAGATGGCCTCCTGCGCCTGCTTCTTGGTGCCGATGAACAGGATCGTGCCGCCGTGGGCGACGGTCTCCTTGACGAAGTCGTAGGCACGGTCGATGAACGACAGCGACTTCTGCAGGTCGATGATGTAGATGCCGTTGCGCTCGGTGAAGATGAAGCGCTTCATCTTCGGGTTCCAGCGGCGCGTCTGGTGCCCGAAGTGAACGCCGCTCTCGAGCAGCTGTCGCATGGTGACGACGGGGGCCATGTGATGGTCCTCCAGGTCTGGGCGCCCGTGCGGGCGGGCGCAGTTCTCGGTTGTGCCGCGGCAGCCCAGTGGCTGTCGCCCTGATGCCCCGAACCCGTGCCAGCCGAGCCGTGGCTCGGACCGATGGCGCGGTCCGCGATGGGGCATGCGAAGTCGGCCTGTGATACACAGGCCACCCAAAAGTCTACCTCCCACGCCGCCCCGGCCTGACCGTCTCGGGTCAGCCCGCGTCGTGGTCCTCCGTGGGCAGCCCCGGCGCCGCCCTCCTCACATGCGGGAAAAGATTGACCTGGGCCTCGGCGATCCTGGCCCCAGGAGGCGCCGCCCGCTCATCGCGATGGCGCGCCAGGTACGGCTCGAACAGCTTCTCGACCTCGACATTGAGCCGCGCCATCTCCTCGGCGTCGAGCCGCAGCATCATGCGGCTGAAGCGGGTCACCTCGCGCCACTCCTCGGGCTCCTGATCGAAGTTCTCCAGCGCCCGCCGGGCCTCCTCATCCGCTTCCTTGCGAAAGGCCTGGATCAGCAGGTTCTTGGCCTCACGCACCTCCGGCTGATCACCGGGCTGCACGCCGACCGACAGGGGCGTACTCGTCGGCTTCCAGACCCGCTCCCGCCCATCGCCGCGCGGCGGCGCATCCTCCACGAACCCGTACTTGGCCAGCATGCGCAGGTGGTAACTGGCGGCACTCGGAGTGATGCCGGCGACCTCGGCGACCTCGGTGGCGGTGGCGCTGCCGTCGACACCCAGCCGATTCAGGATCGCCAGCCTGGCCGGGTGCGCCAGGGCCCGCATCGCCTTGGGGTCACTGAGGCTCTCCCGCGTCATGGCACCAAGGTACCCGGAAGCGATGTGAAGTATTGCCTTCATGACTCTGAAGGGTTACTTTCATAGTTATGAAGCATTCCCTTCACGAATCGACGCCTTCGCCTGCCCCCGTCACGCACGCCTCCGGCAGGTCCCCGCAAACCCCCTACATCCCACCCAGCGCCGCACCCACGCGATCTCTCTCCACTTCGGCGGCCACTCGCTCGCCCAGCCCCGTGGGCCACCCTCCTGCCCACCCACATGGCGGCGTGGACCAGCGCATCCTTGCCGCATCCGGCCAGACAGCCCCGGAATCCACTCCCAACGCATGCCACGAGGCGGCCAATACCTCCGCATCGCGCTCTACCTCCGCACCCAGCCCTGCCGCCACGCCCCGCTCTACGCCCGCCCTCCGCTCTCCCTCCACACCGCGCTCTACCTCCGCCGCACCCAGCCCTGCCGCCACATCCCGCTCTACCTCCACACCCAGCCCTGCCGCCACACCCCGCTCTACCTCCACACCCAGCCCTGCCGCCACACCCCGCTCTACCTCCACACCCAGCCCTGCCTCCACACCCCGCTCTACGTCCGCCTCCCGCCCTGCCTTCGCGCCGCGCGATCAGATCCCCACGGGCGACACGACTTCACCCGGAGATGCGACCCCACCCGCGGAAACGACCCCACCCGGGGACACAACCCCTCCTGGAAACGCGACCTCACTCGGGGACGCAGAATCACTTCCGGAGGCCCCGCCAGCGCCAGCCCTCACCCCTCTCCTCAAACAGCGCGACTATCGACTGCTCTGGACCGCCCGCACCATCTCCATAACCGGCTCCGAGGTGTCCAAGCTGGCCGTGCCGCTGACCGCGGTCACCCTCCTCGCCGCCTCCCCCATGGAAATGGGCCTGCTCACCGCTGCGGCCTCACTGCCCGCCCTGCTCTTCGGCCTCCAGTCGGGCGCGATCGCCGACCGCCTCTCACGCCACCGACCCCTCATGATCGCCTGCGAACTCGTCTCCTGCGCCGCCGCGTTGACGGTCCCTGTGGCCTGGCTCCTGGGCGTACTCAACGCGTTCTGGCTCATCGTCGTCGCTCTGGTCATCGGGTCAGCAGGCGTGCTCTTCAGGGCCGCGAACTTCCCGCACGTGGCCGCGATCGTCTCCCCCGAGCAGCGAACGGAGGCCATGGCCGGCTTCCACGCCTCCTACTCCGTGGCCTCTGTCGGTGGCCCCGGCCTGGCCGGACTCCTCGTACAACTGCTGACGGCCCCGCTGGCGGTGCTCACGGAGGCGCTGTCGTTCCTGGCCTCGGCACTGCTGCTGCGCTCGATCCGTACCCCGGAGAAGAACGAGCCGCTCCCCTCCCGAGGCATGTGGCGAGACGTGACCGAAGGGCTCCGCGCCAGCACCACGCATCCCGTACTCCGCGCCCTCCTCGGCGCGGGCGTCACCATCAACTTCTTCGCCATGGCCTATACGGCCGTCTACATGCTGTACATGGTGAACACCCTCGGCATCCCCAGGGGCCTCATCGGCGCCCTCATCGCCCTCGGCGGCGTCGGCGGGCTCATCGGCGCCTGGATCACCACCCGTGCCGCCAAACGCTACGGCGAGAACCGCGTGCTACTCGTCTCCGTACTCTTCTTCCCGATCGAAATCCTGGCAGTGGGCCTGCTCAGCGGACCCCTCTGGTGGAAGCTGGCGCTGCTCGCGCTCACCGGCCTCGTCACGGGCGGCGTCGTAGTCGCGTTCGCCACCTGCATGGGCGCGATCATCCTGCGCGAAGCCGCCCCCGAACTCCGTGGCCGCGTCAACGCCACCATGACATTCGCTGTACAGGGCGTCATGGCGCTGGGCGGCCTCGCGGGTGGCGCACTGGCCGAGTTCGCGGGCCTGCGCCCCGTCATTCTCGTCTCAGCGGTCGGCATCGCACTCAGTACGATCTGGATCTGGACCTCTCCCCTGCGCCCTGGCCGCCGCCGCTTCGCGAACCCCACTGACCCGGCCTCGACCCAGCCCTCACCAGAGCCCTCGAAGTCCTGACCCTTCCAGACGACAACACCTCTCCCAGCGCCATCCCCTGACGTCCCCATCGAACCGACGCACCATGACAACCGGCGTTCCCTGTCTACCTGACGCACCATGGCGACCGACGTTCACCGTCCACCCGACGCACCACGATGACCGAACATCAACCTGATGGCCAAGCTCTCCGAACACCACAGCATGGAGCATCCAGCGTCGCCTTCCGTGACATCCGGCTCAGGCAGCTACGCCCCCGACCTCAGCCACCAACCCTTCGAGCACAGGCCTCCGAACACACGCCTGCACCCGGCCAGACACGGCCCCTCGCTTGGCTAAATCAGCTCGTCCGCCAGTAGGTCCATAAGCAACCCATCGTGAAACTCTCCAGTCACCGGATCCCGCTCATAGGCCCGCATAATGCCCACCCGCTTGAACCCCACCCGCTCGTAGGCGTTGATGGCCCCCGTGTTGTGCGCCGCAGGATCGATGGTCAGCCGGTGATGCCCCCGCTCCTCGATCAACCATCGCGCCAGCGTACGAACGGCTTCCTGACCGAATCCGCGTCCATGCCACCGCGGCCCGAGGAAGATGTCGATCCCCGCGCTGCGATACATCGGATCCTCGACCTCCTCGTACTGGATCGCCCCGATCACCTCGTCGGCGACCGCGATGGCCAACATGTCGTCGAACTCATCGACCGGCCCCCACCACTTGGCCACCTCCGGCGTCCCCGCGATCTCCCGCAGCCGCGCCTCATCATCCTGTACGACGTCCCTCAAGATCACCCGAGACCCGCGCAACTCCATCATGCCGCCTCCCAAACCCGCCCGCGCCACGATGCCAAGCAGTTATCCACAGGCTTACCGACCCGGCGCCCCCTTTTCCACAGAATTACGTTCGCCCCTCCAACCGCCCCCGGCTCTCCCGCAAACTCACCGCATGCCCATCCACCCCACCCCTCGCTGTTCGCCACCTCTTACCCGCGGCAACCACCTCGCTCCAGCACACCATCTCTCCAGCACTACCCTTCCAGCACCGCATCGCCCCAACTTCACCACTCCAGCATCACATCGCTCCAAAACCATCCCTCCAGCACCGCATCGCTCCAACCCCCTCACTCCCAAAAGCCATTCCAGCCCCCATTCATCGCGCCCCTTCGACGATCAAAACCCAACGAATTACTCACGCCCCTTTGACTACGCCTTTCACCCCTTTGCCCATCAAAGCAACGCAACTCGCCCCCGCCCCTTCGACAGCGACAGCGACAGCGACAGCGACAGCGACAGATCGACTCATCCCCCGCCAACAAAGTCCCTTCGGCAAGGAGGACCTTCAAGGCCCGCGATTCTTCTGGCCGCCCTCCTTGCCCTCGCCATCCCCCTGATGCCCATGACACTCGCAAGCCCTGCCGCCGCCGACCGCCCCACCTGGCGATGGCCGCTGGACGGACACCCCAGAGTCCTCCGCCACTTCGCACCCCCACCCGCGCCATGGCTGTCGGGCCACCGGGGCGTCGACCTCGCCGCCGCGCCCACCACCCCTGTCGTAGCCGCCGGCTCAGGAATCGTCCGCTTCGCCGCCCCCCTCGCGGGCCGGGGTGTGGTCACCATCGAGCACACTGACGGCCTACGCACGACGTATCTGCCGGTCAACGCATCAGTACGCCGAGACCAACGCGTAGCGCCCGGCACCCGCCTCGGAGTCATCGAACGCCCGGCTGGCCACTGCCGAGAATCGTGTCTTCACTGGGGCCTCAAGCGCGGCTCCCACTACCTCAACCCCTTGCTCCTCCTCGGCCAAGCCCACATCCGCCTCCTCCCTTACTGGAACCTCGACGCCCTGGACACCGCCGCCCTCTCGACGCAGCCACCACTCTCAAGCCCCGAACGCCTCCAGATGGCACCCGCCGGAATGCCCCCCTCTGCGGCAACAACAGCAACTACCCGATTGCTGACATCGCCGCCTCAGTCAAGTAGCACCCCTGCTCCCGACCCCACCATTTCGCCCGAAATCCCCTGGCGTCCCGCCGCCAACCCGGCCTTACGCTTCGCGGCACGCTCCGCCTCGACACCCGCCATCTCAGCCATCAGCGTGGGCGCACTGTTCAGCGCATTACTGCTGTTCGCCCTGATCCGCCGCCATCGAAGCACCCGCACGCAGCAACCCCGCGCCACACGAGGTCAGCACCGCAAACAGCAGCGCAATCGACCCCCACGAAAGCGCCGACGCAGAGCCAGGACCACCAACCCATAGCCCAGGGCGGCCGCCTGCCTGGGCTGTGGACAGCGTCCCGTTGTGTGGTGGATCCACGATCTCGCTGTATGGCTTCCACCAGGGATGAACAGGGCCGAGCGGCCGAGAAGCGACCCCACTATGCGAGACATCACGCAGGCCTTGCCACGCAGGACCCCAACTGAAGTCGTGAACAACCCATCTCGTGGATGAGATGGCACCCTGGCTGTGGGCTACCGCCTCGTGATGGCCCACTGACTCAGCAACGCCGGACGAGTCGAGCCCTACGGTCTATTGTCCCGGGATTGGTTGCGGTTCGGCCACGTTCCGGCACGCCCCAGGATGACTCTCCAGTCGCATCGGCGGCGAGTTCCCGCCCGATCGTGTGGATCTGCGGGGCCGGGTCGACCTCGTTGTCTCAGGCCGCTGATCACCCGTACAGCATGTCGCCATCTGGGGGTGTCGTCACGAGCCGCTACGCGAGGTCACCCGGCGCGCACCCACATATAGAGCCGCGACTCGCAGCATGGTGGCTACGTTCATAAAGATCACGGCGGCCTTGAATGACTCGACCGGAATATGTTCATCAGCCATCCAGCGTCCCAATGCCACGCTCCATAAGTCGGTGGAACCGTACGAAAAGAACACCTTGCCAGCGGTGATCGCCAGCCAGGCGAGCACGTAAGTCCAACCCGCGCGCGAATACGGCTTGCTGGCCGCACGGTCGTACTCGAACGTCATGACCCTCATCGGGACGAGCCCGAGCGGCACACCGAGAACAGCCCCGAAAGTCTCCAGCAACAGTCCGTTGCCCGACCAGACCATGCCGTCGAAAAAGAACGGGACCGCGGTCGCGACGGCCACCACGGGACGGAACACCCGAAACGGCCCGATCTTGCGACGTCCGGCGTCGCTCTCCATGGCCACAGCGAACACGAACAGGTTGAGCAGCAAAATTGGAAGCAGGCAGTTCCTCCTGGCCGGCGGCGTGCTGGCGCTGGGAGCCTCCGTCCTTGGCCTGGACAGCGTACGAAGTGGTGTCCGACGCCTGCGATCTGAACCGCCTCTACCAGGCACTCTTCGGCGGCTGTGCTCATCAGCCACAACCTGCTGACGCAGATGCGCACCGGCGTCACCACGCCCCAGGCACCGATCTTCCCACGGCACGGGCTCGGGCTGGAGTCGGTGGGACTCACCTGTGGCGAGAAATGGGGGGCGTGGCCATTGGCACCATCGCTGGATCCCGAACCGATGTCCGGTCACGCCCTGGGGTGTGCCTGGCGGTATGCCGTGCGGAGGCGCTCGATCGAGACGTGCGTGTAGATCTGGGTGGTGTGCAGCGATGCGTGTCCGAGAAGTTCCTGGACGCTGCGCAGGTCGGCACCGCCTTCGAGCAGGTGCGTCGCCGCGGTGTGTCGCAGCCCGTGCGGGCCCATGTCCGGTGCTCCCTCGACCTCACGCAAGCGAGCGTGCACCACCCGGCGCACCGTGCCCGCGTCGATCCGCCCGCCTCGTACCCCCAGAAACACCGCCGTCCCCGAGCCCGCGCGGATCCACCGGGGGCGTCCGTGCACGCACCATCTGTCCAGGGCACGGAGGGCGGGCAATCCGAACGGCACCGACCGCTCCTTGCGGCCCTTGCCCAGCACTCTGATGACGTGCCGATCCCGATCGACATCGTCGACGTCCAGCGCGCACAGCTCACTCACCCGCACACCCGTGGCGTAAAGCAGCTCCAGGATGGCCTGATCCCGTAGTTCCTTGGGCTCTCCGTCCGACGGCACTTCAAGGGCGGCCTGAGCCTGCTCCTGATCGAGTACGGCAGGCAACGGGCGCGGAGCTTTGGCACTGCCCAACAGCAGGCCGGGGTCGTCCGGCAACCAGCCTCTGCGATGGCAGTAGGCCGTGAAGGTACGTACGCAGGCGGTCCTGCGCGCCAGCGTCGCCCTCGCCTTACCGTTGGCATGCTGCTCGGCCAGCCATTCGCGCAACGTACTGATATCGAGGCCGTCAAGCCGACCGTCCAGGTGCTCGAGCAGAGCCGTGACGTCAGAGAGATAAGCACGCACGGTATGCGGGGACAGGTCTCTTTCGAACCGCAAGTACCTGCCGAATTCGGCTGTCACCTCATCCGCCCCCAGCCGCCCGTCGGCCACAAGCGCCTCCCTTCTCACAGACGCCGACCGCCGGGGCCGCGCACAAGGCGGTCGACAGTCCACGGCCGGGCTTCTACCCGTATATCGGCCTACCGTCGCCTCGTTTCTTTCACCTTTACACATTGATCCACGACCACAAGCCGGTCGATGGGTGGTGTCTCGTTGGTCGTGGATCGATGACGGCTCGCAGAGTGGCGTGGTTTCTCGGCCACTCGAACCCGATCATCCCTGGCAGAAGCCAAGCCAGGCAACGAACTCGTGGATCCCCCTCTTGGTGGGACGCCACCCGCCCTCCTGGCCGGAAGCGGCACAGATCGCGGTGCCCGCGCCCGCTGGGCCCACTCTCGATGATCCCTTGCTCGCGGCAGCGCCTCCTCCGTGGAGGGATGAGCAACCCCATGCTCCCCCAGCGGCTGTCAGTGGCATCTACGCCGGCCGTCCGCCAGCCCCGGCCAGAGATCTTGGCAAAGGAGCTCGACCATCGCTGTGGGATTCATGCGGCGGCTGGAGGTAGGTTCCGCAGCCAGGTCATCATGGGGGCAGAGCGGCCGTAGTAAGGATTCACCGGGCCGTCGAACGTCGGCGGCAAGGCGTCGAGAGGGAGGTGGCCGGCCAACTCGGGCAGGTGGCCGCGCAGGACGCCGGTGAGCGGGCGGAGCCGATCCTAGGGCGGGAGCGCCGGGGCGACGTCCCGAAGCGCGTCGAGCACCGGGCCGTACGGGAGCGGCTCGCGCATCTAGTGGCGGTGGCCGAGCACCACGATTCGCCCGCTTTTACGCAGGGGGTCGATGTCCGCTCTGACGAGCCTGGTCCTGCCGATGCCCACCTCGCCCGGCACCTGAATGACGGAGGGAGGCTCCGCGATGGCGCCGGGCAATTGAGTGTCGCGCCCGACCAATGCGGGAGAAGCCGCGCTTGCCATCGGGGGCTCCGTAGCAGTGCAGATTTACTCCCTTTTGTCGGAATCCGCTGTCCACTACGTGCGACCCGTGGTCAATTCTCCTTCCCGCTGTAGGGGTTGCCGTCCCTTTGGGGAGAGGGAGTGCCGAGGGCTTCCCGGGGGGGGAGGCGCGTTGGGGGCCACTGTCCTTGGGGGGCCGATGGGGTTGCCGTCCCGGGGGGAGGCGCGTTGGGGGCCACTGTCCTTGGGGGCCGATGGGGTTGCCGTCCCTTGGGGGCGTTGGAGTTCGCCGTTCTTGGGAGAGGGCCGATGGGGTGCTGTCCTTTGGGGAGGGAAGGCGAGCGCCCGCCCCGCGGTGCTCGATCGTGGATCGCGGGGCGGGCGCTCGTTCGGGGGGCCGCGGGCGGGAGCGCGCGCCCACGACGGCGGGAGGGTCAATGGCGGGAGGGTCAGGAGCTCGCGACGGTCGTAGGGAACGGCAGCCCTTGACGGTGGGAAGAGTCGGGGTGCCGTGACAGTGGGGAAGAGCGGGAGTTCGGGACGGTGGGAAGGGTCAGGAGCAGGTGGCGTTGGTGGGCTGGGCGGCCGGGCCGTTGGCGGTGAAGCCGACAGCGACCGAGGCGCCCGGGGCGAGGTTCTTGGCGTAGTCGGGGCCCTTGGCGGTCCACGTGGTGCCCGACTGGGTCACGACCGCGTTCCAGCCGTTGACCAGCGTCACCCCAGACGGGAGCGTCCAGGTGGCGGTCCAGTCGCTGATCGTGCCGGTGCCGGTGTTCTTCACCGTCAGCTCACCCTGGAAGCCGCCCTGCCAGGAGTTCGTCTGCTTGTACGTCGCCGTGCACTGCCCAGGAGGGTTGGGGGTGGGCGTATCGGAGGGCTGCCCGGTGCCGCCGGTCGGCGGGATCAGGTATGGCTGGAGGATGGCCTGCTTGGCCTGGTTGACGGTGGTCCAGTCGTCGTTGAGGATGCCCCCGGTGTCACCGGAGTTCGGGTTCCACGACCAGTAGGTGAACGACATCCCGTTCACCCCGCTACCCGTGTACTTAAGGAGCTCCTGCAGCCAGATCTTGTCCACGTTCGCGGCCAGAGTGGTGCCGAACTCGCCGATCATGATCGGCGCGATGTTCTGCTTGTACAGGTAGCCCCAGTACTTGTCCCAGATGGCCGGCAGGTTGGCGGGGTAGTCGGGGACGTCGAACCAGGTCTGGTGGTAAACCGAGGTCGCGTAGTCGTGGGGCGAGTAGATCAGGCGGTTGGCCACGTTGAGCCGTACCGGATATTGGCCCGCCTTCGACAGGTTCCCGCCCCACCAGCCGCAGTCCTCGTCGTTGCTGGGATCGCCGTCCCACACGTTGGACAGGCCGCCGCTCGGGCAGCTCACGCCCTCCACGAAGATCAGCCAGTTGGGGTTGACCGACAGGACCGCGTTGCCGGCCCGCTCGGCGGCCAGCCGCCAGTCGCGGGCCTGGTCGCCGCAGCCCCAGCAGGAGCCGGTCGCGTTGGGGTTGGTGCCCTCGGCGTGCGGCTCGTTGTGCAGGTCGGCGCCGATGACGGTGGGGTTGTTCGCGTAGTGCTGGGCCAGCGCCTTCCAGTCGTTGATCCAGGTGCTCTCCGGCGTGGCGGGGACATACCAGAGCGCGGACTGGCCCGCGGCGGTCGGGCGGTGGCGGTCGAGGATGATCCGCATGCCCTTGCCGCCCGCGTACGCGATGATCTTGTCCAGGATCTGCAGCGGCGACAGGCCGATCAGGTCGGGGTTGACGTAGTCGTTGATGCCGGTGGCCGTGGCGCCGGGCTTGAGCGCGTCGTTGGAGTACGGCACGCGGATCGTGTTGTAGCCCAGCGAGGCCATCTTGTCGATGTGGCCCTTCCAGGGAGTGCTCGACCACAGGCCGTGGAAGGTCCGGTTGTCGGTCTCCATGCCGAACCAGTTGAGGCCGGTCAGGCGCACGGTCGCGCCCGTGCTGTCAACGATCTTGTTTCCGCTGGTGTGCAGATAACCGGTGCCCGTGCCGGCGGCTGCGCCTGCCGGGGCGACGGTGGTCACCGCGACAGCGACTGCCGCTCCGGCCACCAGTGTGGCCAGGGCTGCTGTCATCGCCTTGGACAAGTGCATGGGGGTGCCTTTCGGAGAGGGAGAACGCGGCGTCATGCTCGGCTGCCGTCTTCACGCTCGTCAACGCATCGTGGGTTCTATGGCTGTGACCAGGCAGAATGCTTGAAAGTTTCACTGGCAGACTGGCGCTCGGGAGCGGGGAACAACCGGCGTATGCCCGCGGCCACCCAGATCGTGCCGATCACGGCGTACACGGCCAGCAGCGCGGCGCTCGGCGAGCCGAGGACCACGGACGCGACGATCGCGACCACGAGCAGACCACGGATGGCGACGATCGCGACCACGAGCAGCCCCGGTCCAGCCGTACAGCACGCGGCGCCCGCGGGCCGAGCCCGTGTACGTGGCAACGGATGGGCGACGATGTCGTGCATGTCACGGGCCAGCTGCTCGCGTTCGAACAGCTTGATGGCGCGCGGATCGCGCAGGAGTTCGACGGCTGGGCGCCGGAGCTCACCGCGCTGATCACCGGCAGTGACACCGCGCCGCCCCTTCGCCCCTTCGCCCCTTCGCCCCTTCGCCCCTTCGCCCCTTCGCCCCTTCGCCCCTTCGCCCCTTCGCCCCTTCGCCCCTTCGCCCCTTCGCCCCTTCGCCCCTTCGCCGGGCAGTATCGCTTACGGTCATGGGCGGCTCGTCAGCACATGGGTGCGGACTGCTCGCGGGGAGTTCACGGATCGTCGGGTGAAGGTGGGAGATCGTCGTCATCGGTTAGGTCTGAGGGGTACTGCCTTGGGGGTGCTGTTTCGTCGGCTTTCATGTACGTCCTTGATGGCGTTTTGCGGGTGCGCCAGCCCTTGGCCACTCGTTCTATGTAGCCTGCGGCGGCCAGGCCGCCCAGTGCGCTCAGAGCCGTGTCCAGGGAGACTCCGGCGGCTACGGCGATGGAGGCGGGGCCTGCGGCGCCGCGTGTGGGGATGGCGTCGAGGACCCGGCTGGTCGTCTCGCTCAGCGTGTCTCGTGGGACGACCGGGCCACGAGCCTGGGGGGCTAGGTCGTCGCCTATCGCACCGACCAGTTCGATCACTTCCTTGGGTGAGGTGACGCAGACGGCCTTGCGTTCGCGAAGGAGGCGGTGGCAGCCGGCCGACATGGTGGAGGTGATCGGGCCAGGCACGGCCGCCAAGTGGCGTTGGAGTGACAAAGCGTGACCGGCTGTGTTGAGCGCGCCGCTGCGGAGTGCCGCTTCCACCACGACGGTGCCTCGTGACAAGGCGGCGATCAAGCGGTTTCTGATGAGGAAGCGCGCACGGGTGGGGTGTACGCCGGGAGGGCACTCGCTGACCACAACGCCCTGGTCGCGGGCGGCGGCGAACAGTTCGTGATGTCCGGTCGGGTAGCTGACGTCGACGCCGCAGGCCAGGACGACGACCGTCGGAGAGTCGGCGGCCAGACTGCCGCGGTGGGCCGCGCCGTCGATCCCGAACGCACCACCGGAGACCACTGTCCAGCCGGAATCGCTGAATCCCACGGCGAACTGCGCCGCGACGTGCACACCGTACGCCGTGGCAGCCCGTGCGCCGACGACGGCGATCGATCGCAGGCAGGAGAAGCGCAGGTCGGCCGAGCCGTGGAGCCACAGGCCAAGAGGGCGGCGCGACCCGAGTTGGTCCAGCTGAGTAGGCCATTCTGGGCTACCGGGGATGATGAATCTGGCGCCGCTTCGTTCGCCGTTGGCGAGGTCGGCTGCGGGATCGGCCGACTCCAGACGGGCGCGCCAGGCGCGTAGTCGCTGGGTGAGCTCTGTTATGCGGCGCTCTGTGAGAGCTGTGCCGAGTGGCTGGCCGGGGCCTGGGACGTGCTGCTGAGTGGAGTCGAAGATCCCTTGCCGGGTGAGGGTCGTCGTTCCGCATTGTCCCCCGGAGGCTGTGGTCTGCCTCTGGGGGGAATTGTCTCCGTGTTCCCGGCTTGGGTCATTTAGCTGACGTTGAGTGAGGTCGGCTGCGATGTGCTGCCACGTTGGGTCCGCGCTGTGCTGCTGAGTGGAGTCCGAAAGGTGTTGCCGGGTGGGGTCTGCCAATTGGTGCTGGGTGGGGTCCGGGACGTGCTGCCGGTTGGGGTTCGCCAGTCGGTGTTGGGTGGGGTCGGGGATGCGGTGCTCTTGGGTTTCCTGGGCGATGAAATCGGGCGGGAGGGTCTCCGTGCGTACAGCGTCGATCGCTGCCTCGGCGCCGCAGCAGGCGACGAGGCGACCCATCGTCGGGTCTCCAGCGTCGGCTACACGCATGAGGGCGGCTCTCGCCTCCACTTCTGCTCTCGTCATCGACGCTCCTGAGGGGTGGGAATGTGGACTTCGGGCGCGCGGGGCCCCGGTGGTGGCTGTGCGGCGGGGCAAGAGGTCATGTGTTCACTCCCAGCCACAAGGCGAGGGCCGTCGACGTTTCCGTGTCCTCGGGGCGGGGTTTGCCTGCCAAGTCCGTAAGAGTCCACGCGACTCGTAGGACGCGATCGAGGCCGCGGGCGCTGAGGGTGCCCGAGTCGAGGGCGGTCGTCATGCACTTCATGGCGGCGTCTGACGGGCGGTAGTCGGCGTGGAGGGCGGCGGACGGGATTTCGGCGTTCGTGCGCCAAGCGGTGCCGGCCAGGCGTTTGGCTGCTCGTTGGCGGGCTGCCAGGACGCGTTCGGCCACGGTCTTGCTCGGTTCGACGAACTGGCGGTCGGCCATGAGCTCGCGTCTGGACGTACGGGCGACTGTGACCTTCATGTCCACGCGGTCGAGAAGCGGGCCGGACAATCTGGCCAGGTAGCGGCGTCTCATCGTGGGTGAGCACTGGCAGCTTTCCCCTTGGTCCTGGGGCTGGGCGCAGGGGCAGGGGTTGGCGGCGAGGACGAGCATGAAGCGGGCCGGGAAGGTGACGGAGCCTGCTGCTCTGCATACCGTCACGCGCCCGGCCTCCAGGGGCTGGCGGAGGGAGTCGAGGATGTGGCGGGGGAATTCGGGGGCTTCATCCATGAACAAGACTCCCCGGTGGGCGAGGGAGACCGCGCCGGGGCGTATGACCGTGCTGCCGCCGCCGATGATGGCCGCTGCCGTGGCGGTGTGGTGGGGGCTGACGAACGGCGGTCTGCTCAGCATCGGGCTGCTGGCCGGCAGTATGCCTGCCACCGAGTGGATGGCCGTCACCTCGAGCGCGTGGTCCAGCTCGAGGTCGGGGAGGAGTGTGGGCAGGCGTTCGGCGAGCAAGGTCTTGCCTGTGCCGGGTGGGCCGAGCATCCAGAGGTTGTGGCCTCCTGCCGCGCATATCTCGAGTGCTCGGCGGGCGACCGGCTGGCCGGCCACGTCGGACAGGTCGACGGCGGGCTGGATGGTCGGCCGCGGCGGCTCTGGAGCGTCCTGGATGTGCCACTCGGGCAGGTCGTCTCCCCTTCGTAGCCACTCCACCAACTGGCGCAGGTCGGTGAACGGAGCCACCTTGACGTCGGGCACCAGCGCCGCTTCCGCCGAGTTGGCGGCGGGGACGACCACCGTGACGTCTCCGTGCTCGGCCGCGCCCAGCACCGACGGGAGAACGCCACGCACGGGTCTCAGGCGTCCGTCGAGGCCGAGTTCGCCGAGGAAGAACGGCTCCGCGACCCGGTCGGCGGGGACCACTCCCGCGGCGCCCAGGATTGCCACGGCTATAGCGAGATCGAACTGGCTGCCACGCTTGGGGAGGCTCGCAGGGAAGAGGCTTACTGTTATGCGAGCATCGGGCCAGGGGAAATGGCTGTTGACCATCGCCGATCTGACCCGTTCTCTGGCCTCGCTGAGCGCCATGTCCGGCAGGCCGATGAGGTGGATCCCCGCCAAGCCGTTGCCCACGTCGGCTTCCACTTCCACGCTGCGGCCTTTGACGCCGACCAGGGCCACGCTGCGGGTCCTCGCGACTGCCATCTCAGATCGCCCCCCGTACGTGCTGCAGGGAGTAGTCGCCGGCGAAACGCTCCAGGGCGATCACGTCGATTCTGACCGTCTCGAAGGCGCGGGGCTGGGTGGTGAGCCATTTGGCGGCCAGCATGCGGAGCTTGGCCAGTTTGGCCGGTCGTACCGACTCCAGGGCTGTGCCGTGTGATCGGCTGGATCTGGTCTTGACCTCTACCACGACCAGGTTGGGGCCGTCCTCGGCGATGACGTCGATCTCGCCGTGGCGGCAGCGCCAGTTGCGTTCGATGATGGTCATTCCCTCGGCTTCCAGGTAGTTGACGGCGAGTTGCTCGCCGTGTTTGCCGAGGTCGTTCCTCGCGGCCATGTGGCACCTCCGGGCCCTGACTTTCGCGTATCGGGGGTGGGTGATTCGGGCCGAGCGAGGTTCTGTGGACAGAGGTCGTGTTGGGTGCGGGGGTTGTGGATAAGTCGAGAGGGGCTCGGGCGCGTCCAACGCCGTGCGCTGAGTGAGGTGCGCGGCCGCTCCGGGTGGCTCGCCGGGTGATCCACCCGTCCTGAGTGAGCCGACCTGGTGATCCATCCAACCTGAGTGAAACAGCCTGGTGATCCATCCGACCTGGGTGAATCGGCCTGAGCGACTCCCCCGCCCCG
This sequence comes from Nonomuraea aurantiaca, assembly GCF_020215705.1. Taxonomy (GTDB): domain Bacteria; phylum Actinomycetota; class Actinomycetes; order Streptosporangiales; family Streptosporangiaceae; genus Nonomuraea; species Nonomuraea aurantiaca. Next base: position 781,321 of record NZ_JAIWNB010000002.1, on the reverse strand, counting down.
AGTACCTGTGGCAGGTGCAGGTCGCCTGGAGCGAGTGCGGGTGACCGCCTTGGGAGGTGCGGGTGGCGTGAGCCTCCGCCAACTTATTTGGCGATTGACGTCATGCGGTTGGCACTGCATCGGATCTGCGGAAGATCCGCCAGGACTTCAAGTAGGCGACGCCGCGTTCGACCGGTGCCCGTGCCGTGGCCAGGGCTCGGTTGACGGTCTTCAGGCCACGGCTGGGACGGCAAGTTCAGGGCCATGCTTTCATGCTGGCTCGGTGAACTGAGGGCGCCGCAGGCACGGGCAGGCAGTACGTCTACCGGGTCTGCCGCAAGGAAACGGACACACCCAACCGAACTGCGTACCTCATCGCGCGGACTGGCCCAACAGACGATCTACTCCTCAAGCATGCGCCCCCTACCAGCGTGAGCATCCCGGAGGCCGGTCACACCAGCGCTTTGACCTGCTACTTCAAGTTGGCGGAGGCTCCGTGGCGGACGCTCTGTGGCAGGTGCACGTGACCGTGGGAGGGTGCGGATACGGGTGATCTGTGGCGGACGGCCCATAACCGGATGCGTATGACCGTGAAAGGTGCGGGTGACCGGCCCGTGGCAGGTGTGCGTAATCAGGTGCGGGTGACCGTGGCGAGTGCGACCGTGGCGGGTGAGCTGCGCTTGTTAATGCGAGAGGCCGCCGAGACAAGCGACCAACCGTCTGGGTACGTGAACCGGGCGTTCGAATAGCTTGTACGCCGTTCCGGTTCGGCATTACCGTGCCGCAGTGGATCTCTTCTCACGCTCCTGGACGGCGTTGCTCACGGCGGTCGCTGAAATCTCGGATGAGGACTTTGAGCGGCCGTCCGGTTGTGTCGGCTGGCTCGTTCGAGACCTGGTGTGCCATCTGGTCATCGACGCCCAGGACGTACTGATCACGCTGGTGACGCCGGCCGAAACCGAACCGACCGTGGACGCGGTCACCTACTGGAACCTCGTCGAACCTCCGACCGGCGAGGACCCGCTTGATGCGCTGGTCCCTCGGCTGGCCGCCGCATACGGCGAGCCGCGGTGGCTCAAGTTCCACCTCGACGACGTCGGTTCCGCCGCTGGCCGCGCCGCCGAACTCGCTGAGCCCGCTGTTCGTGTCAGCACCCGCGACGAGGTGCTGACCGTCGGCGACTATCTGTCCGCGTACGTGCTCGAATGGACCTTGCACCACCTCGACCTGATCGCGCATCTTCCGTCGGCCGCCGAGCCGCCCGCCGAGACCCTCGTGGCGGCACGCGCGTCGCTGGAGAAGATCGGCGGGGCCGTGTTTCCCGCCTCGTTCTCTGACAAGGACGCGCTGCTGATCGGCACTGGACGTCGTGCACCGACCGATGCGGAGAAGGCCGCGCTGGGCGATTTCGCCGCGAAGCTCCCGCTTGTCCTCGGCTAGCGATTCACTGTGGGTCTACGGGCCGTGGGGGTCTACGGGCCCTGAGGGGGATACGGGCCATCGGGATACGGGCCTGGAGAGGGCGACGGGGATGGCCCGGTAGGCGGCTGTGCTTGGCCTATGGAGGGCTGGCGCCGTGGCGGGTGGCCGCATTGGGAAGCTCGCGAGTGGCTATGTGAAAGGGACCCGGGCAGGGGGCCGTGCGGCTGCGGGGCTCGGCGACTGGCTGCGGGCAGGCCCCGGGGCGTGGCTGTGGGTCGGCCCGGGGAATGAGCCATAACAGCCAGACGATTGGTCACGGGCAAGCGTGCAGGAACCGGGGTAACCGGCCCCCGAGTGAGTGAGCGGCCCAGCGGGCGGGCGGCCGAGCAGGCAGGTCGTCGAGCAGGTAGATGGCCATGCTGGCCCATGGGCAGCCCCTCAGGGCCGGCCTGGACTGTCCCCAGGGGCTGGCAGGGCCGGAGGGCCGGCAGGAGCATGGCCGCGAGCGCCGCCCCCAGCAGGCACCGCCCTCCCACCGGACAGCCGCCCCCGACAGCACCGCCCGTCCACCGGACGCCGCACCCAGGTAGGCACGCAAGGCAGGCACCGCCCCAACAAGCCGAGCCACCCCGAATGCCCTCAAAAAGCGCCTACCCCGAGAACCCCTCCTTCGGCATCTCCAGGTCGGCCTTGGCCAGTTCTTCGACGTTGACGTCCTTGAACGTGACCACCCGTACATTCTTCACAAACCGCGCCGGCCGGTACATATCCCAAACCCAAGCATCCTGCATCTTCACATCGAAGAACACGTCCCCGTTCTCCGCGGTCCGGACGTCGAGGTCTACCGAGTTGGTCAGGTAGAAGCGCCGCTCCGTCTCCACGACATACGTAAACAGCCCGACGACATCGCGGTATTCGCGGTAAAGCTGCAGCTCCATCTCGGTTTCGTACTTTTCGAGATCCTCTGCGCTCATCGCGGTCCTCCTGTCGTACCGGTCTTCCGGTTCGCCTGGTCAGGCAACCCCGGCCCCCATTTCATTTTCCCCCATCTCCCTGGCCACCGTGACGAAGGAGTAACGGTGGTGGGAGCACGGCCCGTTCGTCTCCAGCGCCAGCCGATGCCCTGGAGTGACGTACCCCTTGTGCTCAGCGAAGCCGTAGCCCGGGAATTCGGCGTCCAGTTCGATCATCATGCGGTCCCTGGTCACCTTGGCCACGATCGAGGCCGCCGCCACGCAGGCGGCCACCTGGTCCCCCTTCCACACCGCCAGCGAAGGCGCCGGCAGGCCCGGGACGGGGAAGCCGTCCGTGAGGATGTACCCCGGGTCACAGGTCAACCGCGCGACGGCCCGGCGCATTCCGGCCACGTTGCTCTTGTGCAGCCCCCGCGCGTCGATCTCCGCCGGGGGAATGACGACGATCCCGACGTACGCCGAGTCCATGATCAGGTCATAGAGCCGTTCTCGTACGGCCGGGACCAGCAGTTTCGAGTCGTTGAGCCCTTCGATCGGCCTGCGGAGGATGGCCGCGGCGACCACCAGCGGACCGGCGCAGGCCCCCCGGCCTGCTTCGTCGACCCCGGCGATCGGGGTCAGGCCACGGCGGGCCAGTGCCCGCTCATAGGCATAGAGTCCGGAATCACGCCGGACAACGCTGGGCCGAGGGCGGAACGCAACTGTCATGACAAGAGGCAGCGTACGCCCCAATCGCCGCAAACCGCGACCGGAAGCCGCCTCTATTTGACCTTGGCGAAGGTGTCAGGGTGCATGAAGATCATGCCTCGCGACAGCGGCCAGTAGCGCATGACGGCCTTGCCGACCACCGCGTCCTCTGAGATGAACCCGCCCCCGGGCTCCTCGACGTGGCTGCGCGAGTCGGCGGAGGCGCTGCGGTGGTCGCCCATCAGCCACAGCTTGCCCGGCGGCACGGTGTACTTGAACGTGTCGCCCGATGGGAAGTCGCCCGGATAGAGGTAGGACTCCTCGTCCAGCGCCGTGCCGTTGACCATCACCCGCTTCTTGGCGTCGCAGCAGGCCACCTTGTCACCGCCGATGCCGATGACCCGCTTGATGGTGTCCTCGCCGTTCCAGCCCTTGAACACGATGATGTCGCCGCGTTCGGGCTTGCCCGAGAGCTTGTTGACGAACACCCGGTCGTTGATCAGCAGGGTGTTCTCCATCGACTCCGACGGGATGTAGAAGGATCCGATGACGTACGCCTGCAACAGCAGCGCGATGCCGACGCCGAGGATCAGCAGCAGGATCGTCTCGCGGAAGCCGCCCTTTTTCTTCTTCTCCCCTGCCGCCGCCTTCTTGGTGAAGGACATCAGGGCCTCCTGCTTCGCCGGCGCCGACGGATCAGCACCAAGGGTAGGGCTCCCGCGAACCCGGCGACCAGCGGGACGGAGCCGCCCAGCGCCTGCAACGCCGGCTGCGCGAACGTGTCGGGGATGGGCAGCGTGGTCGCCCTGTTGAACGGCCACACGATGACGAACGCCCGCCCGACCACCTGGCCTACGGGAATCGAGCCGCCGCCCGGGTCACCCTGGTGCGAGCGCGAGTCGAGCGACACCGAGCGGTGGTCGCCCATCACCCACAGCCGCCCCTCAGGCACCTTGATGTCGAAGAACTTGTCGGAGGGCACATTGCCCGGATAGAGATAGCCGCCCTCGTCGATCGCCACGCCGTTGACCGTGATGCGCCCCTTGGGGTCGCAGCACTTGACATGGTCGCCGCCGACGCCGATGACCCGCTTGATGTAGTCCTTCTCGCCGGGCACCACGCCGAACGCGGTGCCGACCCAGCGGAAGAACGCCGCGACCGGGTTGGAGGGCTCCTCCATCTCGAACTCGCCGTCCCAGGAGTCGACGCCCGAGAACACCACCACGTCGCCGCGCTCGATGTCACGCGTGTGGTAGACCATCTTGTTCACCAGGACCCGGTCGTTCTTCAGGAGAGTGTTCTCCATCGACTCCGACGGGATGTAGAAGGCCTGGATCACGAACGTCTTGATGATCAAGGCCAACACCAGCGCCACGACGACCAGGACGGGAAGTTCTTTCCAGAACGATCCCTTTTTGTCCTTCTTGCCGCCCTTTGCTGGCTTCTCAGTATCTTCGGCGACCACGTCCACCTCGTCCTTGACAGGGCGGCGCGACGCGCCGTGCTCCTGGCTCTCGCTAGTCATCGCTGACGAGCCTAGATGATGCGTCGGCTCGACAAGTCTCGACCGACGTTACACCCGCGCCCGAGTCGCTCCACATAAAGGAAATGCCCCTGCAAAGCCGAATGGCCCGCGCAGGACGCGGGCCATTCGGAAAGGTCTGTGTCACTTGGCGGGCACGGCCTCGCGCTTCTCGCGGATCCGGGCGGCCTTGCCGCGCAGGTCGCGCATGTAGTAAAGCTTGGCGCGACGCACGTCACCGCGGGTCACGAGCACGATCTTCTCGATGATCGGGCTGTGCACGGGGAAGGTCCGCTCGACGCCGACGCTGTAGCTGACCTTGCGGACCGTGAAGGTCTCGCGGGCGCCGCTGCCCTGCCTGCGCAGCACGAAGCCCTTGAAGACCTGGACGCGGGAGCGGTTTCCTTCGACGACGCGGACGTGAACCTCGAGCGTGTCACCGGGGCGGAAATCCGGCACGTCGCCGCGCAGGGTCGCCTTCTCGAGCTCCTGGATCTTCGTGTGCATGAGAGCTGTCCTCAAGTCCTCGCGAGCACGCGGAGGTCCACCCGGCCTGAGCTCGCGGCGGACGCGCCTGCTGATTCGATGAACCCGGGACTGTCCCCCGGGCATGGCAGACCAACCACATGATGGTCGGTAGCGATTCAGTTTGCCATATCTTCCGGCTGGAAGCGAAACGAGAGCTCCTCCAGCAGCCGCCGGTCGTGCTTGTCGAGCGTCTCGGGGTCGAGCGCCGCCGCCAGTTCGGGCCGGTTGGCGACGGTACGGCGCAGCGCCTCGTCACGCCGCCACCGCGCGACCTTCCCGTGATGGCCGGACAGGAGTACGGGCGGCACCTCGTGCCCCCGCCAGACCGGCGGCTTGGTGAAGACGGGGCCTTCGACGAGGTTGCGCATGGCTCCCGGCGCGAAGGAGTCGTCGACGGCCGAGTGGGCGTTGCCGAGCACGCCCGGCAGCAGCCTGCCGATGGCCTCCACCATCACCAGCGTCGCGACCTCGCCGCCGGCCAGCACGTAGTCGCCGATGCTGATCTCGTCGACGCGCAGGCGGGTGCCGTACTCGGCCATGACGCGCGAGTCGATGCCCTCGTAGCGCCCGCACGCGAACAGCAGCCAGGGCTCGGCCGCGAGCTCCTGAGCGAGTTCCTGGGTGAACGGCCGGCCGCTCGGCGTGGGGACGATCAGGCGCGGCGATCCACCCCCGGTGACCCCGGTCGGCGAGCCGCCCTCGATCACCGCGTCGATGGCCTCGCCCCACACCTCGGGCTTCATGACCATGCCGGGTCCGCCGCCATAAGGGGTGTCGTCGACGGTCTTGTGCACGTCGTGCGCCCAGTCGCGGAGCTGGTGCACCCGGGCGTCGAGGGTGCCGCGCTCGCGGGCCTTGCCGATGAGGGAGACGTCGAGCGGCGCGAAGTATTCGGGAAAGATCGAGATGATGTCGAGCCGCATCACAGCAACCCTTCGGGCGGGTCGACGACGAGCCGGCCGCCTTCGAGATCGACCTCGGGCACCAGGGCCCTGACGAACGGGATGAGCGCGTCGTCCTGGCCGCTCCGCCGTACGACCAGGAGGTCCTGGCCGTGATGGAGCACGTCGGTGACCTCGCCGACGGCCTCGTCCGAGACGGTCACGACCGTGAGCCCGATGAGCTGGTGATCGTGGAACTCGTCGGGGTCGTCGGAGGGCACCACCTCGTCGGAGTCGATGACCAGCATCGTGCCGCGGAGCTCCTCGGCCGTGTCGCGCTGGGTCACGCCGGCGAAGGTGATCAGCAGCGCGCCCTTGTGCCAGCGGCGGCTCTCGATGACCAGCGGCCCCCTGTCGGCCGGGTCGGTGGCGATGGTCGCGCCGACGGGGAAGCGGAGCTCGGGATCGTCGGTGCGCACCTCCACGGTCACGTCGCCGCGTACTCCGTGCGGGCGGCCTATCCGACCGACGACCAGCTGCACCTGAACTCCACCTTTTCTGACGCCAACACTTCCAACGCAACCGCTTCCAACGCAAACGCTTCTAACGCCAACGCCCCCATCGGCAAGAACCGATGAGGGCGCAGGAACCTGACGCTAACGGACGGCTTCGTCCAGGTCGAGCAGATCGACCCGGACGTACTTCCCGTCGGCCAGGGCATTCACGACAGTGCGCAGCGCCTTGGCGGTGCGCCCACCGCGACCGATGACCTTGCCCAGGTCCTCGGGGTGCACCCGGACCTCCAGGACGCGCCCGCTGCGAATGCGGCGTGCGCGGACCCGGACATCGTCGGGATGTTCGACGATGCCCTTAACGAGGTGCTCGAGAGCCTCCTCGAGCACTTCAGGCCTCGCCCTCGGTCTTGGTCTCGGCGGGAGCGGCGGCAGCGGCCTCGACGGGGGCGGCCTCGGCCGTCTCGTCCTTCTTGCGAGCCTTCTTCGGCGTGGTGGCGGACGTGCCGGTGTCGCCACCGGACAGCGTCTCCTTGGCCGCGGCCTCGTAGAGGGCGTGACGGTCGGGCGCCGCCTCGGCGACCTTCATCGGCGCAGGGGCGGCCTCGCCCTTGAACTTCTGCCAGTCACCGGTCAGCTTGAGCAGCTTGAGCACCGGCTCGGTCGGCTGCGCGCCGACACCGAGCCAGTAGGCCGCGCGCTCGGCGTTGACCTCGATGCGCGAAGGGTCTTCCTTCGGGTGGTACAGGCCGATCTCTTCGATCGCCCGGCCGTCACGCTTGGTGCGGCTGTCGGCGACGACGATGCGGTACTGAGGGCTACGGATCATGCCGAGCCGCTTGAGCTTGATCTTGACTGCCACTGGTGTGGTCTCTCCTGCATTCGAGCGTGGGTGAACGGCATCACATCGAGTGGGGCACGATGGGAGTCCGCTCCAGGGACAGGCATGACTGGCGGGAGGTGAGAGGGCACCCACCTGGCCACGGTGTTCCAACATGTCATTGTGCCAGACGCACAGGACTGCGCACGACCCGCAGGCGCGGGTCGCCGCACTCTTAAACCCGGAATATCCGGAAAAGTTGCTACTTCTGGCCCGGGAGATTGAACTTGCTGGGGTCGAAGCCCGGCGGCAGCTCCATACCCGGAGGCAGCTTCCCGCCCAGGTTGCCCAGCAGACCACCCTTGGCCGGCTGCTGCGGCTCGGCGGGAGCCGAGTCGCCCTTGCCCAGAGCGGCCTTACGCGGGTCGCCGCTCACGCGCCGCCCCTTCTTGGTCTTCTTCTGAGCCTTGGCCGCCTTGCCCCGGCCGCCCGGCATGCCGGGGATGCCCATGCCCCCCGCCATCTTCTTCATCATCTTCTGGGCGTCGAAGAACCGCGTCACCAGGTTGTTGACGGCGCTCACCGTCACACCCGAGCCGGCCGCGATACGGGCGCGGCGGGAGCCGTTGATGATCTTCGGATCCTGGCGCTCGCCCGGCGTCATCGAGCGGATGATGGCCGCGATGCGGTCGAGGTCGCGGTCGTCGATGGAGTTGAGCTGGTCGCGCATCTGCCCCATGCCGGGCATCATGCCGAGCAGGTTCTTGATCGGGCCCATCTTCTGGACCATCATCATCTGCTCGAGGAAGTCCTCGAGCGTGAAGTTCTCGCCCGAGGTGAGCTTGCCCGCCATCTTGGCGGCCTGCTCCTCGTCGAAGGTCTTCTGGGCCTGCTCGATCAGGGTGAGGATGTCACCCATGTCGAGGATGCGGGAGGCCATCCGGTCGGGGTGGAAGGCGTCGAAGTCCTCGAGCTTCTCACCGGTCGACGCGAACATGATCGGCCGGCCGGTGATGTGCCTGACCGACAGCGCGGCACCGCCGCGGGCGTCGCCGTCGAGCTTGGTGAGCACCACCCCGTCGAAGCCGACGCCCTCCATGAACGCCTGGGCCGTGGTCACGGCGTCCTGGCCGATCATGGCGTCGACCACGAACAGGACCTCGTCGGGCGAGACCGCGTCGCGGATGTCGGCGGCCTGCCGCATCATCTCCTGGTCGATGCCCAGGCGGCCGGCGGTGTCGATGATGACGACGTCGTGCTGCGCGCGCTTGGCCTCGTCGATCGAGCGGCGGGCGACCCCGATCGGGTCGCCGACGCCGCTGCCGGGCTCGGGCGCGTATACGGCCACCTGCGCGCGCTCGCCCACGACCTGGAGCTGCTGCACGGCGTTGGGGCGCTGGAGGTCGGCGGCGACGAGCATGGGCGCGTGGCCCTGCTCGCGCAGCCACTTGGCGAGCTTGCCCGCCAGCGTGGTCTTACCGGCGCCCTGCAGGCCCGCGAGCATGATGACGGTCGGCGGGGTCTTGGCGTAGCGGAGCCGGCGCGTCTCGCCGCCGAGGATCTCGATCAGCTCGTCATTGACGATCTTGACGACCTGCTGCGCCGGGTTGAGCGCCTGGGAGACCTCGATGCCGCGGGCGCGCTCCTTGACCTGGGCGACGAACGCCTTGACCACCGGCAGCGCGACATCGGCCTCGAGCAGCGCGATGCGGATCTCGCGGGTGGTGGCGTCGATGTCGGCCTCAGACAGCCGACCCTTGGAGCGGAGGGAGGAGAAGACCGATGTCAGCCGGTCGGAAAGCGTCTCGAACACGTGGTAGGCCAGTCCTCGAAGCGAATGTTGGTCTAATGGTTCAGCCTATCCGCTCCGGCAGCCCTTCCAGCCTGGCTCGGCCATCCGGTCTGTCAGCATGCCCCAGACGGCGACATCCCGGACGGCGGCCCGCCAGGCGGCAGGCGAGGTCAGCTACCGCTCCAGCCCGGCACCGCCATCCGGACCGTCAGCGCGTGTTCGACCAGGTTGATGAGCGCGCTCTTGACCGAGTCCTTCGACCGGGCGTCCAGCCGCACCAGCGGGATGTGCGGCGCCAGCGTGAGAGCGTCGCGCACCTCCGCGTCACTGTGCGGGTACGACCCGTCCCACCCGTTCACGCCCACGACGAACGGCAGTTGCGCCTCTTCGAAGTAGTCGATCGCGGGGAAGCTGTCGGCCAGCCGCCGCGTGTCCACCAGCACCACCGCGCCGATCGCACCACGCACCAGGTCGTCCCACATGAACCAGAACCGGTGCTGTCCGGGCGTGCCGAACAGGTAAAGGATCAGGTCACGGTCGAGCGAGACCCGGCCGAAGTCCATCGCCACGGTCGTGGTGGACTTCAGCGGCGTCATGCCGAGGTCGTCGATGCCCGCCGAAGCGTCCGTCATGACGGCCTCGGTCGTCAGCGGCATGATCTCCGACACCGCGCCGACGAACGTCGTCTTGCCCACCCCGAACCCTCCGGCCACCACGATCTTCGTCGAGGTGAGGCCGGGGCTAGAGCCTGCGAAGTCCACTGAGCACCCTTTCGAGCAGGTTTACGTCTGGCCGTCCGGACTCCAGCGCTGGCTGGTGTACGCGTACCAGACCTTCGGCCGCCATGTCGGCGATCAGCACGCGCACCACGCCGAGCGGGATCCGCAACAGGGCCGATACCTCGGCCACCGACCGGACCTGCCGGCAGAGCTGGCTGATCGCCTGATACTCCGGCGTGATGTGGGAGAACTCCCGGTGCTCGGCCGTCGCGGACGAGACCAGGGCCTCCATCGCCAGCTTGACCCGGGGCGCGGTCCGTCCTCCTGTCACGGCGTAAGGACGGACCGGCGACGCGGGATCTGAGCTCAGCTGCGGCTGGGGTTGCGGATGGGGATCCCAGCCACCGCTGTTCCACCTTGGGTCCGTCACCTACATCACCTGGTCTGGCTGGCGCGCAGCTCTGCGCGCACCGCCGGAGTAAGTACCTGACCGGCACGATCGACCATGAGCGTCATTTGGTATGCGACCAGGCCCATGTCGCAGTCGGGCGCCGCCAGCACGGCCAGGCAGGAGCCGTCGCTGATCGACATGATCAGCATCAGCCCGCGTTGCATCTCGACGATGGTCTGGTTGACCGCGCCGCCCTCGAAGACCCTGGCCGCTCCCTGCGTCAGGCTCACCAGGCCGGACGCGATCGCGGCCAGTTGATCAGCCCGGTCCACGGGGAAGCCCGACGATGCCGCCAGCGGCAGACCGTCGGACGAGACAACGACCGCGTGGGCGACACCTGGAACGGTACTGACGAAGTCGGTTATCAACCAGTCGACTCCGCGTGCCGCGTGGCTCAGGTCGTTCATACGCCCTCCTCCCTGCTATCAACGGGCCTCGAGCCGGCGGGGTACGCCCTGCCCTCACTGATGTCGTCACGTGCCGCGCGGAAGCCCTGCTGGAAGCTGGACAGACGGCTGCGGACACGATCGGGCGAGACAGAGGGCATCGGGGCGACGCCCTTCGGCGCCGAGGCGGTGTCGGCGGAACCCGGCACGAGGTTGGCCTTGGGCACCCGCTTGGGCAGCCCGGCGGCCGTCGCGCCGTCACGTACCGGCTCGACCACGGCCGCCGCGGCGTTCCAACCGGCATCCGCCTTGGAGGAACCCCAGTTCGCGCCGCCTTCACCACCGTGCTCGAACCAGGCCGACTCCACCGAGGCGAAGATCGGCAGGTACTCGTCACCCGACGAGGGCGGGTTGACCACCGGGATGGGGCCGGTCGCCGCCGACTCCGTCTCCGGGAAGTCGTACCTCGGCCTGGGCGGCAGGCTCTGCTCCACCGGCCGGTTGCCGAAGCTCCAGTCCTGTGGCGGCTGGAACGGCGGCTGGTCGTTGGTGGGCCGCTTGGGCAGGCCGTTGTCGCTGCCCCAGCTGCCACCGCCGCCACCACTCTGGCCTCGCGACGGCACCCAGACGTCGGCGGTGTCGTAACCGCCGCTGCTGGCGCGCGGGTCGGAGGGCCAGCCGTTGACGTCGGACGGCCACTGAGGCATGGACGGCCAAGCGCCCGCGCCCGCACCGGCGGGCTCCGGGTTGGACGGGTAGGACGGGTGTCCCGGGCCCATCTGGTAGCCGCCGCCCTGCCACTGCGGAGGCGCGGGGGGCGCGGCCGCGGGAGCGGGAGCCGCGTAGGTCTCCTCGCGCACGGGCATGCCGCCCTGCGTCCCGGCGTAGGCCGGGGACTGGCTGCCGAGCAGGCTCTCGGGCACCAGGACCATGGCGGTCAGACCGCCGGAGCCGTGCGGGCGCAGCTGTACGCGGATGCCGTGCCGGTGCGCCAGCCTGGCGACCACGAACAGGCCCATGCGGCGCGACACCGAGACGTCCACGATGGGCGCGTCGGTGAGGCGCTCGTTGGCCTGGGCCAGCTCGTCCTGGGTCATGCCGATGCCGGAGTCGGTGATCGACAGCATGACGCCACCGCCGTCGATCCGGCTGCCGGAGACCGTGACGCGGGTCTCGCGGGGCGAGAACGACAGGGCGTTCTCCACCAGCTCGGCGAGCAGGTGGATGACGTCGTTGACGGCCTGGCCGGCGACGGAAACGCCGTCGGGCACCTGGAGGACGACCCGCTCGTAGTTCTCGACCTCCGACAGGGAGGCGCGGGCCACGTCGACCAGCTTGACCGGCTGACTCCAGCGGCGTGGCGGGTCCTGGCCGGCGAGAACCAGCAGGTTCTCGCTGTTACGGCGCATGCGGGTGGCCAGGTGGTCGAGCTTGAACAGGTTCGCCAGCCGGCTCTCGTCCTGCTCGCCCTGCTCCAGCCCGTCGATGAGGGTGATCTGCCGCTCGACCAGCGTCTGGCTTCTGCGGGACAGGTTGACGAACATCGCGTTGACGTTGCTTCGGAGCCGGGACTCCTCACCGGCCAGCCGGACGGCTTCGCGGTGTACCTCGTCGAAGGCCCGCGCGACTTCCCCGATCTCGTCCTCGGACATGACGCCGATCGGCTCGACCTCCATCGGGCCGCTCGCCTCGGACTCGCGCAGCTGCTGGACCGTCTCCGGCAGGCGGCGGCTGGCGATGAATAGCGCCTCCCTGCGCAGCCGGCGCAGCGGGCCGCTGAGCGAGCGCGCCATGAACGAGGTGATCACCAGCACCAGGATCAACAGGATGGCGATCGCGATCGCAATGATCATCGCGCCCTGCTGCTCCTGGCCCTGCAGGGTGCGGCTGCGCAGCAGGATCGAGTCGGAGACCTGCTGTTCGACCTTGCGCATGCCGTCGATGGCCTTGCCCACGGCCTTGAGCCAGTCCTCGCCGTCGCGCTGGAGGCCGACCTCCGGGTCGACCAGCTGGGCCCCCGAGTCCTGCAGGAACAGGGCGCGGGCCTGGATCAGCTCGGACTTGTCGACGGCCGAGCCACTGACGACGTCGTCGTACGCCTGGCGGATGTTCAGCGGCACCTGGGCCCTGAACGTCGCCAGCTCGCTGTTGCGCTGGGCGCGAGCGGCGATGAAGGAGTCGAGCTCGTCCTTGCTGAATCGCCTGGCGGCCAGCGCGGCCACCAGGAGCGCGCGCTGAGTGGAGAGGAACTGCTTGGCCCTGGACAGAGCGGCGAAGCCGGAGACGCTGTCGGCGAGCTCCTTGTCAGCGGCACCCAGGTCGATGTTGTCGTTGAGCCCGATGAAGTCGGAGATGCTCCGGTCGTACAGCTCGATGACGGAGCCGACGTTCAGTTGCGAGTCCACCGCGGTCTTGCGTGACTGGTCGAGCTCGATCAGACGGTTCTTGATGCGGATGGCCTGCGCGCGCTGGGGGCTGTCAGAAGCGGCGAGCGCGTCGACCGGGCCACGTACGCTGTCGCGAAGCTTGTTGACCGTGCTGTATTGGGCGTCGACGTCGGCCTTGCCGCTGCTCCTGCGCCCGAGGGCGACGAAGCTGGCGGTGAGGTCACGTTCGAGCTCGACCTCGTGGGCGAGCGCGGTCAGCTGGCTCGCCAAAACGGCGACCTCGTTGACCTTCTCGTACTCGGTGGCGCTGCTGATCGAGGTGGCTACGCGGAAGCCGCCGAGGACCAGGGCCGCCAAGGTGGGAATGACGACCAGAACGAGCAGCTTCGAGCGCACGCGCCAGTTGCGCAGCGCGAGGCCGCCCGTCTTCTTCGCACGCCCGGCCCGTGCTTTGGGCTTTGACTTGGCGTGAAGCGCCGCAGGAGCGGGCGCTTCAGCAGTTAAGCCGGGATCCCCACCTGCTGGGGGGAATGCGTTCCTCACTGGCCTCCGCAACCTCTCCTCTGATGGTCTGGTGCAAGAGGATCACGTCATGCATTGTGTTTGCCGTGTGACGCCGACGCACCCATGGGGCGAGAGCTTATTTGAGCACAACAACAGGAGATCGGCCAATACCGCAAAGGTCGCAGTCAACCCATCTCTTCGCATAACAGGCCAAACCCGGACAAATGCCACATCCTCCTGGTGGATGCCGGGCTGCCACCTCCTTGATTCGGACATTCATCCCAAACGTACATTGTGATCATCATTTCCGCATATATATTGGTAATTTCCAGAATCGGGGGACCATGCGCAAGAGTTAGCTGCGCTAGGGTGCGACCGTCGTCGATCACCCCCCGTTCGAAGGAGACGCGACATGAGGTTCGGTGCACTAGGGCGCACCGCCCTGATTGGACTTGTGGCCACCCTTGTCATTACGGGGTGTTCCAGCTCAGATAGCAAGACCGGAGGCGCCTCGAATGCCAACGGTCTTGAGAAGACAGACCTCCTGATCGGCGAGTACCCTGGGGCGGACGCCGCCCCGCTGTTCATCGCGATCGAGCGCGGCTTCTTCAAGGAGCAGGGCCTCAATGTCAAGACGGAGGCCATCCAGGCTCCGCAGGCCGTACTGCCCAAGCTCGCCAACGGCAGCATGGACGTGGTGCTGGGCAGCTACGCCACCATCTTGTCCATCCAGTCCCAGGGGCTGGAGAAGTTCAAGTACATCGCGGACTCCTACCAGGGAGCCGCAGGGGCCTTCGGCATCATGGTGGCGAAGAACTCGCCCATCAAGAGCGTCGGCGACCTCAAGGGCAAGAAGATCGGCGTCAACGCGCTCGTCGGCCTGGGTGTTCTCACCATGAACCCCCACCTGAAGATCGCCGGGCTCGACCCCACCAAGGACGTCAAGTACGTCGTCGTGCCGAGCACCGACTGGCTCAAGTCGCTGAAGAGCGGCGCCGTGGACGCCGTCTGGATGACCGACCCGTACGTCAGCCAGGCCAAGAACCAAGACGGCGCGACGATGCTCCTCGACACGATGTCCGGCCCCACGGACAGCCTGCCGATCACGGGCTGGGCGGCCACGGAGAAGTGGATCGGCAAGAACCCCAAGACGCTGGCCGCGTTCCAGCGGGCGATGGCGAAGGCGCAGAACGTCGCCGCCACCGACCGCAGCGCCGTGACGAAGATCCTGCCGACCTTCACCCAGATCCCGGCCGCGACCGCTGCCACGATCAACCTCGGCAACTACCCGACCTCACTGAACGCCCAGCGCATTCAGCGGGTGGCTGACCTGATGGCCGAGTACGGCTTCATCAAGAACAAGATCGACGTCTCCTCGATGATCGTTACTTCGCAGGGATGACCGCTGCCACAACACTGACGCGGGGCGGGCGTTCCACGCTCGCCCGCGCCAGGGTCGGAAAGCTCATCCGCCACGCCATCGGCGTGGCGGTTTTTCTGCTTGTCTGGGAGCTCGCCAGCAGGACCGGCCTGGTCGAGTGGCTGCCTCCGGCTTCGACCTGCCTGGCCAGGGTGATCGGCCTGGCGTTCGATCCCGAGTATCTCGCCGACCTGGGCTCCACGTTGCTCGCCGCCGTCATCGGCCTGCCGCTGGCCATCCTGCTGGCGGTCCCCGTTGGGCTGCTTCTTGGGACCGTTCCCGTCGTGGAGGAGATGACCCGGGCGATAGTCGAGTTCCTGCGTCCCATCCCCTCGGTGGCGCTGATCCCGCTCGCGCTGTTCCTGTTCCAGCCCGACATCAACGCCAAGGTCGCGCTCATCGTCTACGCCGCGTCCTGGCCGATCCTGATCAACACGCTCTACGGCGTGCGTGACGTCGACCCGCTGGCCGCGGAGACGCTGCGCTCGTTCAGCTTCGGCTCCGCGGCCGTCGTCTGGCGGGTGTCGCTGCCGAGCGCCGCGCCGTTCATCTTCACCGGCATCCGGCTGGCCGCCTCGATCACGCTCATCCTGGCCATCAGCGTGGAGTACGTCGTCGGCGGCGCCGGCGGGATCGGCGCCTTCCTCATCCAGGCGAGCACCGCCCTGGACGATTCGGCGATGGTCGACGTGATCGCCGTGCTGGTGTGGTCGGGCGCCATCGGACTGATCGTCAACACCCTGCTGCTGCGTGCCGAGCGGCGGCTGTTCAAGTGGCGGGACGCATGATCAAAACCCTGGTCAAACGGCTCTGGCTGGTGCCGGTGGCCCTCGTCGCGTGGGAGCTGATCACCAGGGCGGTGGACGACCCCTTCATGCCCCGCCCCACGGTCATCGTGGCGCGCATGTACGAGATGTGGTTCTCCGGCCCCCTCATCCTCACCGACGAGGCGGTGGACAACTTCGCCCCCAGCATCATCAGGCTGGTCGGCTCGTGGGGCGTGGCCGTGGCCCTCGGGATAGCACTCGGTGTCGCGATCGGCAGGACCGCCTGGCTGTCCGACTACATCGACCCGCTGGTGGAGTTCGCCCGGGCCGTGCCACCACCTGTGATGTTCCCCGTGTTCCTGGTGCTTTTCACCATGGGCACGCAGGTACAGGTAGCGACCATCGTCTTCGGCATCATCTGGCCGATCCTGCTGAATTCAATCGATGGCGCGCGTAACGTGGATCGTCTCCAGATTGAGACCGCGACCGTCTTCGGCGTCCCGGCGAGCCTGCGCCTGGTCCGGATCATCCTGCCCGCCGCCTCACCGAAGATCTTCGCAGGTCTGAGGCTCAGCGTCTCACTGGCGCTGATCCTCATGATCGTCTCCGAGCTCAAAGGTGCCACCGACGGCATCGGCTACCTGCTGGCCAGCGCGAGCGACCGCTCCGACATGCCCGCCCTCTGGGGAGGAGTGGTCGTGCTCGGAGTGCTCGGTTACGTACTCAACACCCTGTTCCTCATGGTCGAGCGCCGGATGCTCACGTGGCACCGTGGCGCCCGCCGTACCGCGTAGGAGGCGGATGTGACTGACCTGTTGCTGAAGAACGTGCGTATTGTTACGCACGACCGGGACGAGCCGGTCGTCGCGGACATCGCCGTGACCGGCGGGCGCATCGAGCAGGTCGGGGCCGGCCTGTCCGCCGAGGGCGTCGAGGAGGTGCTCGACGGCGACGGGAAGCTGGCCTTCCCGGGCGTCGTGGACGCCCACCAGCACTGGGGCATCTACAACCCGCTGCCCGAGGACACCGCCTCGGAGAGCATGGCCAGCGCCCAGGGCGGCGTCACCACGGCGCTCTCCTACATGCGGACCGGCCAGTACTACCTCAACAGGGGCGGTTCCTACGCGGAGTTCTTCCCCGAGGTGCGCAGCCAGGCGGAGGGACAGGCCTACATCGACTACGGCTTCCACCTGGCGCCCATGTCGAGCACGCACATCGGCGAGCTGCCCGACCTGGTGGAGAAGTTCGGGGTCTCATCGTTCAAGATCTTCATGTTCTACGGCGGGCACGGGCTGCACGGGCGCTCGGCCGACCAGAGCAAGTTCCTGATGCTGCCCGAGGGCGAGCGCTACGACTACGGGCACTTCGAGTTCGTGATGCGCGGCGTGCAGGAGGCCCGCGAACGCTTCCCGCACCTGGCCGACGAGATCTCATTGTCGCTCCATTGTGAGACCGCCGAGATCATGACCGCCTACACCAAGCTGGTGGAAGAGGCCGGCGACCTCAGCGGCCTGGCCGCCTACAGCGCCTCCCGGCCGCCGCACTCCGAGGGGCTGGCGGTCTTCATCGCCTCCTACCTCGCCCACGAGACCGGCCTGGCCAACATCAACCTGCTCCACCTGTCCTCGCGCAAGGCGCTCGACGCGGCGGTGCGGATGGCCAAGACCTTCCCGCACATCGACTTCCGCCGCGAGGTCACGATCGGGCATCTTCTCGCCGACATCGAGACGGCCAACGGGATCGGCGCGAAGGTCAACCCGCCCATCAGGCCGCGCGAGGACGTCGAGGCGCTGTGGGAGTACGTGCTCGACGGCACCGTCGACTGGGTGGTCAGCGACCATGCCTGCTGCCGGGAGGAGCTCAAGTTCGGCGCTCCGGCCGACGACGTGTTCCTGGCCAAGGCCGGGTTCGGCGGCGCCGAATACCTGCTGCCCGGCCTGATCACCGAGGGCCGCCGCCGCGGCCTGTCCTACGGGCGCATCGCCGCCCTCACCTCCTGGAACCCCGCGCGCAGGTACGGCCTGCGGAGCAAGGGCACCATCGCGCCCGGCTTCGACGCCGACTTCTGCCTGGTCGACACCGGGAGCACGTGGACCGTCCGCGCCGCCGACTCGGAGTCGACGCAGGAGTACACCCCGTTCGAGGGCTTCGAGCTGAGCGCGAAGGTCACCGACACGTTCGTCAGGGGCAACCACGTCCTCGACGCGGGCAAGATCGTGGGCCGTCCAGTGGGCCAGTACATCTCCCGGCCGCTGGGCTGAAAGGAAACCCCTTGCTTGAGATAGACAACCTCACGCACGTCTACGGCGAAGGCCCGACCCGGCATCACGCCATCGACGGCCTGAACCTGAGCGTCGCCGAGGGCGAGCTGCTGTGCATCGTCGGGCCCTCCGGGTGCGGCAAGTCGACGCTCCTGCGCTCCATCGCGGGCCTGATCAAGCCCACGGGCGGAACCATCAAGGTCCAGGGCGAGCTGGTCCGCCAGACGCCCGCCAACCTGGCCGTCGTCTTCCAGGACTACAGCCGGTCGCTGTTCCCGTGGATGTCGGTGGCGGACAACGTCGCGCTGCCGCTGCGCCGCAAGGACATGACCAAGCAGCAGCGCCGCGAGGCGGCGCACGAGGCTCTGGAGTCGGTGGGGCTGGCGGAGGCCGGTCGCAAGTACCCGTTCCAGCTGTCGGGCGGCATGCAGCAGCGGGTGTCGATCGCCCGCGCGCTGGCCTACCGGCCGGCGCTGATGCTCATGGACGAGCCGTTCGGCTCGGTCGACGCGCAGACGCGTGAGGACCTAGAGGACCTCGTGCTGAAGGTACGCGGGCACCACCAGATGACGATCGTGCTCATCACGCACGACATCGACGAGAGCGTGTACGTGGGCGACCGGGTCGTCGTGCTGTCCAAGGCGCCCGCGCACGTCGTGGGCGACCTGAAGGTGGAGCTGCCCAGTCCCCGCGACCAGATCAGCTCCCGCGAGCACCCGGACTTCGTCCATCTGCGCGCCGAGGTGGGGCGTCTGGTGCGCGGCGTGGCCTCCGTCTGAGGGCGTCTCCGTACGACGCGTCCGTCAGAGCACGTCCTCCTGACCGCACGTCCCCATAACTGAACGTCCCCATAACTGAAGGACAGGCCGAACCACCAGTGCCGCCGGGCGTCTCGCCCGGCGGCACTGGTGCAGAGGAAGTCAGGCCGGAGTGTGGGAGTGGCGGGTCAGGGCGTGTTCGACCAGCGTGATCAGCGTGCCCTTCACCGAGTCTCTGACTCGGGCGTCCAGGCGGACGATCGGGATGTGCGGGTTGAGCGACAGCGCCTCCCGGATCTCCTCCTGCTGGTGCTGGAAGTTCCCGTCCCAGCCGTTGATGCCGATGACGAAGGGGAGCTTGGCCTCTTCGAAGTAGTCGATGGCCGGGAAGCTGTCGGCCAGCCGCCGCGTGTCCACCAGCACCACCGCGCCGATCGCACCACGCACCAGGTCGTCCCACATGAACCAGAACCGGTGCTGTCCGGGCGTACCGAACAGGTAAAGGATCAGGTCACGGTCGAGCGAGACCCGGCCGAAGTCCATCGCCACGGTCGTGGTCGTCTTGTTGGGCGTGAGAGAGACGTCGTCGACACCCGCCGACGCGTCCGTCATCACCGCCTCCGTGGTGAGCGGCAGAATCTCCGAGACCGCACCCACGAACGTCGTCTTGCCCACGCCGAAGCCACCGGCCACGACGATCTTCGTCGAGGTGAGGCCGGGGCTAGAGCCTGCGAAGTCCACTGAGCACCCTTTCGAGCAAGTTGAGGTCCGGCTTTCCCGCGTCCAGCGCAGGCTGGTGCACGCGGATCAGGCCCTCCGACGCCATGTCGGCGATCAGCACCCGGACCACCCCAAGAGGCTGCCTTAAAAGGGCGGAGATCTCGGCAACCGACCTGACGTTCCGGGTTAGCTGAATGATCGCCTGATACTCCGGACTCAATAGTGAAATGTCTTTATATTCCGAGGTCACGGAGGACACCAAGGCCTCCATGGCGAACTTCATCCGTGGGGCCGTGCGGCCCCCTGTCACGGCATAGGGCCGGACAAGGGAGCTCGGCTTCTGCGGACGCGGAGCCGACGGATGCGGCGGAGTGCTATCACCAGCCCAACCCTGACCTGACATCATGATCTTCTCCTGTCACCGTCCGACTAGCGCGGGCGGGACGCCTGCAGCTCGGCGCGTACGGCCGGGGTGAGCACCTGGCCCGCCCGCTCCACGAGCAGCGTCATCTGGTACGCGACCAGGCCCATGTCACAATCGGGCGCGGCGAGCACAGCGAGGCAGGAGCCGTCGCTGATGGACATGATCATCAGGAGTCCGCGCTGCATCTCGATGACGGTCTGGGTGACCATACCGCCTTCGAACACACGAGCCGCGCCCTGCGTCAGGCTGATCACACCCGAGGCGACCGCGGCCAGCTGGTCGGCCCGGTCCTTGGGAAAACCCTCGGAGAAAGCCAGCGGCAAGCCGTCGGACGACACCACCACGGTGTGCGCGACTCCAGGCACATTATTGACGAAATCGGTGATCAGCCAGCTGATGCCACGCGCTCCCTGGCTCAGTTCTCTCATTGCTCCTCCTCATTGTCTTCTCCGCGGGTGAACGCGCGGCCTTGCCGTACCCCCTGCTGGAAGCTGGACAGCCGGCTCCGCAATCGATCGGGAGAGATCTGTGGCGCCGGCGACGTCGCCTGCGGCTCGGCCAGGCTGGCCGTACCGGGGACCAGGTTGGCCTTCGGCACGCGCCGTGGCAGGCCGGAGGCCGTCGTGCCGCCCATGGCCGGCTCGGCGGCGGCCTGCGCGGCCTGCCAGCCGGTGTCGGCGGGCGAGGACCACGTCGAGCCCGCGCCGGACTGGCCCGGCACGCGTTGCGGCAGCGCCGGCTTGTCCGACGTCCCGGAGGACGCGGCGACCGGTGGCGGCGCGGCGGCGGCGTGCGCGGGGAGCTGAGCGTAAGGCTGGGCGTAGGGCTGCCCGGCGGGCTGCTGCGGGAGCGGGCCGGCCGGCGGCACGGCCGGGATACCCCCGATCTGCGTCTCCTCCTGCGCGGAGATCTCGGAGTGGTACTCCTGCTCCGGCTTGAACGGCTCGGGCTCCGGCTCCGGCCTGCGGAACCAGTCGGAGCCGACTGAGGAGAAGATCGGCAGGAAGTCGTCGCTCTGCTCCAGCGGCGAGTTGTTGCGCACCGCCGGGAGCGGGCCGGTCAGGTCCTTGGAGGAGTACTCGCCGGGACCGAACGGGTTGAACGCGCCGCGGCCGTTGTGCGTGAACGGCTCGACGGGCGGGATGGGCGAGTCGGCGAACGACGGCCAGCGCTGCTCCTCGAACCCGTACGCCGGCCGCGGCTCGGCGTCGTAGGACGGCTTGGGCAGCTCGACGAACGGCGACCTGGGCGGCAGGTCCTCGGCCGAGCCGAAGGACGGCCAGCGCGTCTCCTCCGCGGGCGAGGGCGGGGGCGGCTCCGTGGCGAAGGACGGCCAGCGCTGCTCGTCCTGCGCCGGGGGCGGCGGCTCGGTGGCGAAGGAGGGCCAGCGCTGCTCGTCCTGACGCGGCGCCTCGTCGGCGAACGACGGCCAGCGCTGCTCGCCCGGGGCGGCGGCCGCGGGCGGCTCCTCCGCGAACGACGGCCAGCGCTGCTCGTCGGGCTGCTGCCTCGGCGGCTGCTCCTCGCCGAACGGCGGCCAGTTGCCGCCGCCGCCCGGCACGGGCAGCGTGCCCGGCCACTGCGTGTCGACCGGCGCGTCGTCACGGATGTCGGGAGTGTCGACCGTGGCCTGCGGCGCGGCGTAGACGCCCGAGCCGTTCGTCGAGGACGGCTCCAGCTGGCTGGGGTCGAAGGTGGTGAAGGCTTCGTACTGGCCGCGCTGCTGGGGCACCGAACCGGCGGCGCCGAGGAGCATGTCGGGCAGCATGACGAGCGCGGCCAGGCCGCCCGCCTCCCGCATCCCGAGCTGGACCCTGATGCCGTGGCGCAGTGCCAGGCGGCCGACCACGAACAGGCCCATGCGGCGCGAGACGGCCACGTCCACCACCGGCGGGTTGGCCAGCCGCCAGTTGGCCTCGGCCAGCTCGTCGGCCGACATACCGATGCCCAGGTCGGTGATCGTCACCTGGATGCCGCCCTCGATGGGCGAGCTGGTGACCTGGACCTTGCTCTCGCGCGGGGAGAAGGAGATGGCGTTCTCGATCAGCTCGGCGAGCAGGTGGACGGCGTCGGTGACGGCGGGGCCGGCGACCTCGATGCCGGACGGGATCTGGATCTGGACCCGTTCGTAGTTCTCGACCTCGGACAGCGAGGCGCGGGCGATGTCGACCAGCGGCACCGGCTCGCTCCACTTGCGGGCGGCCTCCTGGCCGGCGAGGACCAGGAGGTTCTCGCTGTTGCGGCGCATGCGGGTGGCGAGGTGGTCCAGCCGGAACAGGTTCGCCAGCCGGTTCTCGTCCTCCTCGCCCTGCTCCAGGCCCTCGATGAGCTGCAGCTGCCGCTCGACGAGCGTCTGGCTGCGCCGGGAGAGGTTGACGAACATCGAGTTGACGTTGGCGCGCAGCTTGGCCTCGTCGCCGGCCAGCCTGATCGCCTCGCGGTGGACCTCGTCGAAGGCCCGGGCCACTTCCCCGATCTCGTCGCGGGTGTTGACGCCGACGGAGGGCACGTCGGGCACCTCGGCGCTGTCCCCGGACTCGCGCAGCAGGCGGACCGTCTCGGGCAGCCGGGTGGTGGCCACCTGGAGCGCCTCGGCGCGCAGCCGGCGCAGCGGGCGGACCAGCGAACCGGCCACCCGGGTGGTGATCACCAGGACGAGGAGCAGCAGGACCAGGATGGTCGCGCCGGAGATGATGGCGTTGCGCTGCTCGGTGTCGCTCAGGTCGCGGGTGGTGGCCACGATCCTGGTGGTCAGGCCGTCCTCGACCTTGCGCATGGCGTTGGCGGACAGCGAGGTGCTCTCGTACCAGAGCTGGAGGTCACGGCGAGTCGTGATGTCCAGGTCCCTGATGGTCTTGTACTCGCGCAGCTGGGCCAGTGCCCGCTGGCGCATCGCGTCCGCGCGGTCGATCTGCGGGCCGCGCACGCCCTTCTTGTACGCCTGGAGGTCCTGAGGGGCGGCTTCCTGCTCGAAGGCGGCCAGCTCCTGCTGCTGGCTGTTCCAGGAGCCGAGGAAGTCGGACAGGTCGTCATAGTCCAGCCGACGCTCGATCAGCGCCACGACGAGGATGCCCTGCTGGCGCAGCACCTGCTCCCTGGTCTCGTCCAGAGCGGTCAGCGCGGCCACGTCGCCCTGGAGGGCGTCGTCGCTGATGCCGTCGCCCAGGTCGGCCTGGAGTCGCTCGAGGACCTCGATCAGGGAGGAATAGGTACGGATGGCGGCTCGGGGCGGCACGCTCGCCTCGCCCGCGATCGACCTGCGCAGGCCGTCGAGGCCGGTCAGCCACCGGCGGATCTCGTCGACCTCCTCGATGACGCGGGTGGTGTGGGTGGCGTCGATGGAGGTGGTGGCGGCGAGCACGCGCTGCTTGGCCGCGTCGGTCGCCTCGCGCTGGGTCTTGAGCTGGCTCAGGCGGATGGGACGCCGGCGGTCGGCCATGTACCACGCGGTGAGCGTGCGTTCCTTGGCGACCTCGTGCGACAGCGCGGAGGCGCGCTGGACCAGCTCGGCGACCTGGGTCAGCCGGCGGTACTCGGCGCTGGTGCCGATGGCGTTCGCGAGCTGGACGCCGGCGAGGAGCACACCCACGATCGTGGGGATGAGGATCAGCGCCACCAGCCTGGAGCGCACGCGCCAGTTCGCCAGCCGGAACCGTCCGCCTGTGTACTCCCCGGACCTGGTGTGCCTGGGGTTATCCGTCCTCACTGACTCTCGCAACCTCTCGCCGTTACGTGCTCGAAAATCTGACACGCTTGGGGCGCATGGGATTTCTGCGGGCTGGGTAATTGGAACACAACCCGTACCAGACGGCCAACCGTACATATCCCATCAAATGCGACCAAACGTGCCCACAAGGTCGCATTTCGCCGCGCGCGTTTTCAGGCGGGCCGGAAGGAGTCTCGCTCCACCGGCGCCGCGTGCTTGACCATCAGGTGACGGGTCACCGAATACTCCTGCACCGCCTCCTGGCTCATGTCCTTGCCGAACCCACTGCCCTTGACCCCGCCATGCGGGGCCTCGCTGGCTATCGGCAGGTGGTCGTTGATCCAGGTCACACCCACGTCGAGGCGGTGCGAGACCCGCATCGCCCTGGCGACGTCGCGTGACCACACGGACGAGGCCAGACCGTAGCGCGTGTCGTTGGCCAGCATGACCGCCTCGTCCTCGGTGTCGAACGGCAGGACCACGAGGACGGGACCGAATAGCTCTCCCTGGACGATATCGCTGTTCTGTGACACTTCGTTAACAAGTGTCGGAAGGTAATAGAAGCCGGGTCCGTCGACCGGCGCGCCCCCGTGCACGACGCGCCCGCCGGAGCCGGAGACGAAGCCGTGCACCCGGTCGCGGTGGGCCGCCGAGATCAGCGGGCCGACGTCGGTGGCGGGGTCCCACGGGTCGCCCACGGTGATGCCGGCGAGTGTCTGCCTGATGGCCTCCACCGCGTCGTCGTACACCGGCCGGGCCACGTAGACGCGGGTGGCGGCGGTGCAGTCCTGGCCGGTGTTGTACGTGGCGCCCATGGCCACGCCGCGGGCCGTCTCCTCAAGGTCGGCGTCCTCGAAGACCAGCGCAGGCGCCTTGCCGCCGAGTTCCAGGTGCACCCGCTTGAGCGTCTTGGCAGCGCCGCTCATGACGGCTCGGCCGGTCTCCGTCGAGCCGGTGACGCTGACCATGTCCACGCCCGGATCGGTGACCAGCGCCTCCCCCACCTCGGCGTCGCCGGTGACCACTCGCACCAGACCGGCCGGCGCGCCCGCCTGGGCGAACAGCTCGGCCAGGCGCAGCGTGGTGCGGGGCGTCTGCGGGGCGGGCTTGATGACCACCGCGTTGCCCGCGGCGACGGCCGGGCCGAGCTTCCACACGGCCATCACGAACGGGAAGTTCCACGGCGCGATCGAGCCCACTACGCCGACCGGGCGGCGCAGCATGACCGAGGTGTAGCCGCGGCTGAACACCCCGGCGCCCGACCCGTCGAGCGAGCGCGCGGCCCCGGCGAAGAAGCGCAGGTTGTCGGCCGCGAACGGCAGCTCGCCGTCCCTGAAGACCGCAGCGGGCTTGCCCGTCTCCTCGACCTCCAGCCGGGTCAGCTCCTCGGCGTCGGCCTCGACCAGGTCGGCCAGCCGCAGCAGCACCCGGGCCCGTTCGGCCGGGGTGGCCTGCGACCACTCCTCGAAGGCGGCGCGCGCCGTCCCCACGGCCCGCGTCACGTCTTCGACGGGAGTGTCGGCGATCTTGTCGAAGACGAGCCCCGTCGCGGGGTTGATCAGCTCACGCATCGGACCGCTGCCCCAGCTCCTCGATGAGGTCCGCGGCCTTGCGCAGCCCGTCGAGGCCGCGGATCCGCTCACCCTCGGCGGCCAGCCGGGCGCGCAGCTGCTCGTCGCCGAGCAGGCGGTCGAGGGCGCCCGTCAGCTCCTCGTCGGTGAAGGCGTAGGTCGACAGCCGCACGCCGTAGCCGAGCTCGTCCACGCGCTGGGCGTTGTCGTACTGGTCCCAGAACAGCGGCAGCAGGATCATCGGCTTGCCGAAGTGCAGCGCCTCGGTGGTGGTGTTGTTGCCGCCGTGGGTGATGACCAGGTCGCAGAGCGGGATGATCTTCGTCTGCGGCAGGAACTCGGCGCCCCACATGTTGTCGGCCAGCTTGATCTCCTCGTGCAGCGGGCCCTTGGAGACGATGAACTGGTGCGGGGTGGTGGCCAGCACGTCGACCACCCGCTGCATCAGCTCCACGTCGGAGGAGCCGAGCGAGCCGAGCGAGAAGTAGACCAGCGCGCCGGCGTGCTTATGGTCGCGCCCGCTTCGCTCCTCGTTGGCTCCTCCGTCGCTCTCTCGTCGCGAGCTCCTGCGCTCGGTGCGCTGGAAGGGCAGCTCGAAGTCCCCATCGGTCTCGCGCACCGAGGAGTCGAGGCGGTGCCAGGTGGGGCCGAGCGGGCGGGCGTCGGTGTAGTCGAGGATCTCCGGGAACACGTAGAGGTTCAGGTCGCCCTCATGGATGAAGTCGAGGTCGGGCAGCGGCTCGGTGCCCTGCTCGACGCACCACGCGTTGAAGGCGCTCCAGATCTCGCGATGCGTTCGGTCGTACTCGGCGCGGAAGGCGTCCCACTCCCCGCGGTGGTCGGCGGGCAGACCCGAGAACACCGGGGCGACGTCGTCGCCGCGCACCTCCAGCGGGTTGCAGGACACGATGCGGACGAACTTCTTGCCGGCCGTGAGCAGCGCGGGGAAAGTGATGACGTTGTCCTCGACGATGACGTCCGGCTGGACCCGCTCGATGATCGCCTTGAGCTGCGGCTCGCAGTACTTGACGCCGTCGATGAGGGAGTCCCAGATGGGCTTGGTCACCGTTTCGAGCTGCTCCAGCGTGCTCTTGCGGTATTCCGGGGCGGTCTCGCGGATGAAGTCCTTCCAGAACTGCCCCGCGTCCTGCTCCTCGTCGCCCTCGGCCGGAGGCGCCAGGTCGACGAGGTCCTCCTCGAAGCCGAGCGCTTCGAGCTTGCCCTTCCACGAGGCCTCGGCGGCGAAGACGACGCGGTGACCGCGGCGACGGAGAATGTCGCCGATGCCGATGCTGTTGTTCGTGGGCCCGTAGGCGCTTTCCGGCATGAACAGGATGGTGAGGGACATCACGCGCTCCGAGGTGGCATCAATTTGAAGGGGAATTCAAATACTCATCTAGCGGGCCGGTCAACTTCAAGGCACTATGGTCACGGCTTCCTGAACGGCAGACGAACAAGGCGGTGAGTGTGACCCAGCGAAAGAGCCGTAGCGACCGGCGCATCGACCTGATCGAGGCGGCCCGGCGGGCCATCATCCGTCACGGCATCGACCGCGTCCAGCTCTCGCACGTGGCCGAGGAGGCGGGGCTTACCTCGGGCGCCGTGCTGTATCACTATCCCGACCTCAGCGAGCTGCTGGTCGAGGCGCAGCACGCCGGGATGGAGCGGTTCTACGAGCAGCGGATGCGCCAGCTCGCGGCGCTCACCGACCCGGCGGAGAAGCTGGTCATGACGATCAGGTCGGGGCTGCCGACCGGTCCGCTCGACCCCGACGTCCGGCTGCTCAACGAGCTGGGCGGGGCGGCGGGGCGCAGCCGGGTCTACGGCGTGCTGCTCACCTCGCTCTACGACCGGCAGGTGTCGATGTACCAGTCGATCCTGGACACGGGGGCCGCGCTGGGCGTCTTCACGCTGAGCTCCGACTCGCTGACGATCTCGCGCAACCTGGTGGCCCTGGAGGACGCCTACGGCTACCGGATCACCGCCCGGCACCCGGTGATAGGTCCACAGGAGGCGGCCGAGCTGATCCTCTCCTACGCGCGCACGGCGACGGGCCACGGCCTGGCTCATTGAGCCGTTCCCTGGCCCGCCGGGATGATGACGGCGTCATCGTGCCGCCAGTGCAGCTTGACCTTGGCGCCCTGGCGCACGGCGCTGGCGCCCTGCACGGCCACCAGGACCGGCTTGGCGCGGCCGGGCAGGTCGACCGAGATGTGGGAGACGCCGCCGTAGAAGCTGACGTCGAGCACGGTGCCCTGGAGGCCGTGCTCGGCCGTCTCCTCGCGTAGCTCGATCTTCTCGGGGCGGACGCCCAGGAGCGCCTTGGCGCCGGCTGCCAGCTCCTCCAGCGGGGTGCCGGGCAGCAGGCCGAAGTCGTCGGTCCTGAGAGCCTCTGCCTCGCCGGCCGTACCCTCGAACAGGTTGTTGGCGCCGACGAAGTCGGCGACGAAGGGGGTGCGGGGCCGCTCGTAGAGCTCGACGGGCTGGTCCACCTGGCGCACGCCGCCGCGCTCGAAGACCGCGATGCGGTCGGCCAGCGACATGGCCTCCTCCTGGTCGTGGGTGACGACCACGAAGGTGATGCCGACCTCGTGCTGCAGCCGCTTGAGCTCCAGCTGCATGTCGGCGCGGACCTTCTTGTCCAGCGCGGAGAGCGGCTCGTCGAGCAGGAGCAGGCGCGGGCGCTTGACGATGGAGCGGGCGAGCGCGACGCGCTGGCGCTGGCCGCCGGAGAGCTGGGCGGGCTTGCGGCCGCCGAGCTCCGACAGGCCGACGGTCTCCAGCACCTCGGCGACGCGCTGCTTGATCTCCTGGCGCGGCAGCTTCTCGCGCTCCAGGCCGTAGGCCACGTTCTTGGCCACGGTCATGTGCGGGAACAGCGCGTACGACTGGAACATCAGGCTGATCGGCCGCCGGTTCGGCTGCTTGCCGAGCAGGTCCTCGCCGTCCAGCGTCACCGTGCCGCCGTCGGGCGTCTCGAACCCGGCCAGGATGCGCAGCAGCGTGGTCTTGCCGCAGCCGGAGGGGCCCAGCAGGGCGAAGAACTCACCCTGGCGGATCTCCAAGGAGACCCCGTCGAGCGCGGTGACCTCACCGAACCGCCGGGTGATCCCGTCAATCTTCAGCACGTGATTCCCCGATCTTGGTCATGCGCTGGCCCACGATCACCGCGGTGAAGCTCACCAGGAGCAGGATCGCGGCCAGCGCGTTGATCTTCGGGGTCACCCCGAAACGGATCATCGAATAGATGACGATCGGCAGCGTCTGCTCGTTGTTGCCGATCGTGAAGAAGGCGATCACGAACTCGTCCAGCGACAGCGTGAAGGCCAGCAGCGCGCCCGCGATGATGCCCGGCGTGAGCTGCGGCAGCGTCACCTTCATGAACGTGACGACCGGGCCGGCCCCGAGGTCGCGCGAGGCCTCCTCCAGCGAGGTGTCGGCGTTCGACAGCCTGGTACGCACCACCGCGGCGACGAACGCCATCGAGAAGACGCCGTGCGCGAGGATCACCGAGTAGAGCCCCAGCGTGAGCTGGATCATCCCGTAGAAGACCAGCAGCCCGATGGCCAGCACCAGGTCGGGCAGCACGGCGGGCATCAGGGCGAGCGCGTCGAGCGTCTTCGAGCGGGTGTACCTGGCCAGGCCGACGGCCAGCAGCGTGCCGAGCACGGTCGCGACGACGGTCGAGCCCGCGGCCACGATGAGCGTGTTGACCACGCCGTCCCTGATGCGCTCGTCCTGGGCCAGCTCGCCGTACCACTTGAGGCTGAAGCCCTCATAGGTGTAGGCCGACCTGCCGGAGTTGAACGACATCACGACGAGCACGACGATCGGCGCATACAGGAAGACGTACGTCGCCCAGAACGGAACGTGCAACCACTTCGACCTACGCACGACGGGCCACCCACGACTGCGCGATCAGCAGCACCACCAGGACCGCCACGAGGGCCAGCGTCAGCGCGGAGCCGAAGGGCCAGTCGCGCGCCTGCAGGAACTCGGTGCGGATCAGGTTGCCCACCATGACCGACTTGCCGCCGCCGAGCATCTCGGGGATGACGAAGTTGCCGAAGCTGGGCACGAACACGAACAGGCACCCGGTCAGCACGCCCGGCACCGTCAGCGGCAGCGTCACCTTGCGGAAGGTGCTGAACGCCGAGGCGCCCAGGTTCGCCGACGCCTCGCGAAGTTGCGGGTCGAGCCGCTCGATCGCCGCGTAGAGCGGCAGCACCATCAGCGGCAGGTAGGAGTAGAGCAGCCCGAGGATGATGGCGCCCTGGTTGTAGAGCAGCTCGTACGGCCCCAGCCCGAGCGCCTTCAACCCCGAGTTCAGCAGGCCGGGACCGTTGAGCAGAATGATCCAGGCGTAGACGCGGATGATGAAATTCGTCCAGAACGGCAGCACGACGGCGACCAGCGCGACCGTCTTCCACTTGCGCGGCAGCTGCGCGATCAAATAAGCCGTCGGGTAGCCGAGCAGCAGCGCGAGCAGCGTCGTGAGCCCCGCGATCTTCAGGGACGTGCCCACCACGCTGAGGTAGAGGGGATCGATCAGGCGGCTGAAGTTCTCGCCGGTGACCTCGTAGACGACCCCGCCGAACCGGCCGCGCTGGAAGAGCGTGTAGCTCAGCACCAGCACCAGCGGCACCAGCAGGAGCACGACCAGGTACGTCAGGCCGGGTGACAGGAAAACGAACGCACCCAGCCGGCGTCCCCTCGAAGGGGACACCGGCCGGGCTTGAGCTTCTGACTTCATGCGTGTTCTGACTTCATCCCGCGGCTACGACTGCGCCTTGATCTCGGTCGCCAGGCGCGTGTACTTCACCGACGCCTGGCCCAGGTCGATGAGCGATTCGCCGTTGAGCAGCTCGGCCGGCTTGATGTCGAGCAGCGAGCCCTTGGCGATGTCCACCTTGTCCATGGCGGCCTTGTTGGGCACCTTGTAGTTGATGTTCACGGCGGCCCAGCTGTGGATCTCGGGGTCGAGGATGTAGTTGATCAGGGCGTGCGCCGCCTCCTTGTTCTTGGAGGACTTCATGATCACCATGGTGTCCACCCAGAGGTCGCTGCCCTCCTTCGGCACCGCGAACTTGATGTTCTGCTTCTCGTCCGTGGTCGGGCACCAGCCGTCCCACGCCTCGACCATCACCGCTTCGCCGGACTTCAGCTTGTCGCCGAAGGTCGTGTCGTCGTAGCCGAGCAAGTGCGGCTTGGCCGCGACCAGGAGCTCCTTGGCCTTGGCGATCTCGGCGTCCTTGTCGGTGTTGACCGAGTAGCCGAGCGCCTTGAGCGCGGGCAGGGCCAGCCAGCGCTCGGTGGTCATCATGGTGACCTTCTTGTCGGCCCAGGACGGCGGCTGCAGGAGGTCCTTCCAGCTCGTCGGCGGCGTCTTCACCAGGTCGCTGCGGTAGCAGATGCCGGTCGTACCCCAGGTGTAGGGCACCGAGTACTTGTTGCCCTTGTCGTAGGACAGCTGGGTGGCCTCGGGGTAGAGGTTCGACAGGTTCGGGATCAGCTCGGGGTGGATCGGCTCCAGCAGGCCCTGCTCGTTGAGCGCCTGGGCGTACTGTCCGGACACGAACGCCACGTCGATGCCGGTGTCGCCACCGGCGGTCAACTTGGTCATGGCGGTCTCGTTGGTGTCGTGGATCCCGATCTTCAGCGGGAACTTGAGCTTGTCCTTGACCTTCTGCGGCAGCTCCTTGGGCGTGTACCCGTCCCACACCGTCACGTTGACCGACTGCTTCGACAGGTCGGCGTTCGGGTTGAGCTGGTCGGCTGTCGCCGCCGGCGCCGCACCTGCGTTGGTCGACTCACCGCCGCACGCCGCGGCGGCGAGCGCGAGGCCGGCCACCGCTATGGCGGCCGGAAGACGACGGGTGAACCGGGTTCGGAACACGGCCGCTACTCCTTCAAGGTTCCGGTGGATGAGGGGTCGCGCGACCAACCGGGCACGGCAGACCAGACGAGGAGTGTTGCAGCAGAAATCAACATGAGCAAGACTTTTGCGGACACTGTTACCTGGATGTTTGGTATTCCTGTTGAACATGAATTCAATTTGGAGGCGGTTGCTCTCTCTCGGTGAGAAGCCCCTCACATCACGGGATCGCGGCGTCTCCGCCGCGCTCGTGACGGCGCTGGGGGGCGGGGGTGACGTGCCGCCGCCGTTCGCGGTCCGCCGCTTCTCCGCGCTGCCCAGCCTCTCGTACGAGGCTGGGGATCTCGACACCGGGGTGCCGGTCGAACGGGATTTCGGCGCGCACGTCGACCAGACGAACTACTCGGTGGTCGTGGCCGATCGGGTGGTCGTCAAGTGGCTGACGCCGCCGGCGGCGCTGCCGCATCCCGCTCCCGACCTGCTCGCCCATCTGGCCGGGGCCGGATTCCGGGACACGGCTCCGCCGTACACCGCTCTGACCCGGGTGGACGGGGCGGGCGAGACGCTGCTCGCGCTGGTCACGGGCTACCTGCCGGAGGCCAGGGACGGTTGGGAGTGGTGCGCCGACGAGGCCGCGTCGGGCCGCACCGCCTTCGCTGAAGCCCTCGGCCGCCTGGCCGCCGACCTCCACCTGGCGCTCTCCACTTTCCCACCTCCCTCCATCGCGCCCACTCCCCCAGCCGTTACACCGAGTTTCGGTCCCGCGGAAAGAGCCGAGCAGGCGCTCGCCGAGGCCCTCGCCCTGACGGACGGCGAAGACGGCGCGTGGCTGGCCGGCCGGGCCGGCGCCCTCAGAGCCGAGCTGGCCCCGCTGACCAGGCCGATCACCACGCCGCTGATCCGCATTCACGGAGATCTGCACGTCGGCCAGATCCTGCGGTGGCGCGACGGTTACGCCGTGATCGACTTCGACGGCAACCCCACCGTCACGGAGGCCGCGCCGTACCAACCGGCCGCCAGGGACCTCGCCCAGCTCGCCACCAGCCTGGAGCACGTCGCCCAGGTGGCGATCAAGCGCCGTGGCACCCCACCGCGCCAGGCACTCGACTGGGCCGGCGAGGCCCGCGAGATCCTGCTGGCCGCCTACCGGAACCGGCTGGCCGAGCGCGGGCGGCCGGACCTCCTGGACGACTCGCTGCTCCGCCCGTTCGAGATCGAGCAGGAGTGCCGGGAGCTGGTCTACGCCGCCCGCCACCTGCCCCGCTGGCGCTACGCCCCGATGGGCGTCCTGCGCGCCCGCTACCCCCTGAACCCTGAGCCGGGCCAGGCAGATACTTCCGAGGAGACCCCGTGAATTCCGAGCTCTATCTGGCCGACCTGGAGGCCAAGCCCGCGGCCCTCGCCACCCTCGCGGACGCGCTGGCGGCGGGCGGCCTGTTCGAGGGGCTGCCGGCCGATGTCCGGCGGGTGCTGTTCCTCGGCATGGGCAGCTCCCGCTACGCCGCCGGGGTGGCCGCGCTCCGCCTGCGCGCGGCGGGCATCGACGCCTACGCCGACTACGCCTCCGCCGCCGCGTCGTACCCCGCGGGGCCGGAGACGCTCGTGGTGCCCATCTCGGCGACGGGTACCAGCCGCGAGACGCTCGACGCGGTGGCCCGCTACGCGGGCGGCCCGTCGTTCGTCGCGGCGCTCACCAACCATCCCGGCTCGGCTCTCGCGCAGGCGGCCGACCTGGTCGTCCCCATGCACGCGGGCGAGGAGCGGGGCGGGGTGTCCTGCCGTACGTTCCAGCACACGCTCGCCCTGCTGCTCGCGCTGGAAGCCCACCTCACGGGCGACGGGCGCGACCTGGCCGGCCTCGTACGACGCGGCGCCGAGGCGTCGGCCGACCTCCTCGACCGCAGGGAGGAGTGGCTGCCCCTGACGCTGGAGCTGCTGGACGGCCCGGACGGCGTCTACACCATCGCGCCCGTGGAGCGCCTGTCGTCGGCGGAGCAGTCGGCGCTGATGTTCCGCGAGGGTCCGCGCCGGCCGGCCGACGCCTGTGAGACGGGCGACTGGGCCCACGTGGACGTCTACCTCACCAAGACCCTCGACTACCGCGCGCTGCTCTTCCGCGGCTCCGGCTACGAGGACCAGGCCATGGACTGGGTGCGGCAGCGCGGCTCGACGGTCGTGACGGTCGGCGGGGATCTCGTCGGCGGCGATCTCCTCGACGGGGATCTCAGGGACGCCACGGCCGCCATCCGCTACACGCACGACGGCGACGCCGACGTGGCGCTGCTCACGGAGACGCTGGTGGCGGAGCTGGTCGCCGCCCACTGGTGGTCGGCCGTGTCCTGAGGGCGCGCCCAGAAGCGCGGGCGAGGCCGGGCCGTCTTCGGAGGAGGCCATCAGCGCGTACCAGAGGCCGTCAGCGCGCACCAAAGGCCGTCAGCGCGCACCATGCGCGGCGCGGGCGGCCAGCGCGTGCTCGACCAGCGTGATGAGCGAGTCCTTGACCGCCTCGCGCACCCGCGCGTCGGTGCGCACGATCGGGATGTGCGGCGAGAGCGTGAGCGCCTCCCTGACCTCGCTCTCCACGTGCGCGAACCGCCCGTCCCACCCGTTGAGCCCGACGACGAACGGCAACCCGGCGTCCTCGAAGTAGTCGATCGCGGGGAAGCTGTCGGCCAGCCGCCGGGAGTCCACCAGGACCACGGCCCCGATCGCCCCCCGCACGAGGTCGTCCCACATGAACCAGAACCGGTGCTGCCCGGGCGTCCCGAACAGGTAGAGGATCAGATCACGGTCGAGCGACACGCGCCCGAAGTCCATGGCCACGGTGGTGGTCGTCTTGCCCGGCGTGTGCGCGAGGTCGTCGATGCCCGCCGAGGCGTCCGTCATCACCGCCTCCGTCGTCAGCGGCATGATCTCCGACACCGCGCCGACGAAGGTGGTCTTGCCCACGCCGAACCCACCCGCGACGACGATCTTCGTCGAGGTGAGCCCGCTAGAGCCTGCGAAGTCCACTGAGCACCCTTTCGAGCAGGCCCTTGTCAGGGATGCCCGCCTCGAGCTGCGGCTGGTAGACGCGCACCAGCCCTTCCGCCTCCATATCGGCGATCAGCACCCGCGCCACGCCGAGCGGGATCCGCAGCAGGGCCGACACCTCGGCCACCGAGCGGATCTGCCGGCACAGCTCGCTGATCGCCCGGTATTCCCGGGTGTACGCCATACCGAGCCGCATCGACGTCGACGAGGAGACGAGCGCCTCCATGGCCAGGGCACCGCGTGGGGCGGTCCGGCCGCCCGTGACGGCGTACATCCGGACCAACGAGCTGCGCTCGGGCTCCGGTTCGCGGTCATGCCACGCTGCCAACGTCCACTCCCATCACCAGGTACGCGCGGCCGAGAGTTCCGCGCGGACGGCGGGCGTGAGCACTTGCCCCGCGCGCTCGACCAGAATCGTCATCTGGTAGGCCACCAGGCCCATGTCGCAATCGGGTGCAGCCAGCACCGCCAGGCACGAACCGTCGCTGATGGCCATCGCCAGGAGCAGTCCGCGGTCCATTTCGATGAGGGTCTGGGTGACTCCGCCGCCTTCGAAGACGCGCGCGGCGCCCTGGGTGAGGCTGATCAGCCCCGCCGCGATGGCCGCGAGCTGGTCGGCGCGGTCCTGGGGGAATCCCCGCGAGATGGCCACCGGCAGCCCGTCGGCGGAGACCACCACGGTGTGGGCGACGCCGGGCACCTGCTCCACGAACCCGCTGACCAGCCAGTTCAGGTCTCTGGCCGCCTGGCTCAGGTTCTTCATCATGATTCCTCCTCTAACTCTTCGCGGCCCTTGCGCACGCCCTGCTGGTAGCTGGCGAGCCTGCTGCGCAACCGGTCGGGCGAGACCGGAGGCGCCTGCACGGCCGTCGGCGGGGGCGCGGCGGAGCCGGGCACGAGGTTGGCCTTCGGCGTCCGCTTGGGCAATCCGGAGGTGGTCGTCCCGCTCTGGGCGGGTTCGCCGATCGCTCCCGCCGCCTGCCATCCGCTGTCGGCCGGCGAGGTCCAGGCGGGGTCGCGCTGGCCCGACGTCGACATCGGCGTCGCCTTGGTGAACCAGCTCGACTCGAAGGACTCGAAAGACTCGACGGAGGGGTAGCTCGACGGGAACTCGTTCTCCGCCCGCGACCGTGGGGAGGCCAGGTCGGGCATCGGCACCTCCACCGAGTGCGTGTGCTGTGAGCTGAACCACGACGCCGAATCGAGCGGCTGGTCGAACGCGGGGTCGTACGACGGGTGGCCGAGACCGGGCATCGCCGGTGTGGCCTGCATCGGCACCTGGATGAACGGCGGCTCCGGGGGCGCCACCGGCCCGGGGACCGAGGTGAGCAGCATCTCGGGGATCAGCACCATGGCGGTCAGGCCGCCGGTGTCCTGGGGGCGCAGCTGCACCCTGATGCTGTGCCGCAGCGCGAGCCGGCCGACCACGAACAGGCCCATCCGCCGGGAGACCGAGACGTCGACCACCGGCGGGTTGGCCAGCCGCCAGTTGGCCTGGGCCAGCTCCTCCGGGCTCATGCCGATGCCGTGGTCGGTGACCGAGACCATCAGCCCGCCGCCGTCGATGTGGCTGCTGGAGATGATGACCTTGGTGTCGCGCGGGGAGAACGAGACCGCGTTCTCGACCAGCTCGGCGAGCAGGTGCACGACGTCGCTGACCGCCTGGCCGGCGATGGCGGCCGCCGACTGCACCTGGACGCTGACCCGGTCGTAGCTCTCGACCTCGCCGAGCGAGGCGCGGACGACGTCCATCAGCTCGACGGCCTCGCTCCACTTGCGCGCCGCCTCCTGGCCGGCCAGGACCAGCAGGTTCTCGCTGTTGCGGCGCATGCGGGTGGCCAGGTGGTCGAGCAGGAACAGGTCGCCGAGCCGGGTGTCGTCGCGCTCGCCGCGCTCCAGCCGCTCGATCAGCGTCAGCTGCCGCTCGACCAGGGTCTGGCTGCGCCGCGACAGGTTGACGAACATCGCGTTGACGTTCGAGCGCAGCCGCGCCTCGTCGCCGGCCAGCCGTACGGCCTCGCGGTGCACCTCGTCGAAGGCCCGCGCGACCTCGCCCACCTCGTCCTTGGAGAAGATGCCGATCGGCGGCACCTCGGCGTTGAGCGCGCCGTCGCGCGACTCGCGCAGGTGCTGGACGAACTCCGGCAGCCGCCGGCCGGCGATCTCCAGCGCCTCGCCGCGCAGCCGGCGCAGCGGGCGGACCAGCGATCTGGCCACCCCTGTGGTGATCAGCAGGACGGCGACGAGCAGCGCGAGCACGGCGCAGGCGATGACGAGGGCGCGCTGCCGCTCGGCCGCGCTCAGCGCCTCGCTGCGGGTCAGGATGCCGGCGGCCTGGCGCTGCTCGACCTTGCGGAAGGAGTCGACGACGACGTTGCCCGCGTCGTACCACTCCTTGGCGTCGTCTCCGCGGCCGGCCTGGTCGAGCCCGCGCAGCGGCAGGCCGGCCGTGGCCCGGATCAGCACCAGCTCGCGCAGGAACAGCATGCGGTCGGCGGGCCTGCCGTTGACGGTCTCGTCGAAGAAGCGGCGCTCCTCGGCGGTGGCCTCGTCGCCGAAGCTCTTGCGCTCGTTGCGCTCGCGCGACAGCTCGCCGAGGAAGCGCTTGAGCTGTTCCTGGTCGAGGCTCCCCTCGACCAGGCCGGTGGTGACCAACGCCTGCTGGAGCGAGACGCTCTCCTTGGCCTGGGCCAGCGAGTCGAGCATGCGGGTCTGCCGGAACAGCTCGTCGTCCTGGCTGCCCTTGATCAGCTCGTTGTGCACCGACAGCAGCTCGTTGATCACCGTGGTGTAGAGCTCGACGCAGGCACCGGGCAGCAGCTCGGCTTCGAGCGCCTGCTCGCGCAGGCCGGCCAGGTCCTTCAGGCGGCTCAGCATGTTCTCGATCTGGTCGGCGGTACGGCCGGTGACGTCGCCCACCAGCTGCTCGGCGCTGGCCCGTACCTCATTGGTGGACTCGTCCACCTGGTCCATCTGGTTGCGCACGGCGGCCAGCCCCGTCACGGGCCGGCCCCTGGCGATGAACCACGAGGTCCTGGCGCGCTCGCCGGCGACCAGGTGGGTGAGCGCGCCGACCTGCTGGGACAGCTGCGCCAGCCGGTTGGTACGGGTGTAGTCACCGGCGGCCCCTATCGAGGCGAACACCTGGAAGCCGCCGAGCAGGACGGCGGCGGCGGTCGGGATGGCGATGAGGGCGACCAGCCGCGCCCGGACGCGCCAGTTGCGCAGACGCCAGTTCGCCTCGTCCGCCTGCCGTTCACCCAACTGAGTACTCACCGAACGCAACCTCTCGCCCGAATCGGCGTATATGAAGGGCGCCTGAGGCCCCTGGGGAAAATCAGCAAGTGCCGGTAATTGGAACACATACCTACCAGCTCGGCCAAGCGAACATAAGGCCACAAAAGTTGAGTTGTGTGGCACATGAGGCGAGAACCTGGAGCCCCATTTATACCGACCATTGGCCGAGAAATATTCCAATAACAGAACAAGTGTCCGCTTGTGGGCGTTTGCACCGTTCCATGGCTATAACACCGGAGAAGCACGAATGTCTCCTAAAGGTCACAGCGTTGAGATTTGCGTTATCCAAGACATAGGTTGAGCCCCGTCAAAGCGAGGAGGCGAGTGTGGCGGTTTCTCCCGACAGTGCGGCCATCGAAGTCGGCGGGCTGTGGAAGATCTTCGGCCCAAAGGCGGAAAGGGTCCTGGAGTGCGATGACAGGTATCTCGAACCCACCGCGCTGAGAGAGAAGACCGGTTGCACCGCCGCAGTCAGAGACGTCAGTTTCGAAGTACGGCCCGGCGAGGTGTTCGTCGTCATGGGCCTTTCGGGAAGCGGCAAATCCACCCTGGTCCGCTGCCTCACCAGGCTCATCGAGCCGAGCGCGGGCGAGGTCAGGATCGACGGCGAGGACATCGGCCGCGCCACCCCCGCCCGCTTGCGCGAGATCCGCCGCCACCGGGTCAGCATGGTGTTCCAGCACTTCGGCCTGCTCCCCCACCGGCGAGTGATCGACAACGTCGCCTACGGCCTGGAGGTCCAGGGCATCGCCAAGGCCGCCCGGCACGCGCGGGCCGGGGAGATCCTCTCCCTCGTCGGCCTCGACGGGCACGCCGACGCCTACCCCGACCAGCTCTCCGGCGGCATGCAGCAGCGGGTCGGCCTGGCCCGCGCGCTCGCCGTCGACCCTCGGGTGATGCTCTTCGACGAGCCGTTCAGCGCGCTCGACCCGCTGATCCGCCGCGACATGCAGGCCGAGGTGATCCGCCTGCACCGCGAGGTCGGCAAGACGATGGTGTTCATCACCCACGACCTGTCCGAGGCGCTCAAGCTGGGCGAACGCATCGCGATCATGCGGGCCGGGTCGATCGTGCAGCTCGGCACGCCGGAGGAGCTGGTGGGCGCGCCGGCCGACGACTACGTGGCCGACTTCGTCCGCGACATCCCCAGGAGCCACGTACTCACGCTGCGCTGGATCTGCCGCCCGCCCGAGCCCGGCGAGCCCCTCGACGGCCCGGTCCTGCCCGCGCGCACCATCATCAAGGACGCGATCGGCGCCATGTCGTCCTCCTCCCGGCCCATCCGGGTCGTCGACGGTGACGAGCTGGCCGGCGTCGTTGACCGGGTGGACATGCTCACCTTCCTCGCGGGGCAGGACGCGGCGACCGCCGTACAGGCGAGCGCATGAGCACCACGGCCGTCACGACCCCCTCCAGGCTGCGGGTGCCCAGGTGGGCGGTGCCGGCGGGGATCGCGGTGCTGTTCGCGGTCGCCTACCTCGTCTTCCGGGGCACGGGAACGCTCCCGCACGACAAGTCGGCGCCGCAGTTCCTGGCGCTCACCGACCTGCGCGAGTGGATCGACGACCACCGCAACTCCAATCCGCTGTTCCTGTACTTCCTGAACTACATCCGGATCTTCGTCGGCTCGGTCTACACGGCCTTCCAGGTCGGGCTGTACGCGCTCGGCTGGCCCGGGCTCATCGGCGTGATGGGCGCGCTGGCCTGGCTCGCGGGCGGGTGGCGGATCGCGCTGCTGGCGCTCGCCGGGGTCGGCTCGTTCGGCGTGCTCGGGCTCTGGCAGT
This sequence comes from Nonomuraea aurantiaca, assembly GCF_020215705.1. Lineage (GTDB taxonomy): Bacteria > Actinomycetota > Actinomycetes > Streptosporangiales > Streptosporangiaceae > Nonomuraea > Nonomuraea aurantiaca. Next base: position 742,141 of record NZ_JAIWNB010000002.1, on the reverse strand, counting down.
CGAGCGTCGACACGCTGGCCCTGGTCGCGGCCTCGGTGCTGCTGTCGCTGGCGATCGGGATCCCGCTGGGCGTCTGGGCGGGGCTCTCGCCACGGGTGCGCCGGGCGATCATGCCGGTTCTCGACGTCATGCAGATCATGCCGACGTTCGCCTACCTGGCGCCGCTGGTGCTGTTCTTCCACATCGGCGCGCCCGCCGGGGCCATCGCGACGATGATCTACTCGATCCCGCCGGCCATCCGCATCACCGCGCTGGCCATCGAGCAGGTCTCCCCCACCGCCGTCGAGGCGTCGTCGTCGCTGGGCGCCACGGGCCGCCAGACCCTGTTCAAGGTCTACCTGCCGCTGGCCAGGTCGACGATGGCGCTGGCGGTCAACCAGACCATCATGATGGCGCTGTCGATGGTCGTCATCGCGAACCTCATCTCGGCGCCGGGCCTGGGCGGCGACATCATCCGGGGCCTGTCGCGCGCCCAGGTCGGCATCATGCTCCCGGCCGGGATCGCGATCGTCATCATGGCGGTGGTGCTGGACCGCATGCTGGTCGCGCTCGCCAGAAAAAACCCGCACCACCGAATCGGCGGGGCTCGCCTTATCCCCGCCGCCGTGCTGGCCGCCGCCGGGCTGGCGCTGACGCCGCTGCTGCCCGCCGAGTGGCCCGAGGGCTGGACGGTCAACTTCGTCGTCCAGGTCAACGACGCGGTGCACTGGGCCGAGACCAGCTGGTACGGCGTCACCACGTTCGTCAAGGACGTCACCACGAGTCTCCTGCTCAACCCGCTGGAAGACCTGCTCACCTCGGCGCCGTGGTGGCTGATCGCCGCCGCCGCGCTGCTCCTGGCCTGGTGCGTGAGCGGGGTACGACCGGCGCTCACGGCACTCGGCTGCCTGCTGGCGATCGCGCTGCTCGGCATCTGGGAGCACGCCATGCAGACGCTCACCACCGTCGCGGTCGCGGTGCTCGTCACCCTGGTCATCGGCCTGCTGCTGGGCGTGGCGGCCGCGCGGTCGTCCCGGTACTCGGCCGTGCAGCGCCCGATACTCGACGCCGCGCAGACCATGCCGGCCTTCGTCTACCTGCTGCCCGCGCTCGCCCTGTTCGAGACGACCCGGTTCACCGCGATCTTCGCCTCGGTCATCTACGCGGTGCCCCCGGTCGTCCGCCTGGTCGAGGACGGCATCAGGGCGGTGCCCGCGACCGTGGTGGAGGCGGCCGCGGCCGCCGGGTCCACCTCGGGCCAGCTCCTGTGGAAGGTGCAGCTGCCGATGGCCCGCAGGGCGATCCTGCTGGCCGCCAACCAGGGCATCGTGATGACGCTGGCCATGGTCGTCGTGGGCGGCCTGGTCGGGGCCGGCGCCCTCGGCTACGACGTGGTCGTGGGCTTCTCCCAGCGGACCGACTTCGGGATGGGGTTCGTCGCCGGCATCGCGACGGTCCTGCTCGGGGTCATGCTCGACCGCATCACGCAGGGTGCCGACAGGCGCCCTTCCCCCCAAAGAAGGAAGACCACATGAAGATTCGCCTGCTCGCAGGCCTTCTCGCGCTCGGGCTCGCGGCTGCGGGATGCGGCGGCGCCAAGGTCGAAGAGCCTTCCAGCTCCGCCGCGCCGAAGGCCCAGGGCAGCGCCTCGAGCGCCGGAACCGTCAAGATAGCGATCAACCCGTGGGTGGGCTACGAGGCCAGCGCCAACGTCGTGGCGTATCTGCTGAAGAACGAGCTCCACTACGACGTCCAGCTCCCGGAGATCAAGGAACAGCTCGCTTGGGAGGGCTTCGAGACCGGCGACGTGGACGTCATCATCGAGAACTGGGGTCACCCGGATCTGGCGAAGAAGTTCATCGAGGAGAAGAAGGTCGCGCTGTCGGCCGGTTCGACCGGCAACAAGGGCGTCATCGGCTGGTACGTGCCCAAGTGGATGGCCGACAAGTACCCGGACATCACCGACTGGAAGAACCTGAACAAGTACGCCAGTCTGTTCAAGACCTCGGAGTCCGGCGGCAAGGGCCAGCTCCTCGACGGCGACCCCAGCTACGTCACCAATGACGAGGCCCTGGTCAAGAACCTCAAACTGGACTTCAAGGTGGTCACGGGCGGCAGCGAGGCGGCCCTGCTCAAGTCGGCGACCCAGGCGCAGGAGCAGAAGAAGGCGCTGCTGTTCTACTTCTGGACGCCGCACTGGCTGTTCGACAAGGTCGATCTCGTACGCGTCAACCTGCCCCCCTACACCCAGGGCTGCGACAGCGACCCCAAGAAGGTCGCCTGCGACTACGCGGAGCTGGACCTCGACAAGATCGTGAGCAAGAAGTTCGCCGACACCGGCGGCAAGGCCTACGACCTGGTCAAGAACTTCAGCTGGACCAACGAGGACCAGAACGCCGTCGCCAACGACATGACCAACGCGGGTATGACCGGCGAGCAGGCCGCCAAGAAGTGGGTCGAGGCCAACACCGCCAAGTGGCAGGCGTGGATCCCCAAGTAAACCGTCTTAACCCCTCTTGACCGCGGCCCCGGGCGGGCCGCGGTCGTGGAGCCTCTCATGCCTCACACGCGTACCAAGACGATCGCCGGGCCGCTGATGGCGGCCCTGCTGCTGACGGCCTGTTCCAGCGGGGCGCCGTCGCCCGCCGCCGCGGCGAAGGGCACGGTGCACATCGACGTGCACGGCTGGGTGGGCTACGAGGCCCAGGCCGCCGTACTGGCCTACCTGCTCGAACACGAGCTGGGGTACAAGGTCCAGAAGCGCAAGATGAAGGAGGAGGACTCCTGGAAGGGCTTCGAGACCGGCCAGGTCGACGTGATCGTCGAGAACTGGGGGCACAACAATCTTAAGAAGGAGTACATCGAGGACAAGAAGGTCGCGCTCTCCGCTGGTCTCACCGGAAACAAAGGCGTGATCGGATGGTACGTGCCCGAGTGGATGGTCAAGAAATATCCGGACATCACCAGCTGGCGGAGCTTGAACAAGTATTCGAGCCTTTTTCGGACCGCTAAATCTGGAAATTCCGGTCAGGTACTCGACGGCGACCCGTCGTTCGTCACCAATGACGAGGCGCTCGTGAAGAACCTCGGCCTCGATTACCGGGTGATCTACTCCGGCAGCGAGGACGCTCTGATCAAGGCGGCACAGGTGGCGACCAAGAACCGCACACCGGTGCTGATGTATTTCTACGAACCCCAATGGCTGTTCACCAAGGTCAAACTCGTCAAGATCAATTTGCCCGCCTACTCCATCGGCTGCGACGCCGCGGCCACCAAGGTCGCCTGCGACTATCCGCCGTACCTGCTCGACAAGATCGTGAGCAGGAGGTTCGCCGAGACCGGCGGCCCGGCGTACGAGCTGGTCCGCAACTTCACCTGGAGCAACGACAACCAGAACGCGGTCGCCAGTGACATGATCAACGGCAAGATGACCGCCGACGAGGCCGCCAAGAAGTGGGTCGACGAGAACAAGATCGTGTGGAAGGACTGGATCCCCCGTTGAGGTTCGACTACGTCATCGTGGGCGGCGGGTCGGCCGGGTGCGCCCTGGCCAACCGGCTCAGCGCCGATCCTTCGGTGTCGGTGCTGGTGCTGGAGGCGGGCCGGCCCGACTACTCCTGGGATGTGTTCATCCATATGCCGGCGGCGCTGATGTTCCCCATCGGCAGCCGGTTCTACGACTGGAAGTACGAGTCGGAGCCCGAGCCGTACATGAACGACCGGCGCGTCTACCACGCCCGCGGCAAGGTGCTCGGCGGCTCCAGCAGCATCAACGGCATGATCTTCCAGCGCGGCAACCCGCTGGACTACGAGCGCTGGGCCGCCGATCCGGGCATGGAGAGCTGGGACTACGCGCACTGCCTGCCGTACTTCAAGCGGATGGAGCACTGCCTGGCCGACCCCGGCTCGGAGTTCCGCGGCGACGACGGGCCGCTGATGCTGGAGCGCGGTCCCGCGAAGGGGCCGCTCTTCGAGGCGTTCTTCGAGGCCGTCCAGCAGGCCGGGCATCCGCTCACCGACGACGTGAACGGCTTCCGGCAGGAGGGCTTCGCCGCCTTCGACCGCAACGTCTTCCGTGGCCGCCGGCTGAGCGCCGCGCGCGCCTACCTGCATCCCGTACGGCATCGCCGCAACCTCACGGTCAGGACCCGGGCCTTCGTGGAGAAGGTGGTCTTCGAGGGCACCTGCGCGGTCGGCGTGATCTGCGACGGCCGGCGCATCCCCGCGGGCGAGGTCATCCTGTGCGGCGGCGCCATCAACTCCCCGCAGCTGCTGCAGCTGTCGGGCGTCGGCCCGCGGGCGCTGCTCGAACCGCTGGGCATCGACGTGGTCCACGACCTGCCGGGCGTGGGCGAGAACCTCCAGGACCACCTGGAGGTCTACGTCCAGCACGCCTGCGCCGAGCCGGTGTCGCAGCAGCCGTCGCTGGCGCTGTGGCGCCGGCCCCTCATCGGCGCGAACTGGCTCTTCCTGCGCGGCGGCCCCGGCGCCACCAACCATTTCGAGGCCGGCGGCTTCATCCGCTCCAACGACCAGGTCCGCTACCCGAACCTGATGTTCCACTTCCTGCCGATCGCGATCCGCTACGACGGTTCCGCCCCCGCCGGCGGCCACGGCTACCAGGTGCACATTGGGCCGATGTACTCCGACGCCCGCGGCTCGGTGCGGATCAGGTCGGCCGATCCCCGGCGCAAGCCCGCGCTGCGCTTCAACTACCTGTCCACGGACCAGGACCGGCGCGAGTGGGTGGAGGCCGTCAGGCATGCCCGCGCCATTCTCTCCCAGCCCGCCTGGGCCGGCCTGGACGCCGGTGAGCTCTCGCCGGGGCCCGCCGTACAGACCGACGAGGAGATCCTCGACTGGGTGGCCAGGGACGGCGAGACCGCGCTGCACCCGTCGTGCACCTGCAAGATGGGCACCGGCGAGCTGGCCGTCGTGGACCCCGCGACCATGCGCGTCCACGGCCTGGACGGGCTGCGCGTGGTGGACGCCTCGGCCATGCCCTACGTCACGAACGGCAACATCTACGCGCCGGTGATGATGCTGGCCGAGAAGGCGGCCGACCTCGTGCTCGGCAACACGCCCCTGCCGCCCGAACCCATCGAGTTCTACCGCCACGCTCCGTGACAGGGACATCCCTCAAAAGAGACCCCAGCCCCGACGGACCGTCACTCGCGTGACGAAACACCCAGGGAACCATGGTGGCTACCGCGCTACCGGTCCAGGCGCTGGTAGCGGCGGACCGACAGGACGAAGAAGACGGCGGTGATCGCCAGCGGCCAGACGATCGCCATCGTCACCGCGTGCTGGGCAACCCATGAGTCGCCGCCCCAGCCGGGATTGCCGAACAGCTCCCTGGCCGCCGCGACGGTCGACGACAGAGGGTTCCACTCGGAGACGGCGCCCAGCCAGCCCGGCATGGTGGCCGGGGCGACGAAGGCGTTCGAGAGGAACCCGATCGGAAACTCCAGCGTCTGGATGACCGTCACCGCCCCCGGGTCCTTGGTCACCAGGCCCAGGTACATCCCCACCCACAGCAGGGCGAAGCGCAACAGCAGGAGCAGTGCCACGGCCCCGAGCGCTCCACCCAGGCTGTCCGGGCGCCAGCCCACCGCGAAGCCGCAGGCCAGCAGGCCCGCCAGGACCAGCACCGAGTTGAGCAGGTCGGCGACGGCCCGGCCGATGAGGACGGCCGAGGGGGCCATCGGCATGGACCGGAACCGGTCGGTCACGCCACGGGAGAGGTCGGTGGTGATCGCGACCATGGTGGCACCGAGTCCGAACAGCATCGTCATGCCGTACATGCCGGGCATGAGGAAGGCGAAGTAGCCGGCTCCCTCCGGCACGTCCACCGCGCCGCCGAACAGGTAGCCGAACGCCAGGGTGATCACCACGGGGAACGCGACCCCGAACACGATCGTCATGGGCTGGGCGATCCAGTGGATCAGGTCACGCCGCGCGACCGACCACCCGTCGGCCAGCGCCCAGCGCAGCCGGGTGAGCGGCGGGTCCATTGCCAGTTCAGTCATGTGGGAACTCCTGACGTCGAAGGGTTTCAGGCGGCCGTGAGGCTCAGGAAGACCTCGTCGAGTGTCGGCCTGCGCAGCGCGACGTCCTCGGCCTCGATGCCCGCGGCCGAGAACGCCGTCAGGACCGCCGTGAGCGCCTGAACCCGCTCGCTCACCGGGGCGCTCACGTGACGGGTGTCCTCGTCGAACTCGGCGGGCCCGGCGGCCGCCCGGCCGACGATCCCGGCGGCCTCGGCCAGCCGCGCCGCGTCCCTGACGACCACGTCGAGCCGGTCGCCGCCGAGCTTGGACTTGAGCTCGCCCGGCGTGCCCTCGGCGACGACCCGGCCGGCGTCGATGACCGAGACGCGGTCCGCGAGCTGGTCGGCCTCCTCCAGGTATTGGGTGGTGAGCAGCACCGTGGTGCCGGTGGCGACGAGGGCGCGCACCGCCTTCCACACCTCGCCCCGGCTGCGCGGGTCGAGCCCCGTGGTGGGCTCGTCGAGGAAGAGCACGGGCGGGGAGAGGATCATGCCGGCCGCCAAGTCGAGCCGGCGCCGCATGCCGCCCGAATACTCCTTGACGGGGCCCGGATGCTCCAGGTCGAACGCGTCCAGCAGCTCGGCGGCCCGTCCCCTGGCCGCGCGGGCGTCCAGGTGGTAGAGGCGGCCGAACAGCTCCAGGTTCTGCCTGCCGGTCAGCACCTCGTCCACCGCCGCGTGCTGGCCGACGAGGCCGATGCTCCGCCGTACCAGCCGGGGGCGGGCCGCCACGTCGAACCCGGCCACCTCCGCGCGGCCGCCGTCCGGGCGCAGGAGCGTGGTGAGGATGCGGACGGCCGTGGTCTTGCCCGCGCCGTTCGGGCCGAGCAGCCCGCAGACCGTGCCTTCGGCCACTTCCAGGTCGAAGCCGTCAAGGGCCGTCTTCTTGCCGTACGCCTTGCGCAGGCTCTGTGCGATTACCGCCGCCATGGCGCCTCCCTAAACTCCGTACGTTGTACCGTACAGTATACGATTCAAGCCCGCAACCGTACGGTGTACCGTACGGAGGTGACCATCGAGTACTCCGGCAAGGGCGACCCGGCACGCAGCCTGGCCCTGCTCTGGCGCACCAGCGAGCGGACCAGCCGCAAGGGCAAGCCCGACCTGAGCGTCGACCGGATCGTCCGTGCCGCCATCGAGGTGGCCGACGCCGACGGCCTCCCGGCACTGTCGATGCGCCGCGTCGCCGAGCGGCTGGGCGTCGGCACGATGTCGCTCTACACGTACGTACCGGGCAAGCCGGAGCTGCTCGACCTCATGCTCGACACCGTGTACGGCGAGACGGCCAGGCCGGAGGACGTTCCCGGCGACTGGCGGAGCAGGCTGACGCTCATCGCCAAGGAGAACTGGGCCCTCTACCACCGCCACCCCTGGCTCCTGCAAGTGGCGATCAGCCGCCCGGTGCTGGGACCGAACACCACGGCCAAGTACGACTACGAGCTGCGCGCCGTCGAGGGCATCGGGCTGACGGACGTGGAGATGGACTCGGTGATCACCCTGGTGACCGGGTTCGTGCACGGCACGGCCAGGGGGGCGGTGGAGGCCGCGCAGGCGGAGAGCCAGACCGGGCTGACGGACGAGCAGTGGTGGGCGGCGCACGCCCCGTTCCTCAGCCGAATCTCTGACGCGTCGCGCTGGCCCACGGCCTCCCGCGTCGGCCAGGCCGCGGCGGAGGCCCTGGGCGGCGCCTACAGCGCGGAGCACGCCTTCGAGTTCGGCCTCGAACGCGTCCTGGACGGCATCGACGCCCTGATCACCCGACGGGCCGGATCGGCCTAGCAGGCCACGCTCCGGAAGGGACGCCGGATCGGCCTGACGATCCCCGGCACGGCCGGTTCCGCTAGTGGTCGGCCGCTTGCTTGACGGCGGGTGCGGCGCGGCGCTCAGGCAGGCCGACGGTGGCGAGCGCGTTGCCGAGTTGCCGTTCCGTAGGTGGCACGGTCCAGGTCAGGCCAGGGCCGCCGTTGGCGATCGCGCTCGTCAGCACGCTGCGGAGCACCACCTCGTCGGGCGCCCCCGGCTGCCGGGCCCGCGACTCGTCGTACTGGTCACGGATTCGGGCCAGGTCGAGCAGCAGCGTGGTGCCGGGCCGCCCGTCGTCACCCGGCACGGCGATCCCCAGCACACCCAGGGCGCCTCCATCCGGCACGGCGATTTCGGAGCGGACGATCGCGCGCACCCTGGCGGCGAAGCCCTCGCCATCCGCCCAACCTGGGCGCAGGTGCAGCACCCCCGGCTCCTCGACGGCCAGGAACCCGGCCAGCAGCGCGCCGACCGTGGTCTGCGGATCGTGCATGGCCTCCGGCCCCCGGGCGGCGAACCGGCCGGCGAGCAGGTCGAGCGAGATGAGCCGCGGCGGCTCGAAGACCGTCAGGACGCCGCGTTCCCCGCCCATGTCCACCGCGTTCCCCGCGTCGGCGTAGGCCCTCAGACCTTCCAGCAGCGCAGTCGCGGCCTCTTCGTCCAGCCGCGCCGCCCACCCCGCCCCGTGCCCGGCCGCAACCGGGTCAGATGAGCCGACCGAGCCGGAGATGAAGACACGGCGGGCCCACCAGACGGCCACGCCGAGCACCACGGCAGCGGCCGCGAGCGCGATCCCCATGATGCCCGCTAGGAGACGGGCGCCGCACGTAGGCGAACGACGTGCTCGACGAGGGAGATCAGCGTCCCCTTCACCGACTCGCGGTGCCGCGCGTCCGTACGCACGATCGGCACGTTCGACGACAGCGCCAGCGCCTCGCGCACCTCTTCCTCCGAGTGCGGGAACTGGCCCTCCCAGCCGTTGACGCCCACCACGAACGGCAGCTTGGCCTCTTCGAAGTAGTCGATCGCCGGGAAGCTGTCGGCCAGGCGCCGCGTGTCGAGCAGCACCACGGCGCCGATCGCGCCGCGCACGAGGTCGTCCCACATGAACCAGAACCGGTGCTGTCCGGGCGTGCCGAACAGGTAGAGGATCAGGTCACGGTCCAACGACACGCGCCCGAAGTCCATGGCGACGGTCGTCGTCTGCTTGTTCGGCGTCATGCCGAGGTCGTCGATGCCCGCGGACGCGTCGGTCATGACCGCTTCTGTGGTGAGCGGCAGGATCTCGGACACCGCCCCCACGAACGTCGTCTTGCCGACGCCGAACCCGCCCGCGACGACGATCTTCGTCGACGTGAGGCCGGGGCTAGAGCCTGCGAAGTCCACTGAGCACCCTTTCGAGCATATTGAGGTCTGGCTGTCCCTCGCTGAGACGTGGCTGGTGCAGGCGGACAAGTCCTTCGTCGGACATGTCCGCCACGAGCACTCGAGCCACGCCCAGCGGGACGCGGAGCAGGGCCGAGATCTCGGCGACCGACCGGAACGTACGACAGAGCTGCATGATGGCCTCCTGCTCGGGAGTGAGCATGGACATCTCGTCATCCGGTATGGACATCGACGAGATCAGCGTCTCCATCGCCAGGTGGTAACGCGGCTCTGAGCGGCCGCCGGTCACCGCGTACGGACGGAACAGGGGCTCATCGTCCCCGGTTCCGTCAACGCCGTACACGGCCCTCCCCCATCAGTTCCATTGCATCACCGCGTCCTGGCCGCCTGAAGCTCCGCGCGCAGGGCCGGCGTCAGCGCCTGGCCCGCCCGGTCGACGAGCAGCGTCATCTGATACGCCACCAGTCCCATGTCGCAGTCGATCCCCGCCAACACGGTCAGGACGGAGCCGTCGCTGATCGCCATCACGACGAGCAGCCCGCGCTGCATCTCGACGACGGTCTGCGACACGGAGCCGCCCTCGAACACCCGGGACGCGCCCACCGTCAGGCTCAGCAGGCCCGCGGACACCGCGGCGAGCTGGTCGGCGCGGTCCGGCGGGAAGCCCTCGGAGCTGGCCAGGCAGAGGCCGTCGGCCGAGACGACGACGGCATGCGCGACTCCGGGCGTGTTCCGCACGAAGTCGGTGATCAGCCAGTCGAACCTGTGGGCCTCATGGCTAAGGGTGGTCACTCGCCCTCCCCGGCAGGACGCTCAATCACTGTTGTTCCTCCTGTCCACGTACTTCCGCACGACCCCGGCGTACTCCCTGCTGGAAGCTCGCCAACCTGCTGCGCGATCGCTCGGCGGAGACCGGTGGCATCGGGGCCTGCCGCTGCGACTGCTGCGGTTGGCCGGCCGTACCAGGAACCAGGTTCGCCTTGGGAGTGCGCTTGGGTAGCCCCGAGGACGTGGTGCCCCCAAGGCTGGGATCGCTCGCGGCGGCCGCCGCCTGCCAACCGGCGTCAGCGGGGTTTCGCCACGAATCCTCCACAGAGAGTATGGCTTGTGTGGGGGTCGACTCATCCCGGCTCGGCGAATCCGGTGCCCGCTCTTCCGTCGGCCGGCGGAACCAGGCGGATTCCACGGCGGCGAAGATGGGCAGGAACTCCTCCTGGCCGGGCTCCATGGGCGAGACGTCCACCGACGGCGGAGCGTCCTGCCTGCGCGGCTCACCGGTGCTGTAGGGCGTCTGGAACGCACCATCAGAGCCGGGACCGGGGTAGGAGGGGAAGGAGCCGGTGCGCTCCTGGCTGGGGTACGCCGGGGGCTGGGCCGGATAGCGCGGCCCGGACGCCGGCGGCTGCGCCGGATACGCCCGGCCGGGCGACCGCGCTCCCTGGTCCGGAGTGGGATACGACGGCGGCTGACCCGGGTCGGGGTACGACGGCGACTGGCTCGGGTACGACGGGTAGTTGCCCGAGTCGAAGGACGGCCGGTGGGCCCCGCCGTCCGTGTCGGCCGTGAAGGGGGGACGCGATGCCCCGGCGCCGGTGTCGAAGGAGTCGAAGCTGGCGAACGACCGGAACGTGCCGTTGGGCGCGGGCACGCCGTTGGTCGGCGTGGCCGCAGGCGCGCCGTTCGCGGGCATGCCGTTCGGCGGCGTGCCGGCGCCGAACGCGGGCCGCTGGGGCAGCGGTGGCCGGGAGCCGTCGGGGATCAGCGACGGGGGCAGCAGCACCATGGCGATCAGCCCGGCGCCTTCGCCCTTGCGCAGCTGGACCCGGATGCCGTGGCGCAGCGCCAGCCGGCCGACCACGAACAGGCCCATCCGCCGCGACACCGACACGTCCACGACCGGCGGCTCGGCCAGGCGGCGGTTGGCCTCGGCGAGCTCGTCCTCGGTCATGCTGATGCCGACGTCGTTCACCGACAGCAGCGCGCCGCCGCCTTCGATGAGGCTGCTCGACACCACGACGTTGGAGTTGTTCGGGGAGAACTGGATGGCGTTCTCGACCAGCTCGGCCACCAGGTGGACGAGGTCGTTGGCGGCGCTGCCGAGCACCGAGGTGGCCCGGTGCACCTTGACCTGCACGCGCTCGTAGCCCTCGACCTCCGACAGCGCCGCGCGGACCACGTCGACCAGCTTGGCCGGCTGGCTGCGCCTGCGGGTGGCCTCGTGCCCGGCCAGGACCAGGAGGTTCTCCGAGTTGCGCCGCATGCGGGTGGCCAGGTGGTCGAGCTTGAACAGGTCGGCCAAGCGGGCGCCGTCCTGCTCGCCCTTCTCCAGGCCATCGATCAGCGAGATCTGCCGCTCGACCAGCGTCTGGGTGCGGCGCGAGAGGTTGACGAACATCGAGCTGATGTTGCTGCGGAGGTCGGCCTCCTCGCCCGCCAGCCGTACGGCCTGGCGGTGCACCTGGTCGAAGGCCCTGGCCACGTCGCCGATCTCGTCGTCGCCCTCGATCTCGATCGGGCGGACGTCGGCGGGGGCGTCACCGGTGACGCGGAGCTTGCGCACCACGTCGGGCAACCGGAACCCGGCGATCTCCAGGGCCTCGGTGCGCAGGCGGCGCAGCGGCGTGACCATCGAGCGGGCGATCGCGACGGTGAACAGCAGGACGAGCAGCAGCAGCGCGACGATGAGCACACCGGCGATGATCGCGTTTCGGGTCTCGGAGTCGCGTAGCTCCTGGCTGCGCAGCGCCACCTTCTGGCTCAGGTCGACCTCGATGGAGTGCAGGATGTCGATGGCGGTGGCGTTGTCGTCGAACCACTGGTCCGGCGCCGGCTTCTTGCGGTCGGTCTGGGCGAGCAGGTCGTCCCTGATCCTGACGCCCGGCGCCTTGCCGGCGGCGAGCGTGATGGCGCGGGCCTTGGTCAGCTCGGTGTTGTAGTACTCGGGCGCCGTCAGCGCCTTCGACAGCGCGAGGCCGACGACCGGTCCGGCCTCCTGGCCGACGGAGGCGATCTCCGCGCGCTGCCTGGCGTTGGAGGCGATGAACCGCTCGACCTCCTTGGCGTCCACGCTCGCGGAGTTGTAGTAGCCCTTGAGCAGCTGGACACGCTGCTTGGACACCTCCTCCTTCGCGCGCGCCAGCGCGCTCAGCGCGCGGAACTGGCCGATGATCTGCGAGTCGTCGCTGAGCAGGCTCAGCTCGTCGTGCAGCTTGAGCAGCGTGTCGAGCAGCGAGTCGTAGCGGGTGGTGTCCTTCTGGCCCTCGCTGCGGGTCCTGTTCAGGACGTTGAAGTCGTAGCGGGCCCGCTTGACCGCGTTGAGCACGCGGTCGCCGTAGGACTCGTCCATGACCGCCATGTCGGCCTGCACGGTCTTGACCAGCGCGTCGACCTTCGCCTTGCGCTCCTTGTACGGCTCGGTGAGCTTCTTGCGCACCTTGCTGGAGGCGGCCAGCCAGCCGCCGGTGTCACGCTCCAGCCCGAGCGCCTGCACCAGGTCGCGGATGTGACCGGCCTGCTCCGCGGCGAGCGCCGTGCGGTCGTAGTCGCCGATGCTCTGGACCGAGCCCACCACGCGCGCTCCCCCGAGCACGACCCCCGCCATGGTGGGAACGAGGACCAGCGCGGTGAGACGCCATCTCACGCGCCAGTTACGCAGCCCCAGCCGGGGCAGCAGCCGCTTTCCGCGGGCCTGCCTGGCGGTTTGGCCGCCTTCAGAGTTCCCCGTAGTCACTGCTTCCGCTACCCCTCAATCATCCCGTTCCGTCGGCGGGTTCAGCCCGTCCACTAGGTAAAGCAACCGACTTTCCCGGCAAAACGGGCACGTCGCTGCAAAACATACCCGTAACTCATGTGTGCTGTTGGTTATCGAAGCGCCGCAAGCACCTGATCGCGGACTTGGGTCCGCTGGGCGCCGTCGCTGAGGGGCCGTCCGGCACGATCGACCACGTAGAAGACGTCCACCGCCTCCGCGCCGAGAGTCTCCACGCGAGCGGCCCTCACGTCAAGACCACATTCGCCGAAAGCCCGTCCAATGCGCCACAGGAGTCCCGGTCTGTCATGGGCCCTGACTTCGACCACGGTAGCGGTCGCGGAGGCATCGTCTACCAAGGTGACACGGGGTGGAGCGACAGGAACGCGAGGGGGTCTCATAGACCTCGTACGGCGGGCAAGACGCTGCTCGATGTCAAGACGCCCAGCAAGGACCAGACGGAGATCGGCCTCCAGAGTGGCGGGGTCCGGCGGCGAGCCGTATTCGGGGATGACGGAGAACTCGATCACCGCCGTGGAACCGGCGGCAGCGGACGAGGCGGAGCGGACGATCAAGCGATGCGCGGCCAGTACGCCGGCGGCGCTCCACAGGAGCCCGGCCCGGTCGGGGGCGACGACCGTGACGGCTCCCCCATGGACGCGGATGGCGGCGCCGCCGTGCCGGGCCAGCGCGGCCTGCTCGGCCGAGAGGCTGGGCGGCTTGGGCGGCGGCGCGCCGGAGAGCACGGAGCGGACGCGGCGTACGAGGTCGGCGACGAGCCCGGCCTTCCACGCGTTCCAGGCGGCCGGGCCGGTGGCGTGCCCGTCGGAGACGGCCAGCGCGGCGAGCAGGTCCAGCACCTCGCGCGACCCGACCGTGCCGGCGACCTTCTCGATCGTGACGGGGTCGTCGAGGTCCCTGCGGGTCGCGGTCTCGGGCAGCAGCAGATGGTGGCGTACGACGGTGGCGAGCGTCTCGACGTCGGCGGCGGGCAGGCCGATGCGGGTCCCGATGTCGCGGACCACGACCTCGCCGGTCACCGAGTGGTCACCGGGCCAGCCCTTGCCGATGTCGTGCAGCAGCGCCGAGATCAGCAGCAGGTCGGGGCGGGAAACCTCGCGCGTGTGGCTGGCGGCGTTGGCGGCGGCCTCGATCAGGTGCCGGTCGACGGTGAACCGGTGGATCGGGTGGCGCTGCGGACGGTGCCGTACGCGCTCCCAGTCAGGAAGCAGCCTGACCAAAATGCCCGCTTGGTCAAGTTCCTCCCAGACCGGAACGGCGGCCCGGCCCGCGCCCAGGATGGACACCAGCGCATCACGGGCCTCCTCGGGCCACGGCACGGGCATCGGAGGCGACTGAGCGGCCAGAACGGACATGGTGGCGGGGGCGAGCGGCAGCCCCGAGTCGGCCGCCGCGGCGGCGGCACGCAGCACCAGGACCGGGTCCTTGCGCGGGTCGACGCCACGGGCGAGCACCACTTCACCGCCGTGCTCGACCACGCCGTCAGCCAGCGGTCGGCGTCCCCGTGGAGCCGGTCCCGACACCAGCCTGTCAACCGTGCGCCACGTGGCGTCGAAGGCGTGGGAGATCGTCCGGCCCGCCTCGGCGAGCCTGCGCATCAGCGCCTCGGCATCGAGCAGCCCGAGCAGCCCGGCGACGGCTTCCTGTTCCTGGAGCACGAGCCTGTCGGCGCTCCGCGCGGTGACGATGTGCAGGGCGTGGCGTACGTCGAGGATGAACTCATAAGCCTCACGCGCCCGGGGACCGGGCGCGGAGGCGACCCAGGCCGCTGCCACGGCCTGCATGGCTTGGACGTCGCGAAGGCCGCCGCGGCCGTCCTTGAGGTCGGGTTCGAGAAGGAAGGCCAGCTCGCCGCTGACCTGAGCGCGCCGGTCCGCCGCCTCACGCAGCTCGCCGAGCCGGCGGCGGGAGTCGGCGCGCCACTCGGCGAGCACGGACTCCCTGGCCTTCTTCGTCAGCTCGGGATCGCCCGCTATGTGCCTGGCCTGGATGAGGCCCAGCACGGCTTTGAGATCGTCGCGGGCGACCGCCACGGCCTCGTCCACGGTTCGCACCGAGTGGTCGAGGCCGACGGCGGAGTCCCAGATCGGATACCAGACGCGTTCGGCGATCCGCGCCACGTCGTCCCTGCCGTTGTGCAGGAGGACGAGGTCGAGGTCGCTGCCGGGGGCCAGCTCGCCGCGCCCCAGGCTCCCCACGGCGACCAGTGCGACGTGCTCGCCGTCACTCGCCGTGCGGAAGAGGTCTTTGAGCCAGCGGTCAGTGTCCGCGGCCCGCTCCTTGCGGGCCGCGGCGTAAGTACGAGCCTCACCCCTCACAGGGCCTCTGGACCCCGTTCTCCGGTGCGGACCCGGATCACCGTGTCGACCGGGACGGACCAGACCTTGCCGTCACCGATCTTGCCTGTCTGGGCCGCCTTGACGATGACATCGATCACGTCCTCGGCGTCCTCCTCCTCGGTCAGCACCTCGAGGCGCACCTTGGGGACCAGGTCCACCTGGTATTCGGCGCCGCGGTAGACCTCGGTGTGGCCGCGCTGTCGGCCGTAGCCGCTCGCCTCGCTGACCGTCATGCCCTTGACGCCGAACTGTTCGAGGGCGGCCTTCACGTCGTCCAGCTTGAACGGCTTGATGACGGCGGTGATGAGCCTCATGCTTCCACCTTCTTGGTTACCGGGGCCAGAGGGCCGTTCGGGGAGCTCACGCCCGAGGCGTGGACCGTGCCGAGGTCGTATCCCGTCTCGGCGTGGGTGGTGACGTCGATGCCGGTGACCTCGTCCTCGACCGGGATGCGGAAGCCCATCGTCTTGTCGATGATCTTACCGATGACCCAGGTCACGATGAAGGAGTAACCGCCGATCGCGATCGGGCCGAGCACCTGCAGCCCGAGCTGGGTGAAGCCGCCGCCGTAGAAGAGGCCCTTGTTCTGCTGGTCCAGGAAGGGGTACACGGCCAGGAAGCCGAGCGAGACGGCGCCGATCACGCCGCCCACCAGGTGCACGCCGACCACGTCGAGCGAGTCGTCGAAGTTGAAGCGGTACTTCAGGCCGACCGCGTAGGCGCACACCGCGCCGGCGATCAGGCCGAGCAGCATCGCGGCCCAGGGGTCGATGAACCCACAGGCGGGGGTGATGGCGACCAGACCGGCGACCGCGCCGGAGGCGACGCCGAGGCTGGTGGCGTGGCCGTCGCGCAGCTTCTCCACCACGATCCAGGCGCCGGCCGCGACGGCGGTGGCGATCTGGGTGTTCATGAACGCCAGGCCGGCCGTGCCGTCGACCGCCAGCTCGGAGCCCGCGTTGAAACCGAACCAGCCGAACCACAGGAGGCCCACACCGAGCAGCACCAGTGTCAGGTTGTGCGGCCGCATCGGCTCCTTGCGCCAGCCCTTGCGCTTACCCAGCACCAGGGCCAGCGCCAGCGCCGCGGCACCGGCGTTGATGTGGACTACCGTGCCGCCGGCGAAGTCCTCGATGCCCAGGGCGTTCAGCCAGCCGGTGCCCCACACCCAGTGGGCGACGGGGAAGTAGACGATGCTCGCCCAGATGAAGCTGAACAGCACCCAGGCGCCGAACTTGGCCCGGTCGGCGATGGCACCGCTGATCAGGGCGACGGTGATGATGGCGAACGTCAGCTGGAAGGCCGAGAAGACCAGGCTGGGCATGCCGGTGCCGTCGGGCTTGGTGGCCGTCTCGACCAGGCTCTGCAGCCCGAGGGCGTCGAGACCACCGACGAAGTTGTTCAGCCACGACATGCTGTTGTCGGTGAACGCCAGCGAGTGCCCGTAGAGCACCCAGGCGATGGTGACGGTGATGATGCTGACGAACGACATCATCATCATGTTCAGGACACTCTTGGCCCTGGTCATGCCCCCGTAGAAAAACGCGAGCCCTGGTGTCATGAGCAGCACCAGCGCGGTGGCCGCTAGCATCCAGGCCGTCGTGCCGCTGTCGATCTTCACGACGCGACCCTCCTTACATGTGACGTGTGGCCACAGCGTGTTCGCCCGGCGTTTCGTGGCTCGACCGGGTGTGTTTCACATTCGTGAATCTCGTCCCACTGGTGTTTCGTCCATGTTTCGGACCGCGCGTTCCGAATATTCAGGCATAGACTTAGGCTTGCCTAACCTAATCGATCAAGGGATCCCCCAATGCGTCTGGCGTTCCTGCTGCCCCTTCTCGTGCTCGCCGCCTGCGGCACCTCCACCACTCCCCAGCAGGCGGGGCCGACCAGGACGGTCACCCACGCCATGGGCCAGACGAAGGTGCCGATGGCGCCGAAGCGGGTCGTGGTTCTCGACACCGACAAACTCGACACGATGGTCTCGCTGGGCCTGGCCCCCGTGGGCGCGGCCCAGGCGACCGAGAGCCAGGCGTGGCCGAAGTACCTCGGCTCGGCGCTGTCCGCGACCAAGGCGGTCGGCACCCTTCAGCAGCCGAACATCGAGGCCATCATGGCGCTCAAGCCGGACCTCATCCTCGGCACCAAGTTCCGGCAGGCGGCCTTCTACGACAAGCTCAGCAAGATCGCCCCGACCGTGTTCACGGAGAAGGTCGGCGTCACCTGGAAGCAGAACTTCCTGCTCGACGCCGAGGCCCTGGGCAAGAAGGACCAGGCGGCCGGGCTGCTGTCGGCCTACGAGGCGCGGGCCAAGCAGGTCGGCGCCAAGTACGCGAAGCTGAAGGTGAGCATCGTCCGCTTCATGCCGACGGAGATCCGGATGTACGGCCCCGAGTCGTTCAGCGGCATCGTCGTCGGCGACGCCGGCATCCCCCGCCCGGAGACGCAGATGCTGGCCACGCAGCAGGACAAGCGCTTCGGCAAGCTGAGCCAGGAGAACATCGCCCAGGCCGACGCCGACGCCGTCTTCTACACCGCGTACGGCCAGGCGGCGGCCAAGAGTCAGGCGGCGGTGACCGGCGGCCCGCTCTGGAAGAACCTCGGGGCGGTCAAGTCGGGCAACGCCCACAACGTGGACGACGAGGTGTGGATGCTCGGCATCGGCGTCACGGCCGCCGGCGGGATCCTCGACGACCTGGACAAGTATCTGGCCCCGCTCGCCTGATCAGCCCCAGAACCGGCGCAGGTGCGGCACCAGCTCGCCGGCCCGCTCGTCGGGGAAGAACAGCCGCCCGCCCTCGATCTCCACGATCTCCTTGACGCCAGGGATCGTGTCGCGCAGCCAGCGGGCCCAGCTCACGTCGAAGAAGACGTCGCCGGTCCCCCACACCACCAGGGTCGGCACGGCCAGCACGGTGAGCAGCGGCTCGATCGCGATCATGTCCTTGGCGTCGATCGAGGTCAGCAGCCGCTCGAAGGCCCGCCCGCCATCGGGCTTGTCGAAGATCGGCCGCAGGTAGTGCTCGACCAGGTCCGCCGGATCGTCGATGCGCTCATAGCCGTCGCCGAGCGCCGTCCGGGCCAGCAGCTCCGGCTGGTCCAGCAGGGCAACGGTCAAGGGCGCGAGCTCGCCCCGGGCGGCCAGGTCGACCGTGGGCTGGAAGGTCTCCGGCGGCGTGTTGGTGTGGACGTCGCAGTTGGTGAGCGTGAGTGAGCGCAGCCGCTCCGGGTGCCGTACGGCGAAGACCTGCGCCACCGCGCCGCCCGTGTCGTTGGCGACCAGGTCGACCTGATCCAGCCCGAGCTCGGCGCAGAGCTCCTCCACCGCCTCGGCCAGCGCGGGGATCGAGAGATCGTCGCGCGGCGCGCTGCCGCCGTGCAGGGGCAGGTCGATCGCCACGCACCGGCGCTCGTCGCGCAGCTCGGCGATGACGTTGCGCCAGAGGTAGGAGCTGGTGCCTACGCCGTGCACGAACAGGGCGACCGGTCCGTCGCCGACGTCCACGTAACTGATGTCGTTCATGATCTTGTGTCCTCATGCCTAGATTAAAAACCGACTGTCGGTATATGAAATTACAGACCGACTGTCGGTTTGTCTATGGCCTGCGGGCAGAGGTCCGCTTCTACAGTGGTTCCATGAACCTCAAGGCGGAACGCGGCGCGGCCACCCGCGACCAGCTCCTCGCGATCGCCACGCGGCTGTTCGCCGAGCACGGCTACGAGGGCACCTCGATCGAGGCGGTCCTCCAGGAGTCGGGCCTGAGCAGAGGCGCCCTCTACCACCACTACGCGGGTAAGGACGCGCTGTTCGAGGCGGTGCTGGAGGCGACCGAGGCGGGGATCGGCGCCAAGATCGTCGAGGCGGTCGCGGGCATCACCGACCCCGCCGAGTCGCTTCGGGCCGGCGTTCTGGCCTGGATCAGGCTCGCTGGCGACCCGGTGATCCAGCGCATCGTGCTGATCGACGCGCCGTCGGTGCTGGGGTGGGAGAAGTGGCGGGCGATGGAGGAGCGCTACTCCTTCGGCATGCTGAAGGGCGCGCTGCGCACCACGGGCGCGATCCCCGCCGACTTCCTGGACCTGCACGCTCACATGCTGCTGGCCGCGATCAACGAGAGCGCCCTGCTGGTCGCCAGAGGCGGCTCCCGTGAAACGGCGGAGGCGGCGGTCGAGGAGTTCCTCCGGCGCATCCTGCATTGCCCGTAGAGAGCACGGCGATCAGCTCAATCCACGGACGGGGCCAAGAGTGCGCACGTCACGGCGCTCAGCCCGCTCCACCGGAGGAGCGTGCCCCTGGACAGACGGCAACCGAGCACGGTGGGTGGGGCCCACCGTGCTCTGCCGTAAAAGAAACTGCTTGTCAAGCCGCCGCGGTGGCCATCTTCCGGAGGCGAGCGAGCGCGTCGCGTTCGATGCGGCGGGCGCGGTCGCGTCCGATGCCGTAGCGTTCGCCCACCTCGGTCAGCGTGTGCTCGCGGCCGTCCACCAGCCCGTAGCGCCAGCGCAGCATGTCGCGCGTGTCACCTTCGAGGTCGGTGAGCCACTGGTCGAGCCGTTCGCGCTCCAGGATGTCGATCGCCTGCTGCTCCGGGTCGGCCCAGGTCTCGTCGGCGATCATGTCGCCCAGCTCGGTCTCGTCCTCGTCGCCCACGCCGAGCTGCAGCGACACCGGGTCGGACGCCCAGCGGCGCAGCTCCTTGACCCGCTCGATCGGCAGCTCCAGGATCCCGGCGAGGTCCTCGTCGGTCGGTTCGACGTCGAACTCGGCCAGCATGTCCCGGCGCACCCGCATCAGCCTGGTCATCTGCTCACCCGCGTGGGTGGGCAGCCGCACCGGCCGCGCCTGCTCGTGGATGGCCCGGCCCACGGACTGCCTGATCCACCACGTGGCGTACGTCGAGAACTTGTAGCCCCGCTTGTAGTCGAACTTCTCCACCGCCCGGACCAGCCCCAGGTTCCCCTCCTGGACCAGGTCGATCAGCGGCATCCCGCGCCCCGAGTATTTGCGGGCCACCGCCACCACCAGGCGCAGGTTGGCCTGGATGAACTCGTCTTTCGCCCGCTGGCCGGAGATCGCGACGCGCTCCAGCTCCTCATCGGCCGCGTCACCGATGCGCGGCTCCGCACCCCCGCTGTCGAGCAGTTGCTCGGCGAAGAGGCCCGCCTCGATGCGCTTGGCGAGCTCCACCTCTTCCTCCGCCGTCAGCAGCGGGACCCGCCCGATCTCCGCCAGGTAGGTCCCCAGCAGATCGCGATCAGCGACGTGCTGCTCCTGCGTGCGACTCCCCGTAGGCCTTGCCATCCCCAGGCACCTCGTTCCGCAGCTACGTTCTTATCCGGCCAACGTCCGGCCAGATGCAAAGATTCCCTAAAGGGCTACGACCAGGGGACGGTTCTGGATGTCCTCCTAAAGGAGGAGACCACCGAGAAACACCTGGTGAACGAGGGGAACACCCGGCCGATAGGCGAGATGCACGTAGGAAGGAGCGTCGAGCACGACGAGGTCCGCGCGGGCTCCCGGTAGCAGCCAGCCTACGTCCGTACGCCGCAGCGCGCGGGCCCCGCCACGGGTCGCCGCCCTGATCGCCTCCAGCGGCGTCATGCCCATCTCCCGCACGGCCAGCGCCACGCAGAACGCCATCGACGAGGTGTAGGAGGAGCCGGGATTGCAGTCGGTGGCCAGCGCGACGACCGCCCCCGCGTCGAGCAGCCTCCTGGCGTCAGGGTACGGCGAGCGGGTGGAGAACTCGGCGCCGGGCAGCAGCGTCGCCACGGTGCCGGGGGCGTCCTTCGGGGCGCAGGCGGCCAGCGCGTCGACGTCGGCGGCGGTCAGGTGGGTGCAGTGGTCGGCCGAGGCGGCGCCCAGCTCGCAGGCGATCCGCACGCCAGGCCCCTCGCCGAGCTGGTTGGCGTGCACTCTGGCCTGCAGCCCCGCCTTGATCCCGGCCTCCAGCACCGCTCTGGTCTGGTCGCCGTCGAAGGCGCCGCGCTCGCAGAAGGCGTCCACCCACTTGGCGTACGGCGCGCACGCCCGCAGCATCTCGCCGGTGACGAGCCCCACGTAGTCGTCGGCCGCGATGCCCGAGGGCACCACGTGCGCCCCGAGGTAGGTGGTCTCGTCGGTCAGCCCGGTGGCGATCTCCAGCGAGCGCCGTTCGTCCTCGACGGTCAGCCCGTAGCCGCTCTTGATCTCCACGGTCGTGGTGCCCTGCGCCCGCATCTCGCCGACCAGGGCGGCGGCTCTCGTCGCCAGCTCCGCGTCGGAGGCCGCGCGCGTGGCGGCGACCGTGGTCCTGATGCCGCCACCGGTGTAGGGCACGCCGGACATGCGCGCCTGGAACTCGTGCGTCCGGTCGCCGGCGAACACCAGGTGCGCGTGGCTGTCCACGAACCCCGGGATGACGGCCCGGCCCCCGGCGTCCACCCGCTCGTCGGCGTCCGGCGCCCGCTCCGCCGGACCCACCCAGGTGACCAGGCCGTCCTCGGCGACCAGCGCCGCGTCCTCGATCTCCTCGCGCTCCGGATCCCCGGTGTAGAGCAGCTTGATCCCGTCGAACAGTACAGAGGTCATCGAACCCGTCCAATCGCCTCGGTCAGCATGGCGCCCACGTCGCCCAGCGTGTGCCGTCCGTCCGACACGACGCGCCGGCCACCTGAGATCACCGCGTGCACGTCGGCCGCCGTCGCCGCGAACACCACCGCCTCCACCCCACCGGCGCCCGCCGTACGGACCGAGTCGAGGCGTACGGAGACCAGGTCCGCCCAGGCCCCCGGCACCAGCAGTCCTGCGTCCGGGAAGCCCAGCGAGGTGTGGCCGGCGGCCGTGGCGGCGGTCAGGAGCTCGTCGGCGCGCCAGTGGCCGCGTTCGCCGCTGGCCAGCCGTTCGTCCAGCTCGACCGCCCGGGCCTCCTCGAACAGGTCGACGACGGCATGGCTGTCGGAGCCGAGCGTGATGGGCGCGCCGCGGTCGAACAGCGTCCTGGCGGGCCCGATGCCGTCGGCCAGGTCGCGTTCGGTGGTGGGGCACATGCAGATGTGCGTGCCCGACTGGGCGAGCAGCTCGATGTCGACGTCGCTCAGGTGGGTGGCGTGGACGGCGGTGGAGCGCGGCCCGAGCACGCCCCGCTCGTGCAGCACCTGCACCGGGCTGGCCGCGTACATCTCCACGCACGCGGCGTTCTCGGCCCGCTGCTCGGAGACGTGCGCGTGCAGCGGCGCCGCGTGGTGGCGGGAGAACTCGGCGACCACCGGCATCTGCTCCGCCGGCACGGTCCGCACCGAGTGGACGGCCGCGCCGATCTCCACGTCGGGCTGCCCCTTGTAGGCGGCGGCCAGCTCCTCGGCCCGGCCCGCCCACCGGTCGGCGTCCCCGTCACCGAAGCGCACCTGCGCCCCCACCAGGCTCGTGCCGCCACCGGCCGCCGCGCCCGTGCCGATGCCACCCGTCAGGTAGCAGGTGTCGAGCAGCGCGATGCGCAGGCCCGCCTCTCGGGCGGCCTGGATGAGCGCGTGGCCCATCGCGTTCGCGTCGTCGTAGGGCCGGCCGCCCGGCGCGTGGTGCAGGTAGTGGAACTCCCCCACGCAGGTGACCCCCGCCAGCGCCATCTCCGCGTAGGCGGCCCTGGCCAGCGCGAGGTAGCGATCGGGGTCGAGCGCCGCGGCCACCTCGTACATCCGCTCGCGCCAGGTCCAGAAGTCGCCCGCCCCCGCCTGCGTGATGCCGCGCAGCGCCCGGTGGAAGGCGTGGGAGTGGGCGTTGGCCAGGCCGGGCACCGTCAGGCCCGCCAGGCATTCGGCGCCGTCGGGGTCGCCCTGCGTCACGTCGGCGACCCGGGTCCCGTCGACCCTGATGAGCACGCTTTCGCGGACGCCGTCGGGCAGCCAGGCGTGCTCGCACCAGTAGGTCACCGACACAGGTCCTCCAGAACGTTCGCGAGAGCGACGACCCCCGCCTCGCATGAGGACACTGTAGTGAATGAATCCATTCAGTTGACCGGGCCCGCGCTGGGCCGCAGCGTGAGCTCGGTCAGGTGCGCGTCGGGCCCGGCGTTGACGGCGGCCAGCACCGCGCGGGCCACGGACTCGGGCTTGAGGTATTTGTCCGGCTCGTAGTCGCCGCCCTCGTGCTCACGGACGCCGCGCTGCATGTCGGTGTCCACCCGGCCCGGGTAGATGGTGGTCACCCTGAGCTCGGCCTCCTCCTGGCGCAGCGCGTCGGCGAAGGCTCGCAGCGCGAACTTGCTGGCCGCGTAGGCGCCCCAGCCGGGGTTCGCCCGGAGCCCGGCGCCGGAGTTGACGCAGACCACGTGACCGCCGGCCGCTCTGAGGGCGGGCAGCAGCAGCCGGGTGAGCTCGGCGACGGCGATCACGTTGAGCTCCATCGTCCTGCGCCACACGTCGGTCGTGAGTTCCGCGACCTTGCCGAGCAGGCCGATCCCGGCGCTGTGCACGAGCAGGTCGAGCCGCTCGACGCCCGCCGCGTCGGCCTCGGTGACCTCGGTCAGCTCGACCGGCCACGCTCTGGCGTCGGGCAACTCGGCCGCGAGGGCGGCCAGCGCGTCGCGGTCGCGGCCGCCGAGGATGACGTGGTGCGTGGGCGCCAGCGCCCTGGCAATCGCTTCGCCCACACCGCGGGAGGCGCCGGTGACCAGCGCGATCGGTCGTTCAGTCATGCGGCTCAGTTTATGACCTTGACATGGGTTCAAATTTGACTACAAACTTGAATATGTCTTCTTCGACCCGTGTGCTCGTCCTCGGTTGCCTGCTCGACAAGCCGCTCAACGGATATCAGGTCCGCCGGCAGCTGGATGTGATGGGCGCGGAGCACTGGGCCAACGTGGCGTTCGGCTCGATCTATCACGGGCTGGGCAAGATGGCCGAAGAGGGCCTGCTTGAGGTGGTCGAGAGCGGCAAAGGCGGCAAGACGGTCTACCAGATCACCGAGGCGGGCCGCATGGAGTTCCACCGCCTGCTGCTTCAGAACTGGTACGAGGTCAAACCCATCATCGACCCCTTCCAAGTGGCACTCACGTTCATGGACCGCCTGACCAAGCAGGAGATCCTCGACTCACTCGACGGCAGGATCCGGCAGCTCAGGATGTCCATCGATGCGATAAGCGGCGCCTACGGCGTCAAACAGCGCTACGGCGCCCCCAAGCACATCGACGAGAACCTTCACCTGACCGTCGCCATGCTCACCGCGCAGCTCGACTGGGCGGAGAAGGCGGTCATCAGAGTGGAGAACGACGAACTCCCCTGAGGAGCCCCATGATCATTGACGCGCACGGCTTACGCAAGACATTCACCACCAGGAGCAGGAAGGGCACCCAGACCGTGGAAGCGGTCCGCGGTGTCGACCTCGAGGTGGGCAAGGGCGAGATCTTCGGCGTCCTCGGCCCGAACGGCGCCGGCAAGACGACCACGATCAGAATGCTCGCCACGCTGATCACGCCCGACGCCGGCACGGCCACCGTCGCCGGGCACGACCTGCTCAAGGCGCCCGGCGCCGTCCGGCGCAACCTGGGCTACGTCAGCCAGGCAGGCGGGGTGGAGGAAAGCACCACGCCACGGGCACAGATCATCATGGCCGCGAAGATCCACAGCGTGCCCGACCCAGCCGGGGCCACGGCCGACGTGCTCGCCAGGTTCGACCTGACAGAGATCGCCGACCGGCCCGGCCGTACACTCTCCGGCGGCCAGAAGCGGCGCGTGGCCATCGCGCTCGGGCTGGTGCACAGCCCGCCGCTGCTCTTCCTCGACGAGCCCACCACCGGGCTCGACCCCCAGAACCGGGCCAACCTCTGGGACCGCATCAGGCAGCTGCGCGAGCTCGGCACCAGCGTGCTGCTCAGCACCCACTACCTCGACGAGGCCGACGCCCTGTGCGATCGGCTGGTGATCGTCGACCACGGCCTGGTGGTGGCCGAGGGCACACCGGGCGCGCTCAAGCGCGAGGTCGCCGACGACGTCGTCACGCTCCGGCTGGACGAGCCGGACCGGGCCGCCGAGACGCTCAAACCGTACGCCCGCGAGACGCGCGTCGACGACGACGTGCTGCGCGTGTACGTCGACGACGGCGAGCACACCCTGCCCACGCTGCTGCGGGCGCTGGAGGAGCAGCGCCTCGCCCTGTCCTCGATCGCGCTCGACCGCGCCACCCTCGACGACGTCTTCCTGGCCAAGACCGGCCGGTCCCTGCGCGACACCGGAGCCGCCGCATGATCCGCCACACGCTGCTGTTCCTGGTGTACGAGCTGCGCAACACGTTCAGGAACCCGATCTGGCCGCTGTTCGGCATCGTCCAGCCGGTGGTGTACCTGCTGCTGTTCGGCCCGCTGGTGGCGGGCGCCGCCGGGCAGCCCATCTCCGCGCAGCTCACCAGCTTCGCGCCGGGCATGCTGGTGATCACCGCGCTGTTCGGGGCGATCGGCGTCGGCTACGGCATGCTCTACGAGCTGCGCAGCGGCGTCCTGGAGCGCATCGCGGTCAGCCCCGCGTGGCGCCCGTCGATCGTGCTCGGCCGCACGCTCCGCGACGGGGTCGTGCTCATGCTCCAGTCGGTCGTGGTGATCGTGATCGCGCTGGTCATGGGCATGCGCGCCAGCCTGCCCGGCCTCGCCATCATGGTGGTGCTCATCGCGGTGACCGGCCTGTTCTCCTCCGGCATCGGATACGGCCTGGCGCTGTCGCTGCGGGACGAGAACGGCATGGCGCAGATCATGCAGTTCTTCGCCCTGCCCGTCATGCTGCTGTCGGGGGCGCTGCTGCCGATGACGCTGGCGCCGGAGTGGATGCGGAAGGTGGCCGTGTTCAATCCGATGTACCACCCGGTGGTGGCGGGCCGGGCGCTGTTCGCGGGGAATCTGACCGACGTGTCGATCCCGATCGCGTTCGCGGTCATGCTGGTGCTGGCCACGCTGACCGTGACCTGGTCGGTGCGCTCACTACGCCGGATCGCCGGTTAGCCGGTCGGGCCGGGACCGATCAGGGGAGATCGCCGGTCACGAACGTGCCGGTCTCGTCAGTCATCCGCTCGTACTCCTCCAGCCGGGCCTGAGTACGCAGCGGCGCCGCGTCGGCCATGGCCTCGACCAGGGCCATGGCCAGCGTGAGCGGCGCCGCGTGGGAGTCGAACACCAGCCGATCCCCCACCGGCGCGTCGAGCACCACCTCGGCGGGAAAAGCGGCCTTGTCGCAGATGGCGGCGATCCGCAGCCCCAGCTTCTCGGCGTACTCCAGGGCGTGCATGACCTCGGCCGGATAGCGCGGCAGCACCACGGCGAGCAGCCATTCCGCGCCCGCCCGCCGCGCGGCGTGCAGCCCGTCGATCAGCTCGGAGCCGCCGTGGGTCAGCAGCCGCACTTCCGGATGGATCCGCCGCGCGTAGTAGGCGAAGGTGGTGGCCAGCCCGCAGGAGACCCGGAGCCCCAGCACCGGGAGCGGCTCGGTGGCGGCCAGCGACTCCCCCAGCTCCTTCAGGGGCAGGCCCGCCAGCCGCTCCCTGACGACCGCCAGGTTACGGATCTCACTGTCGATGGCGCCCTCGAGCAGGCTCTCCTCCGGCGGCCCGCCGAGCACCAGCGGACGCAGCGCCTGCCGCAGCTCCGGATAGCCGGCGAAGCCGAGCACCATGGCGAACCTGGTCACGGACGGCTGGCTCACCCCTGACCGCTCGGCCAGCTCGACGCTGGACAGGAAGATCGCCTCGTCGAGATGCTCGGACAGGTAGTGGGCGATCCGCCGCTGCACCGGAGAGAGCCGTCGCCCATCGAGGAGCCCGTCGAGACCACTGTGGTATCCACCTGTCACAGCAGCTCCAACACCATCTGTCCGACTTCTCATCCCTCTCGCGCCAGACGGATCCACCTGGTCGGCGGCTCGTTGTCGGGGAACAGCTCCAGGATGGCCCGATCGTCGTGCCTTGTGGGGTGCACGGTGCGAGCAATGAATGACCATATTCACCCATGTCACTCGCAGAGTACTCCGCACGTCACTCCCAGCGGTCGCCGCTCCCTCCCCCGCCGCACTTCGGCGGAGGTCCTTCAGGGGAGGGAGCCGCCGGCGGTGCTCTCGCAGAGGAGGAAGCCGCCAGCGGAGGACGTCGTCGGCGGGGGTTCCTCACCGGAGGGAGCCGGGACGTGCCGGACTCGATCACTCGCCGTGCCGCCACCCAGACAGGGCTGGGCCCGCCAAGGGGCGGCACGCTCGGAAGACGGGACTAGCTCACCAGGAACTGGGTCGCGGCCAGTTCGCGGTAGAGGTCGTCCTGGCCCACCAGCTCGTCATGGGTGCCGACCGCCCGGACACCGCCCGCCTCCATGACCACGATCCGGTCCGCGTTGGTCACCGTAGACAGCCGGTGGGCGATGACGAGGACGGTCGTCTCGGCGGCCACCTCGGCGATGACCTCGCGCAGCCGGAGCTCGTTGACCGCGTCGAGCTGCGAGGTGGCCTCGTCGAGCAGGAGCAGCCTGGGCTTGCGCAGCAGCGCCCTGGCGATCGCCACCCGCTGCCGCTCGCCGCCCGACAGCAGTACGCCCCGGTGTCCCACGGCCGTCTCAAGCCCCTCGGGCAGCCTGGCCACCAGGTCGTCCAGGCGGGTGCGGACGATCGCGCGCCGCAGCTCCTCCTCGCTGGCGTCCTGGGCGGCGAAGAGCAGGTTCTCCTTGAGCGTGCCCGCCAGCACGGGCGCGTCCTGCTCGACATAGCCCAGCGTGGCCCGCAGCTCGGCGAGCGGCCAGTCGCGGATGTCCCGGCCGTCGACCGTGATCAAGCCGTCCTGGTGCTCGTAGAAGCGCTCCAGCAGGGCGAACACCGTCGACTTGCCCGCGCCCGACGGCCCGACGAGCGCGGTCAGCCCGCCCGGCGGCACCTCGAAGCTGACCCCGTCGTGCACGATCGGCCGGTCGTCCCCGTACCGGAACACCACGTCGTCGAACCGCACCCCCGCCGGCCGCACCCCGACGAGGGCCGCCGGAACCGGGGTGCCGACGGGCTCGGCGGGCAGGTCCTCGATCTCCTTGATCCGCTTCATCGCCGCCAGGCCCTGCTGCAACTGCACCATGCCCTCGACGATCTGCCCGATGGGCGCGACCAGGTAGAACAGGTAGAGCAGGAACGCGATCAGCGACGAGACCTCCAGCACGCCCGAGGCCACCCGCGCCCCGCCCACGGCCAGCACGCACAGGAAGGCGATCTGCACCGTCATCCAGGTCGCCACCCCGGCCAGCGAGGTCCACCCGGCCACCTGCAGCCCTCGGTCGCGAGCCCGCACGGCGGCGCCCCCGACGACGGCGATCTCGCGCTCCTCCGCGCCGCTGGCCTTGACCGTCCGGTACGCCTGCAGCGCCCGGTCGAGCACCGCGCCCATCTCGCCGACGGCCTCCTGGGCCTGCTTCTGCGCCAGCTGGATCCTGGGCATCACCAGCCCGGTCAGCCCGCCGATCACCACCACCACGAGCAGCGTGACCAGCAACAGCACGCCGTCCATGGTCGCCATCATGATGATCGCGCCGGCCAGCATGAACACCGAGCCGATCGAGTTCACGACCCCGTTGGTCAGTACGGCCCGCAACAACGTCGTGTCACCGGTCACTCGCGACAGCAGGTCGCCGGGCTTGAGCCGGTCCACGTCGGCGACCTTGAGCCGGAACATCCGGTCGATGAGCCGGCGCCGCGCGCCCAGCACGATGCCCTCGCCGGTGCGCTCCATCAGGTACGTGCCCAGGGCCGACACCACCGCCCCGACCAGCACCGCCACGGTCAGCCCGAGCAACGGCCCGGCCATCGACTGGTTCTCACCGAAGGCGTCCACCACGTACTTGGCCAGCAACGGCATCGCCAGGCCCGCCGCCGAGCCGACCAGGCCGAGTAACCCCCCAAGCACCAAGATCTTCCTGTGCGGGCGCATGTAGGCGAGCAGCTCTCTGATCACCGTGTCTCCTCTCGAGATATATCCCGAAAATCCCAACGAACGGCGGATCGCGATCCGCACCCGTCAACTTAAATTGACGACCTAAGTATGTCAACTTTCGTTGACGTCTCATTCTCGAGGAGGAGAAGACACATCCGTTCGCGGAGTTGCCACGAATACGCCGTCGAGGAACCCGGCCGGAACCTCTCGATCACGATCAGCTCTCTCGAAAGGACCGAACATGGAGCTCCGGATCAACCGGCGCGCTCTAGTCGGACTGGGCGTCGCGGCGGCGTTGACCGCCTCCTCGTTCGCTGTGCTTCGTACCGACTCCGGCGACGCTTCCTCGCACCGCGAGGCGCCGATGATCGCGGGGGACCCGCGTAACGACAACACCGACGTGTACGCGTTCGTCAGCCCCGACAAGGCCGACACGGTGACGCTGCTGGCCAACTGGATCCCGTTCCAGGAGCCGCAGGGCGGGCCGAACTTCTACACGTTCGACACCAAGTCCCGCTACAACATCAAGATCGACAACGACGGCGACGCCCGGCCCGACATCACGTACCAGTGGACCTTCCGCGATGAGGACCGGCGCGGCAACGCCACGTTCCTGTACAACAACGGGCCCGTCACCTCGCTCCACGACGAGAACCTGCTCTTCCGCCAGCACTACACGCTCAAGCGGATCACCGAGGGCGGCAGCCGGACGCTCATCTCGGA
This sequence comes from Nonomuraea aurantiaca, assembly GCF_020215705.1. Taxonomy (GTDB): domain Bacteria; phylum Actinomycetota; class Actinomycetes; order Streptosporangiales; family Streptosporangiaceae; genus Nonomuraea; species Nonomuraea aurantiaca. Next base: position 712,181 of record NZ_JAIWNB010000002.1, on the reverse strand, counting down.
CGGCATCGTCGCGCCGAGCAACGTCGGCCCCGCCTCGATGCCCGACTACGGCACGCTGCGCGCCCAGTCCCTCAAGAGCCTCCCGAACGGCGGCAAGGCCTACGCCGGCCAGTCCGACGAGGCGTTCTTCCTGGACCTGCGCGTGTTCGACCTGCTCTACGGCGGCAACCTGTCCGAGGTCGGCCAGGACACCACCAAGGGCTACAACGTGAGCACCCTGGCCGTCCAGGTGCCCGCCCACGACCTGGCGCTGCGGGGCGACGCCCGGCGCAACCCGGTGGTCGGCATCTGGTCCACCACGGACAAGTGGCGCCCGAACGGCTACGTCCAGGTCTCGCGCCTGGGCAACCCGCTGGTCAACGAGGTCGTGATGCCGGCCGGTCTGAAGGACGCGTTCAACTCGCTTCCCCCGGCCAAGGACGCCGACATCCCGGCCGTGGTCAAGCGCGTCACCGACCCCGAGGTGGCCAGGCTGCTGGAGGGCATCTACGGCATCAAGGCGCCGCCGACCCCGCGCGGCGACCTGGTCGAGATCTTCCTGACCGGCATCGCCAAGGGCAACGGGCCGATCAAGGCCGACCTGAACTCGCAGACCCTCAACAAGGACGCCGGCCGGCTGCGGCCCGCCGAGATGCTGCGGCTCAACATGGCGGTCCCACCGGCCAAGGACCCCAACCGGCTCGGCGTGCTGGCCGGTGACCTGGCGGGCTTCCCGAACGGCCGCCGCCTGTCCGACGACGTCGTGGACATCTCGCTGCAGGCCGTGGCGGGTGCCGCGGTGACCGGCAAGCTCGTCCCAGGTCTGACGGACAAGGTCGACAAGAACGACAAGGCCATCCTGGAGTCGTTCCCGTACATCCCGCTGCCCAGCAACGTGGCTGTGAACCAGCGGTGAGCCCCGACCGGCCGGCCTCCTCTCCGGGCCGGCCGGTCCCCTCCGCGGCGGGCCCGTCTCCCAAACTCCCGCCGCGACCACGGCCGGCCGGCCTTGTCCCCCGTCAGGGCCGGCCGGCCCTCGACCCGTCCGCGCCGACCCCTTCCGATCTCCGGAGCCTTGGATGCGATCCCTCGCCCTTGCCGGTGGCCTCGTCGTGGCCGGCGCGCTGGCCGTCACGGCCTACGCCGTCTACGCCCCGCCGGCGACCTCTACTGGAACCACGCAGGCCGCGACCTTCACGGAGACGCTGCAGGCCCGCCTGAAGCGCCTGCCCGGCGACTACCGCGGCTGGGCCCAGCTCGGCCTGGAGTACGTCGACCAGGCCAGGGTCACCGGCGACCCGTCGTACTACACCAAGGCCCAAGGCGCCCTGGCCACCGCCGCCAGGCTGAACCCCGCAGACGACGCGGTCCTGACCGGCCAGGCGGCGCTCGCCGCCGGCCGCCACGAGTTCGCCGACGCGGTACGGCTGGCGCGGCGGGCCATCGGCGCCAACCCCTACAGCGCGGCGGCGCACGGAGTACTGGCCGACGCGAAGACGCAGCTCGGCGACCTGAGCGGCGCCTCGAAGGCCGTGGACAGGATGATGGGGCTGCGTCCCGGCGTGGCGTCGTTCGCCCGCGCCTCCTACTCGGCCGAGCTGCGGGGCGACCGGACGGGGGCCCGCAAGTTCCTGGAGTACGCCCAGAACGACGCCTACACCCCGGCCGACGTCGCCTACACCCGCTACTACCTGGGCGAGCTGGCCCTGCATGCGGGCGACCTGGCCGCGGCCGGCGGCTGGTACGCCAAGGCGCTCCAGGCCTACCCCGCCTACACCCCCGCGCTCGCCGGACAGGCCAGGGTCGCGGCGCTCGGCGGGCGGACGGCCGAGGCCCTCGATCTCTATCAGCGGGTGGTCGAGCGGCTGCCGCTGTCCCAGTACCTGATCGAGCAGGGCGAGACCCGGATCAAGGCGGGGCTGAAACCGGACTGGACCCTGCTGGAGGCCCAGCGGAGGCTGCTGCGGGCCGCCGGGGTGCGGGACGACCTCACCTGGGCCGAGTTCGAGGCCGATCACGGCGACCCGGCGCTGGCCGTACGGCATGCCAGGGCCGAGTACGCGCGCAGCCCCAACCTCGTCGCCGCCGACGCGCTCGGCTGGGCGCTGTTCAAGGCGGGCAAGCCGCGCGAGGCCCTGCCGTACGCGAAGAAGGCCACCTCCACCGGCTGGCGCAACCCGCTGCTCGGCTACCACCGCGCCCGGATCGAGCGCGCGCTCGGCAGGCCCGCGCGCGTGCCCCCGGGCTTCGATCCGTCCCTGCCCGCACTGGCGAGGTTCTCATGAGGGTGCTCCGGCTCGGCCTGCTCGTGGGCCTGCTGTTGTCGATGGGCGTGTCAATCCTGTTCACGACCGCGGCGCAGGCGGAGACGGCGGCCAGGCATCCGCTCGGCAACTTCACCGTCAACCACTACAACGGGCTGCGCCTGCGGCCCGACCGGGTGGAGAACGAGGCGGTCGTGGACGCGGCGGAGCTGCCGACGCTCCAGGCGAAACCGGGCGTGGACGGCTCGTACGCGGCCAGGACCTGCGCCGCGCTGGCCGCCGCCCAGCGGCTCACCGTGCGGGGCACGGCGGTGCCGTGGCGGGTGTCGCGTTCGGCGTTCGCCTACGCGCCGGGGCAGGGCGGCCTGCAGACCAGCCGCCTGACCTGCGGGCTGGTCGCCGAGGCCCGGGTGTCGGGCGCGGTGTCCTTCACCGACGCGTTCGAGCAGGACCGGATCGGCTGGCGCGAGATCACCGCCGTCGGTGACGGGGTACGGCTGACCCGGTCGTCCGTGCCGTCGGTCAGCGTGAGCGACGAGCTGCGCAGGTACCCGCAGGACCTCCTGGCCGACCCGCTCGACCAGCGCACGGCCGCCGTCACCGTCGGCGGCGCCGCCTCCGCCCTGTCCGGCGGCTCCCCCGGCTCCGGCGGCACGCCTTCCGGGCTCGGCACGATCAGCGTCGGCGGGCCGATCGGGGACGCGCTGGCGGCGCTGGACCGGACTTTCACCGGCCTGGTCGGCGCCGACTCGCTGACCGTGCCGCTCGGGCTGCTGGCTGTGGCGCTGGCCATGCTCCTCGGGGCCGGGCACGCGCTGATCCCCGGGCACGGCAAGACGATCATGGCCGCGTACCTGGCCGGGCGGCGCGGACGGCCGCGTGACGCCCTGGTCGTGGGGGCCACGGTGACGGCCACGCACACGGTCGGGGTGCTGGTGGTGGGGCTGCTGCTGAGCGCGTTCACGGCGCTCGCCGGGGAGTCGGTGCTGGGGTGGCTGGGGGTGGCCAGCGGCCTGCTGATCGCCTTCATCGGCCTGCGCCTGCTCCTGTCCACCCGCCGCACCACCGATCACGGGCACGGACATGGCCACGGTCACGGTCACGGTCACGGTCACGGGCATGGCCATGGCCATGGCCATGGGCACGGTCACGGGCATGGGCGCGAGCGCTCGACGCGGGCCGGGCTGCTGGGGATGGGGGTGGCGGGCGGGCTGGTGCCGAGCCCGTCGGCGCTCATCGTGCTGCTGGGGGCGATCGGGCTGGGTCGTACCTGGTTCGGGGTGGCGCTGGTCACCGCGTACGGCATCGGCATGGCGGCGACGCTTACCGTGACGGGCCTGCTGCTGGTCAAGCTCGTCGACCGCCTCGAACGCCGCGCCTCACGGGGACGGGGCCTGGCCGCCCGGCTGTCCGCCCTGGCGCCGCTGGGCACGGCCGGCATGGTGATGCTGCTGGGCGCGGGCCTGGCCCTCCGCTCGGCCATCGCGCTCTAGCCCGCCCCAGGGCCACCGCACCTGGGGTTGCCCATGCTCTAGCTCGCCCCGGCGCCGCCGCGCTGACGGATGAGCGTGTCCACGCCGTCCAGGATCCGGGCGAGGCCGAAGGAGTAGTCGAAACGCCGCTCCGGCTCGGCGGTCTCCGCCGGATAGTCGAAGGCGCCCGCGTCGACCGCCCGCGAGCTGGCCGTCCGATCCGGCGTGCGCGTCGAGTACGACAAGCGGCTCGTCGACGCCGAGAGCACCGGCGACGGGGTGCTGGCGAGGTTCGCCGACGGCACACTGGTCCGCGGTGATCTGCTGGTCGGCGCGGACGGTCTGCGGTCACGTACCCGCGAGATCATCGACCCGGACGCCCCGGACGCGCGCTACGCCGGGCTGCTCAACACCGGCGGCTACGCCCGCGACGTCTCCACCGGCTGCGAGCCGGGCACGATGAACGCGATCTTCGGCAAGCGCTGCTTCTTCACCCACACGACGCATCCGAGCGGCGAGGTGTGGTGGGCGGCGAATCCGGCTCAGGCTACCGAGCCCACCCCCGCCGAGCTGGCCGCGATCACCCCCCGAGCAGTGGCGGTCCCGGCTGATCGACCTGTTCCGGCACGACCGCGGACCCGCCGCGGACATCATCGCGGCGACCGGCGAGATCTTCGCGGGCTGGAGCACCTACGACGTGCCGACCGTGCCGAAGTGGCACGACGACCGGATGATCATCATCGGCGACGCGGCCCACGCGACCGCCCCCTCGATCGGGCAGGGCGCGGCCATGGCCATCGAGGACACCGTCGTGCTGGCCAAGTGCCTGCGGGACAGCCCGGACATCGCCACCGCGTTCGCCGCCTACGAGCGGCTACGGCGCGAGCGCGTGGAACGCGTCGTCGCGCAGGGCAATCGCACCAGCGGCTGGAAGACACTCAGTCCCGTCGCCCGGGTGCCCCGCGACCTGATCATAAGCCTCGCCATGAAACAGATGGCCCGCACCGGCAACGACCCGAGCCGCTGGATCTACGAGCACCACATCGACTGGGACGAACCCGTCTACAGCGCGGGTTAGATCTGCCGGCGTCCGCGCCGGGTGGAGGGCAGGTCGTGCCGCCCCGAGACGAACTCCTGGACGGCGATCTTGGCCCTGATCACCGGCCGGCGCCACCGTTCCTCCCGGTGCGCGGCCGTGGCCAGCTTCCGTGACCGCCGCTTCTGGTAGAACAGGTGGGCCCACGGTGACCCCGGCCTGGCCAGCCGCACGGCGCTCACCAGCAGCAGCACGGGCACGAACAGGCCCACGATCCCGGTCCAGATCTTCCCCTTCAGCAGGGTGATCACGGCGAGCAGCATGTTCGCCACGAGCAGCGCACCCGGATTGACCGGGGTCCCGTAGTCGAAGGACAGCGGCCGGAGCCCGGTGAGCAGCAGCCCCGTCATCGCGACCGCGATGAACACCGCGTCGACCGAGGTGCGGCCCTCTTCCTCCCAGTACACGTCGTGCAGGTGCAGGATCAGCGCGAACTCGTCCAGCACCAGCGCCGACCCGATGCCGAAGACGGCGGCCGCCGCGGCGTAGGCCACCTGCGACGCCGAGGACACGATCAGCCCGGTGACCCCGCCGATCAGCATGAGCACGACCCCGAACACCACATGGTGGATGTGCATCTCGCCCACGTTGACGTTGCGGAACCACCCGACCTTCGCCCTGATCAGCCGCACGTTGACGCGGGTGGCCACGAAGGCGCCGATGAGCGCGACGAAGAAACAGAACAGCGGCAGCCGTCCTGTGTCGACAATGCTCAGCTCGAACCAGTTCCCCATGACCTTGAAAACGATGCTACGAGGCCAATCGTCCTCCCTTGACCATCTGGGGTGGGAAACGGACTCAGGACAGGAACGCGCGCAGCAGCGCCGCCGTGCCCTCCAGATGTTCCGCCACCGCCCGGCGGGCCCCTTCAGGGTCGCCCGCCAGGATGGCCGCCACGATCGCCTCGTGCTGGCGGGCGGAGTGGTCGAGGTTCACCTGGAGCATGGGGATGGCGTTGAGCAGGTCGCTGACCCGCAGGCGGGCGTCGGCGCAGGCGGTGGCGAGCAGGGCGGAGCCGGTCAGCTCGGCGATCGAGAGGTGGAAGGCCGTGTCCAGCCGCCGGTAGTCCTCGATGCCCGCCTTGTTGAGCGCCGCGAGCCGGCCGCGCAGGAGAGCGCGCTGGTCGTCGGTCAGGGTGGCCGCCGCCAGCACCGCCGCCGCACCGCATTCGACCGCCATGCGGAAGGTCAGCGCGTCGGTGAGGTCGGCCGTGCCCATGTCGGCCACGACCCTGCGCAGGTCACCGCTCTCCGGAGGGGGCGGGGCGTAGGTGACGAACGCGCCGCCGTAGCGGCCGCGCCGTACGTCGAGGTAGCCCGCGTCCTGGAGCGCCCGGATCGCCTCCCGCAGCGTCACCCGGCTGATGCCGAGCTGGACGGCCAGCTCGCGCTCCGGCGGCAGTTTCCGGCCGGGCGCGACCACGCCGAGCTTGATCGCCTGGAGCAGCCGTTCTACCGTCTCCTCGAAGGCGTTTCCTGCCCTGACCGGCCGTAACACCGTCATCAACCGCGCCGAGTCGTCCAACGTGTCCTCAGGTCTTGACAAGCGATCCCCGTATGCACATCAATGGTCTAACAGTAGCCCAATTAGCGGGAAAGCGAGCGAACTTCCGTGAGCGAGCGAGGTCTTCCACAGCCCGGACCGCTGTCCATCGACGAACTGCGTGACGAGGTGGCCGCCGGACGGGTCGACACCGTGCTGCTCGCGCTCGCCGACATGCAGGGCAGGCTGCAGGGCAAGCGCCTGTCGGCGCGTTACTTCCTGAACGAGGTGCTGGGACACGGCTCGGAGGGCTGCAACTACCTGCTCGCCGTGGACGTGGACATGAACACGGTCGACGGCTATGCGATGTCGTCGTGGGACCGCGGCTACGGCGATTTCGTGATGAAGCCCGATATTTCCACGTTGCGGTGGGTTCCGTGGCAGGAGGGGACCGTCATGCTCATGGCGGACCTGACCTGGGAGAACGGCGACGACGTGACCGCCTCGCCGCGGCAGATCCTGCGCGCGCAGCTCGCCCGGCTCGCCGACCGCGGCCTGGCCGCCTTCGTGGGCACCGAGCTGGAGTTCGTGGTGTACGAGGACAGCTACGAGGACGCGTGGAAGCGCGCGTACCGCGACATGTCCCCCGCGAACCTCTACAACGTCGACTACTCCCTCCTCGGTACGGCCCGCATCGAACCCCTCCTTCGCCGGATAAGGCGGGAGATGGAGGGAGCCGGTCTGTACGTCGAGTCCGCCAAGGGCGAGTGCAACCTGGGCCAGCACGAGATCGCCTTCCGCTACGACGAGGCGCTGAAGACCTGCGACAACCATTCCATCTACAAGAACGGCGCCAAGGAGATCGCGGCTCAGGAGGGCAAGTCGATCACCTTCATGGCCAAGCCGAACCAGCGCGAGGGCAACTCCTGCCACATCCACATCTCGTTGCGGAGCGTGGACGGCGACCCGGTGATGGCGGGCGACGGCCCCCACGGGCTGTCCGAGCTCGGCGCCCGCTTCATCGCCGGGCAGCTGGCCCACATGCGCGAGCTCACCCTCTTCTACGCCCCGAACATCAACTCCTACAAGCGCTACGTCCCCGGCAGCTTCGCCCCCACGGCCGTCAAGTGGGGCGTGGACAACCGCACCTGCTCGCTCCGGCTCGTGGGCCACGGGGAATCGCTGCGCATCGAGAACCGGGTGCCGGGCGGCGACGTGAACCCCTACCTCGCGGTGTCGGCGCTGATCGCGGCCGGGCTGCGCGGCATCGACGAGGAGTTGCCGCTGGAGGACGCGTTCGGGGGCAATGCCTACGACTCCGGCGCCGAGACCGTGCCCCACACGTTGCGGGACGCGCTGGCGCTGTTCGAGGGGTCGAAGCTGGCGCGTGAGACGTTCGGCGACGACGTGGTGGCGCACTATGCGAACAACGCCCGGATCGAGCTGGCCGCCTTCGACGCGGCTGTCACGGACTGGGAGCTGTTCCGGGGTTTCGAGCGGATGTGAGCAGGATGCAGATCGTCAATCCGGCGACGGAGGAAGTCCTCGCCGACGTGGAGATGGCCGACGCGGCCGAGGTCGACCGGGCCGTGGAGCGTGCCAGGCGGGCCTATGAGGGCTGGCGCGACGTGGCGCCCGGAGACCGGGCGCGGCTGCTGCGCCGCTTCGCCGACCTGGTGGACGAGCACCGGGAGGAGCTGGCCCTGCTGGAGCTCACGAACTCCGGCCACCCGATCGGCAACGCCCGCTGGGAGGCGGGCGCGGTACGCGACGTGCTGCACTTCTACGCCGCCGCCCCCGAGCGCAACCACGGCAAGCAGATCCCGGTGCCCGGCGGCGTGGACATCACCTTCCAGGAGCCGCTGGGCGTGGTGGGCGTGATCGTGCCTTGGAACTTCCCGATGCTCATCATGAGCTGGGGCGTCGCCCCGGCCCTTGCCGCGGGCAACACGGTGATCGTCAAGCCCGCCGAATGGACCCCGCTGACCGCGCTGAGGCTGGCCGAGCTGGCCCTCGCCGCGGGCCTCCCCGAGGGGGTGCTCCAGGTGCTGCCTGGGGCAGGGGAGGTCGCGGGGGCCCGCCTGGTCGAGCATCCGCGGGTGGCCAAGATCGTGTTCACCGGCTCGACCGAGGTGGGCAAGGAGATCGCCGCCAAGGCGGCAACCCAGGTAAAGCGGATAACCCTCGAACTGGGCGGCAAGTCCGCAAATATCGTGTTTGCGGACTCGGATCTGGAAAAAGCGGCGAAAACAGCGCCGTATGCGGTCTTCGATAACTCCGGCCAGGACTGCTGCGCCCGGTCCAGGGTCCTGGTGCAGGCGGAGGTCTACGACGCGTTCCTGGAGCTGCTGCTGCCGGCCGTACAGAACGTCAGAGTCGGCGACCCGCTCGACGAGAGCACCGAGATGGGCCCCCTGATCAGCGCCGAACATCTGGAACGGGTGCGTGGCTTCATCGACGGCCCGCCGTACTCGCAGGGCGACTGCCCGCAGGGCAAGGGGTTCTGGTTCCCGCCGACGGTCCTGACGCCGGCGCTCACCGACCGGGCGTTCACCGAGGAGATCTTCGGGCCGGTGGTGTCGGTGGTGCCGTTCGCGGACGAGGCGGAGGCGGTGCGGATCGCCAACGACACGCCGTACGGCCTGAGCGGCTCCATCTGGACCCGCGACGTCGGCCGCGCGCTGCGCGTCGCGCGGGCCGTGGAGGCGGGCGCGCTGTCGGTGAACTCGCACTCCTCGGTCCGCCACTGGACGCCGTTCGGCGGATTCAAGGAGTCCGGCCTCGGCCGGGAGCTGGGCCCGGACGCCCTCATGGCGTTCACCGAGACCAAGAACGTCTTCATCTCAACGGAGTGACACACATGCAGCGTTTGCACAACCGCGTCGCCGTGATCACCGGGGCGGGCGGCGGCATCGGCCTGGCCACCGCGCGGCGGTTCGCCGAAGAGGGCGCCAAGGTGGTCTGCGCCGACATCGACGAGGAGGCGGGCACCAAGGCCGCCTCCGAGGTGGGCGGCCTCTTCGTCAAGGTCGACGTGACCAGCGAGGAGGACGTCGTGCGGATGTTCCGGACGGCGTTCGACACCTACGGCTCCGTCGACATCGCCTTCAACAACGCGGGCATCTCGCCGCCCGAGGACGACTCGATCCTGGAGACCGGCATCGAGGCGTGGCGCCGGGTGCAGGAGGTGAACCTGACGAGCGTCTACCTCTGCTGCAAGCACGCGATCCCGTACATGCAGCGGCAGGGCAAGGGCTCGATCATCAACACCGCGTCGTTCGTGGCGGTGATGGGCTCGGCGACGTCGCAGATCTCCTACACGGCCTCCAAGGGCGGGGTGCTCGCAATGTCGCGCGAGCTCGGCGTCCAGTTCGCGCGCGAGGGGATCCGGGTGAACGCGCTGTGCCCGGGGCCGGTCAACACGCCGCTGCTGCAGGAGCTGTTCGCGAAGGACCCCGAGCGGGCCGCGCGCCGCCTGGTGCACGTGCCGGTGGGGCGCTTCGCCGAGGCGTCCGAGATCGCGGCGGCGGTGGCGTTCCTGGCCAGCGACGACGCCTCCTTCATCACAGGCTCGGAGTTCCTGGTCGACGGGGGCATCTCGGGCGCGTACGTCACGCCTCTGTAGGAAGGGAAGTCGTGGAGCGACCCGTCATCGGGATCACGTCCTATGTCGAGCCTGCCCGCTACACCGTGTGGGAGATGCCGGTCGCCCTGCTGCCGTACATGTATGTGGAGCAGGTGGTCCGGGCCGGCGGGCAGCCGGTGATCCTGCCCCCCGCCGGGTCGCCCGCGCGGCTGGTGGCGCGGCTGGACGGGTTGATCCTGGCCGGTGGTGGTGACGTCTCGCCCGAGCGGTACGGCCAGGAGCCGCACGAGCAGACCGGCTACATTCGGAAATTTCGGGACACGGCGGAGTTCGCGGTGATCGAGGCGGCTCTTGAGGCCGACCTGCCCTATCTCGGGATATGTCGGGGCATGCAGGTGCTCAACGTCGCACTCGGCGGGACCCTGCACCAGCATCTGCCCGACGTGGTGGGACACATCGGACACTCCCCCGCACCCGGCGAGTTCGGCCACCTGCCCGTCCGGCCCGTCGCGGGGACCCGCGTCGGCAAGGCGCTCGGCCCCGAGCCGGTGGCCGTGCCGCACTACCACCACCAGGCCGTCGACCGGCTCGGGCCCGGCCTCACCGTGTCCGCCGTCGCGGACGACGGCACGATCGAGGCGGTGGAGCTGGACTCCCGTGCGTTCGCCATCGCCGTGCAGTGGCATCCGGAGGCGGCGAAGGACTGCGCGCTGTTCGAGACGCTCGTCGCCGCCTGCTGAGCCGCACCCCGGCGCAGTGCTTTTGTCCCCAAGCGGCCGGATCCGCACGCGACAACTCCCCCATAACAGCACTAGGCTTGCCGACATCACCGACGAAACCGTGCGGGAGAGTGTCCTGGCATCCGGCCAGGTCCCCTGAAGGAGCAAGCCCTCCCCGCGAACCTCTCAAGGCAAAGGACCGCACGGACGAGGTGTCCTCTGGAAAGCAGGCCTGGCGGCCTCGCCGAAGGTGAAAGTCCGGCAAATTACGGGCGAAGCTCTCAGGCACCCATGACAGAGGGGGAGGATGTCTGGCATCCGATCCTGCCCTGAGGTGCGCATATGTCACGTCCTACACCGCTCCGAGAGATCCACGAGAGCCTCGGCGCGACATTGACTGATTTCGCCGGGTGGCTGATGCCACTCCGCTACGGCAGCGAGTCCGCCGAGCACAACGCCGTCCGCCAGGCGGCCGGGCTGTTCGACCTCTCCCACATGGGCGAGATCTTCGTGACCGGGCCTCAGGCGGGCCAGGCGCTCGACTACGCGCTGGTCGGACACCTGTCGGCGCTCGCGCCCGGCCGGGCCCGCTACACCATGATCGTGAACGAGCGTGGTGGGGTGCTGGACGACCTGATCGTCTACCGGCTCGGGGACGAGGAATTCATGGTGGTGGCTAACGCCTCCAACTATGAAAAAGTCGGGGAAGAGCTGAAAAATCGTGCCAAGTCGTACAACGCGGTGGTCGAGGATCGCTCGGAGCAGTACGCGCTGATCGCCGTACAGGGACCGCGCGCGCAGGAGATCCTCGTCACGCTCACCGACGCCGACCTCGCCGGGCTGAAGTACTACGCGGGCCTGCCCGGGCTGGTCGACGGGCGGCAGGCGCTCATCGCGCGCACCGGCTACACGGGCGAGGACGGGTTCGAGCTGTTCGTGGCCAACCAGGACGCCGTGCCGCTCTGGCACGCGCTGACCGAGGCAGGGCGGCCGTACGAGCTCCGGGCGGCGGGTCTGTCCAGCCGTGACACGCTCAGGCTCGAAGCGGGCATGCCGCTGTACGGCAACGAGCTCGGCGTCGAGCTGACCCCGTTCGACGCGGGGCTGGGCAGAGTGGTGAAATTCGACAAGCCGGGCGACTTCGTCGGCAGGTCGGCGCTGGAGGCGGTCAAGGACACGCCGCCGCGGCGCCGGCTCGTCGGACTGGTCGCGCGGGGTCGCCGGGTGCCGCGCCACGGATACCCGGTGACCAAGGACGGCGCCGTCGTCGGCGAGGTCACCAGCGGGGCGCCCTCCCAGACCCTGGGTAAGCCCATCGCCATGGCCTACGTCGACAATGGGGCCGACGCAGGTCTGGCCGTGGACATCCGGGGCAGCCATGAACCTATGGACCTCATTGAGCTGCCCTTTTACAGGAGGAACAAGTGAGCAACATCCCAGACGAGCTGAGCTACACCAAGGAGCACGAGTGGGTGGCCGGGCTCGACGACGGCATCACCGTGACCATCGGCATCACGGCCTACGCGGCCGAGGCGCTGGGTGATGTCGTCTTCGTGCAGCTTCCGGAGGTCGGCTCGACCGTCGAGGCGGGCGACTCCGTAGGTGAGGTCGAGTCGACCAAGTCGGTCAGCGAGATCTACACCCCTGTCGGCGGCGAGATCGTCGAGGTCAACCAGGCCGTCGTGGACGATCCGTCGCTGGCCAACAGCGACTCCTACGGCGATGGCTGGATGTTCCGCGTGCGCGTGGAAGGCGACCCCGAGGACCTGCTCACCGCCGAGGAGTATTCGGCGCTCACCTCAGGCGAGTCCTGACCCACCCGCCGGGGTCCTGCCGGGCCCCGGCCTTTCTGAAGGGCGCCCATCAATGGCGATCAGCGTCTTCGACCTGTTCAAGATCGGCATCGGCCCGTCGAGCTCGCACACCGGCGGTCCCATGGCCGCCGCGCACAAATTCGCCCGTGGTCTGCATGACGACGACCTGCTCGCGCGTACGGCCCGCGTCGAGGCGATCCTGTACGGCTCGCTCGGCCTGACCGGCAAGGGCCACGGCAGCGACAAGGCCGTTCTGCTGGGGCTGTCGGGCGAGAAGCCCGAGCTGGTCGACGTGGACTCCATCGACGGGCGCCTGGCCGCGATGCGCGAGTCCGGCACGGTCCGGCTCTACGGCGCGCACGAGATCCCCTTCGTCGTAGGCGAGGACCTCGTCTTCGAGCGCAAGATCTCCCTGCCCGAACACCCGAACGGCATGCGCTTCACCGCCTTCTCCGAATCGGGCGAGAAACTGCGCGAGAAGGTCTACTTCTCGGTCGGCGGCGGCTTCGTGGTGGACGAGCAGGCCACGGGCGCCGACCGCATCAAGCCCGACGACACCGTTCTGCCCTACCCCTTCACGACCGGGGACGAACTGCTCAAGCACTGCTCCAACACCGGGCTGTCCATCTCCGCGCTGATGCTGGAGAACGAGCAGGCGTTCGGCCGCTCCGCCGCCGAGATCCGCGCGCAGATCCTGCATCTGTGGCAGGTCATGTGCGAGTGCGTCGAGCGCGGCATCGCCAAGGAGGGCGTGCTGCCGGGCGGCCTCAAGGTCAAGCGCCGCGCGAACCGCCTCCACCGCCGCCTGCAGACCGAGTCGCCGAAGACCGACCCGCTGCACGCCATGGACTGGGTGTCGCTGTTCGCGCTGGCGGTCAACGAGGAGAACGCCGCGGGCGGCCGCATCGTCACCGCCCCCACGAACGGCGCCGCCGGCATCATCCCCGCCGTACTGACCTACTACTCCCGCTTCATTCCGCACGCCGACGACGACGGCATCGTCCGCTTCTTCCTCACCGCGGCGGCCATCGGCGTCCTGTTCAAGGAGAACGCCTCGATCTCGGGCGCCGAGGTCGGCTGCCAGGGCGAGGTCGGCTCGGCCTGCTCCATGGCCGCCGCGGGCCTCACGGAGGTCATGGGCGGCACGCCCGAACAGGTGGAGAACGCGGCGGAGATCGGCATCGAGCACAACCTGGGCCTGACCTGCGACCCGGTCGGCGGCCTGGTCCAGATCCCGTGCATCGAGCGCAACGCGGTGGCCTCCATCAAGGCCATCGCCGCGGCCCGCATCGCCCTGCGCGGCGACGGCCAGCACTTCGTCGCCCTGGACCGGGCCATCAAGACCATGCGTGACACGGGCCGGGACATGCTGGACAAGTACAAGGAGACCTCACGCGGCGGCCTCGCGGTCAACGTCATCGAGTGCTGACCTGCAGCGCGCTCGCGCTCGCGCCCGAGCGCGTTCTCGTTCAAAGCGGGTTCGCGCTCGAAGCGGGTTTGCGTTCGAGCGCGCTCGAAGCGGGTTTGCGTTCGAGCGCGCTCGAAGCCATAGCGTCGCCGACATGACGACACAGACACAGACACAGACCTGGATCATCACCGGCGCGTCCCGCGGCCTCGGCCGCGCACTCGCGGAGGCGGCGCTCGCGGCGGGCGACCACGTGGTGGCGGCGGTACGCCGGCCCGAGAGCGTGGCCGACCTGAAGGCCGCCTACCCGGACGACTGCCTGATCGCGACGTTCGACGTCCGGGACACCACCGCCGCCGCGGACCTCGTACGCGACACCCTCGACCACTTCGGGCAGCTCGACGTACTCGTCAACAACGCGGGCCGGGGCATGGTCGGCGCGGTCGAGGAGATCGGCGACGCGCAACTGCGTGAGCTGATGGACCTGCACCTGTTCGGCCCGGCCGCGCTCGTCCGCGCGGCGTTGCCCGCGATGCACGCGCGGGGCACCGGCACGATCGTGCAGATGAGCAGCCAGGGTGGGCGGATGTCCTTCCCCGGCGTGTCGGCGTACTCCGCGTCGAAGTTCGCCCTCGAAGGCTGGTCCGAAGCCCTGGCCGGGGAGGTCGCACCGCTCGGGATCCGGGTGATGATCGTCGAGCCCAGCCGGTTCAGGACCGACTTCCACGCCAACGACGTGCTGGAGTTCGTCGAGGAATCCGAGACCTACCGTGACCTGCTGGCCAACGTTCGCGCGGACATGGCGGGGGCCGACGGCCGCCAGGAAGGCGACCCGGCGCGGGCGGCCGAGATCATCGTGTCCCTCGCGCACAGTGACGAGGTGCCGCTGCGGTTGCCGCTCGGGCGCGAGGCGGTCGAGCGCATCTCGGGCGCGTACCGGCGTGGCCTGGACGAGGTCGAGCGGTGGGCCGAGACCTCCCGCAGCGCCGACTTCGAGGGCGTCCCGGCCTCAGTACGGCCGATTTAAGCTGGTTGTCATGGCCACCGACGAACTGATGACCAGGGCGCTCGAAATGCTCGGGGACGACGGCCCGCTGTCGGTCGAGGCGATCCACCGCCTCACCGACCTGGCCGACGTGCCCGAGTCGATGACGATCGCCGAGGTCGCCGACCTGCTCGACATCTCGCCCCACACGCTGCGCTACTACGAGCGGGCCGGGCTGGTCGAGGTGGCCCGCGACGGCAACGGTCATCGCGTCTACGACGCCCAGGCGGTGCGGCGCCTGGTGTTCCTCACCCGGATGCGGCTGTCCGGCATGCCGATGCGCGACCTGCAGCACTACATCTCGCTCGTCGACGCCGGGCAGCACACCACACCCGAGCGGCTCGACCTGCTGATCGAGCACCGCGACACCATCCGCCGCCGGATCCGCGAGCTGACCCTCTCCCTCACGGCGGTCGAGTACAAGATCGCCACATATGGGGGCTCGACCGGGCCGGACGTTCAGTCCCTCGACACCGCCGACCGCACGGCACTACCGTACGAGCCGCCGCGCCGGGCGGCGCTACCGGCGGACTGAGGGGCGCCGTCAGCGGCGGACGTGGACCCGGACCACCGCGCCGACCTCGTCGTCACGGACCTCCCTGCGGATCCGGCTGACGATCTCCTTGTCCAGTTTGTGGACCACCGCGCCGACGTCGGCCGAGGCGGGGCAGCAGAGGGAGATGCGCAGGCGGGCGGCGTCCCCGACCACGCGGGCGCTGACCCGGGTGAGGCCCTCCACGTCCTTCAGGCCGATGCAGAGCATGGCCGTGCCCGTGCCGCTACGGAACCCGCGGCGGCCCCACCCCAGGCAGAGCAGCAGCCAGCGGAACGTGACCAGCGCCAGCACCAGCATGACCAGCGCCACCAGCCACAAGGCCCAGACCTGGTCGGCGACGAGCTTGGCGGTGTGGTCCGGCAGCACCTTGGCGCGCGGCGACAGACCCGGCAGCTTGTCCTTACCGCGCAGCCAGGCGTAGCCGCCCAGGAGCAGCAGCAGCCCGCCGACCACGGCCAGGCCGATCCGGTTGCCCGCGTACTGCCGCATCACAGCCCCTTCCGGTCGCCCGCGTGCCGCCGCATCACAACCCCCTCCGGCGCAGTCGCACGACGACCTCGCCCGCGGCCAGGGTGCCCACGCCCGCCAGCCTGTCACCGACCGCGGTGCCGACCTGCTTGAGCATCGAGCCGGAGCTCTCCGGGCCGGTGATGACCATGACCTCGATCGTCCGCCTGCGCAGCCGTACCCGCGCTCGTTGCACGCCGTCGACCTCCTGGGCGACGGCCCGCAGCGTACGGCGGAGGCCGGCCCTGGTGATGCCGATGACGATCAGCGGATCCGACGTCTCGACCGGTACGAGCCGGCACCGGCCGGGTACGGCGGCCAGCAGCAACATCACGACCCCCACGGCC
Organism: Nonomuraea aurantiaca; assembly: GCF_020215705.1. Classification (GTDB taxonomy): domain Bacteria; phylum Actinomycetota; class Actinomycetes; order Streptosporangiales; family Streptosporangiaceae; genus Nonomuraea; species Nonomuraea aurantiaca. Next base: position 695,906 of record NZ_JAIWNB010000002.1, on the reverse strand, counting down.
ATGGTCACGAGGGCGGGCAGCGTCAGCTGCCCCCAGGCGCGATGGGCCGCGAGGTCGAGGAGGTCGGACACCGGAAGCCAGCCGAGCGGCCTGCCCAGCAGGGCGGAGACCACCTCGGCGGCGGCGAGCCACAGCCCGGTGGTCAGCGTGAGCGCCACGACGATCCCCGCGGGCGTCCGCGCCGGTCTGAGCACCCGGCCAGACCTGCGCAGCGGGCTCTCCTGGGCGACGATCCCGGCGCCGGACAGTATCTGCTGGAGGGTGGTCACAACGCCACAGGTACACGGATCGGGCATCGCCCGGACCATGCCCTCGCCGCCAGTTTGCAGGATCATTACGGGGACCGCAAGTAAGATGAACCGCCCTCATATTCATTTGCCCGATATGTCGTTAAGATGCCTTTATGAACGATCTCCGCCGCTATGACAGTGCGACCAGAGCGCTCGAGCCGCCGCTGGCGATCCTCGATCTCGCGGCCATGCGCGCCAACGCGGCCGATCTCGTACGGCGGGCGGCCGGCAAGCCGATCCGGGTGGCGAGCAAGTCGATCCGCTGCCGCTCGGTCATGGAACGCATCCTGGCCATGGACGGCTTCCACGGCATCATGGCCTTCACGCTGCCCGAGGCGCTCTGGCTGGTCGAGCGGGGATTCACCGACGTGCTCGTGGCCTACCCGACGGCCGACAGGCAGGCGCTCGCGGCGCTGGCCGGGGACGCGCGGGCGGCCGCCGAGATCACGCTGACCATCGACGCCGCCGACCATCTCGACTACGTCGACGACGCGGTTGCGGCGGTCCGTTCACGGTCGGAGATCCGGTTGTCGATGGACCTCGACGCGGGATATGTCGCTCTGGGCGGCAGATTCCGGGCGGGGACCCTGCGCTCCACGATCCGCGAGCCCGAGCAAGCCGCCGACCTGGCCGCCGACATCGCCAAGCGGCCCGGCTTCCGCCTGACGGGTCTGATGGCGTACGAGGGACAGATCGCGGGGGTCGGCGACGATCAGCCGGGCAACGCGGCGCTGGTCCGGGCCATCCGGATCATGCAGCGCCTGTCGGCCCGCGAGCTGGTCCTGCGCCGCGGCCGCCTCGTGAACGCCGTCCGGCAGCTCTGCGACCTGGAGTTCGTCAACGGCGGCGGCACCGGCTCCGTCGAGCGGACCGTGCGGGAGAAGGCGATCACCGAGGTGGCAGCGGGCTCTGGGTTCTTCCATCCCCGGCTCTTCGACTTCTACCGCAACTTCACCGGCCGCCCGGCCGCGCTGTTCGCGCTCCCGGTCGTGCGCCGGCCGGGGCCGTGCGCGGTGACGGTGCTGGGGGGCGGCTACCTGGCCTCCGGGCGGCCGGGGACGAGCCTGCTGCCGCAGCCGTACCTGCCCGCGGGGCTCCGCTACACGCGCGACGAGGGCGCGGGCGAGGTGCAGACGCCGCTGCTCGGTCAGGCGGCCCAGGATCTGCGGGTGGGCGACCGGGTCTGGTTCAGGCACGCCAAGGCGGGCGAGATGTGCGAGCGCTTCAGCGAGCTGCACCTCGTCGAAGGCGACACCGTCGTGGAGACAGCGCCGACGTACCGGGGGGAGGGACGGACATTCCTCTGACGCTGGTGTCCTTTGGGAGGGATACCCCTCCCTCGTAGCTGGTGCCCCCAGGGGGATACCCCTCCGGGGGAGCGGAAGGACGGGCTAGAAGCGGCGGCGACGGCGGCGCCAGAGGGTGATGGCCGCGCCGACCACCAGCACGACGCCCACGCCGATCAGCACCGGCGCCAGGCTGGGTTGCTCCTCGGCCCACAGCCGGTCCGGGTCGTCGGCGTACTCGACGGGGCGCTGCGTCACGCCGAGCGCGTCGCCCACCGAGGCCACCAGGTTGTTCGCCCGTGTCTTCACGTCGGCCACCGTGCGCTCGGCGACCCGCTTGGGGCTCACCCGGTCGGCGATGGCGTCCACCGTGTCCGCCAACTCCGCGCGCGTCCGCGCGATCCGCCGCTCCAGCTCGTCGGGATCGGTGTCAGCCATGACTCTCCTTTCGGCCGCGCTCCGTGCGAGCTCCGCCCGGTGATCGATGAAGCGCTCTTCGCTGATCAGTCTGTCAGGTCGGCGACCCGCACGGCACTCCGGGCAGGCCGGTAGGTTTTGCACGACGAACTCTGGAGGGCCCCATGACCGAAACCAAGCTCGCGCCCGGCGACGCCGCGCCCGAGTTCACGCTTCCCGCCGCCGACGGCGAGACCGTCTCCCTCGAGACCTACCGCGGCCGGCGGGTGATCCTCTATTTCTACCCTGCCGCGATGACGCCGGGCTGCACCAAGCAGGCGTGCGACTTCCGCGACAACCTCGGCCAGCTGACCGCCGAGGGTTTCGTGGTGCTCGGCGTGTCGAAGGATAAGACGGCCAAGCTGGTCAAGTTCGCCGAGCATGACTCGCTCACCTTCCCGCTCCTGTCGGACCCCGAACTCGACGTGCACAAGGCGTACGGGGCTTACGGCCCCAAGAAGCTGTACGGCAAGGAGATCGTCGGCGTGATCCGCTCCACCTTCGTCATCGACGCCGACGGCAAGATCGAGCAGGCCCTCTACAACGTGAAGGCGACCGGTCACGTGGCGAGCCTGAAGAAGAAGCTCGGGCTGGCTTGACCGGAAAGGGGCCCGTCGCGCGACGGGCCCCCAGCGCACTGCCGGGACGCTAAACTCGGCTCAGGCCCGCTCTGGCAGGGGCTGCGCGGGCGTGGCGAAATGGCATACGCGGCAGGTTTAGGTCCTGTTGGTGGCGACACTGTGGGGGTTCGAGTCCCCCCGCCCGCACCTCGGCTACCTCAGCGCGTACGCCCTGATCACCTCCTGTGACAGGCTCGCCCCGCGCGTGTCGGTGGCCTTGAGACGCAACGAGACGACTTCGGCCGACCGCGGCCGGTCCAGCGTGGCCTCGTAGGCGCCGTTCCCCTTCGAGGTGAGCCGCCGGACCGCGCGCCACGAGGCGCCGTCGTCGTACGACACCTCCAGCGACACGTCCTTGATCGGGGCGGCCGCCGCGCCGTCCTGGTGGCGCAGGGTCAGGCCGAGCCGCGGCGAGGCGGCCTGGTTCTTCAGGTCCGTCGCCACGTCATAGTCGGCGAGCAGCAGCGGGACCGTCGTGCCCGAACCGGCGTCGTGCTGCGACGGGAACGTCCACGCCGTCTTCGTCCTGGTCGACAGCCGGGCCCAGGCGGCGCGGTTCTCGACGTCGTACTCCATCCGATACGTGGCGGCGGCGGCCGGCAGGAGCAGCGTCCCCTGGGGGCGCCGCTCGGTCTGTGCCAGCAGCGTGTCCCCCTGGTACAACCGCCAGCCGGTCTTCATGCCGGTCTCGAAGTTCTCGGTCTGGGCGACGCCGGTGTTCCGCCCCGCGTCGATGAGCCCCCACATGTCGACCTGGAGCAGGTCGCCCTGCCTGCGCAGCGGCCGGACCGTATCGGGGCCGGGCAGCAGCGGCTGCTTGAACCAGGTGCGGCCGATCCGCTCCCCGGCCCGGAAGGGCGCGTCGTCGGGGCCCACGAGGCCGATGTGCGCGCGGTCGTGCTCCCATGTGTAGTTGTACGGCCGCTCCGGCGTCTCCATGCTGCTGCTCCAGCGCACCCCGGAACCGGCGGTGAGGTAGTCGACCCGGTCGCGCGGCGTACGGGGGACGGGCCGGCCGGTGTCCCAGGAGGTGGTCTCCCACGGCTGCCAGCCGAAGCGGCTCTCGGAGAGCGTCACGTCGTCGGCGAGCTGGCTGAAGAAGTCCGAGTCCACCCGGGCCAGGGACCTCGCCCGCAGGGTGTGGTCGGGCCGGTCCCCGATCCTGCCCTCCTCGGTGAGGTACAGGTCGTACACGTACGGGCTGGCCACGATGCCCTTGGCCAGGACGGGCACCGGCAGCCCGCGCAGCCGCTCGGCCAGCCGGGCGCCCTCCTGGCCGGTGAGCGCGACGGTCGGGACCTTCAGCTTCACCCCGCTCTCGGACACGGGCAGGTCCCCGTAGACCGCGACCATCCGGGCCCCGGCCGCCGCGGCGGCGTTGGACTGGGCGGCGACCGTCAGGTCGGCCGTGCGGCGGATCAGTGCGAGCCTGCCGCGCAGGTCGCGACCCTTGAGGTCCGCGGGTGTGCCGGTCCCGGCGTTCACGGCCAGGAGCAGCGCGGAGCCGTCGAGGCGGGGGAAGTCGGCCGACACGTCGCTGAACCAGACGGGGTCGACGTAGTCGGGGTTCAGCTCCAGCCCGGCGGTCCGCAGGGTGATGGCGGGGGCCTCCAGGTGCCACCGGGTGGCGAGGGCGAACCGGCCCTTGGTGACGCGCTTGGTGGGCTGCAGGTAGTACGTCTCGTCGGCGCTCTCGTCCTGAAGGACCGTCTCGGTGAGCGGTGTGCCCTTGGCGGGCGCGCGGGTCCAGATGAGCTTGGTCGCCGTGCCCCGGTTCCGCTTGGTCACGTGGTCGGGCGTGTCGACCCGCATCTCGACCGCCTTGCGGGCGTCGAGCACGACCTTGGTGTCACCGGTGACCTTCAGCTCGGGCTCCCCGGTGAAGCTCAGGTTGAGCACGGTGCCGCGGTCGGCGTAGGACATGCTGTCGACCGATGGGCGCAGGGTGTTGATGACGCCGAGCACGGAGTAGGTGCCGGGCGGCACCAGCACGCACGAGGCGCCCGGGTCGCTCTCGCATCGCCGCACCGGGTCCCCGGGCATCTCGCGGCCGTCGCGGGTCCCGTCGTCCACGTTCAGCGCGGTGGCGTACGCCTGCGCGGGGCGGCCGTCCCTGGCGATCCCGCTCACCCGCAGCCGGACCCGCTTCACCTCGACGTTGCCGGTCAGCGAGGTACGGATCGGCGGCCCCTGGTTCGGTGTCGCGACGAGCTCCGCGCGCTGCCGCCCCGCCTGCGCCTTGGCCGGGTCGAGGGTGAGCCGGACCGCGCCCTGCGCGCCGCCGGGCAGGGACAGCCCGGCGGGCGAGACGCTGAACGGGCCGCCGGTGGCCAGGCCGAGGGTGACCGGGGTCTTGCCGGGATTGCGGTAGGTGACCTCGCGGGTCACCGGCCGGCCGGCGGACACCTCGGACAGCCCGAAGTCGACCGGGCCCTGGGCGGCCAGCACCGGCTCCCCGAGCGCCGCGGCCACGTCCACCCGGCCGGTGCCCCGCTTGTCCACCGGGATGCCGGGCAGGGGCTTGGCCGTACCCATGAGCAGGGCCTTCAGCTCCCCGGCCGAGATGCCGGGGCGTGACTGCCGCAGGAGGGCGGCGGCCCCGGCGACGTGCGGGGTGGCCATGGAGGTGCCGGACAGGCGGGTGTAGTGCTCGTCCACCGGCTCGCCGAGTGAGGTGCCCTTCGCCCGCGCCGCGACGATGCCGACGCCCGGAGCGGTGATGTCGGGCTTGACCGCGCGCTCCAGCCCGATGGGTCCGAAGCTGGAGAAGTCGGCCAGCCGGTCCTGGCCGTCGACCGCGCCGACGGTCAGCGCCGCGGGGGCGTCTCCGGGGCTGCCGACGCAGGCTTCACAGCCCCTGTTACCCGCGGCCACCACGAACAGCGTTCCGTAGCCCGCGTACAGCTCGCCCAGAGCGTCGGTGAGCGGCCCGCCGGGGCTGGGGTCGCCCAGGCTCATGTTCACGATGTCGGCGTGCTTCTCCCCCGCCGCCCATTCCATCCCGTCGATGATCCACGAGCTGAGTCCCTCGCCGTTGGCGTCCAGGACCCGGCCGTTGAGCAGCTTGACGCCGGGCGCGACGCCCTTGCGTGAGCCGCCGGAGGCCGCGCCGCTGCCCGCGATGATGTCGGCGACGTGCGTGCCGTGCCCGAACTCGTCGGTGGCGCTGCCGCTGTCGGTGAAGTCGCGCTCGTCGGCGACCTTCCCCGCCAGGTCCGGGTGCCCGGTGTCGACGCCGGTGTCCAGGACCGCGACCGTCGTGCCCGCGCCGTCGTAGCCCGCCGACCACGCGGCCGGCGCGCCGATCTGCGGCACGCTGCGGTCCAGCGCCGGCTCCACCTTGCGGTCGAGCCAGATCTTGGTGACGCCGTCGAGCGGGCTCTTCGTACGGCCCGCGGCCAGCGCGGACAGGTCACCGCCGAAGCCCCGCGCCGCGCTCTTGGCCAGCCGGACGCCCGAGCCGCCGATGCTCTCCAGCGTGCGGACCGCCTTCAGCGCGGGGACGGCCGGCATGGCGCTCTGTTTCCCGTACGTGACGATGAGGGGGATGGCGTCCGACCGCGCGTCGGTGTAGCCCTGCGCGGCGAGGGCGGTCACGTTGAAGAGCTCGGGGTCGAGGCGGCCGGGGACCAGCCCTTCCACGTCTCTGGGCAGGACGGTGAGCTGCCCGGCGTCCTCGGTGATCCGGAACCCGGCCGGCGGCCCGTCCCCGCGCGAGGCGGCCGTGACGCTCGCCTTCTGACGACCGTCGGCGGCGACGGCGACGTGCACCTGGTCGCCGGTGATCAGCGTGAGGTCGTAGCCGTGCTCGGCGGGGTTCGGTACGAGGGCGGGAGCATCGTCGGCCCGTACGCCCGTGCCGGTCATCGTGGTGACCGCGGCCACCGCCAGGGAGGCGGCCACCGCTGTCCAACGCCTGGGCCTCATCGGCCACCTCCAGAAGGCGAGAAATGTACCGGCCCAATTCCTAGTGACCTGGGGGCGTTCCGGTCTATAGGTCTCGTCTGGCGAGATCCCGACTTGTCGTAAACCCGCCTGGGCTACGCTCCCGTTCGGGACGACCGGACGATGGGGGCGGGCATGGCGCAACGGCGGCTGCTGGAGGGCCTCGGGGTCAGCGTCGCCGAGGAGACGGCCTATCGGGCGCTGCTCCGCCACGGGCCCGCGACGCTGAGCCAGCTGGCCACCGAGACCGGCGCGTCCGCCGCCGCCATCCGCCGGATGCTGCCCAGGCTGGAGGACCTCGGGCTGATCTCCCGGGTGGCCGGCCGACCCTTACGGCTGATCGCCACGCCGCCGAACATCGCCATCGACGTGCTGGTGGCCCGCCGCCAGGAGGAGATCACGCACAGCCGGGCCGCCGCGGCGCTGCTCGCCACCGAGGTGGCCGACCGCACCGGACCGCATCCCGAGGAGGTGCTGGAGGTGGTGACCGGCCGTTACGCCGTCGCCCGCCGCTATCTCCAGCTCGAACGCAGCGTCACGGCCGAGATGCTCGTGCTGGTGCGCCCGCCGTACGCGGTCGACATCCTGGACGATCAGGAGAACCAGCAGCGCGCCGCCCACCAGGGCCCGGCCGTCCGCGGCATCTACGGACCGCTGGCGTTCGAGGAGCCCGGCATGCTGGCGCACACGCGGCAGGCGATCGCCGACGGCGAGCAGGCCCGGCTGGGGCAGGTGCCCGTCAAGCTGGCCATCGCCGACGGCCGTACAGCCATGCTGCCGCTGGTGTCCGATGAGGACCGGGCGGTGGAGAGCGCACTGGTCGTCCATCCGTCGGCGCTGCTCGACGCGCTCGTCGGGCTGTTCGAGGTGCTGTGGCAGGCGGCCGTGCCGCTGCGGCTGTCAGCGGACCCGGCCGCGCACATCGAGCGGGACGTGTGGCCGCAGCCGGGCGACACCGAGGTGCTCGCCCTGCTGGCGGTGGGGATGAAGGACGACGCTATCGCGCGGCAGCTCGGTCTCAGCCCGCGTACGGTGCAGCGGCGGGTGCAGGAGCTGTGCGAGCGGCTGGGGGCCCGTACGCGGTTCCACGCCGGGTTCCTGGCCGCGCAGCACGATCTGCTGGTCCTGGATCGCGGATCCGGGCTGCGGGCGCCTTAACCGGTCTTGGTGGGCATCGGCGTGGGCATGACGCTGGGGGGCATCATCGTAGGCACCACCGTGGGCAACGGATACGGAGTCGCGGGCACCTGATACGGACCGGGGTACGGCGGCAGCCGCCGGCAGTAACTCCCGTAAGGGCCCGGACGACAGTCCTGGTAGCCGGGATAGCGCTCCCAGTCCTGCCAGTAGACGCGCGCGGTGTCGCCTCGGTGGACCATGCCGCTGATCACCGCCACGGCGCCGCCCCCGAGCACGCCGCCGATGATCAGCCCGATCAGGCCGGCACCGATGATCTGCGTGGGCTTCAGCCGGAAGAAGTCGCGGAAGCTGTCAGAGCGCGGAGGTGGTGGTGGCGGAGCCGCTGTCGCCCACCCGCTTCCTGGCGGCGGGCCCGAGACCCGGGTGGTCGCCGCTTCCGCGTCGGGGGGAGCGGCGGGCCGGTCTCCAGGGGTCGGGTCGCGTGGCGCTTCCTCTTCGCCACGCGACCCGGCATCACGATCATGATCCGCCATCACGATCTCCCTTTACTCGCCCGTAAGGGCGCTCCCAACGACAAGAGTGCCCTATGTCCCGTAAGGCTGATGTAAGACCTGAGTCGTAGCCGAACCTCCCCCTCCAGACTGACAAACCCATGCCAAAGCCTCCGTATCGTAATGATGTGTTCGGCAGGGTAATGGGATGGTCAGGGCGCCATGGCAGGCTCATGGACGCCCTCCGGGTGGCGCCGCTGGCAGTGTTCTGCCTGTTCATGGCCGTGCCGTACGGGGAGAACGGCCCGTTCGACAACGGCAATCTGTACGTCGGGGTGAGCGGCTACCTCGGGCTCTGCGCGGTGCTGATCGTCCCGCTGCTGTGGCGGCGGGACCGGCCGCTGACCGTCTTCACGATCCTCTCACTGGCCTGTTTCGGGCAGTGGCTGGCCAAGATCGATCCGATGCCGGCCAACATCGCGGTGCTGGTGGCGCTCTACTCGGTGGCCTTCCGGTGCGGGTTCCCTTGGGCGATCGCCTCGGGCCTGGTGGCCGAGCTCGGCGTGTTCATGGTCATCGTGCGCTGGCAGACGCCGACGTTCAGCATCTTCTTCAGCGGCTCGATCCTCGTCGTGACGGTCTGGCTGACCGGCCTGTACGCCAGGACGCGCAGCCGCTATCTGGAGAGCCTGGAGGAGCGGGCGGAACGGGCCGAGCGCGAGCGCGACCAGCAGGCCCGGATGGCGGCCGCGGCCGAGCGCACCAGGATCGCCAGGGAGTTGCACGACGTGGTGGCCCACAACGTCAGCGTGATGGTGGTCCAGGCCGACGGCGCCGGGTACGCCATCGACAGCGACCCCGACCAGGCGCGGGAGGCCGTACACACCATCTCCAAGACCGGGCGCGAGGCGCTCGCCGAGATGCGCAGGCTGGTCGGCGTGCTGCGGGAAGAGGGGTCCGACGGGACGGACTACACGCCGCAGCCGGGCCTCGCGCAGCTGGAGGAGCTGGTGCGCGGCGCGGGCGTGCCCGCGCGGCTGCGGGTCGGCGGGCCGCCGGGCGAGCTGCCCGAGGGGCAGCAGCTCGCGGTCTACCGCATCGTGCAGGAGGCGCTGACGAACGCGCTCAAGCACGGCGGCCCCGGCGTCCGCGCGCTGGTCGAGCTGCGGTACGCCGGGCGCGAGCTGGTCGTGCGGGTGACCGACGACGGCAGGGGCGCGGCGGCACCACGCAGCCCCGACGGGCACGGGCTGGTGGGGATGCGCGAGCGGGTCGGCATGTACGGCGGAGAGGTGGCGGCCGGGCCGAGATCGGGCGGCGGGTTCGAGGTGCTGGCCAGGCTGCCGGTGCCGGACACCAGGGCGGCATAGTGATCCGGGTGATGCTGGTCGACGACCAGGAGTTGTTGCGCGCCGGGTTCAGGATGGTGCTGGGCGCCCAGCCCGACATCGAGGTGGTCGCCGAGGCCGGTGACGGGGTGCGGGCGCTGGAGGTGCTGCGCGACGTCGAGGTGGACGTGGTGCTCATGGACGTACGCATGCCGAGGATGGACGGCGTGGAGGCGACCCGGCGGATCGACGGCCCGAAGGTGCTCATCCTGACCACCTTCGACCTCGACGAGTACGCCTTCGCGGCGGTCAAGGCGGGCGCCTCGGGCTTCCTGCTCAAGGACGTGCCGCCGGCCGACCTGCTGACCGCGATCAGGTCGGTGCACGCGGGCGACGCCGTCGTGGCGCCGAGCACGCTCAAGCGGATGCTCACCAAGTTCGCCGCACAGCTGCCGACGGAGGAGCTCGCGGCCGCGTCAGAGCTGACGCCGCGCGAGCGCGAGGTGCTGCTCATGGTGGCCCGCGGCCTGTCCAACATGGAGATCGCCGCCGGGCTGGAGGTGGCGGAGGCCACGGTGAAGACGCACCTGGGCCGGGTGCTGGCCAAGCTGGGGCTGCGGGACCGCGCCCAGGTGGTGGTCTACGCGTACGAGGCGGGCCTGGTGGTCCCGACACGTCAGACGAAAGGCTGACCCGGGTCATCTCAGGACCTACACAAAACCCCTCCTCGGGGCCCATATTTCCTGCATTTTCCGCTCCTAGGTTGGTCACGTTCCCGCAGACGACAAGGAGTGAACGTGACCCTCACCGATACCCGCCGGCAGGCCCCCGAGGCGGTGGTGGCCAGAGCGCTGACCAAGGTGTACGGCCAGGGCGACGCGCAGGTCCATGCCCTCCGCGGTGTGGACGTCGCCTTCGCGACGGGCGCGTTCACCGCGATCATGGGCCCGTCCGGTTCCGGCAAGTCCACGCTCATGCACTGCCTGGCCGGGCTCGACACCGCGACCTCCGGCACCGTGCACATCGGCGACGTGGAGCTCACCGGGCTCAACGACAAACAGCTCACGCTGCTGCGCCGCGAGCGGATCGGCTTCATCTTCCAGGCGTTCAACCTGCTGCCGACGCTGACCGCCGAGCAGAACATCCGCCTGCCCCTGGAGATCGCCGCCCGCCAGCCGGACCGGCTGCTGTTCGACCGGGTCATCGAGACGGTCGGCCTGCGGGACCGGCTCGCCCACAAGCCGACCGAGCTGTCCGGCGGCCAGCAGCAGCGCGTCGCCGTGGCCAGGGCGCTGATCAGCAAGCCTCAGGTGATCTTCGCCGACGAGCCGACGGGCAACCTCGACTCGCGTAGCGGCGCCGAGGTGCTGTCGTTCTTGCGCACGTCCGTACGCGAGCTCGGCCAGACCATCGTCATGGTCACGCACGACCCGGTGGCCGCGGCGTACGCCGACCGCGTGGTGTTCCTGCGCGACGGCGAGCTGGTCAGCGAGATCAGCGCGCCCTCGCCGCAGTCGGTGCTCGACACGCTGATGAAGCTGGAGGCCTGAGTTGCTGAGGACGACTCTGGCCGGGCTGCGCGCGCACAAACTGCGGCTGCTGCTCACCTCGCTGGCGATCACGCTGGGCGTCGGCTTCATCGCCGGTACGTTCGTGCTGACCGACACCGTCAAAGCCGGCTTGTCGCAGCAGGCCACGGCCGAGGCGGACAAGGTCGGCCTGGCCGTACTGCCCGAGGACCACGAGGGGGCGCTGCCGGAACGCCTGCTCGACCAGGTGCGCGGCCTGTCCGGCGTGCTGGAGGCACAAGGGCTGATCCGCGGCAGCGCGCCGTTGCTGGGCAAGGACGGCAAGGTGGTCGGGAACGCGCCGACCACGGCCGTCTCGATCGTGACCGGCCGGCTCGGCCGCACCACCATACTCAGCGGCACCGGCCCCGGGTCCGACGACCAGGCGGCGGTGCTCGACAAGAACACCACCAAGGCCCAGGGCCTCAAGCTCGGCGACACGATCACCGTGCTCGACTCCCGGCACCGCGAGCAGCGGTTCAGGCTGGTCGGCGTCATGGACACCGGCCTGGACCAGACGCTGGCCTACACCGGCGCGGTCGGTTTCACCCCGGCCACGGCTCAGCGGATGACCGGCGCCAAGGGCTTCGCCGAGATCGACATCGCGGGCGACGGCGCGGGGCTCAAGCAGGCGGTCGCCGCCGCCGCCGGAGCGGGAGCGGTGGTCAAGACGGGCGCGGAGCTCGCCAAGGGCCTGGCGGCCGAGGCGGGCATCCAGATGGAGTCGCTGACCACCGGCCTGCTGCTGTTCGGCCTGGTGGCCATGCTGGTGGCCGCGCTGGTCATCTACAACACCTTCAACATCCTCGTCGCGCAGCGGGCCAGGGAGATGGCGCTGCTGCGCTGCATCGGCGCCACGCGCGGGCAGGTGTTCGGCTCGATCGTGCTGGAGTCCACCGCCGTCGGCCTCCTGTCGTCCGCGCTCGGCCTGCTCGCGGGCTACGGCCTGGGGGCGGCCACGCTGGCCGTACTGGGCGCGCTCGACGCCCCGCTGCCCACGAACGCGGCCATCGCGCTGACCCCGGTCATGGTGCTCAGCGGGCTGGGCCTCGGCCTGCTGGTCACCGTGGGGGCGGCCCTGCTGCCCGCGCGGGCCGCCACCCGGGTCGCGCCGATCGCGGCGCTGGGCATGCAGGTGGAGGAGCAGACGTTCCGTACCGGCGTCGTACGCGTGGTCCTCGCCGCGCTCTTCCTCATCGCCGGGCTCGGCGCGGCCGGCTACGGGGCGCTGGGGATGGAGCCGGGCCAGATGGTGCCGCTCTTCGTCGTCATGGGCGGTGGCGCGCTGACCTTCCTGGGGGTGCTCATCCTCGGACCGGTGCTGGTCAAGCCGCTGAGCGCGCTGATCGGCTGGATCCCGGCCAGGCTGTTCGGCGTGCCGGGACGGCTGGCCGTGGACAACTCCGGACGCAATCCCCGCCGGGCCGCCACCACGACCGTGGCGCTGACCATCGGCGTGACGCTCATGACGCTGATCTCGGTGGTCACCGCCTCGACGCGGGAGACGATGACGACCAAGCTCGACAACCAGTTCCCGATCGACTACCTGGTGGCCCCCCAGGAGCGCGACGCCGCCGTCCCCCGGCCGGTGGCCGACGCGCTGCGGCGCAGTCCGGAACTGGCCTCGGTCGTCCAGATCCGCGCGGCCAAGGCCAAGATCTCCGGCTCCGGCGATTCGGTGCGGGTCGGCACCTTCAACGGCCCCTTCAAGCCGGAGGTACGGTCCGGTTCGCTGGACCGGCTGGAGCCGGGGCAGGTCGCGGTGGCCGTCCCCGCGGCCAACCAGTTCGGGCTGCGGGTCGGCGGCACAGTGGCGGTGCGGACCCCCAAGGGCGGGACCGTCACGTTGCGGGTGGTCGCCGTTCTCTCGGGCGATGCGTCCCTGCCGATGTTCACCGTGGCCGAGCAGCCCTTCGAGGAGTACTTCGGCCGGCTACCCGACACGCGGCTGATGGTGAACATCAAGGACGGCGTGCCCCCCGCCCAGGCGCGCAAGGTGGTGGACGCGGCGACGGCGGCCTACCCGATGGTCCAGGTGACGAGCGCGACGGAGGTGCGGGGGCAGTTCGACGACACGCTGGACATGTTGCTGATGATCATCACCGGGCTGCTGGGCCTGGCGATCCTGATCTCGCTGCTAGGCATCGCCAACACGCTGTCGCTGTCGGTACATGAGCGGACCAGGGAGTCGGCACTGCTGCGGGCCCTCGGGCTGACCAGGTCACAGCTGCGGCGGATGCTCTCGGTGGAGGCGCTGGTGCTCGGGCTCATCGGGGCGGTGGTCGGGGTGGTGCTCGGCGGCGTGTTCGGGTGGGCGGCGATGCGGGCGATGATCGATGGTGCCTGGTTCGTGGTGCCGGTGGGACAGATCACGCTGTTCGTGGTGCTGTCGGGGCTGGCCGGGGTGCTGGCCGCGGTACTACCGGCGCGGCGGGCGGCTCGGGCGTCGATCGTGGGCTCACTAGCAACCGGATAAACACCGACAAATCACGATAAAGACGACAATTTCCGGATAGGAAACCATGCGGGGCGGCGAGCCGCATCCCTCGCCGTCCCGCACCCCGGCCCCCGCTCGTCCGGGTACGGCCGATCAGCGAGGGGTACGGCCGGGCCAGAGCTCGGCAACCGTTTCCGGATCGAGGAGCGGCCGGGTGACCACCTCACCGGACACTTTGTCGATCACGATGCAGCCCCCGCCGACCGTACTGGGCAGGGTGGCCGGGTCGTCGAGATCAGGCTCTCGCACCCAAGCGACATAGCCCTCATTGAACCCATAAATCCCCACCGAGACGGAATCGTCCACCCGCCGCGCCCCGTTGAAGTACTCCTCCGCCAGCGCCCTGGCCTGCTCGAGATTCATCCCGGTTGCCCCTGCCTGTCAACGATCACACAGAACACCCCGGTCACGGTTGTATAGGGCGGCTCAACGGCCATGTGACCCCGCTGGGCATCGATCCAGATCACCTCGCCGCCCGAGTTGACGGCGTTCCACGCATGAGACCCGCCGCCGGGCCAGCGCACCACGATCACGGCCGCCGCCCCGTGGCCCGCCTCCAACAGCCGCCGCGCCACCATCGGGTAGGCGTGCCGCCCTTGCCCCAGATACTGGAATCGCTGCCCCACCCACCGCTCGATCCGCCCCGTACCCCCGGCCTCACCGGTGAGCTGCGGCCGGCCGATCCGGTCGTACTCCGGCACCCTCGGCGCCGCCGCAGCAGGCTCGCCGTGCCAGGTGGACAGTACGGCCAGCGCGCAGTCGGCGGCGTTGGACGCCCGAAACGGGTCATCGGCCGGACCACCGCCGTTGATCAGCCTGACCCACGTGCCGCGCGGATCGGGAAACCGCGTACCTAGCGGAATCGCCAGCGCCAGATCGTGCTCCACCTGAGCGTCGGGCTTCACCAGCCCTCCAGGCACCCCGTAGGGCCGGTAACCGACCAACCTCGGCGGCCGATGCGACCGATCGAACCAATCCCGCTCAGCGACCGCCTGCCACCCAGCCGCCCCCGCACCGATCCCCTGCCACCCAGGTTTTCCGGTCCCGGCACCCTGCCGACCAGAGCCTTCGGCCTCAGTCCCCTGCCGCCCAGCCGTCTCGATCCCGATCCCCTGCCAACCAGGACCTTTGGTCCCGGTCGCCTGCCGCCCAGCCGATCCCGCCCCGGCTCCCTGCGACCCAACCGCTCCAACCCCTGAGCCCGGCAAAGCGCTGTCCGGCGAGAGCCCCAAAATGGCCGCCGCCGACCCCCCGAACATCCCGGCCCCACCCGTCATCCCAGCGCCCGGCCCACCCGCACCGCCGCTGACCCCGCCACCGCCGACCCCGCCGCTGGCAACCCCTGCGCCTTCCACGAACGCCGAGCCACCTGCCGAGTCCGACCCACTCCCGGAGTCCAAGTCACTCCCGGGCACCGACCCACCCCGAGACACCGCCTCGGCCACCGCGCCGCTCCCGGCCACCGCGCCGCTCCTGGAGACCGAGCCACGTCCGGAGACCAGGCCGTTCCCAGAGACCGCGCCGCCCTCAGACGCAGAGGACCCCCGGCCGCTCTCGGGCACCGATCCGCTCCGAGACACCGCGCCACCACCGGGCAGCGAGCCGCTCTCAGAGACCGCGCCGCTCCGAGACGCCGTTCCGCCCCAGGGGACCGAGCCGCTCGTGGACACCGCGCCGCCGTCGGACACCAGGCCGCTCCCGGGCACCCGGCCGCTCTCGGCCACCGAGCCACTCGCGGGCGCGGGCCCGTGGGCCACCGCTGATTCCCCCGCTTGCGCCATGCCACCCGGCACACCGCTCGACGCCGAGTGCCGGGAGGCAGGCGCGCCGTGCCGCCCGACCGATGAGGCGCCCCGCGAGGCTGCCGACCGTACGGACGCGGAACCGGCCGAGGGCGTGGGTGGGTGGGCACTCGACGACGTGCCAGGCGGAGCACCAGACGGGTCGGCCCACGGCGCGACCGACTCCCCAGCCGACGGAGTGGCCCGCTGCTCAACCGACCCCCCAGCTCCGGCCGATCCGCCAGCCACCGCCGACTTCCCAGCGACGGTCGACTCCCCAACCACGGCCGACCGTTCCGGCGGGGCCGGCCACCGCGCTGTGGACCGTTCCATCGGGGTCGGCCATTGCGCCGCCGACCGTCCCGTCGACGGACCCGATAGTGCGGTCAGTGAGGCGCCCCACGGAGTCCCTGGCCATTCGGGTGGTGAGTCGGGCGATGAGTGGGCGGGAGAGGGCGAGGCGGGCGCTGGACCGCCCGAAGCCATCGAGCTCGGCGACGGACGGCCCGAATACGTCGATGGGCTGCCGGAAGGCGGCGAGCTGGGCGATAGCCGACCTGAGGAAGGCGATAGGCCGCCCGAAGACGGCGGGCCAGACGGTGGGCGGCCCGACGACGGCGAGTTAGGCGATAGGTGGGTGGAAGAGGGCGGGGCCGGGGTCGAGAGGGGGGAGGCGAGTAGGTCCGAGTCGGCGGCGCGCTCATAGTCGCGCCACCTGACCCCGTCACCCACCACAGGGTCGTAATGCCCCTCGGGAAGGACCCACCGCACGCTGGACTTGCGGTCGCGGAACACGTCCTGCCTCCTGTCATGGCTCGACGACCGATCGTAGGGCGACGAGCCATCCCGAGGAGGGGAAGTCAGCAAGTTTTGGCGGTCCCGGCTACCCGCCGTACCTGCGCAAACAGGGAGAAGGGCCGCGCTCAGGTGACGTTGACCTGGATGGCGTGCCAGCCGCTCGCGCCGTCCGGCGCCGGCGGCGCCTGCTGTTCGGTCTGGGTACGGCCCGCCGCGTCCGTGGCCCGGACCTCGATCGTGTGCTTGCCGGAGGTCAGGTCCCAGTCGAGCGACCACTGACGCCACGTGTCGGGGCCCGGCACCTGGGCCAGCTTCGCCTGCCGCCACTCGCCCCGGTCGACGCGCACCTCCACCGCGTCGATCCCGGTGTGCTGCGCCCAGGCCACCCCCGCGATCGTGGTACGGCCCGCCGTCACCGACGCGCCCGGCTTGGGCAGGTCGATGCGGGACTCCGTCTTGATGGGTCCCTTGGCGGACCAGCCGCGCGGCGTCCAGTACGCCTCGTCCTGGTCGAACCGGGTCACCTTGAGGTCCACCACCCACTTGGTCGCCGAGACGTACCCGTAGAGGCCGGGCACCACCTGGCGTACCGGGAAGCCGTGCTCGACGGGCAGGGCCTCGCCGTTCATCGCGATGGCGAACAGCGCGTCGCGACCGTCCATCACCACGTCGACCGGGGTTCCGGCGGTGAAGCCGTCGTCGGAGGTGGACAGCAGCATGTCGGCGCCGGACTGGAGGCCCGCCTCGCGCAGCACGTCGGCCATCCGGACGCCGAGCCAGCGGGCGTTGCCGATGTACTCGCCGCCGACCTCGTTGGACACGCAGGTCAGCGTGACGTACGACTCGGTGAGGGGACGCTTCAGCAGGTCGGCGTACGTGATCTCGACCGGCCGGTCCACCATCCCGTGGATGCGCAGACTCCACTGCCGGGGATCGACATGCGGCACGATGAGCGCGGTATCGACCCTATAGAAGTCCTGATTTTTCGTGACGAATGGGGAGAGGCCGCGGATACCGAAATCCGTTCCTTGGGGCAGCGGTTTGGCCGCCACGCTGGGCCTGGGCAGCGCGACCGCCACCCGGGCGGTCTCCGCCGTCTGCCTACCCCCGAGCACCCGCCCAGCCAGCGTGGCGGCCCCCGCGACCACCACACCGCCCGCGACGCCGCCGAGCAGCCGCCGCCGGTCGAACACGTACGGCTCCGCCCCGGTCCGCATCACGGCAGGCCGCTCAGCCTCATCACCGGGAATCCCCGGAGAGCCCGGAGACTCAATGGAGGATCCGCCGCCACCAGGCTCGGCAACCGAAGCCCCCGAAGCCCGCGAAGCCGCCCCCGTGCCCGAAGCCGACCAAGCCGCCGCCCTCGCGCCCGTAGCCGACGAGCCCGAGGTCGTCGGCGTGTCCCCGTACGACCTCCGCACGCTCCGCGCCAGCAGCCACGTGAGCGCCCACGCCCCGACGCCGACCCCCACCACGGTCGGCACCACGTCGAGCGCTCCCGCGCCCGGCCTGGTCACCACCGCCGCGATGCCCACGACGCCGAACACCCCGAGCCCCACCAGCCCGTACGCGACCCGCCGCCGCGCCAGCACCCCGATGACCGCGGCCACCAGCGTGAGGACCACCAGCACACCCGCGATGAGCACGGTCTTGTCGTTCGAGCCGAAGTTGCTGATGGCGAACTCTTTGAGCCACGCGGGCGTGTTGTCCACGACCACGTTGCCCACGGCCACCACGGGAAAGGCGGCGGGCTTCAGCACCCCGGCGACGAGCTGCGCGACGCCGAGCGCCACGGCGCCGGCCACCACTCCCGCCAGTGCCCCGGCCCAGGCCGGCATCACATCGTTGTTCTGCACAGTTCTGACGCTACGCCTCTGGCGGCCGACTGTTCTTACGCGATGGTTACGTCAGCTCTCGACGGTCACGTCAGCTCGCGATGAGGTCGCGGACGATCGGGGCGAGGGCGCGGAAGGCGCGGCCCCGGTGGCTGATGGCGTCCTTCTCGTCGGCGGAGAGCTCGGCCGCGGTGCGGGTCTCGCCCTCGGGCACCAGGATCGGGTCGTAGCCGAACCCGTTGGTGCCGCGGGGAGTCGTGACCAGGTGGCCCGCCAGCGTGCCCTCGACCACGCGCCACTCCCCCGACGGCAGTGCCAGCGCGGCCGCGCACGCGAAGTGGGCGCTCAGCTTGTCGGCGGGGACGTCGGAGATCTGCGCCAGCAGCAGGTCGAGGTTGGCCTTGTCGTCGCCGTGGCGCCCCGACCAGCGGGCCGAGAACACCCCGGGCATGCCGTTGAGCACGTCGACGCAGAGGCCCGAGTCGTCGGCCACCGCGGGCAGCCCCGAGCCCTGCGCCACAGCGTGCGCCTTGAGCAGGGCGTTGTCCTCGAACGTGACGCCGGTCTCGGCCACCTCGCCGATCGAGGGGAACTCCTCGAGCCCCACGATGTCGAACCCCGACAGGATCCGGCGCAGCTCAGCGATCTTGCCCGCGTTGCGGGTGGCCAGGACGATCCTCATGCTCCCAGCGCCTCCTGCTGGATCAGGGTGAGCTCCTCGCAGCCGGTGACGGCCAGGTCGAGGAGCTGGTTGAGCGCGGCGCGGTCGAACGGCGCGCCCTCGGCGGTGCCCTGCACCTCGACGAAGCTGCCGGCGCCGGTCATCACCACGTTCATGTCGGTCTCGGCGGCAACGTCCTCGGTGTAGCAGAGGTCGAGCATCGGGACCGAGCCGACCACGCCGACCGAGACGGCGGCCACGGAGTCGACCAGCGGCTCGCCGGGGCACATCCGGCGCTCGCGCATCCACGCGACGGCGTCGGCCAGCGCCACGTAGGCGCCGGTGATCGCGGCGGTCCTGGTGCCGCCGTCGGCCTGCAGGACGTCGCAGTCGAGCAGGACGGAGTTTTCGCCCAGAGCCTTGTAGTCGACGCAGGCCCGCAGGGAGCGGCCGATCAGCCGGGAGATCTCGTGCGTGCGCCCGCCGATCTTCCCGCGGACCGACTCGCGGTCGTTGCGGGTGTTGGTGGCGCGCGGCAGCATCGCGTACTCGGCCGTGACCCAGCCCTGACCGCTCCCCCGCCGCCAGCGCGGCACGCTGTCCTGGACCGATGCGGCGCACAGGACCCGGGTGCCGCCGAACTCCACCAGCACCGAGCCTTCGGCATGGGTAATCCATTGCCTGGTAATGGTGATGGGGCGGAGCTGGTCGGGGTTTCGGCCATCCTGTCGCGACATGCAGATCACCCTATCTCCGCGCCGCAACGCTCTTGACCGAATGTGTCCGACACATGGATCCTTACGCAATGACAACGGGGGTGTTGCGAAACCCTGACTTTCTCCGGTTCCTCAGTTCGCACGTGGCCAACGAACTCGGCGCCAACATTTCCCGTGTGGCGCTCCCTTTGGTCGCCGTGCTGGCTCTGCACGCCGGACCGCTGGAGGTCGGCGTGCTCTCGGCGCTGCAGACGGCGGCGTTCCTCGCGATCGGCCTGCCCGCGGGGGTCTGGGTCGACCGATTGCGCAGGCGCCGCGTGATGGTGACCTCCGACCTGGTCAGGTGCCTGCTGCTGGCGAGCATCCCGGTCAGCGACGCGCTCGGTCTGCTGTCGGTCGGCATGCTGTACGTGGTGGCGCTGCTGGCCGGCACCGCCCAGGTCTTCAACGACGTCGCCGACCAGACCTACCTGCCGGAGCTGGTGAGCAGAGACCGTCTGAGCGACGGCAACTCCAAGCTCGAGTTCGTCCGGTCGGGCGGCTCGCTCGCCGGTCCCAGCCTGGGCGGCGCGCTCGTGCAGCTGATCGGCGCCTCGCGCACGATGCTGGCCACGGCGCTGGCCGCACTGGGCTCACTGGTCTTCCTGAGCGCCATCAAGACGCCCGACCAGGCGCCGGTCGCCGAGGAACGCCCGCCGATGCGCCAGGGCATCGCCGAGGGGCTCAGGTTCGTCTGGCGCGACCGGCTGTTGCGGATGATCGTCGCCACGACCGCGGCGACGAACCTGAGTCTGAGCGCCGTGGTCAGCCTGTCCGTGCTGTTCCTGGCCGACGTGGTCCGGCTGCCGCCCGGCCTGATCGGCGTGCTGCTCATGTCGGGCGCGGTCGGCGGGCTGCTCGGCGGTCTCACCGGGAGCCGCTTATTCGGCAGGTACGGCACCGCCAGGATGACCTGGCTGGCCATAGCCGTCACCTCGCCCTTCGGCCTGCTGCTGCCCATGACGCAGGCCGACTGGCGGGTCTCCTTGTTCGTCATCGCCTCGATCGCGCTCTCGTGGGGCGCGATCATCTACAACGTCGGCCAGCTCACCTACCGGCAGACCGTCACGCCGGAGCGCATGCTGGGGCGGGTCAACGCGACGGTCCGGTTCATCGTCTGGGGCACGATGCCGCTGGGCGCGTTACTCGGCGGCATCGTGGCTCAGCACATCGGGGTGCGAGAGGCCCTCTGGGTGTTCATGGGAGCGCGGCTGCTGTCGTTCCTGCCGCTGATGTTCTCGCCGCTGCCGCGTCTGCGGGACTTCTCACAGGTTCGGGCCAAGTCGTAGCGAGGCAGTGCTCAGGCCAGGTCGTAGACGGCCCCGCTGCGGGCCAGGTCGATCGGGCCGCCGTAGCCACCCCGGCAGGCGTCGTCCAGGATCCGCTGCTGGTCGTTCCAGGGGACGAGGTGGGTGAGCACCAGCCGGCCCACCCCGGCCTTGGCGGCGTGCTCGGCGGCCTGGCGGCCCGACAGGTGCAGGTCGGTGGGCAGCTCCGGCTGGTCGAGGAACGACGACTCGCACAGCATCAGGTCGGCGCCCGCGGACAGCCGCACCACTTCGGCGGACTCGCCGGTGTCGCCCGAGTAGGCCAGGCTCCGGCCGCCGTGCGTGACGCGGAAGCCGTACGCCTCGACCGGGTGGTTGACCTGACCGGCGACCACCGTGAACGGCCCGACCTCGAACGGGCCCGGTGCGAGCGGTACGAAGTCGAAGGCCGTCTCCAGTCCCGGCTCCTCCGGCATGCCGTAGGCGGCGGCCAGGCGGCGCGGCGCGTCGGCGGGCGCGTGGACGGGCACCTTGGCGTACGGCGCGGCCGGTCCGTAGGTCCGGGCCACGTGATAGGCGCACATGTCGAGGCAGTGGTCGGCGTGCAGGTGGCTCAGGCAGATGGCGTCCACGTCGTAGAGCCCGATATGGCGTTGAAGCACGCCCAGGGACCCGTTGCCGAAGTCGAGGAGCAGCCTGAACCCCTCGGCCTCGACGAGATAGCAGGACGAGGGGCTGTCGGGGCCGGGAAAGCTCCCCGAACAGCCGATGATGGTCACCTTCATGTGGGCCTCCCGTTAGAGGTAGTACCCCCCACTGGTGTGACTTCGACCGCATCGATCTCCGGGCCGAGGAAGCGTCGCCCGAGCCGGGCGAAGAGCAAGGAGTCGCCTGTGGCGCGGAAGCGGTGCCGGGGGGTGGCCTCGCTCCCTGCCGCCATGTCACGGTCGTGCAGGATGCGGTAGACGTCCTTGGCCGTCTCGTCGGCACTGGAGACGAGCGTCACCCCGTCACCGGCGACATAGGAGATCGCGCCGGTGAGCAGCGGGTAATGGGTGCAGCCGAGGATCAGCGTGTCGCACCCGGCCGCCCTGATGGGGGCCAGGTAGTCGCGCACGACCTCGATGAGCTCCTCGCTCGCCGTCTCTCCGCGTTCGACGTACTCCACCAGGCGTGGGGCGGCCACGCCGGTGAGCTGTACGTCGGGAGCCGCGGTGAAGGCGTCGTGATAGGCCATGGACTCGATGGTCGCCCTGGTGGCGATCACACCGACCCTGCCGGTGCGGGTGGCGCGCACCGCGCGCCGGGTGGCGGGCTGGATCACCTCGACGACCGGCACGTCATAACGCTCGCGCGCGTCGCGCAGCACGGCGGCACTGGCGCTGTTGCACGCGATCACGAGCATCTTGACGTCGTTCTCGACGAGGTGGTCCATCACCTCCAGCGCGTAGGCGCGGACCTCGGCCAGGCGTTTCGGCCCGTAGGGCTGGCGGGCCGTGTCGGCCACATAGGTGATGGATTCATGGGGCAGCTGGTCGATGATCGCCCTGGCGACCGTCAGCCCGCCCACCCCGCTGTCGAAGATCCCGATGCTCGCGTCCGGCACCTTTAGAGGGTAGGCGACCTGCGACATTCTCACTGCGTAAGAATGCTCACAGTCCGCGTCTCACCCCACGGCCAACAGTCCGCGCGTCACCCACGGCCCACCAGCTGCCCACAGTCCGCGCGTCAGCCGCGGCCCACCCGCGCGAGCTGGCGGCACTGGGCGACCAGCCTGCCCTCGGAGTCCCACGCCTCGACCTCCTCGTCGAACCAGCCGTCCGAGATGAGCCGGCCGCTGCCGATCAGCGTGAGCCAACCGGGGGCGGGCAGCGCCCGCAGGTGCCAGGTGAGGTCCACGGTCGGCGCCCAGCCCCGCGCCCCGGCCGAGAACACCACGGGCGGCAGCGCGTCCACGGCCAGCGCGAGCACGTAGGGGTCGGGATCCTGGGGCTCTGCCATCCTGAAGTACGCCCTGGACTCGGGCCGGCCGCTGGGCTCGCCGGTCAGCCAGCCGATCGTGGGCGGGTCGAAGAGCAGCTCCATCCGGGCGTTGAGCGTCATGTTGGACTCGGGCTTGGGCTCGGGCAGCTTGGCGCATTCTTCCGGCCGTGGCATGACATGGATGGATTTATCGGCGTACGTGGGCTCGACGTCGTGCAGCGTGGCCGTGGTGATCAGGCTCTCGATCTGCGCCACCCCGTCCTGGATGAGCGTCGCCCGGGTGAAGGCGGCCGTCCTGCCCGCCTTGAGCTGCTCGATCCGCACCCGGGCGGGGCCGGGCACGGGCGCCTTGAGGAACTGGGCGGACGTGCTCACCGGGTGCTCGAACGGCGACGCGTCCACGACCGCGCGAAGGATCACCGCCAGCAGGTAGCCGCCGTTGAGCGGGCCACCGATCACATAGCCGGGGTCGAGGCAGACGTCGTAGGTGGTCTCATCGACCCGGATCGCCTGCGTGGCCTCGTCGAACTTGGTCATCGGTCCCGCCCTCGAATCAATCCGGAACTATATTCTAGTAGCCACACAGTGTATTGCAGACCCAGAGCATCGGACCATCAGCGTGCCTACCTGCGAAAACGCCCTCTCGCTGAGACAGTTCGATCATGGGAAGCGTTACCGAGCTCATCGGACAGTCGGTCTGGGACCCCAACGGGGTGTGGGTCGGCCACGTCGTCGACATCCGCGTGATCAAGCACAGGGGCGAGCTGCAGCAGAGCGCCAGCGTCTACGGCCTGGTGGTCTCGGCCCACCGCCGGCCGCTGCTCTGCCTGACCCGCGACCTGCACGGCCGCTGGGGCTGGTTCTCCCGGGCGCTGGCGCGGGTGCTCTATGTGGGATCCACTTTCGTCCCGTGGTCGAGTGTCACCGATCACAGCGGCGGAGAGGTGCACATCAGCACTTCCAGAAAGGAACTCTCACGGGTCTAAGTACATTGCAAGCGTCCGTCTAGCAACATCAGCTACCGTCCTTGTGGTCATGAGTCCACATTGTGAGTTGAGTGATGTCTGCTAATAATCCCCCGAGTGGCCAGGATCCGAATCGGACGACGGCGTACCGCTGGAACCAGGAGCAGCAGCCCGAGAACCCACCGACAACGCCATTGTCATCACAGGGCCAGCCGTATCCTCCGCAGCAGTCCTACCAGCAGCCCCAGTACGACCCGCAGCACGGACAGCAGGCGTACGGGCAGCAGGCGTCCTATGGCCAGCAGGCCCCCCAGTACGGGCAACAGCCCTCATACGGCCAGCAGCCATATGGTCAGCAACAGCCCCAATATGGGCAGCAGCCGCCTTCGTACGGACAGCAGGCCCCCCAGTACGCCCCGCAGCACGGGCAGCAGGCGTACGGGCAGCAGGCGTCCTACGGACAGCAGGACCAGTACGCCCAGGCCGGTTGGCAGCAGCAGGGCCCCGAGGGCTTCGGCCCCGCCGAGCCCGCCAAGAAGAGCCGCAAGGGCTGGATCATCGCCATCGCCTCGGCGCTGGCCGTGGTTCTGCTGGGCGGCGGCGCGGTCTGGGCGGTCGGCGCGATCGGCGGCGGCGGCACGCAGCCGCACGAGGTGCTGCCCGCCAGCTCGATCGCCTATGTACGGCTCGACCTGGACCCGGCGGCCAACCAGAAGGTGGCGCTGTTCCAGATCGCCAGGAAGTTCACCGTCACCAAGGACACCTTCAAGGGTGACGACCCGCGCCAGGCGCTCTTCGACCTGGCGCAGGACGGCGGTTTGTCCAAGGTCGACTTCGCCAAGGACGTCGACCCCTGGCTGGGCAGCCGGATCGGCCTGGCCATCGTCCCGTCGGGCGGCAAGGAGCCCGACTACGCCGTGGCCGTCCAGGTCAAGGACGAGGCGCAGGCCAAGGCGGGCATCACCAAGCTGATGGGCAAGGAGAAGTTCGGCGTGGCCTTCCGCGACGACTACGCGCTGGTGACCTCCAGCCAGTCGCTGGCCGACAAGTACGCCGCCGAGACCACCAGCCTCGCCGACAACGCCGACTTCAACGACGACTTCAACGCGCTCGGCGAGCAGGGCGTGCTGTCGTACTGGGCGCACCTCGGCAAGGTCGGCGAGCTGGCCCTGACCGACAAGTCGAGCGAGCAGGCCAAGGCGCTCGAGCAGGTCAAGAACGCCAGGTTCGCCGGAGCGCTCCGCTTCGACAGCTCCTACGCCGAGCTGGCCGGCGTGGTTCGGGGCGCCGAGGGCATGGTCGACGGCGATCTGGAGCCCACCAAGCTGTCGGCGCTCCCCGCCACCACCGCGGGCGCGCTGTCCTACTCGGGCCTCGACCAGATCATCACCAAGAAGTGGGCCGAGATCGAGCAGTCCGTCGCGGCGTCGCCCGCGGGGGCCCAGTTCAAGCAGTTCATCGACCAGGCCAAGCAGACCTACGGCCTGCAGCTGCCCGACGACCTGGCCACGATCCTCGGCAAGAACCTGACCCTCGCGGTCGACTCCGAGGGCCTGGACAGCGACAAGATCAAGGGCGGCGTCCGCATCACGACGGACCCGGCCAAGGCGCAGGCCGTGTACGACAAGATCCAGAAGGCCATGACGTCCAGCGGCCAGCCCGCTCCCCAGCTCGCCAAGGTCGCGGGTGACGGCACGTTCACCGTGGCGACCACCGACGAGTACGCCAAGGCACTGGCCGGGGACGGCACGCTGGGCGAGAGCGAGACCTTCAAGACCGCGGTCCCGGACGGCGACGAGGCCACCTTCGCCCTGTTCGTGGACCTCGACAAGGTCGAAAAGTATTACCTGTCGAGCATGGAGGGCGACGACAAGGCCAACGCCCAGGTCCTGAAGGCGGTCGGTATGAGCGGCAAGCAGACCGCCACCGAGGCCACCTTCTCGCTACGGGTCCTGTTCAACTAGCACGAACACAAGTGGCCGCCTCCCTGTGGGGGCGGCCACTGTCATGCGGTCAACTGTCAGGCCCAGAGCTGG
The DNA here is from genome assembly GCF_020215705.1 of Nonomuraea aurantiaca. Lineage (GTDB taxonomy): Bacteria > Actinomycetota > Actinomycetes > Streptosporangiales > Streptosporangiaceae > Nonomuraea > Nonomuraea aurantiaca. The sequence continues at coordinate 670,203 of NZ_JAIWNB010000002.1, read as the reverse complement.
CCTTCGAGGCGGTGCTCGGCCTCGTCCAGGGTGCCTTCGTAGGCGCCCGTGGACAGGTACTTCCAGCCTCCGTCGGCGACCACGAAGACGACGTCGGCGCTCTCCCCCGCCTTCACCGCCTTGGCGGCCACGCCCAGAGCGGCGTGCAGCGCCGCCCCGGTGGACACCCCGGCGAAGATCCCCTCAGCGGCGAGCAGCTCCCGGGTACGGCGCAGCGCGTCGGCCGAGCCCACCGAGAACCGCGTGGTGAGCACGGACTCGTCGTAGAGCTCCGGGATGAACCCCTCGTCCACGTTCCGCAGCCCGTAGACCAGCTCGCCGTAACGCGGCTCGGCGGCCACGATCCGCACGCCGGGCACGCGCTCGCGCAGGAAGCGCCCCACGCCCATGAGCGTCCCCGTCGTGCCGAGCCCGGCAACGAAGTGGGTCACGGTGGGCAGGTCCTCAAGGATCTCAGGGCCGGTCGACTCGTAGTGGGAGCGCCAGTTGGCCGGATTGCCGTACTGGTAGAGCATCACCCAGTCCGGATGCTCCGCCGCGAGCTCCTTGGCCACCCGCACGGCCTCGTTGGAGCCGCCCGCCGCGGCGGACGAGATGATCTCCGCCCCCCACATGCGCAGCAGCTGGCGGCGCTCCTCGGAGGTGTTCTCCGGCATGACGCAGATGAGCTTGTAGCCCTTGAGCTTGGCCGACATCGCCAGGGAGATGCCGGTGTTGCCGCTGGTGGGCTCCAGGATCGTGCAGCCGGGTGTGAGCAGCCCGTCCTTCTCGGCCTGCTCGACCATCCAGAGCGCGGGCCGATCCTTGATCGACCCGGTCGGGTTGCGGTCTTCGAGCTTGGCCCAGAGGCGTACCTCCGCCGACGGCGAGAGCCGGGGAAGGCCGACGAGCGGCGTGCGCCCGACCGAGTCGATCAATGATTCGAAGCGCATGTCACCCGCCGGCGACGGCGGGCAGCACGGTCACCGTGTCGCCGTCGGACACCGGCGTGCCGAGGCCGCCGAGGAAGCGCACGTCCTCGTCGTTGAGGTAGACGTTGACGAAGCGGCGCAGGTTGCCCTGGTCGACCAGGCGGTCCTTGATCCCGGGGTGCAGGGACTCAAGGTTGCTGATCAGCTCGTCGAGGGTGGCGCCCTCGGCGTCGACGGCTTTGGCGCCGGCGGTGTACGTACGAAGGATGGTCGGAATGCGAACCTCGATGGCCATCGCGGTCAGTCTCCTCGGGTCAGGTCGTCGTCCCATCGGCAGCAACGCCGACGGCTGAACACGGATTCCTGATCAGCGACAGTCGTAGACGACGACAGCCGGGGTATGCGCGAAGAGGTAGCTCTGCACCGGCCGGACCATCATGGTACGAACCTTACCTCTTCCTCTGTTATCGCCCCATCGAGGATCCGGTACGAGCGGAACTCCGTCTCGTCCTCGTCCCTCGTCGAGACCAGAACGTAGTGGGCGTCCGGCTCGGAGGCATAGGTCACGTCGGTGCGCGAGGGGTAGGCCTCGGTCGCCGTGTGGGAGTGGTAGATCACGACGGGCACCTCGTCGCGGTCGTCCATCTCGCGCCAGACGCGCAGCTGCTCCATCGAGTCGAAGCGGTAGAAGGTGGGCGAGCGCTCGGCGTTCTCCATCGGGACGAACCGCTCGGGCACTCCGTCCCGTCCCGCGATCACGCCGCACGCCTCGTCCGGGTGGTCGGCCCGCGCGTGGGCAACGATCTTGTCCACGAGTTCCTGCGAGATCGTCAGCATGTCCGGAAATTACCAGAGGGCCCGGACCAGGGTGTCCTGCAGGTAGGTCAGCCAGTCGTAGGTGACGTAAGCCGGGTAGCGGGGGTCGTCCTCGGACATGGTGGCGATCTCGTCGTGGATCTCCTCGGTGACCTCGAGCTTGGTGCCGAGGGCCAGCCGCACGTCGTTGAGCGAGCGCAGCCACGCCTGGGCCTGCTCGGGCGTCAGCTCGCTGCGGCCCGGCCGGGCGCTGTCGAGCATGGTCTGCGCGTCGGCGCGCTTGCCGTCGCGCAGCGTCGCCTCGGTGTAGCGGCGGAACTCCGCCGCCTCCTCCTCGTCCTGGTAGGCCGAGGGGAACAGGCGGGCCAGCACCGGATCGGACGGCGCCGAGCCGGCCCCGATGCCGATCCCGAGCGCCCGCTCCAGCGGGTCGTCACCCGTCTCGCCCGGCGCCACCAGGCCGAGCACCTGGGTGACCAGCGAGCGCAGGATCGACACCTCCGCCGCCTCGAACTCCGCGATGACGCCGCCGCCCTCCCGCGTCGAGAACCCCGAGTTCACGTGTGCCGCCTCACTTGACCGAATCCGGCTGGACCGTCGCCCACAGCCCGTAGGAGTGGAGGATCTGCACGTCGCGCTCCATCTCCTCCCGGGTGCCGCTGGACACGACGGCTTTGCCCTTCTTGTGCACGTCCATCATGAGTTTCTCGGCCTTCTCCTTGGAGTAGCCGAACACCGTCTGGAAGACGTACGTCACGTAGGACATGAGGTTGACCGGGTCGTTCCAGACGATCGTCACCCATGGCAGGTCGGGCCGGACGTCCGTTGACGGACGCTCGACGGCCATTGGAGCAGTGCTACCCACATCCCCCATCCTGCCCTACCCCGGCCGTAGTCTTCGAGTCGTGGCAATGACCATGAGCACTGCGTTGCTCACAGATCACTATGAACTGACGATGCTCCAGGCGGCACTGCGGAGCGGCGCCGCCCACCGGCGGGCGGTTTTCGAGGTGTTCGCCCGGCATCTACCGGGCGGACGGCGCTACGGGGTTGTCGCCGGGACGGGACGTGTCCTCGACGAGCTGGAGAACTTCCGTTTCGGTGACGAAGAGCTGACCTATCTGCGGGAGAACGAGGTGGTCGACGAGGCGACCCTCGATTTCCTCGCCGGCTACCGGTTCTCCGGAGACGTCTATGGCTACCGCGAGGGCGACGTCTACTTCCCCGCCTCCCCGATCATGGTGGTGGAAGGCACGTTCGCCGAGGCCGTACTCCTGGAGACTTTGACCCTCTCCATCCTCAATCATGACTGCGCCATCGCCTCCGCCGCCTCCCGGATGACGAACGCGGCGGGCAACCGTCCGATCATCGAGATGGGCTCGCGCCGTACGCACGAGTGGGCCGCCGTGGCCGCCGCCCGCGCCGCCTACATCGCCGGGTTCGCCTCCACCTCCAACCTGATGGCCGGGCGCGTCTACGGCGTCCCGACGGCCGGTACGGCGGCGCACGCGTTCACGCTGCTGCACGACTCCGAGCGGGCGGCGTTCGCGGCCCAGATCGCCTCCCTCGGCCCGGAGACCACGCTGCTGGTCGACACCTATGAGGTGGCCGAGGCGGTCCGCACCGCGATCGAGCTGGCCGGCACCAAGCTGGGCGCGGTGCGGATCGACTCGGGCGACCTGGCGGCGGCCGCGCAGGAGGTGCGCGAGCAGCTCGACGCGCTCGGCGCCTTCAACACGCGCATCGTGGTCACCTCCGACCTGGACGAGTACGCCATCGCCGCCCTGGCCGCGGCCCCCGTCGACGGCTACGGCGTGGGCACCTCGCTGGTGACGGGCTCGGGCGTGCCCACTGCCGCGCTGGTCTACAAGCTGGTGGCGCGCGAGACCGCGGCGGGCGTCATGGAGCCGGTCGCCAAGCGGTCGGTCGGCAAGCCGTCGCGCGGGGGGCGCAAGGAGTCCTACCGCCTGTTCGACGAGACCGGGCACGCCGACACCGAGCTGATCACCACGTCGGGGCAGGCGCCGGAGGGCGGCGTGCCGCTGCTGCACCAGCTCGTACGAGACGGCGAGGTCATCGGCAGGGAGCCGCTGACCGCGGCCCGCGAGCGACACGCCGAGACCATCGCACGCCTGCCCCAGGAGGCGCTGCACCTTGGCAGGGGGTACGCGGCGATCGCTACGGAGTTCTCCTGACGTAGGGTGCTTCGTATGGGGACCGCGCTGATCATCGTGGACGTGCAGAACGACTTCTGCGAGGGCGGCAGCCTGCCCGTGGCGGGTGGTTCCGAGGTGGCCGCCGCGATCACCCGCTACGTGGACGACCACGGCTACGACCACGTGGTGGCCACCCGCGACTACCACATCGACCCGGCCGGCCACTTCTCCGACACCCCCGACTACGTGACGACCTGGCCCTCGCACTGCGTCGCGGGCACGCCGGGGGCGGACTTCCATCCGGCGTTCGACGTCTCGGCGGTGGAGGAGGTCTTCTCCAAGGGCGCCCACGCCGCCGCGTACAGCGGGTTCGAGGGCGCCTCCGGTGACGACGTGTCGCTGGCCGCCTGGCTGGACGAGCACGGAGTGAGCGAGGTGGACGTGGTGGGGATCGCCACGGACCACTGCGTCCGCGCCACGGCGCTCCACGCGGTCGAGCACGGGCTGGCCGTACGCGTGCTGCTCGACCTCACGGCCGGGGTGGCGCGGGAGACCACGGACCGCGCGCTGGCGGAGCTGCGGGCCGCGGGCGCCGTCCTGCAGGGCACGCCGTCCGTCCGCTGACTTTCGCACGTACGCCGGCCTTTTTCACGCACGCCGCTGTCGGCCACGAAGAGTACGCGATGCGCGACGCTGCGGTCATGTGATATCCAGAAGGCGAACGCTCTCCGCTCCCACCCAGCCACGGAGAGCGATATGACTTCGTCCCGGTGTGAGGTTCCCCATGCTCACCTTCTCCCTCGGCCTCGCCTGGCTGCTGCTCGCCCCGCTCAGCCTCTGGGTGCTCGTCCGCGGGCGCAACGGAGCCAGGGTCGGGGCTGTGGTGACCCTGGCACTGCTGGAGGCGGCCACGGTCGCCATGACCGCCGAGGAGCGGGATGCCGCGGTCGTCGCCCATGAGGCGCCGCCGAGCGTGTTCTCGATGGCCTGCGCGGCGCGTACGCCGATGCCTCAGACGGCCCGGCTGAGCGGCGCGCGCGACGATCTCACGCTGTCCTGGCCCGCGGCGCCCGACGAGTGCGCGACGGCGCAGGTCACGCTCCGTCCCAAGGGGCGCGGGCTGCGCGTCTGGATCCGCGAAGGGCCATCGGCCGGTGAGGGCAAGGGGACGCGTACGGTGCCCGTACGCGTCGTCGGGGGCGCCGCCTCGCTGCGAGTGCCGCTCGACCCGCCCGCCCCCGCGCGGCTCAGCCCGGTCGACGGCCGCACCGGTCACCGCATCCCAGCCGACCGTTCTGGCACCTCGGCCGCGACCGAGGACCGTCTCGGGACCCCGGCGGCGACCGACGGCCGCCCTGGCACTCCAGTCGTGACCAAGGGCCGACGTCCTATGAGATGACGGAGCCCTGCCGCAGCGCCTCGTCCAGGTCGTCGTAGACCTCGAACGCGTGCCGCAGCCCCGTGATGAACAGCACCCGCCCCATGACCCCCTGAACCCCGCCCAGCAGCAACCGGGTCCCCCTGGCCTCGCACCGCTGCAGAACCTCGACCAGCTCGTTCATCCCCAGGGAGTCGCAGAAGGTGATCTCCCGAAGGTCCATGATCAGGACAGGCGTCGCCGAGTGCGCCCAGATGCGCTCCATATGCTCCCGGAAGACGGGCACCGCCCCGGCGTCGAGATCGCCGTTCAGCCGGGTGATGATGGCGTTCCCCGAGAGGCCAGAAGTGACGGCGAACGTCGATCTGCCCGTGGCCCCAGCTGACATGGAGGAAATCCTTCTGTATATCCCGAGGCAGCCATCGTGGGCCATGGCCGGTGCGGCTGGGCGTCTGACGAACGGTCACCGCGGTGTGACCGATCGCATCGCGTACTGACCTCTGGATCGGCGCCCGGCACCGCCATGAGCAGGCTCTTCGCTGCCGTGTCCTAACCGTGACACTTTTCGGGGCCCACGGCCACCGGATCGCGAAGATCCCTATCACGTCGACTTGGGGTCACCGGGCGGCTCGGGGTCGCCCGGCGGCTCGGGGTCGCCCGGCGGCTTGGGTCGTCCTAGCGGCTCGGGGTCGCCTGGCGGGGAGCACGTCGGACTGGGCCCCCGGCGAGGAGGGAACCCCCTCGCCGGGGCGGTTGTCCTAGCGCCGCTGGGTGGCCCACTGGCGGATCTTGGCGATCCGCTCCTGGATCTCGGCGGCGGTGGCCTGGGCGATCGGCGGCCCGCCGCACGCCCGGCGCAGGTCCGAGTGGATGACGCCGTGGGGTTGGCCGGTGCGGTGGTTCCAGGCGCCTACGAGGCCGTTGAGCTCCCGCCGCAGCTCGGCGATCTGCTCGTGCGGCGCCAGCGCGGGCGGTGCGCTCTCGGCCTTCTTGGCCTTGGCCGCCTGCTGGTCCGACTGCCGCTTGCGCAGCAGCGTGGCCACCTGGTCGGGCTCCAGCAGGCCGGGCAGCCCGAGGAAATCCTCCTCCTCCGCCGAGCCGACCTCCGCCCCGGTGCCGAACTCGCCGCCGTCGTACAGCACCCGGTCGAACGTCGCCGAGGTCTCCATCATCTCGAACGGCAGCTCGTCACCGAGGACGTCTGGATTGTCCTTCTTCTTGTTGGCCTGTTCGAGCAGGCTGTCGTCCAGCCCGTCCTCGGGCGGACGGCGGTTGAGCACGTGGTCGCGCTCCAGCTCCATCTCGTTGGCCAGGCCCATGAGGGTCGGCACCGAGGGCAGGAACACCGAGGCCATCTCACCGCGCTTGCGGGCCCGTACGAAGCGGCCGACCGCCTGGGCGAAGAACAGCGGCGTGGAGGTCGAGGTGGCGTAGACCCCCACGCACAGCCGCGGGATGTCGACGCCTTCGGACACCATCCGGACCGCCACCAGCCAGCGATCACCGGACGCGGCGAACTGCTTGATCTTGTTAGACGCCCCAGGATCGTCGGAGAGCACGACGGTGGCGCCCTCGCCGGAGATGTTGCGCAGGTGGCGGGCGTAGGCGCGGGCCGCCTCGTGATCGGTCGCGATGACCAGGCCACCGGCGTCGGGGACGCCGCGCCGCACCTCGGTCAGCCGCCGGTCGGCGGCCTCCATGACCTGGCGGATCCAGTCGCCCTTGGGGTCGAGCGCGGCGCGCCAGGCCTGGGAGAGCTGGTCCTTGGTCAGCGGCGTGCCCAGCGTGGCGGCGAGCTCGTCGCCCGCGCGGGTGCGCCACTTCATCTCCCCGGAGTAGGCCAGGAAGATGACCGGCCGGACGACCCCGTCGTCGAGGGCCGGACCGTAGCCGTAGGAGAAGTCGGAGACGCTGCGCTTGAGCCCCTCGGTGTCCTCCTCGTAGCCGACGAACGGGATCGGGTTGTCGTCGGACCTGAACGGCGTGCCGGTGAGCTGGAGCCTGCGGGTGGCCGGCTCGAACGCCTCACGGATGCCGTCGCCCCACGACTTGGCGTCGCCCGCGTGGTGGATCTCGTCGAAGATGACCAGCGTCTTGCGGGCCTCCGTGCGCGCCCTGTGGAGGGCGGGGTGCATGGCGACCTGCGCGTAGGTCACGGCCACGCCGGTGTAGTCGCGGGAGGTGGCGCCCTGGCTGTTCTTGAACTCGGGGTCGATGCCGATGCCGACCTTGGCGGCGGCGTCGGCCCACTGGCGCTTGAGGTGCTCGGTGGGGGTGACGATGGTGATCGCCCGGATCACCCCGTTGGCGAGCAGCTCGCTGGCGATGCGCAGGGCGTAGGTCGTCTTGCCCGCGCCCGGCGTCGCCACGGTGAGGAAGTCACGCGGCTCGCGCCTGAAATACAGGTCGAACGCCTCCTGCTGCCAGGCACGCAGCTTGGGGGCGGTGCCCCATGCGGCGCGGTCGGGGTAGGAAGGCGAAAGGTGGGATGCGGCGAAGGTGCTCACCGCATCACCTCTGGGGTTCGTGTGCTTCGCTGTCTCACAGTGACCCAAGAGTAATCGGGCCCACCGACAAGACGTGCCGTGCACCGGGGATCCTGGCCAAGCTCATCCTTGCGTGCTAAGGGGCGTACGGGGCTTATCGCACACTCGACATCACCGCGTCGAGCGCCTGCCTTCGGGTGGTTTCTTCGGGTTGGAGCAGGCCGACGAGCAGCACCGCCTTGCCGTCCCGGTTGAGGAGTGTGACACGGAGGTAGGCGGGTGTGTTCGCCACATCCTGGTATTGCGCTCGTAGCGCACGCGTGTGTCCTTGTGGGAGGACTTTGTCCTCCACGATGTCGACCTTGTCGCCTTTGAGCAGCAGCCTGGAGTACAGCTCCGCCGCGTCCTTGGTGGCCTTTGTCACATCGGCCACGGACTCGGCGACCGGCCTGGCCATGACGAGCGCACCGTCGCTCCGGACAGCCGAAGTGAATCCGGTCACAGGCGGCACCCCGGCCGCCTGCCATCCGGCCGGCAACGTGATCGTCACCCCCGCCCGGGAGTCGCTCAGCCGCGCCGTCGCGGGCGCTGGAACGACCAGCCGCAGCACGACCATGACCAGCGCCGCGATCAGACCGGTGGCCAGGAGCCCGGCGAGCACCGCCCCGGCAGGCCGCCGCCACCGGCGCCCCCGTACCCGCCCCGAAAGGCCGGGATCGGCGGGCACGCCGTAGTGGCGGGCGGACGGGGGCAGGGACTCCCAGGGCACCTGCGGATCGCCGTCGTCCCGCTCGAGCCCTCGCCCGGCGGTGCGCCACAACCGCGGATTCCAGAGATCCTCCGGCTCGTCCCCCTCCTCGCCCTCGGGATCTCCTCTTCCGTGCCACGAATACCCCCCGCCGACCTCATCATCGTCGTCTGCAGCCCCCCGCCGCACCCACCCGAGCCTCCCGGCCAGGGAATTTCGCCGCGCCGCCCGATCCTCAGATACGGGGTCCCGCTGTGAGGACCCGTCCTCGCGCATGGGGTTTCGCCGCACGGCCCCGCCATCGCGCAGCGGGTCCCGCGTGGCCCCGCCATCGGGTTGAGGGTCCCGCGTGGCCCCGCCATCGGGTTGAGGGTCCCGCGCGGCTCCGCCCTCGCGCAGGGGGCCCCGTGGAGCCCCGTCCTCACGCAGAGGGCCGCGCCGCGAGTACCCGTCATCGCGTACGGGCTCCCGCCGCCCGACCCGCGGGTACGGATCCCCGCCCCTGCGCCCCGGACTCGGTGCCACCTCGCGCCGCTGAGGCGCCGTACCAGATGACCTCTGAGGCACCGCGTCCGGCGACCCCTGAGACGCCGTATCGGACGACCTCGCCGTGTCGGACGACCTCTGAGACGCCGTGTCGGACAACCGATGCGGCGCTGCGTCCGGCGACCGCTGTGGCGCCGTGTCCGGCGACCGGTGCGGCGCCGTGTCGAATGACCACTGGGACTCCGTGCCAGATGACCCCTCGGGCTGGGGGTCAGATGACCCCTGAGGCTCGGTGTCGTCGGACGGAGGGTCAGAAGGTGTGCGGCGGTGCCTGGCGCCCGAGCCCGGCGGCCAAACGCGGCGATCGTCCTCCATGACACCTCCTGCCCGCTGTCCTATCACTCCTGCCCGCGCGGGTCCGGCGTTCCGTGATCGCTGTGACAGGAGGGAAAAGAATCACCTTTGAACCGGGTCAGCCGGAACGAGTGCGAGAGGCGAGAAGGGTCGCGCCGAGGGAGATGGCCGACATCAGACAGCAGATGACTACGAAGCCCCGCGCGATCATCCCCGGGCTGTGCCCGATGACGTTGATCAACGCGCCACCGACACCAACCGCCAGCGCGGAACCCAGCATGTCCGTCACGGAAAGAGCGGCGGAGTTGGCCCCCTGCTCATTGACCGGCGACTGCTTGAGCGCCGTGACGCTGACCGTGGTCATTCCTGTGCCCATCCCGAACCCCGCCACGATCCACGCCGGCACCGCGACCCAACCGGTGACCCCGGGCAGGACCGACAGCAGCCCGAGCAACACCCCCGCCATGACGCAGGCGGCTCCCATCCGGATCCGCCTGTGCGGCTCGACCGAGCGCCTGCTCTGCAGGTAGGACCCGGTCGACCAGCCGAGGGCCCCGGTCGTGAGCGCGATGCCCGCCGCCGTGGGGCCGAACGATTTGACCTGCTGGAGGGCGAGGGGAATGAAGGAGTTCACGCCGAAGAAAGCCGCCGAGAACAGGCCGCGCATCATGATCGTGGTCGGCAGCCCCCGGCTGAAGCGCAGCGCGCCCGGCGGCAGCAGCTTGGCCAGGCCGTACCCGAGGCAGGCCAGCCCGACCAGGACCGCGGCGGCGCTCGGCACCGGCGAGACATGAAGCTTGTCCACGCCGTACAGCAGCACGCCCGCCCCACCGGCCGCGGCGGTCGCGGCCACGGTCATCGCGAACGGCCTGGAACGCGCCCCCTCCACCGATCCCCCACCCGCCCCAGACGAGCCGGATGAGCCGGGCAAGTCCGGCAAGTCGGCCGAGCCCGTGTCCCCGGAGGCGTGGGACGCGCCGGCATGCTCAGAGGTGCGCGACTCCGAGGACTCGCCCGAGTCCTCGGAGGCGTGAGAGGCGTTCGGCTCGTGGGCGGGCTTGTTCAGGGCGGGGACCAGCATGACCAGGGCGGGCACCACGAGCGGGATGATCCCGAAGAACACCCACCGCCACCCCAACGTGTCCGCCACGAACCCCGCCACGGCCGGCCCGACCATGGCGGGCACCACCCACGCCGCCGACAGTCCCGCGAACACCTTGGGCCGCACGTCGGCCGGATAGACCCGGGCGATCATCACGTACACGGCGACGATCGTGCATCCCGCGCCGAGCCCCTGCACGCCCCGCGCGGCCAGGAACAGCACCTTGGTCGACGCCGCCCCCGCCAGCCCCATCCCGACCACGAACAGCACCACTCCGAGCAGGAACGGCATCGTGTAACCCCGCCGGTCCGACCAGAGCCCGGACACCACGTTCGCGAACAGGCTGGCGATGAGGAAGGCCGAGAAGCTCAGGCCGTAGAGGTCGAGCGCGTCGAGTTGCTGGGAGATGACCGGCATGACGACGCTCACCGACATGCCCTCGAAGGCGATCAGCGTGATCACCAGCAGGATGCCGATCGTGGCCGTTCGATAAGCCGAACCGAAGATGCGAGGTTGATCGTACGGAGTGTCGAGTGCCTTCGGTGCTGTCACCCAAACATCCTAGTTGTGCCGCTATTTCAGGACGACGCACCAGCCAGCGCGGCACACATGCCAAGGCCACGCCCAGGCCAAGGGCACACACAGGTCAACACGACGTACACGCCATAGCAACGCACATGCCCGCGCGACGCCCCGTCAGAGGGCGGACAGCGAGCCGCGGCCCCGGTAGACGGCCCACATCTGGTGCATGCGTTTCGCCTGCTCAGCCGTGAACTCCCACATGCACCGGTCATGCGCGTAGTCCATGTAGTTGTGGATGGGGTCCGGGCCCCGCTCCGCGCAGGTCTCCTTGAAGTCGGGGCAGCCTTCCGTGGGCTTGGCCTCGGGCGGGGTGTCGGTGATGCCGTCGCCCGGGTACGCGCAGCCGTTCTCGAAAGTGTGGAACAGACCGAGCCAGTGGCCGATCTCGTGTACGCCGGTGTAGCCCCGGTTGTAGTTGACCAGCGCGCCACCGGGCAGGCTGCGCCAGTCGATGACGACGCCGTCGAGGGTGGGGCTCTCCCCGTACCAGTAGGGGTAGGTGGAGAAGCCGAGGACGAGGTCGCCCAGCTGACCGATGTAGAGGTTCAGGGTCTCGGGGCCGCCGCGGCGCAGGGCGGACTTCATGGCGCGCTCGTTGCCGATCGGGTCGATGAACCAGGAGGCGTCCTCCTTGACCGAGATGCCGTCGAGGCGGAAGTGCACCCCGGTGGCGGCGCCGCCCAGCGCGCCGCTGTAGGCGGAGTTGAGCGCGTCGATCTGCGCCCTGACGTCGGCGTTGGAGGCCCGCCTGACGCCATCGGTGAGTACGTGCACCCAGGTAGGAACGATGACCTCGTCCGGGACCGTCACCCCGGCGAGCCGCTGGGCGAGCTCGGTCAGCACCTGCTCCACATCCCGCAGCCTGGGCTGCCGCGGCCCCGAGGACCGCGGATCATCCCCCTGCCCCGAAACCGGCCTGCGCGCCCCACCAGCCCCACCGTCGTAGGCCACCCCGGACGCGCCCTCCTGGGCCGCACCGGACACGCCTTCGCGAGCCGCACCGGACACGCTGTCATCGCGGGCCGCGGGGCCATCGTGGGCCGCGCTCAGACCCACCTCACGCGGCGAGTCCGGAGCCGAGCAGTCAGGTACGGCCCGCGCCCCGGAGGCGGGACGGAGCGGCGGTGTGAGCCCGGCCGCGAGCAGGCATGCCAACGAGACGGCAGTCGCGCGCCGGGCCATGCAATCCCCCGTTACGGTATGAGTAGGTTCGCATGCAGACCGTAGCTCTACCGTGGGTGATCACACGTGATCAACACTCACTCGTTGTTGTCGTCGCCGCCCGACGGCAGCCCCTCGTAGATTTCCTTGCACTCGGGGCACACCGGGTATTTCTTGGGATCGCGGCTGGGCACCCAGACCTTGCCGCACAGGGCCCGGATCGGCGTGCCGGTTACCATGCTCTCGGTGATCTTGTGCTTGTCCGCGTAGTGCGCGAACCGCTCATGATCGCCGTCGCCATGCGACGTCCGCGGGGTGGTCTCCTGCTCAGGGAGGATCTTCGTGCTCACGCCACCGAGTCTATGCCCGCCTCCGAGCGCGTCTTCCCGGCCGAGATCGTTCCGCCCACCCCTTGGACACGCGTACGGCCCCCGCCACCAGGCGAGGGCCGTACGGATGACAAGAAGGCTCAGCCCATGTGCACCGGCGCGCCCTCGGTCTTGCGGCCGCTCTTGACGAACAGCGCCAGAATCGCGGTGAGGATCGCCACGCAGGTGCTGACCAGGAAGGCCAGGTGCATGCCGTCCATGAACGCGTTGTGCACGGCCCCGCCCACCAACTGCTGGAGCTGCTGTGGGGTGCCGGCCGGGAGCCCGCCGAACGCGGCGGCCTTCTCCAGCAGCGACAACTGCTCCACCGGGATCCCCTTGGCCGCCGGGCCGAGGTAGCCGGGCAGCTTGCTGGAGATCTCGGACGCCATGACGGCGCCCAGGATCGCGGTGCCGAGCGCGCCGCCGACCTGCATGGCCGACTGCTGCAGACCGCCCGCGACACCACTGAGCTGGATCGGGGCGTTGCCCACGATGATCTCGGTGGCGCCGACGAAGACCGGCGAGAGACCGAACGCCAGCAGTACGAACGGGATGCCGCTCTGGATGAACGAGGCGTCGATGCTCAGCTGCGACATGAGGAACATCGCGGCCGCGGTGATCAGCAGGCCGGTGGCCATCGTGATCTTCGGGCCGACCCTGCCGATCATCATGCCGGCGAGCGGCGAGGCCACGATCATGCCGGCGCTCATCGGCAGCATGCGCAGGCCCGCCTCCAGCGGGCTCAGACCGTGAACGCCCTGGAAGAAGAAGCCGAGGAAGAACATCGCGCCGAACATGGCGAACGCCACCATCATCATCAGCACCGTGCCGATGGAGATGGACGGGTTCTTGAACAGCGACAACGGGACCAGCGGCTCCTTGGCCCTGCTCTGCCAGAAGATGAAGGCGGCGATGAGCACCACGAACCCGGCGATGAAGGCGAGCGTCGTGCTGTCGCCCCAGCCCCACTCGGGGGCCTTGATGATCGTCCAGACGAGCGCGAACATCGCGCCCGACAGCAGCACCACACCGAGCCAGTCGATCCTGGCCAGCGACGGGATGCGGTTCTCCTTGATGAGGAAGATGCCCAGGACCAGGGCGATGATCCCGACCGGCGCGTTGATGAAGAAGACGGACTGCCAGCTGACGTTCTCGACCAGGACGCCGCCCACGATCGGGCCGGCCGCGCTGGACAGGCCGATGATGGCGCCCCAGGCGCCCATGGCCGCGTTCAGCTTCTCACCAGGGAAGGCACCGCGCAGCAGAGCAAGGGCGGCGGGCTGAAGCAGGGCACCGAACAGGCCCTGCAGCACGCGCAGAGCGATCAGCGCGCCGACCGGCGACAGGCCCGGAACGATGTCCGACAACTGCTGGCTGAGGCCGATGCCGATCGAGGAGAGCGCGAACCCCGCGACGCCGATCAGGAAGACCCGCTTGTGTCCGAACAGGTCCCCGAGCTTGCCCGCCGTGATCAGGAACACCGCCAGCGCCAGCAGGTAACCGCTGGTCACCCACTGCAGATCGGACAGCGAAGCGCCCAGATCGTGCTGGATGGACGGGTTGGCGATGCCGACCACTGTGCCGTCGAGCATCACCATGATGACGCCCAGGCAGACCGCCAGAAGCACCAGCCATGGGTTGCCGCCCCCGGTCCCCGTCTCCCTGGGGCCGGGCGACGACGGCGCGTCGACCGTCCTCGCGTGAGCCATGAAGTCCCCCTCAATGCCGCCCCATAACGGGGCATAAGTCACTTAAGCCTCAGGTAATCTATGGCAGTCCATGACAGATGACAAACGAGTTTTATTTGTCGGACTATGACTTATGGCACACTATGACAGGAAGGTTTCTAGGGAGTGACGCAAGTGGGTCTAAGGGAACGCAAGAAGGAGAAGACGCGCCTGGCGATCCTCGACGCCGCGCTCGACCTGTTCCTCGAACAAGGGTACGACTCGACCACCGTGGACCAGATCGCGGGGTCGGTCGAGATCTCCCCGCGGACGTTCTTCCGCTACTTCACCAGCAAGGACCATCTCGTGCTGTGGTACCACGACCAGGGCGAGGAGATCATGCAGGAGACGCTGCGGAGCCGCCCCGCCGACGAACCCCCGTTCACCTCGATGATCCACGCGGTGCGCGCGGTCGCGCACGACATGGAGGACTCAACACCCGAGGACACGGCGAGATTCCTGAAGTTGCGGCGGCTTCTGGAGGAGAATCCGCGCCTGGTGGGCCTGTCCGTCGCCAGAGGCTCGGAGACGGAGCGCCGCCTGGCCGTCGAGATCGCCGCCCGTAGCGGCGTCGACGTGACCACGGATCAGCGTACGCACCTTATCGTCGCGTTCGCGATGTCGACGCTCCGGGTCGGGTTCGACTGCCCGCAGCCGGACGTACCGGACATGCGGATACTCGTGGACCGCATGGAGAAGACCCTCGAACTCGCCCAGAACGCCTTCCGCCCCGGCTGGGACGTGTAGCCGCACCGACCACGGACGTCTGGTGATCGCACGGGTTCCCTCGGCGGCCCGTCGCGGCTCGGGGCCCTTCGGGGGACACTCCTCCCGGAGCGAGGAAGTAGACGGTCCGTCATGGCAGGGGCCCCATAGGGGGATGACCCGCGCGGCGAACGTCCGTCGTCAGTGCGGCTAGTTCAGCGTCGGGTCGTCCGGGCAGGTCGCCACGAAGGCCAGTTCGCCCGGTTGCCGCCGCAGGACGTTCCGCCACAGGGAGCCGGGGTCGGTGTGGAAGGTGTCGCCCACCTCCGAGTCGACGACGTACCAGGCTCCTTCGGCGATCTCGCTCGCCAGTTGCCCGGACGTCCAGCCGGCGTAACCGGCGAAGATCCGCATCTGCGCGATCTCGCCCTGCAGGATCTCGGGCGGCGCGTCCAGGTCGACGGTGCCCAGGCGGGAGACGGCGGGCGTGCCCGCGTGCAGCCTGCGCCAGCCCAGCGGCTCCTCGCCGCTCGGCACCGCGGCCAGCGCCAGCGCGCTGTCGGTCTGCACCGGACCACCCTCGAACAGCACGGGCGGCCCGGTCACCAGCGGGTCCCACACCGGCAGCACCTGCGTCACCGAGATGTCGCTCGGCCTGTTCAGCACTACGCCGAGAGTGCCGCCGTCGAGGTCGTGTTCGAGGATCAGCACGACGCTACGACGGAAGTTGGGGTCGTCGAGAAGCGGCGTCGCCACCAGTAAACCGCCGACGTAGATCGCTTCCGCCATACCTCCATCATGAAGGGTCAACCCCACATCTCGCTCCCCCACCACCTGGATGTTACTTTCTGTAGTCATACGGGCACTATAGGTACCAAAGATCGCCATCCTGCGGGCTCGGGAGGAGCTAATGCGCATCGCGAACCGTCGCACGCTCGCCCTCCTGCCGCTCGGCGCGTGGTTGCTCCTCCCCGCGACGGTGGGGGCCTGGGCGGGGGCGTCCGATCCCGGCGACCCGTTCACGATGTCCGCCGGGCGGCCCGACTGCAGGAGCGGGCAGACGCTGGTCACGTTGCGCAACCAGACCCGGCAGCTGGCCCGCTTCGACCTCAAGGCCGACTCGGCCAGCGTCGCCACCGGCTCCATCCCCGCCCGCAAGTCGGTGACCAGGAAGATCCACGTCGGCCGGGGCCACAGCATGGAGATCGAGGCGTTCTCGGTCACCGCCGGCCACCCCGACACGCTGATCGACTCGACCCGGGTACGGAACACCTGCCCCGGGCACCAGAGCCGCCACCTCCCCCGTACGGGCCGCCACCTCCCCCGGACGGGCCGCCATCTTCCCCGCACGGGCCCGCCGACCGACCTGCTCGCCAAACTCGCGACGGCGGGTGGACTGCTCCTCACCGGCGCGGTCTTCTGGTGGTACAGCTCCATCTGGCCACGCGGGTCCTTCTGATCCCGTACGACTTGACCCCCATACAACCCGACCCCGGACGACCTGATCCCGCACGGACCTGATCCCGCGCCTGATCAACTACTGCGAGGCGACCGGCAAGGTCGTCAATCGATGAACGCCCCGTTGCGAGCCGCCACCAGAGCGCGCGTCGCCGACCGTTCGGCCGTCGCCTTGTCCACCGGCTCCTTGGTGACCAGCAGGCGGTAGTAGAGGGGGGCCGAGATCGCCCGGATGACCTCGTGGCCGTCCGTGCCCTCCGGGAGCTCGCCGCGCCGGATCGCCAGGTCGACAGATTTGCCCCACTCCCTGATCCGGCGCTCGTAGAAGGTGCTCAGGGCGGCCGCCGCCTCCTTGTCGCAGGTGGCCGCCGCGATGACGGCCTGCAGCGTGGCGCCCAGGCGTTCGTCCGTGATGGCGGCCAGGACACTCAGGGCGTTGGCCCGCAGATCCTCCTCGATGCTGCCGGTGTCCGCGTGCGCGGCGGACTGGTCGGCCAGCTCCGTCATGAGATCGGCCACCAAGCCCGCCGCACCGGCCCAGCGGCGGTAGACCGTGGTCTTCCCGACGCCCGCCCGGGCGGCCACCGCGTCCATGCTGAGGCCGTGGAAGCCGTGGAGCACCAGCTCGTCCTGGGTCGCTTCCAGAACCGCCGCCCGGACCCGGGCCGTGCGGCCGCCGGGGCGCACCGTTCCCGCCAAACGGGAATCCTGTTCCATTAAGGCTCCTTAGCGTGCTAGCGTCATCCTCATCTTAACGGAACTAGAGACCCATTAGGGGGATGACATGACCGTGACCTTGCAGGCCGTCCGGATGACCGGGCGGCAGCGGCTGGTCCTGGTGCTGTTGCTCGGCTCCCAGTTCATGCTCGCCGTCGACTTCTCCATCCTGAACGTCGCCCTGCCGGTGATCGGCGCCGGACTCGGGTTCGAACTGGCCGACCTGCAGTGGGTGGCGACCGCGTTCGCGCTCGCGGCAGCCGGGTTCACGTTGCTGTTCGGGCGGATCGCGGACCTGTTCGGGCGGCGCCGGTTGTTCCTGGGCGGGATGGCGCTGCTCGGGCTCTCCTCGCTGGCCGGCGGGCTGGCCACCTCGCACGGCATGCTCCTGGTCGCCCGGGTGGCCCAAGGGCTGGCCACCGCCGCCGTCACCCCGGCCGCCCTGGCGCTGATGACCACCTCGTTTCCCGAAGGGCCGCTGCGGGCGCGGGCGCTGGGGCTGAACGGGGCACTGATGTCGGCAGGTTTCACCTCCGGCGCGATCCTGGGCGGGCTGCTGACCGATCTGCTGAGCTGGCGGTGGGCGTTCTTCGTGAACGTGCCGGTCGCGCTCGCCGTCCTGGCCGCCGCCCCGGCCCTGCCCGCCGAGAGCCGCCTCGCGGACCGGCCCAAGATGGACCTGCCGGGCGCGGTGACGGTGACCACGGGCCTGCTGGCCCTGGTGTACGGGCTCACCCGCGCGGGTGAACACGGCTTCGCCGACCCGGCCGCGATTGGCGGGCTGCTGGCGGGGGCGGGGCTGCTGCTCGCATTCTGGTTCGTCGAACGGCGGGCGCAGGCACCGCTGGTGCCGGTGACGATCCTGGCCAGGGCCTCGGTGAAGTGGGGGAACCTGGCGGGGTTGGTCGCGTTCGCCACGGAGACCTCGCTGGTCTTCCTCATGACCCTCTACCTGCAGAAGGTCCTCGGCTACTCGCCCCTGGCCACGGGGCTGGCGTTCGGCGTGCTCGGGCTCGGCACGGTACTCGGCGG
This sequence comes from Nonomuraea aurantiaca, assembly GCF_020215705.1. Lineage (GTDB taxonomy): Bacteria > Actinomycetota > Actinomycetes > Streptosporangiales > Streptosporangiaceae > Nonomuraea > Nonomuraea aurantiaca. The sequence continues at coordinate 652,013 of NZ_JAIWNB010000002.1, read as the reverse complement.
GCTCGCGGCCCCGCGCGTGCTGTCCCGCCTCGGCAACCGCAGGACACTGGCGACCGGCTTCGCGGTGCAGGCCGCGGCGACGGCGGCGCTGGCTCTGCTCGGCCCGGAGGCGGGCTGGATCTGGCTCCTCCTGGTGGCCACCTTCGTCGGCGGCATCGGCAACATGCTGGCGATCGTCGCGTTCATGGTGACCGCCACCTCGGGCCTGCCCGGCTCGGAGCAGGGCCTGGCCACGGGCCTCGCCACCATGACGCAGCAGGTCGGCATCACCATGGGCATCCCGATCATGAGCGCGATAGCGACGGCCGCCATGGGCACGATCCTGCAAGGAGTGATGACCGCGGTCCTGATCAACGCGACCCTGGTCCTGGCCATGGCCGCCCACAGCGCGATCAGAAGGGAAGACCCTTCATGACGTCACGAAGTTAGCCGGCCGCTGAACGTCTTCGACGAGGCGGGCGCCAGGGCCCAGTCACCGACCCCGCGGGCGACAGCGCGGCCGACGCCCAGCCTCACCCTCCGGGCCGACCCCCAACCTCACCCTCCGGGCGGACTACCGCATCATCCCGGCGATCCCGAAAGTGCCGCCACCGGCCCAGAGGACGCCGTAACGGCGCCCGGCCACGCACCGGTCAGCGGCCGTCTTCCTGGAGGCCCTCAACCCCGGTCGGCGGGTGGCGGTGGGAGCGGCTTGCCGTAAAAGAAAATGATCTTTATTAGGCTTCTGTAAAGCCCCTCGCCCGGCCGCCCGCCGAGTCGCGGACGGCGGCGGCCACCGCCGTCGCCACGTCCGGGTGGAACACGCTCGGCACGATGTAGTTGGGTCCGAGCTCCTCCGGAGACACCACGGCCGCGAGCGCGTGCGCCGCGGCCAGCAGCATCTCCTGGCTCACCTCGGTCGCCTGGGCGTCGAGCAGGCCGCGGAACACGCCCGGGAACGCCAGCACGTTGTTGATCTGGTTGGGATAGTCGGAGCGTCCGGTCGCCACCACGGCCGCGTGCTCGCGGGCGTCGTCGGGCGACACCTCGGGCTCCGGGTTGGCCAGGGCGAACACCACCGCGCCGTCGGCCATCGTGGCGATGTCGTCGCCGGTCAGGATGCCCGGCGCGGACACCCCGATGAACACGTCGGCGCCCTTGACCGCCCCGCGCAGGTCGCCCGAGTAGCCTTCGGCGTTGGTGTGGTCGGCGATCCAGCGGAGCGACTCGTCGAGGTCGTCGCGGCCCTTGTGCACGGCGCCGAGGTAGTCGCAGACCACGACGTTGCGCGCGCCCGCCGCGAGCAGCAGGCGCAGCACCGCGTTGCCCGCCGCGCCCGCGCCCGCCATAGCGATCTTGACGCCCTCGATGGGCTTGCCCACCACGCGCAGCGCGTTGGTGAGCGCGGCCAGCACGCAGATGGCGGTGCCGTGCTGGTCGTCGTGGAAGACCGGGATGTCGAGCAGCTCGCGCAGCCGCCGCTCGACCTCGAAGCAGCGCGGCGCGCCGATGTCCTCGAGGTTGATGCCGCCGAAGCCCGGCGCGATGACCTGGACCGTGCGGACGATCTCGTCGACGTCCTGCGTGTCGAGGCAGATCGGCCAGGCGTCGATGCCCGCGAAGCGTTTGAACAGGGCCGCCTTGCCCTCCATGACCGGCAGCGCCGCCTCCGGGCCGATGTTGCCCAGGCCGAGCACGGCGGAGCCGTCGGTGACGACGGCGACCGTGTTGCGCTTGATGGTCAGGCGCCGCGCGTCCTCCTTGTTGCGCGCGATGGCCATCGACACGCGCGCCACACCGGGGGTGTAGGCCATGGACAGCTCGTCGCGGTTGCGCAGCGGCACCTTCGACACCATCTCGATCTTGCCGCCGAGGTGCATGAGGAAGGTGCGGTCGGAGACCTTGTGGATGACCACGCCGTCGACGGATTCGAGCTGGTCGACGATCGCCTGCGCGTGGTCGGTGTCCCTGGCCGCGCAGGTGACGTCGATGCGCAGCTTCTCGTGGCCCGCGTTGGTGACGTCGAGCGCGGTGACCACACCACCCGCCGACTCTACGGCGTGGGTGAGCTGGCTGACGGCCTTGCCGCCTGCGGGCACCTCAAGCCGCACGGTGATGGAGTACGAGACACTAGGGACGGTCGCCACGTCAATTGCTCCTTCGGGACTGACCAAGAAGTTATCCCATGGTAGGGCGGGTTCGGTCAGTCCAGTGCCTCGGCCGCCGTCGCGATCAAATCTACGCACGTCGCCACAGGAATGCTCGTACTATCAATAACAAGGTGATATAGGGACGAATCCCCCGGATCCGCCCGGTAGAAGTGGCGTACGTACGCCGTGCGCGCGCGGTCGTTGTCCTCGACGATCTTGCGCGCCTCGCGCTCGCTGAGCTCGCCCAGCGTGGCGGTCTGCCGCACCCGGCGTTTCAGCGGAGCGTCGAGCCGGACGTGCAGCGCGCCGGGATGGTCGGCGAGCACGAGGGCCCCCGCCCTGCCCAGGAAGACCCCGCCCCGGTCCCGCGCCGTGTCCACGAGCAGGCGTTCGGTACGGCGGACGAACTCCTCCTGCGCGATCGGCATCGCGCCGGGGACGTACATGTCGACGCCGCCGAAGGTGACCGTCGGCAGCCGCATCGCGCCGGACAGCAGCCTGCCGAGGCCGTGTTCGGCCCGGTCGTCGTGGGCCAGCGCCTCCTCCAGCGTGCAGCCGAGCTCCTCGGCGACGGCGCTGGGGATGGCCCGGTCGACGAAGGGCACGCCCAGGCGTTCGGCCACGGCCGGGCCTATGTGGCTACCGGCCGTGCCGTATGTCGCCGAGATCGTGACGACCCGCATATGTCCAGGTTAGAACAGCGCGTTGGACAAAGCTCTACGTGCCTTGGCCAAAGATGGGTCTTCGGCGGGTAGCGCGTCGAACAGGCCGAGCAGGTGGCGCCGGGCCTTGTCCCGGTCGTCACCCGAGGTGCGCTTGACCACGCCGATGATCCGGTCGAACGCCTCGTCGATCGCGCCCGACAGCATCTCCAGGTCGGCCGCGAGCAGCTGGGCGTCGATGTCGGCCGGGTCCTGCAGGCGACGCTGCACGTCGGCCGGGTCGACGTCGGCCGTCCGCTTGATCAGGCCGACGCCCGCCAGCCCCATCTTCGCGTCCTCGTTGGCCGGCGAGCGGGCCAGCAACCGCTGGTAGGCGGCCTCGGCGGCGTCGAGGTCGCCCTTGTCGACGGCCTCCTCGGCGGCCAGCACGTCGGGGTCGGCGGGCGGGCCCGCGGGCTCGTCCTGCTGCTCCCCCACCTCCGCCGGCCGGGCGTCGGGGTTGGCCTGGTAGAACTGCTCGACGGCGCCCATCAGCTCGTCGAGCCAGCGGCGCACCTCCTGCTCGGGCAGCACCTGCTGGAAGCCGGTGACCGCCTGTCCCTGGAAGATGGCCAGCACGGTGGGCACCGCCTGCACCCGCAGCGCCTGCGCGATCTGCGGGCTGCCGTCGACGTTGACCTTGGCCAGGATCACCCGGCCGCCCATGTCGCCGACCACTTTCTCCAGCACCGGGCTGAGCTGGGCACTGCCGGGAGCACGTGGAGACCAGAGGTCGAGGACGACCGGCACGCTCATCGAGCGGTCGATGACCTCGGTAGTGAACGTCTCCTCGGTCACGTCGACGATCGAGCCTGACGCGGCCGCCTGGGGACCCCCGGCCTCCCGCCGGGACTGTGCCTCGAGTGCCTGCTTTCGCGCGCCCAGATCAACGGCTCCGTAGAGCGACCCAGGCCTAGAGAAGTCCGCCATGCTCCTCATCTTGCCGCATGGACGCCGCGGAGAAGTCACCCGCCGCCACCCTCAGCGTGCGCAGCCGGTCAAAGAGCTGCCGCAGCTCGTCCTCGCCGTACATGGTGAGACCGAAGTCCGCCGCCATCAGATCGGCCGTGGCCCGTTGTACGACCTCACGTCCCGCGTCGGTGATCTCGGCGAGCACCCCGCGGCCGTCCTGCGGATTGGGCATCCGGCAGACGAATCCCGACCTCTCCAGCCGGTCGATGGTGTTGGTCACACTCGTCGGATGCACCATGAGCCGCTCGCCGATCTTCCACAGCGGAAGGGCGCCGGCCCTGCTGAAGGTCAGCAGCACCAGGGCCTCGTACCTGGCGAAGGTCAGCTCGTACGGCTTGAGGAGCGAGTCGAGTTGCGACAGCAGGATCTGGTGGGCTCTCATGATCGAAGTGACGGCGGCCATGGCGGAGGAGGCCCCGAAGTGAGCGCGCCAGGTCTCCGCGGCGCGGTCGATGGGATCGAACGGCAGATTGAGCGGCTTGGGCTGCGACACAGCGCTACGGTAGCGCGCCGCTCGTCCTGATTAGTATGGTTACGGAGAGCGATCGGACTCACGGCTTGACCAAGAATCCGGACGTCAATCATCACGCTCCGTTATGGTTCTCGCATCGATGGTGACGCGGAAGCCAAGTTCACTCGCCGTGGGGACCGGCCTGAACCGAATCGCTTCCGCCGCGCCGACACGGAGCACGGGGGGTGCTTGGTGATCTTCAATGGAAAAACGGGTGCGTGAGCACGCGGGCGTTTCACGTGAGGAGTTGAAGCAGAGCGCGGCCGTCACGGTTGCCGTGCTCCTTGCGCTCGGCTTGCTCGCGGCGTGGAGCGTCCTGATTCCTGGCGTAGACGCGTGGGAAAATATCGTGGCCGCGGTCATCGGTTCGCTCCGGCTGACCGGGCCCGTGGCCGCCGCCTTCGCCGCGTGGGTGGCGATGCGCAAGCGCAGAGCGCTGCGCGGCCGCTCACTGACGACCTGGCGGGCGCTGAAGGCCCCGCTGGCGATCGTCGTGGTGGTGCTGGGCTCGTTCAGCGCGACCGTGCTGGTGCTGGCCATCAAGACAGTGCTCACCGAGCAGTCGGGGCGGCTGAGCCTGGCCGGACTCGGCGTGGGCATGGCCGGGCTGGCCCTCTACTCGGTGATCGGGTGGATCACGGGCTGGCTGCTGCCCAGGGCCTACACGCCGCCGCTGGCCGGGCTGGCCTGCTACGGGCTGTTCAGCTGGCTGGCCGGCGGCCGGGGCTGGGCCGACAAGCTGGCGCCCGGCACGGGCGAGCCGTACGACCTGTTCCAGGGGCTCGGCGGCACGGCGTTCCTCGACCAGACGGTCTGGTTGCTGGGCATCGCGGCGGCGCTGCTGCTCGGCTGGGCGGCGGTGGTGACCAGGCAGGCCCTGGTGCTGGCGTGCGCGCTGCTGGCCGTGCTCGCCGCGGGCACGGGGGTGGCCCGGCTGCTGGGCGCGACCAAGCCCGCCGCCGCCCAGGGGATCGCCTACAGCTGCCAGGACTGGCCGATCACGGTCTGCCTGCATCCGGGCATGCGCGCGGGCCTGACCGAGCTGGGCGCGGCCTTCACCAAGATCGCTTCGAGGCTGGCGGGCACGCCCGCCGGGTTCACCCGGGTCGAACAACGGCCGCTGGAAGAGCCCCTGCAGCCATCCGCGGGGCTCGCGCAGATCCACGTGCCGGACCTGTCGGCGGGCTTCGCCGACGAGGCCGTGTACGAGTACGTCGAGTCGCTGGCCGCCAAGTGCCCCGACACGCCCGCCGGCGGCTACCGCGAGATCGTGGTGGCCTGGCTCCGCGGCGAGCCGCTGCCGGGCGGGCCGCTGCCGGAGCACCAGTACGCGGCGGCCTGGTTCTCCGGGCTGAGCGAGCACCAGCGGCGCGAGTGGCTGCGCATGTTCTTCAGCGACTTCCAGGCGTGCAAGCTGTCGAGCACCCATTTCGGCGGCGGGCCCGCGGGGGCCGCAGCGGCTCCGGTGGCGGCCTCGACGGGCTCGCCACAGGTCTATCCGGTCTATCCGAACCCCAGCGACGATGAGGGGTCTGCCGACTGGGGATCGGAGATGTCACCTAAAAGCTGGCAATGATGATCGATCGTCGGGTAGTCAACCGGCATGACGACTTCCCAAACGGCGCCCCCGGCGGTCACCCCGCAGCGGCGCCGCAGGTGGCGATATCTGGCCGGATTCCTGGTCGTGACGGTTCTGCTCGTGGTCGGCGGCCGCCTGGCCTGGACCTGGCTCAACCCGTTCGGTGAGCAGACCATCGACCGCAGCCAGCCGGTGCTCCTGCAGTCCATCAAGGACCTGAGCCGGTTCGAGGCGGCGACCGGAAACTTCCAGGTCGTGGTCGACCTGGAGAAGGACGCCCGCTTCCTGCCCGACGCCATCAAGGGCAGCCGCACGCTGTTCGTGGGAGCGGGCAACGTGGACGCCTATGTCGACTTCTCCGCCATGGCGGCCAACGGCGTGACGGTCTCGAAGGACCGTAAGGAGGCCACGATCCGCCTGCCCCGCGCGCAACTGGAGAAGCCGAACCTCGACAACCGGCGTTCCTACGTCTTCGCCCAGCAGCGCGGGCTGCTGGACCGCGTACAGGGCTTCCTGTCGTCGTCTCCGGACGACCAGCGAGAGCTGTACGTCCTGGCCGAGACCAAGATCGCCGAAGCCGCGGCGGCCAGCGACCTGCGGGCGCGCGCCGACACCAACACCAAGGCCATGCTCGAAGGGATGCTCAAGTCGCTCGGGTTCACCAAGGTGACGGTGAAGTTCGCCGACCAGCCCTAAGTGCCTTAGGTCCTCCGACCGGCGCCCTAGGTATCTCCTCATGTCGCCCTAAGACCACAGATAGGGCATCCGCCCGATGTGGCGGCAGGGGCCTTAGGAGCAATCTTGAAAGTGCCAGGGAAGAGAACCGAAAGAACACGGGAGCATTCGGATGAACGCCGAACTCGAATACGTCGTCATGAAGAACCACGCGGACGAGCTGCGCGAGGCCGCGGCTGAGCACCGCCGGGTACGCGAGGCGCTGAAGGGACAGAAGGCCGAGCGTCGTCACCGCTCGGTGTTCGCCAGATTCCTCTCCTCATGACCACCGCCAAGAAGCCCGGCCGCAACCTCCCTCGCGGCCGGGCCTACCTACCTCCGTAAGCCGAAGGGGTGAGAGCCGAGCTCTCACCCCTTCCGCGTATGCGAAGGACGCGTCTAGGCGGGTACGCGGATGATGAGCGCGTCGCCCTGACCGCCGCCGCCGCACAGCCCGGCCGCGCCCAGGCCGCCGCCCCGGCGCTTCAGCTCGTGGGCCAGCGTGAGCACGATGCGGGCGCCCGAGGCGCCGATCGGGTGGCCGAGCGCGATGCCGCCGCCGTTGACGTTGACCCGGTCGAGGGGCAGGCCCAGCTCCTTGGCCGACTGGAGCACCACGCTGGCGAACGCCTCGTTGATCTCCACCAGGTCGAGGTCGCCGACGCTCAGGCCCTGCTTGGCCAGGGCCTGCTTGATGGCGTTGGCCGGCTGCGACTGCAGCGAGGTGTCGGGCCCCGCCACGTTGCCGTGCCTGCCGATCTCCGCGAGCCAGGGCAGCCCCAGCTCCTCGGCCTTGGCCTTGGACATCACGACCACGGCGCAGGCGCCGTCGGAGATCTGCGAGGCCGAACCGGCCGTGATCGTGCCGTCGGCGGCGAACGCCGGCCGCAGCCGGGCCAGCGTCTCCACGGTGGTGTCGCCGCGAACGCCCTCGTCCTCCTTGACCACCACCGGCTCGCCACGCCGCTGCGGGATCTCCACCGGCACGATCTCGTCCTCGAACACGCCGTTCTTCGTGGCCGCGGCGGCCAGCTGGTGCGAGCGGGCGGAGACCTCGTCCTGCTCCTCGCGGCCGATGCCCAGCCGGGCGTTGTAGCGCTCGGTGGACTCGCCCATCGCGCACTGGTCGAAGGAGCAGAACAGCCCGTCGTGCGCCATCGAGTCGAGCACTTCGGCGCCGCCGTACTTGACGCCCTTGCGCATGCCCGGCAGCAGGTGCGGCGCGTTCGTCATCGACTCCATGCCGCCCGCCACCACAATGTCGAACTCGCCCGCGCGGATGAGCTGGTCGGCCAGGGCGATGGCGTCGAGCCCCGACAGGCAGACCTTGTTGATGGTGAGCGAGGGGACGGTCATGGGGATGCCCGCCTTGACCGCGGCCTGGCGGGAGGGGATCTGGCCGGCGCCCGCCTGGAGCACCTGGCCCATGATCACGTATTCGACGTCCTCCGGCGACACGCCGGCGCGTTCCAGGGCGGCCTTGATGGCGATGCCCCCGAGCTCCACGGCGGGCAGCCCGGAGAGGGCACCGAGCAGTCTGCCGATCGGCGTACGAGCTCCGGCTACGATGACGGACCCAGACATGGCGACGGCCTCCTGTGCACGTGAGGGGTTCTTTGACACCATACCCACGAGTAGGTGCAAGCTCGCTATGGAGGCAGGCCACACATGTTCATGCGGATCGACCACATCGGTATCGCCTGTCACGACCTCGACGCCAAGATCGCGCTATTCTCGGACACGTTCGAGCTGACCGTCGTGGCGCGCGAGGTGAACGAGGAGCAGGGGGTCCGGGAGGCCATGCTCCACATCGCCGATGGCGCCGGTGGGAGCTCCTACATTCAGTTGCTGGAGCCGTTGTCCCCTGACACGCCGGTGGGAAAGTTCCTGGCGAAGAGGGGCGAGGGGGTGCATCACGTGGCGTTCGGCGTGCCGGACGTGGCCGAGACGATGGATCGGTTGGCGGGCAAGGGCGTGCGGCTGCTCGATGAGCGCCCGCGACACGGCTCGATGGGGTCGGAGATCGCGTTTGTGCACCCCAAGGACGTGGGAGGAATGCTCACTGAGCTCGTACAGGCCGCCGAGTCCCCAGCAAACCCCAAAACTGCTCGTATGTAACTAGTCACGCAGATAGTCGGACGGGGCTTCTCAGGCGGCACTGGCGGAGTACGCTGGCTTTCCACCGGACAAGGCGCCTGCCGCGAGGCACAGGCTCCTGGCTCGGCTGTCCCGAACCCCCCGTCCGGCCCGTGTAGCCGTCTCGACAACCCAGGATCGAGCCTCCATGCAGTCCGACATCGACGCCCAGCTCAACAATTTCTTCGAGGATGCCCCAGCACGCGAGTTCGACGTCGTGCTGCGTGGTTATGACCGCCATCAGGTCCACGATCATCTGAAGCAGCTCGACGGTGAGCTCCGCCAGTCCCGCGAGCAGGTGACGTCCCTGCAGCGCGATCTATCCGACTCCCAGCGCCAGTTGCAGGAGCAGGAGCGCCCGACCTATTCCGGTCTCGGCGCCCGCATCGAGCAACTGCTGCGCCTGGCCGAAGAGCAGGCCACCGAGCTCGTCCAGGCCGCGCGGTCCGAGGCCAACGAGATCAAGGCCGCCGCCAAGGTCGAGGCCGCCGACGTACGGGCCGCCGCCGAGGCCGAGGCCGCCGACAAGCGGGCGCAGGCGACGCGTGAGAGCGACGAGATGCGCACCAGCGCCGAGCGCGACGCGGAGGAGACCCGCTCGACCGCTCGCCGTCTGGCCGACGAGCTGACCAACACCACGGAGCGCGAGGTCGCCAAGCTGCGGGCCACCGCCGACCACGAGGTGGCGGAGAAGCGCGCCGACGCCGAGCGTGAGATCGCCAAGCTGCGCACGACGACCGAGCGCGAAGTGGCGCAGCTGCGGGCCTCGACCAAGCGCGAGCGCGACGAGGTGCTGACCACCGCGAAGCGGCAGGCCGACGAGATGCGGGCGCAGGCTCAGCGGGTGCTGGAGGAGTCCGAGGCCAAGCGGGCGCAGGACGAGGCGGAGTTCGAGATCCAGCTCGCGTCGCGGCGCGAGGAGGCCGAGCGCCAGGAGGCCGAGCGCCACGCCACCGCGCAGGCCAACACCCAGAAGCTGGTCGCCGAGGCCGAGCAGCGCGCGGCCACGGCCGAGTCGCGGGCCACGAAGGCCACCCAGCAGGCCGACCAGACCAGGCGCGAGGCCGACCTGCACGCCAAGCAGCTGGTCGCCAACGCCCGCAAGAGCTCCGAGACGATCGTCGCCGAGGCCAAGTCCAGCGCCGACACCATAGTGACCGAGGCGAAGAACGACGCCGAGCGCACGCGCAGCGCGATGCAGCGCCAGGTCGACGAGCTCACCCGCCAGCGCGACAGCATCACCAGCCACCTGGCGCAGCTGCGCCAGCTGCTCGGTGGCGCCGCTCTGCCGGGCATGGAGCCCGAGCCCGCCGTCACGGCGGCTCCGCCGAAGCCGGCGATCGCGGCACCGGCACCGGTCGGCGACAAGCCCGCCGCCCAGCCCGCACCGGCCGCCGCCAAGGCGGAGGCCAAGGGCGAGGACGACGCGGAGTGGTGGCAGGAGTAGCCGTCACACGACCGACTACACGGGGGTGGGCTGACGGCTGAAGAGAGCCTGGTGACCTTGGGGTCGCTAGGCTCTCTTTGTTGTTCCGGACGGCATGTGTCCATGACCGCCGTGGTTTGTCGCAATCCCCAGGAGTCCCCCGTGTCAGCAGAAGCCGAATCCCCTGCCGTGGCGGACGTCGCCAAGCCCCCGCCGTACGCGCTGCCGCTGTCCCGGGGGCCGTTCACGTTCGGGCTGATCGGCGGGCTGGGCGTGCTGACCGCGATCGCGATCGCGCAGATGGTCGTCAGCTCGTTGAGCGTGATCGTCCTGATCGTGGTGGCGATGTTCCTGGCGGTCGGGCTGAACCCGGCCGTGGAAGCGTTGCAGCGGCGCGGGCTGGCCAGGCGGGGAGCGATCTCGATCGTGTTCGCCGGGGTGATCGTGGCGTTCGCGCTGTTCGGGCTGGCCGTGGTGCCGCCGGTGAGCAAGCAGCTGGCCGAGTTCATCGCGGCCGTGCCCGGCTACGTGACCGAGCTCAGCAACCATCCGACGCTCCGGCAGCTCGACGCCGACTACCAGATCCTGCCGAAGCTGGCCACGTTCGTCACCAGCGAGCTGGGGCCCTCGCTGGCCAGCGGGGTCGTGGGGGCGGGGCTGGTGGTGCTGGACGGCGTGTTCACCACGGTGACGCTGCTGGTGCTCATGCTCTACTTCCTGGGCTCCCTGCACACCATCAAGTCGTACATGCTCAAGCTGGTCCCGGCCTCCCGGCGGGAGCGGACCGGTGAGATCACCGAGCAGATTCTCGACGGCATCGGCGGCTATGTCGCGGGCAACGTCCTCATCTCGGTCATCGCGGGCGTGCTGACCTGGATCTTCCTGTCGATCGTGGGCGTGAAGTACGCGCTGGCGCTGGCGCTGGTGGTCGCGCTCACGGACCTGATCCCGCTCGTCGGCGCCACCATCGGAGCGGTGCTGGTGACGGGGGTCGGGCTGCTCCAGTCGCTGCCCGTGGGGATCGCGTGCGCGGTGTTCTTCGTGATCTACCAGCAGGTCGAGAACTACCTGATCTACCCGCGCGTCATGAAGCGCTCCGTGGACGTGGCGCCCGCGGTCACGGTGATCGCCGCCCTGTTCGGCGGCGCGCTGCTCGGCATCGTGGGCGCGCTGGTGGCCATCCCGGTCGCGGCCGCCATCGCGCTGATCATCCGCGAGTTCGTCCTCCCCCGCCAAGCCCGCGCCTGACCGCCCGTCGGCCCGCTGCGGGCCGACGGACACAGGCCGGGCCGTCGGACGCAGTGCGGGCCGTCGGACGCAGTGCGGGCCGTCGGACGCGGTGCGGGCGTCGGACGCGGTGCGGGCCGTCAGCGAGGTCGGGTGGCGCCGCCGAGTTCGGTGTCGAGGAACTCCGCCACGGCCGCGTTGAACGCCTCCGGCTGCTCGACCGCCGACAGGTGCCCGGCCTTCGGGATGATCTCCAGCCGGCCATCGGGTACGGCCCGCGCCATCGCCTCCGCGTCGGCCACGGTCGCCAGCTCGTCCTCCTCCCCCACCACGACCAGCAGCGGCACCTTCAGCGCGGCCAGAGTGTCGAAGGAGTCGGGCCGCCCGGCCATGGCCCGCTGCGCCCACGCCACCGCGCCGGGCGGAGCCGACTGCACGAGCCCCTTGACCCGCCCGAACACCATGGCCCGGCGCTCCTTGGTGGTGGGCCCGATCAGTGCGGGCAGCACCTCGGACACGAGCACCGCGCTGCCGTCGGACAGGACCGCCTGGGCGATGCGCTCCCTGTTCGCGCGGGCGGGCTCGGGATCCGGGCTCGCCTTGGTGTCGGCGAGTATCACGCCCAGCACCCGGTCGGGATGGCGACGGCAGAACGCCATCGTCACGTAGCCGCCCATGGACAGGCCGCCGACGACCGCCCGGTCGATCCCCTCTCCGTCGAGCAACCTGGCGACGTCGTCGGCCATCACCTCGACCGACGGCTCTTCCTCCCCCAGCCGCGACCCCCCGAAGCCGCGCAGGTCAGGCGTGATCACCCGGCATGACCTGGCCAACCCCTCCCGTTGCGCCAGCCACATGGCCGACGAGAGCGGAAAGGCGTGAAGCAGTACGACCGGGAGTCCCGTACCGGCTGATCTCGTGTAAAGCTGCACGGACGATACGGTAGACCTCTTCGCCCCGACAATCACTGCACGGCTTATGCCGATATTCGCCGCCGTGCTGACCGCTTTCTGTAATACCAGTCTTTTTTACGGCTGGCAGTGGCCGGCCCCACCCGCCATACACGGCCAGGGCCCCTCCAGGGAAACGCTCGTCCGCTTCCCCGGCTGAGCGCCGTGACGTGCGCTTTCTTGACCATCGCCGCCCTACCCGATGGCCGTCGCGCCCCCATCGATGAACAGCACCTGACCCGTCATATAGGCAGAAGCCGGACTAGCCAGGAAAACTGCTGGATGGGCCATTTCCTCCACTGTCCCCCAACGGCGCATCGGGACACTGGACACCGTCGCCTCGTTCGCCGCGGCATCTTCCCACAGGTTCCGATTCAGGCCGGTGGCCGTCCACCCCGGGCACAGGGCGTTGACCCGCACCCCGGCCCGCGCCCATTCCACGGCCAGGGTCTTGGTCAGCGCCACCACCCCCGCCTTCGCCGCCGCGTAGGAGGCGAGGAAGGGCGCGCCCAGCGCCGCCACCGACGCCACGTTGATGACCGAGCCGGCGCCCCGGCCCAGCAGGTGGGGCGCCACCGCGTGACAGACGGCCATGGTCGAGTCGAGGTTGAGCCGGATGATCTTGTCCCAGCCGGACAGCCGCAGATCCTTGAACTCGACGAGGAAGTTCGACCCACCGGCGTTGTTGACGACGATGTCGAGGTGGCCAAGCCCGTCGATCGCCCCCGCCACGGCGCCCACGGCCGCGTCGCGGTCGGTGAGGTCGGCGGGCAGGACGACGGCGCGCCGGCCCAGCGCCTCGACCTCCTTGGCGACCTCGGCCAGAGAGTCGGCCGAGCGGGACACGAGCGCCACGTCGGCCCCCGCCTCGGCGTAGGCCAGCGCGATGGCCCGCCCGATCCCCTTCGACGCGCCGGTGACCAGAGCCTGCTTACCGCTGAGATCGAACGCGCCCATGGGGGCCTCCCCGCCTCGGAACCGAACAAGATTCTATGGACCGGGGTCCGGGAACGCCACCGGCGCGGAGCTGCGAGAGCCCCGCGCCGGTCCATCATCGGCTGAACAGAGTGCTAACCCAAGCCGCCCAGGATGGTGTCGATCGTGTCGATGACGTTGTCCACGATCTTCTGGCTTCGGGCGCCCAGTTCGGCGATCGCGCCGGACCTCCTGGTCAACTCGATCTCCTCATTCCGCCAGAGCTGTTTCTCTGCCTGTCCGGAGCCGCCGCGCGCCGGGAGGTTCGTCGGCGGCCGGCCTTCGGGGTACATCCGGCCGTTGCCGTAGACGGTGTAGGACTGGGTCGGCTGGGTGGTGCCGTCGTTGCGATAGACCTGGCTCGGTCTTGGCTGTGCCGGCTGCCGGCTCGCCCTGGGCGGCGACTGCCGCTGTACCGCCCGTTGGCTGGTCGGCCGGTGCGCCGGACGCTGCCGCGCCTGCTGGATCCCGCGCGGGAGCCGGCCGGCCCGGTGGTTTCGCGCCCTGGCCGCCGCCGCGGCCCGCCTCTTCGCCGCCGCTTCCGCGGCCTCCCTTCTGGCCTGCCGTTTCGCCGCCGCCGCGGCCCGTCGTCTCGCCGCCGCCGCCGCGGCCTTCTTGGCCTTCTCGGCCGCCTTCTTCCTGGCCGCCGCCAGCGCCTTCTTCTTGGCCGCCGCCGCGGCCTTCTTCTTGGCCAGCTCCAGGGCCTTCTTCCTGGCCAGCGCCGCCGCGCGGCGCTTGGCCGCCGCGATGGCCGCGCGTCTGGCCGCCGCCCGTGCCGCCGCGAGTGCCGCTCGCCTGGCCGCGGCCTGGGCCAGCTTCCTGGCGATGATCCGCGCCGCGATCCTGGCCGCGATGCCGACGGCGATCCAGAACAGCTGCCCGTCGGGGTCGCTCATGGTGACGGGGCTGTTGTTGGCGTAGGCGTAGGCGTTGAGCTGCTGCGGGTCCTCCTCGTCGATGATGGGGTCGACCGACATGAAGCGGCCGTTCTTCGGGTCGTACTCGCGGGCCCCGAGGTGGACCAGCCCGGTCGTCGGATCGTTGCCGCCACCGACGAAGCCGCGCTGGCCGGGCCACCACGGTGGTGGCGATCCCCGGTCCTCGCCGAACGGCGTCATCCTCCTGATGGCCAGCTCGCCGGTGCCGGCGTTGACCGCGGCCTGACCGGTGCCCTGGTGGTCGTTGGCCAGGAAGTAGACCTGGTTGTCCGGCGTGCGGACCGCGATGGGCTGGTCGTTGATGGTGTAGTAGCGGGTCTGCTCGACCGCGTCCTTGGCGAAGTCGAAGCGCAGTTCCATGTCGTCGACGTACAGGGTGGCGTCGGTCGTGGTCTTGCGGAGCAGCCGCTCGCCGTCCGCGTCGTACACGAACGAGGTCGTCTTGCCCGCCTCTGTCACCGACTCCAGGTTGCCCTCGGCGTCCCAGACCAGGCTCTGGTCCGAGTTGCCGACCTTGCGCCTGGTGGTGTTGCCCGCCTCGTCGTAGGCGAACACGTCCGCCCCGACGCTCTGGAGCGCGTGCGGCTGCTTGCCGCCGGCCGCCGGGTAGGTGGAGGTGCGGACGGATTCGGCCGCGCCGCCCCAGGCGTGCTTGGTCTCCTTGGTCCGGTTGCCGGTGGCGTCGTAGGTGTAGCTGGTCGCATAGGGGGCCACACCGCCGATCTTGTCCGACTGCGGGGTGCCGCTGGCGCAGTCGTCGGTGGCCGTCCACGCCGAGGTCATGCGGCGCAGATGGTCATACTTGAAGCACTGCGTGTCCTGGCCGCCCGCCCGATCGGCGATCTTGGTGACGTTGCCCACGGCGTCGTAGGTGTAGTTGAGGTCGAGATCGGTGGCCGCCGCGCTCTCCCTGTCCAGCCGCATCCTGGTCAGCCTGCGGGTGGCCTCGTCGTGGGTGTAGGTGAGCCAGGTCTTCTTGCCTCCGGTGCCCAGCTCGTACTGCAGGGTCTCGCCCAGCTTGGAGTAACGGGTCGCGGTCACGTACGACGACAGGCCGGTGACCTTGGTCGGCTGGCTCAGCTCGTCGTAGGAGTAGACGACCGACTCCTCCGCCAGGCCGCCACCTGCGGGGAAGCTGACGGACTGGACCTGGTCGTCGAGCGTGTAGCGGGTGTTGAGCACGTACGAACCGGCCAGCTTGCCCTCCCGCTCGGGGACGGTGACGGTCTGGCGCAGCGAGCGGTAGCTCGTGTCGATGGCGTTGATCTCCGCCTTGTACGCCTGCCCGCCCGCGTAGCGGATGCTGGCGTTCATGTGCCCCTTGGCCAGCTCGTCGTACTTCCACTCGGCGAGCAGCGGACCGGTCGCGGAGCCGTCACGCAGCTCCTTCTTGCGGCCCAGCTCGTCGTAGCCGTACCAGAGGGTCTTGCCGCGGGCGTCGGTGGTGGTGACCAGCTCGTCGGCGTCGTTGTAGGTCATCGAGGTGACGCCCTTGTCGGGGTCCTCGGTCTTGATCTCCCGTCCGCGCAGGTCGTAGTGGTGGCGCCACACGTTGCCCGCGGGGTCGGTCACGGTGGACAGCTGTCCGGCCGGGTCGTAGGTGTACTTGGTGGACTCGTACTCGCCGGTCGGGGTCGCGCCCTTGTACTGGCGCAGCTCGATGAGGCGGTCGTCGGCATCGCCGATGCGGGTCGTCGCGGTGCCACCCGGCGGCGGCGTCACGTGGATCCGGTCGCCCTCCTGCGTGGCGCTGACCCGGTACTTCTCCACGCCCTTCGCCTTGAGGACCTGGGCGTTGACGTCGCCCGCGCCGTCGAAGGACGACACGACCTGGGTCGGCAC
Organism: Nonomuraea aurantiaca; assembly: GCF_020215705.1. Taxonomy (GTDB): domain Bacteria; phylum Actinomycetota; class Actinomycetes; order Streptosporangiales; family Streptosporangiaceae; genus Nonomuraea; species Nonomuraea aurantiaca. The sequence goes on along the minus strand of NZ_JAIWNB010000002.1, from coordinate 635,913 downwards.
GTCGGCGTCGGCCACCGCGAGCAGCTCGGTGGACGGCGTTCCGGTGGCGAAGTAGCCGGTGTTGGACTTGGCCGCCTCGCCGAGCGAGTTGTAGACGGTGTCGGTGATCGTGCGCCCGTCACGCAGCGCGGGGTCCTGCGTCTGGTCGTCGCGCGGCGCGGGCTCCTGGGTCTGGCGCTCGCGCATCAGGCCGTCGTACAGCTCGTGGCTGGTGGTGTAGCCGCCGTCCGCGCGCAGCGTCTTCGTGGTGACGACGCTGGGGCCGTCGTTGCGCATCAGGTAGGAGTATTCGGTGTTCGGCGACTGGCCGGACGCCTTGCTCCGGTCGGGCTGCCAGACCTTGATCAGGCGGCCGAGCGCGTCGTGCTCCATGTCGATGCGGCGGTTGTTCGCGTCGATCTCGGCGACGGGCTCGCCCCAGGCCGGTTCGAGCAGGGTGCGGTCGACGTGGCCGAGCTGGTTGGTCTCCTTGATCTCCGTCGCGGGGGCGCCCGCGGCCGGGGTGTAGGTGGTCACGGACTTGGTGCCGACCGCGTCGGTCTCGCTGGTCTCGCGGCCGTAGGTGTCGTAGGTGTGGGTGCTGTCGGTGGTCGTCGTGCCGTCACCGGTGGCGAGCTGGACCGCGGTCACGTCGCCCTTGCTCGGTGCCTGGCCGTACGCCTTGCCGTCGTACTGGACCCGCTGGTCGGAGATCACGTCACCGGCGGCCAGCGCGGACACGCCGGTGCCGCAGCCGGCGGCGACCTTCTGGATCCTGCTGGTGTAGTCGATCATCCAGGCCGTGTCGTTGCGGGCGTAGGTGTAGCGGGTGCACTGGTCGTCGTCGGCGCTGGCCAGGTCCCCCTTCTCCTCCACCTGCGTCAGCAGGCCCTTGGCGTCGTACGCGCGCTCCTCGCCGGTGCGCCGCCACTTGCCGCCGCTCAACGCGGTGCGGGTGATCATCGACTTGGGCTCGACCGCGTACGCGGTCTTGGTGACGCCGCCCTGCGTGGACTCGGCGGTCTTGAGTGACCACGGTTCCTCGGCGGTCGCGGTCAGGATGGACCCGCCGTCGCCGTCGTAGAGGATCTCCTCGCGCTCGAACCCGGCAAGCTGGTCGAGGTCGTCCAGCTTGCCGCCCTCGGTGTCCACGACCTGCGCGCTGCGCTTGGAGCCGTCGGCCTGACGGTCGCCGTCCATGCCGCGGAAGTACCTGAACTCCGTGAGCGTGCGCTTGGTGTCCTGGCCGTCGCCCTCGCGCACCCGTACCCGGCCGAACCCGCGCCAGTCCGACCACGTGCGGTGCTCGGGCTTGACGAGGATGTTCTCGGCGTAGCGCCAGGCGCCGCCGTCCAGATACTCGTAGTCGGTGACCACGTTCGGCGAGCCCGCGACCCGGTCGGCCTCCACCGTCTGCGTCACCACGTACTTGTGGAACCAGTCGGTGACCTCGGCCTCGTTCTGCGGGGCCCAGCGCTGCGGGAAGCAACGCCTGGTGTTCTTGTCGGCGGCCGGCAGATCGCCCGGCTTGCAGTCGGCCGGGGCGTAGTTGACGCGCAGCTCGCCGCCGCTCTCGTTGTTGACGGCCTGTACGCGCCACTTGACCAGCGGGGCGCGGCCCTCGTTGGCGTCCACCCTGTTGGGCAGCTGGACACCGGTGAAGGTGATCTTGGGCAGCGTGATCGTGCCGCCCACATGGCCGCTCTGCTGGATCGACGCCAGCCAAAGCGACGGGCTGAGGCCGTCACCCGTGGCGGGGAACTGGTGCGTCAGCGTCCAGGAGTCCACCGGGCAGTACTGCGCGCCCCCGCACTTGGCGGTGTCGGTGTTGACCACCTGGGTGGTGACCTTGGCCAGCCGCTTGCGCGTGAAGAAGGTCGGCGACAGGCGGTCGGTGCACTTCACGCCGGAGTCGCAGATCTGGTCAAACGGGACGTCCGGCCAGCTGCTCGCGGTCTCCTTCTTGAGCTGGTCGGCGGCGCAGGTGATCGTCCCGCTGGGCAGGCAGCGCTCGGCCACGTCGAAGACCACGCGGGCCGCGGGCGCCTTGGTGAACAGCTCGTTCTGCAGGTAGCCGTAGTCGATGCGGGTGAGGTAGCCGCTGCGCGCGTACAGCGTGCCCAGCTCGGGCTTCATGTTGCGGCCGTAGTAGTTGTTCTCCAGGGCGTACCAGTAGGTGGTGGCGTTGCCGTGGGTGTCCACCGCGTAGTCCAGGTTCCACCGGTAGGCCTGCTGGCACCAGGCGTTGGCCGGGGTGCTGGAGTAGCAGGGCTCGCCGCTGTTGTTGCCGAACACCGGGACGGTCTGGACCGACTTCGTCTCCGGCTTGCCGGTGGCCCAGCCGGGCAGGCGGTTCAGGCCGAAGGTGAACTGGGTGCCGTCTTCGGTCGTGACGCGCCAGTACTCACCGTTGTTGTCGCCGTTCACCGCTCCGGTGAGGTATTCGATCCGGGTGCCGTCGTCGCGCTTGGGCCGCCACTGCTTGGTGGTGGCGTCCTTGACCAGCTCGACGGCCGAGTTGCCGAGGGAGAGCGTCGCGTTGTCCTGGTCCCAGCACAGGTCGCCGGTCTTCTTGCCGTCGATCATGCAGGACTTGTAGCGGCGTTCGACGTAGCCGCTGGGGTTCAGCTCGAAGCCCTCACCGGCCCAGGAGGGCTGGTTGTTGGTGGAGGCGGTGCGGCCGTCCACGCTCTGGGAGGAGTAGTCGATCGACAGGTCCGGCTCGTCGCCGCCCAGCGCGGGCGGCGCGCGCAGCTCGTAACCCCAGCTGAAGTCGCCGGACTGGGCGCCGACGCTCCACTGCGCCGAGGGGGCGAGCGAGGTGGACCCGTGGTCGCCCGACGAGCCCGAAGGGGCCGCCGCCAGCGCGTACATCGCCGGCATGTCCACGTCGGCGGTCAGCGTGCCCGCCTTGGTGTCGTTGTCGCCCGGCACCGGCTGCGGCTGCGGGCAGCCGGTCGCGGTGGCGGTCAGTACGCACTCGTCCAGCCGGACGAGCCGCAGCCGGGCGCCGTAGTCGCCGCCGGAGGCGTAGCGGAAGCCCGAGTAGTCGATGGCCAGGCGGGTCTTCCCGCTCTTGGCAGTCAGTCCCTGCCCTGGTGACACCCGCAGGGCCAGGCCGAGCAGGCCGGCCCGCTGGGTCTGGGCGGGGTCCAGCAGCTCGACGCGGGCGGGGGTGGGAGACGCGGCCGCCTTGGCTGTTTTCGTACCGGACTTGGGGGCGGCCAGGCGGATCGGGAAGGTGTCGGCGCCGAGCGATCTGGCCTGCGCGTCGCCGGTCGTGGTCAGCTCGACCGTCTGCGCCTTGGGCCAGGTCGTGCCAGGCGGCGCCTTCCACGCCTGTTTCTGCGCCGGATCAGCCAGCGCCGGCAGCACCGGGACCTTCTTCCCGCTTACCGGCGTCTCTTTCTGCACGTTCGGCGCGGAACGGGTCGCGGCCTGGGCGGGCATCCCCGACACCAGCGTCGAGACCATGACCACGGTCAGTGTGGCCGCCAGCCGGCGGGGCCACGACGACCGTTTCGCAGGTTGCTGTAAACGATTCCAGTGGGCTTCAGGCAGGTCTAACTCGCTCGGTTGATCCATTTCGACCTCTCCCGGTCTATATGGGGGGTTACTGGGCGGCTAGTTGGGAGATTTGTTCGGCGTTGAGCACACCGTCATAGGTGCGGACGTCGTCCACGGTCCCCGGCCAGTAGCCGGCGAAGACGCCCGCGGTCTTGGCCCGTCCCAGCTGGAGCGGGCCGGTGGCGTTCCACGCGCTTACGTGGTCGGTGATGGTGCTGGTCGACAGGCGGCCGTTGACGTAGACGCGCAGCTCGCCCTGCAGCGGGTCATAGACCCCGGCCACATGGGTCCACTCCATCGGCGCGGGTACGGCGTCGGACCGCGTGCGCACCAGCGCGGCGGCGTCGGTGTCGGCGGCGGCCATGCCGAGCACCCACCGTCCCTGCTCCTTGTCGAAGCCGAGCTGGAAGCCGCTGGCCCGGCTGCCGGACTGGGAGACCGCGGCGGCGTCGCGGGTGGGCAGGTAGTCGAGCTGCGTCCAGACCGCGACGGTGAACCCGGCCTTGGTGTTGACGGCGGGCGCGCCGGCCTGCGCGTGGCCGGTGACCCCGTCGAGCCCCAGCGCGCCGTCCAGCCAGCCCTCACCCCAGTTCGCGGCGCCGGCCAGCATCGCGGCCGAGCCCTTGCCGGAGGAGTCGGCGGCGGTGGTGCCGGACTCCTCGTCCAGCTTCCAGTGCCCGACCAGCGTCGCGGCGCTGTTCACCAGGTCGGCGACCTCGTCGGCGAACATGGCCCGCCCGTAGACCCGGACCTCGTCGAGGTCGCCGGGCCAGAATTCGGCCGCCGCCCCGTTGACCGTCCCCCTGCCGATGGCAAGCGCCCCGGTCGCGTCCCACGGCTGGGTGAACGGGACCGTCGACTCCAGCCGTCCGTTGACGTACAGGGACAGGTCCCTGGCCGCCGCGTCGTAGACGCCGGTGAGGTGGGTCCACTCGCCGAGTCTCGGCGCCGCCGCAGACAGCGCGCGCACGTTCTGCGCCCCGTCGGCGTCCGCGACGGTACGGCTCAGCGCCCAGCGGTCGTCGGCCTTGGAGTACTGCAGCGCGAAGCCACCGGCCCGGCTACCGCCCTGGCTGACCGCGGTCGCGGTGGCGTTCGTGCTGGTCAGCCGCGCCCAGGCGGTGACGGTGAAGTTGCGCTGGGTGGACACGGCGGGGCCGTTGGTCTGCGCCTGGCCGCTCGTCCCGTCGAGCCGCAGGCCCAGTCCGGTCTTGCCGGTCGTCCAGGTGGCCTGGCCGGACAGGGTGGCGTGGTGGGCGCTCGTACGGTCGGCGGCCACAGTGCCCTGGCCCTCGTCGAGTGCCCAGTGGCCGTCGGGGCCGGTGCCCGCGTTGACGTTGAACAGGTAGGTACGGATCGGGCCCTGCTGTCCGGCGCGGTCCTTGCTGCGTACCGACAGCACGTTGGGGCCGTCGTGCCGCGGGGTCAGCTGGATGGTCGCCGTACCGTCCGCCTGACCGGCCGCGACCTCCGCCTTCGGCGTGGTGTCGAGCCCGTAGACGTAGGTGGCGACGTCGGAGACGCCGTTGGGGGTGAAGGTGAAGGAGCCGGCCCGGCCGACGCCGTCGTTCCAGCCGCCTTCGGGGTACTGCGGCGACGTCACGCCCGGCTCCTTGCCGGGGGCGGAGGCGTCGACCGTGGCCTCGCACCAGGGGCCCCACTCACTGGTGGCCTTGCCGTCCTCGGCGCGGACCCGCCAGCGGATCACCGAGCCGTCGGCGTAGGCGCCCGCGGGAACCTGCGCGTAGAAGGCGCTGCCCGTGCTCTGCAGCCCGGTGACGTACTCGCCGACCTTCACCCCGGCCGCGGTCGACCACTCGAACCGGCCCTTGACCGAGTTGTCGACGTCACGCAGCTTGGCCCACAGCTTCGGCGTCGCGCCGCCGATGACCGGCCGCGCGTCGCCGGAGACGCAGCCGCCTCCCGGGTCGGACCACACGTCCGCCGCGACAGGAACGGACGGCAGCGAGTTGTACTCGATCACCAGGCTGGGGTTGTTCTTGAACTTCTTCCAGCCGTAGTTGTCCGCCTCGTCCGTGGCCCGGAGCCCGATCGTCATCGTGGACCACTTCTTCGTGGCCGCCTCGGCCGCCATGGACGTGACGTCGAACTCCACACCGCCCGGCAGGCAGGCCGATCCCCAGCCCTTCGCCACGTTCACGGTGGACAGCATCCTGTTCCACGCCGGCTGGACCTTCCAGGTGGTGGTCTTGCTGATCGCACCGGTGGACCAGGCTTCGACCGGCCGCTTGGTGCACGAGTAGGACCACGTCTCGTACGTCCGCAGCGTCGCCTTGAGGATCTGCTTGCCGTGGATGGCCGTGCCGGTGCTCATCTGGAAGAACGAGCGGTTGGTCTGCCCGGGGACGTGTCCCGCCCTGGCGACGTCGTTGGCGTTCAGGAAGTTGGAGGTGGGGTTGTTGCTCCACACGGAGGTCCACGCGCCCCGGGCCGCCGAGAAGAACGGGTCCAGGTAGACGGGATAGCGGGTCGCCGGGTCCTCGATCATGCCGCGGTGCGGCTTGAGCATCAGCTTCTTGCCCACGAGCCGCAGGCCCATCACCTCGTGCCGGGCCTCCGCAGGTGAGCCCTCCCCTGCGGCCGACGTGCGCGCGGCCGAGGATCCGGAGGAGTCCCACATCATCGGCGGCGAGGCGGTGAAGATCGTGCCGCCGTTCGCGTCGTTGGCTTCGAGGTTGCCGCCCTCGGTGGACTTCATCGACAGGCCGGTGGTCGAGATCGGGAAGCTCAGCTCGGTCAGGACCTTGTTCTCGGCCGCCGCCCGCGACTTGACCACCAGGAGATGCGAGAAGCCGTCGACGTCCGCCTTCACCTGGAGGTCCACGCCGGGGAGCACTTCGGCGTAGGTCGCGGTGTCACCGCTCAGCGTCGGCTTGGGCAGCTGCCCCGGCCAGTTGAGTTCCAGTGCCTTGCCGCCGCGGGCCATCCGGGCGAGCGGCGCGCCGCCCCCGCCGGAGAACCGGAGGTCCACCGATGTGGCGACCGGGGCGATCGTCCCGTCCGGCTGAAACCGGAGTGCCGGGTCCGCGGCCACCCAGCCGCCCGCCTGGCGGACGCGTACCGGCCGCGCGTACTGCTCCATGAGGAGGGTGCCGCCCGGCTGGGCGAAGACCTGGCGCGTCTCGGTGCGCATCGCCTCCACCTCGACCGGCCGGCTGTCCCGGCGGGCCAGCGCGAGAGCGGACCTCTCCTCGGGGACCCCGTGCGTGCTCTGTTCTCGAAGGGTGGTGTCCGTGCTCTCGTGTCGCGCGCTGGCGACGGCGTCCAGATGATCAAGGGGGCCTGCCACTACCGCCCCCGCCAACATCACCACGACCAGACCACGAACTACGCGCATCCACCCTCGCCGCTGCCGAGCCAGAGACGCCACGCAGGTCAGGCCCGCCCGGCGTCTCTGCGATCTTCAATTGACGATCGGATTGTCACCCGGGATAGACGATTCGTCTAGATCTTTCGGCGGATTTCATCAAGAACTACACGATGTCCGAAAATAATCGCCAACCTCAGGCGTCGACGGGCAGCGGAGCCGCGGCCGGGTTCACCCGGCTGACGATCTGGTCCAGCACGACGCGTACGTACGGCTCACCCACCCACAGGTGCTTGGCCCCGTCGACCCCGATGACCTCGGCCTGCGGCACCCGCGCGAACCGCCGCCTGGCCTCCTCGGGCCGCAGGTAGTCGTCGAACTCCGGCACCAGCGCCACCAGCGGCCGGCCGAATTCGGCCCACGCGTCCAGGTCCTCGTCCGTGGCCCGGTGCAGCGGCGGTGAGAGGAGGATGGCGCCCTCCACGAGCGGGTCGCGGGCCCACTTCAGCGTCAGCTCGGTGCCGAACGACCAGCCGACCGCCCACACGTGCGGCAGGTCGTGGTATTCGGCGTACTCCAGCGCCGCCGCCACATCGAACCGCTCCCCCTCCCCTCCGTCGAAGGTGCCGGAGGAGGTGCCGCGCTCGGAGGAGGTGCCGCGCGTGTTGAAGCGCAGCACGGCCACGTCGGCCAAGGCGGGCAGGCGGTTGGCGGCCTTCTTGAAGACGTGGCTGTCCATGAACCCGCCGTGCGTGGGCAGCGGGTGGAAGGTGACCAGCGTCGCCACGGGGGGCCGGTCGAGGGGCAGGGCCAGCTCCCCGACCAGGGTCTGGCCGTCGGCCGTGTGCAACTCGATCGGCTCTCGCCGGGCGGGCAGCACCGTCGCCGCGCGAATCTCCAAGGTCGGTCCCTTCAGTGTGATCTTGCCCCTGGGGGGCTGGTCGCGGGGGGGGGGGCGGGGCCCCCGCGGGGGGCGGGGGGGGGGGGGCGGGGCCGCCGCTGGCGGGCCCGGGGGGGGGGCGGGGGGGGGGGGCGGGCCGCTCAGTAGCGGCTGCGGCCGGGGCCGCGATCCAGTCTCTTTCGCCAGCACGCCGGATGCCAGTGACGGCGCTCGTCGTCGCCGCCGCTCCAGCTCGGCCAGGCCACCAGGTGCGGCTGGCCGCCGCGGATCTCCTGGTCGCAGCCGGGGCAGCGGTAGTCCTTGGTCGAGGAGGAGCCGGTGAGCATGCGTACTTTCCAGTCACCGTCCGGCCATTCCTCGACCCGCTCCATGCCTCCGGGCAGGCCGAGCGGGCGGGACGACTCCCTGCGGCGGGCGCGGCGCGGGCTCATGGCTCCGCCCGTACGAATGGCTCCGCCCGTACGAATGGCTCCGCCCGTACGGACATCTCGCCGGCCCCCGCACCCCTTGGGCCGGGGGCGGCCACTCCCACCATCGCGAACGCCATGCGTCCAGTTTTCCAGAGCCGGTAGGGTTGGCCGTCATGCGGCTGGTCATCGCGCGATGCAGCGTGGATTACATCGGACGGCTCACGGCTCACCTGCCGATGGCGCCGAGGCTCATTCTCATCAAGGCGGACGGCAGCGTGTCCATCCACGCCGACGACCGGGCTTTCAAGCCGCTCAACTGGATGAACCCGCCGTGCAAGCTCAAGGAGGACGGCGAGACCTGGACCGTCACCCACGGCAAGTCCGGCGAGAAGCTGGTCCTGACGATGGCCGAGGTCCTCCACGACTCCAGCCACGAGCTCGGCGTCGACCCCGGTCTGATCAAGGACGGCGTCGAGGCGCACCTTCAGGAGTTGCTCGCCGAGCACATCACGACCCTGGGCGCCGGCTACACGCTGGTCCGCCGCGAGTACATGACGGCGATCGGCCCGGTCGACATCCTCTGCCGCGACGCGCTCGGCGCGACGGTGGCGGTCGAGATCAAGCGCCGCGGCGAGATCGACGGCGTCGAGCAGCTGACCCGCTATCTGGAGCTGCTCAACCGCGACCCGCTGCTGACCCCGGTCCGCGGCGTCTTCGCCGCCCAGGAGATCAAGCCCCAGGCCCGCGTGCTGGCCGCCGACCGAGGCATTCACTGCGTCACGCTCGACTACGACGCGCTGCGCGGGATCGAACCGGAGAACCCCACGCTCTTCTGAACACCAGCGACGTTCCTGTGTTGACATGTCACGACTAGACATTCTAGTTTTGACCTATCAAGATTGGAGCGTGATATGACGACGCCCTTCTACCTGAGCGGCAACCTCGCCCCCGTATCCGACGAGACCGAGGCGTATGACCTCCCCATCTCCGGCGCCCTGCCCGCCGAGTTGACCGGGCGATATTTCCGCAACGGACCCAATCCAAAGCCGGGCGACGATCCCGGCCACTGGTTCGGCGGCGCCGGGATGCTGCACGGCGTACGGATCGACCGGGGCCGGGCGGAGTGGTACCGAAACCGGTGGGTCCGCACCAAGAAGTTCACCGATGACGCGACCTTCATCGGCGAGCGCGGCGTCGACCTGGCCGCGGTCACGGCCAACACCTCGGTGATCAGGCACGCCGACCGGATCTTCGCGCTCGTCGAGAACGGCCTGCCGTACGAGATGACGCCGGAGCTGGCCACGGTCGGCCCGTGCGACTTCGGCGGGCGGCTGACCACGGCCATGACCGCGCATCCCAAGGAGGACCCGGCCACCGGCGAGCTGCACTTCTTCGGCTACGGCTACGCGCCGCCGTACCTCACCTACCACCGCCTGTCGGCGGGCGGCGAGCTGGTGGAGAGCCGGGAGATCGAGGTGCCGAAGTCGACGATGATGCACGACTTCTCCGTCACCGAGCACTACCTGCTCTGGCTCGACCTGCCCTTCGTGTTCGAGGCCGGGCGCGCGGGCGGCATGCCGTACGCCTGGGACGACGGATACGGCGCGCGGATCGGCGTGACGCCCAGGCAGGGCGGCCCGACCCAGTGGTTCGAGGTCGACCCGTGCTACGTCTTCCACGTCGGCAACGCATGGGAGGACGCGGACGGCCGGATCGTGCTCAACGGCGCCCGCTACTCGCGGGAGTCCTTCACCCAGGTCTGGGCGCGCATCGGCAACACCGGCGACCCGGCCAGGCACGCGGCCACGAGTGTCGCCGCGGCACTGCACCAGTGGACGCTCGACCCGGCGACCGGCTCGGTCAAGGAGGAGGCGCGGGACGATCGGGGCGTCGAGTTCCCCACGTTCAACGACTCCCTGCTCGGCCGCGCGAGCCGCTACCTCTACACGGTGGGCCGCGACTCCATCGTCAAGTACGACCACCGGACCGGGTCGGCGCAGGTCAGGCAGACCGGCGACGACACGGGCGAGGCGGTGTTCGTGGCGGCCGAGGGGGCACGGGCCGAGGACGAGGGCTGGCTGCTGTCCGTGGTCACCACGGGCGGCAGCTCCGAGCTGCTGGTGCTCGACGCGACCGACCTGTCGGACGTGGCGTCGATCCGGCTGCCCCAGCGGGTCCCGACCGGCTTCCACGGAAACTGGCTGGCGGAGGGCTGAGCCATGGACCTCGCACTCGTCGCGGACCCGGACGTCACCGAACTGGCCGGCGAGGTGCTGGCCAGGGCGTTCCACGACGACCCGGTGATCAGGTGGCTGTTGCCGGACGATCCGGGCACGGCGCTGATGTTCACCACACTCGCCCGCTACAGTCACGCGATCACCGAGGTCGCCTACGACGCCGAGGGCGCGATGGTGGGGGCCGCGCTCTGGGATCCGCCAGGTCACCAGCCGGACGAGGCCGGCCTCCCCGGTTTCGTCGAGGCCATGGGCGAGCGGGTGTCCTACGGCATGGCGCTGGAGGAGACGCTCGCCGCGCACCGGCCCGCCGAGCCGCACTGGTACCTGGCGCAGATCGGCACGCTGCCCGAAGTGCGGGGCGGCGGCGTGGGCGGGGCGCTACTGCGGGCCGGTCTGGCCAGGTGCGCCGGGCTGCCCGTCTACCTGGAGAGCAGCAAGGAGTCCAACGTGCCCCTCTACGAGAAGTACGGATTCCACCTCACCGAAGAGTTCCGGCTCCCCGACGGGCCGCCCATGTGGGGCATGTGGCGGGAGACGCCCTGAGCTGGTAAGTGATGGCTTACCGGTCTAGGGTGACGCCATGACCACGCTGACGTTCGACTCGTTGAACCCGGCGACCGGCGAGGTCGTCGGAAGTCACCCGAAGCAGTCCGCCGACGGCGTGCGCGCGGCCGTCGGCCGGGCCGAGCAGGCCGCGACCTGGTGGGCCGGGCTGACCCCCGCCGAGCGCAGGCGCCGCCTGCTCGACTACAAGGCCGTGCTCACCCAGCACCTCAAGGAGCTGGCCGGGCTCGTGCACGAGGAGACGGGCAAGCCGGTCGGCGACGCCACGCTGGAGTTGGTGCTGGCGATCACGCACCTCGACTGGGCGGCCCGCAACGCGGCCAAGGTCCTGGGGCGGCGCCGCGTCTCGACCGGGATGATCGGCCTCAACCTGGCCGCCACGCTCGAATACCTGCCGCTGGGCGTGGTCGGCGTGATCGGGCCGTGGAACTACCCGGTCTTCACGCCGATGGGCTCGATCGCGTACGCGCTCGCGGCCGGCAACGCGGTCGTGTTCAAGCCCAGCGAGCTCACTCCCGGCGTCGGCGTACGGCTGGCGGAGCTGTTCGCCGAGTCGGTGCCGGAGCAGCCGGTGTTCCAGACCGTGACCGGGCTCGGGGAGACGGGCGCGCTGCTGGCGAAAGACTCGCGGGTCAAGAAGGTGGCGTTCACCGGCTCTACTGCCACGGCCAAGCGGGTCATGGCGGCCTGCGCCGAGAACCTGACGCCGATCGTGGCCGAGTGCGGCGGCAAGGACGCGTTCATCGTCGACGCCGACGCCGACCTGAAGGCCGCCGCCGACGCCTGCCTGTGGGGGGCGATGTCCAACGCCGGGCAGACGTGCGTGGGTGTCGAGCGGGTGTACGTCGTGGACGCGGTCTATGAACCTTTCATGCGCGAGCTGTCGGCCCGGGTCGCCACGGTCAAAGCCGGGGAGGACTATGGGCCGATCACCATGCCGGGCCAGCTGGACATCATCCGGCGCCACATCGACCACGCCACCAAGTCCGGAAAAGTCGTGACAGGTGGTCCCGACTCGGTGCGCGCTCCGTACGTCGACCCGGTGATCGTCGAGGACGTGCCGGAGGACTCCCCCGCGGTGCGCGAGGAGACGTTCGGCCCGACCATCACCGTACGGCGCACCCGCGACGCGCGGGAGGCGCTGGAGCTGGCCAACGCCTCGGCATACGGGCTGGCCAGCACCGTGTTCTCGCGCAACGCGCGCCGGGCGACCGAGCTGGCGCGGCTGATGCGTACCGGAATGACGGCCGTCAACTCGGTCATCTCGTTCGCCGGAGTGCCCGCGCTGCCGTTCGGCGGAATCGGCGATTCGGGCTTCGGCCGCATCCATGGAGCCGACGGATTGCGGGAGTTCGCCAGGCCCAAAGCGATCAGCCGCCAACGCTTCGCGATGCCCGGCATGAACCTGACCTCGTTCAGCAGAGGGCCCGCTGAGCTTGAGCGGCTGATCAGGCTTGTCACGTTCTTGCACGGCCGACGTAAGAGATAAAGTATATGCTCTTTCCCAAAACGGATCATCCGTCCATAATTGTGTGCTCTGGGGGCCACGATCATGTTGGACGGGTGGAATGTGAACCGGTCTTACCGGGGAATGTCGGCTGAGCAAAGGCTGGCGGACAGACGCGAGCGGCTGATGACAGCCGCCTACACGCTATACGCGAAGCCAGGTTTCGTGGCGACGACCATCGAAAGGCTGTGCTCGGAGGCCCGGATCTCGAACCGCGCCTTCTACGAATGTTTCGGCGGCCGTGAGGAACTTCTTCAGGCGCTGCACGAGCGGTGCGTGGAGGAAAGCCTCGCCGTTGTGGCCAAGGCGTTACAAGAGGCGCCTGCGACCCTGAACGACAGGGTGCGGGCCGGGATTCGCGCGTATATCGAGTTCGCCACGGCGGACTGGCGTCGCGCCCGCATCATGCACCTTGAGGTACGCAGGTCGGGCGACGTTCTGACCGCTTCCCGGCAGCGGGCCGTCGAGTCCTTCGCCCGTCTTGTCGAGGAGGCGTCGGCGGAATTCCCGCTGCCCGCGGAGCCGAATCGGCGTCTGGTGGCGCTCGGGGTTATTGGAGCGCTGCAAGAGCTGCTCATCGAATGGCTGCTGTCGGACGAGCCGCCGTCCATCGACGAACTGGTCGGTGTGGCCGTACACATCTTCGGCAGATCCCTCGGTTCGCCGTGAGGCACTGATTACGGTTCGTGTTTATATGGCGATGTGGTAAGGCGATAATCCCCACGCTAAAGAGGCGATATCTGCGTTCGGGAAACTACTACCGCGTGTGGGAGTATGGCCGGGAAAAAGAGGGCGAGCAGCGGCTGATCGCTGCCCGCCCCTATATTTCGCGACATCCCGGCGCACTCCCGAACACCGCCGGGCGCCGCTTCAGGCCACCGCGGCTGCCTGAACCTCTACACGCAGGACCCGATTCAGCCGGGTCACCGCCAGGACCCGCATGACCCGCGGCGGCACCCCCCGAAGAACGAGGTGGCGTTCCACGCTGAGCGCGCGCCGATGCGTGCCCACGAGCACTCCGAGGCCGGTGGCGTCGATCATCTCCAGCTCGGAGAGGTCGAGGATCAGGTCGCCCTCGCCGGAGTCGACCGCGTCGTGCAGACGTTCCCGCACCCCCGCCGACGTGCCCGCGTCGAGCCGCGCTCCGATCCGCACCACCTGGGCCTTGGGATTGCCCGGGACGCGCATGCCACCTCCTCAGTCACGCCGCACACCTCACGCGGCGTATTCATACCCTTCCGCAGGGCGTCCGCCGAGCTGAACCCGGCACCGTTCCCCCTACCCACGGAGCGGAAGTGACACAACCGCTCGCAGAAGGAACTCCCCATCGCCTGTGGGACGGGCCGTCACCTTGCCGCCGATGTCCGCCAGCCGCTCCCCCATGCCCGTCAGGCCGCTGCCCACGTCGGACACCTGATGGCGGACCACCCCGTCGTTGCGTACGCTCAGCTCCGCCTCCTCCTCGGTGAAGCGGAGCGTGATCTCGCAGAACGAGGCCGTGCTGTGCTTGAGCACGTTCGTCGCCGCCTCGCGGACCGCGTAGGCGAACACGGGCGCCACGCCGCCGGGCGGATCACGGTAGGGCAATCGGAGCTCGCAGCGGACGCCGGCCGCTTCGAGCACGCCCTTCACGCTATTCAGCTCGGCGCTCAGGTCAAGTTCGCGGTAGCCGCGCACCGCCTGGCGCAGCTCCCGCAGCGCCGTCCTGGTCAGTGTGTTCACCGCCACCATCTCCGCCTTCGCGGCGACGGTGTCGGCGGCCGACAGCCGTACGGCCAGCTCGGTCTTGACCGCGATGGCCGAGAGCTGGTGCCCCACGAGATCGTGCAGGTCCCTGGCGAAGCGCAGCCGCTCCTCCGCGACCGCCAGCCGGGTGTGCGCCTCCCTGCCCTCGTGAGCCTGTACGGCCAGCGTGTAAATCCACGCCCAGAACCGGTTGGACGGCGGCAGCAGGGCGCACATGATCGCGTAGACGAATCCCAGGGCGAAGACCGCCCCATCGTCGTACGGAACGAGGATCGACTGGAGGGGTTGTCCCATGAGGAGGGTGACGACGCCCAGCCCGGTGCCGACCACGGCCGTACCCACTGCCAGGCCCACGGCCGCCCACACGCGGATATTGATCAGCGCCACGGACACCCAGGCCAGCAGCCCGAAGCCCCATCCGAACGGGTCGGCGCCCCCCAACGCCGCGGCGAGGACGGCGAGAGCGCCGGCCGCCACCACCTCTCTCGTGAGGTAGCGGCGCTCCAGGACGGCGCGGGTGATGCGCAGGAAGAGCCAGGTGAAGACGATCAAGGCGATCATCGCGGGCACGATGCGCAGCCAGGAGAGCGTGCCCATGGCGAGGCCGCCGAGGGTCGCCAGGGCGACGCCGACCCACGTCATCACGATCATGGAGTTCAGCACGCACAGGGAGATGCGCCGCGCCCGCCTGATCGCATCCATCTATTTCGCGTCCACCTGTTTCGGGTCCATCTATTTCGCGCGTAGCACGTCGCCGAGCTTGATCCTGGCCCCGGTCCGCAGCACCGCCCGCTCGTACACCTTCGCGCCGAAGGACAGCACCCCCGCCACGGCGAGCAGCATCAGCACCGTCGACAGCCCGATCTCCCAGAGCGGCACGTCGGCGGCGGCCATCCGCACCGGCATGACCATCGAGGAGAACGGCGGGACGAGCGAGGCGACCTTGGCCAGTGTCCCGGTGGGGTCGGTGGTGGCGTAGAAGGCCCCGAAGTAGGTCACCATGATCAGCATGGTCAGGGGCGACATCACGTTGCTCACCTCCTCCTGGCGGGAGACCAGCGAGCTGAGCGCGGCGGCGAGCGTGGCGAAGAAGGCGTAGCCGAGCACGAACCAGAGCAGCACTCCCGCCACGATCCCCGGCAGGCCCGGCGGGAAGTCCACCGCGATGCCCGAAACGACCGAGGCCGACACGCCGACCACCAGGATCGTGACGAGGTTGATCAGGCCGAGCGCGCCCAGGCCGATGATCTTGCCGGCGAGCAGCTGCCACGGCCGGACCGAGGTGAGCAGGATCTCCACGATCCGGCTGCCCTTCTCCTCCACCACTCCCATGGCGACCATCATGACCTGTCCGATGATCAGCATGAAGAGCACGAGGACGAGCACCACGGCGATCCCGGTCCTAGCGGACTGGTAGCGGGTGTCGGCGCCCACGGACACCATCTGGAGCGGTGGGATCGACACGCCCGCGGCGCCCAGCTTGAGCTCTCGGTTGGTGCTCTGCAGCAGCACACCGAGCTGGGAGTCGATCTCGCCGTCGGTGAGCACCTTGGTGTTGTTCACCAGCGCCGCGTCCACATCGCCGTCGAGCACCGCCTTCTTGGCCGCCGCCTCGTCGGGGAACGTGCGCCACTCGAACTCCGCGTCCGGCGCGGCCGCCTTGAGCGGCAGTTCCTGGGAGTTCACGGCGCCGATCTTGTACGAGTCGGGGCCGCCCAGGATCTTCGGCGCGAACGCCACCGCCCCTACCAGCACGGCGGTGATGAGCAGTCCGATGACGAATGCCTTCGTCCGGATATGGGTGGTGATCTCGCGCCGCGCCACCAGGATCACGCTGTTCACGCCACGGCCTCCTTGAAGATCTCGGTCAGGGTCGGCTGCTCGGCACCGAAGTGTTCGACCTGCCCGGCCTTCATGGCGCGGCGCAGGATCTCCTGGTCGTCGCCGTCGGTGGTGAGCAGCACGTGCCGGTCGCCGGTGACGGTGACGGTGCCGGGCAGGCCGTCGGCCCACCCGGGCGCCGGGTCGCGCACCACGACGCGGAGCGTACGGTTCTCCGCCGCCCGCAGGTCGCCGACCGTGCCGCTGGCCACCATCCGGCCCGCCGACACGATGCCGACCGAGTCGCACAGCCGCTCCACCAGCTCCAGCTGATGGCTGGAGAAGATCACCGGCACGCCCCCGCGGCACCGCTCCTGCAACACCGTGGCCAGCGCGTCCACCGCGATCGGGTCGAGCCCGGAGAACGGCTCGTCGAGCACCAGCACCTCGGGATCGTGCACCAGCGCCACCGCTAGCTGCACGCGCTGCTGGTTGCCCAGCGACAGCGCCTCTACCGCGTCACCCCGGCGCTCGGTCAGGCCCAGCCGCTCCAGCAGGTCGCCGGCCGCCGTCCTGGCCGCCGCGGCGCCCATGCCGTGCAACCGGCCGAAGTACTCGACCTGCTCGGCGACCCGCATCTTCTGGTACAGCCCCCGCTCCTCGGGCATGTAGCCGAACCGCCGCCGGCCGATGTACTCCAGCGGCCGGCCCTGCCAGCTGACCGAGCCCTCGTCGGGCTGCAGCACACCCATGACGATCCGCATGGTGGTCGTCTTGCCGGCGCCGTTCGCGCCGACGAACCCGAACATCTCGCCCGGCCGTACGGCGAAGCTGATCCCGTCGAGGGCCACCTTGCCCTCCGGCGCGTCCGGCCCCCCGGCGAAGCGCTTGCGCAGCTCGCTGATCTCGAGCATCAGATTCTCTCCTTCATCATGCAAGCCATCGTCGCGGGTGGCGATCAGCGCTGGTAGTCGTGGAAATCACCGACGCCGTATGCGCCCCGCGTCCGTTTCGAGTGACTTTTGTCATTACGCTGACCTCATGACGCGTGCCGACAAGGACAAGCCGGTCGTCCTCTCCCGGATCTACACCCGCACCGGAGACGACGGCACGACCGCTCTGAGCGACATGAGCCGCGCCGCCAAGACCGACCTCCGCCTGGCGGCCTACGCGGATGTGGAGGAGGCGAACGCGCACCTGGGCCTGGCCCTGTCGCACGGCACACTGCCGATGGAGCTGACGGCAGTGCTGATCCGCGTCCAGAACGAGCTCTTCGACGTGGGTGCCGACATGGCGACACCGGTCAAGGACAACCCGGAGTTCCCGCCGCTGAGGGTCGAGCAGTCCTACATCGACTGGCTGGAGGCGCGGTGCGATGAGTTCAACGAGCAGCTCAAGCCGCTGCGCAGCTTCATCCTCCCCGGCGGCGACCCGTCGATAGCCGGGCTGCACGTGGCCAGGGTCACCGTCCGGCGCGCCGAACGTACGACATGGGCGGCCCTGGAAGCGCACGAGGACATGAACCCGCTGACGGCCAGATACCTCAACCGCCTGTCAGACCTGCTGTTCATCCTGTGCAGGGTCGCCCACGCGGGCAACGAGATCCTCTGGAAACCAGGCGGCACCCGCTAGCCCGATGCCCCGAAGGGGGTAACTCCCAGAAGGACCCCAGCCACCACAGACCGTCACGAACGGGGTCTAGGCGACGTCCAGATAAGCGCTCGGCGGCGCGGACTCAAGCCAGGCGAGAAATCCGGTCAAGGCGTCCGCACTCATCGCCAGCGAGATGTCCCGCGTAGTCCCCGAACAGTCCACGGCGTAGAAACCACTGTCCAGCTCCCGCCGCGAGGAAACGACAAGGCCCCGCCTCGCGATCGCGTGGCGGGGCCTGAGTCGCAGACCTATGAGCGGGATCCAATGGAGCTCCCCGTCGGCGTAGCGGGCTACCCCGCGCTGCCAGCCGTGGTCGCCCACACGCAGGCGGCAGGGCACGCTCCCCCGGGAGCGCACCACCAGGAGCCCGCGCAACACCACCAGGACGGCGACCAGCAGCACACAGATGAGAACCGTCGCTACCAAGCCGCCCCCTTGCATCAAACCCGCATCAAAGAACTAGACCTCAAAGAACTAGACCTCTTCGCCGGCCGCGCGCAGCCGGGCCTTGGCACGCTTGGCCTCGACGGCCGCGTCGGCGTCCGCCTGGTCGGCCTCGATGGAGGCCTGCGCCCGTTCGAGAGCGTCACGGGCTGCCGCGATGTCGACCTCCGAGCCGAGCTCGGCGACCTCGGCGAGCACGGACACCTCGTCGTCGGCCACGGAGATGAATCCGCCGTGGACCGCCGCGACCAGGTCGCCCTTGCCCTCCCGCTTCACGCGCAGCACGCCGCCCTCGACGAGGACGCCGAGCACAGGTGCGTGTTGCGGCATAATACCGATCTCGCCGTCCACGGTCTTGGCAATCACCATGTCGGCCTCGCCCGACCAGATCTCACGCTCGGGCGAGACAACGCCTACTCGTAGCTTCGCCACGTAGGCTCCTTTCCGGACAGGAGTGGGGGTACGGCTCGCGCCCTACCCCCACCGCGGGCGATCAGCGCTCGAGTTCCTTGGCCTTGGCGATGGCCTGGTCGATGCCGCCCACCATGAAGAACGCCTGCTCGGGCAGGTGGTCGTACTCGCCCGCGCACAGGCCCTTGAAGGAGCGGATGGTCTCCTCCAGCGGCACGTTCTCGCCGGGCTGGCCGGTGAACGCCTCGGCGGCGTACATCGGGTGCGACAGGAACCGCTCGATACGGCGGGCCCGCTGGACGGTGACCTTGTCCTCTTCCGACAGTTCGTCGATACCGAGGATGGCGATGATGTCCTGGAGCTCGCGGTACTTCTGCAGGATCCGCTTGGTCTCCTGGGCCACCGCGTAGTGCTCCTCGCCCACGATCTGCGGGTCGAGGATGCGGGAGTTGGAGTCGAGCGGGTCCACCGCGGGGTAGATGCCCTTCTCCGAGATCGGCCGGGAGAGCACGGTCTGCGCGTCGAGGTGCGCGAACGCGTTGTGCGGGGCCGGGTCGGTGATGTCGTCGGCGGGCACGTAGATCGCCTGCATGGAGGTGATCGAGTGACCACGCGTCGAGGTGATGCGCTCCTGGAGCACACCCATCTCGTCGGCCAGCGTGGGCTGGTAACCCACGGCCGACGGCATACGGCCGAGGAGGGTGGACACCTCGGAGCCGGCCTGCGTGAAGCGGAAGATGTTGTCGATGAAGAGCAGCACGTCCTGCTTCTGCACGTCGCGGAAGTACTCCGCCATCGTCAGCGCCGACAGGGCGACCCGCAGACGGGTGCCCGGCGGCTCGTCCATCTGACCGAAGACGAGCGCGGTGTCCTTGAGGACGTCCGCCTCCTCCATCTCCAGCCAGAGGTCGTTGCCCTCACGGGTGCGCTCGCCGACGCCGGCGAACACCGAGGTGCCACCGAAGTTGCGGGCGACCCGGCGGATCATCTCCTGGATGAGGACGGTCTTGCCCACACCCGCGCCGCCGAACAGGCCGATCTTGCCACCCTGTACGTACGGCGTGAGCAGGTCGATGACCTTGATGCCCGTGACGAGCAGCTCGGTGCGCGACTCGAGCTGGTCGAACGGCGGCGACGGCCGGTGGATGCCCCACTTCTCGTCGATCTTGAGAGAAGCGGTCGGCACGTCCAGCGACTCGCCGAGCGTGTTCCACACGTGACCCTTGACGACGTCGCCGACGGGCACCGAGATCGGCAAGCCGGTGTCGGTGACGGCCGCACCCCGGACCACGCCGTCGGTGGGCTGCATGGAGATGGCCCGGACGATGTTGTCACCGAGGTGCTGGGCGACCTCGAGGGTCAGCAGCTTGGTGTCGCCACCGAGGGTGACGTCGATGGTAAGCGCATTGTAGATGTCGGGCATCGCCTCGACGGGGAACTCCACGTCGACGACGGGCCCTGTGACCCGAGCCACGCGGCCGACACCGGCCGCGGGGGTCTCAACGGTCTCAACAGCCTCTGCAGTCATTTCACTCTTTCCCCGCTGCGGCGTCAGCGAGCGCGTTGGCGCCACCGACGATCTCGCTGATTTCCTGGGTGATCTCCGCCTGACGAGCCTG
Source organism: Nonomuraea aurantiaca (assembly GCF_020215705.1). Taxonomy (GTDB): domain Bacteria; phylum Actinomycetota; class Actinomycetes; order Streptosporangiales; family Streptosporangiaceae; genus Nonomuraea; species Nonomuraea aurantiaca. Next base: position 615,726 of record NZ_JAIWNB010000002.1, on the reverse strand, counting down.
GTTCATCTGCATGGTGAACACGCGGATCAGCTCGTTGGCGTTGTCCGTGGCGGACTTCATCGCGCGGCGACGCGCGGCCTCCTCTGAAGCCGCCGACTCCAGCAGCGCCGTGAAGATGCGGGACTCCACGTAACGCGGCAGCAGCGACTCGAGTACGTCGGCCGCGGTGGGCTCGAACTCGAAGTAGGGCGGGATCGCGTCGCTCTCGCTCGCCTCGGTCTCCTCGACCTCCAGCGGCAGAATGCGCTTGACCACGACGTTCTGCGTGAGCATCGAGACGAACTCGGTCGAGACGATGTGGATCTCGTCGATCCCGTTCTCGTCCTTGAACGACTCGATCAGCAGCTCGGCGATCTCCTTGGCGTCGCTGTAGGCGGGCTTCCTGGAGAAGCCGACCCACTGCCCGCCCATCGTCCGGTTGCGGAAGGAGTGCCAGGTGACACCCTTACGGCCGGTGACGAACGGGATGACCTCGAGCCCGCGGCTCTTCAGCAGTCCGCGCAGGGCCTCGGCCTCGCGCAGGACGTTGGCGTTGAAGCCGCCGCAGAACCCGCTGTCGCTGGTGACGACGAGCACGCCCGCCTTGGTGGGATTGTCCTTCGCCACGGTCAGCGGATGGTCGACGCTCGACGCGTTGCTGACGACGCCGGTGACGGCGCGAGTGATCTCACGCTCGTACGGCAGCGCCGCCTGCATCCGCATCTGCGCCTTCACAATCCGCGAAGAGGCGATGAGCTCCTGAGCGCGGGTGATCTTGGCGGTCGACTTGACCGACTTGATCCGCCGCCGCAGCAGCCTTAGCTGGGCACCCATGGGCTACTTCTTCTCCGCCGAGCGGACGACCTTGCGAATCTTCTCCTGGCCGACCTCGCCCTCTTCGAGCGGCGCGACCGGCTCGTCCTGAATCAGGAGGTCGCCGGAGAAGGTGGTGAAGGACTTCTTGAACTCCGTGATGGCGTCCTTGAGGACGGTCACCGTGTCGTCCAGCAGATCGTTGGTCTCGCGGATGCTGTCGAAGACGCCCTTGTGCTTGCTCTGCAGGTAGTCCAGGAACTCCGACTCGAAGCGGCGGATGTCCTCGACCGGCACCTCGTCGAGCTCACCGGTGGTGCCGGCCCAGACCGACACGACCTCGCGCTCGACCGAGAACGGCGAGTATTGGGCCTGCTTGAGCAGCTCGGTCAGGCGCTGACCGCGCTCCAGCTGAGCCTTGGACGCCGCGTCGAGGTCGGACGCGAAGGCCGCGAAGGCCTCCAGGTCGCGATACTGCGACAGCGACAGACGCAGCGTGCCCGCGACCTTCCGCATCGCCTTGATCTGCGCCGAGCCACCGACTCGCGAGACCGAGATACCGACGTTGATGGCGGGGCGGATACCGGCGTTGAAGTAGTCGGTCTCCAGGAAGCACTGCCCGTCGGTGATGGAGATGACGTTGGTCGGGATGAACGCCGAGACGTCGTTGCCCTTCGTCTCGATGATCGGCAGACCGGTCATCGACCCCGCGCCCATGTCGTTGGAGAGCTTGGCGCAGCGCTCCAGCAGGCGGGAGTGGAGGTAGAAGACGTCGCCCGGGAAGGCCTCACGGCCCGGCGGACGGCGCAGCAGCAGCGAGACCGCGCGGTAGGCGTCGGCCTGCTTGGTCAGGTCGTCGAAGACGATGAGAACGTGCTTGCCCTGGTACATCCAGTGCTGCCCGATGGCGGAACCGGTGTAGGGCGAAATGTACTTGTAGCCCGCGGGGTCGGACGCCGGAGCGGCGACAATCGTGGTGTACTCGAGCGCGCCCGCCTCCTCGAGACGAGCCCGCACCTGGGCGATCGTCGAGCCCTTCTGGCCGACCGCGACGTAGACGCAGCGCACCTGCTTGTCCGGGTCACCGGACGCCCAGTTGTCGCGCTGGTTGATGATGGTGTCCACGGCGATCGCGGTCTTGCCGGTGCCACGGTCACCGATGATCAGCTGGCGCTGGCCACGGCCGATCGGCGTCATGGCGTCGATCGCCTTGATGCCGGTCTGCAGCGGCTGCTTCACCGGCTGCCGCTGGACGACCGACGGGGCCTGGAGCTCGAGGGCGCGCAGGCCCTCGGACTCGATGGCGCCCTTGCCGTCGAGCGGGTTGCCGAGGGGGTCGACCACGCGGCCGAGGAAGCCGTCACCGACGGGCACGGACAGGACCTCGCCCGTCCGGCGGACCGTCTGGCCCTCCTCGATACTGCTGAAGTCGCCCAGGACCACGACACCGATCTCGCGGGTGTCGAGGTTGAGTGCCAGGCCGCGCGTGCCGTCCTCGAACTCGAGCAGCTCGTTCGCCATCGCCGAGGGAAGGCCGGAGACATGGGCGATGCCGTCGCCACAGTCGACGACGGTCCCGATCTCCTCGCGCGCGGCGCCTTCCGGTTCGTACGCCTGGACGAAGCGCTCAAGCGCGTCCCGGATCTCGTCCGGCCGGATCGTAAGCTCCGCCATCTCTTCTCTGTCTCCTCTATCGCCCTAGCCGGCCAACCGGCGGCGGACTTCTTCGATTCGTCCCACAATGGTGGTGTCGATGATCTCGTCGCCGATGCGGACCGAGAAACCACCGAGCACTCGGGGATCCACTTCGACGTTGATGTGCACGTCGCGACCGTAAGAGGCGCGCAGCCACGCCGTGAGGCGCTGCTTCTGCTCCTCGGTCAGCTCGACCGCGGTGCGCACCGTCGCGACGAGGCGCTGGCGCTGCTGCGCCACCAGCCGGCTGAACTCCTCGAGGCCTGCCTCCAGGCTACGCCCACGAGGATGTACGACCACTTGCGTGATCAGACGCAGGCTGGTGGGGGCGACACGGCTACCGAGCAGGTCCTGCAGCAGCTGCCGCTTGCCCTCCTCTGGAGCGGCCGCGTCGGTGAGGCCCCGGCGGAGATCGGGGTTGGCGGCGACGATCCGACCGAAGCGGAAGAGCTCGTCCTCCACGTCGTCCAGCTTGCCCTGCGCCTCGGCCTCCGCGGCCGCGGCGACGACGCCGAGCCGTTCGAGCACGTCTGCCAGGTCTCCGGCGCGCGACCACTTGACCTCGACCGCGGCCTCGACCGTGGCGAGCGCGGCCGCGCTGACCTTGCCCTCGAGCAGATTCCGGATGACCTGCGCCTTCTGAGCGCCGGGCCTGGCCGGGTCCGACAGGGCCCGGCGCAGTCCGTGCTCGCGGTCCACCAGGTCCGCGATCGCGTTGAGGTCCTCGGCCAGCCGGCCCAGGTCCGCCGAGCCCGCCACAGCGTTGAACCGCTCCTCGACCACGGCGAGCGAGTCCTTGCTGAGGCCCCTCATCTGGCTGCTCACCGCACCGCCTGTGCGTCCGAGCGCTCCAGCTCGTCGAGGAACCGGTCGATGACGCGGCTCTGCCGGGCCTCGTCCTCAAGGGACTCACCGACGATGCGGCCGGCCAGGTCGGTCGACAGACGGCCGATCTCGGTACGGAGCTGGGCGAACGCCGCCTGCCGGTCCGCCTCGATCTGGGCGTGCGCCGCCTCGACGAGACGGCGGGCCTCGGCCTGCGCCTCCTCGCGGAGCTCCGCACGGATCTCCGCGGCCTGCTCGCGAGCCTCCTCACGGAGACGAGCCGCTTCCTGCCTGGCCTCGGCCAGCTGTTCGCGGTACTGCTTCTGCAGGTTGAGGGCCTCGGCCTGAGCGTCTTCCGCTCTCTTTATGCCGCCTTCGATAGCTTCGGTCCGCTCGGCCAGCGTCTTCTGGATGCGGGGGACGAGCAGCCTACCGACTACGAAGAGGACGACGAAGAACGAGAAGATACCGACGACGAGCTCGAATGTGTGCGGGATGAGGGGATTGGCACCCTCCTCCGCGGCGAGGAGCGTAGCTGCCTTGTTCATGGATGCAGCCTTTCGTCAGGGATTCTTCTGGCCGTCAGATGTTCTGGAAGATGAACGGCGCGACCAGACCGAGCAGGGCGAGGGCCTCGGTGAGGACGAAGCCGAGGAGCATGTTCTGGCGGATCAGGCCGTAGGCCTCGGGCTGACGCGCGATGGCCTGCACGCCCTGACCGAAGATGATGCCGACGCCGATGCCGGGGCCGATGGCGGCGAGACCGTAACCGATGGCGGTGACGTTGCCGGAGACCTCAGCGAGAACGCTCATTGCTGTATTCCTTTACTGGACGGCCGGTGAAGCGGTGTCTCCACCGGTCATGGATATTCCGGTATGGGGTAGTTCTCAGTGCTCTGCGTGAAGTGCTCCGCCGATGTACATCGACGCCAGCATGGCGAACAGGAACGCCTGCAGGAACTGGATGAAGATCTCGAAGCCGGTGAAGATGATGGTCATGATCACACCGATGACGCCGACGGGGGCGCCCAGCGGGGTCAGCTTCTCGAACAGGAACCAGAAGCCCACCATGCTGAAGAATGCGAGGAGCATGTGGCCGGCGAACATGTTCGCGAACAGTCGGACCGCGTGCGTGAACGGCGCGATGATCATGTTCGACAGGAACTCGATCGGCGACAGCAGCACGTAGATCGGCTTGGGCAGTCCCGGCGGGAACATCATGTTCTTGAAGTAGCCGATCGCGCCCTGGTGCTTGACGCCCAGGTAGACCTTCAGCACGTAGATCGAGATCGCGAGCACGGCCGGGAAGGCGATGTGCGAGGCCACGGGGAACTGGAGCAGCGGGATGACGCCCATGATGTTCCACAGGAAGACCATGAAGAACAGCGTCAGCAGCAGGCCCATCCACCGGTCGGCGTCCTTGCCCAGGAAGGGCCGGGCGACCTGGTCGCGGACGAACATGTAGCCGTATTCGGCAACGTTCTGGACGCCCCGTGGCACGATCTTCGGATTGGCGAAGGCCGCCCAGCAGAAGCCGATCACGACGATCGAGCTGAGGATCGCGAGAAGAACCGGCTTGGTGAACCAGTCCACCCCGGGAATGATGGGGGCGAAAGTGAACAGTTCATCAGGCGACGGCGCCTTGAACTGATCGTCGGCGAGGACCGTCAGCGCACTCACGCGGCGTTCCCTTCAACGTCGTAGCGGATCACAAGGGTTTCCTCAGCGAAGTGGTCGCGCCGTGCGGCTAGCGACCGTACTTGCGGTAGACCAGGTACACGGACAGTACGATCCCCAGGACGACGCCTATAGGGAAGAACGCGGACGTGTCGAGCCAACGGTCCAGCAACCAGCCGCCGCCGCCGTAGATCGCCATCCCGGCGAGCAGGTAGCTGGGGATCGACCATGCGGCGTTGGCGAAGTCCTGACCGTCGTCTTCCGGTCGGCGTTCCTGTTCGCTCATCGCGGGGCCGACGATAGCAGGCAAGTAGAGGACTAGTCATATCGGACCCCATCCCTTTACCAGCCTCATGGGCCACCGTTCCCCGGGACCTTGGCTTCAGGGTCGACATAAAGCATTTTTGTCTTCATGAACGCCCGGACCTCGAAGGCGGTCCAGACGAGCGTGCCCACCACGACGGACCAGGCGAAAGCCTTGGAGTTCCACGCCGTAGTGTCGCCGAAGGCCGCCAGCATCGCCATGATGGCGATGACTTTGACGAGATAGCTCACCATCGCGACGATGGCCATCAGTTGCGGGGAAACTCGGGCCGCGTAGGAGACGGCCACCACGCTGATGCTGAAGAAGACACCGACGAGCGCAGTGCCGATGGCGGCGCCCAGCGCTCCCTTTGCTCCCGACAGGAGCAGGGCCACGACCACGGCGACCACCCCAACCGCGAGGGTGGGGATCGCGGCACTCTTGAGTACGCGCACGTCGTTGGCCTGCATCGGTGCTCCAGTAAGCATGTTATCAAGCGAGCGTTTGCTACCCCCAAAGCCGGCGCATTGGGGGCCCCTGCTCGTGAAAGATATCACAAGCTCACTGAAGACCGCTTTTACCTGCCGTTTCTAGTTCGCGATCATGAACGGCCTGGAACGGCAGGAATGACCGGCTTCGCCGCGGCGCTCGCGCGCTCCTGCGACGGGCCGGGCGGCGGGCCCATGGGGGGCGGAGCCTGCCGCCTGACCTCGGCTTCCGGCACGATCGGCGGCATGGGGCCGGTGGGCGGGCCGTCGTCGTCGGACCTGCCGCGGGAGTGGAGACCGCCCCTGCCCCGCCAGCGCGGCGCGGCCATCAGGACCAGCACGCCGAGCGCGAGCAGGATGACCACCGGGAACAGCAGGATGGGCACGCCGATCGTGGACAGCGCGACGATGCCGAACGCGAACAGGAACGTCCACGCGTACATGATCAGCACGGTGCGGCGGTGGGAGTGGCCGATGTCGAGCAGGCGATGGTGCAGGTGACCGCGGTCGGGCGCGAACGGCGACATGCCGTGCGAGGTGCGCCGCACGACGGCGGTGATCAGGTCGATGAGCGGGAGCACCAGCACCGCGGCGGGCACGAGCAGCGGCAGCAGCACCGGCACCCGGTTCATGCCCTCGATGACCGACGGGTCGACCGGCGTCACGGTGACGATCGAGGAGGCGAGCACGAGCCCGATGAGCATCGCCCCGGTGTCGCCCATGAAGATCTTCGCGGGATGGAAGTTGTGCGGCAGGAATCCCAGGCAGCAGCCGATGAGGATGGCGGCGATGGCCGCCGTGGTGGCGATGCGGTCGCCGCTGATGCTCTGTTTGAGGAAGATCGAGTAGGCCCAGGTGGCCATGCCCGCGATGCAGACGATGCCCGCCGCCAGGCCGTCGAGGCCGTCGACGAAGTTGACCGCGTTGATCGCCACCACCACGACCATGATCGTGATGATGGTGCTCAGCGTGTAGTCGAGGCTGGTGGAGCCGCCCCAGTCCTTCGGCAGCGGGATGTAGGTGAGCCGCAGGCCGAACCAGACGAGCACGCCGGCGGCCGCGATCTGGCCGGCCAGCTTGATGAAGGCGTCCATGCCCCACCAGTCGTCGAGGAACCCCGTCAACGTGATGAGCCCGCCCGAGATGATCAACGCCAGCACCGGGTTGCCCTCTGCCTCGCTCAGCACCTTGCCGGTGTTGGTCAGCTCGCTGGCCACCAGCAGCCCGACGACCAGCCCGCCGTACATGGCCAGACCGCCCAGTCTCGGCGTCGGCGTGGTGTGCACATCGCGTTCGCGGACCTCGGGCATGGCGCCGATACGGATGGCGAAGCGGCGCACCAGCGGGACCAGCAGATACGTCACCGCTGCCGCAATGAGCGCCATGAACAGGTATTCGCGCACGGACCTAGTTTCCTGGATGCTCCGACCGGCTGTGACCGGAAATCGACACACACCAGCTTAATTTTGGCTCTTAATATTGGCTGTCATATGGCTGGAAGCCCGTCAACAAGGCTGTCACCTGGCCCTTGACCTCGGCCGCAGTGCCGGGATGGCGTACGGCACGCACGAGCAGGGCCCCCACTTCCTTCAACTCCTGGGGCCCCATCCCCTGAGTGGTCAGGCACGGCGTGCCGACACGAATCCCGGACGTCACGGCCGGAGACTCCGGATCGTACGGGATCACGTTGCGGTTCAGCGTGATCCCCGCCGCGGCGCACCGCCGCTCGGCCTCGGCGCCCGACACGCCCAGTTCGCGCAGGTCGATGAGCATCAGATGCGTCTCCGTGCCACCCGACACCGGCCGCATCCCCTCGGCCGCCAGCGAGTCGCACAGGGCTTGGGCATTGGCGACCACCTGCTTGGCGTACTCGCCGAACTCGGGCCGCAGCGCCTCGCCGAACGCCACCGCCTTGGCCGCCACGGCGTGCATGAGGGGGCCGCTCTGGATGAACGGGTACACCGCCCGGTCGATCCGCGCGGCGAGCTCCGCCGTACAGAGGATGCCGCCCCCGCGCGGTCCGCGCAGCGCCTTGTGCGTGGTGTACGTGACCACGTCCGCGTACGGCACGGCGGACGGGATGGCGCCACCCGCCATCAGCCCGATCGGATGCGCCACGTCGGCGAGCAGCCAGGCACCCACCTCGTCCGCGATGCCGCGGAAGACGGCGAAGTCGATCAGCCGGGCGTAGGAGGTGGCACCGCAGACGATCACCTTCGGCTGATGCCGCAGCGCGAGGTCCCGCACTTCGTCGTAGTCGATGAGTTCGGTGTCACGCCGCACCCCGTACGACACGACGTCGAACCATCTTCCCGAGAAGTTCACCTTCGAGCCATGGGTGAGATGACCGCCGTGCAACAGGTCCATGGCCAGCATGGTGTCGCCGGGCTGCAGCAGGGCCGCGTACGCCGCGAGGTTGGCGGAGGCTCCCGAGTGGGGCTGCACGTTGGCGTGCTCGGCACCGAACAGCCTGCGCGCCCGCTCGATCGCCAGCCGCTCCGCCCGATCGACGACCTCGCAGCCGCCGTAGTAGCGATTGCCGGGGTAGCCTTCGGCGTACTTGTTGGTGAGGGTGGACCCCAGGGCGGCGAGGACCGCCGGGGAGGTGAGGTTCTCGCTCGCGATCAGCTGGAGACCGCCGCGGACCCGTTCCAGCTCGTCGAGCAGCACCTGAGCCAGCTCGGGGTCCTGCCGCTGGAGCCGCCCGAAGTCGGGACCGTAGTAGGGCGGTACACCCATTCTCCCACTGTACGGCGCTTTGTCCGTTTTTCCCATGGCCCCAGGGGGTCCGGTAGTCAGGGGGCGGCCAGTGGGACGTCTGCGAGCGTTCGCCGGGCACCCGTTCTTCGTCTCCCTGACGGGGATCACAACCACGACGGACCGTTTTCTTCCACTGCCCAAACGTCGGCATCTCCTTCCGAGGGACCCCCAGACCGACCTCTTCAGCTCCCTGGCAGGGGACCCCCCTCGCAGGCCCCCAAACACCACGAACCGCACATCCTCCGCATCCCCGCAGAGGACACCTCTCCTAGGAACCCCAATCACCACACTCCCTCACAGAGATTGAGACGGTCGTGTGACGAAACACCCGGGGAACCGTTGGGACAGCCGCCCAAGATGAGGCGGCCAGCCGAGCGGCCGCTGAGGGTGGCCAGTCGGGCGATGGCCTCAGCGGCCCAGTGGAGCGAACGGTGCAGCGGTAAGTGGACCGGTCAGCCGGGCGGCCGATCGGGCGGTCAGGAGAACGCGTGGGGAGCGCCGATCGCGCTGGGCACCCAGCGAGGCGTGTCGGCGGCCTCCTCGCTGATCGACGTGAGCACGGCCTGGCGGTAGAGGGCGAGCCTGGAGCGCCACGCGCCGATGTCCTCGACGTAACGGGTGCCCACGGGGGCATCCCACGTCTGCGGGCTCTTCGCAAGCTGGTACGCCTTGTCAAGGGCCGTTGTGAGGCTCTCCAGCAGGGGTAGGACGGTCTGCCAGGCGGTTACCAGGCGCTGGTACTCGGGATTGAACTCCCAGGCCCTTGGGTGGGCTTCCAGGGGGTTTCCGTTGCCGTTGACGGGCGGGTTCTCGCCCGGTTGGCGGGGTTGAGGGGCGGGCGGGTCCAGGTACATCACACGCTCCTCTCGTGGGTCCCCGGCTCGATCGTGCCGGGAGGCCCATCTGGCTGAATGTCTCTGAGCGCCCACTCGCCCTTGCCGTACTCGCCCTGCGGGACCTGCACGCCCGGCATGTCCATGGGCTGAACGTCACGGGCGTGTTCGACCAGAGTCCTGAGCACCTCGGGGTCCAGCGGCTTCACGTCGATGGAGACGACGTCACTGCCGTCGCCGGCCCACTTACCGGCATCGGCCCCTTGCGCCGCGTAGACGGTCGTAGCGGTGGTGTCGCGGGTGGAGGTGTCGGCGGACGGGGGCGTCGCGCCGTCGGTGGCGGGCGGCGTGGTGGAGCCGCCCTGATCCACTGACGGCTCGGTAGGCGGAATCACGACCGGTTCACCGACAGTGGGCATCGAGACATCCGTGGCCCGCTGGCCTGAGGGGTTGGTCGGCGTCGCATCACCCGCCCTGTGATCCGGAACCTGCTGACCCGGCGGATCCGTCGGCCTGACAACCGACCCGTCGCCGGTCGAGCGCGTTCCCGTGTCCGTCGCCTGGCACTCGCCGGTGTCGGTCGTAGCCGTGGGTGAGTCCGCCCTCGCGGTGGAGTCGGTAGTCGCGGTGGAATCCGTGGTCGGGGTCGTCGGGGCGGAGTCGGCCGTCTGGGCCGTCGCGGCCGTGTCCGCTGTCGAATCCGATATGTCGTCTATGGACGGCGTGCCGGTTACGGAGGCTATATCCCCCGTTGTTGGGGTGTGGCCCGTGGATGCGGCTATGTTGCCGGGGTCGATCGTCCCCGGCTGGCCGTCTGGGCTGATGTGCCTGGGTGCCCACTCGCCCGTGCCGTACTCGCCCGGCGGGACCTCCACCCTCGGCATCTCGGCCGGCTGGATGTCGCGCGCGTGGTCCGCCACCGCCGACACCGCGCCGGGATCCAGCGGCTTGGCGTCGATGGACACCACGTCGCTGCCGTCGTTGGCCCAGGTGTTGACGTCCGTGCCGTGCGTGCCGTGCGTGCTGTGTGTGGACGCGTCGCCGGAGACCGAGGGCATCTCGGCGGGCTGTACCTTCTCGATGTCGTCAAGCAGCGCCCGCAACTCTTCGGCCGTGGGCGGATCGATGGGCACCTGAAGCACCTTGACGCCGTCGACCACGATGACCCGCGGTTTGTGCGGGTCGGAGTCGTCGGGATGGTCCTTGGCCGGGGTGTCGATGATCCCGCTGTCGGAGTCGGCGCCGCGATCTCGCCTGCTGGCGATGTCGTCGTCCTTGGGCTCGTCACCGGTGTCGGGCGTGGTGACGTCGGCATCCGGTTTGTCGTCACCCGTCTTGGCGTCGGGCTTGTCCTCACCGGTCTTGGCATCCGGTTTGTCGTCATCGCACGCCTTGGCATCGGGCTTGTCCTCGCCCGTCTTCGCGTCCGGCTTGTCCTCGCCCGTCTTGGCGTCCGGCTTGTCGGCAGGGGTGCCGTCGTCGACGCGCGGGTTCTCGTACTTGGACCGCTCGTCGCCTCGGTCCTTCTTGGGCTCGTCGCCGTCCTTGGCGTCACTGCCCACCGTCGGCGCGGCATCCTTGGCCTGATCCCCCACCCGCGGGTGATCGGCCTTCTTCTCCAGCAGCCCGAGCCGGGCCGTCACGTCGCGGACCATCACCTCGGCGGCGTCGGCCACCTGGACCGGCCGATGAGTGGTCTGGGTGGCCAGACCCGCCCCGCTCATGACCTGCCCGACACGGCCCTCGACCGACCGCATCTGCGTGACCGCGCGCTTGACCTCGGCCAGCAGATCGCGGACCAGCTTGGGATCCATGCCGTCGAACTTGCCCATGGGTCACTCCCGGACGTCTCGCCGCTCCGGACTTCACCGTAAGGGCCTGATGGCATCGCCGCAGCCGGGATAATCAGACGGTATACGTCAGCCGTCTCTCCCAAGCCGTACACGCCGATCGCTGACCGTACGAACGCCGACCGTACGAACGAATGCACCAACCGGCCGGACGAGCAGACCAGACAGGCCGGATAGGCCTGGCCGGACCGACAGGGTGGCGCGAGCAGGCGTACTGCCGGGCGGGGCGCACGGACCGGGCGGCCAGGTGGGCAGACCGAACAGGCCCGCCAGACAAACCAGGCAGACGAACAGACGGACAGACGGACCGGGCCGCGCAGCCGGACCGACCAGACCAACAGGCCTGATTCGGCCGTGCGGACCCGCCGGACAAACCAGGCGAACGACACCTATGGACGGGCCGCGCGGACAGACCAAGCCGACAGACCAGGGGGTCAGTCGTCCGTGGCGACGTAGCCGATGATGCCGCGTAGTTTCTCCACCGGGATCGCCCCCCGCCTGAGCATCCGCGGCACCGCCGTGGTCAGGTCGAGGATCGTGGACGGCGTGTTGTCCGTCGTCTTGCCGCCGTCCAGGTAGACCGCGACCGACTCGCCCAGCTGCTCCTCGGCCTCCGCCGCCGTGACGGCCGCCGGGGCGCCCGAGCGGTTGGCGCTGGAGACGGCCATCGGGCCGGTCTCCTTCAGCAGATCGAGCGCGACCGGGTGGAGGGGCATGCGCAGCGCGACCGTGCCCTTGGTCTCGCCCAGGTCCCAGGACAGCGCCCGGTTGGCCTTGCAGACGAGCGTGAGCGGGCCGGGCCAGAAGGCGTCGATGAGGTCCTGACCGTACGGTCCCAGGTCGTCGACCAGGGCGTTGGCCGCCCTGACGGTGCCGACGAGGACCGGCGGCGGCATGTCGCGGCCACGTCCCTTCGCCTCAAGGAGGGCGGTGATCGCCGCGGGTGTGAAGGCGTCGGCGCCTATCCCGTAGACCGTGTCGGTCGGCAGTACCACCAGCTCGCCGCGGCGTACGGCGGAGGCGGCCTCCGTCAGGCCCTCGGCCCGCTGCTCCATGTCCGTGCAGTCAAAGCGTCTTCCCACGGTCTTATCGCCTCGCTCCGCTCGGCGGGGAGCGGCGCTCTCGAGGCTCCCCCTTCCTCATTCGGTCGCTTCGCGACCTCTCGCCGTCAGGAGAAGGCCGCGCCGCTCGCGTGCATCCTAGTCCTGGCCGAGTCTGGCCGTGACGAAGCGGTCCCTGCGGGTCAGGTCCTGCCGCAGCCGTACGTCCCGCCAGCCGTTGTCCTCGGGGAACGTCAGGTAGACGGCCCTGCCCTGCTCGTCGGCGTGTTCGACGGAGACCCAGCCACCGGGGCGCAGCAGGCGGCGCGCGGTCCGTTCGACGGCGCGTACCTCGCCCAGACCGTCGTCCCCGGTGCCGTAGAGGGCCCGCGAGGGGTCGTAGTCGCGTACCTCGGGGTCACGTGGGATCGCGCCCGGCGGGATGTAGGGCGGGTTGGAGATGACCAGGTCGACCTTGCCGTTGAGCTCGGGCAGGGCTTCCGCCAGGTCGTCCGGGTGCAGGTGGGTGCGGCCCTGACCGTGTTCGGAGATGTTGCGCTTGGCCCAGCCGTACGCGCCGGGGTCGACCTCGACGGCGTGCACCTCGGAGAGCGCGACCTCCTGGGCGATCGACAGCGCGATCGCGCCCGAGCCGGTGCCGAGGTCGACGACCAGCGGGGCGGCGACGTCCATCGCGCGCAGCGTCTCGATGGCCCAGCCCGCCATGACCTCGGTCTCGGGCCGTGGTACGAACACGCCGGGCCCGACCGCGAGCTCCAGGTAGCGGAAATAGGCGTGGCCGGTGATGTGCTGCAGCGGCTCGCGGGCCTCGCGCCTGGCGACGCCCTCCCAGAAGAGCGCGTCGAAGTCGGCGTCCTTGACCGTGTGCAGCTCACTCCTGCGCACGGAGTGGACGAATGCCGCGATCTCCTCCGCGTCCGTACGCGGTGAGGGCACACCTGCCTCGGCCAGCCGTGCGGTGGCGAGGGCGATTTCGTCCAGCAGAAATGTCATGAGTGTTGTGCGAGCTTCTCCGCCATTTCGGCGTCGATGAGGGCCTGGGTGACGGCGGTGAGCTCGCCGTCGAGAACTTGGTCGAGGTTATACGCCTTGAAGCCGACTCGGTGGTCGGAGATGCGGTTTTCCGGGAAGTTGTAGGTGCGAACCCGCTCGGAACGGTCGACCGTGCGCACCTGCGACTTGCGTTCGGCCTGCGCGGCGGCCTCGGCCTGCTCCTGGGCGATGGCCAGCAGCCGGGCGCGCAGGATGCGCAGCGCCGACTCCTTGTTCTGGAGCTGGCTCTTCTCGTTCTGGCAGGAGACGACGGTGCCCGTGGGCAGGTGGGTGATCCGGACCGCGGAGTCGGTGGTGTTGACGCTCTGGCCGCCGGGGCCGCTGGAGCGGTAGACGTCGATGCGCAGCTCGTTGGGGTCGATCTGGACCTCGACGTCCTCGGCCTCGGGGTAGATGAGCACGCCCGCGGCGCTGGTGTGGATACGGCCCTGCGACTCGGTGACGGGCACCCGCTGCACACGGTGTACGCCGCCCTCGAACTTGAGCCTGGACCACACGCCCTCGTCACCCTTGGCCTTGATCGCGACCGTGACGTCTTTGTAGCCGCCCAGGTCGGAGTGCTGGGTGTCGATGATCTCGGTCTTCCAGCCGAGCCGCTCCGCGTAACGCAGATACATCCGGAGCAGGTCGCCGGCGAACAGCGCGGACTCCTCACCGCCCTCGCCCGCCTTGATCTCCATGATGATGTCCTTGTCATCGTTGGGATCACGCGGGATGAGCAGGTGTTTGAGCCGCTCCTCGAGGCGCGGGATGCGCTCCTCGATCTCGGCCGCCTCCGCGGCGAAGCCCTCGTCCTCGCCCGCCAGCTCCTTGGCCGCGACCAGGTCCTCGCGGGCCGACGTCAGCTCCCGGTAGGTGCCCACGATCGGGGTCAGCTGCCGGTAGCGCCTGCCGAGAGTGCGGGCCTTGTTCTGGTCGGCGTGCACGGCGGGATCGGCGAGCTGCAGCTCCAGCTCGGAATACTCCTTGAGCAACTCGTCGAGATTCACCGTGCGTCCTTCGTCTGGGGTGTAACGGTCTCTTCACCAAGAACGCCGACCCGGCGCACGTGAGTGCGTCCGGGTCGGCGTCGGTGAAGCTAGTTGCCCGAGGACTTCTTGCCGAAGCGCTTCTCGAAGCGCGCGACCCGGCCGCCGGTGTCGAGGATCTTCTGCTTGCCCGTGTAGAACGGGTGGCAGGCCGAGCACACGTCGGCGTGGATGACGCCGTTCTTGGCGGTGCTGCGGGTGGTGAACGTGTTGCCGCAGGTGCAGGACACCTGGGTCACGTTGTAGGCGGGGTGGATGTCGGGCTTCATTGCTGTCCTTTCGAGGTGCGGTCGCCGGGTCGCCAGAAGTCGCGATCAAACGCGGGCGGGAGCCGGAACCGCTGCGGGTCAGCTACCAGTGTGCCAGATGCTGTAACCGTCCCAGGCCACCGGGCATTCCCGGAACCTTATAGCGGACTCACTCTCGTCACACTAGGCTCCCGCGCACAAACCATTACTTTTATCCCAAAAGGAATGCGATCAGATGAAGAAGAGGCTGCGGTCGCTACTCGCGACCGCTACGGGGGCCGCGCTTCTCCTCGGATGCGTGAACCTCTCGGCCGCGCAAGCGGCCAGTGCTGGAAGCGACTTCAACGGGGCTGCCACGTCGGACGCGTTCATCCCGGTCGACCGGGACATCGAGGTCAGCGTCACCCTCAGGCTGAAGGACCCGGCGACCGTCACGGCGGCCGTCACCGGCAGCATCACTCCCCCCGGTAAGTCGGGACGGGACGTGGACTTCGACTTCCGGCCGTCTCCGGCGACCAAGGCCACGGAGACGACGATCACCGGCAGGTTCGGCATCGGCAGGGACGACCCCGCCGGCGAGTGGAAGCTGAACGTCAGTGTCCCGCGTGCCTCGGGCACCGGGAGCAACGCCTTCGTCCTCAATGTCTCCGGCAAGCAGGGCATCACCAGCGGCGGCGTCACGCCCAACCCGGTGCACCTGGTCAAGGGCAAGGACGTCAAGGTCTCGGTGAAGGCTTCGGTGACCGATGCGGACTCGGTCTCCGCCAAACTCATCAGCGAGGAGTCCAACGAGTCGTACGACCTGGGCGACCTGGAGCGCGGCTCCGACGGCTATTACCGCGGCAGCACCTTCTTCAGCGACGACACGCCTCCGGGCGACTGGACGCTGGAGGTGTACGCCAACCGCGGCGGCCAGTCGCTCAAGGGCGTCAGCTCCTTCACCGTCGTCGCCCCGGCGGGCGGCGCCTCGAAGAAGGCCAAGGTCAGGGTCACGATCAAGGCCCCGGCCATGGTACGCCAGGGCGCCTCCGCCACGGTCTCCGGCAAGGTCTATCGCGGCTCCAAGGCGTACCCGAAGAAGAAGCTGGAGGTCTACTTCAAGACCAAGGGCACCAAGACGTACAAGCTGCTGCGCTTCGTGAAGACGAACTCGACCGGCAAGTACGCCGGCTCCTTCACCATGAAGAAGGACGGCTACTTCCGCGTCAAGGCGCCCGGCACGAGCAAGACCCGCAGCGCGCTGTCGCCGCAGGAGTTCGTGGACGTCAGGTAGGCGGTCAGATAGTCACCGGCCCAGATAGGTGAGCACGGCGAGCACTCGCCGATGGTCCTCGGGCGCCGGCCCGAGGGCCAGCTTGGCGAAGATCCCGGAGATGTGCTTCTCCACGGCCCCTTCGGTGACGACCAGCCGGGCGGCGATGGCCGTGTTGGAGCGGCCCTCGGCCATCAGCGCCAGCACCTCGCGCTCGCGCCGGGAGAGCGTGTCGAGCGGGGCGCCACGCCGCTGCCTGCTGAGGAGCTGCATCACCACCTCGGGATCGATGACCGTGCCGCCCGCCGCCACCTGCCGCACGGCCTCCAGGAACTCGGCCACGTCGGCCACCCGCTCCTTCAGCAGGTAGCCGACGGCCGGGCCGATGAGCTCGCCGGCGTAGCGTTCCTCGACGTATTGCGACAGCACCAGGATCGGGAAGTCCGGCCGCGTCGCCCGTAGCTTCAACGCGGCGCGCAGGCCCTCGTCGGTGTGGCTCGGCGGCATCCGGACGTCGACGATCGCCAGGTCGGGCCCATGCTCCTTGACCGCGGTGATCAGGGACGGCCCATCGGAGACCGCCGCGACGGTCTCGATGCCTCCGTCGGCGAGCAGCCGGGCCAGCCCCTCGCGGAGCAGTACGGAATCCTCGGCGATGACCACGCGCATGTGCAATGCCTACCACTCACAGGGCAACTCCGCGCGCACGAGGGTGGGACCGCCGACGGGACTGTGCAGGACGAGCACCCCGTCTATGGTGGCCGCCCGGTCGGCTAACCCCGCCAGGCCGCCGCCCGCGCTGACCAGGGCGCCGCCGATGCCGTTGTCCCACACGTCGACGAGCACCTGCCGGTTTTCCTTGGCCACCCGCACGGACGCCTCGGTGGCGGCCGAGTGTTTGGCCATGTTGGCCAGGGCCTCGGCCACGATGAAGTAGGCGATGCTCTCCACGGCCGGGGGCGGCCGCTCGTCGGTCGTGTCGAGCTCGACCACCACGTCCACGTGCACCGGCGCGCGGGCGGCCAGCCCGGACAGCGCCGCGTCGAGCCCCCGGTCGCTCAGGATGGCCGGATGGATGCCCCTGGCCAGGTCGCGTAGCTCGGCGATCGCGGCCTTCGTGCCGCTGTGCGCCTGGGCGATCAGCAGCCTGGCCTCTTCCGGGGCGTGGTCGAGCTTGGCCTGCGCCCGGCCGAGGTCCACCGCGACGGACAGCAGCCGCTGCTGGGCGCCGTCGTGCAGGTCGCGTTCGATCCTGCGGCGCTCCGCCTCGGCCGCGTCGATGCCTCTGGCCCTGCTGGCCCGCAGCCGCTCCTCCTCGCTCCCGCTGAGCAGCACCACGGCCAGCGTGCCGTGCAGCCAGGCCATCCCGCGTACGGCATAGGCGGTCACGGCCAGCATGCAGAAGCCGAAGATCGTGCCGAGCACCGTCCCCGGCCAGCTGTCGATGACCAGAACGTCACCGAACCGCAGCGCCTCACCCTGCGCGTAGCAGAAGGGCGCGGCGATCAGCGTGATGGTCCCCACCCATGACACGGCGGACACCACGAACTCCACCAGGCTCAGCGGGAACAGCAGCAGCAGATAGCCGAGGTCCTTCCAGGTGGCCGGATCCTTGAACAACCACCCCACATGGGCGCCGATCCCCCGCTCGGGCCGGGTGCGGTAGGGATCGGCGATCCGTACGCCCAGCGCGGCCCACAGCACCCGGCGCTCCAGCATCGCCGCTCCGCGCCACGTGAACATGGTCAGCAGCACCAGCGGGATGCCCACCCACAGGATCACCAACGCGACGGAGAACGGCACCGCCACGGCCAGCACGGCGAACCAGCCGACCCCGAAGGCCAGACTGACCAGCATGTAGGGCACGGCCCGCCACGTGGTCGGATCCACCACAACGCCAATGGGCCCCCGGGGCCCCCACGGCACGCGCTCCCTCAACGGCACAGTAACCATGCCATCAAGGGTGCCCGTCCAACCGGCCGCAGAGAATGTGGCGGACTTCCGTCCTGAGGTGGGGTTAACCCCAGTGGCCGATCCCAACGTCTCGTCCTCGTCACAGCGGGGCCGCCCGCTATGGGTCAGCGGCTGTGCCTCTGGTGGGGCGACCCCATTGGTTTCCCCGGGTGGTCCGTCACACGACCGCCTCGGTCCCTGTGACGGTCGGTGGGTGGCTGGGGTCCTTTGCAGGTCTACCCCCTCCGGGGGAGGAAAAGGACGGTCCATCGTGGCCGAGGTCCCCAACGAGGTATATCCCCTCCAGGGGAGAGGACGAAGACGGTCCGGCGTGGCAGGTGACCCTCCGGAGGGCGCCCCTCCGGCCTAGCGGAAGTCCGTCGTGGCCGGCCGCCCCGTGGAAGGCGGCGGCCGTGTCCCCAGAGGCACTCGACCCCACGTCAGGCCCGGGATGCAGGCCGTACAAGAGAAAAGGGGGCGGCAGAGAAGAACTCCGCCGCCCCCTCTACCAGCGTCAGTCGCGGTCGTTGCTCACCGTGGTCTTCTGGACCTGCAGGAGGAACTCGGCGTTGGACTTGGTCTCCTTCATCTTCTCCAGGAGCAGCTCCAGCGCCTGCTGCATGTCGAGCGCGTGGAGCACCCGGCGCAGCTTCCAGACGATCTGGAGCTCGTCCTTGGCCATGAGGATCTCTTCCTTACGGGTGCTGGACGCGTCGACGTCCACCGCGGGGAAGATGCGCTTGTCGGCCAGGGAGCGGCTGAGCTTGAGCTCCATGTTGCCGGTGCCCTTGAACTCCTCGAAGATGACCTCGTCCATCTTGGACCCGGTCTCGACCAGGGCCGTGGCGAGGATCGTCAGCGAGCCGCCGTTCTCGATGTTGCGGGCGGCGCCGAAGAAGCGCTTGGGCGGGTAGAGCGCGGTCGAGTCGACACCACCCGACAGGATGCGCCCGCTCGCGGGAGCCGCGAGGTTGTAGGCGCGCCCGAGGCGGGTGATCGAGTCGAGCAGCACGACCACGTCGTGGCCCAGCTCCACCAGGCGCTTGGCCCGCTCGATGGCGAGTTCGGCGACCGTGGTGTGGTCTTCGGCGGGACGGTCGAAGGTCGAGTGGATGACCTCGCCCTTGACCGACCGCTGCATGTCGGTGACCTCTTCAGGCCGCTCGTCCACCAGCACGACCATCAGGTGGCACTCGGTGTTGTTGCGGGTGATCGCGTTGGCGATCGCCTGGAGGACCATCGTCTTACCGGCCTTGGGCGGCGAGACGATGAGGCCGCGCTGGCCCTTGCCGATCGGCGAGACGAGGTCGATGATCCGCGTGGTGAGGATGTTCGGCTCGGTCTCGAGGCGCAGGCGGTCCTGCGGGTAGAGCGGCGTGAGCTTGTTGAAGTCGGGCCGGTTGCGGGCCTGCTCCGGGTCCATGCCGTTGACGGTGTCGAGGCGGACCAGGGCGTTGAACTTCTCGCGGCGCTCGCCGTCGCGCGGCTGCCGGACGGCGCCGGTGATGACGTCGCCCTTGCGCAGGCCGTTGCGGCGGATCTGGGCGAGCGAGACGTAGACGTCGTTGCTGCCGGGCAGGTAGCCGCTCGTCCTGACGAACGCGTAGTTGTCGAGGATGTCGAGGATGCCGGCGATCGGGATGAGTACGTCGTCGTCGCCGATCACGGGCTCGTTGCTCTCGAAGCGCTCACGGCCACGGCCGCGGTTGCGCTCCCTGAACCGGCCCCGCCTGCCACGACCGCCGCGGTCGTCGTCGTCGCCGCCACCGCGCGGATCGTTGCGCGAGTCGCCCCGCTGATCGTTGCGGGGGTCGCCGCGCTGGTCACCGCGCTGGTCGTTGCCGCCACGCGGGTCACCGCCGCGGCCGCCGTCGGCGACACGCTCACGCTGGTCCACGCGACCGCCATCACGGCCACCGTCACGACCGTTGTCACGGTTGTCACGGCCATCGCGGCCGTCACGAACATCACGAGAGTCGCGGTCACGAACATCACGAGAGTCACGGCTGTCGCGAACATCGCGGCTGTCGCGGCCGTCACGGCCACTCTCGCCACGGCCGCCCTCACCGCGGTCGTTGCCGGTACGGTCGCTGCCGCCACGGTCGCCACGGTCACGGCGCTCGCCTCTGGTGCGCCGCTCACGGCGGCTCTCACCACGGTCGCCACGCGGGTCGAGCTGGGTGTCGACGGGCTGGGCCTGCTCCACGACCGGCTCTGCCGGGGCGGCGGCCACGGGCTCGGGGGCCGCGGCCACCGGCTCGGGAGCCTGCGCGACGGGCTCTTCAACGGTCTTGGGGCGGGAACGTTCCCGGCGTGCCCTGGTGGGCCGCTCCGCGGCGGGCGCCGCGTCGGCGGCGGCCGGGGCCTCGGCTACGGCAGCGGGTGCGCCTTCTCCGGTGCCGCCACCCTGCTTCTCCTGGATGGCCGCGATGAGCTGGCTCTTCCGCATGCGCCCGGTGCCGCTGATGCCCAGCTCAGCGGCCATTTTCTGCAGCTCGGGCAGCACCTTGGCGGACAGGCCGGTGCCGGAGCGACGCGCGCGCGGCTTAGCCGCGGCGCGGGTGGGGGTGTCGCCGGACGCGGGCTGCGCAGGTGAGCCTGGTGCGTCGGAGAGGAGTTCGGTGGTGTCGCTCAACTAAAGGTCCTTCCCAGGGGTCGGGCGCCGGTTTTGTTCTGCCGGGCGTCCCGGAGGTGCTTGCGATCCGGCGGGACAGACCGGGTCGGGGTGCACGTTGCGATCTTCGGCCGCCGCTGGGGACGACCGCCACTCTTGGGGAGAGGCGCGTCCAAGCGGCCACAGGACAGTGACGCGTGGATGACACCCCTCAGATTGCTGTCGCCAGCCAGATGTCGAGGTGATTCGAACGCGCAGACCCCCGTCGTCGCCGCCTCACGTTGGGCCAACCGGGTGTGGGCCAACCGGAGGCAACGGATTCCGGGGAGACAGCCGCGCTGCACACGCCTCGCGACGTGCAGCATGATGCAGCGATGTGTGGCTGACAAGCACGCACCCAACAAGGGGGCATCTGGTGCGGCTATCAGCCTAACATCACCAGCGCACACGGCTATTCCCTGAAGGTCTAAAGAGGCATCAGCGTGTCTCGGGGAACTGAACGTTCGCACCAACTGGGTCGACGTCCATAAGCTGGATGTGCCAGTCATTACCCACTTCTGGCGCGATCAAATCCTGCGAATCCGGTGTCGAAAACGCAAGAACTGTGGGACCTGCTCCCGAAACGACCGCAGGCACGCCCACTGCACGGAGACGTTCTACCAGATCCGCACTGGCCCGCATCGCAGGCGCACGGTATTTCTGGTGAAGTCGGTCTTCGGTGGCGGCGAGCAACAGCCCGCGCTCCGGCCGCTGGGTCAGCGCCGCGATCAGCAGCGCAGCCCTGCCGGCGTTGAAAGAGGCGTCCTTGTGGGGCACGTCCTTCGGCAACAACCCCCGTGCGGTCTCCGTGGCCAGGCGCGTCGCCGGAACGAACACGACAGGCTGGATGCGCACATCCGGGAGCAGTTTCACCATACGCGGTGATCCGGAGTGGTCGGTCCACGCAATCGTCAAGCCTCCGGCCAGGCATGGCGCGACATTGTCCGGATGCCCTTCCATCTCGGTGGCCAGCGCGAACACCTCGTCGTCGGTAAGGCCGTATCCGTCGGAGAATCCGGCCGCGTGCGGCCCTCCGTCGCCGGTTTCCGTACGCGGTGCGGAGTCCGTACGCGAGCTTTCCGATTCGTCGGGCCGGGCCAGCGCTCGGGCGGCCAGGATGCCCGCGCAGATCGCGGCCGAGGACGAGCCCAGGCCGCGGGCGTGCGGGATGCGGTTGAGGCAGTGCAGCCGGATGCCCTCGGGCTGGGCGGCCCCCATGCGGTCGAACGTCCTGCGCATGGCCTTGATGACCAGGTGTCCTTCGCCGAGGTCGAGCTCACCCTCGCCCTGTCCTTCGACGGTGACGTGGACGCCCCGCTCACCGGTCAGCGTGGCCCGGACCTCGTCGTACAGGCCCAAGGCCAGGCCCAGGGTGTCGAAGCCGGGGCCCAGGTTCGCCGACGTGGCAGGCACACGGATGTCAACGGTGCTCATTCGCCTGATCTTTCCCCCGCCGCCTTCAGCGGCGACGGGCCTGTTTTCCGTACGGCAAAGCATCCGTACGGCAATGCATCCCCGTATGGCAAAGCAGAGGCGCACACCGCACAGTCCGGCATGCGCCCGAATGCTCCGTACGAGAGCCCCGGAGTGCCTAGCCCAGGTTGAGGGCGGCCGCGGCGGCGTGGACGTCGATGGGGATGGTGACCGGGGCCGGCGCGCCGGCGATCGCCCAGTCAGGGTCCTTGAGGCCGTTGCCCGTGACCGTGCAGACGATGCGCTGCCCGGGCGCGATGAGCCCCTGCGCGTGCGCCTGAAGGAGACCGGCGACGCTGGCCGCCGAGGCGAGCTCGACGAAGACGCCCTCCTCCTGGGCCAGCAGTTTGTACGCGGCCGCGATCTGCCGGTCCGTGACCGACTCGATGGCGCCCCCGGACTCGTCGCGCGCCGCCGTGGCGAGCTGCCAGGAGGCGGGGTTGCCGATGCGGATGGCGGTGGCGATCGTGTGCGGGTGGGCGACGGGCCCGCCGTTGACGATGGGTGCCGCGCCGCTGGCCTGGAAGCCGAACATGCGCGGTGCCTTGGTGGCGATCCCGTCGGCGGCGTATTCGCGGTAGCCCATCCAGTAGGCCGAGATGTTGCCCGCGTTGCCCACCGGGATGCAGTGGATGTCGGGCGCGTCGCCGAGCGTGTCGACGATCTCGAACGCGGCCGTCTTCTGGCCCTGCAGCCGGAACGGGTTGACCGAGTTGACCAGCGCGATCGGGTAGCTGGACGACAGCTTGCGGGTCATCTCCAGGCAATCGTCGAACGAGCCCTCGACCTGGAGCAGCGTGGCCCCGTGGACGAGCGCCTGGGCCAGCTTGCCCATCGCGATCTTGCCGCGCGGCACCAGCACGGCGCAGGTGAGCCCGGCGCGTACGGCGTAGGCGGCGGCCGAGGCCGAAGTGTTGCCGGTGGAGGCGCAGATGACCGCCTTGGCACCCTCTTCGACGGCCTTGCTGATGGCCATGGTCATGCCGCGGTCCTTGAAGCTGCCCGTCGGGTTGGCGCCCTCCACCTTGAGGTAGACGTCACACCCGGTCAGCGCGGAGACGCGGTGCGCGGGCACCAGCGGCGTGCCGCCCTCCAGCAGCGTGATGACGGGCGTCTTCGTGGTGACCGGAAGACGCTCTCGGTACTCCTCGATGAGGCCACGCCACGACCTGCTCATATTGACT
Organism: Nonomuraea aurantiaca; assembly: GCF_020215705.1. Lineage (GTDB taxonomy): Bacteria > Actinomycetota > Actinomycetes > Streptosporangiales > Streptosporangiaceae > Nonomuraea > Nonomuraea aurantiaca. The sequence continues at coordinate 592,597 of NZ_JAIWNB010000002.1, read as the reverse complement.
CCCTACCTGCGGTCTTGGGCACCGAGTGTACGGGGTCCCGGCGGTGTTCACGGAGTCGAGTCCCGGGCCGCCGAGCAGTGGCTGCAACAACCCATAATTCAGGAAATTCTCAGCATCTCCCGGTAAGGTCCCCGGGCAGGGGGGTCACCACCATGAACGCGCGTCCTGCCATGACGCAGAACGACTATTCTCCGCTGTCGCCGCCGGAGCTCGGCACCTGGTCACCGGCCCTGTCCGTGAGCGTGGTGATACCCGCGCACGGCGGGCCCCATCTGGAGCTGACGCTGGCCGCGCTGGCCGCTCAGACGTACCCGGACCATCTCATGGAGGTCCTGGTCGTGGACGACGGCAGCGAGCCGCCGATCCGGCTGCCGGAACTGCGGCCGGTCAACACCCGGATCGTCCCGGTGACGACCGGCTGGGGCATCTCGAACGCCGTCAACACCGGCGCCAAGGCCGCCGACGGCGAGATCATCCAGCGCCTCGACGCCGACATGGTGGCCTGCCGCGAGCACATCGAGGCCCTGGCCCGCTGGCACCACGTGACCGACTATCTCGTCACGATCGGGATGAAGCGCTTCGTCCAGGTGCCGACGCTCACCGCCGAGCAGGTCTTCCGGGCGGGACACCTGGGGGACGTGTTCGACCTGGCGTCCGGCGTGTCGAGCTCCACCGAGGCGACGATCGCCAAGACCGACAGGCTCCGCAAGAGCCGCAATCCCTACCACGTGTGCACAGGGCCGACCTTCGCCCTTCCCCGGGAGGTCTTCCACGCCGTGGGCGGCCTCGACCCGACCGTCGTGCGCGGAGAGGATACCGAGTTCGCCTACCGGCTGGCCATGCACGGTGTCGTGTTCATCCCGGACATGGAAGCACAGGCCGTACATCTCGGGCTGCCCGCTCAGCACCGTGACCGGGACCGCGCCGTGCGAGCCGTCGAGCCGTACCTGGCGCACCGGATTCCGCTCCGCCGCGACCTGCGCAAGGACCAGGGCCGCCGCTGGCTCGTGCCGTACGTCGAGATCGTCCTGGACGTCACGGACACCTCGGAAGCGGTCGTACGGCAGGCGGTTGCGGCGGCGCTCGACGGCAGGCTTCAGGACGTCGTGGTGACGCTGGTGGGTCCGTGGGCGCGGCTGCACGACGGGCGGCGGGCCGTGCTCAGTGACCCGCTCTTCGAGATGCGGCTGATGCGCGACCTGTTCGCCCACGACGACCGGATCCGGCTGATCGACGAGGCGGCCCCGACGCCGGCGCCCGCGCCGTTCCGCTACCGGGGACCGGTCGAGGTGGCGCTGCACAAGGTGACGCTGGAGCGGATGATCGAGACGGTGCAGAAGGACCTGACGGGCGTGCTCGTCGTGGACCTGCCCGACGGCCGCACGGCCCGCCTCGAACGCACCTCCGCCCTGGGCCGCGCCCTGCTGCTCGCCGCCCCGGGCGACGATCTCGACGAGATCATCCAGACCACGCACGGCGTACGGCACGAGGACCCAGACCGCTACTGGCCCCCGGCCCCGCAACCGAAACCCGCAGGCGAGAAGACCACGGCCCAGAAGGCGGCGCCTCAGAAGCCCGCCGCGCCGCTACCGCCGATCGTCACGGTTCCCGCCACCGAGGAACGGACCCTCCTGGGCCGTCTCAAGTCGGCGCTCCGGCCCAGCTGAGCCAGGAGTCCCAGCCAAGCGGGGAGCGGCTCGCCCGCCCGGCTCGCCGCGCAGCCGCTCGCCCAGGACGCTAGCCGCGCAGCCTCTTGCCCAGAGCGCGCTTGACCGTGGTGGCCAGCAGGACCCGCATGCTCTGCTGGGCGCGGTTGGCGGCGGCCAGCTGACGGCGCAGCGTGCTGACGTCGCGCCGCAGCTCGACCGCGCTCTTGCGCCAGCGCCCCGCCTCGTCGCGCCACTTGGTCACCTGCGCGCGCAGCCGTTCGGCCTCCTTGGCCAGCCGCGCCGCGTCGGCCTCCGCCTTGAGCCTGGCCCGGTAGGCGCTGCGGCGGCCGAGCAGCTCCGCCGCCTCCTCGGCGAACCCGTACGTCTCGCCCTCCACCCACGCGACGCCCGCCACGTCGTCCACCGCGTCGTCGAGCTCCTCGCCCGGGCGTACGACGATCCGCGCACGGGCGAAGGAGGAGGCGCGCTCCAGGCGGGCGGCCACGACGCCGTCCTTGGACTCGTGGAGCAGCACGTTCACCAGCCCCAGCCCTTCGGCGCGGGCCAGGTCGAGCAGCCTGGCCACGCTGTCCTCCCCCGGCACCCAGTCGGCGGGCAGCCGCAGCACGTACGGCACGCCCGGGTCGACCTCGCCGGAGACCGCGAGCCGTACCCGGCCCTCGTGCAGATAGTGGCCGTGGACCAGCATCAGGTCGAGGTCGGGGTCCTTCAGCGGGGCCCGGCGCTCGCGCCCGAGGGAGTCCCAGGGACCGACCACGACGATGGACAGGTCCAGCAGGGTGCCCGCCAGCAGGGCGTCGACCGTGGCGCGTACCTGGTCGTAGCCGGCGGTGCCGTCGACGACGATGGCGACGTACGGGACCTTCCACTGGCGGGAGGGGTGCGAGCGGAGCCACCGGTAGGCGGGGATGCGGTCGGCGACGAACGCGTAGCTCACGCGGTCGATGGGCCGCTGGTCACGCATCCGCATGGTCGGCCCGAGATGGTAGGCGCGGGCCTTGGGCTCCGGTACGAACACGGCCCCGGCCTGGTAGAGCCGGTAACCCATCTCCGTGTCCTGACCGAGGATCAGCTCGTCGTCCATCGTCCCGGCGGCGGCGACCAGCCGGGCGTTGACCGAGGTCGCGCCGCCGACGTGCAGGCTGAAGGGGCGCTGAGTGTTGTCGGTGAGGCCGTTCGTCCGCTCGATGAGGTCGATGATCCAGGCGTGCGGCTCGGCCGGCTCGAAGGCCTTCTCCAGGTCGTCGGGCAGCTCGGCGGGAATCGGCGCCTCGGTGAACCTGATGTAGCTGGTCACGGCCAGATAGGGCGCGGCATGGTGCCAGCGCATGTGCGCCTCGATCGAGCCGGGAGTGAGCACGACGTCGGAGTCGAGCCAGTGGATCACGTCGCCGGTGGCCTCGGCGAGCCCGGCGTTGCGCGCGGCGGCCCGGCCCGGCTCGTGGCAGACGATCAGCCGGGTGCCTTCTGGGCGTTCGGCCGGCAGCCGCAGGGGCGGGGAGCTGCCGTTGTCGACGACGATGACCTCGATCAGCCCGGCGGGGTAGGTCTGCCGGGCGAGCCCGGCCAGCGCCAGGTCGAGCTTGTCCTGGCCGCCGTACGCGGGCACGACCACGCTGACCCGCAGCCTGGGCGTGTAGGTCTCCGGCGGTTCGAGCATCCGGTAATCGTTGCCGCGAACCCTCGTGCCGCTTCCAGAAGCAGACTTGGCACTCGTGCCACTCCCAGGAACAGGCTCAGCGCTCATGCCGCTTCCAGCAGCAGGCTCGGGCGGAAGCCGCGCCACTGGTTCGTGGCGACCTTCAGGAAGTGGGCGAGCGGGAGTTGCCAGGTGTGCTGGTCGCTCAGCGTGCGCCGGAGCACGTAGCCGAGGCCGTGGGTGCGGTAGATGCTCGCCCCGGCCGCCTGGGCGGCCTTGAGGAAGTCCCGGTCCACCGCCCGCGGCTGGGCCGGAAATCCGCCTAAGTCCTGAAATATCGTTCTGGAGGCGAGAATCGTGCCACCTGCCACATGATCGCTGGAGACCTCGCTCGGATAAGCGGCGCCACTGGCGAACGTGGTGCGCCTGATCGTGGCGTGCAACGGCTCCAGGTAAAAGAATTCGGCCGTCGTGCCGACGATGTCGGCCCCCGAATAGGACGCCGCCATGATCAGGTCGGCGAGGTGGTCGGGGCCGTACCAGTCGTCGTCGTCCCACTTGGCCACGTAGTCGCCGGCCGCCAGGGCCGCGGCCTCGTTCAGCACCTCGCCGAAGGGCGTCGTGGCCGGGGCCTCGACCCAGGTCACGGGTAGGGGGCAGCTCTCGACCGCCTGCCGTACCTGCTCGAAGGGGACACCGTGCAGGCCCAGCAGCACCTCGATGTCGGTGTCGCGCTGCCGGGCCATCTGCGCGAGCGCCCCGGCGACCAGCGCCGGGCGCCTGGTGGACATGACCACGCTGATCCGGGGCGTACGCGAGGGCGGCAGGCGGTGGGTCAGGCGGCGCAGCCGGACGCTGTGCTCCTCGCGGCGTAAGTCGGCCAGCGACCTCGGGCCGGTCCCGGTGTGAGCGAGCCAGTCGCGGTCGGTGAGCAGCGCCGCCAGCTCCGCGGGGACCCACGCGGGGGCGTCGTCGGCGGTCAGCGGCACGCCCGCCGCCGCCAGCCGGACCAGCCCGGCGAGCGGCACCTCGTGATCGGGCCACTCGATCTCCAGGCCACGCAGCGGGCGCAGCGACGGCACGTCGGGCTCATGGCCGTCGACGGCCCACCCGGTGAAGGCCCCGGGCAGCGCGGCGGGGCGGCCCTCACTCCAATGCAGGCGGGCGAGCCCCTTCTCCGGCGTACGCGCGAAGCCGCAGGGGGTGACGGACATGGTGCTCCTTGACCGACGAGGACTCAGTCGGCGCCTACCTTACGCCGGTCTGACACCATCTGAGATGTTGAGTTCACCTTAGATGTGGATGCCGGTGAGGACGGCGATGTGAGCTGAACTAGCAGGATCCTCCCAGTTTTTGTCCAGGAAGCTATGGCACGGTAGTGGCGAATGTTTATTAAGGTGTCAATATCCCATTGCCACCTGATACGTCATGACTACGAAAGGTATGCGCGGATGTTCTCGCCCCGCCGACTGGCAGCGACCGCCGCAATCCTCGGAGTTCTGGCCGTCGCCGTGCTCGTGCTGCTCGTCCTCACCGATCTGCTCACGCTCGGCGCCGCCGCCGCCTCGGGGGCGTTCGCCGTCACGCTGGCCGGGCTCGCCGTGCTCGTGCTGACCGTACGACGCCTCGACGGCAAGGCCCAGCGCATCGACCTGCGAGCCAAGAAGCACGAGGCCGAGCTGGCCAAGACCGCCACCGCGCTCAAGCGGATCGAGACGCGGCTGGACCGCCTGACCGAGGCCATCGAGCAGTCGGCCACGCGGCGCGAAGAGGACCTCGGCGCGATCCTGGCCTCGCTGGGCGAGGACCGGGTCAACGCCATGACGCGGGCGCGAGAGGTGGAGGAGCTGCGCGAGGAGGTCCGCGCGCTGGCCAAGGACCCGGTATGACGCGGATCAGGCACAACGACTGGGGAACTCTGGAGCCGCCGGCCATCGGCGCCTGGCAGCCCGCGCTGACCGTTTCCGTGGTGATCCCCGCCTACAACTGCGCGCCGGCCCTCGCCCGGACCGTGGCCGCGCTGGCCGAGCAGACCTATCCGGCCCGACTGGTCGAGGTCGTCGTCGCCGACGACGGCAGCCAGCCGCCCATCGACCTGCCCGGAGTCCGGGTCGTCCGGGTGAGCGAAGGCTGGGGACGCGGCGCGGCCCGGGAGACCGGCCGGCTCGCCGCCACCGGCGACGTGATCCACTGGCTCGACGCGGACATGGTCCTGGCTCCGGACCACCTGGAAGCGCACATGCGCTGGCACCACCTCATCGACCACGCCGTGGTGATCGGCGACACCCGGTTCGTGGCGGCGCTGGGCGAGGAGGGCACCCGGACCGAGTACACCCGCGTGACCCTGGAGTCGACCAGGATGCTCAAGGACGCGGGTTCGAGCGCGTACCTGCTGCACACCGGCGCCTCCTCCTCGGTACGCGCCGACCTGCTGCGCGACGCGGGCGGCGTCGACCGCACCCTGAACATGGCCGAGGACACCGAGCTGGGCTACCGGCTGGCCCAGGCCGGGGCGGTGTTCATCCCCGACGAGCAGGCGCGTGCCTGGCACGTCGGGCAGTCCACCGTGATGCGCCGCGAGAAGGACGTACACCGGCACAACTGGTCGTTCCTCGGCGATCTGATCCCCGATCTGCGCTGGCTGCGCGGCCATCCGCGACGCCGCTGGCTCGTGCCGTACGTCCAGATCGTCGTGGCGGCGACCGGCTACGAGGAGACGCGCGCCGGCGTGGACTCCGCGCTGGCCGGCACGATCACCGACACGGCCGTGGCGATCGTCGGCCCCTGGGACAAGCTGACCGACGAGCGCCGCGACAGCCTCGACGACCCGCTGCTCGACCTGCGCCTCATCCACAATCTCTACCGGAACGAGCCGCGCGTCACGTTCGTGACGGCCGCCCCCGACTCGGCCGCCCCCGCCCCGTTCCTGCTGACGCTCCCGTCCGGCTGGGTGCTGGGCGCCGACACGCTGTCCCGGCTCGTACGGCTGGCGGAGCAGGACACGCTGGGACTCGTCTGCGCCGCGCTCGCCGAGGCCGAGACCGGGGTCGTGACCGCCAGGCTGGAGCGCACCGCGGCCTTCTCCCGCGCGGCCCTGTTCCACGGGGAGACCGACGACCTGGTGGACGAGATGTTCGGGTCGGTCTGGGTGAGCGGGGCCGAGTACGGCTTCGCCACGGAGGACCAGGCCGAGCCGCTGGCCGGAGACCCCGCCAAGTGGCGGGCGCTGGCCGGCAAGCGGCAGGCCGAGGTGAAGGAGCTGCGGGCCGAGATCGACCGGCTGTCGGCCGAGGTGGACCGGCTGTCGGCCGATCCCGCCCCCGACACCACCGCCACCGGACCGCTGACCTCGCTCATCAGGCACCTGCGGAGCGCCGGATGATCCGCGAGCTGCTGGCCGAGATGCCCGAGGCACGGGTCTTCCTCGCCGGGGTCGAGCACGACATCACCGCCGTGGACCTGGACCGGGACCTGCTGGAGCCGTCGGCGGACACGGAACGGGTGCACGAGGTGCTCGTGCTCGCCCGTACCCCCGCAGACCTGCGCCGGGCCGCCACACTGCACAAGCTGCTGCCGGAGGCCCGGCGGGTGGTCGTGGCCGTGCTCGACACGCCCGCCTCCCACCCGGCCCCCGTGCCCACCCCGACGCCCGCGCACCGCTGGCGCTCGCTCACGGATCTGCGGGTCTACCGGCCGAAGGACCGGGTGTGGGTGGTGGACGCGCGGTTCTCGGCGCCCACGCCCGCCGGCCGTACGGTGACCGCGACGGCCCGGGCGTTCGCCGGGCACCGGCTCGACGTCATCACGGCACCGGCGGCGGCGATCGCGGGCGTCGGCGCGGCGGCCTGGCGCCCCGGTGATCCGAACGCGACACCCGCCGAGGTGACCGGGCCGGTGCCGGAACGGGTCGGCGCGCCGGGCAGCGACGTCGTGCTCCGCACTGTCGACGCTTCCGGAACACTCGCCGCTTCGGGCACACGCGCCGCCTCCGAAACAGCTTCCGGAACGGCTTCCGGATCAGCTGCCGGATCCGAGGAGGGCACGGGCGACACGGCCGTGGCCGGCTGGTCCGGGTCGCAGACGCCGATCGAGCGGCCGACCGCACGGTCCGCGAGCTGGGAGCAGCTCGGCCGTCCCGGCGGCGCCGGGCTGTCCCTGGCCGACCCCGACGTGCTCGGTCAGCCGTCCATGATCCCGCCGGTCGACGAGCGGCTGGTGAACCCGCAGGGCTTCGTCACCACCCCGTCACGCGGCCTGGCGTCCCTGGTGGAGCGCGACGGCCGCTGGTCGGTCGTGCTCGACGGGAAGGTGGTGACGGCGTTCGCCGAGTCGGGCGGTGTCACGGACGCCGACGTGGGCAGGCTCAGGCAGCTGCGCGGCGTGGAGATCGACTGGCATCACGCCCACAGCGGCCCCCTCGCCGCCGTCCGCGTGCTCACGGGCCTGGCCGCGGCCGGCGTGCCGCTGATCGCGGACACGGTGCCGCGCTGGGCGGGCGCACTCGGCGACGAGCTCGCCCGGCTGCTGACGGCCGACCCCGACCTCTCCGACGAGCTCCGCCGCGAGGAGCACAGCATCCGGCTACGCCGCGAGGCGCTGCGCACCCATGGCGTCGCGGCCCGCTGGGAGCAGCTCGGCGCCCCCGCCCCCGCTCCCCCGCTGACCTCGGTACTGCTGGCCACCCGCCGCACCGACATGGTCGGGTTCGCGCTCGACCAGGTCGCCCGGCAGCGCGGCGCCCAGCTCGAAGTGATCCTCGCCCTGCACGGCGTGCCCCAGGGCCATCCGGACGTGGCCGCGGCCATCGCCGCCTTCGACGGCCCGCTGACCGTCCTGGAGGCAGACCACCAGGCGGTGTTCGGCGAGGTGCTCAATGACGCGGCGGCGCGGGCCTCGGGCTCGTTCCTGCTGAAGATGGACGACGACGACTGGTACGGCCCCGACTTCCTGACCGACCTGCTGCTCGCGCACTCCTACTCGGGGGCCCAGGTGGTGGGCACCGTGCCGGAGTTCGTCTACCTGTCGTCGATCGACGTCACCGTGCACCGCAGGCAGATCACCGAGCAGATCACCAGCTTCGTCGCGGGCGGCACGATCCTGGTGGAGCGCTCGGCGTTCCAGGCGGTGGGCGGTTTCCGGCCGCTGCGCCGGTCGGTCGACACCCAGTTCCAGGAGGCGCTGCAGGCGGCCGGCGGGCAGATCTACCGTACGCACGGGCTCGGCTACATCCTGCGCCGCGGCCCCGCCGCCAACCACACCTGGCAAGAGCCGATCGGCACGTTCCTGCAGCGCAACAGGAACCAGTGGCGCGGCTTCCACCCCAGCACCCTCATGGAACTACCGTGACTCCTCCTACCGCTGCCGGCGGGCACATGCCCCGGCCGGATGGGGCCGGGGCCTCGGGTGGCTCGCCAGTCCCTCGCATCCGCCGCAACGACTACGGGGTGCTCACCCCGCCCCTCCTCGGCCAGTGGACACCCGAGCTGACCGTCACGGTCGTCATCCCGGCCCACGACCGCCAGGAGACCCTCGACCTCACGCTGGCCGCGCTGTCGGCGCAGAGCTACCCGGCCGAGCTCATGGACGTCATCGTCGTGGACGACGGCAGCGCGGTGCCGGTGCGCCTGCCCGAGCTCGTCCCGGCGCGTACCCGCCTCATCACCAGCCCGCCCGGCGGCTGGGGCCGGGCCTGGGCCGTCCAGACCGGCGTCGACGCCGCCACGGGCGAGATCGTCTTCGTGCTGGACGCCGACATGGTGCCCCATCGCCACCACGTCGAGGCCCAGCTCCGCTGGCACCACCTGGCGCCGTACCTGGTCGTGCTGGGCTGGATCGACTTCACCGCCGGCGACGTGCTGCCCACCCCCGGCGAGGTGCGCCAGGCGCTGGAGGACGGGCACGAGGACAAGCTGTTCCCCCTCTCCCCGCACCGCCACGACTGGGCCGAGAAGATCATCCTCGACCACGACGGCCTGCGCACCGCCCCCAACTCCCTGGCCACCCGCATCCACGTGGGCGCCACCGCCTCCTACCCCGCCTCGCTGCTGCGCTCGATCGGCGGCCTGGACACCTCCCTGGTGCTGGCGGAGGACACGGAGCTCGGCTACCGGCTCACGCAGGCGGGCGCGGTGTACGTACCGGACCCGGACTCGCGCGCGTGGCACATCGGGCTGCCGACGGCCATGCGTGATTTCCTGTCGTTGAAGCGGTACAACGACCCTTACGTGGCGGACCGCGTACCGTACCGGCGCTACCTGCGCACGGACCCGGGCCGGCAGTGGCTCGTCCCGTACGTGGACGCAGTCGTCCCCGCGGCGGGCTACGAGGACGTCCGCGCGACGGTCGACGCCCTGCTGGCCGGCTCGGTGCCGGACGTCGCGATCACCATCACCGGCCCCTGGTCGGCGCTGGGCGACGACCGCCGCTCCCCGCTCCGCGACCCCGACCTAGACCTCCGCCTCATCCACGCCACCTTCGAACACGACCCCCGGGTACGGCTGGCCTCGGACCTTTCCGGTGTCGTGTCACCGTTCCGCCTCCTCATCCCGCCCGGCTGGGTCCCGGCTCGCGACACCCTTGAACGCCTGGTCGGCCACCTGGAAGAGCACGACGGCGGCGCCCTCTGCGTCGCCCTCGACGAAACCGACCAGGGCGTCACCGTGGCCAGACTCGAACGCACCGCCGCCCTCGCCCGCGCCACCCTGGTGGCCCGCCCCGGCGAGCACCTGGACACCATCCTGGACGAGGTCTTCGGCCTGGAATGGGTGGACGGCGACACCTGGGGCTTCACCCGCCGCCCCCCGATCTACCCGCCACGCCGCCGCCCCGTCCCGGAGCTGGACCGCGTCACGGCCCAGTACGAGAAGGAGCTCACCCGCCTGCGCAAACGCACCGCCCTCATGCAGGCCGAACTCGCCCAGCTCCGCAGGGAGGCGGGCAAGGGCCGCAGGGACGCGGAACGGTGGCGCGAGAAGGCCGAGTCGTGGCGCCGCGAGGCGGTCCGCCTGTCCAGGGCCCAGGACCGCACGGTACTCAAACGCGCCGTCCGCCGGGTCCGCAACCTGGCTTTCCCCGACAGCTGACCCCAAACTGCATCGCCTTCGCCGATGGGAGGCGCTTCGCGCCTTCAGGGCTCAGACTGTGTCTATTGGGGCTGCGCCCCAAACCCCGTCGAGGGGCTGCCGCCCCTCGAGCTCCCCGCCCCGTGGGCCGGAGTGGATGGACAGCGAAATAACCGAAGTCCGATTCCTGCGCGATCTCGAACCTCTATACGGGCGCTTTGCAGGCTCATCACAATCCGGGGTGTAGTTACCCGGGCAACGGTCAGGTGCTGGCACACGAGCGCTTCCAGTGTCACTCGGCGGTCGGGACGGTGGCGAGCAGAGCACGCGTCTCGGCGACGACCCGGTCGCTGAACTGAGGGTCGTTCACCTGAACTGAGCCGACCATCGGCTTGCCGTTCTCGTCGTAATAGACGCCGGTGACAGCCGTGGCGTCGGTGAGGACTCGAGTGATCATCCGAGCGGCTCGCTTCGGGGTACTCCAGTACTTGACGAGGGGGGCGATCGGCGACAGGACGTACCTCGACACGAACACAGCCACGGTGCCCGCGTCCCGTCCGAGGCCGCTGCCAGGGCTGAAGCCTGGCTCGACCGCGCTGAAGCGCAGCCGGGGGGTCTCACGTGCGAACGTCAGGACCGTGGCGAGGTTGCCTTGCTTCGAGGTCGCGTAGGCATCCAGACCGGGTCGCGACGCCCCGCCCGGTTCCCACTCGCCACGAGCGCTGGCCTCGGCGGAGATGTAGCGACTGCCACGGAAGCCGGCAACGACGGCGGGCCGACGCTCGGGGTCCTCGACGGCGGAACATACGAACACCACGTGGGTGCCGTCCGGCAGATGAGGGAGCAGCGCCTCGGTGAACGCGAAGGGGCCGAGGTGGTTGGTGGTGTACGTCAGGTCCCAACCGTGCGACGTTGTACGGGTCTCAAGCGGCATGATGCCGGCGTTGTTGAGCAAGCCGGCGATCGGCAGGCCGAGGGCGACGATTTCCGAGGCCGCGCGCCGTACGCTCGCGATGTCGGAGAAGTCAGCGACGACCGAGGCTGCCCGGCCGCCCATCGCAGAAATCTCCCGTTCGACCCCGCCGAGCCGCCCCCGGTCTCGGCCGACGAGCACGACAGTGCCGTAATCGGCCATCTCCAAAGCGGTACGCCGGCCGATGCCAGACGTCGGCCCAGTGATGATCCACGCCCGGTCGGGCGACGTGCTGTGCGGGTTCTCTTGAATCATCCCACAAGCCTTGGGCAGTCGCCTCGGGCCAACCAGTCGTCCGGTTTTCGTAGGACTGCCAGAGCCAGCATCAGCCGGCCTGGGCCGCCGTCGTATCTACTCGACCAACTGCTGGTTGCCCAGGACGACGGCGAGAGCCAGGCGCTCGGCATCCTCGGTGCCGGGCTCGGCGGTATAGACCATGAGTCTCACGTCATCGGTGGCGACGAAGAGGACATCGCAGTCGAGGTTGATCGGTCCGACCGCAGGGTGGTCGACCAGCTTGCGCTTGGACGGCTCCTGGTCCGGCCCAGGATCATCACGCTCCCAGAGTTCGGCGAAGTGTGGGCTGTGGGCGATGAGCTGCTGAATCAGCGCGCGTAGTTGACGGTCTGCCGGGTACCGTGCGGCCGTGCGACGTAGGTCGGCCACCTGTCCCGCCAGGAGCTCCGCCTCTTCCCGCGGCGAGTGAACGACTCGATTGCCGGGACCGACGAAGTTGCGCCAGAGCGCGTTGCGCTCAACGCCGTGCCACCCCGTCGTCAGGCCCATGAGCGCGTCGTAAGGGGCGTTGGCGGCCAGGAGAGTCCAGGTCGCGTCGTAGACGGCCACCGGAGTGTCCGCCAGCCGGTCGAGGAGGCGCTGCACGCTGGCGGTGAGCCGCGCCGGCACGACACCTCGACCAGGAGTTCGATGGCCGGCGAGCTCGAAGAGGAGTGCGCGGTCGGTGTCGGAGAGCCTCAGTGCCTGGGCCAACGCCTCGACCACCTGAGGGGAGGGGGACGTCGCCCGTCCCTGCTCGAGCCGGGTCAGGTAGTCAGTCGAGATGCCGGAGAGCCCAGCCAGTTCCTCTCGCCGCAGGCCGGTTGCGCGGCGCCGGCTGCTCGTCGGCAGCCCTACCACTTCCGGCTCCACCCGGTCACGCCAGCGACGCACCGTCCGACCGAACTCCCAGGACTCCATCGCCCCAGTATGCGATGCATATAACACCCTGTCCTGGCCCTGAGAATCCCAGTGACAGATGCCCACACGAATCACGGGACGGTTCAGCCCGGCCGGGGCAGCGAAGTCCAAGCGACGAAGGCAGCAATCACCGCAACAGACGCATCGGCCGTTTGGACCGGGCCTTTGAAGAAGCTCAATAGGCTCATCACATGCTTGATGAGGCAGCCTTATTCCGGGCCTGTGCCACCGGTCAGGTCCTTCGCGCGCAGGACGGCGAGGAGTTCGTCGTCCAGAGCCGCCTGCTACGTGAGCTGTGCCGGCGGGGCAGCGCGGACATCGACCCGCGTGGGTTGGCCATCGAGGGGGCGAGGATCGCCGGTGACCTCGACCTGAGCGGCATGCAGGTGCCCTTTCCGCTGCGCTTCGTGAACTGCGTGTTCGACCGTCCGCTCGCCCTGGACGGCGCCGAACTGCATCTGCTGGTGCTGGACGGCTGCAGGGTGCCCGGCATTCTCGCCAACGGGCTGCGGGTGCGGCGCGATGTGGACCTGTCGAGGTCGCGGATCAGCGGCGGCCTGTGGACCTCGGCCAGCACCTCCTGCAGTGCGGCGGTGTGGTTGTGCGAGTCGGAGATCGGCGGCCGTCTGATCTGCTTGGACACTGTCATCGACGCCGACATGCGGGCCGTACAGGCGGACCGGATGCGGGTCGGCGGGACGATCCGGTTGTTGCACGGGTTCGAGGCGCGCGGCGGGATGCGGCTCCTCGGCATCGAGCTGGCGGGCTCGCTGGACCTGACCGGCGCCCGGCTGACCCGGCCGGATCGCGGGCTGGCCCTGGATCTGGGTGATGCCCAGATCGGCGGCAGCGTCTTCCTCATCGACGACCAGACGGGCCGCCGTCCGCTGATCGGCGGCCGCCTCACCATGCGCAACGCCAAGGTCGCCGGTAAGTTCCTCATCCGCAACGCCGACTTCGAACCCGGCGAAACGGTCACAGGTGCGGGCTACTCCAGCCTGCGCGGCGGCGGGACCGCGATCAACGGTCCGGGCCTTTTCGTGGGCGGAGATCTCAGCGTCGAAGGCGAGTGCCGGTTCGGCGGCGGCGTGGATCTGTCCATGGGGTCCTTCAGCACCATCCAGATCCGTAAGGGGTGCGAGTTCGCCGTCGCCGGCGGGCGCGCCCTCGATCTGACGAATGCCGAGCTGCGGTCGAATCTCGTCTTCGAAGAGGGAGTGGCGGTCCAGGGCATGCTGAAGCTGTCTGGGGCCCACATCAAGGGATCCCTCATCCTCCGGGGAACCCGGTGGAGCGGGCCAGAGAACGGCTCGCTCATCTCAGCGGGGGGCGTGGTCGTCGACAGCGCGGTGGATCTGCGGGACGTGGAGACCACGGGTGGCAGGCTGCGGTTCCGCTCGGCGACCGTCGGCGACCTCATCGACGCCCACGGAGCCCGGCTGCACAACCCCGATGGCGAGGCGCTCTCGCTCCAGCGGGTGGTGGTCAGAGGGTCCATACAGCTCACCGGCGGGTTCACCGCCCACGGCCGCGTGTCGTTGAACCGGTGCGTCGTGGAAGGGCGGCTCGACTGCGCGGACGGCACCTTCACCGAGGGGATCGAGGCGGTGTCGGCGACGGTCCGCGGCGGCATGCACCTGCGCTGGAAGGACGTCCCGGCATCGGTGGATCTGACGGGCGCGGTCACCACCGTGCTCGCCGACGACCCGGCCAGGTGGCCGCGGCGTTCGGCGATCGCCGGATTCGTGTACGACCGGTTCGACGGCCCCTGGGACTGGCGGACGCGTCGCGACTGGCTGCGCGCCATGGTGCCGTTCGACGCGGGACCGTACGAGCAGGCGGCCAGGGTGTTCCGCCAGCACGGCCATCCCGCCGAGGCCGAGCGCCTGCTCATCGAGCAGCGCAAGCGGGCCAGGCAGGAGCGGCCACCGGGCGGTCGCTCACCGCGCCGCCGGCTTCGCGACGTACGGGATCTTCTGTACGGGGTCACCGTCGGCTACGGCTACCGTCCGGGGCGTACCTTGTGGTTATTGGGCGCCCTGCTCGCCCTGGTCGGCGTCATGATGCTGACTCCCGCGGTCCAGCAGACGCTGCGCGCCACCGACCCCCGCGGCAACGTGTACGCGGTCGACGGCCGCCTGGTCACCGTGAACGGGACGGCGGCGGCGACGGACGGCACCGCGACGCCGGCCCGGCTCGCCGCCCGGCCCGGGCCATGCGGCGACGGCCAGGTACGCTGCTTCGACCCCGTCTTCTACACGGTGGACACTGTCATCCCGCTCCTCTCGCTGGGCCAGCGCGCCACCTGGTACGCCGAGACGCGCAGCTCAGCGGGCACCCTTACTTCTACGCTGCTGAACCTGGCCAGCATGCTGGGCTGGCTCCTGTCGACCGTCGTCGTCCTGTCCTTCGCCCGGCTGGCCAGACCGGCGTAAGCCTCCGCGAGGGGGTCGATGCTCAGCGCTCCAGGATCACCAAGGGGATCTCTCGCTCGGCCTTGCTCTGGTAATCGTCATAGAGCGGGAACACCGACGCCATGATCCGCCACAGCGACGGCCTCTCGGCACCGGTGACCGTACGGGCTCGGGCGGTGAAAACGTCCGCGAGCACCTGCACCGTCACCTCGGGATCGGCGACCAGGTTGAGATACCACGCCGGATGGCTGTCGGACCCGCCGTTGGAGGCCACCAGCAGGTAACGGTCACCGTCCTGCCCGTAGATCAAGGCCGTCCGGCGCAACTTGCCGGACTTCCGGCCGCGGGTGCTGAGCAGCAGCGTCGGCCATTCCTGGTACATGTGGCCGTCCCGGCCGTCCGTCTCCACGTATCGGCGGATGTGGTCGGCCACCCAGTCGGTCGGGCTGTCGAGCACTTCTTCGCTGTGTTCCGTCATAGCGAACAGGCTCCTACCTGAACACGGGTTTAAGTCAAGCCGCCCCGCAACCATCCGGTCGGACCCGTAGTCCAACCGGACATGGGAAGCACGTTGGTCGACGGGGACCCGCAGCGGCTCGGCGAATACTGGCTGGCCGCCCGGATCGGGGCAGGCGGCCAGGGGATCGTCTACGAGGCCTACGATCCGGCGGGCGTCAGGGTCGCGGTCAAGGTGCTGCACGGTGACCCGGCCAACCAGGCCGAGCTGCGCGGTCGCATGGCCAAGGAAGCGGTCGCGACGCAGCGGGTGGCCTCGTTCTGTACCGCCAGAGTGCTCGGCGTCCATCTCGAAGGGTCCAGGCCGTACATCGTCAGCGAGTACGTCGAAGGCCCGAGCCTGCGCAAGGCCGGGCGCGTGTTCCGTGGCGACGACCTGCACCGGCTGGCCACGGCGATCGCCACCGCGCTGACCGCCATCCATGACGCGGGCGTCGTACACCGTGACCTCAAGCCCGACAACGTGCTGCTCGGCCCCGACGGGCCCCGGGTGATCGACTTCGGGGTGGCCCGCACGCTGGAGATGTCGCTCACCGCCTCGGGAGTGGTGGCGGGCACGCCCAACTACATGGCGCCGGAGGTGTTCTCGGGACAGCGGGCGGGGCCGGCCGCGGACGTGTTCGCCTGGGGCGCGGTCATCCTGTACGCCGCCACCGGCGAGGACCCGTTCACCGCGGGGGCCCTGGGCGCGGTCATGCACCGGGTGCTCTCCCACGAACCCGACCTGGCCGTGCTGCCCGACTCGCTGCGCCATCTGGTGGGCGCGGCGCTGGCCAAGGAACCGGCCGACCGCCCCACCGCGCGCGAACTGCTGCTCGGCCTGGTCAACGGCGACGGCGTCCTCGACACCCCGCGGCTGCTGGCCCTGGGCGCCGGCGACGGCCGGCGGATCGGGATCGCCGCCGCCGACGGCGAGCGGGTCGGGGTCGCCGCCGACGACCCCGCGCTCGGTGTCATCGCCGAGGACGCCTACGCCGCGCTGTCCCCGGCCGACAAGGAGCTGGTCCCCGAGCTGTTCCTGCGGCTGGTCACGGTGACGGCCAAGGACGAGCTGGCGCTGCGCGAACTCCGCAGGTCAGAGCTCCCTGACGGCATCGAGCGAGTGCTGGACGCGTTCACGTACCTGGTCTCGAAAGGGGATCCGGTACGGCTGCTGCGCCCGGCCCTCCCCCTGGCCTGGCCCCGGCTGCGCGCCTGGATCGCCACGAACCGGGACGGCCTGGTCGTGCACCGCCAGATCTGGACGGCCGCCGAACGCTGGCAGGAGCACGGGCGCCGGGACGCCGACCTGTTCCACGGCAGCTCGCTGGACGACGCGCTGCGCTGGGCCGCGGCCGAGCGCCGGAACATCACTCTCACGCCCGGCGAACGGGACTTCCTCTCGGCGGCCGCCGCGCTCGCCAGGCGCCGATCTCGCAGGACCCGGTTCCTGTCCCTCGGCCTGGCCGTGCTCCTTGCGCTGGCCCTGATAGCGGGAGGTCTGGCCGTACTACAGAGCGTCAGGCTCGCCGAGCAGCGCGACACGGCCGAGTCCGCGCGACTGGCCGGACTGGCCGACACCGTGAGAGGCGCGGACCCTGTGCTGGGCATGCTGCTCAGCGCCACGGCCGGGCGCCTGTCCCCTACGGCCGAGGCCCGGTCGAGCCTGTTCGCCTCGGTCGCCGACCAGGGCGGCGCCGCCTTTCGCGACCCGGACACCGGCCCCGATGTGGTGCGCGCCCTCACCGCCGACGGCCGGTCGCTGATCAGCGTCAGCCCCGACGAGGTCAGGGTGTGGGACGTGTCGTCCGGCAGGCGGACAGGCGGCTTCACCGGACTCGGCCTGACCGCCACGCCCCTGCGCCAGGCCGCGGTCAGCGAGGACGGGCGGCTGCTGGCCGTCGGCGACAGCAAGAGCGTCAGGCTCTGGGACCTGGCCGGCGGCAAGCCCCTGGGCTTGCACATGCCCGCCTCCGACATGGGCGACCTGGAGCTCAGCTTCAGCGGCGGCCTGCTCATCATCGACTGGGGGCAGGGGAAGACCGTCTACAACCCGCGTACCGGAAAGACGACCATGCTGCCCACGCTCGCCAGGGCCGCGATCCACCCGGGCGGCGACTACGCCGTGGCCGGAAACCAGCGCTGGGCGCTCCCGTCAGGTAAGGAACAGCCAGGATTTCCCGGCATCTGCTCCGGCTGCCTCCCCTTCTCGGCGTTCAGCCGCGACGGACGGATGCTCGCCGTCGGCGGCAACACCGACCTCATCGTCTTCGACACCCGTTCTCGCAAGGAGATCACCACGATCTCGGACTGGGAGAGCATGGCGGTGCCGGTGTTCAGCCCGGACGGCAAGGTGCTCGCGGGGTTCGGCTCGACGATCAGGCTCTACCGCCTGAACGCCGACGAACCGCTGATGCTCGAACGCGACATGGTGGCCTCGGTGTCCGCGGTCGCCTTCGGCCCGACCGGGCTGCGTTACCTGAGCGAGGACACGGTCGTCACGCTCCGGCCGTACTTCACCGGGGAAGACGTCCTGGACGAGGTACAGTTCAGCGCCGATGGCAGGCTCCTCGCCACCCACACGCTGGACTCCACCAAGATCACGCTGAACGGCAGGGACTTCGAGGCAGGGGCGTTCCAGAGCTACGACGCCGACCTCTCCTTCAGCCGGGACGGCGGGCGGCTGGCGATCAAACGCAGCGACGACGTCACCGTCTGGGACACCGCCACCCGGCGCGAGCTGGCGAAAATCCCCATTCCCGACGGTTCGGACGGTGCGCTCCTGGCCCCGGCCGGGCTCTGGACGGCCGGCGAGAAGACCTTCACGCTCTGGCAGGTCCCCGGCGGCCGACGCCTCAAGCAGGTGACCAGGCCACGCCTGCTCGGCTGGACGGTAGCCCCTGACGGACGTCTCATCGGCCTGGACGCGAGCCTGCTGCGCCTGGTCGACCTCGAGTCCGGGCGAGCGTTCGGGCCGAGGCTCCTGTTCTCCGGTACGGCGGAGGAGGTCTGGTTCAGCGCCGATCTCAAGCTGGTCGCGGCGAACTTCGCCGGCAAGGTGGGCATATGGGACACGAGCACGGGCGCGCAGGTCGGCGACTGGCTGCGGGCAGGGCAGGCGGCGTGGACCGCCGCGTTCTCCGCCGACGACCGGCTGTTCGCGTTCGCGTCCCAGCAGAAGTCGCTGACCGTCTGGGACGTACGACTGAGCCGGCGGATCGGGCCCGAGATCCAGCTTCCGGACGACGCGCGATCGATCGCCTTCTCCGCCGACTCCACCGAACTTCGGGCCATGGGCAGGGCGGGCCGTCTGACCCGGCTGCCCATGGCGATGGAACCCCTGATGAAGGCAGTGTGCGTACGGGCCGGACGATCATTGACCGAGGCCGAATGGAACCGCTACCTGCCCGACCAGCCGTTTAGAAAGGTCTGCTAAAAGTCGAATTCGCCGTTTCGCCAGCCCTTGCCGAAGGCGGCCCAGACTGAACCACTGACCACCCACGGCTCCAGGTCGGGACGCTCGGTGTCCCGCATCGCGACCCGGCCACCGCTCAGCGGAGCGACCTCGATGCAGTTTCCGCCGTTGTCACCGGAGAATGAGGACTTACGCCACACAGCGGTCCTCAGTTCCTCGTTCAGCTCCATGCTGTCACCAGTCTCTCTTTGATCACCTTGAGCGACACATGCTGGGGAAGCGCCTCCGCGCATATCGCGTCATACCTAACGCTAAGCGCGGCAACCTCGTCCGGGGCGTCTCGCACTTGGCCTTGTCCAGCCGACTCAAGATAGGCGGCGTCCGGCATTCCGTTGCCTTGCGCCAGCATGAACCCACCAAGGAGGCCAGTGGTGGACAGGGCGGAGTAGGGAAGCACTTGAATGGTGATTCGCGTGCTTTCAGCCAATACGATGAGGTGTTCGAACTGGAGGCGAGTCACCGTCTCGCCTCCAACTGGACGGTACAGGATTCCTTCATCCAGAACAGCCCGGAACATCGGCGGTTTCGAGCGTGCAAGGATGGCTTGCCGCTCCATTCTCGCTGCCAGCGCCTCTTCCACCTGCTCGGGTGTTGTACCTGGCTTACCGTTGAAAATGGCGCGCGCGTAATCGGTGGTTTGAAGCAACCCGGGGACGATAAGCGGCTCCCACGTCCGCAAGGCCGTGGCACCCTGCTCGATCTCCAGCCACGGCCGGAACCATTTGGGGCTTCGTTCCCGGCTTATGCTCGGCCAGCGGGCGAGAAGTTCGCCGGACAGGCCCAGCGCCTCCTCACAACGCTCGGTGAAGTCCTTGCTCGGGTTTCTGGCGGCCCGCTCGACGCTACCGACGAGGCTCGGACTGAAACCGACCCTGTTCGCGAGTTGGTCGATGGTGATCCCTTTGTCGATACGGAATTTCCGCAACTCGTATCCGAACCGAGCCAGCGGTCCAGCGTCCGGGTCCCATTCATCAACGCTCACCAAGCACCTCCGCCGTTCTGTCGCCACAAAATCACACAGGCCGACACACACAACATGCGCCCAATCTGTGCGGTGATTGTCCCGCCGATCTCTCACTTAACGTAGCCGTTCGCTGCCACCGTGAGAGGTGACTTTCGAGAGACATCCGCGTGAATTGAGGCTGGCTCATACGCCAGAAAAGCGATCTTGTGTGCGGGCGACAAACGTAGCAACAGGACAAACTCGGGGATTTCATGCTCATGCGAACAGAGGCGGTAACGCTCATCGGAGCGACCAGGCTACGCCGTGGCGACAAGGCTCCCAAGCAGGCCCGGGCCGCCGTTACGTGGTGGCTCACGACCGGTCATCCCGTACTGCTTGACGCACAACAGGTCGTCAGCGAGCTGGTCACGAACGCCTGCACTCACGTGGAGGGCGGCGTACACCGCGAATGGGTCACGGTAATCGCCAGTCGCGGCCCCGGCTTTCTGCGCATTGAGGTCACCGACCCGGGCGCGTTCGCGTCCGAACCGCATGCTCCCCCGTGCCCGTCTCTGGAGACCGAGTCGGGGCGAGGCATTCACATTGTGCGGGAACTGTCCGGCGGAAACTGGGGGACGTTCGTCAATTCAGCGGGCCATCGCGTGGTGTGGGCCGACCTGAGGTGCTAGTCCCGTGGGGGGAAGGCCGGATCGAAATTCGGACCGCGGGTGGATGGCGGCGGTGACGCGTTCTTGAACACTGGGCCAGGCCAACTCCCCGAAGGAAGGTCTGCCCGTGTACGAACGGCTCTCCGATCGCGCCACTTCGATCGTTTTCATTGTCCTGGCGCTCACGATCTCGCTGGGCACCGCCAATATCGCCGATGGGCTCGTCCTCGCCTTATCGCCCTTGCTCGTCGTCCTGGCGATGATGCTCGTCGTCACGCGAGAGGGATACTCCAGAGACGGATGGCGCCGGCTCGGCATGGGCCGGCTCGGCCTGCGAACCTGGCCGCTCACGATCGCCACCACCGCCGGCGTGTGCCTGCTCGCCACCGCGGGGCGTACTCGGCGCCGTCGGCCTGCACGATCACGACGGTGAGCGAGTGGGCGAGGATGTCGTGAATCTCCCGTGCCGCGACCACACGTTTCCGCTGCGCGACGAACCGCTCGCGTTGCAACCGGCTCTCCTCGAGCCGGGCACTCGCCTCACGCAGCGCGCATGTTGGCCTGACGGCCGCGGACGAGATTACCGATGACCCAGACCAGCACAAACAGGATCCCCAGGAACACAGCGTTCTTGAGGACGTTTGTCAGGTATTCAGGGGGGACGCTCCACCGGAAGCCGGCGAGCACGCTGCCGCCGAGCGCGGCACCGAGGGCGAGCAGGCGGACCGGCAGGGACGCGACGTGTGCGGCAACGGTATAGACGACGATCGCCTGCGCGACGTTGGCCGGCAACGGAATCGGCACCACCATGAGCTGCACGGCGAAGGCCGCGACCGGCCAGGCGAGAACCGCGGTCGGAAAGCGCCGCCGTACGGCGAGAGGGAGGATGGCCGCGGTGCCGACGAGAAAGGCCGGCAGCCCCGCAAGAGCACTCGGCAGGCCGAGAACCAGCCACATCAAACCGGCCAATGTCAGATCCAGCATCCTGGGATGCTCGCGTGACCACTGGTCGATGCGGGCGGCGAGGAAAGTCCGCTGCTTCAAGGGTCCCTCGATCTTCCGTGACCGTTCAGCCGAAACGGAAGCCCAGGATAGAGCGGACGATCGCCTCCATTTGCTCGGCGAAGGACGCGGCTAGTACCTGACGCAGTCCTGCTCGGCCAGAACCAGGCTCAGGCCGGATACCTTGTTGTCCGACACATAGAACATGTAGAACGCCGCCTTGTTGCCCGGCACGGTAGCGGTCGGATACCCACCCGGACCACGCCGCAGACCGGGATAGGCGGCCTTCAACTGCGCCTTGCTGGAGCCGAGTCTGATGCCCTGAGGCGTCTTCAGGCCAGGGGGCGCGACGATCATGGACACGCCGTGCTTCTTGGAGATGTACATCCCCACCCGGTAGTTGCCGTACGGGTTCTCCTTGAGGTCCCAGCCCGTACATCTGGCGGAGTCCCCGACCGATTTGTGGACGATCCGACCGGTCGCCTTGGCCTTGGAGGCGGTCATACCAAGCTTCAGATTGCCGTACCCGTACGGCCCCAGCGTCGCCTTCCGCGCGGCGAGCGCCGGAGACGCGACGGCAACCGGCACGACACCTCCCGCCAGCGCCACCACCAGCATGGAACGGCCGATCCGCCGCGCGATCGTCTGCTTCACCAGGTCCTCCTTGATCTTTGACTTGATCACCTTAGTGAGAGTTCGGATCGGTTGTGGACTATTTGCCGGATTGCGAGCAGGCGCACCGCCGCCGTGGGGCCGGATACCCATCGGGCCCGTGGCCGGTTGCCGAGAACGGCCACGGGCGTCCGATCAGCTCCCCAGCACGATCTTCACAAGTCAGTGCACCAGCACGATCTTTCCGCGGGCGTGGCGGCTTTCGCTCAGTTCGTGCGCGGCCGCGGCCTCGGCGAGCGGGAACGCCGCCGCGACCGGCACCCGCAGCCGACCCTCGTCGGCGAGGGTGACCGCGATCGCGAGGCCGTGCACCGCCTGCGGGTCGGCGGGGGCTCCCACGGCCGCACCCGTCTCCTCGGCCGGTGCGCTGTGCGACATGTGCACGCCGTGGGCCGCCGCGGTGAAGTCGGCGATCGTCACCACGCGCGCCGTGTCACCGGCGATGGCGATGAGGTCTGGCAGCGCCCCTCCGGCGCAGTCGAACACCGCGTCCACCCCGGCCGGAGCCAGCGCGCGGACCCGTTCGATGAGCCCCGTCCCGTACGTCGTCGGCTCCGCGCCGAGGGAGCGCAGGAAGTCGTGGTTGTGCTCGCTCGCCGTACCGATGACGGTGGCGCCGCGGGCGACCGCGAGCTGGACGGCGACGGTGCCCACCGCACCGGCCGCGCCCTGCACGAGCACGGTGTGGCCGGCACCGACCGCGAGCCGGTCGAGGACCCGGGTGGCCGTCTCGACACTGCCTGCGGCGCCGCCCGCTTCCTCCCAGCTCCACGCGGCCGGTTTGGGCGCCCAGGCGGCCAGGACCGCGAAGTCGGCATTGGCACCGCGCCCGACCGTGTCGGCCATGCCGAACACCTCGTCGCCGATGCTCACGCCCGTGACGCCGTCGCCGACCTCGTCCACCACACCCGCGGCGTCGAATCCGGTCCGATACGGGAATGTCGTGGGCATCATGTCACGCAGCGCCCCGGAGCGGACGTACGTCTCCCCGGGCGAGATCCCGGAGGCCCGTACGGCGATGCGGATCTCGCCCGGTCCGGCGTGCGGCGCCTCCACCTCGGCGACGTGCACAACGCCGGGCGGGCCGTACTCGGTGAATTGAATTGCTCTCATGCGCCGACCGTAACGGAGCACCCTCTCCGTTTAGCTAAAGTGAGAGCGATGACGGCCCAAGTGATAACGAAGCTCCGCTCGGACGCCCGCGACAACCGCGAACGCATCCTCGCGGTCGCCCGCGCGGCCTTCGCCGCCGAGGGCCTGGACGTGCCGATCCGGGAGATCGCCCGGCGCGCCGAGGTCGGTATCGCGACCGTCTACCGGCACTTCCAGACCAAGGAAGCGCTGCTGGCCGAGGCCTTCGCCGAGCAGATGGCCTCTTGCTCGGCGATCGTGGAGGAGGGTATGGCGGCGCGCGACCCCTGGCGCGGGTTCAGCCTGGTGATCGAGCGGCTCATGGAGGCGAACGCCCTCGACCGAGGCTTCGGCCGCGCATTCACCTCGCGGCTCCCCCAAGCGGCCGACTTCGCCGCGGACCACGCTCGCACGCTGCGTCAACTGCTCGAACTGGTGCGGCGCGCGAAGGAAGGAGGCCTCTTGCGGAGAGATTTCGTCCTGGAGGACATCAGCCTGGCGCTCATGGCGAACGACGGCATCCGCGCCGAATCACCCGAGATGAGAGTGGCGGCGTCGCGCCGCTTCGCAGCCCTGATGATCCAGTCGTTCCAGGCGAGCCCGGCCCCGGCGCCGCTTCCGCCACCCGTCCGACTGCCCCTCTCCAGGCATTAGAGGCCCCGAAGGCCGACGGGTCGTCCTGCTCCATCAGACACCGATGTAACCGATGGCGGGGCGCAAGCGAGGGATTGGCGATGGCATCTACCGCGCAGCGACAGCCTCGACTTCCAACAGCCACGCTTCGTCGTAGATGCCGGTGATGATGACCGTCAGAGCGGGGGCGTGGCCGCCGAGTACCTCCTGCCGGATGGCGGAGTTCTCCTCCCGATACGCCCTGTCTGACAGGAACATGGTCACCTTGACCAGGTCGGACAGGCCCAACCCGTGATGAGCCAGCGCAGCCGCCAGGTTGGCCCAGACCTGTCGGCACTGTGCGGCGAATCCGTCTGGGAGGCTGCCGTCCGGCGCCACCGCAGGCGGTGGACCCAGGCGCACTCATTTGCCCGCGGCCACGGCCTTCAACTCGTCGAACGATTCTCGGATGAGTTGCGGGAAGTCCGGCTGGCCGGTGGCGAGCCAATGCACGAACGCGATCTTGAAGACCGCGATCCCCGCCTCGGCGGCCAGGCTCGCGGCCGTGTCCGCGACGCCGCGCAGTCGCAAGGCGTCGGCGAGCGCCGAGGCGAACGACTCGAGTTTGATCAGCTCACGCTCACGAAGCTCCGCGTTCGCGGCGATGATGGCCTGGCGCTGCCGGGAGTGTTCGCGGCGCTCCTGAAGCTGGGCGGCGGCGGCCTCAAAGGCTGCGGCGACGGCGTCGATCGGCGCTGTGGAAGCAGGGGCCTCGGCTACGGAGCTCACGAGGAGCTCTTGCAGCGCGCCTCCGCCCCAGAACAGCACCTCGCGCTTGTCGGCGAAGTGCCGGAAGAACGTACGCTCCGTGAGCCCCGCCCGGTTGGCGATCTCGGCCACCGTGGTCTGTTCGTAGCCGCGTTCGCCGTAGAGCTCCATTGCCGCTTGCACCAGCCGGCCGCGCGCGTTCGGCTCCCATCGCCCCATGTACCGATCGTACCTTGATGACAGCGACTGACATGCTTGCTATGGTGATGACAGCAACTGACATCAGCCGCACACTCAGTACGGCCGACTTACCTGGGGGTTTTCTCATGCGCGTTTTCGTCACCGGCGCGTCCGGCTGGATCGGCTCCGCCGTCGTTCCCGAGCTCATCGGCGCGGGCCATCAGGTCACCGGGCTGGCCCGCTCGGACGCCTCGGCCGCCGCCCTCACCGCGGCCGGGGCGCAGGTGCACCGCGGCACACTCGATGATCTCGACGGCCTGCGGAGTGCGTCCGACGCGTCGGACGGCGTGATCCACCTCGCGTTCAAGCACGACCTCGCCTTCTCTGGAGACTTCCAGGGCGCCGTCGACGCGGACCGTCGGGCCGTCGAGACCATGGGCGAGGCACTCGCGGGTTCTGAGCGACCGTTCGTCCTCGCCTCGGGGCTGCTCGGACTGGCACCAGGGCAGGTGGCGACCGAGCAGGACGGGCGTGGTCCCGCATCGGATACGGCGCAGCCGGGCAGCGGTCCGCATGCTCGTCAGGTAACCGCGCAGCTGACGCTCGCCCTCGCTTCCCGCGGCGTGCGCTCGTCGGTCGTGCGGCTACCGCCGACGGTGCACGGCGAAGGAGATTACGGCTTCATGGCGACGCTGGTCGGCATCGCCCGTGCCAAGGGCGTCTCCGGCTACATCGGCGATGGGTCCAACCGCTGGCCCGCCGTACACCGGCTCGACGCCGCCCACCTGTTCCGCCTGGCGCTGGAGCAGGCCCCGGCGGGATCGGCGCTGCACCCTGTCGCCGATGAGGGCGTGCCGATCCGCACCGTGGCCGAAGTGATCGGCCGGCAGCTCGGCATCCCAGTGGCCGCCATCTCGCCGGAGAGCGCGGGCGAGCACTTCAGCTGGCTGGCCGGTTTCCTCGCGGCCGACAGCCCGGCCTCGAGCACGCTGACCCGCGAGCTACTGGGGTGGCAGCCGACCCAGCCCGGACTCATCGACGACCTCGAGAAGGGGCACTACTTCCGCAGTTCATCCGCTTGATCAACTGCCACCACGCCAGCCGGCCGGCGGAGGCGCTCAGGGGCCTCATCAGAGGAAAGCGCGAGCGATGTCAAGCCACTTCTGGGCGTCCTCGCCGACTGCCGTGAGGTCGGTCTCGGCTCGGGACCTGCGTTGGGTGACTCGAAGGCAGAAGTCGAGGGCACTGCCCTGAACCCGTTGCACGGCGTCTTCTGGGCCCCATGCCCAGGTTTGGCCCTCGGGGCCAGTCAGCTCGACACGGAACGGCTCTGCCAGAGTAGGCAATTGGGCGGCGTAGAACGTTGGGACCGTGGGCGCCCGGTCACGAGACCAGGCGCAGCCAGGCCGCCGCGAGGGCGGCGTGACCGGCCGGTGTCGGGTGCACGCCGTCCGCGGCCCAGTACTCCGGCCCGGTCGTCGCAGCGAGCTCGGCGAACATGCCGTCGGCGGGAACCAGCTGGGCGCCGTGCTTGCCGGCGAGTTCCCGCACGACCTGGATCTTCGGGTCCAGGTCGGCGCGCCATTCCTTTCGCTCTTCCTCTCCGATGAGCACGCGCGCGACACCGGCCTCGACGACGCTGTGGACCGGCAGGAGGAACGGTTCGATGAGGATCAGCTCGGTGCCCGCCTCGGAGAGGGGCGCGAGCAGACGGTCATAACCCGCTTCGAACTCCTCCACGGGGATCACATACCCCTCCGGGTCCAGCGTGTGCCAGCCCATGTCGTTGATCCCGATGAGGATCGACACCACATCCGGGCGCGCGTCGAGCACGTCCGCCTGCCAGCGGGCTTCGAGGTCCATCACCTTGTTGCCGCCGATCCCGGTGTTCAGCCAGGTCACGGGGCGGTCCGGATGCCGCAGGCCCCACTCGCCCGCGATGCGCAGCGGGTAGCCGAACCCGAGGCCGTCCTCGCTCTCCAGCCGCCGGCAGTCGGTGATCGAATCGCCGGTGAACACCACGGTGCTCCCGGGTCGGAGGGTGATCGTCATGTGTGCTCCTTGACATCGGTTCGGGGGATCGGTTCGGGGAGAGGAAGATTCGCCAGGGAAGGGAGCGCTGTTCAGCTCTCCCAAGTGCCCTGTGGCCAGTGATGATGGCGCGGGGGGTGTCAGGCGTCCTGGGGGACGGTGTCGTCGATGGGAGTGGCCGCCTGGTCGCCGGCGGCGTTCCGGGAGCGGGCGATCCCCCAGCCGACGAGGGCCGCCGCGACGACAGTGAGGGTGAGGCCCGCGAGGGTGACGGCCCGGTGGAACTCGCCGGTCTGCCGCGGGCTCCAGTGGGAGGTGGCGATGTCTCCGGTGAACAGGACGGCGAGGATGGTGCCGGTGACCGCGATGCCGGTGCCGGAGGTGACCTCGGTGGCGGTGTCGACGAGCGCGGTGCCGATGGTGGTCCGGTTCTCGGGCAGGCCGCGGACCACATTGAACCCGGCGACGACGCCGACCACGCGCATCCCGGCCGCCACGAGGACGAGCGCGATCGCGACCCACAGGTAACCGAACCGGCCGAGCAGGCCGTAGACGGCGAGGCCGGACACGACCGCCGCTGAGCTGATCCAGGTGGCCCGGTCCAGGCCGACGCGCTCCACGAACGGGTTGACGAACGCGCTGCCGGCGATGAGGACAACGACCTGCGGCAGCATCCCGACGGCGGCCAGTGCGGGCGGCCAGCCCCAGTCGAGCTGCAGCTGGAGCGTCACCATGTAACCGAGTCCGGCGGTCGCCAGCCCGGTGGCCGCCTTGAAGGCCAGACCGCTGGAGACCAGGGGGAGGGCGAGGAGCCTCAGGTCGAGCAGCGGATGGCGGGCCAGGCGCTCGCGCAGAACGAAGCAGATCGCCGACACGGCGGCCACGGCGGTGGTCACCCAGGGCGCCCAGGATCCGGCGCCCTCGTCCACGAACAGCGTCGGCGCGAGGAGCGCGAGCACGATCGTCGCCGTACCCAGCAGCATCCCGGGAACGTCGAGGGGGTCGCGGTGGAGGC
This sequence comes from Nonomuraea aurantiaca, assembly GCF_020215705.1. Lineage (GTDB taxonomy): Bacteria > Actinomycetota > Actinomycetes > Streptosporangiales > Streptosporangiaceae > Nonomuraea > Nonomuraea aurantiaca. The sequence continues at coordinate 564,651 of NZ_JAIWNB010000002.1, read as the reverse complement.
CGGCCGGGTCGTCGGGGGCGATGCCGGACCGTACGCCGAGGAACGCGAGCACGGCGATCGGCGCGTTCACCAGCAGCAGGACCTGCCAGGGCGCGATCGCCAGCACCACGCCGCCCGCCGTCGGCCCGACCGCGAGCCCGACCAGGCCGACGGTCGAGATGAGGGTCAGCGCGCGCACGCGCGGGCCGTCCTCGTCGAACAGCCGGAACGCCAGCGCCATCGACCCCGGGGTCGTCATCGCCGCGGCGGCCCCCATCGTCGCCCGGACGGCGATCAGCTGCTCGGCGCTGGTGACCACGGCGGTCGCCAGGCTCGCCCCGCCGAGCAGGACCAGCCCGACCAGCATGATCCGGCGCCGGCCGAACCGATCGGCGATCGCGCCGAACGCCAACATCAACCCGCCGAACACGACCGCATAGGCGCCCGTCACCCACTGCAACGCGGTCGTCGAGGCGTGCAGCTCGCGTCCGATCACGGGCAGGGCGACGTTCAGGATCGAGTTGTCCAGCATCTCGAAGAGGAACACCGCCGACAGCCCCGCCAACGCGACCCACGCTTCGCGCAGCGACCGGGGAGTACGACCGGGTCGGCCGGCCGCCATCTCATTCATGGAGACCCGCGCCTGTGGAGCGATCCAGCACGGGGCGATCCGGCCGCTCGTGCGGGCCGGTCACCTCCCCTCCCCCGTACGGGACGCGGCGGGGGTGGCGCGGCCCGCAGGGACCCGCTCCGGCGACAATGACGGTGGTCTGTTCGATGGACACACCACTAGATTATCTGACTAAATTAAGTGACACAAGAAAGTGGGACTGGATGCCCAGGACCGGAGCGCGAGGCGGGCCGCAGACGCGCGCGAAGATCTCAGAGGTCGCGACCCGGCTGTTCCTTGAACGCGGATTCGACACGGTCACGGTCACCGAGGTCGCACGGGAGGCCGGGGTCTCCTCCGTGACGGTCTTCAAGCACTTCCCGCGCAAGGAGGACCTCCTCCTGGACCGCGAGGTCGACGCCGTCGGGCTCCTGCGCTCAGCGGTGCGCGACCGCGCCCCGGACGCCGGAGTGCTCCAATCCCTGCGCGATACGGCGTTCCGCCTCCTAGAGGAGCGGCACGCCCTGTCCGGTCTTAAGGACGGGTCCGTCCCCTTCTTCCGGACCGTCGCGGCCTCGCCCGCGCTGGTCGCCCGCGCCAGAGAGATCGCCTCCGACCTCCAGCGGACCCTCGCCGGCGAGCTCGAACACGATCCGGCCTTCGACGGCGACGCATCCTTGCTCGCCGCCTTCTTCATCGCCGGCTACACCGTCGTGCTGGTGGAGACCGCCCGGCGCCTGATCGCCGGAGACCCGGCCGGCACCGTCGCGGACGACCACCGGGCCCGCCTGGAACGCCTGTTCGACGCCCTCAGCAGCGGAGTCGTGCCCCGGACGTGAGGGTCACCGCCGTACGCGCAGCGGCGGGCAGTACGGGGGGCGGTCCTCACGGCCGTAGAGCGCGCAGTGGCGGGCGAGGCCGCCGCCAGCCTCGTCCGCATCCGCCAGGAACTCGTGTGGAGGTTCGGTGAGGAGATCATCTCCCTCTGACCTGCGATGAGAGGCCGGCATCAACTCCCGTGACGATGCTGACCAGTCGGCGGGTCCTGGAACCTCGGGTTGACGTTCCGATCTGCTGCGACCGGTCCGTGAGATCGGCTTGTAGGGGTCGCAGGCCAGGTCGAGTGGTCACGTGGTGCGGTGCGCCTTGTCCGCCGTCCTGCGGAACCGCGTGCCGTCCCACCTGTAGGTCTGGCCGACGATCAGGTCTGGACAGCATCTGGGGGCCCGGTCGCTGATCGCCTTGCCGTGCAGGTGCACACTCCCGCCCCGGATCGCGACCTTCAGGGTCCTGAAGTAGCGGTTCTTGCCGAGTTTCCCGAGCAAGCGCGGAGCCGAGGGCTTGGAGGCTCCGTCGTAGACAAAGGCGATCAAGGGATTGCTCGACGTCGAGCTCGGGCACGACGACACGACGACGGTCTCACGCTTGCCATCACGGGTAAGGTCGCCGACGGCCGCCACGCGAGCGCGCACGACGTACCAGGCGGCGTGCGGCTCCGGTTTGGGGCAGTTCAGAGCCGGCTCCACCACGGACGCCCAGTCGATCCGGTCGGCGGCGTTCACCGCGATGGTGGCGGGGGCCTGTGCCGCCGCACTGTCCACGGTGGCCGCGTTGGCGACGCCTCCGCCGAGGACGACCGTCAGGCAGGCGGCCAGGGAGGCGGCGCTGGTCCAGGTCTGGTATCGGCGGGTTCTCGGGTGGCTCGTGCGTTCGGTGAGTGAGGTCATAGTCAGTCCGACGCGGGAAACCTCGGAGATGTTGTGGGCTGTTTGCTCCTGCCATGGGACTTCGTGATGCTCGACCTCATCGGCCCTGCTTGGGACGGCGGGTTGCGAGCACCGGGCTCACGGTGCGAATACCTCGCCGTGCTCCTCATCGGGCAAGGGCTGGGCCGCCTGTGCGGCCAAAGCCGGATCGGCCAGGATTCGGGCAGTCGCCCGCCATTCAGCCGTAATTCGATGCAACGTGGCATGTACGTCGAGATCGACGACGTCGCGAGTGGCGTCGACGATGTCACGGACGAATTCCTGACGCTCGCCAACCGAAAGATGGCGGACCCACGGGAAGACCACCGGTAGAGAACGTTCGACTGCCCGAGCCCCCTCATCGCTCGCGACCAGTGCGGCAAGCAGGCGAGACACGACGTCGGCCGTCTCCTCCCGCTCCCGATCGTGCTGCGCGGTGGTGATGTACAGGTCTTCGCCGTCGCGGCGCTTGATGTGCAACCGGTGCACTCGGTCGAGCGCGTCGGCGACTCGTTTGGAGTGCTTGGAGAGATCGGAGAAGGGCACGGTCGGAGGCAGAACACAGCCCGACCCTCAGAGCGCGAAGCGCCCCAAGGGGAGGACCATGCTTGTCAGAGGTCGCCCTCGACCCGCATCACGCTGGCCACCGCCCGCACGATGTCGAGGTCGCGCAGCCCCTCCATGGTGGCCGTCAGCGCCGCGTCCGTTGCCCGGTGGGTGACGATGACGAGTTGGGCGTCGTCCCCGTGGCCCTCCTGGCGTACCGTCTGGATCGACACGTCGTGCTTGGCGAACAGGTCCGCCACCCGGGCCAGCACGCCCGGCTTGTCCGCCACGTCCAGCGCCACGTGGCAGCGCGTCACGGTCTCCCCCATGTGGTGCACGGGCAGGTCCGCGTACGTGGACTCCGAGGGGCCGCGCGTGCCCGCCAGGCGGTTGCGGGCCACCGCCACCAGGTCGCCCAGCACCGCCGAGGCCGTCGGTGCGCCGCCCGCGCCCTTGCCGTAGAACATGAGCTGTCCCGCCGACGCCGCCTCCACGAAGACCGCGTTGTACGCCTCCCCCACCCCGGCCAGCGGGTGCGTCCGGGGGATCATCGCCGGGTGCACGCGGACCCCGACCGAGCGGCCGTCGTCGGAGCGGGCGCAGATGGCCAGCAGCTTGATGACGTAGCCCATGGCCTTGGCCGAGGCCACGTCGGTGGCGGTGATCTCGGTGATGCCCTCGCGGTGCACCTCTTCCGCCGTCACCCGGCTGTGGAAGGCCAGGCCGGCCAGGATCGCGGCCTTGGCGGCGGCGTCGAAGCCCTCGATGTCGGCCGTGGGGTCGGCTTCGGCGTAGCCGAGCGTCTGGGCCTCCTCCAGGGCGTCGGTGAACGAGGCGCCCGTGGAGTCCATCTTGTCGAGGATGTAGTTGGTGGTGCCGTTGACGATGCCGAGGACCTGTTTGACGTGGTCGCCGGCGAGTGATTCGCGCAGCGGGCGCAGCAGCGGGATGGCTCCGGCCACGCTGGCCTCGAAGTAGAGGTCGCCGCCGCCCGCGCGGGCGGCCTCGTGCAGGGTCGCGCCGTCCTCGGCGAGCAGGGCCTTGTTGGCGGTGACGACCGACTTGCCCTTGGACAGGGCGGACACGATCAGCGAGCGGGCGGGCTCGATGCCACCGATGACCTCGATCACGATGTCGACGTCGTCGCGGGTGACCAGCGACTCGGCGTCGGTGGTCAGGAGCTCGGGGGCCACCTCGACGTCGCGCTTGCGGCCCAGCCGGCGTACGGCCACACCGGCCAGCTCCAGCGGCGCCCCGATGCGTGCGGCCAGGTCGTCGCCCTGCTCGTGGATCAGCCGGATGACCTGCGAACCCACCACCCCGCAGCCCAGCAGGGCCACTTTCAGCGGTTTCACAACTGCCCCCTCAACAGGTCGTCCTCGGTCTCGCCCCGCACGATGACGCGCGCCTCGCCGTCGGTGACGGACACCACGGCGGGCTTGGGCAGGTAGTTGTAGTTGCTGGCCAGCGACCGGCAGTAGGCCCCGGTGGCCGCCACGGCGATCAGGTCGCCCGGCGCGAGGTCGGCGGGCAGGAAGCAGTCGCGCACGATGATGTCGCCGCTCTCGCAGTGCTTGCCGACCAGGCGGCTGAGCATGGGCTCGGCGGAGCTCTCGCGGCTGGCCAGCACGGCGGTGTATTCGGCCCCGTAGAGCGCGGTGCGCACGTTGTCGCTCATGCCGCCGTCGACGCTCACGTACGTGCGCAGCCCCTCGACGTCCTTGACGGTCCCGACCTCGTAGAGGCTGATCCCGCCGGGCCCGACGATGGTGCGGCCGGGCTCCACGGTCAGCCTCGGCACCGGCAGCCCGGCGTCGGTGCAGACCTTGGTGACGATCTCGCGCAGGCCGTCGGCGATCTCCTTGATGTCGGGGGCCTCGTCGCCCTCGACGTAGGCGATGCCGTAGCCGCCGCCCAGGTCGAGCTCGGGCAGCACCACGTCGTGCTCGTCCTTGATCTGCACGAGCAGCGTGGCCAGGCGGCGCGCCGCCACCTCGAACCCGGCCGTGTCGACGATCTGCGAGCCGATGTGCGAGTGGAGCCCGACGAGCTCCAGCGCGGGCAGCGCGAGGATGCGGCGTACGGCCTCGGCGGCGGCTCCGGTGTTGAGCGACAGGCCGAACTTCTGGTCGTCGTGCGCGGTGGCGATGAACTCGTGCGTGTGCGCCTCGACCCCGGTCGTCACCCGGATCATGACCTTGGGCCGCGTGCCGTGCTTCTCGGCGAGGAATCCGAGCCGGGCGATCTCCTCGTAGGAGTCGACGACGATGTGCCCGACGCCCGCCTCCAGCGCCCTGGACAGCTCGGCGGCCGACTTGTTGTTGCCGTGCAGCGTGATGCGCGCGGCCGGGAAGCCGACGCTGAGCGCCACCGCCAGCTCGCCGCCGCTGGCCACGTCCAGGCCGAGGCCCTCGGCCTGGAGCCAGCGGACGATCTCCTTGCACAGGAACGCCTTGCCGGCGTAGTGGACCTCGGAGCCCGCGAAGGCCGTGGCGTAGTCGCGCATGCGCGAGCGCACGTCGTCCTCGTCGAACACGTAGAGAGGCGTGCCGTGGTCGCGGGCCAGATCGCGGACGTCCACGCCGCCGATCGTGAGCGCGCCATCGGTCCGGCTCGACGTTCGCGGCCAGATCGCGGGATTGATCCGGTTGAGGTCGGCGGGCGCCAGCGGCGGGCGCTCGTGGGGCAGCATCTCTGCGTGCCGGTCCCCGGCGGGATGGACGAATCGACTCACCCGAACGAGGCTATCGGAACCGTCGAACCGCCCGGACCCGCTGCCCACGTATCGAGACGCGATCAAGGTCCAAGAGGGATATTTTTACGATTTTTCGCCATTTGGCCGGATATTTTGCCAATCACAGACGCTCCGGCCCCGGCAGCACCTTGAGCACCGCCGCCGCCAGCCGGACGCGCGCCGTGTGCACCGGTGCGGGTGGATCGTCTCCCACGGGTACGGGGGGGGCCAGCTCATAGGCGTCGTGGTACGCCGTCGCCAGCCGTACCAGATAGGGCTCCCACCCCGGAGACCGGCTCAGCCGCCGACCCGGCAGCTCGGCCAGCACGCGGAGCACGGCCCGGTCACGCGGGTCGGCGAGCAGCTCCGGGTGGAAGGGACCGGCCGGGACGTCCAGGTCGCGCGCCCACCGCTGGACGGCGGCCGCCCGGGCGTGGCCGTAGCGCACGACGAAGCCGGGGTTCGCCCACGTGCGGGGGAAATCCGGCCAGAGGTCCTCCGGTACGTCGAGCGGCTCCACGGAGTCCACCAGTACTCCCGGTACGTCCACCACGATCCGCAGAAAGCCGTTGTCCAGCACCTCGCCGGAGACGCGCGCCGCCAGTGAGGCGGGGGGCACGCCGCGACGGAGCGCGGCGGCCGAGACGTAGACCGCCTCCCGCTCCCACGTCCCCTCCGGCACCGGCGGCTCCCCCAGCACCTCGGCAAGCTGCTCGGGCGTCACGGGGCGACCGCCCTGGAAGGTGGCCACAGTGGTCTCCCGTCCCACGACCGTCTCAATCCTGTGACGGTCTGTCATGGCTGACGTCGCTCGGGGAGATACCCCCTCCGGGGGAGCGGAAGACGACGGCCCGTCGTGGCTGACGTTCCTCGAGAGGGACACCCCTCCGGGGAGCAGAAGAAGGCGGGGTCCCTTCGGAGGAGTGGACACACCGCGCTAGATGAGCGCGTGCGGCTCGGCCGAGCCGTACTCGACCAGTTGGGCGGCCCCCAGCAGCCACCGGTCCTCCTCGCGTACCCGCACATAACCGAACCGGTCTGCCGAGAACACCTTGATCCCGTCCGTCCGGCACTGCCGCATCAGCACCTCGTCCCACCCATCGGTGAGGTCGGCGAAGCCGAGCTCGCGGAGCGTGTTGCGGCGGGCCAGCAGCGTGGCGCCGGCGATCTCCGGCAGGTAGGAGTATTCGGCGTCCGGCTGCTTGAGCAGTGTCGCCTGCGGCTTGCGGAGGTGGGCGTAGAAGGCGGCCTTGCCGACGATGTCGGCCGTGCTGAACAGGAACGCCCTGCGCAGGTCGGTCAGATAGTGGGCGCCGTAGACGTCGCGCGGGTCCATCACCGCGACCAGGTCGGCCTCGCACAGGTCGAGACCGTGGTCGAGCATGGCGCCCGTGCTGGCGGCCGGGTCGAGGTCGCGGAAGACCACGTCGACGCCCGTCAGGACCTCGCGGACGCGCTGCTCGGCCCCGCGCCAGGCGAACACCACCACCTGCGTGACCCCCGACTGCCTGGCCACCTGGGCCAGCGCGTGCTCCAGCAGCGCCGAGTCGGGCACGGGCAGCAGCACCGAGACGTTGAGCGTGGCGCGTACGGCGGGCAGGCCGACGGCCTCCAGCAGCTCGTCGGTCCGCTCGGACATCGTGCCGGTGGCGTGGGCGCGGCGCAGGGCCACGTGCGCGCGGCGCGCGTCGGGCTCGGTGCCGATCGAGGTGTTGCAGGCCGCGAGCTCGGCCAGCACCCACTGCGGGGTGCCGGGCGGGCAGTCGACGGCGGCGGGCCAGCGGTAGGAGGTCAGCACGTCGGGGTAGCTCAGGTGCTCGGGCAGCAGCTGGTCCAGCGTGAGCACCCGGTCGATGCGGCCGCCCGAGAGCGGGATCGGGTTGTGCACCCGAGGCTGCACCCCGAAGTGCAGGCGCGGCCAGCCCACGGTGAGGTCGTTGGTGAAGCGGTGCTCGAACAGCTCGGCGGCGGCCGTGTAGGGGGCCACGTCGCCCTGCGTGTGCCAGAACACCGTGCGGATGCCCCGCTCGGCGCACCAGGCCAGCAGGGCCTTGAGCCCCTCGCCCGGCTCGCCGGTGATCTCCTCGGCCCACGGACCCTGGGTGACCGACTCGACCACGAGCAGGTGCGGCACCTCCAGCGGCAGCACCCTGGCGAAGTCGCGCGGCGTGAAGCCGGTCGTCTGCCGCCACTCATAGCGCAGCAGCGCCTCGGTGTGCGGGTCGGCGATCACCGCGGCGGTGATGTGCGGGCGGGTGTTGGGCCCGGTGGGCACGCGGAACGGCTTGAGCTTGAACGAGGCGCCGTTGAGCGTACGCACCGATGTGGTGGCCTGGTAGGCGGCGCCCGGCCGCTCGTCCTTGCCCTGAGCCGCGGCGGCGACCGGCTTGCGCTTGGGCGCGGTGGGTCGTTTGACCGGCTTGGCGGCGCCCTTGAGACCTCTGGCCAGGCGGACCGGGTTGCTCTTTCCGCTCCTGATCGCGTCGCCGAGCCGGTTCCAGCGGGCCACCTTGATCGAGGAGAGCTTCCAGTTGGCCACCTCGGCCTGGAAGCGCTGCTCGGCCAGCTCCTTGCGGAGCTTCTCCGCGGCGGCGCGCTCGCTCTCCAGCCGCTCCTCCGCGTCGGTGAGCCGCTCGGCGAGCGCCTTGGCCTCAGCGGCGTGGTGCTCGGCCTCCACGAGCCGCGCCTGGGCCGCGTCCAGCAGCCTGGCCAGCTCGGCCGCGTGCTCGGCCTGGGCGATCGCCTCACGCAGCGCTCGCCTAGTGCTCTCCAGCTCAGTGCTCACCGAGACCTCCGATTCCTAGCCCGGCAAAGGATACTCTTTTGCGGGAAGCAGCTCGAAGGGATGAGATCCGGTGCAGTTCAACGTGCGACCCTATGTCTGCGGCGGTCTCGGCCGGATCGACACCGTCATACTCGGCAAGCTCGCCGCCGCGGGTCCTCGGGTCAGGCCGGCGCTCCAGACGGCCGAGGCGGCGCTGTTCAGCTCGACGCCGCTGCCGCCCTACCACCGCGCCGGGGGCTCGTTCGCGTTCTCCTGGGGTGAGCGCAGGCCCGCGGCTCTCGACGGCTGGATGTCCATCGCCGAGACGTACGAGGTGCCGGGGCTGATCGGCGACGGCCCGCGGGTCACGCTGCACGCGGGCGCGCTCGGGCTGGTCGACGTCTATTACGTACGGCACGGCGACGCGATCTATTTCTCGTCCCTGATCCAGCCGTTGCTGTCGCTGGTCCCGATCGAGATCGACTGGTCGGCCTGGGCCTCGATCATCCAGGTGACCTTCCCGCTCGGCGAGGCGACGCCCTACCAGCGGATCAAGCGGCTGCCGGGGTCGAGCGCGCTGGTGTTCGACGGCGAGCGGCTGGCCACCGAGCGCGGGCTGCCGCGCTGGCTGCGCCGCGAGCCGTACGAGACGTGGATCAGCGCCCACGAGATCGTCGAGCTGCTGCACGAGGTCTACAAGGACTATGACGGGCGCAAGCTGCTGGTGCCGGTCAGCGGCGGCTACGACTCGCGGCTGCTGGCCAGCGTGGCCCGGGCGCGCGGCTTCGACGTGGAGTCCTGGACGACCAGCCCTGACGAGGGCACCGACACCGACATCGCCTTCGCCCGCTCGATCACCCGTGAGCTGGGCATCTCGCACCGGGTGATCACCCAGTCCGCCGACGCCTACCCCGGCGACGCGTGCGAGGTGGCGCGCCGGCTCGAATACCTGACGCCGCACCACGCCTGGTACGCCCCGTTCGCCAAGGAGGTGCACCGGGCGGGCCGGGTGCTGGTCGACGGCCTGGCCGGCGGCCCGCTGCTGAAGAACTTCATGGTGAGCGTGGCCGCGCTGGAGGCCACCTCGCAGGCCGAGCGGTCGGCCGCGGTGCTGAAGTCGCTCACCCTCGGCGCCCCGTCACAGCCGTTCCTGTCGGCGGCGGCCGGCGCCTGGATGGAGGAGGCGGTGCGCGAGCAGTTCGCCGCAGCGACCTCCATGCTGCACGGGCACCGGGCCGAGCTGCCGCTGTCGGTGCTGCACACGCGCACCGTGCGGGGCATCGCCCGCTCGGCGGTCAATCTGGTCGGGCCCGAGGCGTCGTTCGCGGCGCCGTTCATCCACCCCGACTTCTTCGACGCGGCGCTGTCGGTAGGGGTGGCCCGAAAAGACAAGGGCCGCTTCTACCGCGAGGTGCTGCACGCCGCCAACCCGAGGGTGGCGGCCCTGCCGTCCACGAACGTGGTCAAGCAGCCGTTGCTGCGGGTCCCGCTGCGGTCCACGGCCGCTCCCGCGCGGGCGTACGCGCACCGCATGCTGGAGACGGTCGCCGCGCGGGTGCCCGAGCTGCTGTCGGATGAGCTGCACATGGTCATCGCGGGCGGCCCCGACGCGCTGACCCGGTTCAGCGGGTGGAACGACCGGTTCTGGGTCCGGGGGCTGGTGCTTTTCGGGCTCTGGCTGAGCGACTTCGAGAACGATCTCGGCGATGTGTCGTCCCCTTTCTGATGAACTCTCGGTAACATCACGGTTACACAGTGATCTCATGGGTATTACATCGAGCACAGCACAAGCGGGTTCCGGAAAGCCAACGGGCTGGTAGTGTTCGGCCCGTAAGCGCCGCACAAGCGGGCACCGGGTCACAAATCCGGTCCGTTCAGGGCATGAGGTTCGCAGGGATGACGACCTCAGGCGGCGCGGTCACCAGCTAGTTAGCGCCGGGGAAACCGGTGACTCCGTCCTGCCCACATCTCCTTCTGTGAGCGACATATGATCAACGCATCCCCAACTCCGGAGCCGATTTCCGAGGCGTTCGTCTCGGAAGACCCCTCCTGGTACAAGCGGGCGGTGTTCTACGAAGTTCTTGTCCGAGGGTTCAAGGACTCCAACGGCGACGGCACCGGAGACCTGCGTGGTCTCACGGAGAAGCTCGGCTATCTGGAATGGCTGGGCGTCGACTGCCTCTGGCTGCTGCCCTTGTACGAGTCGCCGCTGCGCGATGGCGGGTATGACATTTCCGACTATATGAAGATCCTTCCGGACTTCGGGGACCTCGGGGATTTCGTCCATCTGATCGAGTCGGCGCACGAGCGCGGGCTGCGGATCATCACCGACCTGGTGATGAACCACACGAGTGACCGTCATCCCTGGTTCCAGGCGTCGCGGCACGACCCGGAAGGGCCGTACGGCGACTTCTACGTGTGGTCCGACGAGCCCACCGGCTTTCCCGACGCCCCGATCATCTTCATCGGCGCGGAGGAGTCCAACTGGACCTACGACCCGGTGCGCAAGCAGTACTACTGGCATCGCTTCTTCCACCACCAGCCGGACCTGAACTATGACAACCCGGCCGTTCAGGAGGCCATGCTGGAGGTGCTGCGGTTCTGGCTGGACCTCGGCATCGACGGCTTCCGGCTGGACGCGGTGCCCTACCTGTTCGAGCGGGAGGGCACGGCGTGCGCGGGGCTGCCCGAGACGCACGCGTACCTGAAGAAGGTCCGCGCCGAGGTCGACCGCCTCTACCCCGACCGGGTGCTGCTGGCCGAGGCGAACGGCTGGCCCGAGGACGTCGTCGAATACTTCGGCGACCCCACCGTGGGCGGCGACGAGTGCCACATGGCCTTCCACTTCCCGCTCATGCCGCGTATCTACATGGCGGTCAAGAAGGAGACGCGCGAGCCCATCTCGGAGATCATGTCGCGCACCCCCAAGCTGCCCGACACGGCCCAGTGGGGCATCTTCCTGCGCAACCACGACGAGCTCACGCTCGAGACGGTGACCGAGGAAGAGCGCGACTACATGCACAGCGAGTACGCCAAGGACCCGCGCATGCGGGCCTACCTGGGCATCCGCCGCCGGCTCGCGCCGCTGCTGGACAACGACAGGGACCGGATCGAGCTGTTCACGGCCCTGCTGCTGAGCCTGCCGGGCTCGCCGGTCATGTACTACGGCGACGAGATCGGCATGGGCGACAACATCTGGCTGGAGGACCGCGACGCGGTGCGCACGCCGATGCAGTGGAGCCCCGACCGCAACGCTGGCTTCTCCTCCGCCGATCCAGGGCGTCTCTACCTGCCCGCGGTCATGGACCCGATCTACGGCTTCCAGGCGGTCAATGTGGAGGCGCAGCAGCGCAGCGAGGGTTCGCTGCTCCACTTCACCCGCAAGATGCTGGAGATCCGCCGCAGCCACCCGGTGTTCGGCCTCGGCGCCTACACCGAAATGTGGTCCTCCAACAACAGCGTGCTCACCTACGTCCGCGAGTACGGCGACGACGTCATGCTGTGCGTGAACAACCTGTCGAAGTATCCCCAGCCGGTGGAGCTCGACCTGCGCCGCTTCACGGGCATGACGCCGGTGGAGGCGCGGGGCGGAGTGCACTTCCCGAAGATCGGCGAGCTGCCTTACCTGCTCACGCTGCCGAGCCACGGGTTCTACTGGTTCGCGCTGAAGGGCCTGGGGGACCCTGAGATCAAGGACAAAGAGGTCGTTTCAGCGTGAGGTGACGGGCACCTGGGCGCGGGCCGCGCGGCGGGCCGGGATGAGCGCGACCGCGAGCGCCGCGCCCACGGCGACCAGCACGGCGACGATCAGCGTGAGGACCGAGGGCGGGCGGCCGATGCCCGCCCCGACCCCGCTGGTGTAGCCCTGGAGGTCGATCAGCCCGGTCACGACCGAGGCCCCGGCCGCCGTGCCGGCCACGATGCCCAGCACGACCAGCAGCCCGGTGCCCGTCACCAGGGTGGCCATCACCTGCCGCGGGGTCAGCCCCATCGCCTTGAGCACGGCCAGATCGAACGCGTGGTCGCGCAGCCCCAGGGCGCTGGCCGTGAGCAGGTTCGCCAGGCCGATCAGCGCCAGCACCGCGATCAGCGCCACGATCACCACCCGGATGACCGACAGCCGGTCGGCCGGGTTGACCACCCGCTGCACGTCGAGACTCTCCCCCGAGGTCGCCAGCAGCCTGTCGCGCACCTCGCCCGGATCGGCGCCCTGGCGCAGCGCGAGGGCATAGAACTCGGGGGGCACGGAGTCCTTGGCCGCCAGGCTGTCGAGCCCCACGGACAGCACCTCGCCGTCGAGGTCCGGCTCCACCGTGCGGCCGACGATCCGCACGATCAGCGGCGAGCCGCCGACGGTCAGCCGGATCCGGTCACCGATCCTGGCGCCGAGCAGGTTGAGCAGCCCCTGCCCCGCGACGGCCTCGCCGGGCTGGCCGTACATGCGGCCTTCGACGACCGGGAACGGGTAGGGGTCGGCCGAGCTGCCGATGGCCCGCACCCTGACCGAGCGGGCCGCGCCGGGGGCCAGGGCGTTGACGTCGGTGCCCGCGTAGACGCTCTGGACGGCCCTGTCGGACTCGGCGATGCGCTGGGCGTCGGCCGCCTCCAGCTTGCCCGGCCGGACGTACAGGCTGGCGTGCTGGCCGACCTGCTCGGGGTGGCTGAGGAAGTTGTCGAGCGTGGCCCAGACGCCGAGCCCGATCGTGATCATCATCATCGGCACGGCCAGGCCGAACGCGGTCAGGAACGCGGGCAGCCGCCTGGTGAAGGCGTCGCGGGTGCCGAGGACGAGCGCGGGTGGCAGCCGTACGAGCAGGCCCAGCCTGGCCAGACGGGACAGGTGGCCGCGCGGCGGCGCCGCGGGGGCACCGGGGATGGGCGGGGTGCGCCCGCCGCGCCAGGCCGGCACTCCGACCGCGGCGAGCACGGTCAGCGCAGTGCCGCCGACGATGGCCAGCACGGGCACGGGCGCGACGGAGGTCGTGCCGAGCACCGCCACCGTCACCGCCCATCCGGCGAGCGTGCCGACGCCGACGCCGAGCAGGCCGAGGGCGCCGTGCTCGACCAGGAGCAGCAGGGCGAGCTGGCCCCTGGTGAAGCCCATCGACTTGAGCGTGGCCAGGTCGCGCAGCTGGCCGAGCACCCGCCCGCCGGCCGCGTTGGCCAGCGCCAGGGCGGCGGCGACCAGCCCGACCACGCCGAACAGCGCCAGCAGCGTGCCGAGCAGCCGGTTGTCGAGCTCCATCGCGGCGCGTACCTCGCGCCAGGTGTAGACGCGCTGCAGCTGGTCCTCCAGCATGACCACGACGCGCTGGGAGACCACCTGGGTGGCGTCGGGGTCGGCCAGGCGCAGGCCGGTCACCCACTCGCTGCGGCCGAGCATGGGCTCGATCCGATCGAGCGTCGCAGGCAGCACCCAGGCCAGGCCGGGCGTCCACTCGGGGTAGAAGCCCTGTTCGGCGGAGTCGGCGATGCCGCGTACGTACAGGGTGTGGCGCTCACCGCTCAGCGCGATGATGGAGAAGGCGTCGCCGAGCTTGAGCCGCAGCGCCCTGGCGAAGGAGCGCTCGACCACCACGCCGTCGGACTGGGCGGGGTCGAGCCAGCGGCCCTCGGCCACGACCGGGTGCGCCACCCGGGGCGGCGTGGTGGGCATCGCGCGCAGCGCCGCGGGCTCCTTCTTGCCGTCCTGGACCACGGTGACGGGCGCGGACCTGTAGGGGCCCGCGGTCTGGGTGACGCCGTCGATGCCGCCCAGCGCGACCTGGGGGCTGTCCTTGGTGTAGAACCACACGTGGGCGCCGTCGGTCTGGGCGAACAGGCTGCGCCACGGGTTGGTGCCGTCCTCCAGCAGGGTGACGGCGGTGATCAGCGCGGCCACGATCCCGGCCACGGCGAGCACGGTGAGCAGCGCCTGGCCCCGCCTGGCCCGCAGGTCGGCCCTGATCCACCGGCTGCCCGCCCTGGCCGTGCTCATTTCGCTGAGCTCATCGGAGGTCGATCACCTCGCCGGCCGTCCCCGTACGCCTGCGGGCGATCCGGCCGTCGTCGACGATCGCGCCGTCGAACAGCGACACCAGGCGGTCCGCGAGGGCGGCCACGCGGGCGTCGTGGGTGACCATGACGATGGTCTGGCCATCCTTGTGCACGTCGCTGAGCAGCCGGAGCACGTCGCGGGTGTTGCGGCTGTCGAGGTTGCCGGTCGGCTCGTCGGCCAGCAGCACGCTCGGCTGGTTGGCCAGCGCGCGGGCCAGCGCGACCCGCTGCTGCTCGCCGCCGGAGAGCTGGCCGGGCGCGGCGTCGGCGCGTTCGGTGAGGTTGAGGGCGCCCAGCAGGCTCTGGCGGCGTTCGCGGGCGTCTCTGGGCGAGGCCCCGGCCAGTAGCGCGGGCAGCTCCACGTTGTCGGCCACGGTCATGTTGGCGACCAGGTTGAAGAACTGGAAGACGAAGCCGACCTTCTTGCGCCGCAGCAGCGCCCAGGCGCTCTCCGAGAGCGTGTCGACGCGCTTCTCGTCGAGCCAGATCTCGCCGCTGGTGCGGGTGTCCAGCCCGCCGAGCATGTGCACCAGCGTCGACTTGCCCGACCCTGACGGCCCCATGATCGCGACGAACTCGCCGGGCTCCACCTGCAGATCCACCCCTCGTACGGCCGGTACGGGCACCGCGCCGTCGGAGTAGATCTTCACCAGGTTGACGGTCTTGATCACGCTCATGCCAGATCCTCCTGACACCGTGCCAGCCAGTCGAGGTCGGCCTGCAGGTGCAGCATGGCCCCCTCGATGAGCAGGACCGCCACGCTGTCGGCGGGTGCCGTGCGGGAGAGGAGGTCGTTGAGGTCGCTCATGAGCGAAAGATAGTGCCGGCGCTGCCGGTTGATGAGGGCCATCCGGTCGGCGATGCCGGTGAGCGGGGCCAGCACGAGCTTCATGAAGAACTCGTCGCGCACCCGCGGGCCCTCGGTCGGCTCGTCCACCCAGGTGGTGAGCACGTCGCGGCCCTTGGCCGTCAGGTAGTAGACCTTCTTGTTCGGCCGGTTGGACTGCTCCACGTCGACGGCTCTGACCAGGCCGTCCTTCTCCAGCCTGCCGAGCGTCACATAGATCTGGCCGATGTTGGGGGAGGGATAGGCGCTGCCGAAGGTCTGCTCAAGGGCCTGTTTGAGCTCGTATCCATGGGCAGGTTCCTTGGCCAGGAGCGCCAGCAGGTGCAACCGCAAGCCCCACCTCCCCCTTGTGTTACGGATGCGTTACGCGCTACTCCGTTGACCGCCAGATTACATGTGTGCATAACATAAATGCATCTACCTAACACGAATGTAATCCTTTCTGAACCGGGAGGTCATCGGGTGCTTCGCTCGTTGCCGATCATGCTGGCCGTCTCCCTGGCGGCCGGTTGTGCGGCGACGGGCGACGAGGTCGGCGGCGATACCGGCACGGGCGGCACCGGCCCGATCACCTTCGCCACCGGACGCGACACGACGGCGTACCTGCAACCCCTGCTGGATCGCTGGAACCAGGCCCACCCGGCCGAGAAGGTGACGCTCCTCGAACTCCCCGAGGCCGCCGACGAGCAGCGCGCGCAGATGGTGGCCAATCTCCAGGCCCGGAGCAACCGCTACGACGTGCTCGGGCTGGACGTGGTGTGGACCGCCGAGTTCGCGGAGAACGGCTGGATCATCCCCCTGGAGCGCGGGCTCTTCCCGCTCGACAGGCTCCTGCCGCCCGTCGTGGACACGGCGGTCTACAAGAACAAGCTGTGGGCGGTGCCGTACACGAGCAATGCCGGCCTCCTCTACTACCGAACGGACCTGATCAAGAAACCGCCGCGCACCTGGGCGGAGCTTCGCGAAAAAGCCCTAGAGGTCACGAAAAAGCGGGACATCGGGGGTTACGCCGGGCAGTTCCTCGCGTACGAGGGGCTGACCGTGAACTTCTCCGAGGCCGTGCAGTCGGCGGGCGGGCAGATACTCAGCCCCGACGGCACGGAGGTGACCCTCGACCCGGCCAAGGCCAGGATCGCCCTGGACTTCCTCATCCAGGGCCTGCGCGAGGGCTGGATCCCCAAGGAGTCGCTGTCGTACAAGGAGGAGGAGTCCCGCCTGGCCTTCCAGGAAGGGCGGCTGGCCTTCGCCCGCAACTGGCCCCACGCGTACGGGCCGGCGACGGCCAAGCTCGGCAGCAAGTTCGCGGTGACCAGGCTTCCCGGGCTCAACGGCCCGGGGTCGAGCACGCTCGGCGGGGTCAACCTGGCCGTCAGCGCCTACTCCAAGCATCAGCACACCGCTCAGGAGTTCATCCGCTACTTCACGGGCCTGGAGAACGAGCGGCGGGTGCTCACCGACGGCTCGTTCCCGCCGGTGTGGACCGAGCTCTATGACGACCCGGCCCTGATCAAGCGCTTCCCCTATCTGCCCGTACTCAAGGAGAGCATCCTCGCCGCCAAGCCGCGGCCGGTCAGCGCGAACTACAACCAGCTCAGCCTGGTGATCGCCAGCTCGGTCGCCAAGGCGCTGAGCCCTCCCTACACCGAGTCCGCCGACGACGTCGCGGCCTCCATGAAGTCCGAACTGCAAGAGATCATCAGAACACAGTGAGGCAGCCATGCGAAAAGCCAGAGCAGCAGCGATCCTGGCAGGGCTCGCGGTAGCGGTCGCCGCGTGCGGAAACGCGCCGACGACCACCCAGCCCACAACGTCGGGTTCCGCGTCGGCGAGTGGCGGGGGCAAGACACTCCAGGGCGTCAAGCTCGAGATCGCCGCCAAGTGGACCGGCGAGGAGCAGAAGAACTTCGAGAAGGTGCTCAAGGCCTTCTCCGACAAGACCGGCGCCACGGTCACCTATGCCTCCACCGGTGAGGACACCGGTGCCTACCTCGGCCCGCGCATCCAGGGCGGCAGCCCGCCCGACGTGGCGGTCCTGCCGCAGCCGGGCCTGGTGCAGCAGTACTCCAAGCAGAACGCGCTGAAGCCGCTGACCGCCGAGGTCACCCAGGAGATCGACAACAACTACACGCCGTACTGGAAGGAACTGGGCTCCGCCGACGGCAAGCCCTACGGTGTGCTGATCAAGGCCGCGCACAAGTCGCTGGTCTGGTACCGCGCGCCGGCGTTCGAGGACGCGGGCGTGCAGCCGCCGACGAACTGGGACGAGCTGGTCAAGGCATCCCAGACGATCGCCGACTCCGGCACGGCGCCGTTCTCCCTCTGCGGCGCCTCCGGCTGGACGCTGACCGACCTGTTCGAGAACGTCTACCTGTCGAGCGCGGGTCCGGACAACTACGACAAGCTCTCCAAGCACGAGATCCCGTGGACGGACGCCAGCGTCGCCACGGCTCTGCAGAAGATCCAGCAGATCGTGGGCAAGAAGGAGTTCGTCCTCGACGGCAGCTCCGGCGCGCTGCAGACCGACTTCCCGACCTGCGTGACCAAGGTGTTCGGCCAGAAGAAGGCGGCCATGGTCATCGAGGCCGACTTCGTCGCCACCCAGGCGACGCAGGACGGCGCCAAGGTCGGCGAGGATGCCAAGATCTTCCCGTTCCCCAAGGCCGGTGACACCGCTCCGGTCGTGCTGGGCGGCGACGTGGCGGTCGCGATGAAGGACACCCCCGGGGCCATGGCGCTGCTGCAGTTCCTCGCCTCCAAGGAGGGTGGCGAGATCTGGGCCAAGCTGCCCGGTTACCTGTCGCCGAACAAGAACGTCTCCCCCGACAACTACCCGGACCCGCTGACCAAGCAGCTCGGGCAGACGATCATCTCCGCCGGTGACGCCGTCCGTTATGACATGTCCGACCTGGCGCCCAGCGCCTTCGGCGGTACCGACGGCAAGGGCGAGTGGAAGGTGCT
The DNA here is from genome assembly GCF_020215705.1 of Nonomuraea aurantiaca. Taxonomy (GTDB): domain Bacteria; phylum Actinomycetota; class Actinomycetes; order Streptosporangiales; family Streptosporangiaceae; genus Nonomuraea; species Nonomuraea aurantiaca. The sequence continues at coordinate 546,432 of NZ_JAIWNB010000002.1, read as the reverse complement.
GCAGGACTTCCTGCGCAACCCGAGCGACATCAAGGGCGCGCAGACCAAGCTCGAAGATGAGGCCAAGAAGGCCTGGAAGTAAGAGGTAAGGCCGTGACCGAAAAGGTGGACGGCCCGAAGGCCCCGCGCGAGGACGACACCTCGCGCGGGCCCGCCTCCGGACCGGCTGAAACCCCCCGCACGCAACGACGCCTCGGCCCTTCGCCGACGGTCGCGATCGCCTTCCTTCTCCCAGCGGCCCTGCTGCTGGGAATCTGGGTGGTCTACCCCATCGTCTACTCGATCTTCCGCAGCCTGTTCGACGCGACCGGCAGCGGATTCGTGGGCCTGGGCAACTACGCCACGATCTTCACCGACTCGGGCATGCTCACCACGATCAGGAACAACCTGATCTGGGTGGTCGTCGCCCCGATCGTGGTGACGACGCTGGGCCTGATCTTCGCGGTGCTCACCGAGCGCATCAAGTGGGCGACCGCGTTCAAGCTGATCGTCTTCATGCCGATGGCGGTCTCGCTGATGGCCGCGGGCGTGATCTTCCGGCTCGTGTACGACGAGGACCCGGGCAAGGGCGTCGCCAACGCCATCCTGACCACGGTGCACGACACGTTCTCCTCCTCCCAGGGCTACCCGGACGCGCGACCCCGCGAGGGCGACCAGTCGGGCGTCGTGGCGGACAAGGGCGCGATCGTCACCAAGCAGCCCGTCCAGTCGGGCCAGCCGGTGCTCATCCCGATCGTCGGCATCAAGCCGAACATCATGCCGAGCGCCGCCCAGCCCGCCAAGGCCGCGCCGCCGGGCAACGCCCTGTCCGGAACGGTGTGGTTCGACTTCACCCCGGGCGGCGGCGGCAAGAACGGCACGCCCGACGCCACCGAGAAGGGCCTGCCCGGCATGACCGTGGAGGCGGTCAAGGACGGCCAGGTGGCCGGCACCGCCACGACGGCCGACGACGGCTCCTTCCGCTTCGACGGGCTGGCCGCGGGTTCCTATGTCGTACGGCTGCCGCAGTCGAACTTCGAGGCGTCCTACCACGGCCTGACCTGGCTCGGCCCGACGCTCATCACCCCCGCGATCATCGGCGCGTTCGTCTGGGTGTGGGCCGGGTTCGCCATGGTGCTGATCGCGGCCGGGCTGGCGGCCATCCCGCGTGACTCGCTGGAGGCGGCCCGCATCGACGGCGCCACGGAGTGGCAGGTGTTCCGCCGGATCACCGTGCCGCTGCTGTCGCCGGTGCTGCTCGTCGTCTTCGTGACGATGATCATCAATACCTTGAAGGTGTTCGACCTGGTCTTCATCATCGCGCCGCCATCGGTCCAGCCGCAGTCGAACGTGGTCGCGCTGGAGATGTGGCGGGTCTCGTTCGGCGGTGGGAACAACCAGGGGCTGGGCAGCGCGCTCGCCATCTTCCTGCTCATCCTGGTCCTCCCCTTCATGATCATGAATATCCGCCGGTTCAGAAGGGAGGACACATGACGACGGCAACCGCCTCGGCTCCTGCCGAGGTCCATGCGGGCGCGCCCCGCCGGAATGTGATCACGCGCATCGTCGACCGTCTCGGCGGCGGCGCCGTCCAGGTCGTGATGGTGCTGCTGGGCCTGTTCTGGCTGGTCCCGACGCTCGGCCTGATGGTCGTCTCGCTGCGCTCCCCGGCGGTCAACGGCGCCGAGGGCTGGTGGACCGTCTTCACCAAGCCCGCCGAGCTGACCATCGAGAACTACAAGAACCTCCTGGCCAGCGGCTTCACCTCCTCCTTCTGGAACACCGTGTTCATCACGGTGCCGACCACGGTCCTGGTGATCGGGATCGCCGCGATGGCCGCCTACGCGTTCGCGTGGATGGACTTCCCGGGCCGTGACCTGTCGTTCCTGATCGTGGTCGGGCTGCTCATCGTGCCGATCCAGATCGCGCTGATCCCGGTCGCCATCTTCTACGGCGGCGTCGGCATCTTCGGCACGATCCCCGGCGTGGTGCTGTTCCACGTGGCGTTCGGGCTGCCGTTCGCGATCTTCCTGCTCCGGAACTTCTTCGTCGGCATCCCGGCCTCCCTGCTGGAGGCGGCGCGGATGGACGGGGCGTCGGAGGTGAAGATCTTCGTGCGGGTGGTGTTCCCGCTCGGCAAGCCGGCGATCGCCTCGCTCGGCATCTTCCAGTTCCTGTGGGTGTGGAACGACATGCTCATCGCGCTGGTCTTCGCCGACACGGACAACCAGCCGATGACCAAGGCGCTCCAGTCTCAAATGCGGCAGTTCGGGTCGAACGTCGACATCCTCTCGTCGGGCGCCTTCCTGTCGTTGATCATCCCGCTGGTCCTCTTCTTCGCCTTCCAGCGCTACTTCGTGCAGGGCATGATGGCCGGTTCGGTGAAGTAGCTCCACATGTGCCGGCCAGGTGCGGGGGCATGGGCGCCCGCCTGCCGAGGGGGGCAGGCGGGCGCCCGTCACGCTCTCTCCGACGGCCCCTAAAATTCACTCATGAAGCTCCTCGCGGCGGCGGTCGCCACCTTCATCGCTCTTGGCCCCGGCTCCGCCGGTGCGGGCGCCGGCGCCGAGGGCGCGGGTGATCCGTACTTCCCCCAGCAGGGCAACGGGGGCTACGACGCCGCGCACTACGACCTCGCGCTGAGCTACGATCCGGGACCCAACCGGCTGAGCGGCGTGGCGACGATCACCGCCCGGGCCACGCAGGAGCTGAGCCGCTTCGACCTGGATCTCGTCGACACCCTGACCGTGCGGTCCGTGGTGGTGAACGGCGCGGCGGCCTCGTTCCGGCGCAGCGGTCCTGAGCTCGTGGTCACCCCGCCCGGCGGGCTGGCCTCCGGGCGCCCCTTCTCCGTCGTGGTCCGCTACGACGGCAAGCCGACGTACGTCGTCGACCCGGACGGCTCACACGACGGCTGGATCCGTACGGATGACGGGGTGTTCAACGCCAACGAGCCTCAAGGGGCCATGTCCTGGTATCCCGGCAATCACCACATGACGGACAAAGCCACGTACCGCTTCACGGTGACCGTGCCGAGCACGCGGGTCGCGGTGGCGAACGGCGACCTGGTGTCGCGGACGTCCCAGGGGGGCCGCACGACGTACGTGTGGAACGAGAGGGAGCCCATGGCCAGCTACCTCTCGACCGTCACCATCGGAAAGTTCGAACTTTCCGACACCAAGATCGGAAATTTCCGCGTAATCACCGCCGTGGACCCGCGGAACGCTGCGAAAGCCGGGGACTTCGCGAAGCGCCACAAACCCATCCTTGACTACTTCGGCTCGCTCTTCGGCCCCTACCCGTTCTCCTCGACCGGTGGCATCATCGACCGCGCGTCGGACGTCGGCTACTCGCTGGAGACGCAGACCCGCCCCATCTTCCCCCAAGTGCCGAGCGAGCCGCTGCTCTCCCACGAGCTCGCCCACCAGTGGTTCGGCGACGCCGTGACGCCGACGCGCTGGAAGGACATCTGGCTCAACGAGGGCTTCGCCACCTACGCCGAATGGCTCTGGCAGGACAAGCTGGGCACCAAGAAGCTCCAGGACTCCTTCGACGAGGCCTACAGCCGTGCCCCGGAGGACAAGTTCTGGCAGACGCCCACCGCCGACCCGGGCGGCGCGGCCAGCCTCTTCGGGGACCCCGTCTACTCGCGCGGCGCGATGACGCTGCACGTCCTGCGCGGCGCGGTCGGCGACCGCGTGTTCTTCACCATCCTCAGGACCTGGGTCAACGATCACAAGTACGGCAACGCCGACACCGCCGCCTTCACCGCCCTGGCCCAGCGGGTCTCGGGCCGGGATCTCGGCACGCTCTTCGACCACTGGCTGTTCCAGCGGGGCAAGCCCACGCTGTGATCATTCTGGTACGGCGGCCCACCGGATTCGGACCGCAAGCCGTACCAGACCTGGCTAAGCTCAACAGCCATGGCCAGTCGTCCCTTGAACGAAGTCGTCGAAGCCGGATGGGCCAGTGCGCTGGAGCCCGTCTCCGAGCGCATCTCCCACATGGGCGAGTTCCTCCGCAATGAGATCGCCGAAGGCCGGCAATACCTCCCCGCGGGCGCCAATGTACTGCGCGCCTTCAACCAGCCCTTCGACGAGGTCAAGGTGCTGATCGTGGGCCAGGACCCCTACCCCACGCCCGGTCACCCCATCGGGCTGTCGTTCTCCGTCGCCGCCGATGTGCGGCCGCTGCCCGGCAGCCTGCTCAACATCTACAAGGAGATGGAGACCGACCTCGGGCTGCCGCGACCGTCCAACGGCGACCTGACCCCCTGGGCCGACCAGGGCGTACTCCTGCTCAACAGGGTGCTCACCGTGATGCCCGGCAAGCCCGCCTCCCACCGGGGCAAGGGCTGGGAAGAGGTCACCGAGCAGGCCATCCGCGCGCTGGTGGCCCGCGACAAGCCGATGGTCGCGATCCTGTGGGGCCGCGACGCGCGCAACCTGGCGCCGATGCTCGGCAGCGTGCCGCGCATCGAGTCCGCGCACCCGTCTCCGCTGTCGGCGCGCAACGGATTCTTCGGCTCCCGGCCGTTCAGCCGCGCCAATGAGCTCCTCGTTCAGCAAGGCGCCGGTCCTGTCGAGTGGAAGCTGCCCTAGCATCTTCGCCATGAGTGATAACGAGAAGTTCCTGCGCCTGACGGTCGAGCTGACCGTCGAGGTGCTCGACGTGGACGCGCTGCAGGCCGCGGCGCTGGCCGAAATCCGCCACCCCGACGCCGACCTCACCGAGGAAGAGCGGGCCGAGCAGGTGGAGCTCGTCAACTCCGACGACACCGGCGCGTCGGCCCTGCAGTGGCTGATCGAGCCGGACCACGTCCTGCAGCTCGTCGACCACATCGACGAGATCGAGCCGCGCGAGGCCGTCCTGGGCGTCGAGCCCTCCGACGGCCCCAGCGAGGAAGAGGAAGAGGAAGACCACGAGCACTCCTGAGTCCAGTGCGGGCCACGACGTCTGTTCGATCGGCATCGTGGCCCGCGCTGTGACCTGGTGCGCCAGTGAGCTGTGAGCTGAGAGGACACTGAGTTGATCGTCGCGTTCTCGATCACGCCGCTGGGCGTCGGCGAGGGGGTCGCCGAGCCGGTCGCGCGCGCCGTCAGGGTGGTGCGGGAGAGCGGGCTGCCCAACCGGACGGATGCCATGTTCACCACCATCGAAGGTGAGTGGGACGAGGTCATGTCGGTGGTCAAGCGGGCGGTGGACGCGGTGGCCGAGGTGGCGCCGCGGGTCAGCCTGGTGCTGAAGGCCGACCTCAGGGCCGGCGTCACCGACGGCATGACCAGCAAGATCGAGTCTCTCGAACGCCACCTGTCCTGACCGGTGGCCGTGGCTGGGGTCGGCCGGCAAGGCGGCCCCTGACCCACCCGGGATTGTCTGTCCGGACTTCCGGGCTTACGTGCGCGTTCATGGCTCGGTTAGTGTGAGCCGGTGTGATCACGAGGTGTTCTCTCCCCGTTCGTGGCTCGCCGCCGCGATCATCGGCACCGTGCTCAGCACGGCCCTCGCCGTCCCGGCAGCCGCAACCTCCTCCCCCGCCAAGGTCACCGATCCCGTACGCCACGTCGATCCGCTGATCGGATCGGCCAACGGCGGCAACACCTATCCCGGCGCCGTCCTGCCGTTCGGGATGATCTCGTGGAGCCCGACCAACACGGCGGGCGACCAGACCAACGCCGCGGGCGCCAACGGCTACTCCTACAACACCCCCCGCGTAAGAGGCTTCGCGCTCACGCACGTCAACGGCGCGGGGTGCCATCCGGGGGCCGCGGGCGACATCCCGATCATGCCGTTCGCCAGGACGCAGCCACGCCGGACCGTCACAGTGATCGAGACGGTCGTGTGACGAACCTCCCAGTCGTCGCCGCACCCGCCCTTAGTACATTTCGAGATATGTCTTGACCCGTCCACACACGCGACATATCGTGTTGCTCGGCAACAACGCGATACTACGCGTTCCAGGAGGTGGGTTGAGTGCACGAACGAGTACCCGTTCTTGTCGTCGGCGGCGGTTATGCCGGACTGAGCGCGGCCGCGCTGCTGGCGTGGCGTGGCGTGCCCGTCATGCTGGTCGAGCGGCACCCCAGTACGTCGGTCCAGCCCAAGGCGTTCGGGATGGGCCCCAGAGCCGTCGAGTTACTGCGGCCGGTGCCCGGGGTCGAGCAGTCGCTGCGGGACATCTGGCAGGGCATCGGTGACAGCGTGCGCATCGCGATCGCGGCGAACCTGACCGACCCGAACCCGCACATGATCGTGACCGGCGACAAGGACGACTTCGCCTTCCTCGCCGACATCACGCCCGTCCCCCAGGTGGGCGCCCCGCAGGCGGAGGTCGAGCGGGTGTTGCGGGCCAAGGCCGAGGAGCTGGGGGCCGACCTGCGCTTCTCCACCGAGCTGGTCTCACTGGAGCAGGACGCCGAGGGGGTCACGGCGGTCATCCGGGCCGACGGCGTCGACAGTGTCGTACGGGCCGACTACGTGGTCGCCGCGGACGGCTCCCGCAGCCCGCTCCGTGCCCAGCTCGGCATCCCCACTTCGGGTAAGGGCGAGCTGGGGCTGATGTGCTCGATCATGTTCGATGCCGACCTGACGGAGCTGGTACGGGAGCGCGAGGTCACGCTCTGGTACCTGCAGAACGAGGTCTTCACCGGCGCCATCGTGACCGGCACGGGCGTGGGCATGCATGTGTTGGGCATCAATTACGACCCCGCCAAGGGTGAGAGCGAGGACGACTTCACCGAGGAGCGCTGCGTCGAGCTGATACGGGTGGCGACCGGCGTGCCCGACCTCGACGTACGGGTGCTCGACAAGACCACCTTCGCCATGGCGCACGTCCTGGCCGACCAATACCGCTGCGGGCGGGTGTTCCTGGCCGGCGACGCGGCCCACACGATGCCGCCCACCGGCGGGCAGGGCGGCAGCACGGCGCTCCAGGACGGCTGCGACATCGCGTGGCGGCTCTGGCTGGTGGCGACCGGGCAGGCAGGGCCGGATTTCCTCGACACCTACGACGCCGAACGCCGTCCCATCGGCACGCTGACGGCCGACGCCCAGCTCGCGAACCTCGGCTACCGGATGCCTCCCGCGATGCGTACCGAGCACCCGGAACCGCTCGAAGACCCCATGGCCGCCATGATCGGATACCGCTACCACTCGACGGCGATCCTGGAGGAGCCCGATGACGACGGGTCGATCCTTGAGGATCCGCGCATACCGACCGGGCGTCCGGGCAGCCGCGCCCCGCACGTGCCGCTCGACTGGGACGGGCAGCTGATCTCGACCATCGACCTGTTCGGATCCGGTTTCGTGCTGATCGCCGGTCCCGGGGGGCAGTCCTGGATGGACGCGGGGCGGCTGATCAAGGAGCGGCTGCGCATCCAGCTCACGCGCGTGCTGGTGGACGAGGAGCTGATGGACGTCGAAGGCTGCTGGGCGGAGAGGTACGGCGTGGACAGGGGTGGCGCCGTGCTGATCCGGCCCGACGGCTACGTCGCCTGGCGCTCGCCGTACGCCGACCCGGATCCCGCGACCACCCTCGAACGGGTGCTCCGGCAGGTGCTCAGCCGCTGACAGGGCGCCCCAGTTCACCTCAGAAGAGGCGTAGCTGGCCGGTTCGCTGGGCTCGTGCCTCTCCCAGCCGGAGCGCGACGACCGCCGCGAGCAGCAGGGCTCCGGACAGTACGGCCAGCCCCGCCAGCTCTCCGGCCAGGTCGCCGAGGCCCTGCCCGTCGAGCAGCGCACCACGTACGACCGCCAGGCTGCCGGTGAGCGGGAGCACCGAGCCGACGGCCCGGATCCAGCCGGGCAGCGCGAACACCGGCAGCCGCACCCCGCTGGCGAACCACATCGGATCGTCCAGCAGCGTGTAGAGGAAGGCGGCGTCCCTGGAGAAGATCAGCAGGCTGTTCAGGAACGCGCCCCACGCGACCGCGGGCACCAGCATGGCCAGGAAGACCACCGCGTACATGGCGGGGTGGGCCACGTTCACCACGTCCAGCAGCGTGAACATGGCCACCGCGAAACAGGCGAACAGCCAGGCGTTCTGCACCAGCGCGGCGAACCCGTTGGCGATGACCACGACCAGCCGGTTCGCGGGTGACAGGAAGAGGAGCTCCAGCGTGCCGGTCTGGCGCTCGAAGGAGAAGTGCCAGGCCGACTGCACCAGCGAGAAGAAGAACGTGAACCCGAGCGCGCCCGTGGCCAGGAAGGCGAGCAGCCGCTCCGGATCGGCGGCGAGCGGCCAGCGTTCGGCGATGCCCGGCGTCGCGGCCAGCGGCCGGAGCGTGTAGTAGGTCTCTGCGAGCTTCAGCAACGGCCAAACCAGCATCGAGAACAGGACCAGCTTGCTGCCGAAGATCTGGCGATGCTGCTTGAGCGCCTCGGCCCGCATGACCTTCACCGCGTGCCTCACGTCATCACCTGCCACCGGCTGGTGCGGTCGACGAGCGCGCAGGCCGTACAGCCGGCGCCGGTCTCCGTCCGGCACCACGCCGGAGCCGCACCCCGCTCCACACCCGCCCACGACTGAGCCGCACCCACCTCCGCGCGGGTCCACGGCGGGGTGGCGCCCATCCGGGGACGGCACCATGTCGACGTCACGCCCATCCCCGTGCGGCACGGCGACCAACTCGGGTGCGGCGCGATCACGCGACCACCTTCAGGGAGCGGTCGCTCAGCGCGAGGATCGCGTCCTCGAGGGACGGCTCGACGATCTCCAGCCCGCCGAGCGCGCCGCCCGCCTCGATGATCGCCGTGGTCAGCGCCCCGGTCAGGTCGTCCGGATGGTTCAGCTCGATCACCCCGCCCGGTGCAAGCCGTACGCGGCTGTCGAAGGCCCGTACGGCGGCCTCGATCTGTGGCGACAGGTTCGTGACCGTGACCCGGACCGTCCGGTGGCAACCGGTCTGGGCCATCAGCTCGGCCGGCGAGCCCGCCGCGAGGTGGCGGCCGTCGCCGATCACGTACACGTGCTCGCAGAGCTGCTCGACCTCGGCCAGGTAGTGGCTGGTGAGGAGGACGCCCTTGCCCCGCTCGGCCAGCCCGGCGACGACCCTGCGCAGGTCACGGGCGATCGGCGCGTCGAGACCCAGCGTGGGCTCGTCGAGCAGCAGGTAGTCGGGGTCGTTGATCAGGCCCCGGGCGATGGACAGGCGCTGGGTCATGCCGCGCGAGTACTGTTCGACACGGGTGGCGGCGGCGTTCGTCAGACCGACGAGTGCGAGCAGCTCTTCGATGCGCGGCTTGAGGACCTTTGTGGGGATGTCGTAGAGCTGGCCGAAGTACCAGAGATTCTCCCGGCCGGTCATCCGTGCGTAGACCATCCGCTCGCCGCCGGCGATCAGGTTGATCCTCTTGCGTACGGCATGCGGCTGTCTGAGCGGGTCGAGGCCGCCCACGCGAACAACACCGCCACCTCGACCGCCACCGCGGTGAAGGCGAACGCCGAGAACCCCAGCAGGTACGGCAGGCGCCGCGCCGGAGCCACGAGCAGCGCGCCCATGGTGCCCTCGCGCTGCTCCTGGATCATCGCCTTGCCGGTCCAGAGGATGCCGTGGACGACGAACATGTACGCGCCGGCGCCCACGGCGATGTACCCGAGATAGTCGCCGGTGCCCGCCTTTCCGCGGAACTCCGCGGATATCCCCCCGCCCGCCACGGCCCGCAGCCCCAAGTAGGCCAGCCCGATGGTGAAGACACCCAGCAACAGGGTGCCGATGAAGTATGACCATGGGTAGGCCCGCTTGGTCACCAACCACGACCGTCTCAGAGTCGCCCATGCCACGCTCATGAGTCTCCTTTGGGAACTGACTAAGTTTCTATCAGAGACTCACTTGACGGTAAAGTCGGGGAATGATCAGAGAGCTGCGCTCGCAGGACGCCGACTGCTCGATCGCCCAGGCGGCCGCCGTGATGGGCGACTGGTGGAGCCTGCTCATCGTCCGCGAGGTGACCCGCGGCCACCGCCGGTTCGACGACCTGCTGGGCGAGTTGGGCATTTCCCGCAAAGTCCTCACGGAACGGCTCAAGCACCTGGTGGAGCACGGGGTGCTGACTCGTGAGCCCTATCAGAGCGGGCCGGTGCGGTACGAGTACGTGCTCACGGACGCGGGCTGGGCACTGGCGCCTATGCTGATCACGATGCAGGACTGGGCGGACCGCTGGCTCCTCGGCGACGGCACTCTCACGGGGGTGGCGGCCCCGCGAAGCCCGGAAGCCGCCCGCGTACACGCCCTGCTGGGCACCCACATCCCGGATCCACTGCGACTGCCCGCCCTCATCAGCCGTCCACCACTCACCACCGACCAGACCGACCCCGGCGAGCGAACGGCGTCGCTCGATGTCGTGGCGGACGCGCGGGCGACGGTTCTGTTCGCGTACCCGTCGACGGGCCTGCCCGCGCCGCTACCGCCCGGCTGGGATCAAGTCCCCGGAGCAGTGGGCTGCACGCTCGAGAACCGTATCTTCCGCGACAGGCATCCCGAGTTCGCCGCCCATGACATCGCCATCCATGGGGTGAGCACGCAACGCCCCGACGAGCAGGCCGCCTTCGCCGCCGCGGAAGACATCCCGTTCCCCCTGCTCTCGGACATGGACCTGCGCCTGGCGGCGGCTCTCCGCCTGCCCACCTTCCGCGCCGGCCAGGCCCTGCGGCTCAAGCGCCTGATCCTGGTCGTGGACCGTCTCCGGGTGATCCGCCACGTCATCTTCCCCGTACTGGACATCCCGGCCGCCATCACCGAGGCACTGACAGCCGCCGAAGCCATCAGCTGACCGCACCTGACGAACCTCGCCCCTCCGGCCATCCCCCGGCCCTTGCCAGAGGGTCAGCCGGCGAGGAGTTGCTCTCGCGTCGCCAGCAGTGCTCTGTGCTGGGCTTCCAGTTGCGTGGTGCGACCGGCCAATGCCTGTACGGTCTCGACGACCCATTGGGAGATCGAGGCCACCGCGTCGCGCGTCTTGTTGATGCGCTGGTGTTGGAGCGCGTCAGTGATGATGTTGTCGAAGAACGAGTCCACGAACCACCGCGTGTCCACCTTGGGCATCTGGAGTTCGGCGACCCACCCGATGTCCGCCAGTTCGCGGGAGAAGACGTCGAGCGCTCGCTGGGCGTGCCAGGCTGCCTGGTCCGCGCTCGACAGGTGGCCGTGTTCGATCACGTCGGCCAGCACACCGCCGCCGAGCATGTCCCAGGTCGACGCGCCGCGCGCCTTGTTCAGCAGCGCCAGGACGATGCCCAGCGCCTCGCCCGCGGCCTTGCCTGCTTGCCAGGCTTCAAGGTGTTCCCTGATGTCGGCTTGCGTGTCGGCCAGCTTCTTCGATGTGCCGAGCAGCTTCTGACCGCGTTCGTTGCCCAGCCCGATCAGGAGCCGCTCCTTGTCGGCCAGCAGTTTCTCGTACGCCTGGTGTGCCCCCGCGATCGAGGCCAGCTCGCGGTCGGTGTCCTCCAGGTCGGCGGTCAGATCGTCGAGCCGCCTCCGCTGGCCGTGCAGCCGCTCCCATGCGGCCTCGGCTTCGGCTCGTTCCCTGGCCAGCCGGTCCTCCTTGGAGCCCGCGACTGGGGTCGCGAGTACGGCCAGGAAGCCGCCGAGCCTGCCTTCCAGGCGGGCGACGTCGTGCTGCTCTTTGGCCAGTTGTGTCTCCAGCCAGTCGGTCACCTTGGTGACCTCCCGGATCTGGTCGGCTGTCGCCTGCCGCCGGGTGGTCAGGTGGTCGAATCGGCGAATCTGCTCGCGTGACTCACGTAATTTACGGTCAACGTCTTCGAAAGCGTCCACATGGGTTCTACGAATGGCGACCATATGGGGTTCCTCCTGGGGGTGTGGGCCGGTTGGGGTGTGAGCCGGTTGGGTGTGGGCCGGTTGGGGTGTGGGCCGGTTCACACAGCCAGGGGCTGAGAGTCGGGTCCATCTGGTCACTGCTGATAACCGCCCACACGTCGCATGCCGGGGTTCCTGTGGGCCGGTTTATGCCACACCACAGGGTGGGGACGAGTCCGTCTGGTCGCCGCCGGTGACGGCCGACACGTCGCATGCCGGGGTTCCTCCTGAGAGGTGTGGGCCGGTTTATGCCACGAGAGCTGGGGACGGGTCTGTCAGATCGCAGCCGATGACGGCCGGCATGTCGTGGGCGGTGCGGTGGGTGGCGCACAGCCAGTCGTTGAGGGAGCCGACGAAGGTCGACGGTGGGCCCACCTTGAGGTGGGTGACCTGGCCTGTGCCAGGGGGTGGGTCGGCCCTGAGGTAGGCGACCTGGCCCGCGCCTGGAACCGGGGCGACCTTGAGCCGGCCGATGCGGCCGATGCGGCCGTGGCTGGTCGGGTCGGTGTCGCAGGGGGTGAGGTGGACGGTGAATGGCGAGCCGCCGTGCCCGGCTGAGGTCGCTATTTGTACGTGGTCGTCGATCGAGCGCTCGGTGGCGTCCGGGTGGGTCGCGACGAAGGCCAGGTGATCGGTGACGAGGTGGTGTGCCACTCTGCGGAGCAGACTCGTGGCGCACAGGCTGTGGGCGCAGGCTGCGCCGTCCAAGGTGATCTCGGGCAGGGCGAAGCGACGCAGTCCCCGGGAGGTGACGCGCAGACAGTCGCAGGCGCCGGTGTCAGCCGGATCCCACGGCGGGCAGGTGGCGTCCCCGTGCACCTGCACGTCCCAGCCCAGCCAGTCGTCGGCCAGCCGGAACACGGGCGACTCGCCGATTGCCGGAAAGGCAGCCGGGTCGTCTCCTCGCCGACCACCGACCGCCCGGGACCCCGGTCCGCCGACGACGGACCCGAAAGCCGATCCGGACAGCGACCTATAGGCCGACCTGGATACCGGCCCAGATGCCAACTCAGAGACCGACCCGGACGCCGATCCAGAGATCGGTCCGGACACCGACCTGGATACCGAGCCGGGCGTCGGTCCGGCTACCGGCTCGGACACCGGCCCAGATACCAGCCTAGAGACCGATTCGGGGAGCGGCCCAGAGGCCGATCCGGACACCGGACCAGACACCTGGCCAGAGGTCGGGCCCGCCACCCGCCCAGGCGCCGGACCGGGGGTCGGGCCAGAGGTTGGACTAGAGGTCGGGTCGGCTACTCGCCCGGGCATCGAACCAGCTACCGGCCCGTGCACCGGATTAGAGGTCCGCCCAGGCGCCGGACCAGATGTCGGTTGGAAGCCGCTGAAGCCGTGTTGGGGCGAGGGAGTGGTCGGGGTGTCGGTGTGTCGATCGCAGGTGAGCAGTGTGATGCCGGTCAGCGGATCTATGACCAGCCCCTCGCACTCCTGCGCCACCGCGCGCGCCGCCGCGCGGGCCACCTGGATGCTGGTGGGCAGCGCGTGCGGAGGTGCTGTCGAGGAGACCACGACGTGCTGCTGGGCTCGGCGGAGCAGGTGGCGCTCCTCGATCGCGAGCGTGACACCGGCCGGTCTCCAGGGGGAGCGGTGATGGGTGATGGTCAGGAGCGGGCTGCCCAGGGCCGCGCTCACCGCCCGTCTGTACGGCCTGCCGACCCGCCATGGCACGAACGACTCGATGTCGAAAGGGATGCGCTCGACGGGGATGACGAAGTGGGACGTCAGACGGGCAGGCAGGGGGAGAGTGATCTTCATTTGAGCCTCCGGGGGTGCTGTGGGGCACCAGGATCGGCGATCGGGAGGTGGAGGCGTGGAGGCGAACGGCGTTCTGGGGATAAGTTTTGGCAGATGGAGCTGGGGCTATGGGCAAAGAACACCCGACATCCGCCATCGCCATCCGGCATCCGTTGAGCTCCTGCAGGCCGCCGGACTAATGCCAAACCGACCAGCGATGTTCAGAACGATGATCCAAGTCCGCTCCTCTGGAGGTGCAGACGAGCGACCCAGGCCCGCCGCCGAAAACCAAGACGGGTGACCCACACCCGCCCCCTGAAGGGCCAGTCAGGTGGCCCACCCCCACTCCTCTGAAGGCCCAGCCGAGTGATCCAGATCCGCTCTTCAGGATGGTCAGGCAGGTGATCCAGATCCACTCTTCTGGCCACTGGGAGACCTGAAGATCGCCATGCTCTGCCCAGGCAGCCAAACCCCATCTCCACCCCCGGCGACCGGCTCATCAGACGCCAGCAGAGCCGCCCCCACCGACACCGGCAACGTCACCGAGTCCGCACCGAAGTTGACCGTGACGCAGACCGAGCCCCGCCACATCACCAGCCACTTCCCGTCCGGATCGAACTCCACCCGGACGCTGCCGAAATGCGGGTCGGACAGCTCGGGCAGCGCCTTGCGCAGGGCGATCAGGTCGCGGTACCAGCAGAGCAGCGACCAGTGGACCTCCTGTTTCACCTCGTCCCAGTCGAGCTTGGAGCGCAGGAACGTCTCCTCACGCGACGGGTCGGGAGCGTCCCAGGCGTATCCGAAGCCGTCGAACTCCTGCTCCCTGCGCCCGCCTTCGCTCTCCCGCAACTGCGGGTCGACGTGGTCGGAGAAGAACAGGAACGGCGTGCCGGCCCCCCACTCCTCCCCCATGAACAGCATCGGGGTGAACGGCGAGGTCAGCAGCAGCCCGGCGCCGAGTTTGAGCGCGGAGACGGGCAGCCGGTCGCCCAGCGGCCGGTTGCCGATCTGGTCGTGGTTCTGCAGGCAGGCGACGAGCCGGTGGCCGGGCACCCCGGCGAACGGCGCCCCATGCGTACGGCCGCGGAAGCTCGACCAGCCGCCATCGTGTACGACACCCCGGGTCAGCGCCTTGGCCAGCGAGGACAGGTCGGTGAAGTCGGCGTAGTAGCCGTGGCTCTCGCCGCTCACCGCGCAGTGCAGCGCGTGGTGGACGTCGTCGTCCCACTGCGCGGTCATTCCCAGCCCGCCCGCGTCGAGGGAGCGGACCATGGACGGGTCGTTGAGGTCGGATTCGGCGATGAGCGACAGCGGCCTGCCCACCGCGCAGGACAGCGCGTCCACCTGGTCCGACAGCTCGGCCAGCAGGTGCGTGGCGCGCTTGTCGTGCAGCGCGTGCACGGCGTCGAGCCGCAGGCCGTCGATGTGATAGTCGCGCAGCCACTGCAGGGCGTTCTCGATGAAGTAGCGGCGTACCTCGTCGGATCCCGGCCCGTCGAGATTGACCGCCTCGCCCCAGTAGCTCCCGGTGAATCCGGCGAAGTAGGGCCCGAAGGGGTGCAGGAAGTTGCCCGACGGCCCCAGGTGGTTGTAGACGACGTCGAGCAGCACGCCGATGCCGGCGCGATGGCAGGCGTCGACGAACGACTTGAGCCCGTCGGGGCCGCCGTACGTCTCGTTGACCGCGTACAGGTCCACCCCGTCATAGCCCCAGTTGCGCCCCCCGGGCACCGGGGCCACCGGCATGACCTCCACGAAGTCCACGCACAGCTCGACGAGATGCGGCAGCTTCTCGATGGCCGCCTCGAACGTGCCGGCCTGGGTGAAGGTGCCGATGTGCAGCTCGTAGATCACCGAGCCGCGCAGGTCACGGCCGGTCCACTCGTGGTCGGCCCACGTGTAGCGCGCGTGGTCGTAGACGGCGCTGGGCCCGAAGACGCCATCGGGCTGGCGGCGGGAGCGGGGGTCGGGGTAGGGGCCTTCGCCGTCGAGTACGTACCGGTAACGGGTCCCATGCCCGGCCTCGGGTAGATCGGCCGCCCACCAGCCGCCCTCACCGGCGGTCATCGCGCGGCGTCCGTCGAGGACGCCGTCCAGGTCGACCTCCACGGTCGTGGCATTCGGAGCCCACACCTCAAAGATCATGTCTCTCCAGCAGCGCGACGGGGTATCGGGCGAGCAGGTGAGCGAGGGGAACGCGGCCGGTGTAGACGCCGCCGGTCAGCAGTTCGCGCCAGGTGCCGGTCGGGAGGGTCAGCGTGGTGCCGCCCCAGCCGAGGCGCATCTCCCGCTCCCCAGCCCGTACATCCGGGGTCTGCGCGTCCGCGGTCCGTACTCCAGAGGCGCGGCGGGCGAGGCGGACGGGCAGCCGCGTGGCGACCGCGACCGCGCGCGGCGGGTCGTCACCGCGGGCGAAGGCGATCGCGTGCTCCGCCGCCTCCCCTTCCGCCAGGAGCGGTGTGTACGGTGCCGCAGGATCGAGCCGGCGGCGCAGCCGCAGCGCCTGGGTCGTCACCGCGAGCTTGGCCGCGTCCCAGCGCGACACCGGCGACCGCCCGAACGCCACCGGCCGCCGGTTGTCCGGGTCGACCAGCGAGAAATCGGTCATCTCATTGCCCTGGTAGACGTCCGGCACCCCCGGCATCATCAGCTGGACGAGCTTGGCCCCGAGCGAGTTGGCCATGGCGAAGGCGTCGATGCGCTCGGTGAACTCGCCCACCGGCAGCTTCACGGCCGCGGCCGCGAAGTCGCGAAGCCGCTGTTCGTACCCCGGGTCCGGATTTATCCAGGAGATGGAGGTCTTCGCCTCCCGCGCCGCCTTGAGCAGGTATTCGGCGAACCGTTCGGCGGAGATCGGCCAGGCCGCCATCAGGTTCTGCCAGGCCAGGTAGTCGAGCCGCGGATCGAAGCTCACCGCCGCCGACCATTCCGCCACCGCGTCCGCCCACTCACTGGGCAGTTCCGACAGTACGGACAGCCGGGCGCGTACGTCCTCCGACCGCTTGGTGTCGTGCGTGGACAGCGTGGTCATCGTGTACGGCCGCAGATCACGGCAGAACGCGTGGAAGTCCGTCACGGAGACGCCGAACAGGTCCGGATCGCCGCCGACCTCGTTCAGACACGCCAGGGGGAACCACCGGTACAGCGCCGTGTCCTCGACCCCCTTGGCCATCACCGGCCCGCAGGTCTGCTGGAAACGCGTGATCACGTCGGCCGGACCGTACAGGACCTGCTGGACGAACGGTTGCACGGCGGGTGAGCACGCGTCGGCGGCGCGCTCGACGATCTCCACCGATGCGGGGGGCGGCGGCTCGCCCGGCACCACGTACGCCCGGTACACCGGCATCGCCGCGAGCAGCTCGGCGACGGCGGACGGCGGGCACCCGGCGGCGCGGGCCAGCCGGCGCACCTCGGCGCCGAAGAACAGCTCGATGACCTCGCGCTTGGCCTCCGCCACCACCGGCCGGAAATCGCCGGGCAGGCCGGTGAGCCGGGTGAACAGCTCGACCAGCGGCGCCTCACCGGCCGGGTCGACGAACAGGCCGTTGACCCGGTTCAGCACCTCGTAGCCGGTGGTGCCCTCGCAGTCCCAGTCCTCGGGCAGCCGCTCGTCGCCGATCAGGATCTTCTCCACGACCGTCCAGGCGCCGCCGGACCTGGCGCGCAGGTGTTCGAGGTAGCCGCGCGGATCGGCCAGCCCGTCCGGATGGTCGACGCGCAGCCCGTCGACCAGGCCCTCGTCGAGCAGCCAGAAGATCACCTCGTGCGTGGCGAAGAGCACCGCCGGGTCCTCGACCCGCAGCCCGATCAGCGTCGACACGTCGAAGAAGCGCCGGTAGCCCGGCCCCTGACGCCAGTCGACCAGCCGGTAGTGCCCGGGGTGGGGGAACACGTGCTCGTGGTAGCGCAGCACGTCGCCGTCGACCACCGGCTCGACGCCGTCGCCGAGCACCGGCAGCGCCACCTTCCCGCCGTCCCAGTCGATGTCGAACCAGGCGGCGTACGGGGAGGCGGACCCTTCGGCGAGTACGGACCAGAGCTGGGCGTTGGTCGTGTTCATGTGGTTGGGCACGATGTCTAGGACGATGCCGAGATCCTGTGCGGCCAGCTGCTCGGCCATCTCGCGAAACCCCTTGGCGCCGCCGAACTCGGCCCTGATCCGGGAGTGGTCCGTGACGTCGTAGCCGTGCAGCGAGCCGGGCGTCGCTTGCAGGATCGGCGACAGGTACACATGGCTGACCCCCAGATCCCGCAGATACGCGGCGATCTTCCCCACCTGGGCGAACCCGAAGTCGGGCGTCAGCTGGACCCGATAGGTCGAGACCGGCCTAGACACGACGGAGCACCCGTACGCTGCGACCAGGCACCGCGACCCCTTCCCCGGCTCGGCACATCCGGACGTCGAGGATGATCGGCATGGCGGTGTCGATCTCGGTCTGCCACATCTCGCCGTAGTCCTTGGGGACCGTGAACGTGATCATGTCGTGGTGGGCGTTGAACAGCAGCAGGAACGAGTCATCCCTGATCGGCCGCCCGCGCCGGTCGGGCTCGGTGATGGCCTCGCCGTTGAGGAAGACGGCCAGCGACTTGGCGTAGCCGACGTTCCAATCGCTGTCGGTCATCTCCTCCCCCGACGGCGTGAGCCAGGCGATGTCGTTCAGGCCGCGCACCGGCTTGCCGTAGAAGAAGCGCCTGCGCCGGAAGACCGGATGCTTCTTGCGCAGCGCGGCCAGCCGCTGCGTGAACTCCAGCAGCAGCCAGTTCTCCCTGACGTCGGACCAGTCGACCCAGGTCAGCTCGTTGTCCTGGCAGTAGCCGTTGTTGTTGCCGTGCTGGGTGCGGCCCAGCTCGTCGCCGTGGGACAGCATCGGCACGCCCTGCGACAGGAAGAGCGTGGTCAGGAAGTTGCGCTTCTGCTGCTCGCGCAGCGACTCGATGGCCAGGCCCGCCGGGCCCTCCGCGCCGCAGTTCCAGGACCGGTTGTCGTCGGTGCCGTCGCGGTTGCCCTCCTTGTTGGCCTCGTTGTGCTTGACGTCGTACGAGACCAGGTCCTGGAGGGTGAAACCGTCGTGACAGGTGACGAAGTTGATCGAGGCGGCGGGACGGCGGCTGTCGTCCAGGTAGAGGTCGCTGGAGCCGGTGAACCTGGAGCCGAACTCGGGCAGCGTCGCGGGCTGCCCGCGCCACAGGTCGCGGATGGTGTCGCGGTAGCGGCCGTTCCACTCGGTCCATCGTGAGGGGAAGTTGCCGACCTGGTAGCCGCCCGGCCCGAGGTCCCACGGCTCGGCGATGAGCTTGACCTGCGACAGCACCGGGTCCTGCTGGACCAGGTCGAAGAAGGAGCTCAGCCGGTCGACCTCGTGCAGCTCACGGGCCAGGGTCGAGGCCAGGTCGAAGCGGAACCCGTCGACGTGCATCTCGATGACCCAGTAGCGGAGCGAGTCCATGATCATCTGAAGCGCGTGGGGCGAGCGCATGAGCAGGCTGTTGCCGGTGCCCGTGGTGTCCAGGTAGTAACGCTTGTCGCCGTCGACCAGCCGGTAGTAGTCGGGGTTGTCGATGCCTCTGAGGGACAGCGTCGGCCCGAGGTGGTTGCCCTCGGCCGTGTGGTTGTAGACGACGTCGAGGATGACCTCGATCCCCGCCTCGTGCAGCGCCCGCACCATGGCCTTGAACTCCAGCACCTGACCTCCCCGCTGCCCCTGGCTGGAGTAGCGGTTGTGCGGCGCGAAGAAGCCGATCGAGTTGTAGCCCCAGTAGTTGGACAGCCCGCGCTGCTCCAGGAGGTCGTCGGTGACGTACTGGTGGACGGGCATCAGTTCGAGCGCCGTCACGCCGAGCTTGGTGAGGTGGTCGATGATCTCCGGGTGGCCGAGCGCGGCGTAGGTGCCGCGCAGGTGCTCGGGGATCTTCGGGTTGCTGATCGTCAGGCCGCGCACGTGCGCCTCGTAGATCACGGTGTCGTGGTACGGCGTGGCGGGCGGCCGGTCGTGCCCCCACCCGAAGAACGGATTTATCACGATAGAGCGGTGGACATAAGGCGCCGAGTCGGCGTCATTGCGTGCGTCGGGCTGCCCGAAAGGGTAGCCGTACACCGCCTCGTTCCAGGTGACACCACCCTCGATCGCCATCGCGTACGGGTCGAGCAGCAGCTTGGCCGGATTGCACCGCAACCCGCGCGCCGGCTCGTAGGGCCCGTGGACCCGATAGCCGTAGCGCTGGCCCGGACCTATGCCCGGCAGATAGCCGTGCCAGATGAACCCGTCGACCTCGGTCAGCGGCACCCTGGACTCGACGTTGGCCTCGTCGAACAGGCACAGTTCGACCTTGTCCGCGACCTCCGTATAGAGCGAAAAATTGGTGCCGGCCCCGTCATATGTCGCACCGAGAGGATAGGGGTCTCCCGGCCAGATTTCGATCATCGAGGCTCCCTTGCCGTCTTTCCCCATGTTCCGTTCCCTCGCCTCGCCGGACAAGCCCAGCCTCGAAGGAGGCATCCGGCCCTGGCTGATCACAGGTCCTTCCCCCCAGACGGCTTAACACGCTTTCCGCCGGTGGGCCGCCCCTGACGGCGCGGTATCAGGAGCGACCCACGTTCACAGCATGCCTCGGGCATGCCGCGCCTTCTCGGGCAGGGTTCGGAAGGAACGGCCCCGCCGGATGACTTCGAGCAGCACCCAGTGCGGACTGCCGGCGTGCGGCCGGACGACCACCTCGGTGGCCCAGCAGGCGGCCGCGATGACCTCACGACCCTGGTCGATGGCGGCAGGCGTGGTCCCGGCCCGGCACCACAGCCAGACGCGCTCCCCGAACGGCGCCGGCGCGCACCACACGATGACCGGGATCTTGCCTCTCCTGTTGACGACGTACGCCTCGACGAGTCCCACGCGGATCCGGTGCGCGGTGACCACGCACCGGATCCGCCCCCACGCCCCTGACCGCGCGGGCGGCCAGAGGACGATCACGGCGGGCACGGCTACGACCGCCAGGGAGATGGGGCAGAACGAGGCCACGATCAGGTACGCGAGGAGTGGCAGGCAGATGACCGTCGCGACCTCATACCGCCACCACCAGAGCACGACCAAGGGATTCGGCCGTGATATGGGGGTGGTGGCACGGTTCAGCTCGTCGAGCAGACCAAGGCTCATCATCGCCGCGTTCTTCCCGACCCCAGGCAGTCGCCGCAGACTCGAGATCGGCTCTCGCCCTCACCAGCGCAGGCAGCGCAGCAGACGTAGTGGTCGAAGGCGGCATTGCGGTAGACCCTCACGAGGGGCACGGGTCGTCGCACCTGCCAACCCTGAGCCCTGGCCCTGGCGTCCAGCCCGGCGAACGCCCAGGCGTCAAGGACGCCGAGCAAGGTATCCATCGTTCGCCGGACGGGATTACGCTCCGTCCTAATGACGGCTCTGTTGCTAAGATACATGGTGGATCGTCCTTTTGCTCTGACAGCAGCGGGTGATCGTGCGGCTGGGCCGGTGCGGCTACACCGGTCCAGCTTCGTCGTGAGCCCCCTCCTCTCGGACCGGGCAAAACCACTCTCATCCGACCATTGCCCCTTCCTTCGCTTCTTTCGTGATATACCCCATTCTTTGCCATCGCCATGTGCATATGGCAATTGCCAATGAAGCGTGACAGTGACGCTTGCCTTACTAAAATGCCATTAGCAACGTCCGAACCGTAGGATCTTGGTACGAGGGCACGCAGGAGGCGAGGTGATGAGCCGGCCTCATGGAAGCCGAGCTTCTTAGGCAGGGCCCTCAGTTTGCTGAGCCTTTTGTGTGACGTCCGATGTCTCCTCGATAGTGATCGCTTTCTGCGCCGGCAGGTGGGCGGAGGATCATGGCAAACCCGACTCTGCGCCAAAGACAGCTGGCCAAACGGTTGCGCGAGTTGCGCCACCAGACCAGCATGAGCATCGCCGATGTAGCCGGACACCTACTTTGCTCTCCAGCCAAGATCAGCCGTATCGAGACCGCTCAACGGCGAGCAAGCCTGCGCGACGTCCGCGACCTGTGCAATCTCTACGGCGTATCCAACGCGACCGAGCTGATGGAGCTTGCCCGTGGTGCGCGCGAGCAGGCCTGGTGGCAGCAGGGAGAAGGCATTGACGTTGAGCCGGTGATCGGCTTGGAGAACGAGGCGATCAAGATCTCCGAATACGAGACGACCACCATTCCGGGCCTGCTCCAGACGGACGCCTATGCCAGGGCCGTGATCAAAGGCTTCGTTCCGCTGATCGATAACGCCCTTCTCCAGCGGCAGGTTGAGATCCGCATGAAGCGACAGGACCTGCTGCACCGGGTTGGGGCTCCACGCTACTGGGTACTGCTCGACGAGTCCGCGCTCCACCGCCATATCGGCGGCCCGAACGTCATGAAGGAGCAGTTGGAGCGCCTGGGCGAAGCGGCCGAGCTACCGCATGTCACGATCCAGGTGCTTCCCTTTACGGTGGGCGCGCATATGGGCTTCGACAGTGCGTTCATGCTGCTGGAGTTCGACGAGGGGGCACACCTTTCGGACACCGTCTTCATGGAGACGATCGCCGGACACCTCTTTCAGGAGAAGCCCAGCCAGTTGCTTCGATTCCGAGAAGTCCTCGACCACCTTCGCGCGATGGCGCTCCCTCCCCCAGAGTCCTCCAAGCTCATAAACACCCAAGCACGATACTTTGCCTCTCAATCGGGTTGAACTCGACAAAACGCCACTGGCAATTGCCGCTGTCACGTACCATGAAGGCAACGCAGGCAACGCTAGAAGGCCATGCGCTGCTGATCTTCGGCATCCCACCATCGCCTACCTATTCCCCCTGCGAAGCCCCGTAAATGGGGTGTCAACATCCATCGGGAGGCATGATGACAAGCGAGTGGAAGACCTCTTCGCACTGCAACAACGGCAGCTGCGTCGGAGTGGCCCTACTTCCCGGCGATCACATCGGAGTGCGCGACACGAAGCTGCAGGACAGCCCCATCCTGAAATTCACTGGTGAAGAGTGGCTGAACTTCACCGACAGGATCAAGCGGACGAGCTGACCTGCGAGGCACCAGCAACGGAAATGCATTCTCTTTTAACCCATTTGACTCAATAGTCAAATATGCCCGGATTGGCGAGTTAGGATAGCCTGATACCGCGTCCGTTGGCGATCTTGCAGGTGATGCCGCATGAGCCCTCCCAAGCAGGCGACTTGGTACTCGTGCAACAACGGCAACTGCGTCGAAGTCGCAAACCAAGGCGACAGGGTGCTCGTGCGGGACAGCAAAGCTACAGAAAGTCCCATTCTGTCTTTTACTCGGACAGAATGGGACAGCTTCCGGGAAGCAATCAAAGCCGGAGATTTCGACCACATCTAGCTCCCGCTTCATTCTGGCTATATCTCAGCCTGGCCACGCCAGGTTTGGCGGCCAGCTTGCTGGTCAGTTAGCCCAGCCATGGGCGGTTTCAAGAAGTTCCTGTTACGCGGCAACATCGTCGAGCTGGCGATCGCGGTGATCGTCGGGGCGACCTTCAGCGGACTCGTGCAAGCGCTGGTCGTCGACCTGGTCACCCCGCTGATCGGGGCGGTCACCGGGGGGAGGCAGCCGAACTTCGCCGAATACTCCTTCACCGTCAACGGGAGCCAGTTCAAGTACGGCGACTTCCTCAACCACCTGCTCACCTTCCTGATCATCGCGGCGGTGGTCTACTGGCTGATCGTGCTGCCGATGAACCGGCTGACCACCCTGTTCGACAGACACGAGGCCGCGACGACCCGGCAGTGCCCGGAATGTCTGAGTGACATCCCCCTCGAGGCGCGCCGATGCGCTCACTGCACGGCCGAGCTGGTTCCGGAGTCCGAGAAGCCGCGCTAGACGCGGTCATGAAGGTGGGCGTTCCCGCTTGTGCGGGGGTGAGTGCCACCAACTGCTGCTCAATCCGACAAGATGAACGGGTGAGCGTTGAGTTGATGGTCTGGGACGAGTCCGCGCCGATCAGCAGGGATCAGGCGCGGGCCGCCTACCTGGCGGTCAAGAAGACCGAACCCGTCGCGGGCGAGGTGCCTGAGGTGGCCAAGGAGCTGCCCGGCGTGGTCACGGTCTATCCGGGACATGTGCTGGTGACGATGGACCTCGACACCATGGACGAGATGTCGGCCCAGGTGTTCACCGTCGCGCGGGCCCATGGGCTCGTCTGCTACGACCCGCAGCGCGATCTCGTGCACAACGTAGCGCCGCTCGGCGTCTACGAGGGCATGCAGCTCCACACCGGTGACGGGATGATCGTCCACGATCCGGACCTCGGGCTGGTGCACGACGTGCTGGCCACCATGTCGCCGCAGAACCCGTTCGTCACGCTGGTGAACTTCGGGCGCCACTTCATCCAGGTCTCCCCCGGCTACGAGCTGGAGTACAAGGAGGAGGCGCTGGCGCGGACGATGGTGGCCGAGCTGGCGGAGGTGCAGCGGGCTTTCCAGGAGTACGCCACCGGAGACCGGTCGTTCCTCGCCCGCCATGAGTGGACTTCCTAGACGACCTCGCCCGCCACGAGTGGACTCCTAGATCACCTGGCGCAACAGGTCCGGGTTGACGTTGCCGCCGGACAGCACCAGGACCGTCCGGCCCTCGGGGACGCGGCCCGACAGGTAGGCCGCCGTCGTGACCGCCCCGCTCGGCTCGGCCACCAGGCGGGCCGAGCGGGCCAGGTCGCCCATGGCGTGGCGGATCTCGTCCTCCGACACGGTGACGATGCCGTCGAGGTGCTCCCGCAGGTGCGCGAACGTCAGCTCCGACAGATCGGCCCGCAACCCGTCGGCGATCGTACGGAAGGTCCGGGCCGGCTCCCAGGACACCACGCGGCCGGCCGCCAGGCTCTCGGCCGCGTCGGCGGCGAGCTCGGGTTCGACGCCCAGCACGGTCGCCTCCGGCCGCAGCGCCTTGACGGCCGCGGCGATGCCCGAGGCGAGCCCGCCGCCGCTGACCGGCACCACCACCACCTCGACGTCGGGCAGGTCCGCGACGATCTCCAGCCCGATGGTGCCCTGCCCGGCGATCACCGCCGGATGGTCGTACGGCGGGACCATGGTGAGCTCCCGCTCCTCGGCCAGCTTGAGGGCCGCGACGATCCGCTGCTCGGGCGGTACGACGACCAGCTCGGCGCCGTGCCCCTTGATCGCCGCCGCCTTGACCTCGGGCGTCCCCTCGGGCACCACGACGACGCACGGCACTCCGAACTGCTTGGCCGCGTACGCCAGCGCCTGGCCGTGATTGCCGGAGGAGTGGGTGACGACCCCGTCGGGCCGCAGCGACGCGACGGCGTTGTAGGCACCACGGATCTTGAACGACCCGACCCGCTGCAGGCTCTCCGGCTTGACCCAGACCTCCCCCATGGGCACCAGCGGGGTCCGCACCGCGACCGGCTTGATGCGCTGAGCCGCGTCCCGGATGTCATCAATCGTCACCAGCTCCATACGCTCACCCTAATCTTCGGTGATCGGCACCAGGCGAGAGCAGGCCCCATCGGCTAAGTTCCGGAAAGAATCAACCACAGGAGCGCGCATGAGAACCCTGTATCCCGCCATCGAGCCCTACGACTCGGGCCTGCTCGACGTGGGCGACGGTAACCAGATCTACTGGGAGGTCTGCGGCAACCCGGACGGCAAGCCCGCCGTCATGCTCCACGGCGGCCCCGGCGGCGGGTGCAGCGCCAAGCACCGCCGCCAGTGGAACCCGGAGGCGTATCGCATCGTCCTGTTCGACCAGCGCAACTGCGGTCGTAGCCTGCCGCATGCCAGCGACCCGGGCGTCTCGCTGGAGGCCAACACCACCTGGCATCTGGTCGCCGACATGGAACGGCTGCGCGAGCACCTGGGCATCGACAGGTGGCAGGTGTTCGGCGGGTCGTGGGGCAGCTCGCTGGCCCTGGCGTACGCGCAGACGCATCCGGACAGGACCACCGAGCTGGTGCTGCGCGGCATCTTCACCCTCCGCCCCGAGGAACTGGGCTGGTTCTACCAGGAGGGCACGTCCCGGCTCTTCCCCGACCTGTGGGAGTCGTTCGTCGCGCCGATCCCCGTCGAGGAGCGCGGCGATCTGATCGCCGCCTTCCGCGCCCGGCTGGAGGGCGACGATCCCGAGGCGCGGCTGGCCGCGGCCAAGGCGTGGGCGCGGTGGGAGGGCGGCACGGTCACGTTGCGGCCCGATCCCGAGCTGGTCGCCGAGTTCGGCGAGGAGAAGATGGCGCTGGCGTTCGCGCGGATCGAGAACCACTACTTCACGCATCTGGGCTGGTTCGAAGCCGGGCAGCTGATCGCGAACGTGGACCGCGTCCGCCACATCCCCGCCGTCATCGTGCAGGGCCGCTACGACGTGTGCACGCCCATGGCCACCGCCTGGGACCTGCACAGGGCGTGGCCGGAGGCGCGGTTCGAGGTGGTGGACGACGCCGGGCACGCCGCCACCGAGCCGGGCATCGTCAGTCGGCTCGTTGCGGCGACAGACGGCTTCGCGCCAGCCGTACCATCGGCGTGACGGCCCCCACCAGCAGCAGCGTGAACAGCGGAGCCAGCGCCAAGCCGATGAGGAAACCCGCGGCGACGTCGTGCGGGTAGTGCACGCCGACGAACACCCGCGAGAACGCCATGACCGCCGCCAGCGGGAGCACCACCCAGGCCAGAGCGCGCCAGGCCAGGATGAGCGCCCCGGCGGCGCCGGCGGCGATGACGGAGTGGTTGCTCGGGAACGACCAGTCGCTCGGGGGCGGGCATTCGGCGATCGTCGGGATCCCGCCCCGGCACGGCCGGTCCTCCCTGACGAAGGTCTTCACGACCTCGCTGAGGACGTACGCGCACACCACACCGGCGGGTCCGGCGATCGTGATGGCCAGCTCGCGCGCCGGCGCGTTCCTCGCCCGCCACCAGCACAACGCGAACAGCGCCGCGAAGAGGAACAGCCCGGCGTCGGTGCCCTCCTCGGCGAGAACGTGCAGCCACGCGGGCGTGGAGAGGGCGAAGTCGACGATGTCGCGGTACAACAGGTGTCCAATCCGTGAACGGGCAATGGACATAACCCTACGAACGATCACCACTCGCCGCCTCCCCCTAAAGGCCAAAGGTCCGGAAGATCGCCCGACCTTGAGCCGAAGGCCCTCGGGAGAGGTCCGGCAGGCTCGCGTGGTCCCAGTTGGGAGCGGGTAGGGAGGTAGTCGTGATCGGAGAGCACGTGGTCGTCGGCTATACCGGCGAGTCAGGGGGACGCGACGCTCTCGCCCTGGGTGCCGCGATCACCCGAGTCACCGGTGGCGAGCTCACGGTGGCCGCCATCTACCCGCCGGGCAGCCCGGGGTTGGCGGTCGAGGCGCAGGCCGGCCTGGCGCACGCGGCGGAGGAGCTCGGCGGGGTGCCGGCCGAGTACATCGCGTTCGAGAGCAGAGGCGCGGGTCGCGGGCTGTCGGTGCTGGCCGGCCGGATCAAGGCCGATCTGATCGTGGTCGGCTCGGCGGGCGGCGGGCAGGCCGGGCGCATCTCGATCGGGGCGACGTCCGACAGCCTGCTCCACCTGTCGTCCGAGGCGGTGATGCTGACGCCCGCCGGCTACCGGGCGCCGGCCGAGCCCTCGCGGCTGACGCTCGCCTACGTCCACCGCCCGCAGTGTGACGAGGCCGTCGAGCGGGTCGCGCAGGCCGCGCTCCGGCTCGGCGTGCCGCTCCGGCTCATCACGCTCGACCTGCGTACGGACGATCCGGGCCGGCTCGGGGACGACCTGGCGCTGGCCGTACGACTGGCATGGGAGTCGAGCGGGATCGAGGCCGAGACGGAGATCGCCGAGGGGCACGACGTGACCGCGGCGCTGGAGGCGATTGAGTGGCTGTCGGGCGAGCTGCTGGTCTGCGCGGCCAGCGAGGACGCGCAGCCGCACCGGGTGTTCCTCGGGGAGCTGGCGATGAAGGTGCTGCGGGCGTCGTCGTGCCCCGTCACCGTGCTGCCGCGCGGGTTCTCCTGACCCCTGCGCACCTCCTTACCTCCGCGCGCGGACCTCCTCGTAAAGCTCCAGGTAGCGCTCGGCCATGACGGCCGGTGAGAAGCGGCGGCGGGCCTCCCTGCGGCACTCCTCGGGGTCGATCTCCTCCACCCGCAGCACCCACTCGGCCAGCTCCTCCTCGGTATCGGCGAGGAACCCGGTCCGGCCGTGGTCGATGATCTCGGGCAGGCAGCCGCGGCGCAGCCCCACCGGCGGCACGCCCAGGGCGAGGGCCTCGACGACGGCGGTGCCGCCGGGCTCGTCCCACTGGATGGGGAACAGCGCGGCGCGGGCCGAGGCGTAAAGGTGGTCGCGGGTCTCGCCCCCCACGGAGCCGACCCATCTGACCAGGTCGCCGTCGAGGTAGGGGGTGACCGCGTGCACGTGGTAGCGGACGTCGGGGTGGCCGTTCAGCGGATGGTCCGGGTCCTGGGCGACGGCGTCCAGCTCGGCGGGGGTGTTCAGGCCGCTCACCGGGCCCGCGAGGACCAGCGGGAGGCCGAGCTTCTGGCAGAGCCTGGCGGCCACGTGTGTGCCCTTGAGCCCGCAGACGCGGCCCATCGCGATGAGGTGCTCGCCGCGTTCGGCACGCACGTCGCGGTCGGCGAGCGGGGTGGCCAGGTGGATGGCGCCGAGCGAGGCGGCGCGCAGCGCGTCGGGCGCGCGGGCGAGCTGGGAGTTCGAGACGCCGTTGACCGCGATCGACCGCGGGAAGGCCCCGTAGAAGGCGGGGTGCTTGCGCAGGTCCCAGTGCAGGGTGTGCAGGACCGGCGGGCCGCCGAGCGCGGACAGCACGGCCGGGCCGACCACCTCAAGGTGGTCGTGGACGAGGTCGAGGTCGTCGCGGCGGCCGATTTCGAGCGCCACGCGGGCCTGGTGCGCGTGCGCGAGGCCCATCACCTGGTTGTACGGCTTCTGCAGCTCGGCGAACTGGCCCTCGTCGAAGACGCTGATCAGCTCGTCCACCTCGAGCGTGCTCGATCCCACGGAGGCCAGGACCACCCGCACCCCGCGCTCGCGCAGGGCGGGGACCAGCGTGGCCACCACGTTCTCGATCCCGCCGTAACCCGGGGGCGGCACCCGCAGCCAGGGGCCGGCGTTCACCAGGACGTTCATGCCACGTCCTCGACGGCGAGGGAGGCCAGCGGCGGGCGCTCCGCCACGGACATGTCCACCAGGTCGACCTGCCCGTCCAGCCCGAACTGCAGCAGCCGGTGGTCGGGGGACGTGGCGGACAGCACGCGGCCCTGGCGCTCCAGCCGCGACCACGCGGTGAGCATGATCTGGCCGGCCATCCGGCCGAGGGCGGGCATGGCCTGGTGCCCGTGCGCCCGCACGCCCAGGTCCACCTGGGCCATCGCGTCCAGCCCGACCAGCTCCAGGAGGTCCACCAGCAGCCCGAACTCCACCCCGTACTCGGTGACGAACGGGACCCGTTCCAGCGCCTCGCGGCGGGCGGCGTACTCCCCACCGAGCGGCTGGACGAAACCGGCCAGCTCCGGCCAGAACATGTTGATCAGCGGCCTGGCGACCAGCTCGGTCACCCGCCCGCCCCCGCCGCGCCACACCGCCCCGTCCGCGCCGGTGAAGGGCCGCTCGTAGGCGGCCTTGACGAACTGGATGGAGTTGTCGGCGAGCAGCGGCCCGAGCAACCCGGAGACGAAGTGCGAGCCGAAATTACGCAGGTCGGCGTCCACGAACACGATCAGATCCCCGCTGGAGGCCGCCAGCCCCTTCCACAGCGCCTCTCCCTTGCCGCTCAGCGGCGGCAGATGCGAGAGAACGGCGCTCTGCGCCACCACCCGGGCCCCCGCCGCGGCCGCTCTGGCGGCGGTCGCGTCGGTGGAGTTCGAATCGACCACGATGATCTCGTCCACGAGCGGCACCCGCTCGACGAGGTCTCGACGGAGCACGGTGACGATCTCGCCGACCGTCCGCTCCTCGTCGCGAGCGGGCAAGATGACGCTGATCGTCGTCCGTCCCTTGGCCCGGAGAAGCGCCTCTACCGGCCACTCGGCTGCGACGCTCGAGTGGGGTCCGTACCAGTCCTGGACCCTGGCCAAGGCGCGCAGATCTGTCTCCATACGGTTAGCCCCGATCTCATCTGGTCAGGTTGGCGACATCTGCCCCGACGATGCATCTTCGAACATGTTTGTTTCATTCTCCGTAAATGTGGGATAAGCCGGTCTGTGTTCCCCATCACGCGGGTCGGCATCATCGGTGCCGGAAATGTCGCCGCTCGCCACGCGGATGTCCTGTCCGGTTTCTCCGACGTGGTGATCGCGGGAATCGCCGACACAGATCCCCGAAGGGCCGGGGCTCTGGCCGCACGGCACGGCTCCCCTGCCTACCACAGCCATGCCGACCTTCTGGATGCCGGCGGTTTGGACGCGGTCTATGTCTGTGTGCCTCCTTTTGCGCACGGTAACCCGGAAAAGGAGGTTCTAGCATGCAATCTGCCGATTTTTGTAGAAAAGCCGCTTTCACTTGACCTCACGACAGCGGAAAAGATCGCCGATGAAATCGATCGCCGGGGCCTGCCCTCGGCCGTCGGACACCATTGGCGTTACCTGGACATCGTTGACCAGGCACGCGAAGTACTGGGCGACCGTCCGGTACGGCTGGCGCTGGGCCACTGGCTGGACAAGGTGCCCCCGGTCGGCTGGTGGCTGAAGCCTGAAATGTCGGGCGGCCAGCTGGTCGAGCAGGCCATCCACGTCCTCGACCTGGCCAGAGTCCTGGTGGGCGAGGTGACGATGGTGCATGCCGTACCGGCCGACAACGACACGGACGGCGAGGTCGACCGGGCCACGGCGGCGGTGCTGCGGTTCGCGGGCGGCGCGGCGGGGCTGCTCGCCGCGACCAGCCTGCTGGCGCGCAAGCACCGGGCGGGGCTGGAGGTGCATGCCGAGGGCGTCTCGCTCGACCTGAGCGAGGACCGGCTGCTGGTGGACGGCGAGACCACGGTGCAGGACGGCGGCGCGGCGAAGGTACGGGTGGATCGGACCTTCATCGACGCCGTACAGGGCAAGGAGGCCGATGTGCGCGTGCCGTACCGGGAGGCGCTGAAGACCCACCGGCTCGCGCTCGCCCTGGCGCGGTCCGCGGCGTCACGGAAGCCGGTGACGACGCTCGATGGGTGAGGTGCTGAGCATAGAGGCGCCTGGCGAGGTCAGGCTGGTCGAGGAGAAGCTCGGCGCCGTGCCCGAGGGCGGGTTCCGGGTGGTCACCACGCACAGCGGGATCTCGGCGGGCACCGAGCTCACCTACGTCAAGGGCAGCAACCCTTACCTGGCCGCGACCTGGGATCCGGCGCTCGGGCTGTTCGCCGAGGGCACCCCGTCGATCGGCTATCCGGTGCGCGGCATCGGGTACATGCAGGTGGGCCGGGTGGTCGAGACGCGCACCCGGGCGGTGCGCGAGGGCGCGCTGGTCGCGATGGCCTACGGGCACCGCACCGGTTACGTGGCCGACCCGATGAACGACCGGTTCGTGGAGCTGCCCGGCGACCTCGACCCGATGCTCGGCGTCTTCGTCGCCCACATGGGGCCGATCTGCGCGAACGGGCTGCTGCACGCGGCCACCGACCTGCACGGATCCGGTGTCGCGGACCTCGGCGACGGGGTACGCGGGCGGCGCGTGGCCGTCGTCGGCGCGGGCGTGGTCGGCCTGCTGACCGCCTCCTTCGCCATCGCGTACGGTGCGGCGGAGGTCGTGGTCGTGGACGAGACCCCGGCCAGGCTGGACATCGCCGAGGCGCTCGGCGCCGGGACCCTGGCCGTCGGCGAGGACCCGGCCGTCGAGCTGAAGCGACGCTGGCGGCACGCGCCGAGCGACCGCGGCGCCGACGTGGTCTTCCAGTGCCGTGGCAGGCCCCGCGCCCTCGCACTGGCGCTGAAGCTGCTCAGGCCGCAGGGCACGGTGATCGACCTGGCCTTCTACACCGACGGCGCCGACGAGGTGCGGCTGGGTGAGGAGTTCCACCACAACGGCCTGTCGCTGCGCTGCGCCCAGATCGGCCGGGTGCCGCGCGGGCTGGCCCACGCCTGGGACCGGGAGCGGCTGTCGTACGAGACGATCGCGCTGCTCAGGCGGCGGGGTGACCTGCTACGCGAGCACCTGATCACCGATGTCGTCGGCTTCGCCGAGGCCCCCCAGCTCCTGGCCGATCTCGCCGC
Source organism: Nonomuraea aurantiaca (assembly GCF_020215705.1). GTDB lineage: Bacteria > Actinomycetota > Actinomycetes > Streptosporangiales > Streptosporangiaceae > Nonomuraea > Nonomuraea aurantiaca. The sequence continues at coordinate 514,716 of NZ_JAIWNB010000002.1, read as the reverse complement.
CCGTAGGAGGCATACCGTCCAGGCCGTGCTCCGCGACCACGTCGAGGATGAGCGCAGCTGACCAGCTGAAGTCGCGGCAGCCGTGGCCCTGCAGGGTGAACGGGTCGAAGTACTCGCGGAAGCCGGACTCGGTGACCGCCCTGATCATGCCGTCGGCCAGCGGGGCCGCCAGGTCCGGGCGGCGCTCCCGCAGGCCCTGCCAGACCAGCCAGGTCAGGTTGATCCAGCTCGGCCCGCGCCAGTAACGCGCCGGGTCGAACTCCGGCGCGGCGGGCGCGAAGCTGGGCAGCACGCCGTCCTTCAGCCCGAACCGGTCCAGCGCCGTGCCGATCAGCGCGTTGACGAGGTCGCGCGGCAGGTCGGGCAGCATGAGCGGCACCAGCCCGGCGGCGCTGTTGGAGCGGATCGGGCAGCCGGTGAGCACGTCGCGGGCATGGAACAGGCCGTCGTCGTAGAGGTGCTCGACCATGGCCGCGGTGACCGCGGCGGCCTCGCGCAGGTGCGGCTCCGGGTCGCCGCCGCACACCTTCGCGATCTCCGCCAGCGTCAGCTCCGCCACGCCGTACGCGGCGTTGAACAGCGGGTCCTCGACGCAGAACGCGCCGGCCCGGCGGTAGCCGGTGTCGCGGTAGTCGCGGGCGAGTGCGATGTAGCGCTCGTAGTCCAGGTCGGTGGGCCGCTCGTCGGCGCTGACGGTGTCCAGATCCCGGCGCTCGACCGCGACGGTCCCCGCGTCGACGGCGGCCAGCGGAACGTCCCAGGCCGGGCTGTTGTCCATGCCCGACTCCCACGGGTGCACGATCGAGATCAGCCCCTCGGGAGAGCGCCGCGCGTTGCGCAGGTATTGCTGCTGCGCCACCAGCCGGGGATAGAGCCGGCGCAGGAAGGTCGGGTCCGGCTCGGCCAGGTACACCCGCCAGGCGGCCAGGGCGTGCACCGGCGGCTGCACGATGCCGGAGGTCGCCGAGCCGGACGGGGCCCGTGACTGCCAGAACTCGGGGCCGGGGAAGTAGGCGCCCTCGGGCACCCTGGGATTGAACGCGATGTGCGGCACCCTGCCGTCGCGCCACTGCGAACCGAACAGGGCCAGCAGCTCCGACCTGGCCCGGCGCGGGGACCAGCGGGCGTTGCCGATCGCGACGAAGGCGGAGTCCCAGCTCCACTGATGCGGGTAGAGACGCCGTGAGGGAACCGTGTAGCTGCCGTCCCAGTTGGCCACCAGCACCCGCACGGCGTCGCGGAGGATCATAGGAACTTCCTGATGAACGCGGCCGTCTGCGGCAGGACGATCTCCGGCTCACCGCGCAGGCGGCATTCGAGCGCCAGATAGCCGTCATAGCCGAGGGCGTCGAGCGTGGCCAGCTGCGCGCCCCAGTCGAGATGACCGGTCCCGGGCTCGTTCCGGTTGGACTCGCTGATCTGCATGTGCGCGAGGTAGGGGGCCGCCTCGATCAGCGAGCGGCAGGGATCGTCCTCCTCGATGTTCATGTGATAGGTGTCGCCGACGACCTTGATGGAGTCCATCGAGCAGTACGACACCGCGTCTGCGAGCGTGTTGACCATGTGGTTCTCGTAGCGGTTGAGCGGCTCCAGCATGATCAGCACGCCGTTGCGCTGCGCGTGCTCGCCGAGCACCCCCAGCGCCTCGGTGAGCACCTCGCGGTCCTCCTCCGCGCTGCGCGGCGGCTCGAACGGCGGCAGCCTGCGCGAGAACTGTCCCCAGGAGGCGGGCGTCATCACCCCGATGCCGCCGAGCTCGGCGATGACCGTGAGCTGCGATCTGAGCTGCTGGATCGCGTCCGTGCGCTTGGCGGGGTCGAAGTCGCCGATGAAGTGCGGCATGTCCACGCACACCGTCGGCATGACCACGCCGTCGGCCAGCGCCCGCTTGAGCTCGGTCAGGCGGTTGGCGAAGTGGAAGTCCCCCTTGCCGCGCAGCTCGATCGCGTCGAACCCGGCCTCGGTCGCGAACGCGAACTTCTCCTGCAGGGAACGGCCGGGCAGCAACTGCTCCTGTGCCGCGAGCTTCACTGTGACTCCTCCTTTGACGCCTCTTGCGGTGTCTCCCCCTCGAAGGCGAAGACGAGCTGGAGCACCTCGGACGGGTGCTGGTCGAGCAGGTCGAAGGCCTCCGGGGCGCTGCCGACGGGCACGACGTGGCTGATGAGGCCGGACACGTCCACCTCGCCCGTGTGGACGAGATCCATGAACGTGCGCTGCAGGCGTTCGACGTCCCAGCGGTGGGCGAGCCAGGAGGCGACGCCGCCGATCTGGGAGGAGACGAGCTGCACCTGGTTGTGGTGGAACTCCTCGCCCAGCCGCAGCCCCATGCCTTCGCCCTGGTAGAAGCCGCCGGCCACGACCCTGCCCCCCTTGCGGACGGTCCTGATCGCCTCGTGCAGGCCCAGGTTGCTGCCGCTCAGCTCGATGGCGGTGTCGGCGCCCTCGATCCGCTTGCGGACGAACTCGGCCACGGAGCCGGAGGCGATGTCGAACGTCTCTGCCGCGCCGTAACGCCTGGCCAGTTCGAGACGGGCGGGGAGGGCGTCGGCGGCCACCACCCGGGCGCCGCTCAGCACGGCGAGGCGAGTGGCCAGCAGGCCGATGACGCCCTGCCCGAAGATCGCGACCTGGTCGCCCAGGTGCACGTCAGCGGCGTGCACGGCGTTGAGCGCGATCGCGCCCACCCGGGCGAAGACGCCGCTCAGCGGATCGGCGTCCGGCGGCAGCACGTGGCCGACCAGCTTCTCGGCGGGCACCACGGCCTCGGCCCGGTGCCCCCAGACGCCCCAGACCAGGTGGCCGACCGGCGGATCGGTGACATCGGGCGCCGCCTCCACCACCTCACCGACCTCCTGGTAACCCCAGCCGGTCAGTGGATAGGCATGCGTCTGACCGTCGAGAAACAGCCGCTGCTCTGTGTCCCACTTTCGGGTGAGATAGGGATTGGTGCCGCGATAGGCGGTCAGTTCGGTGCCGGCGGAGACGCCCGAGTAGATCGTGCGGACCCGCACGCAACCCGGTTCAAGCTCGGCGGGCGACTCCAGGCTGACGCGGACACGGCCTGGCTCTTCAAAGGTGATGACGCGCATTCCCCACACTTACGCTTTATGATCAGTCACAACTTAAAGGTTTAGTAGGTGTTTCTATACCATAGTTGCTCTCTAGGCACCCTTAAGTCAAATGACGTCCACCGCTGGCAAGTACCGAATTATGGCTTCTCCCCGACTGTCTTCCGGTAAGCGATCTTACCGACATAACCCGCCTGGAGATCGCTTTCCGTGATCGGCGCGCCAGAAAGCCGGGGACGGAACACGGACGGAGTACGGACAGGTCTCGGAATCGCCTACCTAGTTGCGTCTTCTCGCTCTGGGGTAAGTGCGGCATATCCCCGGACGCAGGAGCGCGCCATGCCGAAGAAGGTAGTCGCCGTTCTCTCCATCGCGCTGCTGGCGGCGGCCTCGACCGCCGCGTGCGGCGATGACAGCAAGAAGGCCGCCAACGAGATCACGGTCTGGACCGAGGAGAACCTCGACGATCGCATGACCGTGCAGAACCAGATCATCGCCGACTTCACCCGGAAGACCGGTATCAAGGTCAAGCTGGTCGGCGTGGCCGAGGACCAGTTCAGCCAGGTGGTCACCTCCGCCGCGGCCGCGGGCGACCTGCCCGACGTGATCGGGGCCCTCCCCCTGGCCTCCATCAGGGAACTGGAGGCCAACGACCTGCTCGACACGGAGACGCCGGGCCAGGTCGTCGAAAGGCTGGGCAGGAGCGGCTTCTCGGCGCGGGCCCTGGAGCTCGACAGCGCCGGCGGGAAGCTGCTGGCCGTACCGAGTGACGCGTGGGCGCAGCTGATCCTCTACCGCAAGGATCTGTTCCAGAAGGCCGGGCTGGAGCGGCCCGACACCTACGAGGCGCTGGAGGCGGCCGCGGCGAAGCTCAACACGGGCGGGGTCGCGGGCATCACGCTGGCCATCGCGCCGAAGGACTCGTTCACGGCGCAGAGCTTCGAGCACGTGGCGCTGGCCAACGGCTGCCAGCTAGTCGACAATTCCGGAAATGTCACCCTTGCCTCCCCGCAGTGCGTAAAAGCGTTCGCGTACTACGCGAAGCTGGCGAAGGACTACTCGGTCAAGGGCAAGCAGGACGTCGACTCCACCAGGGCCACCTACTTCGCCGGCAAGGCGGCGATGACCATCTGGTCGTCGTTCATCCTGGACGAGCTGGCGGGGCTGCGGAACGACGCGAAGCCCAACTGCGCCGAGTGCCGGACCGACCCCGAGTGGCTGGCCGAGAACACCGGCGTGGTCACGGCGCTGAAGGGCCCCGACGGCACGCCCGCCCAGTACGGGGAGATCGTCTCCTGGGCCGTCACCCGGGACGCCGCCAAGGATCCCGCCGCGCAGTTCGTCACGTACATGATGAACGAGGGCTACGAGCGGTGGATCGGGATGGCGCCCGAGGGTAAGTTCCCGATCCGGAAGGGGTTCGAGGACAAGTGGAACAAGCTGCCCGCCGGGGTCGACGCCAAGAAGCCGCTCGCGGACGTCTACCCGGCCGAGGTGCTCGACGCGCTGCGCAAGAGCCCTGACACCTTCGCCCGCTGGGGCATCCCCCAGGGGCAGGGCAAGCTGGTCGGAGCCACGATGGGCGAGTTGCCGGTGCCCAAGGCGCTGAGCGCGGTCGTGGACGGCTCGCTCACCCCGCAGGCCGCGGCGGCGCAGGCCAAGACCGACGTGGAGACCATCAAGCGCGGGATCCGGCAGTGACGGGACGGCGTGGCGGGACACTACGGGAGCAGGAGGGCAGGGCGGGACTGGCGCTGATCTCCCCGACGCTGGTCATCACACTCGTCGTGGTGGTGCTGCCGCTGCTCTGGGCGATCATGCTGGCGTTCCAGGACGCGCGGCTGATCAACATCCGCCGGGTGGGCATCTTCGGGCACTACACGCTGGAGAACTTCGGCTACGTCATGTCCGAGCCGGGATTCTGGACGTCCCTGGTCAACACGCTCGTCTACACGGTGGCGGGCACCGCGCTGTCGATCGCGATCGGGCTGGTGGCCGCCCTGGCGCTGCGCGACCGCTTCCGGGGCCGCACGCTGGTCAGGGCCTCGATCCTGGTGCCGTACGTGGCGCCGGTGGTGGCGGTGGCCTTCCTGTGGGAGACGATGCTGAATCCCCAGTTCGGCATCGTGAACTCCTGGCTGGGCACCCCCATCGCCTTCCTCACCCAGGCCAAGGGCAGCTTTCTCGGCATCCAGGTGCCGGTGGCGCTGCTCACCGTGATCGCGTTCGAGGCGTGGCGGTATTTCCCGTTCGCCTTCCTGTTCATCCTGGCCCGGTTGCAGGCGCTGCCGGCGGAGCTGGACGAGGCGGCCGTGGTCGACGGTGCCACGCCGACGCAGCGCTTCCGGCATGTGATCCTGCCGCAGCTGTGGCGGATCATCGCGCTGCTGTCGGTGCTGCGGTTCGTGTTCACCTTCACCAAGTTCGACGACGTCTACCTGCTCACCGGCGGCGGGGCCGGCACGGAGGTGGTGAGCGTGCGCGTCTACAACTTCCTGACCGCGCGTGACGACATCGGCGCCTCGGCCGCCCAGGCGATCGTGCTGGCGGTCGTCCTGGTCGTGTTCCTGACCCTGTATCTGAGGTTCTTCTCGGGAGGTGAGCGTGACCAGGGATAGATTTGAGCGCGGGTTGTTCCGGGTGCTGAAGCCGCTGGTGATCCTCTTTCTGTTCGTGATCACCGCGTTCCCGTTCTTCTACATGGTGACACTGTCCTTCCGCGACATACAGGAGCTGATCCTGGACCCCGGCTCGATCTGGCCGCGCAGCTTCACCTTCGACACCTACGCCAACGTGCTGACCAGGCAGGGCTTCCTGACCTTCATGCGCAACAGCGCCATCGTGGCGGTCTCCTCGGTGGCGGTCACGCTGTTGATCTCGATCCCGGGCGCGTACGCTGTGGCCAGACTGCGGTTTTTCGGGCGGCGGCAGGTGCATTTCGTGTTCCTGGCCGTGTACCTGTTTCCGGCGATCGTGCTGGCAATCCCGCTGTTCGTGCTCTTCACGATGCTCGGACTTCGCGGATCCTTGCTGGGATTGATCCTGGTTTACATCGCACAAACGGTTCCTGTCACGGTATACATGCTCCGAAATTACTTCGAGACTGTGCCGCAGAGCGTGGAGGAGGCCGCGGCGATCGACGGCTGCACGCGTCTGTCGACCATCTGGCGGGTGGTGCTGCCGCTGTCCAAGCCCGCGCTCATGGCCACCGGCCTCTACGCGTTCATGATCGCCTGGAACGAGTTCCTGTTCGCCCTGCTCTTCCTCGTCGAGAAACGGGAGAGCTGGACGGTCTCGCTGGGGCTCTCCCAGCTCGCGGGCAGTATCGAGATCCCGACGACGGTTCTCATGGCGGGATCGGTGGTTCTGACGCTGCCGATCGTGATCGTGTTCTTCGCCGGCGAGCGGCTCCTGACCGAAGGACTCACGGCGGGGGCGGAGAAGGGATAAACCATGCTGACGGCGGGGCAGATCCTCCAGCTGATCCGCAATGGCACCTGCCGTACCCGCAAGGAACTCATCGCGTACACCGGGCTGTCCCGATCGACGATCACCGAACGGGTGGACCGGCTGATCGAGGCGGGATACATCCACGAGTCCGGCGTCGGCATCTCCGGGGGCGGGCGCCCGCCCTCGGTGCTCGACATCGACGCGACGAACCGCGTGGTGCTGGTGGCCGACCTGGGCGCCGGCCACGCGCGGGTGGCGCTGACCGACCTCGCGGCCCGGCCGCTGGTCGAGGAGCACTCCGAGATCCGCATCGACCGCGGCCCCAAGGTCGTCCTGTCCTGGGTACGGCGGGCGTTCCAGCGCCTGCTCGACCGCTCGGGACGGCCGTCGGACCAGGTGTGCGGCATCGGCCTGGACCTGCCGGGCTCGGTCGACCACGCCTCCGGCCGGGTGATCAGGTCGTTCCTCATGCCCGGCTGGGACGACCACCCGATCGGCCAGGGGCTGCGGGAGGCGTTCGACGTGCCGGTCCTGGTCGAGAACGACGCCAACGCGATGGCCTTCGGCGAGTGGTGGTCCTCCTGGCGGCGCAGCCGGTCGCTGATCCTCATCAAGGTCTCCACGGGCATCGGCACCGGCATCGTCCTGGACGGCCGGATCTACCGCGGCGTCGAGGACGCCGCCGGGAACATCGGCCACGTCCGCCTGCGCGAGAGCGACGACCGCGTCTGCACCTGCGGCTCCCGGGGGTGCGTCGCATCGCTGGCCAGCGGCCACGCCCTCGCCTCCGACCTCGGCAGGCAGAACAGCCGCGAGGTCGTACGCCTGGTCCAGGCCGGCGACCCGACGGCCATCGCCCTCACCCAGGAGGCCGGCCGCACGGTCGGCATCGTCCTCGCCACCGCGGTCAGCCTGCTCAACCCCGCCGTCCTGGTGCTGGCGGGCGACATGGCGGAGACCGGGGAGCACTACCTGACGGGCATCAGGGAGAGCGTGTACCGCCGCAGCCTGCCGTTCACCACCCGCAACCTGGAGATCGTGACGAGCTCGCTGGGCGACCGCGCGGGGATCGTGGGGACCGCGGTGCTCGTCATCGACCACGTGCTGTCCCCCGCCGCCGTGGACGCCGCCCTCGCCAGTCCCCCGACCACGAACGTCGTGTGACGCGCCGCAGGTCAGCCCGGCCGTCCGTGGGCCCCGGCCGTCCGTGGGTCCGGCTTCTGTCAGGCCAGGCTGCGGACGAGGCGGTCGCGCGCCTGGACGAGAGAGGGGCCGTACCAGGTCAGATCGCGTCCACTCACCAGCGCGCACCGGTGGCCGGGGAACGACTCCGGCCCGTCCTCGGCGCTGAACGCGTAGGGCTCATCGGGCAGGACCACCAGGTCGGCGCCCCGCGCCACCAGCTCGGCCAGCGCGATCTTGGGGTAGCGCTCGGCATGACCGGCGTAGAGGTTGCCCACCCCGAGCCGGGCGAGCACGTCGCCGGTGAACGTGTCGCGTCCCACCACCATCCACGGCCGCCGCCAGATCGGGATGATCGCCATCCGGCGCACCTCCATGGGCTCGGCCCACACCGACTCCGCCCGGTCGAGCCAGCCGGGCCGCCCGGTCCGGCAGGCGTACCGGAACATCCGGTCGAGCGACCTGAACGCCTCCTCCACCGTCTCGATCCTGGTGACCCACACCGCGATGCCCGCCTCCCGCAACGCGTCGACGTCCGGCTGGCGGTTCTCCTCGGCGTTGGCGAGCACCACGTCGGGGGCGAGCCGCCGGATGGCGTCGAGGTCGGGGTTCTTGGTCCCCCGCACCCTGGCCACGTCCAGGTCCGCCGGGTGCGAGCACCAGTCGGTCGCGCCGACCAGCGCCTCGGGGAGGGTCGCGGCCACGGACTCGGTGAGTGAGGGCACCAGCGACACGATCCGCCGGACGTTCGAGGGAACGGGGACGGGTACACCGGTGTCGTCGAGGCTCACACTCGCACCTTAGACCGCCACTCGAACGACAAAAGGGACTAAAGGCAAGTAACGCCCAGCGTGCGGGAATATCGCCCCAAGGCAGGTCACAAATCCGTAGAATCCCGAGGAAAGATCGTTAACTATCGATCGGGGGATCGCTGGTTGGAGCGAGAATCGCTGGGCTTCGACCCGAACACGCCCAACGTCGCCCGGCTGTACGACTACTACCTCGGCGGGAAAGATCATTTCCCGGCCGACCGGCGAGCCGCTGAACGGCTGCTGCGGGTGGCTCCCGAGGTCCGTACCGCCGCGCGCGCCAACCGGGCCTTCCTCGGTCGTGCCGTACGCTTCCTCGCCGGCGCCGGCGTCACCCAGTTCCTCGACATCGGTACGGGCCTGCCGACGCGGGGCAACGTCCACGAGGTGGCCAGAGCGGTCGCGCCGGAGTCGCGGGTGGTCTATGTCGACCATGACCCCGTCGTGCTGGTCCATGCCAGGGCGCTGCTGGCGGGCAGCGAAGGGATCGCCGTGGTGGACGGCGATCTCCGCGATCCCCACGATCTCCTGAAAAATCCGGACGTGGTGGGGACCTTGGACTTCGACCGGCCGGTGGGCGTCCTCCTCGTCGCGATCATGCACTTCATCGGCGAGACCGACGACCCCCTGCGCATCATGGCCGCCATCCGCGAATCCCTGGCCCCCGGCAGCTATGTCGTCATGTCCCACGGCACGAGCGACGCCCGTGCCGCCGCCGTCAGCAAGGGCACCGAGGTCTATCGCCGGGCCAGCGCTCCCCTGACCCTACGTACCCGCCGACGGATCGAGGAGTTGTGGGCGGGGTTCGAGCTGGTCGAGCCGGGCCTGACCTGGCTGCCGCAGTGGCGCCCCGAGGAGGCCGACCTGATCGACCTCGCGGCCGGCCCCGAGTCGTCGCTCATCCTCTGCGGGGTGGGCAGGAAGAACTGAAGACCCGGGGCGACCCCGGCGCGCGGCCTGGTCGGGCTTACTTGAGCGCGCTCAGCGCGCCCTCGTAGTCGGGCTCCTGGGTGATCTCGGGCACCAGCTCGGAGTAGATGACGCGGTTGTCGCCGTCCAGCACGACCACCGCGCGGGCGGCCAGCCCGGCAAGCGGCCCGCTCTCCTGCGCCACGCCGTAGTCGCGCAGGAACTCGCGGCCCCGCATGAGCGACAGCATCGTCACGTTGTCGAGCCCCTCGGCGGCGCAGAACCGCTTCTGCGCGAACGGCAGGTCGGCCGAGACGCACAGCACCGCGACGCCGGGGTGCCCGGCGGCCACCTCGTTGAACCGGCGCACCGAGGCGGCGCAGACGCCCGTGTCGACACTCGGGAAGATGTTGAGCACCTTGGTCGCGGAGCCGAAACCGGCCAGCGTGGTGTCAGCCAGGTCCCCGCCCACCAGTTGGAACGCGGGCGCCTGGTCGCCGGGCTTGAGGAACGTGCCGCCCACGGTAATCGGGTTGCCCTTGAAAGTGACGTCAGCCATGAATGCCTCCAGTTAGCGGTAATGCCCCGACCTGCAATCCTATAGACGCCCACAGGACCGCACAGAACCTCAACAGATCCTCAACACCCGCGGACCTACCTTCCTCTCATCGAGCACATCGAGCACATCGAGAGAGGAACTCGACAATGAACATCACCCTCCGCAAGTCGGTCGCCGCCCTGGTCATCGCCGGAGCCGCGTCCGCCGGCCTGGTGGCCGCCGCGCCCGCACAGGCCAGCACGCTGGGCAAGGTCCCGTCCTGCGTGAGCCTCTGGCAGAAGACCGGCACTGTTAAAAAGACCGGTTACGCCTACAACGGGTGCGGCCGCTGGATGAACATGAAGATCGTCTGGGCGCACGGCGCCGATGGCGCCTGCCAGTCCGTGGCCCCGAAGGGGACCATCTGGAGCAGGGTGCCCAGGGGCGTCCGCACGTTCGACGGCGCGAAGTACTGCTGACTCAGCACGTCGCTCCGGTTCAGTTGCGCCGGCTTCAGAACGTCGCGCCGGTTCAGACGTTGCGCCGGTACTGTCCTCCGGCCTCGAACAGCGCCTCCGTGATCTGGCCGAGCGAGCAGACGCGGGCCGCCTCCATCAACACCTCGAACGCGTTGCCATCGGACATGGCGACGTCCCGCAACCGGGCCAGTGCCACGGGGGCCTCGGCCCGGTTGCGGTCGTGGAAGGCGTGCAGGCGGTCGAGCTGGGACCGCTTCTCCTCTTCCGTCCCCCTGGCGAGCTCCACCTTCTTCTGGTGGGGCTCGTCGCCGCGCGGGTTGCGGAAGGTGTTGACGCCGATGATGGGCAGCGAGCCGTCGTGCTTGCGCGACTCGTACAGCATCGACTCGTCCTGGATCCTGCCCCGCTGGTAGCCGGTCTCCATGGCGCCCAGCACGCCGCCCCGGTCCGACAGCCGCTCGAACTCCCGCAGCACCGCCTCCTCCACCAGGTCGGTGAGCTCGTCGATGATGAACGAGCCCTGGAGCGGGTTCTCGTTGCGGGCCAGGCCCCACTCGCGGTTGATGATGAGCTGGATCGCCATCGCCCGGCGCACCGAGTCGGCCGACGGCGTGGTCACGGCCTCGTCGAAGGCGTTGGTGTGCAGGCTGTTGCAGTTGTCGTAGATGGCGATCAGCGCCTGCAGGGTGGTGCGGATGTCGTTGAAGTCCATCTCCTGGGCGTGCAGGGACCGGCCCGAGGTCTGGATGTGGTACTTCAGCTTCTGCGAGCGCTCCGCCGCGCCGTACTTCTCCCGCATCGCGACCGCCCAGACGCGGCGGGCCACCCGGCCGAGCACGCTGTACTCGGGGTCCATGCCGTTGGAGAAGAAGAACGACAGGTTCGGCGCGAAGTCGTCGATCCGCATCCCCCTCGCCAGGTACGCCTCCACATAGGTGAAGCCGTTGGCCAGGGTGAAGGCGAGCTGGCTGATCGGGTTGGCCCCGGCCTCGGCGATGTGGTAGCCGGAGATCGACACCGAGTAGAAGTTGCGGACGCTGTTATGGGTGAACCACTGCTGGATGTCGGCCATCATCCGCAACGAGAACTCCGTGGAGAAGATGCAGGTGTTCTGCCCCTGGTCCTCCTTGAGGATGTCCGCCTGGACGGTCCCCCTGACGGTGGCGAGGGTCCGCGCGCGCAGCTCGCGCTCCTCCTCCTCGTACGGCCGGCGCCCGTGCTCCGCCTCGAACCGGTCGAGGGTCTGGTCGATCGCGGCATTGAGGAAGAAGGCGAGGATCGTCGGGGCCGGGCCGTTGATCGTCATCGACACCGAGGTGCTGGGGCTCGTCAGGTCGAACCCGTCGTAGAGCACCTTCATGTCGTCGAGCGTCGCGATGGACACGCCGGACGTGCCCACCTTGCCGTAGATGTCGGGCCGCAGGTCCGGGTCGTGGCCGTACAGGGTCACCGAGTCGAACGCGGTGGACAACCTGGTCGCGGGCTGGCCCTCGGACAGCAGCTTGAAGCGCCTGTTGGTGCGGAACGGGTCACCCTCTCCGGCGAACATCCTGGTGGGGTCCTCGTCGTCCCGCTTGAACGCGAACACCCCGGCGGTGTACGGGAACCGGCCCGGCAGGTTCTCGCTCCGCAGGAACCGCAGCAGCTCGCCGTGGTCGGTGTAGCGGGGCAGGGCCACGCGGGGGATGCGGTTGCCCGAGAGGGTCTCGCGCCAGAGCGGGGTGTGGATCTCCCGGTCGCGTACCTTCACGACCAGCTCGTCGGCGGAGTACTGCTCTCTGGTGGCGGGCCAGTCGTCGAGGAGCGCGCGGCTCTCGTCGCTCAGCTCCCGCTCGGCCCCGGCCGCGAGCTCGGCCAGCCTGTCGTCGTCGGCGCCCAGGAGGGCCTGCACGGCCGTGAGCTGCTGACGGCGGCGGGCCACCTCCGCCTGGGCGAGCGTCTCGGCGTGGTAGTCGCGGACGGTCTCGGCGATCTCGGCCAGGTAGCGGACCCGCGCCGGGGGGACGATCGCGGCGGCCACCTGGGACGTACGGCCGTGTACCGGTGCCAGCAGGCCCGGCTCGGTCCGCAGCCCCTTGTCCGCCAGCAGCGCCTTCAGGTGGTGATAGAGCGCCGTGACACCGGCGTCGTTGTAGCGGGCGGCGATCGTGCCGAAGACCGGCATGTCGTCGGGCGCGACCCCGAAGGCCGCGCGGTTGCGCACCAGCTGGCGGCGGACGTCGCGCAGGGCGTCCTCGGCGCCGCGCCGCTCGTACTTGTTGATCACGACCGCCTCGGCGAAGTCGAGCATGTCGATCTTCTCCAGCTGGGACGCCGCGCCGAACTCCGGGGTCATGACATAGATGGGCACGTCCACATGCGGCACGATCCCGGCGTCCCCCTGCCCGATGCCCGGGGTCTCCACGATGACCAGGTCGTAGCCGGCGGCCCGGCAGGCGGCGATCACGTCGTCGAGGCAGACGGGGACCTCGTTGGCGGCGCCCCTCGTGGCCAGCGAGCGGAAGTAGGTCTGCGGGCCGAGGCTGTTCATCCGGATGCGGTCGCCGAGCAGTGCTCCCCCGCCGCGCCTGCGGGTCGGGTCGATCGCGATGACGGCGACGCGCAGCTTGTCGTCGTTGTCCACCCGCAGGCGGTGCACGAGCTCGTCGGTGAGCGAGGACTTCCCGGAACCGCCCGTACCGGTGATGCCGAGCACGGGAGCGCGGGTGCCGCCCGAGCCGGGACCGGCGCGCAGGCCGTCCAGGAGCCCGGCCGGGGCGCGGCCCGACTCGATCAGGGTGATCGCCCTGGCCAGGGCCGCCTGGTCGCCGGAGCCGACGGCCTCGACCGAGGGAACGCCGTCCAGCTCGACGTCGCACTCCTCGATCAGCTTGTTGATCATGCCGGGCAGGCCGTACCGCTGGCCGTCCTCCGGCGAGAAGATGCGGGTGACGCCGCGGGAGTGCAGCAAATCGATCTCGTCCTGGACGATGACGCCGCCGCCACCGCCGTAGACCTTCACGTGCCCGGCGCCGCGCTCGCGCAGCAGATCCACCAGGTAGCTGAAGAACTCCACGTGACCGCCCTGGTAGGAGCTGATGGCCACGCCCTGGACGTCCTCCTGGACGGCGGCGGTGACGATCTCGTCCACCGATCGGTTGTGCCCGAGATGGATGACCTCCGCCCCCTGCGACTGGAGGATCCGCCGCATGATGTTGATCGCCGCGTCATGGCCGTCGAACAGCGCCGCGGCGGTCACGAAACGGACAGGGTTCGCCGGAACGTGCACGCCTGATCACTCCTTTGTGAGGGGTCCACTTACAAGATACTAGGACGTCCTACTAAATCCCAAGGTGTCAGGCGGGGAGGAATCCGGCATGCGAGCATTGACGAACGCCCGTTCGGGAGGTCGTCAGCGGCCCGTGCTGGTCAGGGCCGCTCGTACGGATTGCGGCGGGTGGTGGAGCGGTGGGCGACCACGAGAGTTCTGGCCGGGCCAGAAGCGCTGTCCGGCTCGGGCGGACCACCCACCCGGACCGGCTCGGGCGGTGCCTCCGCATAGCCGGCCGACCTCGTCGTCTTCTCGACGGCGGCGGCCCGCGTCTCCGCCCCGGTGCGGATCTTGGTGTGGCCGCCGCGGCGACGGCCCGCGAGGCGGAAGGAGACCGCGACCGTGGTGAGCACCATCACGGTGAGCAGGGCCAGCGGGGACCCCAGGACGTCCATCGGCGATCCCTGCGACAACGGCTGGGGCTGGCGGGCCAGCGGCTGCTCGGTGGAGCGGATCTCGTTCAGCGTGGCGTTGGCCTTCACCACGCGGGGTAAGCCGTAACCGACGACCTTGTCCGTGTCACGGAACTTGCGCTTGAGCCAGACGTGGTCGACGTTGGCCTCGATCGTGTGGATCTTCTTGCCGTCGACCCGCTCGACGATGCCGACGTGGTCGATGCCCTTGTAGCTCTTGCCGCCGCCCCAGTCGAAGAAGACCAGGGCTCCGGGCTCGGGCTGCTGGGACCAGGCGCGCTGCTTCATGAACCAGGACGCGTGCGAGGGGGTCCAGGCGAACTGGCCGACGTAGTCACCGACTCCGGCCTTGTCGGCCGCCCAGGCGATGAACATGTCGCACCACGGCGCGTCCCGGTATTGCGGGTCCTTGACGCGATCCGCGTACCACTGCCCGAACTTGGTGAGCTGGCCGCCCTTCTCGCGGTAGCCGACCTCCCCACGCACCTCTTTCAGCAGATTCTCCGCGATCGGGTCCAGAGCCCACTCCTCCCAGAAAAACCGGCAGATCAGGATGGACTGTAATAGCGAGATCCCATGCGCGCGCCGAACAACGGGAAAGTGTCAACCTATGAGGCGAAATTTCGGTTATGTGGCTGGTGGGGCTCCTGAGACTCCGTACCAGATGTGAGCCTCCTCAGGCGCCGGCGCCCACCCGGAAGATCTGCTCGTCGCCCGCGCCCGGCGCCACCACGTCGGCGACGATCACGGTCACGTTGTCGGGTGAGCCGCCCTCGTTGGCCAGGTCGATGAGCCGCTGGACGGCCGCCGCCGGGTCTGTCACCGTGGTCAGCACCTCGTGCAGCACCTCGGGCCCGAGCACGGTCGTCAGCCCGTCCGAACAGAGGAGATAGCGATCATCCGGCTCGGACTCGCGCAGCGCCATGTCGGGCTCCGCCCTGCCCTCGCTGCCCAGCACGCGCAGCACCATCGACCGGCGCGGGTGCACGGCCGCTTGATCCTCTGTTATCCGTCCTTCGTCCACCATGGACTGCACAAGTGTGTGATCCTTGGTCATCTGGTAGAGAGCACCATCGCGCAGCAGGTATCCGCGGGAGTCACCAAGATGAGCAAGGGCGAACCGGTAACCGTCCCACAGCATGGCGGTCACGGTGGTGCCCATCCCCCTGCGCGCGGGGTCGATGTCGGCCAGCTCCACCAGCCTGCGGGCCGCCTCGTGCACGGCGCCCTCCAGGGCCGCCTCCAGGTCCGAGCCCGTCTCGGGAAGCGTGGCATCCAGCTCGCGCATGACCGCGATCGCCGCCGAGCTGGCCAGCTCGCCGGCCGCGTGTCCGCCCATCCCGTCGGCCACCACGAGCAATCGGCCACTCGCGTAGCCGGAATCCTCGTTCTGCTCCCTGCGGCGGCCCACGTCTGATCCGGCGGCATAGCGGATGTTGTGCTTCATACCCAGCAGTAAATCATTGGTTGAAAGACTTCACAAGCAGATGCACTGAAGACTCTTGTGAACTACTGTGGGCTCCATGACCCACGACCCGACCGTGAACGCCGGGGACATTGCCCGGCTCGCCGGTGTCGGGCGGGCCGCGGTGAGCAACTGGCGCCGCCGCCACGACGACTTCCCTCTGCCCATCGGCGGCACCGCCAATCAGCCGTTGTTCTCGCTGCGCCAGGTCGAGTCATGGTTGCGGCGCTATGGGAAGTCCTACCAGGTCTCGCTGGGTGATCGCGTGTGGCAACGCCTGAAAGCCGCCGGCGATTTGCGGCTGGGCGAGTTGGTCGCACAGGCCGGCGTGCTGCTGACCACGGGCGCGAGCAAGCTGGAGCCCGAGCTGGCCGGTCTGGTGTCCGAGCTGGCCGAACAGCACGATCCGCTCACCGCCTACGAATTCCTCTGTGAGCGCTACCTGGAGGCGCATTCCCGGCAGCTGTCCGTCACGCGTGACGACGTGGCCGAGTTGATGGTCGGGCTGGTCCGCACCGACGACGCGACGATCCTCGACCCCGCCTGCGGCGTCGGCACGCTCCTGCTCAACTCCGGGGCCGTCAAGGTGCTCGGCCAGGACCTCAGCGAGACCTCGGCGGTCATCACCGCCGCGCGGCTGCGGCTGCGCGGCGCCGAGGCGGAGGTCGTGCCCGGCGACTCGATGCGCCACGACGGCTTCGCCGGTGTGAAGGCCGACGCGGTCGTCTGCGACCCGCCGTTCAACGAGCGCGCCTGGGGCTACGAGGAGCTGACCGGCGACCCCCGCTGGGAGTACGGCCTGCCGCCGCGCGGCGAGCCGGAGCTGGCCTGGGTCCAGCACTGCCTCACCCACGTCAGGCCCGGCGGCATGGTGGCCGTGCTGATGCCCCCGGCCGCGGCCAGCCGTAAGGCGGGGCGGCGGATCCGGGCCAACCTGCTGCGCGCCGGCGCCCTGCGCGCGGTGATCGCGCTGACCGGCTCCGACCTGTGGCTGCTGCGCCGCCCGGCCGCGGGCGAGCGCCCCCCGTCCGACGTGCTGATCGTCGACGCCACGGCCGACCTGTCCATCGTCGACCCCGCGTGGCGGGCCTACCTCGACGAGCGCTCCGACCAGACCGTACGCATCATCGACCTGCTGGCCGACGAGGTGGACATGACCCCGGCCCGCCACCAGCGGCGCGACGACCTGGGCCGGGCGTTCACCGAGGCACGCGACCGGTTCCTGGCCGCGGCGGCCACCCCGCCCGATCTCAAGGTGCTCGACGAGCCGCTCGACCAGCCCGTCACCACGGTCGGCGACCTGATCAAAGAGGGTCTGCTGACCACGCTGCAGGCGCCGCCCAAGATGGCGACCGGCGCAGGCGACCTGCCGATGCTCACCGCCGACGACGTGACCGGCGGCGCCGCCGCCTCCGGCCGGGCTCCGGCGCAGCAGGGGCTCGTCCCGGTCCAGCCGGGCGACGTGGTGGCGTCCTACTCCAGCGTGCGGGTGATGGCCGAGGGCGGCTGCGTGCTCGGCCCGCATCTGACGCTCTACCGGGTCGACGCGCGCCGGCTCGACCCCGACTTCCTGGCCGGCCACCTGCGGGCCGCCGGTGGGCGCGCGACCACCGGCTCCAGCCGCTTCGACGTGCGCCGCACCCGCCTGCCCCGCCTCTCGCTCAAGGACCAGAAGTCCTACGGCGAAGCCTTCCGGCAACTGGCCGTGCTCGAAGACGCCTTGCGCGAGACCTCGGCCCTCGGCCAGGCGCTGATCCGCCTGGGCCTTGACGGCCTGACCGACGGCCACCTGCGTCCGCAGTCCTGACGGTGTAGCTTTTTCCGGGAAAAGGCGGGGCTGGGAGGGGCAAATGGTCATCGGTGACCGCTATGTGCTCGACCATCTCCCGCTCGGTCAGGGCGGCATGGGCGCCGTCTACGCGGGTCACGACCGCCACCTCGATCGCCGGGTGGCGGTGAAGCTGCTGCACCTGCCGGGCGGCCCCGACGAGGAGCTCGAACGCCGCTTCATCCGCGAAGCCCGCATCCTGGCCCGGCTGGAGCATCCGGGCGCGCCGGTGCTCTACGACTTCGGCGCCCACGAGCAGCGTCTCTACCAGGTGATGCAGTTCATCGAGGGCGTCACGGTGGCCGACGTGGTCAGCGAGCACGGCCCGCTGCCCGTGCCGTGGGCCGCCGCGATCGCGGCCCAGGCGTGCGCGGTCCTGTCGGCCGCCCACGCCCTGTCGATCTGCCATCGCGACCTCAAGCCGACCAACCTGATGCTCTGCCCCGACGGCAGCGTGAAGGTGCTCGACTTCGGCCTGGCCCTGCTGCGCGACGCCGACGTCACCACGTTCACCAGGATCGGCCAGATCCTCGGCACGCCCGCGTACATGGCTCCCGAGCAGATCCAGCACGGGGTCGCCGAGCCGCGCAGCGACCTCTACGCGCTCGGCTGCGTGCTGCACGAGATGCTGACGGGGCGACAGCTGTTCACCGGGCCGACCGACTACGTGGTCTTCGAGAAGCAGGTCAAGGAGCGCCCGCCGGCGATTCCGGGCCTGCCGGACGCGCTGGGAGCGCTCCTGGCCGGGCTGCTGGAGAAAACGCCGGCCAACCGTCCCGCCGACGCCGACACGCTGTACGAGCGGCTGGAACCATTCGCCGTCGGGCTGCCGATGCTGCCCGGCTTCCTGGCCAGGTCGCCGAGCCCGGGCCGGATGTACGCGCGGATGGTCGGCCGCGTCCTTAGCGGCTAGCCGAAATCCTCTTCTCGTTCATGGGAACAAATCACGTCTGTCCCCATAGAATCGCCACAAAATGGTTACAGCAGGGAGCGGAGCCCGTTGGCTGATGCCATCTTCGGCGTCCTCGGTCCTGTTCGCGCACGTCACGCGACCGGGCGCCACATCCGTCTGAGCGGCAGGCAGCGCGCCGTGCTGGCCACCGTGCTGCTCAACGTCAACACCACCGTCTCCCGTGACCGCCTCATAGCCGCCGTCTGGGACGATCCGCCCCCGTCCGCCGTGGCCAACCTCCAGACGTACGTGGCCCAGTTGCGCAGGGCGCTGCAGCCGGAGGCCCGGCTGCACACCAGCGGCGCGGGCTACCTCTTCGAGGCCGCGCCCGACGAGCTCGACCTGCTCCTGTTCGAGGACGAGGTACGGCGGGCCCGGGTCGAGTCCGATCCCGCGTCGGCCGCCCGGCGACTCGAACACGCCCTGGCCCTGTGGCGCGGCCGGCCCGCCGAGGACGCCTCGCTGGGGAACATCATGACCCCCCGGCTGACCGAGCTGGAGGAACGGCTGGCCGACGTCCGCGCCGACTGGGCCGACCTGCGGCTCCAACTGGGCATGCACGATGAGGTGATCGGCGCCTTACGCGTGTTCGTGGCCGAGCAGCCGCTGCGCGAGCGGGCCTGGCTCCAGCTCATGCTGGCGCTGGCGCGCTCCGGCCGGCGGGCCGAAGCGCTGGAGACCTACCGGCAGGCCCGCGAGGCGCTGGTCACCGAGCTGGGCATCGAGCCCGGACCCGAGCTGCGGCTGCTCCAGGCCGCCGTGCTGTCCGGCACCCCGTCCGCGAACAGACCGGAGCAGCGGGGCGCGATCTGCCAGCTGCCGGCCGACATCGCCGACTTCGTGGGCAGGTCCGAGGAGCTGACCGCCATCGCCACGCTCCTGCGCCCCGAGATCACCCCCGCCGCCCTCCCGATCGTCACCGTCACGGGGCCGCCCGGAGTCGGCAAGAGCACCCTGGCCGTGCGTGCCGCGCACCTGCTGCGCGAGGACTTCCCCGACGGCCAGCTCTACCTGCGGCTCTCCGGCGCCTCGCCGGTGCCGCAGGAGCCCGGCGCGCTGCTGGCGGAGTTGCTGCGGGCCCTGCGCGTCGAGGGCGACTCGATCCCCGACACGGTGGCGGAGCGGGCCGCGCTCTACCGGTCACTACTCGCCGACAAGGCCGTGCTCGTGGTGCTCGACGACGCCGCCGACGGGCTCCAGGTGGCGCCGCTGCTCCCGGGTACGCCACGCTGCGCCGTGCTGGTGACGAGCAGGGGTCCGCTCATCGCGCTGCCCGGCGCGGTCGCGGTCTCGCTGGGCGTGCCGCCCGAGCGCGAGGCCCGGGAACTGCTGGAGAGCGTGGCGGGCGGCTCGCGCGTACGGGACGAGCCCGACGCGGCGCGGGCCATCCTGAACGCCTGCGGGCGGCTGCCGCTGGCCGTCAGGATCGCCGGCGCCCGGCTCGCCGCCCGGCCCGCCTGGTCGCTGAAGGACCTCGCCACGCGGCTGGCCGTCACCGGGGCGCCGCTCGACGAGCTGGCGCTCGGCGGCCAGAACGTACGGGCCCACTTCATAGCGAGTTACGAGGTGCTGTCCTCGCCGGCGCGGCGCGCGTTCCGCCTGCTCGGGCTGGCCGGGCTGGAGAGCGCCGCGGACTGGAGCGTGGCGGCGCTGATGGGCGTACCGCGGCGCGAGGCGGAGTCCGCGGTCGAGACGCTGGCCCTGGCCGGGCTGGTCACGGCGAACGAGGTGGACGAGAGCGGCCAGCCCCGGTACCGCATGCACGACCTGCTGCGCGCCTTCGCCCGCGAGCGCGCGGAGGCGGAGGAGAGCCCGGCCGGACGGGCCGCCGCGCTCCTGGGGTTCGTCGCGGAGTGCCTGGCCCGATTACGCGCGGCGGCACTGGAATATCCCCCGCCCATGAGGCCGCCCATGGACACCGTGCCGCCACCCGTGGAGTCCGCGCGGGTGGACAGCGGCTGGCAGCGGGCGTGGCTGCACGCCGAGCGCAAGACGCTGGCCGACGCCGTCGCCCTGGCCGAGCCCGTCACCGCCGCCGAGCTCGCCCAGCGGCTGGCGCCGTTCCTCGTGGCGCACGGCTTCTTCGCCGAGGCGATCGGCCTGCTGGAGAGCGTCGCCGAACGGAGCGGCGATACCCATACGACCATGCTGATCCGCCTGGTCAGAGCCGACATCCTCACGGACCGCCGCAGGACCGCCCTCGCCGAGCCCGAGCTGCGGCTGCTGATCGACTACTTCGAGAGCGCGGGCGACCGGCACGCGGTCGCGTACGCGCTGGCCACGCTGGCCATCTGCGAGCTGATCTCCGGCCGCTACGAAAGCGCTCTCACCCTCGTCACCCGCTCCCTGCCGCTCTTCGAGGCGTACGGCGACACCAACGGGCTGATCAGCGCGCTGGTCACGACCTCCGGGATCCACCTCGACCGGGCCGAGTACGACCTGGCGATAGCGACCTGCCGGCGCGGCCTGGAGCTGGCGGCCGACCCGCGCTTCGCCGACTTCGCGATCAGGTTCCGCCGCGTGCTCGGCATCGCGCACTTCGAGCTGGGCGAGGTCGAGACCGCGATCGGGCACTACGAGGCGAGCATCGAGGCCAGCCGGGAGCTGGGCTGGGGCACCGGCGAGCGGATGGCGCTGCGCAGGCTCGGCCAGGCGTACTCCGGGCTGGGCCGGTACGAACTGGCCGCCACCACGCTCGACCGGTGCGCCGCCATGTTCGCCCGCGCGGGCGACGGCCACGGCCAGGGGATGACGTTCTACGCGCGGGGCGAGGTCAGCCTGAGGCAGAGCCGGCCCGACGAGGCGCTGCACTATTTCCAACTCTGTCTCGACCTGGTCGAGGAGCCGATCTGGCGGGCGAGGGCGGCCGAGGCGGTCGAGCGCCTGCGCCACGACCCGGCCTGAACGCGCTCTTACGGTGGCTCGGATCGTTGTCCAACATCCCAGCGCGCCCAACACACGCCCGTGCAACGCACGTTGACTGCTCAGGAACGGTATCGGCGCAGGTTCGGGTGCGCTGGAGTATCGGGGCATGATCGGCGGGAACGAGCTGTAGATTCCTTCCGTGCTCTCCCACATAGCGAACTCCCGCGCTGAGACGGTGGTGCGGCTGTGAGGCGGCCGACGCTGGAGGCGGTCGCCGCCCGCGCGGGGGTATCGCGCGCCACCGCGTCCCGCGTCGTCAACGGGCAGACGACGGTGGCGCCGGACATCCGCGACGCCGTCCTGCGCGCCATCGACGAGCTCGGCTACCTGCCCAACCCGGCCGCGCGCAGCCTGGTCACCCAGCGCACCGACTCCATCGCCCTGGTCGTCTCCGAACCGCCGACCAGGGTGTTCTCCGAGGACCCGCTGTTCGCGACGGCCATTCGCTCGGCCAGCGTCGAGCTGGAGGCGGCCGACAAGCAGGTCGTCCTCATGCTGGCCTCCTCCCCCAAGAGCCATGCGCGGGTGGAGCGCTACATCGCCGGCGGCCACGTGGACGGCGTCATGCTCATCTCCATGCACGGCGCCGACCCCCTCCCCGCCGCGCTGTCCCGCCTGCGCGTCCCGGTCGTCTCGTACGGCAGGCCCGCCGTACCCGTCGACATCCCGTACGTCGACAACGACAACGTCGGCGGCGCCGAGGCGGCGGTCCGCCACCTGGTCGAGGCGGGCAGACGCCGAATCGCCACGATCGCCGGCCCCCAGGACATGATCGGCGGCCAGGACCGCCTCACGGGCTACCGCAACATCCTGCGCGACTCCGACCGCCGCTCCATCGTCGCGGTGGGCGACTTCACCCGGCAGTCCGGCGCGGTGGCCATGCGCCAACTGCTGGGCGACGACCCGGGCCTGGACGCCGTCTTCGTGGCGAACGACCTGATGGCGGTGGGCGCCCTGCAGTCACTCCGCCTGGCCGGCCGACGGGTGCCGGACGACGTGGCCGTGGTGGGCTTCGACGACATAGAGGCCGCCAAGTACACCGAACCCCCACTGACCACGGTGCGCCACCCGGTGCCCGAACAGGCGGCAGCCATGGTGCGCCTGCTGCTGGGCCTGTTCACAGGCGGCTCCGCCGAGCCCATCATCCTGCCCACCGAGCTGGTCGTCCGCGAATCCGCCTGAAGGCCTCAGGCTGTCTTCCTGAGGGCTTCGCCATTCGGCGGGGGCCTCCCGGCCCCCGCCCCAGCGGTTAACCACTTCCAAGAGGGACCTTGATGGCCATGTCCCGAGCTCAGGGAAGTGCCGCCGCGGCCCGCCCACGAAGAGGCAGGGCCTTTGATCATCTCGGTGGACCGGCCGCATGTGGGCGATCTGCTATTGGCAGGTCGTCGCCGGCGGTGAGCAGAAGGCGACCTCGGGGTAACGTGTGGAGGGCTTGTCGAGCAGGGGTTGCCGCTTGCCGCGCAGGTGCAGGTGCAGGTCGAAGAAGGCTGCGACGTACTTGCGGGCGAGGTCCACCGAGCGGGTTCCCGTCAGGGTGCTGCCGAGGTTGACGCCGATCTGGCGGGCCAGCATGTCGAGGTCGGTGAAGGACGGGTGCACCGCTCCTTCCAGCACCAGCCAGCGCTTCCATCCGGTCAGGTTCTTCCAGTCGCGATCCCACGTGGTGTCCTGGCCGCCGGGGTGGTGCGCCGGCTGGCCCATGAACATGAACGGCCTGGCCAGTCCGCTGTCGGGAACGGGGACGAACATGTTGCCGTCCAGATTGATCCCGGCGCGTATCCGGGAGTCCTTCAGCATGGCCCCGGCGGCGCTCGCGCCGCCGACGGAGGCGCCCGCCATCGCGATCCGGGAGGTGTCGATCAGGGCGCTGCCCTTCCACTTGGGGTGCGGGCCGGTGAGCTGGTCGAGGACGAAGGAGATGTCGGCCGGTCGGTTCTCCACCACCTTCTGGCCGATGTTCTCGGCGGTGTCGAGCTCGCAGGCGGCGCAGGTGGCGACGCGCCCGTCGGGGAAGGTCGTGGCGTAGTTCTCGTAAGTGTGGTCGATGCCGGCCACGACGTACCCTCGGCTCGCCAGGTCCTCGGCCAGGCCGGTGAGCGAGCTGCGGGACCGGGTGAAGCCGGGTGAGAGCACCACGAGCGGCAGCCTGTGCTTGCCTCCCGGGGGCGCGGCGCCGACGAGGCTGCTGGTCCGCGTCTTGCTCAGGATGTCGGCCGGCACGCCGGTGATCTTCGAGCCCTTCAGGTTGAGCTCCGACTCCTTCGGCGTCATGTACGGGGCCCGCTGCCCGCTGCGCGCCTTGGTCGGGTACCACAGGGACACCATGAGCTCTCTGGCCTTGGCCTCGGGGACCCACGGGTCGGGCCGGGAGCTGTCCTTCAGGTACAGGGAGACGGTGCCGACCCGATGCGGGCCGGTGGGCGCGGGCAGGTAGGGGGTGGCGATCGGTGTGGCCGTGGGAGCCGAGGTGGGCGTGGCGGCGGCCAAGGCGCCGGGGATGAGGGTGAGCCAGGCGGACGCCGTGAGAGTGGCCAGGCCGGCGGCGGCAGCCAGGCCGCGGCGCAGCGGAGGACGGCGCGGCGTGGCCGTGGGCTTCGGCTCGGTCGTACGAGTCAGCTTCGGCTCGGTCGTATGAGTCATGAGGGTGTCTTTCTTCCTTCTTTCGGTGGTGACGGCCGGCTGGTGGGGAACTCCTCGCGCGGCATGGAGCGGAAACTGTGGCGCCGGGAAAAGCCGTCGCGAGATCTGGTGGTCGTGAGGCGGAGCACCGCTCAGGCGGGGCTGAGCGCCTCAAGCGGGAGCGGCCGGCCGGCAGCGGCCGGTCAAGCGTTGCTCGACGAGCAGCCCGAGCCAGGCGTCCGCGGAGCTCGCCGCAACGGGCGGCGCCCCGATACTGGCGATCGGCTGGACGTCGGCCGACAAGATCCCGCACAACGCGAACCCACGGACCACGCCCAGCGCCGCGATCCCCAGGCGTCGTCGACGCACTTCAGGTGGCATGGGACCTCATCCTGCACACCAGGACCCGGTGCCCACATCGACTGAAAGCAGGGAACGCAACAGTACTTTCGGCTGGTACAGACCGCCGGAACCCCTGCCCTGGCCTGGACGCCGTGCATGTTCCCGATCGGCTCAAGGTGGCGCTCGGCGTCGTGTTCGCGCTGGCCATCGCCTTCCAGGAGCCGGCGGGACAGTTCCTTCACCCAGCTGACGTGATCAGGTGCGGATCGAGTGCGCGTGCAGCTCCGCGAGTTCTACCTTGAGGTCAAACTCGCAATGATCCTGCGGCGGCGGCCCTGAGCCACCACATCCGTGACACGCTGGCCCGCTAGAGATCACCTGACGTGAAGGGTATGACTATGCGGATCGGCGTGACCGGCCACATGAACCTGACGGAAGGCACGAGCTCCCTCGTGTTCGCAGCGATCCGCGAGCACCTCGCACAGGTGGGCGACGACCTGACGGGCGTGTCCTGCATCGCTCGCGGTGCCGACTCGTTGTTCGCCGATGCCGTCCTGGCAGCTGGCGGAACACTCGAAGTGGTCATCCCCTCGCGCGATTACCGGCAGGCCAAAGTGAAGGCAGACCACGCCGAGCAGTTCGACCGGCTGATGGACGTCGCGAAGCAGGTCCGCGTCATGGACTTCGACCACGCCAACAGGGGTGCGTACGAGGCAGCCAATGAAGCCATGCTCGGGTCTGTGGACGAGATAGTCGCCGTCTGGGATGGCCAGCCGGGGACCGGGGCAGGCGGGACGGCTGAGGTGGTCGCCGAGGCTAAGAGGCGCGGGGTGAAGGTGGTCGTGATCTGGCCAGAGGGTGCAGCCCGGGAATAGTGCGAGCCTGGGCCGGAGCCGCCTCGGTCCCGTCGGTGACGAAGGTGAACGTCGGCGATCTTGGCTTCGATCTCGGCGAGCTTGAGCTTGGCGCGCTCGTGCGGATCAGGGGCAGGGTGACTGCCCCGTCCGGTCTCCAGCAGCTCGGAAACCTCCTCCACGGTGAAACCAAGTCGCCGTGCGGCTTTGATCACTCTGAGCAGGGTGACCGTCTCAGGCGGGGTGTTCTCCCAGGACGCAGCCCGGGTTATTGCAGATAATCATGGTTATCCGCGATAGCGGCCTGCTCCCGTTCGCGGCGGAAGTCGGCGGGGGTGCGGCCGTACCAGCGGTGGAAGGCGCGGCGCAGCGCTCGCACGTCGATGTAGCCGACACGGGCGGCGATCGTGTCGATGGTGAGTCCGGTGTCGCGGAGAAGGCGGGTGGCCTCGGCCTCGCGGACCTTCTCCACCTCCTCGCGCCAGCTGGTGCCCTCCTCGTGCAGCCTGCGCTGAAAGGTGCGGGAGCTCATGGCCATCCGCTTGGCGACCCTGTCGAGCGCCGGCGGTCCGTCGGCGAAGCTCGCGGCGATCTCGGCGTGCACCTTGTCCAGCCAGCCCAGGATCAGCCTGGCGTTGGCGACCGTATGGACAGCATGGTCACGCACGATGGCCGCCAGGGCGGGGTCGGCGCCGGGCAGCGGCGCGGTCGCGTCGGGGGCGGAGAAGGTGACCGATGAGACCGACGCGTTGAACTGGACGTCCGGCGTGCCGTACATGTCGAGGAGATCGCTGCGCGATCTGGGTGGCTCACCGGCGACGGTGATGGCGACGGGGGTGACTGGGCGGCCCAGCGCCGTGCCGGCCTGCTGGATCAGCAGGCCCAGGACGAACTCGCCGATCAGTTCGCTGACGCGGCCGAAGGTGGAGACCGGCCGGGTGGCAACGGTCAGGCGGCCCGCCGGGTCTTGCTGGACGATGAATGCGCTGTGGGGGTCGGTGATGGCGGGAATGTGCTGTGCCGCGAGTTCGAACGCCTCGGTCAGGTTGGCCGAGGACTTGATGACATAGTCCCAGACGTGGAACCGGCCGGGAGTCCACAGTCGTGCGACCCGGGGAGCACCCCCTGCCTCGGCGAATGCGGCGGAGGAGATCTCCCAGACACGCGTCAGCATCTTCGTCGGCACGCGGATGCCCTCCTGGTCGAGGACACCTACTCCGGGAAGACGCTTGAGCTCCTCCTCAGAGACACCTGCGGTTCTCGCCGCTTCGAGGACAAGGCGCACCACATGGGGGGGCATCGACCCTTTTGTCACGCCTAGCACCCTAGGGCAGGCATTGGCGGATTCGGATCCGTTCGTGGCGCGTTCTGGTCTCATCGCCGGCGCACCGCGATCCATACCGTTATTCACAACGGCGACAAGGAGAGCGGAGACATCGTGCCGACCGCGAAGATGATCATCTATCCGGTCAGTGACCTCACCAAGGCCAAGGAAGTATTCACTCCGTTCATCGGGGTCGAGCCCTACGTGGACGAGGTCTACTACGTCGGCTACCGGACCGGCGATCAGGAGATCGGCTTGAACCCCCGCGGGCATCGACAGGGTATGGCGGGACCGGTCTGCTACTGGAAGGTCGAGAACATCCAGCAGACCCTGCGGCGCCTCCTCGCCACCGGGGCCGTTCTGCGGCAGGACGTCACCGACGTCGGCGACGGCCGCCTGGTGGCCACCGTTGCCGATGCCGACGGCAACGACCTCGGCCTCCTGCAGGACCAGTGAGCATCGCGCTCGCGACCAGTTTCACCGGCGAACAAACGCGCCGGGGTGGCATCCCGGGCCCTGCCTGGATGCCCGGCCAGCCACATAACCACCCATGCACAAGGAGTAAGACATGAAGGCACACGTCAGCTCGATCCTTCTTGGCGTCCGGGACATGGACCGGGCCAAGCAGTTCTACACCGAGGGGCTCGGCTGGAAGATCCAGAACGACTACGGCATCTCGGTGTTCTTCGAATCGGACGGCGCCTCGCCCGTCGGCTTCTACGGCCGCGAAGGCCTGGCCGACCAGGTGGGCACGGACCAGGAGGGCAGCGGCTTCAGCGGACTGGTTCTGACCTACGTCGTCCGCAGTGAGACGCGAGTCGACGAGATCATGGCGGAGGCCGAGAAAGCCGGCGCCACGGTTCTCAAGCCCGCCGGCGCTCTGCCGTGGGGCGGGTACGGCGGCACCTTCGCCGACCCGGACGGCTACATCTGGAGTCTCGGCTACAGCGCCCAAGGAACCGACCAGCCCTACGCGGAGTAGCCGCGATCTTTGTCTCACAGCCGTCCGGGACGGCGGGGCGCGTGCCCCTGCCGTCCCGGACGGCTGTGACCCCGGATGCGGGAAGCGGGAGCGGCGATCGGCGACGAGGGCGAGGTCGAACTGGAGCTCGACACCGAGCCGCGCGTCGTTGTCGAGCCAGAGGACTTCGCCCGCGCCCTGGACGAGGACCCCGTCGCCCGCGCCGCGTACGACAATCTTGCGTACAGCCAAGCGCAGGGTCTGGTCGTTGACCCCGGCACGCCCCGCGACCTGCTCAGTGCGCAGGAACGGCTCCTGAATCTCATGCGGCATGCGTGCCCCCGTCAGCCACCACGCCCCGGCCAGCGCCGCCGCCGTCGAAAAGGCCTCTCATGATCGGTCGTCCAGCCACCCGCGGGTTCATGCCGACGGGATAGCCGCCTCGGCCTGCCGCTGGAGTGCGTCCAGCACGTCGACCCGCTGCTCGGGCACCCGAACCTCCAAACACATGGCGCCGTCGGCGATGGTGAGCGTGAAGGTGAAGAAGGAGCAGCAGCCGTTCTCCCGGGCCGCCAGCTCAGCGACCCGGGCCGCGTTCTCCGCTGTGAAGATCAGCTCCAGCCGCAGCCGGGTAGGGTCCGGCCGCTGGATCCCCAGCACGACCTCGGCGAACAACGCGTCGAATTCGGCCACCCGCACCGGCTGCTCGGCGGTGGGCAGTGTGCATGCCGAGGGGACCCACTGCTGGCCAAGGGCTATGTCCTGGAGTGTCATACCTCGACGGTAAACCTGGACCTAAGTACCGGATGCAAGCCTCGCCACTATCGGACCACGCGGTACTTCAGGTGCGTGACCAGACTGGTGCCTGACACCTCGCCAACCGGTTCAAGATTGGTGTCCCCGACGCCGTCGAACAGCCGCTCGCCCCTGCCGAGGATCACCGGCGCAACGTGCAGGCGCAACTCGTCGATCAGACCCGCCGCCAGGTACTGATTCACCGTCAGCGCCCCGCCCGCGATGGCGACGTCGCGGTCGCCGGCGGCCTCGCGGGCCTGGGCCAGAGCCGACTCGATCCCCTCAGTGACGAAGTTGAACGTGGTGCCGCCCTTCATCGGCAACGGCTCGCGCGGGTGGTGGGTGAGGACGAAGACCGGCGCGTGGTACGGCGGCTCGTCGCCCCACCAGCCGCTCCAGTCCATGTCCCAGGCGTCCCGGCCGGGGCCGAACATGTTGCGGCCCATGATGAAGGCCCCCGCCGCCGTGATGCCCTCGATCACCGCCGCGTGCGCCTCGGGCTCGTCGAACATCCAGATGTGCAGGCGCTGCTCAGCGCCCTCGCCGAGCGGCTTCTCCAGGCTCTGGTTCGGTCCCGCTACGAAGCCGTCGACGGACATCGCGATGTCACAGGTGACCTTGCTCATCTCACTACCTCCCACGCTTCCGGCGCTCGTTTGGCGCCGCACACTGGGAAGTCGGAGCCGCGCGCCTGTTCTTTACATGCTCCAGTGAGATGCGGGTCACATTTACCAGGATCTCGTCACACTCCTGGGTGCGGTGCCGCTCTCAGTTGGTGACCCTGGAACGTGGGAGGAGCGCATGGTGAACGAGCAGGCGACCAGCGTCTTCACCGGCCATCGCGAGCTGCTGTTCTCGATCGTCTACAACATGCTGGGCAGCGTCGCCGACACCGAGGATGTGCTGCAGGAGACCTGGCTGGCCTGGGTGCCCAGGAGCGAGGCGGGTGAGGAGATCGTCAATCCGCGCGCGTACCTGGTGCGGATCGCCGTCAACCGGGCACTGGCCCGGCAGGAGAGCATCAGCCGGCGCCGGGAGGACTACGTCGGCCCCTGGTTGCCCGAGCCGCTCATCACCCAGGAGCCCGAGGTCGTGGATCCGGCGGTGCGGGCCGAGTCGGTGTCGATGGCGCTGCTCGTGGTGCTGGAGACGCTCACCCCGCTGGAACGGGCGGTGTTCGTCCTGAACGAGGTCTTCGGGTACGCCCACACCGAGATCGCCGGCATCCTGAACCGCAGCCCGTCGGCGATCCGCCAGCTCGCTCATCGCGCCCGCGAGCACGTGCACGCCCGCCGCCCCCGCTACCAGGCCGACCCGCGGGTCCGGCAGGAGGTGACGGAGCGGTTCATCGCGGCCGTGGCCGGCGGCGACCTCGACGCCCTCATGCGGGTCCTGGCGCCGGACGTGATCATGTGGGCCGACGGCGGCGGCAAGGCACGGGCCGCCGGGCTAAGGCCGCTCCACGGGCGGGACAAGATCGCCCGCTTGATCGTCGGAAACGCGACCCGGCATCCTGTCACGGATCTCAACATCCGCTTCCGGACCGTCAACGGCGATCCGTCGGCGCTGCTGCTGTCCGGTGACACCACGTTCGCGGTCATCGTCCTCGACTTGGTCCCCGACGGGACTCAGGTATGCGGCATCTACGCCGTGACCAATCCCGACAAACTCTCCCATCTGGAAAGAGGCACCGCATGATTCTGGTATCCGGAGCCACCGGCAACGTCGGCCGTCCGCTCGTCGCCGAGCTGGCCGCCAAGGGTGTGAAGGTACGCGCCCTGACCCGTACCCCCGAGACGGCCCGCTTCCCTGAGGGCGTCGAGGCTTGCGACAGCGCGCGGCCCGACTTCGACGGCGTGACCGCCCTCGTACTGAACATCTCGGGCGGCTCCGTCGCCCTGCCGGCGGCGGCAAAGGCGGCCGGGGTACGGCGGGTCGTCACCGTCTCGGCCCTGGTCGTCGCCGAGGAGGAGAACCCCGAGGAGGGCGGCAACGCGGCGATCCACCGGGAGCTGGAGACGGCGGTGGAGGCCGCCGTCCCGGAATGGACGCATCTGCGCCCCGGCGCCTTCGCCGCGAACTCCTTGCGCTGGACGCCCCAGCTCCAGGCTGGAGACGTGGTCCGCGGACCGTACGCCCAGGCCCGTACCTCGCCGATCCACGAGGCGGACATCGCCGCAGTCGCCGTACGGGCGCTGCTCGGGGACGAACTGCTGGGGCAGGCGCCCACGCTGACCGGGCCGCAGGGGCTGTCCTTCGCCGAGCAGGTGGAGATCATCGGCTCGGTGGTGGGCCGGCCGCTGCGGTACGAGGAGATCAGCCCGGACATGGCCAAGCAGGCGATGATGGCGCACGGGGTGCGCGAGGAGCAGGCCGACTCCTTGCTGAGCTATTTCGCGGACAGCATCGGGAAGCCCGTACCGATCACCGACCAGGTGGAGCGGATCCTCGGCCGCCCCCCGCGCACCTACGCCGACTGGGTCGCCGACCACGCCGCCGCCTTCCGGCGGTGACCTGGGCTACCTGCCGGTCTTCGTGGACCAGAGCGGCGTCCTGCCGTCGTAGAGGACGACATTGCCGTCGTCCTGCACCTCGAGTCGCGCCCCGGGGTTCTTGCCGGTCTCGGAGTTCCACAGCGGCGTCTTGCCCAGGTAGACGACTAGATTTCCGTCTTTCTGCATCTGGGTGACGGCCCCGGGATTGCCGCCCGTCTTGGAGCTCCACAGGGCCCGGCGGGCGCGGTAGAGCACCAGGTTGCCGTCCTCCTGCTGGACGAGCTGGTAGTCGCCGTTGCGGGAGCGGACGTACTGGTTGGGCTTGAGCGCGTAGCCCGGGGCGAGCACGCTGATCGTGGCATGGCGGTTCCACACCGGCGTCTTGCCGTCGTAGATCACCAGGTTGCCGTCGTCCTGCACCGCGAGGCGGGCGCCTGGGCTGTCTCCGGTGTTGGACGCCCACAGGGGCGTCCTCCCCCGGTAGACCACCAGGTTGCCGTCGCTCTGCATGGCGGCGAACGCGCCGGGGCTGTCGCCGGTCTGGCTGCTCCACAGCGGCGTGCTGCCCCGGTACAGCACCAGATTGCCGTCCTCCTGCTGCTGCAGGAGGTAGTCGCCGCCGGATGAGCGTACGGAGTCGCCGGCCTGCAACGTCTGACCGGGGTTCAGCCACGTGGTACGGCCGACGCTCACCACCGCCGTGGCGCGCTCCGCTTCAGCCCAGGCCACTGGTGAGACCGAGGCCACGGCCATCGTGCTCGCCAGCGCCAGCGCACCGACGTACATCGACGTCCTTCTCATTCTGTTCCCCCATGAGTGTGGATGATCAAGCCAGAAGGACGCTATCCAGCCATGGTCGGCGATCGACTCATTTCGAAATGCCTGGAACTTTCGCCAAGTCGTCCGCGCCGGGGTCGGTGATCGCGGCTCGCTGGTCCGGCCGCTTGACTCTCTTCATAATGCGAGTATAACTCTAGAGCGTGACGCTAGAGTTCAACTCTAATTAATAGGAACAGACGATGGACCAGCCCAGCACTACCCAGAAGCCCGACCCGGACCTGATCACGACGCCGCGCGACAAGAAGGAAGAGGAGTCCGTCCACCGCGCGCTGGAGGGCTACTACCGCGTCGGCAAGCCGCCGTGGGACACCGGCGTGACGCCGCCCGAGCTGGTCGCCCTGGTGGAGGGGCACGGCGCGCTGCCGCCCGGCCGCGCCCTCGAACTCGGCTGCGGCACCGGGACCAATGCCACCTACCTCGCACGACACGGCTGGGACGTGACGGCCGTCGACCTGATCGACAGCGCTGTCGATCAGGCCAGGCAGAAGACCGAGGCGGCGAGTGTGGCGGTACGCCTCCTGCACGGAGACGCCACCCGCCTCGACGAGCTGGACGTGCCCGGCCCCTTCGACCTGTTCTTCGACCTGAGCTGCTACTGCGGGATCCCGCTGCACCGCCGCGACGCCTACGCCACCGGGCTCACCCATCGCGCCGCTCCCGGAGCACGGTTGCTGATGTTCGGGTACGGCCCCGAGCCGCTCGGCAATCCGACCACCGAGCTCACGTCGTGGGCGGCGGGCGTCACAGCCGACGAACTCCGCGCCAGGTTCCCCGGCTGGGCGCTACTCGACGTCACACCGGGCACCAACTCGGTGCCGACCTTCTGGTTCACGCTGCGCCGCGACGCCTAGCGATCTTTCTACAGGTTCGCGGCAAGTTTCACGCGCCCGAGCCGGCCCTGCTCGTCCTCGGCATCCCGAGGCCCGTGGCAGGGCCGGCTCGGCCGGTCGCGCGCGATGAACGCGTGGCGACGTCGGTGGTCGTCCCGCTCGCGTTCGCTTCGTCACAGCGCTCCGATCACCATGGCGATCAGGATCAGGGTGACGAGAGTGAAGCGGAGGACTGTGGAGAGCGCCGGGCGCGTGCTTCTCATGCGGGGCTCCGCCCCGACATTCTTCCTGAATGCGAACGACTGGCACACGTCATGCGTCAACCATAAGTTGACGGGCACGATGGCGTCAACCTTGCGTTGACGCTAGACGGTCGCTCCCGCGTCAGTAACCGCTGGTGAGTCGTACGCCTGAGCCGATCGAGCGTGGGATGCCGACGTTGTCGACCAGGTTGCCGGTCGACGCGATGGACAATCCGTTCCCTCTGCCCCTCCTGAACAGCATGCCGGTCTCCCGCCTGGTGCCGTGGCCGAGGATGGTGTTGCCCGTCACGGTGGCGTGTCCGGTGCCGTAGTTCACGGCGTCGAGGGCCAGGTAGACGAAGGAGGCGTCCTGCTGCGGGGCGGCCGCCCGACCGGCTTGGCGGGTGTTCGCGGGCTGGGTCACGGCGGGTCGGGGCCCGAATTTGTGGATGCGGTTGTTGGAGAGCGTGGTCCCGGCTTCGCCCTGGAGGTCGCAGCGGATGCCGTAATAGGTCTGCCTGGGGGTGGCCTTCGTGCCGAAGTCCTCGATGTAGTTGTTGCGGATCGAGGTGCCGAAGCAGCGGTGGGCGTCGATGGCGTGCTTCGGCGTCGCGTACAGATGCAGGTCGCTGAACGTCCACCCGGCCGAGTTCTCCGCTTCGACGCCGCTCTCGCCGCTGAAGCCGATCCACGAGCGCTGGAACGTCCAGTCGGTCACGGCGTTGCCGGGATCCACCACCTTGAGGCCGGAGCCGCCCGACCGCTCGATGTAGACGTCGCTGATCACGCTGTTGACCATGGTGTTGCGGAGTTTCGTGCCGTTCTTGGAGGGGTTGCTGACGCGGATGCCGTCACTGGGGGCGCCGAGAATGTCCACGTCATAGATCCGGCTGTCCCATGAGCGCAGCATCAGGCCCACGGTGCCGGTGTTGTGGTCGCGGTTGCCGTCCAGCGTCAGCCGCTCGATGCGTACGGGGTCGGAGCTGTACGCCTGGTCGGTGACCCAGGACTCCGAGGCCAGCATGGCGGGCAGGTTCGCGCCGTCGGCCTGCTTGATCACCGTTCCGGCCTTGGCGTCGCCCCGGTACGTCCGGCGGCCGCGCAGGCTGATGGTCCTGTTGATCAGGCACGGCCCCTTGAACACGACCTCGTCGCCCTCCTTGGAGGCGTCGATGGCGGCCTGGATGGTCCTGGCGTCGGCGGCCGTGTTGGCGCAGGTGGCGTTCACCCTTGCGGCTATGGCCGGGGCCAGCGGCTGGATCACCACCGCGCTGCCGGAGGCGGCCAGCGTCAGGGCGATGGCCCCCGCGGTCTGGCGTGGGCGAGGTTTAGGCACGTGCAATCCCCTTCCGGGTATTCCGGAAATGACCTGAGGACCGCGGCGTGTGAACGTCCCCCGACGCCCCTGCGGTCTCCGGTGCCGAGCCTCATGGATGCTCTCCGATCCGCTCGGTGGACTCCCCGTGCCTGCCCGAAACTTGGTGCCTAGCCGAATGGTTCCAGTGACTCTCCGGTGGTTTCCCGTCGTTCCAGTGGTTCTGGTCACGCCCCGGCCCGCGCCTGGCGCATGGCCGGGCGCGGGTGGTCAGCGGGGTGAGGGTGCGAGGCGGATGGTCGCCGAGTTCTGGGTGATCGACAGCACTCGTACGGTGAGCGCGCCGACCGAGCCGTTGCCGCCGGCGCTCAGCGTCGTGGACGAAGAGACGCCGGACCCCGTGCCCTGGACCTTTACCGCGAAGCCGACCCGCGTGATCGACAGCGTGGTGAAGCCGAGACTGCTGGAGACGGGGAAGCTCACCGGCTTGGTGACGGTGATCTTGCACCTTCCGTCGAAGCACTCGCTGACGTCGTGCGTCTTCCCCGCCGCGGTCGCGGTCGAAGCCGCGGCGACGGGCGTGCCGGAGACGACGACGGCGGCGGCGAGCGCCAGGCAGGTTGTGGCCATCCGATGCATGGTGTCCCTTTCGGTGGTCTCCGTCAGATCAAGCGACCTGATGTGACTGATCAGCTACCAAGGGTAGTGACGCGAAGAACGCCGAGACGCGGAAGACACGCAGCTGGAGTGCCAGGGTGGTGCGACAGCCGTCGGATCAGCGTGGGGCGAGGCGGATGGTCGCCGACTTCTGGGTGACCGACACCCTCACGGACAGGTTGTTGATCGTCCCCCGGCCGCCCGAGCCGAGCACCACTGTCGAGGAGACGCCGGGCCCCGTGCCCCGCACCTTCACCATGCCGGAACCGACTCGCGCGATGGACAGCCGGGTGAAGCCGTACCGGCTGGAGATGCGGAATTTCACCGCCTTGGTGATCGTGATCTTGCACTTCCCGTCGAAGCACGCGCGTACGTTCGGCGGCTTCGCGGCCACAGCCGCAGTCGGAGCGGCAGCCGATGCCGGAGCGGCGAAGATGGGGACCGCGGTTATGGCGGCGAAAGCGAGCGTTAGGCAGGTTGTGGCCGTTCGATGCATGTTGTCCCTTTCGTTGATCTCAACATACGGCTCGGACGGCTGACGGCCTAGACGCGGAAGACGCGCAGTTGGAGTGCCAGCGTGGTGTAGTAGCCGACCAACGTGGTCAGCTCGAACACCACCCGCTCCCCTAGCCGCGCGTACTCCGCGTCGTCGAGGTCGGCCCGCGCCACCAGCGCCCTGGTGACGCCGAGCACCGCGGCCTCCTCCGGATCCGGCAGGTCCAGCGGCGCGCCGGTGCGCAGCGCCGCGAGCTCGTCGTCGGTCAGGCCGAGCTCGCGCCCGATCTCCTCGTGTATCCGCTGCTCGAAGGCGCTGTCGCAGTGGCCGGCCACGACCAGGATCGCAATCTCCCTGGCCCGGGCGCTCAGCACGGAGCGGTAGCGGATCGCCGCGCCGAGCTCCTGCAGCGCGTCGCCCACCGGCGGGCTGAGCAGCATCGCGTTGAACGGGCCGATCAGCCCGCCCGCGTCGTCGAGCATGGCGTTGCCCCGTGGGCCCGCGATGATCTTCTCGTAGAGGGCCAGGGCGTCGGCGTCGAGGTGGGCCGGTGGCTTGGACGGCAGGCGTTTCACGCTGGCGATGTTAGCCAGACGGTCGTGTCGGACGGCAGGGCGCCGTCCTCCAGGGGTCCGCTGGTCAGCAGCACCCGGCCCGGCGGCAGCGGTACGGGAGCGGTGCCGAGGTTGGACACGCAGGTCAGGCCGGACTCCCGGGTGAAGGCCAGGACGTCTGCCCCCATCGTGAGCCACTTGAGCGTGCCGTCGCCGAGGAGGTCACGGCGGTGGGCGAGCGCGGTGCGGTAGAGGTTGAGCATCGAGCCGAGGTCGGCCGACTGGGCCTCGGCCGTGACCTTGCGCCAGCTCTCGGGCTGCGGCAGCCAGGTATGAAGACCGCCGAAGCCGAACGGCGGCTCGTCGCCCGCCCACGGGAGCGGCACCCGGCAGCCGTCCCTGCCCCGGTTGGTGCCGCCCGAGCGGTGGTACATGGGGTCCTGGCGCTGGTCGTCGGGCAGGTCCTCGACCTCCGGCAGGCCGAGCTCCTCGCCCTGGTAGACGTACACGCTGCCAGGCAGCGCCATGGCCAGCAGGGCCGCCGCCCTGGCCCGGCGGTGGCCGAGCTCCGGGTCGGAGGGCACGCCGTGCAGGCGCCCGCCGTGGGCGAACGTCGTGTCCGCCCGGCCGTACCTGGTCACCGGGCGGGTGACGTCGTGGTTGGACAGGACCCAGGTCGGCGGGGCGCCGACCGGCGCGTGCGTGGTCAGCGTGAGGTCGATGACCCGGCGCAGCTCGGCGGGCTCCCATGGGCAGGACAGGAAGTCGAAGTTGAAGGCGGTGTGCAGCTCGTCGGGGCGCAGGTAGCGGGTGAAGCGTTCCTGGTCGGGCAGCCACACCTCACCGATCAGCACCCGATCGCCGTACTCGTCGGCGACCTCGCGCCAGCGCCGGTAGACCTCATGCACCTCGTCGAGATCCTCGTACGAGGTGTCCGACTTGAACAGCAGGGCCGCCGAGTCGATCCGGAAGCCGTCGACGCCGCGCTCGAACCAGAAGCGCAGCACGTCCTCGAACTCGCGATGGACCTCCGGATTGTCCCAGTTGAAATCCGGCTGTTCTGGAGCGAAGAGGTGCAGGTACCACTGCCCGTCGGCGACCTGCGTCCAGGCGGGCCCGCCGAAGATCGACTGCCAGTCGTTCGGCTCGTCGCGGAACCAGAACCGGTCCCTGGCCCCGCGGTCGGCCAGCGCCTCCTGGAACCAGGCGTTCGCCGTGGAGCTGTGGTTCGGCACCACGTCGATGATGACCTTGATGCCGAGCTCGTGCGCCTCCTCGATGAACGTCTCCGCCTCGGCCAGCGTGCCGAACACCGGCTCGATGCCCCGGTAGTCGGCCACGTCGTAGCCGCCGTCGGCCATCGGCGACGGGTACCACGGGTTCAGCCAGATGGCGTCGATGCCGAGATCCTTCAGGTACGGCAGGCGTGAGCGCAGCCCGGCGAGGTCGCCGATGCCGTCACCGTTGCCGTCGGCGAAGCTGCGCAGGTAGACCTGGTAGATCGCGGCCCCCCGCCACCACGTTTGCGACATGCGCTATCCCTTTATGCTCCCGGCGGTGAGGCCCGCCATGATGTGCCGTTGGAAGATGAAGAAAACGATGATCATCGGGATGCTGGAGATGACCAGGCCGCCCATGATCTGGTTCTGGCTCACCGCGCCCGCGGTCTGCGACAGGCCCACGCTGACCGTCATGTTCTCGCTGTCGGTCATGACCAGCAGCGGGAGCAGGAAGTCCTTGAAGGCGGTGACGATGGTGAAGATGGAGACCACGCCGAGGATCGGCCTGGAGATCGGCAGGATCACCGACCACAGGACCCGCAGCGGTCCGGCGCCGTCGATCTGGGCCGCCTCGACCAGTTCCCTCGGGATGGAGTCGAAGAAGCGCTTGAGCAGGAAGATGTTGAAGCCGTTCGCCGCCGCGGGGAACCACAGGCCCCAGGCGTTGTTCAGCAGGTGCAGGTCGACGATCGTGACGTACAGCGGGATGATCACCACCATCGGCGGGATCATCAGCGTGGCCAGCATCGCGCCCAGCACCACGTTGCCGAACATCGGCCGGAGCTTCGACAGCGCGTACGCCGCCGCGACGTCCACGGCCATGGAGAACAGCCAGGCGCCCAG
The DNA here is from genome assembly GCF_020215705.1 of Nonomuraea aurantiaca. GTDB lineage: Bacteria > Actinomycetota > Actinomycetes > Streptosporangiales > Streptosporangiaceae > Nonomuraea > Nonomuraea aurantiaca. The sequence goes on along the minus strand of NZ_JAIWNB010000002.1, from coordinate 476,935 downwards.
CGCGTAGAACGCGGTGTTCTTCAGCAGTACGCCGATGTCGAACAGGTCCCACGCCTCGATGAAGGCGTCGAACGTCGGGTGGGCGGGGAACAGGGTCGGCGGCATCTGGGCGATCTCCTCGCCCGTCTTCATGGCGCCGGTGATCATCCAGTAGAGCGGGAAGACGAAGACCAGGGTGGAGCCGGTGACGACCGCGATCAGGACGGTCCAGTAGATGCGCCTGCCCCACCTGCTGTTGAGCTGGTGCGGCGAGACGATGGTACGAAACCGGACCTCGATGCGCTTCGGCGCTCTCTTCTCCCGCCGCGTCCCGGTAGTCGATGCCCGGGCGCCGACGGAGATCATGCCTTGTCCTCCCTGGTCAGGCGCAGCTGGAAGGCGGCGAAGACGAGGAGCACGATCATCAGCATCATGCCGAGCGCGCCGCCCGCGCCGTAGTCCTGGAGCGTGAACGCGAACTGGTACATCTGGAAGGCGACGGTCATCGTGGCGTCCTCCGGGCCGCCGCCGGTGAGCATGTACGGCTCGATGAACACCTGCATCGTGGCCACGACCTGCAGCATCAGCATGAGCAGCAGGATCAGCCGGGTCTGCGGGATGGTGACGTGCCTGATCCGCTTGAAGATGCCGGCCCCGTCGAGCTCGGCCGCCTCGTACAGCTCGGGGGGGATGTTCTGCAGCGCGGCCAGGTAGATCAACGTCGCGCTGCCCATGTTCATCCATGTCGCGACGATGACCAGGGAGATCAGCGCCGTCGACGAGGAGTCGAGCCAGGCCAGCGCCGGCAGGTGGAAGAAGCCGAGCAGCTGGTTGAACAGCCCGGGCCCGGGATCGAAGAACCACCTGAACAGCAGCACCGCCACGATCGGCGGCAGCATGACCGGCAGGTAGACCACGAACCGCAGGTAGGCCCGGGCGTGGCGCAACTCGTTGAGCACCAGTGCCATGACGAACGGCACGGCATAGCCGCAGAGCAGGGCGAGTGCCGTGAACTCCACGGTGTTCAGCCACGCCTTGCCGAACGCCGGGTTCTGGACGACGGTCAGGAAGTTGTCCAGTCCCACCCAGGTGGGCGGGTTGACCAGGGTGGTCTTCTGGAAGCTGAGGGCGAACTCCCTGATCATCGGATACCACGCGAACACCGCGAAGCACGCCAGCGCCGCGCACAGGAACCCGTAGGCCGTCAGATTGCGCCTGAGGACACGCATCCAGGTCAGCCCTTGGTCGCCAGCATCGAGTTGGCCTTGGTCTCGGCGTCGGAGAGCAGGCTGTCGATGTTGGCGTCCTGGCGGCTGAGCACGCCCGACATGGCCACGTCGAGGATGGCGTACAGCTCCTGGGCGTGCACCGGCTCGGCCTTCGGCGGGATGGTGGCCGCGGCGTCCACGTACGGCTGGTAGTTCGCGACCGGCAGCGTGGCGTTCGCCGTGCGGTCCTGCTTGATCGCCTTGCCGGTGGCCGAGTCGCCGTAGACGTCGTTGTCGGGCACGCCTACCGGGTTGCCGAGCGCTTTGCCGCGGGCGAAGTCGAACCGGCCCTTGCCCGCGGTGTTGAAGCGGAAGTCGACCCACTCCAGTCCCGCCTTGGCCTCGGCGGGGGTGGCCTTCGGGTTGATCATGTACGCCTCGCCGCCGCTCAGCGACGCCTTGGCCTCGGGGAAGCCGGTGATGCCGTAGTCGGCGACGCTGCCCTTGAACTTGTTGACGACGTCGGTGACCACGTCGGGCGCGCCGAGCATCATGCCGACCTTGCCGCTGCCCATCGCCATCATCAGCGACTCCCAGCCGACCAGGAGCTTGTTGCCCATGCTGTTGTCGACCCAGCGCATGTCGTGCAGGTTCTGCAGCACGGCCTTGCCCTCGGGCGAGTTGAACGCGGCCTTCTTGCCGTCGTCGGTCACCATGCTGCCGCCGCGGCCGTAGATGGCCTGGGTGAAGTGCCAGCCGCCGGTGTTGCCGCCGGAGTACTCGCCGTAGCCGACGTATCCGGCGCCGAGCCCGGCGATCTTCTTGGCCGCCTCGCGGACCTCGGCCCACGTCTTGGGCGGCGTGTTCGGGTCGAGCCCGGCCTTGGTGAACAGCGCGCGGTTGTAGACCAGGCCCACGCCGTAGTGCACGTTCGGCACGCCGTACACCTTGCCGTCCTTGGTGACCAGCTGCCTGACGTCGGGGCGCAGGTCGTTCCAGTTCTTGATCTCACTGGTGTACGGGGTGATGTCGAGCGCCTGGCCCTGGCCGATCACGTCGTTGTAGTTCGTCACGGGCACCACGAAGACGGTCTCCATCTGGCCGCCCGCCAGCTTGGGCCCGAACGTCTTGGGGTCGTAACACGGCTGCTGGTCGGTGCTCTTCACCGTCACGCCGGGGTGCGCCTTCATGAACGTGGCCACGTCGTCGTCCCAAGCCTGCCGCTCCTTGGGCGCGGACTTCGCCGGCTGGCAGGCCACCGTGATCGACACCGGGGCGGCTCCGCCCGCTGACGACTTGGCGGGCTCGCCCGAACCACAGGCCGTGGCGGACAGGCCGAGAACGGTGACGACTAACAGTCCTGTGGATCTCTGCATGGGCTGACCCTTCTAATGCGAGGTGCCCACACCATAGGTTCGCCGACCGATCTCCGCAATATTGCGACTGTGTATTGCAAGATAACGACTGGATTACGGCAGGTCGCGTTCAGCGACCTGCCGCAGGCTGCGGGGTTCAGCGCCTATGCCTTGCGTGCCGTGGACGCCCGTACGACCAGCTCCGGCTCGAACAGCAGCTCGTCGGCGGGGACCACGGCCTTGTCGATCTGGGCCACCAGCAGGTCCACGGCGGCCCGGCCCATCGCGTCGATCGGCTGGCGGACCGTGGTCAGGGGCGGGTCGGTGCAGTTCATCAGCGCCGAGTCGTCGAAGCCGATGACCGACACGTCGGCCGGCACGGTCAGCCCCGCGCGCCGGGCGGCCCGGACCGTGCCGAGCGCGAGCAGGTCGCTGGCGCAGATGACGCCGCTCACGCCGCGCCTGACCAGCCGCGCGGCCGCCGCGTGCCCGCCCTCCAGCGAGAACATCGTGTGCTCGACCAGCTCGGGATCGCCGCCCCCCGCGAGGAAGGTCTCCAGCTTGCGCCGCGACGGCATGTGGTCCTTCGGCCCGAGCACCATGCCGACGCGCTCGTGACCGAGCGCCCGCAGGTGGGCCAGGGCCATCTCGGCGGCCACGATGTCGTCGCAGGACACCTGCGGGAAGTCGAGATGGGCGACGGCCGCGTTGACCAGGACCGTGGGCAGCTTGCGCTCGTGCAGCAGCGCGTAATGGGCGTGCGAGGCGTCGGCCTGCGCGTAGTGACCCCCGGCGAAGACCACGCCGCTGACCTGCTGCTGGAGCAGCAGATCGACGTAGTCGGCCTCGGAGACGCCGCCGACCGTCCTGGTGCAGAGCACCGAGGTGAAGCCCTGCTGGGCCAGCGCGCCGCCGACCACCTCGGCGAACGCGGGGAAGATGGGGTTCTGCAGCTCGGGCAGCACCAGGCCGACCAGCCGGGCCCGGTCGCCGCGCAGCTGGGTGGGGCGCTCGTAGCCGAGGACGTCGAGCGCGGTCAGCACGGCCTCGCGGGTCGCCTCGGACACCCCGGGCTTGCCGTTGAGCACGCGGCTCACGGTCGCCTCGCTCACCCCGACCTTCTTGGCCACCTCTGCGAGTCGTCGTGTCATGCGCAAACTATAAGGCCGATCACGCAAGGGCTTGCAACCGCTTACGTGGATCCGACGTCTGCTGCTTGCGGCCGGTCGCCCCCGATATTTGGCCGCGCCTAACGCTCTGACCAGCCGTCCCGGTCGGCAGGAGGTCTCACTAGTCAGTCAATTCTTTGCGAAATCTCGTCGAAATATTGCTGCCATCTGCTGGACATCTTATGGTTCGGCCATCGTCTTCCTCGAAGGGCCATCCCCCATGAGAGCTGTCCTAGCCGCCCTTGCGTTAGTCATCGGAGTCCTGGCCGCCCCCGCGTGGGCGGCCGACACCAACCTCTCCGCCGGCAAGACCGCCGCCGCGAGCAGCTTCACCGACGTCTATCCCGCCCCCAACGTCACCGACGGCAACCAGGCGACCTACTGGGAGTCGGCCAACAACGCCTTCCCGCAGTGGGTGCAGGTGGACCTCGGCTCGGCCGCCACCGTGAACCAGCTGACGCTCAAGCTCCCGAGCGGCTGGCCCAGCCGTACGCAGACGCTCACCGTGCTGGGCAGCGCGAACGGGACGAGCTTCAGCACCATCAAGGCCGCGGCCACCTACACCTTCAACCCCACGGCGACGATCCCCGTCAGCGCCTCCGGCACGCGCTACGTCCGCCTCCAGATCACCGCCAACAGCGCCTGGCCCGCCGGTCAGCTCTCCGAGTTCGAGGTGTACGGCCAGGCAGGCGGCGAAGATCCCGGTAACGGGACGAACCTGGCCACCGGCAAGCCGATCACCGAGTCATCGCACACCCACACCTACGTGGCGGCCAACGCCAACGACGGCAACGTCCAGACGTACTGGGAAAGCGCCGCCTACCCCAGCACGCTGACCGTGCAGCTCGGCGCGGACGCCGACCTCACCTCCATCGTGCTCAAGCTCAACCCCGACCCCGCCTGGGCCAGGCGGACGCAGACCATCCAGGTGCTCGGCCGTGAGCAGAGCGCCACCGGCCTGTCGAGCCTGGTGGCGCAGGCCGTCTACACCTTCGACCCGGCCACCGGGAACTCCGTGACGATCCCGGTGACAGCGAAGGTCGCGGACGTGCAGCTCAAGATCACCGCGAACTCGGGGGCGCCCGGCGGGCAGATCGCCGAGCTCCAGGTCTTCGGCACCCCGTCGGCCAACCCCGACCTCACGGTCAGCGGGCTGACCTCGTCGCCAGCGGCTCCGGTCGAGACCGACGCGGTCACGCTGTCGGCCACCGTGAAGAACGCCGGCACCGCCCCCTCCGCCGCGACCTCCGTCACCTTCTACCTGGGCACCGCCAAGGCGGGCACCGCGAACGTGGGCGCCCTGGCCGCCGGGGCCTCGGCCACCGTGTCGAGCGCCATCGGCACCCGGGACGCAGGCACCTACCAGGTGAGCGCCAAGGTCGACGAGGACGGCAAGGTCATCGAGCTGAACGAGGGCAACAACACGGCCACCGCCTCACTGACCGTGAAGCCGGTCGACACCGCCGACCTGGTCGCGGCGCCGGTTACCTGGACGCCGGGCAATCCCGGCCAGGGCGACACCGTGACGTTCTCGGTGGGGATCAAGAACCAGGGCACCGTCGCCTCCAGCGGCGGCTCCCACAGCATCACGCTGACCGTCGCCGACGAGTCCGGCACGGTCGTCAAGACGCTGACCGGCGCCACCAGCGGCGCGATCGCCCCGGGCGCCACCGCCGGACCGGCCGGGCTCGGCACCTGGACCGCCGCCAACGGCAGGTACACGGTCAAGGTGGTGCTGGCCGACGACGCCAACGAGCTGCCGGTCAAGCGGGCCAACAACACCAGCACGCAACAGCTGTTCGTCGGGCGCGGCGCGCACATGCCGTACGACACCTATGAGGCGGAGGACGCGGCCATCGGCGGCGGCGCCACCCGCATCGGCCCGAACAGGACCGTCGGCGACCTGGCCGGCGAGGCGTCCGGACGGCGGGCGGTGACGCTGGGCACGAACGGCTCCTACGTCGAGTTCACCACCAGAGCGGCCACGAACACGCTGGTCACCAGGTTCTCCATCCCGGACGCGGCGGGCGGCGGCGGGACCAGCTCGACGCTGAACGTCTACCTCGACGGCACCTTCCTCAAGACGATCGACCTGACCTCCCGCTACGCCTGGCTCTACGGCCCCGAGGCGAGCCCCGGCAACTCCCCCGGCTCCGGGGCGCCGAGGCACATCTACGACGAGGCCAACCTGCTGCTCGGCACCACGGTCCAGGCGGGACACAAGATCAAGCTGCAGAAGGACGCGGCCAACGGCTCCACGTACACGATCGACTTCGTCGACCTGGAGCAGGTGACGCAGATCCCGAACCCGGACCCGGCGCACTATGCCGTACCGGCCGGTTTCACCCACCAGGACGTGCAGAACGCGCTCGACAAGGCGCGCCAGGACAGCACGCTCGTCGGCGTCTACCTGCCTGCGGGCGACTACCAGACGGCCAGTAAGTTCCAGGTGTACGGCAAGGCGGTCAAGGTCGTCGGGGCCGGGCCGTGGTTCACCAGGTTCGTCTCACCGTCGGGCCAGGACAACACCGACACCGGCTTCCGCGCGGACGCCACGGCCAACGGGTCGACGTTCGCGAACTTCGCCTCCTTCGGCAACTACACCTCGCGTAACGACGGCCCCGGCAAGGTCTTCGACCTGGCCGGGGTGGCGAACATGGTGATCGACAACATCTGGGTGGAGCACCAGATGTGCCTGCTCTGGGGGACCAACACCGACAACATGACGATCAAGAACTCGCGCATCCGCGACACGTTCGCGGACGGCATCAACATGACCAACGGCAGCACCGGCAACCTGGTCACGAACATCGAGGCCCGCTCGACGGGCGACGACAGCTTCGCGCTGTTCTCGGCCATCGACATCAACAACGGCGAGCAGCGGGACAACGTCTTCGAGAACCTGACCTCGCTGCTCACCTGGCGGGCCGCTGGTGTGGCGGTCTATGGCGGGTACGCCAACACGTTCCGGAACATCTACGTCGCCGACACGCTGGTCTACTCGGGCGTCACGATCAGCTCGCTGGACTTCGGCATCCAGATGCTCGGCTTCGGGGCCAGCCCGCCCACGAGCTTCGAGAACATCTCGCTGGTCAGGGCCGGCGGGCATTTCTGGGGGCAGCAGACGTTCCCGGCGATGTGGGTGTTCTCCGCTTCCAAGGTGTTCCAGGGGATCAGGGTCAGCAACCTGGACATCGTCGATCCGACCTACCACGGGATCATGTTCCAGACGAACTATGTGGGCAACCAGCCGCAGAACCCGGTCAAGGACACGATATTCACGAACGTGTCGATCAGTGGGGCTCAGAGGAGTGGTGACGCCTTCGACGCCAAGTCCGGCTTCGGGGTCTGGGCCAACGAGCTGCCTGAGCCGGATCAGGGGCCGGCTGTGGGGGCGGTGACGTTCAACAATCTGAGGTTCGGCAACAACGCGCAGAACATCAAGAACACGACGTCTACCTTCACGATCACGGTCAACCCCTGACAAACCGGGGATCCGCCACGCGACCGTCTCGATCCGTGTGACGGTCGCGTGGTGGCGGGGTCCGTTGGAGAGACCCCCTTCGGGGGAGGAAGAAGACGGCCCGTCGTGGCAGAAGCCCTAGAGAGGGACACCCCTCGGGGGGAGGTCGTGGCAGAGGCCCCTAGGGAGGGACACCTCCTCGGGGGAGAACGGGTGCCGTGCTAGATGTCGGCCCGGGTGGGGAGGCCCTGCCAGTCGCTGGCGCTGGTCACCGCGGCGGCGCTCAGGAGCGTCCCGCGGTGCAGGCGCTCCGGTGGGGTCAGCCCGTCCAGGGCCGCGCTGATGTAGCCGGCCACGAAGGCGTCGCCCGCGCCCGCGGTGTCCACGATCGGCACCTGCAGGCCGGGCGCGTCGTAACGCATGCGGTCCGCCCGTACGCTCGCGCCCTTCAGGCCGCGGTTCACCACGACCTCGCGCTCCGGCGTGAGCGCGGGCTTGACGAGGTCGAGCTCGTCCTGGCCGAGGAAGAGCAGGTGGGAGGCGCAGGCCAGCTCCCCCAGCACCTCCTCCGCCTCGCGTACCGACGGCCAGAGCTCCGGTACGTAGTCGACGGCGAAGGAGATGGCCACCTCGGCGGTCTTGGCCGCGCTCACGGCCGTGCGGACCGCCTCCAGGGTGTCCCTGCCGAGCCCCGCCGTCAGGCCGGTGACGTGCAGCATCTTCGCGGAGCCGATCCGGTCGATGGGTACGTTGCCGGGCTTCAGGCTCGTACCGGCCGATCCGCTGCGGTAGTGCGTGAGGCGCTGCTCGCGGCCCACGCGCGCCTCCCTGAGCAGCAGGCCGGTGTGCGCGCCCTCGATGACCCTGACATCCGCCGCGTCGACGCCCTCGCCTCTCAGGACGCTGAGAACCCTGGCGCCCAGCTCGTCGTTGCCGACCTTGCCCAGGTAGGCGGCCTTATGCCCGAGCCGGGACAGGGCGATGGCGAGGTTGAACTCCGGGCCGGTGACGTCCAACCGGGCTTCGGTCTCATGACGTACCCGGCCACTGGACACGACCCCCAGCGCCTCGCCGAGCGTGTAGACGTCGGTCATGCGGCCGACTGTAGCCGGTCAGGGGATCACAAATCGGATTTTTTGGTAACGGTCCTGGTCAAGACCGTGATCAAAGATTTTCTGTAACTTTAGCGAACTTTTCCCCCATCTTGTGCCTCAAAGTAGTAGAGGAGGTTGGCTATCCCGAGCCGGCCTCAGCAAAACGGGGAACGAGAGGAATCAGCACCCTCATGAAGAACATCGCTATAGGACTCGTCTCTGCCCTTGTGGGCGGGACCCTCCTGATCTCGGGCGCCGGGGCCGCGTCGGCTACGACGAAGGCTCCGACCGTCGACATCAGGGACATTTCACCGAACCCGGTCGTGGTAAGGGCCGGCAGCGAGACGGAGGCCTTCTTCAAGGTCGACGCCAGCTCGGACGTCGACAGCGTCCGCCTCAGTGTGGAGCCGGTCGACCCGCGCTTCCGCACCCTGCGGGCCAAGGACGTCAACAAGGTCGAGAGCTGGCGCTTCTCCGTCCCGTTCAACGAGAACGACCAGGACGGCAAGTGGAAGGCCGTAGCCGAGGGCGTCAAGGACGGCAAGGTCGTCGACACCGACACCGCGTTCTTCGCCGTCGAGATCCAGAAGGGCAAGGCGGAGACGCGCATCTCGCGCTTCAGCGCCGACCCGTCGAAGGTCCGTAAGGGCAGGACCATCTGGTTCTCCGGTCGTCTCCAGGTCAACGACGACGACCGCTGGAAGGGCGTCCGCGGTGAGCGGGTCAGCATCTTCTACAAGGCCAACGGCTCCAGCGGCTGGAAGTGGGTCGCCTCCGACCGCACCGGCTGGAACGGCAAGATCGAGGCCCAGACGCGCGCCTACAAGAGCGGCGTATTCAAGGCCGTGTACGCGGGCGACGACGAGCTCGAGGGCGCCACGAGCGGCACCGACTACGTGCGGGTCGTCCCGCGCTGGTTCCGCTGAGCGCGGCTAGTTAGGCACATCTGAGCGGAAGCCCGGTCCCCATGTGGGGGCCGGGCTTCCGTCTTGTCCGGAGCTTGACCCTTCTGCGCCGCGCCTTTCGTGAGAGACGACAGCCGACGGGTAGCTTCGAGGTATGGCTGATGATCTGTTGAAAGAGTTCGATCCGTTCGACAGTTTCGACGCGGAGGCGGCCAGGCTCGACCGCTTCTTCGGCGGTCTCGACGACGCCGGCTGGGCGCGGCCGTCGCGCTGCGAGGGGTGGTCCGTCCGTGATGTCCTGGGCCATCTGGCGGGTGAGGAGCTCTACAACCACGCCTGCCTCGACGGCAACGTGCAGGACCTGCTGGCCCGCCTGGCCAGGGAGGGCGTCAACGGCTTCCACGACTTCAACGAGTGGAGCGTACGACAGCGCCGGGACATACCCGTCGAACAGGTGCTGGCCGAATGGCGGACCGAGAACGCCGACACCCGGCGCCGCATGCGGGAGCTCGGCCGGGACGCCTCGCTCGACACGATGGCCGGCCCGTACCCGGTGGGATTGCAGGCGTTCCACTACGACTCCGAGTACGCCACGCACGCCGACGACGTCGGCGCGCCGGTGACGGCGGAGGAGGCTGAGGAGCGGACCCGCTGGCGGGTGGCGGTGGGCCGGTTCGCCCTGTCGGAGCAGGAGGCGGAGGTCCGGGTGGAGCAGACGGCCGGGGATCAGGTCGTGGTACGCACGGACGGGTTGAGCGCGACGCTGTCGCCGACGGAGTTCGTCGAGGCCACGGTGGGGCGGCTGCCGGCCGGGCACGATCTCGACCCGCGGATCGCCTCGGCACTGAGGTGCCTGGCCTGAGCGTTCGAGGGGCCTGGCTTGAGGGGCCGGGCCTGAGTGATGCCTGGCTTGAGGGGCCGGGCTGACCGGCGCGTTCGCTCAGGCGGTGATGACGGCCAGCACGAGCAGCAGCACGGCGATCACCCCGAGCAACGCGATCAGCCAGATGTGCGCCCCTGCCCACGACTGCATGCGCTCCCGGTACGCCCCCGCGTCCGACCCTGTCTCGATCTTGTTGATTGCGGCTACCCGCCGCGCCATGTCGGGGTCCTCCAGCTCAAGTGCCTGCTCGATTTCCCCGAGGATGCGGCGTTCCCTTCCGGATAGACTCATTCTGACCACCATCACTCCACGCCGGTGAAAGCCATGTACCCACTAGTAACCGGCACATGCGGGCTTCCACCGGCGGAAGTAGCGATCAGACCTTGCCGTAACGCTGCTTGAAGCGCTCGACGCGACCGGCGGTGTCGAGGACCCGTCCGCGCCCCGTGTAGAAGGGGTGGCTCGCCGAGGAGACGTCGACGTCGACAACCGGGTAGGTGTGGCCGTCCGCCCACTCGACGGTCCTGTCACTCGTCAGGGTCGAGCGGGTGAGGAAGGCGAACCCGACGCTCGGGTCGCGGAAGACGACGGGCTGGTACGAGGGGTGCAGGTTCTTTCTCATGCCCTCTGCAACCGTACGACAATGGTTTTCATTCCCTGGATTCGGGATCGAGTCCGAGTGCCGCGCGGCCGCCGTCCACCGGGAGGGTCGCGCCGGTGACGAAGGCGGCGCCGTCCGAGAGGAGGTACGCCACCGCGTCGGCCACCTCGTCCGCGCCCGCGACCCTGCCGAGGGGGTGCAACCTGGCCATCTCCGCCTCGATTACCGCCGCTGTCTCGGGCGGCTGAGCGGCCAGGAACTCGGCGTACCTCTCCGTCGCCACCGAACCGGGCGCCACCGCGTTGACCCGGATGCCGCGCCTGCCGTACTCGACGGCTAACGCCCTGGTCAGGCCCTCGATGGCGGCCTTCGCGGTGGAGTACGGCAGGCTGCCGGGCACCGCCCTGCGCGCCTGGTGGGAGGTGATGTTGACGATCGCGCCGGCCGTACCGGACCGGAGGAAGCGCCGCACGGCGGTGACGCAGCCGACCACGGCGAGGTCCAGGTTGACGGCGATCAGGGCGCGGATCTCCGCGGTCGTGGCGGTGTGCACGGAGGCGTCCCTGAAGACGGCGGCGTTGTTCACCCAGCCGGACAGCCTGCCCGCGGCCTGGGCGAGGTCGGCGGCCTGCTCGGTGACCGTCTCGTCCGCCGCGTCGCCGACGACCGGGATCACCCGGGGGCCCGCCCAGTCCAGCGCGGCGGCGTCGCGTTCGACGGCGACCACGGTGGCCTCGTCCTTGAGCAGCCGTTCGACCACGGCCCGGCCGATGCCCCGGCCGCCACCGGTGACGACATAGGTGCGATTCATGTCACAGTGTCCATAGCTTGATGAACGGGAACGAAACCATTCGTGATCGCCTCATCTGCTCGCCTGGTCGGTGCGCTGGCGATCACCCAGACCGCCGGATACGGCATCCTTTACTACGCTTTCTCGGTCTTCATCACCCCGATGGCTCGCGATATGCACGCGGGGGTCGCCGAACTCACCGGCGCGATAACGCTGGCCGTCCTCGTGTCGGCGCTCGTGGCGCCGCCCATCGGCCGCTGGCTCGACCGGCGCGGCGGGCGGGGTCTGATGACGGCGGGCTCGGCGCTCGGCGCGGCGGCCGTGCTCGCCTGGTCGCAGGTGCACACCCTGCCCCAGCTCTATCTGATCTGCGTGGTGCTCGGCGTCGCCTCGGCGATGGTGCTGTACGAGGCCGCGTTCGCGGTGATCGTCGCCTGGTTCGACGCGGCGCGACGGTCGCGGGCCCTGCTCGCCGTGACCGTCGTCGCCGGCTTCGCCTCCAGCATCTTCCTGCCCCTGACCGGCTTCCTCGTCGATCGGTACGGCTGGCGGCAGGCCCTGGTCGTCCTGGCCATCGGATACGCCTTGACGGCCGTACCCCTGCATTTCCTGGCGGTACGGAGCCGTCCCTCTGCCGGGGTCGTGGACCGGGGCGTCGTCGGGGCGGCGCTGCGGGAGCGGCCGTTCTGGCTGCTGGCGGCGGCGTTCCTGACGCAGACGGGCGCCGTGTCGGTCATGGGCGTGCTGCTGGTGACGTACCTGATCGCGCTCGGCCACTCGCCCCTCTTCGCGGCGACCGTGGCGGGCCTGCTCGGGGTGCTGTCGGTGACCGGACGGCTGGTGACCACGGGCCTGCAGGCGCGTTGGCCGGTGGCGCTGATCACCGCGACCGTGTTCGGGTTACAGGGTGCCGCCGCGCTGCTGCTGCCGGTGGCCGGGCGGAGCGTGGCGGGCGCGGTCTGCGGCGTGGTGCTGTTCGGGCTGGGGTTCGGGGTGGCGACGATCGCCCGTCCCGCGCTGCTCACCGAGCGGTACGGCACCAGCGCCTACGCGACGCTGAGCGGGGCCCTGGCCCTGCCGATCACCGTGGCCAAGGCCGTCGCCCCGCTGCTCGCGGCAGGCGTCGCGCAACTGGCCGGATACCCGGCGGTGATGGTTTCGCTGGCGGCGGCCTGCGGGCTCGGCGCCCTCTCCCTGGTGGCCTACGATCGCCGTGGGCGAACAGAGCGAACGGCCTCCGGCGAACACGTAAGGTAGCCGCATGGATACCCCAACCGAGGCTCTCCACCGCGTGTTCGGCTACGACTCGTTCCGGGCCGGACAGCAGGAGATCATCGATCACGTCGTCGACGGCGGCGACGCGCTGGTGCTCATGCCGACCGGCGGCGGCAAGTCGCTGTGCTACCAGATCCCCGCGCTGGTCCGCGCTGGGGTCGGGGTGGTCATCTCACCGCTGATCGCGCTGATGCAGGACCAGGTCGACGCGCTGACGGCGCTCGGCGTGCGCGCGGGGTTCCTCAACTCCACCCAGGACTTCGACGAGCGACAACGGGTCGAGGCGGCCTTCCTCGCGGGCGAGCTCGACCTGCTCTACCTGGCGCCGGAGCGGCTGCGGGTCGAGACGACGCTGCGGCTGCTGGCCAAGGGCGAGATCTCGCTGTTCGCCATCGACGAGGCGCACTGCGTGTCGCAGTGGGGGCACGACTTCCGCCCCGACTACCTGGCGCTGTCGGAGCTGCACGAGCGCTGGCCGGAGGTGCCGCGCATCGCGCTGACCGCCACCGCCACCCCGGCCACCCACGCCGAGATCGCCTCGCGGCTCCGGCTGGAGCAGGCCCGGCATTTCGTGGCCAGCTTCGACCGGCCCAACATCCACTACCGCATCGCCACCAAGAGCGAGCCGAAGCGCCAGCTCCTCGACTTCCTGCGCACCGAGCACGACGGCGACGCGGGCATCGTCTACTGCCTGTCGCGCTCCTCGGTCGAGAAGATCGCGGCCTTCCTGGTCGACAACGGCATCGCCGCCGTGCCCTACCACGCGGGCCTCGACAACCGCACCCGCGCCGCGCACCAGGCGCGCTTCCTGCGCGAGGACGGGCTGGTCGTGGTGGCCACGATCGCGTTCGGGATGGGCATCGACAAGCCCGACGTACGCTTCGTCGCCCACCTCGACCTCCCCAAGTCCGTCGAGGGCTACTACCAGGAGACCGGCCGGGCCGGACGCGACGGGCTGCCCGCCTCCGCCTGGATGGCCTACGGCCTGCAGGACGTGGTCCAGCACCGGCGGCTGGCCATGGAGGGCGACGAGGCCCACCGGCGCCGCCAGGTGCTCCACCTCGACGCGATGCTGGCGCTGTGCGAGACGGTCGAGTGCCGCCGGGTGATGCTGCTCGACTACTTCGGGCAGAAGGACTCCAAGCCGTGCGGCAACTGCGACACCTGCCAGGCGCCGCCCGAGTCGTGGGACGGCACGGTCCCCGCCCAGAAGGTGCTCTCCACGGTGCTGCGGCTGCGCCGCGAGCGGGGGCAGAAGTTCGGCGTCGGGCAGATCGCCGACATCCTGCTCGGCAAGAAGACGGCCAAGGTGCTGCAGCACGGCCACGACTCGCTGAGCGTGTTCGGGGTGGGCGCCGATCTGGGCAACACCGAGTGGCACGGGGTGGTGCGCCAGTTGCTGGCGCAGGGGCTGCTGGCGGTCGAGTCCGACTACGGCGCGCTGGTGCTCACCGACGCGAGCGCCGACGTGCTGCGCGGGCAACGGGAGGTGCGGCTGCGCCGCGACCCCGAGCGGGCCGCGCGGGCGAAGACCGCCAAGACCGGCGCCAAGGACCGTCCCGTGGTGGAGCTGCCGGCGGATGCCGCGCCGGTGTTCGAACGGCTGCGCGCGTGGCGGGCGGCGACGGCCAAGGAGCAGGGGGTGCCGGCTTACGTGATCTTCCATGACGCGACGCTGCGGGAGATCGCGACGCTGTCACCGTCGACGCTGTCGGAGCTGGGGACGGTCAACGGGGTGGGCGAGAACAAACTGGCCAAGTATGGCGAACAGGTCCTGGAGACGCTCGCATCGTGATGTGAAGTGGTGTGCCCGTGACGGGTGGCGGTCGTGGCGGGTGGCTTGTGGCGGGGTGGCGGTCTGCTCTTGGGCGGTCGTTAGTGGGGGCGACGGCCGCACGAAGATCGGCCGTCGCCACCACGCTGCTCGCCCTGGTCTCGGCGCTGGGCTTCACCGCCACGCCGACAGGGCCGCACATGCATTCATCGGTCTGGTACGGCCCGGGGTACGGGGCCGCCCTCGCACTCATGCGCCGCTATCCGTACCCGCATCTCGGGCGGATCACCCGTCGGCAGAACCCCGATTAACAACTAGATCTGTGACTTTGTGCGCTATCACTACATTTTTCGCCGCTGTGCGGGGCGATGACGGGGTATCGAGGTCCCCCTGAAGCCCCGCGTTTCCGAGCGGGCGGCTGGGAGCGCGGCGCCCCAATGGGCCGCCGCGTTCAGGGGTGCTGGACTCATGCGGCGGGGAAGGTCGTCTCCTCATCGCGGGGGAAGGTCTCCTCATCGCGGGGGAAGAAGGGAAGCTCGATGTAGACGCGGTCGGCGGCGGCGAGGATCTTCGCGGCGTCGTCGACCGGCGGGTGGATGGCCTGGTTGATCCGCTTCTTGATCTCCTTGCCGTCGGTGCCCGAGGCCATCACCCTGCGGTCCCAGCCTCGGGTGAAGACGCCGCCGGCACTGCCCAGGTCCAGGCAGGTGACGTACGGGCCGGGGGTGAAGTCGCACAGCGGCAGGTCGAGCAGGTCGGCCGCCGCCTCGATCTCCTTGCGCGGGCCCGGGCCGAGCTGGTCGCCGACCACCTCCGACCGGCCCACCGGAGCAGGGCCGCGGTCTTAAGCAGCACCCGGCCGCGGGCGGCCAGTTCGGTCGCGGCCTCCAAGCCGACGAACCCGGCGCCGACGACCACGGCGGAGTAGTCGTCTCGGTCGCGTAGATGGTCGGTGAGCCGCCGGGCGCCCTCCAGGGTGTCGATGTCGAAGAGCCGTTCAGCGCCGGGCAGACCCTGGGGCGCGACGAGCTTTGCTGCCCGCCGCTAACACCAGGCGGTCATAGCCGATCTCCTCGCCGTCGGCCACGACCACGCGGCGGACGGTGTCGATCGTGCTCATCCAGGCCCGTCGGTGCTCGATGCCGATCGGTTCGAGGATCCTGCCGAGCTCCACCTTGGCCAGGTCCGGCTCCGGCTCGTACAGGCGTGGCCGCAGCACCATGTGCTCGTCGGGCGCGATGAGCGTGATGCGCAGGTCCGCGTCTCCGCGTGCCAGCGCCGCTCCCGCCGCGCTCCACACACCCGCGAAATCGCCTCCGATGATCACAACGTGCGCCATCGTGTCGTCCTCTCTCAGCGTCTTGAATTCTCTGTGGTTCCCTGAAGGAATCAGGCAACTCGGACGGGCGTGGCCTGGCCTGGGCCGTTCGCGTGCTCGATGGGCATGAGCACGGGGGTGGCTTTGGCGTGGTGGAAGCCGGTCCGATGGTGAGAATTCCTGACATGCCCTGTCCGGTGCGGCTGGTGCCGTCCCGGCTTGGGTGCATGGCCCGCCGGACGCTGTCCGCCGCTGGTGGGCGGTGGGGCGGGCACCGTGCGCCGGTCGGGCACACGGCTGGAGGTCATCGGGTTGTTTCGTGCGGTGGCTGAGCTGCGGGTGGGCCGTTTCGGGGTGGGGCGCCTCTTGGCTCTGTCGCGTGCTGCCGGTCGGGGGTGCAGGTCTGCTCGGGTGCGGCGGGCGCGGCGGGGCGCACGGGTTGGCCTGCGCGTTCGGCGGGCGCGGGCGAGGTTGCCTTCCACGATGGCGTGGATGGTGCGCACCCCGGTGGAACGGTGGGTGCGGGTGGCGTTCTGGCCGAGCAGGCCGCGGGAGACGATCCGCTCGGCCGCTGCCCAGTCCCGATCACAGGACAGGCCGCAGGCCGGGCAGTACGCCCACCTCCAGCCCCGCTCGCCGAGCCGGTCCGGGGCCGGGCAATCTTGCGGCTGGCGGCGGGGGTGCCGCCGAGCACCTCGGCGATCCGGCCGAACGGGAAGTCGAAGACGTCGTGCAGCACCAGCGCGACGCGTTCGGCGGGGGTGAGGTTCTCCATGACCACCAGCATCGCGGTGCTCACCGACTCGCCCATGAGCACCTGGGTGGCGGCGTCGGGCCCGGTCAGCAGCGGTTCGGGCAGCCAGGGTCCGACCATAGTGCACCGCGTGTCGCGCACCAGATCACCCATCGGTGGGCTGATTCCCGACGGATGGGTGGATGGCGATGATTAGACGGTGGGGTCGTCCGTCTTCGGCCTGCTCGTCGTGATACTTGCTGACCAGCGAAGCCACCGCACCGGACAGCTCCTCGGCGAAGGCCGCCCGGTCGGCGGCCGAGGAGAAGCGGACCTCGCCGTCGATGGCGAACGTCGCGACCCGCTTCCTGGCCTTCGCCGCACCGGTGATAAGGGCGCCCACGTCACGTACCAGGCGAGCGGCCACGGCCAGCAGCCAGCGGGCCGAGAGCTGGTCGGGGGAACGGGACGGGTCGGGCTGGACCGCCGACAGGGCCGTCGGCGAGATGACGTAGGAGGCGGCCGATGCTTGCATGACGCGTTCGGTGCAGTTGCCCTTGCGCCGCTCTTCGACGAGTTGGACCAGACCGTGGCTTTCCAGGGCTCGGAGGTGATAGTTCACCTTCTGCCTGGCCAGACCGACCTTGGCGGCCAGCATCGTGGCCGAGCCCGGCTCGGCCAGCTCGGCCAGCAGCCGGGCGCGTACTGGATCCAGCGACGCCTCGGCGGCGGCCGGGTCCTCGATCACCGCGACTTCGTACATGGCTCCACGCTGACACCGACAATTAATGCTGTCAAGCTACTTCCTGTTGTCAGTCCAGTGGGGGTCGCGGCCCAGGTAGGCGAGCAGACGGTCCTGAGCTGGGGCTCGGGGGGCGGTGTTCAGGGGTACGGCGAATCGGGCCGGCCGGTCGGCGTCCGTGACGAAGAGCCGGGCCAGCGGGAGCAGCTCGGCCGCCATGTCGTCCGGGATGGGACGGGGGTGACCGCACGCCCGGGCCACGTCCCAGGCGTGCACGGCCACCTCGACGGCACCGACGGCGGACACCATCGCGGCCGTCAACGGGCAGCCGCCGACGGAGACCACCGCGTCCCGGGTCCCTGCCCAGGCGTGGAGAAGGCGGGTGGCGCGGTACCGCAAGCCGTCATCGCCATCGCCGCGCCCGCGCCCGTGACCGTCGTCTTGGCGGTCGCCCTCGTGGCGGTCGTCGCCTCCGTCGCCGCCGTGGCCGTGGCGGTCGCCGCTGTCGTAGCTCGGCAGGGGATCGAGAGCGACGTGTCCTAAGGATGCGGCTTCCGTCAGGGCCGCGAAGGAGTCGTTCGTGTGTGCCAGCAACGTCCGTAGGTCCCAGCCGTGGCACGGGGTGGGACGGTCCAGGTCGGCGGAGGCGACGAGGCAAAGGCAGCCCAGCGCGTAGTCGACGGCCCGGCCCAGCAGAGCGACCCCGCCGAGCCAGGCGTCACCGGCGGTGTCGGCGTGGGTCGTGGGTGGGGGCTTTCGCATCTTCGCCTTCTTCTCGTCTGTCCTCGTCATGTCTCGTCTGTTCAGACAAGGCGGCGAGGGGAAAGTCACCGGTCTCAGGACGTGACGGTCCCTGTGGCCGTTGGCCGACTTCGTGCGTGTGCGCGCACGAGCTCCGAGACCCGCTCACCGACCTTCTCACCGTCAACGACCGTTCCTTCCGCCCCAGGAGCTCTACTCTGGGGTCGAGCGGGAGGACTTCTCATGGGCGTGCTCGGCAGGCTGTTCGACAGGTACCTCGGGCTGCCGGAGGCGGTGGTCCATGATGTGGCGGTCGCTCGTGATCTGCGGGTCCCGATGCCCGACGGCGTGGTGCTGCTCGCCGATCGCTACCGGCCGCGCGGTGCCGGGCCGCTGCCCGTGGTGTTGATGCGCACGCCGTACGGGAAGCACCGGATCGACTCGAAGGCGTTCGCAAGCGTGCTGGTGAGGCGCGGGATGCAGGTCGTCGTCCAGAACACCCGGGGCGTCTTCGGCTCCGGCGGCCGGTTCCACGCCTTCCACCAGGAGAAGGCCGACGGTCTGGCCACGGCGGCGTGGTTGCGCGCGCAGCCGTGGTGTGACGGGCGGCTGGCCATGGCGGGGGCCAGTTATCTCGGGTTCACGCAGTGGGCGGTCGGGCCCTACCTGGATCCGCCGCTGGAGGCGATGGGGCTCGGGATCACGGCCAGCGAGTTCGTCAGCACGTTCTATCCGGGCGGCGTGATGGGCCTGCACAACATGTTGACCTGGTCGGCGCTCATCGGCACCCAGGAGGAGGCGCCCCTGGGCGGGCTGCTGCCCGACCCCCGCAAGGAGCGGCGCGTACGCCGGGCCATGGCGCACGTCCCCATCGGCACGTCCGACCTGGCGGCGATCGGCAAGCCGGTACCGTTTCTGCGCGAGGTGGCCGCGCACGCGGAGCCGGGCGACGACTTCTGGACGGCCACCGACCACCGCGTGGCGGCGGCCGAGATGACCACGCCGACGAGCATGGTGACCGGCTGGTGGGACCTGTTCCTGCCCGCGCAGCTGCGTGACTTCGCCGCGCTGCGGAGGGCGGGGCGGCGCAGCCGGATCACGATCGGTCCATGGGGCCATGATCCGGGCGCGCTGCGTGCCGTGCTGATCGACCAGGTGTCGTGGCTGTCGGCGTACCTGCTGGGCGACACCGCTCAACTGCACCAGGCACCGGTACGCCTCTACCTGCAGAAGGCCAACCGCTGGCTGGACTTCGACCAGTGGCCGCCCGCGGAGTCCACGCCCACTCCGCTCTACCTGGGCCACGGCCAGGGGCTCGGCTGGGAGGTGCCGGACAAGAGCTCTTCCGACACGTTCGTCTATGACCCGGCGCACCCCACGCGGTCACCCGGCGGCCCGATGCTGTCCGCCCAGGAGACCGGCCAGCACGACAACCGGGAGGTGGAGCGCCGGTCCGACGTGCTCGTCCACACCACCGCACCACTCCCCCGCGATCTCGACCTGGTCGGTCCGGTCTCGGCGGTCGTGCACGTACGCACCGACACGGGGCATGCCGACCTGTTCGTACGACTCTGCGACGTCGATCCCGCGGGCGTCTCCCGGAACGTCACCGACGGCATCGTGCGCCTGCCCCAGGACTCGCAGAGCGTGACCCGGGCGGAGGTCGAACTCCACCCGACCGGCTACCGCTTCCGCAAGGGCCACCGCCTGCGGGTGCAGGTGGCGGGGGGAGCGTTTCCGAGGTTCGCGCGCAACCATGGGACCGGGGAGCCGGTGGCGGGGGCCGTGCGGACCCGGCGCACCGGGTTCGAGGTCTTTCATGGTCAGGAATATCCCTCCGCATTGATCCTTCCCATCCTCGGAAATACATAAAAGCCACAAATGCCCCTTCAGCGCAGCCATGGTCAATTAGCCGGGGCGGGAAAGAAGTAGCCTCTTAGCATGGATCCAGATCGTGGTCGTCACGAATGGGGCGATCGAGGCAGAAAACGCACAGTCATCACAGGCTGCCTGCTTGTCTGCGGCATCGGCGCCATTATCTGGCTGATTGCCCTCGGCCTGATCTGGTATTTCTTTTTACGATCATAAGCTCCCGCCGGAGGATGGGGTGAAGGGATCTTCCTACCGGCGATCGGGCAGATGTCCCAGGGAGGCGAACATACGATCCCGCCACCCCTCACGCTCAAGACGCACAGGGCGACGACTGCGGACAGCCGCACGGTCGGCTTCGCCACTGCGTTTCCCCGCAAGCTTCACGACATCCGGTCGCCGGCGGAAAGCTTCTCTCCCGAAGACACGGTGAGGACCTACCCGCAGGCGGTCGTGGCGAGAGACATCGGCGCCGCTGCCGCTCGTCCACCCCGGAATTCGCCGATCGTGAGGAGTCTTTCCCCGACAGCGCTTTCTGCGACTGGACCGATATCGGGGCCACGAAGCGCCGGATGATTTCAGCTGGGCTTATTGGCTCGAAAGAGAGTCGCCCACGGAGAGATGGCGCATTTTCGAATCGGGAGAGGGATAAGACCTTGGCCGCTTCCGCGTTACGGGCGCCGCCGGCTCCGGGTCACTGACCGCGAAGGCATCCGGTGGAACGGGATGGAACGCCTCTCAGACGTAAGCCCCAACGATCGAAGCTCGGGGAGACCCCAATGAAGTACCTGACCAAAAGGCTGCTGGTCGCGTTGGCTGCGACGACGCTGGCCGGTTCCGGCATCGTCGCGGGCGCCCTCGTCGCCGCTCTGCCCGCCTCCGCCGACACCTCCACCAGCATCAACGCCGGGATCGGCGCGCTGTTCGACGGGTTCGGCAAGGGCATCGAGGAGGACGCCGCGCTCGCCCGCGCGGAGGCCGCCGCCAGGCAGAACGCGCTGAACCACGGGTTCACGTCGTGCGAGGTGTTCGAGTCGGTGACGTCCCAGGACGCGCGTACGCATGTGTGGTTCGCGATCGTCACGGTCCGCTGCGAGGACGCGTCGTAGGGCGCCAGCTAAGTACAGGTGCCAGCCGACTGCGGGTGCCAGCTGGGTACGGGCGTCGGCCGAGTACGGGCGCCGGCTGGATACGGGCCTCTCGCTCCATGGGCGGGGGCCCGTTGGCCTTCCAGACCTACGCCGCGCGCCGAACCTGAACCAGGAACCTCTTGCCGCTCTCCGGAGTACGTGTCGTGAGAGCGAAGGAGGTTCGATGAGGCGGATGACAATCGGAGCGGTGCTCATAGTGGCCGCGGGGTGCGCCACCGGCGGCCCGGCGACCCAGGCCCCACCGCCATCGGCGACCACGGCGCCGACCGGGAACGGAACACCGGCCGGGACGCCGACCGGGGACGGGACACCGGCCGCGTCGCCGAAGCCGACGCCCGCCACCACCCGGGTGGGGTGCCATGGGACGCCGGTGATCATCCAAGGGGACGGGTTTCCCGAGGTGCGCGGCGCCTCGCAGGATGCCGAGGTGTGGGGGCTGCTGTTCGCCCCGGTTCCGTTCAAGCGGGGCAAGGAGGTCAAGATCGTGTGGCGGATGACCGGTGAAGGACCGCTGAAGGTCACGGCCGCGCTGCCCGACGGCACCCGTGCGAAGCCCACGTTCGGTCCCGAGCAGCACGGGAGCTCGTCCTGGCGGCGGCCGGGTGAGGAGTGGGGCACGGGCTTCGTCTTTCCCAAAGCCGGGTGCTACCGGGTGGACCTGACGCGGACCCATGGATCCGGACACCTGTGGCTGCCCGTCAAATGACTCCGCCGCAGGGCATCAAGGAGCGTGGAGTCAGTGGCCGAGGACGCGGTCGATGAAGGTCGTGACGTCCGTCAGGACCTCGTCCCGGTTCGTCTCGTTGAACACCTCGTGCCGGGCATCAGGATAGATCCGCTCCGTCAGGTCGTCGCCGCGGATCGTCTCGATGCCCGTACGGCTGGAGGTCAGCGGCACGAGCCGGTCATCGGCGCCGTGGATCCAGAGCGTCGGCAGGCTGCCGAGCGAGCCGCCCTTGGCGATCGTGGTGATCGTCGTGGCGAACGCCTCCAGCGTGGGCCGCTTGAACGGGCCGTGCCAGACCAGCGGATCCTCGGCGTAGGCGACGCCCACGGCCGGGTCGCGGGAGAGCGTGGCCGGGTCGATGGGGACGTCGGGCAGCTCGTCGAGGGCGAGCAGGGCGGGGATCACCTCCCATTCGCCGATCACCGGGCCCGACAGGACGAGCGCGGCCAGCCCGTCGCCGTAGCGCTGGGCGTAGCGGGCGGCGATCATGCCGCCCATCGAGTGGCCGATCACCACGACCGGTACGCGCGGGTGGTCGGCTCGGGCCTGCTCCTCCACAGCGTGTACGTCGGTCACCACGTCCTCGAAGTCGACGACGAGCGCCCGGTCGCCCGCCGACTTGCCATGGCCGACGTGGTCGAGCCCGTACACCGCGGCGCCGTGCCGGACCAGGGTGTCCGCCACGTACTCGTAGCGGCCGATGTGCTCGCCGTACCCGTGGACCAGTATGGCGACATAGCGGGGCTGCTCGTGGGGCCATTCGCGCACCACGTTCGCGGCGCGGGTGCCGGTGAAGGTGCGTTCCCTCGACGTGGCCATGTCACTCCCTGTGCCCGAATTGCGGTGAGCGTACGCCCGATCCGGCTGATCGGTCCAGGAAGCCCGTGCAAGCCATGAAAACTTGTGCCATGCGTGACAAGCGTGGCGAAAACTGTTTTAATCCCACGCTAGGTGCCACCGGGGCGGCACAGGCCCCGAGTGACCGTTTTCCTCGAAATCACGGCTTCGTGGGAAAGGCAGGCCCGTGGGAGCTCCAAGTGGCGAAGTCATCGTCACGGGCGGTCTCGGTTTTATCGGCTCACATCTGGTGGACGCGTATCTCGCCGCGGGCCACCGAGTAACGATCATCGACTCCAACGCGGGTGCGGTGATCGACGGCGAGGACTACGACGCCGACCCTCGCTGCACGGTCGTCCGGCAGCGGGTGGAGGACTATCTGGCGGCGGGCGGCGACTTCGCTGGGGCCGACCGTGTCATCCACGCGGCCTCCTATGTCGGCCCCGCGAGCATCCTGTCCAGGGCGGGCCGGCTCGGCCACGACATCATCGGCAGCACCGCGCCGGTCATCGACGCCTGTATCCGGGCAGATGCGGCGTTATGCCTGTTCAGCTCGGCCGAGGTGTACGGCCGCAGCGGCGTGCTCGACGAGAAGGACGACATCGTCGTACCGACGCAGTACAACACCCGCATCGAATACGCCATCGCCAAGACGCTGGCCGAGGCGATGGTCTCCAACAGCCGTCAGCACGGGCTGCGCGGGGTGGTCATCCGGCCGTTCAACGTGGCGGGGGCGCGGCAGTCTCGGGCGGGCGGGTTCGTCATGCCCACGTTCGTCCAGCAGGCGCTGGCCGAGAAGCCGATCACCGTGTTCGCGGGCGGTGAGCAGGTCAGGGCGTTCATCGCGGCGAGCGACCTGACCGGGTTCCTCATCGACTACATGGACGCGGCGCTGAACTGCGACGACATCATCATCAATGTCGGCAACCCGGCGAACGCCGTCACCATCGTGGAGCTGGCCCAGCGGGTGAAGGAGCTGCTCGGCAGTCCGTCGCCGATCCTCAGCATCGACGGCAGGAGCGTGCACGGGCCGTACTACGCGGAGGCCGAGTCGTTCCACAAGATCCCGGCGCTGCGGGCGGCGACCGACCTGGGCTGGCGGCCCCGGATCGCGCTCGACGAGCTGATCCTGAGCACCGCCGAGTACTATCGCGCCCGCGAGGACCGGAGGGCAGTGAATGCGCCGCTTTGACCGTGTGCTGGTGATCTCCCCGCATGCCGACGACGAGGTACTCGGCTGCGGCGGCCTGATCGCCGCGCAGGTCGAGGCGGGGGCCGAGGTCCACGTCCTGTATCTGGCGGTCGACGGCATGCGGCACTACGGCCTCGACGGCGCCACCAGCTATCGGCAGCGGCTGGACGAGATCGAGGCCGTCCGGGCCACACTGGGTTTCTCGTACGAGATCGCGTACGGCGACATGGACCTGACCGAGCGGCTGGACACACTGCCGCGCAGGGAGCTGGTCGACCTGTTCGAGCGGGCGCTGAACGAGCGGCGGCCCGACCTGCTCCTGCTGCCCAGCTTCGCCGACTACGACCAGGACCATCTCGCGGTGTTCGGCGCCGGGTTCGCGGCGGCCCGGCCCATCGCCCAGCAGTTCGGCAAGTGGCTGGTGCCGACCGTGCTGCTGTACGAGATGTCGAAGATCCAGTGGGCGGCCGAGCCGATGCCACGATCGACGGCGTTCTGCGACATCAGCGCCCACCTAGAACGCAAACTGGAGGCGCTGCGCGGTTACAAGAGCCAGCACCGGCCCTCCCCGCACATCAGGAGCGAGGAGTCGGTGACGGCGCTGGCGACACTGCGCGGCGCGGAGATCGGTGTCACGCACGCCGAAGCGTTCGGGGTGCTGAGGGAGGTCTTGTGAAGACGTTCGCGTTCGCCACGGGCATGGAGTTCGCCGCCCCCGCCGTGGACGTACTGGCCGCGCAGGGCACTCCACCGTCGCTGCTGATCGGCTATCCGCCGAAGCTGCAGCACCGTTCGGGGTACGCGCCGCTGCGGGAAGCGTCCGAGAAGCACGGCATCCCGCTGCTGGAGACCGCGGACATCAACGACGGCGAGGCGTACGAGCGGGTCAAGGAGATGGACCTGTTCGTGATCGCCGGGTGGTCGCAGCTCGTCCGCGAGCCGCTGCTGTCGGTCTGCCCGCTCGGCTCGATCGGCCTGCACCCCACCCGCCTGCCGGAGGGCCGGGGACGCGCCGCGCTGCCCTGGACCATCATCAAGCGGCTGACGACGAGCGCGGTGAGCCTGTTCTTCCTCGACGAGGGCGCCGACACCGGGGATCTCATCGCGCAGCGGGAGTTCACGATCAGCCGCCGCGACGACGTCACCGAGGTGTACCGCAAGGTCACCGAGATCAACATCGAGCTGCTCGCCAAATACGTGCCGCTGCTGCTGGCGGGACAGGTGGTGGCACGACCGCAGCCCCCGGGCGGCTCGTGGTGGGACAAGCGCCGTCCGGAGGACGGGGTGATCGACTGGTCGAAGCCGGCCGACGACCTCTACGACTGGATCCGCGCGCTGGCCGCGCCGTACCCGGGGGCCTTCACCTTCGTCGGCGGGCGCAAGCTGTTCGTGCACAGCGCCGACCTGATCGAATACGGCGGCCAAGAACCGCCCGGCACCGTGCTCGCCCCCGTCTGGTCCACCGGCGTCGCCGGCGTGCTGGTGGCGTGCGGCTCGGGGCTGCTGGTCGTCCGCGAGGTGCAGTGGGACGGCGGCGACCGGCGCGACGCCCTCGACCTGCTGGAGTCGGGCGAGCTCGCGGTAGGCGCATGCCTGGGCACGTGAAGCCGGCGTCTGAGCACATGCAGCCGACGCCTGGGCACGTGAAGCTGACCGGGGCGGTGATGGCGCATCCCCAGCGCAGGGAGGCGGCCATCCGGCTGGCCGGTGGCGTCCTCGACGTCGTCACCGATCCCGATCCGGCGGGGCGTCCGTCGGCGTTCCGCACTTCGCTGCTCGCCTGGTCCAGCATCCCTTCGGACGCCACGCACCACGTGCTGCTGCACGACGACATGGTGCTCTCGAGCACCTTCTTCGAACGCGCCGAGAGTGCCGCCCGTGCCATGCCACACGCCGCGCTCGCCCTGTTCGCCTTCTGGAACTCGCGCAACGGCGCCGCCGTCCGGCAGGGCGCGCTCGCCGGGGCGCGGTGGGTGCCTGGGGCGGGCGAGTACACGCCGGTGGCGGCCCTGCTGCTGCCCAGGCAGGTCGCGGGCGGGTACGTGGAATGGGCCCGCGACCGGGGAGACACGTGGCCCGACGACGTGCTCATGGGGCGGTACCTGCGCCAGGCGGGGGTGCCCGTGTTCGTGGCCGTGCCGAGCCTGGCCGAGCACGAGGACCTGGCGAGCCTGGTGGACAACGACTTCCAGGGGCTGCGCCGCTCCCCCTGCTTCTTCACCGACGACCCGCGGACGGACTGGTCCGCCGAGGAGAGCGTGCTCGGGGAGCTGCCGGTGATCCCGTTCTTCAAGCGTGGGGTGGCCCAGTGCGCCGTCCGCGTCCCGGAGACCGGGCGGTGGCGGGACATCCGCTGCGAGGACTACCTGGCGGGGCGGGGCATCGACGCCGAGTCGCTGCGGACCAGGGCGGCGACCCGGCACTGGCCGCTCTGGCTCACGGCCTACACCATGGGCGTCGTCCACGGCCAGACCGGCGGAGACGGTGCCCTGGATGAGACTGGGGAGCACGCCGACCCGCGCGTGGTGGACCGGGCGCTCGCCACGATGGGTCCCGGTGGGCTCTGCCATGCGCTCGGGGCCCGGGAGCTCGCCCGGCTCGCGCCCGAGTGGCACGAGGCGGCCCGTGCGGGCCTGGAGGCGGGTCTCGCCGACCGGCCCGCACACCGTCCCCGGGTCTTCGCCGACCGCCCTGCGGTGGCCCTGACGGGCGCCGACACGTTCGTCCGCGACCATCTGGCGGGCGCGCTCGCCGACCACGGCTATCGAACGGCCGGTCCCGAGGCGGGCGCCGCCGTGGTGGTGCACGTCTGCGCGCTCGGCTGGGACGAGGACGCCGACCCGGAGGAGGAGCTGCGCCTGGCGCGAGCGGCCTTCGCCGACGGACGCGGCGGCGTCCTGCTCAGCTCGTGCGCCGTCTACGGGGACGGGAAGCAGGACGCGTCCGCGCTGGTGCGGGCCATTCGGCAGGTGGAGGAGGCGGCCGGTGGCGCCGTGGTGTTGCGGCTGGGCGAGCCCTATGGGCCCGGGATGCCGCAGCGGGGCGCGGTCGCGGAGCTGGTGCTGCGGTCGTCGCTCAACCGGCCCGCGCCCGTCACGGGCTCTCCCGTGCAGTTGGTGCACGTCCAGGACGTCGCTCACGCGGTGCTGGCGGCGCTGGCGGGGAATCCGGAGTCGCGGGTGTTCAACATCGCCAACCCGGAACGGCTGGGCATGCGCGAGCTGGCCGAGGCGGTGTCAGGGGCGGTGCGGCCGCTGGACGTCGAGACGTCAGACGGCCCCCCGAAGCCGCTGGTCGATGTCGAGCGGGCCGCCGCCGAGCTGGGCTGGCGGCCACGCGCGACACTGGACTACGGGCTGCACACCTGCGCCCAGTGGCTGGCCTACGAGAGCGACCGCCCGTAGCAGCGCTACGAGACCGACCGCCCGTAGCAGCGGCCCACGAAGGCCACCGCTCCCAGGAGCGCGGCCTACGCGGTGACCGTCTGTGGAAACGGCCTCCGTGCGCTCCCCGGCGACACACCCCACCCAAGACCCACCCCACAGCCGCTCGCCGCCTAACCTGCAGAAACAGAGTCGCACGGAGATCCACTGTCCGTGGGACGTGATCGGCCATCGCCGACCAACTGTGGGGAGAGACATGACCTACGAGGCCAACCTAGCCGCCCAGCAACGCTTCGCCACCGCGGTGATGAGCGGCGACTTCGCCATCTTCGACGAAGTGGTCGCGCCCGATGCCGTGGACCACGATCCCGCCCCCGGGCAAGGGCCGGGCCCGGACGGTTACAAGGCGATGTTCGGCGAGCTGCGCGCCGCGTTCCCCGACCTGCGCGTCGAGGTCGAGCACCTGATCGCCACGGATGATGAGCTGGCCTTCGCCTACACCATCAGCGGCACCCACCTCGGCGACCTCATGGGCCATCCGGCCACCGGCAAGAAGGTGAGTTACCGCGGCATGCAGATCAGCCGCTTCACCGACGGCAAGCTGGTGGAACGGTGGGGCAGCAGCGACCAGCTCGGCATGCTCGGCCAGCTCGGTCTCCGCTGACCCCGCGCACCCCCCACGAAGAACGGCCTGTCCCACACAGCACCTCCAGCTCGGGGGCACTGCCCTCTCACCGCCAGGAGAGGCCGGTCCCCGGGCCGGTGCCGATGAGTCGTCCGGCGGAGGCGGCGAGGACGGTGTGGCCCCCGGCCGGGCCCAGGTCCTGCCAGGCGGTCTCGTGCCGTTCGGCCGGCCTGGTCAGGATCCGGTCGGCGGAGACGGCGAACACCCGCCCGTTCATCGCGGTCAGGCTCACCGCGCCCGCGGCCGAGCCCGCTCGGGCCCAGTCGTGGGTGTCCAGCTGCCGGATCGGGAGGTGCCACAGCTCGCCCGCCGAGGTGAC
The DNA here is from genome assembly GCF_020215705.1 of Nonomuraea aurantiaca. Taxonomy (GTDB): domain Bacteria; phylum Actinomycetota; class Actinomycetes; order Streptosporangiales; family Streptosporangiaceae; genus Nonomuraea; species Nonomuraea aurantiaca. The sequence continues at coordinate 448,742 of NZ_JAIWNB010000002.1, read as the reverse complement.
GGCGAACAGGCCCTCGTCCACGGCGGCCAGGCCCGTGGTGCCCTCGGGGGCCCGGCTGACATCCCGCCAGGTGGACCTGGCCAGGACGGGGTCGCGGTAGCGGATCGTGCCGTCTGGCGCCACGCCGTACAGGCCGGCGGGTGGGCCGCCGTGCGCCTCCCGGGGGGCCGCCAGAGCGATCACGTCGGTCTCGTCGATCACCCGCCATGGGAGGTTCTGTCCGGAGATGTCGCGGACGGCGAGTGTCCCGTCCGCGCAGGCGGCGAAGAGCCGGTTGTCGCACGCGACCAGGGCACGCGTGCCGCCACCGACACCATCGGGAGACGACTCGCGGGCAGACGCGCTGGTCGGGGCGGGGCCGATCGGGTCCCAGGAGGGTGGGTGGCTCGGTGGTCGGGACAGGCGGTCGAGGACGTTTCGGGTGATCCTGTCCAGGACGGGGTCGTGCAGGGAGTTGCCCCAGTTGATGGTGCCGGCGTTGAAGACGGTGCCCGCCCCGAGCCGGTGTACGCCCATCGTGGCCGCGCCGCCCTTCCCGTACCGGCGCCAGTGGCTCAGGTCGGCGGTGGCGAGGACGACGAACGACGGCGGTGTGCCGTCACGGCCCGTCGCCCTCGGCACCCCGTCCACCCATTCGAGGTCGGCGGCGTCCGTCTCGTAGCCGAGCGCGCCCCTGCCGAAGGTGTCGCCGTCGGCCAGCCCGGTGCCTTCGAACACCCAGTGGCCGGCGAAGCGGGCCGTGTACGACTCGTGGGCCATCACCCGCGAGTCGACCCAGCATCCCGCGCCGTTCCGGAAGGTGAGCCCGGTCAGAGTGTTCTCCGGGCGGTTGACGGGTTCGCTGGGCCATTCGACCGTGACCCTGCCCGGGTCGGTGGCGGCGAGGGGGTCGGCGACGGCGTCGCGGTAGCAGACCATCGTGCGGAGGTCGTCCTCGAAGCGGACCTGCCACCAGCAGGTGTTGCCAGAGAATATGGCGATATTTCCACCGGCCCGCGCGAACGCCTCCACCGCGTCCCGCATCTCCCACGACCAGTACTCGTCGTGCCCGTTGATCACCAGCAACCGGTAACGGCTCAGCAGGTCGAGACCGTCGTGCAGGTCCAGCCCCGAGCAGTAGTCGACCGTGTGCCCCGACGGCCCGAGCCACCGCAGCAGCCCGAGCTCCCACTCCTCGATCTGCGGCCCCGCCCCCGGCCGGTCGAAGCTGACCTTGACCGCCCGATCGGGCTGCTCGGCCTGGTAGAGCCCCTCGCCGGGCACGCCTGGCCGGTTGTACGCCTCCCAAGTGGGAAAGGGAATCGCCACCACCACCGGCGAAGCGGGCACCGCCGCACGTACGACGAAATATGCGGACTCGTTGCCCAGAACGGCGCGGTAGAGCGAGCTGGGCCAGTCGGCGCCCACCTTCAGCGTCCAGGTGTCGCCCTCAGCCGTGTCCCGGAGCACGACCCGCCCCGACGGCACGTCCTCGACGGTGATCGGGCCGCCGCCCCCGAGCAGGTGGAACCGGAGCGACTCCCCCTGCGCGCACGACGTGGCCGCCGCGTACAGGCTCATGCGAACGCCGCCTCGACCAGCGTCGACTCCATGTCGTACAGGAAGCGTTCGATCCCCGGCGGCGCGAGCAGCCCGGTGTCGGCGTATAGCGACACCTCCATCCGCCCCGGCTCGCCGCCGACATGCAGCCGGAAGTCGCAGATGTTGCGGTCCATGGTGTCCGTCCAGGCCAGCTCGGTCCGCTCCATCGAGGCGCGTACGGCCCGTTCGTCCAGACCTGTCACCTCGTCGCGCTGGACCAGCCGCTGGTCGTTGAAGCAGCCGAACGACCTGATCCCCGGCCCCATGCCCGACACCGCCTCCTCCATCGCGTACGGGTCGAACTGGGCCTGCCGGTAGGCCCGTAAGGCCACCTGCCAGCCTTGCCGTACCAACTCCCCGAAGTCCGGTGTACGCAGGTCGAGCAGGACGAGCCCCTCCTGCGAGATCGTGGAGACCACGTCGCGGCGGTCGGCCGCGAACCGGTTGTTGACGATCACCCGCATGCCGCAGAACCGCTGGCCCGTGAGCCGCCCGGCGAGCCGGACCGCGGCCGTGAGCAGCACCGTCGAGGAGCTCACCCGCTCGCGGGCGGCCACGGCCTGCGCCGCCGCGGCGATGGCCGCGGAGGTCATCGTGGCCTCCCAGAACCGGGGGCGCCGCGGGACGTCGGCCAGGGTCACGGGATCCATCCGCCGGTATTCGGCCGTCCAGAAGGCCAGGGCCTCGTCGGAGGTGCGCCTGCCCTCGGGCGAGCGCTGCCACTCGGCCAGCTCGCGCGGCGTGGCGCTCTGCGGCGGCGGCAGCGAGTCGCGCAGCAGGAGCAGCCGGAAGTCCTTCACCAGGAGATCGGCCGCGTGCCCGTCGGCGGCCAGATGGCAGAGCACCAGCACGACATGCCGGACATGGTCGCCGGTCACGAGGAACGCCACCCGCAGCGGCCACTCCTCCCAGTAGTCGAACGGCTCGCCCGACAGCCGGTCGCACACCACCTGAGCGGATTCGTCCGTCACCTCGACGTACGGCCGGGCGATGGGCGAGACCCGCTGCCGGGGGTGGTCGCGCGGGCCGCTGAGCCGGGTGCGCAGCGCCTCGTGCCTGGCGACGAGGTCGTCCAGGGCCTTGACGGCGCGCTCGACGGTGACGGGCCGCTTCGGCGCAGCGAAGATCCGGCCGATGTTGAGATAGTGCTCCTGCGGCCGCGCCGCCACCACGGCCCGCCAGATGTCCTGCTGCCCCCAGGTCAGCGGCGACTCAAGCATGGAGCCGTAAGTAGTCCACCAGCTCGTCCAGGCTGTCGGCCGAGGTCATGTCGAGCTCGATGCCGAACTCCGCCTCCACCGCGTCGATCAGCCTGAGATAGCCGAGCGAGGTGACGCCGAGATCGGCCAGCCGGGTCTCCCCGGCCAGCACGTCGGCGGCCTCGACCGCGCCGTCGGTGGCCTCGGCCACCATCTCGGCGAGGCGTCCGCGTAGTTCCCCGTCCGTCTGCACCTGGCGAAGCCCTCCCGTTTCCAGGGAAATCCGGGGCGAGTGTGTCACGCGGGGCCTGACGGCGGCAAGCGGCTGGCGGTAAGGGGTTGACGCAATTGTGCATTTTTTCTAGCGTCTTGCGACATCCCGATAATAATTTTGGGGGTGGTTCAGTCGGCCCGTCCTGTCCCTGCTCTGCTGAGTTCACGCGCCGCCACCGACCCCGACCACGAGGCCCTCATCGTCGCCGGAAGGGGCGGCCTGACACTCGCCGAGTGGGACGAGCGCTCTGACGCCGCCGCCCACGGCCTGCTCGACCAGGGCGTACGGCCGGGAGACAGAGTCGCGCTGGTGTTCGGCGGCCGTGACTGGCTCGACTACGCGGTGAGCTGGATGGCGGTGCTGAAGGCGGGCGCGGTCGCGGTCCCGCTGTCGGACCGCTTGGCCGAGCCGGAGCTGGCCCGCCTGATCAAGCACTGCGGGGCGACGACGCTGATCCGGGGCGGCGACGAGCTCAGCGGCCCGGCCGAACCCGTCCCGGTCAAGGTCGATCCGCTCGGCTACGCCCAGATCCTCTACACCTCCGGCACCACCGGGCAGCCCAAGGGCGTGGCGGCCAGCCACGCGAACCTCACCTTCCCGCCCGTCCACCCCAAACGCCGCCCGTTCGCTCACTCCAGGCATCTCGTGCACGCCTTCCCCATCGGCACGAACGCCGGCCAGGTCATGCTGCTCCACGCGCTGAGCGCCGCCCCCACCGTGGTCACCCTGCCGCTGTTCACGCCGGCCCGCTTCGCGGCGCTCATCGAGTCGTACGCGGCCGGGACCGTGTTCGTGGTGCCCGCGATGGCCATCGAGCTGCTCGGCGCGCGCGTCCAGGACCGTCACGACCTGTCGAGCGTGCTGCTGCTCGGCTCGGCCGCCGCCGCGCTGCCGCCGAGGGTCGCGGCCGAGCTGACCGAGGCGTTCCCGAACGCGACGGTCGCGAACTACTACACCTCGACCGAGGCGGCCCCCGCCCAGACCATCATGATCTACGATCCCGACCGGCCGGGCGCGCTCGGGCACGCCGCCGGCAACCTGAAGATCGTGACGGCCGACGGCGACCCGGCCCCGCCCGGCGAGACCGGCGAGGTCTGGTTGCGCGCCGCCGCGCACTCCCGCGCCTACTACGGCGAGCAGCGGCAGCAGGACACCTTCCAGGACGGCTGGGTACGCATGGGCGACCTCGGCTACCTGGACGACGACGGCTACCTGTACCTGGTCGACCGGGAGAGCGACGTCATCAAGTCGGGCGCCTTCAAGGTCTCGACACTCCAGGTCGAGGCCGCGCTGCACGAGCATCCGGCCGTCGCCGAGGCGTCGGTGTTCGGTGTGCCGCACCCGGTCATGGGCATGGCGGTGGCGGCGGCGGTCGTGTCCCGCGAGCCGGTGACACTGGCCGGCGTACGCGCCTTCCTGGCCGAGCGGCTCGCCCAGCACGAGCTGCCCACCCGGCTGCTGCTCGTGGCCGCGCTGCCCAGGAACGCCGCCGGAAAAGTGGTCAAGCGAGAACTGCGCAGTATGGCAGAGGAGTGAGCATGGTCCTGGCGTCACAGGCGCAGCACGGGATGTGGATCACCGAGGTGCTGCACGGCACCGGCACGGCGTACCACATGCCGTTCGCCATGTGGTTCGACGGACCGCTGGAGCGGGAGGCGATGCTGGCGGCGTGCCGGGCGGTGCTCGCGCGGCACCCGGTGCTGGGCCACGCGTTCGAGGAGCGCGACGGCGCGCTGCACCTGGTGCCCGCCAGGGAGCTCCCGCCGGTCGCGTTCGTCGTGGAGCCGGACCCGGAGGCCCTGATCGCGCGGGAGATCGCGCGGCCCTTCGAGCTGTCCGCCGGGCCGCTGGCCCGGTTCACGCTGGCGGAGGTCTCGCCGTCGCGGCACCTGCTGCTGTTCGTGGCCCATCACCTGGTCTTCGACGGCATGTCGAAGGATCTGCTCGTACGGGATCTCGCCGCCGCCTACTCCGGGGCGCCCACGCCGCCGCTGCCCATGCCGTACGGAGCGGCGGAGAAGCCGTCGCCGGAGGCGCAGGCGTACTGGCGGGCGCGCTGGCGCGAGGTGCCGCAGGTGGTGATCAACGGGCTGACGAGATCGCCGCGACTGGCCGAGCGCGGCGAGACCGTCCTGCTCGCCCTGACCGATGACATGCCCGACCTGTCCGGCGTGACGAGATTCGAGGTCTTCCTCGCCGCCGTGCACGCCCTCCTTCACCGGTACGGCAACGCCGGCACGCCCGTGGCCGTGGCCATGTCGACCCGGACCGCCCAGACCCGGGACGCCATCGGCCTGTTCGCCACCGAGCTGCCGGTGTTCGCGTCGCTCTCGGCCGAGGACTCCTTCCGTGAGCTGGCCCTGGGCATCCGGAGCGAGCTGCGCGAGCTGAACGCCTTCCGCGAGGTGCCCGTGGCCAGGGCGGTGGGCGGGATCAAGCCGAGGGTGGCGCTGGCGCCGGTGTCCATCAGCTTCCGGCGGCGCGCGCCCGAACAGGTCTTCCCTGGGCTGAAGCTGTCGGTGGAGTGGAAGATGTCCAACCATATGGTCAGGAACGCCCTCCATCTCCAGGCCGTCGACGGCGACGACGGGCTGCACCTGACGCTGCACTACAGCCCGGACGTCATTCCCCGGGGGGATGTCGAGCTGGCCGGGGAACACCTCAGGGCGGTCCTGCGCGCGGTCGCCGCGGATCCGGACGTACGGCTCGCCGATCTGCCGCTCCCGGCCGTCCCCCAGGTAGTTCCCCAGATCCCTCTGGAGGCGCCGGCAGCTGCCGGGCCCGCGCATGACGAGGTCGACGCGGAGTTGGTCGAGCAGGTGCGGCTGATCTGGATGGAGGTCCTGCGCATGGACCACATCGCGCCGGACGAGGACCTCTACGATCTCGGCGGCCACTCGCTGACCATCACGCAGATCAGCGCGCGGATCAGGAAACGGCTGGGGGTGGAGGTGCCGTTCGACGTGTTCCTCGACGACCCGACGATCACCGGGGTGGCGGCGGCCATCGGCGGGCTGCGGCCATGATCTCCTTGGGCCAGGAGCGGCTCTGGTTCCTGCAGCGGCTCGATCCGTCGGACGCGGCCTACCGGGTGGCGGCGGTGCGGCGGTTGCGGGGGGCGCTCGACGTCGAGGCGCTGACGGGGGCGTTCGGGGATGTGGTGGCGCGGCATGAGTCGTTGCGCACGAGGTTCCCCGACCAGGACGGGCTGCCGATCGCGGTGATCGACCCGCCGGGGGCGGCGGTTCCGGTGGAGTTCGTGGCCCTCGGCCAGGCGGTGCCGGACGGGCCTGAGGTCACGCGGTTGCTCGAAGAGCGGGTCAACACCCCCTTCGACCTGGCCGCCACTCCGCCCTTGCGGATCACCCTGGTCCGGCTGGCGGACGACGACCACGTGCTGTGCGTGGTGCTGCACCACATCATCGGCGACGGCTGGTCCCTGAACGTGCTGCTGAGCGACCTGGCCGGCTACTACCTCGCCCGTACGAAGGGCGAACCGGCCGCGCTGCCCGAACTGCCCGTCAGCTACGCCGAGTACGCCAACACCCAGCGGGTCTCCCACGCCGACGCCGACTACTGGACGGCCAAGCTCGCCGGGGCCACGCCGCTGGAGCTGCCCACCGACCGGCCGCGTCCCGCGCAGCGCGGCAGCGCGGGCGGCGAAGTGCACTTCGACCTGCCGCCCGAACTCGCCGGCGCGCTGTCCCGGCTGGCCAGGGCCGAACGCTCGACGGTGTTCATGGTGCTGCTGGCCGCCTACCAGGTGCTGCTGGCCCGGCATGCCGGACAGGACGACATCGTGGTCGGCTCGCCCACCGCCGGACGCGACCGGCCGGAGCTGGAGCCGATGGTCGGGCTGTTCGCCTCCACGCTGGTGCTCCGGGGGGATCTGTCGGGGGATCCGCCGTTCAGCGAGCTGCTGCGCCGTACCCGCCGTGCCGTGCTGGAGGCGATGGCGCACCGCGAGGTGCCGATCGAACGGGTGCTGTCCGCGCTCGACATCGAGCGCGACCTGTCGCGTACGCCGCTGTTCCAGGCGATGCTGGCGCTGCACAACTCCGCGGTCGGGTACGCGGAGGCGGAGTCGTTCGCCGGGTTGGAGAGCCTGCCGTTCCCGCACGGGGCGCCGCCGGCCATGGTGGACCTGCGGATGGATCTCTGGCCGTCGGGCAAGGGCTGGCACGGGGCGCTCTTCTACAGCGCCGAGCTGTTCGGCCAGGAGACGGTGACCCGGCTCGTGGCCCGCTTCCAGACCCTGCTCGCCTCGATCGTCGCCGCTCCCGAGTCTCGTCTGTCGGAGCTGGACCTGCTGCCCGCCGCCGAACGCGAGCTGCTCGACCGGACCTGGAACAGCACCGCCCTGGACGTGCCGGACGCGACCGTGGTGGACCTGGTCATGCGGCAGGCGGAGCTGCGGCCGGACGCGATCGCCGTCTCGTGCGGCGACCACCGCCTGTCCTACGCGGAGCTCGCCGCCCAGGCCGTACGGGTGGCGGGCGAGCTGCGGGAGCGCGGCGCGGGGCCCGGATCGGTGGTCGCCGTCCGCCGGCAGCGGTCGGTGGAGCTGCCCGGGATTCTGCTCGGTGTGCTGCTGGCCGGAGCCGCCTACCTGCCGATCGACCCGGCGCTGCCTGCCGACCGGGTGGCGTACATGCTGGCGGACTCGGGCGCCCGGTTCACCCTCGACGGCTCCGTCACCGAGTCCGCCCCCGAGCCCGTCGCCGCCGGGCCCGATGGCGGGTCGGCCGCCTACGTGCTCTACACCTCCGGCTCGACCGGCCGCCCGAAAGGGGTGGTCGTCCCTCACTCGGCGCTGGTGAACCTGCTGGCCGGGATGGAGCACCTGCTCGGCTCCGGACCGGCCGACGTGTGGCTGGGCAGCACCTCGTTGTCCTTCGACATCGCGGGGCTGGAGCTGTACCTGCCGCTGGTGACCGGCGGGCGATTGGTGCTGGCCGACGACGAGACGGTGCGGGACGGCGCCGCGCTCGCCGGGCTGATCTCCGCGTCGGGCGTCACGCACGTCCAGGCCACCCCCTCTGGCTGGAACATGCTGCTCTCCGCCGGCCTCGACGCCTCCGGGCTGGTGGCGCTGGCGGGCGGCGAGGCGCTGCCGCTCGCGCTGGCCAGGCGGCTGCGGCGGCGGGTGGCGCGGTTGTTCAACATGTACGGGCCGACGGAGACCACCATCTGGTCCACCGCCTGGGAGGTCCCCGCTGAGCCCGGCCGGGTGAGCATCGGGCGGCCGATCGCCAACACCCGCGTCCACGTGCTCGACGGCGCCGGCCGGCCGGCTCCGATCGGCGTACCCGGTGACCTCGCGATCGGCGGGGCCGGGCTCGCGCTCGGCTACCTGGGCCGGCCGGAGGCGACCGCGGAGCGCTTCGCGGTCGGCCTCTACCGGACCGGCGACCGGGTCAGGTGGCTCGGGGACGGCACCCTGGAGTTCCTGGGCCGGGGCGACGGGCAGGTGAAGCTGCGCGGGCACCGGATCGAGCTGGGCGAGATCGAGACCGCGCTGGAGTCGCATCCGGGCGTGCGGCGGGCGGCCGTCGTCGTCCGCGGGGACGAACTGGTCGCCTACGTGGAGACCACGCCGGACGTGGCGACCAGGCCGTACGGGACGACCAGGCCGGACGTGGCGACCACGCCGGGCCACCCCGCCGACCTGCTCGAACACGCGGCCGGGTGGCTGCCCGCCTACATGGTGCCCGGTGCCGTGGTGGTGCTGGACGCGTTGCCGATGACGCCCAACGGCAAGGTCGATCGGCTGTCGCTGCCCGAGCCGTCGGGGCCGGTGGCGGGGCGGGGCGGCCGGCCGCGTACCGCTCGCGAGCGGCAGGTGGCCAGGATCTTCGGCGACGTCCTCAGGATCGGCGACGTCGGCGCGGACGACGACTTCTTCGCCCTGGGCGGCCACTCGCTGCTGGCCACCCAGGTCATCGCCAGGCTGGCGGCCGCGGGGACGACGGTGCCGTTGCGGACGCTGTTCGGGCAGCCGACGGTGGCCGGGTTCGCGGCGACGCTGGAGGGGCTGCCGGACGGCCCTGGCCTCTCGCTCACCCCGCGCCCGCCCGGCACGCTGCCCCCGCTGTCGGCGGGCCAGGAACGGCTGTGGTTCCTGCACCGGCTGGATCCGGGCGACGCCTCGTACAACATGTACATCGTGCGCCGGATCCGCGGCCCCCTCGACCCCGGGGCGCTGCGACGGGCGCTGACCGCGTTGCTGGCCCGGCACGAGTCGCTGCGCACGCGCTTTCCCGAGGTGGACGGGCGGCCGGTCGCCGTCGTCGAGCACGCCGGACGGCCCGCCGACGTCGAACTGCTCGACGCGGGCGATGAGGCGGAAGCCCGCGCGCTGGTCGCCGCCCGCACCAACGCCCCGCTGGACCTCGGTGCGGCACCGCCGCTCCGGATCACGCTGATCCGTCTGGGCGGGGACGACCACGTGCTGTGCGTGGTGCTGCACCACATCATCGCCGACGGCTGGTCGATCACCGTCCTCCTGGACGACCTGGCCAGGCTGTACGCCGAGCCGGGGAGCCTGAACCCGCTGGCCGTACAGCACGGGGACGTCGCGCGTTGGCAGCGGGAGCAGGACGGGAGCGCGGCACTGGAGTACTGGCGGGAACGGCTCGCCGACCCGCCCACGCTGGCGCTGCACACCGACCGGCCGCACACGCCGGGACCGGCGCGCGGCGACTTCCACCTGCTGGACATCCCCGACGACCTGGCCAAGGCGCTGGACGCGACGGCGCGGCGGCAGCGGAGCACGCTGTTCATGGTGCTGCTGGCGGCCTACCAGGTGCTGCTGGCCCGGCACACGGGGCAGACGGACATCCTGGTCGGCTCGCCCACCGCCGGGCGGGACCGGGTGGAGCTGGAGCCGATCGTCGGCTACCTCAGCACCACGCTGGTGCTGCGCGGCGACCTGTCGGGCGATCCGACGCTGGACGAGCTGCTGGCCAGGACGCGGCGGACAGTGCTGGAGGCGATGGCGCACCAGGACGTGCCGTTCGAGCGGCTGCTGGCGGAGCTGGACATCGAGCGGGACATCACCAGGAAGCCGATGTTCCAGACCATGCTGACACTGAACAGCCAGACGGCCGACGGGGAACGGGATCGGCTCGCCGACGATCTGGAAATGTCGTACTTCGACGATGGGTATCGGCAGGCCAAGTTCGACCTGGTGGTGGAGGCTTGGCGGGCGCCGGGGCGGCTGCGGGTGGCGTTCGGGTACGACGCGGGGCTGTTCGACGCGGAGACGGTGGCGGGGCTGGCGGAGCGGTTCGCGGTGCTGTTACACAGGATCGCCGACCCGGACAACCGGCACGCCCACGTGTCGGCCCTGCCGGTGCTCACCGCGGCCGACACGGCGCTGATCGCTTCGGCCGGCGGCGACGCTTTCAGCGGGCCGATCGAGCCGGGTGGCGGTGTGCTGGAGATGATCGCGGCGGCCGTCGCCGCCCACTCCGGTGAGACGGCCGTCGTCTGCGGGTCCGAGAGCGTGACCTACGGCGAGCTGGCCGAACGGGTGTCGCGGCTGGCCACCGAACTGGCCGGGCGCGGCGCGGGCCCTGGCGACATAGTCGGCCTCCATCTCGGCCGGTCGGTCGACGCGGTGGTGGCGATGCTGGCGATCTGGCGTACCGGAGCCGCGTACCTGCCGCTCGACCCCGCCTACCCACCCGTCCGCCTGCAGCACATGATCGCCACGAGCGGAGCCCGGCTGGTCATCTCGGATGACCTGACAGCCGCGGACAACCCCCGCGCCCAGGCGCCGGGCCTCGCCTACGTCATCTACACCTCCGGCTCCACCGGCACTCCCAAGGGCGTGGCGGTCGAGCACGCCGGGCTGGCCGCCCGGGTCCGGTGGATGCGTCACGAGTACGGCCTGCGTCCCGGTGACCAGGTCGTCCAGCTGGCCTCCCTCAGCTTCGACACCCACGCCGAGGAGCTCTACCCCGCCCTGACCACCGGCGCCACGGTCGTGCTGGTGCCCGACGGCGGCGCCACCCTCCCCGACCTGCTCGCCGAGCATCCCGGCATCACCGTGCTCGACCTGCCGACGGCGTACTTCCACCACCTCGTGGACCTGATCGACGAGATCGCCTGGCCGGCGGCCCTCCGGCTGGTCGTCATCGGCGGCGAGCAGGTGCACGCCACCGCCGTGGCCCGCTGGCGGCGACGGTTCGGCGACCGGGTACGCCTGGTCAACACCTACGGCCCCACCGAGACCACGATCGTCGCGACCGCCGCCGACCTGACCGGCGACGACCCGCACCCGCCGATCGGCCGCCCCATCCAGGCCACCACGGTCCAGATCCTCGACCCGCACGGCACGCCCACCCCGCCCGGCGCCCCCGGCGAGCTGTACATCGGCGGCCCCGGCGTCGCCCGCGGCTACCTCGGCGCGCCGGAGCTGACGGCCCAGCGCTTCGTCCGGCTCCCCGACGGCGGCCGGTACTTCCGTACCGGAGACCGGGTGCGGTTGCGTCCCGACGGGCTGCTGGAGTTCCTCGGGCGCATCGACGAGCAGGTCAAGGTGCGGGGCTTCCGCATCGAGCCGGGCGAGGTGGAGCACTGCCTGCGCGCGCATCCGGACGTACGGCAGGCCGCGGTGGTCGCCAGGGACGGCGAGCTCGTCGCCTATGTCGTGGGCGAGACGGCCGAGCTGGCCGACCACGTGGCCGGGCGGCTCCCGCCGTACATGGTCCCCGCTCATTGGGTGGTACTCGACGCGCTGCCGCTCACCGCGAACGGCAAGCTCGACCGGGGCGCGCTGCCGGAGCCGGGCCGCGCCGCGGGCACGGACGCCACGCCGCCGCGTTCGGACGCGGAGGAGCTGGTCGCCGACGTCTGGGCCGAGGTGCTCGGCGCGGACAAGGTCGGCGCGTTCGACGACTTCTTCGCGCTCGGCGGGCACTCGCTGCTCGCCATCAGGGTGGCGGCGCGGCTGCGCGCGATCGCGGGTGTGGAGCTGCCGATCCGTACGCTGTTCGCCCGCCGTACCGTCGCCGAGCTGGCGCGCGCCGTCGAGGAGGCGCTGGTGGCGGAGGTGGCCGGGCTGTCCGACGAACAGGCGCTCAGCATGCTCGACCCGGAGGACACGTTGTGACCGAGCTGACCGAGGCCCAGCGGGCGCTGCTGACCCAGCGGTTACGGCGGCGCAAGAGCGTGCCGACGATTCCGGTGCTGCCGGACGGTCAGGCGCCGCCGCTGTCGTACGCGCAGGAGCGGCTGTGGTTCATGGAGCAGTACGCGCCGGGGAACCCCGCTCACACGGTCCCGTTCGTGCGGCGGCTACGCGGCCCGCTCGTCACCTCCGTGCTGGCCGACGCGCTGAACGGGGTCGCCGCCCGGCACCAGGCATTGCGGACCCGCTTCCCGGTCGGCGACGACGGACAGCCCATGGTGACGGTCTCCGCCGAGGCCACCGTCCCGCTCACCGTGGCCGCCGCCGGCGACGTGGACGAGGCACGGGCTCTGGTCGACCGCTTCCTCGCCGAGCCGTTCGACCTGGTGAGCGGGCCGGTGATCAGGACTCTGCTGGTCCGGCTGGCCGCCGACGACCACGTGCTGGCCATCGCCGTCCACCACATCGCCGCCGACGGCTGGTCGGCGAACATCCTGCTCCGCGAGCTCCTGACCGGCTACGACCGCAACCCCCTGCCCGACCTGCCCGTCACCTACGGCGATTTCGCCGCCTGGCAGCGCGATCGGCCCGGCGACGCGGCCGACGTGGCCTACTGGCGGGAACGGCTGGCCGGCCTGTCGCCGCTCGAACTGCCCACGGACTTCCCCCGGCCGCCCGAGCTGACCTACCTCGGCGCGGCGCACTCCTTCACCATCGACCCCGCTCTGGTCGAGCGGCTGGAGCGGCTCGGGCGGGAGCACGGCGCCACGCCGTACATGGTGCTGCTGGCGGCCTTCGCGGCACTCCTCGGCCGGTACGCCGGGCAGGAGGACGTGGCGATCGGCTCCCCCGTGGCCGGCCGGTCGCTGCCGGAGCTGGACGGGCTGATCGGCTGCTTCATCAACATGCTCGCGATGCGGGTGGATCTGTCGGGGGATCCGGCGTTCCTGGGGTTGCTGCACCGGGTTCGTGACCTGGCCATGGACGCGTACGCGCATCAGGAGCTGCCGTTCGAGCGGCTGGTGTCGGAGCTGAACGTGCCCCGGGAGGTGTCGCGGTCGCCGCTGTTCCAGGTCCTGTTCGCGATGCAGAACTACGGCGGCGAGCCGTCGTCCTCCGGCGGGCTGGCCGTGGAGGGATTCTCGCCGGGGGTGTGGGCCACCCGGTTCGACCTGGAGCTGTACACCGGTGGGGATGGTTCATTCCTGTTCGTGTACAACGTCGCGTTGTTCTCAGCCGAGCGGATCTCCCGCCTGGCCGGGCATTTCGCCACCCTGCTCGGTGGGATCGTGGCCGACCCGTCGGCCCCCGTCTCCACGATCGAGCTGCTCACCGCGCCGGAGCGAGAGGAGCGGGAGCGGTGGAACGACACCGGGCTCGACCTCGGCGACCCCGGCCTCCTGCACCGCCCGTTCGAGGAGCGGGTGCCGCAGTCGCCCGACGCCGTCGCGGTGGCCCACCCCGGCGGCGAGATCACCTACGCGGAGCTGGAGCGCCGGGCCGGACTGCTGGCCGCCGAGCTGATGTCGGCGGGCGTCGGGCGCGGGGAACTGGTCGCGGTCGTGATGGAACGGGGGTGGGAGCAGGTCGTGGCGGTGCTGGCTGTCAACATGGCCGGGGCGGCCTACCTGCCGATCGACGCGGACCTGCCGGAGCAGCGGCGGTTCGAGCTGATGGCACGCGGCGAGTGCCGGGTCGCGGTGACCCAGCCGTGGCTGGACCTGACCTGGCCCGCCGACGTGACCCGCCTTCCGGTGACTCCCGCGTCCACCTCACTGACGCCTCCCCCCTGCCTGGCCGCGCCCGGCGACCTCGCGTACGTGATCTTCACCTCGGGCTCGACCGGCACCCCGAAGGGCGTGATGATCGAGCACCAGGCCGCCCTGAACACCGTCCGCGACCTCAACCACCGCTTCCACGTCAGCCCTCATGACCGGATCCTCGCCCTGTCGGCCCTCAGCTTCGACCTGTCCGTGTACGACGTCTACGGCGCCCTGGCCACCGGCGCCACCCTCGTCATGGGCGAGCCGTCGGCCGACAAGGACCCCGCCGCCTGGGCCCGCCTGGTCACCGAGCACCGCGTCACCGTCTGGAACTCGGTCCCCGCCCTCATGGAGCTCCTGGTCGACCACGCCGAGCACGAAGGCACCGACCTGAGCTCGCTGCGCCTGGTGCTGCTGTCCGGCGACTGGATCCCGCTGACCCTCCCCGACCGGATCCGCGCCCTCGCCCCGGCGGCCGAGGTCATCAGCCTGGGCGGCGCCACCGAAGGCTCGATCTGGTCCATCTCCTATCCGATCGGCGAGGTGGATCCGGGCTGGTCGTCCATCCCGTACGGCCGGCCGCTGGCCAACCAGTCCTTCCACATCCTGGACCGCGGCCGGTGTGACGTGCCCATCGGCGTACCCGGTGACCTGTACATCGGCGGCGTCGGCGTGGCCACCGGCTACTGGCGTGACCCGGAGCGGACCGCCGCCGCCTTCATCAGCCACCCCCGCACCGGCGAGCGCCTCTACCGAACGGGCGACCTGGGCCGCTACACCGCGGACGGCACGATCGAGTTCCTCGGCCGCGCCGACGCACAGGTGAAGATCCGCGGCTACCGCATCGAACTCGGCGAGATCGAGACCCACCTCGCCCGCCACCCGGACGTGGCCGAGTGCGTGGTCACCACCCACGGCTCGGGCACACAGGCCCAGCTGGTGGCGTACGTGGTGGGCCAGGTGGATCCGGCCCGCCTGCGCGGCCACCTCGCCGAGACCCTGCCCGCGTACATGATCCCCACCCGTTTCGTCCCCCTCCCCCAGCTGCCCCTGACCGCCAACGGCAAGGTGGACCGGCGCCGCCTCCCCGCCCCCACGTCAGCGGCGGACGGCGCGGAGCCGGACCGGCGCGTCCCACCGACCACGGAGGCGGAGCGCCTGGTCGCCGCGGTCTGGGCCGAGGTACTCGAACTCGACATGGCCGACTTCGGGGTGGACGACGACTTCTTCGACGTCGGTGGGCACTCACTGCTGGCGATCAAGGTGGTGGCCAGGCTGCGCAGGGCGCTGCCGCCCGGCGCCGCGCCGATCGCCGTGGTGGACCTGTTCAAACACCCGACCGTCCGCGAGCTGGCCGCGCTCGTCGACGGCACCGCCACCGCCTCGCGCGGGCTCCTGCACGAGCTGACGCCGCGCCGTACCTCTCCCGCCGAGCTGACCTACGTGTGCGTGCCATACGGCGGCGGCGCCGCGGTGGTGTACCAGCCGCTCGCCGACGCCCTGCCCGCGACGTACGCCCTGTGGTCGGTGGCCATCCCCGGGCACGACGTCGGCCTGGACGAGGAGCGGCTGCCGCTGGACGAGGTGGCGGCCCGGTGCGTGAGTGAGATCCAGGAGAAGGTACGCGGGCCGGTGGCGCTGTACGGGCACTGCGGCGTGGGGTCGGCCCTGATCGTCGAGATCGCGCGGCGGCTGGAGGCGGCGGGCCGCGAGCTCGAAGCGGTGTACATCGGGGCGATCTTCCCCTTCGCCCGCCCCGAGAAGGGGCCCATGGCGCTGCTGTCCAAGCTGGCCCGGCGCGAGTTCCTCCGTAGTGACCGGAGCTACGTCAACTGGCTGACGTCCATGGGGCTCGACATGGGCGAACTGGAGCCGGGGCAGGCTCGGCACATCATCAGGAACATGCGGCGCGACAGCGAGGCCGCGGAGGAGTACTTCACCGGGCTGTTCGCGAGCTCGGTGGAGCGGCTGCGGGCGCCGATCGTCAGCGTGGCGGGAGAGCACGATCCGGCGACCGAGTACTTCGAGGAGCGGTATCGCGAGTGGCACTTCCTCGCGCCCACGGCCGCCGTGGTGGAGCTGGACGAGGCGGGACACTTTTTCCTGAAATATCGGGCGGCGGAGCTCGCCGAGATCGTCACCCGCACCCACGTCGCCATCGCGTCAGGCGACGCGGAGCCGGTGGGCTCAGGCGACGCGGAGGTGGTGGGCTCAGGCGACGCGGAGGTGGTGGGCTCAGGCGACGCGGAGGTGGTGGGCGGGGCCAGTTGGCGGGTGCGGGAGGTGTCGCGGGCCGGGGTGTCGGCCGTCGCGACCGGCCCGCAGCCGAGCATGAAGCGGTTCACGGCCGTCGCCAGTGGTCAGCTGGTGTCCCTTCTGGGGTCGGCGCTGACCGGGTTCGCCATTCCCATCTGGATCTATCTGACCACGGGCTCGCTGGCGCAGTTCGCCTTGCTGTCGGTGGTCGGGCTGGTCCCGGGGATGGTGGTGGCGCCGCTGGCAGGGGCGATCGTCGATCGCGGGAACCGGCGGGCCGTCATGCTCGGCGGTGACGCCGCCGCCGTCGGCACCCAGCTCGTCTTCGGAATGCTCCTCTGGACCGGGAACCTGCAGACCTGGCACGTCTACCCGCTCCTCGCGCTGCTGTCGGTGGCGCTGACGTTCCAGCGGCTGGCCTACACCTCGGCGGTGCCGCAGCTGGTCCCCAAGCGGTACCTCGGGCACGCCAACGGCATCGTCCAGATGGCCGGCGGCATGACGCAGCTGCTCGTCCCCCTCGCGGCCGTTGGGCTGATGGCCGTGATCGGGCTGGAGGGCATCCTGGTGCTCGACGTGGCCAGCTACGTGTTCGCGATCGGGGTGACGTCGCTCGTGCGCTTCCCCGCCGCGATGGCCTGGCGCCGGAAAGAGCCGGTGCTGGCGGAGATGGCGGCCGGGTTCCGCTACTCCTGGGGAAACCTGGGCTTCCGTCAGATGCTCCTCTACTTCGCGGTACTGAACGTCTTCCTGTCCCCGCTGTTCCTGCTGATCTCGCCGCTGGTGCTCTCCTTCGGCACGCTGCAGGACGTGGGCCGGATCTCGTTCGTGTCCGGGCTGGGGGTCTTCCTCGGCGGTCTGACCATGACGGCCTGGGGCGGCCCGAGCCGGGGGCGGATGCGGGCGGTGCTGTGGTGCACGCTGGCGCTGGCGGTGTTCTGCCTGGTCACGGGGTTGCGGGCGGATCTGGTGACGATCGGGATCGGGGCGTTCGGGATGTCGCTGTGGGTGACGCTGCTGAACGGTGTCTACGCCACGATCGTGCAGGTCAAGGTGCCGCAGCGGTTCCACGGGCGGGTGTTCGCACTGAACACGCTGATCGCCTGGTCCACGCTGCCGCTCGGCTTCGGTCTCGTGGCGCCGTACGGGGCGGCGGTCTTCGACCCGCTGCTCGCCCCCGACGGCCCGCTCGCCCCGACCGTCGGGGCGCTCATCGGCACCGGTGCCGGGCGCGGGGTGGGGCTGATGTACGTGCTGTTCGCCGTGGCGATGGCGGTGCTCGCGGCGGTGGCGCTACGGTCACGGCTGCCCGGACTGCTCGACCAGAGCGCCGACGCCACCCCGGACGACCTGGTCGGACTACAGGCTCTCGGGCGAACTCTCTAGCGTCTCCTTCAACGCCTGCAGGAACAAGACGACGTCCCGGCCGTTGACCAGCCGGTGGTCGTAGGCCAGGCCGATCGCCGCCACCGCGCGCTCACCGTCCGGCTGCGGTGAGGTGAGAGCGATGGCGCAGGCGTGGCCGGGGAAGACGATCGGGATGGCCATGATGATGTCGGCGTCGTGGTGGAGGGTGACGACGATGTTCCCGCCGGTGAGGTGGGCCTCGGTGAAACCGCCGTGCTGGGCGAGCCCGCGGAACTCCGCCAGGCGTTCGGCGATGTCCGGTACGGCCAGGCGGTCGCGGATCACCGGCACGTGGAGGCCGGTGCCCATGTCGATCGTCACGCCTATGCATGGTTGGGCGGGGATGCGGGCGGTCCTGTCGTCGATGAGTTCGGCGAAGAACATCGGGAAGTCGGCGTGCAGCCGGGCGACGGCGGCGATGAGCAGGTCGGGGAGGCCGACCAGCTTGCGGAGGCGTCTGGTCAGGGCTCGGGCGGTCGTCAGGGCGGGGGTTACGTCGACCTTTATCGCGGTGTAGCCGGCGGGGATGGACTGGTGCGACAGGATCACGGTCCTGCCGACCGCGCGCTGGTGGTTGGACAGCGGGCGGGTCTGTCCGCCGTCGTGATGTGCGCCGCTCTTCTCGGAGGGCTCGCTGCCGCCGGTGGCCGCCGCGAGCCGTTCCACGTCGGTCCGGCGCACCACCTTGACGTCCAGCCCGGCCACCAGCGCGGGATCGAGGCCGAGTTCGTCCAGCAGAGCACGCGCCGGCGCCGTGATGATCGGCCCGCCATCGGCGACGGCGACCGGCTCCGATGGCGGCGGAGTGCCCGCCGAATCGAGGGAGATCGGCGCCCGCTCCGGCCGACCGGCCGGTGCCGGGCCGATCCGGGCGATCAGCTGGCCGGGAGCGCACGACGCGCCGGCCCGCACCAGGTGGGTGAGCACCCCGTCCTGCTCGCTGACCAGCTCCTCCACCGCTTTGGAGGTCTCCAGCGTCGCCAGCGGGTCATCGCGCCCCACCCGCGCGCCGTCCGCCGCCAGCCACTCCAGCAGCGTGTACTCCGAGTCGTTGTTGTTCAGTTTCGGGACCCGGATCTCACCCATCGAGCGCCTCCAGTACGGCCCGGCAGATCGTGCTGTCCTGCAGCACCACGTCACGCTCCAGATGGGCGGCCGTCGGGATCACGCTGTCGGCGGAGCTGACCAGGCGGATCGGGCGCCGGAGCGAGCCCCACAGCCGGGTGTGCAGGTCGGCGGCGAGGTGACTGCCCCAGGTGCCGCCCGCGCTGCCGTCCTCCGCCACGCAGACCAGCCCCACCTGACCGAGCAGCGGCAGCACGGCGGCGGGGTCGAACGGGTACAGGCGCGACGGTACGAGCAGCGCCCCGGCCAGGTCGTGGGAGAGCAGCAGCGTGCGCATGGCGGCGATCGCCCGGTGCGCCACGCCGCCGGGGGCGATCAACGCGTAGTCGAGGTCGCCGTCGAACCGCACCACGGCCACGTCCTCGACCAGGTCCCAGGAGAACAGCTCGTCCACCTCGTACATCCGGCGGGTGTAGAGGACCTTGTCCTCGAAGAGCAGGCAGGGCTCTTCCAGCGCGAGCATGCGGTCGAGGACGGCACGGTTGTCGTGAAACGGCGACATCTCGAACAGCGAGAGGCCGGGCACGCCGATGAAGTGCTTCTGGAGGTTCTGGCTGTGGGTGGGGCCGTAGCCGCGGTTGCCGCCCGAGGGGCAGCGGATGACCAGCGGCATCGGGACGCGCCGGCCGTACATGGAAACGGATTTGGCGGCGAAGTTTACGATCTGGTCGAAGGCGAGCCCGGCGAAGTCGCCGAACATCATCTCGACGATGGCCTTCTCCCCCGCCAGGGCGAGGCCGGAGGCGGCGCCGACGATCGCGCCCTCGCTCAGCGGCGTCGTCAGGACCCGGTCGGGGAAGCGGGTGGACAGGCCACGGGTGATCTTGAAGGCGCCGCCGTAGGGGTCCAGGAGGTCCTCGCCGAGCACGTAGACGCCAGGGTCGTCGCCGAGCAGGCCGTGCAGGGCCTGGTTGAGGTTCTCACCGACCCTCACGCGGGCATCCATCCGGCCGGGCTTCCGGCGGCGGGAGTCCAGGCGGCTGGGGGCCGGGCGGCCACTTCTTCGGCGATCGCGTCGACGCGGGCGCGGGCCGCCGCTTCGAGGCGGGCCGACTGGTCGGGGTGTTCGGCCTGGTAGGCGGCGTACCAGTCGGAGCGTACGACGTCCGGCGGGCGGGTGTCGTCGCCCTTGCTGTGCGGTCCGAGGCGGTGCGTGGCGAACTCCACCACCAACGGCGCACCACCCCTGACCGTCTCCACCAAAGGCGCGAGATGCCGCCTTATTTCGGAAATATCCAAGCTAGTCACCCGGGTGTGCTCGATCCCGAAGGCGGCCGCCCGCCCCGCGATGGTCCCCGCCATCTGGAGCTCCGTCGGCGTGGACTGGGCGATGCCGTTGTGCTCGACCACCACGAGCAGCGGCAGCCGCCAGAGCTGCGCCATGTTCAACGCCTCGTACACCGCCCCCTCGCCCCACGTCCCGTCACCGATGTAGACGCAGGCGAGCCCGCCGGGCTCACGCCGCTTCAGGTGCAGGGCGACCCCGGTGGCCACCGGCAGGCTCTGTCCCTGCACCCCGGTCGACAGGTAGCGGTCGCGGTGCAGGTGCTGACTGCCCCCCACCCCGTCGCACACGGCGCCCTTCCGGCCCATGATCTCGGCCAGCAGCCCTTCGGGATCCTCGAACCGGGCCAGATAGTGGCCGTGACCGCGATGGTTGCTGAAGACCCAGTCACCGTCCCGCAGCAGCGGGCGCAGGGAGACGGGGACGTACTCCTGCCCGAGGCAGGTGTGGGTGGTGCCGTTGAGCTCGCCCCGCTCGAAGAGCGCGAGCAGCTTCCGTTCGAAGGACCGGATCAGCAGCAGCAGCGCCAAGTCCTCGTCAGCCAGCCTGTTCATAGGCCCCTTGAGTCCCGGGAGAACCTCCAGAAAGGCTATACAACACCGACATATCACGTCTACAGCTACTCAGTGGCGAACCGAAAGACGGACGCGGCGCCGACGAGGCGGTACTTCATCGCGTTGTTGGCCGCAGCCACGCCACCGGCCTAGCGGGCTGGGGCGTACTCCGGCAGGGGCCGGGCGCTCCTGGCCTGCACCCGGCGCTCCACCGCGCCGATCGCCTTCATCAAAGGCAGGCGGGCGACGACGTCGCGAACGCACCGGCCTCCTTCGGTTTTGGGCACCATGAGGCGGACGTTAGGACCGATCTGCTGCTTCTTGTCGACCAGCGGACGGTGGGCGAGGTCGTAGCGGGCGAAGGCGATGCGGTGATCGCCGCCTGCGGCGGCGAGTTCTCCGGCGAGGCGGTAGGCACCGACCAGAGCCAGTTCCGCGCCCGCGCCCGAGGCGGGGGACGCGCACCAGGCGGCGTCGCCCACGAGCGTGATGCGGCCGTTGGACCAGGAGTGCATCCGCACCTGACCCAGGGCGTCGAAGTAGAAGTCGGGGTCAGCCAGGGCCGTGTCGAGCAGTTCCCCGGCCCGCCAGGACGAGTCGTCCCCGAACGCCTCGCCGATCAGTCGCTTGTGCTCGGCGACGTCCCGGTGGTCGAACTCCAGCGGCGCGGAGCGGAAGATGAAGTACGCCTTGGCCTGAGCGTGGTTGCCGGATCGGTAGATGCCGGTCATCTTGCCCGGCGTGTTGAACATCGTCACCCAGCGGTCCTCACCGAGCGAGGCGTCGGTGTTGGCGAAGGCGAAGTAGTGGTCCTTGAACTGGACGAACTGCTCTTCGGGGCCGAAGGCGAGACGGCGGACGTTGGAGTGCATGCCGTCGGCACCGACGACCAGGTCGAAGCGGCGGGCAGGCGCGTGCTCGAAGGTGACCGTCACGCCGTCATCGTCCTGCCGCAGGCCGAGGATGGAGTCGCCGAACAAGTACTCGGCGTCGGTCACCTCGTGCAGCAGGGCCACCAGGTCGCCGCGCATGATCTCGACGGAGGCCGGGTCCCGGGTGTCGATCCGGGCGACGGCCCGGTCAGCGGCGTCGACGAACTTCATGCCTTGGACATCGGTAGCGAGCTCGCGGACCCGTGACAGGAGTCCCATCCGCTCGATCACCTCGACGGCGTTGTCACGCACGTCCACCCCGTTGCCGCCGGAGCGCAGCGCCGGGGCGCGCTCGACCACGGTGGGCTTGAAGCCGTGCCGGGCCAGCCAGTGGGCCAGGGTCAGGCCGGCGATGCTCGCGCCGGAGATCAGGATGCGCTCGTTCATGGGGGCTCCTTCTCGCGTACGATAACTGAAATGCACGTTCCAGTTGATTATGTGAAATGAGCATTCCAGTTGTCAACAGCCACTGAACCCCCGCGCCGGGCCGACGCCGTCCGCAATCGCCGGCTCGCCCTGGACGCGGCCACCGCGCTACTGACCGAGCCGGGCGTCTCCCTTACTGTCGAGGCCATCGCCAAAAAGGCGGGCCTGGGGGCGGCGACTGTCGTGCGCGCCTTCGGCGGCAAGGACGCACTCCTTGACACCGCTGTGTCCCGGCTCCTTGAACCGGTGGTGCAGCACGCCCGCGACCTGCTCGCCGAGACCACGCCCACGCAGGCCCTGCGGATCTTCCTTCGCGAGCTGATCGCCTTCCAGGCCGCGCATTACGCCATCAACGACCAGCTGGGCGGCTTGGACCTACCTGCCACCACAGCCCTGCGCACCGACCTCGTCCGCGCCGTCGAGGAGATGATCGACGGGGCACGCCGCGACGGCGCGGTCCGCACCGACATCGACCTCGCCATCATCACGACTCTGATCGGCCAGACCGCTCTGGCGGTCGCTCGTGCGCAGCCGCCGTCCCAGGAACTCGCCGACGCCTACCTCACCGTCCTGCTGGACGGACTCCGCCCCTGACAGCCTCACCCTCACCGTCCTGCTGGACGGACTCCGCCCCTGACAGCCTCACCCTCACCGTTCACGACCGCCATCATCAACAGCGCCGTGAACGCGAGCGTTTGAGACGAGCCACCGCCAGCGCGGCAGCTCCAGCACTACGGTGGTCACGGCCAGCACGGAGACCAGCACGGCGGCGAACACCGGCCAGGCGACCCACGCCGCCATCACGGCCGCCACGACCTGCAGAACGACCAGCGCGATCGTCACCGACCCCGGCACCGCGACGATGACATTCCGCTTGTCACCCGGAGTCGAGAACAGCGTCGGCAACCCGATCAACACCACCACCGACAGGACGGCCAGCAGTACGGAATGGGAGGCCAAAGCCCACGGAGTCGCGACCCAGGCGACCAGCTCAGTGGCGAACCGAAAGGCGGACGCGACGCGGTCGTCCGGGCGTGGCGTTGAAGACATGCGCGTAACGTACCGTTCCCGCCCACGTGGCCCCACTACGAGGGGCTTTGGAAGGCGACTTCGGGGTTGGCCGGGGTCGGACCGTCGAGCAGCGGTTGCTTCTTGTGCTTCAGGTGCTCGTCGAAGAAGGCCCCGACATAGGCGCGGGTGATTTGCAGGGAGCGCTGCGGGGAGAGGTCGTCCGGGGTGGACATGCCTGCGGCCTTCTCCAGGATGGAC
Organism: Nonomuraea aurantiaca; assembly: GCF_020215705.1. GTDB lineage: Bacteria > Actinomycetota > Actinomycetes > Streptosporangiales > Streptosporangiaceae > Nonomuraea > Nonomuraea aurantiaca. The sequence continues at coordinate 425,535 of NZ_JAIWNB010000002.1, read as the reverse complement.
AGGTCGGTGAAGCTGGTGTGGTTGGTGCCGGCGACGGTGAGCCAGCGCTTCCAGCCGCTGATGATCGGCCAGCTACCGTCCCAGGTGTCGTCCTTGCCGGGGACGTGGTCGGCCTGGCTGCCCAGCAGGAGGAAGGGGCGTTTGCCGAGGCTGCCGACCGGGATGGCGGGGTGGAAGGTGCCGTCCAGGTTCGCACCGGCCTGTACCCGCTTGTCGACCCCCATGGTCGCGGCGCCGGCGTCGCCGCCGAGGGAGTGTCCGGCCATCCCGATCTGCTTGGTGGCGATCACGCGGGCCTTCTTCCAGGCCGGGTGCCGGTCGGTCAGCTGGTCGATGACGAAGGAGATGTCCTTGGTCCGGCTTTTGGTGATGGTCGCCTGCCCGCCCTCCGGCGGCCTGGGCTGGTCGCAGAGGGGCGCGCAGGTGAGGACACGGCCGTCGGGGAAGGCGGTGCCGGAGGACTCGTAGGCATGGTCGACCAGCGCGACGACGTACCCGCGGCTGCCCAGGTCTTCGGCCAGGAAGGTGAGGCTGGCGCGGGGCAGGCCGAGGCCGGGTGAGAGCATCACCAGCGGGTATCGGCCCTTCTTCGGATCGGCGCCGGTGTGGGCGTAGGTGCGGGTGGCGGCGACGGCCTCGGCCGGGACGGTGGCGCCGGGAGCCTTGCGCTCCAGCAGCGACCGGGCCTCCTCGACAGTCATGTACGGGGCGGTCGCACCGGTCGCGGATCGGGCCGGGTAGTACATCGACACCATCAGCTGCCGAGGACCGTCCTTGGGCACCCAGGGGTCCGTGCGGCTCTTGTCCACCAGGTGCAGAATGTCGCGGCCGACCGGGTACGGGCCGGTGGGGCGAGGTAGTTCCAACTTGACGGCGCTGGTCGTCATGGGGCTCGACGTGCTGGCGGCACTTGTGGTGGGGCTCGACGTGCTGGCGGCACTTGTGGTGGGGCTCGGCGTGTTGGCGGCACTTGTGGTGGCGCAGGACACCAGTAGCGGCAGAACGAGCGCCAGGAGCGGCAGGCGGGCACAGATGTGGTGCTGCTTCACAGGGTTTCCTCTCTCAGGTGTCACACGTCGCGCCGGCGCACGACGATGAGGGTCACGACCGCCGCGACGAGTGGCCGGAGTGGGAAGGCGATTGGTCGGCGTCGATCGCCGCTCAACGCTGCCGGAGGCCGTGGCGCACGACATCTGGCCGCAGGCCAGAATCCGCGCCATGAGACTGGCCTGCGGGCATACGCCTCCAGGCCGATGCTGGTCAGACGGGGTGGCGGCTACGATCAAGGCATGCTCGCCCATCCGCCCCGTCCTCCGCTCCTGGAGCGGCTACCGCCGCTCGTGCGGGAACTGCTCACGTGGTGTGTGGTGGCCGCCTTCACGCTGCTGCAGTTCGCCGCGCTGCTGAGCGGCAGCGGCGACACGAACCCACGGGCGTTGCCCCTCGCGGGCGCCGCGGTCGCGATGGCGCTGCCGCTGGCATGGATAAGGCGCCGCCCGCTGCCTGTGCTCGCCGTCGTGCTGGCATCACGCTCGCCGTACTGGAAAGACTGTGGCAGGCCGCCCTGTGGCCGCACGCTCTCGTCTCTGGGTTCCTGGCGCTGACGGCACTGCTGGCCGTCAGCGTCCTGCTCGCCTGGCTGGCCGGGACCGCGATCCGGCAGCGGCGGGAGTACGGCGAGGCCGTGCGCGTCCACGCGGTCACGGCTGAGCGGCTGCGCATCGCCCGCGACGTGCACGACATGGTCGCCCACAGCATCGGCAGCATCGCCATCCAGGCCGGAGCGGGCCGCAGGGTGATCGACACCCGCCCCGAGCAGGCGCGCGACGCCCTGGACGCCATCGAGGTCACCAGCCGGGAAACCCTGAAGGGGCTACGGCAGATGCTCGGCGTCCTGCGCGGGTCCGACCCGCCGCCCGCCGGGCTGGCCGACCTTGACCGGATCACGTCGACGGCCATCGCCGCAGGCGTCCAGGTCGACGTCCGCTGGCAGGGCGAACGCCGCCCGTTGCCCACCGCCGTCGACCAGTCCGCGTTCCGCATCCCCCAGGAGGCGGTGACCAATGTGGTACGGCACGCGGATGCCGCCCGCTGCCGGGTGTCGATCGGCTATGCGGGTGAAGAACTGAGCGTCGAGATCGTCGACGACGGGCGCGCGGACAGCGCGAGCGAGGGCAGCGGCTACGGCATCGCCGGGATGCGAGAGCGGGTGGCGTTGCTGAACGGGCATTTCAGCGCCGGGTCGCGGCCCGAGGGCGGGTTCAGGGTCGCCGCGAGGTTGCCGATCTCATGACGATCCGCGTGGTCGCCGCCGGAGATGCCCTGCTCTGCCCAGAGGTCCGAAAACCGCTGACTTTCCGGGTGGCGACGGTGTTGTAGAGAGTATGAGCATCTACACAATGATCGACAGCCCACTGGGCGAGATCCTGCTCGTAGGCGACCCCGTACTGACCCGTGTGGCGTTCGGCGGTGCCGCGCGGCCCGAGTGGCGGCGCGACCCTGGCGCGTTCGCCGAGGCCGAGCGCCAGCTCCGCGAGTACTTCGCGGGCGAGCGCACCGCCTTCGACCTGGACCACGTCTCCGGCGGCACCGCCTTCCAGGAGCGGGTCTGGGCCGCCGTGGACGCCGTCCCGTATGGGACCACCACGACCTACGGCGAGCTCGCCGCGAGTATCGGCGTGGCCCGCGACCGGATCCGCGCGGTCGGCGCGGCCATCGGCGCGAACCCGCTGCTCGTCGTCCGCCCCTGCCACCGCGTCGTCGGCGCGAACGGCTCACTGACCGGCTACGCGGCCGGCGTCGAGCGCAAGCACGCGCTGCTCACGCTCGAAGGCGCGCTGCAGCCGCAGCTCATCTGACCTGCTCTGACGTAAGGAGGACATCATGAAGGCCGACTGGACGGCCCTGACCGAGGAGGTCAACGCGTACGGCTGCGCGCTGACGCCGCCGGTCCTCTCGCCGGCCGACTGCAAGGAGATCGCGAACCTGTACGGCGAGGCCGGCCGGTTCCGTTCCACGATCGACATGGAGCGCTACCGGTTCGGCCGCGGGCAGTACCGCTACTTCCGCGAGCCCTTCCCGCCACAGGTGGCGGAGCTGCGGGCGGCGTTCTACCCGCACCTGCTGCCCATCGCCCGCGACTGGGCCGCCCGGCTGGGACAGCCCGCGCCCTGGCCGGACGACTTCGCCGAGTGGCTGGACATGTGCCACGAAGCCGGGCAGACCAAGCCGACGCCCATCCTGCTGCGGTACCAGGAGGGCGACTGGAACGCCCTGCACCGCGACCTCTACGGGGATCTGGTGTTCCCGCTGCAGGTGGTCATCGGGCTCGACAAGCCGGGCGACGACTACACCGGCGGCGAGTTCCTGCTGGTGGAGCAGCGCCCCCGGGCCCAGTCTCGCGGGACGGTGACCCTGCTGCCGCAGGGCCACGGGCTGATCTTCACCACCCGGGACCGGCCCGTGCGGTCGTCGCGCGGGTGGTCGGCGTCGCCGGTGCGGCACGGGGTCAGCACGGTCCGCTCGGGGTTGCGGCACACGCTGGGCCTCGTCTTCCACGACGCCTCGTGACGTACACGCTGATCGGGGCCGACGGCTGGCCGTATGTCAGCGTGCTGCCCGGGACACTGGGCGGGCATCGGCGGGCGCGGCTGTACGGGCGGCTGGACTGCCCGTCGGCCCTGCGGGCCATCTCGCGTGGGGGGTACGTGCGGGAGCGGGTGTTCTTCGCGGACGAGGTGACGGCCATCGCGGCGGGGTACCGGCCGTGCGCGGTCTGTTTGCCGCAGGCGTACCAGATCTGGAAAACCGAACAGGCGGCGACCGGACCGACTGCGGCCGAGCGGGCGATGGCTGGGCATACGGCGGCTGAGCTGGCCGGTCTGCTCGGCCTGCTGGCCGCGGCCCGGCCGCGCGTGACGGCCGTGGTGATCGGCCACGGCCGCGACGCCGCCCGCTCCGCGAAGGCGTTCGCCGACGCGTGGGAAAGCGGCCCGCAGGCAGGCAGCCCGTGGGAAAGCGGCGCACAAATGGACAGCCCGTGGGAAGGGACCGTGCTGGCGACGGTCGACTGGCCGGAGGAGGCGGCGTCGTGGCTCCGGCAGGCCAGGCGGTTCGTGACGGGCCCGCCGGACGCCTGGGTGGTGGCGGGGGCGCCGCTGGGCTGGGCCCGGATGAGCGAGCGCCTCCGGCAGAGCACCGACTGGGACCCCGCCCGTACGTTCGGCTTCGCCTCCACCGCGCAAGCCGTCGCCCTGGCCCCGCCTGGAACACTGGAGGGCATGCGCGGAGCGGACATCGACGGCACCACCTGGCGAATCAGCCGCAACCTGATCCACCGGGACCCGGCATGATCCCGCTCCCGACACGAGAGATCGCTCCGGGCGCCGTGCACGCACCCGGCTGGCTGACGCTCGACGAGCAGCGCCATCTGGTACAGGCGTGCCGGGAGTGGGCGGCGGGCCCGGTCCCGATCCGGCACACCGTACTGCCCCGAGGCGGCGTCATGTCGGTCCAGACGGTGTGCGTCGGCTGGCACTGGCAGCCCTACAAGTACACGCGTGTCGCGGGCGACGTGAACGGCCGGCAGGTAGCCGACTTCCCCTCCTGGATGGTCGACCTGGGCCGCCGCGCCTTCACAGCGGCGTACGGCGAACCCGGCGACGACTACACCCCCGACACGGCACTGATCAACTTCTACGACGACCAGGCCAGAATGGGCATGCACCAGGACAAGGACGAACGATCCGCCGCCCCGGTGGTGTCGTTGAGCATCGGCGACGACTGCCTGTTCCGCTTCGGCAACACGGAGACGCGCGGCAGGCCCTACACCGACGTGCGGCTCGGCAGCGGCGACCTGTTCGTCTTCGGCGGCCCCTCGCGCTTCGCCTACCATGGCGTGCCCAAGGTCTACCCAGGCACCGGAGACCCCGCCACCGGCCTGACCTCGGGCCGCCTCAACATCACCATGCGGGTGACCGGTCTATGACACTTTCCCGCCGTAGCCCGTCAGTATCCGGGTGCTTCCGTCAGTGGCAGCGCATGTCGAACCCGGCTTCGTGATAGCCGTCGAAGAACTCCACGATGACGCCCTTGTACCCGTCTCGCCATGATCCGCTCGGGTTGACGTACACGGTGCCGGAGAGCTCACGACCCTCGACACCCTCGACCGCGGCGGACTCGTAGTAGCGCGTGATCTCGGCGTCCGGCAGCTTGGTGAGCAGCGACATGCGGACCAGATAGTCGCAATGATTGCTGTTGCCCGACTGAATACCCACCGTGCCCTGCACGCTGGGATCACCTTGCTCGGTGTCGGGCGGGAGCGGGAGCATGCTCACCCGCTCCTCCAGCCGGGCCAGCTTCTCGTCGTTGCGCCGCTCCGGGACCTCGAACACCAGGACGTAGGCGACGACGGAGGCGAGAAGCGCCAGGCACACGAAGAACGGCCACCTGCTTCGCTGTTTCGGTAACGCCTCTGGAGCTGCCTCGATCAACACCATGCCATCCTCCAGAACGCTCGTCGGGTGATCGCCATTCAACAACCCGCACCGGGGATCGCGTCGATGCCGCAAGGACACGGCGATGTCGTCAGCCAGTCGGGGACCGGCACCATCAGCGGCAACAGCCTGCACATCACCTCGGTGGGCATCAAGACCGACCCATCCCCGAAGGTCATTGTCTTCCGGGCCAGGCAGGGCACCGTCGGCGGCAGCATGACCATCCGGCCGACCGGGATCAGCAGCGTCATCGCGGCTCCGGGTCAGCTGGGTAATAACACGCCCGCTCCCCCGATCCACATCGTCAGCGGGCGGTCCATCTCGCCCACCAACGCCGTCGCCGACACCGCCACCACCACGATGGGCGCAGCCGTCAGTGTGCCCGTCCTGGCCAACGACATCGGGACCGCACCGACGATCAGCAGCGTCTCCACACCCGGCAACGGCACCGCGAATATCTCCGGTGGCAACGTGATCTACACCCCCGCCACGGTCACCGTCACCGTCCCCTGCCCCTGGAAACCCGTCACTCTGACCAACGGCAGCTTCGAGACGCCGCCGGTGGCCGTAGCCGACTGGAACATCCCTGACGCCTCCACCAACCCGAGCGTCGGCTGGCACACCACCGCGACCGACAACAAGCTGGAGTTCTGGCGGGGCGGCGCGAGCGGAGTGCCCTCAGCCGACGGCCGGCAGTTCGCCGAACTCAACGCCAACCAGGCCTCCACGCTCTACCAGGACCTGCCCACCGTTCCGGGAACACCGATGACCTGGCGTCTCTATCACCGAGGCCGCCTGGGCACCGACGTGATGCGGGTGCTCATCGGCGCACCAGGCGCGACCGTGGCGCAGACTCCCACCGGGGCCTCCTCTCCGGACATCTCCGACGACAACATCGCCTGGGGCTACTACACGGGGGTGTACGTCGTACCTGCGGGCCAGACCACCACACGATTCGCCTTCGCGTCGGTGTCGGCCGCGGGTGGCAGCCCGGCGTTCGGCAACTTCCTGGACGGCGTGGAATTCAGTACGCCGCCCTGCCCGAGTGCGGCTGGAGCGCGGTTGCAGGCGGGCGGATCTCAGGGCACGCGCACTGCGCACTGATCGACCACTGACCCGCGACCGCGCAGGTCCTCGACCACTACACAACACCCGGTCGAAGACCGCGTGAACAGGCACCAATGCCCTGTGCATCAGGGCGATAAACCCTCCCAGAAACCGGTCGAGAAACCGAAGCCCGTGCCGCGCCATCTGTTCATCCCAGACCGGGCCTGGTGCGATCCTGACGACGGTCCCGGCTTTCTCATCGACCGTACGGCCGATCCCGAGACATGGCTGGATGTCGCATACTCCAACATGGCGATCGTCACGCAGATGGACGACGGCGCCACCGATCTTGACCAAGGGCTGGGCGACTACACGTCCTCGGCCTCCGCACCCGGCGTGGTCGCGGCGGGGCTGCGGTTGCTCGACCCCTACGACGGGGATGAGGTCCTGGAGATCGGCACGGGTACGGGATGGACGGCGGGACTGCTGGCGAGTCGCCTCGGCGACGAGAACGTGACCAGCATGGAGATCGATCAGACCCTCCTCACCACAGCCACCGAGCAGTTGAAGAAGGCCGGATTCGTGCCCCGGCTGATTCTGGGCGACGGCGCGGAAGGGTGCCCCGAAGGAGCCCCCTACGATCGCGTCCATGTCACCTGCGGGGTGCGCGAGGTGCCTCATGCCTGGGTGGAACAGACCCGGCCCGGCGGGGTGATCGTGGCCCCCTGGATGCCCCGCTGGGAAGGCGGGCATCTGGTCAAGCTGGTCGTCGTCGGAGACGGCACCGCCGTGGGAAGGTTTCACAGCGGGGTGGATTTCATGCTGCTGCGCGCACAGCGCCGGCGCCGCACCCGGATTGAGGATGTCTATCGAAAGTCGACGACCTATCTCGACCCCCGCAGGGTGGTGCGCTCATCCGCCGGAGCGGAAGTCGTCGCCATCGCGGGAATGCTGCCGGATGTGTACGGCACGCACGAAAACCAAGAGGGCGGGGAATTTCACCTGTCGCTGTGGTCGGATGATTCCGACGCCCAGGTTCACTATGCCCCCGATTACAAAGGCATCGCAGTGCTACAGCGCGGACCGCGTAATCTCTGGGATGCCCTGGAGGCCGCCTATCTCCGTTGGGTCTCGTGGGGCAGCCCGCACAAAGGCCGGTTCGGAATGACCGTCACCCCTGACGGTCAGCATATGTGGCTCGACTCTCCGGACCACCGGATCATCCACCGGTAACTGCGACCCAACGGCGGCGCGTACGGGGTTCAGAGGGCGATGGGGCCGATGTCACGGGCGGTCTCGGCGAAGTCCCGGATCAGGGTGGTCTCGGTGGCGGTGCGCCAGATGAGCGCCCAGTGGGCCAGGGGAGAGTCGCGGATGGGCACGTAGATGTGGTCGGGCCGGGCGTAATAGCGGATGGAGTGTGCGAAACACGGTGAGACGGCCTCGCCGTTCGAGACCAGGGGGATCATCTCGGCAGAGGTGGTGACGATGGGGCCGATCCGAATCGGACGTCCGCTGGGGGTGTGGGTGGGGACGAGCCAGTTGCGCCAGTAGTCCGGCCGGGCTCCGCCGAAGACGATCTCGTCCCCGAGGTCTTCGTACGACACCGATTCCCGGTCGGCCAGCCGGTGGCCGGGGCCGACCACGAGCACGACCGGTTCGGTGCAGACGACGGGGCCTACGGTGAGGTCGCTCTCCCTGACGGGTAACCAGGCGATCAGCAGGTCGATGTCTCCGGAGCGCAGCAGCCTGAAGGGATCGGCGAAGCCGGCGTAGCGGAGCTGGAGGTCGCATTCGGGGTGGCGGCTCTTGAAGGCGTCGAACAGTGGGCGCAGGTCCTGGGGGTTTTCGTTGACCATGCCCAGGCACAGCACGTTCGACTTGCCGCGGGCGGTCAGGGCGGCGCGTTCGATGCCGTCGAGCAGCCCGCGGTACATCGGCTTGAGGTCATCGAAGAGCTGCTGTCCGATGGGGTCAGCGCCACGCGGCGATTGTCGCGTTCGAACAGGGCGGCGCCGACGCGGCGTTCCTGCTTCTTGATCGCCTGGCTCACGCGCGCCGGGGTCACGTGCAGCCGTTCCGCCGTGCGGCCGAAGTGCAGCTCTTCGCAGAGAGTCAGGAATATCTCTATGTCGCGAAGTTCCACGCGGCCCCCGTTCGTTGTTTAGTGAGAGGTTAAGGCACGGTACCGGATCCGGCGTTGTCGTCTCGGGCGGCCTGGCGGCACGCTGATGCGGTGAACATCATCGCTTCCGCGGTGACGCTGAGCGTCGACGACGTGGCGGCGTCCAGTGCCTTCTTCACCACCCACCTGGGCTTTCACGAGTCGGTGGCGAATGGGGCATATGCCTGTCTCGTCCGACCGGACGCCGTCGCCGAGATCGTGCTGCAGCTGCGACAAGCCGGAGAGCGGCCCGCGACCGGGGTCGTGGTGACCTTCACCGTCACCGACGTCACCGCCGAGCACGACAGGCTCGTGCGGGAGGGGCCGCCGTCAGCGAGCCGCTGCGCAAGGAACCGTGGGCGGAGCGGCTGTTCGAGGTGACCGACCCCAACGGCATCGTCGTCCGGCTCGTCGAATGGACGGCGCCGGCCGGGGCCTGAACGCCATGGCCGTGGCCAGGCATGCGGCAGCGCCCGGCAAGACCAGTAGAGCAACCCGCATCGGACTGAGTGCCGCGTGCGCAGCGCAAGAACACATACCCGAAAGGACGTTGAAACATGTCAAAGATCGCCAGCTGGGACATGAAGGGCAACTGGCAGAGCAAGGGCGCTTGGGAGACTCAGGGACGCTGGGAAGAACACCAGCGCGCCCAGCTGTCCAAGGCGGGGCTGCAACGGATGCGTGGGGTGCTGAGCGGCCACCTCGCGTCCGGCGCGATCCCCGGCCTGGTCGCGCTGGTCAGCCTCGGAGACGACACGCACATCGAGGCGATGGGCACGATGCACGCGGGAGGCGCCGAGCCGATGCGGCGGGACACGCTCTTCCGGATGGCGTCGCTGACCAAGCCGGTCACGGCCACGGCGGTGATGATCCTCGTCGAGGAATGCCGGCTGCGGCTGGACGACCCGGTCGACGAGTGGCTGCCCGAGCTCGCGAACCGCCAGGTGCTCGCCCGGATCGACGCCCCGCTGGACGAGACGGTGCCCGCGGCCCGGCCGATCACCGTACGCGACCTGCTGACCTTCACCTTCGGCTTCGGGGTCGTGCTGGCGCCGCCGGACACGTACCCGATCCAGACCGCGATCCGCGAGCTCGGCCTGGACACCACCTCGCCGGACTTCGGGCCCGAGGAGTGGATCCGGCGGCTCGGGACACTGCCGCTGATGCGTCAGCCGGGCGAGCTGTGGCAATACCACGTCGGGTCCGACGTGCTCGGCGTGCTCGTCGGCAGGGTGACCGGGCAGTCGCTGGAGGAGTTCATGCGCGAGCGGCTGTTCAGGCCGCTCGGCATGAAGGACACCGGCTTCCACGTACCCGCCGACCAGATCCACCGGCTGGCCACCAGCTACGCGCACAACCCCGAGACCGGCGAACCGGTGGTGTGGGACGAGGCCGCCGGCGGGAAGTACAGCCGGCCGCCGGTGTTCCAGGCCGGCGGCGACGGGCTGGTGTCGACCGTCGAGGACTACCACGCGCTTTACCGGATGCTGCTCAACAAGGGGACCTTGAACGGCGAGCGGATCCTTTCCCGGGCCTCGGTCGAGCTCATGACGATGGACCACCTGACGCCGGAGCAGAAGGCCGAGAAGGACGCCTTCGGCGACCACTTCGGCCGGCACGGCGGCTTCGGTTTCGGCATGGCGGTCCGCACCCACCGCCGCGACCTGGCCTCGCCGGGCCAGTTCGGCTGGGACGGCGGCCTCGGCACCACCGCGTACGCCGACCCCGCCGAGGACCTCGTCGGCATCCTGCTGACGCAGAGCGCGATGGACTCCGTCCACACGCCCCGCCTCCACCGCGACTTCTGGACCACCGCCTACCAGGCAATCGGGTGAAGCCGCGCCGTCGTCGACCGAATGTGATTCAGGTCATGGAATAAGTGTGCACTTCGGCCAGGAGCGTTACCGGCACGGCTCCTATCGTTTGGTCCATCAAACCAGTCATGACCATCGAAAAGGAAAAAGTCATGTCGATTAAGCGCCGGATGTTAATCCTGGCCGCAGGCGCTGCCGCCGGTACGATTCTCGCCGGATCCGCCACCGCCGCCCATGCCGCGCCCTCGCACACCATTAAAACGTTGGCGAACATCTGCGTCAGCGCTCCCGTCATCGGGACCACGTGCGCGCCTCTCAGCCCTCCGCCGGTCAACGTGCTGGACTCCAGCCGACCCACTGCGGTCAATGTGCTCCAAGTAACATCCGGCGCGTTCACCGGAAAGATCGAGCTCAAGGCCCAGATCGACGGGACAGGCGTCGTCCGTCATCAGCTCGTTTCCGCGCGACTGCTCCAGAACGGCAGATCGGTGGCCAGTCCGCTCTCCACCTCGCCTACGGTCGTCCAGCCCGCCGGTGGCCCCACCAACCTTGCCGGAGGGACCATCAGCGGGTCGGGAGGCAGCATGGTTTTCGGGGCAAGCACCGAGATCCTCAACTGAAGCCCAGCCATACTGGCTGACGCAAAAGGAGTATCAGGAGATTCCATGGCGACCCTTGTCACCGAAATGCTCGATCGGCGCGAGATACAACAATAGGTACCAGGAATCGCAGACGTCGGCCTGGTCACCGCCGGGCGCCGAGCGGTGATCACCCTGGGCGCCAAGGGCCGCGGCCTGCGCATCCCCAAAGACCTCGGTGCCGTCGGCTTCGACGACACCGAGATCGCACCATGACCTCGCCGTCCGACCCTGGAAACGCCCATGCGTCAGCGGGCGGCGAAGTCCTGCGTCCAGTAGACCTGTCCCTGCGCGTCCTTGACCGCGCCCACCCCGATGAGGGTGTACGAGCAGTTCATGATGTTCTGCCGGTGGCCGGCGCTGTTCATCCAGGTCTTGACCACCTCGGCCGCCGATCGCTGACCCATGGCGATGTTCTCGGCCCAGGCCGAGCCGGTGAAGCCGGTCGCGCGCATGCGGTCGACCATGTCGCGGCCGTCCTGAGAGTCATGGTCGAAGTAGTCGTTCTTCGCCATGTCGGCTGAATGCCCGAACGCGGCCTTGCGCAGCCGCGCGTCGTGCTTGAGGGGGTGGCAGCCGCCCTTGGCCCGCTCGGCGTTGGTCAGCCGGACGACGTCGTTCTCCAGTGCCGTGCCGACGGACGTGATGGACGCCTTCCCCTCAGGAACCGTCGGCGCCTTCGTCTCCCGCATTGCGCGGGTGGGGGTGACGCACGTCAGCCGTACGGCCTTGGACCTGGCCGTGCCGCCCCGGTAGTCCGTGGCGACCGCGTAGTACGTACCCGGCGCGCAGGGAAGTCGCAGGGCGATGCGGCCCTTCCTGGTGGCGCCGCTCTTGACCACTGGATCGGCGCCGGGGACGGCGCGCTTGACTCGGATGCGCAACAGCGCCGGGTCCACACAGCCACGGCGGACGGCCGAGGTCCGGATCCTGAGCGCGGAGACGTCCGGCCTGACCACGCTCACGTGGCACTCGTCCGATCCAGGGGTCGGCCGGGGAGCCGGCTGGGCCGGCGTCGACGCCGGTGCCACGCCGTCCGCAGGCGCGGTCGCCTCGGGCACCGCTCCGGCCGCTCCGCCCGGCGGCAGGTCGGCGGACGGGGTGCAGGCGGCGAGACTGGCGACGGTGGCGAGTACCCCCAGGGGTCTCAGCATGGGTTCCTCCAGTGGCGGAGCGGCTGGTGGTCCCGCATTCTGTCGCCCCGTTACCGGACTTGTCACGCAAAACTGGACATTTCCCCTTGTGATTAATGTCTAGCGATGGGCCTTCGCTCAGCCTTCCTCAGGCATGACATCGCGGTCGGCCAGCAGTCTGACGGCGACGGGTTTGCCCGCGGAGCACGGTGATTCCCTCCCCCGCCCCAGCATCGCAGCCTGCTGAGCGGCGGCGGCGATGGCGGCGGCGCGGTGTTGGCGTTCAGCGTGGCGCGTGGGCGGTGCCCCGCGGCCGAGCCCTGGATCCGAGATGTCCGTAAATTTGGCGTCCTCGCAGGACGACCGCTCCCAGAAGCCGTCAATTACCCCCTTCCGATCAGGAGGTATGCCAATTTACCCCCTGGGGGTACTTGACGCTTCGGACATAATGGCCCACCGTATATGCCATGGACATGTAAGCCCCAACATGGGGATGTCCACGGTTCACGGGGGTTCAGAGCCGGGCGACTGCTGCGTGACAAGGAGCCCATGGTGGCGAAAAAGGTACGTATTACACCCCGGCTGGCGGCAGGCCTGTCCGCCGCCTTAACGATCACCCTGTCGGCATGCGGCCACGGCTCCGCGGACGCCGCCGACCTCCTGCAGCGGGTCAAGGAGTCCGGCACTCTCCGGGTGGCCCAGACGCAGGCCAATCCGCCGTGGAACTTCCTGGACGGCGGCAAGCCCGTGGGCTACGACGTCGACGTGGCCAACGAGCTCGCCAAGCGGCTCGGCATCGCCAAGGTCGAGTTCGTCGCCTCCAACTACCAGAGTTTCATCGCGGGCGTTCAGGCCGGCCGGTTCGACGCCGTCGTCGCCGGTCAGACCATCACCCCGGAACGTGCCAAGCAGGTGGACTTCTCCCGCCCGTACCAGGTCAACGGGATCTCGATCTTCGTGGCCGACACCAATTCCGACATCTCAGGGCTGACCGACCTCCAGGGCAGGAAAATCGCGGTGACGGCCGGGACCACGCAGGCGGCCTTCGCCAAGAAGAGCATCGCCGACGCCGACATCAGGACCTACGACAACGCCACACTCGGGCTGACCGAGGTGGCGCGGGGGCGGGCCGACGCCGTGCTGGCGTCACGGTTCCAAGGGGCGTTCCTGGCGGCGAAGAACAACCTGAAGGTCAAGGCCGCAGGGCCGCTGCTCGAATCGGAGGTCAACGGGATCTCCTTCGCGAAGGGCTCGGCGAGCTTCAAGCAGGCCGTCGACAAGGCGCTCAACGACATGATCGCTGACGGCACCCTGACCGCCATCTCCCGCAAGTGGCTGGGCGGTCTCGACATGACACAGGAACTGGCCAAGGTTCCGGCGAGCTGAGCAGGGAAGGTACTCATGGATCTGCTGGTCGACTCCTTTCCCGATCTCCTCACCGGCCTGGTGGTCACCCTTCTCCTCGGCGTGGTCTCCTTCATCCTGGGCAGCGGCCTGGGGGCCGCGATCGTGCTGGCGAAGATCTCCGGCAACCGCGTCCTCTCCGCCGTGGCGACCGCGTACGTCTCGGTCTTCCGCGGCACGCCGCTGCTCATCCAGATCATGATCATCTACTTCGGGCTGCCGCAGATCGGCCTGGAGATTCCGCCCATCCCGTCGGCGATCATCGCCTTCACCCTGTTCACCGCCGCCTACCTCAGTGAGAACTTCCGCGCGGGCATCCTCGGCGTCGACAAGGGGCAGTGGGAGGCGGCGGCCTCGATGGCCATGCCGTACGGGAAGACGCTGCGCCGCGTCATCTTCCCCCAGGCCATCAGGATCGCCCTGCCGCCCGTGGGCAGCCGGTTCATCGCCCTGATGAAGGACACCTCCCTGGCCTCCGCGGTCACCGTGGTGGAGCTGACCAGGGTGGCCGAGGGCATCGGCACCTCCACCTTCCGCTACATGGACGCGCTGCTGATCGTCGGACTCATGTACTGGCTGATCAACACCCTCCTGCAGGTCGGCCAGCAGGCTCTCGAACGCCGGATGAGAAAGGCCTACGCATGACCAGCTCAGAACCCATCGTGAGCGTGCGCGGGCTGACCAAGCGCTTCGGCGACAACGAGGTGCTCAAGGGCATCGACCTCGACGTGCGGCCGGGCGAGGTCGTGGTGGTCATGGGCCCGTCCGGCTCCGGCAAGACCACCCTGATCCGCTGCCTCAACCTGCTGGAAGAGCCCGGCTCCGGCACCGTCCGCCTGTGCGGCAACCACGTCGACTGCGGCACGCGCCAGGGCGGGCGTCGCGCCAGGGCCGCCCGGATCCGCGAGATCCGTCGGCATTCGGCGATGGTGTTCCAGCAGTTCAATCTCTTCCCGCACCTGACGGCGCTGCAGAACGTCATGGAAGGCCCGATCTCCGTGCGGAACGTGCCCCGCGCCGAGGCGGCCGAGCTCGCCCGGCGTCTGCTCGCCCTGGTGGGCCTCGGCGACAAGTGCGGCTGCTACCCCGCCACGCTGTCCGGCGGCCAGAAGCAGCGCGTCGCCATCGCCCGTGCACTGGCGATGGAGCCGCAGGTCATCCTGTTCGACGAGCCCACCTCCGCGCTGGACCCCGAATTGCACGCCGAGGTCCTGCAGGTCATCCGTGACCTGGCCGGAAACGGGATGACCATGGTCATCGTGACGCACGAGACCGCCTTCGCCCGCGATGTGGCCGACCGGGTGGTGTTCATGGACGGCGGGCACGTCATCGAAGAGGCTCCCCCGCAGCGCTTCTTCACCGCGCCCGCACATCCCCGCGTACAGGCGTTCCTGCGCCTCATCGGCCCTTCGCACAACGGCCGCCCCTCACCCGAGAACGTGGAGCGAACATGATCGACCTCGCACGGGCCCGGGAGCTGACCCCGGGCACCGCGAACACCGTCCATCTCAACAACGCCGGAGCCTCGCTGCCCTCTTCAGCCGTACTGGAAGCGACTGTCGGGCATCTGCGCCTGGAGGCGGAGATCGGCGGGTATGAGGCGGCCGACCGCGCCACCGACCGCGTCGAGGCGGCCTACGACTCGGCCGCCCGGCTGCTGAACTGCTCCCGCGACGAGATCGCGATCGTCGACAGCGCGACCCGCGCCTGGGACCTGGCCTTCTACGCCATCCGGTTCCGCCCCGGCGACCGGATCCTCACCAGCAAGGCCGAGTACGCCAGCAACTTCATCGCCTACCTGCAGGTCGCTCGCCGCCACGGCGTGAGCGTCGAGGTGGTGCCCAACGACGGACTCGGCCAGCTCTCCGTAGACGCGCTGCGGGCGATGATGGACGAACGCGTACGCCTCATCTCCGTCACCCACATCCCCACCAACGGCGGCCTGGTCAACCCGGCCGCGGAGATCGGCAAGATCGCGGCCGAGGCGGGCGTGCTGTACCTGCTCGACGCGTGCCAGTCGGTGGGCCAGATCCCCGTCGACGTCGAGCAGATCCGCTGCGACATGCTGTCCACGACGGGGCGCAAGTACCTGCGTGCGCCACGTGGGACTGGCCTGCTGTACGTCCGGCGGACCGTACTCGACCAGCTCGATCCCCCCTTCCTCGATCTGCGGTCCGCCAAGTGGACGGCGCCCGGCCGGTTCGAGATCCAGCCGGGCGCCCGCAGATTCGAGAACTGGGAGTACGGCGTGGCGGGCCGGGTCGGCCTGGCGACCGCCGTCGAGGAAGCCCTCGCCTGGGGCCTGGACGACATCCGCGACAGCGTCTACCTGCTCGGCGATACCCTGCGCGAACGGCTGGCGGCCGTTCCCGGCTGTATCGTGCGGGACGTCGGCGCCGAACGCTGCGGCATCGTGACCTTCACTCTTGACGGCGTCACGGCCGACACGATCAAGACCTTCATGGCGGAGCGCCGGATCAATGTCAGCGTGTCGCGAGCTCCGTCAACGCTCCTCGACATGACCGACCGCGACATCTCCGAACTCGTCCGAGCATCGGTCCACTACTACAACTCCGAGGAGGAACTGAACCTCTTGTGCGAGGAACTGACCCGGCTCAGTGCATGACGTGAGACCGCCCGGCTCCTGCTGCAGAAGGGCCGGCCCTCGCAGGGCGTGGGGCTGTTCTTCTCGCTCGGCCACTCCACCGTCGTGCTGGCACTGTCGTCGGCCTGGCCGACCGTCAGCCGTGGGCCGCTCTTGCCGCCATCGACCTCAACACGATCGGTACGGGATCGTCCGCGTCTTCCTCCTGACCTGGCTGGGCGGTGTCGCGTACGGGAAGCTCGCCAAGCTCGAACAGCGGTACGCCCAACCGGTGACCCCCGAAGCCGACCTCCGATGAACATCACGCGCGGCTTCGTCTGGCCAGGTACACGGTCAGTGACAGCATGACCAGCCCGGCCAGATACAAGCCGACGCCCGCGGCGATCTGCCCGCCGGTAACTACCGCCCGACCTGCTGGAAGGTAGATGTCGCGTTTCTGCCGCACGACCTGGCGGTCGATCGGGAGCCAGGCCTCGACCACGCCGCCCCGATAACGCATCTCCGCGTACAGGAACCACAGGCCCTCCTGGTCGACCCGTACCTGGCCGCGGCATCCATCAGGTGCCGAACCAAGCGGACCGGCGATCTCCTCTCCGGCCCGGCGAGCGACCACTCTGAGCGGCGTCATACCCCCGCACCCCTCGACCGTGAGCGTCATCCCCCCAGAGCCGTCCGAGGTACCGGTCAGCACGGCCGTAGCGACAACCTGCCCCTGTCCGGGATCGTGCGCCGAAGCAGGCTGTGGATCCAGGACGGTCAGACCGAGCGGCAGTAGCAGTGTGACGACCGCGACCGCGCCACGCGTCCGGCGCTCGCCCGAGATCACAACCGCGCCGAGGGCGGCCACCACCAACGCGGGCACGAGCACGGCGTCGGGACTGACACTGCCGATGCCCAGCACGGAGGACAGATAGGAAGTGACGGCGGCCCCCGCCGCTCCTGCCGCGTAAGCGGTCACGGGACGCCGCCACGGCAGGTCGATCACCGCCAGCCCGACGACGGCCAGCGGAAGGTCGGGGCTCGTACGCCCGAGGGCCAGCAGCAGCCCGGTGATCACCAGCCGCGCGAGCACGTAGACGCCGACCGCTCCCGCCACGAGATGCCGGCGCGGTGCCAGCGACCGCAGCAGCACGGCCGCGTACATCGAGCAGACCAGCAGCACAGGGAAGTACAGCACCTCGGAGAACTGCGGCACGTCCGTCTCGAACTCCATCACCGACGTGACAGCGCTGCCCAGCAGCAATGCCCCGCCGGCCCACCACAGCGGTCGAGGGCTGTCCGGCCGCATGCCCGCGAGCACCCCGCCGATCAGGGCCAATGTGCTGAACACGGTCAGCATGTGGCTCGGGCTCCACAGCACCGAATCCCGGCCGAAGGCATCGTGCCAGAGTGCGTCGACGGGCGCGGAGGCCAGCGTGGCCACGCCGCCGACAGCGGCGATGAGCAGCGGAGGGTGTCTCAGCACGGCGATCAGCGATCGCGTACGCCACAGCGTGAGCAGACCCCAGCCCGCCACTGTCAGCCCCACGACGGCCACCGCTCCATACAGCAGCAGGTGCGGCGGTATCAGCGCGTCGTCCCTGCCGATATCGGTGTGCCAGGCATCGTCCCAATACGTGGCGAACAGCGAGATAAAGCCGGCCGCCACCACGAGGACGACCGCAGCGGGAGAAAGGCGCTGTGGCGCTCCGTCGTCCGGCATGTCATCAGTCATGCCGTCAGCCTGGCCCTGCCGCCTCCTCGAGTGCTTGTACGGAGCGGCTGACCTTCACTCCCAGCTCATCCCGCGAGCCAGCACCGAGGGTGCCAGTCCGAACATGGCATGCGTCACCCGGGTCAGATGGGCGCTGTCGGTGAACCCGGCGGCATGCGCGGCATCCGTCAGCGAGCCACCTGCGCGTACGGTGTCCATCGCCGCGCGCAGCCGCGCCCACCGTACGTACGCCGTGAACGGCAACCCCCATTGCTCACTGAACAGATGCCCCAGCCTGCTCGGCGACAGGGCCACCCGCGCCGCCAGGTCGCGCAGCCGCAAAGGACCGGCGATGCCCCGCCCGACCAGCTCCATCACCTGCCGGACCACCCGATCCGGACAGGCGGCGCGCGACTCGCTCAGCAACGCCAGCGCCGCATCGGCGAACTTCTCATCAACCGGAATCGCCAGCAGGCCGGCCACCAGGCTCTCCCCGTCGTCCTCCAGAAGAGCCGGATCGAGATAGACGCACGCTCCGAACGCGTCCTCGGCGCACATGGCGTGCGGGACACCGGCGGGTATCGCCACGGCCGACACGCTCCTCTCGGCTGCCCGCTCGTCGGTGAGGATGACGCGGCCGGAGCTGACGACAAGCAGTTGCACGGCGGCATGCGCGTGAGCGCGCGCGTCGCCGAGCCTACCGATGTACACCAAAGCGCCCGGCCTCAGCCACACCGCTCCCGTCCATGACGCCATATCAGACATGACTACGATGATAGATAGTAGGACGGAAACTCCCTGAGGCGCATCCTGCCGGGTGCCGCCAAGGAGAGGTACGGAACCCGGCAGGATGCCGTTCACCGAACGAACCGAGGACGGTCCGATCAAACGGCGGTCAGTTCGTAGCCCGCCTCTTCGACGGCATCGCGAACCAGGGCCTCTTCGGCGGCTCCTGCCACGGTCACCGTGCCGCTGGTCAGGTCCACCTCAACGTCGGTGACCCCGTCCACCTTGGAGATCTCCGACTTCACCTTGCCCGCGCATCCGCCGCAGGTCATTCCGCTCACCTTGTACGTGCTGCTCATGACATCTCCTCTTGGTTCGGTTAAGCCCCCTGGGGGTATTTTGCATCATATACCCCCTACGGGTATAGTCCGCGACCATGAGAACGCTGAACACCGTTGCCGTCGTCGGTGCCTCCCTGGCCGGCCTGCGTGCCGTGCAGACGCTCAGGCGGGAGGGCTTCGAGGGCAACATCACCCTGATCGGTGCCGAGCGCCACCTGCCCTACAATCGCCCGCCCCTGTCCAAGAGCATGCTGAGGGGCGACGACGAGATCACCCTGCCCGGCGCCGAGGAGCTCGGCGACCAGTGGCTGAAGGGCCGCCAAGCGGTACGTCTGGACACCTCCGACCGGCGTCTTACCTTGGACGACGGCACCGAGCTCGGCTACGACGGGCTTGTCATCGCCACGGGCGCCCGCCCGCGCCGCCTGCCCCACCACCCTGAGGGCGTCCGCACCCTCCGCACCATCGAAGACGCCCTGGCCCTGCGCACCGAGCTACAGGCCGGGCACGAGCACGTCGTGGTCATCGGCGGCGGTTTCATCGGCGGCGAGGTGGCCTCGACCGCCCGTGCCCTCGGCCTGAGCGTCACCCTCGTCGACGCCTCCCCTCACCCCATGACCAAGGTCCTGGGCGCCGAAACGGCGCGCTGGCTCGCGCGCCACCATCGCGACAACGGCGTCGAGCTGGTCAGCGACACGCGCGTGACCGGTTTCGAGGGCAACGGCCGGGTGACGGGCGTGCGGTTGGGCACCGGCCGGACGCTGCCCGCCGACCTGGTCATCGCGGGCATGGGCGTCACCCCGAACACCGACTGGCTGGAGGGCAGCGGCCTGAGGCTGAGTGACGGCGTGGTGTGCGAGGAGACCCTCTACGCCGCCGAGAACGTGGTGGCGGCGGGCGACGTCGCGCGCTGGCCGCACGGCCTGTTCGGCGGCGAGCTCGTACGCGTCGAGCACTGGGCGAACGCCAACGACCAGGGCGCCCTCGCCGCCCTCAACCTCCTGACCGGCCCGGAGAACGCCAAGCCGTACGCCGACCTCCCCTCCTTCGCCACCCACATGCACGGCGCCCGCATCCAGACCGCCGGACTGCCGCACCTGGCCGACGAGAGCCGCCTGGTAACCGGGGAGCCGGACGAGAACCGATTCGCGATCGCCTTCGCCCGGAACGGCGTGCTCGTCGGCGCGGTCGGCGTGAACGCCCCCAAGGACCTGATCCGCCTCAAACGCGCCACGGCCGCGGGCGACCGCCTGGACGCTCTCGCGTGACCTGAGGGCGCTGCCGACATGGACGAATCCATCACAGCCGCTGAAGCCCATGCCGGGGCCGTGGCAGGCTTCCTAACTATCTACGGCTTGTGCTAGTAGCGTGGTTAGACTTCTCGCCATGTGCCATGTCGATCCACGATCTCGTGGGGCCTCGCGATGAGCCCGCGTGCCGCTCTGGCGCAGCAGGCGGCGCCCAGGAGCGGCCGCGCGGGAAGGCGCCGACGTCGCTGGATGCTCGTCGCGGTCGCAACGGTCGTCGTCATGGCTGCGGTTTATGCCGTTCTCGCGATCGCCTTGGGGGGTCAGGTGCCGTCCGGCACCAGCATCGGCGGCGTGGACGTTGGCGGCCTGCCGGAGGCGGACGCTCGCGCCCGGCTGGAGCGTGAGCTCGGCAAGCGGGCCAACCGACCGATGGAGCTGTCCGCGGCGGGCAAGACGACACGGCTGACCCCCGCCGCGCTCGGGCTGGGGTTCGACATCCCGGCGACACTCGCGGCGGCGCTGGACGGCGCGGGCAGCCCGGCCGGAGTCGTCCGGTCGTTGTTCGGCGAAGACAGAGAGCTCCAGCCACGGATCACGGCCGACGAATCCCGACTCACCACCCGGCTCGCCGTTCTGGCCAAGACAATCGACCTCAAGCCTCGCGAGGGCGGCGTGCGCTACCAGGGCCTCGAACCGCAGGTCATCTCCGCCAAGTCGGGCCGCGCCCTCGACCGCGACGCCGCCGCGCGGCTGGTCCGCGAGGCCTTCCTGGGAAACCGCGCTACGGTCGCGCTGCCCCTCCGCACGCTACCGCCCCGGGTCTCGTCGGCCGAGGTGCGTCGCGTCGCGGGCTCCATGGCCAGCGCGGCGGTCGCCAGTCCGCTGACCTTGGTCAACGGCGACAGGAAAGCCAGCCTGAACCGCGCCCAGTTGGCCGCCGGGCTTCGCTTCGTCTCCGACGGCCAAGGCAGCTTGCGCCCCTCCTTCCGCAGCGGAGAACTCCTCCCTGACTTGCAGAAACAACTCGTCCCGGCAAGCCATCAGCCCCAAGACGCCTCCTTCGAGATCGTGAAGGGCAAGCCGCGCGTCCTCCCCGCCCGTCCCGGCCGGGGCATCGACGCGAAGGCTTTCGGCGGGGCCGTCTCCGCCGCCCTGGCGGCCGGCCGGCGTGAGGTGAAGGTACCGGTGGCCGAGGCGCAGCCCCGGTTGACCACCGAGCAGGCCAGGAAGCTGGAGGTCAAGAAGAAGGTCAGCACCTTCACCACCCGCTACCCGTGTTGCGCACCACGAGTGACCAATATCCACCGCATCGCCGACATTGTGGACGGCCATGTCGTCATGCCCGGCGAGACGTTCTCGCTCAACGGCCTGGTCGGCAAGCGCGACAAGGCGCGCGGCTTCGTCGAGGCGCCGATGATCCTGAACAACCGGTTCGTCAACGACGTCGGCGGCGGAGTGTCGCAGTTCGCCACCACGATGTTCAACGCCGTGTTCTTCGGCGGATTCCAGGACGTGCAGCACATTGCGCACCAGTACTACATCACCCGCTATCCAGCCGGCCGCGAGTCCACCGTCTCCTATCCGCAGCCGGACTTCCGCTGGCGCAACGACTCCCCGTACGGCGTGCTGATCAAGACCTCCTACACGAGCACGTCGATCACCGTGGACTTCTGGAGCACCAAACGCTACGACGTCACCGCCCAGAGTTCGGCCCGCTACGACGTCAAGACCGCCCCCTCCCTCACCGACTCCGGCAAGGACTGCATTCCCATGGGCGGCGCGGAGGGCTTCGCGATCGATGTCTGGCGCATCTTCAAGAAAGACGGCAAGGAAGTGCGCAGGCAGAAGTTCCACACCGTCTACGCCGCCGAGCCGCGTTTGACATGCAAGTGAGCCAGGCTCTCCGACGGCGCTCATTCTGAAGCTGAACACGGCTGGTTATCGTCGTCCTCCTCGAGCACCTGACGCTTCTTCCCCGCCACCGCCTGACAGGGCAACTCTCGAACAGGAGCTCGTGCCAGGAGAGGACTGGATCGCCTGTGACCGGCTGCTGGATCCGCGGTCGGCGGAGCTGGGCCGGATTCTCGAAGCCGAGCGCCGGGCGAGCGGCCAGGTTTCCGATCACGCGACCGCGCTCACGGTCATGGCCGTGTACGCCGGCACCGTGACGGCGGCCGCGGTGCTGGCCTGGGCCGTCGAGGGCGGCGTGGCGCATGGCTGCGCGGCGGCCTTCTGCATCGCCGGCAGACGCGGCGGGGACGTCGATCAGCTGGAGAGCGCCTACAAGACCTTCTCGGCCGTGTCCACCATCGACCTCGACCGCCTGGGCAAGGTCGTCCGGCTCACGGCAGACGACCGGGAGGGACTGTTCTACCTGCGCGACACGTGCTGCCTGTACTACACCTCCATGGAGGAGACGAAGTGCTCCAGCTGCTGCCTGGACAGCGTGGACCAGCGCATCGCCAACTATCGGCGGGTTCTGGTCGAGGGCGTCGTCCCGCACTAGGAGGCGAGGGCCTGGTCAGTCCTCGCCTACCACGGTCAGGTCGTCGTCCAGCGCCGCGGCGATCGCGGCCGCGCGGGTCGGCGAGGCCAGAGTCAGCACGCCGGGTCGGCTCTCCACACCACCGGATCACTCAACGGAAGTGTCGAAGCCCGCCGGGCCTACTTTGCGCTCCAGGATTCTGACGATCTTGCCGGACTCGTCGTTCTCGCCCGGGACGTAGAACGGCTTGCCGTCGCGGCCGAAGGTGATCGCCGACGGGCCGCCCTCCCAGGTGCCCAGGACGTGGGAGGCCGAGTCGAAGGTCACGAACGGCTCCAGGCCCAGCGTGCGGGCATAGTCGACCGAGCCGAAGACGAGATGCTGAGCCAGCTCGATCGGCGCCTCCTGCCAGCCCGCGTAGTCGCTGAAGAAGTATTCGCGGAACCTGCTGAGCTGCCGGTCGTCGATGACGTCCGGCCCGATCAGGTCCTTGACGCCCGTGCAGTAGACGTCGGCGAGGTAGCCGCAGACCGTCATCCGGTCCCACTTGTGCCGCCGGGCCACCAGCACGCATACCTTGCCCTCCAGCCCGTCGGCATCCGGCTTCTCGTCGATCCAGCCTCGGGCGGGGTCGACGGTGAGGCCGTTGCTCCAGCCGACGTTGATCCAGCAACCGGCCACCTCGGGCTCCCCCGCCGCCGCCGCGCTGCCCTCGGCCGCCACGGCCCGGACGAGCGGGGCCACCACCGACGGCGACACCCCCAGTGTGCGGGCGATCTCCTTGGGAGACCTGCCTTCGGCTCGCAGCTCGCGTACCCGGTTCTTCAGTTCTGCGCTGTCCACGGAGGAAGCCTAGCGAGCCCCGGCACCCCCGACGGCCGCGCAACGGCAAAGCGGAGGTGGCAGGCTGATCCCCAACTGTCCATCGGGGATCGACATCTCGGTCAGCTGACCCCGGCCAACGAGAGGAAGCCCATGCTGCCCTGGTCCGATGAGCTGGCCGGCCGCCTCGACCACAACGTCATCGACAGCGCGCTGCTGCGCGGCAACCCCCTCGGGGATCCGCACGAGCGGCCCCTGTACGTGTACGTCCCCCCGGGGTACGACGACCATCCCGAGCGGCGCTATCCGGCCATCTATGTGCTGCAGGGCTACACCGCGCATGTCGCCATGTGGTTCAACCGGACGCCGTTCCGCCGGACGTACCCGGAGCTGGCTGACGGCGTGTTCTCGGCCGGCGATGTGCCGCCCGCGATCGTCGTCTATGTCGACGCGTGGACCTCGCTGGGCGGCAGCCAGTTTCTCGACTCGCCCGCGACCGGCCGCTACCACTCCTACCTGTGCGACGAGGTCGTACCGTGGGTGGACGCCCGCTACCGTACGCTGGCCGGCCGCGATCACCGCGCGGTCACCGGCAAGTCCAGCGGGGGCGGCGGGGCGATGGTCACCGCCATGCTGCGGCCGGACGTGTTCGGGGCGCTGGCCACTCATGCGGGCGACTCGCTGTTCGAGGTCAGTTTCCGGTTCGGGCTGCCGGACATCGCGCGTCGGCTACGTGACATGTACGGCGGTTCGTACGACACGTTCCTGTCCGACTTCCGGAGCAGGATCGCCGGGACCAGGGACGGCGACCTCGAACTCATGGAGATGTACGCCTACGCGGCGGCGTACTCGGCCGACGAGCACGGCACGGTCCGCCTGCCGTTCGACGACACGGGCGCCGTCATACCCGAGGTGTGGGAGCGCTGGCTGGCCCGCGACCCGGTGGTGATGGCGGCCAGGCCCGAGTACGCCGAGGCGCTGCGGTCGATGCGGGCGATCTGGGTCGACGCGGGCACCAAGGACGAGTACTACCTGGACTTCGGTGCCACGGCGTTCCGGCGGGCGCTGGAGGCGGCGGGGGTGCCGGATGAGCGGATCTACTTCGAGCTCTTCGACGCCGGGCACGGCGCGATCGAGTATCGCTACCCGCTCGCCCTGGCCTGGCTGACCCGCCGCCTCTCCCCCTGAGGTCCCCGCCTCTTGCCGCAAGGCCGGCGACAGCGCCGGGCCGTACGGGGTCCCGTTAGGCTGGCGGGCGTGTCTCGACTGGCGGCCTCCTTCCGGCTGATGGCGATGACGGCGCCGTGGAGTCGGCGGGCGGATGTCGTGCTGGCGGGGATGCTGGCCGGGTTGTCGTTCGTGCCCGGGTTCGCTCATCAGGGCGTCGATCTGGCGGACCTGCCGGACCTGCCGCTCGACGCGGTGGGCGTGCTGCTGATTCTGGCGCAGAGCCTGCCGTTGGTCATGCGGCGGCGGTGGCCCGCCGGGTGTCTGGCGGTGGTCGGCGGGGCGTTCATGGCCTTCCAGCTGCTGCGCTATCCCACGGCGTTCGCCGGGCTCGGGCTGATCGTCGCGTTGTACAGCGCGGGCGCCCACCTGCGGCGCCGGTCGCTCGCGGTGGCCGTGGCCGTGGTCGCGGTGGTGGCGTACGTGGGGCTCGCTGTCGCCTTGCACGAGTCGGGGTCGCCGGAACGTCCGCTGGACTATACGACCTTCCTGCTGTTCCTGGTGGCGTGCTGGGCCGCCGGTGTCGTCGTACGGGAGCGGAGCGCCGCCGAGGCGGAGCGGGTACGGCTGGCCGAGGCGGCGGTCGTCGCGGCGGAGCGTGCCCGGATCGCGCGGGAGCTGCACGACGTGGTCACCCACCATGTGACGGCGATGGTGGTCCAGGCCGACGCGGCGCAGTTCCTGGCCGGGCAGCCCGAGCGGGTCGCGACCGGCCTGGCGGCGATCAGCGAGACCGGCCGCCATGCGCTGACCGACCTGCGTTACCTGCTCGGCGCGCTGGACGGTACGCCGGACGCGGACGGAGAAGGCCGCGAGCCGTCGGTGGGCCGGCTGCCCGATCTGGTGGCACGGACCCGGGGCGCCGGGCAGCCGGTGGAACTGGTCGAGGACGGGCAGCCACGCGCCATGGAGAAGGCCGCGGAGGTGGCCGCGTACCGGGTCGTTCAGGAGGCGCTCACCAACGCGGTGAAGCACACCGCGGGCGAGCGCACGCTGGTCCACGTGCGTCATGGGGAGGAATGGATGGACGTGGAGGTCACCACGGACGGACCCAGCCGCCCCGGACTGGGTCGTGGCGGCGGCCGGGGGCTGGTCGGGTTGCGGGAGCGCGTCAGTGTGGTCGGTGGTGAGCTGAGCGCCGGAGTACGGTCCGGCGGCGGGTTCACGGTTCGGGCCCGGATCCCGATGGGCCTGCGATGAGCGCGATCCGGGCGATGGGCTTGATGGCTTCACAGGCTCCGGGTGATGGGCCTGGCGGCTTCACAGCCTCTTGATGGCCCTACGGGCTTAGGTCGGCCGCGTCCTCGAGTTTCAGCCTGCCGCCCTGCTCGTACGCGATCCCGAACTCCGCCTCGCCCAGCGCCGCCAGAACCGCCTCGGTGACCCGCGTGACCTCGGCCGCCTCCGACGGAGCGGCGGGCGTCTGGTTGTGCTCGCGTACCCCCGCCGCCAGCCCCAGCAACCGGGCGGCCCGTTCGTGGGCGCCCCCGGCGGCCACGGCGGAGGCCAGGCCCTCCACGGCCCACGTCGCCGAGCGCGGGTCGCCGATGCGCTGCGCCGCCACGAGCGCCTCCAGGTGCAGGTCCCTGGCGGTCGCGGCGTCCCCGCGTCGCTCGATGAGGAAGCCGAGCTCGACGAGCGTGTCCGGCAGGTGCAGGGCGGGTTCGACGCCGGGGCCCCGGGCGATCCCTTCGAGCAAGTGGTTCAGGTGCTGCTCCGCCAGGTCGAGGTGGCCGCCCCGGCGCTCGGCATAGGCGAGTCCCATCTCGGCCATGATCGAGGTCTCTCGATGGCCCTGCCCGGAGGCGATGTGCAGGGCCCGCCCGCACAGCTCCATGGCCCGCTCGAACTCGCCCGCCCCCAGCGCCATCCAGCCCAGCCACGCGGTGCGTCCGGCCACCTCCGGCCAGAGCCCGAGGTCCTCCGCCATCCGCAGCCCGTCGGCGAACAGCCGCCCGGCCCGCTCCGCGTCGCCCCCCATCTCGGCCAGCCCGCCGAGCCACTCCGTGGCCTGGAGCACGCCCCACCGGTCGCCGAGCTGCCGGAACAGCCGCGCGCTCTCCTCACCGTCGCGTTCGAGGGCCACGAAGTCCCGGCGCGTGAAGGCGTCCCGCGCCCGGCAGCTCAGGGCCGCGGCGATCCCCCACTCATCACCCATGGCCCGGAACGTCGCCAGCGCGCTCGTCACCAGCTCCTGCCCGGTCACCATGTCGAGCGCCGACGAGCCGATGAACCACTCGGCCCTGGCCCGTACGCCCGGATCCTCCACCTGATCCACGGCGGACCGCCAGTCGACGTCCTCCCCCAGCATGACGGCGAACCCGGCCCGCCACGCCCCCGCCCTGGCCCGAGCCTCCGAAACAGCACCGTCGTCCGCGATGGCCAAGGCTGACTCCAGGGACCGGCGCCCCTCGGCCAACCGGCCGCGCAGCACCCAGTACCAGGCCAGCGCGTTCACCAGCGCCAGCGCACCGGCCGCGTCTCCCGCCGCCGCAGCCGCGTCGAGCGCCGCCCGCATGTTCGCGGCCTCCGCGTCGAGCCGCAGCAGCCACTCGCGCTGAGCGTCGCCGTAGAGAAACGGCTCAGCCTGTACGGCCAGCGCCGTGTAGTAGGCCGAGTGCGCCTGCCGTACCCGATGCAGCTCACCCGCCTCCGACAGCCGCTCCAGGCAGTATTCGGCCACCGACTCCAGCAGCCGGTACCGCATGCCTCCCGTACCGTCGGCCACGACCACCAGCGAGCGGTCGACCAGCCGCGCGAGCAGGTCGAGCACGTCGAGCCCGTCCTCCGCGCAGGTCTCCTCCGCGGCCTCCAGCGTGCAGCCGTCGGCGTGGACGGCCAGGCGGCGCAGGACGGCGCGTTCGGGCTCGGTCAGCAGCTGCCAGCTCCAGTCGATCACCGCCATCAGCGTCTGCTGACGCGGCGGCGCGCCGCGCTGCCCGGAGGCGAGCAGCCGGAACCGGTCGTCGAGCCTGGCCACCACCCCGTGCACGCCGAGCGCGCGTACCCGCGTCGCGGCCAGCTCCAGAGCCAGCGGGATCCCGTCCAGCCGCCGGCAGAGCTGCGCGACCGCCCCGGCGTTGCCCTCGTCGAGGGTGAAGCCGCGGGCCGAGGCGGCGGCCCGCGCCACGAACAGCTGGGCCGCCTCCGACCGCGCCACCTCATCGGGGTCGGCACCGGCCGGTACGTCCAGCGGCGGCACGCTCCACAGCACCTCACCGGCCACCGCCAGCGGTTCCCGGCTGGTGGCCAGCACGCGCAGTCCGGGAGCGGCCCGCAGCAACCGGCCGGTCAGCTCGGCGACCCGCTCGATCACGTGCTCGCAGTTGTCGAGGACGAGCAGGAGCTGCCGGGAGCGCAGCGCGTCGGCCAGCCGGTCGGCCAGCGGCGTCCCGTCGGACTCCTCCCGGATGTCGAGCGCCGCCGCGACGGTCTCCGCCACCGTCCGGATGTCGATGTCCGGCGCCCGCCCATCGACGTCCGGCGCCCGCCCGTCGAGGTCCGGTGCCCGCCCGTCGGCGTCCGGCGAGCGCGTACCCCGGTCGAGGGGGGCCAGCTCGACCAGCCACGCGCCGTCCGCGTACGCGTCGGCGAGCCGGGTGGCGGTCTCCAGCGCCAGCCGGGTCTTGCCCACGCCGCCGCTGCCGGTCAGGGTGACGAGCCGGTTGCTCTCCAGCAGGGTGCGGACCTCGGCCAGTGCGCCGTCCCGGCCGATCAGGTCGCTGAGCGAGGCGGGCAGGTTCGTGGCGGGCCGACCGGCCGGGCTGCTCAGCGCCGGGTCCTGGCCGAGTATGGCCTGGTGCAACGCGGCCAGCTCGGGGCCGGGGTCGAGGCCGAGCTCCTCGGCCAGCCGCTCGCGCAGGTCGGCGTAGCTCGCCAGCGCCTCGCTCTGCCGCCCCGCGCGGTACAGGGCCCGCATGTGTACGGCCCGCAGCCGCTCCCTCAGCGGATTGCGGGCCACCAGGTCGCCGAGCTCGCCCACGAGCAGGCCGTGCTCGCCCAGCTCCAGCCGCGCCTCGGCCTGCTGTTCCAGGGCGGACAGCCGCTGCTCCTCCAGCCGGAGGATCGCGGACCTGGTGTACTCCTCGTCGGCGAAGTCGGCGAACGCCGGGCCGCGCCACAGCGCCAGCGCGTCGGACAGCAGCTCCGCCCTGGTCCGCGGGCTCTGGGCCGTCTCGGCCCGGGCAACCAGGTCGGCGAACCGCGCGGCGTCGACCGTACCCTCGGCGGCCTTGAGCAGGTAGCCGGGCGCGCGCGAGACGATCAGGTTCTTGCCGCCCGGCTCGGCCTCCTCCAGCGCGCGCCGCAGCTGCGAGACCCGCACCTGGAGCGCGCCCGCGGAGTTGGCCGGCGGTTCGCCGGCCCACAGGTCGTCCACGAGCCGGTCGGTCGACACCGGCCTTCCCTCATCCACCAGCAGGTCGGCGAGTAGCGCGCGGACCTTCAGCCCGGGGATCGTGACGGGCTCCCCCTGGTCGGTCCATACGGCCAGCGGCCCGAGCACCCCAAAGCGCATAAGGGCCACCTTAAGCGGACGAGAAGTGGATCTGAAGGCCGCTCCAGCACCGTGGAGGCATGGAGAACACGATGAACAACCTCGCCGGACGACGGGAATGGCTCGGGCTGGGCGTCCTGGCCTCGGTGGCCCTGCTTCTCTCCCTTGACGGGAGCGTCCTCTACCTGGCGCTGCCACGGCTGAGCGCCGACCTGGGCGCGAGCGCGCCGCAGCAGCTGTGGATCCTGGACATCTATTCGTTCATGCTGGCGGGGTTCCTGGTCACGATGGGAACGCTGGGCGACAGGATCGGCCGCCGCCGGCTCCTGATGATCGGCGCCGCCTGCTTCGGCGCCGCGTCCGTCCTGGCCGCCTTCTCGGTCAGCGCCGAGATGCTCATCGCCACCCGTGCCCTGCTGGGCGTCGCGGGAGCCACCCTGATGCCGTCGTCGATGGCGCTGCTGCGCAACATGTTCCGGGATCCGAAGCAGATGGGCGCCGCGATCGGGATCTGGTTCAGCTGCTTCATGGTCGGCATGGCGCTCGGTCCCCTGGTGGGCGGCCTGCTGCTGGAGCACTTCTGGTGGGGCTCGGCGTTCCTGCTCGGCGTGCCGTTCATGGTGCTGGTGCTGGCGACCGGGCGGGCGCTGCTGCCCGAGTACCGCGACCCGGCCGCCGGGCGGCTCGACCCGGCCAGCGTCGCGCTGTCGCTGACCGCCATCCTGCCGGTCATCTACGGGCTCAAGGACGTCGCAAGGAACGGCGTCAACCCGCCGGCCGTCGCCGCGGTCGTGATCGGGGTGGCCGTCGGCGTGGTGTTCGTCCGCCGCCAGCGCCGCCTGGCCGGCCCGCTGCTCGACCTGCGCCTGTTCGGCAACCGCGCGTTCGCCGCCACCCTCGGGATCATGCTGCTCGGCGGCGTGGTCATGGCGGGCACCACGCTGATGTGCACGACGTACCTGCAGACGGTCGCCGGGCTGTCGCCCCTGAGCGCCGGGCTGTGGCTGGTGCCGCAGAACATCGTGATGATCGCCGCGCTGACGCTCGCCCCGGCCCTCGCCCGCCGGTTCGGGACGGCGTACGCGATGGCGGCCGGGCTGGTGGTCGGCGCCGTGGGGCTGTTCGTGCACACCCAGGTGCCCAGCGTCGGCGGTACGTGGCTGGTCGTGGCCGGCCTGATCCTCGCCTCGGCCGGGATCGCGGTGCCGATGGGGGCGGGCAACGGCCTGATCATGACGGCCGCCCCGGTGGAGAAGGCCGGTTCGGCGGCGGCGCTCGGCGAGACCTCCGGCGAATTCGGGGTGGCCGTGGGCGTGGCCGTGCTGGGCAGCCTCGGGACCGCCGTCTACCGCGGCCAGTTGCCGGACACGCTGCCGGTGGAGGGTGCCCGCGAGAGCATCACCGCCGCGGTGACGGTCGCCAAGGATGTGCCGGGCGTACTGGAGGTCGCCAGGGACGCCTTCACCACCGGGCTCAACGCGGTCGCGGCGGTCGGCGTGGTGGTCTTCCTGGTCCTCGCCGCCGTCACGATCGCCGTGCTCCGCCACCACGACCGTGCCGCGCAGGCGTCCGAGGCCCCGGCAGAGGTGCCGGTCACCGCATGACGTCCGCATCCCGTGAGACACCGGATCGGCTCGGCAGCCGGTCCGGTGTTCTGGTGTCTCCGGTGTTTCCAGTGTTTACCGGTCAGGCGGGCCAGCCCAGGTCGATCCCGGCCAGGTCCGTGCGCGAGGAGACGCCCAGCTTCGGGTACGCCTTGTACAGGTGGAACCCCACCGTCCGCGGGCTGAGGAAGAGCTGGGCGGCGATCTGCCGGTTCGTGACGCCCGTCGCGGCCAGCCGGACGACCTGTAGCTCCTGAGGGGTCAGCGTGTCGAGGGGTCCGGCTTGGCCGCCGGGCTCCGCGCTGATGCGTCATTACTACTGAGGGAGTCGCGGGCGGCGGTCGTGCACGCCCGCACCCTGCGACGGCCGACAGGCACTGAGCGGGCGCTCCCGGGGTCAGGCGCTGGGCGGCCGGTTGAGGGGTGGGGCCTTTCTGGCGGAGCCGCGGTAGAGGTCGGCGTCATAGCGCTGCTCGCCCTCGTCGAGCTTGGCGTTGGCGGCCGCCACCAGGTCGACCCCGAGCACGTCCGCCAGCCGTACCAGATAGAGCGTCACGTCGGCGAGCTCCGAGCGGACCCGGGCGAGCGCCTCGGGGTCGAGGTCGGCCGACTCGTCGGGGGTGAGCCATTGGAACTCCGCCAGCAGTTCCCCGGCTTCCCCTGCCAGCGCCATGGCGAGGTTCTTCGGCGTGTGGAACTGCTCCCAGTCCCGCGCACGCGCGAACTCCCGCTGCCGTTCGGCGAGTGGCTCCAACTCGTTCGTCACGCCTGACGACCTTAGCGCCCGCCCGTCACCTGTCGAGGAGGTCGTGGATCGCCTGGAAGACGGCGTCGGGGCGGCGGAAGATGATGGAGGCGTGGCCGACGCCGTCGACCAGGCGGTTCTCGCCGCGCGAAACCGATGCGGCCAGCGCGTCATAGAGTCGCCGCTTGCCGTCGATCTCCTCGCGGAGCAGCGATTCGGGGGTGCCTTGGGACACCGCTTCCTTGAAGGCGTCGATGCCCGTGGCGGTGAGCACGATCAGCGGCACGTCGGGCAGCCGTCCCGCCCCGCGTACCTCGTCGTGGAGCTGGTAGCGGTTGGCCGCCTCCTGGGCGCCGATCCCTATCCATTCCGGGCTGACATGGCGTTCGACGAGCAGTTCGCGGGTGGCCGCCGGCCAGTCGGCCAGCACCTGCGTGAACAGGCCGCGGTAGAACTGGATGACCTCGTCGGGCAGCTCGTCGGGAATCTCCTGGTCGGCGTCCCATTCGGCCCAGGTCTCGACCAGTTTCGGGGGCATGTGGGCGTCGTAGTCCTCATGTTCGGGTTCGACCAGGACCAGACCCGACACCTCGCCGGGGAAGCGCTGCGCGTAGTGGCGGGCGTACAGGCCGCCGAGAGAATGGCCGACCAGCAGGTACGGCGCGGGCACGCCGGCGACCTGCAGCAGCTCGCGCAGCTCGTCGGTGACCTCGATGGAGGTGCGCGGCAGCTCGACCCGGTCGCTCCACCCCGTCCCGGCACGGTCGTAGAGCACGCTGGTGGTGAGTTCGGCGGCTCTCTCCTGGACGTTCAGGAAGTCCATGCCGGACGATCCGGCCCCGGGCAGGAACACCACCGCCGGACTCCCGTCGCCCGATCGGTGCAGCGGCAACCGCCGGCCTCCCACCTCGTAGAACCGCCCCAGTGGAAGCGTCAATTGGTCCTCCATCGCTGAACCCCTCCTGTCACCGCATTGCTTTCCCAAGTTTGGGAACAATACCAGATATGGGATCGTACCCAGATGGACACGCTTGACCTGCTCCTGCACCCGGTACGGCTGCGCATCGTGCACGCCATGTCCGGCGGGCTGACCCGCACCACCTCCGACCTGTGCGCTCGGCTGCCCGACGTCCCCAAGACCACCGTGTATCGGCACGTGGGACTGCTGGCCGAGGCGGGAGTGCTGGAGGTGGAGGTCGAGCAGCGGGTGCACGGCGCCGTCGAACGCCACTACCGGCTACGCCGGACGCGGGCGGTGATCGACCGGGACGCGGCCGCGTCGATGTCCCTGGAAGACCACCGGCACGGCTTCGCCGCGGCCATGGCGGCCCTGCTCGCCGAGTTCAACGCCTACCTCGACCGGGAGAACGCCGACCCGACCGCGGACTCGGTGTCCTACCGGCAGTTCCCGCTCTGGCTCAACCAGGACGAACTCCGCGAAATGATCAGCGAGATGGTGGGCGTCATCATGCCCCGGCTACGGAACGAACCCGCACCGGACCGCAGCCACCACCTGCTGAGCACGATCTTCTTTCCGACCGAGTCACCGCCGACGGAATGATCTGCTGGTGTCAGGTATTGGCCGAGTCAGCCTGACGGTCATATGCCGAGACGATGGTGTCCAGGAGGCTGGGGAAGCGGGCGTCGAGATCTTCGAGGCGGAGTGTGGTCCAGCGGCGGTTGCCGTCCTCGCGCTGGCGGATGACGCCGGCATCGCGTAGCACCCGGAAGTGGTGGGTGAGCGTGGAAGGCGCGACGTCGACCGGGAAGGTGCCGCAGGCTCGCTCGGGATCGGCGCGCAGGGTCCGCACGATGGTCATGCGGGTGGGATCGGCGAGGGCGTGCAGAACATCCAGCACGTCAATGGCGCCGGCGTCCGGGTGAACCAGTGCCGCGCGGCGGCCGTGAGATCTGGGCATCTCGCTCCTCTTGTTCGACGAACATCGTACAACCATGATACGACTTTCGTTGTACGACGAACATCGAACAAGGAGCCTCGGATGCGCGCTTTGGTGATGACCGCACCCTCACAGGGATCGGACCGTACGGCTGTCCAGACGATCGACGAACCCCGTCCGGGGACAGGCGAAGTGACGATCGATGTCGCATACGCCGGGGTCAACTTCATGGACGTGATGGCCCGCCGCGGTGACCCTGGATACGCCTCCGCCTGGCCGTACGTGCCCGGCCTGGAGGTGTCCGGCCTCGTACGAGCGGTCGGCCCGGGTGTTGATCTCGAAATCGGACAGCGGGTGGCCGCGTTCACGCAAGGAGGCGGCCTGGCCGAAGTCGCACTCGCGCGAGCGCCGCTGACCGTCGCGGTACCGGACGGGATCTCGCTCGCGACCGCGGCAGGCGCCCCGATGGTCTTCTCGACCGCCCTGCTACTGCTGACCGACGCGGCTCGGCTCGGCCCGGGCGAGAACGTGCTGGTGCATTCGGCCGGCGGTGGCGTGGGCAGCGCGCTGGCGCAGTTGGTGCCCGAGTTAGGTGGCGGACTGCGCATCGGGACCGTCGGCCGTACGGACAAGATCGCCTCGGCTCGGAAGAGCGGCTATGACGCCGCGTTCGCTCGTGGTGATGATCTGGCCGAGGCGGTACGGACCGCCACCGGCGGGAGCGGCGTCGACGTCGTGCTGGACCCGCTGGGCACCAGCATGCTCGACGTCGATCTGGCGGTTACGGCGCCCGGCGGGCGGATCGTACTGTTCGGCAACGCCGGCGGCGGCCAGCCCGCTCCTCTCCCGCCCGCGGGGAGGCTGATCGGCGGCAACGTCTCGATCGGCGGTTTCAGCATCACCAGCCTGAGCGCCTCGGCACCGGAGCGCGTCACCGCGGCCCTGCGCCGCGTCCTGGACCTGATCGCCGCCGGTCGGCTCGATGTCGACGTCACCGAGGTGGATTCCCTCTCCGATGTGCCTGCGGTGCACCAACTGCTGGCCGATGGCCGCGGCCGGGGCAAGTACGTGGCACGAGTGGTCTCCACGAGCACGAAATAGCAGCTGCTTCGCCGACATCGTGTCTGAGAGGTCGGCGTCGTCAACGACGATGGCGGTCCCAGAGAGATCACCCCCGAAATCGTCGAGCACGGTTCTCCAGCCGCGGTGGATGGCCCCTAGCCCAACGTGATACTCGGTCCAGTCAGGGAAGCAGGTGGCCGCACGGGCGCAGCCGGTCCCTGCGTTCTGGAGAATCGTGCGCCCTTGCACGGAACGCAGGTACGCACGAGTGCCAAGGCCCTGACCAGCGCCGTTGAACGGATCCCTAGCCGTTCAAGCACTTCCACCTGCTGAGATAACAATCGAGCGTAGACTCGAAGACGTGACCGCCGCCCATGACTACGACGACGTACATCACCTCGTCGAGCAACTGACCCCCGACCAACTCGTCGAGGTCCGTGCCCATGCGCTCCGGCTGGTCACAGGTCGACGGACCTTCGTGCCGTGGAACGAAGCCAAGCGCACCGCCCAGCGCCTGCCACACATCGACCACGCCGAGTTCCGTAACGACGTCGACGCAGTGCTCGACCAGAACACCCTGCTCGGTGACGATCGGTGAGCAACCCGATCAACGTCCTGCTGGACACCTCTGCCATCATCGACCTCGAACAGCTCGACGATCAGCACATCGCCGACAACCTCGGTCGCCGACCCGGCGATCTTCGTCCAGCCATCAGCTCCATCTCCATGGCCGAGCTAGCAGCCGGTCCACACGCAGCCAAGACCTTCGATGAGCGGGCCATACGACAAGCAAGGCTGCAATGGGCAGAATCCACCTTCGACCCCGTCCCCTTCGACCACGACGCGGCCCGCTCCTACGGAATCATCTACGCCCTCGTCCTGAACCTTGGCCGCCAGCCCCGCAAGCGCCTCGCCGACCTTCTCATCGCATCGGTCACCGCAGCGAACAACCTCCCCCTGGTGACCCGCAACCCCGACGACTTCGCAGGACTGGATTCACACGTCCGGATCGTCGCCGCCTGAACCGGCCGACGGCCATCGAAGACGGTGGCGACCTTGGCGTCCTGATCACGCATGAGGAAGCGGAACGATCCTGCCCGCTCTCGGAGGTCGATCAGAAGCTTCCGTGCTCGTGGCGCACTCGAAAGCCAAGCTCACAGGTCGGCGTCGTGGACGAGGATGGCCGCCTGGACGCGGTTGGTCAGGCCGAGTTTGGCCAGCACCCGGCTCACGTGCGCCTTCACCGTCGCCTCCGAGAGGCGCAGGTCGCGGCCGATCTCGGCGTTCGACAGGCCGCGGGCGAGTGCTCTGATCACGTCCTCCTCGCGGCCGGTGAGCGCCGCGAGCTGCCTGCGGGCCGCGTCCGACCGCGAGGGCGCCCGGTCCACGAACGCGTCGATCAGTCGCCTGGTGACCGACGGGGAGAGCATGGCCTGGCCGGCGGCCACCGTACGGACGGCTGCGGTCAGGTCTCTGGGAGGCGTGTCCTTGAGCAGGAAGCCGACCGCGCCGAGCCGTAGTGCCTCGTGGACGTACTCGTCCAGGTCGAACGTGGTCAGCATGATCAGCTTGGGCGGGTCCGGGGCGGCCAGCACGCGGGCGGCGGCGGTCAGGCCGTCGGTGCCGGGCATCCGTACGTCCATGAGCACCACGTGCGGCCTGAGCCGGGCCGCCGCTCCGACGGCCTCCTCGCCGTCCCTGGCCTCGCCCACCACCACGATGTCGTCGGCCGTCTCCAGGATCATCCGCAACCCGGACCTGACCAGGGCCTCGTCGTCCACGACCAGCACCCGGATCATGCCGCGGCCCGCACGGGGATGTCGGCGGTGACGCGATAGCCGCCCTCCCGTCTGGGGCCGGCCGCCAGCGACCCCCCGAGGAGCTCGACCCGCTCACGCAACCCCGCCAGCCCCCACCCCGCTCCGGGCAGCGCCCGCTCCGCACCCGACTCGTCCGACAGCGCCCGTTCCGCACCGCGCTCGTTCGACAGCGTCGCGTCCCGCCCGTCCGGCAGCGACCGATCGGCGACCGGCCCGTCGACGGTGCCCCGGTTCAGGACCTCCACCTGGAGGGTGTCGTTCAGGAAGCGCACGTGTACGTCGGTGTGGGCGTCGCGGGCGTGCTTGTGCACGTTGGTGAGCGCCTCCTGAACCACCCGGTAGGCGGTCCGCTCCACCGTCGAGCCGAGCGCGCGGGGCCGGCCGTGGTCGTGCCTGCGTACCGAGATGCCCAGCGCGCGCGACTGGTCGAGGAGCCGGTCGAGGTCGGCCAGCGTGGGCTGCGGGCTGAGCTCGGCGGGCTGCTGGTTCGAGCGGAGTACGCCGAGCAGCTCGCGCAGGTTGGCGAGCGCCTCCCGGCCGATGTCGCCGATCATGGACGCCGTACGGGCCGTGGGCTCGTCGGCGGCCCGCACCTCCAGAGCCCCCGCGTGCAGCACCATCAGCGAGACCCGGTGCGCGACCACGTCGTGCATCTCCCTGGCGATGCGCGCCCGTTCCTGGGCCCTGGCCTGCTCGGCCCGCATGACCTGCTCGCGTTCGAGCCGGTCGGCCCGCTCCCTGGCGGCGGCCAGCACGTCGCGCCGGGCCCGGGTCCAGAGCCCGAACACGAACGGCAGCCCCACCAGCGCCATGGCCATCAGCGCCACGTTGGCGGGGGTCGCCGTGACCATCTCCCGGCGTCCGCCGATCAGGTCGCCGACGACGACGGCCGCGCCGAGCGCCACGGCGGTCCCGCCCAGGTAGCTCGCGATGCCGCGGGTGCCGCGCAGGGTCGTACCGGCGTAGTAGGAGGCGACCATCAGCGGCGGCCACATCACCAGCCACACGTAGAAGACGGCACCGAGCACGGCGAGCGGCCACCATGACCGCCGCGCCCACCACGCCGCCACGCCCGCGGCGGCCGCCGTCGCGACGAACACCGGCGACGTCATGCCGTCCGTCTGGTCGAACGGCACCGCGGACACCACGAACACGGCCGGCCCGAGCAGCACCGGCAAGCTGCCCTCGATCCGTCTGCTCACCTGCATGTTCGTCAGCCTATGGCGCGACGCGGGGCCGCCGCCCGAGCCGATCGTCGATCCGGACCGCTACGAAAGGAGGGGGTGCCGGTCGACTTCCCGGGCAAGCCGGGCCGGTGGGTCCGGGCCCAGGCTGGCCGTCATGAAACGACAACTGATCGTGGCCCTGGGCGTGGCCCTGCTGGCGACTCCGGCCGTACCGGCACAGGCACAGGCACAGGCCAAGACCGCAGGCACCTCGCTGCCCGCGCCCACCGGGAAGTACCCCGTCGGGCTGGCCTCCCTGCATCTGGTCGACGCCGATCGTCCCGATCCGTGGGTGCCGCAGGACGGGCCGCGGCAGCTCATGGTCTCCCTGTGGTACCCGGCCGCTAAGGCGGGCACGCGAGCCGCTCCCTACATGACGCCGCAGGAGTCGGCGCTGATCGTCAAGCCCTATCCGAACGTCCCCGCCGACACGCTGGCCAAGACCCGGACCAACGCCACGGTGAACGCGAAGCCCCTCGGACGCAGCTTGCCGCTCGTGCTCGTGTCGCCGGGTTTCAGCTTCCCCCGCGCGACGATGACCTCGCTGGCGGAGGACCTGGCCAGCAAGGGGTACCTGGTCGCGGCCGTCGAGCACACCTATGAGTCGGTGGCCACCACGTTCCCCGACGGGCGGACCACGACCTGCGCGGCGTGCGCGGGAGAGAACACCGAGGAGAGAGGGGCCGCGATCGCGAAGAGCCGGGTGCTCGACCTGTCGTTCGTGCTCGACCGGCTCACCGCGAAGAGCGGCTGGGGACGGCTGGTCGACCGGTCGCGGATCGGCGTGGTCGGCTTCTCGGCGGGCGGCAACGCGACCCCGCAGCTCATGGCCGCCGACAGGCGGGTGCGCGCCGGGGTGAACCTCGACGGGAGCTACAACCCGAAGCAGCCCACGGGGAGGGTACGCGGGCCGCTCCTCATGATGGGCACCAAGGGGAACCACACGCCGGCCGGGGACGTGTCGTGGGTCAACTGGTGGCCGAAGGTGAACGGGTGGAAGCGCTGGCTGTCGGTCGCGGACACGGACCACGCCTCGTTCACCGACTACGCGGTGATCAGGCCGCAGGTGGGCCTGCCCGCACCCGCGCTTGGCGGTGAGCGCACCGTGTCGATCACCCGGGCGTACGTCGGCGCCTTCCTCGACCGGCACCTGCGCCAGGAGCGGGAGTCGCTGCTGGACAAGCCGTCGAAGGACTTCCCCGAAGTGACGTTCTGGCGCTGAAAGTCATAGTGTCCCGAGAGCGTCGGTGAAGGCGTGCCCTTCCTCCTCCCCCCGAGCGTCTCGGGCTCTGTGACGGTCTGTCGTGGCTGGGGTTCCTGGGGAGTCACCTCCGGTCGCGTGACGAACCACCCCGGGGATCATCGCGGTATCGTGCCTGAGGTGAACGGGGTCGAGTTGTTCCTGCTCGGGCGGACGCTGATGAAGATCGGCGAGGAGGCCATGCCCACCGAGGGCATCGGCGAGCACTCCACCAGCGTCCGGACCGTCCTCATCGTCGTGAGCGACGTCCGGGAGCATCCCGACACCTCCGTGGGCGAGGTGGCGGCCCGCACCGGCCTGCCGCAGAGCGCCGTCTCCGCCGCCGTCGCGCGGCTGAAGTCCGTGGGCGCCCTGGAGACCATGACCGACCCCCGCGACCGGCGGCGCTCCCTGATCAGGGAGTCGCCGCAGGTTTCGGCGCGGGTGTCGGAGGTACGAGCCGCGCCGGTGGATGACGCCGTGGCCGCGGCCCTCGACACCGACGACCGGCAGGACATCGCCGAGACGGTCGAGATGCTGGAGGAGCTGGCCCGGCGCCTCATTCCCGGGACGCTCAGCCGTTAGCCGTACAAGGGAGTTGATCGACATCGAACGCACCGTGATCGACGGCAGGCTCGCCGAGGCGCCGGAGGTGACGCTGGCCGTATCGGCGAGATACGGGCACTTCACCGCGATGCAGGTCAGGCAGGGCCGGGTACGCGGCCTCGACCGCCACCTCGACCGGCTCGACCGGGCCACCGAGGAGCTGTTCGGCCGCCCGCTCGACCGCGGGCTCGTGGTCGACTCCATCAGATCGGCACTGGGCCTGGACCGGCGACCGGCGGCTGCGCCCGACGCGTCCGTACGGGTCTATGTGTGCGAGGTCGCCCGCCTGCACGTACTGGTGACCGCCAAGCCTCCCACCGACGTCGCCACCACCCCACGGAGCCTCAAATCGGTCCGCTACCAGCGCTTTCTGCCGCACGTCAAGCACACCGGCGGCTTCCCCCAGGGCTACCTGGGGCGGCGGGTGCAGGCCGAGGGCTTCGACGAGGCCCTGCTCACCGCGGACGACGGGGTGATCTCCGAGGGTTCGATCACCAATCTGGGCTGTTTCGACGGCACCCGGGTGATCTGGCCGGACGCGCCCATGCTGCACGGCATCACGATGCAGCTCATGGAGGCGGGGCTGACTCAGGCGGGTGTGCCGTACGAGAGCCGGGTGTTGCGGGTGGCGGATCTGCCGGACTTCGAGTCGGTGTTCGTGACGAACTCGCACGGTGTCGTGGCCGTGGGGCGGGTCGACGACCTGACGCTGAAGGTGGACGAGGCGGCGATGGGCCGGCTGATCGGCTACTTCGAAGGCATGCCCTGGGAAGAAATCCATCATTCTTGATACATCACTCTTGATGCATTACGGTGAGTGCCATGAAAACTGGCATGTTGCGGGTGGCCGGCGCACACCTCTACTTCGAGGTCCGGGGCACCGGCCCCGCCCTGCTGATCTCGCAGAGCGGCGAAGGTGACGCCGGACGCAGCGTCGACCTCGTGGACCGGCTCGTCTCCGACCACACGGTGATCACGTACGACCGGCGCGGGCTCTCGCGCAGCACCCTGGACGACCCGGCCAGGGGCGCGACCGTCGAGGAGCACGCCGACGACGTCCTGCGCCTGCTCGACCACCTGACCGGCGAACCGGTGACGATGCTGGGCATGAGCTTCGGCGCCACCATCGGGCTCCACCTGGTGGCGAGCGGCCGGCTGAGCAGGCTGATCGCGCACGAGCCCGTCGCGCCGTGGCTGCTCCCCCCTGACGAGCGCCTCGGCCACCGGCAGGAACTGGCCGAGGGGCAGGAGATCTATCGGCGTGACGGTCTGCCCGCCCTGCTCAAGGAGATCAGCAGGACACTCGGCATCGACCTGGCCGCCAAGGACATCGAGCCGGACCTGACCCCGCAGCCGATGACCGAGCAGCGGATCGCCAACTTCGGCTACTTCGTGGAGCACGACTGGACGGCGATCATCGCCGACCGCCTGGACCCCGCCACGCTGAAGGGCGCCCCGATCGTGCCCGTCGCCGGGAGCGCCACACCGCGCACGGTCTTCGACTATCGATGCGCCGAGGAGCTGGCGCGGCTGCTCGGCACCGAGCTCGTGCACTTCCCTGGCGGGCACAACGGCAACACCTCGCACCCCAGGGCGTACGCGGCCGCGCTACGCGAGGTCCTCGCGTAAGACGTCGCGTGGCTCTTTCGCGCAGTCGGGGGCCCTGGAACCCGCCGTCGCTTCCACCTTTCCCGAAATATCGCCGCTGTTGGTGAAGTGTCGGCGATCATCCCGGCATGGACGCTGCGGAATTCCGCCCCGAAGACCTCGAACGGATCACCGCCCAGGCGGAGGAGATGCTGCTCCGCGTCGAAGAGGTTCGCAAGGAGGTCGACGTGGTCGTCGGCCGGGGCACCGGCGCGGACGGGCAGGTGCGGGTGGCGGCCGGCGCCGACGGGCGGCTCGTCGAGCTGGCCATCGCCCCGCGCGCGATGCGCCTGGACAGCCAGAAGCTGGCCGAGGAACTGCTGCGGGCCGCCCAGCAGGCCCAGGAGGAAGCCGGCAGAAAGGCCAGGGAGGTCATGGCCGACACGCTCGGCGAGCCGATGCCGACCCAGCGGGAGCTCGACGACCGGTTCAGCCAGGTCCTCGAGTCCTTCGAATCATCGATGGACGAGCGCATGCGGGCCATCGACGAGCGGCGCCGGGGCACGACCTGACCGACACTTCGAGGTTGTTTGAAGAGTGCCCCCAGCCGCCCCCGCCGCTCTAGGGTGTCGGCGGGTATGCATGTGCGCAAATGTCGCGGGATGTGAATTTGGTGGCCATTCGGTGGCAGAAGGCGGCACGGCGGAGGATGGCGGGCCTCGTCGCGCTCGCGGTCGTCGCCGCGCTCACGGGCATCGGGTTCTTCCTGGGTACGGGTGTGTCCAGCGCCCGGCCCAAACTCGCCGACATCGGCGCGTGGCTCGCCAGCGCGCTCAACGGTGAGGTCGTCCACGCCAACGGCCTGTCCGGCCAGGTGGACGGCCGCGTGGACCTGGCCGCCGCGAAGGGCGACGAGCTCAAGGTGGTCCAGGACGGCAACAGCGTGCTCGTCGTCGACGAGTCGACCGGGCAGGTCAGCCGCATCGACCCGACCCAGCTCGAAGTCGCCCAGACCAAGAGCCTGGGCGCCGGCGGCACGCAGCTGGTCATGGGCGCGGGCAAGGCGTACGCGATCGACCCGCAGGCGGGCACCGTCCAGCAGGTGAATCCCCTGACCGTGGACACGATCGGCGCCGCGATCACGCTCAAGGGCCCGCTCGGCCAGGCGGGCATCGACAAGAACGGAACCCTCTGGGTGCCCGTGCCGGAAGCGGGCACGCTGGCCCAGATCAACGGCGCCCAGCAGGGCAAGCCTGT
The DNA here is from genome assembly GCF_020215705.1 of Nonomuraea aurantiaca. Classification (GTDB taxonomy): domain Bacteria; phylum Actinomycetota; class Actinomycetes; order Streptosporangiales; family Streptosporangiaceae; genus Nonomuraea; species Nonomuraea aurantiaca. The sequence goes on along the minus strand of NZ_JAIWNB010000002.1, from coordinate 383,151 downwards.
GACCGTGGGCGAGCCAGGCGACCCGCTCACGCTGACCATGGCGGACGGCGTACCGCTGGTCACCAACTCCGCCGCCGCGTCGGCGATGGTCATCGGCTCGACCGGTACGCGGCTCACGGTGAGCCTGCCCAGCACGGTGACCGAGGCCGGGCGCGGAGGCATGCTGATGCCCGCCGTCGCCGAGGCCACGATCGTCCCGATGCTCGCGCCCAAGCAGGGCGCGCTGGTGCTCGTGGACACCGCGAGCGGCGCGCTCAGCACCGTGTCGGTGAAGGGCGGCAAGCTCGGGCCGCCGCAGGCTCTCGGCCGCCGCGTCTACATCGCCGACGAGAGCACCGGGCGGCTCATCGTGTACGACACGGTGGCCAAGAGGTTCGACGCCGAGAAGGTGATCACCGGCAAGGCGGGGCCGCTGGAGGTGTTCGTCAAGGACGGCCTGCTGTGGGTCAACGACCAGTTCAGCGAGACCGCGCTGGTCGTCGAGCAGGACGGCAGGGCGCACCGGGTCGGCAAGTACGACGAGGCGCTCGGCCAGAAGGACACCCCCACTCCGCTGCCCGTACCCACCGGCACGCCCACCATGGCGCTCCCGACCACCGTCCCGACCCGGCAGACCACCCAGCCCACGGTACGGCCCACGGTGACGGTCACGCGTACACCGAAGCCCACCCCGACGAAGCGCTCGCAAACCCCCAGCCCGCCCCCGACCAGCACCCCGACGCCTACGCCAACCCCGACGCCCACGCCCACGCCCACACCGACGCAGACCCCCGGACCGCCGGGCACCGTCACGGCGAACTCGGGACCCGGCTGGATGGAGATCGTGTTCACCCCGTCGAGCCAGGGCAAGGCCACCGGCTACACGCTCAAGGGCGCCCCGGACAGCGCGAACGTGACCCCGGACCGTGTACGGTCCGACGGCCCCTTCCAGTTCCGGGTCACCGGAGGCCGCTGCGACCAGGAGTACACCTTCCGCGTCGCGGCCCAGTACGACGGCGGCGAGTCCGTCTCCGACCCCACCATCCCGGTACGCCCCTGCGTCGCCCCCGGCAGACCGGCGAGCTTCGAGGCCAAGGGCAAGAACCACGGCGCCGACCTCACCTGGTCGGCGCCCGACAACGCCAAGGACGGCGGCGTCAGCTACGTCCTCGAAGGCCCCGGCCAGCACCCCGGCACGCTCGACGGAACCAGCGCGGAGGTGACCGGCCTGAAGAACGGCCAGGACTACACCTGGACATTGCGCGCCAAGAACGGCGCCGGCGAGGGCCAGGAGCGCGCCGAGGCCAAGGCCGGGCTGCAGCCGCCGTCGGCGCAGTTCCGCAACGCGCACAACGACAACAGGGACACTCTGATCCGCTCCGGCCCCTCGGCGGGGGCGGAGGCCGGCCGCATCCCCAAGGGTGAGTACATCACCATGACCGTGATCTGCCAGACCAAGGGCGCGGGCTACACCGACACCGACACGGGCATGAGCAGCGACGTCTGGAACAAGGTGGAGTCCAGCCGGGGCAGCGGCTGGCTGAACGACGTGCTGATGGACACCCCGAAGGGGGGATTCCCCGCCGCCCCCCTCTGGGAGTGCGAATGATCACCAGAGCCGGCTGGGGCACCCTGGCCGCCTCCGTGCTGCTGTACGCGGTGGCGGCGCCGCTCGGCTACCAGCAGGCGGGCGCGCTGTCGATCGGCGGGATCGTCGCCGTCGGCGCCGGTCTGCTGTGGACGCTGCGCCGGCCACGCCTGGAGGTACGCCGCGAGGTCACGCCCGTCAAGGTGGCCAGGGGCGAGGCCGCCATCGCGATGCTGCGCGTCACGAACAGGGGCCGCTGGCGGCGCGATGCCCTGGAGGCCCACGACACCTGCCGGGACACCGCGATCGTGGTCGCCGTACCGCCGCTGGCCAGGAACTCCACCGGAACCGTGTCGTACCGGCTGCCCACCCGCAGGCGCGGCGAGACCCCGGTGGGCCCGCTGCGACTCGACCGGGCCGACCCGTTCGGCCTGGCCCGGCGCACGACCTCGTACGGCCAGGCGGACCTGCTGCTGGTCCGGCCGCGTACGGTGCCGCTGGAGCCGCTGAACTCCGGCAGGCAGCGCCACCTCGACGGCTCCGCCTCCCGCTCGCCGAGCGGCACGATCACCTTCAACGGCGTCCGCGACTACGTGATCGGCGACGACCTGCGGCACATCCACTGGCGGTCCACGGCGCGCACCGGGACCCTCATGGTCAAGGAGCTGGAGGACGTCAGCCTGCCGTACACGACCACGATCCTCGACACGCGCGCCGAGTCCTACGGGGATGACGACGAGTTCGAGCTGGCGGTGGACGCGGCCGCGTCGGTCGCCTGGTCGGCGAGCCGCCGCCGCTTCCCGGTGCGGCTGCTGACCGGGGCGGGAGAGTTGCTGTCGGTCAAGGGCGGCGGCGAGGAGTCCGAGGAGGTGCTCGACCGGCTGGCCCTGGTCGAGCGGACGGCCGACGCGGAGACGCCGATGGACTCGGTGCGCCGCGCGGGCTCCGGCGGGGCGCTGGTATTGGTCACCGGGGCACGGACGGCGCTCACGGGCGTCGCCTCGGTGCGCCGCCGCTTCGACCAGGTGGTCTGCGTCTGGGTCGGGGCCTCCTCCGGCGACAGGCCGCCGCTGGTGCCCGGTGTGACGGTCATCGAGATCGGCGAACTGGCCGAACTGGCGGCTGCGTGGCCACGGTGACGACCCCGCCGGGCCTGCCGGACGCCCCGCCCGCGCCGGACGTGCGGGCCATGCCGGTCACCCCGCCCACGCCGGGCGTGCGACCGGGGACGTCCGAGGCTGCGCCGCTGCCACCTGTGCCCGAGTGGCGGCGGGTGGCGGGGGTCGTCATCGTGGTCCTGCTGGCGGGTACGGCCGGGCTGGCGTTCGACGGGGTGTTCATGCTGGGCGGGCTGATCCCTGTGGTGGCCGTGGCGGCGGTCGTGCCGGGGGTGGTGTCGTACGCGCTGGCCAGGATCTTGCCGCTGTGGGCGTCTCTGGCCGTTAATCTCCTGGCCTGGCTGGTCGCGGTGTCGGCGACCCTGTTCAGGGCGCAGGCCGTGGCCGGGTTCCTGCCGAGTCCGGCCAGTGTGCGGGCCGCGCTGCTCGGCGTGCGCGACTCGGGGAAGGCGCTGCTCACGACCATTCTGCCGGCCGAGGGGGACGGCAGGACGATCGTGCTGACGCACTTCCTGGTCTGGGCGGCGGCGGTGGCCGGGGCCGAGCTGGCCCTGCGGACCAGGGCGGTGGTGCTCCCGGCGGCGCCGGCCGTACCGGTGCTGGCCGCCGCCGTCGTGCTGGGCGTGTCCGGTCCCGGCTCGCGGCTGCCGACGCCGGCCGTCCTCGTCGGGCTGGCCCTGGTCCTCGCCCTGGTCCGGGCGGCCAGAGCGGCCAGGACGTTCGTGGCGGGGGTGCCGCTGCTGGCCGGCCTCGTGCTGGTCGCCGTCGCGGCCGGGCCGGTGCTGCCGTTCGCGAGCAAGCCGTACGACGTGCGGCAGTTGGTGGCCCAGCCGCCCCCGCGCCCGCTCGCCGGGGTGAGCCCGCTCGACCAGGTGTCGGCCTGGCTCCAGAACCCCTACCGCCAGCTCTTCACCGTCAGGTCCACGACCGAGGCGAACTGGCGGCTGGCCGTACTGGACCGTTTCGACGGCGTCACGTGGACGTCCGGCGCCGGATACCTGCCGACGGGCGGCCGGGTCCCCGCCGACGGCGACGACCTCGGGGGCGCCCGCGACGTCGTCGAGCAGCAGTTCACGCTGCAGAAGCTGTCCGGGCCCTGGCTGCCCGCGGCGGACCGCCCGCAGCAGGTGACCTTCACCGGACCGACGACCGGCCTGATGGCAGATCCGGCGACCGGGATGCTGGCGAGTGCCTCCACCGCTCGCGAGGGAGTCACGTACCGGGTGATCTCCGGTACCCGCCGCTACGCCGCCGCGGAGCTGCGCGAAGCGGTCCCAGCCGCCGACCAGGCCGCTCTGGTACTGCCCAGCGGCCCCGACGGCCGTACTCCCCCGCAGCGGGCCCGCCTCGCCGCCATCGCCCGCAAGGCCACGGCCGGCGCCACCAGCCCCATGCAGCAGGCCGTACGACTGGCCGCCTACCTGCGCAAACACGCCCAGTACGACGTCAACTCCCCGCCGGGGCACAGCTATCGCAGCATCCAGTTCTTCCTCACCGAGGCGAAGAAGGGCACGACCGAGCAGTTCGCGGCGTCGTACGCGCTGCTCGCCCGCTCGCTCGGCCTGCCCAGCCGGGTGGTCGTCGGCTTCGGTCCGGGCAAGTCGGAGGGCGGCGGCGTACGGCAGGTGCTGGCGGGTGACGTACTCGCGTGGGCGGAGGTGGAGTTCAAGGGGATCGGCTGGGTGCCCTTCTACCCGACCCCGGCGCGCAGCCACGCGGGCCAGAGCGGCGACGTCGCCGAAGGCGTCTCCAAGCAGCGGCAGGAGGTCGAGCAGGAGATCAGCGGCGAGCACGCCGACCCCGCCACCACACCGTCGACCCACCGGCCCACACCACAGCCATCACCCCGCCAAGCCGGCCACGGAGCCGGAACCACCTGGCTGCCGATCGCGGGCGCGGTGGCCGGGGGGCTGCTGGGCGGGTACCTGCTGGCCGTGACCGTACTGCCACCCCTGCGCCGCCGACGCCGCCGGACAGGCGATCCGCGGGCGCGGGTGGCGGGCGCGTGGCGGCAGACGGTGGTACGACTGCGCGCCGCCGGGGTCCCGGCCTCGTCGCGCGTACTGACGGCTCGGGAGGTGGCCACGCTCGGGGTGACGGCATTGGGCGCCCACGCGAACGAACCGCTGACCGGGCTGGCCGACCTGGCGAACCTCACCCGGTTCGGCGATGCCCCCGTGGACCAAGCGGCAGCGGACACGGCCTGGGGCCACTACGCGAACATCGACCTGCTGGTCAAGCGGAAGGTCGCGCTACCGCGCCGCCTCGCTCACCGCCTGGCACCCGGCTCCCTGCTCCGCTGAGCGGGATCGGCTGTGCTCAGATCGGCTGGGGTGCCTCTTTCAGCCCCGAAAAGACGGCGGCGATCAGGCGCCGTCCTTGGGCCACACCGTCGTCGTTGTTCGCGACGCGCCACAGGAAGCTCATAAGCATGATGATGTCGGCGGGGTCGTGCCCGGGAGCGATGGTGCCCTCGGCCACGCAGGCGTCGACGAGCTTGGCCACCGCCGCGGTGGTCGGCGCCCACGAAGCGCTGATCACGTCCTGGGCCGCGGCGCTGTGCAACGCGTCACCGAGGCCGTGCTTGATGCGGATGTAGGCCGACAGGGTCTCGAACCACTCGACGAACGCGTCCTTCGCCGATGGATGGCGCGCCAGCGCCTCGTCGGCGGTGGTGGTCAGGCGTTCGATGTCGTGCTGGTAGGCCGCCAGGATCAGATCCTCCCGGGTGGGGAAGTGCCGGTAGAGCGTGCCGGCGCCGACGCCGGCACGCTTGGCGACCTCGCTCAGCGGCACGAGCGGGTTGTCCCCGAACAGTTCGTGGGCGGCCTCGATGATCGCCACACGGTTACGCGCGGCGGCCTTGCGCTGCGTGCCGTAGGTGCTCGGCGTCTGGTCGGTCATCACCCTATGGTGCCTCCGATGGACTTGCGGACAATCCTCCGCTAGTTTGGTGAGAACTTGCGGAGAATTCTCCGTAAGTTCAAATCCCACAGGAGACGCCCATGCGTTATGTGAAGCTCGGCACCACCGGCCTGGACGTTTCGCCCATCGCGATCGGTGCGATGACCTACGGCGAGCCCGACCGCGGCCACCCCGTCTGGTCCCTCGGCGAGGAGGATGCGCGCCCGCTGATCAAGCACGCTCTCGACGCGGGCATCAACTTCTTCGACACCGCCAACATGTACTCCAACGGGTCCAGCGAGGAGATCCTCGGCCGCGCACTGCGCGACTTCGCGAACCGCGACGATGTAGTGATCGCGACCAAGCTGCGTCATCCCATGCGCCCCGGCCCGAACGGGAAGGGCCTGTCCCGCAAGGCGATCATGACCGAGGTCGACCACAGCCTGCGACGGTTGGGCACCGACTACATCGACCTTTACCAGGTGCACCGCAACGACCACGCGACGCCACTGGAGGAGACCCTCGAAACGCTCAGCGATCTGGTCAAGGTCGGCAAGGTGCGCTACCTGGGCGCGTCGTCGATGTTCGCGTGGGAGTTCGCGAAGGCCCTGCACCTGCAGAAGCAGAACGGCTGGGCCCGGTTCGTGTCCATGCAGGATCACTACAACCTGCTCGCCCGCGAGGAGGAACGCGAAATGATCCCGCTGTGCCTGGACGAGGGCGTCGGCACCATCATCTGGAGCCCACTCGCGCGGGGCCGTCTGGCCCGTGGCTGGAATGAGGCGAACTCCACTGCCCGCTCCGAAACCGACGGTGCCTACGCCGACACGCTCTACTCGCCCGAGCAGGAAGCCTCGAACCACGCCATCATCGATGCGGTCGGCCAGGTCGCGGCCGCCCACGGCGTGAGCCGCGCGTCCATCGCCCTGGCCTGGCTGCATCGCCAGCCGGTCGTCACCGCTCCGCTGGTCGGCGCCGGGTCGATCAAGCAGATCGACGACGCGATCGCGTCGTTGGACGTCGAGCTCACCGATGAGGACGTACGCGCCCTCACCGCCCCCTACACGCCGCGGTATGACTGGCAGGGCGTCTCGGACGAGGCGGCCATGGATGCGATCCGCGCTCGTGTCCCGGGAATGGCGCTGAGGTGAGGTTGATTGTTCGCTCCGGCGCGGCAGTCCGCCAGCTGGCGAGCTGAGCAAGCGTCGCAAGAATGTCGCTGGTCGGTAGCCGTCCGGCTGAGGGAGACGGGCGCTGCGGGAATCGCCCGGCCTGGTGGGATCGTTGTGACCAGTGTGCTCGCCTGGCGACGGGCACTGTTCCCAGTGATCCACTGTGCGGCTGTCGTCGTCACTCACCACGCGACGCCTTGCTAACATCCCTTGATCAACCGCTGTGCCTGGAGTGTGCATGACCGACCGTCTCACCACCGCGCTGATCAGTCAGGCGGCCGAACGGTTGCGGCCGGTCGTGCGTCGCACCGCGCTGGAGCCGAACCAGCGGCTGTCCGACCTGCTCGGCGGTCAGGTGCTGCTCAAGCGCGAGGACGCGCAGGTCTGCCGCTCGTACAAGGTGCGTGGCGCGTTCAACCTGATCGCCTCGCTCACGGAGGAGGAGCGGCGGCGCGGTGTGGTCTGCGCGAGCGCGGGCAACCATGGGCAGGGAGTGGCGTTCGCCTGCGCGCGTCTCGGGATCAGGGGACGTGTGTACGTACCGTCCACCACGCCTCGGCAGAAGCGCGAGCGCATCGCGGCGCTCGGCGGCGACCGGGTGGAGGTCATCGTCGGCGGCGGCACGTACGACGAGGCGAGCACCGCGGCGCACGCCGACAGCGAGCGCACCGGCGCGATCTACGTGCATCCGTTCGACGACGTCATGACGATGGCCGGGCAGGGCACGGTCGGCCTGGAGATCCTGGCGCAGGCCGGGGAGGCGCCGCACACCGTGGTCGTACCGGTCGGTGGCGGCGGTCTGATCAGCGGCATCGCCGTCTGGCTCCGCGAGCACTCACCCGGCACCCGCATCATCGGCGCCGAACCCGCCGGAGCGGCCAGCATGCGCGCCGCCCTCGACAACGGCGGGCCCCTCGCCCTGCCCGAGCTGGACACCTTCGTGGACGGCGCCGCCGTCGGAAGGGTGGGTGACGCCACGTTCCCCCTGGTCAAGGACTTGGTGGATGAGGTCGTCGCGGTCGATGAGGGTGCGGTGTGCACCGAGATGCTGGATCTGTACCAGACCGACGGCATCATCGCCGAGCCCGCCGGAGCTCTCGCGGGAGCGGCAGCCCGTGAGCTGCTGCCGTACTCCTCCGAAGGCCCGCTGGTGTGCGTGGTGTCGGGCGGCAACAACGATGTCAGCCGGTACAACGAGGTGCTGGAGCGCTCTCTCGTGCACATCGGGCTGCGGCACTACTTCCTGGTGACCTTCCCGCAGCGCCCCGGCGCCCTGCGGCACTTCCTGGACGAGGTGCTGGGCGAGGGCGAGGACATCATCGCCTTCGAGTACGTCAAGAAGAACAACCGCGAAACCGGCCCGGCGCTCGTCGGCATCGAGCTCGAGCGGGCCAGCGATCTCGACAGTCTCCTGTCCCGCATGAAGGCCGGCCCGCTCACGGTGGAGCGCGTCCCCCCTGGCTCGCCGCTGTTCACCTTCCTTCTCTGACCTCGCGCCACGGCGTGTCGGCGGTCATGTGGGGTGGGTAGCGCCGCGACCGTTTGGGAACGATGGCGTCATGGAGTTGTACACCGCCGTACCGTCGGCCGAGTGGCGGGACACCAAGGCGACGCTGCACCGGTTCTGCCAGGTAGTGGGCAAGATCCGGCTCGGCTCGACGGTCCGCCGCAACCACTGGTGGAACGCGCCGTTCCATGTCACGGGGCGAGGGATCACCACCCGTCCGATGGGCCAGGCCGACGGCAACCCGATCTTCACGATCGACTTCGACTTCGTCGGCCACCAGCTGCTCCTCACCACGGTGGACGGCCGGGCGGTGTCGTTCGCGCTCCCCGGCCAGTCGGTGGCGTCCTTCTACCAGCACACCATGCGGGCACTGGCGGCCCTGGACGTGCGGGTGGACATCCCCCTACCGCAGCCGTTCGACCTGCCCGACTCCGACCGGCCGTTCGCCGACGACACCGAGCACGCGCACTACGATCCGGCCGAGGTCACCCGCTACTGGCAGGTCCTCAGCCAGGTGAACCTCCTGCTGGAGGAGTTCGCCGCGGGCTTCTCGGGCAAGATCAGCCCGGTGCACCACTTCTGGCACACCTTCGACATCGCCTGCAGCCGCTTCTCCGACCGCGCGATCGACCAGCCGCCCGGAGCCGACCCGGTGACGCGGGAAGCGTACTCGCGGGAGGTGATCAGCTCCGGCTTCTGGTTCGGCGACGACGCCTTCCCGGACCCGGCCTTCTACTCCTACACCGCTCCTGAGCCCAAAGGGGTGGACAACGAGCCCTTGGAGCCTGCGGCCGCGCGGTGGATCGAGCAGCGGGGCAGCCATCTGGCCGTGCTGCGCCACGCCGACGCCCGGGCCGAGGCCGATCCGCGCGCCGCCGTCCTCGCCTTCTACGACAGCGCTTACCAGGCCGGAGCCCGGCGCGCCGGCTGGGACATCGCCCAGTTCGCCTGCCCCGGCGGGGTCACCGATCCGGTGCTGAGCCCTGGAACGTGACGGACCGTGCGCTGGTCGGGCGCGCCTTATTTCGACTTTCTCGCCCGTACGGCGCCAGCTGACGCTCACTACTATTCGGCCATGATCTTCGACCTTTCGGTACTCCTGAGAATCGGCCTGGCTATGGCCATTCCCGCGGTGTTCGCCTGCGCGTCTGTGACGATCGCGGCGCAGTCCGCCCCACGAAATCGCCACGTACGCATACGCCGCCGATATGTGGTCGGGGGATTGTTCCTGTCATTCGTCGGCGTCTGGATGATGGCATTCGGCGCGTGGTCGGCGCGTGCGGACACGCGCTACGGCGGCGTCGTCTTGATCGGGCTCAGTCTGCTGACCCTCATAGGCGGAGGTCTGCTCCTCTTAGGTTTCGGCCCGCTGGCCTCGTGGCTGCTGGAAATCCTCGGTCGGTGCACGAAACGGCTGCCGCTGCTCGTTCGCCTGGCGGCCCGCGACCTGGCCGGTCGTCGCCCGACCACGGCTCCCGCGATCACCGTGACGATGATGGCGACGAGCTTCGGCATCGCACTTACGATCGTCGCGGTCGGCATGACGGCGCAGGACAGGGCCGCCTACTTCCCCAGCGCCCGGCCCGGCACCCTCGTGGTGCGGGTTTTCTCGGCGGAGCAGGCCGGTCCTGTACGTGCGGCGATCCAGCGGGAGTTACCCGGGGTGCCCATCGCCCAGAGTGAGAGTTCGCGTGAATACCGACACTTCAGCACGTATGCCGAGAACGTTGGCCTGCTGGAAGAGTCCGTCTACCCGCACGAAGTCATCGGCGACGAGGCACTGCTGCGGTACATCACGGGCGACCAGTCGACGCCCTACGACGAGGGCAAGGCTGTGGTGGTCATGAACGCCGACGTGAAGGTCGACTCGGTCGAGATCGGCTACGACGTGACCGGGAACAACGGCCCGCTGGCGACCAAGACCATCCCGGCGATCGCCGCCAGAACCGTCGACCCCCACATGGAGACGATCTTCGTCCCAGCGAAGGTCGTCCGGGATCTCGGATATCAACTGGAGCCGGACGAGCTGATCGTCGATCCCTCCCTCCATCGCATCTCGGCGGGCGAACAGGCGCGGCTCGACAGCCGGCTGGGCGACATCGCGGAAACCTATGTCGAGCGGGGATTCCAGGCTTCGACCACCTGGCTGGTCGCCGCCGCGGCGACGCTCCTCATCGCCCTCTGCGGTGCGTGGGCCGCCGGGGACGGCAAGGACACGAGTTCGCCAGCGGGTCGGGTGCTGAGGCGGGCCGGTGACGGATCGGCCGCAACTTTCCGGTGGTTCGCCGCTTCCCGTGCGGGGCTGAGCACGCTGTGCGGAACGGTGTTGGGCGCGGTCGCCGGGTGCCCCATCGGGATGTTGCTGCTATGGCCTTTCACCGCGTCGGGCTCATGGGATGAGCCGCCACGGGTGCCCTTCGAAACTCCATGGCCGGCGATCGCGGCCGTGGTCGTCGGGCTGCCCATCATCGCCGCCGCCCTCGGCGGACTCCTCGCGCGTGAGCAGGCCGGCGGCGAGGCGACCGCTGCTCCGTGATCAGCGGCTTTCAGGTGGGTGGAGTGGCCAGTGGGAGGACGATGGGCGGCTGGACCTGCTCGTCCCGGCCGCCTGGGTCGGTTTCCACCGCGCCTCGGATGCACAGGGACGGTGACCACGCGACGGATGACGGCTGGCCGAGTCTGACCACCGTGCCGACCTTGAAGCAGTAGCCCGTGGCCGCGTCCAGGCCGCCGACCGTGTACGTGATGCTGCCGCTGCCCATCGACAGCACGCGATCGCCGGGAGACTGCTGGAGCACCATGGGGAAGTCGCTCTTGCGCTGCTGCTTCCAGGACAGCGTCACGGTCGTGCCGTTGTCGGTCACCAGCCTCAGGTCCTTGGGCCGCTGCGCGCTCATCGCCGCCGCGTCCAGGGTCTTGGCGGGACGGGCGATGGACGGCCTGGTAGAAGGCTCGGTAGAAGGCAGGGCACTGGGTGGTGGGGTCCGGGCATCCGAGTCGGGTGGCTTGGCGGTCGTCGTGGGGTCGGCGTTTCCCGTTGTGGGGTCGGTGACTCCGGTCCCTGAGTCGGTGCCTCCGGTCGTGGCGGACTGGGGCTCCAGGGTGATCCGCGGTGGGGTCGACGGGCGACCGTTCATGGCGGCGGCGACGCTGGCCGCGCCGATCAGTACGGCCAGGCCGGAGGTGCCGGCGATGAACAGGGGGACCTTCTTGCTCCTGCGCCGTGGCTCGGCCGGTGCCTGCGGCTGCGCCGTACCCGGCTGGTGGGAGGACGGGTAGAGCGGACGAGGCGGTCGGGGAAGCGAGGCCGAGCGGTCGGGGTCGACGGTCCAGACGAGAGCCCGCGGCACCGACGTCTCAGCGGCCACCGCCGATGACGGCACCGCTGACGACGGCGTCGCTGACGCTGGTGGAACCGAGGGGAACGACGGCATCGACGGCGAGCCGGGCAGCAAGTCCCCCGGCCCGGTCTGCGACGGTCCCGGTGACAACGCGGGTCCGACTGGGGTAGGCGGCGAGCCGGGTCCGGTCTGCGAGGGTCCCGGTGCCAACGCCGGTCCTACCGAGGTGGGCGGCGAGCCGGGTCCGGTCTGCGATGGCTTCAGGCGGGAACTCGGAGCGACCAGTTTGTAGGTGGGTGGGACCGCTGGATTGAACGTGGATGGGGCCGAATGGTCGAGGGCGGGTGGGGCGGCGTGGGTGAAGCGGGTGGCGAGGTCGGCGGCCGTGGGACGGGACTCGGGGGACTTGGCCATCGCCTGATTGACGGCGTCCACGACGTCGGGCGGCAGGCCGGGGGACGCCAGGGGCGGCGGCTCCTCGCTCAGGACGCCGAAGACGAACCGGGCCGAGGTGTCCGGGCCGTCCAGGGCGAACGCGGGCCGCCCGGCGAGCAGTTCGTACAGCATCGACCCGAGCGAGTACACATCCGACGCCGGACTGGCCGAGCGGCCTTCGAGCAGCTCGGGCGGGGTGTGGACGGACACGGACGTCCCGTCGGGCAGCTCGGCCAGTGACATCAGCCCGCTCATGCCGAACCCGGTCAGTCTGGGCTCGCCGTACTCGGGCAGGACCACGTTCTCCGGACGTACGTCGCCGTGCACCCCGCCCGCCCCGTGGGTGGCCGCGAGCGCGGCGGCCACCGCGCGCGCGACGCGCAGCGCCTCGCCCGGCGGCGTCGGCAGGGTCCGGCCGGGCCGCTCGGCCAGCGTGCAGCCCCCGTGCAGCTCGGTCACCAGGTACGGGCGGCCGTCGGCCGTGGTGCCGATGTCGAGTACCGGGATCACGTTCGGATGGGCGGCGAGCGCGTCCGGGAAGCGGAAGCCGCGCAGCAGCGGCTTGAGCCGGCGCTTGTCCACCCGGCGGCAGGCCAGTGACCGCAGCAGCACCGAGGCGCCGTCGCGGTCGGCCGTCGCGAGGTACGCGCTCCACGGCCCGTCCTGCCCGGCCCGCTCCTGGAGCCGGTAACCGCGGACCTTCTCCGTCACCGTCACGCGTTCACTTCCCGGGGCCGGCAGCCGCCAGCCCTCTCCATCAACCGACACGTCGCCGTCATGCGATCACTGCGGGACCGCCCAGGTCATCGGTCTCGAACGCCTCGTCCTCGACCATCGGGAACCGGGTCCGCTCGCGGTCCTGCTCCTGACCTTGGCTGCCACCTCCCATGCCCGGCGGGTACATGCCCATCGGCATACCGCCGGCCCCGCCCCGCGCGGCCCCGCCCGCCGTCAGTCCGCCCGCGCCCTGTGCGGCCGTCGTAGCGGTGCCGGTCCCCGAGGGGCTGAGCGGGCCGGTGGGGGGCACGCTCGTGTTCACCCTGTGGGCCAGGTCGGGGGACATGGTGTCCGGGAAGCCGGCCAGGTTCGCCTTGGTGTCGGGCAGGCTCGGGGTCTTGAGGTCGCCGGGATTCTTCAGGTCCGGGGTCTGGGGACTCTGCAGGTCGGGGGTCTTCGCGTTGGGCTGATCGAGGCCGGGGAGGTTCGGGTTCTGGGCGCCGTTGGGGTCCGGGAGGTTCGTGCCGGGATCGGTCGGGCGCTGGTTCGGGTCGGTCAGGCCGGACGGGTCCCCGACACCGGACGACGTGGGGTCGGTCAGGCCGGGCAGGCCGGAGTACGGGCTGCCGAGGCCCGCGTACGGATCGGAGACACCGCCACCACCGAGCCGGCCGTTGCCGCCCAGGCCGTCCATCTTCGGCAGTTGCCCGGGAGTGACACCCGCGCCGGGGGGCGGGGCCGCGCGCTGCTCCAGTTCGGGGGCGATCCGGTCGTAGACCACTCCCATGAACCTGTTGAGCTGTCGCAGGTGGTGGCGGGCCAGGGCGTGAGCGTTGCCGTCGGTGCCGAACACGCTGTCACGCAGATCGTCGTCCCAGCCCGCACTGCCGACCTGGGGGACGTTGTCCCGGAAGAAGGGCAGCACGTCACGGCCGTACCAGATGAGAGGGTTGGCGACCGTCTGAGCGCTGTAGTTCACCGCGGCGAGATCCTTCTGGAGCTCGCCGATCTTCTTGAAGACGCCCTCCAGTGGCTCCCCGCCCAGGGAGGCGGCGATGCGCTGCGCCTCCGCCTGCAGGTTCCGCATCGACTCCTCGCAGCTCGCGGCCAGGGTCGCGTAGTTGTGGCCGGCGTCCTCGATCTTCCGCGGGTCGGTGTGGTTGCGGATGAGGTCGACGATGCCCTGGCTGTTCTCGCTGTCGCCCTTGCTCGTGGCGATGTCATCGGGCAGCGGGCGGGTACCGTCCTTGAGCTGGTACAGGGTGTAACCGGTCATGTCGCCGTCCCGCGCAGGCCTTGGGCCACGGCCTGGTCGGCGTCCATGGCCGCCTTCACGGTCTGGTCGAGCGTCTCCAGGATGGCCTCGTAGACCGAGCAGAGCTGGGTGACAGCGCTCTTCAGACTGGTCTGCGCCTTGTCGGTGGTGAGCCTCAGGTCGGTGGCCGCCTGCCAGGTGCCCAGGTCGCGCTCGGTCAGCGTGGAGCGGCTGACGAGAACCTCCAGGCCCGGCGTACCGCCCAGCCCCCTGAGCCGGTCGAGGTCGGCGCGGAGCTTCTCGACGGGCGAGTCGGGACGCGGCTTGCCCGTCTCCGGGTCAACAAAGTCGGCGATCTTGATGAACATCTCCTTCTTCGCCCCACCCGGATCGACGTGGTATTTGGTGAGCAACTCGTCGCGCGTCGTCTCGGAGACCCGGGGCCCGGCGGTCGGCGGATACCCTCCGTGCCCGTAAGTCTGCAGGTAGTCGGTGTACTCTTCCTCGGTGTTGCGCGGGTCCAGCTGTACCTCGTAGACGCGCCCGTCCTCGCCCGACTCGACGCCGTTGCGCTGGTCTCTCGGGAGGCCGAGGCCGTCCCTGGTGTCGTCCCGCTCGCCGCCGTCGTCAGGTGTCGGCATGAATCTCTCCCGGATATCGGTCTGCGCCCCTCCCCTCTGTATCCCGTACGGGGTGCGCCGGGGCTTCACTTCAAAGAATTTGGAACGGAATCCGGCTTGCCGCTCAAGACCGGCAAAATCCCATTACATGGCCATTTCCTGGGCCGGCACCACCGCCCTCGCCCTGGTGCTCGCCGTCACGCCTTTCACCGCCGCGAGAGCGGCAGGCGCCGCTCCGTCGTGCAATCCCGAGGCCGGGGTCCAGGACGTCAGCGGCAAGCCCTGGCCGCAGGAGCGGCTGCGCTTCCAGCGGGTGTGGCGGCTGACCAGGGGCGAGGGCGTCACCGTCGCCGTGGTCGACAGCGGCGTGGACGCGCGGCACCCGCAGCTCGCCGGGGCGATCACGATCTCCGAGGACCTGACGGGCACGGACCAGCGCGACTGCGTGGGCCACGGTACGGCCGTGGCCGGGATCATCGCCGGCCGCGACCTCACCTCGCGCGGCGTGCCCTTCCTCGGTGTCGCGCCGGGCGCGCGGATCCTGTCGATCAAGCAGACCGAGACGCCGGACGGCGAGGTGTCACTGCTGGCCAGGGGCATCAGGCGGGCCGCCGAGCTGGGCGCGAAGGTCATCAACGTGTCCGTGGAGGCGCACGACCAGCCGGAGCTCAAGTCGGCCGTCGCGTACGCGCAGAGCAGGGACGTGGTGATCGTCGCGGCGGCCGGCAACGTGAAACGTGAGGACGGCGAGGTGACGCCCTCCTACCCGGCCGACTACCCCGGCGTGATCGCGGTGGGCGCGGCCTCCCCCGACGGCACGAAGTCGGCGTTCTCCAACGGCACCACCAGGGTCTCCGTCACCGCCCCCGGCTCCGGGATCACCAGCACGTGGACGGGCGGCGGCTACCATACGGATCTCGACGGCACCAGCTTCGCCGCGCCGTACGTGGCGGGGGTCGTGGCGCTGGTCAGGGCCAGGCATCCGGAGCTCGACCTGTGGCAGGTCAAGCGCCGGGTGGAGCTGACGGCCGAGGGCGGCGGCGCCACCGGGACCGGCGCGGGCCTGGTCAACCCGCTGCTCGCGGTCACCGCCGTATTGCCTGACGCGGAGGAGAAGGCGGGCGGCGGGGCGCCGGTCGTCGTGGCCAAGGCCGCCGCCCCCGATCCGCGTACGCGCGGGCTGGCCGTGGGCATCGCGGGAGGCACGGTCGCGGTGACGGGGTTGGTGGTCTTCGCGGCGATCATGCTGCCCAGGGCCAGACGGCGGGGCTGGCGCGCCGGGTGATCCAACATTTCCAGGAATGTTGAAGTCAGGTCGGCCCTCCGGCGCACCGGCTTATGGTGCTCGCGTTGTCCCATGTTCGATACCGGGAGGTGAACCGTGGCGCAGCCGACCACTTATCAGCAGGGCAGTCAGCACGACGCGGCCGCTCGCGCGCTGACCGCGCACGAGCACATCACGCAGATCCACAGCAGACTGCTCCAGATCCCCGAGCAGCTCGGCGGCTCGTGGAAGGGCGAGTCGGCGACCGTCTACACGCAGGTTCTCAACGAGTGGAACCCGCAGTTCAAGAAGGTCATCGACGCCCTCCACCAGATCGCCGAGAACCTCAAGGGCTCGGGGATCGAGTACGAGGAGGCCAGCACCTCCACCCAGGCCGTCACGAAGAACCTCATGGCCGCGCTCAACGGCGGTGCCGTCCGATGAGCGGGATCGACGTCAGGGAAGGATCCCAATGACAGGTGGCGGAGACATCATCCTCGCCAACTTCGACGAGATGGAAGAGATCGCGGCCGAGCTCGGCCGGGCCTACGCCAACCTCGTCGGCGAGCTGACCGACCTCGAGAACGACCTGAAGATCCTGGAGACCTGGGACGGCTCCGCCAAGGGCGTCTACCTGGAGGCCAAGCGCCAGTGGAACGAGGCCGTGGTGACGATGGGTGACACCATGCAGCGCTTCGGCCCGGCCCTGCACGACGCGACCGAGATCATGCGCGACGCCGAGCAGGCCAACGTCCGGCGCTGGGGCACCTGAGCCGAACGATGGCTGAAGGCGACAACGGGATACCCGCCGAGCTGGTCATCGACCCGGCGGCGGCCGGTGACCAGGCGATGTGCCGGCCGGACGCGCTGCTGGACGTGGCGGGGGCGATGTCGAGGGATCTGCTGCCCCTGCTGGAGTCGGCCGGGCACCGGGTGCCCGACCTGTCGTTCCCGGCCGTCGGCGACTGGGACGTGGCACGGGGGTACGCCGAGACCATGCAACGGGCGCGCATGGCAACGGTGGACACGATGGGGTTCGTGACCGAGCTGGTCAGCAGGGTCGTCGAAGACCTGGTCGCCACCGCGAACACCATCAGGGACGCCGACCAGCGGGCCGGCGAGACCGCTCGCCGTACCGGATCTGCCGGATAGAGGCCCCGTTGGGAGAACCGAAGCCGATCAAGGAGGGCGCGCTGCCGGCGGGCGCTCCCAAGAGCTACGGCGGGCGCGACTCGATCCGGCGGTTGATCATGAACACCCGGCCGGAGGAGTTCGGCGGTGTCGCTGACGCCTACCAGTCGGCGGGCACGCTCCTCGACCAGACGATCAAGGAGTTGTCCCACTACGCCTCACGTCTCGTCTCCGATGGAAACTGGGGCGGCGAGTCGGCGCGGGCCATGCTCGGGCGGATGGCGCGGGTGCAGTCGTATCTCGGCACGCTGCGGAGCCAGATCGACGACATCCCGTCATCCGTCCAGCAGGCCAGTCGTGCGCTGGCCACGGCGAAGGAGCAGTTCGAGCAGGCCACCCGGGAGCAGTACGCCACGGTGGACACCGGCTCGTACATCTCCCGGGAGCTGAGCAACGACCCCGACGCCGACGCCCGGCGCTTCCTCGCGGATCTGAACGGCCGCCTGGCGGACGCGCACGGAACCCTTCCCGCGCGGCTGCCATGGGACGCCGACCTGGCCTCCAGCGCGCCGTACCTGCCGGCGCCGGTCGTGCGCGACAGCACGCCGACCGGTGGCGGGATCGACCTGGAGTCCACCCGCCCGGTCGCCCGGCTGGCCGGTGTGGATCCGGCGGCGTCACCGACCTTGGCCGCACCGCCCGCAACGCCACTCGCCGCGGCGGTCCCTGGAACCGCCACTCCCCCGACCCTCGGGACGACGCCGGGCCAGGTCCCCGGGCTGATCACGTCAACCGGCGCAACGCCCTCCGTGGCCCAGCTCACCGGGTACCCGCCGACGACCGGCCCCGCGCCGATCGGGACCAACCCGACCACGTCCGAGCCGACACGCTCCCTGACCGGCACCCGGCCCGACACCGCGCGAACCGACCCGACGCGGGCCGACCCGACGCGGACCGGTGACCCGCGGACCGACAACCTGCGGACCTCCTCCGAGCGGACCGACGGCGCGCGGACCGGTGACCCGTACCGGTCCGGCCCCATGCGCTCCGTCCTCGACGAGAGCAGCCCCATCGCCGACCAGGCCCGCAGCCCGCTCGGTGGCCTCCCGCGCGAGACCGGCCCGTCCCTACGCCCCGGCGTCGTACCGGTCGTGGACGGAACGTGGCCCGCCACGCAACCCACATCGTCCGGCGGCCCCACAGGGGCGGCCGCCGGTACCGGTGGCATGCCGTTCATGCCGATGGGCGGCGGCCCGGCCGGGTACGAGGGTGCGCCGGTCGCGCACCGGACGGCCCCGCCGCCCCCAGACGAGCCGGGCCTGTTCCGTCCCGCGTACGATCCCGGCCGACCGGTGGTGGACTGACGATGACATCCGACAGCGACCTCAAGCGCATGGAGATGAACGCCGACTCCGTCCGTGAGGTGGGCCGCAACATCGCCGGCAAGCCCATGCAGCGTCTCAACGACATGACCCGCGTCGTCGCGGGGCTCAACGTGCACTCCGGCGCCTACGGCCTGTTCGGCTTCTTCGGCTCGTCGCTGGCGGACGCGCTCGACCAGGTCAAGCTGGCTGCCCACCAGTACGTGTCGGCGACCAGGCACGAGCTGGCCGAGATGGAGTCGAAGGCGTTCGACACGGCCAACACCGCCGTACAGGGCGACGGCGCGGCCACCCGCGTCACGGCCGTCTGAGAGCCACCGTCCGAGAGCAAGTCTGAGAGCGAGGACACATGCCGACACAACCGCAGTCCGTCATCGCCGGCGCGGCCATGGCCCAGCTGGGCTCGGCGCTGCTGGGCGGCGGGCGCGCGAAGTACGCCGGACTGATCATCGCCCTCACCGCCGCCGACACCCCCGAGCTGCGCCAGGCCGCGCAACACTGGGAGGAACTGTCGGCGGGGCTACGCGAGCACCCCCAGCTGGTCCAGGAGTCCGTCAAGGACGTGCACTGGATGGCGACGAGCGCCGAGCTGTTCCAGCAGACGGTCGACACGCACAGCGACGAGGTCGCCGACAAGGCCGACCTGCCGCAGGCCACGGCGGACTCCATGCGCACCTCGGCCGACACTCTCGACTTCGCCGGGAACCTGATGTTCGACGTGGGCGCCGCCATCCTCCTGGCGGGGACGATCTACCAGCTCGGGCGGGTCAATCCTTATGTCCGGCCCGCCGCGGAGGTGGCGGCGACGATATTCGGCCGCCGGGCCGACCAGCAGGCCGGTCAGGGCGCCTTGAAGCTGCAGACGTTCCTCAGGGGCTCGGAGAGCCTGGCCGGCAAGATCGCCGGCCGGTTCACCAAGGTGTCGCCCGTCAAGAAGCTGCTCTTCGGCGGCGCGACCGCGATAGGCGGCGGAATGCTCGCCAACTCGGCCGCGGCCGACGACCTCACCGAGACGGCCCTCCCGCAGGGCAACCAGCCGGGTCCAACCCAGCACAACCAGCCGAACCCGACGAAGGAAGTGTGATGCCGGCTTTCGACGAAGCGGCCATCGACCGCATGATCGCCGATACCCAGCGCCCCCTGGACGGGTTCGCGGAGCTGTACGAGCAGGTCCTGGCCGTGCAGGGGTTCGCCCAGGACGCGGAGAAGCTGGTGACGGTGGAGTGCTCCACCCAGGGCGTCACCGCGCTGGACATCAACCCGCGCGCCCTCCGCTGGGGCTCGGACAAGCTGGCCACCACGATCCTGGAGCTGATCGGCGCGTCACTGGCCGACCTGCAGGACAAGTCGAACGCGCTCATGGCCGAGCGGTGGGGCGCGGCCCCGCCGGACCTCACCGAGGAGGGCAACCCGGCCGAGCTGCGCCTGCAGAACGCGCAGGACACCTACGACAGGGCCATGGAGAACGCGATGGCCGAGCTCGCCCGCATCCACCGGCGCGTGGACGGCTCCTAGAAGATCCTGGTTCTTGGCAGTTCAGGCGGCCTCAGTGGCTTGTGCGATCCTGTCACATTCGGCGCCTTCGCGGGTTCATGTCTTTGAGCCTTGACGAGGGGATGATGTGACCGATGGAGGAGACCGAGTGGCTGGCCGAGCGTTTCGAGCAGCACCGGCCCCGGCTGCGGGCGGCGGCCTACCGGCTGCTGGGTTCGATGGCCGAGGCCGATGACGCGGTTCAGGACGCCTGGCTGCGGCTCTGCCGGTCCGACACGGACCAGATCGACAATCTCGGCGGCTGGCTGACCACTGTTGTGGCTCGGGAATGCCTGCACATGCTGCGTTCCCGGCGGCAGCGGCCGGCGGAGTCGCGCCTGCCCGAGCCGGTCGTGATCATGGACAGCGATCTCGACCCCGAGCAGGAGGCGTTGCTGGCCGACTCGGTGGGGCTGGCCCTGCTCGTGGTGCTCGACCGGCTCAGTCCGGCCGAGCGGTTGGCGTTCGTGCTGCACGACATGTTCGAGCTGCCGTTCGACGAGATCGCCGGGATCGTGGGCCGCACGCCGGCCGCCGCGCGGCAGCTGGCCAGCCGGGCACGGCGCCGGGTGAACGGCGCCGAGATCCCCTCGCCCGACCCGGATCTGGCGCGGCAGCGGCAGGTGGTCGACGCCTTCTACGCTGCCTCACGGGCCGGTGACTTCGAAGCCCTGGTCCAGATCCTCGATCCCGATGTCGTCCTGACCTCCGATTTCCGGGTCGACGGGCAGCGTGTCGTCGTCCGCGGCGCGGCGGCCGTGGCCAGGCATGCCCGCGGCCCGCGCGGCGGGCGGCTGCGACCTGTGCTGGTCAACGGCGTGGTCGGCGCGTTGATCACGATCGATGACCAGCCGTTCGCCGTGCTGGTGTTCACCGTCTCGGGCGACCGGATCGTCGCGATCGACGGGCTACGCGACCCCGAGCGGGTCCGCCAGTTCGCCGATGCCGCCGGAATTGCTCCGCCGCCTGTCACATCGCCGGTACGCGAGGGCTCATAGGGACGACAACATTTCCCCAGCACCATGGAGGACACCGTGGGACCACGTATCCCCGACGCCAACACGCACCTGCCCGAGATCCAGGAGTTGGCCGGCGCGATGGTCAAGGCCACCTGCAACGGCTCGGTGCCGGCGACCACGACCAGCCTGGTCTACCTGCGTGCCGGCCAGATCGTCGGCAGCACCTACCAGGTGATGCGGCACTCGGTCGACCTGCGTAAGGCGGGCGAGTCCGAGGCCAGGATCGCCGCCGTGGCGACCTGGTGGGACGCGCCGTACTTCACCGACGCCGAGCAGGCCGCGCTGGCGCTGACCGACGCCGTTTTCCAGCCCGGCGCGCGGGGCGAGGAACGGGTACCGGACGACCTGTACACCGAGGTCGCCAAGCATTACGACGACAAGGCGATGGCCACCCTGATGATGGTGCTCGCCTCGGCCGGCTTCTGGATGAACATCGCGCTCATCAACAAGCCGACACCCGTGCCGGCCTGACACGGCCGACAAGGACGTGGTGTTCTTGACGAGCCGTAGCGTCATTGGTTGGAGCAGGTAGCCGCCGGCCGATCCGAGCACCCCTCGTGGGGCCGTCGGCCGGAGTGTCGGTGGGCTGCGGCAGGATCTCGTCCATGGCAGATGAAGCGGGCCTGTTCGCCGGGCTGGATGACGTCCGGTGGAGCCGTATGCGTCATGCCTATGGCTTCGCCAGGGAGGTTCCCGCATGGCTTCGCGGCCTGGCCGACCCCGACCCCGCCGTCCGCGAGACGGCCCTGGACGGCATGTACGGTGCCGTGCACCACCAGGGCGACGTCTACCCGTGCACCCTGGCGGCGATCCCCTTCCTCCTTCGCATCGCTTCGGCCCCGGATCTGCCGGGCCGGGCGGAGGTGGTGGAGCTGCTGGCGAACATCGCCTCGGCCGAGGACCCCACTGAGCTGAGTGGGCCGTACAAGAAGGCCAATAGGGCCGTGACCGCGTACCCGCTGTGGGAGCGCCTGCTCGGCGACCCCGACCCGAAGGTGCGCGAGGCCGTGGCCGGGCTCCTGACCGCCTGCGTGGACGGGGCGCGGGCCGCGGTGACAAGCCTGACCGGCCGCCTGGGGGGCGAGGACGATCTCAGGGTACGGGCGGCCATCGTGCGGACCGTGGCCGCGCTGGGCGGCCGCCCGGGCAGTGCGGCGGGTGGCGTGGAGGGCGTACAGGGCGGCGCGGCGGGCGTACGCGACTGGCTGGGGCGGGTCCTGGCGACGGAGGCGGATCCGCAGGTCAGACTGGTGGCGCTGGCGGAACTGGCCTCGCTGGGCGGCGGTCCGGCGGTCGAGGTCGGCGAGGCGCTCGAACTGCTCACCGCCCTCTACGGGACCGGCACGCCCCCGGCCGCCCCGCACGCGGACTTCGAGACCCCGACCCTGGTCGGCGCGCTGCGGCGGGCACGTGCGGAACGCGACGTGGGCCGGCGCGCGCCACGGGCGGGCGAGCTCGTGCATACCGTGTCCGAAGGCTTGGGCGACCGCGTGGACGACCGGGTACGCCTTCTGACAGCCCTGCTGCGCTCACCCGACTGGGAGCGCCAGGTGGACGCCATGGGCCCCGCGCACGTCCTGTTCGCCAACTGGCGCGGCGATTACGCCGGGCTCGTCTCGACCCTCGGCGAACGCGTACTCGACGGGTGCGGAAGAGGGCGGCCGGGCGCCGTCGTGATGTCGAGGGCGGTCGGCGTACTGGAGGATCTGGGCGAGCTGGCGGCGCCCGCCGCGGACGCCCTGGCGGAGGTCCTGGCCGCCACGGAGAGGCGCGTGGCGGACCACACGGGGCCGGAAGACGCGGAGCTGCCGTGGGTCGTCGAATGGCCTCGCGACCAGCCGACGGTGAGTCCTGCGTTGCGAGCGCTCAGCGGCACGGGGGACGACCGCGCGCTGCCGATGCTGGCCTGGGTGCTGGAGCGCGAGCGCATGCCCAGGGACGTGGCCCAGCTCGTGGGCGGGTTCGGGCCGCGGGCCGCGCCCCTGCTGCCCCTGCTGCGCCGCCGCCTGCGCGACCTGCCTGCGGACAAGCCGCACGACCACCGCCACGAGAGCATCTGCTGGGCGTTGTCCAGGATCGGGCCAGGGGCCGCCGAGGCCCTGCCCGACCTGCTCGGCCGGCCGGTCACCGAGGGCCTGCTGGCGGCCCTTGCGGCGATCGGGCCGGTGGCCGCCGCGGGCGCGCCGATCCTGCGGGAGGCCGCGGCCTCACCCGAGCCAGGCCCGGCCATCCGGGCAGCGAAGGCGTTGTGGCCGGTCACAGGGGACGTGGGCGCGGCCGTCGCCGTCGTGGACCGCTACCTCGGCGGGGACGACACGTACGCCAGCCGGGCGGCGGCGGACCTCCTCGGCTACCTGGCCCCTGCGATGGCGGAGCGGGAACGGGCCGAGAAGGCCAGGATCGCCCTGCTGCGGCGGCTGGCCAGGCGCAAGGACCAGTACGGCTGGGTCCCGCTGACGGCTGCCCGCGCCCTCTACCGGCTGACCGGCGACCCCGAGGCGGCGCTGCCGGTGGTGCGGCGGGTGTGGGAGCTCAACAGGCACACCCGGACGGAGGCGGCCGAGCTCTGCGCGGAATTAGGGCGGGCCGCGGTGGAGGTCCGGCCGTGCCTGGAAGCCGAGCTGAGGCGGGCGCGCAGGCACAATGCGTCCGACGGCGGATACGGCAGCGCGCAGATCGTCGATGACGAGAAACTGCTCCGCCGCTGCCGGGAGGCCCTCGACGCCATGAGCTGACCCGGGTAAGTGATCTTTCTAACCCGCTTCCGGCGGCGTCAGATAGGCCGTCTGGATGAGACGAGCCCCCGAACGCCGGTCCACATAGAACCCCCGCCCCGGCGGAAGCTGCTGCGGCCGCACGTTACCGAACAGCGCCCCCTCATCCCGGGGCCCGGACAGCAGCACGGCCGGGGTGTTCATCTCCTTCAACCGCCGCACGACCGGGTCGAGCAGGCTGCGCCCCGCGCCGCCCATGGCCCGCGCCAGGATGAGGTGCAGGCCGATGTCGCGGGCCTGTGGCAGCAGGTCCCCGAGGACGGCCAGCGGATTGGCGGACGTGGCCACCAGGTCGTAGTCGTCCACGATCACGTACAGGTCCTGGCCGGTCCACCAGCTCCTGGTCCGCAGCTGCTCGGAGGTGAGGTCGGGCGGCGGCAGCCGGGTCTGCATGACCTCGTGGATGCCCTTGAGCACGGTGGCCGCGGCGGTGCTGGAGGCGGCGTAGCCGATCCGGTGCTCGTTGTCGGCCGTGTCGAGCAGTGAGCGCCGGTAGTCGATGATGACGATCCGCGCCTCCAGCGGCGTGAACCTGTCGACGATGCCCTCGGCGACGACGCGCAGCAGGTTGGTCTTGCCGCTCTCGGTGTCGCCGAAGACGACGAAGTGCGCGTCGGCGTCGAAGTCGAGCGACACGGGCGCCAAAGCGGCCTCGTCGATGCCGATCGGGATGCGCGGGCCGCTCTCGTCCGGTCCGGGCAGCGTGTGCACGGGGAACCGGTCGGGCAGCAGCCGTACGGGCGGCGCCGGTGGCTCGTGCCAGGCGCTCGCCGCGTCCGCCACCAGCGCGGCGACCCCTTCGGCCAGGTCGTCCACGGTGGCCTTGCCGTCCACGCGGGGCAGCGCGGCGAGGAAGTGCAGCGCCTCGCGGGTCAGGCCGCGGCCCGGCGCGCCCTCGGGCACGTTGGCGGCGGCCTTGCGGTCGATCTCCGACTCGAAGGAGTCGCCCAGCCTGAGCTCCAGCCTGGTGGAGAACATGTCGCGTACGTTCGACCGGAACTCCGACCACTTGTTGGCCGTGCCGACGACGTGGATGCCGAAGCCGAGCCCCCGGGAGACCAGCTCGCTCAGCGGCGCCTCCAGCGACTCGAACTCCTGGCGCATCGTGGCCCAGCCGTCCACGACGAGGAAGACGTCGCCCCAGCCGTCGCCCTCGTACTCGCCTGCGGCCACGAGACGGCGGTAGGTGGCGACCGAGTCGATGCCCCGCTCCACGAACAGCCGCTCCCTGCGCGCCAGCAGGGCGGTCATCTCCGCCACCGTCCGCCGGACCCGGTTGGTGTCCAGCCTGGTCGCCACGCCGCCGACGTGCGGCAGCCCGGCCAGCGCCGACAGCGTGCCGCCGCCGAAGTCGAGGCAGTAGAACTGCACCTCCTTGGGCGTGTGGGTGACCGCGAGCGCGGTGATCAGCGTGCGCAGCAGCGTGCTCTTGCCCGTCTGCGGCGACCCGATGATCGCGGCGTTGCCCGCCGCGCCCGACAGGTCCAGCCAGTACGGGTCGCGCCGCTGGTCGAACGGGCTGTCCACGATGCCCACCACGGCGTGCAGCCGGCCGGGGCGGTTCTGGCCGGTGCCGGCGGCGGTGAGCCCGTGCGACGCGGTCGCCTGGACCGGCGGCAGCAGCCGGTCGAGCGAGGACGGCTCCTTGAGCGGGGGCAGCCAGATCCGGTGGGCGGCGGGTCCCTGTCCGTTCAGACGGTCGACGACGATATTGAGCAGGCTGTCCTGCTGCTCCCGGTCCTCGGCGACGGGCTCGGGCTCGACGGCGGGCGGCGGTGGCAGCGGCACCCGTTCGGTGCCGTACCAGACGATCTTGCCCTGGTGGCCGGGACGGGCGGCGACCGCGCGGTTCTCCCGCTGCGCCACCTGGTAGGGACCGGACACGTAGGCGGCCTTGAACCTGGTCATCCCGGTCGTCTCGAACATCAGGTAGGCGTTGCCCGGCTCGGGCGGCAGCGAGTACGCGTCGGCGACGCCCAGCACCGCCCGGCTCTCGGCCGCCGAGAACGTCCGCAGCCCGATCCGGTACGACAGGTGTGTGTCCAGCCCGCGCAGCCGCCCCGACTCCAGCCGCTGGGACGCGAGCAGCAGGTGCACCCCGAGCGAGCGGCCGAGCCGCCCGATCATCACGAACAGCTCGATGAACTCCGGCTTGGCCGACAGCAGCTCGCTGAACTCGTCCAGCACGATGAACAGCGTCGGCAGCGGGCTCAGCCGGACGCCCTGCTCGCGGGCCTGCTCGTAGTCGCGTACCGAGGCGTAGTTGCCGGCCGAGCGCAGCAGCTCCTGGCGGCGTACCAGCTCGCCGTGCAGCGCGTCGTGCATGCGGTCGACCAGCGGAAGCTCGTCCTCCAGGTTGGTGATGACGGCCGAGACGTGCGGCAGCGTGTCCAGGCCCAGGAACGTCGCGCCGCCCTTGAAGTCGACCAGGACGAAGTTCAGTACCTCTGAGGAGTGGGTGATCGCCAGCGCGAGCACCAGCGTACGCAGCAACTCGCTCTTGCCGGAGCCGGTGGCGCCGACCACGAGCCCGTGCGGGCCCATGCCGCCCTGCGCGGCCTCCTTGATGTCGAGCTCGACGGGCCGGCCGTCGGCGCCCAGGCCGAGCGGGACGCGCAGCCGGTTCCTGACCGGTCGCGCCTGCCAGGTGACGGCGGCCGAGATCCGGCGGGCGTCGCCGATGCGGAGCAGGTCGGTGAGCGTGGTGTTGGTGGCGAACGCGTCGCCCTCCTCCTCCGCCCCGCCGGCCGCGCCGGCCCGCATGGGCGCGAGCTGCCTGGCCAGCGCGGCGAACGCGGGCAGGCCCAGCACGTCGGGCCGGCCGAGCACGGTCCTGACCTGCTTGCCCATGTCGTCCTCGACGACCCGGACCACCTCGTCGGCCGTGACGTCGAGATTCAGCGAGAGCTGCGCGGGCGCCTGTCCCGCCGACCCGCTGAGGTCGATCACGGTCACGCCCTCGATGGCGTCGGTGCCGAGCTGGCTGCCCGCGGGCACCCGGCCGCCGTCCAGGATCACCACGTGGTACGGCAGTACGTCCTGCGCCAGGCCCCTGCTGAACCTCGGCCGGTCCTTCAGCTCGAACCCGAGCAGGTCGTCGAGCTCGCCGAGGTCCCTGGTGACCAGCCTGACCGGGCCCGCCCCGTCCTCCTCCTCGGGATGGAAGGCGTGCGGCAGCCACTTGACCCACTCCCACTCGGCCGCGTGCTCGGGCCCGGTGCACACGGAGACCCGCAGGTCCTCGGGCGAGTGCAGGGCCACCGCCTGGGCCAGCGCGGCGCGGACCAGGCCGCGGACGGCCTCCGGCTCGCCCGCGAGCGTGATCCGGGCGAAGGAGTGCAGCGCCAGCGCGACCGGCAGGCCGGGGACCGTGGCGTGGGTACGGACGAAGCGGCGCAGCGCCCCGGCGGACATCGGGTCGAGGTCCTCGATCGGCCTGCTCTTGGGCGGGATGAGCGGCAGTGCGAGGCGCTGCGCGGAGGTGGCGATCCGCAGTTGGCCGAAGTCGTCGTCGCGGGGGCGCCGCTCCCACAGCCGCGAGGTCATGACCAGCGACCACAGCGTGACGGGGTCGGGATGGTTCCAGGTCATGGCCTTGCGCTGCTGCTCGGCGGCCTTGCGTACGCGCTTGCGCACCTGCTCCAGGTAGCGGTAGTAGTCGCGGCGCTGGCCGTTGATGCGGTTCTTGCGCTCGCCGGTGTTCCTGAGCATCTGGCCCATCGTCATGCCCACCATCGAGACGGCGAACAGGCCGCTGGAGACCATCATGATCGGGTTGCCCGTGCCGCCGCCGGTGAACATGAGCGCCATCGCGCCCGCCCCGGCGATCATCGGCAGGTAGGTCAGTATCTGGGTCAGGCCACCGCCCGTGACCGTCTCGGGGATCTCGGGTGGCGGCTCCAGCAGGACCTCACCGCTCGGCTGCTCCGGCGGCCTGCGCCGGTCGGGCCGACGCACCACCCATGTGTTGCCGCTCACCGCACCTCACCGAACCGGCCACCCAACAACCCTCATAAAAGCCCGTCAGACCACGTATTCAGCGACATTTCAAATTTTCTCGACATATTTACGGCGGCGCGGCGGGGACCCAGTCCCTACACTCCTCCACGTGAGCGCCACCGGAACCGACCTGTGCCGGGTCACGATCGTCACCCCCCGGGGGTCTCTCGATCTCGGCCTGCCCTCGGACATGCCGCTGGCGAGCATGCTGCCGACGCTGCTGCGCATCGCGGGCGAGGGGCTGGCGGAGGCCGGGCTGGCCCATGGCGGCTGGGTGCTCCAGCGCGTGGGCGGGCAACCGTTCGACGTGAACGTCACGCTGTCGGACCTGGCCGTGCACGACGGGGAGCTGCTGCACCTGCGGCCCCGGGGGCACGAGCTGCCGGAGACCGTCTTCGACGACGTGGCCGACGCCGTCGCGACCGGCGTACTCGAACGCACCAGCCGGTGGCAGCCCGCCGTCACCAGGTCGTACGGGCTGCGGACCGCCGCGGTGGCGCTGGGCGCTGGCGCCGCCGCCCTGCTGCTGACCGGCCCGCCCTGGACGCCCGCCGCCATGGTCGCGGCGGGGATCGCGCTGGTGCTGCTGCTGGCCGCGGCGGCACTGTCGCGGGCCCTGGGCGACGCGGGCGCGGGGGCGGCGATCGGGTACGCGGCCCTGCCGTACGGGTTCGTCGCGGGGCTGCTCGGCCCCGATTCCCCGACCGGCCTGACCGGGCTGGGCGCGCCGCACCTGCTGGCGGCGTTCGGGGTCACGTTGATGCTGGCCACGGCCATCGGGTTCGCCGTCGCCCAGGGGCTGCCGACATTCCTCGGAGTGGCCTTCGCCGCGTTCTGCGGCCTGCTCGGCGCGCTGGCGGTCATGGTCCTCGCCGTACCGGCGGCCGGGGTGGCCGCCCTGCTGGCCACGCTGGCCGTGGGCCTGACGACGGTGGTGCCGTCGGTCTCCTTCAGACTGGCCGGGCTGCCGCTGCCCGCCCTGCCGACGACCGCCGACGAGCTACGCCGCGAGGGCGGCGACCTGGACGGCCGGATGGTGATCGACCGGACGGTCGTCGCGGACGCCTTCTGCACGGGCCTGCTCGGCGGGGTCTCGCTCCTCACGCTCGGCGCCCAGATACTCCTGGCGGTGGCGGGCACCTGGCCGGCGATCGCGATGAGCCTCTCACTCTCGGCCGCGCTGCTGCTGCGCGCCCGCGTCTTCGAAGGCCGGGCCCAGCGGATGTGGCTGCTGACCTCGGCCCTGCTCGGCTCCGGTCTGCCGCTCCTGGCCGTGGCGGTGGGGTCGGCCCGCGAGATGGTGCTGTTCGGGGTGGTGCCCGCACTGGTGGTGCTCGCGCTGCTGGTGGCCGGGGTGGCGCTCTGGCTCTCGGCGTCGCGGCCCACTCCGTTCTGGGGGCGGCTGGCCGACATCCTCGACATCGTGCTGATGATCGCCCTGCTGCCGCTGGCGCTGGCCGTACTGGATGTGTACGAGACGATCCGCGGGCTGGTCAGCTGAGGCGCAGGGACGGCTTCCCGCCTCGTTGCCGCTGATCGACCTTGTAGCTGCTGGGCCCGGCGCAACGAACCCCCGCTCGTGCTGGATGGGCGTGAAGCTGAGGTCCAGCCAGCAGGAAAGTCCGGGGAATGACCGGCGCAAGTCCTGGTGACGGCAACCGCGCACTGTGAGGCTGACTGCAATCCCACTGTCGAACTCACGGGGAGACTCGATGCAGACAGCACGAAAGTCCAAGAAGGCCCGACTTCTGGGCCGTTTCCTGACCACGGCGGCCGTTCTCGCGGCCACCGCGACGGTCGCGGTGACACCTGCTTCTGCCACAACCACCAACCTGGCCAAGAAACCAGCCGGGATCAGCAGGTGCCTCGGGCTCTGGGCGCAGAACAACAGGATCAAGCTCCAGCACCAAAGCCGCTGCGGCCCCAACGGCACCTACCACATCCACGTCTGGAGCCCTGGCCATGACACCAACTCCGGCACCTACACCTACGCCGGCGTCGCACTGACGTTCGACAATCCCTGGCCGGCGTCCGCAGGCACCAACATCTGTGCCGAACTCTGGCACCATGAGCCTGGCGGCGGCTATTCGAGCTGGGGCCTTCCCTGCGACACGATGTAGCGCCGAGATCACCGAGAACCATCGTCTGAGAGGCGGCTGTTTCGGCAGCCGCCTCTCGCCTTACCGCTACTGAACCACGCCGGGCCCGGCGGCTTCCTAGTGGAGGACGACACCCCGGACGCGCTCCACCGATGAACGGGTGTCCGCGTCCTCGCGGTCGGCGGTTGATTCGTCGTCGCGTACCTGGGCGGCGGTGATGGCCACGGTGGTGACGATGTCGGAGACGGTGGCACCGCGAGACAGGTCGTTGACGGGCTTGCGCAATCCTTGCAGCACCGGTCCCACCGCGACGGCGCCGGCACTGCGCTGGACGGCCTTGTAAAGGTTGTTGCCGGTGTTGAGATCGGGCACCACGAAGACGGTGGCGTGGCCGGCCACCTGGCTGCCGGGCATCTTGGTCCGCGCCACCGAGGGGTCGACCGCGGCGTCGTACTGGATCGGCCCCTCCACCATCACGTCGGGACGGCGCTCGCGGACCAGCTCGGTGGCGGTGCGGACCTTGTCGACATCGGCGCCGGCACCTGAGGCACCCGTCGAGTACGACAGCATCGCGATCTTGGGGTCGACGCCGAACAGGGCGGCGGTGCGAGCCGAGGAGATCGCGATGTCGGCAAGCTGCTCGGCGCTCGGATCGGGGTTGACCGCGCAGTCGCCGTAGACCAGCACCCGATCGGCCAGGCACATGAAGAACACGCTGGAGACCAGCCCCAGGCGCAGGATCTCGAACGCCGGCCTGATGGTGTGCGCGGTGGTGTGCGCCGCGCCCGAGACCATGCCGTCGGCCATGCCGGTGTGGACCATCAGCGTGCCGAAGTAGGACACGTCGGTGACGGTGTCGCGGGCCAGCTCGGTGGTCATTCCCCGGTGCGCCCGGACTCTCGCGTACTCGCGGGCGAACCGCTCGCGCAGCTGCGCGTCGAACGGGCTGAGCACCCTGGCCGCGTCCAGATCCAGGCCGAGCTGGGCGGCCTGTACCCTGATCCGCTTCTCGTCGCCGAGCAGAGTGAGCTCGGCCACGCCGCGGCGCAGCAGGACGTCCGCCGCGCGCAGGATGCGCGGCTCCTCGCCCTCTGGCAGCACGATGTGCCGCCGCCGGGTACGTGCCCGATCCAGCAGCTCGTACTCGAACATCAGCGGCGTGACGACGTCGGTCTTGGCGATGGCCAGCCGATCGAGCAGCAGCCGGCCGTCGACGTGCTCGGCGAACAGCCTCAGCGCTGTGTCGATCTTCCCGCCGGCTTCGGGCGTGAACTGGCCCGCCACGGCCGACAGGCGGGTCGCGGTGTCGAAGGTGTCATGGTCGGTGGCGATGACCGGCAGGGGAATGGCCATGCTGCGTAGCAGCCGGTCCACCGGGGCGGGCAGATCCGTGCCACCCGTCATGATCACCGCCGACAGGGCGGGGAAGCCCGGCGCCGCGTGTGCCGCGATCAGCCCCGGGAGCAGCGCGGCGGCCCGATCGGACGGAATGATCACCGCGGCGCCCTCGGTGTAGCGGTCCAGGATGCCGGGCAGCGACATCGCGCCCACCATCAACGCGCTCGCCTCCCGGCCCAGCCCGTCGCGCTCGCCGAGGAAAAACCTGCCGTCACAGGCATCCAGCAGGTCGGCGACGGTGGGAGCGCGCAGGGAGGGAGCCTCAGGCAGTACGAACACCGGCGTGGGGTGGTCGATCGCGATGCGCTCGGCAGCCGCCCGGGTGACCACGACCGCCAGTTCCTGGGCGTGGTGCTGCGCCAATTGCCGGGACGACAGCTCGACCGCGGCGCTGATCTCCGAGACCGTCCTGGCTCTCCCGCTCACCACGTTCAGCACGGGCGTTCCCAGGTCTGCGGCAAGCCTGGCGTTGAACTCGAACTCGGTCGGCGCGCCCACATCGGTGTAATCCGTCCCGACCACGACCACCGCGTCGCATCGCCCCGCGAGCGCACGGTAACGAGCCACGATGTCACCGGCCGCACGCTCGGCGTCGGCGTGCACCTCGTCGTAGGTGACGCCGGCGTACATCTCATAGGGCAGGCTGAGCTGGAACCTGCTCCGGATGGTGTTGATCAGGTTGTCCTCACGGCCTGCCCGCACCACCGGACGGAACACACCCACGGTCTCCACCTGCCGCGACAGCAGCTCCACCATGCCCAGGGCGACCGCGCCCTTGTTGCTTTCCGCCTCGCCCGCCGCGACGTACACCGCACGTGTCATGTTCATCATTGTCTGTCAGCTCCTCCTCCATCTCGGCGGCGGGCTGTCGACAACGGCCGCATGCTTTGCGGCACCGCCGCGATGGCCGACGCGGGCTGGTCCCTGCCGCACCGCGCGGGCACCCGCCCGCAGGTGCGGCTCGCGGAGGGATGGAAGTACACGACGAACACGGGGAGCACGCCGCCTCCCAGATCTGGGTGCCTTTCAACCGACTCACGATCGCCCGCACAGCGTCGAGCCGCCGACGACCGCGAATGCCCGGTGGCGGCCGGGGATGCGTGGCGAGTATGTCCATTACAGAACTGTTGAAGTGTCGCGCTCTTGCCGTTCTTGTCTGGATAAATTGGGCCGGGCGAATTCCGGGGGAGGTGGGCGTGCACAGCCAGCGGGACCTCTACCAGGCGTACCGGCTCACGGTCCAGCGGATCGGCCTGGCGCTGATGCGGGCCCAGCCGAACCAGCCCGAGTGGCCGCTGCGGCGCCAGAACATCGGCTTTCTGGCCGGCGCCATGGTCGCCGTGCTGCTGGGTGTCGGGTTCGCGGTCGTCGGGCTGCTCCGGCCCAGCGGCACCAAGGCGCTGCGGGATCCGGGGACGCTGATCATCGAGCGCGAGACCGGTGCCCGTTACGTCTACAGCCAGCCCCAGCGCAGGCTGATCCCGGTGGCCAACTACGCCTCGGCGCG
The DNA here is from genome assembly GCF_020215705.1 of Nonomuraea aurantiaca. Taxonomy (GTDB): domain Bacteria; phylum Actinomycetota; class Actinomycetes; order Streptosporangiales; family Streptosporangiaceae; genus Nonomuraea; species Nonomuraea aurantiaca. Next base: position 350,409 of record NZ_JAIWNB010000002.1, on the reverse strand, counting down.
GCTCGTGCTCGACTCGCCGCAGATCACTGAGCGGGTGGTCGCCAGGGACGCGCTGAGTTCGTACGAGCGCGGCACGCCGGTCGGCATCCCGGGGGCGCCCGACTCGCTGCCGGCCGCCGATCGACTCGCCTCCGGGCCCTGGTCGGTCTGCGTGCAGGAGCGCGAGAGCGACACGGGGCGCAAGCCGTACGTGACGCTGATCGCCGGGCGGCAGGCGGGTGACCGGCCGCTTCCCGAGGACGGCGCGATGCTCGTGGACGTCGGCGGGCAGACCTGGGCGATCTGGCGCGGCGCGCGGATGCGGGTGCCCGCCGGGATCGCGCGCGGCCTGAGCGGCACCGACCCGGCGGCCGTGCCCGTGGCCTGGTTGAACGCGCTGCCGGAAGGGCCCGACCTGGCCGCGCCCGCGATCGAGGGGCGGGGCCGGCCGGTGACCGGGCCCGGTGGCGACAAGGCCGCCGTGGGGCAGGTCTTCCGCGCCACGGCCGTCGCAGGCGGCGAGCCGCGCTGGTACGTGCAGCTGGCCGACGGTTTGGCGCCCGTCACGCGTACACAGGCGACGCTCCTGCTGAGCGACCCGGCGGCCTACAGCGGCGGCACGACCGCCGAGGTCAAGATCGACGCGGCCACGGCCAACGCCGCCCCGCGCTCCCGCACCAAGCTCCCAGCCGACGGCCTGCCCGCGTCGATGCCGAAGATGACGGCCTACGACCCGGCGAGCCCGCTCTGCGCGGTCTACGCCGACGCCGACAAGGGCTCGGCCCGCGCCCGGCTCATGTCGGGCGGCACGCTGCCCGCGCCACACGGCGACGCCACGGATCTCGTACGGCTGCCGCCGGGCCGGGCGATCGTCGCCGGCGTCCTGCCCGGCGACGGCCAGCTCGACGCGGTGCAGTCGTACTACCTGGTGACCGACGAGGGACGGCGCTACGCCGTGCCGAACGCGGACGTGCTGGGCAAGCTGGGGTACGACGCCAAGCGCGCCACCCCGGTGCCCGCCAACGTGCTGCAGCTCATCCCCGAAGGGCCGGTGCTCGACCCGGCACGCGCCGCCAAGCCCGTCTCCACTGCCTCAACGGCTCAGTAACCCCGGTAGCCGCCGCCGGTCTTCGTGCCGACGACACCGGGCACGTTGGAGACCGAGCCGTAGCGATCGATGGCGTAGCGGACCCCGGCGATGATGTTGTCGACCGGGTCGTAGATGTTCTCGTGGCCCGGCAGCTTCCACCGGTTGAACGTGGGGTCGATCGTCTGCATGAGCCCCTTGGACGGCGTGCCCTTGGCGGCGTTGGAGTCCCAGTTGTTGATCGCGTTGGGGTTGCCGTCCGACTCGTGCCGGATGATGGTCCAGATGTCGTTGGCGTTCATCTTCTCGACCGGGTAGCCCTGCGCCTTGAGGACGTTGACGGCCTGCGTGATCCAGTCGGCCACCTGTCCCTGCGGGGCCGGTCCGCCGCCGGCCGGGGGCGGCCCGCTCGGCCCATACCCGCCGAACCCGGGCAGGCTCGGCGATTGGCCCCTTGTCCCGCTGGTCCCGTTCGTCCCGCTCGCCTCAGCGAGGGTCGTGCTGTTCTGTTGCCGCGACGGGGTCCAATCCAAAGCCCTTCCCGGGCCCGGGGCGAAGGGCTCCGTGTCCGGCTCCGGCCAGTTCTCGGTGGATCTGCCCAGGCCACCGAGCAGGCCCCGGATGCCGGCCGCGGCCGTGCCCAGAGCGTTGTTCGCGGTCGTCCGCTGCTCCGCCAGCTGCTTGCGGGCGTCGCCGGCCAGCCCCTGCACGCCTTGCCGGATCTGGTCCTGCGTGGCCTGCGGGTTCCTGGCCTGGAAGTCGCGGACGGCGGCGGCGTAGTTCTGGCAGATCGCGTTCGCCTGGGACTCGGCCGTCCGCAGGGCCTCGGCGGCCGTGGCCAGGTGCGTGGCGCACTGCGACAGCACGCTCTGTAGCGTGTCGCCGATCTTCCCGGCCCGGTCCATGTACGTGACGAACGCGTCGGCGCTCGCCCCCTGCCAGGCGGCGTCCAGATCGCCGACGGCCGACCTGACCGCGGCGGTCTGGCCCCGGCCGGTGTCGGCCGCCGCCTGCCACACGCCGACGACGCGGCCCACGGCGCCGGGGTCGCCCACCAGCGTCGCGGCCAGCGTGGCCAGCTCGGCGCCGCCGGGTACGCCTCGCACGTCGTCGATGGCGCTCACCGGCGCACCGCGGCCCCGTCGGCACCCGTGAACGTCTGGTCCACGGCGTCCAGCGCCTGCTCCACCGCTTGGAGATGCCCGCCGAGCGTCCGCGCGGTGGTCCCGGCGGCCGCGGTCAGCTCACTCACCGCCGCGGCCAGCGCCCCAGAATTGTCCAGCCGGCCGAAGGCGGCCTGGTCGATCGCCGCGCCGGACACGGACGCGGCGACCTCGGCGAAGGCACCGGACGCGTTCTTCGCCGCCGTCCCGCACCCATCGAGCGCCTCACGGTGATATTTCAGGACCACAGCGGATCTCCTCGGTCAGTGTCCAGCCCTCTCAGCGTCGGAAGAGCGACAGCAGTTCCTCCGCCCGGTCGGTGCGGGCGATCCAGACCTCGCGTCCCCGCCGCTCCCTGCTGATCAGCCGCGCGGCGTGCAGCCGGTCGCAGTGATAGGTGATCCCGCTGGGCGCGATCTTGACGTTGGCGGCCAGCATGCTCATCGTCATGGGCTGGTCCAGCTGGCAGAGCAGCTCGGCGCGCACCGGGCCGACCAGGGCGGACAACTCGTCCACGGCGGGCGCGACGGGCCGGCGCCACAGCGACTCGGCGCCGGGGACCGGGTAGGCGATCCACACCGCGTCGGGATGGTCCAGGCTGACGATCACGGCGTCCTTGCCGGCCAGCATCGGCACCAGGATGATCCGCCGGTTGCCCAGCTCGTACGTGCTGGCCTCGATGTCGGCGATCAGCAGGCCGCGCTCGCCGTACCGAATGCGGTCGTTCAGCGAGCCCAGCAGCAGCTCGGGGCCGCCGCGGACGGAGGTGATGCCGACGCGCTCGATCTCCCGGTCGAGCAGTGGCCGCGCCCGCTGCCAGAGCGGCTCGGTGGTGTGCCAGACGTCGTTGAGCGCGGTGGCGTAGCCGCGCAGCCAGCGGGCGGGCCGCTCGGCGGCGGCCCTCCAGTGCGTCGGCAGCGCCCCGTCGCCGAACGCCTGCTCCAGGTCCTTGATCAAGGACTCGGGCGGTATGTCGCTCAGCGCGCTCACCTGGGCCGACACGGACATGTCGTCCATGGGGGTGATCGGCGCGACGCTGTCGGGCACGACGGAGTAGCCGGGAGCCGCGAGCGGAAGGACCGCCTCGCGTCCCAGCGGGCTCACCCTCGACTGGACCGCGCGCCGCCACAGCTCGGGCAGGCCACGCCTGCGGCCGGCCAGCGCGTCGGCGATCATGGCGAGAGCGGTCAAGTTCGGAGAGATCGACACGGACAGCTGAGGAGCGGAGGTCACTCGTAGCTCGCTCCACACGTTCGTTCTGGTTACCGGAGCCCCCACGGGTCGTACTGTATGCAGACCTGACATATCTGGATGGATGCTTCAAATAAGCTGGAAAGATCCGTTGGCGTAATTCGCCCAGGGCGCATGAGGTGGGGGCCGGACCTGCACCTTCCGGCCCCCACCGGCTATGTGGTCACCTCATGCTCAGGTGATGCGGACGCTCTTGGCCCTCAGCCGCATGATGCGCTCCGTTCAGGATGTTCCCCCTGTGTTCTGGCAAAAGGAACGTAAGCCTCAACGCTCACATCTGACTTACAAGTCACTTACAGCACCATGCGGTGGCTTTCCTATTGCGCGCCGGGACGGCCCAGACGGTGCGCGGGCACGGGGATCGACGGGAACGGGTTGTCCGGCAGCAGGATCACCCGGCGGGCCTGGTCGCCCTGGAGGGCGGCGTCCAGGTGCAGGAGCGCGGCGCCGATGCCCGCCGCGCCGACCATGTAGCCCGTGTCCGCCGACACCTCGCCGGGGCGCAGCCGCCGATACGCCTGATACCAGCGCAGCCCCCGCCCGTCGTGGTCGGCCGCGCGGCCGATCAGGTGCTCGGCGAGCACGCTCGCGAAGTCCAGGTACGACTTGCGCCCCGTCGCCGCCCACAGCCCCACGAACAGCTCCACCAGCCCGGCCGTGCCGCAGCACTGGCAGGAGACGTTCCAGAAGCCCGGGGTACGGCGGTGTGGGACGCCGCTCTCGACGATGCCGTGCGCCAGCCGCTCGCACCAGGCCAGGTCGTCGGCCTCGCCCGAGACCCGGTACAGCTCGTAGAACAGCCGCGCCACCCCGGCCGAGCCCGAGCAGAAGCCCAGGTAGTGCAGCCCCCGGCCCTGCGGCACGTGGTGCGGCACGGCGGCGCATCTCCCGGCCACGACGCTGACCATCTGGACGAAGCCGGCGCCTCTGCGGGCCGCGTTGAGGAAGAGCGGGTCGCCGGTGACGCCGTACAGGCGGGCGAGCAGGAACGCCGTGCCCGCCGTGCCGGACAGGAAGCCCGGCGTGACGGCGTCCACCGGCAGATCGGCCCGGCCACCGGCCGCGTCGCCGGGCTTTCCCGGCAGGTCGGAGCAGTCACCGGGCCAGGTCTGCCCGTCGGGCAGGCCGGTGGAGTGGCCGAACAGGTGGCCGGGCACGGCCAGGCGGGCGATGCGGGCGCCCGCCTCGACGGCCAGGTCCTGGTAGGCGGGCATGCCGAGCATCGAGGACGCGTGCAGCAGGCCGAGCACCACGCCGCCGTCGCCGCTCTGCGCGGGATCGCGCGACCAGCCGGGGCCGCCGTCGAGCGGGCGGGCGGAGCGGACGATCCGGTCGGCGGCGGCCACGGCGGCCTCCTCGAAGCCACCGTCCCCGAGCACCCAGCCGGCCTCGGCGAGCGCGACCACGGTGCCGGACAGACCGTGATAGAGCGACAGGCTCGTCTGGTTCGCCCAGGTGCCGGAGAGGTAGCGGGCGCCCGCGCGGGCCTCGTCGAGGTACGCCTCGTGGCCCGTCGCCGCGGCGAGCTCCAGGAAGAACAGCACGATGCCCGCCGCCCCCGCGTAGAGCGAGGCCGGTTCGGCGGCGAGGGCCGACCTGCCCCGAGGGTCGGGGTTGGCCCGCCAGTGCCGGCCGCGCTCGTCGTCGACGGCCGCCGAGCGGATCCAGCGGCCGGCCATGATGGCGGCGGTCAGCGGTGTCTCAGCACGCTCGCTCGATGAGCGCGTCCGATCCAAGCTCATGCCGAGCATTATCCCACACATTTGGTAGGAAATTAAGGGTTGTCGTCGCCGCTTTCTGGGCAGTCAGCCGCCGTCGAGGGGCGAGGGCGTCGCGGTGGTTTCCAGGGGGACGCGGCCACGGCGGATCATGGTGGTCGCGGCCGACAGCCCGAACAGGGCGGCGCCCGGCGGCCCGATGATCCACACGGGCCAGAAGTACACCAGGGACGCGTCAGAGACGCTGAGCATGACCCAGACCACGACGTTGATCGACACCTTCACGGCCCAGATCGCCCAGAGGATCCTGAGCCATCTCGGCAGCGTCGCCAGCAGCCCGGCCGGGACCGCCGCCCCACGCGGCGCGGGCTGCGGTTTCGCCTTCGCGCGGGGCAGGTCGCCCAGGAGGTCCGCCAGTTCGCCGTACGTCACCGCCTGGAAGGCCCGGCCCAGCCGCTCGTCGTACTCCTGCATGCTGAGGCGGCCCTCGGTCAGCGCGGCGCTGAGCCGCTCGGCGACCACCTCGCGATCGCCGTCCGACGCCCGGATCTTTCGCCGCTCGTTCATCGGTTCTCCTTGAGCGTGGAGTCTTTCGGCGTGAGCCGTGGGGAGGATGTCGCCGTCTCGCGGGCGAGCAGGCGGTCGATGGCGGCCCGCTCGGCGTCGTGGGTGTTGTCGTCGTCGCGGCGGCGCTCGGCCATCGCGGTCAGGTACGGCAGCACGGCCGGGCGGTCGACGGCGTCCGCGAACGCCTTCGCCATGAGGACGCGGCCGGCCCGCCGGACCGGCCCGGATACGGGGGCGGCGGCGATGATCAGCCAGGTGCAGGCCACGTCGGCGGCCGGCGCGCCACGGCCGGCGTTCGCCCAGTCGATGACCCGGGGACCGTCGGCGGTGACGAGCACGTTGCCGGGGTGCAGGTCCAGGTGGAGCAGGTTGTTGCCGGGCGCCCCCTCGGCGGCGGGCAGCCAGCCGGGCGCGCGTACGGTGGCCAGCCGCTGGAGCAGCTCCACCAGGAGGCGCCCGTACGCGGGCGCGCGCCACGGCCGCCGGGTGGCCTCGCGCGACACGCTGACGCCGACGATCCGCTCCATGAGGATGTCGGCCCCGTCGGCGTCGAAGACCTCGGGCGCCGGAAAGTCCTGCCTGCGGGCGTGCCGCATGACCGACGCCTCGCGTTCGAGGCTGCGGCCGTCCCGGGCCCGCCGGATCACCTTGCCGGTCCCGGCCTCGTACACGTCGCAGTCCTGCCCTGCCGCGAGCAACGTTCCCACACGCATGGTGGTCAGATTATGCGGTAAAGGTGAGTCATTCTAGTTGTGCGGATACGGGCGCACTGGCAGCAAATTACCGTCATTTGATGACAGCGTGCTCGTAGTGCTGATTCACCAGTTATGGCGGCCAAATCCGACCGCCGGTCAGTGGCCTACTCTTTCCTGCCACTTCTTGCCATCGGCCACCTGGGCCGGCTCCCGCTATCGTAGCCAGCAACACCCAGTTAATCGTATTCAACCGATTAATTTCCGACAAAGGGTAGACGTCGCATTCGGTGTGAATACTGGAGGAGGTGACACATTGCTGGAGGCAATCGATCTTGTCAAGTGTTATGGCCCGGTCAGAGCCCTCGACGAGTTCAGCCTGAGCGTGGCCGCGGGCGAGATCGTCGGGCTCGTGGGGCACAACGGCGCGGGCAAGACGACCTTCGTAGAGATCGTGTCGTACCTGACCCGTCCGGACGGCGGCCACGTCACCATCGACGGCAAGCCGCCGTCCGCCGTCAAAGGCCGGGTCGGCGTCGCACCGCAGCACATCGCGCTCTACCCGTCGGTCAGCGTCAGGGAGCACCTGGAGCTGTTCGGCAAGCTGGCCGGGCTGCGTGGCCAGGCGCTCACCACCGCCATCGACGACATCGTGGCCGCCCTGCGGCTGAGCGACTTCATCGACCGGCACGCGGCGGTCCTGTCCGGCGGCCAGCAGCGCAGGACCCAGGCCGCCACCGCGCTCATCCACCGGCCGGCGCTGCTGCTGCTCGACGAGCCCACGGCCGGCGCCGACCTGGAGACCAGGCAGGCGATGCTCGACGTGGTCAAGCAGCGCGCGGGCGAGGGCGCCGCCGTCGTCTACACCACCCACTACCTGCCCGAGCTCACCGAGCTCCAGGCCACGATCGCGGTGGTCAGGGACGGCCGGGTCATCGCCAGGGGCACCCACGAGGAGCTGGTCGACGGCCTGCCCGGCGAGGTGCAGCTCACCTTCGACAACGAAGAGGAGATCACGGTCTCGACGACCCACCCGGCCAACACCCTGATCGACCTGCTCAGCCGTGCCGACCGCCCGATCAGCACCGTCGACGTGCGCAACCCCTCCCTCGACGACCTCTACAGATCCCTGGCGGTCAGCAATGCTCCTTGACACCCCGCACACCCAGCACCGGGTCGAACCCCCGCCGCCCGCCGGGCTGCTCGACAACCTGCGCGGCGCCGCGTACCGCGTCGGCGCGCTGGCCAAGCACAACACGCTCATCCGGCTGCGCGACCCGGGGCAGATGATCAGCTACGTCGCCATGCCGATGGTGCTCATGCTGGTGCTCAAGCCGCTGTACGTCCGGGCCGTCGAAGGCGGCGCCACGCAGGTGGCGACCGGCCTGATGGTGATGTTCTCGGTGTTCGCGATCTCCATCGCGGGCAACGCGATCCTCGTCGAGCGCACCTGGCGCACCTGGGACCGCCTGCGCGCGAGCCGCGCCCCGGCGACCGAACTGCTGCTCGGCAAGACCATCCCGATCTTCGTGGTGATGGTCGTGCAGCAGTCGATCCTGCTGGTGTACGGCTGCCTCGTCATCGGGCTGCCGATTCCGAGGGCCCCGCAGTACGTGGTCTTCGCGATCGCGATCTGGGCCTTCGCGCTGCTCTCGATCGGCGCGGCGCTCGCCACGATCGTCCGCAGCCACGGGGAGCTCAGCGTGATCTCCGACGTCGGCGCCCTGACGCTCAGCTCGCTGGGCGGGGCCCTGGTGCCGTTGAGCATCATGCCCGAATGGGCCCAGGTGGCCGCGCACATCTCGCCCGGCTACTGGGCCCTGACGATGATGCAGGCCGCGGTCCGCGGAGACGCGGCGGGCACCCTGGCACCGGCCGGGGTCCTGCTGGCGATCGGCCTCGTCGCCGGCACGTTCGCCGTCCGCAGGCTCACGCGCGGCTGGGGGCGCGGGCACCTGCTCTGAAGTGCCGACCCGCGGCCAGGGGGCCGCGGGTCGCTCGCCTTTTCTGTCGGTAATTCAGTGACATGTAGTGAATTGAGGCATGTTGATGGATCAGCAGCATTCACCCGGCGACTCGAAACACTCGGCGGACGAGTCGAATATCGCGATCATCGGCATGGCCGGCCGATTCCCCGGGGCGGACAACGTCGAGACGTTCTGGCGCAACATCAGCACCGGTGTGGAGTCGTTCACCCGATTCTCCGACGAGGAGCTGATCGACGCGGGGGTTAGTCCGGCGACCTTCCAGCAGCCGAACTATGTCAGGAGCCGGCCGATCCTGGACAACATCCGGGGATTCGACGCCGGATTCTTTGGTTACAACCCGCGTGAGGCGACCTTGGCCGATCCGCAGCAGCGGATCTTCCTGGAGGTGGCTTGGGAGGTCCTCGAAGCCGCCGGGTACGGTTCGCCCGATTCGCGGGGCAGTGTGGGCGTGTTCGCGGGCACCAACATCAGCGGCTACCTGCTCACCCGGCTGAGGGCGTTCGAGATGGGCATCGACCCGTCCGCCCTGATGATCGGCAATGACAAGGACGCGCTCACCACGAACGTCTCCTTCCGCCTCAACCTCTCGGGCCCGAGCGTGGCCGTGCAGACGTTCTGCTCGACCTCCCTCGTCGCCGTGCACCTGGCGAGCGACGCGCTGCGCCGGGGCGACTGCGAGATCGCGCTGGCCGGCGGCGTGTCCGTACGCATCCCCGACCGGGTCGGGTACCTGTGGGAGGAGGGCGGCCAGGAGTCGCCCGACGGCCACGTGCGCACGTTCGACGCCGAGGGCAAGGGCAGCATGTTCGGCGACGGGGCCGCCGTGGTCGCGCTCAAGCGCCTGGACCGCGCGATCGCCGACCGCGACACCGTGCTCGCCGTCATCCGCGCCTCCGCGATCAACAACGACGGCGCGCTCAAGTTCAGCTACCTCGCGCCCAGCATCGACGGGCAGCGCAGGTGCGTCAGCAGGGCGATCGAGCGGGCCGGGATCGACCCGTCCGAGATCTCGTACGTCGAGGCGCACGGCACCGCGACCGAGGTGGGCGACCCGATGGAGGTCGCCGCCCTGACCAGCGCCTTCGGCCCTACCAAGGACAAGCAGTACTGCCTGCTCGGCTCGATCAAGCCGAACGTCGGCCACCTCGACCGGGCCTCGGGCGTCACCGGGCTCATCAAGGTCGTCCAGTCCCTGCGCAACGAGCTCATCCCGGGCACCCTGCACTACACCTCCCCGAACCGGGAGATCGACTTCGACAGCAGCCCGTTCCGCGTCACCTCCGAGGTCACCCCGTGGCCGCGTGACGACGACCGGCCCCGGATCGCGGGCATCAGCTCGCTCGGCATGGGCGGCACCAACGCGCACGCCATCGTCACCGAGGCCCCGCGGCCCGAGCGGCGCCCCGAGCGGTCGCGCCGCTGGCAGGTGCTGCCGCTGTCGGCCCGCTCCGAGTCGGCCGCCGAGAACGCCTGCGTCAGGCTCGCCGACCGGCTGGAGATCGACTCCGACCTGGAACTGGGCGACGTCGCCTACACGCTGCAGGTCGGCCGCAAGGTCTTCAACCACCGCAGGGTCGTGGTGGCCGACTCGAGCGGCCGTGCCGCCACTCTGCTGGCCGACCCGGCCGGGCGGCTGGGCCGTAACGACGCGACCGTGGGCCGCCGGGTCGGCTTCCTGATCGCCGGGGTCGGCGAGCAGTATCCCGGCATGGTGGCCGCCCTCTACGCCGACGAGCCCGCCTTCCGCGACGACGTCGACGAGTGCCTGACCGTCCTCGGCCTCACCGAGGCCGCGCAGCTGTCCGACATCTTCGTGGCCACCGAGCGCCAGGACACGGGCGGCGACCTGGCCCGGCTCCTGGGCCGGACCGACGAGGCGGCGGCCCCCTCAACGGTCGAGGCGCACCTGATCCAGCCCGCCGTCTTCGTGGCGGAGTACGCGCTGGCCCGCCAGCTCATCCGCTGGGGCATCGCCCCCGAGATCATGGTCGGCTACAGCCTCGGCGAGTACGTGGCCGCCTGCCTGTCCGGCGTGCTCTCCCTCCCCGACGCGCTGCGGCTGGTCGCCTACCGGGCCAAGCTGATCACCTCGCAGCCCGAGGGCGCCATGCTCGCGGTGGCCGCCGACGAGCGGCGGCTGCGCGCGGTGCTCGGCGACCTGCTGACCCGCGATCTGGACGTGGCGGTGCGCACCGGCTCGCAGCTCGTCCTGGCCGGGCCCGTCGCGGCCGTCGAGGCGGCCGGCGCGCTGCTGCTGGAGGCGAAGATCGGCTGCCGCCGCCTGGACACCACGCACGCCTTCCACTCCCGGATGCTGGAGCCGGTGGCCGCCGAGCTGACTGCCTGGATCAGCGACAACGTCACCCTGCATCCCCCGGTCATCCCGTACGTCAGCAACGTCACCGGCCGCCTGGCCACCGCGGACGTCGTCACCGACCCCGGCTACTGGTCCCGGCACATGTGCGAGACCGTGGAGTTCGGCGCCGGGCTCGCGCATGTGCTCGGCACCGGCGACCTCGCCCTGGTGGAGATCGGCCCCGGCCAGTCGCTCGGCGCGCTCACCCGCGGCCACCCGGAGTGCGACCGCGCCCAGTGGCCGCTGATCGTCACCACGCTGCCCGCCGCGAACGACCGCCTCGACACCCACGCCGCCACCGCCACGGCCGTCGGCAAGCTCTGGCTGGCCGGCGTCTCCGTCGACTGGGCGGCGCTGCACGCCGGCTGGGCGCCCGGCCGGATCCCGCTGCCGACCTACCCCTTCGAGCACCAGGACTACTGGCTGGAGATCGACCAGACCGCCGCGAGCACCGGCGCGCCCGCGATCGACGACAGCGACCCCACCAGCATCCTGAACGCCCTCCCCCGGCTGCCCGACGAGCGCTGGATCAACGTGCCGACCTGGCGGCAGACCGCGCCGCGCCCGGCGCGCGAGGAGGAGGCGGCCCGCTGGCTGGTCTACACCGACGCGGGCCGGGCCGACACGCTGGCCGACACGCTGCGCGCGCACCTGGAGGCGGCAGGGCACCAGGTGGTGCTGGTCCGTCCCGGCGAGCGGTTCGCCGCCGGGCCCGACGGCCTGGTGGTCCGGCCCGGCTCGCCGGAGGACGCCGTCAGCGCACTGCGGACCCTGGCCGAGCGGGACTTCGAGCCCGAGCGCGTGGTGCACCTGTGGACCGCCGAGGAGAGCCCCGACTCGACCGACGAGTGCCTGCGGCGCGGCCTGCACACCCTGGTCGCGCTCGCGCGGGCCGCGGGCGACATGGGGATCACGCGGTGGTCGCTCGACATCGTCACCGTCGGCGGCCAGCGGGTGCTCCCCGGTGACCGGGTCATCCCGGAACGCGGCACCCTGCTCGGCCCGACGCGCCTGATCCCGGTCGAGTACCCGCGCGTGCGCACCCGCCTGATCGACATCGACACGGTGTCGTCGCCGCGCGACCTCCTGACCGAGCTGCGCGCCGAACCCACCGACCAGGTCGTGGGGCTGCGGAGTGGCCGGCGCTGGGTCCCGGAGTACGAGGTGCTCGACGCGTCGTGCATCGACCAGGACGCCCCCAAGGCCCAGGTACGCCGGGGCGGCACGTACCTCGTGACCGGCGGCCTCGGCGGCATCGGCCTGGCCATGGCCGAACGGCTCGCCGAGCACTACCAGGCCCGCCTCGTCCTGATGGGCCGCACCCCCGTGCCGCCCAGGGACCAGTGGGGTCCCATCCTGGCCTCGGAGCGCACCGCCGAGGAGGTGCGCCGGCGGATCGAGGGGCTGCGGCGGCTGGAGGCCGCGGGCATCGAGGTCGTCACGGTCGCCGGTGACGTCTCCCAGCCCGATGACGTACGGCGGGCGGTCGGCGCGGCGATCGAGACGTTCGGCGAGCTCAACGGCGTGCTGCACTGCGCCGGGGTGCCGGCCGTCGGCCTGATGCAGTTCAAGACGGTCGCCGACATCCAGCGGACGCTGGCGCCGAAGGTGGCGGGCACGCTGGCCATCGGCGAGGCACTGAAGGACGTTCCGGTTGATTTCGTGGCGTTGTTCTCCTCCACCACGTCGGCGACCGGCGGCGGCGCCGGCCAGGTCGACTACTGCGCGGCCAACGCCTTCCTCGACGCGTACGCGCTGAGCGACCCGCTGCCCGGCGTGACCGTGACGGCGATCGACTGGTGCGAGTGGACCTGGAACGGCTGGACCGACGGCCTGGAGAACTACGACGAGGGCTCCAAGCACTACTTCACCTGGTATCGGGAGAACTTCGGCATCACCTTCGACCAGGGCTACGAGACGCTGCTGCGGGTGCTGGCCAGCGGCGAGGCCCACGTGATCACCTCGACGCAGGACTTCGCCCCGCTGGTCGCGATGAGCCGGCGCTCGTCGATCGAGAGCCACCAGGCCACGGTGAAGAAGATCCGAGACGCCTTCGGCCGCCACCCGCGGCCCGAGCTGTCGACCGCCTACGTCGAGCCGCAGTCACCGGCCGAGGAGGCCATCACCGCGGTCTGGGCCGAGGCGCTCGGCCTGGAGCAGGTCGGCATCCACGACAACTTCTTCGAGCTCGGCGGCAACTCGCTGCTCGGCATGGAGATCATCGCCGAGGTCCGCAAGGCCCTCGAGCTGTCCTACCTGCCCCCGCACATCCTCTACCAGTCGCCCACGGTCGCCTCGCTCGCCGAGGCCGCGACCTCGGGGGGCGAGCAGGACCAGCAGACCCTCGGGGCCCTCGACCAGCGACGGTCCCGCATCGAACAGCGACGCAACATGCTCCGTGGGAAGGCGGCATCATGACGGAGACGGACACTGAGACGGATTACGACTCGGCGGTCGCCCTGATCGGGATGTCCGGTCGCTTTCCGGGGGCGAGCAGCGTCGGCGAGCTGTGGCGCAACGTGCTCGCCGGGATCAAGGGGCTGCGCGAGATCACCGACGAGGAGCTGGCCGAGTCCGGCGTCGAGCCGGGCAAGGTGGCCGACCCGCGCTACGTCCGCGTCGGCGGCCCGATCGACGGCCTCGACAAGTTCGACGCCACGGTCTTCGGGATCAACCCGCGCGAGGCCGAGACGATGGACCCGCAGCACAAGCTGTTCCTCGAATGCTCGTGGGAGGCGCTGGAGAGCGCCGGCTACTGCCCGACGGACACACCGGGACAGGTCGCCGTCTTCGCCGGCTGCGGCTTCCCCGACTACATCGTGCAGAACATCCAGCACCTCGCCGGCCAGCCGGGCGGCGCGCTGCTCATGGCCACCGGCAACGAGCGCGACTCGCTGGCCTCGACCGTCTCCTACAAGCTCGGGCTGCGCGGCCCGGCCGTCACCGTGCAGACCTTCTGCTCCACCTCGCTGGTGTCGGTGCATCTGGCCTGCCAGAGCCTGCTGACGTACGAGTGCGACATCGCGCTGGCGGGCGGCGCGTTCACACCGCTCCCCCAGCCCGCCGGTTACCTGTACGAGCAGGGCGGGATCATGTCGCCCGACGGCCGGGTGCGCAGCTTCGACGCCGAGGCGGGCGGCACGGTCATGGGCAGCGGCGTCGGCACGGTGGCGCTCAAGCGCATGTCCGACGCGCTCAAGGACGGCGACGTCATCCACGCGGTCATCCTCGGCTCGGCGGCCAACAACGACGGCCGGACCCGCGCCGGCTACACCGCGCCCGGTGTCGACGGGCAGGCCGAGGTCATCGAGTCCGCGCTGGGCGTGGCCGGGGTCAAGCCCGACACCGTCGGCTACGTCGAGTGCCACGCGACCGGCACCATGCTGGGCGACTCGATCGAGCTGGCCGCGATGAACCGGGTGTTCGCCCAGCCCCGCGAGACGCCGTGCGTGCTGGGCTCGCTCAAGCCCAGCATCGGTCACCTCGACCGCGCCTCCGGTGTCACCGGGCTGATGCGCGCCGCGCTCACCCTCAAGCACGAGCTGCTGCCGGGCACCCCGCACTACGAGACGCCCAACCCGGCGCTGGCGACGGCGCGGGACCGGTTCACGGTGCTCACAGAGCACCAGGCCTGGCCAGCCGGTCCGCACCCGCGGCGGGCCGGGGTCAGCTCGTTCGGGCTCGGCGGCACCAACGCGCACGTGGTGCTGGAGCAGGCGCCGGTACGGCCGTCGCGGCCGGCCCGGCCGGGACCGCACCTGCTGACGTTCTCGGCCGCCGACGGGCAGGCACTGTCCGACCTCACCGGTCTGTTGCGGGAGCACCTCTCCGGTGACCTCGCCGACGACCTGGCGGATGTGGCGTACACGCTGCAGGTGTCGCGCGGCGGCTTCGCGACGCGGCGCGCGGTCGTGGTCCGGGACCGGGAGGACGCGGTCGCGGCGCTCAGCGATCCGGCGCGCTGGATCGACGCCAAGACGCAGCGCCGCAACCCCAAGGTCCGGCTGGTCACGGCGGGCGGCGACGTACCGGCCGCCTGGTGGGCGGACCTGCGGGCGGCGGCCGACCGGCTGACCCGCCCCGGCGCCGCCGGCGCTGCCGCCTCTTCCGGTGCCGCTGGCGCCACCGGTACCATCGGCGCCACCGCCTCACCCGAGGACGCGGTCGCGGCGCTCGCCGAGGCGCTCACCGCACTCAGTGTCCGCCTGCTCCACGACGGGGCCGACACGTCCGGCGTCGAGGAGATCGCCGTGGCCCCCGCCGGCGACGAGAGCGCCGCCGAGTGGCTCCTGGCCACTCTTGGCAAGCTGTGGCAGGCCGGCGCCGCCATCGACTGGGCGGTGCTGCACCAGGGCGCGGGCCTGCGGGTGGAGCTGCCCACCTACCCCTGGCAGAAGCGCCGGTTCTGGGTCAAGGCCAACCCGAGCATGATGGCCGCGCCCCCGAGCACCGGCAAGACGTTCGACCGCTCGAAGTGGACGCACCTGCCGACCTGGCGGCAGCGGCCCCTTACCCTCAACGGCCTGGACGAGCAGCTCAGGCTGGCCGGTCCCTGGCTGGTCTTCACCGACGACGCCCGGGGCGAGGCCCTGGTCGAGCGGCTGACCGAGGCGGGCGCCGAGGTGACCGCGGTGCGCCGGGGCGACCGGTTCGACGAGGACGACACCGGACATTTCACGATCCGCCCCGACAAGGCGGACGACATGGCCGAGGTGCTCTACTCGCTCGTGGTCAACCCGCGCTCGATCATTCACGCCTTCAGCCTGTCCGCCGCCGAAGCCGGGCCGGACCCGGTCGCCCACTTCGACGCCGAGCAGAGCCGCGGCTTCTACTCCGCCCTCGCGCTGGCCCGCGAGCTCGTCGACAACACCGGCTCCGCGCCGCGCGCCGAGCTGGTCCTGCTGACGTCGGGAGCGGTGGGCGTGGTCGGCTCGGACCTGCGCCACCCCGAGCACGCCACGCTCGCGGCGCTGGCGCCGAGCCTGCAGCAGGAGAACCCGCGGCTGCGCTGCCGGCACATCGACGTCGGGTCCGACATCGCTCCCGAGCAGCTCGCCACACTGATCCTGGCCGCCTCCGTCGCCCCGCACGAGGGGCCGGTCGCGGTGCGCTCGGGCGAGACATGGCTGCGGCAGTACGAGCAGTACCCCATCGAGGAGCCAGGCCCGGAGGAGCGGCCGTTCCGCGACGGCGACACCGTGCTGATCACCGGCGGTCTCGGCGACGTCGGTCTCGTGCTCTCCCGCCACCTGGCCGCCCGGTACGGCTGCCGCCTGGTGCTCACCGCCCGCGCCGCACTGCCGCCCCGCGAGGAGTGGGACGCCTTCCTGGCCGCGGTGCCGCCGGGCGGGGAGCGTACGGCCCGGCACATCCGCAACATCCGTGACCTGGAGGAGCGCGGCGCCACCGTGCTCGCCCTGTCGGCCGACGTGGCCGACGAGGCCGGGATGCGAGCCGTCGTCGAGGCGGCGGTCGAGCGCTTCGGCGGCATCGACGTGGCCGTGCACGGCGCGGGCGTCCAGGACGGCGGTTACTTCAACTTCGCCCACCTCATGGACCGCGGCCAGTGCGAGGCCCACCTGGCCGCCAAGGTCAAGGGCTTCCACGTGCTGGAGGCCGTACTGGGAGAGCAGGCCCGTGACCGGCGCGTCACGCTGTCGTCGATCGCGGCGGTGCTCGGCGGGATGACGCTGGCGCCGTACGCGTCGGCGAACGCGGCGCTGGACGCCTACATCCGCGTGGCCCGGCTGGGCGGCGGCCGGTGGGTCACCGTCGACTGGGACACCTGGAACATCGATCCGGACCGGCTCGAAGGCCACAGCGGCGCGGTGATCGACTACGCGATGACGCCCGCGGAGGGCGTGGACGTGTTCGAGCGGGCCCTGTCGGCCGCCGACCGTGTCGGGCACCTGGTCATCTCGACCGGCTCGCTGGAGGCGCGCATCGCGCAGTGGGTCACCGGCGACATCCATGACGCCGGCGACGACGATCTCGACGACGACCGCGAGCGCCACCCGCGCCCGGACCTGAGCACCCCGTACGTCGAGCCGAACGAGGGCACCGAGGCCACGCTGTCCGGCATCTGGTCGAGGGTGCTGGGCATCGACCCGATCGGCGCCACGGACAACTTCTTCGAGCTCGGCGGCCACTCGCTGCTCGCGATCGAGCTGACCACGCGGATCCGCAAGGCCCTGAACGCCTCGGTGCCGGTCACCGGGCTGCTGGAGTGCCCGACGGTCCGCCAGCTGGCCGCTCTTCTGGACTCAAGGGAGGACGCGTGAAGCAGCCCGAGTATCTCCGCAAGATCCAGAGCTTCGCCCGGCGCGAGCTGCTCGACAAGGACGCCTACCTGGACTCGCTGGCGGAGGCGCCGATGCCGCTCTACCAGCGCTTCGCCGACACCGGCTTGGCGAACTGGTGGCTGCCCAAGGAGTCGGGCGGGCTCGGGCTGGGCCTGGAGGAGAGCGTCCGCATCGTCTCCGAGCTGGCCTACGCCGACGCGGGCGTGGCGTTCACGCTGTTCATCCCGGTGCTCACGACGAGCATGGTCCAGTGGTACGGCTCCGCCGAGCTCAGGGAGCGCCACCTGGGCCGCATGTCGGCGGAGAACGGGTTCTGCGCGACGCTCGGCAGCGAGCACGCGGCGGGCAGCGAGCTGGCCCGGATCTCCACCACGGCGGCCCGCGACGGCGACGAGATCGTGCTCAACGGCCAGAAGGCGTTCTCCACCAACACCGACTTCGCGCAGTTCATCGTGGTGATCGCGCGGGCCCAGGACGACCCGGCGGGCTACCTCGCGGTCCTGGTGCCGCGTGACACGCCCGGCATCCGCGTGGACAAGAGGTGGGATGTCATCGGGCTGCGCTCGTCGGCGACCTACCAGGTCTCGCTCACCGACTGCCGGGTGCCCGCGGCCAACGTGCTGCGCGGCAACGGCCTGCGGCTGCTGGAGGTCGGCCTGAACGCCAGCCGCATCCTCATCGCCACGACCGCGCTCGGCATCGCCCGCCGGGTGCGCGACGTGTGCATGGAGTACGGCAAGTCCAAGTCGGTGAAGGGGTCGCCGCTGGCCAACAACGCGGTGTTCGCGAGCCGCCTGGGCCAGTTCGAGATGCAGATCGACGTGATGGCGAACCAGTGCCTGGCCGCGGCCCGCGCGTACGACGCGGTCGCGGCCCGGCCGGACGCCGGCGAGGAGTTCCTGCGCGTCGGAACGCTCAAGTCGGCGCTGACCGCGAAGATGTTCTGCGGCCAGACGGGGTGGCAGATCGCGTCCACGGCCTCGGAGATGTTCGGCGGGCTCGGTTACACGCATGACTCGGTCATCGGCAAGCTGCTGCGGGACGTGCGCTACGTGTCGATCGTCGAGGGCGGCGACGACGTACTGCGCGACCTGGTGTTCAGCCGGTACGTGGTGCCGGTGTCGAAGCGCTCATGAGGCGGCCGTGGCGGTGACGACCGCCGCGGCGTAGCCCGGCGCGACGCCGAGCCAGCGGACAGGCAGGGCGGCGCCGGGCGGCGAGGGAAGGGAGAGCACGGCCCCATGGGTCGTGCTCTCTTCGCGTACCAGGACATTGCGGAGTCCGGCCAGACCCACGCCGACGGCTTTGACGTACGCCTCCTTGGCCGTCCAGAGCCGGAAATATCCGGCACGGAGGCCGGAAGGGCCCGCCTCCCGCAGCCGGTCGACCTCTTCCGGCTGGTACATGCTGCCGGCCATCGCCAGGCAGTCGAGGTCCTCGCGGATCCGCTCGACGTCCACGCCGACCCTGGAGCCCGGCGGCGCCACCGCCACCAGCGCCCACTCCTCGGAGTGGGACAGGTTGAAGTCGGGCGCTCCCCGGCCGTGGGACGAGTTTCCGCTCCGGCCGTCGGGCAGGTTGAAGCCGGGCGCGGTCCGGCCATACGGCAGGGCCACGTACGGCCGCCCGCTGTCCTCCGCGCCGAAGGCCAGACGTGCGGCGCGCACGCCGCAGACCTCGCCGAGTATGGCGCGGAGCGCGGCGTGCGCGACCATGAACCGGTGCCGCTCCCGGGCCGAGCCGAGCCGTCGGGCCCGCTCGCGCTCGGCGTCGGAGAGCGACCGCCACCCGCCCGGCGCCAACGGCCGGTCGAGGTGGATCTTCCACACCCTGGGCTGCGTCATACCCACGCGCGCAGCGCCTCCGAGACGTGCTTGTACGTCAGCTTCGCCTGCTCGAAGACGGCGAAGTGCCCGCCGACGTAGGTGTGCAGGTCGAACCGCCCGGTCGTCTGGTCCCGCCACGCGGCCACCAGTTCCCGGCCGGCCCTCGGGTCGTCGGTGCTCGGCAGCGCGGTGATCGGGACGTCCAGCGGCGGCTCGGGGTAGTACGCGTAGGTCTCCTTGACGCTGAAGTCGGCCTGCATGGCGGGCAGGATCATCTCCAGCACGGACGGGTCGTTCAGCAGCCAGTCGGGGGTACCGCCGAGCTTGCGCAGCAGCTCCACCAGCTCGGAGCTGCTCATGCCGCGCACTGGCGGCCCGTCGTCGAACGGCCGGTGCGGGGCCACGCAGCCGGAGACGAACAGGTGCACCGGCCCGGGGCCGCCCCTGCGGCGGATCTCCCTCAGCAGTTCGAAGGAGACCAGCGCGCCCAGGCTGTGTCCATAGACGGCGTACCGGCGACCTCCGCTCACCTCGGCCAGGATGACGTCGGCCAGGTCGGACACCAACGGCGCCATCCGCTCGTACGGAGGTTCGCGCAGCCGGTTCTCCCGGCCGGCCGGCTGGACCGGCAGCACCGCCACGCCCGGCAACCGGTGCTGCCACGCCCGGTAGGCGGAGGCCCCGCCCCCGGCGTGCGGCAGGCAGAACAGCGCGAGCGCGTCGGCCGCCGCGCCGGTCTGGGCCCGGAACGGCAGCCACCGCTGGATCGCATCTTCGCTCGTCACATCATTGACGGTCATGGTGCCTCAATCCAGGATTTCCAGCTGCACGTACGGCGGAGGCGGCTGCACATTCGCCAGATCGGCCTCCAGCACCACGTGGGCGCCGTTCCGCTCCACCTCCCTGAAACCCGCGAACGCGTAGGTGACCTGCATCATCCGGTTGCGTCCCGTCTCCACGAAGTCGGCCCGTACCGGGACGCCGGCCGCCTTCGCCAGCCGCATGACGTGGTTGAGCATGACCATCCCGACACCTCGCGACATCACCCGGCACGACATCAGCATCATGCGGAGGTGCCAGACCGTCTCCTCCTTCTCCACCAGCGCGAGCCCGATCTTGCCGTAGCTGCCGAACCGGTCGGTCAGCGAGGCCACCAGCAGCAGGTGGTCCGGCGACTCGCGCAGCTCGTCGAGCTCCTCGTAGGAGTAGGTGCGGCCGGTCGAGTTGAGCTGGTTGGTGCGTACCGTCAGCTCCTCGGCCCGCTGGAGGTCCTCCCGGCGTGCGGGCGCGATGGTGAACGCCATCTTCAGCCCGGCCAGGAACTCCTCGTTGGTGCCGACGAACTCGCTCTCCAGCTCGTCCCTGGCGATCTGCCCCTGGTACATGCCGCGCCGCTGCGCCGACTCGTCGGTGACGAACCGGGGGGTGAACTCCGGCCGTACCAGCGCCTCGTCCACGTCGGCGACGTCGACGCAGGTCACCTCCGGCACCTGGTGCGCCACCTCGGCGCGCTCGAACTCCTGGTCGTCCACGAACGCGAACGCGTCCAGCCCGAGGTTGAGCGCCTTGGAGATCTGGCGGATCGAGTCGGACTTGGCGTTCCAGTTGATCCGCGGGTAGAGGAACAGGTCGTCGAGGCCGAGCTCGCGCAGCTTGCCGAACGCCGCCTCGTGGTCGTTCTTGCTGGCCACCGAGTGCAGCACGCCCATGCGGTCCAGCCGCCTGATGTGCTCGACGACCGCCGGCCGTACCTTGACGTTCTCGTCCTCCAGCAGCACGCCGTCCCACAGCGTGTTGTCGAGGTCCCACACGACGCACTTGATGCGGCCCTGCTTGGGCTTCTCGTGGAGTACGGCCACACTCACGACGTCACCTCCCGGTCCGCCTGGCCGGCGATCGTGATCCGCTGGATCTCGTTGCTGCCCTCGATGATCTCCATGACCTTGGCGTCCCGGTAGAAGCGGGCCACGGGGTAGTCGGGGCTGCAGCCGTTGGCGCCGTGGATCTGGACCGCCTCCGACGCGTGCCTGGCGGCCGCGGTGGACGCGAAGTACTTCGCCACCCAGGTCGCCATGATCGTGGACGCCTCTCCGGCGTCCTTGAGCCGCCCCGCCTCGGCCAGCAGCAGCCGGGCCGCCCGCGCGTCGGTGACCATGTCGGACAGCTTGGCCTGGATCAGCGGCAGGTCCCGCAGCACCGAGCCGCCGACCTCGCGGGCCGAGGTGTACGTCGCCGACGCCTCCAGGCACGCCTGGATGATGCCGACCGACCCGGCCGCCACGCTGTAGCGGCCGAGGTCGAGCGTGCCGGTGAGCACCATGCCCGCGGTGAACCCGCTGGGCCCGAGCAGCGCGTCGGCGTCGAGGCGGACGTCGTCGAACGTCACCTCCGCGAGCATCGACGCGCGGGTGCCCAGCATGTCGTCGATCGGGCGCACCCCGACCCCGGGACTCTCCCTGGGCACCAGGAACGCGCCGATGCTCGACGCGGTGCGGGCGAACACCAGGTACAGGTCCGCCCGCTGGCCGCCGGTGATCCACTTCTTGCCGCCGTTGATCACCCAGCCTGTACCGGACTGGACGGCGGTCGTGGTGATGCCCGAGGTGTCGCTGCCCGCGCCGGGCTCCGACAGGCAGAACGCGCCCAGGACTTCGCCCTTGGCCAGGGCCGGGGCCCACTTCTGCCGCTGCGCCGCGCTGCCCCACCGCTGCACCGCCCACGACACCATGGTGTGGACCGTGAGCAGGCTGCGGACCGACGAGCAGCCGCGGCCCACCTCCTCGTGGACCTCGCCGAGGGTGACCAGGTCCATTCCGGCGCCGCCCACCTCCTCGGGCAGGAAGGGGGCCCACAGACCCGCCTCGGCCATCCGGTCCAGCAGTTCCTCGGGGATGTAGCCGGCCTGGTCGTACGCCTCGGCGTACGGAACGATGAAGGTGTCCACGAACGCGCGGGCGCTGGCCCGGTCGGTGACCGGGGACGTCTCTTGCGCGACCGGCGCCTGGGTGACGATCGTCACGCGGCCAGCTCCTCCGACAGCCGGCCCACCAGCTCGGCCATCGAGCCGGCGGTCCGGAAGTTGTCGATGCGCAGTTCCTCGTTCGGGATGGTGACCTCGAAGGTCTTCTCCACGAACATCACCAGCTCCATCGCGAACAGCGAGTTGACGAAGCCCAGGGAGAAGATGTCCTGGTCTCCGGTGATCTCGGCCTGCGGGTAGCGGCTGCGGACGAAAGCGAGGATCTGCGACTCCGCGGTGTTCGGCATTGCGGTGCTCCTTTTGGTTGAGTTAGTTGGCGTACGTGAAGAAGCCGCGTCCGGACTTGCGTCCGTGCAGACCGGCGTCGGTCATCTGCTTGAGCAGCGGGCACGGCCGGTACTTGCTGTCGGCGTAGTGCTCGTACAGCACCTCGACGCTGTAGAGGATGGTGTCGACGCCGATCAGGTCGGCGGTCTCCAGCGGCCCCATGGGGTGGCCGAAGCAGCTGCGGAACACCTCGTCGACGGACTCGGCCGTGGCCACGCCCTCGTGGACGAGGTAGGCGGCCTCGTTGACGGTGAGCATGAGCACCCGGTTGGAGATGAAGCCGCACGAGTCCTTGACGTCGACGGCCCGCTTGCCCATCGCGGCCAGCAGGCTCCTGGTCCGCTCGATGGTGTCGGGGGTGGTGTGGAAGCCGGGGATCAGCTCGACGGCCGGCTTGGCGGGCACCGGGTTCATGAAGTGCACGCCGATGACCTTGTCGGGACGGCCCGTCACGGCGCCGACCTTGGTGATCGGGATGGCCGAGGTGTTGACGACGAACACGGTGTCGGGTCCGCAGGCCGCGTCGAGCGCCTCGTAGACCTCCCGCTTGACGTCCCAGTTCTCGGTCACGTTCTCGATGACGATCTCGGCCTTGGCCAGGGCGTCGGCGCCGACGGCCGTGGTGATCCTGGCGAGGATCGCGTCCGCGTCCAGGGCGGGGCCGCCCATCAGGCGGCTCATCCGGCTGTTGCGCTCGATGTTCGCGAGCGCCTGCTGGAGGATCTGCTCGTCCTTGTCGACCAGGACCACGTCGTGGCCGGTCTGGGCCAGGTTCTGGGCCACTCCCACGCCCATCACACCGGCGCCCACTACGCCGATCACTGTCATGTCTCTGCTCCATTCACTGTGTTGGTCCGTTGTGTTGGGTCTCACCGGCCGCGTCTGCGGGCGGCGGAGGCTTCGAGTCCCGATCGGCGCAGCTGGGCACGTACGTGGCTGCCGCCGTCGGCGCCGGTCCCGAGCACGTGGCTCGCGCCCGAGGCCATGGCCTCGATGGTCTGGCCGAGGGCCGACACGGTCGGCGCCTCATAGAGGATGTGGGGCGGCAGCTCGTCCAGCTCGAACGCCCGGCGCATCGCGGCCACGATGCTGACGCCGAGCAGCGAATTGCCGCCGAGCTCGAAGAAGTTGTCCAGGACGCCGACCCGGTCGAGCTTGAGCGAGTCGCACCAGATGCCGGCGATCTGCTCCTCGGCCGACCCCGACGGCTCCTGGTAGGGGGTGACCAGCTCGGGTCGGGGGTGCCGCTCGCCGCTCACGCCGCCCACGGCGGGCGAGGTGACCGCCTCCAGGTTGAAGCGCGAGCTGCCGAGCACCACCGTCGGGAAGTCCTGCGTGGACACCACGACCCGGGGCTCGCCGCTGGCCAGCGCGCGCAGCAGCGCCCGCCAGCCGTCCTCGAAGTCGATGCCGACGCGGGCCCGGTTGTCGCGGAAGAACTGCTGCAACGCGCCGTCGTACCCGGCCAGCCCCTCCTCCCAGGCGTTCCAGGTCCACTCGCCCCAGTCGATGGCCAGGACCCGCCTGCCGGTGTCGGCGAGCCGGTGGGCGTACCCGTCGAGGAAGGCGTTGGCGGCGCAGTAGTCCACCTGGCCCGGCCCGCCGCCGGTCGCCGAGGTGATGGAGGCGAACAGCACCAGGAAGTCCAGCTCGACCTCGTCGGGCCGGCCGATGCGCAGCGCCTCGGCGATGGCCAGGGTGCCGCCGATCTTCGGAGCGAGCACCTGGTCCAGCTCGTCCGAGCGCTTGAACTGCATCAACCCCATACCGGGGACGCCCGCGGCGTGGAGGACGCCGTGGAGGGCACCGAAGCGCTCGACCGCCGTCTCCACGGCCCGGCGAACGTCCTCGGGCTTGCTGACGTCGCCGGTGACGATCTCGACGCGGCCGCCGAGCCGCTCGATCTCAAGCACTTGCGCGATCCGCCGCCGGGTCGCCTCCTCAACCGCACCCGCCCCGTTGGGGCCCGCACTGTTGGGGCCCGCATCGTGCGGTCCTGCGGCATGCGGCCCCGCGCCCTTAGTGCCCGCGCTCGCCAGGATGCGGGACCACTCCGCGCGGGGTGGCAGGCCGCGGCGGGCGAGGAGGACGAGGTTGGCGTGGCAGTCGCGGGCCAGCCGTTCGGCCAGGCCGAGGGCGATGCCGCCCAGCCCGCCCGTGATCAGGTAGACGCCGCCTTCGCGGAGCGTCTCCGGGTCCGGGTCGACCGCCATGGTCTCGTAACCGGGCACCCAGCGCCGGCCGTGGCGCAGCGCCACGATCCGGTCGGCCTGCGGCCTCCGCAGCTCGGCCACCAGCCCGCCGACCGCGGAACCGCCCCTGCCGGTGGTCGCGAGCGGGCCGGTCGCCAGGTCGATGAGGCGGGTGGCGACCTTCGGGTACTCCAGGGGGATCACCAGGCAGGGACCGATCAGCGTCGCGCCGTCCGGGTTGGACACGTCGTCGCCGAGCACCTGCTGCGTGCCGGTGACGGCGACGTCCAGGGACCAGTCGTCGGTACCGGACTCC
This sequence comes from Nonomuraea aurantiaca, assembly GCF_020215705.1. Lineage (GTDB taxonomy): Bacteria > Actinomycetota > Actinomycetes > Streptosporangiales > Streptosporangiaceae > Nonomuraea > Nonomuraea aurantiaca. The sequence continues at coordinate 325,665 of NZ_JAIWNB010000002.1, read as the reverse complement.
GCCGCCGCCCTGGCCAGCGCGACGAGCGTGTGCAGGCCGTACCGGATGGTGGTGTCGCCGGTGGCGGTGTCCAGCGTCCAGAGGTGGACCACCCGCTCCAGCGGCCGGCCGGCGGCGCGCAGGTCGCGCAGCAGCGAGAGCGTGTCGCCCACGCTGCCCGGCCGCACCGTGTAGCCGTCTGCGGTGGCGGCGTACGCGTCGCCGGGGCGTACCAGCGTGACCGTGGCGCCCGCCGTCCGCCGCAGCTCGGCGGCGACCTGGTCGGCGAGCCCGTCGCGGGTGTAGACCAGCCACGAGCCCGGCAGCGCACCCGGCGCGGGCGCGGCGGTCTGTCGCCATACGGGCAGGTACATCCACTGGTCTTCCGGCAGCCTGGGCAGGTTCGTGATCGCCTCGAACAGGTTGTCCGGGTCGAGCGCCGGCAGCGCGCCGACCGGCTGCCGCCGCGCACCGGTCGCGGGCGGGTCGATCCAGTAGCGCTGGCGCTGGAAGGGGTACGTCGGCAGCGGGATGCGCCCCGGCAACCCGGCGGCGAGCCCGGCACCGGGACCTGTGGTGAGCCCGGTGTTCCGGTTTCTGCCGTGGTGGGCGGCCCAGTCGAGGTCGGCGCCGAGCAGCCACAGCCGGGCCAGGCAGCCGGCGAGCACCTCGTCGTCCGGGCGGCTGTCGCTGCCGCCGGGCAGCGCGTTGAGGATGAGCGGCCATCGCTGCGGCGGGCAGCCGGCGGCGCGCACCAGGGCGCCGAGCGACTGCCCCGGACCGATCTCGACCACGGCCAGCTCCGGGTCGGCGAGCAGCGCGTCGACCCCGTCCGCGAACCGCACGGTCCCGCACATGTGCCGGGCCCAGTAGCCCGCGTCGCAGACCAGGTCAGCGTCGGCGATCCCACCGGTCACGTTCGAGATGTACGGCAGGGCGGGCGGGTTGAGCTGAACGTTCGCCTCCACCCAGGCGGTCAGCTCGTCGCTGAGCCGGGCCAGCATCCTGGAGTGGAAGGCGTGGGTGGTCTGCAGCGGGCGGCACGGGATCTCGGCCTGCCGCAGGTCGGCGAGGAGCCCGTCCATCGCCTCGACCGGCCCGGCGACGACCGTCACCTGCGGGCCGTTGACGGCGGCCAGGTCCAGCCCCCGCTCGTCGAGTCTGAACCGGCGGCGCAGCTCGCCGGCGGGCAGCGACACGGCGGCCATCGAGCCGGGCGGCACGCCGTCGATCAGCTTCGCCCGGTACGCCACCAGCGCGACGGCGTCCGGCAGCGACAGGACTCCGGCCAGGCAGGCGGCGACGTACTCGCCGAGGCTGTAGCCCAGCATGATCCGCGGCTGTACGCCCCAGGTCATGAGCGTGCGGGCCAGGGCGTACTCGACGGCGAACAGGGCGGGCTGGACGATCTCCGTACGCTCCAGCACGCCGACCCGCTCGTCCCCACCCGAGCTCGCTCGGCCCAGCAGGGCGGCGAGGTCGGGGGCGGTACCGCGGCCGCCCGCGAGCAGGTCCGCGAGGTCCACCCCGCCCAGCGGCCCGCGCAGGAGCTCCAGGCACTCGTCGAGCGCCGCGCGGAACTCCGGCTCGCGCCGGTACAGCTCGGTGACCAGGCCGGGATACTGCTCCCCCGCCCCGGCGAACAGGAACGCCACCGGACGCCCCTGAACCGTGTCGACCCGGCTCAGCACGCCGGGATTCGGCGATCCCCCACCCACCACGCCGGGGTTCGCCGGCTCCCCGCCCAGCACGGCGGCGGCCGACTCGAGGCTGTCGACGACGGCGACGCGCCGGTGCTCGAACGTCTTGCGCCCCACCTGGAGGGTGAACGCCACGTCCGCCAGCCGGATACCGGGTGAGGCGGCCAGGTGCCGCCCAAGACGCTCGCCCGCCTGGTCGGCCGCGGTGGCGTTGCGCGCGGACACGGGCAGCACCTGGTACCTGCGGGAGGACTCCGGCGAAACGGGCGGCGCCGGGGGCCGGACGGGAGCCTCCTCGACGACCATGTGCACGTTGGTGCCGCCCATGCCGAGCGAGTTGATGCCCGCGATGCGCGGGCGGCCGTCGCGGGTCCGCCATGGGGAGAGCTCGGCGTTGACGTAGAAGGGGCTGTTCTCGAAGTCGATCTCCGGGTTGGGGCTGGTGTAGTGCAGGCTGGCCGGGATCACCCGTTCGCGCAGCGCGAGCGAGGTCTTGATGAGCCCGCTCGCGCCCGCGGCGCGGTCCAGGTGCCCGATGTTGGTCTTCACCGAGCCGATCGGGCAGTACTGGGTCTCCTCGGTGTCGCCGAACGCCCGCGTCAGCGCCGCCAGCTCGATCGGGTCGCCGAGCTCGGTGGCGGTGCCGTGCGCCTCGATGTAGCTGATGTCCTCGCCGGTCACCCCGGCGTCGGCCATCGCGTCGGCGATCACCCTGGCCTGGCCGACCACGCTCGGCGCGGTGAAGCCGACCTTGAGCGCGCCGTCGTTGTTCATCGCCGAACCGCGGATCACGGCCCAGATGTGGTCTCCGTCGCGTACCGCGTCCGACAGCCGCTTGAGCAGCACCACCGCGGCCCCGTCGCCGAACATGCTGCCTCGCGCCCGCGCGTCGAACGTCCGCACGTGACCGTCGGGCGACTCCTGCCCGCCGGGCCCGAACTTGTGCCCGACCCGGTCGGGCACCCGGATCGACACGCCGCCGGCCAGCGCCAGCTCGCACTCGCCGTTGCGCAGGCTCTGCACCGCCAGGTGCGCCGCGACCAGCGAGGTGGAGCAGAACGTCTGCACCGCGACACTCGGCCCGTACAGGTCGAACAGGTAGGAGACCGTCGTGGTGAGAGCGTCCTTGTCGTTGCCCATGATGACCTCGTAGTGGCTGACCTCCTCCTCGTCGTTCAGGAGGTGCTCGCCCATGCGGAGCAGGTACGTGCTGATGTTGCTGCCGCCGAACACGCCGACCCGGCCCCTGCTCTCCGGAACCGCGTACCCGGCCTGCTCCAGCGCCTCCCAGCAGACCTCGATGAACGCCCGCTGCTGCGGGTCCGTGATCGCCGCCATCCGGGGGCTCAGGCCGAAGAACGCGGCGTCGAAGCCGCTGACGTCGTCGAGCACCGGGCGGGCGGGGACGTACGACGGGTCGTGGATGAGGTCGGGGGCCACCCCGGCGGCCAGCAGCTCCTCCTCGGAGAAGAAGCTGATGGATTCGATGCCTTCGCGGAGGTTGTTCCAGAACGTACCCACGTCGGTGGCGCCCGGGAAGTGGCCGGCCATGCCGACGATGGCGATCCGCCGGTCGTCGTCCGTGTCGGCGCCGACGCGGTCGGCAGGTCCGGCGGTGTCCCGCTTGGCCACCGTCGCGGTGCGGGCACTCGTCTTCCCGGTACGGCCGGCGGTGGCGCCCTTCTCGTCGAGGATCCCGGCGAGCGTGTGCACCGTCGGCGCCTCGAACAGCATCACCGTCGGGACCGCGATCCCGAACCGCTTCTTCACCAGGGCCAGCATCTGCAGCGCGACGAGCGAGTTGCCGCCGAGGTCGAAGAAGTTGTCCCTGGTCCCGACCGGCTCGATGCCGAGCACGTCGGACCACAGCTCGGCCAGCGCCCGCTCGGTCGCGGTCAGCGGCGGGCTGTACGGCTGGGGCAGCTCGGGACGGGGGAACCTGGTCCCGCCCGACCCAGGCTCCGGCCCGGCCACCGCCCGGGGCAGCCGGTCGTCGAGACCGCCCGCCGCCACCACGAGGCTCGGCCGGTCGTCGGCCACCAGCCGGTCGAACGCCGCCAGCCCCTCCTCGGTGCTCATGGCGTGCGCGGCCATCGCGGCGCCGATGCCGCCTTCCATGCCTTCGAGCGTCCGGGACCAGGTGTCCCAGCTCGCGGCCACCCACCGGGCCGGCGAGGCGGCGGCGTCGTGGGCGACCGCCGTCAGCGCGGCGTTCGCCGCCGCGTAGCTGCCGAACGTGATGCCGCCCAGCAGCGACGACGTCGAGGAGAACAGCAGGCAGAAGCCGGGCGCCCGCTCGGCGGGGAGCTCGGCGAGCACCTCACGCAGGACCAGCGCGCCTGTCACCTTCGCGCCGAAATGCCTCGCGACGGCTTCCTGGTCGAGGTCGCGCATCGACAGGAACGTGGCCCGGCCGGTCTCGGCGGCGGCATGAATCACCCCGTCGAGCCGCCCGCCCTGCCGCAGCACCTCGGCCAGGAGGGCGCGCATCGCGTCGGCGTCCGTCACATCGGCCTGCGGTGTCAGCACCTCGGCCCCGAGCGCCCGCAGGCGCTGGACGCCCTCGTGGCGCGGGTCACCGGCCGTGGCGGGCACGCCGCCGCGGCTGGTCAGGATCAGCCGGGCGGCTCCGGCCCGCACCAGGTGCTCGGCCACCAGCAGCCCGACGTCCCCGAGACCACCGGTCATCAGGTACGTCCCGCCGGGCCGCACCCCCAGACCGCCCGTCAGGTTTCCGTCCGGGTCGGCGGGGATGTAGTCGCGGGTGTGGCGGCGTCCATCGCGGTAGGCCACCAGGGCGTCCGTCGCCGGACCGCGGAGCTCGGCCACCAGGTCCCGGGCCGTCGCGGCGACGTCTGCTCCAGCCTCGACGTCCACGCAGCGGCAGTCGAGGTTGAGGTACTCCTGGTTGGCGACCAGCGGCAGCGTGGCGGCGGCGGCGTGTCCGGGGTCCGGCACCTCGCCGTCGACGACCACCTGACCGCCCCGGGTGGCCACGATGATCCTGGTGCTGTCGCCGCCCTCGCTGCCCCAGGCGTCGAGCATCCGGGAGAGCGGGAGCACCACCTGGCGCCCGTCGCCACCGGAGCCGGCGTGGTCGAGCAGCCGCAGGTCGAGCAGGACCGTCGGGGTCTCGCTCGCCAGGCTCCTGGCCAGGGCGGCGTGGTCGGCCGCGGACTCGGGGGCGATCGTGTAGCCGCCGGTCATCTCGGCGAACGCGCCGCCCGGCCGTACCAGCACGATCTCGGTGCCGTCGGAGCCCAGCGACTCGACGACCGCCTCGGCGACACCGCCCGCGTCGGCGAGCACCACCCAGCGCCCGGCCGCGCCCGAACCGGTCGTAGCAGAGGCGCTGGTGGCGGCCGGTACGTCGGTCGCGATCCAGCGCGGGACCATGAGCTGGACGTGCGGAGCCGTCTCCTCAGGAGGCGGAGCCGGAGCGGCGGCGGCCAGGGCCTGATGGCGGGGCGGGTCGATCCAGTAGCGCTCCCGCTGGAACGGGTAGCCGGGCAGCCCCACCTTGCGTACGGGACGATCCTGCCGGTAGCCGGCCCAGTCGACCGGCACGCCCGCCAGCCACAACCGCCCCAGGCCCTCGGCCAGTACGGTGCCGGCCGGGCGGGGGTCGGCGGCGGCGGGGAGCGAGGCGACCACCAGCGGCCAGCGGTCGCGGGGGCAGTCGCGGTGACCGCGGGCCATCGCCCCGAGCGACTGCCCGGGGCCGATCTCCAGCAGCGCCGGCTCCCCCTGCTGAAGCAGCGTGCCGAGCACAGCGTCGAACAGCACCGGCCCGCACATGTGCCGCGCCCAGTAGCCGGGGTCGGTCGCCTCGGAGGCGGTGATGAGGGCGCCGGTGACGTTCGAGACGTACGGGATGCGCGGCTCTTCTAGCGTGATGTGGGTGGCGATCCAGCGGGTGAGCTCGTCTCGTACCGGCTCCATCATGCGCGAGTGGAACGCGTGGCTGGTGGCCAGCGGCCGGCACGGCACCGACTCGCCCGCCAGGAACTCCCTGGCCGCCTCCATCGCGGCGGGCGGGCCGGCGAGCACGGTGAGTTCGGGGCCGTTGACCGCGGCCACGTCCACGTCGGCGATGCCCGCCCGCTCCAGCCGGGTCCGCAGGTCGTCGGCGGCCAGCGGCACGGCGCTCATCGCGCCGGCCGGCAGCGCGTCGATCAGCCGTGCCCGGTGGGCGACCAGCGCCAACGCCGAGTCCAGGGTGAGGACGCCCGCCAGGCAGGCGGCCACGTACTCGCCGAGGCTGTAGCCGGCCAGCAGCGCCGGTTCGATGCCCCAGGAGCGTACGAGCTGGGCCAGGGCGTACTCGACCGCGAACAGCGCGGGCTGCAGCACCGCGGTGGGCATGGTGTCGACCGGCGCCGCCTCCCGCCCGAGCAGCCGGTCGAGGCCGGCGGCCTGGCCGGGCTGCCTGGGCAGCAGCAGCTCGGCGAGCGGGTCGACCCCGCCGAGGTGGTCGCGGAGCGTGTCCCGGCACTCGTCGAGCGTCTGCCTGAACACCGGCTCGGTCTCGTACAGCTCGGCGGCCAGGCCCGGGTACTGCTCGCCGGTGCCCGCGATGAGGAACGCGACGGGGCGGTCGGCGCGGCTGTCCGCGCGGGCCAGCACCCCGGCGTCGCGCAGCCCGGCGACGGCCTCGTCCACGGTGGCGGCGACCAGCATCCGGCGGTGCCCGAAGACCTGCCGCCCGGCCTGCAGCGTGTGGGCGACGTCGGGCAGGTGGGGGGTTTCGGACAGTGGGGAGGCGTGGGGGTCGGTCGCGAGGTGGTCGGCGAGGCGTTCGGTCATGGCGTCGGCTGCGGCGGCGGACCGCGCGGACCACACCAGCAGCTCCGGACGCGACGCCGGCACCGGAACGGGCGGCGCCGGAACGGGCGGCGCCTCTTCCAGCACCACGTGGGCGTTGGTCCCGCCGATGCCGAACGCGCTCACCCCCGCCCGCCGGGTCCGGCCGGGCCGGCGCGGCCAGGCGATGAGCCTGGTGACCACCTCCAGCTCGGCCTCACCGGCGCTGAGCTGCGGGTTGGGCTCGGCGAGGTTGCGGGTGGGCGGGATCTCGTCGTGGCGCAGGGCGAGGGCGGTCTTGATGAGGCTGGTGACGCCGGCCGCCCGGTCGAGGTGGCCGAGGTTCGTCTTGACGGAGCCGATCAGGCACGACTCGTCGTGGAACACCTGCTGCAGCGCCGCCAGCTCGGCCGCGTCGCCGAGCGCGGTGCCGGTGCCGTGCGCCTCGACGTAGTCGATGTCGGCGGGCATCAGGCCGGCGCTGGCTAGCGCCTCGGCCATGACGGCGGCCTGGCCCTGTACGCCGGGAGCGGTGAAGCCCACCTTCCTGCCCGCGTCGTTGTTGACGGCCCAGCCCCGGATGACGGCGTAGATCTGGTCCCCGGCGGCCAGCGCGTCCTCCAGCCGGCGCAGCGCCACCACGCCGACGCCGCTGCCGAGCGGGCTGCCCAGGCCGCCCGCGTCGAAGGCGCGGCACTCGCCGTCGGGCGGCGCGATGCCGCCCTGCTGGTACAGGTAGCCGACCCGGTGCGGCACGTTGACCGCGACGCCGCCCGCCAGCGCCAGGTCGCACTCGAACCCGGCCAGGCTGGAGGCCGCCGCGCAGACCGCGACGAGCGACGTGGAGCAGTAGCTCTGCACCGCGTAGCTCGGGCCCGACAGGCCCAGCGTGTGGGCCACGCGCAGGGTCAGCGAGTCCTTGTCGTTGGCCAGGCCGAGGGCCAGCTCGCCCATGGTGGCGGCGAGGTCGTTCGGCATCAGGTTGTGCTGCAGGTACGAGCTCCAGCCGGACCCGCCGAAGACGCCGATCGCGCCGTCGAAGCGGGTGGGGTCGCAGCCGGCGTCCTCCAGGGCCTCCCAGCTGTGTTCCAGGAACAACCGGTGCTGCGGGTCGAGGATCTGGGCCTCCTTCGGGCTGAACCCGAAGAACCCCGCGTCGAACAGCTCGACGCCGTCGATCACCGCCCCGGCCTTCACGTACCCGGGATCCGCCAGCAGGTCCTCGGACACTCCGGCGGCCCGCAACTCCTCATCGGTGAACCGGGTGATGCCGGAACGGCCATCACGGATGTTCGCCCACAATCCGGCCACATCAGCGGCGCCGGGGAACCGCCCCGACATCCCGACTATCGCAATGTCATTGCCGGAGACCTCACCGGCCAGCTCATCAGTCACGTCAACGGTCCTTATCTCGGGACTCAAGCTCAAGTCGGGCTTCATTTCCGTCCGCCCCCTGAACGGGCCCGGCGCCGTCGCTGCCCCCGAGCCGAGCTGGTGGTGAGTGTCTGCCGTGCGGACCCGTCGTCCGACCGCTCAAGCGCGGTCGCGAACTCCGCGACCGTCGGGTGCTCGAACAGCACCGCGGGCGCGATGGTCACACCGAGCTCCTTTTCGATGGCGAGCACCATGGCCATGCCGACCAGGGAGTTGCCTCCGAGGTCGAAGAACGGGTCGTGCACGCCGACCTGCTCGATGCCCAGATAGGCGCCCCACAGGTCGGCGATCCTGGTCTCGGTCTCGCTCCTGGGCGCCACGTACTCGGTCCGCAGCCGCGGCCGCGGGAACCGCTCCCCGCCAGGCGCCGCCGCCGCACCGACCAGGGCGTCGAGGTCGATCATGGACGACCAGTCGCGCAGGACGTCCCGCAGCGGCTGGCGCGCGGCCAGGACGCTGCCGTGGCCGCCGATCACGATCCGGTCGAGGAACGCGCAGCCCGCCTCCTCGGCGAAGCCGTACCTCTCCCGGTAGGCGGTCACCCGCTGGGCCAGGCTGGAGGCGCCCTTGAGGGAGTCGGCCTGCCAGTCGTCGTGCTGCCACGGACCCCACGCGACCGACACCACCCTGGTGGACGGCGCGGTGGCCGCCAGCGCCTCGCCGTACGCGTCGAGGACGGTGTTGGCCGCGCAGTAGTCGCCCTCGCCGATGCCACCGAACGCGGTCACCGCGGAGGAGTACAGGACCAGCAGCTCGGGCCGCTCCCCGGCAGGGGTATCCGGGCCGACCAGCTCGGCGAGGGGTCCCATCGCCAGCACCTTGGGCGCGAGCACCGCCCCCGCCTCGGCCACGGTCCGCCGCTGCACCATCCCACCGGCCGGGACGCCGGCCGCGTGGATCACGCCGGTCAGGGTGCCGAAGTGCTCCCGGCACCGGCGCAGCGCCCGCCGCAGCTCGTCGGGGACACCGGCGTCGGCGGTCAGCAACAGCACCTCGGCCCCGGCCGCCTCGAGCGCGGCGACATCTTCCAGACTCCGCGCCACCTTCCCGCCCGGCTCGGGCACGTCCTGCGCCCCGGCTCCCGCCCCAGCCTCCGGCGGGGCGACGTGCGAGGCGGCGTCCAGGCCGCCGTGCGGGGCGGCGTTCAGGGGGGTACGGCCCACCAGGGCGAGCCGCCGTACTCCGGCGCGTACCAGGTGCTTGGCCAGCCCCATGCCGAGTCCCCGGGTACCACCGGTGATCAGGTAGACGCCGTCGGCCCGCCACGGGCTCCCGGCCGGCTCACCCTGGTCGGGGACCTCGCCCCAGCTCTTCACCCAGCGACGGCCGCGCCGCCAGCCGGTCAGCCGGTCGTGCGCCTCGTCGGGCTCCCTGAGCAGCTCGTGGACGAGCTGCCCGGCGGCCTGCGCGTCGTCCTCCGGGTCGAGGTCGACGCCGCTCCAGGTCAGTCCGGTGTACTCGTGGTGCGCCGCCCGCCCGAGCCCGTGCGTCACGGCCCGGTACGGCGCGAGCGCGTCACCGCCGAGGATCTCGGCAGCCCCTTGGGTGACCGTCAGCAGCCGTACCCCCTGGCGCGCGGGCAGCTCACCCATCGCCTGTACGGCCAGCAGCAGGCTGTCGAACCCGTACCCGACGGCCGCCCGCAGCTCCTCGTCGGTGGCGTACACCGGGGTGGCGGCCGTGGCGAGCCGGCTCCACAGGTGGACCACCTGCACGGGTCCCGGCTCCGTGACGGCGGCGAACACCTGGGCGTAGTGCTCGGGCACGGCGGGGTCGATGACGATGCGACGACCGTCCTGCCGCAGACCGTTCCCGGCGACGACCTCGATCACCTGGGTCCCGGCCGCAGCGGCCGACTCGGCGAGCGCCGCACCGACCCCCGCCGAGTCGGCGAAGACCACCAACGGCCCACTGAGCCGTACGGCAGGCGCGACGTCCCCCGGACGGCCATCGCCGGAGGCAAGATGCGGTGCGACGTCCCGGGAGGCCAGGTGCGCCGGGGTGGGGCGGGTGGTGTCCTGCTGCCAGATCGGGGCGAAGGCGAAGTCGGCCGGTTTGGCGGGCCGGTCGGTCGGGGGTACGTCCCGGCCCTGGTCCGGCCAGAAGCGGGTGCGCTGGAAGGGGTAGGCGGGCAGGTCGACGAGGCGGGCGCCGACCGGGCGGGTGGGCTCCCAGTTCAGCGTGACGCCCAGCTCCCACAGCCGCCCGCACGCCTCCAGCAGCTCGGACCGCGCGTCCCGCCGCTCCCCCGCCGTCCACAGCGGCGGCAGGGTGCCGAGTACGGTGGCCGGCCGGTCGGACAGGTTCTGCCGGACCAGCCCCCCGAGGGTCTGGCCGGGGCCGAGCTCGACGAAGACGTCTACTTCCTGGACGTCTACTCCCTGGACGTCTACTCCCTGGACGTCTACTCCCTGCGAGACGCAGTGCCGTACGGCATCGGCGAATCGGACCGGGCTAACCAGCTGATCGGCCCAGTACTGGGAGCTGGTGGCCTGCTCGGCCGTCAGCGCGACACCGGTGAGGTTGGACACGATGGTGATGGCCGGGGCCTGACGCGGCACGGAGTCGAGCAGTGCGGCCAGCTTCTCCCGGGCCGGCTGGAGCAGCGACGAGTGGAACGCGTGCGCGGACCGCAGCGGCCGGCAGGCGACACCCTCGGCGGTGAGGCGGCGGGTCACGGCCTCGATGTCCTCGGGCCGCCCGCTGAGCACGGTCATCGAGGGCCCGTTGAGCGCCGCGACATCCACCTCGAACTCGGCGCCGGCGAGCAGGCCCCGGACGCGGTCCTCGCCTGCGGCGACGGCGACCATGCGGCCCGGCGGGGCGGCGGCGATCAGGCGGGCTCGTTCGGCCACCACGTACAGGGCGTCCTCGAGGGTGAACACGCCGCCGAGGCAGGCGGCGACGTACTCGCCGAGGCTGTAGCCGATGAGCAGGTCCGGGGTGACGCCCCAGTGGGACAGGAGCCGGGCGAGCGCGTACTCGACGGTGAAGAGGAACGGGTGCGCCACCTCGGCGTGGCTGAGCGGGTCGTCGGCCCGGTCCTCCCTGGGACCGTCACGGCCCAGCAACGCGGCAAGGTCCCCGCCCGAGGTCCGCGCCCCGTCCGGACCCGAGGGGCGTGCCCGGTCCAGGCCCGAGGACCGTGACGGGTCCACGCCCGAGGGCCGTTCCTGGTCGGCGTTCTCCTGGTGAACGGCGGAGTCAGCGTCGTCGCTCCGTTCGGCTGCGGGGCCGAACAGCGGGCGCAGGTCCACGCCGCACCGGTCGGCGGCCAACTCGACGCAGCGGTCCACCGCCTCGGCGTAGACGGGCTCGGTGCGGTACAGCTCCCTGCCGAGACCGATGTACTGGTCGCCGACACCGGGCAGCAGGAACGCCACCCGGGGGCGGCCCTTCACCCGGTGGACGCCGCCCTCGGTCGCCACGCGGCCCAGCAGGCGGATGGCCTCCGGGAGGTCGGCGCAGACCAGGGCGCGCCGATGGTCGTGTTCGGCGCGACCGGCCTGCAGCGTGCGAGCCACATCGGCCAGGGCCGCTGCCGGCCGGGCCGTTTCCGGTCGGGCCGCCAACGCCGCGGCCAGGCGCCCGGCGTGCTCCCGCAGGGCGGCATCACTGGCCGCCGACACGGGCAGCACCATCGCCGGAGCACCCCCGACCGTGCCGTGCCCGGCGGCGGCGGCTTCCGGCAGGTCGTCGGACAACCTCCGGGAATCGCTGGAAGCGGCAGCGGACCTCACGGATTCGGCGGGCTCGGGGGCGGACTCCAGGATGACGTGGGCGTTCGTGCCCGACCAGCCGAACGAGCTCACCCCCGCCAGCCGCGGCCCCGCCCCCGTGAACGGCTGCGGCGTCCCGGTCACCGGCAGGACCGTCCCGTCCTCCGGGATCGCCGCCGCCGGGTCCGACAGGTGCAGGTTCGGCGGGATCAGGTCGCTCTCCAGGACCAGGACCGTCTTGATCAGCCCGGCCATCCCGGCCGCCGCCTGCGTGTGCCCGATGTTGGTCTTCACCGCGCCGACCCGTAACGGCCGGGTGCCGGGGCGCCGGCCGAAGACGTCGTGCAGGGCCGACAGCTCGATGGCGTCTCCCAGGTGGGTGCCCGAGCCGTGCGCCTCCACGTACGAGATGTCGTCGGGGGTGACCCGCGCGGCGGCCAGGGCGCGGCCGATCACGTCGGCCTGGGCGCCGCGGTTGGGGGCGGTGAGACCGTTGCTGCGGCCGTCCTGGTTGACGGCCGAACCGCGGATCACCGCGCGGATGCGGCGGCCGTTCTGGATCGCCTTGGACAGCGGCTCCAGCACCACGACGCCGCCGCCCTCGCCCATGACGTAGCCGTCGGCGCTCGCGTCGAACGTCTTGCACTTCCCGTCCGCGCACAGCATCGACGCCGCGCACGCCTGGATGAAGGTGCTCGGGTGGAACGTCATCGACGCCCCGGCGGCGATCGCGAGGTCGCATTCGCCGCGCCGCAGCGCCTCCGCCGCGAGGTGGACCGCGATCAGCGAGGACGAGCACGCCGTGTCGATGGCCATGGTGGGGCCGCACAGGTTGAGCAGGTACGCGATGCGCCCGGCCGCGACGCTCATGGACGAGCCCTGGCCCAGGTACGGGTCCGCGAGCGCCTCCGCGCCGTGCCGTTCGAGCTGGAGCCTGCCGTACTGGAGGCTGTCCATGTAGCCGACCATCACCCCGGTACGGCTGCCCGACAGGCGCGACGGCGGCGCGCCCGCGTCCTCCAGGCCCTCCCAGGCCAGTTCGAGCAGGAGGCGCTGCGTCGGGTCCATCCGCAGGGCCTCGCGCGGCGAAAGGCCGAAGAACTCGGCGTCCCAGCCGGCGATGTCCGGCAGGAAGGAGCCGTACCTGGTGTACATGCCGCCGGGGGTACGCGGGTCGGGGTCGTAGTAGTCGTCGATGTCCCACCGGGAGGGCGGCACCTCGGTGACCGCGCTGCCGCCGTCGCGCAACAGGTTCCAGAAACCCTCGACCGTGTCGCCGCCACCGGGGTAGCGGCACGCCATCCCGATGATCGCGATGGGCTCGTGCTGACGATCTTCGGCCTCGGCGAGGCGGCGGCGGGTCTGGGTCAGTTCGACGGTCACGCGCTTGAGATAGTCGCGAAGTTTGTCCTCGGTCGCCATCGGACGAGCCTTTCCGGTAACGAGAGTCATGGTCAGAATTCGTTGTCGATGAGCGCGAAGATCTCTTCATCGGTCGCGGAGTCGATCTTCTCCGCCGCGCCGTTCATGCCGTCGGGATCGGCTCCGAGCCTGGTCAGGGCACTCTGCAGAATCGGGATGAGCTTGCCGCGGATGCTCTCGGCGTCGCCGTTGGCGCGGGCGAGTATCGAGTCGACGCGTTCCAGCGCGCCGCGCAGCGTGTCCTCCGCCGAGGGGGCTGCCGGGGCGAGCTTGCTGAGCAGGTAGCCGGCCAGCGTGGTGACGGTCGGGTGGTCGAAGACCAGGGTCGCGGGCAGCCGCAGCCCCGTTTCGGCGTTGAGCCGGTTGCGCAGCTCGACCGCCGTCAGCGAGTCGAAGCCCAGCGTGTTGAACGCGCTGCCGACGTCGACCGCGTCCACGCTGTCGTGCGCGAGGACGGCGGCGACGTGCGCGCGGATGACGTCGGTGACCAGTCTGCGGGCGTCGGTCTCCGACAGGCCGGGCAGCCGGGCGGCCAGCCCGGGGTTGCCCGCGTGCTGCCCGGATCCGGTACGGCGCGGCGCGCGGACCAGACCGCACAGCAGGGGCGGCAGGTCACCCGCCGTGGCTCTGGCCCGCAGCCCGGTACCGTCCCAGCCGGAGGCGACGACGAGGGCCTCGTCACCGCCGAGCGCCGCGTCGAACAGCTCCAGCCCCTGCACCACGCTCAGCGGCGCCACTCCCGCGCGGGCCAGGCGGGCGGTGTCGGCCGCGGTCAGCGCACCGGTCATGCCAGAGCCGGTGTCCCACAGCCCCCAGGCCACCGACACCGCGGGCAGGCCGAGCCCGCGCCGGTGCGTGGCCAGCACGTCGAGGAACGCGTTCGCGGCGGCGTAGTTGCCCTGCCCGGCATTGCCCAGCACGCCCGCCAGCGACGAGAACACCACGAACGAGGTCAGCGGCAGGCCCCGGGTCAGCTCGTGCAGGTGCCACGCCGCGTCCGCCTTCGGGGCGAACACCGTCTCCAGCTTCCGCTCCGACAGCCCCTCCAGAGTGGCGTCGTCCAGGACTCCCGCGGTGTGCACCACGCCGGTCAGCGGCCGGTCTTCGGGGATCGAGGCCAGCAGTACGGCCAGAGCGTCGCGGTCGGACACGTCGCAGGCGGTCACCGTGACCCGCGCCCCGAGGTCCGCCAGGCTCGACACCAACTCGCCTGCCCCCGGCGCCTCGGGCCCGCGCCGCGAGACCAGCAGCAGCTCCCGTACCCCATGCCGCTCCACCAGCCGCCGCGCGACCAGAGCGCCCAGCCCACCGGTCCCGCCGGTCACCAGCACCGTGCCCGTGCCTTGGGGAGAAGCCGTGGTCGCGCCCGCGCCATGGGCGGACGATGTGGCCGGACGGCGGGTCAGGCGGGGCGCCAGCGGCACTCCATCGCGTATCGCCAGCTGCGGCTCACCGGCGTCGATCGCCGCCGCCACCAGGTCCCAGTCCGTGACGCCCTCTTCCGCGTCCACCAGCGCGAACCGCCCTGGCTGCTCGGTCTGCGCCGACCGGACGAGGCCCCAGACGACCCCGGCGGCCACGGCCGCGGCGTCGACATGGTCTGTGGCGAGGACGCCCCGGGTGACGAACACCAGCCGGGCCCGCGCGTCGACCGGCCAGCTCCGCAGCAGGTCCAGCACCCGGCCGAACAACTCCCGCGCCCCGGCGGTCACGCTCGTGGAAGGGGCCTCGCACCGGACCGCGACGAAGTCCGCGACGCCCGCCTCCGAAGCCGCCGGTGCGCCCGGCCTGCCCGATCCGCCTGACGCCGCCGTGAGGTCGTCCTCATCCAGCCAGACCCAGCGCGAGCCACCGTCCTCCGAAGACGCGCCGCCGCGCTCTACGGGCACCTTCACCCAGTCGAGCCCCTGCGGGACCGCGCCCCCTGAGGGCGACGGCTCGACCGGTACGGCCCTGGCCCGCAGCGACTCGATCGACAGCACCGCCCGGCCGGAGACGTCGGCCGCCTCCACCACGGCGTCGTCGCCCGCCCACGCCAGCCGTACCCGCAGCACAGAAGAGGCCCCCGGCGCACCCAGCCGCACTCCCCGGAACACGAACGGCAGCCGCAGCTCCCCGGAGCCCGAACCCGAGCCCGCGAGCAGCAGCGGGTGGAACGCCGCGTCGAGCACCGCCGGGTGCATCCCGTAGCCGTCGAGCTCCACCCTGTCGGGCGCCACGACCTCCGCGAACAGCTCCTCGTCCCGCCGCCACACCGCTCGCACGCCCTGGAACGCCGGACCGTACTCGTACCCCGAGTCCGCCAGCCGCTCGTAGCCGCCGTCGACGTTCACCGGCGACCCGCCCACGGGCGGCCAGGCCGTGGCCCAGCCGAACTCCCCAGCGGGAACCGCGGTTTCGAGGAGCGTGCCCGACGCGTGCCGTACCCACTCGGAGTCCGGCGAGGCGGAGAAGACGGTCAGCGCACGCCGTCCGGCGGTGTCGGCCGGGCTCACCGTGATCTGCAGCCCGACCTCACCCGTGGCGGGCAGGACCAGCGGCGCCTCCAGCGTGAGCTCCTCCAGCAGGTCGCAGTCCGCGACCGCGACCGCCTCCAGCGCCAGCTCGACGAACGCGGCGCCGGGCAGCAGCACGCTCCCGGAGACCGAGTGGTCGGCGAGCCACGGCAGCGCGGCCGGCGACAGCCGGCCGTTGAGCAGGAACCCGTCGTCCGCCACCGGGACGACGGCGGTCAGCAACGGATGCCGCGAGCCGCCGATGCCCGTGCCGCCCGCCTGCCGGGCGCGCCGCTCACCGGTCTTGAGCCAGTACGTACGCCGGTCGAAGGCATAGGTGGGCACGTCCACCTGCCGATACGGAACATCGGCCAGCGCCACCCGCCAGTCGACATCGGCCCCGAGGACCCACGCCTGGGCCAGCGCGGCCAGGAACCGGCGCCAGTCACCGGCACCGCGCCGCAGCGACCCGCAGACCCCGGCGGTCATGCCCGCTTCGTGGCAGATGTCCTCGATGTCGCCGCCGAGCACGGGATGCGGGCTGACCTCGACGAACAGCGGCGTCCCGAACGACGCGAACGCCCCGACGGACTCGCGGAAGAGGACGGGGTTGCGCAGGTTGTCGTACCAGTAGGCGGCGTCCAGCCCGGTCGGCTCGACGAAGGTGCCGGCCATGGAGGAGGAGAAGGCCACGTCCGTCGCCTGCGGCGCGATGCCGGCCAGCGTGGCGAGCAACTCCTCGCGCAGCACTTCCACGTGCGGGGTGTGCGAGGCGTAGTCGACGGCGATCCTGCGCACCCGGACCGTCTCGCCGCACGCCGCCGCGAACTCGTCCAGCGCGTCCACATCCCCTGCCACGACCGTGCCCGCCGGCCCGCTGTGCACGGCCACCCACAGGCGATCCGCCCACGGCTCCAGCCGGACCTCCTCGGCGGGCAGCGCCACGGCGAGCATCCCGCCCGTGGCGGCCAGCCCGCGCACCACGGCCTGGCTGCGCAGCGCCACGATCCTGGCCGCGTCGTCGAGCGTCAGCGCCCCGGCGACACAGGCCGCCGCGATCTCACCCTGCGAATGACCCACCACCGCCGCCGGATCCACGCCCAGCGACCGCCACACCTCCGCCAGCGACACCATCACCGCGAACAGCGCCGGCTGAATGACCTCCGAACCCACCAGCTCGCCCGCACGCAGGGCCCCCACCACAGACCAGCCGGTGTACGGCGCGAGCGCGGCATCGCACCGGCTCATCCACTCCCGGAACACCTCGCTGGACTCCAGAAGATCCACCGCCATGCCCGTCCACTGCGAACCCTGGCCGGGGAAGACGAACACCGGTCGGACATCCGCCGGCGCCGTGCCACTGGTCACCGCCGCATGCGACTCACCCGCCGCCAGCGCCGCCAAGCCCGCCACCAGCTCATCCCGGTCCGCGGCCACCACCACGGCGCGGTGCGCGAACCGCGCCCGCCGAGCGAGTACGGCTCCCGCGACGGCCAGATCCTCATCTGCCGCGGTGGCCGCGTACGTTCGCAAACGGCCCGCCTGCGCATGTAGCGACATTTCCGTTTTGGCGGACAACGCCCACACCAGCGGGCCATCCACCGCCACAGGTTCGGGCACCACCTCCGGCGCCTGCTCCAAGATCACATGAGCATTGGTCCCGCTGATGCCGAACCCCGAGACCGCGGCCCGCATCGGCCGGTCCGAGACCGGCCAGGCCACCGCTTCCGTCAACAGTTCCACGGCCCCGGCCGACCAGTCCGCGTGCGGCGTCGGCTCGTCCACGTGCAGCGTGGCCGGCAGGGTCCGATGTTCCAGCGCCTTCACCATCTTGATCACCCCGGCGACCCCGGCGGCGGCCTGGGTGTGGCCGATGTTCGACTTCACCGAGCCGAGCCGCAGCGGGCGGTCCGCCGGCCGGTCCTGCCCGTAGGCGGCGATGATCGACTCGGCCTCGATCGGGTCGCCGAGCCGGGTGCCGGTGCCGTGCGCCTCGACGGCGTCCACGTCGCGGGGTTCGAGCCGGGCGTCGGCCAGCGCCTGCCGGTACACCTCCCGCTGCGCCGGACCGCTCGGCGCGGTCATGCCGTTGCTGGCGCCGTCCTGGTTGACGGCCGAGCCGCGGATCACCGCGAGAATCCGGCGGCCCTCGCGCTGCGCGTCGGACAGCCGTTCCAGCAGGATCACACCCGCGCCCTCGGCCCAGGCGGCGCCGTCGGCGGCGGCCGAGAACGCCTTGCACCGGCCGTCGGGCGACAAAGCCTGCTGCCGCGAGAACTCCACGAACGGGTCCGGCGCCGCCATCACCGTCACGCCGCCGGCCAGCGCCAGCGCGCATTCGCCGCGCCTCAGGGCCTGGACCGCCAGGTGTACGGTGACCAGCGACGACGAGCACGCGGTGTCCAGGGTGACGGCCGGGCCCTCCAGCCCGAAGGTGTACGCCACCCGGCCCGACAGGACGCTCGGCGTGCTGGAGGTGAGCAGCGTACCCTCGACGGACTCGGGGATGGCCCCGAGGTAGCGGTCGGCGTAGTACTCGTACATGGTCCCCGCGTAGACGCCGGTCCTGCTGCCGCGCAGCGCGTCCGGGTCGAGGCCGGCCCGCTCGAACGCCTCCCAGCTCACCTCCAGGAACAGCCGGTGCTGCGGGTCGGTGGCCAGCGCGCCGCGCGGGCTCATCCCGAAGAAGGGGGCGTCGAAGTCGCCGGCGTCGTACAAGAAGCCGCCGTGCCGCGTGTACGACGTGCCGAACGCGTCGGGAGCCGGGTCGTACAGGGCGTCGAGGTCCCAGCCGCGATCGGCGGGGAACTCGCCGATCGCGTCCACGCCCGAGGACACCACCTCCCACAGATCCTCGGGTCCGGTCACGCCGCCGGGGTAGCGGCAGGCCATCCCGATGATCGCGATGGGCTCGTGGCGACGGTCTTCGATCTCGGCGAGGCGGCGGCGTGTCTGGGTCAGTTCCACGGTCACGCGCTTGAGGTAGTCGCGCAGCTTGTCCTCGGTCGACATCTGTCGCCTTTCGCAGGTACCGGTGATCTAGAGGGCGTTGTCGATAAGTGCGAAGATCTCTTCGTCGGAGGCGGAGTCGATCTTCTCCACCACGCCGTCCCCGTCGTTAGGACCGGCGCCGAGCCTGGTCAGGGCGCTCTGCAGGATGGTGACGAGCTTGCCCCGGATGGCCTCGGCGTCGCCGTTGGCGCTCGTGAGCATGGTCTCGACCCGTTCGAGCGCGCCGCGCAGCGTGTCCTCGGGCGACGGCGCGGTGGGAGCGAGGGTCTTGTAGAGGTGTTCGGCCAGCGCCGTGACCGTGGGGTGGTCGAACACCAGGGTGGCGGGCAGCCGCAGCCCGGTGTCGGCGTTGAGCCGGTTGCGCAGCTCGACGGCGGTCAGCGAGTCGAAGCCCAGCTCGTTGAAGGCCCGGTCCACGTCGACGGCGTCCGCGCTGCCGTGGGCCAGGACGGCGGCCACGTGCCCGCGCACCAGGTCGGTGACCTGCCGCCGGGCGCTGGCCTCGGTCAGGCCGGCCAGCCGCTCCGTCAGCGCGCCCGCGCCGCCCGTACCGCCCGGCGCGGCGCCGGCCGTCCGGCGCGGCGCGCGGACCAGGCCGCGCAGCATCGACGGCAGGTCGCCAGCCTCGGCCCTGGCGCGGAGTCCGGCCGCCTCCCACCTGGCCGCGACGACCAGCGGCTCGGGCGCGTGGAGCGCGCCGTCGAACAGCTCCAGGCCCTGCTCGACGCTCAGCGGCGCGATGCCGGAGCGGGCCAGCCTGGCCGTGTCGGCCGCCGAGAGCGTGCCGCCCATGCCCGAGCCGGTGTCCCACAGCCCCCAGGCCACGGACACGGCGGGCAGGCCGAGCCCGCGCCGGTGCGCCGCCAGGGCGTCCAGGAACACGTTCGCCGACGCGTAGTTGGCCTGCCCGGCGTTGCCCAGCACGCCCGCCAGCGACGAGAACAGCACGAACGAGGTCAGCGGGACGTCCCTGGTCAGCTCGTGCAGGTGCCAGGCCGCGTCCGCCTTCGGGGCGAACACCGCTTCCAGCTTCCGCTCCGACAGCCCCTCGACCGTCGCGTCGTCCAGCACGCCCGCGGTGTGGACGACGCCGGTCAGCGGCCGGTCCTCAGGGATCGAGGCCAGCAGTACGGCCAGAGCGTCACGATCCGACACATCACACGCGGCCACCGCGACCCGCGCCCCGGTGCCCGCCAAGCTCGACACCAACTCGCTCGCACCCGGCGCCTCGGAACCACGCCGCGACACCAGCAACAGGTCCCGCACTCCGTGCCGCTCCACCAACCGCCGCGCGACCAGCGCACCGAGACCGCCTGTCCCCCCGGTCACCAGCACGGTCCCCCGGGAAAGACCCGTCCCAGGGGGGAGACCCTCGTCCGGGGAAAGGCCCGTGCGCTGGGACCGGCCCGTGGCTTGGGCAGCGGAGCCGGTCTCCCTGCGCGCCAGGCGCGGGACGAGCACCTTTCCCTCGCGTACGGCCAGCTGCGACTCACCCGCCGCGACGGCGGCGGCCACCAGCTTCCAGGCGGAGAAGCCCGGCTCCGCGTCCGCCAGCACGAACCGGTCCGGATGCTCGGCCTGCGCCGACCGCACCAGCCCCCACGCCGCCGCGGCCACCACGCTCCCGGCCCCGCCGCCGGCGGGGTCGAAGACGCCGTGGGTCGCGAAGACCAGCCTGCTGCCCGCGAACCGCTCCTCGGTCACCCACTGCCGCACCAGCCCGAGCACCCGCCCGGTCAGCTCGCGCACCGCGGCGGGCACCGGCGCTCCCGGAGCCGCCGCCAGGGAGACGACCACGACGTCCGGCACCGGCTCCTCATCACCGAGCCCGTCGAGATCCAGGTATGCGTCCAGCCCCGGCACCGGCTCCCCGGCCGAGACCCACCGGGCGCCGTCGTCGGCCGGCTCGACGGTGACCTCGGTCCAGTCGACGCCGTGCGGGGCGGGGTCCGTGCGGCTGCCGGTCGTACCGGACAGCGCCGCCGCCGGAACCGTACGTACCCGCAGCGACTCCATCGAGAAGACCGGACGACCCGTGGCGTCGGCGGCCTCGATGGCCGGGCCGGACCGCGACAGGCGGAGCCGGAGCGCCCTGGCCCCGGCGGCGGGCAGCCGCACGCCGCGGAACTCGAACGGCAGCCGCACCTCGTCGCTCGGGTCGGCGATGAGCATCGGGTGGAACATCGCGTCGAAGAGCGCGGGGTGCAGGCCGAACCCGGCCACGTCCACGTCATCGGCCAGCGCGACCTCGGCGAACAGCTCCTCACCCTGGCGCCACACCGCCCGTACGCCCTGGAAGGCGGGCCCGTAGTCGTAGCCCGCGTCGGCCAGCCGCTCGTAGGCGCCCTCGACGGCGACCGGCGAGGCGCCCGCGGGCGGCCAGGACGTCGCCCAGGCGAGCACGCCCGCACCGGGGGCCGTGTCCGCGCCGAGCACCCCTGACGCGTGCCGAGTCCACGCGGCCTCCGGCTCATCCGCCGGCCGCGAGTAGATCCGCACTGACCGGGAGTCACCACGCCGGGAGCCGCCGCCCTCGGAGCCGCCCTGGAAGTCGCCTTGGGAGCCGCCCTGGGAATCGCCGCCCTCGGGCCGCCCCACGACCACCTGTACCGCCACGCCGCCCCGCTCCGGCAGCACCAGCGGCGCCTCGAACATCAGCTCCTCGACCAGATCGCACCCGAGCTGTCCACCCGCCTCCAACACCAGGTCCACGAGCGCGGCGCCGGGCAGCACGGCCGCGCCGAGCATCACGTGATCGGCCAGCCAGGGCGCGTCGGCCATCGACAGCCGCCCGGTGAGCACCATCGCCCCGTCGTCGGCCACGTCGACCGCCGCCCCCAGCAGCGGGTGGCCCACCTGGCGCAGCCCGGCCGACGACACGTCGGCGGCACGCGCGGGCGGAGCGAGCCAGTACCGCTCCCCCTCGAACGCGTACGTCGGGAGGTCCACCTGCGCCCCGCCCCCGAACAGCGCGGACCACCCGACCGCCACCCCCGCGACGCACGCCCGCGCCAGGCAGCCGACCAGCGCGTCAGGCTCGGCGAGCCGCTTGCCGTGCAGCGCGAGGATCGGGGTGTCCGCCTCGGTGACGCACTCGTGCGCCATGGCGGACAGCACCGCGGCCGGGCCGACCTCCAGGTACGTGTCCACCCCGTCTGCTTCGAGCCGGCCGATCGTGGCGTGGAACATGACGGCCCGCCGGATCTGCTCCACCCAGTAGCCGGGCTCGGCCCAGGAGCCGTCGGGGAGGTTGGGGGCGTACGGGATGCGCGGCTCGTGGAACTCCACGCCCGCCAGCTCGGTGGCGAAGTCCGCCAGCATGGGCTCCATCAGCGGCGAGTGGAAGGCGTGGCTGACCGCCAGCCGCCTGGTCCGCCGGCCGAGCTCGCGCCAGTGCTCGGCGACCGCCAGGCACGGCTCCTCCGCGCCGGAGACGACGACGCTGGCCGGCCCGTTGACGGCGGCGACGGACACCAGATGTTCCTGTCCGGCCAGCGTCGGCGCCACCTCCTCGGCGGTCGCCTCGATCGCGACCATCGCGCCCGGCGTGTCCAGCTCCTGCATCAGGCGGGCGCGCGCGGTGATGAGCCGGGCGGCGTCGGCCGATGACCAGACCCCGGCGACGTACGCGGCCGCGTATTCGCCCACCGAGTGCCCGGCGACGTGGTCGGGCCTCACGCCGAGCGCCGCGAGCAGCCGGAAGGCGGCCACCTCGAAGGCGAACAGCGCCGGCTGGGTGTAGCGGGTCTCGTTCAGCAGGTCGGCCTCGGGCGTGCCGGGCTCGGCCCACACGATCTCGCGCAGCGGCCGGTCGAGGTGCTGGTCGAGCTCCGCCCACACCTCGGCGAGCGCTTCGGCGAAGACCGGCGACGCGGCGGCCAGCTCGCGGCCCATGCCGATCCGCTGCCCGCCCTGGCCGGTGAACAGGTAGGCGAGCTTGGGCTTCTCCCGGGCGGCACCCTCGACCACCTCGGCCACCGGGTGGCCGGCCAGGAAATCGCCGAGCCGGGCGGCCAGGGCGTCCCGGTCGTCGCCGACCACGACGACGCGGTGCTCGAACAGCGACCTGCCGGTGACCAGCGACCGGGCTACATCGGCCGCTTCAGGGGCGTCGGCCGAGGTGACGAGCTCGTGCAGCCGGGCGGCCTGCGCGCGCAGCGACCGGCCGCCGCGAGCGCTGATCACCCAGGCGAGCGGGCCGTTGACGACGGGCGGCTCCTGGTCCGTACGCGGGCTCTCCTCGGCCTCCTCGATGACGAGGTGCGCGTTCGTACCGCTGATGCCGAAGGACGAGACGCCGAACCGGCGCGGATGCCCGCCGCGTACCCACTGCCTGGCCTCGGTCAGCAGCTCCACGCCGCCGGCCGACCAGTCGACGTGCGGGGTCGGCTCGGCCACGTGCAGGGTGGGCGGCAGCACGCCGTGCCGCATCGCCATCACCATCTTGATCACCCCGGCGACGCCGGCGGCGGCCTGGGTGTGGCCGATGTTCGACTTGACCGAGCCGAGCCAGAGCGGGCGGCCGACCGCGCGGTTGCGGCCGTACGTGGCCAGCAGCGCCTGGGCCTCGATGGGGTCGCCCAGCCGGGTGCCGGTGCCGTGCGCCTCGACGGCGTCGACGTCCCGCGTGTCGAGCCGGGCGTCGGCCAGGGCCTGCTGGACGACGCGTTCCTGGGAGGGGCCGTTCGGGGCGGTGAGGCCGTTGCTGGCGCCGTCCTGGTTGACGGCCGAGCCGCGGATCAGCGCGAGGATCCTGCGGCCATTGCGCCGCGCGTCCGACAGCCGCTCCAGCACCAGCACGCCCACGCCCTCGGACCAGGCGGCGCCGTCGGCCGAGGAGGAGAACGACTTGCACCGGCCGTCCGGCGACAGCGCGCGCTGCCGGGAGAACTCGATGAACGGGTCCGCCGTGGCCATCACGGTCACGCCGCCCGCCAGGGCCAGCGCGCACTCGCCGCGCCGCAGCGCCTGGACCGCCAGGTGCATCGCGACCAGCGAGGATGAGCAGGCCGTGTCGACCGAGATCGCCGGGCCCTCCAACCCGAACGTGTACGAGACCCGCCCGGACAGCACGCTGGAGGCGCTGGAGACCATCAGGACGCCCTCGACCGACTCCGGCACGGCACCGCCGGTGTAGCGCAGCGAGTAGTCGTTGTACATGTTGCCCGCGTACACGCCGGTCTGGCTGCCGCGCAGCGTGGCCGGGTCGATCCCCGCCCGCTCGAACGCCTCCCAGCAGGTCTGCAGGAACAACCGGTGCTGCGGGTCGGTGGCCAGCGCGCCGCGCGGGCTCATCCCGAAGAAGGGCGCGTCGAAATCGCCGGCGTCGGGCAGGAAGCCGCCCTGCCGGGTGTACGACTTGCCGAGCGCCTCCGGGTCGGGGTCGTAGAGGTTCTCGTCCCAGCCCCGGTCGGTCGGGAAATCACCTATCGCGTCCACACCGGAGGCCACCAGGTCCCACAAATCCTCGGGCCCCGCCACCCCGCCGGGGAACCGGCACCCCATCCCGACGATCGCTATGGGCTCGTGGCGACGGTCTTCCACCCCGGTGAGGCGCTGCCGAGTCTCCGTGAGCTCGACGGTCACCCTCTTCAGGTAATTGCGCAGCTGTTCCTCAGTCGCCATGGTCGGGCCTTTCCAGAGAGGACCTCAGAGGAGACGTCATTGTTTGGTCGTCGATCAACGCGAAGATCTCCTCGTCCGAGGCGGAATCGATCTTCTCCGCGGCGCCGTTGGACCCGGCGCCGAACCTGGTCATCAGCCCGGCACCGAACCTGGTGACGGCACTCTGCGCGATGGCGACGAGCTTGCCGCGAATGGCCTCGGCGTCGCCGTGCGCGCCGGTCAGCATCGACTCGACCCGCTCGACCGCACCGCGCAGCGTGTCCTCGGGCGACGGCGCCGCGGGGGCGAGGGTACGGAACAGGTATTCGGCCAGCGCCGTGACCGTGGGGTGGTCGAAGACCAGCGTCGCGGGCAGCCGGAGCCCCGTGTCGCTGTTCAGCCGGTTGCGCAGCTCCACCGCGGTCAGCGAGTCGAAGCCGAGCTCGTTGAAGGCCCGGTCCATGTCCACGTTGCCGGCGCTGCCATGCGCCAGAACGGCCGCGACGTGCGAGCGGACCATGTCCGCCAGGTGGACGCGGGCCTCGGCCTCCGCCATCTTCGCCAGGCGCTCGGCCATGCCGGCCGCTCCCGTCCGCGTGGGGGCGCTCGCGGCGTTCGCGGCGGTTGCCGTCCTGCGGGCTGTACGGACCAGGCCGCGCAGTACGGGCGGCAGCTCCCCCGCCTCGGCCCTGGCGCGCAGCCCGGCGGTGTCCCACCTGGCGGCGACGACCAGCTCCGCCGGGGCGGTGATCGCGCTGTCGAAGAGCTCCAGCCCCTGCTCGGCGGTCAGCGGCGCGATGCCCGACCGGGCCAGCCTGGCCGTGTCGGCCGCCGACAGCGCTCCGGTCATACCGCTGTCCGCTGTCTCCCACAGCCCCCAGGCCACCGACACGGAGGGCAGGCCGAGGCCGCGCCGGTGCGCCGCGAGTACGTCGAGGAACACGTTGGCCGCGGCGTAGTTGGCCTGGCCGGAGTTGCCGATCACGCCCGCCACGGAGGAGAACGTCACCAGGGGGACCTCCGGGGCCAGCTCGTGCAGGTACCAGGCGGCGTCGGACTTCGGGGCGAACACCGAGTCGAGCCGCTGCGCCGACAGCCCTTCCACCGTGGCGTCGTCGAGCACGCCCGCCGCGTGCACCACGGCCGCCAGCGGCCGCTCGGCCGGGACGCCGGACAGGAGCCCGGCGAGCGAGTCGCGGTCCGACACGTCGCACGCCGCCACGGTGACCCGCGCGCCGAGCGCCTCCAGCCGGGCCACCAGGTCGCCGCCCGCCTCGGGGCCGCGGCGGGAGGCCAGCAGGAGGTCCTTGGCGCCGTGCCGCTCCACCAGGCGGTGCGCCACCAGGGCGCCGAGACTGCCGGTGCCGCCGGTCACCAGGACGGTGCCCGTAGCGGCGTCGAACAGCTCAGGGGCGTCGGCCGTACGGCGGATCAGGCGCGGGACCTGGACCTTTCCTTCCCGTGCGACCAGCTGTGACTCGCCCGCCGCAACGGCCGCCGCCACCAGTCCCCAGTCGGCGGTCGCCGCGTCGACGTCCACCAGCGCGAACCGCCCGGGATGCTCGGCCTGCGCCGACCGCACCAGCCCCCACACCGGCCCGGCCACCACGCCCGCCACATCCGCTCCCCCGGGCCGGAACACCCCCTTGGTCACGAACACCATCCGGCACCCGGCGAACCGCTCGTCCCCCACCCAGCCCTGCACCAGGTCGAGCGCCTGGTAGATGCCGTCGCGCACGCCGTAGGGCACGTCGTCGGCGTCGGCGTCGGGCAGGTACGGCACCAGGACGGTGCTCGGCATCTCACCGGCGGTCATCTCGGTCAGGGACGCGAGGTCGTAGTAACGCGGGGCGTCCACGGCCGCGCCGATCTCGTCGGCGAACGCGTCGTAGCCCACCACGGCCCAGCGCTGCTCGGCCGGGTCCATCGCGGACACCGCGAGGTCGATCCAGTCGAGCGTGTACGAGGCCGCGTCGGACGGGCCGCGCGTGACGGCCCCGCGCCTCGGCACCGGGCGCAGCGTCAGCGCGTCCACCCCGGCGATGCGGTCGCCCGCGCCGTCATGGATGTCGAGCGAGACCTGATCGCCGTCCCCGGCCACGATCCGTACCCGCAACACCTCGGCGCCGAGCGCGGCCACCCGCACGCCGCTCCACGCGAACGGCAGCAGCAGCGCCCCGGTGTCCTCGGCCGACTCCAGCACCAGCAGGTGGAGCGCCGCGTCCAGCAGCGCCGGGTGGAGCGTGAACAGGCCCGCGTCGGCGCGCACCGGCTCCGGCAGCGCCACCTCGACGTACGCGTCACCGTCCACGCGCCAGGCCGCGCGCAGCCCTTGGAAGGCGGGGCCGTACTCGTATCCCCGCTCCGCGAGCCGCTCGTACGCGTCGTCCAGGTCGATCTCGACGCCGTCCACGGGCGGCCAGGCGGCAAGCCGCTCGCCAGCCGCACCTGCGGCCGTGGCCGTGGCTCCGGTTGCGGGAGCAACGGGGGTGACGGTCAGGGTGCCGCTGGCGTGGCGGGTCCATCGGGCTTCGTCGTCGTCCGCCGTCCTGCCGTACACGGTGAGGTCGCGGCGGCCCTCACCGTCGGCGCCGCCGACCGCGAGCTGCACCTGGACCGCGCCCGTCTCGGGCAGCGGCAGCGGCGCCTCCAGCGTCAGGTCCTCGATCTCGTCGCACCCGGCCGTCGCGGCGGCCTCCAGGGCCAGCTCGACGAACGCGGTGCCCGGCAGCAGTACGCCGCCGTCCACAGCGTGGTCGGCCAGCCACGGCAGCGCGCCGCGCGACAGCCGACCGGTGAGCAGGAAGCCGTCGTCACCCGCCACGGGCACGACCGCGTCGAGCATCGGGTGCCGCGGCCCACCGGCCCGTGGGCTCTCGTTGATCCAGTACCTGGCGTGCTCGAAGGGGTAGGTCGGCAGGTCCACGTGATGGCGTGGGGCCGGATCGACCGCCGCCCAGTCCACGTCGGCGCCCGACACGTAAGCCTGGGCCGCCGCCAGCAGCAGACGCCGCCGGCCGCCGTCGTCACGGCGGAGCGTCCCCGTGGCGACGCCGGGGGCGCCCGTGGCCGCCAGGGTGTCCTGGATGTGGCCGGTCAGCACGGGATGCGGGCTGGCCTCGATGAACAGCGGGGCGCCGGCTCCGGCGAACGCCTTGATCGCCTGCTCGAAACGTACGGGATTGCGAAGACTGCGGAACCAGTAGTCGGCGTCCAGCCCGGTCGGTTCGACGAAGTCGGCGGCCATGGACGAGCAGAAGGCCACGTCGGTCGGCCGCGGCGTGACCTCGGCCAGGCTGGCGAGCAGTTCGTCGCGCAGAACTTCGACGTGCGGGGTGTGCGAGGCGTAGTCGATGCCGATCTTCCGCACCCGGACCGTCTCGCCGCACGCCGCCGCGAACTCGTCCAGCGCGTCCAGGTCCCCGGCGACCACCGTGCTGGCCGGCCCGCTCCGCACGGCCACCCACAGGCGATCCGCCCACGGCTCCAGCCGGACTTCGTCGGCGGGCAGCGCGACGGCGAGCATCCCGCCGGTACCGCCCAGCTTGACGAGCGCCTGGCTGCGGAGCACGACCACCTTCGCCGCGTCGTCGAGCGTCAGCGCCCCCGCGACACAGGCCGCCGCGATCTCACCCTGCGAGTGGCCCACCACCGCTGCCGGGTCCACGCCGAGCGACCGCCAGACCTGCGCGAGGGACACCATCACCGCGAACAGCGCCGGCTGAATGACCTCCGAGCCCACCAGCTCGCCCGCGCGCAGCGCTGCCACGACGGACCAGCCGGTGTACGGGGCGAGCGCGGCGTCGCAGCGGCTCATCCACTCGCGGAACACCTCGCTGGAGTCCAGCAGATCGACCGCCATGCCCGTCCACTGCGAACCCTGGCCGGGGAAGACGAACACCGGCCGGACATCCGGCAGTGCCGTGCCACTGGTCACCGCGGCGTGCGACTCGCCCGCGGCGAGCGCTGCCAAGCCCGCCACCAGCTCATTCCGGTCCGCGGCCACGACGACCGCGCGGTGCGCGAATCGGGCCCGGCGGGCCAGCAGGTGTCCGGCGGCGGGCAGGTCGGCTTGGGGGGCGTCGGTGGCGTAGTCGCGCAGGCGCGCGGCGTGCGCTTCGAGCGCGGCCGCCGTCTTCGCGGACACCGCCCACACCAGCGGCGCCTCGGCCGGCTCGACTTCCGCGCGCGCCGCCTCGGGTTCCGCATGCCCCATCTCGGAGGCCACGTACGCCATCTCGGGGGCCTGCTCCAGGATCAGGTGGGCGTTCGTGCCGCTGATGCCGAAGCTGGAGACCGCGGCCCGTGCCGGCCGGTCGACGGGCAGGTCGACGGGCTCCGTGAGGAGCCGTACCGCGCCGCCGCTCCAGTCCACGTGCGGGGTGGCCTCGTCGGCGTGCAGCGTGCGCGGCAGCGTCCCGTGCCGCATCGCCATCACCATCTTGATGACGCCGCCGACTCCGGCCGCGGCCTGGGTGTGGCCGATGTTCGACTTGAGGGAGCCGAGCCAGACGGGCCGTCCGGGCTCGCGGTCCGCGCCGTACGCGGCGATGATCGACTCGGCCTCGATCGGGTCGCCGAGCCGGGTGCCGGTGCCGTGCGCCTCCACCGCGTCCACCTCGGCGGCGGCGAGCCCGGCGTCGGCCAGCGCCTGCCGGATCACCTCCTGCTGGGCCTGGCCGTTCGGGGCGGTGAGGCCGTTGCTGGCGCCGTCCTGGTTCACCGCGCCGCCGCGGATCACGGCGAGCACCGGGTGCCCCAGGCGGCGCGCGTCGGACAGCCGCTCCAGCAGCAGCATCCCGGCGCCCTCGCCCCAGCCCGTCCCGTCCGCGCCCGCCGCGAACGCCTTGCACCGGCCGTCGGGAGCCAGCCCCGACTGCCGGCTGAACTCGACGAAGATCCCCGGGGTGGACATCACGGTCGCGCCGCCGGCCAGGGCCAGCGAGCACTCGCCGCGCCGCAGCGCCTGCATCGCCAGGAAGATCGCCACCAGCGACGAGGAGCAGGCCGTGTCGGCGGTGATGGCGGGCCCGCGCAGGCCCAGCGCGTACGCGATGCGCCCGGAAGCGACGCTGAGCGCGGTGCCCGTCAGCAGGTGCCCGTCGACCGTCCCGGTGGCCTGGTGCAGCCGGGGTCCGTAGTCGGAGGCCATGGCGCCCACGAACACGCCGGTGGCCGAGCCGCGCAGCCCGGCCGGGTCGAGCCCGGCCCGCTCGACGGCCTCCCAGCTGACCTCCATCAGCAGCCGCTGCTGGGGGTCCATGGCGGTGGCCTCGCGCGGGCTGATGCCGAAGAACGCGGCGTCGAACCGGTCGGCGTCGTGCAGGAAACCGCCGTACCTGGTGTCGCTGGTGCCCGACCGATCGGGCCCGGCCGCGAACAGCGCCTCCAGGTCCCAGCCTCGGTTGGCGGGGAACTCGGTGATCGCGTCGGTGCCGGAGCTGACGAGCCGCCACAGCTCCTCGGGCGAGTCCGCCCCACCGGGATACCGGCACCCCATGGCCACGATGGCGATCGCGTTGGAGTCGTCGGCGGGCGTGGTGGTGGCGGGGTCGCTCTGGTGGGCGGCGGCCGACGCCGCGGATCCGCCGTCGTCGAGGAGCGTCCGCAGGTGGGCGATCAGCAGATCGGGGGTCGGGTGGTCGAACAGCAGGCTGGTCGGCAGCCGCAGCCCGGTCGCGCTCCGCAGCCGGTGCCTGAGGTCCTCCGCCGTGGCCGATTCGAGCCCGAGATCCTTGAACGTCCGGCCCGGCTCCACACCGGCCGCGTCCTCGTACCCGAGCAGCCCGGCCAGGAGGGTCAGCACCAGCTCGCGCACCTCACGCCGCGAAAGCCCGCCACCCACCGAAGCGGGGCCATGGCCGCCGGCGCCGCCACCGGCGGGGACTGTCTTTGCCGTCGAGCGCCGGGCGTCTCCGGTGAGCGCCCGTCCCGTCGGGTGCCGGGTGTCTCCGCCGACCGTCTGTGCCGGGAGGGACGGCCAGTGGCGTTCGCGCTGGAACGCGTACGTGGGCAGCTCCACCAGCTCCGCCCCTACCACCGGGTCGGGTCCGGTCCAGTCGACCTCGGCCCCCCGTGTGTACGCCTCGGCGAGCGAGCGCCGGAACCGCGCCAGCCCGCCCTCACCCCGCCGCAAGGTCCCGATGACCGCGGCCTCACGGTCGGCCTCCTCGGCCGTCTCCTCGATCCCGGCCCCCAGCACCGGGTGCGGGCTGCACTCCACGAACAGGCCGCCCTGGTGGTCGAGCGCCCGCCGGGTCGCCTGCGCGAACCTGACCGGCTGCCGGAGGCTGCGATACCAGTAACCGGCGTCGAGCTCGGCCGTGTCGATCGGCTCGCCGGTGAGCGTCGAGACGAACAGCGTCCCCGCGCTCACCGGCCGTACGGGGGCCAGCGCCGCCAGCACCTCGTCGCGGATCTCCTCGACCTCGGCCGAGTGCGAAGCGTAGTCGACCGGGATGATCCTGGTGCGGTACCCGTCGTCGGTGAGCCGCCGCCCCAGGTCGTCGAGCGCCTCGAGCCGCCCGGAGACGACCACGGACCTCGGCCCGTTGTAGGCGGCGATCGACACGTCCCCCGCCAGCGAGCGGATCGCCGACTCGACCACGTCCAGGGGGGCGGCGATCGACATCATCCCGCCGCGCCCGGCGATCCCGGCGATGGCGCGGCTACGCAGGGCCACGACCCTGGCCGCGTCGGGCATGGACAGCGCGCCGACGACGGTGGCGGCCGCGATCTCGCCCTGCGAGTGGCCGATCACCATCTCGGGTTCGACGCCGTACGAGCGCCACAGGCCGGCGAGCGACACCATGACGGCCCACAGCGCGGGCTGCACCACGTCGACCCGGTCGAACCCGGGCGTGCCCGGCGCCCCGCGCAGCACGTCGAGCAGCGCGTAGTCGACGAACGGTTGGAGCGCTCCCGCACACGCCTCGGCATGCGCCGCGAACACCGGCGAGCCGGCGAGCAGATCACGAGCCATCTCCGGCCACTGCGACCCCTGCCCCGGGAAGACGAACACCCGGCGCCCACCGGCCCCGGCCCCGGTGACCCCGGACCCAGTGACCACGGACCCGGTGACCACGGACTCGTCCAGCCGCCCGGCCGCCAGCGCCGCCAACCCCGCCTGCCGGTCGGCGCCCAGAAGCACCGCCCGATGCTCGAACACGGCCCGGCTCCGCAACAACGCCAGCGCCACGGCCCCAGTCTCGGCACCGGCATGGGAGCCGACGTGCAAGCTGGCGTGGGAGTCGGCGTGCGGGCCGACGTGGGCGAGCAGCCGCTCGGCCTGGGCGCTGAGTGCTCGTGCCGAGCGGGCCGACAGCACCCAAGGCGTGTCCTCGCTCGCCGCCCGGACGCCGTACTCGCTCCGCGGCGCCTCCCCGAGCACCAGGTGGCAGTTGGTGCCACCCATGCCGAACGAGCTGACGCCCGCGATGAGCGGTCGGTCGGCGCGCGGCCACGGACGGGTGTCGCGTACGACCTCCAGCCCCAGCTCGTCGAGCGGGATGTCCGGGTTGGCCGTCTCGAAGTTCAGGCTGGGCGGCAGCTCGCGCTGCTCCAGGCTCAGCACGACCTTGACCAGTCCCGCGATCCCGGCGGCACCTTCGAGGTGCCCGATGTTGGTCTTCACCGACCCGACCAGCAGCGGCGACGCGCCATCCGCATGGTCAGGGCCGTAGGCGGCGCCGAGGGCGGCGGCCTCGACGGGGTCGCCGACCTTCGTGCCGGTGCCGTGCAGCTCGACGTACTGGACGTCGCCCGGCTCGACGCCGGCGCGCTCGCAGGCCAGCCGGATGACCTCCTCCTGCGCCCGCCGGCTCGGCACGGTGAGGCCCTCGCCGCCGCCGTCGTTGTTGACGGCGCCGCCGAGGATCACGCACCGGATCGGGTCGCCGTCGGCGAGCGCCGCGGACAGCGGCTTGAGTACGACGAGCGCCCCGCCCTCGCCGCGTACGTAGCCGTTGGCCCGGCCGTCGAAGACGTAGCAGCGGCCGTCCGGGGACAGCGCGCCGAAGTTGCCGATGGCGGCGGTGGTCTCGGCCAGCAGATTGAGGTTCACGCCGCCCGCGAGCGCCAGTCCGGTCTCGCCGCGCCGCAGACTCTCGCAGGCCATCTGTACGGCCAGCAGCGACGAGGACTGCCCGGCGTCGAGCGTCAGGCTGGGCCCCCGCAGGCCGAGGAAGTAGGAGACGCGGTTGGCGATGATCGCCCGGTTCGCCCCGGTGTAGGCGTGTCGCCCGAGGCCGTCGGCGCCCACCCGGTCCTGCAGTGCCGCGTAGTCGTTGGAGATCGCCCCCAGGAACACCCCGGCGCCGGTCCCGCTCAGCCGGGACGGCACCACACGCGCGCTCTCCAGCGCCTCCCAGGCCAGCTCCAGCACGAGGCGCTGCTGGGGGTCCATGGCGGCGGCCTCGTTCGGCGAGATCCCGAAGAAGGCGGCGTCGAAGCGGTCCACGTCGGAGAGGAAGCCACCACGCCGGTACGCCGCAGCCGACCCGTCCAGCCGGTCGCCGGCCGAACCGTCGCCGGTCGAACCGTCCGGCCACCGCCCCTCGGGCACGGCCGTCACGGCGTCCACGCCATCCCGCAGCAATTGCCAGAAGCGTCCGGGATCGGCGGCCTGAGGAAGCCGGCAGGAAACGCCGACCACAGCGACAGGCTCCATGGCGACGGACCCCCTGGTGACGGACTCCACGGCGACGGACCCCGCCGCGATGTCCGCGGCGGACGAAACGCGGCCGGTCCGCGACCGGCCGGTCTCCCCGGCGGTCGTGCCGTTTAGCTGAATCGACTCACCAACCATCAATGCGCCACCTCAAGCTTCGGGCATCACCAACAAGACAGTGCCGGTTTCCATAAAGTCGATCGCTTTGAATAGTTGCTGTGACCCTAATCGCATCGCCCTTTCCGGACCACGCCCCCGGGCTGGCACATTGTTTCCGTAAGAAGCTGTCAGCGCGGGCGCGTTGACATAGGTGTACGCAGTTCGCATCCTGTGTGGGACAGGTAGCGACATTGGCCTGAGAGTTCTGCCGAGCCGAAATGGAAATAGCGCCGCCTTTTACCGGAGCGCGCTCCAGGGGCCCGGTGCGATCCGCAGTACGTGCGCGTGTGGAGGGCCGTCAGCGGGGCCACTGTCAGCGGTCCGCCCGCCGAACAGCTCACGAGGAGACCACATGCCCGTCGACGCCCCCCTGAGCAACGGCCAGCTATGGAGCTGGCGAGAAGTGGAGCGCTACCCCGAGGACTGGATGCGGGACGCCAACCTGCCGACGACCTGGGACCTGCGCGGCCTCCCCCTGGACCGGGTCACGACGGCGTTGCGACGGCTCGTCGACCGGCACGAATGCCTGCGCACCACCTATCACGTACGGGACGGGCAGCCCGTCCAGCGCATCCACCCGACGGTGACGCCGCCGGTCGAGCACGTGGAGCGCGTGGTCACCGACCGCGGCGACCCGGAGCGTACGAAGGAGCAGCTGGCCACGATCCCGTTCCAGATGACCGACACGCTGCCCTGGCGCGGCGTGCTCGTCACGACCGACGGGAGCCCGGTCTTCCTCGCGCTGTCGTTCTCCCACCTGATCGTGGACGTGTGGTCGATCCATCACCTGCAGGACCAGTTCCGCGCCCTGGTGGTCGACCCGGACGCCCACGCGCAGATGGGTCCCACCCTGCGCGAGCTGGCCCACCAGCAGCGCGACGAGTCGTGGCGCGGCCAGCAGGAGAGCTCCGAACGCTACTGGCGGCGAGTGCTCACCGACGGCCTGATGGACGAGCTGCCCACGCTCCCCGCCCGCGCCGAGCGGAACCGGATCGAGGCCACTCTGCACTCCCGCCGCCTGGGCGGGCTCGCCGCCGAGGCCGGCAAGCGCCACGGCGTGACACCGCCCGCGGTGCTGATGGCCTTCATCGCCGCCGGCCTCGCCCGGCACACCGACACCGACCGGGTCACGATGAGCCTGATGGCCTCCAACCGGTTCGCCGAGGAGCACCAGCACGTTGTCGGCACCATGAACCAGCTCATTCCGGTCAGCGCCACCGTCGATCCGGGCGCCACGCTGGCCGAGCACGTCAAGCGCTGGCACTGGGCGAGCGCGCGTACGTACCGCTACTCCTGTTACGACTTCGACCGCGTCGCCGCGCTGGCCGCCGACGCGGCCACGCACAGCGGGCAGGAGCCGGGGCACGACTGCTGGTTCAACCACCTGTTCCGCAGCTGGTTCAACTACATGCAGATCGACCGCGCGCCGCTGAACCCCGCCGACCCCACCCCCGCCGAGCTGGTCTGGACGCCGCTGGCTCAGCAGTACGGCCAGGCGTTCCGGGTGCGGGTGGCGGTCCAGGGCGGCCTCACCAGCGTCATGCTGCTCGCGGACCCGACGATCATCCCGCCCGAGGCCGTGACCGACATCCTGCGGGCGATGGCGCTCGGCGTGCAGCTCGCGGTGACCGATCCGGAAACGTGCCTGAAGGACCTGTGGAGCGCCAGGAGCGAGGGCCTGCCGCCGTCGCTGTTCCCCACCGAGGTGCCGGCGCCGCCGCACTAGACGTCCGTGGGCCGGCGCGACAGCCCCCGCCGCGCCGGCCCGCGGATCCCCTCGCAGCAAAAAAGCGCCCGCCCTAAGGGCCGCAGGTCCCACTCACCGTCACGAAGCGCCCGCCAAAAGGCCCGCAGATCCCTTGGGACTGCGGGCGGCCTTCGTTGCGGGCTCAGACCAGCACCTCAACCGGCGCCGGGTGGCTCAGGAACGCGGTGGGGCTCGCCGTCAGCCCGTACGCACCGGCCTGGAACAGCAC
This sequence comes from Nonomuraea aurantiaca, assembly GCF_020215705.1. Lineage (GTDB taxonomy): Bacteria > Actinomycetota > Actinomycetes > Streptosporangiales > Streptosporangiaceae > Nonomuraea > Nonomuraea aurantiaca. The sequence continues at coordinate 290,694 of NZ_JAIWNB010000002.1, read as the reverse complement.
GATCAGATCCCCCACCCCCACCTTGGGCAGCGAGACGTCGTCCCCCAGCAGGTCGAGCGGGGTACACAGGCAGCCGACCACCGTCACGGTCTCCTCCGGCGGGTCGTCCATCCGGTTCCCCACCGCGATCGGGTAGTTGCGCCTGATCACCTGGCCGAAGTTGCCCGAGGCCGCGAGCTGGTGGTGCAGGCCGCCGTCCACGACGACGAACACCTTGCCGCGCGACTCCTTGCGGTCCACCACGCGCGTGACGTACACGCCGGCCTCACCGACCAGATAGCGCCCCAGCTCGACGACGACCCGCGCCTCCGGCAGCCGGGGCCGGACCAGCCCGTCGACCAGCCGCGCCAGGTTGTCGCCGATCGGGCCGAGGTCGAGCGGCCGGTCGCGCAGCGCGTACGGGATGCCGAAGCCGCCGCCGAGGTTGACGTAGCGCACGGGCCCGGGCGCCGCGTCCGCGAAGCCGAGAATCAGCTCGACGGTACGGCGCTGCGCCTCGCAGATGCTGTCGACCCGCAGGTTCTGTGAGCCGGCGAACACGTGGAAGCCCTGGAAGTCGAGCTCGTCGCCGGTCAGCCCGGCCAGGACGGCGGGGATCCGCTCCGCGTCGATGCCGAACTGCTGCGGCCCGCCGCCCAGCCGCAGGCCGGAGCCGCGGATCACGAAGTCGGGGTTGACGCGCAACGCGACCCGCGCGGGAATGCCCACGGCGGCACTCGCCGACCGGACCCGCTCCACCTCCAGCTCGGACTCCAGCTCGACGGTGACGCCGGCGGCGACCGCCTGCGACAGCTCGGCCATGGACTTGCCGGGCCCGGCGAAGCTGATCCGCGAGGCGGGCGCCGGGGTGTCGAGGGCGTGCCGCATCTCCTGTGCGGAGGCCACGTCGAAGCCGTCGACCAGGCCGCTCATGTGCTGGAGCAGGGCCGGCATCGGATTGGCCTTGACCGCGTAGCTGAGCTCGACGTCCACGGGCAGGGCCGCGCGCACCGACGCCACCCGCCGGTTGACCAGTTCCCTGTCATAGGCGAAGAACGGCGTGCTCCCCACGCGGGCGGCCAGCCGCTCGACGGGGACGCCGCCCACGGTGAGCTGGCAGTCGTGCCTGCCGTACCAGCCGCTCGGGATGGCGGTCACCAGGTCACCGACCTGCGCAGCTCCGTACGGTCGAACTTGCCGTTGCCCGATCTCGGCAGCCGGTCGCGCGCCACCACCCGGCGCGGGACCATGTAGCGCGGCAGGTCGCGTTCGAGCGCCTTGACCAGCGTCTCGGTGTCGCACGACGCGCCGCCCGGCCCGCTGACGACGAGCACCACCTGCTGGCCGAGCGTGTCGTCGGCGACGCCGAACGCCACCGCCTCACCCACCAGCCCGGTGGCGTAGGCCGCCTCCTCGATCTCGCTGGGGCTGACCCGGTATCCGGAAGTCTTGATCATCTCGTCGGTACGTCCCACGAAGTAGATGAATCCCTCGTCGTCGCGGTAGGCGACGTCGCCTGACCAGACCGCGAGCTCGCTCCCCCACGGGCTGCCGCCCGGCGGGTAGGGGCGGAACCGTTCGGCGGTACGTTCGGGGTCGTTCCAGTAGCCGAGCGCCACGAGCGCGCCACGGTGCACGATCTCCCCCTTCTCGCCGGGCTCGCACACGCCGCCGTCCGGGCGTACGACGAGGATCTCCGCGTTGGGAATCGCCTTCCCGATCGAGTCGGGCCGGCGGTCGACCTGCTCGGGGTCGAGGTAGGTGGAGCGGAACGCCTCCGTCAGCCCGTACATGAGGTACGGCCTGGCCTGCGGGAACGTCGCCCGCAGCGAGTCCAGCGCGGGCTTGGGCAGTCGCCCGCCGGTGTTGGCGAAGTAGCGCAGGCGACGGGTGGCCGCCTCCGGCCAAGTCTGCGCGGCGAGCTGCAGCCACAGCGGCGGTACGCAGGTCAGCCCGGTGACGCCGTGCCGCGCGCACAGGCGGACGACCGCGCCGGGCACCAGGTAGTTCATCAGGACGACGTGCGCGCCCGCGATGAAGGAGGTGGTGAGCTGGCTGAAGCCGGTGTCGAAGCTCAGGGGGAGCACGCCGAGCACCACGTCGTCGCGGGTGTGGCCGAGGTAGTGGGCGACGCTGCGGGCGCCGGCGAGCAGGTTGCGGTGCGAAAGGACGACGCCCTTGGGGCTGCCGGTGCTGCCCGAGGTGTAGAGGATCGCCGCCACGTCGGCGTCGATCGCGCCCTCAGGAGCCGGTGCGTCGTCGTCGGAAGCGCACAGCTCGGACCAGGTCGTGATCGGGCGCGGCTCCGGGACGCGCGGCCGGTCGCCGATGAGGATCAGATGGCGCAGCGACTCCACCTCCTGGAGCCGGGCGCCGATCAGGCGGTGCCGTTCGACCGAGGTGACCACCGCGACCGCCCCGCAGTCGGCGGCCACGTAGCCCACCTGCTGCGGCTTGAACAGCGGATTGACCGGGACGAACACCCCGCCGGCCGCGGACACGGCGAGCATGGCGACGACGGTCTCGATCCGCTTCTCCAGGTAGACGACGACCCGCTCGCCCCGGCGCAGCCCCAGACGGCGCAGCCCGCTCGCGGCGCGGCCGACGCGGCGGGCCAGCTCGCCGTAGCTGAGCGTCTCGTCCTGGTAGGTCACCGCGGGGCGATCAGGGTCGCCGCACCGCACCACGTCGTCGACTCGCGTCAGCATCGGCGATCCTCACACTCGTAACGGAGTTCGCTCGTCACCGACGGTTCCTTGGGGGCCAATGAGCGTGGACGTTAAGGAGAGCGGATAGGGCCTGCCACAGCGAGCCGACGGTGTCGAACGTCTCCTCGTTGAGGAGGTCGTCGGGCAGCTCGATGTCGTAGCGGTCCTCGATGTCGCCCAGCAACCGCACGACGCCCATCGAGTCGAGGCCGAGGCCCGCCAGCTCGTCCGACGCGGAGAAGTCGCCCGCGTCCGCGTACGGCAAATGCGAGCGCAGAATATTCTGAAACTCGGGTGGTATTTCCAACATAGTCACCGCGCCACCTCAGGCCGAAAGCCGAGCCGCTCCATGCTGTCCGCTCCGAGCTTGGCCGAATACGCGGCGAAGCGTCAAGGCCGCCATTCCAGAAAAGCAACCGGAGCCATTGGCAGGTAATCGCCTTCCGGAGCCGGTCATCGGCGCCCGGTTGTCGCACCGCTCACCGGCGCAGATTATGAAGCACATTAACCGGCGACCGGCGCACATGGGGAGGCTGAGTTGTCCGCCGCGAAGAACGCGAATCTGTGCTGGGGCCAGCGTTACATGTGGCTGAAATACCACCGGCTGCCGCCGGGCGAACGGCATGACACGCACATCGTGCTGCGGCTCGCCATCCCGCACGACGTCACGGTGGCGAACTGCCGCGCGGCGATCAACTACCTGACGCGCCGCCACGAGTCGCTGCGGACCACGTACCACCTCGACCCCGGGCCGGAGCCGCGCCAGCAGGTGCACCCGCCGGCCGCGCTGCCGATCCTCCTGGCGACCACCGAACGCGACGGCACCCCTGCCCCCGCCGAGATCGTCGAACGGCTCGGCGCCACCGCCTTCCGCCTCGACGCCGACTGGCCGATCCGCGCCTGTGTCATCACCACGGGCGGCGTCCCCAAGCAGATTGTCCTGGTGCTCAACCATCTGGCCGTGGACGCGTGGACGGTCCGGGAGATCAAGCGCGAGCTCACCGTTCAGTGCGCCGGCTTCAGCTCCCGGCGGCCGGCCGCCCTGGAACCCGTCCGCAACCAGCCGTCGGACCTGGCCCGCCACGAGTCGTCGGCCGAGGCCACCGCCGTGGCGGCCCGCTCCCTGGCGTACTGGGGCGAGGAGATCGCCCGCCTCCCGGCCGACCCGTTCGCCGCCCGACGCACCCCCGACCGCGAGCCGGTCGCTCGGAGTGCGACCCTGACGTCTCCTTCGCTGCTCGACGCCGTGCGGCGCATCGCCGCCACGGACCAGGTGTGGCCGTCGCTGGTCCACGTGACCGCGTACACCGCCATGATGGCCGCCTACACCGGCCTCGGCACGGTCGCGCACCTGTCGTTCTCCGGCAACCGCGAGCCCGGCCCGTACGCGGGCGTGATGACGTGCATGTTCGCGCCGATGCTGGTGACCGTCGACTGCCACGACGACCCGACGTTCGCGCAGCTGCTGCGCCGGGTGGCCGAGCGTTTCGAGCTCGCCCGGACGCACTCGTCCGTGCCCTACGACGAGGTCGTGGAGCTGGTGTCGCGCGAGGGATCGCGGCGTGGCCGGCCGGTACGCCTCGGGTCGGAGGTCAACTTCATCAAGCAGCGCTCCAGCGAGGCGCGGGCCCGCCGCACCACGTTCACTTGGAAGCCGGTGCCGACGGCCTGGGCGTACGAGGAGATGGACACGTACTTCAGGATCGACGAGTGGCGCGACGCGGTCGTCGTCGGCTTCCACGCCCGGTCCTCGGTCATGGGAGCCGGAGACATGGAGCGCTTCCTGCGCGGCTACGAGACCGTCCTGCTCGCCGGGGCCGACATCCGGATCAGCGACGTCACGCGCCTCGCCGACTTCAGCACACCGGCGCCCCACAGCACACCCGTCCGCGACAGAACATCCGAGAACGCCCCCGAAGCCGAGGAGGCGCTCGCCGAGGTCGTCCGGCAGGTGAACGGGCTCAGCGAAGTGGATCTGTCCGACAGCTACACGCTCGCCGGCGGCCGGGCCCTGCGGATCCCCCGGGTCCTGGCCCTGCTGGCGGCCCACGGATGGGCGGGCGCCTCCGTCCACCACCTGGCCGGCCCCCAGCCGCTGCGGGCACTGGCCCGCAAGCTGACCCCTGAGATCACCCCGGAAGCCGTCATCGAGTCTCCGAGGCACGTACTCACCCAGCCCTGACCCACCCTGGAGTGGTCCACCATGACAGACGCGCTCGCCGCCCGAGTATCCAAGAGCCACCAGCTCGTCGGCTCCGAAGAGGAGCTGCGCCGGCTGATAGACCGTGAGCTGACCGCCTCCGGCATAGAGAACCTGGTCATCATGGGCGGCCATTTCATGCTTTTCGAGGACGAGGGAAAACTCGTCCCCGGCGTCATCGAGGCGCAAGAGTCCGAGCTGATGCGGCGCCGGATCGCCGGCCGGGTGGGGATCTTCCCGGAGTACAGCTGGCAGTTGTCGGCCGACCTCCTCAGGTCGTACGCGCGGACCTGCGCCGACGTGCGGCTGCTCCTGCTGGTCAACGACTGGCAGTACGTCCCCACGTCGGGCCGCCCGGCGAGCGAATTGCGGGCGGAGTTCTTCGAGCGCTTCACCGGGCTGCCCGAGGAGTACGAGCGGATCCTGAGCGAGGCCGGGTTCGGGCCGGATCGCGTGCTGCCGAGCCGCAAGCACCCGCTGGCCTTCCCCGAGACCTGGCTCAAGTACCGCTTCCAGAAGGCCGCCGACCGATTCGTCAAGCAGGGACGGCTGGAGAAGCGGTATCTCGAGTCAGGCACGAAGGACACCGAGGTGGCCTTCCTCGACGACGAGGGCAACTACCGCACGCTGATCAGCTGCGGCATCACCGGATGCGCCGGCGAGATCACCGAGATGATCTCGGAGGTGCACAACGCCGGCTACCGGGCGATCGTCATCTTCGCGCCTGGCGAGTGTCTCGCACCCGTCCAGACGGGCGTCGACATCGCCCTGGAGCTGTACCGGCTGTCGGACATGCTGGTGATCATCGCCGACCCCGGCGGGAGCGGGGAGATGTCCACGGACGAGATCTACTCGAAGCTCGTGACGGTCAGCACGTTCAGGAGCTGACGCGGCGCGAGACGGACCACCGAAAGTGACGGGCCGCCCATGAAGATCATTTATCTGGACAACTGCGCCACCACCCGCGTGGACGACGAAGTGGTCGACGCGATGCTGCCGTACCTGAAAGAGGACTTCGGCAACCCGTCGTCGCCGCACGTCCTCGGCAAGCGGGCCCGCCGGGCGGTGGACCTCGCCGCCGTGTCCGTGGCCGAGCTCCTGAGCGCCGACCCGCGCGGCATCGTCTTCACCTCCGGCGCGACCGAGAGCAACAACATCGCGCTGCTGGGCATGTTCGCCCATGAGGAGCGCGCGCCCGTCAACGCGCTGTTCTGCCCGACCGACCACAAGTCCGCGCTGGCCATCGGCCGGGCCCTGGCCGGGCGGGGCATCGAGACCCGCACGATGGGGGTACGCCAGGACGGGCTGATCGACCTGACCCGAATGGCCGAGCAGCTCGACGTCCACTCCCGCGTCGCCACCGCCGCCCTGGTCAACAGCGAGATCGGCGCCATACAGCCGATGGCGGAGCTGGCCACGCTCTGTCACGAGGTGGGCTGCCTGTTGCACGTGGACGCCGCCCAAGCGGTCGGCCGGATCCCGATCGACGTGGTCGAGGCCGGGGTGGACACGCTGTCGATCTCCGGGCACAAGGTGCACGGCCCGAAGGGCATCGGCGCCCTGTACGTGCGGCCCGGCGTGCGCCTGCGGCCGATCACGTATGGCGGCGGCCAGTACGAGCTGCGCAGCGGGACCATCCCGACCCACCTCGTGGTGGGGCTGGGCAAGGCGTGCGAGCTGGCGCTGCGGCGGCTCGACGACGACTGGATGCGGGCCGTACGGCTGCGCGAGGCGGCCCTCGAACTGATCACCACCCGGCTCCCGGGTGTCCGGATCAACGGCGATCCGCTCAACGGAGTGCCTCACGTGCTCAACCTGGTGCTGCCCGGGGTCCGGGGGGAGAGCCTGGTCTCCAGCCTGCGTACCGTGGCCGTGTCCACCGGGTCGGCGTGCAACTCCGACTCCCAGGAGCCGTCACACGTCCTGACGGCGATCGGGGTGAGCGCCGAGGACGCGAACAGCTCCATCCGGATGTGCCTCGACCCGCGCATGGCGTTCGACGAGCTGGTGCGGGGTGTCGAGCTGGTCTGCGAGCGGGCCCTGGACCTGGCCGAGGTGTCGGTCGCGATGCAGGCCACATGACGTACGGCGACGGGCCCGCCGGGGGCGGGCCCGCACGAACAAGCCAACGAGCAGTCACCTGTCACGCGCCGTTGGGCAGGAACTTCCTGGCCGCCTGCACCCCGGCCTGGAAGCGGCTGGTCGCGTCGAGGTCGCGCATCAGCGTGGCGATGTGCCGGCGGCAGCTGCGTACCGACATGCCCAGCTTGCGCGCCACGACCTCGTCGGTGTAGCCCTTGGCCATCAGCGCCGCGATGGCCTGCTGGAGGTCGTCGGCCACGTCGGCGTACCCGGCCTCGATGCCCTCCAGCGGCGTGGCCGTCTCCCACAGGTGGTTGAACAGGTCCAGCAGGAACTGCGCGACCCCGTGGTTGTGCACCCGCGCCACGTTGGTCTCCCCGTCCGACAGCCCGAACAGCACCACCAGCGACCGGTCGAACACCACGGCCGAGCGCGGGATGTGACTCACGGTGCACACCGCGGCTCCCGCGTCGATCAGCTTCTTCATCCGCATCCGGGTGGCGAGATCGGCCCGGTTGCGGTGCTGGCAGATGATGCGCACGGTGATCCCCCGCCCGAGCAGCGGTGAGTACGCCTGCGACAGCTCGTCCGCGTCGGTCAGGCTCGACTGGAGCACCAGCACCTCGTCCCGGCACGAGTCACCGGCCGTCTTGAGGAAGCCCCGGACCTCCATCGACCCCACCAGATACTCGATCGCGCTGGGCGCCGAGGTCCTGCCGGTGTAGTCCTGGCGGAACACGCTGATCCGCTCGCGGATCTGGTCGATCAGCTCCCGGCGCTGGTAGATCTCCCGTTCGACGGAGGAGACCAGCGAGGCCGCGGCCACCTCGGGATCCACGGGGACGAACCGGCGGCCCGCCCTGTCCTCCATCATGAGCAGGCGGTTCTCCACCAGATGGGCCACCGCCTCGTGCATCTCATGCAGGCCAATGCCGAGATCGACGGCGGCCACCTCGAGCGCCTCGATCGCGCCCTTGCGGGCCGCGTAACGGTAAACGTCGGTGGCGTGGTCGCCGCCCACGGGGGCCATCCCCGGATACAACGGAATAGTCGTCATCGTGATCTCCCATCAACTCAACGGAACTCATCCGGTGAAGGTTCGGGTGCGACGGTTGAAACGGAACTCTCAGGTGAAGGTTCGAGTGCGGCGGTTGAACAGGAACAGCGACAGGCCGAGCAGCGCCGCCGCCATCCCGGAGAGCACGGCGACCTCGGGGAGGACCGTGCCGAGGCCCGTGCCGGGCTTGGTCAGCGCCAGCAGCGCGTCCATGCCCCAGGCGTGCGGGAACAGGTAGCCGATCGAGTTGAGGAAGTCCCCCGCCGACTCCCTGGGCCACAGGCAGCCGCCCAGCATGCCGAGCACGATGCCCAGCGGCGGCCCGATGGCGGGCGCCTGCGCGGGCGAGCGTACGAGGGTGCCGACCAGGATCGCGGCACCGGTGGCCACCAGCGAGAACGAGCCGACCACCGCGGCGACGCCCAGCGGGTCGCCCCACGACACGCCGAACACCAGCGAGCTGACCACCATGATCAACAGCGACTGCGCGACGGCCACGACGAACCTGCTCAGCGCCTCCCCCGCGAGCACCGACCGGCGCCTGACCGGGGCGGTGATCGCGCGCTGGAGCATCCCGAGCCGCCTGCTCTCGGCGAGCGCGGCGGCGACGGCCATGGAGTTGATGAAGGTGAACAGCAGCAGGTTGGCCGGGGCCGTGTAGGCGAAGCCTCTGGGTGTGGCGCCGGGCGTACCGGAGCCGACGACCGCGACGCGGCCCGAGCCGGCCTGTGCCTCGCGCACGCGCGCGGCGGCCTGCGCGGGCGTGGCGCCCGCGGCCTCGACGGCCCTGGTGGCTTCCAGTACAGCGGCCACCCGGCCGACCGCGACGTCGACGGCGCTGCGGGCCGCCATGCCGCTGCCGTTCATCTGGGTCATGACGAGTTCGAGCCGGGTCGAGCCGGCCGGGATCACCAGCCCGGCGGCGAGGGACCCTTCGCGTACGCCCGACTGGAGGTCCTGCTTGGTCGCCACGGTCGTGATGGCGAGGTCGGGGTGCGCGCGCAGCTCCTTGAGCACGGCGGCCGAGACGGGGTCGGAGCCGTCGGCCACGACGCCGACGGGCAGCTTGGCGGCCCCCACGGCACCCCCGCCGAGCGCCATGCCGACGAACACGATGTTGACGAACGGCATGATCACCATGAAGAACAGGCCGACCTTGTCGCGGGAGAGCCGGCGCAGGTTCGCCGCCACCAGCGCGAGGATGGGACGTGGCCTTATCCGAATCCGCGCAGCCTCTTGTGGCCTCATCCGAGCAGCCCCTTCCTGAAGCCGGCCGCGGCCAGGCCGCCCGCCACCAGCGCGATCGCGCACAGCACGCCGATCGGGACGATCACCGTGGTCAGTCCCCCGCCGGAGCCCGCGAGCCGGATCAGCCCGGTCGACGTCCAGCCGTTCGGGGTGAGCAGCGCCACCTTCTGCAGGAACCCGGGCAGGTTGTACAGCGGCACCAGGCTGCCGCCGAAGAACGCCATCACGAACGAGACGACCATGGTCACCCCGTCGGCCTGGGCGTCGGTCTTGGCCCGGCTGGCCACCAGCATGGTGATCGCGGCGGCGGCGAGCACGTGCGCGACCAGCAGCGCGAAGACCGCCACCGGGTCGCCCCAGCTGGTGCCGAAGATGAGCGAGGAGGACGCCCAGGTGGCGACGACGCTGACCACGCCCAGCCCGAACCCCACCAGCGCCTTGCCGGCGATCGGCGTCCACTGCGGGATCGGCCCGGCCCGCATCCGGTTGAGCGTGCCCTGCCGTCGCTCGGTGAGCAGGCTCCTGAACGAGGCGCCCACCACGAAGAAGGCGAACAGGGCGGCCATGCCGGAGCCGTAGTACACCGACAGGTCGATCTTGCCACCCTCCATGGGGTCGTCGGCCAGGCTCAGTCCTGGCCCGGCGGCGCCGTTGCGCTCCACCAGCTCCTTCACCCGGTCTCCGGCCACGCCGTACGCGAGCGCGGCGCGGACCGCGAGCGTGCGGGCGTCCACCACCGAGGAGATGCGGTCGACGATGGCGTTCGCCACCACGCCGGCCAGCGGCGACTCGGCGGAGGTGAGCACCGCGACCTGGCCGCCCGAACCCGCGCCGACGCTCTTGGTGAACCCCTGCGGGAACACGATGGCCGACCCGATGTCACCGGCGTCGAGCGAGCGCTGCGCCTCCTGCCTGCTGGGCAGCTCGCGCAGCGTCAGCGTGCCCTTGAGCTGCTCGTTGGACATGACCTCCCGCCGCACGCTGGCGGAGAACTCGCCGCGGTCGAGGTCGACGAAGCCGATCGTGGCCCGCAGCGGCGGATCGTCGCCGCCCAGGGCGAGGCCGAACAGGGTGGCCAGCGCGATGGGCACGATCAGCGCGACCACCAGGGCCGTTCCATCGCGTAAGCGGGTACGCAGTTCCAGGGCGGCCACGGACATCAGGGGTCTCAGCATGATCAGTCCCGCAGCTTGCTGCCGGTGAGGTGGAGGAAGGTGGCCTCCAGGTCGGGTTCGATGACCTCGACGGCGGTCACGGTGGCGCGGCCGTCCACGGCGGTGATGATCGCGGGCAGCACGTAGCGGCCGCCTTCCGCGAGCAGCCGCACCGAGCCGGTGCCGGTCCTGACCGCCTCGACGACGCCTTCCAGCGCCTGGAGCTTGTCGAACGCGCCGTCCACGTCGCCGTCGAGCATCAGCTCGATCGTGTCGGCGCTGCCTACCATGGCGACGAGCTCGTGGCGGGTGCCCTCGGCGACGATCCGGCCGTGGTCGATGATCCCGACCCGGTCGCAGACCCGCTCGACCTCCTCCATGTAGTGCGAGGTGTAGAGCAGGGCCATGCCGTCGGCGACCAACCGCTCCACGCCGTCGAGGATGGCCTTGCGGCTCTGCGGGTCGACGCCGACGGTCGGCTCGTCCAGGATGAGCACCTCGGGCCGGTGCAGCAGGGCCGCGCCGATGTTGATCCGCCGCTTCATGCCGCCCGAGTACGTGCCGAGCTTGCCGTCGGCCCGATCCGACAGCCCGACCAGGTCGAGCACCTCGTCGATGCGCGCCGCCAGCTCCCGTCGCGGCAGGCCGAACAGCCGGCCGAAGAAGCGCAGGTTCTCCCGCCCGGTCAGCTCCGGGTAGAGCGCGATCTCCTGCGGCACGTAGCCGATCTTCGCCTTGGCCGCCAGCGGCTCGGCGGCGAGGTCCGTGCCGCACACCGTCACGTTCCCGGTGGCGGGCTTGAGCAGGCCGACGAGCATGGAGATGGTGGTCGTCTTGCCCGCGCCGTTCGGCCCGAGCAGGCCGTACGCCTCGCCGGGGGCGATGGCGAACCCCACATCCTGTACGGCGAGCACGTCGCCGAACCTCTTGCTCAGGCCGGTACAGGCCAGCGTGGCGGTCATCGGCCCCACCCGTCCGGCTCACCCTTGTCGCTGATGTTGCCCGCGCAGACCTGGCGTTCCAGGTCGACGCCGAGCTGGTGGTCGAGCGGGCTGTTGCCGGTCACCCGGTTCCACAGGATGTGGTTGTCCATGGCGTCGTCGCCTCCCCAGTCCTTGGACGAGCCCATGACGAACGCGGCGCCCATGACCGACTCGCCGCTGGGCTGGTTGTCGTGGATCCGGTTGTCCACGACGCTGACCCGGTGCGTTCCGATCAGCGCCAGGCCCACGCCGGAGATCGGCGGGCCCGCGGCCCCCAGCGCGTCGGGGGCGTCGCCGCCCGCGGCCAGGCCGTTGCCGTACAGGTCGTTGCCCGAGACGAGGCAGTCGCGCACGCCGCCGTCGGGCTCGCCCTCGTAGGTCTGGTTGAGCATCAGCAGCCCGGCGGCGTTGCCGTGGCAGGAGTTGCGCAGCACCCTGACGCGGGAGGAGTTGTCGACGAAGATCCCGAAGGCGTTGGCGAAGCTCTCGTTGTCCGCCACCAGCCCATCGGCCTCGGGGCAGAAGCTGAGCGCGATGCCGCCGTACTGGCTGCCCGACGTGGTGCAGCCGGTCACCTCGCAGCGGCTCGACTCGCGTACGTAGACGCCCCAGACGGCGTTGCCGGCCGTCTCGACGTCCCGGACGGTCAGGCCGGTCACGGTGTGGGCGTAGATCCCGGCGCCGGTCGAGCCGCGCACGCTCAGCCCGGTGATCGTGACGTCGCGGACGCCGTGCAGGCTGATGCCGCTGACGACGTCCGCCGCCGCGTCGTGCAGCTTCGGGATCCCCGCCGGCACGGAGTCTCCCGGGCCCAGCACCGTGCGGCCCGCCCCGGCGCCGGTCAGCGCCACGCCGTCGTGCCTGATCCAGACGTTCTCGGCGTACGTGCCCGCCGCCAGCTCGATCGTCGCGCCGGCGCCCGCCTCGTCCAGCGCCCGCTGGATCGACTCACCCGGCTTCACCTGGGACATCCTGGGTCTCCCTCCCTGCCGCCGAAACCGCCGCCCGAAGCGTCGTCGTAACCGTCGCCAAAACCGTCGGCGTAACCATCGCCGAACCCATCGCCGAAACCGTCGGCGTACACGATCGCCAGGGAGACGAGCAGCCCCGCGCCCATCCCCCACCGGGCCGCCCCGGCCACCCGGCCCCGGCGCGGCGCCAGCCGTACCAGGGCCGCCTGCTCGCTCGCGCCCCGGAGGGCGTAGGACGAGCCGCCCGTCAGCGCGAGCCCGGTCGAGGCGGTCAGTTCCGCGGCCGCCTCGTCGAGCAGCCGCCGCGCCCAGGCGGCGGGCCGCCCGGCGCGGGCCTCGAAGTCGTGCCAGGTGAAGCCGGGCGGACGCCCGCCCACCGCCTTGATGAAGCTCTCCTTGACGGAGAAGGCCACCTCCTCCGCGCCCAGCTCGCGCTCGGCGGGCGTGGTGAGGTGGTCGGTGAACACGGCGCCGCCGCGCCCGGCCGCCCTGGCGAGCCGGTCCGCGTCCACGATGTCCACACCCACCAGCACGGGCGGCAGAACCGGAGGGGCGGCCGGTCGGGTGAGCTGTTGCCCGGCTGACAGCGTCATGCCGCGACCTTCGCGCAGCGGCCCACGAACGGTTCGAGCACGGCGTTGTACTCGGCCGGCCGCTCGATCATCGGGATGTGCCCGCTCTCCTCGACCACCACCACGTCGTTCTCCGGGTAGTCGGCGAGCAGCTCCAGCCACGGGCCGACCGGCGTCATCCGGTCGTGCCTGCCCCAGACGTACAGGGAGGGGCAGCGGACCTTGTCGAGCGCGGGCTTGACCTGGTAGCGGCGGGTGGCCTTGAGGCTGCGGGCCATGCTGACCATGGCCTCCGGCTGCCGGAGCATGGTGCCGACCTCGTCCATCTGCGCCCGCGTGAAGTAGGGCTCCGTACCGTGGAAGAGCGCGGACACCATGCGGACGCCGAAGTCGTCGCCGAACGGCTGCACGCTGGCCCGGCGGTCGAAGCTCAGCCCGACGTCGGGGTCGGGGGTCAGTCCGGGGGCGCCGCTCACCACGATGCCCTTGATCCGCTCGGGGCGGCGGCCGGCCAGGTCGATGGCGACCAGGCCGCCGAGCGAGTTGGCGCAGAGGACCAGGTCCTCGACGCCCGCCTCGTCGCAGGCGTGCAGCAGCGCGTCGCCCAGCCGCTCGATCGAGCCGGCCACCCGGCGGTCGAGCGCGCAGATCGCCTCGTGCGTACGCAGCACCGGCACGCCGGCCTCCGCCAGGTAGCGGTAGGGGTGCTCCCAGATCCAGCCGCCGGCGAACAGCGCGGACATGAAGACCACGGCGGGCCCGCCCTCGCGGTGGCCGAGCCGGTGCTCGGTGGTGAAGTCGGACATGAAGGCTCCAGTCACAGTAGGGAGGCGTCGCCCGGGATCCACCCGCAGCCGCAGGCGGCGTCCGGTCCGACCCGGACGACGGTGTCGCAGTCGGGGCAGCGGGCGTACTCGCGGATGTCGGAGGGGATCCAGACGCTGGTGAGCACCCGGGTGCACAAGCCGCCCTTGAAGAAGCGGCGCATGCTCCGCTGGTGCGGCCGGGCGTGCACCGCGCGGACGGACTCGGGGCGGTCGAAGGCGGTCACGGTGAACTTGCGGTCGCCGACGTCGAACGTCGCCAGGCCGAGGAAACCCTTGGAGGCCCGCAGCGACTTGACGACCTCCACGCTGAGCAGGTCCACGTCCGCCGCCTCCGCGTCGTCGCGGACCTCCAGCCAGGTCACGGTCAGCACGCCCGGCGGCTCGGTGCGCCCGGAGGGGACGCGCGCGCTGACGCCGAACTGCCTGATCCCGCCCGTCTCCGCGTCGGCCGCCGGCACGAACCGCGCCGAGTAGCCAAGCGCCTCCGCGACCGCCAGCCGGTCGAAGCGGCGCCGCACGCGCGGACCATCCGGGCCGAGGGTCACCAGGTCGCTCCCCTGGACGCCGACGGTCCCGCCGACCGCGGGCATGCCCAGGTAGGGGGCGCGGTGGTCGGCCTGGAGCGTCCACCAGAGCGTGACGGCCTCGCCGTCGCCGACGACCTCGTCCACCAGGAATCTCGGCCGCTGGAAGCGGGCCAGCGTGCCGGCGGCGTGGGCGGCCAGCGCGGCCCCGCTCAGCTCGCCGCCGGTGTCGGGGTCGCTGTAGGAGGCGGCGGTGGCGGCCACGGCCTCGGGGTCGGCGGCCTGCCACGCCTCAAGGTGCCGCTCGGCGGCCTTCCTGGCGTCCATGTCATGCCTCGTCTTCGTCTTCGGGCAGGCGCGCGGAGGCGACGGCCACCGCGAGCACCTTGCCGTCGGTGTGGCTGAGCGAGAGCCGGATCTGCTGGCCGGGCCCCGCCGCCGCGCGCAGCGCCCCGGCGAGCCGGACGGCCGGCGGGTGCCCGGTGTGGCAGACGGCGGTCTTCGCGCAGTTGGCGGTGGGCCGGGGCAGCACCTCCGCCTGGCCGAGGTGCTCGGCCGTGGCGGAGACACCGAGGAGGCGGAGCACCGCGTACTTGCCCGCCAGACGCCCGGCCCAGTGCTGGAGCGTGCGGCCGTACCCGGACCGGAGGCGCTCGGCCGCCGTGTACACCTCTTCGAGGCGCATGTCGCCGACCAGTTCCTGAGGCCGGGAGAGCCCGGCGAAGCCGACCATCGCGCTGCCCCACCGGTTCATGCCGCGATCTCCCTGGACAATCGCCGGAGGGTGGCGGGCTCGGCCAGGCTCAGGCAGCGCGCGCCCGCCCGGCGCGACAGGCCCGCGAGCACCTTGCTGTCGCCCACCTCGACGCCGGGGGCGAACTCCTCCACGGCGCTCACCGTGTCCGTCCACCGGACCCGCCCGGTGAGCTGGGCGACCAGCGCGTCCCTGAGCGTGGCGAGGTCGGTGGTGGGCTCGCCGGTCACGTTCGGGACCACGGGCACGAGGGGCGCGCTCATCGGGGCGGCCCGCACCGCCTCGGCCCAGGCGGGGACGGCTGCCGCCATCAGCGGTGAGTGGAAGGCGTTGCCCACCCGCAGCGGCACGATCTTGCTGGCCCGCGTGGCGAGCTTGCCCAGCCGGTCCAGGGCCGGCAGCGCGCCGGAGACCACCACGTGGCCCGGCGCGTTCTCCAGGCCCACGACCAGCGGCTCGTCCGCGGAGCCCGCCTCGGCGGCCAGTGCCTCGACCTCCTCGACCGGCAGCCCCATCACCGCGTGCATCCCGCCCGTGACGCCGACCTCGGCCATCAGCCGGGACCTGAGCTCGACCAGCCGTACGGTGTCGGCGAGCGTGAGCACGCCCGCCGCGTGCAGCGCGCTCAGCTCGCCGACGCTGTGCCCGGCGACCACGAGCGGCTCGAATCCCTCCTCCAGCAGCACCGCCAGCGCCGCCAGGTTGCACGCGGTCACCGCGACCTGCGCGTGCTCGGTCGCCACCAGCCGCTCCAGCGGCCCGCGAGCGCACAGCGGGGTGATGGGCTGTGCGAGCAGCGCGTCAACCTCGTCGAGCCGCGCTCGCGCCACGGGTCGGCGACGCAGCCACGCACCCATACCGACACGGACCGTGCCTTGTCCTGGGAAGAGAAATCCAAGCATTGCGCAGCACTCCTTTCGCCCAAACTCCCTTTCGCCTACAGCCGCCTGCGCGGTCGCCTCTCCTCGTGCGCGGCCTGCTCGGTGCCGAGGAAGCCGAGGAGCAGCTTGTTCACCTCATCGGGGGCGTCGAGCGGGAGCCAGTGGCCCGCGTCCTCGACGCGCTCGTAGCGCCACGGCCCCTTCACGTACTTGCCGGAGGCCGACATGCCCTCCTCCAGCAGCGCCTTGTCCCCCGCTCCCCAGATGCCGAGCGTGGGCGCCAGCACGGGCGGGAAGGGGCGGGCCGGGCGCAGCTCGGCCTCGGGCGAGCGGTTGGCGCGGTACCAGTTCAGGCCCGCCGTCAGGGCGCCGGGCCGGGCCAGGTCGCGCAGGTAGCGGTCGTAGTCGCCGTCGCGGCCCATGATCTCCTTGAACAGCCGCCACCCGTTGCGCCGCAGCAGCTCCTCGCTCACGCCGGGGAACTGGTAGAAGAGCATGTACCAGGAGGCCGCCCGCTGCTCCAGCGAAGGAGTGGCGAAGACGCCCGGGTGCCCGACCGACAGCACCGCGAGGTGGTCGAGCCTGCGGGGCATCAGGAAGGCGTACATCCAGGCGATGGCCGCGCCCCAGTCGTGGCCGACGATGTGCGGCCGGCGGATGCCGAGCTTCATGGTCAGGGCGACGACGTCGTTGACGATCGTCTGCATCCCGTACGCCTCGATCTCCTGCGGTTTGCCGGAGTCGCCGAACCCGCGCAGGTCCGGCGCGATCACCCGGAAGCCGCCCTCGACCAGGGCCGGGATCTGGTGCCGCCACAGGTAGGAGGAGTCGGGGAAGCCGTGGAGCAGGATGACGGGATCGCCTTCGCCCTCGTCCACGTAGGCGAGCTCGACGTCGTTGACCTGGATCCTCTTCTTGTTCATGCCGTCTCCCTGAACAACCGCTCGGCGAAGAACTCGCTGAAACCGAACTCGGGCACGTCCTCGGGGGCGACCATGTTGAGCAGCCCGGTCACCTGCGCGGCGAAGTTCTTGGCCATGAGCTTGCGGACCCGGCGCCGCCGCTCCGTGGCGGCGGGCCCGAACTCCACGTGCAGCCTGCTGATGATCGACGCGCCGAAGTCGAGGCGCTCCAGGCGGAAGTCCCGCTCCTCCAGGTAGGGCGCGAACGCCGCGGGCGACCAGTCGTCGCCGCCGAGCAGGATGTCGCAGACGGTACGGGAGTCGCGCAGCGCGCAGGAGAGCCCGGTGCCGAGCACGGTGTCGGCGTTGCCGGCCTCGTCGCCGATCAGCACCACGCCCTCGGTCAGCGGCGGCCCCTCGGGGACGCTGGACACCGACGGCCACACCGACAGCGGCCCCGCCGGTACGGCCTCGGTCACCGCCTTGCCCCTGTCGGGCAGGCAGTCGAGCTCGAAGGCGGCCAGGAAGCGCTCGACGCCGCCGGGGCCGCGGTAGCGGAGCTTGTTGACCGTGGGGAAGTTCAGGTAGAGGCGGGCCCGGCCGTAGCCCTGCGGGAACACCATGAACATGACGTCGCCCTCGGTGCCCATGGCCTGGACGTCGGCGGGCCAGCCGTCCATGCCCTCGACCATCATGCCGCCGCCCCAGTGATGCATGGAGTTGCGCATCCGGACGCCGATCTGGCGGCCGACGGTGTTGCCCCGGCCGGTGGCGCCGAGCACCATCCTGGCCCGGATCTCCTGCGGACCCTCGGCGGTCTGGTAGGTCACCACGGGCTCGCGGCCCGGCGTCACGGTGACCCGGGCCGCGTCCAGCACCAGCCGGGCGCCGCTGTCCACGGCCTGCGCCGCCATCAGCTCGCACACCTGGTGGTGCGGGAACGACATCGGCCCGCCGATGCCGGGGATGAAGCGGGTCATGTCCACCGCTTCGACCTCGTCCTCGGTGACGGCCTCGTCCCAGGTCATCCACTCCCGGATCTCCCAGCCGCCGCCCGCCCCGAAGCAGTCGTAGACGCCCAGCCGCTGCGCCTCCCTGATCCCCCAGGGGGCCAGCCACTCGCCGCGGACCAGGTCCCGGTACTCCTCCTGCTTCTCCAGCAGCACGACGGACAGCCCGCCGGCGGCCAGCTTGCAGGCCGCCGAGGCGCCCGCGATGCCGCCTCCGGCAATGACGACGTCGGCGTAGTCGACGGTCATGCCTCCCACCTTTCCCAGTACGTACGTTCGTGGGCCCCGTACCGATCCGCCGGCCGGAACTCGGTGCCGAGCGTGTAGGCGACCGGGATCAGGCACACCTGGGTGACCCCGGTCGGGATGCCGAGCAGCTCGCCCACCTGGCGCTCGTGGGGGACGTGCATGCAGGTGATCGTGCTGCCGAGGCCCCGGCTGCGCAGCGCCAGCTGGAACGACCAGATCGCCGGGAAGATGGAGCCGTAGAAGATGCTCGCCCGCATCGGGCCGTGCTGGACCAGGTGTCCCGGGTCCTCGGGGACCTTGTCGGCCATCCGCCGGTCCCAGGCCGTGTTGATGGCCTCGATGTCCGGCGGGCGGCCCAGGACGCAGGGCATGACCAGGACGGGCACCCGCCCGATGGTCTCGACCAGCGCCTCGGCCGAGTCGTAGTTCTTGCGGGCCTGCCGGTTGTTACGGCGTCTGCCGGCGTTCGTCCACATGTCGTTGCGATGGAACGTCCAGGAGGTCGAGATCATCTCGGCGATCCGCTCCTTGACCGCCGGGTCGGTGATCACCAGCCAGCGCCAGTTCTGGTGGTTGTTGGCGGTCGGGGCCTGGACGGCGACCTGGAGGGCCTCCTGTACGACCTCGCGGGGCACGGGCCGGTCCAGGTCGAGCCGCCGCCGCACGGAGCGGGTGGTGGTCAGCAGCCGGTCCGTCTCGGCCACGTCGAAGGGGGGTGCCTGCGCGGGACCCAGGGTCACAGTCACGACGCCGCCCCCAGGAGTACGGCGCCGCGCACCGAGCCGGGCGCGGCGGTCAGCACCAGCGCCTGGCCGATCGGGTCGGGCAGGTCCGGCTTGGTCACGTACGAGGCCGGATCGCCCGCGTGCGGCTCGACAAGCCCGGTGAGGGCGGGCGCGATGCAGTCACGGATCGCCAGGGCGGCCATGGCGATGTTCATCGCGCCGGTGGCGGCCTGGCAGTCGCCGGTCAGTCCCGCCGACGTGGTGAGCACCGCGCCGGGCAGGGCGGCCAGCACCACGGCCGCCTCCTCGGCGTCGTCCGGAACCCCGGTGCCCGCACCGACCACCAGCTCGGGCCGGGCACCGGGCAACCGGGCGAGCACCCGCGCGACCAGGTCCCCGCCGACCGCCTGGCCTGTCGTGGTGGGGTCGGTCGTGGTCGGGTTCCCGCCGCTCGCGTGGCCGGTCCCCATGACCCGCGCGTACGGCCGGCCGCCGCGTCTCGCGCAGTGCTCGGCCGACTCCACCACGAAGGCCACCGCCGCCGACCCGGGAACCGTGCCGGAATGCCGCCGGTCGTACGGCGACACCACGGCGTCGACGGCGGTCGTGGCGACCGTCTCGTCCGCCGCGACCACCAGCACCACGTCCGCCTTGCCCACCCTGATCATCTCCAGCGCGCAGTCGAGGGCGATCGAGGCCGAGGCGCCGCCGTTGCAGATCGTGGTGGTGGGCCCGCGCAGGCCGAGCGTCTGGCAGACCGCGCCGCCGGTGGCGTTCAGCACGACATTGGAGAAGCTCAGCACGGCCGGCTTGTTCGGGTTGGCGGCGATGCTCTCGTCGAACCCGCCGGTGCT
The DNA here is from genome assembly GCF_020215705.1 of Nonomuraea aurantiaca. GTDB lineage: Bacteria > Actinomycetota > Actinomycetes > Streptosporangiales > Streptosporangiaceae > Nonomuraea > Nonomuraea aurantiaca. Next base: position 271,014 of record NZ_JAIWNB010000002.1, on the reverse strand, counting down.
CTCCGCCGACCCGGCGCCCGTGGCGAACACCAGCCCGACGTCGTCGAGCTCCTTCCTGGGCAGCTGCAGCCCGGCGTCCTCCCAGGCCAGCCGGGACGCGGCGATCGCCATCCTGGACAGGTGGTTCATGTGCCGCCACAGCGAGCGCGGAGCGAACGTCCGCCCGTCGAGCGACGGCGGCCGCCCGGCCGCCTGGCGCCCGGTGACGATCGCCTCGGCCACCTCGCCGATGCCGGTGCCCAGCCCGGTGACCGGTCCCAGCCCGGTGATCACGGCCGCCGCCGCCGGCAGCTCGTCGTACTCCCGCGCCGCCCGCGGCGTCGTCAGCACCAGCGAGACGTTGTTGCCGCCGAACGCGTAGTTGTTCGACACGACGGTGTCGATCGGCAGCTCCCGCGCCACGTTGGGCACGAAGTCCAGGTCACCCGGTACGGCGTCCTCGGCGAAGCCGATGGTGGGCGGCGCGGTGCCGTGCCGCAGGGCCAGCACGCTCGCGACGGCCTCCACCGCGCCCGCGGCGCCCAGCGTGTGGCCGACGAACGACTTGATGCTGCTGGTGGGGACCCGCCCGGCCCGCTCGCCGAACACCACCCGCATGACCTTGGCCTCCATGGCGTCGTTGGCGGGGGTGCCGGTGCCGTGGCCGCTCACGTAGCCCACGTCGTCCGTGGTCAGGCCCGCGTCCGCGAGCGCCCGCCGTACCGCGCTCGCCCCTCCCCGCCCGGTGGGGTCAGGCGCGGTGGCGTGGTAGGCGTCGGCCGACAGGCCGTAGCCGGCGACCTCCGCCAACGGCGTGGCGCCTCTCGCGAGCGCCCGGTCCAGCGGCTCCAGCAGCAGGAACGCCGCCCCCTCCCCGAGGTTGAGCCCGTCGGAGTGGCTGTACGGCCGGCACGGGCCGGTGCTCAATGCCTTGAGCCCGGCGAAGCCCGCGTACGTGCCGAAGAGCAGCGGGTCCACGCCCCCGGCCAGGACGACGTCGGCCTCACCGGTGAGGATCTTGTCCTTGGCCAGCCCGACGGCGTTGCCGCCCGCCGCGCAGGCGGTGGACACCAGGATGCGCGGGCCGCGCATGCCGAGCCGGTCCGCGACCACGTCCTCGGTGCGGTGCATGGGCTGGTAGCGGCCCGCGGCGTCGGGGGTCGCCTGGCACTTGCCCAGGATGATGCCGAACCGGTCGGGGTCCGCCCCGGCCAGGCCCGCCTGCTCGATCGCCTGGCGGGCGGCGATCAGCGCGAGCCGGGCGGTGCGGTCCAGGCCGGCATCGGAGTCCGGTAGCCCCCCGTCGATCCACTCGTCGGGCACCTGGCCCGCGTGCCGCGCCTCGAACACCGCGAAGGACTCGTCCAGGACCGGCGTGAGACCGCCGGTGCCCGCCATGAGCCGCTGCCAGAACTCCGCGGGATCGCGGCCGATCGCACAGATGATGCCCAGGCCGGTGACGACGACAGGCCGCAGCGCCATGCTTCTCTCCCTCTCAGAAGGCCGGCCGATCAGATGATCGGGATGCTCCAGCTCTTGGGCACGATGTACGGGCTGGTCAACGTGGTCACCTCGACGCCGTCCACGGTGAACTCCAGCCCGGCGGCGGCCAGTTCGGCGTCGACCCTGGCCAGCCCGAGCGTGGCGCCCAGACCGGCGCTGCGTACCGCGTGCACCACCTCGCCGATGTCCTGGCCGCCCGCCAGCACCCTGGCGCCCGCCTCAGGGATGGCGTCGCCGCCGGTGAAGCCGACCGTGCGGCGGCCCTGGCCCGACTCGAACGCCGCCAGCACCGCGTCCCTGCCGACGAACTCGTCCTTGGTGACGTCGACCAGCCAGTTGGCGCCGATCTCGATCACGCTCGCCCCAGCCGTCGCCTCGTGGCGCGGGATCGGCTGGCGTACCTCCAGCATGGCCAGCTCCAGGGCCTCCTGGCCGGCCGCGCCCGCGTGCTCCAGCGCCTGGCACCACAGCTCGGCCGCGGCCTCGACGGGCACGATCATCTGGTAGCCGTACTCGCCGGTAAAGCCGGTCCGGGCGAAGATGATCTCGGTGCCGTTCCACTCGGTCTCCACCACCGACTCGAACGGCAGCGAGGCCAGCTCGCCGTCGATCAGCCGCCCGACCACGCCCCAGGCGTACGGCCCCTCCAGGGCCAGGACCGTGAGGTCGGCCGACCGGTCGGTGATCACCACGCCCTCGTCGTTGTGCTCCTCCAGGTGCTCCAGCAGGCGCGTACCGGCGCCGCAGGAGCTCTCCAGCAGGATCCCGTTCTCCCGGCCGAAGGCCAGCACCTGGTCGACGACCTGCCCGGACTCGTCCAGGACCAGGCTCATCATGCAGCGCTCCGAGGTGAGGTACTCCACGTCGCGGGCGAGCAGCCGCTGCGCGAAGTCCACGGCCGCGGGCCCGGTGATCTCGATGAGGCGGTTCCCGCCCAGGTCGAGGACGGCGGCGCGCTCCCTGAGCACCCGGTACTCATCGGCCGACTCCGAGAAGCGCAGCGGGACCGAGCTGTCGCCCACCTCGCCGTAAACGGTGCCCTCCGGATGCAGGTTCGCGAGGACGGTAGCCATGCTTCACACCTTTCGTACGGAACGTTGACCCGCCGGATCGGCGATCGTGAGGTTTCCTTCGGCGGCGACCTGGCCGTCCACCCGCGCCGACACCCGGTACTCGGCGAACCCGGCGCCGCCCCCGGTCCGCTCGGCTGACAGGATCAGCTGGTCGCCGGGGACGACGGGACGGCGGAACCGCATCGACCTGACCCCGGCCAGGTAACTGATCTCGCTCGCGCCCGCCAGGGCGAAGACCACCCCGGCGAGCTGGGCCAGCGCTTCGATGATCACGATGCCGGGCAGCACGGCCGCGGTCGGGAAGTGGCCCTGGAACCAGAGTTCGGTCCCGGCGACGTTCTTGGTCGCGGTGCCCTTGACGCCCGGCTCCACCCTGCTGACCCGGTCGAGCAGGAGCATCGGCCAGCGGTGCGGGAGCACCTGCCTGATCTGGTCATGGTTCAGCCCGGTCGCCGTGGCCGCCGACCTGACCACCTGCGCCGTAGCGGCTTCCGCCGCAGCCGAGGCCGCCGCCGTGCCCGCTGCCGTGGCGGCCGCCGTGGCCGAGGCGAGCTGGGTGGCGCCGATGGTCATGGCGTGGCCCGCAAAGCGGGGTTGACCTCGTCCGCCAGCCGCGAGACCGAGCCGAAGACGGCCATCTCGCTGTCGTACAGCGCCACGCCGAACTCGGCCTCGATGGCGACGTACAACTCCAGGACGTCGAGGCTGTCGAGTTCGAGGCCGCGCCCGAAGAGCGGCTGGTCGTCGGTGATCCAGTCCGGCTCGATCTCCAGGTCGAGCCGGGACACGATCATCTTCTTGATCTGGGTGCACGTCTGCCGGCGCTCGGCGGCCTTCGCGCGGAGCTGGTCGAGGGTCATCCATCCTCCATGTGCCTCGTGACAGGGGCTTGCGGTCGGGGACTGGTTCGTGGCGGGATCGGCTCACAGCGGGTGGGCTCAGCAGGTGAGTGGGCTCAGCAAGTGGGTGGGCTCAGCAGGCGGTCAGCCGAGACCGCCGCCGTGGGCGACCACCACCGCGCCGGACATGTACGACGCCTTGTCGGAGGCGAGGAAGCTCACGATCGTCGCGATCTCCTCCGGCCGGCCCATGCGGCCCAGCCGGATACGCGTCTCGTAGTCCTTCCTGATCTTGGCGGGCACCTTGCGCGTCATATCGGTGCTCACGAACCCGGGCGCCACCACGTTGGCCCGGATCCCGTGCGGGGCCGCCTCGTTCGACAGCGCCTGGGTGAAGGCGATGATCGCGCCCTTGGAGGCCACGTAGTTCGTCTGGCCGGGGAAGCCGCCGTCCAGCCCGCTGGTAGAGGACACGGTCACGATCGCGCCCCGCCGCTGGTGCTGCATGATGCGCAGCGCCTCCCGGCAGGTCAGGAAGGTGCCGGTGACGTTGGTGTCGATGGGTTCGCGGAACTGCGCCAGGCTCATGGCGACGAGATAGCGGTCCAGCGTGATGCCGGCGCTCGTCACCAGCACGTCCAGGCGGCCGTGGTCGGCTCGTACGCCCTGGAACATCCGCCGTACCTCGGCCTCGTCCGTGACGTCGGCCCGCACGGCCGTCGCGCTGCCGCCCTCTTTCCCGATCAGGGCGACGACCTCCTCGGCGTCCGCCTCCGAACGGGCGTAGTTGACCACGACGTGGGCACCCTCCCGGGCCAGGTCGAGCGCGACCGCCCGGCCGATGCCGCGCGACCCGCCCGTAACCAGGGCCACGGAGCCTTCGGCAAAGAGCATCATCGTCTCCAGGGGTTTGACAATGCGCATACCAAACAATTGGTACCTGCACCGATAAAGCTACTAAAGGCGTGTATCACGCCTGTATCATCCGGTTATCCCTGCATTGACGGCGATAAGCAGATATACGACGCTAACAACATGCACGAGGTCGATGTTGAGGTTCTTATCGTCGGTGGCGGGCCGGTCGGCCTGGCGGCATCCATCGAGCTCTCCCGTCACGGAATATCCTCCCTTCTCGTGGAGAGGCACCCAGGGACGGCGATTTTCCCGAAAGCGCGCCTCATTTCCACCAGAACCATGGAAATCTTCCGCGCCTGGGGAATCGCCGAGGAGGTGGAGAGCGCGGGTATGCCCCGCGAGGACGTGCTGGCGGTCGGCGTCGGCACCTCGCTGGCTTCCGATGACTTCGTCCGGGCCGCGGCGGCGATCGACCGAGACGCGCCGCAGAGCCCCACCTACACCTACCTCTGCTCCCAGGACATCCTCGAAGTGATCCTCCGCCGGGTCGCCGAGTCCCACCCGCGGTCCGACGTCCGCTTCGCGACCGCCATGACGGATTTCCACAGCACCGCCGACGGCGTGACGGCGACCATCGAGCCCACGACCACGCCCGATGGCGGATCGGTGCTCGTCCGGGCGCGCTATCTCGTGGCGGCCGACGGGAGCCGCAGCGGGATCCGGGAGCGGCTCGGGATCGAGGTCGTGGGGCCGCCGCCGCTGGGGCACATGGTCAGCGTCATGTTCGACGCCGACCTCGGCGCGCTGCCCGCCGACCGCCGGGTGGCGCTGTCGTTCCTGCGCAGCGACCCGCCGTGCGCGGTGGAGGCGGTCGACAACAAGCGGCGCTGGATGATCCAGACCGGCTACGACCCGAGCGCCGGCGGCAGCGCGGCCGACTTCACCGAGGAGGCGTGCGTGGCGGCGGTACGCTCGGCCGTCGGCCTCCCCGACCTGCCCGTCACCATCGTCGGGGTCATGCCGTGGCTGCAGCAGGCGGTGGTGGCGACCGGGTTCCGCGGCGGCCCGGTCTTCCTGGCCGGCGACGCCGCGCACGCGACCACTCCGCAGGGCGGGTTCGGGATGAACTGCGGCATCCAGGACGCGCACAATCTCGCCTGGAAGCTGGCCGCCGTCCTCACCGGGACGGCCGATGCGGAGCTGCTGGCCACGTACGAGGTCGAGCGCCGCCCCATAGCCGTCAGGACGGTGGACGAGAGCCTGACCAACGCCCTGATCACCCTGCGCATGATGCAAGGGCGGCTGTCGATGGGCCAGGCGATCGAGCAGCAGGCCGAGCGCCGCAGCTCCGAGGGCCTGATCCTGGGCTTCCACTACGAGTCGGCCGCGGTGGTGCCCGACGGCACGCCGGACCCGGCGCCGGCGGATCCCTACCGGACCTACGTCCCGACGGCCCGCCCCGGCCACCGCGCCCCCCACGTCTGGCTGACCTCCCGGGAAGGCAGGGTGTCGACGCTCGACCTGCTGGGCCCGGCCTTCACCCTCATGACCCCGACCGGCAGCGGGTGGGTCCAGCCCGCCAAGGAGGCGGCGCACCGGCTCGGGGTCACGCTGTCCGTCGTCGAGATCTCCCGCGCGAGCGAGAGCGAGCCCGACGCCCCGCTCACCTCCCCGACCTGGGCGGACGAGTACGGCGTCGGCGACACCGGTGCCGTGCTGGTCCGCCCTGACGGTCATGTCGGCTGGCGTTCGCCCGGCGGCGCGGCGTCGCAGGCCGCGCTGGCCGGCGCGTTGGGCGCCATCCTGGCCAGGTCGTGATGGTGGCGCGCCCGCGAACGCATCTGCGCGGCCCCGAGGCGTACGGACAGGGGGTTCCCTGACGAGGTGGCGACCAGGTCGGTGACGGCCTGGGCCACGGTCGGGGTGTAGGGCGCGCCGACGAGCATGTCGGCGAGCTCCCGCGCCGCTTCGGCCGGGAGCGGGCGGACGAACTCTCGGTGCGCGCCCTGCCTGGCCACGAGGTCGTCGAGCGGGTCGGCGCTGGTGACGATCACCCGGCAGTTCGCGCCGCCGGGGAGCAGCGGCAGCACCTGGGCGCTGTCCTTGACGTCGTCCAGCACCACGAGCAGCCGCCTGCGCGCCGTACAGCTGCGGTAGAGCGCCAGCTTCTCGGCGGGGTCGAGGGGGATGTCCTGGGCGGGCACGCCGAGCGCCCGCAGGAACCGGTCGACGACCGCGGCGGCGGACACGCCGCGCATGTCGGCGTACAGCTGCCCGTCCGGGAACCAGTCGATCCTGCCGTGCGCCCAGCGCAGGGCCAGCGCCGACTTGCCCACCCCGCGCGGCCCGCTCAGGACCATCGTGCCCGGCACCGCCACCTCCGGCTCGGGCCGCAGCGCCGCGTCCAGCGCGGCGAGCTCGCCCGTGCGGCCGACGTACGGCAGCACCTGCGGGGGCAGCTGCGACGGTACGACCGGCCCCGCGCCGGACGGCCGGGGGGCGGCGGGCCGCATGAGCCCGGACTCGTCGCGGAGGACCTGGTCGTGCAGCCGCCGCAGGGCGGGGCCCGGTTCGAGGCCGATCTGCTCCAGCAGGTAGCGGCGCGTCTCCTGGTAGGTGCGCAGCGCCTCGGCCCGCCGGCCGGCCCGGTACTGCGCCAGCATGAGCTGGGCCCGGACCCGCTCCCGGAACGGGCATTCCGCCACGAGGGCCAGCAGTTCGGGGATCACCCGGTGATGGTGCCCCAGGTCGATCTCCAGCTCAAGGCACGCCTCCAGGGCCTCCAGACGGGACTCCTCCATCCGCGCCACGTCGTACCGCAGGCCGCGAATGTCCTCGAAGGGGTTGCCCCGCCACAGCGCGAGCGCCTCGCGCAGCAGCAGGACGGCGTCCTCGCGCGCCCCGCCCGCCGCCTGGCCGCGCGCCCGCGCCACCAGCGCCCCGAAGCGGAGCCAGTCGATGTCGTCGGCCGCGACCCGCAGCAGGTAGCCGGGGCTGGAGGTCTCGATCGCCGCGGCGCCGAGGGTCCTGCGCAGCCGCGACACGCAGATGGCGACCTGCCGGCCCGCGCTCTGCGGTGCCGAGCCGGCCCAGACGGTCTCGATCAGCCGGTCGACGCTGACGACCCGGTTGGCGTTCAGGACCAGGCTGGCCAGGATCGCCAGCTCCCTGTTCGCGCAGATCTGCAGCTCTTCGCCGTCGTCGAACACCCGGAGCGGGCCGAGGACGTGGAATTCGAGTGCCATCAGCGTTCCGTCCCGGCCAGATGAAGATATTGTCGCGCCATGTGGGAATCTCTCCCGCCGATAACTCGGGATATGCACTACTCACAAAGCTAGTAACGGCTCCCGGGCCAAGTCACCCCTAAGCGGCCCCTGACGGCATGCCGACCCCGCTCGATAGGGGTGGCGCCGAATCGGCACCCCATGGTCGTCTCCAGGGGTCACCTAGGGGTCGGAAACTTATTCCGGCGGTCCTAGGATTCAACTCAGACGGATTGACCGGCACTTTGTCCGCTCGGGAGGCGATGCACAGTTCTTCCGCCGTTGCACCCCGGATTGCGAAAGGCCATCACACCGAATGGTGTGATGGCCTTTCGCATTCCAGCGGAAAGTTCACCGCGCCTGACCGCTGCTCTGAACGGCCGGCTGCGGGGCCAGGACGGCGATGGCGGTCACGATCAGGCCGTTGCCGGTCATCCACCGGCCGGTGAAGCCGCCCAGCCGCCGCCCCTGCCAGCGGGGCCCGAGCACGAGGAGGCGCGCGGTGAACGTACGCCGCACCGGGTCCACCGTGATGGCCGCCTCCTGGAAGTCGAGCCACCGCTTCGCCAGCGGGAACCACGCCTTGTAGACCGACTCCTTGGCACAGAACAGCAGCCGGTCCCAGCTCACCCCCGGCTGCTCGGCGGACAGAGCGCGGAGCATGTCGCGCTCCTGCGGCAGCGAGATGGCCGCCACGACGCCTTCGGCCAGCGGCTCATCGGGCTCGGCGTCGATGCCGATCGTCCCCGCCGCCTGGGCGAGCGCGGCGGCCCGGTAGCCGGCGCAGTGGGTGATGCTCCCGATGACGCCCGGCGGCCACAGCGGCTCGCCGCGCAGCCCCGACAGCACGGGCACCGGCGCCACGCCGAGCCGCTCCATCGCCTTGCGCGCGCACAGCCGCGCCGTCGTGAACTCCCTGCGCCGCTTGTCCACGGCCCGCGCGATCAGCCGTTCCTCCTCCGGGAAGAGCGTCGTCCCGGGCGGGTCGTCGAAGGTGTCGTACGCCTTGACCGTCGCGGGCAGGATGTGCTCGATCATGTTCACTCCGGAGCTGGGAGTACGGTCCTGAGCGGGCCGCCGGTGCGCCCGCGCGGGACCCACTCGCGCGGATAGCCCAGAGAGACCTCTTCGAAGCGCACCCCGTCGTGGAACGTCGTGCGAGGGATGTGCAGGTGCCCGTAGACGACCGCGGCCGCGTCATAGTGCCGGGCCCAGGTGGCGGTCCGCTCGGTGCCGCACCACAGGGCGAACTCCGGGTGCCGCAGGATCCGGGTCGGCTCGCGGACGAGCGGATAGTGGTTGACCAGGACGGTGGGCAGGCGCGGATCCCGCTCGCCGAGGCGGCGCCGGGTCTCCGCGAGCCGCGCCCGGCACCAGGCGTCGCGAGTCGGGTAGGGGTCCGGGTGCAGCAGATACTCGTCCGTGCAGACGACGCCCGCCTCGTGCGCGCGTTCCAGGGCCAGGCGCTTGCCCGCGCCGTTCGCGCCGAAGGTGTAGTCGTAGAGCAGGAATAGCGGAGCGACGGTCACCGGACCGCCGGGTCCCGTCCAGACCGGATAGGGATCCTCCGGCGTCAGCACGCCGAGGCCCCGGCACATCTCCACCAGAGCGAGGTAGCGGTGTTCGCCCCGTAACTGGATCGGATCGTCGCGCGGCGTCCACAGCTCGTGGTTTCCGGGCGTCCAGACGACCGTGGAGAAACGGCTCTTGAGAAGGGTCAGCGCCCATTCGATGTCGGCGAACCGCTCGGCGACATCTCCGGCGATCAGCAGCCAGTCGTCATCCGAATACGGAAAGAGGTTCTGGACGACGGTCCTGTTCTCCGAGAAGCCCACATGGAGGTCGCTGACCGCCAGCAACCTCCCACCACCCGCGCTTCCAAGGACCACCAGCACAGCTTATACAGCAGCATATCTCTGCGAAAGCACACTTAACTACTTTATGGGGCGCGATCCTCGGAAGTAGGGGGACGCCTAGGGGTCGTCGCAGGTCAGGGACATCTCCGAAGGAGTTCCCAGCTCAGCGGGTACGGGCAGAACTCGTGTCATCCAGGGGGTCCCGCAAAACGTATACATAAGAGGATAAATACCTAGCTTCCCCCTCAGCGCAAAGCCGATCCGTACCACCAGAACTGACTTTGACCGGTCTTTGACCACCCTTTGAGGGATGCTAGGTATCAATAGAAATGCAGCAGTCTGCGATTGGCACACTAAGGCGGTCCAATTGCGTTACACGAGGCTGGGACGGGATGGACCGGACATCTCGAACATCGGACTCGGCTCACTGGCCCTCAGCGGCGCCTATGGCCCCATCGACGGCGATGAGGCGCTCGGCCTGATCCGCCGTGCCCTGGACGGCGGCGTGACGCTCCTGGACACCGCCGACTTCTACGCCGCCGGAGAGGTGGAACGCCTCGTGGGCCGCGCCATCGCCGGGCGGCGCGACGAGGTGGTGGTCTCGACGCGCGGCGGCGTGCGCCGCGGCGGCCCCGGCGAGCCGATCGAGTTCGACGCGAGCCCCGACTACCTGAAGCGGGCCTGCGAGGCGTCGCTGCAACGCCTCGGCGTCGACTGCGTCGACCTGTACTACCTGCACTGCCTGGACGACCGCGTCCCGGTGGAGGAGGCGATGTCCCGGCTGTCGGAGCTCGTGCGGGCGGGCCGGATCCGCCATCTCGGGCTGACCAACGCCACGGTCGACCAGGTACGGCGGGCGCATGCCGTGCATCCCGTCACCGCGCTCGCCGTCGAGTACTCGCTCTGGGGCCCGTACGCCCCGCCGGGGCTCCTCGACGAGGCGCGGCGGCTCGGCCTCGGCGTGGTCGCCGCCCGCCCGCTCGGCCGGGGCTTCCTCACCGGCCGGATCAGGTCGCCGCTCCAGCTCGGCGCCGGCGACTGGCGGCACGAGGACCCGCGCTTCCAGCAGGAGCACCTGCGGCTGAGCACGCCTCCGCTGCGGCAGATCGAGGCCGCGGCGGCCCAGCTCGACCTGGGCGCCGGCCGGCTGGCGCTGGCCTGGCTGCTCTCCCACGGCGATCACGTCGTGCCCGTGCCGAGCACCCGCGACCAGGTGCACCTGGAGATGAACCTGGCCGCCTCCGGTGTACGCCTGGCACCCGAGATCCGCGACCGGCTGGCCGAAATCCTCCCGGCCGGCGGCGCGCGCCAGTCGGGCGCGCTCCTGCTCTGATCCCCAAGCCCAGCGGCGCACTGACCTCAGGGCTCAGGGCTCGACTGGGCACGGGGGTCGGGCTCAGTCGGGATCGTTCCGGCTTTGGGGCGAGATCAGGGACGCGGCGAGCGCCTTGTTGACGGCGTCGATCCTGGAGACGGCGTTGAGCTTGACGAAGATGTTGCGCATGTGCCGCTTCACGGTCGCCTCGGCGAGCCCGAGCCGGCGGGCGATCTGGCCGTTGCTGAGCGCCTGGGCGGCCAGCTGGAGCACCTCCTGCTCCTTTTGCGACAGCACGCCGGGCGCTGGTCCCTCCACGTGCGCGAGGCTGTGGCGCGACACCGCGAGCACCACCCGCGCCGGGTCCTCGTACACGCTCCTGATCGCCGCGATCAGCTCATGCCGGTGGACGCTCTTGAGCAGGTAGCCGCGGATGCCCGCGGCCAGCAGCCTGGTGAGGAGCTGCGGCCCGTCGTACATGCTCAGGATGATGATCTGCGTCTCCGGAGACAGGCACCGGATCCGGGTGACGGTCTCGGTCACCTCGTCACCGGGGATCTCCACGTCGAGCAGGACCACGTCGGGCCGGGTCTCGACGACGACGGCCAGCGCGGTCGCGGAGTCGCCGGCCTCGCCGACGATGCTCATCTCTCCGGAAGCCTCGAGGATCTCGCGCAGGCCCTCCCGGAAGAGCGCATGGTCGTCCACGATGGCGACGCTGATCTTGGTGTTACCCGCGGTCCGGTTCATGGGGCTGTCTCTTGAGAGGGATGAGGAGCTCGACGAGACAGCCGTTGCCGGGGGCGCTGGAGATGGCCACGCTGCCCCCGAGTAACTCGGCGCGCTCCCGCATGGATGTCAGGCCCACACCGCCGCGCTCGCGGGCGCACGTCGGGTCGAAGCCCTGCCCGTTGTCCTGGACGGTCGCGCTGAGCTCGTGCGGCGCGATGTCCACCCGCATGAGGATCACCGAGGGCCCGGCATGGCTGAGGGCGTTGCGGGCGGCCTCCCGGATGATGAGGAACGCCTCGTCGAGAACCCTCGGCTCCGCCCATGACTCGTCACCGTTCACATCGAGGCCGACGGACACGACATCGTCCTCGACCGCCTCCAGGAAACCGAGCAACGCCTTCTCCAGACTCCGTACGGGAACCTGGGGATGCAGCTCGGAGGTTATCTGCCGCAGGTTCTCCATCGTTTCCTGGATGGCCTGCTGGGCGACCCCGATCTTGACCTCCGCCCTGGCCGGGTCGCTGGCCCGGTGCACCTCCGCCAGGGCGAGCTGCTGGTGCGCGACGCTGATGCCATGGCCGATGCGATCGTGCAGCTCACGGGCGATGCGGCGGCGCTCCTCCCCCTGAGCCTCCTGCACCTGGTTGAGCAGGAAGCGGTGATAGCTCTCGGCGGACTCGCGGATTCGCCGGGAGAGGCTCTCCTCCATTCCGGTGGCCACGAGCGTGAATGCTTCGGCCGGCGAGTCGGCCTCGACGGCTATTCGTCGCGCGAGGTGACTCAGAGCTACCCGGAAAAAAAGCGAGCCCGCCTCAAGAGAAGCCTTCGGATGAACTCCGGTCGAGGCGCGAGTAGTGCCGACTTCCCATGCGTGGAACTTATAGAGCTCGTTGACCTGCACTTTTCCGGCACGGAGCGTGGCCGCCACATCGTCGAGGACGAACTCGGCGGTCATTAGGGCTTGGTGCGTGGCGCGCGGATCTGCGGAGAGAGCGTTGCCGGTGGCCTGGAGCTGTGACTCGAATTCCCTGAGGATTTCTTCTCGACAAGCATCAACGAATCTCGCAGGGTCGTTCTCAGCATCGTATGCCGCATCCAAGGAGCCCCCTTGGCCATGGGACGCGCGTGCCCCAACTATCTCGCAGGTGCCCCACCAAAGCAACATATAAGGTCAGATATTAGAGATCAGCGCGGTAATGTGAACTAGGTGCTGCGTCGCCATGAACGCCCTGTAAGGCCGGCGTTGTTGATCACTTCCGCCCTTGGCGGCCGATCGGCCCGCCGCGATCACCGCGACCGTGCCCGTCACCATGGCGAGGCAGACGCCGGCGAGCGGCACGCGGAAGAACACGACGGCCACGCCGAGCGCGGCGGCCAGCGTGAGCGCGGCGACGTACATGAAATGACGTGACCTCCGCTCTCCGCAGGTCACCGCGATGGTCCGGCGGCCCGCCGCGGCGTCTCCCTCGATGTCGGACAGATCCTTCGCGGGTACGCCCACAAACGTCATCCAGCAGGTCGCGGCGACCGCGAACACGATCAGGCCCGTCGGCGTGGACAAGCTCTCGCCGCCGGTGACGGCGGTCAGCCCGCCCCAGTACGACAGCAGCCCCGACGCGCACAGCACCATGACCGTGCCCGCGGAGCCGCTCTTGAGGTGGAACGGCGGGGCCGAGTAGAGGTAGCCGAGCACCAGGTTGAGCCCGACGATCCAGGTCAGCGCCGGGGGCAGGCCGGTGGTCGCGGCGATCGAGAGACCGGCGGCGACGGCGGCGACGGCGGCCGCCGCCCGCGGGGCCAGGTCACCGCGGGCGATCGGCCGGCCGGACCCGTTGACCCGGTCCTCCGTGACGTCGGTGACGCCGTTGAGCAGGTAGATGGCGAAGATCGACAGAACCCAGGCGGTGGCCCCCTGCAGCACTTTCGCCGGTTCCGGCACCGGCGAGACCGGAAGGGCGAGCACGGCTCCGGTCATGAATCGAAGGGTGGACACGGCGAGCACGGCAGGACGGGCCTCGACGAAGCACAGCCGGAGCACCCGCGCACTGGATCGCAGGGCGGAGACACCTGGCGCTTGATTCGACACCGATAAGCTGACCATGACCGGATTGTGGCCCGCAGTAAGGGATCGGGTAAGGGCGGTATCCGAAAGTTGTAGTCGGCATTGGTACTTTAGATACCCCCCGTACTACTCTCGGCGCGCCGCCCCGAACTCCTGGGGATCCGCCTTGTCCGGTCACGACCGTCCCTATAGCTTGAGGTCGTCGGCCGGGGCACGGAATCAAATTTCCCCCTCACCGGCCGGATAATCCTCACGTTAGGGAATCTGATGCCGGATTTCAAGTTGCTGGGACCCATGGAGATGGTCGACGACCGCGGCCAGTCCCATATTCCGGCGGGCCCGAAGGTCCGGCAGGTGCTCGCGTTACTCGCGCTCAACGCCGGAAAGGTCGTGGACGTCGATCTCTTTATCCGTGAGTTGTGGAGCGAGAACGAGCCGAAAGACGCCGTCAAGACGCTGCAGACGCACATTTACCACCTCCGCCGAATTCTGCTGAGAATGGGCCCGGCGGTGGCCCAGCTGGTCGTCACCCGAGCTCCCGGCTACCTGCTGCGCGCCGACCCGGGACGGGTGGACGCGCTCGTCTTCCCCCGCCTGGTCGAGCGGGCCGCCGGCCACCACCGCGCGGGCGACCACGAGGCCGCCGACCTGGTCCTTAGGAAAGCGCTGTCCATGTGGTCCGGCCCGCCGCTGGCCGACGTGCCGAGGGGAGCGGTGCTCGGCCCGCGCGCCACCGCGCTCGACGAGCAGCGGCTGCGGGCGGTGGAGACGCACCTGGAGACCAGGATCCGGCTGGGCCTGCACGGCGAACTCATCGACGAACTCCGCGTGCTCGTGGCCGCCTATCCCTTGAACGAGAACTTCCATACCCAGCTCATCACGGCACTCGGCCGCGCGGGCCGGCGCGCGGACGCCTGGCGCGCCTATGAAGGGTTGCGCGCGCTGCTGGAAGCCGAGCTGGGTGTGGAGCCCGCCTTCGACATCCAAAACCTTCATTTGACCGCTCCCACGGGAAGTCATTCAGGAAAGGACGTCTGACGATGAAAGGCTTTGAGCGTTACGCCGGATTCACCCCCGTAGACCTGACCGACCGCACTTGGCCGAGCAATCGGATAGTGGCGGCGCCCCGCTGGTTATCGACCGATCTACGCGACGGCAACCAGTCGCTGGCCAACCCCATGACCCCAGAGCGGAAGCTCAAGATGTTCGACCTCCTGGTGGAAATCGGCTACAAGGAGATCGAGGTCGGCTTTCCCGTCGCCAGCCAGAACGACTACGACTTCGTCCGCCTGCTGATCGAGCGCGACCTCATCCCCGACGACGTGCGGATCACCGTGCTCACGCAGGCCCGCGACGAGCTGATCGAGCGGACCGTGGAGTGCCTCGAAGGGGCGCCCCGGGCCATGATCCACGTGTACAACGCCACGTCGCCGCTCTTCCGGCAGGTGGTCTTCGGCATGAGCCGCGCCGAGTGCAAGGACCTGGCCGTCCTGGGCACACGCCTGATGATGAAGTACGCCGAGCGGACGCTGCGCGACTGCGACCTTGGCTACCAGTACTCCCCCGAGCTCTTCAACGAGACCGAGCTCGACTTCTCCCTTGAGGTGTGCGAGGCCGTCATGGACGTCTGGCAGCCGGAGCAGGGGCGCGGCATCATCCTCAACTTCCCGACGACGGTCGAGCGGTCGCTGCCCAACGTGTTCGCCGACCAGATCGAGTGGCTCGACCGCAACCTGTCGCGCCGCGAGCACGTCTGCCTGTCCATCCACCCGCACAACGACCGCGGCACCGGGGTGGCCGCCGCCGAGCTGGCCCTGCTGGCGGGCGCCGAGCGGATCGAGGGCTGCCTGTTCGGCAACGGCGAGCGCGCCGGCAACGTCTGCCTGGTGACGCTGGGCATGAACATGTACGCCCACGGGATCGACCCGGGCATCGACTTCTCCGACATCAACGCGATCCGGCGCACGGTCGAGCTCTGCAACGAGCTGCCCGTGCATCCCCGGCATCCCTACGGCGGCGACCTCGTCTACACGGCCTTCTCCGGCTCCCACCAGGACGCCATCAAGAAGGGCTTCGACGACCTGGAGCGGGCGGCCGACGAGAGCGGCGCCGACGTCGCCGAGCTGCCGTGGCGCATGCCGTACCTGCCCGTCGACCCCAAGGACGTGGGCCGCACGTACGAGGCGGTCGTGCGGGTGAACAGCCAGTCCGGCAAGGGCGGCGTCGCCTACGTGATGAGCGCCTGGCACGGGCTCGACCTGCCGCGCGGGATGCAGGCCGACCTGTCGGCCAAGGTGCAGGCGCAGGCCGACGCGGTGGGCGGCGAGCTGTCGCCGAGCCGGATCGGGGCCATCTTCCGCGCCGAGTACCTCTTCCACGGCGACCCGTCGGAGCCCCTGCCCGTGGGGCGGGAGCCGGTGACGGCGGCGCTGTACATCGACGGGCGCTTCGACGTCGGCGGCGACCGGGCAGACGCCTGCCGCGCGCTCGGCTCGGTGCTGGCGCCCTGGGGCATCCAGGTCCGCGTGGTGCACCGCACCGGCCGCCCGCTCGACCACGAGCAGCCGGGCGGGCCCGGCGACCGCTCGGGCGACGAGACCGTGATCTACGCCGAATGCCGGATGGGTGGCGCCGTCACCTGGGGCGCCGGCATCGACGCGGACATCGCCACGGCCGCCTACTCCGCCGTCCGCGCCGCCCGCGCCCGCCTCACCCCCGACGTACTCCGCACCCCGGACAAACCCGACGTACGACTCACCGATGACAAGGAGACCCGCGATGCTGAAGAGAATCCACCGGCAGCGCCCGCGCGGACCCCGCACCCGAGGCCGTCTGGACCTGCGCACCCCGTCCGGCCGCAAGCTGCCCTTCTGACACCCAGCCGAATCTGACATCGACAGCCGAAAAAGGGGAGGCCGATCATGGCCATGGACGAACGGCGGGAGGGCCTGACCTCCCTGGAGGAACTGCTGCGCGAGACGGTGGCCGGCAAGGGCCGGATCGCCATGGTGACCGGCGCCATCGCGACCGGCAAGAGCGAGCTGCTGTACGCGTTCGCGGAGCAGGCGTTCGAGCACGGGGCGTTACCGCTCACCGCCACGGGATCCGTGTCCGAGAGCGGCCTGCCGCTCGGCGTGCTGGCCCAGCTGCTGCACAACGCGCCCCTGACGGAGGAGCAGCGGGCCGCGACCATGAACCTGCTGCACGAGGGCATGAGCTCGCAGCTGTCGAGCGACCCGCAGGCCGAGGCCATCGACCACATGGACGTGCAGATCGTCGACGCGCTCTGCGCGGCCCTGCTCGAACTGTCCGAGCGCTGCCCGCTGGTGATCGCCGTGGACGACGTCCACCACGCCGACCGGGCCTCGCAGCTCTGCCTGGCCTACCTGGCGCGGCGGGTCAAGTTCGCCCAGGTCATGCTGGTCTTCAGCGCGCCGGACCACAGCGCGCATGTCCAGACGCTCTTCCACACCGAGGTGCTGCGGCAGCCGCACTGCCGGCCCATCCGGCTCACCCACCTGTCCGCCGAGGAGGTCGAGCTGTGGGTGACCGTCCGGGCGGGCGCCGAGGCCGCCGGCCGGTTCGCGGCCGACTGCTACGCGCTGAGCGGCGGCAACCGGCTGCTGGTGACCGCGCTCGTGGAGGACTTCCAGGCCACCGGCGCTCCTGGCGCGAGGTACGGCGAGGGCACGGTGGCCTGCCTGCGCCGCGCCGACCGCCGGATGACGGTCGTCGCCAGGGCGCTGGCCGTCCTGGGCGAACCCGCCTCGATCGGCCGGCTGCTCGGCGGCGGCGAGAGCGCCGTCATCAAGCTGCTGAGCAGCGGCGACCTGCCGGGCGGGCGGCAGGCGGGCGGCGAGACGGCGACCGGCCGGCTGCTGGAGGAGGGCGAGGCGGCGGTCGCCAAGGCGATCCAGGCGCTGACCGGCGCCGGTGTGCTGGAGCACGGCCACTTCCGCCACCCGGCGGCCAGGGCGGCCGTGCTCGCCGACCTCGACGCCGCCGAGCGCATCGACCTGCACCGGCGGGCCGCCGAGCTGACGTACGAGAGCGGCGCCCCGGCGGCCGTCGTCGCCGAGCACCTGCTGCAGGCCAGCCACGCCGGCGACCCCTGGGCCATCTCGGTCCTGGAGGAGGCGGCGCGGCAGGCGCTCCGCGACGACGGCGTGGAGTCGGCCATCGAATACCTCAAGCTCGCCTGGCGGGCCTGCGTGGACGAGCGGCGGCGGGCCAGGATCACCACCACGCTCGTACGGGCGGAGTGGCGGATCAACCCGAGCGCCCCCGCCACGCACCTGGCCGAACTGACCGACGCCCTGCACAAGGGCTACCTGGGCGGCGGCGACACGGTGGTGCTGGCCAAGGCCCTGCTGTGGCACGGGCACGTGGCGGACGCGAAGGACGTCCTGGCCCACCTCAACGAGCTGGCCGAGCTGGACCAGGAGACCGTGGCCGAGCTGGCCGCGGCCCGCCCGTGGTTCCGCAGCCTGTACCCCTCGTTCCTGCCGCACCTGCCGGAGGTCAGCGGTGAGCAGGCGAGCAACGCCGCCTCGTCGGTCGTCGTCGGCCGCCGGATGGAGTCGGCCGGCGTGCTGGCCAGCGTCCTGACCCAGGGTCCCCGGGAGGAGACCGTGGCGACGGCCGAGCGCATCCTGCGCGGCTCCCGGCTGGACGAGATGACGATGGACACCGTGGAGACCGCGCTGCTGGCGCTGACCTACACGGACCGGCCGGGCAAGGCGGCGCCCTGGTGCGACGCGTTCATCGACGAAGCGGCCTCGCGGCGCGCCCCGAGCAGGCAGGCCCGGCTGTCCGCCATCCGGGCGGAGATCGGCCTGCGCAGGGGCGACCTGGCCGCGGCGGCCTACGACGCGCAGCGGGCCCTGGAGATCATCCCGGCCACCAGCTGGGGCGTGGCCGTCGGCGGGCCGCTGGGCAGCCTGCTGCTGGCGGCCGCGGCGATGGGCCGGCTGGACGACCATGTGCGGCTGTTCAACCAGCCGGTGCCCGAGGCGATGCTGGAGACCAGGTTCGGCCTGCAGTACCTGCACGGCAAGGGCCGCTTCAACCTCATGGCCGGCCAGCCGCACCAGGCGCTGCGCGACTTCCAGCTCTGCGGCGAGCTCATGCGCAGGTGGGAGCTGGACGTGCCGGGGTTCATCGCCTGGCGTACGGACGCGGCCGAGGCGCTGATCCGCCTGGGCGACCAGGAGGAGGCGCGCCGCCTGATCGACGAGCAGCTCGCCCGGTGCGGGCAGCAGTCCAGGCGCGTGCAGGGCATCGCGATGCGCCTGCTGGCGGCGGTGAGCGAGACACGGCACCGCCCGATGCTGCTGCGCAAGTCGGCGGACCTGCTGCAGTCGGGCGGCGACCGGTACGAGCTGGCCAGGGCACTGTTCGACCTGACGGCGGCCTACCACGCCAATGGCGAGTACCGGCGGGCGGGCATGTTCGGCAGGCGCGCCCGGCTGCTCGCGGTGGAATGCCAGGCCGAGCCGCTGACCCTGGCGCTCAACCGGGGCGGCAAGCGTGACCGGGCCGCCGCGAACTCCCCCGGCGTGACGGGGATCCTCAGCGACGCCGAGCGGCGGGTGGCGGCCCTGGCGGCCGAGGGCTACACCAACAGGGAGATCTCCGCGAAGCTGTTCATCACGGTGAGCACGGTGGAGCAGCACCTGACGCGGATCTACCGCAAGCTCAACGTCACCCGGCGCACCGAGCTGCCGGCCAGCCTCACGGGCGAGGAGTCCATGCGGACGCAGGTGTTCAGCTGACGCGAGAACCCCCGAAACGCGTCTTTCGGGGGTTCTCGCTTGGGGGCTTCACAGGGGGATGTTGGAATGCCGTCCTCTCGTGTGCGGAGCGCGGGCGAGGGCCTCGGCGAGCCGGAAGCGCGTGGTCGCGGGCGCGATGACCTCGTCGACCACGCCGAGCGACATCGCCCGTTCGACCCCGCCGGAGATCCGCTGGTGCTCCTCGACCAGCCGGGCCAGCAGCTCGGGCCGCTCGGCCTCAGAAGCCGCGGCGAGTGCCTTCCTGTGCAGGATGCCGACCGCCGCCTCGGCACCCATCACCGCCACCTCGGCGTCGGGCCAGGCGAAGACCGTCGTGGCGCCGAGGGAGCGGGAGTTCATGGCGATGTAGGCGCCGCCGTACGACTTGCGAGTGATGAGAGTGACCCTGGGCACGACCGACTCGGCGAAGGCGTGCAGCAGCTTGGCGCCCCGCCGGACGACCCCGCCCCATTCCTGCCCGACGCCCGGCAGGTAGCCGGGCACGTCCACCAAGACGACGAGCGGGACGCCCAGCGCGTCGCACATGCGGACGAAGCGCGAGCTCTTCTCGGCCGACAGCGAGTCGAGGCAGCCGCCCTTGCGCAGCGGGTTGTTCGCGAGCAGGCCGACGGTCCGGCCGCCGAGACGGCCGAGGCCGACCAGCATGTTCGGCGCCCAGCGGGGCTGCAGCTCCTCGAAGACCGGCCCGCGCTCGTCGCGGTCCATGACGCCGTGCACCAGGGGCCGTACGTCGTAGGCGCGGCGCGGCGATTCGGGCAGCAGCGCGCCCAGGTCCTCCCAGTCGTCCTGCAGCAGGTCGAGATCGAAGCCGCCGGGGCGGGCGAAGAATCCGGCCAGGCGGCGGGCCCGCGCGTATGCCTCGTCCTCATTTCCGACGACGATGTGGGCGACCCCGGATTTGCCGCCATGGGCTTCCGGACCGCCGAGTCCGGCCATGTCGATTTTCTCGCCGGTGACGCTCCGCACGATATCGGGACCGGTCACGAAGACGCGTCCTGATTCGGCCATGATGACGATATCGGTGAGCGCCGGGCCATAAGCCGCGGCGCCCGCGGCGGGCCCGAGAATAACGGAGATCTGCGGTATCACCCCGGACGCCTTCGTCATGGCGGCGAACATCCGGCCCACGCCGTCCATGGATTCCACACCGTCCGCGAGCCGGGCCCCGCCGGAATGCCATAACCCGATCACCGGGCAGCCGAGCCGCACGGCGGCCTCGATGGCGGCCACGATGTGGCGGGCGCCCGGCGCGCCCAGGGCGCCGCCCATCCGCGTGGCGTCGGTGCAGTAGGCGACGATGGGCGAGCCGCCGACCAGGCCGGACACGGCCTGGACACCGCTGTCGTCGGCGGCGTGCAGCGGCCTGAGAGAGCCGGGATCCGCCAGCCGCGCGAGGCGGACGGACGGCGATCGGGTGTCTGCGGATTGCTCGACCAGAACAGTGGACATAGGCCATTTCCCTGCTGCCGTGAATCGACCAGAAGTCGTGAATCGACCAGGAGTAACGCCGAATTTGTCAAGGGCGCCGTTATCAGCCAACCCCTAGCAACTCCGCCGGTGGGCGTCAGGCCGGTGGCAACTTGTGGCCGGAACTTCTGCACATTGACGCGCGAGGGCGATTCACGCTGCCATGAAATGATCTCAACCCTGGAGGACGACCTTGTCTCTGTGGTCTTTACCGATGGTCGCCGCCCTCGTGGCCGCGACGGCGATCCCGGCAGGCGCCGCTGTTACCGCCGCTCCGGGGACCGTCCCAGAACCGTATCCGGTCGCGTTGGTCAACACTTTCCTCGGCACCCAGGAGGCGGGTCCCGACTTCGGTCACGGCGGTGGGGCCGGGATGAACTTCCCCGGCGCCGTCCTGCCGTTCGGGATGATGCAGTGGAGCCCCGACACGGTGGCGAACGCCGGAGGTGGCTACAAGTGGGAGGACAACCGCTTACGCGGCTTCTCCATGACCCACATCTCCGGCCCCGGGTGCACCGGGGCGCAGGACTTCCCCGTGATGCCGATCTCCGGAAAAATCGATAAGTCGCCTGCTACGCATGGCATGGACTACGTCCAGACGTACAAGCATGACAACGAGAAGTCCACGCCGGGCTCCTACACCACCACCCTGGACACCGGGGTGAAGGCGGAGCTGGCCGCGACCCAGCGGGCCGGTGTCGGGCGGTTCACCTTCCCCGCCGGCAAGCCGGGCACGCTGCTGCTGAACACCAGCGGCTCGATCAACGGCGTGGACGACGGCGAGACCAAGATCAGTGGCAACACCGTCCAGGGCTGGGTGCAGACCGGCGGCTTCTGCGGCACGCCGATGCGCTACAAGGTCTACTTCCACGCCACCTTCGACCAGCCGATCACGTCGTACGGCACGTGGAAGGACGACCTCGTCCAGCCGAGCGCCCTGTCCATCAAGAACGCCTCCGCTGCCAAGGTCGCCGAGGCGGAGGCCGTGACGGCGGGCGACGTCGTCGTGAACGGCCCTGGCTCGGGCGCCTACCTGGAGTTCGACGGCGCCAAGCCGGTGCAGATGCGGGTCGGCCTGTCGTACGTGAGCGTGGACGGCGCGAAGAAGAACCTCGACGCGGAGGTCGGCGCCACCGGGTACGACTCGGTCGCCCTGAACGCCGCCTCCGTCTGGAACGACCGGCTGAGCCAGGTGCTGGTCTCCGGCGGCACCGCCGACCAGCGGCGCACCTTCTACAGCAACCTCTACCACGCGCTGCTGCAGCCGCACGTCGCCGAGGACGCCGACGGCACCTACACCGGCTCGGACGGCAAACTCCACACCGTCGCCGCCGGCCGCCACCACTACGCGACGTTCTCCGGCTGGGACGTCTACCGCAGCGAGGTGCAGCTCCTGGCCCTGCTCGACCCGGCCGTGGGCAGCGACATCGCGCAGACCATGTACGAGAACGCGCACCTGCTCGGCGACGTCTGGGACCGCTGGTCGCTGCAGAACGAGATCACCGGCGTCATGGTCGGCGACCCGTACCACTCGATCGTCTCCAGCCTGTACGCCTTCGGCGCCCGGAACTTCCCGGCGGCCGACGCGATGAAGTCGATGGTCACGGCGGCCCAGCGGGTCGGCGGGATGGACATCGGCCACCCGCAGATCAAGTACGACGAGCGGCCCGGCAACGCCGCCTTCATGAACAAGGGCTACGTCGTCTCGGACCCGTCCATGACGCTGGAGTACGGCATCGCCGACTTCGGCATCGCCCAGCTGGCCGCCCGGCTCGGCTACCGCGACGTCTCCGCCACCTTCATGAAGCGCTCGCAGTCCTGGCAGAACACCTACAACCCGGCCAACTCCTGGATCCAGCCCAAGATGGCGGACGGGTCGTTCACCTCGCCCTTCGACCCCGCGAGCCCCGACTCCTACATCGAGGGCAACGGCGCCCAGTACCACTGGATGGTCCAGCACAACCCGCGCGGGCTGTTCGACGCGATGGGCGGCAACGCCAAGGCCATCCCCCGGCTGGACGCCTACTTCAAGGCCCTCAACGCCGGGCCGAACGAGCCCTACGCCTACCTCGGCAACGAGCCCGCGCTGCCGTCGCCGTGGCTGTACGCGTGGGCCGGGCAGCCGTACAAGACCCAGGACCTGGTGCGGCGGGTGCAGCAGGAGCTGTTCAAGCCGGGGCCTGACGGGCTGGTCGGCAACGACGACCTGGGCGCGATGGCGTCCTGGTACGTCTGGTCGGCGATGGGCCTGTTCCCGGCGATCCCCGGCCGGGCCGAGCTGCTGGTCAACACCCCGCTGTTCGACAAGATCAACATCAAGCGGCCTCAAGGCAACATCGACATCTACTCCCCCGGCTCCACCAACCGCTACATCCAGTCGCTCAAGGTCAACGGGACGGCCTCCGGCAAGGCGTGGCTGCCCGAGTCGTTCGCCCTGCAGGGCGGCCGGCTCGACCTCACGCTCGGTGCCTCCCCTAACACCACGTTCGGCACCGGCACGGCGAACGCGCCGCCGAGCTTCAACGAGGGCGCCAAGACGTACCTCGCCGGGTTCAACCCCGGAAGCGGGCCGGTCGAGCCGGGCGGGACCTTCGCGGCCACGCTCGCAGTGCAGTCCACGGGCGCCGCGGGCACCGTCACGTGGCAGGCCAAGCCGCCGGCCGGGATCACCGTGACCCCGGCGAGCGGCACGCTGAGCGTCCCGGCGCTGGGCAAGGCCGCCCAGGCGGTCCAGGTCTCGGTGGCGTCGGGCACCGCGCTCGGCTTCGTCACCGTGCCGATCTCCGTCACCGCGCCGGCCTACTCCGGCGGCGCCACGTCCGCAGGCGACCTCACGGCCAGCGTGCGGCTGAACGTGGCCAGCCGTGGCACGCCCGAGTGGTCGCACAACCTCGCGGGCATCGGCGACGACGCCGAGTCCGGGCTGGCCAACCTCGACGCGGCGGCCTTCAGCTACTCGGGGCAGGCCCTGGCCGCGGCCGGCCTCAAGCCGGGCGGCAAGGTGGCCTGGAACGGCTTCGAGTTCACCTGGCCGAACCGCAAGCCGGGCGAATGGGACAACGTCAAGGTGGGGACCCAGCCGATCGAGGTGGCCGCGCCCGCCGGGGCCACGAAGATCGCCTTCCTGGGCTCGACCACCAACGGCTGGTCGGAGGTGACCGCGACGGTCACCTACACCGACGGCTCCACCGGCACCGGCAAGCTCGGGCTCAGTGACTGGATGCTGGACTTCGGCGGCGGCCAGCCCCGATACGGCAACCAGGTCGTGGCCTCGACGCCATACCAGCTCTACAACGGTTCGTGGATGCTGCGGCCGCTCGGCTCGTACGTCTTCGCGGCGCAGCCGATCGCGCTCGACCCGGCCAAGAGGGTGAAGAGCATCACCTTCTCGCCCGTCCAGGAGGGGGCAATGCACATCTTCACCTGGGCTTTCGCCTGATTTTCCGCCGCGGCTCCCCCTGCCTCGCATGGGGGAGCCGCTCTTTTGTGCGACACCGCGCTTGCATTAGGTAGGCTCCACCTGCCCTAATTTAGGTAAGCCTTTCCTACAGCGTGCGGGAGTGTCGGTGTTCGCCAGCTACCTCATAGGACTGCGTGAAGGACTGGAGGCGACACTAGTCGTCTCGGTCCTGATCGCCTTCCTGGTCAAAAGTGACCGCAAGGACAAGCTGCCTCACGTCTGGATCGGCGTCGTGGCCGCCCTCGCGCTGGCCGTCGGCTTCGGCGCGCTGCTGACCTTCACGGCGGCCAACCTCGGCCACACGGGGCAGGAGCTCTTCGACGCCATCACCTCGCTGCTGGCCGTGGTGTTCGTCACTTGGATGATCTTCTGGATGCGCCGCATGGCCCGCGCGCTCTCCAAGGAGCTGCGGGGCAAGCTCACGGAAGCGCTCGAGATGGGCTCGCTCGCCGTGGTCGTGATGGCCTTCCTGGCCGTGGCCCGCGAGGGGCTGGAGACGGCACTGCTGTTCTTCGCCTCCGTCCAAGGCGCCACCACCACCGCGTCGCCACTCATCGGCATCACCTTGGGCCTGCTCACCTCGGTGGCGATCGGCTGGGGCATCTACCGCAGCGCCCTGAAGATCAACCTCACCAAGTTCTTCACCTGGACGGGCCTGCTGCTGATCCTGGTGGCCGCCGGCATCTTCAAGTACGGCGTGCACGACCTGCAGGAGGCCAACATCCTGCCGGGCCTGACCACCTACGCCTTCGACATCAGCGCGATCCTGCCCGCCGACTCCTGGTACGGCGCGCTGCTGGCCGGAATGCTCAACATCACTCCTCAGCCGAGCGTGCTGGAGGCCCTGGCCTGGGTCCTCTACCTCGTGCCGACCCTCATCCTCTTCCTGCGCCGCCCCCAGTCGACCTCTGCCCCGGCGAAGTCCACCGCCGCGCCCGAACAGGAGCGTCATGCTTAATTCCACCGCCCGCGGCCTCGTCCTGGCGTTCGGCGCGCTCACCCTGGCCGCCTGCGGCTCCGGGACACCGGCCACGACCGGCTCCGCCGCACCGGCCAAGCCGGGGAAGATCAGCGTGGCCGCCTCCGACACCGAGTGCAAGGTCGCCACCGCCGAGGTGCCCGCGGGCACCAGCACGTTCACGATCACCAACGGTGGCACCAAGGTCACCGAGTTCTACGTGTACGCGCCGGGCGACCGTGTCATGGCCGAGGTGGAGAACATCGTGCCGGGCCTGACCCGCGAGGTCATCGCCGAGCTGCCCGCCGGGGCGTACGAGACGGTCTGCAAGCCCGGCATGGTGGGCAAGGGCCTGCGCAACGCGCTCAAGGTGACCGGTGAGCACAAGCCGCTCACCGACAACGCCAAGCTGGCCGAGGCCACCGCCAGCTACAAGCGCTACATCAAGACGCAGAGCGACACGCTGCTGGTCAAGACGCAGGAGTTCGTCGACGCGGTCAAGGCGGGCGACATCGCCAAGGGCAAGGAGCTCTTCCCGGTCGCGCGTACGTACTGGGAGCGGATCGAGCCGGTCGCGGAGATCTTCGGCGACCTGGACCCGGCGATCGACGCCCGCGAGGCCGACCTGGCGGCCGGCGAGAAGTGGACCGGCTTCCACAAGATCGAGAAGGATCTCTGGATCACCAAGGACATCAGCAAGGACGGCCCGGTGGCCGACAAGCTGATCGCCGACGTCAAGACCATCGTGGCGAAGTCCAACTCCGCCGAGCTGACCCCGCTCAACCTGGCCAACGGCGCCAAGGAGCTGCTCGACGAGGTCGCCACCGGCAAGATCACCGGCGAGGAGGACACCTGGTCGCACACCGACCTGTGGGATTTCGACGCCAACCTGCAGGGCTCCAGGGCCGCCGTGCAGGCGCTCCGCCCCGTGCTGGACGAGCGCGCGCCCGACCTGGTCAAGACGCTGGACGAGAAGTTCGCCGCGGCGGAGGCCGCCCTGGGCAAGCACCAGAAGGGCGACGGCTGGCAGCTGCACAACGAGCTGTCCAAGGCCGAGCTGAAGGCGCTGTCGGACGCGATCAACGCGCTGGCCGAGCCGATCAGCAAGGTCGCCCCGATCGTGACGAAGTAGGAGAGGCAGGACCATGAGCGAGCGCATGAGCCGCAGGAAGCTGTTCGGCATGGGCGCGGCGGGGGCGGCGGCCGTCGGCGTCGGTGCCGTGACCACGCGCTCGCTGCTCGAAGAGCCGCCGGTCGCGCACGCGGCCTCGATCTCCGACCCCGTCCCCTTCTACGGCGAGCACCAGGCGGGCATCGTCACGCCCGCCCAGGACCGGCTGCACTTCGTCTCCTTCGATGTCATCACCGACAAGCGGGAGGACCTGGTCGAGCTGCTGCAGGAGTGGACGGCCGCGGCCGCCAGGCTCGTGCAGGGCAAGGAGGCGGGCACGTTCGGCACGCTCGGCGGGGTCCCCGAGGCGGCGCCCGACGACACGGGCGAGGCGCTCGGCCTGCCCGCCTCCGGGCTGACGCTGACGATCGGCTTCGGGCCGTCGCTCTTCGACAAGCGATTCGGCCTGGCGGACAAGCGCCCCGCCGCCCTCGCCGATCTCCCGAAATTTCCCGGCGAGGCGCTCGTTCCGGAAATATCCGGTGGCGACATCTGCGTGCAGGCGTGCGCGCACGATCCCCAGGTGGCCGTGCACGCCATCCGCAACCTGGCCAGGATCGGCTTCGGCAAGGTGTCGGTCCGCTGGTCCCAGCTCGGCTTCGGCCGTACGTCCTCCACCTCGCGCGCCCAGGCGACGCCGCGCAACCTGATGGGCTTCAAGGACGGCACGAACAACCTCAAGCTGGAGGACGCCGAGTTGCTGCGCCGGCAGCTCTGGGTGGACGCCCAGGACGGCCCCGCCTGGATGACCGGCGGCAGCTACATGGTCACCCGGAAGATCCGCATGATGGTCGAGACCTGGGACCGTACCTCGCTGGGCGAGCAGGAGGCCATCTTCGGCCGGGACAAGGGCGCCGGCGCGCCGCTGGGCAAGAAGGCGGAGTTCGACCCGCTGGACTTCGCCGCCAAGGGCGCCGACGGCGGGCCGCTCATCAAGGACAACGCCCACGTCCGGCTGGCCCACCCCAGCACCAACGGCGACGCCCACCTGCTGCGCAGGGGCTACAACTTCGTGGACGGCTCCGACGGGCTCGGCCGCCTCGACGCCGGGCTGTTC
Source organism: Nonomuraea aurantiaca (assembly GCF_020215705.1). Classification (GTDB taxonomy): domain Bacteria; phylum Actinomycetota; class Actinomycetes; order Streptosporangiales; family Streptosporangiaceae; genus Nonomuraea; species Nonomuraea aurantiaca. Next base: position 243,629 of record NZ_JAIWNB010000002.1, on the reverse strand, counting down.
TTCATCGCCTACCAGCGGGATCCGCGCAAGCAGTTCGTGCCGGTGCAGATGCGGCTGGCCAAGAGCGACGCCCTCAACGAGTACATCAAGCACATCTCCAGCGGGCTGTGGGCGTGCCCGCCGGGGATGCGGGACGCGGGTGACTACTGGGGGCGCGCGCTCTTCGCCTGACGGGGGCGCACGCTGTCTGGGAGCGCGCTCCTCGCCTGGCTGGGGCGCGCGTTTCGCTTGACGTACGGCCGCTTACTTCGCCTGACGTACAGCCGCTTGCAAGCCTGACCTGTTCACATGAAGCATGCGCAGTGACACGTCAGGGAGGCCGTTGTGATCATTGCCGTTGGCGCCTTCGCCTTACTCCTTCTGCTGATCGCCGTCCTCATCGTCGTGATCTACAACGGGCTGGTCCGCAAGCGCAACGCCGTCGAGAACGCCTGGGCGCAGGTCGACGTGCAGCTCAAACGCCGCCACGATCTGGTCCCCAACCTGGTGGAGGTCGTACGCGGCTACGCGGGCCACGAACGGCAGACGCTCACCGCCGTCACGGCCGCCCGCGCGCAGGCCCTCGACGCGCACAGCCTCGCCGAGCAGGCCGGCGCCGAGAACGCGCTGACCGGCGCCCTGAAGACCCTGTTCGCGGTCGCCGAGTCCTACCCCGACCTCAAGGCCAGCCAGAACTTCGCCGAACTCCAGGAGGAGCTGGCCACCACCGAGAACCGGATCGCCTACTCCCGCCAGTACTACAACGACGCCGTCCTCACCTACAGCAACGCGATCCAGACCGTCCCGGCCAACATCGTCGCGGGCATGGGCGGGTTCACCGCCCGCGAATACTTCCAGGCGCCCGGCGAGGAGCGCGGGCCCGTACAGGTGCGATTCTGATGACCGTCTGGTTCGCCGCGGCGGCCGTCGCCACCGCCTTGTGGGCACTGCTCCTGCTGGCCCTGGCGATCGCGACCCGCACCCCGGACATCACCCCCGGCCCGCCCAGCGGGGCGCTCGCGGACGAATCGCCCGCCGTGGTCGACCTCATCACCGGTGGCTGGCGCCTGTGCGACGAGGCCGCCTCGGCCACCCTGCTCGACCTCGCCGCGCGGGGCGCCGTCCAGATCGAGGAGGTCGGCCCGGAGTTGTCCCTGGTACGGCTGCGCCAGGCCGATGGGCTGAACCCGTACGAGCGGCTCGTCTACGAGCACGTACGCTCACTCGCGCGCGACGGCGTCGTGGCGACCGGCGCGCTGGCCGAGGGCTCGCGCAACCTGGGCCGCTGGTGGAAGAGCTTCCGCAAGAAGGTCATCGCCGACGCCCGGCAGCGGGGGCTGTCCCAGGCCCGCTGGAGCCGCGCGCACGCGACACTGCTGTTCGCGTCCGCGTTGGTGCCCGCCGCCCTGGTCGCCGTCGCGGTCACCGTGGCCGACCCCGAACACGACGGCGGCATCGGCGCGGGCATCGTCGCCTACGGCGCACTGGTCTACCTGGCCAGCCGGCTCAACGGCGAGCGCGGCACCGACCTGGGCGTCCAGGCGGCGGGGCACTGGCTGGGCGTACGAGAGACCCTGTCGAACGCCCGCTACGCCGACAAGCCCGCGGCGAGCGTGACCATCTGGGGCCGCCCCCTGGCGTACGCGGCCGCTCTGGGGCTCGCGCCGCGCGCGGTCCGCAGCCTGCCGGTGAGCGTGCCCGCCGACGACCGCCGGGCCTGGTCCGACTACGGCGGCATGTGGCACGCGGTGGACGTGCGCTACCCGTCGCGGCTCATCTGGGGCAGGCCGCCCCTGCACACCGTGGGCCGCGGCCTGGCGGCCGGGTTCTTCGCGGGCTTCTGGACGTGGATCGTGCTGGTCGTCCTGTCGGCGTTCGACCTGTGGCCGCGCGCGCTGACCCAGCCGGGCGGCTTCGCCGTGGGCCTGGCGATCGCCGCCGTGCCCGCTGTCCGCGCCCTCCTCGACCTCACCGGCCAGACCTGGATCGAAGGCCAGGTCGTACGGCTGCGCAGCCGCCGGTCGGGCGGCAACGAGAATCGGCCGAAGTACGTCTACTGGTGCGCCATCGACGAGGGCCGCAGCCGCGAGCTCAAGGCGTACGGCATGGCCGAGGACCAGTGGGGCCGCCTGTCGGAGGGCGACCTGGTCCGCGCCCGAGCCGGCCGGCGGGTCGGCTGGATCGGCGAGATCGAGGTGCTCCGGAGCACGACCCACCGGGGCCACTACGCCGACACCCAGGACCACCTGATCGACGCCCCACGCAATCTCGGCGAGGTCCGCCCGGAGTGGGGGTCGTAAGACCTGAGTATGCGTTAAGTATTCATTTTATTACTATGGGCAACCCTGTCTATGGTGAACGTCAGGAGTTCCCATGCGCGATGAGCCTTCGAACGGCGAACTCGCCCGGCGCATCGTCGATCTGCAGGACGCCGCCCTGAAACTCATGTCACGGGAGCTGTTCATAGCCGAGCAGCGGGCGAACGAACGCCGGTTCACGCTGCTCGAACGCGACCTGAAAGGCCTCGGCGAGCGAATCGACAACGAGCTCAACCAGCTGTCCGTTCGCGTCGAGTCCCGCAAGCTCACCCGGGGCGCCAACTGGCGGCAGGGCGGGTACGCGGGGGTGATCTCCGCGACGCTGCTGCTGATCTCGCTCCTGGTCCAGATCTGGCTCACCGTGAAGGGCACCCCGTGATGACTCCTCCTCATAAGTGAGGTAGACACCGCGCTGACGCACGCCGCCACGTGGAACCCGTCGATGAACGCGGCGCGGGCGGTGCCGAGCAGTTCCACCGCGGATTCCGCGGGCAGGCCGTGCGCCAGCGCCACCGCAGCGCTGAGGCTGTCGCGGGCGCCGTCGTCAGGAACGACTGCGGTGAAAGTTCGCCCGGTAGGTCGGCCCTGGGTAGCAGTCTGCGCTGATTCCGTCAATCCATTGAACGAAATACGTCGGCGGATACGGGATAGCCGCCGATCCGGCAGCTTGCCAGAATCGTACGAGCAGCTCGCAATCTGGCAAGTATGGGGCCGTGCGCATACCACGTTGACCTCTACTTTTTATCAAAGACGCGATGGCAACAGTTGTTACCGTAATCATTTAACCCTCGGGAGGAAGCATGACGCTCTCACAAAAGATAGTGGTCGGCGCATCGCTGGCTGCCGCCTTCCTGGCGATCCCGGCTACGGTGGGCAGCGCCCCTGCTAACGCTTCAGTGTGGGACTGCTATGCCGACGTGAATACAGGCGAGAACTTCGCCACGGCTTCCTGCCAGTCAGGATTCGGCTATTATCGAGTGAGAGCCGAATGTAACAGTGGCTCCTGGCCCTACACGAAAACCATTTACGGGCCCTGGATATACCGATCTTCCGGTCAGGGGGGTTCGCCGCCGTCCAACGCCTACGGTGACCCCGCCGCGTGTCACGTCGCCAGAGCATCGTACGAGACCATGTAACGTCATCGATCATCCCGCTCCCGGACGAGATTCAGGCGTGATTCAAACCCGTTCCCAAAGTCACGCTTGATTCCGCCCGTCGGCGCGATGCGGCAGTAAAGTGCAGCAACCTTGCCAAGCACCAGCGACCACTCGCGGCCGACCCAGGCCGCCGTAGGGGATCAGGTGCTCTTCGCCGAAGATCACGTGAGTATTGCTCGCAGCATGGGAGAATCGCACTTACGAGGCGCCTTCCCGAACTGGCTGATTGAAGCGTAGAGAACTCCAATCTTCCCAGCTCAGAGGGCGCCTCGCCGCATTTCACGACACATGCATCAGATTTCAAGCCGCTGAGCCTGGTCCATAGCCAGGACGCGTGGAGAGCCGGTCAGGTGCGGTGGCGGGCGCGGGAGGCGGCGGCGTGGGCGCGGTTGGCGCACCGGGCCGAGCAGAACTGCCGCCGCCCCGGCCGGCTCCGGTCGATGAAGGCGTCGCGGCACGGCGAGGCGGCGCACAGGCGCAGCCGTACCCAATCCCCCGCGGCGGCGACGTCGAGCAGCTCGCGCACCGCACGCACCGCCAGCCGGTCCGCCGTCCCCGCGCCGTCCAGCGCCACGAACCGCAGCACCGGCACCCCGTCCACATCCTCGACGTCCGCACGCGCCGCCAGCCCGGCCGCGAACCGGGCCAGCGCCCGTGTCCGCTCCGGCGGCTCGCAGGCCAGCACGGCCCGCAACCGCCCGCGCATCTCCCGCACAGCGGCCAGGGCGTCCGGATTGGGCTCCTCACCAGGAAGTTCGCCGAACTCCTCGCAGAACCGCCGCAGCGCCGCAGGGTCCGGCAGCCGCTCCGGCTCGTCCAGGTATTCGTCCCATGTGTTGGCCAGATCCAACGCCACCAACCCCGTATCGACGAACTGGCGCATCTCCGACCCCTCCTGCTACCGTCACGAGTATGCACACTATAACTCCTGACACAAGATTCGCCATCCTCGACGCCCCGTCCAACCTCGGCCTCCGCCCGCCGGTCCCCGGCGTGATCCCCGGCTGCTACAAGGCCCCGTGGGCGCTCCGCGACGCCGGGCTGCGGGAGCGGATCGGCGCGAGTGACGCGGGCGCGGTGGTTCCGCCTCGCTATGTGTCCACCTGGCAGCCGGGCGACGGCGTCCGCAACGGTCCGGCGATCGCCGCGTACGCCAGGAAGCTGGCCGACCGCGTCGCCGCCGTCCGCGAGTCGGGGGCTTTCCCCATCGTCCTCGGCGGTGATTGCTCGATCCTGCTCGGCCCGGCCATCGCGCTGCGCGAAGCAGGCCGGTACGGCCTGGCGTACCTGGACGCCCATGCCGACTTCCGCCACCTCGGTAACTCCCCGCACGTGGGCTCCGCGGCCGGGGAGGACCTCGCCCTGGTGACCGGGCGTGGCGACGACTACTTGACGGACATCGGCGGCCTGCGCCCGTACGTGGCCGATGAGGACGTGATCGTGCTCGGCGTCCGCGACGAGGAGGACCTGCGGGACGTCAAGGAGTCCGGTCTCGCCTACGTGCCCGCCGCCGACCTCGGCCCCGGCACCCTCGACATCGCCAGGAAGGTGCTGGTCCGCGACGACCTCGACGGCTTCTGGATCCACGTCGACGCCGACGTGCTCGACCCCTCGGTGCTGCCCGCGGTCGACTCCCCCACGCCCGGCGGACCCGGCGCCGACGGCCTGGCCGGGCTGCTCCGTGGCTTGCTCGGCTTCCCGGGGGCCGCAGGCCTGGAGATCACCATCTTCGACCCCGACCTCGACCAGGACGGCGCACAGGCCGCCCTCCTCGTGGACATCCTCGCGTCGGCACTCGCCACCGACCGGTGAGACTCACCCGTCAGTCGAGAACGACCCGACCCGCGACGATGGCCGTCCCGTGAGGGTGTCCCGACTGGTGGGACGACGGGCCGTACTCCCTTGACGATGCCTGATCCACCCCAGAGGATTATGTGCAGATTGTGGACTAAAAGCACCAGGGGAGCTGAGAATGACCAAGCCGCTCAGTGTGCAGCTCTACTCCGTAAGGGACCAACTGGCCGCCGACCGTGATGACGTGCTGCGCCGGATAGCCGGAATCGGTTACGGGGCCGTCGAGCCCTTCGACCCGACCGGCGATCCCAAGGGCTTCCGGCAGGTGGCCGACGACCTCGGGCTGGCCGTGTCGAGCACGCACGCCTACGCGCTGCTCAGCAAGGAGCCGGCCGAGGTCTTCGACGCCATCGCCACCGTGGGCACCGACCTGGTGATCATCCCGGGTGGCATCGCGCATGAGGAGTTCACCACGCGCGATGGCCTGTCGAGGACCGCCGACCTGCTGAACGGCCTGGCCGAGCAGGCGGCCGCGTACGACATGCGGATCGGCTACCACAACCACTGGTGGGAGATCGAGCCGCGGATCGACGGCCGGCACGCCCTGGAGGCCCTCGCCGACCTGCTGGCTCCGGAGGTGTTCCTGGAGATCGACACCTACTGGGCCGCCGTGGGCGGCGCCGATGTGCCCGCCCTGCTGCGCGACCTTTCCTCCCGGATCCTGGCGCTGCACGTCAAGGACGGTCCGGGCGTCAAGGAGGAGCCGCACGTGGCCGTGGGACAGGGCGTCATGCCGGTGGCGGACATCCTCGCGGCCAGCCCGGACACCTGGCGGATCGTGGAGCTCGACAGCTGCGCGGGCGACATCTTCGAGGCGCTCGCGGGCAGCCACGCCTACCTCACCGAGCTGAGCGGTTCATGAGCTCCGGACCCGTAGGCGTCGCCATCGTCGGCGCCGGTGTGATCAGCGGCACCTATCTCCGTCAGCTGTCCTCCTTCCCCGACGTCCGCGTGCTCGGGATCGCCGACCTCGACACGGCCAGGGCCGCGACCGCCGCGCGCGAGCACGGGGTGCCGGTCTCCGGCACCGTCGAGACCGTACTGGCGGTGCCGGAGGTGGAGATCGTCGTCAACCTGACGATCCCGGCCGCGCACGCCGCCGTGGCGCTCGCGGCGCTGCGCGCGGGCAAGCACGTGTACAGCGAGAAGCCGCTGGCCCTGGACATGGACGAGGCGGCCAAGGTCACCGCGGAGGCGGCGAACCTCGACCTGCTCGTCGGCAACGCCCCCGACACCTTCCTCGGCGCGGGGCTCCAGTCGGCGGCCAAGGCGCTCGCCTCCGGCCTCATCGGCACCCCGGTGGGCGTCACGGCCGCCTTCCAGAGCCTTGGCCCCGAGTCGTGGCACCCCAATCCCGAGTTCCTCTACCAGCGTGGCGCCGGTCCCCTGTTCGACCTGGGCCCCTACTACCTGACCACCCTCGTCGCCCTGCTCGGCCCGGCGGCCCGCGTCGCGGCCAGCACCCGGCGGGCCCGCGACCACCGGGTGATCGGTTCTGGGCCGAAGGCGGGTACGGCGTTCGCGGTGGAGGTTCCCACGCACGTCAACGCGCTGATCGACTTCGCGGGCAGCGCCAGCGCGACCACGACGTTCAGCTTCGACTCGCCCATCCGGCGGGAGATGATCGAGATCATCGGCACCGAGGGAGCGCTGTCGCTGCCCGACCCCAACACCTTCGAGGGGCCGCTGCTGGCCCGGGGCCCGCATGACGCCGAGTGGCGGGGACTGCCCGTCACGGGTACGACGGCCGGGCGCGGCCTGGGCGTCCTGGACATGGCCAGGTCGCTGCGTGCCGGGACCCCGCACCGGGCCTCGGGCGCGCTCGCCCAGCACGTACTGGAGATCATGACCGCCATCGGAGACGCCGGAGAGGACGGCGAGGCGCGCCGCCTGCACACCACGTCACCCACCCCACCGCCGCTCCCCGACGACTGGGACCCGCTTGCCGCCACGCTGACGTAGACGTGGTAGACCGGCCGGTTCACGCTTGGTCAGCCAAGCGTGAACCGGCCGGCCACAGGTGGGGTTAGGTTGGGGGACTATTGTTGTGGTTGTCGCCTGGGTTTTTCCCGTGGCCACCCCCCTCCCACCCCCGCCCGGCCACAGGTGGAGATCGGTTGCGCGACTCTCGTGACGGAGTGTCGAATGGGATCGGCACGTGGGCGAGACGTCGGCGAACCCTTTGGAGTGGCGATGAGGCCGTTGGCCATCGCATTGATCGCGATTCTGCTGGCCGCGGGCTGTTCGACGCCGAGGCGGGACAAGATCACGGTCGCGTGCGGTGCGAGCGAGCGATGGTGCGCGATGATGGTCAAGAGGTTCTCCGATTCCACCGGCGTGGAGGCCGAATACGTCCGGCTGTCGAGTGGGGAGGCGCTGGAGCGGATCAAGGCGGCCAGGGCGCGGCAGGAGTTCGACGTCTGGCATGGCGGTCCGGCCGATTCCTACGTGGCCGCCAAGAGTCAGGGACTGCTAGCGCCGTACAAATCCGAAAAAGCCGGTGAAATCCGGCACGGCTGGGCTGATCCGGAGTATGCCTGGAGCGGGATCTACGCCGGCGTGCTGGCCTTCTGCAACAACACCAAGGAGCTGGCCAAGCGCGGCATGCAGCCGATCCACTCCTGGCGGGAACTCCTGGACGAGCGACTGCGCGGCAGCGTCGCCATCGCCCACCCGGCCACGTCCGGAACCGCCTACACCGCCCTGTGGACGCAGGTGGAGCTCAACGGCCGCGACCAGGACAAGGCACTCGGCTACCTGCGCGGCCTCCACCCGAACGTACTGAGATACAACTCTTCCGGCAGCGCGGCCGCCTTGCAGGCGGCCAAGGAGGAGGCGGCGGTCGGCGTCGTCTTCTCCCACGACTGCGTCGCCGCCCAGGAGCAGGGCTATCCGAACCTGCAGGTGACCTTCCCGCAGGAGGGCACCGGTTACGAGCTCGGCGGCCTGGCCGTACTGGCCGGGGCGCACAACCCCGACAGCGCACGCAAGTACGTCGACTGGGCCCTGAGCGGAGAATCCCAGCGGCTGGGGCCGCTGGTGAACTTCTACGCCCTGCCCACCAACACCACGGTGCCGGCGCACTCCAAGGCGGCCGACCCGGCGACGGTCAAGCTGGTCTCGTACGACGTGGAGGTCGCCGGGCGCGCCAAACAGGCACTCGTCGACAGGTTCAGCACGGAGATCGCCCGACCGCCCGTCTAGGAGCAGCCCTCGAACTGTGGGACCGAGACCACCGACAGGTCGATGCCCGACTTGCCGAACCACTTGTCCAGCAACATGTTCGCCGTGCCGTCCTGGTACATCTCGGTGATGGCCCGGTTGAGTTCCTCACAGCCGTCCACATCGCCCTTGCGGATGCCGATCGCCGTACGTTGCTCGTTGAAAGTAGCGCCGACCAGGTGCAGATCGACGCCCGGCTTGGTGAGCAGCCCCGCCAGGATCTGGCTGTTGGTGGAGATGGCGTCGATCCTGCCGTCCTTGATCATGTCCAGGCAGACGTTGTAGTCGGGTGCGGGGACGGCGATCGCCTTCACCCGGCGCTCGTCGATGATCCGCTGGGCGATGTTCGTGCCACGCACCCAGCAGATCTTGCGGCCCTCCAGGTCGCGGACGTCGCGGATGACGTCCTTGTCGGCCGGCCGTACGGCGATGTCCTGGAAGTCGACGTGGTACGGTCCGGCGAAGTCGATCACCTTCTTCCGCTCCGGGGTGACCGACATGTGGGCGAAGACCAGGTCGGCACGCCCCTGCGTGAGCACGGTGAGCTGGTCTCCGGCGGTGATCTCCAGCCAGTGGATCTTCTTGCCCAGCCGGGAGATGAGATATTTGGCCACGTCGATGTTGAAGCCGTCGTACGAGCCGTCCTTCCCCTTGAAACTGATCAGCGGGACGTCGGAGCGGATGGCGACGATCAGCTCGTCCTTGTCCACAAGGGATTCCGGCCGCGCCGCGCCGCAGGCGGTGAGCAGGAGCGTCAGGCAGATCAGCAGCTTTCTCACCGGTACTCCCTGAGTCGTGGCCAGATCCCGACCAGGATGAGCAGGGCGCCGGCGGCCAGCCCGGCGGGGATCAACCGCCACAGCGTCTCCAGGGCCCCGTCGCCGCTGTCGATGGCGCGCTCGAAGTCGGACTCGTGCCGCCGGACCAGCTCCTCCAGCACCTTGTCGTAGCTTTCGTAGGTCTGGGTGAGCTCGCCGTCCCAGTATTTGATCGCCGCTTCGGGCGTCATGGTCCGCATCCGCGCGTCCGCCTGCTGGAACTTCTGGTAGACGGCGAAGAGGCGTTCCCGGTCCTGGCCCGTCAGGCTGCCGAGCAGTCCCTGGAAGTCGGCCCGCAGCTTGCTCTGGTAGTCGGGCAGGCTGGTGGACTCGACGGCCGCGATCGTCTGGGACTTGTCCAGGAAGGCGTGTTCGTAGGTGTCCCTGCGGAAGCGGTCGAGCAGGTAGCGGTTCTGGTCCCCGTGCATGCTCTTGCTGATCGCCCGTGCTCTGGTCAAGGTGAGCACCGCGTCGAAACCGCCGCGCTTGGCCTCGTCCAGCGCCTGGCCCTGCCGGTTGAGCAGGGCCGTGCCCGTCACCAGCCCGGCCCCGGTGAGCACGGTGGCGACCACCAGGGCCGGCGCGAAGACCCGGCGGAACCTGCGGGTCAGGTAGGTCTGCAGGCCCAGCAGGCAGGCCAGCGCGAGCAGCCCGGTGACGATGACGGCGAAGCGGGCCAGCGAGGTGGTCGAGCGCTCGGCCACGTGCGCGCGCCGGACGATCGTCCCGGTTTCCAAGGTCAGGTTGTAGGCCTGGGGAAGCAGTTCGCGGTGCATGAGGTCGGTGGCCTTCTGATAGGCCTGGACCACATTGTCGGGCGGCTGTCCCGCGGTGTGCTTGGACTGCACGTCCAGCAGCCGCGCCTGGGTTGCCAGCCGCTCGTAACGGCCCAGCCCCTCGATCAGCGACTCGACCGTACGTTGCTCGGCGGGATTGTCCAGGGCCAGCCGGTACGCTTTGAGCAGGCTCTCGGAGATCTCCAGCCGCCGCTGGTCATAGGTGGTCAGGTCGGCCTGCTGCTGGGGGCCGTACTCGCTGCCCAGCAGCAGGGTCTCGGCCACCAGCGCGTCCATCTCCGACATCTGCCGATACAGGCCCGTGGTGGCGAGCACCTGCGGCCCGGCGTCATGCCCGATGGTGCGTAAGCCGGCGCCCGTACTCGCCGCGCCGCCCAGGATCGCGGCCAGCAGCAGCGCCAGCGCCAGAAGGGACAGCCCGGCCAGCGTACGCACCCGCCCGGAGACCGACTCCTTGCGCCCGGTCGAAGGCGTCGCCGTCACCGTCATGGCCCGCTCCGGCGGGAGACGCCGGGATCGTTGGTGTGCAGCGCGCCTCCCGAGGACGACTTGTGCTGGGAAATCCGAGCATGGCCGCGGAAGCGACAGATCCGCAAGAGGGGCCGCCGGTCGCGCCGGCGAAGAGGGCTGGTTCGCCGCTGTTCGGTCGGCAGTCGCACGTCATCTAACGTGCCCGTATCCGCTCTACGAAGTCAGGAGTCACATGACAGACCACACCGCGGCCCGGCGTGTCGTCGTTCTCGGGGGTGGCATCCTCGGTGTGTCCACCGCCGTGCACCTCGTACGCGGGGGCGCTGACGTCGTCCTGGTCACCGAGTCGGAGCTCGCCGGCGGCGCGTCGGGACGTTCGTTGTCCTGGCTCAACTCGGCGGGCGTCCGGTCCGGCTCGTACCATCTCCTGCGCATCCTCGGCATCGACCGCTACCGCACCCTGTTCGCCGCCGACCCGAGCCGGGACTGGCTGCGCTTCGACGGCGGCCTGTGGTGGACGACCCCCGACGGGGCCGAGGCGACCCGCGCACGGCACGCGCACGAGGTCGCTCGCGGCTACGAGTCGCACCTCATCGGCCGCGCGGACACCAGCGACCGGGTCAGCGGGGTCCAGGTGGGCGCGGGCCTCGCGATCCACAATCCGGGTGACGGCTGGGTCTCCCTCCCCCACCTGATCCGCGAGCTCGCGGACGAGCTGGTCCGCCGCGGGGGCCGGCTCGTCACCGGCGCGGGCCGCTGCTCGGTGCTCGTGGAGGACGGCCGGGCACGGGGAGTGCGCGGCGCCGACGGCACGTCGTGGCGTGGCGACGCCGTCGTGGCCGCCTGCGGTGCGCAGACCCCGGCGGTGCTCGCGGAGCTCGGCGTGGACCTGCCGGACGCGTCCCCCTTGTCCATGCTCGTCATCACCGAGCCGGTCGAGACCGAGGTCGTGACCGTGCTGAACACGCCGCGCGCGGCGATGCGCCCCCACCCCGGGTCGACGTTCGCGATCGACCACAGCTGGTACGAGGAGCACATCACCGAGCACGACGACGGCTCCTGCTCCATCGACGAGAAGTATGTCAAGGAGCTCGTCGCCGAGGCGTCCGCCCTGCTCCAGGGCGATGTCACCCTCCAGGCGGCGTCGTGGCGACTCGGCCGCAAACCCATACCGGCGGACGGCGAGCCGGTCTTCGGCGAGCTGGAGTCGGTGCCCGGATGCCATGTGGCGTTCACCCACTCGGGCGCGACGCTGGGGCTGATCGCCGGCGAGCTCACCGCCTACGAGGTGCTCACCGGCACCGGGCACCCGCTCCTGGAGGACTTCCGCCCTGGCCGCTTCACCCGGACGGAGTAAATCCGGACGCCCGCGAAAAGGAAACTGGACGGTCTTGGTGCTGCAATTCGCTACCGATCGCGCGTCAAGCGACTGGCGTTCAAATTGCCGTGACATTTGCGCTCAGATCGCGAGAGGAAAAGATCATGTCAGCAAACGAGCAACGACCCGACGACCAGCCTGCGTTATCCGACGGCGGCAATAGCGGCGGACGATTCCCAGCGGACGTCGTCGTGCCAGGGCTCTCTCGCAGAACCTTTCTGGGGAGCAGCCTCGGAGCCATGGCGGTGGCCTCGCTGCCCTGGGTCGGCGCCTCCATCCCGACGCTATGGTACTGGGCTCTTCGCGGCAAGCCCGGCCCTGGGGTGACGTACGGAATCGGTGCGGTGGCGGTCGTGGACAGGAACGTCTCGGCAGCCTCCCGTCCTTTCGTATTCGTGCGAGCGGACGACAGTCATCTGTGGATTCTCTGGAAAACTCCCGCCGGCAACTGGGAATGGGTCGACCAAGGGGGAAAGGTCGACCGGCCCGTTGGTGTCATCGCTCTCGATGACAACCCGAATGGGCATCGACCCTACGCGTTCGTCGTGCAAGACAGACATCTCTGGGTGCGCTGGTGGAACGGCCTGGACTGGTTCTGGTCCGATCAGGGGCAGCCGGCGGGCGTCGACATCTTCAATGGCCTCGGTGCGGTGACGCTCGCGCTGAAGCCCACGCTGGATCTCGCCCCCTTCGCCGTCGTAACCGGCAGCGACGGCAATGGGTGGGTGAACTGGTGGAACGGGTCGTCCTGGCTCTGGTACAACCTGGGTTCGCCCGGCGTCGCGATCGGCTCCTCGATGGGAGTTCTCGCCGTCCCGGACGAGAGAACCGGCGAGCAGACCCTGCAGGTCTATGTGTGGGGCGGCGACGGGCAGCTGTGGCTCGGTATCACGGACATGGTGTCCACACGATGGACCGCCCTTGGTCACCCTCGGTACCCCGCGGTGATCAGTCAACCAGCCGGCGCGGCGATCATCAAGAGCGGCCCTGGGCAGCTCTCGCGGCCCTGCTCCTTCGTCCTGAGCGCATCGACCGGCGACCTCTGGGCCTGTCAGGACGACACCTGGTTCGAGCTGGGCGCCCCGCCGAGTGACCACTACGCCAATATCGCTTTGGGTGCGATAAGCGTCCCGGACCCGAATAACGCCTCCCAATACGCACGGGTCTTCGTGACCGACGGCAACAACTCCGTCTGGGTCTGCCGGTGGGACGGCGCCAAGCCGGTCTGGGAGGATCACGGGAATTCGACTGGCCACATCATCGACGCGGGCATCGGCATCACCAACACACACACCTCGCCTGCGGCAGCTCCGATGACCCATGCCTTCATGCGAACCTCAGACGGGCTCGTCTGCGAGAACTGGGAGCAATAGGGCCGACCTGAGCGACGTCGCCGGATATCGCTCAGGTCTTCAACAGGGCGGCCGCCTGCCTCAGGAGCTGGGGCGGGTTCCTCTACGAGGGGATGACGTAGGCGCTGGTGCTGGACCGGCCGGTGCCGTTCACCGCGGTGATGTAGAGGAACGGGCGGCGGGGATCGACATCGGTGGGCGCGGTGAAGGGGACCCAGGCGGCACCGGCCTCGTCCGGTCCCTGGGCGACGGTCACCGTCTTCATCCCCGCCCCGGCGCGGGCGTACTGGACCTTGATCGTCCCGCCCGCGAGGTTGCGGCCGGTGATCGCGATCCCCGTAGCGTTCCTCGTCGCGCCGACGATGAGCGGCGCGTTCCAGGAAGCGTGGAGGTCGTCGCTCAACGACGGGGTCATCCAGTTGAGCCGGCAGGTCAGGAACGGGTCCCAGCCGTAGGAGATCACCTTGGTCACGGCCTCGCCGGCCGCCATGACCTGGGCGTCGAGCCGCTTCTTGGTCGTCCGGCCGCGCAGCGGCAGCGGGTCGGCCCGGCCGCACTCGCCGGCCACCGGGGCGGGCTCGAAGGCCTCCGCGTTCATCCACAGCTCCACCCCCGGCGGCCGTGACCGCGCCGCCGCCTGGAGATAGTCGTAGGTCGAGCCGTAGTACGCCTGCCGGTTGGTCACGTCTCCCACCATCGGCACCAGGCGGGGATCGACCTTGGCGTCCACCTCGTCGCGGCCGTAGACGGGCACCTTGCCCGTCCCGCGCCCGTCCTGTACGGCGACGACCATGGGCGCCCCATGCGCGGTCGCGGCGATGGAGAGCAACCCCGGCCCCACCCGCTCGGGCGGGAAGCCCTTGTCCCTGCGCGCGTCGAAGTAGGGACTGACCAGGATCTTCTTCCCGGGCAGCGTGGCAGCCACCACGGCGTGCTGGGCCTGGTACAGCTCGATGGTCGGATCGACGCTGGGCCGCGACTTCACCGCCAGCTCGAACGACTGGTACACCCCGGCGAACGCCGCCGACGACCCGTACCTGCCCCGATAGTCCGTCAGCACCCGCTCGGTGAGCGCGGTCACGGCGCCGAAGTGCGTGAGGTCGGGCAGCCACGGCCGCTTGACGTCCTGCGGCGCGGCGGGCAGCCCGGGGAACACCTTCATCCCGTACGCGGGCGCCTCCCCCATCAGGTTGCCCAGCCCGTCGCCGTCGGTGGCGATCAGCACGAGGTCGTACGGGCCGCGGGAGCAGGATCTGCCCAGCAGCAGCCGGTAGTAGACCCGCTCGCCGACCTCGATCCGCCGGTCCAGGCCCGGACACCGCAGCAGGCCGTCGCCGAACAGCTCGTTCGCGGCATAGCCGTAGACCCGGCGGATGCGCGGAACCGCCTCCCGAGCGGCCCGGTAGCACGTCTGCCCGTTCTCGACGCAGCCGGTGAAGTCGGGGTCGGGCGCGCCCTCCTTCAGCAGCCGCCCCGCCCGGTCGACCCGGCTGGGCACCAGGCGCGGGCCGAACGTGATGAGCGTGTCACCGCCGACCCCGTGGATCGCCTCCACCGTCCGCCGCGTGACGCACAGGTCCGAGCGGGGCACCAGCCAGTAACCGGTGATCGCGTACGGCGCGCCGACCCGCGTGTCCCGCGCCGGACAGCCCGCGTCGACCGGCGTCACAACAGGAGTGGGAGTGGGTGTCGTGGCAGGCGTCAAAGAAAGTGTCGTGGCCTCGGCCCGCGTCCCGGGAACGACGGTGGCCGCCAGCACCGCCACGGCCGCGAACCCGCGCAGGATCCACCCGGATACCACATGACCTCCTCGCGCGAGTGTCCGCTCGCGGCCAGAACGGTCGTACCCGTTAGATCACCCGATGCACCTTATCGTGGCCCGGCCGGACCCCCAGGACGGCGCGACGAACCCAGGGGCCGCGGCACGGACCGCTCAGGCCACCGGGTCGTCGGCCGGATCGCGGTACGGCGTGGTGAAGGTGTGCATCCCCGACCCGACCTCCACCAGCTCCCTGGACGGCAGGTCGATCTCGGCCGTCGTCCCCGCAGGCACGGAGACGGTGACCGTGAGGTTGCCGTCCGTCCGAGACCAGGCCACCGCCGCCGGGCCGTACGGCGTCTCGTGCTCGGCGGAGGCGTGGGTGAGACCGGCACCGGGCCGCGGCGCGACGCGGATGCGGCGGTAGCCGGGCGCGGCGGGGGCCAGGCCGGCGAGCGTGCCGTGCAGGAAGTCGGCGACCGCGCCCAGCGCGTAGTGGTTGAACGAGGTCATCTCACCGGGGTTGACCGAGCCGTCGGGCAGCATGCTGTCCCAGCGCTCCCAGATCGTGGTCGCGCCCATGGTCACCGGGTAGAGCCACGAGGGGCATTCGCGCTGCGTCAGCAGCCGGTAGGCCGTGTCGTGCTCCCCTGCCGCGGCAAGGGCGGCACAGACCAGCGGCGTGCCGACGAAGCCGGTGCCGATGCGGTAGTCGTCCTGGTCCACCAGCTCGGCCAGCCGCTTGCCCGCCCGCGCCCGCTGCTCCGGCGTCTCCGCCAGGCCGAGGTGCAGGGACAGCGCGTAGGCGGTCTGGGTGTCGCTGACCAGGCGGCCCGACGGCGAGAGGTACTCGCGGCGGAAGGCCGCCCGGACCTCCGCCGCCAGCTCGCCGTACTTCTTCGCGTCCTCGCCCCGGCCCAGCAGCTCGGCGGTGTCGGCCACGACCTGCGCGGTCCACGCGTGGTAGGCGGTGGCGATGAGGTACGGATCCGTCCGGGCCTTGCCGGGCCGGTCCGGCGGCGCGGCGGGGTCGAGCCAGTCGCCGAACTGGAAGCCCTCGTCCCACAGGTGGTCGTCCCCGGCGATGCCGGCGATGTGGTCGACCCAGCCCTTCATGCTGTCGTACTGCGCCTCCAGCACGCCGAGGTCCCCGAAGCGCTCGTAGAGCACCCAGGGCACGATCACCGCCGCGTCTCCCCACGCCGCCGTCGGCATGGCGGGGAACTCGAGGCTGACCCACGGGATGTAGTAGGGCACCATGCCCGACTCGTCCTGTTCCGCGGCCAGGTCGGCAAGCCAGGAGCCGAGCGTGCCCGCGCAGTCGTACAGGAAGGCCGCGGTGGGGGCGAAGACCTGGATGTCGCCGGTCCAGCCGAGGCGCTCGTCGCGCTGGGGGCAGTCGGTCGGCAGGTCGACGAAGTTGCCGCGCATGCTCCACACCACGTTGTCGTGCAGGCGCTGGAGCTGCGGGTCCGAGCAGGTGAACCAGCCGGTACGGCGCATGTCGGTGTGGCAGACGACGGCCTGGACGCTGTCGGGGCCCAGCTCGCCCGGCCAGTCGATCAGCTCGGCGTAGCGGAAGCCGTGCATGGTGAAGCGCGGCTCCCACTCCTCCTCCGCGCCGCCGGCGAGGGTGTACTCGTCCTGGGCGGCCGCGTTGCGCAGCGGGCGGCGCGACAGGGCGCCGTTCTCCAGGACCTCGGCGTGGCGCAGCGTGACGGTGTGGCCCGCCGGTCCCTGGACGCGGATGCGCAGGCGGCCGGAGATGTTCTGGCCGAAGTCGAGGATCGTCTCGCCGGCCGGCCCCTCGATGACCTCGACGGGACGCAGCGTCTCGAAGCGGCGGACCGGCGGCCCGGTGGGGGCGACGAGCAGGCCGGGGTCGTGCTCCACGACGTCGGCGGGCAGCCAGGCGCCGTCGTCGAAGCCGGGCGAGGACCAGCCGGCGGGCAGCAGGCGGGCGTCGTACTTCTCGCCGTCATAAAGGCTGGCCGCGAGGACCGGGCCGCGGGCGCAGCGCCAGGAGCCGTCGGTGGTCACGACGTCGGTCGAGCCGTCGGCGTAGACGACCTCGAGCTGGGCGATGAGCGCGGTGCGCGAGCCGTACGTCTCGACCCTGCCGTCCTTGAAGCCGACGCGGCCGCGGTACCACCCGTCGGCGAGCATCGCGCCGATGGCGTTGTCACCCTCCGCCAGCAGCGCGGTCACGTCGTGCGTGCGGTAGCGCAGGCGGTGGTCGTAGCTCGACCAGCCCGGCGCGAGCACGTCGTCGCCCACGACCTGCCCGTTGATCTCCACCTCGTAGAGGCCGTGGCCGGTCACGTACAGGCGGGCCCGCTCGACCGGCCCGCGGACGGCGAAGCCGCGCCTGAGCATGGTCGCGGGCCCGTCCGGCGCGCCGAGCAGCTCGGCGGGCGGCGCCGCCGCCTCCGCGCGCCACTCCTCCGCCTCCAGCAGGCCCGCCTCGACCCAGGTCCACTCGCTCCACTCGCTCGCCTCGCCGTCCTTACCGCGGACCCGCACGCGTACGGCCCGGCGCTCCCGCGAGCGCAGGTCGTCCCCCGGCCACGGGACCAACACGGAGTCGGAGCGCCCGGTCGAGGAGACGACCTTGCCCTCCGAGTCGCGGATCTCGACGTCGTAGCCGTGCTGTTGCCAGCCGGGACGGTCGTTGCGGACCGTCCAGGACAGCCGTGGCCTGGGTTCTCCGATGCCGAGCGGCTCTCGGTGGTGCTCGAAACGCAGGTCGATGGTCATGCGGCTCCTCTGAGCGGTCAGCCCTTGATCGCGCCGGCGGTCATCCCCGCCACGATCTTGCGGTTGAAGAAGATGAAAGCGAGCAGCGGCGGGATCGTGATGAGCACGATGTCCATGAACAGCAGGTTCCACTGCGTGCTGTATTGGCTCTGGAAGTTGTACAGGGTGAGCTGGACGGTGGCGTTCTCGTCACCGGGCAGGAAGTAGAGCGGGTTGACGAAGTCGTTGAAGACGGCGACCGACGTCGTCAGGATGACGGTGATCGTCACCGGCCGGAGCAGCGGGAAGATCACCTTGAAGAACAGCCTGAACCCGGTGCAGCCGTCGATCATCGCCGCCTCGTCCAGCTCGCGCGGCACCGCCGCCACAAAAGCGCGATAAAGCAGCACTGAGTACGACATGTGGAAGGCGACTTCGACGAAGATGAGCCCCGGCAGCGTCTTGAACAGGCCGAGCGTCTGGAGCACCCAGATGGTCGGCACGATCGCCGGCGGGATGATCAGCCCGGACAGCACCAGGAAGTTGACCACCGACCGCATCCGGCCCGCCCTGCGCTGCAGCACGAACCCGGCCATGGAGCAGAAGACCACCAGCAGCGTGACCGCCACGACGGTGAGGATCGTGCTGTTGAGGAAGGCGCGCAGCAGCACGTAGTCGCGCGCCTCGATCACCTCGACGAAGTTCTGGACGATGGGCCAGCTCGTCGGCCAGCCGAAGTCCAGCTCCGCCGACTGGACCTCGTCCTTGACCGCCGTGAGCACCATGAACGAGAACGGCACGACGAAGATGACGACGGCCAGGAGGACCACGACGAGTTCGGGCCCGGATCTGCGCAGCGCCCTCATGCGGCGACCTCCCTGGCGCTCAGGAAGCGGGTGAGCGGCACGACCAGCGCGGTGACCACGATGAACAGGATCACGTTCCCGGCGGTCGACAGGCCGAAGAACCCCGCCTGATACTGCTTGTAGATGATCGAGGCGATGACGTCGCTGGTGAAGCCGGGTCCGCCGCGGGTCATCGTCCAGATGAGGTCGAAGGACCGCAGCCCGCCGATGAAGGACAAGATGATCACCGAGTTGGTGGCGGGCCAGCTCAGCGGCAGCGTCACGAACCTGAACCGATGCCAGGCGCCGCCGCCGTCGACCGCGACCGCTTGGTAGTAGTCACGCGGGATCGACATCATGCCGGCGATGTAGATGACGGTGGCCAGGCCGACGCCCTTCCAGACGTCCACGAGCGCCACCGACAGCAGCGCGGTGTTCGCGTCGCCGAGCCAGTCGGGGCCCGAGATGCCCACCAGGGCCAGCGCCTTGTTCACCAGCCCGGTGTCGGGCTTGAGCAGCACGCTGAACGTAATGCCGACCGCGACCGTGCTCACCAGCACCGGAAAGAACACCACCGAGCGCAGGAAGCCGCGCAGCTTGATCCGCGAGGTGAGCAGCACGCCGAGCGCCATCCCCAGCACGACCTTCAGCCCGCTGGTGGTCACCGCGTAGATCAGGGTGTTCTGGAAGCCGATCCGCAGGTTCTGCTCGGCGAAGAAGTCGGTGAAGTTCTCCAGCCCCACGAAGGTGCTGTCGAACAGCGTCCACCTGGTCATCGAGAAGTAGAAGGCCATGATCGTCGGAACCAGGAAGACGATCGTGTAGACGATCCCCGCGGGCACGTAGAACAGGTAGGGGTACGGGTTGCCGCCGCGCCCGCCCTTCCCGTTGCGCGCGCGGGCACGCCGCCCGGCCGCCGCGGTGGGCGGCTCGGGCGACGTGGCCGTGCTCGGCCTCGACGAGGTCACCACCCCGCGAGCCCCAGTTGCTTGGCCTGCTTCTCCACGTCCTTGTCGTACTGGGCCGCCCCCTCGGCCGCCGTGGTCAGGCCGGAGCCGACCGCGACGGTGATCTGCTCAAGGGACGGGCCCTTGACCGGGGAGACGAACTCCAGCGCGGGCGCGGACGCCTTGTTGTCGAGGTAGACCTGCAGGTCCTTCGCCACCTGGACCGCGTCGTCCGGCAGCTTGGCCCCCTTGATCCGGTACGGTCCGGCCGGCGGGGTGCCCTTGCCAAGGGCGGCCGCACCCTCCGGGGAGGCGATGAAGGCCAGGAACTTCTTGGCGGCGTCGAGATGCTTGCTCGTCTTGGGGATGTAGGCGGCACTCGGCTCCCAGACCGTGGCGCCGTTCTTGGCGGCGTCGTCACCCGGCAGGCCGAAGAAGCCGACGTCGGTTCCCACCTGGGGGAACTTCTTGATGAAGCCGGGCACCACCCCGGTGAGCAGGGGATAGTGCACGCCCTGGCCCTCGGCCAGCAGCTTGATCCCCGCGTCGAGGTTGGCCGAGCCGAAGCCCTTGTTGAGGTACCCCTTGGCGTGCACCTCTTCCAGGCGCTTGAAGCCGGTCAGCGCGGCCGGGGTGGTGGCGTACTTGGCCTTGTTGGCCGTGTAGTCCTGCGCGAAGGTCGGCGAGGCGGCCTGCACGTTGAAGAAGTCCGCGAGCACGAACAGCTGCGAGGTCCAGGTGTCCTTGAACGTGGAGATCACCGGCGTCAGCCCGGCGGCCTTGATCTTGTCGTTGTTGGCCGTGAACTCGGCCCAGCTCTTGGGCACCTGCAGCCCGAGCTTCTCGTAGACCTTGCGGTTGTAGAGGATGCCGCCACCCGTGGCGGTTCCCGTCGGCACGCCGTAGGCCTTCCCGCCCTGGGTGACCACGGGCAGGTACGACTCCTCGACGTTCTTCATGACCGGGTCGCCGGTGAGGTCGACGAGGGTCTGG
This sequence comes from Nonomuraea aurantiaca, assembly GCF_020215705.1. Classification (GTDB taxonomy): domain Bacteria; phylum Actinomycetota; class Actinomycetes; order Streptosporangiales; family Streptosporangiaceae; genus Nonomuraea; species Nonomuraea aurantiaca. Next base: position 223,003 of record NZ_JAIWNB010000002.1, on the reverse strand, counting down.
CCGGGGTTCAGGGCCTGGAGCAGGGACCCGGAGTTGTACCAGAAGACGTCGCTCATCTCGCCCGTGGACAGCCGGGTCTTGATGATGTTGTCGCCCTCGGTGCCCGCCGGGCGGGTCTCCGACTCGATCTTGATCTTCGGGTTGGCCGCCTCGAAGGCTTGGACGACTGCTTTGGCCCCGTTGACCGTGGCTTCGTTGTTGTCGTAGAGGAAGGAGATCGTGACGCTGCCGTCGGCGGCCGTCGTACTGCCGGACGAGCCGCATGCCGCCAGGGAAAGGAGGGGGAGGGCGGCGGAGAAGGCCACCCCGAGTCTGTGAAGCGTGGTCTTCATAACACCCCTTGGGGCTCGAAGCTTAAATCGTTTCAATGGCCTCGTTAGGGCGTTAACATAGGCTTTACGTTCCAGGGCCGTCAAGGCTCTCCTGCGGTAACGAAACGGAAACGTATCAGCGACTCAAGGCGTGTCATCCGCCCGGATACCCGCGAACTTCCGCTCTGAAGCAAAACGATTCAAACCTTCAGCGCCGGCGACCGTCCCCCTATCCTGGACGTCCGACCCTTAGCGTCTGAGGAGCCTCCATGCACGTCGTCGTCACCGGTGCCCATGGAAAGGTCGGACGTGCGGCCACTCAGGCCCTGCTCGATGCCGGTCACGAGGTGACGGCCGTCGACCTCACCCGCCCGACCTGGGAGCGGGCGGAGCCCGGCGCGCCCCGCTACCAGCAGGCCGACCTGACCGACGCCGGGGCGGCGTACGCGGTGGTCCGCGGCGCCGACGCGGTCGTCCACGCCGCCGCCATCCCCGAGCCCAGCACCAACCCGCCCCACGTGGTCTTCCAGAACAACCTGATGTCCACCTTCAACATGCTGGAGGCGGCGATCAGGTTCGGCGTGACCCGCTTCGTGAACATCTCCAGCGAGACCGTGCCCGGCTTCTTCTTCGCCGAGCGGCCGTTCCTGCCCGACTACGCGCCCGTGGACGAAGAGCACCCGATCCGGCCGCAGGACCCCTACGCCACCGCCAAGCACTTCGGCGAGCAGCTCATGGACGCGGCCGTGCGCCGCTCAGACATCCGATGCGTCTCCATCCGGCCGAGCTGGGTGCAGCACGAGGGCAACTACGAGCGCAATCTGGGCCCGCAGATCCGCGACGGTCAGCCCGGCGCCGGGCTGTGGAGCTACATCGACGTCTACGACCTGGCCGACGCCATCGTGCTGGCCACCGAGTCCGACCTGCCGGGACACGAGGTGTTCTACATCGCCTCGCCCGACAACGTCGGTGGCCACGACTTCGCGACGGCCCTGCGGGAGCACTACGGCGACGCGATCGCGCTGCGGCCGCTCAGCCGTCCGGACGCCTCCGGCATCTCCTGCGCCAAGGCGGTGCGCATGCTCGGCTGGACGCCCAAGCGCTCGTGGCGCGACTACCTGGACGAGGACGGGCGGGCACTCAAGAAGTGACTTTTAGGAAGTGAGCTTGGTGATGCGCACGGCGTCCGCGATGACGTACCCGGCCGTGGAGGTCCAGCGGCTCACCCCGACCACGTTGTAGGTGCCCGCGTCGAGGCTGTACGTGCCGAGGGTCCGCCACTGCCCGCCACCCGAGCGCTGGTCCACGACCACGGTCTGGGTCCCGCCCGAGGCCGCCACGAGATACGGCGTGGCGCTGTTGTAGCCCGCGTTGGCGGCGTACCAGACCTCCACCCGGTAGCTCCCGGCGCTCGGGACGGCCGCCTTGAACCACGCCGGGTCGCTGGCCGCGACGGGGTCGGCGAAGCGGTAGTCGGCGCCGTAGAGCTGCGCCGAGAACGACGAGGTGCCCCAGGAGGAGCTCGCGGCGAACCCGGCGTCGGAGTTGTCGACCACGACGCTGAACGCCGCCGAGCCGGCCACCACCGCGCCCGCGCTCGGCGGGCTCTCCTGGTGCGTCCGGTTCAGGGCGGTCACGTAGTAGGTGTATCCGCCGGTGGCCGTCGCCGTGGCGTCGGTGAAGGTGGTCTTCCTGGTCGTGCCGAGCAGGTTGCGGGCGTCGGCGTACGCGCACGGGTCGGCCGCCGGGTGGGAGCCGTCGACCCGGTAGACCGCGTAGGCCGTGGCGCCGCCGCCCTGCCACGAGAGCGCCACACCGCCCGAGCCTCTGGTCGCCGCCGCGCTCGCGGGCGCCGCCGGTGCGGCGGCGGTGCCGCGGGCGGGCGGCAGGGCGGGCTTGGCGTAGTGGGCGCTGACCAGCGCGGCGATGGCGCCGATCCGGTTCGCCTTGACGTCCTTGGCGCTGAAGTAGACGTCGCCGGCCACCTCGGGGTGCTTCCTGTTGTCGTAGAGGTGATCGCTGAGCTCGGCGGGATCCTGCCAGGCCGCGTCCTGGCCGCCGGCGCCCGCGCGGTAGGCGGCCTGGCCGACGACCAGCTGGACGCCGGTGCCGCGCACCACGCTCGACCACCAGGCGGTCAGCACCGCGTAGTCCGCCGGGGCGTACCCGATGTTCCAGTAGATCTGCGGCGCGAGGTAGTCGACCCAGCCCTGCTTGACCCAGAGCCTGCTGTCGGCGTAGATCGCGTCGTAGGACTGCAGGCCCGAGGTGCTCGACCCGAGCGGGTCGGTGGCGGCGTTGCGCCAGATGCCGAACGGGCTGACGCCGAAGGAGACCCAGGACTTGGCGGCGTGGATGCGCTGGTCCATCTCGCGCATCAGCAGGTTGACGTTCTCGCGCCGCCAGTCGGCGATGGTGGCGAACCCGCCGCCGTACTGGGCGTACGTCGCGGCGTCCGGGATGGTCTCGCCGCTGACCGGATAGGGGTAGAAGTAGTCGTCGAGGTGCACGCCGTCGAGGTCGTAGCGGGTGACGGCGTCCATGATGGCGTCCTCGATGAAGTCGCGGACCGCCGGGATGCCGGGGTTGTAATAGAGCTTGCCGCCGTAGGCGAACCGCCAGGACGGGTGCGTCCGGGCCGGGTGGGTCGCCACCAGCTTGTTCGGGTCGGCGTTGTTGGCGATCCGGTACGGGTTGAACCAGGCGTGAAACTCCAGGTTGCGGGCGTGGGCCTCGGCGACCATGAAGGCCATCGGGTCGTAGCCGGGATCCTTGCCCTGGGTGCCGGTGAGCCACTGTGACCACGGCTCGTACGACGAGGGCCAGAACGCGTCCGCCGTCGGCCTGACCTGCACGAACACGGCGTTCATACGCTTGGACACGGCCAGGTCCAGCCACGCCCTGAACTCCGCCTGCTGGGCCGCCACGCTCAGCCCCGCGCTGCTCGGCCAGTCGATGTTGGCGACCGAGGAGACCCACATGCCCCGTAACTGCCGCTTGGGCGTCGCGGGATCGGTCACGCACGCCGCCGCCGAGACGGCGGGACCGGTGGTGGGCACCACGAGGGCGGTGAGCACGAGGGTGATCGTGGCCAGGAGGGTGCGCAGGGGGTGCGTGGTCACGAAAAGAAGTTTCAGCTTCTCCCGAACGGAGCGCAATAGTCTTCAGCCGATCGGGGGGCCCAACTTTCCGTCCCACATGTCCGAGTACGGGCGGAAAGTTTCTTCTAACTCGTCAGTAATGTCAATTATCGACATCTGTCAGGAACCGGCTTACTGTGCAGCCGTCGACCCATAACGAGGGAGCTCCCATGTCACTCTCCCCCAAGCGATTAACGGCTCTCGTCTCCTCGGTCCTCGCCGCTCTCCTGGTCCTCGCCGGTCAGCCCGCCGTCGCGGCCAAGGACACGCCGCTTTCGGACGCCTTCGCCCGCGCCGCCGCGGCCCAGGACGTCCCCCGCGACCTGCTCGTGGCGCTCGCCTACGCCGAGACCCACCTCGACGCCCACAACGGCGAGCCCAGCGCCAGCGGCGGATACGGCGTGATGCACCTGGTCAGCAACCCCACCACGAAGGCGCTGGAGAAGGCGGCCGGGCTCACCGGGCTGCCGGTCAAGAAGCTGCGCGCCGACACCGCGGCCAACATCCTCGGCGGCGCCGCGCTGCTGCGCGCCAACGCCGACGAGCTCGGCCTCGACGAGGCCGCCAGGAAGGACCCCGGCCGCTGGTACGAGGCCGTGGCCAAGTACGGCAACACCGCCTCGCCCCAGCTCGCCCGCCTCTACGCCGACGCCGTCTACGAGCTGCTCGGCCTCGGCCTCCAGGCCAAGGACGTCCGCGTGGCGCCACAGGAGGTGACGGCCGACCGCGGCCGGTACGCCGAGACGCGCGCGTTCGGCGCCGCCGAGGCGGCCAGCCCCGACTACCCGGACGCCACCTGGGCGGCCGCCAGCTCCAGCAACTACACCGCCTCCAGCCGCGAGTCGAGCTACGCCATCGACCGGGTGATCATCCACGTGACGCAGGGCTCCTACGCCGGGACCATCTCCTGGTTCCAGAACCCCAGCGCCCAGGTCTCGGCCCACTACGTGGTCAAGTCGTCGAACGGCGCGATCACCCAGATGGTCCGGGACAAGGACATCGCCTGGCACGCCGGCAACTGGTCGTACAACACCCGGTCCATCGGCATCGAGCACGAGGGCTACGTCAGCGAGTCCTCGTGGTTCACCGACGCGATGTACCGCTCCTCGGCCGCGCTGACCAAGTACATCTGCGACAAGTACGGCATCCCGAAGGACCGCAGCCACATCATCGGCCACGTCGAGGTGCCCGGCTCCGACCACACCGACCCGGGGCCGTACTGGAACTGGACCACGTACATGAGCTACGTGACCGGTGGCGGCGGCACCCCGACGTGGACCACCACGGTCGACAACACCACCTCCGGCCAGTTCACCGCCAGCGCGAACTGGGGCACCTCCACCTACTCCACCCAGCGCTACGGCGCCGACTACCGGTTCGCCGACCCCGTGGCCGCCAGCGACCCGGCCTGGTATCAGGCGACCATCCCCAGCGCGGGCACCTACCGCGTGGAGGTCTGGTATCCGGACGATCCCGGCTACAACAGCTCCGCGCCGTACATCGTGGCCGCCTCCGGCGGCAACCAGACGGTGTACGTGGACCAACGCTCCGGCGGCGGCAGCTGGAAGAGCCTGGGCACCTTCTCTCTCGCCGCGGGCACCGCCAACGTCGTGGGAGTCAGCCGGTGGACCTCCGGCACCGGCCTCGTCATCGCGGACGCCGTCCGCATCAGCAAGGTCTGAGATCTGGTACGGCCCGTGCCCGATCGCACGGGCCGTACTTGTTCGCCGCGGCCAAATAAACGTCGATAAATATATGCCCATTCGCTAATAAGTGGACCAATGGAAACTTCCCTCTTTGCACGTCCTGGCAAAGGATGTTAGATGGAGGGGTCTTGACCGACCACGCTTCGGGGCGGCGCGGCCGTCGATCGCACTCCGGCAAGGAGGCTCGTGCACATGGCGCTGGTTCTTGACGGCGTCCGCGTACGGCAGCGCGGGGAGACCTGGCTGCACGACATTCACCTCGAATTATCCAGCGGAATGACCACGCTCGTCGGTCCGATGGCGGCGGGGAAGACGACGCTGATGCGGGTCGTCGGGGGGCTTCTTCCGCCCGACGCCGGGCGGGTCGTGGTGAACGGAAAAGACGTAACGGCTATTTCCGTGCGCAAACGCTCGGTCGCCTTCGTCTATCAGCAATTCATCAATTATCCCTCGCTCTCGGTCTACGAGAACATCGCCTCGCCGCTGCGCATGGCGCGCTCCTTTCCCAAGAAAGACATCGATCGGCGGGTGCGCGAGGTCGCCGAAATCATGGGCATCGGCGACCTGCTCGACCGCCGGCCCGCCGAGCTGTCGGGCGGCCAGCAGCAGCGCACCGCGATCGCCCGCGCGCTGGCCCGGCCGGTCGACGTGCTGCTGCTCGACGAGCCGCTGGCCAACCTCGACTTCAAGCTCCGCGAGCAGTTGCGGAGCGATCTGAAGAACATGTTCCTCGACTCGCCGGGTGTGGTCCTCTATTCGACGGCCGACCCGGCCGAGGCGCTGACCTTCGCCTCCCCGACGGTGGTCCTGGGCGAGGGCCGGGTGCTGGACGTGGGCGACGTGGCGGACATGTACGCCCAGCCGCCGACGCTGGCCGTCGCCGCGACGCTCAGCGATCCGCCGCTCAACCTGCTGCCCGGCGTCGTACGCGAGGGCCGGATCGAGTGCCTGGGCAGCTCGTTCCCCTCCCCCGGCGCGCACGCCTCCGGGCGGAACGTCGTGCTCGCGGTACGCCCCCACCAGGTGACGATCCAACGGAGTGGAGCCGGCGTGCTGGAGTTCCCGGCGGAGATCAGGCTCGCGGAGGTGACGGGCAGCTCGACCTTCCTGCACCTGCTGCTCGTTGACGGGCGGCACCTGGTCGCCCAGCTGCCGGGCCCCCAGCTCTTCACCCCCGGCGAGCGGGCCATGGCCTATGTGGACCCGGCGCACATCTTCGTCTTCGACGAGGCCGGCGGGCGCCTGCTCGCCACCTCGGCCGCGGAGGTCGACCTGCATGGCTGACATCCGGCTCGAAGGCGTGGGACACAGCTACGACGGCGGCCGGACCTGGGCGCTGCGGCCGATGACGTGGACCTGGCAGAGCTCCCGGGCGTACGCGCTGCTCGGCCCGAGCGGGTGCGGCAAGACGACCCTGCTGAACATCATCTCGGGGCTGCTCTCCCCGACCGTGGGACGGATCTTCTTCGACGACCGCGAGGTGACGGCGGTGCCGACGGCGGGCCGCAACATCGCGCAGGTCTTCCAGTTCCCGGTGCTGTACGAGGAGATGTCGGTCTACGACAACCTGGCCTTCCCGCTGCGCAACCGGAAGTATCCCAAGGCGGAGATCGACCAGCGGGTCCGCCGGGTCTCGCAGCTCCTCGGCCTGGACGATCACCTCAAGCGCAGGTCGCGGCGGCTGGACCCGGGCCGGCAACAGATCGTCAGCCTGGGCCGCGGGCTGGTCCGCTCCGAGGTGGCCGCCGTACTCCTCGACGAGCCGCTCACCGTCGTGGACCCCGCGCTCAAGTGGACGCTGCGCAGCAAGCTCAAGGAGATCCACCGCGACACCGGCCACACGCTCATCTACGTCACCCACGACCAGACCGAGGCGCTGACCTTCGCCGACGAGGTGGTGGTGCTCAACGAGGGCGCGATCGTGCAGGCGGGCGAGCCGACGGAGCTGTTCCTGTCGCCCGCCCACGAGTTCGTCGGTCACTTCATCGGCTCGCCCGGCATGAACGTCGTGCCCGCCGAGATCGCCGGCGGGGTGGTCAGGGTGGCGGAGACGGACGTCGGGCAGGCGGTCAGCGACCAGGAGGACGAGCTGGAGCCGGGGCCGGTGCGTATCGGGGTGCGGCCGGAGTTCGCCCGGCTCGGCGGCGAAGGAGCCTCGCCCGGACTGCCCGTACGGGTGACGGGGGTGGACCGGATGGGCGCCTACAACCTCGTGCACGTGCGGGCCGGCGGCCACCCGATGATCGCCAAGACGGAGGCGGACACCCGGTTCGCCCCGGACACCGAGGAGTTCCTGCACTTCGCACCGGATCGCGCGTTCCTGTTCAGGGACTCGGTCAGGTGCGGGTCCATCTCACCGCTAGACGGGCTCGATGGAAAGGGCGCATCGTGACCGAGCAGAGCGTCACCGTCGCGGGCAGCCCGGTGGGCGGCGAGATCGTCACCGGCGCCGCCCCGCAGGACGGCACGCCCGACAGCCGGGTGAGCGTCAAGCCGAAGAACAACCGCGCCTGGCTCCTCGTGCTGCCGGTCGTCGTGTCGGTGGCCTTCACCGCCGTGATCCCGCTGATGACCGTCGTCAACTTCTCCGTCCAGGACATCTTCAGCCCCGACGACCGGATCTTCGTGGGGCTGGAGTGGTTCAGGTCCGTCGCCCGCGACCCCGAGATCCGCGCGGCGTTCGTCCGGACCCTGCTGTTCTCCGCCCAGGTGCTGCTGCTGGAGATCCCGCTCGGGGTGGCGCTCGCGGTGGCGATGCCGCGCCGCGGGGTCTGGGTGTCGGTGGCCCTGGTCATCGTCGCGCTGCCCCTGCTCATCCCGTGGAACGTGGTGGGCACCATCTGGCAGATCTTCGCCCGCGCCGACATCGGGCTGGGCGGCTGGACGATCAACAACGTCCTGGGCATCGACTTCAACTACACGCTGGACTCCACCGACGCCTGGATCACGGTCCTCATCATGGACATCTGGCACTGGACGCCGCTGGTGGCGCTGCTGGCCTACGCCGGGCTGCGGTCGATCCCCGACCCCTACTTCCAGGCCGCGCAGATCGACGGCGCCTCGGCCTGGTCGACCTTCCGCCACATCCAGCTGCCGCGCCTGCGCGGGGTGCTGACGATCGCGATCCTGCTCCGGTTCATGGACAGCTTCATGATCTACACCGAGCCGTTCGTGGTGACGGGTGGTGGGCCGGGCAACGCCACCTCGTTCCTGAGCATCCTGCTGTCGAAGGTCGCCGTCGGGCAGTTCGACCTAGGGCCGGCGGGCGCCTTCTCGCTGCTGTACTTCCTCGTCGTACAGATCGTCTCGTACGTCTTCTTCACCGTGCTGACCAGGTCAGGGAGGTGACCGCGATGGCAGAGGAGCAGGTCGCCGTGGCGCGGCGGGCCGGGCGGCAGCTGCCGTGGGCGCGGGCGGTGTTCTGGTTGTACGCCGCCACCCTGATGCTGCCGCTGCTGTGGATGTTCGGCATGTCCATCCGCCCGAACGAGGACATCCTCGGCAGCTTCTCGCTCATTCCGCAGCGGACCACGCTCGACAATTACCGGACCTTCTTCACCGACCCGGTCTGGTATTCGAGCTACCTGAACTCCATCATCTACACGTCACTGAACGCGGTGATGTCGCTCATCGTGGCGCTGCCGGCCGCCTATGCCTTCTCCCGGTTCAGGTTCGCCGGGGACAAGCACCTGTTCTTCTGGTTGCTGACGAATCGCATGGCGCCGCCGGCCGTGTTCCTGCTGCCCTTTTTCCAGATTTATCAGAGCGTGGGGTTGTTCGATACCCACCTGGGCGTGGCCATCGCGCACATGCTGTTCAACGTCCCGCTCGCCGTCTGGATCCTCGAAGGATTCATGTCGGGGATACCGCGCGAGATAGACGAGACGGCGGCGATCGACGGCTATTCCCTGCCGCGGTTCTTCCTGCGGATCTTCCTGCCGATGATCCGCTCCGCGGTGGGCGTCACCGCCTTCTTCTGCTTCATGTTCAGCTGGGTCGAACTGCTCATCGCCAGGACCATCACCTCGGTCGACGCCAAGCCGATCGCCGCCACGATGACGCGGACGGTGAGCGCGGCCGGCGTGGACTGGGGCCTCCTGGCCACGGCGGGCGTGCTGACCATCATCCCCGGAGCCATCGTCATCTGGTTCGTCAGGAACTACGTGGCTAAGGGCTTCGCACTTGGAAGGGTCTGACGATGCAGTGGATGGTGTGGACCCTCCCGACGGCCCTGGTCTTCGTCGGCCTGGCGCTGCTGCTGTGCGGCATGGCGATCTGGGGCCACTTCTCGCCCCCGGTGGCCCGGCGCGGCTTCTTGCGCATCGAGACCGACCGTGGCGACCGCTTGTACATCGGCCTGATCAGCGCGGCCGTCGTACTCGCCGGCTGGATCGCCGTCACCGACCTGTCCATGTGGCTGGCTCTGGCGTGCGCGCTCCTGGTGACGATCGTGATCGGGATTTGGGGCTGACAGAAGGAGGCATTGAGGCGATGAAACGTCCTTTGGGCAAGACCACGGCGGTCGGCCTGGCCGCGCTCGTCCTGATAGCGGCCGGCTGCTCGTCCGGAGAGCAGAAACCCAAGAGCAACTTCACCGAGGCCCAGGGGAAGGCGGCGGCACAGAAGTGGGTGGCCGGCGAGTTCACGCCGAGCACCCTGTCCAAGGACCAGCAGCTCGCGGAGATGGACTGGTTCACCAAGGCCGCCGCGCCGTACCGCGGCATGGAGATCAACGTCGTCTCCGAGACGATCACCACCCACGAGTACGAGTCGCAGAAACTCGCCAAGGCGTTCACCGACATCACCGGGATCAAGGTCAAGCACGACCTGATCCAGGAAGGTGACGTGATCGAGAAGCTGCAGACGCAGATCCAGGGCAACCAGAACATCTACGACGCCTACGTCAACGACTCCGACCTCATCGGCACCCACTTCCGCGGCAACTACGTCTTCCCGCTGTCCGACTACATGGCGGGCGAGGGCAAGGCGGTCACCTCGCCCACCCTCGACCTGAACGACTTCATCGGCACCAGCTTCACCACCGGGCCGGACAAGAAGCTGTACCAGCTCCCCGACCAGCAGTTCGCCAACCTCTACTGGTTCCGCTACGACTGGTTCACCAATCCCACGTACAAGAAGCAATTCAAGGACGCCTACGGCTACGACCTGGGCGTGCCCGTCAACTGGGCGGCCTACGAGGACATCGCCGACTTCTTCACCAACAAGGTCAACGGCAACGGGACCATCGACGGCAAGAAGGTCTACGGCCACATGGACTACGGCCGCAAGGACCCCTCGCTCGGCTGGCGCTTCACCGACGCGTGGCTGTCCATGGCCGGCAACGGCGACCCGGGCATCCCGAACGGCCTGCCGGTGGACGAGTGGGGCATCAGGGTGGAGAACTGCCGCCCGGTCGGCTCCTCGATGACCCGCGGCGGCGACACCAACGGGCCCGCCTCGGTGTACGCGCTGACCAAGTACGTCGACTGGCTGAAGAAGTACGCGCCGAAGGAGGCGGCCGGCATGAACTTCAGCGAGGCCGGGCCGGTGCCGGCGCAGGGCAACATCGCCCAGCAGGTCTTCTGGTACACCACGTTCACCGCCGACATGACCAAGCCGGGTCTTCCGGTGGTCAACGCCGACGGAACGCCGAAGTGGCGCGTCGCGCCCAGCCCGCACGGCGTCTACTGGAAGGAAGGCAACAAGCTGGGCTACCAGGACGCCGGCTCCTGGACCCTGCTGAAGAACACGCCCAAGGAGCGCAGGGCGGCGGCCTGGCTGTACGCCCAGTTCGTCACGTCGAAGACGGTCTCGCTGAAGAAGTCGATCACCGGCCTGACCTTCATCCGCGACTCCGACATCAAGAGCGACTACTTCGCCAAGAACGCCGCCAAGTACGGCGGCCTGGTCGAGTTCTACAACTCGCCCGCCCGCAAGCAGTGGACGCCGACCGGCACCAACGTGCCCGACTACCCGAAGCTCGCCCAGCTCTGGTGGCAGAACGTCGCCACCGCCGTCACCGGTGAGACCACCGCTCAGCAGTCGATGGACAACCTGGCCAAGCAGCAGGACGACATCCTGTCCCGGCTGGAGCGCCGCGGCGGCAACTGCGCGCCCAAGCTGAACCCGGAGCAGGCCGCCCAGTACTGGCTGGACCAGCCCGGTGCCCCGGTGCCGAAGCTGGCCGACGAGCGCGGCAAGCCGGCGACGCTGGACTACGACAAGCTCATCGCCCAGTGGAAGACCGGAGGCTGATCAGTCGCCGCGGGACCGGCGGGTAATCTGTCGGTCCCCTCTCTTAGTGTGCCTACGCGGCCAGTAAGCGCGAATGATTGGATCAGTGCCGTGGAGGCCTCTGTCGAGCAGCTCGTATACGTCCGCGAGGACGAATACACGGTTGCCCGGATGAGCGCGGAGACCACCCCCTCCTTCGTCGCCGCCGGCCGCGCGCTGGCCGGCGTCCAGCCGGGAGAGACGCTCGAGCTCACCGGCGAGTGGGGCGAGCACCCCCGCCACGGCAGGCGCTTCACGGTGACGGCGTGCGAGCGGATCGTGCCGTCCACCACCCGGGCCATCCAGCTCTACCTGGGCTCCGGCCTGATCCGCGGCATCGGCCCGCGGCTCGCCCAGGCCATCGTCGGCCACTTCGGCGAGGCGACGCTGACCGTCATCGACACCGAGCCCGAGCGGCTCAGGGAGGTCGTCAACATCGGCCCGGCGCGGCAGGGCCAGATCCTGGAAGCGTGGCGGGAGCAGAAGGAGATCGCCGCGCTGATGGTGGTTCTCCAGGGCTTCGGGGTCGGCCCGCTGCTCGCGGCCAAGATCTTCCAGGTCTTCGGCCGCGACTCGGCGGAGATCGTCACCTCCGATCCCTACCAGCTCATCGGCCGGGTGCGCGGCATCGCCTTCGGCACGGCCGACAAGATCGCCCTCCAGTCGGGGGTGCCCGAGCACAGCCCCCAGCGGATCAAGGCGGCGCTGCTCGACCGGCTGGAGACGGCCGCAGCCAGGGGCGGCCACTGCTACCTGTCGCTCACCGCCCTGCTCACGCAGACCGCCGAGCTCGTCGAGCAGGATCAAGACGTGGTACGGCCGATGATCGACGCCCTCACCGCCGAGCGGCGGGTGGTCGTCGAGGCGACGCCCGACCAGATCGTGGTCTACGGCAAGGAGCTGCACAGCCGCGAGCTCAAGCTGGCCGAGCACCTGGACAGGCTCTGGCAGGCCCGCTCGACGCTGCCCATGCGCGACTTCCGGGAGGACCCGGAGCTGCACGACGACCAGCGCGCGGCCGTCACCATGGCGCTGACCAGCACCGTCTCCGTCCTCACCGGCGGTCCGGGCTGTGGCAAGAGCCACACGGTGCGGGTCATCGCGGCCACCGCGCGGGCGATGGGCGGCCGGGTGACGCTCGCCGCGCCCACCGGGAAGGCGGCCAAGCGCCTGTCGGAGCTCACCGGGCTGCCGGCCATGACCGTCCACCGGATGCTGGCCCACGAGCCCGACCCCGACGCGCTGTTCGACCAGACGCCCGCGCAGGCCGACCTGATCGTGGTCGACGAGGCGTCCATGCTGGACCTGCACCTGGCCACCCGGCTCACCTCGGCCATCCCGTCGGGCAGCCACCTGCTGCTCGTCGGCGACAGCGACCAGCTGCCCAGCATCGGGCCCGGCAGCGTGCTGGCCGACCTGCTGCGGGTCGAGGAGATCCCGCGCGTACGGCTCACCCATGTCTTCCGCCAGGCCGACGGCAGCGGCATCATCCACAACGCCCACCGCATCCGGGCCGGGCGGCTGCCCGGCATCCCGGGCGGCGGCGGCTTCTGGTTCGAGGAGCTCGACGACCCCGAGGCCGTCGCCGAGCGGGTCGTCCACCTGGCGACGGTGGCGATCCCCCGCAAGCAGGGCGTCGAGCCGGGCCAGGTGCAGGTGCTGTGCCCGATGCGCAAGGGCGTGGCGGGCACCGCCGAGCTCGGCCGCCGGCTCCAGGAGCGGCTCAACCCCGCCCGGGAAGGACGGGCCGAGCACTGGTCGGGCGCCTCGGCCTTCCGGGTCGGCGACCGGGTCATGCCGATCCGCAACAACTACGACAAGGGCGTCTTCAACGGCGAGACGGGCACGATCACCGGCATCGTCCAGGAGCAGCGGCTCGTGGAGATCGCCATCGACGACGGCGACACGGTGACCTACGGCTTCGACGAGCTCGACGACCTGACTCACGCCTACGCGATCAGCGTGCACCGCTCGCAGGGCAGCGAATACCCGTTCGTGGTCGCGCCCCTCGTCGCCGAGTCCGGCGGCATCATGCTGCGCCGCCGGCTCCTCTACACCCTGGTCACGCGGGCTCGGTCGTGGGTGGTGCTGGTCGGCGAGCGCAAGGCCCTGGAGCTGGCGGTCGCCCGGCTCGGCGACCGCCGCAACACCGGCCTCACCCGGCGTCTGGCCCATCTGCTGGCCTGACACCACCCGGCGTCCGGCCCATCTGCTGGCCGGACATCCCCCGAAGGAGCACCATGGCCATCGACTTCACCCTCGCCCCCGAGCACGAGAAGATCCGCGACCGGGTCCGGGCCTTCATCCAGGGCACGGTCATCCCGGCCGTCGACGAGGTGCCGGAGAGCGACCGCGCCGCCTATCTCCGGACGATCTTCCGGCTGCGCGAGAAGGCCAAGGCCGAAGGGCTGTGGCTGCCGCACATGCCGAAGGAGTGGGGCGGCATGGGGCTCGGCCACGTCGAGCTGGCCATGGTGCAGTCGGAGGCGGCCAAGACCCGGCTCGGGCCGTGGGTGCTCAACTGCATGGCGCCCGACGAGGGCAACATGCACACGCTGCTGCACTGGGCGAGTGACGCGCAGAAGGAGAAATACCTGCGCCCCCTGCTTGAGGGGAGCACGATGTCGTGCTTCGCGATGACCGAGCCGGAGGTCGCCGGCTCCGACCCCACGCTCATCCGCACGAGCGCGGTCAAGGACGGCGACGAGTGGGTGATCAACGGCCACAAGTGGTTCATCTCCAACGCCCGCCGGGCGGGCTTCGCCATCCTCATCGCCAGGACCGAGCTCGACCTGCCCGAAGGGGCGCGGGGCGCCAACACGGCCTTCCTCGTCGACCTGCCCTCGCCGGGCTGGAACGACATCCGCGAGGTCGAGACCATGCACGGCTCGACGGGCCACAGCGAGATCGTCATCACCGACCTGCGGGTGCCCGACGACCAGGTGCTCGGCGGGCGGGGCAACGGCCACCGCCTCGGCCAATACCGCCTGGGCCCGGCCCGGCTGGCTCACTGCATGCGCTGGATCTCGCAGGCGGAGACGGCGCTCGACATGATGGTCGACCGCGCGCTCAGCAGATACAGCCACGGCTCCGTCCTCGCTGACAAGCAGGGGGTGCAGTGGCTCATCGCCGACTCGGCCATGGAGCTCTACCAGTGCAAGCTGATGGTGCTGCACGCCGCGTACAAGATCGACAAGGGCGAGGACTTCCGTACGGAGGTGTCGATGGCCAAGCACTTCGTGGCCAACAGCCTCAACCGCATCATCGACCGGGCGATCCAGGTGCACGGCGCGCTCGGCTACTCCACCGACACCCCGCTGGCCAGTATGTTCCAGCACGCCCGCTGGGCCAGGTTCGCCGACGGCGCCGACGAGATCCACCAGATGCGCATCGCCGAACGGACGATCGCCGCCTACCGCGACACCGGCTCCACCGCCGCAGCCACCGGCGGTCTCCCCCTGTGACCCGCCGTCAGGGGCTGAGGGCTCTTGGGGCGATGAGGGTGGCCCGCCTTCCGCCGGGCGACACCGTGGGCGGCACAGCGAGTGGTCGACGACGGCACTTCCCCCTTCTCCGGCCAAGCCTCCGCCGAAGTACGGCGGGGTCGCCCAAGGAGGCGGGCCGGCCAAGGTGACGAGCGGGCCCGACCCGCCCGACTGCCAGGCGAGCAGGCGGCGCGGATGGGCGGGCGGCCGACCCGACCTCCGTTCTGCTGGGCGCACGACCGACGAGCCGCCCGAGTCATTAGCCTCATTTCTGCACTTCAACAGCGCCGGAAAAGCAAGAGCGGCGGCATCACCACGGCTTCCGCCGCTACTGGCGCATCAGCGCTACTCGCCACCGCTCTCGACGAGCAATGTTCGAGTAACACCGCTTGGGTGGAGATGAGGGGATTCGAACACCCAACCCCTTCGATGCGAAGCAATTCGAGCACCAGTTCCCCGGCGTGTTACGTGGATGGCTGGCCTGTACAAACAATGCCGGAACGTGCGCCGGCGTCCGTGACCGTCCATGCCGGCTGTCACGCAGTACGTCACTCAGTTCGCGGTCACAGGGTCGAGGTGTTGAGCCGAACCACTCATGCCGTTGCGTCACGCGAAGGGGGCCAGTCGAGTGCGGGGTTCTCGCACATTCGGTTCAGCCGTCCAACTCCTCCTCCGATGTCACCGTCTCCTCCGCGTGTGGCGGCTTGTAGTACTAGGATGTGCCGCTAGCTATACATCGTGGCACACCTTGAAACTCTCACTCGCCTGAGGCACAGAATGATGCGCGCATTCAAGAGGGCATTCCGCAAGGCATCCGAAGATAAGAACGCTATCAGGGTTCTGATCGCCGCTCTGGGATCCGCGCTTGTTGCAGGAACACTACCGGAGCTTCTAAAGCTTATCCCGGGACAAAACATTACTCTCGGCGTAATCTTCGTGGCTGGGTTCCTCGTTTTGGCGGCGAGCTGGATCAGCATCAATAGTCGCAGTGGCGTGGGAATTGCGGTTTTCTTGCAACCAACCCCCACGTCCAACTGGTCGGAAAACAAGCTACTAGAACAGTCGACGGTCGCAAAAGGGCAGCACCTAAGTTTCTTCTATATCAACGTCGATGAACTGAACCCTAGCTTGACGGGCATAGACCGCGTTAATCTAACGCAACGAGTGATAGAATCGAGGCTTAAGGAAGAGCATTACTCGAAGTCAAATACCATACATTTCTATCTGGCGTGCAATCTAAGTAGCTCTTTCCGGCTTGGGCAGCAGACGTTCAATCGAGGCCACGGGGATCAGCTTAGAATATTCGAGTTCGATAATGTCGTCGTTCAGCAAGTACCTACATCTAAGGCCCAGACGGGCCTCCCGCCACTCTCGCTCAAGGTGACCTTGGATGGCCCGGAAACCACGCCTGAGCGCTATCATCTCGGGTCGATGATCCGACAGCAACCTATCAATTTCGGGAGGCAGGACTCAAGCCAGGCGAATCGCCACGCTTTAGTTCTGAAAATCGCCGATACTCCGAACATGATCGAGGAAGCAACTGCTGCTGCTCGTGGTGCGTCATCCGAACAGACTAGGTACCTGGTTGGCCCTGATGATGTTTGTTCAACTGCTCTTATTCTGGAGTGCACCGCGCCAGCCTTTCCGAATGACGGCGCTGCATACAACGAGCTGCTGAGGAAGATCGTGCAAGACTGGACCCTATATTTGGCCACTCAAGAAAGTTCCTATAATTCAACCCCCGAGGGGCGGCTCTTTATATCAGCTCCTACCTCTCTGGCATTCGCCCTTGGTGCACTTATGCCATTCTCGAGCAAAGTGATCGATCGCATATGATAGCACCGCTTTCGCCGGAGGCTCCTAATGCGGGTTCTGGCAAATGTTCCTTTTGATTGATGGCGACGATGTAGGGGGGAGAATGGAACGAAATCTCCTACGAAATGACATCGCCGCTTTTGTTGCATCCTCGAATGCGATCGACGCTGCCATCCGGTCGCTAGCTGCGGTCGCAGAAGGCATTGATGGCGTGCAGGTAGTCTTGATCGGGGGGGACAGTATTCTGTTAGAAGTGACAGAAAACTCGGTCGAAGCTCTGTCTACAGCGCTCATGAAATCTCAAAATATCCGCGACTTCTCCTTCTCTGTTGGCATCGGCCCTAGTCTTAGGGAGTGCTATATCGGGCTCCGCATGGCTAAAACCACCGGAAAGGGTAAGATCGTGCGGTTTTCGGAAGATGCAGAGGTCTGTCAGAGCTAATCAGCTCTGACACCGTTGTCCACCGCACACCGGCGATCGTTATCGCGCCCGACTTATCCCGCCATATTCGAGCCATAACCCCGGCGCGGACACCCGCTGCGACCAGGGGACCGCTCCTCTCAGCGCACTGGTCTGCACCCGATAACACCCATGAGAATTCCTCGAAACGGCGGTGGAGACGTCTCCGTGGAAGCCGCTCGAAGCGGGGTCTGGGCTGCTGGCGGCTGCCCAGGCGCGCGCCGCGCGCCTGGGCAGGGATCGCGATCTACGGATCACCGCAGAGTTCACAGCCATCGCCGCGAAACCTACTTGTGCTGCAATAGCAGGGTGAACAACACGTTGGTGGCCGTGCTGAGCGCGAACATGGTCATCGCGACGATCAAGTCATCGCGCCTGCGTGACAGCAGACCGCCCTGCGAGCCCTCTGGGACGTTGATGATGACTGCCTGAGTGAGGCCAGCGCCCAGCCGTTTCCACAGGGACTTGAACCCCAGACCGAGGACCAGTGGCACCATCGTGACCGGCAGCAGGCTCAACCACACCGGGCCCGCGAACGAGCCGAGGAACTGGCTCGCGGCTGCCGCGCCAATGATCGCCGCTATTGTTCCGACGATCAGACCGGGGATAAAGGCGGCCTGCGCCCAGGTACGCTTGTTCTCCTTGCAGATCTCCCTTATCCGGGCCGCGTCGTTCGCTGTCTCGTCCACTCGATAGCGGAGCAGCAACGCCGTCCCCGAGTCGAGTGTCAATTCCATGATCTTGTCGTTGGTCACGAGGTCGCGCCGGATCATCCGTACGATCTTCAGGACAGGGGTCATCTTCGAAGCAAGGTCGGGGATGTCCGCTGACGAGGTGGACTCGTACACGAGGTAGGTGGAGTCAGTCCAGCTGCTGAAATAGACCCCGGTCTGCTCGAATATCTTGGCGATCTGCTCCAACTGCTCGCGGTGGAGCTTCGTCGGCCCGAGATTCTCTTTCCTTGGTGTTCCAAGGCACCGGGCCGTTTCTTGGTCGTGAGGCCGACGGCCGCTGCTCTCAGGAGTGGCGTAGACCTTCGCGTGAATTCTGCCGCCTGTGACGTGAACGCTGGAATAGTCGTTTGTCTCCCACAGGGATGCCGAAAGGTGGACGTTCAGGTGAACATCATCACCGTTCGTATTGATCGCAACCGGTGCACGGTAATGACTGGAGGCGACGAGTCGCTGTTCCTTGGGCGCGACGTCCTCTTGCGACGGTAGCTCGTCGACCAGTTGGTCGTCATGGTGGACGATCTCGGCGCTGAGGGTGGCGAAGATGTCTTCGGCCTCAATGTCGTCGATCCAGGCTTCGATGCCACTCTGGTGTGCCCTGTCCAGGGTTCCGTCGGCCTCGAGGTCAACGACGAGAGCATCGATGCGAGCCACTTCTGCTGGGTCATTGGCCGCTTGCGCAAGGGCAGCTCGGAATTTCGCGACCTGCCTTTCAGTCCTCTCAGGCAGCGGTTCGCGGGCATCGTCTTGGTTGCTGCTCATTGAGCCTCCCCCTCCCGGACGGAGTCCTTTCGCATGTAGCCGCGCAGGTTCTTGAGTGCGAGGCGGGTGTTGTCCTCCACGGCTCCAGTTGCGCAGTTCAGTCGCCTAGCGGTTTCCTTCACACTCAGATCCAGCAGGTAGCGGAGGATGATCACCTCTCGCTGCCGCGGAGGCAGACGCTTGACAAGTTGCGTCAGTTCTTCGCGCAGAAGAAACGTCTCGAACGCCGAGTCGACTGAGTGATCCATACTCTGGACATAGTCGGAGTTCGGCTGTTCCTTGCCCTGCTTCTGGCAGAGCCTGAGGGCCTCATGGAACGCGATCGTTCCGGTGAAGGAGGCGGGGTGTTCTACTCGTCGGCCGCTCTGCAGATGGCGGTGCAAGATCACGAAGGCTGTGGAGACGGCCTCCTCGGCGATGTGCTCAGGGATGCCCCTGTGCTGGACAAGGAAGGTGGTCAGCCTGATGCCATAGCCGCTTATGAATGCTTCGACCTCCTGGTCGTCCTGAATCATCGGCCGAGCTCGCTCGAGTTCGGCTCCTCACGATCGCGCACGACCTCGACGATCGGATGACCAAGCCGCAGAGTGATCACTTTCGGCTTAGTGGAGGCGCCGAAGTCCGCTGGTTTCCGAAACCAGATCCTCCGATTGCCGTCAATCTCCTCGTTGCCGTACTCCACCACGTCGTCAGGAAGGCACTCGAAGTGCTTCGTGACCGCTTGATCGCGCTGTTCGTCCCGCTTCAGCAGATACTCGCGGTGGTTGCGCCGGTCCCGGTTGTTGAGCAAAGCGATCATCGTTTGCCATAGCCCGCGGGGTGGTTGCCCGCCTTCGGCGGCGATGCCAGGCATTGAGGTCTCTCCCGTCGCTGTTCTCGTTGACGCCCTATAAAAGGGCCCCCGGGCCAGGTTGCACTGGGTCGCCCCACCATGTTTTTTTTAAGGGACTTCAGCGGGTGCCCTTGATCTGCGACGACGAAGGCCCACATAGCGATGGGTTCGCAGTGGGCGTGCAGTTGGCTCCACGCGATGGCATCGCCGCAAGCCTGAAGTCATCTGGTCGCCTCTGCTGGCAGGGCAAACTCGTTGACTACGCGCTGCCCATGAGGTTATGCGAACACCACTGAGGCTTTTCCGTCCTCTGGCGGCAGGGTGCTGGTCACAGCATGATCGTGAGCTTGGTGTTCGCCTGACGACGTAAGAAACCCCTGGTAGATGGATTGATCACCACAACCAGATCCGTCACAACCAGGGGCCTCGGATGCTTTTCTATCGTGCTGCCGTCGATTTGTCGCGTTCAACGCTGAACTACGTCGCCGGAGTGATCCGCCGGCGCCGCAAGGTGATCGGGTCGGCCTGGCGGCTGCTCAACCCGGGACAGCAAGCGTTGCTGGTGCTGGTCTACCTGCGCAAGGGAGAGACGCTCACCGAGCTCGGGGCCAGGTTCGGGGTGTCGACGGCGACCGCGTGGCGGTATGTGGAGGAGACCTTGATGCTGCTGTCGGCGCGCTCGCCTCAGCTCGGGCAGGCGCCGCGCAAAGTCCAGAAGGACGGGCTGCACTACCTGGTGCTGGACGGCACGCTGATCCGCACCGACCGGATCGCCGCCGACTGGCCCTACTACTCCGGCAAGCACCGGGTGCACGGAATGAACATCCAGGTCATCGCCACACCCGACGGGACGATCGTATGGACCTCGGAAGCGCTGCCGGGCAAGGCACACGACCTGACGGCCGCCCGCATCTGGGGCATCCTGCGCGCGCCGGAGAAGGCGGGGATCATCGCCCTGGCGGACACGGCGTATCAGGGAGCCGAGGGCCCGATCGTCACCCCGTACAAGGGCAAGAACAAGCCCGAGTCCCAAAAGCAGGCCAACCGCTCCCACGCTCGCCTTCGCGGACCGGGCGAACGCGCGAACGCCCAGCTGAAGAGCTGGAAGATCCTCCGCAAGCTACGCTGCATCCCCAGCAAGGCCGGCCACCTGTGCAAGGCCATCGCCATCCTTCAGAACCACCGCGTCGCCCAAGCCGCCTGCGGATGAAAAGGACTCACTCATTGAGACTTCCATCGCACACCGACACGAGACTCTCATACTGAGAGGCCTAAACGATCCCCATGTGGCTGAAATCCGTTCCGCCCGCCACCCGTGCGTGGATGGTCATTTAAACAAGCTGGTTATGTCCACAGCGGCTGAGGCCAGCCCAGACACAGTGGCGCAAGTAGCAAACCAGAAAAGGAGTGCATCTTTCCGGCCGCTCTCAACCTGTACGCGTAGAGGTGGAGCCGATTCATTGAAGACACCAGAAGTGGTAACAGCGGAAGCTTGAGGCGCCGGGGTCGATCTTTCTTTCCCCTGCTTTACGACAGGCCTTCGATCCAAGCCAAAGCGTGCAAGTAGCTTGGCCCACCCATGATTGGCCTGCCGACACCCAAATAAGACACCAGTCGTAGGGTTCGGGCAGCGACGCCCTTTGGCAGTGATGACCCTACAGCGAGTACGCACCTTGAACGCAGCTATCCACAAGGGGATTGCCACCAAAACAGAGGCTGACCAGGTAAAGCTGGTCCAATCGCGCTGCCGCACAAAGTAGACAGCGAGCACTATAGCGACAACCTCTATCACCAGAATTGCTGTAGGCCCCTGCATGTTGGTGCTTTTTCTAGCCGCCGCCAATGGCCATGCACCCCTTGCCTGCGATCTCCTTATCCAATCGCCACCATAACCTTATATAACATGAGATACCATCCAGCCAGGCCATGCACGAAATAACAGAAGTGTAGTTCGACCTCGCTGCACTTCGCCTCTACCCCCTCCTGCTTCACAATTCCCCCTGACGCAACTCCGTTCACTGTCACCAAGACAGGTCATTGGAAATAAAGTCTCTCGACAGCGACGCTGAAGGCCTTCCGCCTTGGTTTTCGATCAAGGACCTTAGCCTCGATCTCAGAGCCCGGGAGCCGGACTGCGCCCCTGACCATGACTTCCGGATTGGTCCCGATCAAGGACTCGCACTTCGTTTCGGCAGACGCGGCGGACGAGCCCAGGGAGGCGTCCGCCGCGCTGCTCTCACCGGGCCTCGCCTTGGAGGATCTGATGGAAGGTACGTTTGGCGGCTGCGTTCAACGTCCACGCGGTTTCGCGGACGGTGCCCTTCTCTCGGTCCGTACGACGGATAAAGCCCTGGCCGGCGGCGGCGCACAGTTCGTACGTCGTTCGGCGGCACTCGCAGGTGTGTGAGACCACGCGGATGCGCTGAGCCCGCTGGGTCGGTTCGTACCAGGTCAGCTTGACATGGCCTGGCTGGGGCGATGCGACGTGCGGCCCATGGAAGTCGGGGATGTCAGCCCGCCATGTCACCAAGTCCGCCCCTCGAAGATCTCGACGAGGTTCTTGAGCGCGATGTCGACGCGAGCCATGACGAGTTCGCGGATGTGATCGCCGCCTGGAGGCAGTCGGTAGCCGTGCTTCTCGAGTACGGCTTGGATCTCGGCTGTCAGGCGGGACCTGAATCGTAGGTCTGTGATTGGGTTACCCATGGGTCGGACCTCCGCTGTCCGATCAAGGGCCCGTCTTGGCGTTTGGGTCGCGAGGACGGGCCCGACTCCCTTGAAGGTCTTGCAGTGCCCAGGCTAAAGCAAACGTCTGCAAACGTCTGCCCCCGATCGCGTACGTGGGCGAGTGATGGGCCACGGATGCGGACATTTACGGTCTATGTTCATGACGATCGACCATGAGGGGCCGGTACCGCTCTATCGCCAGCTCGCCGACCTACTGCGGACGCAGATCGCGGACGGCACACTCCCGCCCAACCGGCCGATCCCGACCGAGCAGAGGTTGATGCACGAGCACGAAGTGGGCCGCGACACCGTCAGAAAGGCCATCGGCATCTTGCGCGAGGAGGGCTTCGTCATCGCGATCCAGGGCCGCGGAACCTTCGTGGCACCCCGTGAGAACTGACCCGAGCAGTCCTGATGCCCACAGCTGCCGCGACCGCGCCCTCGGTGGTGACGATGCATCCGTTCAGGTTTATCGTTGATCGTGCCGGGCCGGGGCCGTGCTGCCGGTCAGCTCGGGTTGAGATCGTTCTTCCAGATTTCCCGTTCGTCGCGGCGCGGGTCGTGGACGATGACGTTGTCCGGCTGGTTGTCGCAGTAGAAGGTCATCACCGGCCGTTCGGTGGTGTTGTAGGGGGCCCACTGGTCGAGGTCGCCGGTCTTGACGAACTCGACCCAGCGCCCGTGCATGGCGTCCGCCAGTCCCTGGGGCGGGTTCGGGCCGGTGAACTCCGCGCTGTCAGGATTGTCGAGCGTGTCCCACACGAAGGGGAGCGGAAGGCTGTGGCAGGCGCCGAGCTTGACGCGGAGGGTGTTGGGCGTGGCGGGTGACCGCCAGCCGAACTCGAAGACGTGGGTGGTGGCAGGCGCGTCGCCGCGAGCCTCGGCGATGCGGTAGGTGGGGATGCGGAACATGCGGTCGGTCAGCGTCGCGCAGGCGATGCCGGAGGGGGCGTTGCGGACGTACGGCTCGACGCTGGTATCGGCGTAGCGGTCGTAGAAGCCGGCCGGGGCACCGTAGACCTCGGTCCTGGTCCTGAACGGCGCCGCTCCGGGCCAGCCCACCATGGCGGTGGGAACGACGAAGGTCCTGAACTCCTCGACCGTGGTGCCGATCAGCAGCGGCACGTCAGCGCCACGGCCATCGGCGATGGCGTCGATCGGCAGTCGCGGAACCACCTCGCCGTCGATCACCGGCATGAACGACATACCGCACGAGGCGATGGTGCTCGCCCCGTACCGCACGGGGTCGGCGCCGGAAGTGACATCATCGCTCACCTCGGCCTGCGCCGTCATCAGGGCGGCGGTGTCCACTGCGGCGAGTGCCTGGGCGGTCGGCTCCACACCCAGCCGGGTGGCGACGGCGGCGGTGACAAGGGCGGCGTCCTGGAGGGTCTGGCCGATGTGCGCGCTGCCGCTTTCGACAATGGCCTGGTGGAACAGCTCCCGGTCGAGGGAGAGCAGGGTCAGCACGCTCATCGCGCCGGCGGACTCGCCTGCCACGGTGACGTTGCCGGGGTCGCCGCCGAAGCCGGCGATGTTGTCCCGCACCCACTCCAACGCGAAGATCTGGTCGAGCAGGCCGCGGTTGGCCGGGACGGCAGCGTCTTCGATGTAGGCGAAGCCGTCCACCCCGAGGCGATAGTTGATGGTGACGCAGACGACGCCGTCGCGGGCGAAGGTGGCGCCGTCGTAGGTCGTCACCGCGGAGGAGCCGGTGGTGAACGCGCCCCCGTGGATCCAAACCAGCACCGGCATCGCGGCGTCGGAGCCGGCGGCGCTGGTCCACACGTTCAGGTTGAGGTAACCGTCCCCGGGGATGACCGGGTTGTGGAACAGCTCGCCGAGCTTGCCCTTGAGCGGCGGCTGCGGCGGGGTCGGTCCGAACTCGTGAGCGGGCAACGGCGCACTCCACGTATCGGGCGGCACGGGCGCGCCGAACCTGTTCGGCCCGACGGGAGCGGCGGCATAGGGGATCCCGCGGAAGGACGCGATCCCGTTTTCGATCAGCCCCGATACCGGGCCATAGGCGGTCGAGACCTCAACGGTGGTGGGTGACATGACACTCCTCGGCCGGGACAAGGCGATGCACACTCGCACAGGGCCGGCCGTCCCCCGGAGCACCGTCCAGGCCGCCAGCTGCGGCCCGGCACCATATAGTTACCCTAAGTGATGCCCCTTCATCGCATTGCCGGGTGACGGAGACCTCGTCACTGCGGGCGGCGCCCTGTGGCCACCCCCCATCGGCCTGGGCTATTTGTCCAAACCGGACGTCTGGACAATGTTTGGACGGCTATCCGGCGGATGTCCGTTGCCGCCGTTCGAGGCGCCCGGCATAGTCGGAGCTGCTCTCGCCTCCCCCGCCTATCGGGAAGTCTCCCTTCTTCCAGAGATCATTTCTCGCGGAGAGATAAGGGCGAGAAATTGAGTTCATACCCCGGGCCTCTCACAAAGGAGTCGACCGATATGAAGATCCACGTAGCAGCGGCCGCGGTGTCCGTAGCGACGATTGGCACGCTCTTGCTGACCACGGGCCCAGCGAGTGCCCACACGTACGACGGAAAGGACCCCTACAGAAGCGGGTGCGCCAACAGCAAGGTCTACACCGGGAAGAAGGCCTCGCTGAGCAACGAGATCGATGACACCCTGGGCACGATCCGGCTGTATTACTCCCGCCGTTGCGGCACCAACTGGGGCGAGGTGACGGTGCCCAAGAACGCGACCGGCCATATCACCGTCTTCACCAGCCGCAAGAACATCTCCTTCACCTACCGCGCCGGGAACGGCGGGCACCACTGGGGCGACATGGTCTACGCGCCAAGCGGCGTCTGCGCCCAGGCCACGGGCAGCGTGACGGCCGGGATCGGCCGCGTCAACAAGGGCAGCGGCACCACTGCGAAGGCCTGCGGCTGATTTGTGATCGCCCCATCAGCCGCCTGCACCATGGCGCAACGGCCGAGCTAGCTTGGGTGGCTTGGCGTCCTACTCCCGAGCCGCGGCCAGGGTCGCTTGGTCCCGTCACCGCCCCACTCGCGCTCCATCGTGCCGCATGCCGCTCAGCACCTGACCACTCCCGCGCCGCCCAACGCCAACGACGCTGACCAGCAACTCCGTCCCGGTGTTCGTCGGTGCGGAGAGACGAACCTAGTAAAGCCTCCGCTTTCGGTGGGGGGTTATGCGGCGTGGCATGGGCACGCATCGGCGCTGGGATCGGGGCGCGGCGTGAGATGGTCAGAACCGCCAGGCTGCGCCAGCCCGGCAGGTGAGTGATCGTCTGCGCCTATCTCGGCCCACATGACCTTCCCGCCACACGGGGAGGGGTAGGTGCCCCAGCGGCGCGCCAGGGCGCCTACGGCGCTCATGTGGGGGTCCGGTGGGGTGGTGTCTGGCGGGGTGGGGTCGGTGTCCCACACGTCGATGATCAGTGCGTCTGCGCGGCGGTGGACCCGGATACTCACGGTGGCAATGGTGGCGGGGTTGATGTCGGAGTATCGGGGATTGGGGTCGGGGTGGCCAGTGTTCTCGACGGCGCGGGCGAGCAGGTGGCCAGCGGTCCGTTCGGCGGGGCATTCGAGGTAGGGCAGGCCTGACACTCGGGCGCTGATGCGGGCGACTTGCGCGCCGATGGTGATCGCGGTGTGCAGCGCCAACAGGGTGACCTCGGAGGCGCGCACGGTGGGCGGGACGGGCGCGAACCGGTCGCTCATGAGACCCCGTGATCCTCGGTGGGGAATTGGAACGGTTCGGCGTCGCGGAGGTAGTGCGCGAGCGTCGGTTGGACAGTGCAGGCTCGCCGCGCCCCCCGGGGCCACCATCGCCGCAGGAATCCGGGGCGGCACAGCCGGCACCTCCCGCGCGGGTCGACGCGGTGCCGGGCGTTGATCCCCAGCAAGGCACCGGCCAGCCGTAGGAGCCACCGTTCGGCGGTGGCTTGGTCCACAACGATCGCGGGAACCTCCGCCGCGATCACCTGACCGAGCAACTCTTTCAGCCGCCGGTCATGGACCTCATGGACAGATACCGGGGTCATTGCGTGGCCTCGGTGGTGTGGGACATCACCAAGACATCAGCGCCGGTCTCTATCTCGATCAGGGCGCGCATGGCCTGATAGATGCCGTCGAACTCCGACAGATGCTCCGGAGCGGGGATCACCACGGTGCTGATGTCGGGGCGGCACAGCGCTTGGAGAAGCTCACCAAACACCGATCGCCGGTACGGGTGCGGGTGCTCGGTGTAGATGTTGACCAAGTCCAGCCCTGACCGCGCCGCGAACCCGCGCAGACGCGCGGTGATCTGCTCGCTGGCGGCGGTGTCGGTGTCGGGTCGAAGCCGCACGTACCCCACCGCCCGGCGTCGTGCTGTTGGTGGGAGGGCCGATCCGGGCAGCGGTCCCGGATGCGTGACCGGACCGGCCCAGACGATGGGGCGGCCCGAGACCGCCAGGTAGTTCCAGCCGATCACCGGCTCTGGAGCTGCGTGTTGTGTGGTCACGGTGTGCCTTTCGCGCTGGTCGGCTGGGGGTGCTCCCACAGTGACCAGCAGCCCGCACATGCGGCCATGACCAATAACGCATATGGATATGCGCCCCAGCGAATACCTGGATTCGCAACGTGATCGCGTGGTTACATTCGGGGTGCAGGGATCTCCGATGTGGCGGTGAGTCCAGATGACCGACACGCAGGCGCGGCGCTGCCGCTGCGGGACACGCCTAGCGCGCGACAACACTAGCGGCCGGTGCGCAGCATGCACCACGGGCGCACGTGAGGCGACTGGTACGCCCGCCGGGCCGCCGAGGGTGCCGCCGGAGTTCTGGAGCCATCCCAGCATGCGCTCAGCGCTCGACCAGTGGCACATGGGCAAGGTCATCGCGGCCTATCGCGCCCACCCGCACCACGGCCGCCCCCTACGACAGGAAACGGTGGCGGCGTGGGTGGGCATCACCCAACCCCAGCTGTCCAGGATTGAGAACGGCCCGCCGATAACCGACTTGGGCAGGCTCACACAGTGGGCGCGACTGCTGCACATCCCGGCTAACCGGTTGTGGTTTCAGGTACCGCAGCAGCGCGCAGCGCGCCCACCAGTGCATGCCTCAGCCCCGGCCGCGGAACCGCCCCCGGTCCCTGTTCCGGTTTCGGCGCGGGCCACCGTCTCGGGGCAGGGTGAAGATGCGGCGGCGGCAGTGGCGGCGTGGCGGGCGGTGGACGCCCAAATTGGCGGCGCTCACCTGTACGCGACCGTCACCACCTACCTACGCGACCACCTCAGTCCCCGCATGTTCTGCGGTGAGGGGACGCAGGTGTTCACCGCGGCCGCAGCACTCACAGAAATGGCCGGGTGGATGGCGCATGACGCCGGAGACGACGACCGCGCCGGGCGGCATTTCGCGCGGGCGCGAGACCTGTCCGGCGTGGGCGACGACCCCCATTTAAGGGTTCACGTGCTCGCGAGCCTGGCCCACCTCGCGCACCATCGCGCCCACCCCGATGACGCTATCGGCTACGCCGCTCAGGGACAGCGCGAGTTGACGGCGGGACCGGCTCACCCCGAACTGGCGGCGCGGCTGTGGGCGTTGCAGGCTCGCGGGCACGCCGCCGCAGGACGATCACGGGAAACGCGCGCACTGTTGGGCCGCGCTGAGACCGCCCTGCAGGGCAGCCACAGCGCAGCCCCGTCGCCCTGGGTGTCACCGTTTGATGCTGCGTCCCTCGCCGGAGACGCGGCCCGGTGCATGCGGCAGCTCGGCGACCTACTCGCAGCCCAGCGCCACGCCCAGCGAGTTCTAGAGCTGCGGCCAGCCGGCCGCACCCGCTCCCGCGCGTTCGGGCACCTCACCCTGGCCGGTGTGCTCATCGAACGCGGCGCGTTGGACCAGGCGTGTGCGGTCGCGACCGATGTTCTTCATACCACCGGGTCGCTAGGCTCGTATCTGGTGATTCAGCAACTACGCGATCTGCGCGACCAGCTCCAGCCGCACCGCGCCATCGCATGCGCGCGGGGCTTCCTCGACCACCTGGCCGAGGCGCTGCGGCAGCGTGAATGGCTCTACCAGCTCACCACCGACACCACACAGCCAAGGACCAGCCCAACCCCATGACCGAGCCCGACACCCGGCCGCTCTACGAACGCGATCCCGCCGCCTACCGCGCGCATCTGACCGAGGGCAACGCCCGCCAGGCCCGTAAGCGCGTGGGGGTAGACGCCCTCATTTGTGATGATCACGGCCGTGTGCTGCTCGTCGACCCCACCTACAAACCCAATTGGGATCTCCCCGGTGGC
This sequence comes from Nonomuraea aurantiaca, assembly GCF_020215705.1. Lineage (GTDB taxonomy): Bacteria > Actinomycetota > Actinomycetes > Streptosporangiales > Streptosporangiaceae > Nonomuraea > Nonomuraea aurantiaca. The sequence goes on along the minus strand of NZ_JAIWNB010000002.1, from coordinate 194,488 downwards.
ATGGCCGAAGCCAACGAACCACCGCTTGATGCCCTCCGCCGAGAACTGACCGAAGAACTCGGCCTCCACCTCCCGGAGGACATGGCGTTGGTGTGTGTGGACTGGGTGCCACCACACGGCCCATGGGACGACTCGGTGATGTTCATCTTCAACGCCGGAATCCTCACCCCCGACCAAACCGCCGCGCTACGCCTTGCCGATACCGAGTTGGGCGCGTTCGAGTTCTGCACCCCCAACCAAGCGCGGAAGCGGCTCCGGCCGTACGTGTGGGCACGCCTACAGGCCGCGATCACCGCCGCTGACGCCGGCACCGTCGCGTACCTGCACAACGGCCGCCCCGTCAGCTAGCCTGCGCAACGCGGGGCTGTGCGTGTGTAAGGAGCAGGACGGACATATCGGATTGTGGCGGTCCCGCCCTGCTTGACGATCATCAACAACGGCGAGCGCTACCATCTCGTTTCCGGGTGGGATGAGGCGCTAGATGACTGCCATGACATGCCCCCCGCCCGGCGGCAGTACCTCAAAGAACAACTTTACCTGCTGATCACCAACGGGTTCTTGGGGCGATGAGGGTCGCCCGCCTTTCGCCGGGCGACACAGCGAGTGGACCTCATTGCCGCGTACTCGAACACCATGCCGCAGGCGGAAGACATGCGCGGGGTGCTGAAATCTTTGGCTGATCAGCGAGATGGTGGGTCAGTTGAGCAACCGAATTACCGATCCAAAGCCGAGATATCCTGGATATCCATAACGGACATCCGTGATACACTGTGCGCGCGAAGGAGGGTGATCTCATGGCCATGGTGAAGACCCCGATCGAGATCGACCAAGAGGCCCTGGCGACAGCTGCCGAAGTTCTCGGCACTAAGACGAAGAAGGACACGGTCAACGCAGCCCTCCGCGAAGTGGGACAGCGGTTGGTGCGGCTGCGAGCTCTGGCCGCACTTGGCGAGATGGCCGACCGAGGGGACTTCGATGACTTCGTCGGCAACAAGGCAGCTTATCGCCGGTGACACCCGCCCTGTATCTCATCGACACCTCCGGCATGTTCCGGATCTTGCAGGAGCCCAAACTACGGCAGGCGTGGTCCGATCAGCTCGCCGCCGGTGTCATCGCGACCTGTCCGGTCGTCGAATTGGAGTTCCTTTTCTCCGCGAGATCGCTTGCGGACCGCCTGGAGAAAGTGCGTCTGCTCCATGATCTGTTCGGCTGGGTACCGATGAGTGAACACGCTTGGCACCGCGCAGCCGAGGTGCAGCAGCTACTCACCGAGAATGGACAGCACAGGTCGGCCGGTCCGGCCGACCTGCTCATTGCCGCCACCGCAGAGCGGGCAAACCTCACGGTACTGTGCGACGACCGCGACTTCATGACCATAGCTGTCCTGACGAGGCAGCCCATCAAGCTGGTCACCGATATCTGATGCCTTGGAAAAGCTACGGGTGAGGGCGAGCCACAATCACCCTCCACCGGTGAAGCAGACAAGGTCATGTCCCCCACGGCGAGATCGCCGAAGCATCGACTGGACGATCTCCGGCTCGAAGCTCCCGTCCTGATCACGCGGCACGGTGATCTCCACCGGCCCGAGGTCGGTGTTGACGGTCTTGGACCGGCTGCCATTGCGGCTGTTCCCCTTTCACTGCCGGAGCGCTCGTGCTTGTCGTAGCCGAGATGGTCGGTGATCTCGCCTTCCAGCGCGGACTTCAGCACCAGCTTGGTCAGCTGGCCTAGCAGCCCGTTCTCGCCCACTAGGTCCATACCTTCGGCCCGAGCCGCTCGACCAACCGGCCCACCCGGGCGCAACCACTACTGGGTGCCAAACCCGGGCGCCGTTGTCGTCAGCTTTGGCGCGGCTTCTTTGATGCTGAGCGATTGCCTGTTGGAGCTGGGTGGGCTCGCTCCGGTTATAGGGCCGCTTGCGTTTGGGAGGCGCCCGAGCGATTAGCGAGGACCATGCTTTTGTGGGGGTGTGGGGGTGTGGGGGTGTGGGGGGCGCTGAGCCCCCCACTAGGCGCAGCCCTAAGCCCAGTGCGCGAAGCGCTCCAAAGCGAAGGCCCATGCTTGTTCAGCCGGTCAGCGGCCCGAACTCCTTGCGGGTGTCGATGACGTTCCCGAACAGCTCCCACCCCTCGCCCTTGAACTTCATGAGCTGCATCGACTCGATCGGGAAGCCGTCATCGGCGGCGGTGGTCATCGTCACCCCGGGCAGCAGCATGTTGATCTGCACGTTGCTCAGGCTGCGCATCGAGTCGCGCAGCCCCTCGCGGGTCGGGCACTTCGCGGCCGACATCGTCTTGTTGAAGGAGTCGGCCACCGCCCAGCCGAAGGTGAAGAACGGCACGTTCGGGTCGGTGCCCGGCGCGTACTGCGCCATCTTCGCCTTGTAGAGCTTCATCTCCGCGTCGTCGTTCCACGTCGCGTCCCTCGGGTCCTTGTAGTAGGTGGAGGAGACGACGCCCTGGACGTTCTCGAAGCCGACGGGCTTGAGCACGGTGATCGAGGAGGAGACGTTGTTGATGATGTGCAGCGGGTTCCAGGCGGTGTTCTTGGCGTCGGCGGCCAGCGCCTGCGAGCCGAACTTGGGCGTGGTGATGTTGAGGAACACATCGGCCTTGGACCCGGCCAGGTTGCGCATCTGCGGGTCGATGCTCGGGTCGGTGACCTCGTAGCTCTGCTCGCCGACGACGGTGATCCCGCTGCCCTCGATGGCCCGCTTGAAGCCGCCGAACAGGTCCTTGCCGAAGTCATCGTTCTGGTAGAGCACCGCGACCTTGGCGGTGGGTTTCTCCTTCTTGAGATACTGGGCGTAGACGCGCGCCTCGGAGATGTAGTTGGGCTGCCAGCCGATGGTCCACGGGTGCTTCGTGTCGGTGCCCCACTTCGAGGCGCCGGTCGCGACGAAGATCTGCGGCACCTTCCGCTGGTTGGTGTAGTCCCAGGTCGCCGTCGTCGAGGGGGTGCCCAATGTCTGGAACAGCGCGAACACCTGCTCCTGCTCGACCAGCCGGCGGGCCTCCTCGACCGCCTTGGGCGGCTGGTAGCCGTCGTCGCGGACCACGAACTCGACCTTGCGCCCGCCGATGCCGTTCTTCTCGGCGTTGATGTAGTCGAAGTACGCCTTGATGCCCTTGGGGATGTCACCGTAGGCCGAGGCGGGTCCCGACAGCGGGTAGATGCCGCCGAGCTTGATGGTCTTGTCGGTGATGCCGGTCGTCTGCTGGCCCTGGCACGGCCCCGACGCCGTGGCGCCCGGCTCGGTCCCGCCCCGCCCCCCGCAGGCCGCCACCGCGGCCAGGAGCATCGCCGTACAGCCGATAACGGATACGCGCATGCCTGTTACTCCTTCCGGAGGGTCTTCTTGATCGAGTACGCCGCGCGGCCCGCCAGCCCGGCCAGGCCGGTCGGGGCGACGTACATCACCGCGATGATCAGCAGGCCGAAGACGACGCCGGGCGCGGCGTCGTTCACGCTCTGGGAGATGCTCGGCACGAACATGACGAACAGCCCGCCCAGCAGCGGCCCCCAGTACGAGCCGAGGCCGCCCACGACGAGGCCCGCCAGCAGCGTGATCGAGAGCGTGACGACGAACGAGTCCGGCGAGACGTACCCGATCACCCATGTGTAGAGGCAGCCCGCGATCCCGGCGAGCATCGCGCTCCAGGCGAAGGAGAGCGTCTTGTAGAACGACAGCCGCACGCCCATGACCTCGGCCGCCGCCTCGTTGTCCCGGATGGCGTGCAGCGCCCGGCCGACCCGCGAGCGCAGCACGCTACGGGTCACCAGGAACGCCACGACGGCCACCGCCAGCGTGAGGAAGTACAGCCACTGGTCCTCGGCCAGTCCCGTCCACGCGGGCGGCACCGGCTTGGCCAGCGTCAGCCCCATGGAGCCGCCGGTGACCGACTCGAACCGTTTGAGGAGCGGTACCAGGAAGATCGCGATGGCCAGTGTCACCAGGGCCAGGTAGAGGCCGCGCAGCCGGACGGCGGGCACGCCGAACGCCAGACCCAGCGCGAACGCCGCCACGGCGGCGGCCGGCAGCGTGGCCGGGTAGGGCACGTGCCAGCTGTGCAGCAGGATGGCCGCGGTGTAGGCGCCGACCGCGAAGTAGGCGCCGTGCCCGAGCGAGATCTGGCCGGTGTGCCCGACGAGCAGGTTCAGCCCGAGCAGCGCCACCGCGTAGATCAGCACCATGGTGAACTGGAAGACCCGGAACGGCACCAGCTGGAAGGGCGCGTAGCAGGTAAGCGCGAGCAGCAGGGCCATGATGATCCAGCGCCGGTTCGCCGCCACCCGCCACCGGCTTCCGGACGCCCGTGCCTCCGCCGCCTCGCTCATACCCGCTCCACCACCGCTCGCCCGAACAGCCCTTGGGGCCGCAGCAGCAGGACGCCGAGGATGATGACCAGCGGCACCCCGATCTTGAGATCCGATCCGATGAAGCCGACGTACGCCCCGGCGAGCGTCTCGGCCACGCCGACGACCAGACCGCCCACGACCGCGCCCAGCGGGCTGTCGAACCCGCCGAGCGTCGCCGCCGCGAACGCGTAGATGAGCACCCCGCCCATCAGGTTGGGGTCCAGGAAGAGCAGCGGCGCCACCAGTACGCCCGACACCGCGCCGACCGTGGCGGCCAGGCCCCACCCGAGCGCGAGTGTCCAGCCCACCCGGATGCCGACCAGCCGGGCGGACTGCGGGCTGGAGGCCACCGCGCGCATGCCCAGACCGATCTTGGTGTGCTGGAAGAGCAGGTACAGCAGGCCCATCACCACGGCGACGACGCCGAGGATGCCCAGCGTCGAGTACCCCACGCTGACGCCCCCCGCCCTGAACGCGCCCTCGGGAAACGGGTTGGGGAAGTCCTTGATGGTGAACGACCAGATCCACCCGGCGGCGGCGTTCACGAAGATGAACAGCCCCACGGTGACGATCACCACGGTCAGCTCGGGAGCGCCTTCGACCGGGCGGATGATCACCCGCTCGATGAGCATGCCGCCCGCGAACGACACCACGAGCGTGACGACCAGCGCCAGCCAGAACGGCAGCCCGGCGGCGGTGAGCTGCCAGGCCAGATAGGTGGAGAACATCGCCAGCTCGCCCTGGGCGAAGTTGACGATGCCGGTGAACTGGTAGATCAGCACCAGGGCCAGCGCCAGGCCGGCATAGATGGCGCCCGCGCCGAGCCCCTCGACGACCTGCTGCAGGAAGCCGGCCATGACTAGACCCGGTATCCGAGGTAGGACTGGGCGACCTGCTCGTCCGCCCTGATCCGCTCCGCCGTGCCCGACAGCACGATCCGGCCGGTCTCCAGGACATGCGCCTGCTGGGCGATGCCGAGGGCGAGATGGGCGTTCTGCTCGACGACGACCACGGTGGTCCGCTCCTGTTCGTTGATCGCCCGCACGATGCGGAACAGTTCCCGGGTGACCAGCGGGGCCAGGCCCAGCGACGGCTCGTCCAGCAGGAGCAGCCGGGGGCGCAGCATGAGCGCGCGGCCGATGGCCAGCATCTGCTGCTCGCCGCCGCTGAGGCTGCCCGCCGCCTGCCGCAGCCTGGGCTTCAGCGCCGGGAAGTAGGTGTAGATGCGGTCGAGGTCGGCCTCCACGCCGGTCCTGCCCCGGCGTACGTAGGCGCCCAGGCGCAGGTTCTCCTCGACGGTGAGCGGCATGAACGTGCCGCGCCCCTCGGGTACGTGGGCGACGCCGCGCCGGGCGATCGCGTCCGGCGAGCGGCCGGTCAGCTCGGTGCCGCCGAGCCGGACGCTGCCGCGCCCGCGGACCATGCCGGACAGCGCCCGCAGCAGGGTCGTCTTGCCGGCTCCGTTCGGCCCGAGTATCGCGCAGATCTCCCCCGGGCCGACCGTCAGGCTCAGCCCGTGCAGCACCTTCGCGTCGCCGTATCCGGCGACCAGGTCCGTCACCACCAGCTCACTCATGCGCCCTCCTTCGTCGGTCGCATAAGTGACACGCGCTGTATTGGATGATTCGTTCGCTTCGCTCGCTCATACGGCGGTCCCCAGGTACGCCTCGATGACCCCGGGATCGCGCTGGACCTCGGCCGGGGCTCCCTCGGCGATCTTGCGGCCGAAGTCCAGGCAGACGATCCGGTCGCAGATCCCCATGACGAAGCCCATGTGATGCTCGACCACGACCATGGTCAGGTCGTACTCGTCGCGGATCGCGCGCAGCACGCCGGCGAACTCCTCGACCTCCGCCGAGCTGAGCCCGTTCACCGGCTCGTCGAGCAGCAGCAGCTCGGGGCGGCCGACCAGCGCCCTGGCCAGCTCCACCCGCTTGAGCGTGCCGAACGGCAGCCCGGCGGCCGGATGGTCGGCGACCTCGGTCAGCGCCAGCCGGTCGAGCACCGCGTCGGCCTCGGCGCGCAACCCGGCCTCCTCGCGGCGTACGCCGGGCAGGCGCAGGCCCGCGGTGAGGAAGCCGGCCCGGCCGCGGTGGTGCGCGCCGACCAGCGTGTTGTCGCGGACCGACATGCGCGGGAACAGGCCGAGGTTCTGGAAGGTCCGGGTGATGCCCAAGGCCGCGATCGCGTGCGGTGGTACGGCGAGCAGGTCCCGGCCCTCGTACTCGACCCGGCCCGCGCCGGCGTCGTGGCGGCGGGTCAGGCAGTTGAACAGCGTGGTCTTGCCCGCGCCGTTCGGCCCGATGAGCCCGACCATCTCGCCGCGCCGCACCGACAAGCCCACGCCGTCGAGCGCCGTGATGCCACCGAATCGGACCGTGAGCTCGCTTACCTCCAGCACCTCGGCCCCCTGCTGACGGTTACCTCCAGCACTCCGGCCTCCTGCTGACGGTGAGCGGAGAAGAATGTTCTGAAAGCGTAGGAGTCACCCGTCCGACACCACATTGGGCACGGTCACCCAAGATGCGTCCTGGCTGTTGTCCGCCGGGCACAGGGTCTGTCTCGGACCGGTTACGACCTGTTGACCGCCCGGCAAAGTGCATGGATCATCCCGGCATGTCCGGTGGTTTCAGCACGGAAACGCTCACCGGTTCGGCGACGGTCCGCGTCCAGCGCACGCGCATCCTCTCCGAGCTCCTCGATCATCTAGCCGACCTTGCCGACACGGCCGTTCAGACGATGCGGGCCGAGATTCCCGCCTACGCGGCTCAGGACGATAACTTCCTCGCCGACGTACGCGACCAGGTGGTCCGCCACTACCGCAGCAAGCTGGCCGTGATGCTCGAAGACCGCACGGTCACCGTCGACGACATCGCCTTCGCGCGCCGGGCCGCCATGCGGCGGGCCAGGGCCGGGATCGCCCTGGCCGACTACATCAACGCCTTCCGCGTCGGCCAGCGGGTCTTCTGGGGGTCGGTGCTGGAGCGGGCCGGCCACTCGGCCGCCGGCCACGAGGCCGCGCTCTCCCTGGCGGCCCCGATCATGCGTTACTGCGACTTCGCCAGCACGCACGCGGCCAACGCGTACATGGAGTTCCAGCACTACGCGGCTGCGGAGGCCGTGCACGAGAGCAGGGACCTGCTGGAGACCCTGCTGGCCGGCGGCGCGCCCGCGCGTGGCCGGCAACTGGCCGCGGCCCACGCCTACGGACTGGGGTCCGACACCCGCACACCCATACTCGTGGTGATCGCGGTCCTGCTCGGGCCGCGCGCGCTCGTAATCGGCGAGAAGCCGGACTCCGACCGCGGCGTGGACGCGCGGCACGCGGCTTGCGCGGCCATCTCCAGGGCCGGGGCGAACGGCGCGCGGACGCTGTCGGTCGTGCGGCAGTCGGAGATCGTCGCCATCCCCGCGCTCGGCCCCGGCGGCGACCCGGAGGAGCTGTGCGACCGGCTGCAGGCCGTGCGCGAGAGCCTCATGGGCGAGGGGATCGTGCTGGCGATGGGCATCAGCACGGTCGTCGCCGGGACGGCCGGGATCCCGCGGGCCTATGACGAGGCCCGTACCGTGCTGGAGTTCCTGCCGGAGGACGGCGGTGTGGCCGCGCTGCCACGGCTGTCGCCGTTCCAGTATCTGGCGCTGAGGGCCGACGACACCGCCCGCCACCTGGTGGATCCGCGGATCACCGCGCTCCTGTCCGAGGACCGGGCGCGCGGCGGCGTGCTCACCGCCACGATCCGCGCCTTCGCCGCCGCCGACCTGAACCTGCGCGCCTCGGCCGAGCGGCTGCAGATCCACCCCAACACCGCTCAATATCGCCTGCGCCGCATCCAGGAGCGCACCGGTCGCAGCCTGCGCCGGATCAGCGACCTGCTCGATCTCCTTGTGGCGATCGCCCTGCACGACACGCTGCCACCCACTCCTGAACAGCCGCCCAACACCAACCACGGGCGGCAAAGACTGGGCACCGCGACCGATGAGCGACGTGGGAGCGGGGACGTACGGTCGTTCCATGAATCTCGCTGACCGGCTCCACACCGTCGCCGATCGGCTCGGCGGGAGGACGGTTGTCACGCTCGACGACGAGGCGCTCACCTACGGCGCGCTCGACCTGATGAGCGCCCGCGTCGCCGCGCTGCTGCGGCTGCGCGGGATCGGCGCGGGCGACCGGGTGGCGGTCATGCTGCCTAACGTCCCGGAGTTCGCCGTCGTCTACTACGGGGTGCTGCGGATCGGGGCGGTCGTCGTCCCGCTGGATCCGCTGCTGCGCAGGCGGGAGATCGCCGCGTACGTCGGGGACTGCGGGGCCTGCCTGCTGATCGCCTGGCACGCCTTCGCCGAGACCGCCGAGGCGGGCACCGCAGGCACCCTGACCGACTGCTTCTTCGTCGTGCCCGGCGAGTTCCAGCGGCTGCTGCGCGGCCTGGCCGCCGAGCATGACGTCACCCCGCGCGCCGACGGCGAGACGGCGGTCATCCACTACACCTCCGGCACCACCGGCCGGGCCAAGGGCGTCGAGCTGACTCACGGCAACCTCGGCGGCAACGCCGCGGCCGTCGCCCGCATGCACGCGCTCGGGGTGGACGACGTCGTGCTCGGGGCGCTGCCGCTCTACCACTCCTTCGGGCAGACCTGCTCGCTCAACGCCACCGTCCAGGCCGGCGCTCGCCTCACGCTGCTGCCGCGCTTCGAGGCGGGCCGGGCGCTGGAGGTCATCCGGCGCGACGGCGTCACGGTCTTCCAGGGCGTGCCGACCATGTACATCGCGTTGCTCGACCATCCGGGCGCCTCCGACATGTCACTGCTGCGCATCCTGGTCTCCGGCGGGGCGGCGCTGCCGCTCGACGTGCTGCGGGCGTACGAGACGCGGTTCGGCTGCTCGATCGTGGAGGGCTACGGGCTCAGCGAGACCTCGCCCGTCGCCTCGTCCAACCGGGGCCGCAACGGCACCCGGCCGGGGTCGATCGGCCGCCCGATCAAGGACGTCCAGATGAAGGTGGTCGACGAGGACGGCGGCGAGGTGCCGACCGGCCACATCGGCGAGATCGTCGTCCGGGGTCCCAACGTGATGAAGGGCTACTGGAACGACCCGGCCGCCACGGCGGAGGCGATCCGCGACGGCTGGTTCCGCACCGGGGACCTCGGCCGGGTCGACGACGACGGGTTCTTCTTCCTGGTCGACCGGCGCCGGGACGTGATCATCCGGGGTGGCTACACCGTCTACCCGCGCGAGGTGGAGGAGGTCCTGTACGAGCATCCCGCCGTCCGGCAGGCGGCGGTCATCGGGGTCCCGCACCCGGAGCTCGGGGAGGAGATCGCGGCCGTGGTGACGCTGCGCGCGCCGGTCGAGGCCGACGAGCTGCGGGCCTTCGTCAGGGAGCGGGTGGCGGCCTACAAATACCCCCGGCACGTCACGTTCGCCGACGAACTGCCCATGAGCCCCACCGGCAAGATCCTCAAGCGCGCCATCGAAACGTTGACTCGCCACCGTTAATAGAACTACGTTCTGGATACCGGCTGGTCGGTTAGGAAGGTGGCTTCATGCGGGTGCGGGACAAGGTCGTCGTCGTCACGGGGGCGGCGAGCGGGATCGGCCGGGCCATGGCGCTCAGGTTCGCCGCGGAGGGGGCGGCCGGAGTGGTGGTCGCCGACCTCGACGAGGAGGGCGCGGGCGCGGTGGCCAAGGAGATCGGCGACCGGGCCGTGGCCGTACGGACCGACGTGTCGGTGGAGGCCGAGGTGGCCGCGCTGGCGGAGACGCCCTTCGGGCCGCCCGATCTGTTCTGCTCCAACGCGGGCATCATCGCCGGGCACGGGCTGGACGCCACCGACCAGGAATGGGACAGCCTGTGGTCGGTCAACCTGCGGGCCCACGTGTACGCCGCGCGGGCGGTCGTGCCCGGCATGGTAGAGCGGGGCGGCGGCTACCTGCTCAACACCTGCTCGGCGGCCGGACTGATCAGCTGCCCCGGCGACGCCCCCTACGCGGTGACCAAGGCGGCGGCCATCGCCTTCGCCGAGTGGGTTTCGATCCACTACGCGACCAAGGGTGTCAAGGTCAGCGTGCTGTGCCCGCAAGGCGTACGGACCGCCATGCTGGAGCGCGGCGTCGCGGAGGACCACCTGACGGCCCGCGCGGTCGGCGCGTCGGGGGCGATCCTCGACCCGGCCGACGTGGCCGGCACGGTGGTCGAGGGGCTGGCGGCGGAGCGGTTCCACATCTTCCCGCACCCCGAGGTGGCCGACTTCGCCCGCCGTAAAGCCGACGATCCCGACCGGTGGCTGGCCGGGATGGCACGGTTCGTGGACTCGCTGGCATGAAGGGGGACGTTGGCATGAACGTTGACATGAAGGCGGCGCGGCAGGCTTGGCGGCGGCTGGAGCCGGTGCACGGGATGATCTACTTCGTCCCCGAGGGCCGGAAGCGGTACGCCGCGCTGGGGCTGAACGGCCGCTCCGGTTACTTCGCCTCGCGCGGGGCGGCGCTCGGCCGCGCCTCCGCCGAGCTGGTCATCGCGACCTTCTACAACTTCAACCCCGCCCTCGTACGGAAGGCGCTGCCCGCCGCCTGGGACCTGGTGACGCCCGAGCAGGTGCTGGCCGCGCGGTACGAGGCGGCCGACGAGGCGCTGCGCCGGGCGGGCATCCACGAGCAGCCCGAGCTGGACACGGTCCTCGCGCTGGCCCGCCGCGCCGCCGAGTCCGCCTGCGAGCACCCGCAGGGCCGGCCGCTGTTCGCCGCCCACGCCGCGCTGCCCTGGCCGGACGACCCGCTGCTCCAGCTGTGGCACGCGCAGACGCTGCTGCGCGAGTTCCGCGGCGACGGGCACATCAGCACGCTGGTCACCGAGGGCGTCGGGCCGCTGGACGCGCTCGTGCTGCACGCCGCCAGCGGGGAGGTCCCGGTGGACTTCCTCAAGCTGAGCCGGGCCTGGCCCGAGCCGGAGTGGGCGGCCGCCGGGGAGCACCTGCGCGAACGCGGTCTCCTCGACGGCCACACGCTCAGCGCCGAGGGCAAGACGCTGCGCCAGCACATCGAGGCCCGCACCGACGCGCTGGCCCTGCCCGCCTACTCGGCGCTGGGCGAGGAGGGCTGCGAACGCCTCGCCGAGCTGGCCCGCCCCTTCGGCCGCGCCATCGTCGACGCGGGCCTCCTCACCCCGTCCTGACCTCGTCGACGCGTCGACGAGGCCCGCTTCAAACCAGGCCGACCGCGTCGGCGCGGCTCGATTCAAACCGCGCCGACCGCGTCACCCTTGCCGACCGCGTCACCCCTTGGCGACGGGCAGGCCGGTGGCCGGGTCGATCGTGGTGGTGAAGACGTCGCCGTTGCCCGGTGCCTCGCCGCCGGTCGGCGTGCCGTAGGTCAGGCCGGAGACGGCCACCTGCCCCGACGGGGTGGCGGCGGCGTACAGGTTGACCTCGGAGAACGGGTCGACGCCGTCGTCACGGGCGGTGCCGAGCTGGGCGGCGGCCTGCTGCTTCCCCTTGCCGTCGAGCCGGACCGTCAGGACGTCGGCCGCGCCGGCCACCACGCCCACCCGTCCCCGGGTGTATCCGGCCAGCTCGACCGCACCGCCGGGCAGTGGCACCACGGCGGCGCCCTCGTCGGCGGCCGGGGTGGCGACGGTGGCCTGCCAGCGCTGCTTGCCCGCGCCCGTGTACGCCGCCGCGACCAGGTCGCCGCCGACGCGCCCGGTGGCGACCGCGAGGCCCGCCGTGGTGACGGCCACCGCGTTCAGCCGGTCGTCACCGGTGCCGCCCACCGTGGTGGCCCACTTCCGGGTCCCGTTCGGGTCGTAGGCGGCGAGCCAGCCGTCGAGCCCGCCGAGTGCGGCCGTCCCCGGCAGGGCCGAGGTCGCGCTGCCCGTCACGTAGAGGTTCGTCCCGTCCGAGGCAACACCGTACGCCTTGTCCTCGCCCACCCCGCCGTACTGGTGGACCCAGGAGAGCGCGCCGTCGGCGGACAGGCGGGCGACCAGCGCGTCCTTGTCCCCGCTGTTGGCCCCGTCGAGCGCGCCCTTGGTGTAGCCGGCCACGTAGGCGCCGCCGTCGGGGGCGGCGGCCAGGCCGTAGAGGCGGTCGGCCACGCCCGGCGCGCCGAACTGGGTGATCCAGCGGACCGCGCCCTTCGCGTCGAGTCGGACCACGAACGCGTCATCCGTGGCGTTGCCCGCGTGGTGGCCGTCCAGGTCGCCCTTGGTGTAGCCGGCCGCGAGCACGCCACCGTCGGGCAGCGCCGCGACGCCGTACAACCGCTCGTCGGCGGCGGTCCCGAGCTGCCTGGTCCAGCCGTCCGCTCCGCCGCGGACCAGCACCGCGTCGAGGCGGCCCGCGTACGGCCGGCCGCCGACGGGCCCGCTCGCCGCGAACCCGGTGGTCAGCGATCCGTCGGCGTGTGCCGCGACGCCACCGGCCCAGTCCTGGGCGGCCGTGCCGTACAGCGGGGCGGGCAGCCCGGCCGGCGGCGTGACGCTCAGCCCCGGGCCGAGCTCGGCCATCGCCTGCTCGAACGCGGGCGCCCAGACGGTCCAGTCGTGGCCGCCGTCGAGCACCCGCAACTGCGCCGAGACCGCGGGCGAGCGCCTGGCCGCGTTGTAGAGCGCGGCGGACTCGAAGTCGAGGTCGTGCTGGGCGTCGGCGGGGTCGGGGTTGGCGTACTCGTCGTCGCCGACGGCCACGAACAGCCGTACGGGCAGGTCCTGGTCGAGCTTGGGGAGCAGGGCGGGGTAGTTCAGCTCGCGGTAGACCGCGTCGGCGAACTTCTCGCCGCCCTGGCCGTAGGCGCCGTAGTCACGGGTGGAGGAGTCGCCCGGCGGCAGCGGCGTGTAGACGGCCGGGCTGAGCACGATGGCGCTGCCGAACAGGTCCTGGTGGGCCAGCGCGAAGCGCAGCGCGCCCGAGCCGCCCATGGAGTAGCCGCCGACCATGCGGGCCTGACGGATCGGCGCCGTACGGTACGTCGCGTCCACGTGGGCCACCAGGTCGCGGGTCAGCGCGGTCTCGACGGGCCGTCCTGGCAGGTCGGAGCCGGTGTAGCGGGAGTCCACGTACCAGCTGCCGCGCTCGCTCCACGGCGCGTCGGGCATGACGGCGATGAGCGGCGGGATCCGCCGGGTCCGGATCATCGCGTCGAGCGTGTCCTTGACCCGGGTCCACGCCTGCATCGTGTCGCCGCGGCCGTGCAGCAGGTACAGCACCGGATAGCGATCGGCGCCCTTGGCGTAGCCGTACGGCAGGTAGAGGTTGTAGGCGATGTTCTCCCCCAGCGCCGCCGAGGGCGCGGCGGCCGCGGTGATCGTCCCGGTCCGGTCGGCCCGCACGCGTGCCTCTCCCGGTACGGCCAGCAGCACGACGAGGGCGAGGGCCACGAGCGCACCGACACCGCTCCATCGAGATAAGGGCATCGGTCGCTCCCTGTAAACGTTTACCGAACCATCTGTCCAGTGGTGCAGGAGAGTTTCCAGGTGCCCTTTGATCCATGTCAAGTATTCAAATGATCACATGTCGTGATTCTTGCGATTTGCCGGAGGAATGACCCCTAGGCTGAGCCCGGAAAGATCCCTCCTCTACCGCGACGACCTGGGGACCTCTGATGACCGAGGACGCGAACGACGACGTAATGGAACAGCTCAGCCGCATAGACACCTCAGTGGCCCATCCGGCCCGTGTCTTCGACTACTGGCTGGGCGGCAAGGACCACTACGCCGCCGACCGCGAGACGGGCGAGCAGATCCTCGAGGTCATGCCGGAGCTGGCCGTCATCGCCCGCGCCGAGCGGGAGTTCCTGGCCCGCGTGGTGCGGCATCTGGTGGTGGAGGCGGGGGTGCGCCAGTTCCTCGACATCGGCACCGGCATCCCGTCGGCCGACAACACCCACGAGGTGGCCCAGGCCGCCGCGCCCGACGCGCGCATCGTGTACGTCGACAACGACCCGATCGTCCTGGCCCACGCCCGCGCCCTGCTGCGCGGCACCGACGAGGGCCTGACCACGTACATCGACGCCGACCTGCGCGACCCGGCGACTATCCTGGAACACGCCGAGGCGCTGGACTTCACGCGGCCGGTGGGCCTGATGCTGCTGGGCGTGGTGGAGTTCGTGCCGGACGACGAGCAGGCGTACACGGTCGTCGCCGAGCTGATGCGGGCGCTGCCTTCGGGCAGCTACCTGACCGTCGCCTCCAGCGTACGCAGCCCGGCCATGGACCGCGCGGCGGCCATCTGGAACGACAGCGGCGCCACGCCCATCACGATCCGCACGACCGAACAGCTCATGGAGTTCTACAAGGGGATGGAACTGGTGGAGCCGGGCATGGTGTCGCTGCCGAAGTGGCACCCCGAGCCGACCACCCAATATCGCGGCCAGGAAGTCTCGCAATATGGCGCGGTCGGCCGCAAATCCTGACCTTCTATCAAGGCTTTCAGACAGTTGCTTGACCGACACTCGGCGATCTGCACGATGAGCTCGCACTCTTGACTATTCTCCTGGTGAAGCTTTGACAACTGCAGGATCTTTACCAGGGGTGAACATGAGTGACGCAGCGGGGGCCTCACGTTCGTCCGGCCGTCCCAAGCGGACCCGTGACGTCGGCGAAGTCGGCGAACCAGAGCTCCGGCAGTTGCTGGCCGGCCTGACCGCAGTCCGCGACGGCGACTTCGGCACCCGGCTTCCGGACGACGCCGACGGGCTGCTCGGGGAGATCGCCTCTGTCTTCAACGGGATGGTCGACCAGCTCTCGCTGTTCACCTCCGAGGTGACCCGCGTCTCCCGCGAGGTCGGCACCGAGGGGCGGCTAGGCGGGCAGGCCGAGGTGCCGGCCGTGTCCGGCACCTGGAAGGACCTCACGGAGTCCGTCAACGCCATGGCCGGCAACCTCACCGACCAGGTACGCAGCATCGCCCAGGTGACCACGGCCGTGGCCCGGGGCGACCTGTCGCAGAAGATCACCGTCGCCGCCCGAGGCGAGATCCTGGAGCTGAAGAACACCGTCAACACGATGGTCGACCAGCTGTCCTCCTTCGCCGACGAGGTCACCAGGGTGGCCCGCGAGGTCGGCACCGAGGGCGAGCTGGGCGGCCAGGCCGACGTCAAGGGCGTGGCGGGCACCTGGCGGGACCTGACCGACTCGGTGAACTTCATGGCCGGCAACCTCACCGCCCAGGTCCGCAACATCTCGCAGGTGGCCACCGCCGTGGCCCGGGGCGACCTGTCGCAGAAGATCACCGTCGCCGCCCGAGGCGAGATCCTGGAGCTCAAGAACACCCTCAACACGATGGTCGACCAGCTGTCCTCCTTCGCCGACGAGGTCACCAGGGTCGCCCGCGAGGTCGGCACCGACGGGCGGCTCGGCGGGCAGGCCGACGTCAAGGGCGTCTCCGGCACCTGGAAGGACCTCACGGAGTCGGTCAACGTCATGGCCGACAACCTCACCGCCCAGGTCCGCAGCATCGCCGAGGTCACCACGGCGGTGGCGAAGGGCGACCTGTCGCAGAAGATCCGGGTGGACGCCCGAGGCGAGATCCTGGAGCTGAAGGAGACCATCAACACGATGGTCGACCAGCTCTCCGCGTTCGCCGACGAGGTCACCAGGGTCGCCCGCGAGGTCGGCACCGAGGGCAACCTGGGCGGCCAGGGCACGGTGCGCGGCGTGTCGGGCACCTGGAAGGACCTGACCGACAACGTCAACGTCATGGCCTCCAACCTGACCAGCCAGGTACGCAGCATCGCCCAGGTCGCCACCGCGGTGGCCAAGGGCGACCTGTCGCAGAAGATCACCGTCGAGGCCAAGGGCGAGGTCGCCGCGCTCGCCGAGACCATCAACACGATGGTCGACACCCTCTCCGCCTTCGCCGACGAGGTCACGCGGGTCGCCCGCGAGGTCGGCACCGAAGGCCAGCTCGGCGGCCAGGCCCGGGTGCCGAACGTGGCGGGCACCTGGAAGAACCTCACCGACAACGTCAACTCGATGGCCGACAACCTGACCAACCAGGTACGCAGCATCGCCCAGGTGACCACGGCGGTGGCCCGGGGCGACCTGACGCGCAAGATCGACGTCGACGCGCGCGGCGAGATCCTGGAGCTCAAGACCACCATCAACACGATGGTCGACCAGCTGTCCTCCTTCGCCGCGGAGGTCACCAGGGTGGCCCGCGAGGTCGGCAGCGAAGGGCGGCTGGGCGGCCAGGCCGAGGTCGAAGGGGTCTCCGGCACCTGGAAGCGGCTGACGGAGAACGTCAACGAGCTGGCCGGCAACCTCACCCGCCAGGTCCGCGCCATCGCCGCGGTGACCAGCGCGGTCACCTCGGGCGACCTGACGCGCTCCATCACCGTGGACGCGGAGGGAGAGCTCGCCGACCTCAAGGACAACATCAACTCGATGGTGGAGTCGCTGCGCGAGACCACCCGGGCCAACGAGGAGCAGGACTGGCTCAAGTCCAACCTGGCCCGCATGTCCGGGCTGATGCAGGGGCATCGCGACCTGGCCACGGTCGCCGTGCTGGTGATGGACGAGCTGGCACCCCTGGTCTCGGCCCAGTACGGCGCCTTCTTCCTGGCCGAGGAGACCGAGCTGCAGCTCATCAGCGCGTACGGCTTCGCCGCCGACCCCGAGCGGCCGATCCGGTTCCGCATCGGCGAGGCGCTGGTCGGCCAGGCGGCGCGCACCCACAAGACCATCGCCATGACCGACATCCCGGCCGACTACATCACCGTCTCCTCCGGGCTCGGCCGGACGGCCCCCGTCTCGGTGATCGTGCTGCCGATCGTGGCCGAGGAGCAGGTGCTCGGCGTCATCGAGCTGGCCTCGGTCTACGCCTTCACCCCGGTCCACCGCGCCTTCCTCGACCAGCTGATGGAGACCATCGGCGTCAACCTCAACACCATCGTCGCCAATGCCCGCACCGACGAGCTGCTCGTGGAGTCGCAGCGGCTCACCGTCGAGCTGCAGACCCGCTCGGCCGAGCTGCAGAGCCAGCAGGAGGAGCTGCAGCGCTCCAACGCGGAGCTGGAGGAGAAGGCGACGCTGCTGGCCACCCAGAACCGCGACATCGAGACCAAGAACCTGGAGATCGAGCAGGCCAGGCAGGAGCTGGAGGAGCGGGCCCAGCAGCTCTCGCTGGCCTCCAAGTACAAGAGTGAGTTCCTGGCCAACATGAGCCACGAGCTGCGCACCCCACTCAACTCCCTGCTCATCCTGGCCCAGCTGCTCTCCCAGAACCACACCCGTAACCTCACGGCCAAGCAGGTCGAATACGCGGGCATCATCCATTCGGCCGGTTCGGACCTGCTGCAGCTGATCAACGACATCCTCGACCTGTCCAAGGTCGAGGCCGGCAAGATGGACATCAACCCCGAACGCGTGTCGCTGCGCCAGCTGCTCGACTACGTCGAGGCCACCTTCCGGCCGATGACCACGCAGAAGAGCCTGGACTTCCTGATCACCACCGCTCCGGGCGTGCCGACCGAGCTGCTCACCGACGACTCGCGGCTGCGCCAGGTGCTGCGCAACCTGCTCTCCAACGCGGTCAAGTTCACCGAGACGGGCAGCGTCGAGCTACGGATCGAGCCGGCCAGCCCGGCCGAGCTGCCCATTCCGGCGCGCCCGCACGGCGCGGCCGTGGCCCTGCGGGTCATCGACACCGGCATCGGCATCCCCGAGCAGCAGCTGGAGGTGATCTTCGGCGCGTTCCAGCAGGCCGACGGCACCACCAGCCGCAAGTACGGCGGCACCGGGCTGGGCCTGTCGATCAGCCGCGAGATCGCCTACCTGCTCGGCGGCGGCATCACCGCGCAGAGCACCCCGGGACAGGGCAGCGTCTTCACGCTCTACCTGCCGATCGCGCGCCCCGACTTCGAGGACTACTCCGCCCCCGAGTCCAAGCCGCTGCCGTCCGCCGCCAGGCAGAGCCTGCCCGCCGCGCCCGTGGTGCCGCAGCAACGGCGGCTCCTGATCATTGAGGAGCGGCAGCGCGGGCTGCTCTCCCTGGTCGCCGAGAGCGTCGTGACCGACCTGGCCAACACCCGCGACCTGGCCCACCTCAACGGGACCGTCGAGGTGGTCACCGCCGCGGGCCCGGAGGAGGCCGCCGCCACGCTCGCCGCCGAACCGTGCCACTGCATCGTCCTCGACATCGACATGCCCGACATGGCGGCGTACGGCCTGCTGGAGGCCATGGACGGCGACCCGGCGCTCCAACAGGTGCCGGTCCTGGCCTACAACAACTGGCGCACCAACCCGCAGCAGGAGGCGACCCTCCAGGCCCGCGCCAGCAACCGGCCGCTGGAGCTGCTCTCCAGCCTCGACGAGCTGCGCGAGCGCATCGCCCTGCACCTGACCGCCGACCAGCCGAGCGACGTGCTCCCCCTGGTCCGGCCGGCCAACGTGGGCGTGCCCGCCGGGCGCGAGGTGGACGACACGCTGGCCGGGCGTACGGTGCTGGTGGTCGACGACGACGCCAGGAACCTGTTCGCGCTCACCAGCATGCTGGAGATCCACGGCATGAACGTGCTGCACGCGGAGAACGGCCGCAAGGGCATCGACACGCTCATCACCCACCCGGAGACCGACCTCATCCTGATGGATGTGATGATGCCGGAGATGGATGGTTATGCCGCCACGGAGGCGATCCGGGCGATGCCCCAGTACGCCACCCTGCCCATCATCGCGGTGACCGCCAAGGCCATGCCGGGCGACCAGGAGAAGTCGCTCGCGGCGGGAGCGAGCGACTACGTCACCAAGCCGGTCGACTCCGACCATCTCATCGAGGTGATCCAGCGCTGGATGAGTTCCTAGCGCAGTCCCCCGGGCAAGCTCGTGTCCATATCCAGGAGTCCCACGTTGCAACCAGCACAGCAGGCCGGCGACGCCTCCGGCACCTATGCGGAGGCGTCGGCCGATGACGCGAACGTAGGCCGGCTGGCCGCCACGATCGAACGGCTGCGCAAGGAGATCCAGGACGCCCACCTGGCCGCCGACGGGCGCGCGCTGATCGAGCTGGCCAAGGGCGTCCTGGTCGAGCGGCTGCGCTGCGGCCCGGCCCACGCCGCCCGCCAGCTCACCACGCTCGCCGAGCAGGCCGGGATGTCGCAGCTGGAGCTGGCCTCGGTCATCATCGACCAGGCGGCGCAGGATCGCATCAGCGAGACGGCCGGTGAGTTCCTGCGCTCGGCAACGACGGACCACGACCGTGCTCGCCCCTCCGTCTCCCTGCGGCTGCGCGCCGCCGAGAGCGGCGCGCTCGGCGCGACCGACACCCAGGCGGTCGCCGAGTCGCTCCTGGAGCACGCGCTGGCGCCGCTCGGCGCGACGACGGTCGCGGTGTGGGCCGCCGGTCCCGACGCCTCGCTCAGCCTGGCCGGCTACGCGGGGCTCAGCGCCGAAGAGGCCATGCGGTGGCGGTACGTCCCTCCCGGCGTGGCCACCCCGGCTCGCCAGGCTCTCACGGAGCGCCGGACCGTCTGGTTCCCGGCTTTGCGTGAGGCCGGCCTGCCCACCGTCGGGCACCGGCAGGCGGCCGAAGGCGGGCGGGTGTCGGTGCCCGCCGGCACGGGCGGCCGCATCCTGGGCGTCCTGGAGATCGGCTGGCCGCACGACCTGGAGCCGCAACCGCCGCAGATAGAGCGGCAGATCGAGGCCCTGGCGGATCTGTGCGCCCATACTCTGGACGTGTTCCCGCCGGTCGGGCCGGCCGGGCCCGCATCGCCCGACCCAGGCTTCTCCGAGCTCGTCAACCTGGCCGACGGGCTGCACGATCCCGCCCTGGTGCTCTGTCCGCATCTCGACAGCGGTGGCAGACTGACCGACTTCCGCATCGTGCACACCAACGGCCTGTTCGCCGACCCGGCCGGCCGCCCGCGCCACCGGGTCACCGGGGCCCTGCTGCTGGAGGCGTACCCGCTGGCGGCCGAGGACGGCGGCCTGTTCGCCAAGGTCGAGCACGTGCGCGCGACCGGCGAGCCGTTCCGTACCGAGCGCATGTCCCTCGCCACGCTGGTGGACCAGGTGCGGCTGAACACCGAGGCCGGCGTCAGCGCCACCCGCCACGGCGACTGCGTGCTGCTCATCTGGCGGCCGCACGACGAAGGGGCGCGGCTGGCCGGCATCCTGCAGCACGCCCAGCGCCTGGGCCGCATCGGCGGCTTCGAGGAGAACGCGCTCACCGGCGAGGTCACCTGGAACGACCAGCTCTTCGACCTGTACGGCCTGTCTCCCGCCGACGAGCCGATACCCCTCGAACGGCTGCGCGAGCACGCCCATCCCGACGACGAGACCGGCATCGGCCGGTTCCTGCGCACCGTGCTGCACCATCGGCGCTCGGCTTCGACGGCCTTCCGGCTCCAGCGGCCCGACGGGATCGCCCGGCACATCCGCGTGGTGGCGGAGCCGGTTTTCGGGGCCGACGACCGGCTGCTGGCCGTCCGCGGCGCTTATCAGGACATCTCATCCCAGCACTGGACCGAGGTGGCGCTCGCCGCGACCCGCGACCAGCTCGCCCACAGCGAGCAGCAGACCGCCGAGAGCAACCGCCTGGCCCTGCAGCTGCAGCGGGCCATCATGCCGTCGACGCACGAGACGACGGACGCCTTCGGGCTGCGGATCGCCGTCCGCTACCGCCCCGCCGAGGAGGAGCACCTGGTCGGCGGCGACTGGTACGACGCCGTCGTGCTGCCGTCCAAGCAGGTGCTCCTGTCCGTGGGCGACGTGGCCGGACACGGCATCCAGGCGGCCACCGGCATGGTCGTGCTGCGCAACGCCCTGCGCGGCCTGGCCGCGACCGGCGCCGGACCCGGCCAGCTGCTGACCTGGCTCAACCTCGTCGCCCACCACCTCACCGACAGCGTGACCGCGACCGCGATCTGCGGCCTGTACGACCCGCGGAGCAAGGTCCTGCGCTGGGCCCGCGCCGGGCACCTGCCGCCGCTCCTGGTCCGGGGGGCGAGCGCGGCGGAGCTACCGATGGTGCAGGGGCTGCTGCTCGGCGCGGTGTCGGAGGCGTCGTACGAGGAGGGGCAGCTGCAGCTCGAAGCCGGCGACACCCTGATGATGTACACGGACGGGCTCATCGAACGCCGGGACCGGGCCCTGCAGCATGCCCAGAGCCACCTGCTCGTCATCGCCGGGCAGCCGGCTCGTACCCTCGACCTGCGGCTGGACCACCTGCTGACGCACTGCAACTCCGACACCGACGACGACACGTGCCTGATCGGTGTCGAGTTGCAGTGACGCCGCTACGGCCGGGCCTCAGCCCGGCCGTAGCGGTGACGCGTGCGATGACGCCTGGAATGACGCGGCTCCGGCCGGCGTGGCGCCGGCCGGAGCCGTGTCCGGGACCTCAGTCCGACAGGCCCTTGCGCAGGTCGTCGAGGACCTTGCGCAGGATGCGCGAGACGTGCATCTGCGAGATCCCGAACTCCGCGGCGATCTCGGCCTGCGTCATGTTGCCGTAGAAGCGCAGCAGCAGGATCTTCTTCTCCCGCACGGGCAGCGCGTCGATGAGCGGCTTGACGGCGTGCTTGTCGACCAGGGAGTCGAGGGATTCGTCGTGTTCGGGGATGACGTCACCGAGGGAGGCGGAGTCGTCGTCGACACCCGTCGGGGCGTCGAGCGAGAGCGTGCTGTAGGCCGCCGAGGCGTCCATCGTGAGCAGCACGTCCTCCTGGGAGATCTTCATCTTCTCGGCCAGCTCGGCGACCGTCGGGGAGCGGCCGAGGGTCTGGCTGAGGTCCGAGACGAGCTTGTTGAGCTCGGAGCGGCGCTCCTGGTAGACGCGCGGCACCCGGATGGCCCAGGTACGGTCCCGGAAGTGGCGCTTGACCTCGCCGGTCATGGTGACGACCGCGTAGCCCCGGAAGTCGTGGCCGAGCTCGGCGTCGAAGCCGTTGATGGCCTTCATGAGGCCGACGTAGGCGGCCTGGCGCAGGTCTTCGATGGGCTCGCCGCGGTAGCGGTAGCGGCGGGTGATGTCGTTGGCCAGCCACTCGTGCATTGCCACGAGACGCTCGCGGATCCGTACCTTGTCGAGCTCGGAGGTCTCCGGCTTGACCATTTCGACCAGGAGTTGTTCGGCGGTCATCTCGTCGAGCACGAGTGCCTTAGGCTGAGCGTGAGCCTGCTGGACGGTCATTCCTGCTCCTCATATCTACTGCAGGCGGTCCCGTCCAAAGACAAAAGCCCAGACAGAGACACGCCTCGATAACAACGAGACGAAGCCCTCTGCTGGACTTCGTATTCATTATCTCCTATTTTCCGGAGATGTCACGCCCGTGAGATCACAAAAAGGTCACGTCTCCCGGCGGACGGGCCTCAGCCGCGCTTCCAGAAGCTCTCCGGCAGCGCCTCGATCTCGACCACGGCCTGTTCGAGGTTCGCGGCGAACGGCAGGAGCGCCTGGTAGACCGGCTCACCGCCTTCGGCGAGCCGGCGGATGACCTCGGCGTTCATCCGCGCCCGGTCGACCACCTCGGAGCGGAACGCCGTACGGTCCCCCTCGTAGCCGTAGGCGTCGAGCAGCAGGTGCAGCCGCCGGGACCGGTCCTCGAACGCCGTGAACCCTTGCTCGGTGACGACGCGCCGGGCGTGCAGCGGAACCCACGTCAACGCGCTGTAGGCCAGATCGCGCTCCCGCGAGGACGGCCCGGCGGTGTCCCAGTCGACGAACCCGACCAGGTCGTCCTCCTGCCAGACCGCGTTGTAAGGCGAGGCGTCGTGGTGCCCGATGACCAGCCCCGGCCGCCAGGGACGCCCGGTGAACCAGACCGCGTCCGGCTCGGGCACGAACGTCGCCGTAGCGTCGTGCAGCCGCCGCATCCAGGCCCCGACCTGCTTGAGCGCGCTGTCCGACCAGGGCCACGCGGGCCAGGGAACCTGCTCCCCGATCGTGTCGCCCTGGAGGTAGGTCAGCACCTCGCGCCCCCGCTCGTCGAACCCGAGCACCCGCGGCGCCCCCTCGAACCCGGCCGCCTCCAGATGGGCCAGCACGGTGTGGACGGTGCGCGTCCACGGGTTGGCGGGCCGATGGACGGTCTCACCGATGCGCACTCCGCCGACATGCCTGCCACCCGGCAGGGGCTGCTCGTCCATGACGCCGTTTCTACTCCCGGCCCGCCGGTCGCCGCACCTGGTTTTCCTGGCTGGCCGGGGACGAGCCTGGTCAACTGGTCCGCGTATCTCGTCCCAGCTCGTCATGGCAGGGGCCATAGAGATCACTACCGACAGAAACCCCCCACCCTGCGGAAACGGGGGTTCGCGCGGTCATTTACCATGATCGTGGTAAAAATGTCCCGTGTCGTCCGATAAACCTTTATCCATGGCCAGTCAACCGCCCAGTAACCCTTCGCCGACCGCCTCCACGGGCTCGCCGGCGTTCGGGACGCCCGGCCCCTCGCCGTCGCTGGTAAGCCCGTGCCCGCACATCCCCGCGTGCCCGCCGCCCCTGTGCCTCCCGTCGCGGCTACGCGCGCAGCCGGTGCAGGCCTCACTGGCCAAGTCCGCGCCACTGCCCGAGGACACCGACAGCCCCGCGAAAGGCTACGAGACCGACGCGGGGTACGTGCGGAAGTTCGCCAGCACCATGGACGACTCGGCCACCGGCGTGGACACCGTCAAGCAGTGGACTCCTCGCTTCGAGGGCTGGAATCTGGCTCCCATGGCCGGAGTGCCCATTGTCGGGCTGATGTTCGTCAACCGGTTGAACACCATCGCCGACACCTGGCGGGACAGCGCGGGCATCCTCTCCGAAGTGCTGCGCACCGACAGCGGCAAGATTGACAAAGCCGCAGACAACTACGTCGCCGCCGCGCGGGCCAGCACCGCCGAGTGAGGAGAGATTCGCGATGTCGACTCCGTCTGGAGAACCGCCGAAGCTGATCGTGCCGGGCAGCACCACCCCTGTGGCCAATCAGCAGCTCTACGTCTCCAACGCCGGCGGCACCGTACAGCGGACCGTCACAGTCGCTCCCAAGCCGCGCACCGACCCCGGCTTCTACAAGCGGCTGATCACGGAGCTGAATCCGCTGCGCCAGTCCAACAGGGCCGCGATGGCTGTTTCGGGGCTCGGCGTCGCCGCGCTCGCGCTGGACGTGGCGGCCACCCTCAACCTGGGCAACCCGTTCCTGTTCTACGATCGGCGTGAGCAGTGGAAGAGCATGGCCGGACTGCTGGAAGGCAGCCGGTCCGACTTGTGGCGTGCCTTTTTTGACGACATCTCCCCCAACTGGAAGGGCCAAGCGAGGGATACGCTCCAGCAGTACGTCCGATTTAACGTCAACGGCTTGTACGGCCAGCTTGGCAAGATCACTGACGAGATGAGCGGCGCCATGCACGGCCAGTACAAAGAGGTACTGGAGTACGACCTGTCGGTGTTCGGGCTCTACGCCACTTCGGCCCCCATACTGCGCACCGTCGCCGCCATGAGCGCACACCCGGTGGGGAGGGTCGCCCTGATGACCCAGGTGGGCCTGTTCATGAGCGCGGCAGGAAATCTGGTCAAGCAGTTCGCCGACGTGTACAACTCCTACGAGGGCACCCTCAACAAGCTCGAACTCAAGCTCAACGATCTGAGGGGCGCCTTCTACCGGTCCGGCAACCCGGCGCTGGGGGCACGCGATCTCCACCTCACGCCTGCGATCTCGGACCCCGCCCAGCTGGAAAACTACTGGGTTCCCATGTCGAAGGAAGCCTCATGAGGCATGTCGAGGCGTTCGCCGGGGGTCGGCAGGACGATGTCGACGGACTGCTGCGCGAGACGGACGGCTGGGCGCGCACCCTGGCCGGGGCGCTGGGCGAGTTGGAGGAGGAACGGCTGGCGGGCGCCGACCCGTCCGAGGTCGTCCGCGCCGAGGTGTCCGGCACCGGCCGCCTGCGCGGGTTGTCCATCGACCCGCGCGGCCTGCGCGGCCTGGACCACGTCCAGCTCGCCCAGGCCGTTTGTGAGGCGATCGCCGCGGCCCACCTCGCGATGGGGGAGCGGCTGACTCAGGTCGTCCAGGATCTGACGGGACAAGCGCCTGACACCGCGGGCACAGAGGGCGCCGCCGACCCGCTCGACGGCCACATCCGCAACGTGCTGCGAGGAGAGTGAGCGATGGAGGGCATGGAGGAGGCGCAGGCGCGGCTGGCGGCGTTGATCGCCGCCGCCGAGCAGGCGGAGGCGAGGGTGGAGGAGTGGAGCGCCGCCGAGTTCGCCGGCGTGGCCGACGAGGGTGGGATTGTGGCCGTCACCGACGCGCTCGGCACCATCACCCGGTTGGAGATCTCCCCGCGGAGCAGGAGGCGACTGGACGCGACGGGCTTGGCCGCCGCCATCCTCGCGGCGATCACGACAGCCGAGGAGGCCGCAGTGGCCTCCAGGGACGCGCTGCTAGGGAGTTTGCACGCCGCTTCGGGCAGGATCGTCTAACCCTTCACCTGCGCTTTGAGATTGTTGAGCTCGCCAGTACCCCGACTGCGCCAGCTCGCCGTCCTGCGGGGCGGCCTACGCCGTCCCCGCCAGGAGCAGCCGGGTGCGGGCCGGCGCCGAAGGGGGCAGTGCGGCGAGGATGTCGGCGAGGGTGACCCCGGCAAGGCTGCCTCGCCATGCCTCGTGCGCGTCGGCCATCTTCTCGGCGAGGACGCAGGTGCGGCGGCAGTCCTCGGCAGGCAGCGCGCCCCGTCCTCGTTGGCGGATCTCCCGGCACTCGTACGGAGGGGACGTGCCGTCGACGGCCTCGACGATCCGCAGGAGCGTAATCTCGGAAGGGGGCTGCGCGAGCCGGAACCCGCCCCGCGGCCCCGTGGTCGCGGCCAGCAGACCGGCCCTGACAAGCGCCTTCAGCTGCTTGGTGAGATAGGCCGCCGGAAGGTCGTAGTACTGCGCGAGTTGTGCCGCCGACGCACTGGCTCCCGCGTCGAGCTGCGCCAGCGTCGTGGCGCAGTGCAGAACCCATTCAGTGCTCACCGGCAGCTTCACGACTCCCAGCCTATCGCAGATATTATGGACCTGTTTAGTCCGTGATAGCGTCTCGCGGGTCAGCCAGAGAAAGAGAGATCATCATGCGGATCGCGATCGCCGGTGCGACCGGGAACATCGGGGCCCTCACCGTCGCCGCCCTCGAACGCGGCGGGCACGAGGTCGTGCGGATCAGCCGCTCGCTGGGCGTGGACCTGGTGACCGGCGACGGCCTCGACGACGCGCTGGCCGGCGTCGAGGCGGTCATCGACGCCACCAACGGACCGGCGACCGACGAGGCCGAGACGGTGGCCTACTTCGGCACCGCCACGCGAAATCTGCTCTCCGCCGAGGAGCGCGCCGGCGTCCGTCACCATGTGCTGCTCTCGATCGTCGGGATCGATCGCCTCGAGGGCAACGCCCACTACGCCGGCAAGCGGGAACAGGAGCGCCTCGTGTCCGCGGGAGCGGTGCCGTGGACGATCGTCCCGGCCACGCAGTTCCACGACTTCGCCGCGCTGCTGACGAGCTGGACCGAGCAGGACGGTGTCGCGACGATCCCGCCGCTGCTCGTACAGCCGATCGCGCCCGCGGACGTGGCCGACATCCTCACCGAGATCGCGGTGGGCGAGCCGCGGGGACGTTATGTCGACGTCGCCGGTCCCGACCCACAGGACCTGGTGGACATGGCCCGGCGCACCAACGAGGCGCGCGGCCGTACGGTGAAGCTCGTGCCCACGTGGTCGGCGATATTCGGCCCGGCGGCGGCCGGCAACGCGCTCCTGCCCGGCGAGGGCGCCCGCATCGCGCCGACCACCTTCGACGAGTGGCTCGCGCAACAGCGCTAGGAAGGCCTTTCGCGGCGTCGCCTTACCAGGGTGCCACTCCGGCGGGGTCGAAGAACGCCCCGGTGGGCCCGTCGGCGCCGAGCAGCGCGGCTCGGACGATCGGGGCCGCACCCTCCTCGACGGTCTGGGTCCCGCTGAAGCCGTTGAGATCGGTGGCGGTGTAGCCGGGATCGACCACGTTGACCCGCAGCTCGGGGCAGAGCCTCGCGTACTGGACGGTCAGCATGGCGAGCGCGGCCTTGGAGGCGGTGTAGGCCAAGGCGGGCACCTTGGACTCGATGCGCTCGGGGTCGTGAACCCGGGAGAACGAACCGAGGCCGCTGCCGACGTTGACCACGACTCCATGCCCGCCGCGCAGCAGCAGCGGCAGGAACGCGTGGGTCACCCGGACGACGCCCACGACATTGGTGTTCAGGACGGTCTCCAGGTCCGCCCCGGTGAACTCGCTCGCCGGAGGCGCGCCACCGGCGATCCCCGCATTGTTGACCAGGACGTCCAGGCCGCCCTGCTCCTTGTCCACGAGTTCCGCGGCCGCCTGGACCGACGCCTCGTCGGTGACGTCGATGAGCAGCGGCAGCGCGCCCAGCTCCTTCGCGGCCCGCCGGGCGTTGTCCGCGTTGCGTGCGCCGATGTAGACGGTATGGCCCGCTGCGACGAGCTGGCGGGCGGTCTCGAAGCCGAGGCCCTTGTTCGCCCCGGTGATCACTGTCGTTGTCATGACTCCAGCCTCACACTGTCGTCGCAGGTCGTGCCAGCGAAGGGTCTTCCTGGGAACACCCGTACCAGGCACGGGCCGGGCAGATGGTGCGACGATGAGAGAGTGAGTGGCAACGGCGAACTGGCGACGATCCTGCGGGTCTGGCGCGAGCGGCTGCCCCCCGCGCAGGCGGGCCTGCCCGCCAACGGACAACGGCGCACGCGGGGCCTGCGGCGCGAGGAGCTCGCGATGCTGGCGGGCGTGTCGGCCGACTACATCGTGCGCCTGGAGCAGGGCCGCGCCTCGACACCGTCGGCGCAGGTGTGCGCCGCGCTGGCCCGGGCGCTGCAACTGGACGACGCCGAACAGACCCATCTCTTCCTGCTGGCCGGCCATGCGGTCGGCAGCGGGCGGATCGGCCAGTTGGTCCCGGCGAGCGTACGGAGGCTGCTGAACCGGCTCGATGATCACCCGATCGCCGTGTACGACGCGATGTGGACGCTCATCCTCTGGAACCGGCCCTGGGCGGCGCTGATCGGCGACCCATCGGCCCTCGACGAGCAGGACCGCCATGTGCTCTGGCAGGCTTACACCGGCCAGCCGCACCGGATCATCATGACACCCGCCGAGTGGGCGGCCTTCGAGCGCTCGATGGTCGCGGACCTCCGGCGGACCGCGGCGCGCTATCCCGACGACCCGCGGCTACGCGCGTTCGTCCAGAAGCTCCGCGACCACAGCGACTCCTTCCGAGCGCAGTGGGACGCCCATCTGGTCTCCGACCACCACCAGGCCACCAAGAGCATCGACCACCCCGAGGTGGGCAGGATCGACCTGGACTGCGACATCCTCGCCAGCCAGCACGGCGACCTGCGGATAGTCATCTACACCGCGCAGCCGGGCAGCGAATCGGAGACCAAACTCGCCCTGCTCGCCGCCATCGGCACTCAGACCATGACGCCCGGCTAGAGGCGGCGTGTCCGCCGACTGCTGGTCACCCACCGTCGGCAACCTGGCCGTGCACCGCTCCTCCGGCGTCGGCAATCACGCCTTCTTCCTGCTCGCCAACGGCAGCGGCCCATCGGCCTGGGGCGACAGCCCGACCTGCGACGGCTCCACCGTCATGCGATCCATTCGCCACCGTGGGAACGATCGACCTGGACTGCTGCACCCGGCCGGCCGGGAGACGGCGAGGCGGGTCGCCGTCACCCGGGCGTCGGGATGCTACGCGGGCGGCTGGAGGACGGTGACCACCTGGGTGGTCCTGGCTGACTCCATGGTCGAGCTGCCGAACAACAGGAGGGTGTACGTGTGTTCCCCGGCCCTGGTCGGCGTATCCGAGAAGCTGAACGACCCGTCGGCGGCGGTGGTCAACTTCACCAGGTGCTTCGAGGTGACGCTGCCATCCGGGCTGACGACCTTACGCGAGACGGTGATGATCTCCCCCGGGAAGGTGATGCCGTCGGCACCGACGGTGCCGCTGAACTCGAGTCGCTCGCCGACGTTGCCCGTCGCCGGTCCGGTCACGGTGAGCGTCGGCTCGTACCGGGACACTGTGACGGTCACCGAGGAGCCGCTACCCCAGAACCATGAGTTGCCCGGCCAGTACACCTGATACTTGAACGCCCCGAGGGACGGCGGGGCGTCGGTGAATTGGTAGGTCCCGTCCGCCGCCGTGGTGATCTCCTGGAACGGCCTGGAAGTGCCGTCGGGGAGCCAGCGGTACAGTTCGAGCGCCTGTACGCCGGGGGGCAGTCCGCTGCTCAGCGTGAGTCGTCCGCTGAAGGTCGACTGCTTGAGCGCGGTCACCTTGGAGGGAGCCGTCAAGGTCAGCGTGGAGGAGTGGTAGGGCGAGGGCGGCAGCCGCCAGAGGTGCATCCGCCCGGTGCCGGGCTCTTTCAAAACCGCGAAGGTGAGTGTGCCGTAGAACTCGATGCTGCCCGCCACCACCGCCTTCCCCTGGGCGGCGGCTGTGTAGATGACCTCCGCGGTGGTCGCGTCGTACACCACGAGCTCCGCCGCGTCGCCCGCGGAGGAGTTCCAGCCGCCCACGACGTAGGCGCCGTTCGGGCTGGCCCCGACAGCGGTGGGGAGGCCGTGCTCGCCGAATCCGCTGCTGTCGTAGGCGCGGCCCTGAGTCAGGGCTGTCGTGTCCCAGGCGTCGAACTGGCGGGTATCGTCCAACGCCGACAGCGCCGCCGACCCGTAATCGGCGAGTGCGAGATCCCGCAGGGCCGGCAGCCCGTCCGCGCCTGCGCGGATCTCGCCGCGCGAAGTGGCGGGCGTGGTGTCGATGTCGTACACCTTGACTGTGGCGGGGCTGACTCCCGGCTCCCCGGCCACCAGCGTGTTCCCGGCGACGGCGACCAGCGGAGCCTGGGTCGTGGCCGGTCCGACCCGGACGGGGGTGGGTGTCGCTGCCGCCGGAATGAGACCGAGAACGCCTCCCTCTCCCGCTTCGCCGCAACCGAATCCGATCCACAGCCGGTCGTACGACTGCGCCAGGCTCGACGGGCACGGGTACGCGGTGAGGTCGATGCGCTTGGTGATGGCCAGCGTGGTGGTGTCGATCTCGATCACTTCATGCGAATCCCGCAGCGCCGCGTACACCTTCCTGCCGGTCTCCGGCGAGGCCAGGGCGACGGCACCGGACAGGCCGGAGATCGTGTTGATGACCTTGCCGTCGATGGACGCGACCACGATCTGGTCACCGGCGGCGACGAAGACCTTGCCGCTGCGCGCCACCACGTCTCCGCCCTTGCCGGCGACGCCGAGGTCGGTGACGGTCGCGGCGGTCGCGGCAGTGGCGGCGGTCGCGGCGGTGGCGGCGGTGGGCGCCTGAGTGGCGAGCAGGGCCGCCGTCAGGAGCAGGGTCCCGGCCCAGGCGACTAATCGGCGGGACAGAGGAGCATGGGCAGAGGTTGATGGGCGCACAGGCACTCCGTTCTGGAGGAGAAGAGGAGAGTCGAGCACCCCGGCATGACTACGGGACCCGCTCCCACTGACGATCTTCGCAAATCGAACACATATTCGCATAGCGTGGGATTGCCGTCTAGGGCATCGGCCATGGGGTACCGGCAAGAAAGGTGTCAGTACCAAGCCCAAACAGTGTTGATCTTGTTGTGACTTGCCTGGCCACTGCTGGGCGGACATGACGCCCCGTCGAACACGTCTCCCTGCTGAGCGTCGTGCAGGCGCACGTCAGGAGAGTCATCGGCTCCATGCCCCAGGGCGCGAATCAGCAGCGACCGCTGGGGGTAGGAGCTGCCGGACGAGCGAATGGACAGACGCGCTGGACACGCGCGCGATCGCCGGCCGACCGTAGGGGTGGACGATCGCCGCCCACCGGGGCACGCGTCGTGGCCTTTTGAGACGCCGCCTCTAGTCGCCTAACTTCGCCCAACCAGCCGGGCAAGCCCTGGCGGTCTGGCTAGAAGTCGAACTCTCCCTTGGACATCCCATCCCGGAAGGCGTCCCATTCAGCCTTTGTGTAGACCAGGACAGGCCCGTCCGGATGCTGGCTGTGCCGCACTCCCACGCGCCCACCGCTGAGCGGGGCAACCTCCACGCAGTTGCCGCCCGTTCCTCCGCTGGCTGTGGCCTTCCGCCATGTGGCTCCGGACAATTCCTCGTCGATCATGACTCCACCACCCTTTGTATGATCTCCCTGCTTACATATGTAGCCTGTGCCAGGCCGGACAGTAGCTCCCAGCGCTGGTTCAGCTTCCGGAGCATGTCGGCCTGGTGGGTGACCTCTCCGTTCTCGGTGTTCTCCAGGAACGCCGCGTAGGTGTCGTCATCCTGTGCGATCACAAACGAGCCGATGAGGCCCGCCGTGCTGCCCGATGACAGGGGGACAATTCGCACGGTAATGCATGAACGGTCCATCAGAGCAAGCAGTTTTCCTAGCTGTTCTCGCATCGCCTCGCGGCCACCGATCCGGCGAAGGATGGCGCTCTCATCAAGGATGAACGACAGCGCAGGAGGGTTCGGCCTATGGATGATGGCCTGTCGTCGAAGCCTCGCCTTGACTGCCTTCTCCACCTCCCCTGGGACGGCTCCCGGTTCTCCCATGAACACGGCTCTAGCGTATGCCTCGGTTTGGAGAAGACCAGGGATCAGCCCGAGCTCATAGGTGCGAATGGTCTGTGCGGCTTCTTCTATCGCGGGCCATTTACGGAACCACTTCGGGCTTACAGACCGGATGCCGGGTAGCAGCTCAAGCAGCTCTCCACCCAACCCCAGCGCCCTTTCAAGCTGCCGTGTGAATTGCTCTGTGGGTAGGCGAGTCCCCCGCTCCACCGAGCCGATCAGGCTCTCGCTACAGGGCAGCAGCGTCGCGAGTCTTGCGTGCGTAAGGTTCTTCGCCGTCCGATACTCAGCATTCGTAGTCGGTATTCATCTACAGCGGCCTTGGTCCTGCTATTCACCTCTTCCGCGATATCGCACCCTTTCGCTCTCGCCACACATCCGCACACACAAGTCAACCATGCTCTGCGAAGGATTTGGAGGGGCGTTACGGGAGACATTCCCTTTGCCTAGAGCCATGGCTTTGGACTTGTAACCGCACATGCACAGGTGAGTTTGTACGTTCCGAGGTGGCCATGCGAGCAGCTGTGTCAGACCCCCCGTACGCAGGTGTCAAGGTATGGACGACGGGCGAGGTGGAAGCCCACCGGATTCCCTCGCTGGCCCGCCGAGAACTCGCGGAATGGATGGGCCCGGACCATCCCGCTCTTCCCGACCTTCAGGAAATAGCCTCAGAACTGCTCACTAACGCCATCATTCACGCGAACGCCCTATGGGTCCGGATGCACCTGATCCCCCAATCGGGCTTTTGGCGATTGACCATCACCGACCCCGGAAACTCCGGCGAAACTCCACACGCGCGCCGGCCTCGACCAACCGAGACGGGAGGGCGCGGACTCCTGGTCGTGGACGCCCTCACCAACGGCCAGTGGGATACCCACCGCAGCCCGGTCGGCGAACGCGTCGTGTGGGCGCTCCCTCGTTAGACATCCCCACGGTCGGTACGACGGTGCCTCTACCTGCCGTGGGGTGCAAACCTCCCTTGCCCCCCAGGGAGGAGAAGGCCCCGAGACGCGCGTCCGCCGCAGCGTTCCGTCTGGGGGCTTTTCCCAGCCGCCGCGTCGTACTGGCTTCCCCGACCGCCGCGTCGTAACTCCAAGACGGAGTCGCCATTTTGACCTTGACCCCCGGGTCAGCCTTTAGCGTCGCGGTCACTCACCTGCGGACAGAGAGGACACTCATGGACGGCCTGGCAGGCAAGGGCGTGGTCATCACCGGAGGCGGCACGGGGATTGGCCGCGCCACGGCTCACCAGTTCGCCGCCGAAGGCGCGCGAGTGCTCGTCGTCGGTCGCACCGCCGCGCGCCTGGAGGAGACCGCTGCCGCGTACCCCTCGATCAGTACGTTCGTCGCGGACGGCGCGGCAGCCGATGGGCCCGAGCGCATCGCCGAGGCGGCGGTGGAGCGGCTGGGCCGGATCGACGTCCTGGTCAACAATGCCGCGATCACCCGGCCCGCCGCGCTCGGGACGATCGATCGCGGTACCGCCGAAGAGCAGATCGCCACGAACCTCCTCGCTCCCCTCTTCCTGGCCCAGGCCGCCCTGCCGCACCTGGCCGCCGCGAAGGGGACGATCGTGAATGTGTCCTCCAACCCGCCCTCGTACGGCTGGCCGGACAACTCCGTCTACGGATCCACCAAGGTCGCGCTCGACTTCCTGACGGCCACCTGGGCGGTCGAGCTCGCACCCAAGGGTGTTCGGGTCGTGTCCGTGGCGCCCGGCATCACCGCCACACCCGTGCTGGCGCACGCCGGATTCACCCAGGAGCAGATCGCTGCCTCGGGCGCGGGACTCGTGGGACGCATCCCGCTCGGTCGCATCGCCCAGCCCGGTGAGATCGCCTGGTGGATCGTGAACGTGACGCGGCCCGAGGCCGGGTACCTCACCGGCACGGTGGTTCGCGTGGACGGCGGCCTCTCCGTGGGAGCGGGGGTATAAGGCATAAACTGCGACGGTGCTGATCGGGGAGCTGGCGCGAGCGAGCGGCGTCACCGTCCGGGCCCTGCGCTATTACGAGCAGCAGGGCCTGCTTGAGCCGGAACGGGCCGTCAACGGCTACCGGCATTACGACGGCGGCGCGGTGGCCAAGGTCCGCAACATTCAGCTCCTGTTGTCGAACGGCTTCACCGCCCAGGACGTACGCGGCTTCCTGCCCTGCCTGGACGACGGCGAGGTGTCGCTGGGACCGGCCTGCCCGCCCAGTGTGGAAGCGGTGAGCAGGAAGGTCGCGGCCCTGGAGCAGCGGATCGCCGAGCTGAGCGCCGTACGAGATCGGCTTGTGGCGGCTCTGACCGGCAGCGCGACGCCACGGCAAGCGGCTCTCACCGAAAACGCGACGACGCGGCAACCCGGCACCATCGCTCGCCACCCCGCCTACACCCGCCCCGCTCACGATTAGCGGTCACACCAGCTGAGGTGACGGGCGGCGGCCGGCGCCTTGGCCGCAGTGGCGGCACTGGCCGCGGCGGCGCAGGTGGTAGGCGAGGGCCGCGGCGGCCAGCGCTCCTCCCCAGAGCGGCCAGAGCGTCTCCGGCAGCCAGGCGCCCCACTCCGCCATGGAGAACCGGCCCGCGATCGCCCCGCGGATGTACGTCATGCCGGCCACTGTGACGATGATCGCGACCAGCGTCGCCGGGATGATGGCGAGCAGCGGCGGCACTCGCCTGCCCCTCAGGCCGAGGATCCAGCGCGGGAAGACCTCGCCCCAGCGCTGCGCCAGCCCGAGAGTGAGCACGCCGCCGCCGGCGCCGAAGGTGGCGAGGTAGGCACCGGCCAGCCAGATGCCGGGAGCATCGCGTGCGCCCTCGACGAGGAACTCCTTGCTCACCCCCAGCGGGACACCGAGCGCCCAGCACCACCGGGTCGCACAGTAGACCAGCGGCACCGTGGCGGCGATGTAGACGGCCCGGCGCCCCCACCGAGCCGCCGCCTCGGGCGCGGTCCAGCCGTCCTGGCCGGTACGCCCACACGTACGGCAGGCCTCACGGCGACGCCGCTGATAGGCGAGCGCCGCGGCGGCCAGCAGCACTCCGCCCAGCACGCACACGAGCTGGTTGACCACCGGCCACGGCCAGGCATCGGCCAAGGTGGTGCCGTTCACGTTCAGGTCGAAGAGCGGCGCGACGGCCAGCACCGGGCTGTAGGCCACGCCCATCATGAGGCGGGAGTCGGGGATCACGATGATCAGCAAGACCGCCATGAGCCAGGCCAGAAGCAAGGGCGTGAGAGAGGCCAGACCACGTCCGTGGGTCGCCGTCTGCGCGTGGCGGATCGGTCCGACTCGGTCGCTTCGGCCGGTACGGGCGAGCGTCAGTGCGACGACTGTGCTGAGCAGGCCGAATGCGGCGATCCACCAGCCGCCGGGGCGCGGAGTGGCGTCGGCGAGGATGGACAGCGCTCCGTCCAGGTCGGGGTCGGAAGTACCCCAGGGGAAGCCGGGTGCGCCAAGGGCCCAGGCCACGCCGAGCAGGCCATAACTCAGAGACCACAGGGCCGCCGCGTAGCCCGCCCACGCGGGCCAGCGCGAGATCAGGGACCGCGGGGTTGTTGTTGTCATGTGACCAGCGTGCTGGCTGAGGTTGCCGCGGACCATCTGT
The DNA here is from genome assembly GCF_020215705.1 of Nonomuraea aurantiaca. Lineage (GTDB taxonomy): Bacteria > Actinomycetota > Actinomycetes > Streptosporangiales > Streptosporangiaceae > Nonomuraea > Nonomuraea aurantiaca. The sequence continues at coordinate 158,977 of NZ_JAIWNB010000002.1, read as the reverse complement.
CCTTCGGCGGACCTCGACGCCGTTCAGGCGGTGTGGCTATGCCATTCGGCAGAGGCGGGCACACGGAACGTCGTGCTGCGTCGGCGCTGCGCAGCGTCCCGCGCGGATCGGCGAGACCCCGTGCCGTCATCTTGGCAGTCACACCCCCACTTTCACGGCCCGTGAAAGTCATAGCCGCTTCCGGATGAGTACAGGTGATCCGTCATCCGAGGCGGACCACAGGAACACTGACCGGAAGAAGCACATGAAAAGCAGATTTTCGCTACTGACGGGGGTCATGGTGCTGGCGCTCACCGCGCCGGGGGCGGCGGTGGCCGAAGACGGGCCCGCGCCGCCCGCCGCTCCTGTCACGGTCACCCTGATCACCGGAGATCGGGTGACGCTGACGGGCCCGGGCGGCGGCGTCCTGGTCGAGCGGGGCGCGGGTCGTACCGGGATCTCCTTCGCCATCGACGAGCGGGACGGGCGGCTGCGGGTCTTACCCAGTGACGCGGCCGCGCTGGTGCGCCGTGGACAGCTTGACCCGAGACTGTTCGACGTGACGATGCTCGCCGCGTTCGGTTACGACGACCGGCGTGGCGACCTGCCGCTCATCGTGACCGGCTCGCAGCCGGCGCTCACCGGCGGGCTCCGCTCGGCGATGAGCGCAGGCGGCGTCCGGGTGACGCGGGAGCTGGGCGCGGTGTCCGGCCTGGCCGTACAGGCCACCAAGAAGGACCGGGCCCGGTTCTGGAGCGGCGTCGTCGGCGGCGGACGGGCCCTGTCCGGCGGCGTGGGGAAGATCTGGCTGGACGGTCTGCGCAAGCCGACGCTGGACGTCAGCGTCAAGCAGATCGGCGCACCCGCCGCGTGGGAGCGGGGGTACACCGGCGCCGGGGTGAAGGTGGCGGTGCTCGACACCGGCGTGGACGCCACGCACCCCGACCTGGTCGACCGGGTGAGCGCGCAGGCCGACTTCACCGGATCGTCCGACGCCACCGACCGCAACGGGCACGGCACCCACATCGCCTCCACCATCGCCGGCAGCGGCTCCGCCTCAGGCGGGACGTACAAGGGAGTCGCGCCCGCCGTCAGCATCCTGGCCGGGAAGGTCTGCGTGACCTTCTGCGAGGAGTCGGCGATCCTGGCGGGCATGCAGTGGGCGGGCGAGCAGGGCGCGAAGGTGGTCAACCTGAGCCTGGGCGGCACCGACACCCCCGAGATCGACCCGCTGGAGTCGGCGGTGGCGACGCTCACCCAGAGCTACGGCATGCTCTTCGTGGTCGCCGCGGGCAACAGCGGCAACGAGCGCTCGGTGGAGTCGCCGGCCAGCGCCGACGCGGCCCTGGCGGTGGGCGCCGTCACCAAGTCCGACGAACTGGCCGAATTCTCCAGCAGAGGGCCGCGCGCCGCCGACTCGGCGCTCAAGCCCGAGATCACGGCGCCCGGGGAGGGCATCGTCGCCGCGCGCGCCAAGGACGCGCGATTCGGCGAGGGCTCCTACGTCGCGATGTCGGGCACCTCGATGTCCACCCCGCACGTCGCCGGGGCCGCCGCGATCCTGGCCGGGCAGCACCCCGGCTGGAGCCCGGGCACGCTCAAGGCGGCGTTGATGGGATCGGCGTCGCCCAACCCGGCAGTGGGCGTCTTCGACCAGGGCGCGGGCCGGGTCGACGTGGGACGGGCCACAGCCCAGGCGGTCACCGCCGAGCCCGGCGGCGTCGGCTTCGGCGTACAGCAGTGGCCGCACGACGACGACGAGCCCCTCACCCGGCAGGTCACCTACCGCAACCAGGGAGCCGCGCCGGTGACGCTCAAGCTGTCCGTGGAGGGCCAGGGCGACGCGAAGCCGTTCACCGTCAATCCCACGACCGTGACGGTGCCTGCGGGCGGGCAGGCCGAGGTATCGGTCACCGCCGACACCGCGGCGGCCCCGGTGGGATACCTCGGCGGCTACCTCGTCGCCGCCGGCGGTGACGTCCGCGTGAGCACGCCGCTGGCGGTGGAGAAGGAGAGGGAGACGTACGCGCTGACCCTCAAGCACACCGGCCGCGACGGCAGCCCGACCGCCGACTACCTCACCACGCTGCACCGGACCGACTCCCCCGGCATCACCAAGGAGATCACCGTGCAGAGCCCCGGCGACGGCCCCGTCACACTCCGCCTGCCCAAGGGTGGCTGGATGATCAGGAGCACCCTGTTCGACGGCGACCACACCACCCAGCTGATCCACCCCGGCCTCGACCTGGCCAAGAACCAGACCCTCGACCTGGACGCCCGCCTGGGCAAGCCGCTCTCGGTCACTGTGCCCGACCCGTCTGCCGCGCAGGTCGGCGCGCAGGTCACCTTCAGCGATGGGAAGCTCTCCTATCCCCTCGTCTCGGACCGGTTCGAGAACCTGACGACCGCACAGCTCGGCCCCGACCGGACCTATGACGGGTCACTGACCCAGATCACCGGGACGTGGGCGCCGCCCGGCGGCTCCCGCGTTTACCGGCTCGCCTGGTTTCACAAGGGCGGCATGGTCACCGGGTTCCGCCGCAAGGTGGCCACCCGTGACCTGGCGGCCATTCACACCACCTATGCCGCTCACCTGACCGGTGGCAGGGGCCGCGCCGCCGCCGCCCAGCCGCCCGGCGGCCCGACCTCCGACCTCCTGACCGAGACGACGTTCAGCACGCCATCCGTACGCACCGAGTACGTCAACGCCGACGGCGGAGCGAAGTGGCGCCGCTACTTCTGGGAGGACGGCTCCAAGAGCGGTGAGACCACCTTCGAGTCGACCCTCACCGGCTACACACCCGGCCGCGCCTACCAGGAATCGTGGAACCTGGGCGTCTTCTCCCCCGTCCTGACAGAGTCCGGCGGGCTGACCCGTTCCGGGGATTCCATCCGGGCGAATATGCTCATGTACGGTGACGGCGCCGGTCACGCCGGCTGGGCGGCTACCACCCGGGCGCGCGTCGCGCTCTACCGCGACGGCGTCTTGGTCGCCGAACGCTCCGAACTGGGAGGGAAGGGGTTCCGCGTCCCACCGGGCGCAGCGGACTACCGGCTGGTCGTGGAGACCGAGCGGGGCGCACCCGCCACCCTGACGACCCGCACCTCAGCCGCCTGGACATTCCGCTCCGAGCACACCGACGACGACAACCCGCTGCCGGTCTCCGTCGTCCGCTCCTCCCCCGCGCTGGATACCCGTAACACCGCACCCAGCGGCGAAACCTACCGCGTACCAGTCCGCGTGGAACGACAGCAGGGCTCGACCGCCGACGAGGTGCGCGCTCTCACCGTCGAGGTCTCCTTCGACGACGGCGCCACCTGGAGCCAGGCCCAAATCCGCAAGGGCCAGATCATGGTGAACCACCCGGCTAGGGAAGGGTTCGTCTCCCTGCGGGCCAAGGCCGCCGACAGCGCCGGCAACACCGTCGAGCAGACCGTCATCCGGGCCTACCGCATCGCACCCCGGAGCTGACCGCGGGCCGTGGGCGCTCGGAAACGGAGGCGGGGCTGCGCGGAAAGGGCGTCGTTCAGCGGCGGTCTCGGCGCATCATGTGGCGTTGCCGCAGGTAAAGGCCGACCAGCAGCCCCACTCCAACCCCCACCACGGCCACCGTCAAGCCGTAGATCCCCCAATACCGCCCGGCGAACATCGACACCCGCACATCCACCTCACGGGCGTTCACCCCGAAGAAGGTGAGCACCAAGGTCACCGGTATCGCCACCGTCGACACGAACCCGACCGCCACCGTCCACCGCAGCCGCCGGTCCTCGTCCGCCCGTCGCTCCAGGCTCTCGATCGAGGTCAGCTCGGCCCTGATCGCCCGGCCGAGCCGTTCGAGCATGCGCGCCACGTTCTCCGCCTTGCCCACCAACCCCATCGTCCCGTACAGGGCGTCGTGGTAGCCCGCCACCCGCAACGACGGCACCATCATCCCGAGGTCCGCCGTCGCCTCGACGCTGTAGCTGAGGTCCAGCTCCAGGTCGCCGAGCTGGTCGGTCAGCGACTCCAGGCTCCGGCGCCGCTCCCGCGTGTCCTGCCAGCCCCGGTCGCGGCCGCGGAACGCCTCCACCGCCTGGTAGGCCACCGACCGGATCTCGCGCAGCCGCGCCGCGCTCGCCACGCCCTGCACGGCCGAGAGGAAGATCCCGTCCTCCACGTACTTCGGCTGTCCGCAGAGCACGCTGACGTAGGGGCCCACGGCGGCGGTCGTCTCCGGGCGCCTGTTCAGCTCGCTCGGGTACGTGATCGTGCTGAACTCTTCGCGCTCCGGCAGGTCGCCCCGGTAGATCACCCGCTGGACCAGGTCGTCGGACGTTGCGGGCGGGAGCCGGGAGCTGAAGGCGAGCTGGTGGCGTTCGGGGAAGAACCCGCCGGTGCCGCCCGTCAGCTCCGCGGCCACCCCCTCCAGCGAGCGGCCGTCGATCTTCAGGTCGGCGTAGAAGCAGTCCTCCAGCAGATCGACCGTGTCGGCCAGCTCGTCCTCGACGTCCAGGGTCAGCACGGCCACGATCTGCGTGGACGGCACCGCGAACAGCCACAACCGGGCACTCGCGAGCGGCCGGTCCCAGCTCTCGAACTCGATCTTGTGATGGTCGAGAGCCAGCTTGTGCAGGACCTGAGGGGTCGCCGAGCCGGTGAAGTAGGTTTCCGGCCGCCCGAGCCGTGGACGCTCGCCCGCCGGCGCCGCCTCCGCACCGTCCGTCACGTGCCAGGGCGTGGCGAAGATGTTGGTGAGTCGTACGCCCTGCTCTGGACGGATGCCGAACAACGTCACGATCTCGAGGGTATCGCGGGGTTCAGCCGCCCTCCCACGACAGGCGCGCGAAAGGGTCACGACAGGGGCCGCTTGTTATCCTCAACGAGCCACGAAACCCCCGTCTCCCCAGGAGTAGCACCATGGACGTGTTGCGGGTCGTCTCCCTGATGGCCGCCACGATGACGATGGGGCTGGTGGCCGGTGTCTTCGGCCTTTACGCGCACACCGTCATGCCCGGCCTCGCCAAAACCGACGACCGCACCTTCGTCGGCGCCTTCCAGTCGATGGACCGGGCCATCATCAACCCGTGGTTCATGGGCGGCGGCTTCCTGGGCGCCCTGATCTTCACCGTCATCGCCACGATCACCCACATCGGGCGGCCCGAGCTGCCGTGGGTCGCGGTCGCGCTTGTCCTCTACATCGTCACGTTCGTCATCACGATCGCGATCAACGTGCCGCTCAACGACGCGCTCAAGGCGGCCGGCGACCCCGACTCCATCGCCGACCTCGCCGCGGTCCGCGCGCGGTTCGACGAGGCCCGGTGGGCGGGCTGGAACCTCGTCCGCGTCCTCGGCTCCACGACCGCCTTCGGCCTGCTGGCCTGGGCGCTCGTCGTGCACGGCAAGTCGAGCTGATCGCAGCGGAATCCGCCCTGAGCGGCGGTGCCCGAGAGTAATCTTCCGACAACAGCCAGTTGCCAGGAGGCCCCCACCGTGTACTCCTCCCCCGCCCGGCAGCCGTTGGGCGACGAGTCGATCGATCGGCTTCTTGAGGGCGTGGCCGAGATCGCCGAGCATGCCGTGACCGACCACGCCACCGCGGAAAAGCACTACCGCGACTCCTATACCCTCGCCGAACGGATTCGACAGCAGGACTCCATGTCCGGCCGGGTGACCGGCGGGACGAGACTGGAGCCGCTGGTGTCGCTCATCGTCCAACGGGTGCTCCTCGCCGAGAGCATGGTCGACGAGCACGAGGAGGCCGCCCAGAAGTTCATCGCCTGGTGGGTCGACCTCGCGGTCTGCGCGGTGATGGCGCTGCTCACCGGCGTTCCGCTGACCCGTGGACGCGCGGCGGCCGGCGATCCGAGCTCGTGCATGTGCCACGCCGAACTCGCGTGCCTGCCGCCCATACCCGAAGACGATCGCCGGCTGGCCGAGCTCGCCGCCAGCATGGATCAGTGCTGGACGCCGGAGGGCATCCCGGTCGGCGGCAAGGCGTTCGCGGCGGAGCTCGGACTGATCCTCCAGCGCGACCCCGAGGGAAATCCACAGCTCGTCGAGGACGGGACTCCGGAGGGGCGGCGGCAGCGCCTGTGGGGCGAGATGTGGCGCAAGCACCGGATGCCGCTTCTGCCGGAGACCGACGACCTCGTCCAGGCCCTGACCGCGGCTGGTGTCGCGCCGCCCATGGTGGACAACGTCCGCTTCGCCTCCAGGGCCGTGGAGACCGCCGTAGCGGCCAAGGAACGCGCGTGGGAGCTGTCCGATGAATGGGACGGTGCGGGCCCGGCTGAAGAGAGCGACCTCGTCGACTCCCTGTGGAAGCAGGCGGATGAGCTGCCCCATCTGCTCACCGCGTACGCCCGCGTGCTGACCGCGCTCCTGCCCACGCTCCGCGCGCTCAGGGACGTGCCCGACGAGCGCCACGGCTGACCGAAGGACGGGCGGGTGCTACGACGGAAAGACGGCGGCCAGCTCCGGGATGCGGGCCCGGTAGCCGTCGAGCAGCCTGCGCGCCGTGCCGACCGAGTCGACCAGGGGGTGCAGGGCGAACGCCTCGACGGCCAGGCGGGACGAGCCCGACAAAGCAGCCTCGATGGTCGTCTGCTCGACCGCCTTCACCTGCTGCACGAGCCCGAGGAAGCGGCCGGGCAGCGGGCAGGTGGCCAGGGGCCGGATCCCCGAGCCGTCCACCGCGCAGGGGATCTCGACGACCGCCTCGGCGGGCAGGCCGGCCACCGCGCCGCCGTTGCGGACATTGAGGATCATGGTGGAGGGCTCGCCGCGGGCGATGGCGCCCACCAGTGCGAGCGCGATGCCCTCGTAGCCGCCCGCCTCCAGGTCGACGGCTTCGCGCTCACCGGCGTCGGTGATCTCCCGCGTATCCGCCATGTACGACTCGTCGCGCTCCCTGCGTGCCCTCCCCCACTCGGCGAGGGCCTGTTCGGGCCGTGCGTGTACGGCCGCGTAGAACCGATCCTGCTGCCCGAGCAGGGACTCGCCCCGGGTCTGCCCGGACATGGCGGCGACGGACTCGCGGGTGAAGTAGTAGTAGTAGAGATACTCGTTGGGCAGCGCCCCCAGGGTCCGCACCCAGTCGCCGCCGAAGATCCGCGCCTCCTCGACCTGCCGCAGCGCCGCGTCGTCGGCGAGCAGGCCGGGCAGCACGTCCCGGCCCTGGTAGGTGAGCCCGCGCAGCCAGCCGAGGTGGTTCAGCCCCACATAGTCGGGCGACACGCGGGCCGGGTCGAGCCCGAGGGCGGCGGCGGCCCGGCGGACCAGCCCGATCGGCGAGTCGCAGATGCCGATCACGCGGTCACCGAGCACACTCCGCATGGCCTCGGTGATCATGCCGGCCGGGTTGGTGAAGTTGATCACCCATGCCTGGGGCGCGAGGGCGGCCACCCGCTCGGCCACCCGTACGGCGACCGGAATCGTCCGCAGGCCGTAGGCGATGCCGCCGGGCCCGGTCGTCTCCTGGCCGAGCAGGCCCAGCTCCAGCGCCACCCGCTCATCCGCGGTGCGGCCCGCCAGGCCGCCGACGCGCATCGCCGAGAAGACGAAGGTGGAATCGCGCAGCGCGGTGTCCAGGTCCGTGGTGGTCAGCACCTCGGGCGGGTCGTCGTGCCCGGCGGCGAGCTGCTGGAGCACGTGCCGGATGGCGGCCAGCCGGTCGGCCGACACGTCGTACAGCATCACCTGCTCCACGCGCGGCTTCGCGGTGTCGCGCAGCAGCGCGCCGTAGACCAGCGGGACCCGGAAGCCGCCGCCACCGAGCACGGTCAGTCTCATGGAAACCCCTTCACACGACCTGCACCTCGGCACCCGCGGCCGCGCAGTTGCGCAGCGTCGTCTCGTCGGCGCCCTCGTTCGTGACCAGCACGTCGATGTCCTCAGGGCCGCACACCCGCAGGGCGCCCGTGCCGGGGAACTTGTGCCGGTCGACGAGTAACACCACCTGGCCCGCCGCCGCGATCATGGCGCGCTTCAGCGGCACCTCGGCGAGCGTGGTGTCGACGAGCTGGCCGTCCGGCCGGACGCCGCTCACGCCCAGGAACACGCGGTCAGCGCACACCTGGCGCAGCGCCTCCTCGGTCAGCACGCCGACCAGCGAGTGGTATGTCCGCCGGACCATGCCGCCGAGCAGCAGCAGCTCGACCGCCGGGTCGGCGCGGAGCACGTCGAGGACGGCGAGGCTGGAGGTGACCACGGTGACGCGGCGGCCACGCAGCCGGCGGGCCAGCCGCATGGTCGTCGTCCCGATGTCGAGCAGGACCACGTCGCCGTCGCGGACGAGCTGCGCGGCGCGCCCGGCCACCGCCTCCTTGTCCTGCTCGTCGACCACCGCCACCTCGGCGAAGGGCCGGTCGGCGTCGGCGTCGACCTCGGCCAGAGCGCCGCCGCGCACCCGCCGCAGCGTGCCGTCGCGGTCGAGCACCTCAAGGTCGCGGCGGATGGTCGACGGGCTCACGCCGAGCTGGCTGGCCAGATCGCTCACGCTGGTGGCGCCCGAGAGGCGGACCCGGCGCATGATCTCGGCATGCCTGAGGCGCTGAAGCACCCGGGAATCGTATCAGTCATATTCGCGCATGAGCGAGCATCATTGACCAAAACCTCGCGCGAAACACTTGAAGTGCGCGAGCAAACATGCAAGATTGCGCACATCTCGCTCTGTCGAGGAGGACTTGTTCTGTGTCTGCCCAGGCGTACGACCCTCTAGCCGATCAGCGCACCCCGGAGGGGCCGCAGTTCGACGTCTTCTTAGCGGGCACGGTCTTCCTCGACATCGTGTTCACCGGTTTGCCCGCGATGCCCGCCGCCGGCACGGAGATCTGGGCCGACGGCATGGGGTCGTGTCCGGGCGGCATCGCCAACCTGGCCATCGCGACCAGCCGGCTGGGCCTGCGCACCTCGCTGGCCGCCGCGTTCGGGGACGACGACTACGCCGACTTCTGCTGGCGTACGCTCGCCGAGCAGGAGTCGGTCGACCTGTCCAGGTCCCGGCGCTTCGAGAACTGGCACTCGCCGGTGACGGTCTCCATGGCCGTCGACCGCGACCGGAGCATGGTGACCCACGGCCACTCCGCTCCCATGGCCGCCTCGGACATGATCGGCGCCCCGCCCCGCTCCAGGGCGGCGATCGTGACGCTGTCGGCCGAGGAGCCGCTCGGCATGCCCGGCAAGTGCAACTGGGCCGAGAAGGCGCAGCTCGACGGCGCCCTCATCTTCGCCGACGTGGGCTGGGATCCGTCCGGCGCCTGGTCGGCCGCCCTGCTGGAGCAACTCGCGGTCTGTCACGCGTTCATGCCCAACGCGGTCGAGGCCATGGCCTACACCGGCACCGACAGCCCGCGGGACGCGCTGTACGCGATCGCCGACCGGGTCCCTCTCGCCGTGGTCACCGACGGGGCGAACGGCGCCATGGCCATCGACTCCCTGACGGGTGAGGAGGCGTTCGTCCCGGCTCCGCGGGTGACCGCGCTGGACCCGACCGGCGCGGGGGACGTCTTCGGCGCGGGCCTCGTGCTCGGCACCCTGTGCGGCTGGCCGCTGGCCGACCGGCTGGCGTTCGCCGGGGTCTGCTCGGCGCTGGCCGTACAGCAGTTCGGCGGCTCGCTGGCCGCGCCCGGCTGGGGGGACATCGCCGACTGGTGGCACGAGGTGCGGGCGGCGGCCGGCCACAGCGGCGCCTACGGCGACTCGCTGGCCCGCCGCTACGGCTTCCTCGACAAGCTGGTGCCCACCGACCCCGTCGGCGCGGTACGCCGGGCGGCCGCCACCATCGCCCGGCAGGCCGACGTGGGAATGGCGCCGCGGACGCCGGGTAAGCCACCGGCCAGGACCGCCGCCGAGGCGTCCGGCGGGCCTGAGAGCGCCACGGCCGACGGTCCACCCGACGAGCCCGAGGACCCGAACACGCACCGCGTGCCTGCGCAAAAGGAGTAACACCATGATCCCCCCAACGCCTCGCACGCGTGCCTTACTCGCCGCCACCGCCGTGGCCCTCGCCGCGACCGCGTGCGCGCCCGGCTCCTCGGCTCCACCCCCGGCCGCCTCGTCGGCGGCACCCAGCGCGGTACGCACCGACGCCGCGGCCCTCGGCAACGTGACGCTCACCATCTGGGACCAGGAGGTACGCGGCGGGCAGGCCGCCCAGATGAAGCAGCTCAACGCCGCCTTCGAGGCGAAATACCCCAACATCAAGCTCAAGCGGGTGTCCCGCTCCTTCGACGACCTCAACACCACCCTGCGCCTGGCGCTGAGCGGCAACGAACCGCCGGACGTGGTGGAGGCCAACAACGGCCGGTCCTCGATGGGCGCGTTCGTGAAGGCCGGCCAGCTCCGCCCGCTGAACGCCTACGCCGAGGCGTACGGCTGGAAGAAGCGCTATCCGGCCTCGGTCCTGCGCTATTCGAGCTACAGCGCCGACGGCAAGGTGTTCGGCGAGGGCAACCTGTACGGCCTGCCGCAGGTCGGCGAGGTCGTCGGCATCTACTACAACGCCGCCAAGCTGACCGGTCTCGGCCTGCAGCCGCCCAAGACCTGGGAGGAGTTCCAGGCCGCGCTGGCCAAGGCCAAGGGCGCCGGCGAGGTGCCGATGCAGCTGGGCAACCTCGACAAGTGGCCGGCCATCCACGTGTTCGGCACCGTGCAGGGCCGTAACGTTCCGGCCGCCCAGATCAGCACGCTGGCCTTCGGCCGCAAGGGCGCCTCCTGGAACACCCCCGAGAACACCAAGGCCGCCCAGCAGCTCGTCGACTGGGTGGACAAGGGCTACTTCAACAAGGGCTTCAACGGCCAGGGCTACGACCCGGCGTGGCAGGCGTTCAGCAAGGGGACGGGCGTCTTCCTGATCGGCGGCACCTGGCTGATGGCCGACATGGAGAAGGTCCTGGGCAAGAACCTCGGCTTCATCCTGCCGCCCGGCGCCACGCCCGACGCGCCGCCCGTCGCGACCGGCGGCACGGGCCTGCCGTTCGCCATCACCGCCAAGAGCCCCAACCCCGACGCGGCGGCCGCGTACATCGACTTCATCACCAACGCCGACGCCATGAAGGTGCTCACCACCACCGGCAACCTGCCGGTCGCCGACACCGACCAGCAGAGCGTGCCGGCGGGTGCGCAGCAGGACGTCTTCAAGGCGTTCGGCACCGCGACCAAGAACGACGGCCTGGTGCCCTACCTCGACTACGCGACGCCGACCTTCGCCGACACGCTGGGCGCGGCGCTGCAGGACCTGCTGGCCAAGAAGGCGACTCCGCAGGAGTTCCTGGCCACGCTGGAGAAGGACTACAAGACCTTCGCGGAGAGCAACGGGTGAGCGTGGCCCGACCTCCCGGTGAGCCCAGGCGCGTCGCCTACCTCTACTTACTGCCGGCGTTCGTCATCTATGCGGCGTTCCTGCTCTATCCGATCGGCCGGGCGGTGCAGCTGTCGCTGTACAACTGGGACGGGCTGTCCGTCGGCACCTGGGCGGGGCTGTCCAACTACGCGGCGATCGTCGCGGACGAGGGGCTCCGCGACGCCTTCGTCCACGCCCTGGTCCTCGTCGCGTTCTACGCGCTGGCGCCGCTGGCCATCGGCCTGATGCTGGCGGCGATACTCAACCACGCGAAGGTGCGCGGGCTCGGGTTCTTCCGGACGGTGGTGTTCCTGCCGCAGGTGGTCGCCATGGTCGTGGTGGCCGTGGCCTGGCGGCGCGTGTACGCCCCCGACGGCACCCTCAACGGCCTGCTCGGCGCGCTCGGGCTCGACTCGCTCACCAGGGGGTGGCTGGGCGACTACACCTTCGCGCTGCCGGCGGTCGGCGTGGTCGGCACGTGGTTCGAGACCGGCCTGGTGACCGTGCTGCTGCTGGCCGGGATGAGCCGCATCCCGGCGGAGCTGTACGAGGCGGCGCGGCTCGACGGGGCCGGGGCGGTCAAGGAGTTCTTCGCGGTCACGCTGCCCTCGGTGCGCGGGGAGATCGCGGTCGCGCTGACGCTGACCGTGATCGCCGCGCTGCGGACCTTCGACCTGGTCTACATCACCACGCGCGGCGGTCCCGGCAACTCCACGTCGGTGCCGTCGTACGAGGTCTACCACCGGGCCTTCGGGCTCAGCCAGATCGGCTCGGCGGCGGCGATCGGGGTCACCCTGACGGTCGTCATCTTCGCGATCTCGTTCATGATCAACCGCTTCGCGGACAGGGGGGCCTCGTGATCTCGCGGGGGGAGCGGCTGGCCAACTACGTCATCCTCTCGGCGTTCGCCGCGTTCGCGCTCTTCCCCATCCTGTCGATCCTGTTCGCCGCGCTCGGCCCCGACGACAGCGCCGACGCCACCGGGCAGGGGCTCAGCGTGGCGGGGCTGCACGTGGGCAACTTCTCGGCGGCGTGGGAGGTCGGGCGGTTCGGCACCTACCTGCGTACCAGCCTGATGGTGTCGGCGTTCGTCGTGGTGGTCAGCGTGGTGCTGTCCATCATGAGCGGGTACGCCTTCGGCACCATGCGCTTCCGCGGCCAGTCGGTGCTGTTCTACCTGTTCATGCTCGGGATCATGATGCCGAGCGAGGCCATCGCGGTCCCGCTCTACTTCGACCTGCGTTCGCTCGGCCTCATCGACACCTTCTGGTCGGTCGCGCTGCCGCAGGTCGCGCTGTCCGTGGCGTTCGGCACGTTCTGGATGCGGGCGTACTTCCGCGCCAGCAGCCGGGCGATCGTCGAGGCCGCCCGCATCGACGGCGCCTCGACCTGGCGCATCCTGTGGCAGGTGCTGGTGCCCCCGTCCCGGCCCGCCGTCGTCACCCTGACCGTGCTGGTCTTCATGTGGACGTGGAACGAGTTCCTCATCCCGTTGATCATGGTGACCAGCGAGTCGCTGCGGACCGCGCCGCTGGGGCTGGCCTTCTTCCAGGGCCAGTACACCTCCGGCTTCACCCTGCTCGCCGCCGGGTCGGTCATCGTGGCGACACCGGTGGTGATCTTCTACCTGTTCCTCCAGCGTCACTTCGTCCGCGGGCTGCTCCAGGGGGCAGTCCGCGAATAACCCCCCGGAGGTTCCCTTGAAGAGGTCGCTCTACGCGCTGGTAGCGGTGGCCGCCGCGCTGGCTTTCGTACCAGCGGCGCCCGCGCTGGCCGAACATGCTCCCGCTCCCCCGATTGACCTCGACGCGCTGTTCGTCGGCGCCCACCCCGACGACGAGGCGTTCAGCCTGTCCACGCTCGGCCAGTGGAACGAGGACCACAGGGTCCGCGCCGGCGTCGTCACCGTCACCCGGGGCGAGGGCGGCGGCAACGCCGTCGGGCCGGAGGAGGGCCCGGCGCTCGGCCTGCTGCGGGAGGCCGAGGAGCGGACCGCGGTCGGCAAGGCCGGTGTGCGGGAGGTGTTCAACCTCGACGACGTCGACTTCTACTACACGGTCAGCGCCCCGCTGACCGACCAGATCTGGGGGGACGACACCCTGGAGAAGGTCGTACGGGTCGTCCGCCAGACCCGGCCCGAGGTCATGCTGACCATGGACCCGGCCCCCTCCCCCGGCAACCACGGGAACCACCAGCAGGCCGCGCGGCTGGCCGTCGAGGCGTTCTACGCGGCGGCCGATCCGAAGGCGTTCCCCGAGCAGCTCACCCGTGAGGGGCTGCGGCCCTTCGCGCCGGCCCGGCTGTTCCTCGGCGGCGGGCGCGGCACCTCCCAGGTCGGTCCGGCCTGCGCCGCGACCTTCCGTCCCACGAACCCGGCGCAGAACGTGTACGGCGTGTGGAGCGGACGCCCCTCCCAGAGCCAGGGCGGCAAGACCTGGGCCGCCATCGAGCGCGAGGCCCAGCGCTCGTACGCCTCCCAGGGCTGGGCCGTCTTCCCCGACGTGCCGTCCGACCCGGCCCAGCTGGGCTGCGACTTCTTCACCCAGGTGGACTCGCGGGTGCCCTTCCCCGAGCCGGGCAGCGCGGCGGCGGCCGCGCCCACGGCGATGCTCGACGGCGCGCTGACCCGCGCGGCCGGCACCGTGCCGCTCGGCACCCTGCTCGACCTGCGGCCCAGCACGTTCGACGTCCGCCCGCGAACGGCGTTCACCGTCAAGGTCAGGGCGACCGCCCCCTCCGGCGAACCGCTCGGCCGATCGTCCGTCGCGCTGCGCGTCCCCCAGGGCTGGGCGGTCAGCGGCTCCGGTGATCTCGGCAGGATCGCCCCGGGGCGTACGGGATCCGCGACGTTCACGGTGACGCCACCCCAGGGCGCGAGTGAGCGGGCTCGCCTGGGGGCCACGCTGACCACCGAGCATGGACGCGGCTACACCGACCGGCAGGTCGAGGTCAGCCCGGCCGTACGAGGTGGGCAGCAGCTGCTCCCCCAAGTCGCCCAGTACGAGAAGTGGACCGCCGAACTCGGCGTGCCACAGCTGCGCGGCCTGGTCACGCCCGTGCTCACCCTCCCGTCCGGCGGCTCCCGCCAGGTGGGCGTCGTGGTCACCAACGTGAGCGGCGCCACCCAGTCCGGCACGGTACGCCTGGACCTGCCCGCCGGCTTCACCGCCGACCGCGCCGAGGCGCCCTACAGCGGGCTGGCGGCCGGGGCCTCGACGACGGTGCCGTTCACCGTCACCAACTCCGACCCCTCGCTGAAGACCTCGAACCAGGGCGGCGACTACGCGTACACCATCACCACCACCAGCGCGGACGGATCGTCGGTGAGCAAGCCCGCGCTCGAACTGGTCCCGGCGACGTCCATCCCGCAGGCCGCGGCGGCGCCGGCCGTCGACGGCGTGGAGGGCGACGGTGAATACGCCGGGCCCGCCCTCGACATCTCCCGCCTGTGGGAGGGCACCGCGTGCTCGTCGGCCGCGGACTGCTCCGGCACGGCCAAGGTGACCTGGCGCGACGACACGCTGTTCCTGATGGTCCACGTGAAGGACGACGTCGTCGGCACCCGCCTGCCCGCCTCCGACTGCAAGCGGCACTGGCGTACCGACTCGGTGGAGGTGACCCTCGACCCGCGCGGCACATCGGAGAACACCTCCACGACGTTCAAGGCCGCGGTGCTGCCGGTGACGGCCGAGGGGCCGCCCTGCGCGCTGCGCGACGCCGACAACCACCAGGGACCCGCCACCGGCATGCGGGTGGCCTCGAAGGTCTCCGCCGGGGCGTATGACGTGGAGATGGCCATCCCGATGGAGACCCTGCCGGGTGCGGTCGATCCCGCGCATCTCGGGCTCGACATCCTGGTGTACGACTCCGACACCCAGGACAAGACCGGCCAGACCCGGATCGGCTGGTCGACCTGGGGTGGCGTCCAGGGTGACCCGTACCGGTGGGGCGTCGCGACGCTGCCGGGCTACCAGCCGCCGGCCGACCGGCCGACCACCCCGCCCGACCCGGTGATCCCCGACACCGGCCTGTCCAGCCTGGACTCGCCGCAGTCGCTGGAGCAGGCGGTCCGCGTCCACCTGCCGCTCGCCGGCGGTCCCGCGGCGAAGGAGTCGGAGAGCGGCCGGGTGATCTCCGCCACGAGCGGCCGGAACGCGGTGAAGGTGACGCTGCGCGCCAACGCCGCCGGCAAGGGGCACCTGTTCGTCCGCGACGACCAGGGCACGGCCGGCAGCCGCGTCGTCACCGTCTCCGGCAAGGGCACCACGACGGTGACCGTCCCCCTGACCCGCGCCACGGGTGCCCACCCGACGGTGGTGGCGGGATGGCAGGCCACCGGCGGCGGCACGCTGGCCTCCCAGGCCCGCGTGCGCTGACGCCTTCAGATGTCGTCGGCCTTCCAGTGGGTCAGGCCGTAGGTTTGCGCGATGGGGCGCCACGCCTCGACGAACAGGGCCTTCGCCGCTTGGGCGTCGCCCGATTTGTCGAGGCCGCGGCGGTAGTCGGGATCCAGGGCGATGGGTCCGGTGCAGCCCTTCGCCAGGTGGCGCCGGGCCCAGGTGAGGAAGGCGGCGTCGGCGCGGTAGGAGGCGTCGAGCACCGCGACGAGGGACTCCTTGAGCGCGGGCCCTTCCGGCAGGGCGGTCAGGTCGAGCGCCTGGGCCATGGTCAGCTGGTCACGCCGGTTGGCGGTGATGTTCTGGATGGCGTTCATGCCGCTCCGCTCGCATGCGCTGGCGCGGGCGATGGCCCCCGACAGGCTGGCGCGGGTCGAGTGGCTGTTGGTGAGCAGATCATCGAGACCGGCGGCCTGCCGGGCGGCCTGGCCGGTGCCGGTCGCCGGTGATCCGGTGCCGATTGCCGGTGATCCGGTGTCGGTTGCCGGTGATCCGGCGTCGGTTGCCGGCGCTGAGGTCGCGCCGGTGGCATCGGCGAGCACGGGCGCCTCGTCCTGCCGCGTCTGGGTGTCTCCATCACCGGAGGGCCAGGGGAGACCGGAGGCGATCCACCAGACCAGCGCGAGGGCGAGCGCCGGCAGGATCAAGCCGAGGAAGACCAGCGACGTCCAAGGGCGTGGCCGATCCCAGGGGTCGCAGTCCGCACCGTCCGCCTGCGCCGGTGGCTCCGCGAGGGCCGCTCCGCACCTCGGGCACCGGTCGAGGTTCCCGGCGTCGGCCCCGCATCGCCCACAAAGGCGGCCGGAGCCCGATTCATCCACCAATGCACCTCTCCCTAATCAATCCCGAAAAACCAGGACAAATACTTTATTTCTGATTCGCTTTGTCGACAGCCGTCCGCATTACCGAAAGAAGAGTATTTGATAACGAGCCGCTCTTGAGATATTCGCCCACTATAGGCTCACCGCCACGCACGAATGAGCGGGAGGCGGCCACGATGCTCGTGGTACGCGATGTCGTGATTACCGAATTCTTCGCCATCAGCTGTTTTATAGCCCATTTGAGCACATTCGTATGGTTGACGACCCTCATCCAGATAAACACCTTACGATGCAATTTTGCGACGAAGCCCAAGTGGGCGTGGAGCAGGGAAACGCAGGGTCTGCAGGTCCTTATTTCACTGCGTCCGGCCATAGCCCAACCGTAGAATTGAGGCCGTGCGGCTTCGTTACTCCTTCCGCCTGGACCCCACCCCGAGTCAGCGGATCGCGCTGGCGCGAGCATTCGGCTGCGCGCGGGTGGTGTTCAACGACGCGCTCGCACTGCGCCGGGTGGCGCACGCCGAGGGGTTGCCGTTCATCACCGATGGCGAGCTGTCCAAGCAGGTCATCACCCAGGCCAAGCAGACGCCCGATCGGGCCTGGCTGGGCGAGGTGTGGGCGGTGGTGCTCCAGCAGGCCCTGGCCGATGCCTGCGCGGCCTACCGCAACTTCTTCGCCAGCGTGAGCGGCAAGCGGAAGGGGCCGAAGATCGCCCCGCCTCGGTTCCGGTCCCGTAAGGACAACCGGCAAGCGATCCGGTTTACCAAGAACGCCCGGTTCAAGGTCGGGGATAAACTGAGCCTGCCGAAGATCGGTGACATTAAGGTGCGCTGGTCACGCCGCCTGCCGTCCGATCCGTCCAGCGTGACGGTGGTCAAAGATGCGGCGGGTCGGTACTTCGCCTCGTTCGTGGTCGAGGTCGCCGAACATCCCTTGCCGCAGGTGGAAATCGAGACCGGTATCGATCTGGGGTTGAGGCATTTCGCGGTGCTGGCCGATGGCCGGAAGATCGAGTCGCCCCGGTTTCTGCGCCGGACGGAGAAGAAGCTCAAGCGCCTTCAAAAGCTGTTCTCGCGTAAAGAGAAGGGATCGGCGAACCGGGTCAAAGCCCGGATCAAGGTCGCCAAGCAGCATGCGAAGGTCGCCGATGCACGCCGGGAGTTCCACCATGAGGCCTCCATGCGGATAGTTCGCGAGAACCAAGCGATCTATGTGGAGGACTTGGCGGTCAAGGGACTGGCACGCACGAGGCTGGCCAAGAGCGTGCACGATGCGGGTTGGTGGGCGTTCGTGGGCATGCTGGAGTACAAGGCGAAACTCTACGGTCGCGCCTTCGCCCGGATTGACCGGTTCCATCCCTCCTCCAAGCTCTGCTCGGCGTGCAGGAATCTGGTGCAGGTGATGCCGCTGAACGTGCGGGAGTGGGTGTGCGCCTGTGGCGTGACCCATGACCGGGATGTGAACGCCGCGATCAACATCTTGGCTGCCGGGAGGCGGCAGGTCGCCGCTGGACGGAAACCCGAACCTGAGATGGGCGGGAAGCGGAGACCCCAAACGCCTGTGGAGGCAGATAAGACCCCACACCCAGCGCGCAAGCGCCGGGCACGGGGCACGACCGACGAAGCAGGAAGCCACCGAAATGCCGCATGACACCATGCGGCACAGGCGGAATCCCCGAGATTCATCCCAGGGAGCGCGTCAATACCAGCGGGTCACGATCAACAAAACGCTGCCCAGGAGATCCGCGACCTCAACGGCAACCTGGCCGCGCCCGCCGAGGACCAGGAGGCGCTGGCCTCCGCGTTCGTCTATGTGGCCGTCGAAGGGCGGATGCTCTACACGCAGTTCGTGGTCACCGTGCTCCGGCCGGCCCACGACCTCTATCACGTGGTCGACAACCTCCCGGCCATGACCAGCGGGCGGATCTCCTGGGAGGCGGTCAAGGCCCTGAAGCTCCAGCTGCTGCGCGACGTGCTGGCCGCTCCGGTCCGGGTCGTCCGGACGATCGTGCAGAGCGTACGGCAGAGCTCGATGACGCCGAACCCCGGCGACGACATCGTCTATCCGTACGGCGCCCGCTTCAGCGTCCGCGAGCTGGGCGCCAGCGAGCGCCTCCAGATGCTCGACGTCGCGAAGTACATCAAGATGATCGAGGGAGAGAAAAGGGCGGCCCGTCGAAGGGGGTCCCATGGAGAGACCCCCTTCGGGAGAGCGGAAGAAGACCGTCCGCCGTGGCAGGGACTCCCGTAGACGGACACGAGGTGGGTCAGAAGTCGTCGGGGGTGCGGACTCGGTCGCGGACCCAGACGCCGGCCGGCTTGAGGCGGGAGGTGCCGGTGAAGGGGCCGTTGGGGCAGGTGCCTTCGGTGAAGACGGCGCCCGAGCGTTCGTCGTCCGAGTAGTTCCAGTTCGTCCAGCTGATCTTCTTCTGGGCCATCAGGTCGATGTACTGCTGCGACCTCGTGAAGTTGTTCGACCCGTCGCCGGAGGAGGTCTGGGTGCCGAACTCGGTGACGAACATCGGGATCTTGTCCGCGGCCCTCGACAGGGTGTTGAGGTATTCGGTGCCGTGGGAGGCCGCGTAGAAGTGGAAGGTGTACATGATGTTGGTCGCGTTGACCGGGTTGTTGACGACCTCGGTCTCGCTCGCACCGTCGGAGACGCCGAGGGAGGACCAGGCGCGGGTGCCGATCAGGATCGGGGTTTCGGGGTCGTACTGCCTGATGACGGGGATGAGCTGGTGGGCGTAGTTCCTGATCGTGGACCAGGAGACGCCGCTGGGCTCGTTGGCGATCTCGTAGAGCAGGTTGTTCTTGCCGTTGTGCCGCTGGGCGATCTCGGTGAAGAACGTCTTGGCCCTGGCCAGGTTGTAGGTGGGGTCGCCGGGGGTGAGCATGTGCCAGTCGACGATCGCGTACATGCCTCTGGCCGTCGCCTGCTCGATCAGGTTGTGCACCCGGTCGGTGAACAGGCGGGGGTTGGTCTCGTAGCCGTCCTCCTGGATGTACATGGAGATGCGCAGCACGTCGGCCTTCCAGTCGTCGGCCAGCGCGTTCAGTGAGGCGGTGTTGAGGCACTGGTAGTACCACTGCAGGCCGTGCGAGCTCATGCCGCGGAGCTGGATCTCCTTGCCGTGCTCGTTGCAGAGTCTGACCCCGCAGACGTGCAGTTGGCCGTTGGCCGCGACCGGGGTTCCGGTGCCGCCCGCCTGCGTGGTGGCCGTGACGGCGGCGCTGCGGTCCGACTCGTTGTCCGACGGGTCGCGGGCGGTGACCGTGTAGGTGTGCGTGCTGCTGGGCGCCAGGCCGGTGATCTGGGCGGTGGCGGCCGTGACGGTGGCCACGACGGTGTCGCCCTCGCGTACCCGGTAGTCCTTGACGGTGCCGCTGTTGTCCGTGGCGGCGTCCCAGGCGAGGCTGATGGAGCCGGACGTGGTGCCCGTGGCGCGCGGGTTGCCTGGCACGGACGGCTTCTCGGTGTCAGGTGGTCCGATGACTGAGGCGCTCAGGCGGTCGAGGTTCGGCCCGCCGTTCGCGGTGGTGGAGGTGGCTCGGACGGCGTTGGCGCCCGCGTTCAGCGCCGCCGAGACCGTGGCCTCCTGCCAGGTCGTCCAGGCGCCGGTGCCCGGGAAGTCCCGGTTCACGGTCGTGCCGTTGACCGCGATGGCCATCGGGCGGTTGACCGTGGTGCCGTTGGCGAAGCGCAGGGCCAGGGTGGCGTTGCCGGCGGTGGCCGCGTTCACGGTGAACTCGACGTACGAGCCGACGACGTTGTCGAGGTTGACGAAGCCCGTGCCGGTGTAGCCGGCGTGGTTCGACTCCACCACGCCCTGCGAGATCGTGGCGTTCTCCGCCTGGTAGTCGTTCGATGGCGCGGCCACGTCGGCGTCGATGTAGTCGAGGTTGGGCCCGCCGTTGGTGGTCGTCGCCGTGGCCCTGACGGTGTTGGCGCCCGCGCTGACCGGTGCGGTGATGGTGACGTCCTGCCAGGTCGTCCAGTCGCCGGTGCTCGGGAAGTCCCGGTTGACCGTGGTGCCGTTGACCGAGATGGCCAACGGGCGGTTGACCGTGGTGCCGTTGGCGAAACGCAGCGTGATGGAGGCGGTGCCCGTGCTCGGGGCGTTGATCGTGGTCTCGACGTAGCTGCCGGTCAGGTTGTCGTAGTTGACGAATCCTGTCCCGCTGAATCCGGCATGGTTGGACTCGACCACGCCCTGCGAGATCGTGGCGCTCTCCGCCTCGTATCGGGTGGGAGCGGCGGCTCGGGTGGGAGCAGTGGCCTCGGCGGGAGCGGCGGCCTGGGCGGGGGCGACGGGCAAGAGGGCGGCGGCGAGCGCGGCCAGCGCGGCGAGCCGTAGGGATCGGTGCATCGGGGGGTGCTCCTACTCGTTTTATTAGGAAAGTTAACTAACGAGTAATGTGGAGCGTAGATCGGAGGTCTTCCGGCGAGCAAGACCCAAATCTGACCCGCTCGGTCAGATGTGGACTCCCCCGAGGGCCGCGTCCTGGCCGGTGGGTGCGGTGCGGTGGCCAGGACGCGGTCTCCGTCACCAGGGTGCGGTGCAGATGGCCCGGCTGCCGGGCACGCCTCTCGGTGCCCCGCAGGCGCGGAACTGCAGGTTCGGGTCGCTCGAGGTGCGCGCGGCGGGAGTGGTCACGATGTCCCCGTCCCAACGCGCCTCGAACGGACCGCAGTAGCCCCAGGTACGGCCCCCGTCGCTGGTCACGTCGAGAGTGACCCAGTCGCCCTGCTTGGCGCCGGACAGCTGGGCCCAGCCGTGCTGGATGCCCTGGATCTTGCCGTACATGAGGTTGAACTGCGGCCGCCCGTTGGAGCCGCCCCAGCGGACCATGCGGGCGGACTTCGGGTCGTTACCCGTGAAGTGCCACCATCCGCCGCAGTCGATGGGATCGGCCGCGGCCACCGCCGGACGCGCCGCCCCGGTCACCGCCGGACGCGCCATCGCGGACCCCGACGCGGCCCCCGCCGGACCTGCCGCCGCTGACACGGACGCGGCCGACGCGCTCGGCGCGGGCATGAGGGCGCCGGCGAGTAGGACGGCCGACACCGCAGCCACCCCGAGATGTCTTTTCTGCATGTTTCTCCCCCTGGTCAACGTGAAATTCCTAACCCCTTGTCGTCATCACGGTAAACAGCGGACCTGTCAAAATGCTGACGCCATCCTTTCGGCCACCTGTCGTCCCAGCGAGGGGCGGCCGCATTAAGGATGGCTACGAAATGGAACTCCGGGCAGGATGTATTCCGGTACGCGCGGAAACCGTCCTTCCTTGCTGCATGGTGGATAGTGCGAACAGGTGATCGCGTCATTGGGGATGGCGCCACACCGACGGGAGATCGCGGAGAGGTCCACGGATGGAAACGGGTACGGGGATCCGGTTCAGTGTGCTGGGACCACTGGAGATAACACGGGGCGGCCGGCCGGTGCGGCTCTCGGCGGCCAAGCAGCGCATCGCGCTGGCGACGCTGCTGGTGAACGCCAACCACCATGTATCGCCCGACAAACTCATCGAGTACGTGTGGGGCGACGACGCGCCCAAGCAGGCGCGCGCGGCCCTGCACACCCAGATGACCAGGCTGCGCCGGGCGCTGGACGACGGCGCCGACGGACGGCCGCTGATCGAGACCATGGGGGCGGGGTACATCCTGCGGGCCGACGCCGACACCCTCGACGTCGAGCGGTTCCGCGAGCTCGCCGGACAGGCGACGCGGGCGGCCGGCGCGGGCGACCAGCCGGGAGAGTCCGGCCTGCTGCGCGAGGCGCTCGGGTTGTGGCGCGGCCCGGTGCTGGTCGACGTGGCGTCGGAGTCGCTGCACCGCGACGAGGTGCCCCGGCTCGGGGAGGAGCGGATGCGGCTGCTGGAGCGCTGGTTCGACCTCGGTCTGCGGACCGGCCGCCACGAGGAGATCATCGCGGACCTCAAGGCCGCCACCGCCGAGCACCCGCTGCGCGAGCGGCTGTGGGAACAACTGGTGCTGGCCCTCCATCTCGCCGAGCGCCGGGCCGAAGCGCTCGAGGCCTACCGCCACGTCGCCACCCTGCTGCGCGAGGAGCTCGGCATCGATCCCGGCAGCGAGCTGCAGCGGCTCCAGCAGGCCGTGCTGAACGGCGTAGCCATGACGACAACGCCGGCGCCCGCCGGGCCCGAGACCCCTCCCCCGGCCTCGGTGCCGCGCCAGCTGCCGTCCGACCTCGCCCGGTTCACCGGCCGCCACGCGGACCTGGGGAAGCTGTACGACCTACTTCCGGAAGAGGGGGATCACCGGCCCATCGTCATCGCGGCGATCGGTGGCGCGGGCGGGGTCGGCAAGACCGCGCTGGCCGTGCACTGGGCCCATCAGGTGCGGGATCGCTTCCCTGACGGGCAGCTGCACATCGACCTGCGCGGGTTCGGCCCCGGCGAGCCGGTGGCGCCCGCCACCGCCCTGGAGATGATGCTGCGGTCCCTGAACGTACCCGCCGACCAGATCCCCACGGCGGTCGAGGCCCGCTCCGCGCTGCTGCGCAGCACGCTGGCCGGGCGGCGGGTGCTGGTCCTGCTGGACAACGCCCGCAACACCGCCCAGGTACGGCCCCTGCTCCCCGGCTCGGATTGTCTGGTGCTGGTGACCAGCCGTACCCGCCTGGCCGGGCTGGCCGTACACGATGACGCGCGGCACGTCTTCCTGGGCAGGCTGCCTGAGGCGGAGTCGCACACACTCCTGGGCAAGATCCTCGGTGCCGAGCGCGTGTCCGCCGAGGCCGAGGCCGCGGCCGAGCTGGCCCGGCTGTGCGCCCACCTCCCGCTGGCGCTGGCGATCAGCGCCGAGCACGTGACCCGGCGGTCCGGCGCGCGGCTGGCGGACCTGGTCGCCCAGCTGCGCGACGAGCGGTCCCGCCTCGACCTGCTCGACGTGGACGACGATCCGCAGATGAGCCTGCGGGCGGTGTTCTCGTGGTCGTACCAGGCGCTGGACCCGCGGGCCGCGCGGGCGTTCCGGCTGCTCGGCCTGCACAGCGGGACGGAGTTCGGGATCGGCGCCGCCGCGGCGCTGATCGGGGTGCCGCCTGCCGAGGCACGGCGGCTGGTCGAGATCCTGACCGACCGGTGCCTGCTGGAGACGGGCGGCGCCGAGCGGTATCGCATGCACGACCTGATGCGCGTCTACGCCGGCGAACGGGTCGAGGCCGAGGAGCCCGTCGCCGACCGGCTGGCCGCGGTCAAGCGCCTGCTGTCGTGGTACCTGCACACCGTCGACCAGGCCGACCAGGTGCTCAACCCGCAGCATCAGGGCCTCCCGCTCCCGCCGCTCGAACCGTCGTGCGAGCCGTACACCTTCTCCGGCTACGACGACGCGCTGTGCTGGCTCCAGACCGAGCACGCCAACCTCATGGCCGCCGTACGGCGGGCCTTCACCCTCGGCCAGTACGGCGTGGCATGGCAGCTGCCGTGCGCGCTGTGGAGCTTCTTCAACCTGCGCAAGCACTGGGACTCCTGGATCTCCAGCAACGAGATCGGCCTGGAGGCCGCGCTGCTGCTGGGCGACGCGCACGCCGAAGCCACGATCCGCACCAGCCTCGCGCTGGCTCACTGGGACCACCGGCAGTTCAAGGACGCGCTCCCCCACGCCGAGATCGCGCTGGCGCTCCAGCGCGATCTCGGCGACCGCTGGGGCCAGGGCAACGCGCTGAACACGCTCGGCCTGGTGCACCGGGACCTGGACGCGCCGGAGGCGGCCGTGGTGTGCCACCGGGAGGCGCTGGCCATCTTCACCGACCTCGGCTATCACTGGGGGCAGGCCATCGCCTCGGCCGGGCTCGGCAGGGCGCTGCTCGCTCTCGGCCAGCCGCGTACGGCACTCCAGCACCACCTGTCGGCACTCGCCGCCTTCCGCGCGATCGACAATCTCTGGGGCGAGGGCATCGCGCTGACCGACATGTGCATCACGTACGCCGCGCTGGGCGACCACGAGGAGACGATCCGCTGGTGCTTCCGCTCGCTCGACCGCAGCCGTGAGATCGGCGACTGCAACACCGAGGCCCGCACCCTGCACATCCTCGGCCAGGCCCTGGCGGCGACCGGCTGTCCGGTGCTGGCCGTCGAGACCTGGCGGAGGTCCCTGACCATCTTCGACCACCTGGCCGACAGCCAGGCGGCACAGGTGCGCGCCAGCATCGCCGAGGTGGAGGCGGACAACGGCTTCTCCGCGGAATCCATGCTCGAACCGGAGAGAGCCTGGCTCTCGGACATCACCGCCTCTTCCCGCGTCATCTCATCCCGCTGAGTCCTGCGGGCTCCACCGGCTCAGTACGGATCGCGCGAAGGCGGTGAAGTGATGGTCAGGCGGCACGTCAACGTCTGCGCGTGCTCCGCGCCCAGGAGGCGTTCGCTCTCTTCCACCGCCGCCCGCGCGAGGTCGAGCGCCCGGGCGGGATCTCCGCTCTCGTGATAGCGCGCCCCGATCCACCAGGCCACCCGCTCGCGGAGGGCGATCACCTCCTCCGGCGGGGCGCCGCTCTCGGCCGCCCTGGCCAAGGAGACGACCGCCTCCCAGGTCTGTCCCGGCACCTCGGGCAGGCCTCGGGCCTCGTCCAGGGCGTCGAGCCAGATAGTCGAAGGCCTCGTACTGTTCGTCCCCGGCCGGAACCAGCAGGCTGCTGGTCGAGTGCAGCGGTTGCGTCGCCCAGTCCAGCGCCTGCTCCCACGATTCCGGGCGGACACCGGCCCGCAGGTAGCCCTCGTGCAACTCGCGCAGGAACGACAGCGGCACCGGCCGTTGCACCCCGGCCCGCCGTACATCGACCGCCGCACTCACCAGCGCGGCGCCGCGCGGCCGGCCCTCCGGCCAGGAGCCGTCAGCGTCCAGCCATTCCTGGAACAGCTGCGGGCCGGCGGCCAGATACTGGCTCACGCCGTACTGTTCGCCATGCTCGAGCGCTTGGCGGATCCGATGATCATCTCCGCCGTCAGGCCGTCCACGCCCAGGTACAGGTCCAGGTCGTCCAGCCAGACGACGCTCTTGCTCCGGCGCCGCGCCAGGTCCAGGGCCTGCGGCAGGTCCGGCTTGCCCACCGGGCGGATGAACGTGTGATCCGGCAGGCACGCGCGCATCGCCTCGTAGGCGGCTCTGGTCTTGCCGGCCGTCGACTCGCCCACGACCAGGACGAACCTGCTCACGGCCAGCGCCCGCTCCAGGTCGTCGCTCCGGTCGCGGCGGGTGTACGGCGGGCATCGGTCGATCGTGCCGTCGGGCCCGGTCAGTGGGGGCGCCAGGTGGACCCCGATACTGAGCGGGTCTTCGATGTCGCGCACCTGGGGCGGCTTCCCCCCTTCGCCGGTGTACAGCTGCGGCCGCGTGGCCGTGTTCCGGTCGATCGCTCGCTCGGCTCGTACGGTGAGCACCGCCGCCCCGCCGCTGACCGCCCCCACCAGCACGGAGCCGACCAGCGCGGGCATGGACGAAGCCAGAAGGGACACGACCGCGCTCGCCGTCGCCGCGATCACCAGGAGCCACCAGCCGCGCAGCCGCCTCATGTACCCGCCGCCCTCCGTCGCCCCGTACGCATAGCGAGTATGACCCAGACGGAAATGATCTTGCAATGGAATCGGCGCGTTATTTGACGGCGAACGCCTCCCGATTATGGCGTTCCATTCCGTTCCATTCAGTTCCATCGTCGGGACGAAATTCGCCCCCACAGCCCCGCTACCAGGCAATAAGCAGAATGGTCCGCGCCATAGAGAATATGTGCCTTTTTACCTGTCCCGACACGGTACGCGTTCCCTTTAATTGCGGCACATCCCCTTCAGAGAGGTGTGCACCACACATGAGAAAGATTCTGTCCATCCTGGCGTTGGCCGCGACCATGGCCGGTGTCCAAGCGGTCTTCGCCTTACCGTCCCGCGCGGACACCCTGGCGAGCCTCTTCACCGGCAATCTCATCGTGTCGGCGGCCCAGGGCAAGGTGAACAACATCACCATCTCCACCGACGCCTTCGGCAACGTACTGGTCAGTGACACCGGGGACGTCATGCGCGCCGATGGAGGCGACTGCACCCGGGTCACCGCCAACCAGGTGCGGTGCCAGGGCGTCACCGTCGTCCGGGTCTTCGCCGGCGACCTGGACGACACCATCACCAACAACTCCGCGGTCAGCACGCAACTGTTCGGCGAAGCGGGCCGAGACACCTTCAGGGGTGGCAGTGGCTCCGATGGCATCACCGGTGGCACGGGCGACGACACCGCGTTCGGCAACGGCGGTGACGACTTCTT
Organism: Nonomuraea aurantiaca; assembly: GCF_020215705.1. GTDB lineage: Bacteria > Actinomycetota > Actinomycetes > Streptosporangiales > Streptosporangiaceae > Nonomuraea > Nonomuraea aurantiaca. Next base: position 132,190 of record NZ_JAIWNB010000002.1, on the reverse strand, counting down.
CCAGGCCGACGGCATCGACGGCAAGGACAGCTTCTCCGGTGGCGCGGGCTCGGACCTGGCGGCGTACAACAACCGGGGTGCCGCCCAGACCATCACGCTCGACGGGGTGGCCAACGACGGCACAGCCGGCGAGAACGACAACCTGGGCAGCGACGTGGAGCGAGTCTTCAGCGGCGCGGGCTCCGACCACATCACTGGAAACGCCGCGGCCAACGAGATCCGGGGCGGCAACGGCGACGACGTCATCAACACCGTCGACGGGATCGGCGGCAACGACACCATCAGCGCCGACGGCGGCACCGACACGTGCGACTCCGACAGAGGCGACACCGAGCTCAACTGCGAGATCTGACAAGAGGTGCCCGGGCGGCGGCGCGCTCACGCCGCCGCCCGGACTGCCTCGGGTCAGGCGTTCGGGCTGAAGGAGCCGTCGCCAGGTCAGGCGATCGGCTTGAAGGAGCTGTCGCCGCGGAACAGCGTCGTGTCCTCGGCCTTGTCCAGGCGGAGGGCGTCGTCGCGGTGGCGGACGAACCGACCGGGGTAGTTGACCGACTCCAGCCGCACCGACCCCTCCACCGTGCCCTGGCGGGCGTGGAAGGTCGCGTCGCGTTTGAACAGCGCGGTGCCGTCGTTGGCGTCGAACCGGACCAGGAAGTTCTTGTGCCGCAGGTATCGGCCCTCGGCGTCGACGAAGGAGTATCCCTTGGCGTCGGACAGGCCGGGCACGACGCGCAGCGCGAGCGCGCTCGCCCCGATGCGGCCCACGGCGCCCGCGGCCTGGATGTACGCCTTCGGGCGATTGACCGACTGGAAGGCCCGCGAGACGCCCGTCGGCAGCAGCCCGCCTCCGCCCGCGGCCGTGGCCCTGGTGAAGGTCAGCGTGCCGAAGCCGAGGTTGTCGTACTTGCTGCCGCCGTAGTCCCCGCCTCCCCCTTCGGGGGCGAGCCGCTTGCCGTACGCCTCGATGTGGGGCACCGGCAGGCCGCGGCGGACCCCGTAGTGGTTGTAGAGCACCGCCCAGACCGGGTCGTTCATGCCGCGCCCCGCCGCGCTGACCTCCGTCTGCTCACGGGGTGCGCAGTTCTGTCCGGTCCCCCACTTGTACGTGGTGAACGGCACGCTCTCGCCGATGTTGTACTTGGCGACATACTGGGCGCCCTTCATGAACCGGTCGTCGGCGTAGCCGTACAGGTCGATGCCCTGGTTCCAGGCCATCTCGCACAGCACGCCCATCAACCCGATGCCCAGGCTGGCGTGGCCCTGGTCACGGCCGCTCTCCTGCCACTGGCCGAGGCCGCCGGGGTGGAGGAACGGCACCGCGTTCATGATGGCGCCGTTGCCCTTGCCGTGCTTGAAGTACTCCACGGCCTGGCCGACCTTGGCCTGGTCGTCGCAGAGGATGCCGATGGCCATGATGGAGGCCATGGCGCACAGGTCCCAGTTCGCCCAGTAATTGGTGATGCAGGCGTCGTTGTGCCCCCGCAGGAACCGGTCGTTCAGCGGGTAGAAGACGGTGAGCATCATCTTCTTGAAGCGGTCGAGGTCGAAACCGGGGTAGCCGCGCATGATCTCGCCGACGTTGGCCAGTTGCCAGCCCTGGATGCCGGCCGCGAGGAAGCGGTCGGCGTTGCCCGTCACCGCTTTCAGCGCGGCCGACCAGGCGTTGAGGATGTCGCGGGCGGCGTCGCCATGGGCTTTGTCGCCGCTGATCTTCCAGCGCAGCGCGTTCTGGTAGGCGGCGGCCACGTCGATGGCGAGCTGCACGTGGTTCGCCCCCGTGCCACCTCTGACGACCGTCTCCACCGGGCGAGCCTTCCAGGTGCTCCTGGAGCGGCTGTTGGCCACCAGCTTGTCCCAGCCCGCCTTCCAGGGTTGGGCTCCGGCGTTCACCTGGGCCCGCATCCGGTCGAAGTCCGCCTGCGTGTGCAGCATGCCGGGGTGCTTGAGCGGCGCGGCCGAGGCGCCGGCGGGCAGGGCGGGGAGTACGGCGGCGCCCGCGCCGACGGTCACGGCCGCCTTCAGCAGGCTCCGGCGGGAGGGCTGCGTGGTCATGGAAGTCCTTTCCCAGGGGTCACTCTTGTCACAGGAGACGGAACCGCCTGTCCGGGATAACAGAAATTTCAGGATGAGACGCGGCTGCGCTGGGGCACCATCGCGGGGTCGGCGGGCCGCGCCCTGGTGACGTACTGCGGGACCGGGGCGCGGTCGTCACCGGTGTCGCGGGTCAGGCCGTAGCGGACGATTCCCCTGGCGGGATCGAGCCCGGTGGAGATGTCCCGCCAGACCTCGCTCCAGGTCCGGGGCGCCACGTTGAGGTCGATGTCCGTGCCGCTCTCGTTGTTGTGGATGGTGACCCGGCCGTCCAGGTAGTAGAACTCGTTCTGCCACATCTGCTGCTGACCGGGGGGCAGCCGGACGAAGCCGGTCTCGCGAGCGCCCATCCAGGTGACGCCCGGCGCCTGCTCGTCGTCCATCCGCCGCCCACCGCCGGACGCGACGTGGAACAGCCTGCCCTTCAGCCCGGTCCAGGTGGCGGCCCGGAAGTCACCGATCCGGTTGCGGTAGAGGATGCCCCAGCGGACCTCGACGTAGCCCTTGCCGGTGATGGTGATGTAGTCGCCCCGGTGCGTTATCTGGGGGGCGCCGCCATACCTCGAGTAGCCGTGTTTCCCGCCGATGGCCAGCGTGCCCGCGGCGCGCCGGGGCAGCGGGGCGGGACGCCGAGCCTTGGGCGGCGCCTGGTCCACCGTGTCGACGGTGCGCCCGTACAGGCCCGCCGGACGGCTCCGCGTCGGCGTCGGTGTCGGTGTCGGGGTCGGCTTCAGCTTCGGCTTTCGTGAAGGGCGCGGGGAGGAGGCGGGCACGGAGGTGGCGATCACCGGCGCGGCCCGCCCGCGCGGCGGCTCAGGTTGGAGGTTGTGGACGATCACCGCGCCACCGGCGATCAGCGCGGCGCCGGCCGCGGCGATCGCGACGGGCTTGGCCGCCAGCGAGGAACCCACCGCGCCGGCCGCCACCTTCCCCTTCGCCACCAGACCGCCCTTGGCCACCAGGCCGCCCTTCGCCGCCAGACCACCCTTCGCCGCCAGACCGCCCTTGGCCACCAGGCCGCCCTTCAGCGCTGGTACGGCTGCCGTCCGCGCCATCTCCAGCAGGCCCGCCGCGAACCCCGCCGGGACGGCCACCAGGCCCAGCCCCGCCAGCAGCCGGTCGGCCGGAACCAGGTCTGACAGACGATCCGCGCAGGTCCGGCACTCGCGTACGTGCCGCGACAGCCGCTTGCGCCACAGGGGTGACGGCGTGCCCGTCCAGCCGTCGGCCACGTACGCCAGCCCGGGGCAGCGGGGACGGGCCGAGAGCGCCCGCACCACCGCGCGGGCCGACTCCAGCCGCCGTTTGACCCGCTGCACGCGGACGGCCGCGTGTCGCTCGTTCAGGTCCAGGCCGGCGGCCAGCTCCGCCCGGGTGAGCTCGTTCGCGGCCTCCAGCCACCACAGCGCGAGCACCTCGCGGTCGTCGGTGTCGAGCCAGCGGCCGGCCTCCACCGTCTCCTTGCGCTGACCGGACAGGCCGAGCCGGGTGACGGTGAGTCCGGCGAAGTCGGCACTGGCGTCCGCCAGGCCCAGCGCCTCGTCGAGGGCGGCGGTGTTGGTGTTGTTGGCGGCGGTGGCCCGCCACCACTCCCGCACCTGGTTCAAGGTGATGGCGACCAGCCAGGATCGAAAGCTCCCGGGGTCGCGCAGCCCGGACACCCCGGCCACGACCCTGGCCATGGTCTCCTGCACGACGTCGTCCACGTCCGGGTGGCCGTTCATGGCGCGGCCGGCGATGTTGTACACGAGCTGCAGATGACTCCTCACCAGCTCGTCGACCGCTCCGTGATCGCCCGCCCCGGCCGCCAGCACCGTTTCGACCTCGTACGTCGAGCGCGCGTACATCCATCACCCCGATCCGGAGCTCCGATGCTCCGACCAGGAGACGGGAACATCACCACTGAGATAACACAAAACACCATTTTGTCGCTTATATGCCTGTCGGTGGGGTGGTGCGCACGATGAGGTCGTGGACATGCGACGAGGTGAGTGGTGGCTTGGGTGTCGCCGGGCAGCGCTGTCGTGCTCGGACAGGAGCGTCGTGGGTCAGTCGCCGGCGCGGATGAGGCCGTGCTCGTAGGCGTACACGACGGCCTGGACGCGGTCGCGGAGGGCGAGTTTGGTGAGCATCCGGGCGACGTGGGTCTTGACAGTGGCTTCGCTGACGTACAGACGGGCCGCGATCTCGGCGTTGGACAGGCCGCGCGCGACCAGGTGCAGGACCTCGAGCTCGCGTGCGGTCAAGCTGGCGACCTGCGGTGGCGGCGGGAGTGGTGCGGGGGTGCGGGCGAACTCCTCGATCACCCGCCGGGTGACGGCCGGGTCGAGCAACCCCGCGCCGGAGGCGACGACGCGGATGGCGTGGACGAGGTCTTCCGGGGGCGCGTTCTTGAGCAGGAAGCCACTCGCCCCCGCCCGAAGCGCCTCGTAGACGTATGAGTCGATGTCGAAGGTGGTCAGGACGATGACGCGGGTCGGCGGCGGGGTATCGGCGAAGAGGCGTTGGGTGGCCTGGATGCCATCCAGCCTGGGCATGCGGATGTCCATGAGTGTCACGTCCGGGCGGAGCCTGCGTGCCGCGGTCACCGCCCCGGGCCCGTCACCGGCCTCGCCCACCACCTGGATGTCGGGCTCCGCCGAGATGATCAGGCGCAGCCCGGCGCGGATCATCTGCTGGTCGTCGGCCAGAAGCACGCGGATCGTCATGAGCCCTGCCCAGGCTGACCGGACTGACCGGACTGACCGGGGTTACCGGACTGACCGGTCAGTCGGAGGACGGCTGTGACACGGTAGCCGCAGCCCGGCTGCGGACCGGCCTCCAGTGTCCCGTCGTAGAGCGCGACCCGTTCGCGCATCCCGACAAGTCCGTGGCCGCCCCAAGGCGTCGGCCCGTCCGCCGGTGGTGACCTGCCGTCCGTCCGTGCTGACCTGCCGTCAGCTCGTGGTGACCTGCCGTCCGCCTGCGGTGGCCTGCCGTCGTCGAGGACGTCGAGGCGTAGCGTCTTGTCGCTGTAGTGGATCACGCAGTCGATCCGGGTGGCGTCGGCATGCTTGCCCACGTTGGTGATCGCCTCCTGCAGGATCCGGTACGCCGACAGGTCGATGCTGGGCGGCAGCGGTAAGGGAGTGCCCTCAACCCGCAGCTCGGCCCTCAGGCCGCCCGCCCGGAGCGGTTCGAGCAGGTCACCGACGTCGGCCAGCCGTGGCAGGGAGGTGTGCGGCACGGGTGCGTCCGGTTCGCGGAGCAGGGCGAGGAGCCGGTGCATCTCGGTCAGCGCTTGACGCCCGGTCTGCTCGGCCACCAGGAGCGCCTCCCGCTCGGCCTGCTGTTCGGGCCGCAGGAGTCGGCGGATCCCGCCGACGTGCAGCGCCATCGCCGCCATGCTGTTGGCCACCACGTCGTGCAGCTCGCGGGCGATCCGGGCGCGCTCCTGGTTGACCGCGGCCGCTGCCTGCCAGTCGGCTTCGCGCTTGATCTGCGCGGCCCGCTGTTCGGACAGCTCGGCGCGGATCTGTCTGATGCTCACCGCGTGGCCGGCCAGCCACACACCGGCCACGAACACACCCGCGTAGAGCAGGTCGGCGGGCGAGGGTCCCTTCTCGATCAGCACCGCCACCGCGACCAGGCCCAGTGACACGGGCAGGACCGCCATGGGGTGCCGCGCGTGGAAGGCCGCCGAGAAGACCGCGATGACCAGGGCGAACAGCGTCGAGAAACCGCTGTTGGAGTCGACGCCGAGCGCGGCCTGGACGATCTGGCCGCCGAACACGATCACCAGCACCGCCGTCGGGGCCCGTCTGCGCCATGCCAGTGCCAGGCCCGTCACCAGCACGGTGGCGGCCACCGCCGGCCGGGAACCGCCCACGACGGCGCCGGACCACACCTCCGCCTGGGCGAGGCCGGCGATGCCCAGCGCCAGGAGCACGTCGCGCCGGTGCGGCGATGCGGTAAGCCTGACCATGGGTTGACGATAAGCCTGCGGGGAGCTGCGGCGAGTCAGCCTGGGGGACGACGTTTTCAGGTGCGGCCGTCATCCCGTGGGCGGACCCGGATGGAGCCGTACTACCGACGACAGCGGTGGCGTCCCGGCAGGACATTGAGGCGTCGGCCGCCATCAAGGCGGTCGCGGCCACGGGAGGGACATCATGTCCGCTTTCTCCGACGCCCGGCGTCTCCGCCGCATCGCGGCGGGGCTCAGCCTGATCGGGTTCGGCACGCTGCTGGTAGCCCAGGACCCACTCGACCCGACCGGCGGAACCGGTTTCTACGGCGCCGCGGTCGGCCGACCGGGACTGATGACCGCCTCGGCGCTGACGCTGCTGGCATCGGCGGTGCTCACCGTGCCCGCGATCGGCGGCATCGTCCACCAGGCTCGCGACCGCGGCTCGCTGCTCGCCCACCTGGGAGGACTGTGCACCCTGCTCGGCGCGCTGGGACACATGGGACTCGCCACGGTGTACCTCGTCATGCGGTCACTGGCCGGCGGCGATCCGGCACAGATGCGGGCCTTCGAGGACAGGCTCAACGCCGACCCGGCGCTCGTGATCTTCTTCGTCCTGCTGACCAGCTTCGGCATCGGCATAGCGCTGCTGGCCTGGGCGGCCTGGCGAGCCGGGCTGATCGGCTGGTGGGCCCCGGCGCTGATCACCGCCGTCGTGATCGTACACAACGTGTTGCCCGATGACCCGCCGGCCGCGGTGGAGCTCGCCGCGCTCGGCGCGATCGCGGTGGTGTTCGGCCGGCTGGGCGTACGCACGCTCAGGCTGTCCGACACCGACTGGGACGTCACCGCCACGCCCGCACCACGACCGGCCGCGACGGCCCCCACCGTCACCCGAGCGTCCGAAGCCTGAGCGCCTTGGGCGAAGGAGGGCTCCCCGGGACGGTGACAACCGGGCACCCTTGGTTTTCGGCTTCCAGCAGAGACACCGCAGAACCCGCTAATCTGCTGCCCGCGTGTCATCAGAACCAAGCGCTGGGCAGGGAGGGCGATGACACAGGGAACCCCGCTGGATTGGCCAGGGGCGGAAGATCATCTCCCGCCGGACTCGTGGGGGCGCGGGCCCGCCCGTGAGTCGTGGCTGCCGTGGTCGTTCGTCGGCCTGGTCGCGCTGCTGGTGGCGGGCCGGTTCCTGCTGGCGCCCCACCTGACGGCTCCGGCGCTGCAGACATGGGCCACCATCTTCGTGGCCGTGTGCGTGCAGGCGCTGCCGTTCCTGGTGTTCGGGGTGGCGTTGTCGGCGGCCATCACCGCGTTCGTGCCCGCCTCGTTCTGGACCAGGGCCCTGCCGCGTCAGACCTACGCGGCGGTGCCGGTGGCCGGGGTGGCGGGCGCGGTGCTGCCCGGGTGCGAATGCGCCTCGGTGCCGGTGGCCTCGGGGCTGATGGCGCGTGGCGTGGCGCCCGCCGCGGCGCTGGCGTTCCTGCTCGCCTCGCCGGCGATCAATCCGGTCGTCCTGGTGGCCACCGCGGTGGCCTTCCCCGGCGACCCCGCGATGGTGGTCGCGCGGTTCGGCGCCTCGCTGACCGTGGCCGTGCTGGCCGGCTGGATCTGGGCGCGGTTCGGGCGTAGCGAGTGGCTGCCGGTGCCCCGCCGTACCGCGGCGCCCGGACATGGCAAGTGGGGCGCCTTCGTGGACGCAATGTGCCACGACCTGCTGCACACCGGCGGGTTCCTGGTCATCGGCGGGCTGACCGCGGCGACGCTCAACGTGGTGGTCCCCCGTTCGTGGCTCACCTCCGTGGCGGGGATCCCGGTGGTGTCCGTGCTGGTGCTGGCGCTGCTGGCGGTGCTGTTGTCGATCTGCTCCGAGGCCGACGCGTTCGTGGCCGCCTCCCTGACCGCCTTCTCGCCCACGGCCAAGCTCGCCTTCCTGGTGGTGGGGCCGATGGTCGACCTGAAACTGATCGCGTTGCAGGCGGGTACGTTCGGGCGGCCCTTCACCTGGCGCTTCGTACCGCTCACGCTGACGCTGGCGATCGGCGTCAGCTTCGTCACCGGATGGGTGCTGCTGTGAAACGCCAGACGCAGAGCCTGATGCTGCTGATCCTCGGCGGGGCGCTGCTGAACATCTCCGCCTTCTCCAGTACGTACGTCAACTACGTCAAACCGGGCTTCCGGCCCTTACTCGTCGGAGCCGGGGCGGTGCTGGTGATCCTCGCCCTGGCGTCCTTTATCAGGCAGTGGCGCGGGCAGGGCGACGGGCACGACCACGCACACGATCATGGGCCGCGGGTGGCGTGGCTGCTGGCCGTGCCGGTGTTCGCCATCGTGCTGATCGCGCCCCCCGCGCTGGGCTCGTTCGCGGCAGGCGGCGAGGACGACGGGCCCGCGCCGCGCCCGCCCGCTCCCGCGGCCTTCCGGAAGCTCTCCGACGGCGTACCCCAGCTGGCGCTCGGCGAGTTCATCGGGCGCGCCTACGACCCGGCCGGCACGTCGCTCGCGGGCCGGCAGGTCAGGCTGACCGGCTTCGTGGTGCCGTCGAAGAAGAAGAATCTCTGGTACGTCACCAGGATGCAGATCAGCTGCTGCGCCGCCGACGCCCTCGCCTTGAAGGTGGCGGTCCGGGGCGTGCCGGCTCCGAGGGAGAACTCCTGGGTACAGGTCACCGGCTCGTGGATCCCGTGGAAGGGCAAGATCCCCAACGGCTACGTGATCCCTGACATGACCGCCACCGACGTAGTGAAGATCGATCAGCCGGCGGAGCCGTACGAATAGCCAAATTGCCCGCCGGATTATGGCAACTCGGTGGGGTTCTCGGCCGCGTGATCGCTGGTTACACTCCGGTCGGTACCGAGCCGCTCCACGGGGTGAGTCGGTACCGAGCCGCCCCACGGGGCGGCCCAATACAGCTTGTCACCCACCGGGGAGGGTTCAGTGATCTCTCCGGTGTGCCTCGACGCGGGGTGACCTGACGCCTCCTTGGCGCGTGGTGAGTCCATGCAGCCCTCGACGAGGAGGAACTTGTGTTATCCAGTCCCCGTTTATCCCGCGCGCGGCGGCTCGCGTCGGTGGTCATCGGCCTGAGCATGGTGGCGGTGATGAGCCCGGCAGCGGCGCGGGCCACCCCCACGCCCTCTCCCGCGAACGGGAAGTGGCAGGCCACCCCCGTCACCGGCGCCCAGCTCGTCGAGGGCGCCAAGTCCCCAACGGGCAAGCTCGCCAAGAGTGACCAGGCGCTGTTGCGGACCACCTCTCCGGCGCCGATCAACATCATGGTCAAGCTGGACTACGACTCGCTCGCCGCCTATCGGGGCGGGCTTCCCGGCCTCCCGGGCACCAGTCCCGCCGTCACCGGCAAGGCCCTCGACACCAGGAGTGCCGAGGTCAAGAAGTACGGCCAGCACATCGAGAGCGTGGAGAAGGCGTTCCTGGACCAGCTGGCCGGCAAGGTACCGGGGGCCGTGGTGGGCCAGCGGGTCAGGACCGTCTATGGCGGCATCGCGCTCCGGATCCCGGGCAACAAGGCGGCCGAGGTGTTGAAGCTGCCCGGCGCCGTCGCCGTACAGGAGGACAAGCCGCAGCAGCTCCTCACCGACTCCAGCCCGGAGTTCATCGGCGCCAACACCATCTACAACCAGCTCGGCGGCAGCAACTCCTCGGGCAAGGGCGTGATCGTGGGCGTGCTGGACTCCGGCGCCTGGCCCGAGCACCCCCAGTTCGCCGCCCCGACCGGCCTGCCCGCCCCGGGGCCGACCAAGGACGGCACGCCCCGGGTCTGCGACTTCGGCGACAACCCGCTGACCCCGGCCAACGACCCCTTCACCTGCAACAACAAGCTGATCGGCGGGCAGCCGTTCCTGGAGACCTACAACGCGGTCTTCGGCGGCGAGGTCTACCCCGACAGCGCCCGTGACTCCAACGGGCACGGCACCCACACCGCCACCACCTCGGCCGGCGGCCCGGTGGCCGACGCGAACCCGCTGGGGATCAGCCGCGGCCCGATCCACGGCATAGCGCCCGCCGCCGAGGTCTCGGTCTACAAGGTGTGCGGCGCGGAGGGCTGCTTCCCGTCCGACTCGGCGCAGGCGGTGGCACGTGCCATCCTGGACGGCGTCCGGGTCATCAACTTCTCGATCTCCGGTGGCTCCGACCCTTACAGCGACCCGGTCGAGCTGGCCTTCCTCGACGCGTACGCGGCGGGCGTGCTGGTCTCGGCGTCGGCGGGCAACTCGGGTCCCGGCGCCAACACCACCGACCACCGCAGCCCTTGGGTGACCACGGTGGCCGCGTCCACGCAGACCAGAACGTTCCAGTCCACGATCACGCTGTCCGGCGGTGGCGCGACGGCGACGATCAAGGGCGCGTCCGTCACCTCGGGGATCGCCTCGCCGCTGCCGGTGGTGCTGGCATCCGCTCCGCCGTACTCCAACGCGCTGTGTGACACCCCGGCGCCGGCCGGGATCTTCACCGGGAAGATCGTCGCCTGCGAGCGCGGCCCGAACCGGGTGCTGAAGAGCTTCAACGTCAAGCAGGGCGGCGCTGCGGGGATGATCCTCTACAACGCCTTCCCGTTCGACGTCTTCACCGACGCCCACTGGGTCCCGTCGGTGCACGTCAACAAGCCCGAGACCGACGTCCTCATGAGCTTCCTGTCCGCGCATCCGGGCGCGACGGCCTCGTTCACCCAGGGCGTCAAGGCCAGCTGGCAGGGCGACGTGATGACCTACTTCTCCTCGCGCGGCCCCGGCGGGGACTTCCTCAAGCCGGACGTCACCGGCCCCGGCCTGCACATCCTGGCGGGCATGACCCCGACCCCCGAATCACCGCTCGAAGGGCCGCCCGGCAACCTCTACCAGGTCATCCAGGGCACGTCCATGTCGGCGCCGCACGTGACCGGCTCGGCCGCGCTCGTGTTCGCCCTGCACCCGACCTGGACACCGGGACAGGTGAAGTCGGCTCTGGAGACCACGGCCAAGACCGCGGTCACCAAGCAGGACCGCGTCACCCCCGCGGACCCGTTCGACATGGGCGGCGGGCGCATCGACCTGACCAAGGCCGGTGACCCCGGACTGACCCTGGACGAGAGCGCGGCCAACTTCATCGCCTCGGCCACCGACCCGCTCAACCGGATCGACCTCAATCTCCCCTCGGTGAACGCGCCGACCATGCCCGGCCTCATCACCGCCAAGCGCACGGTCACGAACGCCACCAGCAAGTCGCTCACCTTCACCGCCTCGGCCACGACCGTCAGCGGCGCGAACATCACGGTGCTGCCGGCGCGCTTCACCGTCGCACCGGGCAAGAGCACGAAGCTGACGGTGGTCATCACCGCGCCGGATCTGCCCGACGGGCAGTACTTCGGCCAGGTGAACCTCAAGCAGGTCGACGGCTCACGGGCGCTGCACCTGCCGGTGGCCTTCTTCCGCCAGGAAGGCATCGTGCCGGTCGACCAGACCTGCGCGCCGGCCACCATTCCCCGGAACACCGGTGAGTCCACCTGCACGGTCACCGTGCGGAACAACAGCCTGTCCAGCACGGAGGTGACCGCGCTGAGCACGCTCGACGCGCGCCTGCGGCTGAACAGCGTGACCGGGGCCACCAAGATCGGCACCCAGATCGCGACGGCCAAGGCGACACTGGCCGCCCGGCAGCCCGACAAGCCGACGATCGCGCCGGGTGCCGGGCCGGCCGGATATCTTCCGCTGGACGCCTTCGGCATCACCCCGACGCCGATCGGGGACGAGCAGGCGCTGAACTTCACGGTGCCCGCCTTCACCTTCGCCGGTAAGACGTACACCAGGATCGGCGTGGTCTCCAACGGCTACAGCGTCGCCGGCGGCACCAACGGCGCCGACGACATCGCCGCCCTCCCGCAGACACTGCCCGACCCGGCGCGGCCGAACGCCGTGCTCGCCTCCTACTGGACCGACCTCGACGGCACCGGCGCCCCCGGCGTCTTCGCCGGGACGCTGACCGACGGGGTCAACCGCTGGCTGGTGCTGGAATGGCGGGTCCACACCTTCGGCACGAACAACCTCAAGGTGTTCCAGCAGTGGATCGGGCTCAACGGCGTGGAGGACATCAGCTACGCCTACGACCCGGCCAACCTGCCGGGCGACGCCCCCGCGGGCGCGGGACTGACCGTGGGCGCGGAGAACGACGAGGGTACGGCGGGCGACCAGATCTCCGGGCCGCCCACCCAGGACCTCGTGGTCACGAGCACACCCGGCGCGCCGGGCGGCGTCCTGACCTATTCGATGAAGATCAAGGGAGTCAGCCCGGGGGTCGGCAACGTGACGACGGCCACCTCGACCCCGCAGGTCAAGGGAGTCACCGTCGAAGTGGACAAGATCACCGTCCAGTGATCCGGTAGCGCCGCGGGCGGCTCGCCCGCCCGCGGCGTCACCCTCCGGTCCGAAAGTTTCAAGCGTCCCGGCCCCATAGATAGACGCATCGCAGGTCACTTGCCCGCCCTAACAGGCGAGCAACATGGAGCCTTGTCTCTCGAAATGTTTTTGAGAATACTCCGAATATTTCGGAACGCATCGAGAGAGGGGCAGCGGGATGAGGATGACGACCAGAGTTCTCGGCGCCTTGATCGCCGCCGCGATGTTCGTCATCGCGTGGCTGACCATGGCCCCGCCGGCCTCGCCGGCCTCGCTCACCGAGGTGACCAACTTCGGCACCAACCCCAGCGGCCTGCGTATGCACCTGTACGTCCCGAACAACGTCGCGGCCCGCCCGGCGATCCTGGTGGCCGTGCACTACTGCACGGGCTCCGGCCCCGCCTTCTACTCCGGCACCGAGTTCGCCTCGCTGGCGGACCGGTACGGATTCATCGTCATCTACCCCTCCGCCACCAGGAGCGGATCCTGCTTCGACGTCTCCTCGCCACAGGCGCTCAAGCACGACGGCGGCAGCGACCCCGTGGGGATCGTGTCCATGGTCAAGTACGTGGAGCAGCACAACAACGGCGACGCCTCCCGGGTCTACGTGACCGGCGCGTCCTCGGGCGGCATGATGACGAACGTGCTGCTGGGCGACTACCCCGACGTCTTCAAGGCCGGGGCGGCGTTCATGGGAGTGCCGTTCGGCTGCTTCGCCACGACCGACGGCTCCAGCTGGAACAGCGCCTGCGCCAACGGCACCATCATCAAGACCCCGCAGCAGTGGGGCGACCTCGTACGCGGTGCCTTCCCCGGCTACACCGGGGCGCGTCCGCGCATGCAGCTGTGGCACGGCACCGAGGACGCCACGCTCCGCTACCCGAACTTCCAGGAAGAGATCAAGCAGTGGACCGACGTCCACGGCCTCAGCCAGACTCCCACGTTCACCGACCACCCGCAGGCGTCCTGGACGCGCACCCGCTACGGCGGCACCGGCACCACCGTCGCCGTCGAGGGTGTCAGCATCCAAGGGGTCGGGCACAGCCTTCCGCAGGGCGGCATGGCCGCCGCGGTCATCCAGTTCTTCGGCCTGGACGGCGGACCCACCGGCCCCTCGCCGACCCCCACCCCGACGCCCACGCCCACGCCGACGCCGACGCCGGGCGGACCGTGCGCCGTCACCTACACCATGAACAGCTGGAACACCGGATTCACCGCATCCGTCACCATCACCAACACCAGCGCGTCCCCGATCAACACCTGGTCCCTGGTCTTCACCCTGCCCGGCGGCCAGACGGTCACCTCCGCCTGGAGCGCCACCGTCTCCCCCTCCAGCGGCCAGGTCACGGCCAGGAACGTCAGCTACAACGCCACCATCGCGCCCGGCGCCGCCACCAACTTCGGCTTCCAGGCCACCCACACCGGTAACACCGGCGAACCCACCTCCTTCACCCTGGGCGGCACGACCTGCGCCATCACCTGACCACCCACCCGAGACACGGTGCCGGAGGCGGACAACCTCCGGCACCCGCTCATGTCGGTAAGCGTCACGGCGTCCCGGCGCGTATAGGGGATGTGGAGCAACGGGAGTTCGAGGAGTTCTACCAAGAGAGCCGGGACGCGTGCCTGCGAGCCGTGCTGGCCGCCACCGGTGACGGCCGGCAACTGGCGGAAGACCTGGTCGCCGAGGCGTTCGCGCGGGCGTGGACGTCCTGGCGGAAGGTTCGCCGCCATCCGGCGCCCCGCGCCTGGATCGTCCGTACGGCGCTGAACACCCGGATCTCCTGGTGGCGGCGACGGCGGCACGAGGTCGCCCTCACCGGTCACGACGCCGTGGAACCGACGGCCGCCGCAGCCGGCGTGGACCCCGCGCTGCTGGCCATGCTGCGGCGGCTACCGCGACGGCAGCGGGAAGTGATCGCGTTACGCGTCTTCCTCGACCTGGACACCGAGTCCACCGCCAAGACTCTCGGAATCGCTCCGGGAACCGTCACCGCCCACCTGTCGCGCGCCATCGCGACCTTGCGCGGCGACCTCGCCACAGCCAACAGCCAGGAGGGTGAGCTATGAACGACCAAGACGTACTGGACGCGCTCAAGGACTCGATGACCGGCGTGCGGATGAACACCCCGGTAGGGGACATCGTGGCCGCGGGGCGGTCCCGCCGCCGTCTCAAGGTCACGGGGCTGGCCACGGGGACCGCCCTGATGTCCGCGCTGGCACTGACGCTGGCGACCGGTGGTCCCAGCGTGAACGCGCCACCGGCCACGGGCGGTTCCGTACACGTGCGGCTGGCCGCCTTCTCGGTCGACAGCAACGCCGACGGTACGGTCACCGTCAGCATGACCAAGCGGCAGACACTGGACGCGGCGGTCCTGGAGCGGACTCTGGCGGAGGCCGGCGTCCCCGCGCTGATCAAGATCAACGAGTTCTGCGACTCGCCGGTGGACGTGCCGGGGTTCGACGACGTCTGGAAGGAGGGACCGCGGCGGCCCGACGGAGAGCCGACGTTCATCATCACGCCGTCGGCCATGCCGGCGGGGACCAAGGTGCTCATCAGCCTGCGGACCCCTGACTACAAGCCCGAGTCGGGGAGCAAGCTGGGGGGCATGTTCGGCCTGATGCGTACGGATGCCCCGCTGCGCTGCACCACGGACATTCCCGTTCCCGCCACGGTCGCTCCCACCAAATAGCCGTGCCATCGGGCGGCGACGTGCACCGCCGCCCGATTTCAGAGCATCGACAGGAGAGCTAGCGGTGCTAGAGTTGTCGGCATGTCGATTCAGGCGCGCCGGGAGCGCGAGCGGGCGGAACGGGAACGGTTGATCATCACAGCGGCCCGGACGCTGGCCGAGGCCGAGGGCTGGGAGGCGGTGACGACGCGCCGCCTGGCCGAACGGGTCGAATACAGCCAGCCGGTGCTTTACAGCCACTTCAAGGGCAAGGACGCCATCATGGCGGCGGTCGCGGTGGAGGGCTGCGCGGACATGGCCGTCGACCTGCGCGCGGCCCGTACCTCGACAGACGACCCCCGGCAGGCCCTCGCGGCCGTCGGCGCCGCCTACGCGGGCTTCGCCGAACGGCGGCCCGCCCTGTACGACGCGATGTTCAGCCTGATCGTCGACCTGCCCTTCGCCACCCCCGAGGCCCCGGCCCCCCTGCAGGCGGCCTTCGGTGAGCTGAGCCAGGCGCTGGAACCGCTGGCCGGCGACGACGACCTCGGCCTGCTCACCGAAACCTTCTGGAGCGGCCTGCACGGGCTGGTGACGCTCATGCGCAGCGGCAGGCTCCCCCGCGAGGCCCACGAGCGGCGGCTGGCCATCCTGGTCGACCGCTTCTCCCAGCGCCCCTGACACAGCTTCAGGCAGGGCAGCCGGGACCGCTCCCGGCACAGCTTCAGGCAAGGCAGTGGGGCGATGCCGGAGCACGGTACGGGCCGCGGCGACGGCGAGCGCGAGCGCCGCGCCCACGGCGACCGGGGTGGGCACGGGATCGGCGTCGTCGGCAGGTAGACATCCACCCGCATGTCAGGTGCCGCCGCTCTCGCGCAGGAGCCGCTGCAGCAGCGCCTCGTCCTGCTCGGACAGCTCCCCGACGAACTGGGCCAGCACCCGGGCCCGGTCCTGGCCCTCGCCGAGCAGGCTGCGCATCTGCGCCGCCCGCCGGGCGGCCTCGTCGCGCTGGAGGGAGTAGGCGTAGGCGCGGCCGGTGCGGACCCGGCTGACGGCGCCCTTGTCGTGCAGGCGGCTGAGGACGGTCATGACCGTGGTGTAGGCCAGAGGGGATGCCAGCCGCTGGGCCACCTCACCGGGGGTCAGCGGGCCAGGTGTGCCGGCCAGGATGGCCAGCACCTCACTCTCCAGGCCGCCCCGGTCCCGGCGTTGGCGCGATGGTGAGGTCATGAGCGCTCACTCTCTCCTTACAGCTTGGGTAGCAGAGTAGCTGTAGTGCCTGGGCGATTCACCCCCTTCAACTACTACTAACTATGTAGTAGAAAGGTAGGGGGGTTCGGAATGTCCTTCTCGTGACGATCATCCAGGCAGGGGGCGGCTGAGGTGTACGAGCGATCACGGAATTGGCTGCTGGGGTCGGGGGCACGCTGGGTGCGGTGGACGGCCTTGTGGCTGCTCCGGCTGGCGGACCTGCGGCGGGCGCGCACCGCCCCCGCACCCGATGCCGGCACGGTGCGCATCCTGTTGTTCCACGCGTACGGCATGGGCGGCACCATCCGCACGGTGCTCAACCTCGCCGGATACCTGGCGCACGACCGCGAGGTCGAGATCGTCAGCCTGATCCGTGAGCGGAACCAGCCGTTCTTCCCGCTCCCCTCCGGTGTGCGGATCTCGGTGCTCGATGACCGCACCCGCGACAAAGGCAGGCTGCGCAGATGGCTGTCGCGGCTGCCCAGCGTGCTGGTACCGCCGACCGAGCCCTCCTACCGGCGCTGCTCGCTGCTGACCGATCTGGTGCTGCTGCGCCACCTGCGCTCGCTGCGCGGCGGGGTGCTGATCACCACGAGGCCGAGTTTCAACCTGTTCGCCGCCGCTTTCGCGCCGCCCGGGGTCGTCACCATCGGCCAGGAACACCGCAACCTGGCCGCGCACAAGCCCGAGCTGCGCAAGGTCATCAAGCGCCGGTACGGCAAGCTGGACGCGCTGGTCACGCTGACCCGCGCCGACCTGGACCGCTACGCCAGGGCGGTGCCCGAGGTCCATCTGACCTGCATCCCCAACGCCCTGCCGCCCCTGGGCGGTGGCGACGCCTCACTGGAGGGCACGACCGCCGTCGCGGTGGGGCGGCTGGAGCGGGTCAAGGGCTTCGACCTGCTGCTGGCGGCCTGGCGGCTGGTCGCCGAGCGGCACCCGGAGTGGACACTGCGCGTCTACGGGTCGGGGCCGTGGCGCGAGCGGCTGAAGACCCAGATCGAGGAGTCGGGGCTGGACGGACGCGCCTTCCTCATGGGGCGTACCGATCAGGTCGGAGAGGAGCTGACGAAGGCGGGGATGTTCCTGCTCAGCTCACGCTCCGAGGGGATGCCGATGGCGTTGATCGAGGCGATGAGCAAGGGCCTGCCCCCGGTCGCCTTCGACTGCCCCACCGGCCCGGCCGAGGTCATCACCGACGGTCTCGACGGCCGCCTGGTCGAGCCGGGCGACGTCGGCGCCTTCGCCGAGACGATCTGTGAGCTCATCGACAACGAGGACCTGCGCCGCAAGTTCGGCGCCGCCGCGAAGCGCACCGCCAAGGCCTACGACCTGCGGGAGATCGGCGCCCGCTGGGACAGCCTGCTGGCCAAGATCACGGAGCCTCGGCGGCCGCCCCGGCCCAGGACGGCCGCGGAGATCCCGGAGCGGCCAGCGCATACTGGGCCACGCCGTCGCCGAACGACCAGTCGATCGGCTCGTTCTCGGTGACCGTGACGAAGACGTTCCGCGGCTCGGTGCCCGCGTAGTCCTGGGCGAGCTCGGCGATCCTGCGGTAGAGCGCCTGCTTCTGGTCCGCGGTGCGCCCGGAGCGCATCGTGATGGCCACGAACACCAGGTCGTCGTCCCGGTGGATGCCGAGGTAGTCGCCGTCGTAGCTCACGATCCGCCGCGTTCCGTCGTGGCCGGTGATCACCTGGAACCTGTCGTCCGGCGGGATGCCGATGGCCTCGACCAGGGCATCGTGCACGGCCCGGCCCAGGGCCGCCAGCCGCTCCTCGTCTGCACGAACCGCATCAATACGAACAAAGGGCATTACTTCGTCCTTTCAGCGATGAACCACAGTCGGCTCAGTGGGCGGCGAGCAGACCGAGCGCGCCGTCCACGGCCCGCGCGTAGACGTCCGCGTCGCCGGCCGCGCGGGCCAGCACATACGCGCCCTGCAGCACCGCGACGAGCGCGGTGGCGGTGGCCGCCGGGTCGAGCGCGGTGGCCAGCTCGCCGGCCGCCCGCGCTTCCGCGAGGACCCCGGCGAGCCGGTCCCGCAGCCAGGCGAAGGTCTCCTCGATCGGGCGGCGCAACGTGGGATCGGCCATCACGTCCGAGTCCTGGGTGAGCCGGCCCACCGGGCAGCCCCTGAGGGCCGCCCGCTCCCGGCGCAGGTAGGCGGCGACCCGCTGGACCGGCGTCCCCGAGCCACCGAGCTCCGCCTCCGCGCGATCCCGCAGCTCCTCGGCGCTACGGGTGATCGCGGCCAGCGCCAGGTCGGACTTCCCGCGGAAGTGGTGGTACATGCTGCCCTGGCCGGCCCCGGATCGCCGCTGGATCGCCTTCGGCGAGGTGCCCACGTATCCGCACTCCCACAGCAGTTCCCGAGTGCTCTCGATCAGCCGTTCCCTCGTATCCACGGCACTGACCGTACATACTAGTAGGTACAGAGCGCAAGCCCAGGGTGGAGTCAGTGCTTGGACCCGCGCGCCAACCCGAGCTTTCCGGCCACTTGGTCCAGCCGGTAGTACATCCGCGGCGGGACGCGCGGCAGCAGCACCGACTGCCGCTGGCCGAGCAGCGCGAACAGCTGCCAGGGCGGCAGGTTGATGTAGCGCGGAAGGCTCTCGTACCACCGCGCGCTGTAGCGGGCCGCCCGCTGGGTGGCCCGGATCGAGGCCCGGCGTTCCCGCTCGTAGCGGGCGAGGGCGGGCTCGAGCCGCGTCTCCTCGTGCAGCGCGTTGACCAGGAAGGCGGCGTCCCCCAGCGCGAGGGCGGTGCCCGCGCCGATGGAGTAATGCGTGGTGTGCGCGGCGTCGCCGAGCAGGACGAGGTTGCCGTGATACCACTTGCGGTTGGTCAGGGTGCGGAAGTTCAGCCAGTGCGCCCGGCCGTCGGGGTGCGCCCGGCCGATCAGGGGGTGCCCGTCCAGGATGTCGGCGAAGAGCTTCTCCAGGAAGGCCAGGCCGTCGGCCTCGTTCGCCTGGTCGAGCCCGAGACCGCGCCAGGTCTCTGGGGAGCACTCGATGACGCAGGTGCTGTGGTCCTTGCCGAATCCGTAGCCGTAGTACCAGATCCAGCCGTGCTCGGTCTCCACGAAGGCGAAGGTGAAGGATTCGAAGATCTTGGTGGTGCCGAGCCAGATGTAGACGTTCCGGCCGACCGCGACCTGGGTGCCGAAGTGGTCGGAGTGGCGCTCGCGCAGCACGCTGTTGATCCCGTCGCCCGCGACGACGAGGTCGGCGTCGGCCAGCTCCTCCTCCTCGGCGATCTCCCGCTCGTACTCGATGCGCACGCCGAGGGAGCGGGCCCGCTCGGAGAAGATGTCGAGCAACCGGTGCCGGCCGATGCCGAAGCCCTCGTCCCCGTGGTCCACCGTCACCGTGGCGCGGTCGCGGACGTGCATGACCCAGCCATCCCAGCGGACCGAGCTCTCGCTGATGGCGCGCGCGGACTCGGGGTCGACGCCGTGGAGATTGCTGAGCAGTTCGTAGATATATGTCACGCCCCAGCCATACGTCGACCCGGCCGGGTTCCGCTCGTAGACGGTGATGTCGTGGGACGGGTCCACCCGCTTCATCAAAATCGAGAAGTACAGGCTGGCGGGCCCGCCGCCGACGCAGGCGACCTTCACGCTAACTCCCCATTACTACGCAACGTAATCAAGTCATGTCATAGCGTAGCAATGAGGTATGTAGTGCGGCGGTCTTCTCCCGCCGAACCACCGGTCAGGAGATGGCCAATAATCGGTACGCCTCCCGCCTCCCAGGGCGTGGTCGGGTGCGTTCCCGTGCAGGTGGGACAATGGGGGTGTTCATTCCGCGCTCCCCCCTTGGCGACGATTTCAGGAAGGGGGCGGCCATGGCGACCATCGCTCATCACCCGGCGACAGACGCGGCGCCCGGCGCCCGGCGGCTCGGCGCGGCGCTCATGGCACTGGCCGGCCTGGCATTCGTGGGTTACGCGGTGATCTTCTTCATCCGCAACTTCACCGGCGGGTTCCTGGAGCTCGGCATCGGTCCGCACGAGGTCGATGTCAGCCGGGCCCAGGTCCAGTCGTTCAGTCCCGATCTGTTCAGGTACATCGCGCACCTGCACATCGCGCTGTCGGGCTTCATCGCCTCGACCGGGCTGGCCACCGCGGCACTCGCCTGGTTCGGGGTCAGGCACGGACTCTGGTGGGCGTACGTGACGGCGATCGTGGTCCCGGTGCTGGCCTTGATCATCGCCCTGCCAGCGCACTATCCATACCATTTCGCCACTATCGGCCACCTCGGGCTCATCTACCTGGCCACCGCGATCTTCGCCGTCGGCGCGCTGGTGGCACTGAAACCGATGCTGCACGCGCGGCACACCTGATCGAGTCGGGCGAACCAGGAGCGGTTGCCTCCGGACCCGCTCCTGGCGCGTGATCGTCAGGCGGACGGAGAGACATGGTGACCTTGCGGCACGAGTTGTCCGTACGGACTCGGATGACGCTGCTGGCCGGTGCCGTCATGACGGCGTTGTGCGTGGTCGTCTGCGTGTTCATCCTGGTGGGCGCCCACGAACGCGCCATGGACGACCGGACCGACACGATCCTCCAGTCCGAGCTGCACGTGGCCCGGCACATCTCGCGCAACCAGCTCCCTTCCCTGCTCCCCGACCATGGAATCGCCGCTCTCCAGGTGGTGGACGCCCACGGCAGGCTCGTAGCGTCGAACATGCGGATGCTCGGCGAACCGCGCATGGCCTCCTTCACCCCACCGGACGACAACCTGATCACGGACCGGATCGCCTGCACCGTGCCCGGCTTCGCCAACACGTGCATGATCGTCGTGGCGATACGGGTCGCCGGACCCGGAGGCGACTGGATCGTCTACGGCGCCGATTTCGTCGTCCCCTGGTACATCGATCGCTCGGTCGTCATCGCCCTCCTCGCCGGGTCCGCGCTGCTGATCAGCGCCACGGCGATCGGCGCCTACCGTACGGTCAGCAAGACGCTCGACCCCGTCGACGACATCGTCGCCGAGCTGGCCGAGATCACCTCGACCGACCTCGGCCGCCGGGTGCCCGTCCCCGACCATCACGACGAGATCCGGAAACTGGCCGAGACCGCGAACCTGACCCTGGAGCGGCTGGAGGCGGCGGTCGAGCAGCAGCGGCGCTTCGCCTCCGACGCCTCGCACGACCTGCGCAGTCCCATCACCGCCATCCGCACCCAGCTGGAAGCGGCCATGCTGCACCCGGACGAGGCGGACTGGACTGCCATGGCGCAAGCCCTGCTGGCCAGCCTCGACCGGCTGGAGGCGATCGTCGTCGACCTGCTGGTGCTGGCCCGGCTCGACGCCGGCGCACAGTGCGACGGCGACCGCGTGGACCTGCGCGAGCTGGTCATGACCGAGCTCGACCGCCGGGCCCCCAAAGCCCGCGTCGTGACCGACCTCCAGCCCGAGGCGGTCGTCGACGGAGACCGGCTCCAACTCGGCCGCCTGCTCACCAACCTCCTGGACAACGCCGCGCGGCACGCCGACTCCACCGTGGCGATCTCGGTCCGCCGCAAGGGCGAGGAGGCGGTGCTCGAGGTGAACGACGACGGCCCCGGCATCCGTCCTGACCAGCGGGAATTCGTCTTCCAGCGCTTCACCCGGCTGGATGCCGCCCGCAGCAAGGACATGGGAGGCACGGGACTCGGGCTGGCGATCGCCAGGGAGATCGCCGAGCGCCACGGCGGGGCGCTGACCATCGAGGATTCGGAGAAGGGCGCGCGATTCGTGCTGAGAATCCCCGTCGCTCCTGCCGACCAGGGGCGTTGAGAGGGCTTGACAGAGACAGTCACCAGGATGGATCTTCTCATTCATCAGATGAATTGCCTCATCAGTCCCCCCAACGGAGGCACAATGTCGGAAAATACCTCCTCGCGACGGACATTCCTCGGAGGTGTTGCCTTAGGCGGAGCCGCTGCCGTGGTCGCCACCTCCCCCACAGCGTGGGCGCAGGCCGTACCGGAGAAGAAGACGGACGCGCACGGGGACGTCCTGCGTGACGCCGCCATGATCTGGAAGCGGCTGCCCAGCGGCTGGCAGAACGGGCCGTTCCTCGGCAACGGTTTCCTCGGCGTGCACGTCTACAACAAGGGCGGCGAGGGGAACGTCCTGCGGTTCATGCTCAACCACTCCCTCGTACAGGACCAGCGCGGGCAGTGGGAGGCGGCGATCGGCTACTCGCGGCTGCCCATCGGCTACCTGACGCTGACCTTCGCCGGGACCGTCACCGCGGTGGACTGGCGGCTGGACCTCGAACGCGCCGAGCTCACCGGGACCGTGACGACCACCCAGGGCGGCGTCCGGTTCAGCGCGCTCGTGCTCAACCAGCGCGGCGTGCTGCTGGTGTCCACGACGCCGACGCCGGGAGAGGAGGCGGCGGCGTGGGGCTTCACGCCCCTGCCCTCCCATACGACCAGGACGATCCGGCTCCCGCCCGAGTACACCGGCAACCCCGAACCGGTGGTCGCCGAGGGGCACGTCGAGCAGCCCATGCACGCCGGAGGCGGCTACACCACGGCTTGGCGCGAGGTCCGGCACGGCACCAGCCGGGTGCTCGCGGCCACGATCGCCTACGGATATCCGGACTCGACCGGGGTCGAGGAGGCCGTGCGGACCGTGCGCCGGGTGCTCGACGGGAACCCGGAGGCACAGGTCGTGACCCACCGGCTCTGGTGGCAGCGGTTCTACCGGCGCAGCCTGCTGTCGATCCCGGACAAGCGGCTGCAGCGGTTCTACTGGATCCAGCTCTACAAGATGGCCTCGGCCACCAGGGACGGCGCGCCCGTGGTGACCGAGTGGGGGCCGTGGTTCCCCGAAGCGGGCAACAGCTGGACCAACATCTGGTGGAACCTGAACGTCCAGGTCAGCTATCCGATGATCAACGGCTCGAACCATCCGGAGCTGGACGCAGTAACCACGACATTCCGGAAATATCGCGAAAATCTGGAGCTTAACGTGAATCCGGGTTATCGCGATGGAAAGTCCTACGCGCTGTGCCATCCGGGTGACCGCATGCTCAGGCCCGGCCCGCGATACGTCGGCGTGCCCGGCGTGAGTCCCAACGACCACACCGGCAACCTCACCTGGGGCATGCACAACGTCTGGCTCGCCTACCGCCACTCCATGGACGACGCGGTGCTGCGCGACCTGCTCCACCCGATCCTCACCGGCGCGATCACCTACTACGAGCGCTTCCTCGTCGAGGGCGCCGACGGCCGGCTGCACCTGCCCGAGACCCGCTCGCCCGAGTACGCGAACGCCTCCGACGCCACCTACGACCTCTCGCTCATCCGCTGGGGCTGCCGCACCCTGCTCGACAGCGCCGATCGGTTACGCCTCGACGACCCGCGCAAGGCCCGCTGGCAGGAGATCCTCGCGCGGCTGGTGCCCTACCACCAGAACGAGGATGGGGTGATGATCGGGGCGGACGTGCCGCTGGC
The DNA here is from genome assembly GCF_020215705.1 of Nonomuraea aurantiaca. Taxonomy (GTDB): domain Bacteria; phylum Actinomycetota; class Actinomycetes; order Streptosporangiales; family Streptosporangiaceae; genus Nonomuraea; species Nonomuraea aurantiaca. The sequence goes on along the minus strand of NZ_JAIWNB010000002.1, from coordinate 108,391 downwards.
CGAGTCGCACCGGCACTACTCGCACCTGCTCTGGTTGTATCCGCTGCAGGAGTCGCTCGACCGGCGCAGCTTCGAGCACTGGACCAGCATGCGGGAGCGGTGGCACGGCTACAGCTTCGCGGCGGCCTCCTCGATGGAGACGCTGTTCGGCAACCCGGAGGAGGCGCTGGCCCAGCTGCGCTTCTTCATCGACGGCAACGTCGTGGACAACTGCGCCATCACCCCGAACACGATGTACAGGGAGGGCGCCAACTTCGCCATCGAGAGCCCGCTGGCCGCCGCCCAGTCGGTGCTCGACATGCTGATCCAGAGCCATGGCGGGGTGGTCAAGGTGTTCCCCGCGGTCTCCGCCACCTGGGCCGAGGTCTCGGTCGAACAGCTGCGTACACAGGGGGCGTTCCTGGTGGACGCCTCGCGGAGCCAGGGGCGTACGGACTGGATCAGGGTCCGCAGCGAGGCCGGCGAGCCGCTGCGGCTCCGGCACGGCATCGAGGGCCCGGTCGAGGTCCGCGACGAGCACGGCAGGCCCCTCCCTCACCGGGGTACGGACACGCTGGAGATCCCGCTGCGCAGAGGCAGGACGGCCATCGTCAGCCGGCCGGGCCAGCACCCTTCCCAGCCGCGCGACGTGCCGGGCGATGACAGCGCGCCCGCGTGGGGACTGCCCTAGCGGCCCCTGGCCACTGATTGACGCCAAGACCGTCGACGGATAGCCCGTCGACGGTCTTGCGTTAGGTGCGCGATGTGCCATGTAAAACTTTCTAGACATTAAGTCAAAGATTTGCTACTTTCGAGATGTCAAAGATTCTGTACATCGAGGAGCTGTCATGACACTCGAAGAGAAACGGGCGTGGATCCGGCTGATCGTCTCCGTCGCCGCGTACGGCGCGTACGCGTTCGTGGTCTTGAGCCAGACCGGCGACCACCCGCTGGCCGAAGTGCCCTATGCCGCGGCGCTGCTGTGGAGCGTGGGCGCGGCCATCCTCGCCACGATCGTGATCGAGATCGTGGTCGGGGCGCTCAATCCCAGGGCGTCCCTGCTGAAGGACGAGAGAGACCGGGAGATCGGGCGGCTGGGTGACCATGTCGGCCAGGCGTTCGTGGTGATCGGCGCGGTCGCGGCGATGCTCATGGCGATCGCCGACTGGGAGCGCTTCTGGATCGCCAACGTGATCTACGTGTGCTTCGTCCTGTCGTCGATCCTCGGCAACGTCGCCAAGGTCCTCGTCTACCGCAGGAGCCTGCCTCAATGGTGAAACCGACCCGGGTGACCAACCGCATCCGTGCCCTGCGCTTCGCGCACGACGAGATGACGCAGGCCGAGCTGGCCGAGCGCATCTCCGTGACCCGGCAGACCGTCATCGCCATCGAGCAGGGCCGCTACTCGCCGTCCCTGGAGATGGCCTTCCAGATCGCCCACGTGTTCAAGGTCCCGCTCGACGAGGTCTTCCAATACCCCGACTCCCAGGAGGAGACGAAGTGAAAGCGATCGCTCAGGACGTGTACGGCTCGGCCGACGTCCTCCGGTTACGCGAGATGGACCAGCCGTCGATCGGCGACGACGAGGTGCTGGTCCGGGTACACGCCGCCGGGGTGGACCCGGGCGTGTGGGTCTGCATGACCGGCCGGCCGTACGGGGCGCGTGCCTGGTTCGGCCTGACCAGGCCCAGGGTGCCGGTACGCGGCCGGGCACTGGCCGGGGTGGTCGTGGCGGTCGGCTCCGGCGTTCGGCGGTTCGAAGCCGGTGACGAGGTGTACGGCACCAGCCCGCGCAGCGGCACGTTCGCCGAATACGCGGCCGCCCCCGCCAAGCGGCTCGCGCCCAAGCCGCCCAGGCTGTCGTTCGAGCAGGCCGCCGCGGTGCCCATCTCCGGGGTGACCGCGCTGGAGTGCGTCCGCGACGGCGGCCACGTACGCGCCGGGCAGAGAGTGATGGTCATCGGCGCGGCCGGCGGCATCGGGTCGTTCGCGGTGCAGATCGCCAAGGCGTCCGGCGCGAAGGTGACCGCCGTGTGCGGCACCGGCAAGGCCGGCCTGGTGCGGTCGCTCGGCGCCGACGAGGTGATCGACTACACCCAGGAGGAGGTCGACCGCGACGGGCCGAGCTACGACGTGATCATCGACCTCGCGGGCTGCCGCCCGCTGTCGCTGCTGCGGCGCGCCCTGACCCCGCGCGGGACCCTGGTGCTGGCCGGCGGCGGGCATGACGCCGGCGGACTGCTCGGTGGCTACAGCCGCCAGCTGCGCGCACCCTTCGTCTCGATGTTCACCAGCCAGCGACTCCGTGGCGTGGCCTCCAAGGAACGCGCCGAAGAGCTGGAGGAGCTGGCGGAGCTGATCGAATCCGGCGCGGTCACCCCGGCCATCGACCGCACCTACCCCCTCGCCGACGCGCCCGACGCCATCCGCTACCTCGCCGAAGGCCATCCCGCCGGGAAGATCGTCATCACCGTGGGATCAGGTCCGTCGACTGACGCTCCATGACCTCCGCTCCCGCCCGTCGCTCACCAGAGCCTGATGACAAGAGGAGAGCGACGGCCCACTGGTCAGGGGCCGTCGCTCTCCCGTTTCGCCCACCGGACGCTTGTGGGGCATTCGCCGTGTTTGGCGGCAAAGCTAATTTTCAAGAAAAATGTCCCGGACTGCTTTCGTGAACTCATCTCTTGGAAACGCCTGTCGCCGAGTGGTGTAGGCAGGCAAGTCCAGGGCCCCCAGAGCGCGTTCGGTTTGGCGTTCCGTCCGCAGCGCCAGGACGAGGGTGACCGTCGGATCACCGGAAGCCTCGCTCCGGTGCACTACATCCGCGGGCATCGTATAGATACTCCTTGCGAAATGGCGCGTCTTCCGCTCGGCCTCGATCCTCACCAGAGTTTGGGTGGGCACCACGCGGTCGACCACGCCCTCGCCGTAGATCGTGAACACCCGGAAATCAGCATCGGACGGCTCGTCCACCTCAACGACACTTACCTCGACGTTTTCCAGGGCGCCGTGGGCGATATAGCTGACGAGGTCCCATGTGTGATCGTGCATGGGAGACACCTCGTCGGCCGTCAGGTGCCGACGCTGTGCCACCGGCGGCCACAGATGCAGGCGCAGAGTGGCGTGTGGCCAGCGGGCCAGCGGGGCGTAGACGAACCCGAGGGGGTGCAGCAACGGCTCCACGGGATGGCGATCGCGGGCGACGGCGTCGAGCAGTCTGGCGCACGGCTCTTCGAGAAGGCGAGGGTCCTGCTTGCGAAGCAGGTCGCCGATCTCCACAAGATCGGGTCGGTCGCCCATCGGGGACACGGCTCTCCCTGAGGTGTTACATGCTGGTGCGAGCTGCGCATCCGAAGATCGCTAGAGGCTTACCTTAGGACATGCGGGCATGTCAGACGCCCGAACACGCGGAGCCTTGGCGAGGCGGCCTCCGGCCTCCGGAGCCACGGAACGAGGTCAGTCGCCGTAGGGGTTGGTGGGGGTCAACGCCTGCTGGCGGATGTGTGCGATGTCGTGATCCGTATAGGAGTGCAATGGAAGATGGAGCTGGTCGAAAAGCTGTCTGATCTCCTCGGTCGACGGTATTTCGGCTAATACGCTGTCACCGAGGCCGCTCAGGCGCACCGCCCGAGCTTGCCGGAAGCTGACCGACAGGTGGGTCGAATAGTCCGCGTAGAGCTTCGCATTGCTACGAATCCGGTAGGCGGGCCAACCTTTGTCCCGCACGGTTATGAGCAGATAGTCGTTGTAGCGGTCGAAGCGCTGATTGGACCATACCGAGGAGAGGGAGAGCTCGATCTCCAACGGAGATCTCTGATTATACCGGAAAGCGCCGCGAAGAAGCCCGTACACGGGAGCCATCTCACCACCCAGCCGCCTCACCTCTCGAAGCTCGTACAGCGAATCATCCAGATCACCAATGAGCTCCGAAAACCTGCGCAGCGCCGTCTCACCGGTCTCCTGCTTCCGCCAGCGATCCCGCAGGAGAGAGAAGGCCAGCACCGCCAGAGTCACCAGGATCGTATTGTTGATCACGTCACCCGGGACCGCTTCAAGCACACCGAGAACACTGAACACAACAGCCAGAATGAGTGCGATTACGGCGTCGGCCTGGTCCTTTATCCGAGCAAGCCATCGCCGCATGGCTACCACCTTGGGAAAATGATCGGAGCAAACCTCTCTGGAGAACTTCTACCCTCAGGCGCCATCGGTCAGTCATGAAGGACTATTCGCATTACCAGCTCCACTCGCATTACCAGCTCACCTGCGGCTCGACCACCCGCGGCGCGTCGCAGCTCATGCGGGCGCTGCGAGAATGGTCGGCAACTGCCAGGAGGTTCGCGTCCGGACGGCGCGGTAGGTGAAGGAGGCGCGTGGACGAGAGCGTGTCGTTGGCCCGGCTGGCCCATCGGCTGGAAGAGGTCGTGGGAGAGCTGCGCGGCATCCCCATCGACGTGGAGCGGCTGGAGGACCGCGAGCTCGTACGGCAGCAGATCGCCCAGGCCGCCGCCTCGGCCGGTGAGCTGCGGGCCATGCATCCGGTGGGCTCGTCGGAGGAGGTAGTGCCAGACCTACCTCGTCCTCGTCTCAGCCCCACTGCAGTGCCCACCCGGCAAGGAGTTCAATAAGATCATGCAGCGAATGACTGGATTGCTGGTCGGCGCGGTCTTCGGCGCGGTCTTCGTCGTCGTCAACGCGCAGAGCCCGCTCAACACCGTGACCGTGAATCTCTTGCGGGTGGCCGCTTGCCTGGCTGCCGCGAGTGTTCTGGCCCTGTGGTTCGTCACCGCCCGCAAGGAGCGGTCCGTGGCGGGCCCGCGACGGAACATGTTCAGCCGTGGCTATCTGATCATCGTCGCCGCCGAGGCGATCCTGCTCTTCGGTGGCCTCCGGGTGCTGGCCGCCTGGGAGCGCCCTGTTCAGACCAACGTGGCCTGGGTGGCGTTCGTGGTCGGTGTGCACTTCATCGCGTTGGCGCCCATATGGAAGGACTGGAGCATCGCCATACCCGGTGTGCTGCTCACTCTGCTGGGCGTCGCCGGTCTCGTTCTGGCGTCGACGGAGGCCGTGACCTGGGTGCCGCTCATCAGCGGGGTGCTGTCCGGCCTGGTGCTTCTGGCCGGCGCCGTCACCTTCGGGTGGCGGACGGTGGCGGCTCGGCCGGCCTAGGTCGCGGGTCCTTCCGGGCGTACGGTCGCGGCGCGGCTCGACGGTCCTTGCCGGGCGTACGGAGGGCCACGGGGGGACATGTGCGGACACGGAGCGGAACCATGCAGTTTCTGTATGTTTTCTGTACGGATTTTTCGCACCCTGGGCCCTAGCAAGACGTACTCGGTGCGGAAGGGGTCCAGTGAAACTCCGAGCAATCGCGATCGCGGGCTTAGCCCTGTTCCTGAGTGTCGCCGCCGCCGATCCAGGCGAGGAGAGCGGCGACCCACCCAACCAGGTGACGGCGGACGCGGGCATCATGGCCACCAACTTCCAGCTGCCCTTCCCCTGCGGGCAGTCGTGGACCGGCAACTCCAACGGCAGCAGCGCCCACCTGTCGTGGGAGATCGACTTCAACAGGGGCAGCACGGCGGACGCCGACCTGGGCGACCCCGTGGTGGCCGCGGCCGCGGGCACGGTGGTCATCTCCGCCCACCAGGGCTCGACCAACGGTTACGGCAACCTCGTCAAGATCGACCATGGCGGCGGCTGGGCGACCTACTACGCGCACCTCAACACCCGCTCGGTCAGCGAGGGGGCCACTGTCTCCCAGGGACAGAAGATCGGCACGGTCGGCAACACCAGCAAGCCCGGCAACAACATCTCTCCGCACCTTCACTACGAGGTACGACTGGGCACCGACTACCCCTCCAACATCCAGAAGGCCGTCTTCAACGGCACGACCTTCGGCTATCCCGTCCAGACCCTGACCTCCAAGAACTGCGGCAACACCAGCAACCCGTACACCCCGCAGGAAGTCTGCGGCGCCGGCTACAGCGTGATCGACTCGGCGGCGCTCGGCACCTCCGGCACGGTCTACCTGCTCTACAACAGCGGCAACGGCAACAACTGCGTCGCCACCCTGAAGCGGACCTCCCTCGGCACCGCCACGGCGACGAGCGCCTACCTGGAAGTGCAGGGAAGCAGCAGGGTCACCGACTCAGGCAACTTCACGTACTACGCGGGGCCCGTACGCGCCGCGGCGGCGGACAAGTGCGTGAGGTGGGGCGGCAAGGCAGGCACCTCCACCTACGACAGCATCTTCGAACACTGCACCTGAATATCCTGCGTTGACAGGGCCTCCACGGCGCGGTGGGGGCCCTGTTCCATGCAACCTTGTGGACGACGGCCCGGATGCTCTATAAAGAGTAGTACTACTTATCGTAGAGTTTAAGTGGAGGCCACCGGTGCGGGTGCTTGTGGCAGGGGCGGGGATCAGCGGGCTGGCGGCGGCGCGGGGATTGATCGGCGCGGGGCACCAGGTGGTCGTGCTGGAGCAGGCGTCGCAGCCGCGCCTCCAGGGCGGAGCCATCACGCTGTGGCACAACGGCACGGCCATCCTCGGCGACCTGGGCGTCGACCTGGAAGGGACGGGGCAGCCGCTGACGACGTTATGCCTGCGTACCGCCCGTGGGCGCCGGGTGCTGGAGTTCGACCTGGCGGCGCTGGCCGAACGGTTCGGGTCGGCGGCGCGGGTGGTCCCGCGCGGGTCGCTGATCACCCTCCTGGAGAGCGGCCTGCCGCAGGGGACCGTGCGGTTCGGTGCGGGGGACGCGGAGCTGTGGGCCGACGGCGACGGCGTACGGGTGCGGACGCGGGCAGGTCAGGAGTACAGCGGCGACGTCCTGGTCGGCGCCGACGGTGTGCACTCGCGGGTGCGCACCCTCGTCCTGGGCGACGGCCCGGCGGCCCTGACCGGGGTGGCGACCTGGCAGGGCCTGACGCCGGCCCCGTTCGATCCCGGGTCGACCACGACGATGATGCTCGGCCGGCGGGGTGACTTCGGGTACATGGGGGCGGGTGACGGGCTCATGCAGTGGTTCTTCGACGTGCCGTGGTCGCCGGACGCGCCGCCGAAGGACAAGCCGCTGGAGATGTTGCGCCGGCGGTTCGCGGGGTGGGGTTCGCCGGTCGAGCGGGTGCTGGCGTCGCTGGGGGAAGGCGACGCCGAAGTGTTCCCGCACACCCGGCACAAGGTGCCGCGCCGTTGGGGTGGCGGGCGGTGCGTGCTGCTCGGGGACGCGGCGCACGGGATGCCGCCCGTCATGGCGCAGGGCACGAACCAGGCGTTGGAGGACGTGGCGACGCTGGTGGACTGCCTGGGCGCCGTGCCCGATCCGGCCTCGGTCGTGGGCGTGTACTCGGCCAGGCGGAGGCGGCAGGCGGCCCTGGCCTCCGCGATCGCCACGCACAGCCTCGCGGTGTCCGGCCCGAGGACGTTGCTGCAAGGCGAGTACCTCGTGCGCATGAACGGCGCCATCCCGCCGCGCCTCGCCACGCGCGGGTTCGGCGCTCTGCTGCGCACCCTCAGCGACCGGATCTGAAGCCCACGCAGCCCGGCGGTGCGGTCACGCCAGAGGGATGATCCTGCGGAACTTACCGCCGGGCGACTGCTGCGGCGGCTCCTCGGCGCGCTCGATCGCGACGTCACCGGCCTTGTGCTCGGTGAGCAGGTGGGCGATCTCATCGCGTACCGCCTGCCACACGCGCCCGGCGTCGGCACCGGCCTCGACTCGCAGGCGCACGCGCAGCGTGGTGGGCGCGGTCTGCACGATCTGGAACTGCTCGATTCCGGGAGCGCGGTCCAGCAGGGTGCCGAAGGTCATCGGCGAGATGCCGACGTGCTCGCCCCGGCCGGTGGGGAAGGTGAGCATGTCGGCGGCGCGGCCCTGCACCTGGATGGCGGGCAGCGGGTTGCCGCACGGGCAGGGGTCTGGGCGGAGCAGGACCCGGTCCCCCAGGTCGTAGCGCAGGATCGGCTGCACCCGGTTGGCCAGGTTGCTCACCAGGACCGTGTGGGACAGCTCCCCCGGCGGGACCGGCCGGTAGTCGGCGTCGACCGGCTCGACCACGGCCCAGTCGCTGTTGACGTGATACCAGCCGTGCCGGCAGCCAAGGCTGAGGAAGCTGCATTCGGTGGCGGCGTAGGCGACCCGGACCTTGGCGCGGAACGCGGTGGCGAGCCGGTCCAGATCGGCCGCCGTCGACGTCTCACCGCCGCCGATGATCAGCACGGGGTGGATGCGCAGGCGGCCGGCTTCCTGCTCGCCGGCCAGTTGGGTGAGCATGCTCAAGAAGCCGACGAGGATCGCGGGGTTGTACTGGGTGAGCTCGGCGGTCAGCTCCGGCAGCGGCTGGTGGATCGAGAAGGCCCGCATCCGCCCGCCGAGCCGCGGGCTGTCCTTGCGGAACCGGGCCGTCGAGGCGGCGCTCAGAAAGTGGCCGCCGGGCGCGGACATCACGGCGGTACGGCCGGCGCGGGCGAGGGTGCGGATGACGTCGCCGACCCCCACATCGGCGCTGGAGCGTGAGGCGAGGGAGGTCTCCACGGCCATGCTCCGCTCGTCCAGCAGGAAGATGCCGCGTACGCCGGTGGTGCCGGTGGTGGTGGCCACGAGGTACTTGCCCTCGAACCGCTCGCCCACGAGGCCGGGGTCGGCCACGAACGCCTGCACCCGCTCCAGGGTCACCTGCCGGTCGGTAACCCAGTCGTCGAAGCGGCCCATCAGCTTCTTCTTGTCGGTGACCGGGAGCAGCGCCGGGTCGTCGACGTTGTCCGGCAGGTCGCGGTACAGCTCCCTGTAGTACGGCGAGTGGGCGCGGGCGTGGGCCACCATCTCGGCCAGGTGGATCCGCTGCCGCCGCACGATCGCCGCTGGGCCCTGCCGCATGGCGCGTCGTGCTTCGCGGGCGAGTTGCCGAACGTTCTCGCTCATCAGGGGATGGTCCTTCCTCATGGTTCGCGGCGCACGGAACCCGGCGTCCGGCGTACGGAACCTTAGAAAGGCGTTTCGCGAACTGACAAGCTGATCTAGGCATTTGCGCAGGTGGACGTAGGATGACGGGTGCAATGACATTGCCGCTGAATGCACGCCGTCACCGCGATCGGGAGGACCCATGCCGGGAGGCCGCCTCACCTACGAGGACCGGCGGCGCGTCGCCGCGGGACTGAGGGAGGGGCTCAGCTACGCCGAGATCGCCCGCGACCTCGGCCGGCCCAGGTCGACGATCAGCCGTGAGGTCGCGCGCAACGGCGGCGCCACCGGCTACCGGGCCAATCTGGCGCACCAGGCCACCGGCTGGCGGGCCCGCCGCCGTAGACCGAGCCTGCATCCGGCCGCCGCGGAGCCTGCCGGCTCCGATGCTCAGGGGCCTGACGCGCAGGCGGTGCGCGAGTTCGAGGAGTCCTTCGCCGCGATGATGATCCAGACGGGGGTTCCCACGATGCGGGCCAGGGTTCTGGCCTGCCTGTTCACCGGTGACAGCGACGGCTTGACCGCCGCGGAACTGGCCGCCCGGCTCCAGGTCAGCCCGGCGTCGATCTCCAAGGTCATCGCCTGGCTGGAGATACGCGCCCTGGTCAGGCGCGAGCAGGAGGGCCGCCGGCAGCGCTATCTCATCGACGACGACGTCTGGTACCACGCGTGGCGGACCAGCGTTCGCTCGATGGACATGTGGGTGGAGGCCGCCCGGCGCGGGGCCCGGCTGCTCGGGCCCGCCACGCCGGCCGGCGCGCGCCTGGACACCGCGAGCCGGTTCTTCGAGCTGCTCGGTAACGACATGCTGCAGGCGGCCGAGCACTGGCGGCAGACCCTCGCCGCACAGCGCTGAGGCGCCCGCCTTCGACCGCCATGTGACACCACGGGTGGGCATCCGACCAGGTCAACCGGCTGATCTACCGATTCAGGACTAACGAGACAGTCCTAGAAAGCGGACAATAGAGACAAATCACTCGGACGATGAGGGAACGCCAATGGCTGACATCGATGTTCCGATCTGGGCCGCCCGCCTGAGGGTCCTGCGCCGCGGACGGCTGTGGAGCCGCCGCGAGCTCGGGAGGCGGCTGGCCGACGCGGCGGACGAGACAACCCGCGACCAACTCCCCGCGCCGGAGGCGCTCAGCTCGATGATCCAGCTGTGGGAGACCGGTGAGCGGCGGCTCGACGAGTCGCACGCGGAGCTGCTCTGCCGGGCGTTCGGTGTGGACGAGGCGGACCTGTTCGTGGGGGACGCGGCCGGCACCACCCGGTGGCACTACGTCACGAACATCCCGCTGCAGTCGGGGATGTTCACCGCCGAGGAGGAGGAACGTACCGGCCGGGCGATCGAGGCGCCCCAGCGCGCCGATGACGGGACGGTCCGCTACTTCAGGACCCTCCTCGACGCCTACTCCCGTACCGACCTCCGGCCCGCGGACCTGATCAACGCGCTGCGGCCGGTCTTCGCCGGGATCGAGGAGTTCCACCGCGACGCCAGTACGCCCGTCAGGCGGGCCTTCCTGGCGCTCGCCGCGGAGAACGCCGAGCTGATCAGCCGCATGCACCACGAGGCCGGCGACCCCGAAGGGGCGCTGACCTGGTCGGACGAGGCCATCCGCGACGCCCGTGAAACGGCGGACGCGCTGCTGGAGGCGTACACGCTCGCCCAGCGGGGCGGCCTTTCCGACACCCCCGGCGATCCCGGCCGGCTCGTGGACCTCGCCATCGCGGCCCGCGAACGCGCCGAACTTCCGCCGCGGATGGACGCCTTGTCCCGGCATCACGAAGCGCAGGGTCACGCGCTCGCCGGCGAGGTGGACATGTGCCATCGCCGCCTGGAGGAGTCGGCGCAGTCGCTGGAGGAACCCGGCGACGAACCGCCCTACCGGTTCGACTGCTCGGCCGAGGCGCACAACGCGCTGTGCGCCGGGTGTCTCATCGACCTCGGTCAGGCCAGCGGCGCGATCGAGATCCTGGAGCTGGGACCGCCGAAGGCGCAGCCGACGTACGCCGTCGCCTACGCCCTGGCCCGCATGGCCCACGCGTACGCCGACGCCCATGACCGGGAGCGCTCGGCCGAGAGTGCCCGTCAGGCACTCGCCCTGGCCAGGCGGAGCGGCGCGTCGCGCGCGCTGCGCGAACTCGCCAGAGTCCAGCGCCCTCGCCGGTACGCGGGGCACCGGCGCATCCTGCTGTAGGCGCGGTGGCCCCTCAGTGGCTCGGTGGTTGGCGGATGCGAGTAATGAGTTCTTTTCTCTTTACTAGTTTCGAACCAGGGAATTCCCCGGCTTTGCTGGAAGGGTGTTCTCGGGGGCGCTACGACCGAGAGTGATCGCCGCCTGAGACACCTTCTCAGGGGGCCGTCATGGCTAGTTCTCGAATCGTCTTCTCGCTCTCACTGGTCGCGGCGATCGCGCTGGTGGCGCTGGTACTCGGAGTCGTGGGAGGCCGGGCGACAAGCACGGCCGGACACGCGGCGGGCGGCGGCGCGGGCGGGCTGGCGAGCGGCAAGAAGATCGATGTGATCATCAAGGCGAGCGACTCCTCGTTCTGGCAGACGATGATCGCCGGGGCGAAGCAGTCGGGCGGGGATTTCGGGCTCAACGTGAGCACGTTCGGCCCGACCTCCGAGACGAACATCGACCAACAGGTACAACTGGTCGAGAACGCCATCTCCCGGGGCGTCGACGGCCTGGTCATCGCGCCCAACTCCTCCAGCGCCCTGAACTCGGCGATCGACCGGGCGCGCAAGGCGGGTCTCAAGGTCATCACCGTGGACAGCCGCGTGACCACCGCCTCGGAGGGGTTCATCGGCACCGACAACGTCAAGGCCGGGACCCAGGCGGGCAAGCGCATGTGCGAGCTGCTCAAGGCACAGAACAAGACGAGCGGCACTGTCATGATCGAGTCCTCGGTGGCCGGCATCCAGTCACTCGTCGCTCGGGACGCCGGCTTCAAGCAGGGCATCGCGAACAACTGCCCGCAGGTCAAGGTGGGGCTGCAGCGCTTCAACAACAACGACATCAACACCGCGGCGTCACAGGTCAACGACGCGCTGACCGCCAATCCGAACCTGGCGGGGGTCTTCGCCGACAACAACACCTCGGGTGTCGGCGCGGCTCGGGCGATCCAGGACAACCACGCCGCCGCGACCGTCCCCGTCGTGGCGTTCGACTCCGACCCGCAGGAGAACGCCGCGCTCGTCGCCGGCACGATCGACGCGCTGGTGGTGCAGAACCCGTACTTCTTCGGATACCAGGGTGTCCTGGCGGCCGGGATGGCCACGGTCAAGCGCATCCCGCCGCGTGACATCGACCCCGGGGCGGTCGTGGCCGACAAGGGCAACATGACGGCGCCGGATGTGAAGCAGCTGCTCAACCCGCCGACGATGAAGGCGGAATGATGGCCGAGCCAGTCGTCGAGCTGCACGGCGTGTCCAAGGCCTTCGGCCCCGTCCAGGCCCTCAGCGACGTCTCGCTCCGCCTGGTCCCCGGCCAGGTGAACTGCCTGGCCGGGGAGAACGGCGCGGGGAAGTCGACCCTGATCCGCGTGCTGACGGGTGCGCTGCGCCGCGACAGCGGCAGCTACGAGATCGACGGCCACCCGGTCACCGCGCCGACCCCGGCATCGGTACGCGCGGCCGGCGTCCAGGCCGTCTACCAGGAGCTCAGCCTGCTCCCCCACCTGTCGGTCGCGGAGAATTTGTTCATGGGCCGCCTTCCGGCGCGGACCGGGATCATCGCCAGGAACCGGCTGGAGACCCGCGCCAGAAAGGCCCTCGACGAGGTCGGCCTGACGGAGCTCAGTCCGCACTCGATCGTGGAACGCCTTCCGGCGGCCACCCGCCAGCTCGTGGAGATCGCCAAGGTGCTGACCGCGGACTCCGTCAAGGTGATCGTCTTCGACGAGCCGACCACGGCGCTCACCGAGGCGGAGTCGGAGCGCCTGCTCCAGCACATCCTGCGGCTGCGCGAGCGCGGCATAGCGATGCTGTACGTGACCCACCGGCTCGAGGAGATGTTCGAGATCGGCGACTGGGTGACCGTGCTGCGGGACGGCGGCCTGTCCGAGGCCGGGCCGATCAGCGGGTACGACGAGGACCGTCTGATCACCGCGATGGTCGGCCGGGAGATCAGCTCGCTCTATCCGGAGACCCACCGGCACGCCGGAACGCCCGCGCTGCGGGTCCGGGGCCTGCGCCGGTTCGACCGCTCGCCGAGCATCGACCTGCACGTGGGGGCCGGCGAGATCCTCGGCATCGGCGGGCTGCTGGGGGCGGGACGGAGCGGGTTGCTGCTGTCCATCTTCGGCGCCGCGCCCATCGTGGCCGGTCAGGTGGAGGTCGGGGGCAAGCCGGTGAAACCGTCCGGGCCGCGCACGATGATGAACGCCGGGGTGGGGCTCCTCACCGAGGACCGCAAGGTGCTGGGGCTGCTGCCGGAGCTGTCGATCCGGGAGAACGTCACCATCGCGAGCCTGCGCAGCGGCTCTCGCCGGGGTCTCCTGCCCGGCCGCGAACAGGCCGAGGAGGCCGATCGGCTGCTCGACAGCCTGCGGCTGCGCGCCGGTTCGTACGACCAGCCGGTCTCGACGCTGTCCGGCGGCAACCAGCAGAAGGTGCTGCTCGCCCGGTGGCTGCTCACCAAGCCGAAGGTGCTGATGTTCGACGAGCCCACGAAGGGCATCGACGTCGGGGCCAAGGGTGAGCTCTACAACGTCATCGGTGATCTGGCGGCCGACGGGCTGGGGATCATCGTGGTCTCGTCGTACCTCCCGGAGCTGCTGGGGCTCGCCGATCGCATCCTCGTGCTGCGGGACGGGGCGGTCGCGGGCGAGCTTCCCGGATCCGCCGCTGAGGAGGACGTACTCCGCCTGGCCAGCGGCAGCGGAGGCGCCGAACTCCCGGACAGTGAACCCCCGGACAGCGAGCTCCCGAGCGGTGAAGACGAGAGTGCGGACGGCGGCGAGGTCGCGGCCCCTCGGAGCGCGACTCCCCCGAGGCCGGACGACCCAGGAGGGGTGAGCCGAGATGCCTAAGCTGGTCTGGCGCGAGCCGATCGAGACCACCACGATCACCAACCGGCCGCCCGGCGGCGCACCCGACGACGCGGCGGCGCTGGAGACGGTGCCGCAGCCCAGGCAGGCGCCGGAGCCGACGGCCGAGCCGAAGCGGCGGGTCGTCACGCTGGGCGACATCGCCGGACGGGAGAGCGGCGGGCTCGTCGTCCTGCTCGTGGCGATCGGCGCCCTCACGTTGGCCAGCGACGAGTTCCTCACCGGCAACAACCTGGCCAACCTCGCCCGTCAGGTCGCCATCTTCGGGATCATCGCGATCGGCCAGCTCCTGGTCATCCTGACCGCCGGGATCGACCTGTCGGTCGGCTCCATTCTCGGCCTGTCCGGCGCCTCCACCGCGCAGTTCCTGGTCGCCGGTGTGCCGATCCTGCCGTCGATCCTGCTCGGCGTGGCGATCGGCACGGTGCTCGGAATCGTCAACGGCCTGCTGGTGACCCGGGCCCTGCTACCGCCGTTCATCGCGACGTTGGGCATGCTCGGCATCGCCCGCGGCCTGGTCCTGGTCACCACGGACGCCCAGACCATTCAGGGCGTACCGGACGCGTTCCAGGTCATCGCCAACGGCACGATCCTGGGGATCCCCAACCTCCTCATCATCGCCGCCGTAGTGACCGTCGTGATGTGGTTCGTTCTCGCCCGGACGGTCTTCGGCCGCTACATCTACGCCGTCGGCTCCAACCCGGAGTCGGCCCGCCTCGCGGGCGTCCCCGTCCGCTTGGTGACGATCTCCGTCTACATGATCTCGGGTCTGCTCGCCGGCCTCGGCGGGGTGCTGCTCGCCTCCCGCCTGGGAGCGGGCATCCCCACCGCCGGCACCGGCTTCGAGCTCAACGCGATCGCCGCCTGCGTCATCGGCGGCGCCAGCCTCTTCGGCGCGAAGGGCAGCGCGATCGGCGCCGCCACCGGAGCACTGATCATGGGCGTACTCAACAATGGCGGCAACCTCCTGGCGATCAACGCCTTCTACCTCCAGATCGCCATCGGCGTGCTCATCCTCGTCGCGGTGGGATTCGACCAGCTGAACACCAGGCGATCGGCCGCCGGCGGCTGATTCCCTCGCGGGAGGGGCGATCAGGCGCCGAACATCTTGACCGCTTCACGGCCGTGCTGCTGATTGGCGGTCACGTACGGCCGGATCTGCGCTTCGTAGGCGGTGAACGCGGCCAGGTGATCGCCCGCCCATCCCGGCGGTCGGCGCGGCGTCCAGGATGCCCATCTGCTCCAGTACGTCGAACGCGTCCCCCCGGAAGTCGACCGCGTACCCGCTGTCACGCAGCACCGGGGCGCGTTCCACCACGGTCACCTGGTGACCATGGTGGTGCAGCCAGTAGGCCAGCGCGGGACCGGCGACGGACGCGCCAGAGATCAGGACGTGCATGTCGAGCTCCTCACAAGCGGTGTGTGCCACCAGCTTCGGGGAGCTCATCGCGGCGAACAACGACGAGTTCGGCACCCCATCGTTAACCCCACGCTTGACGATCAAGCACCCGTCGAGGTAGCTGTCAGGTCAGCAGGAGGGTCTTGCCCAGGGTGTCGCGGTTCTGGAGGGCGGCGTGCGCTTCGGCGGCGCGTTCCAGCGGGAACGTCTGGCCGATGAGCGGACGGATCCGGCCGGCCACCGCCTCCTTCAGCACCCGCCCCACCCACGTCCTTCGATGCGGCTGGCCCTCGACGAGCTGCTCCATGCCGATCGCGGTCACCCCGCGTCGCGCCGCCTCGTCGCGGTCGATCTCGGCGAACCCGCCGCCACCGGAGAATCCGTAGTTGGAGTACGTGCCGCCGGGCGCCACCAGGTCGAAAACGGCCCGGCCGAGCTCCCCGCCGACGCCGTCGAAGGCCACGTCCACCCTGCCGACCTGATCGAGCCAGCCGGGCGTGCTGTAGTCGACCACCACGTCGGCGCCGAGCTCCTCGACGGCCTTGAGCTTGCGGGCGCCACGGGCGGCGCCGATGACCCGGGCACCGGCGGCGTGGGCGATCTGCACCAGCCCGCTGCCCAGGCCACCGGCGGCGGGTTGGACCAGCACGGTCGCGCCGGGCCGCAGGTCGACCCGGTCGAAGAGTTGCATCGCCACGGAGCCGTCATGGAGCAACGCCAACGCCTCCCGCGTCCCCAGGCCATCCGGGATCGGGATGAGGTTCTCCAGCGTTGTGGTGATCTGCTCGGCGTACGCGCCGTTCTCGACGTCGGCGAGGACCCGCCGGCCGATCCACTCCTGATCGATGCCCTCGCCGACCGCGCTGACCTGCCCCGCCGCGCCGACGCCTGGCACGTAGGGCACCTGCACCGGGAAGATCTCACCGGCCTGCCCGCTGCGGATCACCGTGTCGATCGACAGGACTCCGGCGGCCTCGACGTCGACGACGACCTGGCCGGGCCCAGGGACCTGGTCCGGCACGGTCGCGATCTGAAGGACCTCCGGGCCGCCGAACTCCGCCACTCGTACAACTCGCACAGCTGATCACTTTCCTCGCTTGACGACTACGAGGCCCAGTCTGGAACCTCAACTGCGGTAGAGGTCAAGCGTGCGGCCGTTCGCCGCCGACCGATCAGGGCCAATAGTCGAAGGAGTAGCCGCTTACGGGAGAGTAGATAATAGGGCCGACGGTGTAATTGCTGTCAGCCATCGCATTTCGTACATCGATACAGTCCTGTTTGTAAAAGCCGCAGCGATACGTCCCCGGGCCGGCGACCGTGGCCGCCCTCGCGACCTCGGCAGAGGCGCCGGCCTGCACCGCCGTGACGGCGAGGGCCGAGCCGACCAACGAAATCACGAGCGCGCTGACGAATTGCTTTGACGTTGGCATTCGCATGCCTCCCCTTGAGTAGATGCCTAACAGGGAAATCATGACGACTGCCGCTTTCGCGGGGCTGTCGCGACGATGTCGCCACCCCTCATCAAGGGGTGCAGGGCGCGAGACGGAGCTCGGCCCCTTCGGCGCGGCAGTCCGCCCACGACGCGACCCTCCGATCAGCGCGGCGACCCGAGACCCACCGTCACCTCCCCGACACGCGATGCTTCCCCTGACATCCAGTCGGGAAAGTCTTGATTTGTGAGGTAGATCGCTCCTAGAGTCGGAATAGTGTCCCGTTAACTACGGTTAAGTGATCCTGTGAGGTTCATCGTCCTGTCTGTGTGGCTTGTTGAGCGGCTGCACATCGATCTCTGTCGTCTGACCGGCTCCCTCTGTCGCTGACCGCGCTCTGACGAGCGCTGGATCCCCCGACCCCTCACCCGCCCCCCTTCGCATGCCTGCTCAGGCATGCCGTCTTTCGGAGCCTTCCTCATCGTGAAGAGATTCTCTTTCTCCCTGCAGCTGCTGCTGGGCCTGGTCGTGGGTGTGGCCCTCGGCTTCGCCGCCCGCATCTGGGACCTCGCCTGGCTGGCCACCACGCTCACCGAAGTCGGAAAGATCTTCGTTCAGCTGCTCAAGCTGGCAGTGCCGCCGCTGGTGTTCACCGCCGTGGTGGTCAGCGTCGCCAACCTCCGCAACGTCAACGGCGCGGCCAGGCTGGCCGGCAAGACGCTGTTCTGGTTCCTGGCCACCGCGCTGATCGCCGTCGTCATCGGCATCGGTCTCGGCCTGATCATCAACCCGGGCCAGGGCATCACCCTGAACACGGCGGGCGCGAAGGCGCCCGAGAACGTCGGCACCTGGGTCGACTTCCTCACCGGCATCATCCCGACGAACATCGTGACGGCGTTCACCGAGCTCAACGTCCTCCAGATCGTCTTCCTGGGGATCGTCCTCGGCGCGGCGGCCATCGCGATCGGCGAGAAGGCCGAGCCGTTCCTCACCTTCAGCCGCTCCATCCTCGAACTGGTCCAGAAGGCGCTGTGGTGGGTCATCCGCCTGGCCCCCATCGGGACCGCCGGCCTGATCGGCAAGTCGGTCGCCACGTACGGCTGGGACCTGATCGCGCCGCTGGCCAAGTTCAGCCTCGGCGTCTACGTCGGCTGCTTCATCGTCCTGCTGGCCGTCTACCCGACGCTGCTCGCGGTGGTCGGCAAGGTCAACCCGATCACGTTCTTCCGCAACGCGTGGCCCGCGATCGAGCTGGCCTTCGTCTCCCGCTCCTCGGTCGGCACGCTGCCGCTGACGCAGAAGGTCACGATCGAGCGCCTGGGCGTCGACCGCGACTACGCCTCCTTCGCCGTGCCGTTCGGCGCGACCACCAAGATGGACGGCTGCGCCTCGATCTACCCGGCGCTGGCGGCGATCTTCGTGGCGCAGGTGTTCAACGTCCCGCTGGGGATCGGCGAGTACCTGTTGATCGCGTTCGTCTCCGTGGTCGGCTCGGCCGCGACGGCCGGTCTGACCGGCGCGATCGTCATGCTCACGCTGACCCTGAGCACCCTGGGCCTGCCGCTTGAGGGCGTCGGCCTGCTGCTGGCCATCGACCCGATCCTCGACATGATCCGCACCGCCACCAACGTCGCGGGACAGATCGTGGTGCCGGTCCTCGTCGCCCGCAGCGAGGGCCGCATCGACGAGGCGGTGCTCAACGCTCCCCCGCAGCCGCTCGACGAGGCTCCGGTGAGCGCGCCGCGCTCCTCGGGCGAACCGGCGATCGCCTGACGTTCTCCCCCTCCTGAAAAGACCGGGCGGCCCCGCGCAGGGGCCGCCCGGTCTTGCTATTCGCGCCCGGTCTTGCTATTCGGCGGCGCGCAACCCGCGCATCATGGTGTCGAAGGCGTCGTCCCAGTGGCGGCGTGCCTCGTCGGGGCCACCAAGGGCGCCGCGCAGGTCGAGGCTGCACAGCCCGTGCGCGAGGGCATTGATGCGCACGGCGAGGACATAAGGCTCACCGGGTGCGAATTCGCCTTCCTGTACGCAGCGGGCGACGGCGGCGACGAGAGTGTCGAAGGTCGGCTGGATCAGCGCGGCCGTGGCGGCGTCGGGCTGGAAGGCGGGGATCGGCCGGCCGAACATGAGCTCGTACAGGTGCGGGTTGGCCAGGGCGTTGGCCCGGTAGGCGTGGCCGAGCGCGAGCAGGTCGGCGACCGGGTCGCTGGTGCGGGGGACGGCGGCGAAGGCCTCGGCGAGGCGCTCGAAGCCGGCCAGGAACATCTCGCGGACGAGTCCGGCCTTGTCACCGAAGAGCTGGTAGACGGCCGTGGTGGACACGCCCGTCTCCTGCGCGACCCGGCGGGTGGTCAGCGCCGCCGGGCCCTCTGCGGCCAGCAGCCGGCCGCCGGCGTCGACGAGTTCGTGCCGAAGCTCGCCGTAGTCACGGTTTCTCGGTCTTGCCATGGGAGCGAGATTAGCATAACGTTGTTACATAACAACGGTTTGAAACCAGCTTACGGGGGACTTTTACCATGTCTGACCTGCACGTTGTCCTTGGCGCCACCGGCGGGGTCGGCTCGGCCGTCGTCGCCGAACTCACCGCCCGCGGCCACCGGGTCCGCGCCGTCAGCCGGGGCGCCGCCTCCGGCCGAGACGGCCTCCGGGCCGACGTCACCACCACCGAGGGCGCCCTCGCCGCCTGCCAGGGCGCCGCAGTCGTCTACCAGTGCGCACAGCCGAAGTACGAGCGCTGGGCCGAGGAGTTCCCCGGCCTCATCCGTACGATCCTGACCGGGGTGGAGGCCGCCGGGGCGAAGCTGGTCATGGCCGACAACTTGTACGTCTACGGACCCGTCGACGGCGACATGACCGAAGACCTCCCGCACGCCGCCACCACCCGCAAGGGCCGGGCCCGCGCCGAGGTCGACGAGTTGATCCTCGACGCCCACCGGTCCGGGCGGATCCGCGCGACCATGGGGCGCGCCTCCGACTACTACGGCCCCGGAGGCGTCAACACCACCTACGGCCCGACCATCTTCGCCGCCGCCCTGGCCGGCAAGACCGCCCGCTGGGTCGGCGACCTCGACCAGCCGCACACCGTCGCGTACCTGCCGGACATCGCCGCCGGGCTGGTCACCCTCGGCGAGCGCGCCGACGCCGACGGCCGCTCCTGGCACCTGCCCGCCGCCGAGGCGATCACCGGCCGCCGGTTCCTCGACCTCGTGCGTGCCGCGGTGGGAGGCGAGCTGAAGACCGCCGGGCTGGGCCGGGGTATGCAGCGCCTCATCGGCCTGTTCAACCCCACCGTGCGCGAACTCGGCGAAACCTGGTATCAGCGCGACCGCCCGTTCGTCGCCGACGACTCGGCCTTCCGCAAGGCGTTCGGACCGGTCGAGGTCACCCCGCACGCCAAGGGCATCGCCGCGACCCTCGACTGGTATCGCCACAACGCCGGCTGAGGCGTCAGTTGCTCGCCGTCGCCTCGAACGTACAGGCCGGCGCGGTGCCAGGCTGGATGATGACACGTGCCGACCGGCGGAATTCGACAGGCACGCTCCCGCGGCCGACACACAGCACTTTCCGAGTGCCCGATGTGTTGACCAGAACGGCCTGGCAGCCGGGCAGCGGCTCGTTGATGAATGCGTCGATCACGGGCTGCTGCACCGGATACGGCCTCGGGGTCTGGCAGGTGGAGTAGGTGATGGTGGCGGCTCCTGTGCCGCTGATCAACGTCAGCCGCCCGCCGGCCGCGTCCGCCGCACCTGCGGTGCCCACCACGGCCATGCAGGCCAATGCCGACGTGGCGAGAAATGCCTTCACCGTCGTTTTCATGGTGCCAGTGTCAATCGCGGTCGGACGCCGATCCAGGGCATTGACCGGACATCGGCAATGCCCTGCCAGACGATCACCGGGGGAAGGCGGCGCGCAGCCGGGACCCGTTGACGATGAAGGCGGCCGCGGCGATGGCGAGGGCGCAGGTGGCCTGCATCATGGCGAACCAAACCGTGGTGACCCCGGGGATCAGGTCGACGCCGATGATCGCGAGCGGCATGACGATCGAGATGACGCGTACGCGGAGATAGGCCCCTCGTGCTCCCCGTGAGGCGAGGACGGTCAGCCAGTAGGTCACCGCCGCGCTCGCGAGCACTCCCGCTGATCGGCCATCAACGCGCTCACGCGTCACATCGCCGGAAACTGGGGCTCCGCGGGCGTGCGCTGCAACGGCGTGATGCCCGGCCTCGTCATGGGCGAGACCCAGAAGGAGCAGAACGACGTCCAGCTCCAGAAGATGTTCCTGGAGATGGTCCCCACGACCCGCCTGGGCCGCCCGAGCGACCTGGCCGCGACCGTGGCCTTCCTGCTCTCCGACGACGCCGAGTGGATCAACGGCCAGGTGTGGGCCGTCGACGGCGGCGCCAACATGCGCGCCTGAACCGCCCCGCCCGCAGAGCCGCAGAGCGCGCCCAGAACCACCGCCCGCGAAGTGCTCTTCGATATACCGAATGACCTGCCGTTTCCCCGTGGCCCGGTGGCGAAGACGACGTTAATGCGAAAAAGGCCGCATAATATACCGAAATAACCCCCGGGTTGAATTGCCTCCTTGACTCCCCTGGTCTCACACCTATAGTTCTGATCAGCCGGGCTGCGATAGGAGAAGTCCATGCGCGTGCTCGTCACCGGTTCCGCCGGCTATATCGGCGCCGTACTTGTCAGGTCGCTTGAGCTGTCGGGTCATGAGGTGAGAGGAGTGGACGCGCAATTCTTCCGGGAGGCGCGCGTGGCCGACGAGAATACGGGCGCCGACCTCAGGGCAGCCGATGTCCGCCGGATCGAGGCGGACGATCTCCGCGGCGTCGACGCGGTCGTGGATCTGGCGGCACTGTGCAATGACCCGCTGGGCGGCCTCAATCCGTCCGTCACTTTCGAGGTGAATCACCTCGCCGCGGTGCGCACCGCACGGCTTGCCCGGGAAGCGGGAGCCTCGCGATTTGTCTTCTCGTCCAGTTGCAGCATCTATGGCCTCAACAGCCGGCATCCCTTGACCGAGTCGGATCCCGTGCGCCCGCTGACGCCCTACGCCATGGCGAAACACCGCGCCGAGCAGGATATCGCCCGACTGGCCGACGATGACTTCTCCCCGACGTTCCTCCGCAACGCGACCGCCTATGGCCCCTCGCCGAGCTTCCGCCTCGATCTGGTCGTCAACTACCAGACCGCACTCGCGGTGACGAGAAAGGAGGTGCGTTTACGTGATGACGGTCTCGCGTGGCGTCCCTTCCTCCATGTGGAAGATCTCTGTGCCACCGTACGAGCAGTCCTGGAGGCTCCGCGGGAGACCGTTCATAACGAGATCTTCAACGTCGGCCCGTCCGACGATTGCCATCGGATCAGGGAAGTCGCCGAGCTCATTGTGGCGACCGTAGCAGGCGCGAAGCTGAAGACGGGTAAGGAGGATCATCATGATGAGCGCTCCTATCGGGTCGACGACGCGAAGATCAGGCAGGCGATTCCCGGACTGCGTTGGAGAAAGAGGCTGCGCGACGGCATATCCGAGCTGGCTGACTTCTATCAGTCGATCGGTCTTTCCGAGAAGGACCTGACGAGCGAGAGGTTCAACCGCCTCGCCACTGTTATCGGACACCAGCGTGCCGGACGACTGGACAGCCGTTTGTATTGGGCGGCCGGCTGCTATCCATCGGGGAACAATTTCTAGATCGCCTCCAGAAACGACTACATATGGTCTACACGGGCAGAACCGACTTCAAGCTCCCGATCGTGAGCCCCTACCGCTTGGATCAGGAGCGGCAGGCGGACTACTTCGCCGCCGTGGAAGACATCACCCGCACCGGCGCCTACCGCACGACGAGCGGATGGTCCACGCGGGCGATGGAGCTCGTGGCCGCGGAGCTCCGGTTATCGGAGTCGTGGGAGGTCGTCCCGACGCGATCAGGCACGGATGCGCTGGTCATGGCGCTCACCATGGCGGGGGTGCGGCCAGGCGCGTACGTCGCCGCGCCTGACCTCGCCTACCATGCCGTCGGAGCGGCGATCTTCCAGATCGGCGCGCTGCCGCGGTGGATCGACGTCGACCCGTGCACGCTGAACATCGATCTCGCCGATCTCGCGACCGCCTTCGACCATCTGCCGCTGGCCGCCGTCATCGGCGTGGACAACTACGGCACTCGCTGCGACCGAACGAGCATCGCTCAGCTGTGCTCCGCGGCAGGGGTCCCCTTCGTGCTCGATGCCTGCGAAAGCCTGGGAACTCCAGAAGGAGGAGCCAACAGGGCGGCCCTGGCGGATTTCGTGGCCATCAGCTTCAGCTTCACCAAACCGATCCATGCCGCCGGCACCGGAGGCGCGCTCTGCGCGCCGCGAGCGGTCGTTCGCGATCGGGGCGGGGACCCGGGACTCCTGATGCATCCCAGGAGACTGCCCGAGCTGAACGCCGCCTACCTGGTGCTCTCCTGGCCGGACCTGCGAGGCGTCATCGGCAAACTGCGTTCCATCTACACCGCTTACCATGAACGGCTGCGGGGTTGGGGCCTCACCGGGCAGCGCGGCGAGGCGGGCTCGTCCCGGATCCACGCGCCGTTTCTCCTGCCTGAAGGCTCGAACCGGAAAGAGCGGGACGCGCTGATCGACCATCTGGCGCGGTCCGGGTTCGAGGCCAGGCCGTACTTCGAGTCGCAGAGCCGCCTGTGGGGAATGCCCGCGCCGCCCTGCTCCGCGAATCTCGCCCAACGGGTGATCTGCCTGCCCACGGGCGCCGGCTTTCCGCACGGGTCACTGGACGAGGTGGCCGCGGAGGTCATCAGCTGGATGGAGGCGCGGCGCGGATGAGTCAGGCTCGCCACAAGACGGTCATCTTCAGTGCCCCAGAAGATGTCCCGCCGCCGCCGGCGAAGGCCGAGCTCATGGTCAGCGGTCTCAGTCTCATCACCTACACCTCCCTTCACCTGAAGCGGGATGCGCTCACGGCCGCGCTCTGCGCGGGAAAGATCAACCAGGACGAAGGGCCGAATTCCTATCTGGTAAAACTCGCCGACCACCACAATCTCCACTACTCAGAGCTGGTCTCCGCCGGCAAGCTGCCCAGCGAAATAGCCTTTGTCGCCCACGCCCAACCGGACGACCTCCAGCAGTCGATCGTCTGGATCGACGACGAGTACGCCTTGCTCGTCATCCCGTGGGTGTTCGCCACGGCGAACCGCAACGACGCACTGGGCAGCCTGAGGCTCAGCCACCCGCTGAACCTGGACGAACTCCTGGAAGTGGTGAAGCTGATCACCAGCCAAGCGGTCTGCCAGAAGGTGGCGAGGGCGGCTGTCGCCGCGCTCTGTGACCTGTCGATCCTGAAGCCCGACGACATCGTCGAGACCCGGCCGATGAACACGCTGCCGGCCGTACAGATCTGGGATCTCGACGGATCGCCCAGGGAGGCGCTGCCCTTCGACGGCATCAGCGAGTCGCGGCGCTTCTGCTGGGAGATCTCCACGCTGTTGGCCCATGCGACGGACCACGTCACCTTTGACGGGCTGTGGCGCAGGCGCAGCCGTGATCAGGTCTTCACCGATGTGGCCATGGGCTACACCGTTCTTGGCGATCACATGGTCTTCGTCAACCCGAGCTGCTGCCTGGAGATCTCACATCTGCCGATCGACCTGCGGGCTCGTTCGGAGTATCGGATGCGCTACTACGGATACGACTCTTCATCCATATTCGTGTGGACCATCGCGAATCTGAGGCTCACGGTGTCGGAGAGTCTGGAGAGGCGCTATCGAACCCTCATGGAAAATCTCATCGAGAAGCGCACCATCACCGCTGATCGCAACGTGAACATCAGCAAATCCCAACTGCGACATTCTGCATCGTTGGTCGAGCTTCAGCACTTCCGGCATTTCATGCGCGAGGTGCGGAATCGCATATTTGACGAGGAAATATGCGACTTGCGGAGATCCGATGAGGCGGTGGGTCGAGCCGCTAAGGAAATGGATCGCGTGATTCAGCTCGCCTCCGAGCTGAGCCGGGCTCGGGACCAGGTGGTGCAGTCGAATTCCAACACGCTCCTCGCGGCCCTGGCGGCGGGTTTGGCGATCGGTGGGATTCCTGAGCTGGTAGAACAGGTGGATGTATGGATCGCTCAGCGAAACTGGTGGAAGGTCGGGCTGGCAGCACTTCTCGCCGCTGCCATCATCGCGACGATCCTGAAGATTTGGCGAGGCCGCCGATGATGCTTTTTGCATCCTTATCCGTCAGGTGATGAGATGACTGTCGCGGAAAATGCGATTCACGCGGTTCCCCGGTTCAGCGAGGCATGGACCCGGCGCATTCAGGCTTTCGACGCGTCGGTGACCGAAGTCCACGCCGTGTCGTCCATGGACGATCAGGGGCAGCCACCGCACGACTCCGATCCCCATGGCATTCTCGTGGCGGGAATGGCCGCGGCGGCCAAGGCCGGCTGGCTCGCGGCCGGACCGGATCCCGGTGACATCACCGCGCGCAAGCGCCGCATCGACGGCGACGCGACCGCTGCCGCGGAGTCGATCCTGCGGGAGTTCGCCGAACGCCTGATCATCGTGGCCGGCGAGGGACCGGGCGAGCAGATGCCCGGCGCCTTTCTGGGGCAGGAACTCGGGCTCGCCCAGGAGTCCTCCCAGACGTGGAGCGGCGTCTTCGACTACGTCGACGGCACGACCCTGACCGCTCTCGGCCTGCCGGGCGCGCTGTCGCTCGGCGGCCTCGGCGTCGGTCTGCGGGGCGTGCCCGATCTTCAGGCCTACGCCGTCCTGGCACCGGTCTCGATCGCGGACCAGCTCGACATCAGCACCCCTCCTGAGGACCATGCGCTCGAACTGGTCGAGGCCATCGCCGCCGAATGTGGCGGGCACCGGCTCAGCGATCTCCGCGTCGTCACGCACTCGGCTGACACCGGCTCCTTCCATCACACACTGATCCGCCGCCTCGCGGACGGCGGCGTCGGCGAAGTCGTCGTGCCCGACCCGGTGATCATCGAGCCGCCGTACGTGCTCGCCAGGGCAGGACTGGTGGAGCCCCGGGTGGACACCATGATCGGCGTGTTCGGATTCCCCGAGCTCGCCTTCGCCTGCCTGGTCCTCGAGCTGATCGCACCGCAGTTCACGTTCGTCTTCCGGCCCGCTTCTCTCAGCGGGCTGCGGGCGAGCTCTCCCACGCTGGCGCCGCTCTTCGACTTCGAGGACGGGGAGATCGAGCAGCTCGCGGACGTCGGGCTGGAACCGCACACCCGGTTCTTCGGTTCGGATCTGGTCCCCGCCGGTTCGGGACGGGCTGCCGCGATGTTCTCGGTGACGGGCAGCCCGCTGCTCAATCTCGCGCCGCCCACCCGGTGTGACGGCACGGTGTCCATCGACGGGCTCCTTGTGGAGCGGGGCAGGATGACCCGGCTGAGGGTCGTCAGCCGTCAGTAGACCTTGGCGAGGATTCCACCGTCGACGATGATGTCGGTGCCGGTGATGTAAGCGGCGTCATCGGAGGCGAGGAAGGCAACGGCGTTGCCGACGTCGCGCGGGCTGGCGAAGCGGCGCATCGGATATCGGGCCGTGATCTCGCGGCGAGCCGCCTCCGGATCGGGCTGGAAGTCAAAGTAGTCCTTCAGGCCGGGTGTCTCCACATCGCCGGGACATACGGTGTTGAACCTAATGTTCTCTGGACCGTGGGCCACTGCGAGGGACCGGCACATCGCCCGCAATCCGCCTTTGGTGGCGCCGTAGGCCGGTAGATCGGGGTCACCTACCAGGCCGAGAACGGAAGCGGTGATTATCACCGAGCCACCGCCGTTGGCCCGCATAACCGGCAGCGTTTCTTTTATCCCCAGATAGACGCCCTTGAGGTTGAGATCGTGGAGACGATCCCAGACTTCGTCCGCGAAGTCATCGATACGACCAAGAATGGTAACCCCGGCATTCGCGTGGAAGATGTCGATGCGCCCGTGTTCGGCACAGGCGCGGGCCACCATTTCCCGGTTTCCCTCCCGGGTGGAGACATCGGCGACGACGCCCGTCGCGCTGCCCGCATTACCGCGGATGGTCTTGACGGTCTCGTCCAGCGTCGCGCGATCGATGTCGACGCACACCACAGAGGCGCCCGCTTCGGCGAGTCGCAGCGCACTGCCCTCACCGATGCCCTGGCCCGCACCGGTCACAACAGCGATCTTCCCACTGAGATCCATGCCCGCTCCGATCGTCCTTGGGGCCCCGACAACCCCCCCCCGCGGCTCATCATGTTTATCGTGAGACTTTTCGTCAATGCCAGTTTCACCAGGCATCGAATTCATTCCCTGACAATGGCGCAAACAGACGATCGGCGTTCATGGAGGAGGAGGATCGGCGGAATTTCAGCGGGGTTCCACTCCTTTTGGCCCAGTTCTTGGCCGGCCGACTGTGAGGTTGGCTGGATAGGCCACGCTTTGGGCGCCACGTCAGGATCAGGGCAGGCATTCGCCGGTCGCGTACGGCGTGGGTGTCCTTCCACTCGTGGGATGGCCGCCGGGTGCGGGCCGGGGTCGCCGGGGTGCGGGGCGGGGTCGCCGACTGCGGGCCGTCGTCACCGGGCCCGGTGACGACGGCTACGTGGAAGAAGCCGAACCCCAATGGGAAAAGGCCCTCCGCCCCATCCAGAACCAAGCTCTCCGCGACCACCTCCGCTTCCACTGCGTGGGCGACGCGGACGCCGTCTCCTCGGGCGCCCTCTACCTCGCCACCACTGAATGGCCGCCCGGCAGTGGCGCCGTCGAAGATTTGGGCGCCACCCTCATTGCCGGCTGGAGCTTCGGCGAATACCAGCATGGCGCCGCGGTCGTCCGCCTCCCCTGACGCGCTCAGTCGCCCCTGACATCCTGACCGGTCGCCGCGACGCGGCAGGGCTACTTCCCACAGGCGCGGGGAGGCATGAGAGGAGGAGGCTGGGTGCAAAGCTCGCTGTGGATGCCGTGAGCTGCAGCGATCTATTTGTCCGCCTTCCGAGGGTTCCAGGTTCTCGCCACATTTCCGTGGCAACCCGCGCTCCGGGTGACGACCTCACGGGGTTGCCGAGGGTGATGAATGGTGGGAGTCCGTCCAAGGGCTCCCATCTGGTCTGTCAGCGTTCGCGCGACGCGCTCACCACTTGCCGCCCGCCTGCTGGCGGGTCGGGGCGTTGAGGCGGTTGAAGGCGTTGGTGATGGCGATGTTGAGTATGAGTGCGGCGAGCTCCTTCTGGTCGAAGTGTTTGGCGGCCATGTCCCATACCTCGTTGGGCACCGGGTCGGGCCGGTCGGCGAGCCGGGTGATGGCCTCCGTCAGGGCCAGTGCGGCGCGTTCCGCATCGCTGAACCAGGGCGTCTCACGCCATGCCACGACCGCGTGGGCCTGGTCGTCGGTGGCGCCGTGGTGGCGGAGCTGCTGAGCGCCCGCGGCCACGCAGGGGCTGCAGCCGTTGATCTGGCTGGCTCTCAGGTGGGTCAGCGCCAGCAGCTTCGCGTCCATTCCGGCGCCCACGATGGCCTTGTTGACGGCCATCAGCGCCTGCATCGCCTCGGGGATCAGGGTCGCCGGGTTCGGCATGCGTTCGGTGGGCATCGCTTCTCCTTCGTGGTCATGTTCTGACGGGAGTCAGTGGTTGTGATCTGACGGGAGTCAGTGGTCGTGATCTGACGGGAGTCAGTGGTCGTGATCGGACGGGTGTCGGTGGTGTTCCGACGGGAGTCCGTCCCGTTCCGACGGGAGTCATCTGACCACCGGCGCGTCCGGAAGCGCCCCGGCCGTGGGACAGCGTGGGACGCCCGGAATGCGGCTCAGCTGCGGAAACGACCCTCTGTTCCGTGGCTGCGGGCTGGGACGGGTACCGTGTGCGGGTGTCGAGCGCACCTGAACACCTGACCGCCCAGCTCATCCAGATCAAGGACCTGAGCGGGCTCAGCGTGCGTGCCCTCGCCCGCCAGGCGAACCTCAGCAGTTCCTCACTGTCCCGGTACATGACCGGCCGGCTGGTGCCGCCATGGGAAGCCGTCGTGGCCCTGTGCCGGGTCGTGGCCCGCGACCCCCGTCCGCTGCGCGCGGTGTGGGTCGAGGCGTCCAAGGCCGGCGCGGCGCCCAGCCCACGCCGGAACGATCTTCCGGCCGACCTCGCCGACTTCACCGGACGCGAGGCGGAGGCGGCGCTGGTCGAGGAGCTGCTGCGGACCACGGGCGCGGTCGCGATCGACGGCATGGCGGGCGTCGGGAAGACCAGCCTCTCCGTGCACGTGGCGCACCGGCTCGCGCCGTCCTTTCCCGACGGTGGGCTCTATCTCGACCTGCGCGGCTTCACTCCGGGCCAGGACCCGTTGGAGCCGTCGGCCGCACTCGGCCGGCTGCTGGGCGCCCTGGGTGTCGCGCATCCTCCGGCCGACATGGTCGAACGCGCGGCGCTCTGGCGGTCGGAACTGTCCCGGCGCCGGGCGCTCGTCGTGCTCGACAACGCGGTCGACGCGGAGCACGTACGTCCGCTCCTTCCTGGCGCGGGTAAGTCCGCGGTGCTGGTCACCAGCCGCAACCGGCTGGTGAGCCTGGACGGGGTGCCGCCGGTGTCCCTGGAGGCGCTTCCCCCTGCGGATGCGGCGTCGCTGTTCGGCCGGGCGGCCGGGGTGGACCTGACCGAGAAGGAGGCGGTCGCCCAGGTGCTGCGGCAGTGCGGTGGCCTTCCGCTGGCGCTGCGGATGGCGGGCGCGAGGCTGCGGCACCGGCCGGGTTGGACGGTGGCGGTGCTGGCCGAGCGGCTGCGGGACAGCGCCGGTCGCTTCGACTCCGTGTTCGGCATGTCGTTGCAGCAGCTCGACGCGGTCCAGCGCCGCGTGTTCCGGTTGCTGGGCGTGCTGCCCGGCGCCGACTTCGACGCGGCGGTGGCGGGCGCGCTCGCCGACATGACGCCCGACCGCGTCAACGCGGTGCTGGAAGAGCTGGTGGACGCGCATCTGGTCCAGGAGCCCTCCCCCGGACGGTACCGGCTGCACGACCTGATCCGGCGGTACGCGGCGGACATCGCCGCCGATGAGGAGCCGCAGGCGGATGCCGCCGTACACCGTGTCCTGAGCCATTATCTGGAGCGGGCGACCGCCTACGATCGGACGCTGCCCCTCCCGCACCGCAAGGAGAGCGTGCCGGGCGACCCGGCGAAGGCCATGGCCTGGTTCGACACCGAGTACGCCAACCTGATCGCCTGCTTCGACGCCGCTGTCCGGCTCGGCGCGGACGAGGTGGTGGCCGAGCTGCCGCCGGCCATGCGCGTCTGGTTCTTCCGGCATCGCGGAACCGACGACCAGATACGCCTGCTCGAAGCGGCCGCGGCCGCCGCGGAACGTCTCGGGCGCGACCAGCGGCGTGCCTCACTGCTTGTGGATCTCGGTTTCGCCCGCGCCGCCGCCGGACGTCTCACTGAGGCGCTCGCCGCGTACGAACTCGCCGAGCAGTCCGGTGTGGACGATGACGAGCTGGCAGGCGCGCTGGCGCTGCGCACCGGCTTCGTCCGCCGGGATCTCGGCGACTTCGAAGCGGCACAGGAGCGGTTCCGGCTGGCGCGCACGCTGTTCGAGAAGACCGGACATCGCTCCGGGCGCTCCCAGGCGCTGGCCTTCGACGGATGGGTGACCCTCCATCTCGGACGGCACAGCGAAGCCGCCGAACTCGCCCGCGCATCGCTCGCTCTGGCCGATGGGCCTGCCCGAATCACCGGTCTGGTCACGCTCGGTGTCGCCCTGGCACCGGACAACCCGGAAGAGTCGCTGCGAGCGCTGCATGAGGCGTTGGAGCTCGCCGAGGCTCAGCACAACAAGGCGTGGTGTCACAACCATCTAGGTGTCGCGCTGCGCGTCATGGGTTCGCTCGACGAGGCACTCGAACACCATCGGCGAGCCTTCGAGCTGCTGGAACCGCTGGCCGAGGTCCAGCTGGAGATCGACTTCCTGCCCGCGTACGCCGAGACGTGCCGCGCGGCGGGCCGCTACGACGAGGCGCTGGCGCTGCATGAGCGGACGATCGAGCTGGCGCGCAAACTGGGGCGGCCGCACAATGAGAAGCGCGCGCGCGAGGCTTACCACCTCCTCGCAGGTGGCGTCCCAGCCCGCGACGATGGAACGGACCCTCGTTTCCGCAGCTAGGCCGCGTTCCCGATGTCCCACGGTGTCCCACGGACGGTGCGGGCCTTGACGCGTCGATGGTCAGATGGCTCCTGTCGGAACGCACCGACGAACTGTCACCCAGACGGAAGGAAGCTCGCCATGAGCGCCGCCAAGCAGCCCGCCAAGACCGCCAAAACCGCCACCGAGGCCAACAAGAAGTACGAGGGGTTCACCGAGGAGGAGCGCAGCGCGATGAAGGAGCGCTCCAAGGAGCTCAAGGCGACCGCCCGGCGCGGCTCGCGCTCGGCCAAGGCGGACGGGGAGAGCGAGGTGCTCGCGAAGCTCGCCGAGATGTCGGAGCCGGACCGCGCCACCGGCCAGCGGCTGCACGCCATCATCAAGGCCAACGCGCCGGAGCTGTCGCCGAAGCTGTGGTACGGCATGCCGGCCTACGCCAGGGACGGCAAGATCGTCTGCTTCTTCCAGCCCGCGCAGAAGTTCAAGACGAGATACGCGACGCTCGGCTTCAACGACCAGGCGAACCTCGACGACGGCACCATGTGGCCGACCGCCTTCGCCCTGACGACGTTGACCGCCGAGGACGAGGCACGGATCGGCGAGCTCGTGAAGCGGGCGGCGGGCTGAGGGACCCGGCCGCGTCCGGCGACCGGGCCCCCAAAAGCCCCTGCCCGGGACGCTCCGGCGACCGGGCCCCAAAGGCCCTGCCCCGGACGCTCCGGCGACCGGCCCCAAAGGCCCCGCTCAGGACTCGGGTGACGACTTTCCCAAGCCCTGGAATCTGTTCTCGATGAAGTCGCCCCACGTCGCGTTCAGGGTCATCAGCTCGCCGTCCACCATCTTCCACTGCCGGGCCTTGTGCGGCGGGTAGGCGAAGAGCACGGACGACAGCCGCCGGTAGCCCGCGGGCATGGGCCGCGTGTGCACGCGATGCGTGGACGGCCGGAAACGTCCGTCGGAGGCGCTCGTCAGCATGCGGCCGATGTTGCACAGGACCACGTCGGTCTTGGCGATCACCGGCTCGACCCAGGTGCCGTCATGCAGGACGTACTGCAGGCCCTGGTCGGAGGGGGGAAGCTGGAGGCCGAGCATCTGGATCCCCGAGTGCTCGTGCGCCAGCACCCGGCGGTCGCCCACGTCCCTGTAGTTGATCACCCGCAGGTTCGTCGCGTCACGCGACAGCTCCAGCTCGGGGGTGCCGGCCGGCAGCATGCCGCGTACGACCTCGCCGAAGCGGGAGATCAACCTGAACGCGATGTCGAACACCTCGGTGGCGGCGGTGCCGAAGGCCGGGAAGGTGCGAATGAGGTCTCCGGCGCCGGGCGGCTGGTCGGAGATCATGGCTCCGCTGACGTGAATGAATTCCTTGGGATCCGGCACGCCGTTGGCCAGCCGGGGAATCTCCGAATTGTACGGGAAGAACCCGTGGGTGCCGCCGACGCCTAATTGCGGCACGGCTGTGTGCGTGTAATCGGAAAGCCGCGGCTCGGTCGACGCGCAGGCCGCGGCGAATTCGTTCATCATGGTCTCGACACGGGCGCCGATACCAGGAACCTCCGCGGCCATGAATCCCCATCCGGTCAGCTGTGACCTGATGGCTTCCGTGGCGGACGTCATGTCCGCCTCGATTTCCGGCAGCCTTACCGTGGGAACGCGACCGCTGAGTTCCAGGAGAGGGACTTCCATTGTCACTCCACTTCTCGATGACCGTTTCCTGTTTGCAGTTTATCCCTTTCATTGAGGCAGTCAAGGAAAACATATTTTTGGGACGCGAATAAAGCGGATCAATTCCAGTAATGCTCATATGGCCTTTCGGGGGGTGGAATCCAGCCCCAGCCGCTGGGCGACCAGGGCCACCTCCGTCCGGTTGGAGCAGTTGAACTTCACCAGCAGGTTCGAGACATGACGTTTGACGCCGTGGATGGATATCCCCATGGCCCGGCCGATCTGGTGGTTGCTCATCCCCCGCAGCAGCAGGGTCAGCACGAAGCGCTCCCGCTCGGTCAACCTTCCGTTCAGATGTGTCTCCGGGCCGTGCGCCGCGGTGGGCACCTCGCCGCGGAGCAGCCGGTCGAAGGTGCGGGCCAGGCTGGCGACATTGATCTCGTCCCAAAGGAGGCAGCCGGCCACGCCGTGTCTCCAGGCGAGGCGTGAGACGATCTCTCCTTGCTCCCGCACGAGGGCCAATATCCGCGGGTTGTTTCGCCGGGGAGCGCCGTCCAGCACTTCCGGCAACGAGGTGAGCGGTATCACCGCCACGTCGAATTCCTCGCCGGCAAGTCGCGATCTGGCCTCCGCCGCGCTCCGCGCGACCGCGGCCTTGGCGACGTTCGGCACTTTCATGAGCAGCAGGGGCAGCCCGTAATAGGAGACCTCGTCCATGGCGAGGCAGAAGACCGACAGCTTGGAGCACCCTGGTCGGCGACCGGGAAGGAGGGCCGGGTACGACTTGGTGACCTCCAATGTTCTGGTACTCATCGCATGATCCTCTCTGCTTGATCCATGAACCGCGGATCCCGGACAAGGTCAGGAACTCGATGGCTCACCTGGGGTGAGTGTGTCGAGGAAGTGCTGGTAGAACCGGTCGGCGTCGACCGCGCGTGCGCATCTGACGGGCCGCCCGCCGGGGGTCTGGACGATCCGCCCCTGGCTCTCTCCTCGGGTGATCACGTCGCAGCGCACTGTCTCGAACGTGCAGATGTCGGGTTCGGCCAGGTAGGAGGTGGTCAGGCTGTCCCAGCAGCAGTACGGCAGGCCGGTGGTCTCCAGGGTGCCGAACGTCAGCGCGAGCAGCGATCCGGCCAGGTCACTGACGTGCCACCCATAGTGGCGGCCGAAGGCCCGGACGAAGTCGAGGGTCACCGGCACACGGTTGGTCACGTCCAGCGGGAACATGGTGATGGGGACGGAGGAGTCGAAGACGCGCTTGAGGGCGTCGGGGTCCCAGAAGACGTTCCATTCCGCGCTGCCGTCGTGGTCCGGCTGTCTGACGTTGCCCGCGACGTCGAGCGCGCCGCCCATGAAGACCACCTCCTCGATGCGCGACTCGACGTGCGGGTGGTGATCGAGGCACCAGGCGAGGTTGGTCAGCGGGCCGGTGGCGAGCACGGTGACGGGAGCCGGAGCCCGCATGAGCCAGGTGGCGAGCTGTTCGTGCGCGGGCAGCGCGTCCGCGCGGGTGCGCTGATCCCGCTGATTGAGCACGGGTAACGCGTCCGCCCGCAGGGCGTCGATCCGCCAGGCGAGAGGGAACGGGTTGCGTCCGGGCAGCACGCCCACGGCCGTCGGCACGTCCCTGCCCACCAGGTCGAGGATCTTGTGGGTGGCCGACAGGGCCGGCCGGGGAAGGCAGTCGGCGGGGGTCACCGCGACTCCGCGCAGGTCGATGTTGTCGTACTGGGTCAGCAGGAGGAGCGACAGCAGGTCGTCCGGCGCGCCGTCCTGATCGAACAGCACCTGACGGCGTCGCGAGGTGTCAGTCACGGTGCCTCACCAGGTGGAAGGAGAAGTCGGTGCCCCGGTGGTAGTCCTGGGAGTACAGCAGCGGCCGTCCCGCGCTGTCGTGGTGGGTCTGGATCAGCAGCAGCCACGCGCCGCCGGCTTCGAGGCTGCCGATGCGGTCCGCCTGTGCCTGGCTGAGGGTGACGGCGCGGACCTGGGTGATCGCGTACGCGATGTTGTGGCCGTACTCGGTGAGCAGCTGGAACAGCGACCCGGTCCAGTCCACCTCGTCCAGCGGACGGCCGATGAGCGAGCGGGGGAACAGGTCGATCGAGTAGAGCAGCGCGTCGTCCTGGTACCGGCGCAGCCGCTCCAGCCGGACGATGGCCTCGCTGCCGGGGAGCTGCAGCAGTTCGCGCTGGTTGCGGTCCGGTTCCGTCGCCGCGATGTCCAGCACCGTGTTGACGCCGGTGTAGCCGCGACTGGCCAGCATCTCCGTCACACCTTCGAGGCGGGTCAGCGGGCGGTCCAGGCTGGGCTGAGCGGTGAGATACCGGCCGTCGCCGTGGCGGGACTGGATGAGTCCTTCCTGCTCCAGGAGCTTGAACGCTTCTCTGATGCTGGTACGGCCGACGTCGAAGAGGGTGATGAGCTCGTTCTCCGAGGGCAGCCTGTCCCCGGGGCGCAGCCCCTGTTCGACGATCAGCGCGTGGAGCCGATCGCGTACCTGTATGGCGAGAGTGGGTTGTCGTCGTGTCACGTGGTTCTCTCCTGCCCGGGCGCACCTTGGAGCGGAGCGACACCGAGCTCTGCGGCC
Organism: Nonomuraea aurantiaca; assembly: GCF_020215705.1. GTDB lineage: Bacteria > Actinomycetota > Actinomycetes > Streptosporangiales > Streptosporangiaceae > Nonomuraea > Nonomuraea aurantiaca. Next base: position 73,188 of record NZ_JAIWNB010000002.1, on the reverse strand, counting down.
GATGGATAACTGGGAGCACAGAACCGGCGCGTGACCGAGACGGCTGCCACCCGGCAGGCGAGGCGGACTCCTTGCGCCAGGCTCGCGCCGGTGCAGAGGGCGGCCGCCAGGGCCCCGGTGAAAGCGTCACCCGCGCCGGTCGTATCCACAGCGTTCACGCTGGGTACGTCGATCAGCATAGTGCCGTGGTCGTCGGTGATCTCGGCACCTTGCTCGCCCCGGGTGACGATCACGGTGCGTCCCCTGGTTCTGCGGCGCAGGCACTCCACCGCCTGTCGCGCGTCCTCAGCCGACCCGGACAGAGCCGGCTCCGACAGCGCCGACTCCGACAGGGCCGACTCCGACAGAGCCGGCCCCGACAGGGCCGACTCCGACAGAGCCGGCCCCGACAGAGCCAGCGCGGACAGCTCGCTCTCGTTGAGCACCAGCACGTCGGCCCGGCTGAGCAGGTCCTCTCCGGTTTCGCTGAGGAACGGTCCGGCCGGGCTGGGGTTGAGCAGGACGCGCACGTCCGGCGAGGCGGCGGCGGCCGCCGCGGACGAGGTCGCCACGGGGATCTCGCCCTGCAGGACGAGCACGGAAGTGCCGGGCAGCCCGGCCACTGTGGCGGCCGCCCGGGAAGGGGGAAGGAGATTCGCCGCCCCGGGCCAGGTCATGACGATCTGCTGACCATGGGCGTCGACATAGACGAAGCTGCGCCCGGTCGCGATGCCGTCGGCCGTGGCGCAGTCGCCGACCTCGACGCCGTCGGCGCGCAGCGCGGCCAGCGCCGTCAGCCGGTCCGTGTCGTCTCCCAGGCAGCCGACGAAGCGGGTGGGAGCGCCCAGCCGGGCCGACGCGACCGCTACGTTCGCCGCCTTGCCGCCGTGCGCGGTGGCGTAGTCGACGGCGTCGACGCTTTCCCCCGTGGCCGGCAGGTGGTCGCCGAACATGTAGAGGTCCACGGTGTAGGCGCCGATGGCGAGCACGGTCATGAGCCGAGCCCCAACGCGCAGGGGGCGATGCTGTCGGCGTCCACGCTCACGTGCACGTTGGGGTGGCGATGCGCGAGGGTGACCGGGAGCTGTACCTCGGGTTCGGTGGTGAGCAGGAGAACCCGCACGATGTAGCGTTTCCAGGCGCCTCCGTCGGTGATGAGGTGCAGCCTGCGGGCCGACAGGATCTCCGACATGCCCAGGGTGATGGCCATGCGGGGAATGGCTTGGGTGTAGCCGCCGGTCACCCGGTGGGAGAGGGCCATGATCGTGTCGTCGAGCAGCGGGACGATGCGCGTGGTCGAGGCGGCGAACTCTTCCAGGCCGTAGTGGTGCCAGCGCGTCGTCGGCGGCTCGTTGAAGGCCAGATGTCCCCGGTAGCCGAATCCCGCGAAGCAGGTGTCGGCGCCGCCCACCTGCCGCAGGCGCTCACCGTAGGCGTCGGGATCGAAGACGTCCGGGTAGATGACGTTGTCGGGGTGGGGCCGCAGATCGGGGTCGAGCAGCTGGTAGAGGTTGCGGTCGCAGTAGCCGCGGAAACTGAAGGGGTGCGACGGGTCCACGGGCCGGCCCTGCCAGTCGAGGAACTCGTCCATGTGGAAGGCGAACACCTCGGTCCAGCTGATGCGCTCCTGATTGCAGATGCGGGCGAGGATGGGGTACTGCGCCTTGGGGCCGACAGGGAGGATCCAGCGGGTGCGTTCGCCGCGCATGTTGTTCGCGCGCAGCTCGTCGGCCATCTCGCGGGCCAGCCGGTGATAGAGCTCGGTGGTGTCCGCGTACACGGTCAGGGGGTGGCGGGCGATCGCCGCGAGGTCTTCCGCGGGCATGGACAGCTGCTCATCGGTGAGGTCGCTCGCCTTGTCGGGATAGGGGTAGCCAATGTGCCGCTCGCTGACGTCGGTCATGTCACTCCTCCTCACGGGGGCGGGGAGAGCAGGAATCGGGACAGGACGTTTCGGGTGATTCGCCTTATGTCGCCGTCGCAGCAGGCGAGGCTGGCAACCCAGTTGATGGATCCGGTCGAGAACACCGCACCGCCGTTGCCGAGCCGTCGCAGGGTCATGTCGGCGCGGACGGTATGTCCGCCGAGCGCGGCCTCCTCGGTGGCCGGCCGGTAATGGTGGCTGTGCCCGCCCGCGGAGGTGGCCAGCAGCAGGGTGCCGGGCGGGGTGCCGAGCTCTGGCGCGGCGCGGTCGATCTCGTCTCCGGCCGCTCCGCCGAGCGCGAGCCCGCAGCAGCCCACGGGGTCCGCCTCGACACAGGCGAAGATCCAGGACGCGTCGTCGCGGTAGCTGTCGGGCAGGCGGGTGTAGCCGGGTGCCGGCCCCCAGCCTTGGGCGGCGAAGCCGACGCCGAGGAGTTCCTGTGGTGCCAGGCCCCGGTGCCGCCAGAGCCCGCCGGGCTCGCCGGTGGAGGTGAGGACGTCCTCGCCCGGCGCGTTGTCCCACCAGTCGCCGGCGTGGCCGCGGCGGACCTCGATGGCGTGGGGGTGGCGGGGATCGACGCCGGTCACCCAGTAGAACCCGTTGCCGCCGAGGTACATCAGCCGTCCGCCGCCGGATACGTACGCGCTCACGGCCGCGCGCTCCGGCGCGCTGATGTACTCGGGGTGGCTGCCGGTCATGACGACGCGGTAGCCGGCGAGCAGGTCGGCTCCGCCTGCGTGCACGTCCTCGTCCGTGAGGACGTCGAAGGTGAGCCCCTCCGACCGCAGCCAGCGCAGGAGCAGGATGTCGGCGGCGAAGTGCCGCGGCGCTCCGGTCATCCACCAGCGGTAGTCGGCGGTGAAGTTCAGCACGGGGCGGCGCCCGGAGGAGTAGTAGACGGGGCCGCCCTCCTGCCGCTGGTCGTACAGCGACAGCCCGAGCTCCCGGTGCTCGTTGAGGTAGACGTCCGTCGGCGAGAGCGTGATCCCGCGGTCGGTCACCCGCGAGTAGTCCCCGAAGTACTCGGCCTCGCTGAGCTGGCGGTGGTTGGCGTAGGCCAGGTAGGTGAAGGTGGGCAGGACGACCGCGACCGGGCCGCGAACCGGTCCGGCGGGACGGACGACCACCGGGATGACGCAGGACTGGCTCCGGGTCCGCAGGCGGATGCCGAGCACGGTGGAGGTCGTCTCTTCGGGGATGGTCAGCGCGCACGTCTCTTTCCATCGGGCGTCGTCGAGGTCTTCAGGACTCAGCTGTACGGCGGTGCGGTCCGTGCCGTTTCCCGGCCCGATCAGCCCGGCGAGTGGCCGGTTGACGGCGCGGGCGTGATGGCCGTTCCCGCTGATGTCGGTGACGAGGACGGCGCCCGGGTCGATGGAGGCGTCCCAGAGGGCCACGACGTCCGCGCCGACGTGCTTGAGCAGCTCGGGACCGGTGGTCAGGTCGAGCAGCGGAGCGCATGTGGTGATCAGGCTGCTCGTCAGCATCGGCAGGGCGATCCGCCCCACGAAGGAGTCCGCGCCGAGCCGCAGCTCTCCGGTCCCGTGCGGCAGCGTCAGGCCCGCGGCCCGCGCACTCACGCCGGGAGCGCGGCCGTCGGCCAGATGGACAGTGGTCATCGACGGCGTCGCCGCCCAGGCCGCCACCAGCAGCGACCAGGATCCCCGCTGAACGACGTCCCCGTGGCAGCTCACGAGTCCCGAGGTCGTCTCCACCCTCGCCTCGGCCCGGTTCTCCTCGTCCAGCGCGAGCAGCAGTCGCCAGCCGGGTGTGCCCAGTTCCGCCACGACCTGGCGGGTGCCGAGCCGATGCGGGCGGATCCACAGCGCGACGCTCCCTCCGGCGGGCACCGGGAGGGAGGCTTGCAGGTAGGAGCCGGGCTTGAGGGGTTGTGGCGCGAGGGAGATCGGTGCGGCCGGGGTGCGGGTGGCTTCGTCGATCAGGTCGACGAGGTCCACGGTCCCGGGTCCCGGCGGGCCTCCGGCGTACAGGATCAGCTGCTGTCCGGGGACGGCGGACCAGCGGTCGGCGTACCCCATCAAACGCGGTTCGTGCTCGCCGGCCATCCGCTCACGCACCTCCTCGGCGGTACGGGATGCCGGCGCAGGCCGGCATGCGCAGCCGCTGGGCGACCGTGACCAGCACCAGCAGGGTGACGAGGTACGGCGTGGCGTAGATGAGCTGCGTGGGGACCGAATCGGTGCTCTGGAAGAGCACGAAGGCGGCCGCGCCGAGCAGCGCCAGGGTCAAGAGCAGGCGGGGCCGCCGGCGCAGGAAGATGATCGCCGCCGCCCAGAGCAGCACGGCGGCCAGGAGCAGCAGCACGTGTACCGCGCTCGGCTCACGCAACTGCAGGGCGTCGGCGTACCCGAACAGCAGCGCTCCGCCCGCGGTGCCGGCCGGGCGCCAGTTGCCAAAGATCATGGCGGCCAGCCCGATGAAGCCCCGGCCGCCGGTCTGGCCCTCCCGGTAGATGGTGGAGGAGACGGTGACCAGGTAGGCCCCGCCGAGTCCGGCGAGCCCACCGGACACCAGCACCCCGTAGTACCTCATCCGCTGAACCGGGACGCCGAGCGAGTCCGCCGCGGCGGGGTGCTCGCCGACAGAGCGCAAGCGCAGCCCGAAAGCGGTCTTCCAGAGCACCACGAAGCTGACCGGGATCAGCGCGACGGCGAGCACGGTGAACCAGGAGACCTCGTGCAGGAACCCGCGCAGGATGCCGCTGACGTCGGACAGGAGGAACCAGCGGCTCTGTTCGAGCCGGCCGAGCAGGTCCGGCGTGCCCCAGCCGCCCGCGAGGAACGGCATGCTGACGGTGCCGATGGCACCCGTGACGGGAGGCGACTGGGTGGCCCCCGCCCCCGGCAGGCCGCTGAAGGCGATGACGGACAGGAAGCGGGCGACACCCACGGCCAGGATGTTGACGGCGATGCCGCAGACCACCTGGTCCACGCCGAACGTCACGGTGACGACCGCATGGAGCAGGCCGGCGATGACGCCGCCGAGCGCACCGGCGAGCACCCCGGCCCAGACGCCGTAGAAGTGGCCGGCCCAGGCCCCGCACACGGTCCCGATGATCATCATGCCTTCGATGCCGAGGTTGACGACGCCCGCGCGTTCGCTCCACAGGCCGCTGAGGGCGGCCAGCCCGATGGGGACCGACAGCCGGAGCGCGGCTCCCATCGCGCCGGAGCCGGTGAGGGCGTCGGCTCCGGTGAAGGTTCTGACGGCCGACATCGCGAGCAGGAGGATGAGTACGGCGAGCAGCCGGCCGCGCGGAGTCTTCATGGTCATGTCGCGGGCCTCACCGGCTCAGGCGTGACGACCGGGACACTCTCCTCGCGCATGAGCCGGGCCGCGCGCCTGACCTCCATGCGGCGCACCACTTCATGGGCGCCCACGACGCTGATCACGATGACGCCTTGCATGATCGTGACGATCTCCTTGGGCAGGCCCTGGATGTCGAGGATCAGCGCCGAACGCTCCAGGAAGCCGAACAGCAGCGCGGACAACGCGATGCCGACCGGGGTGTTGCGGCCGAGCATGGCCACGGCGATCCCGGTGAATCCCGCCCCGGAGGGGAAGTCCACGCCGTAGCTGTAGGTGTTGCCCAGCAGGTCCGGCAGCCCGGCCAGGCCGGCCAGCCCGCCCGAGACGAGCATCGTGAGGAGGATCATGCGGCGTGGCTCGATGCCGTGGACGTGGGCCGCCGCCGGGTTCAGCCCGCTGGCCTTCAGGTCGTAGCCGTACCGCGTGCGCGTGAGCATCAGATGCACCGCCACCCCCAGAACGACCGCGCCCAGCGCGGCCCCTCCGAGGTGGGCACCCGGGGGGAGCGAGAGCCCGAACAACGACACCAGCCCGTCGAGTTCGGGCAGACGGGCCGACGGCGGGAGTTCCGGCGTCGATCCGGAGGCGCTGCCGGCCGCGAAGAAGTCGGCCAGCAGGTAGGCGATGACGGCGGTGGCGACATAGTTCAGCAGGAGCGTGGACAGCACCTCCGAGACCCCGCGCCACACCTTGAGCACCGCGGCGATCCCGGCCCAGAGGGCGCCGGCGAGCACGGCGACCAGGCCGACGACGGCCAGGTGCAGCGGGCCGGGCAGGTTCACGGACGCGCCGACGACCGCGGCGAACAGCGCGGCGACGCGGTACTGGCCTTCGACCCCGATGTTGAACAGCTTCATGCGAAAGGCCACGGCCACGGCGAGGCCGGCGAAGAAGTAGATGGTGGATCTGTTGACCGCGGAGACGAGCGAGTCCGGCCGGAGCCCGAAGTCCAGCATCGTCAGGTACGCCCGTCCCGGCGAGGCGCCGACTGCGGCGAGGAGCGCCGTGGTGACCGTGAGCGCGATCAGCAGCGCGAACGCAGGAGCAGTGAGCGCGCTCAACATCCGCCTGGTGAGCGAAGGTGCGCGGGGGGACATCGGGCCTCCTCTCCTGCTGGGTCGATCGGTCAGGGCACGACGGGGACGGTGATCCCGCCGGAGATGATCTTTTTGCGGATCTCCTCAAGACGTGGCTCGACGTCGGTGAGGCCGCCGCCGCTCGTGGCGTATCCCACCCCGTCCTCCTTGAGGCCGAACTCACGCAGCCCGGAGATCGACTTGCCCTGCACCGCCTCCTGGATGATGCGCAGGACCGCGACGTCGAGCTTCTTGGTGGCGCTGGTGAGGATCACCTGGGAGAGTCCCTGGTCGACCGTCTTGCGCTGGTCGACGTCGACCCCGATCGCCCACTTGCCCGCCGCCTTGGCCGCCTGGAACACCCCGATCCCGGAGGCGCCGGCCGCGTGGTAGACGACGTCGGCGCCGCTGTCGTACATCCCGCGAGCCGCTTCCTGGGCCTTGTCCGGCGCGGAGAATCCGCTGAAGTCGGGCGGCTGGCTCATGAACACGCTGGAGAGCCGGATCTTGGGGTTGGTCGCTCGGGCGCCGGCCGCGTAGCCGGCCAGGAACTTCTGCTGCGGCGGCGTCTGCACGCCGCCGATGAAGCCGATCCGCCCGGTACGCGACTTGAGCGCCGCGGCCACGCCGACCAGGTAGCTCGCCTGCTCTTCCCGGAACACCACGTTGGTGACGTTCGGCAGCTTCACGGTCGCGTCGTCGATGATGACGAACCGCGTACGGGGGAAGGCGGGCGCGATCTTCGCCAGGGGCTGGGCGTAGAAGAAGCCGACGGCCAGCACGGGGTTGTGGCCCGTCTCCGCCAGCAGCCGCAGGACCTCTTCCAGATCCGACCCGGCCGAGTTGGGGCTGAGTTCCTTCACCGACACGCCCAGCTCCGCCTTGGCCCGGTCCACCGCGGACCCGACCGAGTCGTTGAAGGACTTGTCACCGCGTCCGCCGCGGCTGTAGGCCACGCCGACCGCGACGGCGGAGTCGGCGGCCGCGCCGTTCCTGCCGGGGGCCGGGTTCACGGCGGTGCAGGCCGCGAGCGAACACAGCACGAGGCAGAGAGTGACTAATCGGGACATGCGCACCTCCGAGTGGATCCCGGCTCAGCGCCCATCGTGAATACTCATCAGACAAGTGTCAAGCCTTCTCAGATGACTTGCTCCAGCCATCGGGCGACACCGTCGTCGTCGTTGGACGCGGTCACCTCGTCGGCCGACGCGAGCACCGCGGCATGGGCGTTCGAGACGGCCACCGCCGTTCCCGCCCAGGTCAGCATGGGCAGATCGTTCGGCATGTCGCCGAACGCGATGACGTCCGCGCTGCCGAATCCGAGCCGCCCCGCCATCGATTCCAGGGCGGCCGCCTTGGTGACACCGGCGCGCATCACCTCGCAGAACACGTCCGCCGAAATGGTGACCTCGCATCCGGAAAGGAGCGCGCGCACGCCCTCGTAGTACTCGCGGGCGGTCCCCTCCAACTGCACCATGAGCTTGCCGACCTCGTGCCGGGCGAGCGCCTCCTCCAGGCGAGGCACCCGCCGCGCGCTCCGCGACAGGGGGGCGGGCAGCTCGAAGGAGTCCTCCAGCAGCAGCTCCATCCGGCACTCCGCGCCCAGCCGCACGCCGGGAAACCGCTCGCGCAACACCGACAGCGCCGTCACCAGCCGTGTCTCGGCCAGCGGGCAGTAGTCGACCACCTCCTCCCGGGCGAAGTCGAAGGTGATGGAGCCGTTGCCGCAGACCGCGATGGGCGCGCCGCCGATCGCCGCGGCCACGTGCCGGGTGTCACGGACCGGCCGTGCCGTCGCGATGACGAACACGTGTCCCGCGTCCTGTACGCGGCGCACGACCGCCCGCGTACGTTCCGACACCAGGCCACGGGAGTCCAGGAGGGTCCCGTCGAGGTCGCACACGATCATCCGGCGTTTCACAGCGGCTGCTCGGTCAGGTGGGGTGTCACCCATTTCGCGACCTGCGACTCGATGACGTCGAGGGCGCCTGCCGCCAGGACGCCGTCGATGGTCTCGGCCAGGTTCCGCCGTGGCGCCAGCCCCTGGACGACCACGAGGTCGCCATCCGCGAGGCCGGTGCCGGCCTTCCAGGACGGCTCCGGCATGGATCTGGCCACGCGCGGCAGGTCGCGCGCCGAGGTGCGGACCGTCAGCAGCACGCATGCCGCGCCCGCGCCGACCGAACCCAGGAGCCGGGCGACCTTCTGGATCCTGGTCCGCCTGTCCGCGTCACGCCAGGCGGCCGGGCTCGCGATGAGGTGAGGGACGCACGCGCGTAATGTGCAAATGATCCGCATATGGTGGTGCGCCATCGCGGAATCGGGTCCGTCGACGTCGATGACGGCATCGGCGAGTTCGGGAACTTTGGCTGCTCCGGCGCCGAAGGAATGGATCACCTCAGCTGGCAAGGGCATGCTCTCGAAGAATTGCCGGGCGATCTTCGGATACTCGGTGACGACACGGACTCCGGGCGGCAGATCGTCGGCGCTCTCCGCCGGATGATCGCCCGGCACTGCGAGCACCATCCGCCAGGGCGGATCCGCCCCGACGACGTGCGCGAACGCCTCCACGAACTCGACCTTAGCGCCGGTCTCCTCGATCCAGTCGGTGCCGGTCAGGCCGAGGTCGAAGGCGCCGCTCTCGACGACCAGCGGTATTTCCCGCGGTTTGTAGAAGGCCACCTTCAGGCGATCGCCGTACTCGATGCTCGCCCGATAGCTGCGGTCCGAGGCTCTGCGCACGTCGAGGCCGGCGGCGGCGAAGAGGCCCAGGATCGGCCGCTCAAGATGAGACCCCTTGGGCAGCGCGAGCGAGACCATACAGTCCTCCTAAGCCTGTTTCATGAGGGCTCGCAGGGCGAGGTCGATCATGCCGGTGTCGGTGTCGGCGGACGCCATGCGCCGCAGCGTGGCCCGGTCCATCCAGCGGGCCTCGACGAACTTGTCCTGCTCGATCCGGGGCCTGGTCAGGTCGCCCTCGACGGTGGCGAGCACGTCGATCTCGCGTCTGCGCGCACCGTCGCCACCGTTCCAGTCGAAGACGTCCACCACGCTGTCCACCTCGACCAGTCGCCACCGCGTCTCCTCCTCGATCTCCCTCGCGAGTGCTCCGCACAGCGTCTCGTCCTCTTCGACGTGCCCTCCGACGATGTCCCAGCAGCCGGGGAAGAGCCGCACGTGGGGCGCGCGCCGCTGCAGGAACACCGCACCGAGCGGGTTGACGAGCACGGCACCCACCACGCACCGCACGCCTTCCGCGGCCGCCTCCCGCTGGATTCGCTCGAACTCCGCCGGGTGCGGAGCGCAGCCACTCATGCCGCCTCCTGGTGTGCGTAGTAGGTCGCGTACAGGGCGGCGAACGGGCCGTCGCGCCGCAGCAGCTCGTCGAAGCGGCCCTCCTCGGCGACCTCGCCCTGGTCGAGGACCAGCACGCGATCGGCCCGCCGGATGGTCGAGAGCCGGTGGGCGATCACCAGCACCGTCCGGCCGGTGAACAGCCGGGACAACGCGTCCTGGATGCCCCTCTCGGTCAGCGGGTCGACGCTGGCCGTCGGCTCGTCCAAGAGGAGGATGTCCGGTTGGCGGAGGAACATCCGTGCCAGGGCGATGAGCTGCCGCTGCCCGACCGACACTCCCCTGCCGCCGGCGCTCACGTGGTCGTCCAGGGACATCGGCATGCTCCGCGACCACACGTGGCGCCCCATCCGCTCGATGGCGCGTTCGGTGTCCGCACGGCTCGCCCCCGGCCGGCCGTACGCGATGTTCTCGGCGAGTGTGCCCGCGAAGATGAACGGGTGCTGAGGGACGACACCCACCTGCTGCCTGTACGCCCGCAGGTCGAGCGAGCGGATGTCGCGGCCGTCGACCAGCAGTTCGCCCCCTTGGAACTCGTAGGCCCTGGCGATCAGCTTGGCCAGCGTGGACTTGCCACTGCCGGTGTGCCCGACCACCGCGACCGTCTCCCGTGCCGCGAGCCGTACCGAGAAATCCTCGAACACCGTGCTGCCGGGCCCGTAACCGAAACGCAGACCGCGCGCCTCGATCTCACCGGCCAGGCCGGTCACCGGCTCGTTCCCGCGCTGGACGACGGCGTGCTCGCTGTCGATCAGCGCGAAGACCCGCTCGGCGGCCGCGAGCCCCTGCTGGAAGAGGCTCCAGAAGGCGGCCGCCTGCGTGACCGGCTGCCACAACATGCCGAGCGCCTGGAGGGCGAAGTACCACTCCCCCGGCGAGAGCCGGCCGAGCACCGCGAACCGGCCGCCCTGGTGGAGCACCACGGCCGTGGCCAGCCCGGCCAGCAGCGTCAAGACCGGGAGGATGACCGCGTAGATGAGGCCCTGCCTGACGTAGACCCGGTACGACAGCCGGTTGACCGCGTCGAAGTCGCGATACACCGTCCTTTCCCGGCCGAAGCTCTTGGCGACCGAGATGCCCATCATCGTCTCGTGCACGTTGGCGTTGACCCTGGCCATCACCCGGCGCGTGGCCGCCGCCGCCGTCCTGGCCACCCTGCGGAAGGCCAGTGCCGCGGCGAGCAGGATCGGCAGCGTCGCCAGGATGATCAGGCCGAGGTCGACGTCGATCCAGAACACCGCGCCGCCGAGCAGCAGCACCAGGAGCATCTGGCTGAGCAGGTTCAGGGCGAGGGTCATCACCGAGCCGAAGCCCTCGGTGTCGCCGGTGACCCGGCTCAGCACCTTTCCGACCGAGTTCTCGTCGTAGAACGCGACGTCCTTGGCGAGCGCGGCGTCGGCGGCCTCGCACTGCAGGCGATAGACCATCCCGCCCACCAGCCGCGCGGTGATGGCCTGGCGGACCCAGTTCATCGCCCAGGCCAGCGCCGCCGCCGCGACCACGAACACGCACAGCTGCAGGCCCAGCCCGGCTCCCCCGCCGATCTGGTCGATCATGCGGGAGATGACGATCGGCACCGAGGCGGTCAGCAGGACCGACCCCACGACCAGGACGGCCGAGCCGAGCATGGCGCCGTGCTGGGTCCGCAGGTAGCGGAGGATTCGGGCCAGCAGCCGGCGGTTGCCGTACACGCGGTCGTACGCGTCGGCGTGCAGGCCCGCGAAAAGGTCGCTCACGTGTAGATCTCCCGGTCGAAAAGGTGGCTCACGTGTAGATCTCCCGGTACAGCGCACAGCGCGCGATCAGTTCGTCGTGCGGTCCCTGGTCGACGACCCGCCCGCCGTCCAGCAGCAGGATGACGTCGGCGCGCCGGATCTGGCCGGGGCGATGAGAGACCAGCACGGTGGTACGGCCGGCCGCCGCGCGCTCGATCGCCTCGGTGATGGCCGTCTCGGTCCGGGCGTCGACCGCGCTGGTCGCGTCGTCCAGGGTGAGGACGCGCGGCTCGGTCAGCAGCGCCCTGGCGATGGCCAGCCGCTGGCGTTGCCCGCCGGACAGCGTCGTGCCGCCCTCGTTGAGGATCGTGGCGTAGCCGTTCTCCATCACCTGGACGAACTCGTCCGCGCACGCCTGCTTGGCGACGCGCAGCACGTTCTCGTACTCGGCCTCGTCCGGCGAGCCGAAGGCGATGTTGTCCAGCACGCTCTTGGCGAACAGGAAGATCTCCTGGTCCACGTGGCCGATCTGGCGGCGCAGCGCACCCGGTTCCCACTCGCGCACGTCCCGGCCGTCGATCAGCACCCGTCCCTCGGTGGCGTCGTACATCCGGTTGACCAGCTTGATGAGCATGCTCTTGCCGCTGCCGGTGGGTCCGACGACGGCGAGGGTGCGGCCGGCGGGCAGGTGGAAGGAGATGTCACGCAGGATCTCCTTGCCTTCGTGACGGAAGGACACGTGGTCGAAGGTGATCGCGCCGTGGATCTCCGCCGCCGTGCCCCGGGCGTCCTCACGCTCGGCGGGTTCGCCCTCGATGATCTGCCGCATCCGGCCGGCGGCGACGAAGCCCTCCTGGATGACCGGCACGGCCTGCTCGGACATGGTGACCGGCTGCGCGAACAGCACCAGCCAGCCGAGATAGGTCACCACCTGGGCGAGGCCCAGCTCGCCCTGGGAGTACAGGTAGAGGGAGTGGAGGGCGCCAATCGCCATCGCGAGCGCGAAGCTCAGCGCCGGCAGGTAGACGGCCTGTGCTCTGCCTCGCCTGACGAAGGCGTCCCGGTAGGCGGCGGCGGCGTCCCTGAACGCGTGCCGTTCGAGGTCCTCCTGCGTGGCCGCTTTGACGGTGGCGATGCCGGCCAGGGTGGTGGAGAACCGTTCGTTGAGGTCGGCGAAGGTCTCGCGGGTGCGGATGACCAGCGGGTTCAGCCGCCGCAGGTGGTAGTACAGCGCGTACGCGAACACCAGGACCAGCACGCCGGGCGCCAGGAGCAGCTGGGCGTTCAACGAGGCGATGAACAGGATCGGGACCAGCAGCGCCAGGACGCCGTTGGCGGCGGTGGCGACGCCGGGGCTGAGCATGTAGTCGACGAGCCTGGCGTCGTTGATGGCCCGCGCCAGGATGTCGCCGATGCGCTGCTGGTCGTGGAAGGACATGCGTTTGGCCAGCAGGCTGCGGTACAGCTCGTCCCGTACATCCCGTTTGACCCGCTGGGCGATGATCTCCATCGAGCCGTTGGACATCAGGTCGGCGGCGAACCGGCCGGCCGCCAGCAGGCCGGCCGTGATCGCCGCCGCCGCGACCGCGGCGAGGTCGTGGCGTGCGCCGGTGGCGTCGGCGAACGCCGCGCCGATCTGGACGGGGATGAGCGTCGAACAGAGGTTGGCCGCCACCGCCGTGACGGCGAACAGCAGCAGGAGCATCCGGTGCCGCCGGAGATGACCGGCGATCCACCCCCCTATGCTCCGGGACGCGACCGGCGGGGCGCCGCCGGCCGGCCGCGTCTCCTCAGCCATGTGTCACTCCGCTCATCGCGACTTCCGCCTACGCCCACGCTCGGACCGGATGCTTCAGCGGGCCGGAGCCGTTCTCCCCTGCCGCGTTCAGCTCCTCCATCGCCCGGTCGCAGAGCACGGACGCCGCCAGGGCGTCGGTGATCGACGGTGCGTCCTTGGCGTGGCCGTTCGTCTGGTGCCCGTCCCGCCTCCCGCGGCAGGCGTCGACGAAGGCCTGGAGCTCTGGTCCGAACCCGCTGCGCGCCCAGCCGTGGTCCAGGTTGCGCGTACTGTGCAGTTCCTGGCCGTGCGGCAGGCCGTCGGACAGTTCGAGCGTCACCCGCTCAAGCGAAGGGGCGCTGTAACGGCTGCCGTCCATGCCCTGCACCGTGACGCCCATCAGGAAGCGCTTGACATGGTTGCCCATGCGCAGCGTCGAGAGTGAGCCGTCGTCGTGGCGCAGGAAGAGGTTCACCTGGAAGCGGTCGGGCGCGCCGGGGATGGCGTGCGCGTCCACCTGGACGACAGGAGAGGGCACGAACCAGCGGGCCAGGTCGAGGGCGTGCACCCCGTTGTGCCGGACCCACGCCTCCAGGGTCGTGTCCACCCCCCACTGCGGAGCGGACGGGTGGCGGCTGTAGAAGTCGATGGTCACCGAGCACGGACGGGACCGGATGTCCGTGCTCAACTCGTGCAGCCGCTGGAGGGTTTCGGCGTAGCGGAAGTTGAAGCCCACCTGAACGTGCCGGCCGCTGCGGCACACCACGCGCTCCAGATCCTGGAGCGCGACGGTGGAGGGCCCGGCCGGCTTCTCGACGAAGCAGTCGATGCCGCGTTCGGCCAGCTGGCGGGTGAGCCGGTAGGAAGGCTCCGGGGGCACGGCGAGCACCGCCGCGTCCACGGTCTCGAGGTCGAGCGCTTCGACGGAATCGGCGCAGACCGCGCCGGGGGCCAGGGCCTGGATCTCGGCGGCCAGCGACAGGTCAGGGTCGACGCAGGCCACGACCTGGTAGCCGCGGATCCGCTGCAGGAACGGGAAGAGGTTCTGCTGCATCTGGCGGCCGCAGCCGACGAGCGCGAGGCGCAGAAGATCAGCCACGGTCGGCTCCCTCCGCCGCGTTCCAGACTTCGAAGGCGCGGCGCGCCCGATCGCGGAAGTCGGTCCAGTCGAGGTCGCGATGGGCCAGGCTCACGAAGGACGGGTGCCCTTCGAGCAGGAGGATGCCGGCGCCGGTGAGAGCGCCGAGCAGCGCCTCACGCCGCTCCTTGTCGCCGAGGAGCGCTTCGTCGTGGTAGACCAGCTCGAACATCCCGCCGCCGAGCACCGGGCGGGCGCCGAGCAGGTGGGCCACCCCCGCCTCCTCGGCGGCCGCGGAGAGCACGGCCGCCACCTCGGTGCCGATGCGGCCGACCTCGGTCCAGCCGTCCGGCGCGTCCTGGGTGGGCTTCTCCAGAATGTCCCTGGTCGCCAGTGCGGCGTAGATGGCGATCATCTCCTTCGAGAACGTGCCGCTGAGCCGGGCCCGCTCCGCGTGGGCGAGCAGGTCGGCGCCGCCCACCAGGATGCTCAGCGGCGCTCCGTTGGCCAGCGCCTTGCCGATCACGATCAGATCCGAGCCGATGGCCTGGTCGTGGTCATAGCCCAGCGCCGAGATCCGGCCTCCGGTCTTGGTCTCGTCGAACACGGTGAGCAGGCCGGCCTCGCGGCACATCGTCACGGCCTGCCGCAGCACGTCCGGCGTGGTGAACGAGGCCAGGTAGGCGTCGAAGACGAAGCAGCCCAACCGGCCCCGGTGCCGCTCCAGAAGCTCGGACAGAGACTCCAGACGCAGATCCACCCAGTTGAGCACGGGCTCGGACTCGCCGATCCCGCGCATCCCGTCGGTGTACCGGAGCTTCTCGCGCAGTGGTGAGTGCAACGGCTCGTGCCACTTCAGGGAGTTGGCGATCTGGGAGTCGTGCCAGCCGACGTAGCCGCTGCGGACGATGCCGAGCCGGCCGGTCCGCATCGCGGCCAGCCGGAAGGCCGCGGTGACCGCCTCCGAGGCGGTCTTGAAGAACGCGCCCCTATCTCCGGGCCGCTCGCCCAGCAGCCGTTCCAGGTATTCCTGGTGGAAGGTGGTGAACCCCGGCATCATGATGCCGTTGGCCAGATAGCCGCCGAGAATTTCGTTGAAGAGGTCGTCCGAGTGGCCGATTATCACTGGCCCATAACCCATGACGAAGTCGATGTACGACACGCCGTTCGCGTCGGAGACCTCGCCTCTCTGGCCTCGCGAGAATAAGAGCTGCTGTCCTTCGGCTCTGAACTTTTTGGTGATCTTCGAGTGAGCGATCCGCTCATATTGCAACAATGATCCTCTCCTTCCTGGCCATACTTAATAAGATCGAATATGCAATTCCAGCGACAATACCTTCGCCCGGCCGGACCCCGTCAAGTACTCCTTTTTCCAGGGTCACCCGATTACCCGGGTTCCCCCCGCGACGAAAAGAAAAGAGATCTCACGGAGCCGATCACGCGCGGTACAGGGGACTCGGCGGCGACATAGCAAGGCCCCGAGCGCGCCGTCAAGTGCTCCTTATTCCAGGGTTGACAAACCGGCCGCCGCATATCAAGTTGTGTGGGCCATTGTCGGCGGTGATGTGGAGGCGACGTGGACCACGCAGCGACCCGGGGCAGCCCGGATATCATCGGGCGCAGTAAGCGCCTGTGGTTACTGCCCGGCGGGCAGTGCCTCGTGCAGATAATCCCCAGCCTGCGCAGTTTCACCTACCAGCGTGACGAAATCGTCGAGCGCACCGGCCCGCTGCGGCTCGCCTTCTACGAAAGGGCCGCGGCCAGGATCGAGGCCGCGGGGGTGCGGTGCGCGTTCAGGGAACGGGTCGGCGAGGACTCCTACCTCGCCGACTACTGCCCCGCGCCCCCCTTCGAAGTGATCGTGAAGAACCGGGCCACCGGATCGACCACCCGGAAGTACCCCGGCCTGTTCGAGGACGGCGCGCCGCTGCCCCGCCCAGTCGTGAAGTTCGACTACCGGATCGACCCCGAGGACCAGCCGATCGGCGAGGACTACCTGAGGGTCCTGGGACTGCCGGTCAAGGAGATGCGCGAACGCGCGCTCGCCGTCAACGAGGTGCTGCGATCATGGCTGCGCCCGCTGGACGTGTGGGACTTCTGCCTCATCTTCGGGCAGGCGGACAACGGCGAGCTGACCGTCATCTCCGAGATCTCCCAGGACTGCATCCGACTGCGGCACGAGGACGGATCCCCCCTGGACAAGGACCTGTTCCGGGACGGCGTCGAAGGAGACGAGATCGTCAACCAGTGGAGTCGCGTCCTCGATGTCATCAAGTGACGCCCGGGTCGCGCTGGTCACCGGCACCAATCGCGGCAGCGGAAAGGCCATCGCCGAGGAACTGCGCGACCGCGGCTACCGCCTGTTCTCCCTGAACCGGTCCTTGGCGAGGGAGGACTGGCTCGGGGAGCTCCCGTGCGATCTGGCCGACCCCGCGCAGATCAGGAGGGCGGTCGGCCAGGTGCTCGACGAGGCTGGCCGGGTCGACGTCTGCGTGTCCAACGCGGTCGAGCGGGTTCTCGACCCGATAGCCGAGTTGACCGAGGCGGACTGGGAGCGGCTGGTCTCGATCAACCTCAGCGCCAGCTTCCACCTGGTCAAGGCCGTCCTGCCCGCGTTGCGGGCCGGCCGTGGCGTCTTCGTCGCGATGGGCAGCCACGCCGGCACCCGCTACTTCGAGGGCGGAGCCGCCTACAGCGCCACCAAGGCCGGGCTGAAGGCGCTGGTCGAGACGCTGTTGCTGGAGGAACGCCGCAACGGGGTCCGGGCCTGCCTCGTCTCTCCAGGAGCCATCGCCAACCTCGACGGCGACGACTCGGCGCACAAGATGAGCACGCGGTCGATCGCCCGCTGCGTGGGCACCATCGTCGATTCCTGGCCGACGGATCTCGTGGTGGGAGAAATAGAGGTACGTCCGGCCGACCTTGCCGAGCCGCCCATCACCGGCATCGACCGTCTTCTGCATGTGTAGCCGCTTGCGCGTGTGGAGTTTCCGAGGAGGAATCATGCTCTCCCTCGTCCTGCCGAAGGGGTCGCTGGAGCGGCGGGCCCTGCAACTCTTCGCGGCCGCGGGGCTGCCCATCCGGCGGCCCTCCGAACGGTCCTACCGTGGGGTGATCGACTACACCGGAGTGGCGCACGTCGCGTTCTACAAGCCGCGCGAGATCCCCTTGGCGGTCGAGAGCGGGACGTTCGACCTCGGGCTGAC
Organism: Nonomuraea aurantiaca; assembly: GCF_020215705.1. Taxonomy (GTDB): domain Bacteria; phylum Actinomycetota; class Actinomycetes; order Streptosporangiales; family Streptosporangiaceae; genus Nonomuraea; species Nonomuraea aurantiaca. The sequence continues at coordinate 55,749 of NZ_JAIWNB010000002.1, read as the reverse complement.
CGGGGCCGACTGGGTGGAGGAGACCGGGGCCAAGGTCGAGGTGGCGGAGTCCTTCGACTACTCCAGGAACACCGAGCAGCCATGGCGGCTGGTGCTCGCGGCCCCGGCCGACCACCCCGCCACCAGCGTGAGCGATCTGCACGACGGCGTCCGCGTGGCCACCGAATACCCGAACATCGGCCGCCGCTTCTTCCAGGCCGCCGGGCGGCGGGCCGAGGTGGTCGTGTCCTACGGCGCGACGGAAGCCAAGATCCCGGAGCTGGCCGATGTGATGATGGACGTCGTGGAGACGGGCCATTCGCTCCGCCAGAACAACCTGCGGATCATCGAGACCATCCGGACCTGCGGCGCGCAGCTGATCGCCAACCCGGCCGCGTACGCCGAGAAGGGCAAACGCGGCATGATCCAGAACATCGCGCTGCTGCTGCGGGGCGCCTGGGTCGGCCCGTCCCACGTGCTGCTGACGGTCCGGACGCAAGCCGAACGCCTGCCCCAGGTCGTCACCGCGATGCCCGGCCGATCGTGGCGCGCCGGATCGGACCTGGCGGACGAGAACCTGGTCGTGCTCCAGGGAGTGCTGCTGCGCGGAGACGTCCCTGAGACGATCGACGTCCTGCTGTCGGCCGGAGCCGTCGACGTCACCGAATCGGGAATCGGCCTGCTCGCCTCGAACGTGTCGCGATGCTGATCCGTACCACGAGCGACCGGCTCGTCTCCGCGGACGGAGCCGGCTGGCGCGCGTCCTCCGGTCTGCTCGAACTACGTCTGGCCGCCCCCGTCCCCACCGATTCCGTCGTGGCGGTCGCCGGCCGCGTCCTGCTCGCCGTTGACGTGGACCGCCGTTCCCGGGTGCTCGACGTCGACCTCATCGGACTGCCCGCCGAACTGCTGGCTCCGCTGAGCCGGTACGCCGTCCCTCCCCGCCCGGCCGCCGGCAGCGGCCCCATCGCCTTGGACCTGGACGCGGCCTGGTTGTGGATCCATGTCCAGGACGGTCACCGCGTGTCCCGGCATCGCCGGTCCGCCGTCGTACGCTTCTCCTTCGCCGGAGCCGGGCTGGTGGCCGTCCAGGCGCGCTTGACCGCGGCGGCGGATGAACCAGATTGAATCGAAGGAGATCTATGGATCGCCAGCCAACGCCGGGCACCTCGGAGCCGAGGGAGAAATCGCCGCAGCGCTCCCCGTGGGTGCTGATCGCCATCGTCTACCTCGGCGGGGTCGCCGCGGCGATGAGCCTCGGCAAGTTCGCCTCCGTCGGCCCGGCGGTGGCCGGTGAGCTCGGGCTGTCGCTGTCGGAACTGGGCTGGGTGATCTCGGCGGTCGTCGGTGTGGGCGCCGTCGTCGGCCTGCCCGCCGGATACCTGGTCCGGCGCTTCGGCACGGAGCGGTCGCTGATCGCCGGGCTGGTCCTGATGGCGACGGCGAGCGCGGCGAGCGTATGGGCGGGCGGCTTCGGCTGGCTGCTGGCCGCCAGAGGCGTCGAGGGCACCGGATACGTCCTGGTCACCATCGCCTGCCCGGCACTGATCCTCCGTCTGGCCGGCGAGCGGGACCGCGGCACCGCCCTGTCGATCTGGGCCACGTTCGTCGCCGTGGGCATCGGGCTGAGCACCCTGGGGGGCGGCGTACTGGGCTCCGCTCTGGGCTGGCGTGGCTGGATCGGACTGATCGCCGCACTGACGCTGGCGATGGCCCTGGTGGTCTGGGTACGGCTGCCGCGCGGGGCCGACCGGCAGGTGGCGGCCGGACCCGTTCCCAAGGCCGGGGCCCTGAAGTGGCCGGCGGCACTCGCCGTGGCCTTCTGCCTGGGCGCGCTGGTGACCATTCCGGTGATCGTCCTGCTGCCCACGCTCCTCATCGAGGAGTACGGCCGCACGGCCACCGCCGCCGGCGCGGTGACCTCGGCGATCTCCCTGCTCAGCGCGCTCGGCGGATTGGCCGTGGGAGTGCTGCTCCGCCGTGGCACGCCGGTCCGCGTGCTCGCGCTGGTCGGCCTCCTCACCGTCCCGGCGGCCTGGCTCATGTACGGTGGCGCGGCTTCGCTGACGGCGGCGCAGGTCGGCGCGGCGATCATCTCGATGGAGAACGGCTTCCTGGGCGCCCTCGTCTTCGCCGCGCTCCCGATGGTGCTGGAGCGTCTCGACCACGCCGATGTCGGCAACGGCGTCGTCGCTCAGGCGGGCAGCCTCGGATCGTTGCTCGGCCCGCCGATGTTCGGCCTGGTGGTCGCCGGGCCGGGCTTCCAGGCCCTGGTACCGGTCATCGCCATCGGGATGGTCGCCGCCGTCGGCGCGCTGCTGCTGGTCGGCGGGCGGGCGGCCCGGTCATCGACTGAGCCCTTCAAAGCGCAACCCAGGTAGCCATCGCGAACGCCGGAGGGGGCGTCAGCATGCGTGGACAGAGCCCGCTCGAAGACACCGAACAACGCCTCCTGCCCGCCCCGGCCCGGGGTCTGGTGATCGCGCTCACGCTGACCGCCGTGGCCGCCGTGTCGCTCCTGATGGTCTTCGGCTGGGGCGTCCACCCGGTGGAGCGCGTGGTGGTGCCGCCACCGGCTGCGGAGGCGACGCCCATCCAGTCGATCCTGAGGTTGTTCCTTGCCGTGGCGGTCATCGGCGGACTGGCCTCGCTCGGCGGCATCGTGGCCCGTCGTATCGGCCAGCCCTCAGTGGTGGGACAGATCGTGGCCGGGCTGTTGCTGGGGCCGTCCGCGCTGGGCACGCTGGCGCCGGCGGCGACCGAGCTGATCATGCCCGCTGCCGCCACGCAGCACTTGAACCTGCTCGCCCAGGCCGGTCTGGCGATCTTCATCTTCACCGTGGGAACGGAGTTCGACCACACCGCCCTGAGCAGGCAGCGCACCGTCGTGGGCGTCGCCGCCCTGGCGATGGTGGCCGTCCCCTTCGCTCTGGGCACGGTCGCGGCGATCCCGTTCGCCTCGGCGCTCGTCGGGCCGACGGCGGGCAGGACGGAGTTCGTCCTGTTCATCGGTACCGCGCTGAGCGTCACGGCGTTACCCGTGCTGGCCAGGATCCTCCAGGAGGTCGGCCTGACCGGCACCCGGCTGGGCTCGCTGGCCGTCCTGTGCGCCGGCATCGCCGACGTACTGGCGTGGTGTGCGCTCGCCGCGGTGATCGCCCTCGCGCACGCCCGCTCACCTGCGGGCGCGCTGACCACGATGCTGCTCGCCGCCGCCTTGGTCCTCGTCGTGTTTCTCGTGGTCCGCCCCGCGCTCAGGACTCTGGCCGACAGATACGCCGAAACCAGGTTGCCCGCGCCCGCCGGCCTCGTGCTCGTCCTGGGCCTGATCTTCTCCCTGGCGGCGGCGACGGACGCCATCGGCGCGCACGCGATCTTCGGCGCCCTCCTGGCGGGCATCGTGATCCCGCGTAACGCCCGCGTCCTGGGCACGGTCCCCGACCGCCTCGCCTCACTCAACCGCGCGCTGCTGCTGCCGGTGTTCTTCGCCTCGATCGGGCTGCAGGCCGACGTACGCATGGCCTTCGACGACCCGGCAGTGCTGCTGGGCGGGGCGGTCCTGCTCGTGGCCGCGGTCCTCGGCAAACTCGGCACCGCCGCCGTGACCGCCTGGGCCGGCGGCATGCCGGGACGGCTCGCGCTCGGCCTCGGCGTCCTCATGAACGCCCGCGGCGTCACCGAGATCGTCGTGCTCAGCACGGGGCTCAGCATCGGCGTGATCGGGCCGGGCACGTTCACGGTGCTGATGCTCATGGCGCTGATCACCACCGTGATGACGGTGCCCGCGCTGCGCCTGCTGGGGCTGTGCCATCCGGAGCGGACATCGCCCGCCCCGATGCCACGACCAGCCGAGAAGGAGCACCTTGCCTGAGCGTTCCCCCTGCGAGCGCGTCTGACGCATTGACCTCGAGTCGCCTCTAGGGTGCACAATCCCGGCCAACGCTCAATATGGAGGGGATTCCCATGAGATATCGCACGATCGGCAGCGATCCGAAGACCCGTCGTCAGGTCAGTGTGCTGAGTCTTGGCGCGATGCTGTTCGGCACCGCCATCGACGAGGCGACCTCGTACGCCATCCTCGACCGCTACGTCGAGGCCGGCGGCACTTTCCTCGACACCGCCAACAACTACGCCTATTGGGTCAACGGCACGCAGGGGGGTGAAAGCGAGGCGCTGCTCGGCCGCTGGCGACGCAGCCGCGGCATCACGGACGAGATCGTCATCGCCACCAAGCTCGGCGGGCGGCCGAACGTGCCGGCGTCTGCCCTCAGTCATGACCTTGAGGGCTTGTCGGCCCGGGTGATCCGGGAATCCTCGGAGCGAAGCCGGGAACGGCTCGGCGTGGACAAGCTGGATCTCCTGTACGCACACGCCTACCTCGAAGGTTCCACGGTGCCGCTGGAGGAGACGGTCGAGGGTTTCGCCGGCCTGGTCGAGGAAGGCACCGTAGGTCTGCTCGGGGCGAGCAACCACTGGGCGTGGCGACTCGAGCGGGCCCGGGGCCTGGCGGCCGCGGCGGGGCTGCCCGGCTATGAGGTCGTGCAATATCACCACACCTACCTCCGTCAGCGCACCGATCTGCCGACGCTGCGCTCTCAGGACGGCAACCTCGGCGTGGTCGGCGGCGATCTGCTCAGCTACCTGCGCGCCGAGCCCGACCTCGCGCTGGTCGCCTACTCGCCCTTGCTGAGCGGCGGTTACGTACGTGACGACAGGCCGCTCGGCGCCGCGTTCGAGCACGCAGGCACACCTCCGCGTCTCAAGGCGCTGCGGGAAGTGGCCCAGGAGACAGGAGCGACCGTCAACCAGGTGGTGCTCGCCTGGCTCATCGGCGGCGAGATCCCGGTGATCCCGCTGGTCGGCGCTTCCTCGGTCGAGCAGTTGGAGGAGAGCCTGGCCGCGGCGGACCTGGAGTTGACGGCGGAACAGCGAGCGAAACTCGACGCCGCCCACTGACCCGGCATCGCCCGGCGGGCGGAACGGCTCGCCGGGCGATGCCCCGCGTCGTCAGACGACCCGGATGAACAGGCGGTCGTAGCGGGTGAGGGGGAACGTGCCGTCGTCGGTGCCCTGGAGGATGATCGAGATGGTCTGGCCCGGTGCGGCGTCCGCCGGGACGGTGACGGCGGCCCGGCCGTGCCCGCGGTCGGCGATGGTGACGGTGCCGGGGTAGCTGCCTTCTTCCCGGTACTGCCACCAGCGGAGCGTCACCGGGTCCTGTTCAGGATCGGTGGCGAGGCCGGTGAGCGTGACGACCGAGCCGGGCCGGGCCCGGACGGTGTCGTTGCCATGGATGCCGACCGTCGGCGGGTGGTTGCCGTCGCGGTATCTGGGGGTCAGCGTCCACCGCATGCGGGCCGCGAAGTCGTTCTGCGCGGCTCCGGCCCACCGCAGTGTCGTGTAGTTCCTGACGTCGGTGCCGGTGTCGTCCTTCTCCGCGCTCACCATGGTCCACAGGTTCGGCGTGGTGGTCGTCTGGATCGCCCGGCCGCCCCAGCCGCCGAGCAGCGGGTTCTCCGGATCCTGGATACCGGTCTTGAGCAAGGGGTTGAAGGCGACGTTGTCGCCCTCGGAGAGGAAGTCGTACGGCGCCAGCGGCTTGCACCAGCCGCCCGCGGCACGCTCGGGGTCGCCGAAGATGTCGAGTTGGTCGCCGGGCATCGACTGACCGTCCAGCCACGACCGGTAGAGCGAGCCCAGCGGCCCGATCTGGATGTTCTGCTTGATCCATGCGCCGCTGAAGTAGACGCGGTCAGCGGGTAGACCTCGGACGTTGCCCTGCCCGCGCTCGCAGTTGTAGCCCCAGGCGGCATAGCCGGCCGCCATGTTCTCGACGCGGATGCCCGGCCAGACGGGGGCGATGTACTGCGCGTAGGTGTCGTCCTGGAATCCGCTGGCCAGGATCACCGCCTTCTTCGAGACCGCGGCCTTGACGCGAGGCCATTGCCTCGTACCGGCGAAGCGGTCCTCGATCGACTTGAGGGCCCGCGCGATCGTGTTGGTGCCACCCCATGCCTGGAGGTACAGAGGCCGGGCATCGTGGTCAAGCAGCAGGTCGCGGATGAGATCGGAGCCTTCGGTGTCCTTGGCCATCTCGTTCTCGAACTCGATGTTGCCGATCTTGACCTTGGACAGCAGCTCGCCCGGCGTGGGGTAGCGGGGGTCATGCCTGCGCAGATTGGGATAGACCTCGGCGTACGCGCGCAGGGCCTGGTCCTGGATGGTCCGCGTCCCGGTCCATCGCCAGGACGTCTGCGGCGTGGTGTACTCCCGGTCGGGGAGGAAGAACGTCGTGCCCTTGCCGTCTCCCGACCAGTGGAACCTGCCGCTGCTGTAGATGATCCCCTCGGTGTCGACCTCGTTGGTGTAGAGCAGGTAGCGGATGAGCGAGGCGTAGTCGTCCTGCTCCATGTCCGTGGTGACGACCGTTCTGGGCAGGTTCCCCTCCGGGCGGAGGCCGTCGGCCTCGGCCGCTGCGGGGAGCGTGGCGACGGTCATGCCGAGAGCCGCGATCATGCAGGTCAATGCCCGGATACGGCGCCTGCTCCGGGGGGCTGGGAGTCTGGAGGGAGGCACGGCAACTCCTTCTGCGAATACATATTCACCGTTGAGTGGCGAATTGCCTGCGCAGTATTCAGGTTGCCCCCGGATGTCGTCAAGGTTGCCCCCACGTCACCGGCGCTCCCCATTGACACCTGTTTTGATCCTCCCGTAACTTGCTTTGCATGTCTGATCGTGATCGCATAAACATTCACCAACATGACGAGCCGGTCTACGGGGCCGGCATCTGGCACTTCGCCACCTATGTCGACCGGTATGCGACCGATGGCTACGGCGAGCCGAAGACGGTCTTGGACTGCATCAAGCTCGCCGGGGCGGTGGGCGACCTGTCCGTCGTCGACCTCAACTGGCCGTTTCCGCCCGGCGGCATCAGCACCGCCGAGGTGCGGGCGGCGCTCGCCGAGCAGAACCTGCGCGCGATCGCGGTCACGCCCGAGTTCTACACGGGCAAGTTCGCCAAGGGCGGTTTCACCAACCCCGACCCCTCCGTACGCCGGGAGGCCATCGACCTGGTGGCGGCCGCGGCCGAGGTCGGGCGTGAGCTGGGTGTCGACTACATCAAGTTGTGGCCCGGACAGGACGGTTACGACTATCCCTTCCAGGCCGACTACACCGACCTGTGGGACAAGTCGGTCGGCGCGGTCCGCGAGCTCGCGCAGGCGTTCCCCGACTTGAAGTTCGCGATCGAGTACAAGCCGCGCGAGCCACGCAACCGGATGGTCTTCTCCTCCGTCGCGCGCACCCTGCTCGCGATCGAGGACATGGGCGTGGACAACGTCGGCATCCTGCTCGACTTCGGCCACTCCCTGTACGGCGGCGAGACGCCCGCCGAGGCCGCCAAGATGGCGATGAGCCGCGGAAAACTCTTCGCCATCGACGTCAACGACAACTTCCGCGGCTGGGACGACGACATGGTCGTCGGCTCGGTGCACCTGCTGGAGACGTTCGAGTTCTTCTTCGCCCTGCGCGACGCCGGCTGGGAGGGCGTCTGGCAGCTCGACCAGTTCCCGTTCCGCGAGGACTCCGTCGAGGCGGCGCGGGCGGGCATCCGTACCATGCGCGCCTTCCACCACGCCCTGGGCTACCTCGACCGCGACGCGCTCGCCGCGGCCCAGTCGGCGCAGGACGCCCTCGGCGCTCAGCGCATCGCGAAGCGGGCGCTCTACCGGGCACTCGCCGAGAGCGAGTCCGAATGACCGCCGTGAAGACCGCGTCCAGGCCGCTCGAACTGGACGCGCCCGTCGCCGCCGCCTACGTCGAGCGGAGCGCGCTCCTGCGCGCGGCCTCGCCCGCCGAGGCGGCCCCCGAGCTGGCGTCGATCGCCACGCGCATCCGGCGCGACGTCCTCACGACCATCCAGGCGGCCCGGATGGGGCACGTCGGTGGCGACCTGTCGGTGACGGACCTGTTGGTGACCGCCATGTGGGGGACGCTCCGGCTCGACCCGCACGACCCGGCCAACCCCCTGCGCGACCGGTTCGTGCTGAGCAAGGGCCACTGCGCCGCCGCCCTGTACTCGACGCTGGCCTCCTGCGGCTTCTTCCCCCAGGAGCGGCTCACCGAGTACATGGCGCCGCTGTCGCCGCTGAACGGCCACCCCAACCGGGTCAAGGTGCCCGGCGTGGAGACCAACACGGGCCCGCTCGGGCACGGCTTCCCGGTCGCCACCGGCTGCGCCCTCGGCGCCAAGCTGCGCGGCGAGACCTGGCGCACCATCGTCGTCCTCGGCGACGGCGAGATGCAGGAGGGCAGCAACTGGGAGGCGGCCATGACGGCCGCCCACTACGGCCTGGCGAACCTGACGGCCGTGGTCGACCGCAACCGGCTGCAGCAGGGCGCCCGTACCGAGGACACCAAGTCGCTGGAGCCGCTCGACCAGAAGTGGGCGAGCTTCGGCTGGGAGGTGCGCGTCATCGACGGCCACGACCACCAGGCGATCAAGCAGGCGTACGCGCCGTCGTCGACGGGCCGGCCCGTCGCCGTCATCGCCAACACCGTCAAGGGCAAGGGTGTCTCCTTCATGGAAGACCGGGTCGAATGGCACCACAAGGTGCCCACCGACGAGCAGGTCCAGCTCGCGCTCGAGGAGCTGAGCCGATGACCGCCCTCGCCGAGCAGGCGCCCACGTTCGACTGCCGTGTCGACTTCGGCGAGGAGCTGGCCGCTCTGGCCCGCGCCGACGAGCGGATCGTGGCGGTCTGCAATGACTCGGTCGGATCCAGCAACCTGGTCAAATTCCGCGAGGAGTTCCCCGACCGCCTGATCAACGTCGGCATCGCCGAACAGGACCTCGTCGGCGTGTCGGCCGGTCTGGCCAACGCCGGTTTCATCCCCTTCGTGTCCGCCGCTGCGCCGTTCCTCACCGGGCGCGCCCTGGAGCAGATCAAGGCGGACGTGGCCTACAGCGACCGGCACGTGGTGCTGTGCGGGCAGAGCCCGGGCATGGCGTACGGCGAGCTGGGCCCCACCCATCACTCCATCGAGGACCTGTCCTGGATGCGCGCCGTCCCCGGGCTGCGGATCGTCGTCCCGGCCGACCCGTCGCAGACCCGCGACGCCGTCCGCTGGGCTGCGGCGTCCGGCCTTCCCTCCTATATCCGGATCCCCCGCTTCAAGGTCCCCGCGGTGACGCCGGCGGGCGCGCCCTTCGAGGCCGGCCGGGCGACGCGCCTGGCCGAAGGCGACGACGTGACCGTGATCGCGATCGGCACGATGGTCTCGCGGGCCCTCGACGCCGCCGCGCTCCTGCGCGCGCAGGGCCTCACCGCGCGGGTGGTCAACATGACCTTCGTCGAACCGCTGGACGTGGCCGAGGTCGTCGCCGCCGCGGAGCAGACCGGCGCGATCATCACCGCGGAGGAGGGACTGCTGTCCGGCGGTCTGGGCGCCGCCGTGGCCAAGGTCGTCGCGGAGCGTCATCCGGTCCCCGTACGCATGCTGGGCGTCCCGACGTTCGCACCGACGGGAAGCACGTCCTTCCTGCTCGACCACTTCGGCCTGAACGCCGAGGGCATCGTCAAGGCCGCCCGTGAGGCGCTGGGACGGGCCTGATGGAACCGCTTGTCCTCGCCATCGATCAGGGCACCGGCTCCACCAAGGCCCTGCTGGTCGACGCCGCCGGCCAGGTGGTGGCCCGCGCCAGTGCGCCGCTGTCCCAGAGCCACCCGGCGCCGGGGCTGGCGGAGCAGGACGCCGAGGAACTGCTCGGCAGCGTCCGCGACGCCGTCGCCGCCTGCCTGCGGCAGGCCGATCCGCGGGCCGTACGCGGGATCGGGCTGAGCACCCAGCGCGAGTCGGTGGTGCTGTGGGACGCGGCGACCGGCCGGCCGGTCGCGCCGCTGGTCGGCTGGCAGGACCGCCGCGGCGCGGACCGGGCGGCCCAGCTTTTGGATGAAGGGTACGGCGACCTGGTCCGGAGTCGTACCGGGCTCCCGCTGGACCCGATGTTCTCGGCGCTGAAGATGGGCGCCCTGCTCGACCGGCACGACCCGGCGCGCGAGCGTAGCGGGCGCGGGGAGCTGCGCCTGGGCACTGTGGACGCGTGGCTGCTCGACGCGCTCACCGGCGGGTTCGTCACCGAGGTGGGCAACGCCTCCCGCACTCAGCTGCTGAACCTCGCGACCGGCGACTGGGACGACGAACTGCTGGAGATCTTCGGCGTCCCGCGCGCGGCGCTGGGCCGCGTCGTCGCCTCCACCGGCCCCTTCGGCACGGTCCGCGAGCTGGACCTGCTGCCCGCCGGGGTGCCCGTGCTCGCCGTGCTGGGCGATTCGCACGCCGCGCTGTTCGCGCACGCGGGCTGGCGGCCGGGCGTGGTCAAGGTGACCTACGGCACGGGATCGTCGGTGATGACGGTCGCGGAGTCGCCTGGGCTGGGCGGGTCGGGAAGCCCGGTCTGCGACACGATCGCCTGGTCGACCGGGCAGCGGCCGACGTTCGCCAGGGAGGCGAACATCCGCTCCACCGGCCGGACCCTGACTTGGCTGGCGGAGCTGCTCGGCATCTCCGCGGACCAGGTCGTCGACCTGGCGACCGGCTCCGACGCGGGCGACGTCACCCTCGTACCGGCCTTCGGCGGCCTGGGGGCGCCGTGGTGGGACCCCCGGGCGGTGCCGGTGCTGGCCGGGTTCGATCTCGGCACCGGGCGGGAGCAGCTCGCGCGAGCGGCCCTGGAGTCGGTGGCGCACCAGGTCGACGACGTCCTGACCGCCATGCCGGGCCTTCGCCGGATCGTCGCCGACGGCGGCCTGACCCGGAGCACCGCGCTCATGCGGCTACAGGCCGGCCTCAGCGATGTCGAGGTGGCCCGCACCCGGCATCACGAGCTCTCGGCGGGCGGTGCGGCGGACCTGGCCGGTCTCGGACTGGGCCTGTGGACCACCGGCGACCTCGAACGGCGGGCGGACGCCGACGTGGAGATCTTCACCCCTGACTGGAGCGCGGATCACCGCAGGGCGGCCGCGGCGAGATGGCACCAGCGCCTCACGGTCGCCCGCGACCTCGGCGCACGCGCGAACGGAAGTACGTCATGACAGCAGTGCAGAACAGGCGGCCCGGCCGCATCACGCTGGGCCGCGGCAGCCTGATCGCGCTCGTGCTCGTGATCATCGCGATCATCGCCGGTACGACGTACCGCTCGGACACCGCGCCGCGCGCCGGCGAGCAGGCGAAGTTCGACCCGGCCCGCTACGGCGCCGCGACCTACGGGCCGAAGGTCGTCCCGGTGATCAAGGGCAAGGCCGTCGACATCGTCACCCTGAGCAAGGCGATCGCCGACGACACCGACGCGGCCGGCCAGAAGTACGGCCACCGCGCCGGCACCGGGCCCTACAGCTACGCCGTCACGCTGACCGGCACCGCCGACGCGGCGAAGAGCGGCCTGCTGCCGGTCGAGGTGCCCGGCATCGGCAAGACCAGGGTCCAGGTCCAGATCGGCCCGGCCATCAACGGCACGGCGCTGCGCGACGCCGTCGGTTTCATCACGTTCGGCCAGTTCGTCAACCAGGTCGACTACGCCGACGCGGGCACCGCCCTGAACAACGAGGTCAAGGCGAAGGTGCTGTCGTCGCTCGACGTACCGTCGCTCGACGGCAAGAAGATCACCGTGGTCGGCGCGATGTCGCCGCTGACCGCCGACGTGCTGACCATCACCCCGATCTCCGTCGAGGCGGCGTCGTGACGGCGGCGCGGGACACCGCCACGACGCCGGTGCTGCGGGCGATCGACGTCACCAAGGTGTACGGCGGGACGCAGGCGCTCAAGGGCGTCTCGCTCGACATCGTCCCGGGGCGCGTGATGGTGCTGTTCGGCGAGAACGGCGCCGGCAAGTCGACGCTGATGAAGATCCTCAGCGCGGTCGAGTCGCCCACCACCGGCCAGGTGGAGCTCGACGGGAGGGTCGTCGAGTTCGGCAGCGCCCGGGACGCGGCCGATCGCGGCATCTCGATCATCCATCAGGAACTCAGCCTGTGCTCGAACCTGAGCATCCAGGACAACCTGTTCCTCGGGCGGGAGCGGACCCGCGGCGGCGTCCTCGTCGACCGCGCGGCCGAGCGGTCGGCGGCGGCCACCGTGCTCCGCCGTCTGGACGGGGCGCTGAACCCCGATCTGATGGTCGGCGACCTGCGGCTGGGCCAGCAGCAACTCGTCGAGATCGCCCGCGCGCTGCTGCAGGACGCCCGGATCCTGATCATGGACGAGCCGACGTCGGCGCTGAGCGCCCCGGAGGTGGCGGTCCTCTTCCAGGTCATCCGCGAGCTCACGGCCGAAGGCGTGGCGATCGTCTACATCTCCCACCACCTGGAGGAGGCGCTGGACATCGCCGACGACGTGGCCGTGCTCCGCGACGGCTCCATGGTCGCCACGGCCGCCGCCGCCGACGTCGACCTCGCCTGGGTCGTACGCAAGATGGTCGGCCGCGACCAGGACGACCTCTTCCCGGCCCGCGAGCCCAAGCTCGGGCCGGTGGCGCTCGAGATCGTCGAGCTGTCGGTCGCCGACCCCACCAACCCCGACCGCCTGGCCGTCGACGGCGTCTCGCTCACCGTCCGCGCCGGCGAGACGGTCGGCATCTACGGGCTCATGGGCAGTGGCCGTACCGAACTCCTGGAATGCCTGGCCGGCCGCCTGCACGCCGACTCAGGAGAGATCCGCCTGTACGGCGAGCCGGTCGTGGGCACCGTACGACGCCGTATCCAGACCGGGCTGACCCTGGTCCCCGAGGACCGCCAGCGCGACGGGCTGGTCCAGACGATGAGCGTGGGCCAGAACCTGTCCCTGGCCGCGCTGACCGGTTTCGTGCGCCGCCTCTTCGTCAACCGCGCGAAGGAACGCGCCGCCGTCCAGACGATGATCACCGATGTCACCGTCAAGACCAGCGGCCCCGACGCCCCGATCGGCTCGCTGAGCGGCGGCAACCAGCAGAAGGTCGTCATCGGCAAGGCGCTGATGACCGGCCCCCGCGTGCTGCTGCTCGACGAACCGTCCCGCGGCGTCGACGTCGCCGCCAAGGCCGACGTCTTCGAACTGATGGCGCGGCAGGCCGAACGCGGCCTGGCGGTGCTGTTCACCACATCTGAGACCGAAGAGGCGCTGCACATCCCCGACCGCCTGCTCGTACTGGTCCGCGGCAGGCTGATCGCCGACCTCCGGGCCGGCGAGATCACCCGCGACCAGCTGATGAGCCTGGCCGACAGCGCCGACACCACCGAAGAGGTTAGCCATGGCTGACACCCTGACCACCGACCACGCAGCCGTGCTGCGGCAACGCCGCCGGGCGGCGGCGGAGGCCCGCCGCCTGAAGACGCTCAATTCGATCTTCGAGCTACGTGCGTTCATCGCGCTCGGTGTCCTGATCATCGTCTTCGCCCTGCTGTCCGACTCCTTCCTCACCGTCGACAACCTGATCACGATGATCAAGCACGTGGCCATTAACGCCGTCCTGGCGCTCGGCATGCTGCTGGTGATCCTCAAGGGCGGCATCGACCTGTCGGTCGGCTCCATCGTCGGGCTGTCGGGCGTGATCGCCGGCGAACTGCTCCAAGGCGTGCACCTGAGCCTGTTCGGTGTCATCGCCTACCCGCCGGTGTGGGCGGTGGTCATCCTGTGCATCGCGGCCGGCACCGTGATGGGCAGCATCAACGGCCTCCTCATCACCAGGCTGAACGTCGCGCCCTTCATCGCGACCCTGGGCATGCTGTACGTCGCGCGCGGCGCCGCTCTCCTGATCTCCGGCGGCACCACCTATCCCAAGCTGGGCGGCGACCCCAGCACCCACAACACCGGCTTCGACTGGATCGGCGGTGGCCGGCCGCTCGGCCTTCCGGTGGCGATCTGGATCATGATCATTCTCGCCGTCGTCGTCGCCGTACTCCTCCGCTCGACGCCCTTCGGCCGCTGGCTCTACGCCACGGGCGGCAACGAGCGGGCCACCGAACTCACCGGCGTCCCCGTGCAGCGCGTCAAGGTGATCGTCTACATGATCTCCGGAGCCTGCGCCGCGATGTCCGGCCTCATCATCGCCTCAGAGCTCACCTCCGCCGCGCCGCAGGCGGGTGACAGCTTCGAGCTCAACGCCATCGCGGCCGTCGTCATCGGCGGCGCCGCCCTGTCCGGCGGCCGCGGGAACGTGCGCGGCACTCTCGTCGGCGCCCTGGTCATCGGCTTCCTCGCCGACGGCCTGGTCATCGTCGGCGTCTCGACGTTCTGGCAGATCTTCATCAAGGGCACCGTGATCATCATCGCGGTCATCCTCGACCAGACCCAGCAGCGCTTCCAGCGCCGCGGCGCCGCCGCCTCGGCGGTCGCGGTCGCGACGGCCGACGAGCCGGAGACCGCCGGCGAACCGGCGGCCACCGGCACCCCCGCCCGCTGACCCTCATCCCGCCCTACTCCCGAACTCTCCCAACCGGAACGGTTCCAGAGCCGGTCCCACCCCCCATCCCGCGTCCACGCCGGCGCGTCTTCCAGGAGGTAAACCATGTCCCACCCCAGCCGTCGCCTGGTCGTCCAGGCCGCGGCGGCCCTGACCACAGGGCTGCTGACGCTGACCGCATGCGGATCGTCCGGCGCACCCGCGGACTCGAAACCGTCGAGCGCCTCCTCGTCGTCGAGCGCCTCCGCGCCCAAGAGCAACCTGATCGCGATCATCACCCCCTCGCCGGACAACCCGTTCTTCAAGGCCGAGGCGGACGCGGCCAAGAAGAAGGCCGAGTCTCTCGGCTACCAGACCTCGGTGGACTCCCACGACGACGACCCGAACAAGCAGAGCGAGCTGATCGACTCGGCCATCTCGCGCAAGGCGGCGGCGATCATCCTCGACAACGCCGGCGCCGACGCCTCCATCGGCCCCGTCCAGAAGGCCACGACCGCCGGGGTCCCGGTCTTCCTGATCGACCGGGAGATCAACCAGACCGGCATCGCCAAGGCCCAGATCGTCTCCAACAACTCCCAGGGAGCCCAGCTCGCCGCCCAGGAGTTCGTGAAGGGTATGAAGGAGAAGGGCAACTACGTCGAGCTCACGGGCAAGGAATCCGACACCAACGCCGGCGTGCGCTCCAAGGGCTTCGGCGACGTCATCTCGCAGTACCCGGACCTGAAGCGGGTCGCCCAGCAGACCGCGAACTGGGACCAGCAGGAGGCTTTCAGCAAGATGGAGACCATCCTCCAGCGCAACCCGGACATCCAAGGCGTGATCGCCGGCAACGACACGATGGCACTCGGCGCCGTGGCGGCGTTGAAGTCCGCCAAGAAGACCGGCGTCATCGTCGTCGGCTTCGACGGGAGCCCGGACGCCATCGCGCAGATCAAGGCCGGAACCATGCTCGCGACGGCCCTGCAGCCGGCCGCGCTCGGCGCCACGACGGCGGTCGAGCAGGCCGACAAGTTCGTCAAGACCGGCGCGACCGGGCAGCCGGAGAAGCAGTCGATCGACTGCGAGATCATTACGAAGGACAACGCCGACCAGTACGGCGTCTTCGCGAAACTCTGAGGCGCCGGCGGCTAGGGGCGACGACATCGCCTCTAGCCACTCCAACGTCTAGCATGCAGACCGGACGCTCCGGGCGACGCGCTCACCGGAGCGAGAAAGGACGGGGACTCACGTGGTGATCGCTTCGACTCCCAGCCCCGACCACATGCGGCTGCTGGTCAAGGTGGCCCGCATGTACCACGAGCGCGGGCTTCGCCAGCCAGAGATCGCCGCCCATCTCAACATGTCGCAGCCGCGCGTCTCGCGCCTCCTCAAAGAGGCGGCCGACCGCGCTGTGGTCCGTACCGTGGTCGTCTCCCCCGACGGCGTGCACGCCGAGCTCGAGGAAGCCCTCGTCGAGCAGTACGGGCTGCGCGACGCCGTCGTCGTCGAGACCGAGGGCGTGGGACCTGACGTCATCCCGGCGCTCGCCGCCGCGACGGCCACCTACCTCGACGCCACGCTCAAAGGCGGCGACGTCATCGGCATCTCCTCCTGGAGCGCGACGCTCCTGGAGGCGATCAACGTCATGCGGGCCAAGACGACCCCCGTCGCGGAAGAGGTCGTCCAGATAGTCGGCGGATCGGGCAGCCCCGAAGTGCAACTACACGCGACCCGACTCACCAGCCGCCTCGCCGAGCTGACCGGAGCGCGCCCCGTCTTCGCGCCGTCGGCCGCGCTCGTCCACAGCCGCGAACTGCGCGACATGCTGTCGAAGGAGCCCGCCGTCGCCGAGGTCATGAAGTCGTGGTCACGGCTCACGCTGGCCCTCCTCGGCATCGGCACCCTGGAACCCTCCCCGCTGCTGCGCCGCTCCGGCAACGCCATCGCCCCCGAGGACCAGCGCCAGCTCCAGGAGCTCGGCGCCGTGGGAGACGTCTGCACCCGATACTTCGACGCCGACGGGCGAGCCGTCGAAGCCGACTTCGACGACCGCATCATCGGCATCGCCCCCGACCAGTTGCGCGCTGTGGAGCGCCGCATCGGGGTGGCGGGCGGCGCGGCCAAGCTCGCCGCGATCCGGGGAGCGGTACGGGGGCGCTGGATCAACATCCTCATCACGGACGTCGAGGTGGCCCGGGCCCTGCTGGGCCGCGCGTAGACCCGCGAGCACGTGTCTCCTGTCAGCCGGTAGCGCCCAGGACCTCCTGCTGGGGTGGCCCTGAGCGCTTCCGGCTGCGAAGAACTCGATCAGGAAGCGAATCCGAAGGCCGCAGGAGAATCAGGCAGGCCCCACTGCTGGTCGGGGCGGAGGTGGCAGTCCCAGATCACGAGCGGGGTGCCATTGGCCGTGCTGCCGTTGTTCGCCAGACCGACACACTTGGCGGTGCCGGCGGCGTTGCTGCGCAAAGCGGTCGAGGAAAGAGAGCTCGCCTGGGCGGCGGCCGGGAACCCGAGGGCCATGGCGAACATGACCAGGACGGTCAACACGCGGCGCTGGAAGCCGGTCTGGTGGCGCATGTGTTCTCCTTTACGAACGGTGACGGTTCTCCTCTCTAAGGGCGTTCCATGGCTGTTCCACGAAGAGTTCGCATGCTGTCCGGGCCGGTTCGGCGTTATGCGGAGCGGCCGTGGCCGTTGAGTGCTTCGCGGCGGTATTTGCGCCCGGTGGTCTCGTGCACTCCGAGCGTACGGGCGAGCGCGGCCCCGGTCATGTGGGGATCCTGGGCGAGCAAGGCCGCCACCTGCGCTCGCCGGTCGCTGTCCGCGCGGGTTTCGCCCGCCGATGCGTCTTGGCCTGCCCGTGTGGCAGCCGGTTCGGGCTCGGCGGGCGCTGACCGGCGCTCGCCTGTTTCCTGCGTCGGTTCGCCAGGGTCGATCTGCGGCGTGGCGTCCACCACTTGTCCGGTCTGCGGCACCCGCGGCGCCTGGTCTGAGAGGACGGTCACGGGTGCGGGCGCTCGCTCGGGCTGCCCCGCGTCGTACGCGCGATCAGCGATTTCGCGACCCGAGCGGACCACCCACATGATCAGCTCGTAGGAGATCACCAACGCGATCGCCGGCCACGCGGCCAGCGCCGCGGCCAGGGGTCCCCGCTCGATCCCGTGCAAGATGTTCGCCGCCAGTGTCGCGGCGACTCCCAGCGCCAGCGCCCAGCGGGCCAGTGACGGCACCGGCAGGCGGTAGCGGGCACACCACAGCAGCACCATCGACGACGCGTAGATCATGCCGTCCACGGTCGCCGGGACCAGATGCGCCGACACCTCGTCCTCGGCACCGTACTTCTCGATCACCGCCACCGCATGCCAGTACGACACCCACGCGGCCACCGCCGCGACCGCCAGCACCACGACCGTCATCGACACACGGATCAGCCGATCCCCGCCCCGAGGCACCTGCTTGACCGCATTCACACCAGAAATGGTCCCATGACCGATGTATCACCATGTGCACATCAGTCACTTCTGTCTCAGGCAGCGTCCATGACAGTCGACCGCCGCGATGATCGGTGATCATCGCGGCGGTCGCAGCCGGCTCGTACGATCAGACTGGCTTGGTACGGAACTGGTCCCAGTTGCCCGCCCCCGAGTCCCAGGTGTTGGTGGGCGGGTTGAAGCCGCCACCGGCCTTGGCGGTCCAGATCCACAGGGCCGTCCGAGCCCCCGGGTAGTCGTAGAAGGTGCCGATGTCTCCGAGGCCGTCGCCGTTGAAGTCACCCGCGACGGGCTTGGCGCGCGACTGCTCGAAGTTGCCCGCCCCCGAGTCCCAGGTGTTGGTGGGCGGGTTGAAGCCGCCACCGGCCTTGGCGGTCCAGATCCACAGGGCCGTCCGGGCCCCCGGGTAGTCGTAGAAGGTGCCGAGGTCTCCGAGGCCGTCGCCGTTGAAGTCACCCGCGACGGGCTTGGCGCGCGACTGCTCGAAGTTGCCCGCACCGGAGTCCCACGTGTTGGTGGGTGCGTTGAAGCCGCCACCGGCCTTGGCAGTCCAGACCCACAGGGCCGTTCGAGCCCCCGGGTAGTCGTAGAAGGTCCCGACGTCTCCGAGGCCGTCGCCGTTGAAGTCGCCTGTGACGGGCTTGGCGCGCGGCTGCTCGAAGTTGCCCGCCCCGGAGTCCCAGGCGTTGACCGGTGCGTTGAAGCCACCACCAGCCTTGGCAGTCCAGACCCACAGGGCCGTCCGAGCCCCCGGGTAGTCGTAGAAGGTCCCGACGTCTCCGAGGCCGTCGCCGTTGAAGTCGCCCGCGACCGGCTTGGCGCGCGGCTGCTCGAAGTTGCCCGCCCCCGAGTCCCAGGCATTGACCGGCGCATTGAAGCCACCACCAGCCTTGGCAGTCCAGACCCACAGAGCCGTCCGAGCCCCCGGATAGTCGTAGAAACCGCCGACATCCCCGAGCCCATCACCGTTGAAGTCACCCGCGACCGGCTTGACGCGCGACTGCTCGAAGTTGCCCGCACCCGAGTCCCACGTACTGACCGGCGCGTTGAAGCCGCCACCGGCCTTGGCCGACCACACGAACAGAACCGTCCGAGCCCCCGGATAGTCGTAGAACGCGGCCACGTCTTCCAGACCGTCACCGTTGAAGTCCGACTTCACCTCCGAGGCACCGGAGGGAGGGTCCGTCGACGGTGTCGTCCCCGCACTCCACAGAGCGTCGACCAGGAGCTGGGCGTCGTGGACCTCCTTGGCGTAGGCGTCCGGGACCGCCGACACCTGCACCTTCTGGCAGATGGCGCCTATGTCCCCGCTCATCCATGTGTTGTTCGGGAATTTGC
The DNA here is from genome assembly GCF_020215705.1 of Nonomuraea aurantiaca. GTDB lineage: Bacteria > Actinomycetota > Actinomycetes > Streptosporangiales > Streptosporangiaceae > Nonomuraea > Nonomuraea aurantiaca. The sequence goes on along the minus strand of NZ_JAIWNB010000002.1, from coordinate 36,528 downwards.
GCAGCATGGCGTTGAGGAACGCGTTGGTCGCGTACACGGGATCGATCAGTTGCGCGGGAGTCCCCCAGCCCTGGGACGGACGCTGCTGGAACAATCCCAGACTGTCGTGATCGCCGGCCTCTGTGTAGTTGTGCAGGGTGCTCTCGGTGATGGCGGTGGTCACGGCGATCACCGCCGCTCGCTTGTCCAGACCTCGGCCCTTGGACGTGGCGGTGATGATCCGGGCGCACGAGACGTTGTAGGCGTTCACGCTCTTCCCCATACGCGGGCCGTTCATCTGCGGCCGGACCTGGTTGGCGATCCCAGTGTCCGCGCTGGTCTCACCGCCTGGCACGCAGGCGGTGTAGGCCAGTGACGCCGCGAGTGCCTCAGGCACCGGCTCGCCGGCCGGGCCGGGAATGCGGCTGGTGGTGGGGGCGGGGGTGGGCTCCTGTGCCGCCGCAGGGAGAGCACCACCGGCGAGGAGTCCTACGGCCAGGACGGCCGACACGCTCAGGCGGCGAACTACGGGTAAGCGCGGGGTCGCGCCGAGACGTTCGATTCTCATGATTTTCTCCAGAGGTGAGAAGTCCGCCGGCTGCGGCGCGGGCCGCAGCCGGCTCGTGCGATCAGACCGGCTTGGTACGGAACTGGTCCCAGTTGCCTGCGCCGGAGTCCCAGGTGTTCGTGGGTGCGTTGAAGCCGCTGCTGGTGTTGGCGGTCCAGACCCACAGGGCCGTCCGGCCGCCGGGGTAGTCGTAGAAGGTGCCGATGTCTCCGTGGCCGTCGCCGTTGAAGTCGCCTGTGACCGGCTTGGCACGCGGCTGCTCGAAGTTGCCCGCACCGGAGTCCCACGTGTTGGTGGGTACGTTGAAGCCGCCACCAGCCTTGGCAGTCCAGATCCACAGGGCGGTTCGGGCGCCTGAGTAGTCGTAGAAGGTGCCGACGTCGGTCAGTTTGTCGCCGTTGAAGTCACCCGCGACCGCCTTGGCGCGCGGCTGCTCGAAGTTGCCCGCACCCGAGTCCCACGTACTGACCGGCGCGTTGAAGCCACCCCCGGCCTTGGCCGACCACACGAACAGCACCGTCCGAGCCCCGGGGTAGTCGTAGAAACCGCCGACATCTCCGAGACCGTCACCGTTGAAGTCGCCCGCGACCGGCTTGAGGCGCGGCTGCTCGAAGTTGCCCGCACCGGAGTCCCACGTGTTGGTGGGTGCGTTGAAGCCGCCACCAGCCTTGGCAGTCCAGATCCACAGCGCCGTCCGGGCACCCGGATAGTCGTAGAAAGTGCCGACATCGGTCAGGCCGTCGCCGTTGAAGTCACCCGCGACCGCCTTGGCGCGCGGCTGCTCGAAATTGCCCGCGCCGGAGTCCCAGGCGTTGACCGGCGCATTGAAGCCACCACCGGCCTTGGCGGTCCAGATCCACAGAGCCGTCCGGGCGCCCGGATAGTCGTAGAAGGTGCCGACATCTCCGAGGCCGTCGCCGTTGAAGTCACCCGCGACCGCCTTGGCGCGCGGCTGCTCGAAGTTGCCCGCACCCGAGTCCCACGTACTGACCGGCGCGTTGAAGCCGCCACCGGCCTTGGCCGACCACACGAACAGCACCGTCCGAGCCCCGGGGTAGTCATAAAACGCGGCCACGTCCTCCAGACCGTCACCGTTGAAGTCGGCCCGCACGTCACTGGTGCCGCTCGCGTCGGCAGGAGTGGCGGGCGGTCCGGTCTCGGCGCCCACGGGTGCGGAATAGCCGACGATGTCGATGTTCGTGCGCGCGTAGCTGTTCTCCTTGATGCGGTTACCGCTGTTGCCCTCGATGGTGTAGACGGTGCCGGCGTTCGAGGACTTGACGATGCCGACATGGTCGATGTCGCCGCTCTGGTCCCAGTCGAAGACGACCGCGTCACCGGGCTGGGGCGCGTAACCGGTGGAACGCGCGTGCCAGGTTCCGTGCTTGGTGCCGTAGTCCTTGAAGGAGCTCGCCCAGCCGGTGAGTACGCCCCCATTCGTCTCATCGACCTCGGCGTCGGGCACTCCCGCGTTCTTCCACACGTACTTGGAGAAGTCCGCGCACCAGTCGCTGTTGCGCCACTGGACTCCGTCGCTGCTGGCGCATCCGGAGGCGGGCTTCCACGGCCGGAAGTACCCGGTGTAGTAGTTGCAGCCGCTGCCCGCCGGATCCTCGTGGTTGCGTGAGGCATTGCCGAGCTGGCTTTGAGCGACGGAGACGATGCCGGCGCGGGAGACGGCGGCCGCGGGCGCGGCGGTCAGGGCGATCAATCCCGTACCTGCGAGGGCGGTGACGACGGCCGCGCCGCTGAGGCGGCGAAGAAGGGTTGAGGTGGTCATTATGGTCCTCTCGGAGCAGTGGTGCGCCTTCGTGACAAAGGCTGAAATGGGCGGCTCCAAGTTCTCTGCAAACGGGCTCCAGCGACTTCTGTAGCGGCGCGGGTTCCGTTGGAGAGGGCGCGGTGCTATCACTGCGGTACAAGGTCAAATCCCGGGGGTCCGAGGGGGATTGATGGAGTTTCGTCTGCTCGGTCCCGTCGAAGCCTGGGACGGCGGGCGGTGCCTGCCGCTGGGCGGCCCAAAACCTCGTGCGCTCCTGACCGTTCTGCTGCTGGCCGCCGGAAAGGTGGTCTCCAGCGACCGGCTGGTGGACGTGCTGTGGGGCGAGGATCCGCCGAAGAGCGCCCACGCGCTCGTCCAGACCTACGTCTACGGACTGCGCCGCACGCTGGCCGAGGGCGGCGGCGAGCCGGTGATCGAGACCCGGCCACCCGGCTACGCCGCCCTGCTCCGGCCCGGCCAGCTCGACGTGGAGGCGTTCGAGCAGTTGGTGGCCGACGGCCGCCGTCACGCGTCGGACGGCGGTCACGAGCGCGCGGCCGAGAGCCTGCGCGCGGCGCTGGCGCTGTGGCGGGGAACGGCGCTCGGCGGGATCGGCCACGCGCTGCGCGGCGAGGCGGCGCGGCTGGAGGAGACCAGACTGCTCGTCCTGGAGGAGCGCCTCGACGCCGAGCTGGCGCTGGGCAGGCACGCGGAAGTGGTCGGCGAGCTGACCGAGCTGGTCCGCGCCCACCCCGCCCGCGAACGCCCGCGCGCCCAGCTCATGAAGGCCCTCTACCGGCTGGGCCGCCAGACCGACGCGATGGCCGCCTATCACGAGGCCAGGCAGGCGCTCGCCGACGAACTGGGCGTCGATCCCGGGCCGGAGCTGCAGGAGTTGTACGAGGCCGTGCTCCGCGCGGATCCCTCCCTGACCCCGGCAGCGTCCCCTCCCCCGCCCCCGCAGGCCGAACCCGAGGCGGTACCCGCGCATCTGCCTCGCGGCATCGCCGACTTCACCGGCAGGGACAAGGAGCTCGGCGAGCTGGCCGCGCTGCTCACCGCGCCCAGCGACACGCTGACGGTGTGCGTCATCTCCGGCAAGGGCGGGGTGGGCAAGTCGGCGCTCGCGGTGAAGGTCGCCCACCAGGTGACCCCGGCCTACCCCGACGGGCAGCTCTACGCCGACCTGCGCGGCGTCACCGGCTCGCCCGCACCCGCGCTGGAGGTGCTCGGGCGTTTCCTGCGGGCGCTCGGCGTGCCGCCGACGGCCGTCCCGGCGACCGTGCCCGAGTGCGTCGACGCCTACCGCAGCGCCCTGTCCGGCCGCCGGCTGCTCGTGGTGCTCGACGACGCGGGCACCGAGCAGCAGGTACGCCCCCTCCTACCGGGCAGCCCCACCTGCGCCGTACTGATCACGGCCCGGCGCAGGCTCGCCGGCCTGGACGGGGTGAAGGTGAGCGACCTCGACGTCTTCGACACCGAGGCGGGCGTGGACCTGCTCGCCCGTATCGCCGGTACTGAGCGGGTACATGCGGAGAACGAGGCGAGTGAGCGTATCGTCCGGCTCTGCGGCCACCTGCCGCTCGCGCTGCGCACGGCGGGCGCGCGGCTGGCGGCCCGCCCGCACTGGCCGCTCGCGACGCTGGCCACGCGCCTGGCCGACGAGCGCCGCCGCCTGGACGAGCTCACCGCCGGCGACCTGGAGGTACGGGCGAGCGTCGGGCTGAGCTACCGAGGGCTCGACGACGCGGCGAAACGGGCGTTCCGGCTGCTCGGGCTGCTGGGAGTGCCCGATTTCGCGTCCTGGGTGATGGGGGCGCTCCTGAACGTACCGGATGCCGAAGGCGAGGAGGTCGTCGAGCGCCTGCTGGACGCGCAGCTCCTCGACCACATCGCCGTGGACCCGGCCGGCCAGAGCCGCTACCGGCTGCACGATCTGCTGCGCGTGTACGCGGCCGAGCGGGCCGAGGCGGAGGAACCGCCCGAGGAGCGCGCGGCGGCAGTGACCCGGGCCCTGGGCGGATGGCTGTGGCTGCTCACGAGCGCCGCCGCCGCTCAGCCGCCCGGCTCGCTGGCCCTGCGGCGCGAGTACGCCATGGCCAGGCCGGTCGGCTCGGACGTCACCGACGGGGCGGCCGGAGACTTCCTGATGTGGTTCAACGCGGAGAGTCCCGCCCTGGTCGTGGCGGTCGAACGGGCGGCCGCCATGGGTCTGCACGAGGTGGCCTGCGAGGTGGCCGCCGCCCTGTGCTCCTCGTCGTTCTCCTTGGACACCCGCTTCGAGGAGTGGCGGCGTACCCATGAGTCGGCGCTGGCGGCGGCCCGGCGCGCGGGTGACCCGCTGGCGGAGGCCACGCTGCTGGTGGGGCTCGGCCAGCTCCGCTACCGCCAGGACCGCTACCGCGAGGCGCGGGCCTTCTTCCACCAGGCGCTTCCGCTGCTGCGCGCGGGCGGTGACACGCGCGGGCAGGCGGTGGCCGTGGCCGGCATCGGCACCGCCTGCCGGGAGCAGGGCGACCTGGTCGAGGCGCTGGTCCATCTGCGGCAGGCGGGCGAGGCCTTCCGCTCGCTCGGCGATGACGCCGGGGTGGGCGACGTCAGCCGGCTGGCCGGGTCGGTGCTGCTCGAACAGGGCGAGTTCGAAGCGGCACGCGCGCTGCTCGACGACGCGCTGGCCGCCTTCCGCCGGCTGGGCAGCAGGCGCGGCGAGGCCATCACGCTGCGGACCATCGGGCTGCTGCATCGGGCCGTCGGCGAGCTGGACCGCGCGGAGGCGCTGTGCGCGCGGGCGGTCGTCCTGCTGCGCGAGGCCGGCGACCCGCTCATGGCCGCGTACGCCGTGCAGGCCCTGGCCAAGACCCGGATCCGGCTCGGTGTCGACGACGCCGCGATCCTGCCCGAACTCCTCGACGCGCTGCGGATGTGCGGGCGGCACGGCGACAGGTTCGGCACGGCGCTCGTCGAGCGGACCATCGGCGAACTGCACCTGGCCCGTGGCCGCTACGACCTGGCCGAGGAGCATCTCGGCCGGTCCATCGCGCTGTGGGGGCAGCTGGACCTGCCGTTGTTCCGGGCGCGCACCTTGAGGGACCTGGCCGCCGTACGCGAGGCGACCGGAGACGGGCCGACGGCGGCGTCCATGCGGGCCGCGGCCATCGCCGTCTTCGCCGAGTTCGGCACCCGCGAGCAGGGTGAGTGACCCTCTTTAGTGCGTTCTTGGAGAGGATTTCTAGCGCCGCCACCGACCATTCTCCTTGACCAGCCCCCTCCCTAAGGAGAACGTCGTGCCGGACATCGTGCTCATGTCGGACCCGCAGGTCGCCAAGATTCCGGTAGAGGATCGCGGCGAGCCGCTGGTGGACCTGCGAACCGTACCCGGTCTGCGAGTGGACGATCGCCAGGCCGATCCCGAAGGCGCGTACGCCCACGTCCGCCGTGGGCATGTCGAACGCCTCCTGCGTGCCCAAGCGGGCCTTCCCGACGGTCTGCGGCTGCTCATCGTGGAGGCGTACCGGCCGCCCGCGCTGCAGGAGCAGTATTTCTCGTCGTACGCGGCCAAGCTCGCCGAGGCCAACCCGGACTGGCCGGAGGAGCACGTCTACGTGCAGGCCAGCCGTTCCCTGGCCCCGCCGCACATCGGCCCGCACGTCTGCGGCGCGGCCGTCGACCTCACCCTGTGCACCGAATCCGGCAAGGAGCTGGACATGGGAACGGAGGTGAACGCGAGCCCCGAGGAGAGCGATGACGGCTGTTACACGGCAGCGGCCAACATTTCCGCTCGGGCTCGCTCGAACCGTGGCATTCTCGGCGGCGTCCTGAGCGAAGCCGGTTTCGTGAACTATCCGACGGAATGGTGGCACTGGTCGTACGGCGACCGCTATTGGGCGCTGTGCACCGGCGCTCCCGCGGCCCTGCACGCCCTGATCGACTGGCCGCTCCCAGCCGGTTGATTCAGTACGGACGCGTAGGCGGCTTCCGGCATTCTGTTCAACCACGAGAGCCCGCGTACCCGCCTGCCGCAGCTCGCCGGCGAACGGTGCTTGACCTGGGCGAATGGGCATGCCGAGTAAGCGAGGCGTGTGCCTACGGCCGGCTCTGGCGTTTCCGCAGGTCAGACGTTTCCGCCGAGGTTGGCAGCGCCTCTGTCTTTGCTCCAAGTCCCGGTGTATGTCCGCACCGGGAAACCAACATCATTGTTCATGATCGGGTGCCATTTTCAAGTGCCTGTATGACTGCCGGCTGCGGAGCCCGGGTGCCGGCCCGTGCGCGGCGAATAAAGGGATCCATTCCCAATCGAGATCATCCCCGCCATCGGCGCGAGGGGAGAATAGTGTGAGGTAATGGATCGTCGCATCTTTGGCGTGGAGACCGAGTACGGCGCCACGTGCACGTTCCGGGGGCAGCGCAGGCTGTCCCCGGACGAGGTGGCCCGGTATCTGTTCCGGGGGGTCGTGTCCTGGGGCCGGTCGAGCAACGTGTTCCTGCGCAACGGCGCCCGTCTGTATCTGGACGTCGGCAGCCATCCCGAGTACGCCACGCCCGAGTGCGACAACCTGGTCGAGCTGGTCACGCATGACAAGGCCGGGGAGCGCATTCTGGAGGGCCTGCTCGTGGACGCCGAGAAGCGGCTGCGCGAGGAGGGCATCGCCGGCGACGTCTACCTGTTCAAGAACAACACCGACTCGGCCGGCAACTCCTACGGCTGTCACGAGAACTACTGTGTGGGCCGGCACGGCGAGTTCGGGACGCTGGCCGACGTGCTGATCCCGTTTCTGGTCACCCGGCAGATCATCTGCGGGGCGGGCAAGGTGCTGCAGACCCCGCGCGGAGCGGTGTACTGCGTATCGCAGCGCGCCGAGCACATCTGGGAGGGCGTGTCGTCGGCGACCACCCGGTCCCGGCCGATCATCAACACCCGGGACGAGCCACACGGCGACGCCGAGCGCTTCCGCCGGCTGCACGTGATCGTCGGCGACGCGAACATGAGCGAAACCACGATGCTGCTCAAGGTCGGCGCGACCGACCTGGTGCTGCGTATGGTCGAGGCCGGGATCGCGATGCGCGACCTGAGCCTGGAGAACCCCATCCGGGCGATCCGTGAGGTCTCCCACGACATGACCGGGCGGCGGCGGATCCGCCTGGCCAACGGGCGGGAGGCGTCGTCGCTGGAGATCCAGCAGGATTATTTCGGCAAGGCCAAGGACTTCGTGGACCGGCACGGCGGCGACCCGATCACCCGCAGGGTGCTGGATCTGTGGGAGCGCACGCTGCGCGCGGTGGAGACCGGGGACCTGGACCTGGCGTCCCGCGAGATCGACTGGGTGATCAAGTACCAGCTGATCGAGCGTTACCGCAAGAAGTACGACCTGCCGCTGTCGTCTCCGCGGGTGGCGCAGCTCGACCTGGCCTACCATGACGTGCACCGCAAGCGAGGGCTGTTCTACCTGCTGCAGCGGCGCGGGGCCGTGGAGCGGGTGACCTCCGACATCAAGATCTTCGAGGCGAAGTCGGTACCTCCGCAGACCACCCGGGCGCGACTGCGCGGCGAGTTCATCCGCAAGGCGCAGGAGAAGCGGCGCGACTTCACCGTGGACTGGGTACACCTGAAGCTGAACGACCAGGCGCAGCGGACCGTGCTGTGCAAGGACCCGTTCCGCAGCGTCGACGAGCGGGTGGACAAGCTCATCGCCGACATGTGACCGAGCAGAGCGAGGGAAGGTTTTTGATTTCGCTCTTTTACCGGAAGATCTCCTCGTACTGTTCGGACTGGAAGGGACGAGATCTCCCGTGGACCCCGATACTGTGGAAATGGAGTGAAACAGCCGGGAGACTCGGGTCATGAAGATCACAAAGCCCGGTGCGCCTAATGAGGAGTTCCGCCGGAGGAACCTCGGGGCGTTACTACGCCATGTCCACCTGAACGGTCCGACTTCGCGTGCCGCGCTCGGTGAGAAGCTGGGGCTGAACCGCAGTACGATCATGGGACTGACCGCCGAACTTGCCGTACTGGGCGTGGTCGAGGAAAGGCTTCCCGAAGACACCCACAGAGCGGGCAGACCGTCCCTGGTGGTCAGCCCGGACACTGACCGCGTATTCGTGCTCGCCTTTGATGTGGCGGTGGACCGGCTGCTGGCCGCGCGAGTGGGCCTGGGCGGCGTGATACTCGATCGCCGCGAGGCCGTGCGCCAACGCAAATACCCCGACCTGGACGATGTCGTCGGAACTCTCGCCGAGTTCGCCCGCCAACTGCTCCGCGACGTTCCCAGCGATGCCGTGTGCGTCGGCATTGGCGCGTCGTTCTGCGGCATGATCCGACCGGCGGACGGCACGGTGCGATTCGGCCCCAACACCGGCTGGGTGGATCAGGCGTTCGGGCCGGAACTTGAGCGCCGTCTGGCCCTGGGCCTGCCGGTGCGAGTCGGCAACGAGGCCCACCTGGGCGCGGTCGCGGAGAACCAGAGGGGTGCCGGGATCGGGTTCCGGAATCTCATCTATCTGCACGGCGATGTCGGCGTGGGCGGCGGCATCATCGTCGACGGCAAACGCCTGGACGGCAATGACGGCTACGCCGCCGAGGCCGGCCATATGATCGTGAACGCACATGACGGGCGGCCGTGCGGGTGCGGTTCGCGCGGCTGCCTGGAAGCGGAGGTCGGGGAGGACGCCCTGCTCAGCGCGGCCAACTGGCCCCCTGGGTTAATCGGGCGTGACGCGGTGGCCTCCGTGGTACATGCCGCCGAGCGAGGCGACGAATCCGCCAGGGCGGCACTGACCCATGTGGGCGATTGGCTGGGTGTCGGGGTCGCCAATCTGATCAACCTGTTCAACCCGGGTGTCGTGGTCTTCGGCGGGATACTGCGCGATGTTTACCGAGGGGCATCAGCACAGGTGGGGAATCGCATCGCGGCCAATGTATTGCCAGTCTCGCGCGAACGAGTGAAACTGCGGATCGCGGCGCTGGGAGATGACACTACGCTTGTCGGCGGGGCGGAGCTGGGGTTCGCCGAGCTGCTGGAGAATCCGGTCGAGGTCGTCAGCAGAGGATATCGTCGCCAGGTTGACGCCAGCACGAAATCACCGGCTACAGAACTTTCTTGAGTGTCGCCGCTCTACCTCCGGACGGAGGCGCCGTGGAACGGAACCGACAACCGCAAGAACAATTCCGTCAAGCATAAGGCACACGGCCTGGCGGGCGGAGCCGCAGCCGCTCGGCATATCACGAAAACGATATTGCGGCGCGGGCAGTCGCCCTGCGCGGCGCTCTACTCCATTCTGTGAAGAAGGCAGGCATCTGATGCAGCTCAACTCGTCCATCGTCGTCCCGCAGGATATTCGGCAGGTGTGGCGCTTCCTCGGTGATCCGCTGACCGCGCCCCGCTGGGACCGCAGTATCGCGGAGGTGGTCCCGCTGTCGACCGCGCCAGTCGGTGTGGGATACGAGGCGATGACCGTCGCTCCGTCGGGCAAACGCCAGCGGTTCCGCATCACCAAGTACGACGCCGAGCGGGAATTGGCCTTCGTGCTGCTGGAGTCCCGCCTGTTCCGGCGGGCCGAACTCAGCTTCCGGCTCGATCTCGTACCGGACGGGACCCGAATCCTCCACCGGATCGAACTGGATCTACGTAGCCCGCTGCTCGCTCCCGTATTGCGGCTGACGACCCCGAACGCCCTCGGCACCGACATGGAATATCTGCGGGGAGCGCTGGCCAGGGACACTGACGACTGACAGTCAACCCCTTTCGGGAGCCACCGGCCAGCGCCGCTCCCGCTACCGAGGCATCAAGAAGCCCGACTCGAACCAGCCCTGACCGCCTGAAGCGAGTTGACCAGCTATGACCGCCGCCGGCTACCGGGCCGAACACCGGCGGCCCGCCTCCACCGCGCTCATGGCCTCGACCACCCGCGCGGCCCTGAGCCGGACGCGCACGGACGCCGTAGCCGAGGGCCCCGGCCTGATCGAGAGCATGCGTGCTGCCACCCCGCCACCCGGCGAGCTAACTAGGCCTGCCACCGAGGTCCGCGCCGACACCGACGACCTCCCGCGCGCCTCGCGCAGCGCCGCCGGGCAACGCAACATCCGCCAAGCCCAGGCCACACGCCGCCAGGCGCTCGACGCCACGGCCCGGAGCCGGCCCAGCATGGCTCGGTGCGTCACAAATCGAGGACTGCTTTTCCCGCGACGCGGCGGGCGAGCAGGGCATCGGCCGCCTCCATCGTCTTGTCCCACGGCCCGCGCCAGCCGACCTGCGCATCCAACTCGCCGGCCGTCAGCAGCCCGACGAGGTGAGCAAGGTCGCCACCGAACGGCGTAGTCACGTTGAAGTTCTCGATCCGGCCCCGTGCCGATCGCGTGCCCGCCAGCTCGAAGTCGATGACCGTGGCCTCGCGGGCCGCCCGTCCGATGGCCATGACCACGCCGTCGTCCTCCAGTCGATAGAACGCCTGCGCAAGCTGCCGCCCGCCTACACTGTCCAGCACGCCGTACACGCGGCCCTCCAGATTCTCCGGACCGATGACGACGGCTGGTCCATCGCCGGCCATCTGCGCACCGAGCTGATCAGCGGCGCGCTGACGGCGGCGGTGCGGGCCCGTGGCGGCCGCGTCACCGACGTGATCTTCCATGCCGACCGGGGCTGTCAATACACCTCGGCCGAGTTCGCCAAGCTGTGCGCCGCCAACGGCATCCGCCGATCGAGCGGAAGGACCGGGACGTGCCTGGACAACGCGCTCGCCGAAGCGTTCAACGCCACCCTCAAACGCGAACTGCTGCACGGCAAGGGCAAGCGCCGCTAGAACGACGAGGCGGAGGCCCGCACGGACATCTTCCGCTGGATCGCTCGCTACAACCACCGTCGACGGCACTCAGCGATCGGAAACCTTCCCCCGGCCGTCTATGAAGATCGGCTTGCTGGAATGACCGCACTGGCTGCATGAAACCGGGTGTCCACACCCCGGGGGGAACGCGACGTTATCGGCCGTTGGTCTGCCTGACCGCGACCAAGGTATGCAGTCGCGGTCATGCGGAAAGTCGTCCCAGTTCGTATGCGGCCCCGAGAACGACACCGCCTTCGTCGACGCCGCCGACCGCACGACCGGCTGCGAGGCCATTACCCGTCCGTAACAGGGCGGCGGTAAGGCTGCTGTCCTGCGGCGGGATGAGGAAACGGAAGTCGCGCTGGCGCCTCACCCCTGTTGTCGTCGGCACGGATCTGTTGTGGGCCGGCAAGCGGGTGCAGATCCCTCCTTCGGTGGGTGTGCTGCGGCGGGACAGATCGAGAGCGAGTGCGATCGGAGGCGATCGGCCGGCCCATCAGGTTCCAGGAGCTGAACAACCGCCAGACCCACAAGCTATGGGGATCAGGGGGACGGGCGGCCGAGGATATCGACCTTGAGCTCTACGTCCAGTCGGAATTCGTGCAGGTGCCTGCTCCGCTTGGGGCCAACGCATTCACATCGGATTGGCAGTGAATTCGAAGAGGCGGTGACTACCGTCCCGACAATGACGAACGAGCTGTTCGCCAGGGACCAGACCTGCCGATCGCTGGGCATCGACCTGGCAAGCGCCGCCGACGGGCGGGCGACCGTGTCCATGCGGGTGACCCAGGACATGGTCAACGGGCACGGCATCACCCACGGCGGCTACCTGTTCCTGCTGGCCGACGCCGCGTTCGCCGTCGCCAGCAACGTTCATGGCCTGATCGCGCTCGCGCAGACGGCGCAGATCACGTTCCTGCGCCCGGTCCAGGTCGGCGAGACGCTGCTCGCCGAGGCGAGCGAGCGTACGCGGCTGGGCCGCAACGGCGTTTACGACGTGACGATCCGCCGGCCCGACGGCAAGGTCGTCGCGGAGTTCCGCGGTCACAGCGTATTGGTCAGCCAGTTGCCGCAATAAACCCCCTGGAGTCGCCAAGTGAATTCGCTGCGCCGAATGGTCTGGGTCTTCCCGGACCGCGAGTCGAGCAGAGCCGTGCCGAAATGGAGGAGGAGCTTCTGGGACGCCTATGAGGAGGTGGCCGAGGGGCTCGGGATGAGCTGGGTCTCGCACCCGCCCGAGGACATCGCGGTGGACGGGGACGGCCCTCGCGTCTTCGTGGCCGGCGAGCAGGTCACGCCCGAGGACACGCTGTTCGTGACCTCGCTGTACAGCATGCCGTACCAGGCGATGGACGTCTTCAACCAGTACGCGATCTACGCCGTGCTGGAGCAGGGCGGCTTCTACCTGCCCAACCCGCCCGGCCTGTCGCCGATCGTCAACGACAAGCTGGCCACGATCCTCTACCTGCGTGACTGCCCCATCCCGCCGATCCCGACCGTGCGTGTCGGCACCGGCCGCGACCTGGTCCTGCGCCTGTATGAGCCGGCGCTGGAGCGGATGACGTTCCCCGCCATCGTCAAGCCGGTCGGCTGGTGCGCCGGGTGGGGCATCAGCATGGCGCACAACGCCGAGGACCTGCGGGGCCTGCTCAGCCTGGCACAGGGCGGCGAGACGGCGCTGGCGGTCCAGCCGTACCTGGGCGCCGAGACCATCGACTACAGGGTCTTCATGATCGACGGGAAGCCGCACACGACGGCCACGCGCACCCCGCTGCCCGGCGCATACGTGGCCAACACCGGCAGGGGCGGCCGGCAGAGGTACGTGGACCTGCCGCCCGAGCTCGAGGACGCCCTGGAGTACGTCGCCAAGAAGGTCCCGGTCCCTTTCCTCTGTGTCGACTTCCTGTTCGACGGCGAGAAGTACTGGCTGTCGGAGATCGAGCCAGACGGCGCCATCGTCTGCCCCGACCACGATTCCGAGTCCGTGATCGCGCGGCAGCGGTCGATCATCGAGGCGCGGTTCCGCGCGTACCGCCGCGCCCACTCCGAATGGCTCAAGGAGGCGGCTCATGTCTGAATTCCTACTATCCACCTCCGACCTGACCGAGGCGGACCGGGCCAGGACGCGGGCGCTGCTCGACCGCCTGCGCTCGGTCCCCGCCCTGGCGGACCGCTACGCCGGCGTCGAGGCCATCGACACGCTCGACGACCTGGCCAAGGCGCCGGTCATGCTCAAGGATGATCTCCAGGTCGCCCTGGCCCACCTGAGGCCGAGGGCCGAGCAGGGCACGACGTGGGTGTTCCAGAGCGGCGGCAGCACCGGCTCGCCGCAGGTCGGGTACGCCCCCACCGGCCTGTACATGGACGAGGTCCACGCGCACTGGAAGGCCCTGACCGCGGACGACGTCTTCGTCAACGGCTGGAGCGCCGGGAAGATGTGGGGCGCCCATTTCCTGGCCAACTCCTACGCCGACCACGCCGGGTGCGTCGCGATGAACCTCGGCGCCATGGCAAAGGACGAGTACGACCCGTGGCTGGAGTTCTTCAGGACCCGCAAGGTGACCGCGTTCGGCGGCACGCCCAGCGTGTTGCGGCTGGTGTTCGGCCACGCGCGTGAGGCCGGTGTCAAGCTGCCCGACCTGCGCTCGGTGTTGTGGCTGGGCGAGGGATGGGACCCGCAGCTCGGCGAGGACCTGGCCGCCGTTGCGGTGAACGCGCGGCGCTGGGGGATGTTCGGCAGCACCGAGACCTGGGTCGTGGCCACCAACACGCCGGACTGCGCGGCCGACACCTGGCACCCGCTGCCCTCCCAGCTCGTGTGCGTGGGCGAGGACGAGATGCTCGACTTCACCACGCTGAACCCGCGGGGGCTCAACCCGATCCTGCGCTACCGCACCGGTGACGCGGGCCGGATCGTCACCTGTACCTGCGGAGACAGGGCCCTGCAGGTACTGGGCCGCCGTGACGGGCTGATCAAGTACCGGGGCCACCTGGTCAACGTGGCCGACCTCGTCAGGGACGTCGGGACGATCCCGGGCGTGGCCAGGGCGCAGCTCGTGGTGACCGGCAACGACCTGCTCGAAGTGCTGGTGCTGCCGGCGGGCGAGGCCGGTGGGCGCCTGGCCGCTGACGTCAGGGAGCACATCGTCGGTTCCGCGTTCGGCCCCAGCATCGTCTTCCAGCGCAACCCGCACGCGCTGGAGGTGCGCGTGGTCGACGCGCTGATCGGCAACGACAGGACCGGCAAGATCCCGGATCTCGTCACCCGGCACGACGGATGAGCAAGGGACTGGGCCGGGACTTCAACCTCCTCTGGGCCGGGCAGACCGTCAGCAACCTGGGCGACCGCGTCACGCTGTTCGTGATCCCCACCGTGCTGGTGTTCCTGCTGGGCGCGTCGGCCTTCGAGGTGGGGCTGATCAGCACCGCCCAATACCTGGCCATCCCGGTGCTGAGCCTGGCCGCCGGGGCGCTGGCCGACCGGTGGGACCTGCGGCGGATGCTCATCGCCTGCGACCTGGTCAGGTTCGCGGCGATCGTCATCATCCCGATCGCCTACTGGCAGGGCTTCCTGTCGGTGCCGCTGCTGTTCGTGTGCGTGGCGGTGATCAGCGCCGCGACCGTGTTCTTCAACATCGGCTACATGCCCGCCATCGCCGCCACGGTGGAGTCCCGCGAGCTGGTGCGCGGCAACTCGCGCATGGAGGCCAGCAGGACCGCGTCCGAGCTGGGCGGGCCCGCGATCGCCGGCGGCCTGTACCAGGTGCTCGGGGTGGCGGCGCTGCTGGTGGACGCGGTCAGCTTCCTGTTCTCCGCCGCGGCGATCCGCTCGATGCGGCCCTTCGGCGAGCGTACGGCCGAGCGGCGGCGGATCCTGTCGCGGGCCATGGCCGGCGTGCGCATGAACTGGATGGACCCGATCCTGCGACGCAGCACGGCGGGCACGCTCCTGGCGAACATCGGCGGCCCCATCTTCGTCACCCAGATGCCGGTGCTCGCCTACCAGGGACTGCACCTGTCGGCCGGGCTCTTCGGCACGGTCATGTCGGTCGCGGCGGTCGGCGCCGTACTCGGAGCGCTGGTCGCGCCCAAGGTCAGCGGCCGTGTGGGCTCCGGGCGGATGCTGGCGATCTCGATGGTCGCCCACTCCTTGTCGGGGCTCGGGCTGCTGGCCGTGCCGACGTTCCCGCCCGCGATCGTGCTGGCCCTGACGCTGGCCTCGTACGGGTTCTTCTTCGCCTGGTACAACATCAACAGCGCGGCCGTCCGCCAGGCCAGGGTGCCCATCGGCGACCAGGCCGTCATCCACGGCGCGTACCGGACCGTGACCTGGGGCGTCATCCCGATCAGCACCCTGGCCGGCGGCTGGGCCGTGTCGTCGCTCACCGCCCAGCTGGGCGTGCTCGACGCGGCCAAGCTCACCATGCTGGCCGCCACGCTCGTCGGCGTCCTGTCCCTTGTCCCGCTGGCAGGCATGCAGCGCCTGCTCACGATCGCACCACCCATGGCAGAGCCCTCGGGGAGACCTTCATGAAGACCGTCCTTGTCACCGGAGCCTCCTCGGGGATCGGGCTGGCGACCGCGATCGCCGCCGCGCAGGCGGGGTTCACGACTCTGGGCACCGTACGGCGGCCCGACGGCGACCTTGCCCTGCGCGAGGCGGCCGAGCAGGCCGGGCTCTCGGTGGACGTGGTCAGCCTGGAGCTCACCGACCCTGAGTCGGTCCACGACTGCATCAGGTCCGTCATCGCCATGCACGGGCGGCTGGACGCGCTGGTCAACAACGCCGGGATCCTCGGCGTCAGCCACACCGTGGAGCTCAACTCGATGGAGAACCTGCGCGCCTCGATGGAGGTGAACTTCTTCGGCGCGGTGGCGATGAGCAGGGCCGCCATGCCCCACCTGCGGGCGACCGGCGGACGGCTGATCACGATCAGCAGCGTGCGCGGCGTCATCGGGCAGCCGTTCAACGAGGCGTACTCGGCGGCCAAGTTCGCGATCGAGGGGTTCATGGAGGGCCTGGCGCCGGTCGCGGCCGAGGTCGGGGTGAGCGTGTCGCTGATCGAGCCCGCGGCCGTGCTGGACACCGCGTTCATCGCCGGCTCGGGCGTCGATCCGGCGGCGATGCTGGCCATGGCCGGGCCCTATGCCGACGCGTACCGGGCGTACCGGAAATGGGTGGCGAGCAGGGCGATCGAGGGCGCGCAGGTGGCGCGGGAGGTCGCCGAGGTGGTCGTGCGGACACTGACCGACGAGCGGCCGGCGTTCCGCGTCCAGACCAGCGAGTACGGGCGCGCGTACGTGGCGCGCAAGCTCGCCGACCCTGACGGGAGCGTCATCCAGGAGCTCACCCGCTCCTGGGTCCGCTGAGCGGAAGGGCCCCGGCGACGTGATCGCCGGGGCCCTTCTCACATGGCCATCTCACAGCTCACATGGCCGCGAGGATGCCGTCCCAGAGCTTGGATCTGGCCTCAAGCGCGCCGTTGACCGTCGTCGCGCACTCCTCCCACTTGGCCTCGTCGTCCTGGCACAGGTCGGCGAGCATCTGCATGGCCATGGGGGTGTGCTCCTCGCCGTCCACCTCGATGTGCCGGGCGAGGTAGTCCACGAACGTGTCCAGCCGGCCGTCCCCGTCCGCGTTCACCTTGACGACCTGCTCGAACATGTCCGGGATCAGGTCCTCCCTGCCGAACGCGAACGCGGCGGCCTGGCAGTGCACCGGAGCCTGCTCGATCAAGCGCCAGGTCGTGCCGACGAACGCCGCCGACGGCTCCGGAACGCCCGCCGTGACCAGCGACTCGGACACGCCGTTTCCGGCCCGCAGCTCGCCGACGAACGCGTCGATGGCGGTGTGGTCCGCGCCGGCCTGCGTCATGCCTTCGAGGTAGAGTTCGAAGTGGCTGATGAAACCGCCGCGCAGTTCGTCGCTCTCCTCGACCAGCACGATGTCGTTGATCAGGCGGCGGCTGCCGGTCGGCCCGCTGGGCACCCACGGCACGCTGACGCAGGTGAGCTGCCGTTGCAGCGACTTGAGCAGCGACATGAAGTCCCACACGGCGTAGACGTGGTGCTCCATGAACGTGGTGATCGCCTCATGCGTGTCCAGCGCCGAGTAGATCGGGTGCGCGACCACCCGGTCGCGGGCCGGGGTGACGCGGGCCTTGAGCCGTTCGATTCCCGGGTGGGTGTCTTCCCAGACGTACCGAGACATTTAATGCTCCTTGTCTGGCCCGTCCGACCACCAGGCGCGGCCGGACGCGGGCAGGGTCGAGATCGGGTCGTAGTACGGGTAGCGACGGTCGGGGTCGGCGTCCGCCTCGACGGCCGTGGGGTAGTTCTTCGTCCAGTACGAGATCCCGCGTTCGCGGTCGTACGCGACGACCTGGTGCACCCAGCGTTTTCCCACGTAGGGGACGTCGCAGACGATCCTCGGCGTGGCGTAGCCGGGCAGGTAGCCCATGATCGACTCCTGGAGCCGCTGGGCCTCGTGGACGGGGATCCGCCAGTGCTCGGCGTTGGGGATCATGTCGCAGAGGTAGAAGTAGTACGGCAGGATGCCCGCCTCGCCCTGGAGCGCGAAGCAAAGGTCGAGCAGGTCGGCCTGGGTGGCGTTGACGCCGCGCATGAGCACGCCCTGGTTGCGTACGTCGCGCACCCCGGCCATGAGCATCGCCTGGGTCGCCTCGGCGACCAGCGGGGTCACCGAGCGTACGTGGTTGGCGTGCGTGTGGACGGCGAGGTTGACGCCGCGGCGCAGGGCCAGCCCGGCCACCCGGGCCATGCCCTCCCTCACGTCGGGCCGCAACCAGTGCTGCGGCAGGCCGACGAGCGACTTGGTGGCCAGCCGGATGTCCCTGACCGACTCCAGGTCCAGCAGGTGGGTCAGGAACTCCTCCAGCCGCCGCCAGGTCACGTTGGCCACGTCGCCGCCGGACACCACCACGTCGCGCACGCCCGGCGTCCGCTTGAGGTAGTCGAGCATTAGCTCCTGGCGGCTGTCCGGCCGCAGCGCGAACCTGGCCTTGTCGACCTGCGGCGTGGAGTTGCCGACCAGGTCCATCCGGGTGCAGTGCCCGCAGTACTGGGGGCACGAGGTCACCAGCTCGGCCAGGACCTTGGTGGGATAGCGGTGGGTCAGGCCCTCGGTCACCCACATCTCGGCCTCGTGCAGCGAGTCCCGCTGCGCGCGGGGGTGGCTGGGCCACTCCGGATCGCGGTCGGAGCGGATGGGCAGCATGTACCGGCGCACCGGGTCGGCGACGAACGCGTCGGTGAACGAGGCGGCGCCGCTGAACTCCAGCGGCGCCATGGTGTTGAGCATCTGCGGCGGGATCAGGGTCGACATGGTCGCGTATTCGGCCATGTCGGCGGCGAGCTCGGCGTGGAAGTTCTCGGTCAGCAGGCCGCCCACGACGGCCCGCAGCTGCCTCGGGTTCTTCACGCAATGGGCCCGCTGCCACTGGGGATCGCGCCACTGGGCCCGAGTGACGTCGCGCCAGCCGGGCAGGCGCCGCCAGTCCGGCTCGACCAGGGCGGTCCGCCCGTACTGGTACGGCTTCACTTCGTCGCGAACAGGCCCGCGAACCGGGTGCGCAGCTCGCGCTTGAGCACCTTGCCCGTAGGACCGAGCGGGAACTCCTCGACGACGATCACCTGGGCCAGCGGGGCCAGGTCGACGGCGGCGAGCTCCTTGTTGGCCTGCTCCAGGAGCCCTTCGGCGGAGGCGCCCCGCTGAAGCTGAACCACCGCGATCGGCACCTGCCCCCGCACCCCCGGGACGCCGACGACCGAGCAGTCCCTCACCACGTCGCCGCAGTCGGCGAGCAACACCTCCTCGATGGGCAGGCTGTAGACGGGTCCTGCGGCGGTGTCGATGACGTCGACCGTCCTGTCCAGGTGGTAGAAGGCGCCGTCGGCGTCCATGCGGGCCACGTCGCCCGTGAGCCAGTAGCCGTTCAGCTCGAAGCTGCTGGTCAGCCGCTGGTTCTTCCAGTAGCCGGGGGTGCGCGACGGGGTGATCACGCCCAGCAGGCCGACCGTGCCGACCGGCACCTCCTCGCCGTCCTCATCGAGCACGGCGGCCTTGATCACGGCCTCCTGCGCCTTGCCGACGCAGCGGTCGTTCCGCGGGGTCTCCGGCGTGGTGAGGCCGCCGAACAGCGCCATGCCCATCTCCGACGAACCCAGCCCGTCCACGAACTGCGAGCCCGCCTTGGGCTCCGCGTCCGCCTCATCCTTCGGCAGCAGCCATGCCTTGATCAGCCCCGGCGGCCGCTCGCCGAGCTGGACCAGCCGCCGGATGTGCCCGTAGTGCGCGGAGTCGCCGGTGTTGAACCACGAGTGCACCTTCGCCGCGCCCTTGGCCGGCGGCTCCCCCGTGGCGAGCTCCACGAACGTGCGGGGGAACGAGGCGAGCATGGTCGGCTGGAACGCCTCCATGACCGGTTCCACCGCGGTCCGCCGCCAGTCGGCCATCACGACCGTCGGCAGGCCGAGCAGGACCGCGGTCAGGAAGTAGCTGAGGCCGCCCGCGTGCGTGTGCGGCATGAGCGACATGAGCTTGTCGTACGGCTCCGCCGGGAAGCGCACCATTCGCGGCTGCTTGCCGTCCCAGAAGCTCTTGTGCCCGAGGATCGTGGACTTCGGCGTGCCGGTCGTGCCCGAGCTGTGGATGAGCGCGCACACGTCGTCCGGCTGGTGCCGGTACGGGTACTCGGCGGGCAGTTCAGTAGAGGTCCAGTCGAAGGCCTGCACCTCGGCGGCCAGCGCGATGAACCGGGGCCGGCGCTGCGGGTCCGCGCGGTAGGCCGAGGCCAGCCTGGTCGTGTCGTCGGCCACGATGCCGACCACGCCCACGTGGTTGAGGTAGCGGGCCATGACGTCGGCCCGCATCGCGTCGTTGACCATGGCCGGGATCGCGCCCAGTGCCGTGAGCGCCAGGTAGTGCAGCAGCGGCTCCAGCCCTTCGGCCACGACGATGCCCACGGGCTCGCCAGCGCGCACTCCGTTGGCCCGGTACCAGCGGGCGTACCTGTCGCGCAGCGCGACGAGGTCGAGCAGGCTGTGCCCGTCCAGCACCACCTCGCCCCGGTGATCGGTGGTGTGGCTGTAGACGAACGGCACGGTGTTGTGGGGGTTGTACCGCGCCGCGTACTCCAGAAAGTTGCCCGCGCCCAGGTCCGGCTCGGTCATGAAGCGCTCCCGCACGTCCGGCGGGGCGATGGAACTGGTGGTCATGCCACCCTCCCAATGGTGAGTATTTCTCCGGCCACCCGGTGACCCGAGCGGATCGCGCCCTCCATGAGCCCGAAGAACTCGGTGCTCGTCTCCGTGCCGGCCCAGTGCACCCGCTGGTGCGCGCTGGTCAGGTGCGGGCCGTGGCGAACCCAGTCGCCGGGGCCGAACAGGGCCGCGTAGCAGCCGCGGCTGTACTCCTCACCGACCCAGTCGGTGACGTGGAAGCCGGTCGGCGGCGGCAGCCGCGGGAACAGCCCGGCGGCCTGGGCGAGCGCCTCCGCCCGCTGCTCGGCCGCGGTCAGGGCGGCGTACCGGTGCGCCTCCCTGCCGGTGACGAACCCGGTCAGCACCCCCGCGCCCCCATCGGCGGGCGAGTCGTCCACCGTGGACAGGAGCGGTCCGCGGGAGCTGACCGACCAACCGGACAGGCCGTAGGCCCGCCAGAGCGGCTCGGGGTAGATCAGGTGCACCTTCACCGCGCAGCCGGGGGCGGTCCGGTCGCTCGATCTGCTGACGGGCAGGCCGGGCCGGTAGTCGATCCCGTCCGCCAACCTGGGCGGCAGGGCGACGACGACCGCGTCGCAGCGGAACTCCCCTTGATCCGTACGTACGCTCGCCCCGCCGGCGTCCTGGTGGATCGCGCGGACCGGCTCGGACAGGCGTACGCGGCGGCCCAGCCGGAGGGCGAGCTGCTCGCAGATCTGGTGCGCGCCGCCGTCCACGCGGTCCTGCTGCGCCCCGCCCTCGAACGCGTTGAGGTAGCGCAGGCCGCCACCCGAGCGCAGGTAGAACGCCATGTGCAGGACGGACACGTCGGCCGGGTCGGCGGCCATCATCTCGCCGAGGAACAGCGGGAAGAACAGCTTGGCGTCCGGGTGACTCAGGTGGCGCTCGGCCCACTCCCGCGCGGTGAGATCGTCGGCCGCGGCGGCCTGTGCGGTGAGCCAGGGGGCCTCGGCCCTGACCGCGGCGGTCTGCTCGTCGAGCAGGTCGAACAGCTCGCCCAGCGCCACCGCGTTGAGCGGCGGGAACCGGCCCGGGCGCGTGTCCCGGCCGTTGCCGAGCGCGAACGTGCTCTCGCCCGCCATCGTCGTCGGCGTGGTCTTCAGGCCCAGGCGGGCGAGCACGGCGTGCAGCTCGGTGTGCCGGTCGCCGAGGTAGGCGGCCCCGGCGTCCGCCCAGCTCCCCGGAGCCACCTCGACGCCGCGGGTCCTGCCGCCGACCCGGTCGCGGGCCTCCAGGACGGTCACCTCGGCGCCGGCTCGGGCGAGGTCGGCGGCGGCCGTCAGCCCGGCCAGCCCGGCTCCGGCCACGACGACCCTCATCGCAGGACCTTCTCGGCCAGCGTTCCCGGGGTGGGGGCGAGCAGGAAGTCGTCGAAGGTCAGCTCGACGCCGTACGTCCTGGCGATCGCGCTGAGCACCCTGGTGGCCAGGAGGGAGTCGCCGCCGAACGCAAAGAAATCGGACTCGGCGTCGATGTCATCGTTTTCCAGTACGCGGCGGAAGATGTCCGATACTCCGTCAACGCTCATGCGGGATCTCCTTGGTCCGGCGCCTGTCGACCTTGCCGCTCGCCGTGTAGACGAGGTCGGGGACGATGGCGATGCGGCTGGGGATGAGGTGGGCGGGCACCCGGTCGCGCAGGTAGTCGCGCAGGTCCACGCCGAGACCGGCGCTCGTGCGGGGCACCACGTACGCGGCCAGCACCGTGTGGTCGGCCATCTTCAGCCCGGTGACCGCCACCGCGCCGACCTCCGGGTGGGCCGCGATGTGCGCCTCCACCTCGGCCGGGTCCACGCGGATGCCGCGCACTTTGAGCTCGTCGTCGATCCGGCCCCGGTGCACCAGCATCCCGCCGGGCGTCCGGCCGACGCGGTCGCCGGTGCGGAAGTAGCGTTCGCCCTCGATCGTCACGAACCTGGCAGCGGTCGCCTCCGGCAGGCCGAGGTACCCGTCCGCGATCGCCTGGCCGCCGATCAGCAGCTCGCCGTCCTCGCCGATCCGCTCGGCCACGTGCGGCAGCCGCCGCCCGATCGGCACCTTCTCGTACGGGCCGTGCAGGTCGGCGGCGTGGGTGATGAGCGTGGTCTCGGTGCAGCCGTACGTGTTGAGCAGCCGTACGCGGCCGGTGTCCAAAGCGTGCCAGTCGGTGAGCCTGGCCGGGTTGGCGGCCTCGCCCCCGATGACCACCAGCCGTACGCACTCGGGCAGGCCGCTCTTCTCGTCGGCCAGGTAGGTGACCAGCTCGTGCCAGAACGCGGTGGGCAGGTTCAGCACGGTGATCCGCTCGCGTTCGACCATGCGCAGGAAGCGCGGGAATGAGCCGGAATGCGCGTCGTCGTGGAAGACCAGGCAGGCCCCACCGGTCAGCGTGGGCAGGATCTCCTCGAAGCAGGTGTCCCAGTTCAGGGAGGCGAACTGCAGGACGCGGTCCCCGGTCTCCATCGCGAACAGCTCGCGCAACGATCGTATGGTCGCCTCGATCGCCCGGTGGGACGTCATGACCGGCTTCGGCGCGCCAGTGGAACCCGAGGTGAACAGGACGTAGGCCAGCCCGGCGGGCACCTCCCGGCCCTGCAGCGGACCGCTTCCCAGCAGGAACCGGCAGCCCGCGGCGTCCAGCATGGCCCGCCGCCTCGTCTCCGGGAACGCCGGATCGACGGGACAGTACGTTCCTCCGGCCGCCCAGACGCCGAGCAGGGCCGCGACGGTACCGGCCGAGTGCGTCGCGGGGACCCCCACGACACCGGGCCCGGCGCTCCGCGCCACCTCCGACGCCAGTCTCTCCAGCTCGGCGTACGTCACCGTCGTGCCGTTGTCCACGATCGCCGGGCGCGACGGCTGCTCGCCGGCGACCTCCAGAAAGCTGCCGAACAGCCCGTGACTGCGTAAAGCGCCCATCCCCACCTCGCCTCGCTGTGAGGGGCCAGTGAAACAACGAGCGCTTCGAAGTCGCTTCAGATCGGCTGGGAATCCGCCACACGGCCGTCGGATCTCCGCATCCAGTCGTCCACGCTGTCGCGGTCGGCCATCTCGGTGGCGCACTGCCGGGCGAACCTGCGGACGACCTCGTGTATCAGGTACCTGTCCTGGCCCACCTCGGCGATCAGGTGCACCGCCGCCAGCTCGTCGAGCAGCCGCCGCACCCGTCGCCGTGAGCTGCCTGGGATGTCGTCGTTGAGGTGGATCGAGGCCGTGCGGTTGAGCCCGAGCCGCCCGAACAGGTGGGCCGCCGCCGGGCTGAGCCCCATGTGCGCGCCGGCCAGCGCCGCCCGCACGCTGCGCGGGTCGCCGTCCAGCGTCAGGTCGGACATGTCGTCGAGCTCCTCGACGAACAGCGACAGCGGCTGCCACGGCCGCGCGGCGAGCCTCGTGCCCGCGATCCTGATGGCCAGCGGCCAGCCGCCGCACCAGCGCACGAGCTCGGCCGCCGCCGGATCGCGCAGCCGCTCCGCGCCGACGATCCGGGCGAGCAGGTCTCTGCTGTTCTGGGGCGTCATCGGCTTGACGGTGACGGCCTGGGCCGCGTGGTGGGCCGCCACGGCGAGCCTGCGCCTGCTGGTGGCCACGAGCTGACTCGTCGCGGCCGGTGGGACGAGCGGGAGCATCTGCTCCAGTCCTCCGGCGTCGTCGGCCACGACCAGCATGCGGCGTCCGCTGATCAGCGTGCGGTAGAGCGCGGCCCGCTCGTCGGCGCTCACGGGGATGTCGGCCTTGGGCACGCCCAGCGCCCCCAGCGCCGCGCCCAGGGCGTCGCGCGGCGACAGCGCCTGGAGCGGAACCTGGCCGTGCAGGTCGACGAAGATCTGGCCGTCAGGGAACCGGTCGGCCACCGTGTGCGCCCACTGGACGACCAGCGCGGTCTTGCCCAGGCCGCCCGCGCCCGAGACCATCAGCACCCGCGATTCGTTACCCGTCTCGGCGATGACCCTGGTCAGCTGGGTCAGCTCCGTCTCGCGGCCGGTGAAGTGGCCGACGCCCGCGGGGAGCTGGGCGGGCCTGCTGACCGTGCCGGTCTTGGGCGGGGTCGCGCTCGCCGGGTCTCGGGCGGCCGTGCCCTCGTCCCCCCGGAGGATCATCGCGTGCACCTCGCGTACGTGGGCGCAGGGGTCGCTGCCCAGCTCCTCGGCCAGCCGGTCGCGCAGCGCCTGGTAGACCTTGAGCGAGTCGGCCTGCCGGTTGCAGCGGTAGAGCGCCAGCATGAGCAGACCCGCGAGTCGCTCGCGCAGCGGGTGCGCCGACACCGCTGCGGTCAGCTCGGCCACCAGGTCGACGTGGTGGCCGAGCTCCAGGTCCACGGCATACCGCTCCTCCAGCAGGGCCAGCCTCAGCTCCTCCAGGCGGACGCGGTCGAACTCGGTGCCCGGCGCCGACACCCCGTCCAGCGGCTCACCACGCCACAGGGCCAGCGCTTCGCGCAGGTATTGCGCGGCCTGGGCGGGCGAGTCGGCGAGCCGGGCCTGTCGTGCGAGATCCTCGCATTCGTCCAGGTCGACCGCGATCTCGTCCGCTTCGAGCAGGTAGCCGGGATGCCGGGTGACCAGCGCGCCGCCGATCTTCCTGCGCAACGACGAGACGAGCCCCTGCACTCTGGAACGCGGCGTGGCGGGCGGCCGGTCGCCCCATAAACAGTCGATCAGCCGGTCCGTGGAGATGACCGTTCCTTTTGACAACGCGAGCACCGCGAGGAGGTTGCGTTCCAGTGGCGAAAGAGAAACGCTGACTCCCGAAACACGAGCTTCCGTCGCCCCCAGCAGAGTTATCTCCATAATGGTCCCAGCCCCTGACGAGTGCCCAGCTTTACCTCATGCCAAATGCTCCCCAAGCGTCAATCGTAAGGACATCGGACAGGCCTTGACACTCACTTCAAATTAGCTGGAAATGACGCATGAAATTGCAAATGAAATCGATGTCGACCTCACCCAAGACCTGCCCCACCGACCCTCAACCCCAGGTCAGCAGCCCGATCGCCGGTGAGCGCAAGCCCCATCAATACTATGGAAATACGGCGCGTCACGGCCCGAAACACACGACTTCACAACTTATCGGGAGGCGGGGTTGACCAGCCCACAGTCGTACGACAGCACAACGACCTGTGCCCGGCTGGTCACTCCGAGCTTTGCCATCAGGCGATTGAGATGCGTTTTCACCGTGCCCTCGCTCACCGACAACCGCATCCTCCACGGGCCAGAAACCACCAGGCAGGGCGATCACACCCTGAAGCCGGCCGTCACGCGTTGTGCAAGATCATTCTCAGCGCCAACGGCTGTTCCTGGGTTCCTCGACCCCGAGCACGCTGGGCAGCAGCGTTCAAAGGTCAGCCGCCGCTGCTCTCCGCAGACCTCAAGCGGGTGTGTCCGATGAGCTCATACCGGTAGGCGCAGGTAAGTTCGTGGAGATCGGGCGGAGAAGGGACACGTCAGCCGTCCGTAGAGTCAGGCTCGCCAACGTCTTCGCGAAGCCAGGCCAAGACCCTCAGCGATTGCTCCAACTCCCTTTGGTGTGCAGCAGGGCGGGCGTCGGCCAGGCGGCGGTAGACCTGGACGGCTTCGGTGATGGCCTGCAGCGCCTCCTCGCGCCGTCCCAGCTCCGCCAGGCGGACAGACTGGTTGTTCAGGCTCATGGCGAGGTTGGGCAGGTCGTCTTGGTCGCGGTAGTGCAGGGTGAGGCGTTCGGTGACGCGGTTGGCCCATTCGGCCAGGGCATAACTGGTGTCGGGAAGCTGGTCGGCCCAGCTCATCAGGTGTGGTGGTGGGCCGATCGAGGAGTCGTTGCAGCGCCTGTAGCAGCGGAGCGGGGGTTTCGACCTGGGTGGCTACCTGGATCGCGGGGCCGCCTAACACGTTCGGCTGGTTCAGGCACCATCCGGTCACCTGCCTGGCCAGGGCGTCGGCGAAGACGGGATGGGCGGCGGCTCGGGTGGCCACGGTCAGCAGTCGCGCGGCCTGCGCGGTGGTGGCCTCGGACAGCAGGTCCTCGAACAGGTCGGGATGCGTTCGGGCATGACGGCCGAGGAAACGCTCGGCCAGCCGGTCGGGCTGCAGTTCTCCCCAGGGCGCGTCGTGGCTGCCCGGCGGATGCAGCGCGGCGCACGGCCACATCGGCGTCCACATCCGTCTCGGCGTCCTGGCCGTGGTCGCGGGCAGCCTGGGCATCGTCGTCCACAGGTCGTCTCGTAGGGCTCGCCACGGGCCAGGCGCTCGGCGCGCATCCGCTCGCGTTCGGCATCGGTGATCCCGGTCAGGTACTCCCACCTGCTGACCCGCTGGACCGTGCCGCGGGCCAGGTCGTGCTGCAGCACGATCCGAGAGGCGCGGCCCATCTGCTCTTCCTTGACCACCCACGGGTCGGCCGCCTGCCAGGGCACGTCCTGCCAGGCCCGACGCTCGGGTCGGTGCCATAGGACGCAAAGTAGCTCTGTGTAACCGCATGTCA
This sequence comes from Nonomuraea aurantiaca, assembly GCF_020215705.1. Taxonomy (GTDB): domain Bacteria; phylum Actinomycetota; class Actinomycetes; order Streptosporangiales; family Streptosporangiaceae; genus Nonomuraea; species Nonomuraea aurantiaca. Next base: position 9,731 of record NZ_JAIWNB010000002.1, on the reverse strand, counting down.
GTGTCGGCAAGCCACCGAACTGATGGAGCGTCAATAGCGGGACCGCACAAGCGACCGACTCCGCCACAGCACTGACCTGCGGCGGCAGCCAACGCCGCGGCGGTCGCGAAGGCCTCGTCGGCACCGAGCTCGGTACTGGGGCCATGGCCAGCGCGAGCACCAGGTCGGTCTCCCCGCCGGATTCCGGGTGCTGGCCCTCAGACCACATACGCCCAGAATCCACATTGAGTGGATCTTGGGCCGCGCGTCCCCAGGTCAGGACGCGGCCGGAACGCGTTGGGAAGAGGCCGCGATCTCGGGGTGCCGGCTCGAACATGAGGGGGTAAGTCCGGCTCGATAACGATCAAAGTGGGGTTTTCCCAGGTCGGGGTGCGCAGTAAGGCCCCCTTATGTCAGAGCCCCCGCCCCGGGTTCCGGCGGCGTGACCGCCTCGGCCGCCTTCGCCAACGCCTTAGCACGCTGCTCCACCGTCATCACCGGCAGGGCCATCAGGCACCTCTCCTATAGAGATCGGCTGGTCAGGGACTCCCGCCAGAGATCACGACGGGGCCACCGTCGATCATCATCACGCACAGCGTCAACAGATGTGACACCCAACCCGGTTCGCCGTTCCACTCCTACTGGCAGGCCGGCCTGCCCGGCGTTATCGGCGTACGAGGTCACCGCCTCCATGGCCCGCGCCACCGCCTCGACCCCGGCGGCCGAGGTCTCACTGCCGGAGTCGAGACGTTCCAGCACCTGACGGTAGGTGCCGATCAGCCGCTCGCTGGTCGCCCGCTGGCGGGCCGGATCTCCTCCAGCTCCGCCTTGGCCCGCTTGACATGGAAGGCCATCCGCGACCGGGCCGTCGGTGTCGAACGGCAGGCCGGTCCAGGCCCGCCATTGGGCCAGGGAGGCGGCCACGATCATGGAGGCGGGGTAGGACCGGACCGGCAGACGCAACCCAGCCGGCGCTGTGGCAGCCCCGGCGGTGCGCTTGTCGCCGCTGGCGTTCGCCGAGCCCGGCCAGGAGCCGGGCGCCGAGCCGGTCTGGCTGGGCGGCACGAACTCGTTGGTTCAGGTCCCCACGAGACCTGCGCCGGCTCTCACCGTGGCCTCCATGTCGGCGTCCAGCGGCTGGATCGTCAGGCGGTGAACGCCCAATGCGGCGTAGCGCTGGACGCTGTCTCGATCGATGGGGCCCGGGGGTGGGGTGATCGTGATCTCCAGTGGGCCCAGGTGCGCAGGCCGGTCGTAGAGCTTGGTCGCGTGCTGGAGGTCGGACAGCGTGCGTGCCGCCTCCTGCGGGGTCAGGTAGACGCCGTACCAGCCGTCGGCTGACTGAACCGCCCGGCGCATGGCCGCCCTGGAGTGGCCGCCGACCACGATCGGCGGGCGCCTTTGTGGACGCGGGCGCTGGACGACGTCCGCAATGGTCACGAACTTTCCGGCGAATGGCCGATCGTCCCAGAGAGCCTGCATGGCGGCCAGGTACTCGTCTGTACGAGCGCCGCGGCTGTCCAGCGAGACGCCCATGGCGGCCAGTTCCTGTTCCACATAGCCGGCGCCGACGCCGACGATCAGGCGGCCTCGCGAGAGCAGGTCCAGAGAGGTGAGCTGCTTGGCCAGCAGGACCGGCTGGCGCTGGGAGAGCACCAGGACGCCGAAGCCGAGTTTGATCGTGGTGGTCAGGGCTGCCAGGTGGGCCAGGGTGACCACGGCTTCCAAACGGCCTTGCTCGTCCTGGGAGGGGGGCATCGCGATGTGATCGCCTACCCAGATCGACTCGAAGCCCATCTCCTCGGCCAGCCGCGCCCGCCTGGCCAGGGTATCGGGGTCGACGTTGTCGCCGCGGTGTAGTCCATAGAGTCCGATACGCATGCCGATCACCGTAGGGTTCTCCATGTCGATGTGACCAACGAATGTCTGGCATGGCCACCATGCGAAAGCCGCATAGCGATCCGGGGAGGAAGGGTCATGGATGTCTCCTGGCTAAAGGTTTTCGCCGAGGTGGCCGCCAGGAAGACCTTCACGGCTGCAGGGGACTCGCTCGGCTACACCCAGTCCGCCGTGTCACGCCAGATCGCGTCCCTGGAAGGCGAGCTCGGCGTCGCGCTTTTCGACCGTCACCCGCGCGGCGTGGAGCTCACCGATGAGGGCCGCCGCCTGCTGGAGCACGCGACCGCGATCCTGGACAGGCTGGAGGCGGCGAGGCACGACCTGCACCACGTGGGCCAGATGCGCGTCGGAGCGTTCGACACCGCTGATGCGGATCTGGTCCCTCGCGCCATGGCCGCGTTCGGGCGGACACACCCGAGCGTGGCCCTGTCACTGGTGGAGAGCACGACCGGCCCGTTGCTGGCCCGCCTGCTTACCGGCGAGGTCGACGTGGCGGTGGTGAGCGCCTATCCGGACAAGCCGCTGGAGGAGAACCGCTTCGTCCTGCACCACCTCCTGGACGACCCGCTGCTGGTGGCCCTGCCCGCAGAGCACCGGCTGGCGGGCAAGACGAGTCTGCGCCTGGCCGAGCTGGAAGGGGAGTCCTGGATCGAGGGCTTCCCCGAGGGCTCGGAGACATTGAACGCTCTCCACCGGCGTGCCGGCCTCCGGCCCCGCATCGCCTTCCCGGCCAGGGAATGGATCGCCAAGCAGGGCTTCGTCGCCGCGGGGCTCGGGCTGGCGCTCGTACCGTCACTGGCGGCGGGCGCCATCCGCCCCGACATCCTGCTGGTACCCCTGGAGGACGAGCCGACCAGGACCGTCTACGCAGCCACCAGAAAGGGCGTATCACCGCTCCAGTCGGAGTTCATCCGCTGCCTGCGGGAGACCTCCCTCGCAGGAAGGTGGTCATCGGCACGCCACCAGGCAGGTCATCGCGGTGATGAAGAACATCTTGGCGCACTCTAGGCGCCGACCCCTGAAAGGTGCAAACACGGGGTGGCGGCCCGCCGAATCGGCTAGGTCCCCATGGGTGTGCGCGAGGCGCCAGGCAAAGGGGTGGGTGATGGCGCCGGTGCAGATGCCTGGAACGGCAGACGACAGAATCGAGACCACGATGGTCGGTCGCCAGCTCGTGGACTGGTTTCCGAAGTGTGATTTGCGCCCTCTGAAAGTTCTCCAGATCCGACAGCGACGGCAGTTCCTCGAACGCCGTACACGCCGCAGCCGGACGTCACACTCCGCACAAGATCATTATCACCGCCAATGGCTGTTCTTGGGTTCTCCGACTCCGGAGATGGCCCACAATCCGCAACGCGTCCGCGGTTTTCTAGCGCATGCGCTCCAGGAGATGGGGTGGCTGAGGTGGGAAACCGGGCACCGGCAGCAAGCGCTGCGGTTGCTGCGTCAAGCGCTACCTCTGTATGCCAGAGCCGCTGAACTCAATCCCGCCTCCTGGCGCGGGTCCATACGTTGCTTTACGGCGACCTTGCACGCTTGTATCTCGGGCTTGGCTGGACGAGGGAGGCCATCCGCCTGGCGCTCAACACCGACGATGCGGACCCGCCGACCCAGTTCCCATCCAGGGGCTCCTGATCCTGACGCGGCCCTGGCAAGGTCAGACGCGCAGAGCGGCGCGGGTCGGGGTGTCGGGGAGGTGCTCATCGCCCGCCACCAGCCGGGCCATCCACGCCTGGCTACGCGCGCCAACTACCTGCCGGTTGGTGGTCGAGGATCTGACCGGGGACCAGACAGGCGGGGTACGCGGGAGACTGTGCGGCATGACGGAGCACGATGCCGCCGACGCGGCGCTGCAGGCCCTGAGGGCCCCCGCTCGGGTCCGCGTCACCAGCCGCAAAGTAACGCTGCGTGACTGCGCTGTGCGGTTTGACCACGGCCTCCTTCGTGAGTCGCGCCGCCAAGTAGCAAAGAGTTATGTCTCTGGCACATTGCGTCGCCATTACAGGTGCGGCATACCGGCCTGCCAGCCGGCCAGCGCCGCCTCGGCCACGGCGTCGGCGCTGGCGTCGGTGGCGAGGTCGCCGATGGTCACCTCGGCGCCGCCGCCCTCCGCCCGGATGGCGGCGGCGACGGCCTCCGCGCGGTCGCGGTCGCGGCCGTGGACCACGACGGCGGCCCCTTCGGCGGCCAGCGCCTTGGCGATGGCCTCGCCCAGACCCGCGCTGGAACCCGTGACAAGCGCGCGCTTCCCGGAGAGTTGCAGGTTCATGAATCCCTCAAACAAGCATGTATACAGTCGTAGACTTACCTGAAGTATACACTTGTAGAATGAGCGCGAAAACCACCCCTGGCCCCGCCGCCGACCGGCGCAAACGCGACGCCGCCGCCACCCGGCAGGCCATCCTCGACGCGGCGGTCGACGCCTTCACCCGGCACGGCTACGACGGGGTGGGGGTGCGCGACATCGCCCGCGACGCGGGCGTGACCGCGATGCTCATCAACCGCTACTTCGGCTCCAAGGAGGAGCTGTTCGCCGAGGCGGTCGAGGTGTCCTTCGCCCCGCCCACCGTCATCACCGGCACGGGCAGTGAACTGGCCGAGCGGACCGCGCGCACGCTCGCGGCCAGGACGGCGCCGGAGGCCGAGGAACTCGGCCCGTTCCTGCTCACGCTCAGGTCGGCCGCCAACCCGCGGGCGGCCGAGATCATGCGCGACGCCATCGCCCGGCACGCCGGACGCCGCCTGGGCGAGGAACTGCCCGGCGACGACGCGGGCATGCGGGCGGAACTCATGCTCGCGGTGCAGGCGGGGGTGTGGCTGATGCGCCGCGTCCTCGGGACGGCGGCGCTCGCCGCCGCGCCCCCGGAGGAGCTCGCCCGTTACGTCACCCTACTCTTCCAGGTGCTGGACCCTCCGGCGGCCGAAGCCGGTATGCCGCACCCGTAATGGCGACGCAATGTGCCAGAGACATAACTCTTTGCTACTTGGCGGCGCGACTCACGAAGGAGTCCGTGGTCAAACCGCACAGCGGCAGTCACGCAGCGTCACTTTGCGGCTGGTGACGCGGACCCGAGCGGGGGCCAAGACGCCGAACAGCGCCTCGCCTCGGTCCGGGTGCCCGCCGCCGTGCGGCTGCATCGGCTCGATCTCCAGTGCCAGGTCTCCGAGCTCGAACTGGGAACGGGTCTGGAGTTCAACCAGTTCCCGGCCGCGAGTGATGATCTGTTCGTACCGCTCCTGGCTGACATGACCGATCATGGTCAGCATGGTCCGCTCTCCCCTCGCACGCGACGTACGGGACAAGGGGTGTCGTTAACCAACGTGACACCAACTGCCAAATAGACCCTGAGCTGCGAAGTCAGCTTCCCGCTCCCAGTTCGGCTCGCACTGTCGGCGGTTCGACGGCAGGTCGGCCCGTTGCAAGTTCGGGAACACTAACGCCGGCTTCGAGCACCGATCGTCGCTGCGGTCCTGGCTGTACCGGATCGCGACCAACGCCTGCCTGACCGCCCTGGAGCGCCGCGGCCGACGTCCGCTACCCTCCGGCCTCGGCGGCGGGCTCCGAAGGCGCCTGGCTGCAGCCGATTCCCGACGCGTTGGTGACCTCGGCCTCGGACGATCCCGCGGTCATCGCGGCGTCGCGAGCACACCTCCGGCTCGCGTTCATCGCTCCCTAGAAACAAGGTCTTTTGCTCCCAGATAAAGATCATTAAGGGGATCAAAGACACCGTGCGCCACGAGCACGGGAAGGAGATCGACATGTAGGCAGATCTCTTGATCGCGGTGCTGCGCCCCTGCAGGCGGGCCACACGGTTGAGGCCGGGCTCGCCACGGCGGTCACCGACTACGTCGCCTGGCGCGCCGGCAATCCCCGCTAGAACCCACCCCACGCCGGCCGGGAAGACCGGCCGGTGCAACCCAGCCAAGGCCAGGAGCCTGCGATGTACGAAGCACTCGTCAGAATGGTCGTCAGACCAGGCAAGCGATCGGAGTTCCTGGAGTTCCCGCGCTGCACTACCCAGGTGGCCAGGGAGTGCGAGCCGGGCACTCTGCGACAGGACGTGTGGGAGGTGGAGACGGAACCCGACGTCGTATACGTCTACGACGTCCTACACGGCGAGGCCGACTTCGAGACCCACATCAACAACGAACCGGTGCAGGAGTTCGGTGAGATCATGAATGACCTGGTCGAGGGCTGGACCATGGTCATCCCTTCGGACAAAGCGTCGCCTCCTGAGGTCCGATAACCGCCAGCGGCCGTCTCCGACCTCGGCAAAACTGAACGCCATGATCGAACATCCGCACGGCCAGCCCTACGAGATCCACGGTCGCCGCATTTGGGTGGAGCAGCACGGAGAGGGCGAGGCCGTACTGCTGCTTTCGGGGCTGGGTCCCGCGGGATCACATGTGATCTTCCACCCGCACTTCGACGCCCTCGCGGTGGATCATCGGGTGATCTACGTGGACCTGTTCGGCCGCGGCCGCTCCGATCGCCCGCAAGACCTCACCGAGATCACCTTCGCCGGCGACGTCGCCGATGTGGCGGCGCTGCTCGAGCACCTGGGCCCGGCGCACCTGTACGGCTTCTCCTACGGCGGGCTGATCGCGCAGGCGATCGCCCTGGACCATCCCGCCCTGGCACGCACCGTCACCTTGGCCAACACCCTGCACAGCCCGGAAATGTGGCAGCTCAACCATGCCAACATCAACCGTGAGCTGGCCACGCAGTTGCCCGAGGTGTGGGAGCGGATCCAGGCGCTGCGGCTGGATGGGCTGCGCTCCACCGACGAGCCGCTGCGGCAGGAGTTCGCCAGGGCGGCGGCCCTGGTCAGGTTCTACGATCCCGGCAACGCCGCCCTGCTGGCCGACGAGCCCGGCGCCAGGAACCTCGAGCTCTATCCGATCTTCTGCGGCGAGGACGTCGACTTCATGATCGGGGGCGAGGTGGCCAGGATCCCGGACTTCCGGCCCCGGCTCAAGGAGATAGGCCTTCCCCTGATGGTCTTGACCGGTCGTTACGACAGGGCGTTGCATCCGGCGCTGCAGCGCGACTTCGAGCGCTTCGCACCTCAGGCCCGCTTCCACATGCTGGAGCGCAGCGGCTCGTTCAGCCATGTCGAGGAGGCGCACACCGTCCACTCGCTGCTTCGTGACTTCTGGCAGCAGGCATGAGGTCCGTGCCGGAGTCCGCTGAGCCCACGCGAGCGACGGCCCGGCGTGACTTCGGACTGCTGTGGGCGGGGCAGTCGATGTCATTGATCGCAGACCACTTCATGACGCTGGCGCTGCCCTTGCTCGCGGTGACGGTGTTGGGCGCGTCCCCGGCGCAGGCCGCGCTGCTGCCGTTCGCTCTGTTCCTGCCTTTCCTGCCGCTCGGCTTACCCGCGGGGGCCATCGTGGACCGGTTGCCTCGCCGCACGGTCATGCTGGTCGGCAACGGCGTACAGCTGATCGCGTTCAGCGCGATCTGGGTCTTGGCGGTCACCGGCGTTCTCACCTTCGCCCTGCTTTTCGCGCTGGTCGTGCTGAGTGGTTGCGCGGTGGTGTTCTTCCAGGTCGCCTATACCTCTTATCTGCCCGCTCTCTTCGGCGACCCGGGCGAGCTGCACAGCGGCAACACCCGCCTGGCGCTGTCGGAATCAGCCGCCAAGGCAGTCGGGCCGATGCTCGCGGGGCCGGTGATCGCCGTGCTCGGCCTGGCCGGCGCACTCCTCGCCAACACCCTCAGCTTCGGCGCGTCGCTTGTGACACTGATCATGATCCGGCATCGGGAGGTGCCACCCGCCAAGCCCGCGCCGGAGCGCGGCTGGATACGGCGAGACGTCGCCACCGGGCTCAGATTCGTGCTCAGGCACCCGGTCCTGGAGCCGGTCCTGGCCTGCGGCACCGTTTACGTCCTGTTCCTGTCCATGGTGGAGACCAGCCTGGTCCTGTATTGCCGCAACATCCTCAGGCTGTCCCCGCTGTGGATCGGGATCGTGGTGGGCTCGGCCGCGGCCGGCTACCCGATCGGGAACCTCGCCTCCGCCGCCCTCATCAGGCGTCTGGGCAGTCCGCGCGCGCTCATGCTCGCCGCCACCGTCTCGGTGCTGGGCATCGTGGCCATGCCCATGCTGGGAGCCCCCGGCGCTCTGGGAGCCGCCGGCCTGATCATCGGCAGCGTCGTGCATTGCGTGGGTGAAGGCGTGTTCAGCCCCACCTCACTGACCCTGCGCCAGACGCAGACCCCGTCGGAGCTGCTGGGCCGGGTGGCCGCCGTGCAGCGGTTCCTGCTGTGGGGTGCGGTCGCCCTGGGATCCCTGCTCGCCGCCGCCACCACCGCCCTGGGCGGGCTGCAGGCGGCGGTGTGGACCGGCGCCCTCGGCACGATCTTGTGCCTTCCCGCTCTCCTGCGCCGCGGCATCCGCACCGCCACGCTCAGCCATACCGGCTAATCACAGGCTCAGCTGGAGCCAATTGCGCCGCCGGTTCTGCCGACCGGAACCGCCCATAACGGGGTCGAGGTCACCGGCGCATCCCGCGTCAAGGTGATCCGCTACCGCTATCTCGGGAGCACCATCTCGCCTCTGTGGACTTCGAGGCCGTCAGCCACCGAGGTCGGTGGCTGACCATCGGTAAGGCACGCGGAGCGTCCGATGTCGAGAGGGCACGTCGGGTGCGGCGCGGGCCGGGAAACGAATCAGCCGCAAGGCTGGTACCGCGCCCGGTGCGACCTTCCAGTGCGACCTGGGTCTCTTCGTCAGTGGCGGAGCGAGCGGCATTCGGACTACGCCGATAGGTCCATAGGTCAACCGCCAGGTCGCGTCCTCGGAGCGGTGTAAAAGGCTCGACGAGGTAGGTGCCGTGAGTGGATCTTAGACGGCCTCGGTGACGGGTGCCAAGGCCGGGTCGTCGGTCGGGTGGAGCTGTGTGGGCGGGTGGAGCAGGGCTCGGCGGAGGTCTTGCAGGATGCGCAGGCCCGTGCTGGTGCTGGTGAAGCCGCGCCAGCCGCGGGCGGCGCGATCGAGTACGGCCCAGACCAGGGAGACGCAGCTGGTCTCGCCGGGGAAGCGGACGATGACCTTGACGCGGCGGCGGGTCTCGCCGAAGGTGCGCTCGATGATGCCCGCCCCAAGCCGGTCTGGCTGTGGTCGTCGGCCACCAGCCGGTCCGCCGCTCAGGCCGACCTGCTGTGGCAGGCGTTCCTGCGCAGGTTCGACCTGGAGATCTGTCAAGCACAATGCACCGATAACTACAGCTTGGCCGCGTAAGAGGAGAGCCTCAGCTGGTGGTGGGTGGCTCCTCGGAGCGGTGGGACGGGTTCTGCTGCTGCCAGCGTCTGCGGCTGTGGTAGCCGTGAGGCGGGGCGCTGAGTGAAACGGAACGGGATCCGCCGGCAAGCGCCATTCGGCCAGGTCACGGCCTGTGACTCCCGACTTCGGGCAGACAACGTTTCGGTCGGGACGACAGGGGATGAGTCGGGCACGCATCGGAGCGATAACCAGCGGCAGCGCGTTTGCCCAGGTCGTGATGCTCGCTTAGGCGCACCGTTGGTAGCTCAGCGTCACTGACGCCGGATTCCGCTCCAAATCTCTCTGCGGGCCGCGGCCTGCCCGATCCCTATGCTGCCCGACCATTCCGAGATATTCCTTGACACGAATATTCGCTGTGATGAATACTTCTCGGCATGGACGCACTCCTCACCGCACTGGCCGACCCGGCCCGCTGGCGCCTCGTGGGCCTGCTGGCCGAGCGGCCGCGGCCGGTCGGTGTTCTCGCTCAGCTCGCCCAGGCGCGCCAGCCACAGACGACCAAGCACCTGCAGGCCCTTGAGCGTGCCGGCGTCGTCACCTCCCAGCGCTCCGGCCAGCGCC
>NZ_JAIWNB010000019.1 GCF_020215705.1 Nonomuraea aurantiaca | reverse complement strand
GCAAGATCAAATTCTTGAAACGGCTCATGTTCGGCCGCGCCAACTACGACCTCCTCAGAAAGATGGCACTGCTGAACTGAGCTGAGATCACCGACCGTGACCGCTCCCCAGCAAATGCACCAGACCCCGGCCGGCGGCACGTACCGTGGGAGGCGATCGAGGACATCCAGGTGGACGTACGCAGGAGGTACGGTCTGCGCAGCGAGATGCTGGAGATCGACACGGGCGACCAGCTGCACATCTTCAGCGCTCACGAGCTGGGCGCCTCCCCGACCGAGGTGGCCGCGGTGCTGCGGCGGCGCGGCGCGTGAGCCCGGAAGGGTGAGACGGTCGGGTCACCGTCGATCCAGAACCGCCACGGCGTGTCCTTGGCGGTCGAGATCCCGGTGCGCGGCCCCGACCTGATCGTGTCCGCCTCGGCGGGCCGCCCGCCGAGGACGGCCACGGTCCCCTGGGGGAGACCGGTGAGCCAGGCCGCGTGCTCGGGCCGATCGCCGCCAGAACCGCCAGAGCCGCGAGTAGCGTCACCCGTCTCATGGAAGTGCGGCAGCGCGGCCGGCGAGCCCTCCCATACGGCGTCGAGCCCGTTGTGCTCGCGCGCCAGCCCGAGGGCCACCGCCAGCCGGGCGGGGCCGCGGGCGAGGTCACGGTCGGCGATCGGCTTGCGCCGGGCGGCGGGCGGGCCGTCGCCGTTCACATCACCGCCTCCTGAGCGGCGGGAGCGGGCCAGGTCGGCCCGCGCCACCACCTCACCGGCCCGCAGCAGCACCGCCGACCCGTGGTCCTCGGGCAGGCACACCAAGTTCGCGCAGAAGTGCATGCCGTAGGTGAAGTACACGTACAGATGCCCAGGTGGCCCGAACATGACCGCGTTCCTGGCGGTCCGTCCCCGGTAAGTGTGGGCCGCCGGGTCCTCGCCGGGGCCGCCGTACGCCTCGACCTCGGTGAGGCGGACCGCGACCGGACCGTGCACGAGCACACGCCCGAGCAGGTCGGGCGCGACCACGTGCGACGGCCGGTCGAAGAAGCTCCGCGGCAGGGGCGCCGAGTCCAGGATCCCGGAATCCATGCCGGGCGCTAGGCTCCCGCGGCCCACGCCGCCTGGGCGTCGACCGTCTCGCGCAGCGCGGTGAGCTGGTCGCGGACCCGGTCGGGCGCGGTGCCACCGTGCGACTTGCGGGCGGCGAGGGCGCCGGGCACGTTGAGCACGTCGCGGACGTCGGGCGTGAGGTGCGGCGAGACCTTGCCCAGCTCCTCGTCGGTCAGGTCGCCCAGGTCCTTGTCGTTGACCTGGCACCACACCACCAGGTGGCCGACCGCCTCGTGCGCGTCGCGGAACGGCACGCCGCGGCGTACGAGCAGCTCGGCGAGGTCGGTGGCGAGCGCGAAGCCGTCGGGAGCCGACGCCTCCAGGCGCGCGGTGTTGACCCGCATGGTGGCGACCAGGCCGGCCATGGCGGGCAGGACGAGCAGCAGCGTGTCGACCGAGTCGAACACCGGCTCCTTGTCCTCCTGCAGGTCGCGGTTGTAGGTGAGCGGCAGGCCCTTGAGCGTCGTGAGCATCGCCATGAGGTTGCCGATGAGCCGCCCGGACTTGCCGCGGGCGAGCTCGGCGACGTCGGGGTTCTTCTTCTGCGGCATGATCGACGAGCCGGTGGAGTAGGCGTCGTCCATCTCGATCCAGCGGAACTCCTGCGAGGCCCAGAGCACGATCTCCTCGCCGAGCCGCGACAGGTGCACGCCGATCAGAGCCGCGTCGAACAGGAACTCCGCCGCGAAGTCACGGTCGGACACCGCGTCCATGGAGTTGAGCGCGGCGAAGGAGAAGCCCAGCTCGACGGCCACGGCCTCCGGGTCCAGCGGCAGCGACGAGCCGGCCAGCGCGCCAGCGCCGAGCGGCGAGACGGCCGCGCGGCGGTCCCAGTCGGTGAGCCGGTCGATGTCGCGGGCGAAGGCGTGCACGTGCGCGAGCAGCTGGTGACCGAAGGAGACCGGCTGCGCGTGCTGCAGGTGGGTCATGCCGGGCGCGGCCGTCTCGGCGTGCTGCTCGGCCTGGGCCATCAGCGCCGTCTCCAGCTCGACCAGCCGGGAGACGATCGTGCGGGCGTGGTCGCGCAGGTAGAGGCGCAGATCGGTGGCGATCTGGTCGTTGCGGCTCCGGCCGGCGCGCAGCTTGCCGCCGAGCGAGCCGAGCCGCTCCAGCAGGCCGCGTTCGAGCGCGGTGTGCACGTCCTCGTCCGCGACCGTCGGCCGGAACTCGCCCGCCTTGCAGGCCCGCTCCAGATCGTCGAGCGCGCCGATCATGCGTTCGAGCTCGTCGTCGCTGAGCAACCCCGCCCTGTGCAGCACCCGGGCGTGCGCCCTGGACGCCGCCAGGTCGTACGGCACCAGCCGCCAGTCGAAGTGCACGCTCACCGACAGCCGGGTCAGCGCGTCGGCGGGACCTCCTTCGAATCGCCCGCCCCACAGCCGCATCGGCTTGCCATCACTCACCGTCATCTCCTTCTCGTCCCCCGCGACCATAGTGCACATCATCCTTTCTTCGCGTCGCGCGCGGCGGCGATCTTGGAGGGCAGGCTGAACAGCTGGACGAAGCCCTTGGCGAGCGACTGGTCGAACGTGTCGCCGGTGTCGTAGGTGGCCAGCGAGAAGTCGTACAGCGACTGCTCGGAGCGGCGGCCGGTGACGGTGGCCTTGCCGGCGTGCAGCGTCATCCGGATGTCGCCGGTGACGTGCTTCTGGGCCTCGGCGATGAGCGCGTCGAGGGCGTGCTTGAGCGGCGAGAACCACAGGCCGTCGTAGACGAGCTCGCTCCAGCGCTGGTCGACGCCGCGCTTGAAGCGGGCCAGGTCGCGTTCGACGGTGACGTTCTCCAGCTCCATGTGCGCGGTGATCAGCGCGATCGCGCCGGGCGCCTCGTACACCTCGCGCGACTTGATGCCGACGAGCCGGTCCTCGACCATGTCGATCCGGCCGACGCCCTGCGCGCCCGCGCGGGTGTTCAGCTCGTCGATCACCTGGTACGGCGTGAGCGAACGCCCGTCGAGCTTGACCGGGACGCCCTGCTCGAAGGTGATGACCACCTCGTCGGCGTCACGGGGGACGGCCGGGTCGGCGGTGTAGGCGTAGACGTTCTCGGTGGGGCCGTTCCAGATGTCCTCCAGGAAGCCGGTCTCGACGGCCCTGCCCCAGAGGTTCTGGTCGATGGAGAACGGGTTCTTCTTGGAGGTCTCGATCGGCAGGCCCCGCTGCTCGGCGTACTCGATCGCCTTGTCGCGGGTCCAGGCGAAGTCGCGGGCCGGGGCGACGACCTGCAGGTCGGGCGCGAGGGCGGCCAGGCCGGCCTCGAACCGTACCTGGTCGTTGCCCTTGCCGGTGCAGCCGTGGGAGACGATCGTGCCGCCGAACTGCTTGGCCGCGCTCACCAGGTGCTTGACGATGAGCGGCCGCGACAACGACGACAGGAGCGGATAGCGGTCCATGTAGAGGGCGTTGGCCTGCAGCGCGGGCACACAGAAGTCGGCCGCGAACTCCTCCTTGGCGTCCACCACGACGGATTCGACCGCGCCGCAGTCCATGGCCCGCTTCTGGATCACCTCCATGTCCTCGCCGCCCTGTCCCAGGTCCACGGCGACGGCGATCACTTCGGCGTTCATCTTCTCGGCCAGGAACGGGATGGCGACGGACGTGTCCAGACCGCCGGAGAAGGCGAGTACCACTCTCTGAGTCATCGGTGCCTCCAAAAATCTTCGTAAAACGGGCTAAGTACGCCGGGCGGCGATCCTCAGCAGGGCCTCGGCCACGACGCTCCCGCCCTGGGGATCGCGGCTGATCACGAGGATCGTGTCGTCGCCCGCCACCGTGCCGAGGATGGACTCCCAGTCGGCGTGGTCGATGGCGGAGGCCATGAACTGGGCGGCACCCGGCGGAGTCCTGACGATGACCAGGTTGGCCGACGCCTCGGCGGAGACCAGCAGTTCCTCCGCGATCCGGTGCAGCCGGGCGGCCGGGGACTCGCCGGTGCCCAGCCTGGCCACCCGGATGCGGCCGCCGCCCTCACCGGGCAGCGCGTAGACCAGCGAGCCGTCCTCGGCGCGCAGCTTGAGCGCGCCGAGTTCGTCCAGATCGCGCGAGAGCGTGGCCTGGGTGACCTCCACGCCGCTCTCGGCCAGCAGCTTGGCCAGCTCCGGCTGGGAGCGGACGGCCTGCCGCTGCAGCAGGTCGGTGATCTTCGCCTGCCGCGCGACCTTGGTCATCGGGATGGTCATGCGGTGCTCACCAGCCAGTGGAGCAGCGCCTTCTGCGCGTGCAGCCGGTTCTCGGCCTGGTCCCACACCGCGCTGCGCGGGCCGTCGATCACTTCGGAGGTGATCTCGTAGCCGCGGTAGGCGGGCAGGCAGTGCAGCACGATCGCGTCGTGCGCGGCGTGCTCCATGGGCTCGGAGTTGACCTGGTAGGGCATGAGCGCGCGGACCCGCTCGTCTTTACCGTCCTGGCCCATCGACACCCAGGTGTCGGTGGCGACGACGTGCGCGCCCTCGATCGCGGCGACCGGGTCGGTCAGCGAGAGCACCGAGCCGCCGGTCGTGGCGGCGATGGCGGCGGCCCGGTCGAGGATGGCGGGGTCCGGCTGGTAGCCGTCCGGAGCGCCGATCCGCACGTGCATCCCGGCCGTGGCGCCGCCCAGCAGGTAGGAGTGGGCCATGTTGTTGGCGCCGTCGCCCAGGTAGGTCAGGGTCAGCCCGGCCGTCCCGCCGCACCGTTCGCGGACGGTCAGCAGGTCGGCGAGGATCTGGCAGGGGTGGAACTCGTCGGTCAGCGCGTTGACCACCGGCACGGCGGTGCCCGCGGCCATGGCCTCGAGGCCCGCCTGGGCGCCGGTGCGCCAGACGATCGCGGCGACCTGCCGTTCGAGCACCCTGGCGGTGTCCTCGATCGGCTCGCCTCTGCCCATCTGGGAGCTGCCGCCGTCGATGACCAGCGGGAGCCCGCCCAGCTCGCCGATGCCGACGGCGAAGGAGATCCGGGTCCTGGTCGAGGGCTTGTCGAACAGGACGGCGACGGTCCGCGGCCCTTCGAAGGGGCGGTAGCCGTAGCGGTCCTTCTTCATCGCGGCGGCCAGGTCGAGAACGTCGGCCTGCTCGGCGGGCGACAGGTCGTCATCCCTCAAGAAGTGCCTGACAGTCGCCGTCATTTCGCCGCCTCGGTGAGGATCCCGGGGAACGCGGCCACGAGCGCGTCGACCTGCTCGGCCGTCACGACCAGCGGCGGCGCGATCCGTACGGCGTCCGGCTGCAGCGCGTTGACCAGGAAGCCCGCCTCGGCCGCCGCCTGCTGCACCTTGCCGGAGACCGGCTCGGCCAGCACGGCGGCCAGCCACAGGCCGCGTCCGCGCACGCCTTTCAGCAGCGGATGATCGACCGCTTCGAGCCCGGCCCGCAGCCGGGCGCCGGTCGTCCGCACGTGGTCGAGGTCGAGGTTGTCGAGTACGGCCAGCGCCGCGGCGCACGAGACCGGGTTGCCGCCGAACGTGGAGCCGTGGTCGCCCTTGCCGAACAGCCGGCCCGAGTCGCCGAAGCCGACGCACGCCCCGATCGGCAGGCCGCCGCCCAGGCCCTTGGCCAGGGTCAGGATG
The DNA here is from genome assembly GCF_020215705.1 of Nonomuraea aurantiaca. Lineage (GTDB taxonomy): Bacteria > Actinomycetota > Actinomycetes > Streptosporangiales > Streptosporangiaceae > Nonomuraea > Nonomuraea aurantiaca. The sequence continues at coordinate 220,764 of NZ_JAIWNB010000019.1, read as the reverse complement.
TCGGGGGTGACGCCGTCGGCCTGGTGGGCGAACCAGTGCCCGGTGCGGCCGATCGCGGACTGGATCTCGTCGGCGACCAGCAGCGCGCCGGTCGAGTCGCAGATCTCGCGAGCCGCCGCGAAGTAACCGTCGGGCGGCGGGACCACGCCTGCCTCGCCCTGGGTGGGCTCCAGGAACACCGCGATGCAGTCGCCGGTCACGGCCTCCTTGAGGGCGGTGGCGTCACCGTACGGGACGAACTGGACCTCTACCGGGAACGGGCCGAACTGGTCGCGGATCGACTGCTTGCCCGTCAGCGAGAGCGCGCCGATCGTCCGGCCGTGGAAGCCGTTCTCGGCGGCGACGAAGTAGGTGCGGCCGTCACGCCTGCCGTACTTGAGGGCCAGCTTGTAGGCGGCCTCGTTGGCCTCGGTGCCGGAGTTGGCGAAGAAGACGCGGCCGGGGGCGTTCAGCAGGCCGAGGAGCCGCTCAGCGAGCAGCACCTCCGGCTCGTGCAGGTAGAGGTTGCTCGTGTGCGCGAGGGTCGCGACCTGCTTGGAGACCGCCTCGACCAGGGCCGGGTGGGCGTGGCCGAGCGAGGTGACCGCGATGCCGCCGACGAAGTCGAGGTATTCCTTGCCGTCGACGTCCCACACGCGGGTGCCCTCGCCTCGTGCCAGGGCGATCGGCGGGACGCCGTAGTTGGGCATGAAGGCTTGTTCGAACCTGTCGCGAAGGTTCATCAGGGCATCACCATGGTTCCGATTCCTTGGTCGGTGAAGATCTCGAGCAGCAGCGAGTGGGAGACCCGGCCGTCGAGAATGTGCGCTTGGGGGACACCGCCCTGGACCGCCGTCAGGCAGGCCTCCATCTTCGGCTTCATGCCGCTGGACAGGGAGGGCAGCATGGCCTCCAGCGCGGCGCCGTCGAGCTTGTCGATCACGTCGGTGTCGTCGGGCCAGCCGGCGTACAGGCCCTCGACGTCGGTGAGGACGATGAGTTTCTGCGCCTGGAGGGAGACGGCCAGCGCGGCGGCGGCGGTGTCGGCGTTGACGTTGTAGATCTCCCCGTCCTCGCCGCGGGCGACGCTGGAGACGACGGGGACGCGGCCGTTGTCGATCATGGCCTGGACGGCGCCCGGGTCGACCTTGACGATCTCGCCCACCTGGCCGATGTCGACGTGCTCGCCGTCGACGAGCGCGTGCTTGCGCTCGGCGGTGAACAGGTGGGCGTCCTCGCCCGACATGCCGACCGCGAGCGGGCCGTGCCGGTTGATCAGGCCGACGACGTCGCGGTTGACCTGGCCGACCAGGACCATCCGGACCACCTGCATGGCCTCGGGCGTGGTGACCCGCAGCCCGGCCGTGAACGTCGACTCGATGCCGAGCCGGTCGAGGTGCTTGCTGATCTGCGGGCCGCCGCCGTGCACCACGACCGGCCGCAGACCGGCGTAGTGCAGGAAGCCGATGTCCTCGGCGAAGCCCTCCATGAGCGATTCCTCGATCATCGCGTTGCCGCCGTACTTGATGACGACGGTCGCGCCGTGGAAGCGGGCCAGCCAGGGCAGGGCCTCGATGAGGGTGTCCGCCTTGGTGTGGGCGGTGACGGTCCTCATGAGGAGTACGCCGAGTTCTCGTGGACGTAGTCCGCGGTCAGGTCGGTGGTGTGGACGGTGGCGGAGTGGGTGCCCGCCGACAGGTCGATGGTGATCGTCACGTCGCGCGGGCGCATGTCCACCTTGTTCCGGTCGTCGCCGACGGCGCCGCCGCGGCAGATCCAGATGCCGTTGATGGCCACGTTCAGCCGGTCGGGCTCGAAGACGGCGTCGGTGGTGCCGACGGCGGCCAGCACGCGGCCCCAGTTGGGGTCCTCGCCGTGGATGGCGCACTTGAGCAGGTTCGAGCGGGAGACGGTGCGGCCGACCTTGACCGCGTCGTCCTCCGACGCCGCTCCGACCACCTCGATGGCGATGGCCTTGGACGCGCCTTCGGCGTCGACCAGCAGCTGCCTGGCCAGGTCGGCGCAGACCTCGGTGACCTTCTGCCCGAACTCCGCCAGGTCCGGCTTGACCCCGGCGGCGCCGCTGGCCAGCAGCAGGACGGTGTCGTTGGTGGACATGCAGCCGTCGGCGTCGAGGCGATCGAAGGTCTTGGAGGTGGCCTCGCGCAGCACGGTGTCGAGCTCCTCCGCCGTGAGGTCGGCGTCGGTGGTGATCACGCAGAGCATGGTGGCCAGGGCCGGGGCGAGCATGCCCGCGCCCTTGGCCATGCCGCCCACCATGTAGCCGTCGGCGCGCTTGAAGGAGATCTTGGAGACGGTGTCGGTGGTGCGGATGGCGTCGGCCGCGGCCAGCCCGCCGTCGCGCGACAGCTGCGCGGCGGCGCGCTCCACCCCGGCCAGCAGCGGGTCCATGGGCAGCCGCTCGCCGATCAGGCCGGTGGAGCAGACCGCGATCTCGCCCGCCGAGTCCTGGAGCACCTCGGCCGCCTTCTCGGCGGTGGCGTGCGTGTCCTGGAAGCCCTCGGGGCCGGTGCAGGCGTTGGCGCCGCCCGAGTTGAGGACGACCGCCCGGACCCGGCCGCCGCGCAGGACCTGCTGCGACCACAGGACCGGGGCCGCCTTGACGCGGTTGGCGGTGAAGACACCGGCCGCCGCGTGGTTGGGTCCGTCGTTGACGACCAGGGCCAGGTCGCGCGCGTCGCCGGGCTTGATGCCCGCGGCGACGCCCGCGGCTCTGAAACCAAGGGGAGCGGTCACGCTCATGCGCCCTCCTCCGTCGGCCGCGGGACTGCTGTGTCGGTTGGTACGCTGCGCTCTCTCACGGAGCAACTCCTGTCAGGGGGAGGCCGAGCTCTTCCGGCAGGCCGAGTGCGAGGTTGACGCTCTGGATCGCACCTCCGGCCGTGCCCTTGGTGAGGTTGTCGATGGCGATGACGGCGACCACGCGGCCCGCGCGCTCGTCGAGCGTCACCTGCAGGGCGGCGGTGTTGGCGCCGTAGGTCATCGCGGTGGCGGGCCAGGTGCCCTCGGGCAGCAGGGTGACGAACGGCTCCTTGGCCAGCGCGTTCTCGTACGCCTCCCGCACGGCGGCCTTGGTCAGCCCGGGCGCGGCGGGGGCGGTGCAGGTGGCCAGGATGCCCCGGCTCATCGGGGCCAGCGTCGGGGTGAACGAGACACGGACCGGGGTGCCCGCGACGGCGCCGAGCGCCTGCTCCATCTCCGGAGTGTGCCGGTGGACGCCGCCCACGCCGTAGGCGCTGACCGAGCCCATGACCTCGCTGCCGAGCAGGTTGGGCTTGAGCGCCTTGCCCGCGCCGCTGGTGCCGCTGGCCGCGACGACGACCACGTCGGGCTCGGCCAGGCCGGCGGCGAAGGCGGGCAGCAGGGCGAGGATGACGGATGTCGGGTAGCAGCCGGGCACCGCGATGCGCTTGGCGTTCTTGAGCACCTCGCGCTGGCCGGGCAGCTCGGGCAGGCCGTAGGGCCAGGTGCCGGCGTGCTCGCCGCCGTAGAACTCCTGCCAGGCGGCCGGGTCGGCGAGCCGGTGGTCGGCGCCGCAGTCGACGACGACCGTGCTCGCGGGCAGCTGGGCGGCGACCGCGGCGGAGTGTCCGTGCGGCAGGGCCAGGAAGACCACGTCGTGTCCGGCCAGCGTTTCCGGGGTGGTGTCCTCGATGATCCGGTCGGCCAGTTGCGGAAGGTGCGGCTGGTGGGCGCCGAGCGCGCTGCCCGCGCTGGCGGCCGCGGTGAGCGTGCCGATCTCGAGCTCCGGGTGCCCGAGCAGCAGGCGCAGAAGCTCACCGCCCGCGTAGCCGCTGGCTCCCGCGATCGCCGCTCTCATGCCGAACCTCCTGCATAATCATGCACCTAAACTCATGTCCTTACTGTGACGATGATGCACTCCAGGGCATGAACACGCAAGCCGGGCGCGCCAAAGCGCTCACATAGCGAGACGGTAAACCGCGCGTTTCATCCGGATTTCGCGGTCTAGCGCGACGTACCTACCGGTCGGTACTGTGATTTATCCGATAGAGCCGTCCACCGCGGGAGTACGTCGCATGACTCTTTCTCATGCCCAGGTCCAAGCCCAGCTCACCGGTCCTGGCCAGCTTTTCGAGATGGAGGAGATCGGCGATACGGGGGTGCGGACCTGGAAACACGCTCCGGGCCACTTCCGCGCCCTGCTGGAGATGAGCAGGTTCCACGGCGAGAAGGAGTTCCTCGTCTACGAGGACGAGCACATCACCTTCGAGGAGCACTTCCGGCGGGCGGCGACGCTGGCCAACCGCCTGGTGACGGACTACGGCGTGGCCAAGGGCGATCGGGTGTGCGTGGCCATGCGCAACTATCCGGAGTGGGTGGTGGCCTTCTCCGCCGCCCTCGCCGCCGGGGCGATCGCCGTGCCGCTCAACGCCTGGTGGACCGAGTCGGAGCTGGCGTACGGCGTACGTGACTGTGACGCCAAGGTGCTGATCGTGGACGGTGAGCGGGCTGTCAGGCTCGCGGACACCGGCGTGCCGATGATCGTGGCCAGAGGCGAGGTGCCCGAGGGCGCGCGCTCGTTCGCCGACGTGCTGGGCGAGGTCACCGGGGATGTGACGCTGCCGGACGTCCAGCTCTCCCCCGAGGATCCGGCCACGATCTTCTACACCTCCGGCACGACCGGGCATCCCAAGGGGGCGCTGGGCAGCCACCGCAACCTGGGCCAGTCGCCGATGACCCTCGCCTACGGGCTGATGCGGGCGGTCGCGCTGGCGGGCAAGGACGTCGCCGCGGCGACGGGCGCGCGCCGGGTGACGCTGCTGACCGTGCCGCTGTTCCACGTCACCGGCTGCTTCTCCGCGCTGACCACCACCATGTTCGCGGGCGGCGGGCTGGTCCTCATGTACAAGTGGGACCCCGGGCAGGCGCTGCGGCTCATCGAGCGGGAGCGGGTCACCGCGATGATCGGCGTGCCGACCAACGCGTGGCAGCTGATGTCGCATCCCGACTTCGTCAAGTATGACCTGTCGTCGCTGACCACCCTCGGCTACGGCGGGGCACCGGCTCCGCCGAAGCTGCTGGAGCGCATCGGCGAGAACCTGCCCGACCGCGCCGCCTCCAACGGCTACGGCATGACGGAGACGACCGGCCTGGCCATCGGCAACGGCGGGCCCGACTACCTGGCCAGGCCCGACAGCATCGGCCTGCCCACGGCCGTGGTCGACGTCCGGGTGAGTGGCCCGCTGGGCGATGAGCTGCCGCCCGGCGAGGTGGGCGAGCTGTGCGTACGCGGCGCGAACGTCATCATGGGCTACTGGAACAAGCCGGAGGCGACGGCGCAGACCTTCGTCGACGGCTGGCTGCACACCGGTGACCTGGCCAGGATCGACGAGGACGGCTTCGTCTACATCGTGGACCGGGCGAAGGACATGGTCATCAGGGCCGGCGAGAACGTCTACTCCGCCGAGGTGGAGGCGGCCCTGTTCGAGCACCCGGCGGTGGACGACGCCGCGGTGATCGGCGTCCCGCACGACGAGCTGGGCGAGGAGGTGGGGGCGGTGGTCCGGCTCCAGCCGGGCACCTCGACCACCGCCGAGGAGCTCCGGTCCTTCCTGGTGGAGCGCATCGCCAAGTTCAAGATCCCCGCGCACATCTGGTTCAGGGAGGCGGAGCTGCCGCGCAACCCGGGCGGCAAGATCCTCAAGACCCACCTGCGCCGCGAGGTTCTGGGCGGGTAGAGGCCGGGCGGCTAGAGATCGTTTCCCGCGTAGGACAGGTTGAAGCTCTTGTTGACCAGCGGGAAGTCGGGCACGATCGCCCCGCCCAGCGCGACCGGCAGGGCGGGCCAGTTGAAGAACGACGGATCGGCGATCTTCACTTTGGCCAGCCTGCCGTCCTCGCCCAGCTCGACGCGATGCACGATCGTGCCCCGCCAGCCCTCCACGATGCCCACGCCCGAGCCGCGCCGCCCGTCCGGCAGGCTCCAGTCACCCGAGGTGTGCGCCAGCCGCTCGATCAGCCCGATCGAGGCGGCGATCTCGTCGGCCCGGACCTGGAAGCGGGCCAGCACGTCTCCCCCGGACCGGATCGCTACCGGGAACGGCCCCAGGTCGATGAACGGATGGTCGCGGCGGGCGTCGACGTCGAGCCCGCTGGCCCTGGCCACGTAGCCGAGCGTGCCCAGGTCCGCGGCGGCCCGCTCGGTGAGCACGGCGGTGCCGGTGAACCGGTCCGACACCACGCCATGGCCGAGCGCGAGCCCGACGATCTCGGCCACCTCGGTGCCGAGCGCCGCGAGCCTGGCGTTATCGGGCAGGGCCAGCGGCTCGGCGCCGCCCAGCCGGATCGCGCCGCGCAGCAGGCGGTGGCCGGTGACCTCGGCGTTGACGCGCAGCAGCCGCTCGCGGACGGTGCCGCAGTGGGCCTGCAGCACGCTGTGGGCGACGTCGTTGCAGAGCGCGCCCAGGTCGGTGACGTGGTTGTAGAGGCGTTCGAGCTCCAGCAGCACGGCTCGAGCGCGCTGCGAGTCGGGGTCGACGGCCGTGCCGGTGGCCTCCTCGACGGCCAGGCAGTAGGCCAGGGCGTGGCCGACCGAGGTGTCGCCGCTGACCCGCTCGGCCAGGGCCAGCCCGTCCTCCGGCCGGCGGCCCTCGAAGAGCTGCTCGAGGCCCTTGTGCACGAACCAGAGGCGGGCCTTGAGCTTGAGTATCGTCTCGCCGACCACCGAGAAGCGGAAGTGGCCCGGCTCGATGCAGCCCGCGTGCACGGGGCCGACCGGGATCTCGTAGACGCCATCGCCCTCCACATCGCCGAACGGGTACGGGCCCTCGGGGTCGCCGAACGACGGGGGCGGGCCCGCGTCGGGGAGCATCGGGTACCAGCCTCGGGGCCAGTGGTGGTGACGGACCAGGCGGCTGGGCAGCGGGTGGTCTTCGGGGGTGATGCCGTACAGGTCGCGGATCTCCCGCTCGAAGCGGCCGGCGGGGAAGGAGAGGGCGGCCAGGCTGGGCACGGCGGGCTCGGTCAGGCGTACGTGCAGCTCGGCCCTTCTCGCCGGACGGGCGGCGGTGAACAGGTAGACCAGCCGGAAGCCGTCGTCCTCGACGTGCGCGGCCACCAGCGCGACGCGGTGTCCCAGAGCCAGCAGCTCGGCGGCGCACCCGGCGAGCTCGCCGGGCCCGATCTCGGCGACCAGCGGGAGCGTGGCCGTCATCGCGCACCTCCCATGGCGCTCAGCGGCGGTCCGGCGGTCGCGATGGTGACGGCGGACTCCAGGAGCGGCCGGAGCGGTCCCAGCGTCACGCCGAGCACCGCGCACGCCACCAGGCCGACGACCAGCGGCACACCCGCGCCGCGCAACCGCCCGTCAGACCCGTCCGCCAAGCCCGGTGGCGCGGTGCCGAGCAGCATGCGGCCCGCCGCTCTGCCCACGCCGGCGACGATCACCAGCATGAGCACCAGCGCGGGCGCCACCGCCCACCCGAGCCCGGCCGCGAACCCCGCCCGCACGATCCCCAGCTCACTGGCGAACAGGCTGAACGGCGGCAACCCCAGCAGCGCCAGCAGCCCGAGCCCGAAGGCCGTGGCCAGTCCGGGCGCCCGCCCGCCGAGGCCCCGCACGGCGTCGACGCTGCTGCTCCCGGCCGCCTGCTGGATCCGCCCCGAGCCGATGAACAGCACCGACTTGCCCAGCCCGTGCCCGAGGATGTGCAGCAGCACGGCGCCCAGCGCCAGCCCGTTGCCGATGGCCGCGCCGAGCGCGATCAGCCCCATGTGCTCGATGCTCGAATAGGCCAGCATCCGCTTGAAGTCGCGCTGCCCGATCAGCAGCGCCGCCGCCACGGCCAGCGACGCCAGCGCCACCACGATCAGCAGCATCCGGCAGAACCCCGCCCCGAGCGCCACGTCGGACACCACCTTGACCCGCAGGATCGCGTAGAACGCCACCGACAGCAGCACCCCGGACATCAGCGCCGAGACCGGCGCGGGCGCCTGGCTGTGGGCGTCGGGCAGCCAGGCGTGCAGCGGCGCGAGGCCCGCCTTGGCGCCGAAGCCGAGCACGAGCAGCACCACCGCGATCCGCGTCACCCCCGGGTCCAGCCCCCCGGCGTGCCCGGCGAGCGACACCCAGTCGAGCCCCTCGCGCGAGGACAGCCCGGCGTGTACGGCGGCGTAGTGCACCATCACGAGGCCGAGCAGCGCGAGCGCGATGCCGACCGAGCAGATCACCACGTACTTCCAGGCCGCCTCGGTGGCCTTCCTGGTGCGGCGGTACCCGACCAGGAACGCGGTCAGGATCGTGGTCGCCTCGACCGCCACCCAGAGCATCCCGAGGCTCGCGGACAGCACGGCCGTCGCCATCGCCGCGACGAAGCACTGGGTGAAGATCCCGTAGCTACGTGCGGCCCGCGGCCCCGCATGGCCGGTGGCCGCCTCGGCCCGCAGGTAGCCGGGGCTGGCCAGCATCGCCAGCAGCGCCACGACGCCGATCACGATCAGCATGTAGGCGCTGAGCGCGTCCACCCGCAGCAGCCCCCACAACCCGCTCCCCTCGCCAGCCCGCGCGAGCAGGACGGCGACGGCGAGCAGCCCGCCCGCGGACAGGGCGCCGAGCCACTCCGTCACGCGGTTCCAGCCGAACACGGCATACAGGCCCGCGGCCGCGAGCGGCAGCGCCACCGGAACGATCACCATCAGTCGTGCAGCTCCCGTAGCTCGTCGAGGTCGGTGCCGCCGAACGCGGCCCGCATCCGGGTGGTCAGAACCTGCAGCGCCAGTACGGCCAGCAGCACGTCGAGCGAGACGCCCAGCTCCACCACCAGCGGCACCCCGGTGGTGGTGAGGAAGGCGGCGGCGGTGATGGCGTTGTCCATCAGCAGGAACCCGACCACCTGCGACAGCGCCCGCCTCCTGGTGACCAGCACGAAGAAGCCCACCAGCAGCACGGTCAGCGCGATCGGCACGGCCTGGGTGGCGGGTGTGGGCGCCAGGCGTACGAGGGGCTGGGAGACCGCGTACGCGAGCATCGTCAGCACGGCCGTGACCAGCAGCGACGCGGCGACGCTGACGTGTGGCCGGGCCTCGCGCCCCTCGTCGCCGGCCGCCAGCGCGCGCCGCATGAGGCAGGGCAGGAGCACCGCGCGCAGCAGTCCCACCCCGAGTCCGAGCACGGTCAGCTCGACGTCGGCCTCGTGCAGCCCCCTGACCGCGATCAGGGCGCCCAGCGCCACCCCCTGCAGCCCGAACAGCCAGATGATCGCGGCCAGGTCGCGCCGCCACAGGACCAGCACGCCCGTCAACAGGAAGGCGCCGCAGGCCAGGTCGAGCGCCTGCACGTACACGGGATCAGTCATCTCACTCACGCCAGGAAGAAGGAGGCGGCGACCGCCAGCAGGGCCATCAGGAACGAGCCGGCCAGCAGCTCGGGGACGCGGAACAGGCGCAGCTTGGCCATGAACACCTCACCGGCCGCCAGCACGCCGCCCAGCAGCGCCACCTTCAGGGCGAACGCCACCACGGCGACCAGCAGCATGATCGGCCCGGCGCCCGCGGTGGCGATGCCGGCCGGCGCGAACAGCCCGGTGAACAGCCCGAGCATGACCGTGAGCCGCATCGCCGAGGCCCACTCGATGAGCGCCAGGTCGGGGCCGGCGTACTCCAGGATCATCGCCTCGTGGATCATCGTCAGCTCCAGGTGGGTCGACGGGTTGTCCACCGGGATCCGGCCCGACTCGGCGATCGTGACCACCGCGAGCGCGACGGCGGCCAGCAGGCTCACCGGGGAGATGACCGACAGCGGGCTGCTCGCGGTCTCGGTGACGATCGCGCCGAGGTCGGTGGTGCCCACGCGGATCGACAGCGCGAAGACGGCCAGCAGGATCGTCGGCTCGACCAGGGCGAGCACGGTCATCTCCCGGCTGGCGCCCATCCCGCCGAACGCGGTGCCCGTGTCGAGCCCACCCAGTGCCAGCGCCACCGAGCCGAGCGCGAGCAGCGCGGCGACCGCGAACAGGTCGGCGACGCCGTCGAGCGGCGAGGCGGCGGTGACCAGCGGCACCGCCGCCGCGACCACCAGCGTGGTCCCGGCCAGCAACGGCGGCGCCGCACGGAACAGGTAGCCGGTGCCGTGCGGTGCGATGCGCTCCTTGCGGGCCAGCTTGCGCAGGTCGCGCCACGGCTGCCGCACCCCGGCGCCCGCGCGCCCCTCCAGGCGGGCCCTGACCTGGCGCATCAGGCCGGCCAGCAGCGGCGCCCCGGCGGCCACCACGAGCACTTGCAGCACCATGGCGATCACGAGATCACCGCCAGCACGATCAGCACGCCGGTCAGCGCGTAGAAGCCGTAGGACAGGTAGCGGTGGACGCTGCCGTCGGCCAGCCGCCGCGCCTGCGAGCCCAGCCTGACGGCGGCGGCCAGCACCGGCTCGTACAGCAGCCGTTCGACCCGGTCGGGCACCCTGGCGCGGAACCGTACCCGCTGCACCAGGTAGGCCGACTCCTTGACGACCGTCACGTCGATGGCGCTCTCCGGTTGCAGGGCGTCGACGAAGACCCGCTGCAGGGGTTCGGCGAAGGAGGTGGCGGTGTACTCCATGCGGGCCGAGACCGGTCCCGCTCCGCAGTCCCACAGGCGGGCCGGCCGTCGTACGCGCCGGGTGGCCACCGCGCGGACCAGCGACAGCACCGCCGCCACGGCCCCGGCCAGCGCGAGCGCGATGAGGACCGGCGAGATCGAGCCGGTGATCGCGCTCAGCCGGAGGGTCACCTCTCCGGTGACCGGCCGGCCCACCGGGATCACCCGCGTGACGGCCGCGGTGAGCGCGGGCAGGACCAGCGCGGGGTCGAGCGCGAGCAGCAGGCAGGCCGCCGCCGCCAGCGCCGTCCCGCAGATCGCCGTACGCGGGCTCTCCGCCGCCCGTTCGGCGGCCGGGCTGCGCGGCCGGGCCAGGAACCCGACGCCGAACGCCTTCACGAACGTGGCCACCGCCAGCCCCGCCGTGAGCGCGATGGCGCCCACGGCCAGCGGCATCGTGACCGCCCCTGCCACCCCCGAGGCGGGCAGCGCGTGGATGAGGCTCTGCAGCAGCAGCCATTCGCTGACGAAGCCGTTGCCGGGCGGCAGCGCCGACGCGCACAGGGCGCCGACGGCGAACAGGGCCGTGGTGTACGGCATGCGGGTGCGCAGGCCGCCGAGCGCGTCGAGATCCCGGGTGCCCGTCGCCCGCTGGACCGAACCGGCCGCCTGGAACAGCAGTGTCTTGAACGCGGCGTGGTTGACCACGTGCAGCAGGGCCGCGGTGAGGGCGAGGGCGGCCAGGGGGCCGGCGCCGTCGGCCGCGAAGAAGCCGGCCGCGCCGACGCCGATGAGCACCAGGCCCATGTTCTCGGTCGAGGAGTAGCCGAGCAGCCGCTTCAGGTCGGTGGCCATGGCGGCGTGGAGCACTCCGTACAGCGCGGACAGGGCGCCGAGCGCCAGGACGATCCACCACCACCAGACGGGACCGCCGCGCAGCAGGTCGAGCCCGACCCTGACCACGCCGTAGACGCCCATGTTGACCATGGCGCCGCTCATCAGCGGCGACACGTGACCGGGCGCGGCCGGGTAGGCCCTTGGCAGCCACACGTGCAGCGGCACGATCCCGGCCTTGGCCGCGAACCCGGCCAGAGTGGCCAGGAAGATCACGTCCCTGGCCGCGGGCGACAGCTCGGCGGCGCGCAGCTGGTCGAAGCCGTCGCCCGTGGCTCCGGCCGCCAGGTAGCAGAGGCCGCACATGATCGTCACCAGGCCGAGGTGGGTCATGACGGCGTACCACAGCGCGGCCTTCCCGACCGACGGCCGGTCGCGGTGCTCGGCCGCCACGAGCAGGAGCGAGGTCATCGCCATCAGCTCCCAGCCGAACAGGAACGTGCTCACGCTGTCAGCCGCGGGCACCAGCAGCAGCGCCGCCACGAACAGCGGTATGACCGCCCGCGTCGCCCTGGCCGCGCCGGAGCCGATGCCGTGGATCGCCGCGCACACCGTCACCGCGCCCGTGATGGCGGTGAACAGGCCACCGAGCGGGTCGAGCGCCAGGCGCAGACCGCCCAGGGGCAGCAGGTCGGGCAGCCAGGCCGACCAGCCGTGGCCGAGCGTCGCCCGCGCCCCCGCCACGGCCGCCACCACGCCGGCCAGCGCCGTGATCACTTCGGCCGCGACGGTGACCGCGCGTGCGGGCAGCAGGGCGACGAGGGCGGCGGTCAGGCAGAGGCCCAGGGCGCACGCGTAGAGGATCATCGCCCGGTCATCCCGCGCAGCGCCTCGATGATCGCCTCCGGCGGCGGTGGGCAGCCGGTCACCTCGACGTCGACCGGCACCACGTCACCCACCGCGCCCACGACGCCGTACGCGCCCGCGAACACCCCGCAGTCACGCGCGCAGTCGCCCAGCGCGATCACCATGCGCGGCTCCGGCACGGCCTCGTAGGTGCGGCGCAGCGCCATCTCCATGTTGCGCGTGACCGGCCCGGTGACCAGCAACGCGTCGGCGTGCCGCGGCGAGGCGACCAGCCGGGCGCCGTAGCGCTCCGCGTCGTAGACCGGCCCGAAGACCGAGGCGATCTCCACCTCGCAGCCGTTGCACGAGCCCGCGTCCACGTGGCGGATCTGCACCGATCCCGCCAGTTCCAGCATTCCTTGACTTTTGGCACGTTCCATCGGCGGCTCGGCCATCCGCCCTGTTCTCAGAATTTTTCGCCACAGACCCACAGCGACCCCCCATCGCTCCGACCTGGGAAAACACCATCCTCTTGCCGGGCTGACCACTATGCCGCGCTCGCGGGCGACCCGGAGCCTTCATTCCCAAAGATCTTGAATCCATCTATGGAATAAATCATTCCGTTCCCATAGACTCTGTTTAGAACAGAGCGATCCGTTCCGCTATCTGGAGGACTCCTCAATGACCGCAATACTCGAGGCGCCGGCCACCGAGACGACCGTCCGCGAGCACCGCTGGCTCGGCCTGTCCGCCGTCCTCGGCGCGACGCTGATGAACCTGCTCGACTCCACCGTGGTGAGCGTCGGCGGCCCGGCCATCCAGGCGGACCTGGGCGGCGGCTACGCCGCGCTCCAGTGGATCGCCGCCGGCTACACCCTGGCGCTGGCGGTGGGGCTGCTGACCGGCGGACGGCTCGGCGACATGTTCGGCCGACGGCGCATGCTGCTCCTCGGTACGGCCGGCTTCGTCCTCACCTCGCTGGCCTGCGCGCTGTCGCCCACGCCCGAGGTGCTGATCGTGGCCCGGGTGCTGCAGGGCCTGACCGGAGCCGTCATGATCCCGCAGGGCTTCGGCCTGATCCGCGATCTGTTCCCACCCGCCGAGCTGGGCAAGGCGTTCGGCGCGTTCGGCCCGGTCATCGGCCTGGCCACGATCCTCGGGCCGGTCGTCGCCGGGCTGCTGGTCGACGCGGATGTGCTGGGCACCGGCTGGCGCATGATCTTCCTGATCAACCTGCCGCTCGGCGCGTACGCGCTGATCGTCGGCTCACGGGTGCTGCCGGCCGTGACGGCTTCGGCCCGCTCGACCCGGCTCGACCTGGGTGGGAGCGTGCTGGCGGGAGCGGGGATGCTGCTGCTGATCTACCCGCTGGTCCAGGGCCGCGAGCTGGGCTGGCCGGGCTGGTCGCTGGTGATGATGGCCGCCTCGGTGCCGGTGTTCGGCGCGTTCGGGCTGCACCAGCTGCGCCGCAAGCGGGCCGGGGCCACCACGCTGGTCGAGCCGAGCGTCTTCCGCCGTCGCTCCTACGCCTCCGGCATCGCCTTCGTGATCGTGTTCTTCGGCGCGGTCTGCGGCTTCGGGCTGGCGGTCGGAATGTTCCTGCAGCTCGGGCTGGGCTACACGGCGCTGCATGCCAGCCTGACGATGGCGACCTGGGCCGTCGGCGCCTTTTTCGGCACCGCGTTCGCCGGGGCCAGGACGGCCGTGCTGGGCCGCCGGATCCTGCATCTCGGCCTGGCCATCATGGCGGCCGGCATCGCGGCCCTCTACGTGGTCCTGCGGCTCGGCGGCACCGGAGACTGGGAGCTGGCCTTCCCGCTGCTGGCGTACGGGGTGGGCATGGGCATGATCTTCGTCCCGCTGTTCGGCATCATCATGGGCGACGTCGAGGACCACGAGGTCGGCTCCGCCTCCGGGGCGCTGGAGAGCATCCAGCAACTCGGCGCCTCTCTCGGCATCGCCGTCCTGGGCACGGTGTTCTTCGGCCGGCTCGGCTCCCACCTGCCGGGCACCGCCGAACTCGACGCGGTGCAGGCCGCCGCCTCGGTGACACTGATCACGCTGGGCCTGACCGCCGTCGCCTTCGCGATCGGCTTCCTGCTCCCGAAGAAGGCGCGCGGCTGACGTCGGAGACGAGTTTTCGGGCCGCGCCCCCAGGTGGAGCCGGAGATAAGCGCCCGCATTACCTCTGGCGTAATCGCGGCGCCCCCGCCCCGGCTGACATGTTTCTCATGTCCGAACGAACCGCTCGAAGGGAGCGCCGAAATGACCGCCCTCACTGTGACCGACCAGGCCAGGTTCCTGCGCGTGGTGCTGGCCCTCGACGCCGTCGTCACCGGTGTCAACGGGCTCGTCTACCTCGCCGCCGCCGGTCCCGCGAGTGACCTGCTCGGCCCGGACGCGGGCCTGCTCAGGGCGATCGGCGTCTTCCTCCTCGTGTACGGCGTGGCGGTCGGCCTGCTGGCCGGCCGCCGCGCGATCAGCCCGGCGGCGACCAAGGCCGTGATCGCGCTCAACGCCGTCTGGACCCTGGGCAGCGTGGCCACCGTGGTCACCGGGGTGGCGGAGTTCACCACAATCGGCGCGGTGTGGGCGATCGCCCAGGCCATCGTGGTCGGCGTCTTCGCCGAGCTGCAGATCACGGGCCTGCGCCGGCTCCGCTGACCCTCTCCCTCCTCTTCCGATATCACCTGAAAGGCAGATAATTATGAGCAACGAGCTGATCGACCGCTACATCGCCGCCTGGAACGAGACCGACGCCGACGCCCGTGCCAAGGCCGTGGCCGAGGTGTGGACCGAGGACGCCACCTACACCGACCCGCTGGCCGAGGTCTCCGGCCACGCCGGGCTCGCCGCGCTGATCGAGGGCGCGCAGGGCATGTTCCCGGGCTTCGTGTTCAGCCCCGGCGAGGTGTACGACGCCCACCACGACATCGCCCGGTTCACCTGGCACCTGGGCCCGGCGGGTGAGGAGCCGGTGGTGGTCGGGTTCGACGTGGTGCAGCTGGCCGCGGACGGCCGGATCGCCAGGGTCCTGGGCTTCCTGGACAAGGTGCCTGCCGCCTGAACACGGCTTCACTGGGCCCCCCGGAGACACTCCGGGGGGCCCAGCCTTGTGCCGGATGAACCGCTTGCCCGTACCGAGGGGCGCAAGATAAACCGCTTGCCCGTGCCAAGGGCCACGACGCAGAATCGGACCTCGTGGCCGATCAACTGAAACGCCTGTTCCGCGGGCTGGCGCCCGACCTGGGCCCGCTGCGCGACTCGCGCGACTATCGGCTGCTCATGACGTCGGGTGTCATCACGATGTTCGGCACGTTCATCACCATGGTCGCGGTGCCGTACCAGATGAAGGAGCTCACCGGCTCCTACGTGGCGGTCGGTCTGGTGAGCCTGGCCGAGTTCGTGCCGATGGTGGTGTGCGGGCTGTGGGGCGGCGCCATCGCCGACGCGCTCGACCGGCGCACGGTCATCCTGCTCAGCGAGCTGGGTCTGATGGTGACCTCGGGACTGCTCATGGTCAACTCGCTGCTCCCCCACCCGCAGGTCTGGGTCCTCTACGTGGTCGGCGCCCTGGCGATGGGCATCGGCTGCCTGCAGCGGCCCAGCCTGGAGGCGCTGATCCCGCAGGTGGTCAGGCACGACCAGCTCGCCGCGGCCGCGGTGCTGGCCAGCCTGCGCTGGAACCTCGGCGCGATCGTCGCCCCGGCGCTCGGCGGGCTGCTGGTGACGGCGTTCGGCACGGCCGTCGCCTACGGCCTCGACACGGTGAGCTTCGTCCTGTCCCTGGCATTGCTCTGGCGGATGAAGGCTGTGCCGCCCGCCGAGGACGCCGCGCCCGCGTCGCTGAGCTCGCTGGTCGAGGGCGTGCGCTACGCGGCCGGGCGGAGTGACCTGGTCGGCACCTACCTGGTCGACATCGCCGCCATGCTGTTCGCGATGTCGACGGCGCTGTTCCCGTTCCTGGCCGACCAGCTCGGCGCGCCTCAGGCGCTCGGGCTGCTCTATTCGGCGGGTGCCGTGGGCTCCCTCGTGGCCTCGCTCACCGGCGGCTGGACGGCGCGTGTGCACCGCCAGGGCATGGGCGTGATCATCGCGGCGACGCTCTGGGGTGCCGCGATGGCGCTGGCGGCGGTGATCCCGAATGTCTGGGCGATCTTCCTCTGCCTCGCGCTGGCCGGGGCGGCCGACATGATCAGCGGCATCTTCCGCATGACGATGTGGAACCAGACGATCCCAAACGAGCTGCGGGGCAGACTGGCCGGCATCGAGCTGCTGTCCTACGCCAGTGGTCCGATGCTCGGCAACGCCCGGGCCGGGCTGATGGCGCAGTGGGGCGGCGCCCGGTTCTCCCTGGGCGCGGGCGGCGTGCTGTGCGTCGCGGCGGTGGCCGGGCTGGCGGCGGTGCTGCCGAAGTTCCGCGGGTACGACTCACGCACCGACGAGCACGCGCTCGCCGAGAAGACCCGCCGAGAGGGCCGCCTCCCCGCCTAGAGCCGTGGCTGTGGTCAGCCCGGCTCGCGCCAGCCGTCGTGGTCTTCCACGAGGGCGTCGACCTCCGGCAGGCCGCCCTCGTCGAGCCCTTCCAGGACGACCAGCCACTGCGCGTCCTCGGCGTCGTCCTCTCCGGCGAGCGTCTCCCGTACCACCTGGGGTGTCCCCAGCGCGGGGAAGCGCTCGCCCAGCGCCTCCGCCACCTCCTCGGCGTCGTCGCGCTCGGCGAACACCAGCAGATGCCTCATCTCCGGCCTTTCATGCGTGCGGCCCGGCACGGCGGACTCATGCGCGATGCCGCGTACGCCGGACTCATGCGTCAGGTCTGGTACTGGGGGACTCATGCGTGAGGTCCGGTACGGCGGACCGTACCGGACCTCGTGGCGACTGGCCGCTCAGGCGCCGCGGAGCTGGGCGCCGACGCGGTCGGCGGCCATGGCCACGGCGGCGTCGCGAGCCGCCGTCGTCTCCTCCACCGTCAGCGTGCGGTCGGCCGCGCGGAAGCGCAGGGTGTAGGCGAGCGACTTGTTGCCCTCCCCCACCTGCTCCCCCGCGTAGACGTCGAACAGCCGGATCGACTCCAGCAGCTCGCCCGCCCCGTCACGCAGCGCCGCCTCCACGTCGGCGACCGGCGTGAAGTCGGGCACGATCAGCGCCACGTCCTGGGTCGCGACCGGGTAGGACGAGACGGCCGGCGCGTCGACCGGACCCGGCATGGCCGGCTCCAGCTTGGACAGCTCCAGCTCCATCGCCGAGGTGCGCGGCGGCAGCCCGTAGGCCTCGGCTACGCGCGGGTGCAGCTCGCCGGCGTGGCCGACGAGCGTGTCACCGACGTAGAGGGCGGCGCACCTGCCGGGGTGCCACGGTTCGTGCTGGTCGGCGATGACCGACAGCTCGACTCCCGCCTCGGCCGCCACCAGCCGGGCCGCCTGTACGGCGTCGGCCCAGCACTCCTGACGACCCTGGCCCCACCAGCCGGACCGCTCGAACTCGCCGGCCAGCACGACGGCGACCCGGTGCGGCTGGTCGGGCAGAGCAGTGGCGATCGAGGCCAGCTCGTCATCGCTGGGCCTGCGCTCGACACCCAGCACCGGCGCGGTGTCCGGCGCTCCCTCACGTGGCCGGTAGACCGGCCCCGACTCGAACAGCGCCACGTCGGAGAAGCCCCGCCCGGTGTTGCGTACCAGGGTCTTGAGCAGCCCGGGCAGCAGCGTCGTGCGCAGCAGCGGCTCATCCTCGGCCAGCGGGTTGGCCAGCCGCAGGGCGCGGCGGCGGGCGTCGTCGCCGGGCAGTTGCAGCGCGTCGAAGTCGCCCTCGCTGATGAACGGGTAGGCGAGCACCTCGACATAACCGGCGGCGGCCAGGGCCCGGCCGACCCGCCTGCGCAGCCGCTGCCCCTCGGTCAGCCCGGCGCCGGCCGGCGCCTTGGGCAGCACGGAGGGCAGGCGCTCGTAGCCTTCGAGGCGGATGACCTCTTCGGCCAGGTCGTTGGGGTCGGTGAGGTCCGGCCGCCAGGACGGCGGGGTGACCGTGAGCATGTCGTCGCCGGTGACGGCCAGCTTGGCCGCCAGCTCGCCGCCGGTCACGACCCCAGTCGGGTCGACGCCGCCCCGGCGCACGGCCGGGTCGTCGCCCTCGGTCACGACGCAGCCGACCTGCTCCAGGCGGCGTACGACGGTCTCCTTGGAGTAGGGCACGCCGGCCACGTCGCCTGGATGGCTCGCCGGAATGGCGATGCGCGCCGGCTCGACCTCGACCTCGGCGTGCGTCAGGCCCGGCCGCACGGTGGCGCCGCCCAGCTCGGCCAGCAGGCTCACCGCCCGCCACGAGGCGACCAGCGGCAGCTCGCGGTCGACGCCGCGCTCGAACCGCTTGGACGCCTCGGACACGAGGTTGTGCCTGCGCGACTCCCGGGAGATGCCGGTCGCCGAGAAGTGCGCGGCCTCGATGACGATGTCGGTCGACTCGCCGGAGATCTCGGTCTCCAGTCCGCCCATCGTGCCCGCCATCGAGATCGGGCCCGACTGGTCGGTGATCAGGATGTCGTCGGGGTCGAGCTCGCGGGTGACGTGGTCGAGCGTTTCGAGCCGCTCGCCCTGCCCGGCCCGGCGTACGACGATCTCGCCGGTGAGCTTGGCCCGGTCGAAGGCGTGCAGCGGCTGGCCGAGCTCCAGCATCAGGTAGTTGGTGATGTCGACGGCCAGCGACACCGGGCGCATGCCGGCCCGCGTCAGCCGTACGCGCATCCAGAGCGGGCTCTGGGCGGCCGGGTCGAAGCCGGTGACCTCGCGCAGCACGAACCTGTCGCAGGCGGTCGGGTCGCCGATCGAGGCGGGCCACGCCTGCTCCTCGGCGGCGGGCAGCTCGACGTCGGCGGGGTCGTGGAAGGCCACGTCGAAGGCGGTCGCGGCCTCGCGCGCCACGCCCCTGACCGACAGCGCGTAACCGATGTCGGGGGTGATCTCCAGCTCGATGACGTCGTCGCGGAGCCCGAGCAGCTCGACCACGTCCGCGCCGATCGGCGTGCCGGCGGGCAGGACCATGATGCCGCCGTGGTCGTCGCCGAGACCGAGCTCCCGCTCGGAGCAGATCATGCCCTCGGACAGCCGCCCGTAGGTCTTGCGCGCGCCGACCTCGAAGCCGCCGGGCAGCACGCCGCCCGGCAGCACGACCGGCACGCGGTCGCCGACGGCGAAGTTGGTGGCGCCGCAGACGATCTCGCGCGGCATCGCCTCCCCGACCTCGACCTTGCAGTGCCTGATCGGCTTCTTGAAACCGGTCAGCTCCTCGATCTCGAGCACCTCGCCGACGACGACGTTCTTCACGTCGTGGCCGTGGGAGGTGATCGACTCGAGCTTGAGCCCGGCCGCGGTGAGCTTGTCGGCCACCTCTTGGGCGGTGACCGCCGGGAGATCGGCGTGCTCCCGCAGCCAGGAGAGCGGGACCTTCATCAGATCTCCAATCCGAACGGAAGCGTGAAGCGCACGTCTCCCTCGACCATGTCGCGCATGTCCTCAGCGTTGTGGCGGAACATCAGCGTGCGTTCGATGCCCATGCCGAACGCGAAGCCCGAATATGTCGACGGGTCGACGCCGCAGGCGATCAGCACGCGCGGGTTGACCATGCCGCAGCCGCCCCACTCGATCCAGCCCTCGGACTTGCAGGTGCGGCACGGCGGGTTGCCGGGGATCGCCGAGGCGCCGCGGCAGACGAAGCACTTGAGGTCCATCTCGGCCGACGGCTCGGTGAACGGGAAGTAGTTGGGCCGGAACCTGGTGGTGATGCCCTCGCCGAACATGACCTCGGCGAAGCGGTCGAGCGTGCCCTTGAGGTGGGCCATCGTCAGCCCCACGTCGATCGCCAGGCCCTCGACCTGGTGGAAGACGGGGGTGTGGGTGGCGTCGAGCTCGTCGGTGCGGAACACCTTGCCCGGCGAGATGACGTAGCACGGCGCGCCCCGCTGCAGCAGCGCGCGGACCTGCACCGGCGAGGTCTGGGTGCGCAAAACCATGCCCGACTCGGTGGACTCCACGAAGAAGGTGTCGTGGTCGGAGCGGGCCGGGTGGTCCTTGGCGATGTTGAGGGCGTCGAAGTTGAACCACTCACCTTCGAGCTCGGGGCCCTCGGCCACCTCGTAGCCCATCGCGACGAAGGTGTCGGCGATGCGCTCCTGCATGGTGGTCAGCGGGTGGCGGGCGCCGCGCGGCTGCCGGTCCCACGGCAGGGTGACGTCGACGGCCTCCTCGACGAGCACCCGGGCGTCGCGTTCGGCCTCCAGCTCGGCCTGCCGGGCGGCGAGCGCCTCGTTGATCGCCTTGCGGGCGCCGCCGACGCGCTTGCCGGCCTCGGCACGGGCCTTGGGAGGCAGGGCGCCGATCTCGCGGTTGGCCAGCGCGATGGGCGAGCGGTCGCCCGCGTGGGCCAGCCGCGCCTGCTTGAGTGCGTCGAGGTCGCCGGCCGTCTTGATCGCCGCCAGGGCGTCGGCCTCCATGCGGGACACCTCGTCGGCATGCAACGGTGTCACCTCGACGGGGTCGTAGTCAGACAAGAGTGAGCTCCGTATCCAGGGCTTGAGCGTGACAGAGTCTAGTGGGATCCGCCCACCGGGCCCGACTCCCGCGCGCTTCCCGCGATCGGGGCGCGCGGCCCGCACTGTGGCGAACTACACCGTGGCGAAGTCGGGTGTGCCGGTGGGCACGGTAAATCGGAACTCCGCCCCACCCTCGGGCGCGCGCTGCACGGTGATCGTGCCGCCGTGCGCCTCGACCAGGCCCTTCACGATGAACAGGCCGAGCCCGGTGCCGCCACGCCGGCGGCTGTTGCCGCGCCAGAACTGCCGGAAGACGCGCGGAGCCAGCTCGGGCGCGATGCCCTCGCCCTCGTCGCGCACCGACACGGCAACTCCCCATCCGACGGACTCGATGTCTATGGTGACGGTGCCGCGTCCGTGGCGCACCGCGTTTTCCATCAGGTTACCGAGGATCTGGTCGACCTTGTCCTGGTCGAGCCACATTTCGGGGAGATGGTCGCCGACGACGAGGCGGAAGCGGTCCTCGGCCTCCCCCGCGGCGACACGGCCCGCGATGATGCGCCGCGCTCTGGCGGGCACGTCGACGACCTGGCGGTGCAGCTCCAGCCGGCCCGACTCGATGCGGGAGACGTCGAGCAGCTCGGTGATCAGCCTGGTCACGCGGTCGGCGTCGTTGTTGACGGTCTCGAGCATGACGCGCTTCTGCTCGTCGGTGAAGCGGGTCCACTTGGCCAGCAGGGTCGCGGTGAAGCCCTTGACGCTGGTCAGCGGCGAGCGCAGCTCGTGGGCGACCGTGGACACCAGGTCGGCACGGCTGCGCTCCAGCCGGGCGCGGGCGCCGCCGTCACGCAGCGTGATGGTAACCCGCTCGACGTCGCCGCACCGCTCGGGCTCGCGAGACAGCCTGGCCGCGACGTAGAGCTCCTGCCCGCCGGGCAGGTGGATGGGGCGCTCGGGCACCCTGCTGCGGGTGCGCAGGCCGCCCTCGGGGTCGAGGGCCTTCCACCACTCGCGGCCGTCATGATCGCGGAAGGGGAAGACCTCGTTCATGTCCCTGCCGACCGCCCGCTCGACGGTGACGCCGGTGAGGCGCGCGGCGGCCCGGTTGACGGCCAGCACGCAACCGAATCTGTCGGTCACGATGAGGCCGTCCGGAAGATCGTCGATGGCTATCGTGCACGCGGAGGCGACCACTCGACCATCGGTGTCTGCGCCGTGCACGAACTCGCCTCCTCCGCCTACAAGGCCGACAATAGCGGGTTTCCAGCCGCCTAGGGCACTCGCTGAGCCCTGGCGGAGGAGTAAAGGCATACCGCGGCCGCGGTGGCCAGGTTGAGGCTTTCGGCCTGTCCGTAGATGGGCACTCTGACCACATCGTCGGCTTCGGCGAGAACCTCCTCAGGCAGACCCCATGCCTCGTTTCCGAAGATCCACGCGGTGGGGCCCGACAGGTCGACGTCGTCGAGCGTGTGCTTGCCCGCGCCGTCGGCCGCCAGCACGCGCAGTCCGCGCTCTCTGAGTTGACGCACGGCCGCGGCCACCGGTGTACCGATGGTGACGGGCAGGTGGAACAGGCTGCCCGCGCTGGCGCGTACACACTTGCCGTTGTAGGGGTCGACGGAGGCGTCGGTGAAGATCACGGAGTCGGCGCCCGCGGCGTCGGCGGCGCGCATGACGGTGCCCGCGTTGCCGGGGTCGCGCACGTGCGCGAGGACCGCGACCAGGCGCGGGTCGCCGGACAGGGCGTCGTCGAGCGGCACGTGCACCAGCCGGCAGACAGCGAGCAGCCCCTGGGGGGTCACGGTCTGGGAGAGCTCGGCCATGACCTCGCCGCTGGCCCGGTGGAGCGGGATGCCCTTGAGCGTCGCGTCGGTGATCAGCTCGGGGTGGCGGAGCTCGGCCTCGGCGGTGGCGAACAGCTCCAGCGTCACCCCTTCGAGCTTCAGCGCCTCGCGTACGGCCTGGGGCCCCTCGGCCAGGAACTTGCGGTCCTGCTCCCTGAAGGCGCGCTTGGCGAGCCGTCTGGCGGCCTTCACGCGCGGCGACTTCACGTTGGTCAGCTCGGATCCGGCCATGCTCTCCCCTGATGATCTGTACGGCCGGTCGCACCGGCCGCGTGCCCGGTCGTAGCGCCTGCGCGCAGAGCGGTTGCGGTCGTGGCGCCTGTACACACAGCAAAGGGCCCACCATCAGGTGGGCCCTCGGCTAGAGCCTCGCCGGGCTCCTCTGTCAAGCGCCTCAGCTCGCGGCCGGGGCGTTCACGTTCGCCGGCAGCGCCTTCTTGGCGGCCTCGACGAGCGTGGCGAAGGTCTGGCTGTCGTTGACCGCGAGATCGGCGAGGATCTTACGGTCGACCTCGATGTTGGCCAGCCGCAGACCCTGGATCAGGCGGTTGTACGTCATGCCGTTCTGACGGGCAGCGGCGTTGATCCGCTGGATCCACAGACGGCGGAACGCACCCTTACGGTCCTTACGGTCCCGATAGGCGTACGTCATCGAGTGGAGCATCTGCTCCTTGGCCTTGCGGTACAGACGTGACCGCTGGCCACGGTAACCGGAAGCCCGCTCGAGGACGACCTTGCGCTTCTTCTTGGCGTTGAGCGCCCGCTTCACGCGTGCCATGTTCTATCTCCCCGGGGGTCGCGCTACTTGGCGAGCAGCTTCTTGATTTTCTTGGAGTCAGCGTCGGACAGGACGACTTCGTTCTTGAGACGGCGCGTCAGCGTGGACGACTTCCACTCGTTGTAGTGCGCGCGATTGGCCCGGCGGCGCACGACCTTGCCGGTGCCGGTGAGCCGGAACCGCTTCTTCGCACCGCTGTGCGTCTTCATCTTCGGCATTCGCCGTCTCTCCTCAATTCGTCCGTGCCGGTGGCCGGGCCGGTGCTGGCCGACCCGGTCGCGGCGTCTTCGTCTGGCGGGGTGGCTGTCGGGGTGTGCTGTTAAGGCTAACCCCAACCGCGGGTCACGCTTCCTGTATGGGAGCTTCCTGCTCGGAAGTCTCCAGCTCGGAAGGCTCCTCGCCGCCACGCTGTGCCTTGGCTGCGGCCTTTTCGGCCTTTGCCTCGGCCTTCTTCTTGTGCGGACCGATCACCATGATCATGTTACGACCGTCCTGCTTGGCGTGGGACTCGACGAACCCCAGCTCCTGGACGTCGTCCGCGAGCCGCTGCAGCAGCCGGAAGCCGAGCTCCGGCCGGGACTGCTCGCGACCACGGAACATGATCGTGACTTTGACCTTGTCCCCCGCCTTGAGGAACCGCACCACGTGACCCTTCTTGGTCTCGTAGTCGTGCGGGTCGATCTTCGGCCGGAGCTTGATCTCCTTGATGATCGTGTGCGCCTGATTCTTGCGCGCCTCGCGCGCCTTCATCGCGGACTCGTACTTGAATTTGCCGTAGTCCATGAGCTTGCACACGGGCGGTCGAGCCGTGGCCGCGACCTCGACGAGGTCGAGGTCGGCCTCCTGAGCGAGCTTGAGGGCATCGTGAATGGAGACGATGCCTACCTGCTCGCCGTTCGGGCCCACGAGGCGAACCTCGGGAACTCGGATACGCTCGTTGATGCGGGGCTCAGTGCTGATGGGGCCTCCTAGGTTTGCGTTCCCGTACGTGCTCGGTGCCGAGGAACTCCGCGCAAACGCGAAAAGCCCCGCACGTCGCGCATGCGGGGCCACTGAGCTCTTTGGCATCGTGGCCGAAAGCTCCCCGGAGTAAGTCCGGCGTGATCCTGGACCCGGCCGCCTCTCGGCGACTCAGGTGGGAGGGAGACCTCCGCTTGCGCGTCCAGCAAGGCATGCCGGACCGATCAGTGAGCTACGCTACCACAACCACGAGACTTCTTCGAATCATCCCCGCTGGCCAGGGTCTCTGCAGTAAAATTCTGTCCAGAAAACTAGCCAGAAAGAGGGCATATGACCGTAGAACAGCTCGAAGAGGCCAAATGGCAGCTGCAGGAGGCCAAACAGCGCTTCAGCGAGGTTGTCCGCCGGGCCCATGACGAGGGACCGCAGATCGTCACCAGGCACGGGCAGGATGTGGCGGTGATCCTGGACATGGAGGAATACCGCCAGCTCAAGGGAGAGCAGCCGGACTTCAAGGAATTCCTGCTCTCGGGCCCGGATCTGAGCGCGCTCGACCTCACCCGCGACAAGAGCAGCATGATGCGGGATGTCGACCTCGAGGGCATCGAGTGAGCTACGTTCTCGACACCAATGTCGTGTCGGAAATGACCAAGCGGGTCAGGGACGACAGCGTGCAGGCGTGGCTCGACACCATCACCGGGCCCAGCCTCTTTGTGAGCGTCATGGTGTTCGGCGAGATCCGCAAAGGCATCGAACTGCTGCGCCGCCGCGACCCACTGCAGGCGGGTGGCTACGAGTCCTGGCTGGATCGGCTCCAGCACCAGTTCAGGACTCGGGTGCTACCCGTCACCGCCTCCGTGGCCGAGGAATGGGGGCGGATGCACGCCGTGCGGCCGCTCCCGATCGTCGATGGCCTCATCGCCGCCACGGCCCGCGCGCATGACTGGACCCTCGTCACCCGCAATGTGAAGGACTTCGTGGGCCTCGACGTCCAGTTGATCAACCCGTTCGACTGGCCGACCGTCTGAGGATCTCCGCCTCGCCGGCCGCGCGCATGGCCTCCACCGGCACATCCGTCCGGCCCGTCATCAGCTCCACCTGCCGCACCGCCTGGTGCAGCAGCATCCCGAACCCTCCGACCACGGTGCCGCCCCCGGCCTGGACGGCCGCCGCCGCGCTGGTCGGCCAGGGCGAGTAGACCACGTCGAAGAGCGCGGGCACCCGCGCCAGCCGCGCCGCGAAGGCGTCGGCCGCTCCGCTCGGCAGCGTGGACACCACCAGATCCACCCGCGTCGAGACGTCGAGCTTGTCGAAGGTCTCGATCGCCAGCGCCATCCCGAGCCGCTCGGCCACCCCGGCCGTGTCCCCCGCCCTGGCGGGATCGCGTACCAGCAGGGTCGCGGAGTGCAGCCCCAGGTTGCGCAGCGCCGCCAGCGTCGAAGCGGCGGTGGCGCCCCCGCCCAGCACGGTCGCCGACCTCGGTGCCGGCACCCCCGCCTCGGCCAGCGCCCGCTCGATGCCGTAGACGTCGGTGTTGTCCCCATGGCTCGCGCCGTCGCGGAACACCACCGTATTGGCCCCGCCCACCTCGACGGCCAGGTCGGAGACGGTGTCGAGCAGCGGCAGCACGGCCCGCTTGAGCGGCATGGTCAGCGACAGCCCCGCCCAGGCCCCCTCGTCGCCCGGCACCTCGCCGCGGCGCGGCCTGAGTTCCCGCAGCAGCCCGGGCAGCCGGGCCTCGTCACACTCGCGGGCCTCGTAGCTCCACCCGTCGAGCCCCATCGCCTGATAGGCCGCCCGATGCAGGTAGGGCGACAGCGAATGCGCGATCGGCGACCCCAGCACCCCTGCCCGCACGCGGTTCTCCTCTCCATGCCTTTACTGCCTGCTGTTTTTGCGCAGCATGTCTTCTGTGCAGCCGCTTCTGTACGGCATGCCCGCCGTACAGTCGCTTTTTACCGCATGCCTGTCTTGTACGGCATGCCCGGCCGGCCCCAGTCGCCGTACAGGGCTCAGGGCCTCCAGGGAGACGGCCGCTGAGCCCGCACATGGCCGGGCGCCGTTACAAGACGGTGAGATCGGTGGCGTGGCCCGCTTCCGCCGCTCACCCGGCGGCGTCAGCCACCGTTTTGGCGGTATTCGTTGAGCAATGCCTGGAACTGCGCGTCCGTGACGGCGAACTTGGTGATGTGGCTCTTGGGGTCGGTGGCGACGAAGTAGAGCCAGGGACCCTTGGCCGGGTTGAGAGCCGCCTCGATCGCGGCGTCGCCCGGGTTGGAGATGGGGCCGGGCGGGAGGCCGAAGTACTTGTAGGTGTTGTACTTGGAGGTGCTCTGCAGCTGCGCGTGGGTCGCGGACGTGCCCTTCTTGTTCGTCGCGTACATCACCGTGCTGTCCATCTTCAGCTGCATCTCCGGCTCGTGCTGGAGCCGGTTGTAGATGACGCGGGCGATCTTCGGCATGTCCTCGTGCCGGCCGGCCTCCGCCTGGATGATGCTGGCGATCGTGATGATCTCGGCGGGCGTGTGCCGCAGGGCCTTGGCGCCGCCCACGAGGTCGGCCTTCTCCGCCGCCTGGTTGAACCGGTCGACCATCTGCGACAGCATCTCGGCCGGCGTGGACTTCGGCTGGAACTCGTACGTGGCGGGGAAGGCGTAGCCCTCCAGCCTGCCCTTCGCGTAGGAGGGCAGCTCCATCTCGCTGGTGTCTTTGGAGGCGGCGACGAAGTCCTTCAGCGGCTTGCCGGTCTTGTCGGCGAGCCGGGCGAGGACGTCGGAAAGGCGCAGCCCCTCCTCGAACGGGATCCTGACGATCAGCTTGTTGGCCGAGCCGAGCATCGTCACCGCGTTGGCGGCGGACATCCCCTTGCGCAGGGTGTATTGGCCCGGCTGGAGCGCCCCGCTCTTGTTGGCGTTGGCGATCGCGTTGGTGAACGCTCTGGCGCTGGCGACGACCCCCTGCCGCTCCAGCTCCACCGCCACGTCGGAGGCGGTCTGGCCGTCCTTGATCTCGACGGTCACCTCGCCCTTGCCCTCGCCGGTGAAGTCGTCGGGCACCAGAGCGCCGCTGACCCACTGGTAGCCGAAGTAGCCGCCGCCGCCGATGATGCCCGCCAGGACGATGAAGGCCAGCAGCGGTGCGATGAAGCCGCCCCGGTTACGGCGCCTGCGACGCCTGCGGTTGCTGCCTTTGCCGTTACCTCGGCCGCGGCGCCGGGAGGAGCCTTCGTCGTCCTCGGCGCCGAGCAGGAAATCCATGTCGAGATCGTTCATAGGTGCGCAGGCCAATCTCCCGGTACGTACGGGCCGGCGTCAAGCGGAACTGCCGAACCGTTGGGGGTCACCGAGCGGGGGGTCCGCCGGCCGTGCACCCACGACCGGCGAATATCACTCTGGGTAGCCATGCTAGAGGACGAGGAGAGCGCGCGGGCCCCCTCTCGGGGGCTCCGCTCGGAGATTTCGAAGATCCCTCGCGGGACGAGGGGGGTCCCGGCAAGCATCATTTCGTCCCGAGGTTTCGGTGCAACTCTTCCCGGTATCTCACGAACTCGCTCTCTTTGTCGGTGAATTTGGTGATTCTATGCGCCGGATCCGTCGTCACAAACCAGCGCCAATCACCTGTCGCTGGGTGCAAGGCCGCTATCAGCGCCTTCTCTCCGGGATTGGAGATGGGCCCCGGCGGCAGTCCGGTGTGCCGGTAGGTGTTGTACGGCGACTGGACCTTGGTGTCGCTCTCGGTGACCTTCAGGGTCCGCTTGCCCAGGGCGTACAGGACCGTGCTGTCGATCTGGAGCCGCATGTCTCGCTTGAGCCTGTTGTAGATCACTCTGGCGATCTTGGGGTAGTCCTCGTCCCTGCCGCCCTCGGCCTGGACCATGCTGGCCACCGTGACGGCCTCCAGCGGGGTCAGATGTACGTGCGGGGCCTTCTTCACCAGCTCCACCTGCCTCGCCGCCGCGCCGAAGCGCGCCACCATCGCGGCCAGCAGGTCGACGGCCTTGTCCCCGGGCTCGACCTCGTACGTGGCCGGGAACAGGAACCCTTCGAGACCCTTGGCGTATTTGGGCAGCCCGACGAGAGCGGCGTCGACCGCCCGCAACTCCTTCAGAGCCAGCCCGGACTGCGCGGCCAGCCGGACGAGCGTCTCGGACGCCCGCATGCCCTCGGGCACGGTGACCCGCCTGACCATCCTGGAGGCGGGCGCGAGCAGCAGGTCGAGCGCGGCGCCCGCGGCCATGCCCTTGCGCAGCCGGTAGTGCCCCGGCCGCAGGCGTCCCGCCACGGCGCGGGCCTCGGCCGCGTTCACGAACGACCGCGCGCTGGCCACCACCCCGGCCTGGGCCAGCACCGCGCCGACGTCGCCCGCGCTGGCACCGGGCGGGATCCGCACGGTCACGGGCCCGCTGCCGGTCCCCTCGAAGTCGTCGGGGGTGGTGTACGGCTTGAGCGCCACGTACACGCCTATGCCGAGCGCGGCGACCGACGCCGAGACCACCACACCCAGCAGCGCCGCCGTACGCACGGCCGTCCGCTTCTCCCGCCGCCGGACCTCACGAACACTTCCGCCCCCGCCGCCAACCCCAGCGCCGACCTCGGCTCCGGCTCTGCCTCGGGCTCTGCCTTCGGTTCCGGCTCTGGCCTCGGCTCCGGCATCAGACGCGCCACCGCCACCGCCACCGACTCGGGCCTCCGCGGATGCGAGGCCACCGACGCCCAGCGATTCGCCTGAGTCCGGGCCGGAGACGCCGCCATCGGCGGTACGGCCCTCAGAAGGCGCGCCACTGTGGGACGTGCCACCACCAGAAAGCCGCCCGCCGTCGGCAGGCGCACCACCGCCGGACGGAACACCGCCGGGAAGCCGTCCGCCGCCGGGCGAGACAACGTCAGACGACGCACCACCCTCAGAAGGCGCACCCCCGGAAAACCTCCCGCCGTCCGGCGAAGTGCCGTCGGGCAGAGCACCACCATCGGAAGGCGCGCCACCGCCAGATGGCGCGCCGCCGGGAAGCCTCCCGACGTCCACCGGAGCGGTCGCGCCCAGGTCGTCTGCCCGACACTCCCGGCCGTCCGCCGCGGGGTCACCCGTCACCGGCACGTCCAGGGCCTCTGACGCGTCCGGCCCCAAGGGACCGTCGGAGTCAGACGACACCTCGCCGTCCCAGGACGTTGCCGTGGAGGACGTTCCGGCCTCCGAGGAGGTTGCCGTGTCCGAGGACGGGATGAAGGGTTCCGGGACGAACGGGATCAGGTCGTCATCCTCATCCGGTGGCCCGCTCATGCCGCCACCCCCGCCCGACCCCTGCCGCCCCCGGTGAGACGCCCGGTCATGAGGCGGGTCCGCCGTCCACCCCGGAGGGCGGATCGACGGGCCTGCCGGGTGGTCTGTCCGTGGCTCTCTCGACGTCGAGCGCGTCCTGCAGCAGCACGACCGCCGCCGCCTGGTCGACGACCGCGCGCTGCTTCTTGGCCCGTACGCCGCTGGCCCGTAGTCCCTGCTGCGCCGCGACCGTGGTCAGCCGTTCGTCGAAGAGGCGGACGGGCGTGGGCGCCAGGCGCCGGGCCAGCGCTGTGGCGAAGTCGCGGGCCAGCGCGGCGGCCTGCCCTTCGCGGCCCGACAGCGAGGTGGGCAGCCCGACCACGACCTCGATCGCCGCGTGTTCGTCGGCGATCGCGGCGATGCGGTCGAGGTCGCCCTGGCCTCGTCTGACGGTCTCCACCGGGGTGGCCAGCAGGCCCGAGGGGTCACTGCGGGCCACTCCGATGCGTACGGACCCGACGTCCACGCCGATCCGTGAACCGAACCGCATGTCAGCCGAGCTGCTCCGCGATGGCCTGCTCGACCAGTCGCAGCGCGTCGCCGACCGCCTCCGGTCGTGTGCCGCCGCCTTGCGCGACATCGTCCTTGCCGCCACCGCCACCCCCAAGCGCCTTGGCGGCGACGCCGACCAGTCGCCCGGCCTTGAGCTGACGCTCACGTCCCGCCTCGTTGACCGCGGCAACGACCACGGGCCGGTCGGAGGGGACACCCGCGATCACGATGACCGCCGGTCGGTCGGCCGAGAATCTGCCACGCACATCAAGCGCGAGCTTACGCAGGTCGTCTGGCCCAGTGCCGTCAGGCGCGCGGTGCGTCACCACGAAGACTCCGTCCAGGTCACGGGCCTGCGCCGCCAGCTCGCCCGCCACCTGGAGCACCTGCGCGGACCGGAGCCGCTCCAGCTCCTTCTCGGCGGTGCGCAGGCGGGTGACGATGCCCTCGACGCGCTCGGGCAGCTCCTCGCGGCGCGCCTTGAGCTGCTCGGTGAGCTGGGCGACCAGCACGCTCTCGCGCGCCAGGAAGCGGAAGGCGTCGATGCCGACGAGCGCCTCGACGCGGCGCACACCGGCGCCGACCGACTGCTCGCCGAGCACCTTGACCAGGCCGAGCTGGCCTGAGCTGTGCACGTGGGTGCCGCCGCAGAGCTCGCGCGAGTAGTCGCCGATCTCCACGACGCGGACCTCGTCGCCGTACTTCTCGCCGAACATCGCCAGCGCGCCCATCGCCCTGGCCTCCGTCTGGGAGGTGTAGAAGGCGTTGACCTTGAGGTCGTTGACGAGGACCGCGTTGACCTCGTCCTCGACATCGCGCAGCACGCTCGGCGGCACCGCGCCCGCCGCGGTGAAGTCGAAGCGGAAGCGGCCGGGCGAGTTTTCGGAGCCGGCCTGCGCCGCCGTCTCGCCCAGCGCGTTCTTGAAGCCGCGGTGGACGAGGTGGGTGGCGCTGTGGCTGCGCGAGATCGCGCGGCGCCGCTCGATGTCGATCTCCGCCTGGGCCTCGTCGCCGACCTTGAGCTCGCCCTTGCGGATCCGGCCGCGGTGCACGACGAGGCCCGCGAGCGGCGTCTGCACGTCGCGGATCTCCACCTCGGCGCCGCCGGTGCGGATCACGCCCTGGTCGGCGAGCTGGCCGCCGCCCTCGGCGTAGAAGGGGGTGCGGGAGAGCACGACCTCCACGTCGGTGCCCGCGCCCGCCGCGGGGACCGCGCCGCCGTCGACCAGGATGCCGACGATGCTCGTGTCGGCCTCGGTCTGGTCGTAGCCGAGGAACTCGACCCGGCCCGCCTTCTCCAGCAGCTGCCCGAAGACGGAGATGTCGGCGTTGCCGGTCTTCTTCGCCGCCGCGTCGGCCTTGGCGCGGTCGCGCTGCTCCTTCATCAGGCGGCGGAAACCCTCTTCGTCGACCTGGAGCCCGTGCTCGGACGCCATCTCGAGCGTGAGGTCGATCGGGAAGCCATAAGTGTCGTGCAGCTGGAACGCCTGCTCGCCGGAGAGCGTGGTGCCGGACTTGCGCTTGGTCTCCTCCACCGTGACGTCGAACATGGCGGTGCCGGTGCGCAGCGTGCCCAGGAAGGACGCCTCCTCGGCGTCGATGACCCCGTGGATCTGCGGCGCGTCCGCCTTCAGCTGCGGGTATTGCTCGCCCATGACCTCGATCGCGACCGCGGTCAGCTCGTGCATGTAGCGCTCGTCGCCGGAGCCGAGCAGGCGCAGGTTGCGCACCGAGCGGCGCAGGATGCGGCGCAGCACGTAGCCGCGGCCCTCGTTGCCGGGCATGACGCCGTCGGCGACCAGCATGGTGCCGGTGCGGACGTGGTCGGCGATCACCCGCAGGCTGATGTCGGAGCGGTGGTCGCGGCCGTAGCGGGTCTTGGTGAGCTCGGCCGCCTTGTCGAGGATCTTGTAGGTGGTGTCGATCTCGTAGATGTTGTCGACGCCCTGCAGGATCGCCGCCATGCGCTCCAGGCCCATGCCGGTGTCGATGTTCTTGGCGGGCAGCTCGCCGATGATGTCGAAGTCGATCTTGCTGCGAACCTCGCCCAGCTGGTCCTGCATGAAGACGAGGTTCCAGACTTCGAGGTAGCGGTTCTCGTCGGCGATGGGGCCGCCCTCGCGGCCGTATTCGGCGCCGCGGTCGTAGTAGATCTCCGAGCACGGTCCGCCGGGGCCCGGCACGCCCATGTGCCAGTAGTTGTCTTCGAGGCCGCGGCGCTGGATGCGCTCAAGGGGCAGCCCGACCTTGTTGTGCCAGATGTCGAGCGCCTCGTCGTCGTCGAGGTAGACGGTCGCCCAGAGGCGGTCGGGCGGGAAGCCGAAGCCGCCCTCGGATTCCGGCTTGGTCAGCAGCTCCCAGGCGAACGGGATCACTTCGGCCTTGAAGTAGTCGCCGATGGAGAAGTTGCCCAGCATCTGGAAGAACGTCGCGTGCCGGGTGGTCTTGCCGACCTCGTCGATGTCGGGGGTGCGCACGCATTTCTGCGCGGTGGCCAGCCGGTCCGCCGGAGGCTTGCGCTGCCCCAGGAAGTACGGCTTGAAGGGCACCATACCCGCGTTGACCAGGAGAAGCGTCGGGTCCTCAGCGATCAGGCTGGCCGAGGGCACTACCTTGTGCCCACGCTCCTCGAAGAAGCGCAGGAAGCGGCGCGCGATCTCTGCCGACTCCATGGTGGCCATCCTTTGCGTTAGTCGTTGCTTTCAGGGTTGTCGAGTCCGAAACGGGCCCGCAACTCGATTTCGCGCTCCGCGGCCTCGCCGAGCGCGTCAGAAGTAAAGTCTCTCACCCGTCCGAGCATGCTCGCGGCGCCGCCGACCGTACGGCGGGCCACGTGGTTGGGGTGGAGTGCCTGCAGCCTGCGCATCACCCAGAGGGTCAGCAGGGCACCGAGCGACAGGTAGAACAGCCGTCTGATCATCGCCGTCGCCCCGCCTTGCGCGGCCTGCGGGCCTCGATGGCCCTGCGCACGCCGTAGCCGATGGAGGAGACCTTGATCAGCGGCCCGGTGAAGACGGTCTGGGTGACGGCGCTGAGCTTGGCGGCGTGGGAGCTCACCTGCTTGACGTCCTTGGCGATGGCCTCGACGGCCACCAGTTGCCGGTTGGTCTCGTTGACCGTCAGGCTCATGTCGTCGAGCAGCGGCGCCATGCGGGCGCTCAGGTCGGCCACCGCCCTGCCGGTCTCGGTGATCAGCCGGGTGAGCTTGACCAGCACCATGACGAGCACGCAGACCAGGACGATCCAGCCCGTGGCGGCGATCAGGCCGGCGACCTCTCCAGCGGTAAGCATCCGCTCATCTCCCTCGTACGCTGGGCCGGAACGGCAAGAACCCTATCGCGTTCGACGGCCCAGATTACTGGCGACGCCCGGCTCCATCAGGCCGCCACGTCGGTGACCCCCGTTTCCCCGCTCGAACGGGCCGGCCCGCGAGCGGCCCCATCCCGCGCCCGACCAGCCGAACCCGGCCCGCGTCCTACGGCCGGGAGCCCACCCAAAGTCCATCCAAGACCCGTCCTCAAGCACGTCCAGAGCCTGTCCCAAGACCCGTCCCCAAGCACGTCCAGAGCCTGTCCCAAAGCCCATCCATCTCAAGCACGTCCTGAGCCTGTCCCAGTGCCCGTCCTGAGCCTGCCCAAAAGCCCGTCCAGAGCCCAGCCCGCGGAGGAATCCGCCTGAAGGCCGTCAAAAGGGCCGTCAAGAGCCCCGCAGGAAGTCACGGATCCGAGCCCACCGCTCGGCCAGCACGCCCTCGCCGCCGTGCTTGGTGGGCTCGTAGTAGCGCCTGTCGCGCACCTGCTCGGGCGCGTAGTCCTGGCGGACCAGCCCGTGGTCGAAGTCGTGCGGGTATTTGTAGCCGTCACCGTGGCCCAGCTTGGCGGCGCCCTGATAGTGGGCGTCGCGCAGGTGGCCGGGCACCTGGCCGATCAGGCCGCGGCGCACGTCACCGATCGCCGCTCCGATGGCCTTCACGACGGCGTTGGACTTGGGCGCGAGCGCGCAGTGGAGGACCGCGTGGGCCAGGTTGATCTGACCCTCCGGCAGGCCGATGAGCTGCACCGCCTGGGCCGCGGCGACGGCGGTCTGCAGGCATGTCGGGTCGGCCAGGCCGACGTCCTCCGAGGCGAAGATGACGATGCGGCGGGCGATGAAGCGTGGGTCCTCGCCCGCCTCGATCATGCGGGCCAGGTAGTGGAGCGCGGCGTCGGCGTCGGAGCCGCGCATCGACTTGATGAAGGCGCTGATGACGTCGTAGTGCTGGTCGCCCTGCCGGTCGTAGCGGACGGCCGCCTTGTCGACGGCCTTCTCCACGACCTCGACCGTGATGTCGTCGGACAGCAGGGCGGCGGCTTCGAGGTAGGTCAGGGAGCGGCGGGCGTCGCCCCCGGCCAGGCGTACGAGATGGTCGACGGCCTCGGGGGCGACGGTGGCGCGGCCGCCGAGGCCGCGGTCGTCGGCCACCGCCCGCTCCAGGACCGCGCGGACGTCGTCGTCGGTCAGGGACTCGAGCGTGAGCAGCAACGAGCGCGACAGCAGCGGGGAGATGACCGAGAAGAAGGGGTTTTCGGTGGTGGCGCCGATGAAGGTGACCCAGCGGTTCTCGACGGCGGGCAGCAGGGCGTCCTGCTGGGCCTTGTTGAAGCGGTGGACCTCGTCGACGAAGAGCACGGTCTGCCGGCCGCTCATGCCCAGCTCGCGCTTGGCGACCTCGATGGCGGCGCGTACGTCCTTGACCCCGGCCGAGACGGCGGAGACCTCGACGAAGCGCCGCTTGGTGACGTTGGAGACGACATAGGCGAGCGTCGTCTTGCCGGTGCCGGGCGGCCCCCAGAGGAAGAGCGACATCGGCGCCTCGCTCTCGACGAGCCTGCGCAGCGGGGTGCCCGCGCCGAGCAGGTGACGCTGGCCGATCACCTCGTCGAGCGTGCGCGGCCGCATCCGGACCGCGAGGGGCTGCGGTGTGGCCTCCTCAGCCGCCGAATCGAACAGACTCTCCACAACGCGAGTTTACGGGGTGGATCGCGCCCGGCGGTCCACCATCACCGAAGGAAGCGGACAGCGAAGGAAGCGGGTCACGCGCCCCAGACGGCTCTCGCTCCCGAGTCACCGGCGCGGAAGACGAAGTAGCCGACCGCCACGGCCAGCAGCACCGTCACACCGGACAGCACGAGGGTGACCGGGCGGCCGAATCTGTCGCCGAGCGAGCCGCGACTCGGGCTCGTGGCGTAGACGAGCAGCAACGCGGCGACGCCGAGGCCGGCAGTCGACAGGAGCAAGGGGTTGGCGAAGCTCTCGTGGGTCTCGATCCGCTGACCCAAAGGGCCGTCGACCGAGGCGAACCGGGCCGCCTTGAGGCTCTCGCCGCTCTCCTTGGCCGCGAAGACGGCCACAGGCGACCCCACGGAGAGCAGGACCACCGCCCAGGCCAGCATCGGCCGCCAGCGGTTCAGGACCGTGTACGCCACGGAGACGGCCGCGAGGAGCGGGGTCAGCACCACGGCGAAGTGGATGATCAGCGGATGGGCGGGCAAGCCGAAGATCTCGTCGAACATGTCTGCACTCCTAGTTCTCATTTCAACTACGAATGGCGACACGATATGGTTCGCGGTCCATCCCGTCACTACGAGTGGTTTCCTCCTCTTACGTCCGGCACATCGCAGGGCCGGTAGCATTCCCGGAGTTGTTTGGTCATGTACTGGCAAAAGTGGAGGACATACCGGTGAGCGGCGAGGACGACCGCCAGAGCCAGTTGGCTCGGGAGCACAAGGAGCGGCAGGAGCAGCGCGCGGCGGCGGACAGCGCCAAGGCGAAGCGGAACGTCTTCATCGGCGCGGGCCTGGCCGTCGTCGTGGTGGCGGGCGGCATCTACGCCGCGACCACGCTGGTCAACAAGGACGACGCGGGCAAGAAGGTCTCGGCCGAGAGCAGTCCGTCGGCCTCGGCCTCCGCCCCGCCCAGCGCCGCTCCCTCGCCGACCCCGTCGCTGTCCTCGCTGCCGAAGAAGACCGGCAAGGTGTCCTGCACCTACAAGCGGGACACCTCGGACGTACCGATGAAGTATGTGGGCATGCCCGGCAGCCACCCGGACATGAAGCTGAAGACGATGACCGTCTTCACCAACCACGGCAAGATCGTCATCGACGTCGACCCGGCCGCGACCCCGTGCTCGGTCAACTCGATGGCCTTCCTGGCCAAGAAGAACTTCTACAACAACACCAAGTGCCACCGCCTGGTGACGCCTGAGACGGCGGGACTGTTCCTGCTGCAGTGCGGCGACCCCAAGGCCAAGGCCGACGGCAAGAACCCGACGGACGGCCAGGGCACGGCGGGCTACGTCTACCAGGACGAGGCCGTCGGCGCGATTCCGTACACCCGCGGCGTGGTGTTCCTCACCCAGCCGCAGGACGCGGCCGGACAGAACAGCAGCCAGTTCGCCATCTCGCTGTCGGACGAGAACTCGCAGATCGAGGCCCAGTACTCGGTGCTCGGCATGGTCCGCTCGGGCCTGGAGATCATCGAGAAGGTCGCCAAGGACGGCGTCATCGTCAACAGCCAGGACATCGTCGGCGACGGCGGCTCGACCGCCCCGAAGAACCCGATCATCATCGAGAAGGTCACGGTCCGCTAGCCGGACGCGAAAGGGCGCCCCGCCTCTCCCGAACCGGAGAGGCGGGGCGCCCTGTTTCGTGTGGGTCAGCCCTCGTTCTTGGGCTTGGCGTCGACGCCCGCCTCCTTGCGCTGGTCCACCGTGATGGGCGTGGGCGCGCCGGTGAGCGGGTCGAAGCCCGAGGCGGTCTTCGGAAAGGCGATCACGTCGCGGATCGACTCACCGCCGGACAGCAGCATGCAGATGCGGTCCCAGCCATAGGCGATGCCTCCGTGCGGGGGCGGGCCGTACTTGAACGCCTCCAGCAGGAAGCCGAACTTGTTCTCGGCCTCCTCCTTGGAGATGCCGAGCACGTCGAAGACCCGCTGCTGCATCTCCGCCCGGTGGATACGGATGGAGCCGCCACCGATCTCCATGCCGTTGCAGACCATGTCGTAGGCGTAGGCCAGGGCCTCGCCGGGGTGGTCCTGGAAGTTGTCCGCCCATTCGGGCTTGGGGCCGGTGAACGGGTGGTGCACGGCCGTCCAGCCACCCTCGCCGTCCTCCTCGAACATGGGCGCGTCGACGACCCACAGGAACGACCACAGCGACTCGTCGATGAGGCCGCAGCGGCGGCCGATCTCCAGCCGGGCCGCGCCGAGCAGGTCACGCGCCGAGTTGCGGGCTCCGGCCGCGAAGAAGACCGCGTCGCCGGGCTGGGCGCCGACCTTCGCCGCAAGTCCGGAAATTTCCTCTTCTGAGAGGTTCTTCGCCACCGGGCCGCCGAGCGTGCCGTCCTCCTGGACGAGCACGTACGCCAGGCCCTTGGCACCGCGCGAGCGCGCCCAGTCCTGCCAGCCGTCGAGCTCCTTGCGCGTCTGCGAGCCGCCGCCCGGCATGACGACCGCGCCCACGTAGTCGGCCTGGAACACGCGGAAGGAGGTGCCGGCGAAGTAGTCGGTCATCTCGACGAGCTCCTGGCCGAAGCGCAGGTCGGGCTTGTCGGAGCCGTAGCGGGCCATCGCGTCGGCGTAGGTCATGCGGGGCAGCGGTGTCGGGATCTCGTAGCCGACCGTCTCGCGCCACACGCGGCCGATGAGCTTCTCGCCGACCGCGATGACGTCTTCCTGGTCGACGAACGACATCTCGACGTCGATCTGGGTGAACTCCGGCTGCCGGTCGGCCCGCAGGTCCTCGTCGCGGTAGCACTTGGCGAGCTGGTAGTAGCGCTCGAGCCCGCCCACCTGGAGCAGCTGCTTGAACAGCTGCGGCGACTGCGGCAGCGCGTACCAGTTGCCCGGCTGGAGCCGGACCGGCACCAGGAAGTCGCGCGCGCCCTCGGGCGTGGACCTGGTCAGCGTCGGCGTCTCGACGTAGACGAAGCCGAGCTCGTGCATGACCTCGTTGGCCAGGTAGGTGGCCTTCGAGCGGACCCGCAGGGCATTGGCCACCTGCGGGCGGCGAATGTCGAGATAGCGGTATTTGAGGCGGGCCTCCTCGGAGACGCCCGCGCTGCCCTCGATCGGGAAGGGCAGCGGCGCCGACTCGCTGAGCACCTCGACCCGCTCGGCGACGACTTCGATCGCGCCGGTGGGCAGCTCGGGGTTCTCGTTGCCCTCCGGCCTGACCCGGACCTGGCCGACCACCTGCACGCAGTATTCGGCGCGCAGGTCGTGGGCGTGGTCCTCCTCGCGGAAGACCACCTGCGCCGAGCCGGAGGCGTCGCGCAGGTCGATGAAGACCACACCGCCGTGATCACGGCGCCTGGCCACCCATCCTGCCAGCGTCACCTGCTGCCCGGCGTGCTCCTCTCGGAGCGACCCGGCGGTATGCGTGCGCATCACTGCACTTTCCCCTTCAAGACATCGACGACCTGGGCCAGCGGCACCTCGGTCTGCTCAGCGGTGGTCAGATCCTTCAGTTGTACGGCCTGCGCGGCCAGGTCACGCTCGCCCAGGATCAGCGCGAACCGGGCACCCGAGCGGTCGGCGCCCTTCATCGCGCCCTTGAGCCCCTTGCCGCCGTAGGCCAGGTCGGCGCTGACGCCCGCCTGGCGCAGCTCGGTCACGAGCAGGAACATCCGGCGGCGGGCTTCGTCACCCAGCGGGACACCGTACACCTGGACGCGTCCCGGTACGGCCTCGCCGATCAAGCCCTCGGCCTCCATGGCCAGGAACGTACGGTCGACGCCCAGCGCCCAGCCGACGCTGGGCAGGGGCGGCCCGCCGAGCATCTCGCTCAGCCCGTCGTAACGTCCGCCGCCGCCGACCGCGGACTGCGAGCCGAGCCCGTCGTGGACGAACTCGAACGTGGTGCGCGTGTAGTAGTCGAGCCCGCGCACCAGCCGCGGATCGTCCTCGTAGGCCACGCCCGCGGCGCTCAGCAGCGCGCGGACCTCCTCGTGGTAGGTCTTGCACGCGGCGCACAGGTGGTCGACCACCAGGGGCGCGCCGGTCAGCTGCGCCTGCACCTCGGGCCGCTTGTCGTCGAGCACCCGCAACGGGTTGATCTCGATCCGGGCCCTGGTGTCCGCGTCGAGGTCGAGCCCGCGCAGGAACTCCTGCAGCGCGGCCCGGTAGGCGGGCCGGCAGGTCTTGTCGCCCAGCGAGTTGATCAGCAGCCGGACGCCCGTCAGGCCGAGCGCGGCGAAGCCCTGGGCGCCCAGCACGATGATCTCGGCGTCGAGCGCGGGATCCTCGGAGCCGAGCGCCTCGGCGCCGACCTGCCAGAAGTGCCGGTAACGGCCCTTCTGGGAGCGTTCGTAGCGGAACTGGCTGCCGGAGTACCACAGTTTGACCGGGAGCTGGCCGTTGTGCAGGCCGTGCTGCAGGACGGCGCGTACGACCGACGCGGTGCCCTCGGGACGCAGCGTCAGGGAGCGGCCCGCCTTGTCGGGAAAGGTGTACATCTCCTTGGACACGATGTCGGTCGACTCACCCACGCCCCTGGCGAACAGCTGGGTGTCCTCGAACACCGGCGTCTCGATGTAGCCGTAGCCGGCCAGCCGCGCGGGCGCGACGAGGGCCTCGCGTATGGCGAGGACCTGCTCGGAGCGGGGCGGCAGCCAGTCGAAGGTGCCCTTTGGCGCTTGGAAACTCATGAGATCCCTGTTAGATGCCTCGTGTGGGACCGGCGTGCGGCGCGGCTTCCTTCAGATATGGATTGGTGGCGCGCTCGTGGCCGATCGTGGTCTGTGGTCCGTGGCCCGGCAGGACGACCGTATCGTCAGGCAGCGGCAGGCACTTGCCGGCCAGGCTGCGCAGGATCGTCGGATAGTCGCCGCCCGGCAGGTCGGTGCGGCCGATGGAGCCGGCGAACAGCAGGTCACCCGAGAAGAGGATGTCGTCATCGGGCAGGCGGAAGCTCACCGACCCCCTGGTATGGCCGGGTGTGTGGTCGACCACGAGCTCCAGCCCGGCCAGCGGCAGCACGGCGCCGTCGGACAGCTCCCGCACGTCGTCGGGCTCGCTCAGCGTGATGCCGCCGAAGATCGCCGAGCTCGACGGCGACCAGCCCGCGGCCGGGTCGCTCAGCAGGTGGCGATCGTCGGGATGGATCCAGGCGGGCATGTCGCGCGCGCCGCAGACCGGGGCCACCGACCAGACGTGGTCGAGGTGCCCGTGGGTGAGCAGCACCGCCACCGGCTTGAGCCGGTGCTCTCTCAGCAGCTCGTCGACCCCGTCGACCGCGTCCTGACCTGGATCGACGATCACGCACTCCTCGCCCGCTGCGGGCGCGACGACGTAACAATTGGTCTGGAAGGCCCCTGCGGGGAAGCCTGCGATGAGCATCTGCCTCAGCTGATCTCGTCAAAAAAGCCAATGGGAATGTAACCGAAGGGTACCGGTGCGGGTCGCCGGGCTGCGAATCATTACCCGTTGGCCGATACGATTCGCCCACCTCAGTTGATTGACTATGGGAGGCAAAGCGGTGGCCACGGGGAAGGACCGGCAGAAACAGCTGGCACGCGAGCACCACGAGCGGCAGCTGGCACGCCGTCTCGAACGCGAGCAGCGCGCCAAGCGCACAGCGATCATCGGCTCCACGGTAGGCGTGGTCGTCGTGGTGGGGGGCATCGTGGCGGCGGTCGCGTTGCTGGGCGGCGGCGACTCCAAGACCGACGCCGCCGCGACGGCGCAGCCCACGGCTTCCGCCCAGGACACGGCGGCGCCCTCGGCCTCGGCCTCGGCCGCCGCCGGGCCCAAGCCGTACGACGCCAAGACCGGCACCTGCGACTACGTCGCCGAAAAGGGCGGCGGCGTGGTCAAGGACGTCGGGCTGCCGCCGAAGAAGGTGAAACTCAAGCCGGCGACCAGGACGATGACGCTCAACACCAACCTGGGCGACATCGAGGTGCAGCTCGACAACGCCAAGGCGCCGTGCACGGTCAACTCGCTGGCCTACCTGGCGGAGAAGAAGTTCTACGACGGCAGCAAGTGCCACCGGCTCGGCAGCGCCCAGTTCCCGATGCTGCAGTGCGGAGACCCGCAGGCCAAGGCCGACGGCAAGGGCCAGTCGGACGGCGCGGGCGGCCCCGGCTACGTCATGGCCGAGGAGAACCTCAAGGGCGCCACCTACAAGCGCGGCGTGATGGCCATGGCCAAGACGCAGGCGCCGGGCAGCACCGGAAGCCAGTTCTTCCTGGTCTTCGGCGACCTCGGGCTCACCCCGGATTACACACCGGTGGGTACGATCACCAAGGGTCTGGACATCCTGGACAAGGTGAACAAAGCAGGTGTCATCACTCCCATGCAAGATGGTACTGGCGCACCTAAGGAAACCGTCGAAATCAAAAGCGTGACATTCTCTGGCAAGAGCTGACGTAATACAAACTAGGGACAGTAGTCCCGAAGGGTCTGATGGATAGTGCGGGAGGACACGGTGAGCACCGACCCGTGGGGCCGGGTAGACGACGACGGCACCGTCTACGTGCGTACGGCTGAGGGAGAGCGAGCCGTCGGGTCCTGGCAGGCCGGTGAACCGGACGAGGCACTGGCCTACTTCCATCGCAAGTACGACGAGCTGGCCGGCCAGGTCGCGCTGCTGGAGCAGCGGCTGAAAGGCACCGACCTGGCCCCGGCGCAGGCCGAGGCCAGCATCGTCAAGCTCCGCGAAGCGGTCGCCGACGCGCACGCCATCGGCGACCTCGCGGCGCTGACGGCCCGTCTCGACGGCCTGACGGAGGCGGTCGCGCAGCGGCGCGAGGAGGTCAAGGCCGCGCGTGAGCACGCGCGCGCCGAGGCCAGGACGGTCAAGGAACGCATCGTCGACGAGGCCGAGCGCATCGCCGATGAGACCACCCACTGGAAGTCGGGCGGTGAGCGGCTGCGCCAGCTGGTCGAGGAGTGGAAGGCGGCCGACCGCATCGACCGCGTCACCGAGGCCGCGCTGTGGAAGCGGCTGTCGGCCGCCCGCACCGCCTTCGCCAAGCGGCGCAAGCAGTACTTCGCGGGGCTCGACGAGCAGCGCGAGGGCGTACGCGCCGAGAAGGAGCGCATCGTCGCCGAGGCGGAGGCGATCGCCGACTCGACCGACTGGGGCACGACGGCGGCCGTCTACCGCGACCTGATGCAGCGCTGGAAGAGCGCGGGCCGGGCGTCGCGGGAGGCCGAGGACGAGCTGTGGGCGCGCTTCAAGGGCGCCCAGGACCTGTTCTTCCAGGCCCGCTCGGCGGTGTTCGCCGAGCGCGACGCGTCCCTGGCGGCCAACGCCGAGCTCAAGGAGGTGCTGCTGACGGAGGCCGAGAAGATCCTTCCGGTCACCGACGTCCGCACGGCCAGGGCGGCGCTGCGCCACATCCTGGAGCGCTGGGAGGCGGCCGGTCCGGTGCCGCGCGAGCAGCGCGACCGCCTCGAAGGCGGCCTGCGCAAGGTGGACGACGCCGTGCGCAAGGCCGAGGACGCCGAGTGGAAGCGGTCCAACCCCGAGGCCAGGGCCCGCGCCCAGAACGCGGTCGACCAGCTGCGCACCTCGATCGAGCAGCTGGAGAAGCGCCTGGCCAAGGCTCAGGCCGCCGGACGCGCCAAGGACGTGAAGGAGGCCGAGGAGGCCATCACCGCCCGTCGCTCGTGGCTGGAGGAGGCCGAGCGGACGCTGGCCGAGTTCAGCTGAGGTTCGCGCCGATCCGCGGGCGAAGGGGGTCGCCTGCGCTGCCCGGCGCTCGGCATGTCCCGCGTCAGGGATGTCCAGCGTCGGGGGGGTACCCGGTGTTCGGGGAGTTCTAGGGTGTTGGGCATGGAACCTGTGCCCGCCGCACGTGC
Organism: Nonomuraea aurantiaca; assembly: GCF_020215705.1. GTDB lineage: Bacteria > Actinomycetota > Actinomycetes > Streptosporangiales > Streptosporangiaceae > Nonomuraea > Nonomuraea aurantiaca. The sequence goes on along the minus strand of NZ_JAIWNB010000019.1, from coordinate 177,791 downwards.
CCTGGTCGCCGAGCTGTTCCCGGACGCGCTCTACGCCTTCCTGGGCGGCAGCGCGCTGACCGGCCACCGCACGAGCCGGTCCGATCTCGACGTGGTCGTGGTGCTGGACGGCCTGACCGTGCCCTACCGCGAGTCGCTGCGGTGGCATGACTGGCCGGTCGACCTGCTGGCGCACAACGAGCTGAGCCTGATCGCCTGGGCCGACCGCGATCTGGCCGGCCACCGGCCGACCCTGCCGCGCCTGTGCGCCGAGGGCGTGGTGCTCACCGACCGGGCGGGCCGCGCCGCCGAGGTCCAGGCGGTCATGCGCGAACGCCTCTCCGCCGGTCCCGGCCTCGCCGCGCCCGGGACGCTGGACCGGGCCCGCTACGTCCTGTCGGATCTGCTCGACGACCTGGCGGGCGCGACGGACCCGGGCGAGCTGGCGTTCATCCGCTGGCAGGTCGTCCAGGAGTCGGCCCGGCTGGCGCTGACGTCCGCGGGCCGCTGGCACGGCTCGGGCAAATGGCTGCTGCGCGAGCTGCGCGCGTACGACGCGGCACTCGCCGACGAGCTGCTGTCCGCCCACGACGATCCGGTACGCCTGGCCGCCACGGCCGGAAGCGTGCTGGAGCGGGCCGGAGGACGCCTGTGGGAGGGTTACCGGGCCGATGGGGACCCGTTCCACCAGCGGCTGCGCCATATCGCCTCAGGCGATCTGACGTCCGAGACCGCCCAGAGCTCCGGGATGCACCGCCTGGCCGCCGTCAGCGGGCGTACGGCCGGGTCCGGCAAGCTGTGGATGGGCCAGACCCACGTGGCCCCGTCGACGCGCTCGGCGGATCACCATCACGGGGAGTCGGAGACGGCGATCTACGTGGTCAGCGGCACACCGTCGTTCGTGTTCCTCGATCCCCGGGACGCCCGCGAGACGCGGCTGGAGGCGAAGCCCGGTGACTACATCTTCGTCCCGCCCTATGTTCCGCACCGCGAAGAAAATCCCGATCCGGAGCAGGAGGCGGTGGTCGTCATCGCCCGCAGCACGCAGGACGCGATCGTGGTCAACCTGCCCGATCTGTCCATACGCTTGGGCCGCCGACCCGGCGCCTGATCCGGCTACGTGCTCGCGCCGCTGACCCGGTAGACGTCGAAGACGCCCTGAATGTTGCGGACGGCCTTCAGCACATGACCGAGATGCTTGGGATCGCCCATCTCGAAGGTGAACTTGCTGACCGCCACCCGGTCGCGCGACGTGGTCACCGAGGCGCTGAGGATGTTGACGTGCTGGTCGGACAGGGTCCGGGTGACGTCGGACAGCAGGCGGGGCCGGTCGAGGGCCTCGACCTGGATGGCCACCAGGAAGACCGAATCGTCGCCCGGCGACCAGCTGACCTCCACCAGGCGGTCGGGCTGCGACTTGAGCTGCACGATGTTGGTGCAGTCGGCGCGGTGCACGGACACGCCGTGCCCGCGGGTGACGAAGCCGACGATCTCGTCGCCGGGCACCGGGGTGCAGCACTTCGACAGGCGTACCCAGACATCGGAGTCGCCCGCCACGACCACGCCCGCGCCGCCGCCCCGGGGACGGCCGCGCAGGCGCGTCGGGAGCGAGGTCTCGGCGATGTCCTCCTCGGCGCTGTCGACGCCGCCGATGGAGGCCACGAGCTTCTGCACGACCGTCTGCGCGGCGACGTGCCCCTCCCCCACGGCCGCGTAGAGCGCGGACACGTCGGGATAGCGCAGGTCGCGGGCCAGGGCCAGCAGCGACTCGCCGGACATCAGGCGTTGCAGCGGCAGCCCCTGCTTGCGCATGGCCCGGCCGATGGCCTCCTTGCCCGCCTCGATCGCGGTCTCGCGGCGCTCCTTGGAGAACCACTGGCGGATCTTGTTGCGGGCGCGGCCGGACTTGACGAACTTGAGCCAGTCGCGTGAGGGGCCGGCGTCGGGCGACTTCGAGGTGAAGATCTCGACCGTGTCGCCGTTGCCCAGCCGCGACTCCAGCGGCACCAGGCGGCCGTTCACGCGGGCGCCGATGCAGCGGTGGCCGACCTCGGTGTGGACCGCGTAGGCGAAGTCGACCGGGGTCGCCCCCTCCGGCAGCGCCACCACCTGGCCGCGCGGGGTGAAGACGTAGACCTCGGAGACCGACAGGTCGAACCGGAGCGACTCCAGGAACTCGCCCGGGTCGGAGGTCTCCTTCTGCCAGTCGAGGAGCTGGCGCAGCCAGGCCATGTCGCTGCCGGGCTTGACCTTGCCCGCGGGGCCGGGGGCGCCGACCTCCTCTTTGTACTTCCAGTGGGCGGCCACGCCGTATTCGGCCCGGTGGTGCATGGCGTGCGTGCGGATCTGCAGCTCGACGGGCTTGCCCTCGGGACCGATCACCGTGGTGTGCAGCGATTGGTACATGTTGAACTTGGGCATCGCGATGTAGTCCTTGAACCGGCCGGGGACCGGGTTCCAGCGCGCGTGGATCGTTCCGAGGGCCGCATAACAGTCGCGCACACTGTCGACGAGGACTCTGATGCCCACCAGGTCGTAGATGTCGTCGAAGGCCACGTCCCTGGCGATCATCTTCTGGTAGACCGAGTAGTAGTGCTTGGGCCGGCCCTTGACCAGCGCGCGGATCTTGGCGTCACGCAGGTCGCCGGAGACCTTCTCGATGACCTCCTGCAGGAACAGGTCCCTGCGCGGGGCCCGCTCCGACACCATGCGCGCGATCTCGTCGTAGCGCTTGGGGTAGAGCATGGCGAAGGCGAGGTCCTCGAGCTCCCACTTGATGGTGTTCATGCCCAGGCGGTGGGCCAGCGGGGCGAAGATCTCCAGGGTCTCGCGGGACTTCTGGTGGCGCTTGTGCTCGGGCAGGTAGCGCATCGTGCGCATGTTGTGCAGCCGGTCGGCCAGCTTGATGATCAGCACCCGGATGTCGCGCGACATCGCCACGACCATCTTGCGCACGGTCTCGGCCTGCGCGGCGTCGCCGAACTTGACCTTGTCGAGCTTGGTGACGCCGTCGACCAGCGACGCGATCGTCTCGCCGAAGTCGCCGCGCAGCTCGTCGAGGCCGTAGGCGGTGTCCTCGACGGTGTCGTGCAGCAGGGCCGCGCACAGCGTCTCGTCGTCGGTGCCCAGCTCGGCCAGGATCGTGGCCACGGCCAGCGGGTGGGTGATGTACGGGTCGCCGCTCTTCCGCTTCTGGTCGCGGTGATGGTAGGCGGCGACGTCGTAGGCGTGCTCGATCAGGCGCAGGTCCGCCTTGGGGTGGGTGGCGCGAACCGTCCTGAACAGCGGCTCCAGCACCGGATTCATGGCCCCACCCCCAAATCGCCGTCGACGCACCGCCGGGACACCGGGCGCCGTCTCGGCACTCCCAGCGTCGGTTACGTCGGGCACGACCACATCACGGGGCACACAGACTCCTTACCATCGAGTCCAGGCCCCCCAGTGTATCCAGGTGAGAAACCTGGCCTCTCTCGGGGCGGGCTCAGACGATCACAAGGGAGCGCAAATCCACTCCCGCAAGACGCTCGCGTCCCTTGAGAAAGGCCAGCTCCATCAGTACGGCGACGCCGACGACATCGGCACCGGCTCTGCGCACCAGTTGTACGGTAGCCTCCGCCGTGCCGCCGGTGGCGAGCACGTCATCGACGATGAGCACCCGGTCACCTTCGGTGAAGGCGTCGCGGTGCACCTCGATGGTCGCGGATCCGTACTCGAGATCGTAGGACTCCTCCAGGGTTTCGGAGGGGAGTTTGCCCTTTTTTCTGATGGGCACGAACCCGGCCCCCGCCCGGTACGCCACCGGAGCGGCCAGAATGAAGCCCCGCGCCTCGATCCCGACGATCTTGTCCACGTCGAAGCCGCCGGCCAGTTCGTCGACCACGGCCGTGAACGCCACCGGGTCGGCCAGCAGCGGGGTGATGTCCTTGAACATGACTCCCGCCTGGGGATAGTCGGGCACGTCCCTGATCCGGTCACAGATCAACGAGCTCAGGTCGCTCATGACGGCACTCCTTCGGTTGACCGCCTGGCGGTCCTCTCCCACGACTGACGGCCTCCATGATGGCCCATCCGGTGGACCACCGGCGCCCGCCGGGGGGCGGTAAGTGGTATTCACCCGGTTATGTCCGGCCCTGTAAGGGCCCTCAGGGCTTCCATAAACCGACGCCCCCGCCCAGGTGGGCGGAGGCGTCGTTCGTGCGTGTACGGGCCCGTGTGGGCCAAGCCGGGCTAGCCCTTGGCCGTCGCCGCGCTCTTGGCGCCCTTGCCACCCTTGGTGCCGGTGGTGGAGGCCAGTCGCCTGGCGATGGCCTGGTATCTCGGCTCCCGCTCCTTCAGCGTCACCAGCAGCGGCGTGGCCACGCACAGCGAGGAGTAGGTGCCGACGATCATGCCGACGAACAGCGCCAGAGACAGGTCCTTCAGCGTGCCCGCGCCGAGCAGCGTGGTGCCGATGAACAGGATCGCCGCCACGGGCAGGATCGCGACCAGCGAGGTGTTCAGCGATCGGATCAGCGTGTGGTTGAGCGCGTTGTTGGCCGCCATCGAGTATGTCTGCTTCGACGTGGTGCCCAGCTTGCCGGTGACTTCCTTGATCATGTCGAACACCACGACCGCGTCGTAGAGCGAATAACCGAGGATGGTCAGGAAGCCGAGCAGCGTCGCGGGCGTGACCTCGAAGCCCGACCAGGCGTAGACGCCCGCCGTGATGACGAGGTCGTGGATGAGCGCGACGATCGCGGCCAGCGCCATCTTCGGCTCGAACGCCATCGACAGGTAGAGAATGATCGCCAGCATGAAGACGCCCAGGCCGATCCACGCCTTCTTGGACACCTCACCGCCCCAGGACGCGCCGATCGACTGGATGTCGACGTCCTTGACCGGCACGCCGAAGTCCTTCGCGATGCCGTTCTGGACCTTGGTCACCGCCGCCGTGTCAAGGCTCTCGGTGGTGACCCGCCAGCGATCGCCGGCCGTCTGCACGATCGGCTGGTGCACGCCCTCGTCGAGGAAAGAGGTGCGGACCTGCTGGATGGTGGCGGTCTGCGCCTTGAAGGCGAAGACCGACCCGCCCTTGAACTCCACGCCCAGGTTGAGCCCGTTGATCAGCAGCCCGGCGAGGGACACGATCAACAGGAAGCCGGAAAGGCTGTACCAGAGCTTCCAGCGGCCGACGAAGTCAACGTCGATCTCGCCGCGGTAGAGGCGACGCCCCAGTCCCATCTCAGGCCTCCTGCGGGGTGGTCGTACGGCCGGTGTTGCCAAGATCCTGGCTCATACGCTCGGAGTCGAGGCCGGACAGCGGGTGCCCCTTGGCGAAGAACTTGAGCTTGGCCAGCATCGCGATGAGCGGCTTGGTGAACAGGAAGACCACCACGACGTCGATCAGCGTGGTCAGGCCCATCGCGAACGCGAACCCGGCCACACCGCCCACCGCGAGCAGGTAGAGCACGATCGCGGCGATGAACATGACGGCGTCGGCGATCAGGATCGTGCGCCGCGCACGCACCCAGGCCACCTCGACGGCCGCGCGAAGCGTCCGCCGCCCTTCCTTCATCTCATCTCGGATGCGTTCGAAGTAGACGATGAAGGAGTCGGCGGTGATGCCGATCGAGACCACCAGGCCGATGATGTGCGGCAGCGACAGCCGGAACCCGGCGTTGTGGCCGAGCACCACCACCGCCGTGTACGTGATGACCGTGGCGATCCCGAGGCTGAGGACGGCGACGATGCCCAGGCCGCGGTAGTAGAACAGCGAGTAGAGCACCACGAGGCCGAGGCCGATGGCGCCGGAGATCAGGCCGCCCATGAGCTGGTCCTGGCCGAGCGTCGAGGACACGGTGTCAATCGAGCTGGGGTTGAACTTCAGCGGCAGCGCGCCGTACTTGAGCTGGTCGGCCAGCTCGGTGGCGGTCTTCTGGGTGAAGCCGCCGGTGATCTCGGCGCGGCCGCCCGGGATCGGGCCGATGATGTTGGGCGCGGTGATCACGACGCCGTCGAGCACGACGGCGACCTTGTTGCGCGGCTCCTGCGAGTTGAACGCGGTCGAGGTGAGCTTGCTCCACTCACTCGCGCCGCTGCTCTTGAAGTCGAGCTGGACGAGCCACTGCGTGCTGCCCTGCTGGACGCCGGCGCTGGCCGAGGAGATGTCGGTGCCGACGACCTTGGCCACGTCGAGGACGTACTTGAGGCTGCCGTCGGACTCACACGCGGCGAACTGCTTGGCCGGGTCGTCCTGGACGCCCTTCCCGCGGTTCTTCGGGTCACTGCAGTCGAGCTTGTTGAACTGCGCGAGGACGGCCGGGTCGATGCCCTGGGTGTTGATCCCCGCGTTGGGGTCCTGGGCGGGCGGCTGGCCGCTCGACGTGGGGGTGGGCGCCGGGGTGGCCTTGGCGTCCTTCTGGCCCTTCTTGGTGTCCTGAGCCTTCGGCGTCTCCTGGGCCTTGGGCGCCGCGGTCGCCGGGGCACTGGCCGACGGGGTGGCCGACGGCGCGACGAGCGCCGAGGACAGCGCCTTGCCCGTGGGCGACGCGGTGGGCTTGGGGGCCCGCGCCGACGATGACGGCTTGGCCGACGGCGCGGAGGTCGCCGTGCTGGACGGGGCGGCGGACGGCGAGGTGCCCGGCTTGGGGGCCTCGGTGGCGAGCTCCTGCGGAGTCTGCGTGGCCGCCATGGCGAGCACCTGGCGGAAGCGGAGCTCCGCCGTGGTGCCGACCAGCTTGATGACCTCCTCCTGACCCGCGCCCGGAACGGAGATGATGATGTTGTCGCCTGACTTGGCGACCTCCGCGTCGGACAGGCCGGTGCCGTTGACCCGGTCGCGGATGATGTTCACCGCGCGGTCCAGGATCTCCTCAGGCGGGGCGGCGCCGTTCAGGGTCACGGGAGACAGAGTCACCGTCGTGCCGCCGGCGAGATCGAGTGCCAGCTTGGGCGTGAACGCCTTCTGCAGGAACATCGTCCCACCCAGGGCGATGATGAGCGCCAGCAGCACCAGGAGCGTTCGCCCCGGTCGGCTGTGGCGGCTGGTCGGTCGGGCCACTGGTCGTCAGTCTTTCAGATAGGGGTTTGAGGCAGAGCCTAATCAGGACTGCTTGGTGCTGGAGTCCTTGCCGCCGTTGCGCTCCACGGTCGTCTCGGTCTCCTCACGGGGAGTGTTGTCCTTATCGTCGCCCTTGACGACCTCATGATCGACCGTGTCGTCCGTGACGACGTCGTCCACCACGGGCTCGTCGGCGAGAGACTCGTCAGCCGGAGCGTCGCCGGGGGTGACGACACGCCCGATGGCGGCCTTCACCCATCGGGTCTCGATCCCGGGAGCGACCTCGAGAATCACGTCCTCATTGTCCACCGCCACCACGGTCCCGAACAGGCCGGTGGTGGTCATGACACGGGCACCCGGAGCCAATGAGTTCTGCATGGCGGTCGCCTCTTGCTGGCGCTTGCGCTGGGGGCGGATCAGCAAGAAGTAGAACACCACCACCAGAAGGATCAGCGGCAGGATGCTTCCGAGTTGTCCCATGTTCATAAGGGGCGACCTTCCATTGTCGTACAAGAAGTTGACACCGGCCTCGCGCCGGAAATTCCGTGCGTAGCCTCGGGGCCGCGCCGCTCAGCCCGTCAGCCTACACAGCCAGCCAAGCCACGGAGTGTAGGCGCTTGTTGCGAAACGCGGCAACGAAGCAGCGTTTCGGCGCGCGGGGAAGTTCCCATATTGAAACGGTTGCAACCGTTCTGTGATCAGTCGAAAAGTGTCGCTCCGAATGCGTCGGGTGGCGGTGTCATCCCGAGGTGGTGCCACGCCGCGGCGGTGGCGACCCGGCCGCGTGGGGTCCTGGCCAGCAGTCCTTGGCGTACGAGGAAGGGTTCGGCCACCACTTCGACGGTCTCCGGCTCCTCGCCGACGGCCACCGCGAGCGTGGACAGGCCGACGGGTCCGCCGCCGAACTTGCGCAGCAGCACCCCGAGCACCGCGCGGTCGAGCCGGTCGAGCCCTTCGGGGTCGACTTCGTACAGGTTGAGCGCCGCGGAGGCGATGTCGCGGTCGATCACGCCTTCCGTGCGCACGTCGGCGAAGTCGCGGACCCGGCGCAGCAGGCGGTTGGCGATGCGGGGCGTGCCGCGCGAGCGCCTGGCGATCTCGTGCGCCCCCTCGCCCGGCAGCGTCACGTCGAGCAGCCTGGCCGAGCGGTAGAGGACCCGCTCCAGCTCCTCGACCTCATAGAAGTCCATGTGCGCGGTGAAGCCGAACCGGTCGCGCAGCGGCGCGGGCAGCAGACCGGCCCTGGTGGTGGCGCCGACCAGGGTGAACGGCGCGATGTCGAGCGGGATCGCGGTGGCGCCCGGGCCCTTGCCGACGATGATGTCGACGCGGAAGTCCTCCATCGCGAGGTAGAGCATCTCCTCCGCGGGCCGGGCCATCCGGTGGATCTCGTCGATGAACAGCACCTCGCCCTCGGCCAGCGTCGACAGGATGGCCGCGAGGTCACCGGCCCGCTCCAGGGCCGGCCCTGAGGTGATGCGGAGCGGAGCGCTCAACTCGGCTGCGATGATCATAGCCAGTGTCGTCTTGCCCAGACCCGGCGAACCGCTCATCAGCACATGATCCGGCGGCCGATTGCGCCGCATGGCGCTCTCCAGCACCAGCGACAGCTGCTCCCGCACCCGCGCCTGGCCGATGAACTCGCTCAGCCGCTTGGGCCGCAGCGCCGCCTCGATCTGCAGCTCGTCGCCCTCGGCGTCGGGCGAGACGAGATCACGCTCAAGGCTCACGCCTGGACCTCCCCGCTCATCGCGCGCTGCTCAGCGATCGCAGGGCGGCCTTCAGCAGGACGGCGACCTGCGGGTCGTCACCCGCCTCCGGCTCGACCGCGGCGATGGCCTCGTCGGCGTCCTTGCCGGAGTAGCCCAGCCCGACCAGCCCCGAGTGGACCTGATCGCGCCAGGCCGCCGCCCGCCGGTTGCCGTTGAGCGCCGCGTCGACCGCCTCGTCGGGCGTGCCGAGCCGGTCCTTGAGCTCCAGCACGATGCGCTGGGCGCCCTTCGGGCCGATGCCCGGCACCTTGGTGAGCGCCTTGAGGTCGGCGGAGGCCACGGCGACGCGCAGCGCGTTGGGCGTGTGGACGGCGAGCATGGCCAGCGCCACCTTGGGGCCGACGCCGCTGGCCGTCTGGAGCAGCTCGAAGACGGTGCGCTCGTCTGCGGTGGCGAAGCCGTAGAGGGTGAGCGACTCCTCCCGCACCACCAGCGACGTGGCCAGCCGCGCCTCCTCGCCCACCCTGAGCGCGGCGAGGGTGGCCGGTGTGCAGTGGGTGAGGATGCCGACCCCGCCGACCTCGATCACCGCGCCGTAGGGGGTGATCGCCGTCACCTGCCCGGCCACGGACGCGATCACAGCGCCACGCCCTTTCCTGTCGTACGGCCCTGGGCCGTGCGGCTCTGGGCCCTGGCCACGGCCTGGGCCAGCTTGTGCTGGGCGCCGCCGCGCCACACGTGGCAGATGGCCAGGGCGAGCGCGTCGGCGGCGTCGGCGGGCTTGGGCATCTCGCTGAGCCGCAGGAGCCGGGTCACCATGGCGCCGATCTGCTTCTTGTCGGCGGTGCCGCTGCCGGTGATGGCGGCCTTGACCTCGGAGGGGGTGTGGAGCGCGACGGGCAGGCCGCGCCTGGCCGCGCAGAGGACCGCGATGCCCGCCGCCTGGGCGGTGCCCATGACCGTGCGGACGTTGTGCTGGCTGAACACCCGCTCGACCGCCACGGCGTCGGGGCGCACGTCGTCGAGCCACTGCTCGATGCCTGCCTCGATGCCGACCAGCCGGGCGCCCAGCTCCTCGTCGGCGCCGGTGCGCACCACGCCGACGGCCACCAGGGACAGCGGCGCGCCCGGCCGCCCCTCGACCGCGCCAAGGCCGCACCGGGTCAGCCCCGGATCGACGCCCATCACCCGCACCGGCCTGCCTCCCCGCGCCGCCGAACATCTGTTCGGCACGAGACTCTACCCCGGCTGACGTGCCCGCGCATCGGGAAACGCCCGGGAGCGTGGGCCGGACGTCGAGACGCCCGCGACCGCGAACCGGCCGTCGGGAGCGTCCACGAGCGTGGACCCGCCGTCGGAACCCCGCGACCGCGAACCGGCCGCTGGAAACGCCCGCGACGGTCAGCCCGCCGGAGAACGGACGTGGATGGGGCGGTCAGAAGTAGTCCAGCATGTACGGCTTGGCGGCGAAGACGGTGTCCAGCAGCTCGTCGTAGCGCTCGTGCCCGGACATGAGGCCGCCGCGCCGCAGCGTGGCCGCCGGGATCCCGGCGTACAGGGCGGACAGGCCGTTGATCGACAACACCGGCCCGGCCTCCCCCGAGTTCCCGAGCGGGATGGCGGCCCCGGCGCCGCCGGAGAACTCCAGCCGCCAGCGCCCCGTGTTGCCCGCCCGCAACCGGTCGGTAACCTCGACGACCGCGTCACCCGCGACGGTGGCCGGGTATCCCCTGCGCTCCACGGCCGCCGCCACGTCGAGGACGCGGAACATCCACCGCACCTGCTTGACCCGCTCCGTGGACCGCTCACGCAGCAGCCACAGCACCGGATCGTCGGGCGCGACGTTGGCGGTGACGTGCTCGGCCATCGACGAGGCGGTACCCACCAGCGACCACAGCGCCCTGGCGGTCTCCTCGGACTCGGCGACGAGGTTGTCGACCTCGATGTCCTGGCCGTCCCAGCGGTAGACGACGTAGCCGTCCGGCGCCAGATAGAGGAAGTCGTCCGCCTCGCCGAGCCGCAGCGCCCAGGTGCGCTCGTCCCATGAGACGGGGCCGCAGGCGCGCGCGGTGCCGTGTGCCCGCCGCAGCACCGAGACCACCTCGGCCGCGTCGCCGGGCCCCATCCTGCGCACTTCCACCCGGCCGCTCGGCGGGATCGTCCGCAGCGACTCGGCCGGGAGCGTGACGCGGTGCTGCGCTCCCGCGTGCTCGTAGCCGGCCGAGCGGTAGAGCGGCGTGGTCGCCGGATAGAGCACGGACACGGCGTCGCCGAAGGCCACGGCCCGCTCCACGGTGGCCTGCATGAGCCGGCCGCCGACGCCCTTGCCGCGATCCTCCGGGCTGACGGTGACGGCCGCGACCCCGGCCATGGGCTGCGGCTTGCCGTGCCACCACTGGGTGAACGGGCGCAGCCGCGAGGTCGCGACCAGCCTGGGCCCGTCGAACATGCCCAAGTAGCGGCCCTCGGCCAGCGCCGGCAGCGCCGCCTGGCGCCAGCGCTCCCGCTCGGCGGCCGGGATCAGGCCGAAGGAGCGCTGGCGGAGGTCGAGAACGGCGTCGAGGTCGTCGGAGGTCACATCACGGATGTCCACGGTCCCACAATTTACGCAGGTGAGACGTCCGCCCGCGAACGACCCACGGTGATGGCGAGCCGGTCGAGGTAGAGCAGGTGCGCGGCGACGATCCCGAGCAGGGCGACGGCGACCACGGCCGGCGGCGTGGCCAGGCCGACGTCGGGCGCGGCCGCGGTGTAGCCGCTCGACCGGGTGAGCAGCTGGACCGGCGCGGTGGCCAGGCCGGGGTCCTGGGCGACCAGCAGGGGCCACAGGAGGTCCTGGCCGTTCACGAGCGTGAGGGCCAGGACGAGGATGCCGGCCATGGGGAGCGAGGGCAGGACCACGCCGCCCAGGAAGTCCCTGTCGGTCCGCGCGGCCAGCCCCTTGCACAGCAGCGTCAGGATCAGCAGGGCGGGCACACTGACCAGCACCGGCTGGACGAGGGCGACGAAGGAGTCGATCAGGTTCATGCCGCGGATCGTGCGCCAGTCGGCCAGGCTCAGCGGGCCCATCCCGACGAACAGCCAGGGGGCGAACACGAGCAGCAGCCACTCGCTCCTGCGGCCCAGCGGCCGCAGCCCGCCGATGCCGAGCGCCCCGAGGTAGGCGACGCCGACCGACACCAGCGCGCCGATCAGGGCGGGCACCCAGGTGTTGACCACGGTCGGCGGCCCGGACGGGGCCGCGGCTCCCGGCTGGGCGGGCGCCAGCAGCGCCGACAGCCACGGCCAGGTCAAGGCGAGCCCGACGGCGGCGAACACCACCAGCGCCACCACGCCGACGATCACCTTGGCACCAGAACCGGACTGTGCGGCGGGAGTCTCCGCCCGCGCGGTCGCCGCGCGGGGCTCGACCGTGATGCGCATGCCGCTCGCCGCCGCCACGCAGACCGCGCCGATCCCCAGGACGCCCAGGATCAACCCCATGATGGTCGCCACCGTCGCGCCCAGCCCGACCCTGCCCACCATGAACGCGTAGGTGTACTGGACGAGGCTCAGCGTCTGTGTGGACCCGTTGGGCCCGCCGTGCGTCAGGGTCAGCCCGATCGCGAACGTCTGCAGCCCGGCGGCGACCATCGCCAGCGCGACGAGCCCGCCCACGGCCAGCATGGCCGGTGAGACGGTGCCGCCGCGCAGCGCGGGCAGGAACGCCATCGTCGCCAGCGCGCAGACCACGCCGAAGGTGGCGGCGGCCAGGATGAGCTGGAGCGTTCCCGGAGCCGTCGCGGGATCGCGCAGGCCCTCGGCCAGCGAGGCCAGGCCGGACGCGCCGGACATCAGCCCGCGCATCCAGGAGAGCGCCACGGCCACCGGCGAGAACGCCACCAGGGCGAGGGACAGCACGATCCGCCCGGCCCGCCTCGGCCAGGCGCCCGACCAGTCGAGCGCCAGCGCGAGCAGCGGTCCGACCACCACGGCCACCAGCAGCGGGATGACCGTTATGGACAGCGTGAAGACCAGTGCCTTCCAGAACGCCCCTTGCCCCAGCACCTGGCCGTAGTTGGCCAGTCCCACGAAGACGCTCGGTCCGGTGAGCCCGGCCGACTGAAGGCTGAGCAGGATCGTCTGGACGGTGGGCAGGAGCAAGGTGATCAACGTGCCCAGCAGGGCCGGCAGCAGGAGCAGCCAGCCGAGGGCCGGAGACGCGAAGGTGGGCGAGATGTCGGTAGAGGTACGGGGGGAGGTCACGACGCCCGACCTTACAGCGGACTCAGATCAGGCGTGCGCCATCACGCCTCCAGCTTCTCCATGACCTCGTCGGAGACGTCGAAGTTGGCGAAGACGTTCTGCACGTCGTCGCTGTCCTCCAGCGCGTCGATGAGGCGGAACACCTTCTTGGCGCCGTCCTCGTCGAGCGGCACGCTCATCGTGGGCAGGAAGCTCGACTCGGCGGAGTCGTAGTCGATGCCCGCCTCCTGGAGCGCCTTGCGCACCGGCACCAGGTCGCCGGCCTCGGACACGACCTCGAAGGAGTCGCCCAGGTCGTTGACCTCCTCGGCGCCCACCTCCAGCACGGCCGCCAGCACGTCGTCCTCGTCGAGCCCCTGCTTGGGCACGAGCACGACGCCCTTGCGGTTGAACATGTAGGACACCGAGCCGGGGTCGGCCAGCGAGCCGCCGTTGCGGGTGAGCGCGACGCGCACCTCGGAGGCCGCGCGGTTGCGGTTGTCGGTGAGGCACTCGATGAGCACCGCGACGCCGCCGGGCGCGTAGCCCTCGTACATGATGGTCTGCCAGTCGGCGCCGCCCGCCTCCAGGCCGCCGCCGCGCTTACGGGCCCGCTCGATGTTGTCGTTGGGCACCGAGTTCTTCTTGGCCTTGAAGATGGCGTCGAAGAGCGTCGGGTTGGCGTCCGGATCGGGGCCGCCGGTCCTGGCCGCCACCTCGATGTTCTTGATGAGCTTCGCGAACAGCTTGCCGCGCTTGGCGTCGAGCGCGGCCTTCTTGTGCTTCGTCGTCGCCCATTTGGAGTGGCCGGACATTACCTAGAGCTCCCTCAGCATGTCTACGAAGTATCGGTGCACGCGCGTGTCACCCGTCAGCTCAGGGTGGAACGAGGTCGCGAGCAGCGGTCCTTGCCGGACCGCGACGATCCTATCCCCAGGCTCGGCGATGCCCAGCACTTCGACGTCCGCGCCGACCGATTCGACCCATGGGGCGCGGATGAAGATGGCGTGCACCCGCTCGCCGGCGAAGTCCAGATCGGACTCGAAGGAGTCGATCTGGCGGCCGAAGGCGTTGCGCCTGACGACCATGTCGATGCCGCCGATGGTCTGCTGTCCCTCGGCGCCGTCCTCGATCCGGTCGGCCAGCATGATCATGCCGGCGCAGGAGCCGTACGCGGGCATGCCGTCCTTGATCCGCATCCGCAGGGGTTCGAGCAGGTCGAAGGTGTCGGCGAGCTTCCACATCGTGGTCGACTCGCCGCCGGGGATGACCAGGCCGTCGACCGTGTCCAGCTCGGCGGGCCGGCGTACGGCGATGGCCGACGCGCCGGCCTCCTGGAGCATGCGCACATGCTCGCGCACGCTTCCTTGGAGAGCGAGTACACCGATCGTGGGCACGGTGATCCTTCCGTCCGGCTTACGGGTTTCGGACAATTCAACACCAGGACGACCTGGGATCTTCCTAGGGGGCGCCGATCACGCCGCCGCGGCGGCCTCCTGGGCCACGACGTCCACGCGGGACAGGGCGCTCAGGTGGTGGCGCCGGACGTACAGGATGGCCATGCCGATCAGGCAGCAGAGGGCGCCGAGCGCGTACGGGACCGGGGCGCCGAGCTCCTCGCCCAGCTTGGTGGCGATGAAGGGGGCCAGCGCGCCGCCCATCCAGCGGACGAAGTTGTAGCCGGCGGAGGCGACGGGCCGGGGCGCGTCGGAGACCTCCATGGCCGACTCGGTGAAAACGGTGTTGTTCAGGCCGATCGGGATGCCGGAAAGGATCGTGCAGATGACGATCCCGGCGTGTCCCGACACGGCGATGCCGATCTGGAGGACGGCCAGCAGGGCCAGCGCCAGGTGCAGGACGTTCACCGAGCCGATCCGGCGCTGCAGCGGCGGCGCGCCGAACACCGAGGCGAGCGCCACGCACACGCCCCAGCCGAAGAACACCGCGCCGATGCCGTAGGCGGTCATGTGCAGGATGAACGGGGTGAAGGCGAGGATCGTGAAGAAGGCGAAGTTGTAGAACAGCGCGGTGAAGGCCGTGGTGGACAGGCCCCCATGGGCCAGGGCCCGGAGGGGCGCGCTCAGCTTGGTCCTGACGGCCGGCTTGGGCGTCGCCTCCAGCAGGGTGGCGATCAGCACGAAGCCGGCGGCCATCAGCGTGGCGGTGCCGAAGAAGGGGGCTCGCCAGTTCCAGTCGCCGAGCAGCGCGCCGGCCAGCGGACCGGCGGAGATGCCCAGGCCGAGCGCGGCCTCGTACAAGATGATGGCCGCGGCGCCGCCGCCGCTGGCCGCGCCGACGATGACGGCGAGCGCGGTGGCCACGAACAGCGCGTTGCCCAGTCCCCAGCCGGCGCGGAAGCCGACGAGCTCGGCGACGCTGGTGGAGGTGCCCGCGAGCGCGGCGAAGACGATGACCAGCGCGAGCCCGGCCAGCAGGGTGCGCTTGCCGCCGATGCGGCTGGAGACCCAGCCGGTCAGCAGCATGGCGACGGCGGTCACCAGGAAGTAGCTGGTGAACAGCAGCGACACCTGGCTGGGTGTGGCCTTCAGACCTTGGGCGATGGACGGCAGGATGGGGTCGACGAGACCGATGCCCATGAAGGCGACCACCGCGGCGAAGGCGGTGGCCCAGACGGACATCGGCTGACGAAGGATTCCGCCACCGGACTGCATAGTGCTCCTCTCATGTGCGGCCGAGCTTCGCCAATGCGGGCAAGGCGACCGCCAGGGCGGCTCGCTCGTCGTCGCTGAGCGCCGCCAGTTCTCGGCTGAGGTGGGCGATCCTGGCCTGGCGCACGGCCCGCAGCCGGACGCGGCCCTCGTCGGTGAGCTCGACCGCCCTGACGCGGGCGTCGGCGGGGTCGGACCCTCTGGCCACCAGCCCCGCCTCTTCCAGGCGGTTGATCTGCACGGACATGGTGGGCAGTTGTACGGCGTGCTCCTCGGCCAGCTCCGTCATCCGGCGCGGGCCGGGCTCCAGGGAGCCGAGGACGGCGTACTGCTGGCTGGTGACCGGCTGGCCCGCCACCGTGCGCCTGAGCAGCAGCACCAGGTGGCGGAGCACGGCGGAGACCTGTTCGGCCAGCTCGGTGGGATCGTCCCTCATGATACTTAGCCTAACTAACTTAGCCTGGCTAATATTCCAGCCAGGGAAAAGGCGGCGCCCTCTCGGGCGCCGCCTTGCCGGATTGATGGGGATTACGGGCGTTCGGTCTCCAGGCGGACGGTCTCGTCCACCGTGACGCGCCGCGCGAGCACGGACGGGTCGAGCGGGCGCAGATACGTCTGCTGCACGCCGGGGACGCGGTCCTCGACCACGAACGTCGCCCTCGTGTACGCCTCCGCGCCGGGCTCCCGCAGGTGGGGCACCACCTTGAAGTCCGCGGTGAGCTTGTCGCGCTCGATCTTCGTCAGCACGTAGCCGCGCTGGTTGTTGTAGAACTTCAGGTGCGGGTTGATGGCCAGGAACGGGTGCGTGGCCGGGTCGGAGTCCGCGCCGTCGCCGCCGGTGGAGATCGAGCTGGCCACCAGCTCGGAGCCCACGCTCGGGCCGGTCGGGTCGTCGTAGTCCAGCTTCAGGTCGCTGGCCCAGTGCGCGTGCACGTCACCGGTCAGCACGACGGGGTTGCGGACCTTGGCGTCGACCCACCCCTGCGTGATCCGCTGGCGGGAGGCGACGTACCCGTCCCAGGCGTCCATGCTGGTGACCTTGGCCGGGCCGGCGTTGTTGTCGCGCTGGGCGAAGAACACCTGCTGGCCGATGATGTCCCACTGCGCCCGCGACTTGTGGAAGCCGTCGACCAGCCACTCCTCCTGCGCGGCGCCGGTGATCGACCTGTTCGGGTCCACCGCGGCCGGGCAGTCCTTGTAGCCGTCGCCGCAGCCCTGGTCGTCGCGGTACTGGCGGGTGTCGAGCATGTGGAAACTCGCCATCCGGCCCCAGCGCACGCGCCGGTAGAGCTGCATGTCGATGCCGCGCGGGATGGAGGTACGGCGCAGCGGCATGTTCTCGTAGTAGGCCCGGAAGGCGGCCTCGCGGCGCTGCAGGAAGGTCGGCTGGTCCTCGGCGTGCTCGGGGATGTCGTCGGCCCAGTTGTTGTCCACCTCGTGGTCGTCGAAGACGACGAGCCAGGGGGCGGCGGCGTGGGCGGTCTGCAGATCGGGGTCGGTCTTGTACTGGGCGTGGCGCTGGCGGTAGTTGGCCAGCGTGGCGGTCTCGGGGCCCTCGTGGTTCCGTACGTTGCCGCCGGGGATGTTGTAGGTGTTCTTGGTGTATTCGTACTGGTAGTCGCCCAGGTGCAGGATGAGGTCCGGGTGCTCCTCGGCCAGCCTCCGGTAGGAGGTGAAGTAGCCGTGCTCGTACTGGGCGCAGGAGACGAAGGCCATCGACAGGGCGCCGCCGTACGACAGCGGGTGCGGGGCGGTCCTGGCCCGGCCGACGGGCGAGACGTACGGGCCGACGCGGAAGCGGTACCAGTACTCACGGTCGGAGCCGAGGCTGTCGACCTCGACGTGCACGCTGTGGCCCCATTCTGGGGCGGCCACGGTGACGCCGCCGCGGACCACGCGGCGGCAGCGCTCGTCGGAGTAGATCTGCCACAGCACGGGGAACGGCCGCTGCGGCATGCCGCCGAAACCGTCCTCGGCCAGCGGTTGCTGGGCCAGCCGGGTCCACAGCACGAAGCCCTCGTGGTCGGGGTCGCCGCTCGCGACGCCGAGGGTGAAGGGGTCGGTCGTCAGGCCCCGCGAGGCCAGGCTCTGGGCGGTCTCGGCGGCGGGGTCCGGGGTGGGGTCGGCGTGGGCGGCGGTGGCCGGGAGAGCCGCGGCGGCACCCGCGGTTAACCCGGCCACGAGGAAGTGCCGGCGGTTGAGCTTGGACACGGGGCGCTCCTGGGACGATCAAGGGGGAGGGGGCGTCCCGTAGCCTGACTCAGAATCGTGACGCCCGGGTGAACACCACCTAACACGAAAAAGGCGACATCCTTCACGGATATCGCCCTATTCGGAAATTTCCGTCGTCGTGGCGGTGTGCCCGGCGTACTAGATCATTTCATCCCGAGTCGCGCGTGACCTGCGGCGACACGCCGCACAGCGGCCGGTGTCACCAACCGCGCTCGGCGAGGCGGTGCGGCTGGGGGATGTCGTCGACGTTGATGCCGACCATCGCCTCGCCCAGCCCGCGCGAAACCTTGGCGATGACGTCGGGGTCGTCGTAGAACGTGGTGGCCTTGACGATGGCGGCGGCGCGCTTGGCCGGGTCGCCCGACTTGAAGATGCCGGAGCCGACGAACACGCCCTCGGCGCCGAGCTGCATCATCATCGCCGCGTCGGCCGGGGTGGCGATGCCGCCCGCGGTGAACAGCACGACGGGCAGCTTGCCGGTGCGGGCCACCTCGGCGACCAGCTCGTACGGCGCCTGCAGCTCCTTGGCGGCGACGTAGAGCTCGTCCTCGGGCAGCGAGCTGAGCCGCTTGAGCTCGCCGCGGATCGTCCGCATGTGGGTGACCGCGTTGGAGACGTCGCCGGTGCCGGCCTCACCCTTGGAGCGGATCATGGCCGCGCCCTCGGTGATGCGGCGCAGGGCCTCCCCCAGGTTCGTCGCGCCGCACACGAAGGGCACGGTGAACTGCCACTTGTCGATGTGGTTGGCGTAGTCGGCCGGGGTCAGCACCTCGGACTCGTCGACGTAGTCGACGCCCAGGGCCTGCAGCACGCGGGCCTCGGTGAAGTGGCCGATGCGGGCCTTGGCCATGACCGGGATCGACACGGCGGCGATGATGCCGTCGATCATGTCGGGATCGCTCATCCGGGACACACCGCCCTGCGCGCGGATGTCGGCGGGCACGCGCTCCAGGGCCATCACGGCGACAGCGCCGGCGTCTTCGGCGATCTTCGCCTGCTCGGGGGTGACGACGTCCATGATGACGCCGCCCTTGAGCATCTCGGCCATGCCACGCTTGACGCGCGCGGTGCCGGTGACGGGGGTGTTTTCGGGCGTGCTGGCCACGACGGTCTTCCTCACAAAAGCGAACGGTAAGTTATCAAACCCATGGTAGGTCCTGAGGGCCTCTCCCCTGACACTCCACCGTGTCAGGATTTATCAGCCCTCTTGTACATCTAGGTGCGCATTTCAGGGGATGACGGGCTTGCGGCTGGCGAGCGCGACCCAGACCTGGCCGGGCGCGAAATTCATCGGCTCGCCACTCTCCGTGGTGAACGTCGTGCCGCTCTCCTCCGACTTCCGCTCCCACTTCGCCTTGTACGCCTTGCCGTCGCGCAGCACCACCGCCGAGCCCTTGCCGACGCTGTGCACCAGGGGCGTGTAGCTCTGGTTCTTGTCGTGGAACTGGGAGCGCTCGGTCTTGGTGTACTGCACCACGATCGTGGGCGCGCCGAGCTGGCCGCCCTCCGCCGCCATGTCCTTCTTGCCATCCTGCCAGATCATCCACTTCTTGTCCGTCTCGGACCAGCCGAAGGTGAAGCGCGCGCCGGGCCACTTGACGCTGTAGGTCTTCTTGTCCACGCCGCCGTCGGCCGGGGCGTCGCCGAAGGTGAAGCCGATGTCCTTGGCCTTGTCGGCGCCCGGGGCCCGCGACAGCAGCTTCTTGGTGTAGGCGAACAGGTTGTAGGGGGCGAAGCGGCCCGGCTGGCGGAAGAAGGCGCCCGGGTTGCGGGTGTCGCCGACGTCGTACAGCGACGCCTTGGCCATGAACGGCAGCATCAACGACTGCACGCCCGAGTAGGCGAAGGCGGGCTTGCCGAACTGCGGCACGATGTGCAGGTCGGAGATGCGGGCACTGCGTACGGGCCCCACCTTGGCCGGCAGCTTGGAGGAGAAGACCGCCATCAGACGGGTCAGACCGGCCTCGACCTGCTCGATGTAGACGATGTCCGCGCTCTTGAGCCCGAGCTGAGGCTTGCCGGCGGCGGTGTTCTCGATCTTCACGGCGAGCACCGGCTTGGCGGCGCCCTCCATGGGCAGTCCGGTGAACGGGTGGGTCTTGCCGGGCTCCGCCGCGGGCTCCTCGGTCGGGGACGCCGTGGCGGCCTGCGGCGCCTTGCCCGCCGCGGGCTCGTTCGACGAGCAGGCCGCGACCGGCAGCAGAACCGCCGCTCCGGCCAGCGTCACGGTAATCATCCGAGGTAGCCGCACCTGTGTACTCCTCCGCATGGGCCAAGAAACGGAAGAAGCCTACCGGCGCTCTCCAAATCGGGTCATTCAGTTGCCATAGTCGCCGGTGGATTGTCATCTATTTCGAAGAATTGGGGGAATTCGGTATGTCCGGCCAGGCGAAGGACTCTGGCGAGCCAGCGCCGCTGCGCCGTACGCGTGACTCCCACGGCGCTGTTGTAGAAACGGCGCGAATAGACGACCTTGGCCACGGCCGCGCCGAGCTCTTCGAGCAGCACCTGGCCGCCGGGCGACTCCGACAGCTTCTCGGTGAAGCGCTCCTGGTCGACCACGGCGCGCAGCGCGCCCGACAGGTCGCTCTCGGCGTGCTCGCGATCGTCCGGCCCGGCCATCCTGGCCTCGTGCGCCGCCGCGGCCAGCACCAGCGAGGTCGCCGGATCCAGCAGCCGGGAGCCGGCCAGCTCCAGCACCACGGCCCGGCGCCGCATGAGCGCGGCGTCGAGCGCCTCGCGGGCCAGCTCCAGCCGGATGTGCAGCCGGTCGAGGCGGCCGGCTCGCCATGAGATGTAGACGGCCGTGAGCACCACGACGATGCCCGCGACCAGCACGATCATGGTCGAGGTCACAGATCTTCCTCCACGCCGCCGGCGCCGCTTGCCGTCACCGTCTCGTAGACCCGGACCACGTCACGGGCGACCGTCGACCAGTCGTACTTGCCGACCGCGACCAGCGCCTCCGCGGCCAGCTTCGCGCGGCGCTCCGGCGCGTCGAGCAGCGCCGCCGCCTCGCGGGCCAGCGAGGCCGGGTCGCCGTTGGCGAACAGCGCGCCCGCCTGGCCTTCGCCCAGCACCTTGCGGAAGGCCGGGATGTCGCTGGCCAGCACGGTCGCGCCGGAGGCCATCGCCTCGGCCAGTACGATGCCGAAGCTCTCGCCCCGGGTGTTGGGCGCGCAGAACACGTCGACCGAGTGGTAAGCGCGGATCTTGTCGGCCTCGCTGACCATGCCGAGGACGGTGACCCGGTCGTGCAGCTCCTTGGGCACCCGGTCGTAGACGTCCTTGGCGTCGCCCGGCCCGGCGATGAGCAGCTTGAGCTCCGGACGTTCGGCCGCCAGCGGCTTGAAGGCGTCCAGCAGGATCGGCAGGCCCTTGCGCTCCTCGTCCATCCGGCCGAGGAAGCCGAGCGTGGCGCCGTCGGGCCCCCATCCGTCGAGCGGTTCGGCGTGGGCGTAGCGGCTGACGGTCACGCCGTTGGGGATCAGCACGGTGTCGCCGCCGAACTGCTCGACCAGGCTCTTGCGGGCCGCGTCGGAGACCGCGATGCGCCCGCTGAGCTTCTCCAGCGCGCTGCGCAGCACCGGCTCGGCCACCGCGATGGCCCGAGAGCGCGTCCAGGAGGCGTGGAAGGTGGCCACGATCGGCCCCTTGGCCGCCCAGCAGGCCAGCACGCCCAGGCTCGGCACCAGCGGCTCGTGGATGTGCAGCACGTCGAAGTGGCCGTCGCGCACCCAGCGCCGCACCCGGGCCGCCGAGATGAAGCCGAACGACATCCTGGCCACCGACCCGTTGTAGGGCACCGGGATGGCCCGGCCCGCGCCCGTCACGTACGGCGGCAGCTCCTCGTCGTCGGCGGCCGGCGCGATGACCGAGACCTCGTGATCCTGCGCGATGAGCGCCTGGGCCAGGTCGTCGATGTGCTGTTTGACCCCGCCGGGCATGTCCCAGGAATAGGGACAGACGATGCCCACCTTCATCTCGCCAGGTCCTCCAGCCAGAGCCGCTGCAGCATGTGCCAGTCCTCCGGGTGCTCGGCGATGCCCTTCTCGAAGACGTCCGTCAGCCGCTGCGCCACGATGGCGACCTTCTCCTGCCTGGTGCCCTCCTCGGGCACGGGGATCTCCTCGTGGATGTCGATCCCCCAGTCGTCGCCGTGGAAGTAGACGGTGGCGGGCAGCAGCGCCGCGCCCGTCTGGACGGCCAGCAGCGGCGGGCCCGCGGGCACCTTGGTGGCCGAGCCGAAGAAGCGCACCTCGATGCCGCTCTTGGTCAGGTCGCGCTCGGCGGGCAGGCAGACGACGCCGCCCCGGCGTACGCGCGTGGCCAGTGTCCCGAAGTTGTGGCCGTCACCGCCCGTGAGCGGCAGCACCTCCATGCCCAGTCCCTCACGGAAGGCGACATAGCGGCGGAACAGCGACTCGGGCTTGAGCCGCTCGGCGACGGTCGCGAACGGGTGGCCCACGCCCACCAGCCACGCGCCGGCCTGGTCCCAGTTGCCCATGTGCGGCAGCGCCAGCACCACCCCGCGCCCGGCGGCCACCGTGTCGTGGATGTGCTCGGCGCCGGTGACGTGCGTGCGGCGGACGATGTCCTCGCGGCGCATCGACGGCAGCCGGAACACCTCGTGGAAGTAGCGGAAGTAGGAGCGCATGCCGGCCCGGCTCAGCGCGCGGAGCTCGTCGCTGCCGGGATCGAGCCCGGTCACCCTGGCCAGGTTGGACTCCAGACGGCGCACCGACCTGCCGCGCCTGCGCCACACCCGGTCGGCCAGCAGCCGGAAGGCCCCCGCGGTCGCGCGCTGGGGCAGCAGCGGGACGAGCTTCCATCCGGCCGCGAACCCCGCCGCGACGACCCGATCGGTGACCGACGTCTTCTGGCTCATCGCTCCCTCGTCTGCCGCGTCTGTGAGTGGACATGGACCACCCGCTGCACCACCGTGACCGCGCCGGCCAGCGCCAGCAGCCACATCCCCGCGGGCAGGACGTACGGCACGCCGAGCCCGGCGAAGAAGGTGGCCACCAGCACGACGACCAGGCGCTCCGGCCGCTCGGCCAGCCCCACGTCACAGGTGAGCCCCAGGCCCTCCGCCCTGGCCTTGGCGTAGGACACCAGGGTCCCGGCGACCAGGCCGGCCAGCGTCACCGCGGCCATCAGCGCGTCGTCCTTCGAGATGAAGTAAAGAATCAGCCCGGAAAAGATGGCCGCGTCGGCCACCCGGTCCAGGGTCGAGTCGAGGAAGGCCCCCCAGGTGCTGCCGCCCTTGCCGCCGAGCCGGGCCACCAGGCCGTCGAGCAGGTCGAACAGCACGAACACCGTGATCAGCAGGGCGCCCCAGGACAGCTGGCCCAGCGGGAAGAAGAGCAGGGCGCAGACGACGGTGCCGATCGTGCCGATCGCCGTGACGACGTTCGGCCCGATTCCGCGGGCGGCCAGAGCCCTGCCGAGCGGGGTGAGTATCCGGGTCATGGCCGGGCGCAGGAGTTTCAGCATCGCGGTCTGATCGTAGGCCATTTACGAGCCGACGACTTTCTTTGCCCCACCCCCCTTGTGATATCCGCCACAGGGGTATTTGGTGAACACACCGCGTCCATGCGGTTTCTGTCCCCTCGCTCGGGCGCGGCGTTGGCACGTCAACCGACGACGCGGGAGGCGAATGTGGCAGAGAAGAACCCTGGTCACGCCATGGGAGCCGCGGGCAGGGCACCAGCGGCCGACAGGGCGGATGCGATACGCAATGTCGTGCTGGTCGGCCATTCAGGGGCGGGTAAGACGACCCTCGTGGAGCAGCTGCTGGCCGCGACGGGCACCATTCAGCGGGCCGGCCGGGTGGAGGACGGAAACACGGTCAGCGACTTCGACGAGGTCGAGGTACGGCAGCAGCGCTCGGTGAACCTGTCACTCGCGCCGCTGGTGCACAACAGCATCAAGATCAATCTTCTGGACACCCCCGGTTACGCCGACTTCGTGGGCGACCTGCGCGCCGGACTGCGCGCGGCCGACGCCGCCCTCTTCGTCGTGTCGGCCTCGGAGGGCATCGACGGGCTGACCCAGATGCTGTGGGAGGAGTGCAGCCAGGTCGGCATGCCCAGAGCCGTCGTGATCACCAAGATCGACCACCAGCGGGCCGACTTCGACGAGGTCCTCGCCACCTGCCAGGACGTCTTCGGCGACGGCGTGGCCCCCCTCTACCTGCCGGTGATCACCAACGGGCACGTCAACGGCCTGATCGGCCTGCTGTCCCAGAAGTTCTACAACTACGCCACGGGCACGCGTACCGAGAAGGACCCGGGCGCCGAGTACGAGTCGCAGATCGAGGAGCACCGCGGCGTCCTGATCGAGGGCATCATCCAGGAGAGCGAAGACGAGTCGCTCATGGAGCGCTACCTGGAGGGCGAGCCGATCGACACCAAGGTCCTCATCGAGGACCTCGAGAAGGCCGTCGCGCGGGGCAGCTTCTTCCCCGTGCTGTGCAGCGGCATCGGCGTGGGCGCCCAAGAGGTGCTCGAACTCATGACGCAGGGCTTCCCCTCCCCGCTCGAACACCCGATGCCGGAGATCACCTCCCTCGACGGCAAGCCTGTCAAGGGCATCACCTGCGACCCCGACGGCCCGCTGGTCGCCGAGGTCGTCAAGACCACCAGCGACCCGTACGTGGGCCGCATCAGCCTGGTGCGCATCTTCTCCGGCTCCCTGCGCCCCGACATGACCGTGCACGTGTCAGGACACGGCCTGGCCGAGCGCGGGCACGAGGACCACGACGTGGACGAACGCATCGGGACCCTCACCTGCCCCCTGGGCAAGCAGCAGCGCGGCGCGCCGAAGGGGGTGGCGGGCGACATCATCGCGGTGGCCAAGCTCTCCCGGGCCGAGACCGGCGACACCCTGTCGGAGGTGGACAAACCCCTGCTCATGACGGCGTGGGAGACGCCCGAGCCACTGCTGCCCGTCGCCATCCAGGCCAAGTCCAAGGCCGACGAGGACAAGCTGTCACAGGCGCTGGGCCGCCTGGTGGCCGAGGACCCGACGCTCCGGCTGGAGAACAACGCCGAGACCAGGCAGCTCGTGCTCTGGTGCATGGGCGAGGCCCACACCGACGTGCTCCTCGACCGGCTGTCCAAGCGGCACGGCGTCGAGGTCGAGCGCATCGACCTGCGGGTGCCGCTGCGCGAGACGTTCGGCGGCAAGTGCCAGGCGATGGGCCGCAACGTCAAGCAGACGGGCGGTCACGGCCAGTTCGCGATCTGCCATCTGGAAGTGGAGCCGCTGCCGTCCGGCGGCGGGTTCGAGTTCGTGGACAAGATCGTCGGCGGGGTGGTGCCCCGGCAGTTCATCCCGTCGGTCGAGAAGGGCGTGCGCGCGCAGATGGAGCGAGGCGTCGTCGCCGGCTATCCGATGGTGGACGTGCGCGTCACGCTGTACGACGGCAAGGCCCACTCGGTCGACTCCTCCGACATGGCCTTCCAGATCGCCGGGCAGCTGGCACTCAAGGAGGCCGCGGCCAAGGTGCCGACGCTGCTGCTGGAGCCGGTCGACGAGCTGTCGGTGCTGGTGGCCGACGACTACGTGGGCTCGGTGATGTCGGATCTGTCGTCGCGGCGCGGACGGGTTCTCGGCACCGAGCCGGTGGGCACCGGACGCACCCTGGTCAAGGCCGAGGTGCCCGAGCTGGAGATCACCCGCTACGCGATCGACCTGCGGTCCATGTCGCACGGCACGGGCACCTTCCAGCGGGCGTTCCTGCGCTACGAGCCGCTGCCGACGCACGTGGCGGAGAAGGTCGCCGTCACGGACTGACGTACGGGACAGAGGCCGGGAGGGACGCCGTCCCTCCCGGCACATCCATTACTCTGGCCACTCGAACATCACGAAACGATTTCTTTTTTCCGGCCTGCGCACGTCGGAGCCAATGCCAGACTGGAACATCATGCGAAACGGACGCCCTCTCATCGCCGCTGCCGCCCTCGCCACCGTCACCGTCGGCGCCGCCTACCTCTTCGGACCGGGAGCCAAGCAGACACCCGCGGTGACCGCCTCGACCACCGCCGCGAAGAAGACGGCGGTCGTCACTCGGGACGGGGCCACCTGCACCGCCGACGTCCGCTACCCCAAGCGTCAGCTGCGTGGCGTCTGGATCGCCACGGTCAAGAACATCGACTGGCCCTCGCGCACCGGCCTCTCCGTCGCCAGGCAGCAGGCCGACTACGTCAAGATCCTGGACGCGGCGGTCAAACGCCGCTTCAACGCGGTGTTCGTACAGGTGCGGCCGGCCTCCGACGCGCTCTACAAGTCCTCGCTAGAGCCGTGGACGCAATATCTGACCGGCACGGCCGGCAAGGACCCGGGCTGGGACCCGCTGCCGTTCCTCATCGCCGAGGCCCACAAGCGCGGCCTGGAGTTTCACGCCTGGTTCAACCCCTATCGCGCCTCCTACGACGGCGACGTGGCCAAGCTGCCCGCCGGCCACCCAGCCCGTCAGCACCCGGGCTGGACGGTCAAGTATGACGGGCGCCTCTACTACAACCCCGGCCTGCCGCAGGTCCGCGAGCACGTCGCCAAGGTCGTCACCGACGTGACGCGACGCTATGACATCGACGGGGTGCACTTCGACGACTATTTCTACCCGTATCCGGGCAGCGGCGGCACGTTCGACGACGCGGCTGCCTTTACAAAGTATGGCAAGGGCAAGAACCTGGCCGACTGGCGGCGCGACAACGTCGACAAGCTGATCGCCCAGGTCGACGAGGCCGTGCACGCGACCAAAAAGTACGTCAAGTTCGGCGTCAGCCCGTTCGGCATCTGGCGCAACAAGTCGGAGGATCCGACGGGCTCCAAGACTGCCGGCATGTCGGCCTATGACTCGATTTATGCGGATGCGCGGCACTGGATCAAGGCGGGCACGGTCGACTACGTGATGCCGCAGCTCTACTGGTCGCGCGGCTTCAAGGCGGCCGACTACCGGGCCCTGGCGCCCTGGTGGGCCAACGAGGTCAAGGGCACCGGCGTCGACCTCTACATCGGCCAGGCCCTCTACCGGGTGGGCGCCAAGGACGACAAGGCGTGGACCAAGGCGGGCGAGCTGTCCGCCCATCTGACGCTCAACCGCGAATACCGGCAGATCGGCGGCGACGTCTACTTCAGCGCCGCGCAGCTGCTCAGCAACCCGCTGGGCGCCATCGACCGCCTGGCCAAGGAGCACTACAGCCGCCCGGCGCTGCTGCCGCTCATCAAGGACCGCGGCGGCGAGGCCCCGGCCAAACCCGCCGCGGTCAAGGCGGCCGGCTCGGTCGTCTCGTGGAACGCCAGTCATGGGGCCCGCTCGTACGTGGTCTACGAGGTCCCGAAGTCGGGCCAGGACTGCCAGGCCGTGGACGCCCGCAACCTGGTGGCCGTGGTCACCGCGCCCACGTTCACCACCAACGCGCCTGGCACCTATCTGGTGACCTCCCTCGACCGCCTGCAGAACGAGAGCAAGCCCGCCAAGGTCACGGTCGCCCCGGCCTGAGAGCCTGGAGCTGAACGGTCTCGCCACCCACGGCGAGGTGAGACGATGCTGCGGACGGTAGCCGTAGATCGTAGGGGGACATTCCCGTGAGGCGCGTGCTGGTCGTGTTGGCGGTTCTCCTGTTCGTCGGGGGGTTCGCCCAGGCGGGGCAGGCCGAGGACGGCGGTGGGCGGGTGGCGCTCATCGGTGTGCCGGGGCTCCACTGGAACGACATCACCCCGAACGACACGCCCCATCTGTGGCGGCTCGCGGGTGCCAGTGCGATCGGATCGCTGTCCGTACGCACTGTGGGCGGCCTGACCTGCCCCTACGACGGTTGGCTGACCGTGTCGGCAGGCAGCAGGTCGGCCTCCGGCTACAGCTGCGGCGCGGCACCGGCGCCGGAGACGCGCGGCCAGGGCGCCGTCATCCCCGACTACCGCTACCTCATCGACGTGGCGGGCCAGCGCAACGCGGGCACGCTCGGCGAGGCGCTGAAGGCCGTGGGCCAGTGCTCGGTCGCGGTCGGCCCCGGCGCCGCGCTGGCGCTGGCCGACCGGAGCGGCGCGGTGTCGCGCTACCTCGCCTCCCCCGAACAGGCCACGGCCGCCGACCTGACGCAGTGCCGGGTGGTGGCGGCCGAGGTCGACGACCTGATCCGTCCCTACCTGTCCACCGGCAAGCTGCCCCGCGTGCCCGACCAGCTCGGCGCCCCCGAGCGCCGGGCCGCGCTGCGGCAGGCCGACGCGAAGGCGGGCGCGCTGCTGTCGGCCCTGCCCGCCGACGCGACCGTCATCCTGGCCGGCCTGTCCGACCACGGCTCCGTGCCGCACCTGCGGGTCGCGATGCTGCGCCAGCCGGGCGCGCAGGGCCGCCTGCTCGGCGCCGCCTCCACGCACCGCGACGACATCTCGATCCTGCCCGACCTGACCGCCACCGCGCTGACCACGGCGGGCGTGCCGGTGCCCGCCACGGTCGTGGGCGTGCCGCTCCAGGTGAGCGCGCAGAGCGCGACGATCGACCGGCTGCGCCGCGCCGACGCCACCGCGCAGACGATCCGCTCGGTGAAGGGCATCTACTTCACGGTCGTCGCCGTGCTGCAGGTCCTGTTCTACCTGATCGCGTTCCTGCTGCTGCGCCGCCGCAAGGGCCTGCCCGGGGTACGCCTGGCGGCGGTCGCCCTCGCCTCGCTGCCCGTCTCCAGCTACCTGGTCAACCTGCTGCCGTGGTCCACCCTGCCGGGCCTGATCGGCGGCGCACTCGGCTGGACGGCGGCCATCACCCTCCTCGCCTGCGCGGGGCCGTGGCGGCGCAGCCCGCTCGGCCCGCTCACGGTCGTGGCGGGCATCACCGCGCTCACGCTCGCCGACGACCTGCTGACCGGCACGACCCTGCAGCTCAACAGCATCATGGGCTACAGCGCCGAGGTGGGCGCCCGCTACTACGGCCTGGGCAACATCCCGTTCGCGCTGCTGGCCACCGGCACGCTGCTGGCGACCACGACCATCGCCCACCGCTTCCCGGGCAAGGTGGGCGTGGCGGCGGTGGTGGTGCTGGGGGCGTTCGCGATGGTGCTCGGCGGCTCGGGCATGGGCAGCGACTTCGGCGGCGTGATCGCGTTCGTCCCGGGCATCGCGGTGACCGCGCTGCTCATAGCGGGCAAGCGGGTGTCGATCGTGAAGCTGGGCGCGTTCTGCGTGGCGGGGGCGGTGATCGTGATGACGTTCGCGGTCATCAACTACCTGCAGCCGCCCGACAAGCAGACCCACCTGGGCCGCTTCGTCGGACAGGTGCTCAGCGGCGAGGCGCTCGAGGTCATCCTGCGTAAGCTCAGCGCCATGCTTGCCACGCTGCTCAGCCCCAACCTGATGCCGATCGTGATCGCCGCCACCGCGTTCCTCGTCTACGCGATCCTGCGGCCCGAGCAAGCCTCCGCCGGAGTGGTGCCCGCCGCCTTCACCTACTCCCCCGCGCTGCGCGCCGGGCTGATCGGCACGCTCGTGAGCGGCGTCCTCGGGATGCTGGTCAACGACTCCGGCGCGGCCGTGCTGTCGATGGCCCTGGCTCTGGCGATCCCGCTGCTGCTGTCGGCCGGCATCTCCGCGCTGCCGCGGCCGTCAGTCCCAAGCGTCGGCGAGCAGCTCGCGCGTGTCACGAAGTAGCTGCGGCAACACCTTGGTCTGCGCGACGACCGGCATGAAGTTGGTGTCGCCGCCCCACCTCGGCACCACATGCTGGTGCAGGTGGGCGGCGATGCCCGCGCCCGCCACCTGACCGAGGTTCATGCCGACGTTGAACCCCTGGGCCCCGCTCGCCTTACGCAGCGCGCGCACCGCCCGCTGCGTGAACTCCGCCAACTCCACCAGCTCGGCACCGTCAAGCAGGTCATAGTCGGGTACGTGCCGATAAGGCACGATCATGAGGTGACCGGAGTTGTAGGGGTATAGGTTGAGCACCGCGTACACGACCTCCCCCCTGGCCACGATCAGCCCCTCCTCGTCGCTCATCTTGGGGATGGCGTCGAACGGACACCCGTCATCGGCGCCCGTCCCGGTCGGCTTACCCTCGCCCTTGATGTAGGCCATCCGATGCGGAGTCCACAGCCGCTGGAAGTTGTCTGGTGCCCCGGCCCCTGCCTGATCGTGCATATCTAGCAGCATAGGGCCCCAGGTCTTGGGACAAACGGCACAGGCTTCCGGGACAATCCTCAAGACCGCCCAGAGGAGGCCGCGATGACCGACGCATTAGGCGACGACACCACCAACCCGGGCACCACGGGGACGAGCAGCACGGGATACGAACCTCCGAGCTACCTCTCCGCAGGACATGGCGATACCGGCACCGGCACCCCGGAACGAGGCCCTGAACCCTACGGCGGTGGCTCGCTCCGCTCCATCGGCCCTAACTCCAGCGTCGACGCGGACTCCGGCTCCGGCTGGGGTGCCGGCGCGGGGTCCAGTTTGGGATCCAGCTCGACCGGCTCCAGCTTGGGACCCAGTTCCAGCTCGGATTCCGGCTCCGGCTTGGGCTCCCACTCCGGCCCCAGCTCGGACTCCGGCAATGTAGGAGTCCGCTCCATCGGCTCCCTCCCTGGTGACACCGGAATCCGTGGCACCGATGCCGATTCCAGCGGCGCCAACCCCCGGAGCATCGGCAGTGACCCCAGCGGCGCCGGATCCCGCAGAAGCGGTGCCGACTCCAGGCGCGTCGGAGTCCGCGGCATCGCCCCCGCCACCCCGGAACCCAGCCCGGACAGCCTTGGTTTCCCTGACTCAGGTTTCCCTGACCCTGGCGTCTCCGGACTTGGCCCCTCCGGACCTGGCACCGCCGAACTTCGCCACACCAGTCCTGGACCCGCCAATCCTGGACCCGCCGGACTTGGACCTGCCGGGCCTGGATCCGCCGGGCTTGGACCCGCCGGGCCCGGATCCGCCACGGCCCCCGCTGCCGGACCCGGCGCCGCGCCGTACGGAGAGGCGGCCGCACCAGCATTCTCTGGGGACCAGCCGACGGCCACCGCGGCCGTGGTGAAGGGGCGGATCAAGGTCGCCGACGAGGTGGTGGAGAAGGTGGCCTATCTCGCGACACGGGAGGTGCCAGGCGTCGCGGACATGGGCGGCGACCTCGCCCGCGCCTTCGAGTCGGTCCGCGACCGCATCGGCATCGGCTCCCAGCGCGGCAACCAGGGCGTGAGCGCCCAGATCCAGGACCGGCAGGTGGCGGTGAGCCTGACGATCGTGGTCGAGTACGGCCACGTGGTGATGGAGGTCGCCGCCGCCGTCAAGACCAATGTGGCCCGCAGCGTAAGCCGCATGCTCGGCCTACGAGTGACCGAGGTGAACGTCACGGTCGACGACGTCCGCCTCCCAGGCGACCCCAGACCCATCGGAGAGCCCCCGGAACCAGACCCCTCCTGATCCCGAACCCGACCAGCCCACCACCCTGGCCACGACACAGGAGCACCGCCCCGGACCAGCGCACCCAAACGCCGGGCCAACAGGCAACCGCCCCGGGATCGGAGCATTGGCCGGAAGACTGACGACACGTACCGCCGGGAGGCGGCACATGTCGTCGGGTGGGGGTCAGGCCACGGCGTCGGCCAGGCGGTCGATCTGGTCCGGGTCGGAGGCCCAGCAGTAGAGCATCACCTCGTCGGCCCCGATGCCGGTGAACGCCGTGACCGCGTCCCGGACCGCGGCGGGCGTGGTGAGCAGCCCGGCCAGCATGTGCTCGGGACGCCCGGTGAAGGCGTAGTAGTCGCCCATCTCCTTCCTGGCCTCCGCCAGCACCGTCTCCGGGCCGAGGGCGACGTTGACCTGAGCCACCAGGCGAGGACGGCCCGCACGCCCGGCGAGCTCCCATCGCCGCTCCACGTCGCGGAAGGCCGTGTCCATCCACCGGGGCCCGAGCCCAGCACCCAGGAAGCCGTCACCCCATCGGGCCACACGCTCGAACACCGCCGGCACGAAGCCACCGAACAGCACCTCCGGACCACCCAGCCGAGCAGGCGCGGGCCCGATCGAACCCACGCCATGGCCCTCAAGCCGAACCAGTACGGGACCCGCGGGATCCACACCATCACCCCCAGGCCGAACCGGCGCAGAACCCACCGGACCCACACCGTCACCCCCAGACCGAACGGGTACAGGACCCGCCAGATCCACACCCTCACCTCCAGGCCGAAACGGCGCAGACCCCACCGGCCCTGCGCCATCGCCGACCCCACATGGCTCACCGGACCAGGCGCGTCGCAGGAGGGCGAGCTGTTCGTCGAGGCGGCGCCCTCGGCGGTGGACGTCGACACCGGCTGCCAGGTAGTCGTCCTCGCGTCCTGCCGTGCCGATGCCGAGCGTGAACCGGCCGCCGGAGAGGCGGTCGAGCGTGGCGGCCTGTTTGGCGAGGATCGCGGTGTTGTGGAGGGGCGCGATCAGCACCTCGGTCTGGAGGCGGACGCGCGAGGTGGCACCGGCCAGGACTGCGAGGGTGACCAGCGGCTCAGGGTTGTCGTAAACGAGCCGGTCGAGCAGGCCAAGTGCGCTGAAGGGACCGGCGTCGGCGCGGCGGGCCCAGGTCAGCAGCTGGGCGGGGTCATTGATCGGGAGGCCGAGACCTACGTTCATCGGGAGAACACTCCTTCGAAAGGGCATGCGAACAGATCGCACCGCCCCTCCGGGGTCCTCACACGCGCTGTGCGGGCCTTGCTTCCACTCTGCGGCATATCTCTGGGAAGCGTGATCTTCAGAGTACGGGCAGACTACCGCACCCTCACCGCCCCGCACCTCCAGACTTCACCAACTCCCACCTCCCGAGCCCTCCAGATCCCTTCCAGACCCCACGGCGCCGCAGCGCAGCACCGCGATGGGAAGCGGTGTCAGGCGACCGCAACCGACCACGACGCCCCACACACGCCGACGGTGGCTGTGGGGCCTGGGATTGTGGAGCGATGCCGGGGGTTGGGACGGAGGGTCAGTGCCGAGGTTCTGGGGTTGCCGGTGGTGCGCGGGCCTGAGCCGTGGCGCCGTGGGGCGGCCCTGGGCCGTAGGGCGGTACTGCGGGTCTGAGGTCGGTGGAATGGTGGACGGTGGCGTTGCCGGAAAGATGTCAGGCCGCAGCATGCGCGAAGGGGTACGGCGGGCTTTCGCCGTACCCCTTCAAAAGCGCAAAAACGCTGAAAAGTCAGACCTGGACGCGACGCTCCACAGCGTTGACGATCTCGGCGATCGCCTCCTCCACGGACACGCCGTTCTTCTGCTCGCCGTTGCGGTAGCGGAACGAGACCGCCCCGTTGGCGATGTCGTCGTCACCGGCCAGCAGCATGAACGGGACCTTGGACTTCTGGGCGTTGCGGATCTTCTTCTGCATCCGGTCGTCGGCCGTGTCGACCTCCACCCTGATGCCGCGCTCGCGCAGCTTCTTGGCCACGTCCTGCAGGTAGGGGATGTGCGCGTCGGCGATCGGGATGCCGGCGACCTGCACGGGGGCCAGCCACGGAGGGAAGGCGCCCGCGTAGTGCTCGACCATCACGCCGAAGAAGCGCTCGATCGACCCGAACAGCGCCCGGTGGATCATGACGGGCTGCTTGCGGGTGCCGTCGGCCGCCTGGTATTCGAGCTCGAACAGCTCGGGCAGGTTGAAGTCGAGCTGGATCGTCGACATCTGCCAGGTGCGGCCGATGGCGTCACGTACCTGCACGGAGATCTTCGGCCCGTAGAAGGCCGCGCCGCCCGGGTCGAGCACCAGCTCCAGGCTCTCGGCCTCGGCGACCTCACGCAGCGTCTGAGTCGCCTCCTCCCACGCGTCGTCGGAGCCGACGAACTTCTCCGGGTCCTTGGTGGACAGCTCCAGGTAGAAGTCTTCGAGGCCGTAGTCGCGCAGCAGGTCGAGGACGAAGCGCAGCAGCGAGGTCAGCTCGTCGCGCATCTCCTCGCGGGTGCAGTAGATGTGCGCGTCGTCCTGCGTCAAGCCGCGCACCCGGGTCAGGCCGTGGACGACGCCCGACTTCTCGTAGCGGTAGACGGTGCCGAACTCGAACAGCCGCAGCGGCAGCTCACGGTAGGAACGCCCCCGGGCCCGGAAGATCAGGTTGTGCATCGGGCAGTTCATCGGCTTGAGGTAGTAGCGCGCACCCTCGAGCTCCATGGGCGGGAACATCCCGTCGCGATACCAGTCGAGGTGCCCCGAGACCTGGTACAGCTTCTCCTTGGTGATGTGCGGCGTGTTGACGAACTCGTAGCCCGCCTCCTCGTGCCTGCGCCGCGAGTAGTCCTCCATCACCCGGCGGATCACGCCGCCCTTGGGGTGGAAGACCGCCAGCCCGGAGCCCAGCTCGTCGGGGAAGGAGAACAGGTCGAGCTCGGCGCCCAGCTTGCGGTGGTCGCGCTTCTCGGCCTCCTCCAGCATCTTGAGGTAGGCGTCCTGCTTGTCGCGCGACTCCCACGCGGTGCCGTAGATGCGCTGGAGCTGCGGGTTCTTCTCGCTGCCCCGCCAGTAGGCGCCGCCGGAGCGCATGAGCTTGAAGGCCGGGATGGACCTGGTGGACGGCACGTGCGGGCCGCGGCAGAGGTCCTTCCAGCACAGCTCGCCGGTCTTCGGGTCGAGGTTGTCGTAGATGGTCAGCTGGCCCGCGCCGACCTCGACGCTCTCCTCCTCGAGCGAGCCGCCCTTGAGCCCGATGAGCTCGAGTTTGTACGGCTCCCCCGCCAGCTCCTCGCGGGCCTCGTCGTCGGAGACGGCCCGGCGGGAGAACAGCTGCCCCTGCTTGACGATGTCGCGCATGCGCTTCTCGACACGCTTGAGATCGTCGGGGTGGAACGCCTGCTCGACGTCGAAGTCGTAGTAGAAGCCGTTGTCGACGGGCGGCCCGATGCCCAGCTTGGCCCCGGGGAACAGCTCCTGCACCGCCTGCGCCATGACGTGGGCGGTGGAGTGGCGGACGATGGCCCGGCCCTCGTCGCTGGAGACCTCGATCGGCTCGACGACGTCGCCCTCGGCGACCTCGTGGGCCAGATCGCGGGCCTCGCCGTTGACCCTGGCGGCGATGACGGTGCGGCCGTCCGCCTCCAGCGCGTCACCGGCCGTCGTGCCGGCCGCGACCACACGCTCGGCTCCGGCGAGGGTGATGCGTAGCTCGGCTGACACGGTGACTCCCTTGGATAGCACTGTTGGTGGTGAACACCGATGCTATCGCGGGTGAAACCCCAGCCTCGTCAGGTCTTCCCGGCTCCCGTGGAAGACGTTGCGGTCCAGCGGGCTGTTCGCGTATTGGTGAATTGTCCACTGGCCCCATGGACTGGGCACCAGCGGCTCGCCGCAGGGTTTCTCCGGGTTGGCGATCCACAGCGGATAGTCGCCGAGGCCCGCGCAGTTACCCGCGCGGGCGAACCACGGGAAGGTGTAGACGAACGGGCGCACGCCGCCGTGCCGCTCGACGTAGCGGCACCAGCGGCGGGCGTAGCGGGCGACCTGCTCGGGCCGGATCCCGTCGTTGCTCTCCAGGTCGAGCGCGACCAGGTCGCCGCGGCGGAACCCGCCCGCCGCCCCGACCGCGCCCAGGAAGTGGCGGGCCTGCTCGTGGGGGTCGCCCTTCGGGCGGGCGAAGTGGTAGGCGCCGCAGACGATCCAGCTCTCCCGCATGCCCTGCCAGTTGCGGGCGAAGTACGTGTCGGTGTAGTCGCCGCCCTCGGTGGCCTTGGCGAAGGCGAACGCTACCCCGGCTCCCGCGTGGTCGGTCCAGTCGACGGATCCTTGCCAGTTGGACACGTCTATGCCATGCAGCAAGCGCTTCACCTTGCGGGAGTTTATTCGGATGCCTCCCGGTCATCCCACCGGCGCGCCGATCAAAGCCGATTCGAGCCCATCCCAGCCGATGCCAGCCGGTCCGAGCCCATCCCAGCCGGTCCCGGCCGATCAGAGGAGTGTCTTGAGGAATGCCCTGGTGCGTTCCCGATGGGCGAACTCGGAGGCCACGAACTCCGTCACCCCGGCCTTGGCCAGGGCGTCGATCTGGGCGCGCACGCTGTCCTCGTCGCCGACGATCGCCACGTCACCGGGACCGGCCGCGCCCTCCCGGTCGAGCATGGCCCGGTAGGAGGGCAGCTGCCCGTATATGGAGAAGATCTCGTTGGCGCGGGCCCTGGTGGCGTCGACGTCGTCGGTGACGCTGATCGGCAGCGAGCAGACCACGCGCGGCGCGGGCCGCCCGGCTTCGCCCGCGGCGGCGGTGATGGTGGGCGCGACGTGCTCGGCGACGGTCTTGGGGCCGGTCATCCAGAGCACGGTGCCGTCGGCGACGGTGCCGGCCAGCTTGAGCATGCGCGGGCCCAGGGCCGCGATCAGCACCCGCACCCCCGCTCCCGGCGTGGTGAGCCGGGCGTGGCCCTTGAGGGTCTCGCCGTCGTAGTCGACCTGCTCGCCGCGCGTGGCCGGCATCAGGATGTCCAGATATTCCGTCATGTGCCGGCCCGGCCGCTCGAAGCTGTAGCCGAACATGTTCTCGATGACCATCTGGTGCGACAGGCCGATGCCGAGCGACAGCCGCCCGCGGACCGCCGCGTTGACCGTCATGGCCTGCTGGGCGAGCGCGAGGGGGTGACGCGGGAAGGTCGGCACCACGGCGGTGCCGAGCTCGATGCCGGGCACCTGGCTGCCGATCACGGCCAGCGTGGTGAGGGCGTCGAGGCCGAAGATGTGGGACAGCCAGGCGGAGGCGAAGCCGTCGTCCGCCGCCTTGGCGAGCTTGTCGCGGAGCCCGCCCAGCGGGTCCGGATCCTGAGATTCGTTCAGGAGCAGTCCGATACGCATGGCAACCGAACTCCATTCTAGTGACTGACGCGAGTCTAGCCGAGCCTCGCCGGGCGGCCACTCGTAAAGTGGCCTCATGAGCCACGAACGCGCCGGACAACCCGCCCAGCCCGCCGACCTGGTCGACGTCGCCAAGCTGGTCACCGCCTATTACGCCCTCCACCCCGATCCCGGCGAAGTGGCGCAGCGGGTGGCGTTCGGCACCTCCGGGCATCGTGGCTCGTCGCTGAACACGGCGTTCAACGAGGATCACATCCTCGCCACCAGCCAGGCCATCTGCGAGTACCGCCACGCCCAGGGCACGGACGGGCCGCTGTTCCTCGGCATCGACAGCCACGCGCTCTCGGAGCCCGCGCGGGTGTCGGCGATGGAGGTGTTCGCGGCCAACGGGGTGCGGGTCCTCATCGACAGCCGCGGCGGCTACACGCCGACGCCCGCCGTCTCGCACGCGATCCTCACCTACAACCGCGACCGCTCCACCGGTCTGGCCGACGGGGTGGTGATCACACCGTCGCACAACCCGCCGGCCGACGGCGGCTTCAAGTACAACCCGCCGCACGGCGGGCCGGCCGACACCGACGCCACGACCTGGATCCAGGACCGGGCCAACCGCCTGCTGGCCGGGGGCATGAAGAACATTCTCCGCGTTCCGTACACGAGGGCCCTGCGGGCGGACACGACCGGGCGCTACGACTTCGTCGGCGCCTACGTCGGCGACCTGCCCTCGGTCCTCGACCTCGACGCGATCAGGTCGGCGGGGGTACGCATCGGCGCGGACCCCCTCGGCGGGGCCAGTGTCGCCTACTGGGGGGAGATCGCCGAGCGGCACCGGCTCGACCTGACCGTGGTCAACCCGCTGGTGGACCCGACCTGGCGGTTCATGACGCTCGACTGGGACGGCAAGATCCGGATGGACTGCTCGTCGCCGTACGCCATGGCCTCGCTCATCGCCAACAGCGGCAAGTATCAGATCTCCACCGGCAACGACGCCGATGCCGACCGGCACGGCGTCGTCACGCCCGACGGCGGGCTGATGAACCCCAACCACTACCTGGCCGTGGCGATCTCCTACCTCTACGCGCACCGCGACGGCTGGCCCGCGGGCGCCGGAGTGGGCAAGACGATGGTCAGCAGCAGCGTCATCGACCGCGTGGCGGAGTCGCTCGGGCGGCGGCTCTACGAGGTCCCTGTGGGCTTCAAGTGGTTCGTGCCGGGGCTGCTGGACGGCTCGCTCGGGTTCGGCGGCGAGGAGAGCGCCGGGGCCTCGTTCCTGCGCCGTGACGGGTCGGTGTGGACGACGGACAAGGACGGCTTGATCATGGCGCTGCTGGCGTCGGAGATCCTCGCGGTCACGGGGCGCTCGCCGAGCGAGCACTACAAGGAGCTCACCTCCCGGTACGGCGAGCCGGCGTACGCCCGGGTCGACGCGCCCGCGACGCGGGAGGAGAAGGCGGTGCTGGGCAAGCTGTCGGCCGACCAGGTCACGGCGACGTCGCTGGCCGGCGAGCCCATCACCTCGGTGCTGACGGCGGCGCCCGGCAACGGGGCGGCGCTGGGCGGCGTGAAGGTGTCGACGGAGAGCGCCTGGTTCGCGGCCCGGCCGTCGGGGACCGAGGACGTGTACAAGATCTACGCCGAGTCCTTCAAGGGGCCCGAGCACCTGGCCGAGGTCCAGAAGGAGGCCCGCTCCCTGGTCTCGGACACCCTGGGCTGAGGCCCGATCGCCGCGCGCCCGGCCTCCCGCCGAGGCCTGGTCGAGGCGGGGCGGGCGGGCGGGGCTGCGGGTCAGGTCAGTTCGCGGCCGGGCCGGGTGTCCACGCGGGTGCGGCCCAGGTCGGCGCGGCGGCCCGCCTCGACGCCGGCGCGGTAGCCGGTGCCGCTGGTGCGCGGCACGCTGAGCCGGATGCGCGGGTAGTGCGCCGCCACCACCCGCTCCACCTCCGCCCGCCGGTCGGCCAGCACCAGCGCGGTGCTCGCGGCGGGAGCCCGCTCCTCGGCCCGCGTCTCGGCCTCGCGCAGCAGCCGGTACACCTCGTCGGTGAACCCGAGCAGCCACGATCGCCGGTACGCGCGGATCGCGGTGTCGGGCGGCCGTGGTGCCCGGGCCAGTCCCGTGGCCATCTGCAGCAGCAGCGAGGTGGCCAGCACGTCGGCCCGTTCGAGGTCGGCGGCGAAGCCGAAGACGTGCACCCGCTGCCCGCCGTCGCCGCGCCCGATGAGCAGCGGCCGGCAGCGCAGGGCCTGCGCGACCAGGCTGACGAGGCGCGCCTTCTCCCGGGCCCACGGGTTGGGCAGGGTGACGATCCGGTCGCCGGGCGCCTGGCGGGTGTCGGCGGGGTCGAGGGAGTCGATGCCGTACTTGGCCATGAGCGACGCCGCCGCCGCCATGAACGTGGCCCGCTCGTGCTCGTTGTCCGTGCG
This sequence comes from Nonomuraea aurantiaca, assembly GCF_020215705.1. GTDB lineage: Bacteria > Actinomycetota > Actinomycetes > Streptosporangiales > Streptosporangiaceae > Nonomuraea > Nonomuraea aurantiaca. The sequence goes on along the minus strand of NZ_JAIWNB010000019.1, from coordinate 138,728 downwards.
TTCGGCCTTGGCCAGGAGCTTTCTGACCCGTTCGAGCGTGCGCTCCCTCAACCGGCCCCCCTGGCTCAGGACTTGGTGGTCAGCATCCGCCCGTCGTCGGCGATGGCCGGGAAGGCGCCTGTGTCCACGATGCCGTGCTGTTGGTACAGAGCCTCGATGAGCGCGTGCGCCTCGGGCTCCAGCTTCCACAGGGCACGATACTGGCGGGCGGCGGGCAGTGAGAGGCCGATCTCCTGCGCGATGTCGATCGTGCGCGGCACGATGCCCTTGGCGATCTGCCTGTCCCAGTAGTCGCGGGCCGAGCGCATCAGCGCGGCCCGCTGGGCGGTGTCGACGACCTGCGGCGTGGTGTCGAACACCTGGACGTCCTCGTCGTCGTCCTGGACGAGTTCGACCAGCGCGGGCGGCAGGGCGGGGCGGGCCGGCACGGGGTGGTGGTCGGCCTCCGGCTCCCAGGGCACGCGCGGGTCGGCGTCGATGAGGGCGGAGGTGTTGTACAGGGCGGCGATCTGGGCGAGCAGCGCCTCCTGGCGGCCCTGGTCGACGGCCAGCCCGGTGTGCTCGACGGCCTGGTCCATGGCCTTGTCGAGCTTGGCCAGCGCGCCGCGCATCTTGCGCTCGGACGCGCCGCCCTCGCGCAGCGACTTGGCCCGCTTGGCGGCCAGCGCGACGCGGGTGAGCCTGCGGTGGGCGTCGACCTCGCTCGCGGTACGGTCGCTCACCTCGGCCAGGCCCACCCTGACCAGCAGCCGTTCGGGGGTGAGGCGCCAGTTGATGCGGCCGGTGCCCCTGATGCGGTGCCGCTCGATGGCCATGCCGCGCTCCCACAGCCACGCGGCGACCAGCGGGGCCGCGAGCCGGAAGACGGCCTCGGGCAGGCTGCGCGCGTCCATGCTGGACAGTACGGCGGTCAGGCAGGTCAGCGCCCACACGGCGATGCCGTCGATGCCGGCGGAGAAGTTCTCGCGCATGTTGCGGCGCGCCCGTACGGCCGAGGTGATGATCGCGACCTCGATGAAGGCGAACAGCAGCAGCCGCAGCGGCCCGTCGAGGCCGAGCACGTCACCGGAGAAGCGCCACATGCCCTGGGCGGAGACACCGGTGGCGATGGAGGCGGCCACGACGGTCAGGACGTCCTCGATGGGACGTGGGGCGATATAGCGCGAGACGACCCAGGCGAGAGCCCGCCAGACGACCCTGAGTATCAGGTAGGCGAGCACCAGCCCGGCCAGGCCCAGCAGCGCTATGACCGCGGTGGCGAACGGCTTGTCGGCGACGAAGGCAGCTATTTCCTCGAATGTGGTGGGCATCAGTCACTATCCGTGAGGCTCAAACTCCGCTTATAGCGAGATCATCGCAGAATGTGGCGTACCTGTACGCCAAACGGCCTCTGCCGCCCCGCTTTGCCCACGTTTACCACAATCCTCCCCCACCCCAGGAGACCTCGCGTTCATGAAGGTTGTGACGCAGAATGGAGCCGGTTGGCCTAGGAGGCCCCGAGGAGGCCCCGAGGAGGCTTCGTGAGCAAGCGATCGCGCAGGCGCCGTGCTCTCACCAGTGGGGCTCCGAGCTGGCTGCCCGGGTTCGGTCCGGGCGAGCCGCACGGCCCCGACGACGAGGATTTTCCGTTCGACGAACCGGGCGGAGGGGAAGGCGGGGTGCGCGAGCCACGCCGACCCAAACCGGCGCCGCCGTCGCTGGTGGCGCAGGCCCCGTTGCCCGAGCCTCCGGTCTGGGCGCGCGACCGGTCGATCCCACCTCCGGACGAGGTCACGAGGACGCCGGCGCTCGGCTGAGACCGGCCGGATCGCGGCCTGCGGGTGGGACCATCTATGTAGGGATTTATCCCAACAAAGTGTGATGTATCCCAGCAGGACGGATTTCGATGGCAGACTCAGAGTTCCCGCTCGTCCAGTTCATGCGCGAGGGCTTCGACCCGGTGGCCGAGCTCGACCGCATCCGCACCGAGCAGCCGGTGTTCCCGATGTCGATCCCGGGAGACCAGACGGTCTATCTGGTCACCCGCTACGACGACGTGCGCAGTGTGCTCGCCGATCACGAACGGTTCAGCAACGACTTCGGCAACGTGCTCGGCCTGGGCACCAACCAGGAGGATCCGGGCGGCCTCGGCTTCCGCGACCCGCCTGAGCACACCAGGCTGCGCAAGTACCTGACGCCGGAGTTCACCATGCACCGCCTGCGCAGGCTGGAGCCGCGCATCGAGGCCCTGGTGGAGGAGTGCCTGGACCGGATGGCGGCCAACGGGCCGGCCGCCGATCTGGTGGAGTCGTTCGCGCTGCCGATCCCCTCTCTGGTCGTGTGCGAGCTGCTGGGTGTGCCGTACGAGGAACGGTCCGAATTCCTGAAGATCAGCACGAACCGTTTCGACCTCACCGCCGGGCCCGAGGCGTCCCTTCAGGCGATCAACGACGCGATGGCGTACCTGACGGACCTGGTCGCCCGCGAACGGCTGAACCCCGGCGACGGCCTGCTCGGGCAGCTGCTGCGCGACCACGGCGACGACCTCGACGACCGGACGCTGGCCAGCATGGCCGACGGCCTGCTCACCGGCGGCCACGACACCAGCACGAGCATGCTCGCGCTCGGCACGCTCTGGCTGCTGGAGAACCCCGAGCAGGCCGCCCGGGTACGCGAGGACGACCGCTACACCGAGCAGGTGGTCGAGGAGCTGCTGCGCTACATGACCGTCGTGCAGGTGGCCTTCCCCCGCTTCGCCCGCGAGGACCTGGAGCTGTTCGGCCACCCGATCAAGAAGGGCGAGATGGTGCTCTGCTCGCTCACGGCGGCCAACCGCGACCCCCACCTCGGCGAGGGGATCGAGGAGGTGCGGCCGGAGCGCCCGACGGCGGGCTCGCACCTGGCGTTCGGCCACGGCATCCACCGCTGCGTCGGGGCGCCCCTGGCCCAGATGGAGATGCGGATCGCCTTCCCCGCCCTGCTGCGGCGTTTCCCGGGGCTCCAGGTGGCCGGTGAGGTGCCGTTCAGAAAGCTTGCCATCGTCTATGGCGTGGAGAAGCTACCCGTAGCGTGGTAGAGCGGTTACGTTCACAGAGTGAACGAGCCCGTCATCGACCTGACCGCGATCAGCGCCATCGTGTTCGACACCGACGGCGTGGTCACCGACACCGCTCGGGGGCACGCGGCCGCCTGGAAGCATGTCTTCGACGCGTTCCTGCGCGGCCGCTCGGCGCCTTTCGACATCCGCGACGACTACCTGCGGCATGTCGACGGCCGTCCGCGCCTGGACGGCGTCCGTACCTTCCTCGCCTCACGCGGCATCACGCTGCCGGAGGGCGCCCCCGACGACGAGGCGGGGGCGCCCACCGTGCACGGCCTGGGCCTGGCCAAGGACCGCCTGTTCATCGCGCAGGTGGACAAGTACGGGGTGGCCGCCTTCCCCTCGACCGTGGCGCTGCTGCACGAGCTGCGCCGGCGGGGCGCGCGCACGGCGGCCGTCTCCGCCAGCCTGCACGGCCGTCGGCTGGTCGGCTCGGCGGGCGTGCTGCACCTGTTCGACGTGCTGGTCGACGGCAACGACGCGGCCCTGATGAACCTGCCGGGCAAGCCGGACCCCGCGCTGTTCCTGGAGGCGGTGCGCCGCCTGGCGCTGCCCGCGCCCAAGGCGGCCCTGGTGGAGGCCACCCTGCCGGGCATCGAGGCGGGCCGCAAGGGCGGCTTCGGGCTCGTCGTCGCGGTCGACCGGCACGGCGAGACCACCGAGCTGAGCGCGCAGGGCGCCGACGTGGTGGTGAAGGACCTCGGCGAGCTGGCCGTGCGCGGCAGGGTCCTACCCTTTACTTCGTGACGGTGCTCATTGATCCCCCAGCCTGGCCGGGGCCGCGCGGCCTCATGTGGTCGCACCTGGTCAGCGACAGCTCCCTGGACGAGCTGCACGCCTTCGCGCTCCGGCTCGGCGTGCCGGAGCGGGCCTTCGACCGGGACCACTACGACGTGCCGGAGACCGTGCACGCCCGTGCCGTGGAGCTGGGCGCGGAGGCGGTCAGCTCGCGGGAGCTACTGCGCCGTCTCATCGCCGGGGGTCTGCGCCGCCGCAAGCGCCACTAGCTCGGCGCTCATGTTGGCCCGTGCGCGCTCCTCCCACAGCGCGTACGCCTCGTCCGTCCGATAGAGCCGGGGTACGGCCAGGAGCCTGCGCAGGACCGCGGCCCGCCCCTGGCGGAAGAGCTCGTCGGGCACGTGCGCGTACTCCTGGCGGATCCGTGCCGTGTACGGCTCGTAGTCCGGACCGCCCAGGACCGCCAGGTCGGCGTCGCACAGGACGGCGCCGTCGCGGTCGCCCTCGGCCAGCGTGTCGTGCGCGGCTGTCAGCCGTACCAGCCTGGCCACCTCGGCGACCCGGCCGGCGGGCACGCCGCAGCGGGGCAGCCGCGCCTGGGCCAGCTGGGCGCTGCGCTCCTCGTCCCAGCCCGGCCGCCCGTCGTAGACGGCGTCGTGGAACCAGGCGGCCAGCCGCACCGCGACGGGGTCGGCGGCGGCGTCCACGAGCCGGTCGATGGCGGCGAGCACGGCGGCGAGATGGGCGAGCGTGTGGTAGCGGCGGTGCGGCTCGGCCCAGCGGGCGACCAGCTCCGCTCCGGTGGCCCTGGCCGCCGGAGAGTCCGCCACCAGGGTGAGCCAGTCCTCGCGCATGGACACCACCGTAGATCACCCCACCCGGCGACCCAGGCGCAACCCAAGGGGCGCGCACTCATCGGAGGCGCGTGTGTGCGGGCTGTATACCGGGATTTACCGGCTTGATAGCGTTCTGGGCATGAAGCCGACGGCGAGGGATCCCCGGCGCCTGCCTCGTTGGCAGGAACTGCGCGCCGTACTGCCGCCCCGGCCGCACCCGTTCCCGTCGCGGGCGCGGCGCCTGGCCGCGGTGGCCGATCTGGCGGACATGCGGCGGCTGGCGTGGCGGCGCGCGCCGCGGGTGGTGTTCGACTACGTCGACGGCGCGGCCGAGGCGGAGCGGTCGCTGGCCAGGTCGGTGGCGGCGTTCGCGCGGGCCGAGCTGCGGCCGCGGGTGCTGCGGGACGTCTCCGAGGCGCCCACGGCGGTGGAGGTGCTCGGCAAGCGGATCTCGATGCCGGTCGTGCTCGCGCCCACCGGGTTCACCCGGATGATGCACCGCGACGGCGAGCGGGCCGTGGCCAGGGCGGCGGCGCGGGCGGCGGTGCCGTACACGCTGTCCACGATGGGGACCACGACGCCCGAGGACGTGGTGGCGGCGGCGCCGGACGGCTGGAACTGGTTCCAGCTCTACGTCGTGCGCGACCGGGGGCGCAGCCAGGAGACGCTCGACCGGGCCCGTGAGGCGGGCATGGACGTGCTGGTCGTCACCGTGGACGTGCCGGTGGCCGGGGCGCGGCTGCGTGACGTGCGGCACGGCATGACGATGCCGCCCGCCCTGCGCTGGCGTGGCGTCCTGCAGGCGCTGAGCCGTCCGGCCTGGTGGTTCGACTTCATCACCAGCGAGCCGCTGCGCTTCGCCACGGTCGACGGCGCGCCGGACGACCTGGCGGGGATCACGAACCTGATGTTCGATCCGACGGTGACGCTGCGGGATTTGGAGTGGATCCGGTCGGTCTGGCCGGGCCGGCTGCTGGTCAAGGGCGTGCAGCGGGTGGACGACGCCAAGGATCTGGCGGCCGTGGGAGTGGACGGGCTGGTCGTCTCCAACCACGGCGGGCGGCAGCTGGATCGCGCCCCCACCCCGCTGGAGCTGCTGCCCGAGGTGGTGGCCGCGGTCGGCGACCGCACGGAGGTGTTCCTGGACGGCGGGGTGCGCAGCGGCGCGGACATCGCCATCGCGGTGGCGCTGGGCGCGCGGGCCTGCTTCGTCGGCCGGGCCTACCTGTACGGGCTGATGGCGGGCGGTGAACCCGGCGTGGACCGGGTACTGGCCCTCCTGCGCGCCGAGCTGGTCCGCACGCTGCAACTCCTGGGTGTGGGCGGCGTCGAGGGGCTCGACCCCGACTGCGTACGCCTGCGTTAGGAACGCGGCCCCGACCTGGTACGGATCGCGGAGCCGCGTCCAGAAATGACCGTTTCCCGGTTTACGGTCTGGTTACGGCGGATGAATTCCTCCCCGTAACCCTTGGCAGTCCACCCGCCCGACACCTATCGTTCAGTGCAATGCCACACATTACTGATGAAGAGCTGGTGTCCGAGCACGTCAAGCCGGTCGCCGTCCGCATCGTGGGCGGCCTGCTGCATGCCTGGCAGCTCAGGAACAGCGCGGCCACGGTCCCCCACGCCATCGAGCGGCTGCGCGCCGCCGGGAACGTGGACAACCTCAGCCGTCTGCTGGTGGACGACCCGCCCCCGTACCGGGGCCGCTACCCGTTCCTCGACACCGACCTGTACAAGACGCTCGAAGGGCTGGCGTACGAGCTGGCCACGGGCACGGCGGCCGAGCCCGTACGGGAGTTCTACGAGGAGGTCGTCGGGCTGCTGGAGCGGGTGCAGGCGGACGACGGCTACCTGAACTCCTTCTTCCAGGACCCGGCCGCCGCCAAGAAGCCGTGGGAGGACCTGGCCTGGGGGCACGAGCTGTACAACCTGGGCCACCTCATCCAGGCCGCCGTCGCCGCCGCCCGGCACCTGGGCGACCGGCGGTTGCTCCAGGTGGCGGTCAGGTTCGCCGACCTGGTCGTGGCCCGCTACGGCGAGGGCCGCGAGGAGGCCGTCTGCGGTCACCCGGAAGTGGAGATGGCGCTGGTCGAGCTGTTCAGGGAGACTGGCGAGCGCGCCTATCTCACCCAGGCCCGGCTGTTCGTCGACCGCCGTGGCCACGGGCACCTGAAGCACAGCATCTTTACCGCCGAGTACTTCCAGGATCACCTGCCCTTCCGCGACCTGCCCTCGGTGACCGGCCACGCCGTGCGCATGGCCTACCTGGCCGCCGGCGCGACCGACGTGTACCTCGAGACCGGGGACCGCTCGCTGTTCGAGGCGCTGGAGCGGCTGTGGGACGACATGGTGGCCACCAAGCTCTACATCACCGGAGGACTGGGCAGCCGCCACTCCGACGAGGCCATCGGCGACCGGTACGAACTGCCGTCCGAGCGCGCCTACAGCGAGACCTGCGCGGCCATCGGCACCATGCAGTGGGCGTGGCGGATGTTCCTGGCCACCGGGGGCGCCAAGTACCTCGATGTGTTCGAGCGGATCCAGTACAACGCCTACGCCGTGGGCCTGTCGGCCGAGGGCACCGCCTTCTTCTACGACAACCCGCTCCAGCGCCGCCCCGACCACGAGCAGCGCAGCGGCGCGGAGGACGGCGGCGACCCGCTGCGCCGGCCGTGGTTCGGCTGCCCCTGCTGCCCGCCGAACATCGTGCGCTGGATGACCCAGCTCGGCGAGCACATGGCCGCCGAACGAGACGGCGCGCTGCTGATCGCCGCCTACGCCGCGGCCAGGATCGACACCGAGGCGCTCGGGCTGACGATGGAGAGCGACTACCCGTGGGACGGCGACGTGCGCCTGGTCCTCGACCGGGCGCCCGACGGGCCGTACACGATCATGCTGCGCGTGCCGGGCTGGGCGAAGGGCGTGACGGTCACCGTCAACGGCGCGGCGGCCGACGTCGCCGCGCGGGACGGGTGGCTGAGCGTCGAGCGGGTCTGGCGCGCGGGCGACGAGGTACGCCTGAGCCTGCCGATGCCGGTCAGGGCGCACGGCTCGCACCCTCACCTCGACGCGACCCGGGGCGCGGCCAGCCTGGCGCGCGGCCCGCTGGTGTACTGCGTCGAACAGCAGGACTGCCCTGTGGACGTCGACGACCTGGTGCTACCACGGACTGTTAACGCCAACGCTGTTAACGCCAACACCGCCACGTCGGAGGGCGCGGTCGTCCTCCAGGTGAAGGCGGCCACGGCACCACCGCCGTCCGCGGAGCTCTACCCCGAGCTGCCGCAGGAGCGGGCGTTCCCGGAGACGACGGTCACCACGACCTTCGTCCCGTACTTCATGTGGGGCAACCGTAGCCCCGAGGCCATGCGGGTGTGGGTCCGCAGTGCGTGACCCCCACCCAGTGGATTGATTCAGAAAGAAGGCGACATGAGGAGATCGGCTGCGCTTTCGGGCGTCGCGGTGAGCGCCGTGCTGGCGCTCGCGGCCTGCGGGGGCGGCGGCGCCGCCCCCTCCACCTCCACCGGATCCGGCTCGTCCGGCTCGTCCGCGAAGCCCGCCACCGGTGGCACCGTGCACTTCCTGACAAAGGCGGACTTCTCCCACCTGGATCCCGCCCGCGGCTGGGACGGCGGCGTCAACAACTTCTACCGGCTCATCTACCGGAACCTGACCACCTTCGGCGCGGCCCCCGGCGCGGAGAGCACGAAGATCGTGCCCGACCTCGCCACCGACACGGGCAAGCCGTCCGACGGCGCCAAGACCTGGACCTTCACCCTCAAGGACAACCTGTTCTTCGAGGACGGCACGCCGATCAACAGCGAGGCGGTGAAGTTCGGCGCCACGCGCGGCTTCGACCCCGAGGCGGGGATCGGCTCGCCGTACGCCAAGCTGCTCCTCGACGCGCCCAAGGACTACAAGGGCCCGTACGTCTCCGGCGACCTCGACACGATCGAGACTCCTGACGCCAAGACCATCGTCTTCCACCTCAAGAAGCCCTTCGCCGACTTCCCCAGCGCCCTGGCCATGGCCAACTTCATCCCCTTCCCCAAGGGCACCGGCGCCGCGGCCGCGTTCGACACCAAGCCGATCGCCTCGGGGCCGTACAAGGTGGCCAGTTACAACCGCGGCTCCTCGCTCAAGCTGGTGCGCAACCCGCAGTGGAAGGCCGAGACCGACAGCGTCAGGTCGGCCAAGCCGGACGCCTGGGAGTGGACGTTCGGGCTGGACGCGGCCACCATCGACGAGCGCATGCTGGCCGGACAGGGCACCGACGCCGACGCCGTCGGGAGCACGATCCAGGCGGCGACCGTGGCACGGGTGCAGACTCCGCAGCTCAAGGCGCGCTCGCTGAGCGGGCTCAACGGCTGCACCACCTACATGGGCCTGAACACCACCAAGAAGCCGCTCGACGACGTGCGGGTGCGCCAGGCGATCAACTACGCCATCAACAAGGACACCGTGGTGGCCGGGATGGGCGGGTCGAGCCTGGCGGCCAAGGGCACCTCCATCCAGCCGCCGACGGTCGCCGGCCGGGTCGACTACGACCTCTATCCCACCGACGCCGAGGCGGCCCGCAAGCTGCTCGCCGAGGCGGGCCTGGCCAACGGCTTCAGCCTCACCCTCGACACCCGGCCGGACCCGAAGATGGCGGCGGTCGCCGTGGCCGTCCAGGAGGCGCTCAAGGCGGTGAAGATCGACGTCAAGATCAACAACATTGACACCTCCACGTTCTACGAGGTGATCGGCACACCCGCGCAGCAGCACGACGCCGCCGTCACCGGCTGGTGCCCCGACTGGGCGTCCGGCGCGACGTTCCTGCCGCCGTTGTTCGACGGCCGCAACATCACCGCCAAGGGCAACGCGAACCTCGCCCAGATCAACGACAAGGCGATCAACAAGCGCATCGACGAGATCGCCGCGATGACCGACGTCACGGCCGCGAACGCCGCCTACGGCGAGCTGGACAAGGAGATCATGAAGCTGGCGCCGATCGTGCCGCTGGCCTATGAGAAGTACGTCATCGTCTCTGGCGCCAACATCGCCGGCGCGTACCAGTCCTACGCCTTCTCCGGGGGCATCGACCTGGTATCCGTCGGGCTGGCCAAGCCGGGCAAGTAGCCGAAGATGACCACCACCACTGTCCTCCCAGCGGCGGGCGCCCCCGTGGCGCCCGCCACCTCGGCCCGGCGGGTCGCCGGCGCGCTGCTGCACGACTGGGCGGCCGTGCTCAGCACGGCCTTCCTCGTGCTGATCCTGCTGATGGCGATCTGCGCGCCGCTGATCTCCGCGATCACCGGCCACGGGCCGAACGACTTCGACAGCGCGGCCATCGACACCGACCTCGGCGGGCTGCCACGCGGCTCGCTGGGCGGGATCAGCGCCGACCACCTGCTCGGTGTGGAGCCGCAGAACGGCCGCGACATCCTGGCGCGCATCGCGTACGGCGCGCGCGTCTCGCTGCTGATCGCGGCCGCGGCCACCGCGCTCACCACCCTGCTCGGGGTGGTGCTCGGCATGCTGGCCGGCTTCTACCAGGGCTGGGTCGACCAGGTGATCTCCCGGATCATGGACTTCCTGATGGCCTTCCCCGCCCTCATCTTCATGATCGCGATCCTGTCCTCGCTGCCGACGGGCAACCGGTCGGTGCTGCTGGTGGTGGTGATCAGCGTCTTCGGCTGGCCGTATCTCGCCCGCGTGGTGCGCGGCCAGACGCTGACGCTGGTGAACAGGGAGTTCGTCGAGGCCGCCCGGGTGTCGGGCGCCTCGACGGGCGTCCTGGTGTTCAGGGAGATCCTGCCGAACCTGCGCAGCTCGCTGATCGTGATGACCACGCTGGCCGTGCCCGGCTATGTCGGCACCGAGGCGGGGCTGTCGTTCCTGGGCGTCGGCGTGACCCCGCCGACACCGTCCTGGGGGCAGATGATCTCCAGCTCGGTGGGCTGGTACGCCGTGGACCCGATGTACTTCGCGGTGCCCGGCGCCTTCCTGTTCTGCACCGTGCTGTCCCTGACCGTGCTCGGGGACCGCCTGCGTGCCGCCTTCGACGCCGGGGAGGCCTCCTGATGGCGCGTTATGTCGCCGGGCGGTTCGCCGGCATCGTGGTGATCCTTTTCCTGGTCTGCCTGTTCACCTTCGTCATCTTCTTCACGCTGTCGCCGGATCCGGCGCTGATGATCTGCGGGAAGACGTGCACGCCCGAGCGGATCGACCAGATCCGCGGGGTGCTCGGGCTCGACCAGCCGTACTTCACCCAGTTCTGGACGTTCCTGACGGCCATCTTCGTCGGCCGGGACTACGGCTCGGGGGCCAACCTGATCCACTGCGCGGCCCCGTGCCTGGGCTACAGCTTCCAGACCAATCAGTCGGTCTGGGAGATGGTCGTGGACCGGCTGCCGGTCAGCGCCACCGTCGCGATCGGCGCCGCGGTGCTCTGGCTGCTGATCGGCATCCTGGCCGGGCTGCTCAGCGCGGTGAAGGAGGGCACCTGGTGGGACCGTACCGCGATGGGGCTGGCTCTCGGCGGGTCGAGCATCCCCAACTACGTGCTGGCCTTGGCGCTGCAGTACGTGCTGGTGGTGTGGCTGCAGATCCTGCCCTTCCCGTCGGCGGTCTCCTTCTCCGACGGCCCGGTGCTGTGGTTCCAGTCGTACCTGATGCCCTGGGTCGTGCTGGCCACCGGCTACGCCTGCCTCTACGCGCGGCTGACCAGGGCCAACGTGATCGACACGCTGGCGGAGAACTTCATGCGCACGGCCCGGGCCAAGGGCCTGCCGCCCATGCTCACCATGCGGCGGCACGCGCTGCGGCCCGCGCTCACCCCGATCGCCACCATCTTCGGGATGGACTTCGCGGCCCTGCTGGGCGGCGCGCTCATCACCGAGACGGTCTTCGGCCTCAACGGGGTGGGCAAGATGGCCGCCGACTCGATCGCCAAGAACGACCAGCCGGTGATCATGGCGGTGACGCTGCTCGCCGCGTTCTTCGTGGTGGTGGGCAACCTGGTGGTCGACCTCGTCTACACCACGCTGGACCCGAGAGTGAGGATCACCGCGAAATGAGTGACCTGCTTGTCGTGGAGGACCTCACCGTCACCTTCCCCACCACGCGGGGGCCGGTGGACGTCGTCAAGGACGTCTGCTTCACCGTCGGGAGCGACGAGACCGTCGGCATCGTCGGCGAGTCCGGTTCGGGCAAGTCGATGACCAGCCTCGCGATCATGGGGCTGCTGCCCCGGGGGGCGGTGACCCGGGGCAGCATCCGGCTGGACGGCACCGAGCTGCTCGGCCGCGGCGACAAGGACATGCGCCGGATCAGGGGGAACCAGGTCTCGATGGTCTTCCAGGACCCGCTGTCGTCGCTGAACCCGTACTACACCGTGGGCCTGCAGATCGAGGAGGTCTACCGGGCCCATAAGGGCCGCTCGCGCAAGGCCGCGCGCAAGGTCGCGATCGAGGCGCTGGAGCAGGTGGGCCTGCCCGACCCGGAGCGGCGGGTGGACTACTACCCGCACCAGTTCTCCGGCGGGCAGCGGCAGCGCGTCATGATCGCGATGGCGCTGGTCTGCTCCCCCGCCCTCCTCATCGCCGACGAGCCGACCACCGCGCTCGACGTGACCGTCCAGGCGCAGATCCTGCGCCTGCTCGCCGACCTGCGGCGGGAGAGCGGCACCGGGATGGTGTTCATCACCCACGACCTCGCGGTGATCAGCTCGATCGCCACCCGCGTCCTGGTGATGTGCCGGGGCGAGCAGGTCGAGTACGGCACCGCCGAGCAGGTCTTCTCCGATCCGCGGCACGACTACACCCGCATGCTGCTGGACAGCGTCCCGCGCATCGACGACTCCCCCATCGACGAGGTGATGTCATGAGCGAGCCCCTGTTGAGGGCGAACGAGCTGACCAAGCGGTTCGTCAGCCGCGGGCCGCTGGGCAGCAAGGCCGAGTTCGTCGCGGTCGACGGAGTCAGCTTCGACGTCCGGCCGGGCGAGACGCTGGCCGTGGTGGGCGAGTCGGGCAGCGGCAAGTCGACGACCGCCCGCATGGTGGCCAGGCTGACGGAGCCGAGCGCGGGCACCCTGGAGTTCGAGGGCGAGGACATCACCACCGCGAAGGGGGCCACGCTGGCCCGCTACCGCGCCAACGTGCAGGTCGTCTTCCAGGACCCGTTCTCCTCGCTCAACCCCCGCCACACGGTCGAGCGCATCCTGATGGCACCCCTGGTGTACCAGGGGATCCCCCCGACGGGCGGGAAGCGGGCGCACGCCAGGGAGCTGATGGAGCGGGTCGGGCTCGACCCGGGCCACTCCCAGCGCTACCCCGCGCAGTTCTCCGGCGGCCAGGCCCAGCGGATCGGCATCGCCCGCGCGCTGGCCGTGCACCCCAAGCTGGTCATCTGCGACGAGGCGGTGTCCGCCCTGGACGTCTCCGTGCAGGCCCAGGTCATCGAGCTGCTGCGGCGGCTGCAGGCCGAGAGCGGCTTCAGCTACATCTTCATCGCCCACGACCTGGCCGTCGTCCGGCAGATCGCCCATCGGGTGGCGGTCATGAGCAAGGGCAGGATCGTCGAGCAGGGCCCGGTCGAGAGCGTCTTCGGCGACCCCCAGGACCCGTACACCCGGACGCTCCTGGCCGCCATCCCCCGCATCAACCCCGAATGGGACCGCAGGCGCCGTGAAGGGAGCCCCCGTTGACCACGTACACGATTCCCGGGATGCGCGTGCGCGACCACGTGGTGGAGGTGCCGCTCGACTGGTCCGCGCCCGGCGGGGAGACCATCACGGTGTTCGCCCGGGAGCTGGCCGATCCGGTGCGGGCGGCCGAGGACCTGCCGTGTCTGCTCTACCTGCAGGGCGGTCCCGGCGGCAAGGGCCCGCGCCCGATCACCACGAACGGCTGGCTCGGCCAGGCGCTCAAGACGCACCGGGTGATCCTGCTCGACCAGCGCGGCACCGGGCGCAGCTCGCGGATCGACGGGCGGGTCATGAGCGCGTTCGGGAGCGCGCGGGCGGCCGCCGACTACCTCAGCCGCTTCCGCGCCGACTCGATCGTCGCCGACGCCGAGCACCTGCGTACGACCGTCTTCGGCGGCCGTCGCTGGGAGACGCTGGGCCAGAGCTACGGCGGGTTCCTCACACTGACGTACCTGTCGCAGGCGCCGCAGGGGCTGAGCGCCTGCTACGTCACCGGGGGGCTGCCCGGCCTGGAGCCGGACGCGGCGGAGGTCTACCGGCGCACCTATCCCCGCGTCGCGGCCAAGAACGCCGAGTTCTACCGCCGCTACCCGCACCACGTGGAGACCGCGGGCCGCCTGGCCGACCGGCTGGCCGAGCAGGACGTACGGCTGCCCGACGGCGACGTGCTCACGGTACGGCGGCTGCAGTCGCTCGGCATCGACTTCGGCATGAAGCCGGGCTACGAGCGCATGCACTGGCTGCTCGACGAGGCGCTCGACGGCGAGCACGTGACGGACACCTTCCTGCACCAGGTACTGGCCCGCTCCTCCTACAGCGACAACCCGCTGTTCGCCGCGCTCCAGGAGAGCATCTACGGCTCGGGCCCCGGAGCCACCGGCTGGGCCGCCGAACGCGAGCGGGCCCGCCACCCGGCCTTCGCCGAGTCGGCCCGGCCGCTGCTGTTCACCGGGGAGATGATGTACCCCTGGATGTTCGCCGAGATCCGGGCGTTGCGCCCGTTCCGCGCGGCCGTGGAGCTCCTGGCCGAGCGGGCGGACTGGCCGCCGCTCTACGACCCGGTACGCCTGGCCGCCAACGAGGTTCCGCTGGCCGCCGCCGTGTATTACGACGACATGTACGTAGATTCCGGCCTGCAACTGGACACCGCCGCCCGCATCGGCAACGCCCAGGCGTGGGTCACCAACGAGTACGAGCACGACGGCCTGGGCGAGGACCGCGTCTTCGCCCGGCTGACCGGACTGGTACGTGACATCGGAGGAGGCATCACAGGTGACTGACGGCAGGCCCCCCAAACTTCTGGACATCCCCGCGTTCACTGACTACATCGGCAAGGGCTGGGACATCCCCGACCGCACCCCGACCGTCGTCCCCGGCGCCGCCGAGGCCGCCGCCGCCCATCGGGCCCGGCTCGGCGCCGCGCTGCCCGGCCGGACCGTCGTGGTGGCGGCGGGCCAGGCGCCGGTGCGCAGCAACGACACCTCCTACGACTTCCGTCCCGGCAGCGACTTCTACTGGCTGACCGGCTGCGTGGCCGAGGACGCCGTGGCGGTGGTCAGGGACGGCGACGCGGTCGTCTACCTGCCCGTCCCCGCCTATCCCGGCGAGCCGGGCTTCTTCGCCGACGCCGCCCACGGGGAGCTGTGGGTGGGCGCCGCTCCCGGACTGGCCGAGTGGTCGGCGGCGCTGGGCGTGCCGGTCAGGCCGCTGGCGGACTTCGACGGCACGGTCTCCACCGACGACGAGATCGCCCGGGTGCTGGCCGAGCTGCGCATGATCAAGGATGACTGGGAGATCGGCCAGCTGAGGGAGGCCGTGGACCGGACGGTCGAGGGGTTCGCCGCCGTGCTCGCCGAGATCCCCACCGCGGTGGCCGGACCGGGTGAGCGCTGGCTGCAGGGCACCTTCGACCGGTACGCCAGGGCGTACGGCAACGGCCCCGGCTACGCCTCGATCGTGGGCAGCGGCCCGCACGCCCCGACCCTGCACTGGGTGCGCTGCGACGGCCCGGTGCTGCCGGACGAGCTGCTGCTGCTCGACATGGGCGTGGAGGTACGCAGCCACTACACCGCCGACGTCACCCGCACCTTCCCCGCCTCCGGCGCCTTCTCCCCCGCCCAGCGCCAGGTGCACGACCTGGTGGAGCGGGCGCACCGGGCGGCGCTGGCGCAGGTCGCCCCCGGCCGCCGGTTCACCGACTTCCACCACGCCGCGATGGAGGTCATCGCGCGGGGGCTGGACGACTGGGGGATGCTGCCCGTCTCGGTGGACGAGGCGCTGTCGGAGCGCGGCCAGCACCACCGCCGCTACCTGATCTGCGGCATCGGCCACCACCTCGGCCTGGACGTGCACGACTGCGCCAAGGCCGCGCCCGAGGCCTACCAGGGGGCGCTCATCGAGCCGGGCATGGTGTTCACCGTGGAGCCCGGCCTGTACTTCCACGCCCACGACCTGACCGTGCCGCCCGAGCTGCGCGGGATCGGCGCGCGCATCGAGGACGACCTGCTGGTGACGGCGGACGGCATGGAGGTGCTCTCGGCCGAGCTGCCCCTGTCGGCGAGCGGCCTGGAGGACTGGATGAAGTGACCCCGGCCTACGCCTCGTCCGCGCGTCGCAGGACGCCCTCCACGGCGGCCAGGGCGAGCGTCTTGTAGCCCACCGAGTCGAACAGGACCGTGATCCGGTCCGGCTCGCGGCGCATGACCGTGCCCCGTCCCCATGCCTGGTGCTCGACCTTGGCGTGCAGCGGGTACGGTCCGTCGCCGGTCGCGATGGGCTCCTGGCCGTCCTGGCAGGTGTCGCAGGTCCGGCAGGCGGTGTCGTACGGCTCGCCGAAGTACTCCAGCAGGAAGCGGCGGCGGCACCCGGTCGTCTCCGCGTAGCCGCGCATCATGTCGATCCGCGAGTCGTCGACGCGGTGCCGGATCTCGTCGAGCTCCACCGCCCGCGCGGCGGCCTGCTCCGGCGGCGGCCCGCCCGGCACGTAGCGCAGGTCGCCGGAGTCGGTGACGGTCACCGCCTCGGCCTGCTCCAGCAGGTTGACCAGGCTCGTCAGCTGGGAGGCGCCCACCTCCAGCAGGGCGCGCAGCTCGGTGACGGGCACGATGCCGCCGTGCTCCTTCACCAGCGTCGCCACCCGCAGCAGCGCGTCGGCGTCCGCCCGGCCGCTGGCGAAGAAGCGGCGCAGGCCGAGATCCTCCGGCCGGTAGAACAGCACGGCGTGGGCGGGCCGTCCGTCCCGGCCCGCCCGGCCGATCTCCTGGTAGTAGGCGTCGGGCGACTCGGGCGGGGACGCGTGCAGCACGTAGCGGACATCGGCCCGGTCGATCCCCATCCCGAACGCCGACGTGGCCACCACGGTGTCCACCTCGCCCGCCGTGAAGAGCGCGTGCACCCGCGTCCGCTCGGCCGCCCGCATCCCGGCGTGGTACGGCTCCGCGTGGCGGCCCATCCCGGTCAGCAGCGCGGCGTACTCCTCGGCCTCGCGCCGGGTGGCGACGTAGACCAGGCCGAGCCCGTCGAGGGAGGCGGCGTGCTCGGCCAGGGCACGGATCTTGTCGTCGTCGCCGACGAACCGGCGCACCTCCAGCCGGATGTTGGGCCGGTCGAACCCGCGGACGATCTGCACCGGGTCCTTCAGGCCGAGGGAGCGGACGATCTCCTCCCGGACGTTCGGCGCCGCCGTGGCGGTCATCGCCACCACCGGCGGGTGCCCCAGGCGCTCGATGACCTTGCCCAGCCGCAGGTAGTCGGGGCGGAAGTCATGCCCCCACGACGAGACGCAGTGGGCCTCGTCGACCGCGATGAGCGACGGCCCGGCCTTGGCCAGCTGGGCGACGACGTCGGGCTTGGCCAGCTGCTCGGGCGACAGGAACACGAACTCCGCCTCCCCCGCCGTGACCTTCTCCAGCCCCGCCTTGACCGAGGAGGTGGAGTTGACCGCCACGGCCCCGCCCGCGTCGGCCTTCTCCAGGCCCATCACCTGGTCCCGCTGCAGCGCGATGAGCGGCGAGACGACCACGGTGGGACCGTCGCGCAGCTGCGCGGGCACCTGGTAGACCGCCGACTTGCCGGCCCCGGTCGGCATGACCAGCAGCACGTCACGCCCGTCGAGCAGGTGCTCCATCGCCTCCTGCTGGCCCGGCCGCAGGTCCTGCCAGTCGAAGGTCTGCCGCGCCGTGGCCCGCAGCCGCCGTCCCTTCCGCCCGAACCGGCTGTTGAGCCTCGCCCGTAATCCCATACGCCCCTCCTGTTAGTGGGCGGCCAGTACCCGCTGCCGCGCTCACCGAACGCCGGCCGTCGAACTCAGCGTGGCGCCCACTCGGGCTGCCAGCCGGGACGATGGCGGTAGCCGTAGGCGAGCAGCCGCAGCGTGTCGCAGGGCCCGTCGTCGTCTGTGTGGCCGTCCCCGTCTCCGTGCGCGGCGATCAGGCGCAGCTCGGCGGCGCAGCGGGCCGTGACGTCACGGGGATCGTGGCGGGCGATGTGCACGGCGTCCCTCATGGACGGGGCGTGACCGGCGTCGCCGGTGATGCAGACCGCGCCCCGGAAGGCCGACGGGTCGCCGAAGCCGACGAACTCCTGCCCGTTGGTCATGGTGACGAAGTCGTCGCCGTCGTACCACTCCCTGGTGGGGTCGTAGGACCACGGGCCGGGAGTCGCCGCCTCGGCCGTCGCGTTGTCGCCCTCGATCGTGGCGCGCAGCCAGGACAACAGGTCGTAGGTCAACGCTCTCCCTCAGTCGGCCCCGGCATAGGTCCATCCGCCCTCGTGCCGGACGAAGCGGCTGTGCTCTTCGATGCAGCCCGCCTCGCCGTTGTCGGTGTAGTGGGCCCGGAAGCGGACGGTGCCCTCGGTGTGGACGACGCTGCCCCCGGTGGTCTCCAGGATCTCCAGCCGGGTCCAGCGTGTCCCCCGGTCGAGGTCGAGGCGGGCCGGGCGGGCCGCCGGATGCCAGGTGCGCAGCAGATATCCGGCGTCGCCGACGCTGAAGGCGCTGAACCGGGACCGCATGAGCGCCTCGGCCGTGGGCGCGGCGGCCAGGCCTCGGTGCAGCCGCCCGCAGCACTCGCCGTAGGTCGCCGGCAGCCCGCACGGGCACGGGGCGGAGGCGGATGTCGAGTCACGTCGCGGCACGCCTCTCATTCTGCCCGGTGCCGGGGACCGTCAGCGCCCGCGCAGGATCAGGCGCAGCTGCCTGCCGGACCGCTTGCGCCCGAACGCCTCCCGTTCGTTGGCCTGGGGGAAGGGCTCGTCCGGGACGGGCGTCCCGAGGAAGGCGCACAGCGGCTCCCATCCCTCCCGGACGTCGAAGACCAGCAGCCGCGCGGCCGGGATCGCCGCCTGGACCTCGGCGAGGTGGCGTTCGAAGACCTTCATGACGTACGCGGGATCGTCGATGCGGCCGTCGAAGACCCGGTCCATGACGGTCGCCCTGGCCATGCGCGGGTAGAGGGCGAAGTCCGGCGCCCGGCGCGCCACCAGCCACCGGATGATCCGGCGGCGGATCGGCACCGGGCGGCGCTCGGCCAGGGCGCCTGCGAAGATGGTCTGGCTGACGCTGTCGTACCACCGCCGCGGGTCGCGGACGGTGAGGATGACCTTCGCATCGGGATAGTGCTCGGCCAGCTCCCGCCAGTAGGAGGCGGCGGGCCAGTCCACTGCCGACCGGAAGCCGGTGAGCAGCTCGTCCCAGTCGCGGGTGCGGCCCTCCCCCACGTCGAGCCACTGGCGGACCCGGTACGGCTCCGCTATGACCGTGGACATGTGGTAGCAGGGGCCGTACCCCAGCAGTTCCAGCGCCGCCTTCAGCGAGCTCGTGCCCGTCCTGCCGAACCCCGCGCCGATCACCTTCACCCTCGCGCTCCCTTCCGCCTCTGATCGGCCTCTGATCCGCGGTGCCTAACGTCACGGTGGACGGCAAGCCGGTTATATGACCAGATACATGTCGCAGCCGACCGCCGCAATGGTGAGGAGCCGACCATGCTGTTCCCGTACCCCCTTCTCGACGCGCTGCGGGACGCGCCCGGCAGCGCGGCGTTCGAGCACGGATCCCGGACCGTCTCACGCGGTGAGCTGCTGGAGATGATCCGGCGGCTGGCCGGCGCGCTGGCCGACGCCGGGCTCGGGCCCGGCCGGGGCGTCGCCATCCGCACCGCGGTCTCGCCGGAGGCGTTCGCCGCACACATGGCCGCGCACGCGCTGGGCTGCCGCGTGGTGGGCGTCCGGCCCGGCTACCCCGCCGCTCAGCTCGCCCATGTGCTCGGGATGGGGGTCGACGTCCTGCTGGTCGACAGCGCAGCACCCGAGGCATCGCTTCCCGTCCTGTCCTGGGAAGGGCTTCCTGTCCTGTCGTTGGAAGAGCTGCTGGCCCGCGCCCACGGCGGCCGCCCCCTCACCGTCACGGCGCGCCCGGATGACGTGGCCGCCCTGACCTTCACCAGCGGCAGCACCGGGCGGCCCAAGGGCTGCGCGATCACCTACCGCGCGCTGAGCGAGCACTGGGCGTGGCAGCCCCGCGTGTGGGGCCCGGTCGCGGCGGCGCTCGCCGATTCGTTCGGGCGTTACCTGCTGTTCGGCACCCTGGCCAGCATGGTCGTCATGGAGTTCCTGGCGCCGTGCCTGCTGGGCGGCGGGACGGCGGTGATCCCGGAGGACGACGGGCGGCCCGTCTTCCCGTACGCGATCGAGCGTCACCGGATCACCGGCTCCATCATCACCGTGCCCCGGCTGTACCAGATGCTCCGCCTGCTCAAGGATGACCAGGTCGACGTCGGCAGCCTGCGCGGGCTGATGGTCTCCGGCTCCCCGATCAGCCCGTCCCGGCTGGCGGCGGCGGTGGAACGACTCGGCCCGGTCGTCTACCAGGGCTACGGCCAGACCGAGGCGGGCAACATCACGATGCTCACGCCCGCCGACCTCGCCCGAGGCCACACGGCCTCGGTGGGCCGCCCGCATCCGGGGGTCGAGATCAGCGTCCGCGACGAGGAGGACCGGGAGGTGGCCACGGGAGAGACCGGCGAGATCCACGTACGCAGCCCGTACCTGATGTCCGGCTACTGGGGACAGCCGGAGGAGACGCGAGACACGCTGCGGGACGACCGGCTGCGCACCCGCGACCTGGGCTACGTGGACGAGGAGGGCTTCCTGCACCTGGTCGGCCGGACCCGGGATGTGATCATGGTGAACGCGATGGTGGTGTACGCGGGTCCGATCGAGCGGGTGCTGGCCGGGCATCCCGACGTGGACGAGGCGTACGTGGCCGGGGCGCCGGACGAGCTGACCGGGGAGGCCGTACACGCGTTCGTGGTGCCCGCCGCCGGGCGGACGCCGGACGGCGACGCGCTGACCGCCCTGGTACGCGCCGAGCTCGGCGACGACAGCGTGCCCCGGACGGTCACGGTGGTGTCGGCCGTCCCGGTCGCCGCCAGCGGCAAACCGGACAAGCGCGCCCTGCTGGACCGGCACGGCGGGCGGATGCTCTGAGCATTCTCTGAGAATCACCCGCCAACACTGAGGTCGTCCGTTTCATGACATCGCTCATTTCATGACATCGCTGCGACGGAGGCCTACGTGCCGGACAACGCCCTCGACTACCTGGTGATCGGCGCCGGCCCGGCGGGGCTGCAGCTGGGATGTTTCCTGGAAAAGGCGGGCCGGTCGTACCTGATCCTCGAAGCCGGTCCCACGCCGGGCACGTTCTTCCGCACCTTCCCGCGCCATCGCACGCTCATCTCGATCAACAAGAAGTACAACGGAACCTCCGACCCGGAGCTCAACCTCCGGATGGACTGGAACTCCCTGCTGTCGGACGACCCGGCCCTGCTGTTCACCCAATACAGCGACCGCTACTTCCCCGCCGCCGACGACATGGTCCGCTACCTCGCCGACTACGCCGCCGCGTGCGGCCTGCGGATCGTCCACGACGCCCGCGCCGTCCACATCACCCGCGCGCCCGGCATGGGCCCGTTCAGGGTGACCGACGAGCATGGCCGGACGTACGAGGCGAAGCGCCTGATCGTGGCGACCGGGGTCAGCCGGCCCAACATCCCGGAGATACCGGGCATCGAGACCGCCGAGCCCTACGACACGGCCGCCACCGACCCGTCCGACTACGTGAACCAGCGGGTGCTCATCATCGGCAAGGGCAACTCGGCCTTCGAGACGGCGGACAACCTGGTCGAGACCGCCGCGGTGATCCACGTAGCGGGCCCGAACTCCGTACGGATGGCGTGGCGCACCCACTTCGTCGGGCATCTTCGCGCGGTCAACAACAACTTCCTCGACACCTACCAGCTCAAGTCCCAGAACGCGGTGCTGGACGGCTCGGTCAAGCGGATCGAGCGGCAGGCCGACGGCTCGTACCTGGTGACGGTGAGCTTCGCCCGCGCCGACGAGGTCACCAAGGACATCCCGTACGACCGGGTGATCGTCTGCACCGGCTTCCGGTTCGACGCCTCGATCTTCGACGACGGGTGCCGTCCGGAGCTGATGATCCAGGACCGGTTCCCGGCGCTCACCCCCGCCTACGAGTCGGTCAGCGTGCCCGGCCTCTACTTCGCCGGGACGCTGACGCAGTCCCGCGACTTCAAGCGCGGCACCAGCGGGTTCATCCACGGCTTCAGGTACGGCACGCGCTCGCTGCACCGCATCCTGGAGCACAGATACCACGGCGTCCCGTGGCCCGGCCCCGAACTCAAGGCCGACCCGGAGGCCATGGCGGCGGCGGTGCTCGAACGGGTCAACCGCTCCTCGGCGCTGTGGCAGCAGTTCGGGCTGCTGGCCGACATCATCGTCCCCGACAGCCGGGGCGGGGTCCGCTACCTGGAGGAGGTGCCGCTCGGCCTGGAGGGCCCGCCGATCGGCGACGCCGGCCACTTCACGATCACTCTGGAGTACGGGCCGGAACACGACAAGGTCGACCCCTTCGACATCGCGGTCGGCCGGATCCGGCAGAGCGACTCCGCGCGCGCCCACGAGGGCCACTACCTGCATCCGGTGGTGCGGCATCACCGGCCCGGCGCCCCGGCCGCCGTCCACCACATCACCGAGAACCTGGAGAACGAGTGGACCTCCCCGGAGGTGCACGTCGCGCCGCTGCGGGCCTTCTTCGCCCGCCAGGCCGCCTCGGTGCCGGCGTGATGGACCCGGTCGGCGAGCCCGAGACCGGCGAGATGAACACGCTCGGCGAGTTCGAAGCCGCCGCCCGCGCGCGTCTCGACCCCGCGCACTACGACTACTTCGCCGGCGGGGCCGGTGACGAGGTCACGCTGCGGGCCAACGAGGCGGCGTTCGACCGGCTGGCGCTGCTGCCGCGGGTGCTGCGCGGCACCGGAAAGCTGCAGCTCGGCGTCACCCTGCTCGGCAGCCGCGCGGCCATGCCCGTGCTGGTGGCGCCGACCGCGTTCCACCGGCTGGCCGACTCCGAGGGCGAGCGGGCCACGGCGCGGGCCGCCGCCACCGCCGAGACGATCATGATCGTCTCCATGGCGTCCACGGTCGCCGTCGAGGACGTGGCCGCGGCGGCGCCGGGGGTCCAGCTCTGGTTCCAGCTCTACATCCAGCCGGACCTGGCCTTCACCGAGACCCTCGTCCGGCGCGCCGAGGCGGCCGGCTGCAAGGCGCTGGTCGTCACGGTGGACTCCCCCACGCTGGGAGCGCGGCCCCGGGACCGGCACAACGGCTTCCACGACCTGCCCGAGGGCCTGTACTGCGAGAACCTGCGCGACGGCGCGCGAGTGCGGCCCATCGTCATGTCACCGGAGATCTCCTGGGCGCACATCGACCGGCTCAGGGAGATGACGGCGCTGCCGATCGCGCTCAAGGGCGTCGCGCATCCCGCCGACGTGCGCCTGGCGCTCGACCACGGCGTCTCGGCGCTGGTGGTCTCCAACCACGGCGGCCGGCAGCTCGACACGGTCCCGGCCGCCGTCGACCTGCTGCCGGACATCGTCCGCGCCGTGGGCGGAGCCGTCCCGGTGCTGCTGGACGGGGGTGTGCGGCGCGGCACCGACGTGCTGAAGGCGCTGGCGCTGGGCGCCGCCGCGGTCGCGGTGGGCCGCCCGGTGATCTGGGGGCTGGCGGCGGACGGCGAGCGGGGCGCGGGCCGGGTGCTCAGCCTGCTGCGTACGGAGGTCGAGCGGGCACTCTCCCTGTGCGGCTGCGCGTCCATCGATGAGCTCGAACCGGGGATGGTGCGACGGCCGTGGTGACCGTGCCTGCCGGGGTGACCGTGCCTGGGATGACCGTGCCTGGGGCGACCGGGGCGACGGGGGTTGTGGCCGTGGTGGCCGTGGCGGTCGCCGTCGTGGCGGTGCTGAGCCTGCCGTGGTGGCTGCCGGGCCGGGTCGTGGCGCTGCGCGTACGCGTCTTCAACCGGGTCAACGGGGACGAGGGCATCCCGGTGCCCGGCGACCTGGTCGGGATCGAGCGGTTCAAGGAGGTCTACTCCCATCCGGCGGCCGGCGGCCGGAGCAAGGGCGCCGCCCTGTCGGACCTGTTCTGGTACTGGCTGGCGCCCGGCCCCGAGATGCACCAGGAGCACCTGGAGGCGGGCGAACGGTATGACGCCGTCGCCCGGGCCACGCGCGCCTTCCTGTCCGTCCCGCGTACCGAAGCGGAGGAGCTGACCCGCCGCTGCGTCACCCGGACGCTGCGGGAGGCGCGCGGGCTGGTCCGGCTGCGTGACCAGATGATGCCGCTCTGGGCGGAGTTCTCCTACGAGCTGGTCTTCGGCAGGCGGTGCCCGCGCACGGCCCGCGACCTGATCGTGGGCAACGCGAACGACGTCGTCACCTCGCTCAAGTGCTGCGGGCTGCGGCACATGGACCGGCGCGACCGGCTGACCCGGTATCTCATGGACCGGCTGCCTCTGGTGCGGCAGCCGCTGCCGGATGGGTTGTCGGCCAGGGAGCAGGCGCTCTACCTGCAGGGGGCCTTCTTCAACACCGCGGTCGTCCAGCTGTCGGAGGCCACGGCCCACCTGCTGATGGTCCTCGCCCAGCACCCGGACGTACAGGCGAGGGCGTTGACGGGCGGCCCGCGCTACCTGGACCAGGTGATCGCGGAGACGCTGCGGCTCTACCCGCTCTTCGGCATCGCCCACCGCGTCACCACGGGTGACATCCCGCTGGACGAGCACGCGGTGATCCCGGCCGGCTCGGTGCTGTGCTTCAACTACCCGGAGTTCCACCGCGCGGGCTTCACCGACCCCGACCACTTCGACCCCGGCCGCTTCGCCCCGGCCCCCTCCCACCATGACCGGTCGGCGGTCCGTGAGCTCAACCACATCCCGTTCGGCGTCGCCGCCAACCGGCCGTGCCCGGCCTGGCGGCTGGCGCCGATCGCCATGCGGGTCGCGGCGGAGGAGATCCTGCGCCTGTACGCCCTGGACTCCTCCGCCTCTCACACCCGGTCCCTGCCCAACCGGGGACCGTGCCTGCTCACCCCGCGGTACGCCCACAGGAGCGCCGCCCACCGGCCGCTGCTGCTGTTCGTGCGGTTCCGGGACCGCTGGGAGGACGTCTGGCGCAGCCTCGTCCAGCTCGTCCTCGGCACCTACATGGTCTGGGACGCGCGCAGGCAGCGGCTGTGCGAGCGCCACTTCGCGGACGACGGCCAGCCGGTCGCCCACTGACCGTCCCGACTGACCACCCACTGACCGTCCCGACCATCTGGTCACGTGGTCACCCACTGATCGTCCGGATTACGAGTGGAGGAATGGTATGCCCACGATGGCCCTGGTCGCCGCCGGTGACCCGAACCTCGAACTGATCCTCAAGGTGCTGCCCGCCCTGGTCGTCATCCTGCTGACCGCGGGCGTGTGCGGCCGGCTGGCGCTGATGGTCATGCAGCCGCGGGTGCTCGGCGAGATGGTGGCCGGCGTCCTGCTCGGCCCGACCCTGTTCGGCTGGCTGTTCCCGGAGGCCCAGGCCGCCCTGTTCCCCAAGGAGGTCCGGCCGGTCCTGTACGTGCTGAGCACCATCGGGCTGACGCTGTACATGTTCCTGGTCGGCGCCGGGCTGGACCACAGCGCGCGCTCGCCGGGCGAGGTCCGCCGGGCCTCGGTCCTGGCCGTCTCGGGCATCCTGCCCTCCCTGCTCCTGGGCTCGTGCACCGGTCTGCTCCTGTGGGACGTGCTCTCCCGCCCGGACGTCAGCCGGTGGGAGTTCGCCCTGTTCGTCGGGGGCGCGCTGTCGCTGACCGCCTTCCCCATGCTGGCGAGGATCCTGTACGAGCGGAAGCTGGAGAACTCCCCGCTCGGCCGGCTCACGCTGATCGCGGCCTCCATCGACGACGCCCTGGCGTGGTGCATCCTCGCGGTGCTGTCGGCGATCCACCTCGGCTCGGGCTCCGGCGGCGCCCTGCGCACCATCGGCCTGGCCACGCTGTTCGCGGTGGTGATGCTGACGGTGGTCGCCCGTCTGCTGCGTCCGCTGGGCCGCGGTCTCGCGCGGACCGGCCGGCTCGGCCCCGGCGCCATGTACGTCGTCATCCTCGTACCGCTCACGGCGGGCTGGCTCACCGACTGGATCGGTGTGTACGCGGTTTTCGGCGGCTTCATCGCCGGACTGACGATGCCCCGTGATCCGGCGTTCCGCCAGGTGCTGCACGGCCGCATGATGGATGTCGTCTCGACGCTGCTGCTGCCGGTCTTCTTCACCTTCTCGGGGCTGAACACCCATCTCAACGGCATCGCCGGGGGCGCCATGCTGCTGGCGTTCGCGCTGATCCTGGTGGCGGGTTTCAGCGGGAAGTACTTCGGCTGCTCGCTGTCGATGAGGGCGCTGGGCTTCAGCTGGCGCGAGTCGTACGCGGTGGGCGCGCTCATGAACGCCCGGGGCCTGATGATCCTCATCTTCATCAACATCGGCCTGGCGCAGGGGATGATCACGCCGGAGCTGTTCGCCATGCTGGTGCTCGTGGCCGTCATCACGACCGCGGGGGCCCTGCCGCTCTACAAGCTGGCGCTGCCCGAACGCCTCGAGGAGGCCAGGAGAACCGACCCCGAACAGCCACGCCCCTTGGAGGAGCAGACAGCCGCCGGCCGGTCGACCATTTCCTGAAATGTCAAGACTTGTTGGGACCCTGGTAATTCTGCGGCGGTGATGCAACGGTTGATCCGTGGCTGGGACATCGAGTACAGCCGGCTCCCCCTCCCGTCGGCTGCTGCTCGTGGAGGATGACCGCGAGCTCGGGGGCATGCTGGTGGAGCTGTTCACCGACGAGGGATACACGGTCGACCTGGCCCTGGAGGGGCAGCGGGGCCTGCATCTGGGCCTGAGCCGCGCCTACGACGCCATGATCGTCGACCGGGGCCTGCCGGTGGTCGACGGCATCGACCTGCTGCGGCGGCTGCGCCGGCAGGCCGTCACCGTGCCGGTGCTCGTCCTCAGCGCCTTCGGCACGGTCGCCGACCGGGTCACCGGGCTCGACGCGGGGGCCGAGGACTACCTGGTCAAGCCGTTCGAGATCGACGAGCTGCTGGCCAGGGTACGGGCGCTGCACCGCAGGAACCTGGACCAGGCCGGGCTGCTGCCCGTCGGCGCGGGCTGGCTGGATCCGGAGGCCCACACCGTACGGCTGCCGACCGGAGAGCAGGTGGCCCTGTCCGGCCAGGAGGCGCGGCTGCTGCACGCGCTGGCGATCCGGCCGCGGCAGGTGCACACGCGCGCCTCGCTGCGGCAACGGGTCTTCGACGGCGCCCGGACCGACGCGATCGTGGACACCTACGTCTACTACCTGCGCGGCAAGCTGGGACCGGGCATCGTCAGCACCGTACGGGGCGTGGGCTACCGCCTGGGTGAGCTGTGAGAGGGCGACCGGCCGCCGATCCGGAGCGACGCCCACTGATCCGAACCCGCCGCCGGGCCACCGCGGCCGATCCCGAGCGGCGTCTGCTGATCCGGACCCGCCGCCAGGTCACCGCGGCCGATCCCGAGCGGCGTCTGCTGGGCCGGGCCCGCCGCCGGGTCACCGTACAGGTGGCGGGCGCGATCTCGGTGGTGCTCGCGCTCTTCGGGGTGATGGTCTACTGCGTCACCGTGAGCGACCAGAGCGCCTCCGCCCGGCGTGATCTGGCCGCCGCGACGCAATACGGCTCCGTCGCCCACCCTCCCCCCTGCATCTGGCTGTTCGAACTGCGCGGCGACACCGTACAGGGCTCTCCCGGCGCACCGGCGGCGCTCCCCCTGCGCATCGCGCTGTCCCTGGCCACCACCGGCGGCGAACCACGGGTCGCCCAGGTCGAGCTGGCCGGGCAGAGCTATCTCGTACGCACCGAGCGGCGCGGTGAGGTGGCGACTCAGGCGGTGATCGACCTTCGCTACCAGGCCGCCGAACGGCAACGCCTGCTGCGCACCATCGCCGCCGCCGAGCTCGCCGGGCTGCTGGCCGCGCTGCTGATCGGCCAGGTCCTCGCCCGCCGGGCGATCGCGCCGCTGGGTGAGGCCCTGGCCCGCCAGCGCAGGTTCGCCGCCGACGTCAGCCACGAGCTGCGCACCCCGCTGACCCGCCTGCACACCCGCGCCCAGCTCGTCGCCCGCCAGCTGCGGCGCGGCACCGACCCGATCCTGGTCATCGACGAGGTCGACCAGCTGGTCACCGGCAGCCGCCAGCTGGGCGAGGTGGTCGAGGATCTGCTGGTGTCGGCCCAGTTCAGGCAGCTGCGCCGGCCGTTCGTCCCCGTCGACCTGGCGGCGCTGGCCGAGGAGCTGGCCGTGGCCGAGGCGGCCCGCGCGGCGGCGCGCGGCGTGACGATCGAGGTACACCGCCAGGGCCTCGACGCCCACCTCGTACGCGGGGCGCAGTCGGCCCTCCGCCGGGTGATCTCCGCGCTGCTGGACAACGCCCTCGGCCACACGAGTGCGGGCGGCCACATCTGGGTGACGGTCGTCGGCGGCCCGGAGGTGGTGGAGCTCACGGTGCGGGACGACGGGGTGGGCCTGAACCCCGCCGACTCCGAGCGGCTGTTCACCCGGTTCGTCGGCCAGGGCTTCGGGCTGGGGCTGGCCCTCGTACGGGAGGTGGTGGACGGGCACGGCGGCACGATCACGGCGGACGGGCGGCTGGGAGCGGGCGCGGTGTTCACCGTCCGCCTCCCGGCGGATCCCGCCGTCCCGCACCACCCGCCCCCCAGAACCGAGCTCGCCGCCCACCCCCACCGGCCTGACCAACCCGACCAACCTGACCGGTCCGACCGCTCCGACCGTGAACCGGAGCGGCGCTTCTGAGCCGCACGCGGGGACGAGGTCGCCGGCTTGGTGAAGGCCCCCGGGTCAAGAGATTCGGCAAGCCACTCTCATGACCAGGGAAGGTGGCCGGGTCGTTCCAGGGCGGATCATGACAAGGCTGAAAACCTCCCTGTGGGAGATGTAGCGACCCGCTGCCCGACCACCACACGGAGGTGCGCCATGACGATCAACGCCAATCTCGACAAGCTGCTCGACAAGGCATTCGAGAAGTACGACCTGGAGAAGCTGCCCACCGCCCCGGTGAGCGCGCTCGCCGGGGTGAGCGACGCCGACGCCGAGTCGCTGGCCAAGGCGTTCAACATCAAGACCATCGGCGATCTCGGCCGCAACAAACACTTCCGCGCCGCGGTGGCCATCGTCAACCTCGTCGAGGCCGCCAAGTAGGAGCGCGTCGTGAAGACGCCCTGTCCATCTTGGGCGTGGGCGGGGCGTCTCGGGCTCACAGGGGCCAAGCGTCTCGGGCTCACCAGGCCGGTGTCCGCATCCGGTCACCCGTGGTCGCCGGCCACCGTCTGCCGACCGTGCGGCGCGACATCTGACGCACCGGGCACGCATGAGGCGAGGCACGCATGAAAAGAGGCCCGCCCCTCATGACGAGTAGCGAGCCTCCGACCTGCGACGAACGTGGTGGGCGATACTGGGATCGAACCAGTGACCTCTTCGGTGTGAACGAAGCGCTCTCCCGCTGAGCTAATCGCCCGCCCTGCGGCCCCTTGCGGCGCCGACGGGAAAACCATACCGCACTCCGGGACCTGGTGGCGAAGCGGTGGGAGGCGCGGAGGGGGATTCGGGGAAAGGGTGCGGTTGCCCATCGGCGTGACGGCTCGTTGGCATACCATCGTCGTGTTCCGGTAGGTGCCGATCGTGATCTTTTCTCAAGGAACGTTCTTGGTGGGCTCCCCGGAACAGGCTCCACGAACACGCAAAACCCTTGTAAATACGACCCGATTGATGCCGTTTAGCCAGGTAGATGCCTAAATGTCCAGCTGTGATGTGCGTTACAGAAGGGCCTAGGAGCGGAATCTTTCCTACAGGTTTCTTCGTTCCGCGTGATAGCTCAGGACGAAGTCCGTCAGAGCAGTGATAGCCCCGAAGAGGGGACCTTCGACGAAAAGGTTTGGCTGACGATGAACAGCACCACCGTCTCCGCCGAGCTTGGCCTTCGGCTTGTGGTCCCCGACCGTACTACCGTCCCCCTGCTCGCCGGACTGAGTTACACGGCCGACGACCCGTACGCCATCCGCATGGCCTTCCACGTAGGGAACGACGAACCGGTCGAGTGGATCTTTGCCCGTGAGTTGCTGACAGTAGGCATCGTGAGACGCGTCGGCGACGGCGACGTGCAGGTGTGGCCCGCACGCGCCGACGGCGAACGCACCCTGCACATCAGTTTGACCTCGCCGTTCGGCCAGGCACTGTTCGAGGTGCCGCTGGCGCCGCTGACCGAGTTCCTCCACCGCACCTACGAGAAGGTGTCCGCCGGTCGCGAGACCGACTTCATGGACCTCGACGCCGAACTCACCAATATGCTCTGGCCGAGTTGACCTTTATTTGATCTTTTACGGCCGGCCCGGTGAGCCCCAGACTCCGCACAGGGCTGGGCTCTGTCCAAGGGCACGCTCCTCCGGTGGAGGTGGCCGGGCGCCGTGACGTGCGCATTCTTGGCCCCGGTCCGTGAAATGGCCGGGGCCTGATCATTAAGCCGGGGTCCGGTGAACCTGGACTGGGGCCCGCCCCCGCACTTCTCCCGGCGGGCATCGCCCTTCGTCGGGATCTTGGCGTAAGTGCCACATGCCCGATGCCCGCGCCATAACCCGACATGACCATAGACGGCATGTCGGGTTCCTGATGGTTTGCTGGGATTATTGGGTGATCTCGGTCAACGCCGCTTTCAACCTCGTAATCTCGATGCTCTGGCCCGAGTAGACGTCTCTCGCCATGCGTCTCATCGGCTGGTCCGTGCCGGCGGCGAGCTCTTCGTCGGCCATCTTCAGGGCGCCCCCGTGGTGTCTGACCATGAGTTGCAGGAACAGGCGGTCGAAGGCGGCCGCGCGGGCCGCCCGCAGCGCGTTCATCTCCTCCAGGGTGGCCATGCCGTAGCCCTCCGGGCCGTGAGAGTGGTCGCCGGGGACCGGGCGGCCGAGGGAGGCGAGCCAGGAGGACATGACGGTGATCTCGGGACGCTGCGCACTGGCGATCTGCTCGGCGAAGCGGAGTACGGCCGGTGTCGCCGTACGGTCCTTGACCAGGCCGGTCATCTCCAGCGCCTGCCGGTGGTGCGGGATCATCCCCTCGGCGAAGCGGACGTCGGCGGCGCTTGGGGCGGTCGGCGGCCGGCCGAGGCGTTCGCCGGGCGTGGCCGTGCGGGCAGGGGTGCCCGGGCCCTGTGGGACGATCACCGGAGCGTCGGTGCCGATCGCGGACGGCTGCTCCGCCTCCTGGGCGCACGCCGACAGCATGGGCAGCGCGAGTGCCGCCAAGACTGCGGCGCCGAACGCCCGCAACCGGGACCTTACTGACATAGCTTCCATAGTGACCCAGGAACGAGAGGGAAGTGCGTGATCTTCGGAAAGGTACGGGTGGCGGCGGCGTGCGCGGCGCTCCTGCTGGTGGCCGCGTGCAGCGCCGGTCCGCGAGGAGAGGACCCCTCCGTAGACGGGAGTGAGCCCCTCACCACCGCCCAGCCGACCGGTGACGCGAAGACGAGCCCGAACGTCAAGCGGGTCGCCCACGTGCCCCGTACGGCGCCGCTCAACGGCGCCATGGACTGGAACACCGACCTGGCCTTCCAGGGCGACTACGCGTACGTGGGCAATTTCGGCGGGTTCTCGATCTACGACATCAGCGATCCCACCAAGCCCAAGACCGTCAGCCAGGTCGCCTGCCCGGCGCAGCAGAACGACGTCTCGATCTACGGCGATCTGCTGATCCTGTCGATCGACGAGCCGCGCAGCGACGAGAGCTGCGCCTCCACGACCAACAGCCGCGCCTGGGAAGGGCTGCGGATCTTCGACGTCAGCGACAAGAAGAACCCGAAGTACGTCTCGGCCGTCGCGACCGACTGCGGCTCGCACACGCACACGATGATCCCCGACGGGGAGACGCTGTACGTGTACGTGTCGTCGCCCGGCCCCGAGCCGGAGTCGGACACCTGCCCGCCGCCGCACGAACTCCTCCAGGTCGTGGAGATCCCCACCAAGGACCCCAAGGCCGCCAAGATCGTGGCGCGGCCGAACTTCTTCCCGGACCGCGAGGAGACGGGCGCCGGGTGCCACGACATCACGGCGTACCCGGAGAAGAAGCTGGCCGCGGCCGCCTGCTTCGGTGACGGCGTGCTGCTCGACATCTCCGACCCGGTCAACCCGAAGCTGCTCCAGCGGATACGCGACGAGGAGAACTTCCAGCTCTGGCATTCGGCGACGTTCAACAACGACGCGACCAAGGTGGTGTTCAGCGACGAGCTGGGCGGCGGCTCGGCGCCGACCTGCGACCGGGACACGCCCCGGACCAAGGGCGCGGACGCGATCTACGACCTCACGAACGGCCAGCTGGAGCGGCGCGGCTACTTCAAGATCCCGCGCGAGCAGGAGCAGGACGAGAACTGCGTCGCCCACAACGGCTCGCTCCTCCCGGTGCCGGGCAAGGACATCATGGTCCAGTCCTGGTATCAGGGCGGCGTGTCGATCTG
Organism: Nonomuraea aurantiaca; assembly: GCF_020215705.1. Lineage (GTDB taxonomy): Bacteria > Actinomycetota > Actinomycetes > Streptosporangiales > Streptosporangiaceae > Nonomuraea > Nonomuraea aurantiaca. Next base: position 106,442 of record NZ_JAIWNB010000019.1, on the reverse strand, counting down.
GGACTTCACCGACTCCGCCAACGCCAGGGAGATCGGCTACTTCGATCCGCCCCCGTTCAACGGCGTCGCGGGGTCCTGGTCGGCCTACTACTACAACGGCTACATCTACTCCAGCGACATCCGGGGCGGCCTGGACGTCATCGAGATCAAGGATCCGCTGACCGACCCGGCCCAGCAGGTCAAGATGGACGACTTCAACGTCCAGACCCAGAAGTCCTACTGAGGTGCCGTGATGGTCCCCGCCCGCCAGTTGCTGTAGGTGGTGGCGAAGGAGGAGGCCAGCCGGATGTTGGCGTTGAGCGCGCGCCAGGACAGGTCGAAGAAGACCGGCCTGTCGCGCGGGTCCAGCTTCAGCTTCCAGGTGAGCTGGGTGTCGGCGAGGTCGTCGACGGTCCACCCGCCGGTGATTTCCGAGATCTTGTCCTGCAGGGCCTGCGGGCCCTTGCTGGTCACCAGGGACCCGGAGTAGGACCGCCCCTCCGCGCTGATCCGCGGCGTCAGGCTGATCACGTCGAGCAGGGCGCCGATCCCCGCGGTCACGGGGAGCATCTCGGCGAAGTAGAGCGCCTCCGACGCCTCCTTGCCCTTCACCGGCTTGCCGTCCAGGTAGACCGCCGGCGTGTCGGAGCTCTCTATGACGACCACCTGCCGACTGTCACCGACCGACTCGACCCGCATGTCGAAGTCCGTGGTGGTGCCGTCGCTCGCGCCGAACACGAGCCGGCCTCGGGCCTCGCCGGCGTACGCGCTCTCGCTCAGGCCGCCCGAGTAGGTGAAGTCGGCCAGCGGCGTCACGATGGTCGCCGCCTCCACGGCCGCGACCAGTTCCGCGCGCTTGGCCGGCGGCGGGGCCACGGACTCGGCCGTGCCGGTGGACGTCGACGACGGTATGCCGGTGGCGGCGGCCGGGGTCTGCGTGATGGGCGTGCGGCCGGCCGCGCGCTCCCAGAGCAGCACCCCGCTGACCAGCAGCGCCGTCGCCGCGAGGCCCGCCCCGGCCAGCATCTTCCTGCGCGCCATGAGCGCCCGCACAGGGCCGATGGCCGGCGGCGGTCCGGCCACCAGGGTGTCGGCGGCGGCCAGCGCGCCCTGTTCGAGCACGTCGGCCTCTTCCGAGCGCCGGTCCTCGCCGAGCAGCTCCAGCAGGACGCCGCGGGCCGTGGGCCGGGCCGCGGGGTCCTTGGCCAGGCAGCGCGCCACGATCCCGCGCAGCGGCTCGGCCAGATCGCCCAGGTCGGGCTCGCCCTGCAGGATCCGGTAGGCGACCGCGGCGATCGTGTCCCCGCCGAACGGCGCCTGCCCGGTGGCCGCGTACACCATCGTGGAGCCCCAGGCGAACACGTCGGCGGGCGCCCCGACGGGCCCGTCGCCGAACTGCTCGGGCGCCATGTAGCGCGGCGTGCCGGCCAGCCCGCTCTTGGTCGCGGTGAGCCCGGCGAGCCGGGCGATGCCGAAGTCGATGACCCGCGGCCCGTCCTGGGCCATCAGCACGTTGCCCGGCTTGAAGTCGCGGTGCACCACGCCCGCCCGGTGGATGGCGGTCAGCGCGGTGACCGTGCCGATGGCCAGGCGGGTGAGGGACGTGCCGCGCAGGGGCGCGACCTCCTCCAGGGAGGGGCCGTCGATGTACTCGCTCACGACGTAGGGCGGCTCGTGGTCGAGGTCGGCGGTGATCACCCGGGCCGTGCAGAACTCGGCGACCTGCCTGGCGGCGGCGAGCTCCCGCTGCGCCGTGCGATCGACGCCGCCCGCCATGCCGCCGGCCATCAACTTGATCGCCACCCGCTCGCCACCCGGCTTCTCGGCCAGGTAGACCACGCCCTGCCCGCCCTGACCGAGCCGGCCCACGATCAGATAGCCGCCGAGCCGCAGCGGGTCACCCGGCCGGGGTTTGTCGACGGCCATCCGCTCAGGGGTTGAGGTCGGCGGCGGCGTGCTCGGCGAAGATCCGCATCGCCTTCGCGGTGATCGGCCCCGGGGCCACCGGCAGCTCGGTCTCGTCGACGAGCCTGATCGGCTGGATGTCGCGGGTGGTGGAGGTCAGGAACGCCTCCTCGGCGGTGTAGAGGGCGGACAGCGGTACGTCGGTCTCCTCGCCGCCGCACCATTGGAGCACCAGCGCCCTGGTGACGCCGGCCAGGCAGCCGGAGTCGAGGGTCGGGGTGAGCAGCCGCCCGTCGCGGACGATGAAGATGTTGGAGCCGGTGCCCTCGCACAGGTTGCCCGCGAGGTTGCCGAAGATGGCCTCGCCGCCGCCGCGCGCCTTGGCGTGGGCCAGGGCCTTGGCGTTGTCGCCGTAGGAGGTGCTCTTGACGCCGGCCAGGGCGCCGTTCTCGTTGCGCGGCCAGGGGACGACGGTGACGTTGGCGGTGCCGGGGAACGGCTTCTGCTCGTCGACGATCACGATCGAGGTGGTGCCCTGGTCGCCGCGGTCGGAGCCGAGGGGGCCCGGGCCGCTGGTGTAGGTGATGCGGATGCGGCCGAGCGGCCAGTCGGGCGCGGCGGCCAGGCACTTGCCGACGCCGTCCTCGATGGCCCCGAGGTCGGGCGCGGGCAGGTCCATGCGCTGGGCCGACAGCGCGAGCCGGTCGAGGTGCCTGGTGAGCGCGAACGCCTCGCCGTGCACGATCTTGATGGTCTCGAAGACTCCGTCGCCGACCATCAGCCCATGGTCGAACACCGAGACGGTCGCCTGCGCGGGGTCGAGCAGCTCCCCGTTGACCCAGACAGGGATGGTCATCTATTTCCTCCTGAGGATGCCAGTGCGATGAGCCTGGACGCCTTCAGCTCGGTCTCGAGCCATTCACGCCGGGGATCACTGCCCCAGGTTATGCCCGCGCCCGTGCCGAAGCGGATCTCGCCTGCTTCGATCCAGAACGTACGGATGCCCACGGCCAGCGCCGCCCGTCGACGGCCGGCGTCGACCCAGCCCACGGCCCCACAGTACGGCCCGCGCGGCTCCGGTTCGAGCTCATTGATGATGCGCAACGCGGACGACTTGGGCGCGCCGGTGACCGAACCGGGTGGGAAGGTCGCCGCGAACAACTCCGGCCAGCCCGCTCCCGGCGCCAGCCTGGCCCGTACGGTCGACACGAGGTGGACCAGCCCGGGATGCTCCTCGACGGCGCAGAGCGACGGCACCTCGACGGAGCCGACGGCGGCGATCCGGCCGAGGTCGTTGCGGACCAGGTCGACGATCATGACATTCTCAGCGTAGTCCTTCTCCAGCAGGTCGTCCGCCGTCGCGCCGGTGCCCTTGATCGGTCTTGACTCGACCATGTCCCCCTCGCGCGACAGGTACAGCTCGGGCGAGGCCGACACCACGCTCAGCCCGGGCACCTGGACGACGGCCGCGTAGGGGGCCGGGTTGCCGATGGCCAGGCGGGCGGCCAGGGCCGGCGGGTCGGCGTCGTGGGGCAGCGGCGCGGTCAGGACGCGGCAGAGGTTGGCCTGGTAGACCTCGCCCCGCTCGATGTAGTCGCGGATGGTCTGGACGCCCCGCTCGTAGGCGGCCTGGTCGAGGGAGCTGTGCCACCGGTCGGGGGCGGGGCCGTGCCAGGGGGTCCTGGGGGTGGGCAGGGGCGCCTGGCGTACGTGGTCGAAGCGGGCGCACGTCACCTTGCCCTCTTTGTCGACGCCCTCATAGTCGACCACCACCGCCCACCAGCCGTCGCCGTCGAGGGCGGCCAGGTCGGTCGTCAGGTCGCGCAGGCCGGTGGCCAAGAGGTTGCCTACGGAGGCGAAGCCGTCGTACACACCTGCCATTCTCCCAGCAATCGGACGAACTCCCGCGCGGACGGCAGCGGCACTTCAGGCAGGGCCGCGTACACCTTGCGCGCCGGGACCAACCCCCTCAGGGGCCGCAACACCAGATCCGCGGGTACGGCCCGCGCCGCGAGCTCCGGCACCAGCGTCACCCCGAGCCCGGCGGCGACGCAGCCGAACTTGCCCGTCCATTCGGCCACCCGCAGCCCGCTGCGCGGGGTGAACCCGGCGGCGGCGCAGGCGGTGACGAGCAGCGTCGGCTGCCCGCGCGGCGCGGCCTCGATCCACGTCTCATCGGCCAGGTCGCGCAGGTCCACGTCGGGCTCGGCGGCCAGCCGGTGCGCCCGCGGCAGCGCCACCAGCAGCCGGTCCTCGCGCAGCGGGACGATCCGGCCGCCGTCGGCGGGCAGCCCGGCGGGGTAGTCGCTGATCACCGCGACGTCCAGCGCGCCCGCCTGCAGCCGCTCCATCAGCCGGGTCGTCAGCCCCTCGACCAGCCGCAGCCCGACCTCCGGCCGGCGCTCGGCGAACCGCTTGAGCGTCACGGGCACGAGATCGACGTTGGCCGTGGCGAACGCGCCGACCCGCAGCGTGCCGCCGCTGCCGCCGTGGATCGCGGTCAGCTCCTCGCAGGCGCGGTCGAGCCGGTCGAGCACGGCTACGGCGTGCCGGTGCAGCGCCACGCCCGCCGGTGTCAGCCGTACGCCCCTGGCCAGCCGCTCGAACAGCGGCCCACCGGTGGCCCGCTCCAGGGCGGCGATCCGCCGCGAGACGGCCGACTGGGTGTATCCGAGCAGTTCGGCGGCGGCGGTGAACGAGCCGCTCCTGGCCACCTCGTCGAAGAGGCGGAGCGCGACGGCGTCGAAGGCATTCACGTCTGTCATGGCTGGCATGCAATCTAGTCGGTGGTGGAATGCCTCGCATGTCAGTTAACTGGGGGATGTGATTGCATTTCTCGGACAGGGACGCATGGGCGTCCCCATGGCCCGGCGGCTCAGCGAGGCCGGGCATCAGGTGACGACATGGCGGCGCGGGACCGGTGTTCCCGTCGCCGAGGCGGTCGACGGGGCGGAGCTGGTCATCACGATGCTGCGTGACCCGGCCGCCGTACGCGAGGTGCTGACGGCCGCGCTGCCCGGGCTGCGGCCCGACGCGACGGTGGTGGAGATGTCCACGATCGGCCCGGAGGCGGTGCGGGAGCTGCGCGCGCTGCTGCCCGCGTCCGTCAAGCTGGTGGACGCGCCCGTGCTGGGCAGCGTCGGTCCCGCGGCCGACGGCACGCTGACCGTGCTGGCGGGCGGTGACCTGACGGGCGTGCGCGAGGTGCTGTCGGTGTTCGGCACCGCGCGCGAGTGCGGGCCGCCGGGGGCGGGCGCGGCGATGAAACTCGCCGTCATGAGCGCCCTCGTGCCGGCCCAGGTGCTGCTGGCGGAGACGTACGCGTACGGGGAGGCGCACGGGGTGGACCGTGACGCCCTGGCCGAGGTGCTGTCGGGCACCCCGCTGGGCGTCCTGGCCGAACGCCTGCGCACGCCCGCCCCCGAGACCCGCTACGCGCTCGGCCTGGCGGCCAAGGATCTGACGCTGGCCGCCTGGCCGGCCGCCACCCTGGCCACCGCGGCCCGCGCACGCCTGCAGGAGGCCGAGGCGGCCGGGCTCGGCGACCACGACGTAACGGCGATCGCCGCCCACGTCGGCGGGCGGCCCGCGCACCGGGCCGTGCCGATCAACCCCGCAACGGTGCCGGCCACGAACGGCTTCTACTCCCATGCCGTACGGGTGGGCGACATGCTGTACGTCTCCGGGCAGGCGGCCTTCGACGCGAACGGGCAGCTCGTCGGGGAGGGGGACATGGCGGCTCAGGCCGAGCACGTTTTCCAGTGCCTGGGGCGGATTCTCGCCGATCAGGGGGCGGGGTTCGAGGACGTGGCGTTCCTCCGGACGTACCTCACGAACATGGACGATCGGGTGGCGTACGGGCAGGTGCGCCGCAAGTACTTCCCGGGGACGCCGCCCGCGAGCACGACCGTGGAGGTGTCGAAGCTGTTCATGCCGGGGCTGCTGCTGGAGATGGACGCGATCGTCGCGCTGCCCTAGCAGCGCGGGATCGAAATATGGCGAAAAATTACGCCAGGCGGCCCGTGACGGACTCGGCGGCGGTGACCACGCCGCCGTCGGCGACCAGGCGGACGGCGGACTCGATCTCCGGCGCCAGGAAGCGGTCGGGGCCGGGCCCCGGGACGGTCTCGCGCAGCGCCTTGACCACCGCGCCGGTGGCGGGCGCCGGCTCCAGCGGGGCGCGCAGGTCGAGGGCGCGGGCGGCGGCGAGCACCTCGACGGCCAGCACCCGGGTGAGGCCGTCGACCGACTTGCGCAGCTTGCGGGCCGCCGACCAGCCCATGGAGACGTGGTCCTCCTGCATGGCGGAGCTGGGGATCGAGTCCACGCTGGCGGGTGCGGCGAGCCGCTTGAGCTCGGAGACGATGGCCGCCTGGGTGTACTGGGCGATCATGTGGCCGGAGTCGACACCGGGGTCGTCGGCCAGGAACGCCGGCAGGCCGTGGTTGCGCGCCACGTCCAGGAAGCGGTCGGTGCGGCGTTCGGACATCGAGGCCAGGTCGGCGGCGACGATGGCCAGGAAGTCCAGTACGTAGGCGACGGGGGCGCCGTGGAAGTTGCCGTTGGACTCGACGCGGCCGTCGGAGAGCACGGCGGGGTTGTCCACGGCGCTGGCCAGCTCCCAGGTGGCCACGTTCGCGGCGTGGGCGATCGTATCGCGGGCGGCTCCGGCCACCTGGGGGGCGCAGCGCAGGGAGTAGGCGTCCTGGACGCGGGTGCAGGCGGCCGGGTCGCGGTGGCTCGCCATGATGCCCGATTGATCCAGAATTTTCATCATATTGGCGGCGGAGAGGGCCTGGCCGGGCTGCGGCCGCAGCGCCTGCAGTTCGGGGGCGAAGACGCGGTCGGTGCCCAGCAACCCCTCGACGCTCATCGCGGCGCTCACGTCGGCGGTCCTGACGAGCCTGGTCAGGTCGTCGATGGCCAGGATGAGCATGCCGAGCATGCCGTCCGTACCGTTGATGAGCGCGAGGCCCTCCTTGGCGGCCAGCTCGACGGGCTCGATGCCCGCCTGCTTGAGCGCCTCTTCCGCCGCAGTGATATTTCCGGACTCATCCCGTACGACGCCCTCGCCCATCAGGGTGAGCGCCACGTGCGCCAGCGGCGCCAGATCGCCCGAGCAGCCGAGGCTGCCGTACTCGTGCACGACCGGCGTGATGCCCGCGCTGATGAGCGCGGCCAGCGTCTTCGCGGTGGTCGGCCGGATGCCGGTGTGGCCGGTGGCCAGCGTGTGCAGGCGCAGCAGCATGAGCGCGCGCACCACCTCGGTCTCGACCTCGGGGCCGTTGCCCGCGGCGTGGCTGCGGACCAGCGAGCGCTGGAGCTGGGCGCGCAGAGCCGGGTCGATGTGCCGCGTGGCCAGGGCCCCGAACCCGGTCGAGATCCCATAGGCGGGCACCGCGCTCTCGGCCAGCTCGTCGACCAGCTGCCGGGCCGCGGAGATCGCGGCGATGGCGTCGTCGGTGAGCTGTACGGCGGCGCCGTGACGGGCCACCCTGATGACGTCGTCGAAGGTGAGGGGCTCTGGACCGACGTTCACGACTCCGTTGTCGCGCATGATGTGACTCTCCTGCTTAGGTAACCGGCGTATGTGATGTTAGCTCCTTACCGGCGAACAGGGCGGCCAGCCCTTCCCTGCCCTCGTCGGTCAGCATCACCGCCCGGGGAACGGCGCCCTGCCGGTACCAGCCGTGCTCCAGCAACGCGCCGGTCACCGCCGCGCCAAGGGCCCCGCCGAGGTGGGCCCGGCGCTCGGTCCAGTCCAGGCATTCCGGGGCGAACCGCCGCCTGGCCTTCCGTACCCCCGCCACGTCCACCCCGAGCCTCGCCAGCAGCCGCTCCCCCTTGTCCGTGACCTCCTGGTTCACCAGGAAACCGCCCTGGACCAGCTGGTCGAACAGCGCCACACCGGCCCGCCCGGCCAGGTGGTCGTAGCACGTACGCGCCTCCTCCAGCAGCCTGGCCTGGCGCGACTGGCGCAGGGACCGGATGGGCGGCCGGGTGCTCACCCTGGCCAGCACCTCCAGCACCTCGGCGACCTCGTGGCCGGCCAGGCGGTAGTAGCGGTGGCGGCCCTGCCGTACGACGTCGACGAGCCGCCCGTCGAGCAGGCGGGACAGGTGCGCGCTCGCGGTGGCGGCGCTCACGCCGGACAGCCTGGCGAGCTCCCCGGCGGCCAGCGCGCGACCGCCGAGCAGCGCGGTGAGTATGGCCGCCCTGGTGGGATCGGCTATGAGCGCCGCGACGGGCGCGATGTCGGAGTCGTGGGCGATGTGTTCGGCGGCCATACTTGACGCTAACCCATGGACATTTCGCCGGTGGTCGAAGCATGGCCCCCCACCCAGCGGCCGGCGCCCGATTAGGCTGCCGGGAGAGCCTAGTCAGGGGGTCGAGTTGGCAGTCCCGTCCGCAGCAGGAGCCGGCGCTTCGTCAGCAGGAGCCGGCGTCGCGCTCGTCACCGGAGCGTCCCGCGGCCTGGGCGCCGTGATCGCCCGCAGGTTGGGCGCCGACGGCCACACCGTGGCCGTCGGCTACCACTCCGGGCAGGAGAGCGCCCAGCAGGTCGCCGCCGGCATCCGCGCCGCCGGTGGATCCGCCGAGGCGTTCGCGGGGGACGTCACCGACGAGACCGCGACGGCCGAACTGGTCGCCCAGGTCACCGACCGGCTGGGCCCCGTGGAGGTGCTGGTCCTCAACGCGACGGGCGCCCAGCCGAAGGTCGCGTTCGAGGATCTCACCTGGCAGACGCACCTGGACCAGCTCCACTTCTTCGTCAAGAGCCCCACGCTCCTCATCCAGGCGGCCTTACCGGGCATGAAGGCACGAGGCCGGGGCCGCGTGATCCAGATCGGCTCGGACATCGTGGACCGCGCCCTACCCGGCATGTCCGCCTACATCGCCGCAAAGGCCGCCCAGCACGAGCTCACCCGGGCATGGGCCCGCGAGCTGGGACCGCACGGCGTCACGGTGAACCTCGTCGCGCCCGGCTTCATCCCCGTCGAACGGCACGCCGAGATCGGCGCTGAGGAGCTGGCGACGTACCGGGCGCACGTCCCGCTCGGCCGGATGGGCACGCCTGACGACGTGGCGGGCGCGGTGTCCTTCCTGGCCTCGGAGGCGGCGGCGTTCGTGACGGGCGAACGGATCACCGTCAACGGCGGCCACACCATCGGCTGACCTCGGCTCCCCTGGCCGGGCCGTCGCGACCTCCAGACGCAACCACGCTTAGACGCCGCCCCAACCGTTCCACGGCCACGATCGACCCCATGACAGGCAACGCCACCAACCCCGCCCATGTCGCTGCCGAGGCGACGGACAACCCCGCACTCCTCGTCGCCGAAGCCGTCGACCGGTGCCTCACCATCGCCGAGACCTGGCTCGCCTGGGACGGCACCCCCATCGTGACCGACGGGGCCAACCTGTGGACCCCGGCGAAAGCCGTACGCCGCATCCAGGACCACCTCATCGACCACCTCGCCGAAGTCGAGGCGCTCCTGGCGGGCGCCACCCCGCAGGACGACCACTGGCACGGCCGGATGGTGACGCTGGAGGCCGACTGGGCCCGCTTCACGGAGCTGGACCTGGCCGAGGCCCGCTCCCGCTGGACCCGCCTGGGCCGGTCCTACGTGAACCGCTACGCCACGGTCCCAGACGCCTGGGACCGGCCGCACTCCCCCAACTGGACCCTGCGCGAGATCGCCGAGCACGTGTCCGGGATCACCTGGTACGCCGAGCAGGTGGGAACCCTCCGGTTTGGGGACTCGGCCAGGATTCGCTAGAGTTCTCTCGTCGCCGCACACCAGCGGAGACAACGCGGAAGTGGCTCAGTGGTAGAGCATCACCTTGCCAAGGTGAGGGTCGCGGGTTCGAATCCCGTCTTCCGCTCGGAGCTTCCGGCTCGGTGGAGTGGCCGAGAGGCGAGGCAACGGCCTGCAAAGCCGTCTACACGGGTTCAAATCCCGTCTCCACCTCCCAGGACGATTAGCTCAGCGGGAGAGCACTTCCCTGACACGGAAGGGGTCACTGGTTCAATCCCAGTATCGTCCACCATTTAGCGCAAGACCTGGTCAAACAGGGGTTATGGCCCCAGCCCACGGCACCTGCCGGAAGCTGGGGCTTCTTGCTGCCATGGGTTGATCATGGCCGTTGTCAGCACCAGTGCCGATGTTGTGCGGACCCATGATGACCGTGATCCGGCGATCTCCCTTGACGCCGCTCGTCCCCAGCCAGCCGCCACGCCATCCGCGATACGTCAGCGAGCTCCCTTCACGCGCTCACCCCCGCGTTCCACCAGCTACGCGATGAAGGCATCGCGGCGCTTCATGGGTTCCGGAGTCCGCCTCAGGCCACCGGGTCGATCGATCCGCCGCGGCGCAGGGTGCGGATGCCTCGTGCACCGAGGTACGGCCGCGCGGTCAGGTTAGGCCGGCGCGCCGCCGGGATCTGACACGCGGGAGACAGGTCCGATCTTGGCCCTGGTCAAACGGACCTCCACGGGTTACCATCCGTGAACACATCCGATGTATGTGGCCCTCAGGAGCTGTCATGCCGACCGCCACACCGATACGTCTGTGCGCCGCCCTCCTCTTATGCCTCTGTCTCCTGCCCGCCCTGCCCGCCTGGGCCGATCAAGGTGCGCCCGGAAGCTGGAAGGTCTCCGCCTTCCCCGGCGGTCCGGCGGCGGAGCTCTCGCTCGACCTCCAGGCGGGCACCCTCACCTTCGCCGCGACGCACCGCGGCGGCCGTGTCCTGGAGCCGAGCCCGGTCGGCATCGTCACCGAACGGGCCGACCTGTCCCAGGGACTGCGCTTCCTGCATCGCCGCGACCGTCTGGTGACCGAGCACTACACCACCACGGTGGGCAAGCGGCTCAGGCGGTCGGCGCTCATGCGCGAGGCGACGTTCGCCTTCGCGAACGCCACCGGTGCCCGGCTCGACCTGGTCGTCAGGGTCGCGCGGGACGGCGTCGCCTACAGGTACCGGCTGCCGGAAGACTACGGTCCCGTCCTGCGCGAGACGTCCGCGTACACGCTGCCCCGGAACGCCACCGCCTGGCTGGCCCAGCACCGGCGCGACTACGAGAACCCGTTCGTCCAGTACACGGCCCTGACCGCGCCCGCGGCCGACTTCATGGTGCCCGCGCTGTTCGAGACCGGCGGCCACTACGTCCTGTTCACCGAGTCCGGCCTCGACGGCGGCTACTCCGGGCCGCGACTGGCGCACGAGGAGGGCACCGGCACCTACAGTCTGCGGCTTTGGGACGAAGAAGTGCAGGCCGGCGAGAGCCCATGGCGGGTGCTGATCGCCGGGGACCTGGCCACGGTCACCGAGTCCACGCTGGTGGACGACCTCGCCCCCGATTCCCGGGTCCGCGACACCTCCTGGATCGCGCCGGGCCAGGTGCTGTGGACCTGGCTCGCCGGCGGCAGGGAGGCGGGGCAGAGCCTGGAGAAGCAGCAGGCGTTCGTCGACTACGCCTCGGCGCGCGGCTGGCCGTACGTGGCGGTGGACGCCGGGTGGTACTTCCTGAAGGACCAATGGGACGTCACCGATCCAAACTGGCCGACCACCAGCTGGATGCCGCGGCTCGTGGAGTACGGGCGGGCCAAGGGCGTGGGGATCGTGGTGTGGATCCACTTCCGCGATCTGGACACGCCGGAGGAACGCGCGCTGTGGCTGCCCACCCTGAGCCGCTGGGGCGTGCGCGGCGTCAAGATCGACTTCATGGACTCCGAGTCGCAGGAGCGGCTGCGCTGGTACGACGAGATCCTGCCGGCGACCGCGGCGAACCGGCTCCTGGTCAACTTCCACGGCTCGACCATCCCCAAAGGCATCCACCGCACCTGGCCGCACGTGATGACGATGGAGGGCGTGCACGGCGGCGAGAAGCGCACGCTCACCACCGCCCACATCACCACCCTGCCCTTCACCAGGAACGTCGTCGGCTCGATGGACTACACGCCGATGGCCTTCCACCGGGCGGGCCGGCCCACCTCCGACGCGCACGAGCTGGGCCTGGCGGTGACGTACGAGTCCGGCCTGCAGGATCTGGCGGGCACCGTCGAGTCCTACCAGGCCAGGCCGGAGGCCGAACGCTTCCTCGAGCAGGTGCCCACCGCCTGGGACGAGACGCGGCTGCTGTCCGGCCGCCCGGCCGACCACGTGGTGCTGGCCCGGCGCAGCGGCGACCGCTGGTTCGTGGGGGCCGGGATCTCGGGCGCGGCGCGCACGCTCGACGTGCCGCTGAGCATGCTGCGCGGCCGGTGGCTGGTCGAGGTCGTCCGTGACGGCCCGGCCGGCCTGGTACGCGAAAGCCACGTGGTCGACGGGCCCCGCGGCCGGCTGTCGGTGCCGGTGCCCGACGAGGGCGGATACGCCGCCGTCGCCTGCCACTGGCATCCTCGGATCACGACCTGCGACCGCTAGACCTCCGACCAAGGCTCCACCCACACCTCCGATGTATAGGTGCATTTTGATGAGAAGACGGTTTTTGGCAGGGCCGATCGTCCTGCTTCTCGGCGCGGCGCTGACCGTGGTCCCGGCCGCATCGGCGCAGGCGCGTGAGCCCGCCGCGGAGCCGTACACGCTGTGGTACGACGAGCCGGCCCCCGACACGAACGAGGGCTGGGAGACGCGGTCGCTGCCGATCGGCAACGGCGCCATGGGCGCGACCGTGTTCGGCGGGGTGGGGGCGGAGCGGCTGCAGTTCAACGACAAGACCCTGTGGACCGGTGGCCCCGGTGTGGCCGACTACAACTTCGGCAACTGGGACGCCCCGCGACCCGGCGCGCTGGAGGCCGTCAGGGAGCGGATCTGGAAGGAGGGCGGCATCCCGCCCGAGGCAGTCCTGGCCGCGCTCGGGCTGACTTCGGACACGCCGCGCCAGCGCCGGTTCGGCGCGTACCAGAGCTTCGGCGACCTGCGGCTGGCCTTCCCCGGGCTGCCCGCGCAGGCCGATGACTACCGCAGGCGGCTCGACATCACGCGCGGGGTGGCGGGCGTGTCGTTCACGGCCGGCGGCGTCCGCCACACCCGCGAGTACTTCGCGTCCGCGCCCGCGGGCGTGATCGTGGCCCGGCTGGCCGCCGACAGGCCCGGCGGCGTGACCTTCACCGCCGGCATCGCCGTGCCGGCCAACCGCTCGGCGAGCGCCACGGCCGAGCGCGGCCGGCTCACCGTCAAGGGGTCGCTGACGAGCAACGGGATGGCGTACGAGGCCCAGCTGCGAGTGCTCAACCAGGGCGGGAGCCGGACCGACAACCCCGACGGCACCATCACCGTGACCGGCGCGGACTCGGTGGTCCTCATCCTCGGCACCGGCACCGACTACGCCGCCGACTACCCCACCTACAAGGGCGAGGACCCGCACGGCAAGCTCACGGCGCGGGTGGACGCCGCCGCGCGCCAGGGGTACGCCAGGCTGCTGGCCGCGCACCGGGCCGACCACGCCGCGCTGTTCGACCGGGTACGGCTGGACCTGGGCGGAACCCTGCCCGCGATCCCCACCGACGAGCTGCTCGCCCAGTACGGCAACGGTGCGAACCCGGCCGCCGACCGGGCGCTGGAGCAGCTCTTCTACCAGTACGGGCGCTACCTGCTCATCGCCTCCTCCCGCCCCGGTTCGCTGCCCGCCAACCTCCAGGGCGTGTGGAACCTCCAGGAGGCGCCGCCGTGGCAGTCGGACTACCACCTGAACATCAACCTGCAGATGAACTACTGGCCCGCCGAGATGACCAACCTGGCCGAGCTGGCCCGGCCGCTGCACGACTACGTGAACGGGCTGCGTGAACCCGGCCGGGTCACCGCCGAGCAGATGTACGGGGCGCGCGGCTGGGTCGCCCACCACGCCTCGAACATCTTCGGCCACACCGGCGCCTGGGACCACCCCGCCTACTTCTTCCCCGAATCGGGGGCCTGGCTGTCCGAGCAGCTCTACGACCACTACCGCTTCACGCTGGACGAGCGCTTCCTGAAGCGGACCGCGTACCCGATCATGAAGGAGACCGCGCGGTTCTGGCTCGACTACCTGCGGACCGACCCCCGAGACGGCAGGCTCGTCGCCATCCCCAGCCGCTCCCCCGAGCTCGGCCCGGCCACGGCGGGGGCGTCGATGTCGCAGCAGATCCTCTTCCAGCTGTTCACCGACCTGCGCGAGGCCGCGGGGCTGGTGGGCGACCGGCAGCAGGCGACCGTGGCCGCCGGCGTGCTGGCCAAGCTGGATCCCGGCCTGCGCGTCGGCCGGTGGGGGCAGCTGCAGGAGTGGAAGGAGGACATCGACGACCCGGCGGAGACCCACCGGCACGTCTCCCACCTGTTCGCGGTGCATCCGGGGCGGCAGATCTCCCCGCGTACGACGCCGGAGCTCGCGGCGGCGGCCAAGGTCTCCCTCAACGCCCGCACCGACGTGGGCACCGGCTGGAGCAAGGCGTGGAAGATCAACTTCTGGGCTCGGCTGCTCGACGGCGACCGCGCGCACAAGCTGCTGCGCGACCAGCTCCAGACCAGCACGCTGGCCAACCTGTGGGACACCCACCCGCCGTTCCAGATCGACGGGAACTTCGGTGCGACCTCCGGCATGACGGAGATGCTGCTGCAGAGCCACCTCGGCGCGATCGACCTGCTCCCGGCGCTGCCCGCCGCGTGGCCGGCCGGCCGGGTGACGGGCCTGCGTGCCCGCGGCGCCCACACAGTGGGGCTGAGCTGGGCGGCCGGGAAGCTGTCTGAGGCCCGGCTGACCTCCGACCAGGGCGGCGAGGTCAAGCTCCGCAATGACGCGTTCCGCGGCGGGGTCCGGGTCACGGCGGGGCACGGCCGTCCGGTCGCGTACCGCGTGGACGGAGACACCGTGACGTTCCGGGCGCGAGCCGGCGGTGACTACCGGATCGACGTCGTCGGACGGTAGACGACGACAGGCCCTAGGGGTGGGCGTCCTCGGCCGGGGGCCCGGGCTTTCGGCCGACGCCGACCATCACCCACGCCTTCTCCGGTCTCTCGTTCAGGAAAGGGCTCTCGGGCCGCCATTCCCGGACGTACACCAGCCCGGGTTCGACCAGCTCTAGCCCGTCGAAGAAGGGCAGCACCGTCTCGCGCGTACGGGCGCCGCCTTCGGCGTGGCCCAGCATCCTCCGGTAGAGGGCGACGATCGGCTCCGCCACCTCCGGGCGGGAGTCGAAGACGACGTGCGTGATGACGATGTGGCTGCCGGCCGGCAACGCGTCGCGCAACTCGGCCACGCGCTGGAAGGGCTGGTGGTTGTCCGGGATGTACTGCAGGACGCCGAACAGCAGCACCGCCACCGGCTGGTCGAGGTCGATCACCTGCCGCAGGTCGGGGTCGGCCAGCAGCTCGGCGGGATGCAGGATGTCGCCCTTGACGACGCCGGTCCCGGCCCCCCTGGCCAGGATCGCGCGGGCGTGCGCGAGCACCACCGGGTCGTTGTCCACGTAGGCCATGCGGGCGTCGGGGGCGAGGGATCGGGCCAGTTCGTGGGTGTTGGGTTCGCTGGGGAGCCCCGAGCCCAGGTTGATGAACTGGGTGATGCCCTGCTCCACGAGAAACCGGATCACCCGTCCCTGGAACGCCTGGTGCTCCTGCGCCATGACCCGGACCTCCGGCGCCTTGGCCAGCACGGCCTCGGCCGCCTCCCGATCGACGGCGAAGTTGTCCTTGCCCCCGATGAAGTAATCGTGCATCCGGGCGAGGTTCGGTGTGCTGGAGTCGATTCCTGCGATCCACCGGGCCTCGTCACTCATGCGGCGTCTCCTCCACTGTCGAATAGCTCTTTGATTATGCCCAACGACAGCAAGCTACGCCGAACCTATAAAGCCGGACATTACACCTCGACCAGCGGTGATGAGATGCGCTCACGTTTGGGCCTTGCTGGAGTGGCGAGGGTGGCGGATGCTGACGGCAGGCCCCCCAGCCGTGTGAGGTGTCCGTGATGCGTCGCCGATCCATCGCCGTCGTCCTCCTCCTTCTGACTGCCTTACTGGCCCCGCCCGGGGGCAGGTCGGCGGCGGCGTCCTCACCGGCCACGCCGGGAGACGGGTCGGCGACGGCGGCGTCCGACGTGCGGGGGTTCGTCGACGCGCACAGCCACCTGTTCTCCTACGAGGCGTTCGGCGGCATGCTGCTGTGCGGGAAGCCGTTCGACCCCGGCGGCATCTCCCACGCCCTGGCGGACTGCCCCGATCACTACCCCCACGGCGAGCTGGCCTGGTTCGAGAACTTCACCCGGACCGGCTCAGCGACCGGCACCCACGACCCGGTGGGCTGGCCCACGTTCCGCGACTGGCCGGCGCACGACTCGCTGACCCACCAGCAGGCGTACTACACGTGGGTGGAGCGGGCCTGGCGCGGCGGGCTCCGGATCATGGTCAACGACCTGGTGGCCAACCGCCAGCTGTGCGCGATCTACCCGCTGAGGAAGAACTCCTGCGACGAGATGACCACGATCAGGCTGGAGGCGCAGCGGGCCCGTGAGCTGCAGGACTACATCGACACCCAGTACGGCGGGCCCGGACGGGGCTGGTTCAGGATCGTCCTCGACCCGACCGAGGCCAGGCGGACGGTCGAGGCGGGCAAGCTCGCCGTCGTTCTGGGGATCGAGACCTCCGAGCCGTTCGGCTGCCGCCAGATCCTCGGCATCCCGCAGTGCACGCAGGGGCAGATCGACCGGGGGCTGGACGAGATGTACGCGCTCGGCGTACGGAGCATGTTCGTCTGCCACAAGTACGACAACGCGCTGTGCGGCGTGCGCTTCGACTCCGGCACCCAGGGCGCCATCGTCAACCTGGGCAACCTGCTCAGCACCGGCTCCTTCTGGCAGGCGCGCACCTGCACCGGGCCCGCGCACGACAATCCGATCGACCCCGCCGGAGTCCTGCCCGACCAGCTGGCCGGGCTGCTGCCACCGGGCGTCTCGCTGCCGATCTATCCCCCCGCGCCGCACTGCAACACCAGAGGGCTGACCTCCCTGGGCGAGTACATGGTCAAGGGGATGATCCGCCGGGGCATGCTGGTGGAGCTCGACCACATGAGCGCGAAGGCCGCCGGCAGTACGCTCGCCATCCTCGAGGCGGCCGGCTACCCGGGCGTGATCTCCTCCCACAGCTGGGCCGACCCGAGCTACTTCGACCGGATCTACGCCCTTGGCGGGATGATCACGCAGTACGGGCACGACGCGCGGGACTTCGTCGCCGAGTGGCGCCGTACCCAGCCGCTCAGGCAGGCCCACCAGATCCCCGGCTACGGCTACGGCCTGGACGTCAACGGCCTGGGCCGGCTGCCCGCGCCTCGGGCCGGCAACGCCGCGAACCCGGTGACGTACCCCTTCACGTCCTTCGACGGGAGCGTGTCCCTGGACCGGCTGCGTACCGGCGACCGGGTCTGGGACGTCAACACCGACGGCGTCGCCAACTACGGCCTGGTGCCCGACTGGATCGAGGACATGCGGATCATCGCCGGTCCGGACATCGTGCGGGACATGGCGGCGGGCGCCGAGTCCTACCTGCGCACCTGGACGGCCGCCGCGGCCCGCCGCATCCCGTAGCCCCATCTCGGTCGCTACCGCGCTAATGGCCGCGTACGGCCTGGATCGCCGCATCCCGCGTGAGCAAGGCGCCGCGGTCGTAGGCCGTGGCGAAGGCCGCCTCGCCGAGCAGGGCGCGGGCGCGTTCGGCGGGCCGTAGCAGGTTGTCGAAGCCGCTCAGGTCCGTCGTCCCCCGCAGTGCGGCGGCCAGGCCGAGCAGGTGGGCGGCGCGCGTGGGGTCACCGTCGGCCAGGGCGAGCGCGGCGCGCAGGTGGGCCGCGCCGGCCAGGGCCGGCATGTCCACCGCGTCGGCGGCCAGCTCGATCGCGGTGTCGAGCAGCGGCCGGGCGTTGTCGGCGTCGCCGTCGAGCAGGGCGGCCATGGCCCGGTAGCAGCCGGCCGACGCCCGAACCGGCGCGTGGAGGGCCATGGCCTCCACCGCGTCGAGCTCGCGCCGGGCGGCCGCCCGCTCGCCGCTTCTGAGCAGGAGCTCGGCCCGCGCCAGCCGGATGTACTCGATGCCTTCCTGCTTGCGCAGCTGCTGGGCGAAGTCCCAGGCCGCCCGCATGTCGCTCTGTGCCCGGTCGAGCTCGCCCAGCCGCGCGCGGGTGATCGCGAGGCCGGCCAGGATGGCCGCCTGGTCTTCGACGATGCCGAGCTCGCCGGCCAGGCGGAGCGCCTCCAGCCGCGCGTCGATCGAGGCGCTCAGGTCGCCCCGGCGGGCGTGGTGCTCGGCCAGCACGCGTAACGCCGAGGACAGGGCCCAGCGTTCGCCGAGGTCCTCCAGTCCCCGGCGGGCCTCGTCCAGGAGGGTGAAGGCTCGGGCGACGTCGCCCTCGTACTCCGCCACGATCGACCGCATCATGAGCGTCGTCGCGCGCTCCCAGCCGGTGAGCCGCGGCAGCAGCCGATCGGCCGAACGCGCGGCGCCCACCGGATCGCCCAGCCAGACGGGCGCCAAGAGCAGCAGCACCCACCCGGACGCCTCCTCGCCCAGCCGGTCGCGCAGCTCCAGGCCGGTGTTCATCGCCTGCTGGGCCGCCTCGACCGCGCCGAGCCCGTGGTGGGCGAACGCCGCCAGCACCAACCGCACCGGGCGCTGGGCGTCGGGCACCTCGCCGGGCAGGTCGAGGACGCCGCGCGCCCAGTGCATGCCCTCAAGGGACCTGCCCTCCAGGTACCAGAACCACCAGACGGCCGCGAGGAGCCGTACGCCCAGCTCCGCGTCCCCGGCCTCGGCCGCGAACCGCAACGCGGCCAGGAGGTTGTCGTCCTCGGCCCGCAGCCGCGCCAGCCAGTGGAGCTGGTCCGCCCTGCGCAGCTCGGGGTCGGCGGTCTCGGCGAGCCGCAGGAATTGGCGGGCGTGCCGGTCGCGGACGGCCCGGTCCTGCCCGGCCTCGCTCAGCCGCGCCATCCCGTACGACCGGACGGTCTCCTGCATGCGGTAGCGCTCGCCGGACGGCTCGACCAGGGACTTGTCCACCAGGGCGGTGACGACGTCGAGCACGTCGCCGGTGTCCGGTCCGCTCACCGCTTCGAGCGCGTCCAGCGTGGCGCCGCCGGGGAAGGCGGCCAGGAGCATCGCGAGTTCGCGTTCGCGGCCGGACAGCAGGTCCCAGCTCCAGTCGACGACCGCCTGCAAGGTCTGGTGCCGGGGCAGGGCCGTACGGCTGCCGCTGCTGAGCAGGCGGAACCGGTCGTCGAGCTTGGCGGCGATCTGCTCGACGCTCAACGCGCGCATCCGCGCGGCGGCCAGCTCGATGGCCAGCGGCATCCCGTCGAGCCGTCCGCAGATCTCGACGACCGTGCCGGTGTTGTCCTCGTCCAGCACGAAGCCGGGGCGGACCAAGGCCGCGCGCTCGGCGAAGAGCCGCACGGCCGGATAGGACCGCGGATCGCGGACCACGCCCGCCGGCCACTCCAGGGGCGGGATGGGATAGAGGCTCTCCCCGCCGATGGCCATCGACTCCCGGCTCGTCGCCAGGACGCGCAGGTCGGGGCAGGCGCCGAGCAGCCGGTCGGCCAGGTGCGCGACGGCCGCCACGACGTGCTCGCAGTTGTCCAGGACGAGCAGCACCCGCCGGCCGTCCAGCGCCTCGGACAGCCGGTCCAGCGCCTCGGACAGCCGGTCCGTGGCGTCGCGAGCCGGGGCGCCCTCGGCGGGCGCGGGCTCGAACCAGCCGGAGTCTCTGGCGCCGATCGCCGTGAGCACCGCGTGGGCGACGTCAAGCGGCTCGCGCACCGCCGCCAGCTCGACCAGCCAGACGCCGTCGGGGGCGAGCTCGGCGGAGCGCTGCGCGACCTCGGTGGCCAGCCGGGTCTTGCCCGCGCCGCCCGGCCCGACGACGGTGACCAGCCGGGCGGCTTCCAACGCCTTGGCCAGCTGCGCCAGCTCCTCCTCCCGGCCGACGAAGCTGGTCACCTGAGCGCGCAGATTGGTCCGCCGGCCCCGGCGCCGGGGCTGGTGCCGAGGGTCGTGCCGTAGGAGGCCCAGGTGGACCTCGGCCAGCTTCGCCGACGGATCGACACCCAGCTCCTCGGCCAGCGTGCGCCGGGTCCGCTCATAGGCCTCCAGCGCGTCCGCCTGCCGTCCGGCCGCGTAGAGCGCGCGCATCAGCAGGCCCTGCAGGCGCTCGCGCAACGGGTGGGCGGCGGCCAGCGGGCGCAGCTCGCCGAGGACGTCGGCGCCTTCGGCGAGTTCGAGCTCCAGCCGTGCTTCGGCGGCCGACAGGCGCAGCTCGGCCAGGCGTACCCCCTCGTTGGCCGCGAACGGCAGGCCGGCGAACTCCGCGAGCGCGGGCCCGCGCCACAGGCTTTCGGCCGCACGCAGCGCCGCGAGGTCGCCGGCGCTCGCCAGCCGCTCGAAGCACGTGACGTCGACCTGCTCGGGCTCGATCGCCAGCCGGTAGCCGGGCGGCAGCGACTCGATCGCCGCGGCGCCGACCAACCGGCGGGTGCGGGAGACCAGGGCCTGCAGGGCGTTGGCGCTGCCCGCCGGCGGCTCCTCCCCCCAGACGGCCGCGGTGAGAACCTCGACCGGCACGACCCGACCGGCCTCCAGCGCGAGCCTGGCCAGCAGCGCGCGCAGCCTCGTGCCGGGGATCTCGATCGGACGGCCGTCGTCGGCCCGCATCTCGAACGGGCCCAGCAGCATCACACGCACGCCCCAAGCTTGCCACCCGCCGCGTTGGCTTCCGCCGGGTCCTTCGCCGGTGCTAGCTTTCGCCCGTGATCCTGAATGTGGTCTTCCTGCTCGGGGCGCTGGCCTTGATCGTGGCCAACGGGATCTTCGTCGCGGCGGAGTTCTCCCTGGTGACCGTCGAGCGCGTACGGGTGCACCAGTTGGCGGAGTCCGGCGACCGGGGCGCGCAGGGGATCGAGGCCGCGGTGCGGCGGCTGTCGTTCCACCTGTCCGGGGCGCAGCTGGGCATCACCGTCACGTCGCTGCTGCTCGGCGTCGTGTCCGAGCCCGCCATCGCCGGCCTGCTGGAGCCGCTGCTGGGCGGCGTCCCCGCCGGTCCCGGCGTCGCCGTCGTCCTGGCGATCGTCGTCTCCACGGTGGCGCAGATGGTCCTGGGCGAGCTGGTGCCCAAGAACGCCGCCCTGTCGAGGCCCATGGCCGTGGCCCGGGTGGCGACGCCGCCGCAGCGGGTGTTCTCCGCCGCGTTCGGGCCGCTGATCAAGCTGTGCAACGCGGTGGCCAACGGCATCGTCCGGTGGCTGGGGGCCGAGCCGCAGGAGGAGCTCGCCTCGGCCCGCTCCCCCGAGGAGCTGAGCCTGCTCGTCCGGCTGTCGGCGGAGGCGGGGGCGCTCCAGCCGAGCACCGCCGCCATGCTCCAGCGGGCCCTGCGCTTCGGCGGCAAGATCGCGGCGGAGGCGATGACCCCCCGTACGGACTGCGTGACCATAGCCGGATCCACCAGCGTCGCCGAGTTCCTCAAGCTGGCCCGCCGCACCCGGCATCTGCGCATCCCCGTGTGCGGCGCGGAACTGGACGACATCCTCGGCGTGGCGAGCGTGCCGCGCGCGTGTGCCGTGCCGGAGGAGGAGCGGGAGCGGACGCCGGTCGCCGCGATCGTCAGGCCGGCGGTCCAGGTGCCCGAGTCGGTGAGCCTGGAGGTGGTCCAGGAACGCCTCAGCTCGGCGGGCGTCGAGATGGCCGTGGTGATCGACGAGTACGGCGGCTTCGCGGGCGTCGTCACCGCGGAGGACCTGGTGGAGGAGCTGATCGGCGACATCGCCGACGAGTACGACCTGCCGGAGGAGGAGTCGGCCGAGCCCGCGGCCGCCCTGCTCGCGCCGGGCGCCTCGGTGAGCGTGCCGGCCGTGCTGACGGCGGACGAGGTCGAGGAACGCACCGGCTTCCGCATGCCCGAGGGGCCCTACGAGACGCTCGCGGGGCTGGTGCTGGCCCGGCTCGGCCGCATCCCCGATCCGGGCGACGAGGTGGAGGTGGGCGGGTGGACGCTCCGGGTGGAGGCCATGCGTAGCCGGCGGATCGAGCAGGTCACCCTCACCGCGCCGAGGCGGGAGCATCCGTGACCATCACCGACGGCTTGGCCCTCGTGCTGCTCCTGGCGGTCAACGGGTTCTTCGTGGGCGCCGAGTTCGCCCTCATCTCGGCGCGCCATACCCAGATCGAGCCGCAGGCGCGGGCGGGTTCGCGCCGGGCGCAGGCGGTGCTCGCCGCCATGAACACGGTGCCCACGATGCTCGCCGCGGCGCAGCTGGGCGTGACGCTGGCCTCGCTGATGCTCGGCGCGTTCGGCGAACCGGTGGTGTCGCGGGCCGTGGAGCCGCTGTTCGCGGCCGTGGGGCTGCCCCAGGAGATGGTGCATCCGGTCGCCTTCGCGCTGGCGCTGCTCCTGGTGGTGTCCGCGCACGTGATCATCGGGGAGATGGTGCCGAAGAACCTCGCGCTGTCCGGCCCGGACACGGCGGCGCTGTGGCTGGTGCCCCCGTTGTTCGTCCTGGCCCGGGCGATCGGCCCGCTGCTCACGTTGATCCAGGCCATGGCGGGCGCGGCGCTGCGGTTGCTGCGGATCCCGCCGGCCGACGAGATCCACACCGTCTACACCTCGGCGGAGCTGCCGGTGCTGATCGAGGAGTCCCGCCGGCACAAACTGCTGCGGCAGGACGAGCGGGACCGGATGATCGCCACGCTCGCGCTGCAAGCCCGGCCGGTCGGCACGGTCATGGTGCCGATCGGCGAGGTGGTGAGCGTGCCCGCGACGATCGACAGCCTCGGGCTGCAGGAGTACTCGGGGCGCCACGGGCACTCCCGCTTCCCCGTGCACGGCGACAGCCCCACCGAGCTGCGGGGCTACCTGCACATCCTGGACGCGCTCAACGGGCACGGATCCCGTCAGCCGCTGCCGATCCGCGCCCTGCCGCTGATCTCCGGCACGGCGACGCTCGCGGACGTCCTGGCGACCATGCGTCAGCGCCGCGCCCAGCTCGCCGCCGTGACCGGCGACAGGGGGCAGGTGCTCGGCGTGGTCACCTTGGACGACGTGCTCAGCGGGATAGTCCGTCAGCCGTCCCGAGGTCCTTCATGACGACGCCCGCCTTCATCACGATCTCGATGTGCGCGGGGTCGGCCAGCGCGTGGATGCCCCGCAGCGGATCGGCGTCGGTGACCACGAGATCGGCGAGCTTGCCCACCTCCAGCGTGCCCACCTCGTCGGAGACGCCGAGCGCCTCGGCCGCGGTCCGGGTGCCGGCGACGAGGGCGTCCATCGGGGACATGCCGAGCTCGACGAGATGGCCGAGCTCGCGCAGGTTCTGGCCGTGCGGGCAGACTCCGGCGTCCGTGCCCAGCGCGATCTTGGCCTTGCGCGCGATCGCGTGACCGATGTTCTTCTTGGTGATCTCCGACCACTTCACCTTCTTGGCGTAGTGGTACGGCTGCATCTTCTCCTTGTCGATCGCGAACACCGTCGACAGCGTCGGGACGAGGAAGGCGCCGCGCTCCTCCAGCAGATCGAGCCCTTCGTCGTCGATGCCGTACCCGTGCTCGACGCTGGTCACCCCGCCCCGGAGGGCGGTCAGGATCCCCACGCGGCCCTGCGCGTGCGCGGCGACCGGCTTGCCGCCGTGCCGGTCGAGCTCGTCGACGATCGCCCGTACCTCGTCCAGGCGCAGGCCCTCGTCGTCGGGATGGTCGTGCCTGCTGCCCATGCCACCGCTGGTGCAGATCTTGACGAGGTCGGCCCCTTGGCGGAGCACCCGGCGCGTCGCCCGACGGACCTCGTCCACGGTGTCGGCCAGCTCGATCAGCTCGGGCACGGTGTAGGCGACCTCTCCGCCGGGCACATGGAAGTCCCCGTGGCCCGCGGTGTGACTGATCGGGCTCACCGCCAGCTTCAGCCGGGGGCCGGGAATCAGCCCGCGCTCGATCGCCTCGCGAAAGCCCAGGGACAGC
The DNA here is from genome assembly GCF_020215705.1 of Nonomuraea aurantiaca. Lineage (GTDB taxonomy): Bacteria > Actinomycetota > Actinomycetes > Streptosporangiales > Streptosporangiaceae > Nonomuraea > Nonomuraea aurantiaca. The sequence continues at coordinate 82,605 of NZ_JAIWNB010000019.1, read as the reverse complement.
CCGCCGAGATCGCGCGCGCTGGTGATGCCCGCCTCGAGCGTCTCCCGGATCCGCGCGGCGGACTCGAGGTGGATCAGAGCCGGATCGTTCTGCAGGCGGTGGTACGGCCCGTTCGCCAGGGCGAACCCCAGATGCACATGACAGTCGATGAATCCGGGCAGGAGCGTCCGGCCCCGCAGATCGCGGACGTCCGCGTCGCGGCCGTCCGGGGCCTCGGCCGCCCTGCCGACGAACCCGATGACGCCGTCCGAGGTCACCTCCAGCACGCCGTCCTCGATGGGCGGCCCTCCGGTGCCGTCGATGATCCTGACGTTGATGAGCCGAAGATTGCGCTGCAGCCTCAAGAGGCGTCCTTCCGTGGCCTGGGCCGGATGTCGAAGCCGGGTGCGCCGGGCACCGAGTCGAGCAGGGTGCGTGTGTACTCGTGCCGCGGGCGCTGATAGAGATCCGCCGCCGGGGCCTGCTCGACGATGTCGCCGTGGTAGAGCACCACGACCTCGTCGCTCACGTGCCGGATGACGGCGAGGTTGTGCGAGATGAACACCATGGTCAGGTCGAGTTCGCGGCGCAGGCTCGCGAGGAGGTTGAGGATCTCCGCCTGGACCGAGACGTCGAGCGCCGAGGTGATCTCGTCGGCGATCACCACCTCGGGCCGGATCATCAGGCCGCGGGCGATCGCGACCCGTTGCCGCTGCCCTCCGGAGCACTCGTGGGGATAGCGGTCGATGGTGTCGGCCGGCATCCTGACGGTCTCGAGCCAGTGGACGATCTCGTCCCGGTGCGCCGTCACCTTCGCCCGGCGCGGGTCCACGGCCTCGGCGAGCGCCTCGCCGATCGTGCGGCGGGGATCGAGTGACGAGTAGGGGTCCTGCGGGATCATCTGGACCTTCCGCCGCATCGCCCGGCGGTCCGCGCCACGTGCGGAGGACACGTGCACGCCGCCGACCTTGACGCTGCCCGCCGTCGGCCGGACGAGCCCGACCAGCGCCTTCGCCAGCGTCGACTTGCCCGATCCGGACTCTCCGACGATGCCGACCGTACGGCCCCGGGCGACGTCCATCGTGATGCCGTGCAGGATGCGCGTCGCGTTGCCGCCCCAGCCGTAGCCCACCTCGAGGTCGCGGACCTCGACGGCGATCGCCTCATCCATGCGAGTGCTCCTTCGCGTGCTCGGGGTCGCCCGACCCGCCGGGCCGGCCGCCCACGGGGCCGTCGATGTCGGGTGCGGCTTCCAGGAGGGTCTTCGTGTACGGGTGGCGGACGGTCTCCACGGCGAGGTCCGCCGCGGCGATCTCCTCCACGATCTCCCCGTGGTACATCACGAGGACGCGGTCACACAGCGCGCGGACCACCCCGATGTCGTGCGAGATGAACACGATGGAGGCGCCGAACTCGCTGTTGACCCGCTTGAGCTCGCGCAGGATCTCGGCCTGGACGGTCACGTCCAGGGCCGTCGTCGGCTCGTCGGCGATGATCAGGCGCGGCTCGACGGCCAGCGCGGTCGCGATCATCGCGCGCTGCCGCATGCCGCCCGAGAGCTCGTGCGGGTGCTGCTTCATGCGGTGTTCGGGCCTGGTCATGTGGACCACCTTGAGCGCGTCGAGCACGCGCTGCCTGGCCGCCTGCGCGCTGAGGCCCTTGTGGGTACGCAGCACCTCGGTGAGCTGACCGCCCATGCGGAGCGCGGGATTGAACGTCGAGCCCGGGTCCTGGTAGATCAGGCTGACCGCCTCCGCCATGAGAGCCGGCGCGACGGGCCGGCGCAGGTCCAGATCGCCGATGGACATGCGGGCGGCGGTGGAGGTCAGGCCGTCCGGCAGCAGTTGCGCGAGCGACATCGCGGTGAGGGTCTTGCCCGAGCCGCTCTCGCCCACGATGCCGACGATCTCACCTCGCCTGATGCCGAAGGAGATGCCCTTGACCAGCGGTTCGCCGCCCGCGTGGATCCACAGGTCGCGGACGTCGGCGAGGTGGTCGCTCGCCGGCACCGCCTCGTCCGGGCCGGTGGAGGGTGCCGCGCTGCGGGCCGTCGCCGTGCGTCCCCGAGGGTTCGCCGCCGCCGCGAGTCCGTCGCCGATCAGCACCGCGCCCAGCCCGGTCAAGATGACGAGGGCCGCCGAACCCGCCATCTGGAAGGGCCGGCCCGCCAGGAGCGACGGCAGGGCCTCGTTCAGCAGCTTGCCCCAGTCGTAGGAGGGCGACTGGACGCCGAGGCCCACGAACGACAGCGCGGAGATGGCCGTGAGCGTGGCCGCGAACGTCGACGCCGACAGCACGAGCAACGGCTCGGCCATGTTGGGCAGCATGTGCCTGACCGCGATGCGGCCGTGGCTCACGCCCAGGAGGCGGGCGGTCGAGACGTACTCCTGCTGCGAGACCTTCGCGGCGAGGTTGGCGGTGAGGCGCGCGAAGTAGGGGATGCCGGACAGGCCGATGGCGATCACCGCGGAGGAGCCGCCCGCGCCGAGCACGGCCGCCACGACGAGCGCGAGGAGGAGCCCGGGGAAGGCCACCATGGCGTCGATCACCCGCAGGCAGATCTCCCTGATCCGGGGCGGTACGAGCCAGACGCCGGTGCCCAGCACGACGCCGAGGACGACCGCTATGGCCGTCGCGCCGACCGTCATCAGCAGGGTGAGGCGGGTGGCGACCAGGCTGCGCAGCAGGACGTCGTGGCCGGCCGCGTCGGTGCCGAGCAGGTGGTCCGACGAGGGCGCGGCGAACCGCGGGCCCAGGCGCTCGCCTGGCCGGCGAACAGGATCGGGGCGAGTACGGCGATCAGCACGACGCAGCCCAGCACGCCCAGGCCGAGCACGAGTCCGGGGTTCCGGCGGCGCCTACGCGGAGACATGCGACCCCCCGAGGGTCCGTGGGTCGATCAGTCCGAGCAGGACGTCCACGAGGAGGTTGATGATCGCGGTGATCATGCCGATGACGAGGACCATGCCTTGGATGACCGGATAGTCGCGGTCGAGGATGGCCTTGATGATGCCGCTGCCGAGGCCCGGCAGCGCGAACACCGATTCGATGATGATCGCGCCGCCGACCATGCCGGTCAGGATCAGCCCGCTCAGGGTGAGCGTGGTGGTGAGCAGGTTCGGCAGTGCCCAACGCACGTGGCGCCGGAGGGCGGGCAGCCGCCAGCCCCGGGCCGTCCGCATGTAGTCGGTCTCCAGCACGACCGCCATCTCGCGGCGGACGACCCGGGAGATGGTGCAGATCGGGCCGATCGCGATCGCCACGACCGGGAGCACGAACGACGCGGCCCCGAAGCGGGGGGTGTAGGCCGGCGGGAAGAGCGGCACCAGCCCGATGCCGAGCGCGAACGTCACGACCAGGAACGAGGCCATGATGTAGCCGGGAATCGAGTCCAGGAAACCGGTGACCATGCCGAAGGCCACGTCCAGCCACTTGCGCCGGCCGCCGCGCGTGAGCACCCCGATGAGCATGCCCAGCGGGACCGAGATCACCAGGACCACGAGGATGCCGGTCACCGCGATGGTGGCGGTGAAGGGCAGGCGGTTCACGATGAGCGCCGACACCGGCTGCCGGTACATGAAGGACGTACCGAGATCCCCGGAGAGGACGCCGCCCACGTGGTCGAGGAATCGCTCCCAGATCGGACGATCGAGTCCGAGCTCGGCCCTGATGCGCTGGATGTCAGCGAGGTCGGCGTTGGCGCCGGCGATACCGACCGCCGGATCACCGGGGATGAGCTGGACGATCAGGAACGACACGACCAGCAGCGCGACGAAGATCACCAGCAGGCTGGCGAGCCGCCGCACGGCGAACCGGAGCCAGGCGGAGGAGATCCGCATCGGACGCTGCCGTGCTCCGGTCAGGGGGTCCGGTGGGGGGACTCCCAGAGCACGCGTGGAATCGAGAGAGGCCATGACTGACGCGCCTTCCGGCTGTTTGCTTTATTTGACGATGCGGAGCGTGGCGGGGTCGAGGTAGTCGTCGAAGGTCCGGATGTCGAACCCGGCGGCGGCGACCGTGGTGGCGGGCAGGGTCGACAGCGGGATCGCGTCGACGCGCTCGAGGAACGACTTCTGCGCGGACTGGAGGGCCGAGCACTGCGCGTTACGGTCGATCTCGCTCATCGCCTTGGTGACGAAGCCGTAGCCCTCCTTGTTGAGCGAGCCCGTCTTGTTGCGGCCGCCGTCCTCGGTGGCCGGCCCCATCACCCGGAGCAGCGAGGAGGTGAGGACGCCCAGCTGGTTGTTGTCGCCCTGGACGTTGATGTCCCAGTCCTTGCCGCCGGCCGTGGTCAGCGTGGCCCAGTTGGCGTTGTCGAGGGAGTCGACGGTCACGGTGGCGCCGGCGTTGCGCAGCGCCTCGGCGATGTAGTCGTTGCCGCCCTGCAGCAGGGTGGTGCCGACGACGCGGAAGCGGACCCCGGTCAGCTTCTTGGCGGCGGCGGCGGGATCCTGGGCGACCAGCAGCGACTTGTCGGTGTTGACGCAGGCGAGCTTGGCCGACCCGACCGACAGGGTCGTGCTGCCCCGCTTGCCGCTGATGATGTCGCTGAAAGCCTTCGCGTCGATGGCCTGGGCCACCGCGGTGCGCAGCTCCGGCTTGTCCGCGAACACCGTGCCCGGACGCTCGTTGAACAGCAGGTACGTCGTGGTGTTCGACGCGACCGACGTGGAGAACGCCTTGTTGCCGTCGAAGCGGGCCACGTTCTCGTCGCTGATCGTCCCGATGTCCAGGCTGCCGGCGAGCAGCTGGGTGGCGATCGTCGCGTAGTCGGTGATCGGCGCGAGGGTTACCTGCTTGGCGGCCACGCCCGTCAGCGGCTTGGCGAACTTCGGCCAGGCCGCATAGCCCTCGCGCAGCGACAGCTGGTAGGAGACCGCGGGCTGCGAGGCGGTCAGGGAGTAGGGGCCGGAGAACGCGCCGGCGACCTTGCCCGCCGCGAGTCCCTTGGTGTCCTTCAGGCCCGCCGGGCACACGATCCCGGCCTGCGGCAGCGTCAGCCCGGTGAGGAAGTCGGACCACGGAGCGGACAGCTCGGCTTTCACCGTGCCGGCCTTGTCATCGGGGGTGAACGTCGCGGTGGCCCCGCCCAGGGCCAGCGTACGGCCCGAGGAACTCGTCTCCTTGGCCGCGAACCGCGTCAGTGAGGCCGCCACCACCGTCGGGGTGATCGGCGAACCGTCCGAGCAGCTCAGTCCGCCGCGGATGGTGAGCGTGTAATGCGCGGCGTCCTCGGCGGTCCACGAGGACGCGATCCCGCCCGCGAGAGTGTTGCCCGCGTCCTTGCGCACCACCGTGTCGAACAGCAGTCGCGCCACGGTGAAGTCGTCGCCACCCTTGGCGAGCGCCGGATCGAAGGTCGCCGGATCGGTGTTCAGCGACATGTTGATGGTGTCGGTGGTCCCCCCACCGGCACCGCACCCGGCCGCGCCCAGCACAACCGCGGCCATCACCGACAGCACAAGAATGGGTTTGCGATACACCAATCCTCCAGGTCCAACCGCGAAAGGAATGGCGTGAGCCTAGGTTCTGCCTGCCGCTGGGCGGGTTTCTGAGGCCCACTTTGCACGGAATTGGGAGATAACGCAGGTCGGGCGCACGATCCTTCCGGAAAGGCCGCCTACCGAAGGTTTCCCGCGTGTTACGGAGACTCGACGGCGATCGCGGCTTATTCGATCTTGTGCGGGCGGCCGCGGACGAGCCCGATCGCGGCGAGGACCTGGCCTTTCCTGCATGATGGACGGATGGTCGACGGCCTGGACTTTCAGATCATCAACGCGCTCCAGATCCATCCTCGGGCCACCTGGACCCAGCTGGGGAGGATTCTTCGGGTCGATCCTTCGACGATTTCCCGCCGCTGGTCGACGCTCACCCAGGAGCGGCAGGTGTGGACGAGCTGCTTCGAGAGCGACGGGCAGCGGACCCATGGGCGAGAGGTCTCGTCTCTGGTGGAGATCCGGTGCGCACCCGGCCGGCGCGCGGACGTGATCGCCGAACTCGGCCGGCAGGGACCCATCTTCAGCGTGCACTGCACCTCAGGCCCCCGCGACCTCTACATCATGGTCTCGACGCACACCCTGCTGTCCATGGACCGCTACATCGACGAGCACATCGCCGTGATCCCCGGCATCGTCGGCACCCAGACGCACTACCTGCGGCGGATCTTCCTCGAAGGATCGGGCTGGCGGCTCAACGCGCTTTCGGACCAGCAGGTCGAGGCGCTGCGCCTGCTCCGTCCGTCCGAGCCGCCCGAACACCGCAAACCCATCCACCGCGACGTGATCACCGCGCTCAGCACGGACGTGCGCCGGACGGCCGCCGACATGCAGCGGGAGCTGGGCCGCTCGATCTCGGTGATCTCCCGGGACATCGACGCGCTGCTCGCGGCGGGCTGGGTCAGATGGCGCGTCGACTTCGCGCACACCCTCATGGGCTGGTCGGCCGCGGCGGTGCTGTGGCTCGACGTCCAGCACTCCGAGATGGAACGCCTGGTCTCCGTGCTCCGGTCGCTGGAAAATGTACGGATGTGCGCGTCGGTGACCGGTGCGACCAACCTGGCGGTCTTCCTCTGGCTGCGCGACCTGCAGGAGCTGGACGAGATCGAGGGCAAGCTGGCGGCGCTGTTTCCGAAGGCGCCGATCAAGGACCGATGGATCGTGCCAGGGATCGCCAAGCGCACCGGCTACATCCTCGACCTCGACAGCCGGCGCCTCCGTTACGTGCCGGTCGGCGGTCAGCCGGTATTCGAAGACTAGCTCGATGCGACTTCATGCGCACCATGCTCGGAAATTTGGTATTTCGTGCAGGATTGCGCGCGAGCCACACTGCTCCGCGGCGACGTGCCTAGCCTGAGCGAGGCGGCCGCCCGGCCGTCGATCATCGTGGTGATAAGGAGTCTTGTGGACTTCGAGCAGCTCAGGGCACTTCGGCGAGAAGTGCACCGCAATCCGGAACCCGCGTTCGTGGAGATCGGGACAGCGGCCCGGATCAAACAGGCCATCGACGGCCTGCCGGTGCGTGTCCTGACCGGGAAGGACGCCCACGACCTCTCCTCTGTCGTGAACTACCCGTCACCACAAACGCTCGACGAGTGGGAGGCTCGCGCGGTCGCGTCCGGCGTTCCCGCCGAAAGCGCCAGGTACTTCCGGGAGAACGGCACCGCGATGGTCGTCGACCTGGCCGGCGACCGGCCGGGCCCGCGATGGGGCCTGCGGATCGACATCGACGCGCTGCCGATGCGCGAATCAGCCGACCCCGCGCACTTCCCGGTCGCGAACGGCTTCGCCGCGACGAACGGCGCGATGCACGCGTGCGGCCATGACGCGAACGTCGCCATGGGCGTGGGCCTGCTGCACCGTCTCGCGGACCGCGACTTCGCGGGCTCGCTGCGGATCCTGTTCCAGCCCGCGGAAGAGGGCGTACGGGGCGCGCAGACGATGATCGACGCCGGGGCCGCGGACCCGATCGACACCATGCTCGCCGTGCACATGGCCGGCGAGATGGCCATGGGCTCGGTCGTGGGCAGCTTCACCGGTGGCATGGCCACCCGCAAGCTGAAGGTCGACTTCACCGGCAGGGCCTCCCACGCCGCCGGTTCGCCGGAGACGGGCCGCAACGCGCTGCTCACCGCCGCCATGGCCGCACTGGGGATCATGGCGATCCCCCGCTTCAGCTCCGCGGACACCCGGCTCAACGTCGGCACGCTCGTCGCCGGTGACGGAGTGAACATCGTGCCGTCCTCGGCGGTGATGACCTGCGAGGCGCGCGCCACGGATGACGAGGTCGTCGACGAACTGGTGGACCGGATCCGGTCCGTCGTGGAAGGAGCCGCCCGCACGCAGGGCGTCGGGGCGGCGCTCGCCGTCATGGGCCAGTCGTCGACCGTGTCCCCCGATGACGAGGTGATCGACCGCATCGTCGAGGTGGCCGGCGCGCTGCCCGAGGTCGTGGAGGTGATCAGGACCCAGGCGTTCGCCGGGAGCGACGACGCGAACCTGCTCATCCGGCACGTGCAGCGACGCGGGGGCAAGGGCGCGTACCTGATGATCGGCGGCGGCAGCCCCGGGCCGCACCACAGTGCGGACTTCGACGTGGTGGAGGAGGCGATCCCGATCGGCATCGACATCCTCGCCTCACTGATCCGCCAGAATTGAGCGTCGCTTTCCTGACGTACGGGTCGTGCCGTCTGGCCCGCGGGCCCGGCGGCACGTGACCGAGTGCCGCCGCCCGGCGTGTGACAGTTGCGCCGACCCCCGGGAATCGGTCAAGATCAGTTCATCTGCGCACGGTTCTGGGCAGAAAGCGCAATCTTGACATCCGTCTTAAGCGGCAATCTTTATCTGGAATGTTAGGAGATGCCGCTTTAAGGCGTGACAGCGCGACGAGACGCCAGGACACTCAGCTTAGCGACATATGGGCGACAAAAGAGGAGAAGATGTCATGGCGGATGAATCCTTTGACAACGATCCCGCGCTCCCCTCCAAGATCGACGCCAGCAGGCCGCACCAGGCCCGGGTATGGAACTATTGGCTGGGCGGAAAGGACAACTACCCGGTAGATCGCGAGCACGCCGAGCAACTCCGGCAGATCTATCCGGGAATGGAGGACATCGCCCGCCACGCCCGCGCATTCCTGGGCCGCGCCGTCCGCTATCTGGCGGAGGACGCCGGCATCCGGCAGTTCCTGGACATCGGCACCGGGCTGCCGACGGTCGACAACACCCATGAGGTCGCCCAGCGGGTGGATCCGTCCTGCCGCATCGTCTATGTCGACAACGATCCCCTGGTGCTGGTGCACGCTCAGGCGCTCCTGGCCAGCGACCCTCGGGGCGCCTGCGACTACATCGAGGCCGATGTACGCGAGCCGGCCACCATCCTGGAGTTCGCGGCCAAGACGCTGGACTTCAGCAAGCCGACCGCGCTCATGCTCCTCGGCGTGATGGGCACGATCTTCGACGACGACCAGGCGCACGCGCTGACGCGGCAGTTGCTGGACGCTCTGCCGTCGGGCAGCTTCCTGGTGTTCGAAGACGGTACGAACACCATCAAACCCGACGCGGCCGCGGAGGCCGGACGGCTCCACAACGAGGAGCAGTCCTACTCCTACCGCCTGCGCACCCCGGACGAGATCGCCCGGTTCTTCGACGGCCTGGAGCTGGTGGATCCGGGCGTCGTCTCCGTCTCCCGATGGCGGGTGGAGTCCTCGGTGTTCGGCGTGCCCGACGAGGTGGACGCGTTCTGCGGGGTGGCCCTCAAACCGTAGCCCTACAGGGTGTCGTCGATCTCCTTGATGATCCCGTCGATGATCGCCGGGGTCGCGGCCGACGGCTGCGCGTGGATGCCCAGCTCGTCCATCAGGTGCTGGTACGGGTGCACGTCGGATGCCCTGGTGAGATATTGCGCGCTGGCGATCTGCTCGAGGTAGACCACGTCGTCGAGTTCGGCCTGGGCGAAGCGCAGCATGGTGATGGGGCCGACCCCGCCGATGTGACCGCAGTAGGTGAACGGAAGCACCTGGATGGTGACGTGCGGGAGCTTCGCCATCTCCTTGAGGTGCTCGAGTTGCCCGCGCATCGTGGCGCCGTCTCCGACCCGGCGGCGCAGGGCCGCCTCGTCCAGCACCACCCAGAGCTTGGGCGACATGGGCCGCGAGAGAAGCCGGCGGCGGCGCATCCGGAGCGCGAGCCGGCGCTCGATCTCCTCGGGCGGGCAGCCCTGGTGACCGCAGGTGATCACCGCGCGGGCGTAGTCCTCGGTCTGGAGCAGGCCAGGGACATACTGGACCTCGTACGTACGGATCATCGCCGCGTCCTGCTCCAGCCCGAGGTAGTCCTCGAACCAGTCGGGCACCACGTCGCGATATTCGTGCCACCAGCCGGGCGCGTTGGCCTGCTTGGTCAGCGAGAGCACGGCCTCGCGCTCGGCCTCCTCGACCACGCCGTAGAGGGTGAGCAGATCGGCCACGTCGCGTAGCTTGAAGCTGGTCCGCCCGCATTCCAGGCGGCTGATTTTGGAATGCGAACCCCGGATGGCGTATCCCGCGGCTTCCCGTGTGATCTCCCGCGACTCGCGCAGCCGGCGTAGTTGCCGCCCCACCAATATCCGCAGCGCTGTCGGCCCGGACTGACGAGTCTCCCAACCCGAAATTTCGGTCAGGTCGTCAATATTCCGAGCATTCGGCATATACGCTCCTAGGTCGGAAACTATGGCATCTGACGCACCGACAATCCTGCCACGCTAGCCAGCTCCACCGCCACGAGCCACGTTAATAGCGGAAATACCAGGTCACGGGATGGGCACAACGCCTGACCGCCGTCTGGCTGCCGTCTGACCGCGGCCTGACCGCCGCCTGACCGCTTCTGGTCTGGTTCCGATCGGGCGATAGCATTCGGGCCGGGAACGGAGTTCGCGTGAAAGTCATCATCTTCGGCGCCACCGGCATGGTCGGGCAGGGCGTACTCCGGGAATGCCTGGCCGACGACCGGGTGGAGGCCGTGCTCACGGTCGGCCGCACACCCACCGGGCGTACCCATGACAAGCTGCGCGAGCTCGTCCACCCGGACCTGCTCGACCTCACGCCGATCGAGGCCGAGCTGTTCGGCTACGACGCGTGCTTCTTCTGCCTCGGCGTCTCCTCGGCGGGCATGAGCGAGAAGGACTACCGGCGCGTCACGTACGACTACACACTGGCGGCCGGTGAGACGCTGGCCAGGCTCAACCCAGGCTCGACGTTCGTCTACGTGTCCGGCGTGGGCACCGACGAGCACGGCCGGGCGATGTGGGCCCGGGTCAAGGGCCAGACCGAGAACGCGCTGCTGGCCCTGCCGCTGCAGGCGTACATGTTCCGGCCCGGCTACATCCAGCCCATGCACGGCGTCACCTCGCGGACGACCTGGTATCGGCTGGCGTACGTGGTGACGGCGCCCTTCTACCCGATCCTGCGGCTGCTCTTCCCCACGGCGGTGACCACGACCGAGCGGATCGGCCAGGCCATGATCACCGTGGCGGACCGCGGCGCGCCCAAGAGAGTGCTCGGGCCGCTGGAGATCAACGCCCTCCACGGCTGAGCCGCGCGGAATAACCTCGGACCAGCTGATGCTTGGATGGTTGTTGAACTTTCAATAGTAAGAGGTGACGAACGATATGCAGTTCGGGATCTTCAGCGTGGGCGACGTGACCATGGACCCCACCACCGGCAGGACGCCGACGGAGCATGAGCGCATCAAGGCGATGGTGGCCATCGCGGTCAAGGCCGAGGAGGTCGGGCTGGACGTGTTCGCGACCGGCGAGCATCACAACCCGCCGTTCGTGCCGTCCTCCCCCACCACCCTGCTGGGCTACATCGCGGCCAAGACCGAGCGGCTCACGCTGTCCACGGCCACGACGCTGATCACGACCAACGACCCGGTCAAGATCGCCGAGGACTTCGCGATGCTGCAGCACCTGGCCGACGGCCGGGTCGACCTGATGCTGGGCCGGGGCAACACCGGGCCCGTCTACCCGTGGTTCGGGCAGGACATCCGGGAGGGCATCCCGCTGGCCGTCGAGAACTACGCGCTCCTCCACCGGCTCTGGCGCGAGGACGTCGTCGACTGGGAGGGCCGCTTCCGCACGCCGCTGCAGGGCTTCACCGCCACGCCACGGCCGCTGAACGGGGTGCCGCCCTTCGTCTGGCACGGCTCGATCCGCAGCCCGGAGATCGCCGAGCAGGCCGCCTATTACGGTGACGGGTTCTTCGCCAACAACATCTTCTGGCCGAAGGAGCACTTTATCCGCCTGATCACCCTCTACCGCCAGCGGTACGCCCATTACGGGCACGGCACGCCCGAGCAGGCCATCGTGGGGCTCGGCGGGCAGGTGTTCATGCGGAAGAACTCGCAGGACGCGGTGCGCGAGTTCCGCCCGTACTTCGACAACGCCCCCGTGTACGGGCACGGCCCGTCGCTGGAGGAGTTCACCGAGGAGACGCCGCTCACGGTGGGCAGCCCGCAGCAGGTCATCGACCGGACGCTGACGTTCCGGGAGTCGTTCGGCGACTACCAGCGGCAGCTGTTCCTGATGGACCACGCGGGGCTGCCGCTGAAGACGGTCCTGGAGCAGCTCGACATCCTCGGGGAGGAGGTCGTGCCGGTGCTGCGGCGGGAGTTCGCGGCGAACCGGCCGGCCGGGGTGCCCGACGGTCCCGTCCACACCACCCGCGACCGCCTGACCGCCTGAGTGCGTGACTGCGTGACCTGGAGAAGATCGGAGGAGTGTTCATGAAGCTCGTCGTCGTCACGGCGGGTCTGACCCAACCATCGTCCACCCGCCTGCTCGCCGACCGCCTGACCGAGGCGACCGTGAGGCGGCTCGCCGACCGGCCCGCCGAGGCGGCCATGGGACGACTCGGCGACCGGCCGACCGAGGCGGCCGAGGCGGCCGAGGCGGCCGAGGCGGCCGAGGCGGCCGAGGCGGCCGAGGGACGGCTCGGCGACCGGCTGGCTGACGCGATCGTGCAGCGGCCGGGCGATCGGGCGGCGGGGTGGAGCGATGAGGGCGCGCCTGAGGTGCGGGTGATCGAGTTGCGTGATCTCGCCGTCGACATCGCGAACAACTTCGTCACCGGCTTCCCCGGCGCCCGGCTGCGCGAGGCGATCGAGGCGGTGACGGAGGCCGACGGCCTGATCGCGGTCACGCCCGTCTTCAGTGCCTCCTACAGCGGCCTGTTCAAGTCGTTCTTCGACGTCATGGACCCCGCCTCGCTGGTGGGCAAGCCGACGCTCATCGCGGCAACCGGCGGTACGCCTCGTCACTCGCTGGTATTGGAGCACGCGCTGCGGCCGCTGTTCGCGTACCTGAGGGCCATGGTGATGCCGACCGCCGTCTACGCGGCGTCGGAGGACTGGGGCGGCGGGGGTGACGACTTCGCGGACGGCCTGGCGGAGCGGATCGACCGCGCCGCGACCGAACTGGCCGACCTGCTGCGCAACCGTACGCCGGCATCCGCGACGGAGGCGGAGGTCGTACCGTTCGAGCAGCAACTAGCCGCGCTACGCCGATAAGGGGCCCAATTTCACAACAAAAGCCCCGAATGTTGACTCCTGTGAGTATGGTTCGTTAGGAAGCTTTCCTAACGAAGAGCAGGAGATCACGTTGCTCCGAACCACTCTCGTCACACTGGTCACCTTAGCCACCACTCTCGCGCTCACGGGCACCAGCCAGGCGGCGGTCGACCTCACCGATCCGCACAAGAAGGACATCGCCATGCAGCTGGTGTCCAGTGCCGAGAACTCCACGCTCGACTGGAAGTCCCAGTACGGCTACATCGAGGACATCGACGACGGCCGCGGCTACACGGCCGGGATCATCGGGTTCTGCTCCGGAACCAGCGACATGCTGGCCCTCGTCGAGCTCTACACCAACCGCAAGCCGGGCAACGTCCTGGCCAAGTACCTCCCCGCCCTCCGCAAGGTCAACGGCAGCGACTCGCACGCGGGCCTCGACCCGAACTTCACCAAGGACTGGAAGACCGCCGCCAAGGACACCGCCTTCCAGACGGCGCAGAACGACGAGCGCGACCGCGTCTACTTCAACCCGGCGGTCAGCCAGGCCAAGACGGACGGACTGCGGGCGCTGGGCCAGTTCATCTACTACGACGCGATCGTCATGCACGGCCCCGGCAGCGACAAGCTCAGCTTCGGCGGCATCAGGAAGACCGCGATGTCCAAGGCCAAGACCCCCACGCAGGGCGGCAACGAGACGACGTACCTCAACGCGTTCCTGGACGCCCGCAAGGCCGCGATGAAGGCCGAGGAGGCGCACGAGGACACCACCCGCGTCGACACCGAGCAGCGGGTCTTCCTCAAGAACGGCAACCTCGACCTGAACCCGCCGCTGACCTGGAAGGTGTACGGCGACAGCTACACGATCAAGAGCTAATAGACGTCCGGCCGGCGCCTCTGCCACGCTCTGACCATGACGCATGCTGGGACGATCTTATTGACAGGGGCGACGGGCGGCATCGGCTCGGCCGTCGCCACGACGCTGCTGGACGCGGGCTACCGGGTCCTGGCCCTGGTCCGCGACCCAGCCCGCCTGAGCGAGCTCGCCGCCTCCGGCGAGCTCGCCACGTCGGGCGGACGCGGCGCCGTGGGCGGACGCGGCGCCGTGGAGCGGTCGGCCGGGCCTGGTGCCATGGACGAGGTCACCGGCCCTGGCAGCACGGGCCGGACCGCTGGCTCTGGCGTGGGTCGGACCGCTGACCCTGGCGGCGCGGACCCGACCCCCGGCCCTGGCAGCGCAGGTCGGGCCGCTGGCCCTGGCAGCGCGGATCAGACCGCCGGGCCTGATGCCATGGATGGGATCGCGGGACTGGGCGAGATCACCCCGGTAGCAGCGAATCTTCCGTGGCCGGAGATCATGACTCCGGCCGTCCCCTCCACCGCCGTCGCCGCTGCCGGTAGGGCCCCCGGAGCGGCCATCCCCGCCGATGCCGCACCCCCCGATGTCACGCCCGCCGAAATCGGGCCCAGCACCGTCACTTACATCGATGTCACGCCCACCGGTGTCACGCCCGGCAGTCTGATCGCCATCGTGGCGGACCTGGCCAGGCCAGAGACGCTGGCCGCCGCGCTGCCGCCCATCGGGGAGTTAAACGGGTTCGTACACTGCGCGGCCATCGCCGAGGTGACGACGACCGCGGACAGCACGGTGGAGCTGTGGCGCGACACGTTGAACGTCAATGTCGCCTCGGCCGCCGAGCTGCTGCGCCTCCTCCTGCCCGCCCTGCGCAGAAGCCGCGGCCGAGTGGTCCTCATCAACGCCGCACCCGGCCTGAGCCCCAACGGCTGGCCCGCCTACGCGGCCAGCAAGGCGGCACTGCGCGAGCTGGGCGACGCCGTACGGGGCGAGGAACACCCTCATGGCATCCGCGTCACCACGATCTACCCGGGCGCCACGGCCACCGAGCTGTTGCGCAAGGTCCGGACCGGCTTCGGCTCGCCGTACGACCCCGACCGGTGCCTGCCCCCGGCCGCGGTCGCGTCCCTGGTCCTGACAGCCCTCACCGCCCCACCGGAAGCCCACCTCACAGAGCTCTCCGTCCTCCCGGGCCACTGACCATTCACGGCCCTCCATGGCAATCACGGCCCACTGACACTCAAGGGCACGACCGTCGGGGGGCGGAGCGGCCAGCGGGCGGAGCGGCCAGCGGGCGGAGCGGCCAGCGGGCGGAGCGGCCAGCGGGCGGACGGAGCGGCCGGCGGCCAGCGAGGGAACGGCAGCCCCACTGACCCTCAGGGCCCAGCTGCACCGACCCTCACAGCCACGCGCCACTGACCCTCAGGGCCAGTCCACGCCCGGATCCGTCCTGGCCCACTGACCGGCAGGCCGGGTTCGGCGACTTAGACCACCAGCTCGGGGTCGGCCACCTCGACCGTCAGCCCAGGGGGCAGGCCCGTCACCTGGACTCCGCCTGACCGGTCGATCGACACGGTGACGTCGGCGCCCGCCACCCGCAGGCCGCGTACCGTGACCGCGCCGAGCGGGGCTCCCGCCAG
Source organism: Nonomuraea aurantiaca (assembly GCF_020215705.1). Lineage (GTDB taxonomy): Bacteria > Actinomycetota > Actinomycetes > Streptosporangiales > Streptosporangiaceae > Nonomuraea > Nonomuraea aurantiaca. Next base: position 67,091 of record NZ_JAIWNB010000019.1, on the reverse strand, counting down.
CGGACGCACCAGGACCTTGCCGCCCGGTACGTCCGGATACAGGCCCACAGCCGCGTGCAGCAGAGTCACCGCGGCGGCGGCCGACCACGCCTGGGGGCGGCAGGCGGCCGGGTAGGCCACCGGGCGGCCGACCACGTCCCGGTCGTCGCCCGCGTGGAGCTCGGGCAGGCGGTAGTCGAAGCCCTCCGCCGCCGTCAGCAGGCCCCGCGCCAGCTCCGCCGCCAGCCGGCCATGACCGGTCCTGGCGAGTCCGGCGATGACGATGGCGGTGTCGTGCGACCAGACGGACCCGCAGTGGTAGGACATCGGGCTGAACGCGCCGTCGTCCGCCGACATCGTCCGCAGCCCGAAGGCGCCGGACATCGCCGGGGTGCCCAGCAGCTCCGCCACCCTCGCCTCCTCCCCCGGCGACAGCAGTCCCGTGCCGAGGAGGTGGCCGATGTTGCTGGTCAGCGAGTCGACCGGCCGTTTGTCGCGGTCGAGGGCCAGCGCGGGATAGCCGTTCTCCCAGCCCGCGACCGACGCCGGATAACCGCTCCCCCGGTCAGTGGCAGGTGCGGGATAACCACTCGCCCCACCCACGGCAGAGGCAGGATGTCCGTTCCCCCGATCGGTGACCGGCGCGGCGGGGTGGGTGACCCAGAAGCGGGCGCGGAAGCGGTCGGCCATCGTGCCCGCGTAGTCCAGCCACCGCTCAGCCCCCTCCCGCCCGAACGCCGTGAGCAGCGCGGCCCCCTGCTGGGCGGCGGCGCAGGCGTACCCCTGGACCTCCGTCAGGGCGATGGGCGGCTCCGCCTGGCGGCCGTCGCGGAAGCGGACCGCGTCGCCCGAGTCCTTCCACCCCTGGTTGGCCAGGCCGTGGCCGGTCGAGTCGATGTACTCCAGGAAGCCGTCCCCGTCCGGGTCCGCGTGGTCGCCGAGCCAGCCGAGCGCCGCCTCCAGGGCCGGGAGCAGGGGCTCGATCTGGGCGGCGGGCATGCCCCAGCGCCAGGCGTCGTACAGGAGGCCGATCCAGAGCGGGGTGGCGTCGATGGTGCCGTAGTAGGCGGCGGACAGGCGCAGGCCGCCGCCGCTGTGCTCGTGGCGGCGCAGCTCGTGCATGATCTTGCCGGGCGCCTCACCGGTGGCCGGGTCGACGTGGCTGCCCTGCCGTCTGGCCAGTACGCGCAGAGTGCTCGCCGCCAGGTCGGTGCCCAGAGGCAGCAGCATCCTGGCGGCCCAGAGGCTGTCCCGCCCGAACAGCGTCAGGAACCACGGCACCCCCGCCCCCAGGAACGTATCCTCCGGCTCCCCGGGCTCGGCCAGCCTGAGGGAGCGCAGGTCTTCGAGCGAGCGCGCCGCCAGCCGTACGAGCCGGGTGTCGTCGGCCGTCACCTCGGGGACGCTCCACTCCAGCGGCTTGGCCGGCGCGGTCACCACCGCCTCGGGGTCGTCGATCACGACGGCCCACCGCAGTGCGACGCGCTCACCGGGCGCCAGCGCGACCTCCCACCGAAACCGCCCTTCGGCCTGCGGTTCAGCCGTGGCGTTCTCGGCGGTCGCCCGTACGTGGATGCCGCCGGACCGCCACTCCAGGCAAGCGCCACCGGCAGACGAGGCGGGCGTGGCGGTGGCCGGCGGGGCGCTGCCGCCGGCCTTCACCAGCTCGATCGGGGCGAAGTCGCAGCTCAGGTCGACGGTGACGGTGGCCGTCACCGGGCGGGTGGCGGTGGAGGCGATCTCGATGAGCTCCGCCATCCGTCCGGGGGCGACCTCGCGCGTACGGTCGACGCGGACCGTGGGGTCCGCGATCGGGTCGCCCAGCCAGCGGACCAGCGACACGAACCTGGTACGGCCGGCGGCCTGCACCGCGTACCCCACCGCCTCCGGTTCCCTGCCGTCCACGGCCAGCTTCACCTGCGACAACGCCCGCGCGTCCGCGTGGAAGAGGCCCTGCACCCCGGCCGCCCTGATCTGCCCGTCAGCCCCGCTCAGCGCGGTCGTCGGTGCCAGGACGGTGCTGACGAGGTCGTGCAGCAGCGGTTGCAGGCGGTGCGTGGTTTGGTCGAGCACGAGCGGCCCCCAAAATCTTGACAGGCGAATCGTCCAAGGGAGATAGTGCGTAACACTCCGTTTACTTGAACGATCCAATCCTGCCATACCGCTATTTGAACGTTCAAACCCTTAGAAAGCGACATGATGCCCGAAAAGGTGACGATCGCCGACGTCGCGCGGCGTGCCAACGTCTCCCGGCAGACCGTCTCGAACGTCCTGAACTCCCCCGACCTCGTCCGCGAGGAGACACGTGAGCGTGTAAGGCAGGCGGTCGAGGAGCTCGGCTACCGGGTGAACCAGGCGGCGCGCCGCATGCGGACCGGCCGGTCGCGGCTCCTGGCCGTACGGATCGAGCAGACCCAGGATGGCATGAACGTGTTCGACCGGTTCCTGCACGGGCTGACCGAGTCGGCGGCCAAGGCGGGATATCGGGTGATCCTCTACTCGGCCGACGATGACCGGTCGGAGATCGCCACGTTCGACGACCTGCTCGGGGCGTACGAACCGGATGCGTTCGTCCTGACCGGTACCCATTACGGCGATGTGCGCACCTCGTGGCTGGCCGAGCGGGGGCTGGCGTTCGTCACGTTCGGGCGGCCGTGGGGCATGCCGGAGGGCGGCGACCATCCGTGGGTGGACGTGGACGGCGCCGCCGGGACGGCCGCCGCCACCCGGCACCTGCTCGACGCGGGTCACCGGCGGATCGGGTTCATCGGCTGGCCCGAGGGCTCCGGCGTCGGCGACGACCGCAGGAGCGGCTGGGTCCGGGCACTCGGCGAAGATGCCGAAGACAGCGAGGCGGGCGTCCTGGAGCGGCGGACCGATGGGTCGGCGGCCGAGGGTGAAGCGGCGGCGCGGGAGCTGATCGCGGCCGGCGCCACCGCCCTGGTGTGCGTGAGCGACTCCGTCGCCCTGGGCGCCATGCAGGCCGGGCCGGTGCCCGTGATCGGGTTCGACGACACGCCCGTGGCGGCCGCGATCGGCCTGACCAGCCTGAGCCAGCCACTCTCGGAGGCCGCCGTGCGCTGTGTCCGCGTGCTGACCCGCCTCCTCGAAGACGACAGCCCGGACAAGCCGGATCACGTCCTGCTGCGACCCTCCCTGGTCATCCGGCGTACCGCGTGAAAGGAAACGTCATGAAACACCTCCCCCTGGCGGCACTCGGCGTACTGGCGCTGGCCGCGACCGCCTGCGGCAGCGGCTTCGAGGACAAGCCGTCGGCCGCGCCGCAGAGCAGCGGCCCCGCCTCGCTGCGGATCCTCATCGCCTCCTCCGGCGACCCGGAGACGACGGCGGTCAAGCAGGCGGCGGACGCGTGGGCGAAGGCGAGCGGCAACCAGGCCACGGTCACCCCGGCGCAGGACATCCACCAGCAGCTCGGCCAGGCGTTCGCGGGCGGCAACCCGCCCGACGTCTTCTACGTGGACGCCTCGCGGTTCGCCGACTACGCCAGTGTCGGCGCGCTGGAGCCGTACGGGGACAAGATCTCGAACCCGGACGACTTCTACCCGAGCCTGCGCACCACCTTCACCCGCGACGGCACATTCTACTGCGCGCCGAAGGACTTCTCCACGCTGGCGCTGATCGTCAACGACGGCCTGTGGAAGAAGGCGGGCCTGGCGGCGTCCGACGTACCGACCACGTGGGAACAGCTCACCGAGGCGGCCGGCAAACTCAAGGCCAAGGGCATCACCCCGCTGGCGATCAGCGACACCCGCGACCGGATCGGCGCGTTCATGGTGCAGGCGGGCGGCTGGATCACCAGCGCCGACGGCAAGCAGGCCACCGGCGACAGCCCGGAGAACCTCAAGGCCCTGGAGTACGTCAAGACCCTGCTCAAGGACAAGCTGGCCCAGTACCCCAAGCAGCTCGGCGCGTCGTGGGCCGGTGAGGCGTTCGGCAAGGGCAAGGCCGCGATGACGATCGAGGGCAACTGGATCAAGGGCGCGCTGAAGGCCGACTACCCCGACATCCAGTACACGGCCCACCCGCTGCCCGCCGGCGCCAAGCAGGGCACGCTGTCGTTCACGAACTGCTGGGGCATCGCGGCCAAGAGCGCCAGCAAGACGGCCGCGATCGCCTTCGTCGAGGCGATGACCAAGGCCGACCAGCAGCTCGCGTTCGCCAAGGCTTTCGGGGTCATGCCGTCGCGGCAGTCGGCCAAGGACGCCTACGTCAAGGAGTTCCCCGCGGACACGGCGTTCGTCGACGGCGCCGCCTACGCCCAGGGCCCGGTGAACGCCGCCAAGATGGACAGCGTCCTGGCCGACTTCGACGCCGGGCTCCAGCAGCTCACCTCGCAGGACCCGAAGGCGCTGCTGGCCAGGCTGCGGAAGAACACGCAGTCCGCGCTGGGCGACTGATGCGCCGCAGCCGCGCCAGGGAAGACGTGACGGGGTGGCTGTTCGTCGCGCCGGTCGTGGCGATTCTCGGAGTGTTCCTGCTGCTGCCGATCCTGATGGCGATGTGGGTCAGCCTCACCTCGTGGAACGGCCAGGGCAGCCCGTTCAAGAGCGGTGTGCCGTTCGTCGGGCTGGAGAACTACGGCCGGCTGTTCACCCGGGACGACCTGGCCCGCGAGAACTTCATGATCAGCGTCCGGAACAACGCCTACTACGTGGCGATCGTCGTACCCCTGCAGACGGTGCTGGCGCTGGGCCTGGCCCTGATCGTGAACAGCCGCCTGCTCAAGGGCAAGTCGTTCTTCAGGAGCGCGTTCTACTTCCCGTCGGTCACCAGCTCGGTGGCGATCAGCGTGGTGTTCCTGTTCATCTTCAGCAACTCCGGGGCGCTCACGCAGTTGCTCGGCTTCTTCGACATCCAGGGGCCGCAGTGGTTCTCCGACGCCAGAGGGGTCATCCACCTGCTGCTCGGCATGGACACGCCACCGGCGGCCCTGGCCGGGGCGGGGCCGTTCGGCCTGTCGTGGTGGGAGTGGCTGTCGGGGCCGAGCGTGGCGATGTGCGCGATCATCGCGCTGGTCGTGTGGACGACGTCGGGCACGTTCATGCTGATGTTCCTGGCGGCGTTGCAGGACATCCCGGTGACGCTGGAGGAGGCGGCCGTGCTCGACGGGGCGGGGCGGTGGCAGCGCTTCCGGTACGTGACGCTGCCGCTGCTCAGGCCGACGATGTTCCTGGTGCTGACGCTCGGGATGATCGGGAGCTGGCAGGTGTTCGACCAGATCTACGTCATGAGCCAGGGGGCTCCGGCCAAGACCACGCTGACCCCGGCGTTCCTGTCGTACCGGACGGCGTTCCGGGACTTCGACTATGGGGCGGGGACGGCGATCTCGTTCGTGCTGTTCCTCATCATCGTGCTGCTGACCCTGTTCCAGCGGCGCGTGATGCGGGAGAGGAGGGTCTGAGATGCGCAAGCTCGCGAGCACCTTCACCGGCTACTCGATCCTGATCTTCTTCGCGCTGGTGTTCATCTATCCGTTCGTGATCCAGATCGCGAACTCGTTCAAGACCGAGCCGGACGCGGCCGCCTCGCCGCTCTCGCCCATCCCGCACCCGGGGACGCTGGCGGGGTTCGAGCGGGTGTTCAGCGGCACCGACATGCCGGTGTGGCTGGGCAACTCGGTGCTGGTGACGATCGTGTTGACGGCCGGGCGGGTGTTCCTGGACTCGATGGCCGGGTACGCGCTGTCCAGGCTGCGCTTTCGCGGACGGTCGGCGCTGTTCGGGGCGGTCATCGCGGTGATGGCCGTGCCGGGCGGCGTCCTCTTTATCCCGAAATTTCTGGTCCTCAATCAGTTGGGGATGTATGACAGCTATCTGGCGTTGATCCTGCCGGTCCTCGTGGACGCGGCGGGGGTGTTCATCATGAAGCAGTTCTTCGACTCGATCCCGGCGGGGGTGGAGGAGGCGGCCCGGATCGACGGGGCGGGCGCGTTCCGCATGTTCTGGTCGGTAGTGCTGCCGATGGCCCGGCCGGCGCTGATCACGCTGACGATCATCTCGTTCCAGGGTGCGTGGAACGAGTTCCCCCACACGCTGGTGGCCGTCCAGGACCCGGCCTTGTTCACCCTGCCCCGAGGGCTGGCCGACCTGGTCAGCGGGTCGCTGGGGGGCGGCACGCAGTATCCGCTCAAGCTGGGGGCGGCCCTGCTCGCCACGATCCCGGTGGCGGTGATCTTCGTGATATTCCAGCGCAGGTTCGTCCGCGGCGCCAACGAGGGCAGCGACAAGGGCTAGCCGAAATGCTCCCTCCCGTCTTCCCATACTTCGCCGGACGATATATCGTCGTCCGTATGGTTAAACGATCATTAGTGATGAGCGAGCCCACGTACTTCGTGCTCGCCGCCCTGCTGGACGGGCCTTCGCACGGCTACGGGATCATCAAGCTGGCCGAGGAGCAGTCCGGTGGGCGGGTGCGGCTCGCCGTCGGCACCCTCTACGGCGCGCTCGACCGGTTGGCGGGCGACGGGCTGATCGCCGTGGACCGCGAGGAGACCGTCCAGGGCCGCCCCCGCCGCTACTACCGGCTGACCGAGGACGGACGCATGGCCGTCACGCGGGAGGCGGCGCGGATGGAGCAGGCCGCCCGCGTCGTCACAGGACGGATCGCGCCGGCGACGGGGATGGCACGGGCATGAGCGAGACGTTCACCGAAAGCTGGTACCGGCTGTTCCTGCGCGCCTTCCCGTCCGGTCACCGTGCCGAATACGGCGCCGAGATCCTCGGCACGTTGATGAACGACTCACCGCGCCGCGTCCCCTCGCCGCGAGAGACGGCCGCCCTCGTCACGGCGGGCTTCGCCGCCAGGGCCCGCAAGGCGGGACTGGCACCCTGGTGGGCCGACGGCGTGCATCTCGGCCTCCTGGCGCTGGCCCTGGCGAATCTGGCGTACAACATCGCCGACCACGCCTCCCCGTGGTGGCTGGCCCTTTCGGCGGTGCTGGTGGTCGCGCTGCTGCGCGGCTGGGCGCTGGCGGCACTGCCTGTGGCCTTGGCCGTCGCGCTCTCGACCGGCCGGGCCATGGTGTTCGGGGCCGAGGCGACGGGATGGGCGCCGTTCTTCGGCCCGGCGTACCACAACTGGGTCTCGCTGACGCCCTACGGCCTGCTGGCAGCCGGGGCCCTGATCCTTGCGGCGCGCCGATCACGGGACCTGCGCACGCGGCCGTGGTGGTGGCTGGCGATCCCGGCGGCCGCCATCGTCCTCACCTACGCGCCCAATTTCGTCGAGTACGGCGAAACCTGGCAGCTGCTCAGGGCGGCGACGGAAGGCGTCCTGCTCCTGGCCGGACTGTGGGCCACCACCGTCGCGCGTAGCCCACGCTGGGCGTTGGCGGCGGCGATCTACGTCCTGCCGGGCCTGGCGTCCGCGCTCACCAACCCGCCTTCGAGCGTGCGGTACATGGCTTACTGGTCGGTTCTCGCGGGTCTTCTGCTGATCACGACCGCGACGGGATGGCGGCGCGCGGCCAGAACCTGAAGGGCCGACCTCGGTGGCGTCACTGACGGTCGTACTCGTCGTGGCGGCGCCACCAGAAGCCGCTCTCGTTGCGGCCGAGTGGCGCGCGGTCGAGCCACTGGTACATGCCCCAGAGACCGTCCACCCCCCGCTCGTACGTCGAGTAGGTGTGATAGACGACGCCATCCTCGAGCACGAACGCGCTCATACCGGGCCCTTGTTGCCGGTACGTCGGCCAGTTCGTGCCAACGCTCGACGCGAACTGGGCGTGGAAGGGATTCTCCTCGCCTGACTCCGACGGCCGAACCTCCATCGAGCGGAAGTTGTACTCGACGGCTCCCGACTGCCACTCCTCCTTGGTGTGCGTCACCCGGAAGTCGTAGTTGAAGTCACTTTCGTACGAGGAGGCCCAGGGGAAGCTCCAGCCCATCCGCTGCTTGTACGCCCGCAGTTTCGCGAGCGGGGCCTGCGACACCGCGCAGAGCGTGACGTCGTGGTTCGCGAGGTGGACGACGGAGCCGTTGAAGCCGTCCGCGATCGCCGAGCAGGACGGACACCCCGCCTGGTAGTCAGGCCCGAACATGAAGTGATAAATGAGCAGCTGCGAGCGTCCCTCGAAGAGATCGACGAGGGACGCCGTGCCCTGATCGGTCTCGAAGTGGTACTCCTTGTCGATCCGGACCCAGGGCAGCTCCTGTCGCTGCCGCGCCACTTGGTCGCTCTGCCGCGTCAGGGCCTTCTCGGCCTCGAGCAGCTCCAGGCGGGCCGCGAGCCACTCTTCACGCGTTCCGGTCTTGTGGTCGGTCATTGTCTTCTCCTTCTTGCCGTATCACGTCACGGGCACCTACCGCCCTCACGTACCCAGATGCCGTCTGAGCGCGTCGAGGCTGGAGTCCCAGTCACGGGCCAGCGCGGCGAGAAACTGCTGCGCGACCTGGATGGGACCCGACTGGAGCCGGTAGCGGACGCGACGCCGCTCGCCCGGCTCGGCGATGACCAGCCCGGCCTCGGCGAGCAAGCCGAGGTGTTTGGCGATCGCCTGCCGGGTGATCGGCAGGCCGGCCGCCAGGTCCGTCGCCGTGGCCGGCCCGTGGGACGCGAGCGCGGCCAGGATGCTCCGCCGGCTGGGATCGGCCAGCGCGGCGAAGACCTCTTCCGCGACGGCCTCCGGCTCACGCGCGGGCATCGAGGTATTCGACGAGCTCGCCCAGCTCGCTCTGCCATCCCTTGACGTTGCCGCCGTACGCGCCGGAGTAAAGGTCGTCGGGCAGCTGCGCGAAGCCGGACTCGACCACGGTGAGCCGGGTCCCTTCGGCCTCCGGCTCAAGGGTGAACTCGACATAGGTACGGCGCGGATCGTCGGCCGGCAGGCCGTTGATGCCCCAGGTGTAGCCGAACACGTGCGGCGGTTCGAGGCGCTCGATGCGCAGGTAGGCGTTGTGTCCGCCCTCGAAGGTCAGCTGGGCGAGGCCGCCGACACGCAGGTCGACGGTTGCCTTGTGGCCGAACCACGTGCCCAGCCCCTCAGCCGTCGTGATCGCCTCCCACACCTTCGCGGGCGGGTGGGCGACGCTGACGCTGCGCTCGATCCGATCGGGAAAACCCATGACAGACCTCTATTTGTTGCAACCATTCGGTTGCCATAAACCTATAGCAACCATTTGGTTGCGTCAAGGCTGCCCGCCGGCGGTCCTTCGTCGCCTGCTATGAAGGTCGGCGTGACCCTTGTTACGACTCGTGCAGGTACGGTCCGTGGCGTCGATCTCGGCGCTGTGCTCGTCTGGCAGGGCATCCCCTATACCGCTCCCCCCGTGGGCCAGCTCCGGTTGCGGCCACCGCGGCCGCCGGTGCCCTGGCAGGGGGTGCGGGATGCCACCGCGCCGGGAAACGCGGCCATGCAATCCGTCCTGCCCGGCCTGCCGGCGCCGGCCATGGACGAGGACTGCCTGTGCGCGAACGTGGCGGCACCTCCCCCGGACGGCCGGTTGAGACCGGTGCTCGTGTGGGTGCACGGAGGTGGCTATTTCACCGGCAGCGGCATCGACATGTACGGCGATGGGGCGCTCTTCGCACGCACTCATGATCTCGTCGTGGTCAGCTTCAACTACCGGCTGGGCAGCCTGGGCTTCCTCGACATCGGCGACTCCTCAGGCGTGTCGGGGCTGCTCGACCAGGTTCAGGCGCTGCGCTGGGTACGGGAGAACATCGCCGCGTTCGGCGGCGACCCGGAACGGGTGACCGTGTACGGGCTGTCCGCCGGTGCCAAAAGCGTGGCCAACCTGCTGGCCACCCCGCTCACCCGCGGACTGATCCACCGGGCCGCCTCCAGCAGCGGCGGCGGTGACCACGTCGCCACCCCGGCGCAGGCCAAGGCCGTGACCGTACGGTTCCTGCGGGAACTCGGCGTCGGCGCCGACCGGGTGCGCGAGGTACCCGCCGCCGAGATGCTCGCGGCGCAGGACGCCATCGCCACGGGGGCGAAGGCACTCTGGATCTGGCGGCCGGCCATCGACGGGACCGTACTGGCCGGGCGGCCCATCGACGCCATCGCCGCGGGCGCCGCCGCCGGTATCCCACTGCTCGCGCAGACCTGCGGCAACGAGGGTGGCACCTTCCACATGCTGGACGCCAGCACGGCCGCGCAGGCGCCGAGGGTGCTGGCCGAGCTGTTCGGCGCAGCCGAGGCGGACAAGATGCTGGCCGCCTACCACGAGAGCCGGCCGGGCCTCGACGACACCGCGCTCGGCCTGGCCGTCCTGAGCGACGAACGGTACGGCATACCCACGACCCGGCTGGCCGAGGCGCAGGCGCGACACGCCCCGGTGTGGCGATCCCGCTACGACGGCCCCTTTCCCGGAGTGCCCGGCACGACTCCCCTGGGCAGGCTGCTGCGGGGCGGACACGGCGCGGACGGGCCGATGATCTGGCAGTCGATCCCCCTCACCGACCCCGCCGACCAGGCGCTGTCGGCGGAACTGCACGACACCTGGGGACGCTTCGCCCGCGGCGACACACCCGGCTGGGCACCGTACGACACCGAACATCGCCAGACCATGATCTTCGACACCGGCCGGAGCCGGGTCGAGCCCGATCCACGCCCGATCGAACGCCGCGCCTGGAACGACCGCACCTGGCCCTCAGGCACCTGGTGGCACCTCGACGGCCTCACCTGAGACGGCCTCGACCGAAGGCCCGGCAGCGCGGGCCCCGCTATCGATGTCACCGGGGGCGGAGGATGGGGTGTGCGGTTCGGCGATCGGCCCGGATTCACGGCCACCACCGGATCTCCGTGTCACCCGGCCGAGCGGCTTGGCGTGGGCGGGGGTCATGTCCGCATGACGGACGCGAGGAGCGCCAGCTTGTCGGCGCTGTCGGTGCCGGGGTCCGGGTGGAGGACGACGAGTGTCTGGCCTGTCGCGCCGCTGACACCCAGTCTCTCCCGGTTCAGCCACAAGCCACCGACCTGGGGGTGGTCGATGCGCTTGGGGGTGCCTTCGCACGTGTTCACGTCGTGGCGGGCCCAGAGCCTGCTGAAGCGAGGGCTGGCGAGGGAGAGCTCGCCGACGAGTTCGATGAATCGGGGGTCGTCCGTGTCGGTGCCGACGGACTCGCGGAAGCCGGCGACCATGCCCTGCGCGGCGTCCTCCCAGTCCGGGTAGAGGGCCTGCTCGGCGGGGTCGAGGAACGCGTCCCGCAGGCGGTTGCGCCCCGCCACGAGTCGCGGCGACAGAGCGGTCGCCAGCGCGTTGGCGGCGAGGACGTCGAAGTAGCGGCCCTCCACGTACGCGGGGAGCGGAAGCGTGACGACGAGCTTGGCGACGCCCGCGGGGACGGTCTCCTTCCGGGGCCGCCGCCGTCGCCGCCGGGGTTTTCCCGCTCCGAGGCATAGCAGGTAGGCCGTCGCGTCGTCGTCGAGCAGCAGCGCGCGGGCGAGGGACTCGAGGACCTGCGCCGAGGGGTTGCGGTCGCGGCCCTGCTCCAGGCGCAGGTAGTAGTCGGCACTGATGCCGGCGAGCATCGCGACCTCCTCCCGGCGCAGGCCCGGCACGCGCCGGACGCCCACAGAGGGGATGCCGGCCTGTTCAGGAGTGACGAGCTCCCGGCGGGCGCGTACGTAATCGCCCAGAAGGTGGAATTCATCGCTCATGTCCCCACGGTAGTTCGCGCGCCCTCGTACGTGCCTGGTCCTGTCACCCCCAGGATCGCGGGGGCTCTGGCCCCGTCGGCGGGTGGGCGGAAACCTCGCTTCCGGTACGAACACCGGTGACATCGGCCGGTTGTCCCTTCCGCGAGCAAGGAGCTACACCATGTCAACATATTTGCTGGTACACGGGGCCTGGCACAGCGGTCAATGCTGGGAGCGGGTGGTCCCGTTGCTGGCATCGGCCGGGCATCGGGTGCTCGCGCCGTCGCTGACCGGCCTCGGCGACAAGGTACATCTGCGCGGCCCCGAGGTAGGGCTGGACACGCACGTCGACGACATCGTCAGGCTGATCACCGAGGAGGACCTCACCAACGTGATCCTGGTGGGCCACAGCTACGCCGGGCTGGTCATCTCGTCCGCCGCCAACCGGATCCCGGATCGGATCGCCCATCTGGTCTATCTCGACGCGATGGTCCCGGAGGACGGCGAGAGCGCGATGGATGTGCATCCCATGACCCGGGCCCTCATCGACCGCGCCGCGGAGTCCGAGGCCGGCTGGCGGATCCCGCCGATGCCCGAGTTGCCGCCGCCCCTGGGCCTGTTCGGGGTCACCGACCCGGCGGACGTGGCGTGGCTGCGGACGATGTTGTCGGATCAGCCGGTGCTCTGCTTCCGGCAACCGGTCCACCTGGACAACCCAGCCGTGCGCACGATTGCGCGGACGCACATCCACTGCGTCGCCGACGTACCGGAGGGCATCGAACGGCGGCCCGTCCCAGCGGTACAGCCCAACGGCAGCCCGGCACAGGTATGGGAACTGGAGACGGGCCACGACTGCATGATCACCATGCCGGCCGAGCTCACCGATCTGCTGCTCAAGCTCGGCTGACCCGCCCACCCGAGCCGCGCGGGCCGCTTCCGGCGCCCCCGCGGCTCGGTGGCGGGCCACCGAACGGATGAGCGATGGCAGGGAAGACCTGCCTGTGAGGTCCGCGTGCTTGGTCAAGGACGGAAGTCGTCGGCGTGGTCTCGCGCCCATTCCGCGAAGGTCTGGGCGGGCCGCCCGGTGAGCCTTTCGACGATGACGGAGATCTCGGGGGCGGCCTTGGCGCCCGCCTCCCACGCGCCCATGATCGCCTGCACCCCCATCGCGGGCATGGTCCTGCCCAGGTCGGCCCGCGCCTGCTCGGGCGTCACCACCTCGATCGGAATCTCCTTGCCGATGGCCGCCCCGATGTGCCCGACCTGCTCGCGCAGGGTGAGCGCCTGCGGTCCGTACAACGTGTACGCCTGCCGCCCGTGCCCCGGCTCGGTCAGCGCCATCACCGCCATCGCGGCCATGTCCAGCTCGCTGACGGGAGCCGTCAGAGCGTCCGGGTACGGCAACCGCACGGCCTCCCCTGCCTTGATGGCCCTCGTCCACCACCAGCGGGTGTTGGTCGCGAACATCCCGGGCCGGATGAAGGTCCAGGACAGCCCGGACTCCTCCAGGGCCGACTCCACGACCCGATGGTCGCGCGCGATCGGATTGCGGTCGGCGCCAGGCTGGACGACCGACGCGGACGAGAGCAGCACCACCTGCCGCACCCCGGCCGAACGCGCGGCCGCCACGAACGCCTCGATGCCCGCGGGTTTGGCGTAGAGAAACACCTGCTGCGCGCCCTCCAGCGCGGCGGGCAACGTTTCCGGCACATCCAGATCCGCCGCCACGTGGGAGGCGTCCGGCGTTCTGCTCGTCAGCCGGACCGGCACCCTCGAAGCGGTCAGACCTGCGGCGACATGGCGGCCGACGTTACCCCGGGCGCCGAAGACAACCGTGACCATATGCAGGGACTCCCTTATTCCTCGGTGAGCAGTTTGACGAGCTGGGTGCGCAGGACCGTCCGGGTCTCGGGTGACAGCGGATCGCCGCCGAGGATGTCCCGGACGAACTGCGGCATCGTGATGGGCGCGAAGATGATCGCGTAGGCGGCCAGCAGGGCGAAGGCGGGGTCGAGCCCGGCGCGGATCTCGCCGTCCTCCTGGTGCCGACCGGTCTTGGCCACCGCCGCCGCCATCGCCTCCCGCTGCCGCTCCGCCTGCCGCCTGCCTTCCTCGGCGTCGGCGAACGGGCAGTCGCCCAGCGCCTGCCAGACCACGAGCCTGGCCCAGTCGGGCTGGTCGAGCGTGGCGTCGAGGTGCGCGCCGAGGGACTCGGCGAACGAGGCCCCGGCCGGGACGATCGTCGCCTGGGAGTCCCGCCACCGGCGCCGGAGCTCGTCGAGCAGCCCTTGCTTGCCGCCGAAGTAGTAGGAGATGAGCTGCTGGTTGACGCCGGCCCGCGCGGCGATGCCCGCCGTCCGGGCCCCGGAGTATCCCTTGGCCCCGAACTCGGCGACTGCGGCGGCGAGAATGCGCTCCCGCGTCCCCTCCGCCGCCTGCCCGCGCTCGTCCGGCCGCGCCTCCTTCGATGAAGCCATGCGGAACACTGTATCAACCAATCAATTGAATGAATAACCGGCCCGTCGGCACCACGGGAGCCGTCCCAGCCCACGGCCACGGCACAAATTCTTGTTTTCGCAGCTAGACCGCGTGTCAAGTGTCCCATCCTGTCCCACGGACGCCGCGTGCGACCTGGCCGCGGTGGTCAGATGAGTCCCGTCACCACGTACCGATCACCACACCCGGTCAACCCGATGAGAAAGGCAGTGAAAGGTCATGAGCCAGCACGTCAACGAGAATCTGCTCGGCGCTGAGAACATCGAGCGGCAGCCCCAGAGGCGCGGAGCGAGGTTCACGCTCAACGGCGCACTGTGGGCACTTCAAGGGTTGTTCGGCTTCTTCTTCGCCGGCAGCGGTTTCGGCAAAGTGCTGTTGTACGACGGAGCCCTGTATGCGGCAGCGCCCCGGGCCGTGGCTTGGTACGCCGCGGTGCCGCAGCCGCTGATCGTCTTCATCGGGGTCTGTGAGGTACTTGGCGGCGTCGGCCTGATCCTGCCGGCGATGACCGGCGTCAAACCGAAGCTGACGCCGCTCGCCGCAGCCGGCCTGACGCTGACGATGATCCTCGCGGCCGGCTTTCACATCATGCGCGGCGAATACGCGCTGGTGCCCGCGAATATCCTGCTGGGAGGCGTCTCGGCGTACATCGCGGTCGGCCGGTGGAAGCTGAGGCCCGTCGCGCCCGCGACCATCACCACCTCAGGCGTACTCAAGTCGCTCGCGGTCCTCGGCGCACTGGCCCTGCTGGGATTCGCGCCGACGTGGTACACGATGACCCACGCCGCATTCTGATCACTCCGTTCCGCACGCCGGCCGCCCCGGCCACCTCGCCCGGCCGGGCCGTGCGAGGGTCACCGTGGAGCCCACCTTCACCCAAGGAACTCCCGCAGCGAACGCGGTTCGCGACCCAGGATGTCGGCCACGGTCGTGGTCGTGCCCGCCCAGCGTCCATCCCCTGTCTGGGCCATGAGTTCGGCCAGGTCACGGGCCGCTTGGGCGGGCATGCCGCGCTTCTCCAGGTGAACGGCGGCTTCCTCGACCGACTGGTCCACGTAACGTACGGTCCGGCCG
This sequence comes from Nonomuraea aurantiaca, assembly GCF_020215705.1. GTDB lineage: Bacteria > Actinomycetota > Actinomycetes > Streptosporangiales > Streptosporangiaceae > Nonomuraea > Nonomuraea aurantiaca. Next base: position 51,940 of record NZ_JAIWNB010000019.1, on the reverse strand, counting down.
AGTGCTCGGGTGAGCTCGGCGGCGATCTCGTCGTGTGTGGGCGCCACCGGCCCGGTGAGCTCGTACGTGGCGTCGGCGCCGACGGGACGCGTGAGCAACACGGCCGCCACCGCCGCGATGTCCCGCGCGTCGATGTAGCCGACCCTGCCTCTGCCGTACGCGCCGAAGATCCGCCCCTCCTCATCCACGTCGCCCGCGAGATTCTGCATGAAGCCGACCGGCGCCAGGATCGACCACGGCACCCCCGACGCCTTCAGATGCTCGTCGACCTCCCCGTGCATGCCGAACCCGAGCAGGCTGCCCGACGTCACGCCACGCACGGACACGGTCACCACCTGCGCCACGCCCGCGGCCGCCGCGTGATCGATGACCGCCTTGTGCGCTGCCACGAAACCCGGCCACAGCGCGCTGTTGAGAAAGAGCCTGTCACCCGGATCGAGCGGGATGCTCTCCGGCCGCTCCAGGTCGCCGACCACGTAGTCGCATCCCAGCCCCTCCCCCTGTTCCGCGCGCCGCACCACGGCTCGCACCGCACCGCCGAGTTCCTCGACCAGCGCGCGCCCGATCGTGCCCGTCGCACCCGTCACCACGATCATCGCAACCTCCTAAGCGGAATGTCGGCTTCCGGTTATATGATAAGCGGAAGCTTGTCGTCCACTTCAAGGGGAGATCAATGCGCGCCGATGCCCGCCGCAATCGGGACAGGATCCTGGAAGCGGCACGCGACGCCGTGGCCGAGCGCGGCGCGGACGCGCCGATGGAGCTGATCGCCCGCCGGGCCGGAGTCGGCGTCGGCACGCTCTACCGCCGCTTCCCCGACCGCGACACGCTGCTCGCCGCGCTGGCGGAGCAGTATGTTCACGAGCTCATGGACGCCCTCGACCACGCCGTGGCGGCCGAGCCTGACGCGTGGTCGGCCATTCGCGCCTTCGTCGTCTACAGCGTGGACAAGGGCCGCGGCGCCATCGCGGCCGCGCTGGCCGGGACCTCCGCGCCGCAGGCGAGGCAGGCGCTGGTGCGTCGACTGGACGAGCTGGTACGGCTGGCGCAGGCGGACGGCGCGATGCGGCCAGACGTCGGCACCGACGACCTCATGGAGCTGCTCAACGTGTTCGCCTGCCACCCGGACGTCATCCCGAAGCGCTTCCTCCCCCTCATGCTCGACGGCCTCGACCGGCGTTAGCCCTGCCGCGCGGCAGGTGATCGGTCCCGGACGATGGCGGCCCGGGACCGGCGGCAGCACGCTCGACAACCTATTTATCTAGCTGTACCATTTTTTATCTATGCAGATAAAAAAGCAGTCGAGAGACAGCGTCACCAACGCCGCACGCCGGACGCAGATCGTCCGGGCGGCCGTCGAAACCATCGCCGAGCTCGGCTACGACAAGGCCACCTTCGCGACCATCACTGAACGCGCCGGCCTCAGCAGCCCCCGTCTGATCTCGTACCACTTCGCGGGCAAGCAGGATCTCATCCGGCAGATCGTCGAAGACGTCTACCACGCGGGAGCCGCCTTCATCCTGGAGCGGATCAAGGCGCAGACCACCGCCTCAGGACGGCTGCGGGCCTACCTGGAGGCCAACCTGGAGTTCCTCCGAGAACATCCGATCGACCTGGCCGCTGTGACCGAGATCGGCCCCCATCTGCGGGACCAGGCCGGTGAGCCGTACTCCACCACCGGTTACCAGGAGCCGGGCGTCCAAGGACTCGTCATGCTGCTGGAGGAGGGACAGCGCGACGGCGAGTTCGGCGACTTCGACGCCCGATCGATGGCCGTCATGATCCGCGCGGTCATCGACGCGGCGGCCCCCCGGATGCGCGGCGAGCACCCGTTCGACTTCGACGCCTACCGCGAGACCGCTGTCGCCACATTCGTCCAGGCCACGCGGCGGGCTGCGGTGGAGCGGTGAGCGGGGTGCACCGCGGCCTGTTGAGCGTCGTGGCCCTGGAGCTCGCCGGACCGCTCGCGATCTTCTACGGGCTCAGGGCGGCCGGGGTGAGCCAGTGGATCGCCCTGCTGGCCGCCGGCGCGTTATCGGCGGCCCGAGCCGTCCACGACCTGGTGGTCGAGCGGCGCGTCAGCGGGATCACCGTGTTCGTGCTCGGCGCGATGATGCTCACCGTCGCCATGTCGTTCGTCGCCGGCAGCCCGCGCGTGCTGCTGATCCGCAACGCGTGGGGCACCTGCGCGCTGGGCCTGTGGGCGTTGATCACGCTCTGCGGCCGGCGCCCGTTCCTGTACGAGGCCATGCGCGTGATCTCCGATCGCGACAAACAGCAGCAGTGGGCGGCGAACTGGAGCGACCATCCGCCGTTCCGCCAAGTGCTCCGGGTCACCACGGCGGTGTGGGGGGCCGCGCTGCTGGCCGACGCGGCCCTGCGCGTCGTCATGGCCGCCACGCTGCCCATCGACGTGGTGCCGCTGCTGGACGACGTCCTGCTCATCATCACCCTCGCCGCCCTGCTCGCCTTCCAGCGCCTGTACGGCCGCGCCTACCTGCGCCGTCACGGTCTGCGGCTCAGGGGTGTCGAGCTGGTTCGCATACCAGTCGAAGCGCCTGGCCTGCCCGGGGAGTCGCGTTGACCGTGATGCTGATCACCGGCGGCGCGGGCGGCATCGGTGCTGCCATAGCACGGCGCATGGCCCGCAAGGGGAGCAAAGTGATCATCGCCGACAAGGAACGCTCACGTGGCGAGGAGGTCGCCGCCGAGATCGGCGCCCGGTTCGTGCCGGCCGATGTCTGCCGCCCGGAGGACAACGAGGCGGCGGTGGCCGAGGCGATCTCGGCCTACGGCACGCTCGACGTGGCCGTGCTCAACGCCGGCATCCCTGGCCAGTGCGGCTGGCACAACTTCACCCCCGCCGCCTACCGCGCAACCATCGCCACCAACCTGGACGGCATCGTCTACGGAATCCACGCCTGCCTACCGCACCTGCGCGGCGGCGGCTCGATCATCGTCACCTCCAGCCTGGCCGGCCTCAAGGAGGCTCCCGATCCGTTCTATGCCGCGAGCAAGCACGCCCTGATCGGCCTCGTCCGGTCCACGGCCACCCTCCTGGCCGGCGACGGCGTCAAGGTCAACGCGCTCTGCCCGGGCCTGGTCGACACCCCGCTGCTCGCCCCGTTCCGCGAGCTGCTCACCGAGGCGGGACACACCTTCGCCAGCCCTGACGAGGCGGCCGATGCGGTGGAGGCCATCCTGGCCGACGGACGGACCGGACAGGCCTGGGTCGTCCTGAACGGGCGACCCGCCTACCCGGCGCGATTCCCCGACGTGACGACCGGCGCGCCGGACGGATGTCACTGAGGTCATCGCCGGTGAGGCGATGCCGTACCTGCGCGTGGACGTGACCGAGTTCGGCGGTGGAGGCGCGGAGCTGGGCCGCGTTATCGCGCAGGCTGCGGCCCGGTCGGATCAGTGGTCGCGTGGTGCCGTGATCGCGTTCACCGAGTACGCGGTGTCGGGGGCGGGAGTCGTGGTGAAGCGGGCGTTGGGCAGGTAGAGCCGGTGGCCGAACGACGCCACGGTGCTGGGGACGTCGAAGCGCGGGTCCGTCAGCCGGTTCACGACCTGCCCAGAGGAGCCGTCGGCGGTCAGGCGGATGACGGTGACCGTGTTGAGCCGGTTCTGCACCACGTACAGTGTCCGGCCGTCCAGCAGCAGGCCGTCGCCGTTGACCAGGGACTCGCCGCCCAGGTTCACCTCCGTGGTGACGCCGGTGGCGGGGTCGGTCTTGAACAGCTTGCCGACGTTGGACTGGACGATGAGCAGGCTCTTGCGGTCGGGGGTCTGGGCGATGCCGTTGGCGTTGTTGCCGGTCGTGTACTGGATGGCGCCCGTGAGCGGCACCGGCACGGCCTGGTCGGGCAGCGCGCCGCGGCGACCGAGCGGCACCTTGTACAGGACGGGGTTGGTGGAGTCGGTGAACCAGGCCGCCTCCCGCGTGAGCACGACGTCGTTGACGAACGACGCCCCGGTGGCCAGCGGGTACGACTTGAGCACCGCCCCGGTACGGACGTCGATCACCCGGGCGTTCCCGGCGGTGCCGCCGGAGACGAACAGGCGGTCGCGCGAGTCGAGCTTGAGCCCCACCGAAGGGGTGCCGGGGCCCTTGCTGACGACGGCGCCCTGGCCGGTGCGCAGGTCGGCGCGGTAGATGTCGCCGTTGGCCAGGGAGCCCACGTAGGCCACGGGCCGGCTGCCGATAGCGATCCCCTCCGGCCGGAAGCCGTTGGGGAGCGCGATCGTGCCAGGCAGCGTCATAGCGTCAGGCAGCGTCATCGTGCCGGACAGCGTGGCCGTCCGCGCCGACGTACCGGGCAGCGTCGCCGCCTGCGCGAACGTGTCAGGCAACGTGGCCGCCGACGCGGGCGCGCCGGGCAAGGTGGCGAGCAGGGCGCAGAGCGCGGTCGTGAGGATCGCTGATCTCATGCGGCCCACGATGCCCCTGCCCCCCAGCCCGGCAAAGGCCCAAAGAGCCGGTTCACAGCTATTTCTGAGGAAATAATGCGAAATGTCAGACTTCGACTACTTCTACGCCCATGAGGTCGGCCAGAGCGCGCAGCTCGGCGGCGCGGTGGCCGGTGCCGAGGGACCAGTGGTGGGAGATGCCGGTGGCGCTCCAGTCGTCCGTCCACTCCCCCGGATCGCGGCCGAAGTCGACGCGGGACGTGGTGTTGCCGATCTTGAGGTGCGGGCCGTCCACGGTCTCGCCCTCCGACACGGCGAAGCCGAACCGGCCGTCACGCCGCTGGAGCAGCCCGAACGCCGTCACCGGCCCGTGCGCCACGTCGAACTCGACCGACACCCCCCACCCGCGCTTGCCGTGGAAGACGCCCAGTCCGCGCAGCAGCGGCTTGCGCGAGCTGATCGCCAGGTGGGCCGGCCCGTCGTGGCCCATCTCGACGTGACCGCGCAGGAAGTCGAGCGCCTGCAGCTCGGTGAACGAGCCGCCGCCGCCCAGCCGATCCATGATCAGCATGGCCAGCGAGGTCCGCAGCTCGTACTCCCCCGCCGCCGGGACGCCCCGCGCGGTGAGCAGTGACGAGCCGAGGATCATGCCCGCGCCGAGCCGTTCGTGGATCTCGCCGTCGAGCCCGCGGTGATAGTAGGCGAGGCTGTCCAGCTCGAAGTCGGCCACCAGCTGGTCCAGCCCGGCCGACACGCGGGCCGCCCACTCGAAGTCCTCGGGCACGACCGTGTCGGCCAGCTCGAACACCTCCCGCGCGAGCTCCATCCGCTCCTTGACCTGGGTGTCGGTGACCTTCTCGACGCGTACCCGCAGGTCGTCGAACTCCAGCACCTCCACGTGCCCGCCCAGATTGACCGGCACCAGCGTCAGGTCGGTGGCGACGTCGAGCATGCCCGGGTAGAGGTGGCCCATCAGCCCGTGCCGCCCGTCGCGCAGCGTGGCCCGTACGCCCGCCGCCTTCACCCACCGCTCGATCCGCGCCCAGGCCCGCTCGTCCTCCAGGTAGCCGGACACCGAACGGAACGGGATCCCGGCCCTGGTGAAGGTGTTGGCCATCTCCGGCAGCGGGCACGCGCCGCAGTAGGCCAGCCACTGCCCGGTGTCGAACGTCTCGTGGTCCATCGACTCCGACGGCTGCAGGTTGATCAGCAGCACCGGCGCGCCGCTGCGCTGCGCGATCGGCAGCAGCATGGTGGCGGTCATGTAGGTGGTGAGGAAGCCGACGATCAGGTCGCAGCCCGCCTCCCGCAGCCGTTCCGCCGCGGCCGCGCCCTGCTGGGCGTCGGAGATGAAGCCGACGTCGACCACTTCGCAGCCGAGCGTGCCCATGCGTTCGGAGACGCGCGCGGACGAGCGCTCCAGTTGCGGCAGCAGGTCGGGGAACTGCGGCCAGTACGCGCCGAGCCCGCCCGCCACGAGCCCGACCTTGGTGGGCCGCGCGGGGATCCGTTCGAGCGTCATGTCTTCTTGGTCTCCTCTTCCGGTCTTTCGGTCGTGGGCGGGGTATGCCGCCGTGACAGGTCGGGGCTTCGGCGAGAACGCGCCCCCAGAGCGGAGGGGGCGCGTTCCCCGGCGTACGAGCGTCAGCGCAGGAAGGCGGCGGCCACTCCCGCGTCGACCGGGATGTGCAGCCCGGTCGTCAGCGACAGTTCCCCGCCCGTGAGCGCGAACACCGCCGCGGCCACGTGCTCCGGCAGCACCTCCTGCTTGAGCAGCGTGCGCTGCGCGTAGAACTCGCCCAGGCGCTCCTCCTCGACCCCGTAGACGGCCGCCCGGTTGGCGCCCCAGCCGGAGGCGAAGATCCCCGAGCCGCGTACGACGCCGTCGGGGTTGACGCCGTTGACCCGGATGCCGTGCGGGCCCAGCTCGGCCGCGAGGAGGCGTACCTGGTGGGCCTGGTCGGCCTTGGCCGCGCCGTAGGCGACGTTGTTCGGCCCGGCGAAGACGGCGTTCTTGGAGGAGATGTAGACGATGTCGCCGCCCATGCCCTGGCTCAGCAGGACCCGCGCGGCTTCCCTGGAGACCAGGAACGAGCCGCGGGCCATCACGTCGTGCTGCAGGTTCCAGTCGTCGAGGGTGGTCTCCAGCAGCGAGCGCGACAGGGACAGGCCCGCGTTGTTGACCACCAGGTCGACGCCGCCGAAGGCGAGGACCGCCTGGCGTACCGCCTCGCCGATCTGCTCCTCGGACGTCACGTCCACGCCCACGGCGATCGCGACGTCCTGCGGCCGGTAGGCGGCACCGCCGAGTTCCGCGGCCACCTTGTCCGCGGCGCCCAGGTCGCGGTCGGCGACCACCACGCACGCGCCCTCGGCCGCCAGCCGCCTGGCGGTGGCGGCGCCGATGCCGGAGCCGCCGCCGGTCACGAACGCGACGCGCCCGGCCAGCGGCTTGGGCGCGGGCAGGCGGCGCAGCTTGGCCTCCTCCAGCTCCCAGTACTCGATGCGGAACTTCTCCGACTCCTCGATCGGCCGGTAGCTGGACAGCGCCTCGGCGCCGCGCATCACGTTGATCGCGTTGACGTAGAACTCCCCGGCGACCCGGGCGGTCTGCTTGTCCTTGCCGAAGCTGAACATGCCGACCCCGGGCACCAGCACGATCGCCGGGTCGGCGCCGCGCATCGGGGGCGAGTCAGGGGCCGCGTGCCGCTGGTAGTAGGCGGCGTAGTCCTCCCGGTACTGGGTGTGCAGCTCGCCGAGCCGGGTCAGGACGTCCGCGATCGGCGCGTCCGGCGGCAGGTCCACGACGAGGGGGGCGACCTTGGTGCGCAGGAAGTGGTCGGGGCAGGAGGTGCCGAGCGCGGCGAGCCGCGGGTGCTCGGCGCGGGCCAGGAAGTCGAGCACCTCGGGCGAGTCGGTGTAGTGACCGACCTGGCGGGCGTCGGTGCTCGCCAGGCCGCGGATCGCGGGGAACAGCTCGGCCGCGCGCCGGTGCCTGGCCTCCTCCGGCAGGGGTTCGTGGACGACGGCGCCGAACGGGTCCGGGCGGCCGTGGTCGGCGATGTACTGCTCGGCGGTACGGATGATCTCCAGGGAGTTCGCCTGGCACTCGGCGCTCGTCTCGCCCCAGGCGGTGATGCCGTGGCCGCCCAGGATGCAGCCGATGGCCTGCGGGTTGGCGGCCTTGATCGCGGAGATGTCGAGGCCGAGCTGGAAGCCGGGCCGCCGCCACGGCACCCAGACGACCCGGTCGCCGAAGACCCGCGCGGTCAGCTCTGGGCCATCGGCGGCGGTGGCGATCGCGATGCCGGAGTCGGGGTGAAGGTGGTCGACATGAGCGGAGTCGACCAGGGCGTGCATGGCGGTGTCGATCGACGGTGCGGCGCCGCCCTTGCCGTGCAGGCAGAAGTCGAACGCCGCCACCATCTCGTCCTCGCGCTCCTCGCCCGGGTAGACGCCGGTCAGCGCCCTGAACCGGTCCAGGCGCAGGACGGCCAGGCCGCCGGCGGTGAGCGTGCCCAGGTCGCCGCCGGAGCCCTTCACCCAGAGCAGCTCCACGTCCTGGCCCGTCACCGGGTCGTTCGCGGTGCCCTTGGCGGAGGCGTTGCCGCCGGCGAAGTTGGTGTTGCGCGGATCGGAGCCGAGCGTGTGCGCTCTTTCGAGCAGTTCGTTCATGGCGTCAGACATCAGGCCCCCCAGCCTGCCTGGTTGCCGCCGACACGGTCGGCGGCGATCTTCTCGAAGTATCCGGACTTGGCGTAGGCGGCCATCGGGTCGGGCGCGAGCCCCATCTCCTCCCGCAGCTCACCGAGCAGCGGGCGGACATCGGTGTTGTACGCGTCCATGAGCACGGCGTTGGCGCCCAGCACATCACCTTCCCGCTGGGCGGCGGCCAGCGCGTCGCGGTCGACGAGCAGCGCCTTGGCGGTGGCCTCCTGGACGTTCATCACCGAGCGGATCTGGCCGGGGATCTTGGGCTCGATGTTGTGGCACTGGTCGAGCATGAAGGCGGTCTCGGAGGTGTAACCACCGCCGCCGATGACCTCGAACATGATGCGGAACAGCTGGAACGGGTCTGCCGCGCCCACCATCAGGTCGTCGTCGGCGTAGAAGCGCGAGTTGAAGTCGAAGCCGCCGAGCTTGCCCTCACGCAGCAGGAACGCCACGATGAACTCGATGTTGGTGCCGGGCGCGTGGTGCCCGGTGTCGACCACGACCTGCGCCTTGTCACCCAGCTTGAGGCAGTGCGCGTAGGCGGTGCCCCAGTCGGGCAGGTCGGTCATGTAGAAGGCGGGCTCGAACAGCTTGTACTCCAGCAGGAACCGCTGCTCATCCCCGAGCCGCTCGTAGACCGCGGCGAGTGCCTCGGCGAGCCGGTCCTGCCGGGCCCTGATGTCGTCCTGGCCCGGGTAGTTGGTGCCGTCGGAGAACCACAGCTTGAGCGTGTCGGAGCCGGTGGCGTCCATGATGTCGACGCAGTCGAGCAGGTGCCGCAGCGCCTTGCGCCGCACCTCGGGATCGGGATGGGTGACGCTGCCGAGCTTGTAGTCGTCGTCCTGGAAGACGTTGGAGTTGATGGCCCCGATGGTCACCCCCTGCTCGGTCGCGTGCCGCGCGAGGTCAGCGTAGTCGTCGACCTTGTCCCACGGGATGTGCAGCGCCACGGTGGGCGCGATGCCCGTGTAGCGGTGCACCTGCGCCGCGTCGGCCAGCTTCTCGTACGGGTCGCGCGGCACGCCCTGCTGGGCGAACACCTTGAACCTCGTGCCGGAGTTGCCGTACGCCCAGGACGGCGTCTCTATACGCTGCTGCCGCAGCTGATCCTTGATCATCTTTTTCCCCAGATTTCGAGCAAGATTTCAAGCCAGGTGGAAAACTTCGGCCAGCGTGAGCAGCCCCTCGTCGGGCCGTCCGGCCTCGAAGAAGGGAGCCATCTCCGCCTGCCAGCGCGCGTTGACACCGGTCTCGGCCATCGCCTGCTGAGCCGCCTTGAAGTCGTCGGTCTCCAGGTAGCCCACCAGCAGTCCGTCGTCGCTCAGGAACAACGAGTAGTTACGCCACCCGGCCTTCGTCAGCGCTTCGAGCATCTCCGGCCAGACGGCCTGGTGCCGCTCCGCGTATTCGTCGAGCCGCTCGGGCCGCACTTTCAACACAAAACACACCCGCTCCATAACCAACCTCCTCTCATGTCCACCCCGCACGGACCCTCGCGGCGCCGGGGGGCCCGGCGCCCACAACGGCGCCGGGCCGGCTGGGAATCAAAAACCGTCAGTAGTCGAACTGGTCGATGTTCGCCGCGTCGAACGTGAACGGCGGGCCCAGGATGACCTCGCCCTGCTTGCCGATCGTGCGCTCGCCCAGCTTGCCCGCCTTGAACGTCTCCCCCTCGGCCCCGGTGATCTGCCCCGACACCAGCGCCGCGGCGGCGTAGGAGGCCAGGTAGCCGAGGTCCTTCGGGTTCCACAGCGCGAACTTCTCCACGGTCTTGTCCTTGACGAACTGCCGCATCTGGTTCGGCGTCCCGAGCCCCGTGAGCACGACCTTGCCCTTGTACTTGGAGCCGGAGATGTACCGGGCCGCCGCCGAGATGCCGACCGTGGTCGGGGAGATGATCCCCTTCAGGTTCGGGTACGCCTGCAGCAGGCCCTGCGTCTGGGTGAACGACTTCTGGTCGTCGTCGTCGCCGTAGGCCACCTTGACCAGCTTCATGTCCTTGTACTCGGGCTTGCCGAGCTCGTCCTTCATGAACTTGATCCAGGTGTTCTGGTTCGTGGCGTTCGCGGTGGCCGACAGGATGGCGATGTCGCCCTTGTTGCCGATCATCCCGGCGAGCAGCTTGACCTGGCTGCGGCCGACCTCCTCCGAGCTGGCCTGGTTGATGAACAGGTCACGGCACTCCGGGGCGGCGTCCGAGTCGTACGCGACGATCTTGATGCCCTTGGCGCGGGCCTGCTGGAGCGGCCCGCAGACGGCGTTGGCGTCGTTGGCGGCGATGAGGATCGCGTCGTGGCCCTGCTGGGTGAGCGTGTTGATGTAGGAGATCTGCGAGGAGGCCGACGCGTCGGACGGGCCGACCTCCTTGGCCTCGCCCTGATACTCCTTGGCCGCCTCGATGCCCGCGTTGTCGACGATCGTCTCGTAGGGGTTGTTGATCGCCTTGGGCAGGAAGGCCAGCTTCAGTCCCTGCTTGATCGGGGCGTTCGGGTCGGCCTTGGCGGCGGAAGAGGAGGAGGCGGGCGCCGGCGCGGGCGCCGAGGTCACGGTCGACTTGGTCGTACCGCTGCAGGCCGCCACGCCGAGAGCAAGCAGCGCGGTCACAGCGGTCAGGCGCATCGGGGTCATGGGGATCCTTTCAGAGCTGGCCTGACGAGCGAGACGAGACGGGGGGTGAGCACCGAGACGATGAGGAGCAGTCCAGTGACGATCGACTGGATCTCGGTCGAGACGTCGCCGAGCATGAGCAGGTTGCGCAGCAGCCCGATGAGCAGCACACCGGCGATGACGCCGCCGAGCGTGCCCTTGCCGCCGTCGAAGTCGACGCCGCCCAGGAGCACGGCGGCGATGACGGCGAGTTCGATGCCCACGCCGTTGTCGGCGCGGGCGGAGCCGTACCTGAGCGTGAAGACGACGCCGGCGAAGGCGGCGACGGTGCCGGAGATCACGAAGAGCAGCAGCTTGATGCGCTTGACCCGGATCCCGGCGAAGAACGCGGCCTGCTCCTGCGCGCCGATCGCGTACAGCGCCCGGCCGAAGCCGGTGGCGTGCAGGACCACGCCCACGGCGGCGGCCAGCAGGACGAACACCGCTATCGGGTAGGGGATGGGCGTCCCGGGCACGTCGTTCACGGCGAGCGCGGTGTAGTCCGGCGGGAACTGGGCGACCGCCCGGTCACCGAGCACGACGTAGGCGAGGCCGCGGTAGAGGGCGAGCGTGCCGATCGTGACGGCCAGCGAGGGCAGCCCGAGCCGGGTCACCAGCAGGCCGTTGACCAGGCCGCACACGGCGCCGGTCAGTACGGCGATCGGGATGATCGCCTCGATGGCCATGCCGCCGTCCCAGAGCGAGCCGACCAGCGCGCTGGAGAGCCCGAGCACGGAGGCGACCGACAGGTCCACCTCGGCGGCCACCACCAGCATGGTCATGGCCAGCGCGATGAGCGCGATCTCGCCCAGGTCCCCGAGCGCGAACGACAGGTTGTCGACGGTCGCGAAGCCGGGCGAGGTGAGCGAGCCGGCCGCGAACACCGCGATCAGCAGGGCGCCGACCAGCACGTCCCAGCGCAAGACCTTAGCCATGACGGCTCCTGTTCCTGAGCAGGCGGGCCAGTCTGAGAGCGAGCACCCGGTCCACGCTGATCGCCAGCAGGAGCAGCGCGCCGGTGATGGCCTGCTGCCAGAACGGGTTGACCCGGAGCACGACCAGCGCGCTGCCGATCGTGGTGAGCAGGAGCGCGCCGAGCGCCGCGCCGTACACGCTGCCGACGCCGCCGGTGATCGCGACGCCGCCCACCACGACCGCGCTGACCACGAGCAGCTCCCAGCCGTGCGCGGAGTCGGCGATGACCGTGCCGAACCTGGCCAGCCAGAGCACCCCCGCCAGCCCCGCGAGGCAGCCGCTGACCAGGTAGGCGAGCAGGATCCGCCGTCTGACGGGCACGCCGGCGAGCCGGGCGGCCTCCGGGCTGGAGCCGATCGCGTAGAACTCCCGGCCACTCGGGTAGGACCGCAGGTAGTAGCCGATCGCCACCATGATCACCAGCGTGATGAGCGGCAGGTACGGCACCCCGAGCACCGAGCCGTTGCCCAGCGACAGCAGTCCCGGCGGCAGGTTGACCGCGTTGATCTGCCGCCCGTGGGCGATGTAGTGGTCGATCCCCTGGATCACGTAGAGGGTGCCGAGCGTCACCACCAGGGCGGGGACCCGGCAGAAGCTGACCAGCAGGCCGTTGATCAGCCCGCAGGCCGCGCCGATCGCCACCCCGAGCAGGACGGCGGGCAGGATGCCCCAGCCGCTGGCCAGCTGGTCGCCGGTCACGAAGGCGACCAGCCCCACCACCGAGCCGACGGACAGGTCGAGGTTGCGGGTGATCACCACCATGGACTGGCCGACGGCCAGCAGCGCGAGGGTGGCGGTGTTGAGCAGGATGTCCTCGATGCCCTGCCCGGACAGGAAGTTGCCGTTGACGCTGGCCGTGACGCCGACGAGTGCGGCCAGCGCGATGACCAGGCTCAGCTCGCGGGCGCGGAACACCAGGTCGACGAGGCCGCGGGCGCTGCGCGCGGGCGTCGTCTGCTCGGGTGGCGCGGTGGCCGTCGTCATGCGGCCCTCCCGGTGGCGGCGTTCATCACGCTCTCTTCTGTCGCGTCGGCGCGGGAGAGCTCGGCGGTCAGCCGCCCCTCGTGCATGACCAGCACGCGGTCGGCCATGCCCAGCACCTCCGGCAGGTCGGAGGAGATCATGAGCACCGCGATGCCCTGCCCGGCCAGCTCCGACAGCAGCCGGTGCACCTCCGCCTTGGTGCCGACGTCGATGCCGCGGGTCGGCTCGTCCACGATCAGTACGGACGGCTTCGTGGCCAGCCACTTGGCCAGCACGACCTTCTGCTGGTTGCCGCCGGACAGCACGCCCACCCCGTCGCTGAGCCGGGCGAACTTCAGTTGCAGCCGCACCGCCCAGTCCTTGGCCCGGTCGCGCTCGGCCGTACGGGAGATCGTCACTCCCCTGCGCAGCGAGCCCAGCCCGGTCAGGCCGATGTTGCGCTCGATCGACAGCTCCATGACCAGCCCCTGCTGGCGGCGGTCCTCCGGCACCAGGGCCAGGCCCGCGCCCATCGCCGCCGTGGGACTCCCGGCGGGCAGCGGCCGGCCGGCCACCGAGACGGAGCCCGCGTCCCAGCGGTCCACCCCGAACACCGCCCTGGCCACCTCGCTGCGCCCGGCGCCCACCAGACCGGCGAGCGCGACGATCTCGCCCCGCCGGACCTGGAAGGAGACGTCGGTGAAGACGCCTTCGCGGGTCAGCCGGTCCACCTGGAGGGCGACCTCGCCGAGCTCGGCCGCCTCCTTGGGGTAGAGCGTGCCGAGCTCGCGGCCCACCATGCGCCGGACCAGGTCGTCGTGGGTGAGACCGGCGACCGGCTCGCTGGCGATCCACGCGCCGTCGCGCAGCGTCGTGACCCGCTGGCAGAGCGAGAAGATCTCATCCAGCCGGTGCGAGATGAACAGGATCGCGCAGCCGTGCTCGCGCAGCGCCTCGACCACCGAGAACAGCCGCGCCACCTCGTTGCCCGACAGCGCGGCCGTCGGCTCGTCCATGACCAGGACGCGGGCCTCGCGGGAGAGGGCCTTGGCGATCTCGACGAGCTGCTGGTCGGCGATGGACAGGCCGCGCGAGGGCTGCTCGGGGTCGAGTGCGACGCCGAGCCGCTCGAACAGCCGCCGCGCCTGGCCGTGCATCTCCTTGCGGTCGATGCGGCCCAGGGTGCGGCGGGGCTGGCGGCCCATGAAGATGTTCTCGGCCACGGACAGGTCGGGGAAGAGCGTGGGCTCCTGGTAGATGACCGCCACGCCGGCCTGCTGGGCGTCGGCCGGTCCGGTGAAGACGACCGGCTCGCCGTTCAGCAGGACCTGGCCGGTGTCGGGCCGGTGGACGCCCGCGAGCGTCTTGACCAGGGTGGACTTGCCCGCGCCGTTCTCCCCCGCGAGCGCGTGCGCCTCGCCGGCGAACAGTTCGAGTGAGACGTCGCGCAGCGCTCGTACGGCCCCGAACGACTTGCTGACGTTCGCGAGCGCGAGGGTGGGGGCACCGCTCATGCATCCTCCGGACAACAAACGTTTTAATCGCGACGAACCCGGAATCTAAGCGCTGGACCAGCAGGCGTCAATGCCTTCACCTGTCTTCTGGCGTCTTTGTGATTGTTACGTTTTAATCGGGGGGTGCGATTCACTGCAGTGGACCTTGGCGCCTCCAGCGGGCGGGTCATGAGTGCCGACGTGTCGGCCGACAGCGTGCGGCTCGTAGAGGAACACCGTTTCGTCAACCGGCCCGTACGCGTGGCCGGGACGCTGCACTGGGACATCCTCTCCCTCTACCAGGGGGTGCTCGACGGGCTGCGCAGGGCCGGGCCCGCCGAGTCGGTCGGCATCGACGCGTGGGCCATCGACTACGGCCTGCTCGACCGTGACGGAGCGCTGATCGGCAACCCGGTGCACTACCGCGACGGGCGTACCGAGAAGGTGACCGAGCGGATCGATCCGTACGAGGTGACCGGGCTGCAGTTCCTCCGGTTCAACACGATCAACCAACTCGCCTGCGACCGGCTGGACCGGGCCGAGACGATGCTGCTCATCCCCGACCTCCTGGGCTACTGGCTGACCGGCGAACGCGGCGCCGAGCGCACCAACGCCTCGACGACCGGCCTGTACGACGTCACCAAGCGGGACTGGGCCTGGGACCTGATCGACCGCCTCGGCCTCCCAAGCCGGATTTTTCCCGAAATTTCGGATGGCGGCGTCGCGGAGCTGCGGCCCGACGTGGCCGCCGAGATCGGCTACACCACCTCCCTGGCCCGGGTGGGCTCGCACGACACCGCCTCGGCCGTGGTCGGCGTGCCCGCCACCGGTGACCGCTTCGCCTACATCTCCTGCGGCACCTGGTCCCTGGTCGGCGTGGAGCTGCCCGCCCCGGTGCTCACGGAGGAGAGCCGTCTGGCCAACTTCACCAACGAGGCCGGCATCGACGGCACCACCCGCTACCTGCGCAACGTCATGGGCCTGTGGATCCTGCAAGAGTGCCTGCGGGTGTGGGGCGACCCCGCGCTGGAGCCGCTGCTCGCCGCCGCCGCCGAGGCCAGGACCGAGGCGGTCATCGATCCGGACGATCCGTCGTTCCTGCCGCCGGGCGACATGCCCGCCCGGATCGCGGACTACTGCGCGCGTACGGGGCAGGCGGCGCCGGAGGATCGGGCGCAGGCCGTACGATGCATCCTGCAGAGCCTCGCCCTCGCCTACCAGCGGGCCGTCGCCGACGCCGTCCGGCTGAGCGGACGGCCGGTCGAGGTCGTCCACCTGGTGGGCGGCGGATCGCGCAACGCGTTGCTGTGCCAGCTCACCGCCGACGCCACCGGCCTGCCGGTCGTCGCGGGCCCCGTCGAGGCGGCCGCCCTGGGGAACGCGCTGGTCCAGGCGCGGGCGCGCGGCCTGGTCGGCGACCTGGCCGGCATGCGGGCTCTGGTACGACGAAGCGAGAGCCTGCGCACCTACGAGCCACGGGGGCACCCATGACCGAGCTTGCCGAGGTCATCTCATGAGACGGACGGAGGAGGGCTCGTGACCACGGTGAGCATCAAGGACGTCGCGGCCCGGGCGGGCGTGTCGCCCGGCACGGTGTCCAACGTGCTCAACCGTCCTGAGAAGGTGGCCGACTCCACCCGGATCCGGGTCGAGTCGACCATCAGGGAGCTCGGCTTCGTCAGGCACGGCTCCGCCTCGACGCTGCGGGCCGGCCACAGCCGCACGGTCGGCCTGTCCGTGATCGACATCGGCAACCCGTTCTTCACCGACGTGGCCGCCGGGGTGGAGGACGTGGCCAGCGAGCGCGGCTACGCCGTCATCCTCGGCAACTCCTCGGGCAGCCGGATGAAGGAGGAGCGCAACCTGCTGGTGTTCGCCGAGCAGCGGGTGCGCGGGGTGCTCATCACGCCGTCGGACGAGGATCCGGGCCGGCTCGACCAGCTGCGGGGACGCGGCATCTGCGTGGTGCTCGTCGACCATCCGGCCGAGCGCTCCGACCAGTGCGCGGTCGCCGTGAACGACGTGACCGGCGGCTCGATGGCCGTCGCCCACCTGCTGGAGGGCGGCGCGGGCAGCCTCGGCTACGTCACCGGACCCCCCGTGATCCGCCAGTGCCAGGACCGCAAGCGCGGCGCCGAGCAGGCGATGGCCGCCGCCGGCCGCGAGCCGCGCGAGCTGCTCGAGGTCGCGATGCCCGCGATGACGGCGAAGGCGGGCCAGCAGGCGGCCGAGATGCTGATCGCCGAGGGGACGCTTCCGGACGCGCTGTTCTGCGCCAACGACCTGCTCGCGCTCGGCATGCTGCGCGGCCTGCTCCAGGCGGGCGTACGGGTGCCTCAGGACGTGTCGCTGATCGGCTATGACGACATCGACTTCGCCTCGGCCTCCACGGTGTCGCTGACCTCCGTCCGGCAGCCCACGTACCAGCTCGGCCGGGTGGCCACCGAGCTGCTGCTCGACGAGTGCGACAACCCGGGGACGCACGCGCACCAGCAGATCATGTTCCAACCGGACCTCGTCGTCAGGGAGTCCACGCGGTAGGTTGTGGCGGAAACCGACAAACGGGGTTGATCATGTCAAATGGTGCCCGTCATGTGCTCGGGGTGGTCGCGGGACTGCTCCTCCCTCCGCTGATCGCCGTCGGACTCTTCTACGGCGTCGGTGAGTTCAGCCGCAGCTTCCAGCAGTTCGTCATCTCCTGGGCCGGGATCGGCGCGGTCGTTGTCTCGGGGATCCTGCTCGCGCCGCTGCTCTCCTCGCGGCTGTCGCCCGTCGCCTCGCTGGTGGGCGGGCTGGAGTTCACCGCCTTCGGGCTGCTGCCGATTCTGGACGTCAGCGGCCTCCATCTGATGCCCGAACGGATCTTCTCCGAGGTCTTCTGGGGCGGGTTCCTGACCCTGACCTACTCCGGGGTGCTGCTGATGTTGGGCGTGCTGCTGCTGGTGGGCTCGGCCTTCCCGTCGCGCTGGCGCTCGACGCCGCAGCCCCTTCCGGCCGGGCCCACGTACGGCCTGATCCCGCCGTACCGGGGACCGGAGGACGCGACCCGGCCGATCCACCGCGAGTAAGCGGTACGGGGTCGTGGCCTGGCAGAATGCCGCCATGCGCGACTCCAGGATCACCGACTTCCTCGCCCAGCTCGCCGCACACGTGCCCGCGCCGGGAGGCGGCGCCACGGCGGCCCTGCACGCCGCGCAGGCCGCCGCGCTGCTCGGCATGGTCGCCCGCTACACCACAGGGGAGAAGTACACCGGCCACGCCGAGACCATCGTCGCGGTGATCGCCGAGACCGACACGATGCGCGCGCGGGCGCTGCGCCTGCTGGAGGAGGACGCGGCGGCCTTCACCGCGGTGACGGACGCCTACCGGCTGCCGAAGGGCCCGGAGCGCAGCGCGGCGATCGCCGCGGCCCTCGTCGGCGCGGCCGAGCCGCCCGCCAGGGTGGTCGAGACGGCCACGCGACTGGTCGAGCTCTGCGAGCAACTCCTGCCGATCGGCAACCCCAACGTGGTCACGGACGTGGCGGCGGCGGCCGAGGCGGCCCGCGCCGCGCTCACGACCGCGCGGGTGAACGTCGAGGTCAACTTGGGCGGCATCAAGGACGAGAAGGCCCTCCACCGGCTCCGGGCCCGGCTGGCCGATGTGGACGCCACGGTCGCCAGGGCGGAGTGGGTGACGGCCAGGGTCCGCGAGGGCCTCACCGCCACGTGACGCTACCCGGCTCCCTGCCGCACATCGCGTCCCCTTGGGGGAGCTGTGGCGGGGGATGGTCATGTGGTCGGCGGGCCGTACGAGAGGATCTATGGGTGAAGACGCTCACGGGTAAGGAACTGGCCGCCGCCATCAGGGCGGAGGCGGCGGCGCGGGTGGCGGCCGGGCCGCAGCCGAAGCTGGCCGTCGTCGTCGCGACCGCCGACGAGGCGAGCCTCTGGTACGTACGCTCGATCGCCAAGGCCGCCGCAGGTGTGGGCATCGCCTTCGAGCTGGCCGACCTCGGCCCCGAAGCCACGGCCACCGGCATCCGTGAGACGCTCGAACGGCTCAGCGCCGACCCCGACGTGCACGGCGTCATGCTGCAGACCCCGCTCCCCCCGGGCGTGTCGGCGCAGGAGCTGGCCGCCGCCATCGACCCGGCCAAGGACGTGGACGGCGCCAACCCGCTGTCCCTGGGCCGGCTGGCCGCCGGGCTGCCCGCGTTCGCCCCGGCCACCGCGGCCGCCGTGCTGGCCCTCCTCGACCACTACGGAGTCGAGCTGGCGGGCCGCCGGGCCGTGGTCGTCGGCCGTTCGACGGTGGTCGGCAAGCCCCTGGCGCACCTGCTGCTCGACCGGAACGCGACGGTGACCGTCTGCCACTCGCGCACCCGCGACCTGCCGGCCGTCACGTCCACGGCCGAGGTGCTGGTCGCGGCCGTGGGCCGGGCCGGGCTGATCGGGGCGGAGCACGTGGCGCCCGGCGCGGTCGTCATCGACGTCGGCACCAACCCGACCGACGACGGCGGGCTGGCCGGCGACGTGGCCTCCGCCGCGGTCGCGGACCGAGCCGGGGCGCTGACTCCGGTCCCGGGCGGCGTGGGCCCGGTGACGACCGCACTCCTGCTGCGGCACACCGCGCAGTCGGCGGGCCTGATGTGAGCACGCGGACGACCGGAGTCGACGCGTGAAGGGCAAGGAAGATGGCGACGCTGGAGGGTGTCGATGCGTGACGTGCTGATCGTGCAGAACAGCAGGAGCGGCGGCCCCGGCCGCCTCGGCGGCTGGCTGGAGGAGGCTGGGCTGCGGCTGGACGTCGTACCCGCCTACGACGGCGCCCCACTCCCTGCCAGGCTGTCGCACGACGCCATGATCATGCTGGGCGGCGGCTTCCTGCCGAGCGACGACGACCGCGCGCCATGGCTGGCCACGGCCAGGAGCCTGATGGCGCAGACGCTGGACGAGGGCGTGCCGATGTTCGGCATCTGCCTGGGCGGTCAGATGCTGGCCGAGGTCGCGGGCGGCGAGGTGACCCCTGACGCGGGCGCCCCGGAGAACGGCAGCCTCCCCGTGACGCTGCGGCCCGAAGCCGACGACGACACGCTCTTCCACAGCCTGCCCGAGGTGGTGCCCGCCATCGAGCACCACGTCGACGCGGTCACCGCCCTGCCGCCGGAGGCGGTCTGGCTGGCGCAGACCACGGCCTGCCCGTACCAGGCCTTCCGGGTCGGGGAGCAGGCGTGGGGGGTGCAGTTCCATCCGGAGGTGCTGCCGGCGCGCATCCGCGAGTGGCGGGTCGACGGCTTCGACCCTGACGAGGTCTACGCGCGGGCGGTGGCCGACGAGCCGGTGTCGACGCCGATCTGGCGCGAGGTGGCCACCCGCTTCGCCAAGCTCGAATGACCTCCTCTCCTCGCGACCTCTCCTCGCGACCTCTCCTCGCGAACCGAGGGCGCGGGATTCCACGTTCAGGGAGTCTTGATGAGTCGCTACCCCGCCGGGCTTACGGCGCTCGTGGTGCCCATCCCGGAGACCGAGCCGGTCGTGGGCCGCTGGCGGACCGTGCTCGACCCGTCCGCGGCGTACGGGGTACCGGCGCACGTGACGGTGATGTATCCGTTCCAGCCGCTCGACGCCGTCGATCGGGCGGCGCTGGCTGAGCTCTTCGCCGGGTACGCGGCCTTCGACGTGGTGTTCGCCAGGTGTGCGCGGCTACCCGGGTTGTTGTATCTGGAGCCGGTGCCCGGTGAGCCGTTCGTCCGGCTCACACACGCGGTGACCGCACGCTGGCCCGAGGCCCGACCGTATGGGGGCAAGTACGAAACGGTAATGCCGCACCTTTCGGTCGGGTACGAGAGCGACGGCGCCGCCCTCGACGAGGCGGGGACGGCGATCGAGCGCGGGCTGCCGGTCACGGCGCGGGTGGGGGTAGTCCAACTGGTGGCCTACGACGGTGCGGTCTGGCGGACAATCGCGGACTTCCCGTTGGCAGCGGCGGACTCGCCGGCCTAGGCACACGTCGGACGATCGACACCGCGCATCTCACGTACGTGCTCGCACTCCCCAGACCCACGACCTACGAACTCATAATCCGTGGGTCGTGGGTTCAAGTCCCACCCGCCCTACTCACCAATACGCCATCGTCAAGATACGAATCCTTCTACAACGAACACCGGTTCCACCGGACTCTCCGCGCCGCGGCTCCCTTGCGCCGCTTTCCCAACCGATCATCGCACCGGAACAGCTGAACGGCCTCGACGTCCGCCGGCGCGATCGACTCGGCGGCATCCTCCACGAGTACCAACGCGCCGCCTGAGCTGCACGGATGAGGTTTTCGGCACGTACAGGGTCAGTTCACCGTGAACGCGCCGGTGGCCCCGCCTCGGGTTCTCCGCGGCCATGCGCAAGATGAGGTCTTGACCGCGGCTGCGGTGGGTGGCCGTCCGGGACGGCGACGATTGCTGTGGCCCCACTTATTCGCCTCGAGACTGCGGTGCCAGGCCAGCAGGGTGGCCGAGGTTATCAAGAAGATCTCCGCCCAGCAATGGCGAGGGATCAGACGCGCAAGCGCCGCCAACCACAGACGGTCGGCCCCTTCGTAGCGCACCCGCGGGATCTGTCGGCGTAGGACCGCGTTCTGATGACGCAGGACCAGCGGTTCCGCCTCCTTGGAAACACTCCTGCGGAGCAGCAGCGCGGGCAAAGACAGCAGACGACGGGTGACGGCGTACACCGTAGACAAGATCACGCGACATGATCCCAAGCAACCCGGACCCAGCCACTCGGCACCCCTGCCTCTGCCCTGGAAGCGATTCGAGTTCTTGAGCCCCACAGGACCCGACTTCATCGCGCTGACATCGGTGGAGGGCGACGCCTGTCCGATGACAGCGATAAGTCAGCGCGTTCTGTCATTGTCCTGAACATAGACACGAGGAGGACCCATATGCGTCGGATCCTGCCGATAGTGACTTTGCTGATCTTGGCGCTGGTCCCGGCGCCGAACGCGGTGGCCACCAAGGGCGCGCGGTCCGGGCTGCAGTGCGCCTCGTACTTCATCATCGGGCTGCGCGGCTCCGCGCAGGCCATGAACGATCCGCTGGGCATGTCCGGGGTGACGGGGGTGTACGCCCAGGAAGCGCTGACTGTCCTGCCGGCGGACCAGACCAAGACGTACTCCCTGCCCTACCCCGCGGGCCAGGTCAGCCTGAAGGCGTTCCTGCCGTCGATGAACGATGGGAAGTGGATCCTGACGATCGCCGTACGCCGGTTGGTACGCATGTGCCCGGGAATGAACATCGGCCTGATCGGATTCTCGCAGGGCGCGATGGTGATCAACCAGGCACTCCCCATGCTGGACGCCGAGGAGCGCAAGGCCATCCGGGCGGTGCTGATGATCTCCGACCCCCAGAGCGGCGGGGACACCTCCTACGACGCGACCATCGGGGCCGACAACGGCCTGCCCAACACACGCGTGGGCGGCGGCATCCTGGGCAGGAAGGTCCTGCCCGCCGACATCCAGGACAGGACCACCGACTTCTGCATCGTCGGCGATCCGATCTGCGACGCGCCGGAGGAGAAGACCCCCGACTGGGCCGTCACGGCGGGTCTGTTCCTGTGGCAGATCCACACCCAGGACTATCCGGTCTGCTGCCAGGAACTGCTCGTCTACAGGGCGATGGCGGTCGCCTTCGCCAGGCGGCTGCTCCAGTCGCCCTCCTCCCCGCCCGTACTCAAGCCGATGCCGCCGCTGCCCGAGGGATTCTGCCCGTCGCTGCAGTCCGGCGTACGTAAGGCGGGCACGCCCACAGCCCTGGCCGGCTGCGGTGGCCGGCCCGCTCCCGACGTCAAGGAGGCCCAGGCGTGAACCACCTCACGCGCCGCTACGTCCTGCGCGCCGCCGGCGTGACGATCCTGGCGGGGGTGACCGGGGCCGCGACTTTCCCGAAACAGACGCTGACCGGCCAGGAGATCGAGATGGTCCTCCAGGTCGCGCGATTAGGCGCGGTCTATCCCGTGCCGTTCCCCGACGAGCACGGGGTGTCGCGGGCCACCGCCGAGCGCCTGCGGGGCCGCCTGCCTGAGCTCGCCCCCACACGCTTCCAGCTCGTACGGGACGCGGTACGCGACCTCGCGGCGGCCGGTCTGACCGGCGCCTCCCGCGACCGACTGCTCGACGGCCTGGCCCATAAGGCCGCCGACAACGGCGGCGATGCGCTGACGGCGCTGACAGCGCTGGCCGTGGCGACGGTGTCCACGGACTTCAGCCCCAACGACGACACCGCGGCTGTGTTCTGGCTCGGTGGGCTGCGGCAACGCCATCTCCGGCTGAAGGGGGACCGACGTTCATGAGACTTCTTCCTGAGCATGAGGAGGCGCTGAGGCGCGGGAAGGAGGCCGTGCTCGGGGCGTTCGCCGCCGTCCCCGGCACCACCGCGTTCGGCTACGGGTTCCGTCGGCGCGGTGGAGAGCTGACCGACGAGCCCGTGGTCATCGCGTCGGTGGCCAAGAAGCGCCCGCAGGGGTACGTGGCGCGCAGCCGCCTGCTGCCCAGAACGGTCGAGGTGGACGGCCGCAAATGGGGTGTGGACGTCATCCAGGCCGGCCCGTACTCGTTCGGACGCACGGGCGGACGCGCTGGCGGACCTACGGGCGGCCGGCGGGACCCGGCGGCCCAGGACGCCACGCTGCGGAAAACCGCGAACCAGGGCGTCGGGATCGGCAACGAGAGGACAGATGACTGGGGCACGTTCGGCTGCCTCGTCCGCGATCTGTCCAACGGCGGAGCCCCGTCCATCCTGACCGCCGGGCACGCGGTCGGCTCGACGCACGGCGCCGTCCCGGGCGATGTCATCGTGCAGGGGGGCTGGGCGGGAGGAACCGGCCCCGCCATCGGGGAACTGACCCGGTTCACCAGGCTGCGCAAGGACGGCCGCAACCTGGTCGACGCGGCGGTCGTCAAGATCACCGACCTGGACAACTTCGACGAGTTCACCACCAGCGAGAACAAGGAGATGCCACGTATAGGCGTCCGCCATCCGCTGATCGGCATGCTCGTCGGCATGGCCTCCGACTACTCGGGGCTGTGCACACGGATCGGGCCCATCCTGGCCGAGATGAACGTCCGGCCGTACCAGGATCTGGGCGACCCCGACTTCCCCGTCACCTGCGACGTGATCGACTTCGACATGAAGGTGGACAAGGCGGGCGCCGGTAGCTGGTACACCTCCAGCATCGTCGTCGGCCTCGGCGTGACCCCGGTGGACCTCGGTTTCTTCGCGAACCACGACTTCTACATGTTCGACGACATGGTGCAGGTCGACACCGGGTTCTGCCTGCACGACGGCGACGCCGGCGCGGCCGTGTGCCTGGGCGGTGACGGCAGAACCCGGATCGACTGGACCCAGGTGAACTGCTCCTTCCTGGAAGGGGCCGGCGAGATGTACGACCTGCCGCTGGTGGGGGACGAGAAGCTCGCCGACCGGTTCCGCGACGACTTCCTGCTGCGCAGCCGGGTGGGCCGGATGCTGGTCCGCCTGTTCTACGTCAACTTCCAGGCGCTCGTCGACCGCGTGAAGGGCAAGGAGGCCAGCGCCCTGGAGAAGGACTACGCCAAGCATCTGTACGAAACGTACCGATCGGTTCTGGAGACCGTCCTGACCACGCCCGACACCCCTGACCGGGTGATCACCTCACAGCATGTGAGCGACGCCGGCAAGGTGGTGGACGGCCTGCGCCCGCGACTGTCGGCCCAGGAGTACAACGCCGCCAAGCAGATCCACGCGCTCTTCGCCCAGACCGTGGGCATGAACCGGCAGCAGCTCCTCACGATGATGAACGGCGACGACCTCTACCAGAAGATGCACACCATCCTCAGCCGGGTGCCGACCGTCCAGTACCTTGGCCCGGTCGGGGCGGATGCCTGAGGCCACGGCCGCCACGGCCTACTCGGCTCAGGTCCAGGACAGGCTGCGCGGGCTGGTGGCCGGGCTCCCCCGGCCGGCCCGCGACCTGGTGACCGGGTTCGTCGACCGGCCGGGCAAGCGCCTGCGCTCGACGCTGCTCGGCGCCGCCGCGCGGTGCGGCCCGCACGACAGGGAACGGGTCGTGCGGCTCGGCGCCGTGGTGGAGCTGCTGCACCTGGCCTCTCTGGTGCACGACGATGTGATCGACCGGGCGCCGACCCGCCGCGGCGCCCCTGCCGCGCACCTGGTCGCGGGGCCGGAGCTGGCGGTGCTGGCCGGGCTGTCCTGCCTGGCCCTGGCCGGTACGGAGGCCGCCGACCTGGGCACCGGCCCGAACCGGCTGATCAGCGCGGCCGTCGCCCACCTGGCTCAGGGCGAGCTGCTGGACGTGGAACGCGCCTTCGACACCACGTACACACTCGCGGACTACGACGAGCTCGTCGAGCGCAAGACCGGCGCGCTGTTCCGGCTGTGCTGCGTGCTCGGGGCGGCGGAGGCGCGGCTGGGACCGCCCCGGGCCGAGGCGCTGGCCGCCTTCGGCCGCCAGCTGGGGGTCGCCTTCCAGATCCTGGACGACTGCCTCGACCTGGCCGGACCGGCCACCGATTCCGGCAAACCCGCCGGAACCGATCATCTGCTCGGGCTCTTCGGCGCCCCGACGCTGTGCGCGCTGCGTGACGCGCCGTCGGGCGAGCTGGCCGCGCTCCTGCTCGACCCGGCCCTCACCGCCGCGGACCTGCCGCGCGTACGTACGCTCGTCATCGCCTACGGCGGCATGAGCGCCGCCCACGATCTGGCCCGCGCCGCCTACGACGAGTCGCTCGCCGCCCTCGCCCCCCTCGGTGGCCTCGGCGACGGCGGCGCGGGCCGCCAGGCGCTGCTCAGCGTCGCCACCTCGCTGTGGCGGGAGGCCCCGTGCTGACCCGCTGCGCGGACGTGCTGGTGGTCGGGGCGGGACCGGCGGGCGGCGCGACGGCCGCGGCGCTGGCCCGGCACGGGCTGCGCACCCTGCTGGTGGACGGCGGCGAACCGGGCGCGACCCACGACGTCGCGCTCAGCGCCTCCGCCATGGACGCCCTGCGCACCCTTGGAATCGCGGCCTTCGACGGGGTATGGCCGGTGGAGGGGGTCGATGTCCGGTTCGGCGACGGCCCGGCCCGTCCGCTCCCCGGCGTCGGCGCCGCCGTCTGCGACCGTGAGTGGCTTCGTACGCGGTTGCGCGGGCTCGCCACCGATCTCGGCGCGGCCCTGCTGCCGGGGCGCATGACCCGCTGCGAACCGCACCCCGACGGGCACCGGGCGATGATCGCCGGAGGCGCCGGCGAGGTGGCGGTCCTGGCCCGGCATGTCGTCCTCGCGACGGGCTCGCTGCCCGGCAGGCGGCCGCACGGCGAGGGCATGGCCGTCGTCCAGCGGTTCGCTCTGCCGGAGCGGGATTCCCGGATGCTGCTCCATCTGACGCCCCCCGCCCCTGCCGATCCGCACGAGCGCCCCGCCGGGATCTGGATCCTGCCCGCGGGACCGGGAAGGTGCACCGTCGGCGCCGTCCGCATCGGAGACCGCCAGGAGAGCGCGGCCGATCTGCTGGCCTCGGCGATCGAGCGGCTCGCCGGGGCCGACCCCGCGTTCGCGACGGCCCAGCCCCTCGGTGAGCTCGTGTCCGGGCCGGTCAGCACCGGATTCGCCCCCGCGCTCGCCGGGTACGAGGGCCGGCTGCTGGTCGGGGACGCCGCCGGGCTGGTCAACCCGTTCACCGGCGAAGGGCTCGGCTACGCGGTGCAGAGCGCACTGCTGGCGGCCGACGCCATCGCCGCACATCCGGACGATCCCGGCGCCGCGCGCGAGGCGTACGTACGGCGGCTGGCCCGTGCGTACGTAGGCCACTTCGAGACCGCCCGCCACGCGGCCCGCCGCTACCATCTGGCCTGGCGCGTCCTGGCCGCCACCGCGCACAGCGACCAGCCGATCTTCGCCCTCGCCCGGCGAGGGGTGCTGTCGGCCGGGGAGGCGGCCGAGCCGGTCGAGCTGAACCCGGACGACCGGCTGTACCTGGGCCCGTTCCTGGCCGCCTGCGCCGAGACGGCCGTGTCCGCCGTACGCGAGGAGTGGCCCTTCATCGCGCGGCTGCTCACCACAGGGTCGGGGCTTCGCCCGGCGTCGCTGCTGCTGGCCGGGGTCGTCGCGGCCGGAGCGCACCCCCGGGCCGAGCTGGCGGGGGCCGGCGCGGCGATGGACCTGGCCGCGCTCGGCGCCCTGTCCCTGATCGGCGCGCCGGAAGGGGGGGCACCGGACGCGGGCGCGACGATGCGGGGGCGGGCGCGCGGGGTCGACTGGGAGTCCGCCGTCACCGTGCTGGCCTGCGACTTCCTGCTGTCGCAGGCCGCCCGCCTGGTCGCGGAGTCGGCTCCGGAGGCGTCCTGGGCGTTCGCCGACTGGCTGGCCGAGCTCACCAGGATCAGGGCCGAAAGGATCGCCGACCCGGGCACGACCGACGCCGGCGACCTGTTCGCCGCGCTCTTTGAGTTCCCCGTACGGATCGGGGCGCAGCTCGGCGGCGCCGGCACGGCGGTCATGGAGGCGCTCAGGGAGTTCGGCGGGCACTGCGGACGGGCGTTCCTGCTGGCCGAGGACGTTCTCGCGCTGCGCGGGGGGCCGACCCGCCTGGCCACCACCACCCGGGCGATGCTCGCGGCGCGGACCTCGATGATCCCCCAGCTCCTGGGCATGCCCGGCCTCACCGGCGCGAACGAGCCGCACGGGCGGGCGACCGCGCTGGCCGCGGCGTCGCGGGCCTGCCGCGCCGAGATCGACCTCGCCCTGCGCGCCGCCAGCCGCGTCCCGGTCGCGCGCGCGGCGCGTATCTTGCGCGCGCACGTTCTGACGATCAGCGCCTCGATCGATGCCCCGTCCGCGGACGTCATGGAAAGGATCACCCCCGATGAGACGTGCGACTGTCCTTAAGGTGGCGATGGCGGCGGTACTGACCGTTCCGCCCTATATCGCCGCAGCGCCGCCCGACCCCTCGGCCCTGGCCGCCTCCGCCGCCGACCGCCTCGTCGCCGACCGGCTGGAGCTGATCCACCGCTCCGGCCAGGACGAGGTCGTGCGGGGCCGCGTGGTGTCCGGGGCTCACGGACTGCGCTATGTCCCGTACGAGCGTACGTACGCGGGCCTGCCCGTACGCGGCGGTGACTTCGTCGTGGTCACCGACGCGGAAGGACGCGTCCTCAGCACCTCGGTCAACCAGGAGCAGGCCTTGTCGGTGGAAACCCGGCCGGAGGTGTCCGCGCAAGACGCTGGCGCGGCGGCCCGCCGCGAGGTAGGCACGGGAAGCGACATGACGCCGCCCACGCTGACGGTCCTGGCGCGCGGCGGCGGCGTGCTGGCGTACGAGACAGTGATCACCGGCGTCAAGGGCACGCGCCCGAGCCGGATGCGCGTCCTCGTCGACGCCCGCACCGGCAAGGTGATCGACTCCTGGGACGAGGTGCTCGACGGCGTGGGGAACAGCTTCTACCACGGCCAGGTCTCCTTCGACACGACCCGATCGGCCACCCTGTACGGGATGTCCGATCCCGTACGGTCGGGAGTGCGCTGCGGCGGCATGGACGGCCGCACCTACACCGACCCCGACGACGACTGGGGCAACGGCACCGGCACCGACCTGGTCACCGCCTGCGTGGACGCCATGCACGCGGCGCAGGGGGGCTGGGACATGCTGGAGCAGTGGCTGAGCAAGCCCGGCGGGTTCGACGGCTACGGCCGCAGCTTCCCGATGCGTGTCGGGTACGACGACGCGAACGCGTACTACGACCAGTTCAAGACGGTTTTCGGCCGCAACAGCAGCAGAACGCGGCAGGCGACGTCGACCGATGTCGTCATGCACGAGCTCGGGCACGCCATCTTCGACTTCACGCCCGGCGGCCCGCGGGGCACGCGCGAGAAGGGCGGCCTCAACGAGTCGACCGGCGACATCTTCGGGACGGTGACCGAGTGGTACCTGAACGAGCAGGCCGACCCGCCGGACTACCTGATAGGCGAGCAGGTCGACCTGGTCGGCGCGGGGCCCATCCGGAACATGTACGACCCGTCACGGGTCGGCGACCCTCCGTGCTTCAATGAGAGCGTCCGGATCATGGAGGTGCATGCCGCCGCCGGTGTGCAGAACCACTGGTTCTACCTGCTGGCCGAGGGATCTGCCCCCGTCGACGCCGCCCGGCCGGGCAGCCCCACCTGCAACGGCTCGGTCGTGCACGGCATCGGCGTCCAGAACGCGGCCATGATCTACATGGAGACCCTCAACCGCAAGCTGTCCGACTGGAGCCACGAGGAGGCCCGCCGCGCCTCGATGGAGGCGGGGCTGCAACTGTTCGGCTGTGAAGGACTGCGAGCCGTACGCGACGCGTGGAACGCCGTCAGCGTCCCCGCTCACCCTCGCGAGCCCTATTGCTGAAAGACGCAGGTTCTTTGAAATTTTTGAAACCAGGTGTCTGCGGCCCTTAGGCTCAGCCGAACGCACAGGGGCATAAGGCGGGGTACTTGATCCACTTCAGCGTCCTGGGCCCGCTGCGGGTGAGGAGCGCCGCGGCGGAGATCTCGTTGTCCGGGCCCAAGCAGCGCATCGCGCTCGCGACGTTGCTGCTGCACACCAACGAGCGCGTCTCCGCCGACCGGCTGATCGCCCGGATGTGGGACGGCGACGAGTCGCCGAACGCGCGCGCGGCCCTGCAGACGCATCTGACCCGCCTGCGCCGTGCCCTGGGCGATCCCGGCCTCATCCAGACCTTCGACGGCGGCTACACCATCAGCGTCACCGCCGACAGCCTCGACCTGCTGCGGTACCGCGAGATCATCAGACGCTCCCAGAGGAGCGGGCCGGCCGAGGAACTGGCCGCGCTGACCGAGGCGATGGCGCTGTGCGGCGAGCCGCTGCTGACCAACGTCCCCTCGGAGACGCTGCATCGCGAGGAGGTCTCTCTCCTCGTCGAGGAGCAGTTGCGCACCCTGGAACGATGGTCGGAACTGCACCTCGAATGGGGCAGACCGGAGCAGGGAATCGCCGTGCTGCGCTCCGCCATCGCCAGGCATCCCTACAGGGAGCGTCTGTGGGCCAACCTGATCCTCGCGCTGCAGCGCTCGGGGCGGCAGGCGGAGGCCATGGAGACCTACCAGAGCGTCACCCACCGGTTCCTCGAGGACCTGGGCGTCGGACCCGGGGAGCCGCTGCGCCGGGCCCACCGTTCGATCCTGGTAGCCGACGAGGGCGAGGTGGCCGACGCGCCGATGACGCCGCAGCAGCTACCGTCCGGCATCGCGCACTTCACCGGGCGCCTGGCCGAGCTGGCCCGGCTGGACCGGCTGGTGGCCGACCCGCCGGGACGCAGCGAGATCGTGGTGATCGGCGGCCCGGGCGGCGCGGGCAAGTCCGCGCTGGCGGTCCACTGGGCGCATCAGGTGATCGACCGCTTCCCGGGCGGGCAGTTATACCTGAACCTGCGCGGGTTCGGCCCCGGCGCGCCCATGGACCCGAAAGTGGCGATCGAGACGCTGCTGCGCGCGATGGGCGTGTCCGCCACGAGCCTGTCGGCCGACCTGGACGCGCGCGCGGCGATGCTGCGCAGCACGCTGGCGGGCCGGCGCATGCTGCTGCTCCTGGACAACGCCCGTGACAGCGCGCAGGTACGTCCTCTGCTGCCGGGGGCCAACTCGCTGGTGCTGGTGACGAGCCGTAACCAGCTACGCGGGCTGGCCGCCAGGGACGGCGCCCGCCGGCTCAGCCTCGACCCGCTCACCCCGCCCGAATCCCTCGAACTGCTGGAGAAGGTGATCGGCGCGCGGCAGGTCGCCAACGAGCGCGACGCGGCCGTACGCCTGGTGAAGCTGTGCGACGGCCTGCCGCTGGCGCTGTCGGTCATCGCCGAGCGGGCCCACCGCGGCGGCGGCCTGGCCAGGATCGTCAGCGCGCTGGAGGACGAGAAGGCCAGGCTGGAGCAGTTCGGGATCGGCGAGGACGACCCCATGGCCGACCTCAACACCGCGCTGCTGTGGTCGTACCGGGCGCTGACGGCGCCGGTGGCCAGGATGTTCCGCCTGCTCGGCCTGCACTCGGCCGGAGATCTCTCGCTGGAGGCTGCGGCCGCGCTGGCCGACGTGGCGCCGCGGGAGGCCGGCGCGCTGCTCGACCATCTCGTCGCGGCCCATCTCGTCAAGCAGGTCCAGCCGGACCGCTTCGAGCTGCACGACCTGGTGCACCTGTACGCCACCGGCCGTGCCGTGGAGGAGGAGACGGCCGGTGAGCGCGACGCCGCGGTGGACCGGCTGCTGGACTGGTACCTCTACACCGTCGTGGAGGCCGACAGGCAGATGCTGCCGCACCGCGTACGGGACTTCGTCGAGCCCTGCACCAGCCAGATCTTGCCACTGACGTTCGACGATCACCGGCAGGCGCGCAACTGGCTGGAGCGGGAGTACCACTGCCTGCGCTCGGTCATCGCCTGGGCTGCGGCCAACGGCCGGGCCGGGCACGCGTGGCGTATCTCGATCGGCATGACCACCTTCTTCGACCGGTACATCCCCTGGCACGACGGCCTGGAGTTCACCCGGTCGGCGCTGCGGGCGGCCGAGATCGCCGCGGAGCCCGCCGGGCAGGGCTTCACGCTCAACTCCCTCGGCTGCGTCCACTTCGACATGGGTGAGCATGAAATCGCCCTGTCCTGCTTCAAGCAGTCGCTGTCCCGCTTCCGGCAGGCCGGACATGCCAGGGGCGAGGCGATGCTGCTGGGCAACCTCGGCCTGGTCCACGGCGAGCTCGGCGACACCGCCGAGGGCAGGCGCTGCCTGGAACGCGCGCTGACGCTGTACGAGAGCCTCGGCGGCCAGTACGGGATCGCCCACCTTCTCGACAATCTGGGCATCGTCAGCCATCTGGCGGGCGACCATGAGCTCGCGGTCGAGTACTACCGCCGGGCCCTCACGGCCACCGCCTCCAACGGCAACACCGATCTGCACGGCGACATCTGGCGCAACCTCGGGCGCGCGTACGTGGCCCTTCGGGACTGGCGCAGGGCGCTGCGCTGCTTCCGCGAGGCGGTGGCCCTGTACCAGGGCAAGGGCAACCGTCGCTGGCTGGCCATGTGCCTGATCGACCTGGGCCGGGCCCTGGCCGACGCCGGGCGCCGCGAACCGGCCAGAGGCGTCCTGCTGTCGGCGCTGGCCGAGCTGAAGGCCATGGACGACCCGCGCGTGGGCGAGGTCGCGACGATCCTGGAGACTCTCTAGTGCCGTAAATGCGGGCTGATGCCGGAAACCCGCCAGCTCAGCCCGCCGCTTCAGGGCGCGGGGCGGCTCGCGTACGGCTTCCACATCATCGACGTCCACGCTCACCCCCAGGGCCAGCGGGTGTACGCGGCCCGTGGCGCCTTCACGACCACGGCCGAGCGCGGCACCTGGGCCGCGCCGGCCAACCCCGCGGAATGCTGCGTCAAGATGCTAATACGAATTACCTCAAGAAGATCCACTCTTGACGGCACGCTCGCGTTTCGCCCATCGGGCCCGTTCGCGGTCT
Source organism: Nonomuraea aurantiaca (assembly GCF_020215705.1). GTDB lineage: Bacteria > Actinomycetota > Actinomycetes > Streptosporangiales > Streptosporangiaceae > Nonomuraea > Nonomuraea aurantiaca. Next base: position 20,238 of record NZ_JAIWNB010000019.1, on the reverse strand, counting down.
TGACGACGCGGGGAAGGCCAGGCATCTTTCTGTAAGAAGCTTTCCTAAAAGTGCACTGCCCACCTGCTGGAGGACAGCGAATGCGCACGAGAAAGCCTGCGGCTCTGGCCGCCACAGCCCTCCTCACCGCCGCCCTCGTCGGCATCGCCACCCCCGCTCACGCCGCGCCCACCGACTGCACCACCGGCCGGGACGGCAAGACCGTCTGGGTTTACTGCAGCGGCGGCTACGGCCAATACCGCGTGAGCATCTACGTCATCAACCCCCCGACCGGCTCCTGGCCTGAGTACGGCCCCTGCGTGTACCCCGGGCAGCGCTCGGAGTACACCCCCTACCACAACCTCTCCTTCCTCGGTCCGGGGGTCGCCTACTGCTGACAAGGCCAAGGCCGCGCAGTGTGGCGTTCGACGGCCGGCACCCATCGATGAGGACAACTCAAGACCATGTGCGGCTCGGTGGCAGCGCGATCGGCTCGGCGGGGGCCTGGGAGGCGCTCGCCGTGACCGCGTACCAGTCGTGCAGCTAGGTCTGTCGCCGCTGTCGGCTCTGCGCGAGCGCCGTCTGCGCCGGGCCGGCGAACTCCTCTGAGGTGCGGCCCAGTTGCAGGTGTCCCGCGCTCCGCTTCCCACACGAGATCCGGGATGGCCTTCACGCAGACGCCCGAACCAAGACGATGGCAGACTGTGATCGTGCGACCACCCCGAGCGAAATTCTTCAACACCACTGGCCCGTGCGATCCACGACGCCACTACATGCTGCCCCCCGTACCGAGGCTCCCAGAAGCGCGGACGCTCATCGAGATGGACCGCTACTTCGTGCTGCACGCCCCCCGGCAGACCGGCAAGACGACCATGCTGCGTACCCTGGCCTCCGACCTAGCCGCCGAGGGCGACATCGCCGCCCTGTCGTTCTCCTGCGAGCGCGCCAAGATCTTCAGCGACGACGTCGCCGCCACGGAGACGATCCTGCTGGACTCGCTCCGCAGGGCCGCCGACTTGTCGGGATGGCCCGACGGACTGCTGCCGCCGGACTCCTGGCCGGAGGAGCAGGTGGGCACCCGGTTCGGTAAGGCGCTGAGCGCGTGGTGTCGCCGCTGCCCGCGCCGGGTGGTGCTGTTCCTCGACGAGATCGACGCCCTGCAGGGCGAGAGCCTGGTCAGCGTCCTCAGCCAGCTTCGCGACGGTCACAACATACGGCCGGATGGCTATCCGTTCCCCGCGTCAGTGGTGCTGTGCGGGTTGCGCGACCTGCGTGACTACAAGGTGGCCTCCGGCGGCGCCCCCGACCGGTACAACGCGGCCAGCCCGTTCAACATCATCCGCAAATCGCTGCGTCTGGGCGACTTCACCACCGATCAGATCGCCGAACTCTACGACCAGCACACCCAGGCGACCGGCCAGGAGTTCACCAAGGACGCGGTGGACCGCGTCTTCGAACTGACCCAGGGACAACCCTGGCTGGTCAATGCCCTCGCTGATGAGATCATCACCGAAATGGGGGTGGCCGGGACAATCAGTGACGGGCAGGTGGAGGACGCCAAGGAGCGGCTGATCCGGGCCCGCGCCACCCACCTGGACTCCCTGGCGGCCCGGCTGCACGAGCCCCGGGTCAAACGGGTGATGGAACCGATCGTGAGCGGAGACTTCCCCCATGCCGAGCTCACCTTCTCCGACGACCTGTCCTACGTCCGCGATCTGGGCCTGATCAAGCAGAAGCCTCCGATGGAGGTGGCCAACCCGATCTACCGGGAAGTCATCCTGCGCGTGCTCGGCGACGTGTCGGAACAGTACGTGCGCGCCGACCCGCACAGCTTCGTGCTCCCCGACGGCCGGTTCGACCTGCCCCGCCTGCTGGAGGAGTTCGTCGTGTTCTGGCGCGAACACGGCGAAGTCCTCATCCAGCAGGAGGGATACCACGAGGCCGCCTGCCAGATCATCCTCATGGCCTTCCTGCACCGCCTCGTCAACGGCGGCGGCTACCTCGACCGCGAATACGCCGCCGGAACCAAACGCCTCGACGTCTTCGTTCGCTGGCCGTACAGGGGCCCCGACGGCGAATGGCTGATGCAACGCGAGGCCATGGAACTGAAGGTGTGGCGACCCGGCGCAGACGACCCCAAATCCGAGGGTCTGGCCCAGCTCGACCGCTACCTCGACCGACTCACCCTCACCAGCGGCGTCCTGGTCATCTTCGACCGCCGCCCCGAAGCCCCATCTTGGAAGGAACGCGGCGGCTTCGACCAGGCGACCACACCGTCCGGCCGCCAGATCACCCTTCTGCGTGTCTAATACTGCCTTGGTTCTGCTGGGCCAGCAGCATGCCGCGTGCTCGCGATCGTCAGCCCACGTACGAGTCGTAGCCGAGTTTGATCGCGACCGCCACCCCGCACGCCGCCGCCACATAGCGCAGGCTCTGGCCGGGCATCCGGCGGACGATCTTCGGCCCGAGCCACCCGCCCAGCAGGAACCCGGCCGCCAGCGGCGCCGCCGCCCCCCAGTCCACCGGCCCGAACAGCGCGAACCCCAGCCCGGCCACCGCGTTCGCCAGCCCGGACAGCATGTTCTTCGCCGCGTTCAGCCGGGCCGGTGACTGGTCGAGAAAGCCCGCCAGCACCGCGAACATCAGGATCCCGCCCGCCGCCCCGAAGTACCCGACATAGATCGACACGACGAACAGCGCCACCCGCAGCAACACCCCGTGCTCACCGCCCGGCTTGACGGTCGGCCGCCGGACCAGCAGCAGTGAGGCTCCCGCGATCAACCACGGAGCGATCAGCTCGAACGTCCGCGCCGGAGTCACCAGCAGCAGCAACGCGCCCGTCGCCCCGCCGAGCGCGGTCACCCAGCCCAGCCGCAGCACCCGGCCGCCCTGCCCCGCGAGCTCCGGCCGTGACCCGATCGCCGCGCCCACACTGGTGAACATCAGCGCGACGGTGTTGGTGACGTTCGCCGTCAGAGGCGGCAGGCCGAACGCCAGCAGCGCCGGGTAGGAGACGATCGACGCCAGGCTCACCACCGTACTGATCACGCCGGCGGCTACACCTATCCCGAGCAGGCCGAGCACATCACCGATGATCACCCGACCATGCTAGGCCGTGTCCGTTTTGTCATGACGAGCCGGGTAGGCGCGGGGCCGTCAGGACGCCGTTTCGCCGTCGCCCAGCCCGAGCAGGTCGACCGACTGCTTGCGCATCTCCACCTTGCGGATCTTCCCGGTGACGGTCATCGGGAAGGCGTCCGCGACGTGGACGTACCGCGGGATCTTGAAGTGCGACAGCCGTCCCGCGCAGAACTCCCTGACCGCCTCGGCCGTCAGCGGCTCGGCGCCCTCCCGCATGATGACCCAGGCCATCAGCTCCTCTCCGTACTTCTCGTCCGGCACCCCGATCACCTGCACGTCCGCGACGTCCGGATGCCGGTACAGGAACTCCTCGACCTCTCGCGGGTAGACGTTCTCCCCGCCGCGGATGACCATGTCCTTGATCCGCCCGACCACGTTGACGTAGCCGTCGTCGTCCATGGTGGCCAGGTCACCGGTGTGCATCCAGCGGGCGGCGTCGATGGCCTCGGCGGTCTTGTCCGGCTCGTCCCAGTATCCGAGCATGACCGAATACCCGCGCGTACACAGCTCACCGGGCTCGCCGCGCGCCACGGTCAGCCCCGTCTCCGGCTGCACGATCTTCACCTCGACGTGCGGCAGCACCCGGCCGACGGTCTCGGTCCTGCGGGCCAGGTCGTCGTCGGACCTGGTCATCGTGGACACCGGGGACGTCTCGGTCATGCCGTAGCAGATGGCGACCTCGCGCATGTTCATCTCGCTGACGACGCGCTTCATCACCTCGACCGGGCAGGGCGACCCGGCCATGATGCCGGTCCGGAGCGTGCTCAGGCCGTACCCCCTCGCCACCCCCAGCTCGGCGATGAACATGGTCGGCACGCCGTACAGCGACGTGCATCTCTCGTCCTGTACGGCCCGCAGCGTCGCCTCCGGCTCGAAGCTCGGCGCGGGGATCACCACGCAGGCCCCGTGCGAGGTGGCGCCGAGGTTGCCCATGACCATGCCGAAGCAGTGGTAGAACGGCACCGGCAGGCAGACCCGGTCGGCCTCGGTGTAGTGGATCAGCTCGCCGACGAAATAGCCGTTGTTGAGGATGTTGTGGTGCGACAGGGTCGCGCCCTTGGGGAAGCCGGTGGTGCCGGAGGTGTACTGGATGTTGATCGGGTCGTCGCACGACAACTCCGACATGCGGGCCCGCAGCCGGTCCTCCGCGACGGTCTCGGCCAGGAGCGCGTCCCAGCCCGGATCGTCCAGGTAGACGGTGTCCGCGAAGCCGATCTCCTCGACCATCGCGCGATAGTCGCTGGTCTTGTGCGTCTGGGCGCTGATCAGCAGCCGCATGCCCGACTGCTTGACGACGTACTCCAGCTCATGGCTCCGGTAGGCCGGGTTGACGTTGACCAGGATCGCGCCGATCTTCGCCGTGGCGTACTGCACGAGCACCCACTCGGCGCGGTTGGGCGCCCAGATGCCCACCCGGTCGCCCTTCGCGATGCCCTTGGCCAGCAGGGCGAGCGCGAGGCGGTTCACGTCGGCGTCGAGGTCGGCGTAGGTCCATCGGCGTCCGGTGGGGACGTCGACCAGGGCCTCCCGGTCGCCGAAGGCCGCGACGGTCCGTTCGAGGTTCTCGCCGATCGTCTCGCCCAGGAGGGGGGTCGGCGCGGTGGCGCTGGAGTACGACTGCATGTCCACAGTGTCGGCCTCGTCCTGCCGTACGCACCAGACCCTCCTGCGCACCACCACGGCGGCGGTCACGTCGTCGCCGTGGTGGTGCGGGGCTCACCGGTTCAGATGGCGCGGGTTCAGCACCGGCGCAGGCCGTATTTGCCGGAGTCGGCGTCGAAGGCGCTCGGTGTGTGCACCACGGAGGCCGGCACGTACCCGTGCGTTCAGCGCCGGCGGGTCGAGCCGGTTCACCGCGACCGTCGATCCCGCCAACAGCGGTGTGCGGCTGATCCGCCGCCTGGATGCGGGCGTCGCCCGGCAATACGCCACCATCACCGTCAACGGGAATCCGGCGGGTCGTGGCGGCAACTGCCCGGCGACATCACCTACAAATGGCGGGAGCAGATCATCGAGATCCCGCCCACCCTGACGGCGGTCGCCGCTCTCTCACCATCGTCAACACGTTCGTGTCCTCTTCCTTGGGCTTCAACGAGTTCCTCTACGTCATCGAACAGAAGATCAACGGAGCCTGGTCGACCGCCGACAGGGTCGACATCGGCCCTGACCACACCGCCAGCCAAGGCGCGCACGATTACCACATCGTCGCGGAGGGCTGGGCTGACACCCAGACCTTCACCTATCCACCGCGCGAGGAGGATTGGCGAGTCGAGTGAAGTTCGGGTTATCGGAGGGCATCGGTGATGGCGAGGGCGGTGGTGCGCCAGATCGGGGCACGCGGGTCGATCACCGCGAAGTGGTCGCCAGACATTTCCAGATATGTCACGTCATCTCCGGCTTCCCGGGCAGCCCTGGCGTAGCGGCGCGCGAAGTCCACCAGGTCCAGCTCGTCGCCGGACCCTTGGACGATCAGCTGGCGGACCCGCAACGGCAACCTGAGCAGCGGACTCGCCGTACCGACCTCGAGACCGGTACGGGAGGCTGTGCCGAGGGCGGCGGCGACCGCGCCGGAGCCGAGCCAGCGCCTGTCGCCCTCGACGAGGTCGAGCATCCCCGCCAGCGACACGACCAGCGAAACCCGCGCCCCGTCGGCCACCGCGCAGAGGGCTAGCTGCGCCCCCGCCGAGTGACCGACGACGGCGACCCGGTCGAGGTCGATCGGCGCGTCCACGGTCGCCAGCGCGGCCAGCCCAGCGGCCACATCCGCGGTGGTCGCCCACCACCCGTGCAGGTCGGGACGCCGGTATTCGAGGTTCCACACGGCGTGCCCGCGGCCGACGAGGTCGAGGCAGAGCGCGTCCATGAGATCGGCCGCCCAGTTCGACCGCCAGTTCCCGCCATGAACGAGCACCACGACAGCCGGCCTGTCCCCCACCCCCTCGGGAAGGTACAGCTCACCCCACTGATCACGATGCGTCCCGTACGCGATCCGCGTCCGCGGATGGCGCAGACGGTGTACGGCATGCCGAATCGCCCAGATCAACCCCTCGACGCCACGCCCGTGAACGTGCGTGGCCCCCTCCCCCACCTCAGCCCCGTCCACTCGGGCGAGATCCAGCCACACGAGCGGCCCGAGGCACTGCTTCATGAGCCGCCGCACCTCATCCACCGGCCCCGGAACCACCACGACGGCCGCGGCGGACAACTCACCGTCGCCGCCCGCCGTACACGCCATGACTTCGGCCGCGTCACGAGCGTGCACGAGCGCACCGGAGACGCCGAGGGCGGCGAACGCGCGTTCGGCGGTCTCGCTGAGCAGCGCGGCGTCGGCGACCAGCCCTGGGCCGGCGACCACCAGGACATCCCTCACGATTCCCGACACTACAGAACCTGCCGCCACTGGTCCGCTATTCGACCTCGCCTCGTTAGGATGAGGATGCCGGGCGATACGTCCCGATTCCAGGCGGAGGCCATCGACAACGGCACCCAGCATCGGGAGCCTCGGTGCCGGTAACCCACCGGCCGGCGTCCACCGGGACTCCGTGGGCGGGCGCGACAGCGGCTACGAGACGACTTCCAGCGGTAGGTCGTTGCCGCGCCAGATAGCTGCCAACGCCTGAATCGGCACGTTGAGCGCCTCGCCGAGGCAGACGATCGTGCCGAATCCGGGAGAGGGCAGTCGTCCGGTCTCGATCTTGCGCAGGGTCTCCGGCGAGATGCCGGCCGCGTGCGCGACTTCCGCCAGGTCGCGTCCCGCTCGCGCGTGACGCAGCAGGGCGCCGAGACGCCTGCCGGCTTCGATCTGATCAGGTGTGAGCGGCTGGCGGACCATGCCCCCAGAATAGGGCTGGTATTACTATACCTGCAAGCATCAGGGTGCCGGTATAGTAATACCAGCATCCTGTGAAGCGAGGTAATCATGATTGAACTGAAGACGCCTGCGGAGATCCAACGCATGCACGTGGCAGGGCGCTTCGTCGCCGAGGTGCTCTCCGAGGTCGGCCGGCTCGCCGACGTGGGCGTCAATCTCCTGGACCTGGAGCACCACGTGCGCGGCATGATCAAACGGTCCGGGGCGGAGTCGTGCTACTGGGACTACGCGCCGTCCTTCGGACACGGCCCGTTCCGCAATGTCATCTGCCTGTCGGTCAACGACGCCGTCCTGCACGGAATACCCCACGACTACACACTGCGTGACGGCGACGTACTCAGCGCGGACCTCGCGGTCAGCGTCGACGGCTGGGTGGCCGACTCGGCGCGCACGGTCGTCGTCGGGACCGCCGCCGAGGAGGACCTACGCATTATCCGCGCCACCGAGGAAGCGTTGGAGGCGGCGATCGAGGTGGCGCGTCCGGGCAATCGCCTGGGTGACATCTCGGCGGCCATCTGGGCGGTAGCCCACGACTACGGCTACCCGGTCAACACCGAGTTCGGTGGCCACGGCATTGGCCGCACCATGCACGAGGGGCCCCACGTTTCGAACAGGGGCCGAGCAGGGCGCGGCCTTACGCTCCGGCCGGGCCTGACCCTCGCGCTCGAACCCTGGTTCGCCCGCACGACCGACCGGATCGTCTACGACGCCGACGGCTGGACCATTCGGTCGGCGGACGGCTCGCGCACGGCCCACTCCGAGCACACGGTAGCCATCACCGAGGACGCCCCCTTGGTGCTCACCCGCCGCATGGCTGAGTGCGGGTAGACGTGCCGTGCCCGCATGTTCGGTCCCTGACGCTGCAGTTCGCCGACGACCCGAACTACCGCCAGGGGTGGAGGCCACAGAATGCGCTATTCGCTTCGGGGAGGCTCATCCATCAGGACGACGTCTAACCGTGGTTGAGAAGCTCTTCGAGCAGGTCCCCGAAAGCCGTAGGAACGATGATCGGCTCCTCGCCGAGGCGTAGTTCCACGCCGTTGCCAGTGACGGTGACACCCTGGGAACCGACGGGCATAGGTTGGACCATGTGCGGGTAAACCAGCTTCACCCCTGGCCGACGAGTACCGCGGAGGCGGAGGCGATCCAGGAGCGCCTCCGGCTTCACGTCGAGCTGACCGGCCCGACCTCGTTCACGTTGGTGGCGGGACTTGACGTGCACTACCACGGTGAGGACGAGGTAGCCGCCGCCGTGGTGGTGCTCTCCGCAACCGCCGCCACGGACGACCACACACAGGACGTGGCGGGCGATCTCGTGGTGGTCGAGCGAGTGGTGGTTCGTGGCAAGGCGCGGTTTCCGTACGTGCCGGGGCTCTTCGCCTTTCGTGAGCTGCCCGCGCTGGTCGAGGCGCTCGAACGGCTCACCGTCACCCCTGACCTGCTGGTCTGCGACGGGTACGGCCTGGCGCATCCGCGCGGGTTCGGCCTGGCCTGCCACCTGGGCGTGCTCACCGGGCTGCCCGCGATCGGCGTGGGCAAGACCCACTTCGTCGGCACCCACGACGCCCCGGACCCCGCTCGGGGCGCATGGACGCCGATCGAGCTGGACGGCTCGACCGTGGGCCGAGCCCTGCGTACGCAGCCGAACGTCAAGCCGGTGTACGTGTCGCAGGGCCACCGCATCACCCTCGACACGGCCTGCGCCGAGGTCCTGCGGCTCTCGCCGTACCACCGCCTGCCGGAGCCCATCCGCAAGGCCGATCACCTGGCCAGACACGGCGACCTGTAGCCGGCGGCAACGACCGGTAACCGGCGATCACCCGTGACCGACCATCACCTTTCACCGGCGATCCGGGCAACGGCATCCCAGTCAGCGGCGCCAAGCCCAGACCAGCAGCCACACACTCAGTCCGAAGACCGCCATCCCGAGCGGCACGTGCACGGTCAGCACACCCGCCCCACCCACCGCCGACTGCACGAACCCGAGCAGCAGGATCGCCAGCCCGACCAGCACGGGCCATCCCGCCCCACGCCCCGGCCGCCACACCAGCATGGCCGCGACGAGCTGCGCCAGCCCCAGCACGTGTACGGCCCCGGCCCCCATGTCGTGCGCCCCCGCCGACGCCCCGCTGAGCAGCTGGCCCGCCGTCACGGCCTGGAAGAGCACCGCCAGCGTGTTCAGTGCGGTAATGATCTTGAACCCGGTCAGATATCCGGTCCCCTTGGCGGCCTGAGTTACCACTCGCTTCTCCTTTGACCTCGTGAGGTCTCAAGGATCTTGCCGTCACGACACCGCGGCATCCGACGCCCGTCGTCATCCTCTGTACGCCAGGAGGCGTACACGGCGAGGCCCGTACCTTCGCTGATCTCCCGTAGGCAGGCACACCCAGCCCATGCGGATGCATGCTCTGGCGAAACAACCGGATCACAAGCGTCGTCAGGCGTACAGGCGTTCCAGGACCGCGGCCACCCCGTGGTCGTCGTTGGACAAAGTGCGCCGCTCGACGGCCGCCATCACCATGTGGTGCGCGTTGGCCATCGCGTACCCCGCCCCGGCGAAGGTGAGGACCGCGAGGTCGTTGGGCATGTCGCCGAACGCCACCACCTCGGCCGCGTCCACCCCCCGCACCTCGCACAGCCGGGCCAGCGTGCCGGCCTTCGTCACCCCGGGAGCGCTGATCTCCAGCAGCCCGCTGCCGCCCGAGTGCGTCACCTCGGCCTGGCCCTCGACGGCCACCACGGCGGCGGTGAACATCTCGTCCACCGCGTGCGTCGCCGACCAGGCCAGCAGCTTGACGACCGGCTCACCCTCCTCGCAGGCGTCCGTGACCTCGCGGGTGAAGGGCAGGTCCGGGAGGATGCGCCTGGTGTAGGCGGGCTCGACCAGGACCTGCCGACCCGTCTCCACCGCGAAGGCGACGCCGGGCAGGGCCTCGCGGAGCGTCTCCATCAGCTTCCTCGCGGCGGCGAGGTCGAGTGCGTACATGCTGGTGATCTCGCGGGTGTCCAGGTCGTAGACGATGCCGCCGTTGCTGCAGACCGCGGTGCCCGTGACGTCCGCCATCGCGGCGATCGGGTCCACGCCGCGTGGCGGCCGGGCGGTGACGAACACGATGTCCGCTCCGGCGTCGCGGGCGCGCCCCAGGGCGCGGCGGGTACGCGGGGACACGGAGCCGGTGGAGTCGAGGAGAGTGCCGTCAAGGTCTGTTGCCACGATGCGGGGTGGGATCACTTCACCATTAAATCCGGTGCGGCTCCGCGCCTCTTTGGGGTATATGTCGGGCGTTAGGGAGGAATTCATGCCGAGCCATCCCAGGCGTACCACGCTGGCCACCGTCGCCGCTTCGGCCGGCGTGTCCGTGGCCACCGTGTCCAAGGTGCTCAACGGCCGCCGCGAAGTCGCGCCTGACACTCGTACGCTGGTGCAGTCCCTGCTGGTGGAACACGGCTACGTCCCGCGCTCGTCGCACCCGGACCGGGCGGACGGGTCGGCCACGGTCGAGATGTGGCTGGACGACATGTGCGCCTACTCCACCGAGGTCGTCAAGGGCACGATCGAGGCCGGTGCCGAGTCGGGTGTGGCGGTCGTCGTCACCGGCACGAAAGACCTGGCCGGCGGCGGCGCATCCTGGGCTCGCGACCTGGTCGCCGCCGGGCGGCGGGCGGTGATCACCCTTACCAACGGGCCGACCGCGGCCCAGCTCGCCGCGCTGTCGCGCGTCCGCTTACCGGTGGTCGTCATCGACCCGCTGAACCTGCCGGACGCCCCCGTGAGCAGCGTCGGCTGCACCAACTTCGCCGGTGGTCTGTCCGCCACGCAGCATCTGCTGGACCTCGGCCACCGCCGCATCGCCTACCTCGGGGGACCCGCGACCACGGCCGTCAACCAGGCACGCATGCAGGGCTTCCGCGCCGCCATGGAAGCCGCGGGCGTGCCCGTACCTCCCGAATATGTGCGCACGGGGGGCTTCTGCTATCCCCACGGGCTGCAGGAAGGGGCCGCCGTGCTGGACCTGGACCCCACGCCGACCGCCGTCTTCGCCGCCGGCGACGAGAGCGCCCTCGGCGCCATCCAGGCCGCCAGGGCCCGTGGCCTGCGCGTCCCCGAAGACCTCAGCGTCGTCGGCTTCGACGACACCGAGCTCGCGACCATGACCTCGCCGCAGCTGACCACCGTACGCCAGCCGCTGCGCGAGATGGGCGCCGTCGCCCTGCGCACCGCCTTGCGCCTGGCCGCGGGCGAGAAAATCGACTCCCGCCATGTCGAACTCGCCACCGAACTCGTCGTACGCGGCTCCACCCGCGCCGCCGACCTCTCAGAGGCGCATCTCTGACGGCATCGTCGTGGTCGCGTTGAGGAGTTCCACGCCGAGCAGCTCTCCCGACTCCGCGTAGTCGAGCACGACATCCTCCGAGAGGGTCTGCCGCACCGCCTCTCCTGGCACTATTTCGTGCTTCATCGCGATATAGGCGACGTCGTGTTCCTTCTCCCACCGGACGTACACCGTGTGCTCGCGTCCGTCGGCAGGCTCCTCGTCCCAGCTCAGCAGCCCTTCCTTGGCCTCGTGCGAGCCGGCGAGCGCGGCCCGCACCATGGTCATGGCGAGTTCGAGCGCCTGGAGCGAGTCGACGCCGCTGACCTTGCGATCGTGCTCCCACCCGGCGAGCCCGTCGATCCGGTAGGGGCACGACCACTCCCCCGTCGGCTCCTCGATCGGCAGCCCGATCGTGACGACGGCCTCGCGTAGCGGCTCGGTGCGCAGCGTCAGTGTGCGGTGGGCGATCTCGTACATGTCAGCTGATCTACCCCGGAGGCGAACTCTGGAAGACTGGAGGCGAGAAGAGGCGGCCCATATCGCCATGGTCGAAAAGCTTTCCCGCCTCGGACCGGCGCCGTTAGTCTGCGTACGTCGCGAGGGGAGTCCAGTGGTGAATGAGTCGTTCGGGACACGGTTGCGGTCCAGGCTCGACAAGTACGGCCCACTCTGCGTAGGCATCGACCCCAGCCCGGCGCTGCTCGACGCGTGGGGGCTCGACGACTCCCCGGCCGGGCTGGAGCGGTTCAGCCGTACCGTGGTCGACGCGATCGGTGACGTGGCGGCGGTGGTCAAGCCGCAGTCCGCCTTCTACGAGCGCTGGGGCAGCCGGGGCATCGCGGTGCTGGAGAGCGTCATCGCCGACCTGCGTGAGGCGGGCACGGTGGTGATCCTCGACGTCAAGCGGGGCGACATCGGCAGCACGATGGCCGCCTACGCCGAGGCGTACCTCGACCGGGGCAGCCCGCTGGCGGTCGACGCCGTGACGCTCAGCCCCTACCTCGGGTTCGGTTCGCTGGAGGGCGCGATCACGTCGGCGATCGCCAACGACGCGGGCGTCTTCGTCCTGGCGCGCACCTCCAACCCGGAGGCCGTCGCGCTGCAGACGGCGGTCGCGGGCGAGATCTTCGCGGGCGCCGCGGCGGCGAACGCGGGCCGGGCCCCGCTGGGTCCGGTCGGCGTCGTGATCGGCGCCACCCTCCCGTCGCTGGAGCATCCGCTGGAGCAGCTCAACGGCCCGATCCTGGCGCCGGGCCTGGGCGCGCAGGGCGCCGCTCCGGCCGACCTGGCCCGGCTGTTCGGTCCTGTACGCCAGGCGGTCGTCCCGTCGGTGTCGCGGGCCGTGCTCGCCGATCCGGAGCGGATCCGCGAGCTGGTGCTGCGCTACCGCGACGACTGCGCCCACCACCTGTCCTCCTGACGGGCTCGCTCCCGGACTAGGGACATCCCTAGGTTCCGTCCTGACGCGGTTCGTGCCCCGGCGTACTGATCATTGAGGTTCTGACGCGGTGGCCTCAGCCCAGCCGGTCCCGGGCTGATCAGAACAGCCGGAGTCGAGGAGCCCTCATGCCCGCTTTCCCGTACGCCGACGATCTCGCCGAAGAGCTGGCCTCGATGGCCGGGGAGGTGCCCGCCACGGTGAGCGTGCTGGGGCTCGCCGTACCCGAGCCGCGCACGGTCCAGCGCCGCCTGGAGGAGCTCGTCCTGGCCGTCGCCGGTCTGCGCGACGGCGCCGCCCCCCTCCCTGGAGACGGTGACCCACCAGGATCGGACCACGGTGTGGCTGCCGGGCCGGTTGCGGGCCGTGGGGTTCCACGCGTCGGGCTCGATGACCGTGCATCTCGACCTGCCGCCGTCCGAGGACCTCTTCGAGAACGACCCCGGCGACGCGGAGCTGCCGGGCGCTCGGCTCGTTCCGGCATTACGTATGTGATCTTCCGGTGTACGGCAGGGCGTCGTCCACCGTGGAGCTGGGCGCGAGCGGCGGCGTGACGTCGCTGAGCGTGTCGACCCGCCGCTTCGCCGGTGACGGGGGCGGCGCGACGGTCGCCGAGCCCGAGGTACGGACGCCGGCCCAGGCGGCGCGGGAGGTCGCGGCCCGGGTGGCGGAGTCCTTCGCCGGCATGGAGGACACCCGGCTGACGCCGCAGTGGTTCCGTTTCGGTTACCTGAGCCTCGGTCGCCGGCGGCCGCAGCCGCTGCTCACGCCGTTCTACATCGCCAGCATCAGGGTCCAGAGCGAGACCGAGGTCTCGGCGCACGTGACCGCGGTGCCGGGCTGTGAGGGACGGTTCTCCCCGACTTTGAACCTGGTCCCCAAGCCGCGCCGCGTGGCTTAAGCAGGTCGTGCCGCTCGATTGACGGCGGCGAGCAGGGCGCGGACGGAGGCGGTCAGTACGGAGGTGTCGCGGCCCGCTCCCCACCGGACCGTCTCGCCCACGCGTGCCTCCACGTAGGCGACGGCCTGGCTGTCCTGACCCGGCCCGGTGGCGTGCTGCGCGTAGTGGAGGATGTCGACCCCGCCCAGCGCGCCGGCCAGCGCCGACAGCGGACCGTTGCCGGTCCCCCGCAGCTCACCGCCGTCATCGCGCCGGGTGCCGGCGAACGCGTGGACCCCCGGTTCGCTCTCGGCGGTGCTCCAGCCGGCGAGCGCGTACGGCCCGTCGTCCGCCGGATCCAGGTAGGCGGCCTGGAAGAGCCGCCACAGCTCCTCGGCCGTCATCTCCGCGCCGCTGCCGTCCGTGGCCCGCTGGACGACCGCCGAGAAGTCGATCTGGAGCCGTCGCGGCAGGTCGAGCCCCTGGTGGGTACTGAGCAGGTAGGCGATGCCGCCCTTGCCCGGCTGGCTGTTGACGCGGATCACGGCCTGGTAATCGCGGCCGACGTCGGCGGGGTCGATCGGCAGGTACGGCACCTCCCAGGGCGCCTGCTCCACCGGAACGCCCAGCTCGGCGGCCCGCTTGGCGTGGTGGGCCAGGCCCTTGCCGATGGCGTCCTGGTGGGTGCCGGAGAAGGCGGTGTAGACCAGGTCACCGGCGTACGGGTGGCGGTCGGGGACGGGCAGCCGGTTGCAGTGCTCGACCGTACGGCGGATGGCGTCGATGTCGGAGAGGTCCAGCATCGGGTCGACGCCCTGCGAGTGCAGGTTGAGCGCGAGCGTGACCAGGTCGACGTTGCCGGTGCGCTCGCCGTTGCCGAACAGGCAGCCTTCGACCCGCTGCGCCCCGGCCAGCAGCGCCAGCTCCGCGCAGGCGACGCCGGTACCGCGGTCGTTGTGCGGGTGCACCGAGAGGATCACCGAGTCGCGGCGGGCCAGGTGGCGGTGCATGTACTCGATCTGGTCGGCGTAGACGTTCGGGGTGGCGGTCTCGACCGTGGCGGGCAGGTTGTGGATGACCGGGCGGTCCGGGCTCGCCTCCCACAGGGCCGTCAGGTCGTCGCACACCTCCAGCACGTAGTCGGGCTCGGTGAGGTTGAACACCTCGGGCGAGAACTCGTACCTGATCGGCGGCCCCGGACGGGCGTCGGCCAGGCGGGCGACGTGCGCGGCCGCGTCCTTGATGAGGGCGCGCAACGCCTCCCGGTCATGACCGAGCACGACGTCACGCCAGACGGGAGCGGTCGCCGTGTAGAGGTGGACGACGACACGCGGCAGTCCCTCGACGGAGGCGAAGGTCCGCTCGATCAGGTCGCGCCTGGCGGCCGTGAACACGACGATCGTCACGTCCTCCGGCACCGCCCCCGGCGCTGCCAGGTCGCGGACGAAGTCGAAGTCCGTCTGGCTGGCCGACGGGTAGCCGACCTCGATCTCCTTGAAGCCCATGGCCACCAGCAGCTCGAACATCCGCCGCTTGCGCGCCGGGTCCATCGGCTCGGCCAGCGCCTGGTTGCCGTCGCGCAGGTCCACGGGCACCCACAGCGGGGCCCGCTCGATGCGCCGCGCGGGCCAGCCGCGCTCGGTCAGCGGCACCTCGACGCGCCGGTGGGCGGGCTGGTAGCGGTGGTACGGCATGGCGCTGGGGCGTTGCGGGTTCCAGTCGTGCACGGGGTTTCCTTCCCGGTCGTTCTTCTGAGGTTCGACCGGCACTGCGGAGCCACCGCGGCGGGGTGCCGGTCGTTCAGGCCCCGCCGCGGCGGCCGAGAAGGAGACCACGTGACGTCATGCCGGGTACACTAACCACAACACAGGTCCTCAGACAACCTGAGAGGTAAACCCGCGATGCCGCTCGGCACCCTCCGTCCCAGTCCGCTGGTCGAACAGGCCACCGAGCACCTGCGCGAGCAGATCACCGGCGGGCACTGGCCGGTCGGCACCCGGCTCCCCGGCGAGAACGCTCTGGCCAAGACCCTCGGCGTCGGCCGCTCCACCGTGCGCGAGGCGCTGCGCGCGCTGGCGGGCGCCGGGCTGGTGCAGGCCCGCCAGGGCAGCGGCGTGTTCGTCATCGCCACCGAACCGGCCGCCGACTGGCCCACCCGCCTCCGCCGGGCCGCGATCACCGACGTCTACGAGGTGCGGATGATGGTCGAGACCCAGGCCGCCCGCCTGGCCGCGACCCGCCGTACCGACGAGGACCTCGCCTCAATGGAGGCAGCCCTGCAGGCGCGCCGGGCGGCGGCCGGGGGCGACGACGGGGGTTTCGTGGACGCGGACATCGCGCTGCACGCGGCGGTCGTGGCGGCGGCGCGCAACCCGGTGCTCGACGACCTGTTCGCCGAGTTCGCCCCCAGGCTGCGGGGACGGCTGGTGGACGTGGTGGAGCTGCTGGGCCTGCGGCACGCCGACCCCAACCCCGGCGACGACACGCACGCCGCGCTGGTGGAGGCCATCAGGCGGGGGGACGGGGAGGCGGCGAGCCGCATCCTGCAGACGGAGCTGGAACAGACGCTGGCCTTGCTCCATCGCGACGAGGCCTGACGTAAGCGCCCGGCCGGGGATCGACCGTGGACTACGCCGATCCGGGGCGCCCGCCCCCGCGTCCCGCCGGCGGGGCCCGGTCTGCCCGGACCCCGCCGGCGGCGTACGACCGCTCAGCCGGTGAAGATCGCGCTGTGCAGGTCCACCGGGTTGGCGGCATCGCCGGTGGAGACGCCGTACACGGCCGTGAAGGCGTTGCCGACCGAGACGAGGCCGGTGTAGTCACCGAGCAGTCGTCCCACGCTCGTCAAGGGGACCTTCCGCGCGTCGAACGGCCCCTCGATGTGCTGCTCACGCCACGCTCCCGGCTTCGCGCAGCCGCTCGAGCAGGTCACAGCCCACAGGTCAGTGGGCAGGGTGGCCGGGTCGGACGTGTTGTTGCGGAAGTCGTAGTACGTGACCGCCACGGTGCCCGACTTGGACACGGCGACCATCGGTACGGCGGCGGAACCGGTGGGCGTCTTGTCCAGGTGGGCCGGGGCGGACCACGTCTTCCCGCCGTCCGCCGAGCGCGAGTAGGCCACGTGGAAGGTGCCGTCGGCCTCCTGGCTCTGCCAGACGGCGTTGACCACCTGGGTGCCCGGCTGGGCGGCCAGCTGCGGCAGGGCGGCGTTGCGTACCGGGTCACCCGAGTTGTCGGGGTCCGGGATGCGGGGGCCCACCGCGAGCGGGGCCGGGACGTTCAGCGTCGGCGCCGACCAGGTCTTGCCGCCGTCGGTCGAGCGGATGACCTGGGTGGAGCCGTCGGTGATCGTCTCGTGGTGCATGCCGATCAGCAGCGTCCCGTCCGGCAGCGGCACCAGCTGGGTGCCGATGACGCCGCTGTTGGTGGGCACGTCGTACACCTTGCTGCTGGTCCAGGTGCGTCCGTCATCGGTCGACTTGGCCAGGTAGATCGGCTGTACCCAGTTCGGCGTGGTGCTGGTCGACTGGTCGTCGATGCGGTCCCACACCGCGTAGACCACGCCCGGGTGATACGGGTCCGCGGTCACCGACGGGCGGTCGTTGAAGAACTGCGGATTGTCGTCCCGCTGCAGGGTGACGGGCTTGTCCCAGGTCCGGCCGCCGTCGCCGGAGCGGGCCACCAGGATGGCGGTCACGTCGCCGGCGCGCGACATCGACAACGACGCGGCCACCGCGGCACCCGATGGCGTGACGGTGACCCAGTTGTCCGTCGTGACGGCGTAGTCTCCGCCGTTGGCACTCGTGCCGCCGTTGCACTGGGAGAAGGCGGGCAGGTTCTGCGACTTCTGCCAGGTCAGGCCGTAGTCGTCCGACACGGCGGTGACCGCGCCGTTGCTGCCGTACCGGTTCCAGCGATCCTGCTGGTACACCGTGACGAGGTGTTGCGGACGGTTCGGGTCCCGCGCCAGCATGGGCAGGACTTCGGTGTTGGGGTTCAGGGTGTAGCCGTCAGCCGGGGGAAGTCCGCAGCCTGCGGGCAGCGGGCTGGTACCCGAGACCGGCCGGATGATGGCGGGCCCGCCGGTCGCGGCGCCGTCCGCGGCAGCGGGCTGCGCGACGGTGCCGGCCAGCAGGATGGCCGCTGCGGGTAACAGAACCCTGAAGCGTCGGATCACGAGCATTCCTCATCTTCGTTGTGTTGATGAAGACGTCACCGGCCCGCCGGGGGAATGTGCATTTCCCCGGCGGGCGGCGAACGACGCAGGGAAGGTTACCGGCACAAGATCAGTTTCGTCTGCCGAATGATCGCCAAGCCTCGAGCCCCCTGTCACCCGGTCGCGTCGAGGGCAGGCCGGAGTTCGGCCCAGGCCCATGCTCCGAGCGTCGTGTCGGTCGTGGTCACGGGGGTCCTCGGCTGCTCCGGAACGAATCCGTCGCGCAGTCCGGTCGACATGCCCATGATGGCCTCGACCTGCGCCGGGGACATGCCGGCACCGGCCAGCGTGGCGCGCATTTCGTCGTCGGCGACGCGGTGGGCGGTGACCTTGCGGCCCAGGACGTCGCCGACCACGGTCAGGGCATCGTCCCAGGACAGGTCCTGCGGTCCGTGCACGGCCTGCACCCGGCGTCCCGACCAGTCGGCGCGCAGCAGCAGGGACGCGGCCACCGCGGCGATGTCGGCCGGAGCGACCCAGGAGAACGGCGCGCCGGTGGGCAGGAGCACGGCCACGGATCCCGAACGGATGCTGTCGAGCTCGAACAGCAGGTTGCTGAAGAAGTAGCCGCACCGCAGGTGGGTGACAGCGAGTCCGGCGTGCTTGGCGACGACCCGGTCCAGCGCCTCCTCGGCGCGAGCCAGCCCGTCGATCTCACCGGCGCCCTCGCGGAGCTCCGCTCCGACGCTGCTCTGTAGGACGGTGCGGGAGATGTGGTTCTCGGCGACCGCGGCGGCGACGATCTCGCCGACCTCGGCGTACGCCGCGACGGGGTCGTCGGCCTCGCCGGGCGGCACGACCAGGAACAGCGCGTCGACGCCGCGGGTCGCCTCGGTGACGGCCGCGGCGTCCCGCAGGTCGACCTCGCGGGCGTCGACGAGGTCGCCCCAGGTCGCGCGGGGCTGCTCGGGGTGGCGGCTCAGCAGCCGCGGACGGACGCCGGCGCGGACCAGGTGACCGACCAGGAAGCGGCCGACGTTGCCGGACGGTGCTGTGATAGCGATCTCCATGACGTCCACCGTACGAGTAGATGTGGCCGGATCCTGTCCGCGATTGTGGTGACACTGGAGCCATGACCGAGTTCGACCCTGCCGACGGCGATCCCGCCGGACGGACCCTCCTGCTGCTGGAGTTGCTGGCCGCCCGGCCGAGCTGGTCGGCTGCCGATCTGGCCGGGCGGCTCGAGGTCAGCACCCGCACCGTGCGTCGCGACGTGGCCCGCCTGCAGCGGCTCGGCTACACCGTCGAGAGCCGGCCCGGGCCGGGCGGCCACTACGCGCTGCGGCCAGGGCACCGGATGCCGCCGCTGGTCTTCCAGGACGACGAGGTCGTGGCTCTGGTGGCGGCCCTGCGCATGGTCGAGGGGATCCTCGCCGGGGACGCCGCGCACCGGGCGCTGGCCAAGCTGTCGCAGGTGCTCCCGTGGCGGCTGCGCACCCTCCTGGACACCGCCGCGGCGGGCAGCGAGAACATCGAGGGCGAGCGCGGGGGCGTGGAACCCTCGACCCTGGCGGCGCTGCTCCGCGCGGCCGATCAGGACCTCGTGCTGCGGTTCGGCTACCGCGACCGGCACGGGACCGCCAGCCGGCGGCGGGTGGAGGCGGTGCGGTGCATCTACACCCGCGGACGCTGGTACGTTCTCGCCCACGACCTCGACGCCGGTGACTGGCGGGTGTTCCGCCTCGACCGCGTGCGGGAGCCGGAGGCGGGCGAACCAGGGTCCGGCGACCGCGGCCAGCCGGCCGACGACCTCGCGACCTGGCTCGCCACGGACTTCGGCCGTCGACCCCAGGGCTGAGAGCTCAGGCGGTCGCGGCGGCTTTCGGGTGGGCCTGTTCATCGGCGCTTCAACGATTGGACGTTAGACGTCATTAGGGCCAGGACGTTCGTATTCGCCGGGTGTGGAAGGCCGTGCCATGTTCCGTCCCGTACTCGTGGGTCTGGCGCTCGTCGTGGGCCCGGCGGTCACCGCCGCCCCCTCCTTGGCCGAGGCCGCGCCCCGGCCCGTGGTGGTCAAGGACGTGAGCATCCCGCCCGTACCCCTCAAGGACCTGCAGCGGTCCATCGCCGATGATCGCGGGGTCAAGCTGGGCGGGATCGGCAGCGGACTGTTCCCGGCCGAGCGGCGCGGGGACTACTGGATGGTCACCGACCGCGGCCCCAACGGGCAGGTGGGCGCGGACAAGCGGCGCACGTTCCCCATCCCGGAATTCGGCCCCGCGATCAACAAATCACTCGGCCGTCACGCTGGGCGAAGCCACCCAAACCCGTGTAGGGTCGGGGGCTGGCGCGGTGGCGTCTCCTGACGGTAGGGCCTGGGGCCTTCATGTTCCGCCGGTTTCCCGGTCGGTTGTGCCACCCCAGTGACCGTGGCCAGGTTCGTTGCTCCGTTTCCAG
>NZ_JAIWNB010000018.1 GCF_020215705.1 Nonomuraea aurantiaca | reverse complement strand
AGGGCTGGCTGGAGGGCTACCTGCTGACCGGGCGGCACGGCCTGTTCAACTGCTACGAGGCGTTCATCCACATCATCGACGCCATGTTCAACCAGCACGCCAAATGGCTGGAGTCCTCCCAGAAGATCCCCTGGCGGCGGCCCGTCGCCTCGCTCACCTACCTGCTGTCCTCACACGTCTGGCGCCAGGACCACAACGGCTTCTCCCACCAAGACCCCGGCTTCCTGGACGTCGTGATCAACAAGAAGGCGTCCGTGGTGCGCCTCTACCTGCCGCCCGACGCCAACACCCTGCTGTCGGTCGGCGACCACTGCCTGCGCTCACGCGACTACGTCAACGTCATCGTGGCCGGCAAGCAGCCGATCCTGGACCTGTTCACCATGGACCAGGCCATCGCCCACTGCACCCGCGGCCTGGGCATCCTGCCCTGGGCCTCCACCGACGAGGGCACCGACCCCGACGTCGTGCTCGCCTGCGCCGGTGACATCCCCACCCTGGAAACCCTGGCCGCCACCGCCCTGCTCCGCGAGCACCTGCCCGAACTACGCGTCCGCGTCATCAACGTCGTCGACCTGATGCGCCTGCAACCGCCGTCGGAGCACCCGCACGGCCTCCCGGACAACGAATACGACACCCTGTTCACCACCGACAAGCCCGTCATCTTCAACTTCCACGGCTATCCCGCGCTCATCCACCGCCTCACCTACCGCCGCCACGGCCACGCCCACCTGCACGTCCGCGGCTACAAGGAGGAGGGCACCACCACCACACCCTTCGACATGGCCATGCTCAACGACATCGACCGCTACCATCTGGTCACCGACGTCATCGACCGCACCCCGGGACTCGGCTCCGCCCAGGCCCACCTCCGCCAGCGGATGACCGACGCCCGCCTGCGCGCCCGCGCCCACACCCGTGAGCACGGCGAGGACGCGCCCGAGATCCGGGAGTGGACATGGCCGGACAGATTCTCGTCCTGAACACCGGCTCCTCCTCCATCAAGTACGAGCTGGTGGACGTCGAGTCGCGCGAGCGGCCGGCCAGGGGGCTGGTGGAGCGGATCGGCGACAAGGAGGGCCGGTTGATCCACCGCACCGGGGACGACCCGCCCTACGAGCGGAAGGAGCGCTTCGGCGACCACGCGGCGGGGCTGGCCTCCATGCTGGCCGCCTTCGACGAGGCGGGGCCCGCGCTGAAACCGGTGGCGGTGGGGCATCGGGTCGTGCACGGCGGGACCCGCTTCCAGGAGGCGGTGCTGGTGGACGACGGCGTGATCAGCGCCATCGAGGACCTCTCACCGCTCGCGCCCCTGCACAATCCGGTGAACCTCACCGGCATCCGGGTGGCCCGCGAGGCCTTTCCCGATGTGCCGCAGGTGGCGGTGTTCGACACCGCCTTCCACCGGACGCTGCCGCCCGAGGCGTACACCTACGCCGTGCCCCGCGACTGGCATGACCGGCTGGGCGTGCGGCGCTACGGCTTCCACGGCACCTCCTGCGCGTACGTGTCGGCGCGGGCCGCCGAGCTGCTGGATCGCGATCCGGCGCGGACGAACCTGATCGTGCTGCACCTCGGCAACGGCGCGAGCGCGACCGCGATCGAGGGCGGCCGCAGCGTCGACACCTCCATGGGGCTCACGCCGCTGGAGGGGCTGGTCATGGGCACCCGCTCAGGGGACGTGGACCCGGCGCTGACCGGCTACCTGGCCCGCGCGGGCGGGATGGACATCGTGCGGGCGGAGGAGGAGCTGTCGCGCCGGAGCGGTCTGCTCGCGCTCGCCGGCACCGGCGACATGCGCGAGGTACGGCGACGGGCCCGCGAAGGCGACGAGCGGGCGCGGCTCGCGCTGGACATCTACAGCCGCCGGATCAAGAAGTACATCGGGGCCTACTACGCGCTGCTCGGCCGGGTGGACGCGATCGTCTTCACGGGCGGCGTCGGCGAGCACGACCCGGCCACCCGGGCCGCCGCGCTGGACGGGCTGCACCGCCTCGGCATCGCCCTCGACCCCACGCGCAACGAGGCCGACGAGACGGGCGAGCGGCGGGTGTCCACGCCGGAGTCGGAGGTGGCCGTGCTGGTCGTGCCCACCGACGAGGAATGGGAGATCGCCCGGCAGACACTCGCGCTGATCCACGTGTGACCGGCGGAGGCGGGGGCTTTTCTCCGCATTCGCCGTCCAGCCGGCGGTCATCCTCCGGGCAGCAGGGGACGTGCCGCTCCCGCCGGTGCGCCGCGACACGCTCGCCGAACTCCCGCAGAGCGGAACCCGTCGCGGCCACAGAGCGTATCCTCTGACCTCGACCGGTTCCGAGAGGTAGGGCCAGCCCTACCTCGAAGACGGGTGACAGCAGGACTTCGCGATCACGGTTATCCCGAAATGCTGATGGTGAACGATCGGGAATCGAGTCTGGAGCATCGGAGAATCTGTGACTGACGTGAGCACTACTCGCGCCGCCACGGCCTCGGCATCGGCATCGGCATCGGAAGAGAGGGGGAGCGACTTCGCCCGCCTGTCACGCCGGGTGGCCCAGGCAGGCCTCATGGAACGGCGACCCGTCTACTACGCCACGCGGATCAGCGTGGTGACGGGCCTCTTCGCGGCGGGCTGGGTGGCGTTCGCCCTGGTCGGCGACTCGTGGTGGCAGATTCTGGTCGCGGTGTTCCAGGCGGTGACGTTCGGCCAGGTGGCCCTGCTCGCCCACGACCTGGCCCACGGGCAGGTGTTCCCGTCCCGGCGTAACAGCGCGATCGCGGGACTGCTCGTCGGCAACCTCGGCATCGGGCTCAGCTACGGGTGGTGGCAGGACAAGCACACGCGCCACCACGCCAACCCCAACCACGAGGACCACGACCCCGACGTCGCGCCCGACGTCCTGCTCTGGTCGATCAAGCAGGCCGAGGCCAGCCGGGGACTGCCCAGGCTCATCGGCCGCTGGCAGGCGTTCCTGTTCTTCCCGCTGCTGACGCTGGAGGGGCTCAACCTGCACATCTCCAGCGTCCGGGCGCTGCGCCGCGATTCCCTCAAGAACCGGATGGCCGAAGGGCTGCTGCTGCTCGCGCACTTCGTCATCTACCTGGGCGGCGTGTTCGCGGTCCTGCCGGTGGGCAAGGCAGTGGTCTTCCTGCTGGTGCACCAGGCGTTCTTCGGCGTCTACCTGGGGTGCACGTTCGCCCCCAACCACAAGGGCATGCCGGTCCTCACCGCCGAGGATGAGCTGGACTTCCTGCGCCGCCAGGTGCTCACCTCCCGGAACGTGCGCGGCGGACGCGTGGTCAACACGGCGCTGGGCGGCCTCAACTACCAGATCGAGCACCACCTGTTCCCCGGCATGCCGACCCCCAACCTGCGCAAGGCGCAACCGCTGGTGCGGGAGCACTGCGAGTCGCTGGGGGTGGCGTACGTGGAGTGCGGGCTGCTGGCCTCCTGGGGCCAGGCGATGAAGCACCTGCACGAGGTGGGCGCGCCGCTGCGCGCTCGCCGGGGCTGAGGCGCGCCGGGCGGTGACGCGGATCCGGGTGGCCAGGGAGATCGCGCGGCGGTGGGTGGCCGAGGTGGGCTCCGGGCTGCCCGGCTTCGGCGGGGCGTTCCTGACCGGCTCGGTGTTGTGGTCGCCGGCGGACGCGGTCCTGGCCACCAGCTCCGATGTGGACGTGATGGTGGTGCTGGACGCCGCGGAGCCGTCCGTCAAGCCCGGCAAGCTGCGGTACGAAGGCGTCTTGCTGGAAATTTCGTATATGTCGGGCGAGCGGCTGGCGTCGGCGGAGGACGTCCTGGGCGACTACCACCTGGCGGGCAGCTTCCACCTGCCCGGGGTGCTGGCCGATCCGGGCGGGCGGCTGGCCGCGCTGCACGAGGTGGTGGCCCGCGAGTTCGCAGACCGGCGGCGGGTGCTGCGGCGGTGCGGCGCGGCGATGGACGTGGTGCGCCGCGGGATCGCCGGTGCGGACGAGGCGGCGGCGCCGGTCGGCCAGGTGATGTCGTGGCTGTTCGGCACCGGGGTCACGACCCATGTGCTGCTCGTGGCCGGGCTGCGCAACCCCACCGTCCGCCGCCGCTACGAGGCCGTGCGGGAGCTGCTGGCCGTACACGGGATGCTCGACCGGCACGAGGCGCTGCTGGAGCTGCTCGGGTGCGGCGGGCTGGGGGCGGCGCGCGTGGCGGGGCACCTGGATGTGCTGGAACGGGTGTTCGACGCGGCCAAGGACGTCCGGGCCGCGTCGTACCCGTTCTCGTCGGACATCAGCGAGGCGGCCCGGCCGCTGTCGATCGACGGCAGCCGGGAGCTCATCGCGCGCGGCCTGCACCGGGAGGCGGTGTTCTGGCTGGTGGCGACGTACGCCCGGTGCCTGAAGAAGCTGTCGCTGGCGGGGGCGCCCACGGCGCCCTACGAGGAGGGGTTCCGCGCGTTGCTGGCGGACCTCGGCGCCGAGACGTCCGCGGACCGGCGGCGGCGCGGGCAGCGCGTACTGGACGCGCTACCCGGCCTGTGGCGCACCGCCGAAACCCTCGCCCCCGCCTGACCCGCACCGGCCCGCCCGCGCCCGGCCAACCTGTACGGGCTCGCTCGTGTCAGGCCGAGCCGCACCTGATCGCCCAGCGCACGCGCCTGATCGCCCGGCGGCACTCGCGTCAGAGGCCCAAGCCCTCCTCCAAGAGGCGGAGCCAGATCTCGCTGACCGTGGGGAACGATGGGACGGCGTGCCAGAGCCGGTCGAGCGGCACCTCGGCGGTGACCGCGATGGTCGCCGCGTGCAGCAGCTCGGCCACCGCGGAACCGGCGAACGTGACGCCCAGCAGCACCCGCCGCTCCTCGTCCACGACCGCGTTGGCCCGGCCGCGATAGCCGTCGCCGAGGAGGTAGGCCCCCGTGACCTTGGCCAGGTCGTATTCGACCACCCGCACCGGGAATCCGGCCTTGCGGGCGGCGGCCTCGGTGAGGCCCACCGCACAGATCTGCGGGTCGGTGAACACCACCTGCGGCGCCCCGTACCCGTCCGCGATGTCGCGCATCGCGGGAAGCGTGTCGTCGCCCCCGTTGGCGCGCGCCGCGATGACGTCGCCGCAGATCCGCGCCTGGTACTTGCCCATGTGCGTGAGCAGGGCGCGGCCGTTGACGTCACCGATCGCGTACAGCCAGCCGCCCTCGACGTCCGTCGCCCGCATGCTGTCGTCCACCTCGACCGACCGGCCACCTGCCAGGCCGACCGTCTCGAGCCCGAGACCGGCGGTGGCGGGCACCCGGCCGGTGGCCACCAGCAGCTCGTCGGCCTCCAGGGGCGGACCGTCGGACAGGTGCACGGTCACCTTGCCACCGGGCTCCGGCCGCTCGACGCGTAGGACGTCCGTGCGGGTCCGCACGTCGATCCCGGCGTCGGCGAACGACTCGGCCAGCAGCTCACCGGCGAACGGCTCCATCTTGGCCAGCAGCGACCCGCCGCGTACGAGGACCGTGGTCTGCCGCGCGCCGAGCCCGTGCATGGCCTGGGCCATCTCACAGGCGACCACCCCGCCCCCGATCACGACCAGCCGCTCCGGCACCGCCTGGGCGGCCGTGACCTCGTGGCTCGTCCAGGGCTTCGCCTCGGCCAGCCCCGGCACCGGGGGGACCAGCGCGGTGCTCCCGGTGGCCAGCACGACGGCGTGCCGCGCGGTCAGCACTCGTTCGGTGGTCTCCTGCCCGTCTTGCGTGGTCACTAGAACCCGCTTGACCCCGTCGAGCCGCCCCCGGCCCCGGACGAACTCGATGGGCACGTTCTTGATCCACTCGACCTGCCCCGAGTCGTTGTAGTGCGACACGGCCTCGTCACGCCGGGCGAGCACCTTGCTCACCTCGAGCGGACCGAGCGACATACCGGGCACTCGCCCCACCTCGGCCGCCAGGTCTATCGGGCGCAGCAGCGCCTTGCTCGGGATGCAGGCCCAGTAGGAGCATTCGCCACCGGCCAGGCGGTCCTCCACGATGGCGGCGGTCAGACCGCCGCGCACGGCTCTGGCCGCGGCGTTCTCGCCGGCGGGGCCGGCGCCGATCACTATGACGTCGAACTCGTCGGTCATGCCTACCTCTCCCGTAACGCTCGCCCCGCTACCGCGGCTCTCACCAGCAGTCTCCCACCGGTCCCTTCCCCCTTCGCCAAGGGGAGGCACTGACGGACCGGTTTCGCCTGGCTGCCCGGGCTGGGGGCTCTTGCCGGTTTCGTACCGGCGGTCGCAGGGTGCCGGGAGCGCCGGGTCAGTTCTGTCCCGGGGCCGACTCGCTCGGGCGGGTCCGCTCAGGTACCGGTCCGGGCGGCCAATGGTCCTCGGGCGTCGTGCCGAGGGGGTCGGCGATGACGAGCATCTCGTTGCCGCCGAAGTCGCCGACCACCTGGAATCCGGCCTGCGCGAGGATCGTGCGCAGGGCGAGCTGTACGGCGGTGCGGATGGTCTCGTACTTCACCATGTCGGCCTTGGCGAGATCGGGAGACGCCTCCCACGAGACGACCACACCGCGACCGGGCTCGCGCCGGAGGCTGAGGCCGCCTTCCCCCGACGGCCCCCCGGATGGCCCGTTCGACCTGGGCGACTTCGGGGGCTCGACGG
The DNA here is from genome assembly GCF_020215705.1 of Nonomuraea aurantiaca. Taxonomy (GTDB): domain Bacteria; phylum Actinomycetota; class Actinomycetes; order Streptosporangiales; family Streptosporangiaceae; genus Nonomuraea; species Nonomuraea aurantiaca. The sequence goes on along the minus strand of NZ_JAIWNB010000018.1, from coordinate 225,004 downwards.
TGAACCCCGCGTTGGTTAACTCTTGACGGATGAGACGTTCCAGGTTCGCGGGGTCGTACCGTGCGGGGTTCACCTCATCCTGCTGCCCCAACACCGCCCTCTCATGCGGGTATCCCGTCGCGCGGCGGATCACCTCAGCGCGGACAGGCCCCACAGTTCGGCGATGCGGCCGTCACGCACCCGGAAGATCTCCAGCATCGTCGGTGGAGACTGCTCGACGGCACCGGCCGGGAGCCCGTGCAGGGTCGTGCGGACGGCGGCCTTGTCCCCGTCGACGAGCATGTCCTCGACGATCACCTGAACCTCGGGGAACCTCTCGTGGAACCGCGTCCACGCTCGGACGACGCTCTCGGCTCCGGTGGTGCCCAACGGGTGGCTGACGAAATCCGGCGCGAAGATCGTCTCGGCGGCCCCGAAGTCATGGGTGTTGAACGCCTCGTACATGCGCTGCCCGATAGCTCGCACGTCGTCGGTCATCTGCTTTCTCTTTCCTGGGGGTATCGCGGGTTCTGGTGGGTGTGACCGGCCATCAGCCGACCGGGTCGATGCGGGCCATGTTGGCGCGCAGGCGCTCCAGGGCGCGCAGCACGATTTCCCGCTCGTGCGCGCTGATGCCGTCGAGCAGCCGCACCTGGTACGCCTGGTGAGACCGCTCGAGGTCGGCGGCCGCCCGTTCGCCGGTGGATGTCAGGCTGGCCAGGGTGTAGCGGTTGTCCGCCGGATCGATGCGACGGCTGACCAGTCCCTCGGCCTCGAACTCTTTGATCAGCCGGGTGACGCTCGCCCCGTCGAGGGACAGGCCCTGACGCAGGTCGCTGTGACTGGTCTCCCCGTTCCTCCACAGCCGCATCAGCAGCTGCAGTCTGGGCGAGCTCATCCCCACATGCCGCGCGAACGCCTGGCGCGTCTCAGCGCAGGCACCGCCCAACTCGCGGAAGAACCTGTCTTCTGGAGTCTCCACACGCGATCTTTCTGCTGTCGGCGCGCCCACCCCTCCTGGAAGGCGATCGCCTCCGCTCTTTCTATCAACAACTCTTGATGTCATCAAGAGTATGAGCCGTCAAGAGGCCACCGAAACGGCGTGGTGCACGGATGCGGGATCCGCCGCCAGTGCGAGCAGGCAGTGGGCCGTGTCGGCGCGGGTCGTACTGAGGCCGCCCTTGATGTTGGTGTCCCACGCCGTGCGGTAACGGCCCGTCAGCCCGCGGTCGGTCAGGCGGCTCGGCCGCACGATGGTCCAGTCGAGGTTCGTCGCGCGCAGCCGCCGCTCGGCCTCCCGGAGGTCGGCGTAGGAGTGCTTCAGGAGCCGCTGCACGAAGAGCGGCTTGAGCACATAGCGGGTGAACACCCCGTCGCCCGCGTCGGCCACCAGACCACTGGCGCTGGTCATGAGCAGGCGCCGCGTACGGCCTCGCGCCATCGCCGTGGCGATCGCGCTGATGCTGTCGGAGCACACCGTGGTGGGCCCCCGACCGCCGGGACCCATCGCGGACAGTACGGCGTCGCGGTCCCTGACGGCCGGCGCGATGGCGTCCGGGTCCATCAGGTCGGCCTGGACGATGTCGAGGCCGGACGGCAGGTCGGCGGGCAGCCGCCGGGGGTCGCGGACCACCGCGGTCACCTCATGCCCGGCGGCGAGCGCCTGGCGAAGCAGCTCGATTCCGGTACCTCCGGTAGCTCCGAAGATCGTCAACTTCATGGGGCCTCCTCGGCTCCCGCCCATAGTGAGTGAACACCCACTCACCCGTCAAATCGGAGCGAGGCATCGCCAGGATGCGTACGGCGCTTGGGCGAGGTCCGGCGCCCTGTGCTCGACCGCGGGACTGCGCGGTCGAGCACGGTTAAGCGCTTCTGCCCCGTGAGGGCCGCAAGAACTACCAGTAACCCGAGGTCGCCCATGATCTGCCGACATTGGGCCCGAATCCGAAGCCCACCGATGGCCCTACGCCGACGGAGGTCGAGCCGGCCGAGCTTCCGTCACCCTTGTACCACTCTGTGCCGATATCGACCTTGCCCACCCCAAGGCTTGGACTCCGTGGCATGACATAGCTCCCCGTGCCGCCCTGGTTGGCGACGTTGGCATTGGAGCCCTTGACCGACACGTTGGCGTTCGCGCCCACGCCGAGCCCGACGCCGACCTTGACCCCGGCCGAGAAGCCGATCCCGGTGTCGTCGATGGCCACGCACGCCTCGCCGCCCACTTCGACGAAGACCTGAAGCGCCGCGCCCAGACAGATCGACAGCGACACCTGGTCCGTGCCCACGTGCTCCTTGAACTCCTTGAGGTCCGCCGCCCACTTCTTGTCACTGGCGACCTCGGCCTCCTCCAGGACGCAGTAGTCGTTGCAGGAGTCGATGACGAAGTCGCCCGAGGTGGGGCTGAACCAGTAGTGCGCGCATTTCCCGCCGTTGCAGACGATCGCCTTGTCGCGGAAGTCGGGATCCGAGCCTTTCGGCACGGGTATGTGCTTGGGCGGCACCCATTCGGGCTGGGGAGCCGCCGGGCTGTAAGGCAGGTACGGCGGCAGCGCGTTCGGTCCCCGGCACACCGAGGGCTTGAGCTGACAGATGGGCCGTATCGTCCGGTCGGACTTACCTCCACTGATGTCGAGGATGGGAGGCCCCATCTTCGGCTTCGGCGGCGGGCTCTTGGGGTGGTACACGCCGGCGTCGACATAGCCGTAGTCGCCTTCGGTGAGGAACAGCCCGTCGGGGTCGCTCATGGTGGCCGGGCTGTTGTCGGCGTAGGCGTAGGCGTTCATCTGCTGGGGGTCGAAGGGGTCGATGACCGGGTCGACCGAGAGGAACCTGCCGGTCGCGGGGTCGTACTCGCGGGCGCCCAGCCGGGTCAGCCCCGTCGCCGGGTTCGACGCGCCGCCGACGAAGCCGCGCTCGCCCGCGGGCCAGTTCGCCGTCGTGCCGCGTGGAGTGCCGAACAGGTCCACGCGGCGAGAGGTCGCGGCGAGCGTGGTGGCGTCGATGGCGGTCTGGGAGGTGCCGTGATGGTCGGCCACCGTCCAGGTGAACCCGGCGGCGGTGCGGGCGCCGAGGCGGTCGTAGTACCGGGTGCCGGTCTTGACCCCTGTCGCGGTGTTCAGCCGGATCTCGCCGTCACCGGTGAACAGCGTCGCCGAGCCCGGGTCGCGGCGGATGAGCTGCCGGCCCTGGCCGTCGTAGACGTACGACGTGGTGGCCGATCCGGAGGTCACCGAGGCCAGCATGCCCTGTTCGTCCCAGTTCAAAGTCTGGCCGGGCCGGGTCTTGGTGTTCCCGGCGTCGTCGTAGCCGTAGGCGGTGGCGGTGGATCCGGTGGTGATCGCGGTCACCGCGTGCGGCCGATCGACGTTGTCGCCGGGGTTCGGGTAGGTGTACGTGCTGGTAGCGTCCGCAACCCCGCCCAGCCCCTTGACGGTCTTGGTCTGCCGGTTGCCGGTCAGGTCGTAGCCGAACTGCTGCCAGTAAGGCGCCGGGCCGCCGATGACGGAGGCGGACGGGGTGGCCTGGCAGTTGTCCGTCGCGGTCCACGCCGAGGTCACCCGGCGCAGGTAGTCGTAGGCGAAGCACTGGGTGTCGGCCGCCGACCCCGCGGTGCGGTCGGTGATCCTCGTGACCTCGCCGTTCGGGGTGTAGGCGTAGGTCAGGTCGTTGACCATGACGCCGTCGGCCTTCTCGCGTTCGGTGAGCGTCTCGGTGACCCGCCGGGTGCCTTCCTCGTAGTACGTGGTCTGCCACAGCCGCTTGCCGTCGGCGCCGAGCTCCAGTTGGGCCCGTTCGCCCAGTTCGTTGTACTCGGTGTCGGTGACGTAGGTCAGGTCGCCGGTCAGCGTGTCGGGACGGCCCTGGTCGTCGTAGTCGTAGGTCAGCGTCTCGGCGGGCAGGTCGGCGAGCTGGGGCAGGGTCTTGGTCCGCGGGGTGCCGTCGTCGTTGTAGGTCATGGACGTGGTGTAGGTCCCGGCGAAGTCCTGGTCCTCCGGCGGGATGGTCACCGTCGTCCCCGTCAGGAGTCCGGCCGCGTCGTAGCCGGTGGCGGACGTCACGTACGGGTGATCGTTCAGGTACCGGGTCGAGGAGGTCAGGGAACCCTTGGACAGCGTGTCGTACACCGCCTTCGTCAGGAGTGTCCCGGTCCGCGAGCCCAGCCGGGTCTCCACCACGCGCCCGAGGTCGTCGTACAGCGGCACCACGGTCTTGCCGCGCGCGTCCGTGGCGCTGCTGAGCTGCCCGGCGTCGTCGTAGGTCATCGTGGAGGCGCCCTTGTCCGGATCGTCCGAGGTGAGCCTGCGGCCGAGCACGTCGTAGGTGTAGCGCCACACGTTCCCCGCCGGATCGGTGATCTTCGTCAGGTCGCCCCGCTTGGAGTAGCCGTACCGGGTGACGTCGGAGGGGTTGGTGAGGGTCCTGCCGTGGTACTGCACCAGCGCGGTCAGCCGGTCGCGGGCGTCGATCCACTTGGTGGTCGCCGTGCCGCCCTGGGGCGGGATCACGCTGATCCAGTCGGCGCTGTAGGACGTCGTGGTGCGCCACTGCTCGACGTTGAGCTTCAGGTAGATGGCCGCGGTCGGCCGTTCCACGCCGTCATAGGTGTTGACGGTCGCGGTGGGCACCTCTCCGGCGTTCGCCGTGTACATCGTGGTCCCGGCGGCGCCCGTGGTGTAGTACGGCGCCCGGGACACGCTGACCAGGCCTCGCGAGTCGTACAGCGTGTCGGTCAGCACCCTGCCCCCCACCGGACTGGGGTCCTGCGTCTGGCGGGGCCGCAGGAAGCCGTCGAACAGCGTGTATGAGGAGACGTGGTTGCCGTTGGCCCGCAGCGTGCTGGTGCGCACCCAGCTCGGGCCGCCGCTGCGGCGCACCCCGTACTCGTAGAGCATGTGCGGGCTGTCGCCGGCCGCCTCAGTACGGCCCGGCTTCCACACCTTCACCAGCCGGCCGAGCGCGTCGTAGCTCAGAGAGGTGATCCGTCCGTCGGCGTCCTGGACGCGGACGGGCTGGCCCTGCGCCGGATCGATCGTGGTGTTCACCTCGTGGCCGAGCGGGTTGGTCACCTTTGTACCGGTGTTCAGCCCGTTGACGTCGGTGTACGCCGTGGTGGTCGTGCGGGCGAGCGCGTCGCGGGCCTCCTTGACCCGGCCGTAGCCGTCGAACGTTCCGGTCCTGCTCACCAGGTACGCGGGCGTGTCGCCGGCGTAGGACTTGGCGACCTCGGTCTTCGTCACGTCCCCGTGGACCGGCTCCTCGCCGAAGCCCTTGCCGTCATACGACAGCCGCGTGTCGGAGATGGCGTCACCAGGGTACGACGGGGCCGTACCGCAGGCCACGCCCACGACGGTGGTCCGGCTCGGCAGGCTGACCAGCATCGACGCGGTGTCGCGCGCGTACGTCGTGGTGGTGCACCGGTCGTCGCCCGGCCCGCTCACGTCGCCCAGGTCGTTGACCTGCTTGGCGTTGCCGTACTCGTCGTAGGTGGTCTCCACGCGGGTGACCCGGTAGTCGCCGGTGGTCCGCCGTTCGCGGGTGACCGCGCGCGCGGTCTCCACCTGGTACGCCTTGCGGCTGCCCTGGGTGGCGGTGAGCCTGGTCCACGGGTCGTTGATCGTGCCGGTGGACTCGTTGGCGCCGTCGTAGGTGATCTGCTCGCGTACGAAGCCGGACAGCGGCTCGTCGTCGGCCAGTTTCGCGCCGGTGGAGTCGGTGACGTCCACCTGCTTGGCGCCGCCGGAGGCGTTGAGCCGGTCGCCGTTCATGCCCCGGAAGTACTGGTATTGGGTCTTGGACTCGGGCTTGTTCTCGTCGTTGGCCGGGTCGCCCTTGCGTACCACGACCTTCTCGTAGCCTCGCCATTCGGACCAGGTGCGCTTGTCCACGGCGATGAGCGGGTTGTCGTCATAGGCCCAGGCGCCGCCCTTGACGGTGTCGTAGGCGTAGCTGGTCACCATGTCCTTGGTGTCGGACACGAGATCGTCCTGGACGACCTTGGACACCACGTACTTGTGGAACCAGTCGTTGATCGGCGTGGTCGCCGGCGGCAGCGCCCACCGCACCGGGAAGCAGCGCTTGGTGTTGGTCTCGGGGACCGGCAGGGCGCCGGGGGCGCAGTCGGGCGGCGCGTAGGTGACGTTGATCGCGCCGCCTGCCTCGCTGGTGATAGTGGTGATGCGCGGTTTGTTGAGTTTGGGGTAGCCGTCCGTCGGTGTGTTGACCCGGTTGGCCATCATCGTGCCGTCGAACGTCACCGCGGGCAGCGCGATCGGGGCGCCGCCGTCCAGGCCGGTGTGAGTGATGCCGTTGAGCCACAGCGCCGGTGTGGTGCCGTCGCCGGTGGGCGGGTAGGCGGGGGTGAGCTCCCACTGGTCGACGCCGCGGTAGTCGCCGCCGCCCGTGGAGACTTCGGTGATCACTTTGGCCAAGCGTTTGGTGGACCAGAACGTGGGCGCGTAGCGGGTCCCGCACGGGGCCGCGGCGCAGTCGGCGTCCCAGGGGACGTCCGGCCAGGTCACGGCGTCGTGCGTGGCGCAGTTCTGGGTGGCGCAGCGGTCGGCCCGCTCGAAGGTGACCCGGGCGGGCGCCGGGCCCGCGTACTCCTGGCCGGTGCGGGTTCCGTACTCGATGCGCGCCAGCGTACCGCCACGCGTGTAGGTCCCGGTCGAGGCGCCGAGGTTCTGGGCGTACCGGTTGGTCTCCGAGTCGTAGAAGTAGCTCAGCGAGTTGCCGTGCGCGTCCACGACGTAGTCCAGGTTCCAGCGGTAGCCCTGCCGGCACGCCGAGGCCGCGAACGTGGCCTTGTTGCACGGCTCGTCGGTGTCGTTGCCGTAGACCGGCACGGTCCAGACCGACTGCGTGGTGCTTTTCCCCGCCGACCATTCGGGCAGCCGGTTCCTGCCGAAGAAGTACTGGGTGCCGTCGGTGGTCGTGACCTTCCAGTACTCGCCGTTGTCGTCCCCGTTGAGCTCCGCGTCTCCGGTGATCACGTGCTCGACCCGGGTGCCGTCGTCGTGCTGGGGCCGCCACACGCCGTTCTCCACGATCATCCGGCCGGAGTGCCCGCCGAGCGACAGGGTGGCGTTCTCGGTCTCCCAGCACAGGTCGCCGGTCTTGGTCTGGGCGTTGTTGCCGCCCAGGTCGTCCGAGCAGGCCTTGTAGGAGCGCTCGACGAAGCCGGGCGACAGGGTCCAGCCCTCACCCACCCAGGACGGCTGGTTGTTCGTGGACGCGGTGCGCCCGTCCACCCCACTCGAGGAATAGACGGCCGACAGATCGGGCACCAGGCCGCCCGGCACCGGCGGTGTACGCATGGGGTAGGACCAGGAGAATCCCCCCGCCTGCGTCGCGACCTGCCACGTGCCGGACGGCGCCAGCGAGGTCGCCTTGTAGTCGCCGGTGGAGCCCTTGTCGTCGGCGGTCAGCGCGAACGTACCGGCCGCGTCGCCGACCAGCACGTTCGCCGACACCGTGGCCGCCTTGAGATCATTGCGTACGTCCGTGACGGGCGCGCTCCCCTGGGAATTGCGTACGTCCGTGACGGGCACGCTCCCCTGGGAGACGAGCCGTAATCGGGACGCCCAGTCGCCGCCGTAGGCGTCATGGAAGGCGGAGTAGTCGACCGTCACGGTCACCGGCCCGGTCCCGGTCTTGCCGTCGGTACGCCGTACGGACACCAGCAGGCCGTCCCCGGCCGATCGGGCCTCGACCTTCACCCGCCCCGGCCCCTGCCGCCCGACCGGCGCCACCCAGACGGGCAGCGAGCCGGCCTGGGTCTTGGCCGTCAGCGCCACCTCCGCCGTGCCCGCGGCGGGCCAGGAGGCCTTCGCCGCGAGCTTGCGGGCGGACGCCGCCTCGGGGTCGGGCCGGGCGGCGGGCGCCGCGAACGCCTTGCCGCCCACCGCCTTCACCTTGTCCGGCTCGCTCGGCTTCACCGGCCCGGCGGCGGCCGCCGGGGCCGCCGCCTGCGTGATCGCCACCGGCACCAGGAACATGCAGCTCAGGACCGCCGCGAGCGACAGTCTCCACGTGTTGCCGCGCATGAGTGGATTCCCTTTCCCGTACGGGCTCAGGCCCCGGTGATGACGGAGCCGAGGGAGCGGTCGAGCGTCTGGCCCTCGCAGGCCCGATCGCGTGAGTCGAACAGGTCGCCCCGACCGGCCCGGCAGTGGAACAGTTCGGCGCTGACCGCACCCGGAGCCCCGGGCACGTCCTGTGGCGATGTGGTCAAGTAGTCCGGACGTAGGCCTTTGCGGCGCTGACCTGGGGGTAGCCATGAGCCGCTCGGAATGACGATCAACCCCGCGACCAGCGGAGCAAGAAACCACCAGTACATGCCGCCTCCTCCAGGGGCTGCCCGCCTCGCCGCCCGCCGACGATCTACGAGCGAGAGTCTGCGCTCAGGAGGAGCACGGGACCAGGCAATTAACCGGCCATTGACCGGACACTTTCAGCGGACGCTCATGTGGCTGTCGTCGACGGCCACGGCCAGGGGTTCCGGAGCGACGCGGACCTTCGGGGATTCCGGGTCTCCGCGGTCATCCGCTCGGTGAGGCCGCCCTCGCAGTAGACGACGATGGCCGCACTGCGTCGTGGACGACTTCCTCGGCCGGCGATCTCTCGAGCAGTCGTGCGACCGCACCGCTCGCGCTGTGAAGAATCCACGCCTCCCGATGGCAAACCGCATCTAGGCCACCCTCGCGGATCGCTTCTACGTTCAGAGCATGCCCCTCAAACGCCTCGCCGCCACAGCCGGCGCCGCTCTGCTGGTCGTGGGCCTGATCGCGGCCCCGGCCCGCGCGGACGGATCACACGAGTGCTTTTCCGGCGCCCGCACGTCGAACGGCGACTCCTACAAGTTGACCGGCTGGGTGTGCAGCGGCTCCGGCTTCTACCAGGTCACCGTCCTCATCAGGTTCGGTGAAGCCCAGGGCACCTACTCCTGCCCCAGCGTCTTCTCGTGGAACGGGGACCTGTCCGGGGACAACTGCCGCTTGACCTAGGCGACATTCCCCGTCATGCCCGGCCCCACCACCCGGTGTCGCGCACTCCCTGCGGCACGATCCCGAGACGCATCTCAGGAGCGCGCGTCAAGCACGGACGTCGAAGCCCAGTGCGGTGGCCACGACGGTCGCCTGGAAGGAGTCGATGATCGCCTTCTTCAGCGTGACCGTCGACGGGTCCAGGTCGGACAGATCGCTGCCCCGCAGATCGCAGCCCGTGAGGTCGGCTCCGTGAAGCAGAGCCCCGGAAAGATCGCTCCGTAACACCTCGGCCTTCTCCAGCCGGGCGCCCGATAGGTCGGCCTCGCGCAGCCGTACCCCGTGGAAGGCACTCCCCCGCAGGTCGGCGCCGGGCAGGCCGGTGAACGACCAGTCGCCGCCCTCGACCTTCAGCAGCCCGTAGGAGCAGCCGTCGAACATACTGCCCGTCAGCTTGCACCCCTTGAACGTCGCGTCGAAGAACGAGGACCGCGAGAACGTGCAGTTGAGGAACATCGCGTCCTCGTGCACGGACACGTTGAAGCGGACGTTGCTGAACGTGCACTCCTCGAAGACGGATCCGGTGTTGGTCAGCTCCGTCATGTCCACGTCAACGAACAGGACCTGGTGGTAGGTCTCCTGGACCAGCTCGCGACCGTCCCAGTCGGCCGAGCGGACCGCCGTGGTGGTCGAGGACGCCGACCGGCCGCGCTTGCGGTCGGCCGTCATCGGGCGGCCTCCGTCTGCTCGACGACCACCACGGGCAGCTCCCCTACCTCGGCCTGCTCGGCCGTCCAGCCCATCGGACCGTCTGTGCGGGCTTCCACGTAAGCCCTCCTTCCGCGTCCCGCGAGCCTCCCACGCGCCACCGACAGAATCCGCCGCGCCGGCCGGCCGGGAAGACCGGCGGGGGGACTTCTTCGCGCCCGGTGAGCGCCGCCGGTGTTGTCGGTCGGGATGTGCCAGCATGAGCCGGTGAACGAGCCATTGCCGCGGCCTGGCGAGGCCGGTCTTCTGGAAGTCCGCCGGCTCCGCCTGATCGAGGACGTCGCGCCGCTGGTGCCACCTGCCGAGCGGGTGGCCATGGATCGCCTGTGGGAGGAGGCGGTCCAGGCCAACCCCTGTCTCTTCGATGGGCCAGTGGTGGCGTGCGCGGGGCTGGATCGGGATGGGCCGGGCAGCTTGGTTCTCGCCTGGGCGAGGACGACCTACCGGCACCGCGCTCTGCGCCTGGTTCCGGGGGCCACCTCGTGGCTGCCGTCCCTTTTCGTCGCCGTCGCGCAACCGGCAACCGATGGTGGGAGCCTGCTGGTGGGGCGGATGTCGGCGTCGACGGCCACTCCTGGTCGCTGGCAGCTACCTGGTGGAGCGGTCGAACCGCCCGACGAGGGTGCGGGCCTCGATACGGCTGCCCTCCGCCGGCACGCCGCTCGGGAACTGGCCGAGGAGACCGGCCTCGACACAGCGCCGGGTGAGCTGTCCCTGTGGCTGGTCACGCGCGGCGAGAACGGGAGCGTGGGTGTGGTGTTCCTGGCCCCGCACCGGCCGGCATCGCTGCTGCGCGAGCGGTTCGCCGCGCTGACGTCCGCCGAAGTGGCACAGGGTCGCGATCCGGAACTGGAGCAGATCGCTTTCGTCCGCTCCCCCACCGAAGTGGCAGGCCTCAAGGGCGGGTGCGTGGACTACCTAGGGCCGCTCCTCCGCCAGTACGTCAGCTCGGGCTCCTAGAACCCGCCACCACGTCGGAGGCCACGGGCCGTTGCCGTCATTCCCGGCCGCACCCCGTGGCGGCACCCGGCGGAGGTGGAGGGCTCAGGTGAAGTTGACGTCGCTGCAGATGTAGTACGTCTGGTCCATGTGCGAGGCTTTCCAGATCGTGTAGATGACGTGGCGGCCGGTGCGTCCGCCCGAGGTCAGGTTATTGATCATGTACGTCTGGCTCGGCGCGTACTTGGGGGTCTCGCGGACCAGTTCCAGGTGGTTCCAGCCCAGGGCGGTGGTCGTGGCGTTGTAGCCCTGGCGGGTGATGTAGACCCTGATGTAGTCGGCGCCATGGCTGGCCTGGTCGTTCAGGCGGATGTTGAAGGTACTGCCGAGGTTCGTCATGGTCCAGGGGCCTGGCGTGTCCATGGACCGGTAGCGGCCGCCTTGGGTCTGGCCAGCGCTGCACAGTTGGCCGTTGGGGATGACCGCCTGGTGGTTGCCGCCGACGTTGTCGCGGTAGAGCCCGTTCCAGTTCCACATGGCGTTCGTGTTGTCCTGCCATGCCTGCCAGCACATGGGGTCTTTCTGCTGCATGGCGGGGTTCTGGAAGTCGCTGCCCCAGCGCAGCCAGCAACCGTAGTTGCGGGATGCCGGGTCGACGACGGATCCATGCGCTGAAGCGGTGCCGGCCGGCGTGATGGCGTAGAGCGCCGCCGCGAACAGCAGCAGGGCCAGGGCGCGGAGCGCCCAGCGCGGTGTACGGACTCGGGCGTGGGGCATGGTGCGGTCTCCGTTTTCCGGTGGGGGTCGCGGTTATTGGGAGGAGCGCTCCTGCATGGCGGCGACGGTAGATGACTGCATAAGTGAAGACAATGACAAGGGAGAGTCAATATGGTGCCGCCGCAGGCGTGCCGCAGTCGCTTCGGGGGGCGAGCAGCGGAAAGGCGGGGCCGGGGTCGAGCCGGTGATGTCACGAGCTCGGTGAAAGTTTCAGCCGCCGAACGACGCGCCCTCGCCAAGAAGCGTCATGCAAAGCTTTATGGGTGTCCTCTGCTGATTATCTTCCGCAAGTTTTCCTTTTATCAGAGGTGACTCCATCGACAATGGCCACGTCCGAAAAAAGCGTGGCCAAAATTGTTCGTGCCGTGGCGAACGGCCTGGAGTCGCCGGAAGTGCCACGTGAAAGTTTCACCCGTTCTCGGCTGTTTCCGCTGGTGTCGCAGACGGGCCGGAGTGGGGTGGCGAGCGGGCGGGGGAATGGCGGAGCGGTGGCCTAGAGTCGGCTTTGGGAGCGCTCCCAATACGATCTCGGCGCACTGACCAAGAATGGCGGGCCATGAGAAACGCGAGCCTGAAATGGACGGCGCGGGCGGCCGTGGTACTACTGGTCCTCGCCATGCTGGGCGTTCCCGGGGCGGGCGCCGCGCCGGCCGTTTTCGCGTCGGCCGCCTACCCGTACCAGGATCCGAGCCTGCCCGCGGCGACCCGGGTGGCCGACCTGATGGGCCGGATGTCGCTGGACGAAAAGCTCGGTCAGATGACGCAGGCCGAGCGCGGCTCGGTCAGCGCCGCCGACGTCACGACGTACCGGCTCGGCTCGGTGCTGTCGGGCGGCGGCTCCGGGCCGTCCCCGAACACGGCCGCGTCCTGGGCGGACATGTACGACAACTTCCAGAACGCGGCCCTGGCCACGCCGCTGGGCATCCCCATCCTGTACGGCGCCGACGCCGTGCACGGTCACAACAACGTCGGCGGCGCCACGATCTTCCCGCACAACATCGGGCTCGGCGCGACCCGGGACCCCGCGCTGGCACAGCGGATCGGCCGGGCCGTGGCCGAGGAGGTCTCCGGCACCGGCGTGGACTGGGATTTCGCGCCCTGCCTGTGCGTGGCGCGCAACGACCGGTGGGGCCGCACGTACGAGTCCTTCGGCGAGGCGCCCGAGCTGGCCTCGTCCATGGCCACGATCGTGACCGGCCTGCAGGGCGCCACACTGAACGGTCCCGCCTCCGTGCTGGCCACGGCCAAGCACTACCTCGGCGACGGCGGCACCACGAACGGCGTGGACCAGGGCGACACCCAGCTGTCCGAGGCCGACCTGCGGGCGATCCACCTGCCGCCGTTCAAGGCCGCGGTGGAGCGCGGGGTGGGCTCGGTGATGATCTCCTTCAGCAGCTGGAACGGCGCCAAGCTGCACGGGCACCAGTACCTGATCACCACCGTGCTCAAGGGCGAGCTGGGCTTCTCCGGCATTGTGGTCTCCGACTGGGACGGCATCGACCAGATCGACGGCGCCGCCGGCACCTCCGCGCTCGACGTGCGCACGGCCGTGAACGCCGGCATCGACATGGTGATGGTGCCCACCGCCTGGCGGCGCTTCATCGACCTGCTGCGGGCCGAGGTGCAGGCGGGCCGGGTGAGCACGGCCCGGGTCGACGACGCGGTCCGGCGCGTGCTGACGAAGAAGTTCGAGCTCGGCCTGTTCGAGAAACCGCTGACCGACCGGTCCTACACCGCGACCGTCGGCAGCGCGGCGCACCGCGCCCTGGCCCGCGAGGCGGTGGCCAAGTCGCAGGTCGTGCTGAAGAACAGCGGGAACATCCTGCCGCTCGCCCGGGGCGGCAAGATCTTCGTGGCCGGCAAGAGCGCGGACGACATCGGCAACCAGAGCGGCGGCTGGACGATCTCCTGGCAGGGCTCGTCCGGCGCCATCACCCCCGGCACCACCATCCTCCAGGGCATCAGGAACAGCGCGGGCTCGGCCACGACCGTCACCTACAGCCGCGACGGCAGCGGCATCGACGGCTCCTATCGCGCGGCGATCGCCGTGGTCGGCGAAACGCCGTACGCCGAGGGCCAAGGCGACCGCCCAGGCGGGCTGGGCCTGGACACCACCGACCTGAACACCCTCGCCACCCTGCGCGCGGCCGGGGTGCCCGTCGTGGTCGTGCTGGTCTCGGGGCGCCCCCTCGACATCGCGGCCCAGCTGCCCGGCTGGAACGCCCTGGTGGCCGCCTGGCTGCCCGGCACCGAGGGCCAGGGCGTGGCCGACGTGCTGTTCGGCACGGTGCAGCCCACCGGCAAGCTGCCCATGACCTGGATGAGCAGCGCCTCCCAGCAGCCGATCAACGCGGGCGACGGCAAGACGCCGCTGTTTCCGTACGGCTTCGGCCTGACGTACGGGCAGCCGCAGGACGACACCAGCCCGCCCACCGCGCCCGGCACGCCGGTCGCGTCCGAGATCACCTCCTCGTCCACGATCCTGTCGTGGCCCGCCTCCTCCGACAACGTGGGCGTGACCGGCTACGACGTGGTCCGGGTGCAGCCGACGGGCGAGACGACGGTGGCCACGGCCGCGACCGCCACGGCCACCGTCACCGGCCTGGCCGCGAACACGACCCACACCTTCGCCGTCTACGCCAAGGACGCCGCCGGCAACCGCTCGCCGCGCTCGGGGACGGTCACCGTGACCACGCGCGCCGGCGGCGGCACGGGCGGCTGCACGGTCACCGCGACGGTGCAGAGCCAGTGGAGCACCGGCTACGTCATCCAGGCGGCCGTGACCAACACCGGCACGAGCCCCGCGAACGGCTGGGGCGTCACCTTCACCTTGCCGTCCGGCCATCAGATCACCGGGTCGTGGAACGCCTCCCTGACGGTGAGCGGCCAGGCCGCCACGGCGGGCAACGCCGCGCACAACGGGACGCTCGCGCCCGGCGCGAGCGCCTCCTTCGGCTTCCAGGCCAGTCGCCCGGCCGGCGACACCCACCTGCCACCCGGTTACGCCTGCGCGTTAAGACCGCCGGCGGACCGTGAAAATTACATTGTCGGGGACGGCCGAACGCGCAGCTCGCGGGGCCGGCGCCACGACGGGTGACGGATCAGATCATTGTTGACGCGTCGAAAACTGCGTAGGGTACGGGTCTCTCCCGTCATTGACGATGATCTCGACAGATCGGTCAAGGAGCCCGCCATGCGCGTGCGAAAGACCCCGTCCCTGATCATGATCCTCTTGGCCGCCGTGGGGCTCGTAGTCGCGGGCCCCACCGCCGCGCAGGCGATCGGCGGCTTCGACTACTCCCGGGCGCAGGTGACCGCCACCGGCCTGCAGGTGCCGTGGGGGCTGGCCTTCCTGCCCGACGGCAGCGCGCTGGTCTCCGAGCGCGTCACCGCCAGGATTCTCCAGGTACGCCCGGGACAGACCCCGGTTCGGGTGGCCACCGTCAACGGGGTCGCCGCCTCCGGCGAGGGCGGGCTGCTCGGCATCGCCGTGTCGCCCACGTACGCCCAGGACCAGTGGGTCTACGCCTACTTCTCCACGAGCAGCGACAACCGGCTGGTACGGTTCCGGCTGAACGCCCCGCAGACCCAGAACGTCCTGTTCTCCGGCGTGCCGCGGGCCTCCAACCACAACGGCGGCCGCATCGCCTTCGGCCCCGACGGCCAGCTGTACGTGTCCACCGGCGACGCCGGCAACACCGCCAACGCACAGAACCTGAACACCCCGGCGGGCAAGATCCTGCGCATGACGCCGACCGGCGGCGTCCCGGCGGACAATCCCTTCGCCGGCTCCCGGGTCTACAGCTACGGCCACCGCAACGTGCAGGGCCTGGCCTGGGACGCGCTGGGCAGGATGTACGCCGCCGAGCTCGGCCAGGACACCCGGGACGAGGTCAACCGGATCGTCGCGGGCGGCAACTACGGGTGGCCCACCTGCGAGGGCGTCTGCGGCAACCCGTCCTTCCGCGACCCGATCGCCACGTGGCCGACGGCCGAGGCGTCGCCGAGCGGGCTCGCGTATGCCAACGACACGCTGTTCGTCGCCGCCTTGCGCGGGACCCGGCTGTGGACCGTCCCTCTGACGGGCGGCGGCGGGGCCGGGACCCCGGTCGCCGAGCTGCGTGGCGCCTACGGGCGGCTGCGCGCGGCCGCGGTGGGGCCGGACGGCTGGCTGTGGTTGACGACGAGCAACCGCGACGGGCGCGGCGCCCCGGTGGCCCAGGACGACCGCGTCATCCGCATTCCGCCCACCGGCACGCCCTGAGGCGGAAACGCGGGCGTCAGTGTCCGGCGTGCTCCTGGGGTTTGGCAACCACCCAGGCCCGGGCGGAGCCCACCTGCCGCTCCAGGTCGGACAGGAGGGCGGCCAGGTTCTCGTGGTCCATGTACGCGGTCTGCTCGATGCTCGATCGGTGTGTCTCCACCTGCCCCGCCAGGCTGTTGATCTTGCTCAGGGTGTCGCTGAGGGCCCGACTTTCCTGCTGACTCAGATCGCACATGCCTTAACAGTAAATACAGGCCCTCGGGCCGTACATATGTCCGGCAAGTAGCTTGTGCGTGGCCGAAGGCTGCGAGGATGGACGCATGCGCCTCGCCCGAGCCATGGTCTTCGCGGTGGTGTGTGCCGCCGTGACGGCGGCCGGGCATGCCTTCGCGGGCGGCGCGGCGGTCGCGCCCGGCGTCATGGTGGCGGGCGGGCTGGGCGCGCTCGGCCTGGCGTACGTTCTGAGTGGGCGCGAGCGCGGCCCCGAGGTGGTGCTCGGCGCCACGGTGGGGACGCAGGCATCGCTGCACAAGCTGTTCGAGCTGACCGCGCCCAGCACCGGGCACGCGCATTTCGCCGTGGGCATGGTGCTGGTCCACCTGACGATCGCCGTGCTGACGGGCTGGTGGCTGCATCGGGGCGAGAGCGCGTTCTGGCTCATGCTGCGCCTGTCGGGGCGGCCCCGGCTCACCCTGCCGCGGCCGTTCCACCCGATTCCCGCGATCGCGGCGGCTCTGGTACGACCGGCGCCGGCGCGGGCGCCGCTGCGGACGTCGATCACGGTCCAGATCGCGACCGCGGAGCCACGCAGAGGGCCTCCCACGAGGGGAGTCACCGAATCGCCGACACTTCCCTCGTCATGGAGTTCACCTTGCCCATCCTTCTTCGCCCAAGCTTTCTTCGCCCAAGCTTTCTTCGCCCAACCTCTCTTCGCAGAACCCTCGTGGCGGTGATCGGGTGCGGGCTGTTCCTTGCCGCCACCGCGCCCGCCGCCCTCGCCCACGACAGCCTCAAGAGCAGCTCACCCCCCAAGGGCGCCACCGTCTCCGGCGTCCAGACGATCGAGCTGGAATACTCCTCCCGCGTCCGCTTCCCGCTGGTGGTGCTGCGCACCGCCGCCGGCAAGACGATCCAGCTCGGCGAGCCGCAGGCCGACGGCCCCAAGGTGCGGACCGCCGTGCCCAGCCGGCTGGCGGGCGGCCCGTACGTCATCGCCTGGCGGGTGGTCTCGTCCGACGGCCACCCGATCGAGGGCGAGATCCCCTTCACCGTGAAGGGCGCCGCAGGCACGACGGCGTCCGCCACCGAAGCCGCCCCGGCCGCACCCGCCACCTCGGCGGAGGGCACCCGACCTGCCGCTGCGGCGCAGGACGGGGGCGGCATCCCCGGCTGGCTCTGGGGCGGACTCGCCGCGCTGGTGGTGGTCGGCCTGGCGATCTGGCTGCTGTCCAGACGGACGGGCGGACCCGACGAACCCGCCGGGCAGCCGGAGGCACCAGCCCAACCTGCCGGGCAGCCGGACGCACCAGCCGAAGCGGCCGGGCAGCCGGACGGCCCGATCGGACGTACCTGACAATCCGGGCGGACGGCCCCTCCCGTCCGCCCGGCATCAGGGCACCAGCCACCCCAGCACCGGCGTCGACTGCAGGAACACCAGCACGCAGAGGATGAGCAGCAGCACGGCGCTCCAGCCGATCACCCGGCGGAACAGGTTGCCCTCCTCCCCCACCAGGCCGACCGCGGCCGTGCCGATGGCCAGGTTCTGGGGCGAGATCATCTTGCCCATGACGCCGCCGGAGCTGTTGGCCGCGCCGAAGAGCTCCGGCGGGATGTTCAGCTGGCCCGCCGCGGTGGTCTGGAGCTTGGCGAACAGGGCGTTGGCGCCCGCGTCCGTACCGGTGATCGCGACGCCGAACCAGCCGACGAGCGGTGACAGGAACGCGAAGAACGCCCCCGCGCCCGCCAGGAACAGCCCGAGCGTCTGGATCTGCCCCGAGAACTGCATGACGAAGGCCAGGGCGAAGACCGACAGGATGGTGACGATGGCCCAGCCGAACTGGCGGATCGTGGCGCCGTAGGTGGCCAGCGCCGAGACCGGGCTGATCCCCAGCACGAGGAGCGTGAGCAGCCCGGAGACGAACAGCAGCGTTCCCGGGTGCGCGGCCCACGGCAGCTCGTAGACCACGGGCACGGCCTTGCCCGCCGGGTTCACCAGGTCGAACCCGGGCCAGGCGGGCTTGACGGTGAAGCCGGCGAGGAAGGTCTTGATCGCGGGGATCTGCGCGATGGAGAACAGCGCGATGATGATCGCGTAGGGGGCGAAGGCCGCGATCTTGTCGCCGGTGGTGTCGCCGCCGGGGCGGCCGTGGGTGCGGACGAACGCCGGGTCGTCCACGGCCCCGCCCGCGATCGGCGTGGGGGTCGGCGTGAATCCGACCGTCTCGGCCGGCTTCCAGATCTTGCCGAACGCGACCAGGACGATCGCCGAGACCAGGGCCGCCGCGATGTCCGTGAGCAGGTAGTTGACCTGGGACATCAGGATCTGCGTGGCACCGAAGCTGAGCCCGGCGACGAGCGCGGCGGGCCACGCCTGGCGCAGGCCGCGCCGGCCGTCGGCGACGAAGATCAGGATGAACGGCACGAGCAGCGCGATGAACGCGGTCTGCCGGCCCGCCATCGCGCCGAACGGCTCGGGCGGCAGTTCGGTGACGCTGCCCAGGATGGTGATCGGGTTGCCCATGCCGCCGAAGGCGACGGGCGCGGTGTTGGCGATGAGCGCGATGACCGCGGCGCGCATCGGCTCGAAGCCGAGCGCGATGAGCATGACCGCGCAGATGGCGATCGGTGAGCCGCCGCCGGCCAGGGCCTCGATGAGTGCGCCGAACGAGAACGCGATGACGATGGCGGTGATCCGCTTGTCGTCGCTGATGCCCTGGAAGGCCCGGCGCAGCACGGCGAAGTGGCCACTGCGCTCGGTCATCTTGTAGATCCAGATGGCGTTGAACGTGATCCACAAGATCAGTAACACCGCCCTGGCCGCGCCGTACAGGGCGGAGTCGAGAGCCTGGGCGATCGGCATGCCGTACGCGAACGGCAGGACCGCGATCAGGAAGCCGACGACCAGGCCGGAGATGCCCGCCCAGTGCGCCTTCCACTTGAAGACTCCCAGCAACACCAGCACCGCGAGCAGGGGCAGAGCGGCCAGGACAGCGGACAGCCATAAGGAGCCGGTGGGATTGAAGTTCTGCTGGTACACCGCGCGCCTCCACGGTTAGGCGTTCCATTGGATAGAACAGTGTTCCGTGTCTAGGATCGTAGGACGCGGAACAACCGGAGGGAAGAGATGGAAATACGGCATGCCACCGCACCCGACCAGATCCGCCATTTCAACACCGCGGAACTCCGCGCCCGTTACCTCGTCGAGGGCCTGTTCGGGCCGGAGGTGGACGGTGTCTACACCCACCAGGACCGGATGGTCGTCGCCGGGGTCAGGCCGAGCGGGAAGGCCCGGCTGGCGGCGTTCGACCCGCTGCGGTCGGCGCACTTCCTGGAGCGCCGCGAGCTGGGCGTGATCAACATCGGGGAGACGGGCACCGTGGAGGTCGACGGCGTGCCGTACGAGCTGGACCCCAAGGACTGCCTGTACGTCGGCAGGGGCGCGCGCGAGGTGACGTTCGAGCGCGGCACGTTCTACCTGGTCTCCGCCCCCGCACACGAGACGTTCCCGACCACGCACGCGCGGCTGAAGGACGTGGCCCCGGTACGGCTCGGCGGCGCCGACGGCTCGAACGACCGGACCATCTACAAGTACATCCACCTCGACGGCATCCGCAGCTGCCAGCTCGTCATGGGCGTGACCGTGCTGGAGCCCGGCAGCATGTGGAACACCATGCCGTGCCACACCCACGACCGCCGTACCGAGGTCTACCTGTACTTCGACCTGCCGCGCGACGAGCGCGTCGTGCACCTGATGGGCCGCCCCGACGAGACCCGCAACCTGATCGTGGCCAACGAGCAGGCGGTGATCTCGCCGAGCTGGTCGGTGCACTGCGGGTTCGGCACGCGCAGCTACGCGTTCGTGTGGGCGATGGCCGGAGAGAACCAGGCGTTCGACGACATGGACCAGGTCGCGATCACGGAGATGCGGTGACGGATGGAGCTGTTCTCGCTCACCGGCCGGACGGCGCTGGTCACCGGGGCGCGGTCGGGGATCGGCCGGGCGATCGCGGTCGGCCTCGCGCGGGCCGGGGCCGACCTGATCCTGCACGGCCATCGCGACGACCTCGACGAGACCGAGCGCCAGGTGAAGCGGCTCGGCGGAGAGGTACGCAAGCTCGTGCTCGACCTGGGCGACCCGGCCGCCATCAGGCCCGCGCTGGAGCCGGTCCTGGCCCAGGGCGAGGTGGACATCCTGATCAACAACGCGGGCACGATCAGCCGGGGCTCGACCAGCCTGGACGACTGGCGGCGGGTGATGGCCATCGACGTTGACGCCGTGTACGTGCTCAGCCAGGCGCTGCTGGAACACGGCGCCACGAAGGTCATCTCGATCGCGTCGCTGCTGTCCTTCCAGGGCGGGATCAACGTGGCGTCCTACGCGGCGGCCAAGCACGCGGTGGCCGGGCTGACCAAGGCGCTGTCCAACGAGTGGGCGCCACGGGGCGCGCAGGTCAACGCCATCGCCCCCGGCTACATCACCACCGACGTCACCACGGCCCTGCGGGAGGACTCGGAGCGCGAGCGGGAGATCCGGTCGCGGATCCCGGCCGGGCGCTGGGGCGAGCCCGCGGACCTGGAGGGGGCGGCCGTGTTCCTCGCCTCGCGCGCCTCCGACTACGTCACCGGCCACGTGCTCGTCGTGGACGGCGGCTGGCTGGCCCGCTGAGTATGCTTGATCGGGTGGACCCCAGGCCGAGCACCGCCATCGACAAGGCGCTCTGGGTGCTGGAGGCCCTCGCCGAGCACGAGAGCGTCACGAAAATCGCGACGGCGACGGGCCTGCCCAAGTCGACGACCCACCGCATCCTGCAGTCGCTGGCCGAGCACGGCTTCGCCCGGCCCGACGGCGCCGGCGGTTACCTGCCGGGTCCCAAGATCCTCACGCTGGCCGGCCGGATGCTGGCCCGCTTCGACCCCGTACGCCAGGCGTCTCCGGTGCTGCAGCGCCTGCACGACCAGACCGGCTACACCGTGCACCTGGCCGTGCTCAACGGCGACGAGGCCGTCTACGCCGCCAAGCTGGAGGGCCGCAAGCCCTACCAGATGCCCTCGCGGGTCGGCATGTCGCTGTGGCTGCACACCAGCGCGATCGGCAAGGCGATGCTCGCGGCCATGTCCGACGAGGAGGTGGCGGGCATCGCCACCCGCACCGGGCTGACCAGGCGCACGCCCGCCACGATCACCACGCAGGCCGCGCTCCGCCGCCACCTGGCCCGGATACGGGAGTGCGGCTTCGCGATCGACGACGAGGAGAACGAGGCGGGCATCCGCTGCGTCGCCGCGGCCGTCTTCGACCACCTGGGGCACGTGGTGGCCGGGGTGAGCATCTCGACGCTGACCCACGAGCTGTCGTTGGCGGACGCCCAGGAGCTCGGACCGCTGGTCGCGGCCACCGCCCACGAGGTCTCCCGCGCTCTGGGCGCACCGATGGAGCTGCCGGCCGGTTAGGCCGCCCGGTGGCTCTCATACAGCTGGCCGAGCCGGTCGATGCGCCATAGCTGGCCGAGCACGACCAGCGTCGCGCCGAAGACGGCGGGCCATACCTCCAGCGCGACCAGGCCCCAGGCCAGCAGCGCGAAGCCGGCCGACCCCACCGCGATGAGCAGGCGCTGCACCTTGCGATGGTCGCCGGACACGAGCGAGCGGTCCTGGAACCACAGCTTCTCGCCGTAGATGCCCTTGGCCGCCCAGCTCGTCGGCTGCTCGATCGCCGGGAAGGCGTGCGGGTTGACGATCAGCCAGGCCACGACCAGGGCCACGGGCACCAGGGACCACCAGCCGATCCATGCCCTGCTCCAGATGGCCAGCATCATCAGCGGGATCGCGGCGAACCTGGTCCAGACGCTCCACGGGTTGGCGTGCCGCTTCCACGCCTCGTCGGTCATGCCCGCCGCCTGCGCGTATCTCTTCAGCACGCTCATGCGATGAGCCCCCTTGCCAGCGCGTTGATGGTGGCGTCGAGCACCTGCTCAAAGTCGGGTCCGTATCTGTCGCGGTTGACCGCCAGCAGGCCCGCGGTGCGCAGCACGCCCATCAGCACCTCCGGGGGGACGTCCGCGACGATGACGCCGGCGCTCTGCCCCTGGGCGAGGTAGTCGATCAGCGGCGTCACCAGGTGCGGGGTGACCCGGGCGAGCTCCTCGGGGCCGACCCGGCGGGCCACCGCCTCGAGCTCGTCGGGGCGGGTGAGCAGCCGCCGGTAGAACGGGTCGGTGGTGAGCGCTTCGACCATGCCCCGCATGAGGCCGGCCAGCGCCTCCGCACTCGGCGGCCGGTCGAGCGCGGCGGCCAGCAGCTTGCCCATCAGCGGCGCCCGGCGGACCATGACCTCCTTGTAGAGCTCCTCCTTCGACTCGAAGAACGCGTAGAAACTGCCTTTCGCGATGCCCGAGGGGGCGACCAGCTCGTCGAGCGAGGTCTTCTTCAGCCCCTGGGCGGCGAAGAGCTCTTCGGCGGTGTCGAGCAGCCGCGCGGTGATGCGCGCCCGGTCGTCCGCCGTGAACGCCACGGCCATCTATGCCCCTATGACTACTCTGGATATTCAGTCATAGCTTAGCACGAGGCGGGTGTGCCGCTTGGCGATGACGGCCGCGCCCTCCGGAGCCGGGCCGAGGTAGGCGTCGATGCGCAGGTCGCAGGCTTCCGGGCGGCCCGCCGCGTCCCACGCCTGCACGTGCGCGATCAGGTCCGCCGCCAGCGCCGCCCCGCCGGGCCCGAACCCGCGGGCGCGCAGTTCCTCATCGGCCGCCAGTACGGCCAGACCGTCCCGGCCGACGATGCCCACCGTCATGCCGTAGCCATGGGTGGTCACCGGGGCCCACCGCAGCCGCCCGGTCAGGGACCCCCAGCGGGGCTCGTGCAGCGCCAGCCACAAGCCCACCCCACCGCCCATCAGCGACAGGCGGGGCAGCGGCGCCATACCGTCGGCGGCCACCTCGGCGACGGGCTCGTCCAGCATCGCCAGGACGTCGCCCACCTCGCGCGGCTCGGGCAGCGTGAGCACGAGGTCGGCGTCGCCGTCCAGCATCAGCGTGACCTCGGGCCCGGCGGAGGGGCCGCGCATGCGCATGAAGCCGCAGGGCTCCACCGACCGGCTGGACCAGTGGCCGCCGGTGTACTCCATGGCGACGGACACCTGCACGCCGCGCAGGTCGAGCGGCACCACGAGCCGGCCGCCGGGCGCCAGCTGCTCCAGCCAGGCCGGGGCCAGGTCCCACACGCCGACGGTGGCGATCACCCGGTCGTACGGCGCCGCCTCCGGGTGGCCGGCCGCGCCGTCGGCGCACTCGACGGTCACCTCGGGATAGGCGGCGGCGTCGAGATGCCGCCGCGCCGCCGCGACCACGTCGGCGTCGATGTCGACGCTGACCACCCGGCCCTCCGGCCCGGCCAGGTGCGCGAGCAGGGCGGCGTTGTAGCCGGTGCCCGCGCCGATCTCCAGCACCCGGTGGCCGGGCCGGACGTCGAGCTGGTCGAGCATGATGCCCATGATCGCGGGCTGCGAGGAGGAACTGATCGGCCGGCCCTCCGCGTCGCGTTTGGTGACGATGGGCTCGTCCCGGTAGGCCGCCTCCGGGTCGAAGTCCGACAGGAACCGATGCCTCGGGACCAGCCGGAACGCCTCCGCGACCCGCTCGCTCACCTCCCCGCGCTCGAGCAGCTGGGCGACCATGGCCTCGCGGTACTCGTCGAACTCCATACCGACATGATTCCCGCGAGCGGGCAAGGATGCCTGGTAAAGAATTCCAGTTAGGAGGTTTGACCGGCTCAATGGGGGAAGGGCAGGCAGTTCATGTACGTCGATCGTGAGGAGGAGCCGTAGTGCTCACCCTGACAAACAACGCAGCCCAGGCGATTCGCGACTTGACCGCGGCCGCGCCCGAGCCTGCGCAGAGCGGCATCCGCATCTCGTCCCAGGGCGAGGGCTCGAGCTCGCTGACCCTGTCCCTGGCCACCGCGCCGGAGCCGGCCGACGAAGTCGTCGAGACCGAGGGCGCGCGGGTATATCTCGACCCGGTGGCCGCGACCGTCCTGGAGGACAAGTCTCTGGACGCGGGAGCGGACGACCAGGGCTCCGTGTCCTTCCTGGTGACCGACCAGCCCGTCTAGACGGGCTTTATCGGCCTGGCGAGCGGCCAGGCCGTCTGAGACGGACCACCACTGGTCCGGTACGGCCGGATGTACCTTTCGTCGGCCGTACCGGACCAGTGGTTCGTCAGGCGCCGGCGAGCAGCTTGTGCAGGTAGCGGATCTGCTCCTCGTTCTGGAAGCCGCCGCCGCCCTCGTGGCCGTTCCACGGCCAGACGCTGATCTCCTTCGGCCCACGCCAGTGGTTGTAGGCGGCGAAGACCGTGGACGGCGGGCAGATATCGTCCATGAGCGCCACCGAGTAGAGCGCGGGCACCTGCCCGCGGGCGGCGAAGTTCAGGCCGTCGAAGTACGACAGCGTGCGGAACACCTGGTCGGCGCTCTCCCGCCGGGTGGACAGGAAGCGGACGATCTCCTGGTACGGGTCCCGGTCGGTGATCTCCACGGCCCGGCGGAAGTGCGTCATGAACGGCACGTCGATCAGCGCCGCCTTGATCGCCGGATGCAGCGCGGTGGTCGCCTGCGCGATGCCGCCACCCTGGCTGCCGCCCGAGGCGACGATCCGTGAGGCGTCCACGGCCGGGTGGGCGGCGGCCACGTCGACCGCGCGGACCGCGTCGGTGAAGACCCGCCGGTAGTAGTACTGGTCGGGGTCGAGGACGCCACGGGTCATCATGCCGGGGGCCTGGGCGTTGTCGCCACCGTACGGGTCGCCGGTCACACCGGGGCTGCCCGGGTTGGCGCCGCCGTGGCCCCGGGTCTCCATCACGAACACCGCGTAGCCGGCGGCGGGCCAGGTCAGGTGGTGGTGCGGGAAGCCGCGGCCGCCGCTGTAGCCGATGTAGTGCATCACACACGGCACCGGCCCCTCCACCCCGTGCGGCACCAGGAACCAGCCGTTGATCCGATGGCCGCCCCAGCCCGCGAACGAGACGTCGTACACGTCGACCGAGGCGAGCGGCAGGTCGTAGGGAGTGAACTCGGCCGCCGAATCGAACTCCCGTGCTTCCGCGAGCGTGCGCGTCCAGAAGTCGTCGAAGTCGGCGGGCTCGTCACGGTCGGGGAGGTAGGAACGGAGCTGCTCAAGCGGCAGGTCGAACAGGGCCACGTAGGTCTCCAGCCTTGGTAGAGGGTGCAGCTATTTCATAGCATCTGTTGGCCTTCGCGCTATTTGGGCCCCTCTACGGGGTTGACTGGACTTTGACGGAGTGGTCCCATCTCCAGTTGTTAGGAAGCCTTCCTAACGAATTCGGCAGAAGGGCCAGCCGTGCACTCTCCAGCTCGGGCTCGCTTACGCTTACGCCCGCTGATCCTGCTCCCCCTCCTCACCCTCCTGGCCGCCACCCTGACCGCTCTGCCCGCGCGGGCGGCCACGGTCCGCTACGAGGCCGAGAACGCCACCGTCGTCCAGGGCGTCGTCGAGGCCAACCACACCGGCTTCTCCGGCACCGGCTTCGTCAACGGCGACAACGTCGTGGGCCCGTACACCGAATGGACGGTCAACGCTCCCGCGGCCGGCACCGCGACGCTGTCCATCCGCTACGCCAACGGCACCACGTCGGCGCGCACCGCGGACGTCTCGGTGAACGGCACCGTCGTCTCGGCCGGCCGCTCCTTCGGCACCACCGCCAACTGGAACACCTGGGCCACCTCCACGCTCACCGCGACGCTGAACGCGGGCGACAACAAGATCCGCGTCACCTCGTCGAACGCGGGCGGCAACCCGAACCTCGACTACCTGGAGGCCACGGTCGCCGACGCCCCCGCCAACGAGTACCAGGCGGAGGCGGCCACCCTGTCGGAGGCCAGCGTGGCGACCAACCACACCGGCTACACCGGCACCGGCTTCGTCGACTACGTCAACGCCGTCGGCGGGTACATCGAGTGGAGCGTCAGCGTGGCCGACGCGGGCACCCACACCCTGACCTTCCGGTACGCCAACGGCACCACGGCGACCCGGCCGATGGACATCTCGGTCAACGGCTCCGTGGCCGCCGCCGGGGTGAACTTCCCCGGCACCGGCAACTGGGACACCTGGGCCGACGGCACCGTCACGGTCTCCCTGAACGCCGGCGTCAACACCATCCGCGCGACCGGCACCTCCGCCAACGGCGGCCCGAACGTGGACCGGCTGTCCGTCAGCGGCTCCGGCGGCCCGGACGGCCAGGCGCCGAGCGTGCCCGCCAGTCCCCGCGTGACCGGCACCTCGGCCAGCAGCATCTCGCTGGCCTGGAACGACTCCACGGACAACGTCGGCGTGACCGGCTACAAGGTCTACGAGGGCACCACCGTGGTGGCCACCTCGCCGACGGCCAGCGCCACGATCAGCGGCCTGACCTCCGGCTCCACCCACAGCTACACGGTCACCGCCGTCGACTCGGCGGGCAACGAGTCGGGTCACAGCGCCACGGTCACCGGCACCGCCACCGGCGGCACCACCGGGCCCACGGCCGACCAGTTGCTGGCCAAGGTCACGGCGTGCAGCCAGATCTCCAACGGCAAGTACAAGACCGACTCCGACGTCAGCACGGCGACGGTGGCGGTGTGCGAGAAGACCGGCGCGGTGTTCTGGAAGGGAGACATGGACATCGACTGCGACGGCGTACGCACGACGCAGTGCAACGAGGACACCGACTGCTGCTTCCAGAACGAGACGTTCTGCCAGACCAGCTCCGGCGGGGCGCTCAACGCGGCGCAGCTCGCCTACATGGTGGTGCCCAGCCCCAGCAGCACCTGGGACTACCGGACCAAGGGCATCGGCTGCGGGACGGTGGTGGCGATCGTCTACAACGGCCAAGTGGAGTACGCCGTCATGGGTGACACGGGCCCGACGGGCATCATCGGGGAGGCGTCCTACCGTACGGCCGCCGACCTGGGCATCAACCCGGACCCGAGCAACGGCGGCACCGACAGTGGCGTGACGTACATCGTGTTCACCGGCTCGGGCACCAAGGTCTCGACCATCGAGAACCACACCCAGGCCACCAACCTGGGCAGGACGCTCGCCCAGCAGTTCCTCAACAACAACTGAACCCGCCCGGCCGGGGTAGAGGTGTCCGGGTGAACTACCACGTGATCAGGATCCCGGAATCCCACCTCAGCCCCGGCCTCATCCTCGACGCCCCGGCCGAGCCGGTCGACTTCCTGCTGGTGTTCGGCGACGACGCCGCGGAGTCGCGGGCGCGGCTCCTGACCGACGACACGGGGCGTCCGGTGCTCCGGGTGGGCGGATACGTGACCGCCCTGGGCGCCGTGGTGCAGGAGCGGCTGTGGACGGTGCGGGAGATGGCGCCACGCGACGGCCATCTCCGGCTCCGGCTGGGCCGCTCGCTCTCCTGACCCGGGACACGAATCCTGCGGCAAGAATCTTGACCTGGGGCAGGAATGTGGTCCGCCGTTGGCGGTTTCGGCCGCCCGTACGGGCGGTTTGGGGTAGTTTCGCCCTGTGCGTGCTCTCGCCAGACGGGCCGGTCGGCTGCTGACAGGGCTCGCGATCCTGGCGTTCTCGCCGATCGCGGGCCTGGCGGCGCTGGCCGGCATGGCGATGCTCGGTGTCCCGCCGGGCGTCTTCGCCGTCACGGGGCTGGCGGTGTTCGCGTCGGTGTTGTTCCTCGGCCTGCTGCTGTGCGTGCCGAGACCGAGCCCGGCCTGGGGGCGCTGGCTGCGGGCCCTGGTCATCCTGTCGGTGGAGGCCGCCGTGGTCTGGCAGGTCGCGGCCGCCACCCTGCACGCCCCACCGGACGCGTCCGCGCCGCTGCCCGCCGTGGCCGGACAGCGGGAGTGGCGGCTGGCGACGGGCTCCGAGCTGGCCTATGTACGGCTGGCGCCCAAGCGGGTCACCCGGCCGGATCCGGTGGTGTTCCTGCACGGCGGGCCGGGAACGGCCGACCTGGCGGGCGACTCGGCGTTCCTGGCCGGGCTGGCCGCCGACGGCTACACCGTGTACGCCTACGACCAGCTGGGCGCGGGCCGGTCCGCGCGGCTGGCGGACCCGCGAGGGTACGGCCTGCCCCGCGACGTGGCCGACCTGGAGGCGGTACGGCAGGAGATCGGCGCCCGGCGGCTGATCCTGATCGGCCACGACTCCGGTGCCCGGCTGGCCGCCGCCTACCTGGCGGAGCACCCGGACCAGGTGGCCAAGGCCGTCCTCACCTCCCCGGCCCCGCTCGACCGCCAGGAGGCCGCCTCCCCCTCGCCCCTCAACCCCTCGGAGGCACCCCTCAACCCTCCGGAGACGGCCTCCCCCTTGGCCTCGGAGGCGGCCTCGCTGCTCACCCTCACTCGCCCGCCGTCGCCACGGCTCCTCGCGGTCTACACGCTCCTGCGGGCCGACCCCCAGGCCGCGCACGCCTTCGCCGGCGACCGCGAAGTGGAGGCCGCCTACGGCAGCGGCTACGCCGGCCTGGCCCAGCGCGCCGCCCCGGACGGCCTGCGCCGGAGCCTGACGGAATCGGCCGTGCCCGCCCTGATCGTCAAGGGCGCCCACGACCGGCGGGCCTGGTCGGCCGCCGCCGACTACCGCGCCGCCCTCCCCCGGGCCGAGCTCGCCTACGTGGCGGCCGGCTCGTACCGGGGCAAGCCTTACCTGAACGTGCTGCGCGCCTTCCTGGCGGGCCGCCCGGTACGGACCTACGACGGCGCGGACCCGCCACCCGGCTACCTGGGCCCGCGCTGACGAGGGCTCAGGCTTTGGGGGAGCCCGTGGCGCAATGTCCGGCCTTGGCCCCCGCCACCTTCCAGTCGGCGCCGGGGAACGGGGACATGAAGTGCGTCAGCAGGTCCACCGCGTAGTCCGGCACCTGGCCGCCGGGGTCGAGCAGCGACACCATCTGCGGACCGTCCGCGCCGCGCAGCGTGATCGAGTTCGTGCCGTTCGCGGCGAAGCCCGGCTTGGCGTCGACGGTCAGGCAGGCCAGCTGCACGCCCACCGCGCTGATCGCCTGCTTGGCGCCGATGCGGCGCAGCCGCTGGTCGTAGCGGCGCAGGGCGAGCGAGGTCACCGGGCCGATGCGGACCGTGTCGTGGAAGATGTCGTTGCCGAGCTTGCGGCTCAGCTTGACGTCCACGTTGACGTCGGGGCGCAGGCTCACCCCGCTCGCGGCGAGGGCGAGGCGCCCGTAGTTCCCCTCGAAGCCGGGGGCGATGTAGCCCAGCGCGGGCGGCGCCTTCATCCCGAACGGGATCTTGCCGGGCCTGATGCGCAGCCACGCCATACGGCGGATGTCCAGCGACAGGTCCTTGATCGTGCTCTTGCCGAGCCCGAACTGGCCGCCGACCTGGTAGGAGAGGAAGCCGGTGGTGTACGGGATCTCCTTGCTGACCGCGATGCGCTGCCGCGCGACCGGGTCGACGGTCAGCCCGCCGTGCACCTGGACCCGTCCCGTCGGCACCGGCCGGGACACCAGGTCGAGCGACTGGTCCGGGTTCAGCCGCACGGTGGTGTCGGCGGCCAGGTCGGTGACGTCGAGCGACACGTCGCCGAGCCGCCCCGTCCGGTCGATCAGCCCGCCTTCCACGGCGAGGTGGCCGTCGAGCGTGTTGACGCCGCCCAGCGCCTTGTAGGTGAGCGTGGGCATCCGCAGGTTCGCGCCGGACGCGTCAGCGTCCACGCCGAACCGGGCCGGCACGTCGCCGAAGCGCAGCTCGCCGGTGCCCGCCCCGTCCACGGTGACCTTCGCGCTGAGGCGCTTGACGGCCGCGGAGTTCGTCACGCGGATGCGGGTCTGCGCGCCATAGCTGCCCTGTACGGCGACCGCGGCCGGAACCGGATCGATGGCCACGTGACCGCGCAGGGTGCCCGCCTCGGCCAGCAGGTCGAGCGAGCCCAGCGTCGCGGCGGGCTCGATCCGGTAGTTCGCCTGTACGGCGTTGCCCTGCGTCACGTCGAACGGGCCGACGGACATGCTGGTGATCTTGGAGGGCAGGCCGGTGAGTGTGGCCCGCGCCTTGATCGGCACCGGCGCCAGGATCGTACTGGCCAGGTAGACGCCCAGCGAGCGGCGCTTGGGCGCGAATCCGGCGAACGTGAACGCCTTCTTGGCCAGATCCACCGTGACCTGGTCCGGCAGGCCCGACACGTCTAGGTAACCCTGGACGCCGAAGCAGCCGCGCTCCGTACAGAAGGCGCCCTGCCCGCAACCGGCGGACCCGGCGACGCAGCCGCCGTCCACCAGCGAGATGCCGCCGGGCACGGCCGGCGCGGCCGCCATGTTCTTGAGCGCGCCCGCCTTGCCCAGCCAGGCGCGGGCCGTCACGTCGAGCCGGGACCCCGAGTAGGTGAGCGCGCCCCCGGCCGCCGAGACCGCCAGGCGGCCGGGCAGCGGGCCGAGCCTGCCGAGCAGGCCGAAGCGCAGGTCGCCGCGGGTGACGTCGGTGTCCAGGGCGAGCGTCTGCCGGGCCGCCTTGAAGTCGGCGGTGAAGCCCTGGTCCCCCGGGCTGAACTCGACCGTGCGCAGGCCCTTGACCCGCACACTCGCGTCGAGGTCACCGGTGGCCTCGTCGTAGTGGGCCGACAGGTGCGGCCCGGCGGGCGCCTTGGCGCCGTCGTGGTTGGCGAACGCCACGGCCGCCGAGCCGACCGGGCCCGACAGCCCACGGAAGCGGTACGCTGCGCCGCTCCAGGCCGCGTCGAAGCGGGCGGGCACGCCGGTCACCTCGGCGGCGGCGGTGATGTAGCGTCCCTCCACATTCGCGCGGGCCAGCGCGGAGACCGAGCGCACCGGGCCGTCCGAGGTCCAGGTCAGGGTCTTGGCGGCGGTGTCGGCCACCAGCTGGACGTGCTTGCGCACCCCCGACACCTCGGCCTGGACGTCCTCGCCCTGGGGCTTGGTGACGTACGCCTTGTTGGCGTAGATGCGCACCTTGCCCAGCGTGGAGGAGGAGGCGATGTCGACCGTCGAGCGCTCCCCCAGCTCCCAGGTGGCCTTGACGTCGTCGTGCACGCCTTGGATGGTGCCGTCGATCGTGGGCCCCGACCGGGTGTCGGTGTAGGCGGCCCTGATCTTGTCGATCACGCCGCTGGCCTGGTAGACGGCCTTGCGCGCGGCCGGGTCGAGTGTCACGTCGACCTTGGCGGGGGTGTTGGAGATCTCCAGCCTGGCCAGGCGGGTGCCGTCGATGCTGGCCGCGCCGAGGAAGGACCGGCCGCTGGAGCCGACCTCAAGCTGAGCGTGGGGCGCGGCACCGTACGTGACGTCGAATCCGGACAGGCCGGTCAGCAGCCCGGACACGCCGACGGCGTCACCGTTCTTGATCATCGTGACGTGGCTGCCGCGCGGGCTGGAGACGGCGCCTCCGTCGCGCTGGAGCACGACCGCGAACCTGCCGATCTTCGAGCTGGTGGTGTGCGTCACGCGGTGCTCGGCCAGGTCGTTCACCAGGCGTACCTTGGCGGGCAGCCCGCTGAGCTCGGCCCGCAGGACGGTCTTGGCGGCGGCCCGGTCGAAGTAGAGCAGCTTGGCCGACCCGGCCCGCGGGTGGCCCGAGTCGACGGTCAGGATCTGCTTGCCGTTCGTGGTGGTGTACGCGGCGGTCATGGACGGCGGGGCGCCGCGCACCTCGACGCTCGCCGCCCTGGCCAGAGCGCCGTCGGCGTAGACGTAGTTGTGCAGCTCGGCGTGGCGGATCGAGGTCGTGCTGCTGAAGCGGATCCGGGCACCGTCCGTGCCGCGGATCAGCCCGATCTTGGCCTTGGTCGGCATCTTGTCCAGCGTCGCCTGGGTGTAGCGACTGCCGCTGACGGCCAGCGCGTCCAGCCTGGCGGCGGCCGAGCTGGTGACGTCCAGGGTGGTCGAGTCGAGGTCCACGTCGACCGCGAGCTTCTCGGTGGCGGGCGTCTGGCGCAGGCTCACCACGCTGCGGCCGGTCAGGCCGGCCACGATCGCGGCCGACGCGCCGGGATCGGTACGGTCGACGCTCGCCTTCACCCGCTTGCCCGTGAGGTCGACGGTGAAGGTGCCCCAGTCGGAGCCGGACAGCGACGCGCCCCGGTGCAGCCCGTCGAAACCGACCGACACGCGGCCGTCGTACTCCGCCCAGACCTGCGCCTTGAGGTTCGCCTCGGCGCCGGGCAGGCGCCTGACCGCGAAGCCGAGCCCAACGGAGGAGTCCTGGGGACTGGCCGTGGGCACCAGGTCGGCGGCCAGGTCGGGCATGCCGTCCCCGGTCACGTCGGCGGCGGCGGGCACGCCCACCGGGCGGGTGACCGAGCAGGAGACCGGTACGGCCTCGCTCTCCACACAGAGCCGGTAGGTCAGCGCGGACACGACCTTCTGGGAACCGAGCCGGTCGAACAGCCCGGCGACCGGGTTCTTCACCGCCAGCGTGGCCGCCTGACCGGTGTCGGGCAGCAGCCGCTTGGGATCGGGCCGCCGCGCGCCGACACGCTTGGCCGCCTCGGCGGTGATCTCGTTGACCAGCGTGGGACCGGCGGGCGTCGTCACCTCCGGCGCCTGCGGGCCGACGGCCTCCGAGCCCGCGTCCCTGCGGGCCAGCGACGCCTCCATCGGCACGTTCACGGCCGCGGGCGCCGGCTGCCGTACGGCGGGGACCGGGCGGATCTTGGGCTTGGCCACCTGTTCGGCGTGCGGCCGTTCGTACGACGGCGCTGCCGCGTGCGCGGTGACGGGCACGACCACCAGGGTCGCGCTGATCATGGAAGCGGAAACGAGCACGCGCCCCAGGGCGTGCCATGGATACCGCACGGAACAGTTACCCCCGAAGCGGTCTCAATCATCCCATCAGAAACATAAGTCACGAGACGACCACACTTCATCACTCACCGTCAAATCGGATCCGACATGGGACCCCAACCTCGGCGATTGTCCGGAAAGATGTTCTGGCACAACCGGAAAACGGGCGCTGTCGGCTTTCGGGCATGCTGACGAACACGCGAGCGGCGGCCAGGGCTACAACGGCAGCTCACGCCGTATTCGGGACGGCACGCTGTATTCGGTGAGCGGGCCAGCGCCAGTTACGCGTGCCTCATCGTCCGAAGGGACCACCATGGAGGCCCAGGCGCGGCGACGGCGGCGAGCACCGTGCGGGCGTTCTCGCTCTCAGCCGTGTTATAGCGTCCTCGGTCTTCTTCAGCAGGCCGACCAGGGTCGTGGCCTCATTCTCACCGCAGCGGAACTCCTGCTTGAGGTCTTCCCAGGTGTTAAGCCGCAGCGCCTGTGGCTAGCTTGTGCGCGTGCACATCTACCTGGAGACCGACCGCCTGACCTTACGCCGCTTCACCGAGGCCGACGCCGACGACCTCGTCGAGCTGCACAACGACCCCGACGTGATGCGCTACCTCAACGGTGGCAAGGCCACCCCGCGCGAGGTGATCGTCGGCGAGACGCTGCCCGTCCTGATCAGCAGCGGCCACTTTTTCGCCGCCGTCGAGCGGGAGACGGGCGAGTTCCTGGGCTGGTTCCTCCTGCGGCCGCCCAAAGGCGGCGCCGAGGACGAGCTCGAGCTGGGCTACCGGCTGCGCAAGTCGTGCTGGGGCAAGGGCTACGCGACGGAGGGCTCGCGGGCCCTCATCGACAAGGCGTTCGCCGAGCTGGGCGTCCGCCGGATCTTCGCCCAGACGATGACGGTGAACCGCGGCTCCCGGCGGGTGATGGAGAAGTGCGGGTTGCGCTTCGTACGGACGTTCTTCCAGGACTGGCCGGACGTCATCGACGGATCCGATCAGGGCGAGGTGGAGTACGCACTGCTCAGATCGGACTGGGCGGCCCGCCCGAAGCGCTAGGCCGTGATCGGGGATTCCCGCGGGCCTTGCCTCACGAAGCCGCCGCGCGGGCCGGAGTATCCGCGGGTCGGGTGGGGTACGTGATCACCTACTACAGCGGCCGCACGATAAGGAATCCCCCTGTGGCACATACCAGTCCACCCGGCCACCTCGCGACGAACAGCGGCGAGCAGCCCAGCCTGAAGCAGGTGATGGGCCCGGGGCTGTTGCTGCTGTTCATCATCGGCGACATTCTCGGAACCGGCATCTACGCGCTGACCGGCCAGGTCGCGGGCGAGGTGGGGGGCGCCGCCTGGCTGCCCTTCGCCATCGCCTTCTTCGTCGCGTTGATCACGGCGTGCTCGTACCTGGAGCTGGTCACCAAATATCCGCAGGCCGCTGGAGCCGCGCTCTACGTGCACAAGGCTTTCGGCACGCACATCCTGACCTTCATGGTGTGCTTCGCCGTGATGTGCTCCGGCATCACCTCAGCCTCCGCCGCCTCGCGGGCCTTCGCGGCGAACCTCAGCACCGGATTCGGGCTCGACGCCGGCAACGGCGTCATCCTGATGATCGCTCTGGGTTTCATGCTCCTGGTCCTGGCGGTCAACCTGCGGGGCGTCGGCGAGAGCGTCAAGATCAACGTTGTGCTCACCGCGATCGAGCTCTCGGGACTGCTGCTCGTCATCGTGATCAGCCTGTACTTCATCTCCGGCGGGAACGCGGACTTCTCCCGCGTCGTCGCCTTCGAGACCCCCGAGGACAAGAGCGTGTTCCTGGCGGTCAGCGCCGCCACGTCGCTGGCGTTCTTCGCGATGGTCGGGTTCGAGGACTCGGTCAACATGGCGGAGGAGACGAAGAACCCGGCCCGGATTTTCCCCCGCATGATGCTCACCGGTCTCGGGATCACGGGTCTGATCTACGTGCTCGTCTCCATCTGCGCCGTCGCCGTGGTCCCCGTCGGAAAGCTCGCCGACAGCGAGACCCCGCTGTCGCTGGTGGTGCAGACCGCGGCCCCCGGCTTCCCGATCGCCGACCTGCTGCCGTTCATCTCGATGTTCGCCGTCGCCAACTCGGCGCTGATCAACATGCTGATGGCCAGCCGGCTGCTCTACGGGATGGGCAGGCAGGGCGTGCTGCCGGCCTTCCTGTCGAAGGTGCACCCCACGCGCCGCACGCCGCAGGCGGCGATCCTGTTCACCACCGCCATCGCGGGCGGTCTCATCACCTTCGTCTCGCTGGACCCGGAGAGCCCGGTCGTGGCCCTGCTGGGCGGGACGACGTCGCTGCTCCTGCTCGCGGTGTTCGCGCTCGTCAACCTGTCCGTGCTCGTCCTGCGCAAGGACCGGGTGCCCGAGAAGCACTTCAAGGCGGGCCGAATCCTGCCCGTGGTGGGCACGTTCACGTGCCTCTACCTGGTGCTGCCATGGTCCTCCGGGCGTCCGGCCGGCCAGTACCAGATCGCGGGTGTACTGCTGGCGATCGGCCTGGCTCTGTGGATCGTCACCTGGTACGTCCGGCAAAAGGAAAGCGTGAACCGGTCCGCGTGATCTGAACCGGTCGGACAACTCATGCTGAGAGATCGAAGGCACGTCCGTCCCCGGCGTCGACCCTCGAGACCTCCGCTGACGATCACACACCTGCGGAAAACGGGGCTGGAAGACCACTGAAGATCTTGTGTTGGTGGCTGTGGCGCTGCGGTGGGATGGACTTGGGGGCCTTCGGGTGGGCCGCCTGTCGGTGACGGTGTCCACTCCGGCCGGCGAGCTGTCGGCACTGGCCGTCGAGCAGATCGTCTGTACGGTCGACGCCGCCACGCCGGGACGCGCCGCCCAGGTCACCGTCGTCGGCGCCGGGCAGAGCGTCGGCCCCCGCACCTGCTCCCGGTAGCGACGGGCTGCCCGGTCGCGGCCGTGACACGACCATGACACGGCGCGCACGAGGTGAGGACACCGCTGGCCGACAGTGGAGGGCGTTCCGGCGATGTGATCACGAAAGGGAGAAGGCGTTGGCTGACGACGGAGGATGGGACAGGCGTTCGGTGTTGCGGGGCGCCGCGGTGCTGGCCGGCGCGGCAGCGACAGCCCCGCTGCTGGGCGGGGCGGCCACGGCGCTGGCCGCCGGCGGTGACGCGGACGCGCTGTTCAAGGCCGGGAAGTTCGAGCAGGCCGCCCGCGCGTACGAGGAGATTCTGAAAGCGGATCCGAAGAACCTGCACGCGGCCCGGCAGCGCGGCTACGTGGCGCTGCTGTCCAACCGGTTCCCCGAGGCCGAGAAGTACTTCAAGCTGGCCCTCACACTGGCCCCCGACGACAAGGAGACCAACTCCTACTTGGGCGACTGCTACATCCGGCAGGACAAACTAGCTCTCTCCGCACCGCACTGGAAGGCGGCCGGCGAGGACGGCTACGCCAAGTGGTTCGCGGCGGTCAGCGGCGAGGCGTACCAGGTCCACGGCGACTCCGCGCGGCTGCCGATCCAGCAGATGGACCCGATTCCGCTGGTGGAGGGCTCGGTCAACGGCGGGCCGGCCAAACGCTTCATGTTCTATACCGGCGCCCCGAATCTGAGCCTGCGGGGGTCGGTGGCCAAGGAGGCCGGGCTGAACCCCGTCGCCAGCCAGAAGGTCGAGTACGAGAACGGCACCCTCTGGGCGTACTACGGCGTGCTGGAATCCCTCAAGCTGGGCGGCATCGAGCTGCGCAACGTCCCCGTGGGCTGGTCGACGACGGAGTCGGGCGAGGACGTCGGCACCGACAGCGACGGGCTGATCGGCACGTGGGTCTTCTACCACCTGCTGACCACCTTCGACTACGCGGGCCGGTCGCTGATCCTGCGCCGCAGAACCGCCGAAGCGGCCAGGAAGGCGCGCGCGGGCGCCAAGGCCCTGCCGCTGTGGCTGGCCCGCGAGCAGTACCTGCACAGTGTGGGCAGCTTCACCGGCAGCGCCGGCTCCCGCGTCGGGGTGGTGGGCGTGAACTTCGGCGGGACCAGCGAGATCGCCGCCGGCCTACGCGGGAAGACAGGCGAGGAGCTGGGGATCCGCGCCGACTACGACCGCGAGATCGGCACCTTCGGCAACAGCCACCCGGCCGTCGTCTACCCCTGCTACCCGAAGGAGATCCGCCTCGGCGACGCCGTCGCCAAGGAGGTCTACTGCTACACGAACCCGAACTCGGCGATCAACGTGCCGTGGCCGTTCGGGACGGGGTTCGACGCGATGGGCTGGTTCTCCCACTGCTTCTGGAAGCCCTACAACATCACCGTCGACTTCACCGACATGAAGCTCTACGTCGCCCGCGGCAAGGCCACCTGATCACCGCCCCGGGCCGAGCCAGGTCGTGAGGGCCGCCCGGAGCGCGTCCAGATCCGTCCGGCCGCTCCGGGCGACCCAGGCGACGTACCTCGTCACCGACCTCGACGACCTTCCGCTGCGCGCGATCCGCCGCCTCTCCCAAGCCCTCGCCCTGGTCCTTGGCCCACAAGGTCTTCAGTGGTCTTCTAGACACTGAGCGCCGGTGTGCCAGGCCCGCGGCCGAGCAGCAGCGCCCCCAGCCACAGCACGGCCATCCCCACCGCGACCAGCGCCGAGTCGCGGCCGACGCCGAGCATCGCCACGGCCAGCACCACGAGCCCGGCCGCGACGACCACGGCGCTGAGCGAGGTGACCCGCCGCAGCACCGCCATGATCCCGGCCAGCACCAGCAGGGCCACGAAGAACAGCTGGGCGCCCACCGAGTACACGACCAGCTCCACCCCGGGATACCCCTGCACCTGGTCGAAGACCGCCCGCATCGCCTCCCCGTCCGCCGAGGTGAACCCGGCCACCAGGTCGATGACAAGCTGGGCCACATTGGCCAGAACGCTGAACAGCGCCACCCCGGTCACCGCCCACACGGCCGCCTTCTGCCCGCGGGTCGTGGGCGCCGCCATCCGGCGCAGCTCCAGCACCATGACGCCGAACAGCAGGAACCCGAGCAACCACACGGCGTGCGCGGCCGTCCACCAGGGACCGGGCATGAGATCGCCGCCGATGGGACGCATGAGGAGCCAGCCGCCGAGGAAGGCGGCGGGTCCGGCGGTGAAGGAAGCCCTGGCGACGCTGCTCGTGAGGCTGTGCGTGGGGCTGTTCGCAGGGGTGTCGGTGGAGATCATGCCACCACGATGCCGCGCCGCCCTGGCCCGCATCATCGGTGATCGCCCCTGAGCTGTCCCTGGGAAACGCCGACACCATCTCAGGGCAGACCTGGTGTACTGGTCAGACCAGTCGCTAGGCTGGCCGCCATGACGGCATACGACGCGTTGTTCCGCCTGGATGGGCGGCGCGCTGTGGTGATCGGGTCCGGAAGCGGGATCGGGCGGGAGTCGGCGCTGGCGCTGGCCGCGCACGGTGCCGAGGTGGTCTGCGCGGATCTGGACCCCGCCGCCGCCGAGGAGACCGCGAAACGGTGCGGCGGGGCGGCCTCGCGCGAGGTCGATGTCCTCGACGGGGAGGCCGTACGGGCCCTCGCCGCCGAAGCGCCCGCCGACGTGCTGGTGTTCACCGCCGCCACGAATGTGCGCAAGCGGCTGCTGGACTACTCCGGCGAGGAGTTCGAGCGGGTCGTACGCCTGAATCTGCGAGCCTCGTTCGACGTGGTCCGCGCGTTCGGCGCGGGGATGGTGGAGCGCGGGCGCGGCTCGATCATCGGGTTCGCGTCGATCCGGGCGTCGGTGACCGAGCCCGGCCAGGGCGTCTACTCCGCCACGAAAGCCGGGCTGGTGCAGTTGCTGCGCACCGCCGCCGCCGAGTTCGGCCCGTCCGGCGTGCGGGTCAACGCGGTCGCGCCGGGCGTGGTCGAGACGCCGCTGACCCAGCAGATCAAGGACAATCCCGGCTGGTACGACGCGTACGCCGCCAAGAGCGCGCTCGGCCGGTGGGCGCAGGCGGAGGAGATGGCGGGCGCCGTGGTCTACCTGGCGAGCGACGCGGCGAGCTTCGTCACCGGCTCCGTCCTGTACGTGGACGGCGGCTGGACCGCCGTGGACGGACGCTTCGACCCGCCCAACTGAGCGGCCGACGCGCTGGGCCGGCATCGCCA
This sequence comes from Nonomuraea aurantiaca, assembly GCF_020215705.1. Taxonomy (GTDB): domain Bacteria; phylum Actinomycetota; class Actinomycetes; order Streptosporangiales; family Streptosporangiaceae; genus Nonomuraea; species Nonomuraea aurantiaca. The sequence goes on along the minus strand of NZ_JAIWNB010000018.1, from coordinate 186,190 downwards.
GGTCAGGGCCGGCAGAGTCTGCTGCGCAAGGTCTCGCCGACCCAGCTCTCCCAGCGCTCGCGTGACCAGCCACGCTCCCGGACGAACAGCAGGTACAGCTCCGGACTGAGCAGCCCGTACAGCACATCAGCGGCCTCCTCCACCGGCAGGTCCGCCCGTGCGCCCGGTTTGCCGGCCAGTGCCTTGGCAGCCCCTTGCTGGACGACGTAACGCGGGTCGACGTCGTGCGGCCACAGGGCGGCGACCTCGGGGTCGCTCGCGACCGCCGCCTCCAGCACCTTGCCGATCGGCGCGATCCGCTCCAGGACCGCGGTCGCGCCCGCCACGTAGGCGCGCAGCATGTCCTGGGCCGTGTCGGCGGACAACGCTGTGGTGTACCACGGCCGGTCCATCGTGGCCACCGGCTCGTCATCACCCGCGATCGTGACGTCGACCAGTTCCTTCAGCAGGGCGCGCTTGTTGCCGAAGACGAAGTAGATCGTCTGCACCGCGACCCCGGCCCTGTCGGCGACGTCCTGCAGATTCGTCGCCCCGTATCCGTCCTGCACGAACAGCTCCAATGCCGCCGCGCGGATGCGCCGGCGGGTCTCCTTCGCCTTCTCCGCCCGTTTGTTCGGCCGCTTGACATCGCTCATGCCTAGAGTCTATCTCTAGATTAAGTCGCTAGAAGTCAACTCTAGAGAAATGGTCAAGCAATGTCAGTCATCAGCGTCACCCGTTTCCAGGCCGATCCCGCCGACGCCGAACAGGTTCGGTCTCGGCACGCGACCCTGGTCTCCGCGGTCAGGGCCACACTGCCGGGCCTCACCGAGGCGCGCCTCGGCCGGCTCGACGACGAGACGTGGGTCGGCGTCTGGCGTTGGGACTCAGCCGCCAGCCTGCAAGCGGCCCGCCAGGCACTACCCGGCACCGCCGCGGCCACAGCGGCGTTCGGGGTGGCCCGCGAGGTCACCGCGGAGGACATCGAGATCCTCGACGAACTCTGACCTCTATCCCTGCCCCGGCCCGGGGACCAGAGACCCGAGCCGAGGACCCCACGAACCCCCGGCCTGGGACCCAGGCCAGGACCCCAGGCGGGGGTCGGAGCCCGAGGTCGGGGTGCGGGTGCGGGGCCAGGGTGGGGGTTGCGGAATCGGGGGTCTCCTGGCGCCGAGGATCCGTACATCCCTCCCTCAAGGGCGGATGATCGCCATCCGGGTGACCGTGAGCTCCTCGATGGCGAACCGGGGCCCCTCCCTCCCGGTGCCCGAGTCCTTGACCCCGCCATAGGGCATGTTGTCCGCCCGGAACCCCGGCACCTCGTTGACCACCACGCCACCCGCCTCGATCCGGTCGATCGCGGCGAAGGCCGTGGCCAGCGAGCGGGTGAACACCGCGGCGTGCAGCCCGTACCTGGAGGCGTTGACGGCGGTGAACGCGGCGTCCAGGCCGGGCACCGAGCGTACGCACACCACCGGGCCGAAGATCTCCTCGTCCCAGGCGGCGGCCCCGTCGGGCACGTCGGCGAGCACGGTGGGCGCGATGGCCCGCCCGTCGAGCCCGCCGCCGGTGACCAGCGTCGCGCCCGAGTCGCGTACCCAGCCGAGCACCCGCTCGGTCGCGGCCGGGTCGATCAGCGGCGCGACCCGGGTCCGCGGGTCGCGGGGGTCGCCCACGACCACGTCCTTCATCCACCCGGCCAGCAGCGACAGGAACTCGTCACGGACCGGCTCCTCCACCAGCACCCGCTGCACCGAGATGCACGCCTGCCCGGAGGCGTAGTAGCCGCCCCGCACCACCGCCGCGGCGGCGGCCTCCAGGTCGGCGTCGGCCGCCACCACGAAGGCGGCGTTCGAGCCCAGCTCCAGCAGGACTTTGGTGGGCGCCGCGCTCTTCGCGATGGCGTGCCCGGCGGCGGCCGAGCCGGTGAACGACACGGCCCCGATCCGCCGGTCCTCGACCAGCGTCCGGCCCACCTCGACGTCGCCGGTGACGAGCTGTACCCCGGCGGGAGGCAGCGCGCCCGACTCGCGAAGGAGGTGGACGAGCCAGAGCGTCGCCAGAGGCGTCGCGGGCGCGGGCTTGACGATCACCGGGCAGCCCGCGGCCACCGCCGGGGCGATCTTGTGCGCGGCCAGCAGCAGCGGATAGTTGAAGCCGGTGATCCCGACCACCACCCCGATCGGCCGCCGCGTCCAGAACCCGATCAGCCCCTCCCCCGACGGCAGCAGGTCCAGCGGTACGGTCTCGCCGTGCAGCCGGGCCACCTCCTCGGCGGCGGTGAGGAGCGTGACGAGCGTCCGCGCCACCTCGACCTGGCAGTCGACCAGCGGTTTCCCGGTCTCGAGTACGAGCAGGCGCTCGAACTCCGTACGCCGTGCGGCGAGGGCGTCGTGGGCGGCCATGAGCGCGGCGCGGCGGGCGTGCGAGGGGAGCGCGGCCATGGCGGGGGCGACCGCCAGCGCAGCCTCGACGGCCTGCCGGGCCAGGGCGGCGGTGCCGACGGGGGCGGCCGTCACCACCGAGCCGTCGTACGGGAAGACCACGTCGGCGGTGTCCTCGACCTCGACCCACCCGTCACCCACGGGCAGCCCGCCGGGCCAGTCTCTGGACCAGTTCCCCGGCCAGTCCTGAAATGTCACGCTACTTCCCCCAAGCGCTTGGAAACACGTCTCGATACGCGGGCGCGCCGTCGCGGCCGGTGGCGGCGAGCATCGCGTGCGCCACGGCCCGGCTGAAGACATCGGCCCCGGCGGCCAGCACGTCATGCAGCCCGGCGGCACCGGGCGCGTTCCGCCCGGCACCCACAGGCGCCGGCCCGGCAGCACCTTCAGGGTCCCGGCTGCTTCCGGCGGCGCCCTCGAAACCCCGACTGCTCTCCGCAACGCCCCCGAAAGCCCGGCTGCTTCCGGCAGCGCCCTCAACGCCCCGGGAGCTGCCGGCCGGGCCTTCGAAGCCCGCAGCGCCGGGTTCGGGGCTGCCCGGCGCCGTGGTCCCGAGGAAGGGGAAGGGGAGGGCGCAGGTGGACAGGCCGAAGACGGTGTCGCCGTCGACCATGGTGTGGGCGGGCCTGATCGCCCGGGCCAGCCCGTCGTGCGCCACACCGGCCAGTTTGCCGCACTGCGCCTTGGTGAGCGTCAGATCGGTGGCCACCACGCCGATCGTCGTGTTGAACGACGTCACCGTGGCGCCTGGCCAGGCCGCCACCTCCTCCTCACCGGGCTCGCCGAGGTGGTCGAACTCGCCGGGCAGCCCGTAGCGGGTGCCGGCCAGCCGTCCGCCGGTGGGGTCCAGCACGGATCCGACGGCGTTGACGACCGCCATCGCGGCCACGGTGACCCCGGAGGGCAGGACGACGCTGGCCGTGCCGATGCCGCCGGCCAGCCCGCCCGCCACGGCGCCGGTGCCCGCCCCGACCGACCCGCACGTCCACGGGTCCGGGCCGTGGGAGTGGGCGGCGGCGTCGTACGCCTCGGCGCCCAGCGAGCCGTCAGGAACGGCTCGGAACGCGCCCCCACGGCCCAGGTCGTAGATGACGGCGGCGGGCACGATCGGCACCACGCCGCCCTCCACGGGGAAGCCGATCCCCGCGTCGGCCAGCCGGTCCATGACCCCGCAGGCCGCGCTGAGCCCGTACGCGCTGCCGCCCGTCAGGACGATGGCGTGCACCCGCTCCACCAGGTTGCGCGGGTCGAGAAGCTCGGTCTCCCGGGTGCCGGGCGCGGCTCCCCGCACGTCCACCCCGGCCACCATGCCGCCGGGCGGCGCGAGCACGACGGTGGTCCCCGTGCGGTAACCGTCGCCCACCCGCTGGGCGTGCCCGACCCGCAGCCCGGTGACGTCCACCAGCGAGTTCGTCGCCCCGGCCGTCACGACGACGACCGGGTCAGGAAGCGCCGGGCCGCCTCGGCGAACACCTGGGTGCACCGCACGATCTCCGCCACCTCGACGTACTCGTCCGCCTGGTGCGCGATCCACTTGCCGCCCGGCCCGTACACGACCGACGGGATCCCGCCCCAGTGCGTCAGCACGGTGCCGTCCGTGGATCCGGGCACGCCGCCGTACACGGGCGCGGTGCCCGTCACGTGCTGGTGCGCAACGGCCAAAGCGACCACCACGGGGTCGGAGACGGGCACGTCCACCGGCGGCCGGTCCACCAGGATGGACACCTCCGCCGCGATCCCCTCGAAGGCCGCCAGCGCGGCCACCCGATCGGCCACCGGCTTGTGCTCCACGCCGGGGATCGTCCGTACGTCGATGAAGACCGACGCGGTCGCCGGGATGACGTTCACCTGCTCCTCGGTCCCGGCGCGTACCACGGTCGGCGTCACGTACACCTCCCCGAGGTGCTCGTGCGCGGGGTGCAGCCCCTGCAGCTCCGTCTCCAGCGCGCGCAGCGCCACCAGCAGCGCCCCGACCGCCTGGACGGGGTTGCGGCCGTGCTGCGGCATCGCGCCGTGCGCCATCTTGCCGGTGAAGTCGACCCGCAGCCGCAGCGCGCCCTTGGCCACCGCGCAGATCTCCCCGGCCTCGGGCTCGGCCACGATGGCGCCGTCCACGTCGGCGGCCAGGCCGGTGGCGACGAAGTGGTGGGCGCCGAGCATGAGACCCTCCTCGTCGGCCAGCGCGCACACCTTGATCCGCCCGGGGAACGGCCCGGCCAGCTGCAGGGCGCGGGTGGCGTAGAGGGTGGCGGCCAGGCCCGACTTCATGTCCGCGCTGCCGCGCCCCCACAGCCGCCCGTCACGGATCTCCCCGCCGAACGGGTCCACGGTCCAGGTCGACAGATCGCCCTCGGTGACCACGTCGGTGTGTCCCTCGAACATCAGCGTCGGCCCGTCACCCCCGCCGCCCTCGACCACGGCCACGACGTTGGGCCGGCCGGGCGCGGCCTCGTCCACGACCGGCTCCCACCCCCACTCGCGCATCTTGGCGGCGACCAGCTCGGCGGCGGGCCGCTCGTCGCGGCCGCGCGCCGGGTCGTTGGTGCTCGGGATGCGGACCAGCGCCTGCGTGAACTCCACGACCCCGGCCTCATCCACCTCGATCACAGCAATCCCTCCAATGTCGGTACGGCCTGCAGCAGCGTCCGCGTGTAAGCGTGCTGTGGCGCGGCCCAGACCTCGTCCACGGGCCCGGTCTCCACGATCGAGCCGTCGTTCATGACCGCGACGCTCTCGCAGACGTGCCGTACCACGGACAGGTCGTGCGAGACGAAGACCAGGGTGAGGCCGAGCTCGTCGACCAGGTCGGCCAGCAGGTTGAGGATCTGGCCGCGTACCGACACGTCGAGGGCGCTGACCGGCTCGTCGGCGACCAGCACCTGGGGCCGGGGCGCGAGCGCGCGGGCGATGGCGATGCGCTGCCGCTGCCCGCCGGAGAACTGGTGCGGGTAGCGGTCGGCGGCCGAGGCGGGCAGGCCGACCGCGTCGAGCAGCTCGCCCACCCGGCCGCCGACCGGCTCGCCGAGCGCGACCAGGGGCTCGGCGACGAGGTCGCGCACCCGCATCCGGGGGTCGAGCGAGCTCATCGGGTCCTGGAAGACGATCTGGAGGCTGTGCCGCAGGAACTTCAGCGCCCGCTCCGGCCGCCCGGTGATCTCCTGGCCGTCGAAGCGGATCGACCCGCTGGTGGGCTGGTCGAGCGCGCACAGCAGGCGCAGCAGCGTGGACTTGCCGGAGCCCGACTCGCCGACGATGCCGAACCGCTCGCCCCGCCGTACGGTGAGCGACACCTCGCGCAGCGCGTGCACGGCCTCGCCCTGCCTGGTGAGCGAGCTGCGGGGACGGCGGTAGACCCGCGTGAGGTCGCGGGCCTCAATCAGCGGGGTGCCAGCATGCGTGGGCATGGCCCTCTCCTGTCAGCTCCGGTTCGGTCTCGCACCGCTGGGTGGCGTGCGGGCAGCGGTTGCTGAACACGCAGCCCTCGGGGAACCGCCCGGCGGCGGGCACGCTGCCCTTGATGGTGGGCAGCCGGGTGCCGCGCGGCGTCAGCTTGGAGGCGGCCAGCAGGCCCTCGGTGTAGCGGTGGCGGGGCCGGGTGAAGACCTCACGGATCGGACCGCTCTCGACGACCCGCCCCCCGTACATGACCAGGACCCGCTCGCACACCGAGGCGACCACCGCGAGGTCGTGGGTGATGAACAGCAGCGCGGGCGCGACCTCGGCGATGAGCTCCAGCATCTGCTTCTGCACGGTGACGTCGAGCGCGGTGGTGGGCTCGTCGCAGATGAGCAGGCCGGGCTCGTTGGCCAGGGCGATGGCGAGCATGACGCGCTGCCGCTGGCCGCCGGAGAGCTGGTGGGGATAGGAGCGGGCGAGCTGGGCGGGGCGCGGGAGGCGTACCCGGTCGAGGAGTTCGACCGCGCGGGTCCGGGCCTCGGCGCGGGGGCGGCCGTGCAGGGTCATGACCTCGGCGACCTGCGCGCCGACGCGCATGAGCGGGTTGAGCGCGGTCATGGGCTCCTGGAAGACCATCGACACCTCGCGCCCGCGCAGGTCCTTGATCCGCCCTTCCGGTACGCCGACCAGGTCGCGCCCGCCCAGCCGGGCCGTGCCGGAGGCGCGTACGCCTTCGGGCAGCAGGCCCATCAGCGACAGCGCGGTCAGCGACTTGCCCGAGCCGGACTCGCCGATCAGGCCGACCCGCTCGCCGGGCGCGATGTCGAAGGACACCTCGCGGACCAGCTCCACCGCGTCGGCGCGGACCGTGAGCCCGTCAACGCTCAGCACGGATCCTCCTGAGCTTGGGGTCCAGATAGTCGCGCAGGCCGTCGCCGAGGAGGTTGAACCCGAGTACGGCCAGCGCGATCGCCAGGCCCGGCCACAGGGCCAGGCGCGGGGTGGAGAAGAGCAGTTCCTGCGACTCCTGCAGCATGCGGCCCCACGAGGGGATCGGCGGCCGGGTGCCGAAGCCGAGGAACGACAGCGCCGCCTCGGCCAGGATCGCGATGGCGAACGACACCGACGCCTGCACGATGAGCATCGAGCCGATGTTGGGCAGCACGTGCCGTACGGCGATCGCGGCGCGGCGGCGCCCGGCCGCCCTGGCGGCCAGGATGTAGTCGGTCACCATGACCTGCATCGTGGCAGCCCTGGCCACGCGGGCGAACGCGGGCACGGTCGCCACGCCGATGGCGATCATCGCGGTGAGCGTCCCGGCCCCGTAGACGGCGCCGAGCATGACGGCGAGCAGCAGGGCGGGGAAGGCGAACACGAGGTCGTTGACCCGCATGATCAGCTCCGACAGCCAGCCGCGCGGCGTCATCCCCGCGATCATGCCGAGGGGCGTGCCGATCAGCGCCGCGATGCCGACGGCGACGATGCCCACGTAGAGCGTGGTGCGGGCGCCGACCATGAGCTGGCTGAAGGTGTCGCGGCCGAACTTGTCGGCGCCGAGGAGGTAGCCGCCGCCGGGTTCGCGCAGCTTGTTGGCGGCGTCGACGAGCGTGGGGTCGTGCGGGGTCCACACGAACGACACCAGCGCCGCCAGGACGACGATCCCGACCAGCACGGCCCCGGCGATCAGCCCGGCGTTCACGCGGCCTCTCATCGCAGCCCCCTCATCGCAGCCTCGGATCGAGTACGGCGTACGTCACGTCGACCACGAAATTGATCAGCAGCACGGCCACCACCAGCACCATCACCACACCCTGGACGAGCAGCAGGTCACGCCCGGCGACGCCGTTCAGCAGCAGGTCGCCCAGTCCCGGGATGACGAACACCCGCTCGACCACGACCGCCCCGATGAGCAGCGTGGCCAGTTGCAGGCCGAGGACGGTGACCACGGGGATGGAGGCGTTGCGCAGGCCGTGCCGCCACAGGGCGCCCATCCGGCCCCGGCCCTTGGCGCGGGCGGTGCGCAGGTAGTCCTCGCGCATCACGTCGAGCACGGCGCTGCGGACGTACCTGGTCAGGACGGCGCCCTGCACCAGGCCGAGCGAGAGCCAGGGCAGCAGCAGGCCGAGCAGCCACGCCTGGGGGTCCTCCGCGATGGGCACGTAGCCGCCCGACGGCAGGGCCTGCGCCTTCACCGCGAAGACGAACACCAGCAGGATGCCGGCCAGGAACGCCGGGATCGCGATGCCGACCTGACTGGCCGCGCTGATGGCCACGCCGAGGGGGTTGCGGTGGTGGACGGCGGCGAACGTGCCCGCGGGCACCGCGATGAGCAGCGCGATGACCATGCCGCCGAGCACCAGCACAGCCGTCACGCCGAGGCGGTCACCGATCTGCGGCCCGATGGGCGAGCTGGTCACGTAGGAGGTGCCGAAGTCGCCGTGGAGCAGCCCGCCGAACCAGTCGGCGAACTGGGCCGGCGGCGGCCGGTCGGTGCCGAACCGCTCGCGCAGCGCGGCCACGGCGTCGGGCGTCGCGTTGACGCCCAGCGCGATCTCGGCCGGGTCGCCGGGCAGCAGCGCCATGAAGGCGAAGACGGCCACCCCGGCGACGGCGGTGCTCGCGAGGAGCACCGCCAGCCGCTTCAGCAGGTAAAGGATCACTGCTTGGCGAGGGCCGTGAAGTCGAAGGCCTCCGCGATACCGTTCTTCGGCAGCCCGGTGACGCCCTTCTTCGCCACGATCAGGTTGGGGAAGAGGAAGAGCCAGTCGGCCGCGGCGTCGTCGGAGAGCAGCTTGGCGGCCTTCTTGAGGTCGTCGATCTGCTCCTGCTCGGTGCCCGCGTCGGCGGCGGCGAGCAGCTTGCCGTACTCCGGATTGTCATAACGGAAGTAGTAAGACTTATCCGCAAAAATCCCCATATCCCGGGGCTCTACGTGGTTGATGATGGACATGTCGTAGTCGCCCTGCTTGAACACCACGTCCAGCCACCGCGCCGGGAACTCCAGCGGCTCGATGTCGGCCGTGATGCCCACCTGGGCCAGCTGTGACTTGACCACCTGCGCGCTCGCGACCGCGTAGGGCAGGTTGGGGATGCGCATCTTGACGTTGTACGTCTTGCCGCCGAGCAGTTCCTTGGCCTTGGCCGCGTTGAAGGGGTAGTCGCCGGTGCGGTCCTCGTACCAGGGGTCGGTGGGCGGCACCATCGAGCCGATCAGCTGCCCGCGCCCGGCCCAGGCGGTGTCGAGCAGCGCCTTGTGGTCGATGGCGTAGCGGACGGCCTGGCGTACCTTCTTGTCGTTGAACGGCGGGCGGCCGTTGTTCAGCGACAGCACCACCTCGCCGTTCGTGGTGCCCTCGACCGTCTGGAAGCGGTTGGGGTCGGCGAACTGCTGGAGCGACTCGGGCGCCTGGACGGCGGAGATGACGTCGATGCCGCTGGTCAGCAGCGCGTTGTTCATCGCCGTGGCGTCCTTGAAGTACTTCAGCGTGACGGCCGACAGCTTCGGCTTGGCGCCCCAGTACTTGGGGTTGGCGTTAAGGAGGATGGAGTCGCCGCGCTTCCACGAGCCGAGCTGGTAGGGGCCGGTGCCGACGGGCTTGTTGGCCAGGTCGGCGACGCCGGTGCGGCTGAACATCGCGCCGAGCCGGGTCGCCATCGAGTAGAGGAAGCCGTTGCTCGGGTGCTTGAGCGTCACGATGACGGTCGACTCGTCCTCCTTCTCGACCTTGTCGACCACGTCGAGCTGCGCCTTGATCTTGAGCTGCCAGTCCTTCTTCACCCGGTCCAGCGAGAAGATCACGTCGTCGGCGGTGAAGGGCGCGCCGTTGGTGAACGTGACGCCCTTGCGCAGGGTGAAGGTGTAGGTCTTGCGGTCGGCCGAGACGTCCCACTTCTCGGCGAGCAGCGGCTGGATCTTTCCGTCCTGGTCGAGCTTGACCAGGCCCTCGTACACGTTGACCAGCAGGGCCTGCGGGATCGCGGCGCCCTCGGTGGAGGTGAAGTCCAGGTTGGCCGGCTCGGCCACGAACCCGACCGCCAGCGACGCGCTCTTGGCGGCCTGCCCGCCGTTGGATCCGCCGTTCGATCCACCACCGCCGCCGCAGGCGGCCGTGGCCAGCAGGAGACCGCCCACGGCGATCCAGGTGCCGATTCGCCTCATGTCTTACAGCCTCCTGGCTAGTGCACTGGTCGGACCAGTAGGCTACGCAGATTGCCAGTCCGCGACGGCTCGGGTCAAGGGGGCTTCATGGGTGGTCCACGGTTCGAGCCGGTGCGTACCGTACGCGCCTACGAGCGCATCGTGGAGCAGGTCGAGGAGGCGATCGAGAGCGGCGCGCTGCGTCCCGGCGAACGGCTGCCGAGCGAGCGCGACCTCATGGGCCAGTTCTCGGTGAGCCGCTCCACCGTCCGCGAGGCGCTGCGGGTGCTGCAGGCGCGCGGCCTGGTCAGGTCGCGGCCCGGCGACCCGAACGGCGCCGAGGTGCAGCCCTTCTCCCCCGCCGCATTACACAAGTCGATGACCACGCTGGCCCGGGTGGAGGAGCTGTCGCTCGGGGAGCTGGTGCAGTTCCGCATGGTGCTCGACGCCTCGGCCAACCTGCTGGCGGCGCGGCTGCGCACCGACGAGCAGCTCGCGGAGATGGACGCGGCCATCGCGGCCATGCGGGCGGCGGTGGAGGTGGGCTACGACGCGTTCAGCGCCGCCGACATCGCCTTCCATGACGCGGTGGCGCGGGCCAGCCGCAACAAGCTCATCCAGATCTGCACGGACGTGGTCCGCTCGATCGTCCTCGGCCTGGTCTCCGGCAAGATCGCCGCCGCCGCGGACCGGGAGGCGCTGATGCGGCAGAGCATCGGGCATCACGAGGAGGTGCTGGCCGCCGTCCGGGCCGGCGACGGTCCGCTGGCCGCCCGGCTCTCCCGGCAGACGATGTACGACTATTACGTGGGATATGTCCCGGAGGAGGAGCGGCCCGCTCTGCGTGCGCTCCTGGAGTAGCCAGGTGTTATGTTGCGGTCGTGGCGCGCGAGGATCCGGATGGACTGACGGAGGCATTCCTTCGCGAGCCCCGTCGCTACACCAGCCACCAGGTCGCCGACATGGCCGGCGTGCCCGTCTACCGCGCCCGCCGGTTCTGGCGCGCCCTGGGCTTCGCGAACGTCGCCGACGACGCCGTCGAGTTCACCGACTCCGACGTGGCGGCCCTGCGGACGCTGCTCGGCATGGTGAGCGACGGGGTCTACGACGAGGAGCACGTGCTCCTGATGGCCAGGTCCCTGGGCCGGGCGACGGCCCGGCTCGCCGAGTCGCAGGCCGAGCTGGGCGCCGACGCGCTCGACCAGGCGGGCGTGCCGCTGAGCGAGCGGCCGAGGGCGTGGCGCAGGCGGGCCGATCGGGTGATGCCCGACCTGGCCCGGCTGCTGGTCTACGCGTGGCGGCGCCAGCTGGCCGCCTCCGCCCACCGGCTGGCCGAGCAGGAGACGAGCGCGGTCCGGCTGACGGTGGGGTTCGCCGACCTGGTCGGGTTCACCAGGCTGAGCAGGCAGATCACCGAGACGGAGCTGGCCGGGCTGGTCGACAGGTTCGAGGGCCGCTCGGCCGACGTGGTGACCTCGGGCGGCGGGCGCATCGTCAAGACGTTGGGCGACTCGGTGCTGTTCGTGTCCGGGAAGGCGCACGAGGCGGCGGAGATCGGCCTGCGCCTGATCGAGACCCACGCCAAGGACAAGGGCATGCCGCAGCTGCGTGTGGGCCTGGCCGTGGGTCCGGTGCTCGGCCGGATGGGCGACGTCTTCGGCACCCCCGTCAACCTGGCCAGCAGGCTGACCGCGCTGGCCTATCCGGACACGATCCTGGCGGGCCCGGAGATGGCCGAGGAGCTGGCGGGCGACCGGGCCTTCGAGCTGCGCCCGGTCAGCCGCCTGTCCGTACGGGGGCTGGGCGAGCTGGTGCCCTTCACGCTCAGCCGCCAGATGGACGGGGCAACCTAGGTCCGCACTCGATGCGTCCCTACCGTCGACAGGCGACGACAGGAGGCGGTACGTGGCGGACCGGGGGATATATCAGGACTTCGTGGTCACTCGATCGGATCGGCTGTTACGCACGGCGTACCTGCTGACCCACGACTGGGCGAGCGCGGAGGACCTGCTCCAGGAGTCGCTGGCCAAGGCGTGGTTCGCCTGGGCTCGTGTGGAGGAGCCAGAGGCGTACGTGCGCAAGGTCCTGGTGACCACCTACACCTCGTGGTGGCGCCGGAGATGGCGACGTGAGCTGCCGAGCGACGACCTGCCGGACACCCCGGCAAGCGATCCGGTCTCCGACGACCGCGACGCGCTGTGGCGGGCCGTCGGCCGGCTCCCCGCCAGGCAGCGGGCGGTGGTCGTGCTGCGAGTGGACGAGACCATGGTGAAGGAGCTGCACCGATGACCGTTCATGACCTGCGGGACGTCCTGCGCGAGCACGGTGACGGCCCCTCCCCCGCCAACCCGGCCCGGCACGAAGAGATAGCGGCCCGCATCCGGCGGATCCGCCTGCGCAGGCGCGCGCTGGGCGGCGGCGGGGTGACCGCGGTGGCGGCGGCCGTCGCGCTGGGCGTCTCCCTCCTCCCCGGGTCCCTCTCCAGGCCGACGGAGCCGCGGCCCGCGACCGCCTCCGAGGCCACGCTCGTCCCCAAGCAGCCGGCGGACTTTCTGCCGGAGCGTTTCACCACCTCGGACGGCACGAAGTACCGGCGGATCGCCATCACGGCGATCAAGAGGGCGGGGCCGACCAAGGTATCCGTGACGATCCCGGTCTCTGGCAAGCCGCTCGACGTCGGAGCGGTCTGCGCGGGACCGAGCACCGACGCGCCGAGCGTGTCCACGGGTGACGGCAGGTCCACCTCAGCCGACTTCGGCGGGTGCTCGCGGAGCATGCAACTGCGACCGCTACTGGTGCCGGCCGCCACAAGCGGCTCGAAGCTCACGCTCACGTTCAACACGACGGTCCGTGGCGGTGGTTGCCTCATGCGAAACGGCACGTGCGTGCCGCGGAAACCCACCCGCGGCCTCTGGTCACTGGCCGTGTACGAGTGGACGCCCCCCGCGCGACCGGCCGAGCCACCGCCGCTCAAAGCCCTGCCGGATCACGCGGGTGAGGCACGGCTCGCGGAGACGAAGACCGGCGTCTGGCCTCAGAACGGCTCCGCCACGTTCAAGGTGCGGGGCAAGGTGGGCTTCGACACGTTGTGCACCGGCGACCTGGCCGGTCGCCTGTGGTTCAGCTTCATGGCGAACGGCCACCCGGCGGGGGGCAGCGGCTCCTGCGGCGTATGGGAGGGTGGCGCCTTCCCCTCGGCGGTGAGCGAGTTCAGCTATCCCACGAACAAGACGACCACCGTCAAGGTCACCTGGAAGCTACTGGGCACTGCCACCAACCGCCCGGTCCGCTGGTCGGTCGGCCTCTATCAGAAGTAGCCCGGAAGCAGCCGAGCTCCGGCGCTGTTGCCGACATATGTGATGAAGCTTTCGATCCTCGATCGCTCCCTCGTCCGCGAGGGGCACGACCCGGCGACGGCGCTGCGCGACACCGTCAGGTTCGCCCGGCAGGCGGAGGAGCTCGGCTACCACCGGTTCTGGGTGTCGGAGCACCACAGCGTGCCAGGGGTGGCCGGCTCGGCGCCGACCGTGCTGGCCGCCGCCGTCGCCGCGGCCACCGACCGGATCCGGGTGGGCACGGGTGGCGTGATGCTGCCCAACCACCGGCCGCTGGTGGTGGCCGAGCAGTTCGGCGTGCTGGAGGCGCTGAACCCGGGCCGCGTCGACATGGGGCTCGGCCGCTCGGTGGGCTTCACCGGCGGCATTCGCCGGGCGCTCGGCCATGGCAAGGAGGACGCCGACGAGTTCGGCGGGCAGCTGGCGGAGCTGCTCGGCTATTTCACCGGGGACCAGCGGGGGCATCCCGGTGTGCACGCGCTGCCCGCCGAGGGGCTGCGGCCGCAGGTGTTCGTGCTGGCCATGGGCTCCGGGGCGGACATCGCCGCCGAACATGGGCTGCCGATGGTGATCGGCGGCGGCGGGGCCCGGCTGCGGGAGGCGATCTCGCGCTACCGCACCGGGTTCCGCCCCTCGGCCTGGGCTGCCAGGCCGTATGTCATCGTGGCGGCCAACGTCGCCGTCGGTGAGACGGCCCGCGAGGCGGAGCTGCTGCAGGTGCCGGAGGCGTGGGCGACCGCGCGATCGCGCACGAGCGGCGCCTTCCCGCCGCTGTCCCCCGCCGAACGGGTGCTGGCGACGGAGATGACCGAGCGGGAGCGGGCGCTGTTCGAGGAATCCCGCAAGGGGCAGATCCACGGCACCGCGCACGAGGTCGAGATCGAACTCGGCGCGCTGGTGGAGCTCACCGGCGCGGACGAGATCCTGGTCACCATGAACAGCTTTGACCTGGACCGGAGGCTCGACTCCTACCGGCGGCTCGCTCGGATAGCCGAGGGAGTACGAATTCGATAAAGCTTTTTGGCAATTGACTTACTTGCGCGCCCATCGGTTGGTCAGATAGTCACATTTTGTCACCCTCGCTGACCACTCCAAGGGGGCTTCATGGGGCGCACCCGATTCATCGGAATCGCGGCCTTAATTCTGGCATTACCGCTTTTGTCCGCTGTGCCGGCGCAGGCCGACCCGAAGGCTCCGCCCGCCAGCGACATCCGAGAGCTCTCCCGCAAGGACTTCAAGCTCGACGGCAAGCCCGTCGACGTGCCCGCCAAGTACGAGGCCAAGGCCCAGGCCAGGACGAAGGCCGCCGCCGACACGCCGCCGGTGGGCACGGTCCGGCAGTGGCTCGGGCTGGACGACTTCAACGGCACGCTCTACCGCAAGGACTACACGCTGCGCGGGGTCGGCAACAACATCGAGGTCTGGGTCGCCAACGACCTGTCCTTCCCCGCCGGTGACTGCCGGGCGCAGATCGCCAACTCCACGCAGGTCACCGACGCGCAGGTGGCGGACCTGGTCACTCAGTTCGACACCAACATGTACCCGAAGGAGACCGCCGCCTTCAGCACGCCGCCGGACCGCGACGGCACCAAGGCCGTCCTCGGCCCCGACGCCAACGGCAACGGCGGCGTCTACACCGGCGGCGGCAACAAGACCGTCACCCTGGTCGACAACATCAGGGACGACAACTACTACAGCTTCCCGGCCGCTCCGACGTACATCGCGGGCTTCTTCTCCAGCCAGTTCAACGAGCTGCTGGACCGCAACGTCATGACGATCGACGCCTTCGACTGGGCACACCGCACCGGCGCGAACCCGCCCGACGAGCCGACCGCCGACCTGTGCACCTCGCGCCCGGCCCGGCCGCGCCAGTACGAGGGCACGTTCGCGCATGAATGGCAGCACCTGGCGCACTACTACACCGACCCGCTCGAGACCACCTGGATGAACGAGGGCCTGTCGGACTTCGCGATGTCGCTGGTCGGTTACTCCAACCCCAAGGCGACCGTCAACGAGCGCGGCACCGACACCCACATCTACTGCTTCCAGGGCTTCGGCACGGTCCAGACGCCGTACAACACCAACCCGCGCGACTGCGGCGGCCCGGAGAACTCGCTCAACATCTGGGGTGAGGGCGCCAACGCCAACGGCGTGCTGGCCGACTATGGCAACGCGTACTCGTTCATGCTGTTCCTGTACGACAGGTACGGCACGGCGTTCATGTCGGCGCTGCACCGTGACGGCACGCTGCAGGGCCTGGCCAGCCTGAAGGCGAACCTGGCGGCGGTGGGCGCCAAGAACATGTACCAGGTGATCCACGACTTCCAGACCTCCACCCTGGTGGACCGGATCGTCGGCGGCACCAAGGGCGTCATGCTCGGCGTGCCGAAGAAGCGCGTGACGACCGCCAGCCTGAACTCCACCGTCAACCTGGCGAACCCGGCCACCTACAAGACCCCTGGCGCCGCCCCCAACGGCGCCGACTACGTGCCGCTGCAGAAGGCGGACGGCAAGTTCCTGCGCGGGGTGGACCTGCGCTCGCTGTCGTTCGAGGGCGCCAAGACCCTGCCCGCCCAGCCGCTGACCTGGACCGTCGTCTCCGACGACCCGGACCGCGCGGGCAACCCGGTGCTGTTCTCCGGCAACGCCAGCAACACCAACGCCGCCGCCGTCACCAAGGTGACCGTCCCGGCCGCCGACCCGACGCTGCGCTTCCTCGCCAAGTACGGGGCGGAGCAGGGATTCGACTACGGTTACGTGATCGTCTCCACCGACGGCGGCAAGACCTACACCTCGATCCCCGGCGACAAGACGGTCACGGGCCCGCTCGGCCCCGGCGTCAACGGCACCACGACCGGCTTCGAGCCGCACTCCTACAGCCTGTCGGCCTACGCCGGCAAGGAGATCCTCCTCGGCTTCCGCTACGTCAGCGACGGCGGGGTCAACGAGGGCGGCTGGAAGATCGACGACATCACGGTCGGCGCCACGGCGGTCAGCGACGGCTCGTCGCTCGACCCGTTCGACTCGCCGACCGAGATCTACCCGACTCCGGTCGAGAACTGGAACGTCCGGCTGATCGGCCTCGACGAGAAGCACTCGGTGGCGCTGCAGCTGGAGTCCAACGGCAAGAACAGCGTCAGCCTCAACCGGCTGCAGCTGGCCACGATGCTGCCGTTCCCGACGGTGGTCGCGGTCGTGGCCTACGACGACTCGACGGAGCAGGTCGGCCAGTACGCGCCGTACACGCTCAAGGTCAACGGCGTCGTCCAGCCGGGCGGGAGCCCGCAGAGCTGACGGTGTGACCTTTGAGGGCGCCCGCCGCGTCTCGCGGCGGGCGCTTTCGCGTTCCGCTGAGGGCTAGGATCACCGAACATGGTTCGGTGTTCGCCCCGGCGGAGATGAGGATGCTCATGACGACTCGCCAGCATGCCATCGGCGACCTGCTGCGGCGCTCGGCCGTGCGCTTCCCCGCCAAGACCGCGCTCGTGTACGGCCGGGCACGGTGGACCTACGCCGAGCTGGACCGGACGGTGAACCGCACGGCCAACGCGCTGGCCGCCCGGGGCGTGGGCAAGGGCGACAGGTTCGCCCTGTTCAGCCATAACAACGATGCTTTCGTGGTGGCGTACTTCGCGCTGGCCAGGCTGGGCGCGATCTCCGTGCCGATCAACTTCATGCTGGGGGCCGAGGAGGTCGCCTACATCCTCCGGCACGCGGGAGCGACGGGTCTGCTGGTGGAGGAGGCGCTGCTGCCCGTGGCCGAGCGGGCCGTCTCCGAGGAGATCGCGGTGCGCGGGGTGATCGGGCACGCCGGAGGGTGGGAGCCGGTCACGGACTGGCTGGCGCACGGCGACGACGCCGAGCCGCGGGTGGAGATCGCCGACGACGACCCGATCCAGCTCATGTACACCAGCGGCACCGAGTCCAGGCCCAAGGGCGCCACGCTGTCCAGCCGCGGCCTGATCGCCCAGTACACCTCGTGCGTGATCGACGGCGAGATGAGCCCCGCCGACGTGGAGGTGCACGCGCTGCCGCTCTACCACTGCGCGCAGCTGCACTGCTTCCTCACGCCCGGCCTCTATCTCGGCGCCACCAACGTGGTCCTGCCCGGCGCCGATCCGGCGGCGATCCTGGCGGCGATCGAGGCGGAGGGCGCCACCAAGCTGTTCTGCCCGCCGACCGTCTGGATCGGCCTGCTGCGCCACCCCGACTTCGACCGCCGCGACCTGTCGTCGCTGCGCAAGGGCTACTACGGCGCCTCGATCATGCCGGTCGAGGTGCTGAAGGAGATCGCCGCGCGGCTGCCGGGGGTGCGGCTGTTCAACTTCTACGGCCAGACCGAGATGGCGCCCGTGGCCACCATCCTGGGCCCGGACGAGCAGCTGACCAGGCTCGGCTCGGCGGGCCGGCCCGCGCTGAACGTCGAGACCCGGATCGTCGACGACCGCGACGAGCCGGTGCCGCCCGGGGTGGTCGGCGAGATCGTGCACCGCAGCCCGCACGCCATGCTCGGCTACTGGAACGACCCGGACAAGACCGCCGAGGCCTTCCGCGGCGGCTGGTTCCACAGCGGCGACCTGGGCGTGCTGGACGCCGACGGCTATCTGTCGGTCGTGGACCGCAAGAAGGACATGATCAAGTCCGGCGGCGAGAACGTGGCCAGCCGGGAGGTCGAGGAGGCCATCTACCAGCACCCGGCCGTCGCGGAGGCGGCGGTGTTCGGGGTGCCCGACCCTCGGTGGATCGAGGCGGTGACGGCCGCCGTCGTCCTGCGCGAGGGCGCCGGCCTGACCGCCGACGAGCTGATCTCCTTCCTGCGGGTCCGGCTTG
Source organism: Nonomuraea aurantiaca (assembly GCF_020215705.1). GTDB lineage: Bacteria > Actinomycetota > Actinomycetes > Streptosporangiales > Streptosporangiaceae > Nonomuraea > Nonomuraea aurantiaca. The sequence continues at coordinate 168,068 of NZ_JAIWNB010000018.1, read as the reverse complement.
CGGCCTTCAAGACGCCGAAGACGGTGGTGTTCGTGGACTCGCTGCCCAAGAACGCCAGCGGCAAGGTGCTGAAGAGGGAGTTGCGTGACGCGTTCTGACGTCCAGGGTGGCTATTTGCCGAGCAGGTCGGCGGCGATCTGGCGGATGACCACGCGCTGGACCTTGCCGGTGGCGGTCTTGGGGAGCTCCTCCAGTACCAGCACCTCGCGTGGCCGTTTGAAGGTGGCCAGCCCGTCGCGGCAGAAGGCGATGAGCTCCGCCGCGTCCACCGTCTTCCCCGTGGCGGGCACCACGCAGGCGACCGGCTTCTCCAGCCCGTTCGCGTCGGTGTAGGCGACGACCGCGGCCTCGCCGACCGACTCGTGCTGCAGCAGTCGGGACTCGACCTCCGTCGGCGACACCCAGATGCCACTCGCCTTGATCATGTCGTTCGAGCGGCCGAGGCACTGGTAGACGCCGTCGGCGTCGCGCACGTAGGTGTCGCCGGTGCGTAACCACTCCCCCTGGAACACCTGCCGGGTGGTGTCGGTCCGGCACCAGTAGCCGGTGGCGATGGAGTCGCCGCGCACGTACAGGTGGCCCGGTACGCCGTCGGCCACCGGCCTGCCGGAGTCGTCGAGCAGCTTGCACTCGTATCCGGGTACGACGGTGCCCGAGGTGCCGGGCCTGACCTGACCTGGGCGGTTGGAGATGAAGATGTGCAGGGCCTCGGTCGAGCCGATGCCGTCGATGATGTCGACGCCGAACCTCTCGGTGAAGCGCCGGTAGATCTCCGCCGGTAACGCCTCTCCCGCCGAGGCCGCCAGCCGTACCGAGGAGAAGGTGTCGTCGGGCGCGTCGGAGGCGAGCAGGGCCGCGTAGAACGACGGCCCGGCGAAGAACAGCGTCGGCCGCTCGGCCACCACCCGCGCGACCACCCCCGGCGGGGTGGGCCTGAAGGGGTCCAGCACCGTCGTCGCGCCCACCGACAGCGGGAAGAACAGCGAGTTGCCGATGCCGTAGGCGAAGAACAGCCGGGCGACCGAGAAGCACCGGTCCTCCGGCGTGATGCCGAGGACCTGGCGGCCGTAGGTCTCGCAGACGTCCCTGATGGCGCCGTGCCGGTGCATGGCCGCCTTCGGCGCGCCGGTCGTGCCCGAGGTGTAGAGCCACAGCGCGGGCGAGTCCGTCCAGGTCTGGTACGGCTCGCCCACCGTACGGCCGGCGTCCACCACGTCGGCCAGCGAGCACACCGGGACCCCGGTGTCCGCGTCGGACGCCGGGACGACGTCGGCCGCCCGCTGGCCCACGTTGCCGGTGAGGACGAGCAGGGCGACCTCGGGGGTGTTCGCGAGTGCCACCCTGACGATCGGCTCGTACTCGGGCGTCGCCACCACCACGCGGGCCCGCGAGTCGCGGATCAGGGCGCCGAGCTCCACGCCGTTGTACATGGTCGACAACGGCACGGCGACGCCGCCCATGCGCATGACGGCCAGGATGGTGACGAGCGTCTCAGGGCGGTCGGACATGACGAGCGCGACCCGTTCCTCGGGCCGGACGCCGAGCACCCGCAGTCCGGAGGAGAGCTCACCGACACGGGCCGCGAGCTGGGAGTATGTGAGTGTGCCGGCCGAGCCCGCGACCGCGGTGTGCGCACCGCGACCCGCTTCGACCTGACGATCCACGAGATAGAGACTGGCGTTGAACGACTCCGATGACATGGTCGTCCTTACAGGGAGGGAGACACGCCGTACGAGAATCTTCTATACAGAATTGATGCATCGTCAACTACTTGTAGCATTGAATCAGACTTCCGCCCCGAAAGGAGCATGAATGGCCAGGCCGCCCCGCCACCATCAGTCGAGCGCGAGGTCGATGCTGCTGACGGTGCTGGGCGAGCACGTGCTGCCCTCCGATGAGCCGGCGTGGACGTCGGCGCTGCTGCACGTGATGGGCGGGCTCGGGGTGGAGGAGAAGTCGGCCAGGCAGGCGCTGGCGCGGATGGCCGCCGACGGGTGGATCGTGTCGGCGCGCTCCGGGCGGCGGGTGCGGTGGTCGCTGACGCGGCGTGGCCGCGAACTGCTCACAGAGGGGGCCGAGCGGATCTACGCGTTCGGCCGCGACCGCGAGCCGTGGGACGGCCGCTGGGTGGTGCTGATCGCGACCGTGCCCGAGTCCAGGCGCGAGCTACGCCACCGGCTGCGCACCGGTCTGACCTGGGCGGGCTTCGGCAGTCCCGTGCCCGGGGTGTGGGTCAGCCCGCACGCGACCCGCGAGGCCGAGGCCAAGCAGGTGGTCGAGGGGCTGGGGCTGGACGTGGCGGTGTTCTCGTTCAACGGCCCCTACGCGGGGATCGGCTCCGAGCGGACGCTGGTGGAGCAGGCCTGGCATCTGGGGGAGCTGGCGGCGCACTATCAGGAGTTCATCCAGGAGTTCGCCGGCATGCGGCCCGAGCCGGGCGATCCGGTGCTGCTGGCGCAGGTCCGGCTCGTGCACGAGTGGCGGCGCTTCCCGATGCTCGACCCGCGCCTGCCCCTGGAGCTGTCGCCGCCGAACTGGATCGGGGTGCGCGCGGCCAACGTTTTCAACGACCTGCACGGCACCTGGCTGGCGGGCGCCCGGCGGCGGTGGGACGAGCTGCGGAACATGTGACACTTCCCTGGTGGGGCGTCATGGTGATGTCAACACTCTGCCGTCATATCAACGCTCTGCCGGCCATCCGTACAGCGCGAACGGCTCCTCCTCCAGCACCCTGGCGATGGCCGCGGCCGGGTAGCCGATCGTGTCGTCGGGCAGCCGGCCGAGCGGCCGCCAGGCGAGCGCGGCGCACTTGTGCGGCTCGGCGTTGTAGGGCTCGCCGGCCCACTTCCTGACGACGAAGAACAGGCCGACGCGGTCGGGGGCGCGGTGCATCACGTGGACGAACTCCAGGTCCTCCGGCCGGATGGTGACACCGACCTCCTCGCGGGCCTCCCTGACGGCCGCGCCGACCACCGACTCGCCGGGCTCCAGGTGCCCCGAGGGCAGATGCCATTGGCCGTCGCCATAGCCGGTGCCGGCCCGTTTGCCGAGCAGCACCGTGCCGTCACGGACGAGCATCACGTGCACGTCGACGATGGCCCGAAACCGCTCGGGACGCGCCTCCCCGACGGCCTCCGCCGTTTTCGCATCCGTCTCCCCGACGGCCTCCGGCACCGTCTCGTGTGGCTTCGCGGTGTCCTCGGGGCGGCGGTCGAGTGCCTGGGCCCATTTGACGGCGACCGCGGCCACCTGGATCAGCTCGGCGCGCAGTGCCTCGGGGTCCGATTCGGCGAACGCCTCCAGAACCTCCTCGCGCAGGATGTGCCGCCAGGTCAGCTCCCCGCGCCGGGCCGCCTCCTCCGTCTCCTGGCGCGCCCGGTCGGCCTCGGCCACCGCGCCCTCGGCCCCGGTGCCGTCGGGTACGGCCTGCATGCCCCACTTGGCGTCCTGCGCCGCCCGCTCGGCCGCCACGTCGCCGAGCACCACGGCCAGCGACCCCGGCACACCCGCGTCGCCGTCGTGCGCCACCCCGTCGTCATCCCTCACGTCAGGGACATCCCTCGTCATGGACCACGAGTCTGCCCGATCCCCCTGACAGAACCGACCGATGAGAACAGCGGGCGGTCGTCACACCGGGCGGTCGTCCTCCTCCTCCGCCGACAGGTCCACCCCCGGCAGGAGCCGCCGCCAGCTCGCGCCGGAATCCTGCTCCAGTACGGCCAGCAGATCGCAGAACGCCTTGAACGTCGCCCGGGGCATCCGGAAGTACCACTCCCCCACCCGCCCGAAGCAGTGGTGCATGAAGGCCACCAGCGCGTCGTCGTCCACGAGGTACCGCCCGTCCTCGCCGGAGGCGTAGACGAACCGGATCTTGGCCAGCGCCACGTACAGCTCCTCGGCCGTCAGCGCCGCCAGCCGGAGCACCGGCCCACCGTTGTCCACCGGCCCGGCGTGATCCATCAGCCCGGGCTCGGTGAAGGCGCGCGCGCCCAGCCGCCGGCGCAGCGGCACGTGGCTGAAAAGCCCGCTGTGCCCGTCCATGAGGAACTCGGGAGTGCCCCCGAACACGAACCCCAGATGCGGCACTCCCCCGATGATGATGCTCAGGATCTGCTCGTAGTTGGCGTCGCGAGCCTGGGGAGAGGCGAGCCTGAACAGGTTGACCAGCTCGTCCAGGAACACGAGCACCCCGCCGTACCCGGCCAACCGGACGAACCGGCTCATCAGCGCGAGATGATCGAGCACGGTCGAGTCGTCGATGATCGACCGCACGCCGAGCGCCGACCTGGCCTCCGCCGCGGTCGGGTACTCCGCGCGCAGCCAGCGCAGCGCGGCCGACTTGAGGTGCTCGTCGCCCGTGTCGTGGCCGCGCCAGTACGCCCCGACGACCGCGGCGAAGTCGTGGCCGCCCGGCCGCGCCTCCAGATGGGCCAGACGTTCCCTGATCGTCTCGGCGGGGTCGGTGCCCGCCTGCCGGGCCTCGTCGAGCGCGGTGGACAGGAAGCGTTCGACGACGGCGGCGAGCGCGCCGCCGGTGGGCCTGGCGCGGGTGGCCATGCTGCGGGCCAGCTCGGTGTAGAGGGCGCGGGCCTGGCCCTCCTCCGAGTGCAGCCGATGGTCGGCGGTGATGTCGGCGTGCAGGGTGACCAGCCGCTTGTCCAGCGCCACCGAGCGCGCCAGGTGCAGCAGGAACGTCTTGCCCGCCCCGTGCTCGCCGATGACGAGCCGCACGGCCGAGCCGCCCACCACGACCCGTTCGATGTCACCGGTCAGGGCGGCCAGCTCGGCGGTGCGGCCGGCCTGGATGTGGCGCTGCCCGATCAGCGGGACCACCCCTGCCCGCAGCGCCTTGAGGACGGCGTCGCGTTCGCGGGCGCGAACGGTCACTTCAGCATCTCCCCCAGCAGTAGCCGGTCGACCAGGATCGGGTCGTCGCCGTCGAGCAGCGGATCGCCCGCGCTCTCGTAGGCGGCCTCGTTGACGCGGTCGATCGCGCCCTCCGGCAGCAGGTTCCAGGCGTCCGCGAGCATCTCGAACTGGCCCCTGGTGAGCTGCGGCTGATCGACGGCGGCCAGGGCGCGGACCAGGCCGGAGTGGCGGCTGTCCAGCCCCGCGACCGGGGGGACCGGAGGAGGCGGGGCGGCCGGGGGGAGCCGCTCACCGCCGGCGAGCAGCGAATCGAGCAGCGTCCCCACCCTGGCCGTCTCGACCAGCCTGGCGACGGCGCGTCCGTTGGACACCGCCGGGGCGCTGAGGACGGGCACGCCGAACACGGGCGCTCCGGGAACGACCTGCCGCACGGGCATGTGGAACCCGGACGGGTAGGGCATGTCGCCGGAGGTGTAGGGCATGCCGGCGCGTGGCGGAGGCACCGGCTGGGCGGGCGCGTGCGGGAAGTAGGCCAGCTGGATCGGCGCATGCCGCACGGCGGTGTACGGGGAGCTCCCGGTACGCCCGGCGGGCTCGGGATCCCGGTCCAGCCCCAGCAGCCAGTGGATCCGGGTGAGCAGCTCGGCCTCGTCCGGCGTGAGGTGCCCGTTGGCGCCGGCCACGTCCCTCAGAAACTCCGCCACGTGGCCGCGCTCGGCCCGGTCGATCTCCTGGACGCGAGCGGCCAGGCGGGCCAGCGGCACCTCCGCCGCGAGCAGCCACTCCAGATGCGCGCGCAACCGGGCCCGCTCACCGGGCGTGAGACTCAGCGCCCGCTCGAGATGCTCGCTCAGCCGACGGTAGGCGACCTGACGAGCCTGGTCCGCCGCGGGATCCGGCGGCTCCAGCGCGTCCTCGCCCGGCGCGCTCGCGACGGCGGCCAGATGCAGCAGTACGGTGGCCGCCCGGTACGCCTCGGACGCCGCCGCCGTCGGCCCGTCCGGCGCCGCGAACAAGGCCATCACCCCCGTCCCCGGTACCGGACCCCCCAGACCCGCGCCGGGCACCGGCCCTCCCAGACGTGGATCCGGCTCGATCCCTACCCGGGCCCGCCCGAGGATCTGGGCGAGCGCGATGACGTCCTTCCTGGCGGGAGTGGGCGTGGACAGCAGGGCGACGAACTCCTCCGCGGGCACGAGCGCGGTCTCCTGCCCCGCGAGCCTGCCCAGTGCCCACCGCACCGCCCGCCCGGCACCGCCGGAGCCCAGGTCGAGCAGCTCGGCGGGCAGCAGCGCCTGGGCCCGTACGCTCTGCCTCGCGCCGGGCAGCCGCCCCAGGAAGCGGCTGTACGCCTCCAGCTCGGAGCAGCACTCCTCGGCCAGCGCGAACAGCTGCCGGGTGGGCGCGGCGAGCGTCAGCACATCGGGTACGCCCGGCAGCACCGGCGGGGCCCCGGCGAACCCGGAGCTCGCGGGCCGATACTCGAAGGCCAGCTCTTTGGATCCGGGCCGGACGACGAGCCCTTCGCCGTGGCGTGCCGTGTACCGCCGCTGGAACAGCGCCCCGAACTCCGCCGCGCACCGCGTCGCCGGAGCGCCCGGCCGGTAGGCCGGGTGGCCGCGCAGCCAGGCCAGCGCCCATTCGGCGGGCACCGGTTCGCCCCGCGCGGCCAGCTCCCCCAGCCGGGCCCGCAACGCGAACGGCGCGCCGGTCACCTCGGGCGCGCACAGGGTGGCCAGCAGCTCCGCGAACGGGGCCGCGTGCCGCTGGAAGGCGTCGTGCCTGGAATAGACGCCGAGAAGGCGGCGCACCTCCTCGAGGATGACCGGCAGCTCCTCCTGGGCCGTGGAGCGGTCCACGTGCAGGTCGTGTAACACGCGACGTTCGAGGCCGTAGAAATAGAGGAAAACGTAGCCGAGGGGCGTCCGCGAATAGCATCGCCCGTCGGCGAGCCAGCTCAGATAGGCGGCCCGCGACGCCGGCGGGAGGGCGGCGTAGCTGGGCCAGCGGTCGAGCCCCTGACCGTCCCAGTCCGGCTGCGTCATGTCCACCGGCAGTTCAGGGTCGATCAGCGACGGCTCCACCGACATACCGGACGCGGACGGCAGTTCGGAGCCGACGTAGAGCAGGCCGCCGATGATGTTCAGGCCGGCGAGATGGATACCGCTGCCGGCGGGCAGCCACGGCCCCTCCGGGGACGCGGGTGAGGCGGTCTTGGCCTGGCCGGATGACGCATGGCGGCCACGCGCGCGGTACACCACCGGCCCCTCCTCCGCCTCATCACGAAATAGACAGGGATTGCACCCTAACGCCCCTGCCATTGCCCGACATATCGCTCCAGCCCCTCGTTACAATCTTGAATCCCGACCCGCCGCCGATTTAATGGACCGTCCGAAAAACCTTTTCTAACCACCCTGATGACGAGGGTCCCCGGCCATTAGTAATGGAGCTTCCTCGACCAGGCGCTTCCCCCGCCGAAACGGCTTACACGCCCGGAGCCGGAGCGGCCGCCGACGGCCCCGGCCCGCGCCGAGCACGGCACCGGATCGGCACCAATGAGACCGCTGGCGCCGGGCCACACCACGGGTCGCCTCGTCCCCTGCCGACCGACCCCCGACACAGGGCGGCGCCACGCGCCACCGCGGCTTCCGTCGACCGGCTGCCTTTTATAGTGGCCGGGTGACCGACGACCAGTACGGGCTGGCGATGAGCGGCGCGGGCGGTGCCGCCGCCCGGCACTACGACCGGGCGATCGACGAGCTGCTGCACTTCCGCGTGGAGGTCGACGTCGAGGCCGCCGCCGCCCTGGCCGAGGAGCCCGACTTTCCGATGGGCCAGGTCCTGGCCGCCTACCTCGGGCTCCTGACCACGGAGGTGGAGGACGCGCGCACCGCCAGGCAGCGGTTCGCCGCCTGGCGCGGTCGTAGCGGCGCCGCCGCGCTGCTGCCCCGCGAACGCGCGCACGTCGATGCCGTCCAGGCGCTGCTCGACGGCGACTTCCTGACCTGCGGCAGGCTCCTCGGCGCGATCACCGAGCAGTACCCGCGCGACGCCCTGGCGCTGGCGGCGGGGCATCAGGTCGACTTCTTCACCGGCGACGCCCGTTCGCTGCGCGACAGGATCGGCGGCGCGCTCAACGCCTGGCACGAGGAGGACCGGCACTACGGTCACGTGCTCGGGATGTACGCGTTCGGGCTGGAGGAGGCCGGGCACTACGACCGCTCGGAGGACGTGGGGCTGCGGGCGGTCGAGCTGAACGCGCGCGACGTCTGGGGCATCCACGCGGTCGTGCACACCTACGAGATGCAGGGCCGGTTCGGCGACGGCATCCGCTACCTCGACGCCCGGCTCGGCGACTGGTCGACCGGTACGTTCTTCAACGTGCACACCTGGTGGCACTACGCCCTCTACGCGCTGGAGGCCGGCGACACCGGCCGCGCCCTGGCCATCTACGACGCGGCGCTGGCGGGCGGCCAGGGCTCGATGGAGCTGCTCGACGCCGCCGCGCTGCTGTGGCGGCTGCTCCTGGAGGGCTCCGACCAGCCCGAACGCTGGCGGGCGCTGGCCGACGCGTGGCCCGCCAAGGTGGCCGAGCCGTTCTACGCCTTCAACGACATGCACGCCGTCATGTCGTACGTGGGCGCGGGCCGCGTCGCGGAGGCCGAGCGGCTCATCGCGAGCCGGGAGACCTACCTCTCCGAACCCCACCCGAACATCACCAACCACGCCATGACCGCCCGCGTCGGCCTGCCGGTCTGCCGGGCGCTGGTCGCCTTCGGCCGGGGCGACTACGACGTGGTCGTGGACCTGCTCTATCCGATCAGGCATCGGGTCAACGAGTTCGGCGGCAGCCACGCGCAGCGGGACGCCGTACAGAAGACGCTCCTGGAGGCGGCGCTGCGTGGCGGCCGCAGGGATCTGGCGCGAGTGCTGGTCAGCGAGCGGATCAGCGTGCGGCCGTGCAGCCCGTTCAACTGGCTCAAGCAGGGCGCCCTCGCCGAGGCGCTCGGCGACCGCGCGGCGGCCGCGACGGCCCGCCTCCGAGCCGACGAGCTGACCCGCCGCACCCGATCCGTCAGTACGTCCCATCCCGAGCCGACCAGCTGACGACCCACCGGACCTGCCCCTCGGAAGTACGGCTGTCCACCCGTGCGGAACTGTCGGTCCCGCGCAGTAGGGTCTCCACCATGGATCGGCAACTCACCCTGATGGCCGTGCACGCCCACCCCGACGACGAATGCCTGAGCACCGGCGGCGTCTTCGCTCGTTATGCCGACGAGGGCATCCGCACGGTCCTGGTCACCTGCACCAACGGCGAGCAGGGCGACGGACCCGGCGGCGTCAAGCCCGGCGACCCCGGCCACGTCGACACGGAAGTGGCCGAGCGACGGCTGGCGGAGCTGCGCGAGTCGGTGGAGCACCTGGGCATCGACCACCTGGAGCTGCTCGGCTACCGCGACTCCGGCATGGACGGCTGGGAGACCAACGCCCACCCCGACGCGTTCGCCAACGTGCCCGTCGACGTGGCCGCCGGCCGGCTCGGCGAGCTGATAAGGCACTATCGCCCGCAGGTCGTGGTCACCTACGACGAGACCGGCGGCAGCGGCTACAACCACCCCGACCACGTCCAGGCCCATCGCATCACGGTCGCGGCCGTCGAGGCGACCGGCGTCGCCGACAAGCTCTACTACACGGCCATCCCCCGCTCCGCGATGAAGCGCATGTTCGAGCTCGTCCGCAGCAGCGGCATCGACCTGGGCGACTTCGAGCCCTCCGACGACTTCGGCACCCCCGACGAGCTCGTGACCGCCGTCGTCGACGTCGCCCCCTACGTCGAGCGCAAGCTCAAGGCACTGCGGTCGCACGCGAGCCAGGGCGACAACATCTTCCTGTTCCAGATGCCCGAAGAGGCCCAGCAGCAGGCGTTCTCCGCCGAGGCGTTCACCCGGGTCGTCAATCGCGTGACGGCGGCACCGGACCAGGAGGACGACCTGTTCGCGGGGCTGCGCTGACCTGAAAGACCCCGCCGATGGGCGGCTGCTGAGGGTGCCGACGTGGACGCTGCCAACTGAGGTCATTGACGAGATAGTGCGCGGGTGAGACCTGCCACGATGGTCGTCGCGAGGATCCACCCCGCGGTGATCATCGTGGCGGCGAGCCATTGCTGCGGGCCGCGCGGGCGGAAGGCGGTCTCCTGCCCGAAGCCGATGATCGGGAGAAGCAGGTCCAGGGCGTAGAGGAAGGCGTTGAAGTCAGGCGCCTCGCCCGGCTTGAGGGCCGGTGGCGGGTGGACGGTGAAGACGAGCATGCCCATCAGGAGAAGGGCCGCGAGCCAGAGCGCGGCGCGGAACGGGCGATAGCCGTACCCGACGGTCCAGTCCTGCAGGTACCCCCAAAGCCGCGCTCCGAGCCGTTGTCCCGCCCGGCGGCGGCGCTGTTTGGCCAGCAGTACGTCGCGCGCGGCCTCGTCGTGACCGTGTCCGCGGTAGACGGCTGCCAGCTGTTCGTACGGTTGAGGCTGGTATGCCTCCTTGGCCAGCCAGTCAAGGCGCTCCTGGACAGGCAGGGGAGCTTCCAGGCTGTCATAGGTGAAGCCGTTCATCAGCAGGTGAGCGGGCCACTGGCCGGGTACGTCATCGAGCACGCCGACTCGGGTGTGTCGAAGGTCGACGGCGCCGAGCAGCGCCGTCTGCGGCCCGATCTTCAGCGAAGCCGCTTCGACGCCGCGTAGGTGGAGGTCACCGTCGATGGTGGTCTCCGCGAAGCACAGTGTGGCGGCGATCCGGGAACCTCTGATCGAGAGGGTTCCCTTGGCCGTGAAGCCTTCGCAGCAGTCGATGCCACCGCCCGTGATCACCTCCCACAGGGCCAGCACCCGTCCCCCGGGATTGCTGAGGGCGGCGCGGTGAAACTCCATGTTGCCCTCCACCCTGGCGTTGATGAGCACGATCTCCCCGTCGGCGCTGAAGCCCTCGCTACAGCTGAGCCTGCCGCTGACCCCAAGCCGCCGCATGGAAAGTGCCGTCCCACCTGGATTGGACAGTCTTCCGCCGTCGATGTTGACCGAGCCGCGAACCTGCGTCGAGTCCAGGAAGATCTGTCCGGTCGCCACGAAGCCCGGTGTGGCTCGTAGCCCGCTGCCGAGTTCCATCAACGGCGCGTTCAACGCGTGTCCTCCCGGATTGGCGAGGGTCGCGTGAGCGAAGGAGAGCGAACCGGCCACGTGCGCTCCGCGCAGGAGTACTTCTCCTTCGGCGGCGAAGCCCTCATCGATGAGCAGGCGACCCTCGACGACGAGCCTTTCCGCGTTCAGGGCGATGCCGCCGGGGTTGGCCAGCCGGGCTCCGCTGAACACGCATCGGCGTCCTACGCGGGCATCCTGCAGACTCAGCTCGCCGTAGGAGAGGAAGCCGCCACGGCACGACAACCCGCCGTCGATGACGATCCCCTCGGCGGTGAGGCCGTGGCCGCCTGACCGCCCGACCCGCGCGCCATCGAGGGTCATCGTCCCGGCGATCCTGGCGCCCGCGACGCGTATCTCACCGTCGATGACGGCGTTGGCACACAGCAGATCCCGGTCGACGATCAGGCCGTCGGCCAGGATGGCCGGATCCGCGTGGACCACCGTGCCACTGAGATCCATCGTCCCGGACACGTGCGCTCCACCGAACAGCGTCGGGCCATCGATGAGGCATCCTTCCAGGCGCATGCCCCCGCCGATCACGGCGTCCGCGGCCTGGAGCCCGGGCAGCCGGGACGCCCCGAGGTCGACCAGGCCGGTACGGGCTCCGGTGAAGACCGGTGCTTCCTCGAACACACACTGAGTCAAGATCAGAGGGTGGTGAACCTCGGCGTACGACAGGTCCAGCCGGCCGGTGATCCGGGCCCTGGACAGATGCAGGCCGGGCGTCTGTCCTGGGAGGCGTTCCTGGGCGCCGAGCAGCAGCTTCGCGATGATCGCGGCCCGAACGGAGGTGCCGGGAAGATCTATGGGGCGCGCCGCGGGAAACGCCTCCCAGAGGGCGAGTTCCGGCTCTAAAAGATCGTCCACTTCCACAGAGCTCTCCCGGAACGTCGCACGCCTCGACAAGGAGATGCTCCAAGGCCATCACCGGCTTGGCAAGCGCGAGGCTCCGAGATCGGGTCGACCGCTCGAGCAACCAGGATCCAGCTCAGGAGAGCGCCGGCAGTTCCCCCGACCCCCGGACGATCAGCCGGGTGGGCACCAGCGATCGCCGGGCGCGGGAGCGGTCGCCGTCCAGGCGCGACAGCACCAGCTCCGCCGCCACCTCCCCGATCGCCGCCGGATCCTGCGCCACGACGGTGAGCGGCGGGTCCAGGACCTCCGCCAGTGGCAGGTCGTCGAACCCCACCAGCGCCACGTCCCGCCGCCCCGCCCGGGCCAGGGCGACCACCGCCCCCATGGAGGCCAGGTTGTTGGCCGCGAACAGGGCCGTGGGCGGGCGGTCGAGGGCGAGCAGGCGCAGGGTGGCCGCGCGGGCCGCCTCCTGGTCGTGGCCCGTCTCCACCAGGGCGCGGTCGAACGGCAGGCCCGCCCCCTCCAGGGCGTCGCGATAGCCCTGGAAGCGTTCGCGGCGGGTGTAGAGGGTGGCGGGCAGGTCACCGATGAAGCCGATCCGGCGGTGGCCGTACCCGATCAGGTGCTCGATGCCGGCCTGCGCGCCGGCCCGGTTGCCGCTGACCACGCTGTCGGCCGTCAGGCCGACGGCCGGGCGGTCGAGGAAGACGATGGGCAGGCCGGCGATCCGCTCCGTGCGCAGATAGCGGTGGTCGCTGCCGGCCGAGGGGACCACGATGAGGGCGCTGACCCGCCGGGCCAGGAAGGTGGCGATCAGGGACTGCTCCAGCTCGGCGGTCTCGCTGGAGGAGCCGACGATGAGGGTCAGGCCGCGGGCCCGGACGGCGCTCTCGATGCCGCCCGCCACCGTGCCGAAGAACGGGTTGCCCATCTCGGGGATGACCAGCCCGATCGCGGCGTCCCTGGCGCCGACCCGCATGTTGCGCGCCATCAGGTTGGGCTGGTAGCCCAGCTTGCGGACCGCGGCCATGACACGTTCACGCGTCTCGATGGCCACGGGTCCGTCATCGTTGAGCACCCGTGAGACGGTCTTGGCGGTCACGCCCACCTCACGGGCCACGTCTGTCATGGTGGGACGCCGCATTTCGACCATGCTAGAGGCCGATCGCCTCCGCCGCGTCCTTGTCCGTCACGACCGACTTGCCCTCCGACACCTGGAGTGCACCGGTCATGATGGCGACGACCTCGGCCATGCTGTGGTCGCCCGGCTTGATCTGGGCGACGCGGCGGCCCAGCCGCTGGACGTGGATGCGGTCGGCGATCTCGAAGACGTGCGGCATGTTGTGACTGATCAGGACGACGGGCATGCCGCGGTCGCGGACCCGCTTGATCATGTCCAGCACCTGCCCCGACTCCTTGACGCCGAGTGCGGCGGTCGGCTCGTCCATGACCACGACGTGGGAGGCCCACGCCACGGCCCTGGCCACGGCCACGCCCTGCCGCTGGCCGCCGGACAGCGACTCGACGGGCTGGGTGAGCGAGCGCAGGCCGATCTTCAGGTCGGCCATGTGCTTGGCCGACTCCTCGCGCATCCGCTTCTTGTCGAGCATCCGGAAGATCGAGCCGAGCGGTCCTGGCTTGCGGAGCTCGCGGCCGAGGAACATGTTCGTCGAGATGTCGAGCGAGGCCGCGACGGCGAGCTCCTGGTAGACGGTCTCGATGCCGAGCCGGCGCGCCTCCAGGGGGTCGCGGATGCGGACGGGCTTGCCGTCGAGCAGGATCTGGCCCTCGTCCGGCTGCAGCGCGCCGGTCAGCGCCTTGATCAGGCTGGTCTTGCCGGCGCCGTTGTCGCCGATGACGGCGAGCACCTCGCCGGGCATCAGGTCGAAGTCGGCGCCGTCGAGCGCGACCACGTGGCCGTATCGTTTGACCAGGCCACGGGCCTGGAGCACGGGGGTCATCGGGTCCTCCTCCGGGAGAGCTGGTCGACGGCGACGGCGAGGATCACCAGGATGCCGGTGATGAGCGTCTGGTAAATCGACGGTACGCCCATGAGCTGCAGGCCGTTACGGAAGACCCCCACGATGAGCGCGCCGATCAGCGTGCCGAGCACCAGGCCCCGGCCGCCGAACAGGCTGGTCCCGCCGAGTACGACCGCGGTGATGCTGTCGAGGTTGTCCGTCTGGCCGGCCTGCGGGTCGCCCACGCCGGTCCTGGAGACGAGCAGCAGGGCGGCGATGCCGTACACGAGGCCGGCGACGGTGTAGACGCCGACGGTCAGCCGCTGCGTGCGGATGCCGGTCAGCCGCGCGACCTCCTGACTGTTGCCGAGCGCGTACACGTGGCGGCCCCACGCGGTGTACCCCAGCAGGTAGGCGAAGAGCAGGAACAGCAGGATCGTGAGCAGCGACCCGTAGGTGACGTTCGTGCCGCCGACCCGGAACGTCTGCCCCAGGAAAGTCAGCGCGCTCGGGAGGTCGGTGACCGTCTGGTCCTCGGAGTAGATGTGGGTCAGCGCGAACACCACGTTCAGCATGCCCAGCGTGACGATGAACGGCGGCAGCGAGATCCGGGTCACCAGCAGCCCGTTCGCCAGCCCGAACGCGGCGCAGACGGCGAGTCCGGCGGCGACCGCGAGCAGCGGGGGCAGGCCGCTGCCGACGGCCAGCTTGGTCATCACGATGCCGCCGAACGCCATGATCGCGCCGTTGGACAGGTCGATGCCGGCGGTCAGGATGATGAGCGTCTGGCCGATGGCGAGTGTGCCGACGACCATCACCTGCTGGATGATCAGCGAGAAGTTGCCGCCGGTGAGGAACTGGTCGCTGTTGACCGCGAAGAACACGCAGGCCAGCACGAGCGCGGCCAGCGGTCCCGCCGTCGGTGTGGTGATGATGCGGCGCGGCAGCGTCGCTTCCATGACGGCCATGTCAGCCCCAGCAGTTGGCCAGGCCGAAGGTGGTGTCCTTGGACTCCACTCCCGGAACGGCCTTGTCGGTGATCAGCGTGACGCCGGTGTCGATGTAGCCCTTGGGCTTGGCCCCGCCCTTGGCGAAATCGGCGACGGCCTTGACGCCGTCCTCGGCCATCTTCAGCGGGTACTGCTGCGAGGTCGCGGCGATCTGCCCGCTCTTGACGGCCTTGACGCCGGTGCAGCCGCCGTCCACCGAGACGATCAGCACCTCCTTCTCGCGGCCCTTGGCCTTGAGCGCGGTGTAGGCGCCGAGCGCGGCGGGCTCGTTGATGGTGTAGACGAGGTTGATGTCGGGCGCCTTCTGCAGGCAGTTCTCCATCGCCTCCTGGCCCTTGGACTGGTCGCCGCGGGTGTCCTGGGAGCAGGCGATGGACGGGTCGCCGTTGGCGATGCCGAAGCCCTTGAGGAAGCCGTCGTGGCGCAGCTGGCCGACCGTGATGCCGGGCGCCAGGTCCAGCGTGGCGATCTTGGCGGTCTTGCCGGCCATGGCGCCCTTGGCGTACTGGCCGATCAGCTCGCCCGCCTTGAGGTTGTCGGTGGCGAACAGCGCGTCGGTGGCGTCCTGCGGGTCCGTCGGCGTGTCCAGCGCGATCACCACGACGCCGGCGTCCCTGGCCTTCTTGATCGCGGGCACGATCGCCTTGGTGTCGCTGGGCGTGATGAGGATGCCCTTCACCCCGGCCGCGACCATGTTCTCGATGGCGGTGATCTGGGAGGCGTTGTCGCCGTCGAACTTGCCCGCCGCGGTCATCAGCTCCAGACCCGACGTCTTGGCGGCCTGCTGCGCGCCTTCCTTCATCTTGACGAAGAACGGGTTGGTCTCCGTCTTCGTGATCAGACCGACCTTGTTGGTGCTGGTGGAGGCCTTCTGCTCGTTGCCGCCACAGCCTGTGACGAGGAGCGCGGCGGCCAGAAGTCCGGCCGAGAGCCTAGCAATCATGGTGGCTTCCTATCAGGGATGATTCAATGTCATCGTTGACATATGTCAACGTTGACATTCGCCGTGCTGCGATGATGGACTCCGTTTCTAGAAACGTCAATGCCCCCGCGGTGTAACAAATCTGCAAACATGGCTGAAAGGTTGGCCCTGATGATCGCTGTCCTGGGCGAATGCGTCGCGGACGCCTTCGCCGACCGGCGCCCCGGCGAGCTGGAGCTCCGGGTGCTGCCGGGCGGCGGACCCGCGAACACGGCGGTGGCTCTGGCCCGGCTCGGCACCTCGACGCGGTTCCTGGGGCGCGTGTCGGGCGACGTGTTCGGCGAGCTGTTCCGCGAGCACCTCGCCTCCTCCGGGGTGGACCTGTCGGCCTGCGTGCCGGCCGCCGAGCCGAGCACGCTGGCGGTGGCCTCGCTCGACGAGCGGGGTCAGGCGGCCTACACCTTCCACGCCGAGGGCACCGCGGACTGGCAGTGGACGGCCGAAGAGCTCGCCGCCGTCGACCCGAGCGGGTGGTCCTGCCTGCACACGGGGTCTCTCGCCCTGGTCAGGCGGCCGGGCAGCGCCGCGGTGGAGTCGTTCGCGGCGGACGCCCGCGCGCACGCGACGGTCTCGATCGATCCGAACGTACGGCCCAGCCTGGCCGGCCGGGACGCCTACCCGGTGGAGCGCTGGTGCGCGGTGGCCGACATCCTCAAGCTCAGCGACGACGACCTGTCCTTCCTGATGCCGGACCAGCCGTTGGAACGTGCCTGCGACGCCTGGCACGCGGCCGGGGCCAGGCTCATCGTGATCACCCGGGGCGCGGACGGCGCACTGGTGTCACTGGACGGGAAGCGCGCGACGGTACGGGCGCCACAGGTCAAGGTCGTCGACACCGTGGGGGCCGGCGACTCCTTCACCGCCGGGCTGCTGCACCGGCTGGGCGTGCGGGGGCTGCTCGGCGGCCGGCTGGACGGGCTGGACCTGGAGACGGCCGCCGACGCCGCCGCCTTCGCGGCCCGGGTGGCGGCGCTGACGTGCTCGGTCGCGGGGGCCAACCCGCCGTGGGCCCACCAGCTCGACGAGACCGCCGAGCGGTGACGTCGTACAGGACCACCGGTCGGTTCAGGAACCGGCAGGCCAGGTGATCTGCCCGGAGTGGTAGTAGTTCACGCCCAGGACGCGCCAGCGCGGCCCCTGCGCGCCGAGCCGCTGCTTGAAGGCGGTCCAGTCGTGCTTGGCGTACGGGGACCAGCCCAGCTCGGCGATGGCGGGCAGGCGCGGGAAGGCCATGTACTCGATGTCGGCCGGCGTCCTGATCGTCTCGGTCCACAGCGGCGCCTCCACGCCCAGGACCTGCTGGGCCGGCAGGCCGGTCAGGTAGGCGCCGGGGTTCCAGCCGTAGGCGTCCTTGACCTCGATCAGCCCGGCCCAGTCCTGGCCGAGCGGGGTGCGCCGGTTGTACTTCATGTCGAGGTAGGCGCGGCTGGCCGGGGACATGATGACCTTCCGCCCGGCGCCCGCGACGGCGCTGTCGTCCGGCGTGGTGCCCCAGTACTGGGCGACCGTGGAAGGCAGCGGCGTCGCCTTGACGATGTCGTGCCAGCCGATGACGGTCTTGCCGTGCGCGGCCGCGATGGCCTGCGCCCGGTTCATGAACGCGGCGTAGTCGGCCGGCTTGGTGGAGCTGGCCTCGTCGCCGCCGAGGTGCAGGTAGGGGCCGGGAGTGAGCGCGGCCAGCTCGCCGAGCACCTGGTCGATGAAGGTGTAGGTGAGCTCCTTCGACGTGCACAGCGAGCTGAAGCCGACGTCGGTGCCGGTGTAGAGGGGCGGTGCGACGCCGTCGCAGTTCAGCTCGGCGTACGAGGCCAGGGCGGCGTTCGTGTGCCCGGGCAGGTCGATCTCGGGCACGACCGTGATGTTGCGGGCCGCGGCGTAGGCCACGAGCTCCTGGTACTGGGCCTTGGTGTAGTAGCCGCCCGGGTCCCCGCCGACGGCGGTGCTGCCGCCGTAGGTGGCCAGCCTGGGCCATGAGTCGACGACGGTCCGCCAGCCCTGGTCGTCGGAGAGGTGCAGGTGCAGGTAGTTGATCTTGTAGAGGGCGATCTGGTCGATGTACCGCTGGACGGCGGCCAGGGGGAAGAAGTGGCGGGCGACGTCGAGCATGGCACCGCGGTAGGCGTAGCGCGGCGCGTCGGTGATCCGCCCGCCCTGCACGGGCCACGGTCCCGGCTGGACGCTCGCGCTGTCGGCCGCGTACGGCAGCAGC
This sequence comes from Nonomuraea aurantiaca, assembly GCF_020215705.1. GTDB lineage: Bacteria > Actinomycetota > Actinomycetes > Streptosporangiales > Streptosporangiaceae > Nonomuraea > Nonomuraea aurantiaca. The sequence goes on along the minus strand of NZ_JAIWNB010000018.1, from coordinate 149,998 downwards.
TGCCGCAGCGTCTGCACCCCGTTGAACAGCCCGGCGGCCCCGTTGGCCAGCACGGTGATCCCGGTGGCGGTCACGTCGAGGCGGTAAGCCTCCGCGCCGCCGCTCACGCTGCCCAGCCGCAGCGAGATGCCGCCGGCCGGCGGCGCGGCGACGATCGGCACGGGGTAGCCCGTCGAGCGCCGCAGCTGCCGGGCGAGCTGCTCGCCGACGGCGGGGACGTCGCTGTAGAGGCTGGTGGCCGAGGTGATCCGGTAGGTGACCCCGGCGGCGGGCGTCGCGCTGACCGGGGCGGGGACCACCCCGCCGAAGCTCAGGGGCGCGGCGGCGCGCGCGCCCGGGGACGCGGAGACCGACGTGGCGACGAGCGCCGCCACCAGGACCAGCACTGTACGCAGACTCATGGCCTCACCATACGGACGTGATCCGCGCTAGTAAAGAAACTTTCCAAATACGCTTTCACGCGCTCGGCCAGCGGTCTTCAAGAGCCTCGCAACCACCGGGCCCAACCATCGGAGAGTCACTGAGCGATATCCACTCGGCCGCCAGACGAGGACAGAGATATGCGACGCCTTCTCGGGGTCATCACCCCGTTAGTCATCGGCCTGCTCTCCGCGGGTCTGGTCACCGCCGGGCCCGCGACGGCACAGCCCCCGCGGACGGCCGACACGCCGCCCGGCCTGAGCGCCTACTACGGCCAGCGGCTCGCCTGGACCCCCTGCAAGCAGGGTTTCCAGTGCGCGAAGCTCAAGGTGCCGCTCGACTACACCAGGCCGTCGGGCAAGCGGATCGAGATCGCCGTGATCAAACTGCCGGCGAAGGGCGGCAAGCGCCTGGGCTCCGTGGTGATCAACTTCGGCGGCCCCGGCGGGGCGGGCGTCGACCTGCTGCGAGGTGCCGCGAAGGTGAAGTTCACCGCCGCCCTGCGCTCGCGGTTCGACCTGGTCAGCTTCGATCCGCGCGGCGTGGGCGCCTCCACCCCCGTGCGCTGCATGTCCACCCAGGTGGCCGACTGGTACCACTCGGTCGACGACACCCCGGACTCGCGGGCCGAGGTGAAGATGTACAACTACGCGCAGTCGCGGCTCGCGCAGGCGTGCCAGGCCAACTCCGGCGCGCTCCTGCCCTTCGTGGGCACGCCGAACGCCGCGCGCGACATGGACGTGCTGCGCGCCGGTCTGGGCGAGTCGCGCATGACCTACCTGGGCTTCTCGTACGGCACCCTGCTCGGCGCCACGTACGCGAACCTGTTCCCGGCCAGGGTGCGCGCGATGGTGCTCGACGGCGCCGAGGACCCCACGACGACGGCGACGGAGTTCGGCGCGGGCCAGCAGGACGGCTTCGGCGTGGCCTTCGAGTCCTTCGCGCGGGACTGCTTCACGCACAAGGACTGCCCCTTCAAGAAGCACACGGCCGCCGCGGTCACCAAGCAGATGCGCGCCCTGCACGACCGGACCGAGAAGGCGCCGCTGGTCAACACCTACGACGGCAGGCAGGCCACGCAGGCGCTCGTCTACACCGGCCTCTACAGCCTCCTGTACGACCAGCGGTCGTGGCCGGCCCTGCGGCAGGCGCTCGGCACGGCCTTCAAGGGCGACGGCACGCTCCTGCTGCAGTACGCCGACCAGTACAACGAGCGCGGCCCCGACGCGACCTACGCCAACATGATGGAGGCGCACGCCGCCATCGACTGCCTCGACCATCCGACCTGGCGGCGCGCGGTGCGCCAGGCCAAGGCGATCAGCTCCGGCAAGGTCGTGGCCAGCGCGTGCGACTTCTGGCCGGTCAAGAGCAAGACGGTCAACAAGGCCATCCACGCCAAGGGCGCGCCGCCCATCCTCGTGGTCGGCACCCTGCGCGACCCCGCCACGCCGTACAAGTGGGCCAAGGCGCTGGCCGCCCAGCTGTCCTCGGGAGTGCTGCTGAGCTTCGACGGCGACGGCCACACCGCCTACGGCACCGGGTCGGCCTGCGTGAACACCTCCGTCGACCGCTACCTGATCACCCGGGTGCCGCCGCGTGACGGGAAGATGTGCCCGAAGATCTGACCCCGCCTCCAGCCTGACCCCGGTCGCCCGCGCGGCCGGGGTCAGCTCGTGTCGTCGTCCCCCTTGGTCGAGCGGTCCATCGCCGGTTGCACGAACCAGGTCCACACGGCCAGCGCGGCGATGACGGCGGCCGTGATCAACGCCACCGTGCTGTGGAACAGGTAGTCGACCACCAGCATGGTGGCCGCGGTCATCGAGACGGCCAGCGCCAGCGCCCCGGCGATGCCGTACATGTTGGAGCGGCGGACCAGCATCTCCTTCAACCCTTGGCGGAAGAGCACCCGGTGCTGGGCGGCCGGGGCGATGTAGCAGATCGACGCGATCGCGGCACTGACCAGCGCAACGTAGAACAGCCGCCGATCGGCCAGGCTCAACTTGTCGAACCCCTGCGAGAACGGGACCGTCAGCAGGAACGCGAACAGCACCTGGACGCCGGTCACCGCCACCCGTGCGCTCTGCAGCAGCTCCACGAAATTGCGATCGGCCCGCTCCTTTTGAGTTTCCCTGTCCGGTTCCATGTGCCTTCATCTACCTAGATCAGGAAATTTCATGCAGAAGCGCGATCAATTCGCGTAGGGCCGGCTTCACGTGAGCAGGCGGGCAGGGGTGATCGGCAGGTCGCGGACGCGGATGCCGGTCGCGTGATAGACCGCGTTGCCGATGGCGGCCGCGGTGCCGACGATGCCGATCTCGCCGATGCCCTTGGCGCCCATCGGGTTGAGGTGCCGGTCGTCCTCCTCGATCCAGGCCGCGTCGATCCGCTCGATGTCCGCGCACACCGGGACGTGGTACTGGGCGAAGTCGTGGTTGCTGAACCCGCCGAACTCGTCGTCGATGACGCTCTCCTCCATCAACGCCATGCCCACGCCCATCGTCATGCCGCCGACGAACTGCGACATGGCCAGCTGCTCGTCGATGATCCGCCCGGCGGCGAAGATGCCCAGCAGGTGCGACACGCGGATCTCGCCGGTGTCCATGTCCACCCGTACCCGGGCGAACTGAGCGCCGAAGGCGTGCCTGGCCAGGTCCTGCTGCGCCTTGATGGCGTCGGTGGTGTCGGCGGCCCCGTGCTTGCCGTCACGCAGCGCCTCCTCGCAGGCGGCCACCACGGCCGAGCCCCAGGAGGCGGTGCCCATGGAGCCGCCGGCCAACGGGGCGGGGGGCAGATCGCTGTCGCCCAGCTCGATCCGCACCTGGTCGGGCGGGACGCCGAGCGCGGTCGCGGCGATCTTGGTCAGCGCGGTGCGGGCGCCGGTGCCGAGGTCGACGGCGGCCACGCGGACGACATAGCCGCCGTTCTCGACGGTGGCGGTGGCCTGGGACGGGCGCCGGTAGGCCGGGTAGGTGGAGGAGGCGACGCCGGTGCCGATGAGCCAGCGCCCCTGGCGGCGGACGCCCGGGGTCGGATCGCGCCCCTCCCAGCCGAACCGGCGGGCGCCCTCCAGCAGGCAGGCCACCAGGTTGCGGGAGCTGAACGGGCGGCCGCTCTCCGGCTCGGTCTCCGGGTCGTTGAGCACCCGCAGCTCGACCGGGTCCAGGCCGGCGGCGATGGCCAGCTCGTCCATGGCCGACTCCAGCGCGTACATGCCGGGGCATTCGCCCGGGGCGCGCATCCACGACGGGGTGGCGACGTCGAGGCGGACCAGCCGGTGGGCCGTGCGCAGCGCGGGTGTCTCGTACATGGTCCTGGCCGGAGTGGCGGTCTGCTCGGCGAACTCGACCAGCGTCGAGCTCTGCTCGGCGACCTCGTGCTCGACGGCGGTGAGGCGGCCGTCGGCGTCGGCGCCGAGCCGGACCCGCTGGATCGTCGGCGTCCGGTAGCCGGTGACGTCGAACAGCTGCTGCCGGGTCAGCGCCACCTTCACCGGCCGCCCGACGGCCCGCGCCGCCAGGACGGCGAGCATGGTGCCGGGGCGGATGGTGCCCTTGGACCCGAAGCCGCCGCCGACGTGGCGGCAGACCACGCGCACCCGCTCGGCGGGCAGGCCGAGCGTCTTGGCGATCATGGCGCGGGCGGCGGACACGCCCTGCGTCGAGTCGTAGACGGTCAGGTCGCCGTCACCGCTCCAGACGGCGAGCGTGGCGTGCGGCTCCATCGGGTTGTTGTGCACGGCCGGGGTCGTGTACGTCACGTCCACGGTGACGGCCGCCGCGGCCAGCCCGGCCGCCAGGTCGCCCTTCTCCGTGTCGGCCGGATAGAACGGGTTCACCTTCTCCGGCCGGTAGAGCCCGGGATGGTCGCCGCGCAGCCGTACGTCGTGCGGGTCCTCCTCGTAGGTGACCCGCACCTCCCGCGCCGCCGCGCGGGCGTTCTCGTAGGTGTCGGCGACGACCACGGCGACGAACTGCCCCCGGTAGGCGACCTCGCGGCGCTGGAACAGCGCGAGCTCCGGGTCCGCGTCGGGGGCCAGCTCGGGCGGGTCCTCGCTGGACAGGACGGCCAGCGCGCCCGGCATGGCGAGCGCGCCTGCCGCGTCGATCGAGGTGATGCGGCCCCTGACGATCCCGGCCTGGACCGGGTAGGCGTAGGTGACGCCCTCGATCGGGTATTCGGCCGAGTAGGTCGCGCGGCCGGTGACCTTGTCGTGCCCCTCGATCCGGGTCATGGTGCCAGCTCCAGCAGGGTGAGGACGATGAGGTTGCGGACCAGTGGCACCTTGTGCGCGTTGCGCGGCAGCGGGCGGGCCTGCTCCAGTTCGGCCCCGGCGGCCCGGGTGAAGCTCTCCTCGCCCGCCGGGGCGCCGCGCAGCGCCCGCTCGGCGCGCTCGCACCGCCATGGCGCGTGCGCCACCGCGCCGAGCGCGATCCGGCAGTCGCGTACGGTCCCGTCCTCCGCGACGTCGAGTGCGGCGGCGATCGAGACCAGCGCGAACGCGAACGAGGCGCGCTCGCGGACCTTGCGGTAGCGGGAGGCGCCCGGTGGCGGGGCGGGCAGGTGCACGGCGGTCACCAGCTCGCCGGGCGCCAGCACGGTGTCGCGCTCGGGCTCGTCCCCGGGCAGCCGGTGCAGCCCCGGCATCGGGATCACCCGGTCGCCGCCGGGCCCGGTGACGTGCACGCGGGCGTCGAGCGCGGCCAGCGCCACCGCCATGTCGGACGGGTGGGTGGCCACGCAGGCGGAGGAATGTCCGAAGATCGCGAGGTTGCTGTGGTCGCCGGCGATCGCCGGGCAACCGGATCCGGGCTGCCGCTTGTTGCACGGCTTGGAGACGTCCTGGAAGTACGGGCAGCGGGTGCGTTGCAGCAGGTTGCCGCCCACGGTCGCCATGTTGCGGATCTGCCCGGACGCCCCGGCCAGCACCGCCCGCGCCAGCATCGGGTAGCGCTCGCGGACCAGCGGGTGGGCACCGAGGTCGCTGTTGCGCACGGCGGCGCCGACACGCAGCCCGTCGCCGTCGGGCTCGATCCGGTCGAGCGGCAGCCGGCTCACGTCCACCAGGAACTCGGGCTCGGCCACACCGAGACGCATGAGGTCGACGAGGTTGGTGCCGCCGCCCAGGTACATCGCGCCGGGCCGGAACCTGGCCACGGCGTCGGCGGGGTCGCCGGCCCGCGCGTACTCGAAGGATCTCATCGGGCCACCTCCGCGATCGCGGTGACGATGTTCGGGTAGGCGCCGCACCGGCACAGGTTGCCGCTCATCCGCTCGCGGATCTCCTCGGCCGTCAGCGCGGGGTCGGCGGCCATGTCCTCGGTGACGGCGCTCGGCCCGCCCTCGGCCAGCATCCCGGCGGCCGAGCAGAGCTGGCCGGGGGTGCAGTAGCCGCATTGGAAGGCGTCGTGCTCGATGAAAGCGGCTTGGAGCGGGTGCGGCCGGTCGCCGTCCGCCAGACCCTCGACGGTCGTGATGTCCGATCCGTCCTGCGCCACGGCCAGCGCCAGGCAGGCGTTGGCCCGCCGGCCGTCGATCAGCACGGTGCACGCGCCGCACTGGCCGTGATCGCAGCCCTTCTTCGAGCCGGTCAGTCCGAGCCGCTCGCGCAGCAGATCCAGCAGCGAGACGCGCGGGTCCACCTCCACGGTCCGCCGCGAACCGTTGACCCGAAGGGTGATCTCCATGGCGCTCGCCTACCCGGTGCGCGGACGGCTCAATCCGAGGCCGCCCACGTAATGCGTCCTCGCGCGCGTTCCCTTGGGCGGCGTTGTCCGGAGAAATGCCCAGTGGGAGACTGAAAGATGACGAAGGGGGACGTCATGATCGAAGTCAAGAGCATCGACAAGCCCGACGAGCGCCGGGACTTCCCGATGGGCCACTTCGAGGTGTGCAACCTGACAGGCCTGAGCTTCGGTGTGGCCACGTTCGAACCCGGATGGCGCTGGTCGGCCTCCATCAAGCCGATCGTCGGCACCGATTCGTGCCAGGTCCACCACAACGGGTTCGTCGTCCGCGGCCGGCTCCGCATCCGGATGGACGACGGCGCCGAGGCCGAGATCGGCCCAGGAGAGGTCTTCGTGGCCCCACCCGGACACGACGCCTGGGTGGTCGGGAACGAGCAGGTAGAGGTGTACGACTTCGCGGGCGGCGCCGCCGATTACGCCAAGGCCCGGAGCGCCTGAGGCCTGCCTTGCAGCGGGGGGCCGCCGGCCCGGCGCGCCACGTGGTGGCCGCCGTCGGCCCTTTCGTTCAGACCGTGATGACGACCTTCCCCACGACGTGACCCTCTTCCTGGTAGCGGACGGCCGCCGGGATCTCCTCGAACGGGTAAGTGCGGTCGATGATCGGAGTGATCTCGCCGTCCTCGATGAGCCGGGTCAGCGTCAGCAGATTCTGCCGCTTCTGCGGGCAGTGGACCACGTCCGTCATGACGATCGTCTGGGACACGAACGGCCCGAACGCCAGCGCCGCGAACACGTGAGTGGCGGGCTGGAACCATCGGCCGGGCGGTCCGCCGATGGCGACGTGGGTGCCCTTGGGGGTCAGCACCCGGCGGCAGGCCGCTCCTGAACGGCTTCCCGCGATGTCCAGCAGAAGGTCGTAACGCTGTCCGGTCCGGGTGAAGTCCTCCGTGGTGTAGTCGATGACCTCGGTGGCGCCGAGCGACTTGATCAGGTCCACGTTCCGCGCGCCGCAGACGGCGGTGACCTCCGCGCCGAGCGCTCGGGCGATCTGCACGGCGAACGTCCCCACCCCGCCCGACGCCCCGTTGACGAGGACCTTCTGCCCGGACTGGACGCGGCCCTGGTCGCACAGGCCCATCAGGGCGGTGTTGGCCGCCATCGGCACCGCCGCCGCCTGCTCGAACGACAGGTTCTTCGGTTTCGGCGCCAGGTCGCTCGCCCGGACGCACGCGTATTCGGCGAAGCCGCCCTGGTTGGACTGCGCGAAGACCTCGTCGCCGGGGCTGAACTCCGTCACGTCCTTGCCGACCGCCTCGACCTGCCCCGCCAGGTCGGCGCCCAGGATGTGGATCTTCGGCCCGCGCAGCCCGAGGCTGCCGGGCATCAGGCGCGCGATGTACGGCTCGCCTCTCATGTGGTGCCAGTCGTAGGGCTGTATGGAGGTGGCACGGACCCGGACCAGTACCTCGTCGTCGCCGGGCACGGGCTTGTCGATCTCGGTGACGGCCAGGTCGTCGGGTGAGCCGTACGTGCGTAAGACGATCGCCTTCATCACAGGGGCCTCCGATTCGTACAACGTAAGACGTACGTCGTAAGGTACTCTTACGGCGTAAGACGGTCAAGGGCCTGCCGGAGGCGACCGGCGAGCACGAAGGAGGTCAGGCGGTCTCGCGCATCCTGTCGAGACCGTCGAGGATCAGATCCAGCCCGAACTCGAACTCGGTCTGGTCGTCGCACCACCCCAGCGTGGAGTCGGGGTCGTCGTGAGCGATCTCCCGCAGCATCCCGACGAGGTGGGGCAGTTGCTCGGCCATGGCGTCGAGCATGGCCGCGGATTCGTCACCGGTCCCGTCGCCCGGATCGAACATCTCCTGGGTGAACCCCAGAGCCCGGCTCCCCAGGGCGTGCAGCGCGTGATGGGCCAGGTCGTTGGAGAAGCCACCGTCTCGCATGAGCCCGATCAGGGCGTCGAAGTACTGTACGACGGCCGGACTAACGTCGGTACGGGTCTCGAAGACGCGCGGCGCCCAGGGGTGGCGGAGGAAGACCTGGCGGGCGGTCAGGATCCGCTGCCGCACGGCCGCTTTCCAGGCGGCACCCTGGGAGGGCACGTCGATCCGGCCGACCGCCTCGTTGATCTCGCCGGCGATGACGCCGACGATGCCGTCCAGGACGTCTTCCTTCTTGGCCACGTGGTAGTAGAGCGACATCGCCTCGGCGCCGAGCTCTTCCGCGAGACGACGCATCGTGAGCGACTCGATGCCGCCTTCATCGGCGACCTTGACCGCGGCCCGGAGCACCCGATCTCTGCTCAACGGGGTGCGGGGCTCGGTCCTTGGTCCGTTCCGCGTGGCCACCTAGATCAACCTCCGCGCAATATCGTACAAGGTAAGTTCGGGCCCGATCGCTGCAACGTCAACGTTCGCCGGCGTACTGGCCGGCCAGCTCGGCGCCGATCCGCGCCAGCTCCGCCTGGACCGACCGCGGCTCGACCACCTCGATCATCGAGCCCCAGCCGGCCAGGTTCCTGGCGATGTCGAGCGGGGTCGGCGCGGCCAGGCGGACCCGGACCCGGCCGTGGTCGAGCTCGCCGTCGGTGTGGCAGTGCCGCCCGAAGTGGGTGCGCAGCACCGGCACGAACCTGGCCTCGATGATCACGGTCGCCCACGTACCCGAACGCCGCCGCTCCACCTCCCCCACGACCTGCTCCCACGCGGCGGCGAGCGTGAAGTCGTCCGGCCGTTCGGCGGGCTGGCCGGTCGGCTCGGCCGCGATGATCCGGTCGACCCGGAAGGTTCGCTGTCCGCGTTCGGTCCCGGCGATCAGGTACCAGATGTCGTCCTTGTCGACCAGGCCCCACGGGTCGATCAGCCGTTCGGTCCGCTCCCGGGCGCTGCCGGCGTAGGTCAGGCGGACCTTCCGCCGGCGGACCACGGCGGCCTGCAGCAGATCGACCAGCTCGGGGCGGCGGCGATCACGCTCACCCCACCGGGTGGGGTCGATCATCGTCGCGCCGGCGGCGGCCTCGGCGTCGGCCCGGAAGGTCTGCGGCAGCGCCCGTACGAGCTTGCGCAGCGCCGCCTTGGCCGCACCCGAGACGGCCGCGGCCGGTCCGACGAGCAGGAACAGCGCCTGCGCCTCGGTCGCCGACAGGCCGCTGAGATCGGTACGGGCGCCGCCGACGAGCGACCAGCCGCCACCGCGTCCGGCCTGCGGATAGACCGGGATGCCCGCCGCGGACAGCGCCTCCAGATCGCGGCGGGCGGTGGCGACGGACACCTCGAGCTCGCCGGCCAGCTCGGCGGCGGTCACCCGGCCACGGCTCTGCATGAGCAGGAGGGTGGCAACCAGGCGGTCAGCGCGCATGCCCCCATCGTGCCCAAGAAAGTGGTCAATTGGTGAGCACTTTAGCTTGGAGGATGGTCATAGACACCGACCGGAAGTAAGGAACAAACCCATGTTGCGCGGACTCACCACCGTCAGCTTCTTCGCCGACGATATCCCGGCCGCCCGGGACTGGTACTCCGAACTGCTCGGCATCGAGCCGTACTTCACGCGCCCGGTCGAGGGGCCGCCCGCGTACGTCGAGTTCCGCCTCGGCGACTACCAGCACGAATTCGGCATCGTCGACAGCCGATTCGCCCCGCACAGCCGGTCCGACCAGGCCGGCGGGGCGGTGATCTACTGGCACGTGGACGATGTCCACGCCGCCTTCGAGCGGCTGCTGTCCCTGGGCGCCACCGTGCACGCCAAGCCGGTCGAGCGGGGGCCGGGATTCGTCACCGCGTCCGTGGTCGACCCCTTCGGGAACATCCTCGGCGTGATGTACAACAAGCACTACCTGGAGATCCTCGGCAGGTGACTCCGCGGCCTACGGGGTCCACCTGATGCTGGGATTGATGCCGCCGGTCCAGTTGAAGGTGGCCATGTTGTCCCACTGGTCGCCGGTGCCGTTGATGTTGGCCGGGTCCCAGCCGTTGCCGGAGATGGCGTACCAGGTCGGCTCCCAGTAGAAGACGCCGATCGCACCCGCGCCGCGCGCGGTGTTCTGGACCGCGGCGAACTCGCTCGCCTGCCCCGCCCAGGTGGCCGGGTAGCCCGAGCACGGCGCCGAGCCGTTCACCGCGTTCCCTTCGCTGTCGGCGTTGGCCGCGGTGAAGGGGTAGGCGGTCTCCGCCACGATGACCGGCTTGCCGTACCGGGACCTCGTGTCGCTGATCACCGTGGACAGGGTGGACAGCGGGCCGTGCCACATGCAGTAGTACGACAGGGCGGTGATGTCCCACGGCACGCCCTTGGCCCTGATCCCGTCGTAGAACCAGCGGGCGTTGGCGAGGCTGTCGGCGTCCGCGGTGTGGATGATCACCTGGGTGCCGCCATTGCACGCCTTGGTCGCGTTGTAACCGGCTTTGAGCAGCAGGCTCAGGTTGGTGAAGTCGTTGTTGATGACCTTGCCGTCGTTCCAGAGCATGCCGACGTTGATCTCGTTGCCGATCTGCACGCTGTCGGGCGTGGTGCCCTGTGCCTTGAGGCTGTTGCAGACGTCGTAGGTGTAGTTGTAGACGTCCGTCTGGAGCTGGCCGATGCCGTGGCTCGCCCACGCCGCCGGCTTGAACTGCTTGCCCGGGTCGGCCCAGGTGTCCGAATAGTGGAAGTCGATCATCAGGCCGAGCCCCTTGGCCTTGACCGTCCTGGCGTAGGCCAGAACCTTCGCCTTGTTGTTGTAGCCGCTCGCCGGGTTGTTCCAGACGCGCAGGCGGACGTAGTTGACGCCGACGCCGGCGAGGATGTCCAGCGGGTCGGCGGCCGTACCGGCGGCGTTGTAGTACTTGGCCCCGAGGTCCAGGCTTCGCTGGACCGACGAGACGTCGGCGCCGCGCATGGTCAGCGTGGCGGCCGAGGCGGGGGCGGGGTTCACGAGCGCGACGGCGAGCAGCGTCGCCAGCGCGAGGAAGAGCGTGCCCCCCATCCTCCAGGGTCGGTCCAGGTGGTTGACGGCCATCCCGATCTCCTTGCTCAAGAAATGGGTGGGCTCCTCTGTGAACGTTCACAGACACTCTTGAGCATGAGGATAAAGAAGGACCTCGCGCTGGGAAAGAGAATTCAACCCTCGAAAAAGGTCATCTCCACGCCGGAGATCGTGCGCTGGACGGCGGTGAAGCCGTCCAGATGCATGGCCTCGTTCACTTGCTCACGCACGGCCTCGCTCAGATAGACACGACCAGCCCTGCCGAGATCCTGCGCCATCTTGGAGGCGAGATTCACCGGCGCACCCGCGACATCCCACCCACCACCCGGCGTCTCACCCGCCAGCACCGGCCCGGCGGCCACCCCGATCCGGCAGACGATCTCGCGCTCGGCCAGGTCCGCACGCAGGCGCCGCGCGAAGCGCACGGCCGGCGCGGCCGCCTCGAACAGGTAGAGGGCCAGCGGTCCGGCGATCTTGATCTCCACGGCACCCCGCGCGGGCATGAGCGCCAGTCCCGTCTCCCTCAGCACGGCCGACAGGGCCAGCCCTCTCAGCAGCCCGAGCTCAGGCGTCTCGGCCGCGGCGACGCTCCGCTCGACCAGGACCACCGTCCGGTCCTGGAGATGCTCGGCGGCGAGCCGCCCGGCCAGCTCGACGTCCTCGGGACAGCGCTCCAACCTCAGCAGGTCGGCGTAGAAGGCCGCGGAGTAGGGAATCGGGTAACGCAGCTCCTCGACCGGCCGCACATCGCCCGGACGAGGCCCGTCGAGCACCTGGTACACGCCGCCGACCACGCCCTCGGGGCCGTCCTTGCGTCGCAGGACGAAGGAGTGGCCAGGCGGCAACCGGTCGACGACCGCCCCCGTCACCGCGAGCTCCCCGCCTTCGGTGTGGTTCTCCGCGATGTCCTCGATCGCGTCGGCCTCTGGACCGTACAGCCCACCGGCCAGGCCGTAGAAGCTCCCGTAGTGCGCACCGATGCCGATCCGTACGCGGCAGGAGCGTCCGATCTCGTCCTGGACCTTCAGCAGGACCGACAGCAGCACTCCCGCGTCCGCCGATTCCGGATGGAACATCTGGGCGTTGTCCGCCGCCCACACGCCCACCGCCTCGCCGCCGATGGCTCTGGCGTGGGCGTGCAGGATCCGCTTGGGCCGGTCGATGAGCGCCAGCACCTCCAGCAGGCCCAGCCGCTGACTGAGCTTCGTCAGCCCGGCCGAGTCGGACACCACGCTGTAACCGCGGGCCGCGAATCGGCCCAGCAGCCGCCGCGCGTCGTCGTGGCTTTGACCGGTGTCACGCCACTGCTCGATCAGCGCCAGCGGCAGACCGGCCGCGGAGCGCCGCTCGGTGTCGAAGGTGCCCGGGATGTACGCGCCCGTGGGGGGTTCGGAAGCCACCCGACCACCGTATATCACTCACTGCGATAGTCCAGATGCGTTCTGTAATGAACCGCTGCACCGCGCATTCGGTAGCCGTCCAGCGACGGTTTCCGCACGCGCTCCGGCGTCCAGAAAAGCTATGGGGCAAAAATATACGAGCCCATAATGTATGGCACCAAACAAAACTGATAGCCTGACGAACATGACGTCTGAGCGTTCGGTGGAGTCCGACCTCCAGCAGGCGCCGCTCCCCCATCTGGTGTCGATCGCGGGAAACGTGCTGAACAGCCGGTGGAACGCTCTGTTGAGCCAGGAGCACGGCGTCTCCGTCGCGGGGATGAACGTGCTGCTGGCCCTGAGCCGCGGGTCGGGCACCCACACCGAGATCGCCCGGCGCTGCCGGGTGCACGTCTCCACGCTGACGGGGGTCGTGGACACGCTGGCCCGCGATCACCTCGTGGATCGCCTGCGGGACACCGTGGACCGGAGAAAGGTCCTGCTGGTGCTCACGCCGCGCGGCAAGGAGATCACTGAGCGCGTGGGGAGCGTCCTGAGCCAGGCGCCCCCGCTCACCCCCGGCCTGCCGGATCCCGAGCACGAGGCGATCATCCGCAGGTTCCTCATCGACACCATCCTCTTCGACGAATTCGACGAACGGGAGGCCACTCGTGCCCGGATCGCAGACGCGGAAAGCGGTGAAGGTCAGCAAGGTCGATGACTCCGCCGTCGCCATCGACGCCCTGGTCAAGCGATATCCCGGCGCTCCGGCGAACGCCGTCGACGAGCTCTTCCTCGAGGTCCGCCCAGGAGAGATCTTCGGTCTGTTAGGCCCCAACGGCGCGGGCAAGAGCACCACGATCGGCATCCTCACCACCCGCGTCATCCCCACCGGCGGCACGGCCACCGTCCTGGGCGTGGACGTCGTGGCCCACCCGGTGGCGGCGCGCCGGCTCCTGGGCGTCGTGCCCCAGGTCAACAACCTCGACCGCTCCCTCAACGCCTGGCAGAACCTGGTCTTCCACGCCGCCTACCACGGCGTGCCGCGAGCGCTCCGCAAGGCCCGGGCCACCGAGCTCATGGAGTCCTTCGGGCTCACCGGGCGGGGGCGCGACAGCGTCAACACCTATTCGGGTGGCATGGCCCAGCGTCTGCTGATCGCCCGGGCCCTGATGCACGACCCTCGCGTGCTGTTCCTCGACGAGCCGACGACCGGGCTCGACCCGCAGGCGCGGCTCTTCGTGTGGGACCGGATCCGCGAGCTGCGCGCCGCGGGCGTGACGATCGTCCTGACCACGCACGACATGGACGAGGCCGCCGACCTGTCGGACCGGGTGGGCATCATCGACCACGGCAAGCTGCTCGCGCTCGACACGGTCCACGCGCTCACGCGCGGCCTGGAGGGGAAGAGCATGCTCGACATCACCATCGCGCGGCTGCCTGGACCGGCCGCCCGGGAGCTGCCGGACGTCCTGGCGTTGCCCGACGTCCCGGCGTTGCCCGACCTGTTGGAGTTGCCCGATGTCCCGCTCGGCCTGCTGGAGTTGCCGGACGTCCTGGCCGGTGTCGACGGCGTCGAACGCGTCGAACGCGTGGAGTCCGCACCCGCCGTACGCGGCGGACCGGGCGGCGCGCCGCCCTTCGGCCCCCCACGTCCGGCGGCAGCCCCCGCCGGGCCGGCCACGGGCGAGACGCGTTTCCGGCTCTACGTGAGCCGCGACCCCGCCGCCGTGCTCGGACCGGTGGCGCAACTGCTGGCCAGGCGCGGCTGTCCCATCACCGACGTCCAGATCGGCGAGCCGAGCCTGGAGGACGTCTTCATCGCCCTGACGGGGAGAAGCCTGCGATGAGCGTGTCCGCCCAGGCAGCCGTCCGCAGGGGTGTCAGCCCGCTGCGCGTGGTCCTCGCGATCCTGTGGCGCGATGCCGTCGTGACGTGGCGCGACATCATCTCGGTGCTCGCCCAGGTCGTGCTCCAGCCACTCGTCATGCTCTTCATCTTCGTCGGCGTGCTCGGCCGCCTGGCCTACGTCGACCCCTCCTACGACGACGTGCTGCTTCCCGGCGTGGTCGCGATGAGCGGCTTCGTGGCGGCGCTCCAGGCCGTCGCCCTGCCGCTGATGATGGAGTTCGGCTACACGAAGGAGATCGAGGACCGCCTGCTGGCGCCGGTCCCGATCTCCCTGGTCGGGCTGGAGAAGGTGCTGGCGGCGGCGCTGCGCGCGCTGTTCGCCGCTGCGGTCACGCTGCCCGCCGGCATGCTGATCGTCCAGGACGCGACGTTCCGGGTCGACGGCCTTCCGCTGCTCGTGCTGTCGGTCCTGCTCGGCGGCTGGGCGGCCGGGGCGATCGGGCTGATCATCGGTACGTTGCTGCCGCCCAGCAAGGTCGGCATCATGTTCGCCCTCATCATCGCGCCGATGCTGTTCACCGGCGGTACCCAATACCCGTGGCCCTCGCTCGGCAAGCTGCCCTGGTTCCAGGTCCTGACCGCGCTCAATCCGATGACGTACGCAAGCGAGGGAGTGCGGGCGGCGCTGGAGCCGCAGGTGCCGCACATCGAGCCGTGGATCTCGATGGTCGTCCTCACCGGCTCCTGCGTGGTGCTGACCGCCATCGGGATGGTGAGCTTCCGCCGCCGGTCGCTGACCTGAGAACGCCGCCATGACCTCCACCTGCCTCGGGAAACCGCGGCTCGACCGGATGACGTTTACGTCGTGAGAGGCGCGGGAACCGATGGCGAGGGTGATCAGATGCCTCTGCCTCGCAGGTACACACGCTCCGCGGACGTGCGGGGCGCTCTGCTGCGCGTGTGGCCGGCCGTGCTGGCGATCGCGCTGGCCTTCGGGAGAGGCTATCTCGACGCCTACGGCCCGGGCGGCTGGATCGGGGTCGTCCTGGCGATCATCGGTTTCTTCGTGGCGGTGGCACCGATCGGCCTGGCGTTCTTCAGATGCACCCGGGTGTTACTGAGCCTCGCGATGGCCATGGCGCTGCTCTACTGCCTGAATCTGGCCCACGAGGCCGTGGCGCGGCAGGCGCTGGCCCAGCGCGGCCAGGTGAGCCACTGCCTGGTGCGGCAGGAGACCCCGCAACAGCGCACCGTCACCGACACCCACTTCCAGCCCGGCACCTCACCCGGCGACCCCGGCACCACGTGGACGTCCACGCGCACCGAGATCTCCTACGACTACAGCCTGGCCTGCCCCCAGGCCGGTCCGGACTCGATGACCACCCGCACCTCCGTCGCGAAGGCGGGCACCACCATCGCGGTCCTCTGGGACCCCACCGGACGGATCGACCCGCGTCCGGCCAGGCCCGGTGACACCCCGGCCGAGGACTTCCGCGCCGCCGGGCTGGCGGGAGGAGCAGGTGTCCTGCTCGCCCTGCTCGACGCCACCGGCTTCCATCTCAGGCTGCCCCGCCGGCTGACCGCGCGCCGCTTCCGGCGACGCCGCTGATCGTCAGAAATCGCTGCACGCAGACGCCGGGGTCCTGCCTTCGTGACAGCCGTTCCCCCATTGTGTGATGAAACGATGACAACGCGGTTGACCTCGGGAATCGTCTGCTTGCCTGATGGTCATGCAAGCGACGAACCTCTCCCCTGGCTTCCTGTTTCCTCGAACGTTTCTGGCCGCGGCCGTGGCCGTCGCGGTCGGGGTCACGCTCGCGGGTTGCGGCTCCTCAACCGCCTCCCCCGCCTCCTCTGGCGATGGACAGGCCGCGGCCCAGCAGACTCGGCACGCCGCGACCGGCGTCAGGGTGTTATGGATGGGTGACTCCATCGCGGCCGCGCAGGCCCCGGCCCTGGAGGCGGCGCTGAAGGCCGACGGTGTGGCGTTCAAGAACGCCACTTCCGACGGCGGCGGCAACGTCGTCGCCGGTGACCATCCGGTGACGACCATGGGGGCCCGGGACACGTGGAAGACGCTGAAGGCGAACCTCGCCTCCTTCCGGCCGACGGTGATCGCGTACCAGATCACCAGCTATGACTGGGGCCCCCGCCCGCCAGCAGCTGTCGGCCTACCAGAAGCTCGCGCAGACGGCCAAGGACGCCGGTGCCCGGCTCGTGCTGGTGTCCGCCCCGCCGTTCAAGATCGACGAATTCTTCAAGCCGCACGAGAACGCGATCAAGAGCGCGCCCGCGATGGCCGCCAAGGCCGCCGACGCCGCGCACGTTCGCTACCTGGACGCCTCCGAGCTGTGGGGCAGCGACTACGCCGCCGGCAAGGCCCAGCGCGCCAAGGACGGCATCCACTCCTGCCAGCAGGGGTCGGCTGCCTTCGCCACCTGGTTCGCCAAGCGGCTCGGCAGGCTGGCCGGCTTCACCCCGGCCGCCCCCGGCGTCTGGGCCACCGGTCCGTGGACCGGCGATGAGCGGTTCGCCAAACTCGGCTGCGGCTGATGGTGTCAGCTCCTCGCGGCGAGGGGGTGATGGTTTCTGCCCCTCGCCGCGCGCATATCGGCGCGCTTGACGGGCTGCGCGGGCTCGCCGTCGCCGCGGTCCTGCTGTTTCACGCCGGGCAGCTGCGCGGCGGATTCCTGGGCGTCGACCTGTTCTTCGTCCTGTCCGGCTTTCTGATCACCGGCCTGCTCCTGGAGGATCTCGGCGGAGGCGGCCGTCTCGGACTGATGGCCTTCTGGGAGCGCCGGGCGCGCCGTCTCCTGCCCGCGCTGACCGTCATGGTCATGTCGACGCTGCTGCTGGCCTGGGCGTTCGCCGGGCCGGACATGCTGAGGTTCGCCCTCCAGGACACGCCCTGGGTGGCCGCCCAGAGCGTGAACTGGCACTATATCCACGAACAGCTCGGATACTGGGATGCGTCCGGCACGCGGCTGTTCGCCCACTTGTGGAGCATCGGCGTCGAATGGCAGTTCTACCTCGTCTGGCCGCTGATAGTGGCACTGGCCGGGAAAGGGCCCGGCGGGCAGCGGCGAGTCGCGCTCGTCGCGGTCGCCGGTGCGCTCATCTCGCTGCTGCTCATGATCAAGCTCGGGGTGGCCGTGGACACCACCCGCGCCTACGAGGGCACCGACACCCGGGCCTTCTCCCTCCTGCTCGGCGCGGCCGCCGCCACGGCGCCCGTCCGAGACGCCGTGGCCGGCCTGCCACGCCTGGCCGTGGAGGTGATCTGCGTACCGCTGCTGTGCGTACTGTCCGCCTCATGGCTGCTGACCGGCGGGGAAGAGGCCCCGGGCCTGTTCCAGGGCGGGATGTTCGCGCACTCCCTGGGCAGCGCCGTGCTGATCGCGCTCCTGGCCCGTACGCCGGACGGTCTGGTGGGCAGGGTGGTCGGCAGCGCCGTACCGCGGCGGCTGGGCGAGCTGTCCTACAGCCTGTACCTGTGGCACTGGCCGGTCTACCTGCTGCTGCCCCGTCCGGTGGCCGGGCTCGACGGCTGGGGCTGGACGATCACCGCGGTCGGACTGTCGCTGCTGGCCGCGCTGATC
Organism: Nonomuraea aurantiaca; assembly: GCF_020215705.1. Lineage (GTDB taxonomy): Bacteria > Actinomycetota > Actinomycetes > Streptosporangiales > Streptosporangiaceae > Nonomuraea > Nonomuraea aurantiaca. The sequence goes on along the minus strand of NZ_JAIWNB010000018.1, from coordinate 132,096 downwards.
TCGAAGGCCGCGGTCGAGGATCCGGTACGACTGCGCGCCCGGTGGGCCACCGGGCGGCGCGGCTGGGCGGCGCTGGCCGTCGCGGGGATGATGGCGGTGGGGCTGTGGGCGGTGATACCGCGGCCGCAACCCGGCGCCGGGACGGTCGATGTGAGCCTGCTGAACCAGCCGTAGCCGGAGAGACCATGCCGAAGAACGAGAGCGAACACATGCCGGGGGTGCTGCGCCGCATGGCGGCTGTCATGCCGGAGGTGCTCATGCCGGATGTGCTCCGCCGCGTGGCGGCTGTCATGCCGCGGGTGCTGTGCCGCATGGCGGCTGTCCTGATCGCTGCGGCGACGCTGGCGGGCTGCGGGATCACCGACACCGACGCGCTCCCCGCCGGTCAGCCGGCCCGAGGTGGCCTGACCGAGAACAGCAGCCGGCTGCTGCGGGTGTACTTCGTCACACCCCAGGGCACCTGGCCGGTGTCCCGGCCGGCGTCGGCCGGAGACCGGTTGCGGCAGGCCATGGACGCGCTGCTCGCCGGCCCCACAGCGGCCGAGCGGGCCCGGGGGTTGATCACGCGGCTGCCGTCGGCGACCCGGCCGATCCGAGCCAGGACGACCAACGGCCGGGTGGAGCTGCGTTTACCGTGGCTGGTGCGCGACCTGCGGCCGGTGGCGGTGAGCCAGCTGGTGTGTACGGCCGCCGCGGTCCCGGGCCTCGGCGACGACCCCGTCATCAAGGTGTTCGAGCCCGGTCTGGCGGACCCCTGGCCGGTCAGGTGCGATGAGAGCGGGTCGGCCGTCCCGGACGAACAGGGAGCCCCTTCGTGACCCGCGTACTGCTGATAGAAGACGACCCGGCCGTGCGCCGGGGCGTGAGCCTCGGCCTGCGCCACCGAGGCCACGAGACCCTGCTCGTCGCGACCGGCGAGGACGGGCTGGCCGAACTCATCGCGAGCGCTCCCGAGGTCGTACTGCTCGACCTGATGCTTCCCGGCATGAGCTGCCTGGAGACATGCCGCCGAATCCGCGCCTTCAGCCAGGTGCCCATTGTGATCCTTTCCGCGCGCGACGATGACGTGGACGTCGTCGTGGGCCTGGAAGCCGGCGCCGACGACTACGTGATCAAGCCGGCCAGCAGTGAGGTCATCGAGGCCCGCATGCGCGCGGTGCTGCGCCGTACCACCCAGCCCGCCTCCCCCGGCCAGGCCGCCCGCACCACCCACGGCGATCTGCTCATCGACCGGGTCGCCTTACGCGTGCTCAAGCACGACGCGCAACTCGCGCTGGCGCCGACGGAGCTGAAGCTGCTGCTGTTCCTGTCGGCCGCGCCCGAACAGACCTTCAGCCGCCAGCAACTCCTGGAACAGGTGTGGGAGCACAGCTTCCACGGCGACTACCGGCTGGTCGACGCGTGCGTGATGCGGGTGCGGGCCAAAATCGAGGACGACCCTCGCAGCCCCCGCTACATCCAGACCGTGCGCGGCTTCGGCTACCGGTTCGGACCGCTGTGACCCGGCTTCGGCTGCCGGGTCGGGCCGCTGTGACCCGCTGGCCTCTCGCCCGCGGCCTGCGGGCCCAGTTGGTCCTGGTGTTCCTGCTGGTCTCCGCGCTCAGCGCGCTGACCGCCGCCGCGTTCACCTTCCGCCAGGGCCGTACCGCGATCGTGGAACGCGTTCAGGCCGACGCCTTGCAGGAGCTCCGCGCCCACCTCACCGCCCGGGCGCCCGACCTGCCCGCCGACCCGACCGAGGCGGACCTGCGTACGCTGGCGCTGCAGCTGGACCGCGCGGCAGGCACGCGCGGCTGGCGCACCGCCCTGTCCTATCGTGGCGGCCCGCTCATCACCGCCGGGGCGCAGGCGCCGCCGCTGCCCGCGCGACTGCGTACCCAGGCGACCTCGGCGACCACCGCGCTGGCCCAGCGCTTCCACTACGCCCAAACGCCCTGGCTGGCCGTGGCCCTTCCCGTCGTCGCCGCCGCACGCCCGCAGAGCCCCCCGCCGCTCACCGTCTACGCCTCCTTCTCCCTTGCCTCCCAGCAGCAGGACGTGGACACCCTGGCGGCCGCAGCCCGTTCCGGAGCCCTGCCCGTCGCCCTGGCCTCGATCGTCCTCGCGCTGCTGGCCGCGCGCAGGCTGCTGCGACCGGTCCGGCAGTTGCGGACGGCCGCCGAGCGGATGGCGGACGGCGGTCTGGACACCCGTGTGAACGTCACCGGGGATGACGAGCTCGCCGATCTCGGCCGTACCTTCAACACCATGGCGGCCACGCTCCAGGCCGACGCGGCCGCGCTGCGCGCCATGGAAGCGCGGGCGCGCCGGTTCGCCGCCGACGTCTCCCACGAGTTGCGTACGCCGCTGGCGGCCATGGCCGCCGTGACGGAGGTCCTCGACGCCGACGCCGCCTCCGGTCGCCTCGCGCCGCTCACCGCCGAGGCGCTGCACCTGGTCTCCGATGAGACACGCAAGCTCACCCACCTGGTCGAGGACCTGATCGAGGTATCCCGCTTCGACGCCGGTGCCGCCGTACTGCACCTCGACGAGATCGACCTGGCCCAGCTCATCGCCAAGACACTCGCGCTGCGGCACTGGCAGGACCGGGTCCGCACCGATGTTCCCCCAGGGCTGCGTGCCCGCCTCGACCCGCGCCGCGTCGATGTCATCCTCGCCAACCTGGTCGGCAACGCGCTGCGGCACGGCGGCACAGCGGTGTCGGTGCTCATCCGGGTTCGGGCCGATACGGACCGGATCAGCATCGCCGTGTCCGATGACGGGCCCGGCATCCCCGCCGACCTGCTGCCCCACGTCTTCGACCGCTTCACCAAAGCGGACGCCGCCCGTACCCGGACCGACGGCAGCGGCCTGGGCCTGGCCATCGCCACCGAGAACGCGCGCCTGCACGGCGGCACCCTCACGGCGGTCAACGCACCCCACGGCGGAGCCGTCCTGACCCTCACCCTGCCTCGCGACCCACCATGAGGTTCGTACTACCAAGCGTATGCTTGGGGCGCTTCTCCTCCTGGACCCGGCCAGATGTCGTCGAGTTCGCGGAGCGTCTCGTCGGAGAGGGAGATCTCGAGCGCGCGTCGGCCGCGGCCGAGCTCATGGACTACAGCCAGGCCTGCGACACCATCGCCAACGAGGACACCGCCGTCTTCGACGCGTTGCGCGACGCCGACGGAAACGAGGCGGCCCGCCTGTATCGGGTCAAGATCGAACGCTGTGTCCGCTACATGATCGCCCAACTCCCCGAACACGACGCCGCGCCCCAGAGCGTGTTGGCCCGCACCTGCGATCCGGTCCGTGGCATCCGTACCTACGCCTGCGAAGGAACGGCCAGACGCTCGTGGAGCAGTCCAGCTTCCTGGAGCACGAGCACAGCCGCAATGTGCACGCCTCGACGACCTTCAACGTCGAGAGCGGCCACTGGCGCGTGGAGGCTGCCGTAACCAAGACGATGGGATACTGGGGCTTCAACCGCCGCCCTAAAGACGAGGTGGCAATGAGCGACTTCGCGGTCGACATCAACGTCCCCTGACCGGCGCCGAGCCAGGCCAATGAGGGAATTTCCGGCCGGATAACGCCAACGACCGGCAGTTCCGGCGCCCCGAACCCCCTTGGCGAGGGACCGGTGAAGGGTGGCGTGCCGCGCTGACGGTTCTGCCACCCCCTTTGACGTGCGGGGTCCTCAACGAACCGGCAGGCCGGTGACCGCTCTGCCGATGATCAACCGCTGGATCTCCGACGTACCCTCGAAAATCGTGTAGATCTTGGCATCCCGGTGGAAGCGTTCCACGGGATGTTCCCGCGTATACCCCGCCCCGCCCAGGATCTGGATCGCCTGCTCCGTCACCCACACCGCCGTCTCCCCCGCCACCAGTTTCGACATCGAGCCCTCCGCCTGCTCGAACTGCCGGCCCATCCGGGCCATCCAGGCGGCGCGCCAGGTGAGCAGGCGGGCCACGTCCACGCGGGTCGCCATGTCGGCGAGGAGGAAGGCGATCGCCTGGTTCTCGCCGATCTTGCGGCCGAACTGCTCGCGTTCCCGCGCGTAGTCCCTGGCGTACTCGAAGGCGGCCCTGGCGATGCCGACGGCCATCGCGGCCACCGAGGGGCGGGTGGTTTCGAAGGTACGCATCGCCGCCTGCTCGCCGGCGCGTCCGCCGTTGCGGACGCGGGCGAGGCGGGCGTCGAGTTTGTCCTTGCCGCCGAGGAGGCAGGAGCCGGGAACGCGGACGTCGTCCAGGACGACCTCGGCGGTGTGGGAGGCGCGGATGCCGTGTTTGCGGAACTTCTGCCCCATCGACAGGCCGGGGGTGCCGGGTGGGATGACGAAGGTGGCCTGGCCTCGGGTGCCCAGCGATGGTTCGACCGAGGCGACGACCACGTGGACGTTCGCGATGCCGCCGTTGGTGGCCCAGGTCTTGACGCCGTTCAGGATCCAGTCGCCGCCGGAGTACACGGCGCGGGTACGGATGGAGCCGACGTCGGAGCCCGCGTCCGGCTCCGAGGCGCAGAAGGCGCCCAGCTTGACGTCGTTCTCCGTGCCGAACATCTGCGGGAGCCACTCCCCCATCTGCTCCGGCGTGCCGTTCGCGGACAGGGCGGCGGCGGCCAGGCCGGTGCCGACGATGGACAGGCCGATGCCCGCGTCGCCCCAGAAGATCTCCTCGAACGCCACCGGCAGCGCCAGGCCGCTCTCCTCGAACCACTGGGTGGCGAAGAAATCGAGCGAGTACAGACCGATCTTGGCGGCCTCCTGGATGACGGGCCAGGGGGTCTCTTCGCGTTCGTCCCACTCTGCGCCTGCTGGGCGGATCACGTCGCGGGCGAACGTGTGCACCCAGTCGCGTACCTCGGCGACGTCGTCGCTTAACTCCGGACAGAAGCCGCCCATGCTGTTACTCCCTGAAAAATCCTGTTAAAGGCGCCAGGCCATGCTCAGGTACGGCCCACAGAGCCAGCCGTTACCACTGGTAACACCCTACCGGCCGGTAGCCCGCCACCGGAAGCCCGCCCGGTCTTCAGCGTGCGCCGCGGGACAGGGTCGAGGCCAGGACGGCCGCGGCGGCCACGGTCATCGCGATCGCCAGGCCGTACATGAGCGGGCCGAACCCGCCGAACGCGGCAGCCACCTGGGGGCCGACGCTGCCACCGACGGCCAGGGCGAAGGAGAACAGCGCCAGCGCCGTGCCACGCGCCTGCCCCGCCCGCGCGGAGACCGCTTCGTTGAGGCTCGGCAGGCCACCGGTGATCGAGGCGACATAGACGGCGAGCAGGAGCACCAGCCCGAGGGCGGCGGCGGCCGTCCAGCCGATGACGGCCAGCGCGACAGCCCCCGCGAACAGCAGCGACACGGCCCGCGTGGTCGCCGGGATCCGGCCCAGCCAGGGCATGAGCAGCGGTACGAGCACGATCGAGGGCAGGCCGCCGGCGCGCAGGAGGAGCAGCTCGCTCGGCGATGCCATGCCGTAGATCTGCAATCCCGTGTAGACGGCCACGAAGCCGACCATCAGCACGATCGTCGCGACGTACCGGAGCAGCAGCACCCGGTCGAACAGCAGCCCCGGCACCGACCGGTACACCGACAACAGCGACCCCGACCCCTCGCGCGGCAGGTCGGGCAGCATGACGGCGCGCAGCCCGAGCGCGGCCAGCGCGAACCCGGCCGCCGACAGCCCGAACAGCCCTCGCCAGCCGACCGCCCCCACCAGCACCTGGGCGGCGACCTGCAGAACTACGGCCGAGGCGAGGAACGCGCCGGTCACCGCGGCGATCGCCACGACCCTGCGCCGTGGCTCGACCCGTTCGGCCAGGTACGCCATACCCGCCGGCGGGAACATCGCCACGGCCACCCCTTGCAGCGCCCGCAGCGCGAAGGCCGCCTCCGGCGAGGGGCTCAACGCCACCAGCGCGGTGGTGACGGCGGCCAGCGGCAGTCCCAGCAGGAGCAGCCGCCGGCGCCCGAACCGGTCGGACAACGGGCCGAACACCAGGAAGCCAACGCCGTACCCGATGCCGAAGGCGGTGACCAGCCAGGTCAAGGCACCGGTGGACGCGCCCCAACCGGCCGCCATGTCGTGCAGGAGCGGGATCACGACGTACAGCTGGCCGCTGACCAGGACCGCGGTGAGCACGAAGGCCACCATCGTCGGCCCGAACCGGGCGACATCCGCGGCGGGTTCGCCCCGCACGCGCTCACGAGCAGACACGGAACCCACGTCGTCGCCGGAGCGGCGGATCACATGAGGAAAGGAGATAGCCATGTGGCGAGACGGTAGCCAACCAACTAGTTGGATGTCAACCAGACAGTTGGTCATGGCAAGATGGACACCATGGCACCCAAGGTCTCGACCGCCGCCACCCGAGCCGCCCTGCTGGAGGCCGCGCGGGGGGAGTTCGCCGCGTACGGCGTCGCGGGCGCCCGCGTGGATCGCATCGCCGAGCGCGCGGGCGTCAACAAGGAGCGCATCTACGGCCATTTCGGCAGCAAGGAGAAGCTGTTCGACGCCGTCATCACCGAGGCGCTCGACGACCTGACCGCGCGGATCGCGCTACCGGGGGCCGATCCGGCCGACTATGTGGCCAAGCTGACCGACTACTACCACGAGCACCCCGACCTGGTGCGCCTGCTGATGTGGGAGGCGCTCAACTACCGCGGCCAGGACCTGCTCCCCGGCCAGGAGGCCCGCGTCGAGCGCTGCGCGCGCAAGACGGCCTCGCTCGCCGAGGGCCAGGGGGAGGAGCCGGACGCGACGACGGCGCGCAGGTTGTTCCTGCTGACGGGGCTGGCGTTGTTCCAGTCGATGATGCCGCAGCTGGCGCGCATCATCCTGGGCGAGGACGCCGACTCCCCCGCCGGCCGCCGCGCCCTCCGCGATCAGGCCGCCGCCATGGCCGGGCACCGCGGCAAGACGGCCCCCGTCACCTGAACCGGCGCAGCCGCAGGCTGTTGCTCACCACGAAGACGCTCGAGAACGCCATCGCCGCACCGGCGATCATCGGGTTGAGCAGCCCGAGCGCGGCCAGCGGCAGGGCGGCCACGTTGTAGGCGAACGCCCAGAACAGGTTCGTCTTGATCGTGCCGATCGTCCTGCGGGACAGGCGCAGGGCGTCGGCCGCCACGCGCAGGTCGCCGCGGACCAGCGTCAGGTCGGCGGCCTCGATGGCCGCGTCGGTGCCGGTGCCCATGGCCAGCCCGAGATCGGCCTGGGCCAGCGCGGCGGCGTCGTTGACCCCGTCACCCACCATGGCCACGACCTTGCCCTCGGCCTGCAGCCGCTTGACCACGTCGACCTTGTCGGCGGGCAGCACTTCGGCGATCACCTCGTCGATGCCCACCTCGGCCGCGACCGAGCCGGCCACCGCCTCGTTGTCGCCGGTCAGCAGCACCGGGGTCAGGCCCAGGCGGCGCAGCTGCCCGATGGCCTCCCGGCTGGTCGGCTTGACCACGTCGGCCACCACGAGTACCGCGCGGGCCTGACCGTCCCAGCCCACCGCCACCGCCGTACGACCGGCCGTCTGCTCTTCGGCCGAGCGGCGTGCCAGGTCAGCGGGCAGCTGCTGCGACCGCTCGGCCAACAGCTTCGGGCGGCCGACCAGCACCGCGTGCCCGTCGACGACGCCACGCACGCCGAGGCCCTCGATGTTGGCGAAGTCCTCGACCGTGGCGTCAGATCCGGCCGCCCGCGCGATGGCCTGGGCGATCGGGTGCTCGGAGGCGTGTTCGAGCGCGCCCGCCAGCCGCAGCACCTGCTCGCGGTCCTCGCCGTCGGCCAGGTGCACGCCGGTGAGCGTCATCCTGCCCTCGGTGACCGTGCCGGTCTTGTCCAGCACGATCGTGTCGACCTCGCGGGTCGACTCCAGCACCTCGGGTCCCTTGATCAGGATGCCCAGCTGGGCGCCCCGCCCGGTGCCGACCAGCAGCGCGGTCGGCGTGGCCAGGCCCAGCGCGCACGGGCAGGCGATGATGAGGACGGCCACGGCCGCGGTGAACGCCGCCCCCGCCCCGCCGCCGGTGCCGAGCCAGAAGCCCAGGGTGGCGACCGCCAGGCCGATCACGATCGGCACGAAGACGCCGGAGACGCGGTCGGCCAGCCGTTGCACCTGCGCCTTGCCGGTCTGCGCCGCCTCCACCAGCTTGGCCATCTGCGCGAGCCGGGTGTCGGCGCCCACCCTGGTCGCGCGGACCACGAGACGACCGCCCGCGTTGACGGTGGCGCCGGTGACAGCGTCGCCGGGCCGCACCTCCACGGGGATGGACTCGCCGGTCAGCATCGAGGCGTCGACGGCCGAGGAACCCTCCTCGATCACGCCGTCGGTGGCGATCTTCTCGCCCGGCCGTACGACGAAGGTGTCGCACACCTCGAGCCGGTCGGCGGGAACGCGGGTCTCGACGCCGTCGCGCAGCACCGAGACCTCCTTGGCGCCCAGCTCCATCAGCGCCCGCAGGGCGGCTCCCGCGCGGCGCTTCGAACGCGCCTCGAAGTAGCGCCCGGCCAGGATGAACGCCGTCACCCCCGCGGCGGCCTCCAGGTAGATGTTGCCGGAGCCGTCGGTGCGCTCGATCGTGAACTCGAACGGGTGCGTCATGCCGGGCGTGCCGGCCGTACCGAAGAACAGCGCCCACAGCGACCAGCCGAGCGCGGCCAGCGTGCCGACCGAGACGAGCGTGTCCATCGTCGCCGCGCCGTGCCGCAGGTTGGCCCAAGCGGCCTGGTGGAACGGCCGGCCCGCGTAGATCACCACCGGCGCGGCCAGGGTCAGCGACAACCACTGCCAGTTGGTGAACTGCAGCGCCGGGATCATCGCCATCGCGATCACCGGCACGGACAGCACAACCGAGGTGATCAGCCGGTCGCGCAGCGGACGCAGCTCGTCGTCCGGCTCGTGCTCCTCCCCCGCCGCGGCGGCGGGCGGGGCGGGCAGCGCGGCGCTGTAGCCCGCCTTCTCCACCTCGCTGATCAGCAGCCGCGGGTCGACGCCGTCGGGGAAGGTGACCTTCGCCTTCTCCGTCGCGTAGTTGACCGTCGCGGTCACGCCGTCGAGCTTGTTGAGCTTGCGCTCGATCCGGTTGGCGCAGGACGCGCAGGTCATGCCGCCGATCGAGAGCTCGACGGCGTTGCCGTCGGTGAGGGAGGTCATCACCACTCCTAGGCGCGGAGTTTCGCCGCGGTGTTCGTCACTGGTTCGCCACTTCGTAGCCGGCCTCCTTGACGGCGGCGACGATCTTCGCCTCGTCGATCAGGCCCTCGCTGTCCACGGTCAGCAGTCCGCTGGCCAGGTCCACCTCCACGGAGGTGACTCCGGCGACCTCGCCGACCTCTTCCTTGACCGAGCTCACGCAGTGGCCGCAGGTCATGCCCTTGACGGTGTAGGTGGCGGTGCTCATATCGATCTACCTTCCGGATCAGGAACGAACAAGTCGGGCGATGGCGTCACTGGCCTCTTTGACCTTGGCCTGGGCCTCGGGGCCGCCCTTGAGGGTGGCTTCGGCGACGCAGTGACTCAGGTGCTCTTCGAGCAGGGACAGGGCGAACGACTGCAGGGCGCTGGTGGCCGCCGAGACCTGCGTGAGGATGTCGATGCAGTATTTGTCGTCCTCGACCATCCGCTGCAGCCCACGCACCTGGCCTTCGACCCGGCGCAACCGCCGCTGGTGGTCCTGCTTGTTGTCGGTGTAGCCGGCCATTCGCCGCTCCTCTCCCGCGCTCTGCTGTCGATATTACCATACCCCCCTACCCTATTGCGGGCACCTTCATCGCCAGTTCGCGGGCGGGCCGGCCGGGGTGCGGTTCAGGACCGGCCACAGCACCGCCAGCGTGTACGCGCACAGCACGGCGAAGCCGGCCCAGCCGGGCAGCGGGAAGTATCCGGCGGACGGCGCGTAGTGCGCGACCACCTGCGGATACTCCACCGTCGTCTGCTGGACGGCCAAGCCCGCGGCCGGGGTGAGCCGCAGCAGCCACTGCGCCACGGCGTCGGGCAGCAGCGGGAGCGCGGCCACCGTGTAGGGCACGGCGACGAGCGCCAGCGCGAGCAGGATCGCCGCCCAGCCGCGCCGCAGCAGGACCCCGAGCCCGTACGCCAGCACACCGCACAGCGCGAGCACCACCGCGAGGCCGATGACGACCCGGGCGCCGGTCACCGGTGACACCGGCTGCAGGGGGACGCCCCTACCGGCCAGGATCGCGAGGCCGAGTGCCATCGCCACGCCGACAGCGACGAGCCCGGCCACAAAGATCGCGCCGCCGGTCACCACGGCCCGCGCGGCCAGGACCGGGCGGGACGCCGGCGTGCCGGACCGGGCGCCGAACCGGGCGGCCGCGACCAGGACGATGATCAGTGCGATCACCAGACCGCGCAGCGTGTTCACGACGGTCATGCCGCCCTCGTCCCCGATCGGGCCGATGTCGCCGGTCCCGCTCACGGTGATGACGCCGTCCTTCTCGACCGCGCCGGAGGCGGTGTGGTACTTCTCCCAGTCGGTGTGGTTCATCCCGCCGACAGACTCGCTGCGCCACTTGCCGCCGGCCGCGCCCACCACGTTCTTACCGACGGCCGTGTCCGTCACCTCGACGTGGTCGAAGACCCCGGTGGCCTGCGTGAACCGGACCTCCTCGATGGCACCGCCGAGTCCGACCTCCCGTAACGTGAGGTCGCCGGGAGAGGCGGCGAACAGTCCGGCCTGCACCGTCTCCGGCAGGCCCACCAGGCGTACCGTCCCGACCGTGTGCCAGCTCCGGCCGTCGGCGGACTCCGCGCCGGTGATGGTGTCCCCGGACCGTGTCAGCCGCAGCCAGCGCGGGGATCCCGGCGACAGGCCGCCCGGGCTCCCGGCGACGTCGTGCCGATAGTCGTCCTGCATCCGCACGCCGTGGTGGCCGGTCATCATCAGCGCCGCGTACGAGGAGCCCTGCCGGACGCCATCCTTGATGATGATTCCGGCCTTCGCCCACGGCACCAGGCCGGAGACGATCTGGTCATGGTTCGGCGGGGGGTAGGTGATCGTGCCGGTCATCGAGGTCATCCGCACGGTGATGACGCCGTTCGGACCGAGGTCGCGGTGGTGGAACCAGAACCGGTCACTGACGATCGAGCCGTCCGCGGCGGTCGGAGCGACCGGGCAGGGATCGCCGCAGTCGACCGTGGAGGTGAAGAGCAGGCCGGTGGCGATCACGGCGAGGGCCGCCGCCGCCAGGGCGATCAGGCGGCCGGGACGGCGGAAGGCCGTCCATTCCCGATGGAGGAGTTGGGTGCTCAGCATGCGGTCGTTCTATGGGCGCCGGCCTAACACCGCCCGAAGCGGGCCTGTCATACCGCTGTTAGGTCCGTTCGGGCATCCTGGAGGCGTGATCAGGCTGCGTAAGGGGACCGTGGGGGCCCGTTTCACGATCTTGTACGCCGGGGTGTTCCTGCTGTCCGGCATTGTGCTGCTGGCCCTGACCTTCGTGTTGTCCGACACCGAGGTCGCCTCCGTGGGACCGCCCCCGCCGGGCGGCGACGGCATGACCGCGGCGCAGCGGCACATTCTCCAGTTGCAGCGGCAACTGGGCGACACGGAGGCGAACCAGTCCCGGCAGCTGCTGGTCGGCTCCCTGCTCGCGCTGGTGGTGATGGCGATCGTGTCCCTGCTGGTCGGCCGGGCGCTGGCCCGCCGGGTGCTGCGCCCGCTGCGGCTGATCACCGCGGCGACCCGGCACATCTCCGCCGACAACCTGGACCGGCGGCTGGCCGTCAGCGGCCCGGCCGACGAGGTGAAGGACCTCGCCGACACCATCGACGGCCTGCTGGAACGGCTGGAGGCGTCGTTCGCCGCCCAGCGCCGGTTCGTCGCCAACGCCTCGCACGAGTTGCGGACCCCGCTGGCGACCATGCGGGCCTCCCTGGACGTCGCGGTCGCCAAGCCCGGCGTGCCGGCGCAGACGCTCGTCGTGGGTGATCGGCTGCGTACCCAGCTGGACCAGGTGGATCAGCTGCTCGGCGGCTTCCTGGTGCTGGCCCGGGCCCAGCACGGCGCCCTGGCCGAGGCCGCCGTCGTCGACCTGGACGATCTGGTCACGCGGGCGCTGACCGGCCAGGCCACCGCGATCGCGGCGAAACGGCTGGACGTGACCACGCGGCTGCGGGCCGCGGGCACCCGGGGCGATCCCGCGCTGCTCTCCCGGATGGTGCAGAACGTGATCGACAACGCCGTGACCCACAACGAGGAGGACGGCTGGATCCGCGCCGAGACCCTCCGGGAGGGCGCCGAGGTGCGGCTCGTCGTGCGGACCGGCGGACGCGTACTCGACCAGCGGGACGTGGACCGGCTCGCGCGGCCCTTCGAACGGCTCGGCGCCGATCGCACCGGGTCCGAGAACGGCTCCGGCCTCGGGCTGTCCATCGTGGCGGCGATCGCGGCGGCGCACGGCGGCCGACTCGGCCTGCTCGCCCGGCCGCAGGGCGGCCTGGAGGTCTCGATCGCGCTGCCGGCCGGGGCGACGGCATGAGGATCATGGTGGTCGAGGACGCGCGGCCGCTCGCCGAGGTCGTCGCCGAGGGGCTGCGCGACCAGGGGATGGCGGTCGACATCACCTACGACGGGCTGAGCGCCGCCGCCAAGCTGGAGCTCACGGAGTACGACGTGGTGGTCCTGGACCGCGATCTGCCCGGCCTGCACGGCGACACGCTGTGCCAGATGATCAGCGAGCGGCCGGACCGCCCGATGGTGCTGATGCTGACCGCGGCCGGGGCACCCGGAGACCGGGTCAGCGGCCTGACCCTCGGCGCGGACGACTACCTCGCAAAGCCGTTCCACTTCCCTGAGCTGGTCCTGCGCGTCCAGGCGCTGGCCCGCCGCAGGCCGGACGCGCGCCCGCGGACCCTGCGCGCCGCCGGGATCGAGCTGGACCCGATCCACCGCACCGCCCTACGCGACGGGAGGCAGCTGAACCTTTCGGTGAAGGAGTTCGCCCTGCTGCAGGCGCTACTGCGGGCGAGCCCCGGCTTCCTCAGCGCCGAGGAGCTGCTGGAGCGGGTCTGGGACGAGAACGCCGACCCGTTCACCAACACCGTGACCGTGACCATCGGGCGGCTGCGCCGCAAGCTCGGCGAACCACCCGTCATCACCACCACCCCCGGCGTGGGCTATCGGCTCGCCTGATTCGCCTGGATCGCGGCGGCGTGCCGTTCCCGGCCTAGATCGCGGCGGCGTGCCGTTCCAGGAAGGTGTAGACGTCAGCCTCGTCCACGCCCGGGAACGACCCCGGCGGGAGGGCGGCCAGGACGTGTGAGTTGGCGCGGGCCGAGGGCCAGGCGTAGCCCTCCCAGCGTTCGGCCAGCTCGGTGGGCGGGCGGCGGCAGCAGTCGCCGGTCGGGCAGTTGGATTTGGTGCGGTTGGTGGTCTCCCTGCCCCGGAACCACCGCGACTCCCTGAACGGCACCCCGAGCGTGATCGCGAAGTCCCGCTCCCGCGACGGGTCCACGTGCGCGACACAGAAATAGGTGCCGGTGGGCGAGTCCGAGTACTGGTAGAACACCGAGAACCGGTCCGGCGAGGAGAACACCTGGCGGCCCGACCACTGCAGGCACATCCGCTGCCCCTCGATCGCCCCCTGCTCGTCGGCGGGGAAGACGATCCCGTCGTTCTCGTACGCCTTGTAGATCGTGCCGCCCGCATCGTTGCGGACGAAGTGGCAGACCAGATCGAGGTGGTGGGTGGCCAGGTTCGTGAAGCGGTGGGCGGCCATCTCATAGGACACCGCGAACACATCACGCAGGTCCTCCACCGACAGCGCCCGGTCCGACTTGGCCTCCTGGAGGTAGAGGGCCGCGGCCTTCTCCGGTACGAGCACGGCGGCGGCGAAGTAGTTGGCCTCGGTGCGCTGACGCAGGAAGTCGGCGAAGTCGCGCGGCTTGCCGTGGCCGAGCGCGAGGTGACCGAGGGTCTGCAGCAGGATCGTCCGGGGGGTGTGCATGCCGAGCTGCTCGTGCTTGACGTAGATGCGGCGGTTGCGGAGATCGGTGATGGAGCGTACGGATCTGGGGAGATCCTGAGCCGTGTGCACCGTGAAGCCGAAATGGGTGACGAGGCCCTGGACCGTGCTCTGGGACAAGGCGCCGGTGCGGTAGCCGACCGAGGTCAGCGCCTCGGCGGCGGCCTTCTCGATCTCGGGGAAGTAGTTGCCGACCTCGCGCTGCCGGCGTCTCAGCTCGGCGTTCGCGACCCTCGCCTCTTCGGGGGTGGCGGTGCCCCTGGCCTGCCTGGCGCGCAGCTCTCCGTACAGGCCGAGGAGGTGTTCGAGCACGTCGTTCGGCACGCGCGCGGAGACCTTGAGCCGGGGCAGGCCGAGGCTCGCGTAGATCGGGTCGCGCTGGGCCTCTTCCAGGGCGATCTCGAGCTGGGCGCGGCGGTTGGGCGGCTGGCGGCGCAGGAGCTCCTCGACGGGGACGCCCAGCGCGGCCGCCAGCGACTTGAGCAGGGTGAGCTTAGGTTCGCGTTTGCCGTTCTCGAGCAGCGACAGCTGACTGGGCGCCCTGCTGACCCGCGTCCCCAGGTCGGAGAGGGTCAGGCCACGCTGTTTGCGCAGGTGACGGAGGCGTTGCCCAAACGCGATGAGATCGAGCTCTTGCGTCAAAGACAGCGGTTCTTCGCCTAGCAAGGACGCCATGCGAGCATCTTAGACAGAAATTCCGGCCATTTTCTAGACATCGGAGGTCGGAGTGCCAGGGGTGCCGCCGACTTCCGGAACCCCATCACATTGGTCTAGTCCATATGGAAAACTTGCCGTTTATTCTCCGCAGAACAACGGACAAACCTTCATATTTCGCGAAATTTGCTGCTTCTTCTGTTCGCAGGAGGCTATTGGGCGGCGTCGGCCCGGGCACAGACTCGGCACAGGCCCCAGGGGACGACAAAGGAGTGAAAAATGAACGATCGCCTCAAGGGAGCTGCTGAGCAGCTGCAGGACGAATGGGACAACGACCCTCGCTGGGCGGGCGTCGAACGGACCTACAGCGCCGAGGACGTGATCCGGCTACGCGGAAGCGTCCAGGAGGAGCACACGCTGGCCCGGCGCGGCGCCGAGCGGCTGTGGAGCCTGCTGCGGAGCGAGGACTACGTGCACGCGCTGGGCGCGCTCACCGGCAACCAGGCGGTGCAGCAGGTGAAGGCCGGGCTGCAGGCCATCTACCTGTCCGGCTGGCAGGTCGCGGCCGACGCGAACCTCGGCGGCCACACCTACCCGGACCAGAGCCTGTACCCGGCGAACTCCGTGCCCGCCGTCGTGCGCCGGATCAACAACGCGTTGCTGCGGGCCGACCAGATCACCTGGTCGGAGGGCATCCAGGACGGCCCGCACTGGCTCGCGCCGATCGTGGCGGACGCCGAGGCGGGGTTCGGCGGCGTGCTCAACGCCTTCGAGCTCATGAAGGGCATGATCGCCGCGGGTGCGGCGGGCGTGCACTGGGAGGACCAGCTCGCCTCCGAGAAGAAGTGCGGCCATCTGGGCGGCAAGGTGCTGATCCCGACCGGCCAGCACGTCAAGACGCTGAACGCCGCCCGCCTGGCCGCCGACGTGGCCGGGGTCCCGACTCTGATCATCGCGCGGACCGACGCCCAGGCCGCGACGCTCCTGACCAGTGACGTGGACCCCCGCGACCAGGCGTTCGCCACCGGCGAGCGGACCGCCGAGGGCTTCTACCGGGTCCGCAACGGCGTCCAGGCGTGCATCGCGCGCGGCCTGGCCTACTCACCGCACTCCGACCTGCTCTGGATGGAGACCGGTACGCCCGACCTCGACGTGGCCCGCGAGTTCGCCGAGGCGATCAAGGCC
Organism: Nonomuraea aurantiaca; assembly: GCF_020215705.1. Classification (GTDB taxonomy): domain Bacteria; phylum Actinomycetota; class Actinomycetes; order Streptosporangiales; family Streptosporangiaceae; genus Nonomuraea; species Nonomuraea aurantiaca. Next base: position 116,293 of record NZ_JAIWNB010000018.1, on the reverse strand, counting down.
GAGTACCCGGACCAGATGCTCGCCTACAACTGCTCACCGTCGTTCAACTGGAAGAAGCACCTGGACGACTCCACGATCGCCAAGTTCCAGCGGGAGCTGGGGCACATGGGGTACAAGTTCCAGTTCATCACGCTGGCCGGATTCCACTCGCTGAACTACTCGATGTTCAACCTGGCTCAGGGGTACGCCTCGGACGGCATGACGGCGTACGTGGACCTGCAGGAGGCGGAGTTCGCGGCGGAGTCGCGCGGCTACACCGCCACGCGCCACCAGCGCGAGGTCGGCACCGGCTACTTCGACCTCGTCAGCACCGCCATCGCCCCGGACTCCTCCACCACAGCGCTCAGGGGCTCCACGGAGGAGGAGCAGTTCGCCCACTAGTTTCCCGATCTCGCCGGCCACTCCAGGGCATGGAATGGTTCCTCCGGCGATGGGCCGCGCCAGTCTCCCCCCGGCCTGGCGCGGCCCACTTTCGTGCGCGCCGTCCGCCCTGGAACCGGACGAACCCGAGCACCGGAAGATCCGCATGATCACCTCTTGCCAGGTTGTAGCCGACTGTCCGGAATCTGCTGGGCATCGTGCGCATGCCGGCGCCCAGCGTCGGTAGGGCGCGTTTTCGTTGGGACACGCCAATGTCAAAACTGCGCGAAAACGTGAGCTCGTACGGCAAGGCCCCGTATCGTGCCAGGTAGAGGGCCTTCTCCTACTGGATCCACCCCGGACGGCGTCCACTGCGCATGCCGCGCATGGAGCCTGCTTCGGATGGGGTTCTTCGTCGGACAGGAGTTGGTTCGTATGGACCTGCAACGTGCGCTTCTCATAGCGCTCGCGATAGTCGCCTCCACCAGCATCGCGACTGCTCTCATGCTCGCGGACGGCTCCACGTGGCCCGCCGCACTCCTAACCGGCCTCGCCGCCGGCGGCGCCGTTTTGTGGGGGCTGCTCGGCTGTTTCAAGCACCACCCATAGACGCAAGGATGGGCCCCAGCCTCTTCCTCGTCACCCCGGCACGGTTGGGGCCGCCACGAACAGCCCGTCCGGCAGCCGCCGCCCTCGCCCGTCGCGCCGTTCGACGCTTGCGACCCAGCCGTGCCGTGCCGGCTCGACGGGCGCTGCCCGCACATCGCTCAGGCTCGCCTACATCTGCGCGCGGTTACGGCAGCTGTCGCCGAACTGGCATCCGGATTTCTCCTCCCGGCACAACCAGGCCGTAGATCACCAATTATGGTGACTTGTCGCCGGGAATTGCAGGGGTTGCCCGCTATCCGGGGCTCAGGAGGAGCCGGTGGCCGGAGCGGTGACCGTTTCCGAGGTCGATGGGGTGATCGACGGGTCCGGCGACTCCCCGGGGCCGTCCTGCGGGATCGTGGTGATGGACGCCGACGGGGGTGGGCAGCCGCGCCTGGCCGCGCCGCCGCGTCTCTTTCCCGCGGGGCCGGCACAGCCGCCGCCCGTGTCCGTGTCGCCCGGTCCGCCCGGTCCGTACGTGGCCGGTGGATGCCAGGCGGTCTTCCGCTCGGGCGACGGGTCGAGCACGATGATCGGGGCGGTCGTACGGGCCCGGGTGGCGGACACCGGCGGCGAGGTGATCGCCGTGCCCGCCACGGTGGCCGGGACGCTGCTCGAAGGGGTGGCCATGGGGCGCCTGGTGGACTGGGCGGTCTCGTACGGCTGGACGGCGGGCTGGTTCTCCGGCAGCGGGGAGGCCCCGCCGATGCTCAGACCACCACCGCCCCCCGACGCCGCGATCACAGTGACGGCCGCGATGGAGACCGTGGCCAGCGCCGCGAAGGTGGCGTGCGACAGGTGCGCCCCGGCCTTGGCCCTGCGTCCGCGCTTCGGCGCGGCCGTCGCCTCCTCGCCGCTCCCGGTCCCAGGCGGGGGCCATACCCCTCCGCCGGTCCCGGGCGCGAGCCGTGCCCCTTCTCCGGTCTCGGGCGCGAGCCGTACCCTGCCCGCTCCCGGCGGATAGGGCACGGGCGTCCAGATCTCCGCGAGTACGCCCGCCACCGCGGCCCGCAGGTCCCACGGATGGCCCACGCCTCCGGCGGCGAGCAGGACGCGTAACAGGTCGGCGGCCTTGGGCCGGTCGCCGGGCGCCTTGGCCAGCGCCGCCTCGACCGCGGGCCGCAGCAGGGCGGGCACGCCCTCGACGCGCGGCGCCTCGAACAGGATGCGGCGGGTCAGCACGTCGGCCTCGCCACCACCGAACGGATGGTGCCCCGTCGCGGCGAACGCCACCAGGCAGCCCCAGGCGAACACGTCCGACGCGGGCATGGCGGGCCCGCCGGTCAGCCGCTCGGGCGCCACCCAGCCCGGACTGCCCATGACCTGTCCCGCCTGCGTGTGCGCACCCAGCGTGTCGACGTCGCGGGCGATGCCGAAGTCGATCACCCGCGGGCCGTCCTCGGACAGCAGCACGTTGCCCGGTTTGAGGTCGCGGTGGACCAGCCCCGCCTCGTGCACGGCGACCAGCGCCGCCGCCACGCCGAGCCCGGCGCCGTAGGCCAGGTCGGGCGTGAGCGGCCCGCGCGCCATCACGACCTGGGACAGGGCGGGGCCCGGAATGTACTCGGTGACGAGGTAGGGGCGGTCCCGGTCGGTGCCGTCCTCGATCACCGCTGCGGTGCAGAAGGGTACGAGTCGCCGCGAAAATGCGACTTCCTCCGCGAAACGGGCCCGCAACGTGGGATCGTTGAGGTGTATCGCGTGCGGCGTCTTCAGCGCCACCAGACCGCCCCGCGGATGTTCGGCCAGGTAGACCACCCCCATGCCCCCGGTGCCGAGGCGTCCGAGGAGCAGGTATCTGCCGATGATGACCGGGTCGCCCACCGTAAGCGGTCGCACACCTGGAGGCATGTCGCTCGCACCACGCGCCATCGGTTCTCCGCTCGCTGTCTGGGACACGGCCAAAGCACACTGTCGTCCCATCCGAGCGGGGTTTCCGCATGGTTTTCACAAGGGGTATCGGAGGTAAGGCGGTCGTGCCTCCAAGGTAAGTAAGCGGTGTGACTCGATGGCCTGAAGTGGCGTTTTACCCAAGAAGCAGCCTAGCCGAGCGCCGCGGCCTCCTCAGCTTCGACCTGGCGGTTCCAGTCGCGCTTCGCGGCCCGCCAGCCCTCGTCGTCGGCGCCGAGCCGCCAGTAGCCGGAGATCGACAGCTGCTCCATCGGCACCTTGCGCTCGACCCGGAGGTGGCGCCGCAGTTCCTTGACGAACCCCGCCTCGCCGTGGACGAACGCATGCACGTCACCGTCGGGGAACTCCAGCTCGCGCACCGCCTTCACCAGCGCCGCACCGACGGGGGCGCCGTCGCGGTGCAGCCAGACGAGCCGTGTCTCACCCGAGACCCGCAGTTTCTGCTCCTCCTCCGGCCCGTCGACCTCGAGGAAGGCGTAGGCGGTGGCGCCGTCGGGCAGCGCCTCCAGCGCGGCCGCGATCGCCGGGAGCGCGCTCTCGTCACCGACGAGCAGGTGCCAGCCCGCCTCCGGGCGCGGCGCGTAGGCGCCGCCGGGGCCGAGCATGAACAGCTCGTCGCCGGGCACGGCCCGCGCGGCCCACGGCCCGGCGATGCCCTCCTCGCCGTGGTAGACGAAGTCGAGCGTCATCTCCCCGGCGTCGGGGTCCCAGGCGCGCACGGTGTAGCTGCGCAGCCGCGGCCAGACCTCCCGCGGCATGGTCTCGCGTACGTGCTGGACATTGAACGGGGTCGGATAGTCGACCCCCTCGTGCGGGAAGACGAGCTTGACGTAGTGATCGGTGAGACCCGAGGTGGCGAAGTCCCGCAGATCCTCACCGCCGACCACGACACGGATCATGTGCGGCGTGATCCGCTCCGTACGGATCACTACGCCGCGATGGTGATCTCTGGGCTTGTCAGCCATCGGACACTCCTCGAAATATTAGGTATGCCTAACCTACACCCGATCCGCGGTCCGGTCGGGGGCGAACGGCAACGGGTAACGACAATGACGGGATTCCTGCACACCGTTCACTCGCCGCGACACATCCAGCATCGCATCACGAAGACCGCCCCGGACCCCAAGGGGTCAGGCCGCGTCCTCCAGCGAGGCCGACCGCACCGCCGCGACCGCGGCGAAGAACCTTGCCATGTGCCGGAAGGCCAGCCTGCCCTCGGGCAGCACGTCGGCCAGGATCGGGAACACGTGCGGCATCCGCCGCCATTCCTCGTACGTCACCGGCACCCCCGCCAGCCTGGCCTTGACCGCCACGCGCCGGGCCTCGTCCCGGAGCACCTCCGTCGAGCCGGTGACGATCATGAGCGGCGGCAGGCCGGTGAAGTCGCCGAGCACGGGCGACACGAGGGGGTCGCGCGGGTCCAGGCCGGAGGTCCAGCGCCGGGCCAGCCAGCGGATGCGACTGGCCGACAGCATCGGATCCTGCCAGCGGTTCGCGCGCTTGGGGAGGTCCGTCAGGTCGGCCCAGGGCGACAGGCAGACCGCCGCGGCCGGCAGTGGCAGGCCGCGGTCGCGCAGGGCGAGCAGGGTGGCGAGCGTGAGGTGCCCGCCCGCCGAGTCGCCGCCGAACAGGACGTCCTCGGGCGCGTACCCGCGCTTCAGCAGGCAGTCATATGCCTCCAGCGCGTCACTCAGGGAGTCCGCCAGCTTGTGGACCGGCCCCTGGCGGTAGTCGAGGCCGAGCACCGGGCGGCGGGCCGCGACGGACAGGCGCCAGGTGATCGGCCGGTGCGTCCTGGGCGAGCAGGAGAAGTAGCCGCCGCCGTGGAAGTACAGCAGCACCTTGCCCTCGTCGAGATCCGCGCCCGCGCGTACCCACTCCCCGCCGCACGCGGAGAAGGCGGCCGGCTCGACGTTCACATGGCCGGGCGGCCGTAACGGCACCAGGCGGCCCAGTTCGCCGAGCCGGGCGGCGCAGTCGATCGTCAGGGGATGGCGCATCAGGAGGTGGGAGGCCGGCTTGAGGGTCCCGCGCATCAGACCGGTGACCGCGCGAGCCTGCCAGCTCAGTGGATAGTCGGGAGCGACGTCCCTGTCCAAGTCCATATATCCCTCCGATGAATCTCCTTCCCCCTAGAACATCGCTCTACTCGCAAGTAAGTATCTCCTCGCTTACGGGACTATTTCGGCCATGTGTCGCACCAGGCCGGATGGCGGCCCGCGCGTCGTTTATCGCGTTGCGGATCGCCGGCCGGAAAGCAGATAATTCATGGCTTCCATCGGCTGACCCGCGTGCGGGTCCGGGCACGGTTCGTCACCGTGCCATCACTCTCCGGAGGTGCAAAACCATACCCCTCTATGCCCGGCTGGTCCGGTACGGCTTCCGCAAGCACGCCACCTACGTCTGGGCCGCGGTCGCGGGCGCCTTCACCAACAGTGTCTTCGGCATCCTGCGCGCCTACATCCTCATCGCCCTCTGGCAGGCCCGACCCGGCCTGGCCGGCTACGACGTCACCCAGGCCGTCACGTTCTGCTTCATCACCCAGGCCCTCATCGGCCCGATGCAGCTGTTCGGCACCGGCCTGGCCATCCCCGAGCGGATCCGCAGCGGCGACATCGCGCTCGACCTCGTCCGCCCCGCCTCGCTCCTGCTCTGGTCCCTGTCGGAGGACCTGGGCCGGGCCTGCTACCTGTTCCTGGTGCGCGGCATCCCGCCGATGCTGCTGGGCGCCGCGCTGTTCGGCGTCACCCATCCCGCCGGACCCGGGCAGTGGCTCGCCTTCCTGGTCAGCTTCCTGGCCGGGATGGTCGCCAGCTTCGGCTGGCGCTACCTGGTCTCGCTGTCGGTCTGCTGGCTGATCGACGAGCGTGGTGTGGGGGCGTTCTCGCTGGTGCTCACCATACTGTTCAGTGGGATGCTGCTGCCGCTCAGCCTGTTCCCCGGCCTGCTCGGCGAGCTGGCCAGGGCGCTGCCGTGGGCCGCGATGGTCCAGGCACCCACCGACCTCTACCTCGGCAAGGCGCCCGTCCTGGAGACCCTGGCCTTCCAGGGCTGCTGGGCCGCCGCGCTGCTCGCCGCCGGCGCGCTCGGCACGCGGGCCATCCGCCACAAGGTGGTGATCCAGGGTGGTTAGGAGCTATTTCCTGCTGGCCTGGACCTGGACCCGCGCCGCGATGGCCTACCCGGCCTCGTTCGCCCTCACGACCGTGCTCGGCCTGTTCGTGGCGGGCACCGACGTGGCGGTGATCCTCATCATCTTCGCCAACACCACCTCCCTGGCCGGCTTCTCCCGCGAGGAGACGCTCTTCCTGTACGGCACGGCCAACCTGGCCTTCTGCCTGTGCGACCTGTTCGTCAGCAACGTCGACCGGATCAGCCAGCACATCAAGGCGGGCACGTTCGACACCATGCTGATCAGGCCCGTGAGCGCCTGGATCCAGCTGGCGACCGACCGCTTCCTGCCGACCCGCGCCGGCCGCGTCCTGCAGGCGGCGATCGTGCTCGGCTACGCGATCAGCGCCCTCGACCTCGGCTCCGGGCGGCTCTGGATGGTCCCCGTCATGATCGCGACCGGTGTGGTCATCTTCGGGGCGCTCTGGACGCTGGCCGGGGCGCTGCAGTTCGTGCTGACCGACGCGCCCGAGGTGACCAACGCCTTCACCTACGGCAGCGGCCAGCTCACCCAATACCCGCTCGCCATCTACGGCCGCGACCTGGTGCGCGGGGTGACCTACGCGCTGCCGCTGGCCTTCATCAACTGGCAGCCCGCCCTCTACGTGCTGGACCGGGACGACCCGTTCGGCACTCCGGGCTTCATGCGCTTCCTCGGGCCGGTCGCGGCCCTGGTCCTCGCCCTGCTCGCCGGGTCCGCCTGGCGCCTGGGCATCCGGCACTACCGATCCACAGGGAGTTAGGGATGATCGAGCTCGATCGGGCCGGGCGCTCGTTCAAGGTGCGAAGGAGCCTCAAGCTCAAGGGGAACCTCGTGCACGCCGTATGCGACCTGTCGTTCACCGTGGCGCCGGGAGAGTTCGTCGGCTACCTCGGCCCCAACGGCGCCGGCAAGTCCACCACGATCAAGATGCTGTGCGGCATCCTGACCCCCACGTCAGGCCGGGTGCGGGTGGCCGGGCTCGACCCCTCGCGCAAGCGCACGACGCTGGCGCGGCGCATCGGCGTGGTGTTCGGGCAGCGGACGACGCTGTGGTGGGACCTTCCGCTGCGCGACAGTTTCGAACTGATCCGGCTCCTTTACAAAGTAGATCGCAAGGTCTTCAAGACGCGGCTCGACGAGCTGATCGAGACGCTCGACCTGGGCGCCTTCACCCGCACGCCGGTGCGTCAGCTCAGCCTGGGCCAGCGCATGCGCGGCGACCTGGCCGCCGCGCTGCTGCACGCGCCCGACGTGCTGGTGCTCGACGAGCCGACGATCGGGCTCGACGTGGTCAGCAAGTCGAGCATCCGGGCGTTCCTGCGCCGGCTCAACGCCGAGCAGGGCACGACCGTGCTGCTGACCACGCATGACCTGGGCGACATCGAACGGCTCTGCCGCCGGGTCATGCTGATCGACCACGGGCGGCTGGCGTTCGACGGCACGCTCGACGAGCTGATGGCCACGGCGCCCGAGCAGTCCACGATCGAGGACGTGGTCACGCGCCTCTACACCGGCAGCCGCTGATGGCGTTCATGCGGACGCCCGCCCGCATGAACGCCGATCTCGAGGACGACGATCAGTAATAGCTGCCCTGGGGGCTCTCCTCGTAGTCCTCATCCTCGTCCTCGTGCCGCCGCGACCAGCGGGAGGGCATCAGCACCGGGATGAACATGGCGACCCCGAGCAGGGCGAACACGCCCGTGGTCAGCAGCGTCTTGTCACCGGTGCCGACGTCCCTGATGATCTGGTTCACCGAGGGCTCGGCGGGGATCAGGGAGAGCGCCCGGTTCACGTCGAGGGAGTAGACCACGGTCCAGGCCAGCAACACCATCGAGGGCACGAACGTGGCCATCGGCGAGACCCGGCCCGCCACCACGAGGCCCACGACCAGCCCTACCGCCGCCATCGCGCCGAGGGCGATCCACATCTTCTGCCCAACCACGGGGTTGGCCGACGCGCTGGATAACGCCTGCTGGACGGCCCAGCCACCGCCTCCCAGCACCGCTGCGGTCACCACGACTCCGATGAGCAATCCTGCAAAGTGCCGCAACGTTCTCACCTCAATGTCAACGTGTTCGGCACGACCCTAGCGACAATTGCCGCAAATCAACCAGGCATTGCACGGCTTGGGAGGAGCGGTCTCCCCGCCCCCTGCCCCCGTGAGAGCATGTGACACACCCATGCGCGCGGAACTTCCCCTCAGACTCGCGCGGACGGCCGCGTTCGCCGCCGTCTGCGTGGGGCTCGCCGCGCTCGCGCACGCGATGGGCGGCGGCTCGGTGCCCGCGCCGCACACGGCCGCGCTCGGCCTCGGCGCCGTGCTGCTGCCGGCCCTGGCGCTGAGCGCCCGGGAGCGCTCGGCCGGGGCGATCAACGTCGCGCTGATGTGCGCCCAGTTCGGGCTGCACGAGCTGTTCGGCGCCGACGGCACCGCCTACGTCATCTCGCACCCGCACGGCCGCGGGCTCGGCCAGGCCGCCGGCATGCTGCTGGCGCACCTGACGGCCACGCTGATCACGGGGTGGTGGCTGGCGCGCGGCGAGAGCGCGCTCTGGGCGCTGCTGCACCGCCTCGGTCACCGTCTGACGTTGCTGCGCCCGGTCGCCGTGCCCGCCGTGCGGCCGGCCGTCCCGAGGGTGATCGTACGGATCGTCCCGGTCGATCCGCTGCTCCTGCACTGTGTCGCCAGGCGTGGACCTCCACTGCCCGCCTGATCCTCTGACACCTTTTCGACCCCCGCTCATCCCAGTGGAGATTCCCCATGTCCTTCATGCGTCTGCCCTTCATGCGTCGTACGGCGACCGTCCTGGCCGCCGCCACCGCCATCACCGCCGGCCTCGCCCTTCCCGCGCTGGCCCATGTCACGATCAACCCGGGCACCGCCGAGCAGGGCGGCTTCAGCAAGGTCGCCTTCCGGGTGCCCAACGAGCGCGACGACGCCTCGACCGTCAAGGTCGAGGTCTCCTTCCCCAGCGATCACCCGCTGGCGTTCGTCTCGGTCAAGCCGGTGCCGGGGTGGAGCGTCAAAGTCACCGAGGGCAAGCTGCCCAAGCCCGTCAAGACCGAGTACGGCGAGCTGAAGGAGGCCGTCACCAAGGTCGTCTGGTCGGGCGGGAAGATCGGTAAGGGCGAGTTCCAGGAGTTCGAGGTGTCCATGGGGCAGCTGCCCACGGACACCGACCAGCTCGCGTTCCCGACGACGCAGACCTACTCGGGCGGCGAGGTGGTCAAGTGGGCGGATGCCCCGAAGGCGGACGGCAGCGAGGCGGAGCACCCGGCTCCGACGCTCAAGCTGACCCCCGCGACGGAGTCCGACTCGCACCACGGCGGCTCCCCGTCGGCCGCCGCGTCGGCTCCTGGCGCCTCGGCGTCGGCCTCCGCTGACGGCATGGCCCCGTCGGCCGGCACGGTGGCGGCCGGCTCGTCCTCGGACGGCACCGCGCGCCTGCTGGGCGGCGCCGGGCTCGTGGTGGGCATCATCGGCATCGTGGTCGCCGTCCTGGCGCTGCGCCGCCGCCCGTCCTGACGTACGGGCGGCTCTCCGCTGATGGCGGACCGCCGAGACGGTCCGGGTCGGATCTCACCGGCCCGGACCGCTCAGGAGGTGATGTCCTTGCCCGAGAAGCGGGCCCACGCGATGGAGCCGAACAGCAGGATGTACGCCCCGAAGACCAGCAGTCCCTGACCGAGGCTCCCGAAGTCGACGGGACTGCGCAGCACCGCGTCGAACTTGGTCCACCAGCTGGGCAGCAGGTAGGGCGTGATCGCCTCGAGCTGCGGGATGGCCCTGAGCACCTGGGTGACGATGACCAGGATCATCGTCGCCGCGATGGCGCCGATGGACACCTCGGTGAACGTCGACAGGGCCACCGCCACGGCCGCCAGGGCCGCCATGCCCGCGCCCACGTACCCGACGGTGACGAGGATCCGCAGCAGGCCCTCGGCCACCGAGATGGTGCTGCCCGACAGCAGCGTCACCGGCCCCACCGGGAACAGGACCAGCCCGGTGACCAGCGCCGACAGCGCCACCACGACGGTGGTCGCGTAGGCGAACACCACCGCGTTGAGGTACTTCACGACCAGCAGCCGCGTCCGGCCGGCGGGCGCGGCGAGCAGGTACCGCAGCGTCCCCGCGCCCGCCTCGCCCGCGATCGAGTCGCCGCCGACCACGCTCACCGCGATCGGCATCAGCAGCAGCACCAGGAAGGAGAACGAGGCGAACGTCAGCATGAGGCTGTTGCCCGCGACGGAGCCGATGAGCCCGCCGACCGCCTCGTCGGCGCTGGCGATGCGCAGCGCGATGCCGATCAGCACCGGCACGCACGCCACGACGGCCAGCATCACCTGGTTGCGCGGCCGCCGGAACGTCAGGCCGAGCTCGGAGCCGAGCAGCCGCCAGAACGCCGACGCCAGCCGCACCGGCGGCCCCGCGGGCTCGGACTGCCCCGACTCCGAGGACGGCCGCCGCTCGGCGGTGCGCATCGTCTCGGCCACAGGCACCAGCCCCGGCGTCCGGCGCTCCTGCGTCTCAGCCGTCGACATCGAATCCCTCCCCTGTCAGTCCCACGAACACGTCCTCCAGGCTCGGCCGTACGACGGCCAGCCCGCGCACGGCGACGCCCTCGCGTACCAGCGCCGCGTTGATGTCCTCGGGCGCGTGCGCGCCCAGGTCCGCCGTCACCGCCGCGGCGCCCCCGTCTGGCATGCGCACGTCGGCCAGGCCGAGCGTGCCGAGCACCCGCGCCGCGTCGGCGACGTCCGGTGTCTCGACCCTGACGCGGGTGGTGAGGCCGCCGTTGAGCGAGGCGATCGTGCCCTGGGCGACCAGGTTGCCGGCGCGCATGATCGCGGCGTGCGTGCACATCTGCTCGACCTCGGTCAGCAGGTGCGAGGAGACGAAGACCGTGGTGCCGTCGGCGGCGATCTCCTTGACCAGCGCGCGCACCTCGCGGGTGCCCTGCGGGTCGAGCCCGTTGGTGGGCTCGTCCAGTATGAGCAGCTCACGGGGTCCGAGCAGGGCGGCGGCGATGGCCAGGCGCTGGCGCATGCCGAGTGAGTAGTTGCGGAAGCGCTTGCCCGCGGCCGCCGACAGGCCGACCCGCTCCAGGGCCTCGGCGACCCGCTTCTTCGCGGTGCCGCCGGGGGCGGTGGGGTCGGCGGCGTCGAAGCGGTACAGGTTCGCCTCGCCCGACAGGTACGGGTAGAACGCCGGCCCCTCGACCAGCGCCCCCACCCGGGGCAGTGCGTCCGCCAGGGGCAGGCCGAGCACGGAGTACTCGCCGGCCGTGGGCGCCACCAGGCCGAGCAGCATGCGGATCGTGGTGGTCTTGCCCGAGCCGTTGGGCCCGAGGAAGCCGAAGACCGAGCCGCGCGGCACGGTCAGGTCCAGTGCGTCGACCGCGACCTGGCCACCGGGGAAGCGCTTGGTCAGGCCCTGGGTGACGATCGCCGAGTCGCCGGAGGGCGGGGCCGCCCCGAAGGGCGCCCCCGCTTCGTGCGTGACAACGGTCACTTGGTGCCCGCCGCCTTGGTGATCTCCTCCGGCGTGACCGCGCCGACCAGCAGCCGGCCGTCGTCGGTCAGCAGCGCGGTGACGAGCTTGGTCTTGATCAGCTTGCCCGACCCCCACGTGCCGCTGACCGGGGTGGCCGTCTTGAGCACGTTCTGGACGAGCGCGCTCGGGTCGGCGCCCTCCGAGCCGCCCTTCCAGTGGCTGCCCGGCTTGCCGTCGGACGGGGTCTCGGCCGGCTTGGCCGTCAGGTCCGCCAGCGTGGCGGGCAGGACCGCGACCCTGGTCCAGCCGGCGCCGACGACCTTCGTGTCCTTGCGGGCCTCCTTGGCCGACTCCGCCTGCTGCTCGGCGTGCTCGGCGTCGCCGCCGGCACCGATCGTCTCCTCCTTGACCTTGGCGCCCGCGGGCGGGGTGAAGGAGAAGTTCTCCTCCGCCGGCGGTGTGAAGGTCACCTGGGTGAAGCCGACCTGGAAGGCCGGCTCGGCCGAGCCCTTGGCGAAGACCTGGACCTGCAACGGCATGTACGTCTCACCGTCGAGCGCCAGCCGCACCTCCTGCACCAGCGAGCCCTCGTCCTTGGGAGCGAGCACCAGCTGGTAGGCGGCACGACCGGCCACCTGGGCGTTGTTGGTCACCCGGATGGCGGTGTGCTCGTCGGCGTTGGCCAGGAGCTTGGCCGCCACCTGCTGCGGGGTCACATCGGCCGGCCCCGGCGTGGGCAGCGCGTGCGGCTTCTCGGCGCCCTTCGCCATCTTGATCTTGGTCGCGGTGTTGTCACCGCTGTCCCAGTACCAGATCTGGTCGCCGTTGACGATCAGGTTGGACTCGTCGAACTGCGTCGGCATGGCGACCCTCAGCTTGTCGCCGGCGCCGTACCAGACCTTCACCTCGTGCGAGCCGGACAACAGGCTCAGCGGCGACGCGCCGCCCATGTCGGGCAGTGCGGGCAGGCCGAGCGAGGCGGTCTGCTGCACGGTGCCGGACATGGGCGGCGGACCGGCCTTGTCCTTGGTGGCCGCCGCGGCGTCGGCGAGCAACTGCTGCGCCGTACGCTCGGGCAGCACGGGATCGCCGCTCACCGCGGCGATGACCGGACCGGCCCCCATCGCTCCGGCGATCACGGCCGCGGCCGCGATCGGAACTCCCCATCTCACGAACGTTCCTCTGCGCATCTCACTCCTTAACGGTATGTCGATGACCAGAGCCTGCGTCATGCATGCTTAGGCGAGCCTGAGACCAGCTGAGACGGCTCTCAGCCTTCTCAGCGTGGTCACAGGGGAGGAACGGGAGAATCGCCACATGAGAGTACTTGTCGTCGAGGATGAGCGGCGGATGGCGGCCGCGCTGCAGCGGGGGCTCCAGGCCGAGGGCTTCGCCGTGGACCTCGCCCACGACGGCGAGCAGGGACTGCACGCGGCCCGGCACGGCGACTACGACATCGTGGTGCTCGACATCATGCTGCCCCGGCTGTCGGGCTACAACGTGTGCAAGCAGTTGCGCGCCGAGGAGAACTGGGTGCCGATCCTCATGCTCTCCGCCAAGGATGGCGAATACGACATGGCCGACGGCCTCGATCTGGGCGCCGACGACTACCTGACCAAGCCCTTCTCGTACGTGGTGCTGGTGGCCAGGCTGCGCGCGCTGCTGCGGCGCGACTCCGGGCGGCGGCCCGCCGTGCTGACGGCCGGCGACCTGACGCTGGACCCCGCCCGGCGCAGGGTGGAGCGGGGCGAGCAGGTGATCGAGCTGACGCCCAGGGAGTTCGCGCTGCTGGAATATCTGCTGCGCCGGCGCGACGAGGTGGTGTCGAAGTCGGAGATCCTGGAACACGTGTGGGACACCTTCGACACCGACCCGAACGTGGTGGAGGTCTACGTGGGCTACCTGCGACGCAAGATCGACGTCCCGTTCGGCAGGAACGCGCTGCAGACCGTGCGGGGCGCGGGCTACCGGCTGGCGGGCGACGGTGGCTGACTCGCCGCTGCTGTGGTGGCGCCGCCAGGGGCTGCGCTTCCGGCTGACGGTCGTGGCCGCCGCCGTCCTCGCGCTGGCGCTGGCCATCTCGGCGTCGGTGCTGCTGACCGTCCTGGACCGGGCCCTCATCGGCACCGTGGACGACTCGACCAGGCAGCAGGCCCAGACCGTGCGGGTGCAGGCCGACGCGGGCACGCTGACCAGCCCGATCGCCACCCACGACGGCACGATCGTGCAGGTGATCGACGCGGCGGGCCGCATCACGGACGTCACGTACGGCGCCGACCGGCTGGTCCCGCTGCTGGACGCGCGGGAGCGGGCCGAGGTGCTGCGCGACGGCCAGGCCACGTTCCTGGACGGCCGGCCGTTCGCGATCTCGGGGCCGCTGCGCGTGGTGGTCATCAGCGCCGACCACGGCAGGACCGTGGTCGCGGCACGGCCCATCGGCGAGATCCAGACCAGCCTCGGTACGGCCGGCCGGGTGCTGCTGGTCGGCACGCCGATGCTCATCGTGGCGCTGGCCGTGGCGAGCTGGGTGGTCATCGGCCGGACGCTGCGGCCGATCGCCGCGCTGCGCAGGGGCGCCGCCGAGATCACGCACACCGCCAGGTCGCGCCGGCTGCCGGTGCCCGAGTCGCGCGACGAGGTGCACTCGCTGGCCACCACGCTCAACGACATGCTGGCCCGGCTGGAGGAGGCCGAGCAGCGTCAGCGGGCGCTGGTCTCCGACGCCGCGCACGAGCTGCGCAGCCCGCTGGCCAGCATCCGGCTGCAGCTGGAGGTGGCGCTCGGGCATCCGGAGGGCCAGGACTGGCCGGAGACGGCCGAGGGCGTGATGGAGGACGCGATGCGGCTGTCCAGGCTCGCCGAGGACTTGCTGGCGCTGGCCCGCCTGGACGAGCGCGGCGGCGTGCCGGCCAGGCGCGAGCCGGTCGACCTCGACGAGGTGGTGCGCCAGACCATCGACAGGTACGGCGAGGCCCGGCTGACCGTGTGCGATCCCGTCGTGGTCCGCGGCGACGCACTGGACCTGAGCCGGGTGCTGACGAACCTGGTGGACAACGCCGTGCGGCACACCTCGTCGAAGGTGGAGGTGGCGCTGACCGCCGACGGGGTGCTGACGGTGACCGACGACGGGCCCGGCATTCCCGAGCAGGATCGCGAGCGGGTGTTCAACCGGTTCACGCGGCTGGACTCGGGCCGCAGCCGCGACGAGGGCGGCGCTGGGCTGGGCCTGGCCATCGTCCGGGAGACCGTGCGGGCGCACGGGGGCGGGGTGCATCTGGAGGACGCCGCACCGGGGCTGCGTGCGGTCGTACGGCTGCCTGTGGCGAGGTGAGGAGGGGGTTCGCGCACGGGGGTGCGTGCGGGGTTCGTGCGGGGTTCGTGCGGGGGTGAGTCCTCGCTTCCGGCCGGGCGCGGCGGCGGCCGAAGGCGATGTGCTCAGGACGGGTCAGGCGGCGCTGCCCTTTTCGGCGGCGGCCAGGAAGTCCTGGGCGATCAGCGGCAGGCGGCGACGGGCGTGCACGACGGCGATGACGCGGCGGACCGCGGGTTCCAGCGAGCGCACCACGAGGCCCGCCCGGCCGGCCTGTTCGGCCATGCCGCGGTACCACAGCAGTGACGCCTGGCCGGTGCGTACGGCGTTCAGCCAGCCGTTGCGCTCGTCGGTTTCGAGCACCACGATCGGGCTGACGGCGTACTTGCCGAACATCGCGTCGAGTTCCCTTCGCCGGACGCTGCCCCGTGCGGGCAGGGCCAGGCGCATCCCGTCGAGCTTGCCCATGGGCACGGGATTGGGCAGGTCGAGGCCGGGCGGGGAGATCAGCACGATCTCCTGGCGTTCGAGCGGATGGGTGATCAGATCGGTGGGTACGGGCAGGTCGGTCAGGCCGAGGTCGGCCCGCTGATCCCTGATGGCGTTGACGACGGCGTCACGGCCGTCGCAACGGACGATGTGCACGCGGACACCTGGGTGCTCGGCGGTGTAGGCGGGCAGCAGCCGTCCGGCCAGGCCGGGTTCGAGGCTGGGTGTGGCGGCGATGCGGAGCTCCGCCTCCCCTGTGCTGCCGTGGTTGGACAGGCTCTCGATCTCGTGTACGGCGTCGAGGGCCTCCCTTGCCAGTTTGACCACCCGCCGGCCTTGTGCGGTGACGACGACACCGCGTCCGGACCTGGCGAAGAGCGTCATGCCGAGTTCCCGTTCCAGATCGCGGATCGCGCGCGAAAGCGCAGGTTGCGCGATATAGAGCGATCTGGCCGCGTCGGTCATGGTGCGGTGCTCCGCAGTCGCGACCACGTAGCGGAGCTGCTGGAGGTTCATGTCAAAGAAGCTAGGACACCAGCTGCCGTGCGGTCCGGGACATAGCAGAGATCACCTCGAATGATTTCGGACCGTAGCCGGGCACCGCGACTTCTGTGACGGGTGATAAATCGGTATGCTTCTGCCCCAAATTCGGCAAATGTCCAACCAGTGACGTACCAAGTCACTCTTTACGGACAACCGAGTAAAAGGGGGCTACACGGTGACAGGCAACGGGCAGCATCCACCCCCGCCTCAGGGGCCAGGTCAGCCCCTGCGGCCACCGTCGCGTCCGTGGCCGCCGCCGGGTCACCGCGGGCCGCAGTCCCAGGGTTACGGTCATCCGGGGCAGCAGGCGCCTCCCCCGCCTGGACCGGTCTATCCGCCGCCTCCGCCGGGGCCCGTCTACCCGCAGGGGCCGGCGTATCCCCCGCAGGGCCAGCCATACGGGCCGCCGCCCCAGGGGCAGCAGTTCCCGCCCCAGGGGCAGCCGTACCCGCCGGGCGGGCCGTATGGGCCGCCACAGGGCGGCCCCTGGCCTCCTCAGCAGCCGCCTCCTCCCCCGCGCCCGCCCATGCCGCCGGGGCCGTGGGGGCCGCCGCCGCGGAAGAAGTCGGGCATGGGGGTGGTCGGCATCCTCGGGGCGGTGTTCGGGTCGATGGCGGCGCTGTTCGTGCTGCTCGTGATCGCCGCGGCGATGCTCAAGGGCTCGTCCAGGCCCGACACGACCACGCCGGTCGCCATCCCCACGTACACCTACAACACCGGGACGCCGTCCCCGTCGGAGTCGTGGAGCCAGACCCGGTCGAGCGAGCCGACGGCGACGGCGACGCGGTCCGCCGAGCCCGAGACGCCGGCCCGGGCCACGCTCAACACGAGCACGAGGAACAACACCCTCTACCGGGCCGGCGCCCTGCCCAGGGTGAGCTGCCCGGCGGGCGGCGCGAGCATCTTCAGCCACAGCCAGCTCAAGGCACTGATCCTGAAGACCGGCAGGTGCATGGACCGGGCCTGGGGGCCGATCATTCAGCGGCAGGGCATCCGGTTCACGCCGCCGAGCTACTCGATCGTGGCCACGCGCGGCAGGGGCGCCTGCGGCGACTATCCGTCGCCGGGGAGCATGGTGCCGTACTACTGCCCGCGCAACAACACCATCTACGCCTCCACCTCGGCCATGGCCAGGGGCAACGGCAACGCCCGCGGCTACGGGGAGATCATCTCCTGGCACGGCGGGATCATCAGCATGCTGGCCCACGAGTACGGGCACCACGTCCAGAACATCTCGGGCGTGATGGACTCCTGGTGGAAGCAGACGGTCGACTCGAGCAGCCGGAGCGGCAAGCTGGCACTGAGCAGGAAGCTGGAGCTCCAGGCGACCTGTTTCGGCGGCATGTGGATGCGGTCGGTGGCCGCCTCCTATCCGGTCAACACCGCGAACCGCGCCCGCCTCTTCTGGTTCTACGGGCAGGTGGGCGACTACCCCGGATATCCCCGCGACCACGGCAACAGGGTGAACAACAACCGGTGGTTCCGTCAGGGCTGGGAGAGGAACCAGGCGTTCCAGTGCAACACCTGGATGGCGGCGTCCTCGACGACTTCCTGATGTCATGGCCTGTTCATCTCAGGTTGGGTACTTGTCTTGGATGTCCCTATATGGGAGCTAGACTCCTGGCAATCTTGTGCCCTACGGGGTGTAAAAACCATGGCTTTCGCCAGGTAGGCGTGTGAAGGAGCCGGTGTGAGCAAGCGCGATGGGGTGGACGCGCCCGAGGGCAGGAAACGGCGCGCTCCCCGCCGCTCGGACACAGGGTCCGAAAACGGGCCGGGAGAGGGTTCGGAAGCCGGTGGTACGGGCGAACCCCCGGACGGGGACGACACCACACAGAACCGCGCACTCTCGGACGGCTCACCCCAGAACGGCGGCCCCTTGGGGGGCCCACCGCAGAACGGCGCTCCCCTGGGCGGCTCACCGCAGAACGGCGCCCCCGCAGCCGCGGGCAGCCACGGCACGCGTGCCGCTTCCTCCGGTGCCGGGCGGCCCAAGGCCCGGCCACGGCCGGGCGCCGCGGCGCCGCAGTTCGCCAAGCCGCTCTCCACGGGCGGCCTGCTCGGCTGGACCCTGCTGTCCGCCATCGCCCCCGGCGTCGCTCACCTGCGCGCCGGGCGCCGTCGCACCGGCCTGATCCTGCTCGGCGCGTACGTGGTGCTGCTGCTCGCCGGGCTGGCGTACGGGCTGACCCGCAACAAGGACAACATCGCCCAATTGGTCGGCGCCGACATGCAGATGACGGTCATCGTCATCGCCACCGTGCTCGCACTGGCCTGGTTCGCCGTCATCGTGCTGTCGTACGTGGCGCTCGGCCCCAACCGGCTGCACCAGCAGGGCCAGATCGTCTCCGGCATCGTGGTCGGCGTGCTCTGCGTCTCGGTCATGGCCCCCTTCGCCTTCATCGCGGACACCGTGCTGACCTTCCGCAACGCCTCCCAGAAGATCTTCGTCCCCCTCGCCCAGAGCACGGACCCGAGCATCGCGCCGATCAAGGAGAACGATCCCTGGAACGGCAAGGACCGGGTGAACTTCCTGCTGATCGGCGGCGACGCGGCCGGCGACCGTACCGGCGTGCGCACCGACAGCATGACGATCGCCAGCGTGCACGTCCCGACCGGCACCACGGTCCTGTTCAGCCTGCCGCGCAACCTGCAGCACGTGCACTTCCCGCCGAGCTCGCCGCTGCGCAAGCAGTTCCCCAACGGCTTCATGGCGGAGCTGCCCAACGGCGGCCTGCTCAACGAGGTCTGGCAGTACGCCACTGACAACCCGCAGATCATGGGCGGCAAGAACAGGGGCCCACGCGCGCTGATGGACGCCATCGGCTACACGCTCAACCTGAAGATCGACTACTACGCCATGATGAACATGTACGGCTTCGCGGACCTGGTCGACGCCATCGGCGGCCTCAAGATCCGCGTGGAGCGCGACATCAAGTGGGGCGGCCACTTCGGCACCGCGGGCACGATCAAGGCGGGCTACAAGAAGCTGACCGGCGAGCAGGCCCTGTGGTACGGCCGGTCGCGGGTGGACAGCGACGACTTCTCGCGCATGGCCCGCCAGCGCTGCGTCATCGGCGCGTTCGCGCAGCAGGCGACGCCCGACAAGATCCTGTTCAACTTCGGCAAGATCGCCGATGCGACGAAGCGACTGGCGCAGACGAACATCCCGCAGGAGCTGGTGGAGCCGCTCGTGGGGCTGGCCGTCAAGGTGAAGAGCGCCAAGATCACCAGCTTGCAGTTCGTGCCGCCGGAGTTCCTGTCGGGGCGTCCCGACTGGCTGAAGATCCGGCGGGCCGCGGACAAGGCGATCAAGGACTCGCTCCGGCCGGCCCGGAGCGCGCAGGCGGCTGACGTCACGTCCTCGCCCGGGACGCCCACGACCAAGCCGACTCATTCGTACGCCGCCGCCAAGCCGACCCAGACGCCCACCCAGAACAGCCAGAAGACCGCCAAGAGCCTGTCGGAGCTCTGCGGGCTGTAAGCCTCGTTGATCTCCGGCCGTACCCACCCGGTGCGGCCGGAGAGCGCTACCCAGTCACTGGATCACTGGATCACTGGGTCACTGGGTCGCGAGGGAGAGGAGCCGGCGCAGGTAGGTGGCCTGCTCGGGGTCGCCGGTGACCGACACCTCGCCGCCCCTGCCCCACACCCAGCGCAGCAACTCGTCGGGCGCCCCCGACACGACGGTCCGCGCCTGCTCGACCGCCCTGTCGGCGGCCTCGTCCGCGACGGTGACCTCGGTGGGCGTGGCCCGTACGAGCCAGGCGCGCTCGCCGCCGACGACCGCGATCGCCCCCTTGAGGTCGGGGCGTAGGGCCTCAGCGAAACTCTCGGGGTAGAGGGCGAACTCGTGCGCGAGCATCACCTTGAGCCCCTCGTCCACCCCGTCGAGGGCCAGGTCGTCGGCGGCGGGCGTCACGGGCAGGCCGGCCGCGAGCTCGGCGTCGACGCGGTGGATCACCGTCTCCTGGGCCATGCGCCTGATCCAGAAACCGACGGTCTGGTCGGGCTCGTACCAGGTGAGCGCGTAGTCCTCCGGGGCCCTCGCGGCGAACTCCGCCATCAGCTCGGCGTAGGCCCGGTCGAGCACCGCGAACGGCTCCTCGCCGGACAGGTCGGGCGGCCACGGCGTCGGCCACTCCCCGCGCAGCATCGTCGCGGCCTTGTGCAGGTAGACCTCGGTGATGTGCGTGACCAGATCGGCGACGGTCCACCCCGGACAGCTCGGCACGGGCGCCGCGTCCGGCGCGGCGGAGGCGGCGGCTCTGAGCAGGCCGTATTCGTCGGCCAGGCAGGCCAGCAAGCGAGGGGCATCCATGAGACCCAGCCAACCACGCATTCCCGGTGGACGGCATCGCATTGAACCGGCGGCGTGTCGGCGTGTGCCGTGGTGAACAGCTCGCGGATCGAACAGGCGCCCCCACAGCGCCCGTTCCTCTCCCGCTCCGGCCTCAGGTGCTAGGCGGCGCTACCGGGCCCGCTCCCCGCGGACAGCCCGCCACGCCGTACGGCCGGCATCCTGAGACGCCGGTACGGCAACGCGAACCACGTCGCCTTCCCGATACGCCCCGGACTGGTGACGTACTTCTGCGGATGGCATCCCCAGAAGCCTTCGGAGAGCGCGGCGACGATGCACAGCCCCCGCCCGCGCTCGGCGTCGGCGTCGACCACACGGGCCACCGGCAGCGGCGGACCGCAGTCCACCACCATGCACACGATCTCCTCGGGATCGGCGTGAAGCACCAGCTCATAGGGCGCCTCTCCATACAGAAAGGCATTTGTCACCAATTCACTGGCCATGAGCACGGCGTCATCGACGAGCTCGGGACTCAGTTCCAGTCCGGTCAGCGCGTCACGGACGACCGTTCGGGCATACCGGACGGCCTGCACGTCTTCGCACAGGGGCCAGGCATGCTGCGGGTGTGTTCGCGGGATGGATCGCAGTGGGGTCATGGCTTCTCCTTCCGCGTTCAACTGTCGAAACGTGTACGGAAGAGAGGTCAAAAAAGGCGGATCTTGAAAAACCGTTTTTCACGCGAGGTGGACGACGGTGGCCCGCGGGGTGACTGCGGCCATCCGGCGATCTTCACGCTCGGCGACTCTCCGTCATAGCGGGCCCGGTGAACCCGGCCGATGGGCCATGTAGCCCCAGACCCTGACTCCTGCAACAGGGACATGTCAGCGCCACGCCAGCGAAACGACAGAGGAAGCGGCGACCATGGTGTCCGCGGCCTCGAAATCCCCTGGAGATTCGCGACAAAAGGAGGGTCGCATTGAGAACGAGAGCACGTTTCCTCGCGATAACGACATTGGTCGCAGGCATGGCGTTCATCGCGGCACCCGCGAACGCCGCCACGGGAACACTGATTCTTACCCGGCAGCCCGCTGGACAAAGAATCGTGTATAACAATCCCACGGCCGGTTGTTACAGCACCACATCAGCCTTCAACAATGTCACAAATCGCACGAATGTCGCCGTCACCGTTTACCAAGGAACGCACTGCCAGGGACTGTCCCTCATCATCGCTCCGGGTACGAGTCCCGTGCAGGTCGGAGACCGTTTCAGCGTCTCCGTCCCCGCCTAAGGGTTTTCGATCCAGAAAGAAGGGATGAAGTATGCACAATCGCATGGCGAGGCGCATAGCCGTCGGCGTAGTCGGCCTGGGCCTGGCGCTGACTCCCGTGGTCCCCGCATTCGCGGCACAGAGCAGCTCGACGAGCCGGCAGGTGGCCGGCCCCGCGCAGGTGGAGAGCCACACGGAATGGGGCGGCTGGTATTCCAGCGTGGACAGCTGCGCCGAAGTCGGCCGGGCCTACGTGCACCAGAACGGCGCCATCGGATTCACCTGCCGACCCCTCAACGGCCAGTGGGCCCTCTGGATCATCTACGACCCCTCTCCCTGACCTTCGATCCGATGAATCAAACTCAGGAGACAACAGTGCGAACAATCAAGAAAGCCGCGGCAACGCTCGCGATCACGGCCGCACTCGCCGCCGGCGGCATGACGCTGGCCGCGCCCACGTGGGCGAACAGCGCACCGTCCGCCACGCAGGCGAACGCCATGGCGGGAGTCTGGTACATCTTCAATTTCTATCCGGACGAGGGGACCTGCGAGGCCCAGCGCAGATGGGGCGCCAGTCAGGGCTGGTGGACCTGGGACCATTCGGCCTGTGCGACCAACGGGCGGGACTGGGCGCTCTTCATCCTTTACGACGCGGCCCCCTCCGCGAAGCAGGCGCCTCTTCCTGAAGGTTGGCAACGGTCCTGATTTTACTCGGCGAAAAATGAGATAGCGCGAGAAAAGGGTGCCTTCCACCCTGTTTGGCGGCGACTTGCTGGGGTCGCCGCTGAGACAGAGTGGAAGGCACCTTCGCGTACCGGAATTCGGGCGCCGGCGTGAAATGCGGTGGTGACAGTGCGTGGTCAGACTTCAGGAGCTGCGGGTCGCGAGGCGGTCCTGAAGGCGGGCGTGGCGGAACTGGCGTTCCCGTGTTTGAGCGTCAAGTAGGCGCACCGCCGACCCCGCGCGGCTTCCCGAACACCCCCATGCGCCAAGACGGCGCCGCCGGCCCCGGAGGCGAATGACCGGACTCGGATTCTCTGGGCTCGCGGGTCTGGTCCCGCGACAACGGGACCAGACCGAGCCCGAGCTTCTGATGGAGCGAGGCGGTCGCGAGCCGTCAGCGGGACACACCCCCGGCGGCGGGCGGCGGGCGCCGTCTGCCTGTCGTGCAGGCATTCGGTTGCGCGCCAGGTCAGCAGGCCCTGACCTCGTCGAGGTAGGAGCCCCAGCCGTGCCGGAAGAAGAAGGTCTTGTGCGGCTTGAGCACCTTGCATTCACTGTCGAAGTTGTACTGGATGACGATCTTGACGCGGATGGTGTGCCCGCAGTCGTTGCGGACCTTGACCCACTTGTTGTAGTCGTGCCCGGTCCAGGTGGTGGCGCAGTCCGGGGCGCCGTCCCGGGCGGCCGACCCGGTCGATGCCGAAGCACTGTAGGCGGCGCCGCTGGACCGCCGCCCCTCGATTCTCAGCCCCCGCCCAGGGGCCTTCTCCCGGATGACGCCATCCACCCGCATCTGCGGATAAGGAGGCTGATACGGCACTCTTGTCGCCTGACGTGCAGCAAAATGTGACCAAGCGGGTATCCGTCCTATCGGGGTGAGGGTGAGGGTTTTGACAATCTCGGTGCCGGCGGCCTCGGAGGCCGCTGGGACGCTGCGCTACCCGGCCGGCTCCCTGGTGATCCTGACCGGCCTGCCCGGTGCGGGCAAGACCACGCTGCTGCGCCGCCTGTACGCCCTGGACGGCACGGAGAGCCGGCCGGTCGTGGCGGGCGGAGTGGTGGTGATCGACTCGGCGCAGTCACGCCTGCGGTGGAGCACGAGTCTGGGCTGGGCGCCCAAGCCGGTGCGTACCGCGGTGGTGTTCACGACGCATGTGTGGCGCATCGGCCGGGCGTTGCGGGGCGGGACCGCGGTGATCGCGCACAATCGCGGCTGCGGATCCGCCGTGCTGCACGGGTTCGCCTGGCTGGCGCGCCGGTCGGCGGTCCCGTTCCACCTGCTGCTGCTCGACGCCCCTCCAGCGGACGCGCTGGCCGGCCAGCAGGCCAGGGGGCGGGTCGTGGCGAGGCGAACGTTCGCGCTGCACCATCGCCGCTGGGAGGCGCTGCTGGGGCGGGTCCGGGCCGGCCGCACCAGCCCGGCTACCGGCGCGCACGTCCTGGACCGGCCGACCGCCGACCTCCTGGAAGGCATCCACTTCGACGGACCTGTCCCCCACTGACCGCACGGCACGGGACCACCGCTGCCCGATCACCACCCCCTGAAGGACCCCCCGTGACCAACATCCCCGGCACCGTGCTGCTGGCCGGCGTCGTCGGCTCCACCGCCTACGGTTTGGCCGGGCCTGACTCCGACGTCGACCGGCTTGGTATCTTCGCCACCCCCACGCTGGCCAGGGTCGGCCTGTCCCGGCCCAAGGACAGCATCGTCCACACGAACCCCGACCGGACCCTCCACGAGGTGGGCAAGTGGTGCTCTCTCGCGCTGAGTGGCAATCCGACCGTGATGGAGCTGGTGTGGCTGCCGGACGACCTGTACGAAACCCGAACCCCGCTCGGTGACCAGCTGATCGCCATCCGGACCGCGTTCCTGTCCGGCCCGCGGGTCCGCAACGCCTATCTCGGGTACGCCACACAGCAGTTCCAGCGCCTCGACCGGCGCGGCGACGGCTCGTTCTCGGCCGACACCCGCAAGCGGACCAGCAAGCACGCCCGCCACCTCGCCCGCCTCGTGCACCAGGGGCGCGAGCTGTACGAGACCGGCCACCTGCCGATCCGGCTCCCCGACCCCGAGGCGATCCACGCCTTCGGCGAAAGGGTCGCGGAAGGCAGCACCCAGGAGGCCCACGACCTCCTGGCGGCCACGGAGAAGGCGTTCGACACCGCCCGCACGCCGCTGCCCGCCGAGCCCGACGCCGCCACGGTCGAAGCCTGGCTGCGCGAGGTCCGCATCGCCCACTGGAACCCACCGGCCGACCGCTGACCGCCCGGCCGCGGCGACGTCCAACGTGTGGGTCTACCGCCCCGACGGCCTGCCCGCGGGCTCCCCCGCCGTCGTCGCCCTGCATGGGTGTACGCAGAGCGCCGACGCCTACTACACCAACTCCGGCTGGCGGAAGTTCGCCGACCTGTACGGCTTCGCGCTGATCTTCCCCGAGGCCACCACCCCGCCGTCGAACTGTTTCCAATGGTTCCAGGAAGGCGACATCGGCCGCGGCCAGGGCGAGGCGCTGTCCATCGCCCAGATGGTGTCGTACGCGACGACCACCTACCAGCTCGACCCCGATCGCATCTCCATCACCGGCCTGTCCGCGGGCGGCGCGATGACCGCGGTCATGGTCGCGGCGTACCCGGAGCTGTTCGACGCGGCCTCCATCGTCGCGGGGCTGCCGTACCGCTGCTCCCCACCCGCCTCGACCAGCACCTGCATGAACGGCCCGGTCACCAAGACCCCCAAGGACTGGGGAGCTCTGGTGCGCGGCGCGTACCCCGGCTACACCGGGCCGCGGCCGAGAGTCTCGATCTGGCACGGCCAGGCCGACTACGTGGTCAACAAGGCCAACGGCGTCGAACTCAGGGACCAGTTCACCGACGTACTCGGCCTGTCGCAGACTCCCGCCTCAACGGCCCCTGCCGGGCGGCACCACGATGGAGACGTACCGCGGCGGTGAGGTCCGCTTCTACCGGATCGCCGGGATGGGCCACGGCACGCCGGTCGATCCGGGCGGCGCTGCGGAGCAGTGCGGCACGGCGGGCGCCTATTTCCTCGACACCATCTGCTCGGCCTACTACGACACCCGCTTCTTCGGCCTCGACACGGGATCACCACCGACCCCCACGCCGACACCCACCCCCACCCCGTCGCCGCAGCCCTGCTTCACCGCCACCAACTACGCGCACACCCAGGCGGGCCGGGCCCACCAGTCCGGCGGCTACGCGTACGCCAACGGCTCCGACCAGGCGATGGGCCTGTGGAACACGTTCGTGACGACGACCTTGCGGCAGACGGGACCGAACTACTACGAGGTGGTCGGCACCACCTGCTAGGTCAGAGGGGGCGGCAGATCCACGCGACCAGAGTCGAGGAGCTTCAACGGACATGCCAGATCCTCGCCGTGCCGATCTGTCCGGCGCCTGAGGATCACAAGGCCGTCCAGGACGGCGCCCTTCTTCCCCTGGCGTAAGGAGGAATCCTGGAGATCAGCAGAGAGCGACTTGAGCAGGTCTTCCCCGCGGAGTGGGTTCATCGCCTCCGGGAGGACCTCGGCGGCGCCCGAGAAGGGTCGTCGGTGTCCCGGGCCTCCCGCGAGCAGTGGGGCGGGCTCGGGTGCGAACTCCTCGGTTCGTTCGAGCTGCTCGGACCGCGCGTACGGGAGCTCCGCCTCCCGCACGAGGTCGAGCAACGGAACGCCGTCGATGACGATCTCAACGAGGTCGTGGCCCACCCGCCGGAACTCGATCTCCTGACGGCCGGACGAGATGCTTTCGTCCTCTCAGCATCGGGGCCGCCGTGCCGTCCCCAGGGTCGCCGGTCATCGCTTCGTCTCGATGCCGGAGACGCTGCGGGTTTCGGGACGCAGGCGACCGCCGGAGCGTACGACCGCCAACGCCGACCTGCCTAGCCTATGTCGACCACCCGTGCCCATGAGGGCGGCGTGTCGGGCACGTAGTCGGGATCGCCCTCGTACGACCGCTTGGTCCTGGAGAACAGCCCCACCACTATGCGGGACGCCGGCCGCTCCTGCGGCCAAGGGGTCTGCCCGTCGGTCAGGACCACGATGACGTCCGGCCGCGGGCCTGCCCGCAGCGCCTTGGCGATGCCCGCACGCAGGTCCGTGCCGCCGCCGCCCACCAGCGTCATCCCCTCGGCCCGGCACAGCGGTTGCGCGACCCGGGCCGCCGCGTCGCAGGACAGCACGCTGACCAGGTCGCGCCGGCCGCCCACGGCGCGGACGATCGCGGCGACCTCCAGCAACGCGCTCCCCAGTTCGGCGTCGCTGACCGATGCCGAGGTGTCGACGACCACGCTGATCCTCGGGGGCCTGCGCCGCAGGCTCGGCAGGATGACGCCGGGCAGGCCGGCCGAGCGCCGCGGTGGCCTGCCGTAGGTGTAGTCCTCGCCCACGCCGGGCCCGGACACCGCCGAGCGGATGGCCGTGCCGAGCAGGTCCCGCCACGGCTGCGGCGGGTGGAAGGCCTCCTCCGCCCACCGCCGCCAGCCCTTGGGCACGTTCCCCGGATGGGCGTTGATGCCCTGCGCCACCCGGAACCGGACCCCCTCCCGCTCGTGGTCGCTGAGCCCGTTCGCGCCCTCCGGCCCGAGATCCCACTCCCGCTCGAGTCCGTCGGCGCCGCTGCCGCAGTCCAGCCAGACCAGACTCTGCGTGTACGGCCCAAGTCGGAACTGGCGGAGATAGTCCTCCATGAGCTCGCCTTCCGGCAGACCCAGCGTCTTCGGCTGGACGGCGCCCTCGGGCCGGGCCAGCCCGTCACCGAACACGTCGTCGTTGATCTCGAGGTCCGCGGCGATGTTCATTCGCAGCCGCTCTCCCCGTCCCGTCAGCTCCCGCTGCCGGGCGACCCGGTCGCTGCGGCCGTGATGGTCGCGCAGCAGGTGGGAGACCTCGTGCACCCACACGCTCGCCAGCTCCTCCACGGGGGTCCGCGTGACGAACGCCGGTGAGACGTAACACCGCCAGTGCCGATCCACGGCCATCGTGGGCACGAACCGCGACTCCACCGGCTGCAGCGCGAACAGCGCCGTCGCCAGATAAGGCCGGGCGCGCGCGGCGTACAACCGGGCGGTGAAGAGCTTGTCCAGGTCCATCAGCCCGACACCCGCGCCGCGACCTCATCCGCCTTCCTGCTCAAGGAGACCACCCCGGCGAGCCTTTCGATCGAGGCCGGAACCGTCCAGTCCGCGCGGCGCAGCGCGGCGAGCGTCGAGGCGGGCACGACCACCAGGTCCGGGGCGCCGGTCTCCAGCGCTCGCACCAGCAGTTCCCATGCCGCCTCCCACCGGCCCTTGTCCGGCCGCTTCCGCACCGCCGCGACCACCCCGTCAAGTACGGCCTGGCGCAGGTCACCTCGCTGGGGCAGCTCGGCCGTCGCCGGGTCGGCCAGCAGCGCCTCGGGGTCGGGCAGGTCCATCCGATCCATGGCGGCAAGCAGCTCCAGCCCGGGCCCGTCTCCCACCGTGCCCCTGACCAGCAGGGACAGCACGTCCTTGGACGCCTTGGCCGCGCCGGCGAAGGCGGTCAGGCACAACGCCATCTCCCAGCTGCGGGGGGAGGGCCACGGGCCACCCCGGTGCGCCTCGTTGTTCGGCAGCCGGTGCACGAGATCGGGGCGGGCGGTGAGGAGCCCGCACACCGCCCGCCGGGCGAACGTCACCGCCTCGGACAGCCGCGCCGGGTCGAGCCACGGCAGGCTCGCGCGCGGCCAGGTCCCGCCGAGGCCGCGTACGACGACGTCGTGATCGTGACGCCACTGCAGGTGGACGAACCGGTTCGCGAGCGGCGGGCTCAGCTCCCAGCCGTCGGCGGCAGAGGAACGCGGGTTGG
This sequence comes from Nonomuraea aurantiaca, assembly GCF_020215705.1. Lineage (GTDB taxonomy): Bacteria > Actinomycetota > Actinomycetes > Streptosporangiales > Streptosporangiaceae > Nonomuraea > Nonomuraea aurantiaca. The sequence continues at coordinate 88,251 of NZ_JAIWNB010000018.1, read as the reverse complement.
CGGCCGCCACGATCCGGACACCCGCCGGAAGCCGCAGGGCCCCGACCCGCCGTTCCAGAACCAGGCGGAGCAGGGCGGCCTGTACGGCGGGCGGTGCCGTGGACAGCTCGTCCAGGAAGAGCAGCCCCCGGCCCGCGTGAGCCAGACGTACGGCCCAATCCGGCGGCGCCATCGGGACGCCCTGCACGGCGGGGTCGTCACCGACCACCGGCAGACCGGAGAAGTCGGACGGCTCGTGCACGCTGGCGATCACCGTCGTGAGGGGCAGGCCGAGCGTCTCGGCGAGTTGCCGCAGCGCCGCGGTCTTGCCGATCCCCGGCTCCCCCCACAGCAGGACGGGCAGGTCGGCCGCCACGGCCAGGGTCAAGGCCTCCAGTTGCGTGTCGGTACGTGGCTCGGTGGTGGTGTCGCGGAGCAGGGACAGCAGCTCGCCGGCGACTTCGAGGCGCGAGGCGTGAACAGACGAAAGCATGATGTATCACCTTGGATGTCTAGGAAAGCGTCAGCGGAAGGTGGCGTGGCGCGGGCGTGCCCGGCCCTTGCGGGAGCGACGGTGCGGTCGCTCGGCCGGTCCCGGCCCCGACGCGAGCCCGGCGCGGAACAGCCCTTGGTCGATCCGCCGCCGCGCCGCCTGCTCCAGCACGTCGCGCAGCGCGCCCTCGGGCAGCCGCGTACCAGGTCCGAGGAGACCGTCGACGGTGGCCTGCGCACCGGCGGCGTCGCCGTGCTCCAGCCGCGTACGGACGTCGAGGAGGCACTCCGGGGCGCGGTGAGCCTCCTCGATCAGCCGCAAGCAGGGCAACGGGGTGCCGGTCAACTCGGCCAGCAGTTTCTCGCGCCGGATCTCGGTCGCGTCGTGATCCAGGGCGACCAGCACGCCGTTCACCAGCGCGACCCTGTGCTGGGCGCCGCGGCACTCGATCATGCGCGGCCCGTTCTCGCTCCGGTGACCGTATGGCTTGGTGTCCGGCGAATGGCCGGGGACAAGCGCCGCCGCGACGAGCGGGTGCAGCCTGCCGGCCTCGATCAGCCCGGCACGCAGCAGCGCCAGGTCGGGCAGCACCCAGGTCGCCGCGTCAGGCAAGATCGGCGGCGGCGCGGGTCCTTCGTCGCCGGCCCTGGACGCGTCCACATCCCTACCGGTCCGGGACGCGTCCACATCGAGAATCATCTGACGCCGCCCGCCGACCCGGACGGCGACCGTACCCCCGTCCTGCCCCTCGGCACGGAGCAGCAACCGGGCCTCGGCCGGCCACCGATCGACGGCCCAGCCCCGTGCGTGCGGCGCCGTTTCGGAACGTACACGCAGCTCACCGGCCCTGCGCGCATCCCATAGGTGGCGATGCAGATCGAGGCGGAAGCGCCGATTCGGATGGGGGTGCGGATGCGGTCCGGACCGCGAACCGTCCCACAGCGCCAGGCTGATCCGCTGACCGGCATCCGCCCAGGCCGGCGGGGTCCTGGCCACGAGGTGAACCGGGTTGTCGCTCTCGTGGTACCGGGCCAGCGAGAGGGTCAGGCCCGGACGTATCAGGCCGTCGGGAGCGATCCTGGGCATGTGCCAGCGCAGCAGGTCAGGGGCCAGGTGACGGAGGTCGCTGCGGAGGCGGGCGGCCAGTTCCCGGCCGTGGAGGCGCGCTATGCGGCGCAGATTGAGATCGACGTCCACGTGTGCTGCCGCGCACGCCGCCGCCCAGTCTCCGGTGGTACGGCGGGCGGTCGCTGACTCGATCATGGAGGGCGGCACGGCGAACTCGCGGACGCGCAGCCAGAGGGTTGTGCGGGGATCCTCGTTCGAGGTCGAGTGCGGCATCAGCACTCACCTTGCGTGAACGGGGCCCCCAATCTGATGTTGGAGGTATTCATCGTGATCAGCGTAGCGTCTTCCGGGCCGCGCGAGAAGTGCCCGCTAAATGCCCTGGTCTGGCCTACATGACGGCACAAGCATGGAACGCATATAAACGCGGCCGGACCTGGCTGGCAGCTCTCCCCGAGGCGGCGCCGGCGATGCGGTCGCATGTTCCGGCTCAGCCTGCTTTGACCAGCAGTCGGCGTGGCCAGTAGACGAACCCGTCGCTCCACACCACGGCCGACAGGTCCTCCTGCGCGTGCAGTCCTGGCAGGCGCGTCACCAAGGCGTGGAACGCCTCCTGCAGTTCCATCCTCGCCAGGTTCGCGCCTAAGCAGTAGTGGGGGCCGTGGCCGAATGCCAGGTGCGGGGTGGACGGGGCACCGGTGAACCTCTTCACGTCGAACCGCAGCGGGTCCTGGAACACCGACGGGTCGTGGTCGGCGGCCCAAAGGTTGGGCAGCACGACCGTGCCGGCCGGGATGGTCCCGCCGGACACCTCGACGTCCTCAGTGATCCGCCGGAGCATGCCGTTGGAGCCGGGTCCCTCATGGCGCAGGATCTCCTCCACCGCGGGCTCGACCAGTTCGGGATGGGCAGCGAGTTCGGCGTACTGGTCGGCGTGGCAGAGCAGGCGGAGGGTGCCTCGGACGATCATTGAGGCGGTCGTCTCGTGCCCGGCCATGATCAGCGTGAACACCATGTTGGTCAGCTCGTCCTCGCTGAGCCCATCGCCTTCGTCGCGTGCCGCGATGAGCAAGTCGATCAGGTCCTCGCCGGGCTCGGTCCGGTGCCGCTCGATCAGCTCCCGCGCGTACGCCGTGAACGCGGCGAATCCCTGCGCCCGGGCGTCGGCGCTCGCGTCCGAGGCGGACAGAAACATCTCCGTCCAGCCGCGTACCTGCTCGAAACGGTCCATCGGCACCCCGAGCAGCTCGCAGATCACCCGAGCGGGCAGCGGCAGCGCGAAGTCCGCGACCATATCGAACTCATCACCGACCGCGTCGATCAACTCGCCGGCGATGGCCGCCACGCGGGGCCGCCAGCGTTCGATGTGGCTGGGGGTGAACGTGCCGTGCATGATGCGCCGGTATCGGGTGTGCTCCGGCGGATCCTGGTTGATCAGCGCCGCCGGGAACGTACGTAACAAGCCGCCGACGGTCAAGACCCCATCCAAGCGGGCAGGCAATCAGTTGCTCATGAGCGTTCCAGGTCGGACACCGGCCTTGCGGACGAGGCACCTTTACCGCCATCCGCGCAGATCAGGGCATGAGATCGCGGAGCTGTTCGACCGCGGCGACCCGCTCGGCGGCCGTGTCCGCCAGGGGCTTGACGCTGACCGTGGTGATGCCGCATTCGGCCAGCTCGGCGACCCGTTCGGCCACGTACTCCTTCGGCCCGACGAGGGACGTGGCGCGCAGCAGGTCCTCGGGCACCGCAGCCTCGGCCTCCTGCTTACGACCCGACAGGTAGAGGTCCTGGATCAGCTCGGCCTCGCGCTCGTAGCCGTACCGGCGGGCCAGGTTGTTGTAGAAGTTCTTGCCGCGGGCGCCCATCCCGCCGATGTAGAGCGCGAGAGCCTTGCGGCCCCGGTCGAGCAGGTGGTCGACATCGGCGCCGATGGCCAGGTTCATGGTGACGACGATGTCCAGCGGGCCCAGACTCGGGTCGCGGAGCGCCTGCCCGGCGTCGAGCGATGCTCCCCACACCTCGCGCAGCTTGGCCGGGTGTACGAAGATCGGTAGCCAGCCCTCGGCGATCTCGGCGGCGAGCTGGACGTTCTTGGGCCCGATGGCGGCCAGCATGATCGGGACGCGCTCCCGTACCGGGTGGTTGATGATCTTCAGCGGCTTGCCCAGGCCGGTCCCGCGCTCGGCCGGCAGCGGGAGCTCGTAGTGGGCGCCGTCGTGGACGACCTCCTCGCGTCTCCACACCTTGCGGCAGATCTCCACGATCTCGCGGGTACGGGCGATCGGCGCGTCGTACGGCACCCCGTGAAAGCCCTCGACCACCTGCGGCCCGGACGCACCGATGCCGAGGGTGAACCGGCCGTCCGACACGTAGTCCAGCCCGGCCGCGGTCATCGCCAGGAGCGACGGCGTACGGGTGTAGATCGGCAGGATCGCCGAAGCCAGGTGCATCCGGTCGGTGACCGAGGCCAGGTATCCGAGCTGGCTCACGGCGTCGAAGGAGTACGCCTCCGCCACGAAGGCGATCTCGACTCCGGCGGCCTCCAGATCGCTCAGGCCGACGGCCGTCTGCTTGAAGCCGCCGCTGTAGGCGAGGGTCGTGCCGATGCGCATGGCAAACCTCCTGGTCTGAGTGGGTGCCGGGCCTTGGCGAACCCGCACCACCGGGCTGGAGCTCCGGTGAGAACCGCTCCGGCAACTGTTGACGCTTGTCTCAGCGGCCACCTATATTACGCGTACTTAACGAACGATCGATAGCCCCTACTTAACGAACGATCGATGCATTGCTCGGCACATCGAGGAGGCCGGATGCTCGACATCGAAGGGCTCGTTGTCCGCTACGGCGCACGCGAGCCGGTCCATCACGGAGTGAGTCTCGAAGTGGCCGAGGCAGGCGTGGTCGCGCTGCTCGGAGCCAACGGCGCGGGCAAGACCTCCCTCATGCGTGCCGTCTCGGGCACGCTGCCGTTGCACGGAGGATCCGTCACCGCGGGGTCGATCCGGTTTCTCGGGCAGGAGGTCGCCGGGGCCAACCCGGCCTCCGTCGTGGCCCAGGGGTTGGTGCAGGTACCCGAGGGACGGCACGTGTTCGGCGCTCTCACCGTGGACGAGAACCTGGACGCGGGCGGCATCACCGTCCGCTCGCGCGAGGCTCGGGCGCGTACCCGGCGTCAGCTGTTCGAGATGTTCCCCCGGCTGGCCGAGCGGCGTAAACAGCGCGCCGGGACGCTGTCCGGCGGAGAGCAGCAGATGCTGGCCATCGCCCGCGCGCTGATGGCCCGGCCGAAGCTGCTGCTGCTCGATGAGCCGTCGCTCGGCCTGGCGCCGATGCTGGTCAAGCAGATCGGCGAGACCGTGCGCGACATCAGCCGCGAGGGCGTACCCGTGCTGCTGGTGGAGCAGAACGCGGCCATGGCGCTGTCCGTCGCGCATCGGGCGTACGTGCTGGAACTGGGCCGGGTCGTGCTGAGCGGACCCGCCGACGAGCTGGCGCGCAGCGACGAGGTGCGCCGCCTGTACCTCGGCGAAGAGAGCGGCCCGCGTCCGGGGGAGGCCAGGCCCGTGCCCGAGCTGGACAGGTGGACGGCATGAGCCCGCCCCGCCTGGCGGTGGAGGAGGTGAGCCTGGCCTTCAGCGGCCTGCTGGCGCTGGACGAGGTCTGCTTCACCGTCGAGCCGGGTACGGTGCACGCGGTCATCGGCCCCAACGGGGCAGGCAAGTCGTCGTTGCTCAACACGCTGTGCGGCATCTATCCCGTGACCGGCGGGCGCATCCTGCTCGACGAGCACGAGGTGACCCGGCTGCGGACCGACCGGATCGCGGCGCTGGGGGTCGGCAGGACCTTCCAGAACATCGTGGTCTCGCCGCAGGAGTCGGTGCTGGACAACCTGATGGTCGGACGGCATCGGCTGACCAGCGCGGGGCTGGTGGCGACCGCGTTGTGGCTGGGCCGCCGCGAACAGCGCCGCCACGAGGAGCGGGTACGGGAGATCGCCCACTTCGTCGGTCTCTCGGCGCGGCTGGACAGCACCGCCGGGCTGCTGGCGTACGGCGATCTCAAGCGCCTGGAGTTCGCCAGGGCGCTGTGCCTGGAGCCGCGTCTGCTCATCCTCGACGAACCGGTCGCGGGACTGAACGCCGCGGAGAGCTGGGAGCTGGGACAGCTCGTCCTCACGGCGCGCAAGGCCCTCGACCTCACCGTCGTCTTCGTCGAGCACGACATGGGCGTGGTCATGTCGATCGCCGACCGGATCACGGTCCTCGACTTCGGCCGGGTCGTCGCCGAGGGACTGCCCGCCGAGGTGCGCCGCGACCCGATCGTGGTCAGCGCTTACCTCGGCGCACCCGACCGGCCCGAAGCCACCCCCCAGGCGGAGAGGACGCCACAATGACCCGCCTGCTGGAACTGCTCGTCAACGGCGTGTCCCTGGGCCTGCTGTACGCGCTCATCACGCTCGGATTCGTCATCGTCTTCAAGGCCACCCGAGTGGTCAACTTCGCGCACGCGTCGTTCCTGCTGCTCGGCGTGTACGTGGTCGCCTCCGCCCAGCCGAGCATCGGGTTCGGCGCGGCGGCGCTGCTCGGCCTGGCCGTCGCGGGCCTGCTGGGCCTGGCGACCGAGCGGCTGCTGCTGTCACGCGTCGACCGGCGCAACCACCACGCGATGGCGATCCTGACGATCGGCCTGAACGTCGTGCTGACCGCCGAGCTGACCCGGCGCCTCGGGGAGTCCGTGCTGCCGCTCGGCGCGCCGTGGGACGGCCACGTGGTCAAGCTCGGCCCGTTGACGCTCCCGCTCACGGTGGTGCTCACCATCGTGGCCGTGCCGGTGCTGATCGGCGGCCTCACCGCGCTGCTCACGCTGACCGGCTGGGGCCTGGCCATGCGGGCGTCCATCGCCGACGCCGAAGGCGCGGCACTCGTGGGCATCCGCCTGCGCCGGGTCTCCGCCACCGCCTGGGTGCTGGCCGGGCTGCTGGCCACCGCGGCCGGCATCGGGCTGGCCTCCTTCCCCAGTCCGGGCGTCAGCCTGAGCATCGAGTCCGTCGCGATCGCCGCCTTCCCCGCGGCCATCATCGGCGGGTTCGACTCGCTCGGCGGGGCCATCGCGGGCGGGCTCATCGTCGGGGTCGTCCAGGTGCTCGTCGCCGGGAACCAGGACTCGCTGTCCTTTCTCGGGCTCGGTGCCGGCGACGTCGTGGCCTATCTCGTGATGATCGTCGTGCTGCTGTGGCGGCCGTCCGGACTGTTCGGGTCGAAGGAGTTCAGCCGTGTCTGACGCCACCGCCACCGCTGCCGTCGCCCCCCGCGCGGTGGCGCGCCGGCTGCCGGGCGCCCTCCTCCTGGCCGCCGCCGTCGTGGTGCTGCTGGCGCTGCCCCTGTACCTGGAGGCGTTCTGGCTGCGTATCGGCCTGTTCTCGATGGCCACGGCGGTCGGGGCGCTCGGCCTGACGATCCTGTTCGGGGCGGCGGGGCAACTCTCGCTCGGCCACGCGTTCTTCGTCGCGGTCGGCACGTACGGGTACGCGTTCCTGTCCGGCGGCGACACGGGCCACGTCAAGGGCCTGGGGCTGCCCCCGATCGTCGCGGCCGTGCTCGCCACCCTGCTGGCCGGGGTGTGCGGCCTGCTGTTCAGCCCGGTCGCCGGCAGGCTGCGCGGCATCTATCTCGGGATCGCCTCGCTAGGGCTGGTCTTCCTCGGCCATCACCTGCTGCTGAACCTGCGCCCGGTCACCGGGGGCTACGACGGGCGCTCGGTCACGCCGTTCTCACTGGGCGGCTTCCTCTTCTCCGACTCCTCCGACCTCGCCGTGCTCGGCGTGCCGTTCGGGGCCGTGGAGAGCCTGTGGTACCTGTTCCTGGCGGTCACGGCCGTGGCGACGCTCGTGGCTCGCAACGTGCTACGCGGCCGTCCCGGCAGGGCGTTCCGCCTGATGCGCGACAACGAGGTGGGCGCCGCCGCGATGGGCGTGCGGGTTCAGCGCGCCAAGGCCTCCGCGTTCGTCCTGTCCTCGATGTACGCCGGGGTCGCCGGCGTGCTCACCGCGCTGGCCTTCCAGCGCGCCGTCCCCGACTACTTCGACCTCGGCCTGTCCATCGACTTCCTCGCGATGATCATCCTGGGCGGGCTCGGCTCGACGTCCGGCGCGATCGTCGGCGCGACGTTCGTGGTCGCGCTGCCGATCGTGCTGTCCCGGTACGCGGACGCGCTGCCCCTGGTCGTCGGCCCCGGCCAGGACGGGCTCGACGCGTCGATCGCCGCGCAGTTCGTCTACGGCGCGCTCGTGGTGGTCGTCATGCTCACCCAGCCCGGCGGGCTGCGCGCGATGGTGCACACCCTGCGCCAGCGCCGCCGTCCCCCCTATGCAAGGAGAACCCCATGAAGCGGTCCCGTCCACGCGTCGTCTCAGCCGCCGCCCTCGCGCTCGCCCTGGCCGTCACCGGCTGTTCGAGCAAGGCCACCTCGTCCTCGAAGAACACCACTCCCGGCGTCACCGACACCACCATCAAGCTGGGCATGCTGATGGACCTGTCCGGCGCGTTCGCCACCTCCGGCAAGACCAGCAACACCGCCGGCCAGTTCGCCGTGGACGAGATCAACGCGGCGGGCGGCGTGTGCGGCAGGAAGATCGAGCTGGTCGTCCGTGATCACGCCTACGACGTGCAGAAGGCGGTCACGGCCTACGACGAGGTCGCGCCACAGGTGCTCGGCTTCCTCAACGTCTACGGCTCGGCGATCACCGGGGCGCTGCGGGACAAGATCTCCGCCAACGACATGCTGGTCGGCCTGACGGCGTTCGCGCCCACGCTGCTCGGCGACCCGCACCTCATCGTGGTCGGCTCCACCTACGACATTCAGGCGATCAACGCCGTCGACTGGCTGGTACGCGAGGGCAAGCTGAAGAAGGGCGACACCCTTGGGCACATCTACCTGCAGGGCGAGATCGGCGAGAACAGCCTCAAGGGCAGCACGTACGCCACCCAGCAGCTCGGGCTCAAGCTGGCGAGCCAGCAGATCAAGCCGACCGACGCCGACCTCACCAGCCAGGTGAACGCGGTGAAGGCGGCCGGCGCCAAGGCGATCCTGCTGGACTCCACGGCCAAGCAGACCGCTGCGGTGGTCAGCGAGGCTCAGGCCGCCGGGCTGGACGTGCCGGTCGTGGGCAACGTCGCGTCGTTCGCCGCGAGCCTGCTGTCCACGGCGGCGGCGCCCGCGCTGCTCAAGCAGTACTACCGGGTCTCGGGCATCGGGCTGCTCAGCGCGCAGACGCCCGCGGTGCAGAAGCTCGCCGAGAAGTGGAAGGCCAAGTTCGGCGCGCAACAGCCCGAGTCGGGGGGCGCGGTCGTGCTCTCCTACTTCTCCACCCACCTGTGGGCGAAGATCATCGGCGGGACGTGCGGCGACCTGACGCGCAAGGGGGTGCTCGCGGCCCGCGCCAAGGTGACCGGCTTCAGCATGGACGGGCTCGGCCCGGCGCTGGACCTGTCCGACCCGGCACAGCCGAGCTCGCGGGAGAGCCAGATCCACCGTCCCAACAAATCCGCCTATGCCGGGATGGAGATGGTCGAGGACTTCAAGGTCTCCGACCTCGCCAAGCAGTACCAGATCAAGGCCGGCTAGCCGGCCCTTCCTCGGCGGGCCGCCCGGGATGGCGGGGATGATCAGATGTTCGAAGCACTGGAATAGGATGTGACGATGGCGACACGCGGCACGGCCCATGCGGCGGATCGACAGCCCCGGGCGGTGCCCCGGGGTGACGGGCTCGCCGCGATCATGCGGTCGGCCCGCGACATCTTCGCCGAGCGCGGCTACCACGCCGCCTCGATCCGGGATATCGCCAAGGGGGCGGGACTGAGCCTGTCGGCCCTCTACTACTACTACCACGACGGCAAGCAGGAGCTGCTCCACGCGCTGCTGGAGGACGCGCTCGAAGACTGCTTCCGCGGCTGCCAGACGGCGCTGCACACCGCCGGGGACGACCCGGCGGCGCGGCTGGGCGCCTTCGTGCGGGCGACGGTGGAATATCGGGTGCGGCGGCAGGTCGACAGCCTGCTCGCACTGCGGGAGATCCGCAATCTGGAGCCTGACCGGATGGAGCGCTTCGTCGAGCGGCGCGACGCGCTGTCCAAGCTGCTGCGGGAGATCATCGACGACGGTGTGGCGTGCGGCGTATTCGCCACACCGTACCCCGACGAGGCGCAGCGGGGGATCCTGGCGATGTGCAACGCGGTCGCCCAGTGGTACCAGCCATCCGGTGACATCGGCGTCGGCGACCTGGTGGAGCGGTACGTGCACTTGTCGCTCTCCCTGGTGGAGTGCCGCGACGCCACGGGCTGAGGCGGCCGGAGTCCGGATCTTGACAGCGGCCGGAGTGTCGACCTAACTTAACGATCGTTCGGCAAGTATGGGCAGGGAGCAGATGCGACGCACCGTCTTCGACGAAGACCATGAGGCGTTCCGGACCATCGTCCGCGACTTCCTCACCCGTGAGGTCGTCCCGGTCTTCCCGGAGTGGGAGAAGGCCGGCGCGGCGCCCCGCGACTTCTATCGGCAGGTGGGCAAGCTGGGCATTCTCGGCATGCTGGTCCCCGAGGAGTACGGGGGCGGCGGCCAGCGCAGCTTCAAGTTCAACGCCGTGGTGAACGAGGAGCTGGCACGCGCCAAGCTGGGCCTCGGCACGGTACGGGTGCACGCCGATATCGTGACCCCGTACCTGCTGCGCTACGCCGATGAGGAGCAGAAGCGCCGCTGGCTGCCAGGCGTGGCGAGCGGCGAGCTGATGACCGCGATCGCGATGACCGAGCCGGGCACCGGGTCCGACCTGGCGGGCATCGCCTCGACCGCGGTCCGCGACGGCGACCACTACGTGCTCAACGGAGCCAAGACCTTCATCACCGGCGCCGTCAACGCCGACCTCGTGCTCGTCGTCGCCCGCACCTCCCCACCTTCGGACAACCGCCGTACCGGCCTGAGCATCCTCGTCGTCGAGACGGCGTCGCCCGGCTTCACCGTGGGCCGCAACCTGGCCAAGATCGGGCTCAAGGCGCAGGACACCGCCGAACTGGCCTTCGAGGACGTACCCGTGCCGGTGGCGAACCTGCTGGGCGAGGAGGGCCGCGCGTTCGACTACCTCGGCCACAACCTGGCGCAGGAGCGGCTGTCCATCGCGGTGAACGCGCAGGCGGCCGCGGTGGCCGCGGTGGAGCTGACCGTGGCGTACGTGCGTGATCGCAGCGTCTTCGGCCGGCCGCTGTCCGGCTTCCAGAACACCAAGTTCGTGCTGGCCGAGTGCGCGACCGACGTGGAGGCGGGTCAGGCGCTGGTGGACCGCGCGCTGGAGGAGCACGACGGGGGCGGGCTGAGCGCGGCTGACGCGGCCAAGGTCAAGCTGTTCTGCACCGAGCTGCAGTCCCGCGTCGTCGACAAATGCCTGCAACTTCACGGCGGGTACGGCTACGTGCTGGAGTACCCGATCGCCCGCATGTACGCCGACGCCAGAGTCACCCGCATCTTCGGCGGCACGAGCGAGGTCATGAAGACCATCATCGCCAAGTCCGTCGGCCTATAGGGATGACCGATGAGCACAGTGGATCACCGGATGAGCAGTGGAGGACTGATGAGCACAGTGCTGACGGATTTCGCCGACGGCGTCGCGGTCATCACGATCAACCGACCCGAGGCGCGCAATGCCGTGGACCTGGAGACGACGAAGGCGCTCGCTGCCGCGATCGACGCATTCGAGTCCCGGCCGGATCTGCTGGTCGCGATCCTGACCGGCGCGGGCGGCACGTTCTGCTCCGGCATGGACCTGAAGGCGTTCACGCGCGGTGAGAAGCCCGCCCTGCCGGGGCGCGGCTTCGCCGGGATCACCGAGCGCCTGCCGACGAAGCCACTGATCGCCGCGGTCGAGGGCTGGGCGATCGCCGGGGGCTGCGAGCTGGCGCTGGCCGCCGATCTGGTGGTCGCCGCCAGGGACGCCACGTTCGGGCTGCCCGAGGTCAAGCGGGGCCTGATCGCCGTGGGCGGCGGGCTGGTGCGGGTGGCGAAGGCGCTGCCGTACCACCTGGCCATGCAACTCGTGCTCACCGGCGACCCGCTGCCGGCCACGACGGCGCACTCGTACGGGCTGGTCAACGTGCTCAGTGAGCCCGGCGGCGCGCTGGAGGAGGCGCGGGCTCTTGCCGCGAGGATCGCCGCCAACGCGCCGTTCGCGGTACGCGCGTCCAAGCGGATCGTCGCCTCGTCGGTACGCTACACCGACGAGGAGGCGTTCGCCGAGCAACGGGAGGTGTGGGCCGCGGTGATGGTCTCCGCCGACGCGCAGGAGGGCGCGCGCGCCTTCGCCGAGAAGCGGGCACCGCTCTGGCGGGACCAGTGACGGGCGCCTGGCACATGGGAATGACGATCAGCGACCAACTCGCCCGGCACGCGCGCGTGACGCCTGACGCGGTGGCGTTGACGTTCGACGGTGTCCCCCACACGTACCGGCGCCTGGACGAGCGGGTCTCCCGGCTGGCCGGCGTGTTCGCCGAGCGCGGGGTCGGCGCGGGCGACCGGGTCGCGGTGATGGCGCACAACAGCCCGGAGATGGTGGAGGCGTACTTCGCCTCCGCCCGGATCGGCGCGATCTGCGTGCCGCTCAACTTCCGGCTGGTCGCCGACGAGGTCGCCTACCAGCTTGCCGACAGCGGCGCGGCGCTCGTCCTCGCGGACGCCCGGTTCGCGCCGATCCTCGCCCGGACGGGGGTCGACTGCCTGGTCATCGGCGAGGCCTACGAGGAGGCGCTGCGGTCGGTCTCGCCCGAGCTCGAGCCGCCGACGGTGGACCCGGGCTCGCCCGCGGTCATCATGTACACCTCCGGCACTACGGGCAGCCCCAAGGGCGCGGTGCTCACGCACGACAACCTGCTGGTCCAGACCGTCAGCAAGCTCATCCACATCGGGCATCCGGCGGACGCCAGGACCTGGCTGATCGGCACGCCGCTGTTCCACATCGCCGGACTGGCGGGCCTGTACGCCGTCGTCTTCGTCGGCGGGCGGGCCGTGCTCGGCCGCTCCGCCGCCTTCGACCCGGCCCAGGCCGTGGATCTGCTCGAAGGCGAGCGGGTCACCTCGTGCTTCTTCGTTCCGTCGCAGTGGCAGGCGATCTGCGACCTGCCCGGCATCGCCGAGCGCGACCTCTCGGCGCTGCGCGTGGTCACCTGGGGCGCCTCGCCGGCCTCGACGACGCTGCTGCGCCGGATGAACGAGCTGTTCGGCCACGCCAACATCACCACGTCGTTCGGGCAGACCGAGACCACGGCGGTCACCACGATCCTGCAGGGCCGGGACGCGCTGCGGAAGATCGGCTCCGTCGGCGTGCCGATGCTCAACGTCGAGGTGCGGATCGTCGACGCCGACGGCCACGACGTGCCGCGCGGCCAGGTCGGCGAGATCGTCTACCGGGGCCCGTCGGTGATGCGCGAGTACTGGAACAAGCCCGCCGAGACCGCGGAGGCGTTCGCGGGCGGCTGGTTCCATTCCGGCGATCTGGTGCGGCAGGACGACGAGGGCTACCTCTACGTCGTCGACCGGCTCAAGGACATGATCATCTCGGGTGGCGAGAACATCTACTGCGTCGAGGTCGAGGACGTGCTGGCCGCCCATCCCAAGGTGGCCGAGGTGGCCGTGGTGGGCGCGCCGCACGAGAAGTGGGGCGAGACGCCGCTGGCCATCGTGGTGCCCGCCGACCCCGCTGCCGCGCCCACGCTGGAGGAGATCACCGGGTGGTGCCGGGAGCGGCTGGCGGCCTACAAGTGCCCGCGCCTGCTGTCGGTCGTGGACGCGCTGCCGCGCAACGCGAGCGGCAAGGTTCGCAAGACCGAGCTGCGGCAGAGCGTCAGGGCTTCGTCAGGCGCGGGGTGAGGTTCGACACGAGGAGGGTGACGGTCTCCGCCACGCAGGCGGGCTTCGCTCCCCCGTCGATCTCGATGGTGTAGCGCGTGGTCAAGGCGACGCCCGTGGCGCTCTCCCGCAGGTCGGCGAAGGCCGCCCGCGCCCGCAGGCGCGAGCCGGCGGGCACGGGGGCGGGGAAGCGCGCCTTGTTGACGCCGTAGTTGACGCGTGCCTGGCCCAGGTCGAGCCGGAAGAGCTGCTGCCCGAAGTGGGGTATCAGGGACAGCGTCAGGTAGCCGTGCGCGATCGTGCCGCCGAGCGGCTCTGCCGCGGCTCGTTCCCGGTCCACGTGGATCCACTGGTGATCCCCGGTGGCCTCGGCGAAGGCGTCGATGCGCTCCTGCCCGATCGCCAGCCAAGCGGTGGGCCCGAGCGGCTGGTCGAGCGCGGCCTTGAGCTCGTCCAGGGACGCGAAGACGCGCGCGCTCACGCGGTCACCCGCTCGAAGACCGCCGCCAGGCCCTGGCCGCCGCCGATGCACATGGTCTCCAGGCCGTACCGGGCCTCGCGCCGGTGCAGCTCGCGGGAGAGCGTGGCGAGCATCCGCGCACCTGTCGCGCCGACCGGGTGGCCGAGGGAGATGCCGGAACCGTGGACGTTCGTCCGCTCCAGATCCTTCTCGCCGAACCTCCATTCCCGCATGACAGCCAGCGCCTGGGCCGCGAACGCCTCGTTCAGCTCGATCAGGTCCATGTCGTTCAGAGTGAGGCCCGCGCGATTCAGGGCGGCGGCGCCGGCGGGGACGGGGCCGAGGCCCATGGTCTTCGGCTCGACCCCGGCCACGGCCCAGGACACCAGGCGGACCAGTGGTCGCAGGCCCAGCTCGGCGGCCCGCTCAGGAGTGGTCACAAGGCACAGGGCGGCGGCGTCGTTCTGGCCGCTGGCGTTGCCGGCCGTGACGGTCGCCTCGGGGTCGGAGTCGAGCATGAGCGGCTTGAGCCTGGCCAGAGACTCCAGCGAGGTGTCGGCGCGCGGATGCTCGTCGGTGTCGATGACCACCTGGCCCTCTTTGGCGGCGACGGTGACGGGGATGATCTCCTCGGCCAGGACGCCGCCGGCTTGGGCTTCGACCGCCCTCTGGTGGGACATCAGGGCCAGTTCATCTTGCTCCTGGCGCGGGATCGCGTACGCGCGGCGCAGGTTCTCGGCCGTCTCCAGCATGCCGCCGGAGACCGGATGGTTCCTGCCTCCCGCGGTCTGCCGGGCGCGCGTGAGGCTGTCGTGCACCGCTACGCCGTTTCTGGCTCCCCACCGCATGTCGAGCGAGTAGAACGTGGCGTTGCTCATGCTCTCGGTGCCGCCCGCGACGACGACCTCGTGGGCCCCGGTCTGCACCTGCATGGCGGCGTAGATGACCGCCTGCAGGCCGGAGCCGCAGCGCCGGTCGAGGTGCAGGCCGGGGACCGTGACGGGCAGATCGGCCTCGAGCGCGACGACCCGGCCGATCGCGGGCGCCTCGCTGCTGGCGTTGCAGTGGCCGAGGATGACGTCCTCGATCGCCTCCGGCGCGATGCCCGTACGCTCGATCAGCCCCTTGAGCGCGCTGACCCCGAGATCGACCGCCGTCAGGGCCTTGAACATGCCGCCGTAGCGGCCTATGGGGGTGCGGACGGGCTCGCAGATGACCGCTTCACGCATGGCCGGTACCTTCGATCGTCAAGGTGGTGTGGGGGTCGGGTGAATCCTGACCGAACACGCCCAGAGTGAGCGTGCCGTCCTCGGTCCTCCGCAGTCGCGCGGGCTGTCCGCAGAACAGGGGCCTGCGGCTGCGGTGCCGTACGCGGGTGATCCGCTCGTCGTGCTTCTCGAGGCGGAGCACCTCCGCCAGGGCGAGCGTCATCAGCGGGCCGTGCACCACCAGACCGGGATAGCCCTCGACGCGGGTGGCGTACGGCCAGTCGTAGTGGATCCGGTGCGGGTTCGACGTCGCCGCGCTGAACCGCATCAGCAGGGTCGGGTCCGTGGCAAGGTCCCAGGCCCACTCCCCCGCCCGGGTGAAGGGGGCGCCGACGGAGTCCAGGACGGCCACCCGCTCCGCGGACGAGACCGCTCCGGCCTCCCGGTGGATTCCGGCCTCCCGGTAGATGAGGTCCTGCCGCTCCTCGACCGCGAGCCGGCCGCTGTCGTCGTACAGGCTGGTGGTGACGACCACGACGACCAACCGGCCCGTGCGCCCGGACTTCTCGGTGACCGACTCCACGCGCGCCTCGCGGTGGACCGTGCTCCCCACCGTGAGCGGCGCGTGGAAGGTCACCTCGCCGCCGGCGAACATCCGCCGGGGCAGCCGCACAGGAGGCAGGAACGACCCGCGCGCCGGATGGCCGTCCGCGCCGAGCGCCGAGGAGACGGGCCAGCGGGCCAGGGCCATCCAGTGCCACAGCGGCGGCAGCTCCTCCCCGGGCCTGACCGGGGGCGTGCCGTCGTCGAAGATCGCCGACAGCGCAGCCACAGGATGCGGATCGACCAGCTCGGTCGTGGTCAGCGTGTGCGGTTCCCAGCTCACATGAACCGTCCGCCGGTCACTTCCAGCACCGTGCCGGTCATGTACGACGACAGCCCCGAGGCCAGGAACAGCGCCACGGTGGCGACCTCGCCCGGCTCCCCGGCGCGCTGCATCGGGATCTCGGCCAGCTTCTGGTCCCACGCCTTCTGCGGCATCGCCTCGGTCATGGCCGAGCGGATCAGGCCCGGCTGGATGACGTTGACCCGCACGCCGTGGTGCGCCAGCTCCTTTGCCGCGGCCTTGGACAGGCCGACGATTCCGGCCTTGGCGGCGGAGTAGTTGGTCTGGCCGACCATGCCGACCTTGCCGGACAGGGAGGAGATGTTCACGATCGCGCCGCTCTTGCGCTCGCGCATGACGGCGGCCGCTTTCCTGGTGCCGTTCCATGTGCCCTTGAGGTGCACGTCGATGACCTGGTCGAACTGCTCTTCGGTCATCGTGCGCATGGTGGCGTCGCGGGTGATCCCGGCGTTGTTCACCATGACGTCCAGCGAGCCGAAGGCGTCGAGCGCCGTCTGGATCAGGGCGTCCATGTCGGAGGAGCTGGTGACCTCGCACCGGACCGCCCTGGCCACGCCGGGGCCGCCGAGCTCCTTGGCCGCGGCCTCTGCGGCGTCCAGGTTCAGGTCTCCGAGTACGACCCTAGCGCCCTCCTGGACGAACAGCCCGGCGATGGCCAGCCCGATGCCCTGGGCGCCGCCGGTGATGACCGCGGTCTTGCCGTCGAGCAGCGTCATGCGTGATCAGCTTCTCTCTCGTTCGATGGGTCGCGCGATCTCACTTGATGGGGTTGCGCGCGATGAGCTGTGCTGCGATGACGTTGCGCTGGATCTCGTTGGTGCCCTCGCCCAGGATCATCAGCGGGGCGTCGCGGAAATACCGCTCGACGTCGAACTCCTTGGAGAAGCCGTACCCGCCGTGTACGCGCATCGCGTCCAGTGCCACCTGCATCGCGGCCTCGGAGGCGAACAGCTTGGCCATGCCCGCCTCCATGTCGGCCCGTCCGCCCTCGTCGAGGCGGCGGGCGGCGTCCTCGGTCAGCAACCGCGCCGCCCGTACCTTGGTGGCCATGTCGGCCAGCAGGTTGCCCACCGACTGGTGCTTCCAGATCGGCTTGCCGAACGACTCGCGTTCCTGGGCGTAGCGGACCGCCGCGTCGAGGGCGGCCTGCGCGACGCCGACCGCGCGGGCGGCCACCTGGATCCTGCCGACCTCGAGCCCGCGCATCATCTGCGACCAGCCCTGCCCCGGCTCACCGCCGAGCACGGCGGAGGCGGGGACCCGCATCTCGTCGAAGACGATCTCGCAGGCCTCAACGCCGCGGTAGCCGAGCTTGGGCAGGTTCTTGGAGATCGTCATGCCGTCGCCGGGCTCGACGAGGAGCACGCTCATGCCCTTGTGCGCCGGTTCGGCTTCCGGGTCGGTCAGGCACAGCAGGCCGATCAGTCCGGAGTGCCGGGCGTTGGAGATCCAGGTCTTCGACCCGCTGATCATCAGGTCGCCGCCGTCGGCGACCGCGTGCGTGCGCATGGCCTGCAGGTCGCTGCCGCCGCCCGGCTCGGTGAGCGCCATTGTCGCCCTGACCGAGCCGTCGGCCATCGCGGGCAGGTAGCGTTCGCGCTGCTCAGGGGTGCCGAACGTGCTGATCATATAAGTGATCACCGAGTGCCCGCCGATGGCTCCGGCCAGGCTCATCCAGCCGCGAGCCAGCTCCTCGGTCACGCGGGCGAAGCACGCCGCGCTGACGTCCACGCCGCCGTGCTCGGCGGGACCGAGCAGGCCGAAGAAGCCCAGCTTCTTCATCTCGTCGATGAACTCGGCCGGGTATGCGTCCACCGACTCGTAGTCCCGCACCCGGGGCCGCACCCGCTCGTCGACGAACTCGCCGGCCAGTGCGACGATCTCCCGCTCGTCCTCGGTCAGTGTGCTCATGGCCGCTCTCCACTCACTCCCCTGAGGAGCTGCTTGGCGATGATGACCTTCTGCACCTCGCTGGTGCCCTCGTACAGCCGGAACAGGCGGGCGTCACGGTAGAACCGCTCAACCGGGACCGTCCGCATGTACCCCATGCCGCCGTGGATCTGGACCGCGCGGTCGGCCACCCGGCCCACCATCTCCGAGCAGAACAGCTTCGCGCACGACGGGGCCATGCGGCGGTCGCTGCCGTCGTCGTAGGCCCTCGCCGCTTCCAGCACCATCGCGCGGCCCGCGAACAGCTCGGTCTGCGACTCCGCGAGCATCGCCTGGACCTGCTGGAACTCGGCGATCGGATGGTCGCCCTGCCGGGTCGCCGCGGCGTGGGCGACGCTCTCCTCGACCAGCCGCTGGGCGAGCCCCACGCAGACCGCCGCGATGTGCAGCCGGCCGCGGGCCAGCGAGCGCATGGCGGCCGCGAAGCCGTCGCCCTCGACGCCGCCGACCAGCGCGGAGCCGGGTACGAAGACGTCGTCGAAGAAGACCTCGGCCGTGTGCGCGCCGCGCTGCCCCATTTTGTCGTCCTTGGGGCCGACCGTGACCCCCTGGGAGCCGGCCTCGACCGTGAAGACCGAGATCTGCTCGGCGCCCGTCTTGGCGAAGACCATGAACACGTCGGCGCGGTCGGCGTTGGTGATGAACCGCTTCTGGCCGGTGATCCGGTAGCCGCCCTCGACCCGGGACGCGCGGGTGCGCAGCCCGCTCGGGTCCGAACCCGCCTCCGACTCGGTCAGCGCGAACGAGGCGATCTTGGTTCCGGACGCCAGGTCCGGCAGGTACCGCCGCTTCTGCTCGTCGGTGCCGAAGTTGACCAGCACCTGTCCCGCGATGCCGTTGTTGGTGCCGAGCATCGAGCGGAAGGCCGGTGTCGTGTGGCCGAGCTCCATCGCGAGCTGCACGTCCTCGATCATCGAAAAGCCGAGGCCGCCGTACTCCTCGGGCAGCGCGAAGCCGAACAGCCCCATGTCGGCCGCCTGCGCGCGCAGCGACTCGGGGATCTCGTCGGTCTGCTCGATGACGTCTTCCGCGGGCACGACCTCCTTGCGCACGAAGGTGCGCACGGCCGCGAGCACCTCCTGGAACGCTTCCGTCTCCACTGCCTGTCTCCGTCCTGAAGTGTTCCTGGTCTGCTTCACGTGCGGGTGCCTCACCTGAGCCGGGCCCGCGACTCGGTCGCGCTCACCGCACCACCCCTTCCCCCAGCAGGCTCTCGATGTCCTCGGGGGTGTGGCCCAGCTCGGACAAGATCGCGCGGGTGTCCCGGCCGGGGGCCGGCGCGGGCCGCGGCCTGCTGCTGGGGGTGGCGTCGAACCGGGGCGCGGGCGCGGGGTGGATCGCCCCCTCCGAGTCGGTGAAGAAGCTCTTCCTGCTCGCGTTGTGGGGGTGTGAAAGGACCTCGTCCATGGTCAGCACCGGCGTGACGCAGGCGTCGGTGCCGGAGAACCGCTCGACCCACTCCTCGCGCGTGGCGTCCATGAACGCCTTCGCGAAGCTCTCCCGCATCGCGGGCCAGGTGGCCGGGTCCCGCTGGGCGGCCAGGTCGATCCGGCCGGCGACACCGAGGACGGCCACGAGGTTGGCGAAGAACTGAGGCTCGATCGCCCCCACGGCCATGTGCTTGCCGTCGGCGCACTCGTAGGTGTCGTAGAAGGGGGCGCCGCCGTCGAGCACGTTCTCGCCGCGGTTGACGGTCCAGGCGCCTTGGGCGTACCGGCCGTAGATCATGGACATCAGCAGGCCGGAGCCCTCGACCATCGCGGCGTCCACGACCTGGCCACCCCCCGAGGCGCGCGCGTTCAGCACGGCGGCCAGCACGCCGAGCGCGAGGAGCATGCCGCCGCCCCCGAAGTCGCCGACCAGGTTGAGCGGCGGCGTGGGCGGCTGGCCCGCGCGCCCGATCGCGCCGAGTGCGCCGGACAGGGCGATGTAGTTGATGTCGTGCCCGGCCCGCATCGCCAGCGGCCCGTCCTGGCCGAAGCCGGTCATGCGGCCGAACACCAGCCGCGGGTTGCGCTCGGCGAGCGTCACCGGGTCGAAGCCCAGGCGCTCGGCCACTCCGGGGCGGAAGCCCTCCAGCACCGCGTCCGCCGTGTCGATCAGAGCGCGTACGACCGCCGCGCCGCGCGGGTTCTTCAGGTCCACGACCAAAGACCGGCGGCCCCGGTCGAGCACCGGATTGGGCCGCGCGTCCCGGTCGGCGGGGCGGTGCACGCGGATCACCTCCGCCCCCAGGTCGGCCAGCAGCATCGCGGCGAACGGGACCGGGCCGATGCCACCGAGCTCGACGACCCGCACCCCCGCGAGGGGACCGTGCCCAACCATCGGCCCAACCATCGGCCCGCTCATCGGCCCGCTCATCGGCCCTGCCAGTTCGCTCGGCGCTTCTCGGCGAACGCGCGGGCGCCCTCCTGAGCGTCCGCCGACGCGAAGACGGGCTCGATGATCGCGCGCTGCCGGGCGAACCTCTCCGGCTCCGGCCACTGCCCGTGTTCCTTGATCACCCGTTTGCTGGCGAGGATGGCGAGCGGGCCGTTCTCCGCGATCCTGGCCGCGAGCGCGAGCGCCTCGTCGAGGGCCTTCCCCTCCTCGGCGAGCCGGTTGACCAGGCCGATCTCGTACGCACGCTCGGCGGCGATCAGGTCGCCGGTCAGCGCGAGCTCCATCGCGATCTGCTCGGGAATGCGGTGCGGCAGGCGCAGCAGCCCACCGGCGGCCGCGACCAGGCCGCGCTTGACCTCCGGGATGCCGAACCTGGCCGTCCGCGCCGCGACCACCAGGTCACACGCGAGGACGATCTCGCAGCCTCCCGCCAGCGCGTAGCCCTCGACCGCCGCGATCAACGGCTTGTTCGGCGGCGCCTCGGTCACGCCCGCGAATCCCCTGCCCTCGATGCTCGGCCGCTCGCCGCGCAGGAACCCCTTCAGGTCCATTCCCGCGCAGAAGCTGCCCCCGGCCCCGGTGAGGACGCCGACGGACAGGTCGTCGCGGCGGTCCAGCTCGTCGAGCGCGGCGGCGATGCCCTCGGACACCGCCCGGGTGACGGCGTTCTTCGCGTGCGGCCGGTTGATGGTGATCACCGCGACGCGCGCCTCATGGCGCACCAGCACCTCGTCGCTCTCGGTCGTCATCTGTTCGGAACTCCTGAGTGGGCCGGTGGGATACGGGTCGGCTACTCCTGACTGCATCATCACCGGGCCGGTGAGCGCCAAGACCAGAGTGCGTATGGATCTATCGGCGGCGCCTATGAGCTCAGGTCAGAGATAGTGTCCGAGGTATGGACCTCCGGCTCGTCGCGTACTTCGTCGCGGTCATCGACCACGGTGGCATCACCAAGGCCGCCAAGGAGCTGTACATCGCGCAGCCGTCCCTGTCCCAGGCCATCCGCAGCCTGGAACGCCAGCTCGGCGCCCAGCTCTTCGACCGGTCCGGGCGCGGGCTCACGCTGACCGCCGACGGGCAGGCGTTCGCCGGTCCGGCGCGGCAGATCCTGGCCGACGTCGAGAGCGCCAAGCGCCGGGTGCACGCCGTCCGAGACCTGCTCACCGGACGCCTGGAGATAGCGGTGCTGTCGACGCTGTCCGCCGACCCGCTGCCGAGGTTGATCAGCGAGCTGCGGCGGCTGCATCCCGGCGTCCTGGTCACCGTACGCGATCCGGGCAGCTCGTCCGGAGTGGAGAGCCAGGTCCGCCAGGGCCACGCCGAGCTGGGGCTGACGGACTTCCCGGTGAAAAGCGACATGCTGCGCACCCGCGAGTTGTGGGACCAGGAGATCACCCTGGTCCTGCCGCCCGACCTGGCAGCCACGCTCCCCGACCCGGTCCCGCTGGAGGCGATCGCCGAGATCCCCCTGGTGCTGGAGTACTCCGACGCGGGCGGCCGGGCCGCCATCGACGACGCCCTCGGGCAGGCCATCGACCTCGTCGCCGTCGAGTGCGCGCACCGGCAGGCGATCTGGGAGCTGGTCATGCACGGCGCGGGCGCCACGTTCCTGCCCCGGCCGATCGCCGAGGCCGAGCTGCGCAACGTCGTGGTGCGCTCCACCTCGCCCCAGGTCCGGCGCACGGTACGGCTCGTGCACCGCTCCGGCCCGCTCTCCCCCGCCGCCACGGCGTTCCTGGAGGTCGCGGCGGCCATGAGCGCTTGACGCATAGGTCCGGCCTATCGGACGATGCGGCGTTCGGTCTTTGCGCCCCGCTCCGATGGGTGGTCGACTCTCGGCAGCGGGCCTCGGGCCGGATGCGAAGGAGATTCCACGTGAACACGGCGCTGCCCCCCACCTCCGGAGGCATGACGATCGGCGACCAGCTCGCCCGGCATGCCCGCTCGGTCCCCGGCGCCGTGGCGCTGCGCATGGACGGGGTCGATCGCACGTACCGGGAGCTGGACGAGCGGGTCGACCGGCTCGCCCACGTGCTTCGGACGCGCGGGGTCGAGCCGGGCGACCGGGTCATGGTGATGACGTTCAACCGGCTGGAGATGGTGGAGACGTTCTTCGCCTGCGCCAGGCTGGGCGCCGTCTGCGTTCCGGTCAACTTCCGGCTGCACGCCGAGGAGGTGTCCTACCAGCTGGCCGACAGCGGGGCCGTCGTCGCGGTCGTCGAGTCGGCGCTGGCCGCGACGTTCGCGCAGGCGTGCCAGGACGCGCCGGCGCTGCGTCACAGCCTCATGGTCGGGCCGGGCGACCTGCACGGCGGCATGGAGGCGTACGAGGACGCGCTGCGCGACGCGCCCGCGTCCGGGATCGACGTGGCGGTCGATCTCCACGCCCCGGCCTTCATCATGTACACCTCCGGCACCACGGGACGACCCAAGGGCGCGGTGCTGACGCACTACAACCTTCTCATCCAGACCATGAGCAGGATCGCGCACACCGGGCTGCCCAGCGACTGCCGGGTCTGGCTGATCAGCACTCCGCTCTTCCACATCGGCGGCCTGGCGGCGCTGCTGTCGAGCGTCCTGCTCGGCGCGAAGACCGTGATCGCCAGGTCGGGCCGGTTCGACCCGGCCGAGATCGTGGACACGCTCGAACGCGAGCGCATCGGATACTGCTTCCTCGTCCCCGCCCAATGGCAGGCCATCGTCGATATCCCGGACATCAAGGACAAGGATCTGTCCGCCCTGCGGATCATCTCGTGGGGCGCCGCGCCCGCGACGAAGGCCCTGCTGCACAGGATGATCGACACGTTCCCGGACGCGAAGCTGTCGAGCGTGTTCGGGCAGACCGAGTGCGGCGCGGTGAGCACGATGCTCCGCGGCGAGGACGCGCTGCGCAAGATCGGCTCGGTGGGGACGCCGCTGCTCAACGTCGAGGTCCGCATCGTGGACGAGCGGATGAACGACGTGCCTCAGGGGCAGGTCGGCGAGATCGTCTACCGCGGCCCGTCGATCATGACCGGCTACTGGAACAAGCCCGCCGAAACCGCCGAGGCGTTCGCGGGCGGCTGGTTCCACTCCGGTGATCTCGTCCGCCAGGACGAGGACGGCTACATCTACGTCGTTGACCGCCTCAAAGACATGATCATCTCCGGTGGCGAGAACATCTACTGCGCCGAGGTGGAGGAGGCCATCGCCGCCCATCCGAAGGTGGCCGAGGTCGCCGTGGTGGGCGTTCCGGACGAGCGGTGGGGCGAGACGCCGCTGGCCGTCGTCGTCTCCGCCGGCGCCCCCGGCTCCCCGACCGCGGAGGAGATCGGGCAGTGGTGCCGGGCCCGGCTGGCGGCGTACAAGGTGCCGCGGCTTGTGGTGGTGGTCACGGAGCTGCCGCGCAACGCCAGCGGCAAGGTGCGCAAGAACGAGCTGCGCGAACGCTGGCGGGCTCAGTCCGTGACGCTCGCCTGAGCCAGGTCGACGAACGCGCGGCCCGCAGGCGACAGCGCGGCCGGGTCGTACACCAGTCCATAGGCCCGGCTGATCCGCGGCTCGAGTGAGCGCACCACGGCCCCTCTCGCCGCGGCGGCCTCGGCCATCGACCGTTCCAGGAACGTGGCGCCCACACCGGCCAGCACGAGGGGCAGCCGGGCCTCGCGGTGCTCCACCACGACGGACGGGCTGATGGCACGGCCCGCCGCCGCGACCGCCTGCTCGATCTCGCCGACCGCCAGGGAGCTGCCCCGCGGCACGGTCACCTGCGGGAGGTCCGGCAGCTCCGACAGCGGCAACGGACCGTCGGGACGCGGCGCCGATCCAGGCGGCAGCACCAGCCAGTACTCCTGCAGCCCGAGCTCGCAGACCTCCAGCCCCGCGTGGCCGACCGCGGGCAGATGGCAGACCACGATCTCGCAGTGGCCCTCCCTGATCAGGGACGTCGCCATCGCTTCGTCGCGCAGGTCCCCGATCCTGATCGACACCTTCGGGAACTCCCTGCGGAAGGCGCCCACCAGGCGCGCCACCGAATCGGCCGACAACGCGGGCATGGCGAAGATGTCCAGCCGGCCCCGCGGCCGTCCGGCCGCGTCCACCAGGGATCCCTCGGCGGCGACGACGTCGCGCAGGACACGGCGCGCGGGTCCGACCAGGCTGTGCCCGGCCGAGGTGAGCACCATGCCGCGGCCGATGCGGTGGAACAGCGGGACGCCCAGCTCACGCTCGAGCCCTTGGATGGCCTGCGAGATGGTGGGCTGGGCGACGTCCAGGACGGTCGCGGCCGCGTTGATGCCGTTGTGGTCGACGACCGCCAGGAAGTACTTGATCTGGTGCAGGTCCACGGGCCGACTGTATCGGCGGGCGGCTCGTCCGGTGTGGACGGCCCGTCTGGCGCATAGCGGACAAACTCGGGCGGGCCCTCAGCCGGATCGAGAACTTGACCGGATCAGAGCGGGCAGCGGATCGGAGCGGGCAGCGGGTCAGCGGGGGGCCATGCGGATGGCGCCGTCGAGGCGGATGGTCTCGCCGTTGAGGTAGCCGTTCTCCAGGATCTGGCACGCCAGTTGCCCGAACTCCTCCGGACGCCCGAGCCGCGCCGGGTTGGGCACGCTGGCCTCCAGCGAGGCCCGCACGTCGTCGCGCAGGCGGGCCAGCAGGGGTGTGTCCATGATCCCGGGCGCGATCGTGCACACCCGGATCGACCGGCTGGCCAGGTCGCGGGCCGCTGTCAGGGTCATCCCGACGATGCCGGCCTTCGCGGCGGTGTACGGGATCTGCCCGATCTGGCCCTCGTAGGCCGCGACCGACGCGGTCAACACGATGGCGCCGCGCTCGCCGCCCACCTCGTCATGGCGCGCCATGCGGGCCGCGGCGAGGCGCAGGGCGTTGAACGAGCCGATCAGGTTGAGCCTGATCACCCATTCGAAGTCCTCAAGTGAGCCGGGATTGCCGTCCTTGTCGAGCAACCTGAGCCTGCGGCCGGCACCCGCGCAGTGCACGAGCCCCCGCAACCCGCCGTCCGCGTCGGCCGCGTCGAGCGCCGCCCCGAACTGGCCGGCATCCGTGACGTCCGCGGCGACGAACCTCGCCGCGCCGCCGAGCTCCTTGGCGACGTCGGTGCCCGCGGAAGTGGGCAGGTCGATGAGGGTGACCCGGCCGCCCGCCTCGACCACCCGGCGGGCCGTTGCCAGCCCCAGTCCGGACGCGCCTCCGGTGACGGCGATGGACAGTCCTTCCAACCGCATGCGCGCGGCTCCTCTCAGTCGGGGATCTTTCTGCCGGGATCTCTCAGGCCGGGATCGTTGCCTTCAGAGCAGCTCGAGGATGGTCGCGTTGGCCATGCCGCCCGCCTCACACATGGTCTGCAGGCCGTAGCGCAGGCCCTGGTCCTTCATGTGGTGCACCAGACGAGTCATCAGAACGGCTCCCGAACCGCCCAGCGGGTGCCCCACCGCGATCGCCCCGCCCAGAGGGTTGAGCCGGTCGCCGGAGCCGCCCGTCTCCGCCTGCCAGGCCAGCGGCACGGGTGCGAACGCCTCGTTCACCTCGTACGCGCCGATGTCCTCGATGCGCAGACCGGACTTCTTCAGCACCTTCGCCGTCGCCTCGATCGGCGCGGTCAGCATGATGACCGGATCGTCCCCGGCCAGCGCGACACTGTGCACGCGGGCGATCGGCCGCAGCCCTCGCGTCCGGGCGATCTCGCCGGACGTGATCAGCAGCGCCCCCGCGCCGTCGGAGATCTGCGACGCGTTGCCCGCGGTGATCACGCCGTCCTCGCTGAAGGCGGTCCTAAGCCCGCCCAGCGTCTCCACCGATGATCCGCGAATGCCCTCATCTGTACGGAGAGCACCTGGTACGGGAGCGAGCTGTCCGTCGAGCGCGCCCGAGTCGACGGCCGCGGCCGCCCTGGCGTGGGACCGCGCCGCGTACTCGTCGAGCCGCCGCCGCGAGAAGCCCCACCGCTTGGCCATCATCTCCGCCCCGATGCCCTGGTTGAAGCCGTCCACGCCGTAGCGTTCGAGGACCTCCTCCGGGTACGGGCGGCCGTCGCGCGCGGCCGATCCCATGGGCACCCGGCTCATCGACTCCACCCCACCGGCGATCGCGAAGTCGTAGTGTCCCGCGATCACTCCCGCCGCCGCGAAGTGCACCGCCTGCTGGCTGGAGCCGCACCGCCGGTCGACTGTCGTGCCGGGCACTGATTCCGGCCAGCCCGCCGCCAGCACCGCGACGCGTGCGATGTTGCCGGACTGGTCCCCGGCCTGACTGACACATCCCCAGATGACATCGTCGATCTCCCCCGGCTCCACGCCCGTACGCTCGACGAGCGCCGTCAGGACGTGCGCGGACAGGTTCGCCGGGTGAACACCGGCCAGGGCCCCGTTGCGCTTTCCGACGGGCGTGCGCACCGCGTCGACGATGACCGCGTCCCTCACACGCTTCTCCTCACGTAGGTGCGGGCACCGCTGCCCGCGGTGGACCGCTGGGTGTCATGGATGGATTCGCCGCTCGGAACAGGCCTGCGGGAGCCATCCGAATCAACCACACGCCACCGACCACGCACAAAGCCCTGATTGCGATCGGGCATATCGCCTATACCTATGTGAGCCGCGATTCGGCGTCCAGGCAGGCGACCCGTCTCACTGTCCCCGCCGCTGTCAGCCTGAGGCGTGGGAGCGGGGCGAGTCCGGTCATCGCGCTCACCTCGTCCCGCGGGCGCTGCTCCTCATGGTGGACCGGGGGGTCAAGGCTTCGAGGACCGGTTCCTGCCGGTCCACGGTGGAGCGGCTGCCGCGGACGACCCGGGCCCTGCTGGACGAGCTGCCTGCGTCCTCGTGCAGCGAGGTCCTTCCGGGGTCGGGGCTTTTGCCCGGCTGGAAGCAGCGCCTGAGCTCTGAAGGCGCGAAGCGCCCACAAGCGAAGCCCGTTGTGCGCCGAAGCGCCCCAGAAGAACGCCCGGAGCGAAGTGGAGGCCCTTCTGATAAGTCACGCTCACATGTGTCAACTACCGGCCAGATGCGCGCGGTGGAAGCCTTACCGATCGTAACGTTGTGACTGCTTGGGGTGGGATGGGAGGCGGGATGGCGGGCGTGATCGAGGGTGAGCCGGATCTGCCTGATCCCGGGCGGGTCCGTACCCGGCAGGACTTCGCGCGGGAGCTGACGCTGCTGCGTGAACGGTCGGGGATGACGGTCCGGCAGGTGGCGGTCAAGATCGGTGTCGGTGGCGCGCACAGCACGATAGGCGACTGGTTCGCAGGGCGCGGGTTGCCGTCCACGGCCCTGCGCGATCTGCTGGTACGGCTGCTGACCGTGTGCGGGGTGGACGATCCCGGCGTGCTCGAGCAGTGGTTACGTGCCTGGCTGCGGGTCCGCCGGGCGCCCGGCCGCCGTCCGGCGGGGGCGGAGCCGTACAAGGGGCTGGCGAGCTTCGGGCCTGAGGACGCCGCCTGGTTCTTCGGGCGCGAGGCCCTTACCAGCCTGCTGCTCGACCGGCTGAACGGGCTGCGCGCCGCCGGGGGCGGGGTGCAGGTGGTCGTGGGGGCGTCCGGGGCGGGGAAGTCGTCGCTGCTGCGCGCCGGACTGATCCCCGCTCTCGCGGCCGGCCGGGTGCCGGGCGTGGCCCTGTGGCAGGAGCCGCTGTTCACACCCGGTTCCCACCCGCTGAACGAGCTGGCCGCCCGGCTGACGCCCGCCACGACAGCCACCGAGCCACCCGCCACGACGGCTACCGAGCCGTCCGGCACCGCGACCCCCGAACCGTCCGGCACGGCGACCCCCAGACCGCCCAGCGCCACGGTCGCTGAGCTGGTGGCGGCGCTGCGGGCCGAGCCAAGCCGGTGTGGTGAGCTGCTGCGGCCCGCGCCGGGCGATCCGGCGCCGGTGCTGGTCGTCGACCAGTTCGAGGAGGTCTTCAGCGCGTGCGCCGACGAGGGCGAGCGGCAGGCGTTCATCGGCGCCCTGTGCGCGGCGGCCGACGCCGGTGCGCTGGTCGTGGTGGGCTTGCGAGCCGACTTCTACGGCCAGGTGCTCCGCCACCCCCGCCTCGTCGCGGCGGTGCAGGCCGGTCAGGTCGCGGTCGGCCCGATGAGCGAGGCCGAGCTGCGCGCGGCGATCGTGGAGCCCGCGCGCAAGGCGAAGCTGGAGCTGGAAGAGGGCCTGGTCGAGCTGCTGCTGCGCGATGTGGCACCCCCTGGCGGGCAAGCGCGCGATGCGGCACTTCCTGGCGGGCAAGCGCGCGATGTGGCATCCCCGGTCGGGAAGCAGGGCGCGGCGCACGAGGCCGGGGTGTTGCCGCTGCTGTCCCACGCCCTGTACGCCACCTGGTCCCGCAGCCAGGGCCGACGCCTGACGATCAACGACTATCGCGAGGCCGGCGGGATCGACGGCGCCGTGGCGGCCAGTGCGAGCAAGGTCTACGACGAGCTCGGGGCGCAGGAGCGGGAGCAGGCCCGCCGGTTGTTCCTCAGCCTGGTCCACGTCGCCGCCGACACCGCCGACACACGCCGCCGGATGGTCACCGCCGAGCTGCTCGCCGAGGCCGGGGACGAGGAGGCCGCGCGGCGCGAGGACGTACTCGACAGGTTCGTCGCCCAGCGGTTGATCACGGCCGACGTGGACACCGTGGCGATCAGCCACGAGGCCCTGCTGACGGCCTGGCCGCAGCTGCGAGCGTGGCTGGACACCGACCGTACGGGGCTGGTCGTGGGGCGGCGGCTGGCCGAGGCCGCCGCCAACTGGCACCGCGAGCACCGGGACCCGGCCGCGTTGTACCGGGGCACGCGCCTGGCCGCCGCGCGGGAATGGGTCGGCGGCGCGACGACCGCCGCCGACATGAGCCCGCTGGCGCGCGAGTTCCTCGACGCCTCGGTCCGGCGCGAGCTGGAGGAGCAGCGGGCCGCGCGGCGCGGCACCCGGCGTCTGCGCCGGCTGGTCGCCGGGCTGGTGGTGCTGTTCGTCCTCACGGCCGCGGCGGGCGTCGTCGCCGTCAGGAGCCAGCGCGACACTCAGGAGCAGCGCGACATGGCCCTGGCGGGGAACGCCGCCAAAGAGGCCGCCGGGCTGCGCGCCGTCAATCCGGCGCTGGCGGCGCAGCTCAACCTGGCCGCCTACCGCCTCTCCCCCACCGCGGAGGCCCGCGGCGGCCTGCTCAGCGCCTTCTCCTCCCACTACGCGACGCTTCTGACCGGGCACACCCTCGCCGTGTACGCCGCCGAGTTCAGTCCGGACGCGCGTCTCCTGGTCACCGCCGCGCTCGACGGCGTCGTCCGGCTGTACGACGTCGCCGACCGGCACCGGCCGAGGACCGTGGCGACGCTGACCGGGCACACGGGCGGCGTCACGGCGGCCGTGTTCGCCCCCGGCGGGCGTACGCTGGCCACCGCGAGCAGCGACCGGACCGTACGGCTGTGGGACCTGGCCGACCCGCGCCACCCGCGCGCCGCCGCCACCCTCACCGGGCACACCGGAGATGTCCGGCACGTCTCCTTCAGCCCCGACGGGCGCACGCTGGCCAGCGCGAGCTACGACGCGACCGTACGACTGTGGGACGTCAAGGACCCCTACCACCCCAGCCGGCTGACCGTTCTGACCGGCCGGCGCGACGCCGCCGGGCTGGCCGTCTTCTCCCCCGACGGCCGCACCCTCCTCACCCACGGCCCCTCGTACACCCTCCGCCTGTGGGACGTGACGGACCGGCGCCGGCCGCGCGTGCTGACGGAGCTGGCCGGGCACACCGACCGGGTGCTGTCGGCGGCGTTCGATGCGAGCGGCCGCCTGCTCGCCACCGGCGGGTTCGACGCCACCGTACGGCTGTGGGACGTCTCCGACCCGCGCCGTCCCGGCCGGCCGGTGATCCTCGCCGGGCATCGCAACGGCGTCGTCTCGCTCGCCTTCAGCCCCGACGCCGGCCTGCTGGCCAGCGGCAGCTACGACACCACGGTACGGCTGTGGGACATCTCCGACCCGCGCGCCCCGGACTCCCCGATCACCCTCGAAGGACACGCCGACACCGTCTACACCGTGTCCTTCAGCCTCGACGGCCGCACGCTCGTCAGCGGCGGGCAGGACAACGTGGTCCGCCTGTGGGACCTGCCCGGCCACGTGATCGGCGGCCACAGCGGCGGGGTGAGCTCGGTGGAGTTCGATCCGAGCGGACGTCTCCTGGCCGCCGGCGGCCAGGGCACGGCCGGGTTGTGGAACGTGGCCGACCCCGCCCACCCGGTCAAACTGGCCACGCTGCGCGGCCACACCGACGGCGTGAGCTGGCTGGCGTTCCGGCCGGACGGCCGCGTACTGGCCACCGCCAGCCTCGACGCCACGACCCGGCTGTGGGATCTGTCCGTCCCCGGCCGCCCGGTTCCGCTGGCCACCCTCACCGGCCATATCTCGAACGTCTTCTCGGTGATGTTCAGCCCCGACGGCCGCACGCTCGCCACCGCCGGAGCCGACTCCACCGCCCGGCTGTGGGACGTGTCCGACCCCCGCCACCCCCGGCGACTCGCCACGATCACCGGTCATGGCGCCGCGGTCATCTCGGCGGTCTTCGACCCGTCGGGGCGGGTCCTCGCCACGGCCAGCGCCGACCACACCGCCCGGCTGTGGGACGTGACCGACCCGCGCCGGCCCGCGCCGCTCGCCACCCTCAACGGCCACACCCAGAACGTCTTCAGAGCGCTGTTCCGCCCCGATGGCCGCGTGCTCGCCACCGCCGGAGCCGACCACACCGCGCGGTTGTGGAACGTGACAGATCCGAGCCACCCCGGCCTGCTCTCGGTGCTCTCCGGGCACAGCAACAACATCAACGACCTGGCCTTCACCCCCGACGGCCGGATCCTCGCCACCGCCGGAGCCGATCGCGCCCTGCGCATCTGGGACGTGACCGACCCGCGTACCCCCCGCCCGCCGGTCACCCTGACCGGGCACACCGACGTGCTCAACGCGGTGGCGTTCGCCCCCGACGGACGCACGCTCGTCACCGGCGCCGCCGACTCCACCGCCCGGCTGTGGGACATCGATCCCGGCCGCGTCGCCGCCCAGGTCTGCGCGCTCGCTCATCCGCGCATCACGGCCGGCGAATGGGCGCGATACCTGCCGGGCGTGACGTTCCAGCCCGCTTGCCGGTAACCGCGGAATGTGAGATCGGCTCCTGTACGGGCTTGTACGGACGATCCGTACGCCCTCGATCGGCCCCCTTCGGCCGTGCGACGGTCGTCCCACCAACAGCGACCCAGAAGGAGCCCGAGATGAAACACGCGTTCCGTCGTCGCACGGCGGCCGCCGCTCTCGCTCTCACCGCGGCGTTCTCCA
This sequence comes from Nonomuraea aurantiaca, assembly GCF_020215705.1. Classification (GTDB taxonomy): domain Bacteria; phylum Actinomycetota; class Actinomycetes; order Streptosporangiales; family Streptosporangiaceae; genus Nonomuraea; species Nonomuraea aurantiaca. The sequence goes on along the minus strand of NZ_JAIWNB010000018.1, from coordinate 56,627 downwards.
CCCAGGTCCTCACGGAGATCGCCACGACGGACGCCTCCTCCGCGGGCGCGGCGCGACTCGCCGAGGCCCCCGGAGAGCGGCACAACATCATCCTCTGGAACACCCGCAGTCACCGCTGCGTCAACGGGCCCGGCACCGACGGGGGGAACGTCCTGCTCCTGCGCTGCAATTCCGGCTGGGGGCACGACCGCTGGGACCTCATCAAGGTCAAGGACGCCGCCGGCAACGACGTACCGCACCAGTACTTCGTCATCAACACCGCCACCAAGGCGTGCCTGGAGGTCGGCGGCTGGTCCACGGCCGACGGCGCCACCGGCATGACGTTCGGCTGCCACCAGGGCACCAACCAGAAGTGGCATCTCGTGGCGCGCGACGACGGGTACTACGAGTTCTGGAACGTGGGGACCAGCAAGTGCCTCGACGCCCGGTTCGTCGAGGAGTGGACGGACATCTACCAGTGGCGCTGCCACCAAGGCGGCGAGCAGCTCTGGTGGATCGACGTCTGAGCGCGGGGGCCGGGCGGGATCGGACGGCGCCGTACGATCCCGCCCGATGGCATTCCGCGGCCACATCGCCGCCCGCCGGGCTGGTCGATGGTCAGGAGGGGGTCATCGCCGGTGTGAGTGCCTGCGCGGGCTGGGCGACGGCCAGCTTGCGGGCCAGGCGCAGCCGGTACGCGTCCAGCACCACGGCGACCAGGATCACCAGCCCGGTGATGATCTGCCGTTCGAAGTCGGAGACGCCCATGAGCAGCAGCCCGTTGGTGAGCACGCCGAGCAGGCACGCCCCGAGGAACGTACCGACCATGGAGCCGCGCCCGCCCATCAGGCTGGCTCCGCCGATGACCACGGCGGCGATCGCGTTGAGCTCGTAGCCCTGGCCCAGGATGGGGCTGGCGATGTTGAGCCTGGCCATGTACAGGATGGCCGCGATGCCCACGGTCAATCCGGCGATCATGAAGGCGGCGATCTTGATGCGGGAGGTCTTGTGGCCGGACAGGCGGACGGCTTCCTCGTTGTTGCCGGTGGCGTAGATCAGCCGCCCGAAGACGGTGCGCGACAGCACGAACCAGCCGGCCCCTGCCAGCAGCAGCGCCACCCAGAACACGGCGGGGATGCCCACGAGCGTGAGAGTGCCGAAGTCGTTGAGCGCGGCGGGCAGGTTGTAGATGGTGGCCGCGTCGGTGTACCGCTCGGCGCCGCCGCGCGCGATGTTGAGCATGGCCAGGGTGACGATGAACGACGGTACCCGCCACTGTTCTGACACGAACCCGTTGACCCAGCCGACCACGCCGCCGACGAGCACGCTCACCAGGATCCCGCCGACCAGCGTCAGGTCGGAGCCGGATCCGGCCATCATGGTGCCCGACACGACCGCGCACAGCGCCATCGCCGAGCCGACCGACAGGTCGATGCCGCCGACCAGGATCACGAACGTCATGCCCACGGCGAGCACGGTGTTCAGCGTGATCTGGGTCATGATGTTGCGCAGGTTCTGCTCGGTCGCGAAGCTCGGGGCGGCGATGACGAAGAAGCCCGCGAGCAGCACCAGGGCGACGCCGATACCGGCCTCGCCGAGCACGAGCCTTTTGATCATTGTGTTTCACCGTTCTTGAGGTAGCCCGAGTAGGCCAGCGTGAGGATGTGCTCGGCGTCGAAGTCAGCCCGGGCGACCTCGCCGGCGATCTTGCCGCGGGAGAAGACCAGGAGGCGGTCGCAGATGCCCATCAGCTCCGGCAGGTCCGAGGAGACGACGAGCAGGGCCTTGCCCTCCGCGGCCAGGCCGAGCAGCAGTTCGTGGATCTCGTACTTGGCGCCGACGTCGATGCCGCGGGTGGGCTCGTCCACGATCAGGATGTCGGATCCGGCGTTGAGCCACTTGGCCAGCACGACCTTCTGCTGGTTGCCGCCCGACAGGGTGCGCACGTGCTGGTCGACGCCCGCGGAGCGCAGGTGCAGGCGCCGGCCGAGGTCCTCGGCGAGCGAGCGTTCCCGGCCGAAGCGCACCAGGAAGCCGCGCAGCTTGGCGAGCGTGACGTTGGCGCTGATCGGCAGGTCGAGGACCAGGCCCTGCGACTTGCGGTCCTCGGTGAGCAGGCTGATGCCGTGCCGTACCGCGTCCTGGGGGTGCCGGATGTGCACCTTCTTGCCGTAAAGCTCGATATTTTCTGACAAGGCGGGGTCAGCGCCGAAGATCGCGCGCATCGCCTCGGTACGGCCGGAGCCGACCAGCCCGGCCAGGCCCACGACCTCGCCGCGCCGTACCGAGAAGGAGAGCGGCCCTTCGAAGCCCGCGACCTTGAGATCGCGCACCTTCAGCGCCACCTCGCCCGGCGCCGTCGGTGGCTTGGCCGGGAACTCCTGCGCCAGGTCGCGCCCCACCATCGACCTGACCAGGTCGGGCGCGGTCACGCCGGCCATCTCGCGGGTCTCGATGCTGCGCCCGTTGCGCAGCACGGTGACCCGGTCGGCCAGCTCCAGCACCTCCTGGAGGTGGTGGGAGATGTAGACGATGGCCACGCCGCGCTCGCGCAGCGCCCGCAGGATGCCGAACAGGCGTCCCGACTCGCGCGAGGTGAGCGTCGCGGTCGGCTCGTCCATGATCAGCAGTTTGCAGTCGGTGGAGATCGCCTTCGCGATCTCCACCAGCTGCATCTGTGCGATGCCGAGCCGCTCGACCAGGGTGTCGGGCGAGACCTCCAGACCGATCTCGGCCAGCAGCCGCGCGGCGTCCGCGCGCAGCCGCTTCCTGTCGACGACGCCCGCCGTGCGCGGCAGTGCGCGCAGGAAAAGGTTCTCCGCCACGGTGAGGTACGGCAGCAGCGCCAGCTCCTGGTGGACCACCGAGATCCCGGCGGCCAGAGCGTCGGCCGCGCCGGCGGGGGTGTACGGCGCGCCGTCGAAGGTCATCGTGCCGCCGTCCGGCGCGTGGATCCCGGCCAGGGCCTTGACCAGCGTGGACTTGCCCGCGCCGTTCTCCCCCACGAGGGCGTGGATCTCGCCCGCGCGGATGTCGAGGTCGACCCCGTCGAGCGCCACCACACCGGGGAAGCGCTTGACGAGGCCGCTGACGGTCATCATCCGACGTTGTCCTTCGTGATGAGCTTGATCTCGGTCTTCTGCCAGCCGCTGAAGTTCTCGCCGGCGATCATCTTCATGGCGTAGTCGATGCCGTTGGAGGCCTGCTGCGCCCCGTACTGGTCCAGGGTGGACACGACGGTGCCGTCCTTGACGTACTGGGCGATGGCCGGGATGTTGTCGAACGCGGCGATCTTGATCTGATCCTTCTTGCCCTGCTCCTCGATCGCCTTCAGCGCGCCGAGCGCCATGTTGTCGTTGCCGGCCAGCACGCCCTTGATGTTCGGGTGCCCGGTGAGCATGTTGCCGAAGACGGTGTGCGCCTCGTCGGTCTCCCAGTGCGCGGTCTTGGAGTCGACGAGCTTGAGCCCGCCCGCCTTGATCGCGTCCTCGAAGCCGGCCTTGCGCTGGGCGGCGTTGGCCGCGCCGGGGTTGCCCTCCAGGATGACGACCTCGGCGCCCTTGCCGACGGCCTTGGCCAGCTCCATGCCCGACTGCTTGGCGCCCTCGCGGTTGTCGGGGCCGACGAAGGGCACCTTGTCGCCGATGCCGGCGGCCTTCATCGCGCCCTCGTCGAGCTGGACGTCGATGTTGACCACCTTCACGCCCGCGTCGACGGCGCGCTTGATCGGCGCGATCAGCGCGCGCGAGTCGGCGGGGGCGATCACGACCGCCTTGGCCTGCTGGGTGACGCACTTCTCGACGGCGGCGACCTGGTTGTCGATGTCGGTCTCGTTCTGGATGCCGACCACGCTGAGCGTGAGGTCGCCGCGCTTGGCGGCGTGCTCCTGAGCGCCCTTCTGCATCTGCTGGAAGAACTCGTTGGCCAGCGACTTCATCACCAGGCAGACGCTCGGCTTCTCACCGGGCTTGGGCGCGGCGGCGGGCTGGGCGGTGGTGCCGCCCTCCTTGCCGCAGGCGGTCAGCGCGAGTGCCAGACCGGCCACGACGATGATCTTCTTGTTCATGTGGTGTTTCTCCTTCAGAAGGGAACGCCCGCTTGGAGGACGACGTTCGCGTACGGCGTCGCCTCGCCGGTCCGCACGACTGCGCGGGCCCGGCCGGTGAGCTTTTTGAGATGGGTGTGGGGGATGCGTTCTGTTCTTGTCAGCACGCCATCGAGGAAGCCGGGCGGCGACTCCTCGGCGACGTAGGCGGTCTCGACGACGAGCTCGCCGAGCACCGCTTCCAGTACGGGCAGGAAGGCAGGCTCGCCCCTGCGCCAGACGAGGTCGACCGTCTCGACGCCGGGCGGGACGGGCAGGCCGGGGTCGGCCACCACGATGAGGTCGGTGTGTCCCGCCGCGGACAGGATGTGCAGCAGACGGGGATGCCAGAGGCCGTCATGACGCATGGGCGAGCAGCCTTTCCACTTGGTCGCCGGTGGGCATGGCGGTTTGGGCTCCGTGGCCGGTGGTGGCCAGCGCGCCGGCCGCGCAGGCCCGCCGTAGCGCCTGGTCGAGGGGCAGGCCGGCCGCGTAAGAGAGCGCGAGCTGCGCGCAGAAGGTGTCCCCCGCGCCGACCGCGTCCACCGCGTGCACGGGGAAGGAGGGCACCTGGCAGACGCCGGAGGCGTCCTGGCCGCGCGCCCCGCGCTCGCCCAGCGTCACCACCGCGGCGCGCGGCCCGAGCGCGAGCAGCGCGGCGGGGTCGGTGCCGCCGCACAGGGCGGCGGCCTCGCCCTCGTTGACGATCAGCAGGTCCACCTGGGTGAGCAGCTCGTCAAGACCCCGCGTGTACGGCGCGGCGTTGAGGATCACCGGCACACCGTGCGCCCTGGCCTGCCGGGCGGCGGCGAGGCAGGCGGCCACCGGGATCTCCAGCTGCAGCAGGAGCGCGCCGGCGCCGGCGAGGTCGAGGTCGGTGAGGCGGAGCAGTCCGTTGGCGCCCCTGGCGACAGTGATCATGTTCTCGCCACCGTCCTCGACGACGATCATCGCCAGCCCGGTGGCGGCGGGCGCCCGCCGTACACCTGAGACGTCCACGCCCTCGCGCGCCACGGCGGCGAGCAGCTCGCCGCCCAGCGCGTCGTCGCCGACCTGGCCCACCAGGCGAACCCGCGCGCCCAGCCGGGCGGCGGCCACCGCCTGGTTGGCGCCCTTGCCTCCGGCGGCCCGCACCGCGGCGGCGCCCGCGACCGTCTCGCCCCGGCCGGGCAGGCGCGTCACCGGAACCGTGAGATCCATGTTGAGGCTGCCGACGACGACCAGCTCCGGCTCACGCATCGTCGACCCCGCCGACCGGGTCGGGGCAGCCACAGGAGCCGCGCCTGATCAGGGCGGCTGACAGGACGACCCGCTCGCCTCCCGATGAGTCACCGATCTGTGCCACCAGCAGCTCCACTGCGCGCCTGCCCAGTACTTCGATCGGCTGGCGCATGGTGCTGAGCGCGGGCACGGTGTAGGAGGAGGCGGCGATGCCGTCGAACGAGCACAGCGCGACGTCGCCGGGCACGCTCAGCCCCAGCTCGGCCGCGGCGCGCATGACGCCGATCGCCTGCTCGTCGCTGGTCACGAAGAGCGCGGTGGGCCGGTCCTCCATTGACAGGAGCTGGTGGCCGCCGAGGTAGCCCTGCCGCCGCCCGAACGGACCGTGGACCAGCGGCATGGAGGCTGGATCGAGGCCGGCTTCGGCCAGCGCCCGCGACCAGCCGGCGACCCGCTCGACGGTAGGATGGATGTCCTTCGGTCCCGCCACGCAGCCGATACGCCGCTGCCCGTGCGCGAGCAGGTGGCCGGTCGCCTCGTACGCGCCGCCCTCGTTGTCGAGAAGCAGGTGGCTCGCCGGGGTGTCGTCGAGCTCGCGGTCGAGCACGATGCACGGCACCCGGGAAGCGGCGAGCTGAGACCGCCAGGCGTGCGGGCCGTGGGCGGGAATCAGGATCAACCCATCCACCTGGCGGTCGATCAGGGTCCGCACGTAGGCGGCCTCGCGATCGTCGTCGTCCATCGCGTTGCCGAGCAGCAGCGTCAGGCCGTGCTCGAAGGCGACGTCCTCGATCTCGCGGGCCAGCTCGGCGAAGAAGGGGTTGGCGTTGTCGGGGACGACAAGCCCGATCGTGTGCGTACGGCTGGTGCGCAACGAGCGTGCGACGGCGTTCGGCCGGTAGCCGAGCTCGTCGATCGCGCGCAGCACCCGTTCGCGGGTGGGCGGCGCGACATTCCTCGGCCCGTTGTTGAGCACGTAGCTGACGACAGCCTCTGAGGTGCCGGCCAGCCGCGCCACATCGCGGCGTGTGACCACTACGGAAGTCCCATCTACTCGTGTTGATGCAGTATTCGGCTACGGATTCCGTAGGAGCAACACGTGTAGATGGGACGTTATGAAGGTGTTATCGCCAGATTTCAGGACGGTCACGAATGGCGGTCTGAGGTTGTGCGCCGACCTGCCGATGCCGCACATTGCATCCTGTGCCCGTCCGGCAGGGTGCGGAGCCCGCGCAGGTCAGGCGGTTCTGGGACCTGCGCAGTGGGGCGTGGGGCCGGTCAGGACGTGAGTCGCCCGCTCGGCACACGTACATGTCCTTCAGTTCCGGGCCGTTGAGCTCGTAGGACTTGGAGATGTGCGGCGCCGGGTCGGCCAGGATCTTCGCGCACACCTCCGCCACGTCGTAACCCGCGATGGGCGCGAGCCGGTGGTCGCCGAAGGGCAGGCGCAGCTCCCCGTTGCCCAGCGGCTCCAGCGCCAGCCAGGTCATCAGGGGGTTCTCGACGAACATGGCCCCCCGGATGTCGACCGTCGGCAGGCCGGACCGCTGCAGCACCCGCGCGGCGATCCAGTGGGCCCGCTGCTGCGGCGACCAGTCCGCGACGAGCCCGCCGAGCCACGAACGCCGCTCTTCCTCCGGTAGTCCGCCCGCAAAGCGGACTTGTCGCCCAGGCCGCCCTGCAAGATCCTGCGGAGGGCGGGCTTGGGCTCCACCCCGGCGACCATCGGGCCCACCACCGGGGTGAGGACACCGCCGACCACCACACGGGCGAGAAGACTGGACCGGGCGATTCCGCCGCGGTAGTCGTAGGCATTCACCGCAACGACGCGCCGTACGCGCTCCGGCAGATCGGCCGCGGTGCTCAGGGCGAGCACCGCCCCATGGACTCCCCGACCAGCGTCACGTCATGGAGGTCGAGTTCGGTGAGCAGCCGTTCGACGCCCGCGCGCATCGCCGGCTCCTGGTACGACGCACCAGGCACGATCTCGGAGTAGCCCATCCCCGGCAGATCGAGGGCGTACACGGTGTACCGGCCGGAGATCAAGGGGATGAGGCCGCGGAAGTGCTCGGCCTGCGTTCGCACGGTGTGCAGCAGGACCAGCGGAGCACCCGAACCCGCTTTGAGGTAACGCAGCCTTCCCCCAAGGCTGTGGCGCCCGCCCTCGATCGCATGCTTGGAGGCGGCGTAGGCGGCCATGTAAGGCGAGGGCAGGAAGCCGACCACGGAGGAGAGGTTGATGATGCGCCCGTGTCCTTGAGCGCGCATGTGGGGCAGGACGGCCTTGGTCATGCGCATCACACCGAAGACGTTGACGTTGAAGAGGGCCTGGGCCTGCGCGACGGAGCTCTCCTCAACGGCACCGATGGCGCCCATGCCGGCGTTGTTGACCAGGACGTCGATTCGCCCGAACCGCTCGATCACCTGCTGGACCACGGCGATGACCGACTCGTCACTGGCCACGTCGAGGTCGGCGAAGGTCACACCGTCGAGCAGGGTGACGCGCGAGGTGTCGCGGCTGGTGCCGACCACGTCGAAGCCCGCTTCGACCAGCGCGAGCGCGGCCGCCTTTCCGATGCCGGATGACGCACCGTCACGAGTGCCATCGGCCGATTCGTCGCCATCCTGGACTCCCTTGCTCAGCAGAAAACCGATCGGTTTCAACCACCGTAAACCGATCGGTTTCCATGCGTAAGCTCAAGGAGGAAGCCGATCCCGCGTCACGCTCCGTCCAGGCTGGTCCGCCAGCAGAGGGTCGGCGTTCGAGCCAGGGACTTGCTCCGACTACCGCATCCCCTTCTAGGGCACATCCTGCTCGAAAAGGGCAACGGGTCAGCGCACGCCTGCCGCATCGAGCAGGGTTGCCACGGTGGGCGCGATGAGCCCCGTCAGACTGTCGGCTCCGATCCCCGCGCGAGCGCTGGCGCCGTCGAAGACCACGCTGAGCTGCCGGGCCAGCAGGTCCGGATCGCTCGCCCCACCCTGCTCGGCCTCGGTACGGAAAAAAGCCGTCAGGTTCCCCTTGACCCGGTGCGCCACCCGGCTCGCAGGGTGGCTCTGATCCTTGAGCTCGATCTGCACCGCCAGATACTGACAACCCCGAAACTCGGGCGCACCCGCCTGCACCTCCACCTGCTCGAAGACGTGCAGGATCCGCTCGCGCGGCGAACGGCCATCACCCGCCGCGGGCAGAAGCCCCGCCACGAAGGCGGCCGAGCGCTCCTCCAGGCTCGCCGCCAGCAGCTCGTCCTTGCTCTCGAACAGCTGGTACATGGAGCGCTTCGACACCCCCGCCGCCTTGCACAGCGCCTCGATGCCGATGCCGACACCGTCTCGGTATGTGAGCGTGGCCGCCGCCTCCAGCAGCCGCTCTCGGGAACTTGGCCTCACGTCGGTAGTCATACAGCGAGGTTAACTCGATTCCAGCGAATTAAAAACCGATCGGTTTCCCGGGCGCGCCGGGACGAAATGGTCTCGGCGGGTATGCGATGCAGCCCCTTGCGGTCGTACCAGGCCGTCACACCGAACCCGAACAGCGCGGCCACCACGGGTCAGGAGGATGCGGGGCGTTTCGCCGGGGGCTGCCAGCCGCCGGTGACTTCTTTGACGGGCTTGTGGGGGAAGCGGCGCTGGGCGTATTCCTGCGCGTGCGAGCCCGGCAGGACGTACAGAGTCTCCTTCTTGTCCTGCAGCGGCCGCAGCACGGTGTCCATGAAGGCCTTGCGGTCCTCCAGGTACGGGCCCAGGACGTCCTCGCCGCCGGGGCAGACGGCCAGGCAGTAGCCGGACTTGTAGCCGGGAGGAGAGGTCAGGCTCTGCCACATCGAGGCGCTCTCGGAATCGGTGACCCGGGAGCGGTAGTCGGCGGCGTCCTGGCTGTCGGCCACGGTCTGCGCCCAGTCGGTGAACCCGCTCATGAACTCACGGTAGTTATGCGTGGTGCAGGCGAAGAAGTCGAAGTCTCCGTCCTTGCCGATGGCGCCGACCGGGCAGGCGGCGACGCACAACTTGCAGTCGATGCACGGGTTGTAATCCAGCGCCTGCCCGTACTCGCTCACCTGGGCGTCCACCAGGACGGTGGCCAGCAGGACGAAGCTACCGAACTTGGGGTGGATGACGTTGCGGTGCAGGCCCATCACGCCGAGCCCCGCGGCCACCGCGACGGTCTTGTGCGCCACCACCCAGATCCGGCCAGGGTAGCGGTCCATCTCCTGGGGGAAGCCGACCGAGGGATTGAGCGCGCGATAGCCGGCGTCCTGCAGTGCCTGGGTGACGCTGCGGGCGGCGTGGTTGGCCTGCTCGTCGGTCTGGTGGAACTCCTGGTTGGCCACGCTGCGGGCCGGGGAGCGGCAGTTGTCGCGGTTCATCCGGGACACCATCGCGATCAGGGTACGGGTGCCAGGCAACGCGGCCAGCGCGTGCTCGCGCTCGCCGGCCAGGTCGGGGTGATCCAGGCTGACCGCGGCCGCGTCGTCCGCACCGGCCGCCAGGCACAGCTCGCGCAGCCAGGCCGCGTCGATCACCGCCGGCGGGCTCGCGATGTCACCGGCTCTGCGCCGGGCGAGTACGGCCTGCACCGACGGGTGCCCAGCCAGCTTCGCCGGCAGCTTCGGATCCGGCGACTGCTGCTCGGCGTCGCGCCTGGTAGTCATCGCTCCCCCAGTGAGTTTCGTTCTCGGACTCGCCCCCACGACGAGAAACCGACCGGTTTCCACTCACCGTAAACCGATCGGTTTCAGCATGCAAGTCCAAGCGGTGAGCCCCCGGCCCACATGGCGACGGCCGGGCGTCAAATCGGCACCCACGCTCCCCGCACACCTAGACGGCGCGGATGGTCCGCACGCCATCGGAAAGGATCAAGGCCACCGCGCCGCTCGGTCGCGTCCCCCGCGCGCCGCCGACTTGCCTCTGACACTGATGTGAGGTCTTAACGTGGCCAGGGGTGGCCTATGGCGTTCCCGGGCGCATGGCGCGGGACGGCCACCACGCAAAGGGAGGAATCGGCGATGCCGACTCTGGGAATCATCGGAAGCGGAAACATCGGCTCCGCGGTCGCGCGGCTGGCGGTGGCGGCGGACATCGACGTGGTGATCGCCAACTCGCGTGGTCCGCAGAGCCTGGCAGCTCTGGTCGAGGAACTGGGGCCACGAGCCACAGCCGGCACCGTGGAGCAGGCCGCGCGCGCCGGCGAGGCAACCCTCCTCAGCATCCCGCTGGCCGCCTACAGCTCGGTGCCCGCCGAACTGCTGCGGGGCCGGACCGTTCTGGACACCGGCAACTACTACCCCTTCCGTGACGGCCGGATCGCCGAACTCGACGCCGAGAAGGTGACCACGACCGAGCTGGCCCAGCAGGTGCTGTCTGGCGCCCTGCTGGTCAAGGTCTTCAACAACATCATGGCCCACCACATCCCCCTGCTCGCCCGGCCGGCCGGGGCCCCGGACCGCAGCGCCCTGCCCATCGCCGGCGACGACCCCGGCGCCAAGGCCCGGGCCGCGCAGCTGATCGAGCGGCTCGGCTTCGACACCGTCGACGCCGGAACCCTCGCCGGCAGCTGGCGCTTCGAGCCCGAGTCCGGCGCCTACACCCAGATCTACCTCGCCGACCCCGACGTACCGGTCGAGCGCATCCTCCAGGCACCCGCCGCGCCGCTGCCGGCCGACAAGCTGCGCGCCGCGTTGCAGGCGAGCCACCGGGTGAAGGTCGCCGACCGCACCTTCTGAGGCTCACACCGAGACCTCCATCGGAGAACCGGCGGAGGCTTCGCCTGTCCGGCGTGCCGCGGATAGTGGAGATCATCTGCTTGGACACCTGGGTCTCGTACACCTCGGCCAGATGCGCGGCGATCTCCCCATGAGTCAGGCCCTTGGCCGACAATGACAACACCATCTCATCCACCCCGGACAGCCGGCGCTGCCGCTTGCGCACCAGCTGGGGCTCGAACGCGCCCGCCACATCGCGTTGCACCCGCACCTCCACCGGGCCGACGTCGGTCAGTACCGTCTTGGCGCGGCTGCCGTTGCCGCTGTTACCGCTGTTCTTCCCTGCCGCGTGGTGCTTGTCATAGCCGAGGTGATCGGTGATCTCACCTTCCAAGGCGGACTCCAGCACCCGCTTGGTCAGCTGCTGCAGCAGGCCGCCCTCGCCAATCAGTTGCAGGCCCTCGCTGCGGGCTTGGTCCACGAGCATCGAGATCAGCTTCTCGTCCGCGATCGAGCGATTCGACTCGGCAAGCGGTTCGTTCATAGATGGCGACTCCACGGCGGTGTCGGACATCAAGTGTCTCTCCCTTGATCATCAGATCCGCCGTTAGTTTGGGTCTGTCCCGTAATCGGTGGTGGCGCTGAGTGATCACCTGCCAGCCTGAGACGTGCTGAAGATCAACAATCTGGTGGGCGTGGTGTTCTCAGGGCTGTCTGACCTGGTCATCGAGGATGTGGTGGACGAGAACGACCTTATTCGGGTCGTGGCCCGCACTCGGGATGAGCCTGTGCCGTGCCCGGTGTGCGGGATGCTGACCTCCCGTGTGCACGGCTTCTGCAGCCGGGCGGTCACGGACGTCCCGGTCGACGGGCGGGGAGTGGTGGTGTCGGTGAGAGTACGTCGCCTGGTCTGCCCGGCGCTGGGGTGTCCACGGCAGATGTTCCGTGAACAGGTGCAGGGGCTGCTGGAGCGCTACCAGCGCCGTACCAACAGGCTCACCGGCCGGCTGGGAGCGGTGGTGAGAGGGCTCGCGGGCCGGGCAGGCGCTCGTCTATCACAGGCGCTGGACGTCCCGGTGTCGAGGTCCACGGCACTGCGGCCGCTCATGCGGCTGCCGCCACCGCGGATCCCCCGAGTGCTCGGGGTCGATGACTTCGCTCTCAAGCGCCGCCAGCGATACGCCACCATTCTCACGAAGGCCGATACTGGCGAGCGCATCGACGTTCTCCCAGGTCGTGGCGCCGATGCTCTTGAGGCGTGGCTGCGTGCCCACCCCGGAGTGGAGATCGTCTGCCGGGACGGGTCGGGTGCCTACGGCGAGGCGATACGGAGAGCGTTGCCCGATGCGGTGCAGGTCAGTGACAGGTGGCACCTGTGGAAAAACCTCTGCGACAAGACCCTCGCCGAGGTCCGCTCCCACAGCTCCTGCTGGGCCATGGTCAACCCGGCCCAGCCCGCCGGCGCCCAGGAGCAGACCACCCGCGAACGCTGGCAGCAGATCCACGACCTGCTGGACAAGGGCGTTGGACTGCTGGAATGCGCCCGCCGTCTCAATCTGTCCCTGAACACCGTCAAGCGCTACGCCCGCACCCGTCAGTCCGAGGCTCTGCGCCGCGCTCCACGCTACCGGCCCACCCTAGTCGACCCTTACCGCGATCACCTGCGGGAGCGGCGCGCCGCCGAGCCGGCCGTCCCGGTTCTCCAGCTGTTCCGCGAGATCAAGGAACTCGGTTACACGGGCAGCCTCAACCTGCTCTACCGCTACATCACCCAGGGCCGAGCCGAGGGCGATCGGCCCGTCATCACACCACGCCGTCTCGCTCGGCTCCTGCTCACCCGCCCCGACAGGCTAGGTGCGCCGACACCACGTTGCTGCAGGAACTCGTGGTCACGTGCCCCGAAATGACCGAACTCGCTCGCCTGGTCCGTGCTTTCGCTGAACTCCTCACCCCGGCCGCAGGCAACGACGCCATGCTCACCGCCTGGCTCACCGATGGCCGGGCCGCTAACCTGCCCCACCTGTACGGCTTCGCCAACGGCCTCGATCTCGACCGCGAGGCTGTGAACGTCGGCATCACCTTGCCGCATCACAACGGCCGAACCGAAGGCGTCAACACGCGAACGAAGAGAATCATGCGGCAGATGCACGGCCGTGCCGGGTTCGACCTCCTGCGCCACCGCATCCTGCTGCAATGAAGATACCTGGATAGATTGACGCGCCCTCGCCTGTCCCATCAGGAGAACTGAACGCCCCCGAGGGCCTTCTTGCGTGCGCGGCCGAGACGACTCGAACCCCTGACCTTGTGTTGCGGCCCAATCGAATTCCGGAGCCACGAGAAGCGGGCGAATGCGTCGTAATTGAGTGCGATGCCCTCAGCAAGGAGGCCCTCAGCGTCGATCGCCCAACCACGGTTGCCGACCCTAGGCATGGTCCCAGGCTGTGGTGAAGAGCTGGAAGGCGTAGTCATACATCAGACCGGGGCGGGGCGCAACAATGCAGGGCGAGTCTCGGCCGTGGGTCGCCCGACGGTAGAGCGTGAGGAAGGCGACGCGATCGGTGAGCACTATTCGGTGGAGGTTGGGGAGGTTGTAGCGGCGCAGCTCGATGTTGTCCCTGTCAGCGGCGGACTCCCTGATGTATTCGGCGTTGATGTCGACCTGCTCGGCCAGCATTCCGCGGGAGAAACCAGGGTCGATACGCCGGATCTCGTCCTCGCGCCACTCCAGCCATGACGCGGAGGGATGGTTGGTATCGGGAAGCAGTACGTGAACGAACTCCAGGCGACGTCCTTCGTCCTCCCACAGGGCCACGAACCCATCGCGGGTGAGTTCATTCCCTCGGCCTGCGAGCACCCGTACCCAGCGGGCTTTGTCGAGTTCTGCTGTGAGATCTTCGGCGGCGACGCGCTGTCGCGGATGCACCCGAGAGATTCCCAAGCCGGTGAATCTGGACAGAAGCAGGGTCGGCCAGAAGCGCACGCGAGGCGACAGCGCCATACCGCCCACAACGGCGAGCGCGGTGGCGACGAGCGAACTCACCACCCCGATTACGAACTCTCCCATTGGGACTTCCCGTCAGGTGTGAGATGGGAGGTAGGGGATTAGGGCTCGCAGTACCTCTGCGGCGTTCCGGGCGGCCGTTTTCTGCAGGATGTCATTCTTTTCTTTGTTCGAATAGTCGGAGATTCCGCGGATCACTACCCATCCGCGCATCTGAGCCAGATTGCCACGCTGGCGTCCGGGACCGAAGGTGGAGCCGCTGCATCTGACGGATGGCGAGCGCGGCGAGCTTGAGCGGTGGGTGCGGCGGCGCAAGGGCGCCCAGGACATGGCGTTGCGGGCCAGATTGGTTCTGGCGTGTGATGCGATCGGCGAGGACGGCCTGCCTGTGTCCACCAAGGTGGTGGCGGAGGAGGTCGGGGTATCGCGGGAGACGGTCTCGAAGTGGCGTCGGCGTTTCCTGGCGGAGCGGCTGGCGGGGTTGACCGACGAGCCGCGGCCGGGGCGGCCGCGGACGGTGAGTGACGAGCAGGTGGCGGAGCTGGTCGCGCGCACCTTGGAGACCAAGCCCGTCAACGCCACGCACTGGTCGACGCGGTCCATGGCCAAGCAGGTGGGCCTGTCGCAGTCGACGGTGTCGCGCGTCTGGCGGGCTTTTGGCCTGCAGCCGCATCGGGCGGAGACGTTCAAGCTGTCAGCCGATCCGTTCTTCGTGGAGAAGGTGCATGACGTGGTCGGCTTGTATCTGGATCCGCCGGAGCGGGCGCTGGTCTTATGTGTGGATGAGAAGTCGCAGATCCAGGCGCTGGATCGATCTCAGCCGGTACTGCCGATGATGCCCGGCGTGCCCGAGCGGGCCACCCATGACTATGTCCGGGCCGGCACCACCACGTTGTTCGCGGCTCTGGACGTGATCTCGGGCAAGGTGATCGGCTCCTTGCATCGCAGGCATCGTGCAGTGGAGTTCAAGAAGTTCCTGATCAAGGTGGACAAGGAGGTCCCGGCCGAGCTCGATGTCCACCTGATCTGCGACAACTACGCCACGCACAAGACGCCCGCGATTAAACGCTGGTTGCTGGCGCACCCCCGATTCCACCTGCACTTCACCCCGACCGGCTCGTCCTGGCTGAACCTGGTGGAACGCTGGTTCGCCGAACTGACGACCAAGCAGCTACGACGCGGCGTGCACAAGACCGTGCAGGCGCTGGAGAAGGACATCCGCACCTGGATCGCGTCCTGGAACGAGGACCCCAAGCCCTTCGTCTGGACCAAGACCGCCGAAGAGATCCTCGACGCCCTAGCCTCATATTGCCGGCGAATTACTGACTCAGAACACTAGATCGCCTTTGACTCGCGGTCGAGCCGTTCACTGTCGCCTTTGAGATGACGGCCGCGTACGCCACCAAGCCCGGCAAAACGCCCGCTGAGGCGACGCAAACCGCGGATAACCCCGCCGACACAGACCGAGCTCGACGCATTACTCGTCGAGAAGAGACAGGAGCTACACGACGCGAGACAGCAGCGACCTTGGCAGCACCTCACATCGCTAGGGCCTGTACGGAGTTGAGATCAGAGGGATTCGCTGCGCTATGGCCTGCGATCCTGGTACGCCTTCGCCATGGCGCGTGGAGACCTTACTGATGAGGAATGGTCCTTGATCGAGCCTCACCTGCCGCTGGGTGAGCGAGGCCCGATCCCGGACCTGCGGCGCCAGTTCAACGCGATGATGTGGCGCTTTCGGACCGGTAGTCCGTGGCGGGATCTGCCCGTCGAGTACGGGCCCTGATCCACCGTCTACGACCGGTTCCGGTCGTGGGCGACGAGCGGCGTGTTCGAGCAGCTGATGCAGGCGATGATCGCCGAGGCCGCTGCCCGTGGGCGGGCTGACCTCGACCTGGTCAGCGTCGACTCCACGACGGCCCGCGCCCACCACCACGCCGCCGGGATGGTCCTGGACGGCGAGTTGGCCGAGGCGCTGGAAGAGGCCGCCGAACAGGAAAGGGGGCTACGCCAAAGGGGCAAAACCCCCACGACGGCGACTCCGGTCAAGACGGCGACTCCGGTCAAGACGGGGACTGCGGTCAAGACGGGGACTGCGGCCAAGACGGGGACGGACGACGGCGGTTACGACGACGGCGCAGATTCCGGCTGACGGCGGCCAAGCTGGGCCGCTCACGGGGTGGACTGACCAGCAAGGTGCATCTGTCCGCCGACCGGCGATGCCGTCCGCTGTCCTTCGTCCTGACCCCCGGCCAGGCCGGAGACAGCCCGCAGTTTCGCGCCGTGCTGGAGCGCATCAAGATCCGCCTGCCCATCGGCCGCCCGCGCACCCGCCCGGGCGCGGTGGCCGCCGACAAGGCCTACTCCTGCCGCGCCAACCGCACCTATCTGCGCCGGCGCCGGATCAAGGCGGTCATCCCGGAGAAGAGCGACCAGGCGGCCAACCGCAAGAAGCGCGGCTCCCGTGGCGGCCGCCCCGTCAGCCATGATCCAGATCTCTACAAGCAGCGCAACACGGCCGAACGGGCGATCAACCGGATCAAAGAGTGGCGCGGGCTGGCCTTCCGCTTCGACAAAACCCCCGACAGCTATCTGGCCGGTCTTCATCTCCGCGGAGCCATCCTGTGGATCCGCAGCCTCCAACCCATCTAAAGATCAGAACTCCGTACAGGCTCTAGGAGTGCTGTTCGGCCTGCTGTTCGCCGCTGGCGGCCTCGTCTACACGGCTAAGTCGTGGGACACCGGCCTGGCCACCCTTGTCGGGACGGTGACGGTCACCCGGTGCGCGTGGCGCGCCCCGGGCGTCCGCAACGTGTATCCGGCGGATGCGGCGTTGTCGCTGCCGGCGGTGCGGCACTCGGCCGGGCTGGCGAAGCTCGCGGTCATCGAGACGGCGCGCGGCTCGTTCGACGCCGCCCACGCGGCGCTGGCGGCGCGCTGCGGCAACGTGATCGGCAAACGGCAGATCGAGCAGGTGGTGGCCCGGGCAGCGGTCGATGTCGATGCCTTCTACGCCGCGCGGTTCCCGGTGCCGTGCACGGCACCGACGGTGCTGGCGCTCAGCGTGGACGGCAAAGGCATCGCAATGCGCCCGGAGGCACTGCGGCCCGCAACCGCGAAGGCCGCCGCCCGCGCCCGGGCCACTTTCCGGACGCGGCTTGCGACCGGGGAGAAACCGGCGCGCAAGCGGATGGCGACATTGGGGGTGGTCTACGACGCCGAAGCGGCACCGCGGCGGCCGCACGATGTGATCGCCGTCCCGGGCGGGCGAGCCGGACGGCGCCGGCCGCGGCCCCGGCCACGCGCGATGCGCAAGTGGTTGTGCGGCTCGGTCATCACCGGCCCCGGCGCTGTGATCGCCAAGGCGTTCGACCACGCCGAGGCCCGCGACCCCGCCCATGTCCGTCCCTGGGTCATCCTCGTCGACGGGGCCCGGCACCAACTCGACCTGATCATCACCGAAGCGGCCCGGCGCGGCGGCCAGCCGGGCTGGTCGGAACCCTTCGGATAGGTCACGTTCAGGCGGTGGACGCGCGTCGGGCGGGTCACCTGTCACTCTCCTCGTTCTCGTTCGTGGCGCCCGCGTCCACTGCGGGCAACGTCAGCACGCGGCTGAACAGCACAGCCAGGACGCCCTGGGCGTGCGCTTCGGCCAGGACCTGCTCGGCATCGGCCGCCGGCGTGAAAGTCGGCGCGAGCGCCGCCACGTTCACCTGCACGCCAGGCACGTTGATGAGCTCGCCCGTGCGCGGATGCACCAGCTTCAGCTCCCGCCGAGCCGCGCCGGACGCCTCAGCCGCCTTGCGCAGCATCGCGAAGAACGCCGGCCGCACCCGCTGCTTGGTCTCCACTTCGGTCGCGAACCCCTCGGCGAGCGCCCACGCGGCGAACCGATCCGGGTCGCTGATCGCGACCGACAGCCGACGCGAAGGCACGGACACGTCGCCGAACTTGCGGCCGCCCACGTACGCGCCCATGCGGTCGCCTTCGCCCATGACCGGCCGCCCGTCCGGCCGTGTGGCGATGAGCGCCCGCTTGGTGAGCTGATCCCGGCGGGTGATCGGGCCGGCCTGCTGTTGAGCCAGCGCATGAACCCGAACTCGTCAACCGCCTGCGCCGCATCCAACGGGGCAGGCGGTTCGCTCACGCTGTCGCTCGTGCCGTCCACGTTGGCGGCCTTGGTCATGCGTCGCTCCCGGTCACTTGAACGACCGTGATCGGATACCGGTCCTCGGCCAGCACGACCAGGCGCCCAGCCTTCTCGTCCCAGCCGATCTGCCGGTCGACGCCCATGCGGTCCTGACGGCCCGGATGCCACGGACGGGTGACCGTCGCGCACGTCAGCCGCCCGGACCTCGGCCCAACGGCCACGCGATGGCGCTTCTGCTTCTACCACCGAGGTCCGTACAGCGAAGGTATCCAGCGCACTGGCACGATGCGGATCAATCGAGACGCGCATGGTCGGTGGCTTGGCTTGGCTTGGCTTGCGGCCCGCCGACGCTGAGATGATTTCTCGTCTCAGGGGGCTCCAGGTTCTGACCCTGCCCGAACGGCGTCGAGCGTGCTGTGCAGGTGCAGCGCCACCTGCACCTCGAGCAGTCGACGCGCGCTCTGCCAATCATCGCCGAGAAGTCGGGTAAGACGATCGAGTCGCTGTCTCATCGTGTTGAGATGGATCTGTAGTGCTCGGCTGGCCCCGGAGACGTTGCGGTCGTGTTCCAGATATACGTGCAAGGTGTGCAGTAGCCGCGATCCACGTCGCGCGTCGTAGTCCAGCACCGCACCGATCGTCGTCCGTACGAACGCTTGCGGATCTGGGCGCTCGGCGAGCATCAGGCCGGCAAAGCCGAGCCGAGCCGCGGTACTCCCAACCCCGACCGCGCCCATTCGAATCATCACGGCCAAGGATCTCTGGGCCTCCTGGAACGCGCGTCGAAGCTGTACCACACCGTGGCCGGGCCCCGCAGAAGCGGCGGTCACCTTCTGCCCGGCGAAGCGCGCGACCTCCGTCGCGACCATTTGGGCAGCGCTGGACGCGTCCGTGCCGGCGATGAGCAAGACCGTATGGCCCTGGTGCTTGCCCACGAGGCTCTCGCCGCGCGACGACGCCCAGGTCGAAGCGGCAATGGTCAAGTCAGCCGAGCGTTCCCCGACCGCGACCGCTACCACATACGGCCGTTCGAGATCCACTCCAAGCGCAATAGCCCGCCGTACCAGTGCCTCTGTGTTGTCGCCGTTTGTAGACAGCAGATCGTCAACAAGATCGCGACGCAGCCGCTTCTCCGTCTCCGCAACAACCGTCCGCATTGTCAGCAGTAGGGCCATGACAAGAGCTGCATGCTCAAGTACGCGCAGGCCCAGCTCGTCGAGATCGCCGTCGCTCTCAGCGACGATCGCCCCGAAGTCCTCCTGCGAGGTACGAACGGAGACCAGGCAGTAACCGTCCACTCGCACGGCTTGCCCTTCGCGCCGGGCGCGCCTCATCCCTTCGTGGATCTTGCTCTCAACCTCTTGGCTCCACCCGCCGGCAACGACCATGGTCGTCCCGCGGCGGTCGACGATGGCCAGTGGTGTACCCCCTAACGCACGGGACAGCGTCTCAGCGAGCACCGCAAGGTCGGATCCGTGAGCCAGCAGCTGCGTCAGACGGAGATGCACCTCGGCTGCGGTGCTGATCAGGTCACTGCGCTGGCGGATGGTCTCGTTCGCATCATTCAGCGCGGCCAGGGCCGTGTGCATGCTTTGGAACAATCGTGCGTTGTCACATGCCACGGCGGCGTGAGCCCCGAGCGACGAGGCAACGGCAATCTCGTCGGCACTAAAGGTCCGCTCGGTACGGTGCGCGGCATACAACA
Source organism: Nonomuraea aurantiaca (assembly GCF_020215705.1). Classification (GTDB taxonomy): domain Bacteria; phylum Actinomycetota; class Actinomycetes; order Streptosporangiales; family Streptosporangiaceae; genus Nonomuraea; species Nonomuraea aurantiaca. The sequence continues at coordinate 36,785 of NZ_JAIWNB010000018.1, read as the reverse complement.
CACCAATGACTCGGGTTCCCAGCAGTAGTGGTACGCCAAGGATGGCGACAAGTCCTTCGTCCGCGACCGCTGCGTCGACCGCAGCGACATGGGCGATCCGGGTCTCGTCGAAGTAGTTTCGAGTACTCGCCGGCATACCCGTCTGGAGCACCAAACCGCCCAGACTGTCGCCGATCTGCATACGGAGCTGCTGGAAGGTCGGCGAGACAACGCCACATGTAACCCTAAGGTGAGTGTCGTCAGAGCCTTCATCGATCAGGCTCATGTACGCCACATCGGCATGGAGCAACAGGCGGGTACGACGAACGATGGCCTCGAGAACTCCGTCAAGATCCCGGATGGCCGCCAGGTCGATCGCGGACTGGAACAAAGCCGTGAGTTCGACCTCGCGTCGGCGTCGACGCTCCAGAAGGCCCAGCACATCTCGTGACAAGTCCTTCATCTCGCGCACAGCGTCGGCGTCCTCGGTACTGAGATCACGGCTGGCAACGCAGGCGCCGAGCTCCATGAGCTCCTCAGCGCTGCCATCCCGTGCCAGCAACCGCAGCATGTCGAGAGCCACTCGAACCGGACTCGGTATCTGATTCTGGATTTCTGACGCCACGTCCCTCACCCCACCCAAAGTACACAACCCGCAGGTCATGGGTATGTACAAATTGTACGTAAAGGCGGCGCGAGGGCTCCGTGAACCGCCGTACAGCAGGGCGAAAGCCCGTGCTCTCAGCCGGTGGCAGTACGGCCGGCCCGGCGCATCGTGGCGGGCATCGGCGCCGCCACTCGCGCCGCTTGTGCACACTCCGCACATCTTTTCCGCGAAAATGTGTGGCCGAGTTGTACATATCCCCTGGCCGGACCCCTTCCTAGGTTGCCATACATCATCACCGGCGATGAATAGCCGGGCCCTACAAGAAGGATGTATCCGTGAGCCGCCTGCTGCACATTTCTGCCTCCCCAAGGGGCGCACACTCGGAGTCGCTCGCCTTGGCAGCGACATTCCTCGACGCGTACCGTGCCGCCCATCCCGATGACGTGGTGGACACCTTCGACCTCTGGGACGGCACTCTCCCGGAGTTCGGACCAGTTGCCGCCGACGCGAAAATGGCGGCCTTGGCGGGTCTCGAACTGTCGGCGGAGCAGGCCGCGGTGTGGAACGGCGCACTCGCCGTCGTCGAACGCTTCAAGAGCTACGACAACTACCTGTTCAGCGTGCCGATGTGGAACCACGGCGTGCCGTACGTCCTCAAGCACTTCATCGATGTCGTCTCGCAGAACGGCATGCTCTTTGCCATCGACCCCAGCGTTGGCTATACCGGACTGCTCTCCGGTCGACGAGCCGCCGTCATCTACACCAGCGCCGTGTACGACCACGGCGTCGAGCCGGAGTTCGGCCGGGACTTCCAGGAGTCGTTCTTTGACTATTGGTTGCGGTACTCCGCAGGAATTACGGACATCGTCACGGTCCCGCTTCGCCAGAACCTGTTCTCCGACACAGCCGACAACGACCGCGCTGCGGCCCACGCTCTCGCCCGTGATGCCGGCAAGAGCTTCTGATCCGACCCGCCGCTACGGAGGCACCTATGCCACTCATTCGTATCGACATCTTCAGGGGACGCGACGAACGAAGCGTTCAGGCGATCGCCGACGCAGTTCATAAGGGTGTCGTCGAGGTACTCAAAATTCCGGAACGGGACCGTTTCCAGGTCGTCACGCAGCATGACCCCGGGGAGATCATCGCTCTGGACGCCGGTCTCGGTTTCGAGCGGAGCGTCACTGGCGTGGTGATCGTGCAGATCTTTACTCAGGTCGGCCGGTCGACCGACACGAAACAGCAGGTATACCGCGCATTGGCGCGCCGCCTGGGAGCCGTCGGCGTCTCAGGCAACGACCTCTTCATCAGCTATATCGAAAACTCGGCTGCGGACTGGTCGTTCGCGGAGGGGCGCGCTCAGTACGTCGAGGGTCTGCTCCCTGTGCCCGGCCGTCACGACTAGCGATTCGAGGAGAAGCGATGCAGACCATCCAGCATTGGATTGCGGGGGGCCGCACATCGGGCGGCTCCACCCGTACCAGTCCGGTATGGGACCCAGCAACGGGCCAACAACGGGGTCAGGTTCTTCTGGCCGAGACTGCCGACGTCGACCATGCCGTCGCCGTGGCAGCCGACGCGTTCGAAAGCTGGAGCCAATCGTCGCTGACGCGACGGAGCGCGGTGCTGTTCGAGTTCCGGGAGCTCCTGCGCCGGCGAGCCAACGATCTCGCCGGGCTGATCGCCGACGAGCACGGCAAGGTCTTCGCCGATGCCCTCGGTGAGGTACAGCGCGGACTGGAGGTTGTCGAATTCGCATGCGGCATCCCCCAGCTACTCAAAGGGGAGTACTCCGACCAGGTCTCGACCGGCGTCGACTCATACACATTCCGCCAGCCGGTCGGTGTGGTCGTCGGCATCGCACCATTCAACTTCCCCATGATGGTGCCTGCCTGGATGCATCCGATGGCGATCGCCTGCGGCAACAGTTTCGTGCTGAAGCCAAGCGAACGCGTACCGTCTGCATCGATGCTCATCGCTGAACTGTGGACCCAGGCCGGCCTGCCCGATGGCGTTTTCAACGTGGTCCACGGCGACAAGGTCGCCGTCGACCGCCTGCTGGAAGCCCCGGCTGTCGCAGCCGTCTCGTTCGTCGGCTCGACCGCCGTCGCGCGATACGTACACGAGCGGGCGACTGCAGTGGGCAAGCGGGTGCAGGCACTGGGTGGCGCAAAGAACCACGCTGTCGTACTGCCGGACGCCGACCTGAAATTCGCCGCGGCGCATCTCACCGCCGCTGCTTTTGGCTCAGCCGGCCAGCGGTGCATGGCGATCTCGGTAGCTGTCGCTGTGGAGCCGGTCGGCGACCGCCTGATCGAACTACTACGCAACCGCGCTGCGGCGATCCGAGTCGGTCCCGGCCGGCAGCATGACAGCGAGATGGGACCGCTGGTGACGAACGATGCCCGCCAGCGCGTCACCCGCTACGTCGACTCCGGCGAACGCCAGGGAGCTGTAGTCGCGGTCGACGGACGTCATTTGGTGGTCGACGGGCACGCCGAGGGCTACTTCGTCGGCCCGACGGTGCTCGACCATGTGCAGGTAGACATGGACGTCTACCAGGACGAGATCTTCGGACCAGTTCTCGCGGTTGTCCGCGTGGCGACTCCAGAGGCCGCTATCGCGCTTATCAACGCCAATCAATACGGCAACGGTACCGCCGTGTTCACCAACAGCGGCGAGTCCGCGCGCGCCTTCCAGCGGGCGGTCAACGTCGGCATGGTCGGCATCAACGTGCCGATTCCAATACCCATGGCCTACCACTCGTTCGGCGGCTGGAAGGATTCGGCGTTCGGGGAATCCCGCATGCACGGACCCGATGGGATCCGGTTCTATACCCGTGGCAAGGTCGTAACGCAGCGGTGGCCCCAGGTCGAACAGCACGAGGTGGGGAGCTACCACTTCCCGACCGGTTCCTGACCGCCCCTGCCTCGCCGCCGATGGCAGCCAGGCGAAGAGCTGCCCGGCACCGGCAAGGCCGCCATGGTCGAAGCCGCCTTCGACGACCTGCTCACCATCCCCGGTACCGGCGACACGGTCCTGTAGGACTTCGTCGGCAACTACGTGCCCCTGCCCGCCTGCGGCTACGAGAAACGCCTACGGGCCGCTCGTGGACGCGATGCGAAGGCAGCTGCTGCTGGTCGACGACGCCACCCTCATCCCACCCGCGTGCTGTCCGTGCTCTACCCGGCGATGGACGGACGCCGTGTCATCCACCTGACCGCCTACCGCAACGAACGCGTCGAAGCCGCCGACGGCTTCTACGTCATCGCCGGACACAACCCCGGCGTGCACGGTGCCGTCCTGACCGAAGCACTCGCCTCCCGATTCGGGGTTCACATCGAGGTCACCACCGACTGGGCTCTGGCCCGCCGGCTCGGGGTCGCCGCCCCCGCAGTGGCCGCCGCCGAGGATCTCAACACCGAACTCGCCGCCGGCAACCTCACCTGGGCGCCGCAGCTACGCGCTGTCTGCGCAAGCACGACGAGAGTGTCACGTGATCGGTCTCCGGTACGATCATCGGGTACGCGTGGCACCAGCAGTGTGTCCACTCGCTACCACACCAGAGGATCAGCCTGACCCATCAACAGCAGTATCCGCATTCGTCGGGCGCCTGGGCGACCGGTGGGGTCGGCGACGGCTGTTCGTCGTGGGCGCCGCTGGTTTCACCGCCGCCTCCGCATTGTGCGCCCTGGCTCCTACAAGCCGTCACCATGGTGCAGATCATCTGCAAGGCACGTCAGGCGCTCGACATGCCCGAGGGTGTTTGAACACCGGCAGAGACCGCAGCCAACCAGCGTGCCCGGATCCCCGCTCTGGCCGGATGCCCGGCCGCGGCCGCCTCGAGCATCGACAGCAACCTCTACAGCGGCGCGACCGCCACAATGACGCCAGACACGCCCCGGTGGAGGCTGCCGCAGCGTGCTCACCACGATGACGGCGGGGCAGTTGGCCGCAACAGGGCTATTTTCGGAGGGGCTGACCACGCCGGCGTTCATCGGCCTCTACGGTGAGCGTCATGGACGCAACACCGTCGGCCAAGGTGGAAGTCACTGTTAGGGACTGGGCAGAAGGCGCACGGACAGTGCGCGAGGCGTTCGCGGCGCTCGGGCTCACGTTGCCGGCCTGCCTGCCCGGTGAGCCGGAGGACTGCGGGCACGGGGACGCTCGTGACCACTACGCCAGCTACCTCGGGGCGCTGCAGGGCCATGTCGAATCGCTCATCGAGGCGAGCTTCGCCGGAGACAGCGATGCGCTGGACGAGGTCTACCGAGCCCGCGCGCGTCACCGGGCGATCATGGACGACGTGCTCGGCTGAACATGGACGTGCCGGTAAGAAACGTGTCATGAGCCCCAAACGGCGTTGATCTTGCAGTGACTTGCCTGGTCAATGTGCCTTTCCCGAGCGGGAAACGGGTCCCGGCGCCGCCATCGGCTGAGGTCGCGGGACGCCCGGGCGGCTTGACAGCCGCGGCGCGAGGTTGCATGGTTAGTTACAAGTGTAGCTAACCAGTTGGGCGGCTAAGCCAGCGATGGACGACGACCGACCGATCTTCCTTCAGATCGCGGAGCTGATCGAGAACTCGATCATCGACGGGTCGCTGGTGGAGGAGGCCCAGGTCCCGTCCACCAACGAGCTTGCCGCCTTTCACCGGATCAACCCGGCCACCGCGGCCAAGGGCGTCAACCAGCTCGTGTCGGAGGGAACGCTCTACAAGCGACGCGGCATCGGCATGTTCGTCGCCGGTGGCGCCCGGGCCAGGCTGCGCGAGCGGCGACGGGAACGGTTCACCGAACAGTACGTGGAACCCCTGCTCGCCGAGGCGCGCAAGCTCGGCATCGGCCACGACGAGCTGATGAAGATGATCGATTCATTCGGTGCGGTTGTCGGGAGGGACCTGGGATGACAGCGGTGGTAACCGCACACGGGGTGACCAAGCGCTTTGGTGACGTCACGGCGCTCGACGACGTGAGCTTCGCGCTGGCCGAGCACACGATCTACGGCCTGCTCGGGCGCAACGGGGCGGGCAAGACCACGCTGATGCAGATCCTCACCGGGCAGGCGTTCGCGTCGTCGGGGAACGTGTCGGTCTTCGACGCGCCACCGGTGGAGAACCCGGCCGTCCTGTCGAAGGTCTGTTTCGTCCGGGAGAGCCAGCGCTACCCCCACGTCTACACCGTGCGCCACGTCTTTCACACCGCACGCCGGCTGTTTGCGAACTGGGACGACACCTTCGCGCACGGCCTCGCCGCGGACTTCCAGTTACCGGCCGGGCGGCTGGTCCGCAGGCTCTCGCGGGGCATGCTGTCGGCCCTCGGCGTGACCGTCGGGCTGGCCGCGCGGGCGCCCCTGACGTTCTTCGACGAGCCATACCTCGGGCTCGACCCGGCCGCCCGGCAGCTTTTCTACGACCGCCTGCTCGCCGACTACGCCGCGCATCCCCGCACCGTGGTGCTGTCCACCCACCTCATCGACGAGGTGAGCGATCTGGTCGAGCGGGTGCTGCTCATCGACCGTGGCCGGCTGCTGCTCGATGAGGACGCCGACGACCTGCGCGGGCGGGCGGTGGCGGCCACCGGACGGGCGGAGGCCGTGGACGGGTTCGCCGCCGGACGCACCGAGTTGCACCGCGAGCGGTTGAGCGGCCTGGTCCGGTCGACCATCCTCGATGGGCTCGGACCGCACGCGAAGGCGCTCGCGCAGGCGCTGAACGTCGAGCTGGAGCCGCTGTCGCTGCAGCAACTCGTGGTCCGCCTGACCGTACCGCCGACGACAACGGCGCCGGCGGACCGGGAGGCCGCCCGATGAACCGCATCCGTCAGGTGGCCCGTCTCCAGATGCCGGCCTGGCCGCAGATCCTGGGCTGGACGTGGAGCATGATGGCCGTCGCGTTCGGCATCAACCTGTTGAGCGTCATGGCGAACTACGACCAGGGCGACGGCGTGACGACCACCGGCGGCCTGGTCAGCCTGTGCGGCATCGCGATCGCGATGGCCACCGTCTCGGTCACCCAGATCTTCCCCTACGCGCTGGGCATGAGCGTGACCCGCCGGGAGTTCTACCTGGCCTGGTCGCTGCTCGCGGTCGTCCAGTCGGTGCTCTACGCGCTGGTGCTCTGCCTGCTGCGCGCCGTGGAACAGGCCACCGGCTACTGGGGGATGCGGATGCGCTTCTTCGACCTGCCGTTCATGGATGACGCCAACCCGGTGCTGCTCCTGCTCGGGTACGCGGTACCCATGCTGGTCATGACCCACCTCGGGATCCTGCTCGGCACGTTGCACCTGCGCTGGGGCACCACCGGCGTCCTGGCCAGCCTCACCCTGGCGTTCACAGCGCTCGGGCTGGCCGCCGCGCTGATCACGTGGACCCGGCAATGGCACGCGATCGGCCGCTGGTTGCTCGACCAGTCCCCCACCGCGCTGCTCGCCGGCTGGCCGGTCCTGGTGGCCGCCGCGTTCGCGGCTGGCGGGTACACGCTCATCCGCCGTGCCACGGCGTAGGCGCGGCCAGCACTCGGCCGCTCCGGACACCGGACAACGCGAACGCCAACATCCGCCGTGATGGGCCGCCAGATTGTCAGCCCTGTCCGCCCGCGCCCTTGGGAGAGATGCAATGACGAACAACAACACGCCCCCGCCCGCCGAAGGTCTCGGGATCTGGGCAAATCTCGGGATCTGGATCGCATTTGGCGCTGCCTTCGGCCTCCTCGTCGGCGTCGTCGTCGGGGGTTTCTTCGACAACCTCACTTACGGAGTCGGGCTAGGTTCGTGCTTCGGTCCGGGCCTGGGTGTGGCCGCCTGGGCCGTCTTCATCGCGCCGCGAAGGAATGCCCGCCGCGACTCCTGAGCGTCGCGCCCGAGTATCGGCTACGGGGTCGTAGGCGCCACCGGGAAGCCCAGGAAGCAACGCAACGGCGCCGGCGATGGTGGCCGCGTCAGATGATCGCGCCCCGGCGGGCCGAGATCTGGTGGCGGTTGAGTTCGTCCAGCACTCGGGCCACTTCGGTTTCGTTGGTGTCGTCGCGGCCCGCCTGCGTCGCCAGCCGGCGGGCGTGGCGCCAGGTGAAGTCGGCGAACGGCGCCGAGATCATCGGTAGGTGCGTCCATGATGCGGTGACCCACCCGTCCCAGGTGCGGACGAACACGGGGTGCCTGTAAGACTGCTGTCACCCGGTACACGCGATTGCGTTTGTCCAGCCCGGACAACAGCGCCAGCCGCTCGGCGGTGATCCGATGCGCCTGGCGGGTACGGCCCTCGTTGACGGCGACGGTCCGCGCGGCGTCCAGCGCGGCGCTGACCAGGATCGGATCGCCGGCGGCCCGCGCCGCGTCGACGGCCGCTATGGCCAGGGCCGGGTCGGGCCGTAACAGGTCCGGGCCGGCCGTCCAAGCGGCCGCGCAGGCCAGCCGCGCGGAGACCACCGGATCGTCGCGATCATCGGCCGCCATCGCCTCCCGCAGCAGCTCGCGGCGCCGCTCGTACGGGATCGGGCTGCGGAAGGTGACCGGGAAACGGCCGGCCATCTCCACCGCACGGGCCAGCGCGACCGCCCGCGCGTCGCCGTCTCCCGCCGCGCGGGCCTGATCGGCCGCGGCCAGCCACAGGTCGAAGGCCCGGCTCGAATCGTTGACCACCTGTGCGCCGTCCGCCGCGTGGCCGAGGTCGCGCACCGCCTGCGACGGACTCGGCGCGTAGCGGGCGGCACGCTCGTACAAATCCGCGGACGTACGCAGAAATCCACGCGCGAGCTGAGCCGGGCCAGCAGCCGCAGGAGCCGATGCGCCGACGCGTCCGGGCCCTCAGGTGCTATCGCCGCGGCGGCACGCAGGTCACCCGCTACCCGGTCGAAGTCGTGCCGCCAGTCCTCCTCCAGCCTGTCATCCAGCCGCTCGGTGAGGCCGGCCGCGGTTTCGGCGGCCCAGCTCAGGTAGTGCCGCCGCGCCGCATCCCGTTCGGGGTGGCCGTCGAGCTGTTCGGCGGCGAACGCGCGGATGGTCTCCAGCAGGTGCCAGCCGCCGTCGCGGTGGCGTACCAGGCTCTTGTCGACAAGCCGGCCCAGCAGGTCGGCGGCGCGGGCGGGCGACAGGCCGGTGACGGCGGCGGCCGCCCGCAGGTCGAAGTCGCCGGCGAACACGCTCAGCCGCCGGAAGGCGGCCCGCTCGTCCTCGGCCAGCAGGTCGTGGCTCCAGCCGATCACGGCGCGCAGCGAGCGGTGCCGTACCACCGGCCCTCGGCCGCCGGCCAGCAGCCGCAGGTAGTCGCCCAGCCCACTGAGCAGCCCGGCGGTGCCCAGCGAGGGGCTGCGCGCGGCGGCCAGCTCGATCGCCAGCGGCAGCCCGTCCAGCCGGGCGCACAGGTCCGTCACCGTCGCCGGGTCGAGGTGGTGGCCGGGATGCGCCAGCTCGGCGCGGTCCCGGAATAGCTCCTCGGCGTCCGAGCCGAGCGGCAGCGGCGCGACCGGGCGCACCCGTTCGTCGGGAATGCCGAGCCGTTCCCTGCTGGTCGCCAGGATCGTGGTGGGACAGGTGGCCAGCACCTGGTCGGTGAAGGCGGCCACCGCGTCGGGCAGATGTTCGCAGTTGTCCAGCACCAGCAGCGACGGTCCGCGCCGCAGCCGGGCCAGCACGGCCTGCTCGGCCGGCTGCTCGGCGTGCTCGGACACACCCAGAACTGCGGCGGCCGCCTGAGCGACCAGGCCGTCACGCACCGGCACCAGGTCGACGAACGCCGCGCCGTAGCGGTAGCGCGAGGCCGCCGCCTCCGCCGCCGTCCCGGCCAGCCGCGTCTTGCCCACCCCGCCCGGCCCGGTCAGCGTCACCAGCCCCCCATCGGCCAGCGCTGCCAGGGTTGCCAGCACGGCGTCCAGGTCGCCGCGCCGGCCCACGAAGCTGGTACGAGGGCGCGGCAGCCCGGCGATCGTCCCCGGCGGCGTGATCGTCTCATCGGCCGCCGGGGCACGCGCGGCCAGCGCCTGCCGGTCGGCGACCGCGTACTTGCGCAGCAGCGAAGAGACGTGCCCCTCCACCGTACGGACCGAGATGTGCATCAGGCGGGCGATCTGCGCGTTCGACAGCCCCGCGCCGAGCGCCGCCAGCACCTCGCCCTCCCGCGCCGAGACCTCCGGCCCGCTCACCTGTCCGCTCACGTGGTCTCCAGGTGGTGAGCACGTGGCCACCACGGATGCCCGGCGGCCGCCACCGTGCCAGGCTGGAGTCCCACCACCAAGGAGGAATGACCATGGCGGACAACAACAACGCCTAGGCCGGAAGCCTGCCCGCGACCCCGAACCCGGCGCTGAAGACCCTCGACAGGCTGGTCGGCACCTGGCAGATCACCGGCTCGGCGTTCACCTGCCGGACCACGTTCGCCTGGATGGAAGGAAGCTTCTTCCTCATCCAGCGCTCGACCGCCCAGCACAACGGGGTGTAGATCACCGCGGTGGAGTACATCGGTTTCGATGAGGACACCCAGACCCTGCGCTCGCACGCCATGGACAATCGAGGCAGTAACTTCGCCTACACCTGGGAGCTCGACGGCGACACCCTCACCGTCTGGTTCGGTGATGAAGGCTTCGACACCTACCTGAGGAGCTTCTTCGGCGACGACGGCGACACCGCCACGGGCGGCTGGCGCCGGCCGACCGGCGACGGTGGCACCGGCGGCTACGAGGCAACCATGACCCGCATCTACGGCTGACACGTTCGTACCGCCCCGTTCACCGGACGACGCCGGCGTCCGCCCCGAGGGCCTTTCACCTAGCATTGTCCGGCCTCCCCTCACCACCCGCGGTACACAGACCAACGTTGGCAGCGTAGCCGCTCGCCCGATCTGCACGGGAGGAGCCGAACATACCCAGACAAGGAGTACACACATGAGCAAGGTGATCATCGGTGCGGTCGTGTCCGCGGATGGATTCATCGCCGACCGGAACGACGGCGTGGGACCGCTGTTCGACTGGTACTTCAACGGCCCTCAGGAAGTGCCCGTCGCGCCGCATCAATATCGGCCCAAGGACGGCTACCGCCCGGCCGCCGCCAGCGCCGAGTTCCTGCGCGCCACCTGGGCGAGCGTCGGCGCGACCATCATGGGACGCCGGCTGTTCGACCTCACCGACGGTTGGGGCGGCAAGCCCGCCGTGGGCGATCACGCCATCGTCGTCACCCATCGCTCCCCCGGCGATTGGCCCAGCCGCCACCCCGATGCCCCGTTCCATTTCGTCAGCGATCTGGAAGAAGCCGTGGCTCTCGCCAAGCAGAAGGCAGGCGCCCGCGACGTCTCCCTGCCCGCGGGTGATCTGGCCGGGCAGGCGATCTGTGCCAGGTTGGTGGATCAGATCGACATGTACGTCGTCCCGGTCCTGTTCGGCGACGGGATCCGGTTCTTCGGCGAGCACAAGATCCCCACTACCATGCTGGAGAACCCGCGTATCGTGCAAAGCGACCGGGTCACCCACTTCAGCTATGACCTACGCGCACTGTGATCATCATCACGTCCCACAGCTAATCGACTGCACTGCTGGCAGCCTCAAACAAGCATCCATGGCGAGGAAACAGCAACGCCGGCGTTTCATAAGTGAGCATTATCTTGAGCTGCTGATTGTCACGGGCCGCTGACCTGGGCGGCCTCGTTGGAGACGGTGTCCGCAACGAGGCCGCAGGCGGTCTGGAGAGCGTCGGTCAGCAGGGGCCGATCGTTACTGAAGAGCGGCTGGCAGCTGGTGGGCGGCACTGTGGCGTGATGATCTGCCCGACGACCCGGTCGCCGATGCGCCGCATGTGGGGATCGGCCCGCTGTACGGGCAGCACATCTCCACGGTGAGCTTGCTGGTGCCGCTGATCGCCGCCGCCACGCAGGTGGAGCCGGACCGCATCGACCAGCTGCTCGCCGAGAGCATGAGCTGATCCCCTGGGGCCCCGCCGCTCGCCGGTCCCCCGGCGGGGGACCGGGGGGTCAGCGACTCAGCCCGGGCCCTCGGTCGACTCCCCGTGACGGTGGTGGCGGCCGGTACGGCTGGCGCTGCGGGACGAGCTGCAGGCCGGGCGTGGGCCGGGTGGGTCCGCCGAGTTGGGCGGCCGCCGCGCGCCGGCGTTTGGCGTGCTCGGTGCGGGCGGCGCGTTCGATGTCGCGCTGGTCGGGCGGCAGGTCGGCGCGGCGCCGTGAAGGACGGTGAACAGGATCGTGGCGGCGATCTGAGGGTCGACGGGGCGAAACGCGCCCTCGGCCATGCCGCGGTGCAGCGCCTTGGCGATGCCGCCGGGCCTCGGCCTGTCCGACGGCAACCACGCCAACTACCTGTGGGACGACCACGATCGCCAGGTGCGCATCATCGACTGGGAAGACTCCGGCCGCAGCGACCGCGCCTTCGAGCTCGCCGAAGTCTGCGAGCACATCTCACGCGTCGACGGCGCCCTCGACGCAGAGCAACTGCTGGCCGCCATGAACCTGACCCGGCAGGAGCGCGAACGCGTACGGGACGTTCAAGAGAGACGACCTGTCAGCTCGAGACCGCATTGGCCGGCAGGTTGTTGCCTCGGGTCCGGAAGGTGGCACGGTATGCCGTGGGAGTCGCGCCGACGCGGCGGCGGAACTGTGCGCGCAGCCCGGTCGGATCGGCGAAACCGCAGGCGGTGGCGATCTGGTCGATGCTGTCGTCGGTGTTCTCCAGCAACTCGCACGCGCGCGCGATCCGCTGATGGAGCAGCCACTGGTATGGGCTGATGCCGGCGACGTCGGCGAACCGCCGGACGTACTGGCGGGCGCTCAGGTGGCATCGCGCGGCCTGGTCAGCGACGGTGATCTGCTGGTCAAGGCGGCCGGTCATCCACTTCATCGACGCGCGGATCGGGTCGTCACCTTCCACCGACTGGACCGCCTGCGGTAGGTACTGTGCCTGGCCGCCTTCGCGATGCGCTGGTACGACCAGGTGTCTCGCGATCGCATTGGCGACGGTCGCACCGAACCGCGCACGGACCAGGTGCAGGCAGAGGTCGATGCCGGCCGCCGTCCCCGCCGAGGTGGCGATCGCATCGCGGTCCACGTAAAGCACCGCGGGATCGAGGTGTACGTGGGGAAAGCGGCGCGCGAACGCCGGAGCGTGCCGCCAGTGCGTGGTGGCCGGTTCGCCGTCCAGCAGGCCGGCCGCGGCGACCACAAAGGCGCCGGTGCACAGCGCCACGACGGTAGCGCCGGCGTGCGCAGCGTCGCGTACGGCTTCGACCATGCTCGCCGGCACGTCCTCGGCCGGGTCCCGCCAACCAGCGACCACCAGGAGGTCGGCCGACGTCAGCTCCGGCAGCGACCGGGTCGGCAGGCGCCAGCCGTGCTCGGTCCGCAGCTCACCCGGCTCACCGGACACCAGCACGACCTCGCACCGGTCGGCCAGCTCCGCCGCGCCGAAGACAGCCTGCGGGATGGACAACTCGAAGGTCGGCGCATCGTCGTACGCGAGCACGGCAACGGTGATCATGTCCCAAATCATACGACGTAGGTCATAACTGCCACTTACCGGGAAGCATGTTTTCCGCCGACGATGCATGCCATGATTGATCTCGCTGACTACTGGGACGGCCGCGGTGCCGGCTATTTCAACACCGCGTCCTACGGCCTGCCGCCACGTGCGGCGGTTACCGCCGCGACCGGCTGGATCGAGCAGTGGACGTATGGTGCCGCGCCGCTTGGCAACTGGCTGGGCGCCACCGAGCAAGCGCGAACCTCGTTCGCTGCGCTGGTGGGCGTGGACCCGGCGGACGTGGCCACCGGCACGTCGGTGTCGCAGCTGGCCGGTATCGTGGCCGCCGCTCTGCCTGAACGTAGCACTGTGATCGCCAGTGAGGACGAGTTCAGCTCGCTGCTGTTTCCCTTTCTCAGCCAGGCCGACCGCGGCGTGAAGGTCGACCTGGTCCGCCGGGACCTGCTCGCCGAGACCATCACCGAGCGCGGTGACGCGGTCGTTTTCAGCCTTGTGCATTCCGCCGACGGCGCGCTCGCCGACCACGCCGCGATCCGTACGGCCGCGGCCAGCCGCGGCGCGTTGACCATCGTCGACGCGGCGCAGGCATGCGGCTGGCTAGACGCCGGCTATGCCGGCTTCGACTTCGTGGTGTGCCCAGCCTTCAAATGGCTGTATTCACCGCGCGGTACGGCGTTTCTGACCGTACGGCCAGACCTGCTGGACCGGCTGCGACCCAGCGGCGCGGGCTGGTGGTCCAGCCCGTCCGCCAGCCACTTCTTCGGCGGTCCACTCGATCTCGATCCGGCCGCTCGCCGGCTGGACGTGAGCCCGGTGTGGAACTCCTGGGGCGCCACCGCGGCCGCCCTGGACACGGTGCTGGATCTCGGGGCCGGCCGGATCGCCGGCCACGTGCTAGACCTCGCCGACCGGTTACGGCGATGGCTCGACCTGCCGCCGGGCAGTACGCCGATCGTCTGCGTCCCTCGGCCCGATGCGGCGGACCTGCTGCAGACGGCCGGCCTGGCGGTGTCCCGTACGCCGTCCGGCGCGCGGCTGGCCATCGGGCCCTACACCACCGTTTCCGACCTCGACCGCGTACTGGAGGCGCTTCGTGTCCACTGATTTCGCCAGTCAGTTCGCTTCGGTGTGCGCCGTCGTCGTGACGCCGATGACCACCGACGGGTCGATCGATCTCGACTCGGTACGCCGGCTGGCGCGACACGTCGATGGTGGCCGCGCCGGCACCGTCACCGTTGGCGGCAGTGTCGGAGAGTTTCTCGCTCTGACAGCGCAAGAACGTCTCGATGTCGTCGCCGCGACCGTGGAGACCGTCGGCAAGCCGGTTATCGCCTCGGTCGGTGGCGCGGTCGACGCGGCGATCCAGGAGGCGAAGGCAGCGGCAGCGTACGGTGCCGCCGCCGTCATGATTCACCAGCCCACCAATCCGTTTGCGTCGGTGGCCGGTTGGGTTGCCTACCACCGTGCGATCGCGAGCGCCATTTCTCCGCTGCCGGTGGTGCTGTATCTGCGTGATCCCGCGGTCGGTCCGCCGACGGTCGCCGAGTTGGTCGCCGCCTGTCCGAACGTGGTGGGGATCAAGCACTCGGTGCCTGATCCGACCGCGCTGGCCGCGCACGCCGTCCTCGACCAGGTGGTCTGGTTGTGCGGTCTGGCGGAGAAATGGGCGCCGTACGCGTGGCAGGCTGGCGCCGCCGGCTTCACCTCCGGCCTCATCGCGGTCGACGACACCATTCCGATGGCGCTTTATGACGCCCTGCGGACCGGCGACCTGGACGCGTCGCGGGCCGCCGTCCGACGGGCCACCGCGTTCGAGAACCTGCGGTCGGCAAGGGGAGGCGCGCCCAGCGTCGGTGTGGTAAAGACCGCGCTCGCCCAGCTCGGCGTGATCGCCAGCGCGACCGTACGACCGCCGCTGGAACCGTTGCCACCGGCCGAAACGGAGCAGGTCGCGGCCATGAACCTCGGTTAGCGCCAAGGTCACACGGGAGACGCCAACGCATGAATACGCCACCATCGCCACCCGGAGCGGAGCGGATTGACGGATCATCCGTCCAGATCGGCGCTCTCGTTCCGCTAACTCGGCCTGGCTGGGTCGAGGCAGGCCAACACTTGCTCGCTGGACTCGAGCTGGCCGTCCGCGAAGTTAATGACGCCGGCGGGATCGTCGGAAGACCACTCGAGCTGGTGGTCCGAGACACCGCGGCTGATCCACAAAGGGCCGCAGCGGCCGTAGATGAATTGGCTCGCCTGGGCGTGGCTGCCTTGGCGGGGGAGTATCACAGCGTCGTCGCTCGCGCCGCTGCCGCCAGGGCCGACGCCCTCGGCCTGCCGTTCCTCTGCTCGTCAGCGGTTCTCGACGCGCTTACCGAACAGCCGACGGAATGGGTCGCGCGCCTCGCCCCGGCACAGTCCCACGGCTGGCGGATCTACGCAGACTTCCTCCTCAGCGCGGGCCACAGTCGAATCGCCGTAGCAGCCGAGTCGAGTGTCTACTGGGCAGCTGGGGCCCGCATTCTGCGGGACTACCTCGCTCCACGCGGCGGCACCGTCATCGAACTCGACATGCGCGCGCTGGCCCCCAGGGCCGTGTGCGACGAACTCGTCGACAATCGCGCGACAGCCCTCCTTCTTCTGGTCGGCCACCCGGAGCCGGCAGTGTCGATCGTCAAGTCTGTCCGCCGCGACCAGCGCCTCGCCGAGATCATGATTGGTGCACCGGCCGGGCAACCGGAGTTCGCCGAATGGGCGACGTTGCTGGGCGACGACGGCGCCGCGATCCCGTTCTTGCGCTACCTGCCCGAGCGCCTCAGCCCACTCGGTGCACGAGTCGAGACGGCCCTCCGCGAGCGGCTAGCCCAAGCGCCCTCCTTCGTCGCCTTCGAGGGCTACGACACGGTCGCCGTCCTCGCCGATGTGCTGCGGTCTCACGGCGCGGACCGGGCGCGCACTGCCGAATCTTGGCCACACGTTGCAGCCGAAGGCACCCGCGGGCAGATCCAGTTCTCCCGCACGCCAGGCATCAGCGTTTGGCAATGGGCTTGGACGCCAATCCAAGTCGTTGATCGAGATCCGGCGGAACCCAATCGCCTTCGGATCCTTCACGCCAGCTAGAGAGCACGGACGGTCACCATTGAGCTCCACGTCGCCGATAACTCGCGACAGTTGAATAGGCGAGCTCACCAGTACAAGACCCCGAGGTGGCGCAGGACGCCGCCGCCGTGCCGGACGCAACGCCTCCGGGATCATTGGTGGCAGGCGAACCGTGGCGGAGGGAGACGGGCGGGACGTCCTTTCGTTCACGAGGATGGCGCGGTGGCGAGGCGGGGGAGTGGCGGTTCTACCAGGGCGATCAGGGGCGTCCGGAGGAGAGGGCCAGCAGCGCGACGGCCAGGGCCCGGCCGTGGGCGGGGGCGTGCTCGGGGTTGCCGAGCCGGATCTGGGTGTTCTGGTGGTACAGCACGAGGGCGCCGTCCGCCTCCCGGGTGACGGACTCGATGCCAGCGTCCGGCAGCACCACGCCGGTCACGCCGTCGCCGAGGTCGCGGCTCAGGTCGATCGGCTCGGGCAGCACCAGTCCGGCGGCGGCCTGGGCGGCCTCCAGCCGGGCGGCGGTGACGGCCGCCTCGAGCGCCGCGGCGGCGGCGCGGCTGCCTTCCTCGTCGAGCTGCTCCCGTAGCCGGTCGGCCTGTTCCCGTGCCGCGGTGGTCTCGGCCCGGGCCTCCGTGGTGGCCTGGCGTTCCTGCTCGGCGCGCCGCTCGGCCGCCTCGGTCCGGGCCCGCTCGCGGTCCAGGTCCTGCTGCAGCCGTTCGGCGGTGTGGGTGGCGCTGGCCAGGGCGGTGCGCAGTTCGTCGAGCTCGCGCTCGCGCTCGGCCAGCGTTGCCTGGTGCTCGGCCGCGCTTTGGCGGGCCTGCTCAGCCTGCTGCTCTGCTTCCGTGCGGGCGGCTTCGGCGGCCTGCTGAGCGTCCTGGGCGCTCTTTCGTGCCTGAGTGGCCTGCTGCAGCTGGCCGCGCAGGAGAACCCGTTCCTCCTTGAGGCCTCCAAGGTGTAGCGGTGCCAGCCGCGATACAGCTCCTCGTCATACAGCGGATCGCCAGTCGGGTCTTTCCGCACTCGCCCGGCAGCCACCGCACTGGCGATCCACGTCAACACGCTCTACCAGCGACTGGCCGCAGCCGACCGCCTGCTCGGCGAGGGCTGGCGTTCGCCGCAGCGGGCGCTGGAGTTGCACATGCTCCTGCCCCTCACCGCGGCAAGCGGTCCGCTGGATGGGCCGGACGGCGGCTGAACCTGACGCCCTGCTCAATGCCCCGGGCGGCGTACACGTTCTGTGTGTTGGAGGCGTTGTGGCGGGCGTTGCGTCGCCGCGACGTGTACGCCAAGGGCGCCGATCGGTGGGGCGATCCCCGGGCGCGGTTGCTGGACGACGCCGCCTGGGGCATCGCCCGGCCCGGTGTACTGACCTCGCTCGGCCTGCCTGCAGACCCGGACGAGAAGCTGGCCGAACTGGCGCGGGATCTGGACGCGGCCTACCGGCAGGTCGCCGACGGCCTGGGTAGCAACACCGCGGTGCGCATTGCCGACGGCCGTATTGAGCTGGACCGGCTCGGCCCGGAACCGGAACCGGCGGGCATGGCCGCGGTGCGCGACGCGGTGGCCGGGATGCTGCCGCGCATCGACTACCCGGAGCTGATCCTGGAGGTCAACGCCCACACCGGGATGTTCGACGGGTTCACCCACATCACCGGCAGCGACGCCCGCGTGGAGGACCTGGACATCTCCTTGGCCGGTGTCCTGGTGGCCGAATCGTGCAACGTCGGCATGGGGCCCGTGGTCAAGAAGGGGGTCAAGGCGCTGACCCGGGGCCGGTTGCAGGGTGTGGACCGCGCCTACTTCCGGGCCGAGTGCATCGGCGCGGCCTCGGCGATCCTGGTCGCCGCCCAAGGCGACATCGACATCGCCGCCGACTGGGGCGGCGGGATGATGGCCTCGGCGGACGGGATGCGGTTCGTCGTCCCGGTCAAATCGCTGCACGCCAGGCCGAATCCGAAGTACTTCGGCGCCTCGAAACGCCGGACCGGGGCAACCTGGTTGAACGTGATCTCGGATCGGATCATGGGTTTGGGTGGTGTGGTCGTGCCGGGAACGGTGCGGGACTCGCTGTACATTTTGGACGCGATCCACAACCTGGATGTGCCGGACCGGCCCGAGCAGGTGATCACCGATACCGCCTCGTACTCCGACATCGTGTTCGGGTTGTTCGCGATCTGCGGGTATCAGTTCTCGCCCCGGACCGCGGATATCGGTGACACTCGGCTGTGGCGGATCCCCACGAAGAACCGGCCGCAGCCGCGCTACGGCAAGTTCGAGGATCTGCCTCGGCACACGGTCAAGCTGTCGGCGATCGCCGACCGGTGGGACGACATGCTCCGGGTCGCGGGCTCGCTGGTCACGGGCAAGGTCCGGGCTTACGACCTGATCCGGATGATGTCCGCCGACGGCCGCCCGACCGGGTTGGGTGAGGCGTTCGCCCACTATGGCCGTATCTTCAAGACCCAGCATGTGCTGCAATTCCTGCACGATGAGTCCTATCGGCGAACGATCAACGCCCAGCTGAACATGACCGAGGCGCGTCACGCGCTGGCCCGGCGCATCTTCTTCGGCAACCTCGGCGAGCTACGCCAGAAGTACGTGACGGGCATGGAGGACCAGCTCGGGGCGCTCGGGTTGGGGCTCAACTGCGTGACGTGGTGGAACACCCTGTACATCGACGCGGCGGTAAAGGAGTTGGAAGCGGGCGGGATGCGGATCTCCGAGGAGATCCGCGCTCGGCTTACTCCGTTGCAGTTCGAGCACATCAACTTCAACGGTCGCTATCCGATCGCCCGCCCGGAGCTGACCGGGGCGTTGCGGCCACTACGTGATCCGGGTACCGAGGACGATGACGGCTGACCCGCTGTCGTCCCCAGGGGGACGTGTCGCTGCGTCTCGGCCAGGCCGGATGATCTAGCCTTCGGGTGTCGTGATCGCGGCATTCGGTGGATCGGGGGCTGAGGTCACGGCACAGGTTCGAACGCGCAGACGCGCTGCTCGACCTCCGTACTCCCACTGACCACCACTGCGCCTCGATCGGCTCTGCCGCGGAGAACGACACGTTCCTTGTGGTGGCGTAGCGACCTGGTGCCCCAGAGGGACTGGCCTGTCAGCGTGCGGGCGGGGGCCTGACGGGGGCGCCAAAGAAGGGGCTGCCGCCGCGGTGGCGGCCCCTTCGTCAGGCATGGTCTCAGGCGGTGAAGAAGCGGGTGATGACCGGGACGACGGCCTCCGGGTCGGCGACGTGTCCCTGGTTGGGGATGATCGCCCGCTCGGCCCCCGGGATGGCGGCCGTGACTGCGTCCGCGGCCGCGTCGAAGAAGCCGGCGCCCAGCCCGGCCATCGTCTCCTCGGTGGTGCCGCCGGTGGCCATCAGCACCGGCTGTGTGATGGTGGCCAGCCGCTCGGTCGGTGGGGTGCCGTCGCCGAGACAGACCGCGTCGTAGGCCAGGGTGTGCGCGACGGCGATCGAACCGGCCCACATCGGCGAGTGGTGCGCCTGCGCGATGGCCTCCTCAGGCGCGCCGGCCAACCGCATGAACAACCGCATGGCGTCGTCCCGGCGGTCGTCGGCCAGCAGCGACTGCACCTTCTCGGTGTACGCGATGTGCCTTTCCCTGGCACCCTCGGACACGTCGTAGGGCACCTCGTAGGCGGCGACCTTGGCGATCGGCAGGCCCGCGGCGGCGGCCTCCAGGGCCAGCGCCGCGCCCGAGGACACGCCGTAAAGGTGCGCTGTGCCGCCGGCTTCGTCAATCAGGGCCACGATGTCCTCGAACTCGCGTTCCAGGGTGTAGGGCTGGGTGTCTCCGCTGTCGCCGCGGCCCCGGCGGTCGTAGTTGTACACGGTGAAATGTGTGGCCAGTACCGGGGCCAGTGGGGCGTTCTCCGACCGGTCGACGATGCCGCCGCCCACCAGGATCACCGCCGGACCTTTCCCGAACCGGTCATACGCGATCGACGTGCCGTCTTTCGACGTTACCCGATGCATCTCATCCTCCTCATCGTATGGCAGACCCGCCACGGGCCTGTTCGCCCTGGTTCAGAACCGCCAGCGCATTGCGCTGTACGGTTCCTCGACACCCAGACCGAACACGGTTGTGACGGTCATCCGATACAGGTTCCACGCCTGCGGCCCGGCGCTCGGCGCGCTGAACGGTGCGTAGAACTGGCCGTCCTGTACGCGCGCCGGCCAGCCGTTGGCCCGGTAGACCTCCAGCAGTCGGTCCACAGTGGCCTCGTCGGTGATCCGGCTGGTCACGCCCTGGAAGACCAGGTCGAATCCACCGCCGGAGAAACTGAGTACGCTGCGCGGGTTCGCGGCCAGGTTCCGGCC
Organism: Nonomuraea aurantiaca; assembly: GCF_020215705.1. Taxonomy (GTDB): domain Bacteria; phylum Actinomycetota; class Actinomycetes; order Streptosporangiales; family Streptosporangiaceae; genus Nonomuraea; species Nonomuraea aurantiaca. Next base: position 16,300 of record NZ_JAIWNB010000018.1, on the reverse strand, counting down.
TTTGCGGGTACGGGCGCCGGAGTTGAAGTAGAAGGCGCCGTCGAACCAGATGGCGCTCAGCGGCATGGTATGCGGCGTGCCGTCCGGGCACGTGGTGGACAGCCAGGCGCGACGCACCCGACCTTGGTCCTGGTCCAGGCACGCCTGTATCTCCGACCACGGGCGGTCCGGGGCAGCGTAGCCGTCGATGGACTCCGCCGTGATCGGGACGATCGCCGTCATGTCATGGCCTCCTGCTTCGCGATTGGTCTGTCTGTGTCGTGCGGATTCCCTGCCGCACGGCCAGCTCCACCTTGCACGTCGCGGTGGCTGTTCGGTGTCGTGGGCAGCGCGGACCTGACGGTCCGGCGCGGCCGACTGACCGAGACATCGAACAGCCACAGCGGACAGTCGTGGGTGTCTGCTCAGGCGCGGTTCACCAGCAGCTCGTCGAGCTTGTCGTAGCCCTCGCGGATCCCGACGTCCATGCCGCTGGAGAGCATGCCGTCCCGGGTCGGGAAGTCCGGCACCACGCTCAGCACCCGCAGCCGCGTCCGCCCGCCCTCGATCTGCTCGAAGGTCATCGTCTCCAGCGCGACGTCGTCCGGCTGGCCGTCGTAGGTGAACGTCCACACGATCCGCTCGTGCTGGCGCACCTCGTGGAAACTGCCGTAAAACGACGCGATCTCCGCACCATCGCGATCGTTGGCGAACGCCCACGCGCCGCCCGTGCAAGCGTCCCACCGGGTGATCCTCGTGGTGACCGAGCGCGGCCCGGCCCAGCGCGCGTAGAGCCCAGGATCCACATGCGCGCGGAACACCTGCTCCACAGGGGCGTCGAACTCCCGGATGATCTCGATCGTCGGGACCTTCTCGTCCGCCACGATCTCGGTCTCATGCCTGGTCACGGTCATGATGCGTCCTTACGGGTGGGTGTGTGGTCTGTGTTGTCAGCCATGTGGTCCAGCAGGGCGTCGAGGCGTCGATAGCGCTCCTCGGCCTGCTGGCGATAGCGCTCGATCCATTTCGTCATCAGGTCGAACACCTCCGCGTCTAGGTGGACCGGCCGGCGCTGGGCATCCTTGCTGCGGGTCACCAGCCCGGCCTCCTCGAGCACCTTCAGGTGTTTGGAGACCGCCTGCAGACTCATGTCATACGGCTCCGCCAGCTCGCCCACGGTCGCGTCCCCGCTCGCCAACCGAGCCACCAGGTCACGCCGGGTCGGGTCGGCCAGCGCCGCGAACACTCGAGTGAGCCGCTCCGCGCTCTCATCCACCATCTGTCCTCAACTCATCGGTTGAATAAGACCGTAGCCACCGGCCCCCGCGTTGTCAACCTGATGGTTGAGAACCTGGCGACGCGCCACCTGGATGATCACGGAAGGTCCCGTCCGGCGGGGACAGGGCCGAGAACTCGGTCCAGCGCGCGGGCGCTGTGTCCACGACACGCTCACGACACACGATCACGACCGTTAACAGCATCGTCGCGACCGTGGGCCCAGCACACACCAAGCCTTGTCACCGGACCCACCCCGCAGGTCCCCCAGTATCCGTGCGCGCGGCCACTCTTCCCCAACGCCCGGTCCCACCCATCGAGCGTCAGTACTGTCCGCCGCATGACAGCACGCCGCTTCACCCTCATCACCGCCTCGGCTACCGCCGTGCTCGCCGGATGCACCAGCCACGTCGCCAGCGACCCGGCCCCGCCCGGCACGGGCGTCAGCACCCCACGCGAGGCGGATGTGGCGATCCGGCTTCCGAAACGGGTCGCCTCTCCTCCGATGGACTGCGCTCCTGTCACCCGGCCATGGTCACTGCCGTGCTCGGCATGCCGGCCGAGCGGGACACCGCGACGTCATCGGACGTCACCTGTGCCTACACCGTGGCGCCCACCGCCGACCGAGGGCGAAGAGGGGTACGTGCTCGCCGGCCTGCTCCGCCATCCCCCGGGCCGGCGACCTGGAAGTCAACACCACCTTCGAGAACCCGCACCAGCCGGCCAACCAGGGCTGCGAGGTCTCCGTAGCGGTGGACAAGGATCACTGGCTCCGCCTGACCGTGGACGTCATACGCCCCTATCACGGCGACCTCTGCGCGACGAGCCGCGAGCTGCTCACGAAGTTCTTCGACGCCACGCCCGCGGGGTGAAGCCGCGTGAACGAGCTACCACCACCATCCCCGCCTCGACGCGGCACGGCGCTCACTGTCGTGCGGCTGCCGCGGGCACACCGAGCACCGGCCGGCCGAGACACGCGGTCGCCCGAATACAAGCCTGTGATAATGGCCTTTATCACAGGAAAGTGCCCCTCCTCGCGGGCGGCGACTAGCCGCAACACCATGATCACCGAGTAGGATACTTCAGCCGTTATCACAGGAACGAGAGGTGCCCATGCCCGCGCGGGTCGAACCGGCCGCCACGCACCCCATGGCCGAGCCGATCGCCGAGTTCCTCACCGACCTGGACAACGCCGCCCGCAGCCGGTACACCGTGCGCTGCTACCGGGGCGATCTGGCCCAGTTCGCCCGCCACCACGACGGTGAGGTGACCGCGATCGACGCCACGGTGCTGCGCGGGTTCTTCACCGGCATCGCCGGCCAAGCCCCCGCCACCCGCGCCCGCAAACGCGCCGCCATCAGCGAATTCCTGGCCTGGTGCCGCCGCAACGACCGGATGGACACCGACCCGATGGCCGTCATCGAGCACGTGTCGGTACCCGAGCGGCTGCCACGCGGGGTCGAACCCGGCCGCGTGCAGCGCGTGCTCGACGCCATCCCCAAGCGCAAGCTGCGCGACCGGGTGCTGTTCGGGTTGATCCACACCACCGGGCTGCGAGCTTCCGAAGCCCTCGGTGTCTACGTCGAAGACCTCACCCTCGACCCGGACGACGAACACCTGACCGTCACGGCCAAGGGCGGCCGGCAACGCACCATTCTGCTCGACGACCCGGCATTGCTCGCCCTGCTGCGCCGCTACCTGCGCGATACCCGCTACACCCGCGGCCCGCTGTTCCGCGCGGAGAAGAACAACATCGGCGGCCCCCCGCGCTACTCCAGCGCGGAGGAACTGTGGCGCAAGTACCGCACGGCCGCGGGCGAGAAGATCGAACTGCACCAACTGCGCCACGGGCACGCCACCGAACTCATCAACGGCGGTGTCCCGGTCGAGACCGTGCGGAAACGCTTGGGACACAAGAAAATCTCCTCCACACTGCTCTACGCCGAGAAGACCGACCGGGCCGCCGACGACGAAATCCGCACCTGGCGACGCCAACGCCGCACACCACGCCAGACTCTCGTCCAGCCGTCCACAAAGGACGCCACTCCGGCAAGGCCCGGCCCCGGTCCCGGCTGAACCGACAACAGCGAAACCCGCTCCAGTACAACGCAACCGGCTCTCCTGCCCCAGCTGCGGACACACACCGCCCCAGCGCGAACAAGCCCAACAGCACCTCGCCGACCTCGCCGTCACCTGGCTGCAATCCGATCCGAACGGCCGTCTCACCGTCGCCCACCACTGCGCCGAGTGCGCCCCGCGCGGACCGGTCGCCGACATCGCCTGCACCCGCTGCGGCGACGGCCTCCTGCTCACCGGACCAGCCGCCGATACCATCGAATCCGGCACGCTGCCCGCCGACGTCCACACCTGACTGCACGCCAACGGCTGGCACCTCGACGACCAGCAGCCGACCTGCCCGGCCTGCGTCCGCACCGCACGACCCCTACCAACTACCGGTCAGTAGGTTTGCCCCAGGGTGTAGCTACCCAAGCACTTGGCCGGGTTCACCGGCCGCGTCGTCGTACAGGCCGGGCATCTGCCGCGGGTCCGGGCCTTCCTCCCAGTCCTCCCGAGCCGGCCAGGCCCACCGGTCCCCGGCCACCGTGATCGCCTGCTGCGCCAACGACTGCGGCCGGACGCGAAGCCGAGGAGAGGTCAGGAGATGGTGAGCGTGCCGTCCGCGTTACGGGCGCATGTGACGACCGCGCGGGGCGACGCGGCGAAGGCGCCGGTCAGGCACTGCCCGAGTACCGCGTGGCCCGCGGCGTTGGGGTGCCACGACTCCTGGCAGGTCTGGAAGTAGGTGACGCAGGTGTTCGCCGCCCGCTGGATACCGATCTTGTCCCAGCCGGACAGGCTGGTGATGAACGTACCGGACGGGCCGTCCTGTACCCGGATCGGCGTCGCGAGCGCGCCCTCCGGGCTGTCGGGGTTCTCGCAGAGCCTGGCGCCGTCGAAGGCCCGCTGGACGTCCAGTACGCGGAGGTCGGCCGCCGGGCGTTCGGCCGCGAGCGTGGTCTGCACGTTTTTGACCAGGGAGCCGAGGTTCTCGGAGAAGACGTGGCCAGGGGCGAGGCTCGCACGGTGGATCGGGCATCCGGCGGCGTAGCGCTCGGCGCCGAGGGCGCGGAACTTGTCGCGGGTGTCGGAGCGGCCGTCCTCCTCGTGGTATCGCGGGTCGAGTTCGGGGGGCAGCGGGTTGGTGTAGGTCTGCAGAATCACCTGGTGGGTGCCGTCGGCGTCGATCTGGGCGAGGGTGTCGAGGATCTGGCGCAGGGCCGCGGTGGTCTCGGTGGTGGCGGCGGCGACCTCGGCGTCGGTGGCCAGGTCCGAGGCGGCGCACGGCTTTTGCGGCACCGGACCCTTCAGATAGGCCCAGAACTCCCACCAGCCCGTCCAGGCGTCGGCGATGAAGCGGTTGGCGCACAGCGTGGCCACGTCGCCGAAGGTGAACTGGGTGTTGTTCGAGCCGAGGCCGACGAGGACGACGTCGATGTCGTACGACTGGGCGAGGGCGCGCAGCTGATCGAGCTGCGAGGCGACGGCGCGGCCCTCGTCCCGGGCGCTGGAGGGGCTGGCGATGTCGGCGGGCTGGGCGCCGGAGCACGCGAGGTTGAAACGTTGCTCAATGCCCGGGAGTGACGCCGCGAACACCGAGGCGTTCGCCGACCGGTGACAGAAGTAGGCGTTGCTGTTGGGCGCCGACCAGCCGGGGAAGGCCTGTGCCGTACCGGAGGCGTCGACGACGGGCTGGTAGTCCCCCGCGCCCTCCCCGCTGACGAAGCTGTCGCCGAGCGCGACGGCGGCGGTGGGCAGAGCCGCCTGCGCCGGCCCACTCTGCATGGCCTGGATGCCCGCCGCGCTGACCAGGAGGATGACGACCGCAGCGGCACGCTGGAGTAACCTCATGACCACCTCATTTCCTACTAAATGAGTACGAAATGCGCATGTGTGGATCACAACATGCCGCGCCAACGGCGTCAACATGCCCGTTTCCGGCAAGAGCGTCCTCACCGCCGGTCCGGGCATGCTCTACCGTCGGCGCGTCATGACCTGGTCACGGTGATGGTCCTGGTGCGCGGGATCTGGTGGATGGTTCGTCGTGGGTGGCCGCCTCCCGCGCCGGCGGCGCCGGAATTCAGGAGCGTGGCGACTTTGGGACGCCGGCTGTCAGCAGAGTGCGGTAGTGGACGAATGTGCTCGTGCTCTGACGCAGCTCGTTTCAGAGGGGTGTCGGCAGACTCGGTCGCGGAGTCGACCGACGACTCACCCGGTAGGCGAAGGTATTGAGGGGCCGCTGCACGCAGCCAGTTCCTCGGTAAGGGCGTTGCCGTCCACTCCGGGTTTCCAGCCGTCGTCAGCCGGTGTCTTGTCCTGCATGATCTGCTCGATGGCTTCCGGTTCGGCGTACTTGATGAATCCGTCGGCCAGGCACTCCACCTGCTTGTCGGTAAAGTCCTTGTATTCGGGGTCCGACCTCAGGTTCTGAACAAGCCGATCTCGCAAGGACGGCGGCTCTGGCTGCGCGGCACAACCGCTTCCTACGATGACCCCGCCGATGAGCACCGTTGCAACCCAGGCAAACCCGCGGTACGCCACCGCACCCCCACCAGTAGCAGCCCATTCTTCCAAATAGTTTATAACTTCATGTGATAGAAATGCTTCATTTCGAGAATCGTCGAAGTCGCATGGGTATCGTCTGCGCGCAGGAAGAGATGTTCGTGCAAATGCTCCACAGCTGACGAAGCTTAAATTCGTGGGTCGGTTCGAATCCGAAGAGCCGAAGCCCACCCCTCCGCCTGAGGGGGGCGACAAGCCTCAGGTTCGTCTGATCATCACCGCGGGAGAGCCGTACCGGCACCCGACTCTTGCCGCAGACCCGGGCGAGGTCCTGATGAGAGGCACACCAGCGGCCGGTGGCCGAGGTGCTCGACGAGATCAGGAAGCGTGATCTCCAGGGGGTGTACCAGCGGGTGACGTCCCATGACGACTCGGGCCCTTGCCGCCGTCCTCGCCGATCCAGCGTCCGTAGGTCGGCCGGGTGCGCCGCCCGCGCGAACGTTTCGGTGATTCCAGAAGTCTGGCCGAGTACCGTGTCAGCCGCGAACTTTCTCGGCACCGACGGACTCCAATCGGCCACGATCGTCATTCGGAACGGGGAAACCAATGAACCTCATCTCACGCCTGCGGGCCACCACGGTGATCACTCTGGTAGCGACCGGCTTCGCCACTCCAGCGGCGGGGGCGGTCGCGCCCTGCCAGCCGCGGCGCATGACGCTGGTCAACCGTCGCCGAACGTATCTGCTGACGGCCTGCGGATCGCGGCTGATTGTGATCGTCTGGCCGTTCACTTCGTCGGCATCGAGGGCGTCGAGGAGGTTCTGGTCGTCGGGCTCTGGTTGGTCGGGCCCTTCCCGGGTGGATCGGCGAGTCCCGACCACGATGCGTACGCCGGGGATTGCGGCCAGCGGCCGCAGCAGCGCCGATGCGATGAACAATGGCTCGGCTGCTTCGTCCAGCGCGTCGACCAGGATCGTAGATACGCCGGCCCGTCGTCGGACTGCCTCCAGGAGCGTGGCGATCCGTGCGGTCACCGGCTTGTCGACTGGGGCTACCTGGTCCAGCGCCAAGCTGGTGCCGAGACGGTCGATCACGTCGCCAAGGGTCAGCCCCACGAGGTGCAGCGCGATATCGAAGATCTCTTTAGGCGGTGTCTGTGGCTCGGGGAGCAGGCCGAACAGGCCGTGATGGGCGAGGATTCGGCTAAGTTCCGGGCGGCTGCGCACGAGAATGTCGCCGAGCAAGGCCGACTTACCTGACCCGGCGGTTCCGGTCACGATCAATAGCCCATCGTCGTGGTCATCGCGAAGCCAGTCGACGATGCGTTGGCGTTCGGCGTCGCGGCCTTCGAAGTACCAGGAGACCTCGCCGAGCTCGGTTCCTTGAGCCTTGGGAACGAAGTGCCGTCGCTCGTCGTCGGACAGGGCTGCAAGGATCTGCAGGACGGTAGCGCGCACATCCAGCGGCACGGTAATGCTGTCGGGTAGCGGAATTCGGCGGCGGAGCACGGCCTGCTCAACGTTCTTGGGGACGACCTCGCTTCCGGGGAGGTTCCGCTTGAGCTCGGCCCAGAGGTCCGTGAACTCGATGGCATCGTTGACGCCGAACGTGTCATGCAGGACCGTGCTGAGCGCTTCGCTGAATCGCCCGAGCGTAGTGGAACCCTCGGCTGAGGTTCCCACCAGCAGGAGGCGCCGGGCGTGACATTTGTTGTCGACTGCTGTGCTGAGCAGCTGGACGAAGCGGGCGGACTTGCAGGCGTCGATGACGACGATCAGCCAGGCCCCGCTTTCCGGGGACTGTGACTCTCGCTCGGCGATATGGTGCGCGAGCCGCTCTGGCGGAACCCCTTCTGCCCCGACGAACCGCGGGCTGTTGGCGTGGGCCAACGCGGCACTATCGCCGTCTGCCCAGCCGTGACCGACCCAGTACAAAAGCGTGTCGTCCGCGGAGCTCGACTAGGCAGCGAGCCGTTCTCCAACGGCGTCGCCTGCTCGTTCAGCCATTGGCGTTTGCCAGGAGACAATCACTTCTCCGCCGAAATCGTTGAGCAGCGTGACGACTCGGTCGGCTTCCTCATCGACATCGAGCCGCGGGTGGTAGTGGTACTCGCCGATCGCCACCGGGAACACGTCAATGCGAGGGGTGGCGCGCATAGTGCCCGTAGTCGGCGGCTCAGTCATCGGCGTCGCCACCGTCATCGGCCAGGACCAACTGAGTGACCGCGATCGTGCCGCCGCCTTCCACGATGACGCTGACCGGGGCCCATCTTGCGTCGGCGTGGCCGTCAGGCCGCCGGTCCGGCATCGAGCCTGGTGCCTCGCGGTACGGCGTCCGGGGACAGGTCCAGCCGCAGACGCCGGTAGCGCATGGGGTGCCGCCACCGGCCGCGTTCGTGGGCGACGTCGACCAGGACCTCGACCACCAGCTCGGGCACGACCTGCCGGTAGGCGATCGGGTCGCCTTGGCCGGGCAGTCCGCTCGCCCACCCGGCGGGCAGCTGTTCGGGCCACGGGTGGTCGGCCGCGGCGGCCGGGCGGAGATGGGGGCCAGCTCGGCGGCCAGGTCGCGGGCGAGGCGGGTGGTCCGGCCGGCGACCCGCAGCCGCCCGCCCTTGTGCGGGTAGCGGCCGAGCAGGAGCCCTGACGGCCGGGCGAGGCTGCCCGTCACGCCTCCCAAGATCGCTTCGGTGGACGTCCGGGACTTGTATTTCCACCAGCTTCGCGCGCCGGGCCGGTAGGGCTCGGCGGCGGCTTTGATCACCAGTCCCTCGATGCCGTGCGCGGCCAGCGAGGTGAACCACAGGCGAGCCTCGACCGGGTCGTTGGTCTGCATGGACAGGGCGAGCGGGCAGGCGGTCGGGATGCCGGCGAACAGGTCCTCCAGGTGGTTGCGCCGCTCAGCCAGAGGTTGGGTGCGGATGTCGACGCCGTCGACCTCCAGGAGATCGAAGATCACGAGGTGAGCGGGTTCCATCATCGACAGGTGGCGGGCGTGGTTGCCGCCGCCCACGCGGCGCTGCAACGCGGCGAAGTCGAGCCTGCCGGCGGCGCTCCAGCGGACGATCTCGCCATCGACTTTTCCAAGCGGCTCAATGGATGTGCGCGACGTTCGTGCAACCGTCTGAGATCGATCTATCTCTGTGCGTAACCTATCGTGTCGTGACGTGTGTGACGTGGGCGATGTGGGAGAGCTCGTGCGGCGTCGGCTGATCGTGGGCGACATGCGAGTCCAGGAGGTGCGTAGCGGGAGCGGCCGCGTGTCGTGGACGATCGTGTGGCCCGAAGGCAACGTCTATAAGGAAGCTGATCGGTATCTGCGCCGGTTCGAGAGCGAGCCAGGGACTCAGCGAACCTATGCCTACCTCCTGGTCGATCATCTGCGGTGGTTGGAGCGTGAGGCGCTGACATTCAACTCGGTCGTGTTGCGGGATCTGGTGCGGTACATGGGCCTGGTCGGTGCCGAAGTGCCCATGCCATTGGGGGAACCGTGGCGGACTGACAAGAAGCCCTACGGCAAGGACGCGCTCAGCGCGTTGGCCTCGGTGCTGAAATCCTTCTACCTGGAACTGGCGAGTACCGGCATCGGCGTGGAGTTAGGGCGGCAACTGGACGTGGTTCGGCTTCCCTCGAAAGCAGATCGAGACCGGTCGCTGCTGGGCCATGTGAAGTCCTCGATGCCGGCCAACCCTTTGACACCCCGGCGAGGGCGGCGTCGGCATCCAAGAATGCTTCCCGAGGGCGCCAGGCCGCTCCTGCTGGAGGCGGTGAACACTGCACAGGACCAGATGGTGGTGACTTGGCTGCTGGACGGCGGTCTTCGGGTCGGTGAACTATGCGGACTGCATCTCGTGGACCTGCACCTGCGTGAGCACGCCGCGTGCGGGCAGGCCAAGCTCGCGCACGCGCATGTATGTCATCGCGAGGGTAACCTCAACGGCGCCCGGGCCAAGTCCAAGCACCCGTGGGAGGTGAGTGGGGGTGTGGTCACAGGAGGGCTGGTCAAGCGGGTCAGCCCGGCGATGATCCACACCTACTTCGAGTACATGACCAACGAATACCCGCGGGCAGGCGCTGAGCACGGGATGTTGCTGGTGCAGTTGGCCGGGCCGGATGCAGGACAGCCGCTGACCACGAGCGCGGTGGCGGCGATGTTCGGGCGAGCCGCCCGTCGGACCGGGCTGGGGCACCTGACCCCGCACCAGTGCCGGCACAACTGGACCACAGCGGTGCTGGATGCCGCCGGAGGCAACCTGGTCATCGCGCGGGACGCTGGCGGGTGGGCGTCAACTGCCGTCGTCGACGAAGTGTACGGCCACGTGGATCTGCATGACCCAGACTTCGAGGCGGCCTTGCGGATGGTGTGGGGTGAGCTGTGGTGAGCGCGGCGCTGGCCCCCTGGGCGGAACACAACGTGCGGGAGCAGCGTGACCGGCTGGAGCTCCTGACAGCGTTGATTGAGGCTCCCAATTTCGAGCCCATGCTCCGTGCGGGGGTCATCAAGATACCGCTTGACCATGCGGTCTTCGCGTGGAACTGCCGGGTGCCCGACTGCGAGCGGACACGGATGGCAAACTCTGATCTGTGCGATGGCCACCGCAGCGAGTGGATGCAGACCCGGCAACGGTGGCCCGATCGAGGAGCGTTTCTGCAGGCGGCTAAGCCGTTGGTGCCTCAGACAATACAGGCATCCATCACGCCGGGTCTTTGCCGCGTGCCCCGCTGCGCCCGCCCTTCCCATCAGGGCAAGCGCAGGTTGTGCAGGCGCCATCAGAATCGGTGGGAGTATCACCGCGCACGTCACCCAGGCGCCGCGATCGAACAATGGGCGCACACGCAATCCCCGTACCCCTCCTGCGGCGTATGCCTGGTGGTGGCCTGTGAGGAAGGGGCGGCCTCACCTATTGGTCTGTGCAACAGACACGAAAAGCGCTACCAACGGGCGGGAAGCCCGGGAGGCGCGGCACTCCCGCCCGGATGGTGGGTGGCCTACGCGGGTTCGGACGAAGCCATCCCGGTAACCATACGTGACCGGGCGGCGTTCACTCGATGGTGTGCCAAGGAGCCCGCGCTGCTATGCAACGGGCAGATCAACCTTCTCGGCCTGCAGCCCTTGGTAGCTGCGGAACTTCGGTGGGGTCTTTTCACCCACGCCCAGCAGATCCGGCGCGCCTATTGGCCGGTGCTCAGGCTGCAGCACGTGGCGACCGCCTGCCGCGGGCTCGCGGCCCTGCAGGACTTCGACCACGCGGGCGCCGCCTACGGGCACTCGGCGATCATCTCCGAGATCCAACGAGAACTGCGGATCATCTATTACACGCCCGAGGACACCAAGCAGGCCGGCTACATCGAGTTCCGCCACTTCGGTAAGGCCTTCCCCAAAGTCCGCACCGAGCACGACCTGACGGCGATCTCGCAGCGGTGGCTTCGGGACCTGGTCTGGGACTTCTTCGCCGACCTGCTCATCCGCGCCAACGGGCCGCGCAGCGACAACATCTTCACCGCAGTGCGTGGCGCCTGCAAGGAACTATCCGCCTTCCTGGAAGCCCACGGCGACGACGGCGGCCACACCCCCGCGCTGCTCACATCAGACCTGATCCGCCGTTTCGTCGCCGACCAGCGCCACCGCGCCGCCCACCAGATGCGCTCGCTGGCGAGGACTCGCAAGGGCAAGCCCTCCCTGGTCACCCAGTCATCCTGCAAGATCCTTCTCGATCGCCTGCACACTCTCACGCGTTGGGCTCTGGACACTGAACGCGACGGCCAGATTGGCGTCGACCGTGCAGTCCTGCGAGCCTTTCCCGGCGGAGGAAAGCTCCCCAACCGGCCCCGCAACCCCTTCACCGATGAGGTGGCCCAGGCACTGGCCGATGAAGGCAACCTGCGCAGGCTGGCCGACAAAGACACCACCGATCGCGGATTCCGCGACATCTGGGAGACCCTCGTGGTCACCGGACGACGGGCCGGAGAGATCATCAAGTTGCGAGTGGATTGCATCGGTCGCTACAACGGCGTCCCGATGCTCTGGCACGACCAGACCAAGGTCGGCAACTTCGACCAGGCCATCCGCATCCCCGAACGCACCTACCAGCGACTCGACCAGCGCCGCCAACTCACCCTGACCCGCTACGCCGAACGGTTCGGCCACTCACCCACCCCACAAGAACGCGTCACGTTGGCTCTGTTTCCGACCAACAACCGCAACCCCGACGGACGGCAAGCAATCGCCTATAGCACCTTCCGGAACAACTTCGCTGAATGGATCGCCGAACTCGATCTCGGCGCACTGGTAGCCCACCAGGCCCGGCACACGTTGGCCACCAAACTCCTGGCCAACGGTGCGGCCCTGCCTCACATCAAGCGATACCTCGGCCAGGTGTCCGAGCGAATGGCTGAGCATTACGCCCACGTCGCGCTGTCCGAGATCGACGACGTCCTCCAGCGCGTCTGGGTCACTGGACCTGGGTCCGCCGAACCCGGGCGGCTGCTCTCCACCGACCTCACTCCGATGACCCGCGAGCAGGCTCAGGCGCTTGCCCTGGACCTCAACCGGCGTAGCACCCCCACCGAGGGCGGCCTGTGCACCTTCCAGCCTGTCGTCGACGGCGGCGCCTGCCCCTGGAACCTGGCCCCATTAACTGACCTAACTCCGATATTTCAGCAGTTCATGGCGGCTTTTCGGTTACCGGCGATAACTTGTCCGCGTGATCGAATCGAACGAGGAACAGGGACGCGATCTGGCGCGGCTCGTGGTGTCGAGGGCGGGTCGGCTCGTGACCACGGGCGATGCCCATGAGCCGTACCGGGTGATCGGGCCAGGTGGCGAGATCGTGGAGGCGGTGTCGGTTTTCCTCCGGGACCTGCTGGCGGCGGGCAAGTCGGAGCCGACGTTGAGGTCGTACTCGGTCGACCTGCTGCGGTGGTGGCGGTTTCTGGATGCCGTTGATGTCGCGTGGGACCTGGCATCGCGGGCCGAAGCCCGGGATTTCAGCTGCTGGATCCAGCTGACGGTCAAGCAGCGGCTGCAGACGTCTCGGCCTCGGGCGGCCCGCCTCTCCTCGCGGGTGCCGGGAGCGCCGAACCCGGTGACCGGCAAGCTCGCTGCCGGCGACGGTTACGCGCCGTCGACCGTGGCGCACAGCGAGACGGTACTGCGCCGGTTCTACGACTTCCACCGCGACTGCGGGACAGGCCCGGTGCTCAACCCGTTCCCGCTGGATGCCTCCCGTCGGATCCAGCGACGCCACGCCCATCACAACCCGATGGACGAGTGGATACCGGAGCGGACGGGACGCTACCGGCCGACGGTGCCGCAGCGGATCCCGCGGGCGATCCCCGACGACTGGTTCAACCAGCTGTTCGCGGCGCTTCCGTCGGACCGGGACCGGGCGCTGGTCGCGTTCTGGATCTCCACCGGGGCCAGGGCTTCGGAGCTGCTGGGCATGCACCAATGCGACTTCAAGCCTGGCGAGCAGCTGATCAGCGTGGTCCGCAAGGGCACCCGGGTCAGGCAGGAGCTTCCTGCGTCGGTGGACGCGTTCGTGTGGCACCGGCTCTATCAGCACGAGCTGCTGCGGGTGGGGGTTCCCCGTGGCTAGCGCCAGCCGGCCTGGTGGACGCTGCGGCGTCCCTACCGGCCGCTGACCTATCACGGTGCCCACCGGATGTTCGAGCGGGTCAACGCCACGCTCGGCACAAACTGGACTTTGCATGACCTAAGGCACAGTGCGGCGTCCAGAATGGCCCGCGACGGCCAGCTCAGCCTGACCGACGTGCAATGGGTCCTTGGTCACGCGCACCTGACCACGACGGAAATTTACCTCACGCCCACCCGGGACGAGGTGATCGAGGGCGTGCTCGCCCACCACGCCCGCCAGTCCCGGGTGCGGGAGGCACCGCCCCCGCAGCCAGCGCCGGGTTATGACCCGAAGTCGCTGTCGGTGCTGTTCGGAAGGCCGTCATGACGTCCGCAGTCAAGCACATGGCTCGCAGGAAACCAGGGGGATCGCCGGCGACCGCCCCGGAGCAGCACCGGCGCAACAGCAAGCTGCGGGAGAAGTTCCCGCCCCGGCCCGCCCAGCCGTGGTGGCCGGAAACCGCCCAAAGCCAGGAGGAGACGCTGCAGCGGCTGACCTCGCCGCCGTTCACGCCGGAAGGCGGCTCTGCCAGGGCAGCGCGGCGCCGCGGGACAGCCAAGATCCTCGACTGGCTGGCCTCGTTCCCCGGCGACACCTGGCAGCAGCGCTGGGAGGCGTCCGGCGCAGAGGCCGGCTTGGGCGCCTCGTGGGTAGAGCCGCCGCTGGCCTGGCTGCGCGAGCACGGGAAGAATGCCTCCTGCGACGCTGGCGACCTGTCGTCCGGGCTGCTGATGCTCGCCTGCGGGGACGTGATCAGGCCCGGCCTGGCATGGATGCTGACTCACCCCAATCACCATCTGGCCCCGGTCATGGCGGTGACACGTGATCCCACTGGGTTCGCCCGGCTGCGCGAGCTGGCCGAGGCCGGGCCGGAGTCGGCCCGGAAGGACGCCCGGCTCGCGGCGACGAGGATCGCCACGCTGCTGGCCTGCAAGGGCGGGGTCATCAGCGACATCGCCGTCGGGGACTGCGTGGAACTGGCCGACACCCAGCGGCAGGTGCAAGCCCGCGGCGGCCAGAAGAAAGTCGACTTCTACCTCCGCCTCCGTGCCCTCGGAACCTTCCCCGGCGACGCCCCGGCCACGATCCGCGTGTTCGGGATGGCCCAGGGCCAGCTCACCGTCGAGGAGCTCGTCGACCGCTACCGGCTTCAGTGCAAGCCGGTCCGCGACCTGCTCGTGGACTACCTGCGGGAACGGCAGCCCGCACTCGACTACGCCAGCATGCAGGCCATCGCCTCGACCCTGGCCGGCCTGTTCTGGGCCAGGGTCGAGGCCCTGTCCCCGGGCATCAGCACGCTGCGGCTGCCGCCGGACGTCGCACGCGCCTGGAAGGAAGACTTGCAGACGGTCAAGCGCACCGTCACCGGCCCCGACGGGGACAAGACCGTCGTCGTGAGCCCCCGGCTGAACGCCAAGGGAGAGCTGCTGCGGGTCCGGGCGTTCTACCTCGACATCGCCCAGTGGGCCACCGAGGAACCCGGGCGCTGGGCGCAGTGGGCAGTGCCGAGCCCGGTCAGCGATACCGAGGTCAGCTGGGCCAAGGAACGCCGGCGTCGCAAGGCCCGGATGGACCAGCGGACCCGGGAGCGTCTTCCCGTTCTGCCCGTGCTCACCCGCACCGCCGCCGAGCGCAAGACCGCGACGGCTGGCCAGCTGCAGGCCGCCGTGGCGACACCGCCCGGGGAGATCATCGAGGGCACCGGCGGAACGCTCCGCCGGGCCGTGGCGCCCAAGGCCAACGGCAGGCACGTGTGGGCGGAGGACACCGCCACCGGCAGGCGCCGCAACCTGTCCTATGAGGAAGAAGAAGCGTTTTGGGCCTTCGCCGCGATCGAGGTGCTGAGGCTGACAGGCATCCGCTGCGAGGAGCTCCTGGAGCTCACCCACCACAGCATCACCGAGTACCGTCTGCCCACTACCGGCGAGCTCGTCCCGCTCCTGCAGATCGCCCCGAGCAAGACTGACACGGAAAGACTTCTTTTGGTCAGCCCCGAGCTCGCCGACGTCTTGTCCGCGATCATCAGCCGACTCCGCGGACCCGGCGGCACCGTCCCGCTGACCGTCTCCTACGACGTCCGGGAACGGGTCTGGAACCCGCCCATGCCGCTGTTGTTCCAGCGCTCCATCGGCAGCGAGACCCGGGCACACACGCCCAACGCAATCCGCAACCTGCTCATCAACGCACTCGCCGCGACCGGCCTCACCGACGCCGCTGGCGACCCGCTGCATTACACGCCGCACGACTTCCGGCGCATCTTTGTGACCGACGCCATCATGAACGGCCTGCCGCCCCACATCGCCCAGGTCATCTGCGGCCACAAGAACATCGACACCACGATCGGATACAAGGCCGTATACCCGGCCGAGACGATCGAGGCGCACAGGGCGTTCATCGCCCGCCGCCGAGCCACCCGACCCAGCGAAGAATACCGCACCCCCACCGACCAGGAGTGGGACGCCTTCCTCACACACTTCGAGAAACGCAAGGTGTCCATCGGCACCTGCGGCCGCGCCTTCTCCACCCCTTGCATTCATGAGCACGCTTGTGTCAGATGTTCACTCCTCAGGCCGGACCCTGCCCAACGCGCCCGCATCGAAGAGATCGGTCGCGTCCGAGATGCGGTGTAAAAGTGAACGAGCGTAGGTTGCCGCGCTGAACCGACCAAAGTTCGCACTACGCAAGGACCTACGCTCGTGGCACGCACACTACCGCCCGTTCAAGCCATTCGCGCCGAGATCGACGCCTTGTTCACCGAAGGCCGTGACCTGGTGGAGGTCATCGAAGACGTCGCCCGTCTCGGTGCCCGCCTGATCATCCAGACCGCTGTGGAGGCCGAGGTGGACGCCT
>NZ_JAIWNB010000017.1 GCF_020215705.1 Nonomuraea aurantiaca | reverse complement strand
TCATCTCGTTCTCGGCCGTCACCATGTTGAACTCGCGGCTCGCGATGGTGGTGTACTGCGAGTCGCCGAGGCGGCCCGAGGCGATGGCGGTGCCGAAGTACCGCCCGCTCTGCGCGGCGGCCGCGCCTAACGTACTCGCCGCGGCATCGGCCGGAATCGCCGTCGCCAGTGCCGTGATCAGGCCGAGCGCGCCGAGCGCGCCGGTGATCAGCGCCCGGCGGCGCGCGCCGAGCGGCCGTCTGGCGGTACGGGGGGACATGGCGTTGACACGCATGTTCGAGCCTCCAGATGCCAATCATGGGGAAAGGATCGTGCGGGACACACCCGCGGGACCGACGCCACGCCTCCGGTGGACGCACACCACAAGCGCCGGGACGGCAGTCCCTCTGCCGAGCACCACCGAGCCGGTAGGGGGAGCTCACCTCGGGCATTTCAGTGTGTGAATCTCGCCGAAAGTTGTCAAGGATCTGGTGAAACTTTCGGACACATCCGATCGCTGTCCAGGCCCGTTGTGCTGGCTCAATGTGCGGATCGTGATTCTTGAAATGTTTCGGCTGGGCTCGTCCGGGGCGCGGATGAAAGTTTCATGGCGACGCTCTCGCTGGTCCGCTGCGGCTGGACTCGATAATCCGAGGTGAGCGCGCTCGGCCGATGCCAGTGCGGACCCGCCGCAAGCTACGGCGCTCTTGACAGTACCTTTCCGCCTCGTATTTGCTCCGTCCCGCCACCACCTCCACCGGCCCGAGGGGAGCATGATCAGCCAGCGCTCTGTTAGCGCTAACAACGGAGAGGCGGACCCATCCCGTCCCTGAGCTGGTGGCGTCGCTTTCGGCGTCATGGCCCGGCGAGGTCAGAGACAACTAACGATCACAGGGAGGTCCTGGTGTCCACGGCAAAGGGGTCGATGCGCCGCCCGCATCCCGCGCGGGCGACGGCGAGGAGTTGAGCATGCGTACCTGGAGGCTATGGTGGGCCGCCGTGCTCACCGCGGTGGCGTTGGCGGCGATGGGGACGGGGGTCGCCGGAGCCGAGTCCAACGGCGGGGTGCGGGTCATGCCGCTCGGCGACTCGATCACCGAAGGCACGCAGGTGCCGGGCGGCTACCGGATCGGGTTATGGCAGCGCCTGATCGGCGGACGCTACACGGTCGACTTCGTCGGGTCGCAGTTCAACGGGCCGGGCAGCCTGGGCGATCACGATCACGAGGGTCATCCCGGGTGGCGGATCGACCAGATCGACGCGAACATCACCGGCTGGCTGCGTACGTACACACCGCGCACACTGCTGCTCCACCTAGGCACCAACGACATCCTGCAGAACTACAACGTGGCCGGCGCCCCGCAGCGGCTGTCCACGCTGATCGACCACATCACCGCGGCCGTGCCCGACGCGGACGTCTTCGTCGCGACCATCATCCCGCTGTCCAACTCCGGCCAGGAGTCCGCCGCCCGCACCTTCAACGCGGCGATCCCCGGCATCGTCCAGAGCAAGGTGAACAGCGGCAAGCACGTCCACCTGGTCGACATGCACAGCAAGGTGACCACCTCCGACCTGATCGACGGCATCCACCCGACCGCCGGCGGTTACGACAAGATGGCAGCCGCCTGGTACGCGGCGCTGCAGTCGGTTCCTGGCAGCATCGGCCAGCCGGGGGACGGAACCCCCAGCGGGATGGCGATCAGAGGCGTGGGCTCCGGCCGGTGCCTGGACGTCTCCGGCGCGTCACAGGCCAACGGCGCGCAGGCGCAGATCTGGGACTGCAACGGCCAGTCCAACCAGAGCTGGACGTCGACCGGCGCCGGCGAGCTGCGGATCTACGGCGGCAAGTGCCTGGACGTGTCCAACCGGAGCACCGCCGACGGCGCCGGCGTCGTCATCTGGGACTGCAACGGCCAGAGCAATCAACAGTGGCGCTTCAACGCCGACGGCACCATCACCGCGGTCGGGGCGAACAAGTGCCTGGACGTGCCCAACTACTCCACGGCCAACGGCGTCAAGCTCCAGATCTGGTCCTGCGGCGGCGGTGCCAACCAGCGCTGGACTCGCGCCAGTCCATGACATCACTCCGGTAGATGGAGATTCAGATGCGCAGAATCCTCGGCCTGACGATGGCCGCGTTACTGGCGGCCGGCTCCCTCGTCGCGATCGGCGGTGCCACGTCACCGGCCGTCGCCCTGGACAACGGCCTGGCCCGCACCCCTCAGATGGGCTGGAACGACTGGAACAGCTTCGGCTGCAACGTCAACGACGCCCTGATCCGTCAGACGGCCGACGCCATGGTCTCCAGCGGCATGGCGGCGGCGGGCTACACCTACGTCAACGTCGACGACTGCTGGTCCACCAAGAGCCGTAACGCCGCCGGCGACCTGGTGCCGGATCCGCAGAAGTTTCCCAGCGGCATGAAGGCGCTGGCGGACTACGTACACGCCAAGGGGCTCAAGCTCGGCATCTACTCATCGGCGGGCACGACGACGTGCGCGGGGTACCCGGCCAGTCTCGGCTACGAGCAGCGCGACGCCGCCCTGTGGGCGTCCTGGGGAATCGACTACCTCAAGTACGACAACTGCGGCGACCACCGGGGCATGAACGGGCAGCAGCGCTACACCGCCATGCGCGACGCGCTGGCCGCCACCGGACGCCCGATCCTCTACAGCCTGTGCAACTGGGGCCAGGAGAGCGTGTGGACCTGGGGGATGCCTGTCGGCAACTCCTGGCGCGACACCGGCGACATCGCGGCCAACTGGAACTCCATCATGGGGATCCTGGACCAGCAGGTCGGGCTGGAGGCGTACTCCGGCCCGGGCGGGTGGAACGACCCCGACATGCTGGAGGTCGGCGTCGGCGGGGTGACGGGGACCGAGGGCCGCGCGCACTTCAGCCTGTGGTCGTTGCTCAACGCACCGCTCATCGCCGGAAACGACATCCGCACGATGAGCGCCGACACGCGCACCATCCTCACCAACACCGAGGTCATCGCGGTCAACCAGGACTGGGGCGGCCGGCAGGGCCACAAGATCAGCGACAACGGCAACCTGGAGGTCTGGCGCAAGCCGATGAAGAACGGCTCGGTCGCGGTCGTCCTGCTCAACCGGGGCACCTCGACCTCGACCGTCTCCACCACCGCCGCCGCCCTCGGCCTGGGCTCGGCGTCCTCCTACTCGGTGCGTGACCTGTGGGCGCACACGACGTCCTCCTCCTCCGGAACGATCAGCGCGTCGGTGCCCGGGCACGGGGCGGCCATGTACACCGTCACCGGAGGGGGCATCGTCCCCGCGCTGGCGATCAGAGGGGCCGGCTCGGGCCGGTGCCTGGACGTCACCGGCTCCTCGCAGGTCAACGGCGCGCAGGCGCAGATCTGGGACTGTGACGGCCGGCCCGGCCAGCAGTGGACGCCCACCGCGAGCAGTGAGCTCCGGGTCTACGGCAACAAATGCCTGGACGCCTACGACCAGGGCACCGCCAACGGCACCCAGGTCATCATCTGGGACTGCAACGGGCAGCCCAACCAGCAGTGGCGCCTCAACTCCGACGGCACCATCACCGCGGTCGGAGCGAACAAGTGCCTGGACGTGCCGAACAACGCCACCGCCAACGGCACCAAACTCGTCATCTGGTCCTGCAACGGCGGCACCAACCAGCGTTGGACCCGCACCTGACCTGACGTGCCCCTGACACCCCGGTCACCCGCGGGAGGCGTCGGTCACCGGCAGCAGTCGCCGCCCTGCGTGCTCCGGCCGGGTGTGGGGGCCCTCGGCCGCCCTGGCGTCCGGTCGACGGGTGAACCCGTTGATCGCGTTGTGGTCGACGGTGATGCCGAGGCCCGGCGTGTCCCCGAGGATGAAGGCGCCGTCCTCGACGTACGTGTCGAGCGACATCCCGAGCGGCGGGTGCAGGTCCTGCAGTTCGCTGGCCATGTGGTTCGGCACCGACGTCGCGGCGTGCAGCAGCGCGACCGGCGTGGTGCCGATCGGGCTGACGGGCAGGTCGTGGGCGTGCGCCAGGGCGGACACCCGGAGGAAGTGGGTCACGCCCCAGACCGCGGCCGTCTGGACGATGTCGACCGCCCCCGTGGCCAGCAGCGGACGGAACTGCTCGAGCCCGGTCAGGTTCTCCCCCGTGGCGACGGAGGCGCGGATCCCTTTGCCGACGACGGCCAGCCCTTCGGCGTCCCACCGCCGGACCGGCTCCTCGATCCAGGTCAGATCCAGGGTGCGCTCCAGCTCGCAGACGTGCCGGACCGCCTGCTTGCGGGTCCAGGCCTCGTTCACGTCGAGCATCAGTCCCGGCCGCGATCCGTGCCGGGCCTCGCTCAGCACGTCCCGTACGAGTGTCAAGCGGTGCCGGTCGCGATCGATGTCGAGGCCGCCCTTGAGCTTGGCCGCGCGCAGACCGTGCTCGGCGTAGACCTGGTACGCGGAGACGAGCTCGTCGTCGGTCAGGCCGATGTCGAGTCCCGACGCGTAGGCGGGAACCCGCCGGTCCCGCCCGCCCAGCAGCCGCCAGAGCGGCTCACCGGCCGCCTGCGCCTTGATGTCCCACAGGGCG
Source organism: Nonomuraea aurantiaca (assembly GCF_020215705.1). Classification (GTDB taxonomy): domain Bacteria; phylum Actinomycetota; class Actinomycetes; order Streptosporangiales; family Streptosporangiaceae; genus Nonomuraea; species Nonomuraea aurantiaca. Next base: position 240,167 of record NZ_JAIWNB010000017.1, on the reverse strand, counting down.
GTGTCGAGTGCGCCGATCGTGCCGAACACGGCGCCGGCGTGGCCCGCCTTGAAGGTCTGCCGCAGCATGCGGTCGTAAAGGGCCGTCACGCCGCGCGGGTCCTCCCCCTCGATCGCGGCGAAGACGGTGTCGATCTCGACGTGCGGCCCGAGGCCGACACCGGTGATCCCCTCGTCGGTGTCCACCATGACGATCGGCACCGGGACGACACCGTCGGCGAAGACGCCGTTGGCATCACCGACGGGACGGCCCCATACCTGGACCGTCGTCATGGTCCGATACGCCGTGATGCGCATGTCAGCCTTTCGTGGAACCGGCGGTGACGCCGTCGGCGATCCGCCGCTGGAGGAACAGATAGATCATCAGTACGGGTATCGCGGCGATCAGGACCCCCGAGGCGAAGGTGGGGATGTCATCGGAGTACTGTCCGCGCAGCGAGTTGACGCCGATCATGAGGGTGCGGTGTTCGGGCGACGGCATCACCAGCAGCGAGATGAGCACGTCGTTCCAGCAGAACAAGGCGTCGAGGATGCCGACCGACAGCAGCGCCGGAACGCCCAGCGGCAGCATGATCCGCCGGTACACGCCGTAAGTGGTGTTTCCGTCGATCCTGGCGGCGTCGACGATCTCCGCCGGAATGGTGCGGTAGTGGCTCGTCATCAGGAAGACGGTGAACGGCAGGAACTGGGCGACATAGGCCAGGATGAGCCCCGGGTAGGTGTCGACGAGGCCGGTGTCGGCCATGATCCTGGTGAGCGGCACCATGATGACCTGGAAGGGGATGAACAGCCCCGCCAGACAGCCCAGGAAGATCACCGAGGAACCGCGGAAGCGCAGCCGGCTCAGCGCGAAGCCCGCCATCGACCCCAGCAGCAGCAAGAGGGCCACGGCGACGGCCACGACGACGGATGAATTGACGAAATATCGTGCCATCCCGGCGCTGGCCCACGCCTCGGCGAGGTTGTCCCAGCGCAGGGAACCCGCCGGGGAGAACCGGTCGAGGACGTAGTCACGCCGGGTCTTCATCGCGACGTTGACAGTGAAGACGAGCGGATAGATCGTGGCCAGCGCGAGAGCGGCCATCGGGACGGCGGCCACCCACCTGGCCAGGCGTAGGCCGTGCATCAGTCCTGCCTCCCCGCGCGGCGCAGCACGCTGATCTGCAGCAGCCCCACCACGAGCATGACGACGAACAGGACCGTCGAGGCGGCCGAGGCGAGCGCCGGGCGGTTCATCTGTCCCTGCTGGTGCCAGATGTAGTACTCCGGGAGGTAGGTCGAGCCCTCCGGTCCCCCGCCGGTCATCACGAAGAGCAGGCCGAACATGGACGTCAGCATCCCGATCATCGTGGTCACGAAGACGAACTGGATGGTGCGTGTCAGGCTCGGGATGATCACATGCCAGATGGTCCGGCCGAGCGACGCGCCGTCCACCCGGGCGGCGTCCAGCAGCGAGGCGTCCAGGGTGCTGAATCCGGCGAGGAACACCACCAGGGCCATCCCGAACGTCGCCCATACGTGCACGCCGACCACGGTGAACATGGCGATGCCGGGGTCGCCGAGCCAGTCGACGGGGCCGGCGCCGATCGCCCCGAGCACGGCGTTCACCGGGCCGTCGAAGCCGAGCATGAGGTTGAAGATCGCACCGACGATCACGGGTGAGAGCACTGCCGGGAAGAAGTAGACGCTGCGGTAGACCCGGTGACCCGGTACCCGCAGGTAGATGAAGGTCGCGAGCAAGCCGGGAATCGCCACCGCTATGGGGAGCAGCAGCACCAGCAGCCCGACGTTGCCCAGCGACGTGCGGAACAACGGGTCGCCGAGCAGCTCCAGGTAGTTGCTCGCGCCGACCGGGGTCCCGTTGAGCTCTCCGTCGCCAGTGAAGGAGAAGTCGACCCCGAGAACCAGCGGCCACAGCCGCAGCCCCACGATGATCAGTACGGCCGGGGCCACCAGGACATAGGGCGCGAGCCGCTCGGCGCGCGCCCCACGGGAGGTGGGCCGGGCGGTCGCGTGGACGCCCCCGCGGTGTCCACGCTGCTTCATCGTCGCCGCGTCGGCCTGCCCGGAGCGGGCCGGGCGGACCCGCGGTGACGAACTTCCGATCGGCACGGGATCAGCTCGTCCGATCGGAGTCGGCCAGCTGCCGCACCGCCTTGTCCACGGTGGCCGACCCGCTCAGGAGCTGCTGGGACAGTCTTCCCATCAGATCCAGGGTCTTGGACGACAGCGCGACGTGCAGGGCGGGCTTGCCGGTCTTGATCTCGGGCACGATCGCGGCCACGGCCGGGCCCGCCTGCGAGACGTCGATCGTCGTGTCGGAGGCGATCGCGCCGGCCTTGGCGTAGAACGCGGTCAGGGCGTCGGTCGAGGTCAGGGATCGCACCAGATCGGCGGCCAGCTTCGGATCCCTCGTCCACTTGGCGACGGCATAGCCGATGCCGCCGTCGTACGGAAGGCTCGGGGTGGCCCCGCCGGTGACGACCGGGGCCGGCATGACGCCGATCTTGTCGGGCGGCAGGAACTCGGCGAAGTCCTTCCAGTGCCCGACGTCCGACATCAGCCCGATGATGTGCGTGGCCTTATTGGTCTCGAAGACCCTGAAGATGTCGTTGAACATCGCGGTGGAGTTGGCGCCCTCGTTGTTCAGCCCTTTGTCGTTGGCCTCCTTCCACAGTTCGAAGATGCGCTTCACGTGGGGGGAGGTCCAGTCACGCTTCCCGGCGATCCAGTCGTCGTACTCCTGAGGCGTCAGGATGCCGGAGCCGAGGCCCGACATGAAGAACTGGATGCCGAAGCCTTCCTTGTTGCCGAGCGCGAAACACGCGGCTCCGGTCGCCTTCTTGATGGTGGCGCAGTCGCCGACGAACTCGTCCCACGTCTTGGGCGGCTTCGCCGGGTCGAGACCGGCCTTCTCGTAGAGCGTCTTGTTGTAGTAGATCGGGTGGCCCTGCAGGGTCACCGGCACGGCGTAGGTCTTGCCGTCCTTGCCGAAGGCGTCCCAGCCGGCCAACCGGCTCTTGTCCTCCGTCACGTACGGGTCCAGCGGTACGAGCGCGTTCACCCGGTCGCGGATCTGCCCGCCCCCGTTGAAGAGCATGACGTCGGGGCCCTTGTTCGACTGAATGGCCGTGCCGAGCAAGGTGTAGTACTGGTCGAAGGGCTGCGCGACGAACTCGACGGTGACGTCGGGATGCCGCTGGGCGAAGTCGGCCTTCGCCTTCTCGACGTAGGCGGCGGCCGCCGGTTCGCCGGACTTCCAGTCCCACACCACGAGCTTCTGCTTCTGCGGCGAGCCTCCACCGGAGGGGGACTCCGTCCGTGCCGCGCTCCCGCAGCCGGCCACGGCCAGTCCCGCCGCGAGCAAGACCGACCACAACGCTCGCTGCTTCATAGCTGTTCACCCTCCGAGAGCGGCCGATACGCCCGGGCTGTCCCCCGGAAACATAATTCGTATGACGTATTACGGTCAAGGGGGCTCCTGTACACTGATCTCCGTCACGGGAGGGGGGCTATGACGGCATCGCAGGACACGGGCAGCGCTGTCCCGCCACCACCGGCCTGGGCACAACGTCCGGCCAGTCTCGCCAGAGCGGTGACCGCCGAGCTGGTGGAGCGCATCGTTCGCGGCGTGCACCCGCCCGGGACGACACTGCCCACCGAGCCCGCGCTGTGCGAAGCCTTCTCCGTGAGCCGCACCGTCGTCCGGGAAGCCGTGAAAGTCCTGCAGGAGAAGGGGCTCGTGCAGGTCCGCCAAGGCGCCGGCACCATGATCACTCCTCCGGCGATGTGGAACATGCTCGACGAGCTCGTCCTCGCCACCACCATCGCCGGGGACGAGAGCCTGACGATTCTCGACGACCTCGTCGTCACCCGGCGCGTGCTGGAGTCCGACATGGCCAACGTCGCCGCCCGCCTGGCCGGGCCGGACACCGTGGAGCGGCTGCGCGCGCTGGTGGATCGCATGGATGAGCTGGTGGACGACCACGTCACCTACGCCGACAGCGACCGCGCCTTCCACGACACGATCATGCGGGCTTCGGGAAACCGCATCGCTCGTGGCGTCGTGCGCTCGCTGGAGAGCCAGGTCGTCAACACCGCCCGATACCTGGGCCGGACCGAGCGGGCCCTGTGCGTGGCGTCGAACCTCGGCCACCGCCGCATCTACGAGCGCATCGCCGCCCGCGATCCCGCCGGCGCCGCCGAGGCCATGTTCAACCACATCACCGAGGCCTGGCTCGTCCGTCGCAGCGGGTCGGCCGACCCGCTGCGGCTGGAGCGCTAGCGTCCCGGAACCGATTCGATCGATGGCCGTGAAAGTTTCACCGCCGCGCGTCAGCGGTGGCCGCGGCCGCTTTCCCTGGCCAGACGCGGCAGCGGCGGGTCCTCCAGGCCGAGCGCCCGCACCTCCTGAAAAGACCGCTTCTTGACAGGCCCGGTCACGGTCATATTTGCTCCCGCTGCACCGCCGTCTCCCCCCGCCCGGATGAAAGGAGACTTCATTAGCGGGTGTTGAGTGAGCGTTAACACGGACGACTCGACCGGGTGGCGGAAACGGCTTCCTCATTTACCCGACAAAGGAACGTGCGTGATGTCGAGGCATAGGTTCCTCTTCGCTGCCATCGCGACCGTGGCACTGCTCGTCCTGGTTCCGGCGCAGACCTCCGTGGCCGCCGGCGCCCCTCAGACAAGCGCCCTGGGGACCACCGCGGGCTGCGGCAAGACTCCGACGCTGAGAAGCGGTCCGCAATCGATAACGACCAGCGGCAAGAATCGCAATTTCATTCTGCGAATTCCTGACAACTACGTCAGCACCACTGCCTACCGGTTAATCTTCGGCTTCCATTGGAACGGCGGCACCGCCAATGACGTCGACGGCGGCGGAACCAGCGGGTACCCCTGGTCCTACTACGGGCTCAGGGCGTTGTCGAACAATACCGCGATCTTCGTCGCGCCCCAGGGCTTCAACAACGGCTGGGCCAACTCCGGCGGCGAGGACGTGACCTTCGTCGACGACATGATCCGGCGGATCGAGGCCGACCTCTGTGTCGACACCTCGCAGCGCTTCGCCATGGGCTTCAGCTACGGCGCCGGCATGAGCTACTCGCTCGCGTGCTCCCGGGCGACGGTCTTCCGCGCCGTGGCGGTGTATTCCGGCGGGCAGCTCAGCGGATGCAGCGGTGGCGGCGACCCCATCGCGTACATCGGGCTGCACGGCCTCAGGGACCCGGTGCTGAACATCTCCACGGGCCGCTCGCTGCGTGACCGGTTCGTCAGGAACAACGGCTGCACGAGCCAGAACCCGCCGGAACCGGCGCAGGGCAGCCTGACACACGTCGTCACCTACTATTCGGGCTGCCGGGAGGGGTATCCGGTCGCGTGGGCGGCATTCGACGCGGGCCACACCCCCGGTCCCGTGGACGGAAAGCCCGGCGACTACGAGCCCGGCGAGAACTCCTGGACCAGGCCGGTGGTGTGGGACTTCTTCACGCGGCTCGGGGGCGGCCCTTCGCAGCCGCCGGGGAGCGCGCTGAAGGGCGGGGGGTCGGGGCGGTGCCTGGACGCCGGTGCTTCGCCGGTGCAGATCTGGGACTGCAACGCTCAGCCCAACCAGCAGTGGACCGCCACCAGCGCCGGTGAGCTGCGGGTCTCCGGCGGCAAGTGCCTGGACGTCAACGGCGCCGGCAACGCCGACGGCACCGCGGTGATCGTCTGGGACTGCAACGGCCAGAACAACCAGAAATGGACCCTCACCAGCGCCGGCGAGCTGCGCGTCTACGGCACCAAGTGCCTGGACGTCTCCAGCGCCGGCACCGCCAACGGCACCAAGGTCCAGATCTGGACCTGCCACGGCGGCACCAACCAGCAGTGGGCCCGTAGTTGATCGAATCGATTCGAGGCACGCACCTCTCCCGCGACTTGGAGGACTGACACATATGTCCGAGTTATCGCGAAGGCAAATGCTGAGGCTCAGCGCGGCCGGAGCCGGCGCCGTCCTGTTGCCGACGCAGTGGACGGCTGCCGTGAGGGCCGCGTCGGTGGCGCCTCCGGAGGTGCGTGCCGCGAACGATCTGGCGCTGTGGTACGACGAGAGCGCGGGCACGGACTGGCTGCGCGCGCTGCCACTCGGCAACGGCCGCCTGGGCGCCATGGTGTTCGGCAACGTCGACACCGAGCGGCTGCAGCTCAACGAGGACACCATCTGGGCCGGCGGGCCGTACGACCAGAGCAATCCGAAGGGCGCGGCGGCCCTGGGGCAGATCCGGCAGCTGGTCTTCCAGAACCAGTGGAGCCAGGCCCAGAGCATGATCGACCAGAACATGCTGGGCAATCCCGCCGGGCAGCTCGCCTACCAGCCCGTCGGCAATCTCCGGCTCACCTTCGGCGGCGCCACCGGGGTCTCGGAGTACAACCGTCTCCTCGACCTGACCACGGCCACCACCACGGTGTCGTACCTGCAGAACGGCGTGCGGTACCGGCGAGAAGTCCTCGCGAGCGCACCGGACCAACTGATCGCCGTGCGCCTGACCGCCGACAGACCCGGCTCGATCACGTTCTCCGCGACGTTCGACAGCCCCCAGCGGACCTCCCGTTCCAGCCCGGACGGCGCGACGGTGGCGCTCGACGGGATCTCCGGCGACCAGCGGGGACTGGCGGGCAAGGTGCGGTTCCTGGCGCTGGCCCGGGCCGTCACCGAAGGCGGCAGCGTCACCAGTTCGGGCGGCACGCTACAGGTGAGAGCCGCCGACAGCGTGACGGTGCTGATCTCCATCGGTTCCAGCTATGTGACCTACAAGGATGTCAGCGGGGACTACCAGGGCATCGCGCGGCGCTACCTCGACGCCGCCAAGGGCAGGACGTACGACGACCTGCGCGCCCGGCACGTCGCCGACTACCAGCGGCTGTTCGCTCGCACCACGCTCGACCTCGGTCGCACGGGGGCGGCCGACCAGCCGACCGACGTACGGATCGCGCAGCACGCCGGCACCAACGACCCGCAGTTCTCCGCGCTGCTGTTCCAGTACGGCCGCTATCTGCTGATCTCATCCTCACGTCCTGGCACCCAGCCGGCCAACCTGCAGGGCATCTGGAACGACTCACTTACCCCGTCGTGGGACTCGAAGTACACGCTCAACGCCAACCTGCCGATGAACTACTGGCCGGCCGACACGACGAACCTGCCGGAATGCTACGAACCGGTGTTCCGGATGATCAACGACCTCACGGTCACCGGCGCCCGCACGGCCCGGGTGCAGTACAACGCCTCCGGCTGGGTGACCCACCACAACACCGACGGATGGCGGGCCTCGTCGGTCGTCGACTTCGCCGCGGCGGGCATGTGGCAGAGCGGCGGCGCGTGGCTGTCCACCATGATCTGGGATCACTACCTGTTCACCGGCGACCTTGATTTCCTGCGGCAGTACTACCCGGCGATGAAGGGGGCGGCACAGTTCTTCCTGGACACCCTTGTCCAGGAGCCGAGCCTCGGGTACCTGGTCACGAACCCATCCAACTCCCCCGAACTCAACCACCACGCGGGCGTCAGCGTGTGCGCGGGCCCGACGATGGACAACCAGATCCTGCGTGACCTGTTCAACGGCTGCGCCAAGGCCTGTCAGGTGCTCAACGTGGACGCCGACTTCCGTACGCGGGTCCTGGCCGCCCGGGACCGGCTCGCGCCCATGAAGGTCGGCTCGCGCGGCAACATCCAGGAATGGCTGTACGACTGGGTCGAGACCGAGCAGAACCACCGGCACATCTCGCACCTGTACGGCCTGCACCCCAGCAACCAGATCACCAAACGGGGCACCCCCGCCCTCTACTCGGCCGCACGGCGGACACTCGAACTGCGCGGTGACGACGGGACGGGCTGGTCGCTCGCCTGGAAGATCAACTACTGGGCGCGGATGGAGGAGGGCGATCGGGCGCACACCCTGGTGCGCCTCCTGGTGACGACGGCCCGGCTCGCGCCGAACATGTTCGACCTGCACCCGCCGTTCCAGATCGACGGCAACTTCGGTGCCACCTCCGGTATCGCCGAGATGCTGTTGCAGAGCCACAACGGCGAGCTGCACGTGCTGCCCGCGCTGCCCTCGGCCTGGCCGGGCGGGAAGGTCCAGGGGCTTCGGGGCCGCGGCGGCTACACCGTGGACGCGACGTGGGCCGCCGGTGGGTCCACCGAGATCCAGGTCACGTTCGACCGCGACGGCACGGTCAACGTGCGCAACCGCATCTTCACCGGTACCTACCAGGTGATCGATGTCGCGACCGGGGCCGCCGTCAGCGTCACCAAGCCCGAGGCCGACGTCGTCGGGCTGACCGGCCAGGCCGGGCGTACGTACCGCATGACAGGGTCCGGCGGCCCCGCGCCGTCGACGTACGTGCGGATCACCAACGTCGCGACGGGCCTCGTCCTGGACAGCGGCGGCAACGTCGCCTCCGGCTCGAACCTCAAGCAGTGGAACTGGGACGGCAGCACCAACGTGCAGTGGCAACTCGTGGATCTGGGCGGCGGGTGGAACCGCATCGTCAACCGTACCAACGGCATGGTGGCCGACAGCTGGGGCAACACCGCCAACGGCGCGAACGCCAGGCAGGCGGCCTGGAGCGGCAGCGCCAACCAGCAGTGGCGGCTCAACAGCGTCGGCAACGGCCGCTACCAGATCATCAACCGCGGCACCGGAACGGCACTGGACGGCGGCGGCAACGCCACGGCGGGCTCGGCCACGATCCTGTGGACGCCGAACTCCAGCACGAACAACCAGTACACGATCAGCGCGGTCTGACGCGAGAGGACCCCCATGAGCCGGCGCAGGGAAAGAGCCATGAGTGTCCTGGTCGCGCTCCTCGCAGTCGCGATGTCCCTGGTCGCCGGGCCTGCGGCGCGGGCGGCGACCGGAATCACGATCAACGGTGGTTCCGGTGGCCGTACCTTCGACGGTGTCGGCGCGGTCAGCGGTGGCGGGGGCAACAGCCGCCTGCTGGTCGACTATCCCGAGCCGCAGCGCTCGCAGATCCTGGACTACCTGTTCAAGCTGGGGTACGGCGCGGCGATGCAGATCCTGAAGGTGGAGATCGGTGGCGACACCAACTCCACCGACGGCGCCGAGCCCAGCCACCGGCACACTGCCGCCGATCTCGACTGCAACCGCGGCTACGAGTGGTGGCTGATGGAACAGGCCAAGGCCCGCAACCCGAACATCAAGCTGGTCGGCCTGGCCTGGGGCGCCCCCGGCTGGCTGGGCAACGGCAACTTCTGGTCCCAGGACACGATCAACTACCTGGTCGACTGGCTGGGGTGCGCCAAGAACAGCCACGGGCTGACGATCGACTACCTGGGCGGCTGGAACGAGAAGGGCCGCAACCTGAACTGGTACGTCAACCTCAACACCGCGCTGGACTCCCGCGGCTTCGGCAACGTGAAGATCATCGCCTCGGACGACTGGGGCTTCGGCGCCGCCGACGACGCGGCGAACAACGCCGCCTTCCGCAACGCCGTGGACGTGTTCGGCTCCCACTACGTGTGCGGCTACCGCGGCGCGCAGTCGAACTGCCCCAGCTCGGCCACCGCGATCAACTCCGGCAAGGTCCTGTGGGCCAGCGAGAACGGCTCCGACGACTACAACGACGGCGCCAAGGCACTGGCCAGGGGCATCAACCGTGACTACATCGAGGGCAAGATGACCGCCTACATCAACTGGCCGGTCATCGCCGCGATCACCCCGAACCTGCCCTTCGCCACGATGGGGGTGGCGGTCGCGCCTCAGCCCTGGTCGGGCTACTACGCCATCGGCAAGAACGCCTGGGTGATGGCCCAGACCACGCAGTTCACCGCGCCCGGCTGGAGGTACCTGGACGCCTCCAGCGGCTACATCGGCGGCAACCGCAACAACGGCAGCTACGTCTCGCTGAAGTCGCCTGCCACCTCCGACTACAGCACGATCATCGAGACGATGGACGCCACCGCCGCCCAGACACTGAACGTCACCGTGAACGGCGGGCTGTCCACCGGACAGGTGCACGTGTGGGCCACCAACCTCAACTCCGGCAACGCCTCCGACCATTTCGTGCACACCGCCGACATCACGCCCTCGAACGGCGCCTTCTCCCTGACGGTGCAGCCCGGGTACGTGTACTCGATCACCACCACCACGGGGCAGGGCAAGGGCAGTGCCACCAGTCCCGCCCGCGGCTCGATGGCCCTGCCGTACTCCGACGACTTCGACTCCTACGGGGTGGGGCGCGAGGCGAAGTACCTGATGGACATGCAGGGCTCGTTCGAGATCGCCGGCTGCGGCGGCGGGCGGACGGGCCGGTGCGTGCGCCAGATGACGCCACGCCAGCCGATCCTGTGGACCGGCGGCTCGCACCCCTACGCGCTCCTCGGTGACCTGGGGTGGAGCAACTACACCGTCTCCACCGATGTGCTGCTGGAGCAGAGCGGCTACGCCGAGCTGATCGGCCGGGCCGGCGCCCAGCACGCCTTCGGCCCCGAGGGGTTGAACGCCTACCACCTGCGGGTCAGCGACACCGGTGCCTGGCAGATCCTGCGCAACAACATCGACAACGCGATGACGACGATCCGCAGCGGCACGGTCGCCGCGCTCGGCACCAACCGCTGGCACACGCTGGCCCTGGGCTTCTCCGGGAGTACCATCACCGCGAGCATCGACGGCGCGCAGGTCGGCTCGGTCACCGACGGCACCTGGGGCGCGGGGCAGGTCGGCGTGGGCACGAGCATGACCGAGACCGCCCAGTTCGACAACCTCACGATCGCTCCTGGTCAGGGCGGCACCGGCAACGTGCTCCGCGGCCAGGCCAGTGGCCGATGCGTGGATGTGCCGAACCAGTCGCAGACCAACGGCACCCAGGTGGCGCTGTGGGACTGCAACGGCGGAGCCAACCAGCAGTGGAGCACCACCAACGCCGGTGAGCTGCGCGTCTACGGCACCAAGTGCCTCAACGCGGACGGGCAGGGCCGCGCCGTGATCGGGGACTGCACCGGCGGGGCCGGCCAGCGGTGGACCCTCAACGACGACGGCAGCATCACCAGTGCGCAGTCCGGCCAGTGCCTGGACGCCAACGGCGCCGGCACCGCCAACGGCACCCTCGTCATCCTGTGGACCTGCAACGGCGGCAGCCATCAGAAGTGGAGTCGCACCTGATATGAGACGACTTAGCTGGATCATGAGCCTGGTTCTGGTCGGGATGCTGCTCCCGGCCACCGCGGCCAGGGCGGACAACCCGATCGTCCAGACCATCTACACCGCCGACCCGGCTCCGCTGGTCTACAACGGCCGGGTGTACCTCTACACCGGCCACGACGAGGACGGCTCGACGTACTTCACGATGAAGGAGTGGCGGGTCTGGTCGTCGGCGGACATGGTGAACTGGACCGACCACGGCTCCCCGCTGAGCCTGACCACCTTCAGCTGGGCGAAGTCCGACGCGTGGGCGGGCCAGGCCGTCTACCGCGACGGCAGGTTCTACTGGTACGTCCCCACCACCAACCGAGCGACCGGCAGGATGGCCATCGGCGTGGCCGTCTCCGACAGTCCCACCGGGCCGTTCAGGGACGCGCTCGGACACCCCCTGGTCGAGAACGGCGAGTTCGACCCGACCGTCTTCATCGACGACAACGGGCAGGCCTACCTGTACTGGGGCAACCCACACCTGTGGTACGTCAAGCTGAACGCCGACATGATCTCCTACTCAGGAAGCCCGGCCCAGATCCCCCTCACCACCGCCGGATTCGGCACCCGCTCCGGGGACCCCAACCGGCCGACCCTGTTCGAGGAGGGCCCCTGGGTCTACAAGCGCAACGGCCTGTACTACAACGTCTTCGCGGCCAAATGCTGCTCCGAGTTCATCGGCTACTCGACGTCGCCCAGCCCCACCGGACCGTGGACCTACCGGGGCACGGTCATGCCCACGCAGGGCAGCAGCTTCACCAATCACCCGGGCGTCATCGACTTCCAGGGAGGTTCGTACTTCTTCTACCACAACGGCGCGCTGCCAGGCGGCGGCGGCTTCACCCGCTCGGTCGCGGTGGAGAAGTTCACCTACAACCCCGACGGCACCATCCCGACCATGAACATGACCACGGCCGGGGCGCCCCAGATCGGGTCCCTGGACCCCTATGTCCGCCAGGAGGCCGAGACGATCGCCTGGGGGTCCGGCGTCGAAACGGAGCCCGCCGGCGAAGGCGGCATGAACGTCGGCTACATCGAGAACGGCGACTCGATCAAGGTCAAGGGCGTCGCCTTCGGCGCCGGCGCGAGCTCCTTCAGCGCCCGGGTGGCCTCGGCGACCAGCGGCGGCACCATCGAGCTGCGCCGCGACGCCGTCAACGGCGCATTGATGGGCACCTGCGCCGTCCGGGGCACCGGCGGCTGGCAGACCTGGACGACCGTCACCTGTACGGTCACCGGCGCGACGGGGACTCATGACCTCTACTTCAGGTACACCGGCGGGAGCGGCTACCTGTTCAACGTGAACTGGTGGCAGTTCCAGCACGCCTGACGGCCCGCATGTCAGGCGGACCTTCATGATGGATACGCCTCCTGGTCCCGGGAGCCCTCGACGTCTCCCAGCACCGAGCGGAGCCAGGTCTCGGTCGTGCTGATGTGCATCAGCGCCGCGGCCTGGGCGAGCGTCGAGTCGCCGGCGGCCAGGGCGTTGTAGATCACCTCGTGCTCGGCGACCGTCTTGTGCGAGCTGCCCGCCTCGACGGTGCCGCGCCACACCCGCATCCGCAGGGTACGGCCGGAGATGCCGTCGAGCAGGGTGGACAGCGTCTCGTTGCCGGTCGCCCGCACCACGGCGCGGTGGAAGGCCGCGTCGTGGTGATTCAGCTTCTCCACGTCGTCGCTGGCGGCGCGCATGGCGTTCAGGTGCTCGCCGATCTCCTCGAGTCGCTCGGCGGAGATCAGAGACGCGGCCAGAGCGGTCGCCGCGGGCTCCAGCATCCGCCGTACCTGGACGATCTCCAGCAGGGTGTCGTCGCGCAGCAGCTCGACGGCCAGCCCCAGCCCTTCCAGCAGCAGCCGCGGCTCCAGGCTGGTCACGAAGGTGCCGTCGCCCCGCCGAATGTCGAGTACCCGGGCCACGACCAGCGCCTTGACCGCCTCGCGCAACGGGTTACGGGAGACACCGAGCTGGGCCGCGAGCTGATGCTCCGGTGGCAGCCGCGCCCCTGGCGACAGCTCGCCCGACTGGATGAGCGCCCGGATGCGGGAGATCGCCTCGTCGGTCAGGGACATGGGTACGGCCTCCCGGGGTGGAGTGGCTCGATCGACACGTCGGCCACGCTGGCAACATAACAGACATCCCATGTCTAGGCGAGAATCAGATCTCCCGAGCAGCAGACATGGGTTGTCTACTGTCTTTTACGGCTACCTCTAGACAGGAAGCTGCGGCTGGATTACAAAGACATCCCATGTCCAAATAGCTACGGCGTGGAAACGTCCCATGGAGGTACCTCTTCGTGACCGAGCTGATCACCGCGGTCGAGGCCCACGACATCCGGTTCCCGACCTCACGGCACCTCGACGGGTCCGACGCCATGAATCCCGAGCCCGACTACTCGGCCGCCTACGTGATCGTACGGACCGGCGGCGGGCAGGAAGGGCATGGGCTCGCCTTCACCGTCGGGCGCGGCAACGAGATCGCCGTCGCCGCGGTGGAGTCGCTGGCACCGCTGGTCACCGGACGGCCGGTGGCCGAGGTGCTCGGCGACCTCGGCGGGGTGTCCCGCCTGCTCACCGGTGACAGCCAGCTGCGCTGGCTCGGCCCGGAGAAGGGCGTCACCCACATGGCGGCGGGAGCCGTGCTCAACGCGCTGTGGGACCTCCGTGCGCGCAGGGCGGGCAAGCCGTTGTGGCGGCTGCTGTCGGAGCTGTCGCCGGAGGAGCTCGTCGACGTCGTCGACTTCCGCTACCTGGAGGACGCCCTCACCCGGGAGGAGGCGCTGGCCATCCTGCGCCGCGCCGAGCCGGGCCGGGCCGAGCGCCACGCCCGCCTGCTCGCCGAGGGCTACCCCGCCTACACCACCACCCCCGGCTGGCTCGGCTACACCGACGACAAGCTGGTCCGGCTGGCCAAGGAGGCGGTCGCCGACGGGTTTCACCAGATCAAGCTGAAGGTCGGCGCCGACCAAGCCGAGGACGTCCGGCGCGTACGGCTGGCCCGGGAGGCGGTCGGACCCGATGTGCGCATCGCCGTGGACGCCAACCAGGCGTGGAACGTCGGCCAGGCGATCGAGTGGCTGGCCCCGCTGGCCCGGTACGACCTGTACTGGATCGAGGAGCCCACCTCGCCCGACGACGTGCTCGGCCACGCCGCCATCCGCGAGCGCGTGACGCCCATCAAGGTCGCCACCGGCGAGCACGCGCACAACCGGGTGATGTTCAAGCAGTTCCTGCAGGCGGGCGCGATCGACATCCTGCAGCTCGACGCGACCAGAGTCGCCGGGGTCAACGAGAACATCGCCATCCTGCTGCTGGCCGCCAAGTTCGGGGTCCCGGTGTGCCCGCACGCGGGCGGCGTCGGACTGTGCGAGATGGTCCAGCACCTGGCCATGTTCGACTACGTGGCCGTCAGCGGCACCACCGAGGACCGCGTCATCGAGTACATCGACCATCTCCACGAGCACTTCACCGACCCGGTCGTGATCCGCGAAGGCCGGTACGTCGCCCCTGGACGGCCGGGCGGAGGCGCCGAGATGCGTCCGGAATCCCGTGCCGAGTACGCCTACCCGCACGGTCCCCAGTGGACCGCCGACCCCCGGCTGTGACCCGGAACAGCGACCCGGAACAGCGACCCCGGAACAGCGACCCCGGAACAGCGCAGGAAAGGAACAGCCATGAAACGAGGACTCGCCCTGGGGGCGGCCGTCGCCCTGTCGGCCGGGCTGGCCGCGGCCTGCGGGGGTGGCGCAGGCAGCGGCACGACCGCCTCAGGAGGCGGCAAGCCGGTCGTCGGGGTGGACTACCCCCGCTCCGACACCGACTTCTGGAACTCCTTCATCAAGTACGTCCCCAAGTTCGGCGCCGAGAACGGCCTGGAGCTGAAGACCTCCAACTCGCAGAACGACATCTCCAAGCTCACCGCCAACGTGCAGAGTCTCATCAGCCAGGGCGTCAAGGGCATCGTGCTGGCACCGCAGGACACCGCCGCCGTGGCCCCCACCCTCCAGCAGCTCAACGCCAAGAAGATCCCGGTCGTCATGGTCGACACCCGTCCCGAGCAGGGTGAGGCCTTCATGGTCGTGCGGGCCGACAACCGGGCGTACGGCGAGAAGGCGTGCAAGTTCCTCGGCGAGAAGCTGGGCGGCAAGGGCAAGGTCGTGATGCTCCAGGGCGACCTGGCCTCCATCAACGGCCGTGACCGCACCGAGGCGTTCAACGCCTGCATGAAGGCGGGTTACCCCGGCATCACGGTGTTCGGCGAGGCCGCCAACTGGGACGGCGCGATCGCCTCGCAGAAGCTCCAGACGCGGCTCACCGCCAATCCGGACATCAAGGGCGTGTATATGCAATCGAGCTTCGCCCTGTCCGGCACCCTCCAAGTGCTCCAGCAGCGCGGCCTGCTGGTCCCCCCGAACAACCCCAAGCACGTCTTCGTCGTCTCCAATGACGGCATCCCCCAGGAGCTGAAGGAGATCGCCGCCGGCAACATCGACGCCACCGTCTCCCAGCCGGCCGACCAGTACGCCAAGTACGCGCTGCAGTACACCAAGGCCGCCATCGACGGCAAGACGTTCAAGCCCGGCGCGACCGATCACGACAGCACCATCATCCAGGTGCGCCCGGGCCTGCTGGAGGACCAGCTCTCCGCGCCGCTGGTCACAGCCGACGGCGGCACCTACGGAGGCGTCGCGAGCGTCAAGCCGGGCGACTCCTCGCTGTGGGGCAACAATCTTGGCGGCTGACCAGGCGCCCACGCCTCTGGCCGAGGCGGTGGACGTCACCAAGAGATACGGCGAGACCGTCGCGCTGGACCGCGCCGGAATCCGGATCATGCCCGGCCAGACCCACGCTCTGGTCGGCCGCAACGGGGCGGGCAAGTCCACCCTGGTCTCGATCCTCACCGGGCTCCAGGCGCCCGACGAGGGCGAGGTGCGGTTCGACGGCGAACCCGCCCCGCGCCTCGCCGACCGTGACGCCTGGCGGCAGCGGGTGGCCTGCGTCTACCAGAAGTCCACGATCATCCCCCAGCTCACCGTGGCCGAGAACCTCTACCTCAACCGCCACGCCGCCTTCGTCAACTGGCCGGACCTGCGCCGCAAGGCCGCCGCCCTGCTGGAGACGTGGTCGGTCGACGTGGACGTACGGCTGCCCGCCGGCGAACTGGACGTCGAACAGCGGCAGTTCGTGGAGATCGCCCGTGCGCTGTCCTTCGGTGCCCGGTTCATCATCCTCGACGAGCCGACCGCCCAGCTCGACGCCGCCGCCATCGCCCGCCTGTTCGCCCGTATCCGCACCTTGCAGGAGCAGGGGGTGACCTTCCTGTTCATCAGCCACCACCTGCAGGAGATCTACGAGATCTGCGACACGGTCACGGTCTTCCGCGACGCCCGGCACATCCTGACCACCTCGGTGGCCGGCCTGCCGCACGCCGAGCTGGTGGCGGCCCTGGCGGGTGAGGCCGCCGGCCTGGCCGGCGCATCCTCCCGGACGGCCGTGCCCGCCGGCGCCGGTGTGGTGCTCGGCGTGCGGGGACTGGCGTACGGCGACGCGTACAGGGAGATCGGCTTCGAGATCCAGGACGGCGAGATCGTCGGCCTGGCGGGCGCGGCCGGCAGCGGCCGGACCGAGCTGGCCGAGACCATCGCCGGGTTGCGCGCGGCCGATTCAGGCACGATCGAGGTCGCCGGGCGGGTCCCCAGTCCCGGCAGCGTGCCCGACGCGCTGGCCGCGGGCGTCGGCTTCGTCCCCCGCGACCGGCACCATCAGGGATTCGTCCCGATGATGTCGATCGCCGACAACGCCACCATGACGGTCCCCGAACGGCTCGGCGAGGCCGGCCTGATCAGCGGCCGGCGGCGCGACCGGCTGGCCGGCACCCTGATCGCCAACCTGGCGATCAAGACGCCCGGTCCCGGCCTGCCCGTGATGGGCCTGTCCGGCGGCAACCAGCAGAAGGTCGTCATGGCCAGGGCGCTGGCCTCCGACCCCCGGTTGCTCGTACTGATCACCCCCACCGCCGGGGTGGACGTGAAGTCCAAGGAGTTCCTGCTGGGCAAGGTCGAGGAGACGGCCGCCAAGGGGACCGGCGTGCTGATCGCCTCCGACGAACTCGACGACCTGCGGCTCTGCGACCGGCTGCTGGTGATGTTCCAGGGTCGCGTCGTCGCGGAGATGGCCGCCGGATGGCACGACCACGACGTGGTGGCGGCCATGGAAGGAGTCCGGCTCGATGCCTGAGAAGACCCTCACGCCCCCCACCGGGAGCGCCACCCGGAAGCGGGCACGGCCACAGGTGCGGCTCGCCCGGCTGCGCGACTTCGCGCTGATCCCGGCGATCATCGTGATCGCCGTCGTCGGCCAGATCGTCAACCCGATCTTCCTGCAGGGCGACAACCTGATCAACATCCTGCAGACCATGTCGGAGATCTCGCTCCTGGTGCTGGCCCAGACCATCGTGCTGGTCGCCGGCAAGATGGACCTCTCGCTGGAGTCGACGTTCGGCCTGGCGCCGGGCGTGGCCGCCTGGCTGACCGTCGCCGCCGGCTCGGGCGCCGGGCTCGGCCTGGTGCCCGGCGCCTGGTCGATTCCGATCACCCTGGCCGTCGGGGCGCTGATCGGTATGATCAACGCCCTGTTGATCGTCCGGTTCGGGCTCAACGGCTTCATCGTCACGCTCGGCATGCTGATCGTGCTGCGCGGCCTGCTCACCGGCATCTCCGGCGGTCAGACCTTCTTCAACCTGCCGTCGTCGATGCTCTACCTCGGTTCGGCCATGTGGCTGGGCGTGCCCGCCTCGATCTGGCTGTGCCTGCTGCTGTTCGCCGCCGGCATCGTGCTGCTCGGCTTCACCAAGTACGGCCGTGCCCTGTACGCCATCGGCGGCAACGTGGACGCGGCCAAGGCGGCCGGCATCCGTACCGACCGGGTGCTGTGGACCGCCTTGGTGGGCGCCAGCCTGCTCGCCGCGCTCGGCGGCCTGCTGATGTCGGGTCACCTCGCCTCTGTGGCCGCCGGTCAGGGCGATGGGGCCATCTTCACCGTGTTCGCCGCGGCCGTGATCGGCGGCGTCGGCCTCAACGGCGGCAAAGGCACGATGTTCGGCGCGTTCACCGGCATCCTCCTCCTCTACATGATCCAGAACGTCCTCACCCTGGCCGGCGTGCCCGCCCAGTGGATCCAGGCCCTCAACGGCGCCATCATCATCATCGCCCTGGTCCTGTCCCGGCTCACCGGAGGCAAGGTCCAGGAGTAGGCGCTTCACGACCCGGCGCAGGTGGCCCGGCGGCGGGCGGGGTCACCGCGTTGCTGCTGGGGCCACGCTCAGCTCCTTCTGAGCCGGTGACGCGGGGGCAGGGCCGACGGTCAGCCGGTCACGAAGGTCGTCACACTTCGAGCGGGCAGCGTGACGGTGAAGGAACCGTTCGACACGCCGGTCGAGCCCTGGGGCGCGACGTTCCTGCTCGCGTCGGTCAGCCAGGACGAGACGCTGGACGCGGTGCCGTTCCTCAGGGTGAACTGCTGGCTCACCGCGGCGGTCCCCTTGTTGATGGCGACGATGACGACCGTGGAGTTACCGCCCCGGTACGCCGAGACGTAGACGCTCGACGCCGGGTTCGCCGTCGCCTCGATCCGCACATATCCGGGGCGGACAAACCTCGCGAAGTGCGCCATGTTGGCGCCGCGCTTGCTGATCCGGCCGTCCTCCCGCATGGGGCCGTAGCTGCGCCGGATGTACCACCAGATGTACGCCTGGAACTCGGCGTCCACCATGGCGCGGTGGATGTGCTCCCCCACGTCCAGCGCCTGCGGCCAGAGGTCCGCCGAATCGGTGCTGTTGGGGTGGTAGACCTCGGTCATCCAGAGTTCCTTGCCCGCGCCCTTCTGCTTGAAGAGGGGGTAGGGGAAGTTCGCGAACGAGGTGCCGTAGAGGTGCGCCCCGATGATGTCCACGTTGGCGAGCGCCGTGGGGTCGTTGAGGATCGGGTCCGACATGTTCTTCAGGTACTGGAAGGACTCGGGCGCGATGACCCTGGTGCCGATTGAGGCGGCGTTCTCCCGCAGGAACCGGACCATTTCGGTGGGCGTCCACCATGTCCAGTCATGCGCGTAATCGGGTTCGTTCTGCATCGATATGCCGTAGAGGTTCACCCCGTTGTTCCGCAGGTACCCGTTGAAGTCGTTCAGGTGCTGGGCATAGGCGCCGTACATGTCGTATCTGAGGCGTCTCGCGTTGGTCTGGCTGCCGCGGACGAAGGTCTCGACCATGCGGGCGGGCGGATTCCACGGCGACGCGATGACGGTCGCCCCGAGCTCGATCGCGCGCCTGGCCGTCGCCACGTCACGGCTCCAGTCCGCCTGGTTCTCGGGGACGGGGATCCGCAGCACGGAGAACCCCAGCCGGCCCTCGCCGGTGCCGAACGCCGTGTCCCGCTGGGCGGCTGTCAGGTCGCCGATCCAGGCCGTGTGGGTCATGCCGCCGAAGCCGCGGATCGTCTGCCGCTGCGCGGACGGATCGATGATCACCGCGGCGGCGGCCGTCGCGGCCGCGGCCGACGAGGCGCTCGCGGCCGACGCCCCGGCGGTGAGGACCGGCAGAGCCCCCATCGCGGTCAGGACGCTTCTCCGGCTCGGCAATTTCCGCTCGCTGCTAAGAGGCCCATTCCGACCTTGCGTCATGTCTCCTCCTAGAGTCCGTGCGTTTCCGATCCCGGTCGGCGCCGCTTCTGCGCAAAATGGGAGCGCTCCCACAGGAAAGGGAATCTGCCCCACCCGGCCAGGAAGAGCGGGGTCCAGCGCCGATTGTTCGCGCTAACAGCTCTTGCTGGAAGGTAAGGCCGTGACTGCGGCTCGTCAACCGTTCACCGGGAAGAAACTTAATGAAGATCAAGTAGCCGGTGAGTGGAGGGCGATGAGTAGCGGTTGAGCCCAGAGCCATGCCCGCCTATCGCCGCCGGCGATAGGGCCGGACCTCACTGAAGAGCGGAAATGCGGGCCCGCCACCCCTCGCGAGGCGCCGGGAAACCAGCTGGAGCTGGATGCGCCAACGTGGCCACGCCCGGCGGCGGCAAGTTAACTCCGAAAGCCCCGCAAGTTACCGTTGCCACCGCGTAACTTCGGTGAAACTTTCACATGTACGGGCAGTGCGACTCGATCTTCCCGGAGGCGAATCTCCAGGCGGGAAGACATTCCGCGTCAACGCCCACGTTGGCGAGGGCCGCCCCTCGTTGACGCGGGCCGGGCCGTCGGATGTACTCCGCGACAACGCACTCACTCACCGGAGGTAGGCGCAGATACACAAGCCCCGATGTTAGCGCTAACAATCCTCCGGCGGCCATCTTCGATCTAGTCAAGGAGCCCTGGATGTCCCCCCTCGTTCGCGTACTCCTCGTCGAGCACCGCCGACCGCCGGCCCCCCTGACGGAGCATCACCGCTGACATCCAAGGAGCCTCCCATGTCCCTGAGCCGTCGCCGGCTCTTTCAAGCCGCGGGCGCGACCGTCGCCCTCTCGGCTGCCGGCCAGGTATTCGGCGCTTCCCCCGCTCTGGCCGCACTCCCCTGGGCCAGATCTGACATCGGCGTCTCGGCCTACGAGTTCGACCTCGGCCAGGTCCGGCTGACCTCCGGTCGTTGGCTGGACAACCAGAACCGCACGCTGAACTACCTGCGCTTCGTCGATGTCGACCGGCTGCTGTACGTCTTCCGGGCCAACCACCGCGTGTCCACCAACGGCGCGGCGGCCAACGGAGGATGGGACGCGCCCAGCTTCCCGTTCCGGTCCCACATGCAGGGCCATTTCCTGACGGCGTGGGCACAGGCCTACGCCGTGCTCGGCGACACCACCTGCCGGGACAAGGCCGACCGCATGGTCGCCGAACTGGCCAGATGCCAGGCCAACAACGGCGCCGCCGGGTTCACCAGCGGCTATCTGTCCGGTTTCCCGGAGTCGGACTTCACCGCCCTGGAGAACCGCACGCTCACCAACGGCAACGTGCCGTACTACTGCGTCCACAAGACCCTGGCGGGGCTGCTGGACGTGTGGCGGCTGATCGGCAACACCCAGGCCCGGACCGTGCTGCTGGCCCTGGCCGGATGGGTGGACACCCGCACGTCGCGGCTCAGCGCAAGCCAGATGCAGGCCATGCTCGGCACCGAGTTCGGCGGCATGAACGCCGTGCTGACGGACCTGTACCAGATGACCGGCGACTCCCGCTGGCTGACCACGGCCCAGCGGTTCGACCACGCGGCCGTGTTCAACCCGCTGGCGGCGAACCAGGACCGGCTCAACGGGTTGCACGCCAACACGCAGGTGCCCAAGTGGATCGGGGCGGCCCGCGAGTACAAGGCGACGGGCACCACCCGCTACCGCGACATCGCCGCCAACGCCTGGTCCATCACCGTCGGCGCGCACACGTACGCGAACGGCTCCAACAGCCAGGCCGAGCACTTCCACGCCCCCAACGCGATCGCCGCCTACCTGACCAGGGACACCGGTGAGGCGTGCAACACCTACAACATGCTCAAGCTCACCCGGGAGCTGTGGCTGCTGTCGCCGGACCGGGCCGACTACTTCGACTACTACGAGAACGCCCTGCTCAACCATCTGATCGGGCAGCAGAACCCGGCGGACGCACGCGGGCACGTCACCTACTTCACCCCGCTCAACCCGGGTGGACGGCGAGGTGTCGGCCCGGCCTGGGGCGGCGGCACCTGGAGCACGGACTACAACTCCTTCTGGTGCTGCCAGGGCACCGGTATCGAGACCAACACCA
The DNA here is from genome assembly GCF_020215705.1 of Nonomuraea aurantiaca. GTDB lineage: Bacteria > Actinomycetota > Actinomycetes > Streptosporangiales > Streptosporangiaceae > Nonomuraea > Nonomuraea aurantiaca. Next base: position 218,209 of record NZ_JAIWNB010000017.1, on the reverse strand, counting down.
AGCTGATGGACTCGATCTACTTCCACAACGGCACCACGCTGTTCGTGAACCTGTTCGTGCCCTCCACCCTCAACTGGAGCCAGCGCGGCATCACGGTCACCCAGACCACTTCCTACCCGGTCAGCGACACCACGTCGCTGCAGGTCACCGGCAACGTGAGCGGATCGTGGACGATGCGCGTCCGCATCCCGGCCTGGACCCAGGGCGCGACGATCAGCGTCAACGGGGTCCAGCAGGCGGTCACCACGACTCCGGGCACCTACGCTGCCCTCACCCGCTCGTGGGCGCCGGGCGACACCGTGACCGTGCGGCTGCCCATGCGCGTGATCATGAAGGCCGCCAACGACAACCCCGGCGTGCGGGCCGTCACCTACGGCCCGGCCGTGTTGTCGGGCGACTACGGCAACACCAGCCTGTCGTCGGCCCCGACTCTGGCCCTCTCATCGATCACCCGGACCAGCACCTCGTCCCTGGCCTTCACGGCCACCGCCAACGGGGCATCGGTGCGGCTGGAGCCGTTCTACGACGCCCATGGCCACAACTACGTCGTCTACTGGAACACCAGTGGTCAGGAGCCTTCCCGCGCGGCCGGCGCCTCCCAGGGCGCGCAGACCGACAACCTTGGGAGGTTCTCGTGAGGCGCGTGCTCGCGGTGCTCTCGTCTCTGCTGCTCGTGGGCGTGTTCCTCACCGGCCAGGCGTCAGCGGCGACGGTCGACCAGCGGCAGTTCATCCACTCCGGCGGCAACTACACCAACCCGGTCGTCTGGCAGGACTTCGCCGACGGCGACATCATCCGGGTCGGCGACGCCTACTACTACTCGGCCTCGACGATGCACTACTCGCCGGGCGCACCGATCCTGCGCTCCTACAACCTGGTCGACTGGGAGTACGCCGGCCATTCGGTCCCGAGGCTCGACTTCAACTCGGGCGCCTATGACCTCAACGGCGGCCGGGCGTACGTGAAGGGCATCTGGGCCTCGGCCCTGAACTACCGGCCCGGCAACAGCACCTACTACTGGATCGGCTGCGTCGAGTTCAACCGGACCTACGTCTACACCGCCTCAGCCGTCGACGGCACCTGGACCAAGCGCTCGCAGATCAACAACTGCTACTACGACGCCGGCCTGCTGATCGACACCAACGACACCATGTACGTCGCCTACGGCAACGGCACCATCAGCGTCGCCCAGCTCTCGCCCGACGGGCTCAGCCAGGTGCGGGCCCAGCAGGTGTTCCAGACCCCGGGCAACGTCGGCACCCTGGAGGGCTCCCGCTTCTACAAGCGGAACGGCTACTACTACATCTGGCTGACCCGCCCGGCCAACGGCCAGTACGTGCTGCGCTCCACGTCGCCGTGGGGCCCGTACGAGATGCGGCAGGTCCTGCTCAACATGCCCGGCCCCATCTCCGGCGGCGGCGTCCCCCACCAGGGCGGGCTCGTCCAGACCCAGAACGGCGACTGGTACTACATGTCGTTCGTCGACGCCTACCCCGGCGGCCGCGTCCCCGCGCTCGCTCCGATCACGTGGACCGGCGACTGGCCGACCGTGCAGACCGTCAACGGCGGCTGGGGAGTCACCTACCCGAAGCCGAACATCCAGACCAACCGCACCGTGGCCTCCATGATCGGTCCCGACACCTTCACCTCGGGCAGCCTCGGTCACCGCTGGGAATGGAACCACAACCCCGACACCAGCCGCTTCTCCACCGGCAACGGCCTGCGCCTGCAGACCGCGACCGTCACAGGCGACCTCTACAACGCCCGTAACACTCTGACCCACCGCATCCAGGGGCCGTCGTCCACGGCGACGATCGAGCTCGATTACTCGCAGATGACCAATGGCGACCGCGCCGGGCTGGCCATGCTGCGCGACCAGTCGGCGTGGATCGGCGTCAAGCGCGACAACGGCGTCAACCGGGTCGTGATGACGAACGGGCTGACCATGAACAGCTCGTGGCAGACCACCGGCACCGGCACCGAGGCGGCCGGCGCCACCATCTCGGGCGGCCGGATCTGGTTGCGGGTCAACGCCGACATCCGCCCCGGCTCCGGCAGGCAGGCGCGCTTCTCCTACAGCACCGACGGGAGCACCTTCGCGAGCCTCGGCCCGGCTTTCACGTTGAACAACGCCTGGCAGTTCTTCATGGGCTACCGCTTCGGGATCTTCAACTACGCCACCCAGTCTCTCGGCGGCGCGGTGACCGTGCGCCGCTTCGACCTCACCACCCCTTGACGCGATACCTCGACGCAGGAAGGCACCAACCAGCGATGGCAACTCGTCCAAGTCGGATAAATCGGAGCACATCGTGAAATTCAGATCCATATCCGTTCTCGCGACGGTGATCACCTTACTGGCGAGCCTGTTCGTCGCCCTTCAGACCCAGTCCGCCAACGCGGCCACCGTCGACACCAACGCCTGGTACGTCCTGGTCAACCGCAACAGCGGCAAGGCGCTCGACGTCTACAACCAGTCCACCGCCGACGGCGGCCGCATCACCCAGTGGACCAGGAACGACCAGAACCAGCAGCAGTGGCAGTTCGTCGACTCCGGCGGCGGCTACTACCGCCTCAAGTCCCGCCACTCCGGCAAGGTGGTCGACGTCTACAACTTCTCCACCGCCAACGGTGGCTCCATCGTCCAATGGGCCGACGGTAACGGCACCAACCAGCAATGGAGACTCGCCGACTCCGCCGACGGCTACGCACGCCTGATCAACCGCAACAGCGGCAAAGCCCTCGAAGTCCAGGGCGCCTCCACCGCGGACGGCGCGAACATCGTCCAATACGACGACTGGGGCGGCACCAACCAGCAGTGGCAGCTCGTCCGGGTCGACGGCGGCACCCCGAACCCGGGATGCGATCTTCCGTCGACATACCGCTGGACATCGACGGGCCCGCTGGCGACCCCGAAGTCGGGATGGGTCTCGCTCAAGGACTTCACCGTCGCCCCCTACAACGGCAGGCATCTCGTCTACGCCACCACGCACGACACGGGGACGAGGTGGGGCTCGATGAGCTTCAGCCTCTTCACCAACTGGTCCGACATGGCCTCGGCCGGCCAGAACACGATGTCCTCTTCCACCGTCGCGCCGACGCTCTTCTACTTCGCCCCGAAGAACATCTGGGTGCTCGCCTACCAGTGGGGTGGGACCGCCTTCTCCTACCGGACCTCCAGCGACCCCACCAATCCGAATGGCTGGTCCTCGCAGCAGGTGCTCTTCTCCGGCAGCATCTCCGGCTCCGGAACAGGCCCCATCGACCAGACGCTCATCGGTGACAGCACGAACATGTATCTGTTCTTCGCCGGGGACAACGGCAAGATCTACCGGGCCAGTATGCCCATCGGCAACTTCCCGGGCAGTTTCGGCGCCACATCGACCGTGGTCATGAGCGACACGACGAACAACCTGTTCGAAGCCGTCCAGGTCTACAAGCTCCAGGACCAGAACCGCTACCTCATGCTCGTCGAGGCGATGGGCGCGCAGGGCCGCTACTTCCGCTCGTTCACGGCCACCAGTCTGGGCGGCTCGTGGACACCGCAGGCCGCGACCGAGGGCAACCCCTTCGCCGGCAAGGCCAACAGCGGCGCCACCTGGACCAACGACATCAGCCACGGCGAGCTGATCCGGGCCGGCGCCGATCAGACCATGACCGTCGATCCCTGCCACCTGCAACTGCTCTACCAGGGACGCAACCCCAGCTCCGGCGGCGACTACGGCCTCCTGCCCTACCGGCCAGGTCTGCTGACCCTGCAGCGCTAGGGGCGTGACACGGGTCCGGCTCGGATGTTCCTGACGTTCACCGCGAAGGCGTGTGCCCCATCGGGCGAGCGCTGTCACCGCACGCGATCAGGCCCGGACGGAGCCGGTGTGGCGGGCTCGGGCCAGGCCGAGCCCGCCCGTACCCCGTGGGGCACGGAAGCCTTGATCTTGCGAGACGGTGACGGCCGCCTGCCGGTCCTCCGTGGCTAGACTGCCGCCATGACCACGGAGTCGTCTCCCCTCACCATCGCCCAGCTCGCCGAGCTGGCCGGAGTTTCCACCGCGACGGTCTCCAAGGTAGTGAACGGCCGATCCGCGGTGTCGTCCGAAACCCGCGCCGCCGTGGAGACGCTCATCCGCCAGTACGGCTACCGGCGGCAGCGCCGCCGGTCCACCTCGATGGCCCTGGTGGAGCTGGTCTTCCACGCGCTGGAGGGCGACTATCCCGTCGAGATCACCAACGGCGTATCGGAGGTGGCTCGTGAGCACGAGCTCATGGTGGGAATATCGGACCTCCGCCGCGACCACACCGCTGGAGACGTCTGGGTGGAGGGGGTGCTGCGACGCCGTCCGAGGGGAGTGATCGCCGTGTTCTCCGGTCTGACGGAAACCCAGCACGAACACCTCACCCGCCGCGAGATTCCGCTGGTCCTGCTGGATCCGGCCGACGCTCCCGGCAAGAACATCCCGTCGATCGGTGCCGGCAACTGGAACGGCGGGCTCGCGGCCACCCGCCACCTCTTGGAGCTCGGGCATCGCCGCATCGCCATCATCACCGGACCGGACTCCGCGCTGTCCAGCCGGGCCCGTCTCGACGGCTACCGCACCGCCCTGGACATGGCCGGCGTACCCGTTGACCCGCAGCTGGTCGCCCGTGGGGACTTTTTCATCGAGGGCGGTCTGGCGGAAGCCCGACGCCTGTTGCGCCTGCCCGACCGGCCGACCGCGATCTTCGCCACGAACGACGGTCAGGCCATCGGCGTCTACCACGCGGCTCATCAGCTCGGCCTGCGCGTACCGGACGATCTCAGCGTGATCGGCTTCGACGACATGCCTTCGGCACGGTGGGCCATCCCGCCGCTGACCACCATCCGCCAGCCCCTCAGGCAGATGGCCGCCGCGGCCACCTCGATGGTGCTGAAGCTCGCCCAAGGCGAGCCGCTGTCTCAGAGCCGCATCGAACTCGCCACCGAACTCGTCGTCCGCGACAGCACCGCCCCTCCCCCACGCCTGAGCTGAAGCCCGGCCTCCGGGGACAGCGGGGTGAGCTCGGCTGTCACCGGTGACCGTCAGACCGGCGACGGGCCGCTGCTCTCCCGCACGATGAGCTCCGGCTCGTTCCAGGTCGGAAGGGCCAGGGCGGCCTCCGGCTGCAGCCTGCGGAGCAGCCGGCCGAAACACGCGCGGCCGAGGCCCTCGAAGTCGAGCCGTACGGTGGTGAGCGAGGGGTGGAGGTAGGCCGACGCCGGGCTGTCGTCGAAGCCGGCCACGCTGAGGTCGCCGGGGATGTCCCGTCCGGCCTCGCGCGCGGCCCGCATGACGCCCAGCGCGAGGTCGTCGTTGCCGCACAGGATGGCGGTCACCGAGCGGTCCGCCAGCAGGGAGCGCACCGCGAGGTATCCGGAGCGGGGAGTCCAGCCCGCCCGCAGGGGCTCGGGCAGGGGTCGTCCGGTCGCCCGCAGCGCGTCCTGCCAGCCACGGGCCCGCTGCGGAAGCGCACTGGTGGAGGACGGGATGGACACGTAGTGGACGGTCCTGTGCCCCAGGCTCAGCAGGTGGCGCGTCGCGTGCGCCGCCGCGGGCCGGTCGTCCACCCAGACCTGCCATGGGTCGTGGCCCGAGCCGTTGCCGGGGCGTTCGACCGCAGCTGTCACCGGCACGTCCGGCGGCAGCGCGCGTAACGCGCGCACGCCTGGGTCGTCGTAGGCGATCACCATGACGGGCTCCTGAGGCCGGTTGAGGCGCAGAGCGATGTCCGTTTCGCTCGCGCCCGGCTCCAGCACGCTGATGCCCACCGAGAAGCCGGCCGCCCTGGCCGCCTCCTCCATGCCGCGCAGCGTGGCGGCTGCGCCGAACAGGGCGGTGTCCGAGGTCAGCACGGTGACCCAGCTCACCGGGCCGCCGGCCAGCGTCCGGGCGAGCCGGTTGGGCCGGTAGCCGAGCTCGGCGATGACCCGCATCACCTTGGCCCGGGTCGACTCGCTCACGCGGGTCTTGTCGTTGATGACGCGGGAGACGGTCTGCTGGGAGACGCCGGCCACCCGGGCGACGTCCCAGATGCTCGCGGACCGGCCTGGAGGAGTGTCGTTGGGTGGCATGTGACCGGTAACCCCCAAAGATGTCGAGGGCCTGCACGTTGGAGATGCCGGCCGCCGCCGTCAAGGGGTGGCCCATCGTGTCGCCCTCGACGTTCGGTCAGCTACGGGTCCACTTCTGGCCGGCTCCGCCCCCGCAGGAGTAGATCTGCACCTTGGTCCCGTTGGCTGTGCCCGCGCCGACGACGTCCAGGCACTTGTTCGCTCCGACCGCGGTGACGGTGCCGTCGGAGTTGAAGCGCCATTGCTGGTTCGTCTGTCCGTTGCAGTCCCAGATGATCACGCTGGTGCCGTCCGCCGTACCTCCGCCGTTGACGTCCAGGCACTTGCCGCCGTAGACCCGCAGCTCACCCGAGCTGGTGAAGGTCCACTGCTGGTTGCTCTGGCCATTGCAGTCCCAGATCTGGGCCTGGGCGCCGTTGGCCTGGGAGACGTTGGCGACGTCCAGGCACCTGCCGGAAGACGTGCCCTTGATCGTGCCGCCGGTGGGAGTCGGGGTGGAGCCGCCGTTGAGGGCGTTCAGGACGGCGTCGTAGGCGGATTTCTTGTTGTAGTTGCCGTCGAAGAGCAGGGGTGTGTCGCCGCTGCGCCATGAGTATTTGTCGGTGATGCCCCAGACGGTGATGCCTGTGCAGCGGGAAACCGCCATGCAGGCCTGGGTGACACGGCGGTAGGCGTCGGCCTGGGCCGAGCCGGAGCCGCCGATGTCCAGCTCGGTGATCTGCACGTCCACGCCGAGCGCGGCGAACTGGGCGATGTTCTGCTGGTAGTTGGCGGGCGGGTTCCCGAAGTGCGACTGCAGGCCCACGCAGTCGATGGGGACGCCGCGGGCTTTGAAGTCGCGAACCATGTTGTAGACGCCGCGGGTCTTGCCGGCGTTGGCGTCGTCGATGTTGTAGTCGTTGTAGCAGAGCTTGACGTCGGGGTCGGCGGCGTGTGCGGCGCGGAAGGCCTCTTCGATGAAGCCGTTGCCGAGCTTCTGGGTGAACACCGAGCTGCGCAGCGTCCCGACCGCGCCACCGTCGGCGAAGGCCTCGTTGACCACGTCCCAGGCGTAGATCTTGCCCTTGTAGTGGCCCATCACCTGGTTGATGTGGTTGGTCATCGCCGAGCGCAGGTCAGCGGCCGACATGTTGCCGTTCACCCACCCGGGCAGCTGGTTGTGCCAGACCAGGGTGTGGCCGCGGATCTTCATGCCTTTGCTCACGGCGTGGTTGACGATCTGGTCGGCCGGGCCCCAGTTGAACGAGCCACGGGAAGGTTCGATGGGGCCCCACTTCATCTCGTTCTCGGTGGTGACCCCGTTGAACTCCCTGTCCCACGTCGTCACGTACGCCGACTCACCGAGATGACCGGCCGCCACCGCGGCGCCGAAGTAGCGCCCGCTCTGCGCCGCCGCCGCGCCCAAGGTTCCCGCGGCGGCGGCTGCGGGAGTGGTGACAGCCAGTGCGGTGAGCACGCCGATCGCGCCGGTGAGCAGCGCCCGGGCGCCTGATGCGAGTATGGGCTTTTCACTCATGCCTGAGCCTCCACTAGGGGATGCGAAAGAGAGCGTTCGGAGAATCCGCGCGCATCAGCACGCGGCCTGCCGCCCGGACCGCGTCACGCCCTGCGCTCATGTCGTCCGCCACCGACCTCGGCAGAGGGCAGACCGTTCGGGGACTCAGTGTGGAAACCGGCACGAAACATGTCAAGCTCCACCCGAAAGTTTCGCCGCCCTCCCGGTGACCGCCTCATGGAGAGGAGGCCTCGGCACTGCGCGTTCGCGGGAACAGCGGCAATGAACCTTTCATCAGCGCCGGCCTCGGGATCTCGTCCGGCGAAAGGAGTCATGTCCCAGCACTCCGTACTCTTTGCGGCTCGATGGCAGCAGCCCTTTCGCGCGGCTCCATCAGCAACCGGTACGGCTGGTCTTGACATGCTCCAGAAAAGTCTTTAGACGCTTGTGTTATCGATAACGCAAGTCCGTCATTCCATCCGGCGAACACTCCGCCAGATCACCTTCGCCGACCGGCATGACGCCGCCTTCCCCCACCCCCAGGAGAAGGAACATGCAGCAGACCGTCTCGACGTCAATGTGGCAGGCACCGTCGGCGACACCGCGCTGAGACGACTGCCGGTCGCCGCGCCGCCGCGGCCCGGCCGACGGCAAGACCACCGCTGGGACCCGCGTGCCGACCGGCCTGCACCCTTGCGACTGATCCTCCCATCGACGTACGCCGACATCGGATCGGCAGAGGGAGTTGCACGATGTCAAGACGTAGACCCTTCTTCGCCGCCTTAGCAGCCGTGGCACTCGCCGTCCTGGTGGCCACGGGTGGCCCGGCGCTGAGCGCCAGCCTCGGCGCGACCACCACAGGCTCGGCCGGCGCCTTGGCGGCCTCTCCAGGATGTGGCAAGGCACCGGGGCTGGCGAGCGGTACGCGTTCGATCCAGACCAGCGGCAAAAATCGCAGTTACATTCTCAAGGTCCCCGACAACTACGACATGAACCACCCCTACCGGCTGGTCTTCGGGCTCCACTGGCTGGGCGGCACCGCTACCGATGTCGCCACGGGTCAGACCGTGCAACGGGACGTCTGGGCCTACTACGGGCTCCTGCGCCTGGCGAACAACAGCACGATCTTCGTCGCTCCTCAGGGCTTCAACAACGGCTGGGGCAACTCCAACGGCGAGGACCTGACCTTCGTCGATGACATGGTCAGGCAGATCGAAGGAGCTCTCTGCGTCGACACCACGCAGCTGTTCGCCACGGGCTTCAGCTACGGCGGCGCCATGTCGTACGCGATCGCGTGCGACCGGGCGAACGTCTTCCGCGCGGTCGCGGTCCAGTCCGGCGGCCAGCTCAGCGGCTGCGGCGGCGGCACCCAGCCCATCGCCTACATGGGGATCCACGGCATCAGGGACAACGTGCTCAACATCTCCGGCGGACGATCGCTGCGTGACCGGTTCGTCAGGAACAACGGCTGCACCGCCCAGAACCCGCCCGAGCCGGCACAGGGCAGCCTGACACACAGAGTCACCACCTATTCGGGGTGCTCGGCCGGACATCCGGTCGTCTGGGCCGCCTTCGACGAAGGCCACATCGCCGCGCCGCAGGACGGGGCGGGCGGCGACAGCGGATCCAGGACCTGGGTCCCGGCAGAGGTGTGGAAGTTCTTCACCCAGTTCCAGAGCGGCCCGACACCGACACCGACACCGACCCCCACACCCACACCGACACCGACACCGGTTCCGGGGACGTGCTCGGCGACGGTCGAGATCGTCAACAGCTGGGAGGGCGGCTTCCAGTCGACTGTGACGGTCCGGGCGGGCAGTGCGCCGGTCGACGGCTGGACCGTGAAGCTGACGCTGGCCGGTGGCCAGACCATCACCAACCTGTGGAACGGCGTGAACAGCGGCACCAGCGGCGCGATCACCGTCAAGAACACCTCCTACAACGGCACCATCGCCGGCAACGGGGCGACGACGTTCGGATTCACCGCCAACGGCGACGGCTCGACCGCCCCCACCGACGTCACCTGCACGGCCCCGTAGCGGACGTCACCTCTCAAGGGAGGCCAGCACCCATGCGCCAGGTCAGCTCCTTACGCCGACGGGTGGCACTCCCGGTCGCCGCCGCCGTCGCATTGTCGGCAGCCGGTGCCGGGATGGCCGCGGCGCACGTCGCGTCAGCGGCCGCGGCGGGATGCCAGGTCACCTACACCGTGACCAACCAGTGGTCCGGAGGCTTCGGCGCGAATGTCAACGTGACCAACCTGGGTGATCCCATCAACGGCTGGAAACTGACCTGGTCGTTCCCCGCCGGGCAGACCATCACCCAGCTGTGGAACGGCTCCTACACCCAGTCCGGCGCACAGGTCACCGTCGCCAACGTGGACTACAACGGCACCATCCCCAGCGGCGGCAGCACCGGCTTCGGCTTCAACGGGAGCTGGAACGGCTCCAACCCGGTGCCGTCGAGCTTCGCCCTGAACGGCGTCACCTGCACCGGCGACGTCTCCACCCCCACTCCCACCGTCACGCCGCCACCGCCGCCGTCGAGACAGCCGTGCGACATCTACGCCTCGGGCGGCACGCCGTGCGTGGCTGCGCACAGCACGACCCGTGCCCTGTACGCCTCGTACAACGGCCCGCTCTACCAGGTGCGGCGTGCCTCGGACAACACCACCCGGGACATCGGGGTGCTGAGCGCGGGCGGCGGCGCCGACGCCGCCACGCAGGACTCGTTCTGTGCGGGTACGACCTGCCTCATCACCGTCATTTACGATCAGTCGGGTCGTAACAACCGCCTCACCCAGGCGCCTCCCGGCGGGTTCTCCGGCCCGGCTCCGGGCGGATACGACAACCTCGCCAACGCCGTCAAGGCACCGACCACGGTCTACGGCCGCAGAGCCTACGGCGTCTACGTGGATCCCGGCGTCGGATACCGCGACAACACCACCAACGGTGTCGCCAAGGGGGACCAGCCGGAGGGGATGTACGCCATCTTCGACGGCACGCACTACAACGGCGGCTGCTGCTTCGACTACGGCAACGCCGAGACCAACAGCCGCGACAACGGCAACGGCACCATGGAGGCCATCTACTTCGGCAACATCAAGGTGTGGGGCTACGGCGCCGGCAACGGCCCGTGGATCATGGCCGACCTGGAGAACGGCCTGTTCTCCGGGGTGAACCAGAGGTACAACGCCAACGACCCGAGCATCAGCCACCGGTATCTGACGGCCATCATCAAGGGCGAGCCGAACCACTGGTCGATCCGGGGCGGCAACGCGCAGTCGGGCAGCCTGTCGACCTTCTACAACGGGGCGCGCCCCAATGTCGCGGGCTACAACCCGATGAAGAAGGAAGGCGCCATCATCCTCGGGATCGGCGGCGACAACAGCCACGGCGCGGCCGGCACCTTCTACGAGGGCGTGATGACGTCCGGCTATCCGTCGGACGCCACCGAGAACGCGGTCCAGGCCAACATCGTCGCCGCCGGCTACCGGTGAATCGGCCGGGTGGACCGACCTTGGGCCTGCGGTTTCAGGCTCCCGCCGGGGCGCTGTAGTCGGTGGCGGCATAAACCTTCAGGAGCCTCTCGACTCCGTGCAGGAACGTCTCGCAGATCAGCACCGGGTCGAACAGGCAGCCGGCGGCCATGGCGCCGTCGCGCATCATCACGAAGTGGCGGGCGGCGGGCTCGGCGCCGGTCTCCTGGATGTTGGCCAGCAGCTCCGTGACGGTTTCCAGGAACCATTGGCGGTGGGCGAGCACGGCCTTGTGCACCGGGGACTCCGGGTCGGGATACTCGGCGGCGGCGTTGAGGAAGGCGCATCCCCGGAATCCGGGAGCCTGGATGCTCTGGGCGATGGACTCGCTGAGGGCCCGGATGGTGCCGGCGGCCGGTAGTCCGGCGGTGACGGCCTCGTCCGCCTGGCCCCGCATGGCCCGGTCGACCTCGTTCAGGTAGGCGAGGACAAGGTCTTCCTTGCCGGGGAAGTGCCGGTAGAGGGTGGCCCGCGTCACCTGCGCTTCCGCGACGATGCGATCGATGCCGACGGCGTGGATGCCCTCCGCGTAGAAGAGCCGGGTGGCCGTGTCGAGCAGCCGGGACCGCGCTTCGGACGGTCGGCCTTCGGATGGGGTGGGCATGCCACCAGCCTAGCGGATAGAACGTTCGGTCTTGACAGTCCGCACCGCAGATTGCATGCTGTGGCACGACAGAACGTTCGGTCTACCAGGCTGGCCGCAGGACGCGCTGAAGCGCTCTCCTCGCCACCCATCCGCTGAAAGGATCACCATGAGCACCATCGCTGCGTCGCCCGGCATTTCCGGGACCGCGTCCGCGCTGCGGCGGCTGTACTTCGTCCGGTTCGCGTTCGCCATCGTCTGGGCCCTCGCGATGTTCACGACCGCCTCGAATTTGGGTCCGCTCGCGGTCACCCTGCTCGTCCTCTACCCGCTGTTCGACGTGACCGCCGCCGTCATCGACGCCCGCGCGTCGCGCGCCACCGGATCACCTGCCCTGCTGTACGTGAACGTCGCCGTCAGCCTGATCACCGCCATCGGCGTGGCCATCGCCTGCGCGTCCGGCATCCCGGCGGTGCTGCGCGTGTGGGGCGCTTGGGCGGTCGTGGCCGGGCTGGTCCAGCTGATCGTGGGTGTCACCCGCCGCTCGATGGGCGGCCAGTGGCCGATGATCATCAGCGGCGGCGTCTCCGTACTCGCCGGTGCGTCGTTCATCGCCGGCGCCTCCGCGGACAGCCCGACGCTGATCAACGCGGCCGGCTACGCCATCCCCGGCGGCATCTTCTTCCTCATCTCGGCTTTCCGCCTCGGCCGCGCCGCGAAGGGAAACTGACGTCGAGGTCAGGTGGGCGACGGGGTCGAAGCCGTCGGGGGCGGTGAAGCTGTCGGCTCGGGGGGCGACGGAGGCGACGCGCTCGATGCGGAAGGTCCGCAGGTGGTCGTGGCCGACGACGTACCAGCGGCCGGTGTGGAAGGCCACGCCGGAGGGGTTGAGGTCACGTTCGCCCGAGCGTCACGCCAGCGGCCGGGTGAGTTTGGCGGCCACGGCGTCGAGGACCCAGTCCAGGCCGGTCGCGAAGGACGTCTCGGCGTCCACCTCCGTGCCGTCGTACACGGCCTTGGCCAGCGCCGGGAAGCGGCCCGTGTCCAGTATCCTCCTCAGCCGCGGGCCGGAGGCGCGCTGCCAATCGCGCTTGGACAGGCCCGTGGCGCGCTCGGCCCGCAGATTCGCGATCTCGCGCCTGATGGCGCCGGTGAAGTAGGCGCTGACAGTCTCCACGGCGCGCATGACGGTGTCGACGTCGGCGAGGCCGTCGAGGGCGGCCAGCGTGGCCTCGGCCACGGCGAGGGCGTTCGGGCCCAGGGCCGGACGGCCGCCGAGCAGGTCGGCCAGCCATTGGTGACGGAGGGCGGCCTCGCGGGTGCGGTGGGCGTGGGTGCGCAGCGCCTCCCGCCAGTCACCGGGCCGCTCCTCGGGGAGGATCTCGGCGTGGACCTCGTCCACCATGAGGTCGAACAGCTCCTCCTTGGTGGAGATGTACCCGTACAACCGCATCGGGCCGACGTCCAGCCGGGCGGCGACCTTGCGCAACGACACCGCCTCCAGCCCGCCCTCGTCGGCCAGCGCGATGGCGGCGGCCACGATGCGCTCCCGGTCGAGCGGCGCGGGGCGAGTCGGCGGCTCCGGCCGATCCCACACAGTCATGGTTACATCGTACTGTTGCGATACAGCGTATAAGTCAAATACAGTATATCGACATGAGACACCGTATCGCGGTGATTGGGGGCGGCCCCGCCGGCCTTACCTTCGCCCGCGTCCTGCACCGCCACGATCACCCCGTCACCATCCTCGAACGTGATCCCGCCCCCGACGCACGCCCCCCGGGCGGCACGCTGGACCTGCACGAAGGGCTGGGCCAGGTCGCGCTGGACAAGGCGGGGCTGCTGGCGGACTTCCAGGCCCTGTCCCGTCCCGAGGGGCAGGCCATGCGCATCCTGGACACGGACGGGACCGTCCTGCGTGACTGGCAACCCCGTCCGGATGAACGGGCCAATCCCGAGATCGACCGCGGGCAACTCCGTGACCTGCTGCTCGGCCCCCTGGACGTTCAGTGGGGGCGGGGCGTGACGGAGGTGGTGCCGGGGACCCCGGATGGCGCGCTGGTCCGTTTCGCGGACGGACGACAGGAGACGTTCGACCTCGTGGTCGGCGCGGACGGCGCCTGGTCCCGGGTCCGCCCGGCGCTCTCGTCCGTGACGCCGCACTACACCGGCGTCACCTCGATCGAGACCTCCCTGGACGACGTCGACACCCGCCACCCCGACCTCGCCCGGCTGATCGGCGACGGTTCCATGGCCGTGTACGGCGCGAACCGCTCCCTGGTCGCCCAGCGCAACAGCGGCGGCCACGTCAAGGTGTACGCCAAGTTCCGCGCGCCGCTGGACTGGCACACGAACCCGGACCGGCATATGGGCCTGGACCGGGGCGCGGACATGGACGCAGACATGGAGGCGGACCTGGACGCGGGCCTGGACCTGGCCGACGTCGAGGCCATGCGATCGAGCCTGCTGGCCCTGTTCGACGGCTGGGCCGCTCCCGTCCTCGACCTGCTCCGCCACGGCACCGCTTTCGTCCACCGCCCCCTCTACGTTCTGCCCGTGTCCCATACCTGGGCCCACGTCCCCGGGGTGACGCTACTGGGCGACGCCGCCCACCTGATGCCTCCCTTGGGGGTGGGCGCGAACCTCGCGATGCTGGAAGGCGCCGAACTCGCCGAGTCCATCGCCGCCGCCCCCGGCCCCGGCGATCTGGACAAGGCCGTCCGCGCCTTCGAGGAACAGATGTGGGTACGGGCCGGCAGGTTCGCGGAGATGACGAAGGCCGGTCTGGAGCGCCTCGTGAGCCCGGACCCCACCGAAGCCCTCGCCCTCTTCGACGAAGTCCAGCCATCCTGACCGCCAGGCACCAGCGGGCCGGTAACGAGTCCAGGAGTTGTTCGTATCAGGTGGGCGGCCAGTGCCGCAGGGCCATGTCGGCCACCATGTGCAGGTCGTCGCGGGTGGCGCCACCGGCGGCCTGAACGGCGATGCCGTTGGCCACGGCCATGAGGTATCGGGCGAGCAGGCCGGGATCGGTCCCCGCGGGAAGGTCGCCCTCCTCGACGGCCCGCCGGAAGCGCTCCCGTAGGAGCGAGATGCCGTTGTCGCGCCAGGCCGCCAGCGTATCCCGGGCGCTGCGACCGGCCTCGCCCGCCGCCAGGGAACCTTGGACGCCGAGGCAGCCGGCGGGACAGCCGGCACTGGTGGTGGCCCGGACGGAACCGTTGAGGAACGCTGTGGCCACTTGCCGCGCCGTCGACTCCTCCAGGGCCCGCGGGACGTACGCGGCAGGGCCGTCGGTGTAACGCCGCAAGGCCTTGTGGAACAGGTCTTCCTTGCTACCGAAGGCGGCGTACATGCTGGTGCGGCTGATGCCCATCGCGTTGGTCAGGTCGGTGAGGCTGGCGCCCTCGTAGCCCTGCTCCCAGAATACACGCATGGCCTGGTCGAGCGCCTTCTCGGCGTCGAAGCCGCGTGGCCGGCCGATCGGCGCCTTCCCCTGGGTGTTCACGCGATCGATCATACCTCTTCTGTACCGAACGGTGCTGAACTGCTATCTTCCCTTTCAGCACCGATCGGTACAGATATCTATAGAGGTGGAAGCATGGGGCAGTTGGCAGGCAAGACCGCCGTCGTCACCGGCGGCGGAACGGGGATCGGCCTGGCCGCCGCCATTCGGCTGGCGGCCGAGGGCGCGCACGTATTCATCACCGGCCGCCGAAAGGCGGTCCTTGACGCGGCGGTGGAGCGCATAGGCCCGGCGGCGGTGACCGCCGTGCCGGGGGACATATCGGACCTGGCCGACTTGGACCGACTCTATGCCGCGGTCCGGGCTCGGGGCCGGGGCCTGGACGTGCTGTTCGCCAACGCCGCCGCCGCGTCCTTCGCGACGCTGGAGCAGGTCACCGAGGGGCACTTCGACGAGACCTTCGGCGTCAACGTCCGGGGCACCTTGTTCACGGTGCAGAAGGCGCTGCCGCTGCTCAACGACGGCGCGTCGGTGATCCTGAACAGCTCGGTGCGCGCCGGTGACGGTGTCGCGGCGTTCGGCACGTACGCGGCCTCCAAGGCGGCGATCCGGTCCTTCGCCCGGACCTGGGCCAACGAGCTCAAGGACCGGAACATCCGGGTCAACGCGATTTCCCCGGGCACCATCGACACACCTGGGCTCGACGGCGTGGTCGGGACGGAGGACACGCCCGTCAGCAAGTCAGATTTCGCCGCAGCGATCCCGCTCGGCAGGATCGGACGCCCGGACGAGGTCGCCAATGTGGTGGCTTTCCTCGCTTCCGACCAGGGCAGCTTCTTCCTCGGCGCCAACCTGGTCGTCGACGGGGGCGAAGTGCACATCTAACGGGTGTCGTTCTGTCCGACCCCTGCCAGTTGGCCGCGTCAGCGAGCTGACTGGAGACGGCTTGGCGTCACATGGGCGCCGGGATCGCCATCTGGTATCGGCCCAAAGCGCTGAGCCGCACCGGCGCTGCCGACCCGCCCGAGGCGTTCGCGGCCTCGGGCGGGACCGCCGGCCGGCCCCGTCCACTGTCGACCGCCCGTGTCCCCGCCGTGTCATGGTTGTGTCACCGATGCGCCTGCGGTCGCCGCCGTCGACAAACGGTGACATACGGCTGACAACGCGCGCACATTCGGCGCCAATCCTGGTTCGACATGAACGAGCCACGCACGATCCCACCTCGGCCCCGCGACCGGCTGTTCGCCGCGGTCACGCTGGTGCTGGCGGTGCTCCTGCTGCCGGCGGCGTTCCTCCGCCATCCCGGCCGCGCCCGCGAATGGGCCTGCCGCTGGGCGTTACGGCTGCGATTCCCCGCCGAGGACCTCACCGGCCTCACCGACGGCGCCCTACGGGGCCCAGATGTAAGCCCAGGTCCGGGTCCACCAGCAGCGGTATCGACCGGGCGTTCGGAGAGGGGTCAGGGGTATGTCGCCGGGGAGTGACAACAAGTCTGGATTGCTGGGATGGCGCCTGCAAGCGGCGCGGGAGATGGCGTTCGTGGGGCGGGAGGAAGAGCTCGCGGTTTTCCACGCGGCGTTGTACGGCGGCGGCTGCAGCGTTCTGTACGTGCACGGTCCCGGCGGCATCGGGAAGTCGGCCTTGTTGCGGCGGTTCGCGCACGAGGCCGCGGTGGCGGGGCGGCCGGTGTCGATGGTGGACGGGGACATGCCGGAGCCGTCGCCGGGGGCGTTCGAGGCCGAGGCGGAGCCGGTGTTCCGTGATGCGGGGGCGGTGCTGCTGGTCGACTCCTTCGACTGCGTGCAGGGCTTGGAGGGTTGGCTGCGTGAGCGGTTCCTGCCGCGGGTGCCCGTGGGGGCGCTGGTGGTGATCGCCGGGCGCTACCCGCCCGATCCGCGGTGGCGGACGGATCCGGGATGGGCGGGGGCGCTGGAGATACTGCCGCTGGGCGACCTGCCGGCCGGAGATTCGCTGGCCCTGATGGACTCCTGCGGGGTGTCGGCCGAGTCGCGTGAGCCGCTGTCGGCCTTCGCCGGTGGTCATCCGCTGGCGCTGCTGCTGGGAGCGGCCTCGGCGGTGAAGGGCAGGCGGTGGACGCCGGGTCAGGACGTGGTGGCCACGTTGCTGGATCAGCTGGTGGGCGAGGTGCCTTCGGCGGCGCATCGGCATGCTCTGGAGATCTGCGCGCACGCGTACACGACCACGGAGGACCTGCTGCGGGCGGTCCTGCCGCAGGACGCCGGGACGTTGTTCCGGTGGTTGCGGCGCTTGCCGTTCGTGGAGTCGAGCCGTCTCGGGTTGTCTCCGCATGACGTGGTGCGGGAGGTGCTGGAGGCGGACCTGCGATGGCGGGATCCGAAGGGGTACGCGGCGATGCACGAGCGCGTTCACGCGCATCTGGCGGACAGGGTGCGCACGGCAAGCGACGGGGACCTGCTCGGCGCCGTGGCGGCACTGCTCTACCTGCGTCGCGGCAACGGGGCGCCGGCCGATTTCCACGGCCGCCACGACGAGGACGAGTTCCAGGAAGAGGCGTTGCGGGAGGAGGACATCGGCGCGTTGCTCCGGATGGTGACGGCGGCCGAGGGCGCGGCGTCCGCCGGCTGCGCCGCCTTCTGGGCGGAACGGCAGCCGGAGGCGTTCCGGCTGTACCGGCGGACCGAAACCGGCGAGCCCGTGGCCCTCTCCGCGTGGTTGCGGTTGGCGGAATTCGATGAGGAGGAGCTGACGGCGGATCCCATCGTGGCCACGGCATGGGCGCATGCGCGGGCCACCGCGCCGTTGCGCGCCGGTGAGCATGTGGCGGTCAGCCGGCAATGGATGCTGCCGCCGTATCGCGGAGACTCGCCGGCGATGGAGCTGATCTGGTGGCGAGTGATCGGCAATTGCCTGCGGGCCGAGCGGATGGCCTGCTCATATGTCGCGGTACGGCATCCGAACCAAGCGTGGGTGGAGCGTTTACCGCATCACGGGATGCGTGCCGGCTCCGAGCAGCCGCGGCTGGGGGATGCCGCGTACACCCTGTTCGTTCATGACTGGCGCGCGGTGCCGGCGCAGGCGTGGCTGGAGCGGATGAGCCACGGGCCCGCCAGCGGACCGGGTGCCGCGACGGCGGGGCTGGCGGTGCTGTCGCAGGCGGAGTTCGCCGAGGCGGTACGCGGGGCGGTGCGTCAGCTGTCGCGGCTGGACGGGCTGGCCGCTTCCCCGCTGACGCGCACCAGGCTGATCGCCGAGCGAGCCGGGCAGAACCCGGCCACGGCACTGGGTGACCTGCTCCGCCAGGCGATCGACGGCCTGGGTGAGGATCCGCGCTCGGTCAAGTTCCATCGGGCGCTGTCGGTCACGTTCCTCAGCAGCACGCCCACCCAGGAACTGGCGGCGAAACGACTCGGCATCCCTTTCAGCACCTACCGCCGCCATCTGACGGCCGGCATCGAACGCCTCTGCGCCGACCTGTGGCACCGGGAGCTGTACGGCACCGACGCACCGGCGTACCGATCCCCCTGAGCCGCCACACATCGTGCCGGCGCCGCGGTGTCAGTCGGCCAGCGCGAAGCCGGCCGCCGCCTCCGCGTGCAGCCGAGCGCTCGGCAGCACCGGGATGGCGCTGTCCTTCTCACTGATCAGCAGCTCGATCTCCGTGCAGCCGAGGATGACGCCTTCGGCGCCGTCGTCCGCCAGATCATCGATGATCTGGGTGTAGGCGTCCCTGGACGATTCCCGGAGCACCCCGCGCACCAGTTCGTCGAATATCACGCTATGGACCAGTTCCCGCTGCTCACGCCGCGGGACGACCACGTCGAAGCCGTGGGCGGCCAGCCGATCCCGGTAGAAGGGCTCCTCCATGGTGAACCGCGTGCCCAGCAGACCGACCTTGCGCATGCCCCTGGCGCGGATCTCGGCGCCCAGGGTGTCGGCGATGTGCAGCACGGGCACGCTCACGGCCCGCTCCACGTCGTCGCTCACCCGGCTGAAGGTGTTGCTGCAGATGAGCAGGATCTCGGCGCCGAGATCCGCCAGTTTCCCGCCCGCACCGGTCAGCAATGTACTCACCTCGTCCCAGCGGTCGGCGAAGATGAGGTCCTCGACACGGGTGTAGTCGACCGACCAGATGAGGCTGTCGGCGGAATGGCTGCCGCCGAGCCGCTCGCGTACCCGCTGGTTGATGATCTGGTAGTAGATCACCGTCGATTCCCAGCTCAGCCCGCCGATAAGACCGATAGTGCGCATGAAACTCCGTTTCGCCAGCTTGTGCGGGCAAGCAAGATCGAGTGCCTGCTCATTCAGAGGACCAAAAGCCGTTCAGCCGGCTGTCAGGCGCCGGCCAGCGCACGGGCGCAGGCGCCGAGCCCGATCTCGCTGGAGGCCTTGACGAGCACCACGTCGCCCGGTTCGAGGAGCGCGGTGGCCAGTTGGAGAGCCCCGGCCACGTCCTGTGCGGTGTGGACGGCCCCGACCTGGTTCGAGGACCGCGCTGCCTGCGCCATCGCGAGCGGATCCCCTGCTCCGACCGTGATCAGCACGTCGAAGCGGAGGTCGGCGACGAGCCGGCCGATCTCCGCGTGCCGGGCGCGGGAGGCGTCGCCCTGCTGGCCCATCGCGCCGAGTATGGCGACGGTGCGACGCGAGCCGGCCAGGGCCTTGACCGCCCGCAGCCCGGCCCGCATGGATTCGGGGTTGGCGTTGTAGGCGTCGTCGACGATGGTGATGCCGTCAGGTCGTTCGACGATCTCCAGCCGGCCCACGGAGCGCCGCCGTGCGGTGTTCAGCCCATCGGCGATCTCGGCGACGCCCAGTCCGAGCGCGGTGGCGACCGCGGCGGCGGCCAGGGCGTTGCTCACCTGGTGCTCGCCTATGAGGTCGAGCTCGACCGGGGCACGGCCCGAGGGCGTCACCAGCTCGAACGCGGTTCGCGCCCGGTCGCCCATCCGTACGCCTTCCGCTCGCACCCGCGCCCGCGCCGACCTGCCGTACAACAGGATCTGGGCCCTGGTACGGCCGGCCATGCCCATGACGTACGGGTCGTCGGCGTTGAGCAGCGCGAACCCCTCCGCCGGCAGCGCCTCGACCAGCTCGCCCTTGGCCTCGGCCACGTCGGCCCGCCCGGCTCCCATACGCTCCACATGGGCGGTGCCGACATTGAGCACCAGCCCGATCTGGGGAGGCGCGAGCCCGGTCAGGTACGTCAGGTCGCCCTTCCGGCCCGCGCCCATTTCCAGCACCAGGTATCGGGTGGTGGCATCGGCACGCAGCACGGTGAGCGGCAGCCCGAGCTCGTTGTTGAACGACCTGTCGGTGGCGACCGTCGCGGCGTGCCGTTCGAGCAGCTGGGCCAGCAGGTCCTTGGTCGTGGTCTTGCCCACCGAGCCGGTCAGGCCGATCACGGTCGGGCTGATGTGTTCGAGCAGGTGCCTGGCCAGCAGGCCGAGCGCGCGCTGGACGTCCTCGACCACCAGGGCGGGCACGCCGACGGGCCTCGCGGCCAGCACGGCGACGGCGCCGGCCGCGATGGCGGCGGCCGCGTAGTCGTGACCGTCAACGTGGGCGCCCACCGTCGCGGCGAACAGGCCGCCGGGCACCACCTCGCGGGAGTCGACCGCCGCGGGCGCCGTCACCGGCGCCCGCGGGTCGCGCACTTCGTGCGGGCTCGCGCCGACGACCTGCGCGATCTCGTCCAGCGTCATGGGGATCATGAGCCGCTCCTGGCGAACGCGAGGTCGATCAGGCGGCGCAGCAGGTCCGGGTACGGGACACCGCTCGCGGCCCAGGTCCTGGCGTAGACGGAACGGGAGGTGAAGCCGGGCATGGTGTTGATCTCCAGCACGTACAGGCGTCCCGTGTCCTCCTCATAGAGGAAGTCGACGCGGGACAGGCCGTAGCCGCCGATCGCCCGGAAGGCGCGCAGGGACAGCTCGCGCGCCTCCTCGGCCACCCGTTCTGGCAGTACGGCAGGGATGGTGGCGATCTCGGCCTGGCTGAGGTACTTGGCCTCGTAGTCGAGCCAGTCGCCGGGCACGATGAGCTCGCCGCACACCGAGGCATCCGGAGTGTCGTAGCCGCCGAGCACGCCGCAGATGACCTCGCGCGCGCTCACGCCCTGCTCGACGATGACCACCCGGTCGTGGGCCAGCGCCAGCTCCACGCCCGCGCGCAGCTCCTCCATGGAGGTGACACGTGAGATGCCGATGGAGGAGCCCATGCTCGCCGGTTTGACGTACATCGGCCAGTCGAGCAGCTTCACCAGACCCCAGTAGTCGGCGGTAGCGCGCCATTCGTGCTCGGTGAACCACACGTGCGGGGTGACCGGAATGTCCTCCGCCAGGAAGGCGCGCCGCATCGCGACCTTGTTCATGGCCACGGCCGATGCCAGGACGCCGCAGCCCACGTACGGGATGCCCAGCGTCTCCAGGTGACCCTGGACGACGCCGTCCTCCCCGAACGGCCCGTGCAGCACGGGGAAGACCACGTCCGCCAGATCGCGTCGCAGCTCCACCGGCCACCTGCCCTGCCGGTCGATGATGACGGGGACGGGCTCGTACAGATCCCTCGGCAGAGCGTCGAGCACGGCCTGCGCCGACTGCAGCGACACCTCATGCTCGGCGGACGGCCCGCCCGCCAGCACAGCCACGCGTACGCGTTCGGTCACGATCACTCAGCCTTCCTCAGTGGCACGGAGACGGCACCGCCAACGGCCGTCGTAGGACCAGCCCGCCGAGTATCGGCTCTTCACCTGACCAGTTCCCAGGTCATTCGCTGCCCAGTTCCTGACCAAAACGCGCGGGCTCAGCCCGTGAAGTAGTGCCCCGCCTCCAGGTCGGTGATGAGCCCGGGCCAGCCGGGACGCCAGTCCAGCAGCTTCTGGGTCAGGGTGGAGGAGGCCGGCATGTCCAGCGTGAGGAAGGCGGCCAGCCAGCCGAAGTGCTCGCCCGCCTCCCGCTCGGTGATCGCGGTCACGGGCACGCCGAGCCGGCGCCTGATGACGCCGGCGATGTCGCGTACCGGCACGCCCTCCTCGGCGACCGCGTGCAGCCGCGCACCAGCGGGAGCCTCCTCCAAGGCCAGCCGGTACAGGGGGGCGGCGTCCAGCCGGTGCACGCTCGCCAAGCGGTGGCCGCCGTCGCCCACGTACGCGGAGACGCCCTTCGCGCGGGCAATGCCGATCGCGGTGGCGACGAACCCCGGGTCGCCCTCCCCATGCACCAGCGGCAGCCGCAACACCGAGGCCCGCACGCCGCGCTCCACGAACGACAGCGCCACCTGCTCGGCGGCCCCCCGGGGCGAATGCGTCCCCGGCTCGTCCTCCTCGGTGCCGACGCGGCCGGGCGGGAGCAGGCCGGTGCCCGAGGTGATCACGAACGGCCGGCCGGACCCCGCCAGCGCCTCGCCGAGCGCCGCGATGGCCCGCCGGTCGGTCTGGTTGGCGGCCTCGAAGTTCGCGAAGTCGTGCACGAAGGCCAGGTGGATGACGCCGTCCGCAGCGGCGGCCCCGTCGCGCAGGCCGGCGAGGTCGTCGAGCGAGCCGGGACGGGGCTCGGCCCCCGCGGCCCGCAACGCGGCGGCGGCCTCGTCGGTACGGGCCAGGCCGGCCACCTGGTGCCCGGCCTCGATGAGCTCACGAACGACGGCGGAACCCACGAAACCCGTGGCGCCGGTGACGAAAACCCGCATGATGATCTCCTTCTTGAGCGGTGTTCCCATCGTCGGAGCCGGCGCCGTACGGCGTCCAAAGCCTGTTCCTCATCGCGCGATACGTTTCAGGCATCACCGCAGTAGGCTGCGGGTTATGCCCGACTCGCCCGACCTCGATCTGCGGCTCGTGCGCTACTTCACGGCCGTCGCCGAGCACCGGCATTTCGGCCGCGCCGCCGAGGCCCTGCACATCACCCAGCCGTCGCTGAGCCGGCAGATCCGCGGCCTCGAGCGGCAACTGGGCGCCCGCCTGCTCGACCGTAGCCCGCAGGGCACGCGGCTCACCGAGGCGGGCGAGATCTTCCTGCCCCGCGCCAAGACGCTGCTGCGCTCGGCCGCCCAGGCGGCGGCGCAGACCCGTGCCGCCGCTCGGCCCAGCCGGGTCACGATCGGGTACACGGCCGGCCTCATCATCACGCCGGCCGTGCGCGAGCTGCGCCGCCTGCATCCGGACGCCGATGTACGCACCTCACACGTGGCCTGGAACGAGCCGCGCTCCGCCCTGCTCGACCACCGTGTGGACGCGGTGGTGACCCGGATGCCGGTCGCGACCGACGGGCTCGACGTGACGATCCTGTACGACGAGCCGCGCATGCTGCTGGTCTCGCGCGACCACCGCCTGGCCGGCAGGGAGTCCGTGACGCTGGACGACATCGCCGACGAGCCGCTCCCCCGGCTGGCCGACCCGGACCCGGCCTGGGAGGCGTACTGGCGCATCGACCCCAGGCCCGACGGCCGCCCGGCCCCCGGCGGCCCGCTCATCGCCAGCATCGAGGACAAGTTCGAGCCGATCGCCGCCGGGGAGGCGGTGGCCATCGCGGCCGGCCCGATCTTCGTCAACCTCCGCCCGGACCTCACCTCGATCCCCCTGGAGGGCGTCGAGCCGAGTCACGTCATGCTGGCGACCCGGGCCGGCGACCGCAACCGCCTGGTGGCGGCGTTCCGCAGGTCCGCCAAGGCGCTGCTCACCGGCTAGTGGGCAGGTCTGGGGTCGTCGGAGGAGCCGGCGGGGGCGGGATCCGATGGTGCTCCGCTCGACGACGAACAGGTAGTACGTGCCACCGGTCTGGATGTCGACGGTGAAGGCGAGCCGCGGTGGTGCTCCCGCCGCGGAGCTCCCGTTGACCTTCTGCGTCGGGCCGGCCTTGAACAACGCCTCGGCCCGGGCCGCCGAGGTCGCCAGCCACTGCGCCTTCGCGTCGGCGTCGGCCGGCGGGACGACCTGGAGACCGTTACGAGCCAGCGCCCAGCCGTGCGTGCCGTTGTTGCTGTCGGCCGCGTTGGCGGAAGTGCTCTGCTCCAGCGCGTCGGCCGCATCGAAGACGACCGAACCGTTCCGCTCCAGATAGGCGCCGACCGGCGCCCCCGCGGCCCTGCCCACCGTGACGGGCCTGCTCGCGTACGTGCCGGTGTGGTGGATCGGCATGAACTGGATGGCCATGGGCATCTTCGCCCTCGCCTCGACGGTGATGCTGCTGCGCCCGCGGACGGCGTTGCCGGTGTGCGCCGCGCTCATGATGGTCCCCGTGACGTTCGAGTCGGAGTCGGTCGCGGGCGGCTCGATCCCGCAGATCATCACCATGATGATCTACGCCGTGGTCGTCCCGCCCCTGTTCGCCGCCGCGCTGGTCGGCGGCGCCCGGCTGGTCCGGCTGGTGACCGAGCTGTACGCCACCCGCACCGAACTGGCCGCCACGGCGCTCGGCGAGGAACGCGTCCGGGTCTCGCGCGACCTGCACGACCTGCTCGGCCAGAGCCTGTCGGCGATCTCGCTCAAGGGTGACCTGGCCCTGCGGCTGCTGGCCAAAGACGCCGCCACCGCCCGCGGCGAGGTCGGGAGCCTGACCGGGGTGGCGCGCGACGCGCTGCGGGATGTACGCGCGATCGCCCGCGACGAGCACGCCGTGTCGCTCCGTACCGAGATCGAGGGCGCCGCGGCCCTGCTCGGCGCCGCCGGGGTGGACACCGAGCTCGACGTGGCCGACCTGCCGCCGCTGCCCGGCGCCGCGCAGAACGCCCTGGCGTGGGCGATCCGCGAGGGCACCACCAATCTGCTGCGCCACAGCGAGGCCCAGACCTGCGCCATCACGCTGTCCCGGCACAACGGGACAGTACGGTTGGAGATCGTCAACGACGGTGTGCGGGACGTCGCGGCCCCCGGCTCGGGGCTGGCGGGGGTGGGCGAGCGGGCCCGCGCCGTGTCCGGCACCTTCGCCACCGCCCTCCGGAACGGCCGGTTCCGGCTGTCCGTCGAGGTACCCGAGGGAACCCTGTGATCCGCGTACTCATCGCCGAGGACATGCACATGATCAGGTCCGCCCTGGTCGCGCTGCTGTCGCTGGAGGACGACATGGAGGTCGTCGCCGAGATCGAGCGCGGGGACGAGGTGCTGGCCGCCGCGCTGCGGGTACGCCCCGACGTCGCGGTGCTCGACATCGACATGCCGGGCCTGGACGGGCATTACCACCGCCGAGATCGCCGTCCATCTGTCGCAGGCCACCGTGCGCAACTACCTGTCCAACGCGATCAGCAAGGTCGGGGGCCGCAACCGCATCGACGCCATCCGCATCTCCCGCGACGCGGGCTGGCTCTGACCGCGTTCGAGCCGTCCGCCCACGGGTCATTCACTTGCCGATGATTTGGATCAACACGGCCAGCAAGGTGAGGGGGAACGCCGCCCAGGAATAAGCGATCACCATCCTGTTGAGATGCCGGCCGCCATGACGGTGACCGGAGGTGGAGATCGCGTCGTTCGACACGGTAGCCAGCTTGCGCGCTCGGCCGGCCAGGAGAAGCCCGGCCATCCCTCCGAGAAGGACCTTGCCCATCTCCGCCAGTGATGTCCATATGGGGGCCATGCTGCGCTTGAGGCGGTCCGGGTCGAAGTCCTCCGCGGCCTCCCAGACGGCTTGCACGTTCAGGTCGAAGACCTCGACGACCTTCAGAGCGAACCAGACCAGGAGTGCCGCGGAAGCCGTGGCGGCGCATACCGCCCAGATCGCCTTCGAATCGGCCGGCGGGTTCTTCTCCGATGCCGCGGGCGGTGTTGCTCCCACTGCGGCCATGGGCCGGACAGCCTGCGGCTCCCGCGGCGCCGCTGACATGTCCGGAGGCGGCTGCCGCTGCGTCGGCACGACCGGCACCGACCGTTTCGGCGGTATCCGCTGCGGAGGCCCGCCCGCCGGCGTGACCTCGGCGTGGACCTGGACGATCTCCTCTTTGACAGGATCTTTCAAGATGACGTTCCCCTGGATGACGCCCTGACGGGAGGTGTCCAGCGATACCTGCAGTCCCAGGTCGCTGTGCTGGACGTGGATCCGGTCCTCGGTCGCCTGGAAGGCGCAGGCGCGAGCGAGCGGCGGGCCGAGCAGTTCCACGGTCCGGCTCGGCATCGAGTTCTGGGCCACCTGGCCGAAGTCCAACCGGTGCTCGACCGGGTGAACAGTGGCATCGCGCAGTGCCGCGCGTGCGGTCTCCGCCACGTGCGCGATGTCGTTGTGGGCCATCTCCTGCAGCGCGTCCCGGGCTCCGGCCGCGGTAGGGAGATCGTCGCTGATGAGCCGTGTCCGCAGTTCGGCGATCGCACCTTGCCGGGTGTAGATGTTCGCATCGGTCATGGCGGCACGCAGGCCGGGCGGGACGGGTCGCGGCTTGATCCGGCACCGGCTGCTGTGGGCGAGGTACAGCTCGCCCCGCAGGTCGAAGCTGCGGCTGGGGGTCTGGTTCGGGTTCTGGTCGCGTACCCGGTCGAAGACGTATTCGTAGAGCTCGTCGAGGGAGACCTCGCCGTCCTCGTCGCGGTCGGCGTCTCCGCTGGTGAGGCCCTCCACGAGGGCGCTGGTGAAGACCGACGGCCGGGGATCGCACCCTCCGGAGAGCCGGTCGCCCTCGAAGGCGTACTCCATCGAGGTGGAGGCGGTGATGACGGCCTGGCCGCAGCCACCGCGTCCCGGCCGCTGCGTGGGGAAGCTGTCGAGTACGTTGACGTCTCCGGCCGCACGGACCGCCGCGCCTTCGGTGAAGGCTCCGCCGTAGCAGCAGTCCAAGAGCAGCACGACGCTCTTGGATCGGGTGTTGCGCATGCAGCGCCGAACGAAGTCCGCCGGGACCGCGGTGGAGCCGAGCCTGTTGGGGAGCGTGTTGCTGGCGGCGAAGAACAACTCTCCAGAGTCGCTTTTCAGCCCGTGGCAGGAGAAGTGCAGCACCAAGAGATCGTCCGGCTTGGTGTCCTGGAAGAAATCCTCAAGACGGATCTGGATCAGGTGGGCTGGTTCATTGTGGACCACCTGCACGTCGAAGGCACCGATTTCCGGGTCGCCCAGTACCTGGCCGAGTGCCTTGGCGTCCTCCACCGGTGAGCGGAGCCGACCGAGCGAGGGATTCTCGTACTGGTCATTGGCGATGATCAGGGCCTTGCGTTTGCCCGTCACGGCCGGTCTCCTGTGGTGGTGTGCCGGGCGATGAAGAGGTCGACGAGGATCGCCTGATCGGCCTCCGTCGCATCGGAAAGCTCGAGGGCGTCGCCATCAAGCTCCATCCGCACCGCTCGGCTGGTCCCGTCCCGGCGGGTCAGCCAGTTACGGACGGTAAAGGTGATCGCCTGGAGCGCTGGGGCCGACTGGCTCAGGCTGACGACGAGCCCGCCGATCATGTCGGCGTCGAGCGCCCGTGTTCCAGGCGGGGTCGCACCGGCCCGCACGGGTGTCACGTCTTCCACGTCGAGTTCGAGCAACTCCCGGCGCAGGGACCCGGTCAGCCGGGCCAGGCGTTCCGGTTCGGCCTCCTGCTCAGCCAGATAGATATATAGCTCGCCTCCCATCAGTCTCATCCCCCTTCTTCAGGTGGCGTGACCTACAGGCGATATGCCCTTTTTGTCACTTTACTCCTGTGTGTCCGGTCGCTCACTGAACCGGTGGACCACCGTCCCGGCCCGCCACCGCGTACAACGGGCCGGGACGATCAACCGGCATTGCCGCTAGCGGCCGATCTTGTCCAGCTCGGCGAGGTCCTCGTCGGAGAGCGGGACTCCCGCGCCGGCGACGTTCTCGCGCAGGTGCGCCGACGACGAGGTGCCGGGAATGAGCAGGATGTTCGGCGATCGCCGCAGCAGCCAGGCCAGGGCGACAGACATCGGCGTCGTGTCCAACCGGGTGGCCACGGCCGAGAGCGCCGAGGACTGGAGTGGGCTGAAGCCGCCGAGGGGGAAGAAGGGCACGTAGGCGATGCCCTCATCGGCGAGCGTGTCGATCAGCCCGTCGTCTTGGCGGTAGGCGAGGTTGTACATGTTCTGCACGCACACGATCGGCGCGATCGCCCGTGCCTCGGCGACCTGTTCGGCGGTCGCGTTGCTCACTCCGAGGTGCCGGATCAGGCCCTGCCGCTGGAGTTCGGCGAGCGTCTCGAACGGCTCGGCGAGCGAGCCGGGCTGGGGTCCCTCGGCGTTGCCGAGCCGGAGGTTGACCAGGTCGAGCACCTCGAGGCCGAGGGTCTCCAGGTTCTCGTGGACGGAGCGGCGCAGGTCTTCGGGCTGCCGGGCCGGGGGCCAGCCACCCTGCTGGTCCCGGATCGCGCCGACCTTGGTCACGATGTGCAGCGATTCGGCGTACGGGTGCAGCGCTTCACGGATCAGCTGGTTGGTGACACGCGGCCCGTAGGCGTCGCTGGTGTCGATGTGGGTGATTCCGAGGCCGACGACCTCGCGGAGGACGGCGAGCGCGCCGCGGCGATCGGCAGGCGGACCCATGACGCCGGGGCCGGCGAGCTGCATGGCGCCGTAGCCGAATCGGGTGACGGTCAGGTCGCCCAGGGTCCAGGTGCCGCCGGGGAGCGAAGTGGAGAGCGTGCTCACGCCTCTGCCTTTCGTGTTGAGCGGGGTGGTGGTGCCGAACGGCTCCTTGTATAAATATGGGAGATAACTTCCCGATGGGAAGTAGGCACCTCAGAGTGCGTAAGTCGCCCACGGGTACGAGGAGCGGTCGATGACAACCATGACGGCGGCCCAGAAGAAGGCACAGGCCAAGGCGGAATATGACGCTTTCGTCGCGGCATGTCCTAGCCGCAAGCTGCTCGACCGGATCTCCGACAAGTGGGTCACGCTGATCCTGGCCGCGCTGGGCAGCGACGGCTCGCATCAGCTCGGCACCCACTGCGCCGGTGAGTCCAGGTCGATGCGCTACTCGGAGCTGTCGCGCCTGCTCGCCGGCGTCAGCCAGAAGATGCTCACGCAGACGCTGCGCTCCCTGGAGCGCGACGGTCTCGTCACCCGCACCGTGACGCCGACAGTGCCCGTCACGGTCACCTACGAGCTGACCGACCTCGGTCTCTCCCTGCACCAACTGATGCGCGGCCTCAAGAGCTGGGCCGAGACGCACATGGACGACGTACTCGCCAACCGCGCCACCTACGACACCCACGCCACCTGAACCGGGACCGCGCCGGCAGGAAAACCACGCCTCCGCGATGCGGCGCGCCCTCCTACGTACCGCCTTTCACTCCTGAGAGTGAAGGGCGCTATCCGTCGTGGGAGGGATGCGCCGGGCGGCTTGGATCCCGATACTGGGCGAGATGCCCGGACTTATTGAGCGGCTGCGCACCCGGTTGACGGACGTGCCGCCACGAGTGGTCGACGTCGCGATCACGGTCGCCGTGTCGGCGGCCACCGTCGGTCCCGCGCTCGTCCCCTCCTCGCAGCCGTGGTGGGTGGTGGCGCTGGCCGTGCTGGCCTCGGTGCCGGTGCTGTGGCGGCGCAGGGCACCGCTCGTGGTGACCTGCGTGGTCGGGCTGGCGATGACGGCGCTGGTGATGTGGGAGAAGCCGATGCTGCCGTACGGGCCGCTGGTGGGCACCTACACCATCGCCGCGCTGAGCCCGCCGCTGCTGCGGCTGGCGGCCGTTCCGGTCATCGGCGCAGGGGTGTCCGTCTCGCTCGCCCTGCCGCAGGAGGGACTGGACTCCTATCGCGTGGTGGGTACGGCGTTCGTCGCCGCGTACGCGCTGGGCACCAGCGCCCGCGCCCGCCGCGCCCGGGCCGCCGAGCTGGCCGAACGGGCGCTGCGGCTGGAGCGGGAGCGAGCCATCGCCGCGGCTCACGAGCGGGCGCGCATCGCCCGGGACATGCATGACATCCTCACTCACTCGGTCGGCCTCATCGTCGTCCAGGCCGAGGCCGGGCCGCTGATGCTCCGCTCTGATCCCGTACGCGCGCAGGCCGCCTTCGACACGATCGCCGACACCGGCCGGGGCGCGATCGCCCAGCTGCGGACCCTGCTCGGCACCATGCGCTCGGGCCAGGCCGGTCACCGGGAGCCGCAACCCGGGCTCGCGGCCCTGCCGGAGCTTCTCGAGCGGACCGGCCGTTCCGGGCTGCGGGTGACCTTGACCAGCGACGGCGTGCCGCGGCCGATCCCCGTCGAGGTCGACGTCGCGGCGTACCGGATCGTGCAGGAGGCGCTGACGAACGTGCTGCGCCACGCGGACGCGCGCTCCGCGCGGGTGCGGCTGCGCTGGGCATCGGGCGTGCTGGCGGTCGAGGTGGCCGACGACGGCAAGGGCGCCGACGGCGCCGCCGAGGGACATGGCCTGATCGGGATGCGCGAACGGGCCGCCGCCTGCGGGGGGACGCTGCGCGCCGGCCGGGGAGAGAAAGGCTTCGTCGTGGCGGCCTCGCTCCCGGTTGGATAGGCGTATGATCCGCGTGCTCGTGGCCGACGACCAGGACCTGTTCCGCGCCGGCTTCGCCATGATCCTTGACGCCCAGGCCGACATCACCGTCATCGGCGAGGCGGCCGACGGCGCCGAGGCCGTTCGGGCAGCCACCGAGCTGCGCCCGGACGTCGTGCTGATGGACGTCCGGATGCCCGGCATGGGCGGGATCGAGGCGACCGAGCGGATCTGCGCGACGACGTCCGCCAAGGTGCTGGTGCTGACCATGTTCGATCTGGACGAGTACGTCTACGACGCGCTACGCGCGGGGGCCGGCGGTTTCCTGCTGAAGGACATCCGGCGCGACGAACTGGCCGCGGCGGTGCGCGTGGTGGCGGCGGGCGAGTCACTGCTGGCGCCGACGGTGACCAGACGCCTGATCGAGGATCTGGTCCTCCGGCCGGGCCATGGGGTGGCGCCCCGGCTGGCCGCCCGCCTCGCCGAGCTGACCAGCCGTGAGGCCGAGACGCTGCGGCTGGTGGCACGGGGGCTGTCCAACGCGGAGATCGCCGGCGAGATGGTCCTCAGCGAGTACACCGTCAAGAGCCACGTCAGCAGGATCCTGACGAAACTGGGGCTGCGCGATCGGGTTCAGGCGGTCGTGTTCGCCTACGAGTCGGGACTCATCGTCGCCGGCGACGCCTGAGCGGTCCCGGAGGGGGCGTAAAGCGTCCGTGGCCTGAGTGCCCTGAGCGGTCCCGGAGGGAGCGTGAGACGTCCGCGTGGCCTGAGTGCGTCCGTGAGAGGGAGCGCGGAGTTCACTCTCGCCGCCGATGTGGGCGCGGGACGCCGGTGTGGAGTATCGAGGCAGTTTCCCTGGTGAAGGAGTCTGCTCGATGAGATCCCCACGATGGTGGTTGATCGCCGCGGCGGTGCTGTCTGCCACGCTGTTCTTGTTCGGTACCGGCTTACGGCCGGTGCCATGGTGTACGTGGATCGCGCCGATCCCGGTCCTTGCCCTTGCGCCGCGCTGCTCAGCACGTGCGGCGTTGGCCGCCGCGTCCATCGCTTGGCTCGGCGGCCAGACCCCCATGTGGGGATATTTCCTGAACACGGTGCAGATCCCGCCGGCCTTGGTCGTGCTCCTGCTCGTCGGCTCGGCGCTGCTGTTCGGTCTGGTGGTGATCGCCTACCGGGGCCTGGCGGTAGGCGGACACCCGCTGATGGCCGTCGGCGTCGTCCCGGCCGCGTGGGTCGTCATCGAGTACGCGCTGTCGCTGATCACGCCGAACGGCGCCTGGTGGAGCCTGGCCTATACCCAGGCCGACGTCCTTCCCGTCATCCAGATCGCCTCGGCCACCGGACCATGGGGCGTGACGTTCGTGCTGATGGGCGTCGCAGCCACCGCCGCCACCCTGCTGAGGCCCGGTGCGGCCGGTCGGGTGAGGATCGCCGTGGTCGCCGCGACGGTCGCGGCCCTGGTGACGGGCTACGGGTGGTGGCAGCTACGACCGGCCGAGGCCGGGGCGGCGGTCAAGGTGGCGCTGCTGGCCACCGACCGATCGGTCGACCCGGTGGCGGTGACCGACCCCGAGGGGCGCGACCTGCTGGCCGGTTACGTGAGCCGCATCCCGGCCCTGGCCGGGCGCGGGGCCGACGTCGTCGTTCTTCCCGAGAAGGCGTTCCGGGTGGATGACGCGGACCTGTCGCTGCTCGCCGGACCGCTGTCCCGGCTCGCCTCCGGCCACCACATCGACATCGTCGCGGGGCTGGTCCTCGCGAGGGACGGGCGCGAGTACAACGCGGCCATCGACTTCCCCGCCGATGGCGGACGGCCCGTCGAGTACGTCAAACGCCACCTCGTCCCCGGACTGGAGAGCGATTTCGAGGCCGGTCAGGCGCAGGCGTTCGTGCCCGGATCCGGCCGGCGATGGGCGATCGCGATCTGCTTCGATCTCGACTTCCCCGGCCTGGTCCGCGACTATCGGCGCGACGGGGCGAGCGCGCTGTTCGTACCCGCCTGGGACTTCGGTGACGACGCGTGGCTGCACAGCCGCATGGCGATCACGCGCGGCATCGAGAACGGCCTCGCGGTGGCCCGGGCGGCCCGGCAGGGCGCCTTGACCGTGAGCGACCCGCACGGCCGCCTCCTGGCCGAGGCGCGCACCACCGGCACGTCCTTCGTGTCGGTGACCGCGGACCTGCCGGATCATGCGGTGCCGACTCTGTACACCAGGCTCGGCGACTGGTTCGCATGGATCTGCGCCCTCCTGCTGGTCTCGATATTCGCCTCCGGGGCATTCCTGCGCCCCTCCCCCGCTCCACGCGGACGTTGACGTGAGGTTGACCTGTCGCGGTCCCACCGCGGCCTCCTGCTCTGCATGCTCCCGATGCTGTGCCGTACGAGTGACGACCATGACAGCACCTCCGACGGTGATGACCCCAGCGCATCACGTCAGCAAGGCCGCCCGGCAGGGTCGAAGGTCCCGCCCCGTTAGAGGCATCGCCCCTGAGGCGCACGCCCCGCGCTCCGCCCGCACTGACCAACGACCGTCGCCGTCAGGACTTACGGCCCTACCAGCCGCACCACCGCGGAGCTGTGCTGAAGGTACGAGAGCAGCAGACGAGAAGGGCTGAGCCGTGAAGCGCAGGACCGTCGCCGACGTGATGACCGCCAAGGTCGTCACCGTTACGGCGAAGACCCCGTTCAAGGACATCGCCGAGACCCTGATCGCCGGCGGCATCAGCGCCGTCCCGGTGGTCGACGACGACGGCCACGTCGTCGGCATGGTGTCGGAGGCCGACCTGCTGCGCAAGGAGGAGTTCCGCGAGCAGTTCTACCGCGAGGGCTACCAGCCGCCGCTGCGCGCCCGGCTGCGCCACCCCAAAGGCAGGCAGAAAGCCGCCGGTGACATCGCCGCCGAGGTGCGCGAGGACATCCTCGACCGAGGGCTGTGGGTGGACACCTCCGGTGTCGTCGTCCAGGTACGCCAGGGCGTGGTGACGCTGAGCGGCCGGATGGACCGCAAGACCGAGACCGCGATCGCCGTACGGATGACCGGCCGCGTCAACGGCGTGGTCGACGTCATCGACGAGCTCACCTGGAAGCACGACGACTCCACGTGGGAGGCCCAGGTAGCCATGCTCGTGCGCGAGGCGCTGTGCACGCTGGGCGACGGCCGTTTCGCCACGCTTCCGCGGACATCAGCTCTTCATCGAGGCCGATCAGTGGCGAGACCGACTTTTCCTTCACCAGGTGGCAAGGAGAAACCATCATGGCAAGCACCGGCGACCTCGGACGTCGCATCACCTATCACCGCGTGCGACTCGGTCTGACCCTCGACCAGGTCGCCGAGCGTGCGGAGATGTCACCCGGCTACCTCCAATACCTGGAGGAACGCCCCGGCACACCCACCGCGGAGACCATGTACCGCCTGGCCGGAGCCTTGGAGACCACCGTGGACGACCTCCTCGGCGGCGGCGTCGATCGGCCGCCGGGCCGCGGCCGCGCCCACGCGGCTCCGACGCTGGAGAGCCTGGACCCCGAAGAATGCCTCAAGCTGATCGAGCCCGGCGGCATCGGACGGGTGGCCTTCAGCGGCTCCCACGGCCCGACCGTGCTGCCCGTCAACTACAAACTGCACCACGGCTTCATCGTCTTCCGCACCGCGTCGAGCGGTCCCATGGACCAGGATCTGCGCACGGGCGCGGAAGGCGTGGAGATCAAGGTCGGGTTCGAAGTGGACCGGATCGACGAGGCCCAGCGCGAGGGATGGAGCGTCCTCATCCAGGGCCCCGCGCACCACATATCCCCCGACGAACTGCCGGAGGTCACCGATTCCGGCGTCACCCCGTGGGCGGGCGGCGAGCGGCACCTTTACCTCCGCATCGTCCCGCACCAGATCACGGGCCGCCGCCTCCATCACCTTTGACGGTCATGCTCCAGGGAGCCCGGCGGCTCACAGTGACGCGCCGCCGCACATCACGAGGTGCTGGCCGGTGACCGAGCCTCCTTCCGGGCCGAGGAGGAAGGCCGTCAGCCCCGCCACCTCCTCGGGCCGGATGAACCGGCCCAGGGGCGGAACCCGTGGCGGGGTGGCGGCACGTCCGGGATCCCGCAGCATGGGGGTGTCGGTCGGCCCGGGGGCGACCACGTTGACGGTGATGCCACGCGGAGCCAGTTCCATGGCCCAGGAACGGGACAGGCCCGCGAGCGCGGCCTTGGTCGCCGCGTACTGGCTCTTGCCCGCCGCGCCCGCCATCGTGCGGCTTCCGATCAGCACGACGCGGCCACCGGGGCGGATCGCCCCGGCGAGGGCGTTCACCAGAACGGTCGCCGCCTCGACGTGGACCCGCCACATGAGGGCGCCGTCCTGTGCCGACAGACCTCCGAGCGGCGCGGAGCGCTGCACGCCGGCCGCGTGGACGACGGCGTCGACGGCGCCCACCGAGGCCGAGGTGCCGGCCAGCTGGTCGAGGTCGGTCAGATCGGCCTCGATCCACGAGTAGGCCGACGTTTCCTGCTCGCACTCAGGAGGCCGGGTGCGGCTCATCCCGGTGACTCTCCAGCCCTCGGAGAGCAGGCGCGCGGCGATGGCCTGACCGATGCCGGAGCTGGCCCCGGTCACCACCGCGTGGGGTGGCTCGTCCGCGCTCTGTCCGGCCTCGGGCGCGTGCGTCGACACCTCAGAGCCCGTCGGTGCGGGCGGCCCATTCGGGTCGTACCCGGACGTACTTGATGACGCGGCGGTGGTAGATGAAGACGATGTGCAGGTCGCCGTCGGCGGTTTCCTGGATGGACGGGTAGGAGAACTCGCGGTTGAGGCCGTCACGAGAGTTGTTGGTCAGGCAGTAGCCGTCGCCTACCTCCAGATCGCGGCGGATCGGCCACGTGCGTCCTCCGTCCGCGGACAGCGCGAGGGTCATGGGCGCACGCGGGGCGCCCCAGAACGCGGTCCGCTCCTCGCGCCCAGCGGGTGCGGAGTCATCGCGCCCAGCGAGTACCGGCTCTTCGCTGGTCGGACTCGCCGAAGTGGCGGCTTTCGGCTCGGTCGGACTCGCCGAAGTGGCGGCTTTCGGCTCGGTCGGACTCGCCGGAGTGGCGGCGAGCCCGTCATCGTCGATCTCGTCGTACAGGGACGCCCGGCGCTCGACGGCGTCGGCCGCGCTGCTGGCGTTGAACACCAGTGCCAGCCGGCCGTCACTCAGTGTGACGTACTGGATGGAGGAGTTGTTGTTGGGCAGTTCGGTGGCGGCGGGAACACTCCAGGTCGCGCCCTCGTCCGCCGACCGGCTCGCGTAGATCGCATCCGCCCATCGGCTGCGGAACAGCGCGAGCAGCGTGCCGTCGGCCAGCAGGTGGACGTTCATGTGGACGCAGCCGGTGCTGTCGGGGACGGGCTGCTCGCGCCAGGTCCGCCCCTCGTCGTCGGAGATCATGAGCGAGCTGGTGTCACGGTCGCCGACCCAGCGCTTGCCCGGTGTGGTGACGCAGTTGAAGACGGGCAGCAGCCAGCGGCCGGACGGCAGCACCAGCACGGGCTGCCGGACGAAGACACCGCCGCGGCTCGTGGCGGGGAAAAGGGTACGTACGGGCCCCCAGGTGTGACCGTCGTCCCGCGAGATG
This sequence comes from Nonomuraea aurantiaca, assembly GCF_020215705.1. Classification (GTDB taxonomy): domain Bacteria; phylum Actinomycetota; class Actinomycetes; order Streptosporangiales; family Streptosporangiaceae; genus Nonomuraea; species Nonomuraea aurantiaca. The sequence goes on along the minus strand of NZ_JAIWNB010000017.1, from coordinate 182,089 downwards.
CGGCAGCGGACTTCGGCGGTGTCCTGGTTGCCGGCGCGCTGGGCGGTGTACAGCAGCCACAGCTCGTCGGCGGGAGTGGGGAACAGGACGGGGTTCTGCTCGGAACGCGTCAGATCGTCGGACAGCCGCGTCGGCGTGGACCAGGCCTCCGCCCCCTTCTCCAGCCGGGAGAACCAGATGGAGATGTCAGAGACGCCTTCCTGCGTGCCGCCGAACCACACGCAGCCGAGATCGCCGTTGCCCAGCGCCATGATGTTGGCCGCGTGGTTCTGCACGGCGGGCGCGATCAGGTACGCCTCGGAGCGGTCGGGATCGGCGTCGTGAACGCGGATCACACCGTCCATGGGCAGGTCGGCGACGGCGGGCTGGGGCTCGCTCACGATTCTCCTCGGGAAAACTCGGCTCGGGCGTCGGTCAGGTGGGATTTCGCCACCTGTTCGAGGTGGACGAGGTCTGAAGCGACGGTCGCGAAGGTGTATCCCTCGGTCAGGCGCCTGGCGGCGCTACCGCCGTCGGGGGTGTGTGTCCCGGCGGCGATACCGGCGGCCCTGGCGGCTTCGCGCACCGTGACCAGCGCGTCCTCGAACCGGGCAGCGATCGCGGGATCACCGGGGAATGCGGCGCCCAGGGCCAGGGCCAGATCGGACGGGCCGACGTAGACCCCGTCCAGGCCGGGGGTGGCGCAGATCGCCTCGATGTTCGCCAGTCCCTGTGCCGTCTCGATCATGGCGAGGACCAGCACGGTGGCATCGCTGTCGGCGGGGCGCGGTCCGATGCGCAGCGCCGAGCGCATCGGCCCGTACGAGCGGCGCCCCTTCGGCGGATAGCGGGTCGCGGAGACGGCCGCCGCGGCGTCGTCGGCGGTGTCGATGAGCGGCACGATGACACCCGCGGCGCCCGCGTCGAGGGCGCGGCCGATGCGGGCGGGATCGTTCGCCTCGACCCTGACCAGGCCCGCGGACACACCGCCCGCGTCGATCGCCGTCAGACTGTTGAGCAGACCCGAGTAGCCCAGCAGGCCGTGCTGGACGTCCAGGCACACGTAGTCGTAGCCGAGGCGGGCGATGCGCTCAGTGGACACCGGCGAATCGAGGACGGACCAGTAGCCCAGTGCGGGTTCCCTGGCACGGATCCTGGCGGTGAAGTCGGTGATGCTCACTGCTGGTCTTCTCCTCGGTGGTCATCTCTCAAAGGGATCCGCTCTCAAAGGGATCCGCGCTCATCGGTTGTAGGCGGGCATGGGGCCACGCAGCGCCGCGCCCACGCTGTCACAGGCTGCCACGACGTCCTCGGGAAGCGGTCCGGCCGCGGCGGTCGCGATGTTCGCGCGGAGGTGTTCGGCCGTGGAGCCGCCGAGCAGGACGGCCCCCACGCCGTCGCGATGGAGCAGCCACCGCAGGGACAACTCGATGAGGGACAGGCCCGACTGCGCGGCGATCTCGCCGAGGGTGGTGACGGCCTCGAACAGCGCCTGGTTCCAGTAACGCTGCTGGTACATGGGTGCGAGCTTGGAATCGCCGAAGCGGCCCGCGGCCGGGTCCTGGTCGAAGGCGTGACGCCCGGTGAGCAGGCCCCCGCCGAGCGGGTTGTAGACCATGGTCGTCAGGCCGGTGCTCCGCGCGAACTCCAGGTATTCCTCCTCCACCCTGCGGGCTAGGAGGTTGTACAGCTGCTGGGCGACGACAGGACGCGGCGCGCCGACGGCTTCGGCGGTGTGGTTGATCTCCGCGATCTGCCAGGCCGCGTAGTTGGAGACGCCGAGCGCGCTGATCTTGCCCTCGGCGACGAACTCGGCGATGACGCCGAGCGTCTCGGCCGGCGGAGTGCGGCGGTCGGGCTGATGCAGGTAGAACAGGTCGACGTGGTCGACGTTCAGGCGGCGCAGGCTGCCTTCGAGGCTGGCGCGCAACCCTTTGGCGGACAACGGCGCATGATCTCCCGCGTCCGGATGGGGCATGCCGGCCTTGGTGGCGAGGACGACCCGGTCGCGCCGGGTGGCGAGCAGGGGCCCGAGAATGGATTCGGTCGCGCCGCCCGCGTAGGCGTTCGCGGTGTCCACGCCGGTGATGCCGGAGTCGAGCGCCAGGTCCAGCATCCGCTCGGCCTCTTTCGCGTCGGCCGTGTCACCGAACGTCATGGTGCCCAGCACCAGCCGGGACAGCCGGACGGGTGCCGCCGCCGGTAGGGAAGTCGTCATCGGTCGGTTCCTCGCTGAACGGGTGCCGCCGGGAGCCGCATAGCGGACGGGGCCACCAGCTCGCGCGGCTTGCGCCCGTGTATCGCCGTCGGATCCAGCGCGGCCCTGCGCAGGGCACGGGTGTAGGGATGGTCCGGTGCGGCCAGCACCTTCCTGGTCGGGCCGGACTCGACCAGGCGCCCTTCGCTCATGACGATGATCTCCTCGCTGATCTCCCTGACCACACCGAGGTTGTGGGAGATCACGACATAGGTGAGGCCGGTCTCGGCCTGGATCTTCATCAGCAGGGCGAGGACCTGCGCCTGCACGGACACGTCCAGCGCGCTCGTCGCCTCGTCGCAGACCAGCAGGTCGGGCTTGGAGGCGAGGGCTCTGGCGATGCCGATGCGCTGGCGCTGACCACCGGAGAACTCCGGCGGGCGGCGCTCCAGGGCCGTGGCCGGCAGGCCGACCTGGTCGATGAGCGTGGCCGCCTCCTTGGCCCGTGCGCGTTTGTCGCGCATTCCGCGCACGCGCAGCGGTTCGGCGACGATCTCCTGCGCCGACAGGTGCGGGTCGAGCGATCCGTACGGGTCCTGGAAGATCATCTGTACCCGGGTACGCATGGGGCGCAGCTGTTTCTCGCTCAGCCGGGCGATATCGGTGCCACCCACCACGATGCGCCCCGCCGTGGGCTTGACCAGCCGGACGATCGACCGGGCGATGGTGGACTTGCCGCAGCCCGACTCCCCCACGATGGCCAGCGTGCCGCCCCGCCGGACAGTGAAACTGACGTCGTCGACCGCGCGGAACACGCCGTGGGCGACGGGATAGTCCACGACCAGGCCGTCGACCTCGAGCAACGCGTCTTCGGTCATCGGGGTTCTCCCAGCGCTATGGGCGCGTCCGGAGACTCGCCGTCCTCGTCCCACGGGCCGAGCCGTGGGACCGCCGTCAGCAACTTCCTGGTGTACGGGTCGCGGGGGGCGTTGACGATCTGTTCGGCCTCACCGGACTCGACGAATCGGCCGTCCTTCATGACATGGATGCGGTCCGAGACGAGCCGGGCCACCCCGATGTCGTGAGTGATCATGAGGATGCCGATACCGGTGTTCTCCTGTACTTCGAGCAGCAGGCCGAGGATGCCCGCCTGGACGGTGACGTCCAGGGCGGAGGTGGGTTCGTCGGCGACGAGCAGGACGGGCGATCCGGCGAGCGCGATCGCGATGAGCACGCGCTGCAGCATGCCGCCCGACAGCTGGTGCGGATACTTGCCCAGCTGGGACGCAGGGTCCGGGATGTGCATCCGGGCCAGCAGGTCGACGGACCGCGAGACGGTTTCCGCCCTGGACAGGCCGCGGTGCCGCAGCCGTACGGCCTCGCGGAGCTGCTGCCCGATGGTGTGGACGGGACTGAGCGCCGTCATCGGATCCTGCGGGATGAGAGAGACGGTACGCCCGCGCACTTTGCGCACCGCGCGCGGGTCGGCGATGACGTCGACTCCCTGAAAGCGGGCCGTGCCGGAGAGAACCGCCAGCTCCGGGGGGAGCAGCCGCAGGATGCCCATGGCCGTGGTGGACTTGCCGGATCCCGACTCGCCGATGATCGTCACGGTTTCGCCGTGGCGGATGACGAAGCTGACGCCGTCGACGGCCCGGACGATGCCGGCCTCGGTCATCAGCTCGATCTGCAGGTCCTCGACCTCCAGCAGGGGACGGTCGTCCTCGTCGAACTCGGCGGTCATGCCCGGCTCACCTTCCCTTCCGTCTGCGGGCCCTTCCGCCGGCGAGCACGGTCCCGCAGGCCGTCTCCGAGCAGGTTGACACCGACGACGAGCAGCACGATGACCAGTCCGGGCAGCGTGACCAGCCACCACGACGTCGTGATGTAGTCCTGGCCGTCGGCGATGATGCGGCCCCACGTGGCGAACGGGCGCTGCGGACCGGCGCCCAGATAACTCAGCGCGCTCTCCAGCAGCACTGCCTGGGCCAGCAGCAGCAGGATCACGAGCGAGGCCTGCTTGACCACGTTGGGCAGCACGTGCCGGAGCAGGGTGGTGACGCGATGCAGGCCGAGCACGCGCGCCGCGGCCACGTACGGTTTCTCTCGCTCGACGAGCACGAGGGAGCGCGTCAGGCGGGCCACCTCCGGCCACTGCGCGAACGCGATCACGAAGGTGATGACCGGAATGGACGGGCCGAAGAGCGCGACGACGAGCAGCAGCATCAGCAGCAAAGGCAGCGACAGCTGCGCCTCCAGCAGGCGGGAGACCACGGTGTCGACCCAACCGCCGAAGAATCCGGCCGCCGCGCCGGCAATGAGGCCGATGACGCCGGACACGATGATGGCCAGCACGCCGACGGTCAGCGACACCTGGCCGCCGTGCAGGACCCGGGAGAGCAGGTCCCTGCCGAGCTGGTCGGTTCCGAACAGGTGCCCGCCGGTCAGAGGGGGCAGGCGGCGCAGGCTGAGGCTCTGCTCGTCCGGTCCGGGAATCGGCAGGAGGTTGGCCAGGGCGACGGGGAGGACGACCAGGGCCACGCCCACCGAGCCGACCCATATCTTCAGCCGCGCGCTCTTGCGGCGGCGGACCGCCGCGGATCGGGCGAGATCCTTGGCGGTCACCGCGCTGGGCCGCCCGGGCGACGCCGCGGTGTCCCGGCTGCCGGAGCCGTCGGCGGGACCGACTGTCGTGGCGGTCATGAGGCCACCGCCTTCCCGAGTCGCACCCGCGGGTCGAGCAGCGGGTAGGTGAGATCGATGAGGAGCTGGACGAGCACGGTCAGGACGGCCGTGACCAGGACGGTCGCCTGGATCAGCGGGTAGTCCCTGGTCTCCAGCGCGCGTACGACGAGCGACCCGACACCTGGCCAGGCGAAGACGACCTCGACCACCACCACGCCGTTGAGCATGGCGGCGAAGCGGGTGCCGAGCGCGGTCACCACCGGGACGGCCGAGTTGCCCATGGCGTAGCGCCAGGTCAGGCCGCGTTCGGGGATGCCGCGGGAGCGGGCGATCGTCAGATAGGGGGCGGCGAAGCCGGCTCCCATCTCCCGGCGCACCAAGCGGGAGATCAGCGCGATCTGCAGGATGCCGACGGTCACGGTGGGCAGCACCAGGCCGGCCCAGCTGGTGAAACCGGATGCCGGGAGCACGGGGACGAGCACCGCGAAGACGGTCAGCAGCATGATGCCGCTCCAGAACTCCGGCATGGACTGCCCGGCGATCATGGCCACGTTGGCCCCCAGCTCGCGGGCGGTGTCGGCGTGCCTGGCCATCCAGACGCCGGCCGGGATGGCCACGACCGCGGCGAACAGGATGGCGGACACGGCGAGCATGATGGTGTAGGGCATCCGGCTGAGGACGACGTCCAGAGCGGAGGCCTGGAAGGAGAAGGACGTGCCCAGGTTGCCGTGGAACAAGTCCTGGACGAAGATCCCGTACTGCTGTATGAGCGGTTTGTCCAGGCCGAACTGGGCTCGGATGCGGTCGAGCTCAGCCGTGGTGGCCAACGGGCTGGCGTATGCGGCCGCCGGATCCCCTGGTGCCAGTCGTACGAGGACGAACACCGTCGAGACGGTCAGGAAGATCGCCAGGATGCTCTGCCCGACACGCTGCGCAACATAGCGGACCACGATTCATCCATTCAGTCGCACGGATGCGAGTTCGTAGGAGTTGGTGGGACTGAGCAGCACGTTCTCCACGCGCTTGCGCCGGGCGATGACGGTCTTGGGGACGAAGGCCCACATGCAGGGCCAGGTGTTCCAGATCTCCTTCTGGGCGGTGGCGAGGACGCTCTCCCGGACCGCCTTGTCGGTCTCTTGCGAGGCCTTCTCCAGCAAGGCGGCGATCTTGGGGAACACGTAGCCCTGGTAGGTGTCGCGGGTGGCCTCCTTCTCCTTCGTGCCGGCGAACATGCCCTGCAGCGGCGTCAGCGCCAGCCCGGTCGGGCCGGGATAGCCGTTGCCGAGCACGTCCCAGTCGCCGCCCCGCCCCTGCCGCCACTTGGAGATGTCGCCGCCCGGCTGGAACTGCTGGAGTTCGGCCTGCACGCCGACCGCCTTGAGCATCTCCACCACCGCCTCCATGACGCTCGTGTCGTTGGCGAACTCTCCGGTCTCCCAGATGATCTTGATCTTGAGATCCTTCACTCCGGCGGCGTCGAGCATCTGCTTGGCCTTCTGCGGGTCGTAGACGTATTCGCCCGTCTGGACCGCGCCGGTCAGGGTGTCGGCCACCACGCCTCGAGCGGGGGACACCGAATCGGCGAAGACGTCCTTGATCAGGGCCGGGCCGTTGATGGCGTAGCTCAGCGCCTCACGTACGCGCGGGTCGGCGAGCGGGTGCCCGGCGGGCTTGCGGAAGTTGTAGAAGAGCTGGGTGATCCGCGTGCTCGGCACCTGCTGCACCTCTACGTCACCCAGCCCCGACAACTGGCTGATCGCATCGGGGGAGATCGCGTCGATCACGTCGACCTCGCCGCTGCGCAGCGCGACGACGCGGTTCGCCTCCTCCGGCAGGAACCTGACCTGGACGGTCTTGATCGCGGGCGCGGGGCCCCAGTACTTGTCGTTGACCTGCAGCGTGTACTCGCCGGTGCCCCGGTTCGCGGCGGTGACGACGTACGGGCCCGATCCCACGCCGCCCTGGAGTTCCTCAGGTTTGTTGGCGGCGGCGGGGGTGATCAGGATGTTGGCCATCAGGTAGTCGAGCGTCGGCACCGGATGCTTGGTGACGAGCTTGAAGGTGGCGGCGTCGACGGGGGTGACCGTCGGCCATTCGGGGAAGAGGCCGGCCAGGAACGATCCGGGGACCTTCTGGTACATCCGCAGCGCGGTTGCGACGTCTTCGACCGTGACCGGGCTGCCGTCGGAGTAGCGGACGCCGTCGCGCAGCTTGACCGTCCACTCGGTGGGCGCCGTCAGCTCGAACCGCTCGGCCAGGACGTGCTGCACGGTGAGCTTGGGGTCGATGAAGGTCAGCGCCTGACGGACGCCGCGCTGGACGGTGACGGCGGCATCGAACTGGTTGAGCTTGTTGTCCAGCGACACGAGCGAGCGGTTGAGCGCCAGGGTGATGCCGGAGCCGGCGGCGGCCCCGCTGCCGGCGCCCACGCCGGGCGCGCTCCCCGGTCCCGCGCAGGCGGCCAGGGGACTCAGGGTCATGGCCGCACCCGTGAGAGCGCCGAGACGGAGAAGACTGCGACGGGAGAACTGGGGGCCGCTTCCGGGATGAGTCACTGGGCTTCTCGCTTTCTGAACCGTCCGCAGTGGAACGCCGCTCAACAGCGGCCGTCTGCCAGGACCGGATGTTTCCCACGTCACAACGATGTTGCTGCACCATTACACGGCTGCGCATCTCGCGCAAGAGGTCTAGCGCATTTTGTGCAAGCTGTGACATCATCCAGTCAAGACGAAGGCTACGCCGACGTGCCCGCCTCGCTCCGGAGCGGATCGCGCATGAGGATTCGCGAACGCCGCGAGAGCCTTCCTGACCTGCAAAGATCAATCACACCGGGGGTTCCTTGACGCCCAAGCCCAGCACGGCCGCGCACGGTGTCCTCATCGTGGCCGACGACCTGTCGGGGGCAGCCGAGTCCGCAGCACGAGTCATGATGCGCGAAACACGCACGAGGGTCCTTCTCACTCATGACGCCGTGCGCGGCGAGCGCGATCTCGCCGGCATCCTGGTCGTCGACACCGACTCCCGGCACCGGCAGCCCGCCGAAGCCGCCGCGGCGGTGCGTTCCACGCTCGCGGCGGCCGCCGGGCGGCCGCGGCTGATCTTCAAGAAGATCGACTCTCTGCTGCGCGGCAACGTCGCGGCGGAGGTGGCCGCGCTCGCGGCGCCCGGGGCCGCTGTCGTCCTCACCCCTGCGCTGCCCGGCCTCGATCGGGTGGTACGCGGCGGTGTGCTGTACGTGGCCGGTGTCCCCCTCCATCTGGTGAACGCCTGGGCGGTGGATGGCGTCCCGGCTCCAGAGTCGGTCGAGGCGGCTCTGGCGCCGCTCCCAGTCCGCGTGCTGGATCTCGCGACCGTACGATCGGATCGCCTTTCCGCGGCGATCGCCTCCTGCGCGCGGGATGCGCGCGTCGCACTGTGCGACGCGGAGACGGATGAGGATCTGGACGCCGTGCTGCGTGCCGCGCTGGCCGTGCCGTCGGTGCGGCTGGCCGGATCCGGCGGGCTCGCCGACGCGCTCGGACGCCATCTGCGCAGTCTCGGCCCAGCCGCCGGGGAACATTCGCCTGTTCCCCCGTCTGTTTCGCGGCGCGGCGGCGTGTCCTCACTGGCCCCGCTCGTCGTGGTGGGCAGCGCCGAGCCGGTCGCGGCCGAGCAGGTGCGCCGACTGGCCGAGGCCGGAGCCGTGCCCGTGGCCCTGCCTCTGACGGCCCTCCTCGGCACAACCGACGGCCGCGAACCCCTCCCCCGCATTCCCCTCGGCGACCGGGCGGTCGTGGCCTACCTCGATTCAGCCGGCGTCGTCCTCCCGGCGGCCTCCCGTGACATCGCGCGCCGGCTGGCCGAGACCGTCGCGGACGCGGTGCGCGCGTACGGGAGGCCGGTGGACCTCGTGCTGACCGGCGGCGAGACCGCCCGGCGCGTCCTCGACGCCCTCCAGGTGCGGGAACTGACCCCTGTCGGGCAGGTGCACCCGGGAGCCGTCCACTCCCGGACGGCCGACGGCCGTTCAGTGGTCACCCGCCCAGGCAGTTTCGGAGGAGCCGACTCACTCGTCGAGATCGTCAGGGCCCTGGCCCCGCACTCCCTCGGATCTCTTGACCCCACTCTCTCCCAACGCGAAAGCTCCCACAACCAAGCGAAAGGTCCCGTCGTGAGCATCAGCACTGCCGGCGTCAGCCGACAGCCGCGCACAGCGGCCACTCCGATCATCGCCGTCACCATGGGTGACGGTGCCGGTGTGGGTCCGGAAGTCATCGTCGGCGCCCTCCAGGACGCCGGCACCGCCGGACTCTGCCGTCCGGTCGTCATCGGCGACGCCGTACGGCTGCGCCAGGCGGCCGACATCCTCGGGATCGACACCGAGATCGTCGCGATCGACACGGTGGCCGATGCCGTGTTCCAGCCGGGACGCCTCAATGTCATCGACCTGGGGCTGCTGCCGGCGGACCTGCCGTGGGGGAAGATCTCCCCCGTGGCGGGGGCGGCCGCGTACCACTATGTCCGCGTCGCCAGCGAGCTGGCGATGGCCGGGGAGGTGCAGGCGATCTGCACGGCGCCGCTGAACAAGGAGGCCCTGCACGCGGGCGGCTACATCTTCCCCGGCCACACCGAACTCCTCGCGCACCTGACCGCGACCGGCGAGGTGTCCATGATGTTGTCCTCGCCGAAGATCCGGGTCATCCACGTCACCACGCACATCGGGCTGATCGACGCCATCGCGAAGATCGAACCCGGCCTGGTGGAACGGACCGTCCGCCGTGGCCACGAGGCGCTGCGGCGGGCCGGGATCGAGAACCCGCGCATCGGCGTGTGCGGCATCAACCCGCACGCCGGGGAGAACGGCCTGTTCGGCTACGGCGAGGAGGACGAGAAGATCGTTCCCGCCATCGAGGTCCTGAAGGCCGACGGCATCGACGTGCAGGGGCCGCTGCCCGCCGACACGGCGTTCTTCGTCGCGGGACGTGGCGACTACGACCTCATCGTGGCGATGTACCACGACCAGGGGCACGGCCCGGTGAAGATCCTCGGCATCGAGGCCGGGGTGAACATCACCGTGGGCCTGCCCGTGATCCGCACGTCCGTGGATCACGGAACCGCCTTCGACATCGCGGGGAAGGGCGTCGCCGAGGTCGGTAGCATGATCGAGGCGCTGCGGCAAGCCGCCCAGATGTCTCCCAGTCCGGCGAGCTGATCCGGGACCGTTGAACGACAAGCCGAGAAGGAGGAGCGTTGTCCAGGAACTCTGACCGTCGGCGCGCCGAGATCGTGCGCCTGGCCACGACCAGTGGTCTGGCCAGTGTCGAAGAACTGTCCGCCACGTTCGCCGTGACGCCCTCCACCATTCGCCGCGACCTCGCCCGGCTGACCACGCAAGGGCTGCTGACCCGGACGTTCGGCGGCGCGATGGCCGTCGTCGCCCACCCCGAGGACTCGGTACGCCAGCGCGTCGGGGACGCCTTCGAGGCCAAACACGGAATCGCCCGATGGGCGGCGCAGCAGATCGGAGCCGGCGAGTCCGTGCTGCTCGACGCCGGCTCGACCGTCGCGGCGCTCGCTCACGAGCTGCGCTCCAGCACCCAGCTCTTCATCGCCACCACGAGCTTGACCGTGCTCAAGGAGCTCGGCGACGTCGAGAGCCTCCATGTGGAGTGCCTCGGCGGCCGGCTGCGCCACCTCAGCCAGGGGTTCGTGGGCCCCATCACCGAGGCCTCTTTGGAGCGGATGTCGTTCGACCGCGTCTTTCTCGGGGCTGACGGAGTCACCGCCGACCGAGGCATCTGCGAGGCCGACCTCCAGCAGACCCGGCTCAAGGAGCTCATGGCCCGCAGCTCCCGCAAGACCTACGTACTGGCGCATGCGGCCAAGCTTGGGCGAGGTCCGTTCCACGCCTGGGTGCGCCTCCCCCGGCCCTGGACTCTGGTGACCGACGACACGGCCGCGGAAGACGCGCTGGCCCCGTTCTCCAGAGAGGGAGTCGAGGTGATCGTGGTCGACGTCGAAGGCCAGATCAGCAAGCCGAAGCCGGCCGCGGGCCAGCCGGCATAACCCCAAACCCCCTTGTGTGGATGGCGGGCTCGCCGCCGCCGGGCTGTTGGTGATCGTCAGGACTCATGCCTTCAAGGCTGTCGTTGAACCGTTCCCGGAGGCAGAGCTCCGTGAGCGAACCGTACGGTGATGGACAGGCCGCCTTCGGGGCGGGCGCCGGCGGTGAGGGTGGCGTGGTGGGCTTGGGTGACGGCGTTGACGATGGCCAGGCCGAGGCCGTAGCCGTCGCGGCCGTGACGATCGGGCGCCAGTTTCTGGAAGGGCTGGAAGAGCCGCGGGATCTGGTCGTCGGCGATGACCGGCCCGGTGTTGGTGACCGTCAGGACCACCTGGGGGCCGGAGGTCTGAGTGGTGATCTTTACCTGCCCGTCCGGGTGGTTGTGGCGGATGGCGTTGTCGATGAGGTTGGCGACGAGGCTTTCGATCAGCCCCGGATCCCCGGCCGTCACCGCGGGCGTGAGGTGTTCGGCGAGGTCGATGCCCGCAACCGCGGCTCGGTCGCGGCGGGAGGCGAGCACGCCCGCCACGATCTGGGTGAGGTCGAGGGCCTCCCAGCGGGTGACGCCGCGCTCGCTGGTGGCCAGAGCGAGCAGCGCTCGGACGAGCCGCTCCTGGTGCTCGCCCAGGGCGAGGGCCTCCTGGCAGGCCGAGCGCAGGGTCTCGGCGTCGGCGTCGGGGTCGGCGAGGGTGACTTCGAGGAGGGTGCGCAGGCCGGCGAGCGGGGTGCGCAGCTCGTGGGAGGCGTTGGCGACGAAGTGGCGTTGGGCGTCGAAGGAGGCTTGCAGGCGGGTGAACAGGTCGTCGAGGGTGTGGCCGAGTTCGGTCAGCTCGTCCGCGGGCTCGCCGAGGTCGAGGCGCCGGTGGAGGTCTCCGGCGGAGATGATTCTGGCGGTGGTGGTGATGGCGCGCAGCGGGCGCAGGAACCGGCCGGCGACGTACCAGCCGAGAGCCAGGGCGACGGGGATCAGGACGACCAGGGCGACGGCGGATCCGATGAGGAGTTGGGGCAGGCTGATCCCGGCCCCCGTTTCGGGGGTCGGGCTGGATGAGCCTTTGGGCGTGACCTGCTGGATGCTGGCCAGCGGGACGTCGACGAAGATGAGCATGAGGGTCCCGGCGGCGTAGATGCCCGCCGCGTAGGCGAGCGCGAGCCGCGTCTGCAGGGACCTTCTGGTGAACGTCCGGGAGGTCATGACGGTCCGATGCGGTAGCCGCCTTCGCGGATGGTCTCGATCACGGGCGGGTCGCCGAGCTTGACCCGCAATCGGTGCATGGTGTGCTTGACGGCACTGCTGAAGGGGTCGGCTGCCTCGTCCCAGACGCGTTCGAGCAGCTCCTCGGCGGAGATGACCAGCCCGGGCACGGCCAGCAGGCATTCCAGCAGGCCGAACTCCCTGGGGCTCAGCTCAAGGCGCCGGCCGGCCCGGAACGCGACACGGCGGGCCGGATCGAGGGTGATGTCCCCGCAGGCCAGGGTGGGCGGCAGCGGCGGGGTGGCGCGGCGGGCCAGGGCACGGACCCGGGCGACCAGTTCGGCGAACGCGAACGGCTTGGGCAGGTAGTCGTCGGCGCCGAGGCTGAGCCCGTCGACGCGGTCCTCGATCGTGCCGGAGGCGGTGAGCATCAGCACGCGGGTCTCACAGCGGCCATGAGCGAGCCGCCGGCAGATCTCGTCCCCGTGGACGCCGGGCAGGTCACGGTCGAGGACCACCACGTCGTAGCGGGTGGCGGCCAGGCGGTCGAGGGCGTCGGTACCGTCCAGGACGACGTCGACGGCCATGCCCTCGCGGCGCAGCCCGGTGCCGATGGAGCGGGCGAGGATTTCGAAGTCCTCGACAACCAGGACCCTCACCGCCCCTCACCGCCTGATTGAGGTGCCATGCCTTCACGATCCCAGATCCCCGGTCGCAGCCAGGTCGCGGCCGCTGCGACGTGGCTGCGACCGGGTGCCGCGTACAACCGTCGGCATGAATCCATCGACGCCGTACCGATCCGGCCTGCACGCGGAGTGGACCAGGTTCCGCACCGGGCGAGGCTGGGTGCTCGCCATGGCGGCCTCCGTGCTGGTCACCGTGTCCCTCGGACTGCTGATCAGCGGGGGCGTCCGCAGCAGCTGCGTGACCGGGAAGGGCGAAGGCCCCTGCCCGCCGCCCTTGCTGGGACCCGATGGCACGGCGGTGCAGGACAGGTACTACTTCGTGCACCAGCCGCTCAAGGGGAACGGCGGCATCACCGCCCGCGTGGCGGACATGACCGGGCAGATGCGGTTGCCGGACGCGGTGCCCGGGGTGCGCAACATCAAGCAGGGGGTGGTGCCGTGGGCGAAGGCCGGGCTGCTCGTACGGCAGAGCCTCAAGCAGGGCACACCGTACGCCGCCGTCATGCTCACCGGAGATCACGGCGTGCGGATGCAGTACAACTACACTCACGACGTGGCCGGCGGCCCGCACAACGGCCCGCAGTGGCTGCGGCTGACCAGGTCGGGCGACACCATCACCGGCTACGAGTCGGACGACGGCAAGGCGTGGACCGAGGTCAGCACGGTCAAGCTGGCCGGGCTGCCGGAGACGGTCGAGATCGGGCTGTTCGCCACCTCGCCAGGCGCCTTGTGGGACATGGCGAAGGCCTTCGCCCAGGCCACCGCCACCTTCGACCAGATCAAGCTGCAGGGCGCGAACGGTTCGTGGCGCCGCGACGACGTCGGCGTCGCCCTGGAGTCCGACGGCAAGACCCCGCATCACCCGGGCGGGGTCGTCGAGTCCGGCGACAAGCTCATCGTGACCGGGGGCGGCGACATCGGGCCCGCCACGGTGGAGGGCGGTATGCGCGCCGACTTCACGCTGATCGGCGGCGTCTTCGGGCTGGTCCTGGTGCTCGGGGTGGCGGTCACGTTCTTCACGGCGGACCACCGGCGTCGGCTGAGCAGAACCGGCCCGCCGGTCGAGCCGCGTCCGGCGCGGCCGCTGGCGGCCAAGGCCACGGTGCTCGGCGCGGTCGCGTTCGCGACGGGGCTGGTGACCTCGGGGATCGTGGTCCCTGGCGGTCTGGCGCTGTTGCGTGCCCACCAGAACCCGATCCAGCCGCTCACCCTGGGTACCGAACTGCGGGTGATCGTCGGCTACGCGGCGCTGACCGCGGCCGTCGCCGTGCTGGCTCTGGGCCTCGCCGCGCTGGTCAAGCGGGGCATCGTCGCCATCGGGCTGGCCATCGCGCTGGTCGTCGTGCCCTACCTGCTGGCGAGCGCGGGTCTGGCGCCGTGGCTGCTGATCATCACCCCTGCCGCCGGGTTCGCGATCACGCAGAGCGTCCCCACGTTCGCGCATGTGGACGTGGGTCCGTCACTGTTCGGGAGCTATTACCCGCTCCCGCCCTGGGCAGGGTTGGGCGTGACCTGCGCGTACGCCGCCCTCGCCCTCGGGGCGGCGATAGCCGTACACCGCACGAGAAATCATCGATGACTGCGGTGGGCGGTCTCCGGGCCGATGACCCGCAGGAGCTCGAGAGCCTCAATGCTCTTGGATCCGGGCGGCGGCGTGAACAGGCGCAGACGCTGGTCCGCGGCCTGCGTCTGCAGCATCTCGAAGTCGAATTCGATGGGCCCGACAGCGGGATGAATGACGCGCAACCGGCTCTCGCGGCGCACGGCGACCTCGTGCCGCTGCCAGAGGTCGGCGAACTCCTCGCTCGCCGCCCCAAGCCGCTCGATCAGGGAGCTCGCGGGCCGATCGTAGTCACGACGCGTCGCGGCGGCCCGCAGGTCGGCGACGCGCAGGCGGCTGTGGCGGTCGTGCTCCTCGGCGGGGTACGCCTGTCGCACGAACGGGTCGGTGAACCAGCGCCACACGATGTTCCGGTCCTGTTCCTCAATCCTGCACACGCACCCGAACAGGGCCTCGGCCAGGGCGTTCTGCGCGAGCAGATCGCCGAGGTCGGTGAGGAGCTGGGCGGGCGTGTCGCCCAGCCGGTCGAGAAGGTAGAGCAGGCCGGGCCGGACCTGATGTCCGGCGCGCGCCCCTTCGGGCGGCCGGTGGCCCGCCAGCAGGTAAAGGTGATCTCTCTCGTCGTCGGTCAACCGCAATGCCCGGGCGAGCGCGGCCAGGAGCTGGACCGACGGCTGGGAGCTGCGCGCCTGCTCCAGCCGCATCACGTAGTCGGCCGAGACCCCGGCCAGCTGGGCCAGCTCTTCGCGGCGCAGGCCGGGCGTGCGGCGTCGCGGTCCGGCGGCCAGGCCGGCCTCCTGCGGCCGGAGCCGCTCGCGGGAACGGCGGAGGAAGTCCGCCAGCTTGACGCGGTCCATCTTCATGTCACCCATCCTCGCCGCCCGGCCGACCTTGGCAAACCGCTGTGTCTTGGCGGTGCGGCCTGATCCGGATTGCCAGGGATATCGACCGCCTATACGCGATGCTCCGCAAGGTGGGCAGCCTCTGATGCCGCTGAGCTCCTACGGCTTGAGCACGGAGTTCGGCTGAGTCGACGACCGCTTCGGTGTCTTCTGGCACGCGGCGCTGCGCGGTGGCGCCGGCGGATTTCTGCTCAAGGACGCACCGCCTCGAGACCTGCTGACCGCCGTACGGGTGGTCGCCGCCGGGGAGGCGCTGCTCGCCCCCAGCGTCACCCGGCGGATGATCACCGAGTTCGCCCGGCACGATGTCCGGCCCGCACCGATGTCGGCGGCCCTGCGCGGACTGACCGAGCGGGAACGGCAGGTGTTGACCCTGATCGCTGAAGGCCTGTCCAACTTTGAGATCGCGCAGCGCCTGCACATCGGTGAGGGAACGGCCAAAACCCACATACGCCATCTCCTGACCAAGCTCGACGCACGCGACCGGGTCCACCTCGTCATCACCGCCTACCGGTCCGGGTTGATCTCTCCCGACTGAAGCCAGGCTGGAGCCCCTGCCTCGCACCACAGGACGTGAACTGCGATCGCCACGAGAACCCGAGCCCGCCGTAGCACACTGGATCATCGCAGTGCGCGCACCTCCGGATAGGGATGTTCGCCGGCCAGCAGCGGGGACGGGCGGTGATGGATGACCTGGTCGGCGAACTGGGTGACGTAGGCGTCCTGGATGCGCAGGCCGCGTGCTCCGTCGATGGACGCCAGGGGGAACAGGGCGCGAATCGGAGCGGCCAGATAGATCACGGCGTAGTCGGTGAAGTTGAAGTGGCCGGTGCCGGCGATCTCGTAGCGCCAGACGGGGCCGCTGCTCTTGGCGAGCAACTGCCGGGTCCGGTGGCGCATGGTCTGCTCCAGGGGGACGGTGGCGCGGCAGGTGCCGGTGACGCACGAGTTCTCACCGCCGAGGATCAGCGCCGGGGCCCGTAGGCCGGCCCGGACGACGGTGCCGAACAGGGCTCCGTCGAGGTCGACCGCGCCCGCGCAGGACGGGTCGTCGTGGCAGGCCTGGAAGGCGGTGGCGCCGCCGAAGGAGTGCCCGATGTAGAGGGGGTGGGAGGCGCCGATGTACCCGGCCAGGCGCGCATCCTGACCGGTCTGGGCGGCGACGAAGCGCGCGTCGGTGGCCCAGACGTCGATCAGCCGGTCCGCGGTCGTCCCCTCGTCCAGGTCCTCGTGGTTGCCGGCCGGGGTGCTGGTGACCGCGTGCCCGCGCAGGACCGTGACGTTCGCGCTGTAGGTCGGGGTCATACTGGCCACGACGTAGCCGTGGCTGGCCAGGTCCTGGGCGAGGGTGCTGAACACCGGCGCGCTCAGCCCCATCCCGGGCGCGAGCACGATCAGGGGGAAGCGGCCCGGCGCTGTGGCTGCGCGAGCACCAGCGCACCCACGGCCTCCACCCCTGCCAGCACGCCACCGGGCAGCAGCGGCGCCACCAGGCGGCCGTCGCGAGCCGGCACCAGGACGCTCAGCGTGAGCAGCAGCGCCGCCGCCGCGGCCACCAGGCGATCCAGGTCGTGGCCAGTGTCGCCTGCATGCGGCGCCGTACGCGCGCGGCCGGATCACCCGACAGCGCGGGCCGCAGCCAGGCTCGGACGGCACCCGCCGCGAGGTCCAGCAGCACCCGAGGGCCGCCGCCTGTCTCCTCGACAAGCGCGGCGAGCTCCTCCCCGTACCGCTCGCGGAACCACGGCGGATGGCACGCCATCACGACGCGCGCCACCAGGCCGCTCACCGCGCGACCCCCATCGACAGGCGGCGCAGGCCGACGGTGGCGAAGCGCGACATCTCCGCCAGCTTCTCGCCCAGCTCCGCCGCTCCAGCCGCGGTGATCCGGTACGGCCGGCGACGTTCCTCCCCCGGCAGCGCCTCGACCAGCCCCCGCTCCTCGAGCCGGGACAGCGCGCCGTACAGCGTCCCCGGGCCGAGCGTGACACCGGCCTGCTCCCGTACGTCCTTGATGATCGCGTAGCCGTGCTTCGGCCCGTCGGCGAGGCTCCCCAGGATGAGCAGCGGCGGATTGCCCCAGCCCAACGGATCGGTACGGCGCGCCATCGCGGCCCCCTCTAGTACGTCAAACTTTAGATCGCGCGACGATGGTATCCGTTGCCGTGCATGATCAGGAGCTCGACGACCGCAAGGACCCGGCGCACACTGATGCACGCACTCTAGGAGGGCCGATCCTAGGGAATCGGCTCCCCTCCTCATCGCCGCAGGCTCCTGGCATCGTCCCTGGTGTCGAGCAGCGATGAGAAGGGAGACAGACATGAGGGAGCTCACAGTGGGCGCCGCGCGTGTGCCGTACCGGGTGATGGGCGAGGGCCGCCCGCTCGTCCTGGTGCATGGGGGCAGTCCGGGCTCGAAGGCCTGGGACGGCGTGGCCGGGGCGTTCGCGGGCAGCAGCACGGTGGTGCTGCCGGATCTTTCGGGAAGCGACGCGGCGCGCGACGACGGGGGCGAGCTCACGGTCGAGCTGCTCGTCGAGCAGGTCGCCGCCGCGATCTCCGATCTCGGACAGGGGCCCGCCGACGTGGTCGGGCACTCCATGGGTGCTTCGGTGGTCGCCGCGTTGGCCGCCGTCCGGCCGGACCTGGTGCGCAGTGTCGTGCTGGTCGCGGGCTGGGCCGGGCGGGGCGATGAATATCTGCGCAACGCGTTGACCGTCTGGCGCGATCTCGCCGGCGATGGCGACACCTTCGCGCGGTACACGATGCTGATCGCCTACAGCCGTGAGCATCTGGCTTCCATCGGCCCGGCGGCCGTGGCGGAGGTCGCCGCCGCCTATCGACCGCTTCCGGGCAGGCTCCGGCAGATCGATCTCGCCTTGCGGCTGGACGTCCGCGACCTGCTGCCGCAGGTCCAGGCGCCGGCACTGGTGATCGGATGCGCCCGCGACGCGCTGATCTCCGTGGCGTACTCCCGCGAGCTGGCCGCCGCCATCCCGGGCGCCTCGTACGCGGAAGTGGACAGCGGACACAACGTGACGGCCGAGCGGCCGGCGGAGTTCGCGAAGCTCGTCCGCGACTTCATCCACCAGGGATGACCGAGGTGGTCATCGCGTCGATGGTGAGCTTGAGCATCGGGGCGATGGTGCCACCGAAGCCGGCCCGTGCCTGCGCGGCTCCCGCGGATCGGAGGTCCGCGCCCTGGGCGGAGCGGTAGTTGGCGAAGCTGACCACCTGGAGGTCGGGCAGCACCAGCCAGGCGTATGCCTGGTCGGGTCGGCGGGCGGAGTTCTGGATCACCAGTCCGGATCCGTTGAGCGGCTCGTACGGTCCGGTCAGGCTGGGTGCGGCGAAGCCATAGAGCCCGGTGGGCGCGCGGTCGGCCGGGTGGAAGGTGTGGCGCTGGGTGGAGAAGAAGAGGTGGTACCGGGAGTCGTGGACGATGACGTGCGGTCGTTCCAGCTCGTGGTTGATGCCTTCGGCGACGAGCAGCGGCGGCAGGAGGGACCAGGTGCCGGCTCGTGGCTCGGCCAGGGCGATCGCGCCGGTGAAGCCGTCCTCCCAGGCGGTGGAAGCGGCGACGAGGAGATGGTCGCGCCCGTCGGCCGGGTCGCGGAACCAGCCGGGATCACGGAAGGCCCTGATGCGGCCCGGCGCTCCGTCGGCCTCCTCGGCCGGCAGGCCCGGGGCTCCGTCGCCCTCCTCTGTCAGCAGGTACATCCGCCCGTCGGAGCGCAGGACCTCGCGATGCTCGGCGTCCGGTCGCAACGAGATCCGGCCGGCGTCGGCGATCAGGGCGGCGCGGGCCTCGATGACGCTCTGCCGGTACGTCGGGCGCGCTTCGCCGCGCCGTCCGGCGGCCGTGTAATACACCGACACGGTCCCATCAGGCCGCCGGACCGCTGATCCGGACCATTCGCGGCTGCCGAGCGCGACGCCGTCGGCGAAGGCGTTCCCCAGGTCCTTCCACTCGCCGTCACGTCGGGCGAGCAGGCGAATCCGCGCCTGGTCGTGGCGCTCCTCGGGGTGACCGGCAGCGGGGGCCGACAGGGCCAGCCACAGCTCCTGGCCGCCGACCACGCTCGTCGAGCCGTCCTCGTCCTGGATCGGCCACAGGTCCCACAGATCGTGGTCCGGCAGGATCCGTGGTGCGGCCTCGGGGGTGATGACGGGCGCCGTGGTCGTGGCGGCCTCGGCGAGCAGGTCGAGGTGCCGGCGGGTCCAGCGTGCCGTGCGGAGCTCGGGCATCGCGGTCAGCCCTTCAAGGAGCCCTGGAGCAGGGCCTTGACGAAGTGACGCTGGAAGATGAGGAAGATCACGAGCGTGGGCGTCAGGATCAGCAGCGATCCGGCGCACAGCAGCGGGATGTCGGTGCCCCACTGTCCCTGGAAGGCGCCCAGGGCGCCGGACATCGTCCGTTTGGTGGGATCGTCGACCAGGACGATGGCCAGCAGGAACTGGTTCCAGGTCCACAGGAACAGCAGGATGCCCAGGGACGAGATCGCCGGCATGGCCAGGGGGACGTGGATGCGCCGGAACAGCTGCCACACGTTGGCGCCGTCCATCCGCGCGCTCTCCGACAGCTCTCCGGGCATGTTGACGAAGTGGGCGCGCATCCAGAAGACGCTGAAGGGCATGAACAGGCCGATGAGCGGCAGGATGATCGCCCAGCGCGTGTTGAGCAGCCCCATATCGCGGATCTGGTAGTACAGCGGCGTGATGATGCCCTCGAAGGGCAGGGTCAGGCCGAGCACGAACAGTAGGAAGATCACCCGGCCGCCGATCACGCGCAGGTGGCCGATGGCGAAGCCGGCCATCGTGCCCAGCAGGATGGAGATCGGGACCACGCCGAGCACGATGAGGGCGCTCGACTTCAGCAGCTCGCCCATCTTCGCGGCCTCGAAGGCGCGCGGGAAGTTGCCCCACTGCGGCTCGTCCGGCCAGGCCAGCCCGGCCGGATAGCTGCCCGAGGGGTGCAGGGCGGTGACGAACAGGCTGAGGAACGGCAGGAGCGTGACCGCCATCATGAGGATGAGCAGCAGCCTTCCGGTCCAGGCTTCGCGCGAGGCGGTGATCATTTGTTGCCGTCCTTCGCGAACCACTGGATGGGAAGGGCGCAGGCGATCACGAGGACCATGAGCACCACGGCCAGGGCCGAGGCCATGCCCACCTCGCGTTCGGAGAAGGCCAGGTAAAAGATCTGCAGGCCGGGCACCATGGTCGTGTTGCCGGGACCGCCCTGGGTGGAGATGTAGATGATGTCGAAGCTCGCCAGGGCGGCGATCACCGTCACGGTGACGCAGACCGCGATCTCCTGCCGCAGGCTCGGCACCGTGATGGAGACGAACTCCCGCCACGCCCCCGCCCCGTCCAGCCGGGCGGCCTCGTACAACGCCGGGTCGATCTTGCTCATGCCGGCCAGGAGCAGGAGCGTGCACAGGCCGAGGAGCACCCATGCGCCGATCAGGCCGACCGCGGGCAGGGCGGTGGCGAAGTCGCCCAGCCAGGCCCGGGTCACTCCCCCGAGACCGACGAGCGAGAGCAACTGGTTGATCACACCGGTGGAGGCCAGCAGCCAGCTCCACGCGATGCCGGCCGCCACCAGCGGGATGACCTGCGGCAGGAACAGCACGGTCCGCGCTATCAGGGCGAGCCGGCTGGCGGCGATCCGCCGGATCGTCGCGGCGATCGCCAGGCCCAGCACGACCGGGATCGCGCTGAAGAACACGATCAGCTTGACGGCGTTGACCAGCGACTCGAACAGGTCTGGATCGGTGAAGACCTTGCCGTAGTTGGCCGGGCCCACCCAGGTGGACGGGCCGATGCCGTCCCAGTCGTACAGCGAGTACTGGAACGTCAGGGTGATCGGGCGCAGGACAAACACCGCGTAGAAGGCGAGCGCCGGGGCGACGAACAGCCAACCGGTAAGGCCGCGCAGCTTGGCCACCGCGGGCCGCCGGTGCGAGGGTCCCACCTGCCTCAGTTCCCTTCGAGCTGGCCGGCGTAGTCGGCCTGGACGGTCTTCAGCAGTTCCTGTGGCGTCTGCTGTCCCGCGACGAGTTTCTGCAGCTGGGGCGTCCAGCTCTTGGCGTAGATGGCGCCGGTGGCGTTGGCGATGAAGTCCATCGCGCCGTTGTCCTTGGCGATGTTCGCTCCCGCGGCCAGCGTGCCGGCGGTGACCGTGCCGGCTTTGACGGTGGGCATGTACGCGTCGGCCGGTCCCATCGGACGGGATCCGCCGACCTCCACGCCGATCTCACGCGCCCGCTTGTCGGTGGCCACCCAGTTGAGGAAGAAGGCGGCGCAGTCGGCGTTCTTGGCGTTCGCGGCGATGCCGAAGGTCAGAGGTGCCGACATGGCGGCGCGCTTGCCGCCCTCCTGGACCGGCGGCATCAGGGAGAAGCCGACGTTGCCCGCCATCTGCTTGTCGAGGTTGCCCGACTCCCAGTCACCGTCGAACATGAACAGACCCTTGCCGCCGATGAAGCGGCTCATCATCGTCGCGTAGTCGACCGCGTTGACGTCCTTCTGGAAGTAGCCGGCCTTGATCCACCGCTCCAGGTGCTGGGCGGCCCGCAGGTTCGACGGGGTGTCGATGGTGGCGCCGGGCTTCTGGAAGATCCAGTCGTTGATCGGCTCGGGCGGTCCGTAGGAGGCCATGAGGTTCTGCAGCGGGAAGGCCAGGCCGCCGGTGGCACCGCCGTTGAACTGCACGATGGGTGTGATGCCCGCACTCTTGGCCTTGGCCAGCACCGCGTCGAACTCCGCCAGCGTGGCGGGCGGCGCGGACATCCCTACCTGCGCGGCGAGCTTCTTGTTGTAGAAGACGCCGGTCATGCTGAAGTTGAGGCCCAGGGCGTACAGCGAGCCCTCGCCGCGCGGCCGACCGCCCGGACCGAGGCGCAGCTGCTGGAGCTGCGAGGCCGGCCACTTGTCCCAGCCGAACGCCGTCGCGTAGCCGTCCAGGTTCTTCAGCAGGTTGTCCTTGACCAGCTCGGAGACCTGGGGCAGGCGCATCAGGTCGGGCGGGTTGTCCGCCAGCACGCGCGGGGCGTTCTGGGTGATGACGGCGAACTGGTCCTCGCGGATGTTCCACGTGACGTTAGGGTGCTGCTTGGTGAACTCGGTGGTCAGCGCCTTGGGGAGCGGGAAGCCGGTCTCGAAGTAGCCGTTCATGGTGATCGGCGCGGTGCCGCAGGTGGGCGCCGCGGACACCGGCGACGCGCTGGTGGCCTGGGGTCGCGGGCTGTCGCTGCCGGGCGCCGCGCAGGCGGCGGCCAGCGTCCCCATGGCGATCACAAGCGCGGCCCCGGACCTGCCGGGGCGAACTCGGCGAGCCATGTGCATCTCCTCTGCTGCATGGGACGATCGGCACCGGGCTGATGTCCCGCATTCCATTGCTAAATCGGGTTAGCGCCCGATAGTCTCACGGCGCGCATCGTACGATGTCAACCCCCCGTAACACTCTCTTGACGATCGGAGGTCCTGGGTGAGCCCACGACGGGTCACGCTGGCCGATGTGGCCAAGGCCGCCGGTGTCTCCCGCCCGACCGCCTCGCTGGTGCTGTCCGGCCGTGGCCGCGAGCTGCGCATCTCTCAGGACGTCGAGCAGCGGGTCCTGCGCGCCGCCGAGGAGTTGCAGTACCGGCCCAACATCGTCTCCGTGGGCCTGCGTACGGGCACCAGCCGGACGATCGGCTTCGTCTCCGACACCGTCGCCACCTCCCGGCTGGCCGGCGACATGATCAAGGGCGCGCTCGAGGCGGCCCGTGAGCGCGGCTTCATGCTGTTCATCGGTGAGACCGAAGGCGACGCCGAGCTCGAACGCCTCCTGCTCCAGGCCATGCACGACCGCCAGGTCGACGGGCTCATCCTGGCCTCGATGTTCACCAGGACCATCAAGGTGCCCAAGGGCATCACGGCCGCGCCCGCCGTGCTGCTCAACGCGCTGCCCAAGCAGCCCACTCCCCTGCCCGCCGTCATCCCCGACGAGGTCGAGGCGGGCAGGCGCGCTGCCCGCGTCCTGCTCGACGCCGGCCACCGCGACGGCATCTACCTGATCGGCGCGGGCCCGCGCCTGCGCGACGTGCCCGCACAGAGCGTCGCGGCGGTGGAGCGGCTGGTCGGCATCCGCGAAGCGCTCCGCGAGGCGGGGGTCAAGGTGGCGGGCGCCCGCACCTGTCCCGACTGGCAGCCGGAGTACGGCCTCACCGCGACGCGCGACCTGCTGCGGACCGCCCAGCCGCGGGCGCTGATCTGCTTCAACGACCGCATCGCCATGGGCGCCTACCAGGCACTCGACGACTTCGGGCTCAAGGTGCCCGCGGACGTCTCCATCGTCTCCTTCGACGACCACCCCATCGCCTCGTGGATGCGCCCCAAACTGACCACCGTGGCGCTGCCCCACTACGAACTGGGCCGCAAGGCCGTCGACGTGCTGTTCACCGAGATCGACCGGTTCACCGAGGCCGACCGCGACCGCCCGGACCCCGACCGGGCCGGCGAGGTGCACCGGGTGCCGATGCCGGTCCGCGGCCGCGAATCCGTCTCGCCGTCACCGGCTTGACGCTCCTACTCGAAAGCGCGTCGTGGATCACGTGCCGGCCGGCGTCTCCAGCGATGGCGCCGCCTCGGCACGGTCGAAGCGGTCCCAGACGCCGCTGACCGAGCGGTTCTTGCGGCCGTTGCGCAACAGCGTCACGCTGACCAGCGCCGACAGGGGACGTTAGGCGCGCCCTTGTGTTCGGGTCCAACGATTGTTGGCGATGGGAGCCATCTCCCGCGGAGAACTGAGCGCTACAGGTTCGCCGTCAGGCGGGTCAGGATGCGCGCCGCGGGCTCGGCCGATGCGTGCCGGTAACCGGTGCCGGCCCACAGGTGGAGGCGCTCGGCGTCACCGGCGGCGGCCGCGGCTCTGCGCAGCGGGCTGGTCAGGTGGTGCAGCGCGGGATAGCCGGCCGGGGCGAGGTGATCGTAGAGGTCGGTGAACGCGTTGCGGAGCGCGCGTGCGGGGCGGCCGGTGAACGCGCGGGTGACGAGCGTCCGGTCGCGGGCCGGGTCGGCGAGAGCGTCCTGGTGCGTTTTCGAGGCGCCGCTTTCGTCGGCGCGGAGCAGGACGGTGCCGACCATGGCCGCCACGGCGCCGGACAGCAGGACCTCGGCGACGGCATCGCCGGTGGCCAGACCTCCCGCGGCGACGAGCGGGAGATCGGTCACGTGGGCCACTTCGCGCAGGAGCCGAGTGATCGGTGTCGCCGTGGGGACGCGGTCAGGGGTAAGGGTGCCTGAGTGACCGCCGGCCGCGCCGGCCTGCACGGCGAGGAGATCGGCACCGGCGTCGGCGGCGCGCAGCGCTTCTTCGGCCGAGGTGACCGTCTGCATGATCAGCGTGCCGGCGGCGCGCAGCGCTTTGACGACCGCCGGATCCGGGATGCCGAAGGTGAAGCTCGCCAGCGGGACGGGGTCCGCCAGGAGGAGGTCTATCTTGTCGCGCCAATGGTCGTCGTCTTCGGTGAGAGCGACGTCGGCGAGGTCGAGCCCGTAGCGGTCGGCTTCGGGCTGGATGGCGAGGGCGTAGCGGCGGTAGGCGGCGGGGTCGGCCGGGATCGGATTGGGGGCGAACAGGTTGACGCCGAACGGCACGGCGGCCGCCCGTACCTCGGCGATCTGCTGCGCGAGCACTTCCGGGCGCTTGTAGCCGCCGGCCAGCAACCCGAGGCCGCCGGCTTCGGCGGCGGCGGTGACCAGCCGGGGCGTGGTGGCGCCGCCCGCCATGGGTGCGGCCAGCACGGGAACGGACAAGCCGATGGCGGTCAGTGCGCTGTTCATCGGACCCTTCTCTCCTGCCGGTGCCGGATCCGGCCCTTCGCCGTCCTGGGCTCCGAGGTTAGGAGGTGGGACCCGTGACAGGGAAATTCCGCCGCCACTCAAGGAGCTGCCTGTCGGCGGCGTCGCGGCCGCGCCTTCGCGCTGAGCGCGCCGCTGATCCTCACCGGGCCCGCCTCGGCCCTCCGGCGGTCGGTCTCGCCTCCTGGACCGGCCACGCCCTTCCACGCCCGGACGGAGATGGCGAGCTGACGGTGATGGCGGTGCCCGCCGTACACGGTCCGGAAGACGGCGAGCGTGACAGCGACGGCGACGTCAACTGCGAGGTCACCGGATTCGTCCTGTCCGGACGTGGCCTGCCCACCGTGTACGTCAGCGGCGACAACGCCTCGATCCGTACCCTGGCCGAGATCGCCCGCCGGGTGCCGGAGATCGACGTGGCGGTGCTGAATGCCGGCGCGGTCAGGGTCGCGGCGACGTTCGACGGCCGGCCACTGTCGCTGGACAGCCGCCGGGCGGCGGCAGCTTGCGGCCCGCGCCGGCGTCGTCGCGATGATCATCGTGCCAGGAGGTGGAACGCGCCCCGGATGGCGGCCTGACCGCGGGCCGCCACGTCGAGGGTGTCGAATGCGGTGGCCGGGTCGGACACCATGAGACTGACGGCCAGCGCTCGGCGGTCGGGAGTGCGGGCGAGGTAGTGCAGGGATACGACCCCGGGCTCGCTGCCGCCCTTGTACCACACCACCGGAAAGCGGGATGCGTCCAGGTTGAGCCCGTCGTCGTTGAGCGACAGCGCGTGGTGGATCCGCGGCTGGTCGAGCCGCAGGAGCCCCGCGTAGGCGTGGCAGATGTCGGCCGGCGAGGCGAACCACTCGATCTGGTCGATGTATCTCGGTTGGGGCCAGGTCTCGTGCACCTCGGGCAGCGGTAGCCGTTCCAGCTCCAGCACCGTGGCGATGCGATGCTGGACCGGCAGGGCCAGATACTGCCGTGCGCGTTGCGCGTCCGAGGTGGCCTTGAGCTGGAATAACGCCTTGGTGGTGAGGAACGGGACGTTCGCGTCGGGCCGCCGGTGGCCGAACAGCGACAGCTGGCGCACCACCGCGTCCCGGCCCAGCCGATGGATCAGGTGGTCGGTGGCGGTGTTGTCGCTGATCGAGATCATGTGGTCGGCGTATTCCGCCAGCGGAAGGGCCGCGCCGGCCGGGCGCTCCTGCAAGATGCCCGAGGGCAGGCTCTTGTAGTCGTCGCGGATGACCAGTTGCTCGTTCCAGGAAAGTCGCCCGTCGGCCACGGCTTGGGCGAGCGCACCCAGCACGTACAGCTTGAACGCCGAGCCGATCGGACCTGGCGTGCCGGCATCGCGGCCGTGCGCGATCCGGCACTGTCCGTCCGGCTCGATCTGCGCCGCGGCGAAGGACACGCGTGCGCCCAACCCGGCCAGCCGCGTGTCGATCTCCGTCCATGTGGCCGGGTCGGGTTCGTCCGGGGTCAGGCGCATGGTGTCCACACGCCCGGCCGCGTCCACGCCCACCGTGATGCGGTAAGCGGCGGTACGGCCGCGCACCGCTGCCTGGACGCGATCCGGTCGCGTGGTGAGGATCTCGCGGAGTGCGACCGGGCCCACCGCGGCCAGTGCCGCGTTCAGTCCGTCCGGTCCGCCACTCGCCTCCAGCAGGGCCGGGGCCAGGCGCTGGCGGATCTCGCTGTCCTTGAGTGGAGTTCGGGTAGTCGCCTCCACCAGCCAGTTCAGTTGCTGTTCTGCGGTGCTGGAGGGAATGTTCGCCGCGGTTTCGTCGATCACTGTCGTGCCTTCCCTGAAGAGGTGGTCAGCGCTTGAGCCTGGAGATGAGCCGGGCCATGGCCGGCCGGCGGGGTGCCAGCCAGTCGGCGATGTCGGCGATCACGGCCGCGTCGACGTGCTGGGGCGCCTCGTAGCTCGCGGGTGTGGACGGGCCCGAGCCCGGGAAGAACAGGTGGTCGTCGGCGTCGTAGACGCGAATGTCGACGTCCGGGCGGTGCGCGAGACCCTCCCGCCAGCCCGCCAGGTCGTCGGCGACGGTCACCTGGTAGTCGCGGCCGCCCTGCAGGATGAGCATCGGCTTGTCCAGCGCCGCCGCGGTCGCCACCGGGTCATAGCCGCGCAGGTCCAGCCAGTACGCCCCCGAATAGCCGAACGGCAGGTCCGCGGCGGGAGTGGCGGCCGACAGGCCGGGACTGTCGACGAGTGCGGCCTGCCGGGTGATCGTCTCCACCGCGGCCTGCGCGCCGGGGTCCAGCGAGGCGAGGTAGCGGACCACGCGTACGGCGGCCCGGTGCATGGGCTGGCTGTCGCCGGCCAGGAGGACCAGCCCGGCCACGGACGGCTCGGCGGCGGCGACCCGTGGGGCGACCTTGCCGCCCATGCTGTGGCCGGCGACGTGCACACGCGCGGCGTCGACGGCCGGGTGGTCCTGGAGCAGGTGTACGGCCGCGACGGCGTGCGGAACGTACTCCTCCCTCATCGTGAAATCCGCCCGTGCCGCCACCTGTTCGGCGTGCGCGCAGGTCACCTTGTCGAAACGCAGCACCGCCACACCACGGCCGGCCAGCCCCCAGGCCAGGTCCTTGAGCGGCTTGTTGGCGCCGCTGGTCTCATCCCGGTCGAACGGGCCGCCGCCGCTGAGCAGCACCACGCCGGGCCACGGCCCGCGCCCGCGCGGCACGCTCAACGTGCCGGGCACGGCCAGCGCGCCGGAGCCCACGGTGACCTCGTGCTCGTCGAACCTCCTGCGGCGAGCGTACGGTGGCGGCGTCCACTGCGTGGTGAGCGCGGGCGCCAGTCGCAGCCCGTGCAGCAGGCCGGCCTCGTCGACCGACATGACCACCGTCAGACCGCCCCGCTCACACGTCACCGGCACGCTCACCCGGACCAGCCCCGCCTTGACCGGCTCGCTCACCGGCGTCCCCAACGCCGAGACCGCCCCGGACCTGGCGACCTCGCTCTCCCAGCCGACGCGCAGCGTCTGTGCGGACACCACCGCGCGCAACGGCGCGGCGAACACCTCCTCGACCTCCGCGAACCGCCCATCGCACACCATCTCGACCACCGCCACAGCGACTGCCGCAGGATCGGTTGCCACCATCACGCCATCCCCAACCTTTCTACTGTTTTGCGAACGGTAGCACGGTATGAGAACGTCGTCTGGTGGACACCTTGGAGCTACTGGCACATCCGGTACGGCTGCGGATCGTGCACGCGATGCGCGGCGGGCGGGAACTCACCACCACCCAGCTGTGCGCCCGGATCCCCGACGCCTCGAAGGCCATGGTCTATCGGCACGTCGACCTGCTCGCGGCCGGCGGAATCCTGGAGGTGGCCGACGAGAGGAGGGTGCGTGGGGCGGTGGAGCGCCACTACCGCCTGCGCCTGGACCGGGTCGTCGTCGACGCCGAGGCGCTCGCGGCCCTGTCGCCCGACGACCACCGGCGCGTCTTCGCCACCTCGATGGCGGTCCTGGTCGCCGAGTTCAACGCCTACCTCGACCGCCAGGACGCCGACCCGCTGGCCGACCTCGTCGGCTACCGGCAGCACGCCGTCTGGCTCACCCGTGGCGAGCTGGAGAAGTTGATCGGCGAGCTGCGCCGCGTCATCTGGCCCCTGCTGGCCAACCAGCCGGCACCGGACCGCGCGCAATACCTGCTCAGCCCGATCTTCTTCCCGGTCGAGCAGCCACCCGCCGACTCCGGCCCGGCCTAGCCCGTCAAACCCAACGGCGAATGACGTCGATCGTCGTTTCCGGTGAGGTGTTGAAGCAGAACCGGACTCCTGGAGCCGTCGCCGCCAGAACAGGGGCGCGGGCCGCGACCCCCGCGTCAGGTCATCGCCGCATTGGCCCAGACCCTGCGGCTCGACGACGATGATCGCGACCTGGTGTTCCGGCTGGCCGGCCACGAGCCGCCGCAGGCGGAACGCATCGCGATGGTCTACGGCCGAGCGTACTGCTGGACCGCATGGCGGACCTGCCCGTGGAATTACGTCGTGGCAGCCCACGATTCGAGGAGCTCTGGCGGGAGGGGCGCTCCTCCCCTTGGCGTACCGCGACCAAGAGCATCAGGCATCCCAGCCTGGGCACGATCTCGCTCGACTGCGACACCGTGCTGCTGCCGGACGGCCATCAGACCGTGCTCGTGTACTCGGCCGATCCCGGATCTCCCGAAGCGGCGGTGCTCGACATGCTGCGAGTGATCGGGCTGCAGCAGGTGTGAGGCTCCGAGGGCGCGTCCCGGTCCCTTTGGGGGCGGGTCTACCGGGCGTCGTGTCAGTCGTCGATCGCCTGGTAGAGGGTGGTCCAGAAGTCGTGGATGAGCCGTGCCGAGTTCGGGACGGACATGCCGACCTGGGTGAGCAGGATTCCGGTGAGCTGGTTGGCGGGGTCGGCGTAGGTGGAGGTGCCGCTTCCGCCGTCCCAGCCGAACTGGCCGATGGGGGCGTAGTCGCCGCGGTAGGTGCGCACCGCCATGCCGAAGCCCCAGCCGCCATGCTGGCCCTGGCCGAAGGACAGGTGGACGTTGTTGACGGCCATGGCGTGCCGGGCGGCCTGCTGCTCGGGCGTCAGGCGGTTGGTGGTCATCAGCTCGACGGCGGGCCGCGACAGAATCCGTTCGCCCCCGTGCGTGCCGCCGTTCAGCAGCATCCTGAAGTAGGCGTGGTAGTCGTCGGCCGTGGAGACCAGCCCGCCGCCGCTGCCCTGGAAGGCCGGCGGCTTGCTCCAGCGTCCGCCCTCGGCCTCGTCCCACACGGTGAACTCCCCGCTCTGCGGGTCGGGGGCGTAGAGGGCGGGCAGCCGGTCGATCTTGCCGGCGGGTACGTGGAACCCGGTGTCCTTCATGCCCAGCGGTTCGAAGATGCGCTCGCGCAGGAACTCCTCGAACGACTGGCCGGTGACCCTGGCGACCAGCACGCTGAGTACATCGTGGCTGATCTGGTACTGCCAGCGCTCGCCTGGCTGGTACATCAGCGGCAGCTCGCCAAGGCGGCGCATCCACTCATCCGGCTCGGGCATCGGCTCCGGCAGGTCGGGCGTGAGTCCCCGCTCGAAGATCGCGCCCATGATCGGCGTGCCCAGCGCCGTCATGTCCATGCCGAGCCCGAACGTGGAGCTGAGCAGGTCTCGTACGGTGATCGGCCGCCGCGCCGGCACGGTGTCGTCCAGTGGGCTGTCGATCCGCTTGAGCACCTGCCGGTCGGCCAGTTCCGGAAGCCACGGCTCCACCAGGTCGTCCAGCCGCAGCCGGCACTCATCCAGCAGCACCATCGCCCCCGCCATCGCGACCGGCTTGGACGTCGAGGCCATCCTGAAGATCGTGTCCCGCCGCATCGGCGCGCCACCCTCATGACGCATCGTCCCGATCGCCTCGACGTGCGCCTCCTCGCCCCGGCCGACCAGGGCGACCAGCCCGGGAATCTTCCCGGACTCGACATGCCGCGCCAGCACCTCACGCAGTCTCCGCAGCCCCGCCTCGGAGAAGCCGCTCTTGCCAGTTTCCATGATCAATATCCTTTGTCCACAGTGTTCGATCGTGCGAGACCCGACCCGGACTGGCGCCCATGGGCTTCCATGAGCGACGCGCGAGGGCCGGGACCGAGCTCAGTCATCGGGACTCCCTTCGCGGCGTCGCCTGCGTCCGCATCGTTCGGGAATCCCTGAACGGCTGTGACACTACATTGCGTTCATAAATCAGTCAACAGACAATGAAGACTCACACTGCTGCTATACCTGGCAAATAGAGCGCGCTTTGCAATGACAGTGAAGCTGAATGCAATGAATGATCATTGTGCATTGCAATGGGATCTGAGTGAATGCATACTGTGCAGCGAGTGTGCGGCCGCAGAGCTCAGCGCATGTCGGCAGACAGGAGACGAGCACCGATGCCCGGAGGCAGACTCACCAATGAGGACCGTCAGCACATCGCTGCGGCCCTGGCCGAGGGACTCGGATACGCAGAGATCGGCCGGCGTCTGGGGCGGCCCGCCTCGACCATCATGCGGGAGGTCACCCGCAACGGCGGACCCGACGATTACGGCGCGGACCGGGCGCACGAGGCCACCCGGCATCGTGCGCGCCGGCACAAGCAGGCTCAGCCTCCGGCCCCGCCGATCCCCGACACCGGCCACGGGCGCGACCCCCGAGCGGTGCGGGACTTCACGGAGTCCTTCACCGCCCTCCTCGGTCAGCAGGGCCTGTCCCGGATGGAGGCCAGGGTGCTGGCCTGCCTGTACATCACCGACTCCGGCGCTCTCACCGCCGCCGACCTGGTCGCGCGGCTCCGCGTCAGCCCGGCGTCGATCTCGCACGCCGTCGCCTTCCTCGAACAGCAGGGAATGCTCAGCCGGGTACGGGCTCCCGGGGAGCGCCGCGAACGCTATGTCATCGACGATCAGATCTGGCTCGGGACGCTCCGCGCAGCTCTGCGGATGAACGACACACTGGCCGTCGCCTCGCAGCGCGGGGCCGAGATTCTCGGGGTCACGACCCCGGCGGGCGCCCGCTTCGAGTCATCCGCCGAGCTTCTTCGCCTCCTGAGCGGAGCCTTCCGGGAGGTCATGGAGCAGTGGCTGCAGAGCCAGGCCGCCCGGAGCGCCTAGCTCCCGGGCAGGAGCGATGTGGCTGCGCTCGGCTCGCCCCCGGCCCGCCGGACGGGCGGCGGGCCGCGCGGGCTTCGGGGATCAGCCCGCGGACCCGTCCCGGTCGATCATGTCGAGCACAAGTTTGGCCGCCCGCTCCGCCCCGTCGGTACGGACCGTCGGGGCCACGACGGCCGCGCGGGCACCGGTCTCGGGAGCCAAGGCGATCTTGAGTGCGGTCGACAGGGACTCGGCGGTCGGCGTCGGGCCGTCGTGTCCCGTACCGATGCCCAGCTCGGTTACCCGGCCCGCCCAGTACGGCTGATCGGCGACCTGGGGCACGATCACCTGCGGTGCCCCGGCACGGGCCGCCGTCACCGTGGTGCCCGCGCCGCCGTGGTGCACGACCGCGGCCACCCGGCCGAACAGCTCCTGCTGGTTGACCTCACCGACCACGAAGCAGTCGTCCCGGTCGTCGATCAGCGACAGATCGGCCCAGCCGCTCCCCAGCAGGACGCGGCGACCCTGCGTGCGGACCGCTTGGATGACGGCCCGGGAGATGTCCTGCGCGCTCGCGCCCCGCATGGGCATGCTGCCGAAGCCCACGTACACCGGCTCCGCACCGGCGGCCAGGAACGCCTCCAGCTCGGCCGGAAGCGGGCGCTCGTCCGGGCGGATCCACGCGCCGGTCTGTGCCACGTGAAGCTCCGGCGTCTCCTGCCACGGGCCCAGGACCGGGTCGGCCGCCAGGAACGGATGGTCGGTGAAGACATGATCACGGATGCCGTCCACCGGCGGCAGGCCGACCGAGGCCCGGTGGGTGTTGATCGTCTCGCCGAACAGCGCGTTCATGTGCCCGGCGTGGATATCCCACAGCGCCCGGTTGTCGGTCACCTCCGCCGGGACCTCCTGGCCCGGCCAGGGGCGAGGCGCGTGGTGCGGCGACGGCAGGTAACTAGGAGAGAACGACGTGAACGCATAGGGCACGCCCAGCTTCTCGGTCGCCGCCCGCGCACCGGCCACGGCCGGCAACGAGCCGGTGGCCACCACCGCGGCACCGCCCTCGGCCACCCCGGCGACCGCCTCGTAGGCCATGGCGGTCAGCTCGGCGGCGATGTCGGACAGGCGCGTCTTGCCGGGGACCGCCCCCGTCGCCAGCGCGCGGATCGGCCAGGCGACGGGAGTCAGCGGCACGTCGATGCCGTCCAGCAGCTCGGCGAAGTCCGGCGGCGCGCACACCCGCACCTCGGCGCCGAGAGCCCGCAGCCGCAGCGCCAGCCCCGTCATCGGCTCGACGTCCCCGCGCGACCCGTAGGTCACCAACACAACGCGCATTCCACGCCCCCCACTTTCCGTACGTTCCTGCGTCGAGGGGTGATTGTGCGGCATGACCGGGGTCTTGTGGCAAGACCCCCCATGCGCTATAGGTTAGAAGTGAAAGGGAGTGGATCTCCCTCGTAGTCGATCTCGCGCAGCGCGGCCACGCCCTCGTCCGGGTCGGTGATCACATCGGGTAGCAGCCCTGGCCGAACAGCACCCGCAGGGGCGGGTTGCCGGAGTCGACGAGCTTGAGGAGCGCCTGGACCACGGCGGCCGGGTCGCCGACGGGCTGCTTCCCGGCGACCGCGCCGAGGCGGCGCGAACTTTGTGCCAGTACGGTCATGTGACATACGCCACCGATCACAGGTGTCACACAGCGGTGCGGGCCGGCGTCTTGTGCCTGGAGCACAGTGGAGAAGCCAACAGGCAGGAGCCGGCCATGGACGAGCGCAGCGAGCCGACGACGGGCACAGCCGAGCCGCTCACTGGTGGCGACCGGCTGGACTCCGCCACCGAGGCGTTCGTCACCCACCGCAACCTGCTGTTCACCGTCGCCTACGAGATGCTCGGATCGGCGGCCGACGCCGAAGACGTCCTCCAGGAGACCTGGCTGCGATGGATGAAGGTCGACCTGGCGCAGGTGCACGACCAGCGCGCCTACCTGGTCCGGATCACCACCCGGCGCGCGCTCGACCGGCTGCGCACCATGAAGCGCCGTAAGGAGGCCTATATCGGCCCCTGGCTCCCCGAACCACTGCTCACCACGCCGGACGTGGCCGAGGACGTCGAACTCGCCGAGAGCGTGTCCATGGCGCTCATGCTCATCCTTGAGACGCTCTCGCCGACCGAACGTGCCGTGTTCGTACTGCGCGAGGCCTTCGATGTCAGTTACGACGAGATCGCGACCGCCGTCAGCAAGAGCCCCGCGGCCGTACGCCAGATCGCGCACCGCGCCCGCCGGCACGTCGAAGCCCGCCGCCCCCGCGAGGTGATCTCCCCCAGCCAGGCCCGGGCGGCTCTGGAGTCGCTGCGGCACGCCCTCGAAACCAGAGACCTGCAGGGCCTGCTCGACGTACTCGCCCCCGAGGTCGTCCTCATCAGCGACGGCGGCGGCATCAAGCAGGCCGCGCCACGTCCGATCACCGGCGCCGAGAAGGCGGCTCGTTTCATCGTCGGCGGCCTCGGCAAGGCCCAAGTCGCCCTCACCAGCGACCCCACCGTGGTCAACGGCAACCCGGCACTCGTCCTTCGCGTGGACGGTGAGATCGACGGCGTCATAGCGATCCAGGTCGAGGACGCCCGCATCACCGGCCTGTACTACGTCCGCAACCCGCAGAAGCTGACCCGCATCGCATCCGAGACCCCGCTCACCCTGCGCTGACCGCCGACGACATGCTCGCCACCGGCCAGCGTCCGGTCGACCTGGTGCAGGCGCTGTCCCTGCCGGTGCCCTCACCGGTGATCTGCGAACTGCTCGCGCGACGATTGACCCTGACGCAGGGTGAATGTCTCAGCATGGTGGCATGACCAAGAAGACGAGGGCGATCGAGGTCGGCGGCCTGCGCACGTCGTCCAGCGATAGGGCTCAGGCGGCGAAAGGCGACCGGACGATGCGGCACTTCACGATCCATCACGACGGCGTCACGCTCCCGGTGACCCGCGGTGGCCACGGGCGACCGCTGGTCCTGTGCCCTGGACTGAACTCGACCCAGGCCGGCCTGCACGAGCTGGCCGAACTGCTCCGGCGCGACCACGACGTGCTGACCTTCGACCTCCGGGGCCATGGCCTCGCCTCGGCCGCCGACCGGTATTCCTTCGAGGCGTTCCTCATTGATCTGACCGCCGTGATGGCGGGGCCGGCACACCTCGACCTGGATGCGGCGCCCACGCTGGTGGGTTACTCGCTGGGCGCGGACCTGGCCGTCCACTATGCCGCCCAGCATCCCGGCACCGTCGCCGAACTTGTGCTCATCGACGGCGCGAACCCGGTGCCCGAACCGTTCATCACCGAAGCCCTCCTGCCGGAGGTTCGCGCCATGTGGGCGGACCTGGCGGCCCAGCAGGAGACCGAGCGCGGCACCGCGCGTCAGGTGCTGCTCACCGCCCGGGAGATTCTCGACCTGAACATCGAGATCGACGCGGTCCGCTCCAGGATCCTCGACCAGTACAGGAAGATCGACCGGCCCATCACCCTGATCATGTCGACCTCGATGGCCGGCGACAGCGGCGAAGGGCACACGCCGCGGTTCAACCACAACTGGCGGGCCGGTGTCGAACGGCTCGTCCGCGAGCAGCCACACCTCGCCACGTCCTGGCTCAACGCCGACCACCAGCTGGTGTTCACTCATGCCCCGGAAATCGCCCAGATCATCCGGAACACCCAACACCCAGCCGGCCAGACGACTTCTCCAGCAACTCCTGAGAGGCTGCTCTGATGCTGACCATCGGCGAGCTGGCGTCCTACGCCGGAGTGACAGTACGCGCGGTGAGGCACTACCACGCCAAAGGGCTGCTGCCGGAACCGGAACGCGACCACTCCGGCTACCGCAGATACGACGCCGGCGCCGCCGTCGAACTGATCAAGATCCGTACCCTCGCAGAGGCCGGAGTCCCGCTGGCGCGCGTACGGGAGCTGCTCCAGGCCGACGAGGAGGAGTTCGCCGCGGCGGTGGCAGACATCGACAAGCGGCTGCGGGCGGAGATCCGGCAGCGACAGCACCACCGGGAGCGGATCGCCCGGCTCGCCGCCGGCGACAGCTTGACGCTGCCCCCGGAGGTGGTCGAGTATCTCGGCCGGCTGCGTACGCTCGGGGTCGACGAGCGGATCATCCAGGCCGAGAGCGACGGCTGGGTCCTGCTGGCCGCACACTCCCCCGAACGGGTCCCGGAGTGGATGGCCCGCAAGCGGGAGCAGATCGCCGACCCGCAACTCATCGATTTCTTTCTCACCCTGAGCCAGGCACTTGACCGGGTTACCGGCGACCCGCGGCTGGCCGAGCTGGCCGACAAGCTGGCCGCCTACTTCACGCGACTGGCCGAGGAGAAGGGCGAGGACTACGTCGACGACATCGACCTCGACCCACCGCTCGTCAAGCTGATGGACACACTGGCATTCGACACTGTGCCGCCGGCCCGCCGGCTGATCGAGCTGCTGAGGAAGCGTGGCTGGACCGGCTGGACCAAGCTCGAGCGCGTCGAACCCACGCGGGACGCGGCTCCTCGGTGATCCTTCGCCCGAGCGCCTTTACATTGTAGATCACGACTACGGGCTGACCAGCACCAGATCGAGTACGTCGATGCCGACCGGGGTGCGCCCGGTGGCGATCCGGCCCACCGACCACGGACCGGGGAACCGGTGCAGCAGTGCGTTGACCGCGATCGCGAGCTCATGGCGGGCCAGGTGCGTGCCGAGGCAGAAGTGCACGCCATGGCCGAAGGAAAGGTGCTCGTTGGGCGTCCGGTCGGGCCGGAACTCCTCTGCCTGGGCGAACACCCGAGGGTCCCGGTTGGCCGAGAGCACCATGGCGATCACCCGCTGGCCGGTCTCGATGGTGTGCCCGGCGATGCTGGCCGGGCCGGTGGTGAAGCGGTCGGTGCCACCCACCGGGGGCAGGAACCGCAGCACCTCCTCGATGGCATCCGGTACCAGTCCAGGGTCGGCACGCAGCCGGGCCAGCGCGTCAGGATGAGCCGCCAGGCACAGCACCGTGTTGACCAGCAGGGTCTTGGTCGTCTCGTGGCCGTTGATGAGCAGCAGCGTGCAGAAGTCGATCAACTCCGCGTCGGACAGCCGGCTGCCGTCCGGTTCGGCGGCCAGCAGAGTGTCGATCACGTCACCCCGGGGGCGGGCACGGTGCTCGGCGAACACCTCCAGGAAGTACTCGACCAGTTCGGCGTGCGCGGCGCGGAACGCGGCCTGACGCACCGGGTCCTCGGCGAACGACCCGGCGAAGGAGGTGATCGCCTCGGTCCAGCGCAGGAAGTCCGGTTGCCGGTCCGCTTCGACCCCGAGCAGCGCGGCGATGGTGCGCACCGGCAGCGGGTAGCCGAGCCGGCCGATCACGTCCAGGTCACCGTCCACATCGGCCAGTTGCCTCCGCACGGTGTCGGTGATCGACGGGAGTAACGCCTGAATCGCGCGGGGTGTGAAGGCCCGGCTGACCAGTCGGCGCAGCAGGTGGTGCCGGGGCGGATCCATCGCCGACAGGCTGCTGAGAACGGGGTTGTCCCGGTGCGGCATGGGTTGCGCGCTGTAGCGCAGCTCGTCGGAGGAGAACATCGAGTAGTCGGTGAGCACCTGGTTGACCTCGGAGTAGCCGTGCACCACCCAGGCGCCGAATGGTTCGACGAAACGCACCCCGTCCCCGGCGAGACCGTCCCGAGCGGTCTCGCGGTGCCAGTCGAGGATCTCTACGACAACATCATCAGTCATGCGTCGAGTGTGTTAGGCCCGGCAGGTCGAGGCTTGGAGAAAACGGACATCCGCCAGCAACGTGGTCGGCGGCACCCCCACCGCGTGGCGGAACTCGGCGAGCAGGTGTGACTGGTCGTAGCAGCCGCTGCGTACGGCGATGGCGGCCCAGTTCGGGCGCTCGCCCCTGGCCGCCGTAGCGCGCGCGTCGGCGAGCGCTCGGTGCAGCCGCACCACGCGTGCGTAGGACTTGGGCCGCAGCCCGACCGCCACTCCGAAACGCCGCCGAAGCTGCCGCTCGGACAACCCGGCCTCAGCGGCATGCCGGTCGACCGGCGCACCCGGCGCCGCGTGCATGGCCGCCAGCACGATGCGCACCCGCTCGTCGACCTGGCATCGCCCAGCCCGCGCCCGCACCAGAGCCAGCGCCCCTGCCAGCCGCTCGGTCGCCGACCCGGCCAGTTGCCCGACCTCGATGGGCGCCCCGGCCAGCGGCACCTCGTCGGCCGCGACCCCGAACAGCCCGGTCACCGTCCCCGGTCGCAGCCGCACCCCGACCAGGGGCCCGTCTTTGGGCAGCGCCCCCTGCCGAGCGCGCGTCTCCGGCCCGGCCAGCCGGCCCGCCCCATCAGGCATGACCAGCAGGTCGACGGCGGGCTGCGGCAACCCTCTCGGCACCACGTCACCGTCAAGCACCCAAATCCCCGCCACCAGTCGGGTCAGGTCGGCGGGCACGGGCAAAGCGGTCACCCGTGCAGTCAACCCGGAGACCGCCGCGTCCGCCAGCGATTAACCGGACGGAGAACGCGGGACACGCGAACTCACCCCCTTCGCGCACCCCGGGACTCTGAAAGGCCGTGAGTTCCGGCCGAAGAGCCTTGAGCAGCGCTGAACCCACGGCCGACGTGCCGGTAAGAAAGGTGCCATGAGCCCCCAACGACGTCGATCTCGTTCTGCCTTGCCTGGTCAGGGCGGCGGCGGGTAGTCGTCGACGGTCATGGAGTTGTGCAGGCGTGCGCTCTTGGAGGTGAGGCGGAGGAGGGCGCGGCCGGGCCCCGCGGGCAGGGCGGAGATCAGGCGGGCGCCCTGGGCCAGTCCCGACACGCCGAGGCGTGAGGTGGGGATCAGGGTCTTCGCCACGCTCAGCGCGGCCGCGCGGCTGCCGCGCACGTGCTCCGCCATCGCGCGCTCGTAGGCGGGGAAGGCGCGCTCATGGTCGCCACCTGCCCGCGCCAGCTCCCCGGCGAGGACGTACGCGCCGACGACGGCCAGGCTCGTGCTGCCGCCGACGGCCGGGCCGGGACAGTAGCCCGCGTCGCCGACGAGCGTCACCCTCCCCCGCGACCAGGTGTCCATGCGGAGCTGGGTGATCGAGTCGAAGTAGAACGCCGGGGTGCGGTCGAGCTCGTCCAGCCAGCGGTCCACGTCGGGGTGCATGCCGTCGAACGCGCCGCGCAGCAGTTCCTTCTGCCGGGGCACGTCGTGGTGGTGACAGTCGAGCTCGCGCTCGCTCCGGAACAGGAACAACGCCCGCGCCTCGCCGAGGTGCCGCGCGCCGTACATGCCGGCGGTACGGCCGACGCCGACGTGCATGAGCAGCTCGCCGTCGAGCCCGGAGGCGTTGGGCAGGGTCAGCACCCCGAGGTAGGCGCCGATGAAGGAGCTGAAGCGGGACTCCTCGCCGAAGACGAGGCGGCGCACGTTGGAGTGCAGCCCGTCCGCGCCGACGACGAGGTCGAAGCGGCGCGGCGCGGCGTTCTCGAACCGCACCTCGCCGTCGGGCGAGATCGCGGTGATCGAGTCGCCGAAGACGTACTCGACGTCGTCGCGTGCGGCGTCGTAGAAGATCTCGCTCAGGTCGTCGCGCATGACCTCGAAGTGCCGGTCGGAGGTGGCACCGAAGATCTTGGAAAGATCCACCCCGACGGGACGCCGTGAGCCCTCCCGGTAGACGGTCATCCGGCTGGTGCCGGTGGCCCGCTCCTCGACGCGCGGGAGCACGCCCATCTTCTCCGAGATGTCCATCGCCGGCCGGAACAGGTCGACCGCGTGCCCGCCCGTCTTGCGCAGCACGGAGGCCCGTTCCACGACGGTGACCTCGAAGCCGTGTCTCGTGAGCCAGTAGGCCAGCACCGGACCGGCGACGCTGGCGCCGGAGACGAGAATCCGCATGGCACCTCTCCTTGTCATTCAGTTCGCCCGTGCGGTGTGGATCGCGGTGAAGGCCAGAAGAAGCGCGGCGGTCCGCGGCGGATCCTCCATGATGGGCGAATGCCCGACACCGGGCAGCACCTCGACTTTCGCGCCCGGAACGGCGCTGTATTCGGCGGCGGAGGAGGATCGCCATCTCCGGTCCTCCTCACCGAAGATCACTAGCAGCGGCTTGCCGAGGGGAACCAGCCGATCGGGGAGCGCGCGCTGGTTCACGTAGTCGTCGCCGGTCTGCGTCGTCGCGATGAGGGCGTGGTAGGTCATGTCGCGCGCGTCGTCCACGACCGCCTGCGGGACCTGGTAGCCGCTGCGGCTGAACGCGCTGCTCGCCGCGTTGCGGATCAGACCGTCGGTCCGAAGCCGCCACAGCAGCTGCCCGATGACGGGGGTGTACAAGAGCCCGCCGACGCCACCGCTTGAGACGGCGGCGGCCAAACGAGGCGCGGTGTCGATGAGCACGAGCGAGGTCACCAGGTCGGGGCGTTGCTCGGCGAGAGCGGTGGCGACCGCGCCACCGGTGGAATGGCCGACCACTGTGGCGTGCTCGATCCCGAGCCGGTCCATTGCCTCACCGACCCGGCGTCCCTGCTCCGGCATCCCGTAGCCACCGCCGGCCGGTTTGGCCGACCGGCCGTGCCCGAGCAGGTCGATCCGGATGACGCGATGGGACTTGGCCAGCAGCGGAACGAGCGCGTCCCACGAGCGGGCCGACGCGGCGAGCCCGTGGATCAGTACGAGTGCCGGAGCATCGGGGGGACCGTCCTGGCGCACGTAGATGTTCCCGCCGTCGAGGGGCAGGGTCGGACTCCCACTGGCCTCGGCGCTCTGCCGCGTCACCACCTCCGCGTTCACGAGAAGCAACCCGACGACGACCAAAAGGACAGCCGAGGCGATCAAGAGGCGCCGCCGGCGCCGTACCGCGCTGCTCACATCAGCCTGCCGGTGCGGAAACCGCAGGTCCGCGCGGTCGAAACAGCGGGGTCATCGAGCCCCAGGGAAATAATCATGGGCCTACTGTGGCCGCCGGTGCGCGCCGGCATCTTGTACAGATGTTCCGGTCAACCCTGCGAGCGCTGGAGATCCGCCATCCCCGTCTGACCCGGTACACCTCCAGCCTCGGGAGGCGAGAGGGCTGCTCTCTTGACATGCAAGTAGCGGCTTGCCTATGGTGCGGCGTGTGGGTGACGTCTTCAAGGCCCTGGCCGATTCCACGCGCCGGACGATCCTCGACGAGCTGACCGACCGCAACGGACAGACGCTCTTCGAGATCTGCGCCCGGCTGGCCACCAAGCATGGGCTTGGTTCGTCACGGCAGGCGATCTCGCAGCATCTCGACGTACTCGAGGCGGCCGGCCTGGTCGAGACCAGGCGCGAGGGCCGGTACAAGTTCCACTACATCAACACCGGACCGCTCGAACCGATCATCGAGCGGTGGCTCGGCAAGCCCGAGAAGGACGCCGGCGACGGCGCCGGCACAGACGACGAGAGGGACCGACATGAGGATCAACCTGGCGAGCGTCCTCGTTGACGATCAGGAGAAGGCGCTGCGCTTCTACACCGAGGTGCTGGGTTTCGTGAAGAAGCACGACGTCCCGCTGGGCGAGCACCGGTGGCTGACCGTGGTGTCCCCGCAGGACCCGGACGGCGTCGAACTGCTGCTCGAACCCAGTGGTCACCCGGCGGTGAAGCCGTTCAAGGAGGCGCTGGTCGCCGACGGCATTCCGTACACCTCTTTCGCCGTCGACGACGTCAAGGCCGAGTACGAGCGGCTCCGCGGCCTCGGCGTGCGCTTCACTCAGGAGCCCGTCGACATGGGCCCGGTGACCACCGCCGTGCTCGACGACACCTGCGGCAACCTGATCCAGATCGCCCACCAGGCCGGCTGAGCGACATCCGGCGGGGTGGCGCATCGCCCGCCGCCCAGCTCTCGACGCCGCCGATGATGACGATGGCGGCCGAGGCCTGCCGGTCGGCGTGCTGAGCTACTGGTCAGTGCGGGATCTCGGTCCGGTGTGATGCGAGCAGGTCCATCCCGAAGTCCCCGTCCGGGTCCCGCCATACGGAGTGCGCGTGGTCGGCGGCGCGCTGGGTGTTGTCGTACTCGACGAGAAGGCGCGGTCCGGTGAGCCGGTAGTAGTGGGGCTCCCCCGGCGACACACTGCCGGCCCAGGCGAAATGTACGCGGTCGAGGTTGTGCTCGACGAGATAGTGGCGGCGGTAGGCGTCGGCGACCGGCGTCGGAGAGCGGTCGGTGTACGCCGCCAGCAACTCGCGGAGCAGCCCACGCTGCTCCACCGTCATCTCGTGGGCGGGGACCCCTTGGGGCTCGAGGGTGAGCGCCATCGTCTCGTGGTCCTGCTCCGTGTAGCCGGAGGCGCGCTCGGCGGCTTCGTCGTGCCGGTCGGCCTGCGCGGACAGCCGCGGCGTGGGAAGCGGTCCGCGGAACAGATCCTGCAGGTGCATCATGCGGTCGCCGGGGCGTACGCGGGCGCGGTTGCCCGAGACGATGTCGGAGATCGCGCGGGGATGCAGCAGCGCCCGCGCCTGCTCCGGCGTCCGGAGCGAGCCCATCACGGAGCGAGCGAGGTCCTCGGCCCCGCCGAGCGGGCGCAGCGTCCCGGCGAGCAGCGGCGATGCCGCAGGGTTGGCGCCCAGGAACGACGGGGTCGTCGCCGCGATCTCTCCGTCGTGGATCAGGAGGTTCACCGACAGATGGTGGCCGCCGACCCGCCACCCCCACAGGGGGTCACCGGGACGTCCGAAGACGCGTACCCAGTACAGCCCCGGATCGCGGGTACGCTCCCGGCCCCAATCGGCGCTCCACCCCTCCAGCTCGTCGAGAACGTTCTCCAGACCCATGATGACGCAGGCGGTGGCGTACGCCGGGCGCGTCAGGCCGCTGGCCAGGAGCCGCATGGCGAGGCCCTGCTGCCGGGGTGAGAGTTCGCCGATCGGCACCCCGCCGTGGTCGGTGGGAGTGTAGAACCAGCGGACCCGCTCGGCTTCGACGGCCGGGTCGCCGAAAGGCAGCTGCACCGCTCGGGAGTACAGTTTCTCCGGGAGCGAGTCGAGGAACTCGGTCGCGATGTGGACCATGTCGCTCACGAGCATCCGCTCGGCGTCTCCCGGACCCGCC
Organism: Nonomuraea aurantiaca; assembly: GCF_020215705.1. Lineage (GTDB taxonomy): Bacteria > Actinomycetota > Actinomycetes > Streptosporangiales > Streptosporangiaceae > Nonomuraea > Nonomuraea aurantiaca. The sequence goes on along the minus strand of NZ_JAIWNB010000017.1, from coordinate 139,332 downwards.
GCTCCCTCACTGTCCGTGACCTTCTCACCCACCCGACCCACCTCATCCCTGTCGCAAGTCCGACGGTCCCTTTTCGGGAGCCATGCGGCGATACGTCCGGTTCCGCGAGATCGAGCATAACCGCGATGCCGACCGAGACGCCGGTCGCGAAACCGAGCCTGAACGAACTCAGCCGGCACCCCTGACGGGGTGGCGCCGCCCTTGGCCGGGGGTTCATGCCAGTACCCCTCACAGCGGGGACTCCCACGTCGCGGCTGTTTCCCCTTGCATGGTCAAAGGCAACGACAGAATTGACACATCTCGCCAGGGCTTCCCGCGACCCGCGACAGCGCGAGCTCGCCAGAACCGGCGGCGCGTTGGTGCCACGCCACCTCGTACAGGAAAGGATCCCGCATGAAAGGGCCGAGCATGCCCGCTGTGTCCGGCCGTCGGATGACCCCGGCGCGTACCCTCGTCTTCGCGATCGCCGCCGGGATGGCCGTCGGTAATCTCTACTGGGCCCAGCCGCTGATCGAGGTCATCGCCGCGTCCCTGGGCGTCTCGTCTGCGAGCGCCGCGACGCTGGTGACCGTCACCCAGGTCGGATACGCGCTCGGGATCTTCCTCATCGTGCCGCTCGGCGACGTGCTCGACCGGCGCCGGCTCATCCCCCTCATCGGGGTCCTGTCCGCCGCGATGCTCCTGGGCGCCGCTTCGGCCCCGAGGTTCCCGGTGCTCCTGGCGGCGCTCGGCGGGGTCGGGCTGACGACCGTCGGCGCGCAGCTGCTGACCCCGCTGGCCAGCGAGCTCGCCGAGCCCGAGCGGCGCGGGCGGGTGGTCGGCGCGGTCGCCTCAGGCTCGTTGATCGGCATCCTGCTCTCCCGCACGATCAGCGGTGTCGTCGCCGACCTCCTCGGCTGGCGGGCGATCTACGTGATCGCCGCCGCGGTCACACTGCTGCTCGCCGCCGTCCTCCGCGCGGTCATCCCGCCCCTCGAACCGCGCGAGCCCGTCCCCTACCCGCGCCTGCTGAGCTCGGTGTTCACCACCGTGGCGCGTCACCGCGCCGCGCTGCCGACGCCGCCTCACTGACGCCACCCCGGTGGCCGAGGGCCGCACCGACCCGCACGTCGAAAAATCGAACGCCGCCCCCTGACGCGCGGATCAAGGCTTCCGACGAGAAGCCGGTTCCCATGGAGTCCACCCGCGCCGTCACCGCTCGGGAGAAGCTTGTCCGTCCGCGACGGACGGCGAAAAGCGAAGGGAAGGGGGTTGCCCGCTCCTTCCACTCTCAACGTATAGCGCGCCGGGGGGCTTGCGGCAAGGCCCGGGTCGTGCTGCAGAATCGGCGGCCGAGGCCAGGCGCGCGGAGGTGCGGGTGTGCGCGCCGCCGGATTGGGGGGTTCCATGATTGACGTGATCGTTGCCGGCGGTGGACCGGTCGGCATGATGCTGGCCGCCGAGTTGCGGCTGCGCGGCGTGTACGCGGTCGTGCTGGAGAAGGAGGCGGAGCCGACCAGGGTTGTCCGCGCGCTCGGCCTGCACACGCGCAGCATCGAGGTGATGGACCAGCGCGGTCTGCTGGACCGGTTCCTCGCGCTGGGCCATCAGTACCCCGTCGGCGGTTCCTTCGCCGGCATCATCAAGCCGCCGCCGGACCGGCTGGACACCGCGCACCCGTACTCCCTGGCCATCCCGCAGACCACCACCGAGCGCCTGCTGACCGAGCATGCCATCGAGCTCGGCACCGAGATCCGGCGCGGCTGTGAACTGGCCGGGCTGAGCCAGGACGAGGACGGGGTGACCGCCGAGCTGGCCGACGGCACGCGGCTGCGCTCGCGCTACCTCGTCGGCTGCGACGGCGGCCGCAGCACGGTGCGCAAGTCGCTCGGCGTCGGCTTTCCCGGCGAGCCGGCCCAGGTCGAGTGGCTGCTGGGCGAGGCGGAGGTGACCATGCCGCCGGAGGAGCTGGCGGCCCTGGTGGCCGAACTCGGCAAGACCCACAAGGGGTTCGGCGCCGTACCCCTCGGGGACGGGGTCTACCGCGTCGTGGCGCGCGCCGACGCGGTGGCCGAGGACCGTACGGTCCCGCCGGCCCTGGACGAGCTGAAGCAGGCGGTACGGGCGATCGCCGGCACCGACTTCGGCGTGCACTCGCCGCGCTGGCTCTCCCGTTTCGGCGACGCCACCCGCCTGGCCGAGCGCTACCGGACCGGCCGGGTGCTGCTGGCCGGCGACGCGGCGCACATCCATCCTCCGATGGGCGGGCAGGGACTCAACCTCGGCATCCAGGACGCCTTCAACCTCGGCTGGAAACTGGCCGCCGCGGTCGACGGCTGGGCGCCGGAGGGACTGCTGGACAGCTACCACACCGAACGGCACCCGGTGGCCGCCTCCGTGCTGGACAACACCCGCGCGCAGGTCGAGCTGACCTCCCTCGAGCCGGGGCCCCAGGCGGTGCGCCGGCTGATGTCGGAATTGATGGACTTCGAGGAGGTGAACCGGTACCTGATCGAGAAGATCTCGGCGATCGGGATCCGCTACGACTTCGGCCAGGGGCATGAACTGCTGGGACGGCGGATGCGGGACATGGAGCTCAAGGGAGGGCGCCTCTACGAGCTGATGCGCGGCGGCCGCGGACTGCTGCTCGACCGGACCGGCCGGCTTTCGGTGGCGGGCTGGGCGGACCGGGTCGACCACGTCGCCGACGGCAGCGAGGAGCTGGACGTGCCCGCGGCGCTGCTGCGGCCGGACGGCCACGTGGCGTGGGTCGGTGAAGACCAGCAGGAGCTGCTCAGCCGGCTGCCCGAGTGGTTCGGCGCTCCCCTCGGCTGAGCCGGCCGCGAGGCTCGCCTGTCAGAGGGCGAGCGAGCGGACCACCTCCTCGTCCACGCCGATCCCCAGGCCGGGGCCGGTGGGCACGTGGGCGACGCCGTCGGCGACGGTGATGACCGGGTCCGTGGCGTACGGGCTGGTGATGAACTGCCGGCCGTTGAGGTCGACGGGCGTGTCCACGCCGAACGCGGCGAACAGGTGCAGCGAGGCGGCCAGCCCGATGTCGGACTCGGTGAGGCCGGAGCCCATGACGGCCAGGCCGCTGTCCTCGGCGAGCTGGCACTGGCGCAGGGCCAGGGTCAGCCCGCCGCAGCGCTGCACCTTGGCGACGGCGACGTCGATGGCGTCGAGCCGGACGAACGTCGCCAGGTCGCTCGGGTGACGCAGGCTCTCGTCCACGGCCACTGGGATGGGGCTGGCGTCACGCAGGCGGCGCAGTCCGGCGATGTCGTTGGACGGCAGCGGCTGCTCGAAGACGAAGACGTTCAGATCGGTCAGGCGCCTGGCCACCCGGAGCGCGGCGGCGGCCGTGTAGCCCTGGTTGGCGTCCACCCAGAGCACGGCGTCGGGGGCGGCGGCCCGTACGGCGGCCACGATGGCCACGTCCTCGTCCTCGGTGTGCAGGCCGAGCTTGACCTTGACGTGGCGGTAGCCGTGCGCGCGGCCCTCGGCCACCGAGTCCGCGGCCTCGGACGCCGACTCACCCGACACGATCCAGGCCAGTTCGATGGTGTCGCGTCTGCGCCGGCCCCACAGCTCGCCGAGGGACACGCCCAGGCTGCGGGCGTAGGCGTCGTGGCAGGCCACGTCCACCGCCGCGCGCGCCAGCGGCATGCCGATCGAGAACCCCTTGCTGATGGTGCGGTCGAAGGCGCGGCAGAGCCCGTCGAGGTCCCACAGCGGGCGGCCCACGGCGGCCGGGGCAAGGTATCCCTCGATGGTGGAGACGATGGATTCGGTGGTCTCGTACGTCCATGAGGGAATCGGGGTGGCCTCGCCCCATCCGGTGGCGCCGTCGTCGGCCGTGACCTTCACCAGGACCCTGATGGCGGGGCGGCCGCTCTGGACCACGGACCCGCCCGCCACGGCGAAGTCGCGCAGCGAGGGCAGGGCCACGGTGAAGGTCTCGACGCGTGCTATCTGGTTCACGTGATCAGTACCATTCCGACTTGTCCACCACATTGATCAGTTCTCGCCCGGCCACGAAGCGGCGGGCGTTCTCCAGCAGGACGGCGAAGCACCGCTCCGAGGCGTGCGGTCCCACGCCCGCGACGTGCGGGGTGATGATGACGTCGGGACGCCGCCAGAGCGGGTGGTCGGCGGGGAGCGGCTCGGTCTCGAAGACGTCCAGGGCCGCGCCGGCCAGGTGGCCCGAGGACAGCGCGGCGGCCAGGTCGTCGAGCCGGACGATGGCCCCGCGGCCGACGTTGACCACGTACGCCCCCCGCTTGGCCAGCGCCAGCCGCCGCGCGTCCAGCAGGCCCTCGGTGGCGGGGGTCTGCGGGACCGTCAGGATGACCAGGTCCGCCTCGGGAAGCAGCCGGTCGAGGGCGTCCGGCGGCAGCACTTCGGCGAAGCCCGGCACGGGGCCACCGCGCCGGGCGTCCGTGCCCACGACCCTGGTGCCGAACGCCGCCAGCAGCCTGCCGACCTCGGCCCCGACCGCGCCCACCCCCACGACCAGGGCCGTGGCCTCGCCCAGGGGCAGCACGGCGCCGGGGTCCCAGTCGGGCGCCCAGCGCGCGCGGGCCTGTTCGCGGGCGTACCTGGGCAGGTCCCTGGCCAGCGCGAGCACGAGCGCCAGCGTGTGCGCGGCCACGTGGTCGGTGTAGGTGTCGCGCATGTTGGTGACCTGTACGGGGTGCGCGACCAGGGCCGGATGGTAGAACGCCGGCGGCGGCCCGGCCTGCGGCGCCTGCAGCCAGCGCAGCCGCCCGGCGTGCGCCAGCAGGTCCGCGGGCAGCGCGCCGTAGGCGGCGTCGGCCTCCGCCAGCGCCTGTGCCGCCTCCGGCGCGCTCTCCGGCTGGAGGACGACGAGCCCCGGCACCGCCTGCTCCAGCCGGGCCTGCCAGCCCGCGGTGGCCGGACCGTGCGGCGGCAGCAGCACCAGGGTGACGCTCACGCCCTTCTCGCCAGGCCGGACTCGATGATCTCGTACAGCAGCGGCTCCCCCGCGACGTAGCGGGCGAGCTCCTCGGCCATCGCCTCGCCGTGACGGCGGCGCTCGTGGCCCAGGCTGCCCGCCACGTGCGGGGTGACGACGATGTTCGGCATCGTGAACAGCGGCGACCCGGCGACCGGCGGTTCCGGGTGGGTGACGTCGAGGACGGCGAACAGGTCGGTCCGCCGGCTCAGCACGTCCACGAGCGCGGCCTCGTCGACCAGCTGGCCGCGCGCCGAGTTGATCAGGGTGGCGTCGTGCTTCATCGACTCCAGCAGCCCGGCGCCGACCATGCCGCTCGTCTCGGGGGTGAGCGGGGCGTGCAGGCTGACCACGTCGGAGGTGGCGAACAGCTCCTCGAGGCCGACGAGGCGCACCCCGAGCCGCTCGGCCTCCGCCGGGTCGGCGTACGGGTCGTGGGCCTGCACGTCGAGCTTGTGGTGGGCGAGCAGCCGCGCCGTGGCCCGGCCCGTGGCGCCGAGCGAGACCAGCCCGACCGTCGCGCCGTAGGCCCCCAGCTCGGGTCCGCGCGGGGCGGGGGCGGCGGCGGCGCGCGCGTTCAGCACGTAGCGCCAGCCGTGCTTGAGCGCGTACAGGATCTGCGAGAGCGCGAACTCGGCGACCGGCTCGGCGTTGGCCGTGGCCGCCGTGGTGACCCGCACTCCCCTGGCCCACATCTCCGGGGTCACCATCGAGCGGATGGAGCCCGCGCCGTACAGCACCAGCGAGAGTTTGGGCGCGGCGGCGAGGAACTCGGCGTCCAGCTTGGGCGCGCCCCATCCGGTCACCAGCACCTCAAGGCCGCCGAGCACGTCGGGAGTGAGCTGGTCAGCGGTGAGCGGGGGCGAGTCGATGGACAGGTGCCGTTCGAGCGCGGCCATGGCCTCCGGGCCGTAGACGTCGTCGAAGCGGTTCAAGTCCATCACATAAAGGCCGTTCAGCATGATCTCTCCTTCAAGCGAGCCGCCGCCCGCACACTGGCCAGGCGGGCCGGTGAGCCCAGCCCGGCGTGGTAGTAACGCAGTTGCCGCGCGCCCCCGGCGACGAGGTCGGCGGCCAGAGCCGGGATCCGGGCGTGCCCGTCCTCCAGCACGGTCAGGTTGGCGACGATCGGGACCTCGGTACGGCTCGCCGCGGCCTTCACCTGGGCCCGGGCCGCCTCCTCCTGGCCCCAGCACTTGAGCACGTACGCGTCGGCCGGCGCGTCGAAGGAGGCCAGGTCGATGCCCACGTCGGGGCCGGTGACCTGCGGGTCGTCGGTGGCCATGAGCAGCAGCTCACGGCCGCCGGCCAGCGCCGCGGCCTCCCGGACCAGGCCGGCGATGACCTGCCCGCGGTGACCGTACACCGCCTGGGCACGCTCGGAGCCGAGTACTTCGTCCAGGCTCGTCCCGGCCGGGACGCCCCACTGGAGCTCCCCGTCCACGGCGGCGCGCACGTCACGCGCCAGTTCCTCGACGTCCAGGCCGCGCCCGGCCAGCCCGGCCCGGCAGGCCGGGCAGAGGCAGAGGGACAGCAGCGCCTTGCCGCAGGCGGACAGGTCGGCGCCGGAGGTCTTCTCGTGGTGGCCGGCGTGCTCCATGCCCAGCCAGCCGCACGCCTCCAGCATCAGCGCGGGCACGTCGTACTGCTCGCACACCTCGCCCACGACAGTGAGCGCGTAGTCGTGGACGTCGGGCTGGGCGGGGCAGAGCGCGTAGGGATAGGACTCGCCGTAGGCGTTCGTGACCGTCAGGTCGGGCGCTTGGCGGCCCAGCACCGAGGAGTGCGTGAGCACCAGCCAGGCCTCCGCCCGCAGCCCCGCCCCGGCCAGCGCGGTCAGCGCCGTGCCGAACCGGTCCTCGTCGGCCACTGCCCAGCTCGGCGGGTGCGGCCGGAGCCGGCCGCGCCAGCGCTCGGGGCGCAGCCGGAAGTAGGCCGCCGCGTGGTCGGCCTGCACGATCCGGTGGCGCGGGTGCCACGGCGTGACGGCCCGGACCGAGTGGTAGGCGGCCTGCAGGGTCACCGTGCTCACGCCCAGACCGGCGATGCGCTCGGCCGCCGCGGGGTCGCCCACGACGTCCCAGGTGTAGGCGAACGCCCCATGCCTCACGCGTCATCCCTTCGTGGCGCCGGCCAGGCCGCGCGTGAAGTAGCTCTGGAAGAACAGGAAGATCATCAGCATCGGCAGGAACGAGATCGTCATCCCGGCGGCGAACCCGGTCCAGTCTGTCGCGTGCTCGCCCTGGAAGGACAGCATCCCGACGGCGAGGTTCTGCAGCTCGGGCTGGCCGAGCGTGAACACCAGGGGGATGTTGAACTCGTTCCAGCTGCTGATGAACTGGAAGATGACCACCACCGCGATGACCGGCTTGGCCAGCGGGAGGATGAGGCGGAACGTCTTGAGGAAACCGGCCCCGTCGAGCTTGGCCGCCTCGAACAGGTCGGTCGGGACGCTGGAGAAGAACCCGACGAACAGCAGGACGTAGAGCGCGCCGGCGCCGCCGGACATGGCCAGGATGACCCCGGCCCGGGTGTTCAGCAGGCCGAGGTTCTCGATCAGCACGAACTGCGGCACGATGATCGAGGCGACCGGGATGAACAGGGTCCCCACGATCATCCGGTAGAGCAGGGTACGGCCGGGGAACTCGTACCTGGCCAGCACGTAGCCGCACAGGGCCGCCTTGACCAGCTCGACCAGGGTCGAGGCGGCCGAGTAGAGCACCGTGTTGAAGAAGTATCCGGAGAACCCGGCGTTGACCCAGGCCCGGACGAAGTTGTCGAAGTTCAGCTGGTCGGGCAGGAGGCTCGCGCCGCTGGTGAACATCCCCGCCTGGGTCTTGAACGCGGCCGAGATGGTCCACAGGAAGGGATAGACCCACACGAGCCCGACGACCAGCAGGATCGGCAGGGCGATGAGGTTGGCCCGCACGGCATGGCTGCGCCGGCCCGCCCGAGTGGTCGCTGCCATCAGACGCCGTACTCCTTCCTGAGCCGCTGAGCCCGGCGGACCGCGAGGCCCTGGGCGGAGACCAGGACGAAGGCGATGACGGAGAACAGCAGCGCCGCGGCCGAGGCGTAGCCATAGGCGAACGGCACCGAGCCGAAGGCGTTCTGGTAGATGAAATAGGACACCACGTAGGTGCTGGTGCCGGGCCCGCCCGCGGTGAGCGTGACGACCAGCCCGAAGACGTGCATGGCGTTCACCAGGCCGAGCAGGGTGATGATCACGGCGACCGGGCGGATCATCGGCAGCGTGATGCGGGTGAGCTTCTTCCACTCCCCCGCGCCGTCGATGGCGGCAGCCTCGTAGACCTCCTCCGGCACGTTCTGCAGCGCCGCGATCCAGTAGATCATGTACTGGCCGAAGATCTGCCAGATGGAGACGAGTACGAGCACGACCAGCGCGCTCCACCTGTTGGCGAACACGTCGAACCCCTGGTCGACCAGGCCGAGGTCGCGCAGAATCGCGTTCAGCGCGCCGTTGGACGGGTTGAGCAGGTAGGTGAACACCAGCCCCGCCATGGCGACGGGGATGATGAGCGGCGCGAAGAACATGGTCCGGAAGAACCGCTTGCCGCGCAGCCACTTGCGGGTCAGCAGGATCGCCGCCAGCAGCGAGATCGGCAGCTTGATGACGGTCGTCAGCAGGGCGAAGACCAGCGTGTTGACCACCGAGAGCCAGAACAGCGGGTCGGCCAGGATCGTGCCGTAGTTGCCGCCCCCGACGAAGTGGTCGATGGGGCCGACGCCCGACCAGTCGAAGAAGGAGTAGTAGATCGTCGCGATCAGCGGCCAGATGGTGAAGCCGAGGTAGAGCAGGAGGAAGGGGGCCAGGAAGACGAGCAGCCAGACCCTCTCGATGCCGCGCACGCGCTCGCGGGAGTGATCGGCGCGCTCGGGCACACGCTTGGCGGGCGACCGGTCCCGGTCCGTCACCCTTTCCCTCCCGGGGGCGGGAGCGGTGGTTGTCATGGATGTGTCCTCACGAGGAGTCCGGTCAGTTGCGGTACATGTCCGAGGTGAAGTCCTTCGTGTACTCCCAGTCGGGGAAGGTGTAGCAGTCCATCGACACCTTCAGGCCGCTGGCCGCCTCCTGCTTGAGCCCTTCCTCCAGCGCGGTCTGCCGCTGCTTGACGATGGCGGCGCCCACGGTCTCCAGAGGCTGGCCGCTGGTCAGCGCCTCACCCATGGCCTCCCACTCCCCGTCGGGGCTCTTCGACAGCGCGTTGACGTACGCCTTGGACTTGGCGATGTCGGGGCACTTGAGCAGCGGCACGGGGAGCTGAACCCGGTAGCCCGGCTTTCCGCCGATCTCCATGATCTGCCTGAGCGCCGGGTCGGTGACCATCTTCTGGTTGTCGACATAGGCGAGCGTGCCGAAGGCGCTCTTGTAGTACTGCTTGACGAAGTAGCCGTTGGGGTCGGTCATCCACTGAATGAACGTCCACATGGCGTCGGGATGCTTGGTCTGCGAGCTGACCCAGTACTTGTTGGTGTCGTACTTGCGGCCGGCCGCGCCGGTCTGCCCGCTGTCGGGGTTGACGCGCGGCGCCACCACGTACTTGTCGCTGGTGAAGCCCTGGCTGGCCCACACGCTCGGCAGCCAGGTGCCGTCGAAGAAGATGCCGGCCTGATCGGCGGCGAACTGCTGGCGGGAGAAGTTCTTGTCGTTGGTCCCCGGCGCCAGGTACCCGGCCTTCTTGAGCTCCTGGATGAAGGCGAAGGTCTTCACCTGCCCGGGCTCGGTCAGGTCGAACTTGCCCGTCTTGTAGTCGAAGAACTCATCCGTCGAGACGCTGCTGATCATCGCGTACCAGATGCGCTGCATGTCCGGGCCCTTGGTGGGGGCGGCGATGCACTCGGCCTTGGTCTTGGCCTTGATCTGCGCGCAGGCGTTCTTGAGGTCGGTCCAGGTCTTGGGCGGATTGTTGACGTCCAGCCCGGCCTGCTGGAAGACCTGCTTATTGAGGAACATGTAGCCGGAGCCCCAGTAGAGGTTCTCCGAGAACGGGAAGCCGTAGGTCTTCCCGTCCTGCATGTTGATGCCTTCCAGGAAGGACCCGTCCGGCCAGCGCTTGACGAAGTCGGCGGGGACGGTGCCACCAGGGCTGAGGGGACTGATCCACTTCTGGTCCAGCAGCTGGGACAGCCCGGTCGCGTTCCAGTAGAACATGTCCGGCGCCTGGTTGCTCTGGAAGGCCAGCGGCAGGGTCTTCATGTAGTCGGCCTGGGTGATCGAGCGCCACTCGATCTTGATGTCGGGATGTTCCTTGGTGAACTGGGCGCCGACATCCTTGTGGAAGTTCACCTGTTCGGCGGAGAAGTCCCAGATCCGCAACGTGGTCTGCGAGCCACCTCCGCTCGGGCTGCTCGAGGTGCCGCACGCCGCAACGAGCAGTGACGCCATGGCTGCGGTGGCCATCACGGCGGTCCAACGCGAACGGGGGATCATGGACCCTCCTAAGGAGGCGGAGGTCAGAGGGGGTTCGGGCGGCTGGTAAGCGCTTACCCGAGGGTGGGTCGAGAGTAGCCCGCCTCATTCCCTGTTTCAAGGCTTGTGAGAAAGCGGTTTCAGATGGATGCTCAGCGATGAAGTCCGTCTGACCCAAGATGTACAAGCGCTTTCTCAACTTCAGGAGTACGTGTGCGCCTGCTCGCCTTCACCAAGCCCTTCGGCTCCATCGACGCCCCCCAGCTGGCCGAGGCGGTGGCCTCGGTGGGCGCCGAGGGGGCGGACCTCCTCGTGCGCGAGGGCCAGACGGTCAGCCCCACAGACCCGGACGGCATCGCCGTCGTCGCCGCGGAGCTCGGGCGCCGCGGGCTCACCCTCGACGTCGTCACCACCGACTTCCTCGACGCCGACGCGGACGCCGAACGGATGATCGCGGCCTGCGGCGAGGCCGGCGTCCCCCTCGTCCGGACGGGCTTCTACCGCTACGACCCCGCCATCGGTTACCAGCATCAGCTGAAGGAGGCCAGAGCCGCGCTGACCCGCCTGGCCGGCCTCGCCGCCCGGCACGGCGTGCGGGTGGCGGTCCAGCTGCATCACGGTACGATCCATCCATCCGCCTCGCTCGCTCTCGCACTCGCCGGCGACCTGAACGACGTGCGCTTCTACGCCGACCCCGGCAACCAGGCCAAGGAGGGCAGCGAGGCATGGGCGCTCAACGTCGATCTGCTGGGCGATCGGATGGCCTGCATGGGAGTGAAGAACGCCGTCTGGCGATCGGGCGCGGACGGCTGGACCTGCGAGTGGCAGCCGTTCGCGGACGGGGGCGTGGTCCGCTGGGCGGAGATCCTCCCCGGGCTGCGCGAACGCGGCTACAGCGGGGTGCTGTCGCTGCACGTCCACTACCCGGCGGCCGACCCGGTGGCGGCCGTACGGAGAGATCTGGATCATCTGCGCGGGCTGCTCGGCTGACGGGCGCGCGGGGGGCAGGAGGAGCGGGTGCGTAATCTGCGGCAGGGCCGCGGGAGCCGGGTGACGATCAGCGACGTCGGGGCGGCCGCGGGGGTGTCGGCCTCGACCGTCTCCCGCGTGCTCAACGGCACGGCGAAGGTCGATCCCGCGCTGGCGGCGCGGGTCCACGACGCCGTCACAGAGCTGGGCTACCGGCCCAACGCGGCGGCGCAGGGGCTCGCCCGCGGCGAGTGGGGCACCATCGGCGTGCTGGTCCCCGACCTGGCCAATCCCTACTTTCCCGGCGTGCTCAAGGCGGTCTCGGCCGTCGCCCGCTCCCACGGGCGCCGCGTCATGGTCATGGAGTCGGACGACGACCCCTCGATCGAGCACGACCTCGTCGAGGACCTCATGCGCAGTTGCGACGGGGTGCTGCTCGCCTCCTCCCGTCTGGAGCGCGCCGACCTGGCCGTCCTGACCGGCCGGGGCCACCCGCTCGTCCTGCTCAACCGGATCGTCCCCGGCCTCGCCGCGCCCGCCGTCTCCGCCGACTTCTTCGGCGGGATGATGTTGATCTGCGGCCACCTGGCGCAGCTGGGCCACCGCCGGGTCGCCTACCTGAGCGGGCCCGAGGTGTCCTGGGCCAACTCCGAGCGGATCAGGGCGCTGGAGGCCGCCAAGGCGTTCGGCCTGTCGGTCACGATCCTGCCGTGCGGGGCGACCAGCCGCTGCGGGTACGAGGCCGCCGCCGCGGTGGCCGGCACCGGCGCCACCGCGCTCACCACCTACAACGACCTGGTGGCCCTGGGGGCGGTGACCCGGATGCGCGAGCTCGGGGTGCGGGTTCCCGAGGAGCTGTCGGTGGTGGGGTTCGACGACATCGCGCTGGACCACGTGGCGCACACGGGCCTGACCACGGTGTCGGTGCCCCGGGGGCAGCTCGGCAGGCAGGCGGCCGAGATGCTGGTGGCCCTCATGACCGAGGGGCACGACGGGGAGCCGCTGACCCTGCCGATGGAGCTGCACGTCCGCGACAGCACGGCCCCACCCTCGGCTGTCACGGTGTTGACAAGCGAGGGCGACGGGGGGAAACCTAGCTCGGGATAGCGCTTTCCCAGCGAAAGAGAGACCCCCGTGCACCCCGACGACCGGCCCGGCGGCGATCGAGACGAGTTGGCGCGTCAGGTATTGGACCTGGTCACGCCCCTGATTTCCCGATTCAGCCCGGGGCGGGGACGACTGCGGCTGGGGTTCCACACGGCGCACTACGACCTGGCGTCCGCCGAGCTGGAAGCGTTTGCACGCCCGCTGTGGGGGCTGGCGCCGCTGGCTGCCGGCGGCGGGGCGTTCGACCACTGGGAGCTCTGGAGCGCCGGGCTCGCCGCCGGGACCGACCCCGACCACCCCGACTACTGGGGCGCGGTCTTCGACAAGAACCAGCGGCTGGTCGAGACCGCCGCCATCGGCCTGGCGCTCGCCCTGGCCCCCGAGCGGATCTGGGACCCGCTGACCGGCCCGCAGCGCGACACGGTGGCCGCCTGGCTACGGCACGCCGTCACCGTGGAGCCGAACAACAACAACTGGCTGTTCTTCCCGGTCATGGTGGGGCTCGGGCTCGACCGCGTCGGGATCTCCCACGACCACGACGCCAACACGGCCAGGCTCGACCGGCTGGAGGAGTTCGACCTCGGGCGCGGGTGGTACTCCGACGGGCCGACGTGGCAGCGCGACTACTACATCCCGTTCGCCATGCACTACTACGGCCTCATCTACGCGGCGCTCGGTCACGACCAGGACAGGGCCGGGCGCTTCCGCGAGCGGGCCGCGACGTTCGCCCAGGACTTCCAGCACTGGTTCTCCAGCGAGGGGGTGGCCGTCCCGTTCGGCAGGAGCCTGACCTACCGTTTCGCGCAGTCGGCGTTCTGGGGGGCGCTGGCCTTCGCCGGCGTCGAGGCGCTGCCGTGGGAGGTGACCAAGGGGCATCTGCTGCGGAACCTGCGCTGGTGGGACAGCCGGCCCATCCGCGACGCCGCGGGGTTGCTCACCATCGGCTACGGCTATCCCCAGCCGCACATGGCCGAGCAGTACAACGCGCCCGGCTCGCCGTACTGGGCCATGAAGGCGTACCTGCCGCTCGCCCTGCCCGCCGAGCACCCGTTCTGGACCGCCAAGGAGGCCGACGCTCCCCCGCTGCCCGAGGTCAGCACCCAGCCGGAGGCGGGCGTGGCGCTGATGCGCTGCGAGGAGGGACGGCACGTGGTGCTGCTCAGCGCGGGGCAGCGCAACCCGTGGGCGCGGCACGGGGCGGCCAAGTACGCCAAGTTCGCCTACTCCACGCGGTTCGGCTTCAGCGTGCCCGCCGGGACGCTGAAGCTGGAGCAGGGCGCCTTCGACAGCACGCTGGCGCTCAGCGAGGACGGCGAGCACTGGCGGCCCTGCGAGCTGCCGGATCAGGTCTCCGCCGCCGACGGTGTGCTGCACTCCCACTGGACGCCCTGGGCGGACGTGGAGATCGAGACCTGGCTGGTGGCGCTGCCGCCGTGGCACGTACGGGTGCACCGGATCAGGACCGGGCGGGCGCTGCGCACGGCCGAGGGCGCCTTCGCGGTCGACCGCGACCGGCCGCCCGTCCGGGTCGACACCGGTTCCGGCCGGGCCCGGCTGGACTCGCCCCACGGTCTGTGCGTGATCGAGGACCTGACCGGCGGGCGGGAGGGCGAGCTGGTCACGGCCCTGCCCGGCACGAACGTGCTCGCGGCGCGCACCACGATCCCCACGCTGATGGGCGATCTGCCGCCCGGCGAGCACCTGCTGGCCTGCGCGGTGCTCGGCCTGGGGCCCGCGGGCCCGGACGCGGCGGCCGGGTGGCCGGAGCCTCCCGCGTGGGAGCGCATCGAGCCCCTGATCGGTCTTGGCTGACGCTCCCGAGCGGCTATCTGGCCAGGTATCGCTGGAGGAGTTCGTCCGTGGTCCGCCCGACCTGGTCGAGGTCGGCGCCGAGCTTGACCAGCACCTGGGCCGCCAGACTCTCGCCGTCGCGGATGAGCCCGAGCAGGAGGTGTTCGGTGCCGATGTAGTCAAGACCGCGGCGCAAGGACTCCTGGTTCGCCGCCTGGAGCACTTCGTTGGCCGCCGGCGTGAACGCAAGGTAGCCCGACGTAGCGGACCGGCCTCGGCCCCGGCTCTCCTCGACCTGCCGGCGCACATCCTCAAGGCTGAGGCCCAGGTTCGTGAGAACCTGGGCGCCCACACCCTCACCCTCACGGATCAGACCGAGAAGAACGTGCTCGGTCCCGATGGAGTCGTGGTTGAGCGCCCTGGCCTCCTCCTGGGACAGGACGATGATACGTCGAGCTCGGTCGCTGAACTTCTCGAACATCCCGCCACTCCTCGGCAAGCAGTCAGTCAGGCCGGTGGACCCGGCTTCGTCCTTGCGCATGCTAGTGCGTCGACGGGGTGTCAGCGTCCTGCTCCTGACCTGCGGTGGCGGACCAGCTGGCGAGCAGCTTCAGACCGTCCTCCGCGGCGCTTCCCGGCGGTGCGCTGTAGACGACCACGCTCAACCCGTTCTCGTCCGGCAGGGCCAGACTCTCGTGTTCGAGTTCCAGCTCGCCGACGACCGGGTGGCGCAGGCGCTTGGTGCCCTCGCGGAAGACATGCACGTCGTGGGAGCCCCACAGCACCCGGAAGGCGTCACTGCGGGTGCACAGCTCACCGATCAGGTTCGACAGCTCCCGGTCGTAGGGGTTCTTTCCCGCCGCGATGCGCAGCACGCCGACGGCGCCGTGGGCGACACGCTTCCAATCGACGTAGAACTGCCGGGCTTCGGGGTTGAGGAAGGCGAACCGGGCGCTGTTCGCCTGGCACGTCGGATCGGCGTACATCGGCGAGAACAGCGCCCGGCCCAGCGGGTTGGCGGCCAGGGTGTCCAGGCGGTCGTTCTTCACGAATGCCGGCAGCTGCGGCATGCCCTCGATGATCCGCGCCATGCTCGGCCGCAGCACCGGCCGGCTCTCCCGCTGCCTCGCCTGCCCATGGGGCGCGGGCCCTGCGGCGCGGGCGAGGTCGTACAGGTGCATGCGCTCGATGTCGTCCAGGCGCAGGGCCTGGGCGAGGGCGTTCAGCACGCTGTCGGAGACGCCCCTGAGGTTGCCGCGCTCCAGGCGCGTGTAGTACTCCACGCTCACCCCGGCGAGCATCGCGATCTCGCCCCGGCGCAGGCCGGGGACCCGCCGCTGGCCGTACACCGGCAGTCCCGCCTGCTCGGGTGTGATCTTGTCTCGCCGGGAGCGGAGGAATGCGCTGATTTTGTCCCGGTTGTCCATACCGCCAGGGTAGGCACATCCCGCCGCAGGTGGGGGTCCCTGCCAGCACCTCTCACGCTCTGTGACCGGTAGCGGTTGCATGCATCGTACGAAGACGTACGCCGGAGATCTTGCAGGGGGCTGTGGGGCTGACGGAGTTCGGCGGGCCGGAGGTGCTGCGGGCTCTGGAGCTGCCGGTTCCCGAGGCCGGGCCGGGCGAGATCCGGATTCGCGTGCCCGCGGCGGCGGTCATAAGGTCGCCGCCTGACCCACGAGTACGCCGCCGCCGTCCACGTCCCGGCGCACCGGCCACTGCTTGCCGATCGACGTGCGGGCCGCCGGCCGCCGGGCGGGGCATTCCACCTCTGGTGAAATGCCTCGCCGTAGAGAGCGATTTACCAGTGGGCGCCATTGTGGAGCTGGCCGCGGACCGCGCCGTCGGGGAACTGGGCGGTGTGCAAGTTGGCGTACCAGTTCTTGGGGTGCTTCTTGATGTCCCTGAGCAGGCTGCTCTTGACGCGGACGGAACCGAAGCTGGTGTTGCCGCGAATCGTGCCCTGGGACAGCAGGTCGATCACCACGGGGCCGTTCACGCCCGCCTTGCCCCGGTGGATGTGGAAGTTGGTGGGCTTGCCGGTCCTCCTCCACTGGACGAAGTAGTAGAAGCGGTTGCCGTTGATACGGAACTTGGCAACGGCCACGCCGTCCGGGTCGTTGACCTTCTTGCCCGCTTCGCGCACCTCATTCCTGCCGAGGAGGCCGGCGGCGAAGTAGTACTTCCTGGACGCGCCGGCCATGGGAGCGCGGCTGTGCGCGACGAGGACCGTGCTCGCCTCGGCGGGGTGGGGCAACCGCCACTCCGGTGCGGCGGCCGCGGGAGCGGCGGTCAACGCCGTGGCGGCCACCACCGCGACCGCTCCCGCCGCCGCCGCGCCGCCAATGACGCGCCGCCACGAGATTCGCCCGTTGCCCGCCTGCTTTAACGTATTCATCATTGCCTTTCCTTCTTGACTGGTTCTTGTGACTGATTGGCCACTGCAGACCGTATGGAAGACGGTAGTGGTCGTTCTGCGTAGAAATACACATTCGGCATGTGAGCAACGCCACAGAGCTTTCACAAGGGCAGATCCGGCGTCGATTCGCTGCATCACGTCGCCGCTCGCGGCTGAAACGCTTGGATGCGCTCTTGACAAATACTGAACATAAAATGGAATCAGCGCTTGCCGACCCGGAGCCACATCAAGCGCCGGACAGAAACAACTTAGGCGTCTTGATAACGAGTGAATATTTACTGGATTCGTCGCTGAGCCCTTTTCAGGATCGCCTGGATCAGGGGTGGGTCCCGCGTTCGGCGGACACCTTGCGGCACCTCTCCGCGACGGCCCTCACCACAGGGCGGCCAACTCCACCTCCGCGAGCTTGGCCGCCCGGGCCACCCGGACGGCCGACGAGGGGGAGGGCACTCCCCCTCGCACCCCGGCATCCTCGATGAATGGGCGTGGTCAGTGAAGCCGGCCGGTCCTGTGATCCTGCTCGACCAGTGCCCATTCCGGCGGCCTCGCGCCGCACGGCGGCCTGGAGCCCAGGGGGCGCGTGTCATGCGATGGGGTGGCCGCTTCTAAGATCCGAGGTGTGGCCAAGTATTTCGCTCTGCATCCGGACAACCCCCAGCCCCGCCTGATCAGCCAGGTCGTCGAGTCTTTATACGCGGACGGGCTGATCGCGTACCCGACGGACTCCTGCTACGCGCTGGGGTGCCGCCTGGGCAACAAGGAGGGCCTCGATCGGATCAGGGAGATCCGCAGCCTCGGCAGCGATCATCACTTCACGCTGCTCTGCAGGGACTTCGCGCAGTTCGGTCAGTTCGTTCATGTGAGCAATGCGGTGTTCCGGTTGGTCAAGGCGGCGACTCCGGGTGGCTACACGTTCATCCTGCCCGCGACCAAGGAGGTGCCGCGGCGGTTGCTGCATCCCCGGAAGAAGACGGTCGGCGTCCGGATCCCTGATCATGTCGTCACCCAGGCGCTGCTGGCCGAGCTCGGCGAACCGCTGCTGTCGAGCACCCTCCTGCTGCCCGACGAGACCGAACCCGCGACGCAGGGCTGGGAGATCAAGGAGCGGCTCGACCACCTGGTGGACGCCGTCATCGACTCCGGCGAGTGCGGCGCCACCCCGACCACCGTCGTCGACTTCTCGCAGGGTGAGCCCGAGATTCTTCGCCGCGGCACGGGAGACCCGTCCCTCTTCGAGTAGGCGACCGCCCTCGCGACCGGCTGGACGAGCTGACGTACGCCCGCCTCGAGGTGCATGACACGTCAATTCGCGACCAGTGCGTGCGGCTACTTGGCGGCCAGCTCTCGGCCCGCGTCGCGGGCGGCGGCGAGGGCGTCGCCGTGCAGCTGCGCGGCCAGCGGGCGCAGCGCTTCCATGGCCGGATTTGCGGCGGCGAGAGTGAGCTCCCGTTCGACGACGGTGAGGTCGGCCTCCCACATGTCAGCCAGGACCCGCGTCAGGTACGGGGTGGAGTGGTCCCAGCCCTCGCGTGGGGTGCCGGGTCCATAGCCGCCCCCACGTACGGTGGCCAGCACGGTCGGCTTGCCCTTGAGCACCGGGGTGCCGGTGCCCGCCCCGGCGATGACCAGGTCGGCCCAGGTCTTGAAGTGCTGGGAGACCCCGTAGTTGTACAGCGGCACGGCCAGCAGGACCGCGTCGGCCGCCTCCAGTTCGGCCGCGAGCCGCACGGCCAGCGCGAGCGCGTCGCGCTGCGCCTGGGTGCGGTCGGGCTCGGGGGTGAATCCCGCGGTCGCCGCGAGCGCCCATGCCTCGGCGGGCAGCGGGTCGGTGGCCAGGTGACGGCGCACCACGGGCACACCGGGCCGGGTCGCGGTCCACTCGGCTTCGACGAGGTCGGCGAGCTCGGCGCTGGAAGAGGTGCCGGGAAGGATGCTGGCGTCCAGCCGGAACAGGCTCATGATCGTCTCCTTTGGAGTGCCGCGTCATGCGGCTCAGCGGGGTCGGCGGCGGGTCTGGCCGGGGTGCCAGTGCCGTGACTCGCCTCAGCATAAGCGGACTTTACCCCGCTTTCTACTCCAGGGGTAGGGTGAGAACTTGTGGATCTCCCTGTGGTGCCCTTCGGTCGTCCCCGTGCCGAACGCGTGGACGCGGCACGCAACCGTCTGCAACTGCTCCAGGTGGCCCGCGAGATGATCGCCGAGCACGGGGTGGAGAAGGTGACCATGGACGGCCTGGCCGAACGGGCCGGCCTGGGCAAAGGGACCGTCTTTCGCCGGTTCGGCACCCGCGCGGGAATCTTCCAGGCCCTGGTGGACGAGGACGACCGCGCCTTCCAGCAGGCCGTCATGGGCGGGCCACCGCCGCTCGGCCCCGGAGCCGACCCGGTGCGGCGGCTGATCGCCTACGGCCGGGCCCGCATCGCCTTTCTGCTCGACCACCACGCGATCGTCCGCGCGGCCCTGGACCGCAACCAGCCCGTCCCCGTCGGCGAGCACAACCTCTCCCGGGTGCACATCCGCATGCTCCTGGGGCAGGCACGCCAACACGGGCAGTTGGACCTCGCCGACCTCGACAGTCTGGCCGTCCAGCTCACCGCCGCCCTCGAAGGCCCGATCCTGCTCTATCTGGGCATGACGCCACCCGTCCCGGCCGACCCCACCCCGGCCTCCGTCCCGTTGGCCGACAGCTGGCAGACCATCATCGAACGTCTCTTCCGAACGCCGTCACACAGCTGTTAGCTCACGGCAGCGGCGATGGCGTCCGGCCTGTAGAGGTCAAGGCCCGTGGGGAACGTCGTGTTCAGAGGGTGGCGTGGGCCCAGTCGGTGAAGGTCGTGGCCGGGATCGCGAGGGCGTGGGCGAACTCGGGACGCGCCGGTGCGGGGTGCAGGCTGGCGTACTGCTGCGACAGGACATACTCGCTGCGCAGGCCGGCGGCCCGTACCTCCGACAGGTCGGCGGGAAGGGTGATGGGCTTTCCGCGGACCTCGGAGAGGATCGCGGCTGGCCTGCCCCCGACACCGAGGTGTGCACGATCTGTTCGACGCCGGCCTTCTGCGCCGCCGCGGCGAGATTGCCGGCGTACCGCACCTCCGAGTCGCCCATGAGATCGGCCAGGTCGGGCATCTGCATCGAGAACACGTCTCGGGCCCCGTCGAGGGCCGTCAGCAACGAAGCCGGGTCCTCCAGGTCGCCCGTCACGAGCGTGGCACCGTGAGCGGCGATCTCCTGTGCGCGCGGCGAGGTGGGATCGCGTACAAGAGCGTGCACGTCCGTTCCCGCTCGGAGCAGGGCCCGCGCGGTCGCCCCGCCCTCTCGACCGGTCGCCCCGGTGACCAGCACGAATGATGAATCCGCGCGAGTGTCGGCTCAGCCACCCTGCACCGGCACTTCCCCTCGCGACACGACCTGCTCAACGCGGTGTTCCACGAGGGCGTGGAACGGCTCAGCCGTCGGGCCCGAGAGCTCGCCGACAGCCTGGCTCCCGGCGATGCGCTCGCCGCGTGGCTCGAGGAAGTGACGACGTACACCGCGACCGCACGCGGACTCGCGACGGCCCTGCTGTCGACCCCGGACTGCGCTGTCGCCGCGGAAGACAGCTGCCACGGCCTGATACGTGATGCGGCGACGCGTCTGGTGACGGACGCGGAGGAAGCGAGCGTCCTGCGCACCGAGGCGACGACCCACGACCTCATAACCCTGGCCAACGCCATCTCCGTGGCCTCCGACGGCGATCCCGACAGCGCTCGCCGGCTGTTGCGGCTCACCCTCGGCGGTGTCCTGAAGAGTTCGCCCACCGAGCACTCTCCAGTGAGCCGAGCAGCGACGAACGCCCGCTGACTCGGCCTCCCGGCTCTACGCATGCCACCATCCACCGGTGGTGCCCGGCGGCTGCGCTCAAAGCTGACAGCCGCTGTCCACCGGGGCAGCGAGGATTGTTGGCGACGCTCCATGAGATGATCGAGTTCATGATGGGTTTGTCAGGCACGGGCCGCCGCGCCCTCGGGTCGGCCGGCGAGGCTGCCGCGATGTTCAACGCCGACCTGGTCACGGCGTCGGCCGCGTGCTGAGCATGGTCGAAGCGGAGACCACCGCGCGAGTCCCGCGCGCGTTCGGGGGCGGCCTCGCGTCTCCCCTTCTCGACGGCGACCCCATGAGACCCGCGCGCCATCCAGAGCCGGTCGGCGTCGGGCAGATCCCGGGATTACGGCCGCGCCTGCGCCCTGGTGACGGGGGCGAGGTCCCCGCCGCCGACGTCGATCTTGTGGACGCGCTGGATCCGCCGACCCGGCGGACGGTGACGGCCTGGCTTCGCGAGAAGCCCTCCGCGCCCCTGCGACAGACACGGCTGCGGGTCCTGGCCTCGTTCCTGCGCTGGCTGCACACCGCCGAGCCGGCCCTCGGCCTGCTCACCGCCACCGAGGCCCAACTGGACGCCTACTGCTACACCGCCCTCACCACCGGCGTACGCACCTCCGGCAAGCCCTTGACCAGGGCGACGGTGATCCGGAGACGGGCCACGCTGGCCTCCTTCTACGCGTTCGCCCGGCGAACCGGCGCTGATCGGTCTCACCGCTGCGTGACCGGCACGCCGCCGCTCACCCCGGCCGAACGGCGCCTGCTGCGAACAGGTGCCGGGCGGCTGGCCGACGACGGCCGGTGGGCCGAGGCCCTCGCCGTCGCGCTGCTGGAGGCCACCGGCGCCTCCGTGGAGGCGCTGGCCGCTTTGACCGCCCACGATGTCCGCCCTTCGGCCCCCGCCGACCGGCTGACCCTGATCACCTTGCGCAACGGCCGTGATGGCGTCGTCGCGTTCCCGGTGTCGCCGGAGGTCCGCCACCTGTTGCGCGCGCTGTGCGGCAGCCGGGCCCCTGGAGAGCCGCTGATCAGGCGGGACGACGGCCGGAGCGTGGACCTCGAATGGCTCGGGGCCGCGCTCACCGACGCCGCGCTCGCCGCCGGCGTAGACAGGCAACGAGCCGAACTCCTGCACCCGCACCTGTTGCGCGCCCGCACGGTGACCGGGCTCGCGCGCCCGTAACTGGCGGGCCGGGCAGCCGGCGGGCCGGGGGGCCTGTCTGGCGGGCCGAGCGAGCGTAACCGACGGGCCGAGCGGGTCAGCGCCCGGCTGCGGTCTCGGCGTGGTAACCGGACGCCTGAAGAGCGAACAGTCTGGCGTACTCTGTCGTACCCCGCGGGGTCCTGCTCGACGAAACCCCGTCTCTGGACGGTCCGGGGGTCGCTGAGCGTTCGCCCGGCCGGGGTCACCTTCCGCCGATGAAGTACTTGGCGGGGATGAAGAGCTCGTGCCCGGTGTTGAAAAGCACCCGTACCCCGGCGGTCGTCCACTCTGTCGTCTTGACAGAGTCGGCGGACGTTTCGATGTCCACCCAATGGCCATAAGAAAGGCTGGTGTCCCGGCCGACGAAGATCTGGTGCGACTCCCCGAGAAGGGCACTCCGGCGAATCAAGGCCAGCAGATGCTTCGAATCGTCGTCGTAGGCCACAGTGGCCGGCTGGTCGCTGCGATAGACCACCTCGGACCGCGGCCACCGCACCGCGACGGACAGCACCACACCCAGCGCGATGCCGAGAACGACCAGCCCGAGTCCCTTCAGCCGCCGCAACCGGTGCGAGCGGGTCAACGATGGTTCCACAGCCAAGGGCGAAGTCATCTACTGCCTCCGTAGTGGTCGACTTCGTAGTTCGTCGCTCCGGCACGAGGGAAAGTTCGCGAGTGCCGACGGCTGTTCACCGTTCCTCAGCCGGACTTGCCCTTGCGCCTCAGACGTGGACCTCCGCCGTGTGGGCGTGCCCGCGGCTGCCACCGACTTCCACCTTGACCGCGTGCTTGGACTTGCGCACGCTGCGGTCCTTTTTCCCGACCGATTTCACCCGCCAGGGCAGCGTGATCTTCACCTCGTCGGCGGTCCTGGACGGGTCGGAGACCGCCAGCCGTACCCGCTGGTGGTCGCGGCGGATCAGCAGCGTGCAGGGGCCGTCGGCGGTCAGCGGTCCGTCCGCGGTCTCGACGGTCCCCGCGCGCCAGAAGACGGCGGCGAGCACGTTGTCGCGGGAGATGGCCTGCACCGCCCGGGAGTTGGCGAGGATCTTGATCAGCCGCCCGTAAGCCGCGGTCTGCGCGACGGAGGCGTCGGGCAGGACGGCATAGGCGTAGCGCGCCTTGCGCGGATCGACGCCGTGGTCGATGAGGATCGTCGTGTAGTGCCTGGTGACGGGGGTGGTGTCGCCTCCGGTGGTGGCGCCCTTGTCGATGTCGCGCCAGCGGCCGGTGCGCTGGTCGCGGACCACCTTCGCCTCGGCGTCGTCGAGCAGCGCGTAGCCGGCCACACCGGACAGGTGGACCCAGCCGTCGCCCCGGGTCAGCGGCGGATGCCAGTCGTGGGTGTTGCGGTTCTCCACGATGGTCTCGATGCGGCGGCCGTCGGAGGCCGCGATGCCGGTGCCGAGGGCGATCACCGCGTCATCGAGCAGGAACCACGCCTTCTTGGCCCGCAGCGAGGAGCCGTCGGCGATCAGCTTCATGGCCGCCACGCCGTACTCGCCGTCGAGCGCCACGCCGCCCGCCCACGGGGTGGGTGGCAGGCGGCGCTTGCCGTACGGGAGATCGGCGCGTCTGCGCGTGTCGACCGTCGTGCCCGGCAGCCGGTGCGGGTCGATCGTGGGCCACAGGTCGTCGTTCCAGTGGGTGAGGTCGGCGGTGTAGAGGTAGGTCATGCCGTCGCCGGTGTACCAGCCGTGCAGGTTCTCCTGGTTCATGGCCTCGGCCGCGCCGATGCGCTCCGAGCTCATCGCGATCGCGTAGGCCCAGGTCGGACGGCGGTGCACGACCCGGTCCATGTCGGCGAAGACGTACGTCCCGGTCATGCGTGGGCCCACCGGCACCGACGGGTCCTCCAGCAGGGCCTTGGCCCCGGCGATGCTCGCCAGCGCTGGGAGCGTGGGGGCGGCCTGGTTGCGGGTGAGCCAGCCCTTCACCAGCGGTCGCCAGCGCTGGGCATAGCGCTCGGGCGCCGCCTCCAGCAGGGTGAGGATGGACTCGACCGCCTTCTCTCCCGAGTGGTGGTCGCGGTGGCCCTGCACCGAGATCTGCCGGCCGCGTACACAGTCCATCATCAGCCCGTCGAAGATGAACGGCGCGAAGGAGCGATCCACGAGGTCGTAGACGTTGCCGATTCGGCTGATCTCCCACGGTGACCTCGCGAGCATGGCGATCAGCTTGGCCACGCTCTCCAGGTAGTCCACGCCGTAGCTGCCGGTGTAGGGGTACACGTCGTGCTGGATGAACGACCCGTCACGGTAGAAGCCGTCGCCGGGGCCCCTGGTCGGCCGCAGCAGGTCGGAGACCGCGTCCCTGGCCCGCTTGATGAGGCGGGCGTCGTGGGTGAGCAATCCGCGCATCGCCACCGCCGTGGCCTTGCCCGCCCGGTTGGCGCCGGTCTCGACGACGCCCGGGTGGCTGACGCGGCGCTCGGGGTCGGGGCACCAGCGGCGCAACGGGCGCAGCCAGCGCTCGAGGCGGTCCTTGGGCAGGCCGTCGTACAGCAGGGCGCAGGTGTCGGTCAGCGCGCGGGGGACGCCGATCTCCCACCAGTACCAGTTGCTGCCCCGCCGGTCGAGCCCCTCGTGGTAGGCGTGCTCGTACAGGAAGTCCAGCGCCATGATCGCGGTCTCGGCGACCTGCCCGTCCCGGTGCATGGTGGTGCCCGGCGTGGCCCAGCCCAGCGCCAGCGTGCGCATGCGGTTGTAGGCGCGGTTGAAGTTGCCCGTACGGGGGTCGTCGAGCGGCAGGTCGGGCCACAGGCTCGGGCGGCCTGGGGCGGGCTTCAGCTTGCGCAGCACCGCGTTGGCCGAGCCGTCGACCGCCTGCGCCTTGTCGGTGTAGACGGAGTCGTACGACCCGCCGGCCAGCAGGCTCACCCATCGTTCACGCGCGGCGTCGAACGTGGCGGCACCGACCGTGGCGGTGCCGGCCGCCTCCGCCGGTCTGTCCCAGAGAGCGAGGCCGGCCACGGCCGAGGTGCCCAGCAGGGCGGACCGCCGGCTGAGGGGGTGGGTCATGGCGGCCTTCCGACAATCGGGCGAATATCAGCTCAAAGGATCATATGTCGACTTACCCACGGCCCGGATCACCGCGCCGACAGGATCCGCCGCGTTCACCAGTCATGGACGGTGCCGTCCGCCAGCCGGTTGAACGGCAGGTACGCCGGTTGGTACGGGAATCGCGCCGCGGCCTTCTCATCGAGCTCCACGCCGAGTCCCGGCAGCCCGCCGGGGTGCAGGTAGCCGTCGGTGAAGCTGAACGACTGCTGGAACACTTCGTTGGTCGCCGGGCCGTGCTGCATGTATTCCTGGATACCGAAGTTGTGGATCGCCAGGTCCAGGTGCAGGGCGGCGGCCATGCCGACCGGCGAGATGTCGGTCGGGCCGTGGATGCCGGACTTGATCTGGTACTGGGCGGCGTAGTCGAGCAGCTTCCGCATGGCCGTGATCCCCCCGGTGTGGGTGACGGCGGAGCGGACGTAGTCGATGAGCTGTTCGCGGATCAGGGTCTGGTAGTCCCACACGGTGTTGAAGACCTCGCCGATGGCCAGCGGAGTGGTGGTGTGCCGGCGCACCAGGCGCAGCGCCTCCTGGTTCTCGGCCGGCGTGCAGTCCTCCAGCCAGAACAGGTCGTAAGGCTCAAGGGCCTTGCCGAGTTTGGCGGCCTGGATCGGGGTCATCCGATGATGCCCGTCGTGCAGCAGCGGCAGCTCGGGCCCGAACTCGTTGCGCACCGCCTCGAAGACGCCGGGCAGGTGGCGCAGGTAGGCACGGGTGTCCCAGTCCTCTTCGGCGGGCAGCGCGGTGCGCTGGGCCGGCTCGTAGTCGTACCGCTTGCCGTCCACACTGGGCTGGGCGGCCACGCCGTACACGGCGTTGATGCCAGGTACGGAGGTCTGCACCCGGATCGACCGGTAACCCATCTCCAGGTGCCGGCGGATCGAGTCGAACAGCTCTGGCAGGTCCCGGCCCGAGGCGTGCCCGTACGCCATGATCCCGCTCCGGGAGGCTCCGCCGAGTAGCTGGTAGAGCGGCATCCCGGCGGCCTTGGCCTTGATGTCCCACAGCGCCACGTCCACGGCCGCGATGGCGGCCATGGTGACGGGTCCTCGCCGCCAGTACGCCGAGCGGTAGAGGAACTGCCAGGTGTCCTCGATGCGATGCGGGTCCCGCCCGAGCAGGAGAGGGACGACGTGGTCGGCGAGGTACGACGCGACCGCCAGCTCCCGCCCGTTGAGTGTGCCGTCCCCCAGCCCGCTGATCCCCTCATCCGTCGTGATCTTGAGGGTGACGAAGTTGCGGTCGGGGCTGGTGACGACGACGTCCGCTGCGATGATCTTCACACAGATGCCTTTCTCACAGGTGGCGGCGGTGCGGCCGAGAGGTCACGTTCACCATTCCGCGTAGGAACCGTCCCGGTGCCGCCAGATGGGGCTGCGCCAGGCGTGTCCTGTTTTGTCGGCGGCGCGGACCGCCTGATCGTCGACCTCGATACCCAGGCCGGGTGCGGTGAGCCGCTCGACGTGCCCGGCCACGAAGGTCAACGGGGTCTTGTCGAGGCAGTAGTCGAGGACCTCGGCGCCAAGGTTGTAGTGGATGCCGATGCTTTGTTCCTGGATGAGGTAGTTCGGCGTGGCGAAGCCGATCTGCAGGCAGGCCGCGAGGGCGATCGGGCCGAGCGGGCAGTGCGGGGCGAGCTGCACGTCGTACACCTCGGCGAGGGTGGCGATCTTGCGTACCTCGGTGATGCCGCCGGCGTGCGAGAGGTCCGGCTGGGCGACCGCGATGCCGGCTTGGAGGACGGGCAGGAACTCCTGCCGGTTGTAGAGCCGTTCCCCGGTCGACACCGGGATGGTGGTCGAGCGGACGAATTCGCCGATGAGGTGGGAGTTCTCCGGGACGACCGGCTCCTCCAAGAACAGGGGCCGATACGGCTCCAGCAGCGGCGCCACCCGGCGGGCGTTGGCCAGGGTGAACCGCCCGTGCAGGTCGACGGCGACGTCGCGCTCGTCGCCGAGCACCTCGCGGGCGGCGGCGACCCGGGCGACCACGTCGTTCAGCTCGGCGACCGAGGCGACCGGGCTCATCTTGCCGGACGCGTTCATCTTCACCGCGGTGAGCCCGGCCTCGACCTGGGCGGCGATGTGGTCGCGGACCTCGCTGGGCTCGTCGCCGCCGACCCAGCCGTACACCCGGATCCGGTCCCGGACCGGGCCGCCGAGCAGCTGATGCACCGGGGCGCCGAAGTGCTTGCCGGCGATGTCCCAGAGGGCCTGGTCGAGGCCCGCCACGGCACTCGCCAGGATCGGGCCACCCCGGTAGAACGAGCCCTTGGTCAGCACCTGCCAGTGGTCCTCGATGCGCAGCGCGTCCCGGCCGATCAGCAGCTCCGCGAGCTGGTCCACGGCGGCGCGGACGGTCTCGGAGCGCCCTTCGCAGGTGGCCTCACCCCAGCCGACGATCCCGGAGTCGGTCTCCATCCGGACGAAGAGCCAGCGGGGGGCGACGAGAAAGGTCTCTATGCGGGCGATGGTCGTCATACCGGTCAGCCCTTTGTCGCGCCGGCGGTGAGGCCGGAGACCACGTACTTCTGCACGAACAGGGCGATCACCATGATCGGCAGGGTGACCACGGTGGCCGCGGCCATCAGGCCGCCCCAGTCGATGCTGGCGTAGCCGACGAAGTCGAAGATCGCCACGGGCAGGGTCTTGGTGTCCGCGTCGGAGAGCACGAGCGCGAACATGAAGTTGTTCCACGAGAAGATGAAGGACAGGATGCCGGCGGTGGCGATACCCGGTACGGACAGCGGCAGCATGATGCGGCGGAAGGCGCCGATGTGGGTCAGCCCGTCGACCAGCCCCGCCTCTTCCAGCTCCTCGGGCAGGCTGTCGAAGTAGCCCATCATGATGTAGACCACCAGCGGCAGCGCGACGAACATGTGGCTGAGGATCAGCACCCCGAAGCCGCCGACCATCTTCAGGTTGGAGAAGACGTAATACCAGGGCACCAGCAGCGAGACACCGGGGATGACCCGGGCCATCAGCACCACCAGCGCGGACTTCCTCATGTTGAACCGGCTCATCGAGTACGCGGCCGGCAGGCCGAGGATCAGCGACGCCACGGTGGCGGCGAACGCCACCCAGAGGCTGTTGACGATGAACTCGACGTAGTTGGCCTGCTGGAGCACCTTGGCGTAGTTGCCCATGGTGGGCGAGAAGGCCAGCGCCTTGCCCGGGTCGTAGATGTCGACGTTGGTCTTGAACGACGCGGCGATCATCCAGAGCAGCGGCGCGAGCAGGGAGAGCACCACGAAGGCGAGCGCCACCACCCGGAACACCCGGTACGCGGGACGGGGCTTCATCGCTTGGCCTCCTTGCGCCGGGCGGTCAGGGCCCACATCGCCCCGATGATGATCAGGAAGAAGAGGATGAGGACGGTGGAGGAGACGCCGTACTCGTTGTAGTCGAAGCTGAGGCCGTAGGCGTACACGTTGAGCGTCTCTACCTCGTGGAACGAACCGCCGCCGCGGCCCTTGGTGGCGTAGAGGATGTCGAAGGTCTTCAGCGCGTCGATGCCGCGCAGCAGGATCGCCACCGTCAGCGTGGGCATCAGCAGCGGCAGGGTGACGTGCCGGAAACGCTGCCAGGTGGTGGCGCCGTCGATCCGCGCCGCCTCCTGCGGCTCGTCCGACAGCGAGGTGAGCCCGGCGAGCAGGATCAGCGTCACCATCGGCGTCCACTGCCACACGTCGATGAAGATCGTGGTGGGCAGGGCCGTGTGCTGGCCGGCCAGCCACGGCTGCGGCCCGATGCCGACCCAGCCGAGGATCTGGTTGGCCATGCCGATGTTCGGGTCGAAGATGAGCCGCCACATCATGCCGACCGCGACCGGGGTGGCGACGAGCGGCATCAGGATGGCGACCCGGACCCATCTCTGCCCCTTGAACGGCCGCCAGAGCAGCAGGGCGATCGCCATCCCGAGGACCACCTCGAACAGCAGCGCGACGACGGTGAAGGTGACGGTCCGCCCGACGGCGGGCCAGAACCGGGCGGTGTCCGAGAAGACGTCGAGGTAGTTCTGGACTCCCACGAACTCGCTCTCCGCGCGGACGGATCCCTCGGCGTCGGTCAGGCTGAGGTAGCCGGTCCAGGCCAGGGGGAACACGAGCAGCGCGGCGACGAAGGTCATCGCGGGCGCGGCGAAGAGCCATTTGCGGTGGTCGTTGACCCAGCGCACCCAGCCGGGCGTATCGGGGGCGCTGGGCGGCGCCTTGGTGGTGGTGATCGTTGCCATGAGGTCTCCAGTGGTGCGCGGGCCTGCGGGGTACGTGGGTGGCGGGTGCTCGTTCCCGCCACCCACGTGCGCCACTTACTTGGCCTCGTCGTCCAGGAACTTCTGGAACGCGGCGTTGGCCGTGTCGGCGGCCGCCGCGGCGTCCTTGCCGGTGATCGCGTCGACGATCGGCTGGCCGACGATCTCGCGAGCCTCGGGAACCTTCACGACCAGCGGCCGGTCATGACCCACCCCGGACTTGGTACTGGCCTTGATGGCCTCCGCCAGGTCCTTCGGGAAGGTCGAGATGCCCTCCGGGTCGGCCCAGACGGAGCTACGGGCGCCCGGCACGCCGGACTTCTGCTGGGTGAGCGTCTGGTTCTTGCTGGTGGCCCACTCGATGAACTTCCAGGCGTTGCTCGTGTTCTCCGAACTGGAGTTGACGCCCAGTGCCCACGACGGGATGTTGTACGGCTTCGAACCGGCCGGGCCGGCCGGGAACGGCGCGAAGCCGACCTGGTCCGAGACCTTGGATTTGGCCGGATCGGTGGCGTTCTTGTAGAGCGAGTTCGCCTCGGTGTAGAAGGCGGCCTTGCCCTGGGTGAAGATGGCCATCGCCTCGGGCCAGCCCATGTCGGTGCTGACGTTCGCCGGGCCGGAGTCCTTGATCAGCCCGCCGTAGTAGGCGTACGCCTGCTTGGCCGCGTCGCTGTTGACCGCGGCCTTGCCGCTGCCGTCGACGAAGTCGCCGCCGAAACTGTAAAGGAAACTGGAGAACTGGGTGACCGCCGGCGACTTGCCGGTACGGGCGACGAAGCCGGCGACGCCCGGGTCGGCCGCCTTGACCTTGGCGGCGGCGGCCTTCAGCTCGTCGAGGGTCTTCGGCGGGGCGCTCAGGCCGGCCTTGCCGAGCAGGTCCTTACGGTAGTAGAGGACCTCCTGCTCGGTGATGATCGGGACACCGACCGGCTTGCCGTCGTATGTGGTGGCCTCCACCGGGCCGGCCTGGAAGTCGCTGAAGTCCCACTCCTTGTTCGCCTTCACCTGGTCCGACAGGTCGGCCAGGTACTTGTTCTTGGCGAAGAGCTTTCCCTCCTGGAGGGGGCGGTACATCATCACGTCGATGTCGGACGAGCCGGCGTTCAGCTTGACGTTGTACTGGTCGGAGAGCTGGTCCTCGCCGAGTTGGGTGACCTCGACCTTGAGTCCGGTCTGCTTCTCGAACTCGGGCAGGGCCTTCTTGATGTTCTCCGTCCACACGTGGTTGGCCAGGGTGACCCGGACCGTCTTGGACGCGCCGCTGTCGCCGCCACCGCCACAGGCGGACAGGCTCATGGCGGCAACCATGGCCAGAGACGTACCGAATATTGATAGACGTCGCACGTCGTCTCTCCTTTCTGTCATGACTGCCGCCCTCGGAAGTGCGCCACGCTGTCGTAACATCTGCTTAATGACGGGATGCTAGGACAAAAAAGCTGACTTATTCAAGGGTCCGTCGGCAACTGATATGCTCTATGCCGTGAATCAGTCCTCCCCAGGGGGCCTACCCACTCAGCACGCCCCTGCCGAAGCCGGGCTGCACGCACGAGTCCTCGACCGCCTCGGCACGGCCATCTGCAGCGGCGACGTGGCCGCCGGTTCCGTGCTGAGCATCGACGACCTGGTCGACCGCTATCAGGTCTCCCGCTCGGTGATCCGCGAGGTGCTGCGCGTGCTCGCCTCCATGGGACTCATCGAGACCCGGCGCCGGGTCGGGATCATGATCCAGCCCGCCGAGGGGTGGAGCGTCTTCGATCCACAGGTGATCCGCTGGCGGCTCGCCTCGGCCGGGCGGATGGCGCAGATGCGCTCGATCACCGAGCTACGGACCGCGATCGAGCCGCACGCCGCCTGGTTGGCCGCCGGGCGGATCGACGACGACGAGGCGAGCGAGTTGGTCGGCCTGGCGGCCAAGATGTGGGCCGCGGGGAAGGCCGGCGACGAGGCGCGCTTCCTCACCCTGGACATCGAATTCCACCGGCGGGTGCTGGCCGCCTCCGGCAACGAGATGTTCGCGAAACTGCAGCTGATCGTCGCCGAGGTGCTCGCCGGCCGGCACCACTACCACCTGATGCCGCACAACCCGGACGAGCAGGCGTTGCAGCTGCACACCGACGTGGCCCAGGCGATCCAGCGGCGCGACGGCGAGCGGGCCCGGGAGGCCATGGTGGGGATCATGGAGCAAGGGTTCGCCGAGATGAAGTCGATGTGGGAGCAGGCCGTCGAGCCGGGCGGCGCCTGACCGGCGACGAGCCGACAGTGCCGGCTCTTGCGCCGGAGACATGCCTGAACTAGCGTCTGGACACATGTCCGGCGAATTGATGACGGAGTCCACCCGCCGCCGGCTGTCCGACCGGCAGGCCGACACGGTGCGTCGTCTCACCGACGCGGCGGTCGAGGAGGTCCGGGCGAGCGGCTTCGACGGGTTCACCGTGCGCAACGTGGCACGTCGTGCGGGGGTGGCGCCGGCCACCGCCTACACGTACTTCACCTCGAAGAACCATCTCATCACCGAGGTGTTCTGGCGGCGGCTGAGCGCGCTGCCGCCGATACAGCCGTCCGGGGAGGCGCCACGGGAGCGGGTGATCGCCGTGCTGCGGGAGATCGCGCTGCTGGTCTCCGACGATCCCCGGCTCGCCGCCGCCTGTACGAGCGCGCTGCTCGGCACCGATCCGGACGTTCAGGAGCTGCGGCTGCGCATCGGCAAGGCCATCCGCCGCCGCCTGCGGACCGCGCTGAACCCCGATGCCGAGCCGTCGGCGTCGGACGCCCGGATTCTCAACGCGCTGGAGTTCGCGTACGCGGGGGCGCTCGTGCACGCGGGCATGGGTTACAGCTCGTACGCCGAAATGGCCGACCGGCTCGCCGAGGTGGCCGAGCTGCTTCTGTAAGGCGAACCGATCCTGTGAGGTGATCGCCGTGTCCGCCCCCCACAGCACGTACGACTACAGCCCGTACGACTACGCGATCCACGAGGACCCCTATCCCGCGTACCGGTGGCTGCGCGACCACGCTCCGCTCTACCGCAACGACGAGCTCGACTTCTGGGCCATCTCCCGGCATGCCGACGTGTCGGCCGCCTTCCGGGACCACGCGCGCTACTCCAGCGTCAACGGCGTCTCCCTCGACCCGAGCGCGTGGGGCCCGGCGGCGCACCGGACGATGTCGTTCCTGGCCATGGACCCGCCCACGCACACCCGGATGCGCAATCTGGTCTCGAAGGGCTTCACGCCGCGGCGGGTGCGCGAGCTGGAGGCCGACATCCTGCGGCTGACCAGGCGATACCTCGGCCCGGCGGTGGCGGCGGGCGAGTTCGACGTGATCGCCGACTTCGCGGGCAGGCTCCCGATGGACGTGGTCTCCGAGCTGATGGGCGTCCCCGAGGCCGACCGCGACGAGGTCCGGCGGCTGGCCGACCTGGTGGTGCACCGCGATGAGGGACTCAACGACATCCCGCCGGTCGGCATGGAGGCCGCGCTCGTGCTGGCCGGCTACTACCAGGACCTGGTCGCCGAACGCCGCCGCCGACCGGGGCCCGATCTCACTTCTGCGCTGCTCGCCGCCAGGGAGGGCCAGGACCGGATGACCGACGAGGAGGTCATCGCGTTCCTGTTCCTCATGGTCGTGGCGGGCAACGAGACCACCACCAAGCTGCTCGCCAACGCCCTGTACTGGGGCTGGCGCAACCCCGAGCAGCTGGCCAAAGCGCTGGCCGACCCGGGCCAGGTGCCCGCGTGGGTCGAGGAGACGCTGCGGTTCGACACCTCCAGCCAGATGATCGCCCGCACGGTCACCGAGGACACCGAGCTGTACGGCACCCGCGTCCCGGCCGGCGCGCGGATGCTGCTGCTGATCGGGGCGGCCAACCGCGACGAGCGGGCGTTCCCCGACCCCGATGCCTACGACCTGGACCGGGACACCGCGCCGCTGATCAGCTTCGGCGGCGGGAGGCACTTCTGCCTCGGCGCCAACCTGGCCCGGTTGGAGGCGAGGCTGGCTTTGACCGAGTTCGTCCGCGTGGTCCGGGACTACGACCTCGACGCCGGCCGGGCTGTACGCGTGCACTCCGTCAACGTCAGAGGCTTCGCAGCCTTACCCATGACCGTCACCCCCCGATGAGGAGGCCCGCCTTCATGCCCCGATTCGCCCCCCACCCGGAACGCCGCCCCGCGCTGGTCGCCGGGGCCTCGTCCGGG
This sequence comes from Nonomuraea aurantiaca, assembly GCF_020215705.1. Lineage (GTDB taxonomy): Bacteria > Actinomycetota > Actinomycetes > Streptosporangiales > Streptosporangiaceae > Nonomuraea > Nonomuraea aurantiaca. The sequence continues at coordinate 106,087 of NZ_JAIWNB010000017.1, read as the reverse complement.
ATCGGCGCCGCCACCGCCACATTGCTCGCCGCCGCCGGTCATCCCGTGGCCCTCGGCGCCCGCCGCGTGGACCGGTGCGAGCAGATCGCCACGGCCATCCGCGAGAAGGGCGGCCAGGCCGTCGCCCTCCCGCTGGACGTCTCCGACTCCGACTCGGTCAAGGCGTACGTGGCGGCGGCCGCAGACGCGTTCGGCGATGCGGAGATCGTCGTCTCGGGCGCCGGGGACCTGAGCGCCGAGCGGGTCCACGAGCTCGATTCGGCGGCGTTCGCCGCGCAGCTCCAGGTGCACCTGGTCGGCGCGCACCGGCTGGTGTCACAGGTGGTGCCCGGCATGGTCGCCCGGGCGCGCGGGGACATCGTGTTCGTCTCCTCCGACGTGGTGCCGTCGCCGCGGCCACGCATGGGCGCGTACGTGGCGGCGAAGAACGGCATCGAGGGGATGGCCCGGGCCATGCGGATGGAGCTGGAGGGCTCCGGCGTGCGGGTGTCGGTGGTCCGGCCCGGCCCGACGATGACGGGGATGGGCACGACCTGGGACGCCGAGACCACCACCGCCGTGCTGGAGGATTGGGCGGCGTGGGGTCTGGCCCGGCATCCGTACTTCCTCAAGCCCGAGCAGGTCGCCGAGGTGATCGTGACCGTGGCGACCGCGCCGCGCGGCGTCCATCTGACGCTGGTCGAGGTCCAGCCGGAAAGGGCGGTCCAGTCATGAGAAATCCGGTCATGAAAGATCCGGCGACCGTCTCCGGTGGCCCCGACCACCTCGACGAGCTGCGCAGCGACCCCATCGGCCTGATGCGCCGGGTACGCGAGGAGTGCGGCGACGTCGGGGAGTTCCGGCTGGCCGGCCGCCCGGTGGTGCTGCTGTCCGGGGCCGAGGCGAACGAGTTCTTCTTCCGCGCCCCGGACGAGGAGCTCGACCAGGCCGAGGCGTACCCCTTCATGACGCCGATCTTCGGCGAGGGCGTGCTCTTCGACGCCACGCCCGAGCAGCGCCGCGAGGCCCTGCACAATCAGGCGCTCAAGGGCTCCTTCCTCAAGGGCCACGCCGCGACGATCGCCGCCGAGGTGGACGCGATGGTCGCCGCGTGGGGCGAGGAGGGCGAGATCGACCTGCTCGACTGGTTCGCCGAGCTGACCATCTACACCTCCTCGGCGTGCCTGATCGGCAAGCGGTTCCGCGACCAGCTCGACCGCCGCTTCGCCGAGCTCTACCACGATCTGGAGCGGGGCACCGACGCGATCGCCTACGTCGATCCGCACGCCGACATCGACAGCTTCCGCCGTCGCGACGCCGCCCGCACCAAGCTCGTGGCGCTGGTCGAGGGCATCATGGAGGGCCGGGCCGCCGCGCCGCGCCCGCCCCGCGAGGAGCGTGACCTGCTCGACGTGCTGATGTCGATCCGGGCGGACGACGGGACGCCTCGCTTCTCCGCGGATCTGATCACCGGGATGTTCATCTCGATGATGTTCGCCGGGCACCACACCACCTCCGGCACCGCGGCCTGGACGCTGATCGAGCTGCTGCGCCACCCGGACGTCCTGGACGGCGTCGTACGGGAGCTGGACGACCTGTACGCCGACGGCTCGGAGATCAGCTTCCAGGCGCTGCGCGAGATCCCGCTGCTGGAGTCGGCGATCAAGGAGGCGCTGCGGCTGCACCCGCCGCTGATCCTGCTGCTGCGGGTGGCCAAGTCCGGCCACGAGGTGCTCGGCTACCGCATCCCCGCCGGGACCCTGGTCGGGTGCAGTCTGGCGGTCTCCAACCGGATCCCCGGGGACTTCCCTGAGCCCGACCGCTTCGACCCCGCCCGGTACGCCAAGCCGCGCGAGGAGGACCTGATCAATCGGTGGACCTGGGTGCCGTTCGGCGCCGGCCGGCACCGCTGCGTGGGCGCCAACTTCGCGATGATCCAGCTCAAGGCGATCTTCTCGGTGCTGCTGCGGGACTGGGAGTTCGAGCCGGCCCAGGACCCGGAGTCGTACCGCGACGACCACTCCAAGATGGTCGTCCAGCTCGCCCGGCCGTGCCTGGTCCGCTACAAGAGGCGCACATCGTGAAGGTGCGGGCCGACCTGGACCTGTGCCAGGGCCACGCCATGTGCGAGCTGGAGGCACCGGAGGTCTTCGAGGTCCCGCGCAAGGGCAAGGTCCGCATCCTCGTGGACGAGCCCGGCGAGTCGCTGCGCGCCCAGGTCGAGGCCGCGGTCCGCTACTGCCCGACGCGAGCACTCAAGCTGGGAGGTTGACCATGCGTGACGAGCTGGAGGAGATGGTAGGCCGCTGGCTGGCGGCCAATCGGCGGTGCGAGGAGCTGGGAGACTGGCGCCCGCTGGCCGAGCTCTACACCGAGGACGCCACCTACGGCTGGAACATCGGCCCCGGCCAGGACTTCATGGCGGTCGGCAGGGACGAGATCCGCGACCTCGCCCTGGGTTCGGAGATGGGCGGCCTGGACGGCTGGTCGTACCCGTACCAGAGCATTCTCATCGACGAGCGTAAGGGCGAGGTCGTCGGGTTCTGGAAGCAGGTGGCCGACGCCCGGCGACCCGACGGCAGCCCGTACGAGGTCGCCGGGATCGGCGGAAGCTGGTTCAAGTACGGCGGCGGCTTCCAGTGGCGCTGGCAGCGTGACTGGTTCGACCTCGGCAACGTCACTTCGGTGTTCGTCGAGATGATGAAGGCCGGGGTGCTGTCGGACGGGATGCGCCGGCGCCTGGACCGGGCGGCCTCCGGCGCGCCGATCCCCGGCTACTACGCCAGGCCGGAGACGCCCGTGCCCCTATGGTGAGGGCCCCTATGGGGGCGGCACGTGCGGGGTGCCGTCGCGCATCGGCGGGAAGCGGAAGCGGGCCGCGGTGGTGCCGCGCGTCATCGCGGTGATCGGGTCCTCGCCGACCGGCTCGGTCTCGTCGTCGATGACGACCTCCCAGCGGCAGTGCGGCACCCGGCCCGCCGGGACGCGCGGCGGGCGGTGCACCGGCCGGATGCGTGCCCTGGGGTTGACCGCCTGGGCGGTCCAGTCGAACGTGCCGTCCTCGATGTGGTGGCACATGCCGCGGATCGCCCGCTCGCCGAACGGCTCCACGTCGAGCAGCGCCCCGCACGTACGGAGCTGGAAGAAGCCGTGCGACTCGTCGATCAGCTCGTACTCGACGTCCATGTAGTGCTGCGCGAAGCCGGGGTCGAGCTGCAGGCACTTGAAGATGGCCGACACCCCGTCGCCGTCGATCCTCATGATCTCGCGGATCCGCTCGGTGTAGACCGGGCTGGCACCACGCCACTCCTGGATGGCGATCTCCTCGACATCCCGCTGCCCGTACTTCAGCCCGACCGCGATGAGCGAGGCTCGGTCGAGCAGATGGGCGATGAGAGCGTACTCCCTGACCAGGCGGACCAGCGCCTGCTTCGACAGGTCCTCGAACCGGAAGCCGGGATCGAACGCGCCGGAATAGTCATCCCTTTGCACAGCCACATGTGAACTGTAGTCTGGACAAGTGTCCATAACAAGCAGACGCTTGCTCGACGAGTGGGCGGAGCGCGGCTCCCCCCTCCTGATCGACGGCGAGCTTGTCACGTGCGACGAACGCTTCGAGACGCTCGATCCCGCCACCGAGGAGGTCATCGGCACGGCCGCCGACGCCACGCTCGGCCACCTCGACACGGCGATCGCCGCCGCCCGCCGCGCCTTCGACGGCTGGGCCGCCGACCTCCCCCTGCGCGTCCGCTGCCTGCGCCAGCTCCGGGAGGCCCTCGTCCGGCACGCCGACGAGCTGCGCGAGCTCACCGTACGAGAGGTCGGGGCGCCGCGGTTCCTGACGTACGGGGCGCAGCTCGACGCGCCCGTGGCCGACCTCGGCTGGTTCGCCGACCTCGCCGAGACCTACGCATGGACCCGTGACCTGGGCCGGGCCGCGCCGATGGGGATGGTCAGCGAGCGCCGTCTGCTGCGCGAGCCCGTGGGCGTGGTCGGCGCGATCACCCCGTGGAACTTCCCGCACCAGATCAACCTGGCCAAGCTCGGCCCGGCGCTGGCCGCCGGCAACACGGTGGTGCTCAAGCCCGCCCCGGACACCCCGTGGTGCGCCGCGGCGCTCGGCCGGCTACTCACGGAGGAGACCGACACCCCGCCGGGCGTCGTGAACATCGTCACCGGCCGCGACCACGCCCTCGGCGCGCGGCTGGCCACCGATCCACGCGTGGACCTGGTCTCCTTCACCGGCTCCACGGCGACCGGGCGCGAGGTCATGCGCGGCGCCGCCGAGAACCTCAAGAAGGTGTTCCTGGAGCTGGGCGGAAAGTCGGCCTTCATCGTGCTGGACGACGCCGACCTCAGGACCGCCTGCTCGTACGCCGCCTTCACCGGCATCACCCACGCCGGGCAGGGCTGCGCGATCACCAGCCGGCTGCTGGTCCCCCGCGCCCGCCACGACGAGGCCGTGGAGATCACCGCCCACACCATGGCCAAGCTCGGCGCCCGGGACCCCTCCGACGACCGCACCGTCTGCGGCCCGGTCATCTCCGCCCGTCAGCGCGACCGGATCGAGGGCTACCTGAAGCTCGCGGCCGAGGAGGGCGGCTCGTTCGCCACCGGGGGCCACCGTTCGGACCGGGACAAGGGCTTCTGGATCGAGCCCACCCTGATCACCGGCCTCACCAACCGGTCCAGGGCCGCCCGCGAGGAGATCTTCGGCCCGGTGCTGGTGATCCTGCCCCACGACGGCGACGACGACGCCGTACGGCTGGCCAACGACTCCCCGTACGGGCTGTCGGGCGCCGTGCACGGCGGCGATGTGGAGCGGGCGCGGGCGGTCGCGCGGCGGCTGCGCACCGGCACGGTCAGCGTCAACGGCGGCATCTGGTACGCCGCGGACGTGCCGTTCGGCGGCTACAAGCAGTCTGGCGTCGGTCGCGAGATGGGCGTCGCCGGCTTCGAGGAGTACCTGGAGACCAAGGTGATCGCGGAAGGAGGGTGATGGGACGCTTTGCGGGCAAGGTCGCCATTGTCACGGGCGCGGCCCAGGGCATCGGGGAGGCGTACGCGCGGGCGCTGGCCGCCGAGGGCGCGAGCGTGGTCGTGGCGGACGTCAGCGAGCGGGGCGCGGCGGTGGCCGACGACATCAAGGGGCTGTTCGTCCGTACCGACGTGTCCGATCCCGCGTCCACCGAGTCGATGGCGGGCGCGGCCGTGGCGGCGTACGGCGGGATCGACCACCTGGTCAACAACGCCGCCATCTTCGGCGCCATGAGGCTGGACTTCCTGTTCACCGTGGACTGGGACTACTACAAGAAGTTCATGGCCGTGAACATGGACGGCGCGCTCCTGTGCGCCCGCGCCTGCCACGCCGCCATGGCCGAGCGCGGCGGCGGCGCGATCGTCAACCAGTCCTCCACCGCCGCCTGGCAGTACTCCGGCTTCTACGGCCTGGCCAAAGCGGGCGTGAACGGCCTCACCCAGCAACTCGCGCACGAGCTGGGCTCACTCGGCATCCGGGTCAACGCCATAGCGCCCGGCCCGATCGACACCGAAGCCCACCGGGCGGTCGTGCCCACCGGGATGTCGGCCAAGATCGTACGGGACAAGCTCGCCCTCAAGCGGATGGGCACCCCGGACGATCTCGTCGGGATGTGCCTGTTCCTGCTGTCGGACGAGGCGTCCTGGATCACGGGACAGATCTTCAACGTGGACGGCGGCGAGGTGTTCCGCGCATGACGTACGGCTTCGTCGGGCTCGGCCAGATGGGCGCCCCCATGGCCGGACACCTCGCCGGACCCGGCCTGATCGTCTACGACAGCCGTCCCGAGGTGATGGCACCCCTCGTCGCCCAAGGCGCGCGGCCCGCCGCGGACCTCGCCGACGTGGCCCGCGCCGGGCTCATCTCGATCATGGTCCGCGACGACGCCCAGGTGAACGCGGTCTGCGCCGCGCTGTTCGCCGCGGCCGATCCCGGCACCGTCATCGCCATCCACTCCACGATCCGTGCCGATACCGCCATCGGGCTGGCCGCCGAGGCAGGTCCGTACGGGGTGGAGGTCGTCGACGCCCCCGTCAGCGGCGGCTTCATGGGCGCGGCGGCGGGCACCCTCGCGGTCATGGTCGGCGCGACCGAGACCGCGTTCGAGCAGGTGAAGGAGGTCTTCGGCGCCTGGGCCGACCTCGTCCTGCACATGGGGCCGGTCGGCGCGGGCACCCGCGCCAAGCTCGCCCGCAACCTGCTCCACTTCGTCTCCTTCGCGGCCGCCGCCGAGGCGCAGCGCCTGGCCGAGGCTGCCGGAGTCCCGCTCGGCAGGCTCGCCCGGATCGTCCGCCACTCCGACGCCGTCACCGGCGGCCCCGGCGCCATCATGATCCGCCGCACCACGACGCCCCTGGCTCCCGACGACCCCCTGTACGAGATCATGAGCCACGTGCGGGCGCTCGGCGAGAAGGACCTGTCCCTCGCCCTCGAACTCGCCGCCGAGCTCGGCGTCGACACTCCCCTCGCCAGGCTCTCGGCCGAGCGCCTGGCCACCGGCCTCGGCCTTCCCCAGGAGGACCCGTCATGACCGACGACAGGCGGCAGCGGGGCCTGGAGATGATGCGCCAGGTCTACGGCTGGGACATCGACGACGCCCCGGGCGACTTCTTCGGCATCACCGTGGACCATCTGTTCGCCGACATCTGGGCCCGCCCGGGTCTGTCCATGCGCGACCGCCGGCTGCTCCTGCTCGGCGCTCTGGCCGGCAGGGGCCTGAACGACGTCCTGGACATCCAGATTCCGGCGGCTTTGAGCAACTCCGAGCTGACCGCCGCCGAGCTCCGCGAGATCGCCATCTTCCTGACCCACTACATCGGCTGGCCCCTGGGCGCCAAACTCAGCGTCCAGATCGACACCCTCATCGCCCAGCACGAGAAGCGGCTGAAGTCCGGCTGAGCCGGGCATGACACGTCGCGCTCACCCTCACTCACCCTGCTGCTGTTCCTGGTCGTCTCCGCCATCATCGTCCCGCTCACCTGGTTCCTGGGCAGAAGGCAGGTCGCCGTATGAGAGCGTCGCGACGGCTCGCCGCCGAGGCGGTCGCGCTGGTCCTGGCCACCGTGTTCTTCCTCGTCCCGTTCGCCCTCATGCTGCTGACGGCGGTCAAGGATCCCGTGCAGGCGCTCGACCTGGACTTCGCCTGGCCGGTCAACTGGCGGTTGGTGGAGAACTTCACCGAAGTGATCGAGGCCCGCGACTACGTGCTGCTGCGCGCCTACGTCAACAGCACGGTCCTCACCGTGGTGTCGGTCGCGCTGATCGTGGTCTTCGCCGCGATGGCCGCCTTCGTGCTGCAACGGCGGCCCGGCAGCCCGCCCCGGGCCACGTTCCTGCGGATGGAGGGTCAGTACGCCCTGTACAACGTCCCGTCCGGTTCGTTCACCTTCGTAGCGGCAACAGCCGGGTGAGCCCTTGAGGCCGTAGCTAGTCGACCCAGCCCAGCGTGTCGGCGGTGGGGCCGCCCGGCACGTACTCGCAGCCGATCGAGCCGGCGTAGCCGTGCTCGATCGGCGAGCCGACCGCGTCCGCGAGGGGAAGCGTGCGGCCGACGTCGCCACCCCTCCCGCCGGCCAGGAGCTCTACGTGGCCGGCATACCGGGGGCGCGCCTGCTGATCCTCGACGACGTCGCGCACATGGCGACGGCCGCCGTACCCGCGAAGATCGCTCGCGAGATCATCGGGCACGCCGCGCCCGACGCTTCATTCACTGGTTGAGGCGCGCGGTGACCAGGTCGGTGAAGCCGTTGGCGAGCAGGATGACGGCGATGGCGGTGAGCAGGATGCCCGCGATCCGGTCCAGGAGCATGGCTCCCTTGAGCGAGATACGCCGTTGGACGTGGCCGGACATGTACAGCGTCAGCCCGGTGATCACGGCGAAGCACAGGGCGGCGACTGACAGCGTGATCTTGTCGGGCACGTTGGCCGCCGCCGCCGAGGCGGCGACGCCGAAGGCGAAGGTGGTGCCGCCGATGGTCAACGGGAAGGTGAGCGGGGTGTACAGGATGGACTTGGGGTCCGGCACCGGCTCGGGTGGCAGTGTGCTGCCCAGCTGCTCCTCTTCCTGGAGTTTCTCCAGCTCTTCTACGGCTCCGGCCTTGCCGCGCATCAGCGGGATGGAGGCGTAGGCCAGGGCGATGCCTCCGGTGGCGGTCAGCGCGGCGGTGCTGATGCCGAGCAGTTTGAGGAGCGGCTCGCCGATCCATAGCGCCGCCAGGACGAAGACCGCGACGTTGACGGCGAGTCCGAGCGCCAGCCGGTTGACCTGTTTGTGGTCGTAGGGCCGGACGATCGGCAGGTAGGAGGCGAGCGCGGCGACGGGGCTGTAGAGCCCGAACAGGGCTAGGAAGAGAATGATTGCTGGATGGGTCATCGCGGTCCTCCCCGCTGCGGCGATGCCGGCAACCGACCCTCTTGGGCGGGAACGGTCGCGGCCGGTGGCGGGGGGATGGCGCGGGGGACGCTGGCCCGCGCCTTCTCGCTTCGGCTGCTAGACGGGGTCGCGCAGAATCGGGCAAGTCATGCAGTGCCCGCCGCCCCGGCCCTTGCCCAGCTCGAAGCCCTCTATCTCGATGACGTCCACGCCGTGCTCGCGCAGCTTCCTGTTGGTGTACTCGTTCTTGTGGTAGCCGATCACGACGCCGGGCTCCAGGGCGACGAAGTTGCTGCCGCTGTCCCACTGCTCCCTGGCCCGCTGGTAGTCGTCCCCGCCGGTGGAGATGATGTCGAGCTTGCCGATGCCGAGTGCGTCCTCGATGGCGGCGGCCAGGTTCGGTTCACGGTGCACGTCGAGAGTGCCCTCCTTGTCGCCGGGCCGCAGCGAGTAGACCGCCGCGTTCTCCACGACCGGCGGGTAGCCGGTGGCCTTGTCGACGTCCAGCAGGGTGAACACGGTGTCGAGGTGCATGTACGAGCGGCTTGGCGGGATGTTGACCGCGAGCACCCTGGTGGCGGCCTCGGCGGCGAACAACTCCATGGCCAGATGCTCGACCATGATCGGGCTGGTGCGCTCGCTGACGCCGATGGCGACGGTGCCCTTGCCGATCGGCATCATGTCGCCGCCTTCCAGCGAGGCGCGGCCGAAGTCCTCCTCGTCGAAGTTGCCGTCGTCGCCCATCGGGGGGTACCAGTAGGCGAATCCGTCGTCGGCGAACATCGGGTGGAAGTGGTAGACGATGCTCTGGTTGATCGTCTCCAGGCGGCGGGCGTGGTAGTAGAGCGGGTTCAGCGAGACCCCGCCGTACAGCCAGGCCGAAGGGTCGCGCTGGTAGAGCGAGTTCGGCAGCGGCGGCAGGATGAACGACCCGGTCCTGGCCATCGCGGTGACCAGGGAGCAGGCGTCCAAGCCTGCGCGGCTGGCCTGGGCCGCGGTGACGAACTCCTCCTTGGTGAGCCCGCCGATCAGGTGCTCGGCCAGCTTGTCCCCGCTCCAGGAGGCCAGCTCGGAGCGGATCTCGTCGACGAGTGAGGGTCCCACCGTCAGGTGGGTGACCGTGCGCTCCACCACGTGCCGCTTGGCCTCGGGTGCGGCCTCCAGCGCCTCGGCGAGCAACTGCTGGTGGTGGAAGACCTCGATGCCGCGGCCGCGCATCACATCGACGAACATGTCGTGCTCGATCTGGGCGCGGCTGACCCAGAGCACGTCGTCGTAGAGGAGTTCGTCCTTGTTGGCCGGGGTGAGCCGTTTGAGGCTGAGATCGGGCCGATGCACGATCACCTGTCGCAGCGTGCCCACCTCGGAGTGGACTCCGAATGTCGTGCTCACAACGTCCTCCCATGCGGATTGGTCACGGTGAAGGGGAGGGTGGCCGCGCCTCGCGACACGGCAGTGCGGGGATCGAAGCCGCGTTCGGCATCATTCCACGGCGATGACCGCGCCAATCGGCCGACGGTGATGCTTTGTCAAAAGGTTGAGGTGGCCGGACAGGGCTTGGGGCCGCCCAACGGGACTTCGCGATGAACAGGCTTGTGCGCACGGGCCGAAATCATCCATCGAGAAGACTCTCGACAGGGCATGACACTTGTGCCATGGTATCACCATTCCACTTGTGGAACGGTTACCTTCGTTACAACGACGGGCACATCTGATGAAGCTTGAGATCCTTCTCCTCGGGGCGCTGCTGGACCGTCCCAGTACGGGCTACGAACTGAAGAAGTTCTTCGACACGCACGGGCGGTTCGCTCGCTCGAACACGACCATGAGCCAGGCGTACCGAACTCTGGCGGGGATGGAGGAGCGCGGCTGGGTCGAGCACACGATCGAGGAACGCCCCGGGGCGAGCAACGCCAAGCGCTACCACGTGACCGAAGAGGGCCACACCGTCTACATCGACTGGCTGACGCGCCCCTACAACCCGCCCACCCGCTTTCAGGACCCCGACCTGTACGCACGCCTGGGCGGCGCCGGTTTCATGACGGTCGAGCAGGTGATCGCCATCCTCGACGTCGAGATCAACACCCGGGTGGCGGAAGTGGCGCGCTACCGCCACCGTGACCGCAGCCGCCATGACGAGCCCCCACGTGGCTACGACGTCGCGCTCGGGAACCAGATGGACGAGTGGCTTCATCGGCGCGGGGCCGAGGCGATGGACCGGCACATCGCCTCCCTCATCGAGCTCCGCCGGCGCCTGCTCGACGGGGAGCCGCTCAATCAGGGGCCCGCGCCGACCATCGTGCGGACGGAGGAGACGGCGCGATGAAGGCCATCATCGTCATGTTCGACAGCCTGAACAGGCACATGCTCTCGCCCTATGCCGACACCTTCGTGGACGCGCCCAACTTCGCGCGTTTGGCGGCCAGGGCGGTGACGTTCGACCGCTTCTATGCCGGTTCGATGCCGTGCATGCCCGCGCGCCGGGAGATGCACACCGGACGGTACAACTTCCTGCACCGCAGCTGGGGGCCGCTGGAGCCGTTCGACGACTCCATGCCGGAGATGCTCAAGCAGGCGGGCGTACACACCCATCTGGTCTCCGACCATCCGCACTACTGGGAGGACGGCGGCGCGACCTACCACACCCGGTACAGCACGTGGGAGTTCTTCCGTGGCCAGGAAGGGGATCCGTGGAAGGGCGTGGTCGGCGACGCCCCGAAAGGCCCGTTCGAGGCGATGAAGCGGCAGGACGCGGTCAACCGCACCTACATGGCCACCGAGGCGGAGCACTCGCAGACCCGGACCGTCGACGCGGGCCTGCACTTCCTCGAAACCAACGTCGCGGCCGACCGGTGGTTGTTGCAGATCGAGATGTTCGATCCGCACGAGCCGTTCTTCACCCACCAGCGCTACAAGGACCTCTACCCGCACGACTACGACGGGCCCGAGTTCGACTGGCCGCCGTACCAGAAGGTCCTCGAACCCGGCGACCAGGTCGAGCACGCCCGCAACGAATACGCCGCCCTGGTCTCGATGTGCGACCGCTCGCTTGGCCGCGTCCTGGACTTCATGGACGAACACGCCATGTGGGACGACACCCTGCTCCTGGTCAACACCGACCACGGCTTCCTGCTCGGCGAGCATGGCTGGTGGGCCAAATCCGTCATGCCCTGGTTCAACGAGCTCGTCCACCTGCCGATGTTCCTGTGGGACCCGAGAACCGGCGACCGGGACCAGCGGCGGGGCACGCTCGCACAGACCATCGACATCGCCCCGACCATGCTGCGCTACTTCGGCATCGAACCGACCCCTGACATGCAAGGCGCGGACCTCACCGAGGCCGAACCCGTCCGTGACGGCGCGCTCTTCGGCATCCACGGCGGGCACGTCAACGTCACCGACGGCCGCTACGTCTACATGCGCGCCGGCAAAGACGCCGCCAACGGACCGCTCGAAGAGTTCACCCTCATGCCCACCCACATGCGCGCCCGCTTCTCACCGCAGGAGCTCAAGGAGTGGGAACCGGCCGAACCCTTCACCTTCACCAAGGGCGTACGGACCATGCGGATACCCGCCTCGCCCTCGTGGATGAACCCCTGGCAGCACGGCACGCTCCTGTTCGACCTCCACAACGACCCGGCGCAGGAAGCGCCGATCGCCGACGACGACGTGGAACTGCGGATGATCGAGCTGCTGCGCCGCCTGATGGTGGAGACCGACGCCCCGCCCAGCCAGTTCGAGCGCCTGGGCCTCCCCCGCGAGGGCGACATCACCCGCGAGCATCTGCTGGTCGGCGAGCAGCGCGAGCGTGCGGCGGCCGTCGCCGCGCCGCTGCCCGCGCCGGCGGAATTCCACGCGCCCGCCCTGCTCCGCACCCCTCTTCTGGAGCTCCTGCAGCTCACGGGCGCCAAGGACGTCCTGGCCCAGGAGGCCCCCGCGCTGGTGCAGTCGGAGATGCTCTCCGCCCCCGCCTCCATGAGCCTGCTCGATCTCGCCCGTTACGGCTACGTGCCCGCCGCGGTCCTGCGCCGCATCGACGAGCAGTTCAGCCTTCTCTCGGCACCACCCGTCACCTCAGCCCCCTGAGGCGACGTCGCTCCATCGCACCACCGCACAGACAGGGGCACCCCATGGATGCCAGCTCCTCCACCACCTCCCTCCAGCCAGGAGCGGCTCAGGCCGCCAACATCCCCCACCGCTGGCGCAATCTCGCCGTCCTCTCCGGCGTGAGCGTCGTCGACAACACCGAAGCCGGCCTCATCAACACCGTCTTCCCCACGCTGGCGGCCGCGTTGCGGCTCAACAGCGGCCACCTCGGCCTCATCGCCGCCCTAGGCAAGATCGCCAGCGTTCCCGCCGGGCCGTTCTGGGTCTGGCTGGCCGGCCGGATCGGCCGGCGCGCCACACTGACCGCCACGACGGTGACCGGCGGCCTGTTCGGCATCGCCGCCGGCTTCTCGCAGAACTTCGTCCAGCTCCTGATCTGCTGCACCCTCATGTCCGCCGCGGTGATCGGCAGCTCTCCCATCACCATGGCCGTCATCGCCGACTCCTTCCCCGACGAGCAGCGCGCCCGCGCCAACGGCATCTTCTTCGGAACGCTCCAGGTCGCCGGCATAGTGCTCGGCCCCGTCATGGCCGCCTTCGTCGGGCTGGACGACGGCTGGCGCTGGGCGCTGTGGACCCTCGGCGGGGTCTGCATCGCCGCCGGGCTCCTGGTCCTCGCCCTCTACAAGGACCCGGCCATCGGGGCCGCCGAAGAGCAGCTCGCCGACCTGGCCGCCGAGGAGCGGCCGAAGGCGAAGGTCACCGTCGCCTCCGTCATCGGACTGTTCCGCATCCCCACATACACCGTGATGATGCTGAGCCGTCTCCTGTCCGGCCACCTGCTGATCGTCATCTTCGGCGTCCAGTTCCTCGTCACCGAGCGCGGCATCTCCAACTCCACCGCCATCCTGGTGGCGCTGCCGTTCGGGATCGGCTACAGCGTCGCCACGCTGGGCGCCGGATTCGTCCTCCCGAGGATCGACCGGCTCATGCCGAGCCGCGGCCGTGTCCTGGTCCTGCAGCTGGCCCAGATCCTGTTCGCGGTCATCGCCTTCTTCGGCACGCAGTTCAAGTACGAGAGCATCGCCGTGTACGCGGTCTTCTGGGCCCTGCTCGGCGCCTGCCAGGGGCTCAACCCGCCGGTCAACCGCCCCATCGTGGCCGCGGTCGTGCTGCCCGAGCTGCGCGGCCAGGCGTACGCGATCTGGCTGACGGTGTTCGAGACGATCCGCCACCTCGCGCGAGGTCACGTTCGCCCCGGCGTTCCGCCTGGACGGGGCAGCCGACGAGGCCCTGCTCGCGCAGGCGGTGGAGGCCGCTCGCGGCGCCGCCGTGGTGCTGGTGTTCCTCGGCGAGCCGTCAGAGGCCGAGTCCGAGGGCTTCGACCGCGACGACCTGGACCTGCCGGCGGTACAGCTCCAGATGATCGAGGCGGTCGCCGCGGTCAACCCGTCGGTCGCGGTCGTGCTGAGCAACGGCGGCGTCGTGCTGACCGGCCCGCTCACTGATCGGGCGGCGGCCCTGCTGGAGATGTGGCTGCCCGGCCAGGCGGGCGGGAGCGCCGCGGCTGATCTGATCTTCGGGCACGCCGCCCCCTCCGGCCGGCTGGCGGAGACCGTCCCGCACCGGCTCTGCGACACTCCCGCGCACGTCAACTGGCCGGGCTCGGCGGGGCAGGTGCTCTACGGGGAGCGGCTCTACATCGGCTACCGCTGGTACGACCGCACCGAGCGCGACGTCGCCTTCCCGTTCGGGTTCGGGTTGTCGTACACCACCTTCGCCTACTCCGAGCTGTCCGTGCACGTACCCGACCCGGCCCGGCCCGAGGCGCGCGTCGAGGTCACCGTCACGAACACCGGCGCGCGCGAGGGCGCCGACGTCGTCCAGGTGTACGTCAGCGACCCCGTCGCGGACGTGGACCGTCCGGTACACGAGCTGCGCGGCTTCCGCAAGGTGCGCCTGGCGGCCGGTGAGAGCGCCCGCGTGGTGATCGAGCTCGACGCCCGCGCTTTCAGCTACTGGAGCACCCGGCACGGGCGATGGGTGGCCGAGCCGGGCGAATACGGTGTGCACGTCGGCCCCTCCTCCCGCGGCCTGCCGCTGGAGCAGCGCGTCCATCTCGATCTGGAGGTGCCGCCGATCGCTCTCACGGCCGACAGCACGCTCGCGGAATGGCTCGCCCACCCTCGCGGGCAGGAGATCATCGCGAAGGCCTCGGGAGAAGGACCGTCCTTCCTCACCGACCCGGCCGGCCAGCCATTGATCGCCCAGATCCCGTTGGCCACCCTGCTCAGCATGGGCGCCTCGCACACCGGGCAGCTCCCACCGGCCATCGACGACCTGCTCCGGATGGCGAACTCCTAGCCCCCGCGTCAGCCTCCGGCGGTCAGCAGGGGAAGCGCCTCGAAGGTGTGGTCCTGCCACAGGCGGCGCGAGGTCTCCTCGGGGTAGGCGGTGACGGACGGTGTCGTGTCGAAGACCTGGGTCAGGCGCTGCCGGGGGTCGTACGCGGGCCAGCCAGGATCGCCCGTGGCGGCGAAGGCCGTCCAGGCCGTGCGGATCCGCGTCGTCAGTGCGCGGGCCTCGGCGGTGTGCTCCGGGCCGATGGTCACCGGGCCGAGGTGGGCGTCGTAGGTGCCGAACAGCAGCGGGCCGTCCAGGCCGTGGCAGGCCCGCAGCAGCCCGCCCGTGCCCGGCGACTGCCAGGTCAGGTCGTACAGGTACGCCTGCCCGCCCCCGGCGGCCTGGGCCTCGGCCAGGTGCAGCGTCGGCATGCGGAACAACCAGTCGCTCTGCACGAGTTCGAACAGGTCCTCGGCGGAGGCGTCCGGGAAGGCAGCGCGGTAGGCGCGTTCGCCGTCCTCGCCCGGGCCGTAGCGCCGCAGTGTCTGCGCCGCCTGCTCCTCGGTGACCTTGCCGAACAGGTTGCCGAGGAGCAGGAACGTCCGCCACTCGTCGCGGTTGTGGCCGATGATCAGCTCCACCTCCCGTCCCGCGCCGCCGGCCAGTCCCTCCCAGGGCGTGACCGGCAGCACCTCGCCGTCGACGACAGGAGAGAACGGGGTCAAGGTATGCGCGAAGGAGCCCCAGCGGTCCTCGTACTGCCGCATCTTGGACGTCAGCGCTTGGCCGACCGCCGGGAGTTCCCGCGGATCCACGCCGGACAGTTCCTCGGCCGTCGGACGCAGGCCGGCCTCGGCTGCGATGGCCACCCCCACGTCCCGGGCCAGGGCGTCGGACAGGAACGTACCCGGCAGGCTCTGCCCGACGGCCCGCCGGAACAGGCCCCTCGCGCTCGGCATGACCATCAGTGAGGCGATGGACCCGGCGCCGGCCGAGTCGCCGAGGATGGTCACCTGGCCGGGATCACCCCCGAACGCCGCGATGTTGTCCCGCACCCACTCCAGCGCGGCGACCTGGTCGAGCAGGCCCCGGTTGGCGGGCGCGCCCTCGATGCCGGCGAAGCCTTCGATGCCCAGGCGGTAGTTCAGCGACACGAACACCACGTCGCTGTCGCGGACGATGTGCCGGGCGTCGTAGCCGGGGCTGCCGGAGAAGCCGAGCTTGTAGGCGCCACCGTGGATCCACACCATCACCGGAAGACGGGCGGCCGGGTCCGGGGCGGGCGTCCAGACGTTGACCGTCAGCCAGTCGTCGCCCGCGCCCTTGAAGAGCTCCCCGCCGCTGTTACCACCCATGTTCGTGTCCTGCGGGGCCGGCGGGCCGAACTCGTCCGCCTCTCGCACGCCGTCCCAGCGGCGCGCCGGCCGCGGCGCCTGGAAGCGGGCGGCGCCGAGCGGGGGTTCGGCGTACGGAATGCCGCGGAAGACGGCCAGGCCGTCCTCGGTACGACCGCGCACGACGCCGGCGGTGGTGCGGACCTCGGGCTCGACTCCGGACATCTCAGGCTCCCTAAAACGACTGATTTAACAGTTGTCCATTTTCTAACATGGGTGGTCGACGCGGACGACCCCCTCGACCCCGAGGAACTGACGGACCGCCTGCTCCGCCTCTCGATGGCGCTGGCCGGCGGCCTCCCCGCCCTCGCCCCTTCCCCCGGAGGCCGCCTTCGATGAACCTGAACAGCCACCTCGTCCAGCGCATGCTGCGCCTGCCCCCGCCCCTCACCAGGGATCTGACCGTCGAGCGCGACCTGCGCGTCCCGATACGCGACGGCTCCGACGGCCCCTTCGATCCGCTGCGCCGCGAGCGCGACGACGGCCGCTCGACCAACGTCTGCGACGGCCTGATCAGCCTCACTTCTGCCGGCGAGACGTCGACGGCAGAAGTGCGGATGTGGCCGACGGCGTACCGCTTCAAGCGCGGGCACCGCATCCGCGTCCAGATCTCCAGCGGCGCCTTCCCCCGCTACAACCGCAACCCCGGCACCGGCGAACCCCGCGCCTCCGCCACCACCCTCCGCGTCGCCGACCAGCAGGTCTTCCACGACCCGCAGCACCCGTCGGCGGTGATCCTCCCCATCCGCCGGATGACGTCGGCGGCCTAGGCCGAAAGCCCGGGAAATGACCGGTGCTGCCCAGGCGGCTGGGGCACACGCTCCGGCGGGGGTCACGGCACGGCCCTGTGGCACGTGCTCGGCCGCGAGACGCCTTCGTCAGATGGGTGCCTGCCACATCGCGACGATCACGTCGATCAGCCCCTTGGCGGTGTCGTCCCAGGTGGGCCGGAAGGTGGGGGCGTGGTCGGCGAGGGCCCGTTCCCGCTCGACGCACATCTGCACGATGAGGTGGCGGGCCATGGTGACGCGTTCGCGGCGGATCTCCTCGCGCAGGCCGGGCAGGGACCGGGCCAGGCCGTCTCGGAACAACCGCAGGATCGGGGCGGCGGTCAGGGCTTCGTCGACCATGACCGCGTTGAGCGCGGGGTCGGCCATGACCTGCGCGGTGAATCTGGCGTACCAGGTGGGGCTGCCCAGGGTCTCCAGGTGTTCGGCGAAGGGGCGGACCAGGCACGACGCCCAGTCCCGCGGGTCGGCGGAGTCGGCGATGTCGGTCATCATGCGTTCGCGGATGTGCTCGATGTGCCCGGCGTGCTTGCGGGCGATCGCGCGGATCAGGTCGGCCTTGGTGCCGAAGTGGTAGCTGACCGCGGCGTTGTTGCCCTGCCCGGCCGCCTGGCTGATCTGGCGGTTGCCGACGGCGTGCACCCCGCGTTCGGCGAACAGCCGCTCGGCCGCGGCAAGGAGGGCCTCCCGCGTCGCGCTGACCTGCTCGTCTCGTGTCATCTTCATGATCTTCGCCTTCTACCGCACCGGGACTTCGCGCAGCCCGCGACGGCCCAGTCCCTCAGGTCGTCGCAGGTCCTCGGCCGTGCACGGCGAGGCGTGATGGAAGGACAGCTTATGCAAAGGGCCGGTTCGGAGGCCGTGCCCTCCGTTTGACTCAGCACCGTCTCGACCGCCCCCAGGGCGCCCATTCTCCAGTGGCCCTGCAACCCGGCCGGCCAGGCCAGCCCGCTCAACCAGACCTGGCGGCTCTGGGGCCGGTGACCGGCACTGGCGTGGCGGTGCGCCGTGGGCGGCGGCGAGAATGAGGTACGCGCCGGCCGTCCAGGGTGGGCGCGGTCGCGCAGGCCCTCGCCGGTGCGGGCGTCGAAGTTCTCCACAGGCGACACATCCTCATCATGGACTCCGGCGACGTACCATCTCGTGAACCGGTTCGACCTACCATGGTCACCGCGGCCGGCGGATCGTACGAGGAGCACGGGTGAACATCGGAGAGATCGCCAAACGGGCGGGTGTGTCGCGCAGCACCGTCTCGTACGCGCTCACCGGCAAGCGCCCGGTGTCGGAGCAGACCAAGCGCCGCATCCAGGCGGTCATCGACGAGCTGGGCTACCGGCCCAACGCCGCCGCCAGGGCGCTCAAGGAGGGCCGTACCCGCACCATCGGCCTGGTCATCCCGCCCGCCAGCCAGCGCCTGACCGACATGCAGCTCGGCTTCGTGGCCAGCGTGGTCGACGCCGCCGCCCGCGCCGACCTCGACGTCCTGCTGTCACCGTCGGGCGGCGAGCACGACCGCTCCTTCGAGCGCGTCGTCACCGGCCGGCGCGTGGACGGCGTCATCCTGATGGAGATCCGGCTGGAGGACGACCGGGTGGCCCGGCTGCTGGAGGGCGGCCCGCCGTTCGTCGGCATCGGCCGTACCCGCCGGCCGGAGGACATGTCCTGGGTGGACATCGACTACGAGACGCTCATCGCCAAGTGCGTCCACCACCTGGCCGACCTCGGCCACCGGCAGCTGGCGCTGGTCAACCGCAACGCCGAGCTGGTCGCCGCCGGTTACGGGCCGGGCCACCGCGCGCAGGCCGGCTTCGATCGCGCCATCGCCGAACGCGGCCTGCACGGCGTGCGGGTCTGCTGTGCCGACGACGCCCAGGCCGGACAGACCTGCCTGCGGCAGCTCCTCGCCGAGCACCCGGAGCTGACCGGCATCGCCACCATCAACGAGGCGGCGGTGTCCGGCATGTACCGTGCGCTGGCCGAGACGGGCTTGACCGTGCCCGGAGACTTCTCCATCGCCGGCGTCGCCGCCCAGCACTGGGCCGAGAACCTGCACCCGCCGCTCACCGCCGCCGACGTCCCCGCCGACGAGATGGGCGCCCGCGCCGTCGAGCTGCTCATCCAGCGCATCGCCGACCCGGCCACCCCGCACCGCCACCTCCTGGTCACCCCGCCGATCTCACTCCGCGGCACGACCGGGCCCGCCCGGCCCCGCTCCTGACGGCCAGCGGCACTCGCCGCCTGAGGTCCACTCCGAGTCCGGGCCAGGTCCGGCCCGGGTCCGGCCCGCATGACGGCGACACGCCGCAACCGTTTCCGGGCTCTTGACCATCGCGACAAGAGACGCTTATGGCGCCCAGTCGAATCGATTCGACTCCCTTTGACCACTCTCGATCGGGAAAGGCCCATGGCTGAACCGTGGTCTCAGCGGGCATGCATGCGCGTGTCCCTCGCCGCCACGGTGGCAGGTCGAAGCAACAGCGCGAGACCGCGATGACACCACTCGCCAAGCCGTGAGTCAGCGCAGGTCCGCGACCACATCGTGGGGTTCACGACTGTCGCCACCAGAGCCCTGAGGCCGTTGCCGCGGGCCTCGCACGAGAACGTAGACGAACAGGACCGCCATGACCACCGCGCCCGCCCACATGGCCTGCCGCCAGCCATCGACGAAGGATTCCTGGGCGGCGCGGATCAGCGCCCGCGCCTGGGGGCCGACCTCGTCGGCGGCCGCGAGGGCGTTGACGACGCCCTCGCGGGCGGCGCCGGCGGCGGCGGCCGGAACGCCGTCGAGCCGGGAGTCGATGGCGCCGCGGTAGCCGGCGGTCAGGACCGCCCCGAGCAGCGCGACACCGAGCGCGGCGCCGAACTCCCGGGTGACGTCGTTGAGCGCGGACGCGACCCCCTGACGCTCACGCGGCAAGGCGGTGGTGATGGCCTCGGTCGAGGGCGTCATCGTCAGACCCATGCCGAGCCCCATGGCGAGCATGCCGGGGAGGATCGAGAGGTAACCGCCGTCGACGGAGACGAAGGTCGCCATGAGGACCAGTCCCACGCCGCCCAGGAAGATCCCTGAGGCCATCGTCGAGCGTCCGCCGATGCGCGCGGTCACCCGCGGGGCGAGGCCGGAGGCGAACATCATCAGCAGCGCCATCGGCATGAGCGCCAGAGTGGAGCGCAGGCCGGACCAGCCGAGCACCGCCTGGAAGTACGGGAAGAGGACCACGAAGATCCCTGCCTGTACGCCGAAGACCGCCAGGAGCGACACGGAACCGCTCGCGAGACCTCGCTCGCGGAACAGGCGGACGTCGAGGAGCGGAGCCGGCCGGCGCAGCTCCCATGCCACGAATCCGACCGCGGCGATGACGCCGACGAGGAGGCTCAGCAGCGTGGCGTGCTCGGTCCAGCCTCGTTCGGGGCCCTCGTGGAGGAAGAGGACGAGCCCGACCAGCGCGACCACGGACGACAGCGAACCGACGGCGTCGAACCCGTGCCCTGACTCCTGGCGCGAGTCCGGGATGGATCGCAGCGCCATGACGACGGCGACGACGACAAGCACGACCGGCAGGACGAAGAGCCAGCGCCAGGTCGCCAGGTCGACCAGGATGGCCGACAGGTACATCCCCAAGATGCCGCCACCGCCGGCGACGCCGGTCCACACGCCGATCGCCTTGGCGCGTTCCTTGCCCGGGAAGGTCGAGGTGATGATCGCGAGGGTGACCGGCATGATCATCGCTGCGCCCACGCCGCTCAGGAACCGCGCGGCGAGCATGAACGCGGACGACGTGGCGAGGCCGGCCGCCGCACTCGCTGTGCCGAAGACGAGCAGGCCGGCGAGCAGCACCGGCCGGCGGCCCCACCGATCGCCCATCGCGCCGAGCGGCAGGAGCAACGCGGCCAGAGTGATGGTGTAGATGTTGATGAACCACAGGACCTCGGCCTGCGAGGTGTCGAACGCGACGCTGAGCTCCGGCTGGGCGACGTTCAGTCCGGACACAGAGGCGATGACCGCCATGAGCGCGATGCAGACCCCGGCCAAGATCGTACGTCGTTGTCGTGGGTCTTGGATGGTCGGGTCGGGGGCTCCCGTGTCTGGGGACGGAGTCGTACTCATGGGATTCCTTTCATGGAGGCAAGGGGAATCGGCGCCGGAGCAGCGGGCCCTGGCGCTGTCGGGTGGTGTGATTACCGGCGTCGGGTGGCGCGCACGACGACGTCGTGGGGGGGATCGCTCGGCCGGTGCGCGTGCGGAGGTGCTCTTCGGCGGTGACGATCTCCCACTCCTTGCCGGGCTCCAGACGCTCAGATCCGCCTCAACCCACCGCAAGCTCGCGGGAGCCCCGCTCGTCGCCCCACCCAGAGCCCCGCTTGTCGCTGCGCGCTCGGCAGCGCGGGCAAAGGGCCTCGGACGAGATGTCGGCCGCGGTGACGTGCCAGCCCTGGGAGGCGAGCCAGATCGCCTCGGCGCCGCCGCCACACCCCGCGTCCAGTGCCGTGCCCGGTGTCAGGTGGCTGGTCTCACGAGCCAGGTACGGGTTCGGCGGGCTCCCGCTCATGGATCCGGAACCCCCGTTTTCCCGCTGTTGCCAGTGCCGCTCCCAGAAGTCCTTGTCGAATCCGTACGTCATAGGTCGTCCTCCTCATCGGTGGGTTCCTCATGGTGCTGAGAGAGAAGGCGGATGTGCAAACGTTGTTGCCAAATGGCAAAATGGCAGGATGGACGAAGCCATTGACCGCACTCTGGACGCCGTCGGACCGAGGTTGAAACGCCTCCGCCTGCACCGAGACGTCACGCTCGCCGACCTCGCGGCGGAGACCGGCATCTCCACCAGCACCTTGTCCCGGCTCGAGGCGGGCCTGCGACGTCCCACGCTCGAGCAGTTGCTGCCGCTGGCCCGCGCCTACGGGGTCACCCTCGACGAGCTCGTCGACGCGCCGCCGACCGGCGACCCCCGCGTCAATCTGCGTCCCATCCCCGGCGGCGACGGCTCGGTCATCCTGCCGCTGACCCGGAGGCCCGGCGGAATCCAGGCCTACAAGTTCGTCCTCCCGGCCGGAAGCGACGACGCCGAACCCCACCTGCGTACCCACGAGGGCTACGACTGGGCTTATGTCCTCAACGGAACGCTCCGCCTCGTACTCGGCGAACACGACCTCATCCTCAAGCCCGGGGAGGCCGCGGAGTTCGACACGCGCACCCCGCACTGGTTCGGGGCCACCAGCGCCGGTCCCGTCGAGTTTCTGAGTCTCATCGGGAAACAAGGCGAACGCGCGCACATCCGTGCGGCACCGAGACCTGGCCCGGCCGAGTAAGAAGGTTCAGAGACCGCCCGACGCGCGCTCTGGAGGTCTTCGCGCGGCCACCGTCATCATCTCGACCGGGTGCCGCCACGGCAGGTTCACTCTTCCTTCATCGTCCTTCCCTACCGTGGGGCCCGCGTTGGCAGGCCCGCACCCCGGAGGAGCGATGAGCAAGATACTCGGCGGCCTCGCGCGAGTCGTCGTGGCAGCGGCCATCACCCTGGCATCGGCCGGTTGCGGGATGAGCGTCCTCCGCCATACGTCGAGCATCCTGGACAAGGACGAGCTGGTCGTCGCGGTGAAGCCGGACCAGCCCGGCCTGGGCCTGCGGACGAAGCAGGGCACCTTCGAGGGCTTCGACGTGGACGTGGCCACCTATGTGGCCGGCCACCTGGGCAAGAAGGTCTCCTTCATCGCCACGACGTCGGAAGGCCGGGAGGCCAAGCTGAACTCCGGCGAGGCGGACCTGGTGGTGGCCACCTACTCCATCAGCCCACCTCGGAAGATGCAGGCGACGTTCGCGGGGCCGTACTACGTCTCGCAGCAGGACATCCTGGTCCGCAACGGAACGACGAACATCGACAATGTACGAGATCTCGCGGGGCGCAGGCTGTGCGAAGCCCAGGGCTCCATCTCCACATCGAGGATCATCGAGGGCCGCGGCGTAGCCGCCGTCCTGGTCCCGGCCCGCACCTACGGGGAGTGTGTGAACCTCCTCAGGTCCGGCGCGGTGGACGCGGTCTCTACCGGTGACCTGATCCTCGCCGGGTTCGCCGCCCGGGACAAGGGCGCCTACACCATCGTCCACGCCCCGTTCACGGAGGAGCGGTACGGCGTCGCCCTACGCCACGGCGACGTGGCCGGCTGCGAGGCGGTCAACCGGGCCATCACCGCGATGTACCAGACCGGGACAGCGCCCAAGCTCCTCCGCAAACACTTCGGCGCGACGGGACTTTCGATCTCCACCTCAGTGCCCCAGTTCGAAGGCTGCGCCTAAGAGCCTGCTGACGAAGGGATTGGGTTCTCCACCATCGCGCTGGCGCCTGGGCACGCGATGTGCTGCGCTTGCAGCTGATTGACAAGATCACCCCCAGTCGCAGAAGTAGCCGTAGTGGCCGATGCCGACCGGGTGGCCCACGGGGAGGGGAGCGCCCGTGAGTGGCGAGATCTCGACGGCGTCCCAGTCCAGCGTTCCGTCGGCGTGGAAATGCCGGCCGAGATGGACGGCACTGTCGAGCCGCCCATCCGAGTAGGTGAACAGATCGAGGTCCACGCCGAAAGGCGGCTTTCCTACCTGCGCCACCATCGGAGCCACGAGCCAGGAGCAGGCCCAGCGCACCTCGTCCGGATCTGTGGCGACCACACGCTCGGAATGGCTGAACGAGCCCGATCCCGCTTCCATGATGAGCTCGTAATACGAGAAGGGCGGTTCCTTCTCCAAGGCGCCGGTGTCGTCGGCCCAGGCGTTCAGGGTGGCGACTCCGGCGCGCGCGGCGGCATTGCCGGGATCGGTTTTCAGCACGCTCGCGTACAGGGCGTGTGCTTCGTCATGTCTGCGGGCGAGCGTGTCGTCGTCCTCGCCATGCGCCATCGCGTGATCGTCATCGATCTGCCAGAAAGCGATCTGCTGAACGAGCCGCCCAGCCAGGAGGACGGCGGCGAGCTGATCATCAGGGCGGGCGCGCAGGGCGGCGCGGAGCCAGGGCTCCTCCGGCCAAGTGGCCAGGAAATCACCGTCCATGGCGTCTTCGAGGGAGTCGGTCCTGAGCATGCACAGCAGACGGCCCAGCTCACGAGCGGCATCCGCGTCCCCGGCGGCAGCCGCGACCCGCAGTCTTGTGACCGTCTCCTCGATGATCGCCATGCCGCGCCATGCTACAGCGCAAGCCGGTCACCGGCGTTCCGCAGGGGTGCGGCTCAAGCGGATCATCGCCCGGTACAGGGCCGTCGGGGTGGGCGCGGGCGGCAGGGGCTCGGTGTTCGCGGGGTCCGGGACGGCGTACGACTGGATCATGCAACCGACGAGCCGGCGCCATGCCTCCGGGGCCGCGCCGGCCGTGGCCGCGATGACACCGGCGTTGGCCATCAGCAGGATGACCAGGTCCTCGGTGGTGAACTCGGGGCGCAGCCGACCGGCTTCCTTGGCCCGTACGACCAGGTCGCTGAAGCCGCGGTAGGCCTCGTCCCGTTTCGCCTCCAGGGCCCTGGCGCTGGGAAAGGTCATGGTCAGCACCTCGGCGAAACCGCGGTCCGCGGCCTGCATGCCGCAGACGGTCTCGATGTACCAGGTGAATCCGCGCCACGGGTCGGGGTCGGCCAGCGCGGTGGTGGCGGCATCGGCGTACGTCTGCATGGTGTCGGCGAAGACGGCGGCGACGAGGTCCTCGCGCGCGGGGAAATGCCGGAAGAGCGTCGCGATGCCGACGCCCGCCTCGCGCGCCACGGAGGCCATCGAGGCCTCGATGCCGTCGCGCGCGTAGACCCGCCGGGCCGCGGCCAGGATGCGATCGCGGTTGTGCCGGGCATCGATGCGCAGGCCCTGGGCCGAGGGGTCTGGGGAAGCGGGGACGCGGCGGGCGGCAGGGGTCATGGAGCCATCATATCGAATCGGAATGCCCTATCCGATTCTGCTGCTACGCTGCAAAGAGGAAGCGGATAGCCCATTCCGATTAATTGAGGAGAGTCGCCCGTGCGCGCCATTGCTCTAAGTTCCGTCCCCGCGAACCCCGCCGTCACCGAGGTGGCCACGCCGCGCCCAGACGCCGGTGAGCTGCTGGTGAAGGTCGCCGCCTCGTCGATCAACGGCTTCGACGCCATGACCGTGGCCGGCTACCTGCAGCAGATGATGGAGCACCGCTACCCGCTGATCCCTGGCAAGGACTTCGCGGGCACGGTCGAGGCCGTCGGCGAAGGCGCCGAGGGGTTCGCCGTCGGGGACCGCGTCTTCGGCGTGGCGATGAAGCCGTTCCTGGGCACCGGCTCGCTCGCCGAGTACCTCGTCGTACCCGCCGCCTACGGTGTGGCACACATTCCGCAGGGGCTCTCGGCCGCTGTTGCCGGAGCGCTGGGACTGGCCGGAACGGCCGCCCTGGACAGCATCGACGCGGTGGACCCGCAGAAGGGCGAGACGGTCCTGATCTCCGGCGCCACCGGCGGTGTGGGCGCACTCGCCGTGCAGGTCGCGGTGGCTCGTGGCGCCCGGGTGCTCGCCACCGCGCGGCCGGGCGCGGAGAGCGATTTCGTACGGGGGCTGACCGACGCCGAGATCGACCTGGTCGACTTCACCGCGGAGGTGGCGGCGCAGGTACGCGCCCTGGCGCCGAACGGCGTGGACGCGGTGCTGCACCTGGCCGGCGACGGCGCCCAGCTGGCCGCGCTGCTGAGGCCGGGCGGCCGGCTCGCCTCCACGCTCGGCTTCGGCCCCGACGCGGTCCCGGGTGCGGAGGTCAGCGTCACCTCGGTGATGGCCGACCCGAACCGGCTCACCTTGGACAGGCTGGCCGCCGATGCCGCCACGGGCGCCCTGCGGGTGCCCATCACCGCCACCTACCCGCTGGAGCAGGTCGCCCAGGCGTTCGCCGACTTCGGCGCCGGCGCGCAGGGCAAGCTCGCGGTCTCCATCGCCTGAGTCCGCTTCCCGCTACCTGACTGGAGTTGATCATGCCCACCCTCGCCGTCGTGGGCGCCGGCCCCGGCATGGGCCTGTCCATCGCCAAACTGTTCGGCGGACACGGCTTCGACGTCGCCCTGATCGCCCGCGGCAAGGACAAACTGGATGGGCTTGTCGCCGAGCTCGCCGGCTCGGGCATCACGGCGGCGGCCTTCCCGGCCGACATCATGGACCGCGCCGCCCTGGCCGCCGCCCTGGGACAGGCGTCGGCGCACTTCGGCGGGATCGACGTGCTGGAGTACTCCCCCGCCCCGCACACCCCCGTCCCGGGGATCACCATGGCCGGCCCGCTGGAGGTGACCGTGGACAACCTCCAGCCGCAGATCGACTACTACCTGTACGGCGCGGTCGCCGCGGCCCGCCAGGTGCTGCCCGCGATGCTCGAAGCCGGTGCCGGCACCCTGCTGTTCACCACGGGAGGCGGCTCCATCACGCCGAACCCGATGATGGGCAACATCAACGCGGCGGCCGCCGCCCTGCGCAACTGGGTGCTCAACCTCAACGGCGTCCTGGCCGACCGGGGCGTCTACGCCGCGCACGTGGCGATCAGCGTCTGGATCGGCTCGAACGCGCCG
Source organism: Nonomuraea aurantiaca (assembly GCF_020215705.1). Taxonomy (GTDB): domain Bacteria; phylum Actinomycetota; class Actinomycetes; order Streptosporangiales; family Streptosporangiaceae; genus Nonomuraea; species Nonomuraea aurantiaca. The sequence continues at coordinate 79,585 of NZ_JAIWNB010000017.1, read as the reverse complement.
GCGGGCTTCCCCACGGCAGAGGCGGACGACATCGCGGCGGTCTACTGGGACCTGTACACCAGCCGCGACCGGGCCGAGCTGGAGTTCACGGGCTGATATCCGGCGCCACTCGTGCGTGCCCCTCGCGTCCGGCCTGCAGGTGCTCTCTCGCCAGGAGTGCCTCGACCTGCTGGACACGGCGCAGATCGGCCGGATCGTCTTCACCGACCGGGCCTTGCCCGCCGTGCAGCCGGTCAACTTCTGCCTGTACGGCGAGCACATCATGATCCGCACCTCCGTCGGCTCCAAGCTGGCCGCGGCCACCCAGCGGACCGTGGTGGCCTTCGAGGCCGACGACTTCGACCCCGACTCGCGTACCGGCCGGTCCGTGACCATGGTCGGGCACGCGCGAGCTTTGTGCCGCGAGGCCCGGTCCAGGCTGCCGGAGTTGGCGTGCCTGATGCTGACCTCCTACGCCGACGACGACGCGCTGTTCGAGGCGGTGATGGCGGGCGCCGCCGGCTACGTGCTCAAGCAGATCCACGGCTCCGACCTGGTGGGCGCCGTGCGTACGGTCGCCTCGGGGCAGTCGCTGCTCGATCCGCAGACCACCGCGGCGATGCTGCAGCGGCTGCGAGAGCAGGCCGCCAAGAGGGACCCGCTGGCGGCGCTGTCCGATCAGGAGCGCAACATCCTCGACCTGATCGGCGAGGGGCTGACGAACCGGCAGATCGGCGAGCGGATGTTCCTGGCCGAGCAGGCCGGTCAAGAACTACGTGTCCAACCTGCTGTCCAAACTCGACATGCAACGCCGTACCCAGGCGGCGGCGCTGTCGGCACGATTGCGGACGGATCGGCGCGACTGACGGCGGAATCCGCCGCCTTGACAGGGTCACGTCCCAACGTAGATCGTTTCGCGGGAAGAAGACTCATTCCCCGCAGGGCCGACCGTGGAAGAGCGCCATGAAGATGATCATCGGTGGGTTCGTACTGGCGGCGGTGGCCGGCGCCCTGTGGGCGCGGCGGCGCTACGTGGTGGTCACCGTCGAGGGGACGAGCATGGCCCCGACGCTCTCCGACGGAGATCGGGTTCTGGTACGCAGGCGCCGCATCGACCAGGTCACCACGGGCGACGTGGTCGTGCTCGAACCGCCGCTCACTCCCGCAGGGCTCGGACCGCCGGGCCGGGACGGCCGGCAGTGGAACATCAAGCGCGCCGTCGCGTTACCCGGCGACCCCGTGCCCCCGGGGATCGGTGCCGGCGTGCCCCGCGTGCCCGCCGGCGCGCTGGTCGTCCTGGGTGACAACATCGACAGCGTCGACTCCCGGCAGCGCGGGTTCTTCGACGCCGACCGCCTGCTCGGGGTCGCGCTGCGCCGGTTGGGCGGGCCACCGCTGTAGAGCGGGTACATGGTGCGGTTTCGACTTCTCGGGCCGATGCGGATCCAGGTCAACGGATCGCCGGTCAAGATCACGGCGCCCAAGCAACGTACCGTTCTCGCCATGCTGCTGGCCCGGGCGGGTCACGTCGTGCCGATCAGGTCCTTGGTGGCGGAGGTGTGGGACGAGCGGCCACCCCGCTCCGCGGTGGCGAACCTGCGTACGTACCTCACGCAGTTGCGCAAGCTGCTGCCGGATGAGGAGCGGCTGGTCACCTCCGACGTCGGCTACCTGCTGCGGGTCGGGCCGGAGGAGCTCGACCTCCTGGAGTTCGAGGCGCTGTGCGCGCGCGGTCGCCAGGCGCTGGCCAAGCGCGATACGAGCGCCGCCGAGGAGGCCTTCACCCGGGCCCTGGCCCTGTGGGAGGGGACGGCGGCGGAGGACGTGCCGCTGGGGCCCACTCTGCGCGAGACGGTGGCCCGCCTCACCAACCACTACCTGGGCGTGGTGGAGGAACACGCCGACATCCAGCTCGCCCTCGGCAGGAACGAGGTCGCGGCCACGCGGTTGCGCGAGGTGATCCGCCAGTATCCGCTGCGCGAGCGGCTGCACGCTCAGCTCATGACGGCCCTCTACCGCTGCGGCGACGTGGTCGGCGCGCTGGACGCGTTCGGGGCCGCCCGCCGGGTCCTGGCCGACGAGCTGGGCATCGACCCCGGGCCGGATCTGCGCCTGCTGCAGCAGGCGATCCTGCGCAGGGACACCGCCCTGCTGGCGAGCGGCCGTGACACCGCGGCCGTGCCCGCCGGCGACGGGCGCCCGCGGCCGCGTCTGCTTCCCCGGGCGCCGCTGGTGTTCGTGGGCCGCTCGGCCGAGCGGGCCCACCTGCGCACCCTTCTGTACGGCTCGGCGAGCCCGCCTGTGGTGGCGCTGCACGGCCCCGGTGGGGCGGGCAAGTCGGCGCTCGCCCTGACGGTGGCTCACGGCGTGACCGACCGCTATCCCGACGGCCAGCTCTACGTGGATCTCCAGGGGTCCACGCCGGGCCTGCCACCGTTGCGGCCGGCCGAGGTGCTCGGCCGTTTCCTGCGCGCGCTCGGAGTGCCGCCCGGTGACGTCCCGGCGGCGCCGGCGGAGGCGGCCACCCACTACCAGTCGCTGCTGGCCGACCGGCGCGTCCTGGTCGTCCTCGACAACGCCGTCGGCGCCGCCCAGGTGACGCCGTTGCTGCCGGCGGGCGGCGGCTGCGCGGCGCTGGTCACCAGCCGGGCCGCGCTGACCACCATGGACGCCGTGCCCATCGCCGTCGGCATGCTCGACGAGGTGGAGTCGGTGCGCCTGCTGACGCTGCTGGCCGGTCCGGAGCGGGTGTGCGCCGAGGCGGAAGCGGCCGCGGAGATCGCGCGCTGGTGCGGCTTCCATCCGCTGGCCCTGCGCATCGCCGGCGCCCGGCTGGCGGGCCGGCCCGACTGGTCGCTCGCCCGGTTCGGCGAGCGGCTGGGCGACCAGCAACGGCGGCTGGACGAGCTGCAGGCCGCCGACCTGCGGGTGCGCACCTGCTTCGAGGTCGGCTACGGGACGCTGACCAGCACGGCGAAGACGGTCTTCCGGGCGTTCGGCGTGCTGGAGGTGCCCGAGGCCGGTGTCGGGCTCACCGCCGCGCTGGCCGACGCCGACCAGACGACGGCGGAGGCCGCGCTCGACGAGCTGACGGAGGCCCGGCTGGTCGAGCCGGTCGGCGACGGCCGCTTTCGCATGCACGACCTGCTGCGGCTGTTCGCCGCGGAGCTGGCCGCCGCCCACGACGCGCCGCGGGAGCGTGCGCGGGCGGTCGGGCGGGCCCTGGAGTGGTACCTCGATCGCCTCCGCCGGCTGCAGGGCCTGCTGCAACCGCACCTGATGCCCGCCGGCGGGGGCGAGAACGCCTCCGATGCAGGCCTTCCGGATCTGGCCGCGGCCGTACGGTGGCTGGACACGGAGCTGCCGTGCCTGGTGGCGGCGGCCGTACAGGCGGCGAAAGGGCAGGCGGGCGGCTTCGTCACCGAGCTGATGGCCCTGGTCAAGGCCATCGCGATGAAGAGCGGCTACTGGCGGGAGGTCGAGACCATCGCGCGGCTCGCCATCGAGGTCGCGCGGCGGGACGGCGACCGCGTCGCGGAGGCGGCCACACTGGCGACGCTGGGGCTGCTGGAGTGGAAGTCCGGCCGGCCCGAGGCGGCCCGCGCCCTCCTGCACCGGGCTCTCGATCTGTGGCGGGCCGTGGGCGAGCGCGGGGAGGAAGGGCTGGCGCTGCACAACCTCGGCTGGCTGTGCATGCAGACCGGAGACCTCGACGCGGCCCTCGACCACATCGGCGCGGGCCTGCTGCTGCTCGAGACGTACCGGCCGAACCGGGTCGGGCTGGTCTCGCACAACCTGGGCGAGGTGCTGCTCCGCCTGGGCCGCCACGCCGAGGCGGTGGACCGCTTCGAGCGGTGCCTGGCCATCCGGCGGGCCGATCGCGACCTGTACGGCGAGAGCATCACCCTGGCCGCGCTCGGCCGCGCCCACTGCCTGCTCGACCAGCGGGAGAAGGCCCTGGCGGTACTGGCGGAGGCGCTGGTCCGCTGCGCGGCGACCGGCAACCGGGAGGATGAGTGGGAGGTGCTGCTCAGCAGGTCCGAGATCCGGCTGCGGCAGGGCGATCCGGCCACGGCGGTGGCCGACCTGACCCGCGTCCTGGAGCTGACCACCAAGATCGGCGACGCGTACGGCCACGCCGCCTGCCTCCGCCAGCTCGCCAGAGCCCGCGCGGCCCTCGGCGACCCGCGTGCCAAGGCGGACGCCGGCAAGGCCGCGGGACTGTTCGCCGATCCCGCGACGCGCTGCGATCCGGTGCTGGAAAGGCTGCTCACCGCCCGGCTGTAGCGCGGCTGTATGGGGTGCTGTATGCCGCCCGAATAGGTTTCGGCTAACCGCATCGCTACGAAAGGAACGAGTCCATGACTGCTGTTCTTGGCCGGCTCGGCGACCGGATTCTCGGCAAGCTGGTGCCCAAGGCGTCCGCGAAGGCAGCCGCCGAGTGGTACGTCCACTGCTATTGCCGGGAGCGCTCCGACTTCCGCAAGATCTGCACCACCGCCGGCGGCACGACCCGATGCGGAGCCTGCTACGCGTTCAGAATCTGCGGCGGCTAAGTAGGACACGCAGGTCTGGCGGCGGCCATCCGCCGCCAGACCCCGGCTCGCTGAAGTGAGGTTGTTGCCTGATGGCTTTCCTGGTCGCCGCTGTCGTGTTCCTCGTCCTCCTGTGCCTGTTCAACCTGGTGCTCAACCTTGGGGTGCTCCGCCGGCTCCGCGAGCACACCGCCGAGCTGGAGCGCCTCGCCGGACACGCGATGTTCATGCCGTACGATCCGCGCGTCCTGGTCGGTCGCACGCTGCCCGAAGCCGCGGCGGGCGCGCGGCTGGTCGGCTTCTTCGACGTCGGCTGTAGCACCTGTCACGAGCGCGCACCGCGGTTCGCCGAGGAGGCGGGCAAGCAGCCCGCCCTGGCGGTCATCACCGGCGACGGCGCGAAGGCGGCCGATCTCGTCACCGTGGTCGGCGGCGTGTCGAACGTGGTCACGGGCGATGAGGCCGACCGTCTGGCGCACGCCCTCGGCGTGGAGGCGTTCCCCACCTTCCTCCGGGCCGACCAGGAGGGCAAGGTGCTGGCCGCGGACACCGAACTCGACGCCATGGCGACCGCCGGATGATGCCGGACCGGCTGCGACGGGCCGCCACCCTGGGATCGCTGTGCTGGCGGGCGGGACCCGTGCTGGCGGTGTCCCAGCTGGTGGTCACCGTCGTGGCCGGGCTGGTGCCCACGGGCGCCGTGTGGGCGACGAAGCTGCTCATCGACGGGCTGGCGACGGGCCTCACGGAACGGGCGCTGGGCCCGGTCGCCGGGCTCGTCGCGCTGGGGCTGGCCTCCGGGGTGCTGCCGCACGTCACGGGATACCTGCGGGGCGAGTCGGACCGCCGGCTCGACCTGATGCTGCAGGACCGCCTGTACACGAGGGTGAACGGGTTCCAGGGGCTGTCACGCTTCGAGGACCCGGCCTTCCTCGACGAGTTGCGGATGGCCACGCAGGCCACGGGCGGCGCGATGGGGCCGATCACCTCGGGCCTGTTCGACCTCTGCCGCAACGTCATCGCCCTGGCCGGACTCCTCGGCGCCCTGGCCGTGCTGAGCCCGCTGATGGCCGGGCTGGTGGCGGTCGCGGCGCTGCCCACCCTCGCCGCCAGGATGTCCCTGGAGAAACGGCGGACCAGAATGCTCGCCGGGCAGTCGGCGGCGGCCCGGCGGCAGATCTTCTACGCCTCCCTGCTCACCGACGTGGAGGCCGCCAAGGAGGTACGGCTGTTCGGGCTCGGCGACTTCCTCAGGCGCCGGGTCATCGGCGAGCTCACCACGATGCAGACGGCCGAGCGGCGCCTGGACCGGCGCGAAGCGCTCACACAGTCGTCACTGGCGGCCCTGTCCGCCCTGGTCAGCGGCATAGGACTGATCTGGGCCGTGTACTCCGCCCTGGCCGGGCGACTGACCCTGGGCGACGTCACCGCCTTCGCCGGCGCGGTGGCCGGCACCCAGGCCGCCCTCATCGCGACCGTGGAGAACGCGGCCAACGCCGGTCACTCACTGCTCCTGTTCGACCACCACGAGCGGGTGATGTCGCTCTCCGACGACCTCTCGCCACCGCACCGGCCGGCCGCGCTGCCGGCCCTGCGGCGCGGCATCGAACTGCGCGACGTCTGGTTCCGGTACGCCGAGGGCCACCCCTGGGTGCTGCGCGGCGTCGACCTGACCATCCCCCACGGAGCGTCGGTCGCGCTGATCGGACTCAACGGAGCCGGCAAGAGCACGCTGATCAAACTCCTGTGCCGCTTCTACGATCCCTCCCGCGGGGCGATCTTCTGGGATGGCGTGGACATTCGCGACGTACCGCCGGCCGACCTCCGTGCCCGGATGGGCGTGCTCTTCCAGGACTACATGAGTTACGACCTCACCGCGGCGGAGAACATCGGCGTCGGCGAGATCGAGGCGATGTCCGACCGGAGCAGGATCCAGTCCGCCGCCGAGATGTCCGGTGCCGACCAGACCGTACGGGCGCTGCCGCACGGGTACGACACGATGCTGAGCCGGATCTTCTTCGGACCGGAGGACGACACCGGAGTGGTGCTCTCCGGAGGGCAGTGGCAACGGCTGGCCCTGGCCCGCGCACTCGTCCGCGACCAGCGCGACCTGCTCATCCTCGACGAACCCAGCTCGGGACTCGACGCGGAGGCCGAATACGAGGTGCACCGGCGGCTGCGCGAGCACCGGGCGGGCCGTACCAGCCTGCTCGTCTCACACCGGCTCGGCGCGGTACGGGACGCCGACCTCATCGTGGTGCTCGGCGACGGGCGCATCGCCGAGCAGGGCACCCACGACGACCTCATCGCCGCGGGCAGCGGCTACGCCCGGCTGTTCGAGACCCAGGCCAGCGGCTACCGCGTCGAGGCGTAAGGCTCCCCCGCGCAGGCGGGCCGCTTCAGTCGCTCTCGATCCGCCCCAGCGGCTCCGGGTCGTCCGCCAGCGCGGAGCGCGCCGCGAGCCAGGCGGGGTCCTCGGGGGAGAAGACATGGCGAAGGTAGGCCCAGGTGAGCCGCTGGAGCAGGGCGACACGTCCGGGGTGCTCGTCCGTCGTCTCCGCGACGTCGTACCCGGCGATTCCGCCGAGTGAGTGCTCCGCCCCGAACAGCGTGAGCAGGCTCTTGCCCCCCGGACTCAAGAAGTAGGGGTCGGTGAACCACTCCGGCCCGCGAGCGGTCAGGTGGGACTGGTCTCGGTCCCCCGCGACCACGAGGGTCGGCGTGGTCATGTCCGCGAAGCTCGGATTCATGAAGGGGAAGTGCTCGGCCGCGAACGGGCTCAGCTCGGCTCCGCCCCGGCCGGGTGTGGCGAGCAGCACCCCCGCCTTGATCCGGGAGTCGGACATGTCCTCCCCCGGTCCGCCCTCGGGGTCGAGGACGCGCGCGCCCAGCAGCATGCTCGCCGTCTGACCGCCCCAGGAGTGCCCGGCCGCGGCGATGCGGCCCCGGTCGAGGCGGCCGCCGAGGCCGGGAACGGCGGCTTCGAGGATGTCGAGCTGGTCGAGGACGCGCTTCATGTCCTCGACCCGGTGACGCCAGATCAATGGGGTACGGGGATCTTCTGGCGGCAGGCTCAGCGTCCTGGAGTCGAGATGGGTGGGTTGAATCACCACGAAGCCGTGAGCGGCCCAGTAGTCGGCCAACGGGGCGTAGCCGTCCATCGACCAGCCGAAGCCGTGCGAGAAGACGATGACCGGCAAGTCGCGCCCGACCGCGGGCGCGGACACGCGCACCCGCAGATCCTCACCACGACCCGGGGCCGGCAGCACCACCGGCTTCAGCGAGATGACTGGAGTGGGCGCGCTGACGGCCGCGTCACCGTCGTCTCCCGCACTCACTCCACGGCCTGCGGCCGTGACCGCCACGTCTGTTTCGATCATGATTGGATGCTCCTTTAGTGATGTTCAGTGATGAGCTGGTCGGTGACCCACCGTGCGACGTCGGCGGGATAGGGCGCCGACAGGCCGAGGACGATGTGCCGGAAGCCGGCGTCGATCGCTTCGCCGATCGCGTCCCGGGTGGTGCCGGGCTGGTCGTAGGAGACGGGCAGGTGGATCGAGCGGGTGATCGAGGCGGGGTCGCGGCCGATCTCGGCGCAGTAGCGGTCCAGCAGCGCACTGCGGCTGACGACGTCGTCGATGTCGCCGCCGGGGATGTTCCACAGGTCGGCGTGCTCGGCGACCACGCGCAGCGTCGCGGACGAGCGGCCGCCGATGAGGATCGGCGGGTGGGGACGCTGGACCGGCTTGGGGTTGCCGAACGCACCGGTGACCTGGACATACGTGCCGTGGAAGTCGAACGGTTCGGTCTCGGTCCACAGTCGCCGGATCACCGTGCACGCTTCGGCGAGGCTGCCCACGGCGTGGGCGGTGTCGTGGTAGGGCAGGCCGTGCGCTTCGTACTCGCGTGGGGCCCAGGGCACGCTGGGTCGTGAGCCGACGCCGATGCCGAAGTCGAGACGCCCGCCGGAGATGATGTCGACGGTGGTGGCGATCTTGGCCAGCATCGCGGGCGGGCGGATGCGGTTGCTGGTCACGAGCACGCCGAGCCGCAGCCGCCGGGTCTGTGCGGCGAGGGCCGCGAGCAGGGTCCAGCCCTCGTAGGCGGTTCCGTTCGGGTCGCCGAAGATGGGCAGGAGGTGATCGAACAGCCACGCGTGTTCGATCTCCGGGATCGTGTCCGCCTCGCGCCAGACGCGCAGGACGTCGTGGTAGTCGACCTGCGACGGGGCGGTCATGATCCCGAAGCTGGCCCGGGTGGTATGCGGCATGGAGGTTTCGGTCCTTTCGACACTGGCCGAGTTAACGGAACACCGTTCCTATATCTTGGGCTGACATTTCGGTGCGATCCGCCCACCTGGCCTCGTTCCCCTGTACAGGGTGGGACGTGGCGTCGTGGTGCGGGTTGGCTGCCAGCCCGCGCTCTGGCATCATGGGATAAACGGAATCCTGTTCCGATTACTATAAGGAACACGGTTCCGTTTCGCAACCCGACAGTGGAGGGAACGGTACGGTGAACGACGGCGACGGAGGCGCGGCCCCCCGCAAGCGGGCCGATGCCCAGCGCAACGAGAGGACGCTGCTCGACGCCGCCGCGGCCGTCTTCGTGACCTCGGGCGTCGAGGCGCCCGTGCGCGACATCGCGGCCAGGGCGGGAGTCGGGGTGGCCACGATCTACCGCCACTTCCCGACCCGAGCGGATCTCATCATCGCCGTCTACCGGCACCAGGTCGAGGCCTGCGCCGAGGCCGGTCCTGCCCTGCTGGCGGCCGTCGCGAGTCCTTACGCCGCGTTGGGGCGATGGATCAACCTGTTCGTCGACTTCCTGGTCACCAAGCACGGGCTAGCCGCCGTGCTCCGCTCCGATGACGCCGGCTTCCACGCGCTGCACGCCTACTTCCTCGACCGGCTCGTGCCCGTATGCGCGCAACTGCTGCGAGCCGCGGCCGCCGCCGGCGAGATCCGCTCCGACGTCGACGCCCTCGAACTCATGCGCGGCGTCGGGAACCTCTGCATCGGCGCGGAGAACGATCCCCGCTACGACGCGCGGCGGCTGGTCGCCTTCCTCATCGCGGGACTCCGCCAACCCGGCTAGCGGCGCTCGCTCGAAGGTCGCCCGCTCCTGAACGTACGGCTAGGCCGGCGTCGGACCGTTCTCGTGCCCCTGATCTGCCGAGACCGGCCGGTAGAGGTCGGAGAGCGGCAAGAGCGCGTCCATGTCGGCGCTGAGCCGCACGTCCTCGCCGAGGGTGTCCACCTGCTCCCAGGTGACGTAGCGGCTGTCGCGGTGCAGGCCTCTGATGAGGGCCCGGACCAGTGCCGGCCCGGGTCCGTGCGGGCCACGTTCGTAGCCGAACAATCGGCCGGTGTGACGAGGGACCACGATGAGGCCGTCGACACGGAAGGCGTGCTGTACGTCGCCGAGCATCGGCCCGTCCTGGCGGAGCCGTACATCGGCCACCTGCCCGACCGCCCTGCCGCCGGCGTCGAGGACGCGGCGGCCGAGCAGGGTGCTCATCCGCAGCTCGCCCGTGACCTCGCCGATCCTGGCCGGGCGCCGGTCGTGTGCGACCGGCGCGGCGCCGCTGCCCGGCAGCGGGGCGATGAGGTTGACCCGCGCCCAGTGTTCGAGAGCCGCCTCCTGAGGGGTGCCGCCCACCGCGACAGCGCTGTTGATGTCGGACACCAGGCGCATGGGGAGTCGCTGAGGGCCCGGATCCTCCTCGGGGCGGAACAGCTCGGTGACCGCCACCATCAGGCGGCCGGCGAGGCCGCCGAGGCGCGGGCCCAGCGCGAGCGGGCCGGTCAGGATCGACACGATGTAGGGGCACCCCTTCTCGTCGAAGGTCAGCTCCAGGTCGTCGATCTTGCACACCGGGTGCCCGTCGTCGGCGCTGATCACCTGCCGGTCGAGCAGGTGCAGGTTCGCGTGCAGTTCCCTGGCCTTCATTGTCCCGCCTTCGTCGCGATCATCAGCGGGACGGCCGCCGCGGCGACCACGAGCAGAAGGATCATGTACGTCGTCCCGAGGGTGTTGCTGAACCGGCCGTTGACCTGGTCGCCCATGTAGTCGGGATCGTTGGCGATCATGAGCACCGGGAGGTACGTGAGGGGAAGGGCCGCCGCCGAGAAGATCAGCGAGTACTCGGTGACCATGATCGGATCGATGGTCGTCAGGATCAGCGCGGTCGCGACGATGACGCCCGCCAGCACCACAGCGTGGAAGCGCGCGGCGTCGCGGGGGCGGACCAGCTTGCCCCACTGCCAGCCGAAGTACTGGCTGATGGTGTAGCCCGACGACAGCGCGGTCTCCAGAGTCGCGCCGAACGTCGCCGCGAACACCCCGAAGATCACCGCCGCCAGGCCGAGCTGGCCCAGCCCGATCCCGGCGGGCAGCAGCATCTGGCCGAGCGTGTCGACCTCCGCCTTCACCGGGAAGAACACCACCGCCGCGCAGCCCGCGATGGCCAGCGACAGGAACCCGCCCAGCGGGAAGCCGATGAACACGTTGGCCCGCGAGGTGACCAGGTCCTTGCGGGTCCACTTCTCCTCGACCCCGCCGGAGGAGAAGAAGAACACCTCATACGGCGTCATCGCGCCGCCGAGCAGCGCGATCGCGTAGTACCAGTACGTCGGCGCGCCCTCGTCGGCCGGCGGCTGGGTGAGCTGGCGGCCCAGCTCGTGCCAGTCGGGCCCGAGTTGCCACAGCGCCACCGCGAACGCCACCAGCGCCAGCCCGGCCAGCCCGAAGACCCGCTCCATCGTCTCGAACTTGACCCGCCACATCACCAGCCACGCCACCAGCGCGACCCCCGGCACCCACAGCAGGTAGTTGATCCCGGTGGCCAGCTCCAGCGCGAGCGACGCGCCGCCGATCTCGGCGGCCAGGGTGAGGACGTTGATGAAGAACGACGCCCCCAGATTGACCAGGCCGGCCCGTGGCCCCATCCGCTCCCTGACCAGGTCGAACACCGGCCGCCCCGAGACGGCCGCGATCCGGCCGGACATCTCGGCGAACAGGCAGATCCCGATGACGCCGACCACGACCACCCAGGCGAGCGACATCCCGAACCTGGCGCCGACCAGTGAGTTCGCGACCAGGTCGCCGATGTCGACGAACCCGCCGAAGGCGGTGAGGATGCCCAGTGTCACCGCGAAGAGCTTCTTCACTGATGCGCCTCCTCGAAGGCCCTCAGCTTCGCGGCGACCCCTTCGAGATCTTTTACGGCTGCCTCCGGATCCTCGATCCCGTCCCGCCTGACCTGGATGAGCAGTGACGTCACCTGGTCCTCGGCCTCGCCGGTGAGGTCGAGCAGTCGCCCGCGTACCTCGTCGGCGGAGGGGGACGGCGGCTGCACCCCGCCGAACTGACTGTTCACGCCGCCCAGATCCTTGACCGCCTCGGTGAACAGCGTCTTGAGGTACGACGTGGTCAGGCGGTCCTCGTGGCGTACGGCCAGCCGGACGATCTCCAGGCTTGACGCGGCCGACTCCGCCGACTGGGCGGCCTTCAGCCCGTAGTCGTGGTCATCCCAGGCGGGACTCGTACAGCCGCTCAGCAGCAGCACAGCCAGGATCGGTGCGACGCACGACGAGACCCTCATGTGTGGCGCCGCAGCAGGAAATAGCCCAGCAGCACCAGCAGCCCCAGGAACTGCCCCCAGGACGCGAGTAACACCAACCCCTCATCTTGCACGAGCGCGCATCTGCCCAGCCGCCCAACGATCATGCACTCCGCGATGGACGTTTGCCCGACGGCGGCCGGGTAGGGGCAGCTCATCAGTGAAGGAGGCGCCTGACATGGTCGATCATGGTGATGACATCATCACAATCCTGACTACCGATCACCGCGAGGTCGAGCAGATGTTCGCCGAGCTGGAGACCTTGCGCGGCACCGGTGAGCACGAGCAGATCCGCGACGTCACCGAGAAGGTGATCATCGAGCTGGTCAAGCACTCGGTGGCGGAGGAGGCCTACCTGTATCCGGCCACCCGCAAGTATCTCCCCGGCGGCGACGCCCTCGCCGACCGCGAGATCGCCGAGCACGCCGAGGCCGAGCAGCTCATGAAGGACCTGGAAGGCACCGACACCCAGGACCCGGCGTTCGATGGCCTGCTGACCACGTTCATGGCGGCCATCCGCCAGCATGTCCTCGAGGAGGAGTCCGAGCTGTTCCCGCAGCTGGCCAAGCACGCCGACGCCGACGAGCTCCGCCACCTGGGCTCGCGGATCAACGCGATCAAGAAGGTCGCCCCGACCAGGCCGCACCCTTCGGCGCCCGACACACCGCCCGCCAACAAGCTGCTGGCCCCGGGCGCCGGACTGGTCGACCGCATCCGCGACGCCATCAGCGGCCGCGGCAAGGACTGACGGTCCGCGTCCGAAGGCGAAGCGTGATCATGCCGGGGGATGTGCACGGAGCCAGTCCGCCGCTCTGCGCGCTGACGCGCGGGACAACCATGCGTCCTGCACCACCTCGGCCAGCTCGTTCCGAGTGAGCTCACCGATCCGGCCGGCCCGCAGCAGCACCGACCGGTGACCGTCGAAGTGCGCGGTGGTGAAGAACAGCGACGCCTCGTCCTGAACCAGCGCCTGCTTGTCCGCCTCGGACTCGACCCAGAAGACGATCACATCCGCATAGCGCTCCCCGGTCTCGGGGTCGACCGCGTCCGGCCGTGGGTTGCGGAAGAAGATGAACGACTTCCCGCCCACTTGGTAGACCGGATTGCCGCCGGTCCCGTATTCGACGGTGACGTGCGGCATGGCCAGAGCCAGTTCATGCACATCCTCGATGCGGGCGGGCCGGCTTCCCTCATCGTCGGACACACCCCCTAGCGTAGGCGCCTCCTGCCCCGGCGTGTACGACCTTGGCGGCTCTTGATACGTTCCCTACAGGTGCGCCGGGAAGTCTGGTCGGCAGGTCCTTATCCCGTCATTCCCGAAGGATGTGCCCAGTGCGCGCCCACGACCTGCTCGCCGCCTTTCCCGTCGTCGGTCTCGACTCTCCGGTGGTCGACGCGGCCAGGATGCTCGCCGAGCAGGATCTGCCCGGCATCATCGTGGTGGATGACGACGGCGCGCCGTTCACGATCCTGCCCGGCACCGAAGTGCTGCGGCTGGCCGTGCCCGGCTACTGCCAGGACGATCCGGCGCTGGCCCGGGTAGTGGATGAGGCGCACGCCGATGCCTTCCTGAACGCGCTGGAGGGCCGCACCATACGCGGGGTCCTGCCACGGGACCGGCGCGAGTTGCCGGTCACCGACCCCGATGCCACCGTCCTGGAGCTGGCCGCGTTGATGGCCCGCACTCACAGCCCGCTGGTCGCGATCGTCGCCGATGGGCGCCTGCTGGGCGCGGTGACGCTGCAGGCGCTGCTGGACCGGGTGCTCGCGGCGTGAACGTGCCGGCCTGGGTGAGCGTGGCGGTGTTCCTGGCGGCGTACACGTTGATCGCCACCGAGAAGGTGCACCGGGTCGCGGCCGCGCTCGGCGGTGCCGGGATCATGCTGGCCGTCCACGCCACCGGTGCGCGGGCGGCGTTCTTCTCCGAGCACACCGGGATCGACTGGAACGTCATCTTCCTGCTGCTCGGCATGATGGTCATCGTCGGCGTGCTGAAGGAGACGGGCGTCTTCGAGTACCTGGCGATCTGGGCCGCCAAGCGCGCTCGCGGGCGGCCGTTCCGGCTGATGGTGCAGCTGGTACTGATCACCGCCGGCGTCTCGGCGCTGCTCGACAACGTGACGACGGTGCTGCTGATCGCGCCGGTGACCTTCCTGGTGTGCGAGCGGCTCGCCGTCAATCCGGCGCCGTTCCTGATCGCCGAGGCGATGGCCTCCAACATCGGCGGTACGGCCACCCTGGTCGGCGACCCGCCGAACATCATCATCGCCAGCCGCGGAGGCCTGAGCTTCAACGACTTCCTCCTCCACATGGCGCCGATGGTCGTGGTGCTGATGGCGGTGTTCGTCGGGCTGTGCTGGCTGATGTTCGGCCGCTCGTTCCGCTACGACCCCGAACGCGCCAGTGAGATCATGGCGCTGGACGAGCGGGAGGCGATCGCCGACCGCAGGTTGCTGTGGCAGTCGCTGGCCGTGCTGGCGCTGGTGATGGCGGCGTTCGTGCTGCACCCGGTGCTGCACTACGAACCGTCGGTGGTCGCGCTGCTCGGCGCGGGCGTGCTGGTGGCGGCGACCAAGGTGACCACCGAGCAGGCCATCTCCGAGGTGGAGTGGCCCACGCTGGTGTTCTTCGCGGGGCTGTTCGTCATGGTCGGCGCACTGGTCGAGACCGGCGTCATCGGCCGCCTGTCCCAGGCCGCCGCCGCGGCGACCGGCGGACAGCTGGAAGTGGCCACCATGGGCATCCTGGGCGCCTCGGCCGTGCTGTCGGCCATCGTGGACAACATCCCCTACGTGGCGACGATGAGCCCGATCGTGTCCGACCTCGTGCAGGCGGGCGGCGGCAACGGGCCCGGACAGGTGCTGTGGTGGGCGCTGGCCTTCGGCGCCGACCTGGGAGGCAACGCCACCGCCGTCGGCGCCGCCGCCAACGTGGTCGTGCTCGGCATCGCCGCCCGTAACGGCACTCCCATCAGCTTCTGGCAGTTCACCAAGTACGGCCTGATCGTCACCGCGGTCACCGTCACGCTGGTCGCGCCCTATCTGTGGCTGCGCTACCTCATGTGACCGGGGCCAGGTCCGCAAGCCGCTCGGCAACCTGCAGCGCCTGGCCCTGGCCAAGGCCCTGCTGCACGCCCCCGGCCTGCTCATCCTCGACGAGCCCGTCAACGGCCTGGACCCCGCCGGCGTCGCCGAGATCCGCAACCTGCTCACCGACCGTACCCGGATGTCCCAGACCCTCGGCGAGGCTCAGGACGCCGAGTCGCGCTCGGCCAGGCCGGTCAGCCGGCACAGCACGGTGAACCCGTCCTCGGTGCCGGGCCAGTGACGGCGCACCGCCTCCAGCCCGGCGCGGCGGACCACCGAGCGCAGCACCGCGGTGACGATGATCGCGTCATCGGCGTAACCCAGGACCGGGATGAAGTCGGGTACGAGGTCGAGGGGCATGGCCAGGTAGGCCAGCAGCAGCCCCAGACGTACCCGGACCCCGCGTGGCAGCTCGCGGTCGGCGGCCAGGCGGCGCACCAGCCGCAGCACGTCGGGCAACAGCCGCAACGCCTCGCGCAGCAGCCCGCCGCGCGGCCGGAAGACCGCCAGCGCCGCGATCAGCGCCAACCAGGTGACCAGCAGCGCGACGGCGACCCCGATCAGCAGATCCCATCCCCACCAGCCGGTCATGCCCGCTCCCCCGTTCCGAGCTCTCCCGACCCGGGCTCTCCCGTTCCGTACGCCGTCGTTCCGAGCTCTCCCGCGCCGAGCGCCGTCGTTCCGAGCACCGCCACAGGGAGACCGGCGGGTGCCTCGGCCGCGAGGGCGTCCTGCTCGAAGGCGGCCAGGTCGGCCGCGGCCTCCTCGACCGCGGCTCGCGCCGCCGCGCCCGCCGGGGCGGCGAAGTAGTCGCGGGCGGCGATCTTGGCCATCCAGGAGCGGAAGCGCTCCAGGTCGGCTTCCGACTCCTCGGCCTCGGCGTAGGTGGCCTTGCCGCGCTCCCGCTCACGCGCCAGCTCCTGCCGGAGGGCGGGCAGGCGCTCCACCACTTCGGCGTACTCGGCGTCTCGGGCGGCGTTGAACTCGCCGACGACCTGCCGCTCCTCGGCCTGATCGGTCAGCGCCACGTGCAGGAGGCGGCCGGTGCCGCCCTGCTGGCGCACCCGGTCGAGCAGGCGGCGCACCTGCCGGAGGGGCTGCTCACGGTCGGGCAGCAGGCACACCGACTGCTGCAGGTACAGCGCGCCCAGCGAGCGCAGCTTGCGCCACACCTGCACCCGCAGCGTCGAGGCGGCTCCCGCCGTGGACACGCTGATCAACAACCAGCCCCGCTCTTCCGCGCTCTCCGTCACGCGCTCATGTTACACCCGTAACAATTGGCAGCAACGAATAGCTCCAACGAGATGAGCGCCGACCTCGCGGCCGCTCCCCCTTACCGCCGATCCGGATCACCGCCGCCGTTCGCGACCAGTCCGGCACAGGCCGCTGAAAGCCGCGCCATGGGGATGCGCCGGGTCACAGGCCGATCAGCAACAGCACGCCGGCCACCACCAGCCCGTCCTCCACCGCCACGACGAACGCGCCGTCGCTGACCCGGGCGACGATCTTCTTGCCCAGCCAGGCGCCGGCCAGCGTCGCCGGGGTCAAGGCCGCGCCGTAGGTCAGGACGCGCCAGCTGAGCAGGTCCCCGGCGCCATAGGCGGCGATCTTGGCCAGGTGCATGACCAGGGCGCTGGCCGCTTCGGTGCCGATGTAGGCGGCCCGGGTCAGGCCGTACGCCAGGAAGAACGGCGCGGTGAGCGGTCCGACCGAGCCCAGCAGCGCCGAGCCGAGCCCGGAGGCCGCCCCGACCACCGCGAAAGCCGGGTCGGCCGGCGAGCGGGGATGGGGACGCAGGCGCCGCCAGGCGACCACGACCAGCAGGAAGGCGCCCAGCAGCCGCTTGAGCGGCCCCAGCGGAGCGTGCGCCAGCAGCAGGCCGCCGGCCACGGCCAGCGGGACGGCGCCGAGGGCGAACCAGCCCACCAGCGGCCGGCGCAGCTCACGCCGGTTGAACACGACGCGGGAGCCGTTGCTGGCCAGTTGGGCCAGCGTCAGCATCGGCACCGCCACGCGTAACCCGAACAGCGCGGTGAAGACCGGCAGCAGCAGCACCCCACCACCGAACCCGGCCACCGCCGAGACCACCGCCAGCACGAACGCCGCCGCGCACGAGGCCGCCAACGTCAGCGCGGACCTGACATCGATCACCGACGGCAGAGCGAGCGCCACATCCGATGTCCACGCGAACGCGGCAGCCGGCGTCGCCGCGAACGCGGCATCGATCACCACGGGGCTCAGCCCATCACAGCGTGGGCCAGCGCGAACCCGCACACGCCCGCGCCCAGGCCACCGGCCACGCTGGCCACCACGTTGGCCCAGGCGACGAAGCGGGCGCCGTCCTGGGCCAGCCGCAGGGTCTCATAGCTGAAGGTCGAGTAGGTGGTCAGCGCACCGCAGAACCCGGCGCCGGCGAAGGCCATCACCGTGCCCTCGGCGGGCAGTCCGGCCAGGAAGCCCAGCAGCGCCGAGCCGGCCAGGTTGACGGTGAAGGTGCCCCACGGGAACAGGGAATCGTGGCGCGCCTGGACGAGCCGGTCGGCCAGGTAGCGCAGCGGCGCGCCGATCGCCGCGCCGACCGCCACCAGCGCCACTGTCAGCGGGCCGCTCACCGGCCCCTCCCGCTGCTGGGGCGGCCGACGTAGCGGATCACCTCGACCTCGTCCAAGATGACCAGCCCCTCAGAGATCAGCTCGTCCAGCTGCGGCAGGAAGGCCCGGATCCGTTCGGCGGCATCGACGATGACGACCGACACCGGCAAGTCTCCCGACAGCGACAGGATGCGCGAGGTGTGGACGTGGTTGGAGGCGCCGTAGCCCTCGATACCGCGAAACACGCTCGCCCCGGCCAGCCCGGCCGCATGCGCGCGGTGGACGATCTCGTGATAAAGCGGCTTGTGCTGCCAGGTGTCGGTGTCGCCGACGTAGACGGTCAGCCGTAGCGCCGCTCCGGCCGGTTTCATGCCCGCCTGCTCTCTCCGACGCGTCGGCGGGCCACCGCACGGGCCGCGGCGCTGCCGGTCCATACCGCGATCAGTGCCAGCACGGGGGTCAGCGCCAAGTACGCCAGCGCCGTGCGAGCCGCGCCGCCTTCCAGCAACTGGTTGGTCTCCAGGATGTACGTGGAGAAGGTGGTGAACCCGCCCAGCACGCCCACGCCCAGCAGCGGACGCACCCAGCCGGGCGCGGACCACACCTCGGTGATGGCCACCATGAGCATCCCGATCAGCAGACACCCGACGGTGTTGATGGCCAGCGTCGTCCACGGAAAGGCCCCGGCCTGGCGCGGAAAGGCCACGCCCAGGCCGTAGCGGGCCAGCGCGCCCGCCGCGCCGCCGAGCGCGATCGCTCCCAGCGTCGTCCACGGAGCCCGGCGCAGCTCGGCACGCTGGGCGGGCACCCGCAGGTCGACGTCGGCGTCCATGGGACGCTCCGTTTCAGGACGGGACATGAAGATCCTCCTACCAGCAGCTCAAAGTAACCTCTGGTAGGGACCGTTGGCGGCTGGGTGCCACGGTTGCCCGCCACCGGATCGGCGGCGAGGCGGTGGGCCCCACCACCGCGACCTCCTCCAGGGAGGTTCCCCTCGACTATACCGATCGGCCCCAACAGGACCTGGTAGTGGCTCTCGCTCAGCGACTGGAGGGCAAGAACGGCAACGATGACCGCCCGCAAGTGCAGCGCGTCAACCTCATCACCGGGTAGGTGAACGGCGTCCAATCTGGACGCCGACACCCCACCACCCAGGTCGTGGCGCGCTTCGGCCCGCGCGCCTGGCGCCGGCAGGGCCGGGAATCCATCATCCGGCGCCCGCTGCGCGATGTGCAGACCGACGCCTACCTGCGGGTACGCGGCACCAGCACCGACGAGATGGAACCGCGGCCTGTGGTTCTACTCCAACCGTTCCTGGACAGTGAACGTGAGTTGCACTGGCGCGCCCCGAACGGTGTTGGGCGTGCTGGTTGCCCGCGTTCTGGCCGTATCCGGGCCCGGCGCATCGTGTGCATGGTCCGGTGTGCGGTGGCGGGTTCCCTCATGCCCGGCGGCACGCCGATCGGCCTGGACGCTCCGATGCCCCACACGATCGCTCTGGTCATGCGGAGGCGGTGGCGTCCGTCGCCGAATCGGGTACAGCTGGGCGGCTTGGAGGTGATGCCGGGTGTTGAGCAGCCGCTTGCCGCCCCGCACCACCCGCACCCGCCCGGCCTCGAAGTCGGCCCGTTCCCGCTGCAGCCGGTCGGTCAGCGTATGCAGGCGGCGGGTCTTGGCATGCCACTCCTACTTGTTGCGGTAGCCGCCCGGCGCCTTCTTGGAGCCCTTGGCGCCGATCGGCTGAGACAGCCGGTGCCCGATCACGGCGATACCCGCCTCGAGGGAGTGGATGTGGGCCGCCTGGCGGCGGCGGGTCAGCGCCCACTGGTCATGGCTGGCCTTGTGATGCTGCCCGCCCAGCGTGATGACGACAGCGGCGTCAGCTCCCGCTTGCGGGCCGTCCACGCCTGAGCGGAATGCCCCAGCCCATCCCGACAACGCACCGCCAGATCCCGCGAAGCCAGGACGCCAAGATGAGCGCCCACCAACCTCAGCACCTGCTCATCTTGCGCCGTCAAGCCCTTGAGACCGGTCACGGACAGCCGCCCCGCACGGCCCGGTAGCCACGAACGGCGCCCGAATCGGCCGCAACGCCTCAGCCATCCCCGACCGCCCCCAGCACCATACGGGCCGGCAAACCCACCAGTTGGCGACCACAGCGGCGGAAGCGCCACGAGGTCTGCGCCTCCACGCCAGCACTCCACCGACCCGCTCGGATCACCCGCCACCCATCCAAACCTTCACCGACAGTGACCGTTACACTACCAGAAGTTGACCCGCCGGGTCGAACATGCGAGCGACACACAGCCGCCACTCCCGACTGACCATAACCCCGCCCACACCGCCACAAGCAGATCCGCTTCGCCTTCTGGGCGGCCGAGTAGATCGGGCTGCTCGGCTCCGATCAGTACGTCGGGTCGTTGTCACAAGCGCATCGGGGACCGCATCCAGCTGTATCTGAACTTCGACATGGTGGCCTCCCCGAACTACGCCTACAAGCTGTACGACGGGGACAACTCCGACAACGGGGCTCCCCGGCCGGTCCGCCCGGTTCGACAGAGATCGAGAAGCAACTGGTGGCGTTCAACGGCTCCCGCGGCCTGCCCACAGTCGGCACGGACTTCGACGGGCGCTCGGACTACGGGCCGTTCATCGCGGTCGGGATACCAGCCGGCGGCATCTTCACCGGTGCCGAGGGAATCAAGACGGCCGCGGAGGCGGCGCTGTTCGGCGGGACGGCCGGGGTCCCCAACGACGCCTGCTACCACCAGGCGTGCGACACCATCGCCAACATCGACGCCACGGCGCTGGACGTGGACGCGGACGCCATCGCCGACTCCGCCGCGCGCTACGCGTTCAACCTGCGCTCCATCCCCCCGCGAGTGGCACCCGCCACCAGCCGTGCGCGCTTCACACCGCCAACGTCCGGCCTCCTCGATGTGTTGACGCGAACGGGAGGAAAGGATACGTTCCGGTAGATTTCACGGTTGTCCAAGGGAAATCCGGTGAGATGCCGGTGCGGACGCGCCACTGTATCCGGGACGTAGATCCCGGGAGCCAGGTCGCTTGGGCCTCCGTGACCTCATTTGTTGGGACGCGTCATCCCTGAGGAGGCACTGATGAGTGGTCTGTCCGCTCCTACCGTCATTCCGTTCCCCCGTCTGCGGCTGTGGTTGCTGGCCGTGCCGGTACTGCTGCTGATCGCCTACCTGGTGCTGATGGACAACGGAGCCATCTCGCAGACGGGTGCGTATCTGCACGAACTCCTGCACGACGGGCGGCACCTGCTCGGCGTGCCCTGTCACTAGACCTCGGCATGGTACGCACCCTGCTGGTCAGGGGCCTGCTTCTGGGCCTGCTGGCCGGATCGATCGCGGGCGGCTTCGCCTTCGCCTTCGGGGAACCGCAGGTGGACAGTGCTATCGCACTGGAACAGGCGCACGCCGCGCAGGAACCTGGCCATGCTCACGGCGAGGAGGAGCTGGTCAGCAGGCCGGGGCAGAAAGCCGGGCTCTTCCTCGCCACCGGCCTGTACGGGCTGGCCGTGGGTGGGGTCTTCGCCCTGGTGTACGCGGGTCTGCGGGGCCGGGTCGGCCCACGGTCGGAGGGCGGGCTGGCGCTCGCCGCCGCCGGGTCGGCGTTCGGGGCGGCGATCCTCGTACCGTTCGTGAAATATCCGGCCAATCCACCGGCTGTCGGAGACCCGGAAACGATCAACAGCCGGACCGCCCTCTATCTCGTGATGGTCCTTGTCGGCCTGGCCGCGATCGCGATCGCGGTGGCGACCGCGCGCCGGGTGACCGCCGGGCCGTGGGCGCGGTGGGTCGCGGCTGGGGTGGCGTTCCTGGTCCCGGTGATCGCCGCGTGGCTGCTGTTGCCGACCGTGGACGAGGTGCCCCAGGGCTTCCCCGCCACGTTGCTGTGGCAGTTCAGGCTCGTGTCGCTGGGGACGCAGCTCGTTTTCTGGACGGCCTTCGGCGTGCTGTTCGGATGGGTGAGCGACCGGGCGGCGCGGCGGGCGGCGGCCGTACCCGCGACCGCCGCCTCGCCGGGCTGAGCCGGCGTGCTGTTCGTCCGGCACGCCAGCACGCCGGGGATGCGGACCGCCTGCTTTCCCGGGGCTGACGAGGACGCCGACGCGGCGAGCCTGGCCAGAGCACACAGCCTGGCCTCGGTGGTGGCTGGCTCGGTGGTGGCTGGCTCGGTGGTGGCTGGCTCGGTGGTGGCTGGCTCGGTGGTGCCCGGCTCAGCGGTGGCCGGGGTCGGCTCGGCGTGGGTCGCTCCCAGTGCCGCCGCGCGGCAGACCGCCGCCGCGCTCGGCCGGGAAGCGTGCGTGGTTGCCGCGCTCGCGGAGGCGGATCACGGCCGGTGGCGCGGCCTGCCGTACGGGCGGGTCGCGCAGGAGGAGCCGGACGCGCTGGCGAGCTGGCTGGCGGATCCGGACGCGGCGCCGCATGGCGGGGAGAGCCTGACCGTGCTGGCGGCGCGGATGGCGGACTGGCTCGACTCGGGACGCGGGGAGCCCGAGGCGGTCGCCGTCTGCGACGCGGGCGCCATCCGGGCGGCGCTCGGCCACGCGCTGGGACTGGACCCGCTGCGCGCCGCCCGTTTCGATCTCGCGCCGCTGTCCGTCACCGAGCTGACCGTCACGCGAGGCGGCTGGCGGGTCGCCCACGTCAACCGGAAGATCCTGTCTTGATCGTACGGAAGGTCCTGTCTTGATCGTCTCGTATCCGTTCAGCGCCGTCGTCGGGCTCGACGACCTGAAGCTGGCGCTGGTGCTCAACGCCGTCTCGCCACGGGTGGGCGGTGTGCTGGTACGGGGTGAGAAGGGCACCGCCAAGTCCACCATCGTGCGCGCGCTGGCCGCCCAGTTGCCCCCGGTGAACGTGGTGCCCGGCTGCCGGTTCGCCTGCGATCCGGCCGCGCCCGACGCCGAGTGCCCGGACGGCCCGCACGAGCCGGGGGTCCAGGGGCTTCGCCGTCCGGCCGCGTTGGTGGAGCTGCCGGTGGGGGCGTCGGAGGACCGCCTGGCCGGCTCGCTCGACGTGGAGCGGGCGCTGACGGAGGGGGTGAAGGCGTTCGAGCCGGGCCTGCTGGCGGCCGCGCACCGCGGCGTCCTGTACGTGGACGAGGTGAACTTGCTGCACGACCACCTGGTGGACCTGCTGCTGGACGCCGCGGCCCTGGGGACCTGCTACGTGGAGCGGGAGTCGGTCTCTGTCCGGCACCCCGCCCGGTTCCTGCTGGTCGGGACCATGAACCCGGAGGAGGGCGAGCTGCGGCCGCAGTTGCTGGACAGGTTCGGGCTGACGGTGGAGGTGAAGGCGTCCAGGGATCCGGTGGAACGCGCCGAGGTGGTACGACGCCGGCTGGCCTTCGACGCGGACGCCGGGAGGTTCGCGGCCCGGTGGGCGGCGGAGGAATCGGCGCTGGCGGCCAGGATCGCCCAGGCCCGCGGCCGGGTGTCCGGCGTGCGGCTGCCCGACGCGCGACTGCGGCAGATCGCGACGGTGTGCGCGGCGTTCGAGGTGGACGGGTTGCGGGCCGACCTGGTCACGGCCAACGCCGCCATCGCCCATGCCGCCTGGCATGGGCGCGAGAGGGTGACGACCGAGGATGTACGGGCGGCGGCTCGCCTGTCGCTGCCGCATCGGCGGCGGCGCGACCCCTTCGACGCGCCGGGGCTGGACGAGTCGCTGCTCGACGAGCTGCTGGAGAGCACGTCGGAGGATGAGGATCCGGACGATCCGGACGGTCCCGATGGCGGGGGTCCGGACATCACCGGACCTCCTGACGCGTCCGGACCTGCTGACGCCTCCGGACCTCCCGACGCCTCCGGGCCTGCTGACGCCTCCGGGCCTGCTGACCGTTCCGGGCCTGGGGAGGACGGCGGCCCGGCGTACGCCTCGCCACCGGCCGGTGACGGCGAAACGTCGGCGCGCGACGCCGAGAACACCCGCGAGCAGGAGCCGCCGGGCCGGGTGGCCGGGCCGGCGGCGCCGTACCGGGTGCCGTTGCTCCAGGTGCCCGGGATCGGCGACGGCGCAGCGGGGCGGCGCTCGCGCTCGCGCACCCCGCGCGGCCGGGACACCGCCTCGCGCCGCCCCGGCGGACGGGTCCGCGATCTCCACGTGATGGCGACGATGCTGGCGGCGGCGCCGCACCAGGTGGCGCGCGGGCGTAACGGTCCCGGCCTGGTGCTGCGCCAGGACGACCTTCGCGAGGTGGTGCGCGAGGGCAGGGAGGGCAACCTCGTACTGTTCGTGGTGGACGCCAGCGGCTCGATGGCGGCTCGCCGGCGGATGAGCGCCGTCAAGACGGCGGTGCTCAGCCTGCTGCTCGACGCCTACCAGCGGCGCGACAAGGTCGGCCTGGTCACCTTCCGCGGTGCGGGCGCCGTGCTGGCGCTGCCGCCGACCTCGTCGGTGGAGGCGGGGGCGGCCCGGCTGCGCTCGCTGCCGACCGGTGGCCGTACGCCGTTGGCGGCCGGGCTGGTGCGGGCGGCGGAGGTGCTGCGCGTGGAGCGGCTGCGCGACCCCGCACGGCGGCCGCTGCTGGTGCTGGTGACCGACGGGCGGGTGACGGCGGGCGGCGACGTGGAGCGGGCCGCCGCCCTGCTGGACGGCACGGCGAGCGTGGTCGTGGACTGCGAGAGCGGCCCGGTGCGGCTGGGCCTGGCGGTCCGGCTGGCGGCACGGCTGCGGGCGGGCCTCGTCTCGCTCGACGCGCTCTCCGACCTGGGGTCGGTCGTACGGGATCACCGGAATCTGGGTTCAGCCGGACGCGATCAACGGAATCTGGGTTCGGCCGTACGCGATCATCGAAAGGCGGTCTGATCATGCCGCAGGGGAAGCCCGCCACCGTGCCCGACGACGGTCTCACGACCCGGCAGCGCCGGACGAGACCGCTGCTGATCGTGCACACCGGGCCGGGCAAGGGGAAGTCGACGGCCGCGTTCGGGATGGCGTTGCGCGCCTGGAACCAGGGGTGGCCGATCGGGGTGTTCCAGTTCGTGAAGTCGGCCAAGTGGCGCATCGGCGAGGAACGGGCGCTCAAGGTGCTCGGCGACGCGGCCGAGGGCGGCTCGGTGACCTGGCACAAGATGGGCGAGGGCTGGTCGTGGATCCAGCGTCCCGGCACCGAGGAGGATCACGCGGCCGATGCCCGCGAGGGCTGGGCGCAGATCAAACGCGACCTGGCGGCCGAGACGTACCGGTTCTACGTGCTGGACGAGTTCACCTACCCGCTGAAGTGGGGGTGGCTCGATCTGGACGACGTACTGGAGACGCTCGCCGGACGGCCGGGCACCCAGCATCTGGTGATCACCGGCCGGGACGCGCCGGAGCGGCTGGTCGAACTCGCCGATCTGGTGACGGAGATGGGCAAGGTACGTCATCCCATGGACGCCGGGCAGAAGGGTCAGAAAGGCATCGAGTGGTAGTGCCGCGGCTGGTGGTCGCCGCGCCTTCGTCGGGCAGCGGCAAGACGACCGTGGCCACCGGGCTGATGGCGGCGTTGCGGGCGCGCGGGCTGGCGGTCTCGCCGCACAAGGTGGGGCCCGACTACATCGACCCGGGCTATCACGCGCTGGCCGCCGGGCGTCCCGGGCGCAACCTGGATCCGTGGCTGGTGGGCGAGGAGCGGGTGGCGCCGCTGTTCCTGCACGGTGCGGCCGGGTGCGACGTGGCGGTGGTCGAGGGCGTGATGGGGCTGTTCGACGGCAAGGGCGACAGCGACTTCGCCTCCACCGCGCACGTCGCCCGGCTGCTGGACGCGCCGGTGGTGCTGGTCGTGGACGCGGCCAGGCAGAGCCGGTCGGTGGCGGCCGTGGTGCACGGGTTCGCCACGTTCGACCCGCGCGTACGGGTGGGCGGGGTGGTGCTCAACCGGGTGGCCTCGGACCGGCACGAGGAGCTGTGCCGGGCCGCTCTGGGGGCGGCGGGCGTGCCGGTGCTCGGCGCGATCCGGCGTGACGACGCCGTCGCCACGCCCTCCCGCCATCTGGGGCTGGTGCCCGCCGCCGAACGGGAGGCCGAGGCCGTACGGGCCGTGGAACGGCTCGGCGCCCTGGTGACGCGCTCCTGCGACCTGGACGGGCTGATGAGGCTGGCGACGGCGGCGCCCGCGCTCGCCGCCACGGCGTGGGACCCGGCGACGGCGTCTGCGCTCACCGGCCCGGCCTGGGACGCGGCGAAGGAGGGCGCGCGGGTCGAGGAGAGAGCGAGTGTCGTCGTGGCGGTGGCGGGCGGGGCGGCCTTCACGTTCGGGTACGCCGAGCACGTCGAGCTGCTGCGGGCGGCCGGTGCGGACGTGGCGGCCTTCGACCCGCTGCGCGACGAGAAGCTGCCGGACGGCACCGCCGCGGTGGTGCTCGGCGGCGGCTTCCCCGAGGTGTACGCCGCCGAGCTGGCCGCCAACGAGCCGCTGCGTGCGCAGGTGGCGTCCTTCGGCGGGCCGATCGCCGCCGAGTGCG
Organism: Nonomuraea aurantiaca; assembly: GCF_020215705.1. Classification (GTDB taxonomy): domain Bacteria; phylum Actinomycetota; class Actinomycetes; order Streptosporangiales; family Streptosporangiaceae; genus Nonomuraea; species Nonomuraea aurantiaca. The sequence continues at coordinate 53,297 of NZ_JAIWNB010000017.1, read as the reverse complement.
CCGGGCTGCTCTACCTGTGCGAGGAGCTGGACGGGCGGCGCATGTGCGGGCGGGTGCCGGGCCGGGCGCGGATGACCGGCAGGCTCACGCTCGGCTACCGGGACGCCGTGGCCCTGAAGGATTCGCCCCTGACCAGGGCGGGTGAGCGCTTCCACGGGCACGAGTTCCACCGGACCACCGTGGAGCACGCGGGCGAGCCGCTGTTCCGGAGCCGGGGCGGGGGCCCGGACGGACACGGCGACCCGCTGGTCACCGCGTCCTACCTGCACCTGCACTGGGCCGGATCGCCGGACCTCGCTCACCGGCTCGTGTCGTCCTCCAGGTCCCCCTCGGTCTTGAGATAGACCTCCTGCAGGCCGCGCAGGATCTCCGGGTCCGGGTGCTCCCACATGCGCCGCTCGGCGGCCTCCAGGAGCCGTTCGGCGATGCCGTGCAGCGCCCACGGGTTGGACCGGGCCATGAACTCCTGGTTCTCCCGGTCCAGCACGTACGTCTCGGCGAGCTTGTCGTACATCCAGTCCGCCACCACGCCCGTCGTGGCGTCGTAGCCGAACAGGTAGTCCACGGTCGCGGCCAGCTCGAAGGCGCCCTTGTAGCCGTGCCGCCGCATCGCCGCCAGCCAGCGCGGGTTGACCACCCTGGCGCGGAAGATCCGTGAGGTCTCCTCCGACAGGGTGCGGGTGCGCACGGCGTCGGGGCGGGTGCTGTCGCCGACGTACGCGGCCGGGGCCCGGCCGGTGAGCGCGCGGACGGTGGCGATCATGCCGCCGTGGTACTGGAAGTAGTCGTCGGAGTCGGCGATGTCGTGCTCGCGCGTGTCGACGTTCTTGGCGGCCACGGCGATCCTGCGGTAGGCGTCCTCCATCTGCGAGCGCGCGGCCACGCCGTCGAGGTCGCGGCCGTAGGCGTAGCCGCCCCAGACCGCGTACACCTCGGCCAGGTCGGCGTCGTCGCGCCAGTTGCGGCTGTCGATCAGCGGCAGCAGCCCGGCCCCGTAGGCGCCCGGCGCGGAGCCGAAGATCCGCATCGTCGCGTGGCGCTCCTCGCCGCCGGTCGCGGTCACGTGGGCGCGTACGTAGTTGTGCTCGGGCGGCTCGTCCAGCCCGGCGGCCAGCCGTACGGCGTCGTCCAGCATGGCCACCACGTGCGGGAACGCGTCGCGGAAGAAGCCGCTGATGCGGACGGTCACGTCGACGCGCGGCCGGCCCAGCTCGGCGAGCGGGATCGGCTCCAGGTCCGTGACCCGGCGGGACGCCTCGTCCCATGCGGGGCGGATGCCGAGCAGGGCCAGCACCTCGGCCACGTCGTCGCCGGCCGTACGCATGGCGCTGGTGCCCCAGACGGACAGCCCCACCGAGCGCGGCCAGTCGCCGGTGTCGGCGCGGTAGCGCTCCAGCAGCGATTCGGCCATCGCCTGGCCGGTCTCCCAGGCCAGGCGGCTGGGCACCGCGCGGGGATCGACGGAGTAGAAGTTGCGGCCGGTCGGCAGCACGTTGATCAGGCCGCGCAGCGGCGAGCCGCTCGGCCCGGCGGGCACGTAGCCGCCGTTCAGGGCGTGCAGGACGTGGTCGAGCTCGTCGGTCGTCCTGGCCAGGCGCGGGACCACCTCGGCGGCGGCGAACGCGAGCACCCGCGTGACGAGCTCACGCCGATCGGCGGGCAGCGCGCAGGCGACCTCCTGCGCCGCCTCCGGCGCCCAGTCTCGCTCCTCCATCGCCGCCACCAGGGCGCGGGCGGCCGTCTCGGCCCGGTCCACCTCGGCCAGCCCCGCCGTGCCGTCCTCGGACAGGCCGAGCGCCTCACGTAAGCCGGGCAGGGTCTCGCGGCCCGACCACATCTGCCTGGCGCGCAGCATGGCCAGCACCAGGTCCACCCTGACCTGCCCGGTGGGCGCCTGGCCGAGCACGTGCAGGCCGTCGCGGATCTGCGCGTCCTTCACCTCGCAGAGCCAGCCGTCCACATGCAGGATGAAGTCGTCGAACTCGGTGTCGTGCGGCCGATCCGCCAGCCCGAGGTCGTGGTCGAGCCGGGCGGCCTGGATCAGCGTCCAGATCTGGGCGCGGATCGCGGGCAGCTTGGCCGGGTCCATGGCGGCGATAGTGGCGTGCTCGTCCAGGAGCTGTTCCAGCCGGGCGATGTCGCCGTACGTCTCCGCCCGCGCCATCGGCGGCACCATGTGGTCCACCAGGACCGCGTGCGCCCGCCGCTTGGCCTGGGTGCCCTCGCCCGGATCGTTCACCAGGAACGGGTAGATCAGCGGCAGGTCGCCGAGGGCCGCGTCGGTGCCGCACGAGGCGGACATGCCGGCCGACTTGCCCGGCAGCCATTCCAGGTTGCCGTGCTTGCCCACGTGCACCATCGCGTGCGCGCCGAACTCGGCCGACAACCAGCGGTAGGCGGCCAGGTAGTGGTGGCTGGGCGGCAGGTCGGGGTCGTGGTAGATGGCGATCGGGTTGTCACCGAAGCCGCGCGGCGGCTGGACCATCACCACCACGTTCCCGGCACGCAGCGCCGCCAGGACGATGTCACCGTCATGGACGAACAGCTCGCCGGGCGGGCGTCCCCAGTGCCGCTCGATCCCGGCGCGCAGGCCGGCGGGGAGCGTGCGGTACCAGCGTTCGTAGGAGGCGGCGGAGATGCGCACCGGGTTGCCCGCCAGGTGTTCCTCGGTCAGCCAGTCCTGGTCCTGGCCGCCCGCGGCGATGAGCGCGTGGATGAGCGCGTCGCCGTCCTGCTCGGCCACGCCGGGGAAGCCCTCGCCCAGGTCGTAGCCCGCTTCGGCGAGCCGGGCCAGCAGCCGTACGGTGCTGGCGGGGGTGTCCAGGCCGACGGCGTTGCCGACGCGGGAGTGCTTGGTCGGGTACGCCGACAGCATCACCACCAGCCGCCGCCCACCGGGCGGGGTGTGGCGCAGCAGCCCGTGGCGTACGGCGATGCCCGCCACCCGCGCGGCCCGCTCCGGGTCAGCGACGTAGACGGTCAGCCCGTCCGGATCGATCTCCTTGAAGGAGAACGGCACGGTGATGATCCGCCCGTCGAACTCGGGGATGGCCACCTGCGAGGCGGCGTCCAGCGGCGAGAGGCCGTCGTCGTCGTCCTCCCACGCCTGCCTGGACGTGGTCAGGCACAAGCCCTGCAGGATCGGCACGTCGAGCGCGGCCAGCGCGCCCACGTCCCACGCCTCGTCGTCCCCGCCCGCGCCCGCCGTCGCGGGACGCGAGCCGCCCGCGGCCAGCACGGTCACCACCAGCGCGTCGGCGACCCGCAGGGTGTCCAGCAGCTGGGGCTCGGCGGTGCGCAACGACGAGCAGAACACCGGCAGCGCCTGCCCGCCCGCCTCCTCGACGGCGGCGCAGAGCGTCTCGACGAAGGCCGTGTTGCCCGCCATGTGGTGCGCCCGGTAGTAGAGCACCCCGATCACGGGCCCCTCGTGTGAGCGTGCCTCGCGCTCCAGCGGCCCCCAGGACGGCGTGGGCGCCGGCGGCGCGAACCCGCGCCCGGTCAGCAGGACGGTGTCCGACAGGAAGGCGTGCAGCTCGGCCAGGTTGGCGGGCCCGCCGTGCGCCAGGTACGCGTGCGCGTCGGCGCAGACGCCGCCGCGCACCGTGGACAGCTCCATCAGCTCGGCGTCCGGCGCCTGCTCGCCGCCCAGCACCACGACCGGACGGGGTCCGGCCAGCAGCGCGTCGAGCCCCTCCTGCCAGGCCCGGCGCCCGCCGAGCAGGCGTACCACGACCAGGTCGGCCCCTTCCAGCAGGCCGGGCAGATCGTCGGGGGTGAGCCGGGCGGGGTTGCCCAGGCGGTAGGCGGCGCCACAGGCACGCGCGCTCAGCAGGTCGGTGTCGGAGGTGGAGAGCAGCAGGACGGTACGGCTGTCGCCAGGCACGGCGCGATCCTCCCTCGGGGTCCTCGCCCCGGTCGTGGGTGTCGCGACGGCAGGAGTCTCCTGGCTCCCGGATCAGCGCTCACCCCGGCCTTCCCACCCGTTGCCGGGCAGTGGCCTGCGGTGGGGTTCGCTCCCCGGTCACAGTGGCGGGACCGCGCCGGATTCGCACCGGCTTCCTCCCTTTGCCATCGCCTACCCAGGAGCCTACGGCAGGATCAACCTCCGCCAGAAGTGGCGTTACCATCCTCATCGTGTCCATAGCCGACTTTTCCGGACGGATCCGGCCCGACGCCTGTCCGGGAGCGCTTCAGGTGCACGAGGCGGCCGACGGCCCGCTGGCCCGGGTCCGCCTGCCCGGCGGCGCGATCTCCGGCGGGCAGCTGCGTGAGCTGGCGGCCTGCGCGGCGGAGCTGGGCTCCGGGGTGATCGAGCTCACGTCGCGGGCGAACGTACAGGTGCGCGGCCTGCGCGCGCCGGCCGCCTTCGCCGAACGGATCGCCGCCGCCGGCCTGCTCCCCTCGGCCGCGCACGAACGGGTACGCAACATCGTCGCCTCGCCGCTCGGCGGCCGCGGCCCAGCGGGGTTGCTGGACACGCAACCCCTGGTAGAGGCGCTGGACCTGGCTCTGTGCGCGCGGTCCCGGCTGGCCGGGCTGCCGGGACGCTTCCTGTTCGCGCTGGACGACGGCACGGGTGACACGCGGCAGCTGGCCGCCGATGTCACTCTCGTGCCTGCGGGAGCGGGCGGTGACGCCTGTACGATGCTGCTGGCCGGCGTGGACGCCGGGCTTGTCGTGCGCCGTGACGCGGCGGTCGGGCAGATGATCGCGGCCGCCGAGGCGTTCCTCGACGAACGGGAGCGCGGGCTCTCCGATCGTGACCGGGCCGCGTGGCGGATCGCGGAGCTGGCGGACGGCCCCGTCCGGATCGCCGCCCATCTCGGCGAGGCGGACCGTCCCGCCCAGGTCGCCGACCACCTGGACGCGGCGGATGACCGGGCGACGACCGCCCGGGACGCCTCCCCTGTTCCGGTCTCCCCTGCCTGCTCGGCCCGTCGCCCTGGACCCGTAGATCAGCGGGACGGCGGGGTGGCGCTGGAGGCCGTGGTGCCGCTCGGGCGGCTGTCCGCCGCTCAGGTACGCGCGATCGCCGACACCGCCGCCGACGGTGGGGCGGTGCCGGTGCGGTTGACGCCGTGGCGGACGGTCGTCCTGCTGGACCTGTCCCCCGCCGCGGCCGAGCGGGCGGTGCGGCAGCTGTCCGTGGCCGGGCTGGTGACCGATCCGGCGTCGCCCTGGGTCGGGGTGAGCGCCTGCACCGGTCGTCCCGGCTGCGCCAAGTCACTGGCGGACGTGCAGAAGGACGCCCGGCGGTGGGTGACGACCCTGGACGCGCCCGCCGCGACACCGGTGCACTGGTCCGGTTGCGAGCGGCGCTGCGGGCTGCCCCGCGGCCGGGTGGTCCAGATGGTGGCCACCGCCGACGGCTACGAGGAACGGCCGCGGTGATGGCGGGCACCTTCGACCGATACGAGGAAAGGCTTCAGTGACCGACTACCTGCGCGACGGGGCCGAGATCTACCGGCGCTCGTTCGCGACCATCCGTGCCGAGGCCGATCTCACCGGGATGCCCCCGGATGTGGCCCAGGTGGCGGTGCGGATGATCCACGCGTGTGGCATGACCGACCTCGTCGCCGACCTGGACTGGTCGCCTTCGGTCGTCGTCCGGGCTCGCGAGGCGCTGCGGCGCGGCGCGCCCGTGCTGTGCGACGCGCAGATGGTCGCCTCCGGCGTGACCAGGCGCAGGCTGCCGGCGGGCAACGACGTGGTGTGCGCCCTGGGCGATCCAGGCGTGCCGGAGCTGGCCGAACGCCTCGGCACCACCCGCAGCGCCGCCGCCCTGGAGCTGTGGCGCGACCGGCTGGACGGCGCGGTGGTGGCGATCGGCAACGCCCCGACCGCCCTGTTCCGGCTGCTCGAACTGGTCGCCGAGGGGTCCGGCCGGCCGGCGGCGGTGCTCGGCGTGCCGGTCGGCTTCATCGGCGCGGCCGAGTCCAAGCGGGCCCTGGCGGACAGCGACCTGGAATACCTGGTGGTGCACGGGCGCCGCGGCGGCAGTGCGATGACCGCGGCGGCGGTCAACGCCATCGCGAACGAGACGGAGTGACGGCGATGACGGGACGACTGTACGGGGTCGGACTGGGCCCGGGAGACCCGGAGCTGGTCACGGTCAAGACGGCCCGGCTGATCGGCGAGGCGGACGTGATCGCCTACCACGCCGCCAGGCACGGCCGCAGCATCGCCCGCTCGATCGCGCTGCCGTACCTGCGGGAAGGGCAGATCGAGGAACTGCTGCTGTATCCGCTGACCACGGAGACCACCGACCACCCCGGCGGCTACCAGGGCGCGCTGGACGACTTCTACGCCGGCTGCGCCGAACGGCTGGCCGCCCACCTGGACGCGGGCCGGACCGTGGTCGTGCTGAGCGAGGGCGACCCACTGTTCTACGGTTCCTACATGCACATGCACAAGCGGCTGGCCCACCGCTACCCGACCGAGGTGGTGCCGGGCGTCACCTCGGTCAGCGCCGCCTCCGCCGTCCTGGGGCGGCCGCTGGTGGAGCGGGACGAGGTGCTGACCGTACTGCCCGGCACGCTGCCCGCCGAAGTGCTGGCCGAGCGGCTGCGCGGCACCGACTCGGCGGCGGTGCTGAAGCTGGGCAGGACGTTCGAGAAGGTACGCGATGCCCTGGCCGAGGCCGGGCGGCTGGACGACGCCTGGTACGTCGAGCGCGCCACCATGGGCGCCGAACGCGTCGCACCGCTCAAGGATGTGGACGCCGACGGCGTTCCGTACTTCTCGCTGGCCCTGCTCGCCAGCCCGGCCGAGCGCACCTTCGTCCCCGAGCCGCCGGTGGCCGAGGGGCGCGGTGAGGTGACCGTCATCGGCCTCGGCCCGGCCGGGCGGCCGTGGCTCACGCCGGAGGCGCAGGAGGCCCTCGCCGCGGCCACCGACCTGGTCGGTTACGGCCCGTACGTGGACCGGGTGGCGCCCAACCCGCGCCAGCGCCGCCACCGCACCGACAACCGGGTCGAGGCCGAGCGCGCCAGGCACGCGCTGGAGCTGGCAGCGGCGGGCGCGCGGGTGGCCGTGGTGTCCTCCGGCGATCCCGGGGTGTTCGCCATGGCCAGCGCGGTGCTGGAGGAGGCGGCGGCCGGGTTCCCCGACGTGCCGGTGCGGATCGTGCCCGGACTGACGGCCGCGCAGGCGGTGGCCAGCAGGGCGGGCGCGCCGCTCGGCCACGACTACTGCGTGCTGTCGCTGTCCGACCTGCTCAAACCGTGGGACGTGGTGGCCGACCGGCTGACCGCGGCGGCCAAGGCGGACCTGGTGCTGGCGCTGTACAACCCGGCCTCGCGCAGCCGTACGTGGCAGCTCGCCGCCGCGCGTGACCTGCTGCTGGAGCATCGCGACGCCGCCACTCCCGTCGTGGTCGGCCGCGACGTCGGCGGCGCGCAGGAGAGCGTCACCGTCACCACGCTCGGGGAGCTCGACCCGGCCCAGGTGGACATGCGCTGCCTGCTGATCGTCGGCTCCTCCACGACCCGGGTCACCGCTCGCGGCGTCGTGTACACCCCGCGCCGCTACCCCTGAGCCCAGAGCGCCGCCGCACGCACGGTCTCCACCAGGCGGACACCCGCCGGCAGCGGCGGCCGGTCCACCATGATCACCGGTAGCCCGAGCTCGCGGGCCGCGACGAGCTTGGCGGCCGTGAGCTGACCGCCGCTGTCCTTGGTGACCAGCACCTCCAGACGGTGCTCGCGGATGAGGGCCCGCTCGCCCTCGACCGTGTAGGGGCCACGGTCGAGCAGCACGCGTACGTTGGCGGGGACCGGCGGTTCGGGCGGATCGACAGACCTGGCCAGCAGCCACACCCCGGCCAGCCCGGTGAAGACGGGCAGGCTCCGGCGCCCGGTGGTGAGGAACACCCGCACCGGCCCGGCCGGCTGGGCAGTGCCCTCGCCCAGCTCGGCCGGCTCGGTCCGTTCGGTCGGTTCGGTCCGTTCGGTCGGTTCGACCGGCTTGGCGACGGCCAGGCGAACAGTGGCGGCTTCGGCCAAGCGGGTGGCGGCGGTCTGCAGGGAGTCGACGCGCTGCCAGGTGTCGTCCGGCCCCTGCGGCCAGCCCGGTCGGCGCAGGACGAGCAGCGGCACGCCCGTGCGCGCCGACGCCTCGGCCGCCGACGCCGTCATCCGTGCCGCGAACGGGTGCGTGGCGTCCACCACGGCGTCGATCCGCTCGGCGGCCAGCCACGTGACCAGCCCGTCCGGCCCGCCGAACCCGCCCGCGCGCACCTCGCCGACCGGCAGCCTCGGGTTCGTCACCCGCCCGGCCAGCGACGACACCACGTGTACGCCCGGGGCGGCGGCCAGTTCGGCGGCCAGCGCCCGTGCCTCCGCCGTGCCGCCCAGGATCAGAACCCGTCTCATGCCATGATCCTGCGCCCCTGCGCTGTGCCGCTCGTCCGGCGGCACCGGCCGCTCTGCCGCAGGAGCAGCGCGATCAGTTCCCGTCGCATGATCGCTCCCGTTCCGCGCTGTACAGGTGGCTGTCCGGGAACTGTGTCGCCGACAGCACCCGGCCGACGACGATCACCGCCGTACGGCGGATGCCCGCCTCGTGGACCTGCCCCGCGATGTCCCTCAGCGTGCCGCGCAGAACCACCTCATCGGCCCGGCTCGCCCGCGCCACCACCGCCACCGGGCAGTCCGGCCCGTAGGAGGGCAGCAGCTCCGCCACCACCGCGTCGATCCGCTGTACGGCCAGGTGCAGCACCATCGTGGCCCGGCCGGCGCCCAGCGTGGTCAGGTCCTCGCCGTCGGGCATCGGAGTGGCCCGCGCCGACGTACGGGTCAGGATGACCGTCTGGCCGACACCGGGCACGGTCAGCTCCCTGCCCAGGGCGGCCGCCGCCGCCGCGAACGCCGGAACGCCCGGAACCACCTCGTACGGTACCCCGAGCACGTCCAGCCTGCGCATCTGCTCGGCCACCGCGCTGAACACCGACGGGTCCCCCGAGTGCAGCCGCGCCACGTCCATGCCCTTGGCGTGGGCGGCGGCCAGCTCCGCGACGATCTCGTCCAATGTCAGGTTCGCGGTGTCCACCAGCCTGGCCTCCGCCGGGCAGGACTCCAGCAGTTCGCGGGGTACGAGAGAGCCCGCGTACAGGCAGACCGGCGACGATTCCAGCCGCCGCAGCCCGCGCAGCGTGATCAGATCCGCGGCGCCGGGGCCCGCCCCGATGAAGTACACGGTCACGGCACGTCCCCCCTGGCGATCGACCACACGGTCACGGCACGTCCTTTCTGGTGATCGACCACACGGTCACCGGCATCGCGGCCCGCCAGCCGGTGAACCCGCCAACAGGTGCGGCCCGCTGCACGGACAGGCGCACCAGATCGCCGCCCAGCCGGGCGTACCATCCGGCGACGACGGACTCCGACTCCAAGGTCACGGCGTTCACCACGAGCCTGCCGCCGGGCCGCAGCGCCGCCCAGCAGGTCTCCAGCATGCCGGGCGCGGTGGCGCCGCCGCCGACGAACACCGCGTCCGGCGCGGGCAGGCCCTCCAGCGCCACCGGCGCTCGCCCCTCCACGACGCGCAGGGCCGGAACCCCGAGCCGGTCGGCGTTGCGGCCGATGGCGGCGGCGCGATCGGCCCTGCTCTCGACCGCCACGGCGGCGTTCGACGGATGGGCGCGCATCCATTCGACGGCGATGCTGCCCGCACCCGCGCCCACGTCCCACAGCAGTTCGCCGGGCAGCGGCGCCAGCCGTGACAGGCTGACGGCCCGGACCTCCCGCTTGGTGAGCTGCCCGTCATGCTCGAACGCCGTGTCCGGCAGTCCGGGCACACGAGCGAACGGCTCGGCGCCAGGCCCGGCGACGCACTCCACCGCGATCACCTGCAAGATCGACGACGCGTTCCGGTCCTGTCCCGACCCGGACGGCTCGGCGGCCGCCCATGTCGCGGCCGTTCCCGTCCGTACGGACTCCGACGCCGCGCCCAGGTCCGACAAGACCGTCATCGGGCTCGGCCCGTACCCGAGCCCGGCCACCAACCCCGCCACCAGAGCCGGGGCGTCACGACCGGCGCCGAGCACCAGCACCCGGCGTCCGGGAAGGATCGCCGCGTTCAGCGCGGCCAGAGGGCGGCCCACCAGGCTGACCACGTCCACCTGCTCGACCGGCCAGCCCAGCCGGGCGCACGCCAGCGACAGCGACGACAGATGCGGCAGCACCCTGATCCGGGCCGCGCCGAGCAGCCTCACCAGCGTGGAGCCGATGCCGTAGAACATCGGATCGCCGCTGGCCAGCACGCACACCCGGCGACCGGCGTACCGCTCCATGAGCTCGGGCAGCGCGGGCAGCAGCGGCGAGGGCCAGGCCACCCGCTCCGCGGCGGACCGGGGCACGAGGTCGAGCTGCCGGGCGGCGCCCATGAGCACCTCCCCCGCCTCCAGTACGCGTCGCGACTCCTCCGCCAGCCCGTCCCAGCCGTCCGCGCCGATGCCGACGACGGTGATCACACGTTGCCCAGCACGCGCGTCACCTGGATCTCCACGACCACCCGCGCCGGGTTGGGCCGGGGCGGCTTGTAGCGGGCGGTGTAACGGCGCTCGGCGTCGGCCACCTGCTCCGGCTCGGTACGCACCACGGCCCGCCCCTCCAGCGTCGACCACCGCCGGCCGTCCACCTGGCAGAGCGCGACCAGCGCGCCGTCCGCTGCGATGAGCCGGGCTTTGTACGAGGTGCCCGAGGTGATCACCCGCGCGACGCCGGTCTCCAGATCCAGCGTCGCGCCGACCGGCACCGCGTGCGGCGGCTCGCCGGAACGCGCCGTTGAGAGCGTGCACAGGTGCCGTTCCTGCCAGAACGCGGCGAAAGCGGCGCCCTGCTCGACCAGATTCACGAGCCTCCTCGAGGGAATTGCGGAGGCATATCGTATATCCAGCTCTCTGGCAGACTCGTGCGGGTGAAGCGGCTACTCGTCATCGGCATCGGCGCCGGAGATCCCGACCATCTCACGCTGCAGGCGGCCAAGGCCATCGCCGCCACGGACGTGTTCTTCATCGTCGACAAGGGGGAGGTCAAACAGGACCTCGTACGCCTCCGGCTGGACCTGATCGACCAGCACGGCCGCCCGCCGTACTGGATCGCCGAGGCCCGCGACCCCGAGCGCGACCGCACCACCCCCGCCTACACCGCCGCCGTCGAGGACTGGCGCTCCCGCCGCGCGCTGGCCTGCGAGGCGCTGATCCGCGACGAGCTGAAGGAGGGCCAGACGGGGGCGTTCCTGGTGTGGGGCGATCCGGGCGTGTACGACAGCACGCTCACCATCGTCGAGGAGATCCTCGAACGCGGGAACGTCACCTTCGACTACGAGGTGATCCCCGGCGTCAGCAGCGTGGCCGCGCTCACCGCCCGCCACCGCACCAGCCTCACCCAGGTCGGCCGCCCCGTGCACCTGACCACCGGCCGCCGCCTGGCCGAGGACGGCCCGTCCGCCGACGACGTCGTGGTCATGCTGGACGCCCACTGCTCCTTCGCCGGCCTCGACGACTTCCACATCCACTGGGGCGCCTACCTGGGCAGCCCCGACGAGATCCTGGTGTCCGGCCCGGTGGCCGAGGTCGGCGACCGGATCCGCGAGCTGCGCGCCGAGGCCAGGGCCCGCAAGGGCTGGATCATGGACACCTACCTGCTGCGCCGCCTCCCCCGCACGGACAACTGAGGACCCGCGTGGTCAAAGCAGCGCTTCGGCGGTGATGGGCAGCTCGCGGACGCGGCGGCCGGTGGCGTGGAAGACGGCGTTGGCGATGGCGGGCGCCACGCCGGTGAAGACGACCTCACCGAGACCCTTGACCCCGATGGGGTCGGCCTCGCGGTCATCACCGTCGAGATAGATCGCGCGCAGCGAGGGGACGTCGGCGTTGACGGGGACGAGGTAGTCGGCGAGGTTTGCGTTGACGATCCTGCCGTCGCGAGGGTCGGTGACCGTGTGCTCCAGCAGGGCGGCGCCGATGCCGCCGACCATCCCGCCGATCGCCTGGCTGTCGGCGAGCTTGGGGCTGATGATGCGTCCCGCGTCGTAGACGCCGAGCATCCGCCGGATGCGGACCAGGCCGAGGCGGTGGTCGACGGCGACCTCGGCGAACGTGGCGTTGTAGGCGTACATCGAGAAGCGGCTCTCCCCTGGCGTGAAGGAGCCGAGCGTTTCGAGATGGGTGCGGTTGTTTCGGGCAAGAAGCTGCTGGTACGTCTCACCGCGCGTGGGATCGCCCTTGACGTGCAGCCGCCCGTCACCGGCCACGACGTCGCCCGCGTCCACGCCGTGCAGGGGCGACCGCTCGTCCCCCACGGCCAGCGCGACGGCTTGGCGGCGCAGCTTGTCGCAGCCGTCCTGGACGGCGGAGCCGACACTGGCCATGGTCATGGAACCGCCGTGAGGCGGGGTCGGCGGCATGATGGAGTCGCCGAGCCGGCAGGTCACGGCGCGCATGTCCAGGCCGAGGGCGTCGGCGGCGACCTGGGTCATGGACGTGTACGTGCCCGGTCCCATGTCGCTGGACGCCGCTTCGACCACGGCGCTCCCCCGGGCGTCGAGCCTGACCCGCGCCTGGGCCGCGCCGCGATTGGTGTCATAGACGCCTGCGGCCATGCCCATGCCGATCAGCCAGTCGCCGTCACGGGTGGAGCGCGGCTTGGGGTTACGCCGGTCCCAGCCGAACTCGCGGGCGCCCACGGTGTAGCACTCGCGCAGCCGCCGGGTGGAGAACGGCCGCCTGGTCGCGGGGTCGTCGTCGGGTTCGTTGCGCCGGCGTAGTTCGATCGGGTCGAGGCCGAGCTCGTGGGCGAGTTCGTCCATCGCCGACTCGACGATGTAGGAGGTGGTCGCGTGGCCGGGGCCGCGCATGTACAGCGGGGTGTTCACATCCAGCGGCACCCGCTCGTAGGTCTGCGCGACGTTGGGCATGCTGTAGAGCATCTGCCCGGTCGGCAGGACGCCCTCCTGGAAATCCTCGTAGCTGGAGGTCTCGGCCCTGATGTCGTGCGTCATGGCGATCAGGCGCCCCTGCCGGGCGCTGCCCAGCCGTACCTTGTAGACGTAGGCGGGCCGGTAGCCCGTCCCGAAGTACTGCTGCCTGCGGGCGAGGACGAGTTTGACCGGGCGTCCGGTCTCGCGGGCGGCCAGGGCCGCGATGGTGACGTGCGGCCAGGCCCGCAGGCCGCTGCCGAACGCGCCGCCGACGAACGGCGAGATGACGCACACCGACTCCTTCGGGATGCCGAACACGGCGGCGAGCTCTTCTTGGGTGCCGTTCACCCACTGGGTCTTGTCCCACACGGTGAGCCGGTGGCCGTTCCAGCGGGCGATGGTGGCGTGCGGCTCCATCGCGTTGTGATGGTTGCGGGCGGTCCGGTACGTCATCTCCATCCGTACCTCCGCCGAGCCCAGGGCCTGCTCCGCGTCGCCCCGCGCGTAGGTCACGGGCTTGTTCGTCCGGTCGCCGGCCAGGCCGGTCGTCGGCTTCTCGGCGGCGTAGCGGACCTCGACCAGGCGGGCCGCGTGCTGCGCGGCCTCCAGCGTGGTGGCCACCACGACGGCGACCGGCTGGCCGAAGAAGCGCACCCGGTCGTCCTGGAAGACGTGCAGCCGCTCGCTGCCTTCCGGGTTGTTCGATCCCGCGTTGGGACGGTAGGCGAGCTTGGGCGCGTTGAGGTGGCTGATCACCTTCAGGACGCCGGACCGGGCCAGGGCGTCGCGGGCGTCGATGCCGGTGATGCGGCCCCGCCCGATGCCGCTGTCGACGATGACGGCGTACACGACTCCCTTGACGTCGTGCTCGGCGGCGTAGGTCGCCCGCCCGGTCACTTTCAGGCGCCCATCCACCCGGGACAGCGGCGCCCCCACGGCTCGCCGGCTCATTCGCTTCCTCCCACGATCCGCAGTTGCCGTTCGACGGTACGTTTCAGCAGTTCGGCCTTGAATCGGTTGTGCTCCAGCGGGCGGGCCCCGTCGGCCGCCCGCTCGGCCGCCTCGGCCCACAGCGCCTCGGACGGCCGCTCGCCGATGAGGTGGCGTTCGACGGCGGACAGCTTCCACGGCACGGTGCCCACACCTCCGGCGGCCACCTTCGCCTCCCGGATCACGCCGCCCTTGATGTGCAGCGCGACCGCCGCCGAGGTCAGCGCGAACTCGTACGACTGCCGGTCGCGCACCTTGAGGTAGCCGGACCTGAGCGGACGCGGCAGGGCGGGGAGCTCCACGGCGGTGATCAGCTCGCCGGGCCGCAGGCCATGCTCCCGGTCCGGAGTGCCGCCCGGCCGCAGCAGGAAGTCGGCGAAGGCGACACTGGGCTCCCCGTCCGGGCCCCGCAGGTGCACGCTCGCCTCCAGCGCCGCGAACGCCACGGCGACGTCGGAGGGGTGGGTGGCCACGCACTGGTCGGAGCCGCCGAGGATCGCGTGAGCGCGGTTGAACCCCTCCAGCGCCGCGCATCCCGAGCCGGGCTCGCGCTTGTTGCAGGGCGCTGTCACGTCACGGAAGTACGCGCACCGGGTGCGCTGCATGATGTTGCCGCCGATGGTGGCCATGTTGCGCAGCTGGGCCGACGCGCTCAGCTCCAGCGCCTGCGACACGACCGGGAAGGTGGCCCGCACCTTGGGGTCGGCGGCGGCCTCGGCCATCGAGACCAGCGCGCCGATGCGCAGTCCCCCGCCCGCGGTGGCGGTGATCTCCCCCAGGGGAAGGGCGCTGATGTCGACCAGCGCGCCGGGACGCTCAACGCTCTCGCGCATCAGGTCGACCAGGGTAGTGCCGCCGGCGATGTAGCGCCCGCCCCGCCGCCCGGCGGCAAGAGCTCCCTCCAGGTCGGAGGCCTTGGTGTAGGAGAAGGGATGCATCAGGTCCTCCGCGCAGCTTGCTCAACCGCTCTGACGATCTTCACGTAACAGCCGCAGCGGCAGATGTTGCCGCTCATCCACTCCCGGATCTCCGCCGGCGAGCCGGCGTGGCCCTCCCGGATGCAGCCGATGCCGGACATGATCTGGCCCGGGGTGCAGTAACCGCACTGGAAGGCGTCCTGCTCGACGAACGCCTCCTGCAGCGGATGCAGCTCGTCACCCTCTCCCGGGGCGAGCCCCTCGATGGTGGTGACCTCCGCGCCCTCCAGACGCACCGCGAGCGTCAGGCACGCGTTGACGCGGCGACCGCCGACCAGGACCGTGCACGCGCCGCAGGCCCCGGCATCGCAGCCCTTCTTCGTGCCCGTCAGCCCGAACCGCTCGCGCAGCAGGTCCAGCAGCGAGGTCCGATTGTCGATCATCGCGGCGTGCCGCTCGCCGTTGACGGTCAGCGAGACGCGCCCGCTGAGCGGCGCCTCGGCGGCCCCCGCCGCCTCCGCGCCCGCCGTCTCCGCGCTCACCAGGTCGCCCGCCACCACCGCTGTGGTGGCCGTCGCGATGAACGTACGCCGAGACACCGTCGAGGCGGGCTCCGCCTCGGCCGGAACACATGAGTCAGGAAGTTCGGAAGACATAGGCACCCTCTCGATTGAGCGAAGGACCGGCGTTCACAGTCATCCGTGCGCCGGAGGCATGGCCGCGCCGGCATTGCGCTACGTGATCAAGGATTCCGGCGCCGCGGCCGTAGCCGTATCCGCGCCCGACGGCCGGCGGCGAGAGGCGGCGAGAGGCGGCGACACCCGCCATCCCTCCGGGCCGCTCCCCATGAAACCAATGGTCAACGGCCTGAGGGAGACCCTGTTGAGACATGTACCGACAGGGCACCCCTGAGTGGGCGGAGCGGCCTGCGGATGGACACGGCGTAGACGATCATGGCGAGCACGGTCGAGACGACCGTGACGAGCCCGAGCGGGACGGCGTCGTCGGCGCCGCCCAGGCCGACGAGAGGCGCGGCGAGGCCGCCGAACGCGAAGCGGGCCAGCCCGAGCAGCGAGGACGCCGTGCCGGCGATGTCGGGGTAGTTCGCCAGGGCGAGGGAGGTGGCCGGCGGGGTCGTGGCGGCCACGCCGCTGACCATCGTCAGCAGCGAGAGGATCACCGCGATCAGGGGCAGGTGGAACGCCGCGGTCACAAGCAGCCCACCGGCGCCGACCAGGCACATCACCAGCCCGATCACCAAGGTCCCCTTCTCCGACCACCGCTCGGAGAGGCGGCCGGCGACGAACCCGAACACCATGAACCCCAGGGAGTTCAGACCGAACGCGAACGAGTACCCCTGCGGCGACAGCCCGTAGATTCCCTGCAGGACGTACGTGGCGCCGCTGAGATAGGCGAACAGGGCGGCGTTCACGAGCCCGGTGATGAGGACGGCGCCGAGGAACACCCCGTCGCGGATCAGCCGCCGAAAGTCGCGACCGGCCCGCGTGAGCCCGCCGGCGACGCGCTCCCGCCGCGGCAGCGTCTCACGGAAGACGACGAGGACGGCGATGAGGATCGCCGCGCCGATCGCCGCCAGGAACAGGAAGATGCCCCGCCAGTCGGTGACGGCGGCGAGCTGCCCGCCGATCACCGGCCCGATGATGGCGGCCAGCCCGCCGATCACGGTCAGACGGCCGTAGTAGCGGACCAGCTTGCCGCCGGAGTACAGGTCACGCCCTGCCGCCTGCGCGATCACAATGCCCACCCCACCGGCCAGACCCTGGACGAACCGGGCGGCGACCAGCGTCTCGATGGCCGGGCTGAGGGCGCACAGCGCTGAGGTGAGGATGTAGGCGACGACGCCGATGAGAAGGGGCCCGCGGCGGCCGAACCGGTCGGACGCCGGCCCGGCGACGACCTGGCCGAAAGCCAGGCCGAGCAGGCACGCGGTGACCGTCAGCTGCGCGGCCGAGGTCGCGGAGCGCAGCTCGGTGGTGAGCGCGGGCAGTACGGGCAGATACAGGTCCATGGAGATCGGCCCGAAGACCGTCAGCACGCACAGGACGACCGCCAAGGGGCGGCCCCTTGCCTGTTCGCGTGCGACCCGAGCCGGTTCAGTCATGCGTGTCTCCCTGTCGTGTGTCGTGATGGAACCCAAGCCCGCATCAAGGAATCGGCGGGAGGAGACGGTGGCACGCACGACGTCTCAAGGTCTGTCGCCCATGGAATCCCAGGTGACGCGGCCGGGAAAGGCTCTGCTGTAACACGTACCGGCAGAGCACCCCAGGATGATCGCGCCCCCCGACGGGAGCCCCGACATCACGACACCAGCGCCCGTCGCGACCACGGCGCCACCAGACCCCGGGATCGTCGGTGGCGTGTGTGAGGATGACGTCTTTGTCGGCGTCTCGGGGGGTTGCATGTGGAGGTCGCTGCCGGTGGCGGCGCGGGTGCTGCTGTGGGTGCGGACCCTCAACGCTCTGGGCGCCTATGCGCTGTCGTTCCTGGCGGTGTTGGCCGGGCCGGAACTGGCCGCGGCGGCGCTGGCCCTGTTCGGGGTGACCGCGCTGCTCTCGCGCTGGGCGGGGGCGCTGCTGCTGGAGCGGTTCTCGCCGCGCGGTGTGCTGAGCGCGGGGCTGGCGGCGACCGGGCTGGCCCTGTTCGCGCTCGTCCTGGCGCAGGGCCCGGCGCAGGTGCTGATCGCCATCGCACTGGTCGGGCTGGCCTTCGAGGTGTACGAGCCGCCCTCGCAGGAACTGCTGGCACGGGCGAGCGAGGGCGAGCAGCGCCATGCCACCTTCGCCGTGCTGGGAGTGGCGCTGTCGGCGGCCGGAGCGGCGGCGGGACTGCTGGCGGCGGTGCTCCTGCCGCTGGGGGTGCGCTGGCTGGTGGCCGCCGACGCGCTCACCTGCCTGGCCGCGGCCGCTGTCGCGGTGGCGTTCCTGCCGCGCGATGACGCCCGGCCCCAGTCCCGGTCCGACAGCCACCGCGGCGAGCGGCACGCTGGAAGGAGCGGGCTCCGCGCCGAACGGCACGCTGGGAGGAGCGGGCGCTGGCGGCCACCCGCCGCGTTGGTGCGGCTGACCGTGGCGGGCACCGCGTTCGCGATCGGCTCACTGGCGGTGATGATGTACGTGCCGCTGGCGCTGCTGGAGCGGGGCGCCGCATCGTGGCTGCCCGGTCTGACGCTGGCAGGTGCCGCCGCGCTGGCCCCCCTGACGCTGTGGGCCGCCCGCCGGCTGCTGGCCGGGCGCTCGCACGGGCTGATCCTCGGGGTGGGCGCGCTGCTGCTCGGGGTGCTCGCGCTGGTGATGGCCGCCACCGCCAGCGTGCCGCTCACCATCGCCGCCTACCTGGGCTGCACGGCGGCCAACAGTGTGCTGCTCGGCCGCTGGCAATCGGCGGTCGCCGACGCCGCGCCGGAAGACGACCGGCCGCGCTGGTTCGCCGTACAAGGGTCGTCGTGGGGCGTGGCCCAGCCCATGGTCCCACCGCTGGCCGCGGCCGCCGCTCCCCTCGCCGGCGCTGTCGGAGCCGGCGCCTTCCTGGCCGCGGGCTTGGCGTTCCTGCTGGTACCGCTGATGCTGCGGCGCCTGCCGAGTTGAGGGAGGCGGGCGTCGGCCCTGGCACGCTGTATCGGCATTTCCCACCCGGGAGGCGCTGCTGACCGCCGTGCTGCAGACGCGTTCGGAGGAGTTGGTGGCCCGCCGGGCGGACATCGCGCAACTCGGCGACGCCTGCGAGGCGTTGCGGCAGTGGCTGCGGGCGATGGAGGACTACTTCAGCGCCTTCAGCGGGCTGCCGGAACCGCTCGTGGCCGCGGCCAGGGCGCAGGAGCCGGACAATCCGCTCACCCTTCCCTGTGACACCCTCATCGCCGCGACCGACGAGTACGTGCGGGCCGCCCAGCTCGCGGGGCGGGTGCGCCCGGCGGTGACCGGGTACGACCTGTTCCTCGCGACCGTCTCCGTCGCCTGGACCAAGAGCACCGGTCTTGGTGGGCAGCGGCACGCCGTTCTTTACGGCCCTGGACAACTGGGTGAACCTGACCCTGATGGAGACCCGGACGTTCCCCGACGGCGTACTCCTGACCAGGTACGAGACCAGGAGCTGAGTACCCAACCTCGGATCGGCCCGTGCTTCGGGCCACCCAAGGATCTCGTGGCGCTGTGTTCCGAGGCGATCGTGATACCCGTCCCGGATCACAGGCCGTGTATGTAAGGGACACACGTTCTCTGGAACCCCGCGGGTGCGTCGGCGGGGTTCGTCAAGTGTGTTCCCGAGCACGGATGGTTACCAAAAAACCAGCCCCGCTACGGGGCCCCTGTACGAAGAACTCGGCGCCGTCGGGGGCGGGCATCAGCGTCCAGCCGCCGTCGCCGGGTGAGTTACGAGATTTCCTGGGCGATTCCATCAACCGCGGAACGTTCGATGGCGGCAAGGAGCCGGTGATGGCGCAGGGCGGTCTCGAAACTGGGATGTGGCTGCCGGTCTTCGGCGATGGCCCGGGCGACCTCCTGGTAGAGGGCCGCGATGTTG
The DNA here is from genome assembly GCF_020215705.1 of Nonomuraea aurantiaca. GTDB lineage: Bacteria > Actinomycetota > Actinomycetes > Streptosporangiales > Streptosporangiaceae > Nonomuraea > Nonomuraea aurantiaca. The sequence goes on along the minus strand of NZ_JAIWNB010000017.1, from coordinate 33,927 downwards.
GCCGGTGGGCCGGACCGGACGCCCGCGGGGACGGCGCGATAGGTGTCGGGCACGGTCAGGACGTCGTCTCCGATCCTGATGTCCCAGTCGCCCCAGTGGATGAACGTCCCGCGCTGGGCCGGGGTGGCGGTCAGAGTGGCGTCGCTGCCGACGAACTTGAGCAGGAAGGCGTCCTGGATGGGTCCGTTGCCGCCGTGCACGGCGACGGATACGGTGGCGCCGCTCGTCAGCAGCCCGTGCAGCAGCACATGGCTGGGTGTGGCGTTGGGCACGGTCCGCTCCGTCCCGGCGACCAGCACGCGGTCGTGCGTGCGGGGCAGTCGTGCCGAGACCTCGGCCAGCGGGCCCGCGGCCCGTTCGAGCGCGGCCAGGAAGTGGCCGGCCATGATGGTCAGGATGGTGGTTCCCTCTGAGGGGTCGAGGCCGAACACCAGGTTCGGCCAGATTCGACTGCCGCCCCAGGGGGCGCCCTCCGCCACCAGCGCGACCGATTCGAGCGTGCCGATCCGGCCTTCGGCCAGCAGGTCGGCGGCGAAGCGGGCGCTCGGCGAGTGGTGCCCCTGGAGGACGACCGCGTGGAGGACGCCGGCGGCGGTGGCGGCCTCGGTCAGCTCGCTCGCCTCGTCGGCGTCGACACCCAACGGCCACTCGGACACGACGTGCTTGCCGGCCTTGAGCGCGGCCCTGATCACAGCGGCATGTCCGGAAGCCTTCACCGAGACGACGACCAGGTCGACCTCGGGATGCGCCGCGAGCTCACCTGCGTCAGCGAAGGCGTGCCGCACGCCATGGGCGGCGGCCGCCCTGTCCGCGCTGGCCTGCTTGGTGGTCGCGACCGCGGTCACCTCGAACTCCTCAAGCGCGGCCAGTGCGGGTAGGTGCGAGCCGTCCGCCCAACCGCTGGCCCCGACAACTCCGACTCGGATCATGCGTCACTCCTTAGTTATGTACCTTACGGTATGAAACTAGAGCAGCGCGATGTTCTGGCACAAGAGGTAACGTACCGATAGGTATAAAACTTAGGAGAGAGCACGGAGGACGGCATGCCCGGCGGACGCCCACGCTCGTTCGACGCAGACGCCGCGCTCGACCGCGCGCTGGAGGTGTTCTGGCGGCACGGCTACGAGGGCACCTCGCTGACCGACCTGACTACCGCGATGGGCATCAACAAGCCCAGTCTCTATGCCGCCTTCGGCAACAAGGAGGAACTGTTCGCCAAAGTCCTGGCCCGCTACCTCGACGGCCCCGGCGCCTACACTGCCGACGCCCTGGACGCGTCCACCGGCCGCGAGGTCGTCGAGCAGCTGATCCACGGAGCCGTGGACCTGACCGCGGGCCAGAACACGCCCCACGGCTGCCTGTGCGTCAACAGCGTGCACGCCCGCGGACCCGACGCGCACACCGTACGCCAGGACGCCATCGCGGTGCGCAAAGCCGGTGAGGCAGCGCTGCGCAGGCGGCTGGAGCAGGCCACCGATCTACCCTCCCGCTACGAACCGGCCGCCCTGGCCGCACTCATCCACACGATCTCCGACGGCATCGCCGTCCAGGCGGCAGCCGGCCGCAGCCACGACGAACTGCGGCAGATCGGTGACTCGGCGCTGCGCGCCCTGCTGGACTGAAACTCAGACCACCGCCGCGTCGCATCCCGAGGCCCCCTCACCAAGGGCGGGCAGGGCGAAGGCGTAGCACCCGCGTCCCCTTTCTGCCGTATTCCGGCCGCCCCCAACCAGGCACGCCCGCATCCGCCGTCACCTGATCACCCTCCACCAGGAGCTTGCGCGAAGGCCGGTCACTTTCGGCGCGAGGTCTCCGGGGTGGAGCGGAGCTGGGCGATGGCCTCGCGGGCGCGCTTCTCCTCGCTCTGGTTGCTCAGCTCTACGGCCAGGTCGAGAGCCGCGCTGTGCAGGCGTACGGCCTGGCCGAGGTCTCCCATGGTCGCCGCGACCTCGGCCAGGCTGTTGAGCGCCTTGGCCTCGCCTCGCCGGTAGCCGAAGAGCCGATACAGCTCCAGCGCCTGCTCGTGATGGCCGCGCGCCTCGGCGGGCCGGCCCAACCGGGTGCAGGCCACCCCGAGGTTGTTCAGGGCGTCGGCCTCACCGCCTCGGCTGCCGATCTCCCGGGACAGCTCCAGTGCCTGGCGATGCAGGTCGGCCGCCTGCGCGTACTGTCCCAGCCGTTCGTGGACGATGCCGAGGTAGTCCAGCGTCACGGCCTCGCCGAAGCGGTCCCCGATGTCGCGGAACAGCTCCAGGGCGCGCAGGTTCGCCTCCTTGGCCCGCTCGTGGTCGCCCGCGTCCGTGCTCACCCTGCCTAAGCCGAGCAGCGCCCGCGCCTGACCTCGCCGGTCTTCAGATGTACGGCAGGCGGCCAGCGCCCGGTCGAAGTGCTCACGGGCGTTTTCATGGCGCCCCTGCACCTGGTGCACCCAGCCGAGGTCGGTCAGCGCCCGCCCTTCATCGGCCGGATCCTCGCGGCGTCGGGCGGCCTGCAGTGCCTTGCCGTACAGAGCGAGGGCATCGTCGTGGTGGGCGTGGTCGTAGAGATAGCGGTACAGCGTGGTGGCCAGCAGGCTGGTGTGCGCCACGTCGCGATCGGCGGCCAGGACGAGGTTGGCTCGTTCGGCGTCCAGCCAGGCCAGCGCCCGCGGCGCGTCATGGAGCGGGACCGGTGGAGGCGTGGCTCGTTCGATGCGCGGTCGCCGGTGGGCGCTGTCGGGGTAGAGCACGTCCATGGCGGCCGACGCCGTGGTCAGCTGATGGCCGCGCAGCCGGGTCAGCGCCGCGTGCCTGGCTTCCTCCGGCTCCTGCTCGGCCACCAGTTGCGCGGCGTACTGGCGGAGCAGGTCGTGGAAGACGTAGCGGCCGAAGGCGCGCTGCTGGAGCATGTGCGCGTCCAGCAGGTCCTCCAGTACGTCCTCGGTGCGCTCCATCGGGAGATCGGCGAGCGCGGCGGCGGCGTAGGGGTCGATGTCGCGGCCGGGATGCAGCCCGAGCAGGCGGAAGAGCCGCTGCTGGTCGGCGGTGAGCTGGCGATACGACAGAGTGAACGCGGCCGCCACGCCGCGTTCCGACCTGGCCAGCTCGGTGAGCCTGCGGCGCTCGTCACGCAGGCGTTCGGCGAGATGGTCCACACTCCAGCGAGGGCGGTGCCGCAGGCGGGTGGCGGCGATGCGTACGGCCAACGGCAGGAACCCGCACAGCAGCAGGACCTCGGTGACCGCCTCGGGCTCGGTGGCCGCGCGCTCGCCCACGATGCCGGTGAAGAGCGCCAAGGCGTCGGGCAGGGGCAGTACATCCCGCCGATCACCCGCCGGAGTCTATATCCGCGGCGAATCACCACATCGTCGATGCATCGCGGATGTATTAATCGCCCCCGAGATGCTGATCGTACGGCGCGGCGGTCACATTTCCCCGCTCGCCTCAGTCATATCAGCGACGACGATCAGAACTCTCCAGGAGGCAGACCATGCAAGCACGCATGAAGAACCCCGCCATCGTCCTGCCCGGCGCCATGCAGGCGCTCATGAACCTCCAGAAGGCCACCGACCAGGCCGGGCTGCCCAAGGTCACGTCCGACCTGGTGCTGCTGCGGGCCAGCCAGATCAACGGGTGCAGTGTCTGCGTCGACATGCACGCCAAGGACCTGCGCAAGGAGGGCGAGAGCGACGAGCGGCTCTTCGCCGTGGCCGCCTGGCGCGAGGCCCCGTACTTCACCGACGCGGAACGCGCCGCGCTGGCACTGGCCGAGGCGGTCACCCGGCTCGCCGACGGCGGCCAGGTCGGCGACGACGTGTGGGACGAGGCCGCCGACCATTACTCCGAGACCGAGCTCGCCGCTTTGATCATGACGGTCTCCACCGTCAACCTGTGGAACAGGCTCAACGCCACCACCCGGCAGATCGCGGGTGCGGCATGGTAGCGGTCGCCCTCGTCACCGGCGCGAACAAGGGCATCGGTTTAGAGGTCGCCCGCCAGCTCGGCGCCCGGGGCATCACCGCGATCATCGGTGCCCGCGACGAGGAGCGGGGACGTGCCGCGGCCGAGCTGCTCGGCCTGCCGTGCGTGCGGCTCGACGTCACCGACGCGGCCGGTATCCGAGCCGCCGCGACGTGGATCGAGCAGGAGTACGGCAGGCTCGACATCCTGGTCAACAACGCCGGGATCACCTTCGCCGACGGCCCGCCCAGCCAGACCTCGGTCGAGCAGGCCCGCCAGGTCTACGAGACGAACGTGTTCGGCGTCATGGAGGTCACCAACGCGCTGCTGCCGCTGCTGCGCCGCTCGTCGGCGGGACGCATCGTGAACGTCTCCAGCGAGCGCGGCTCGCTCGGCCGCACCCTGGACCGGAGCCATCCGCTGTGGCCGATGCTCAACCTGGCCTACTGCTCCTCCAAGGCCGCCCTGAACATGATCACCGTGTCCTACGCCAAAGAGCTGTGGGACACCCCGATCAAGGTCAACACGGTCGACCCGGGCTGGGTCAAGACCGACATCAACCACAACGAAGGCATCAAAACCCCCGAAGAAGGCGCCGCACCGATCGTGGCCATGGCCTTGCTGGAAGCCGACGGCCCCACCGCCACCTTCGTCCAGCACGAAGGCCCCCTTCCTTGGTAGTCCCCGATTTCCTGGTAATCCCTGAAGGAGACGACGGTCATGGATCTGCGTAATGCCGTCCGGGGGCGTGTGCTGCTCCCCGGCGAGGACGGGTTCGACGAGGCGGCCCGGCCGTGGGCGGTGGGCGTTCACCAGCCGGTGGCCGCCGTGGTGGAGGCCGAGAACGCCGCGGATGTGGCGGCGCTGGTGCGATACGCCCGCGAAGCCGGGCTGACGGTCACCGCCCAGCCGTCGGGCCATGGCGCCTCGGGCGATGTGCAGGGGGTGATCCTGCTGCGTACCGGCCGCCTGGACTGGGTGGAGGTCGACGCGGCGGCGCGCGTCGCCCGGGTCGGTGCCGGAGTGCGGTGGGGGCGGGTGCTGGCCGAGACCGGCAAGTACGGCCTCACCGGGCCGGCCGGCAGCAGCCCGGCGGTGACGGTCGCCGGGTTCGTCGCCGGCGGCGGGATCTCGTGGTTCGGCCGCAGCTTTGGCTGGGCCGCCGACTCGGTGCGCGCCTTCGAGGTCGTCGACGCCGACGGCGAGCAGGTGCGGGTCACCGCCGAATCCGACAGCGAGCTGTTCTGGGCGCTGCGCGGCGGTGGCGGCGACTACGCGCTGATCACCTCGATCGAGCTGGCGCTGCACCCGGCGCCCAGCGTGTACGGCGGACGGATCGTCTGGCCGGCGGCCCGCACGGCCGCGGTGTTCGACGCCTTCCGCCAGGTCACCGCGGACGCGCCGCGCGAGCTGTCGGTCTGGGTCAACCGGGTGGCCCCGCCGCCGCCCGCCCCGCCGATGGTCACCGTCGACGTGACCTACCTCGGTGATGACGCTGAGGCCAAGGCGCTGCTGGCCGCCTTCGACGAGATCGGCGGCAGCCTCTCCGACAGCCGCGGCCTGATGGACCTCGCCGACCTGGGCACGATCGCGGCCGAGCCGATCGAACCCAGCCCGATGCTGGCCCGCACCGAACTGCTGACCGGCCTGGACGAGGCGACGCTGGCGACGCTCGCCGGCGCCGACCTCGCGCCGCTGCTGAACCTGCAGGTCCGGCATCTGGGCGGAGCGCTGGCCGAGGCCGATCCCGCCGGCGGCGCGGGTGGCGCGCTCGCCGAGCCGTACCTGCTCTACCTGCTCGGCCTGCGCCTGCCCCACCTGGCCGATGCGGTGCAGGGCAGGCAGGCAGCCCTGGTCGAGGCACTGGGCCAGGCGGTCAGCGGACGCAAGCCGTACACCTTCCTCGCTCCGGCGGAGAACGCCGCCCAAGCCTTCCCCGCCGGCACCCTGGCCCGGCTGCGCGAGCTCAAGCGCCACCGCGATCCCTATGGCGTCTTCCGCGCCAACTTCCCCGTCCTGGACTGAGAGAAAGAGCATCCACGTGTTGAGAATCGCGACCGCCGCCGCCCTGGTCGCCGCATTGACGGCGTTACCGGCACCCGCCGGCGCGGAAACCGGTGAATGGACAGGTGAATGGACAGCGGGATGGGCGAGCGCCGTCCAGCAGCCGTCGCCCGACGTCTGGTATCCCACCTGGGCGGAGAAAGGTTTCGCCGACCACTCCGTCCGCCAGGTGGTGCGGGTCACCGCCGGCGGCTCGAGGCTCCGGATCCGGCTGTCGAACCGCTACGGCAGCGCCCCGCTCCGGCTGACCGGGGCCAGCGTGGGCAAGGCCGGCGCGGGCGCCGACGTGCAGGCGGGCACTCTCCGGCCGCTGACCTTCGCGCGCTCCGCCTCCGTGAGCATCCCCGCCGGCGGGCAGGCCGCCGGCGATCCCGTCCGGCTCGCGGTCAAGCCGGGCGAGCGGCTGGCCGTGACGCTGTACTTCCAGGGCGCCACCGGCCCGGCCACCTACCACAACCTCGCGCAGGCCACCTCCTACCGGGCCGGCGGCGATCACCTCCGCGACCTCGGCGCGACGGCCTTCGCCGAGACCAATAGCTCCTGGTTCTACCTGTCCGGAGTGGACGTGCACGGCGGCGCGGCGGCGGTGGCGACCTTCGGCGACTCCATCACCGACGGGTACGGCGCCACCCAGGACACCGATGACCGCTACCCGGACGCGCTGGCCCGCAGGCTGGCCGGCCGGCGGCCGGTGCTCAACCTCGGCATCGCCGGCAACCGCCTGCTCAACGACTCGGCGTGCCTGGGCGAGCGGGGACTGGCACGCTTCCGCTGGGACGTGCTCGACCGGTCCCGCGTCAAGAGCGTGATCGTGCTGGAGGGCATCAACGACATCCTCCTGGGCTTGCAGGAACCCACGCCCTGCACCACGCCTGCGGTCAAGGTCGGTGCCGACGACCTGATCGGCGGCTACCGGCAGCTCATCCGCGCCGCCCACGCGAGCGGCATGCGGATCGTCGGCGGCACGCTCCTGCCCGCCAAGGGGTACGCGTACCTCACGGATGAGGCCGAGCGGGTCCGCGACACGGTCAACGCGTGGATCCGCATGAGCGGCGCGTTCGACGCGGTCGTGGACTTCGACCGCGCCGTCGCCGACCCCGCCGACCCGGACCGGATCCGGCCCGGCTTCGACAGCGGAGACCACCTGCACCCCAATCCGGCCGGCTACCAGGCGATGGCCGACGCCATCGACCTGCGTAGCCTGTGAAGCCGGGGTCCGTCAGCTGAGCTTCACGCTCAGCAGCCGCAGGCGACGGCATGGACGGGAGCCGTCAGCGGGTCGGCGGGCCGCCTCTCCACGCCGGTGCCGGTCACGACCGGGAAGCCCTCGCGTGCCCAGTACTCGAAGCCGCCGATCATCTCCTTGACGCGATAGCCGAGCCTGGCGAACTCCAGCGCCGCCCGCGTGGCGCCGTTGCACCCGGGCCCCCAGCAGTACGTCACCACGCTCACGTCGCGGGAGACGACCGAGGGGGCGCGGGCGGCGATCTCCGCCGTGGGCAGATGAAGCGCGCCCTGGATGTGGCCCTGCCGCCAGCTCTCCAGGCTGCGCGAGTCGACCACGACGATGCTCGCATCGCCCGCGCTGAGATCGGCATGGACATCGGACACGTCCGTCTCGAACGCCAGGCGGGCCGAAAAATGAGCGACGGCGGCGGCCGGCGTGGTGAGAAGTGCTGACATTTCGGTATTACCTCCAACTCGTTCCTCTGATGAATGGTGCAGCGCGCCCCCACCCCCTCACGAGTGGCATGAATGCCTAATGCCGCTAACATCCAGCCATGCTCCAGCGCCATGACAGCAGCCGCACCGTCTCGGTCCTGGCCTTCGACGGCATGAGCCCCTTCGAGCTGGGCTGCGTCGTCGAGGTCTTCGGGCTTCCCCGGCCGGAGCTGGACGTCCCGTGGTACGACCTCGTGGTGTGCGCCGAGCACGACGGCCCGCTGCGGGCGGTCGGCGGCTTCACCGTCCAGGCGACGTACGGGCTGGACGTCTTCGCCGAGGCGCGGACGGTGATCGTCCCGGGTGTGCCGGACGTCCGCGCCGAGGTCTCCCCCGCGCTCATCGGCGCCGTGCGACGGGCGCACGAGCGGGGCGCCCGCATCGTGTCGATCTGCTCGGGCGCCTTCGTCCTCGCGGCGGCCGGCCTCCTGGACGGCCGGCCGGCCACCACGCACTGGAGGTACGCCGAGCTGCTCCAGGAGCGTTTTCCGCAGGTCAGAGTCGATCCCGGCGTGCTGTACGTGGACAACGGCGATGTTCTGACCAGCGCGGGCAGCGCGGCCGGCATCGACCTGCTGATCCACCTCATCCGCCGAGACCATGGCCCGGGCGTGGCCAACACCGTGGCCAGGAGGCTGGTCGTGCCGCCGCACCGGGAGGGCGGCCAGGCGCAGTTCATCGAGGCCGCCGTCTCCCCCGTCAAGGAAGACGACGCCGTGGCCAGGACGATGGAATGGGCGCTGGCCAATCTCTCCCGTCCGATCACGGTGGCGGTGCTGGCCCGGGTGGCCGGGATGTCGCAGCGCAGTTTCGTCCGGCATTTCAACCGCAGGACCGGGACCAGCCCGCTGCGCTGGGTGATCGCGCAGCGGATCGCGGCCAGCCTGCCGCTGCTGGAGTCGGCCACGGCGCCGGTCGAGGAGGTCGGGGCCGCCGTCGGTTTCGAGAGCCCGGTCACCTTCCGCCACCACTTCAGCCGCTCGATGCGCACCTCCCCGTCCGCGTACCGGAAGGCATTCGGCCGCTGACTTCTGGCAGGTCTTGCCAGAGAGCCAGGTGAGAAATTACGGTCAAGGCCGTTATATCTCTCTTGGAGGGAACTATGCGCATTTTCGCTGTGGCATTAGCCATCGCGCTGTCCATCACATCTCCGGTCAAGGCCGAAACCGCTGCGCCGCCGACAGGCTGCGGCTTCCAGAGCCTGGGCACCCTGCCGCTCACCGGCGCCACCACCGCGGGCACCGCGCGCGACGGCGCCCGCGTCTACTCGGTCACCTCCAGCGCGTCCGGCCCCGCCATCCTCGGCATCAGGAACGCGGCGGACGCCACCCTGGTCGCCGAACGCCCGCTGCCGTACGCGCTCGGCTCCTGGGCCGTCACCGTCGCCCCCGATCACTCCGTCTACGTGGGCAGCTACAACGCCACGGCCGGGGCCATGGGCCGGCTCTTCCGCTACGACCCCGTCACCGATCAGGTCAGCGAGCTGGGCATCGCCGTGCCGGGCGAGACGTTCGTGTGGACCGTGGCCGCCAGCCCCGACGGCTCCGCCGTCTACGGCGGCACCTCGCCCAACGGCCGGCTCTTCCGCTACGACACGGCCACCGGGCGGATCTCGGACCTCGGCAGCCCGGTGCCCGGTGAGCAGTACATACGCGACCTCGCCATCGCCAAGGACGGCACGATCTACGCCGGCATGGGCGCCGCGAGCATGAAGGTGGCGGTGTTGAAGCCCGACGGCACCCTCATCAAGGTCATCGACCCGCCGATCGAGGGCAGCGGCTACGCCTACGACCTCGACATCGTGGCCGGTCGCCTGCTGGTCCGCTTCGGCACCTCCACTGGCACCAACCCCATGGGCGTCTACGACCTGGCCAGGAACCGCTGGCGCGACGTCGTGGACGACGTCGACAGCCTCACCGTCGGCGGCGGGGCGCGCGGCGGCCGCGTCTACCTCTTCCAGGGCGACGAGCTCGCCGTCTACGACATCAGGCGCGGGAAGACGACCCGGCTCGGCTTCACCGACTTCGGCGGCGCCGCCGCCCGCCCGCTGGGCTGGATCGGCCACACGCTCGTCGGCACCTCCTCCACCGGCCGCATGTGGCACTACGACAGCAAGAGCGGCCGGGGCAGGCTGTACGACTCCACGCTGACCGGTCAGCCCGTCTCCATCAGGTCGATGGGGGTCGGCCCCGACGGCCGCGTCTACGCGGGCGGCTTCTTCACCGGCGGCCTGGCCGCCTACGACCCGGCGACCGGCGCGGCGCAGTTCTGGCCGAACGTCGGCCAGAGCGAGGGCATCGTCACCCACAAGGGCAAGCTCTACCTCGGTGTCTACCCCGGCGCCCGCATCTACGAGTTCGACGGCACCGCGCCCCGGCTGCTGCTCGGCCTCGCCGACCAGGAGCAGGACCGGCCCTTCGCCATGGTCTCGGCCGGCGACTGGCTCGCCTTCGGCACCGTGCCCAAGGCCGGTACGATCGGCGGCGCTCTGGGACTGCTCGACCCCGCCACCGGCACGTCGGTGATCAGGCGGAACCTCATCCCCGGCCACAGCATCATCGCCCTGGCCTACCGTGACGGCATCCTGTACGGCACGACGTCGGCGTTCGGCGGCACCAGCACTCCCCAGGGCGAGGCCCGTGCCTTCGCCTACGACATCGCCACCGACACCCTCAAGTGGACCAGCACCCCGGTGCCCGGCGACCTGGCGCTCGGCTCGATCACCTTCGACGGCGAGGGCCGGCTCTGGGGGCTCACCCCGGACACGCTCTTCGAGCTCGACCCGGCCACCGGCCAGACCCTGCGCAGCGTGCGGCACCAGACCTACCCGTGGTCCACCGCCACCCAGGTCTGGCTGGACACCAACATCGAGCTGGGCCGCGACGGCATGCTGTACGGCAAGGTGCAGGGCAAGGCCTACCGGATCGACCGGGCGGCGATGACGCTCACGCTCATCGCCCGCCCGATCTCGATCCTGCTCAAGGGCCCGGATCAGCACATGTACCTGTCACGCTTCGAGAACTTCTCCACCTACCGGCTCTGCGGCTGATACCTGAACAACCGCGGCCCCTCGGCGAAGTAGACGTCCCCCGACCTGTGCACCGCGAGGTGGTGCACAGGTCCCTGCCGCAGCACCGTCCGCCGCCCGGAGACCGGGTCCAGCGCGAACACCTCCGTCCCCGCGTGCGCGCCGTACAGCAGGCCGTCCCTCCGGTTGAGGGACAGGGCGCCGCTCGCGCTCGTACTCGACGAGAGGGTGACCTTGGAGACCACCTTGCGGGCCGCCACGTTCACCGCGAACACCTCGCCGCCCGCGATCCCCCACAGCCGCCCGCGGCGGTCGAAGGTGAGCGCCGGGATGGCCGGCTTGCCCGGCGCGGGGACGATCTGCCAGAGCAGCCGGTTCTCCCGCACCGACCAGGCGAACAGCTTGGCCTCGGGCTGGGTGGGCGGGGTGGCCGACTGGCCGCCGTAGATCGAGGTGCCGCCGTAGACGACGCCATCGCGGTAGGCCAGCGACACGATGCTCTGGTCCTGTACGACGTTGCGCGCGGCGTGCTTCAGCTCGCCCTTCTCCGGGTCCCACACCGCCAGCACCCCGCCGAGCTGACCGAGGTCGGGCATCGTGCCGGCGACCAGGTAGCGTCCCGCCGACACCAGGGCGCGCGGCCTGATCTGCTTGTCGGCCGCGAGGTCGAACAGCCGGGCCGGGTTGGGCGCCGGTCCCGGTTCCGGGCTGGGCGAGTACTCGGTGCTGTTCCACGGTAGCGCGGGGTCGTAGGCGTAGACCCTGGCCTCGGGATAGGCGCCGACGTACAGCTTGCCGGCGTGCGCGGTCATGGCCTCGCTCTGGGAGAAGGTGTGGAATTCGGTCCGCTCCCCCGTCTTCGGGTCGAGCGCGGCGAACCCGCCGTTGAGGAAGCCGCCGGTGTAGACGCGGCCGTCCGGGCCGTCCGCGATAGCGGTGATGTCGATCGGCTCACCCTTGATGGCGGTCTGTACGAACGAGCGCGCGCCGGTCTGCGGGTTGTAGCGGAACATCAGCCCCCGCCACAGCAGCCCGACCAGGCTCTTGCCGGGATAGTCGGGCAGGCCCAGTTCCGCCCAGCCGATGCCCCGGGTGTTCGCCACCCGCCCCGTGAACGGCATCCCGGTCCCGGTCACCGTACGGGTGCGCGGGTCGTAGCGCACCAGCTCGGCGGCCTTGACGAAGTAGACGCGGCCCTGGTCGTCGGGCGGCGAGACGTCGAGGCCGTGGGCCGACTCGACGGCGTCCGTCCAGGCATGGGCGGCGATGTCCCAGATGTGCAACGGCCCCGGGAAGGCGCCGCCGAACCTGATGTAGAGGAAGCCGCCGACGGCGTTGACGTCGTAGGCCCACTTGTCGGTCAGGTCCAGTCCCGGCGGGGCGGGCAGCCGCTCGGCCACGCCTGTGGCGGCGTCGACCTCGAAGACGGCCGCCGGGGCCTCCGTACCCGCGTAGATCTTGCCGTTGGCGTAGGAGACGCTGCGGACGTAGGCGTGCGAAGCGGACAGCCGGCCGTAGTCCCGGACGCCGCCGGCCGGGTCGTAGCCGAACAGCCGGCCGCCTGGTGACGTGCCGCCGTAGACGGTCGCGCCCTCGCCGGCCGCCACGGACCAGATGAAGTTCTCCGACGGCAGGGGGCGGCCCAGGTCGGCGACGCCGCCCTGGCGGGTCCAGCGGTAGAGGCGGCCGTCGCCGTACGTGCCGGCGTAGAGGCTGCCGTCGGGCGTCGCGTCCACCGCCCAGGCCCCGGCGGCGCCCGGCAGGTCGAACCGGCCGCGTTCGGCGCCGGTGGCGGGGGCGACGGCGTTGAGGTGGGCGGGGGTGCCCGAGGAGGCGCCCCAGAGCGCCGCCTGGCCGTCGGGTCCGGGCGCCACGACGCCGCCGAGGAGGAGCACGTCCTGCAGCGGGACGCCGAGATCGGTCACCCGGCCCGTCGGGTGCCGGCCGGCCGCGGCGTGGGCGGGGGGAGCCAGGCTCAGCAGCATGGCGGCGCTGAGCCCCGCCGCCACGAATCGCCTAATTAAGGTCATGACCGAAATCTAGAAACTCGGCCGACGATGGTCAAGTCTTCCTATTACGGTTAGGCCCGTAGTTGCCGATCGGCCGGGGCGAACGCGGCGGCGTGGTCGCGGGCGAAGTCGGCGATGTCGCGCGGAGGGCGGCCGAGAAGGTCGGCGACCGTATCGGTGGTGAAGTCTCCCCAGCCGGATTCGTACGCCTGCGCGTACTCCTCCAGCATGTCGACGATCCACGGCGGAACGCCGTAGCCGAGCAGTGTCTTGCGCTTGGCGTCGTCGCCGACCGGCACGTGCGTGACGGACCTGCCGAGAGCGCGACTCAATGGGCGGGCGACCTCGTCGAACGTCAGCGAGCGCGGGCCGGTGAGGGTGTACGTCCGGCCGTGGTGGCGGTCCGGGTCGTCGAGGAGCACGCGGGCGGCGCACTCGGCGATGTCGCGTACGTCGATCATGCCGATCCGCGCCGCGGCCATGTTCAGCGAGAACGTGCCCGTGGCGGCGATGTCGCCCGCCTCGTTCAGCAGGTTCTGCATGAACCAGTGGGGACGCAGGATCGTCCAGCGCATGCCGCACCGTTCGGCCTCCCGGTCGGACAGCGCGTGCAGCCTGCCGCTGCGGTTCGGCGCGTCGTGTGCCGCGCCGACGACGGACAGGCGCACGATGCGCTCCACACCGGCCTGGCGGGCGGCCCACAGGGCGTTCATGTTGTGCTCCGGAGCGCGCGGGCCGTTCGGGGTGAGCAGCCACACGTCCCGCACGCCCTCGAAGGCGGGCGGCAGCGACCGAGCGTCGTCGAGGTCACCGACGAAGACCTCGGCGCCCCGCTCACGCGGGCCGGCCGCTTTGGACTCTTCGCGGACGAGAGCCCGGAGGCGCACATCGGCGCCTTCCAGCGCGTTGATCAGTGCGGTGGACACGGTTCCGGTGGCGCCGGTGATCAGCACAGTGCGCGACATGGTCATTCTCCCTTGATGGTGGGGGTACGGACGAGGTTGCGGACGACCTTCGAGGGCTCCCCTGTCGCCCGGTCAACGGTGATGCGCTCCAGGACCCAGAGCACGACGGTTCCGGCCGAGAGGGTGGCGCCCAGGACGCACACGCCGGTCCAGCCGCTGTGCGCCCAGATCGCCGAGGCCAGCGCGGACCCCACCGCGCCGCCGACGAAAAGGGAGGTCATGAAGGCGGAGTTGATCCGGTTGCGGGCCTCGGGCCGGAGCGCGTAGAGGACGTTCTGGCTGCTGTTGAGCACCGCCTGATGCGCCAGGTCCAGCACGACCACGCCGGCGAGCAGCCAGACCAGAGAGTGCGCCCCGGCCGCGAGCGCCCACCAGGACGCCACCAGCAGGACCGTCCCGGCACCGGAAACGATCTGTACGTACCCGCGGTCGGCCAGCCGCCCCGCCACCGTGGCGGTCAGCGCGCCCACGGCACCGGCCAGCCCGAACAGGCCGATGGCCGACTCCGACCAGCCGTACGGCGAGCCCGCCAGCAGGAAGGTCAGCGCCGTCCACAGCACGCTGAACGAGGCGAGGCTCAACGCGCCGATGCCCGCCCGCCACCGCAGCAACGGCTCGTACCGGAACATCGCCACCGTCGAGCGCAGCAGACCGGCGTACGACTGGTGTCCCCCATCTCCCCCATCCAGCCGAGGCAGGAAGACGCGCAGGAGCACGGCCATCAGTGCCATCAGGACCGCACTCACCCAGTAGACAGTCCGCCACCCGCCCACCTCCGCCAATGCTCCGGACGCGGTACGCGCCAGCAACAGGCCGAGCATCAGCCCGGTCATCACCGTGCCGACCACCCGGCCACGCTCGGCCGGGGCCGCCAGCGTCGCCGCGAACGGCACCACGACCTGCGCGCCCACCGAGGTCAGCGCGGTGAGGGCCGTACCGACCAAGAGCACCGTGCCGTTGGGCGCGGTGGCCGAGACCAGCAGGAACACCGCGGTCGCCGCGTAGAGCGACATGGCCAGCCGCCGCCGCTCCACCAGGTCACCGAGCGGCACCAGCAGGATCAGGCCCAGTGCGTACCCGATCTGCGCGGCCGTCACGACCAGCGCCGCCCGCGACGGCCCGATCCCCAGCTCCCGGCCGATCAGGTCGAGCAGCGGCTGCGCGAAGTAGTTGCCCGCGACCGCCAGCCCGGTCGCCACCGACATGAGGAAGAGCAGCCCGCGTGACAGGCCCCCGTCCGTGTTGTGAGGTCTCATCGCCGTCATGCCCCCAGCCTGGGCGACAGCCGATCAATGAGTCCAACGCATGTTTGTCATCGAACCGATCGTGGATCACGATTGATCCATGGAGCTGCAGCAGATGCGCTATGTCGTCGCGGTCGCGGAGACGAGCAACTTCACCCGCGCCGCCGAGCAGTGCCTGGTCGTCCAGTCCGCGCTGAGCCACCAGATCGCCCGCCTGGAACGTGAGCTGGGTGCCAAGCTGTTCGACCGCACCAGCCGCCGCGTCCGGCTGACCCCCGCCGGCGAGGCATTCCTCCCCGCGGCCCGCCAGGCGCTCGACGCCGCCGAACGAGCCCGCGCCGAGGTGGCGGCCGCCGCCGGCGAGATCCGCGGCCGGCTCGCCATCGGCGCCATCCCCACGGTCGCGGCGGTCGATCTGCCGGCCGCGCTGAAACAGTTCCACCTGCGGCATCGGCAGGTACGGATCAGCCTCCGCTCGGGCGCGAGCGAGGATCTCATCGAAGGGGTACGCCAGGGCACCCTGGACGCCGCCTTCCTCGGGCTTCCCCTGGGCGCACGCCCCAAGGGAGTCCGCGGCCGCGAACTGGGGCGCGGCGACCTCGTCGCCCTGGTGCCACCCGACCACCCGCTGGCCGATGAGCAGCGCGTGGACCTGCGGCAACTGTCGGACGAACCGTTCGTCGACTTCCCCCCGGGCACCGCCGCGCGGGCGCAGTCGGACGAGGCGTTCGCGGCGGCCGGCGTACGGCGCGAGGTCGCCTTCGAGGTGACGACCGTGGACTTCATCGCTCGCCTGATCCGGCAGGGCCTGTGCATCGGGCTGCTGCCCGCCGCCTTCGTGGCCGAGCTTCCCGGCCTGCCCATCCTCCAGTTGCGCGACGCTCCGGCCCGCATGGAGCACCTCATCTGGAGTCGCTTCTCCCCCTCCCCCGTCGCCGCGGCGTTCCTGTCCGCCCTCGGCATCTCGGCGGCGGAATCCGGAAGCTCGCCGGATTTGTGACTTCGCCGGAATCCGCGGTGGTGCTTCCCGACGAATACGCCAGGAAGCCGTTGAGTGTTCCCCTTACCTGCGCTGATCGGGAGGATGTGTGAAGGAGAGACTGCGGCAGCTCGCCCTCGCGTTTGTGGCGGTTCTGGTGCTGGGGTTCGTCGCTCTGACGGTGGTGATCTTCGTACCTGAATCGCTGCCGTATGTAGTGGTCGCCGTGGTGGCCATCCTCGTGGTGGGCGGCATCCTGTTCGATATCTTCGTCCTGTCCGACCCGGAGCCCCTTGACCTGCCGCCGCGATCGGCCCATGACGAGACGATGGAACGACGTCGCCGCGATCTCCGGTGACGCGACGGGCCCTGGCCTGGTGAGGGCGTCGAGCAGGTCGGGGAACGGTCACGGCTCCGTGGTCCGCCGGGCGCGGTGAGCCCGGAGTTTGTGGCGATTGCCGCAGCGCTCCATGGCGCACCAGCGCCGGGCGCCGGGGCGGGAGGAGTCGACGAACACGAGCGGGCAGTCGTCGCTCGCGCACTCGCGGATGCGCTCGGAGAGCGGCCCCGACAGCAGCTCGATCATCTCCCGTGCCAGCGTCGACAGCGCTTGCGTGGCTCGCACCGGCCGCACCCACCCCGCGGTCGTGCCGGCGGCAACGAGCTCGGGGACCAGTGGCGGCGCGGCCGCGGCCCGGTTGATGGTCGCGACCGCCCCGGTGGGGAGGGGGTGACGCGCCGCCTGGGCGTGCGCCGCGTCCCAGATCGCCTGGCGGAGGGCCTTGGCCGCGGTCAGCTCGCGGGCCGTCACGGGGACCGTCATGACCGCGGCCAGCGGCGGCTCGGCCAGCCATTCGCCCAGGTCGGCAGGCTCGTGCAGGGTTTCGAACACCGCGTAACGGCCCTCGCCGCCCGTGTGGGCGAAGTCCAGGCAGACGGCGCCGGCGTCGAACCAGAACGACCCGCCCTTGGGGTCGTGCAGCATCCGGCCGGTTGCACTCGCTCGCATGAAACCACTATAACTGGTGTCGTACGTAACCACTATTACTGGTGTCAGCGTCACAGGAGGGCGACACATGAGCACCCGGCACATCAACCCCGAGGGACTCCACCGCAGCCCGGCCTTCAGCCAGGCCGTCGTGGTCGAGCAGCCGGCGAAGACCATCTACATCGGCGGGCAGAACGGCGTCGGCGCCGACGGCAAGGTCGTCGGTCCCACGGTCGGGGAGCAGTCCAGGCAGGCGTTCCGCAACCTCGCGACCATCTTGGAGAGCGAAGGGGCGAGCCTGGCGAACATCGTGCACTGGCGCATCGCCGTGGTGGAGGGCCACACGTTCGAGGAGGGCGTGGCCGCCTTCCAGGAGGTGTGGAACCGGGCCGACCCGCCGCCGGCCATCACGGTCCACGTCGTCGCCGGCCTGGGCCCCGGCTTCCTCGTCGAGATCGACGCCGTCGCCGTCGTGTGACCGTTACAAGTTTCCTCAGGACAATTTATTGTTTCCTCACGACATTGTTTTCTCCTGTTGCGCGCCTTAGGGTCGGTCCGGCGGCCACCCTCATGGCCGCCCATTGACGTTCAGGGAGAAACGCGTGTCACTCGACGACCTCGCCCGTATGATCGCCGACCCCTCGATCGAGTTCCGGCCCGAGCTGCGCTGGTGGCTGGCGGAGGGTCTGCACACCGACGAGACGCTGGTCCGCGAGATCGACACCGCGCACCGGCTCGGTTTCGGCGGGATGGAGTTCCTCGCGATGGACGAGGGCGCCATCGACCACTCCCGCTACGGCTGGGGCGCGGAGGAGTGGGTGCACGACTCCCAGGTGGTCGTCGAAGAGACCACTAAACGGAACATGTCGGTGAGCTTCACCTCCGGCACGAACTGGGCGAACGCCAACCTCCCCACGATCACCCCCGACCACCCGGCCGCGGCCCAGGAGCTCGACGTGGTGTTCGAGGACCTCGCCCCTTCGGGCTCGCGTAGCGGGGCGCTGCCGCGCGTCGACCTCGACGCCGAGCCGCCCACGCTGCACATTCCCGGCCACCGCGGCAAGGTCACCGAGCAGCACCTGGTGGCCGTCGTGGCCGCCCGCCTGCTGGAGACCGGCGCGACGGGCGCGATCCTCGACCTCGACTCCGTCGTCGACCTCACGGACCGGGTGCGGGACGAGACGCTGGAGTGGAGCGCGCCCGCCGACGGCGACTGGCGGCTGTTCGTCTTCTGGATGCACGGAACCGGACAGACCGCCTCGCCCTCGGCGTCGGTCAACTACACCGTCAACTACCTGGACCGGGACGGGGTCGACGCGGTCATCGACTACTGGGACTCGGTCGTCCTCACCCCCGAGCTGCGCGAGCAGATCAGCCGCAATCCCCGCGCGCAGATGTACATGGACTCCCTCGAACTGTCGGTCTACGGCGCCGGTGGCATGTTCTGGGGACGCACCGTCGCGCGGGAGTTCCGCGCCCGTCGCGGGTACGACCTCACCCGCTGGCTGCCCTTCCTGATCAGGTCCGCGCCTTTCATGGCGGTCAGTACGACCTACCACAACGACGTACGCGAGGAGCACCGCGTCACCGTCGAGAAGGTGCGCTTCGACTACGTGCGTACGCTCACCGATCTCTACATCGAGAACATGCTGCGCCCCTTCGCCGCGTTCCTGCACGACAACGGGATTTCGCTCCGCGCCGAGATCAGCTACGGACTGCCGTTCGAGCTCACGCGGCCGGGGCCGGAGGTCGACGGCATCGAGACGGAGTCGCTGGAGTTCGGCGCGCAGATCGACGCCTATCGGTTGATGGCCGGTCCGGCTCACCTGTTCGGCAAGCAGTACTCCTCCGAGACCGGCGCGACCACCCGCAACCACATCCTCGACCACCGCTTCTACGACCAGATCATCGCCACCCAGCTGGCGGCGGGCATCACCAAGACCGTGCTGCACGGCTGGGCGAGCACCGCGGGCGCGGAGGGCGTCACCCACTGGCCCGGACATGAGGGCATGTGGCCGATGTTCTCCGAGCGGTTCGACACGCGTCAGCCCGCGGCGGAGTTCTACCCGCTGTGGAACAAGGCGATCGGCCGCTACCAGTGCGTCCTGCGGCAGGGCAGGCCGCGGATCGACGTGGGGATCCTCCGTACCGACCACTTCACCGACAACACCTCGGGGCTGGTCTTCCTCGACCAGGACGGGCGGCGGATCCCGGACGAGGACGCCTACGGGCGCATGTGGATGCGCGACCGGCACAACCACTGGTGGCAGGACCTGGGCATGCAGGACGCCGGGTGGACCTACGAGTTCTTCGACGGGTCGCTGCTGCTGCGCGAGGAGGTGTCGTTCGCGGACGGGCTCGTGCAGCCGCACGGTCCGGGATACCAGGCGCTCGTCGTCTACCAGGACACGCTCGACCCGGACGTGGCGGTCAAGCTTCTGGAGTGGGCGCGGCAGGGCATGAAGCTGCTCATCGTCAACGGTGCCACCGAGCTCAAGTGGCTCACGGCCGGCCAGTACACCACCCACGCCCATGCCGCCGCCCGCACCCCGGGACTCGACGGCCGCGACGAGGAGCTCGCCCAGACGATGGCGCGGCTTCGCGCGCTGCCGACCGTCGCCGAGGTCGGCGACCCGTCCGGCACCGTCGAGGCGCTGCGCGAGCTCGGCCTGGCCGGGCGCGCCGAGTTCACCGGCGGCAACCGCAGCCTGCTCAGCCACCTGCGGGAGGACGGCGACCTGCTGCACCTGTACCTGTACCACTTCCTGTACGAGACCGGCGAGCCGACCACGGTCGAGGTCGCCCTGCCCGGCATCGGGACGGCGCACCAGATCGACGCCTGGACCGGCGACATCCGCCCCCACTCCGGCATCCGGTACGAAGCGGGACAGTCGATCAGCGAAGCGGGGACGGTCGCCGAGGCGGGACGGACGCTCATCACTGTGACCTTGGCGCCCGGGGAGACCGCGCTGTTCACGATCGACCGCTCGGCGCGGGAGCCGGCCGCCTCCGAGCCCGTCGAGCCGCGCCTCCTCCAGGAGATCGCGGAGTGGACGACCACGGTCGAGAGCTGGGACGCCGGCGGGTTCGAGGTGATCAGCGAGGACCGCGGGCTCGGCTACGAGACCCGCGAGGTACGGCCCACCACCGCGATCACCCGCCTCGACGGTGGCCGCGGCCCGCTCCGCCCGTGGAAGGACCTTCCCGAGGTCGGTCCCGACGTCAGCGGGGTCGGCGCGTACGAGGCGACGTTCACCCTGGAGGAGGCGCCCGTCGCGGGGGCCGGGTATGTGCTCGACCTCGGCTCGACGGCGGGTGGGCTCGGCTCCGTACGGGTCAACGAGGGCCCGGTCAGGGGCTTCGACACCTCCTGCCCGAGCGTGGATGTCACCTCCGACCTGCGGCCTGGGGAGAACACGGTGACGGTCCGGGTGTCGAGTTCGCTGAACAACCGGCTGCTCGCCCGCGGTTACTACGACTCGATCCCTGACATCGCCGCGCGGCTGGCCGGAGGCGCTGGGATGCAGCAGACCGAGGTACACGACCACGGCCTGCTCGGGCCGGTGCGGCTGCTGCTACGCGAAGCGACGGCGGGCTGAGCCGGCGGGGAGGGCGGGGTGCCTCTGGATCCGGTCGCCCGCCCTCACCGACCGGCAGTAGGGTTCCCGGATACAACGGTCGAGGGGAGGGACATCGTGACGCGGACACAACGCCACGAGCTGGATGATCAGGACATCGATCTGTCATCCGTCATCGCGCCGGACCTCCTCGATCCGCGCGTCTCGCTCTCCTCGATCGTCCACTGGGCGGACAGTCATGCGGTGCGGCTGGCCCTCATGGCCGCCGTCGACTTCCCCGTCAACGACGTGCCGATGTTCCTCGTCGTGAACCAGCTCAGCTACCGGGGGGCGATGCGCCCCAGCGACCTCGCACTGGCCCTCGGAACAGGGCGAGCCAACCTCACCAAGATCGCCCATCGCCTGCACGAGGCGGGCCTCATTGTGCGTGTCCGCGAGCCGTCGGACGAACGCAGCGTGCTGCTCGCCCTGACGCCCCGCGGACGGGAGATCGGGGAGCGGATCATGGAGTGCGTCCAGCAAGATCTTGAGTCGCTCCTCGCGGACTGGAGCGACGAGGACGTGGACACACTCAGACGCCTCCTCGCCCGCCTGGCCCGCGACACGATGGGGAGTGCCCCATCGGTTCGCCACGGCTGACCCGGCGCCCGGGCCAGGACTCGTGGAACCCTTTCGTCGAGTAAGGATTCCACGAGCCGTCAGGCCAGGGAGCGGTCACCACGCGTCGGGCTATGCCCCGGGGGTAAGCTTTCCGCCCGCCACACCTCGTACGGCGCTGTCGATCAGTTCCTTCACCTGAGCGGCCGGCACCGGGACGCCCGGGGTCTCGAAGAACCAGCGGAACGCCTCCTCCTGGCCGCCCTCCTCAGGCGCGCTCCCCGGGAAGTACGGCTGGACGAACACCGGCGTGCCCGGTTCGCTGCGCCAGCTGTCGGCGAGCGACCCGGTGTCCACCGCGTCGTAGCCGAGGGCGTCCAGCAGCGCGGTCACCTCGGCCTTGGCGGCCAGGTCGTCGCCGGCGATGGGCAGGGCGCTGCGGTCGGCGGCCCCGTCCGGATGCGGCCGTCGCGCTCCGGGTAGTAGTTCATCGTGTCGATCACGATCTTGCCCGCCAGAGCGGCGGCCGGCAGCCGGTCGTAGGCGTGCAGCGGAATGGTCGCCACGACCAGGTCACCGGCCTCGGCGGCCTCGGCCGGCGTGGCCGCGCGAGTTGCTCAGAACGACGTTCAGACCTGCTGCGACGGCGAGGCGGGCCAGCGTGCCGCCGATCATTCCGGTGCCTATGAGGCCGAGAGTCTTGGTCATGGCGTCTCCATCTCAGTGGGAAATTTGCGTGACATCTGCAAGATATAGAACACATGCAAGAAAAAAGACACATGTCCGGTAGGCTAGAGTTACGGATGTGGCCACGACCAGAGACAGCAATCCCCCGAAGGTCGACCTGCGCGTGCGACGCACCCAGGCGGCCCTGCAGCGCACTCTGATCCAGCTCGCCGAGGAGCGGGACCTGTCGCAGATCAGCGTCGCCGACGTCGCCGAGCGGGCCGAGGTGAGCCGTTCCGCCTTCTACTCCCATTACCGGGACGTACACGAGCTGGCCGAGGCCGCCTGCACCGCCATGGTCGACGACTTGATCGAGTCCCTGCCCGCCCTCGCCTGCGAGACGGCGGACGAGGCGCCGGACCCGATCCTGTCGCTGGCGGCGTTCTTCGCCAACCTCGCCGAGTACGCCGGTCTCTATCGCAGCCTGCTGGGGCCGCAGGGCAGCGCGCGCGTCATCGACCACGTACGCCGCCGGATCACCGCGACCATCCACCTCGCCGCGTGCGTGTCACCGGTCGCGGCCCCTGAGGTCCCGCATGACGTGCCCGCCGCGTTCACCGCGGGCGCGCTCATCGGCGTGGCCGCCGACTGGCTCCAGCGCGGCTGCCCGCGGACACCGGCGGAGATGGCCGCGTCGACCTGGCCCCTCCTCGCCGCTCTCCATCACATCGACGACGCGAGCTCATAAGACGATCGGCCATCTCCCGGGGCCCCTCACGAGCCCCCTCCGGGGGACGACGGCCAGGATGGGTGGCTCAGATCTCCTTGACGAAGACGATGGCGTCGATCTCGTCGATGGTGGCCGGGTCGAGGGAGAGATAGGTGTGGTCGGCCGGCACGCGGGGCGTCGGCGTCCGGTCGAGCGTCGCGGCGAGGCGGGAGGGGTCGATGACGGCGCGGGCGTGGGGCAGGGCCGACAGGAGCCCTTCGAGGGTGTCGGGAGAGGCGACGTCGCAGCCGCGGGTGCCGAAGGTGGTGGCGGCGAAGGCGTACTGGTCGCCGAGGTGGGTGCCGATGATGGCGCCCGCGCTCCACCACTGGAGCGACTGACCGGCGAACCGCAGGTGACTCTTGTCGCGCTGCAGGTGGCGGTTGCCGGCGAACGCGAGAGTGGGGCCGCGACGGGCCTCACGGCGGACGATGGCATCGAGGTTGTCGGCCATCATCCCATCGCGCAGGCACATGAGCGTGCCGAGGCGGGTGGGCGCGGTGTCGGCCAGGCCGGCGTGGTAGCGCAAGAGCCCGGCGGCGGTGCGGGCGTGCAGGTCGGCCCGCCACCAGTCGTCGGGTGAGGTGGTGGCCACCAGGTGGGGGGCGTGCGCGGTGAGCAGCGCGCGCAGGTCGTCGGCGATCAGGCGCAGTTCCTTGGCCTCGGGGGTGCGGCCGACGGACTCGGTGGGATCCATGATGCCCCGGTCGGTCCAGCGCTCGTCGGAGCCGAGCAGCTCGTCGAGGGTTTCGCGGCTCCAGGCCAGGTCGAGGTGGGCGGCGAGGTAGTCGTACAGCGTGGTCAGGGCTGGGCGGGGACTGGCGACCCCGGTCACCTCCAGAGGGGCGTCGAAGCCGTAGAAGTGGAGCCGCTCGTGCGGGGGACGCCGCTCGTTGTAGGCGCGCATCCAGCGCAGGAGCTCACGGTTGGCGGGTGAGGCGCCGAAGCCGTGGCTGAAGCCGCGGCTCATCGCGTCGTCGAGGGTCGTGGTGCCGCCGGTGACGTACGCGTCGGCGGTCAGGGCCGCGAGGCAGTCGCTCTCCATGGTGATCGAGCGGTAGCCCTCGTGTTCGACGAGGTGCTGGAAGAGCTCGTTGCGCAGCTCGAGGAAGGTCTCGACGCCGTGGGTGGGCTCGCCGAGGCCGAGCAGGCGGATGGCGGGAGACAGGAGCGCGGTGAGGGCGCCGCCGGTGAGGGGACGGGCGGCGTCCCAGCTGGAGACTGTCATGCATTCGACGGTATCGTTGAACCTTCTGTAGAGACTTTGGCCGACTTTTCGGTTGTTTATGAGGGCGTACCTTCAAACAGGGGGTCGGCGTCGACCGCGTCCGCGAACGCCTCCATGGACGTGAAGGTCCAGTCCGGGGTGACGTCGGCCGACGGGTCCGGTGTCGCTCCCCCGCTTGGATTGCCGTGACGGCGGTTGATCCACACCGTCGGCAAGCCCGCGGCCTTGGCCGGCACGTGGTCGTGGAACAGGCTCTGCGCCACATGCAGCAACTTGCCGTCGGCCACCCCGAGCCGCCCGGCCTCGCGCACCAGCGCCTCGAAGTTGCGGGGAGACGGCTTGTAGGAGCCGATGTCCTCGGCGGTGAGGATGCTGGTGAAGGTGACGCCGAGGCGCTTGTTCGAGCCGGCGAAGGAGGCCCGGTCCACGTTGGACAAGATGATGAGCTTGTACCGGCGCGCGAGCCGTTCGAGCGCCGCCGCCGAGTCGGGGAAGGCCGGCCAGTCGGGCACGGAGACCGCCAGCCGCTCGGCCTCCTCGTCACTGACCGGCACGCCGAGCTCCGCACCCAGGCCACGCATCGTCCGCGCCAGGATCCGCGGGTAGAGGTCGCCGGGGTGCTCGACCTCGGCCCGCGCCTCGTGCGTCCCGTACGCCGCCAGCAACTGCTCGTCCGTCATCCGGAGGCCGTGCGCACCGGCCCACGTGCGCAGTACGGCCGCGATGCCGCTCTCCCAGTCGATCAGGGTCCCGTAGCAGTCGAAGCTGAGGGCATCGAAGTCGCTGAAGTTCACCGTGCACGCTCCTGGACGAGGTCGTGGTTCGCTTGAAGCCGGGCACGGAAGACTTCGGCCCTGCGCGTCCCAGGTCGGCGAGCGGCCGGGCCCGCGCCCCGGACAGCAGCCGACGGCGTCCGCCACCGTAACCGTTTTGATCGACACGGTTAACCGTATAGCAGGGAGCCAGGCAGTCCGAGATCGTCTGTACCGGCCCGAGTAAGCAGCCGGCGCGACGGCCTCCTGCGGGACACCGGACTCGCCCGGCCCGGCCGATGCCGACCAGCCCCATCGCGAGGGTCCGCCACTCCTCGGCCATCGACCACATGGCCCCGTCGCTGACCGGACTCCGGCGGGTCTCTCATTGACAGAGCCACGAAGGTCGGACAACCTACCGGAACGGAAGATTATGCGGCAGTGCATAACTATGCAATGGGAGCTGAGATGCGCAAGCGCAGAGTGATCATCAACACCGACGCCAAGAACGAGGCCGATGACCAGTTCGCCATCGTCCACGGGTTGCTGTCACCGACTCTCGACATGCGCGGGCTGATCCCAGCCCATTTCGGCACCTGGCGGTCGCAGCGGAGCATGGAGGAGTCCCGCGAGGAGATCGACCTTCTGCTTGATCTGCTCGGCCTGACCGACACCGTCACCGTCGCGAACGGCGCGGCGACGCCACTGCCGGACGAGCACACCGCGGTGGACTCCCCCGGCGCACGGCTGATCATCGAGGAGTCGAAGCTCGCGAGCGAGGACGACCCGCTCTATGTGGCGTTTCTCGGGCCGCTGACCGACATGGCCGCCGCGATCCTCCTGGACCCCGACCTCGTACGACGACCGCTGGTCGTGATCTGGATCGGCGGCTCCGGATACCGCGGCTACGACGAGGGCCCGCGGATCGAGTTCAACCTCTCCAACGACGTCCACGCCGCGAACGTGGTGTTCGGCTCCGGCATGACCGTGTGGCAGGTGCCCAGAGACGTCTACACCAAGGTCTCGGTGAGCTACGCCGAACTGGAGGAGAAGATCGGCGACGCCGGCCCGCTGGGTCGCTACCTGATCAAGCAGCTGCACGAGTGGAACGCGACCTACCATCCCGGGCCGATCGAGTCCCGCTCGCTGGGCGATTCGCCGGCCATCGCGCTGATGCTCTTCCCCGCGAGCGGAAACCTGCGGGTCAGGCCCGCTCCCCGCTTCGGTGCGGACGGCTCCTACCTGCCCGGTTCGAACCACCCGATCCGGGTCTGCGAGGACGTCGATGTGCGGTTCCTGCT
Source organism: Nonomuraea aurantiaca (assembly GCF_020215705.1). Taxonomy (GTDB): domain Bacteria; phylum Actinomycetota; class Actinomycetes; order Streptosporangiales; family Streptosporangiaceae; genus Nonomuraea; species Nonomuraea aurantiaca. Next base: position 8,099 of record NZ_JAIWNB010000017.1, on the reverse strand, counting down.
GGAGGACATGTTCGCCAAGATCCGCGCTTTCGGGCGCGAGCACGGCTGACGCACGACGCCGGCAGGCAGGACCAGTCAGGCGTGATGACAGACAGCGGCCGAGCAGGCCCGCGCCTCCTGACCGAGGCTGCTCACATATGCGGGCCCGCCGGCGCAAGGCCGGGTCAGGGCTGGATGTCGCCTCTGGCCTGAGCCATCGGAAGCCGGTCGAAGACGCTGATCACGCGCGTGATCCTGCCGTTCTCGACGGTGAGGTAGTCGGTGCCCCGGAAGTCCTTCAGGATGGGCGTGTCGACGGTGTACACGGTCGCCGCGTTCGTGCCGTTGCCCAGGACGTCGATGACGGTGGCGCGGGTGATCGTGCTCGCGAACGGTTCGAGGAACCGGCGGTAGCCCTCCACCCCCTCGAATATGCCGCTCGGGGCCTCGCACACGACGTCGTCGGCGAGCAGGCTCAGCGCCTTCTCGACGTCCTTGCCGGTCCACGCGCGGACGAAATCCTCGGCGATCTTCTGGGCGAGCGCGTTCGTTGCGGTCACAGCACAGTTCCTTTCGTGGTGCTCTGTCCCCGGCAAGGCCGGGGACGCTCGAAGCCGCCCCCTGCGGGTGGCTCGTCTGCCTGCAGCTTCACCGAGGTATATGTCAGGTGCTGTCATATACCTGGGTAATTTTGGAACCATGAGGTCCGAGCGCCTGCTGTCGATCCTGCTGCTGCTCCAGACGCACGGCCGGCTGCCCGCCGGCGAGCTGGCCGAGCGCCTGGAGGTGTCGGTCCGCACCGTCATGCGCGACATCGAGGCGCTGTCGTCGGCCGGCGTGCCCGTCTACACCGTGCGCGGGCCCCATGGCGGCATCGCCCTGCTGCCCGGCTACCGGACCAACGTCACCGGCCTGACCGCCGACGAGGCCCGCGCCCTGTTCGTGCTGCTGTCCGACCGTGCTCACGCTGAGCTGGGCCTGGGGCAGGCGCTCGGCTCCGCACTGCGCAAGCTGATGGCCGCCCTGCCCGCCCCGCACCGGCCGGACGCCGACCTGGCCAGCCGCCGCATCCTCATCGACCCGGTGCGCTGGCGCGGCGGACCGGCACGCCCCATCACCGGCCCGGCCACCGATCTGGCCGTACTCCAGCAGGCCGTCTTCACCGACCGGCGGCTGCGCCTGCGCTACCGGCACGGCCGTGACAACCGCGTCCGCTCCTACACTCTCGATCCGTACAGCCTGGTCAACAAGGCCGGCGTCTGGTACCTGGTCGCCGACCACCGCGGCGAGCCCGCACTCTTCCGATCCGACCGAGCCCTGTCAGCCGCCATCCTCGACGAGCCCGTACGACGCCGCGCCGGCCTCGAACTGGCCGACGTCTGGGACGGCCTGCGCCGTCATATCGACGACATCCCCGCCCCATTGCCCGTCACGGTCAGCGTCCACCGGGACATCCTGGCCAGATTCCTGCGCATCCACGAAGCAGACCTGGCCGGGCCCCCTCCCACCGGCCTCTCACCCGACGCCGACGACCGACCGGAGCGGGTACACGTCGAGCTGCGCTTTCGCTCCCTGGCCGCAGCCGAGCTACTGCTGGCCTTCGGCACCGACGCCGAAGTCCTCACCCCAGCCGAACTCCGCCAGGCCCTGGCCCGCAAGGCGGCCGAGGCCGCCGCCCGCTACACCACCGGCACCGATCACCAGTAGGACCGCCACTCCACTGCCGTAATCGTCGAGCAGGGAATGACAGCGCACAGCTTGGCATGGCGATGCCATCGAGCGCGGCGGCAAAGCGCTTTCGCGGGCCCGCATCGTGGACCCTGGCCAAAGCCCTCACTGACGTCGTCGTCAGACTGGATCTCAGCGATGACGACGCCATCACGCCTGAGGCCACGATGGAGGTCCTGGAGCCGGTGATCGCCCTCCTGCAGGACCTGTCCGAGGAGGACCGGCAAGCCCTCGCCGAGCTGATCAACCAGTGCGCGCAGGAGGAAACCGACCCTGAGCGGCAGCTGACGGCCTGGGAAACACCCGAAACCCTGGGCCTCCTGGCCTGAGCGCCTCGGGCTGTCTGGCGGGGCTGCCCATACAGATTATTTGACACGACATATATGTCGTGTAATCTAATCTCCATGACGAACGAACCGACGCTGGTCTTCATCCCCTGCTTCTCCGGCGCCCCCTGGGACCTCGAGCAGCTCACCCCCCTGGCTCACCGGCCCCGACGCACCTTCCGCCTTCCCGAAGACGTCAACGACATGGAGGCCTACGCCGACGCCACTGCGGCTCACATCGCTGACCTGGACGAATACGTGCTGGTCGGCGACTCCTTCGGAGCGAACATCGCGCTGGCGCTGGCCGTCCGCCAACCGGCCGGGCTCCGCGGCTTGGTGATGTCCGGCGGCTTCGCCGCCAACCCGATCTCCTCACCGCTCTGGAAAACCGCCATGCGGCTCATGGGCCGGCTGCGCGGCGACCTCTACCGGCAGCTGGTACTGCGCGCACACGCCCACCGGCTGGCCTCACCCCACGATGCCGAGGGCCAGATCCCCTGGAGCGAGGCCGACAGCCGCCACCTGTTCTTGGCCAACACCCCGGCCACATCCTTCGGAGCCCGCCTCACCGCGGCACTGGCCGCCGACTACACCGACCGTCTGGACAAGGTCGCAGCCCCGACTCTGATCATCACACCGTCACACGACAAGCTGATCGGCGAGGAGGCGGCGCAGATCATGCGCGCTGGGATCCCGAACGCCAGCGAGATCGTGCTGGAGCGGACCGGGCACATGTTCCGCTTCACCCATCCCGAGACCTACGCCCGCGCCGTCGAGATGTTCCTGGCCGAAAGCCTCGACGAGCCCGAGGTGGCCAGTGCGGGCCGCTGAAGAGCTCCGCTATCTGATCCTGGCCGCGCAACGAGAAGGCAACCGGATGCTCGGCCAGGCCCTGCGACCGCTGGGCTTCACGCCCTCCCAAGCCGAGGTCATCCGCGTCCTCCAGGAGCGAGGGCCCCTGACACTCAACGGCCTCGGCGAACTGCTGATCTGCGAGAGCGGCACCAGCCCGAGCCGACTCGTCGACCGGCTGGTCGCCGCCAGCCTGGTCAAGCGCGAAGTGGCAACCCACGATCGCCGCCACGTCGAGTTGTCGCTCACTGCGGAAGGAGCCCAGCTCGGCCAGAAGATCATCAGGATCGAAGACGATCTCTACCGGTCTATCGACGCCGCAGCCGAGGGGCACGATCTGGAGCACCTCTTCGGGTTCCTCCGGGCCTTCGTCGCCGATTTGCCCGCGGGACAAGCCCTGTCCCGCCGCACCCGCCACTGACCACCGGACCACCGGCGCGGCAGCGTCCAGCGCGGTCTTTTCACGCGACCAATGGACCTCTCGACCATCCACCTGCGCGCCGAACGCGAGCAACCTACTTGCCTGACGTGCCTGACAGACCTTCAAGCGGCTGACCAGCTAGAACGCTTGAGTACCCCAGATAACGATCGAAGACCCGGCGACGGGCGGGGCTTTGCGATGGCAGGAATCTTTCCAGGCGATCGCCCCGGTTGGCCGCGACCACGCGGGCGACCTTGACGGCCCGCCGCAGACGGGCACCGTCCTTGATGCCGACGACGGCGGCGATGTCGGCGTAGCTGAGCTCGCGGCCGTGGTTGCCGCGCAGCCAGATCATCACTTCGGCGACGTCGTTCTCGGCCCGGGTCCAGCCCATCTCATCACGGCGGCGGCTCACAGGAATTTGCCGTTCTCGTCCATGAAAGCGGCGAGCGCGGCGTCGTCCAGAGCAGCGCCGGTGGCCATGTCACGGACCGCGGCGATAGCCGCCTCGGCGCCGTCACACAGCTCCGCGATGGCCTCCGCGCGGTCCGTGGTGAAGTTGATCTCTTGCTTGCTCAGCAGCGCCAGCGCCCGCGAGGCGGCCATGCGGATCTCGGCCATCGCGTTGAAGACGTCCATGGACGCATCGGCCTGCGATCCTTCGCCTGCTTCGCGGGCTTGCGCGGCGTAGGCGTCCCGCTCTGCGCGGATGACGTCGTCGTATTCGCGCTGCCGCTCGCTGGTGACCTCGGCGGCCGCGGCGCGGTCAGCATCTGCGGCCGCCTGACGGGCGTCGAACTCCTCAAGCGCCTCCCACGCCGCCGTTCGCGTCGGCTCATCAGTCAGGAGCGCGGTCTTGATCGCCGTCGGGTGATTGAGGATGTAGGCGACGGCCGAAGGGCGGGTTCCCGACTTCTCCGCCTCCTCCTCGATCGCCTCGACCCGATCGGACTTGAGGCTGGCGGCCTCCCAGCTCCGGTAATAGCCCTTCGAGCCATAGAAGGGATATTTCCGGCTGTCCGGGAGCTCGACCTCCGTGTCCGGATGCAGATCAGCGGCGTGGTCAACGACGCCCTCATCAGCCAGCCGTTCCCAAGCATCAAAGAAGGCCATAACTCGCTTGGCGCTGGTGCCGGTCCGGCGGGCGAAGTCCCGGGCGCTGATGCGAAGGAAAATGTTTCGGTCGAAACATTTGGTGGACTCCTGTTCGAATCCGACGCCGCGCCCTTTGTCGGGGGCGACGCGTCTGGCGACCAAAAAGGCCAGCACCCACGCGCCTTTGCTATCCAGCTTGACGAACCCGGGGTGCCGTTAAGAACTGTGCGATGAGCCGCCAAACCTTGTCTGATCTGGGACTTCGAGAGATCACACGTTGTCGGTGGCGTGCCGCACCCCTGGCCGCGACCGCCACAGCGTCAGCTGCGGGGGTCAGTATGACGGTGAACCCCGCATCGTGGCTCATATCGATGTCGGCCATCAGCTCCTCAATGGGGCCGTTTCAGGCAGAGGGCATCAGGTCGCGGCGGCGCAGGAACGCCAGCCCCGCCGTGGCCAGGGTAACGGCTGCCACGGTCAGTTCCAGCAGCGGCGCCACCGGTGAGGAGGCACCGCGCAGTAACATCGCCGGCACGTGTACGAACGGTGAAAGGTCCAGGACGATCCCGCTGGCCAGCTTGAACTCCGCCAGCAGATCCACGACCAGGAAGAGGCCGAGCATGGTCCAGCTGACGGCCGCCGCCAGCCGTGGCAGCATGCCGAACAGTAGCATCGCGATCCCGACGACGGTCCAGACCGCGGGCAGGTAGGCCAGCGTGGCCCCGGTGACGCGGGCCACGTCGCCGTCGTAGGCGAGCCCCGCCGCCGCGCCTAGTACAGCCAGCAGCAGCAGGGGGCTCAAGATGGCGAACACCAGGTGGCTCAGCGCCCAGCGCAGCCGACCGACAGGGGTGGACAGCAGCAGCTCGGCCCGCCCCGCCGCCTCCTCGCCACGGGCGCGCAATGCCGACACCAGTGCCGCCCCCGCCACGAGCTGGCTGAGCACGTACATCACGAACGTGAAGAACACGTCCGAGATACGGGCGTCGGTGCCGCCGATGGTGGCGGCAAGCTCCCGGAACTGCGGCGTGTCAACCTGGGCATCCAGCCCGCGCGCCGCCACGCCGAGCAGGACGCCCATCAGGCCGAAACCGATCGCGAAGCCTGCGAGTGTGCCCCGGTGCAGGCGAGCGGCCAGGCCGAACGAGCCCGACAGCGTCCCGGTGGTGGGTCCGGGGCGGGCGGGGAGCAGGCCGCCAGCCACATCACGCCGCGTGGACAGCGCGAAGGCGGCCGCCGCCAGGGCGGCGACGAACACCGCGATCAGCCCCAGGACCCACCACCGGTCGCCAGCGTAGGGTTTGGTCAGCCGGACCCAGCCGAACGGCGACAGCCACGCCAGCCAGCCAATGCCGCCGGCGTCGGCCAGCGCGCGCAGCGCGAACAGCAACCCGCCGGCGCCGATGGCCAGCCCGCGAGCCGTACCGGACGAGGCGGTGAGCTGCGCGGCGACGGCGGCCACGGCCGCGAACACCCAGCCGCCCGCAGCAGTGGACAGCCCGAACAGCAGCGAAGACCCCGCAGGCAGGCCGCCCGCGACCAGGGCGGGCACCGACAGCAGGCCCAGCAGCAGGTTGGCGGCCAGCACGACCGCGAGCGCGGTGGCCAGCGGGGCGTGGCGGCCGATGACACCCGAACCCAGCAGCTCGCGCCGACCGGTCTCCTCCTCGACCCGGGTATGCCTGATCACCAGCAGGATGCTGATCAGCCCGCCGATCAGCGCGAGGGACGAGCCGAGCGTCCAGGCGGTCAGGCCGCCGACGCTCGCGTCGTAGATCGGACCGCGCATGGCCAATTGCGCGGGGTTGCTCGCCGAGACCGTCGCGAAAGAGTCGCGGGCGGCCTGGTCGGCGTACAGGTCGGTGGTGGTCGAGGCGATGCCGGCCGGCAGCAGCGCGGTGATCGCGATCCACACCGGCAGCAGCACGCGGTCCCTGCGCACGATGAGCCGAATCAGGGCCCAGGTGCCGGTCATCTGGCGGCTCCCTCGTAGTGGCGCAGGAACAGCTCCTCCAGCGTCGGCGGCTGCGTGGTCAAGGTGCGCACGCCCGCCCTGGCCAGTTCGGCGAGCACCGCGGTGAGCGCGTCGCCGTCCACCTGGCAGCGCAGCCGGGCGCCGTCCATGGTCAGGTCGTACACGCCGGGCAGGACGGCCAGGCCGGGCGCGGGCCCGATCAGCTCGGCGGTCACTGAGGTGCGGGCGAGGTGGCGCAGGTCGGCCAGGCTGCCGGACTCGACACTACGGCCGGCGCGGATGATGCTGACGCGGTCGCACAGTGTCTCCACCTCCGACAGGATGTGGCTGGACAGCAGCACGGTGCGGCCCTCGCGCTTTTCCTGCAGGACGCACTCGTTGAAGACCGCCTCCATGAGCGGGTCCAGGCCCGAGGTCGGCTCGTCGAGCACCAGCAGTTCCACATCGGAGGCGAAGGCGGCCACCAGCGCCACCTTCTGACGGTTGCCCTTGGAGTAGATGCGGCACTTCTTGCGCGGGTCGAGCTCGAAACGCTCCAGCAGCTCGGCGCGCCGCCTGGGGTTCAGGCCGCCGCGTACCCTGCCCAGCAGGTCGATGACCTCGCCGCCGGTCAGCGAGGGCCACAGGGTGACGTCGCCGGGCACGTAGGCGAGCCTTCGGTGCAGTTCGGTGGCCTCGTGCCAGGGGTCGCCGCCGAGTAACGCGATCCGGCCGCCGTCGGCGCGCATCTGGCCCAGCAGAATGCGGATCGTGGTGGTCTTGCCTGCGCCGTTGGGGCCGAGGAAGCCGTGCACCTCGCCCGTCTTGACGGTGAGGTCGAGCCCGTCCAGGGCCTTGGTCTGGCCGAAGGTCTTGACCAGGCCGTCGGCGTGCACTGCGGCGTTCATTGGGGTCCCTCGAATTTCTCCAAGCCTGTCCGCGCCTGGTCGAACAGCTCGCGGCCGATGAATTCCGGTCTGATCAGGTCGAGCTGCGCCTTGCCGACGCGCAGCGTGCCCTGCGGGGCGTAAAGGTCTGTGCCCAGTGCGCGGGAGACGTGCTCGTGCAGCACGGTGATGCCCAGCTTCATCGCCGTCAGCACGGTCGCGCGGGCGCGGTGGTCCACCTCGCAGTGGTCGTCGGTGGCGAGATGCTCCTGCGTCACGCTGACGAGTTCGTCGAACATCGCGGCGGCCGCGGGTGAACCGTCCACGAGCGCGCGGCCGAGGTATTTCATCAAGGGCGGCGCGGTCCGGTGGACGTTCTCGATGAATTCGGGCTTTTCCAGGTTGCGTTCGGTGACACCCACGTTGATCTGCTCGCGCAGGTAGCTGAGGACGTACTCGTCACACGCCTGTCTCAGCTCTTCCTTGGCGCCGAAGTGGTGCTGCACCAGGCCGGGCGAGACTTTGGCGGCCTCGGCGATCCCGCGGATGGTGGTGGCCTTAACCCCCCGCTCGGCGAACAACGCCATCGCGGCGTCGCGGATGCGGGCGCGCGTCGTCAGGTCCTCTTCAGATATTGGTCGCACATCCAAGAGCTTATACGAATGTATTGGTTACCATGCAAGTGTTCAGCGTTACCGCGAACGTGGAGCGCGCGCCGCTGTCGGATGAGACCCGGCGCACCTACCGCTCCCGGGTGCGCATGTTCCTGTCCTGGCTGGCCGATCACGCCGCCAGCTATTCCGCCGATCCTCTCGCCGATCGGCAGGCGCGGGACTGGGGCGTGCGCGACTACCGGA
>NZ_JAIWNB010000016.1 GCF_020215705.1 Nonomuraea aurantiaca | reverse complement strand
AGCCGCCCACCCAGCTTCACCCAGAGGCCACCCCAGCGAGCGACTCGACGTCCGTAACGGTGGCCGCTTAAGATCAACCCACGGCACCTACCTCGTCGAGCTTTTACACCGCTCCGAGGACGCGACCTGCGCTCAGTCGCTCGGAGCCACGCCGGCTGACGCGGGGTGCAGGTTCTCCACGATCCGGACGAGCGTAAGGTTTGCCGCGGTCAGCGTCCGGACCAGCTCCTCCAGCTTCTCGACCCGCCTCTTCAACGACAGCAGTTCGACGTCGAGCGCCGACGACTCCATGACCATTCGTCCGCCGATCATGATCGGCTCACCTCCATAAGACGGTACAAGCACATGGTGGGCGCCCGCAGCCGTTGTGCGACAGCGGCGAACGTCCCCGGGTGGCAGGACCAAAGACACTGGCCGCACAGATCCGGTGAGCGGATGCCCGGGGGAAAGGAGGTGACAGTGATGAGGCCGACTTGGAAGGACGCCACGGCGACAGTGGCCGCCGGGGCGAATGTCGCCATCTACGTGGAGGCATGGACGTGATCACGCAGGCCCTTTGGGGCGCTGAACGACGCCGAGGCGGCACGCCTGGATGTTCGAGCATGGCTGTGGCGCAGCCGGGCCGTGCTCACTCCGCCGCTGTGACGGGCTCGCCGCTGTTGCAAAACAGGTCCGATCGCCCCTGAGGGGAAGGGACTTCGGTCTCTGGGGGCGAGGCGCCACCGGGTGTGTCCTGAAGGTGTGGGAATCGGAACCACACAAGGAGGCTGTGATGAACCTGCCAGAGCGTAGGGACGTCAGATTCCCGTTCCCGGAGCTGTTCGAGTGGATGGAGAGCCCGATGTTCGGGTTCCGGCCGTTCGGACAGATCGTCCGGGTCGAGGACTACATCGCCGACGGCCGGTACGTGCTGCGCGCTGAGCTGCCCGGAATCGACCCCGACAAGGACGTCGAGGTCACCATGGGTGACGGCGTACTCCACATCCGGGCAGAGAGGACCCGCAAGGTCTCCGAGGCGCACCGATCGGAATTCTCCTACGGGTCGCTGTCGCGATCGGTGACGCTGCCGGCCGCGGCCAAGACGGATGACGTCAAGGCCACCTACAACGGCGGCGTCCTGGAGGTCAGTGTGGGGCTGGCCGACGGCAAGAAGGCGGAAGGCCGGCGGATCGCCGTCGAGCACTGACGTCCGGCTAGGCGCGGGCGGATGAAGCCTAGGTCCCGCCCGCGCCCACCGCTCGGAGGAGGTCGACGATGAAGAGGCCGATCCCGGCCGGCGTCGACGGATCCGCCGACGCGGCGCCCGCTCTGAAGTACGCCCTGAGCCGGACGCAGGCCCGCCACGCGGGGTTCCCCTTGCTATACGGCTTGGTATACGGCGTGCGATCTCCGGTGTCGGCGCCGCCCCAAACCGGGGGTACGGGCCGGTCTCGCAGGAAGTCCCGGACGGACCGGCCAATGGCCGGCGCAGATGAGGCGGCATCGGCCGGGGTCCGAGAACAGCTCGCTTCTGGGGACGGCCGGGCGTCACAGGCAGTGCCGGACGGCCCGTGGGTTGGTGCCGAAAGTCCCTGCCCAACGCAGGGAGCCGCGGCAAGAGTGGTGGTTATGACCATCCTGTCGCAATCCCGTTGCGGGCTCAGCGCCGTCGAAGCGGCGGAGCGGCTGGCCGCCGCCGGCCCGAACGCCCTGCCTGCGGCTCGCCACGTCTCGCCTGTGGTGTTGCTGCTGCGCGAAATGGTGCATTTCTTCGCTCTGCTGTTGTGGGGCGCCGCCGCGCTGGCCGCGTTGGCCGGGATGCCGCAGCTGGCCGTGGCGATCGCGGTGGTCGTGGTGCTCAACGGTGGCTTCGCCTTCGCCCAGGAGTACCGTGCCGATCGGGCCACGCAGCGGTTGCGGGAGCTGATCCCGGCCAACGTGGTGGTCCGGCGAGACGGCAGGCGCATGCTGATCGGCGCGGCTGAGCTGGTGGTCGGGGACGTCGTGCTGCTGGAGGCGGGGGATCGGATCTCAGCCGATCTGGAGGTGGCCGAGGTGCATGCGCTGGCCGTCAACGAGTCCATGCTGACCGGGGAGAGCCGTCCCGCCCGGCCACGGGAGGGTGGCCCGGCCTACGCGGGCACGTTCGTGGTCGAGGGGGAGGCCGAGGCCGTCGTGGTGGCCACTGGGGCGCGTACCCGGCTCGCCGCGATCGCCAAGCTCACCCGGGAAGCGATCAGGCCGCCCAGCCCGCTGGCCGTCCAGCTCGGCAAGATCGTCAAGATCGTCGCTGGGATCGCGGTGGCGGTCGGCACCGTGTTCTTCGGGCTGGCGGTGCTGCTGGGGATGGAGCCGGGGCAGGGCTTTCTGTTCGCCATCGGGGTCACGGTCGCGCTGGTGCCCGAAGGGCTGCTGCCGACCGTCACGCTGTCTCTGGCCCGCGCCGCCCAGCGGATGGCCGCCCGCAATGCTCTGGTACGCCACCTGGAAGCGGTCGAGACGCTCGGCTCGGCCACGTTCATCTGCACCGACAAGACCGGCACGCTGACCCGCAACGAGATGACCGTGGCCGAGGTGTGGGCGCCGTCGAGCTCACCGGCCGAGGTCATGCGCACGGCGGTGCTGAGCTCCACCGGCCGCCTCAGCGGCGGCAAGCCCGTGGGCGACCCGATGGAGGTGGCCCTGCACGTCGAGGCGCTGCGTCTTGGTGCTGACGTGGAAGGGCAGGTCACCCGGCGCTTCCCGTTCGATCCGCTACGGCGCCGCGCCTCCGTCCTGGTGGACGGCGGGCTGCATCTGAAGGGCGCACCGGATGCCGTGCTGCCACTGTGCCGGGTCGTACCCGGGGCCGATGAGGCGCTGGCCCGGATGAGCGACCACGGTCTGCGGGTGCTCGCCGTCGCGCGTGGCCGCACGGCCGAGGAGTCGGAGCTGGAACTTCTCGGTTTGGTCGGGCTGTACGACCCGCCGCGCGAGGATGTGGCCGAGGCGATCGGGAAGTGCCGCCTGGCCGGGATCAAGCTGGCCATGGTCACCGGCGACCATCCGCGCACCGCCCGCGCCATCGCCTCCGAGGTCGGGCTGCTCGGCCCGGACGAGCTGGTGGTCACCGGGGCCGAGCTGCCCGCCGACGATGCCGCACTGGGCGAGCTGCTCGACCACGACGGCGTGGTGATCGCCCGCGTGACGCCCGAGGACAAGCTGCGCATCGCCCGAGCCTTGCGCGGGCGCGGCCACGTGGTGGCGATGACCGGTGACGGCGTCAACGACGCGCCGGCGCTGCGCGAGGCCGACATCGGCATCGCCATGGGCAAGTCGGGCACCGACGTCGCCCGCCAGGCCGCCGACCTGGTGCTGCTGGACGACCACTTCGCCACCATCGTCGGCGCGGTCGAGCTGGGCCGGGCCACCTACGCCAATGTGCGCCGCTTCCTCACCTACCACCTGACCGACAACGTCGCCGAACTCACCCCGTTCGCCATCTGGGCGCTGTCCGGCGGCACCATCCCGCTGGCTCTGACCGTGCTGCAGGTGCTCGCCCTCGACATCGGCACCGACCTGCTGCCCGCCCTCGCCCTGGGCGCCGAACCGGCCAACCCGCGCACCATGCACGGCCCCGCCCGCACCGGAAACCTCATCGACCGGCGGCTACTCATCCGCGTCTTCGGCGTGCTCGGGCCCGCGCAGGCCCTGGCCGAGATGGGCGCGTTCATCGGCGTCCTGCTGCTCGGCGGCTGGCAGGTCGGCACCGCCCCGAGCCTCGGCCTGCTCGCCGCAGCCTCCGGTACGGCCTTCGCCGCCGTCGTGCTGGGCCAGTTCGCCAACGCCTTCGCCTGCCGCAGCGAATCCCGCTGGATCGGGCGCATTCGCTGGCGCACCAACCCCCTGCTGCTCGGCGCGATCGCCGTCGAAGCCGTGCTGCTGCTGGCCTTCCTCGGCCTGCCGCCCATCTCGCACCTGCTCGGCGGCGCCTTCCCACCCGCCGCGGGATGGGCCCTGGCCGCGATGGCGATCCCCATCATGATCCTGGCCGACACCGCGCACAAGGCGTGGCAGGCAAAGCGCGCGCGTGAGGAGGCGGGCTCTCCGTCGGAGACGACCGGATCAGCATCTGTTATGGCGGCACCGCCGCCTGTAAGGAGGCAACTGCCATGAACCACATCGTGCTCGGCTACGACGGCTCGGACTTCTCCGTGCAGGCCCTCGACTGGGCGCTGGACGAGGCCGAACTCAGAAGACTCCCGCTGACCGTCGCCCACGCCTGGCAGTGGCCCTACGGCGAAGCCGACGAGGAGACCAAGAACCACCTGCGCAAGGCCGCCGACCACGTACTGTGGCACGGTGCCGACTGCGCCCGCGCGACCAGTTCGGTCGTCGGCATCGAGACCGACCTGTACGAGGGCCCGGCGGCACAGCGGCTCGTCGAACTGTCCAGCGGCGCCGCCATCGTCGTGGTCGGCTCGCGAGGGCTGCACGGGTTGCCCGGAGCCCTCGTGGGCTCGGTGGCCCGATACGTCGCCGCGCACGCCGAATGCCCGGTGATCGTCGTACGCGGACCAGGACCGCTGCCCGCCCCCGCGCATCCAGGACCGATCGTGGTCGCCGACAAGGAACCGACCGCCTCGGTCCTGGAGTTCGCCGCCGGCGAGGCGGACATGCGCCGGCTCGCCCTGGTCACCACCGCCGAACCTCAGACCTGGCAGGAGAGCCATCCGAACGTCGTCTCCAGAGTTCAGGAAGCGCGCGAGACGCCGGCGCTCATCGTGGCCGGTCGCAAGAGGGCTGACCATCTCGGAATGATCGCCTCGCTTCTCCAGCACGCTCCGTGCCCGGTCGCCGTGGTGGGTACCTCTATGGGCAAAGGCCCTCGGGGCTGAGGTATGTCCTGTGCGCCGATCAGCCGGGGGATCAACCTGCGGGCGTGATGCGTGTGTCCGATGGTGGCCCAGCCCGGTGCACTGCGCGGGGGACAGGTAGTTCGAGACCGTCGAAATCGGCGCTGAGAAGAATCACGCGGGGCTGTCTCGCTCACCGGAACAGTCCCGTTGAACGAAACCGGACATTGGCCTGATTATCACCCAATGTCCCTTATTTACCCGTCGTCGTCTCCCCTCTCTGTCCCCGATGCCGACGGTGAACCCCAGCCGGTGGCGATCGCCTCCCCGGCCGAGCCCGACGGGTCGGCGAACAGCGTGCTGGGCAAGGTTCGGCTGATCCTTGAGGCGTTCGGCCCGGATGACGAGAGCCTCGGCCTGTCCGAGATCGTCCGCCGCACCGGCGTCGCCAAGGCGTCGGTCCACCGGCTGGCCCAGGAACTGCTGCAATGGGGCCTGCTGGAGCGGCGCGGCTCCGAGTACTGGCTGGGCATGCGCCTGTTCGAGATCGGGCAGCGCGTGCCGCGCCAGCGGATTCTGCGCGACGCGGCGCGGCCCTTCATGGAGGATCTCTACCAGGCGACGGGCGAGACCATCCATCTGGCGGTGCTGGACGGGCTGGAAGTGATCTACCTGGAGAAGGTGTCGGGTCACGGCCAGGTGTCCAGGCCGTCGCGCATCGCCGGACGCATGCCGCTGCACTGCACGGCGACCGGCAAGGCCCTGATCGCCTTCGGCCCGGGGGCGCTCTTCGGCGACGTCGTGGCCACCTCGCTGGCCCGCGTGACGCCCCGTACGATCACCGCGCCCAAGCTGCTCGCCCAAGAGATCCAGCAGGCGCGCAAGGCCGGCTACGCCATCGAGCGGGAGCAGACCCGCGTCGGCTATCTCAGCGTGGCCATCCCGCTGACCGGCGCCACCGGAACGGTGGTCGCGGCGCTGTCGGTGACGGCGCCGACCTTCCGCGCCGACGTCAACAAGTACGTGGGGCTGTTGAGCATGGTGAGCAGGCGCATCACGAAGTCAATCATGGTCGCCGACGGCGGCAGGAGCTCGGCATCGTCGAGGAGACCGAGTCGAGCCAGTCGGTACGCGGGCGGCCGCCCCGGGCGCTCACCATCAGCCCGCGCGCCGGCACCATCGCCGTGGCCGACGTGGACGTGGCCGCGACCCAGCTGGCGATCGCCGACCTCAGCGGCACCGTCATCGCCCGCGACACCGTCGACATGTCCGTCGACGGCGGTCCCGAGAAGCTGCTGGAGGCGGTGTCCGAGCGGCTGCGCTCGATGCTGGACGAGCACGACCATGATCCTGCTCGGGTACGCCACGTCGTCGCCGGCCTGCCGGCACCGGTCGACTTCCAGCGCGGCTGCGCGGTACGCCCGCCGATCATGCCCGGCTGGGACGGCTATCCCGTCGGGGACTACCTGCGTGGGCAGTTCGGCGCCGCGGTCACGGTCGACAACGACGTGAACCTGATGGCCCTGGGAGAGGCGACCCAGGACATGGCCGACACGCCCCTGCTGTTCATCAAGGTCGCGTCGGGCATCGGCGCCGGCATCGTGACGGCCGACGGCTCGGTACATCGCGGCGCCGACGGCGCGGCCGGCGACATCGGGCACATCCGGGCGCCCACGCGCCGCGACGTCGTCTGCCGATGCGGCAAGACCGGCTGCCTGGAGGCCGTGGCGAGCCATCGCGCGGTCCTCGCCGACCTCGGCATCACGCCGTCCTCGTACGACGACCGGCTGCACGCCTCGCGCGAGCTGGCCCGTCTGGTGGCCGACAGCGACACCAGCGCGCTGCACCGGATCCGCCAGGCGGCCAGCGACATCGGCGAGGTGGTGGCGATGCTGATCCACACGCTGAACCCGCGCACGCTGGTGCTCGGCGGCCCGTTGAGCGAGCTGCAGGACGAGATCCTGTCCGGAGTACGCGCCGCGGTGTACGAACAGGCGCTGCCGCTGGCGACGCGCAAGCTCATCATCATGCCGAGCCAGCTCGGCGCCGACGCGGGCATCTTCGGCGCGATCGCACTGGCCGGCCGGGAGGCCTTCAGCCAGGCGGGCGTGGGCCGCCTGCTCGCCGAGGCATGACCGTTTGCGCGACACCCGTAGTCACGGGTGCCCGGTCATGCCTTGCCGGGCATGGCTTTCGCGGTCATTCGCGAGAGCGCACCCCGTCGAGAACGACGTGGAGCAGGTGCCGGGCTCTGGCGTCCCACTCGCTCTCCTCGAGGCGGGTCAGATAGCCGGTGAGGAGAATGACGTCGCGGACGTCGATGTCGGAACGGATGGTTCCGTCGGCCTTGCCGGCGTCGAGGAGGGTGGTCAGCGCGTCACCGATCGGGCCCAAGCTGTGCGCCGCGAGGCCCTGCCACACCGACGCTTCGACGGCGGCGAACACCCCGCGTTTGACCTGCGCGTAGTCGACGACCCGGTCGAACCAGCGAGCCAGCGCCGTGAGCGGCTCGTGCTCGCCGAGCAGTGCCGGCGCTACCGCCACCAACTCGTCGACCTCCTCCCGGTAGACCTCGATGAGCAGCGCCTCCCGGGTTGGAAAGTGGCGATAGAGGGTGCCCTGCCCGACCCCTGCTTGTTTGGCGATCGCGTTGAGCTTGATCTCGTCCGCGTTCGCGATGACCGTTCGTGCGGCCTGGATGATCCGGTCGCGGTTGTCGGCGGCGTCGGCTCGGCGCCCGGTGGGGTTCATCGATTCCCTGCTTTGCTAAGCGGACACGTGTCCGGTAGCTTTGAGTTGAGCGGACACGTGTCCACTTTATCTGAAGGGATTCCTATGACTGCCATCGAGGGCCAGGTCGTCGCCATCACCGGAGCGAGCAGTGGCATCGGTGAGGCCACGGCACGCCTGCTCGCCGAGCGTGGGGCGGCGGTCGTCCTCGGCGCGCGCCGGACAGAACGCCTTGACCACCTCGCACGGGACATCCGCGATCGTGGTGGACGCGCCATCGCCTGCGCCACGGACGTCACCCGGCGCGGGGACCTCGAGCGACTTGTCGGCCAGGCCGTGGCGGAGTTCGGGCGGCTTGACGTGCTGGTGGGCAACGCCGGCATCGCCCGGATCGGCCCCGTGAGCGACCTCGACGTCGACGGCTGGGACGCGATGATCGACGTCAACCTGCGGGGAGTGCTGTACGGCATCGCCGCCGCTCTGCCGGTGTTCCGCCAGCAGGGCCACGGCCATCTGGTGACCACGGTGTCGACGTCGGGCCTGAAGATCGTGCCTACGCAGGCGGTCTACGCGGCGACGAAGAACGCCGTAC
Source organism: Nonomuraea aurantiaca (assembly GCF_020215705.1). Taxonomy (GTDB): domain Bacteria; phylum Actinomycetota; class Actinomycetes; order Streptosporangiales; family Streptosporangiaceae; genus Nonomuraea; species Nonomuraea aurantiaca. The sequence continues at coordinate 263,468 of NZ_JAIWNB010000016.1, read as the reverse complement.
GCACCCTGTTGGAAGGCCTTCGGCAGGAGTCCACCGATGGCGTGCTGCGGACGACGGCGATCTCGCCGGGCTTCGTCCGTACCGAACTCACCGGCTCGATCGACGACGCTCAGGTCCGTGAGGAGGTCCGCCGCAATATGGATGGGTTCGGCATCGAGCCGGAGGCCGTCGCCCGCGTTGTCGCCTTCGCCATCGAACAGCCCAGGGATGTCGAGATCGGCGAGGTCACCATCCGCCCGACCGTCCAAGGTTAGGAACGCCCCCCTGCGCCGCTACGGGGTGGTGAGCGGTTCGGCCTGGTATGCCCGGTGCAGGGCCGCCTCGAAGGCCGGCGCGTCGGGCAGGGGCACGGAGCCGATCCGACGCACTGGAACGGCCGGCGTCCACGAGTTCATCACCACGGCCCCGGCCATTCCCGGCAGGTCGGCGGGCCGGATCTGCTGAACGCGCTGGGGAACCCCGAGCCGGTCGAGTTGCCGGCGGACGATGCCCATCGTGGTTCCGGTCAGCATCTCGGCTTCTGGCCACACCACCGCCGTCCCGTCCCAGAAGGCCAGGTTCCAGATCGACGCTTCGCTGAGCCGGCCCCGGCGGTCGACGAAGGCGGCGTCGTCGAAGCCCTCCGCGACGGCCTGGCGGAGATAGTACGTCTTGGCCACCTCCCCAACGTGCTTCACCGCCGGAAGCACTCGTTCATGCTCCACCACCGCCAGCGCGAGCGGCCCCGGGGGTCCGGACGCCGCTGGACCGGTACGGACGAGCAACTCGGGCTCGGCGTCCGCCGGCGTGAACTCACCCGCGGGAGAGAACACCGTGGCCATCAGGGAGAGGTCGGCCGGTCCGGCCTGGACGGCCGCCCGCAACAGGGCTCGTACCCGGTCGTCGGGCATCGCGCGCCCGAACAGCGTTGCGGAGGCCGTCCGCAGCCTTTCCAGGTGCAGATCCAGCCCACGGACCTGGCCGCCGCGCACCTGCATGGCGGTGAAGTGGGCATATCCGGCGAATGCCAGCGGCGCAAGGTCCATGGCGTCGGCCACCCGGCCGTCACGTTGGACAACGAAAGAAGACATAACACGCTCCAGCCGTACGGAATGTGCGTTTCCCGGGCGACGTTAAGGCTTGACATCAATGGCAAGGTCAATCTGGGAGTGGAGCCGGCGCATGCTGATCGGTGAGTTGTCCCGGCGCACCGGGGTCAGCACGCGGCTGCTGCGGTACTACGAGGCACAGGGAGTGCTGGAGGCCGGTCGCGGCGCGAACGGCTATCGCTTCTACGACGAGGACTCCGTGGTCACGGTGCGTCAGGTGCGCGCGCTGCTCAAGGGGGGCCTGTCGACCGAGGTGATCCGCGTGGTGTTGCCGTGCGTGCGCGGCGAGCGGCCGGACTTCGAGTGGTGTGCCGAGCTCTGGGAGATTCTGAACGGCGAGCTCCAGGCCATGGACGAGCGCATTGACGATCTCCAGCGCAGCCGTGGCGCCCTGGCAGGCTTCCTCACCCGGCCCTGACCGTTCAGGATCACCCGCACATCGAGCCCCAGCGACTCGACGATCATCTCACTGGGTGTATCGCCCCTGTCGGGGTGCCTGATCTGGGCGTTCTGTTGTCCAGCACCGGTCGCCAGGTAGTTACGGCTCGCCCGAATTATCAGAATCCCGGCGCGACGGGAGGAAAGTCCTGCACAGTGTGATCATGATAGATCGCCGGTAACGCCGGGGCTTCCCGGACCACTACCTGATGCAGAAGCACCGCCTCTGCCGCTGGACGGCGTGAGTCGGTAACCGACCGTATCGGAGCACGAGATCAACACATCACATCGCCATGGCATGGACGACCGGCGCCGCTTCCCGTTAGCGCGCTCGCTCGCCCGGAGTTGTCTCTCCGCCGCCCTCGCCCTGGCCTTCCTCGCAGCCGCCCTTTCCACGAGCGTCGTCCCGAGCGAGTTCCGCACACGCGGGGCGGAAGTGGCCGTCAGCCCCATCAACGCCCGGCCCAACGACGGCTCCGGCTACTGGCCGGACTTCTCGAACACCGGCTATGCCAACACGCCGGCCAACGCCGGAGGGCTGGGCCTGGGCGCGTACCCGGGCAAGCTCACCGACTACGCGCCGGGCATGAGCGCCGGCAAAGCGCTGAGGCTGGAGTTCCCGGACAACAGCGTCATCTCCTACAAGCGCTTCCTGGGCTTGAAGGTGCTGATCTACGGCGACAACCTCACGTTCGTCGGCTGTCTGTTCGAGGGCACCAACCCCAACGACAACCTCGTCCAGATCTACTCGGACAACAACATCAAGTTCCTGTACTCGACGTTCAAGCCGAACTCCTACGCGATGCCTCCCGGCAACGACGGCACCGTCTCGTCGTCCCACTCCAAGCCCGGCACGCCCTTCGACAAGTCCTGGCAGCTGGCCACGACGATGAAGGAGGCCGTGGCCGTCATGGATCACAACGACATCTGGGGCAACGCGGGCATGATCATGGTGACGGGTTTCCCGGGCCGCCCGTCGACTTGGACGAACAACTACATCCACGACATGGCCGACACATCCCATGATGTCTACCACCATGACGGCATAGGCCCGCAGAGCGAGGGCAACGGCGGTCCGATGATCGTCGACCACAACACCCTGGCCTCCCTGGGCAACACCAACGGCCTGGCCCTGCAAGGCAGCGGCGTGTACGACCACATCTCGGTCACGAACAACTACGTCTCCGGCTGGGGTTACGCGCTCTCCATAGGCGTGACCAACAACGCAACGAACATCACCGTCACCGACAACGTCTTCTCGGCGGAGCTCGAGCAGCTGTACGGCTTCCTGTACGGCAACATCTGGGGCGGATCGGCGCGCGGCTCCACCTGGCGCCGCAACCTCATCCAGGCCCGTACGGGAGACGGCAACCGCACCTATACGACGGCCGACCACGGCAAGTATCTGTGGCCGAGCGGCCAGACCCATGCCACCGACTACACGGGCTGACACCCTTCCTGTGTGACGCCCGCCGGACGCCTCGCTGCTCTTCGTGATCCACGCGCTCCGAAGAGCAGCGAGGCCGCGGCCGGCCACCGGTTTGCGGGGAGCCTTTTCCGGCCGGGTGCGCTTCAGCCGGCGCACTGTCGTGGACGGGCCGCCGGGCCCCCATGAAGGCGCCACCACCGGGTGGCGGTAGGCGGCCCGAGAACCGCCCGCGCCTCCGCCCGCGCCTCCGCCCGCGCCTCCGCCTCCGCCCGCGCCTCCGCCTCCGCCTCCGCCTCCGCCTCCGCCTCCGCCTCTGATCGACCGGGGCGATCTGTGACCTGTTGATCCGGGCCGTGCCAGGGGCCGGTGATCGGATAGACGGTGTCGATCACTGGGCGGATGCTTCCCGCCTCGGCGGAGGTGATGAGCGCGGCGATCCGCGGGGAGAGGGGTTGTTGCTGAGGAGCTTCATCCGCCGCAGTGAGAGGGCGGCCCGCAGTCCAGCGGTGGCCATGGAGGTCAGGATGCGGTCCAGGTCGAAGGCGGATGCGATCACGCGGGTGAGCCGGGCGTAGGCAATCTCCGGGATCGCGACGAGGCCGTACGCCGGCGAGCGGACCGCGCCAGTCCGTACACCGGGTCCCCTCAACGCCCGTAAGGCGGGCACCCGATCAATCCCCCCATCGCGCACATGGGTGGACCCGAACCTGGGCTACAGCTGGCCCCCGTTCTCGGCCACGTAGGCTAAGCCGGGGTGGGGTCGTCGTCGTGGTGGTATGCCGCCGCGGTCCGGGCGGTGTTCGAAGTGCCACCATTCGTTGTCGTAGATGCGGTAGAGGTCGTAGCGGGCGCCGTGTTCCTCGAGCCAGCGGGCGCCTTCGTGGGGGCGTACGTCCAGGGCGATGCCTTTGACGTGGCTGGATTCCGCCGGTGGCAGGACGAACATGCGTGCCGAGGTGGGGGAGCCGGAGCGGCGTACCTCTTCGTCGAACATGCGTTGCTGGAGGAGGGGGTCGCGGTATCCGGAGGTGAGGCCGATGAGCTGGCGGTGGCGCCAGAGTGCCTGGGTGCGCGCGGCGGTGAAGGCTGCCAGGGCGCCGTCGGTGAGGCCGGTGAGGTCCTCGGCGGGGAATCGCAGCCGTAACGCCCATTGGCAGGCCAGTTCGCGGGCGCGGCCGGGATGGCGGAGGAACGCCGGGGGGAGCAGGAGCACGGCGAGCACGAGGGTGACCGCGGCGAACAGCCGGTCGCGGGGCCGAGGTGGGATGGTGCGTGGTTCATTCATGGCGACTACGATTGGCGCCGGATGTGCGTGCGTTGTCAGCCGTATGTCACCGTTTGTCGACGACGGCGACCGTAGGCGACCGGCGGCGCAACCGTAGGCCAACCGTAGGCGCAACCGTGACACAACCATGACACGGCGCGGACGAGGCGGGGACACGGCTGGTCGACAGTGGATGGTGTTGACCGGCGGGCGAGTTACGGAGCGTGCGGTGAAACTCGGCGGCGTGTCGCGAGTGTTGTTGATCGAGGATGACCCGGCCGTGCGGGAGGGCCTTGAGCTGGCCCTGACCCGGCATGGGCACCGCGTGCGCGCGGTGGAGTCCGGCGAGCAGGGGCTGGAGCGGCTGCGTACGGACCTTCCCGACGTCGTCGTGCTCGATCTGATGTTGCCTGGTATGGATGGGTTCGAGGTCTGCCGCCGCATTCGGGCCGCCCGTGAGGTGCCGATCATCATGCTGACCGCGCGCGGCGACGACATCGACGTGGTGGCCGGGCTGGAGGCGGGCGCCGACGACTACGTGGTCAAGCCGGTACAGCCCAGGGTGCTCGAGGCGCGCATTCGCGCGGTGCTCCGGCGGATCAGCCGGGACCAGGCGGAGCTGGAGCGGCACGGGGACCTGACCATCGATCGGGCCGGGTTGGTGGTCGCCAACCGCGGCGTGCCGGTCAGCCTCGCCCCGACCGAGCTGCGCCTGCTGCTCGAGCTCTCCGGCACGCCCGGACGGGTGCACAGCCGCCAGCAGCTGCTGGAGTCGGTGTGGGAGCAGGGGTATTTCGGCGACTCGCGTCTCGTGGACGCGTGCGTGCAGCGGTTGCGCGCGAAGATCGAGGACGACTCGGCGGCGCCCGTCTACGTGCAGACGGTGCGTGGGTTCGGGTACCGGTTCGGGCCGGTGTGAGCCGCCGGTGGAACCTCGGCTGAGCCTGGGGTTGCGTACCCGGCTGTTGTTCGCGTTCGCCCTGCTGTGTGTGGTCACCGCGGCGGCCGTGGCCGGCGGGATCTACGTTCAGGCCCGCAACGAAATCCTGCAGCGCGCTCAGGATGCGACGGTGCAGACGATGAGAAGCCGCCTGGAGGCGCTCTACCCGTTGCGGAGTCCGGCGCCGGGCCCGGACGAGCTCGACGACATCGCCTCCGCCGTGCCCGACCACAACAGCGTGGAGTACGCGGTCGCCATCTACCGCGAGATGCACTCGCCGGTCGCCCCGCCGGGACGCTGGAAGCCGGGCGGGACGGTGCTGGCCTTGGATCTCGCGGTGGTCTCTCCAGAGTTGCGGCGGGAGGTGGCCCGCGGCGAGATCGCGTGGCAACGCGTGGTGCGGCAGGACGACGTGCCCTGGCTGATCGTCGGCGCGCCGTTGCTGATCACCGAGCCGGACCGGACGACGCGGGTGTCCGGCATCGAGGTCTACGCCGCGCGCAGCCTGCTCGCCGAACAGCGCAGCATCGACGGGCTCGCCACGTCCGCCTGGCTCATCGGCGGGGTGGCCCTGGCGTTCGCGGTCGTGCTGGCGTTGCTGGCCACCCGGGGCGTGCTGCGCCCGGTGCGCGAGCTCGGCCGGGCGGCGCGCCTGCTGGGCGAGGGCGAGATGCGGACCAGGATCGCGGTCAGCGGCTCCGATGAGCTGGCCGAGGTGGCACGCACGTTCAACAACACCGCCGCGGAGCTGGAACGGCACGTCAAGCAGCTGCGCGAGATGGAGGCCGACGCCCGCCGGTTCGTGGCCGACGTGTCCCACGAGCTGCGCACCCCGCTGGCCGCGCTCGCCGCGGTCGCCGACGTCCTCGACGAGGAGGCGGCCGGACTGCCCGAGCCGGCCGGCCGGGCCGCCAGGCTGGTCAGCCAGGAGACGCTCAACCTCACAGGGCTGGTGAACGACCTCATCGAGATCAGCAGGTTCGACTCCGGCGTCGCGGCCCTCGCGCTGAACGAGGTCGACGTGGCCGAGCTGGTACGCGCGACCCTGCGCACCCGCGGCTGGTCGGACTCGGTCGACGTCGAGCTCCCCGCCGGGGTGACGGCCCGGCTGGACCCGCGCCGAGTGGACGTCATCCTCGCGAACCTGGTCGGCAACGCCCTGCGACACGGCGAGCCACCGGTGTCGGTACGGCTTTCCGCCGATCCGCACTGGATCGCTCTCGAGGTCCGCGACCACGGACCCGGGCTGGACGAAGCGGTGCTGCCCCACGTGTTCGACCGGTTCTACAAGGCCAGCGCGACCAGGGCCAGGTCCGAGGGCAGCGGCCTCGGCCTCGCCATCGCGCGGGAGAACGCCCGCCTGCACCAAGGCGACCTCACCGTCACCAACGCCCCGGACGGCGGCGCCATCTTCACACTGCGCCTGCCGCGCTGGGCACACGATCCGGACGGAGGCCCCGAGTGAGGACCGGGCTCGCCCGCCGCATGCTCGCCGCGGGCCTCGTATCCCTCATCGCCGTGGCCGGCTGCGGCGTGCAACCCAGCGACGCCATCCCCGCCGGCGACCCGCCGAGCGGACCCGTCAGACTAGCCACGATCACCATCTACCTGGTGAAGAACGGCCGACTCGGCATGGTGACGCGGCCCGGTCCTCCACTGCCCCCAGCGGACGCGCTCGCGCTCCTGGCAGACGGACCCACCGCGAGCGAACAGGCGCACGGATTCACCACCGACGTCCCGCGCGAAGCCGGCCCGTTCGCGGTAACCCCCCCGCGGGGCCGCCGGTCCGGCCACTTGGCGGTGACCCTGTCCACTCCGGCCCGCGAGCTGTCCACACTGGCCGTCGAGCAGATCGCGTGCACGGTCATCGCCACGGCGCCGGAAAGTCCTACCCAGGTCACGGTAGCCGGTGCTGAGCAGGGCGTCGGCCCCCGGAGCTGCCCGGGGGCACAGCGGCCAGGTCCACCAGAGTTGGACGTCAGTACCGGTGGGTAGCATTTCCGGGTGCCCAGATAGACCGCCAGGCGGACCAGTGGCTGCTTTGCTGGCAGCACGGTCCGTGGTGGCGGGGGCTTGGATCGGCGCGAGTGCCTCAACGCGAGCGTCCAGGTCCTCGGACGCCGCTGAGGCCGATCCTCACGCAGGCACCCCATCCGGCAGTTTGCAGGGCTCACCGCAGAAGTAGCGGTTGAGCGCGTCGACGGCGGCCAGCAGCATGTGGGCGACCGCCGGATCGTTGCGCTGCACGTTGACCGACAGCGTCATCCGGCGCTTGCCCGTGGTGTCGGCGAAACTGAAGGTCTGGTAGCCGGGGATCGAGCCGGTCGCGCCCCATATCTCTCCGCAGGTGAGTCCCACCTGCCCGGCCGGCCGGGGTCGGCGCCCGTGGGCAGGTGGTAGCCGGTGGCGTGTGGGCCGCGGATGCCGTCCCAGGTCTTGGGCAGGTAGGAGCGCGTCATCCCGGCCGGACGGAAGATCCTGCGGTCGAGCTCGGTGCTCAGCTCATGGCCGGTCACCTTCTCCACGAGCAGTCCGCCGGTGTGGTTCAGCAGCTCTCGCACGGTGATCTGGTCGCCGCCGTCGATCTGGCCGGGTAGCCGCTTGCCGATCGGCTCGTCCAGACTCAGTCTGCCCTCCTGGACCAGTTGCAGGACGGTTGCCGCGACCATGCTCTTGGTCAGGCTGGCGACGCGGAACCGGGCCTCGCGCGGCATGGGCTTCCGGGTGTCCAGGTCGGCGGTCCCGCTGGTACCGATCCAGGTCCCGCGGTCGTCGTCGATCCGGACCAGGACGCCGGGGGCGCCGGCGGCTACGGTCGCGTCGAGCGCCTGCCGTACTCCGGCGGGCTCCTCGTGCCGCGCCTGCGCGCTTGCCTGGCCGGGCGACAACAGGCCCGCGGCGACGAGCGTGGCGACCGCCATGCGTTTGCCGTTCATCGGCGACATGCGTCTTTTCCTTTGGGGGAGGTCGTGGAACGATCTCCATCCTGGCGGCACGGGCGGCCGTCCCCGTCCCCACTCGTGATGATCTCTGCCTGCGACCGCAGTCGCACCCCGGTACTACTCCAGGCTGACCACGATCGGAGCCGGAGGCGGAATCCGTCACCTCGATCTCCATGACCGCCCAGAAGCGCCCCGGTTCCTGAGCACGCCGCCGTCCCACGTCCATCGCGCGCGCTGCTCACCCCGAGGGCGCTACCTGAGTGGAGTCCCGCCTTCCATACTGCCGAGGGACCCGCCCGGGCCCCTTCACCCTGATCCGCAGCGAGACGTATCGGTGGGTCGCCGGCCTGCGGCTCGATCGCCTCGCAGGCCATAGGGTCCGAGCGAAGGGCTGGTTGGCGCAGGCCGACTGGATGCTGCTGGCGGCCGGGACACCGCGGGGGGCCGCGGGGGGGGCCGGGGCGGGGCGCGGGGCGCGGATCGTCCCCGGCCGCCCGGCGGCCGGGGACGATCCGGCTGGCCGCGCTCGACCGGCTGGGGGACCTCGGCGCGCACGGGCGCTTCACGGCGGAAAGCCGAGCAGGGTGACGAAGCAGGCCCCGAGCCGTTCCGGTATCGGGCCGTTGCCGTCCCTCATGAGGCGGTGACTTGTGGTCGCGGCTGCGTCAGGCAGACGATCGCGGGGATCGGGAAGAGCATGAGGTAGAGGTTCGGCAGCCACCAGGTCAGGGAGAAGTCGCCGCGCAGGGTCCAGAACGCGATCGCCATCAAGCCGGACGCCATGGTGAGCACGAGCGAGACCAGCATCAGGCCTGGACCCGACCGCGAGCCTCGGCGGAGGAGGTACAGGCTGGCCAGGCCGGTGGCGCTGGCCAGCAGGTCGATCCAGAGAAACGACCAGTTCCAGTCGGCCATCACCGGGTTGGTGTAGTCGGCGAACGCCCATGCGGGCGGGATCGCCCCCAGCCCGGTGACGGTGAAGTAGCCGACGAACGCCAGATCCGTGAATAGCATCAACGCTTTAGTGGCGCGTAGCACGGTCGATCGCCTCCATCAGGTAGCGCCTGGTGTGTTCGTGCAGTGCCGCGTCCGGTTCGCCGAGCCCGAGAAGCCTGGCCGCCCACCAGCCGTCGATGGCCAGCCGTACCGCCGTCGCCGCGGCCGGATCGATGCCGTCGTCGGTCAATCTGGCCTGCCAGGCGGCGAACCGCTCTCTCAGCGGCGCCAGGCCCGCCGGGTCCACGATCACCGCGGCCAGCAGCGCGGCGGTCACCTGGTCGGCCGGCGCGTTGGTCGCGGTGTGGTGTTCGGGGATCGTCGCGTTCAGGTAAGCGCGCAGGAAGTCGCCCGGCTCGGCACCCACCTCGGCCAGCGCTTGGTCGAAGGCGTTGGTCAGGCGGTCGACCATGCCGGCGACCAGCGCCTGCTTGGTGGGGAAGTGGTAGAACAAGCCGCCCTTGGACACGCCTGCCTGCCGGGCCACCGCTTCCAGGGTCAAGGCCTCGGCCCCCTTGGACAGCAGTACCTCGGCTGCGGCGTCGAGCAGCCGCTCTTTCGAACTGGGACGTGGCACGAAGGAAACTATACCGGCCAACCGGTACAGTTTTAAAGGAGAGCGGAGGTGTCGGCTACCTGCGCTTCGCGCCGCGGCCAGGGAAGGGCTTTCTGATACTGCGGAAGGTGCTCCAGCCGCCACTGCCGAGCGCCCGGTCTCGATGGGGTCGGTCTCGATGCGGTGCGCGAGGTGTCAGAGGCGGTGTGCGGCAGGAAGTGCCGGAGAGAAATGCCGGCCTTGTCCCGGGCCGGCGGATCGCGTGCCTCGGCACCGCGCCCGTCGATCAGCCGTGCCCCTGCGCCGCTGCTCGCCGCCGTGGCCTGCACCGGGCTGGACAGTGGCAACGGGCCGAGCGGGTACGGCTCGCGCCGGAGCCGTACCCGTCGCGGGCGGGTCAGGGCGTGGTGCAGGTGTAGCCGGACGGGAGTGCGGCGTCGCCGTTGGGTCGGCCGGCCTGCAAGCCGAAGGTGGTGGTGGCTCCGGGTGCCAGGATGCCGTTGTAGCCGATGCTCTTGGCGGTCATGGTCTGGCCGCTGGTGGTGACGGTGGCGTTCCACGATCCGGTCAGGGTGTGCCCGGCCGGGAGGGTGAAGGTCACGGCCCAGCTGGTGATCGTGCTGGTACTGGTGTTGGTGACGGTCACCGGCTGGATCACGTACCCCGTGGCCCATTGTGTCTGGACCGTGGGCACCGCGGTGCAGGCGCCGGTGGTGGTGCCACCTTCGGTGGTGACCTGGACGGTGTTGGACGGTGCGGAGACGTCCCCGGCCGCGTTGCGGGATCTGACCTGGTAGCGGTAGGTGGTGGCGGCGGTCAGCCCGGTGTCGGTGAACGTCGTCCCGGCGGCGGTGCCGACCTGGGTGAACGTGCCGCCGGTGGCGCCGGGGGCGCGCAGGATGTCATACCCGGCCAGGCCTGAGCCGCCGCTGTCGGTGGAGGCCGTCCACGACAGGTTGGCGCCGGTGGCGCCGACCGCCGAGGCGGTCAGGTTCGCCGGCGCCGTCGGAGGCGTGCTGTCGGTGCCTCGATCGAGGCCGAGGAACGAGATGGCGTAGGCGACCTGACCGGCCATCGGCAGTTGGTGACCGACACCGGCGATGCTGATTCCCTCGATGGTGGCCTGGGTGCCGATGGTGCCGTACCGGGTCCGCGTCCAGCTCGACTGCGGGTGGTCGGTGAAGCCCGGGGTCTGGCCCAACCCGTGCAGATTGGTCCACTGCTTGATCTCTTCCCCGAAGTTGGGATAGGCGAGCGTGGTGTCGGTGGTGCCGTGCCACAGTTGCATCCGCGGATAGCTTCCGGTGTAGCCGGGGAACATGGCGCGGGCCTGGTCGCCCCACTGCTGCGCGGTTTTGATCAGGGTCCCGCCGGAGCACTGGCTGTTCCACAGCGAGCCGTTGGTGGTGGCGAAACACCCGGCCGGTACGCCGGAGAACGCCGAGCCGGCGGCGAACACATCGGGGTATTGGGCGGCCAGGACGTTGGTCATCATCGCGCCGGAGGAGTAGCCGCTGACTACGATTCGCCCGGGGTCGACGTTGTAACGCTGGCGGGCGTACGCGACCATCGACATGATTCCGGTCGAGTCGCCGCCCCCGTTGCGCCGCAGCGCGGCCGCCGTGGACACATCGAAACACTTCTCGGAGCGGGTGGCTTCGGGCAGCACCATGATGTATCCGTACCGGTCGGCCGCGGTGACGAAGTCGTGCCCGTTGCCGTTGAAGATCCCGCCGGCCGTACCGCCGCAGTAGTGGACCAGGACCAGCAGGGCCGGCCGTGCCGCGACCTTGTCCGGCACGTAGATGAACATGTTGAGGTTCGTGGGATTGGTGCCGAAGTTGGTCACCTGGGTCAGCGAGGCCGCGTTGGCGGGCCCGTTCACTGAGAGTAAGCCTGCGGCGACCAGCGAGAGGGCGATCGCCGCCAGGATGGCTCTGAGCCTTCGTTTCATATGATGTCCTTTCGAGCGCGGTCGCGAGTGCTTGTCGTCGCCCGGGCTTTGGCCGGTCAGGTGGCGGTGCAGGCGAGCGTCGGAGTGGTGGCGGTGCCACCGGCGGCGGGCAGAGGTGACGGCAGCGGATGGCGATTGCGCGCCCGCGTAGGCGTTCGCGGCGCTGAGAATATGAACGCCACTGTTATGGACATCCGCAGAAAGCCTCGAATCTGCGAGAAACCGACGGACTGTGTGTTCATCACCGTTGGAGCGGAGGCCGAGGGCCCGCCCGGAGTCCAGTGTGGAAAGCGCTCCGAAAGGTGTCAATAGCGATTGGAAATATTTCGATTCTCCCCCGGTATTCATCCTGTCCTTTCCAAGGCCATATAGGGAGCGGACCTCGGAGGTCACAGGGGCCGGCCCAGCCCGAAAGTTTCGAGCTCTCCTCATAGGCGATCGGCGTGAAATTTTCATCCTCCGTCCAGAGGTGGGCCGCGTTCCACGACCAGGTGAGAGCGTCGGAACGGCGAACCGAGAATTGGGCCGACGGTGAAGTGCATTGACGCATCCGCACATGTCAGGGTTCACTCCGCGTGCACGCGAAACCGCACGCGAATGGGAGCCGACCTTCGGAGACCACGGCCATTGTTAACGCTCACATAATTCGGGCCGTGTCGTGAACTTCATCCTGATCTCGTTGAGCGCATCGGCACGCATTGGTCGCTGAGAAGGGAACGGAGACCGGTTCCCGGCAGCTTGGAGGGAACCCCCACCCGACCCCCACGCCATCTCCGACGCCTCCGGGGCAGGCCGGCGCCTGCACCGCGACCTACCGGACGGTCAGCACCTGGAGCGGCGGCTTCCAGGCGGAGGTGACCGTACGCAACAACGGGTCGACGCCGCTGAACGGGTGGACGGTGCGCATGACCCTGGCTGCCGGGCAGGCTGTCGGCAACCTGTGGGACGGCGTCGCCACTGGCACCAGCGGCGACGTGCGTAACGCCTCCTACAACGGCGTCCTCACGGCCGGCGGCACCACGACGTTCGGATACGTCGCCGGAGGCGACAGCGCCACCGCGCCCGCCGGGGTCGGCTGCTCCAGCCCCTGACTTCGAGGAAACCGGTAGCGGTCGCCTGGCAGCAGGGGGTATCACTCCAGGTGTGGAAATGACCACCAAACCGGATGGTCAGCCACGAGCCCGACCGCGGCTGCTTCGCTGGTCAACAGGGCCGCCGAGCTCGGCACCAGAAGTAGGCCCCGGGTATAGCTGCCCCAGGACGGGTGCGGCGAAGGTGCTGCGGAGTGATCGTGACGTCGGTGATGCGGCTGGCGATCGCCAGGGCGGCCGGGATGGGGTTGTCCATGTGGTCGCCGGCGGCCGGATCGCGTAGTTGTGCCGCTGCACTGTCACTGCCTTTTGCGTCATCGAAGTTGGCAGTAGCCAGCCGAAGATCACCCGTAGGGAGAACATGGCGGCCCTCGAAGGGGGCCTGATGCCCCGGCTGTGCAAGCCGGAGCATCGCGACGTCAGCGGCCGGTCGGCAACTCGAGGCAAGGGTGAGACGGAAGTGGTGCAATCGCACGCCGCCGTCCTCCCGGGGCGGATCGTCCATCTCCCAGCGGCTCCACTGGGCCGTCACCGGCGGCATCCCGGCCTACGTCGTGCGGCTGCTCATCGACCTGCTCATGAGCATTGATCGGCGACCATCCTCACAGAAACGGTCAGGAAACAACGGCTGCGCTATTACTGGCCCGCATGACGTACCGAACTTCACTGACGGCACTGGCCTTGGCGTTGGCGGGGTTGGTGGCGCATCCTTCCGCAGCGGGTGCCACCGCTACCGCCGGCACGAGCGCCACCGCGAATCCCAGCTCGAGCTCCGGCGTGTCTTCCGTGCAGTGGAAATCCTGCCCGGCCTACGCCGATGAGGTGATCCGCGGCCTGGGCGTGTCGGAGGACAAGGTTGCGGCCTTCCGCTCCTTGATGAAACGCCTGGAGTGCGGGACGGTCAGCGTCCCGCTGAACCACCGTGACCCCGACGGGCGGAAGATCGACATCGCGGTGACCCGGCTGGCCGCCACCGACAAGGCCCACCGGCTCGGCGCCATCGCCGTCCTGCCGGGCGGGCCGGGTAACAGCGGATACCTGGACCCGGTCCTGCGGGCCGCGCTCAGGAACGAGGAGATGGCGGGGCTCAACGAGCGATACGACATCATCGGCTTCGACCCGCGCGGGGTCGGCTACAGCACCAAGGTCGCCTGCCGCCTCTCGCCAGGAGGCCCGCAGGAGCCCGGCACGCTGACCAAGGAGGCGGCCAGGAAGATCTACGACGCCCAGGTCGCCGCCAACCAGAAGTGCGCAAACTCCGACCCCGCCTTCCTCGGACAGCTCACTACCGAGAACGTGGCCAAGGACGTGGACCTGGTACGGACCGCGCTGGGTGAGAGCAAGCTCAACCTGCTCGGCTTCTCCTGGGGCACCTATCTGGGCATGGTGTACCGCAGCCTGTTCCCCGGGCGCACCGAAAGGGCCTTCCTGGACAGCGTGGCGCCGCCGTGGACGCGCATTGACCAGCACGCCAAGGACGGCGCGGAGGCGGCCGAGCGTGACTTCGGGCGCATGGCCGCATGGCTGGCCGGCCGCGACGGGACCTACGGTCTCGGTGCCACCGCACGGAAGGTGCGCGAGGAGGTGGCGGAGCTGGTCCGAACGTACGACAAGAGCCCGAAGACCTACACCGACCTGCCGCGGCCCATCGACGGCTCGGCCGTCGCCGACCTGGCCAGGCGCAACTCAACCGAGTGGGTGCGCGCGGGCAAGGCGCTGGCCGAACTGCGGACGGCGACGGGCGCCACCGCCCCGCCCACCGTCAAGGAGGTGCTCGGCGCACCGATGATGGGGACGCCCGTTCCCGGCGCGCCCGAAACACTGAATATGACCATGAACCTGGCCGTCGCGTGCAACGAGGACAGCAGCCGGGCCGATTTCGACACCGCCTGGCGTACCTACCAGCGGCTCGTGAAGCGCCATCCGGCAACCGGCCGGTCCTGGGGACTGCCCGTCATGTGTCCCGACTGGCCGCTGCCGGTGCAGCAGGCCACGATGAAGCGGAGCAGCGGGTCACTGGTGCTGGCGGGGCACCTGCACGAGTTCATGTCCGTCTACGACTGGACGTTGCAGACGCGGCGCGCCATCGGCGGCACCGTCTATACGGTCGCCGACGACGTGCACGTGTCGACCACCCGGGTGCTCGAGTGCGCCGCCGACGTGGTGCGGTACTTCGAGACCGGCAAGATCGACAGCGGCTGCCAGGGCAGCCCTGTCCCGAACTGACCACCGGCTTCCGGCCCGGCGCCCCGCCAGGGGTCGCCGGGCCCGATGTTTCGGCGGCGACCCTGGGGTCCACGGCCTCCCGGGCCGAACCTCCTGCCGTACACCGCCCAGGCGACGTCATCGAAGTTGGCAGTACCCGGTCGAATCTCGGAGCTCGCGCTCTTGGGCGGCGGCTTCCTGCCGCCCGGTGCGATCGGCGGCGGCCCAGCGTTCGAGGACGTCGATCGTGAGAAGCCATTGAGCGATCGTGAGCTTGGGTTTCACGATTTCGTCCGGCGGCGGCCACGAACCGGAGCCCGGAACGCCCGGTGTCCAGTGGGCGATCTGATCCCAACCGGCCCTTCGGATGCTGCGCGCGAGGTCGGCCCGTCCGTGATTGCCGTTCACCGTCTCGACGCCGGCGTCATTGTCCATGGATGCGTCGATGAGCCCCCACCGGCGGAGAGGCAGGCGAGTGCCAGGGCCGGGATGGAGTTGTCGATGCTGTCAGCGGCGGCCAGGTCGATGCCCTGCTCACGGAGATGCTGATTGAGCCGGTCGGGATCCGGGCCTTGCCTGCTGATGGGAAACGCCGGGTTGATGTCGGGGATGAGCCGGCCCTCCGGCGCCAGGAGAGGTCTTCTGGGGAGCCGGACGCCTCAGATCGGTGCTGGAACGCGAGTCCGAAGTTGGAGATGGGTCTGGCGCGTTCAACGCGCCTGGGGAACCGTACCGATATCCCAGCCCCCATGTGTGTCCGGTTAGTGTCGGATGTCCGAGCGCCAGTGCAAGCACATACCCCGGCCCCCTTCTGGCCGCTGTTGACGAAATCCCCGCAGGCGTCTGAAGAAGTTAGTCCGGGACGCGTGGCAGCCCGTGATCGACGATTCCGAACGGAAGCACGAGGTGTCCCCCGGGGACGGGCGTTCGCTCGGCGCTAAGGATCAGGTCGAGGATCGCCGTCTGTTCGGCGGCCAGTTCAGGGCACGACCAGCGCGACAGCGGGATGCCGGTCTCGGCCGGTAACTGGCAGGCCAGGGCCTTGGTCTCGGCGACCTGCATCGGGGTGAACCGGGCTGGCGCCCGGAGCGTCTGGCGTCGGCCAAGGCCGGCAGGCCGCCATGGGAGAGCCGGTTTCGCCACCGACGTACCGTGTCCAGGTGCAGGCCCGTCTCCCGGGCGATCCGGGCATTGCAGTGGCCCCGCGCTGCGTGCAGCACCACCTGCGCCCGGAGTCGGCCAAGTCCCTCCCGCGCCCAGAAGCTGACCGCCCGTGTCCGCGCCTCCTGGCCCAACTCGCGGGTCTGGACGTCCGTCACCGCGGCCGTTCGCCTATGTCGACGGCGAACTGGCTGACGGACAGAGCGTCGGTTCCGGCCAGGGACTGCGGCCTCTGCACGACCCGGACGCCCCCGAGGACACAGACGACCGGAGTTCGGATGGGTGTGAGGGGGTCAGGAGGCCGGCGTGGCCAAGTAGTCGCCGTGCTCCAGGTCATCGAGAAGTGTCGGATGGGCGGGAGACCAGCCGAGCAGCTCCTGTGTGTGAGCACTGGAGACGGGCCCGTCGAAGCTGTAGACCCTGGCCATGAACGGGCTGACGTAGTGCCCGGCGGCCTCGTCGGGGGTCAGCGAGATCGCTGGCAGGTCCAGGCCCCGGGCGATGGTCTGCGCGATGCTCTTCATGGTGACGCCGGTTTCGGCCGCTCCGTGCAGCACACTGCCCGCAGGAGCCTTCTCCAGTGCCAGGCGGAACAGGACCGCGGCGTCGAGCCGGTGCACCGCGGGCCACCGGTTGGTGCCGTCGCCGACGTAGGCCGAGACGCCCGTCTTTCGCGCGGTGGAGATGAGCATGGAGATGAAGCCGTGATCTTCCGGGCCGTGGACGGTGGGAGCGAGGCGGACCACGCTCGCGCGCACTCCCCGGGCGGCGAAGCCCAGACAGGCTCGCTCGCCCGCGATGCGGAAGGCGGCGATCCCGGCCGCGTCGGGCTCGTCCTTCTCGGTGGTCTCCCGGCCGGCGGGCATGAGCAGAGTGCCCGAGGTGATGACGAGCGGCTTGCCCGAGTGTTCCAACGGCTGGCCGAGGGCCTCGATCGCGGTCCGGTCGCGCCTCATCATGTCGTCGAGGTCGGAGAAGTCCCCGCCGTAAGCCATGTGCAGGACGCCGTCGGCGGCTTCGGCGCCACGGCGCAGGCTGTCATGGTCGTCCAGGGAGCCGCGGTGTGGTGTGGCGCCCACCGACTCCAGCCGGGCGGCGGCGGCATCCGAGCGCGCCAGTCCAGTGACGGTGTGGCCGGCTGCGACGAGCTCGGCGACGACGGCGGGGCCGGTCTGGCCAGAACCACCAGTGACAAAGATGTGCATGAAACGCTCTCTGTGTGGGTGTGTGCAGCGGGGGGCCGCTGAACGGGTCCGGTGCAGGTGAGGCGGGAATGGCCTGCCTTCGAGGGCAGCAGCGCAGCGACGTGTCGCATGCACGTCCTGTCAGGCCCGTCGAGGCGGCACGGAAACCTTGACCGCCTCGACGGCGTTCGGACTGAAAGGTCGG
The DNA here is from genome assembly GCF_020215705.1 of Nonomuraea aurantiaca. Classification (GTDB taxonomy): domain Bacteria; phylum Actinomycetota; class Actinomycetes; order Streptosporangiales; family Streptosporangiaceae; genus Nonomuraea; species Nonomuraea aurantiaca. The sequence continues at coordinate 246,015 of NZ_JAIWNB010000016.1, read as the reverse complement.
GTCGCTGCCATCAGCGATGAAAACCTCCCATTTGACGCCAGTTACTGGCACTAAGTAGAGCCAGTGGCTGACGTTACTTAGTGCCAGTCACTGGCGTCAAGCAGTGTCAGTCACTGACGTATGCGGTATCTTCGAGGGGTGCCACGAAGTGGAATAGAAGCGCGCCGCCGCCTTCAGCAGGCGGCTCTGGAGCTGTACCGGGAGCGCGGGTTCGATCAGACCACCACAGCTGAGATCGCCGCCCGGGCCGGCGTCAACGAGCGCACGTTCTTCCGGCACTTCCCGGACAAGCGCGAGGTGCTCTTCGGCGGTGAAGCCGAGCTGCGCGCCGCGCTGATGCAGGAGGTCGCCGATGCCCCCGACGGCCTGCAACCATTCGGCATTCTGCTGTACGCCTTCCGGAAAGCCGGACGGATCCTTGAAGACAACCGCCCGTTCTCCGAGCCACGCCTAGCGGTCATCGCCAAGACGCCAGCCCTGCGAGAACGTGACTTGGCCAAGGCCGCAGCCCTCACCGAAGCTCTAGCGGAAGCGCTACGTCAGCGCGATGTCCCCGACCGGCTGGCCAGCCTGGCCGCACAAACCGGCTGGGCCACCTTCCACCACGCCGCCCAAGCCTGGATCGACGACCCCTCACAGAGCTTGGACGCACATCTCCTCCAAGCCTTCGACGATCTGCACGCCCTGTCCGCGACCGTCCCCCCGGAGCAGGCGCGGCCTGAAAACTGATACCGCTCCGCCCGCGACCGCCTATCGTCGCGAGCAAGCGGGCTCCAAGACCTCGACGAAAGTGGGAGCCGAACCCACCAGCGCCTGGGGCTTCGCCCTCTTCCTCGCCAGCAGCGACAGGTACGAAAACACCATCCTGCCCACGGGCGGCTTCGCCGGCGGCACCGAGGAAGCCTCGCCAGCGGGCGGGACCAGGGTCGGCTCCGGAGGCTCCTCCTGCTCACCGAACCGGGCGCGAGCTTGATCACCTTTGATGGCGCGCGCGTCCTCGCGAGGCCGCAGCAACTCGCGGCGGGTGCGCGCGGTCGCCGACTCTGGCGCGTCCATCCGGCGCTGCAGATCCACCAGCGCCTCGGCGATCTCCCGCAGCCCGCCATCGAGGAGTAGCTTGCGGCCTCTTCGACCATCCGCGAGGTGAACGGGATCGCCGGATCCGGCAGGTGTGTCCAGAACAGCACGTGCCAGGCGCCTTCAAGGAAGATGAACATCCTGCTGGGGTCGCCCGGGTTGTAGCGGATCGGCCACTTCCTGCCCTTGCCCGGGACTGGTGAGATCGCCCGCCGGTAATTGCTCAAGAGCGGATCGTCATAGATCAGATAGTCGCGCTGCACCCCTTCCATGTCCGCTTCCAGTTGCCGTGACGGACTGTCGTCTTCAAGGCCGCTCAGACAGCGACTGTCTGGACGCAGCGAAGTTGGCAGTGAGAGCTGCTCCCCACCTGGGCACTGCCAATGTGCAGCCACTCGAAATACCGGTGGTTGCGCCATCGGAGTTGGCAGTATCAACCCGAAGATCAACTGTCGTGAACGTGTTCACCGACCTGGAGCACGTGGTGCCTCGGGCAAGTTCTGATCTTCGAGGTCCCGGGCGTGTGCAGGTGGTGAGCCTTGCCCACTTCTCAGGTTTGCTCAGGTGCGGTAGTGATCCGCACGGGTCAGCCGGCCCGATCTCTGCTCACAAGCCACGCCTGGACGTCAGTGCCGCCACCGCCGCCCGACCACCAGGTCGTGATCATGCTGCGGCGGTGGCGTCAATCTCTCACCTCGATGCCGGGCGCGCCACGCGAAAAGCCACGGAAGGGAACGTGCGCTATGGCTTCTCCGGGACCGGGGCGGTCCCGGGATCGCCGAGCGGCGCGTTGCCGTCGACGAGTTCGCACGGCGCTACGGGGCCGTCGGAGACCCGCGCCCAGATCGCCGCCACGACGTCACCCGGCTTGGGGTTGTCGTTCACACCGAACTCCAGCACGCCGGTCTGCCCCGGCTTGATCTGGGCCGGGTCGATCTGAAAGCCGCTCACATCGTCGGGGGGCGGGAAGACGGCAAGGGGAGCCTGTTCCTTCGACAGCCAGTGCGGGCTGCGCGGCCGGGTGGCGCACTTCTTGCCCGCCGGCAGGTAGTCGACGATGATGTCGTAGCCCATCTTCTGCAGGTCGGCTTGGAGTGCCTTGGGGTCCTTGGCCTCGTTGATGGTGATGGTCACGGTGCCGTCGGCGTTCTTGGTCACGGCGTATGCGGGGGTGCCGCCAAAGACCAGCGGGAGGGCCACCGCGGCTGCGGCGGCCAGGCCCAGGGCGGGTGCCAGTAGCGCAGGGCGCAGCAGTCTGCGACGCTGCATATCCGGGGTGGGCTCGTCCTGGATCGCGGTCATTACGAACTCCTTGAGTAGTTGCCGACGGCCCTCAGGAAAGTCCCGTTTTTCGGGGAAAATGTTCATGAGTGCTCCTTGGCGGACCGGACCGCGGTGCCGCGGTCGCTCTTACCTGTCGCCGGGGTCATGGCGAGTTCCAGCTTTTTGCGGGCCCGGGATAGCCGGGACCGCACGGTGCCGATCGGGATGCCGAGCGCCTCGGCCGCCTCGGCGTAGTCGAGCCCGGCCCCGGCGCACAGCAGCAGCACGTCCCGCTCGTGCCTGCGCAACCGCCCGATCGCCCTGCGCACATCCTCCAGTCGCTGCGCGTCGGCGATCCGCCCGACCACCTCGTCGGCGAAATCCGGGACGGGATCGGCGCGGGGCATCTTGGCGAGGGCGTTTCGGTGCAGCCGTGTGGCTCGGTGCAGGTTGCGGCCCACGTTGGTGGCCACTCCCAGCAGCCATGGGCGCAGCGAGCCGCCGTCCGGGTCGAGCCGTTCCCGTAATCGCCACACCTCCATGAACGTCAGCGACACCACGTCCTCGGCTGTCGACCAGTCGCCGACCACCCAATAGGCGTGGTTGTAGACGCTCGTGGCGTACTGGTCGAAAAGCTCGCCCAAGGCCTGTTGATCGCCGTCCCGTAGGCGGGCACGCATCTTCACATCCACACGGACTACTGTCGCGGGGACGCGGGCGAGTTCCCTGTCAGCCCAAACTCGCCAGGAGAACCAAAGCTCGCCAGGAGAAAACGCACCGGCTCGCCGCACGCCGGGTGCCACCACCAACGCCGGCCGCCGGTGATAGACCGCCACCATCCCCGAGCCGAATCTCCTGCCGTACGCGCCCCTACTGCCAACCCCGATGGCCCACTGCCATGTCCGCTTCCAGTTGCCGTGACGGACTGCCGTCTTCAAGGCCGTTCAGACAGCGACAAAACTGTGTGAAGCGGCTCTTGACGAATCAAATGAACAGTCTTTTAATTTGATCATGGGGCGTATCGCAGGCGTCACCGCGGCCGAGACGCGTGAACGCTTGCTGCGAGCGGCCGCCGAGGTCTTCGCCGAGCGTGGGTACGAAGGTACGCGCGTGGCGGACATCGCCGCGGCCGCCGGGGTGAGCAACGGCGCGCTGTACGCGCACTTCGGCTCCAAGGCCCAGCTGCTCGTGGCCGCGCTGCGCGCACACGGGCCGCGGTTGCTGGCCGATCTTCTGGCCGCCGATCCGAACCGGTCGATCGCGGAGCTGCTCGTCGTGGTCGGTCGCCGGCTGCCGTACAAGCGTGATGCCGGCGGCCATCTCATCGTCGAGGCCCTGGTCGCGGCCCGTCGTGATGAGGAGGTCGCGCAGCCGATGCGCGACTACATCGGCGAACGCGCCGACTGGCTGGCGGGGCTCGCCGACGTCGCCGAGAGTGCCGGCGAGCTCGACCCCGCGCTGTCGGGGAACGCGCTCGCTCACTTCTGCCTCGCGCTCGCGATGGGCAGCGCGCTCATCACCCCTGACCTGCACGCGGTGGACGACGAGGAGTGGACCGCGTTGCTCACCCGCGTCGTCGCCGCCCTGGCCCCCATTGACACCACAGCACAGACCATTGACACCACAGCACAGACCATTGACACCACAGCACAGACCATTGACACCACAGCACAGACCATCGGCACCACCGCACAAGCCGTCGGCACCACGGCACAGGCCATCGAGACCACGGCTCAGAGGGGAGCACCACAGTGAAAGTGCGGATCGACTCCGAGCGCTGTCAGGGGCATGGTCGCTGCTACGACCTCGCCCCCGACCTGTTCGGCGAGGACGACGAGGGCTACGGGCAGGTGATCGGCGAGGGGATCGTGCCCCCGGACGACGAGCGCGCGGCGCGCCTGGCGGTGTCCAACTGTCCCGAACGAGCGATCGAGATCCTCTAGGAGCATAGACATGACCGTGGACGACCGCTTCAACCAGGATTACCGGGAAGCTCTGGAAGAGCCGCCCCTGGGTTCCCGTAACGAGGTCATCACCGGCCCCGTCTCGGACTGGGCGACCGATTTCTCCCACGCCGAGCCGGAGTGGGCGGCCGACCCGTACCCCATCCAGGACGAGCTGCGGCAGCGCTGCCCGATCGCGCACACCGAGCGGTTCGGCGGCGGGTGGCTGCCGACCCGCTACGAGGACGTCGCGGCCATCGCCTACGACACCGAGCATTTCTCGTCCCGGGCGATCATCATGAGCAACTTCAGGCCGCCCGTCGAGCTGGCCCCGGTGGGCACCGCGCCGCCGATCTCCTCCGACCCGCCCTTCCACCACCACGCGCGCAAGCTGCTGCTGCCGGCGTTCACCAAGTCCGCGGTGGCCAAGCGGGAGGCGGGGACCAGGGCGTACTGCCACGCGCTCATCGACGCGATGGCGGGGCAGGACGTCGTCGACGCCGCCGCCGACTACGCCCAGCACATCCCGATGCGGGTCATCGCCGAGATGCTCGGCTTTCCGCCCGAGGACGGGCCGCAGTTCCGGGAGTTCGTCGAGAACGCCCTCGAAGGCATCAACCTGCCGCCGGAGGAACGGTTCGCCCGTTCGCAGCAGCTGTTCGACTACCTGCTCGTGCAGATCCGCGAACACGTCGAGCACCCGCGCGACGACCTCACCAGCTACCTGATCGACGCCGAGCTCGACGGCAACAAGCTCGACCCGTCCCACGTGGCGGGCACGATGGCGCTGCTGCTCATCGCCGGTATCGACACGACCTGGAGCGCGATCGGCGCGTCGCTGTGGCACCTGGCGAAGACCCCCGCCGACCGTGAGCGCCTGGTCGCCGAGCCGGCGCTGCTGCCGACCGCGATGGAGGAGTTCCTGCGGGCGTACGCGCCGGTCACGATGGCCCGGCTGGTCAAGCAGGACATGCACTGGCGTGGCGGCGACATGAAGGCCGACGACTGGGTTCTGCTGTCGTTCCCGGCGGCCAACCGCGATCCGGCGCAGTTCGACCGGGCGGGCGAGGTCGTCATCGACCGTGAGGTCAACCGGCACGTCGCGTTCGGCCTGGGCATTCACCGCTGTGTGGGGTCGCACCTGGCGCGCATGGAGCTGCGGGTCGCGCTCGAGGTGTGGCTGGAGCGGTTCCCGGACTTCAGCCTGGCCGACCCGGCCGCCGTGACCTGGGCGGCGGGCCAGGTCCGCGGGCCGCGGACCCTCCCGATCCGTATCGGCTGACCTCCGTCCGCTACGGCTGACACGTGAAGGGTCTGAGGGGACGGGTCATCGCGACGCCGTCCGCCGGGTTGTCGTGTACGTACTTCGTCGCGACGATCTCGGCGGGCGCCGCTCCGCGCTCGACCCAGTTCACGATCGGGGTCAGCTTGTCGAAGACGTTCGGGCCGGGGCCGCCGCCGCAGTGGGCCATGCCGGGGACCATGAACAGCCGGGCGAACTCCCGCGTCCGCGCGACCGCCGCGCTGCCCGGCTGACGCTCGCCGGAGGTGGCGCGAACCACCTGGCGGAAGTAGTCGATGGTGTCGTGGGCGGAGACGACCGGGTCGGCCCAGCCCGTGTACATGATGAGCTTGCCGCCACTGCGCCGGAACGGCCTCAGGTCCGGGTCGGTGGCGTTGATGATCGGGCCGAGCTTCTTCTGGGCCAGGCGCAGGTCGCGGTGGAAGTCGAAGGTCCACCAGTTCCAGTTCGGATCGTTGAAGACCCAGTAGCGCCAGAAGTTCGCCCGCGCCGGCTCGGTGGTGCCCCAGTACGCGCTCCAGCCCACCCGCACGGTGCCCGCCGCGTCCACCACGGGTGCTTCGCTGCCCACCGGCCAGCCGGGGTAGATCTGCTCGCCGGTACGCGGGTCGCGGGCGCCCGCGTACATCTCCCGCAACGCCTGTACCTGGCGCTTGGTCAGACAGGTGGGGGCGTCGCCGGCGGGACAGCGGAGCGAGGCGGGATCGAAGGAGCAGCGTCGCGGATCGGTGAGGAAGTCGTCGGTCGCCAGGCCGCCGTCTCCGCCCCGGCACCGCTTGACGGCCGCGCTCGTCAGCAGCGGCAGCTTGGCCGCCGGGACGATCGGGTCAGAGGTGCTTCCAGGGGTGTGATTGCGGAGGAACTGCCAGAGGAAGCCGGCGTTGAGCGCGACGCGGTTGTTCCCCGGGGCGCCGGCCACGATGCCGTCGAAGTCGTCCGGGTAGCGCTGGGCCTCCATCAGCGCCTGGTGGCCGCCGGTGGAGCAGCCGATGAAATAGGAGTAGCGCGGCTTGGCGCCGGTGTACGCCTCGACGATCGGCTTGGCGTTGACGATCGTCTCGTGGACCGCGCGGTGGCCCCAGTCGACGATGATCTCCGGATTGGCGGCGCCCTGGCGGAACACGTCAGGGTCGTCACCGGTGTGCCCGGTGTCGGTGCCGACGGTGGCGTACCCGGCCGACAGCGCGAGGCCGCCCATGGACGGGAAGTCGATGGCCGAGCTGTATCCGCCGTTGCCGAACATCAGCAGGCGCTGGTTCCACCCCTGCTGAGGGATCCACACCTCGAAGCCGATGCTGGAGTTCGGCACCGGCTTGGCGACGCCGTGGACGCGGCAGAAGGCGGGCACGGACGGCAGGACCCGGCCGTCGGGGGAGGTGTATCTGCCCGCCGGTACCGATTCGGCGAGGGTGACGGTCGCGTCGGGCAGCGTCATGGCGGTCAGGCCCTCGCACGTCCCGCTCTCGGCCGCCGTCACAGACGCGGCGGATGGCCGCGCGTTCAGGGGGATCGCCATCGACAGTACGGCGGCGATCGCGGCCACGAGCCTCCCGAGGTGGGGCAGGCGGGCGTTCTTCCCAGCGGGCGTCCTGAGCCGGGTCATCGGACGTCCTTCCCCGTGAGCGTGCCGAGCCGGATTTCGGTGCCGCCGGATCCCACGCGCAGCTGGACCCGGCCCGCCGGGGCGTCGGAGTCGATCTCGGGATGGTCGTCGCTGGACACGGTCACCCGGAGGCTGTGACCGGCGCTCAGCCGGTAGTGGGTCGGCCAGGTGCGGATCTCCAGGTCGTAGGTCTTGCCCGGCCGGACGGGGACGGCGCGTTCGTGACCGAACCGGTGGCTCGCCTTCAGCCAGCCCTGGGTGATGCGGCCGGCCGTACCGTCGGGGGCGACGTCCTCGACCACGACCGCGATGTTGCCGTCGGTGGCGCTGAATGCGGCGCGTACCTTCGCGATGACGTCGCCGCCCAGGACGGTGTCCTGCTGGTAGGGCCGCGTCTGGAAGGTGAGCCGCTCGTCCGGGGTCGCGGGGGTCGTCTCGGTGTTGACGGTGAAGGCGAGGGTGGCCGGCTTGCTCCATCCTGTCGTCAGCGTGCCGTCGGCGCCCAGGCCGAGCCGGGTCTGCCGGGTCCTGGCAGGGGGCCAGGTCGCGAACTGCTGCCAGCCGGTGCTCGGAACCTGGTAGGAGGTCACCTTGGCGGCGGGCAGCGGCGCGTCGGTGCGGCCGGCGAGCCAGTGGTCCCACCAGGCGAGGTAGGCGCCGTTGCCGATGTCGGCGGGCTGGCCCGACGGCCAGCCGTGCTGCCAGGGGCCGGCGACCAGCCAGACGTTCTTCGGGCGGGCCTGGAAGTTCGCCACCATGGCGGCCCGGTATCTGTCGTACCATCCGGCGATCTCCAGGACCGGGACGTCCAGGTTCTTCCAGCGGGCCTTGACGCTGCGCTCTCGCCAGTAGTCGTCGTAGAGCGGGTGCTCGGCGTAGGTCACCAGGGTGTCGGGCGCGACGGCGCGCTGCCAGTCCCGGATCCTGGCCGAGTAGATGCCGCCGCGATAGATGGTGTTCTCGTACCAGTCGCTGATTCCGTCGACGGGGATGATCGCGGCCAGGTGGGGCGGCTTGTTCACCGCGACCAGGAGGGAGGTGTGGCCGCCGTAGCTGACACCGGTCTGCCCGATCTTGCCGGTGGACCAGGGCTGGGCCGCCAGCCACTCGATGAGGTCGTAGTTGTCGCGTTGCTCCTGCGCGCTGAACGGGTCGAGGCGCCCAGGTGAGGCGCCCGTGCCGCGGACGTTGCACACGGCGGCGGTGTAGCCGCGGGTGACGAAGAAGGCCGCCGCCTGGCCCTGTGGCTGCAGCTGGTCGTAGGCGTTGTAGTCGTAGACGATGCCGGGGAAGCGGCCGTCGGCGGGCCTGCCGTCGGGGCCGGCGGGCCGGTGCAGGTCGCAGGCCAGGTGGCTGCCGTCGCGCAGGGGCACCGAGACCCGCTCGGTGTGCACGCCGTACGAGGCGGGCCGGTCGTAGGAGAAGAAGCGATCCGAGGGCAGCACAGTGTCAGCGTGCGCGGGGGTGGGCGCTGCCACGAGGGCGGACAGGGCGGACAGCGCGGCGGCGATTCTGCCGTACTTCATGAGGGGGGTGCTCCTCGCGCGGTCAGAGGGAGATGGCGCCGGTCAGGAGCGCGGCCACGGTCATGACCAGGGTGGTGGCGAACGCCCAGCCGAAGATGAAGCGCTGGTGCTGGCCGAGTTGTACGCCGCTCATCCCGACCAGGATGAACGTCGCGGCGGTGAGCGGGCTGAGCGGGAAGCCGGTGGTCATCTGGCCGAGGATGGCGGCCCTGGCGACCTCGGCGGACTCGATGCCGAAGCCACCGGCCGTCTGGGCGAGCACGGGCAGTACGCCGAAGTAGTAGGCGTCAGGGGTGAAGACCAGGCTGAGCGGCATGCCCGTGATCGCGACCAGCACCGGCAGGTGGCCGCCGAAGGAGTCGGGGATGATGCCGACGAACGCGGTGGCCATCTCGTTGATCATCTTGGTCCCGGTGAGGATTCCGGTGAAGACCCCCGCGGCGAAGATCATCGTGGTGACCAGGACGACGCTCTTGGCGTGCCTGTCGAGCAGTTCCTGCTGCTTCTCCCAGGAGGGGTGGTTGACCAGCGCGGCGATGGCGAACCCGACCACGAACAGCACCGGAAGCGGCATGACCTGCAGGATGAGCCCGACGAGCAGCGCGACGGTCAGCGCCAGGTTGAAGACGGTCAGGGCCGGGTGCCTGCGCGGCGGGGCAAGGGGCGTCCCGGGCCCGTCTCCGGCGACGAACTCGGCCGCGGGCTCCGGCGTGGGCTCGGGCAGGGACACCGTGCCGAGGCGACGGCGTTCGCGCAGGCCGATCAGGTACGACGCCACCAGCACCCAGACGATGCCGATGACCATCGCGGGCAGGACCGGGGTGAACACCTGCGAGCTGTCCAGCTTCAGCACCGCCATCGCCCGCGCGGTGGGGCCGCCCCAGGGGATCATGTTCATCACGCCGGCGCCCAGGCAGACGACGCCGGTGAGCACCAGGGGGCTCATCCGCAGCCGTTTGTAGACGGGCAGCAGGGCGGAGACGGTGATGAGGAAGGTCGAGGCGCCGTCGCCGTCCAGGGCCACGCACATCGTGATGACGGCCGTGCCGACGGCGATCCGCAGTGGGTCGTCCTTGGCCAGGCGCAGGATGCCGCGGATCAGCGGGTCGAACAGCCCCGTGTCGATCATCAGGCTGAAGTACAGGACCGCGAAAGCGATCATGATGCCGGTGGGCGCCACCTTGCCCAGCCCGGCGAGGATCATCGGACCCATCTCGGCGCCGAAGCCGCCGGCAAGCGCTGGCAACACCGGGACCAGCACCAACGCGGTGAGGACCGAGACGCGCCTGGTCATGGTGAGCACCAGGAACAGGCCGATGGTGAGAAAGCCGAGGGTCGCGATCATCGAGGTCCTTTCGGAGGGTTACGGAGAAGTTTCCGAGCGCTGACCTTTCACGTCCACCATCAAAAGTGGATTTATCCATGCGGTATGTGCATAGGTTGGCCTCATGGACGCTACTCTCCGGCAACTCGCCGCCTATGTCGCCGTGGCCAGGGCGGCGAGCTTCACCGCCGCGGCGGCGCACCTGCACGTCTCGCAGTCGACCCTGAGCCGTGCGGTCGCCGACCTGGAACGGGTGCTCGATGCCCGCCTGCTGGAGCGCGACACCCGCAACGTCCAGCTCACCGCGGCGGGCCTGGAGACCCTGCGGGTGGCCGAGCAGATCGTCGGCGCTCACGAGTCGGGGATGAAGGAGCTGCGGCGCTACCTGCTCGGCGAGTCGGGCGTGGTGGCCGTGGCCACGCTGCCCTCGGTCGCGGCGGTGCTGCTGCCGCGCATGATCTCCGCCTTCCGGCGCCAGCGGCCGCGGGTGGCGGTCCGCATCATGGACGGGCTCGAACGGGCCGTCCTCGGCAGGGTGCTGTCGGGTGACGCCGACTTCGCGATCACCACGGTGGGCGCGTCGCCGGACCGGCTCGACCATCGTCCGCTGATCCGCGACCAGTTCCACGCCGTACTGCCCGAGGGGCACCCGCTCGCCGAGCGTGACGAGGTCACCTGGGAGGACCTGGCCGCCGAGCCGTTCCTGGCCGTCGGGCCGCAGTCCAGTGTACGCAGGCTCACCGACGCGGCGTTCGCCCAGGCGGGCGCCGCCGTGACGCCCGCGGCGGAGGCGAGCAACGTGGCGACCGTGGGCGGCCTGGTCGCCGCCGGGCTCGGAGTGTCGGCGATGCCCGCTCTGGTGCTGCCCCTCCTGGGTCCGGGGCACGTCGTGCACCGCCGGTTGACCGGGCCCGTGGTGGAGCGGCGGCTGGACGTCGTGGTCCGAGCGCGCCGAACGCTACCGCTCGCGGCGGCCGCGTTCCTGGATGTGCTCGAAGAGTTCCGTACGGAGCTGCCACCGGGTGTCTCCTGGATGGGTTAATGCGTAAATAGCATGAATTTATCGACTTCTTGTGCTGGACCCGCATTTCTCGCCTTGGGCAGGATGACAGCACCGGACAGTGCGAAGGAGCTCATGCGTGGCGACCGAACAGGCGAGCGAACAGGCGACCGAACAGCAGCACGGCCAAGGGCAGTTGCGTGGTCTGAAAGTGGTGGAGTTCGCCCATGTGGTCGCCGGGCCGCTGGCCGGGTCCATGCTCGCCGACCAGGGCGCCGACGTGATCCACGTCGAACCCCCCGGCCTCGGTGACGCCGCCCGCGCCATGGGCCCGACGCGCGACGGCGTACCGCTGTGGTTCAAGGTCGCGGGCCGGAACAAGCGCTCCGTCACCCTGGACCTGCACGATCCCGACGGCCGGCAGGTGGCCCACCGGCTCGTGGCCTGGGCCGACGTCGTGATCGTCACGCTGCGCGCGAGCCGGCTGCGAGCCTGGGAGCTGGACTGGGAGGCCGTGCATCGGATCAACCCCAAGGCCGTCCTGCTGCAGATCTCCGGATTCGGCGCGACCTCCTCGCAGGCCGACGCGCCGGGCTTCGGCAAGGTCGGCGAGGCCAGGAGCGGCGTGGTGCACCTGACCGGCTTCCCCGACGGGCCGCCCGTGCACACCGGGTTCTCCCACGGCGACGCCGTGACCGGGCTGATGGGCGCCTACGCCGTGCTCGCCGCCCTGCACCGGCGGGCCAACGACCCCGCCTTCGACGGCGAGTGGATCGACCTGGCCCTGTTCGAGCCGCTGTTCCGGCTGGTCGAATGGCAGGTCATCACGCATGACCAGCTCGGCGTCGTACCCGGCAGGTCCGGCAACCAGCTGGCCGTCGCGCCGGCCGCGGTCATCAACACCTACCTGTCCGGCGACGGCGACTGGATCACCGTGACCTCCGCGACCCTCCGCTCGGTCCTGAACGTCGTCCGTCTCCTGGGCCTGCCCGAGGAGGAGTACGCCACGACGCAGCGGCAACTCGCCGGCCGGGAACGGCTGGACCAGGGACTGCGCGAATGGGTGGCGGCGCGCGGGACCGCCGAGTGCCTGGAGGCGTTCGCGGACGCCGAGGTGGTCGCCTCCCGCGTCTTCACCGCCGAGGACATCGCCGGCGACCCCGTGTACGCCGAACGCGGCGACATCATCACCGTCGACGACCCCGACCTGGGGCCGGTCCGCATGCAGGCCGCCCTGCCGCACTTCCACCAGAAACCCGGACACGTCTGGCGAACCGGACCCGCGCTCGGGCAGGACAACGCCCTCGTCTACCGCCAGTGGCTCGGGCTCGGCGCCGACCAGCTCGCGGATCTGGAGAAGCGCGGTGTCATCTGACCGGCCGCCGCTGCGCTCCCTGCTCTTCGTGCCCGGCACCCGTACCGAATGGCTGGCCAAGGCGGCGGCCGCGGGAGCCGACGCGGCCATCCTCGACCTGGAGGACGCCGTCCCGCAGGCCGGCAAGGCCATCGCCCGCGCGCGCGTGGCCGAGGCCGTCGCCGGCGCGACGGGCGACCTGGCGCTTCTCGTCCGGATCAACCCCCTCGACGGCTGGGCGGCCGCCGAGGACCTGCGGGCCATCGCGCACGCCCGCCTGGCCGGGGTGGTCCTGCCCAAGGTCGCCGACGAAGGGGACGTACGCCTGGCCGACCGGCTGCTGAGCTGGTGCGAGCGCGAACACGGCCTGCCCCAGGGCCACATCGCCCTCGTGCCGCTGCTGGAGAGCGCCGCCGCGCTGCGTGCGGCGTACGACATCGGCCGGGCCGTGCCCCGCATCGCCTACCTGGGCGCGGTCACCGGCAAGGGGGGCGACGTCGAGCGGGCGGTCGGCTACCGCTGGAGCGCTGAGGGTGCTGAGACCCTGGCGCTGCGGTCGCGCGTCCTGCTGGACGTCCGGGCGGCGGGCGCGCCCTGCCCGATCGCGGGCCTCTGGACGAACATCGCCGACCTCGAAGGGCTGCGGGCGTTCGCCGAGCAGAACCGCTCCCTGGGTTACGAGGGCATGATGGCGATCCACCCCTCCCACGTCCCGGTGATCAACGAGGTCTTCTCGCCCACGCCGGAGGAGCTCGCCCGCTACGCGCGGATGATCGCCGCCGTGGAGGAGGCGCAGCGACACGGCGCCGGGGCGATCACCTTCGAAGGGGAAATGGTGGACGAGGCCATGGCGGCCCGGGCCCGAACCGCCCTCCAGCGGTCCGATACATACGGAAACAATCCAGAAACTTTCGGAACTTCTTAAGGGCGGCAAGGCCCCGTGCTCCCTCGCACCACGAGTTCGGTGGCGAGCTCGATCCGGTTCTGCGGCACGGTCTCGCCGTGCGTGAGCGCCACCAGCATCCTGGTGGCCGCGGCGGCCATCTCGGTGAGCGGCTGGCGGATCGTGGTCAGCGGCGGGATGGCCCACCGCATCGGCGGCAGGTCGTCGAAGCCGATCACGCTCAGGTCGTCGGGGATGCGGAGCCCCCGCTCGTAGGCCGCCCCGTAGACGCCCGTGGCCTGCCCGTCGTTGCAGGCGAAGATCGCGGTGGGCGGATCGGGCAGCCGCAGCAGCCGATGGGCCTGGGCCAGGCCGCCTTCGATCAGGAAGTCGCCCGCGCGGATCAGGTCCGGGTCGATGGGCACGCCGGCCATGTCCAGCGCGGCGCGGTAGCCGTCGAGGCGGGCCCGGCTGGACAGCGCGTAGTCGGGGCCGGTGATGATGCCGATCCGCCGGTGGCCGAGCTGCAGCAGGTGGCGCGTCGCGGAGAGCCCGCCGTTCCAGTTGCCGGCGCCCACCGAGGGCACCTGGTGGCCGGGCTCGCCGCTCGGGTCCAGCAGGACGAGCGGGATGTCACGGCTGGCGAGCTGGTGGCACTGGGCGTCGGTCAGGCTGCTGAACACCGCGATGACACCGCTGGGCCGGCGTCTCATCACGCCCTCGATCCAGCTCCGGCCGGGAACGTGGTGGTGCCGCAGCTGGGAGAGCACCAGCGCCAGGTCGTGCTCCTGCGCCACCCGCTCGACGCCCTTGATGATCTCTATCGGGTAGTCGCCCTCCAGCGCGTGGAAGACCAGCTCCACCAGGGCGGCGGGGCTGTCGCGCCGCCTCTGCCGCCGGTAGCCGTGCTCGCGGATGAGCCCCTCGACCAGGGCCCGGGTCTCCGGCGCGACCTCGGAACGGCCGTTCACCACTTTGGAGACCGTGGCCGTGGAAACTCCGGCCAGCTCGGCGAGCTGCGCGATGGTCAGCGGCTGGTTGGGCGTGGTGCGGGGTCCTGTACCACCTGCGGTGCCGGGTGCGGGCGGCTCCTGGGTCGCGGTCATGGGCCGCAGTCTAGCGCCGCGCTTTCGGCCTGTTGCCTGATTGTTTCGGCAATCTTACGACCAGATTATTGACCGGGTTAGCGGGAAGTGCCTAAAGTCCCCGATTAACGATCGGCCCAAGTTACGAAAATTTCAGGCGCCGCGACGAACTCCACTCCATGGGCGCGCCGCCGTCAGTCCGTACCAGCTCTTCAGCACCGACCCCCAGGGGAAGAGATCGCCGTGAAGCTCCGTATCGCAACATCGGCCGTGCTCGCCATGGCCCTCGCCCTGACCGCGGCCGCCTGTGGTGGCGGCGGTTCTCCGTCGCAACCAACGGGCGACGGCAAGTCGTTCGAGTTCTGGTCGTTCTCCGGGATCAACCAGAAAGCCGACGTCGAGGTCTACCAGAAACAGAACCCGGGCATCCAGGTGAAGCTGACCGAAGTGGGCGGCTCGGTGGAGACGGCGCAGGCGCTGACCACGGCGCTGGCCGGCGGCAAGGTGCCCGACCTGGTGCTGATCCAGGGCGACGATCTGCCCAAGTTCGTGCAGCAGCCGCAGAACTTCTATGACCTGCGGCAACTGGGCGCCGACAAGATCAAGGGCGACTATCTGGACTGGGTGATGAGCCAGAGCACCGCCAAGGGTGGCGAGATCATCGGCATCCCGACGGACGTGGGCGGTATGGCCGTCGCCTACGGACGGACCTGTTCAAGGCCGCAGGGCTGCCGACCGACCGTGAGGAGGTGGGCAAGCTCTGGCCCACCTGGGACGCCTTCATCGAGACCGGCAAGAAGTACACCGCGGCGACCAAGAAGGCGTTCGTCGACAACGCCGGGACCAGCGTGTTCCACCAGGCGGTCAACCAGGGGCCGCAGAAGTACTACGATCCGTCGGGCAACGTCGTCTACAGCACCAGCCCGCAGGTCAAGACGGCTTTCGACCTGGCTCTCAAGGCGGTGCAGGCGGGCATCACCGCCAAGCAGAGCTCCTTCTCCGATGGATGGAGCGCCGGTATTGGCAAGGACCAGTTCGCGGTGATCTCCGCGCCGTCCTGGTTGCTGGAACAGATCCGGAACAACGCACCCGGTACGAAGGGCAAGTGGGACATCGCCACTATCCCGGGAGGCGCGGGCAACTGGGGCGGCAGCTATCTGGCCATCCCCAAGGGCGCCAAGAACCCCAAGGCCGCCTGGGACTACATCTCCAAGACCCAGTCCCCGCAGGGCCAGCTGGCGCACTTCGTCGTCACCGGCGCGCTGCCCACTACTCCGTCGGTCTACAAGGACCCCAAGCTCACCGCCCTGAAGGACCCGTTCTTCTCCGACGCCCCGACCGGGACGATCTACACCAACTCGCTGCTCGGGCTCAAGCCGTTCTACATCGGGCCGGACAGCTCCGCCATCGGCCAGGAGCTCCTGAACGCGATCACCAACGTCGAGCAGGGCAAGGGCGATCCGGCCAAGGCGTGGGACTCGGCGCTGGCCAACATCAAGACCGCCATCGGCAAGTAGGACGAGCGTGACGACGACCCTCAGCACCCGGCGGGCGCAAGCGGCGCCCGCCGGGACGACCTCGGTGCGGCAGAGCATCACCGAACGCATCGCGCCGTACGCCTACATCGCGCCGTTCTTCCTGATCTTCGCGGTGTTCGGGCTGGTGCCGCTGCTCTTCACCTTCTACGTGGCGCTGTTCGACTGGAACCCCATCGGCGAGCACGTCTTCGTCGGCTTGGACAACTTCACCCGTCTGTTCGCCGACACGCGGTTCTGGGACGCGGCCTGGAACACGATCAGCATCTGGCTGCTGTCCACTGTGCCGCAGTTGCTGCTGGCGCTGGGCCTGGCGCACCTGCTCAACCACGCCCGGCTCCGGATGGCGGTGTTCTTCCGGATGTCGATGCTGGTGCCGTACATCACCTCGGTGGCGGCCACCACGATCGTCTTCTCCCAGATGTTCGACCGCGACTACGGCCTGCTCAACTGGCTGCTCGGGTTCGCCGGTGTGGAGCCGATCGACTTCAAGCAGTCGGTGTGGGGCAGCCACGTGCTGATCGCGGTCATGGTGACCTGGCGCTGGTTCGGCTACACCACGCTGCTCTACCTGGCCTCCCTGCAGGCGATCCCGCGCGCGATCTACGAGGCGGCGGCCGTGGACGGCGCGGGCGGGTGGAAGCAGTTCCGCCACATCTCGATCCCGTCGCTGCGGCCGGTCATCGTGTTCACGATCGTGACCTCGACGATCGGCGGCCTGCAGATCTTCACCGAGCCGCTGCTCGTCTCCCGCCTCTCGCCGCTGACCTGCGGGCCGGTCCGGCAATGCCAGACGCTGACGCTGTTCCTGTACGAGCAGGGCTTCGGCCAGTTCCAGTTCGGCTACGGCGCGGCCATCGGCGTGGCGCTGTTCGTGCTGGTGGTCGGGCTCGCGACGGTCAACTACGTTCTGTCCACCCGCATCCGTCCGGAGCGATGATGACCAAGACGATCCGGCGCTCGGGTGAGCGCGTCCGCTGGTGGACCTACGTCCTGCTGGGACTGGCCGTGTTCGCCTGCCTGTTCCCGCTGTACTGGATGTTCGTGGTGGCCACGACCGACACGGCGACCGCCACGCGGCTGCCGCCCGAGATCGTCCCCGGCGGCAACTTCTTCCATCTGGCCGGGCTGGTGTTCACGACGGTGCCGTTCGTCCGCTCGGTCGTCAACAGCCTCATCGTGGCCGGTACGATCGCGGTCGGGCATGCCGTGCTGTGCTCGCTGGCCGGGTTCGCCTTCGCCAAGCTGCGCTTCCCCGGCCGCAACGTGCTGTTCCTGATCGTCGTGCTCACCATGACGGTGCCGACACAGCTCGCCGTCATCCCGCAGTACATGATCATCTCCTCGCTGAACTGGGTGGACACGCTCCAGGCGCTCATCGTGCCCGGCCTGGCCAGCGCGTTCGGGATCTTCTGGATGCGCCAGCATCTGTCCACCACGATCAGTGACGAGATCCTCCAGGCCGCGCGCATCGACGGCGCCACCACCTGGCAGATCTTCTGGCGCATCGCGTTCCCGCTGGTGCGGCCGGCCGCGTTCGTGCTCGGCCTGCTCGGCTTCGTCACCGCCTGGAACGACTTCCTGTGGCCGTTCATCGTGCTGAAGTCACCGGAGATGTACACCGCGCAGATCGCCATCAAGGCGCTGCAGAACAGTTACTCCATCGACCTGGGCCTCGCCATGTCGGGCTCGTTCCTGGCCACCCTCCCGCTGCTGGTGCTGTTCGTCTTCGTGGGCCGGCGCATGGTGGCCGGGATCATGGACGGCGCCTTCAAGGGCTGACCTTCTCGCTGAAAGGAACCGCTCAACGTGCGGATGTACGACAACCCGGTGATCGGCGGGTTCCACCCGGATCCCAGTGTGTGCCGGGTCGGCGAGGACTACTACCTCGTCTGCTCCAGTTTCGAGTACGTCCCCGGCGTCCCGATCTTCCACAGCCGCGACCTGGTGCACTGGCGGCAGGTGGGCAACGTGCTCGACCGGCCGTCACAGCTGGAGCTGCCCCCTGAGGTGCCCGCCTCGGGCGGGATCTACGCGCCGACGATCCGCCACCACGACGGCCGGTTCTACCTGATCACGACGAACGTGAGCGGCCGGGGCAACTTCATCGTCACCGCCGACCGCCCCGAAGGCCCGTGGTCGGACCCGGTCTGGATCGACCTGCCGGGCATCGACCCCGACCTGGCCTGGGACGAGGACGGCTCCTGCTGGTGCGCCTTCTCGGGTACGCGGATCGCGCGCATCGACCCGGCGGCGGGCAAGGTCCTGGAGGGCCCGTATGACGCCTGGTCAGGCGTCGGCATGAAATATCCGGAAGGCCCGCACCTCTACCACGTGGGCGACTGGTGGTACCTGCTGATGTCCGAGGGCGGCACCGAGCGCGGCCACAGCGTCTCGATCGCCCGCGCCCGCTCGCCGCGCGGCCCGTTCGAGGCGGGCCCGGCCAACCCGATCCTGTCGCACAGCGGCACCGATCGGCCGATCCAGAGCACCGGCCATGCCGATCTGGTGGAGGCGGCCGACGGCACCTGGTGGATGGTCCTGCTCGGCACCCGCCCGCGCGGTTACACACCGGAGTTCCAGGTCCTCGGGCGGGAGACGTTCCTCACCCCGGTGGACTGGGTGGACGGCTGGCCCGTCGTCGGCCCGGTCCTCGAACGCCATCCGGCACCCGCCGCCTGGCATCCCCTCCCTGAGGCGTCGCCGCGCGACGACTTCGACGCCGCCGCGCTGGCGCCGTACTGGATCTCACCGCGCAGCCGCCCGGACGGCTCCTGGTCGCTGGCCGAGCGCCCCGGCAGTCTCACCCTGCACGCCACCGGCGCCACGCTGGACCGCCCGGGATGCACCTTCGTCGGTCGCCGCCAGCAGCATCACGACTGCCGCGTCGCCGCTCTTCTGGAGCCGGGATCGGCCACGGCCGGGCTGTCCGTGCGCCTGGACGAGGCCCACCACTACGACCTGGAAGTACACGAGGGGCGGGCGCGCCTGATCGCGCGGATCGGCCCGGTGCGCCAGTGTGTGGCCGACCAGCCCGTGCCGCCGGGGCCGGTCACCCTCGCCATCGGTTTCCGTACGCGCGACCTCCTGCCGCCATCCGTCACCGCAGCGGTTGGCGAGCCGGTCGGCGTCGGCGCTCGTGGTCCGGACACCATCGCCTTCTCCGCCGGCGGAGTGCTCCTGGCCGAGCTGGACGGCCGCTACCTGTCCACGGAGGTGGCGACCGGCTTCACGGGGCGGGTCATCGGCATGTACGTCACCGACGGCAGCGCGAGCTTCGACTGGTTCGACTATCAGGCCGGCGAGGACGAGGGGCGGGTCAGGGCTTGAACAGCAGGCGGTTCGGCGTGGAGAGCGGGTTGCCGTTGATCGCGAGCTAAGGGGCCCACTTGATGATCAAGGCGTTGACGACGCTGGACGACATATCGCCGTACCGGTCCTTGACGAGGGCGGCCACCCCCGCCACCGTGGGAGCCGCCATCGACGTGCCGCTCAGAACGCTCGGGTAAATCCCGGCCAGAGGGACGGACGGGATGCCCACCCCTGGTGCGTTGAGGTCGACGCAGGGTCCGAAGTTGCTGAACCAGGCCTTGGCGTCCTGTGCTTACCGGTAGGTGATGTCCGAGCTGCCGTAGACGCAGTTGACGCCGTCGGCGCCGCTGCCGATCTTCGTGGGTTCGCCGCTGGTCACGCCCTTGTACTTCTCGCAGATCACGATCTTCTTGCTGGAGTCGCCGACGATCGTGATGCCGGAGAGCCTGGCGGTGTCGCCGTAGTTGGTGTTGATGCCGGCGAGCGTCTTGCCCGGGTACGTGGCGGTGACGTTGGAGATCACGACGTGGCGCGCGTACTGCTTGGAGCAGTTTCCGCAGGAGCGGTAGAGCTTGCCGAAGTTCGTCACCTGGAAGTTCCTGATGTACATGGTGCCGGGGCCGTTGTGCTGGAAGACCTTGTCGCTGGCCGCCTTGGCGCCGCCGCCGTCGATCGTCATCGTCTGGGACGACGAGGTTCCCTTGAAGGTGGCGGCATCCTCGCCGACGTCCTCCCACCAGACGTTCTGGAGGGTGCAGGTGCCCGTGCAGTGAATGCCGTCGGCGGCGGGAGCGCCGAGGATGACGTTCTTCAGCACCGCGCCGTTGGCGAGCTTGAAGATCGGGCTCTGGTCCTCTTCCTGCCCGCCGCTGCCCAGGTCCCCGGTGCCGTAGTAGCGGATCATCTTGCCGTCGACCGTGCCGGATACGTTGATCGTCGCGCCGACCGCCTGCTGGCCGCTCGGCGTCGGCCAGGCCGCGCCGGATGCCGGCGGCCCGCTCGCGATGCCGCCGGCCAAGGCCAGCGCGGCGGCCACCATCGCCACTATCCGGGCCCGGATCGTCTTTCTCACGGTTGCCTCCCTGCGGATGCCTTCGCCTGCCGTACGCGTATGTGAACGAAAGACAGGTGAGTGAATGACCGTCAATGTAGGAAAGCGCTTTCCGGTCGTCAACGCAGACGCGATCTCCGGTGTCCGATAAGAAGGCGTCATGGCTGGCCAGAGCATGACAAGGCGGTTTGCTGGGAGTGAAACTTTCAGTTCTGCTGGCGCTCTACGGCCGGGATTCCAGGAGATCCGCCATCGAGGTCGTCATCGCCGCGACCAGGTCGCGCTGCGGGTTGATGAGCCACTGGAGTTGAAGTCCGTCCCACAGGGCCACCAGGGACTCGGCGAGGCCCTCGGGGGTCCTGCTGTTGGAGACGCGGCCCATGTCCTGGTCACGGCGGATGGCGATCGCCAGCGACTCGATCAATCTCTCGTACCTGTCGCGGAACCAGTCGTGCGCCGGATGGTCCGAAGCCGACGACTCCGCGGCCATGAGGGCGAGCAGTCTCAGCATCTCGGGGCGTTCGAGGTTGCGGTGAACGTATTGCAGCACGGCGTACGCCACCCCCTGCTCCTGGCAGTCCGCCGTGAAGGAGTCGGCGTGCGCGGAGTCGGCGTTCTCGAGTACGGCCACGAGAAGCGCGCTCTTGCTGGGGAAGTGATGCACGATGCTGGTCAGGCTGAGGTCCAGCTGCTTCGCGATCTCCCGCAGCGACCCCCCTCGGTAGCCGCGGGCCGAGAAGACGGACGTCGCGGAGGCGACGATCTCGGCCTGGCGGCGCGCGCTCTTGGCATAGGGGCCCCGCCGCGTGCCGGGTCGGCTCGCCATCTCTTGGGTCATGGGATCAACCCTAGGGGCCCCGCGCCCGTTGCAGGGGGAATTCGCCCAACGAAATTATGGCAACTGTTCGGTTTTTGGGATAACGTCTCGCTCACCCACACCACGACTTGCGGAGGAAGCGGTGGAGCTTCCCTCGGGTGAAGAGGACCGGGACCACAATGCTCAGCTCAACCATTGCGAAGTCACTCGTCGGCGGCCTGGCCGTCGCCCTGCTCCTGACCGGCTGCGGTCGGTCCGACGCCCGCCAGGCGCAGCCCGCCGCGGGCGCCCCGATCGACGCCGAACCCGCCGACGGCACCATCACCGTATGGGCGATGGGCACCGAGGGTGAACTGCTGCCCAAGCTCGCCGCCCAGTTCAGCCAGGCGAACCCCGGTGCGAAAGTGCAGGTGACTGCGGTTCCCTGGCAGGACTACGCCAAGAAGGTACAGACCGCGATCGCTTCAGGAGACGCTCCGGACGCCACCATGGTGGGGGCGGTGGACCTCGCGGCGTTCGCGTCCACGGGCGGACTGGAAAAGGTCCCGTCCAAGCTCGTCGACTACGGCTCCTTCTATCGCGGCGCTGTTCAGAGCACCCTTTTCGAGGGAGCCGAGTACGGCGTCCCCTGGTACGTGGAAACGCGCTCCCTGTTCTACCGAAAGGACATGGCCAAGGCCGCCGGGGTCTCCGCACCCAAGACCTGGGAGGAGTACGGTCCGTTCCTCCAGGCCCTGCAGAAGCAAGGTGCCAAGTGGGGGCTGTCCCTGCCCACCGGTGCCACGGCGACCTGGCAGAGCGTGGTGCCGTTCATGTGGCAGGCCGGCGCCCAGATCATGAACGAGGACGGCACCAAGTTCACCTTCGACACCCCGGAGGCGCTCAAGGGGCTCGAGTTCTACCGGTCGTTCATCACCTCGAAGATCACCAGCCCGAACGGCCCGGTGAGCCTGGGAGAGATCGAGCCACAGTTCGTCGCCGGGTCCACTGCCGCGCTCATCGCCGGCCCCTGGGAAGAGAACCTGCTGAAGTCCGCCGGAGGCGCGCCCTTCGTCGACGACAAGGTCGGCATCACGCCGCTCCCCACCGGCCCGAAGTCCAACGCCAGCTACATCGGCGGCGGGCAGTGGGCGGTGTTCAAGGACGCCAAGAACCGGGAGGGTGCCTGGAAGTTCATCCGGTGGATGGGCGGTCCTGACGCCCAGAAGGCCTGGTACGACCTGTCCGGAGACCTGCCTGCCGTCGAGTCGGCCTGGAACGAGGGGAAGCTCGCGACCGACGCGACTTTGGCGGTGTTCCGCACCCAGCTGAAGACGGCCCAGCCCGGACCCAACACCACGACATGGCGCCAGGTCACCGCGGTATTGGACGCCGAGTTCGAAAAGGTGGCCAAGGGCGTCTCCTCGCCCCAGGCGGCCCTGCAGGAGATCCAGAAGAAGACGTCGGCGATCGGAACCGGGGTGTAGAGATGACCTCTGTTGCCACCGTGAAATCCTCGTCGGGCCGGGCTGCCGGGCCGCGGCGGACCGGGCCGCCGCAGGCCATGTCAGCACACTCCCGGCGCACACTGGTCGCGTGGGCCTTCTGCGCGCCCTTCATCGCACTCTTCGCCACCTTCGGCCTATGGCCGGTGCTCTCCTCGTTGTCGATGAGCGTCACGGACATCACGAGCCGGGACGTACGGGCACCCTTCAGCGTCGACTTCGTCGGCCTGGAGAACTACACCACCCTGTTCGGGGATCCGACCTTTCTCCGGGCGGCCCTCAACACGCTCTATTTCGTCGTCGCGGGAATCCCCCTGACGATGATCATCGCCTTGGGGCTCGCCGTCGCACTCAATTCCGGGATCCAGCGGGCGAAGGGGCTCTTCAGGGTCGCGTATTTCGCGCCCGTGGTGACCAGCATCGTGGCGATAGCGGTGGTGTGGAGGTATCTCTACGAGGAGGACGGAATGATCAACTCCGCCCTCGCCGTCGTGGGAATCCACGGCCCGGACTGGTTGAACGATCCGAACTGGTCCATGCCCGCGCTCATCCTCATGGCGGTCTGGCGCCACTTCGGCATCCCCATGGTGATCTTCCTGGCCGGACTGCAGTCCATTCCCGAGGAACTGCGCGAGGCGGCCCGCATCGACGGCGCTACCCGCTGGCGCACTTTCCGCAGTGTCACCCTGCCGTTGCTCAGGCCGGTCACGCTGGTGGTCGCCGTGCTGCTGAGCATCGGTTACCTGCAGTTCTTCGAGGAGCCGTTCGTGATGACGAGTGGTGGGCCGCTGGACAGCACCACCTCGATCAGTTACTACGCCTACGAGCAATTCGGCTTCGGCAACTACGGCACGGCCTCCGCCGCCTCGTACGTGCTGGTGGCCGCGATCGCGCTGCTCAGCCTCGTGCAGTTCCGTATCTTCCGAGCGAAGGCGTGATATGACCACCATGAGCGCGAGCACCGGTGCGGCCACGTCCGGCATCGGCGTACTCCGACGCATCCGACCTGCCCGCATCATGCTCTACGGCGCCCTCGTCGTCGGCCTGATCGCGACGCTGGCACCGTTCGCGTGGATGTTCCTGGGATCGGTCAAGCCGACCGGGGAAATCGTCGCGTATCCGAGCTCCTGGCTGCCCCGTTCGCCGACGCTGGACAACTTCGAGCTGTTGCTGGCGAAACAGAATTTCGGCCTGTACTTCTTCAACAGCACGCTGGTCGCCGTGACGTGTGTCATGGGCAATCTGCTTTTCTGCTCCATGGCCGGGTACGCCTTCGCGAAGATGGAGTTCGCCGGAAAGCGCCTCCTGTTCGGCCTCGTCCTCACGATGCTGATCATTCCCGGAGCCACCACTTTCGTGCCACTCTTCGTCCTCGTCAGCAACATGGGGCTGAGCAATTCCTATCTGGGGTTGATTCTGCCCTTCCTCGTGACGCCGCTCGGCGTGTTTCTCATGCGCCAGTTCATCCACGACATTCCGGATTCTCTTGTCGAAGCGGCCCGCCTCGACGGTGCCGGTGAAACACGCATCTTTCTCAGGGTGATCGTCCCGCTCTGCCGTCCCCCTCTGGCGACACTGGCGATCCTGACCTTCCTCGCCCAGTGGAACAACTTCCTGTGGCCGCTGGTGATCGCGCAGACCGAAGATCATTACACGCTGCCGGTCGCGCTCGCCCTGTTCTCGGTGGGCGCCAATGGCACCAACTACGGTCTGCTGCTCGCCGGTGCGGTCACCGTCGTCACCCCGATCCTGCTGCTGTTTCTCTTCCTCCAAAGACAGTTCGTCCAGGGCATCGCCAGCACCGGCATCAAATAGGCGTCTGTCCCCTCGATCGACGCCGTCTACCACTCGACCACCGCGTGTATCACCGCGCGGAGTAAAGGAGCACCGACCATGCTTCGCCCGCAGGACGGCCCCACCCGCGACCGCCGCTCCCTGGCCGGCTTGTGGAGGTTCCGGCTGGACGCAGAGGGAGCAGGCCGCGCCGAAGGCTGGTGGCGCTCGCCCCTCGCGGGAGCCGTGGACATCCCAGTACCGGCCAGCTACAACGACATCTACCCCGACGTAACAGTCCGGGACCATGTCGGCGACGCCTGGTACCAGACGAACGTGTGGGTGCCCGCCCAGTGGACAGGGCAGCGCATCGTCCTGCGGTTCGACGCCGCGACCCACCGCGCGACCGCCTGGGTCAATGACACCGAGGTCGTCACCCACGAAGGCGGCTACACCCCGTTCGAAGCGGACGTGACCGCGCACGTACGACCGGGAGCCGAGAACCGCGTCACCGTTGTGATCAACAACGAGCTGAGCTGGGCGACGATCCCGCCGGGCATCATCGAGGAACGTCCCGACGGCCGCCGGGTGCAGCGCTACTTCCACGACTTCTTCAACTACGCGGGCCTGCACCGGCCGGTCTGGCTCTACACCACACCCCTGGCGCACATCAGCGACATCACGGTCACCACGGCCTTCGACGACACCACCGGCGTGATCAGCTACCGGGCGGACAGCACCGGGGAGACGGACTCGGTCCGCGTGTCGCTGCGCGATGCCTCCGGTGCCGAGGTGGCCGCCGCCACAGGTGCGGTCGGCACGCTGCGGGTGCCCGACGTACATCCGTGGGCGCCCGGCGACGGCTACCTCTATGAACTCGAGGCCGCGCTGCTCGGCACATCCGGGGAGGTCACCGACAGCTACCGGCAGCCGGTAGGCGTACGCACGGTGGAGGTCCGCGGGAAGCAGTTCCTGATCAACGGAACTCCCTTCTACTTCAAGGGCTTCGGCAAGCACGAGGACGCGGCGGTGCGCGGCAAGGGGCACGACGACGTGCTGATGGTGCATGACTTCGCCCTGATGGAGTGGATCGGCGCGAACTCCTTCCGCACCTCGCACTACCCGTACGCGGAGGAGGTTCTCGACTACGCCGACCGGCACGGCATCGTCGTCATCAATGAGACGGCCGCCGTCGGGCTCAACCGCAACATCGGCGGCGGCGTCTTCAGCTCCGGCGAACGGGTGCTCACCTTCTCCCCGGACGCGGTCAGCGAAGAGACCCAGCGCGTCCACCTGCGGGCGCTCCAGGAGCTGGTGGCGCGCGACAAGAACCGTCCCAGCGTCGTGCTGTGGTCCGTGGCCAACGAACCCGACCACGTCCAACCAGAGGCGCGCGACTACTTCGCCCCACTCGCCGCGGAAACCCGTCGCCTCGACCCGACCCGGCCCGTGGCCTACGTCAACGCGCTGCTCGCGCCGCCGGATCAGTGCGTGGTCACCGACCTGTTCGACGTGGTCCTGCTCAACCGTTACTACGGCTGGTACTTCGGTCCCGGCGATCTGGAAGCGGCCGAGACCGCGCTGGAGACCGAGCTACGGCAGTGGGCGGCACTGCATGGCAAGCCCATCGTCATCACCGAGTACGGCGCCGACACCTACCCCGGCCTGCGCGGCATCGTGCCCAGCCCGTGGACCGAGGAGTATCAGGCGGAGCTGCTCGACGTGTATCACCGGGTCTTCGACCGGGTCGACGCGGTGGTGGGCGAACAGGTGTGGAACTTCGCCGACTTCGCCACCTCACCGGGCATCTTTCGCGTCGACGGCAACAAGAAGGGGGTCTTCACCCGCGACCGCCGTCCCAAGACGGCCGCCTTCCACCTGCGCGCCCGCTGGCGCAAAGATGAGTGAGGTGCTAATAGTCAACTGCTTCGGGTGGCGAGCCGATGCGGCGCGCCAATTCCTCTTCGTCATAGCGCACGTCTATGCCGTGTTGTTTCATGACCGAGACGAGTCTCTTCAGCGGAATGTGAATATCGGTGTGGCCGACCTCCTGCCACCCCAGGTTCGCCCCATTGTCTGATTCCGCGGACATGATCGTGAAAGGAACCTTGGCCCATCCTATTTCCGAGCACATGATCGCACCTCCGTTCGAGGTGGTGCCGCACTGGTAGATTCGTACCTCTTGGATGAAGTCGCCAGGCATGCTGAGCCTCCGAAGTGTGCCGATGTCGCGGAGCGCGCCATGTTCGGTGGCAGGCCCCGGCGGCAGGAGGAATACCCCGGCGCCGACCTCGGAATACGATCACCGTGGTCAAGATAGGCCGGTCGGCCTTCACTCGGTCGGTGTTGATGAGCGTCCCGTCGAGGATCACGTGGGTCGGCCCGTCTTGGACGGCCTTGTGTAAGGCCTGCTTCAGCTTGGGCGAGCGGGCCGACAGCAGCATCACGGTCTCCTCCACATACCGCCACGCAGTGGTCGCCGACACTCCGAAACCCGCGCTGATCTCGGCGAACGTCTCGTCTTTGCGGAGGTAGACCAGCACGAGACGGTCGCGAGCACGACCCGGGGCTTCATCGAGCGGAGTGGATGGCTGTGAGGAGGTCGTCCGTCGTCACGATGGAGTGGGCGTAGGTGGGCCCGTTCAGCTCGTGAGCCGCGTGCAGCATCTCCGCCGAGAAGGCCGCGGTCGCGTCCCGGACCAAGGTCACGTGGTATCCGAGCTCCATGGCGAACCTGCCGGTCGATTCGAGGCAGGTGTTGGCGATCAGGCCGATGAGGATGACATGGGTGATGCCGTGCTGGCGGAGCAGCAGGTCGAGGTCGGTGTTGGCGAAGCCGCTCTGCGCCCAATGCTCTTTGGCGACGATGTCGTTGTCCTGCGGGACGAAATCGGGGTGGAACTCGCCACCCCAGGTGCCCTTTGCGAAGGTATGGCGTTCCTGGATCCCGCGCTGGGTGTGGTTCGGGTGCTTCCAGTCCTCGTAGTCGCCGGGCTCCCACCGCCTGTGCGGGACGATGAACACCCGGATCCCCGCGTCCCGGGCCGCCGTGACCACCGCGTGGAGATGGTCGAGGAGCCCCACGCTCTCGGCGACCTCCTTCAGCCGTGGCCAGGTCTTGCCGCCCTCGGACAAGAAGTCGTTGTAGGGATCTACCAGAAGGACGCCGGTCCGGCTGATCTCATAGGACGTGCCAGTCATCATTGCGCGGATCCTTTCGTGCCGCTCACACCCTGGTGGTCGTACCCAGGTCACGGCCTGAACTGGGCGGTGCGGTCAAAGCCTTGGCCGGGTCTGCGCCTTGGATCTCCTCCAGCGGTGAGCCGCCCGCCTGCGCGCCCACGGCGCCGAACTCCTCGGCGAAGCCGGCAACGCCTCACGACTCTCCGGCCTCCTTATCCGTCCTCCCACCTGCTTCTGAGATCGCTCGCCTTCCCGGGAGCGGCAACCCGCCTCAACGCCCTGCCCGAACCGGCCTGTCGAGCCGTTCCGAGCGGGCCAGGGCGACGATCGCCATCCGGGGCGCTCCCGCCACGAACGGTCATCCACCTGGTACGCGACCGGGCGAGGCCGCCCGGCGCCTTTCGCCCATGGCAGAACATTGTTCGGTAGTGTTGTTGTCTATGACGGACATATTCGACGACCTCAAGGCCGAGTACGAGCAGTTGGACGTCGTCCTCGCCGGTCTCACCCCCGCCGAGTGGTCCCACCCGTCGGCCGCCGAGGGCTGGACCGTCTCCGACGTGGTACTCCACCTCGCCCAGACCGAGGAACTCGCCGCCGCCTCACTCGCGGGCAACGACGTCACGATCAGGCGCGAGCCCGCCGCCGACGGCGCGCCCGGCCAGGAGTCCGGAGGCGACGCGTCCGGTCGGGAGCCCGCCAGAGGTGCCTCCGATCGGGAGCCCGGTAGAGGGGTGGATGCGGCGGCGGACGCCAGGGTGGCCGCTCAGCGGGGCATCGCCCCCGCCGATCTCCTGGCCCGCTGGCGCCGGGCCGCCTTCGCCATCCCCGCCGCCCTGCGCGCCCAGCCCAAGGGCACCCGTCTGTCCTGGGTGGCCACCCCGCTGTCCCCGGCGACCCTGGCCACCACCCGGCTGGCCGAACACTGGGCCCATGCCAACGACATCACGGCACCCCTCGGCATCCCCTACCCCGACACCTCGCGTCTGCGCCACATCGCCTGGCTCGGCCACCGCACCCTGCCGTACGCCTTCGACGTCGCGGGCGTGGAGGGTGGGCCCGTCTACTGCGAGCTGACCTCACCCGACGGCGAGCTCTGGCGCTTCGGCGACCCCGCCGCCGCCTCCACTGTCACGGGCCCCGCCGCCGACTTCTGCCGCGTCGGCGCCCACCGCCTTGCCCCCGCCGACTCAATGCTTAAGGCGACGGGCCCGTACGGCGCCCAGGCACTCGCCGTCCTGCGTAACTACGCCCTCTGATGGCTCCCGTCAGCGACTCCGCCCAGCAGCAGCGCCAGTTGGAACCGGCTGCGCGCCCCGTACTTCTCCATCAGGTCCGCGACCGTGTAGGTGATGGTGCGCCGGCTCAGGCCCAACTGCTCGGCCACCATCTGGTCGGTGCAGCCCTCGGCGAGCAGCGTCACTACGGCGCGCTCCCTGGCCGACAGCCCCGCCGGCCACCGCACCGGCTTGGCCGCCTGCCCCCACAGCCGCTGGTACATCTCGACCAGGGCGCGCACCAGCGGCTTGGCGGTGATCTGCCAGACCCCCTTCAGCGGATCCCCCGGGTCGATGGGCGTCATGACGACCGCCCGGTCGATGATGACCATCTTGGCCGGCAGGGTGGACAGGATCCGATGTTCGGCGCCAGCGGCGATCAGGCGCGCGTCATGGCTCGACGGCGCCGACCCCAGCCAGCGCGTACGCACATCCGGCGGCATCGGGAGCATCCCCAGCAGCGGGCGCTGGGACGACGCGGGAACCATGACCAGCCGCTCGCTGCGGTCGACGGAGACGATCTCGGCGAACCGGGCCACCACGGCATCGGCCCCGAACAGCGGGCACACCCCGCGCCCGGCCCGCAGCGACTGCAGCCACGCCACATCAGACATCGCCGGCCACCCCCTGACGTCCCACCCCGTGAATCCGCATCCTGCCCCAGAAAACCGAGCGGCGGCAACGCGGGGCGGACACCGTTGCGACTTTGCGCAAGAACGGGCCAGGAGTGATGCGCGCACCCCGCTGCGCCCCGCAAGGTTCCTTTCATCCACCAGTCGCGAAAGGACACCTCATGAACTACGACCTGCGAACCCTGGCCGACCGGGCCGAGCTGTACGACCTGCTGTCGCATTTGGGCCGGGCCCTGGACGAGCACCGCTTCGACGACCTGAACACCGTTCTGACGCAGGACGCCACCGGCGCGACCCGCAACGGGACCGGGTCCGGCCGCGACGTCCTGATCGCACAGATCGAGGCCGGCAACAAGGACTACGCCCGCCTGCTCCACCGGTTCAGCAGCGTGCAGATCGAGGTCGACGGCGACACCGCGACGATCCGCGCCTACATCACCGCCCTGTCCGGCCACGCCGACAGTCTCGTGCCGGCCTCCCGGCGCTACGGGCTGTCCCGCATCAAGGCCGTCCGAACGCCCGACGGTTGGCTGATCAGCGAGCTGAACGTCGAGCCGGTGTTCGTAGTGGGGCAATAACGCTGGGACCTACGACCTAGCGGACACCCATCGCCGGTAGTGGCATTGTTTGGGCGCGGTGCTGGTGGCGTCGTCGCCAGATCGACCAGCGGTGGTGGTGTCCTGGCGGGTAGAGCCTCGCGAGCGGGGCGATGGCGGCCAGGTGCGCGATCTCGTTGCGGGTCAGTGGGAGGAGGCCGGTGTCTTCGGGCAGGTCGGGCTGCTCGGCCGCGGCGACGGCAAGCACGGCGTGGGCGAGCATGACCAGCACGGCCCACCGCGCCCACGACGGGTAGCGGCGGACCTGGTGTTCATCGAGCCCTGTCAGCCCCTTTCCGGATGGGAACGAGTCCTCGATGCTCCACCTCCTCCCGGCGACCTTGATCAGTGCGGCGAGGGATGTCGGGGTCGGAGCCAGCACCGGTAGAAGACCAGTTCGTCGGTGTCGGTGTCGCACCGGATGAGCCGAGGCGACCGTCCTCGTCGCGGCCATGAACGAGCGGCTGTGACCAGCACAGCCGATGCCATGCCCTCTCCGAGGCGGCCAGCAGCTGATGAACCGCCCGACCACGCTTGAGCGCTACGGCGTCTGACGGGGGATACCTGTCAACGCCGGGGATGTCAGGAAGACGTCAGGCAGAAGGGGTGGCCAGCCGGATCCAGGAGTACCCGCCAGCGTCCGTCGCCGGGCTGATGGGCCGGTTTGGCCGCGCCGAGTTCCAGCGCCAGCTCTTCCATCGCATCGAGGTCGTCAGCGCGGAAATCCAGGTGGAACTGTTGTGGCACGTCCTGACCCGGCCACTGCGGAGCCCGGTATCCGTCAACCCTCTGGAATCCCAGATCACAGCCGGAGTCGTCCGTCAGAGCGACGAACTCGTCCGTACTGAAGAGCTCGCGCATCCCGGTCAGTGCACTGTAGAAGCCCGCCAGCACCTGCGGGTAGGCACAGTCCAAAGTCACCCCTCGCAGTACAGCGCCTGGCACCATTCGCTCCTTCGTGTCCGCGCGTCTGTCTCTGTAAGCCGCCGCTGCACGCGATGACCGGCCGCAGCCACACCGTACCCGCCGCATCCACCGCTGAAGTAGCGGTTTACCCCTGCCTCAGAGCAACGGGTGACTGTGACCGGCGCTTTCGATACACGCCTTGGGGGAGGACCGCCGCACGGTGGAGGGAACCCGGGGCGGACCGCCGCACGGCTGACGGAGTCTGGGAGGGGACCGGCGTACGGCCGACGGATCAGCTGAACGTGGCCGACAGTTCGTCGGCGAGCCTCTCGATCGTCTCCCGGCCCTCCAGCGGTCGTGACCACGCGGCCGGGAACGCCGTGGGGCCGTGCACGGCGCCCAGGAGGTTGCCGCAGACCGAGCCCGTGGAGTCGCTGTCTCCCGAGTGGTTGACCGACAGCAGCATCGCCCGCTCCACCGACGGCTCCACCAGCGCGCAGTAGACCCCGATGGCCAGCGCCTCCTCGGCCACCCAGGCCCCGCCGAGCGACTCGACCGCCTCGGGCGTGTGCTCGCCGCTGCGGGCCAGTGCGACCGCGGCGCGGAGCGCGCCGGTCGTCTCCTCGTGCCGCGGGTAAGCGGACGTCAGATCCAGGGCATCCTGTACGGCCTGCGCCAGCGGCCGCCCCGCCGCCAGGAGCGCGATGATCGCCGCGAACGCCCCGGCGGCCAGGTACCCGGTCGGATGCCCGTGGGTGATCTGCGCGCAGGCGGCGGACAGCTCGAAGGCGGCCCGAGGGTCTCTGACCGCCAGGCCGAACGGGGCCGAGCGCATGACCGTTCCGCACCCTTTGGAATCGGGGTTCACCGGGCCTGGCTCGCCGAGCGGCGCCGGGCCGGGGAAGTGCCGGTGCAGTCCCGACAGGCAGGCGTTGCCGGGTGCCCGCCGGGAGTACAGCCACCCCTCCTCGCGCAACCGGCTCGTACGGTGCGGACCGTCCGGCGGGGGAGGCGCGGGATGGTCCTGGGTGTCGAGCCAGCGCTGGTACGCCTGGCGTACCGACTCCACGGCGTCAACCGGCGTCTCGGCGCGGGTGAGGCCCTCCACCGTGAAGAGCGTCATCTGCGTGTCATCGGTGATCAGCCCACTTTTGCCACGCCAATCGGTGACATATCCGGAAATGCCGTCGTTGCCGTGTTGCTTGCGGATCTCCCTGAGCGACTGGAACTCGATCGGCGCCCCCAGCGCGTCACCGATCGCCCCACCGAGCAGGCAGCCTCGAACTCGATCCCGGAAGTCCATGAGGAGATCCTGCCACCTCCTCCCGGACAACCGGCAGACGCGCGGACGGGGGAGGGTCGGTCGGTCGGCCGACCGGATGGTCGGATGGACGGACGCGCGGGCGGGCCGGCAGGGGGCTGGCGGTTCGGCGGCGTCACTTGCGGCCGCCGCGAGACGCCTCAGGTGGTGACGAAGTCCGCTATGACCACGGTCGCGTCGTCCTTCGGCTCCACGGCGGCCATCTCGTCGAACACCCTGTCCAGGCAGGCGGCGGGCGAGGGGCCACCGGCGAAGAGCTCCGCCATCCGGGAGACCCCGAGCGCCCGGATCGCGCCGTTTGTGATGATGACGACGCGGTCACCGGGACGGAGGGAGACGGTGCCGACCTGCGGAGACAGGGCGGACGCCAGGCCCAGCCCGCACTGCGGCGAGCCGTCCCCGGAAGAGTGCGAGCCGTCTTCGTGGGAGTGCGAGCCGTCTCCGGAGGAGTGCGACGAGCCGTCCTCCAAGGAGTACGACGTCGTGAGCGGCTGTGGCCGCTCGCTCTTCGGGCAGTGCCAGATCGCGCCGTCCCCGACATGGGCGAAGCGCAGGCACGGGCCGTCCGCCGCGTCAAGGATGATCAGGTCCAGCGTGCTGACCAGGGCGGACATGGCGGGGTCACGCTGGGCGGCGGTGCGCACGGAGTGGTGCACGGCCTGGGCCCAGCCGTCCATGTCCACCTTCCGCGCCCCGCCGTACCGAGGCCGGGCCGCCACCACGGCGCCCAGGGCCACGGCGGCGGAGGTGTCGCCGCGTCGCCCGCCGCCGCTGGCCGTCGCGATCAGGCGCTCCTGGATGACGTACGCGTCGGACGGCCGGCCGCGCGAGCCCTCGTACGTACCGCCGACAGCCGTGGCCGTGCCACCGGCATCCCGGGCGGCCAGGTCCCTCGCTGACCACGGATCGCCATCACGGACAGGCAGGAGATCAGGATGGCGATCACGATGAAGGTCATGAGGTCCCCTCTCGTCGCGGTCATCGCGACACGCCCCCCGGCGGTCGTCGCGACACACGCCCCAGCAGTCGCGGTCGTCGCGACACGCGCCCCAGTACACGCTCGCGCGCGGTGATACGGCTGACGGCCGATCGGCCGTCATGCGGCGCGGCGGCCGGTGGTTCAGGGTGCTAAGGACGCGTGCATCCCGCAGAGAAGCCGGCCCGAGGAAACAGCAATGCCGACCCTTGACCCCAACCGCCGCCACGACCGGAGAAAGCCGTTCCGTTCACTTTCGGTGCGTTATCGTGAGACCCGTTTTGTGCTCCCATCGCGAGCGGACGGCGCATGGCTCACCCCGGTTCCACGAGGTACGACTCGGCGGCCAGGCAGTTGGAGCAGGCCATCGCTCGGACAGGTGCGGCCGCCCGGGTCGCCGTGGGCCTGGTGGCGGTCGTCGCCGCGGCGCTCGGGGCCGTGCCGCCGGTCTCCGTCGCGTGGCTGGTGCCGATGCTGGCGGTGGACCTCGTGTGGACGGCGCTGTTCGCCCGGCTGGTGTGGCGCAGGGAACTGCTGCCCACCTGGCTGGCCGCCGGTGACGTGGCCATCACCATCGCGTTGTGCCTCTCACAGCGCCACCTCGTGGCCAGGGAGGCGCTCGAGGACGGAGCGAGCTGGATCGCGGGGCTGGTCACGATGACCATCGTCGTCGCCGGGGTCGTCTGGCCGCCCAAGGTGGCCGTCCCCATCGGCCTGGCCGTGTCGGGGGCGTACCTGGCCGGGGCCCGGCTCGCCTCCCCTCCCCAGGACGTGAGCATCACTCTGGGGACGCACGTCGTACAGATCCTCTCGATCGTGGTGCTGATGATGCTGCTGCGCCGCTCGGCCGCCTCGGCGGACGCCTTCCTGAGGGAGAGCGCGCGCAGGGAGATCACGCTCATGGTGGAGCGGCTGCGGCGCGAGGACGAGCTGCGGCAGGTCGGCAGCATCCACGAGACGTCACTGCACACGCTGACGATGGTCGGCCTGGGCACCTACGACGAGCCCTCGCCCACCCTGCGCGGCCAGGCGGCGAGCGACCTGTCGGCGCTGGAGAAACTGCGGGACACGCCGCGCGCCGCCGCCGGTTCCATCGCCCTGGACGCCCTGCTGGACGAGGTGGCCGAGCGGGTCACGGGCCTGGAGGTCCACCGGAGCCTGACGCCGGAGACGGTGCCGGGGGAGGTCGCGGAGAGCTTCGCCCGCGCCGTCACCGAGGCGCTGGCCAACGTCGCCCGGCATTCCGGCGTACACGAAGCGGAGCTGCTCTCCAGCAGGCGCGACGGCGAGATCCGCGTGGAGGTCGCCGACGAGGGCCGGGGGTTCGACCAGGACCGGCTGCCGCCCGACCGGTTCGGGGTGCGCGGCTCGATCCTCGACACGATGCGGTCCCTGCCGAACGGCGGCGCCGAGATCTCCTCCGGCGGCCAGGGGACCCGGGTGAGCCTGTGGTGGCGGCCGTGACCGAAGAGATCGAGCAGGTCGCGCAGCGGTACGCCCGCTACACCGCGATCGGCGCCGTCATGATCGCCATGCTCTGGCACACCGGCTACGACCTCACGGTCACGATCACCGGCTGGTACGACTTCCGCTATCCGGCGGTCGCGGCGGCGGCCTGGCTCCTCTACACCGCGATCGCCGTGCTGGCCGCGGTGGCCCTGCTGCGCACCTCCAGCGGCCCGGCCCGGGGACGCGAGCTCGCCGTGCCCGTGCTGGCCCTGGACATCGCGGTGATCGTGGCCTGCTACCCCAAGGACCTGATCGGCCCCATCAACTGGGGCTGGGGCTCGGTGGGCTGGCTCGGCGTCATGCTGCTGTGGAACCGGCCGCGCGGGCGGGGCGAGCTGTTCGTCTTCCTCGCCGCCAACGCCGGCATCATGCTGGCGGCGATGGCCGTGACCGGGACGCTCGACCGTGTCTCCATCGCCAAGTACCTGATGGTCGAGGTGGGCAGCATCACCCTCCAGCTCGGTTACCTGGCCGGCTGTCACACGCTGCGCGTGCGCGCCGAGGACGCGGTGCTGCTGGCCCGCCGGCTCGCCGCCGACGACGCCTGGCGGATGTCCGCCCGGCGCATCCACGCCGACCGGCTGCGCAGGTACGACGCCATCCGCGACGTGGCCGAGTCGTTGCTGAAGCAGCTGGCCGACGGCGCCGATCCCGGCGATCCCCGCGTCCGCGCGGACTGCACCGCCGGCGCCATGCGGCTGCGCCGCCTCATCACCGAGCGGGAGGACGTGCCCGACGCGTTGGTCTCGGCGCTGCGCGAGCGCATCGACGCGGCCGAGCGGCGCCAGGTGCTGGTGACGGCGCCGCCGTTCGGCGAGAACCTGCCCGACCTGCCGGAAGGCGTACGCGAGGACCTGCTCAGAGCGCCGCTCCGGGCACTGGACGGCGCCAGGTCGCGGGCCAGGGTCACCGTATCCGCGATGTCCACCATGATGAGCGTGGCCGTCGTGGCCGACAATGACGACCTGCCCATCAGCACCACCCCGGTACACGAGCCGAGCGGCGTCGTCGTCACCTATCAGCGGCAGGGAGGGGAGTTATGGGTCAACAGCATCTGGCAGGGCCCGTGACCGTCGCCCTGGTGGAGGATCACCAGGTCGTGGTGGACGGCGTCAGGTCATGGTTCAGCCCGCCGGGCCCGGTGTGCCTGGTCGCCCAGGGGTCGACGATCGAGTCCGTCCGCGGCGTGGCCGCCGACGTGCTGATGCTCGATCTCAACCTCAACGGCACCCTGGTCGTCGACCGGGTCGCCGAGCTGTGCGGGGGCGGGCAGCGGGTCATCGTCTTCTCCGAGCACGAGGAGCCGGAGATCGTGCGCGCCGTGCTGGACGCCGGAGCCTCGGCGTTCATCGGCAAGGGACGGGCCACGCGGGAGTCCTGCCTGGAGACCATCCTGGAGGTGGCCGCCGACAAACCGAGCATGACGCCGCCGATGGCGCAGGCGATCGCGACCGACGAGGGCCCGCACCGGCCGCAGCTGTCGGACAAGGAGCGGGCCGCGCTGCTGTTCTGGTTCCAGTCGATGTCCAAGGCGTCGGTGGCGGCGCGGATGGGGATCAAGGAGCGGACCGTACGCCAGTACATCGACCGGGCCCGCGTCAAGTACGCGGCGGCGGGGCGGCCCGCGCCCACCAAGGAGAAGCTGCTCATCTGCGCCATCCAGGACGGCCTCGTCCGTCCTGACGAGGTGACCGTCTACACCTCCCTGGCCGCGCGGTCAGGAGAGGTGACCTAGGAGAGCCGTACGGGACCCCTTCTCGATGGAGTGATGCCGTTGCACCATCGAGAACATGCCCGCCCTTGTTCCCGGCGACCCGCGCCAGCTCGGTGAATACTGGCTCGCGGGCCGGCTGGGGGAGGGCGGCCAGGGTGTGGTCTACGAGGCGTACGACCCGGCCGGGCAGCGGGTGGCGATCAAGGTGCTGCACCCCGGTGCCGGGGCCGAGCTGCGGGACCGGTTCGCCAAGGAGGCCGCGGCGACCCGGCAGGTGTCGGCGTTCTGTACGGCCCGGGTGCTGTCGGTCGAGCTAGACGACCCCCGCCCGTACATCGTCAGCGAGTACGTCGGCGGCCCCAGCCTGCGCCGGGCGGTCGCGACCGCCGGGCCGTACCGGCCGGACGACCTGCACCGGCTGGCCACCGGCATCGCCACCGCGCTGACCGCGATCCACGAGGCCGGGGTGATCCACCGCGACCTGAAGCCCGACAAC
This sequence comes from Nonomuraea aurantiaca, assembly GCF_020215705.1. Classification (GTDB taxonomy): domain Bacteria; phylum Actinomycetota; class Actinomycetes; order Streptosporangiales; family Streptosporangiaceae; genus Nonomuraea; species Nonomuraea aurantiaca. The sequence continues at coordinate 209,072 of NZ_JAIWNB010000016.1, read as the reverse complement.
GTCCTGATCGGCCCCGACGGCCCGCGGGTGATCGACTTCGGGATCGCCAGGACGTCGGAGATGTCGCTCACCCCGACAGGCCAGGTCGCCGGGACGCCGGCGTTCATGGCTCCGGAGAGCGTCATCGGCCAGCGCGCGGGCCCGGCCGTCGACGTGTGGGCGTGGGGCGCCGTCGTCCTGTACGCGGCGACCGGCCGGGACCCGTTCACCGGCGAGAACCTGGCGGGGCTGCTGCACCAGATCCTCGCCGCCGCCCCCGACGTGTCCGGGCTGGCCGAGCCGCTGCGCGCCCTGGTCACGGCGGCCCTCGCCAAGGAGCCGGGCGAGCGGCCCAGCTCCCGGAGCCTGCTGCTGGCCCTGGTCGGCGGCCGGGACGTCGTCTCACGCGACAGCGGCCGGGATGTCGTCCGGAGTGACGGCGGCCGGGATGTGGTCCCGCGTGACGGTGGCGAGGATGTCGTTCCGCGTGACGGCGGCGGGACGCGGGCGCTGCTGGCCGAGGGCAGCCGGGCGGCCGACGTGATCCGGCCGCCCGCCCTGCTCGCGCAGCCGCCCTTGGAGCTGGTGGCCGAGCAGATCTACCGGCGGCTGCGCGGCACCGACCAGGCGGTCGTGCCGCAGATCATGCTGCGCCTGGTCACGCCCGGCGAGGGCGCCGAGGACATGCTGCGCAAGGTGCCGGCCGGCGAGCTCGACGACGGGGTCGTCGATTCGCCCATGCTGGACCGGGTGCTGTTCGGGTTCACCCGGGCCGAGCTGGTGGTACGCGACGGCGACACGGTGTCGCTGGCCAACGCGGCCCTGCTGCGCGCCTGGCCGCGGATGCGCGGGTGGATCGACGCCGACCGGGCGGGGCTGCGCATCCATCGCAGGCTCGGCGAGGCCGCCCAGCGGTGGGACGCGCACGGCCGCCGTACCGGCGACCTCTACCAGGGCGGCTCCCTGGAGGCCGCGCTGAGCTGGGCCGCGACGGGCCGTCAGCACGTGACGCTGAACCTCGTCGAGAACGCCTTCCTGGAGGCGGGCCTGGCCTACAGCCGGGTCCGGGCCCGTCGCCGGCGGCAGGTCATGGCCGCGTTGGCCGCCATGCTGGTCGTCGCGTTGGCCGCCACGGGCGTGGCCGCCGGGCAACGGGCGGCGGCCGTACGGGAGCGGGACATCGCGGTGGCCCGCAAGACCGCGATGCTCGCCGAGACGCTCCAGACCTCCGACCCCGTCAAGGCCATGCTGCTGAGCGTGGCGGCCTGGCGGATCGCGCCGGTTCAGGAGGCGCGGGCCGTGCTGTACAGCGCGCTGGCGCAGCGCGAGCTGACCGTGCTGCCGCCCCCCGCCGCCGGGGCGGACGCGCGGTTCGACCTCAGCGCCGGCGGCCGCGTGCTGGCGGTCGCCGACGCGGGCCGGGTGACCCTGCGCGAGGCCGGCCGGACGATCCGCACGGTCGACGGCGTGGGTACGGGCGTCCGCTTGATCGCCCTGAGCGGCGACCAGGCGAAGGTCGCGGTGTGCGGCCCCGATGACGTCCGGGTCTGGGACGTCGCCACAGGCCGCGCGGGCCCGCGCATCGCCGGGACGGCGCTCGGCGCGGTGCTCAGTCGCGACGGCCGGCTGCTCGGCCTGGCGACGGCCGAGGGCAGGGGCGAGGTCAGGGACGCCCGTACCGGCAAGCTGGTCATGGGCACGCGGGACGAGCGGATCGACCGGATCACCCTCTCCGACGACGGCCGCTACGCCGCCGCCACCTTCACCGACGCCCGCTATGAGCTGTGGGAGCTGGGCTCGGGCCGCCGGGTCAGGGGAACGGGCGGCGCGGTCGCCTTCGGTCCCGGAACGGCCGCGATCGCCACAGGCGGCGAGATCCGGCTGTGGGACCTGACCAGACGGCGGTTCCGTCCGGACTCGCTCGTCGACGGCATCACGGCGGCCTGGCTGTCCTTCAGCACGGACGGGCGGCTGCTCATCTCGTACGACCGCACGGCCCTCGCCATCTGGGACGTCGCGACCGGCGATCCGATCCTGCACTACCCGCTGACCGACACCTCCGGCATGCCCTCGGCCCGGCTCGACACCGGGCACACGCGGCTCAGCTACCTGCTGGGCAGGGGCGCGGTGGCGGTGCTCGACCTCACCTCGGGCGTCCATATGGCCGGCGCGGCGGCCGCCGCGGCGTTCGACCCCGCGGGACGGGTCGCCGCGCTGCAGACGCGCGGCGGCCTGGTGCTGTGGGACGTCCCGGCCGGCCGGTCACTGGGTACGCTCGGCCACCGCAATCCCTCCGCCGCCGACCCCGACACCGCGGAAGACGCTGACACCGCGGAGGACGCCGGCGGCGCGTACGCCCTCGCGTTCAGCCCCGACGGCCGGACGCTGGCGGCCGGATCGGCCGGGACGACCACGGTGACCTTGTGGGATGTGGCGAGCCGGACCGAGGTCGCCCGCCTGCCGGTGGGCGGCCGCCAGTACATCGACGGCCTGGCCTTCAGCCCCGACGGACGCACCCTGGCTGTGTCCCCCGCAGAGGGCAGGGCCGAACTGTGGGACGTCCGCAGCCCCCGGCGGCTCGCGGCCCTGCCGAGGGACGGGTTCGACGCGATGGCCTTCCGGCCCGACGGGAAGACCCTGGCGATCGGCGGCAGCGACGCCGCCCTCATCGACCTCCCCGCCGGGAACGTCATCCGCGACCGGCCGTTCGGCGGCAGCGTCGACGGGGCCAGATCGCTGGCCTACGCCCCGGACGGCGCGACGATCGCGGTCGGCTTCCGCCAACTCGGCGTCGACCTGTGGGACGGGCTCGGCCGCCGTCAGCTGGGGCGGCTGGCGCCGGGGCGCGGCGAGTTCGACACGGTCATGGCGATCGCCTTCCAGCCGGGCGGCGCCATCCTGGCCACCGGCGGGAGCAGCGGCCGCGTCCAGCTGTGGGACGTGGCGGCCCGTACATCTCTGGGCGACCCGTTCAAGGCGCACGCCGGCGGCGTGCTGGCCCTGGGATTCTCCGCCGACGGCCGGCAACTGCGCAGCATCGCGACGGACGGCACCATCCACGCCATCCCTGTCGACCCCGCCCTGGCCGTGGCCCGGATCTGCGCCCGCGCGGGCGCCGACCTGACCCCGGCCGAGTGGGACAGGTTCATCCCCGAGATCCCCTTCAGAGAGGTGTGCTGACCATGGCGACCCTGAGGACCACCCCGCGCACGATCCTTTGGAAGCTGCTGCGCGACGACGGGATCATCGAGTCGGCCGACATCACGCCGGTCCCGGTGATCTCCGGAGCGCCGCTGGTCGTCGAGGTCGCGACCGCCGGCGTACGCCGCCTCGACGGTTTCCTGCACGGCCCCGGCGGGGAGCGGGAAAGGCTCGCGTTCGAACACGTCGAGAGCGGCGAGGCCGGCGACCTGTGGCGGGCGGAGGCCGTGGTGATGGCCGTGGGGATCTGGCGGGCGCGGGTCAGCGCGCGCGGTGACGCCGTGGAGGACACTTTCACGGTGGCGACCGAGGCGGAGGCGGGCGCGGTGACGCGGATCGACGGCTTCCGCCTCGCTCCCGATCCGGTGCCCGAGGGCGACGAGCTGACCTTCACCGGTGTCCTGCGAGCGGACGCCGCGGGAGTCGGTGGCCGGCCGATCCTGCTGGAGTTCCGCGCCGACGACGAGTTCGCGTGGACCGTGATCACCCGTACGGAGACGGGGGAGGACGGGGAGTTCACCGCGGTCGCCATCGCCCAGAACTCCGGCTTCTGGCGAGCGGAGTTCCCCGGCTCCGGGACACCCGGCTCCGGCTCGCACGATTCCGGGACGCCGGGTTCCGGGCCGCCCGGCACGGGGAGAGGGCGGTTCGCCGATGCCGAGGCGCTGCGCGGCTCGCGCAGCGCCCAGCAGCACTCGGAGGTGGAGAAGAACGGCCTTTACCAGGTGTCCCACACGGTCAGTGGCCAGTCGGTCCGGAAGAACGCGACCGTCCGGCACACCGGCACGGTGAAGAAGCGCGACAGCGTCAACGACCCCTGGAGCACGCTCAACAACGAGACGGCCCAGCTGTTCTTCAACGGATCCAGCACCAACCACAAGAATGTCACCAAGGGCAAGGGCAAGTACGTGATCAAGGCCAAGGCGGCGAGCAGCGGCACGTGGGGGGTGAAGATCTCCAGCTCCGCGAACGAGTTCGCGGAGATCAGGGTGACCGTCAGCTGACGGTCACCCTCGGCTGACGGGCTCGGCCATCCCCCTATGACGGCTTACGTGGACGGCCCGCTTGCAAAAAACCTTCTAAATTGGTAGGAAATACATGTGAATAGCCGCCGCGCGGAGCGATCGTCATGACCGCTCCCTCTCCTGCCGCCACCCTCGTGGACGGCCACGCCGTCCCGCCGGGTGAGAGACCCCCGGACAAGCCGGTGCCGCGCCGTCGGGCGGGCCGGCGGTTCGCGGTGCGGGCCCTCGCCGTCCTCGCGCTGCTCGGTCTGTGGCAGGTGGTCGCCGTTGCAGCCGACAACCCCTCCTTCATCCCGGCGCCGAAAGAGGTGTGGGACCGGCTCCTGCTGCTGTCCACGACGCACGACGGCATCCGCGGCTACAGCGGCAGCCTGCTCATCGAGCACCTCGGGGTGAGCCTGCGCCGCATCCTCATCGGCTCCGCGATCGGCGTGGCGGGCGGGCTCGTCCTGGGGGTCGTCCTCGGTACGGTGCCCTGGATCCGCGTCGTGGCAGAGCCGGCGGTCACGTTCGTACGGGCGCTGCCGCCGCTGGCGTACTTCAGCCTGCTCATCATCTGGTTCGGCATCGACGAGACGCCCAAGCTGTGGCTGCTGGCCATCGCGGCGCTGCCGCCGGTCGCGGTGGCCACCGCCGCGGCCGTGCACGGCGCGCCGACGGACCTGGTCGAAGCGGCCAAGGCGCTGGGCGCCTCGCGATGGCATGTCATCCAGGACGTGGTGCTGCCCAACGCGCTGCCGGAGATCTTCACCGGTGTCCGGCTGGCCGTCGGCATCGCGTACTCCTCCGTGGTCGCCGCGGAGACCGTCAACGGGGTGCCGGGCATCGGCGGCATGGTCAGGGACGCCCAGCGCTACCTGCAGACCGACGTTGTGGTTCTGGGGCTGGTCGCCATCGGCGTCTCGGGCCTGCTCATCGACGGCCTCCTGCGTGCCGCCGAGAAACGGCTCATCCCCTGGAGGGGACGTTCTTGATCATCCGCCACAGCCCCGTAAGGAAGCGTGCCATGTCACGACCGCGTCTCACAGCCCTGCTCTCCGTCGTACTGATCGCAGCCCTGGCCGGCTGCGGCAACGGGACCGCGTCCGCGGGAGGCGGCGGCGGGAAGAAGGCCAAGACCATCCGCATCGCCTACCAGGCCTTTCCCAGCGGCGACCTCATCGTGAAGAACAAGAAATGGCTGGAGCAGGCACTTCCCGGCTACAGCATCCAATGGACCAAGTTCGACTCCGGCGCCAGCATCAACACCGCCTTCGTGGCCAAGAGCGTCGACATCGCCGCCATCGGCTCGAGCCCGGTCGCGCGTGGGCTGTCGGCTCCGTTGAACATCCCGTACCAGGTGGCGTTCGTGCTGGACGTGGCCGGTGACAACGAGGCCCTGGTCGCCCGGAACGGGAGCGGCGTCTCGGCGGTCAAGGACCTGCGCGGCAAGAAGGTCGCCACCCCCTTCGCCTCCACCGCCCACTACAGCCTGCTGTCGGCGCTGAGCCAGGCGGGCGTGGCCGAGTCGGAGGTGAACCTCATCGACCTCGAACCACAGGACATCCTGGCCTCCTGGACGCGCGGTGACATCGACGCCGCCTACACCTGGCTGCCGAGCCTGAAGGAGCTGAAGAAGAGCGGCAAGACCCTGATCAGCAGCCGCCGGCTGGCCACGGCGGGCAAGCCCACGCTGGACCTCGGCGTGGTCTCCACCGCCTTCGTCCAGGCGCACCCGGACGCGGTCGATGCCTGGCGCAAGGTCGAGGCCAAGGCGCTGCAGCTGATCGCCGACGATCCCGACGCGGCGGCCCAGTCCGTGGCCGCCGAGCTGAACCTGGCCAAGGACGATGCCAAGGACCAGCTCAGCCAGGGAGTCTTCCTCAAACCCGCCGACCTGGCGGCCGCCGAATGGCTGGGCACGCCGAGCAAGGTCGGCGGGCTGGCACAGAACCTGGTCGCCGCCGCGCGGTTCCTCAAGGACCAGCAGAAGATCGACGCCGTACCCGACCTCGCGACCGTGCAGCAGGCCATCTACACCAAGGGGCTGCCCGATGTCCTCGCCCCCTGACGCCATCAGCGCGGCCGCCGTGCGGGCGAACACTGCGAATGGTGCGAACGGTGCGGCCGCCGTCCACGCGCATGAGGTCGAGCACGTGTACGGCACGGGCGCCGACGCCGTGACCGCCCTGGGGCCCATCTCGCTCGAAGTCCCGCAGGGCTCGTTCCTCGTGATCGTCGGTGCGTCCGGCTGCGGCAAGAGCACCCTGCTGCGGCTGATCGCCGGCTTCGAGCAGCCCACCTCCGGCACCGTACGGACCGGTGGCGAGCGGCCCGTGCCCGGCAGGGGCGCCGGCATCGTCTTCCAGCAACCCCGGTTGTTCCCCTGGAAGAGCGTGGGCGGCAACGTCGAGCTGGCCCTGCGGTACGCGGGCGTGCCCCGTGAGGAGCGCGCCCGCCACGTCCCCGAACTCCTGCGACGCGTGGGCCTGGACAACGTCGCGCACCGCCGGATCTGGCAGCTGTCCGGCGGCCAGCGGCAACGCGTCGCCATCGCCCGGGCGATGGCGAGCGACAACCCGCTCCTGCTGCTCGACGAGCCGTTCGCCGCGCTGGACGCGCTCACCCGCGAGCGGCTCCAAGAGGACCTGCGCCGGGTGAGCGCCCAGACCGGCCGCACGTCGGTGTTCGTCACGCACAGCGTCGAGGAGGCGGTGTTCCTGGGCAGCCGCGTCGTGGTGCTCACCAGGAGACCCGGCCGGATCGCCCTCGACCTGGACATCCCCTTGCCGCGCACCGGCCTGGAGCCCGACGAGCTGCGCGCCCTGCCCGAATACGCCGCTTTGCGGGCCACGGTCAGCCAGGCCGTACGCACTGCCGCCGCCTGACACTTCAGAGCCCCGTGACACCCCAGAGCCGTCGCCTGACACCCCAGAGGAGAGCGATCCACATGTCCCCCCGAACCGCCACAAGGCTCACCCTGAACCCCCTCGGACCCCACTTCGGCGCCCAAGTCGAAGGGCTGGACCTGGCCGACGCCGGCGACGACGACCTGGTCGCCGTGCGAGCCGCGCTCACCGAGAGGAAGGTGCTCTTCTTCAGCGGGCAGCGTCTCGACGACGACGGCCAGGTGGCCCTCGGCCGGCGGCTCGGTGAGCTGACCGCCTCCCACCCCGTCGTCGGCGGCGTGGACGAGGCGCACCCGGAGATCTACGCGCTCGACAGCACCGACAACGGCTTCGCCGACATCTGGCACACCGACGTCACCTTCATGCCCCGCCCGCCGCTCGGCTCCATCCTGCGCGCCGTCATCCTGCCGCCGACCGGCGGCGACACGAGCTGGGCCGACAGCCAGCTCGCCTACGACTCCCTGTCCGCCCCCGTCCGCGACCTGGCCGACCAGCTCACCGCGGTGCACGACGGCAACCGAGAGTTCGGCTACTACCTGGCCCAGCGCCGCGGCGGCAAGGGCAGCGTCTGGGACGGCGACGTCGTCACCCGGCTGGATCCGGTGGAGCACCCCGTCGTCCGCGTCCACCCGGAGACCGGCCGCAAGGGCATCTTCGTCAACCCGGGCTTCACCTCGCACATCGTCGGCGTCTCGGAGGCCGAGAGCCGCGGCATCCTGGACCTGCTCTACGCCCACCTCACCAAGCCCGAGCACATCATCCGCCACCGCTGGAGCGCCGGCGACATCGCCATGTGGGACAACCGCAGCACCGCTCACTACGCCAACCGCGACTACGGCACCGCCCACCGCGTCATGCACCGCATCACCCTGCGCGGCGACCTCCCCGTGGGGCCGAGGAGCCGCGTCTAGCGCGGTGCCCACGACCGCTTGCCGGATATCCGTTCTTCCGCTCCCCCGAGGGGCGGGCGTCCTAAGGGTCCTCTGCCACGTCGGGCCGTCTTCTTATGCTCCCCTGAGGGGGCATCCCTCCAGAAAGACCCCAGCCACCACAGGACCTCTCGTTCCTCAAGCAGGTCCGGCGCCGCGATCAAGGGCAGGGGTTCTGTCGTCGCGTGGGTTGCGATGCGAGTTCGCGGCTACCGGGCGTGCGACGTCGGACCGTCGTGCGCGGGCCGGTCGCGGATCTGCAGGAGGGAGCCCACGTGGTCCAATTCCAGGTGGATGATCTCGTTAGTGCCCGTTTCGAGCAGGGGTGCCGGGACGTACAGGGTCTGCTGAGGTCCTTGCTTCCAGTAGCGGCCCAGCAGGAAGCCGTTGATCCAGACATATCCCTTGCCCCAGCCGGGCAGCGCCAGGAACGCGTCACCGGGCTCGGCCACCTCCACGTGGTGCGGAAGATGACAGCACCCTGAACTCCGCGCCGTCCAGCCGGAATGAGCCGCCATCGACGGAGAAGGCACGCATCTCGCCGATCACCTGCTGATTCCGGCGGTCATGCCGTCGACGATGCGGCGGCCCAGCCAGATGTAGAGCACGATCATGGGGTAGACCAGGATCACGATGCCTGCAAACATGCCGCCCCAGTCGGAGCTGTACTGCATGCTGCTGTACAGACCGAGGAGCGCGGCGGGCAGGTTGCGCTCCTCGGGGAGAGGCGCGATCAGCAGGGCGAGCAGAGTCTCGTTCCACAGGCCCATGACGTTGAGCACCAGCACGGTGGTCAGGCCCGGCCTGGCGACGGGCACGATGACCTGGATGAACGCGCGGAGCGGGCCCGCGCCGTCGATCTCGGCCGCCTCCTCGATCTCGTGCGGCAGCGAGCGCATGTACCCGGTGAGCACGAACACCGCGAAGGGCACCGACAGCGCCACCTGGAAGACCAGCAAGGTGATGCGGTTGTCCCACCAGCCGGTGACCCAGTCCTCCATGAAGCTGTAGACCGACAGTTTGATCACCACGATCGGCACCAGGATCGTCTGGATCGGGATGCTCAGCCCTATCGCGAAGTAGTTGATCGCGTGGCCGGCGACGCGTCGGCTCGAGCGGGCCAGCACATAGGCGGCCGGGGCGGACACGGCCACGATCATCGCGGATCCGAACAGGGTCAGCACCACGCTGTTCATGGCCGCGGCGGAGAACTCCGCCGCCTGCCACGCCGAGCTGAAATTGTCCCAGCGCAGGGTCTTCGGCAGGCCGAACGGGTCCAGCCATACCTCTCCCGAATCCTTCAGCGACTGGATGCCCACCCACCCGACCAGGGCGAGGTTAAAAGCCACCCAGGCCCACAAGGCGATGGCCGTGGCCCGGGGCAGCAGGATGTCCCCGATCAGACGTCTCATGACAGCTCCACTCGGTCACGTCTGGTGATGCGCCGGGTCAGCACGATCAGTACGGCCGTTACAAGGAGTGTCATCACGCCCATGGCGGCCGCGCTTCCGAGGTCCGGCAGGCCGGCGCCCTTCACCACGATGTACTGCTGCACCGCGATCGTGCGGGCGGGGATCGGCGGTGCGGCAGCGGTTCCCGCGGTGGTGAAGGCCAGCACGATGTCGAAGATCTTCAGGCTGCCGACCACCCAGAGTACGGCGGCGACAGCGAAGACGTCCCAGGTCAACGGCAGCGTGATGTGCCGGAACTGCTCCCATTTGGTGGCCCCGATGAGCTGGGCGTCCTCATACACGTGGGTCGGGATGGCGTCGGCCGCCGACATCATCAGCGCGACGTAGAAGCCGGTGCTCGACCAGACCAGGCCGCCCACGATGCAGCGGAACACCATGTCGGGGCCGAGCCAGGGCTGCGGGTCCAGGCCGATCCACTCGAGCACGGTGTTGACCGCGCCCTCGGGGTTGAGCAGGAAGCCCACCGCCGCGCCGATCGCGATGATCGAGATCACCATCGGCAGGAAGACGACGGCCCGGATGAAGGCCCGCCCCTTGAGTTGCCTGAGCACGACCATGGCCAGGAAGGTAGAGCCGAAGATCAGGATCCCGCCGACGGTCGCCATCACGAAGGTGTTGGTGAAGGCCGTGGTGAAGACCTCGTTGTGCAGCAGCGCCACGTAGTTGTCCAGCCCACGCCAGGTCATCTCCGAGCCGGGTCCCGACCATTTGGTGAAGCCGACCCAGATCCCGAACAGTGACGGCGCGACGAACAGCAGGGTGTAGACCAGGAGCGCGGGCAGCAGAAAGGGCCAGAAGGCCCGTTCATAGGTTTTCATCCGGTCGCCAGGTGCTCGGCCGTGCGCTTCTTGCCCTCGCGGACGAACGTGGCCGCGTCGATCTTGCCGGACAGGAGCTTGTCGCTCAGGGGCAGGAACATATCGCCCCACCAGGTCTTGTCGGCGCCCGCGTAGTCGTAGCTCAGGTGCGTCTCTTTGGCCTCCAGCACCGCCTTCTGCACGTCCGCCATGTGCGGGGGCGCGGGCACGTCGCCGCGCGAGGAGATGTTCAGCGCCACGGTGGAGAACTGCTCCATGTACTTCTTCTGCAGCGCGAAAGCCAGGAACTTCTTGGCCGTGGCGACGTTCTTGCCCTTGGCGTTCACGCCCCAGCCGAGGGTTCCCACCTCGATGGACTTCTTACCGCCGGTGGGGATCTGGAACGAGGCGACCTTGAAGCCGGGAGCCAGCTGGGGCTGGACCTCGCTGGCCAGCCAGGTGCCGTTGAGGTTCAGGTCGTACTTGTCCTGCGCCCAGGCGTTCTGTGCGGCGGGGAACTTGGTCGCCATGAAGTCCCGCTGGAAGTAGCCGCCCTTGGCGAGCTGCTCGACCTTCTTCGCCGCGTCGAGCACCTGGGGCTTGTCCCAGTTGGCCGGGTCCTTGGCCAGCTCGGCGAGGCTCCCCGCGCCGTTGGCACCCACCAGCAGGCTGTAGAACCAGTACACGTTGTAGAAGGCGATGGTGCCGTCCTGACCGATCGGGGTACGGCCGGCCTTCTTGGACTCGTCGAGGAAGGCGATGAACTCCTCCCAGGTCTGCGGGTTCAGCCCGGGGTGCTTGGCCGCGTTGTACCAGACGGCGGTGGAGATGATCGTGTGCGGGAGGAAGGCCAGGCCGTTCTTGCCGGAGGAGGCCCGCCGTACCGGCTCGGGGAGCACCTCCTTGACCGTCTTGCCCTCGCCGGGGACCCGCGCGTTCTCCACGTCGTCCATCGGGCCGACGATCTGCTGGGCGGTCAGCGTGTCGATGTCGCCGGTGGTGGTGTCGAACAGGTCGGGGCCCTGGCCGGAGGCCATCTCGGCGTTGAGGTTCTCGTTGCCGGTGCGGCCGACGAACTTCACGTCGACCTTGGTGCCGGTCTCCTTGGCGAAATCGTCGAAGATCGTCTTAATGATCTTCGACTGGGGTTCCGCCGCGCCCCAGGACGAGCGGTAGGACAGTGACTGCTGGGCGGGTTCGCCGCTGTTCTTCTTGCCGCAGGCGGCCAGGCCGAGGGCACCGATCAGCAGGACAGCCGTTAATTTACGCATGGTGGGGGGCCTTTCCTATCGAAACGACGGTTCGGGTGTGTCTGGCCTGTTCGGCGGCCCAGACCACCCTGTGAGTGGCGAGGCTGGCCTGCGCGTCGGTCGGGATCAGGGCCGGGTTGTTGTCGCGTACGGCGGCGACGAACGCTTCCAGCAGTGCCCCGTCACCCCCTCCGTGCCCCGAGGCGGCTGAGGCGCCCCCGGTGGCGAGGGTGTCGATCACCGATACCTCGTTGGTGAGGAAGTCGTGGACGCGGAGCGTCTCGCCGTCGCCCTCGATCGAGCCGTGCGTGCCGAAGACCCTGGTCTTCCTGTGCTCGAGCGCGCCGAACGCGGTCACGGTGCAGGTGGCGCTCGTGCCGTCGGCGAACTCCATGATCACCACCTGGCTGTCCACCACGTCGTTGTCGCAGGCGTAGACGCACCTGCCGTACGGGCCCTCGCGCAGGGCTGTGAGCACGCCGTCCTCGGTGAAGTCGCGGGTGACGGCGCCGAGTGGCCAGTAGTGCCGGGCCGGCTCGGCGAGGCACTCCATGTACAACCGTCTGGCCGAGTAGGGGCAGGTGGGTTCTATCGAGCAGTCCAGGCACCGATCGGCGGCACCGGCGGGCCTGCTCTCCTTGGTGAAGTGGACGAGCTTGCCGAAGGAGGAGACGCGCTCGGGCACCTCGCCCTTGATGTGCACGATCCAGTCAAGATCATGGCACGCTTTGGCGAGGAGCATCGGGGCCGACTCGGCCTCGTTCCGCCAGTTCCCCCTGACGAAGGAGTGTGCCTGGTGCCACCAGCCGACCTGCTCCAGGTGCTGGATGTTCATGATCTGGCCGATCCTGCCCTCGTCGAGGAGCGCCTTGAGCCTGGTGGTGTAGGGCGCGTAGCGCATCACATGGCAGACCGCCAGGATCACGCCACTGCGGTCGGCGGCCGCGGCGATGGCCGCGGCGTCCTCCTCCGTCGGCGCCATCGGCTTTTCCAGCAGGATGTGGTAGCCCAACTCGGCCGCGCGTACGGTCGGTTGGAGGTGCAGGCGGTCCTGCGTGGCCACGATCACCGCGTCGGCCAGCCGCTCGCCGGCCAGCAGGTCCCTCCAGTCGGCGAAAACGCGCTCGGCCGGGATGCCGTGCTCGGCCGCGAAGGTCGCCCGCCTGTCCTGGTCGGGCTCGGCGACGGCCACGACCTCGGCCAGTCCGCCTTCGCGTGCCAGCCGGGCATAACCGGTGCCGCGCAGGCCCGCTCCGATCACGGCAAGAGTGAGCATCCGCATCCCCCAAGGGCTGTACATTACTAATGAAGGTTGTTTTTATTTCTCCGCCATAGCATCTGTCAAGGGGGCATGCGTGACCATTCGCGGCGGCGACACCTCGCGGCTTCGCCGGATCAATCTCGTGACGACGCTCCGCACGGTCCGGTCGCAGGGCCCGCTCGGCCTGACCGACCTCGCCAAGGCGGCCGCGCTGTCCAGGCCGACCGTGGAGGGCCTGGTCGAGGAGCTGCTGGCGGCGGGCTGGCTCAGGGAACTGCCGCCGGAGAGCGGCCAGATGGGGCGGCCGGCCAGGTTGTTCACCTTCCACGCGGCGGGAGGTTACGTGCTCGGAATCGACATAGGCTCCTACACCCTGCGGGCCGCCGTCGCCGATCTGGAGGGCACGGTCCTGGCCGCGCACGACGAGCAGACCGCCGCCACCGCCGGCCGCGTCGAGCGACTGGCCGGCCTCAGGAGGGCGATCGCGGGCGCCCTGGAGGCCGCCGGGCTGACCGCCGACCGCATCGCCGCTGTCTGCGTGGGCACCACCGGCGTGGTGACCTCCGAGGGCGTGGTGAAGCTGTCGGTCGGCCTTCCCGAGTGGACCGGCCTCGACCTGGCGGGTGAGCTGCGGGCGAGCTTCGACTGCCCCGTGCTGGTGGAGAACGACTGCAACCTGGCCGCGCTCGCCGAGCGCTGGCGCGGCCAGGCCCGTGACATCGACGACCTGGTGTTCGTGCTGTCCGGCGTGCGCACGGGCGCGGGCATCGTGGTGGACGGCAAGCTGCTCAAAGGAGCCAGGGGCGGCGCGGGCGAGATCGGCGCGCTGCCGCTGGTCGGCTGGCACCGCGCGCCCGTCCATCTGACCGGTTTTCAGGGCCTGCCGTCCGGCACGGCGCCACAGGACGCCGCCGCCCAGGTCTTCGCCGCGGCCAGATCCGGCGACCCGGCCGCGCAGTGGGCGGTCGACCAGTACGCGCGCGACCTGGCCGAAGGCATCGCCGCGCTGGTGCTGACCGTGGATCCCGAGCTGGTGGTGATCGGCGGTGGCGTCTCACGCTCGGGCAACGTGCTGCTCGCGCCGGTGCGCCGGCACCTGGACCCGTTCTGCCTCGAACCACCGGTGGTGGTGATCTCCGACCTGGGGGAGCAGGCAGTGGTCCTGGGCGCGGTACGGCGCGCGCTCGATCACGTCGACGCCCGCCTCTACGACTTCGACGCCCCCCTCCCCAAGCCATCCGCTTGACGATCACCGCTCTCGCGCTACCGCGGCCGGCGCCCGTCGCCTGACCAAGGCGACGGGCGCGGGGGGTTACCTGGTCTGGCCGCTCGTCGCCGCGCGCAGAGCCGGCAGGTTGTAGAGCTCCAGCTCATAGACGGCGTACATGCTCCAGCGGGTGTAGTTCGCATCGTTGATCTTCAGGCGCAGCTTCCTGACGCCTTGCAGGTCGGGAAGAGCGGCGACCGAATACTCCATGACTCCGTCGTCGTCATCGTGCGTCCACCGGAACGTGACGCCCCGCGCGGCGGTCGACCAGTCGGTGCCGTTGGCCGAGACCTCGACGTCGACATCGGTCAGGCCCTGTGGAATGCCACCACGGGTCGCGACCACGAGCGTGTTGAACGCCTTCGGCTCGTTCCAGTCCAGCACGATCTCGTGCGGGAACGGATTCGCGTCGGTGTAGCCCTGCTTGGCGGCGAACATCGTGCCGTATTCGCCGTCGACCATCTTCTGCGGGCCGTACTGCACGCCGCCATCGCCGTCACGGGCCGCCGAAGCCGACACCGCCGAATGACTGCGGGCGATGTTGGCCTCCGCCGTGTTCACCGCGCCCTTCACGAGCGTGAGCCCGTAGGTCTTCGTGGTCTGGCCATCGCTTGCCAGCGTGCGGATCTCGACCTTGTTCTTGCCGTTCGCCACGTTGACGTCGACGGTCGCGCCGTTGGCGACGGGTCTGCCGTCGACGGTGATCGTGCCGCCGGCGTCGGTCAGCGTGGGGGTCAGGCCGACGCTGCTCGCTCCCTGGTCGACGAGCAGCGCATAGTCGCCGCGATGGCCCTCGAAGGTGAATTCCGAGACGTCGGTGAGCTTCAAATCCGTCAAGGTCGCGTCGAAGTGCTGCTGGCCGGGTGCGAGACGCACGCGGAATCCGTCGAACCGCACCTCTTTGTTCTCGAGATTGGTGATCTGTACCCGGTGCTTGCCAGGTGTCAACCCGGTCTTTCGATAGGCGGTGAAGCGGTCGTACTGGACCGCCTCGTAGAGATCGATCACCGTCGCCGGCCCGCCGTCGACCGACACGGACACCTTTCCGGTCGTCGTGTTCTTCTCGAAGAACGCGTCGATGCCGGTGCCGTTGAACTCGTAGGTCGCCTTGTCGCCGGCGGTCTTGCTGATGTGGACGCTGCCGAGGTAGGCGGACTGGCGCTGCCGCGGCGCCCAGCCGGCGGAGTAGCCGATGGCGTCGTCGGTGCTGTCGAGCAGGAATGTACCCGGCACATCCTGCCCCTCATAGGGGCTGGTCGGGTCGGGAATCGCGCCGACGGCCTCGCCCGCGGCCGCCCGCACGAGGTAGCCGTGCAGAGCGTCGAGATAGGCCGGGTCGAGTGTGTAGCGCCGCGGGTCCTCGGGGCTGATCGCGCTGTCGACGATCTGCTTCGCCAGGGCCGGGTTGCGCTTCTTCAGGATGTAGAGGAGCTCGTAGTCTTCGAGACCATCGCGCTGTGCCTCGAGACGCAGGCTGCTCTTCACCGTCAAGTTGGCCTTGTCGGGATAGACGATGTAGGAGTCGCCCTTCCAGGGACCCACGTACCAGGCGTTCCACGCCCAGTGCAGATGACCCTGCACGCCCTCCCGCTCGAGGTCCCAGAACAGCATGCGGCCGGTCATCGTCGGCTGCGTCCAGAAGCGGTTGAGCCACGGGGGGGTGTTGACCTCACACGTGTAGACCCACAGGTCCTGGCCCGCGGCCTGTTGTGCCCTGTAGTCGGCCTTCTTACGCTCGAATGCCGGTGTCAGCGGAACCCACGTGTCGACGTAGGGCTTGGTCCTGTCGTCGAGCAGGATGCCGTCGGGATCGGCGTCCATGGTGCGGAAACCGGCGCCGAGGTCGGCATTGATCTGCTTGATCTTGCGCGCGACATAGGTCCAGAGGTTGCGCTGGTCGGCGGTGATGGGCTCGTCACTGATGTGCTGATACCACGTCAGGCCGTTCGTATAGCCCTTGCTCTTCAGGTGCTTGTACAGCGCGGTCAGATAGTTCGTCAGGAAGGCGTCGGTGACCGGCAGGCTGTCCGGCAGCTTGGTGTTCCAGCTGTCGTCGGGCTTCTCGTTGTCCGGCATCTTGTTCAGCGCGTGAACGAGATGCTGGTTGGCGAAGTTGGTGATCCCGTGCCGCTTGAATGTCTCGACGTAGCGGTCGAAGTTCGTCCAGTCGATGTCGCTCGGGATTCCCTTGACGAAGTCCGACAGCTCCGTGCCGGTGGACTGCAGGAACAGGTCGGTACGGATCCAGACCATGTTGGTGCGATAGTCGGCGAGCTTGCGGGCGAACTCGTCCATGAGGCGGAACCACGCGTCGCTGTAGGTGTCGACGCCGTAGTAATACTTGCCGACGTCGTAGGCCTGGCCGGCCGCACCGTTCCAGCTGAAGCCGTCCCAGGTGAAGCCGTTCGTCATCGTCCAGTGGTAGTTGGTGAACGGTGACTTGTCGATCGTGGGGACCTCCACGCTGTGCACACTGAACTGGATCGGGACCGGGTAGGTGCCACGACTCGTCTCGACCGTCGCCGTGCCGCGATAGGTGCCGGGCGCTGTGCCGCGTGGCACGAAGCCGGTCACGAAGATGGGCTGAGTCTGGCCGGCCTCGACCCAGGTCGCCCGGTCGTTGGACAGCGGGTCCGGCATGGCCGACTCGGGATAGAGCAGGTTGCCCTCACGGTCGGGGAAGAACGGGTTCGCCGCGACCTTGCTGTCGTCCTTGTAGGCGACGAAATGGTAGCTCAGGTTGGCTCCGGCGATCCGCCGGTTGCCGCCTGCGGTCAGGTTGCCGAACCGTACGCGCTCGATGCGCAGCCGTTCTTTCGCGCGCACGGCGATCTGCGCGCTCTCGTACTCACCGCGGGCGGCTACGAGGTTGATGGAGGTGCTCGGACTCTGGGGGACCGTCGTCGTGCGGTAGACGGTCTTCTGCGGACTCTCGACCCATAGCTGTGCAGCGTTCGTACCAGCCATGGCGGCTGGAACGAATGGTGCGAATGGCGCGAGCAGCAGGGTGGCGCAGAGTAAGGGGATGGCTCGACGTCGCATGGCCACTTATCATGGGTTCTTGTGTAAGTCTGGGTCAAGGGGGTGTCTCGTCTGGCGGTCCGCTATCGGGCATCATCCGCGGCCTGGGCACCATCCCGCTGCGCGCGCACGCGCACGGCGGCGCCCACAGCCTCACCTACGACGCGGCCGGCGTCGCCCCACATCCCCGACACATGCAGTCATCTATCAGGGGAAATGCGAAAAATCTCCCCCTGCATGAGGTTCGCCGCTCTCTGCACGGAAAGCAGGAATTGGGGGATGCGAATGTGGGAACGCGATCGGGAATGGCACTGCGTCGACACCCTGCTGCGCACGATAGAGGGGGGCGCGGCCGGGACACTGCTGGTGGACGGCGAACCGGGGGCAGGCCGGACCCGCCTGCTCACCGAAGCCGCCCGCGCCGCGGGTGAGCGCCACATCCGCGTGCTCCAAGGCGGCCCGGGGGAGCTGGGCGAGCTGATCCCCTGCGGAATGCTGTACCAGGCTCTCGATCTGCGCTTTGAGCCGGCCGCCGGCGGCGATCCCGGCGACTCGCGGGCGCGTACCCTCGAACGCCTGAGATCCGGCCTCGAGGAACGGGCCACGGGACCGGTGCTGGTCGTGCTCGACGACCTGCACTGGGCGGACCCGATGACGCTGATGGTGCTGCGCGCCCTGCACCACGTACTCGCGGCCCGGCCCATCGGCTGGCTGCTGAGCCGATCCACCGCCGTGGAACAGGGCCAGGCCGCTTTCCTGTTCGACCTCCTGGAGCGAGAAGGAGCCGCCAGGGTCGAGCTCGCGCCCCTCTCGCCGGAGGCGGTCGTCGGGCTGATGACGGAGACGCTCGGGGCGCCACCCGAGCCGGCCCTGCTGGCCCTGGCGGGCGGCGCCGGCGGCAATCCGCTGCTGATCAGCGAGCTGCTCGCCGGTCTCCGGGACGAAGGGCGGCTGGGAGCCGGGGCCGAGGGAGGCGGCCTGCCGCACGCGTACGTTCCCCACCGGCTGCGGATGGTCGTACGCCACTGGATCGACGCCCTCAGCGCAGGCGCCAGAAACCTGGTGGAGACCGTCGCCGTGCTCGGCCGGTCCCTCTCGCCGGAACAGGCCGCGTCACTGCTGGGCACCACACCGGCCGCCCTGCTTCCCCTGGTCGAGGAGTGCATGGCGGCGGGCATCCTGGCCGCCACCCCGCAGGGCCTCGCCTTCCGCCACGAACTGGTCAGGCTCGTGGTCGCCACGCGGGTCCCGCAGCCGGTACGGCACGCGCTGCTGGACCAACTCGGCGCCCGCACCCAGGCCGAACCGGCGAACCGGCCAGGGGACGTCTACGCCGAACCGGCGGGCCAGCTGCCGGATGTCTACTCCGGGGCGGCGGACCGGTCACCGGATGCCTACACCGAACCGGCGAGCCGATCACCGGGCGTCTCCAGCTCCGGCCCCAGCTCTGGCTCCGGTCCCGGTCCCGGTCCCAGTTCCAGTTCCGGTCCCAGTTCCGGTCCCGGCCACTTCCCCGGCGGCCCCAGCTCCAGCCCCGGCCACACCCCCGGCCTCGGCCCCGATCTGGGCCCCAGTCTCGGTCTCGGCAACGGTCACCTGGCTGGCCTCATCGACGCGGCGATCGTCGGGGGGCGGTTGCAGGAGGCCGAGCGGCTGGTCAACGGGGGTTTGGCCGATCGCGACCCGGCGGCCAACGTGGCCGAACTGCGTTGCCTCCTGGCGGACATCCTGTATCTGACCGGCCGGATCGACGAGGCCCTGCGGCAGGCCGAGACGGTGCTGGCCGTACCCGACCTGCCAGGCCACGTGCGAGATCGGGCGGTCCTGGTCCGGCTGTACGCCCTGACGCGCCTGCGGGATTCGGGCACGGCCGCCCGGGAGTACGCGTACGAGGTCCTGGAAGGCGGCGCCCGGCACGGTCCGGCGGCCCAGATCGCGGCCCTGGTGGCGCTCACGGTCACCGAGTGGGAAGCGGGGCGGCTCTCCGAGGCGCTGGCGTTCGCCGAGGATGCCCGGCGGCTGGCCGTCACGGACGAGCGGCCGGCCGGGACGGACGAGCCACCCATGCATCCCTACGACTCCCTGCTCGTCTCCGCCGCGCTGCTCATGGACATCCACCGGCTCGACGAGGCCCGCGCGATCCTCCGGGAGGCTCGTGCGGACATGTCCGCCGACGGACATCTGACCTGGACCGCGGACGCCTCCGCTCTGGAGGCCCGGGCCGAGCTCGCCGCGGGCCGTTTCGCCGACGCCGTCACCGAGGCGGAGAGAGCCCTGGACCTGGCCACCGCCTTGGGCACCCCGCTGCCCGCCATGGTGGCCAACGCCGTCCTCGCCACCGTCGCGCTGCGCCGCGGCGACCTGCGCGCGGCATCGCGGTACGTCGCGGACGGCGCCGGTAGCCCACTCGACGGCCATCCACGGCATGCCCTGCTGACGGCACAGGTCGCCGAGATACGCGACGGACCGCTGAGCGCGATGACGCTGCTCGCGGACCTTTCCGCCCCAAGCGGGCAGTCGGATCTTTCCGCCTCACGCAGGCAGCCGGATCTTTCCGCTCCAAGCGGGCTCGCGGACTCTCTCGCTCCGCGCGGGCTCGCGAACTCTGCTGCTCCGCGCGGGCAGCCAGACCCTCCCGTTCCACGCGGACAGGCGGACCTTCCCGCCCCACACGGGCTCGCGGATCCTCCTGCCCCAGACGGGGAGGCAGGCATTTCCGCCGCGCTCGGGCTCGCGGACTCTCCCGCACAACGCGGGCGGCTGCGCTCGATGCTCGCCGTGGACCCCATCGCGAGCGCGTGGATGGTTCGCGTTGCCCTCGCCGCCGATGACCGCCCGGCGGCCGAGGCCGTCGTGGCCACTGCGGAGGCGCTGAGCGAGGCCAACCCGGGGTTCGCCGCGCTGGTCGCCTCGGCCGCGCACGCCCGCGGCCTGCTCGATGGCGACTGTGACGCCCTCGCCCAGGCCGCCGGGCGGACGGACGACGGGTGGGCGCGGGCCTCGGCCGTGGAGGACCTCGGAGTGGCGCTCCTCGCTGCCGGGCGGCCCGAGGAAGCGGCCGGCGACCTGGATCGCGCCCTCGCGATCTACCAGGACATCGGTTCCGTCAGGGACTCGGCGCGCGTCCGCCAGAGGCTGCGCGGCATGGGAGTCCGCCACCGCCACTGGAGCTACGCCGAGCGGCCGGTCTCCGGCTGGGACAGCCTCACCGAGACCGAGCGGAACATCTCGCTGCTCGTCGCCGACGGATGGACCAACCGGCGGATCGCCGAGCAGACGTTCATCAGCGTGCACACGGTGGCCTTCCACCTGCGGCACGTCTACCGCAAGCTGCAGATCAACTCCCGCATCGAGCTCGTCCGTCTCGTGGTGTCGCAGGGAAGGGTGGAGCCCGGCCCGTCCGGCGTGGCGGGAGCCTGAGCAGGGCGGGGGCGGGCCGTGACCACACAGATGACCACACAGGCCGTAACGACCGCACAGGCCGTAATCACGGCCCACGCCTTAATCACGGCACACACGGTAACGCCCGCACAGACGGTGATCACTACGTAGATGGTGATGACTACACACCTAGGGGATGTGGCGGACGGATGCCCGGAGAAGCCTCGAAAGCGTACGCACGCGAAAACGTAAGCAGAGGTATTCCGCCTGAACGCGAGGAGGAGCCGTGTCTCTAGCATCACCGGGCCCGATCACCGCGAACCGGGTCCCGGTCGCCAGTTATTCGACGTACGCCGAGGCCGAGAAGGCCGTGGACTTCCTGTCCGACCACGGGTTCCCGGTACAGGGAACGCTCATCGTGGGAGTGGGACTGCGCTCGGTGGAGCGGGTGGTCTCGCGCATGACGTACCTGCGCGCCGCCGGGTTGGGCGCCGCGTCCGGAGCCTGGTTCGGTGTGCTCATCGGCCTGTTCCTGGGGATCTTCTTCGCGCCCAGGCCCTCGGCCATGGTCGGCCTGCTGCTGTGGGGCCTGCTGTGGGGGCTGGTCGCCGGAGCGATCTACGGCCTGATCTCGCACTCGGTACACGGCGGCCGCCGGGACTTCGTCTCGGAGAGCGGGCTGGTAGCCGACAAGTACGACGTCCTCGTCGAATCCGAACACGCGACCCGGGCCCAGGAACTGCTCGGCAAGACAAGCGGCTAGGGGGAGCTCGCCATGGCGAAAGCAGTCGGTATCGATCTCGGCACGACCAACTCGGTGATCGCCGCCACAGAGGACGGTCAGCCCACGGTCATTCCCAACGCGGAGGGGTCACGGACGACACCGTCGGTGGTGGCGTTCACCGACCAGGGCGAGCGGCTGGTCGGCCAGCTGGCCCGCCGGCAGGCCATACTCAACCCCAAGGGGACGATCTACTCCGCCAAGCGGTTCATCGGCCGCCGCTACAACGAGGTCGCGAACGAACTCAACGCGGTCTCCTTCGACGTGGTGGAGGGGCCGGACGGGTCGGTACGCTTCCAGGTCGGCGACAAGCAGTACGCGCCGGAGGAGGTCTCGGCCCTGGTGCTGAGGAAGCTCGTCGCCGACGCGGCGAAGTATCTCGGCGAGAAGGTGACCGAGGCGGTCATCACGGTCCCGGCCTACTTCAACGACGCCCAGCGCCAGGCGACCAAGGACGCGGGCCGCATCGCGGGGCTGGAAGTCCTGCGGATCATCAACGAGCCGACCGCCGCCGCGCTGGCCTACGGGCTGGACAAGAAGGCCAACGAGACCGTGCTGGTCTTCGACCTGGGCGGCGGCACCTTCGACGTCAGCATCCTGGACATCGGTGAGGGGGTTGTCGAGGTACGTTCGACCTCCGGCGACGGACACCTCGGCGGCGACGACTTCGACCGGCGGATCGTCGACTACCTGGCCGACGAGTTCCAGAAGGACCAGGGCATCGACCTGCGCCGCGACCCGCAGGCCCTGCAGCGGCTGTTCGAAGCGGCGGAGAAGGCCAAGGTCGAGCTGTCGGCGGTGACCCAGACCACGATCAGCCTGCCGTTCATCACGGCAGACGCCGCGGGGCCGAAGCACCTCAACACCACGCTCATGCGCTCCACGTTCGAGCAGATCACCGCCGACCTGGTGGAGCGCTGCGTCCATCCCGTGGAGCAGGCGATGGAGGACGCCAAGCTCAGGCCCTCGGACATCGACGAGGTGATCCTCGTCGGCGGCTCGACCAGGATCCCCGCCGTGCAGAACCTCGTGCGCAGGCTCACCGGCGGCAAGGACCCCAACATGACGGTGAACCCGGACGAGGTCGTGGCCATCGGCGCGGCGATCCAGGCCGGGATCCTCAAGGGCGAGGTCGAGGACGTCGTCCTGCTCGACGTCACGCCTCTCTCGCTGGGCGTCGAGACGCTCGGCGGCGTCATGACCAAGGTCATCGAACGCAACACCACGATCCCGGCCCGCCGGACCGAGACCTTCAGCACGGCCGACGACAACCAGAGCGCCGTCGACATCGTGATCCTCCAGGGGGAGCGGGAGCGCGCGGCCGACAACCGGGTGCTCGGGCGCTTCCGGCTGGAGAACATCCGGCCCGCGCCGCGCGGAGAACCGCAGATCGAGGTCACCTTCGACATCGACGCCAACGGCATACTCAACGTCACCGCCCGTGACAAGGACACCGGTGCCGAGCAGCGGATCACCATCACCGAGAGCTCCAACCTGGACAAGCAGGACATCGAGCGGATGGTGGCCGAAGCTGAGCAGCACCGCACCGAGGACGCCCGGCTCCGGGAGGCGATCGACGCCCGCAACGAGCTGGACTCGGTCGCCTACCAGGTGGAACGCCGCCTGCAGGAGCTCGGCGACGGCGTGCCCGTCCACGAGAAGGCGCGTGCGGAGCAACTCGTCCAGGACGCGCGGCAGGCGGTCAAGGAAGAGGCGCCGCTCGACCGGTTGCGCAGCCTCAGCGGCGAACTCCAGCAGGTGTACCACGGGCTCGCGGTCAGCGGCCGGCCGGAGGGGCAGGCCGGTGTACCGCCGCAGGGCAGGGCGGAGACCGCGGCCGGGCGCGACGAGGACGTGATCGACGCCGAGTTCACCACATCCGACTCGGAGTGACATGAACGGCCACGAAGACAGGACGGACCCGGCCGAAGCACCGGCTCGGCAGGCACCGGGCGCGCCTGCGAAGGCGGACACGCCCACGCCCCCCAACGCGTCAGTTGGGGCGTCCGTAGAGACAGACGCGGCCGCGGAGACCAACGCGAAGCTCGCCGAACTGGAGGACCGCTGGCTGCGTTCGGTCGCCGAGCTGGACAACGTGCGCAAACGCATCGCCCGCGACGCCGAACGCCTGCGGGCCGAGGAGCGGGACAGGGTGGCGGCCGAGTGGCTGCCCATCCTGGACAACCTGGAGCTCGCGCTTGGCCACGCGGCCGTTCGGGAAGCCGACGCGCGCACCATCGCCGAGGGCGTGCGCGCCGTACGGGACCAGGCCCTGGCGGTGCTGTCCCGCCTCGGCTACGCCCGCCACGACGAGAGCGATGTGCCCTTCGACCCGGTCCACCACGAGGCGGTGGCCACCGTCGAACGGGACGACGTCGCGCCCGGCACCGTCGTCCAGGTGGTGCGTCCCGGCTACGGCGACGGGCAGCGGCAGCTGCGGCCCGCGGTGGTGGTCGTGTCGAAGAAGGCGGAGTGATGGTCGTCCGGCGGGACTTCTACGAAGTGCTGGGCGTCGACCGGAAGGCCGACCAGGACGAGATCCAGCGGGCCTATCGCAAGCTTGTGCGCGCCAACCATCCCGACGTCAACAAGGATCCCGGGGCGGAGGACCGGTTCAAGGAGATCTCGGAGGCGTACTCCGTACTGTCCGATCCCCAGACGCGCCGCAGGTACGACGCGTTCGGGCCGGATTTCCGCCAGGTGCCCCCCGACGTGGACCCCGAGCAGTACGCCCGCGCACGCGGCGGGGGCCGGCGGCGTTCGACCGGGGGAACGGGCTTCGAGGGCGGCATCGACATCGAGGACCTGCTCGGCGGCATGTTCGGCGGCCGGGGCGGGCGCGGCTGGGGGCCCGTGCCCGGTGCCGACCAGGAGGCCGAGCTGACGCTCACGGTCGAGGAGGCCTACAAGGGCGGGCGCCGTACCATCACGCTGCCGGGCGGCCGGCGGCTGGACGTCACGATCCCCCCGGGGGTCACGAACGGCCGCCGCATCAGGCTCGCCGGTGAGGGCGGCCACGGGAGCGGCGACGCGCCGCGGGGCGATCTCTACCTCATCGTCCGGATCGCCGACCATCCCCGTTACCGCGTCGAGGGACGCGACATCCATGCCGTCCTGCCGCTGGCGCCCTGGGAGGCCGCGCTGGGCGCCACGGTCGCCATCGACACGCCGGGCGGCGAGGCGAAGCTGAAGGTGCCGCCGGGCACCTCGTCGGGCCGCCGCCTGCGGCTGCGCGGGCGCGGCATGCCCGACCCGCGCGGCGGCGGCGCCGGGGACTTCTTCGCCGAGGTCCGCGTCATGGTGCCGCCCCGGCTGACCGAGGAGGAGCGGCGCCTGTTCGAGCAGCTCGCCGCCGTCTCGTCCTTCGACCCGAGGGGGCGTTCATGACCTACGCACTCGTACGGCCGGCGCGCCTGAACCTGAACTCCTACGCGCGCGCCACCGGCCTGCACCCGGAGGCCGTCCGCCGGCTCGTGGCGCTCGGCCTGCTCGAACCGGTCAGGGACGCCAGAGGGGAGCTCTACTTCCCGCCCGCCCAGGTGGCGGTGGCCGCCAGGATCCAGCGGCTGCACCACGGCCTGTCGATCAACTACGCCGCCATCGGCCTGGTGATCGACCTGCTCGACCGGATCGAAGAGCTGGAGACGACCCTGCGGCGCTTGTCGGAACGACACTAGGGGGAGTGGAGTGGACCCGAACCGGATGACGCAGAAATCGCAGGAGGCCGTGCACGACGCCCAGACCAAGGCCGTGCGCCACGGGCACACCGAGGTCGACGCCGAGCACCTCCTGCTGGCCTTGCTCGAACAACCGGACGGGCTGGCGCCCCGGCTGCTGGCGGCGACGGGGGCGGACACGGGCAGCTTGATCGCCGACCTGGAGGCGGAGCTCGCGCGCCGGCCCAAGGTCAGCGGGCCGGGGACGACACCCGGCCAGGTCTTCGTCACCCAGCGGCTGTCACGGCTGCTCGACACCGCCGAGCGGGAGGCGAAGCGGCTCAAGGACGACTATGTCTCCGTCGAGCACCTGCTGCTGGCCATGATCGAGGAGGGGGCCTCGGGCGCGTCAGGACGGCTGCTGCACGGCCAGGGACTGACCCGCGACCGCTTCCTGGAATCGCTCACCGCCGTCCGGGGCAACCAGCGGGTCACCTCGGCCATGCCCGAAGTGGCCTACGAGGCGCTGGAGAAGTACGGGCGCGACCTGGTCGCCGAAGCCCGCGCGGACAAGCTCGACCCGGTCATCGGCCGCGACTCCGAGATCCGCCGCGTGATCCAGATCCTCTCCCGCAAGACCAAGAACAACCCCGTCCTGATCGGTGACCCCGGTGTCGGCAAGACGGCCATCGCCGAAGGGCTCGCCCAGCGGATCGTGCGCGGTGACGTCCCTGAGGGACTGCGCGACAAGACGATCTTCAGTCTGGACATGGGCTCGCTCGTGGCCGGCGCCAAGTACCGCGGCGAGTTCGAGGAACGCCTCAAGGCCGTGCTGAACGAGGTCAAGGCGGCCGAGGGCCGGATCCTGCTGTTCGTCGACGAGCTCCACACGGTGGTCGGCGCCGGGGCGACCGAGGGCGCCATGGACGCCGGCAACATGCTCAAGCCGATGCTCGCCCGCGGCGAGCTGCACATGATCGGCGCGACCACGGTCCAGGAGTACCGGCGGCACATCGAGAAGGACGCGGCCTTGGAGCGGCGCTTCCAGCCGGTGCTGGTCGAGGAGCCCTCCGTCGAGGACGCCATCTCCATCCTGCGCGGCCTGCGCGAGCGGCTGGAGGTCTTCCACGGCGTGAAGATCCAGGACAGCGCGCTCGTGGCCGCGGTGACGTTGAGCCACCGCTACATCGCCGACCGGTTCCTGCCGGACAAGGCGATCGACCTGGTCGACGAGGCGTGCGCGATGCTCCGTACCGAGATCGACTCCATGCCCGCCGAGCTCGACGAGCTGACCAGGCGGGTGATGCGGCTGGAGATCGAGGAGGCCGCGCTGGCCAAGGAGGACGACGCGGCGAGCCGGACCCGCCTCGCCGATCTGCGCAAGGAGCTGGCCGACCTGCGCGCCGAAGCCGACGCGATGCGGGCGCAGTGGGAGGCCGAGCGCTCGGCCCTGCGCAAGGTCCAGTCCTTGAGGCAGGAGATCGAGGCCGTACGGCGGGAGGCGGAGCTGGCCGAACGTGACTACGACCTCAACCGCGCCGCCGAGCTGCGCCACGGCAAGCTCCCCGAGCTGGAACGGCGGCTGCGTGCCGAGGAGGAGCTGCTGGACTCCCGGCAGCACGGGCACCGGCTGCTGCGCGAGGTCGTGACGGAGGAGGAGATCGCCTCGATCGTCTCGCGCTGGACCGGCATCCCGGTGAGCCGGCTGAAGGAGGCGGAGCGCGAGAAGCTGCTGCGGCTGGACGAGATCCTGCACGAGCGGGTCATCGGCCAGGAGGAGGCCGTACGGCTGGTGGCCGACGCCGTCATCCGGGCCCGCTCCGGCATCAAGGACCCCAGACGCCCCATCGGATCGTTCCTCTTCCTCGGGCCGACCGGTGTCGGCAAGACCGAGCTCGCCAAATCGCTCGCGGCGGCGCTGTTCGACACCGAGGACAACATGATCCGCATCGACATGAGCGAGTACCAGGAGCGCCACACGGTCAGCCGGCTCGTCGGCGCCCCTCCGGGCTACATCGGGTACGAGGAGGGCGGCCAGCTGACGGAGGCGGTGCGGCGCAAGCCGTACTCGGTGGTGCTGTTCGACGAGATCGAGAAGGCCCACGCGGACGTCTTCAACACGCTGCTGCAGGTCCTCGACGACGGGCGGCTGACCGACGCCCAGGGCCGCACGGTCGACTTCCGCAACACCGTGGTCGTCATGACCTCCAACATCGGCTCCCAGTACCTGCTCGACGGGGTCACCTCCGAGGGCGAGATCAAGCCCGAGGCGCGCGACCGGGTGATGGGGGAGCTGCGCCGCCACTTCCGGCCCGAGTTCCTCAACAGGGTCGACGACATCGTGCTGTTCAAGCCGCTGACCGAGGGCGAGATCGAGCGGATCGTCGACCTGATGTTCAACGACATCAGGGAGCGGCTGGCGGACCGGCGGCTCACCTTGGAGGTCACGGAGGCGGCGCGGCGGCTGATCGCCAACCAGGGGTACGACCCGGTCTACGGGGCCCGGCCGCTGCGCCGGTTCATCGCCCGCGAGGTCGAGACCAGGATCGGCCGCGCGCTGCTCAGCGGCGACGTCCCCGAGGGCTCGACCGTCACGGTGGATGTCGACAAGGGCGAGCTGACCGTCACCTTCCACGGATCAGGGAGTGAGCCTTCAGTTCGGTGACCCCGCGGTGTGGTCCTCGTCGTAGATGTCGGACGCCGACCTGACGATGAGCGGGTCCGGCGTGCCGACCACCTCGTTGTCCTTGTTGTCGTAGTCGAAGCGGCTCAGCACGTGGCGCATCGCCTCCAGACGCCCCCGCTTCTTGTCGTTGCTCTTGATGACCGTCCACGGGGCCTCGCGGATGTCGGTGTTGAGGAACATCTCCTCCTTGGCGCTGGTGTAGTCGTCCCAGCGGTCCAGCGAGGCCAGGTCCATCGGCGACAGCTTCCACTGCCGTACGGGATCGACCTGCCGGATGATGAACCGGGTGCGCTGCTCCGAGCGCGTCACCGAGAACCAGAGCTTGACCAGGTGGATGCCGTCGCGCACCAGGGCCCGCTCGAACTGCGGCACCTGCACCATGAACTCCCGGCACTCGGCCTCGGTGCAGAACCCCATCACCCGCTCGACCCCGGCGCGGTTGTACCAGGATCGGTCGAACAGCACGATCTCCCCGGCCGCGGGCAGATGGGCGATGTAGCGCTGCAGATACCACTGGGTACGCTCGCGCTCTGACGGCTTCTCCAGCGCCACCACGGTGGCCCCGCGCGGGTTGAGATGCTCCATGAACCGCTTGATCGTGCCGCCCTTGCCCGCCGCGTCACGCCCCTCGAACAGGATCACCAGGCGCTGCCCGTTGGCCTTGACCCAGTACTGCAGCTTCAGCAGCTCGATCTGCAACAGCCGCTTGTCGTGGTCGTAGTCCTCCCGCGGCAGCCGCTCGGAATAGGGATAGTGCTCACGCCAGGTGTCGACCCGGCTGCCGTCCGGACGCAGCAGCACCGGATCGTCGTCGTCGCTGTCGTCCACCAGCAGTCCGGGGGTGGAGTCCAGCAGAGAAACCCGCTCCATGACAACGGACTTGCCCAAAAATCGCCCAGTAACGCGGTATGTGCGAGGCGGACAGTTGAACGCTTGATGTCCAGCCGAGGGCGCCCATGCGGCCGCCGGGGGCAGCGCCGTCAGAGGCGCGGATCGCGCGCGCCGATGCGGTCGGCGCGCGGGTCAGGGACGCGGATCGCGCGGGTCGACGCGGTCGGCGCGCGGTCAGGGGCGTGGTTCGCGGCGGGCGCTCAGGCGGTCGGGGTCCGGCCAGTGCACGCCGTAGGCCCAGCCCGCCAGCTCGAACCAGCGGATCAGCCGGGCGCTGGGGTCGAGCTGGCCGCTGAGCACCCCGTGCCGCGCGCAGGTCGGCTCCACGTGGTGCCAGTTGTGCCAGCCCTCGCCGAGCGTCAGCAACGCCACCCACCGTACGTTCGACGAGCGGTCCCGGGTACGGAACGGCCGCTCGCCGAAGGTGTGCGCGATGGAGTTCACGGACCATGTGACGTGGTGCACCACGGCGTAGCGGACCAGCCCGCCCCAGAACAAGGCCGTCCACGCGCCCGCCCACGACATCGACCACAGCCCGCCCACCGCGGCCGGCAGCGCGAACGACAGCGCCGCCACGGCCGGGTAGGCGGCGTCGAACCGCCGCACGTCCGGGTCGGCCAGCAGGTCGGGCACCCAGTGCCGGCGGCTGGAGCGGTCGCGTGCGGTGTAGAACCAGCCGATGTGGGCGTGTGCCATGCCGCGCAGCAGGGCCAGGCCGCTGTCACCGTAATGCCACGGCGAGTGCGGGTCGCCCTCGCGGTCGGCGTACTTGTGGTGGCGCCGGTGCTCGGCCGTCCACAGGGTGACCGGGCCCTCGACCGCCATGCCGCCGGCCAGCATGAGCGCGATGCGCAGCGGCCGGCGGCACTTGAAGGCGCGGTGGGTGAAGAGCCGGTGGTAGCCGATGGCGATCCCGAAGATGCTGACCAGGTACATCACGACCGCGATCACCACGTCGCGCGGGCCGATGCCCCATCCCCAGGCGGCGGGCACGGCCAGGACCGGGAGGAGAACGGGCAGCACCACCAGGACGATCAGGTAGACGGTCCGGCGGCCGGTGGTGGCCGTCACCGTCTCCGCCGGGCCCGAATCCGCCCGGCCCGGATCCGTTCTGCCCGAATCCGGCTGCGGGATGGATGACGAGCTCACGCTACCTCCCATGATCGGAGAGGACGATAGGGCTCCTCATTCAACGGCCGTGTCCCCGGCGCCCGGCAATGACCTGGAAGTGACGACCACATCACTCAGAGGAATCAAAACACTCCATACGGTAGTCACCAAGAAATGGGTATCGCATGCCTAGTTGCGGCTACAGACCGTAATGATCTTTGTTCGCTCCGGCGTCGGACAGAAGGGCCATACGGCATGGGTGCTGTCGATCAGACAACCACGGGCGGCCATCTGGAGAGATACGACGAGGCGCTGGCGCGCGATCCGATCTCCGCGTTCGTCCTGGTCCGGGAGTGGTTGCGCACCGACTGGCGGGCCCTGTTCGCCGAGCTCCGCGAGCGGCGCCCCATCTTCGTCACGCCCGCCTTCACGGTCGTGACCCGCTTCGCAGACGTCACCGAGGTGCTCTCCCGCGAGACGGTCTTCTCAGTACGCGCCTTCGGCCCCCGTCTCGACGCGGCGCTGGGCGGCCCCTTCATGCTGGGCCGGGACGCCACCCCGATGAACTGGCGCGACAAAGGGTTGATGCAGGTCATGCTCGACCCGCGCGACGTGGCGGGGGTCCGGGAACTGGCCGGGCGCCTGGCCGACGAGCGGCTCGACATCGCCTGGCCGTCCGGCGGCGTCGAAGCGGTCCACGGGCTGTTCCGCCCCGTCGCCCTGGGCGTGTGCGCGACCTACTTCGGCTTCCCCGGCCCCGACGCGCAGACCCTGTCGCGGTGGACGCGGGCCATCGTCACCGACGGCTTCGCCAACTTCCTGGGCGATCCGAAGATCCAGGCCGCCTCGGTCCGCGCGGGCGCGGAGATGATCGCCTACCTGCGCGAGCGGCTCACCGAACGCCGAGCCGCGCTGCGGACGGGACAACGCCTGCCCGACGACGTCTTCACCCGGCTCGCCGGCACCCTCCTGCCCGCCGAGATCGGCGTGGACGACGAACGCATCCTGATCAACATGGCCGGCCTGCCGCTGGGGTTCGTGGAGAGCGCGCCCGGAGCCATGGTCGAGGCGGTCGAGCAGCTGCTGCTGCGCCCGGAGGTGCTGGCCCAGGCCATCGAAGCCGCCGGCGACCCCGATCCCGCCCGCTTCGACCTCCATGTCTGGGAGGCGCTGCGGTTCAACCCGTTCTTCAAGCTGCTGCCCCGGCTGTGCGAGCGCGACTACGTCCTGGCCGCCGGCACCCCCCGCGCCACGATGATCCCCGCGGGCACGCTCGTGCTCGCGGCGCCGGCCTCGGCCATGTTCGACGCGGACGTGGTGGCCGAGCCCGAGGAGTTCCGCCTCGACCGGCCGGGTCACCATCAGCTGTTCTTCGGTTTCGGCCAGCACGCCTGCCTGGGCGTGCATCCGGCCAGGGCCGTCATCTGCGAAGCCGTACGCCGCCTGCTGCTGCGGCCCGGGGTGCGCCTGCTCCCGCCGCCGGAAGGGCGGGTCGTCCGGGCCGGCGGGATCTTCCCCGACCGGTTCGCCCTCGGGCTCGGCGCCGAAGGCCAGGAAGGATGACGATGGCGAAACGCAGGACGACGGCACGGAGCATCGCCACCGATGGGGCGGTCAACCGGCTCAGGTTCTTGGCGCTGACCAACGGCCGGCCGTTCTGGGATCTCCTCCAGTCCATCCGGCCCGTACGGCGTCGGCTCAACGCCCTGCTGATCGACCACGCGGTCCGCGAGATGCCGCCACGGCCGGAGCCGTTGAGCACGATGGCCGACTACACCTCATGGGCCTCGCTGACCGACCGTACCTACAGCGGCAGGCACGTACCCCCGCTCGCCGTGCCCGAGAGCGCCCGGCCCACCCCCGAGCAGGCCGCCGACCTGTTCACCAGGGGCGAGAGCATGATCCCGTGCCCGCGCTCCACGGTGCTGTTCGCCTACTTCGCCCAGTGGTTCACCGACGGCTTCCTGCGCGGCGACGTCCACGTCCCGCGCGACCCCCGCAAGAACAGCTCCAACCACCACATCGACCTCAACCAGGTCTACGGCCTGCACGAGACGGCGACGGCCGCCCTCCGTACCTTCCATGGTGGGCTGCTCAAGAGCCAGTTCATCAACGGCGGGGAGTTCCCGCCCTACCTGTGCGAGAACGGCAAGGTCAAACCGGAGTTCGCCGCGCTGAGCGTCATCCGCTTCGCCGAGCTCACCGACCAGCAGCGCGACACCCTGTTCGCGACCGGGAGCGACCGGGGCAACATCCAGCTCGGCTTCACCATGCTGACGGTGCTGTTCCTGCGCGAGCACAACAGGGTGGCCCGCCTGCTCGGCCAGCTCTGCCCGCGCTGGGACGACGAGCGCCTGTTCCAGACGGCGCGCAACATCCTCATCGTGCTGCTGATCAAGCTGGTCGTCGAGGAGTACATCAACCACATCACGCCCTACCACTTCCGCTTCACCCTCGACTCGCGGCTGTCGGCGATGCTGGCCCACGTGCCCTGGCACCGCGAGAACTGGGCCTCGGTGGAGTTCAACCTCGTCTACCGCTGGCACAGCCTGATCCCCTCCCAGCTGTCGGTGGGCGGCCACGACCTGCCGATGGCGCGGACGTTCCTCGGCGGCGCGCTGATCCCGGAGCACGGCCTCGGCCGGCTCTTCGAGGACGCCTCCCGCCAGCGCGCCGGCCGCGTCGGGCTGTTCAACACCGACCCCCTCCTGAGGCAGGTGGACGTGGCCAGCATCGCCGACTCGCGCACCCTGGGCCTGGCCCCCTACAACAGCTACCGCGAGCACTGCAGGTTCCCCCGGGTGCGCGGGTTCGACCAGATCTCCGGCGACGAGCGGGTCAGCGGCGCGCTGCGGGAGCTCTACCGCAGCGTCGACGACCTCGACCTGTACGTCGGCCTGTTCGGCGAGGAGCCCGGCAGCCCCGACGCCATCCTGCCGCCGCTGCTCACGAAGATCATCGCCATCGACGCCTTCTCCCAGGCGCTGACCAATCCGCTGCTGGCCCCGCGGGTGTCCAACGCCGCGACCTTCTCCCCGCACGGCATGCGGATCATCGCGAGCACCCGGACGCTGTCGGACGTCCTGCACCGCAACGTCCCGGAGGATCCGAGCCCCCGCTTCGTCAGCATGACGCGACGGACGGCCCGATGAGCGGCGCGGCGCATGGTCCGGGAAGCGACCCGGCCGCCGGGCCGCTGCGCGCCGCGGCCCGTGAGCTGGTCGACATCGGGGTCACGATCCGGGAGGCGGCGGGCCACGCCACGGCCGCGCTCACCGACGGCGCCCTGCTCCGCGCCCTGCCGCAGGCCCCCTCGGCGGGCTACCTGGCCCACCGTGCGCTGCTGCGCGCGATCACCAACGGCGCGGGCCTGGGCTACGCGCTCACCGGCGGCCCGCTGGGCACCCTGGCGGCCAAGCTCGGCGGCATGGCGGGCGCGGAGAGCCTGGCCGTACGCGTGCTGGCCACCTCGCTGCGGCTGCGGATCGCCGCCGTCGCCCTCGACCACCCCGAGCTGAGCGCCGACCCCATGCTCGGCCGGCTGGTCGAGGCCGCCGCCGCCGACCGCGACCTGGAGGCCGTCCGCGCGCTGCGCGCCCTGCTCAAGGACCGCGGCGCCGTACGCGCGCTCAGCGCCCTCGCCCCGGTCTTCGGCGAGGTCCTCGCCCTGCGGGCGCTGCTCGACGAGAACCCGCTCAACGACGACACCGCCTGGCTGATCGCGACGGGCAAGGGCTACGCCACCGCCGACCCGATCACCGGCATGAGCAACAAGATGGTCGCCGTCCTCGACACGGGGGAGGGGGCGGCGCGCCGGGTCGAGCTGTCCGCGGCCGAATCCGCCCGGCTCAGCACGGAGGGTTCGCTGCTCGGCTTCCTGCGCAACATCAGCGTGGTCGGTACGACGGGACGGATGCTCATCCAGAGCGTGGCGGGCCTCGACGGAGTGGTGCGTCACGTCGTCCAGGCGCCCGGCATACGGGCGGGACGGCTCGACGGCGACTCGCCCCAGGACCTGCTCGGCGCCTTCAGCAGCGCCGTGCTGGACAGCAGCCCCTACAGCCGCGCGCTGGCCAAGGCCATCGACGACTACGGTCTGCCCCAGGGCGCCGAGCTGGCTCTCATCGGGCACAGCGCGGGTGGCGCGGCCATCATGAACCTGGCCCAGGACCCGGAGTTCTGCGCCCGCTACACCGTCACGCACGCGGTCGCGGTCGGCTCGCCCGTCGACTTCAAGCGGCCCGCCGACCCGCGCACCTGGGTCGCCAGCGTCACCAACCAGCACGACATCGTCCCCACCCTCGACGGGCAGGGCGCGGGCACCTGCTTCGACCTGCATCCCGACTGGTACGTCGTGGACTACTTCGACGCCACCCACCTGTTCCCGCTCTGCCACAGCATCGAGCACTACATCGCCAACATCGCCGACGACCTGCCCGAGGCCCGTCGCCGGATCGACGGGCGGCTCGGGCCGTTCCGGGGGCCGGTCGTCCGCTCGCAGGCGTACCGGCTGTCCGACCGCGCCCCCCGCCCCGCCGGGTCGCCCTTCCTCACGGTGCCCACGTACGCCATGGACGGGGTCGAGCTGCCGATCAGGTGCCACAACGGCAGCGGCCTCACGGCCTACTTCGCCGCGGACCCGGCCGGGGCGGCGGCCCTGCTGGAGGGGACCGGGTTCGGGCCCGCCGTACGGGTCGCCGGGCGAGCCCTGGTCGCCGTGCACGCCTCCTGGGACCGGCGTACCAGCGCGGGCGGCTACCGCGATCTCCACCTCGGGATCGTCGTACCCGGTCCGTGGCGGCCGAGGTCGCCGCGCGTCTGGGCCGATCTGCTGCGCGGGGCCGACCGGCGGCGCTCGGGCAGCTTCCTGGCCGGCTCCGTGATCGACGCCGCCGCCCTCGGCGTCGTCGCACCGCGGCTGTGGGGCGGCGAGCCGTACCTGGTGCCGCTGGAGTTCGAGCTGACCACCGGCTACGCGCGCATCGCCGTCGGCGGGGCCGACGACCGGCTGTTCACGCTGAGCGGGGTCCTCGGTCCCTGGCTGCCCGTGAGCGAGCGCGACCTGGTCGGCTACGCGCGGGGGGCGGCGGGGACCGCACTGCGTGCCTGCGTACGGACCCGCGGGCTTGGCCGCCTGCATCCCGTGCCACGGCTCCGGCTGGCCGTCGAGCCGCGGTCGGTTCACCCGCTGGCCCGCCGGCTTCGCGAGCTGGGTCTCGACGGCGCCCGCCCGCTGCTGTGCCTGTCGGCCACCGCCCGCCAGACGCTCCGCGACGCCGCCGTCCCGCTACCGACTCCCTGAGCGGCCGACGAGCTTGAGCGGCCGACGCCCCGACCGGAGGACCGATGCCAGCCGATCCCGCGGCGATCGCCGCCCACGCCGCGCTTCTGCAGGCCGACATCCGCGCGCTGACCGACTGCGCCGTACGCCTGCGCGAGATCGAGGCCCGGCTGGCGGCCGGCGGGACGCCGCCATGGCTGCGCGAGGCGATCAACGCCCACCTCGCCGCCTGCGCGGCCGCCGCCGCCGACCTGACCACGGCGGCGGCGCACCTGCGCCACTGCGCCGAGCGGACGCGCCGCTGACGCGCCCGCCCGCCGACTCCGCCTCGTACTGGCGCGGACCGTGCCCAGCTCGCCTCGTGCCTGGCGCGGACTGTGTTCAGTCCGCCTCGCGCACGGCGCGGACCGTGCTCAGCCCGCCTCGTGTATGGCTCGAGCCGCGCTCAGCCCTGACTCCAGGGCACCCTCGATCCATGCGTGCCACAGTGAGCAGTGCTCGCCGGCGAAGTGCACGCGGCCTTCCGGCGCCATGATCGCGTCATGCAGACTGCTCTGCTGGTGCGGCTCGAACAGGGCGAAGGCGCCGGCCGCGTAGGGGTCGTTGTACCAGGCGTGGGTGACGCCGAATTCGAAGTGGTCGTAGATGTGGGGATGGATCTTGGCGACGTCCTCGAGGGCTTGATCGATCCGCTTCTGCGATGACATCGCCCCCCACCGCAGCGCGTCCTGGCCCCAGGTGTAGCTGGCCAGCAGGATCGAGCGTTCGTCGGGGCTGGGATGCGAGGGATAGCAGATGCGCCGGATCGGCAGGTCGGTGACCGTGGTGCCACCGACGATGCCGTCGGTCTGCTCCCAGAACGGCCGCCGTACCTGAAAGAGGATCTTGGTGGAGGCGTTGTAGTTGAGCTCGCGGATGGCCCGCTGTTTGCGGCGGGAGAAGGCGGGCCGGGTCTCGACGTCACGCAGCACCGAGAACGGGATCGTGCAGATGGCGTAGTCGCCGGTGAGCGTCGTCCGGCCCGATCCGGTCCTGACGTGCAGGGTGACCGAGTGGTCGTCCTGCTCGATGGCGGAGACCTCGTGACCGAACCGGATGTGGTTCCTGAGCTCGTGGTAGAAGGCGGTCGGCAACCGGTCGGCGCCGCCCTCGATCTCCTGCATGTCCTCGAACGCGCGCCCGATGATCTCGCGGAACTGCTCGATGACCGCCGCGTTGAGGTTGGCCTCCCGGAAGCTCATGACGCCGTAGAGCTCGATGGCCCCCTCGGAGAATCCGCGTTCGCGAAGGAAGCTGCGGATGGAGTAGCGGTCATATTCGGCGCAGATGCGGTCGAGCGCGTTCTCGCCCTCCTGCGCGTAGAGGTCGTGGATCTCCTGGGTGGCGGTGCGCCACAGGTCCTCGTAGGTGCGCCCGTGCTCGTGCTCGGCCAGGCCGAAGTCGATGATGTCGGGGTTGTTGTTGAGCTCCTTGATCGTGGTCCTGACGCCCTGGATGTAGGCCAGGGCACGGGGGTTGCCCATGACGAACGGCCGCAAGGTCAGCCCGAACCTCTCGCAGTAGGCGAGGGTGAGGTCGTGCACGCGCGGGATCCGCATCGCGCCCGCCTCGGCGTAGAGGCCGGGCGCGAATCCGCGCAGGGTGAGCACGCGCCCGCCGACCCGCTGCTGGGCCTCCAGGACGACGGGCTCGTGCCCCTGTCGCATCAGCTCGTAGGCGGCGACCAGACCGGCCATTCCGCCACCGATGATCAGTACGCGTTTGTGCGGCCGGCCACCGGCGGCCAGTCCGTGCTCGGCCGCCGCGACCAGGTCCGCGGGCACTCTGAGGTCGTGACTCGGTCGGGGCGCTCCGGCGGCCACCATCTCCGCGGGCATGGCCGAACCGAGCGCTGTCGACGGGTTCTCTTCCAGGGCGTCACACTCCTTCGTCGTCACCTAAAGCACATTTATGATCGCTTTAAGTGACGATGATCGCCAGAGGTGAGCTCCAACAACCTGCGGCTGCCCGTCGTGATCAGGGGCGGATGGCGCCGAGGAGGCGGGCACGCCAGTAGTCGTCGAGGTTGACCACCTTGACGACGTCCCCGGTCTGCGGCGCGTGGACCATCCGGCCGTTGCCCACGTACATCCCCATGTGGCCCAGTCCTCTGCTGAAGAGCAGGTCGCCGGGGAGCAGCTTCTCGAGTGACACGCGGCGGCTCGCGCCCCAGGCCCACTGGGTGTACGTCGTGCGGGGGATGCCGACGCCCGCGGCGCGCCAGGCGGCCTGGGTGAAGCCGGAGCAGTCGTAGGAGTTCGGGCCCGTGGCGCCGTACTGGTACGGCTTGCCGACCTGAGCGAAGGCGAACTGCAGCGCGGCGCGGGCGTTGCCGGAGGCCGGGCCGGTGTACTTGAGGCCGGTGCTCTTGGGGTCGCCGGCCTGGAAGGTGCCCAGCTTCCGCAGGATCTTGGTCTGCTCGGCGATGAGCTTCTCGACCTCCGTCTTCTGCCCGCGTACCTTGTCGCGCGCGGAGTCGGCCTCGGCCAGGACGGTCTTGGCGTCGTTGCGGCGATCGCGCAGGTCCTTGGTGGTCGCCTCGAAGGCGCGCAGTTTCGCCGCCCTGTCCTGCGCTATCTGGTCGAGGGCGGCCATGCCGCTCAGGGTCGCCTCGGGGGTGCCCTCGACGACGAAGCGCTGCCAGCCAGCGAACTCGCCGGACTGGTAGTCGCTCACCGCCGCCGCGGCGAGGTCTCTGCGCAGGGCGTCGGCCTGTACGCCCTTGCGGCCGACATCGGCGTTGAGGACGTCGTACTTCTTCTTGGCCTTCTGGTAGCTCTCGGTGGCCTGGTTGTACTGCTCGACCACCTTGTCGGCCTGCTCGTTCAGCTTGACCAGCTTGGCCCTGGCCTTGGCCTTGGCCTGCGGGGTGGGCGCCGGCTCGGCCACGGCGCTCCCCGGGGCGGCGGCCCATGCGAGCGACGCCAGCGCCGCGGCCATCGCCATCCGCCCAAGCCTTGTCGGCACGGCCACTACGATGCCTCCTCGTAACAGTCCACCGTTGGCCGGAACCGTAGAGAAGTGATGGCCTGTTCGGCGCAGAGGCGGCCTGAGTGGTTCCGTACTAACGGCGATAGGGGTGTGGTGCGCCGACCCATGAGGAGATACGCGCGCGGACCCCGGGGCGTTCAGTGGGCAACCGAGCGGACATGAATGCGCCCCGGCATCGCGGGTGCGATGCCGGGGCGCTCGTGCTGCTGTCAGCCCCGTACGGCTGTCAGGCCTTGAGCTGCCGTCAGGAGTGGGACTTGACCCGGAAGGTGTCCTCGATGCCGCAGGACGGGCCGTTCTGTCCGCCGATGCGGACGGAGTCGAAGAAGTCGCGGTAGCTGGAGAAGAAGTTGCCCTTGCCGCCCGGAGTCGTCACCGCCGAGCAGCCGCCGTAGTTGGCTTCGGAGTAGAGGTGGATGTAGGAGCTCGTCCGGTTCCAGTCGGACTTGCCCCGGTCGGCCATGTTCAAGGCGGCGAGATCCGGCGTGTCGCTCTGGATCTCGATGATGTCGCCCGTGCCGTCGAGGCCGGAGAACATGCAGTAGTTGCCGTCATGGCACCGGTCGTAGCCCGTGGCGGCCTGGGCGGGAATGGTCGGCAGGATGGCCAGCGCGGCGGCTGCGATCGGTAGCGCGAGCATCTGAAGCTTCTTGCCCATTGCCCCTCTTCACGTGAAACTTTCCTTCGATGACGGGTTCGAACATACATGATGCGATCTTCCCGGCGGAAGGGTTGTGATCGAGAGAAGGGCCGTGTCACACGGGCATGCGCGACTCCGGCGTCACGGGCCGGGGCGCTTCCGGGGCCGCGAGGTCGGCCAGCCGCCCGGCCAGCAGCGCGGCCAGGATCACCGCTCCGGTGACGAGTATGAACACCCAGAACGGTGTGCCCCAGAGCGCCAGCTGCCCCTGGACCAGCGACAGGAAGAGCACCGCGAGCACGGTGCCCGCCACGCCGCCCCGCTTGCCGTGCACGCTGATCCCGCCCAGCAGCACCGCGGCCAGGGCCGTGAAGGTGGTGGTCCAGCTCGAAATGGGGCTCGCCGCGTGGAGGCGGGTCAGCAGCGCCACTCCGCCCAGGGCGGCGAGCAGGCTCGACCCGCCCAGTCCGACGAGGGCGCCGAGCCACACCGACTTCAGGCGCAGGGCGCTCCAGGCCAGCGCGCCGCCCAAGGACACGATGACGAACAGCACGAACCACAGATAGCCCGGAAAATCACCGCCGAGCTGGAAGCTAACGGTCTGGCCGTCCGCTATGGCGACGACCATTGCCTCGCAGGCCACGGCCGCGCCGAGGGTCACGGCCCATGCCGGAGCCGAGAGCGCGGCGACGAACAGGCCCAGCACGAGCCCGCCGACCGTGGCGAGCACGATCGCGATGATCGCCGCGGCCCAGCCAAGTCCCTGCGTCGCCAGCGACGCGGTGACCATGCCGGTCAGGGCGGAGATCGACCCGACGGCCATGTTGGGCGTCCCGGCGCGGAACGAGAGAGCCAGCCCCGTGGCCACCAGCCCCAAGGGCCCGGCCTGTGCCAGCACGTTGACCAGATGCACGCTCGGCGCGCTCAGCAGCGCCACCACGATCATCCCGATCGTGGCGAGTCCGAGCAGACCTTCCCAGACGAGAACGACAACTCGCATAGGGGCGATCATCCTCGCGTGCATGACCGCAATTCAAGAGCGTCCTGTCGCTGTCGATCGGCGCCCCGGTGGCTGAAGAGGCCGGGACCGCGCTCAGCCGGAGAAGTTCAGGATGACGTACTCGTACTCGCCCGGCGCCGCTCGTTTGAAGGTCCCGTCTCCGTCCAGGTCGATGAAGACGGTCAGATACAGATCCTTCTTCTGGTCGGCCAGGAGCGTCGAGGCGCCGTCCTTGAAGACCGTGGAGAACAGGACTGAGTCCTGGGAGGCGGAGCTGTGTCCGACCCGGTCGCCGATCAGGTAGTTGTGGCCGCGGTTGTTCAGGTACAGGGTCCCCGAGCCGTGCTCGTAGTCGGCGATGCCGGTCCCCGGTCTGAAACACGGATGGTCGGCCACCTTGCCGCCGTCGTCCACGGAGAAGACCGAGTCGTCCGTCCACGCGCAGACCTGGGCCGCCGTGTCCTTGGGGAGGGTGGGGAAGCGCAGCTCGAACGGGCGGCGCTTCATGGTGACGGTGGTGATGGGCCGGTCGAGGTCGGTGATGGCCATCGGGCCGGCCGCGTTGTCCTGCCAGAACTCCAGCCCCAGGCGCGGTGAGCGGGCCACCTGCGCCGCGGGCGTGGGTGTAGGTGTAGGCGTGGGCGTGGCCGTCGGAGACGTTGCCGAGGGCGATGGGCTGGAGAGGGTCTGCGATGTCCGGTCCCGGGTGAGGGCGACGGCCGCGGTCACCGTGAGGGCGATCACGAGGGCCCCCGCGAGCGCCGCGCCGGCGATCACGCCGCCGCGCGCACGGCCCGGCTGTGTCGGAGCGGGCGTGGCGGGCTGCGGCGTGACCGGCCAAGGACCCTGCCGGGGGGCCGACGGGGTCCCCAAAGGCGGCGGGGTCCCCAGGGGTGGTGATGCGCCCAGAGGCGGTGACGTCCCGTGCGAAGCAGGAGAAGCGGGAGGCGTTGTCCCGTACGAAGGGGGACCCGGCTGCTTGTTCATCAGGCCGAGCAGCACCTGCCGGGCGGTCGGCCGCCACGAGGGATCCTTGTGCAAGCAGGCGGCAACGAAGCCGCGTAAGCTCCCGGTCAGCAGGCCCAGATCGGGCTCGGCGTTCAGGATGCGGTTGATCACGGCGGGCAGCGGTTCGTGCCCGAACGGCGGCCGGCCGTTGGCCGCGAACGCGATGGTGCACCCCCACGCGAACATGTCCAGCGGCGGACCGGCGGGGTGGCCGGACAACTGCTCGGGCGACATGTACGCCGGGGTGCCCACGACCCCGCTGACCGTGGCGGCGGTGGCGTCGATCGGGCGGGCGATCCCGAAGTCGATGACCCGGGGACCGTCGGCGGCCAGGAGCACGTTCGCGGGCTTGAAGTCGCGGTGCACCACCCCCGCCGCGTGGATGGCGCCCAGCGCCGTGGCGGTCGCGATGGCCAGCCGGTCCAGGTCCGCGCCGCCCAGAACCCCGTTGTCGCGCACCGCGTCCTGCAGCGACGGGCCTTCGATGTACTCGCTGATGACGTACGGAGGGTCGGCGTCGGGATCGGCCGCCAGGACGCGGGCCGTGCAGAACGGCGCCACCCGCTGCAGGGACGCCAGCTCCCGGTGGAAGTGCCGCCGGGCGTCGAGGTCGTGGCCGAAGGGGGCGTGCAGGAGCTTGACGGCCGCCTGCTGCCCGCTGGCGGACGTGCCCAGGAACACCGTGCCCTGCCCGCCCTGGCCGAGCCGTCCCTTCAAGGCGTATCCGGCGACCGCCCGGGGATCGGTCGAGCGGAGAGGTCGCATCAGGCCCTCTCGTGCATCTGCATAGAGCCGATTGTGCCGGATCACGGGGTTGTGTGCCCATGCGCCCTCGGCGCCGCGAGACGAGGAGTGTCGCGCGCCACACCCACTCGGGAAGTCACATCCGCTTAACCCGTATATGTCATGATCCACGGGATCTTGTGGACCTTGTGACAGGAGAAGGATGATCGCACTGGCACGTCGTACGCTGCACGCCGTTCTCGCGGGCGGCCTGGCCGCCGCGGTGGTCTGGAC
This sequence comes from Nonomuraea aurantiaca, assembly GCF_020215705.1. Lineage (GTDB taxonomy): Bacteria > Actinomycetota > Actinomycetes > Streptosporangiales > Streptosporangiaceae > Nonomuraea > Nonomuraea aurantiaca. Next base: position 167,501 of record NZ_JAIWNB010000016.1, on the reverse strand, counting down.
GGCGGGCGCACCGGCGGAGGCGGCCGTCGCCGCCGCCGTCTCGGTGGACTTCACCCAACCGATCCGGACGATCGCCCCCACCGACTTCGGCATCGGGATCACCGGGTACGGCGAAGGCTCGTACATCACCAACGACACCAAGCACCGCGACCGGCTGCGCGCTCTCGGCGCCGGCCGGATGCGGATCGAGCTGCACTACCAGGAGCCCGGCAACCATGACAGCCCGATCGTCTGCGGCGGCTACAAATGCGCCACGGAGGTTTCGGGGGACGCCTGGATCACCGCCATCCGCGACCTCGGCGCCGAACCCGTCGTCATCCTCCAGGTGGACGGACGGCAGAGCGCGGAGGTGAACCGCGGTGACGCGGTGGCCCTCTACAAGCACTTCGCGGCGACCGGCAAGCCGGTCCAGCGGTTCATTCTCGGCAACGAGCTCAACTGCACGTGCACGCCCGACAAGCCGGAGATGACGGCGGCGGAGTACAGCAGCCGCTTCAACCTGATCACCGACGCCCTGCGGGCCGAGAACCCCGCGGTCAAGGTGGGCGGGCCGGCTACGGCGTGGGACGACCGCTCCTACATCAAGACGTTCCTCGAAGGCTCCGGCAGCCGCGTCGACTTCGTCGACTACCACGACTACGGCGCCGGCGACGATCAGATCACCGACGAACAGCTCCTCGGCAGCGTGATCCGCACGTACGAGACCGACATCAAGGAGGTGAGCGCGCTCGCGGAGTCCATACTGGGCCGGAAGATCGACATTCAGATCGGCGAGTTCAACTCCGACCACAAGGACGACGACGGCCACCGTACGCTCACCCACTTCAACACGGTGTGGGGCGCGGCGGCGCTCGGGCAGATCCTGCACGCGGGCGCCAGCGCCTACCAGTACGGCGACAAGAACGGGCAGCTCGGCCTGACCAGCGAGAAGGGTGAGGGCAGCATTCCGCGCAACGAGCCCCTGCCCATCTACCACGGCATCGGCATGTACACCGGTGAGGGACTGTTCCGGCCCTTCGGCAAGACCATCGTCAAGGCGAGCGCGAACAACGACAAGCTGCACGTCTTCGCCTCGGACCAGAGCAAGAACGTGGTCCTGGTCAACGTCGGCGCGGACCCGATCGACGCCGCTCTCGCGCTGACCGGGCTTACGGCGGGGACCGCGGCGATCTGGCAGAGCACGTCGGACGCCTGGACTCCGCACCGGACCGGAACCGCCACCATCTCCGGCGGCAAGGCCACGGTGACGCTCCCGGCCGGCTCGGCGACGACGCTGGTGATCGACCAGCAGGGGCTGTCCGCGACGTACTTCGACAACGCCGACCTCACCGGCGCCACGGTCACCAGGATCGACCCCACCGTGAACTTCGACTGGGGCTCGGCCGCCCCGGCCCCCGCCATCGGCGCCGACACCTTCAGCGTGCGCTGGACGGGGAAGGTCGTGGCCGACAAGGCGGAGACCTACACCTTCGTCACCACCAGCGACGACGGCGTACGGCTATGGGTGGACGGCAAGCCGCTCATCGACAACTGGACCGACCACTCCAAACGCGACGACACCGGCCAGATCGCCCTGACGGCGGGGGCGCACGACATCAAGATGGAGTTCTACGACAGCGGCTATGACGCCATCGCCGAGCTGCGATGGGAGAGCTCCACCCTGCCCCGCCAGATCATCCCGGCGGAGAAGCTGCTCGCCGGATAACCGAAATCCGCGCCCGTTCCGGTGCGGGCCCACCCCACCCAGGGGCGGGCCCGCACCGGCTGGTGCCGGACCTTCTTCTTCCGCTCCCCGGAGGGGGTGTCGCTCCTGGGGACCTCTGCCACGACGGGCCGTCTTCTTCCGCTCCCCCGAAGGGGGTATCCCTCCCCAAGGGACGCCGGCCACCACGGACCGTCATAGGACCGCACTTGACACCCCGATCCGGGGGTAGGGCTTTCTCACCCCGGCGAACCCGGAGAAGAGGTGCCCGGATGATCACCAGCTTGACCCGGCTCTGCGGTCTCGGTGTCGAGGCCGCGGAGACGTTCGCCCGCAACGGCCTGCTGCGCCCCGTGCCGCCCGCGAACCTGGCGCGCATGATCGAGGCGTTCCGGCACTTCCGCGTCACCCCCGCCACGGGCGTGGCCATGGCCGCCGCGCGCTGGCCCGATCGCCCCGCCATCCACGACGAGGACGGCTCCCTGACGTGCGCCGAGCTGGACGCGCGGGTGGCGGCGCTGGCCTCGGCCCTGTACCACCGGTTCGGCGTACGGCCGGGCCAGACCGTGGCGATCATGTGGCCCAACCACCGCGGCTTCGTCGAGGCGCTGGCGGCCGTCTCCCGGCTGGGCGCGGACCTGCTGCTGCTCAACACCGGCCTGGCCGGCCCGCGCCTGCGCGAGGTACTGGAACGCGAGGACGTGCGCACCCTGATCGCCGCGCCGGAGCTGCCGACGGTGGACTTCGCCGGGACCCGCGTCAGCGACCTGGACGAGCTGGTCGCGACCGCCGCCGGACCCGAGCCCCCGGCGCCGCGCCGGCCGGGACGGCTGGTGCTGCTCACGTCCGGGACGACCGGCGCGCCCAAGGGCGCGCCACGCCGGCTGTCGCTGACCGCGCTGGCCGAGCCGTTCACCTCGATGCTGGCCACCGTGCCGCTGCGCAGCGGCGAGCCGATCTTCATCGCGCCGCCGCTGTTCCACGGTCTCGGCCTGCTCTGGTACGGCGTGGCGCTGGTGCTCGGCTGCCCGGTGGTGCTGAGGCGGCGCTTCGATCCCGAGACGGTCCCGCGCGTCCTCAGGCGTCATCGGGCCACGGCGATGGCGGCCGTGCCCGTCATGCTGAAACGGCTGCTCGCCCGCGGAGGTGTCCCGTCGCTGCCGGACCTGCGCGTGGTGGTCTCCGGGGGGTCGGCGCTGCCGCCGGATCTGGCCACCGCGTTCATGGACGCCTACGGTGACGTGCTCTACAACCTCTACGGCTCCACCGAGGTCGGCTGGGTCACCCTCGCCACCCCCGCAGACCTGCGTGCCGCCCCGGACACCATCGGGCGTCCCGTGCGCGGGACCACGGTCCTGATCGCCGGCCCGGACGGCCGCGAGCTGCCCCCGTACGAGGTGGGCCGCGTGCTCGTGGGCGGCGGACTGACCTTCAGCGGCTACTCGGGCGGCGAGACCGGTGCTGGAGGTGCCGCAGGGGAGGCCGGCGGCTTGCTGAGCACCGGCGACCTCGGGCATCGGGAGGGGCGGGGGCTGCTGTTCATCGACGGCCGCGAGGACGACATGATCGTCTCGGGCGGCGAGAACGTGTTCCCCCAGGAGGTGGAGAACCTCCTGGGCCGGCAGCCGGGCGTCGCCGACGTGGCCGTCCTGGGCGTACCGGATGAGGAGTACGGCCAGCGCCTGGCCGCCTACGTGGTCCGGATGCCGGGCGCGCGGCTGTCGGCCGACGAGCTCAAGCAGGCGGTCAAGTACGAGCTGGCCGGGTTCAAGGTGCCGCGCGACATCGAGTTCGTGACGACCCTGCCCCGCAACCAGACGGGGAAGGTGGACCGGCGGAAACTCGCCGGTGGCACGATGAGCTCATGACGACCCCATCGCTCAGTGTCGACGAACTGCTCACCACCACCCGAAGCGTGCGAAAGCGCCTCGACCTCGACCGCTCCGTCCCCATCGAACTGGTGCGGGAGTGCCTGGAGATCGCGCTGCAGGCGCCCAGCGGCGGCAACCGCCAGGGCTGGCACTGGATCGTGGTCACCGACCCCGAGCTGCGCGGGCGGATCGGGGAATACTACGTGCGCTCGGCGCAGGCGTACTTCTCCTCCGGGAGCGTGACCGCGAGCATGTCCCAGGACGATCCGGCCCGCGCCGAGGTGCAGCAGCGCGTCGCGGCGAGCGCCGTCCACCTCGCCGAGCACATGGGGGAGGTGCCGGTGCTGGTGATCCCGTGCATCCAGGCATCTCGGCTCCCCGAGGGGAACCAGGCCGGTCTGTGGGGGTCGCTGCTGCCGGCGGCCTGGAGCTACATGCTCGCGGCGCGGGCGCGCGGGCTGGGCACGGCGTGGACCACCCTGCACCTGGCCTACGAGCGCGAGGTGGCCGAGCTGCTCGGCCTCCCCGACGATATCCGGCAGGGCGCGCTCATCCCCACCGCCTACTACACCGGGGACACCTTCAAGCCCGCCTCGCGCCTGCCGCTCGACGACGTCCTCCACCTGGACCGCTGGAGCGGGGCGGGCGCCCAGGCCGGCTGACGCGAACCGATCTGACGGGCGCCGCCCTCAGCAAGGGCGTGTACAACAGTGCCTATGTCAGAGGGGCCTTTGCCAGAGGGGAATGGGGAGAACCGGGAGGACCTGTCCGCCGTCGTCGCGGCGGTCCTCACCGGCTCGCGCCTGCTCGTCGCCATCGCGGTCCGCTCGCTCGGCGCGGTCGGGGACAAGGTCACGCTGCCGCAGTTCCGCATGCTCGTGGTGCTGGCCGGGCACGGGGCGACCAAGCTCGTCGCCATGGCCGAGCTGCTCAACGTCAACCCCTCCACGGCCATGCGGATGGCCGACCGGCTCGCCGCCGCCCGGCTGATCGTGCGCGAGGTCAACCCGCGCGACCGCAGGGAGAGCCTCATGCGCCTGACCGACGAGGGACAGCACATCGTGGACCAGGTCACCGCCCGGCGCGGCGAGGAGATCACCGCGATCATCGCGCGCATGCCGGCCGAGCAGCGCCGGGCGCTGCTCGGGGCGATGACGGCCTTCACCGAGGCGGGCGGTGAGCCGCCGGAGAGCGCCCTGCACCCGCTCGGCTGGCCGGACGTCTGAGAGAAAAACCTTTGCCTAGGGCAAAAATTGCATTCTGCTATGAACGGTGCCGCCCGCGCCCCCGTACCTCCTTCTGAACAGTCCAGACCCGAAGGGGGTGACGGCGTGCGACTGCGACATCGCCGTCCCGTTCTCGCCATCGGCGGCGCCGCCGCGCTCCTGGCTCTCGGCGCGTGCGCCGGCCTGCCCAGCGTCCAGATTCCCAGCGTCCAGATTCCCAGCGCGACGGTCGTGCCGACCGTCGGCAGCGCGCCGCCCGCCGCGGCCGGGACGGTGAAGGACGACAGTACGTGGGCGACCAAGTGGGGCCCGTTGTCGGCGGCCGACCGGGAGCTGATCATCAAGGTCCGGCTCGCCACCCTGTGGGAGATGACCATGGCGCAGCAGGCCCAGACGCGGGCCAGTACCGCGCGGGTCCGGCAGGTCAGCAAGGAGATCGCCGCCCAGCACAGTGTTCTCGACGAGCAGGTCCTCGCTCTCGCGGCCAAGCTCAAGGTGCAGCTGCCGATCAAGCCGACCGACCTGCAAAAGGAATGGATGGATGACATCTCCAGCCGGTCGGGCAAGGAGTACGACTCGACGTACGTGAAGTGGCTGCGCCTCGCGCACGGCCAGATCTTCGCCCTGATCGGCGCCGTGCGCGGCAGCACGCAGAACACCCTGGTCCGGCCCTTCTCCGAGAAGGCCAACGCGGCGGTGCTGAACCATCAGCGGCTGCTGGAGAGCACCGGCCTGATCAACCCCGACGCCTTCCCGTCCCCACCGGCCGCCTGAGCCCGGCCGGGGCAGGCGCTCGACCTGGGTGAGCGCCTGCCCCGACCGGGTTACGGCAGCCGGCCGACCTGGGCGAGCGCCTGCTTCAGCAGCACCCCCTGGCCGCCGGTCATCTCCTGCTGGACCAGCGGGGACGCGGCCTCCTCCGGCGTGAACCAGACAAAGTCGAGGGCGTCCTGGCGGGGCCGGCAGTCACCGGCGACCGGGACGATGTAGGCGAGCGACACCGCGTGCTGGCGCGGGTCGTGGTAGGGCGTGACACCCGGTGTCGGGAAATACTCGGCTATCGTGAACGGCTGCGGCGACGCCGGGACCTGGGGCAGCGCCGTGTGGCCGAGGTCCTTCTCCAGATGCCGCAGGAGCGCGTCGCGGACCCGCTCGTGGTGCAGCACACGTCCAGAGACCAGCGCCCGGCTGACCGTCCCGTCCGAGGCGATGCGCAGCAGCAGGCCGACGCGGGTCACCACGCCGGTTTCGTCGACTCGCACGGGCACGGCGTCGATATAGAGGATCGGCATCCGCCCCCGCACCGACTCCAGCTCCTCCGGAGCGAGCCAGCCGGGCACAGTTTCGGTCTTTTCGGTCATCTGCCGATCGTACGTCCCAGCGTCCCATGATCCACGCGGACCCGCCAAGCTTCGGTAAAGCCTATGGCCGGAGGCGTCAGGCGGGCGACCGTCCGGTAATGAATCAGTCCATGAGCGATGTGTGGCGCCGGACCCCGATCAGCGCCGACGGCGCGATCGGCGCCGCCGCCGAGCACCCCGGGCGGCGCGACCCGCGCTACCTCGCCCGGCGCCGCGCGTTCGCCGAGCTGGCCCGCGGCCACCGGGTGGGGGACCCGGCGCCGCCGGTGGACTACACCGAGAGCGAGCACGCCACCTGGCGCCGGGTCCATCGCGCGCTCGACGGCGCGCACCGGGCGCACGCGTGCCGGGCCGCGCTGGAGGCGCGGGAGGAGGTCCGCGTCCCGGCCGACCGCATTCCCCCGCACGCGGTGGTGGGCGCCCGGCTGCGGCGGCTGACGGGGTTCGAGCTCACGCTGGCCGGGGGAGTGGTGGCGAACAAGCGGTTCCTCGGGTCGATGGCCCTGGGCTACTTCCACGCCGTGCAGTTCGTCCGCCACCCGGCCGTGCCGCTGTACTCGCCGGAGCCGGACATCATCCACGACATGTTCGGCCACGGCATCCATCTGGCCGCGCCGGAGTTCGCCGCGATCTACCGGCTGATCGGCAACGCCGCGACGCGGGTGGAGACGGAGAAAGCGCTCCAGATCATCAGTGATCTGTACTGGTTCACCCTGGAATATGGGGTTCTGGAGGAGGGCGGGAGGCCGAAGGCGTACGGGGCGGCGCTCCTGTCGTCGTACGGCGAGATCGAACGGATCGGCCAGAGCCGGATCCGCGACCTGAACCCGCTCGACGTGCTGGCCACCCCCTACGAGATCTCCGGATACCAGCCCGTGCTGTTCGGCGCCCGCTCCCTGACGCACGTGGCCGACACCCTCGCCGCCTTCCTCGACACCTTCGACGACGACGCGGCCGCGCGACTGCGACCACAGGGCTGAGAAGCGGCGACGTCGGCGCGACGCCGCCTGACGGCGGTGGCGCGCTGCGGCGTGGACCAGGAGCTCGGCGCTGCTGGCCTGGCGCGGGCTGCCCGCCGACTCTCCGCGCGGCGGCCACCGCCTCGACGTGACCGGCCTGCTCCTGCTCTCGCCCGCGCTGGCCGCCCTCATGTACGGACTGACGCGGGTGGGCGCCGAAGGCGGGTTCGGCCACCCGGCGGTGCTCGGCCCGCTGGCGGCCGGGGCGCTGCTGCTGACCGGCTTCGCCTACCGCGCGACGCGCACCGCGGACCCGCTCATCGACCTGCGGCTGTTCCGCACGCGGGCGTTCGCCGTGTCCTCGGCGCTGCTGTTCCTGTCGGGGCTGGCGATGTTCGGGTCGATGCTGCTGCTCCCTCTGTACTACCAGCAGGAGCGCGGCGCGAGCGTGGTGGCCGCGGGGCTGTCATTGGTGCCGCAGGGGCCGGGCAGCCTCCTCGCCAGGGGGCTGGGCGGCGTCACCGACCGCATCGGCCCCCGGCCGGTCGTCCTCTCGGCGGCTCGTTCGGCACCGCCGTGCTCGCCGTCATCCTGCAACGCCGGCTCGCCGACCATATGGGGGACGCGTTCGGCCACACGTTCGCCTGGGCGTTGGCGTTCACCGCCCTCGCCGTCGTACCGGCCCTCTGGTATCAGCGCACGTGACGGTATCAGCGCACGTGACGGGCGTCACGGCAGCTGTTTGTCGTACAGCCACGACGACAACAGCGGCCCGACAGGCAGGGCGGTGTGCCGCCGCATGTGCGCGATGAACGCCTCGGTGCTGACGTTCCCGTGCCGGTGAGCGGTGGTCCAGTCCCGCAGGTGCCAGAAGAACGCCTGGTCGCCCAGCGTCCGCCGCAGCGCGTGCAGGGTGAGGGCCCCGCGCTTGTAGACGCGGTCGTCGAACAGCAGCGCCGGTCCCGGGTCGGCCAGCACGAAGTCCTGGGGGAGCACCTCCAGGCGGCGCCGCCAGCGGGCGGCCAGCTCCTCGGCCGGCTGCCCGCCGGACGCCTCCGACCACAGCCACTCGGCGTAGGTGGCGAAGCCTTCCTGCAGCCAGATGTCGTTCCAGCAGGCCACGGTCAGGCTGTTGCCGAACCACTGGTGCGCCAGTTCGTGCGCGACCAGCCGCTCGTGCCCGCGCCGGCCGTCGACGTGGTTGCGCCCGAAGATCGCCATGCCCTGGGCCTCGACCGGGATGTCGAGGTCGTCGTCAGCCACCACGACGGTGCAGGTGGCGAACGGGTACGGGCCGAACCGGTCGGTGAACAGCGCCATCATCTGGTCCTGACGGCCGAAGTCGTGGCGGGCGCGCGTGCCGAGCCGGGGCGGGTGGGCCAGGCGCGTGCGGCCCACGTCCGTGAACTGGTAGCGCCCGACCTGCACGCTGGCCAGGTAGCTCGCCATGGGCTCGGCCTGCTCGTACACCCAGGTCGTGGTGCCCGCCGACCGGGACTTGCCGGCGAGCACGCCGTTGGCGACCACCTGGTACGGCGAGGCGGTGGTGACCGTGATCCGGTAGGACGCCTTGTCGTCGGGCCGGTCGTTGCACGGGAACCAGGAGGGCGCGCCGATGGGCTGACTGGCCACCAGCGCGCCGTCGCTCAGCTCCTCCCAGCCCAGGCCGCCCCACGGGCTCCGTACCGGCCGGGGACTGCCCGTGTAACGGACCTCCACCATGGCGGTGTCCTCGGCGAGCAGCGTTGACGGCAGGCCGACGCGCAGCTTGCCGTCGCGATGCGTGTAGCGGGCGCTGACGCCGCCGACGGTGACGCCGACCACGCGGAACTGGCCGAAGTCCAGCTCCAGGCCGTCGAGCGGCTCGTGCGCGACCACCGACAGCCGGGCCGTGCCGTCCAGCCAGTTGGTCGACACGCGGTACTTCAGCGCCAGTTCGTAGTGCGCGACCCCGTACCTGAGATCGCCGTGCGAGGGAAAGTACGACGTCATCGCCAGGCCGCGATGGGATTGCCGAACCATCGGGAGCCGTCGGGAACGCCCTCGCCGCGCATGACCAGCGAGGCGGGGCCGATCGTGGCGTCGGCGCCCACCCGCGCGGCGGGCAGGATCACGCCGTGCGGGCCGAGCGTCGCGCCCCCGTCCAGCGTGACGGTGTCCATGCTCATGACCCGGTCGTGGAACAGGTGCGTCTGCAGCACGCAGCCACGGTTGACGCTGGCGCCGTCGCCGACGCTCACCAGGTCCGCCTCGGGCAGCCAGTAGGTGTGAAGGGTGACCCCATGCCCGATGCTTGCCCCGAGTGAGCGCAGCCACACGTTCAGGGGTGCGGTTCCCAGCCACGGTTCGGCGAACCAGGGCGCCGCCAGCACCTCCACGAAGTTGTCCGCCAGCTCGTTGCGCCAGACGAACGAGCTCCACAGCGGCCGGTTGCCCGCCGCGATCCTGCCCACCAGCGCCCACTTGGCGGCGGTCGCCACGGCCGCCGCGACCACCCCGGCCGCGAGGAACAGCACGCCGCCGAGCAGCGCGGCCACCGCGAAGCCGTACGACGCCGCGAGCCACTCCACCGCCCCGGCGGTCAGTACGGCCAGCGCCACCGTGCCCATCGCGGGCACCACGCGGCAGAGCTCGACCAGCGCGCGGGCCACCTTCAGCCGCGCGGGCGGGTCGTAGGTGCGGCTCCGGTCGCCCTCCTCGGTGGTACGGCGCAGCTCGACGGGCGGCATGCCCAGGTACGACGAGCCGGACTTGGCCTTCTTCGGCGTCGCCGACAGCACGCCCACCAGGCCGTCCTTGGGCACCTTGCGGCCCGGCGCGGTCATCCCCGAGTTGCCGAGGAAGGCCCGCTTGCCGATGCGCGCCGTCGCGATGTGCATCCAGCCGCCGTCGAGCTCGTACGGGGCCACCATCGTGTCGTCGGCCAGGAAGGCGCCGTCGCCGACGGAGGTCATGGTGGGCAGCGCGAGCACGGTCGACAGCTCCACGCCACGGCCCACCTTCATGCCGAGCGCGCGCAGCCAGGCCGGCGTCAGCACGCTCGCGTACAGCGGGAACAGCCAGACCCGGGCCGCGGACATCAGCCGGCCCGTCGCCCACGCCTGCCACGCCTGGCGGCTGTGCACCGGATGGTGGCCGGGGCGCAGGCGGATGCCGAGCAGCCGCACGCTCACCAGCGTGACCAGCGCGAACACCGCCATGCCGACGACCGTCGCGAGGGGCACGCCGATCAGCGCGCCGGTGAGCGCCGCGCCGAGGGTGCGTGCGTCCCCGGCGTAGCGGGCCAGGACCGCCAGGCCGGACACGACGGCGACCGCGGGGAACAGGCTGAGCACGACGGCCGACAGGCCGTAGACCAGCACCCAGCGCCGGGAGCGGGCGGCCCGGTCGGCCGGCCGCGACCTGCGCGACTTGCCCTGCCGGGAAGCCGGGGCACCGGCCCAGCGCTGCCCGGCCGGTACGCTGCCCGCGACCGCCGAGCCCGGGGCGATCTGGGCGTTCTTTCCGACCTTGGTGCCGGGCAGCAGCGTCGAGCGGGAGCCGACCGTGGCGCCCGCGCCGATCCGGATCTCGCCGACGCGCAGCACGTCGCCGTCGTACCAGTAGCCGCTGAGATCGACCTCCGGCTCGACGGAGGCGCCGCCGCCGAGCCGGAGCAGCCCGGTCACCGGGGGAGCGGAGTGCAGGTCGGCGTCGGGGCCCACCTGGGCGCCGAGCATCCGGGCGTACAGGCCCATCCAGGGCGCGCTGGCCAGGTCGGGGACACCGAGCCTGGCGGCCAGCTGTTCGGCGAACCACAGCCGCAGGTGCACGCCGCCGCCGCGCGGATGGCGGCCGGGCCGTACGCGGCGCAGCAGCAGCCGGGCCGACCCCGCGGCCAGGCCCATCCGTCCCGGCGGCGTGACGAACACCAGCCAGCCCAGCGCCACCCACCACCAGGACAGGGCAGGAGCCCAGGGCGGCGCGAGCAGGTTGCCGAGTGTCGCCAGCAGCACGATCCAGCGCATGGCGCCCGCCGTGAGCAGCGGCACCATCAGCGCGGCCTGCGCCGCCGAGGCCCGTACGGGCATCGGGGCCACCGCCCGGCGCGCCGACTTGGCCGGGCCACGCGTGGACAGCAGCTCGGCCAGCCCGGCCAGCGTCGGGTGCGCGTAGACGTCGCCCACGGCCACGTCGGGGTAGTCGGCCCGCAGGACCGACACCAGCCGGGCCGCGGCCAGGCTGGTGCCGCCGTCGGTGAAGAAGTCGGCCTCCGGCCCGCCCGGCGCGACGCCGAGGACGTCGCTCCACCGCTCGGCCAGCCAGGACTCGACCGGGCTCAGCTCGCCGGGTGCGGCGGCCGAGGTGCCCGGCTCGGTCAGCGGCCAGGGCAGCGCGTCGCGGTCGATCTTGCCCGAGGTACGCGTGGGGAGCGCGTCGACCATCGCCAGGCGGGGGACCAGGGCGGCGGGCAGCGATTCGGCCAGCAGCTCGCGGGCCTCCGCGAGGTCGAACCCGTCGCCCGCCACGAGGTAGCCGACCAGCAGCTGGTGGCCGCCACCGGCGGTCCGCACCGCGGCGGCCGCGCCCGTGACGCCCGGCAGCGCCTGCAGCGCGGCGTCCACCTCGCCGAGCTCGATCCGCCGGCCGCCCAGCTTCACCTGGTCATCGGCCCGGCCGAGGAAGTAGAGCCCTTCCGGCTCGGCGCGTACGAGGTCGCCGCTGCGGTAGGCGCGTTCCCAGCCGAGTGACGGCAGCGGCGTGTACTTCTCGGCGTCCTTCACCGGATCCAGGTAGCGGGCCAGGCCCACGCCGCCGATGATCAGCTCTCCGGTCTCGCCCATGGCCACCGGGTCGCCGGACTCGCCGACCACGGCCAGATCCCAGCCGTCGAGGGGCAGCCCGATGCGTACGGCCTCCGCGCCGGTGAGCCGCGCCGCGCACGCCACGACCGTCGCCTCGGTGGGGCCGTAGGTGTTCCAGACCTCTCGTTCCGGTACGGCCAGCCGCTCCACCAGCTCGGGCGGGCACGCCTCGCCACCGAAGATCAGCAGCCGGATGCCGTCGAGCGACTCGACCGGCCAGAGCGCGGCCAGGGTCGGCACCGTCGAGACGGCCGTGATGCCCTGCGCGGCGAGCCAGGGTCCCAGATCCATGCCGGTACGCACCAGCGACCGGGGGGCGGGCACCAGGCAGGCGCCGTTCCGCCAGGCCAGCCACATCTCCTCGCAGGAGGCGTCGAAGGCGACCGACAGGCCCGCGAGGACCCGGTCGCCGGGGCCCAGCGGGCGGTCCTGGAGGAACAGGCTGGCCTCGGCGTCGACGAACGCGGCGGCGGAGCGGTGCGTCACGGCGACGCCCTTGGGCTTGCCGGTGGAGCCGGAGGTGAAGATGATCCAGGCGTCGTCGTCCGGCTCGGGCTGCCGCGGCGCGTGGCCGTCGTGGGCGGCCGGCGACTCGGGCGTCATGGTCCGGATGACCAGTCTGCCGGTCAGCTCGTCCGCCGCGTCGTCGGCCGGGCCGTCACCCGTTCCGCCGATCAGCTCGTCGGCCGGGTCGTCGCTCGCTCGGCCGGTCACGATCGCGGAGACGGCGGCCTCGGTGAAGACCAGCTCGGCGCGCTCCTCGGGGTCGTCGGCGTCGACGGGGACGTACGCGGCGCCGGCCGCGAGCACGGCGAGGATCGTGACGTACAGCTCGACGGTGCCGGACGGCACGCGCACGCCCACCCGGTCGCCGCGGCCGACCCCGGCCGCCGTGAGCGCATCCGCCACCCGCGCCACCTCGGCGCGCAGCCGCCGGTAGCCGAATCGGGTGGTCCCGTCGTCGAGCGCGGGTTCGTCCGGGTGGAGGCGCGCGGTCTCGTCGAGGATGTCGAGCAGGGTACGGGGTGCCGACGCCAGCGGGCCCGCGGGATAAACGGCCCGTGAAGCAATTCTTAACGGCTCGAAACGGTTAATGTCTTCGATATGCTCGATATGTAGGAGATCGGCTGCGTATGGGCGCAAATACTGCTCCTCAAGTCGGGCGGAGCCGACCCTGCCGCATCCTGCTGCCCCTGAAGGGGCTCTGAAGGGCACACGCTGCGTCCGCCGCCTTTGTGGCTTTTGCGCCACCGGGATACCAACAGTCGCACATCGGCCGTCTATTCCGATCCGGCGGCGCCTGCGGGGGCGCGCGGGTAGGAGTCTACTTTGTAAAGGCGGCGGCGCGCCTGGTCCTCAGCTCACGCACGCTTGGCAATGGCGGTGATCCACGGCTGCACCAGCCGCGCCGCCAGCGGCCCGAACGCGGCAAGGATCAGCACATATGCCGCGGCCAGCGGCCCGAGATCGGGGTGGGCGCCGGCGGTCACCGCCAGCCCGGCGATCACGATGTTGAACTCACCGCGAGGGATCAGCGCGATCCCCGCTCGGGCCCGTCCGGCCTTGCCGATACCGGCCCGGCGGGCGGCGTAGAAGCCGGTGAGCAACTTGGTGACCATGCTGACCACGGCCAGCAACACGGCCAGCCCGGCCACCGGGCCGATCTTCGTCGGGTCGGTCTGCAGGCCGAAGAAGACGAAGAAGACGGCCGCGAACAGGTCCCGCAGCGGGGCCAGCAGCGCCTGGGCGTCCTCCGCCAGCTCCCCGGACAGCGCGATGCCGACCAGGAACGCGCCGACCGCGGCCGACACCTGGAGCTGCTGGGCCACGCCGGCCACCAGCAACGCCAGACCGACCACCTTCAGCAGCAGCACCTCGGAGTTGGGGCTGCGCACGAACGCCTCGATGAAGCGGCCGTAGCGCAGCGCGACCAGGAGCACCACGCTGACCGTGCCCAGCGCGATGGCCACGGTGACCGCGCCGCCCACCAGGCTCAACCCGGCCAGCAGGGCGGTCAGCACGGGCAGGTAGACGGCCATCGTGAGGTCCTCGAAGACCAGGAGCGACAGCACCACCGGCGTCTCGCGGTTGCCGATCCAGCCCAGGTCCGACAGCACCTTCGCGGTGATGCCGGAGGAGGTGGCATAGGTGACCCCGGCCATCGCCACCGCCGCCACCGGGCCCCAGCCCAGAAGTAAGGCGCAGATCGCACCCGGTGCCGCGTTGAGCACCAGATCCACGAGCCCGGCCCGGGCGTTGCCCTTCAAGCTGGTCACCAGCTCGTCGGCGTTGTACTCCAGGCCGAGGGTGAGCAGCAACAGGATGACGCCGAGCTCGGCGCCGACCGAGATGAACTCCTCACTGGTGGCCAGCGGCAGGATGCCGCCGGTGCCGAACGCCAGTCCGGCGATCAGATAGAGAGGGATCGGGGAGATGCCGACGCGCAGGGCCAGCGCTCCCAAGATGCCCAGCCCCAGCAGAACCGCACCGAACTCCAGAAACAGAATCGCCGTGTGATGCACTCGCGGCCCTACCCGTTGGTGATGATGTCGGCCACCGCGGCGGTGCTGTCAGCGCTGCCCACCACGACGACGATGTCGCCCGCCGCCAGGACGAAGTCCGGGCCCGGGCTGACCAGGACCTGGCCGGCGCGTACCGCCGCCACGATGGAGGCGCCCGTACGGGTGCGCACCCGCGCGTCTCCCATCGGCCGGCCCGCGTACGGCGAGTCCTCGCCGATCGGCAGCTTCTCGCTGACCAGTCCCTCGACCTCGCGGTGCAGGTCGTTGAGGCGCTGGATCACGCGCGGCGCGCCCAGCAGCTCGGCCAGCGCGTCGGCTTCCTCGTCGTTCAGCTTGACGGTCTCGCACGCGCGATCGGGGTCGGCCGGATCGTAGATCACCAGGTCCCGGCGGCCGGTGCGGTGCGAGACGATGCCGATCCGCCGCCCGGACCGCGTGGTGAACTCGTGCCGCAGCCCGATCCCTGGCAACGCCGTCTGCTCGATCTCCACCGCTACCCCATCCGGTCAAGATTTCGATTACTTGGTCAAACCGTATCAATCCTGCGTGTGGACGGTGGCGATCGTCTGGTGGGGTGAAGCAGGCCGAGCGGGATCAACGCCGTGTTATCGTCCCACCCCTGACAGTCGCCGATCGAGCCTTGGGGGAGCCATGGAACGCAGGTTCGCCGTGCGCGAGCAGCTGACGGGTGTGGTGCGGGCGGCCCTGGGGGCCGAGCGCCGGCTGGCCGACGTCACGCGCCTTCGAGGTGGCAGTAAGAAGGGCGTGTACCGGCTCCTCCTCGACGACGGTTTCACCGCCATCGCCTATATCTGGGACGCGGCCGAGAACTACTGGCCCGGCCTTCAGGTCGACGATCACGCGGATCCGTTCTCGCCCGCTTCGGGTCTGGAGTTGTTCGAGGCCGCTCATCGGCGGCTGGACGGCGCCGGGGTGCGGGTGCCGCGGGTCTATCTGGCCGACCGGAGCAGGGAGCTCTATCCGGCCGACATCGCGGTGGTCGAGGACGTGCCGGGCGGGACGTTGGAGACGCTTCTCCAGCGTGACCCGGAGGCGGCGGCTCCGGTCCTCGCGCGGCTGGCCGAGGCGCTCGAGGTGATGCGAGGCCAGGTGGGGCCGGGCTTCGGCAAGGTGGCCTGGGTCGACCGTGGCGGGGTTGCCGCGGGCCGGTCGTGTGAGCAGCTGGTCTTCGAGCGGGCGCTCGTCGACCTCGAGGAGGGGGCCGCGCGGGACGGGCGGCTCGCGGCGGCTCGCGATCGGCTGGAGGGCGTGGTCCGGGAGCTGGCGGCGGGCGTGCGGCCGCGGTCGGCGCACGCGCTGGTCCATGGGGAGCTGGGGCCGGACCACGTGCTGGTGGACGGCGCCGGGCGCCCGATGCTGATCGACATCGAGGGGCTGATGTACTTCGACGTCGAGTGGGAGCACGCGTTCCTGCGCCTGCGCTTCCACGAGCATTACCAGCCGCTGCGCTGGGACGGGCTGGATGAGCGGCGGTTGTCGTTCTACACGCTGGCGATGCGGCTGTCGCTGGTGGCGGGGCCGTTGCGGTTGATCGAGGGTGATTTCCCGGGGCGCGAGTTCATGCGGGGAATCGCCGAACACAACCTGCAGCAGGCGCTGGCTTTCGTCGAGGGTGAGATCAGAGGGTCACGGTGAGGGCGGCCAGGCGCCAGGTGCCGGGGTCGGGGGCGCGCTGCGCGGGCTCGGCGAGCGCGAGGCCGGGGTGGCGGCGCAGCAGGGTGGCGAGGGCGACTTCGGTCTGTACGCGGGCGAGGGCGGCGCCGACGCAGAAGTGCGGGCCATGGGCGAAGCCGAGATGCCCGGGTTGTCCGGCGGGCCGGGTGATGTCGAGGCGGTCCGGGCCGGCGTAGGCGCGGGGGTCGCGGTGGGCGGCGGCGATGGAGGCGGTGACCGCGTCTCCCTTGGCGATGGGGATGCCGCACAGTACGGCGTCTTCGCGGGCGTGGCGGGGGATCGTCAGCAGGGTGGGGCCGCACCAGCGGATGAGCTCTTCGACGGCGCCGGGCATGAGGCCGGGGTCGGCGCGGAGCGCGGCGAGCTGCTCGGGGTGGGTGAGCAGGGCCTCGACGGCGTTGGCGATGAGGTTGGTGGGAGTCTGGCCGGCGAGGACGAGATGCCAGATGAGGGTGACGAGCTCGGTGTCGCTGAGCCGGTCGCCGTCTTCCGCCTGGGCCTCGATGAGGTCGGAGATCAGGTCGTCGGCGGGCTCTGCCCTGCGGCGGGCGACGGCCGCCTTGGCGCCGTCGATGATCGCGGGTATGGCGGCGGCGAAGGCGGGGCCGGCGGCGGTGACGACGGTGGCGCCGTACTCGCGCCAGCGAGGGCGGTCGGGCGCGGGGATGCCGACGAGCTCGCAGATCACGTCCATGGGCAGCGGCCGGGCGAAATGGGTCATCAGATCGACGGGGCCGTGGCCGGGCAGGTCGTCGAGGAGGGCCTCGACGATGGGCGCGATGCGCGGGGCGAAGTCGGCGGCGCGGCGGGCGGTGAAGGCGGGGGCGGCCAGCCTGCGTAGCCGCAGGTGCTCGGTGCCGTTCATCTCCGACATGGTGCGCATGTAGGGGCAGTAGTCCTCGGGGACGTCGGGCCGCATGAAGCTGTCGCTGCTGATCTCGAATCGGGGGTCGCCGAGCATGGTCCTGATGTCGGCGTGGCGGGTCACGACCCACATGGGGCCGAAGCCGGGGGCGCCTACGCGGGCGATGGGGGAGATCTCGCGGGCGCGGCCGTAGGCGGTGAAGGGGTCGCGGTGCACGTCGGGGTCGGTGAGGTCGATGTGCGGAACGTCGCCGGTCATGTGTGTCCTCCACATTCGGATGTTCTCATCATACGAATGGTGAAGGTATCTTGATGATGGCTGTTCGGCAAACTCCCCGGCAGGCGCAAAATCGGTTGCCCGGCCCCGCGGCCGTCTGTTGTACTCCCTCCCGGCAACCAGTCCACCCCACCCAAGGAGCACACCGATGAGGCCAGCGTTCGTGTCCACCGCGACGGCAACAGCCACCTATCTAGAGGACAGAACGCTTGAAGCGCACGTTGAACTTGGGGATCTTGGCGCATGTAGACGCCGGTAAGACCAGCCTGACCGAGCGGCTGCTCTACGCCGCCGGTGTCATCGACGAGATCGGCAGCGTCGATGACGGCAGCACCCAGACCGACTCGCTGGCCCTGGAGCGGCAGCGCGGCATCACGATCAAGTCCGCCGTCGTCTCCTTCGTCATCGGCGACGTCACGGTCAACCTGATCGACACGCCCGGCCACCCCGACTTCATCGCCGAGGTCGAACGTGTGCTGAGCGTGCTCGACGGCGCGGTGCTGGTCGTCTCCGCCGTCGAGGGTGTGCAGGCCCAGACCCGCGTGCTGATGCGCACGCTGCGGCGGCTGCGGATCCCCACCCTGCTGTTCGTCAACAAGATCGACCGCCGTGGCGCCCAGGGCGAGGAACTGCTGCGGGCCCTCGCCGAGAAGCTGACGCCCGCGATCGTGGCGATGGGCTCGGCGCGGGACACGGGCACCCCTGACGCGGCCTTCCTTCCGTACGGAGCCGGCGACGCCGCCTTCACCGCGCGGCTGACCGAGCTGCTGGCCGACCACGACGACGCCTTCCTGGCCGCGTACGTCCATGACGAGAAGGCCGTCTCCTACCGGCGGCTGCGCCGCGAGCTCGCGGCGCAGACCGGGCAGGCGCTGGCGCACCCGGTGTTCTTCGGTTCGGCGATCACCGGCGCCGGCGTGGACGCGCTGAGCGCCGGCATCGCGGAGCTGCTGCCCGCCGCCCAAGGTGAGCCCGGCGACCCCGTCGCGGGCACGGTCTTCAAGGTCGAACGCGGCCCGGCGGGGGAGAAGATCGCTTATGCCCGGATGTTCGGCGGAACGGTACGCGTACGGGACCGGCTGCGGTTCCACGACGGCCAGGGCGAGCCCCGCGACGATCAGAAGGTCACCGCGCTGAGCGTGTTCGACCGCGGCACCGACGTGCCGCGCCCCTCGGTCACGGCGGGCCAGATCGGCAAGCTGTGGGGCCTGGCCGACATCCAGCTCGGCGACACGATCGGCGAACCGCGCAAGGACTCCGGCCGCCACCACTTCGCCCCGCCCACCCTGGAGACGGTCGTCGTCCCGGCGAGCCCCGGCGCGCTGGGCGCCCTGCGCGTGGCCCTCGCCCAGCTCGCCGAGCAGGATCCGCTGATCGACCTGCGCCAGGACGACATCCGGCAGGAGATCTACGTCTCGCTCTACGGCGAGGTGCAGAAGGAGGTCATCCAGGCGACCTTGGCCGACGACTTCGGCCTGGAGGTCGGCTTCCGCGAGACGACCACGATCTGCGTCGAACGGCCGATCGGCGCCGGCGCGGCCGTCGAGTTCAACGGCAAGGCGCCCAACCCGTTCCTGGCCACCGTCGGGCTGCGCGTCGAGCCCGCCCCGGCCGGGACCGGTGTGCGCTACCGGCTGGCGGTCTCACCCGGCGCGCTGCCGCTCGCCTTCCACAAGGCGGTCGAGGACACCGTACGGGAGACCCTGAACCAGGGCCTGTACGGATGGCAGGTCACCGACTGCACGGTCACCATGACGCATTCCGGCTATTCGCCCCGCCAGAGTCACTCCCACGCCATCTTCGACAAGAACATGTCGAGCACCGGCGCGGACTTCCGCCATCTGACGCCGCTGGTGCTGATGAACGCGCTGCGCCAGGCCGGGACCAGGGTGCACGAGCCGATGCACCGCTTCACCCTGGAAGTCCCGGCCGACACGATCGGCGGCGTGCTGCCGGAGCTGGCCCGCCTGCGGGCCGTCCCCCGCACGCCGGCCATGCGGGGCGCGTCCTGCCTGGTCGAGGGGGACATCCCGGCGGCCCGCGTACACGAGTTGCAGCAGCAGTTGCCAGGGCTGACCCGCGGCGAGGGCGTGCTGGAGTCGGCCTTCGACCGCTACCAGCCCGTCTCCGGCGCGGTCCCGGCCCGGCCGCGCACGGACCACAACCCGCTGGACCGCAAGGAGTACCTGCTGCACGTCATGCGGCGGGTCTGACCGGGAGCGGCCGGGATGCTTTCGGCGGATCGGTGGGGGCAAAGGGGGAGATGTCGCTATTGTTGTGACGCGCGCCTCAGTGTCACCTCCGGCGCCTCTGGTGACCACGGTCACCGAGGCAGGGCCCGAGGGGCAGGCGGATGGGACAGTCACGGGGACAGGCGCGCTGTACGGCGTCCCGCCCGTCGAACGGGGACAGGGACCGGGTCGCTCGTCCCATGGCAGCGATCCATGAAGGACGGGATTTGTCATGGCCACGCGGCGCGAGCGTCTTCGCTATTGGTTCGACAACACGATGTCGAAGGGCACCCCGGCCCTGATCGGCTGGCTCGCGCTGGTGACCGTGGTCATGGTCGTGGGTTTCGGCGTGCTCGTCATGCTGCTCGCCGAAGACGACGTGCCGCACAAGTCCTGGAGCGAGGCGCTCTGGGGCATGCTCATGCGGGCGATGGACGCCGGCACCGTGGCGGGCGACAACGAGGGCAGCCCGCTCTTCACCGTCCTGGGGTTCACGATCACGATCGGTGGCCTGCTCATCGTCAGCAGCCTCGTCGGCGTGCTCACCACCGGTCTGGACAACAAGCTGACGGAGCTGCGCAAGGGCCGCTCCAAGATCGTGGAGGCCGGGCACACGGCGCTGATCGGCTGGTCGGACCAGATCTTCACGATCATCCCCGAGCTGGTGGAGGCCAACGAGAGCGAGTCGAAGTCATGCGTGGCGATCCTGGGGGACCGCGACAAGCTGGAGATGGAGGAGGAGCTGCGCTCGCGGCTGGGCACCACCGGCAGGACCAGGGTCGTCGTCCGCTCCGGCAGCCCGACCGAGCCGACCGACCTCGACCTGATGAGCCTCGACACGGCGCGGGCGGCCATCGTGCTGTCCCCGGCCGGTGACGACCCCGACGCGCACGTCGTCAAGACGCTGCTGGCGCTGACGAACCGCAACTGGCGCCGGCGCCGCCCGCCGATCATCGCCTCCGTCGTGGACACGACCAACCTGGTGGCCGCCGAGCTGGCCGGGGGCGGCCACGCGCAGGTGGTCGACACCGACGACATCGCCTCCCGGCTCATCGTCCAGTCCTGCCGCCAGTCGGGCCTGTCGGTGGTCTGCACGGACCTGCTGGACTTCGGAGGCGACGAGATCTACCTGCGGTCCGAGCCGAAACTGACCGGCTTCCCCTATGGCGAGGCGCTGTTCGCCTACGAGACCGCCTCGCTCATCGGCATCCGGCACGGCGACGGGTCCGTGGTGCTCAACCCGCCGATGAACACCGAGATCACGCAGGACGACCAGATGATCGTGGTCGCCGAGGACGACTCCTCCATCCGGCTCGTCCGCAGCTTCCCGCCGATCGTCGAGGGCGCGATCACCCGCCCGGTCCGCCGGCCGACGCCCCCGGAGCGGACGCTGATGCTGGGCTGGAACAACCGCGCCCCGAAGATCGTGCAGGAGCTGGACCACTACGTCTCGCCCGGATCGTCCCTGCACGTGGCGGCCACCGCCGTCGAGGAGAGCGACAGCCTGGACCGGGCGAAGGTGGCCCTGCGCAACCTGGTGGTGAACGTCAAGGAGTGCGACACCACCGACCGGGTCACCCTGGAAGCGCTGGACGTGGGCACCTTCGACCACATCATCGTGCTGGCCGACAGCAACCTGGAGCCGCAGCACGCCGACTCGCGCACGCTGGTGACGCTGCTGCACCTGCGCGACATGGCCTCGAAGTCCGGGCAGCGGTACGCGATCGTCAGCGAGATGAACGACGACCGCAACCGCCGGCTGGCCCAGGTCACCAAGGCCGACGACTTCGTCGTCAGCGACAAGCTGATCAGCCTGCTGATGACCCAGCTGTCGGAGAACCCGCACCTGGGACAGGTGTTCCGCTTCCTGTTCGACTCCGCCGGGTCGGAGATCTACCTCAAGCCGGCGACGGACTACGTCCAGCCCGGCGTGCCGGTCAGCTTCGCCACCGTGATCTACTCCGCGCGGACGCGCGGCGAGACCGCGATCGGCTACCGCGTGCTGGCCGAGGCCGCCTCGCCACCCGCCTATGGTGTCGTATTAAATCCCGGTAAATCAGCAGCTGTCACGTTCGGCCCGCGCGACCTGGTGATTATCCTCGCCGAGGACTGAAGTCATCGGATGAGTTGACCGCACAGGGGGCGGTGTTCCTTGACTATGGGCTCTGTCTCGTGTATTCGTCGGATGTCTGAGAGATCAGCCTTGTTGGCGTTACCCCCGTCAGCCCAACGAGAGAGCGATCGCCATGCAGCGCCGCCGCACCTCCTCCAGAGTCCTGTCCGCCTGCGCCGCCCTCCTTCTCGCCCTGACCGCCTACATCGTCGGCGCTCCGGCCGCCGACGCGGAGGTCGAGCACCCGCGGCAGCAGTGGCTGCGTGACTCGACCGCGGGACTCTTCCTGCACTGGGGCATGTTCACCGCGCCCCGCCATCTCGACTGCGCCGCCTGGGAGCGGGACGTCACCGGTGGCGGCTGGAGCCCTGACTACTGGGTCGACGAGGCCCGCAAGCTGGGCGCCTCCTACATCGTGCTGGCCACCTTCCACAGCAGGCTCGGCTACGCCCGGCCGTGGCCGTCGAAGATCCCCGGCAGCTGCGCCACCCAGCGCGACCTGCTGGGCGAGCTGGTGAAGGCGGGCCAGGCCAAGGGCGTACGGGTCATCCTCTACATGACCGACGACCCGCAGTGGCACAACGAGCAGGGCGTCGAGACGCTCGACTCCGCCGCCTACTCCGCCTATAAGGGCCGCTCGGTCGACCTGACCACCAGGAACGGGTTCGGCCAGTTCAGCTACGACCTGTTCTTCGAGGTCATGGAGAACTATCCGGACCTGGCCGGGTTCTGGATCGACAACGACAACGAGTACTGGGAGCAGAACCAGCTCTACGAGCAGATCCGGCAGAAGCGCCCGTCCTGGTTGCTGAGCAACAACAACGAGGACACCCCGATCATGGACACGGTCAGCAACGAGCAGAAGACCGGCATGACGCCGGCCTACGACTACCCGCAGGCCGCCTTCACCCCGATGCCGCGCCTGACCGAGGCCGACTACAAGCTCCCGACCACCGGTGACTGGTGGTACGACGGCGGCAGCCACCCCGTCGACTTCCGCCTCAGCACCGGCCGCTACGTCACCAACGCCGGCTCCTCGATGAAGTCGCTGATGGCCGAGACCCCGATGGTCAACGGCAGGTTCCCGCCGCAGCAGGAGGAGTTCAACGACTTCATGGCCGGGTGGGTGCCGCCGATCCGGTCGTCGCTGCAGGGGACCGAGGGCGGCGGCTACATGTACGGCGGTATGCAGCCGGGCTTCTGGAACGACGGCGCGCACGGCGTCGTCACCGTCGCGCGCGGCGCGAAGGTCCAGTACGTGCACGTGGTCACCAGGCCCAGGACCGATCAGGTACGGCTGCGCGACAACGGCTACCGCGTGTCCGCGGTGAGCGATCTGCGTACGGGCGAGCGCATGCGGTTCGCCCAGTCCGGCGGCTACCTGACGATCCTCGGCATCACCAAGTGGGACGACCACGACACCGTGTTCAAGGTCGAGACCCGCGGCCAGGAGCACTTCTACCCCCAGAGCGCGCTCAAGGCGACCGCGACGTCCACCCGCGCGGGTCACCCGGCGAGCGCCCTGGTCGACGGCAGCTTCCAGAACTACTGGGACGCCGACGCCAAGCTGCCCGTCTCGCTCACCCTGGACCTCGGCAAGCGGCGCGAGGCCGCCTACCTGGCGATCAACCAGCGCGAGTGGTCGCCGACGTACGCCCGCGAGACGTTCGGCCGTCCCGAGGACTCGGCCCGGATCAAGGACTACCGGGTCTACGCGAGCGAGGACGGCAGGCACTGGGGCAAGCCCGTACGTTCCGCGGCGATGCGCAGCGCGCGCGGCGTGCAGTTCGTCGACCTCGGCGACACCCGCGCCCGCTACCTCAAGCTGGAAGTCCTCAACACCTGGGGCGGCCCGCAGGCGCCGCGCTTCTACCAGGAGCTTCAGATCGACGAGATCAAGGTGGCGTCGGCCTACCCGGTGGGCCTCGGGGCGGCGGTGCCGCTGGAGGCGGAGCGGCAGGCCAGGAGCGGGTCGGCCCGGCCGGACCTGTGCCGGGCGTGCTCCGGCCTGGCCAGGGTGGTGGGACTCGGCGGCGGCCCGCGCAACGCGGTCACCTACCGCGATGTCACGGTGCTGGCGGCCGGGACGTACCGGCTCGAACTCGATCACACCGCCGCCGCGGCCACCTCATTGTCGGTGAGCGTCAACGGCGCCGCGGCGGTGGAGGTGCCGGTGAGCGGCGACAACGCCGACGTTCCCGCCGCCACGGCGCTGGCGGTGCCGCTGAACGCGGGCGCCAACACGATCACGCTGTCCAGTACGGCCCGGCAGGGCCCCGGGCTCGACCGGATCGCCGTAGCGCCGATGCCGCCGGCCTCGGAGGTCCCGAAGACGACGATGACCGTGGACCCGTCCGGCCTGCAGTGGGTCGGTCCCGGGCAGCAGTCCATGAAGGTGTCGGCGAAGCTGCGGCTCGACGTCGACGACGCGCTCGACCAGGTCAACCTGGCCCCGGTGGTGCCGGCCGGCTGGACGGTGACGGGCGCCGCCGCGACGGCCGCCACGTTGCGGCTGGGTCAGACGCTGGAGGGCACCTGGACCCTCACCTCGCCGCCCGGCCAGGACGTCACCGCGGCGGACATTCCCATCACCGCCTCCTTCCAGGTGCTGGGCCGGCCCAACCAGGTCACCAGGCAGCTGAGGGTACGGCTGCGCCCGGCCGACCGGGTGTTCGTGCGGGAGGCCGAGGACTCGCGCAACCGGCTCGGCAGCGCGGGCATCACCAACTGCTCGCCCTGCTCGGGTGGGCAGAAGGTGCGCAACCTGGGCGGAGCGGCGGACGCGTACGTGCTGTTCGAGGACGTCACCGTCGACACGGCCCGCGAGTACACGTTGTTCATCGACTTCACGGTCAACGGCGACCGCTCGTACTTCGTCACCGTCAACGACGCCGCGCCGATCGAGGTGAAGGTGAGCGGCGTCGGCAACAACACCCCGTACACGGCGTCCGTGCCCGTCACCCTGCGGGCGGGCGCCAACACCATCAAGATCCACAACGACACGGCGGCCGCGCCCGACCTGGACCGGCTGTCACTCGGCTGAGGCCGGTGCCCGCCCCGTGCCGCCGGGCTCCCCGGCGGCATGGGGCGGCTGCCAGGGCCAGCGGCCGTCCAGCTCGACCTGGAGCGAGACGCTCAGGAAGGTGCGGACCGCGACGATGATGGCCAGCACCCCGACGCTCTGGAAGGTGGGGGAGACCGCCACGGTCTTGATGATGTCGGCCCCGACCAGGAACTCCAGCCCCAGCAGGATCGAGCGGCCCACGCCCCGCCGGTAGGCCTGGTAGAGACCGGCCACCTGGCGGGACCGCGCCAGGCTCACGCCGTAGGTGATGGTGGCGATGACCAGGCCGGCCGCGATCACGGCCACGCCCGCGATGTCCAGCACCGTGCCGATGAGCTCGATGACGTCCTTCATCTGCACGCTGTCCCTCCCCGGCCCGCCGACACCTCCGGATCATGGTCGCATACGCCCCCCAGGCCCGTGCTGCTAAGGGTGGGCGGCCAGCAGGCGGGCGCGGCTGTTGCTCAGGTGGACGCGGGTCGCGGCGCGCGCGCCGTCGCCGTCCTGGCGCTCGATGGCCGCGTAGATGTTCTCGTGCTCGATCACGATCTGCTCGAAGTGCCCCTGCCCGGCGGGCGACAGCCGGTCGCGCGGCACGATGATCATGGAGGGGCCGAACGAGGTGATCAGGTCGGCGAAGTAGCGGTTGCCGGTCGCCAGCGCGATGCGGAGGTGGAACTGGAAGTCGGCGTTCACCGCCGTGCTCGGGTTGTCGGCGCTCCCGGCGAACTGGTCGAGCGCCGCCCGCAGGTCCTCCAGGCGCGGCCCCCCGCCGCGGCGGGCGGCCAGCGCGGCGGCCTCGACCTCGAAGGCCATGCGGAAGTCGAGCAGGTCGACCACGTCGTCGACGGTCAGCTCGCCGCTCTGGCCGAACTCGAACCTGGCCGAGCCCGGCCGTGCCAGGACGAAGCTGCCGCGGCCGTGCTGGGTCTCGACGAGCCCGGCGGCCTGCAGCCGCGAGATGGCCTCGCGTACGACCGTCCTGCTCACGCCGTACGTCTCCACCAGGCTGCTCTCGGTCGGCAGCTTGTCGCCGGGGTGGATGACGCCTTCCTGGATGCGCGCCGTCAGGTCGTCGACGAGGGTCTGGGTCAGGCTCGCCATCGCGGCGTCAGTCCTTTCTGGTGCCGAACTCGCACTCGTCCGCGGTCCACTTGGCGGCCTGCTCGCTCGGGGTCAGCCCGAGGCCGGGACGGTCGGGCACGATCATCCTGCCATCGCGGATCTCCAGGCGTTCGTCGAACAGCGGCTCCAGCCACTCGAAGTGCTCGACCCAGGGCTCCAGCCCGTAGGCGGCGGCCAGGTGCAGGTGGATCTCCATCGCGAAGTGCGGGGCCAGCTGCAGGCGGTTGTGCTCGGCCAGCGCCGCCAGGCGCAGGAACGGCGTGATGCCGCCGATGCGCGGTGCGTCGGGCTGGATGACGTCGGCCGATCCCAGGCGGATGAGCTCGGCGTGCTCGGCGACGCTGGTGAGCATCTCGCCGGTCGCGATCGGCGTGTCGAGCGAGGCCGCGAGCGCGGCGTGGCCGGCGCTGTCGTAGGCGTCCAGCGGCTCCTCGATCCAGACCAGCCCGAACTCCTCCAGGGCCCGGCCCATGCGCTGGGCGGCCGGCCGGTCCCACTGCTGGTTGGCGTCCACCATGAGGGGCACACCGTCGCCCAGGTGCTCGCGCACCGCGGCGGCCCTGGCCAGGTCGATCCGGGAGTCGGGGTGGCCGACCTTGAGCTTGATGCCGCCGATGCCCCGTTCGAGCGCGGCGCTCGCGTTCTCGATGACCTGCTCGATCGGGGTGTGCAGGAAGCCGCCGGAGGTGTTGTAGCAGCGTACGGAGTCGCGGTGGGCGCCCAGCAGCTTGGCCAGGGGCAGTCCGGCGCGCTTGGCCTTCAGGTCCCACAGCGCGACGTCGAGGGCCGCGATCGCCTGCGTGGACAGCCCGCTGCGCCCGACCGACGCGCCCGCCCAGACCAGCTTCTCCCACAGGCGGGCGATGTCGCTGGGGTCCTCGCCGAGCAGGTCGGGGGCGATCTCCCTGGCGTGCGCGTACTGGCCGGGGCCGCCGGCGCGCTTGGAGTAGCTGAAGCCGAAGCCCCGATGGCCGCTCTCGGCGCCGATCTCGGCGAACAGGAAGGCGATCTCGGTCATCGGCCGCTGCCGCCCGGTGAGCACTTTCGCGTCACTGATCGGGGTGGCGAGCGGCAGATAGACCGAGGAGAGCCGGATCCAGGAGATGCGGTCGGAGGAAGTCATGGCGGTCATCGTACAACTCGCCATGTCATCATACAACTATCAGAACTCCGCGGTCCCTGACAGGTCCATGGGGGCCATGCGCTCGATGGCCAGCCTGGTGCGCTCCATCGCCTCGGTGATCTCCTTCGTCCGTTCCTCGGTGAGGTTGGCGATGGGCACCGAGCAGCTGATGGCGTCGGTCGGCGGGCTGGTGTAGCGCAGCGCGAAGCCGAAGCACATGACGCCGGCGTAGTTCTCCTCGTCGTCGATGGCGTAGCCGCGCCGGCGCGTCAGCTCCAGATCCCGGGTCAGGGCGTCGCGGTCCACCAGCGTCTTGGGCGTCAGCGGAGTGAGCTGCGGGGGGATCGGCACCTCCAGGCCGGTGCCGAGCCGCTCGGCCAGCAGCGACTTGCCCATGGCCGTGCTGAAGGCCGGCAGCCGCCGCCCGACCCGGCTGAAGGGGCGCAGATACTGGCTCGACTCCTTGGTGGCCAGGTAGACGATGTCGCCCCGGTCCAGGCGGCCGAAGTGGATGGTCTCGTCGAGCAGCGCGCTGAGGTCGTTGATGTGCGGCTGGACGATGCGCAGGTAGGGGTCGGTGTCGAGATAGGTGGTGCCCGCCAGCAGGGCGCGGATGCCGATGCTGTACAGCGTCCCGCTCGCGTCGGTGCGCACCCAGCCGTGCTCGACCAGCGTGCGGATCAGCGCGTAGATGCTGCTGCGGGGCGCGCCGAGCGCGTCGCTGAGCTCGCGCAGGCGGGCCGGCCGGTTCTGTCGCGAGGCAAGGAGCTCAAGGAGTTCGACCGTGCGGGCGGCGGACTTCACGCCCCGCACGCCGCTCTGCGCCGTGCCCTCGGCCTCGTCTAGGGGGAGTGTCATCGCACCTCATCTGTCGGGGGACGGCCTGTTGACACATTACCAATTTTGGAGCGAGACTGCTCGCCACGTAACAGGCATCTACATATGGAGACAGGATGACCGCTACGTATACAAGTGACGACGTACGCGCCAGGCTTCGGCGGGGTATGGAGATCGGCGTACTGTCGTTCCCGCTGACGCCGTTCGACGCCGACGGGGCCGTGGACCTCGGCGCCTTCCGCGCCTACCTCCGCGACCAGATCGCGGCCGGTCCCGGCGCGATGTTCCCGTGCTGCGGGACGGGCGAGTTCTTCTCCCTGGCCGAGGACGAGTACGAAAGAGTCGTCACGGCCGCGGTCGAGGAGGCGGCCGGGGCGCTGCCGGTGGTCGTGGGAGCCGGCTACGGCTGGGCCCAGGCCGCCCGTTTCGCCGCCATCGCCGAGCGGGCCGGGGCCGACGCGCTGCTGCTGATGCCGCCCTATCTGGTGGAGGCGCCCCAGGAGGGCCTGGTCGAGCACGTACGGCGGGTCGCCGACAGCACCTCGCTGCCCGTCATCGTCTACCAGCGCGCCCAGATGAAGGTGGCGGTGGGCAGCATCGCCGGGCTGGCCGCGATACCGAACGTGATCGGCCTCAAGGACGGTCACTGCGACCTCGACCAGTTGCAGCGGCTCAAGCTGGCCGCGCCGCCGGAGTGGCTGTTCTTCAACGGCGCCGCGACGGCCGAGATGCAGGCCCGCGCCTACCGGAGCATCGGCGTGCCCGCCTACTCCTCCGCCGTCCACGCCTTCGCCCCCGAGATCGCCAAGGACTTCTTCCAGGCCTTCCACGCCGACGACCACGAGCGGGTCGACCTGCTGCTGAGCCGCTTCTACGTCCCCCTGGTCGAGCTGCGCGACAAGGGCATCGGCTATGGAGTCTCGCTGGTCAAGGCCGCGGCTAAGCTGCGGGGAGTGCCCGTGGGCTCCGTACGCGCCCCCCTCGCCGACCCCCCGCCCGAGCACCTCGAACAACTCCGCGCCCTGCTGGACACCGGCCTCGACCTCGTCCGGTAAGGAAGGAACCCCCATATGTCGCAACCCATCCCTCGGATCGTCAGGGCGACCGTCACCCCGATCCTGATCAGCGACCCGCCGCTGCTCAACGTCCTCGGCGTCCACCAGCCGTACACCCCCCGCACCATCGTCGAGCTCGAGACCGACACCGGCGCCACCGGCGTCGGCGAGACCTACGGCGACACCGAATACCTGGAGGCGGCGCGGAACCTCGCCAAGGCCGTCGTCGGCCAGCCGCTCACCTCGCTGAACGGGCTGCACGACCTGGCCTACGACTCGGCGGGGCTGACGCCCGGCACGATCAACGAGTTCGACCCGGCCGGGCTGCGCGGCAGCCGTACCAACGAGAAGATCGTCCGCAGCGTGGTCTCGGCGTTCGAGGTGGCCAGCCTGGACACGCTCGGCCGGACGCTCGGCCTGCCCGTGCACGCGCTGCTCGGCGGCAAGGTGCGCGACCGGGTCGACTACAGCGGCTACCTGTTCTACCGCTGGGCCGAGCACCCCGTGGAGGACGCGCCGCGCGACGACTGGGGCGCCGCCCTCGACCCCGAAGGCGTCGTACGGCAGGCGCGGCGCTTCACCGACACCTACGGATTCCGCTCCTTCAAGCTCAAGGGCGGCGTCTTCCCGCCAGAGGAGGAGATCGCCGCCATCAAGGCGCTGGCCGAGGCCTTCCCCGACCACCCGCTGCGCCTGGACCCCAACGGCGGCTGGTCGCTGGAGTCGAGCGTGCGCGTCGCCGAGGAGCTCGACGGCCTGCTGGAGTACCTGGAAGACCCGACCACCGGCATCGACGGCATGGCGCAGGTGCGCGCCAGGACCGGCGCGCTGCTGGCCACCAACATGTGCGTCACCACGTTCGGCGAGATCCCCGAGGCGTTCGCCAAGGACGCCGTCCAGGTGGTGCTGTCCGACCACCACTACTGGGGCGGCCTGCACGCCACGCGCGAGCTCGCGGCGCTGTGCCGCACCTACGGGGTCGCGCTCTCGATGCACTCCAACACCCACCTCGGCATCAGCCTCGCCGCGATGACCCACGTCGCCAGCGTCATTCCGGACCTGGAGTACGCCTGCGACAGCCACCGGCCCTGGCAGACCGAGGACGTCATCACCGAGCCCCACCGCTTCGTCGGCGGCGCCCTCGAGGTGTCCGACGCCCCTGGCCTCGGGGTCGAACTCGACCGCGACGCCCTGGCCACCCTGCACGAACGCTGGACCGAGCTCAGCGGTTTCCGCGACAGGGACGATGTGGCCGCCATGCGCGTGGCCGACCCCACGTGGGTCCAGCCCCCGCTTCCACGCTGGTGAAAGAGAGAACACTCTGATGAGAATGTCATCCACGATCGGCCTGCGCATCGGCGGCGCCCTGCTGGCAGTGGTCGCGCTGTCCGCCTGCTCGGTCAAGGGCGGCGGTGCCGGTGACGGCGCCGCCTACCCGAGCAAGGCCGTGGAGTTCACCGTCCCGACGGAGCCGGGCGGCAGCACCGACCTGGTCACCCGAGCCCTGGCCAAGAGCATCGAGAAGCCGCTCGGCAAGCCCGCCGTGGTGGTCAACAAGCCGGGCGCCAACGGCAAGATCGCCGGCAAGGACGTCTTCAGCAGCAAGCCCGACGGCTACCGGGTGGCCGTGATGCCGCAGTCGCTGTTCGCCATCGGGCCGCTCATGGTCCAGGACCCCGACGCCATCAAGCTCGACGACATGACCTTCGTCAAGGGGCTGGCCGTCGAGGACTACGCCCTGGTCGTGCCGGCCGCCTCGCCGTACAAGTCGCTCAAGGACCTGCTCGCGGCCGACAACCTCAAGTACGGCACCACCGGCGCGGGGACGGGCAGCCAGCTGTCCCAGGCCCTGCTGTTCGGGGTGGCGAAGGTCAAGGCGACGCCCGTGCCGTTCGACGGCGGCGCCCCCACGATCACCGCGGTCCTGGGCGGCAAGGTCGACGCGGCGTCCGTCCAGATCGCCGAGGCCGCCAAGCACGTCCAGTCCGGCAAGCTCCGGGCGCTGGCCGTGTTCGGCACCAAGCGCGTCGAGGCGCTGCCCGACGTGCCGACGGCCACCGAGTCGGGCTATGACGTCGTGGTGGACCAGCGCAGGTTCGTGGCCGCGCCCGCCGGGCTGCCGGCCGACGTACGCGACAAGCTGGCCGGCGCCATCGACAAGGCCATCGCCACGCCCGAGTACGGCGAGCTGCTGAAGTCCAACTACATCGGCCGCTGGGAGGTCGGCGGCGACGAGGTCAAGACGCAGCTCACCAAGGCCCAGGGCGAGTTCGCCGCGCTGACGAAGAAGCTCGGGATCGACCTCACGGGCCAGCAATGACCAGCGTCGTACCCGAGGAAGGCGTGCCGGAGGAGGAGGACGGGCTGCCCGTCCCGCCGACTCCGGCCTACGCCCGCCGGCAGAACATCGTCGCGGCGCTCATCCCGCTCGCCATCGGTGTGATCACCGGGATCATGTCGTGGAGCCTGGGGGTCGGCACGCTGTCCAACCCGGGCCCCGGCCTGTGGCCGCTGGCCGTCAGCGTCGCCATGGTGGTGACCGCGGCGGTGCTCGTGCTGCGGTCCGGGCCGACCGGCGAGGAGGAGACCTTCACCCGCGAGGCGCTGATCGTCGTCGTCGCGGCCGTCTCCCTCGTGGGCTACGCGCTGCTGTTCGAGCGGATCGGCTTCGAGATCCCCACCGTGGCGCTGCTCGTCCTGTGGCTGAAGGGGCTCGGGCGGGAAGGCTGGCGGATGACCGTGATCATCTCGCTCGGCACCACCGCCGTCCTCTACCTGCTGTTCGTCACCGGGCTGGGCGTGTCACTCCCGCACATCCTGCCCTTCTGAACCAGATCGGCTGACCATGGATTTCTTCTCCCCGGTGATCGCCGGGTTCGGGGTCGTCTTCCAACCGGAGAACCTGTTCTACTGCCTGCTCGGCGTCACGCTGGGCATGCTCGTGGGCGTCCTGCCCGGCCTCGGGCCCGCCGCCACGATCGCCATCCTGCTGCCGGTCACGTACAACATCGAGCCGACGGCCGCGATCATCATGCTCGCGGGCATCTTCTACGGCGCCCAGTACGGCGGCACGATCACCTCGGTGCTGCTGCGGCTGCCGGGCGAGGCGTCCAGCGTGGTGACCGCGATCGACGGTCACGAGATGGCCAGACAGGGCCGGGCCGGCTCCGCGCTCGGCATCGCGGCGATCGGCTCCTTCATCGGCGGTACGGTCGCGGTCATCGCGCTCACCTTCGTCGCCCCGCTGGTGGCCGGGTTCGCGCTGGACTTCGGCCCCGCCGAGTACACGGCGCTGGCGCTGCTGGGCATCCTGCTGGTCTCGACGCTCGGCACCGGCTCCACGACCAAGAGCATCCTGATGGCCACCGTCGGCCTGCTCCTGGCCACCATCGGCCAGGACCCGCTGGCCGGCACCTCGCGCCTGACGTTCGGCAGCGACCAGCTGCTCGACGGCATCGACTTCGTGATCGTCGCGATGGGCCTGTTCGGCGTCGGCGAGATCCTCTACAGCCTGGAGTCGCTGCGCGGCAAGAGCGCCCCCGCGCCCAGCGTCGGCTCCGTCTACCCCTCGCGCCAGGACCTCGGCGAGTCCAAGGGGGCCATCACCCGCGGCTCGCTGGTGGGCTTCATCCTCGGCATCTTGCCCGGCGGCGGGGCGACCATGTCGTCGATGGTGGCGTACGCGGTGGAGAAGAAGGCCGCCAAGCACCCCGAACGGTTCGGCAAGGGCGCCATCCAGGGCGTCGCCGGACCCGAGACCGCCAACAACGCCGCCGCCACCTCCTCCTTCATCCCGCTGCTCACCCTGGGCATCCCGGCGAACGCGACCATGGCCATCATGTTCGGCGCGCTGCTGCTCCAGGGCATCACGCCGGGGCCGCTGCTGGTGCAGGAGAAGCCGGACCTGTTCTGGGGCGTCGTCAACTCGATGTACGTCGGCAACATCCTGCTGCTGGCCATGAGCCTGCCGCTGATCGGGATCTTCGTGAAGATCCTCCGCATCCGGGCCGCCATCCTGGCGCCGCTGACGATCCTCATCACCATGATCGGCGTCTACACCGTCCGCATGAACGTCTTCGACATGTTCCTGATGGTCGGTCTCGGGATCGTGGGCTACCTGATGAAGAAGGTCGGCTTCGAGCCGGGGCCGCTGGTGCTGGCCTTCGTGCTCGGCAGCCTGCTGGAGTCGTCCTTCCGGCGCTCGATGCGCCTGTTCGACGGCCAGTTGACCGGCTTCTTCGGCCAGCCGATCGCGGCGACGCTGCTGGTGGCGATCCTGCTCATCATCGTCGTCCCGCCGCTGAGCCGGTCCCTTCGCAAGCAACGTAGAAAGGTCGCAGCATGACGGTCATCGTGGGATATGTGCCCAACCCGCTGGGCCGGGTCGCGCTCGAGCACGCGATCGCGGAAGCCGCGCTCCGAGGGGCGCCGCTGAAGATCCTCAACGTCTCGCGGCCCGGCGCCTACGTCGACGCCTCGACCGCGGACGAGGCGGAGGTCAGGCGCCTGGTCCCGGAGTCGGTGTCCTACGACTTCGAGCAGGTGGCCGAGGACGACGTCGCCGAGGCCGTGCTCGCGGCGGCGCAGGCGGCCTCGGCGAGCCTGATCGTCATCGGGCTGCGCAGGCGCTCCCCGGTCGGCAAACTGATCATGGGCAGCAGCGCCCAGCGGATCCTGCTCGAAGCCGGCTGCCCGGTGCTCGCGGTCAAGGAGCCGGTTGTGCAGTGATGGTCCCCGCCTTGACGAGCCGGTCGACCGCCTCGGCGATGGCCTCCAGCGAGGTGTGACGCGGGCGGTGGCCCAGCAGACGCTCGGCCTTCTCCATGGAGCAGTGGGGGCTGTGCGCGATGTGGTCGTAGGTGATGCGGGCCTGCTCCTCGGACACCGTGTCCCGCCACTGCTCCCACGGCAGGTAGGCGAGCCGGGCCTCCCGCCCGAACCAGCCCGCCACCGCCTCGGCGTAGCCGCGCAGCGTCAGGGCGGTGGTGGCGACGGAGTGGAAGCTCTCGCCCACGGAACCGGACGGGTTGGCCAGCGCGTCCATGAACAGGCGGGCCACGTCGTCGGCGTGCACGTGCTGGACGGTCTCCATGCCCAGGTTGGGCAGCGTCACCTCCGTGCCGTCGGCCAGGGCCTGGAACACGGCCGGGTCGAGGTTGCCCGCCGGGTTGACCGGCATCCATCCCGGGCCGGTGATGTGGCCGGGATGGACGACGGTGGCCGGGAAGCCGTCACGGTGGGCGCGGTCGAGCAGGTGCGCCTCGATGGCGGCCTTCTGACGGCCGTAGTGCGCGATCGGCCGCCGTGGCCGATCCTCGGTCGTGGGCACCCGGGTGCTCGGACCGTGCACCCAGATCGTGCCGCAGTGCAGGAAGTGGCGTACGCGGCCGGCCAGCGCGGCCGCCAGGCTGCGCGCGCTGGACTCCTCGAAGCAGATCAGGTCGATGACGACGTCCGGCTCCAGCGCGGCGATCCGCTTGCCGAAGGTGTCCGCGGCCTCCTCGGCCTCGCGGTCGGCGGTGACCGTGGTGACCCACTGCCAGGCACCGTGCGGGGTGTACGGGCCCCGCCGGCCCCGGCTCACAGCGACCACGTCGTGCCCCGCGTCGACGAGACGGGGAACCAGGTAGGTGCCGATATGGCCGCTCGCGCCGATCACCACTACACGCATGGACTACAGATTAGTACTCGTAGGCCCCGGCCTCGATCGTGCCGTTCCCGCCCACCGTGGCTCCGCCCAGGTCGACGGGGTTGAACTTCTTGACGCCGAGACCGATCGCCGGACTCCCGCTCAGCAGCCGCAGGGGCCTGCTCGGGTCGAACTTCGGGTCCCTGCGCACGTTGGCGGTGCCCGCCGTCATCTGGTACTGGCCGCCGTAGAAGACGTTGTGGTCGTTGGCGGTGAAGGTGGAGTCGGCGTAGGCGCTCTTCTTCGCGGCCACGACGATGTTCTGCGACAGCTTGAAGTGCGCGTTCGTGCAGCTCGCGTAGCAGACGACGCCCTCGGCGTCGGGGTTGGGCAGGTTCATCGAGTTGTTGCGGAACACGGTGCCGAACACCGGGCCGTTCGTCTCGATCTCGCCGTCGTCCTTCACCGGGCCGCGGGTGACGATGCCGGAGCGGGTCCTGTCTCCGTAGATGCCGTTGTACTCGAAGACGTTGCCGGAGGTCCCGTCGGGGTCGTTCGTCGATCCGTCGTCGTTGCGGCTGGTGCCCAGCTCGGTGAAGGTGTCATTGTCAAGCGCGAGGTTGTGGTGGACGTAGTTGCGGGAGCCCATGAAGATCTCCACGGCCGCGCCGTCGAACTCGTAGTCGTAGCTGAAGGCCACCGATCCGGTGATGGTGTTCCAGCCGATGTTGGAGTCGTCGCCCTGCACCAGCATCGCGAACGCGCCGGAGTCGTCGTTGTCGTTCTCCTCCTGCGGCGTGAGCTTGCTCATGAAGTTGTTGTTGACGAACTCGTTGCTGGTCACCGAGGTGTACCGGGCACTCGTCTCGATGTAGACGCCCGCCGCCGCGCCGGTGATGTAGTTCTGCTCGATGACGTTGTTGCTGCCGCCCACCTTGATCCCTGCCCACGAGCAGCGGCCCTGGTCCTGGTCCACGCCGATCTGCAGGTTGTAGACCTCGATGTGGTCGCCTCCGAGGTACAGGCAGGCCTCGATGTCGTCCTTGAGCACCGGACGGGCGCCCGTGCCGTAGGCGTCGACGACGATCGGGTTGTCCGCCTCGCCCGACTTGGTGATGGCCAGCTGCCCGGACCACGTGCTGCCGCGGCTGAGCATGAGCTTTTCGCCCGGCTCCAGGTCCGCCGTGGAAGCTTTGGCCAGCGTCTTCCACGCCGTGGCCGGGGAGTCGCCGGCGGCCGAGTCGTTGCCGTGGACGCTGTCGAGGTAGTAGGTGTCGATGTCATCCGCGGAGGCGGGGGCCGCGACGGCCCCCGCGAACGCTAACGCGAGGGCCGCCACACCCGCCGCGTACGACGTCAAGTTTCGGGTCGATAAGTTCCAGGCGCGCAACTGAGTTCTCAGCCTCCTGATCGCGGTGACGAAGAAGCCAGATGAAGATCATCTGGCTTGCGGGGTCACTGTAACCGCGACGCCTGGATAATTTCGACACCCAAAATGACCATTTTGTATCCGGAACGTGTAAGGAAGCCGAAAACCATCACCAAAGGGGCGTCAGACGATCACCCTGCACACCAGGGCGTCGGACGTGCCCCGCCTGGCGCTCATGACGACCTCCGTGGTGAGGAACTTGCACGCCAGGTAGGGGTCCCCGGATCCGGCGTACTGCGGCGGGCCGCCGGTGCCGCTCGCGTAGCACCTGAGGCCGCCCGCCTCGTAGAAGCCGATCCACGAGGCCGAGCTGACCTTCGCGTGGCAGTAGTCGCCGATCGACGTCGGCCCGAAGGTGACGTCCATTTCGGCCGCCTGGGCGGGCAGGGCGGCGGCGAGCAGGGTGGCGGCGACGACCGAGGTCAGAGTGAGGACACGACGAAGCACAGCGACTCCAGGGTTGGGGGGTGAACACTCAACCGGAGTATCTGTTAGGAAAGTTTCTTGTGCAACAGGTGGCCCTCGACGGAAAACTCCCGTCATTTGGTTGAAAGCCGGTACCGTACCAGCCATCTCTGACGGATCACCGCATTTCGCAGGCCGACAAAGCAGCCCGCGAATGGCTCGCCACCCCACCCCTGTGCGCGCCGTCGGAGCCTCTGGACGACCGCGAACGGGTTTGTCGGTCGAGGTCGCTAACGTTCGGCGCAGTTGCACAGCAGGGGCTGGAAAACCCCTGCTCATTCGACGTTCGTGCACGGTGAAAGGCGGGGACCGTTGGGTTGGCTGGCAGCGGGCGACGGGTATGAGGTCGCCCTCATAGAGGGCCGGGTGGCGGCGCGAGCCACCTCCGGCCGGGCGGCGGGACGGCAGCTGAAGTCGCTGCCGAAGGCGTTGCGCGATCATCCCGAGGTGGACCGGCTGCGTCGCTTCGCGGAGTGGCTCGACCGGCACGCCGCCGCGTGCGTGGCGCAGGTGGACCTCTGGATGGTCTCGTCCCTGCCGGTGCCGACCGGGCTGCTGGCCCGCGTGTGGCCCGACGAGGCGTGGCAGTCGGCCCTGCGGGACCTGGCCGTGGTCGGCGACGACCCCGACGAGGTCGGCTTCCTGCGGGACGCCACCGACACCGGCGAGCTGCGGGTGGTCAACCTCGACGGCGAGACCGTACGCCTGTCGCCGCGCACGGTGACCCTGCCCCATCCCGTGCTGCTGCCCGACCTCGACGACCTGCGGGAGTTCGCCGCGGAGCTGGGCGTGGTCCAGAAGGTCGAGCAGATCCACCGGGCCACCTGGCGCAAGCCTGCCGACCTCAAGGCGACGGAGACGGCCGTGTCGGAGTTCTCCGGCGGCACCTACGACTCCAGGTTCGGCCTGGCCGCGCGGGCCACCGCGCTCGGCTACCGGGTCTCCGGCGGCTACGCCACCTGCCGGGTCCGCGACGGCGGCAGCCTCTCGGAGGCGGCCGTCTGGATCGGCGAGCCCTACTGGGACGGCGAGATGACGACGGGCGACCTGAGCTGGCAGGACCTCGACGGCAGGACACTGCCGCTGCGCGAGGTCGGGCCGGTGGCCTGGTCGGAGGGGATGCGGATGGCCGCGGCGCTCTACGCCGGGCGGCGGGTCGAAGAGGGGAAGGACGCGTGACGATGTCTCAGGCTACAGAACCGGCGTCTCAGGGTGCGGAACCGCGGCAGGCGTCTCAGGCCGCGGAGCTGCTGAAGGCCGGGGCCGTGCTGCCGCTCGGCACCGAGGGGGCCGGCGAGCGGGCGGTGCCGATGACCGCCCGTACCTACCGCCATCCCGGCCTGGACGACCGGGTGGTCGTGCGGCTGGTCGCCGGGGAGCTCGGCTCGGCCGAGGACCTGGCCGCGAGCTTCCTGGGCCTGGCGCCCGACGGGGAGCCCGCCGAGGTCGGGCTGGGCCTGCGGCGCTCGCTCGGCTTCCCCGAATGGGTGCTGGTGCACCACCCCGAAGACGGGCATCACGCGCTCGCCGTCGTGCCGGAGCTGGAGCGCGCGGCCCGGCAGGCGAAGTCCAAGCCGAAGGCCGCGCTCGACGCCTACCAGCAGCTGGCCGCTCAGCTGGCCGCGTCCGTGCCCCACTTCCTGCCCACGTTCTATGAGCAGTGCGGCCGGGTGTTCCTGGGCGTCGAGAACGCCGCCTACGCCGCGCAGATGTTCGCCAGCGCGCGCCGGGCCGAGGCGCAGCACGGGCTCGCGATCGACGAGGACCGGCTCGACGAGGTGTTCCTGGAGTTCGCGCTGGCGGGGGCGCTGCCGGTCAAGGTGCTGTCCGGCTACGCCAAGGAGCTGGCCGCCCGGGTGCCCGCCGACGAGGCGCTGCGCCGCTTCACGCGGCTGTGCGTGCGGCGCACGGCGGGCGGGCTGCCGCCGTCGGCGCAGATGACGACGGACCTGCGCCGCCTGGCCAAGGCCGCCAGGGTGGACGTGGACGCGGCGGAGCAGGCCTACCTGGCCGAGCTGCTCGCCCTGCCGGCCGCCCATCGGGCCGCGACGGGCTGGTGGAAGGCCCACCGTACGGGGATCGCGGCCCTGGCGTCGCGGGAGCCCGAGGTGCGGGTGACGCTGCTGAACATCATGCCGGAGTCCCGGGACGAGGAGCTGGCGGGCCTGTGGCTGGAGATCCTCGAGGCGTCCGGCGCCACCGCCGGCCTAGTCTCCGGCGAGGTGCCGGAGCGGCCCGGCGACGGCACCGTCGGCTGGCTCGAACGGTTCCTGAAGGCACGCGACCACGGCTGGCGCGTGCCGTCCCGCCTGCCCGACCTCTACGCGCTGGTGGAGCGGGCGGCCGGCCGGCTGCGCGCCGAGCTGGCCGAGCAGAAGCGGGCGCTGACGGTCTCGTATGACGTCGACCTGCTCGATCTGCTGCTCGCCCTCGGCCTTCCGGTGCGCGATCCCGAGGACAACAGCTCGCTGCGGCTGGAGCCCTGGGCGAAGGGGGAGGGGCAGCGCGCCCTGGTCGCCCTGGCCGCCGACGGCCGGTTCCGGTCCGCCTTCGAGCGCGCGGCTGACGGCTTCAGCGACGACGAGGACGGCCGGCGGGCCATCCGCCTGCTGGCCAAGTCCCCCGGCGGCCGGCCGATGCTGGCCGAATGGACCCGCAAGGTGGCGCTGCGGTCCACGGCCGCCGGGCTGCCGGACCTGCCGGACGCCCTGCGACGGCTGGCCTGGCTGCCGGGCGAGGCACTGGTCCTGGCCGAGGAGGACGTACGCCGGGCGGCGGCGGCGCGGATCGCGCCGGTGCTCGCCCGCACCCTGCGCGCAGGGCTGTTCGACGAGCTGGGCTGGCCGGCCTGGGAGGAGGCGGCCGCGTCGCTCGTACCGAAGAAGGACGTCGACGACATCGTGGTCGCCGACGCCTGGCCGTACCTGCTCACGGCGGGCGCCGCGCAGGCCCGGGTGCTCGGTCCTGAGGGCACCGTGCTCACCCACGACCTGCGCATCCCGGCCGGAGACTCCTGGAACGACATCGGCCTGCACTATGTGGACGGCGAGCTGCTCGTCTACTGGCAGTCCCGCCACCTCGAGTATCGGCTGCGCGGCTACTGGCACACCGCCCCCGACCGTCTGCACCCGATAGAGGGCGCCACCGGCACCCGCGGAACGCGCATGGACTGGTACCGCGGCGACGACGCGGTCACCCTGCCCCTGCCCGGCGGCGGGCGGACCACCGGTCAGGGGGTTGTGCACCCGGGCGACACGGCCCTCCCCGCGGAGTCGTCGGTGATCACCGACGGCACCTCCTACTGGGTGTGGACCTGGGACGGCTCCGATTACCGCACCGCCGACTGGTACGAGTACGACCCGGCCGGCGGACAGGTGGGCAGGAAGGCCATGCCCGCCTTCCTCGCCGACGCGCTCCGCGACGCCCCGGCCGGCAGCGAGTTCCATGCGGGATGGCTGCTTCCCGCGCCCTCCGACGAGGCCACCCCCGTGGGCACGCCCGTGGGCGGGCTGTTCGGCTGGCGCGTGGTGCGGCTGCCCGACGGGTCGATGCGCGGTGAGGACGTCTCCGGCCGTACGTTCACCCTGCCGCCCGACGCCGGGACGCCGGCGCGTGCCCTGATGTTCCCCGGGGACGACCGGCCACGGACCATCGTCAAGGGGGGCTACCGGCTCAACCTGGTCGATCCGGACGGGGTGGTCACGGCCGTGGCCCGCACGGACGACGCCCCCGGCCACTTCGCCATGGGCAGCCTCATCCTGCCGCCGGTGCGCTACTGGTGCTACCTGCGCCCGAGGGATCCGGAGGGCTCCGCGGCCCTGCGCGCCCTCGACCTGGACACCGCGGAGGCCCTGCTTGAGGTCGCCGGGGAAGAAGACCTGGAGGCGCGGGTCCGTACCCTGCTTCCGCAGGTCAGCCATGACGCGCTCGTGGCCGGCATCGCCGGAGTCGTCCGTTTCGCCGGGACCCAGCAGAGCTCGCTGCACACCGTCGCGGCCAGGCTCGCCGAAGCGCTCGCCGGCGGGCACCAAGAGCAGGCGCCCGCCGGTCCCACGGACTCCCTGCTCGACCAGGCGCTCCGGGGGCTCGGCGACTTCGTCGAATACTCCTGGCGCCTGGGGGCCGACAGCGCCTTCCAGCAGATCCGGACGATCGGGCGGCGGCGGCTGGCGTCGGCGTCGGCCCCGTCGGTGTCGGCTCCGTCGAGGTTGGGCCGCACCCACCTCGACCTGCCGGAACTGCCGGAAGCCGGCCTGCGATGGGACCCCTTGCTCGACCACACCGCCGCCCTGGCCTTCCGCGTCGCGACGGAGACGGTCGAGGAGGAACACCGCGCCACGCTGCACGACCTGATCCGCGCACTGGGCGAGGCCGGGCTGCCCACCACGGCCGATCCGTCCCGCTGGCGACGGATGGACCTGCACCTCGACAAGCGCCTCCTGATCAAGCCCGACGGCAACTGGCGCGACGGCAACTGGCTCGGGACCCTGCCACTGGACGATGGCGCGTTCCTCGCCTTCGTGAGCTCGGGATCCCCGAACGACTCCGGCTGCGTGTGGTCGGCGCTGTTCCACGACCCGGCCGGGCGGTTCGACGTCCCCCACCCCTACACGGTCCGGTCCTCGGCCCCGGTCGGGGTGGCGCGGGAGGCGGGCTGGCTGGAGGCGCTCTTCACCGAGCTGGCCGCGCGGGGACCGGCGCCCTGGCGGCCCGAGGCGGCCGAGGAGTTCGCCCGGCTCACCGGCGTCTCCGAGACGACGGCCCGGCTCATCGTGGCGGGTCTGCCGTCCGTGGACACGCACGAGCGCAACTTCCTCACCAAGGAACTCCGTACCACGATCGGCGTGAAGCTGGCCGATGCCACCGTCGCCAGGGACGAACTGCGCAAGACGGACGCCGGCATCCGGCGGGCGGTCGTCGCGGCGCTCCTGCCCAGCGACCCGGCCCGGCTCTGGAGCGACGGCCCGGACGTGGCCGCCGCGGCGGCGCTGTGGAACGACAAGGTCGGGCCGCAGGCGGCGATTCCCGAATGGCTGCTCGGAGAGGCGGCTCGCGCGGTGCGGGCCGGCTGGGACACGAGCCGGGCGCTGCGAGCCCTGCTCGACCCGGCCGCCTCGCCGGAGCTGAGCCACGACCTGGCCTGGACCGTACGCGGCGACCGGGTCAGGCCCGTCGACGACAATGCCACCGGGTTAACCGCCAGCTCGCTGATCATGGCCGTCACCACCGCGCGGTGGCTGGCGTACCGGCTGCCCGCCGGAGATCCGATCCGGGCCGCGCTGCCGAAGGCGCTGGCCGCGGTCCACGAGCGGCTGGCCAACCCGGGCCTGCTGCTCGACCTGGGCCGATACGTCGACCTGCCCGCGTTCAGGAAGGCCGCCGGAGCCCCGACCGAGACCGGCCAGGGCTACGAGAGATACGGCGCCGTCGTCATGGCCACCCATGACGACAGACCCGCCCCCGCCATCCGGGTAGCGTCGCTGGACGCGGCAGGTGCGGATCCGTACCTGCGCGCCCTGCTCGGCACCGAGGAGCCGTTTCCCGCCGAGATCGCGTTGCGGACCGCCCGCGACCCGCGGTTCGCGGCGCTGCTCGCCGATCCCGGCGACCCGGTGCAGGGGGAGCGGGACGCGGACGGGACGTGGTGGCCGCAGGATCCCACCCGGTCCGTACCCGATCTGGTCATCGAGGTGGCGAAGGAGTACGGGCTCGGCGAGGACGCCGCGGCCCACTACCTGATGCTGCTGGCCCTGCCCGATCCCACCGACCGCAACGTCGCCCGGTGGACGGGCTGGAAGCCCGCCCGGCTCAAGGCGGCCCGCGCCGAGCTGGCCGCGACCGACCTCGTCGTCGAGGCGAGCCGGAGCCGGGCGGCGCGCACGCTGTTCCTGCCCGGCGGGTGGGCGGAGCAGAGCGCGCCGCTGCTTCCGGTGGAGCAGTGGAAGCTGGCCCTGTTCGACCTGACCGCCTATGACGGCATCCCGATCGAGCCCGTCGCCGACCTCTACGCCAAGGCGTGGCAGCGGGTGCTCGACGGCGACGGGCCCCGTTTCGAGGAGCTCAAGGTCAAGCGCGGACGGCGACGCTGAGCCCGCTTCCTCCCCGACTCTCTTAAGGACTTCACCTCATGACCCTGACCGAAGACCGGGCTCCGGCCCGGCAGGTGCTCTCCGCCGAAGAGCGATACGCCGACGAGCTCGCCTTCCTCGCCTCCTACGACGACGGCCCCCGCCCGCCCGGCTGGGCGCTGACCCCGCGCGCGGTGGTGACCTTCATCTGCGGCAGCAACGGGGAGACCCTGCAGGGGCCCACGTCCCGCATGAAGGTGGCCACCAAGTTCGTCGGCGAACGCGCCCTCGTCGAACGCTGCGTGGTGACCCTCGCCGGCGAACGCGGCCTGCTGCTGGTCGGCGAGCCCGGCACCGCCAAGTCGATGCTGTCGGAGCTGCTGGCCGCCGCCGTGTGCGGCACCAGCGCGCTCACCGTGCAGGGCACCGCGGGCACCACCGAGGACGCCTTCCGCTACGGCTGGAACTACGCCCTCCTCCTCGCCCAAGGCCCCAGCCCCGCCGCGCTGGTCGACTCCCCGGTGCTCACGGCCATGCGCTCCGGCCGCGTCGCCCGGGTGGAGGAGATCACCCGCTGCCTGCCCGAGGTGCAGGACGCCCTGGTGTCGATCCTGTCCGACCGGCGGGTCAGCGTACCCGAACTCGCCGGCACCGAGGACGCCCAGGTGGCGGCCTCGCCCGGGTTCACCGTGATCGCCACGGCCAACCTGCGCGACCGCGGCGTCTCGGAGATGTCGGCCGCCCTGAAGCGCCGGTTCAACTTCGAGACCGTCGACCCCATCTCCGACGCCGAGGCGGAGACCACCCTCGTACGCCGCCAGGCGACCGCCGTGGTCCAGCGGGCGGGCGCCGCCTTCGGCGTGGACGACGCCGTGCTCGACGCGCTGGTCACCGTCTTCCGCGACCTGCGCTCCGGGCGCTCGGCCGAGGGCTGGGACGTGGAGCGCCCCGGCACGGTCATGTCCACCGCCGAGGCCGTGCAGGTCGCGGCCTCGCTGGGGGTCGCGGCGGCGTACCTGCCCAGTGGGGACGTCCTCGACCTGGTGCCGGGGCATCTGCTGGGTGTCGTACGCAAGGACGATCCCGCTGATCACGGGCGGCTCCTCGGCTATTGGGACGGGCCGGTGCGACGGCGGGCCGAGGACGGCTCCGCGATGTGGCGCCGCCTCTGGGACCTGCGGGAGAACCTCCGTTGACCACCCAGGACATCGATCCGCCCGCCAAGTCCGCGGGTGCCGACCAGCCGGGTCAGTCCGTGGAGTCTGCTCTGTCCCCCCAATCCGGCCAGTCCGTGGGGGCTGTGGAGACGGGCGAGCCTGTGGTGGCCGTCCGGTCCGCCCAGGTCGCCGACTCCGCGCGGTCCGGACAGACGGCGCGATCCGTACAGACCGCATGGTCCGATCGGGTGGCCGACCACGACTGGGGCGATGATCCCAGGCGGGTGGTCGACGCGCTGGCTGCCTCCGCCCGGCCCTTCCTGCTTGGGGTGCGGCATCACAGCCCCGCGCTGGCGGTGGCCCTGCCCGCACTGCTGGACGCCGCCGACGCCGAGGTGGTCTGCGTCGAACTGCCGGGGGACTTCCAGCCGTGGCTGACCCACCTGGCCGACCCCGGAACCGTCGCACCGGTCGCCCTCGCGGGGTCACGGGGTGACGGGGGGCTGGGTTTCTACCCGTTCGCCGACTTCTCGCCGGAGCTGGCGGCCATCCGATGGGCCTGGAAGCGCGGTGCCGAGGTGCTCTGCTGCGACCTCCCGCTGTCCGACCCCGGCTGGCACGCCACCGGCCAGTCCCCGCTACCGGGCCTGGCCGAGGGCTCCGGCACGTCGCAGGAGACGCCGCTGGGTACGGCCGAGGACCCCGGTACGGCGTCGGATGTGGTGGATCAGTCCGGCATGGCGGAGGATCCCGGCACTCAGCCGGGGCCGTCGGCGGGTGAGGTGGGCTCGCGAGGGATGTCCTTCGCCGAGGCGCTGGCCGCCGCGGGGACCGGCCGCGATGGGGACGACATGTGGGACCGGGCCGTGGAGGTCCTCGCCC
Source organism: Nonomuraea aurantiaca (assembly GCF_020215705.1). Taxonomy (GTDB): domain Bacteria; phylum Actinomycetota; class Actinomycetes; order Streptosporangiales; family Streptosporangiaceae; genus Nonomuraea; species Nonomuraea aurantiaca. The sequence continues at coordinate 123,002 of NZ_JAIWNB010000016.1, read as the reverse complement.
CCGGCTGCGAGCCCGAAGCGGTCCGCCGCGCCGCCCTCGGCGTCGGGTGGGCGTTGCGCCGGGACGCGGCGGAGGCAGGCGGCATCCCCGCCATGGACCTGGCCCGCGAGGCGCACATGCGCCGCGTCATCGCGGGCGCCGCAGCCGGCGGGCGGCGCGTCGTGGCAGTGGTCGGCGCCTTCCACGCACCCGCGCTGACCTGGCCAGACGGAGACGGCGCCACCGGCCCGTCCGCAGGTGACAGCAGCGTCGGCTCGTCTTCGGGCGGTGGCAGCGCTGGTCCCTCCGCGGGCGGTGGCATCACCGGTTCGTCCGCAGGCGACGGCTTCTCGTCGGTCACCTCGCTCGTGCCGTACGCCTTCGACCTGCTCGATTCCCGGTCCGGCTACCCGGCGGGGATCCGGGACCCGCGCTGGCAACAGGCGGTGTTCGCGGCGGGTGGCGATCCCGAGCGGGTCAGGGACGGCGCCGCCCGCGCCATCACCGACCTGTGCCGGGAGCTCCGCGCCGCCGGGCACACCGCGGGCACCGGGGAGGCCGTCGAGACGCTGCGGCTCGCCTGCGACCTGGCCCGGCTGCGCGGCCTGCCCGCCCCCGGCCGGGGCGAGCTGCTGGAGGCCGTGACGACCGTACTCGGCCAGGGCGAGCCCCTGGGCCGGGGGCGGGCTCTGGCCAAGGCGCTCGACACCGTGTTCGTCGGCACCGAACGCGGCCGGACCGCGCCTGGCACGCCACGTTCGGGGCTCGGCCCGGCCGTCGAGGCGGATCTCGCCGCGCTCAGGCTCCCGTGCCCGGATGATCCCGAACGCCGTGAGCTACGCCTCGATCCGCTCCGCTCCGACCTGGACGCGCGCCGGGAGGTTCTCCTGCGGCGCCTGCTGGTCTGCGGCGTCGGCTACGGCGAGCCGATCGAGGTGGTGGGCACGGGCGATTCCACCGCGCTCACCACCAGATGGCGGATGGCCTGGACGCCGGCGGTCCCGGCCCTGCTCGACCTGGCGGGTGTACGTGGCGTGACCCTGGCCCAGGCGGCGGCCGGCACGTTGCGGGAGACGTTCCGCCGCGAATCCGCGGAAGGGGGGTCCACCTGCGCCCTCATCCTCGACGGGCTCCGTGCCGCGGCCGGCTGCGACCTGCCCGACCTGGTCGCGGACCGCCTGGCCGACGCCGCCGTCGCCCTGCCCGCCACCGCCACGCTCAGCGAGCTGCTCGATGCCCTCGACCTGCTGGAGGCGCTGCGCCGACAACACCTCCCCGGCACCACGCCGGAAGCCCGCCAGCACGCCACCGAACTGGTCGGCACCCTGCTGGAGGCCGCGGTCCGCGCCCTGCCCGGCCTGGCGGGCAGCGACCAGCCGGAGGACGCGGTCGCCCTGGTCGCCCTCGCTTCGCGGGTCGGCGAAGAGCGGCTCGGGCTGCGGATCGACGACGCCCTGGCGGTGCTGGCCCGTACCGCGTCCCCGCTCATGCAGGGCGCGGCCCTGGCCGCCCGGGTGCTGCTCGACCTGGACGGCGCCGACGCGCTCGGCGACCGGGCCGCCGGCTGGGTCGACACCGCCACCGGCCCGGACGGGCGCCTGCGCCTGAACCGCCTGCTGACCGGCGTGCTCACGGCTGCGGGGCCGCTGCTCCAGTCGGCGCCGGCGGCGCTCGACCCGCTCATGGACCGCGTGGACGGCTTGCCGGACAAGGAGTTCCTCGCCCGGCTGCCGGCGTTGCGCGGCGGGTTCGACACGCTCAGCCCGGCCGGCCGTACCCGGTTGCTGGGGGCGGTGTCCGAGCGGCTCGGCGACCGGCTCGACCTGGCGCTGGACGCGCCGCCCGCACTCCTCGCCCTCTGGACCGCCGCCGACGCCGCCGGCCTGACCGCCTTGAACGCACTCCGGCTCCCTATGCCTGCCGTGGCGGGCGCGCCATCCGACAAGCCGGACGGGCGGACCGTATCGGCTGGGCGGCAGGCGGACGCGGTTCACCGCGAGGAGGCGAAGCCGGTTCACCGCGAGGAGGCGGAGACAGTACACCGCGAGGAGGCGAACACTGTCCTTGCCGAGGTGGGGTCGTCGCTGGGCGGTGAGGTGGAGGCGGTCCTTGCCGATCCACCGTCATCGCTGGGCGGCGACGCGGACGTGGCTCTGCCCGAGCCCCCGCCCCCGGTCGACGAGGACAGGCGCGCTGAGCAAAGGCTGCTGCCGGCCGACCGGTGGCGGTTGCTGCTCGGGCGGGAGTCCGAGCGGCTGCCGGCCGGTGCCCGTGCGTACGCGCGCGCCCTGGACGAGCTGTACGGCTCAGGGCGCGGGGAAGGCGCCAACGACTTCGGGCCGGGCGGCGACGCCGGCGGCAGGGAGCACCCGTTCCCCACCGCCCGTGAGTGGGGGGAGGAGCTGGAGGCCCTCTTCGGTACCGAGGTACGGGAGGAGGTGCTGGCCAAGGCCGCCGATGCCGGACGCATCGACGTGCTCGGCGAGCTCGACCCCGCCTCGGTACGGCCGTCCGTCGAGCTGCTGACCTCCGTACTGTCCCTGGCGGGCGGCCTGCCGGAGCAACAGGTCGCCAAGCTGCGGCCGCTCGTACGCCGCCTGGTGGAAGAACTCACCAAGGAGCTCGCGACGCGGATGCGGCCCGCCATGACCGGCCTGGCGACCCCGCGCCCGACCCGCCGTCCGGGTGGGCGGCTCGACCTGCCGCGCACCCTTCGAGCCAATCTGTCGCACACGCGCCGCCTCGACGACGGCCGGCTCGTGGTCGTCCCGGAACGCCCGGTGTTCAGCACCCGTTCCCGGCAGGAGGCCGACTGGCGGCTGATCCTCGTGGTCGACGTGTCCGGGTCGATGGAGGCGTCGGTGGTGTGGTCCGCTCTCACGGCCGCGGTGCTGGCGGGCGTGCCCACGCTGTCCACCCACTTCCTGTCGTTCTCCACGCAGGTGATCGACTTGACGGACCGGGTGGCCGATCCGCTGTCCCTGCTGCTCGAAGTGCGGGTCGGCGGGGGTACGCACATCGCGGCGGGACTCGCCCAGGCCCGGTCGCTGGTCACGGTGCCGAGCCGTACGCTCGTCGTGGTCGTCAGCGACTTCGAGGAGGGCTACCCGATCGGGGGCCTGCTCGGTGAGGTGCGGGCGCTGGCCGGGTCCGGTGTCCACCTGCTGGGGTGCGCGGCCTTGGACGACAGTGGCGTACCCCGTTATTCGATTCCCGTCGCCCAGCAGCTCGTGGCGGCCGGCATGCCCGTCGCCGCCCTCAGCCCGCTCGCCCTCGCCCGATGGGTGGGCGACCGCCTCCGGGGAGAGAACCGATGAATGCCCCCACTTCGCTACCGCCGGTGGCGCCGCAGGTGGTCGCCGCCGCGGTCGAGAGCCTCACGTCCCGGCTGCGCAAGAAGCTGGACGCGGCGATCGAGCAGTACGCCGCCGTACCCGTCGTCGCCGACGCCGAGGGCATCCGGATCACCTGTGGTGAGGACGCGGTGGTCACGCTCACGCCGGGGCCGTCCGGTGCGATCGTCGACGACGACCAGGCGAGGTGCAGCTGCCTCCTGGCGCCACGGTGTCTGCACCGCGCTGCCGTACTGAGTGCCTGCCCGGTGGCGGACCCGGAGTCGATGGAGGTGGGCATCTCCGGGGGCTCCCTCGCAGACGTCGACCCGCTCGGCACCGATATGGTCGCGGGGTCCGCGCCCGATGGGACGCCTACAGACTCGGCCACAGAGCCCGCGCACGCGGCGATCGCGGGGCCAAGCGCCGCGCAGGCAAGCACCACAGCGCCAGGCGCTGCCCAGGCCGCAGGGAGGAACGCCACTCAGGGCACTTTGGGGCCAGGTGTCGCTCCGGGAGCAGCGGGACCAGGTGTCGGGCAAGCGCCGGTTGCCGCGCAGGTGACGGCCGCGTCAAGTCTGTGGGCCGCCGCCGCGGCCATCCTGTCGGCCGGGGTGCCCGCGGCCGGCGCGGTGCCGCAGGCCGAGCTGCTCAGGGCCGCACACTCGGCCAGGCTGGCCGGGTTGCCCAAGGCCGAGGCCGCCGCTCTGCGGGTCGTACGCGGGCTGCGGGCCGCCAGGGCCCGACACGAGGGCCACCGCCTGGCCGACCTGGTGTCCGCGCTGCGCGAACTCCTGCTCACCGCGGGCCGGCTGGCCGGGGCCGACCCCGACCCCGCTCTGGTCGGCAGCGTGCGCCGGAGCTATCAGCCGGGCGGGAGCCTAAGGGTGTACGGCGTCTTCCGGGAGCCGGTGATCAGTGCCACCGGCTACGGCGGTGTGGTCACCCACCTCGTCACGGAGGATGGCCGATGGTTCTCGGTGGCAGACGTCAAACCGGGCGGTCCGGCCCGTGCCCGTGGGGCCGCCACCGCGCCCGTCTCGATCGGGCCCGCCATGCTGAACCACGCCCAGCTGGCCAAGGCGGGGCTGCTGATCACCGGAGCCACGATCTCGCCGGACGGGCGTCTGGGGGCGGGCGGCGGCGTCCGGGCCACTCCGGTGAAGGGGATGCCGTGGACGGAGGGGCCGATGGCGGCCCTGTTCGCCCGCCCGCTGGCGGAGGCGGTCGGCCCCCGGCTCTCCGGGCACGCCTGGAGCGAGTCAGACACGGAGGACAAGGCTCGCGAACCAGTCGGATGCGACCTGGTGATCGTCGGTGCGGCGGGCGACCACGTACTCGCCCGCGAGCTACTACCCGCGAGTGACCACCTGACTGCCTCGGGACCCGCGAGCGACCACCTAGCTGCACCGGGACCCGCGAGTGACCCCCTGAAGGCCCCCGGAGCGAGACCCGGCGGCGTACCATCAGCCGATCCCTGGAACCCGGTACGCGCGCACGGCCCCCTGATCCGGCTCGTCCCGGCCACCAGTCACCCAGACCTGGCCCATGTCGCCAACCTCCAGCGGCTCGCGTCCCGCCCCGGTCTGCTGGTGCGGGTGGTGGGCAGGGTGGATCCCGACCGGGCGGCCACCCTGCGCCCGCTCGCGGTGGGTCCGGTGCCGGGCGCCGAGGCGACGCTCCGCCTTCCGGCCGAATGGCAAGACAGGGCCGACCTCGGGTACGACCGCCTGCAGGGCTCCCACCTCCCACCGCAGGACGCGTGCCTGCCGGGGCAGCCGGGCGCCGGGCCCGAGGTGGACCCGGTGGCGAGCGCACCGCTGTGGCGGGTTCGACGGCTGGTCGAGCTGGGCGTCTCCGGCGGGCGGCGCGCGGTGGCCGAATCGGCGCGTAACGGTGACTCCCACGCCCCGCTGCACCGGGCCGGGTTCCGTGCCGCCGCCGACCTGGCCACCACGCTCACCGCCGAGGCCGACCGCAGGTCGCGCGACGTGTTCGGCCGGTTGGCGGACTCCGGCCCCGACCGGTACGCATGGGCGTGGCTGGCCGCGGCCACCCACCTCGTCGCCACGGAACGAGCCATGATCCAAGCCTCCTGGCAGACGGATCCCGCTACATGATCGTCGACGACCAGGCGCTCGTACGGACCAGCCTGACCATGATCCTTCAACCGGCCGCGGGCAGCGCGATCGTCGTAGCGGCCCGTGACCGCCGCGACGCCGTGGTCCGCCATCGCACGTCGTGCTCATGGGCGTGAGGCAGTGTTCAAGCAGCCGCCCCGGACAAGCGCATCGGCGCCACGACGGAGATCGCCCAGGCCGTTCTCTTCCTCGGCGGCCCCCGATCGCGCTTCGTCACCGGCGTGACAATCGCCATCGATGTGGCCGTACCGTTGTCTGACCGCCCTCGAACGGCCGTGGCCCCCCGCTACCACGGCCTCTGCCCGCCGCGGCCTCACCCCCGCAGGCTGTGGCCGGTGCACGAGGGCAGCGATCAGCCCTCTACCCTTCCCCATATAAGAAAGGTTTTTGACGACATGTTCGCAGACGTGGAGCGGAGCACCCGGTGACTGACTCGACCATCATTTACACGCACACTGACGAGGCCCCGGCCCTGGCGACGTATTCCTTCCTGCCAGTGGTCCGTGCGTACGCCTCGCAGGCGGGCGTCGCGGTGGAGTCCCGTGACATCTCGCTGGCCGGGCGCATCCTCGCGGTCTTCCCCGAGTACCTGAAGGAGGACCAGCGGATCAACGACGACCTCGCGGAGCTGGGGGAGCTGGCCAAGACCCCCGCGGCCAACATCGTCAAGCTGCCCAACATCTCGGCCTCCGTCCCGCAGCTGAAGGCGGCCGTCGCAGAGCTGCAGGCCAAGGGCTACGCGCTGCCGGACTACCCGGACGAGCCGAAGACCGACGAGGAGCGGGAGATCCGCGCTCGTTACGACAAGGTCAAGGGCTCGGCCGTGAACCCGGTGCTGCGCGAGGGCAACTCCGACCGCCGCGCTCTCGCCTCGGTCAAGAACTACGCCAAGACCCACCCGCACCGCATGGGCGCCTGGACCTCCGAGTCCAAGACCAACGTGGCGACCATGGGCGTGGACGACTTCCGCTCCACCGAGAAGTCCGCGGTGATCTCCGAGGCCGGTTCACTGCGCATCGAGCTGAAGGGTGACGACGGCTCCACCATCGTGCTGCGCGAGTCCGTGCCGGTCCTCGAGGGCGAGGTCGTCGACGCCTCGGTGATGCGCGTCGCCGCCCTGCGCGAGTTCCTCACCGCGCAGGTCGCCCGTGCCAAGGAGGAGGGCGTCCTGTTCTCCGTACACCTGAAGACCACGATGATGAAGGTCTCCGACCCGATCATCTTCGGTCACGTGGTGCGCGCCTTCTTCCCGAAGACGTTCGCGAAGTACGGCGGGACGTTCGCCGCGGCCGGTCTGACCCCGAACGACGGTCTGGGCGGCATCTACAAGGGCCTGGAGAACCTGCCCGAGGGCGCCGAGATCAAGGCCTCCTTCGACGCCGAGCTCGCCGAGGGCCCGAAACTGGCCATGGTCGACTCCGACAAGGGCATCACCAACCTGCACGTGCCGTCCGACATCATCGTCGACGCCTCCATGCCGGCCATGATCCGTACCTCCGGCCACATGTGGGGCCCGGACGGCCAGGAGCACGACACGCTCGCGGTGCTCCCGGACTCCAGCTACTCCGGCGTCTACCAGGCCGTGATCGACGACTGCCGCGCCAACGGCGCCTACGACCCCGCCACGATGGGCTCCGTCCCGAACGTCGGCCTGATGGCACAGAAGGCCGAGGAGTACGGCAGCCACGACAAGACCTTCGAGATCCCCACCACGGGTACGGTCCGCCTCGTCGATCAGGCCGGCAACGTCGTGATCGAGCAGACGGTCTCCGCCGGCGACGTCTTCCGCGCCTGCCAGACCAAGGACGCCCCGATCAAGGACTGGGTGCAGCTCGCCGTCACCCGCGCCCGCGCCACCGGCGACCCGGCCGTGTTCTGGCTGGACGAGGACCGCTCCCACGACGCCGTGCTCATCGAGAAGGTCAAGCAGTATCTGACGGAGCACGACACCGAGGGCCTGGACATCCGCATCCTGTCCCCGGTCGAGGCGACCAAGCTGTCCGTGGAGCGCATCCGCCGCGGCGAGAACACCATCTCCGTCACCGGCAACGTCCTGCGCGACTACCTGACGGACCTGTTCCCGATCCTGGAGCTGGGCACCAGCGCCAAGATGCTGTCGAGCGTCCCGCTGATGGCGGGCGGCGGCCTGTTCGAGACGGGCGCCGGCGGCTCCGCCCCGAAGCACGTCCAGCAGCTGGTCAAGGAGAACTACCTGCGCTGGGACTCCCTCGGCGAGTTCTTCGCGCTGGTGCCGGCCTTCGAGCAGTACGTGAAGACGACCGGTAACCAGCGTGCCCAGGTCCTCGCCGACACCCTCGACCGCGCCACGGCGACCTTCCTCAACGAGGACAAGTCCCCGACCCGTCGCGTCGGCGGTATCGACAACCGAGGCAGCCACTTCTACCTGGCCCTGTACTGGGCGCAGGAGCTGGCCGGCCAGACCGACGACGCCGACCTCGCCAAGGCGTTCGCCCCGCTCGCCGAGACGCTCGCCGCCAACGAGCAGAAGATCGTCGACGAGCTGATCTCCGTCCAGGGCAAGCCGGCCGACATCGGCGGCTACTACCAGCCCGACCCGGCGAAGGCCGCCGCGGTCATGCGTCCGTCGGCGACCTTCAATGAGGCGCTCTCGACCCTCGCCTGACCTGCGGTCCGCCGTCCTTCAGATGATCTCTGGCCGAAGCTCGGGCGATCCGGGCGGCACTGCCGTCCGGCCCGGTAGGCCAGAGATCCTCCTCAAGGTGGGGCCCGGGCTAGACGAAAGGAGAAGGGGCCGCCGCTGAGCTCGCCATACGATCGGATCCATGGCCGAACGTGAACCCCTGGTCATCGGGCCGTCCCTCTGGCGGCTGGCCGATCGCGCCATGCCCAGAGCCCTGGGCGTGGGGGTGTTCCTGGCGACGTTTCTCTCGGCCGTGGGCCGTCCGGCCGAGCTCGTCGTCGGGCGGCCGCTAACGCTCGGCTCGGTGCCGGAGTTCGCGCTGGTCCTGGCCGTCGCGCTGGCGTCGGCGGGTGCGGTCTGGATGGCCCCGCGGCGGAGGTGGCCGCTGTTCGCCGTCGCCTTCGCGGTCCTGGTCGCGTTCGGGACGTGGTACGCGCTCTGCGCCGCCTCCTACGTGGCGGCCACCACGTTCCGGCGGCGCGCCCATCTGGCGGCCTATCTGCTGGCCGTGGCCGCGGTGGGAATTCCGCTGCACGCCTTCGGCCCGTCCGAATTCTGGCCTTCCATGGGCGCGTTCGCGCTGTTCGTGGCCCTGCCGCTCGTCGCCGGGCTGTGGGTCAACGCGCGCCGCGAGATGCTGCGCGAAAGGGCGGAGCATCTCGAACGCGAGCAGACCGCCCGCGCCGAGCAGGCCCGCGCGCAGGAACGGGCCAGGATCGCCCGTGAGATGCACGACGTGGTCGCGCACCAGGTCTCGCTCATCGTGCTGCAGGCCGGAGCCCTCCAGGTGAACGCCTCCGACGAGAGCGTCGCGACGAGCGCCGGCCAGATCCGGGCGACGGGCCGGGAGGCGCTGTCGCAGCTCAGGGGGGTGATCGGCGTGTTGCGTTCCCCTGAAGCTGAAGGTGCGGGGCTGGCTCCCCAGCCGGTGCTGCGGGACCTCGACGGGCTGCTCGACCAGTCGCGCATCGCGGGCCTGCCGATCGTACGGCGCGACGAAGGGGAGCCGCGCCCGCTCCCGGCGGTGGTGGAACGCGCCGCCTACCGGGTCGTACAGGAAGGACTGACCAACATCCACAAGCACACGGACCGGACCTCGGCGGAGGTACGGCTGGACTACACGCCCGCCGAGCTCCTCGTGACCGTGACCAACGCGCCGCCGGCCCGCCTCGTCGCGCCGTCACCCGGCAGCGGTCTCGGGTTGGTGGGCCTGCGCGAGCGGGTCGAGCTCCTCGGGGGCGAGCTGAGCGCGAGCAGGGCGCCCGACGGCGGGTTCGCCTTGACCGCGCGCATTCCCGCCCCTGACGGGGACGCCGCGTGATCCGGATCCTCCTGATCACGCGCATCTCCGCCCACGAAGGAGACGCCGCGTGATCCGGGTCCTGATCGTCGACGACGAGGCGCTCGTACGGACGAGCCTGACGCTGATCCTGCGACCGGCCGAAGGCATCGCGGTCGTCGCCGAAGCCCGTGACGGTCGCGACGCCGTCAACGCGGTGGTCCGTTACCGGCCGCACGTCGTGCTCATGGACGTACGCATGCCCGGAATGGATGGCATCGCCGCCGCCGCGGAGATCGGCCGCCTGGCGGACGCCCCGAAGGTCATCATGCTGACGACGTTCGACCTGGACGAATACGTTCACAACGCCCTGCGTGCCGGGGCGGTGGGCTTCCTGCTGAAGGACTCCGAGCCGGACGACCTCGCCGACGCCATCCGTACCGTGGCGTCCGGCAGCGCGATGCTCGCGCCCACCGTCACCCGGCGGTTGATCAGCATGTTCGCCGAGCGGAAGAGCTCCCGGGCCAACGCGGCCCGGGAGCGGCTGGCCGCCCTCACCCCGCGCGAGAGCCTGGTGGTGCGCGCCGTGGCTCGCGGGCTGTCCAACGCGGAGATCGCCGGAGAGCTGTCGATGAGCGAGGCGACGGTGAAGGCCCACGTCAGCCGATCCCTGGCCAAGCTCGGCCTGGCCAACCGGGTGCAGGCCGCCATTCTGGTCCACGATGCCGAGCTTGACGTCTGATCAGCGGGGCCGGGTTGGAGTCCCTAGGGACGCACGACGTCGCGCAGGTCGGCGCCGCGGATGACCTGGACGCGCCACGGGGTCAGCCGCAGGATGTGCAGCTGAGGGTCGGCGGGGCTTGTCCAGAAATTGCCCAGCTCGTACCCGGCGCCGGGCGGGCTGCCCTTGCGGTAGAGGTTCCAGGCCCGGCGGGTGAGCGTCCTTTGGCGTCCACGGTGGTCATGGTGGCGTACACGATGTCGCCGATGTAGGCGGCGAACTGATCCTCGATCTCGCCGAACGAGGTCACCTTGATGGTCATGAGGTCCTCACACCGAGGTCGGGGCGGACACAGGGGTGTTCTGCGGCGCTTCGGGACAGGCGGTGCGGCGGGAGATCCCGAAGGCGGTGACCAGGGCACCGGCGACCGCGGCCGCGACCGGGACGACGAGGGCGAACCGGAGGGAGTCGAGCATCGCTTCAGGTGTGGTGGCGTCACCGAGCGCCGCCACGCTCACCGCGGTCACCGCCGACAGCCCGAGCGCGGTGCCGAACTGGAAGGAGGTGTAGAGCAGGCCACTGGCCAGGCCGTGTTCGTGCTCCTCGATCCCGTCGGTGGCGGCCATGGTCAGCGGGCCGTACGCCAGGGAGAAGGCCAGGCCGAGCAGGAGCATGCTCGGCAGCATGGCGGCGTAGGTCCAGTCCATCCCGATCGGCAGGAAGAGCGCGTACCCCAGGGCGGCGACCACCAGCCCACCGAACAGCACGCGGGCGTTGCCGAACCGGTTCACCAGCTGCGGGGTGAGCGTCGGCGCGAGGATCGTGTCCATGCCGATCACCAGCATGGACAGACCGGTCTGCAGACTGCTCCAGCCGCGTACCTCCTGCAGGTAGAGGGTGGCCGCGAACTGAAATCCGGCGAAAGAGGCGAGGAACAGCAGCGCTCCCAGGTTGGCCCGGACGAGCGCGCGGGAGCGCAGGATGCCCAGCCGTACCAGGGGGTTGGCCGTCCGCCGTTCGATCAGCACGAAGATCGCCAGCAGGGCGAGGCCGGCGCCGAACACGCCGAGTGTGCCCACCAGGCCGTTGCCGGGGTGCTCCAGGCGGACCACGCCGTACACCAGCAGCAGCATCGCGCCGGTGATGCTGAACGCGCCGGCCAGGTCGAAGCCGCCCGACGGGCGTTCGTGCACCGCGCTCTCCTTGAGCAGGATCACCGCCGCGACGAGGATCACCGCCGCCATGAGCACCGGCGCGAAGAACACCCATCGCCATCCGATCGAGGTCAGCAGCCCGCCGGCGACCAGGCCGAGCGAGAAGCCGCCCGCGGCCGTGCCGGCGTAGACCCCGAGCGCCTTGATACGTTGCGGCCCTTCGGGGAAGTTGCCGGTGATCAGCGAAAGCCCGGCGGGCGCCATGAATGCGGCCGCGACCCCGGTTACGAAGCGGGCGACCAGCAACATCCACCCTTCGGTCGCGAAGCCTCCCAGGCCAGAGAAGACCAGGAAGACCGTCAGCCAGAGCAGGAACATCCGCCGGCGGCCCAGCAGGTCGGCCGCCCTGCCGCCCAGCAGCATGAATCCCCCGTAGCCGAGCACGTAGGCGCTGACCACTCCGCTGACCACTCCGCTGAGCAGGCCGGTGGACAGGCCGAGATCGGTCCGGATCGACGGCAGTGCCACATTCAGCATCGCCACGTCGATCCCTTCCAGGAAGACGGCTCCGGCGAGCACGAAGAGCACTCCCCAGGCGCGGGCGTTCATGCGGTTGTTCGATGCGGGCATCGATATGGACATGATCCACTCCTCTCGAAAAGCACAGGACCGGCCATGGTTCCTCAACCGCTTGCCGGTTCCTTCTTGTAACCGGCCAAATCGTCGTGCATCATGCGATGTCATGGAAGACGGCACTCTCAAGTCCCTCGGTTACTGCGGGGATACCGACGGCGATTACGACGTCCTTCAGTGGGACACGCGGGAGGACTGCGAGGTCCGGCAGATTCTCGACCGCGTGGCGGACAAGTGGTCGCTGCTGGTCATCGCCCTGCTCGACCGGCGCAGCCTGCGCTTCACCGAGCTACGCCGCATGATCGACGGGGTGAGCCAGCGCATGCTCACGCGGACGCTGCGGCATCTGGAGCGCGACGGGCTGGTCAGCAGGACCGTGCACCCGACCGTCCCGCCACGTGTCGACTACGAGCTCACCTCGCTGGGCGTGACCCTGCACTCCACCATCCGCGCGCTGGTCACCTGGACGGAGACGCACCAGAACGAGATCGCCGCCGCCCGCACCGCCTACGACGCCCGCGTGCGGGCCGAGGAGCAGGCCGCCGAAGCGGCGGCCGCCGAACGGGCCGAGATCGCCCACAACGCCCTGGCGGGCATCCGCTGACGCGACGGTTCGGCACCACGCTCAGACGCCGGCCGTGCCGTGGCTCGGTCGCCGCACAGGGCTCGAGCGGTTCTCTGCCCCCGGTGGGTCCGATCGATCGAATCGCTGGGAGGACGACCACTCACCGGCGCGCCTGATCAGCCGGTCGCGATGGCCGACAGCGGGTCGGTGCGGGCCGCGCGGCGGGCCGGCCAGGCGGCGGCCAGTACGCCGATGACGATCATGCCCGCGAACGCCTGCCCGACGACCCCGTAAGGCACCGCGAAACCGAGGAGCTCCTGCCCGAGCATCGCGTGCTGCATCACCGCCCCGGCCGTCACCCCGACCACGATGCCGAGCAGCGCCCCGCAGAGCGCGATGACCAGGCTCTCCAGCCGGATGGACCGCCTGATCAGGCCACGGCTCGCGCCGATCGCGCGGACCACGCCGATCTCCCGCGTACGTTCCATGACCGAGAGCGCCAGCGTGTTGACGACGCCGAACAGCGCGACGACGACCGCGATGCCGAACATGGCGTACATCACCAGGAAGCCGAGCTCCTGCGCGCGGACCGCGTCGGCCACGAGCCCGTCGCGGCCGGTCAGGGTGATGTCGGGACGGGCGCGAAAGGCGTCGTCCAGGGCACGCCGCACACCGCCGGGGTCGGCGCCGGTCGCGTAGATCGTGGTGATCTCGCCGTCCATCCGCGCGGGGGCGAGCGCGGCGTCGAAGTAGACGCTGGCCGAGAACTCGCTCGCCTCGTACAGCCCGCCCACCACGACGTCCACGGACGTCTCCGTGTCGATCACCAGCGTGACCCGGTCGCCAAGGCCCAGCCCGAGCATGGCGGCCTGGTTGCGCGCGACGAGCACGCCGCGGCGCAGGTCGGCAGAGCCCGCGACCACGTCGGGACGCAGCACGGTGCCCATGGCCGCGGGTTCGATCGCCGAGATGATCCGCTTTGCGGTGCCGCCCGCATAGCGGAGTTCCGCGAGCAGGTCGCGGCTCGCGGCGGCCGTGGTCACGCCGGGCGTCGCCCGTACCGTGGCCAGGTCGGCCGGTGCCAGCCTCGCCCCACCCCCGGCGGCCGGTCGCAGGACCGTCGTCGTGGTCGGGACGGTCGCCCGGACCGTCGAGCCGATCAGGCCGGCGAACGACTCGCTGACCGTGGCGAAGGCGCAGACGAGCGCGAGCCCGATCATCAGCGCGCTCGCCGTCGCGGCCGTACGGCGTGGATCGCGGGCCGCGTTGCGTACGCCCAGCCGCAGCGCGGGACCGCCGTGCCGGGCGGCGAGCCGGTCCAGCGGACGCAGCAGCACACCGACGATGACCGGGGCGAGGAGCACCACGCCGACGGCGCTCACGGCCGCCGACGCCAGCGCGACGACCCGTGAGAGGGTGCCGCCGTCGGGATCGGCGGTAGCGGCGACCCCGGCCGCACCCGTGACCAGGGCGGCCAGACCGAGCGGGGAGCGGGTGCGGCGCGCCGCCTCGGGCGCCACCGCGTCCGTCCGCAGGGCCGCCATCGGTGAGATGGCCGCCGCCCGGCGCGCCGATCCGTACGCCGCCAGGACCGTGACCAGCACGGCGACGGCGTACCCGGACAGAACCCCGGTAGCGGAGACGGCGAAGGCGACCTCGTCCCCAGGGCGCAGGACGGCGATCAGCAGCGGCGCCAGCCCGAGGCCGAGCAGCACACCGAGCGTCCCGCCCACCAGCCCGAGCACCGTGGCCTCGGCGAGGACGGTCCACCGGACCTGGCGGCGACGGGCGCCCACGGCGCGCAGCAGCGCGAGCTGGCGGGTCCGCTGCGTGAGGAGCATCGTGAAGGTGTTGGCGATGACGAACGTGCCGACCAGCAGGGCCACCGCGCCGAAGGGCAGCAGAGTCTCGCGCAGGTCTTGGGCGTCGTCCTCCGCCGCGCGCCTGGCCCGCGCGGCCAGCTCCGCGCCGGTCGAGGCGCGGTAGCCGTACGACACGGCGAGCCGTTTGACCGTGCCGGGGGAGTGGGTTGCCAGCTCTACCCGGGCGAAACGGTCGCCGAGCACCTTGGCCGCGGTCACCGGGTCGTAGGCCACGGCCGGCGCCGCGTCCTCGCCGCCGAGCGGCCGGTAGGCGAACACGCCGACGACCACGGCGGCGTCGATCCGCCCGCCGGCGAGCAGGACGCGTGCCCGCCCGCCGACCGGACGGCCGGTCGTGTCCGCGAGCGCGACCTCGCCCGGCCGCGCGGGGGGCCGCCCGGCGAGCAGCCTGAACCGCCCGCTCGCGTCCCAGCCGGTGCCCGCCGTGCCGAGGTCGCCGGGGACGACCTTGCCGCCATCGCCGACCAGCCCGGCGCGCCCGCGCAGCACGCCGACCGCGCCGGTGACGCCAGGCAGCGCCACGAGCCGATCCATGTCCGGTGGCCCGATGGTTCCCTCAGCGTCGCCTGGCGATGGAGGACCCTCAGCGTCGCCTGGCGACGGGGGACCCTCCACCGAGACGCCCACGTCCGTACGCGTCGCGCCGTCGCCCGCCAGCGCGAGCGTCACCATCTCCGCCACGCCGAAACTCGCGACGACCACGGCGACGCCCAGCGCCACCGCGACCAGCGTCATCCCGACCCGGGCCTTGTGCGCGAGCAGGTCGCGCAGCATCGCTCGCAGCATCAGCGGGCCGCCGTCTCGAGCGACTTCATCCGGTCGAGTACGCCCTCGGCCGTCGGATCGCCCATTTCCCCCACGATCCGGCCGTCGGCCAGGAACAGGACGCGATCCGCGTAGGCGGCGGCCGCCGGATCGTGGGTCACCATGACGACGGTCTGGCCCAGCTCGTCCACGCTGCGGCGCAGGAACGACAGCAGATCGGCGGACGAGGCGGAATCTAGGGCTCCGGTGGGTTCGTCGGCGAACACGACGTCCGGCTTCGTGACGAGCGCGCGGGCGCAGGCCACCCGCTGCTGCTGACCGCCGGACAGTTGGCTCGGCCGGTGGTCCAGCCGGTCGCGCAGCCCCACGGCGTCGATGATCGCCTCCAGCGCCGCCCGGTCGGGCCGGCGCCCGGCGAGGTCGAGGGGCAGGAGGATGTTCTCCAGCGCGGTCAGTGTCGGCAGCAGGTTGAACGCCTGGAAGACGAACCCGATCCGGTCCCGGCGCAGGTCGGTCAGCCGGTCGTCGGACAGCGCGGAAAGCTCGGTGTCCCCGACCCAGACCTGGCCCTCGGTCGGCTGGTCGAGTCCCGCGACACAGTGCATCAGGGTGGATTTGCCGGAGCCGGACGGGCCCATGATCGCGGTGAACCGTTCGCGGGCGAACTCCACGTCGACGTTGTCGAGGGCGAGGACGCGGACGGTGTCTGAGCCAAAGGTCTTGGTCAGCCCTCTGGCGTGTACGGCGAAAGTCATGCCCGCATCGTCATGGTGGCGGCGGCGCCGGCACATCCGCCGATCGAGACCTCCGGCCTCCTCCTCAAGAAGGGGACTGCTCTGGTGGCGAGAAGGGGCTACTCCGGCGGCTGGAGGCGGAGCCGCATGGCGGGGTCGCGCGAAAGGGCGAAGCCCAGGGACCGGTAGAGCGGCTCGCCCTCGGAGGAGGCGCGCAGGTCGATCGTCCGGATGCCACGGTCGCGATACCAGTCGAGCAGCGCGGCCATGCAGCTGCGTGAGTAGCCGCGTCGCCGGTGGGCCGGGTCGGTCACGACGTTGAAAACGTATCCGACCTCGCCGCTGGGGTTGCCCGGCCCCGGGAGCCGGTACTCGACGGTGCCGACCGCGCACGCGGCCAGCAGGCCCGCCCGGTCCGGCTGCCCCGCCCGGTCCACCAGGTCCGGTCGGTCCACGACGAAGGCGACCAGCGTGGGGTCCGGTTCGGCCAGCCGCTCGCGGAGCATCGCCTCCGCGCTCTCCTTCCAGCTGCCGTCGGCCGACCGGTGCCCTGCCAGCTGGGTCATCAACACTCCGCGCAAGCGGACCAGTTCCACGGCATCCGCCGCCGTCGCCCTGCGTGCCTCGTTCATCGGCCAGAGCCTAGCCGCGTGGACATGGGGCAGGCGATGCCGACACCACCGCTCGGCGGCCCGGCCCGGGTCGGCCGCACAACCGGCCGAACCGGCCCTCGCGACTGTTCTCGGCTGGCCACGCCAAACTCCAGAGAGCTGATTGCACTTAGTGCAGACGCGCCTGACACCGCCGAGGTCCTACTGTCTAGGAGTGACCTCCATGTCGCCGGGCGTCCGGACCACGCGCGGCTCGGACAAGACCGAACGCCGGCGCCGGCTGCGTCAGGCCGCTCTGACCTTGTTCGAGCAGCGCGGATTCGCCGCCGTGTCGATTGACGACATAGCGGCGGCCGCCGGCGTGTCCCGGCGCACCTTCTTCAACCACTTCGACACCAAGGCGGGCGCCCTGTTCGACCCGGCCCCGGGCGAAGCGGCCCAGGTCGCGGATCTGCTCGTACGGGAGATCGACGCAGACCCGTGGGTTGCCCTGACCAGGGCTCTCAAGGTATTCCTGACCGCGGAGTTCCGGACGGTGTCCGCGCGGCGGCGCATCCTGGCCGGGCAGCCCGAGCTGAGCCGCTTCCTCCTGGTTACCAACACTTGTCTCGAGGAGCCCATTCTCGACTGGCTCGGCAGCCGCGGCGTCATCGGCCTGAGTGCCAGGACGATGAGCAGCATGGCGCTCTCCTGCGTCCGGGAAAGCGTCATGGCGTGGGACTCCGAGGGCGGCCCGGCACAGCTGTTCGAGATCCTCGACCAGATGTTCGCGCTGGCCGCGGCGGGTACAGCGGCCATCTGCGCGGCGCCGGCGGCGGGCACGGATACCGCCACCGACAAAACCACGCCGAAGGCGGGTCAGACCCGGAGCCGGATCCTGCTGACCGCCGAACGTCTGTTCGCCGAGCACGGGGTGTTCGCGGTCTCCAACCGGCAGATCAGCGAGGCCGCGGGTCAGAGCAACAACGCCGCGGTCGGCTACCACTTCGGCACCAAGGCCGACCTGCTGCGCGCGATCGTCGAGCACCACACCAAGCTGATGGAGCGGATCCGGGAACAATTGCTGCGGGCCAGGGGGGACAGCACGGATCTGCGCGACTGGGTCGCCTGCGTCGTGCTGCCGTTCACCGAGCATCTGAGCAGCCTGGAGACCCCGACCTGGTATGCCAGGCTCGCCGCTCAGATCATGACCGAACCGCAGCTACGCGAGCTGGCGGCCGCAGGACTGCACGACGCGCCCAACTTCTACACGGTCGTCGGCGGCCTGCACCGCTGTCTGCCGGCGCTTTCGCCCGAGCTGCGCCGCCGACGTGACGACATGGCACGCACACTGCTCGTGCACATCTGCGCCCATCGCGAGCGCACGCTGCCGGCCGACGCGGACGCGGCCAGGGCGGCATGGGCGGATACGGCCGCCGAGCTGATCGATGCCATCGAGGGGCTGTATCTAGCCCCCGCAACTGAGCGTTAAGGCAGTCGTTTGACTTAATTTTCCGCATTCGGTTAGCTTCTCTCAGACGGGGCGATCATCCGCCGCTGCGAACGTGTCCGCCGCCCCGTCCGATCGTCTGTGCGCCGGACGATTTCGCGTGCCATTTCCCCGGGCGCGGCAATGACCCAGCGGCTCCCGAATCGGAAGGGCATCCATGGACCACTCTTCGACGCCGCCCGCACACTTCACAGCCGCGGAACTGGGCTTCGACCCGGACGTGCTGCGCGCCACGTACCGCCACGAACGCGATCGCCGGCTGCGGCCCGACGGCAACGCCCAGTACCAGGGCGCCCGCGGCCAGTTCGGCTACTACGCCGCCGACCCGTACACCGAACGCGCCGAGCGGGAACCGGTCCGCGACCGAGTCGAGGCTCTGGTGGTGGGGGGCGGCTTCGGCGGGCTGCTCACCGGGGCCGAACTCCGTGAGGCCGGCGTGGACGACATCCGGATGCTCGACGAGGCCGGCGACTTCGGCGGCACCTGGTACTGGAACCGCTATCCGGGCATCCACTGCGACATCGAAGCATCGGTCTACCTGCCGCTGCTCGAAAAGGCCGGCTACCTGCCCACCATGCGATACGCACCCGGCGAGGAGATCCGCCAGCACGCCGTCGCGATCGCCAAACTCCACGACCTGTACCGCGACACGCTGTTCCACACCCGCGTCACGCAGCTGCGCTGGGACGACGCTGCGGCCGAATGGCAGGTGCGCACCGACCGCGGCGACGACTTCCGGGCCCGCTACGTCGTGATGTCCGCCGGCACCCTCACCCAGCCGAAGCTGCCCGGCATCCCCGGCATCGAGACGTTCCGCGGGCACACCTTCCACACCAGCCGCTGGGATTACGGCTACACCGGCGGCGACCAGAACGGCGGCCTGCACAAGCTCGCCGACAAGCGCGTCGCGGTCGTGGGCACCGGCGCCACCGGTATCCAGGTCATCCCGCACCTGGGGCGCGACTCGCAGCACCTGTACGTCTTCCAGCGCACCCCCTCGTCGGTCGACGTGCGCGACAACCGCCCCACCGATCCGGCCTGGGCCGCTTCGCTCAAACCCGGCTGGCAGCGGGAACGGATGAAGAACTTCCTCACGGTCGTCACCGGCGGGCCCGCCGAACAGGACCTGATCAACGACGGCTGGACCAGTACCGCACGGCTGCAACGTCACCTGCTGGCCGGTACCGTCGACACCGACCTGTCACCCGAGCGACGCGAGTACCTCGACGAGATCGCCGACTTCCAGAAGATGAACCAGATCCGCGCCCGCGTCGACGAGATCGTCGGCGACCCGGCCACCGCGGAACTGCTCAAGCCCTGGTACCGCTACATGTGCAAGCGGCCCACCTTCAGCGACCACTATCTGCAGACGTTCAACCGGCCCAATGTCACCCTGGTCGACACCGCCGACCACGGCGGGATCACCGAGATGACAGAGTCGGCGGTCGTGGTCGGCGAGCAGGAGTACGAGGTCGACTGCGTCATCTTCGCCACCGGTTTCGAGGTCGGCGTCTCCGGCATCGTCTCCGGCGCCCTGCCGGTGTACGGCCGGGGCGGTGCGGCCTTGCTCGACACCTGGAGACAGGGCCCTCGCACGCTGCACGGCTTCTACGGCCACGGGTTCCCGAACCTGTTCCACCTCGGCCCGCTGCAGAACGCCTCCGCGGTCAACTTCGTGCACATCCTGCAGGAGCAGGCCATCCATATCGGTGCCGTGGTCGCCGAGGCCCGCCGGCGTGGCGTCGCTCTGGTGGAGCCGACCAGAGACGCCGAGGACGCCTGGGTCACCACGATCCGGGAGCTGGCACCGGACAACAGCCGGTTCCAGGCCGAATGCACGCCTGGCTACTACAACAACGAAGGCAAGCCGCGCCCGGTCAGCCAGACGTACGGGCCCGGCCCCGTCGCCTTCCACGACCTGCTGCGCCGCTGGCGCGCCGAGGGCGGCATGGACGAAGTGCTGGCGGGCAAGCGATGAACCGCCGGAAGGTCGAGCTGCTGATCCAGGCGCGCCCGCTGTGGGGATCGAACGGCATGGCCTTCGGACCCGACGGACGCCTGTACGTGGCCCAGTTCCTCGCCAGGCAGATCAGCGCCGTCGACCTGGCCACCGGCGACATCGAGGTGGTCGTGCCATCGGACGGGCCACTGCATGCCCCCGACGACCTCGCCTTCGACACCGACGGCGCGATGTACGTGACCGACCTGGTCCCGGGCCGGGTGTGGCGACGTGACCCAGCCGGAGACTTCGTGCTCGTCACGGACGAGATCACCGCGCCCAACGGCATCGCCTGCGTCGGCACCCGGGTGTTCGCCAACGAGATGATCCCGGGTGGACGCCTGCTGGAGCTGTCCCCGGCAGGCGACGAACCCACGGTGCTCACGGCTGGCCTCGCCATGGGCAACGCCATGCAACTCGGCCCGGACGGTCGGCTCTACTACCCCCACATGCTCACCGGTGAGGTGTTCCGCATCCCGCTCGACGGTGGCGAGCCGGAACTGGTGGCCGCGGACGTCCCGGATCCGGTCGCCGTGCGCTTCGATCGCGGTGGCGCCCTGCTGATCCTCTCCCGCGGCGCGACCGGGATCGTCACGCGCGTCGACCTGACCGGCACAGGTGACCGGTCAGCCATCGTCAGCGAACTCAACGCCCTGGACAACGCCGCCTTCGACGCCGACAACCGGATGTTCGTCTCCAGCTACGCCCACGGCGGCGTCGCCGAGCTCGCGGCCGACGGACGTACCCGCCAGATCGTGCCCCGTGGCCTCGGCGGCCCCTTCGGGGTGACCATCGATCTCGGCGGCGGCATCCACGTGGCCGACCACTACCGCCTCATCCAGCCCGCCGACCGACCGGGCGAAGACGTCACCACCACCCAACTGCTGAACTTCGTGCACGGCGTCGCCGCCGACGGCGACCTGCTCCACGGCACCTCCCAGTACGGGCACGTACGCACCTACGACCGGCGCTCCGGCACGGTGCGCACCCGGGCCCATGGCCTGAACCGTCCGCTGGGCATCGCCGTGCGCACCGACGGCACCCTGGTGGTCGCCGAATCCGGCGCCGGCCGCGTCGTCGCCATCGACCACGACGACCAGGTCAGCGTGCTGGCCGAGGGTCTCGGCCGCCCGGTCGACGTAGCCATCGACGCCGACCAGCGCTGCTACATCAGCGACGAGCAGCTCGGCGCGGTGTACCGCGTCGAGGACGGCGTCCCCGGACTGCTCGCCGACGGGCTCGGCACCCCTCAAGGCATCACCGTCAACGACGGCACCTTGTACGTCGTCGAAACCACCCACCGCCGTCTGCTCGCCCTCGACCTCGCCACCGGCGACGTCGAGATCGAAGCCGACTCTCTTCCGGTCGCGTCCCCGGCCGGCCTGACCCGCCCCGAACCCGACCTGTTCATCCCGCCAGGCCTGCCCGGAATACCGCGACCGTTCGCCGGAATCGCGGCCACGGCGGACGGCTCCCTGATCATCGCTGCGAACGGCGACGGCAGTGTTCTGCGCATGAACCCCCAAGAGACCACACCATGAGCTCCACCCCCGACAGAACCCACCGGCAGATCCTCGAAGCGCTCAGCGGACTCCTCCTCGCCCTGTTCGTCTCGACGCTGGCCAGCACCGTGGTCTCCACCGCGCTGCCGCGCATGCTCGGTGCACTGATCATCCTGCAGCTGACCTTGCGGCTGCCGATCTACCGCCGCGACAACGCGAAGATCGACTATTGGGGCGCCACGCTCGTCACCGCGGGCGTCAGCCTCCTGCTGATCTGGGTCTCCTTCGTCGACGACGCCTTCGCCTGGGCCTCCTGGCAGACCGCCGCCATGGTCGGTGGCTCGATACTGCTGCTCGGCGTCGCGCTCTGGGTCGAATCCCGGGTTGCCGAGCCCATCGTGCCGCTGCACATCATCCGGCAACGCGCCACCGCCCTCACGATCCTCGGCAGCCTTGCCGCCGGCACCGCCATGTACGGCGCGACCGTCTTCCTCACCCAGTACTTCCAGATCAGCCGCGGCCACACCCCCGCCGGTCTTACCGCCGGATTCGTGATCCTCGGCCTGCTCGACCAGCACACGCCCATGCTGCTCATCGGGTTCGCGATGGTGCTGGTCGGCGTCGGCCTGACCCTGCAGAACTTCGTCCTCGTCGTGCAGAACGCCGTCGCGCTGACCGACATCGGCGCCGCCAGCGCCACCGTCGTGTTCTTCCGCTCCCTCGGCGGCACCGTCGGCGTCGCCGTGCTCGGCGCGGTCCTGGCCCGCCAGGTCGCCGCCGGCACGGCCGGCGGCGTGCCACCGGCCACCGCCTACGGTGACGCCACCGGACACGTCTTCCTCATCTCCGCCGCCGCCGTCGCCGTTGTCGGCGTCGTCGCCGCGCTAATGCTCAAGCCGATCACCCTGCGTACGAACGTGGACGCGCGTGAGCTGCCGGCTGAGACCACGGCCACGACCGGCACGGAGATCACGAAAAGCCAGAAATGATCAATACGCCGAGCCCTTGGACGTCAGCAGCGGGCAGATGTCGCGATAGGGCGCACCTGTCAGATACTGGTTCCACTCTTGGCGGCTAAGCGTGCGACCCGCCCGTCTGCATACGAGCTCGGCGACGCGGTCCCCGGCGACCGGTATCTGGGCGATGGTCCCCGATTGGTTGCCCGAGACGTACAACATGCCGTCGTCGGCGCTGAACGCCAGCCGGTCGAAGATGTCGATGGGGAACGAGCCGAGGCGCTGCCGTGAGGCGACGTCCCAGATCTGGGCGGTGTACACGTCATCGAAGGTCTCACCGATGGATCTGCTGATCGCTGCCAGCAGCGTGCCGTCATGGCTGAACAGCACTGCTTCGACCTCGGCCTCGCTCGCCACGCGCATGGCGGGCGGCACCTCGCCGCCCTTCACGCTGTCCCACAGCTCGATCGTGCCTGTGCCGAGGGCCAGGAGCGGCGCTGTGGGGCTGACCGCGATGGTGTTGCCCGCCCGGTTGAACCCGGTGCCGACGGGCTTGCCGGTGTCCAGGTCGAGCACCCTGCCGGTGGTGGTCACCATGGCCTTACCGTCGCGGGTCGAGGCGACGATCCCCGTGGCGGTGTCGAGCTTGTGCCGGGTGAGCACGCGGCCGCTGTCGGCGGCCAGGACGATCAGCTCGTTTCCGGCGTCCCGCTCGCTCATCTCCGCGAGCGACAGCACCAGCTTGCCGCCATCGGGAGTGAACGCCGTCGAACTGACGAACCGCTCCTTGGGAACGGGATGGTGCCAGAGCCGCCTGCCCGTGGCCACGTCCCAGACGGAGACCCCCGAGCCCTCGCCGGTGGCGGCCAGCCTCGTGCCCGCCGGATCGAACAGCGAACCGGTGGTGCCCTCGCTGCCGGCCAACGGCACGCCCAGGCGGCGCGTGTCCCAGACGCGTGTGGGCGCGTCGTCCTTCTCGGCGGCGATCAACCGGCCGTCCTGGCTGAACCCGCCGACCTCGTATCCGCTCGGCAGCCTGCTGCGAGAGACGCGGGAGCCGATGTCGAGGGTGATGATCGAGCTTTCGAGCAGGTATCGGATGGTCTTGCCGTCAGGGTCCAGCCAGGCCTCGTCCGGCTCGCCCTCCGCCATGTAAGTGTAGAGCTCATCGCCTTTCTCGGCGTCCCACAGGTGGATCGTCCTGCCCTCGACACCCAGCAGCCTCCTGCCGTCCGGGCTGATCCGCAGAGACGTGGCCGAGAAGTCGTCCGAGGCCGACTCCTGCCAGAAGGGCCGATCCTCGTCGGACAGTTTCCTGGCGGTGCGCAGATCCCAGGCCTCGATGTCGCCGTGGGCGCACAGCAGCCGCCGGCTGTCCGCCGTGAACGTCGCCGCGGTGCCACACTTCTTGGGCATCCGGGTGTCCACGGTGAGGTCGGGCAGGTGGATCACCTTCAGTCCGCCCTGGTTGATGCCGATCCCCGCGATGTAGGCGCCGGAGGGCGCGATGGCCGGGCCGGACTCGGCCTCCAGCTCCGGAGCTGGAGCGTAGGACCTGCCCGTCCGGGTGTCCCACAGGAACTCCATCGTGTTCTCGCGCATCACCGCGACCAGGCTCTCATGCGCGTCGAAGACGACGTCCACACCGGGGGTGCCCGCCGCCACGCGGTGCTCGTGCAGCTTCTTGCCCGTCATGGTGTCCCAGGAGTACGCCGTGTCCCGGCTGACGATCACCAGTGTCCTGCCGCTCGGGCTGAGGGCGGCCGCCGACGGCAGCGCGGCGAATCCGCTCGGCCACTTCCAAAAGGTCGTCTGCCGTCGCGAAGGGACGTCGTAGACCCGTACCCCGTCCTCGCCGGCGATGACCCGCGTGCGCCCGCCGGCCGCCGCCGCGGCCGCGGAGACCCCCTTGGCGCCCGGGTCGCGGAAGGCCATGCTCTCCGGCATCGTCAGCGAGGTCGTCAGGCTCTGCCTGGTGTCGGAGCCTGAGGCCAGTCGCCAGCCGGCCACGCTGAGCAGCATCGCCTTGGCCGGGTCGGTGGTGCGCAGCTTGTCGGCCTCGGTCGCGACCTGCCGTCCTATGGCCTGATCGCGCTGCCGGGCGACCACGCGACTCTGCTCGGCGACCTGCCTGCCCTGCACCACCGCGACACTTCCCGCGGCCACCGCCACCGCCAGCAGTACGCCCAGCGCCACCGTGGTCAGCCGCCTGCGGCGGATGTTCTTCCTGGTCAGCTCCGTGCCCGCGGCAAGGAAATCGCGCTCCCGCGGGGTCAGCGTGACGTTCCTGCGCCCGGTGGCCGCCCACGTCAGTGCGTGGTCCAGGCTGCTGCCCCGCAGCAGGTCGCCGTCCTTGCGCCCGTTCTCGGCCCACTCGCGCGCCGCGTTACTGATCTGACCCAGTACGGCAAGGCCGTCACGGTCACCGTCCACCCACGTCCGCAACCGCGGCCAGGCACGCAGCAGGGCGGGATGCGACAGCGTGACCGCGTCGTCCTTCTGCGTCACCAGGTAGGAGAAGGCCCGCAGAATCCGCTCGATGTCCTGGACCTCCCGCTCCGAGCGGCCGGCGAACAGTTCGTCCTTCAGCACCCAGCGGACGCTCTCGTGCCCGTCGTCGGTGACGGCCACCATACGGAGGAAGACCTCGGCGGCCAGCTGCCGTACCTCAGGCGCGAGCGCGCCGTAGGCGTCCTCGGCGATCGTGCCGAGCGCCGGATCGGCGGTGCCGGGCACGTGCACGCCACTGGCCGCACGGCTGCCCGCGGTCAGCAGCCCGCGCGTGTCCGAGTCGTCGCCGCTGACCAGCGCGAGGAGCAGGTCGCGTGCCGAGGGCCGGGCCGAAGGGTCCTTCTCCAGCGCGGCGGCCACCAGCGAGGTCAGTCGCGGCGGCAGCCCACTCAGGTCGGGCCGCGCCGACAGCACCCGGTGCATGACCCCGCCCAGATTGTCGGCTCTGAACGGGTCCTCGCCCGTGGCGGCGAACACCATGATCGCACCCCAGGCGAAAACGTCGGCGGGTGTGCCCGCCCGCTGCCCGGTGAACACCTCGGGCGCCATGTAGGTGGGCGTGCCGGACACCTCGCCGGTCTTGGTCAGCGACATGTCCAAGGTCCGCGCGATGCCGAAGTCGATCACCCGTGGACCGTCGGGGCTGAGCAGCACGTTGTCCGGCTTGAGGTCTCGGTGTATCACGCCCGCGTCGTGCACCGTGGTCAGTGCGGTGGCGATCGCGGTGGCCAGCCTGTGCAGGTCGTCCCCGGTGAACCTACGTCCCTGGCCGACCGCCTGGCGCAGGCTCGGCCCCGGCACGTACTCGCTGACGATGTACGGCTTGCTGCCCGACAAGTCGGCGGCCAGCACCCTGGCCGTGCAGAACGAGGCCACCCGGCTGGCGGCAGCCGCCTCCTTGGCGAACCGGTCGCGGCCCTGGTCGCCGGCCGAGTGGAGCACCTTGAGCGCGACCCTGCGCCCGTCACGGTCGTAGGCGTCGTACACCACACCTTGGCCTCCGGAGCCGAGCCGGCCCGCGAGCCAGTACTCCCCGATGTGCTCCGGATCTCCCGCGATCAGCGCTTCCACGGCGTGTTAGATGCCCGGCCGACCGGCAAAGTTCCCGCGTTGAGGACAGTGTGCGTACGGGGTTCATGGAGGAGCACAGGCGCGCTGAGCTGGTCGACCGACTGGGGCACCGACCCCGGCCGGCCGGGCTTACTTGATCGCGCCCGCGCCGATGCCCTTCACGATGTGCCGCTGCGCCATGAGATAGAAGATCACCACCGGCACGATCGAGATGGTCGTGGCGGCCAGGAGGATCTGCTGCTGTGGCGTATCGGCGGAGGTGAAGGCGGTCAGGCCGCGCTGGATGGGCATGAGGGAGTTGTCGTCGAACAGGACGAGCGCCATGAGGTACTCGTTCCACGCGCCCAGCCCCTGGATGACCGCCACGGCCGCGAGGCCGGGCCGTGCCAGCGGGAGGATCACATGCCAGAAGATGCGCAGCGGACCGGCACCGTCCAGCGCGGCCGCCTCCTCCAGGGCACGGGGCTGGCTGACGAAGAAGCTGCGCATGATGAGCGTCGACATCGGGATGCCCGAGGTGATCAGGATCAGCACGTAGCCCACGGGATTGTTCGTCAAGCCGAGCGAGATGAGCAGTTTGTACTGAGCGAGGAACATGGCGGGCGCAGGGATGATCATCACGGCGAGGATGACGAACGTGAACACGCCCTTGCTCGCGAAGTCGAGTCGCGCGAGGGCGTACCCGGCGAGGCTGGACACCAGCAGAATGCCGATGACGGCGGATCCCGTGTAGATCACGCTGTTGCGCAGGTAGACGCCGAGCTCGCCCTGGACCCACGCGGTCACGTAGTTGCCCCACTGCGGGTCGGCGGGCAGGAAGCTGTCGTTCGAGAGCAGCTCCGTGAGGCTCTGCAGAGATCCGGACAGCATCCACAGCAGGGGGAACAGCGCGATCAGTGCGGCGACGCCCAGCAGTCCGTACAGGCCGACCTTGTCGAGGCGCACCCCCCGACGAGGTTCTGAAGCGATGGACATCTCGTCGACCCTTCCTGTCGTCCGGCTGCTCATGCGCGGGACCTCCGCCTGGTGATCGCGAGCTGGACCACGGACAGCAGTACGAGGGCGCCGCCGAAGATGACCGACATGGCCGCCGCACTGCCGTAACGCCAGTTGACGAACGCCTCGTTGTAGATCGCGAGGGTCGGCACCATCGTGTGCTGGCCCGGTCCGCCGTTGGTCAGCACCTGCACGGTCCCGAAGATCTGCAGCGCGGCGAGCAGGGTGAGCAGGCTCACGATCGAGGTGACCGGAGCCAGTTGCGGCCAGGTGATGTACCGGAACTTCGACCAGCGGTTCGCGCCGTCGAGTTCGGCGGCCTCGTACAGCTCCTTCGGCACGTCCTGCAGCCCCGCGAGGAAGAGCAGGAAGCCGAACCCCCAGTGGAACCAGACGAACACCGCCGCCACGACGGGCAGCGCGACGGCCGGTTCACCGAGCCAGTTCTGCTGGAGCGCGCCCAGACCCACCAGGCCCAGGAGCCGATTGAGGATGCCGGAGCCAGGGGCCAGGATGAAGGAGAACAGCAGGCCGACGACGACCACCGACAACACGCCCGGCAAGTAGAAGACGGTGCGGAAGAACGTCTTGCCGCGCGCGACGCTGTTGACGGCCAGCGCCATGACCAAGGCGATGCCGTTGCCGAGGAAGAAGCCGACGACACCGAAGAAGACGACGTTGCGCATGGACGCCCAGAAGATCGGGTCGGAGGCGACGAAGTCGTAGTTGGCCAGCCCCACCCATGGGGTGTCGGGGCTGACGCCGTCCCAGGACTGGAAGCTCAGCAGGATCGCCTGCGCGAACGGCGTGATCGTGAAGATCCCGATGAGCGCGATGGCCGGAGCCAGGAACAACCAGCCGATCAGGTTGCGCCGGAGGGCACGCCTCCCGTACGGCGGCCTTCGCCGCCGCATGGGAACCGCGAGTTGCGGCGTCGTCATGACGTGCGATCCTGCGTCGCCTGGATCTTGGCGAGCACTTCGTCCACCGTCGCCTCACCCAGCACCAGGCGCTGGGCCTCCGTCTTGATCGCGGTGTTCACGTCAGGCGTGAAGGTCGCCGACATGACCTGCATGTCCTTCACGCCGGCGGCGAAGCCCGCGAGCTGGTCGGGGATGTCGGCGCTGCCGAGGAGCTCCGGGTTGGTGGGGAGGATGCGGCCGACCTTGGCGAACACCGCCTGCTGCGCGGGCTCGGTCAGCCACTTCACGAACGCGAGCGCCTGCTCAGGATGGTCGCCCCTCGGGTTGATCACCGCGCCCTTCCCGGGGTTGCCCGGCGAGCGCGGCTCATGGACGTTTCCGGGAGCCGTGGGCAGCCCGGTGGAGAAATAGTCCGCGAACTCTGGGTTCGTCCTCAGGCCCACTGAGACGCCGGGAGAGGCGTCGAAGATCGCGCCCATCTTCTTGGTGAAGAAGGACGACTCCACGTTCGGGTTGTCGTCCTGACCGCCGGGAAGCGCGCCGTTCGCGATGACGCCGCTCTTCTTCAGGTCGACCAGGAACTGGAAGGCCTTGCGCCAGCCGTCCTGTTTCCAACTCGCTTTCCCGTTGAGTGTTGCTTCGATTTCGGCGTCCGTCAGCCAGTTCGAGGCGAGGGCCTGGATGAAGTACGGCGTCTGCGAGGCCGCGACGGAGAAATCTGCTCCGTCCGAAGCAGCGAGCTTGTCGATGAACGCGGCCGTCGTCGCGGGCGGGTTTTTCAGCGACATTCCGGTCAGCGCGGGGTTGATGAGGAAGCCGTACGTCTGCGTCTCCCAGTGCACCGCGTAGACACCGGGCTTGACCCCGAGGTTGTTGCCCTCCTTGAACGTCGACATCCTGATCACGGCAGGGCTGAAGTTCTTACTCCAACCGGCATTCAGCTGGGCAGAGAGGTCCATCGCCCAGCCGGCCTTGTAGAACGGCGCCATCTGAGTCGCGTCGAACGACGAATAGATGTCGGGCATGGATCTGGACTGCGCCTTCGCCTGGAGTTTGGGCAGGTAGTCGACCGGCCCGGGCGTGTCAATGGTGATCTTGACACCGGTCTTCGTGGTGTACTGCTTCGCGAGTTGGGTGAGCGCGGCCTCTTGCCCGCGCGACTGGTTCATGAAAGTCAGTCCGACGTCCCCGGTGGCGGATTTTCCGGACGACGAACAGCCGGCCAGAGCAAGCGCCCCAACAATCGCCAATGCTCCGGCCGCGATGATGGTGCGGCGACGGGCGCCGTGTGTTGTGGAGTTTGTACCCATGGTCCTCGCCTCTTTCGTTTACATGAAGAGCTACTCAGGTGTGGACATGGCGCTCGGGCGGGGGAGCGCACTCAGTCCTTCTGACGTGATCAGCCAACCGTCGGGAAGCTCTGCTCCCTGGTCCACCGCCGTGGCGATGTGCGCCATCGCGGCCAGCAGTCCGCCGTTCGCCGGCAGATAAATCGTGAGAAATCCCGGCATTTGCGGATTGTGTCCGTTGGGCAGGAACACGTTCTTGGGCGACGGCAGCAGGAGGGCGTCGATCGCCCGGCCGACGTCGCCGAGGCGGGCCGCGGTCATCGCCATGACGGGGTAGTCCCAACCCCAGCTGGACTGCAGATCCCAGTGCTCCCAGACGGAGTCGAGCGTCGCGGACATCGTGGCCGGGTCCACGAGGCCGGTATCCGGTAGCCACCCCAACGCCATGAGCATGGACGGGTGATCCTTCCGGATGAGCAGCGGGGGAGTCGCGATCGCGGCGTACGTGCCGTCGGGTAGTGATGCGGGCCGGCGCATGTTCCGCGCCACCCGGTCCCACTCCTCGCTCGGTTCGAGACCGAGCCGAGTCCGCCACTCGTTCGCCACGCCGAGCGCCCACGACCAGTACGCCAGCTCGAACGTCGGATCGGCGGTCGTCGCCCGGTCGGCGAGGTAGCTCTCCTGCGCGGGGATGAGCGGGGGCGGCAGCCCGAACGATCCGTCGCGCTCCTCGGCGAAGTCGGCCATGAAGTCGGCGGTCGCCTCGACGAGCGGGTAGTGGCCACGCAGGAACGACTCGTCGCGCCCCTCGCCACGCAGCAACTCCAGCAGGTAGATCACGTGCGGCTGCTGCCACAGGAGGAAGACGCCGATGTTGCTCGGCGACTCGCGCGCGGACGGATCGGTCTGCTTCGGCCAGCGGGCCCCGCGGTACCCCTGCCGCCGGGCGGTCGCTTTCGCCGCCGCCAAGGCGCCGTGATACCAACCCATGCTGCGCTCCAGCAGCTGCCCTCGGCCCCACATCGGGAAATGCGCGGCATGCCACCAGTGCATCTCGAGGTGGAACTTCCCCGACCAGGTGTTGTACGTCAGACCGGACTCCGCGGGAGGCGTGACGCCGGCGCTGTTGACGGTCATGAGGTACTGCGAGAGAACGATGCGGCGTTCCAGCTCCGAAGCGCGCGCGTCCGTGCTCCCGGCGAGGCTGACCGCGGCACCGGTGCTCCAGTGCTCCGCCCACCATGTCTCCGCGGATCGGCTGACGGCGGAGAAACCGTTGTCGTCCCGCTGCCGATGATGATCCGGCGACAGCGTCACAACGACCTCGAGAACAGTGGCGTCTGTGCGCGCGACGACCGACTCCGCTTCCTCCCGCAGGCTGCCCGTGGTGCGGACGCTCACGCCGTAGGTCAGCGCCTCCACCGTGCGCCGTGCGTTCCAGTGGCACTCCGTCCGCCGGTCCCAGACCGTCTCTTGCGCGAGCGGGAGTTCGAAGGCGGCGAGGTCGTCCGGCTGCTCGTCGAACACCCAGGCGACGCCCCATCCGCGCGGCAGCAGGCCGGACTCGACCCGCACCGCGAAGCAGTGCTTCCGTGAGCCGGCGACGGTGGTGACGCGGACGCGCTCGCCGTCGAGGACGTACTCGGCCTGGACCGATCCCGTCCACAGGTCGAGCTCGGCGCGGACGTCGGTCAGCATGGCCGGATCGTCGAGCCCCGTCCCGTCGGGACGGACCAGGGCGAGGCGGCCGAGGTGGGCGCGGCGGGGATTGAAGTGGTGCCAAGCGCCCGCGACGCACTCGTCGGCGATGGGGTCGCCGGCACGTTGGAGACCCATCCGGTCGAGGTAGGGCACCGGGCCGCGGGATGTCTCGTACAGGGTGGTCGCGTCCTCGAGCCGGAGCTCCCGGTCGGTGCGCGTCGCGTACCAGCCCCAGGTCGACTGCGTGCGCAGCGGGATCTGGAAGTCGTCGGCGTCGAATACGCGCGGGTACTGCTCCGGCAGACCGGACAGACCATCGCGAACGACGCGGTGCGGGTCGGGGACGAGTTCGTGAAAGGACGGGAACGTCTGCAGTCCGGAGATGTCGACCGTGAGCGCGATGTCACCGTTGCCGATCGTGAGGACGTCAGCGGGGTGCGCGGACGTCAGCACGGGGTTGTGCCGTCGCACGAGCCGGCGCCGGTCGATTGCCTCGGGCATCGTCAGGTCCCGCCGTCTTGGAGCGCGTTGGCCTTGGCGACACCGCCCAGCCACGCGAGGCTCGGCTTGGGACGGCGCTCGAACGTCTCCCGTTCGACGGCGACGAGGCCGAACGTCGGGTCCCAGTGACCCCATTCGTAGTTGTCGAGCAGGCTCCAGTGGATGTATCCCCGCACATCCACGCCGTCTTCCATCGCCCCGGCGAGCGCGGCGAGCGCGGCGGTCGTGTAGGCGACGCGCCGGGAGTCGTCGTCTGTCGCGATGCCGTTCTCGGTGACGACGATCGGGACATCGGGCAGCACGTCGGCGGTGTGCCGGACGGCGATGCCAAGGGCGTCGGGGCGGTACGCCGTACGCACGAGGGTGTTGTCCGGGTGCACGGGGTGCGGTTCGATGCCGTCCAGCCCCACCCACTGGGCCGAGTAGGCCTGCACCCCGATGAAGTCGTCGCCACGCGCCGCCTCGAGGTAGAGGTCCTCCCAGACGTACTCCAGACGCCGGCGCACTTCCTCCGCGCCGGGGCGGGTTTCGAACGCGCGGCTCGCGACCGTCCATCCCACCCGGGCGTCCGTGCGCTCCCGCAGCACCTCCAGGGCCGCGTGGTGTGCCTCGATGAGACGGCGTCCGATCTCCACCGGCGGAGCCGGCTTCACCGGCCGGGGAGTGTCCGCCTCCAGTGTGGGGCTCAGCCATTCCAGACCCGAGTCAGGGTCGAGCGCCGCCTCCGCCTCGCGCACCATGATCGCGAGCATGTTGGGCTCGTTGATGGTGCAGACCCACTCGACGCCGTCGAGGATCGAGGTGGCTGTCTCGACGTAGGCGCGGAAGCGGTCCACGGCCCGTTCGCCGCGCCAGCCGCCCTCCTCGGCGAACCACCTCGGCGAGGTGAAGTGGTGGATCGTCACGAACGGGTGACGCTCGAGGCGAGACATTCGTCGATCATGCGCCGGTAGTGCGCGAGCGCCGCGCGGGACACCCGCCCGGGGACCGGCTCGATGCGCGCCCACTCGATGCCGAAGCGGTAGGTGCTCAGGCCCGATTCCGCGACGAGCCGGATGTCCTCGGAGTATCGGTGGTAGCTGTCGAGGGCATCGCCGCTGCGATCCGCTCCTGGCATGCGCTCCTCCTGCGCCCAGAAGTCGCTGTTGACGTTGTCGCCCTCGACCTGGTGCGGTGCGGTCGCCGCGCCCCAGAGGAAGCCGTCGGGGAAGGTGTGCATGCGTCTCTCGATCATGTGTCGGTACGGCGAGGGCCATCGGGGCCGGCCCCGAATGCGAGTCAACGTAGCCGTAACGTCGTGAGCAGGTCAAGGAAAAATGTGTACCGGTCTACGGCATTGCCAATAGCCAAACGGCCAAACATTCGATCTTCCGTTAGCTTGCGTAGACCGGTCTACGTGCGCGACGATCTCGGCACCGTGGCATCAGCCGGGGCTCGGTTCGAGAAAGGATGTCCATGGTCGCGCCTGAGCGACGACGAAGAGTGACCATTTCCGACGTGGCGAAACACGCCGGGGTCTCCAAGGCGGCGGTCTCCAAGGTCATCCGCAACGGCTACGGAGTCAGCGAGGCCATGCGCGACCGCGTCAAGCGGGCCATCGACGAACTGGGCTATCGCCCTCAGGCCGCCGCGCGAGCGTTGCGCGGGCGGTCTTACACCATCGGCGTGCTCATGCGGCACATCGGGATCCCGTTCTACGCCGAGATCATGACCGGCCTGGTGGAGCAGCTCACCGAGCCCGGCTACCAGGCGATCATGATTCAGGGCGGCACCCACGACAAGACCGAGAAACGTGCCCTGGACGCCCTGATAGACCGGCAGGTGGACGGCATCCTCATGATCGCTCCACTGGTCGGCCGCACCCAGCTGGAGCAGGTGGCACGCGAGATCCCCACCCTGGTGCTCGGCAGGCACGACCGCTCGCCGGCCTACGACTCGATCGTCGACGACGACCGGACCGGCTCCGAGCTCGTCATGGAGCACCTGATCGCGCGCGGCCACCGTCGTATCGGGCACATCACCTTCCGGCAGGAGCACGGCCGACCGGCCGACCAGATGCCGCGCATCAGAGCCGAGACCTACGAGCGCGTGATGCGTGATCACGGCCTCGCCGACGAGATCGCCGTCGCCGCGACCTCCTACTCCGAGGAAGGCGGCTACCGCGGCGCCCGCGAGTTGCTGAGCCGCTCTCCGCGCCCCACCGCGATCTTCGCCGGTTCCGACGAGGCGGCTCTAGGCGTCCTGGCCGCGTTACACGAGGATGGCCTGTCCGTCCCGGGCGATATGTCCGTGGCCGGCTACGACAACACCCGGCTGGCCGCCCATCCCCACATCGCGTTGACAACCGTCAACCAGGACGGAGACGTCATGGGCCGGACGGCCGGGCGACTGCTGCTGGAGCGCATCGAGGGCCGCACGTCGGCGGCGCACTTCTCGGTCATTCCCCGCCTGGTCGTCCGGCGTTCCACCGCGTCTCCCTCCTGATCTTCCGGGAAACTCTCACTCCGAGGAGTTACGTGATCCGCGCATCGTTCAACGACAACTGGCAGTTCCGTCCGAAGGTCAATCCCTTTGCCGAACTGGCCGGAACCGCGGTCCCGTTCGAGCCGGTGACGGTGCCGCACGACGCGATGATCACCCGCGACCGCGAGGCCACCATCGACGGCGCAGCGACCGCCTATTTCCCCGGTGGGGCGTACGAGTACCGCAAGACGTTTCTCGCGCCCGAGGAGCACCGGGGTAAGCGGATCACGATGGAGTTCGAGGGCGTCTACCGGGACGCCACTGTGTTCATCAACGGAAACTACGCCGGGCAGCGCCCGTACGGATACTCGCGGTTCTTCATCGACGCCGACCGGTTTCTGCGGTTCGGCGAGGACAACGAGGTCCGGGTGGAGTGCCGAACCCAGGGTGCTGGTCAGGGTCGAAAGCCGGACCGGCGCCCACGATTGATGTCCTCATTCGGCTTGCCCGGGGGCTGGGGGTTCTTGACTGATCTGTACAGAAGCCGCTAGCTTCGGCCCATGGGCAGACCCCGGGAGTTCAGCGATCACGCCGTGGTGGACGCCGCGATGGAGGTGTTCTGGGAGAAGGGCTACGAGGCGGCCACCACCCAGGACCTGTGCGCGCGCACCGGGCTCGGCCGCGGCAGCCTGTACAACGCGTTCGGCAGCAAGCACCGCCTGTATGAGGAGGCGGTCCGCCGATACGCACAAACCAAGGGCGCCGCCCAGTTGGCGATGCTGGCCGAACCCGGGTCGGTGCGGGAGCGGCTGCGGGAGATGATGCTGGGCGTCATCGACGCCGACCTGGCCGACCCCGGCCGGCGTGGCTGCCTGGCCCTGAACGCCGCCACCGAGCCGAGCGGGCGCACCGGCGACGTCGCGGCGCTCGTGCGGCGGCAGTTCACCGACCTGGAACAGGAGCTCTGCCACCTGGTGACGGTCGGCCAGCGCACGGGCGAGCTGTCCGCCGACCGGCCGCCGCTCCAGGTGGCGCGGACGTTCCAGAGCGCGTACTACGGCCTGCGCGTGCTCGCGAAGGTGACCGACGACAGGAGCGCCCTGCTGGACGTCGTGGAAGGGGCGCTCGCGGCTCTGTAACCCCCCTCGGTCGGCGGGCTCTGTTCTGCTGCCCATTTTTTGTACTGATCAGTCAACTATTAGAGGTGAACTGCGTGCCTGTCCTCTCCCTCATGCTGTGCGTCTTCGGCATCACGACCGGCGAGTTCGTGATCGCGGGGATCTTGCCGGACATCGCCGATGACCTGGCCGTGTCGATTCCGGCGGCCGGACTGCTGGTGACGGCCTATGCCATCGGGATGATCATCGGCGGTCCGGTGCTGACGGCGCTCACCGCGCGTTTCGACCGCAGACCGCTCATCCTCGTGCTCCTCGCGGTGGTGATCGTCGGGAACCTCGCCTCGGCGCTCGCACCGACGTATCCCGTGCTCTTCGCGGCCCGGATCATCACCGCGCTGGTGACCTCCACGTTCTTCGCCAACGCGATCGTCATCGCGGCGTCGACCGCCCCGCCGGGCAAGCAGGCGTCCACCGTGTCCAAGCTTGTTTTCGGGATGAACCTGTCGATGATTCTCGGCGCGCCCATCGGCACGTTCATCGGCAATGGTTTCGGGTGGCGGTCCACCTTCGTCGCCATCGCCGTGTGCTGCGTGCTCGGGTTGCTGCTGGTGTTGCGCTTCGTACGGGATGTCAGGAACGCCACGCCCGGCACCTCCGCGCTGGCCGAGCTCCGGGTGTTGCGCGGCGGTGAGGTGCGGCGCGCCATCGCGGTCACGGCGGTGGGCAACGCGGGGCTGCTCATCGTGTTCACCTATTTCGCGCCGCTGCTCACCGGCGTCACCGGATTCGCCCCCGACGCCATCGCCGTGCTGCTGCTCGTGTACGGCGTCGGCGCCGCGGTGGGCAACTTCGGCGGCGGCTGGCTGTCCGACCGGGCGCTGATGTCGTCACAGCTCAGCCTGCTCGCCGTCCTCGCGGCGACGCTGGTGCTGATGTGGGCGGTCAGCGGCGGTACGGCGATCACCGCGATGCTGGTCTTCGTGATCGGCGCGCTGGGCTTCTCCGTCATTCCCGGCATGCAGACCCGGGTCCTGACCACCGCGTCCGCCGCGCCGACCCTGGCCATGGCGGTGAACGCGTCCGCCTACCAACTGGCCGCGGCCTTCGCCGCCTGGCTCGGCGGCCGGGTCATCGACGGCGGGTTCGGGCTGCGGTCGCTGTATCTCGTCGGCGCCGCCGTCACCGTGGCCGGGATCGTCGTGAGCTGCTACGCGTGGTTCCGTGACCGGACGAGCGGTGGGGTCCGCGCCGTCGAACGGGTCTGACCCTCGAACGCGGGTCACACGAGGTCGCGGCGGCTGGCCTGGGCGCCGGCCTGGAAGCGGGTCTCGGCGTTCAGCTGGTCCAGGAGGTGACGCAGGCGTCGGCGCAGGCTGCGCGGGCTGGTGCCGAGCTGGCGGGCGATGGCGTCGTCCTTGAGCCCGGCCGCGAGCAGCGCCAGGAGCCGGCGATCCTCGGGGCCGAGCTCCGCCGCCTCCGGCCCCCCGTCGACGGGCGTTCCCGTCTCGTCGGCGGGTGCCGGTGTCGCGGGCGCGTCCCGCCACAGCTCGGGGCGTACCGGCAGCGCCTCCCGCCACAGGCGCTCGAACAGCTCCACCAGGGCCACCACCATCGTGGAGCCGCTGATCAGCACGCCGCGCGTCAGCGGCGGGTCCATGTGCATCGGCATGACCGCCCGCCACCGGTCGACGATCGCCATCTTGAACGGCAGCCGGGGCAGGACCCGCGCCTCCTCGCCCGCCTTGATCAGGCTGCCCACCTCGTCGAGCGCCCCCGCGTGGTCGAACGCCTCCGGCACGTAGATGGTCCGGTAGCGGACGCCGCTGCGCAGCAGGTCGGTCTGCAGCGGGTTGTGATAGTCCAGGACGTACGGGGGGCAGTCGAAGGTCAGCACCTCCTCCTTGGCCTCCTGCTGCAGCCGGACGTACCAGCGGGCCTGCTCCTCGGGACCCGCCAGCACCTCGAACTGGCCGCCCTCCTCCGGGTCCTGGCCGACGGTGCGGAAGGCCGCCTCCAGTTCGTCGGCCGTGTCGGTGAGCTGGTCCAGCTCGCTCTGCAGGCCGCGCACCAGCGAGCGGATCGCGGTCCCCGGGTTCGTCACCGTCCACCGAGGCGAGCGCCCCCACAGACGGCTGACCAGGCCCTTGGCGCGGAGCCTGCTCAGTGACGCCTGGATGCGTCCCGCGCTCTCCCCGCTCCGCATGACCAGCTCCTGCACCGTGATGCCGGGGCAGGCCAGCACGCCGCGGTAGATCCGCTCGTCGAACGCGCTGATTCCCACGACCTCCAGCGCCCGGCTGTCCTCCAACATGCCCATGATCTTGGCCACTTCCGGCAGTTGCCGCAATAGGCCACTCAAATCACCTTGTCACCAAAAGTCACAAGGAACTAGAAAGCGGAGGTGCTTCAGAGAACCGCGCTCCTGGGCGTCGTGATCACGGCCCTGATAGCGGCCGCCGCTCCGGCCCAGGCCGCACCGACGCCCGCTCCGTCGGCCACCCCGACCGCTGCTCCATCGGCCACCCCGACCGCGGCCCGGTCCGGCGCCCCGGCAGAACAGGCCGCCCCGGCCGAGCAGCAGGCGAGACAGCCCGCCGCGAAGGCCGGTCCGCCCCAGACCATCACCCTCATCACCGGCGACAAGGTCACCCTCCGTACGCTCCCCGACAAGCAGACCCAGCTGGACGTCAAGTCCGGCCCCGGCCGGGAGAAGATCACCTTCGTCCACCGCCGGGCCAAGGACGGGCTCAGCATCGTCCCCGTCGACGCGATGCCGCTGCTGGCCGCGGGCCGGCTGGATCCCCGGCTGTTCAA
This sequence comes from Nonomuraea aurantiaca, assembly GCF_020215705.1. Lineage (GTDB taxonomy): Bacteria > Actinomycetota > Actinomycetes > Streptosporangiales > Streptosporangiaceae > Nonomuraea > Nonomuraea aurantiaca. The sequence continues at coordinate 85,210 of NZ_JAIWNB010000016.1, read as the reverse complement.
CGTCACCCGGCTCGCCGCCCTCGGCTACGACGACGCCACCAGCTCGGCGCTGCCGCTCATCGTGACGTACCCGGACCAGACCGCCGCCGCCACGCTGCGCGCCGCGGGCGGGCGCCCGCTGCCCGCGATCAACGGGATCGCCCAGAGCGAGCCCCGCGCCGCGGCCGGCACGCTCTGGAAGTCCCTGACCGCGCAGGCCAGGGCGGCGGCCGCGCCCGCGAAGGTCTGGCTGGACGGCAAGGCCAAGCTGTCCCTCGACGTCAGCGTCCCGCACATCGGCGCGCCCAAGGCGTGGGCGGCCGGTCACACCGGTAAGGACGTCACGGTCGCGGTGATCGACACCGGCTACGACCCCGGCCATCCCGACCTCCAAGGGCTGGTCGCCAAGGCCGAGAACTTCACCTCCGAGCCCGACGTCCGCGACCTCAACGGCCACGGCACCCACGTCGCGTCCACGATCGCCGGATCCGGCGCCGCGTCGGACGGCCGGTACAAGGGCGTCGCCCCCGGCGCCAAGCTGCTGATCGGCAAGGTCTGCGTGCAGAGCGGGGACTGCCCGGACTCGGCCATCATCGAGGCCATGACCTGGGCGGCGGAGAACGGCGCCCGCGTCGCCAACCTCAGCCTCGGTGAGCCCGACACTCCCGGCGACGACCCGGTGGAGCAGGCCGTCAACAGCCTGTCGGACAAGTACGGCACGCTGTTCGTCATCGCCTCGGGCAACGACGGTCCCCAGACGGTCGGCTCGCCGAGCACCGCGGACAGCGCGCTGTCGGTCGGCGCCTCCTACCGCGACGACGACACGGTGGCGCAGTTCAGCAGCACGGGCCCGCGCACCAGCGACGGCGCGGTGAAGCCCGACCTGATCGCGCCGGGCGTGGACATCGTCGCCGCGCGGGCCGCGGGCACCTCCGCCGGCTTCCCGGTCGACGACTCCTACACGGCGCTGAGCGGTACGTCCATGGCGACGCCGCACGTGGCCGGAGCGGCCGCGATCGTCGCCGGGCAGCACCCCGGCTGGAAGGCCGCCCAGATCAAGGCCGCGCTGATGGCCTCCACCGCGCCCGGCGACGAGCTGGGCGCCTACGTCCAGGGCTCCGGCCGCGTCGACGTCGCCCGCGCCGTCACCCAGCAGGTCACCGCCGAGCCCGCCGCGCTGAGCATGGGAGACATCGAGCTGCCCAGCTCCGCGCCCAAGGAGAAGACGCTCACCTACCGCAACGACGGCGACGCCGCCGTCCGGCTGAACCTGAGCGTGCTCGCCAAGGACGAGAAGGGCGCGGCGGTGACGCCGTTCAAGCTCGGCGCCACCACGCTGGAGGTGCCCGCTCACGGCACCGCCCAGGTCAAGGTGACCGCCACGGCGGGCCCGACCGGCCTGTTCAGCGGTACGGTCATCGCCGCGAACGCCGACGTCTCCGTACGCACCGGCATCGGCATGCGGGTCGCCCCGGAGAAGCGCGCGCTCAAGCTGCGCTACACCGGCACGGACGGACAGCCCGTCCAGAACGCCTTCGCCGGGCTGATCGACCTCGACACCGAGGAGCAGCGCAACTACGACATCTCCGGCGGCACGCTGGACCTCCGGCTGGACCGGGGCCACCGCTACACCGTGGTCGGCCTCATGTTCGACAACGACGGCACCCTGGTGATGTCCGCCGATCCGGAGTTCACCCTCGACGCCAACCGTACGGTCGCCGCCGACGCCCGCAAGGCCAAGCCGGTGGACGTGCGGACGGAGGAGCCGACCGCGCGGCTGGCCATCGGCATGCTCGGCATGCTGCAGCTCGTCGACGGCCAGCCCCTCGGCGTGGACGTCGATCTGGCCGGCATGTGGGGCGCGGACCGCGTCGAGGGCATCAAGGCCATCCCGACGACGCGTACGGTGAGCAAGAAGTTCGCGTACTACCGCTGGACCCAGTGGGCAAAGCCGAAGGGCGACGGGGGCTACGACGACAGCCCGTACTTCTACCACCTGATGAAGGCCGAGCCGCGGATCCCCGCCGACCCCGGCTACCGCCCGCGCCGCCGCGACCTCGCCCAGGTCGACTCCACCTATGCCACGCAGAACGACATCAAGTTCGGCGAGCACTTCGCCCTGCCCGTGCTGTACGGGACCGAGCTGGCCTGGACGCCGTACGGCCAGGTGTCCCGGTTCGCGCTCCCGTTCCACCGGACCGAGTACTACACGCCCGGCGACACCGGCTGGTACCCCTCCTTCATCCAGTACCGCACGCCGCCGGACGGCTGGAACGACGTCGACCAGTTCTTCTTCGGAAAGACCACCGTCTACCGCGCCGGCAAGAAGACCGACGACCAGTGGAACACCGGCGTCTTCGCCGCCGCGCTCAACCCCGGCGGCGACTACACCTGGCGGGAGGCGAACACGCTGCAGTTCGCGGCCGGCCTGTTCGAGGACGGCACGTCCGACCGCATCTCCTACGGCGAGTACGCCGCCCCGCAGGCCCGGCTCTACCGCGACGGCAAGGAGATCTACGCCGCCGACTACCTGCCCGGCACGATCGACGCGCCCGCGGAGACGAAGGAGAGCGAGTATCGGCTGACCATGACGGCCGACCGGGTGCCGGCCCAGACCCAGGTGTCCACGCGGGTCAGCGCCGAGTGGAAATTCCGGTCGAAGACCCCCCAGCCGGGCAAGCGGCAGGTGCTGCCGCTGCTGACCCTCAAGCTCAATCCGGAGCTGGACGATCGCAACCGGGCCGCGGCCGGGCTCGCGCGCATCCCGCTGCGCGTCCAGCGTCAGGCCGGCTCGCCCGATCTGAGTCTGCGGACGCTCACCGTGGAGATCTCCTACGACGACGGCCGCACCTGGCTGCCCACGCTGGTGCACCCGGCGGGCCAGGGCACGTGGGCCGCCGAGACCTGGCATCCGATCAGCGCGCGCGGCAGGTTCGCCTCGCTGCGGGTCAAGGCCGTCGACACCGGCGGCAACGGCTTCGCCGAGACCATCACCAGGGCCTACAAGATCAAGTAGCCCCCAAGGACGCCCCGCCCCGCCTGCACAGGCGCGGCGGGGCGTCTCCGTGTCCGTGCCCTGGTCGCGCGGCCGCCGGATGGAACGTTCCGGTCACGCGGCCACCAGCTGGAACTGGTCGGCCCGCTGAGGTACGGCCAGCGCGATCAGCGCGCCCAGCACCGTGGTGCCGATCAGCAGCCCGAACGCGGCGGTATAGGAGTAATGGTCGACCAGCCAGCCCATCAGCACCGGCGCGAGAACCCCCGCCACCTGCCCGCCGACGTTGACCACCCCCATTCCCGAGCCGATCACCGCCGGTGGCAGCGCGCGTACCGGCATGCCGAGGATCCCCATCATCGACAGCCCGGCCACCGCCATGGCCAGCGTCTGGAACAGCGTGAACCCCGCCGCGGTCTCCGCGCGCAGCATCAGCACCAGCAGCACGGCGGTGCACAGCAGCAGCGGGATGACGTAGAGCCGGCCCCGGTCATGGAAATAGCGGTCGAACAGCCAGCCGCCGAGGATGATCGTCACGGTCATCACCAGCCCGGGGATGGCCGCGTACAGGCCCGTGTTCAGCAGCGAGACGCCGCGCGCCTCCAGCAGGTAGCTGGGCACCCAGGTGATCATCCCGTACCCGAGCATGTTGGTCGCGCAGAACAGCGCCGCGAACTTCCACACCGCCGGCGCCCGCAGCACGGACGCCGGCGGGGGAGCGGGACGGGACAGGTCGCCGGCGCAGTTCAGCTCGGCAGGCAGGGGCGGGGGGAGCAGCGCCCACAGCAGCAGCCCGATCGCCACGCCCGCCGCCGCCGTGACCCAGAACGTGAGCCGCCACCCGAACGCCAGCAGCAGCGGCGCCACGACCAGCGGCGCCAGGCCCGCGCCCAGCTGGGTGGCGGCCAGCATCGTGCCCGCCGCCGTGGCCCGCCGGGCGGGCGTGGTCCGCTCGGACAGCGCCTTGAAGGAGGCGCCGGGGAAGATCCCCTGCCCCACACCGAACAGCGCCCGGATCACCAGCAACGCGACCAGCCCCCACGCCAGGCCGGTCAGCGCGGTGAACGCCGACCACAGCGTGAGCGAGACGACGAGCAGCCTTCGCGCCCCGAACCGGTCGGCCAGCAGCCCGCCGGGGATCTGGCACAGCAGGTAGGCCAGGGCGAACACGGTGATCAGCGCGCCCTGCTCGGTCTTGGAGAGCGCGAACTCCGCCCCGATGAACGGCAGCGCGACCGCCATCATCACCCGGTCGATGTAGTCGACGACCCAGACTCCCATGAGCAGGCCGACGGTGAGGGTTGCGGTCTTCCTGACGTCGAGCGTGTACGTACTTCCCAAGGCGACCTCCGGCGGTGCGGGCGTTCCGCATTCTTCATACAGACCAGCCGGTAGTGCTCGGGGCTGTTCGACGATTCGTCCGGAGAGGTGAACCTCAGGTGGCTTCGGTCAGGGCCTGGGTCATCCGGCCGAGCGTGCGCTGCAGGTCGGCCAGCTCGCTCATCCGCAGCCCGGTGGCGCCGAGCACGTGCTCGGGCACCCGCGAGGCCGACTGCCGCAGCTCCGCGCCCGCCCCGGTCAGCCGCACCACCACGGAGCGCTCGTCGCTGGCACTGCGCTCCCGCTGGACGAGCCCGGCCGCCTCCAGCCGCTTGAGCAGCGGTGACAGGGTGCCGGAGTCGAGCCGCAACGCCACGCCCAGCTCCTTGACCGTCACCGGCTCCCGCTCCCACAGCACCAGCATCACCAGATATTGCGGATAGGTCAGCCCCAGCCCCGCCAGCTCGCGCCGGTAGAAGCCGTCGAGCGCGCGGGACGCGGCGTGCACGGCGAAGCACACCTGGTTCTCCAGCAGCAACGCGTTCATGACGCCAGCATACCCGGGGTTGACGGCAAGCAATTAAATTGTGCACAATCAAGTTGTACACAATCGATTAGGAGCGATCATGAGCACTCTCTACACCGCCATTGCCACCGCGACGGGCCGCGAGGGCCGCGCCGTCTCCTCCGACGGCCTCCTGGACGTCACGCTCTCCCCGCCGAAGGAGCTGGGCGGCGCCGGCGCCGGCACCAACCCCGAGCAGCTCTTCGCCGCGGGCTACGCCGCCTGCTTCGCCAGCGCCCTCGCCCTGGTGGCCAAGCGCATGAAGGTGGAGGCCGAGCAGGCGTCGGTCACCGCCGAAGTGGGCCTGGCCCCCAACGGCGACGGCGGCTTCACCCTGGAGGTCGCGCTCCGCGTCGAGCTCCCCGACCACCTGCAGGATGAGACCGGCCGTGCCCTGGTGGAGGCCACGCACCAGGTGTGCCCCTACTCCAACGCCACCCGCGGCAACATCCCCGTCACCCTCGTCATCGAGTAGCTCACGCAGGCTTGGCGGGCCCGAGCACCACCGGCAGTGTCGTCGGTCCTTCGGTGATGAACGACGCGGTGTAGACGATCTGGTCCTGCTCGACCGCCAGGCGCAGCTCGGGGAACCTGCCGAACAGCGAGGACAGCGCGATGCGGGCCTCGAGCCTGGCCAGCGGCGCGCCCAGGCAGAAGTGCGGCCCGCGGCCGAACCCCAGATGCGTCTCCTGACCGCGCGCGATGTCGAAGCGTCCGGCGTCCCCGCCGAACCTGGCCGGATCCGTCCCCGCGCCGCCGATCCCGACCACGATCGGCTCCCCGGCGGGGATCGTCACGCCGCCGAGGCGCACGTCCTTCAGCGGGTAGCGGAACATGACGTTGATCACCGAGTTCCGGCTGCGTAACGCCTCCTCGACCACCTGCGCCCAGGCGTCCCGCGTACCTGCCAGGGTGAGCTGGTCCCGGTCCGCGCACAAGGCGATGACCGCGTTGGCGAGCAGGTGCACGGTGGTCTCGTGACCGGCGATCAGCACCAGCCACAGGATGCCCACCATCTCGCTGTCGGTCAGCCGGTCCCCGTCGTCCTCCTGCGCCCGGATGAGCCCGGCGGTGAGATCGTCAGCCGTGTCGCCGCGCTTGCGGTCGATGAAGCCGCCCAGGTAAGCGAGCAGGCCGGACCCGGCCGTGCCGGCTTCCTCCGGGGTGGCGGTGTGGGACAGGAGCACGTTCGTCCACTCGCGGATCTGGTAGCGCTCCTCCTCGGGCACACCGAACAGCTCGCAGATCACATTGATCGGCAACGGCTCGGTGAAATGGCGGACGAGGTCCACCACCTCGCCCTCGTCGGTCAACCGGTCGAGGAGTTCGTCCGTCATCTCCTGGATGCGCGCGGCGAGACCCTGCACGCGTGCCGGGGTGAAGGCCCGGTTGATGAGGCCCCGCAGCCGCCGGTGGTCCGCCCCGTCCTTGGTCAGCAGGTGATCGCCCTCGATGACCTGCCGCAGCGGCCAGTCAGGCGGGATGGTGCCGTCGTGCAGCGCGGGGCAGTTCCGGGCGTTCTTGCTGAAGAGCGTGTCGTCGTTGGCGAGGACCTCGTTCACCATGTCGTACGAGGTCACGATCCACGCTTTGACCTTGCCCGGGAGCTCGATGGGGACCACCGGCCCATGCTCATCCCGAAAGCGGTGGATCGTGCTGGACGCCCGCTCACCGGGAACCGGGAGCCGCAGCGGAGAGATCGTCATTGAGAGGCCTCCATAGCGTGAAATGTCCTCCCAACTGTCCGCGATGATCAGCAAGCGGCAAAGACGAGTTAGATGTCACCGCAGGTCTCACAACACTGACCGACCGTGCCACACCGTTCTGACCGGTGACATGGCGTGGCTCGGCACGGCGGCGTTCACCCCCCACCCTTATCAGGTCGAACTGGCCGCTCTTGGCGCCCTTGAGAAACGCGTGCCACTCGTCTGCCGGGAACCGTGTTGTTCGCTCGCGGTGCTCACTCCGCTATCGTCCGTCCCCCCATGACCGGCCACCGCACCCGCGGGTGCCGCGGTTGCGACAACGCGCGAAAGCGGGGACGTTTTGGCTCTCCGAGGGGGCCGTGCGATGAGGGGGAAGCGAGAGTCGCTCAGGCGGGTGCGTCGCTGCCATGATGGGTGAAGACCTCGAGCAGTAGCTCCGCCAGGAGTTTGGCGTCTGCTCCAAAGGCGACGTCGGCGTTGGGCTTCTGGGCCGCGCCGAGCCGGGTGTCCATCACGGTCCGGCCGACGGTAAGGCAATCGGTGGTCTCGACGGCGACGTGCACGCTCCGTGTGGTGATGACCTGGGGCTGGACGAGGTAGGCGGTGCAGACCACGTCGTGCACCGGTGCGGCGTCCTCGGCGAACACGACGCCGTGGTAAGCGGAGATCCGCCGCGAGATGAACCGGGAGGCGGCGATTCCGGCGGGCGTCCCCGCCTTCTCCAGCTTGAGGCAGGTGCTTCTCGTGACCAGCGCCTGGTGGGTGGCGTCGAGCGGCACCAGGGTGATGCGGGCGAATCCTGCGGAAAGGACCATGCTCGCGGCCTCGGGGTCGGCCCAGATGTTGAACTCGGCCGATGCGGTCACGTTGGTCACCGCATGGCCGCCACCCATGACTACCAGTTCGTCGACCACTTCTGTCAGGGATGGATCGATGGCGAGGACGGTGGCGATGTTGCTCAGCGGTCCGACCGGTACCAGAGTGATCTGTTCGGTTGTCGCCCGAAGCGTCTCGACCAGGAACTCGACGGCCCCGGTGTCCTGGCGCGTGCTGCGCGGTGGCGGGATCGACAGGGCGCTGCCGTGTGGGTCGTTGTCGGAGTCCCGCTCGAAGTGCTTGGTGGAGGGGAAGCCGAGCCTTGCGATGGGACGGCTGAGTCCGGCGAAGACCGGGATCTGCGACCTGCCGATCCAGTCGAGTACGCGCAGCGTGTTGTCCGTGGTGTTCTCCAGCGGCACGTTGCCGTTGACGGTGGTGACGCCGATCAGGTCGAGTTCCGGATGCAACGCCGCGAACATGATCGCTACTGCGTCGTCGGTCCCGGTGTCGACGTCGAGGATGATCTTCCGGCTCATGAGTACGCCTTCCCTTCCATGGTGGTGGTGTGCAGGCCGTCGCCGGCGGATCGGTGACGGGGGATCTCGGCGGCGGTGGGCCGCGGGATGAGGTACGAGGTGGCGAGCGCGGCGACGGTGATGACCAGGCCGCACGGCGAAGCTTTCCTGCGAAGGGACCGATCGCCCAGCACGAGCGCGTAGGGGCTGAGGAGCAGCAGGGACGTCGCGTCTGCCGCGAGCCCGAGTTAAGCGCGCCGGTTCTCATTGTTCGGTCTTTCATGACGCCTCTATTTCCGGCAGGGGGCGCTGCTCTTGGTGGTATACCGTATGCCTATCGGCCAAGCTTCCTGAACGTCAAGTATTCGCCTGAAGTCCGAGGTAGATTGATGTTTGTCTGGGATGTGGCATACCAGAGGGAAGGGGGTGGTCATGTCACGTCAGACCAAGACGCCGCTGGGTCTCGCGCATACGTCGCTGCGTGATCAGGTCCGGCTGGAGATCCGGAACCGGATCGTGAAGGGGCAGCTTCCGCCTGGCAGCAAGATGGTCGAACGCGAGCTCGCAGATGAACTGGGCGTATCCCGAGTTCCCGTGCGCGAGGCCCTGCGCATGCTCGAGTCCGAGGGCTTCGTCCACGTCGTGCCGCGACGGGGAGTCGTCGTCAAGCATTTGTCGCAGACCGACGTTCAAGAACTCTTCGACGTACGCGAAGCGCTTGAGGCGTTCACCGCCCGCCGTGCCGCTGAGCAAGCGAGCAAGGCCGACATGCGGCGACTCAAGCGGCATCTCGACAAGGCAAGCCGGGCCGCGGCGGCGAGCAACGTCGACGACTTCGGTGACGCCAACGTGGCCTTCCATGACGAGATCACGGCCATCGCCGGCAACCACCTCCTCGGCACCATCCTGGAGCCCCTGCACGGTCGGCTGAACTGGCTGTTCCGTCAGGTCGACGACCCCGAACGGCTGTGCACCGAACACACCCGGCTGTACGAGGCGATCGCGTCCGGCGATTCGGCGGCAGCCGCCGCCTTCGCCGTCGAGCACGTCACCAGTAGCAGGAAGACCGCGCTGCGCATCCTGTTCGGCACCTCGCCGACCGCCACCGGCGGCCCCTCCCCGAACGCAGCCCGCGCCGACCCGGCCAAGGGCACCCCTGCCGCACCCGGAACGACGAGGCGCGACGCTGGGGGAGGCACACCCTCACCCCATGAAGGCCGGCACGTACCGTGAAGCACGTCGTGGATCGGATTGAGACCTTCCACGAGCTCAAGGCCGCCGCCTCCGTGGCGCCGGCGGCCGATCTCGCCGACGATGGTGTTGATCGCGCAGCGGGCGGGCGGCAGGGACAGCGACACTGACTGCGGCGGCGCCCTACCTCCAAGCCCGGCCCTTCAGGGCCGGGTCAAGTTGACAGTCGGGTGGTGAGGTGGGTCAGGGTCGCGCCGAGGGGTGCGTCCAGGGTGAGTGCGGCCTGGGCGTCTCCGCCGGTCGGCCCCTGGTTCACGATGGCGATCGGGATGCCGAGCGCGGCTGCCTTGCTGACGAATCGCAGGCCGGACCGTACGGTCAGCGACGATCCGAGGACCAGGAGAGCCCGCGCCGCCGCGACGAGCGCGAAGCACTCATCCACCCGGGTTTTGGGTACGTTCTCCCCGAAGAACACCACGTCGGGCTTGAGAAGCCCGCCGCAGGCCGCGCAGTCCACCACCTGAAACCCTTCGACCTGGTCGTCGGTGAGTACGGTGTCGCCGTCGGGGTTGATCTGCCCGCTGGCCGCCCAGCCGGGATTGGCCGATCGCAGGCGGGTCTCCAGCTCGGTGCGGCGGGTGCGCTCGCGGCAGGACAGGCACACGACCCGGTCGAGCCCGCCGTGCAGTTCGATCACCCGCCGCGCTCCGGCCGCCTGGTGCAGGCCGTCCACGTTCTGCGTGACGATGGTCTCGATCAGCCCGCGCCGTTCCAGCTCGGCCACGGCGCGATGCCCGGCGTTGGGTCTGGCCAGGCCGATCTGCCGCCAGCCGGCGTGGCTGCGCGCCCAGTATCGCTGCCGCGCCTCGGCGCTGCCGACGAAGCGCTGGTACGTCATGGGCTCGGCCTTCCGGGCGCGGCCTGTGGGTCCCCGGTAGTCCGGGATGCCCGATTCGGTGGACAGTCCTGCCCCGCTGAGCACCACCACGCCGCCTCTGGCCATCAACGCGATCAGCGAGTCGAGCGCGCTGCTGCGGGTTCCCACACTTTCGGTCACAGCACTATCGTGCCCGACTCGCCGCGACGCGCCGCTGGCGGCACGTGCGACTAACCGGAAAGGGGTCTCCGGTTGGGCTAAAGTGAGAGGCATGTCCTCCGAGCCGTCTCAGATGCCGTGCGCGCCCGCCGAAGCGCCTGGGCCGCCCGCCGCAACGTCCGGGGCGCCCGCCGAAGCACCTGGGCTGCCCGTCGAAAAGCCTGGCCTGCGCGCCGAAGCACCTGGGTTGCGAGCCGATGCGCGGCACAACCGCAACCGCATCCTCGAGGCCGCCCGCGAGAGCTTCGCCACGCTCGGCCTCGACGTGCCGATGGTCGAGATCGCCCGGCGCTCCGGCGTCGGGATCGCGACCCTCTACCGCCGCTTTCCCACGAAGGAGTCGCTGGTCGTCGAGGTGTTCGCCGACGACCTCCACGCGTGCGCGAAGGTCGTCGACGACGCGCTCGCCGACCCCGACCCGTGGCGCGGCTTCCGCACCGTCATCGAGAAGGTGTGCGCCATGCAGGCCGTCGACCGGGGATTCACCGCGGCGTTCCTCTCGGCGTTCCCGGACGCGATCGACTTAGAGCGCGAACGCGAATGTGCCGAGCGGGGTTTCGCCGAGCTGGCGCGGCGGGCCAAGGAGGCCGGGCGGCTGCGGGCCGACTTCGTCCAGGACGACCTCACGCTCCTCCTCATGGCCAACAGCGGCATCGTGACCGACTCGCCCGAGGCGGCGCTGGCCGCGTCCCGGCGGCTGGTGGCCCTGCTGCTCCAGGCGTTCCGCGCCGAAGGCGCCGACCCCCTGCCGCCGGCCACCCCGCTCGGCCTGGACCAGCTCAGCGGCGGGCGGCCTCTTCCAGGGCCTTGATGTCGATCTTCCGCATGCCCAGCATGGCCTTCATGACCTGCTGCGCCTTGGTCGGGTCGGGGTTGCCCAGCAGCTCGGGCAGCGCCTTGGGGACGATCTGCCAGGACAGGCCCCACCTGTCCTTCAACCAGCCGCACTGCGATTCCTGGCCGCCCTCGGTGAGCTTGGCCCACAGCTCGTCCACCTCCTCCTGCGAGGCGCAGTCGACGTACAGCGAGATCGCCTCGGTGAAGGTGAACTGCGGGCCGCCGTTCAACGCGAGGAACCGCTGGCCCGCCAGCTCGAACGTCACCATCATGGCCGTACCCGCCGGACCCGGGCCGGCGTCGCCGTAGCGGTGCACCTCGAGGATCCGCGAGTCCTCGAACAGCGAGGTGTAGAACTCGGCCGCCTCTTCGGCCTGGTTGTCGAACCACAGGTACGTGGTGATCTTCTGCATGGTGCGCTCCTCCGATTGCGGGAGTCCGGAACGGTCAGTCCCGTGCTGTCCTGTCACTGACGCGTCGAACACGTCTACGGCGAATCGACACGGCGGAGCGATATTTTTCGCTGATTGTGGAGCGAACATGTCGTCGCAGCTCAGGGGCAGTTCCAGAGGCAGCTCAGGGCAGAGATGCCCGGACTCCGGCGATGATCAGTTCGAGGCCGGCGCGGAAGGCGCGGTCGCGGAACTCTCTGGGCTGGGTGGCGACCGAGCGGGCCTGTTCCTCGGTCGTGTAGCCATTGACGTAGGCCATGACGGTGTCCACGGCCGCGGCGGCCGTGTCCGCAGGGACGCCCGCGGCGGCCAGGGTGGCGATGAGGTCGTGGTAGAAGGCGACGGCCTCGCTGCCCGGGTTCTGGAAGGTGGACATCAGGCGCGCGCCGTCGCGGTGGGCCAGCATGAGCTCCCGCGTGCCGATCGCGAGGCCGCGCAGCCGCTCGTCCCAGGGGCCGTCGAGCGGTGGCGGCACGGCCTCGCCCGGAGGGACGACCAGGTGCGCGACCATGGCGTCCAGCAGGGCCTGCTTGCTCGGGTAATGCCGGTACAGGGCGCCTGCTCGCACGCCGAGCCGGCTCGCCAGGAGCCGCATGGTGAGACCGTCCAGGCCGACCTCGTCGAGCAGCTCGATCGCCGCCTGAAGCACCTGGGCGCGTCGCTGACTCATCCAATCCTCCAACTCGTGGTTGACAATGCGGCCCCTCGTACGTGAACAATGTACACGTGAACGTTGTTCACGTCGGAACGGCGTCAAGAGACGGAGGGTGTCATGACCGAGCAGGGCGTGGGACGGGTGCTGGTGATCGGGGCGGGGCTCGGCGGGCTGACTCTCGCCCACGCGCTCGTCCGAGCGGGCCTCGACGTGCGCGTGTACGAGGCGGATGACGGCAGCGGCGATCGTTTCCAGGGTTACCGGATCGGGCTGGCGGAGCCGGGGCTGGCCGCGCTGCGGGCGAGCCTGCCGCCGCGGCTCTACGAGCTGGTCGAGGCCACCAGCGGGGACCTGACCGGGCCGGGGCTGCTGTTCGACGAGCAGTTAACGGTCCTCAGCCGCCATCTGGACGGGCCGTCGGAGGGGAGCAGGGCGATGGACCGGCAGGTATTGCGGCGGATCCTGCTCGGCGATCTGGGCGACCGGGTCGCGTACGGCAAGCGGCTGAAGGGGGTGGCGGAGGGGCTCGGCGGGACCGTGACCGCGCGCTTCGCCGACGGCACGGAGGCCACGGGCGCGGTGCTGGTCGGCGCCGACGGCAGCAACTCCGTGGTGCGGCGGCACCTGGTGCCCGAGATCGAGCTGGTCGACTCGGACCTGTGCGGCGCCATGGGGCTCACCACGATCACCGACCGCTTCCTGCGGCTGGTGCCGGGACGCGGCACGATGGTGAAGGGGCCCGGGATCACGCTGATGCTGGGGCGGATGCAGTTCGACAGGGAGCCGTCCGCGGCCGCCGCCGAGCTCGCCCCCGGGCTGGACATGCCGTACCGGGACGGCTACGTACGGTGGGTGCTGCTGGTGCCGCCGGAGCACCCGGCGGCCACCAATCCGGGCTCCGCCGGGGAGGACGCGCGCGAGCTGGTGCTGGAGCTCATCGAGGGCTGGCATCCCGACCTGCGGGATCTGGTGGCCTCCGCCTACATGAGCGCCGTGGGCCGGGCCAAGGTCTATGACCGGCCGATGCCGCCCTGGCCGGTGGGCCGGGTCACGTTGCTCGGTGACTCCGCGCACCTGACCCTGGCCAGCGGCGGGAACGGCGCGAGCACCGCCATGCAGGACGCCGTACGGCTGAGCGCCCGGCTGGCCGAGGTCCACCGAGGCGAGCGGGACCTGACCTCGGCGCTGGAGGAGTACCAGAACGACCTGCTCGACCGCGGAAACGCGGCGGTGCGGTTCGGCAAGGAGGCGCTCAAGAGGTTCGTCCCCCAGGAGACGCGCTGATCCGCACCACCGCCGTTCTATCGCAGCCGGGGCAGGACATCTCGGGCGTAGAACTCGAAGAAGGCGTCCTGCTGGGGGCCGATCTGGTTGATGTAGATCTCGTCGAACCCGGCGTCGACGTACTCACGGATCGACTTCAGGTGCGTCTCCGGATTGGGGCCGCACGGGGTCGAGGCGGTGGCCTCCTCCTCGCTCACCATGCCGGCGAGCTCTTCGAAGTGCCGGGGGAGCGGTAGCAACTGCGACGCCTCACCCTGGATGCCCTGCGTCGGCCAGAGCCGGTGCACGGTACGGCGGGCGCTCGCCTCGTCGGCGGCATGGCAGACCTTCAGGCCGCCCTGAGCGGGTTTGCCCGCACCGCCGGACTTGCGGAAGAGGTCCACCAACTCGGCCGTGGGCCCGGTGGAGATGTAGCCGTCGCCGATCCGGCCGGCCAGGGTGACCGACTTCTCGCCGAACCCGGAGACGTAAACGGGCGGCGGGGTGTCGGGAAGCGTATAGAGACGGGCGGTGTCGAGCCGGTAATGCGTGCCGCGGTGGGTGACCAGCTTGCCGCTCCACAGCTCGCGCATCAGCTCGACCGCCTCCTTCAGCATCTCCAGGCGTTCGTCGGCCGGCGGCCAGCGCGAGTCGATGATGTGCTCGTTCAGCGCTTCGCCGGTGCCCACGCCGAGCTGGAAACGGCCGCCGGTCAGCACCGCGCTGGTGGCGGCGGCCTGGGCGACGACGGCGGGATGGATCCGGACGAGCGGGCAGGTGACCGCCGTGGTGATCGGCAGCGACACGGCCTGGCTGATCGCGCCGATCACCGACCAGACGAACGCGCTCTGTCCCTGCTCGTCCAGCCACGGATGGTAATGATCGGAGATCCACAGGCTCTCGAAGCCGGCCCGCTCGGCCAGCACCGCCTGCCGTACGAGTTCCTTGGGATCGTGTTCCTCGCACCCCAGGAAATAGCCGAACTTCGTCATCTCATCACTCCTTTCCTTCGGCGCCATGGCACGCGCTACCCCGATGGAGAGGCGCAAACATGATCGTTGAGGGGTGGGAGACGGCCGGTCTTGTTTACCTGCTTCTGGAGACTCTTGTCCTGGCTTCGATTGACCTGTCTGGATCACTCCTGGTCAGGTGGTGATTACGGAGCGGAGGGGGGCGACATGGCGGACAACGTGATCGCGCGCAAGCCTGGGGAAGGCGACGCGTTCTGGGTGCTCGGCGGTCTCTACGAGGTCAAGGCCGCGAGCGACGAGACGGGCGGCGGCGTCACGGTCATCGAGATGACCGTCCCGGCCGGAATGGGTCCCCCGCCGCACACGCATCCGGGAACGGAGATGCTCTACATCCTGGAGGGGACGGTCCGCCTGCACATTGACGACGAGGTGGTGGAAGGCGGCCCGGGTTCGTTCTTCTACATCCCCGAGCGGACGTGGGAGCGCTTCGAGCCCCTCACGGACGCGCGCATTCTCGTGGTCTATTCGCCCGGCGGGATCGAAGGATTCTTCACCGAGATAGGAGAGCTGGCGCCGACCCGGCAGGCCCCGCCGGCGGACCATCCGTTGCCCAGCCTGAAGGCCGTGACGCAGGTCGGGCTGCGCTACGGGCTGGAGATGAGACTCCCCGACTGACCCGACAGCCGCCTGCGGGCCGGCGTGCTCGGCCTCGCGCTCTCCCGAGGGCCGGCCGAGGCCATGGGCGGCCGCCCTCGTACCGGAGGAGACCTCTGAGGGAGGGCTCACCCTGCCCATCTCGACGTGAGCTATTTTTTGGGCTTGTCGGTGCCACGGCGGCCGGGCAGGCGCATGGTGAGCAGCCGCGCGCGGGGTGCGACCCAGCTCGACTTCCGGTTCGCCGCCGCCGCGGCGAGCTGCGTCGCCTACGGCGCTGGGCTGGCCGCCTGGCACGAGGGGACCCAGCTCCTGTCGCGGTACGGCCGGGAGTGGACGGACTACCGTGACCAGGTACGCGCCTGGCTACCCCGCATCCGCCCCTACCCCGGCCTGCCGCCTGCCGACCTCCACGTGGCGGCGACCTGCGAGCGGTGCGACGCGGTCGGCCGCTGGTTCGTCCGTCGGCGGCCCGTCTCGCTGCGGATCCAGCCCGCGGAGAGACATCCGGGGGGCTTGCGCCGGATGACCTACGAACGTGCCGACGGGCTGCGCACCCAGGGCGTGGCGGCCTTCGCCCACGCGGCCCAGCACCTCCATCTCGGCTGGGCGCTCCTCGGCTGGGTGCTCCTGCTGCCGGGCGTGGGGTGGTTCGCCCAATTGTGCGCGGACGCCTTCGGCGCCGGGCCCGCCCGTCCCCGGGCCACCGGCCCGGCAGAGACCTGACGCCCGCTCAGCCCTGAGCCCCCAGTGCACGACTGTGACCGGCATCACATTTTTCAACTGTCCCCTGAAGCGGGGCCTGTTCGTCCTGTGCCCGACAAACCGGTTACGAGGAGGTTCAAGGTCATGAGTCAGGTGATCGTCATCGAGTTCGTCTCCCTTGACGGGGTCATGGAGGACCCGGACGGGTCGGCCGGTTCGGCGCAGGGAGGGTGGGCGTTCCGCTACGGACCCGAAAGCGTGGCCGGCGACAAGTTCGACCTGGGGGAGGTTCTGGACACCGGAGTCATGCTGCTGGGCCGGGTCACCTGGCAGCTGTTCTCGGGCATCTGGGCCCCCAGGGAGGACGAGTTCTCCCAGAAGATGAACGCCATCCCCAAGCTCGTCGCCTCACGCTCGCTGGAGAGCGTCGACGGGTGGCGCAACTCCACCCTTCTGCGGGGGGACCTGGCCGAGGAGGTGGCCGAGCGCAGGCAGAGCCAGGATGTCGTGGTCGCCGGCAGCGCTAGCATCGTCGATGCGCTGCGGACCCACGACCTGATCGACCAATACCGCCTGCTGGTCTTCCCGACGGTGCTCGGCGCGGGCCGGCGCCTGTTCGACCAGCCCCTCGGCTTGGACCTCACGTCCGCAGAAAAGGTCGGCCAAGCCGTCCGCCTCGTCTACGACCGCACGTCCGCCAAAGGAGATCACCAGTGAGATACGCCCTGCTGATCAACGAGCGTCCCGGGGCGTATGAGGGCCTCAGCGAGGACCAGCGCGCCGCCATCAGCGCCGAGTACATTGCGCTCATGAAGGACGAGCGCATGCTCGGCGGCGAGCGGCTGCAGCCGGCCGACACCGCGACCACCGTCCGCGTCCAGAACGGCGAGCCGCTGCTGACCGACGGGCCGTTCGCCGACACCAAGGAGATCTTCGGCGGTTTCTACATCGTCGAGGCGAGCGATCTCGACTCCGCGCTGGAGCTCGCCGCCCGGATCCCGGCCGCCCGCTTCGGCGGCTCGGTCGAAGTGCGGCCGCTGGTGGAGCTGTAGGCCGTGCTCGAGGAGGTCTTCCGCGACCAGTGGGGACGCGTGTTCGCGGCCCTGGTGAGCTTCCTCGGCGACGTCGGCCTCGCCGAGGAAGCGGCACAGGAGGCGTTCGTCATCGCCGCAGAGCGCTGGGCCCGCGACGGGCTCCCGGACAATCCGGGGGCCTGGCTCGTGGTGACCGGCCGCAACCGGGCGATCGACCGCCTGCGCCGCGACCGTACACGGGCGGAGAAGACCCGGCTGCTGGACCGCCCCCTGCCTGAAGAGATCACGATGGACGAGACGACGATCCCCGACGAGCGCCTCGAACTCTTCTTCATGTGCTGTCACCCCGCCCTGGCGACCGAGGCGCAGGTCGCGCTCACGCTGCGCGCGCTGGGCGGCCTGTCGACTCCGGAGATCGCCCGCGCGTTCCTGGTGAACGACGAGACGATGAAGCGCCGGCTCTCCCGCGCGCGCAACAAGATCCGGGCGGCGGCGATCCCCTTCGCGATTCCGGACGAGCACCTGCTGCCCTCCCGCCTGAGCGCCGTCCTCGCGGTGCTCTACCTGGTCTTCAACCAGGGGTACGGCGATAGCCGGGCCGACCTCGCGGCGGAGGCGATCCGGCTGGGCCGGACACTCCTCGACCTCATGCCCGATGAGCCCGAGGCGGCGGCGCTGCTGGCCCTGATGCTGCTGCACGACTCGCGGCGCGCGGCCCGTGTCTGCGACGGCGAGATGATCCTGCTCCAGGATCAGGATCGCCGCCTGTGGAACACCGCCCAGCTCGAGGAAGGACGGGCGCTGCTCGACCGCGCCGTCAGGTCGGGTGCTTCCGGCACCTATACGGTGCAGGCCGCCATCGCCGAGCTGCAGACCGAGGAGCGCATCGACTGGCCGGCCGTCGCCGCGCTCTATGACCGCCTGCGGCAACTGACGGGCTCGGCGGTCGTCGAGCTCAACCGGGCCGTGGCGATCGCCGAGGTCGAAGGGCCGCGGGCGGCTCTGGCGATCGTCGACGCGCTCCACCTCGACGACTACCGCTACTTCCACTCCACTCGGGCCGAACTCCTGCGGCGTCTCGGCGACACGGCGGCGGCGCGGGCGGCGTACCTCGGAGCACTCGACCTCGCCACCACCGAGGCCGAGCGTCGTTTCCTCAGCCGTCGCCTCGCCGAGCTGTGACGCGCCTCGCGGCCTTGACGGCGGCGGCTGCTCGTCCGTCAATCGTGCGGTACGAGGTCAGTGAGGACGTCGCAGGGCGATGGCGAGGTCGTCGAGGTGCGTGGCGACCGGGCCCAGGGTGAGCAGCCCACTGCCCGCTCCGGCCAGCTCCGCCGCCGCCGGAGTGAGCTCGGTGTGGGCGCGTTCCATCGTCTCCCGGTCACCGACGGCGATGGCCGCCCGCGCGGCCAGGCACCACAGGGCCTCGTACAGCAGGTCGCGAGGCGGGTCCGGGATCAGACGCAGCGCAGCCGCGGCCGCGTGGCGACGGTCCTGGGCCAGCAGCACACAGGGGCGCGCCCATGGCTCGTAGGGTCCCCAGTCGGCGTGCTCGTCGGCCAGGTCCAGCGGCCAGTGCTCGCCGGGCAGCGCGTACTGCAGGCGCAGGCACAGCAGCGCGAGCGGCAGTAGGCCGGACCGCAGTCCGGGCATACCAGCGCCATCCAGCCGCGCGGCGGCATCCCGATAAGCCGCCTCCACCAAGGATGCCGGCGCAGAGGCCGCCTCCGCCCAGGACCCTTGTCCGGCCGCGGCGAATGGCTGCCCGGTGGCGGCGAGCCGTAGCGTCCGGTACCACTGGACGAACACCCCCACCAACGGCAATTCATGCCGCCGGGCCAGCAGCTCGGCGGCGGTCGCGTGCCCGTCGGCGCCGGGGAAGTCCGCGAGCGCGCTGCGGGCCTGGAGGCGGATGAGGTGCCCGAGCACCTCGTAGGTGACCAGGCCGTGCCGGGCGGACAGGGCGACCAGCTCGGCGCCGATCTCGTCACGGCGCGGCGCCAGACCCGCCCGGTGGAAGGTCTGCATGAACACGCCGTTGAGGGCGAACGCCAGCAACGCGGGATCGTCCAGCCGGCGGGCGATCTCCTCGGCCTGCCGGGCGGCCTGGGGTCCGCGCGCCGCGCGGGTGCCGCGCGACTCCAGGGCGATCGTGGCCAGGAGCCGCGCCCGCGCCGCCTCGTGTGTGCCGGGTGGGAGAGCGGTCAGGGTGCGTTCGGCTGCCGCCACGATCTGGGCCGCCTGTGCCGGATCGTCCGAGCGGGTCCAGATCGCTGGTACGTCGTACGTACCGATCACGCGGGCGGTCAGCTCCGCGTCGCCCAGCTCCTCCGCCGCCGCGACGGCCGCCCCACGGTAACGGCGGGCCTCCTCCAGGCCGCCGCCCCCGGTCACCGCCAGGTTGCGCAGCAGGCCCACCGTCGACTCCAGCCGCGCCCGCGCGCCGGACGCCACGGTACGGTCATACGCGGCGGCCGTCTCCGTCCACACTCGGCCCGCAGCCTCGGCCGTCTCCGCCCTTACCCGGCCCGCAGCCTCGGCCGTCTCCGCCCACCCCTGGCCCGTGGCCTTGGCCGTCTTTGCCTCTACCCGGCCCGTGGTCTCAGCCGTGTCGAGGTGGCCGGCTTGGTGGAGGATGTCCGTCTCCAGGCGGCGCAATCCCGGACCCGGATCGACTCCCAGCTGCTCGACCAGGAGCGTACGCGCCCGGCGCAGCACCGCGAGCGCGTCGCCCTGACGGCCGGTCCGATACAGCGCCAGGGCCAGCAGCCGCCACGCGTCCTCGCGCCAGGGATGCTCGGCCACGTGCGCGTCCAGATCCGGTACGGCCTCGGCCGCGAGGCCCAGGGTCAGGCGTGCCTCGGCCCGACGTTCCACCGCATGAAGCCGCAGCTCCGCCAGGCGGGAGCGCTCCGCACGGGCCCAGTCCTCGTCCGCGAACTCGGCGTAGGCGGGCCCGCGCCACCAATTCAGCGCCTCCTCCAGTCGCGTGAGTACCCCCTCGGGTGGCAGCGTCGCGGCCACCGCCTGCTCGAAACGCCAGGCGTCCACCGCGTCCGGCTCCGCGCGCAGCGCGTACCCCGGCCCCTCGGTGACCAGCAGCCGGGCCGCGGCGCGGGGCGGGCGCTCGGGCTCCAGCGCGCGGCGCAGGGCGGCCACGAAGGTACGTACGGCGCCCACCGCGCCTGCAGGGGGATCGATCCAGAGGTCCTCGACCAGGCGGGAAACTGGGACGACACGGCGGCGGGCGACGATCAGCCGGGCCAGCACGGCGCGGTGCCGCGGCCCCTTCAGAGCGACCGCGCCCCCGTCAGCGTCCCAGGCCGCCACCGGCCCCAGCACCCCGAACATCCTTTGTGCCACCGGCCCCGGCACCCCGAACGTCTTCCGCGCCACTACCCCACTCTTCCGCGTCATCGTCGCCCTGGGCCTCACGCTATAGCGCGCTCATCCGATGCTCATCCGCGCCCGGCAGGCTGGAGGCACCCCATCGGAAAGGACCGAACCATGACGCCTGCCATCGCCGGCTTCGATTACCAGCGCGTGCCCGTCGCCGACGGCGTGTCCCTGAACGCGGCCGTCGCGGGCTCAGGCACACCCATCGTGCTGCTGCACGGCTTCCCGCAGACCCACCTGATGTGGCGGCACGTCGCCGCCGACCTCGCGGCCGACCACACCGTGATCTGCCCCGACCTGCGCGGCTACGGCGCCAGCGACAAGCCCACCGAAAACGGCCATGCCGGGACCGACCGGATCGGCAGCGACCACACCGGGACCGATCACACCGGGACCGACCACGCCGGGACCGATCACACCGGGACCGACCACGCCGGGACCGACCACACCGGGACCGACCACGCCGGAACCGCTCCTAACGGGACCGACCACGCCGTGTACGCCAAGCGCACCATGGCCGCCGACATCGTCGCCCTGGCCCGCGCGCTGGGTCACGAGCGCTTCGCGCTGGCCGGGCATGACCGCGGTGCCCTGGTCGCCTTCCGCGCCGCACTCGATCACCCTGAGACGATCAGCCACCTGGCCGTCCTGGACGTACTGCCGACCCTGGACATGTGGCAGGTGATGCGCGGCACCAGCGCTGCCGTCGGTTTCCACCTCTACCTGATGGCCCAGCCGCCGGGACTGCCCGAGCAGATGATCGCCGCGAGCCCGGACGCCTTCTTCGGCCACTTCCTCGACATCTGGACCAACGATCCGCAGGCGATCCCCGCCGATGTCCGCACCGCCTACCTGGACGCCTGCCGTGGCGCGGTGCCCTCGATCGTCGCGGACTACCGCGCCTCGGCCGGTATCGACGTCGTCCATGACCAAGCCGACCGGGACGCCGGCAACCGGCTGCGGATGCCGGTCACGGTCCTCCAGCAGGACTGGGGCGCCGCCCTCGGCTTCGACGCGGCCGCCCTGTGGCGCGCTTGGGCGCCGGACCTGCGGCATGAAACCGTCACCTGCGGCCACTTCATGGCCGAGGAAGCGCCTGCCGACATCGCCAAGACCCTCCGAGACCTGCTCACCCGCTGAACGACCAGCCAGAGCCGGGCCGCCGAAGGGATCCACGCCGCTGGCACCGACCTCCACTCGGATCGGACGGCGACGAGCATCAAGTGCGGTGGCCACGAATGGCGCTACGCCGCCCCAGGCGCAGACAGTGGCACTACGCCGCCCCAAGGACAGATCAGTGACACCGTCTCGCCAGGCGGTTGACCGGGCGCATATAGTTAGTTAGGTGACTGACTCGAAAGGCTCCCGGGTGAAGACGGCGACCGCCAAGCGGCAGCGGCTGATGATCGCCGCCGCCCGGGTCGTCCACCAGCAGGGCGCGGAACGTACCACCATCGCCGACATCGCCCGCGCCGCCGACGTGCCCGTGGGCAACGTGTACTACTACTTCAAGACCAAGGACGAGCTGGTCTCGGCCGCGCTCAGCGAGCACGTCCGGCAGTTGGGGATGCTCACCGAACACCTGGAGAGTCTCGGCGGCCCGCTGGAGCGGCTCAAGGGCCTGGTGGAGGCGTGGGTCAGCCAGCGCGAGCTCGCGGCCCGCTACGGCTGCCCGACCGGAACGCTGGCCGTCGAGCTGGACAAACGTGACGAGGGCGGCCTGGACGTGGAGGCGGGCAAGGCCATCCGGCTGCTGCTGGACTGGGTCGAACGCCAGTTCCGCGAGCTCGGGCTGCCTGATCCCGAAGGGCTCGCCCTCACCCTGGTGGGCGCCTATCAGGGCATGTCGCTGCTGGCCAACGCCCTGCGCGAGCCCGACGTCATGACGCGGCAAGGCGCCCGCCTGGTCGCTTGGCTGGACTGCCTGCCAGGCGACGGCTGCCCAGAGCGGCCCGGCGACCGTTCTCCAGGGTCTGCATCCGAGCGCCGATAAAAGGCATAACTATAAAGACATGTCGATAAGAGGCATATCGCTAAGGACGTGCTGATAGCGACATTTCGCGGATGGAGGGCAGGCTGCCGGATTCTGTTTATCGAGTAAGTAGAGCGTAACCACCAAGCGCCAATAGATCATGACAAAGGTGTAACCAGTTGCGCGTAGGACGTGTTTCCGGACGTTTCGTGCAGAGAAGGATGTGATCGACATGTTGGCGCCCTGGGGGCGGGGCGAATTCGATGGGGGCCGGCCATGGGAATGAGCCGATTTGATGCGCTACGGGCGGGTACAGCCGCTGCGATGGTCGCCACGGCGCTGGCCTGGGCGGCATCCGTCCAGGCGGACACGTGCCCGGCGTCGACCACCTGCTCCACGACGGTGACGTTCACCGTCAACGCGGGCGAGGGCCTGGAGATCAGCGTGCCCGACGGGCCGGTCAGCCTCGGCAGCGGTCAGCCCGGCAGCCAGGTCAGCGGCCAGCTCCACGTCGTCACGGTCATGGACCAGCGGGCCGCGCTGAACGCCACCTGGACGGCGAACGTGTACGGCACTCCCCTCACGACCGGCGGCGGCACGAGCGCCGAGACCGTGCCGCTGAGCGCGCTCAGCTACTGGTCGGGGCCCGCGACGGCCACCACCGGCGCCGGGACCTTCGTACCCGGCCAGCCCACCGCCGGCGACGCGGAGGTGCTCGAAGAGGTGTACACGGCCTTCAGCAAGATCAACGGTGCCGGCAACAACTCCGCCAGCTGGAACCCGACCATCGTGATCGATGTCCCCGACCAGGCGGTGGCCGGTACCTATACCGGCACTATCAGCCACTCGGTCGCCTGATCCGGTGACCAGACGCCGACGGCCGCAGCGGAGCCGATCGCCGCTCAGCGGCTCGCATCGGCTCCGGTGGCGCTCTTACGGCGTGCGCGCAAACGGCGAAAAGTGATGATCAGGACTGTCCCGGCGGCGAGGGCCGCGAGGCATGGGAGGATGAGGATCAGCATCAGCGGGGAGTCCGACACGGCGGCCAGGCCCCACGACCCCGCCTTGCGCGGAAAGGTGAGCGTTCCGGTCTCCGTCCGGTCGACCCGACCGCTCCTGAGCGTGAGGCTGAACTTCCACGGCCCGTCGGGAAGATCCTCTCCCAGATGTACGGAGACTTCCCCCTGCTGGCCGGGGGCCAGGGTCGTGCCCCGATCGATCGGGAAGGGGCCCGCGCTCAGAGAGCTCGGCCCGTCCGTGAGCGACAGCTGCCCTTCGAGGTCGATGGCGCGTTCGCCGGTGTTGGCGATGGTGGCCACGATCTTCGGCTGCCCATCCTCGGTCCGCTGGGGCAGGATCTCGGCGATCGTGAAGTCCGAGGGTGGTTCACCGCCCGGACCGACGTCGAGGTAGGCGCGGAGCCCTACGCGGTTGACGAGGGTGATGCCCTTCTGCCGCCCCGCGCCGGGCGAGGAGATCTGTGCCCAGATGACGGCGTATCGCTCGCCTTTGGGAGCCCATGCGGGAATGCCGACGGTGGCCTTCACCGACGTCCGGCCATGCGGCGGCAGGTCGGTGGCGGCCTGGTTGAGCTTGATCCAGGAGCTCAGTTCGTTCGACGTGCGCTCGGGCTCGAAGGTGAAGCGGCCGTGGCTGATACCGGCACCTGCGGTGTACAGCTGCACGTGCTGGGGCTTGTCCGAGATGTTGTACACCTCGAAGCGCCGGGTGAACGTGGTGGCGGGATTGACGTGGTCGACGATGAAGGCGTGCGCGCGGGGGTCGTCCATCCGGTTGGCGGGGATCTCCAGCAACCGGATGCCGATGCTGTCCTCGCCGGAGGGGCGCGCCGCGCCCCGGCTCGAGTCTGCGATCGCCGGTGCGCTGAGCATCGCGTACGCGAGCAGCGTCACGGAGACGAGCCGGGGCAACAGTGAAATGGACATGTGGGCTAGGCGACGGAGTGGTTCACCGTACCGGTGTAGACGCCCGCCACCGCTTCGTCGGGGACGTTGACCACGATGGTCGGGTTCCAGGTGGCGGAGTTGTCGCCGGAGCCGGTCGTCTTGCTGAAGGCAGTGCGTGAAGTGCTCAGCGACTGCGCGGCGGCTGCGTCCACCTGACCGGGAACGAAGGTGCCGGTCCCTGTGGTGGCGGTCGCCGGGCCGGACCAGTACAGGACGGCCGTGTTGGGAACGGTCTCGGCGGCGGTGCCGCCGCCCGTGGTGAAGGCCCCCGCCGCGGCGACCACGGACGCCACCCAGGTGGCGGTGAGCGCGGCACGCTGGTCGGACACCGTGACCGGGCCGAGCTGCGCGCTGATCTGGCCGCCCGAGGCGCCGCTACCGAGGCTCGCCGTGTCGGGTACGGTGATCTGCAGCCCGCCCTCGGCGGTCACGGTGAAGGTCACCGTGGTTGAACAGGTGGTGGACGCGGCACAGGTGCCGGCCTGTGCGGGCGGGGCCACAGCCACGCCCGCCATCATGCCGGCGATGCCTATCAGGGGAAGGCCCAAGCGGCTTTTGAACACTGCTGTCTCCTTCATAGCATTTCCCGCCCTCTCTGGGCCGTTCTCAGCACATTCTCCTCAGTGATCAGATTGTGGGAACCATTCCAGAGGGTACCTGGAACACTTTTGGTGATCAGATGACGACTATCAGAAATTGGCGATTCACCGCGGGGAGCCATGTGTGAGGAATAACGGTGATTATGCCGATGTGCCACTTCACTCTGGTCCAGAACGGCGTTGGATGCGGGAATGCGGACGAGCCGTGCGGGTAACTCCGTTGCGCGAGCCTGTCTGAACGGCGCGCCTGCCGACACGGCGCGCGTGCCTGAAGGGCCAGCCTGCCGACACGGCTCGACGGCCCGCAGCGGTGGCTGCCGATGAGTTGGCACTTCCGTGACCAGCCACGAACGCGGATGGCCGAAGGCGAGCCACGACCGCGGGAGATATTGAGAGCGCCGAAGCGGACATCGAACGCCATTGTCCGGCTCGGCCCACGGGTATTTGCGCCGATGCCGCGGATCCCGCTGACGGCGGCCCGCCACCGCGAGCCTCGATTCACCGAATGGCGCCCGGCTCGCGGTCCTTTTTCGTCTTCTGGAAGGGATGTCATGTCTCACTTGGCTCGACGCCTGGGGTATCCGCTCGTGGTCATGGCCCTGGCCATGGCGGCAAGCGCGCCCATGGCCGTATCCGCGTCCGGTTCCCCGCCCCGCCCGCCCCACCCGCCCCGCCCCTGGGTGAAGCTCTGCCTCAAGCTCAGACAGATGCCGCAGCATCGGCGGATCAAGTGCCACTTCCCGCCCGCACCCCGCAGCCCTCGGGCTGCCAGGCTCGCGGCGGAAGCCGGCAGGCGGACGCCGTCGATCAGCGAGCTGTCGATACCGACCTACCCCGCCACTCCCGTCGGGATCACAGCCGGCCCTGACGGCAACGTGTGGTTCACCGAGAACTACGCCAACAAGATCGGGAAAGTAACGCCAGAGGGCCTGTTCACCGAGTACTCCCTTCCCACCGAGAACGCCGAGCCGGCGCACATCACCACCGGGCCGGACGGCGCGGTGTGGTTCACCGAGGCGATCGGCAACAAGATCGGCCGGATCACCACCTCCGGGACGATCACCGAATATGAGCTGCCGACCAGCGACGCCTACCCGTGGGGCATAACCGCGGGGTCGGACGGCGCTCTGTGGTTCGTCGAGACGATGGGCAACAAGATCGGCCAGATCACCACCTCCGGGACGATCACCGAGTACGAGCTGCCGTCCGGCGAAACCTACCCGATGCGCATCACCGCGGGTCCGGACGACAACCTCTGGTTCAGCGAACCGCTCATCGGAAGCGTCGGGCAGATCACCACCGGCGGCACGATCACCGAGTTCGCCGCACCGTCCTCCGGTGCGATGCCCATCGGAATCACCACGGGGCCGGACGGCAACCTGTGGTACACCGACGCCAACGGCAAGGTCGGCAAGACCACCACCACGGGCACCTTCACCGAGTACACGCTCTCCGACTCCAACAGCTTCCCGTGGGGCATCACCGTCGGGTCGGACAACAATCTGTGGTTCACCGAACAAGAGGTCAACCAGGTCGCCAGTGTCACCACTTCCGGGACGATCAACGAATACGAGCTACCGACCGTCTCCTCCGGACCGATCGACATCGCCGCCGGGCCCGACGACAATCTCTGGGTCACCGAGGACAACATCTCGCAGCTGGCCATCATTACCCCCTGACCGAACCGCCCGACCAATGGGCGGGCGGGCCGCCTCCTCGGATCCAGAAAGTAGATCCAGGGAAGCGGCCCGCCGCGCCGCGTCCGGGCCAGTGCGGGCTCTTGAGCCTCACGCCGGGACCTCCGCCCCGACCACCAACCCTTCACACGGGGGCCTCCGCCCCCGGCCACCTGCACTTTCACGCCGGGGCCTCCACCCGCGCGGACGTCGACGGCAGCGAGACGGTGACCCGCAGGCCGCCCTCCGGCCGCGCCCGCAGCTCCAGGCCGCCGCCGTGCGCGGTCGCGATGGCGGCGACGATCGACAGGCCGAGCCCGGCACCGTCGCCGGAGCCGGTCCGGTCGGTGCCGAGCCGCTCGAACGGCTGGGCCAGCCGCGCGACCTGCTCCTGATCGAGGACCGGCCCGCCCGTCTCCACGACGAGCAGCGCGGTCGCGCCGTCGGCCGTGGCGGCGAGGCGGATCCAGCCGCCGTCGTGGTTGTGGGTGATCGCGTTGTCGATCACGTTCTCGGCCAGGCGGGACAGGAGCGTCCGGCTGCCCCGCGTCCACGCGCTGTCGTGGACGTCGCCGTCGTGGACGGTGAGGTTCTTGGCGGTGATGTCGGCGGCTCGGTCGGCCAGGGCCGCGGACACCGTACGGCCGAGTGAGATCTCCGCCCGGTCGGCCAGGGCGCCGTGCTGGGTGCGGGCGAGCATGAGGAAGCCTTCCAGAAGCCGGTCGACCCGGTCGAGCTCGGTGCGCAGCCGGTCGGCCAGCGCGACCGTCTGCGCGGGTACGGGTTCCGGCTTGGCCAGGGCCACGTCCAGGGAGGCCCGCATGGTCGCCAGCGGGGTGCGCAGCTCGTGGGAGGCGTTGGCGACGAACCGGCGCTGCGCGTCGAAGGAGCCCTCCAAGCGTTCCAGCAGCCCGTCGATGGTGTCGGCGAGGTCCTTCACCTCGTCGGCCGGGCCCGGCACGGCCAGCCGCTCGTGCAGGTTGTCGGCGGAGATCCGCCGGGTGGCCGCGGTGATCGTCCGCAACGGGCGCAGCACCCGGCCCGCGACCACCCGGCCCAGCACGAGCGACACCACGGCCATGACGGCCAGCGCGACCGCCGAGCCGATGAGGAGCTGGCGTGATTGGAGCGCCTGGATCTCCGCCAGCCGGCTCTGGAGCCGGCCGATGAGCTCCTGGGCGGCGCCGGGCGTGAGCTGCTCGGCCGGCGGTGTCTCCATGGGGGAGGAGACCCGCGTCCCCAGGCTCACCAGGTTGGTGATGGCCAGCAGCCCGACGCCGGACAGCAGGAACAGGGCGCCGTACAGGGCGGTGAAGCGCAGCCGTACGGTGCGGTTCCGTGGCTTCCTCATGAGTTCCAGGATGCCGTCCGGGACCTAACAACGACGTGACAGCCTCCGTTCGGCCCACGTTATGGCGTGGTGCGTAGAACCGAACCCATGCGAGCAACCATCGAGGTCGCCGGGCTGCGTAAGCGGTTCGGCCAGACCATGGCGTTGGACGGGATGTCCTTCACCGTGGAGCCGGGGCAGGTCACGGGCTTCGTCGGCCCCAACGGAGCGGGTAAGTCCACCACGATGCGGGTGATCCTCGGCCTGGACGCGGCCGACGAGGGCACCGCGCTGGTGGGCGGGCGGCCGTACACGGGCCTGCGCGACCCGCTGCGTCACGTCGGCGCGCTGCTGGACGCCGCGGCCCTGCAGCCGAGCCGCACCGGCCGCAACCACCTGCTGTGGCTGGCCCACTCCCAGGGATTGGGCGCCCGGCGGGTCGATGAGGTGATCGAGCGGGTGGGGCTCGGGCCGGCGGCCGGGCGCCGGGCGGGCGGCTTCTCCCTGGGCATGCGGCAGCGGCTCGGCATCGCCGCCGCGCTGCTCGGCGACCCGCCCGTGCTCATGCTCGACGAACCGTCCAACGGCCTCGACCCCGAGGGCATCGTGTGGATGCGCGGCTTCCTGCGGGCGCTGGCCGCCCAGGGCCGGGCCGTGCTGGTCTCCAGCCACCTGATGAGCGAGCTGGAGGACACCGCCGACCATCTCGTGGTGGTGGGGCGCGGCCGGGTCGTCGCCGACACCAGCGTGGCCGGCCTGATCGCCGCCGCCTCCACCGGCCGGGTCGCGTTGCGCACCACGGCGCCGGCGGAGGCGATGGCGGCGCTGGCCCACGCCGGCGCCGCCGTGGCCGCCACCGGCCGCGACACCCTCACGGTGACCGGGCTGGCGGCCGAGCACGTCGTGGCGGTACTCAACCGGTCCGCGGTGCCGTTCTCGGAGGTGTCGGCGCATCGCGCGACGCTGGAGGAGGCGTACATGGAGCTGACCCGCGACGCCGTCGAGTTCCGTGCCGCAGGGCAGGAGGCGGCGCGATGAGCGATCGGCGTCGGGGCGACGCGCCCGGACTGAGCACCACTGTCGCCCACCGCTCCGGCTTCGCGCGGTTGCTGCGCGCCGAATGGACCAAGTTCCGTACAGTCCGCGGCTGGGTGCTCGCCATGGCGGCCGCGGCGCTGGTCACCGTGCTGCTGGGGCTGCTGTCCGCCTCCGGCAGCCACACGTCGTGCGGCGGCGCCTGTCCCGCCGTACCGGTGGGTCCGGGCGGCGAGGCGGTGGAGGACAAGTTCTACTTCGTCCACCGGCCGCTGAACGGAGACGGCAGCATCACCGTCCGGGTGACCTCGATGACCGGCCAGATCCGCCTGCCCGACCTCACCCCCACCCCCACCCCGGGCACCCGGCGCGTCGTCTCCGGTCTCGTGCCCTGGGCGAAGGCCGGAGTCATGATCAAGGAGAGCATGAAGCAGGGCTCCACGTACGCGGCGGTGATGGTCACCGGCGCGCACGGCGTGCGGATGCAGCACGACTTCACCCAGGACGTGGCCGGCCGGCCCGGCGGCGTCTCCCAGCGGTCCCCACGCTGGCTGCGGCTGACCCGCTCCGGCGAGGACCTCACCGGCTACGAGTCCACCGACGGCAGGCAGTGGACCCGCGTCGGCACCGCGCACCTGGCCGGACTGCCGGACGCGGTGCAGGTCGGGCTCTTCGCCGCCTCGCCAGGGGACCTGACGGTGACGCCGGGCGATTTCGGCGGGTCCAGCGCGGCCTCTCGATTCGCCGAGGCCACCGCCGTGTTCGACCAGGTCAGCCTGGAGGGCTCGGTCGCCGACGGCGTGTGGCGCCCCGACGACGTGGGCGTCACCCTGGACCCCGACGGGTCGGCCCATCATCCGGGCGGCTTCAAGGAGTCCGGCGACACGTACACGGTGGCCGGCGTCGGCGACATCGCGCCGCTCTCGGACGGCCCGCAGATCGAGAACACCCTCACCGGCCTGCTGACCGGACTGATCGTGGTGATCGTGGTGGCGGTCATGTTCATCACCACCGAATACCGGCGCGGCCTGATCCGCACCACCCTGCTCGCCGGCCCGCGGCGCGGCCGGACGCTCGTGGCCAAGGCCCTGGCCATCGGCGCGGTCACCTTCGTCACCGGACTGGCCGCGGCCACGGCGGCGGTCACGCTCGGCAAGGGGATCCTGGTCGCCAACGGCAACTACGTCCTGCCGGTGGCGCCGTTCACCGAACTGCGCGTCATCGCCGGCACGGCGGCGCTGCTCGCCGCCGCCGCGGTCCTCGCCCTCGCCGTGGGCACGTTGTTCCGGCGCAGCGTCGCGGCGGTCATCACCGCCATCGTGCTGATCGTCGTCCCCTACATCCTCGCGACCGCCTCGGTCCTGCCCGCCGGCGCGGCGCAGTGGCTGATGCGGCTCACCCCGGCCGCCGGCTTCGCGATCCAGCAGAGCATTCCGGCGTACGCGCACGTGCTCGGCAACTACACCCCATCGGGTGGCTACTACCCGCTGGCACCCTGGGCCGGGCTCGCCGTGCTCTGCGGGTACGCCGTGCTCGCGCTCGGCCTGGCCGTCTTCCAGCTACGTCGGAGGGACGCATGAGACGACACCTGCAGGCGGAGTGGACGAAGCTCCGTACCGTGGCCGGCACGGGCTGGCTGCTGCTCGGGCTCGTCGCGCTGACCGTCGCCGTGAGCGTCGTGGCGGCCGCCGCCGTGTCCTGCACGTCGGCGGGCTGCGCCTACGACCCGGCCAAGATCAGCCTGTTCGGGGTCCAGGTAGGCCAGGCGATGGCCGCCATCCTGGCCGTGCTGGCGATCAGCGGCGAGTACAGCACCGGCATGATCCGCACCACCCTGGTGGCGATGCCGCGCCGGGCCACCGTGCTGGCCGCCAAGGCGGCCGTCGTCACCGGGCTGACGCTGGCCGCCGGGACCGTCGCGGTGCTCGCGTCCCTGCTGGTCGGGCGGCGCATCCTGCTCGAGAACGGCTTCACCCGCGGTCCCGGCACCCTGATGCTGTCCCTGTTCGAGGGGCCGATGCTGCGCGCGGCGTTCGGCTCGGTCCTGTACCTCGCGCTGATCGCCCTGCTCAGCCTCGGCATCGCCGCCGCCGTACGGGACTCGGCCACGGCCATCGGGGTCGTGCTCGGCCTGCTCTACGTCCTCTCGATCCTGCCCTTCATGATCGCCGACCCGGGCTGGCAGAAACTCCTCTGGCAGCTCTCCCCGATGAACGCCGGGCTCGCCATCCAGGCCACCACCCATCTGTCCACCCTGCCCCTCAGCCCATGGGCGGGACTCGGCGTCCTGGCCCTCTGGTCCGCCGCGGCCCTCCTGGGCGGCGGGCTGTCGCTACGGCTGCGCGACGCCTGATCGACGCTTGAGCAACACCCGCCCGCACGCCAGATGGAACGTGGTGGAACGCCCCAAAGAGCACAGAGAGGTGTCGCAAGGGGGCGGCACGTTCAGGACGGGGCGGAGGAAAAACCCCATGGAGAGTCTTTTTCGATTGATGCTCACACGGCCGGCCGTGGCGCAGGATCCGGATAATCCCAGCATCCCGCTGAGCCAGGACACGCCGTTTCAACAGTCGCTGCGGGAGGCCGTCGAGGCACCCCAGCGACGTACTGCCATAGAGGAGGCCGCCACGGCGTTCGTGGCGGGACCGGAGTTCATCGGCGACCCGGCGGACACCCCGCTGGGCGCCGAGCTCGACGAACTGGCCGGGCGGCTGGACGAGATGGAGACCGTCGACGGGAGCGCCTCACCGGAAATGGTGCGCGAGGCCATCGTCGACGTGTTCGGGACGGACCCGAACGACGTGATCGAGCTGGCGGACTTCAAGAACGCGGTCAGGAGGCTGCGGGACAGCCTGGTGGCGATCAAGGTGCTCCAGGAGGAGCACTCGCGGCCCATCGAGCAGCTCGCCCGGCTGCTGCGTACCGCCGAGGTGATCGCCCGCCACGCGGCCGACGACAAGTTTCCCAAGGACCTGGACGAGCTGCGGCGGTGGCTGCGGCGTTCGCTCCGCCTGCCCTTCGACCTCGGCCTGACCTCCAGGCTGTCGACCCGGGAGGCGGAGCAGGCGCAGCGGCAGCAGTACGCGGCGGCGGTGGCCGCGCGCCAGGAGGAGGTCGACGGGCTGCTGGCCCAGCACGCGAACCTGCGGGCCGGGCTGGAGGAGCTGGGCGGCCTGAACTCCGAGCACTTCCACGTGACCTCCCAGTCGGGCAGCGGGTCGGTGCAACCGCCGGAGCAGCTGCGGCTGACGAACGTGGCCACGGCCCTGAGCGCCTTCCACGGCAACCTGCGCGAGCGGGTCGCCCCGACCTCGGTCATCCCCATCGCAGGTGCGGAGGAACCCGACGCGGCCTCCCCGGCAACCGACGCGACCTCTCCGGCCACCGAGACCACCTCCACGGCCGCCGAGGCCACCGATGAGATCAACGCGCCGGTGGCCCAGGCGCTGCTGCAGACGGCCGCCCCGGTGCTGCGCGGCCGTACGGACTTCCAGCCGACGCCGCTGACCGAGGTCGGCTTCGTCCTGCTGCCGACGGCCAACGAGCAGCTGTCCGCGGCCACCCGCACGCTGCTCACCGACCGTGGCCTCGACCTGACCGCGGTGCCGCTCGACCGGCTCACCCACCGGCTGGAGACCGACCTGGCGGCGACGGCGGCCCGGCTGGAGGCGGTGGCGGGACACCCGGTACGCCAGTCGCTCCTGCGGGTCGGCGACGCCCTCGTGACGGTCCAGACGCCCGTGACCACCGGCTGGGGAACGCTCGGGACCGGCGGCTCCGTACCCCTGCCGACGCTCCCGCTGGACGGGCGCGTCCCGCACACCAAGGGCGAGGTGGCCCCGGCCGGCATCGCCGACCTGCTTGTGGTCAAGCAGCAGCTGACCGGATACGAGTCGGCCGACGTCGCGCACATCGAGAACGTGCTGCGTGGCGAGCGCAAGCTACGCGACCACAGCCGCCGCGACACCACCGAGCTGATCACGATCAACGAGCAGGAGACCAACACCAGCGAGGACCGCGACCTGCAGACCACCGACCGGTTCGAGATGACCCGGGAGACCGAGCAGACGGTCAAGGAGGACGTCGCGCTGAAGGCCGGGCTGAACGTCTCGGGCAGGTACGGCCCGGTCGTGGAGTTCGCCGCCAGCGCCGAGGGCTCCTTCGCGCGCAGCAAGCAGGAGGCCACCAAGTCGGCCGCCAGGTTCTCGCAGGACGTCACCGAGCGGACCTCACGCAAGATCGCCGAACGGGTGCTGACCCGCACCCAGCTGACGACCACGACCGAGACGATCGAGAAGAACACCCACGAGCTCGACAACACCCACGGCAACGAGAACATCTCGGGCGTCTACCAGTGGGTCAACAAGGTGTACCAGGCCCAGTTGTTCAACTACGGGCTGCGGGCGATGTTCGACTTCATGGTGCCCGAGCCGGCCGCCTTCCTCATCGCCTCCATGCAGCAGACCAGCGCCGCCGCCCGGAACCTGATCAAGCCTCCGGACTTCCCCCTCAACCCGGCCCAGATCAACGAGATCAACTTCGCGTACTGGGTCAAGCAGACCGGCGCGACCGACGTCCAGCCGCCGCCCGAGCTGTTCAAGACGAAGTCCCTGGACTTCAAGGCCGGTGGCGGCGACAGCGACACCAACTACAACCACTCGGCCCAGATCAGCATCGAGGAGGGCTACCGGGCCGTCTACGCCTCGGTGGGCGTGGTGCGCAACATCTGGGAGGGCGACAACACGGTGGAGGTGGTGGTCGGACGGCGTACGCAGCGGATGCCCGGCGGCGACCGGCTGTGGACCACGACGCTGGACGACGAGCGCGACACGGTGGCCGTGGCCATCGACACCTTCCACGTCGCGCAGGTCGCGGTGGCCGTGGAGGTCAAGGTCCAGCGTACGGACCGGGCGATGGACAAGTGGCGGCTGGAGACGCACGCCAAGCTGGAGACGGCGCACAAGGCGGCGGTGGCCGACTACGAGGAGAAACTGGCGGCGCTGCAGTTACGGGCCGGGGTGGACATCCAGGGCCGCAACCCGGCCGCCAATCTCGCCCTCATGCAGACGGAGCTGAAGAAGAACTGCGTCAGCATCCTGACCGACCAGCACTATGACCTGTTCGACTCCATCGAGACCTCCCCGGCCAACGGGCTGCCGGAGATCAACGTGTTCGAGGCCGCCGGTGAGGGCCCGTACGTGCGCTTCTTCGAGCAGGCCTTCGAGTGGGAGCACGTGACCTTCGTGACGTACCCCTACTTCTGGGGGCGCAAGAACCAGTGGGAGGAGCGGCTCGGCTTCGACGACCCGGATCCGGCGTTCGCCGACTTCCTCCGGGCCGGGTTCTGCCGGGTCTCGGTGCCCGCCCGGCCGGGATTCGAGGGCGCGATCGACCACTTCCTCACCTTCGGCGAGATCTGGAACGGTGGCCCGCTGCCGACCATCTCCAACCCCCTGTACCTGCCCATCGCCGACGAGATCGCCGAGCGGCTGGACCGGCCCGGCACGGAGGTGCCGCAGGGCGACCCGTGGATCGTGCGCGTGCCCACGTCGCTGGTGAAGCTGCGTGACGACGACCGGCTGCCCCACTGGGAGCAGGACGCCGACGGGGAGTGGGTGGAGGTCTAGCGGCCCCCCATGGACCGGCGGCGGCCTGTCGCCGCCGGTCCTCGGCCTGATCGTCCGCTCACATGAATGGAGGATTGCGGACATGGCAGATCCAGTCGTGCCGGCCATCGCGACCGGCCCGCTGCTGACCGGGTACGTCGAACCGGGGGTGGGACGGGGGGTGCTGACCTTCTTCTCCGACATCGCCGACCCGGTCCTCGGGGCCACTATGGAGATCACGCTCACGGCGCCCCCCTGGAACACGACCGGCCACCAGCCCTTCACCTGGAGGTACCTGCCGCCCACGGCGGAACGGGCCTTCCCCAAGATCTGGCTCGCGGTCGGCCGGCAGGTCATGGTGACCACCCGGCGCACGGGCCGGCGGAGCGGGGCCGATCTCCTGGCGCTCGGCCCGCGCAACCCCTTGATCGAAATCGTCCGTCCTCAGGACGACGACCTGATCCCGCAGCCCGACGCGTCGGTCATCGAGATGTGGCGGTTGCTGCCCCAACCCTTCACGGTCGGGCCCTTCACCGACGACGAGCGCGGGCGCCGCGACGACTTCTTCTCCCAGGCCGCCACGGTCAACGTCACGACGAAGCCGCTCGGCGTGGTCATCCGGAACGTGCTCAACGGCTACGCGGTCACCATCGACATCGACAACAGGAAGGACGGGAGACCGGCGGCCTTCGTCTACGACATCGTCGTCGATTCGCGCGAGGACGAGGGCAACATCTTCGGCGACCACGTCACGGTACGCGTCGTGCACACTCACAACGTGACCGTGCGCGCCACCGCGTCGCAGGACATGGCTGGATTCATCGATGTGCAGACCCTGCGGCTGGATGATTCGTTCATTCCGTCTTTCCCGCCGCAGGGGACCGTGCTCGACAACACGACCTTCCAGCCGCAGGAGGTCGAGGTCCACTTCGCGCCCGAGCATCCGACGCTGATCTTCCTTTTCGAGCTCGCGATCCAGTTCGTGCCGTACGTCAACGTTCTCTACGACCTCTCGCAGCTGACCTTCGAGCTGGCCACGGGACGCGACTTCTGGGGCAACGAGGTGAGCGGGGGGCAGATCCTGGTCTACGGGATCACGTCGGTGCTGCCGTTCGCCAAGGCGCTGCCGCGCTCGGTCCTGCAGTCCGTACGGACCGAGCTGAAGACGACCAAGCTGGCGCGGGTCCTCGAAGAGGACGTGATCAGCGAGGTGGGCCGCGTCGCGGAGCGGGAGTTCCTCGAGGCCGTGGGCAGCATGGACGTCAAGGGCGCGACCGACCTGGCCCGGATGCTGACCCGCTTCGCCACGGGCAGGCTGTCGATGGACCAGGTGCTCAGGCGCTTCCACGACCTCGTGGGCAACGCCTACCTACGGGAGCTGGACCGGCGCGTCGTGGAGCGGCTCCTGACGGCCAACTTCAAGACCTTCCGCAACCCCCGCCTGGCGGCCGGGTTCAACGCCTTCTCCGCCAAGAAGCTGACCCGGGGGATCGCCCGCTCGCTCGACCCGATCTCGTGGGCGCTGAGCCAGCGCGGCAGGTCCCGCTTCATCCAGGAGCTGGAGAGCGAGCTGGGCAAGGATTGGGCCGAGGTGCTCAAGAACGCCAAGCGGACCGACAGCCGCCTCAGGCAGCTCAGCACCGCCGACATCGAGCACTACGACAGGCTCGCCGGACGGGTGGAGGACTTCCGCTCGCTGGCCAAGCTCAACCGCGGGCGCGGCGACCTGTACGAGGTCGACCACATTCTCGAGCAGCGTTTCTGGCGCAACGATCCGCGGGTGAGCACGGCGTTCGACGAGAAGGGCGAGGGCATGGCCATGGTGATCCCCAAGAACCCGGCGGTGGCGGCGAAGATGCCGGGAAAGACCATCGCCTATGTGCACACCCTCAAGACCCGCCTGCTCACCGAGCTGATACCGAACGGGCGGGAGGCGGAGTTCACCGTCCAGCAGATCTTCGACGCCCACATGTGGGTGCTGGAGTCGTTGCGGGTCGACCGCTCGGTGACGGTGGGCGATCGCCTCCTCGGCGACTTCCGCCTGCTGGCCAGGGCGCGCCGCGAGCGGCTCGAACTGCGCATGCCGTCCGCCGCCACCTTCACACCACAGGGCGGATGGCCGGTGCTCGTGGGAGTCCAGTGAGATCAGCGGCCGGGCGGGGGAGCGGCGCGCATCGCTCTAATGCGCCTGCCCGCCCGCCCGCCACTCCGGCGCGAGCACCGACCAGACCTCCATGTCGAGCCGCTTCCCCCGATAGGAGTAGCTCTCGCGCAGCACGCCGTCCTTCGTCATCCCGAGGCGCTGGGCCACCGCGATGCTGGCCGCGTTCTCCGCCGAGACCACCCACTCCACGCGGTGGACGCCCCGCTCCTCGACGGCCCAATCGATGATCACCCGCGCGGCCCTGGTCACCAGGCCCTTGCCCGCCGCGGCGGGCTCCAGCCAGCAGCCCACCTCGGCGTTGCCCTGCTCGACGTCCATCGTCCGGAAGAGCACCCCGCCGACCAGTTCGCCGTCCGTCCAGATGCCGTAGATCCGGCCCACGTCGGCCGCGGCCTTCTCGGCGTACGCCCGCAGGTACGAGCGGCTCGACTCCAGGTCCGTCACGACGTCCGGCAGCGCGATGTGCTGCCCGATGAACTCCCGCCCCCGGTCCATGTGGGCGAGGAACTCCGCGGCCCGCCACGGCTCAAGCGGGCGCAGCTCCGCGCCGTCGTCACCCAGGGGGATCGCGTACATAGACCACCTCAACGGTCGAAACCAGCCCAAACAGTGAGGGGATCTTCTCATGAGCCGCGCGGCGTCATCTTCCCGCGGTCGCGACGGCGTGGGCCGCGCCGCGTCCGCGGGCTCGGGCGACGATCCTGCCCGCCTGTACGCGTACCGCGGCCTCGGTGGCGTCGCCGGGGTCCGCGAGGCCGACGGCGGAGGCGATGGTGGCGTGGTCGTCGAGGACGAGCCGGAGGCCCGGCCGGGCCTCCGGTGCGAACACCCGCCGCAGGCACCCGCTGATGTCGCCGACCCTGAGCCGCACGAGACGTCCGATCTCGGCGGGATCGCCCGCCACCACGGCCACGGTGATCCGGTCGCCCGGCCGGGCGGCGCGGACGGCTTCCTCCGCCGCCTCCAACCGGCCGGCGCCGAGGACCGCGATCACGCCGTCGGCGTCGAACCCGACCCGCCGGCCGGTGATCTGATCCGGCATCTCGGCGGGCGGCTCCCAGGGGTCCTGGACAGACTGGGCGGGGGCGACGAAGGGCAGATGCGGCGGGTCCCACGTGTCGGCGAGGTCGAGGCCGGCCAGGTGCTCGCAGGCCCGTGCCACGTCGAAGGGGTCGGCGACTCCGGGCGCCGTATCGGCCAGGTGGCCGGCCCCGTTCAGCAGCGTGAGGACCAGTTCGGCCAGCCGTACGCGGCGCGGGTGGCGCGGCGGGCGTGACTCCAGAGCGAGCGCGAGCAGCAGCGCCTCCAGCCTGGTGACCTGCGCCAGCGCGGTGCGGCCCGGCCCGTCGTCGAACACCCCGGCCAGCGAGCGCAGTCGCAGGCTTCCGTCGGCGGGCGTGTCGCCGGTCAGCGGCAGGCGGTCGAGCCAGCTACGGGCGAACGCGCCCAACGCGCCACCCAGCCCGGGCGGCGACGGCGCCTCAGGGAGGTCCGAGCCCTCGATCGAGTCGACCAGGACCGCCAGGTAGAGCGCGCGCTTGCTCGGGAAGTTCGAGTAGACCGCGCCCCGGGTGAGCTCCGCTCGCTCCGCGATCCGGTCGACCTTGGCGTCGGCGTATCCGCGCTCGCCGAACTCCTCCCGCGCGGCGGCCAGGACGGCCGCTCTGGTGCGTTCCTGCTGCTGCGCCCGGGTCAGCCTGACCATCGCCACCTCTTCGTCCCCAACATGGTCACAGGATACTAAGAACATTCGGATGCATGCATCATCTGACTGTGGCCTGGTGTACATCCGCAGGCAGTCCACGGCGGTGACGCCGGACGTGGGGATGTCCGGGGGGGCGTCGCGGTGCCCGGCGGTGCCGGAGGGAAGTCGCCACGGATCCGGCCACGCTTTGCTGTATCAGCAACAATGTTTGCGCAAGCGGTCGCTGGGGTCGCATAGTTCGTCGCGGAGGTGGTCAAGGTGACCGATCAGCTGAGGGACGGCTATGACGTGGTGGTGGTCGGCGGTGGCGCCGCGGGGTTGAGCGGGGCGCTGATGCTCGCTCGGGCGCGGCGGTCGGTGGCGGTGATCGACGCGGGGGCCCCGCGCAACGCCCCGGCGGAGGGCGTACACGGGCTGCTGGGCCGGGAAGGAATCCGCCCGGTCGAGTTGCTGGAGCGTGGCCGGGCCGAGGTCCGCGGCTACGGCGGTCACGTGGTGGCCGGGGAGGTCGCCACGGCGGTCCGGGACGCCAAGGGGTTCACCGTGGCGCTGGCCGACGGCAGGTCCGTCCGGGCGCGCCGGCTCCTGGTGGCCGCCGGGCTGGTCGACGAACTGCCGGACGTGCCGGGGCTGCGGGCTCGGTGGGGGAGGGATGTGATCCATTGTCCGTACTGCCACGGCTGGGAGGTTCGAGACCGGGCCATCGGCGTGCTGGCCAGTGGGCCGACGGCGGTGCACCAGGCGCTGCTGCTGCGTCAATGGAGCGCCGACGTCACGCTCTTCTCCCACACCATGCCGCCGCCGGACGGCGAGGAGGCCGAGCGGCTGGCCGCTCGCGGCATCCCCGTGGTGGACGGCGAGGTGGCGTCCCTGGAGATCGTCGAGGACCGCATCGTGGGAGTACGGCTGGGCGACGGCACGCTGGTCCGGCGCGAGGTGATGGCGGTCTCCGCGCGTATGGTGGCGCGCGCCGGTTTCCTGGCGGCGCTCGGGCTGCGGCCGGTCGAACATGCCACGGGAGCCGGCGAGTACATCCCCGCCGACGCGACCGGCCGTACAGGCGTGCCGGGGGTCTGGGCCGCGGGCAATGTCAGCGATCTGGTCGCCCAGGTGGGCACCGCCGCGGCGGCGGGCGCCACCGCGGGGGCCCAGATCAACGCCGACCTGATCGCCGAGGAGACCCGAGAGGCGGTGGCCGCCTACCGGGACCCGTTCTCGGCCGAGGCGGAAGCGCGTCTGTGCGAACTGGCGATGGGCGACAGCCGCCACGGCCTGTGAACCATCGGTGCAGGTCGCCGTCCTCGCGGGACATATCATGACATGTCGTGATCCGTTCCTGGCGTGGCCGACTAGCGCGTACGGTGCGAGGTGAGCTCGCCTACATCCGCACCAGCCTGCGGGGGCTGGCCACCAAGGGCTCCCACCAACGGCTGCAGGTCCGCCAGATCGGCAAAGCCACCCTGGCCGCCGTGCTGGCCTGGTTCCTGGCCAGCCGGCTGCTGCCGCACGAGAGCATCTGGATCGCGCCCGCCACGGCCGTGATCATGGTGCACGCCACGGTGTACCAGACCCTGACCAACGGGTTACGCCGGGTCGCCGCGGTGGCCACCGGCGTCATCCTGGCCGGCAGCATCGGCTCCCTGATCGGGCTGACCGCGCTCAGCCTCGTGCTGGTCATCCCGCCCGCGCTGCTGGCCGCGCGCTGGCGCCGGATGGGCAGGCACGGCACCGACGTGGCCACCACCGCCGTCCTCATGCTCTCCTTTGGCGCCACCTCTCAGGAGCGCTACCTGCTGGCCTACACCATCGCCACCGCCATGGGCGCGGTGTGCGGGGCCGCCATCAACACCTTGCTGTGGCCGCCGCTGTATCACCGCCGCCCCGACGCGGCCGTCCGGCGCCTGGCCGAGCAGGGCGCTGAGCTGCTCGGCGACGTGGCCGAGGGGCTGCGCAAAGGCTGGGACCTGTCCGGCCTGGCCGAGTGGCAGGCCCAGGCCACCCGGTTGACGGAGCGCCTGGCCGCCGCCGAGGCCGCCGTGGCGGCCGACGCCGAGAGCCGTCGCTACAACCTGCGCCGCCTTACCGTGCCACCCGGCCGCGACCACACCCCGCAACTGCGGACCATGGCCGCGGTCAGCACCCACACCAGCGCCATCATCCAGGCGCTGGCCCACCTCGACCACCGCCACACCCCGCCGTCCAGCGCGACCGACGTCAGCGACGCGTTCGCCCGCGACTACGCCGACCTGCTGGACCAGCTCGCCGACATCATGACTCTTCAGGTCCGGCACGCCGACGACCCCGCCCCCATCCGGGACCAGCTGGCCCGCGCGCACGCCCAGGCCACGGGGATCCACGAGGAGATGAGCGCCGAGATCCAGACCGGTCAGGTCGACCACCCCCAGGGGTGGGCCGTCAGCGGCAGCCTGCTCACCGACGCCCACCGCATCATGATCCTCCTGGCCGACGGACACGACCCGACCATGGTCGCGCCCGCCCAAGGCCCTCACTGAGAACCACGGCCGCCAGGGTCAGTGGCGTTCCTGGCGCGGCAGCACCACCTCGGCCGTGATCAGCTGGAGGGCGGCGGCGGCCGGGATGGCCAGCAGCGCGCCCACCACGCCGAGCAGCGCACCGCCGATCAGCGCGGCAACGATGGTGGTGGCAGGGGGTACGTCGACGGAGGACTTCATCACCCGCGGCGCGATCAGGTAGTTCTCGATCTGCTGGTAGATGATGAAGAACACCAGCGTGGCGATGGCCACCGGAAACGACACGAACAGGGCCACCAAAATGGCCATGGTCGCCCCGATCCCGGCGCCGATCAGCGGTATCAGGTCGGTGACCGCCACGATGATGGACAACGCCAGCGCGTAGGGCACGCCGGCGATCGACAGGAACATGAACGAGGTCACCCCGGCGATCAGGGAGATGAGCAGGTTCCCGGCCACGTACCCGCCGACACTCTTGAAGATCTGATCGCCCAGCATCTGTACGCGCGGCCGCCGGCTCCTGGGGACCAGCCGGTAGCCGACCCGGATGATGGAGGGCAGCGCGGCGAGGAAGTACAGCGTCAGGATCAGTCCCGTGATGGCGGAGAAGACCGCGCTGACCACGACGCTGGCCGCACCGAGCAGCCCGCCGAACAACTGCTGTCCGACCTGGCCGCCGGTGAGGTAGGCCTGAGCCTGCTCCAGCAGGCCGAAGCGCTGATCGAGCTCGCGCACCTGCGGGTTGTTCTGCAACTGGCTGATGTAGGTGGGTAACTGCTCGACGAACTGGCCGCTCTGCTGGGAGACGGCGGGCACGACCGCGATGACGAAGACCGCGAAAAACGCGATCACCGCGACGAACACCAGGGTGATCGCCAGCCAGCGCGGCAGGTGCCGCTCTTCCAGCCATTCCACCATGGGGTTGAGCCCCACGGCGAGGAACAGCGACGTCACGATCAAGATCAGTATCGAGACGGCGGCCGTCATCGCCTGGACCAGCAGCCAGGCGGCCAGCACGCCGAGGGCGGCGGTGAAGCCGAAGAGGAAGGGGTTGCTGCCGAAGGGACGGCCGGGGCGGCCGAACGGCAGCGACGGGTGTTCCTCTCGAACGGTCCGGGCCTCGCCCGGGGCCTGCGCGGTGGAGTGATCAGAGGGTTCCGGCACGGGGCCTCCTCTGCCCGGAGCGATCGCTTCGTACCGTGCCGGGGGTCACAGCTTGCCAACACGCGGCCATGACGCCGACCAGCTCTGGGCGCCCAATCGCCAAGCGGGCGTCCGCTGAGCGTGCTGGAGAGGGCCTGTGCGGTCGCTATGTCATCAGCGGTCGAACCAGCGAGCCGCCGATGGCGTGAGCAGCATGATGACTAGCGCCAGCGGTATGAGCGTGCCGGGCGAGACCAGCCTGACCCAGCCGAAACCGCCGTCGATCGCGTTCATGAGGAGGAAACCACCGACCGAGACCACTTCGACGGCGATGGCACCCCAGCGCACGCGTTTACGTCGCGAAGACCAGCGGGAGAGCAGCCAGCACATGAACGCGGTGATCACCGCGGTGTAGAGCAGCAGCAGGAGGAACGGCCCACTGAAGGCGAAAGCGATCGTGCCGATCATGATGGCGAGCCCCACGAGGCTGAAGGCCACCTCGAGGGTCATGACGAACCTGGCGGCTCGCATGGTGGCCGGCATGCGCTCGACCTGGATCGCGTCCGTCACATGATCAGGGTAACCGTCTCCGCACCGGGGCGCGATCACTCCCAGGTCGCGGAGTCCGGGTCCACGCCGTGGGCGGCCGCGCTCGCGAAGATCACGTCGCGCAGCCAGACGGCCAGTCCCGGCTCAAGGGTGTCGTAGTACTCCGCGAAGCGCGGGTCCCCGGCGTGCATCCGCAGGATGCACACCTGCATCGCCCGCGTACAGTCGAAGTGCTGTGAGATCGACGCGCGGTGCCGCTCGGCGAGCGTGTTCGCCTCGTCGGTGCCGGGCGCGACCCCGGTGCGCTTGGCGGCGGCGAGGTCGGTGTTCAGCGCGTCCGCCTCTGCCGCCATCCGCTTCCAGTCCTGCGGTGTCCTGTCGGCGGCTCGCTCGAGGTACTGGGCCCACTGCGCGCTCTCGCCCCAGCGGTTCGCCGCCTCCTCGGTCCAAGTGGGCTTCCAGTGGCTGCCGAAGATCTCGACCTGCTCTTCCGGGGTCAGCCGCATGCCTGAGTCGGCGGCCTCCGTCACGCGATCGACCGCGCGGACCATCGCCTGGAGGCGGGTGATGCGCTCGACCAGAAGTGACCGCTGCCGGCGTAGGTGCTCGCGCGCGTCGGTGGCCGGGTCGTCGAGCACCCGGCCGATTTCGGCGAGCGAGAATCCGAGCTCCTTGTAGACGAGCACCCGGTGGATCCTGGTGACGTCCTCGGTCGAGTACACCCGGTATCCGGCCCAGGTGCGGCCGCTCGGGCGGACGAGGCCGACGTCGTCCCAGTGGTGCAGCGTTCGTACGCTGATTCCGACGAGCGCGGCCGCGCGGCCGACGGTGAAGCCGTCTGTCCCGGCAGACTCAGCGTCCTCTCCGTCGATGGCGGGTCCGTGTCCGCGGGTTTCCCTCGTCATGGGCTCAGTCTCTCT
This sequence comes from Nonomuraea aurantiaca, assembly GCF_020215705.1. Taxonomy (GTDB): domain Bacteria; phylum Actinomycetota; class Actinomycetes; order Streptosporangiales; family Streptosporangiaceae; genus Nonomuraea; species Nonomuraea aurantiaca. Next base: position 41,899 of record NZ_JAIWNB010000016.1, on the reverse strand, counting down.
CACCTTGAGGCCCGGTCCGGGATCGCGGGCAATCCCCCTCTCGCCTGACACTGGATCTCATGGCGCGACGGTCCGGGCCGGGAGATCGCCGTGGCTTATCACCGGCGTATATACCCTCGGGGTATAGTGGCGCCTCATGAGCGTCCCCCTCGCCTTGCTCGGCCTGCTGGAACGGGAGCCGAGTCACGGCTACGACCTGAAACGCGACTACGACACCTTCTTCGGCCGCGGTAAGCCCCTGCCCTTCGGCCAGGTCTATTCCACGCTCGGCCGGCTGGCCAGAGACGGCAAGATCACCGCCGGGCCGAGCGAGCCGGGCGACGGGCCCGACCGTAAGCGCTACGCCATCACCCCGGTGGGCACGGGCGAGGTCGAGGAGTGGCTGGCCGAGCCGGTGGCGGCCGAGCCGTACCTGCAGACCGTGCTGTTCACCAAGGTCGTGCTGGCCCTGATGCTGGGCCGTGACGCGGCGGGTTACCTCGACGCCCAGCGTGCGACGCATCTGCGGCGCATGCGTGAGCTGACCGAGGTCAAGCGCGGCGGCAATCTCGTCGACGCGCTGCTGGCCGATCACGGGCTGTTCCGCCTCGAGGCCGACCTGCGGTGGATCGACGTCACCCAGGCCCGGCTGGACGCGCTGACGGCGGCGGTGCGCGAGCGATGATCGTCAACCCCGTACTGCGGGCGGAGGGGATCAGCCGCTCCTTCGGCAACACGCCCGCGCTGCGCGAGGCCGGCCTGTCGGTGAGCGCGGGCGAGGTCCTGGCCGTCATGGGACCCAGCGGTTCCGGCAAGTCGACGCTGCTGCACTGCCTGGCCGGGATCTTCACCCCGGACAGCGGCGAGGTGTGGTTCGACGGACGGCGCCTGGACACGCTGAACGACGGCCGCCGCAGCGAGTTACGGCGCACCGCCTTCGGCTTCGTCTTCCAGTTCGGCCAGCTCGTGCCGGAGCTGACCGTGGCCGACAACGTGGCGCTGCCGCTGCTGCTCGGCCGTACCCGGCGCCGTCGTGCCTACGCGCGGGCCGCCGCCTGGCTGGAGCGGCTGGAGCTGGCCGAGCTGGGCGGCCGGCGTACGGGGGAGCTGTCCGGCGGGCAGACGCAGCGGGTGGCCATCGCCAGAGCGCTGGTGACCGGCCCGCGGGTCGTCTTCGCCGACGAGCCGACCGGCGCGCTCGACTCGCTCACCGGCGAGCACGTGATGGAGCTGCTGGTGGGCCTGGCCCGCCAGGAGGGCACCACCGTGATCGTGGTGACCCACGACGCCCGGGTGGCCGCCTGTGCCGACCGGGAGGTCGTCGTCCGCGACGGCCGGGTCACCGACCCGTACGCCGGCGGGATCGTCCGATGATCCGGCTGGGCCTGCGGCTGTCGCTGAGCAGCGGCAGGGAGGCGGCGGCCCGGCTGGCGCTGATCGTCGCCGGGGTGGCGGCCGGCGTCGCGGTGCTGCTGGGCACGCTGTCGCTCTTCAACGCCTACCAGGCCACCAACGACCGCCGGTGCTGGGAGTGCACGCGCGGCACCGCCCCCAACGGCTGGGCCCTGGACGCCACCGCCGACGGCGCGCTGTGGAACCTCCACGAGGACTACTACGCCGGCCGGACGATCACGAGGCTGGACGCCGCCGCCCTCGGCGCCCGGGCGCCGGTCATCCCCGGCCTGTCCCGCATGCCCGCTCCCGGCCAGTACTACGCCTCGCCCGCGCTGGCCACGCTGCTGGACTCGGCGCCGCGCGAGCGACTCGCCGATCGCTTCCCCGGCACCCGTGCCGGGCTGATCGGCCAGGCCGGACTGTCCGGGCCCGACGAGCTGGCCATCGTGGTGGGACGGACGCCGGGGCAGGTCGCCGCCATGCCCGGCGCCACGCAGGTCGACACGGTCGCCACCGAGCCCGCGACCGACGGCAACGCCGACATCTACCGCTTCGGCTTCGGCGTCGGCGCCATCGCGCTGGTCGTCCCGCTGCTGGCGCTCGTGGGCACCGCCACCCGGCTGGCGGCCGCCCGCCGTGAGAGCCGCCTGGCGGCGATCCGGCTGGTAGGCGCCACCTCCCGGCAGATCAACGTGCTGGCCGCGGTGGACGCCGCATTGGGCGCGCTGCTCGGCGCGCTGGCCGGTCTGGCGCTCTTCCAGGTGGTACGGCCCGCCCTGGCCGGGGTGCGGATCACGGGTGCCCGCTTCTTCCCCGAGCTGATCGCCCCCCGTCCCTGGCAGTACGCGGCCGTGCTCGCCTGCGTGCCGGTCGCCGCGGCGGGCGCCGCCCTGTGGTCGCTACGCCGGGTGCGGATCTCACCCCTCGGCGTGGCCAGGAAGGGCGCGGCGCCCCCGCCGAGGGCGTGGCGGGTGATCCCGGTGCTGGCCGGGCTGGGGCTGTTCGCGGGACCGGTGTTCCGCGGCGGTAACGACCCGGATGCCGTGCTGGCCGTGGCGGGGCTCGCCCTGATCATGGTCGGGTTGATCCTGGCCGGCCCCTGGCTGACGATGCGGGCCGCCCGCCTGGCCGCCCGGCGGACCCGGAGCGCGGCGACGCTGCTGGCCGCGCAGCGGATGGCCGCCGACCCCAAGGCCGCCTTCCGCGCGGTGAGCGGGCTCGTGCTGGCGGTGTTCGTCGGCACGGCGATCGCCGGCGTCGTCCCCGCGGTGCTGTCCGGCCAGCAGGCCGTGGCCGGGGGAGCGCTGAACCACGTACTGCGCGCCCAGTTCGACCGGCCCGGCACCGCGGGGCTGGCCCAGCAGGCGCAGAAGGACCTGCTCGCCCGGCTGCGCGACTTCCCGGGCGTGGACGTACTGCCGATCTACGCCATGGCGGAGCAGCCGAGCGCCCCCATGCCCACGGACGGCCCACCGCCCCCGAGGACCGTCGTCGAATGCGCGCGCCTGGCCCGCTTCCCCGTGCTCGGGCGGTGCCCGGCGGCCGCGTACGCCGTGGCGGGAGTCTTCAACCGCGTGGCCGGGGCCGACAACCCGCTCACCATCGACAAGATCCTTCCCGTCGCGGGACCCGGCAGCCGGTCCGTCTCCACCACCACCGGCCTCGCCATGGAGGCGATCCTGATCTCCACGGCCGACCCGGCGGCGGTGGAGCGGATCCGCACGCTGCTGGCCGAGCACACCGTCGAGGCCCCGATGACCTTCGCCGAGGTCGCCCAGGTCAGAGCGACCCTGTACACCCAGGGCCAGAACATCGCGCTGGCCGTCGTCGCCCTGACCCTCATCGTCGGCGGCTGCAGCCTCGTGGTGGCGGTCGGCGGCGGGCTGGTCGAACGCAGGCAGCCGTTCACCCTGCTGCGGCTGGCCGGCACCCCCACCCGCACCCTGGCCGGGGTGGTGCTGCTGGAGTCCGCGCTGCCGCTCGTCCTGGCCGCCGTGCTCGCCGCCGGCGCCGGTTTCGGCGTGGCCGAGCCGCTCATCGACCAGCTCGCCATGAAGAAGACCGCTCTGGCGCTGCCCGGCCCCGTCTACTTCGCGACCGTCGGCGGCGGCCTGACCGCCTCCCTGCTGGTGATTCTGGCCGGCCTGCCGCTGCTCAGGCGCCTGACCGCGCCCGACGACGCCCGTTTCGAATAGGAGCCACATGAAGCTCATACCGCGACTGGCCGCGCTGTTCGCGCTGGTCGTGCTCGCCTCCGTGGTGGTGGTGCGCGCCACCGCGCCGTCCGTCGCCGCTGCCGCCGACGAGCGCTACTCCGCCACGATCCGGCGCACCGAGTACGGCATCCCGCACATCTCCGCCCAGGACTACGGCGGCCTCGGGTTCGGGTACGGCTACGCCTTCGCGCAGGACAACCTGTGCGTGCTGGCCTCGTGGGTGGTGACCATGCGGGGCGAGCGCTCCCGCTACTTCGGCGCCACGGCCATGTCCGACGACCCGGTCCGCCCGGTCACCAACCTGTCCAGCGACGTCTACTACAAGAGCGTCGCGGGCTCCGGCGTCGTGGGACGGCTGCTGGCCCGGCCCGCGCCGGTGGGGCCGGGCGACGAGGTGCGCCGCCTGGTCGACGGCTACGTCGCGGGGTACAACCGCTACCTGGCCGACACCGGGGTGGCCAAGCTGCCCGATCCCACCTGCCGGGGCAAGGCCTGGGTCGGCCCCATCACCGCCACGGACATCTGGAACAACCTGCTCGACCTCAACCGGATGGTGGGCAACTCCGGGCTCAAGGACGCCATCACCGGAGTGCGCGGGCCCGAGGCCGACGGCCCGGACAGGAGACCGGCCGCGGGCAGCAACGCCTGGGCGCTGGGCCGGCAGGCGACGCGCGACGGCCACGGCATGCTGCTGGCCGACCCGCACTTCCCGTGGAACGGGATCCGCCGCTTCTACCAGGTGCAGCTCACCATTCCCGGGGTGCTCGACGTCTCCGGCGGCAGCCTGTACGGCACGCCGGTCGTCCAGATCGGCCACAACGCGAGCGTGGCCTGGACCCACACCGTCTCCCACGCCCAGCGCTTCACCGTCTACCAGCTGACGCTCGCGGGCGACCGGAGCAGCTACCTGGTGGACGGCCACGCGGAGCCCGTGGGCCGCCAGGAGGTGGAGGTCACCCTGCAGGACGGCACCACCAGCGGCCACACGCTCTACACCTCGCGCTACGGCCCGGTGCTCGCCGTCGGGCAGACCGACAAGGTCGCGTACGCGCTGGCCGACGCCGGCGCCGCCAACCTGCGCGCCACCGACGAGTGGCTGGCGATGGGCCGGGCGCGGAACCTCGCCGAGCTACGCGCGGCCCAGACCACCTACCAGGGCATGGCGTTCGTCCACACGCTGGCCACCGACGCCGGCGGGACCGCCTACTTCGCCGACACCTCGGTGGTTCCTCACGTCACCGACGCCAAGGCGCGCCGCTGCGCCAAGCCCTCGCCCATTCCGGGGCTGGAGGCGTACGTCCTGGACGGCTCGGCCTCCGCGTGCCGGTGGGGCAAGGACGGCGACGCCGTGGTGCCCGGCATCTTCGGACCGGCCAACCAGCCCAGGCTGACCCGCGCCGACTACGTGGCCAACTCCAACAACACCTTCTGGCTGACGAACCCGTCGGCACCGCTGACCGGCTACCCGCGCGCGTGGGGCCAGGCGCGCACCGAGCTGGAGCCGCGCCCCCGGGTCAGCCTGGACATGATCGCCCAGCGGCGGTCCGGCGCCGACGGCCTCGGCGCGCCCGGCTTCACCCTGAAAACCCTCCAGGCCACCGTGTACGGCAAGCGCAACTACACCTTCGAGCTCATGCGCCCGGACCTGCTCCGGCTGTGCCGTGCCGACCCCGAGCCGACCACCTCCGAAGGCAAGCGGGTGAGCGTGCGCGCGGCCTGCCGGACGCTGCGCGACTGGGACGGGCGCGCCACCCTGGACGGCCAGGGGGCCATCCTGTGGCGGGAGTTCTTCACCCGGCTCGGGCGCCCCACCAGGCCGGGCGAGCCCGTGATCAGCCCTTGGCGGGTGCCGTTCGATCCCGCGCGTCCGCTGACCACCCCTCGGGGGCTCAAGAGCGAGGATCCGACGGTGCGGCAGGCCCTGGCCGATGCCGTGTCGTTCTTCCAAACCAACCGCGTCCCCCTGACGCTGACTCCGGGCCAGGCGCAGCGCTACGCCTCGATCCCGCTTCCCGGCTGCACCGAGGGGGAGGGCTGCTTCGACCGGGTGCGCATGAGGGGCCTGCTCGGCGCCGACGGGCGCTACCCGGAGGTGGACACCGGCTCCAGCTTCATGATGGCCGTCGAGCTCACCCCTGACGGGCCGCGTACGCGTACCGTCCTGACCTACTCCCTGTCCGCCAACCCCGCCTCGCCCCACCACACCGACCAGACGGTCCTGTTCTCGCGTGGCCAGTGGGTCACCGAGCGCTTCACCGAGGCCGAGATCGCCGCCGCCCCGCAGCTGAGGACCTCCACGGTGGGAGGGTGACGGCTCAGCTCAGGCGTCGAGGCGCACGGTGACGGTGACGCGGCCCGCTTCGTCACGTCGGGCGACCGCGTGCCCGGTGCGGTCGGCGCCGTCCAGATCCAGCGATATCGGGCCGCCCTCGTCCAGGAAGTTGCGCCACCACTCCTTGGCGTCCGGCATCTGCACGCCGATGGTGATGACGTCGCCCGCCCGCCGGTAGGCGACGGGTGTGCTGAAGACACGTCCCGAGCGCCGGCCCGTGTAGGTGACGATCGTGAGGTGTTTCCGCACCAGCCGACCCCAGCGAGGGGAGGCGCGCAGCGCGCTCGCGCAGGCGTTGACCCGGCTGACCACTCGCTTCGGAAGGCGTTTTCTGTAGGGCACGGATCCTCCATCCCGGTAACTGGAGGGGAGTCTCCAGTTACCGGCCACCGTAGCACGGTAAATGGAGCGCCCCATCCGGTTGGCCGGGACCTATCGTCCGCGACGCAGCCCGCGCAGGAAGTTCCACAGCGCGGACCGGGGTGATGCCTGCCCGGTGGCGGCCTCGCCCTCGGGGGACGGCTGCGTGTCCACGGGAGCGGGAGCGGGGGCGGTCACGGGGACGTGGGGGCTGGCGAGTTCGTACTGGACGGGCAGGGACCGCAGCGCTCGCATGAAGGGGGAGGGGCGCCAGGGCAGCTGGTCGGCCGGGAGCGCCAGCTTCATCTTGGAGAACCGGCTGAAGAGCCGGCGTACGGCGATCGTGGCGATCTGGGTCGCGAGCCGCTGGCCCAGGCAGCTGTGCGGCCCCGCTCCCCAGGCGAGGTGGGCGCGGGTGCTGCGGATGGCCTGCCGGTCGATCGCCCCGGCGAAGCGCGGGTCGGCGTGCGCGGCCGCGACGGAGAGCATGACCGGATCCCCGGCGGTGATCGTGTAGTTGCCCAGCTTCACGTCCGTCATCGGAAACCGGAAGGTCAGGTTGGCCATCGGCGGATTGAGCAGGGCGACCCGATTGACCGTCTCGTCGATCGAACCCGCCGACAGGCTCTCCCGGACATCCGGATTGGAGATGACCTCGACGACCACGTTGCAGACGAGGCTGGCGGTGAAGTCCAGCAGGCCGGGCAGCATGAGGAGCTCGCGGGCCAGCTCGTCCAGCGTGAAGTCCGGCTTCGCCTCGATCAGGTAGGAGGGCAGGTCGTCCCCGGGATGGTCGCGCTTGCTCGCCGCGAGCTCCGTCATGGCGGCGTACAGCCGCTCGAACGCCGCGGGCGCGTCCGGCCCGGCGTCGACCATCCGCCAGATGTCCATCACGACGTCCTCGCCGCGTGCGGCGGTGAAGCCGAGCATGCGGTTGGCGACCATCAGGGGGAGTGGCCGCGCGTACTGCGCCGCCAGGTCCGCCCATCCCGTGGAGCCGCCTTCCGCCAGCACGTCGAGAAGGTCGTCGGCGTAGCGCACGATCGAACGTTCCAATTGCTGCGCCTGGATGTGGCCGGGGTTCTGGAACGGCATGAGTGCGCTGGTCCACGCGCCCCGCAACTCGCGCTGCGCCGTACCTTCCTGAAACGCCGAGTTGTTGATCTGGAAGACGGGCAGCAGCGGCCAGTCCGCCGGTAGCCGCCCCTCGATGTTGGCCTGCCACCTGTCGACGTGCTTGCTCCAGATGCCGCCCGTGTTCTGCAGGACGCGCAGCACCTCCTCATAGCCCAGGACGAACCAGACCGGCACCCCGAGGAGGTCGACCGGGGCGACCGGTCCGTACGTGGCGCGCAGGCGTTCGTGCACGAGGCCGGGATCGGCGTCGTATTCCCTGGTCAGCAGCGGTTCTATGGATGTCGACGGTGGTGTTTGCGCGGGCTGCTGGGGCCACGGGCCATGGGTCACGGGGACGAACTACCTCTCTGCTTGCTCCCGTCGCCACGTCGGTGCAGAGGTAACAGCACGAGTGATGCGCTCTGGGAGCTTTCGGCCGATTCACACAAGAGGTCAGTAAGCATCACCTATCCCGCTGGTCATGGCAAGAGTCCGGCCTGAGGGACCACGCCGGGGGCACCAGCTCCTTACCGCCTCCTTAGACCTAGTAATCTAAAGTACTAGGAGTCTAGATAAATGGAGTGATCGTGATCGAGTTCCATCTGGACGGCCGGTCCGGCGTCTCGCCCTACCTGCAGCTGGTGCAGCAGGTACGGCACGCGCTGCGGCTGGGCCTGCTGCAAGAGGGGGACCAGCTGCCGACGGTCAAGGAGGTGGTGGCGCGGCTGGCGATCAACCCCAACACGGTGCTCAAGGCCTACCGGGAGCTCGAGCACGAGGGCCTTGCGGCGGCCAGGCCGGGAGTCGGGACGTTCGTGACGAAGACGCTGACCGACGCCTCGCTGGCCGCGCACGGCCGGCTGCGCCAGGACCTGCGGCGCTGGCTGGCCAAGGCCCGCCTGGCCGGCCTCGACGACGAAAGCATCGAGGCCCTGTTCATGACCACCTTTCGGACCGCCTCTCAGGAGGACATAGCATGACCGAGCCGAGCCAGGGCAGCGCCGCTGTCCTGCGCGCCCAGGGGCTGGGCAAGAAGTACGGCAGGCGATGGGCGCTGAGAGACTGCACCCTCGACATCCCCGCCGGGCACGTCGTCGGGCTGGTGGGCCCCAACGGAGCCGGCAAGACCACGCTGCTGAAGCTGGCCACCGGCCAGCTGGCGCCGACGGCGGGCGGCATCACCGTGCTCGGCGACCATGCCGCCGGCAGCCCGGCGTCGCTGGCCAAGATCGGATTCGTCGCCCAGGAGACCCCCGTCTACGCCGGGCTGAGCGTCGCCGACCATCTGCGGTTGGGCGCCCGGCTCAATCCCGGCTGGGACACCACTGTGGCCGGCGAACGCATCCGGCGACTCGGGCTCGATCCCGCGCACCGGGCGGGAAAGCTGTCGGGTGGCCAACGGGCCCAGCTCGCCCTGACCCTGGGCCTGGCCAAGCGGCCCGAGCTGCTGATCCTCGACGAGCCGGTCGCCGCGCTCGACCCGCTCGCCCGCCGCGAGTTCCTGCAGGGCCTGATGGAGGCCGTGGTCGAGCACGAGCTCAGCGTGGTGCTCTCCTCCCATCTGGTCGCCGACCTGGAACGGACGTGTGACTACCTGATCGTGCTGGCCGACTCGCGCGTCCAGGTGGCGGGCGAGGTCGAGGGGCTCCTGGCCACACATCACCGGCTCACCGGCCCGCGCCGTGACCCCGACCGGCTCCCCGGCGACCAGCACGTCGTCTCCGCGCGGCACACCGAGCGGCAGAGCACCTTCGTCGTCCGTACCGACGCCCCCATCCTCGATCCCGCCTGGACGGTCAGCCGGCTCAACCTGGAAGACCTCGTCCTGGCCTACATGGAGAAGACCGCCCCCGACCGGCGCGTCGCCCTGGAGGTGCAGCGATGATCTGGCTGACCTGGCGTCAGTTCCGCGGGGCCGCCGCGATGATGGCCGCGGTCCTCGTCGTGCTCGCCGCCGCCCTGGCGCTGACCGGCCCGTCCCTGGCCGACGCCTATTCCAGCGGGATCACCGCCTGCGCACGGAACGGCGACTGCGCGCGCTTCTTCGACCGGTTCTTCGACGACTATCAGGGCCCCTTCCTGATCGTCACCGTCATCGTGCTGATCCTGCCGGGCCTGGTCGGGCTCTTCTGGGGGGCGCCGCTGATCAGCCGGGAGCTGGAGGCCGGCACGCACCTGCTGGTGTGGAACCAGAGCATCACCCGCACCCGCTGGCTGGCCGTCAAGCTCACCTTCACCGCTCTGGCCGCCATGGCCGCCGCCGGTCTGTGCGGCCTCGCGGTGACCTGGTGGTCCGGCCCCCTGGACAAGTCGGCCGCCCCGGGCTTCGCGCTGATGGATCCGCTGGTGTTCGGCGCGCGCGGGATCGCCCCCATGGGGTACGCGGCCTTCGCCTTCGTCCTCGGTGTGGCCATGGGGATGTTCCTGCGCCGCACCCTGACCGCCATGGCCGTCACCCTGGTCGTCTTCGCCGCCCTCCAGATCGCCCTGCCGCTGCTGGTCCGGCCCCACCTGCTCCCGCCGGTCAGCTCGGCCTTCACGCTCAGCAGCGAGAACGTGGACAACATCGGCCTGCCCCGCGGCGGCGCGAATCCGCGCGTGATCCTGGACTCGGCGATACCCGGCCACACCGGCGCCTGGGTCCTGTCCAGCCGGCTCGTCGATCCGGCCGGCCGCCCGGTCGGCGCCGACGGCCTCGTCCAGGTCTCCACGACATCGGGACCCTGCTCACCATCCGAGGAGCAGAAGCCGGACCCAAGCGGCCAGAGCGGATGCCTCGGTGAGATCAATCGGGTGGGCTACCGGCAACAGGCGACGTACCAGCCCTTCGAGCGTTTCTGGCCCTTCCAGTGGATCGAGACCGGAATCTACGCCCTTCTCACCCTCGGCCTGACAGGCTTGTGCTTCTGGTGGATCCGAAGGCGCCTGTCATGATCGGCAAGACCGTGACGGCCGGACTCGTCCTCCTCCTGGCGGTGGCCTGCACGGGGCAGACACCGCCGCGCACCCAGCCCGGCAAGGCGGCGGCCGGCGGAACGCCCGCGTGCGCGCCGCCTCAGCGGGGTCCCGGTATCGCGGCGGAGACACCCGCCACGATCGACGTCATCGAGCAGGCCTACCGGTGCATCCTCGCCAACTACTACAGCGGCACCACGCTGGACGCCCGCTCGCTGCTGAGCGCGGGATTCGTCGCCTTCACCCAGGAGCTCAACCGCAGCGGGCGCGACCTGGCCGAGGCCACCTTGCCGGCCTTCGCCGGGGATCGCGAAGCCGACTGGGCCGCGTTCGAGGCGGCCTACCGGCGGGTCACGGACCGGCTGCCGCCGGACGCCGGGCTCCGCGCGAAGCTGGCCGCCGCCACCCTGCGCGCCATCGTGGCCGCCCTGGGCGACAACCACGCCCGCTGGACGTCCGGCGTTCAGCGGCCGCCCGACTCCTACGACGACGACCAGTACGGCCTGGGCCTCAGAGCCAACATCGGCCCCCAGGTGGCCGGCAACCCCGGGGCCGCCCTGCCCCCGCTGTTCGTCACCTCCGTCCTCGGCGGACCGGCGAAGAAGGCCGGGCTGCGCCCCGGTGACGTCATCGAATCGATCAACGATTCGGCGCCCTTCATCAAGGGAGAGGTCACCCCGGCCGCGATCGCCAGGCTCTACCCGCAGTACCCGGAAGCCGCCGCGGTCCGGCTCCGGCTGCTGCGGCAGGACACCGGCCGCCGCTGGAGCGTGACCCTGAAGCCCGGCCTGTACCAGCCTGATCCGGAGACCACGCAACTGGTGACGGCCAAGCTGCCGCGCGACGACATCGCCTACGTACGGCTGCGCGGCTTCGCGCCCGACGCCGCGAACCGGGTCTTCAAGGCGATAGCCAGGCTGCGCACCGGCAGGACGCTCACCGGCGTCGTGCTGGACCTGCGCGGCAACGGCGGCGGCAGCCCCGTGGAGGCGACCCGCCTGCTGAGCGGGTTCGCCCACGGCAAGGTCACCGCCTACCAGTGCGCCGTGGACGGCACGTGCGAGACCACGCGGACCGACGACAGCGTCGCGCTGCTCAACCTGCCGCTGGTGGTGCTCACCGACCGCGCCTGCGCCTCGGCGTGCGAGCACTTCAGCTCCGCCGTCAAGGACCTGCGTCTCGGCCGGCTGGTCGGGACGCGGACCGCGGGCGTCATCTCGGGCCCGGCGCAGCCGTACCTCCTCGGCAACAACACCATGCTGGGCTTCCCGTCCAAGCACCACCTGGCGCCCGGCCGCGAGGTGATCGACCGGGTCGGCGTGGCACCCGACGACTACGTGCCGCTGACCCCGACGGACGCCGCCGCCGGCCGCGACCCCGCTCTGGCCAGGGCCCTGACCCTGCTGCACAAGTGACGACCCTGCCACCCCCCCCACCAGGTCGTCCCGCCGAAAGGACGGACCTCTTCATGCCTCATGCCATCACCCCGAAGCCCCTCCTGCGCGGTGGTCTGGCAGCCGTCACCGGGCTGGTCCTCCTCGCCGCGGCGGCCTGCTCCGCGCCCACCCCGCCCAGGTCCGGCGCCGGCACCGGCCCCTCCCCCAGACCCACCGGCCCCCCGGTCCTGCCCGCGCCCACCGGCACGCAGCCGGTCGGCACCACCGCCCTGTATCTGAAGGACACCTCCCGCCCCGACCCATGGGTGCCCGAAGCGAAGGCCAGGGAGCTCATGGTCACCCTGTGGTACCCGACGCGGGCGCGTGAGGGGCGGCGGGCGCCGTACATGACGCCGAAGGAGTCGGAGCTCACCCTGAAGGGCAAGAAGGTGACCGGCGCGCCGTACGACCTGCTGAGCAGGACGCGCACCAACGCCTTCAGCGACGCCCAACCGGCGGGGCGCAAGCGCGCTCTGCCCCTGGTGGTGCTCTCGCCCGGCTTCACCATGCCCCGGACCACGCTCACGGCCCTGGGCGAGGAGCTGGCCAGCAGAGGGTACGTGGTGGCCGGCATCGACCACACGTATGAGAACTACGCGACGACCTTCCCGGACGGTCGGGTCGCCGAATGCGTCGCCTGCGACAGCGACTCGGACGTCGGCTTCGGCACGAAGGTGGCCGGGGTTCGGGCGGCCGACGTCTCCTTCGTGCTCGACCGGCTGACCGGGGCGGACGCGACTTGGAAGGGTTCCTCGCTGATCGACCCGTCCAAGATCGCGATGGCCGGCCAGTCGATCGGCGGCGCCGGCGCGCTGGCGGCCATGCTGAAGGACTCCCGGGTACGCGCCGGGATCGACATGGACGGCACCACCTACGCCCGGATCCCCAAGAGCGGGCTGTCGCGGCCGTTCCTGTTCATGGGCTCGTCCGGCCACCCACCCGGAGGCCGCGACCATTCGTGGGACCGCGACTGGAAGCTCCTCACCGGCTGGAAACGCTGGCTCCAGCTGCCCGGCGCCGATCACCAGTCCTTCACCGACGTGCCGCTCCTGGCCGGCCCTCTCGGCCTCGGCCTGCCGGGCGACCTGTCCGCGGCCCGCTCCGTGGAGATCACCCGTACGTACGTCCGAGCCTTCTTGGACCTGCACCTGCGTGGCGAGCGGCAACCCCTGCTGGACGAACCCTCGCCCCGCTACCCGGAGGTCGACCTCTGCACTCCGGCCAAGAAGACCTGCGCCTAGCCGTCTTCTTCCCCCCGCAGGGTCCCTCCCGAGGGACGCCGGCCACGACGGACCATCGTCTTCCTCCCCCGCAGGGGATATCCCCTCAAGGGACGCCAGCCACCACGGACCGTCACAGGGGCCGCGACGGTCGTGTGACGAACCCCCTGGGAGCCGTCAGCCGGCCGGGTCGGCGATGCGGTCGAGCCACTCTTCCAGGAGGCGCTGCTCCGGGTCGGTGAGGGCGGTGGTCTGTGGGAGGACGGCGCGCAGGGTGACCGCGGCGGTCACCGGCCCGGGGGCCGCGGCCGCCGGGGCGTCGGTGGTGATCGCGGCGATGACCGCCTCGCGGGCGAGGATGGACAGCTCCGGATCGCGGCGGTCCGCGGGCATGGTGATCAGGCTGACCGTCGTGCCGAGACCGGCCGCCTGGACGAGGTGGGCGGCGCGTTCCTCGCTGACGCGCAGCCGGCCCGCCTCGGCGATCCGGCGGATGTGCGCGGTGAGGACCTTCTCGCCGGCGACGGCGGCGGGCGGGGCGGCGGCGGGCGGGGCACCTGCGGCCCCGAGGCGCGGCTCGTTCATGAGCAGGTACAGGGCCGGGTTGGCCAGGCCGAACCCGATATGCAGGTCCCAGCCGGCGCGGAGGTCCTCGACCGGGTCGGCGATGTGCTCCCGGCCGGTCTTGCTGCTCAGGTAGGCGGCGAAGCCCTCGGCCGCGACCGCGTCGAGCAGGCCCCGCATGTCGCCGAAGAGCCGGTAGATGGTCGGAGCCTGCACTCCTGCCGCGACGCCCACCGCACGCGTCGACACGGCCTCCCGGCCGCCCTCGGCGAGCAGCTTGGCCGTGGCGGCGAGGATGCGTGCGCGGGGGCCGCCCCCGGCGTCGACGTCATCGGCATCCATGGTGGCAACGATAACAGATTCGCGTTAGCATCACTATTTATCAGTGATACTGTCTATGTCGTTAGCACTGATTGCATTGCTTGGCTAGGGAGGCCATAATGATCATCGTCACCGGAGCCGGCGGCCGGCTCGGCCGGGCGATCGTGGAGGAACTGCTCGAACGCGTCCCCGCCGAGAAGGTCGCGGTGAGCGTCCGCGACCCGGAGAAGGCCCAGTGGCTGCGGGAACGGGGCGTCCGCGTCCGCCGGGGTGACTACGCCGAGCCCGCGAGCCTCGCCCACGCCTTCGAGGACGCCTCACAGGTCCTGATCGTCTCCGCCGACGCCATCGGCGACACGGCGGTCAGCCGGCACCGCACCGCGATCACGGCGGCCAAGGAGGCCGGCGCGCGCCGGATCCTCTACACCAGCCACATGGGCGCGAACCCGTCCTCGCTCTTCGCGCCCATCCCCGACCACGCCGCCACCGAGGCGGCTCTGGAGGAGTCCGGCGTCGCCCGCACCTCACTGCGCAACGGCTTCTACGCCGCGACGACACTGATGCTGTTGGGCGACGCCCTGCGGACCGGCGAACTGGTCGCGCCGCAGGACGGACCGGTCTCCTGGACGGCCCACGCCGACCTGGCCGAGGCCGCAGCGGTCATCCTGGCCGACGAGGGCCGCTTCGACGGCCCGACCCCGCCGCTGACCGGCTCCGCGGCCCTCGACCTCGCCGACGTCGCCGCGATCGCCGCCGAACTCACCGGGCGCCCGATCAGGCGCGTCGTCATCACCGACGAGCAGTACGTGGCGAACCTGCTCGCCCATGGCGTGCCGGAGCCGCAGGCCCGGATGCTCGCCGGAATGTTCGCCGCCAGCAGGCAGGGCGAGTTCGCCCAGGTCGACCCGGCGCTGGCTGACCTGATCGGCCACCCGCCGACGCCCCTGCGGGACGTCATGAAAGCGGCCCTCACAGAGTGACGCGGGCCAACGCTGGGCTGACGCGGCTACGGAGGACCGGCGCGGGTCAACCTGGTCTGACGCGGGCTAACGCAGACGCGACTCGATGGCCTCGATGATGCGCGGGCGGAGTTCGGCGGCGCGGATGACGGCGTCCACAGACCCGACCTCCACCGCGCGCTGGATGTTGTGCACCCGGTCGAACTCCGTGGCCACCTCGCCGAGCTTCTCCGCGCGGACCGACGCGCGGAGCTCGTCGAGCTCCGCGGTCAACGCGGCGCGCTCGGTGCCGGCGGCGGCCGCGGTGCGCGCCTCCAGCTCCCGCACGCGCGGGTCGGCCGCGGTGCGGACGTTGACGTCGCCGGAGAACACCACCGCGGCGGCGGGGGCGCCACCGAGCACCGAGGCGAACGAGCCCTCCAGCGCGAGCACGGTCATGTTCGGGTTCAGCGCTTTCGAGAACACCACGAACGCGCCGCCGTGGTAGCGCGAGATCACGCAGAACACGATGGGCCCGCGGAAGTTCACGATCGCGCGGCCGATCTCGGCGCCGTACTCCAGCTGCAGCTTCCGCATCGACTCCGGCGAGCCGTCGAAGCCCGACAGGTTCGCCAGCACCACCAGCGGCCGGTTGCCGCTGGCCGCGTTGATCGCCCGCGCGGCCTTCTTCGACGACCGCGGGAACAGCGTGCCCGCGGTGTAGGTGTCCGGGCCGTCGGTGGGCGGGAACCCGCGCCGCGGCACCGCCCGTGACTCGATGCCGAGCAGGCACACCGGGATGCCGCCGAGATGGACGTCCTGCACCGCCGCGGTCTCCGCGTCGGCCATGCCCGCCCAGCGTTCCAGCACCGGGTGGTCCTGGTCGGAGAGCGCCCGCATCACGGTCCGGATGTCGAACGGCTTCTTGCGGTCGGGGTTGGCCTCGGCGGAGAAGATCTCGCCGACGGTGGTGAAGTCACTGTCCGGCAAGGAGTGCGGGAAGTCGGAGATGTCGCGGTCGACGGGGTCGGTGGTCGTCGCCCGCCGCGGCCCCTGTTCGCCGGGCGCGACGTAGGTGTGGTCGTAGTACGACATCAGCACGTCCCGCGCGGCGGCCAGGTTGGGCGCCCAGTACTGTGCCTGCCCGTTCGGGCCCATCACGCGGTCATAGCCGCCGATGCCGAAGTTGTCCTCGGCCGACACGCCACCGGAGAAGTCGAGCGACTGCTTGCCGGTCAGCACCATCGCCGAGTCCGGCGTCATCACCAGGATGCCCTTGGTGTGCATGAGCATCGTCGCCTCGGCGTTCCAGTAGGGCTGCGCGCCGACGTTGATGCCCGCGACCACGATGTTGATCTCGCCGCCGTCCTGGGTGAACTCGACGATCCGCTTGAGCGCCGCGGCCACCCAGTCCATGTTCTCCGTGCCGGACTTCATGGAGATCCGGGCACCGGCTGACAGCGCGTACCACTCCAGCGGCACCCGCATCCGCTCGGCCAGGTCGAGCGCGGCGATCACACGGCGGCACTCCGCCTCCGACAGCGCGCCCAGCGACTTCGTCGGGTCGCCGAGCAGCAGGACCCTGGTGACGCCCTGCGGGTGCCGACGGGTCGGCGTGGTGACCACGCCCGCGACGATCGCCGCGGTGTTGCGCCCCTTCGGCCGGTCGACCGGCACCAGCGCGTGGTCGTCGTCGAGGTCGTACTCGGCGAAGTCGCCGAGCCGGCCGGTCAGCTCGTACGGGTAGACCGTGTTGCGGCTGCTGGCCCGCAGCACCTTCTGCCGGTAGTCGTCGAGCGGCTCGACCGGCTCGTCCGACGGCTCGCCGATGGTCAGGTCGGTGCCGCCGGTGGCGTCGAAGGTGATGCGCACGGCCATCTTCGTCAGCTCGCCGGTCGTCCGGTCGCGCTGCCGCGCGATGAACAGGATCTCCTCCAGACCGGCGCCCGCGGTCGTCGGCCGCACGCGCGCGGCGATCATCTCGATCTCGGCGCGGGTGATGCCGCTCGGCGGCCAGACGTAGACCACGATCCGGTTGGTGTTGAAGCGCTTCTCCGACGGCCGCCGCGACTGCGCGCGGCGGATCGAGTCGAGGCAGGTGGCGATGGTGTCCTCGGCCGTCGGCAGCGCGACCAGCCGGCCGTCGTGCTCACGCAGCTCGGTCAGGTCGCGCACCTGCGCGAACGCGACGAGGCGGTCGTCGGAGGGGTTCTCCCGCGCCACGCACCGGAAGAGGTAGACCTCCTCATCCGACGACGGCAACCGGGTGAGGTCGAACTTGCTCAGCCGCTCCAGCTGCATCCGCTGCGCGATGTACGGGTGCAGGCCGCGGATCAGCCGCTGCTCGGTCATCCCGGTGGCCGACGGGCGGAAGGTGAAGTGGTGGTGCATCACCGTGCCGCCGCTGCCCGCGACGGTGGCGGTGACCCTGCGGACCTGGCTCGGCAGCGGGTGCGCGCTGACGACCTCGTGCAGCGCGGCCGCCATCGCCTCGGAGTCCTCCGGCTGGTTCTCCCAGGCGAGATAGATGTCGGCGTCGATGGCGTCCTCGCCGCTCACCAGCTCCGCGAGCCCGCGCAGCGCGCCGCCCAGGTCTTCGAAGGCGACCGCGGAGGAGACCACGCGGGAACCCGCGCGCTCGGCGACCACGAACGTGCAGCCTCCGGCCTGGCTGGTGCGGACGCCGGTGAGACCCTTGTTGCCGTAGTAGCGCCGGGTCAGCACCTCCAGCATGACCGCGTTGTCCAGGTCGTCGCGGGTGAGCCGCTGGCCGAGCAGGCGTACCAGCGGCTCGGTGGTGCGTACCATCTCGGCGATGCGCTCGGCGCGGTCCGGCGCGTCCGGGTGCGCGTCCAGGTGACGCAGGTGCTTGCGGACGTCGGCGTAGACGCGGGCGCGGTTGCGGCGCAGCAGCGGCTGGCCGAACCAGGCGAACACCACACCGCGCGCCAGGTCGGAGACCACGGGGAAGCGGACCTGGGTCGCGGCCAGCAGCCGCTCCAGCGTGAGACCGGCGGGCTCGCGCAGCGTCTCGTCCGGCGGCGACTCCCGCAGCCAGGCGCGCAGCAACGTCGTGACGACTGCGGCGTCGGCGGCCGCGCGCTGCTGGGCGAGGAAGATCCGGAACACCGCGGCCTCGAGCTCGGGAGAGCGCTCCAGGTCGGTGACGCCGTAGTGGCCGAGCGCCTTGGCGAGCTTGGCCTGGAAGGCGGCCGGCAGCCCGGCCCGCTCGACGTCGAGGCTCTGCAGGTAGGTGTGGAAGTACTCGCGAGCGCTGTAGACGTGGCCGGCGCCGAAGTCCTCGCCCGCCGGCCGGTTGCGGCTCAGCTCGGCCAGGTCGGCGAACACCTCCACGAGGGCGAGCTCCTCGGCCAGCGGCCGATGGCCGTCCTCGGTGGCCGCCCGGCGGGCGGCGAGGTAGTCCTCGAGCACCCCGCCTTCGTCGTGCGGGTCGACGTCGAAGCCCAGCAGCAGGCTGCGCAGGTCCTCCTGGCCGCGCGCGGCGCGCTCCCGCGCCGGGATCCGCCCCGGCGCGGCGGGCAGGTCCAGCTCGACGGACTCGGCGGCCGAGGTGCTCGCGGCTTCGGCGTCGTCGGCGAGCGGCTCCAGCCGCAGCAGCGGCGCACCGGTCTCGACCTGGCTGCCCACAGAGACGACGCACTCCTTCAGCCGCGCCCTGAACGGCGCCCGCAGGACCGTCTCCATCTTCATGCTCTCCAGCACCAGCACCGGAGCGCCCGCCTCGACCTCGGCGCCGACCTTCAGCGGCGTGGCGACGACCAGCGCGGGCGCGGGCGAGCGGACGACGCCGCCCTCGTCGCGGCTGACCCGGTGCGTCACGCCGTCGACCTCGACCAGGTGGATCGGCCCGTGCGCGCCGGTGAGCAGGCGGTAGGGGGTGCCGTTGACGATGATCCGCCCGGAGTGCCGGTCGAAGCGCTCGAGCTCGACGTCGGCGGTGCGGACGTCGTCACCTGCCTGAACGCCGACGCGGAAGCGGTGCGCGCCGACCCGCGCGACGCGCACGCGGTAGCCGGCGCCGCGCAGCTTGAGGTCCAGCGGCCGGCCGCTCTCGTGCTGCACCTGCGGGCGGCCGCCGAACGCCGTGGACAGCAACCGCTGCCGCTCGGCGCGTTCCTCCTCCTCGTACGCCTCGATGGCGGCGGCCGCCAGCGCGACGGCGGAGTGCCGGTGGGAGATGAGCCTGCCCTGGCCGCGGACGCGGTCGATCCAGCCGGTGTCCGCGCTGGCGTCGATCACCTCGGGTTGGTCGAGCAGGTCGAGGACGAAGCTCTTGTTCGTCGCGCCGCCCTCGATGATCACCGTGGTCTGCGCCATGGCCCGGCGCAGCCTGCCGAGCGCCTCGTCGCGGTCGACGCCGTACGCGATGATCTTCGCGATCATCGAGTCGAAGTCGGCCGGGATGGTGTCGCCCTCGCTGACGCCGGTGTCCACGCGGATGCCCGGCCCGGCCGGCAGGTCCAGCCGCGCGATGCGGCCGGGGGAGGGCGCGAAGTCGCGGTCGGGGTCTTCGGCGTTGAGCCGGGCCTCGACGGCGTGCCCGCGCTCGACCGGCGGCGCGCCTACGAGCCGGCCGCCGGACGCCACCCGCAGCTGCGCCTTGACCAGGTCGAACCCGGTGGTGGACTCGGTGATCGGGTGCTCGACCTGCAGCCGGGTGTTGACCTCCAGGAAGGCGAACAGCTGGTCGCCGGGGTGGTAGAGGAACTCGACGGTCGCCGCGCCCCGGTAGTCGACCGCGACGGCCAGCCGCTCGGCCGACGCCTTGAGCTCGGCCGTCTGCGCGGGGCTGAGCACCGGCGACGCCGACTCCTCGATGACCTTCTGGTTGCGCCGCTGCACCGAGCAGTCGCGGACGCCGAGCGCCCACGCGGTGCCCTGGCCGTCGGCGATCACCTGGACCTCGACGTGCCGGGCGCCGGTGACCAGGCGCTCCAGGAACACCACGCCGCTGCCGAACGCCCGCGCGGCCTCCTGACTGGTGCGCTCGTAGGCGTCGGTGAGCTCGGCCTCGTTCGTGACCACCCGGATGCCGCGCCCGCCGCCACCCGCGGTCGCCTTCAGCATCAGCGGGTAGCCGATCTCGGCCGCCGCCGCGAGGGCGGCGTCCAGAGTCTCGACCGCGCCGCGGCTCCACGGCGCGACCGGCACGCCGACCTCCTCGGCGAGCAGCTTCGCGCCGATCTTGTCGCCGAGCCGGCGCATGGCCTCCGCGCTCGGCCCGACGAAGGTGACGCCGATCTTCTCGCACAGCTCCGCGAACGCCGGGTCCTCGGCGACGAAGCCCCAGCCGACCCACGCGGCGTCGGCCCCGGTCTCCACCAGCGCGCGCTCCAGCGCCTTCAGGTCGAGGTACGGGCGCGCGGACGCCGGACCGAGATCGTAGGCGATGTCGGCCTCGCGCACGAACGTGGCGGTGCGGTCGACGTCGGTGTGCAGCGCGACGGTTTGGATCGGTGTCGCGGTCTCCGCGGCCAGCTCCCGGACTGCGTGGATGAGCCGCATCGCGGCCTCACCACGGTTGACGATGGCGACACGACTGAACACCGACCGAGCCCTCCTGTTGACTGTGCGCGCCTTCCCTGCGGCACCCCCTCGCACCTGTACAGCCTTGCCTCTGCCGGCTCGTAGGGGAATGTCGCAGAGGGAGCACGCCAAGGCTCCACAGTTGTAGGGAACGACCAAAAGCACGCGTGCGCGGGCGTGCCAGGTGGCCCTAGGTTACCGTGCGGCCACCACAGCGTGATGCGCCCGCTCGGTGTGCGGTCACCCGGTCCTGTGCGAGGCCGGCAGTTCCTCGCGCGGCGCGCTCCGCCGGCGCCGTACGGCCTGGGCGAGGCCCGCCGTGGCGAACGCCGCCGCCACCAGCGCGGCGCTGACCCATAGGGGCGAGGTGTAGCCGAGCCCGGCGGCGATGGTGGCGCCGCCGATGGCGGGACCGGCCGCCGCGCCCACGTTGAGGGCCGCGGTCGCGAAGGAGCCGCCGAGCGAGGGCGCCTGGGTGGCCGCGTACAGAACCTGGGCGATCAGGGTCGAGCCGACGGCGAACGACAGGGTCCCCTGGACGAAGACGAGCAGGAGCGTGGCGACCGGGCCGCCGGCTGTGGCGGCGAACAGCGCCCACCCGGCGAGCAGGGCGATCCCACCCGCGATCAGGACCGGCGTCGGCCGCGTGTCGGACAGGCGCCCGCCGATGGTCACGCCGGCGAACGACCCGAGGCCGAACAGCGCCATCAGCGCACGCTGACCCGATCCGGGGTTTCAGGCCAGCGCGGCGGCGACTCGCTGCCGGAGCAGGGCCTCCTGGCCGGGGTCGGTGCACAGGGTCACGGTGAGCCCCGTCCCGGCCGCGTCGGCGAGGACGGCCAGCAGGGTCGTGAGCTGCCCGGGAGGCTCGGCGCCGAGCAGTTCCTCGGCGTGCCCGACGGTCAGGGTGACGGCGCCGACATCGCGCAAGGAGTCGGTGAGCGCGTCCCAGTTGCGGCCGAAGTGGCCGGGGAGACGCAGGGCGCGTGCCACCTCCTCGAAGAAGGCGGCACGCGTCCGGCAGGCCCGCCCATCCACCAGCGCCGGCGCAGGGTCGGTGGACACTGTCAGCCAGTGCGGCAGCGGATGCGCGGCGGTCATGGCGGTCCTAGAGACGGTAGAAGTCGGTGTAGTGGTTGGGGGAGAACCACGTCACACCGCTGCTGCGGTTGACGACGATCCGGTACGCGTCACGCGCGGCGCCCCGCGCCCGGGAGTACACGTCGTACTCATAGTAGGTGGCGCCGCTGGGGAGCTGGCCCTCCCGGTTGTAGAAGCGCCCGCCGGTGTAGTTGTACCT
Source organism: Nonomuraea aurantiaca (assembly GCF_020215705.1). Taxonomy (GTDB): domain Bacteria; phylum Actinomycetota; class Actinomycetes; order Streptosporangiales; family Streptosporangiaceae; genus Nonomuraea; species Nonomuraea aurantiaca. Next base: position 20,220 of record NZ_JAIWNB010000016.1, on the reverse strand, counting down.
GCCGTCGGTCCAGGCGTACCAGCCGCTGCTGGTGGGGTAGTTCTTGGCGGCCCAGATCGAGTCGGCCGAGCGTGCGTCGGCGCAGCGGGAGATGGTGCAGGAGTTGTAGACCGTGGCGTTGGCCGGGGTGATGCCGACCAGGCCGATGAGGGAGGTGAGGGCGGCGAGGACGACGGTCAGTCGTACGTGCCAGGGAGGGCGGGGGCGCGGCTGGGTGTGCACGAGGCCTCCTTCGGGGGGTAACAGACATGGTCATGTTCGCCGGTCGTCTCTGGTCAAATCAAGGCAAAGAATGCCAAGGGGAAGGTGAACACTTCGCGGACGGCTCCTGTTCGATCACTCCGAACCCGGCGAGGAGGCCGCCGCGGCGGCGTAGCGGCGGGCCAGGCGCGCGAAGGCGTCCTTGAGCTCGGCTGGGCCGACGACCTCGATGCCGGTGTCGAACCGGCCGAGGGTGGCGGCCAGGCCGGGCCAGGACCAGGAGCCCAGCACGAGCCGGCAGCGGTTCGGGCCGAGCTCCTCGACGACTCCGTCGCGGGTGAAGCGGGAGACGGCGGCGGCGGGTAGGTCGAGGATCACCTCGCCGCGACAGGGCCAGTCGCCGGCGCCGTCGACGCCCCGGAACTTGCTGGTCACGAAGGCGACCAGGTCGCCTCCTGGCAGCTCGCGCGGGGTGAAGCGGGGTCCGGTAGGGGTGCGCGGGGTGATCCGATCGGCACGGAAGGTGCGCCAGTCCTCGCGGTCGAGGTCCCACGCGACGAGGTACCAGCGCCCGCCCCACGTGACGAGGTGATGGGGCTGCGCCCGGCGCGGCGGGGTCGGCACGCCGTCGGCGTCCACCCCGGGTGGGTAGTCGAAACGCAGTATCTCCCGGGCGTGGACGGCGGCGCTGAGTGCCATGAGGACGCCGCTGTCGACCTGCGGGGCCGGTCGGCTCGTGGGCCGCTCGACGGCGGTGACCTGGAGGGTGTCGATCCGGTGGCGCAGCCGCGCGGGCATCACCTGCCGGACGGTGTTCAGCGCGCGCGCCGCGGCCTCCTGGATGCCCGCCCCGCTGGAGGTGGCGGCGATCTGGAGCGCGATGGCCAGAGCGACGGCCTGCTCGTCGTCGAACAGCAACGGGGGCAGCTCCGCGCCGGCGTCGAGCCGGTAGCCGCCCTCGGGCCCCTTGAAGGCCAGGATGGGATAGCCGAGCTCACGCAGGCGGCCGACGTCGCGGCGTACGGTGCGCGGGCTGATGTCCAGCCGCTCGGCCAGCAGCGCCCCCGGCCAGTCCCGGCGCGTCTGAAGCAGCGAGAGCAACGACAGCAGTCGCGCGGAAGTCTTCGGCATGACCTCATTTTGCCCCGAGAAGAGGTCACTCCCTGTCCTCTTCCTCTGCGACTGTTGTCGTGTGCCAGACAACGACAACGACGCGAAGGGTCCGAACGCCGTGACCACCACCACGCCCCCCGCAACCCTCGACGCCGAGCGGGACGCCCTGCTCGCCGCGCTCGCGAGCGCGCGATCCGCCCTGACCAACACCGTCCGCGGGCTCAGCGACGAGCAACTCGGCGAGCGCCCGACGGTCAGCGCGCTGTGCCTGGGCGGGCTGATCAAGCACGTCGCCTCCATGGAGGACGCGTGGCTGCGCTTCGTGGTCGACGGTCCGTCGGCGATGACCTACGCCCTGCCCGAGGGCGTCACCTGGGCCGACATCGCGTCCGGCACCGCAAGTGAGTTCCCGCAGTGGATGATCGACCACCAGAACGACTTCCAGATGCTGCCCGGCGACACGCTGGCCGGGATCCTGGCGCGTTACGAGAAGGTCGCCGCCCGCACGGCGGAGATCGTCGCCGCCGTCCCCGACCTGTCGGTGACGCACCCGTTGCCGGAGGCGCCCTGGCACCAGCCGGGAGCGGTACGCAGTGCGCGCGCGGTGCTGATGCACGTCATCGCCGAGACATCCCAGCACGCCGGGCACGCCGACATCCTGCGTGAAACGCTCGACGGCCAGAAGTCGACCTGAGCGGCGATGACCGTTCTGGACACCCGGGCGCTCAACCGCGCGACGCTCGCCCGGCAACTGCTGCTCGATCGCGCCGACCTGCCGGTCCTCGACGCCGTCGCGCACCTGTGCGGCCTGCAGGCGCAGGAGCCGCAGGAACCGTTCGTCGGGCTCTGGTCGCGGCTGCGCGGGTTCGACCCGGCGGCGCTCTCGGACCTGCTCATCCGGCGGGGCGTGGTGCGTACCCACCTCATGCGCCGCACCGTCCACCTCGTCACCGCCGACGACGTGCTGGCCTGGCGGGGCCGCCACGACGCGATGCTGCGCCAACGCGTACTCGGGACCTATCGCAACGAGCTCGCCGGGGTGGATCTCGACGAGCTCGCCGCGGCGGGTCGGGCGGTGATGGCCGACGGCGAGCCCCGCTCGATGAGCGAGCTCGCAGGGGCGCTGGCCGATCGCTGGCCGGCGGCGGGACCGCGGGCGCTGGGCGAAATGCTCATCGCCGCGCTCCTCCCGATGGCGCAGCTGCCGCCGCGCGGGGTGTGGCGCACGAGAGCGGGAGTACGCAACGTCCTGCTCTCCTCCTGGCTGGGGCACGAGCTCGACCCCGCGGCCTCGAACGGGGCCGATCGGAACGGCTCGGGTCCGGTTGGTTCCGGTCTGGTCGGCTCCGAGCGGAACGGCTCCGATCCGGTCGGTGAAGCGCTGGTACGGCGCTATCTGGCCGCCTTCGGCCCCGCCGCCTCGGCGGACCTGCGCGCCTGGTGCGGCCTGGCCGGACTGCCGGTGGCGGTGGCCGCGATACGAGAGGAGCTGGTCACCTTCCGCGACGAGCGCGGCCGGGTCCTGCTGGACCTCCCGGACGCGCCCCGCCCCGACCCGGACACACCCGCCCCGGTACGGTTCCTGCCGGCGTTCGACAACGCGCTCCTCGGCTACCACGACCGCGGCCGGATCATCGACGACGCCCACCGCGGCCTGTCGGTCGCCGGCGCCCGCGTCGTCCTGGTCGACGGCCGGGTCGCCGCGACCTGGAGCGTCCAGGCGGGCACCGTGATCGTCACCCCGCTGGCCGGCTTCTCCCGAGCCGACCGCGCCGAAGTCGCCGAGCAGGGGCAGGCGCTGGCGGCGTTCCTCTCCGACAACGAGAGCGACCGCGTACAGATCGACGCGTCTCCCCACTGACCGACCCGGCCGCGAGAGCGACCGCCACATTCACTCCCGCGGGAGCGACCGCGGGAGTGACCGCCTCATCGCCGGTTCCGGCGCGCCCAGCAGCCTCTTCAGGCGGCTGGGCCGTCGGCGCCGAGGCGTCCGCCGACCGGATCGTCACCACGCTGAGCGTGCCGGAGCACGGGATGGTCCTCGGGCACGGCACAACCGTGCACTATGACCTCGACCACGTGCTGGACGGCCTCCCTGTTGACGCTCCCCGGCGGCGCGGTGGCCAGGACGAACAGCGCGCCCCCATAGAGCGCGATCAGGGCGGGGATCCTCTCGCGCGGGATGGTGAGGCCGAGCTTGTCGTGGTGCCCGGCGGTGACCGGCGACGCCGTGTCCTGAAGGCTCGCGAGCACTGAGGCGAGCACCGGACGGCGTGCGGCCTCCATCTGCAGTTCGAAGATCGCCAGATAGCGGTTGCGCAGGGTGGTCGCGGCTGTGAGCAGCGATTCCGTCAACAGGTCGACCAGCGTCGCAGGCTGCTCGGTGGCCCGGTCGATGGCCTGGCCGGTGTCGGCGTGATGCAGTTCGACGATGCGTTCGGCGGCGGCCACCAGCAGGGCTTCCCGGCTGCGGAAGTAGTTCGACGCCGTTCCCGGGGGGAAGGTCCGCTTGCTTCTCCACCGCGCGGTGGGTCATGCCCAACGGGCTCCGTGCGCTGGACGCGCTGGGGCTGGCCGAAGAGGTTCGCGGGCACGTCATGCACGCGACCCACGGCGGATTGCGGGACCGGCGAGGACGGCCGCTGCTGGTCACCGACCTGGCCCAGGCGCAGCAGGAGGTCGGGATGCCCGCCATGATCGAACGAGCGGAGCTGCACCAGGCGCTACGCGCCCCGCTGCCCCCCGACCTGGTGCGAACCGTGACCCTGGTCGAGCGCCTGGAGCATTAACATCAAACCAGTTTGATGTATTTTGGAGTACGTGACGACGTCCGATCGAGTGCCGGTTCCGCTGCTGATGCGGATGGCGGCGCACCCACTGCGCTGGGCGCTGATGACCGAACTGGCATCCAGTGACCGCCGCGTACGGGAGCTGGTCGCCGCCGTCGACGAGCCGCAGAACCTGGTGTCCTACCACCTCGGGCTGCTGCGCACGGCGGGGCTGGTCGTCGCGCGCCGCAGCAGCTTCGACGGCCGCGACAGCTACTACCATCTCGACCTGGCCGGCTGCGTCACCGCGTTCGGCGACGCCGCCACCGCTCTGCATCCGGCGCTGGCCCCCGCGGCTCGTGGGTGGCCGCGGGGCAGCTCGGTGCTGTTCCTGTGCACCGGCAACAGCGCGCGTTCCCCGATGGCCGAGGCGCTGCTGCGGCGCCGCATCGACGGCATCCAGGTTACGAGCGCGGGCAGCCAGCCCGCACCGCGGCTCCATCCGAACACCTTGCGGGTGCTGCGTGAGGACTACGACATCGACCTCGAACCCCGGCAGCCGCAGTCGCTGGACGCGGTCGCGGGGCGGCGCTTCGACTACGTGATCACGTTGTGCGACAAGATCCGCGAGGTCCCTCGCGACCATGGATCGGCCGCCACGACGCATTGGAGCCTGCCCAATCCGTCCGACACCGCGGACACCGACAGCGCGACCTATCCGGAATTCCGGCGTGTCGCCAAGGAACTCGATACCCGGATCAGCTTCCTGCCTCCGTGAAACGCAATGCCTTCCGTGAACACGACAAGGAGATCCGACCATGACGACCTCACCGACTTCACCGGCGGAACTGGCCAGCGTCCGCTACCTCAACGACGACGTCCGGGCGGCTGTCGACTTCTACACCACCCACCTCGGCTTCAGCGTCGCCTTCGACGCCGCGCCCGCCTTCGCCGACGTCAGACGCGGCCCGCTGCGGCTGCTCCTGTCCGGCCCGACCACCTCCGGCGCCCGCGCCACGCCCGATGACGCCGCCACCGCCGGCCACAACCGCATCCACCTCATCGTCGACGACCTCGACGCCGAGATCGACCGGCTGCGCGCCGCTGGAGTGACCTTCCGAAGCGAGCCGGTCTCCGGCCCCGGCGGACGCCAGATCCTGCTCGCCGACCCCGCTGGTAACCTCATCGAACTGTTCCAGCCCGCCGCGAGTCCTGCGTAGAACTGAAAGCACCTTCCATGCTGATACGCCGCCGTGCGCGATGGCTCCGTACCCCGAAGCTGATCGGGGTCGTCGTGCTTCTCGCGGCGTTTGTGACGATCGCGCTGTTCGTCCCCTATCCGGACGCCGAACAGATCCGCGACTGGGCACGGGCCGCCGGTCCGTGGTTTCCCCTCATGTTCTTCGTCACGCATGCACTGGTGACCATCGCCTTCCCGCGGTCCCCGTTCACCTTCGGCGCCGGACTCCTGTTCGAGCCGGTCACCGGCATCGCCATCGCGATCTCCGCGACCACGGTGAGCGCGGCGCTGGCCTTTCTGCTCGTCCGCGCGATCGGTCGCGACGCGGTCGCCGCGCGGTTGACCCACCCGGCGGTCGCGGCGGTCAACCGGCGCCTCGCCCGTCGTGGCTGGCTCGCCGTCGGGTCGCTGCGGCTGATCGGGCCGGTTCCCTTTCCGCTGGTCAACTACTGCGCGGGCGTGTCGTCGGTCCGGCTCGTGCCCTTCCTGATCGCCACGGCCGTCGGTGTGGCTCCCGGCACGGTCGCGGTCGTCCTTCTCGGTGACGCGCTCACCGGACGTACCGATCCCGCGCTGGTCGTCGTCACCGTGATCTGCGGGGCGATCGGATCGGCCGGCCTGCTGGTCGACAATCGTCTCGGCGTCGGGCAGCCGGGCGCGGAAGATCCGGCCGGGTCCACGTGAGCCAGGACGAGCACGGAGCGCACGACGACGCGAACGAGCCGGACCCGGTGGCGGACCGGCGCCGTCTGCGTGAGGTGACGCTGCTGTTCCTCAAGCTGGGCGTCATCGCCTTCGGCGGCCCGGCCGCACACACCGCGATGATGCGCGATGAGCTGGTACGCCGCCGCGGTTGGGTCACCGACCAGCGGTTCGTGGACCTGATGGGCGCCACCAACCTCATCCCCGGCCCCAACTCCACCGAACTGGCCATCCACCTCGGTTACGACCGGGCCCGGTGGCGCGGCCTGATCGCCGCCGGGGTGTGCTTCATCCTCCCGGCCGCGCTCATGGTCACGGCCCTGGCCTGGGCGTACGTCACCTACGGCAGCACACCGGCGGCCGAGGGCCTGCTGTACGGAATCGTCCCGACGGTGATCGCGATCATCGCGCACGCGCTTTTCGGCCTGCTGCGCACCGTGGTCAAGAGCATCTGGCTGGGCGCGCTGGCGGTCGCCGCGCTGGCCGCCTACCTGCTGGGCGTCAACGAACTGCTGGTGCTGGCGGCCGGGGCGATGCTGGCCGCCGCGGCCCGAGTCCTGCGCCGCCCGCCCGGCCGGGGCGCGGCCCACGGGGTGCTCGCCGCGCCACTGCTGGCATTCGGCGGGCCCCCGATGGCCGGCGGGTCTTCGGTGTTCGGCGGGTTCCCGGTGTTCGGCCGGTTCCCGGTGTTCGGCGCGTTCCCGGTGTTCGCCGACCCCACCGGCGGCCAACTGCTCCAGCTGTTCGCCACCATGCTGAAGATCGGTTCGGTGCTGTACGGCAGCGGCTACGTGCTGCTGGCCTTCCTGCGCGGCGACTTCGTCGACCGGCTCGGCTGGATCACCAACCAGCAGCTCATCGACGCCGTGTCGATCGGCCAGGTCACCCCCGGCCCGGTGTTCACCACCGCCACCTTCGTCGGCTACATGATCGCCGGGCCGCTGGGCGCCTTCCTGGCCACCGTGGCCATCTTCCTGCCCTCGTTCCTCTTCGTCGGCCTGCTCACCAAACTCACCGACAGGCTCCGCTCCAGCGAGTGGACCTCCGCCCTGCTCGACGGCCTCAACGCCGCCGCCTTCGCCCTCATGGCCGGGGTCTCCTACGAACTGGGCCGGACCGCGATCATCGACCCGCTCACCGCGGGCATCGCCGTAATCACGCTCGTGCTGTTGTGGAAGACCCGGCTCAACAACGCCTGGTTCATCGCCGGCGGCGCCGCCATCGGCATCGCGCACGCCCTGCTGAGCTGAGGCCCGGCCCCGCGCCGCCGAGACCGACGCTGACTGAGTCAGGGATTGGGGAACGTGACCTCGGGGCTGACCAGTGACGGCCCGTTGAGCAGCGGTTGCTTCTTGCCCTTCAGGTGCAGGTCGAAGAAGGCGCGGACGTAGGCGCGGCTGGCCAGGTCTTCGGCCAGGAAGGTGAGGCCGGCGCGCGGGAGGCCGAGCCCGGGGGAGAGGACGACGAGTGGATACCGGCCGTGCTTGGCGGGAGCGCCGGTGCGGGCCCGAATCGACTGCACTGTCATGCGATCTCTCCTCTTCAGGGTGCTCATACGTCACGACGACGTACGACGATCAAGGTCACGACGGCGGCGGCCAGCGGCCAGAGCGCGAAGGCGGCCCACGAGCCGGCCACCGTCGGCAAAGCGGGGTCACGGAGCTGGGGGAGGCCCAGGCAGGTGCGCCAGACATAGAAGGGGACCAGGGCGTACAGGTCGTTGAGCCACTGGTGGACGTTCGGCTGGAAGAAGGTGGGCACGATGACCAGCGCGGCGCAGACGGTGACGACGGCGGCGGCGGTGTGCCGCAGCAGCGCGCCGATCCCCAGGCCGGTCAGCGCCGACACCGGTGCCAGCAGGGCGTTGGCGGCCACGACGCGCAGGACGGCGGGGTCGCAGAGCGAGACGGCGACGCCATGGCCGGACAGGATGGCCTGGCTGACCCCGAACGTGCCCAGCGACACGACCGTGCCGGTCACGAGCGTGACCGTGGCGACGACGGTGAGCTTGGCGGTCACGACGCGGTGGCGGGCCGGGACGGCGACCAGGGTGGTGCGGATCAGGCCGGTGGCGTACTCGCCGACGATCGTCAAGGCGCCCAGGCTGCCCGCGCCGATCATGAGCATGGAGGCGGACAGGCCGCTGAACGCCTCGGTCAGGGGGTTGAACCTGGCCTTCTCCATCGCGGTGAATCCGGGCCAGCCGTTGTAGGCGTCCAGGCTGTTCTGGAGAGCGAACGCGACGATGGCCAGCGTGCCCAGGCCGACCAGCCAGGAGGTCGAGCGCAGGGACCAGAGTTTGATCCACTCGGCGGCCAGGAGGTCGCGGAATCGGCCGTGGGTCATCGCGGGTCCCCGGCTCGGTAGTCGGCGCAGTCGGCGGTCAGCTCCATGAACGCCTGCTCCAGCGAGGCGGTACGCGGGGTGAGCTCGTACAGCATGATCCGCCGCTGATGGGCCAGCTCGCCGACGCGGGCGGCGCTCAGCCCGGTCACGGTCAGAGCCTCGCCGCCGTCCGGCCGGACGGCGGCGCCCTCCAGGGTGAGGACCGCCGCCAGCTCGGCAGGGTCGGGAGTACGCACGGCGATGGACGCGCGGGTGCCGCGGGCGGCGAACTCGGCCAGGCTCTCCTCGGCGATCAACTCGCCCCGCCCGATGACGACCAGGTGGTCGGCGGTGTTCTCCATCTCGCTCATCAGGTGGCTGGAGACCAGCACGGTGCGCTTCTCGGCGGCCAGGCGCCGGAACAGGCCCCGTACCCAGCGCACGCCTTCGGGGTCCAGGCCGTTGATCGGCTCGTCGAACAGCAGCACGGGCGGGTCGCCCAGCAGCGCGGCGGCGATGCCGAGCCGCTGGCGCATGCCGAGCGAGAACCCGCCGATCCGGCGGCGCGCCGCTCCGGCCAGGCCCACCTCCTCCAGCACCTCGGCCACCCGGCGGCGGGGCAGTCCGTTGCCGGCCGCCAGCGCGCGCAGGTGAGCGGCGGCGGTGCGGCCGCCATGGACGTCGCCCGCGTCCAACAGCGCGCCGACATGACGCAGCCCGGCGTGATGGCGGGCGAGGGGCGGCCGTCGATGGTGGCGGTGCCCGAGGTGGGGCGGTTCAGGCCGAGGATCATGCGCAAGGTGGTGCTCTTGCCGGCGCCGTTCGGGCCGAGGAACCCCGTGACGTGCCCCGGTCGTACGGCGAACGTGAGGTCCTGCACCGCCGTCACCGCGCCGTAGCGCTTGGTCAGTCCGTTGACTTCGATCACCCGGTCAACGCTGTCGCAGCCGCCTGAGGCGCCGCATCTGGCCGTGGGCCGGTTTCCGCGGCGCGGGGGTGGCCTGCGGGCATACGCCCGCAGGCCGATGCCCGGCCGGAAGCGGGTGACTACGATCGGCCGGGTGCGCGACAAAACGCCCAGACCACCCCTTTGGTCGCGGTTGCCCCCTGGCGTGCGGGCGCTGCTCGTCTGGGGCGGCGTTGCGGCCCTGATGCCACTGCTGTACGCCATGACGCTGACCGACGGCGAAGACCTGCTCCCGGTGGGCTCGGCGCATGCGGGATTCGCCGTCGCCATGGCCGTCCCCTTGGCCTGGGCGCGGCAGCGGCCGGCCCTGGTGCTCGCGGTGCTGCTGGCCGAGATCGTCGCGGCGACCGCCCTGGGTTACCCGGCCCAGGGAGCCTGGCCGCTCTTCCCGGCGGCCGACGTGCTGGTCTGCCTAATCGCCGCCACCCAGTCGCGCCGCGCGGGCCTGGCGGCGGCGGTCGCCGCGTTGCTGGTGCAGCAGCCGGCCTGGCAGCTCGACCTGCTGCGCGACGGCCTGCGTGCCTCGGCGCCGGGCTTCCTCGCGCTGTCGCTCCTGCTCGGCTTGGCCGTCTTGGTCGCCTGGCTGGCCGGGATGTTCCTCCGGCAGCGGCGCGAGTACGACCGGGCGCTGCGCGCGCACGCCGAGGCTCGGGCGGTCACCGACGAGCGGCTGCGCATCGCGCGAGAGTTGCACGACATGGTCGCGCACAGCATCGGGGTCATCGCCATCCAGGCCGGCGCGGGCGCCCGCGTGATCGACAGCCGGCCAGAGCAGGCGCGCCAGGCGCTGGGCGCGATCGAGGCCACCAGCAGGCAGACGTTGAAGGGACTTCGGCACCTGCTCGGCGTGCTCCGCACGACCGAGGGCGGGCGTCCCGGCTCGGCTGAGCGCGGACGTCCTGGCACGACCGAGGGCGGGCGTCCCGGCTGGGCTGAGCGCGGACGTCCCGGTTCGGCTGAGCCGGCTGCTCCCGCGAGGCTGGCCGACATCGACCGGCTGGCCCAGACGACCACGGCCGCCGGCGTCCGCGTAGACGTGCGCCGGCACGGAGAGCCACGCCCGCTGCCCGCCGCCGTCGATCGGTCCGCCTTCCGCATCATCCAGGAATCGGTCACCAACGTGCTCCGCCATGCGCGCACGGACCACTGCCGGGTCGTGATCCACTACGGGAACGAGGAACTACGCATCGACGTCATCGACGACGGACACGCCGCTGCCCGCGAGGGCGACGGGCACGCCACCCTCTGTGAGGGGGACGGGCACGGGATCGCCTGTGAGGGCGACGGGCGCGCCGCCGCCTCTGAGGGGGGCGGGCACGGGATCGTCGGTATGCGCGAACGGGTCGCCCTGCTGAACGGCGGCTTCAGCGCGGGCCCCCGGCCCGAGGGCGGCTTCCGCGTCACCGCACGCCTGCCGCTCGCGCCGGGCGGTCTCGGTCAGGGAACGGACATCGCCCTGGTGGAGGCCCAGTGACGATCCGTGTCCTCCTCGCCGACGACCAGCCGCTGATCCGCGCGGGCCTGCGCATGGTCATCGACGCCGCCCCCGATGTCGAGGTCGCCGGAGAGGCCGGAACCGGAGCCCAGGCCGTCCAGCTCGTCCGCCGGCTGCACCCCGACGTCGTGGTCATGGACATCCGCATGCCGGGCATGGACGGCATCGAGGCCACCCAGACCATCCTCGCCGAGTCCCCGGCCACCCGCGTGATCATGCTGACCACGTTCGACGACGACGACAACGTCTACGCCTCCCTGCGCGCCGGAGCGAGCGGATTCCTGGTCAAGGACATGGCGCTGGAAGACATCCTGTCCGCCGTCCACGTCGTCGCCGCCGGAGACGCCCTGATCGCTCCCGGCGTCACCCGCCGCCTCATCGAGGACTTCACCCGCGGTCCGGCCCGCACCCCCTCTCCCCAGGCGCGGCGGCTCCCGGGCGTCACCGAACGGGAACGCGAGGTGCTGGCCCTGGTCGGGGGCGGCCTGTCCAACGCCGAGATCGCCACCCGGCTGCACATCAGCCCTGGGACCGCCAAGGCGCACGTGGCCAGCCTGCTTGCCAAGCTGGGCGCCCGCGACCGAATACAGCTGGTCATCATGGCCTACGACGCGGGCCTGGTGTTCCCGTCCCGTTGACAAGCGGGCCTCCTGCCGGCCGGCGAGCTCACGACGGACGTCATCAGGGGCAGACGGCTCCGGAGTCGGAGCGCAGGAGCTCGGCGGCCTCCTGGTAGGCATGCGCGGCGCGGTCGAAGTAGTCGAAGAGGACGTCGAGCTGCTCGGCCGAGTAGCCGGCGAGGATCGCGCCGACCTTCTGCCGGGCGGGGGCCATGACCTGGTCGAGCTCGGCCGGTTTGCCGATGGGCTCGACGATCACCTTGCGGCGGTCGTCGGGTGCCGGAACGCGGCGTACGTAACCGGCCTGCTCCAGCCGATCGATGAGCCGGGTGGTCGGCCCGGTGGTCAGCCCCGTGCGCGTGCCCAGCTCGCCGGGGGTCATCGGGCCGGTCAGCTCCAGGATGTTCAGCGCGTACAGATCCGTGGCGCCCAGGTCGCACGCTTTGGCGCTGGCGTGGCCGTGCAGCATCACCGCGCTGAGGTAGCGGCGGTAGAGCAGGCCGGCGTCCGATCGTCCCGGTGTGGTTGACACGCGATCCTCCGCTTCATATTCTCTTCTTCAGAGAAGATAAATCTTCAAGGAAGTAACTTCTTCTTCGAAGCTATCACGAGAGGGTATCGCCATGACCACCACGATCGACCTCGCCGCCATCCGTACCGTCCTCCAGCGCAGCCAGGACGCCTGGAACCGTGGAGACGGCGCGGCCTACGGCGCCTGCTTCAGTGACGACGCCACCGACGTCACCTTCGTCGGCACCGTCTACCACGGCGCCGCCGAGATCGGCCGGGCCCACCAGGCCCTGTTCGACAGCTTCCTCAAGGGCACCCAACTGGTCATGGAGATCCTCGAGATCCGCCGCTACGGCGCCGACACCGCCGTCGTGGTCACCCGTGGCGAGGTCGCCAAGGGCACGCCCAAGAAGCTCGGCAAGCTCGCCACCTACACCCTCGTCCGCGAGGCCGACGGCCAGTGGCGCATCGCCGCCGTCCAGAAGACCAAGCACAAGGGGCTCATGGAGGCCGTCTCCTTCAAGTTCCAGCCCGCCACCAAGCCCGCCGCCGTCTGACCCGCCGGTCCTTTGGGAGGAACACCGCCATGAGCTCCATCGCCGTCATCGGTGCGGCCGGTCGTACCGGACGGCTCATCGTCGAGCGGTCCCTGGCCGCCGGACACCGAGTCACCGCGATCGCCCGCCGCCCTCAGGCGCTCCGCGCAGCCGCGACCACCAGCCAGTCCCAGGACCTCCACGCGGCCGGACCAGGGCTCACCATCCATACCGCCGACATCCTGGCCCCCGGCTCGCTTCAGGGGCTGCTGGACGATCATGACGCGGTGATCTCCGCGCTCGGCGCCGCCGGCCGCGGACCCACCGCCGTCTACTCCACCGGCACCGCCGAGATCATTTCCGCGCTCAAGCCCGGTGCCCGGCTGATCGTGATCTCCTCCGCCGGGCTCGGCGTCCCCACCGGCGCCGGCCCCGGCACCCGCCTGGCCGCCCGCCTCCTGCACCACCTCATGCGGCATACCTACACGGACATGGCCCGCATGGAGGACCTGCTCTCCACCAGCAGTCTGACCTGGACCGCCCTACGCCCCACCAGGCTCACCGACCGGCCGCCCACCGGCCACCCCCGCGTCTCCATCGGCGCCACCGCCAAGGTCGGCTCCCAGACCTCCCGCGCCGATCTGGCCGCCTTCGCCCTGGCCGCGATCGACGACCCTCGCACCCATCGGACCGCGGTCGCCGTCTCCTCCTGAGTACGGACGAAGCTTCGCGAGCGACGCGCCACCCGCTCTTGCCCGACAAGCCGCTACCTTTGCCGACGGCTGCGGCCTGGCGCGGCGTCGGCGACGCGATGGCCGTGGGCCGGTCCTTCGAGGTCCTGGTCGACCTGACGCTCGACGCCCAGGACGCGGAGACGGTCGCGCATTTCGAGCAGACCCTCGCGCGGGCCGAGGAGGTCGTCGAGCTGCGGCGGTTGTTCGGCAGTCCCGACTACTTCGTCCGGGTGGCCGTGGCCGACCTGGCCGCCTACGAGGCGTTCCTGAGCCAGTACGTCATGACCATCCCGCGGGTCCGGGGCATCACCTCGCACTTCACGCTCAAGAACGTCAAGCCGGCTCCGTAGGGGTGCCCCCGCCCGGCATCCTGCGCGACGACACTCTGTACGCAGGCCGGTGCCGGAAGGTGTCTCAGACCCCTTCCGAAGCTCTGGCGGTCGCGGCGGCGTGCTCGTCGGCGGTCATGCCGAGGCCCGGGTCCTGCCGGTTGAGGTCGTACTGGTCGTCGGCCCATCGCTGGTAGTCCCGCCGTACGGTGAGCTCGTCGGAGTCGACGATGCGGGCGATGGCGGCCCAGGTGACTCCGGCCATCAACGCGTGGTGGACGTTGGCGGGATGCCGCACGGTACGCGCGATGCACTCCGCCAGCGCCAGCAGCTCGATGTGCTCGGCCACGGTAAGGGGAGGACGGTCATCGGCGCCGTGCCGGACGGGGTCGTAGATCCCCCGGGTCACCAGCTCGATCCTGGCGCGGGCCGACGCGTGCTTGGCGGCCAACTCGTCGTAGCGCGCCAGCTGCTGACTGACAGGCATGTCGTAGCGAGCGTGGCGCCAGGTGGGGATGTGTGCGGGCATGGTCATGACGGCTTCTCCAGGGTGACGTGGGTGCACGACGACGAGCACGGCAGGAAGCCAGCGTAGACGCATCAGGAAATCGGAGTAGATGAGCGATGAAGAGGTCGATGGCTGACAGCCGATCGGGATGGTCAGGGCGTGGAGGGTCGCGTGATGCGTTCGAGCCAGCGCAGTAGCAGGGCGACCTCGGCCGGTTCGAGGGCGTCGGTGCCCCCGAGGCCGAGTTGCGCGTGGAGGCGCAGCGCGGCGGTACGCAGCGGGTCGGCGTCCTCCTGAGCCGTTGGCTCGGTGAGCACGTGCGAGAACACGGCGTCGCGCATGCGGTGGGACAGCGCGGGGTCGTCGAACAGGGCCGGGCCGGAGATGTGGTGGAGGGCGTTGCCGATGCTCGCCGACAGGATCAGCTGGGCGGCGGTCCGCGGCTCCACGTGCAACGCGCCCGCCGCCGCGCACCGTACGAGCGTCGCCACCAGCAAGTCGAACACGCGACCCCGAGCAGTAGAGTGAGACCACGGTCGGGGAGTGAACATCAGCTGGTAGAGGGCCGGATTCTCCCTCGCGAACGCCAGGTGGCCGTCCCAGCCGGCGCGCAGATCGGCCACCGGATCGGCCGTCTGCTCCTGCGCGGCCTTGAGCGTGGCATACCTCTCATATCCATGGTCGGCGATGGCGTCGAGGAGCCCTCTTTTGTCGCCGAAGAGCCGGTAGAGCACGGGCTGGCTCACACCGACCGCCTCACAGACCGCCCGCGTGGCGATCTCGTTGTCCGAGGAGGTCGCCAGCTGACGCTCTGCGGCTTCGATCATCGCCGTGCGAAGGGAGTCCGTTCCTGTCATGCGACCAATGATACGCCTTGGCGCTAGCGATGATACGAAGGCCGTGCTACTGTCATGCCTTAGCGGCGATATCGCTGATGCGTATCGCCGATACGACGAATAGAGGTTTCCATGAACGAGCAACGCATAGCCGTGGTCAGCGGCGGCTCCCGGGGGATCGGCCGGGCGATCGCGACGACTCTGGCGGCACAGGGCTCCGCGGTCGTCGTGGGCTATCAAGGATCGGCCGCGGCCGCGGCCGAGGTGGTCCAGGAGATCACCGCGGCCGGCGGCCGAGCCATCCCGGTGCAGGCCGACGTGGCGGACGAGACCGCGGTCGCGGCGATGTTCGACGAGGCGGAGAAGGTCTTCGGCGGGGTCGACGTCGTCGTGAACTCCGCGGGACGGCTGTCACTGTCCCCGATCGCCGACCTCGACCTCGCCGACCTGGACGCCCTGCACCGCACCAACATCCGCGGCACCTTCGTCATGGCGCGGGAGGCCGCGCGCCGCGTGCGCGCCGGAGGCGCGATCGTCACCCTGTCCACCTCTGTGGTCGGCCTGCAACTCCCGAACTATGGGGCGTACGCCGCCAGCAAGGGTGCCGTCGAGGCGATGACGCTCATCCTGGCCCGCGAGCTGCGGGGACGGGACATAACGGTCAACGCGGTCGCGCCGGGGCCGACCGCCACCGACCTGTTCCTCGAGGGCAAGGACGAGGCCACGATCGAGCGGCTCGCCAACCAGCCCCCGCTCGCGCGGCTCGGCACCCCGGAGGACATCGCCCGGGTCGTCGCCTTCCTGGCCGGACCCGCGGGGCACTGGGTCAACGGGCAGGTCGTGCGCGCGAACGGCGGCATCATCTGACGTCCGCCGATGGCCCACCTCTGAATCATCCACACGAAAGGGAACTCACCATGCCGTTCGCCAACCTCAAGGTGCCCGCCGACACCCTGACCCCCGAATCCAAGAAGAAGCTCATCGACGCCGTCACCGACGCCTACGCGGCCGTGTACGGCGAGCGGGCCCGGGCGAACACCCTGGTCCTCATCGACGAAGTCCCCGACGGCGGCTGGGGGCTCGGCGGGAACATCCTCACCGCTGAAATGCTCGGCCGGAGCTGAGCGCACTCACGCGTCCTGTCCAGCTATAAGTCGCGTTCGTGCAGGTAAGCGGCCATTTGGGGGTGGTATCTTCGTCGCATGAGTCCGGAAGACCTCGCCAATCTCGCGCATCTGCGCCGAGCGCGCGATCTGATCGACCGGGAGTACGCACAGCCGCTCGACGTGCCGGCAATGGCCCGCCACGCGCTCATGTCGCCGGGGCACTTCTCGCGCCGGTTCCGGGCGGCCTATGGCGAGACGCCGTACACCTATCTCATGACCCGCCGGATCGAGCGGGCGATGGCGCTGCTGCGCGAGGGGATGAGCGTGACCGACGCGTGCATGGCGGTCGGCTGTACGTCGCTCGGCTCGTTCAGCTCGCGGTTCACCGAGGTGGTGGGGGAGACGCCGAGCGCGTACCGCGGCCGGGAGCACCGCGCCGAGGCGGCGATGCCCGCCTGCGTGGCGAAGGTGCGCACGCGGCCGACACGAAACCCGCCGAGCAGGATCGGAGAAGCGGAGCGCGCCGCCGCGGCCTAACGTTGGCGGCATGACCATCGCACTGCGCTACTGCCACATCACCGTCAACGACGTGGACGAGTCGCTCACGTTTTACCGCGACGCGCTCGGCCTTGAGGTACGCAACGACGTCGCCTCCGGCGGGTTCCGCTGGGTCACGCTCGGCAGCGCGACCCAGCCGGACCTCGAGATCGTGCTCTCCGAGCCCCACGCCGGCCGTTCCCAGGCCGACGGCGACGCCCTGCAGGAACTGCTCACCAAGGGCGTCCTGTCAATGATCATCTTCAGCACCGACGATCTCGACGCGACCTTCGAGCGGGTCCGGGCAAGCGGTGCCGAGGTGCTGCAGGAGCCCATCGAGCAGCCCTGGGGGCCGCGCGACAGCGCGTTCCGCGACCCCTCGGGCAACCTGGTGCGGATCCAGCAGGCGCCCAAGGCGTAATACTCGCGTTCAGCTTCTGGAGCTGGTCGGGGCGGGAGAGACGGCCATCATGACGAGGGAGCGACGGGTCGCGATATCCCAGAGGCGCGCCGTACCGTCGTAGGAGCCGCTCACCAAGGACCTGCCGTCCGGGCTGAAGGCCAGGGCGGCGATCTGACCGCTGTGGCCGGTCAGTGTGTCGAGCGGGCGCGTGGTGGCGACATCCGTCAGCACGATCGTCTTGTCGAAGCTGCCGCTGGCCAACGTCTTGCCGTCCGGGCTGAACGCCACCGACGTCATCGGCGCCTCGACGATGCCGATGCCGCTGTCGCCGCTGCTGCCATGGATTGCATGAGCACGACGGCCGCAGTGGTGGTCTACGGGGCGACAGGGCACACCGGCCGCTTCATCGTCGCCGAGCTACGAAGGCGTGGCATCGCCACGGTCATCTCCGGCCGTGACGCGGCCCGGCTGGCGGCGTTGGCGGCCGAGTGGACCGACGTCGTCGTGCGGCCGGCCACTGTGGACGACGCGAGCTCACTGGACCGAGCCCTCGCCGGCGCGGCGGCCGTCATCAACTGCGCGGGACCGTTCGCGGTGACGGGCGGCCCGGTCGTCGAGGCGGCCTTGCGCGCGGGGATCCCGTACGTCGACGTCGCGGCCGAGATCGAGGCGAACGCCGCGATGTTCGCCGACCATGCGGCGGCCGCCCGACCCGTGGTGCCGGCGATGGCCTTCTACGGTGGACTGGGCGACCTGTTGGTGACCGCGGCGATGGGAGAGTGGACCGCCGCGGACGAGGTGCACGTCGCGTACGGGCTGAGCAGCTGGCATCCCACCGCGGGCACGCGGGCGGCCGGACAGGTGTCCATGAGCGTCGCGCGGGCCGGCGGGTGCGGTTCACGGACGGCGCGTTGCAGTACCACGACGACAAGGCGGTGGAGCAGGATTGGCTCTTTCCAGAGCCGCTGGGCCGGCGGGCGGTGATCGCGGAGCTCACCATGGCCGATGTCGTCACCGTTCCTAGTCACCTGGCCGTGCCCGAAGTCCGCACCTACATGACCGTCGAAGCCGCGAGGGACCTGGCCCAGGAGGACACGCCGGCGCCGGAGCCGGTCGACGCCCTGGGACGGTCGAACCAGACTTTCGTCGTCGACGTCCTGGTACGCGCGGGCGGTGTCGAGCGCCGCGCCACGGCCCGTGGCCAGGACATCTACGCGATCACCTCACCTCTGGCGGTGGAGGCCGTCCAGCGGATCCTCGCCGGGTACACCCGGACAACGGGCCTGGCCTCGGCGGGCGCGATGTTCGACGCGGCGGACTTCCTCCGGGCGCTGAGTCCGCACCTGTCGGTCGAGCTTCCGCACTGACCGGATCCATCGCGCCACACCGGGCCTGAGGGACCGTCACGCCGCCGTCGGTGCCGGCGAGGCGTTTCCTCACTGGCACCGCTTCGCCGCATCCGCAGGTAACCGCTTCGCTGTACCCGCAGGTAGACGCGGAGCGACGCTTATCCGGGTGGAGCGACGCCTACTGGGCGGCCGGCGGGTCGAAGGTCCACACGGCGCGCGCGCCGGGGCCGACGGCGAGAGTGGACCGGCCGATCCGCTCCTCGGTCATGGACAGCAGGGGCTTGTTGAGCGACATCTGGATCTGCTTGAGGCCGGCCTGCTCGCGCGGAACGGAGTCCAGCTGGATCCGGGTGCCGCCGCCCTCGGCGACGACGCCACCGCCGGGAAGCGTCCGGATGGTGAAGCCGCCGGCGCGCAGCAGCGGCACCGTGTTGGCGAGGTCGCGGGCGGGCACCCCGATGCGGATGGAGGTCACGTCACGCATCAGGTGGTCGCGGTAGTCGTCGGGCAGGTAGCGCTCGCGGCCGACGTCGCCGGGGAAGCTCGCGGGCTCGGTCTTGCTGCGCGGGTCGGCGAAGTACTCCGGCAGGTATTCCATCGCCCACGGGTCGAAGGCGTCGTACTGGTCGCCGGTGGTACGGATGGTGTCGAACCACGGCACCTTGACGCCGTCGCCGAAGTCACGTGTCTGGCGGTACGGGAACGGATTGGCGATCCCCGCGGCCTTCAGGCGCTCGGTCACCGTGGCGAGGTCCCCGGCGCGCTCGACCGAGGTCCCGAGCCCGGCGGAGCCGAACTCGGCGTCCTGGCCGGGCAGGTCGCCCACCGAGAACAGCTCCAGGTAGGTCTCGCGGCCCTTCAGGTAGCGGCCTTTCCAGGTCAGCCCGCCACCGGTCGTGGTGCGGACCTCGAAGTTGGCGAACTTCCGGAGGTAGTCGGAGTTCTCGACCGCGTCGGCGGTCTCCTTGTCGACGACGCTGTAGGCGTGGTTGTAGAAGAGCAGCTGACGGTCGGGCTTGGGCTGGGTCTCGTCGGCTGTGGCCGCGCTCGCACCGCCGGTGACCGCCCCGGACAGCGCGACGGTGAACGTCGCGGCGAGGACTGTGATCGTCCGTAAGGTTCGGTGAATCAGCATGGGAGGGATCCTAGGTTGGGGAAGATCACTTCCCCTGAAGATTTGACAAACCTCTAACAATGCGCGGGAACCACACCCGCCGCTTCCGCAAAATCGCAGGTCAACCGCGGTTCGCTGGCGCGGCCGACCTGATGCATGACCGTGCTCATGTGCGCGGCCCCGGCTGGTCTGCGTCCGCAGGGCAGCAGGCCGGTGATCGGCCGGGCACTGCACCCGCAGCACTGCGACGCCGACGTGCGTACAGCGCCGAAAGCGAAACTTCACCCACGGCAAGGGGGGGTTGACAGTGACAACGGGGGGTTCGCGATGGTCAGGAATCACGGTCGCAAGCAGCGCGCCAGCAAGGCTCGGGAACGCACCGGACGTGGCCATGCCAGCGCTGCCGCCGGGACGCTGCATCAGCATCGCGGTCCTGTCGTGCCGCCGATCGACGCCAGCGCGTTCGGACGGCCGGGGTTGGTGCGCATGGACGCTGTCGGGCAGTTGGTCGGCGCGGTGATGGACGGGTGCCGCGCTTGTCAGGAGGCCCTGGCTGACCGGGTGCTGGACGGTGACCGGGTGGCCGCCGGGCGGGAGCCGGACTGGTTCACCTCCAGCCGAGTCCGCCACCACAGCACGATCTATCCGCTGCTGGTCATCCAGCCTGGCCGGCTTCACCCTTACGGCACCCTCGGGCATGGATGGCGTCCCATCGAGTGGTGTAGTTCGTGACGATCAGTCACCGAGGTCTGGCAGAAGGTGAGCCATCGTGTGACGGTCGAAGGGAAGCGCTCATTCTTCCCGGAAGGACACGCTCACGATGGCTC
>NZ_JAIWNB010000015.1:172601-271921 GCF_020215705.1 Nonomuraea aurantiaca | reverse complement strand
CATCGCGCCAGGCCGCGTAGTAGGCGTAGACGGTGTTGTGCGACGGGAAGTCATGCGGCAGATATTTCCAGGCGATTCCTGTGCGGTTGACATACAGGATCGCGTTGAAGACGTCCCGTAGTTCGACTGACGCCGGTTGACCGGTGGGCCGGCGGTCGAGTCTGGCCTGCCGCCAGGTGGTTAAGGTGGGTTCGATTAAGGCCCAGCGGGCGTCGGATATGTCACTGGGGTACGGCTTCCGCTCGCTCATGGCGGAATTTCTACCCGATACGTGTGATCGGTAGTGGCCCTCGACCGGCCGGGAGCTTCTACCGCATTTCTAGACCAGACGGAATTCGAGCGTCATCTAATAATCAAACAGGCGCCCTCATCGGCGATGAGGAATGAGCAAATCTATACCTATAGGATGAAGAGCCCAAAAGCCTGCGACCACATAGCGGGCACATGCCAACGAGCCATGCCTAAACCCCCACTGAGAGTCCACCGGCTGCTCTCGGACCGCGCCTTCGACAAACTCGTCACCCGTACGTGACGCGGCCCGCCACTTCACCAGCAGCGCATGTCGCCGCTCCGGGCGGCCGGCATGGATGACATACTCGCGTACCGCTGATGTCGGTCAGGACCGCGAGTTCCGTGCCGAATCCGACGGCCAGCCGCCACAGTCGCGAGACCGTACGACAGCGTTACGAGCGACGCCCCCAGCGGCGCTTGGGCTTCTGCGAAGGCAGCGGCTGGATGGCGGTCACATCGGCGGGCGACTCGTCGGCGGGCGCCCCTTCGGCGAATGGCCTTTCGAGGGTAGGCCCTTCGAGGGTTTGCCCTCCGGCGCCAGGCCCTTGGACGCCAGGCCCTTCGATACCGGGTCGAGGCTGGCCGATGCCCTCCCATGGCTCGGCGTCGCCGGTCTCGGCGGCCGAGGCGGCGCCCAGCGGGCGCTCAGGCGAGTCTTCGTACGGACCGGCACCACCGGGCGGGATGTCCGCGGGCGGCTGCTCTGCCGGTACCAGAGCCTCGAACGGAGCCCGGTACGACTCCGCCTCGGGCTCGGGCCGGCTGAAGGCGTCGAAGTCCGACTTGGTCGGCTCCTGGCTGAAGGTGTCGAACTCGTCCGGATGCAGCACCACCGGCTCGCCCGCCGCCATGGGCGGCTGCGCGGGGCCGTAGCCGGGCTGGCCGTACATGTTCGGGTCCTGATACACCGCGCCGTACTGGACCTGTCCCCCCGGATAGGTCTGTACGGGAACGAAACTGATGATCGGCGCGTACGCCGTACCGCCCGGATAACCGGGCGCCGCGAAACCGGCAGTGGCATAGCCGGGACCCGCCGGATAGCCGGTCCCTCCCGGTCCACCGGGGACTCCCGGGAAGCCGGGCTGGCCCGGGCCGCCCTGGGGACCCGCCTTGCGCACAGCCGCCGCGTGGGCCATCCGGCGCAGCCGTCCCTCGAAGATGAGCACCGCGAACAGCACCAGCAGCACCAGCACGAGCGCCGGGATGCTGAGCTGCTGGGTCAGCGTCCGCTGGTCGTACTCGGGGGCCGCGTTACGCAGCTCGAGCGGGACCGACTCCTCCGTCGAGCTCTCCGTCAGGCTCGGCGACGGCGTCGTCGAAGGGGTCTCGACGGGCGCCACGCTCGGCAGGACGACGCCCGAGTCCGTGGGCTCGGGCGTGGACGAGGTGGCGGTCGTGGGCGGCACCTCCACGCTCTGCGTGGGTAACGGCTGCAGCTGCGTAGGCGTGGGCGTGGTCTTGGGCGTGCTGGGGGTCGAGCTCGGCGTCTTCGAGCGCTTCGGGGTGCTCGTCTTCGTCGTCGTCTTCGTGGGCGCGGTGACGGTCTTGGTGATCGTCGTTTCCGGGTCCGGAGTGGGGGTGTCCATCGTCGTGGTGACCGTGACGGTGGTCTCCGGCGTGGTGTCGCACACCTCGCCGGCCTCACAGGGCTCGACGGCGGGGTCGTAGGCGACTGCGGAGGCGCTCGCGCTCTGGATGACGAAGGGGACCGCACCGGCACCCGTCAGCCCTAAGGCCAGGATCAGTGCGGACACGGCCGTCGCTCGCGTACGTGCCACCTGTGCCCTCCGCGCAGTCCCGAAACCATGGTCAAGGGAATCCTAGCCGGGTAAAAGTAGCAGTAAAGACGGAATTACAACACCTTTCGCCGCAATCGCGCCCGTTGCGCCCTGGCGACCAGCCACAGCCCGCCGAGCAGCACCGCGATCCCGCCCGCGACCCATGGCAGTCCGCGTACGCCTGCCAGGGGATTCACCCGCTCGGCCGGTTGATAGCGGTTACCCGGAATGGCGAAAGGCAGAGGCGGCCCAACTTCTTCGGCCGATGTCATAGCACCCCATCCGGTTCCCGCACCGGCACCGAAACCCGGAGTACCAAGTCCTGGGGTGCCACCTGCTGGGGCGCCGCCTTGTGGGGCGCCGCCGACTCTCGGAGTGCCGAGGCCCGACGTCGGCGGAGGGAGGACCTGAGGCAGCGTCAGTGCAGGCTCGCGCCGCAGCCCAGGCGCCGGGACCTGGACGGCCGTCCCGTTCGGTACGGTGCTGGACGCGCGCGCATGACCGGCCGCGACCATCCGCAGATCGGACTTCGCGGTGTGCCCATTCCTGGAGCGCACGCTTCCGGCGACCGCCGTCCCGTCCGGGCGAGCGTTCTCGGCGCCGCGCTTGACGCGCACCGCTCGGCCGCTCAGCGTGACGTCACCACGCGGGATCTCGACGAACGTCCCCGCGCTGTCATCGGCGGATTGCCCACGCACCGCCCCTTCTCCGCCCGTTGCCTTCGGCAGGGTCTGGGTGGAGGGCTTTGCCCCCTTCGAGAGTGCCTGGGCGGGCCTCTTCGTCCCCTGCGAGAGCGACTGGGCAGGCCTTTTCGTCCCCTGCGAAAGCGTGTGGGCGGGTCTTTTCGTCCCCTGCGAAAGCGTCTGGGCGGGTGTCTGCGTCCCCTTCGGCAGGGTCGCGACAGGTGCCGTCGGCCCCATCGGCACGGTCGCGACGGGTGCCGCCGGCCTGCCGCTCACCTGGACCGGCGCGCTCACTGGGGCCTTGACAGAGGTCGTGGCCGAACCGACGACGGTCTCGAAACCGCCGCCCGCCGTGTCACGCGCCCGAGCCGCCGCCGTGAGCACGACCTCCTTCGACCCGCCTGGCACGGTGAGCAGCACGTCCACGGATCGATCCCCCGCCGCATCCCCCAGCGCACACACCCGCGCCTCAGGGACCACACCCGGCACGACTCCGCCCCCTGGACGCATCCCGCCGGACGCGGCCACACCCTGCGCGGCTACACCCTGCGCCGCCACACCCGACGCGCTGACCGCTGGCGAGGTCGGCACCAGCGCCGTCCTCAGCGACGCGGCCAACGCCGACGATTGTCCGGACGCCAGGACGCCTCGCGACGCCGCCACCCCGGCGACCAGTCGCCCACCCACCGAGGCCTGTCCGTCAGCCGCCTCCCCAGCGGCGAGCGCGTTCAGCGCGGCTGTCCGAGCCGCCAGAGCGCCGCCCGACGCATGCACGCCACCCACCGACTGCCCACCCAGGACCGCCAGCCCACCGCCGGGAAGCGCCAGCCCACGCGCGGACGCCTGCCCACCCGGAACCGCCAGGCCACCCGCAACCGCCGACCCACCCGGAGACGCCAGCCCATCGGGAACCGCCGGCCCACCCGAGGACGTCGACCCGCCCGGAACCGCCCGCCCCTCAACCGCCTGATCCCCCGGCCCACCAACAACTCCCGGACTCGCGTCAAACAGCCCACCAGCAGGCAAGCTGGGGCACGTCATCGACGTCAGCGCCGGTGCCGGGCTGGTCGCCACCGCGAGCCGGGCGTCGCGGCCCATTCCCTCCAGGCTCACCCGAAACCGCAGGACATCCCCCGTACGCGCCCATCGCCCGATCTCGCCGGCATTGCCCAGCCGTTCGAAGACCAGCGCGATCCCAGCCCCTCCAGCGGCCCTGAAGACCTCGGCCGCCACGGGCTCGCACTGGATGCCCGTCAAAACCGACGCCCCCGCGAAGGCCAGTGCCCCCGCCACGATCCAGCCATGTCTGACCACGTCGCCTCCCCCCAGGCCGTGTGACATTACTCTCAGTAATCGTTATGTCACCCAGAGGAGATGGTTAACCCTGCCGGAGCAGATCTTCCACCGCTTTCATGACCGGCAGATCCGCCCCGAGCCACGCCACGTCGTAATACTCATCAGGCCCGAGCCACCGCAGCGCCAAGTGCTCCTTCGCCTCCGGCACGCCCCAGGCCAGGGACGCCAGCCAGGCCCGCATGACGTATCCCTCGGACAGCGGCCAGTCGCCGCCCACCCGCGCGCCCACGGACACGGTCACGCCGAGCTCCTCGCGGCACTCCCGGATCAGCGCCTCGACCTCGCCCTCGCCGGGATCCACCTTGCCGCCCGGGAACTCCCACCCGCCGGCGAGGGCGGGCGGCTCGGCCCGCTGCGCGGCGAGTACGTGCCCCTCCGAGGAGACGATCGCCGCCGCCACCACGATCACCGTCATGCCGTCACCACGATCACTGTCATGCCGCTACCGCGATCATTGTCATAGTGCGGCATTCTGCAGCTTCTTGAGCTGTTCGAGCACGTCGGGGTTCTGTAATGGACGGGTGAAACCCATAATATTGCCGCGCGCTTGATACGTCGTCACCTTGATCGGCCCGCACAGCGTGCAGCGGGCCTCCACCATCTTGCCTTTCGACACGATCATTCCGACATGCCCGGGATTGTCCGGCCCCGTGCCCGGCCCGGCGTTGAAGAACACCAGGTCGCCCGCCTGTTCGTCACCCTGCGAGATCTTCACGCCGAACGGCCACTGCCCGAACGTGGTCCGCGGGATCGACAGCCCCGCCGCCCGGTAGGCGGCGTAGATGATGCCCGAGCAGTCGAACGCGTCGGGCCCGGTCCCGCCCCATAGGTACGGCTTGCCGCGCTGCGCCAGCGCGAACTCCAGGATCTTGGCCACCACGTCACTCGGCGCGGCCTCGACCAGCGGGTCGTCGCAGGCCTCGTCGGCCTGCGGCGGCACCTCGACGTCACCGGACTTGGCGTAGCCCTTGGCGATCTGCTCGACCTGGTCGACATACCACCAGGCGCGGTTGTAGATGAACAGCGCCTGCCGTACCTTCTCCGGAGCGCCGTTGCGCTTGAGCATCTTCGCGGCGCCCAGGATCGCGTCGGCGGGGTTGTAGATGTCACCCACGCCGTCACCGTCGCCGTCGGAGGCGTACCCGTTGAACTTCGACGACATCGCGATCTGCGCCTTGCCACCCCACGTGCCGATCAGGAACTGCATCGGCCCGGCCGCGCCCGCGTAGTTGGTGCCGCTCTTGACGCCCGCCATGTTCGAGCGGCCGTGGTCGGTCTCGCGTTTGCCGACGGCGGCCAGGATGTTCCACTGGACGCCGATCTTCGTGCCGAACTTCTTGTACAGCTCCAGGTAGTCGGCCGGGATGTCGGAGGCGCCGGTGTCGGACACCTCCTGTACGGGCGTGTCGCCGTTGACGCAGTCGGTACGGGCAGTTGTCCCGCTGCCGAGGAACGACGGGATCGAGGTCATGAGCATCGGCGACATGATGACGACGGCGAGGAGCAGCACCCCGGCGGCTCCGACCGCCAGGGCGATGCGAGCGCGGGAGGTGTTCACCCCTGGGTGTCTCCGTCCTGGCCCGCGTCGGCGGGTTGCAGGTCGAAGACCCGCCAGTCGGCGCCCATCTGACTCACCGTGACCGCGTAGTCGTCCACGACCTGCTTGTTGCCGCTCTTGGCGGTGATCTGCTGCGTGCCGGTCACCACGAAGATGATGGACGACTTCTCGACCTGCCTGATCTCCTTCATCTTGGCCGTCCCCGCCGCCACGAGCTCGTCGGCGCGGTCGCGCTCGACGGTGCCGGGCGAGGTACGCGTCCTGGCGAGCACGTTGCCGAACTCGGCCGTGGTGAACACCTTGATCCGATCCACATAGGCCGAGGGCTCCTCGTCGTAACGGAACGTTCCGTACGCGGCGGTGAACCGCTCGGCCAGGTCGGCCGCCGCGGCGAGCTGCTCCTTGGTCATCGGCAGGTAGGAGTAAATGTCGAACGGCTTGCCGCTGGCGGTCGCCAGCGGCTTGCTCGGCGCGGCCGGTGAGACGGTCGTGGTGTGGCCGGCGGACGTCTGCCCTGTGCCCGGTTCGCTGGAGTCCGGCCACATCGTCAGGTAGATGCCGACGGCGGCGATGACCACCACGATGGCGGCGAAGGCGACGCCCCGCCTGTCACCCGGCTGCGCCATGATCAGTCCCTGTCCGGATTGCTGGGCTTGAGCCAGAACGGCACGGACGGCTCGCCCTCACCGGAGCCGCTGCCACGGCGGCTGCTCGGCAGCCAGAGCGGCGGCGCCTCCGAGGAGCGGCCCTTCGGCTCGTCGGCCGGGCGACGACCGCCTGAACCGCCACCACCGAACATCCCACCGCCGCCCGACGAACCGCGGCTCGCCGACCGGGACCCGCCAGAACCGCCGGAACCGCCGGAACCGCCGGAACCCCCCGAACCGCCGGAGCTACCAGAGCCACCCGAACGACCGGAGCCACTCAGCCAGGATCCACCCGACCGCGAGCCGCCCGACCCGCCGCCGAACCGCGTGCCACCGGACCTGGAGCCACCAGAGCCACCGGAGCCGCCCGCGCCACGACGTGACGCCCAGCCACCCCCGGAACGCCCGCCGAACCAGCCACCTCCGCCGGCCCCGCCACTTCCCGCCCCGGCACTCCCGGCACCGGCGCTCCCAGCACCGGCGGCGGACCCACCGGACGGGCCGCCCGACGGCCGCGCCCCACCGGGCGTCGGAGTGCCACGGGTACGGGTCGGCGTGCCGCTCAGGTTGAGCGGCGGCGCGGCCCCGGCACGCGGTGCGGGTACCTGCCGGCCCGCGGCCTTCCCGTCCTGCTTGTCGGTGTTCAGCGGCGCGGCCGTGGCGGGAACCCGGGTGCCGGACGCGGCCGCGCCCTCCGCGGTCTCCTGCCCACGGGCCCGGCCCTGGGCGACCGTGGACGCCGCCGCCGCGGTGCCCGCCGACGCGCCCATCGCGGCCGCCTGGATGAGCGGCTCGGCCTTGCGCGCACCCCATCGGCCGATCCTGGCCGCCGCCACCGGCGGCAGCGCCGAAGACGACCGCTCGAGTACGGAGGAGGACGCGGCGTCGCCGAGCATGCGCGTGGTCAGCGTGTGCCCGTTCATCGAGGCGAACAGGTGCTGGAACGGCCGCCGGTAGAAGAACACCGCGATCGTCAGCAGCGCCATGAACAGGATCTGCAGCCCCCACGGCATGGCGGTCGAGATGATCAGCGCATAGCCGTACACCAGCACGCCGAGCACGAGCGCGAGCACGGCCTGCCGGAGCAGCGTGCCGATCAACATCTCCACCCAGCGCATGGCGATGATCCGCCCGCTGCCCGGATGCACGCCGATCAGCAGGAACACCGGCCCGAGAATCAGCAGCAGCAGGAAGCCGACCTTCAGCACCAGCAGCGAGACCGCGACCAGGAAGATGAGCACCCCGGCGACCAGGGCGGCGATCAGCGCGCCGATGGCCACGCCGAGCCTGCTGGTCCAGTCGCGACCGGAGAAGATCATGTAGCGGGAGTCGTTCTTGAGCTTCTCGGCGATCTCGGCGTACTTCGCCTGATGCGCGCCGACGTCCGGAGCCGGTTGGTTGGCCGTCGCGGCGGGGATCGACTGGGTCTCCAGCATCGTCCGGCCGAAGTCGCGCACGATCGGCTGGTTGGGGTCGGCGGTGCCGAACAGCCCCATCAGCCACGGCTTGCAGACCAGCGTGGACCACAGCGCCTCGGCGTTCTGGTCGACGCCGGGCGTGCCGGTCTGGCCGTAGCCGCCCGCCTTGACCTCCGGGTTCGTCTGGCCGGGGCCGGGCAGGCAGGAGGCGCCGCCCGCGCCGGGCAGGCCGGAGAAGGCCGAGTTGACGACCTCGCCGGTCTTGTCCGTGACGATCGTGCCGAGGCCGGTGAAGTCGCCGGGCCGGCTGAAGAACCAGGTCGCGACCGTGACCGCGAGCACCATCCAGATCACGCCTTCGGCGGTGGTGGTGGCCCGCTTGCGGATCAGTCCGTACCAGGCCAGCCAGATGGCGCCGAGGATGACGAGCGGCCGCAGCAGCGGCCAGTACATGGCGTTGGACAGGTTCGTCACGATGTCATCGACCACGTCCTTGATGGACTGCAGCGGCCCTTCCGTGGCCGCTGCCTGGTAGGTGGTGATGGTCACCCGGTCGATCGCCTTGGCCCACAGGAAAATCGTGTTGGCCCAGGTGTTGCCGAGCACCGCGGCGAAGTCGGAGCAGCCCAGATCGTAGGTGTGCCAGAACTGGCCGCTCATGCCGAACTGGGCGTAGTTGGTGGTCGGCGCCGGCGCCGCGCCGCCTTCGGGCGCGGGCGGCTGCATCATGCCGTCGGAGCCGCTGCCGATCACCTCGGGAGCGAGCGCGCCGGACAGGTCGCAGGGGCCCGCGGCGGTGGCGGGTGAGAGCGCGCCCACCACGATCGGCACCACGAGGATGCCCACGAGCAGCGCCAGGGCGAGCGCGAGCCGCCTGGGTAGCCGGATCTTCATGACCGCACCTCCTGCGCTCTGCCGCCCACTCCCCCTTGAAGATCATGATGCCCGTTGTCGCTGGGTTTGTCGTGTGTCGGATTGGTGTCGAGCCAGCGGAGCAGGTCTTCGGAGATCAGGTCTACTCCGATGCGGCCCGCCCTGCCATCCAGATCGCGGAAAATGCATTCGCCGTTGCCGAGCGATCTCAGCACCGCCTTGTGCTCTTCCGATGCCTCCACGCCTAGCAGGGACATCACGTGCTCGACCTCCACCCGCTCGGTGGACCTGAACGCGAAGACCGAGGACAGACAGTTGGTGACCTGCTCGTTCAGCAGGTCACCGGCATTCTGTGAGACGAGCACCAGCGCGGTGTTGCGAGAACGACCCATGCGGCTGACCTCCGGCACCAGCTTCGCACCCTCCGGCGTGGACGTGATCGCCCATGCCTCGTCCAAGAAGATCGCCTTGGGCGCGCGGCGGTCCAGGCTGTTCATCAGCCGCCGGGCGAACTGGGAGACCAGATAGAGCAGCGCGACCGACAGCCGCTGCTCGTAGGAGTAGTCGTCGCGGCCCGTCGCCACGTCGGGCAGCGTCAGGCCGCCGAGCGTGAACACGGTCGTCCAGCCCTCGGTGTCGACCTGGTCGCCACCTGAGGGGTCGAAGCAGAGCTTGGCCAGCCGCATCTCCGACATGGAGCGGAGTACGGCGCCGAGGTTCTTGGAGGCGGCGTCCGTGGACTGCTCCAAGAACTCCACCACCTTGCCGAGCGACGGGTCCACGCCGTTGGACACTGCCGCGACGGCCTGGATCATCGCCGACTCGCGTTCCTCCGACATCCGGGGCAGAAGCAGGCGCAGCGTCTCCGTGGCCATGGTCTTCTTGGCCGCGATGTCGTCGCCGAACGAGAACGGGTCGAGCAGGCCGGGGGCGGCCGAGCCGAGCGGGATGACGCGGGCCTTGCGCTCGCGCTTCTGCAGCAGCTGCACCAGCGATTCGGCGTCGCCCTTGGGGTCGATCACGGCCACGGTGACGCCGCGCAGCGCCATCTGGTAGATCATCAGCAGCGCGAGCGTGGTCTTGCCGCCACCGGGCTCGCCGGTGATCGCGATGGCCGTCGGCCGGTTGCGGGTGGCCGCGACCAGCGGGTCGAAGTGCACGATGCTGCGGGCCCGGCCGACGGTCTCCCCGATGTACGGCCCGAGCCAGCCCTCGCTGCCGTCGCCCAGCCGGTCGCCCAGGTCCACGGTCGCCGTGGCCATGCCACCGGCGATCGTGCGCAGCGGCTGCCGCTGGGCATAGGCGTTGACCCTGACCTTCTCGCCCGGCAGCGCCTCGCAGAACAGCGAGAACTGGTCGCCCGTCGAGTTGACCACGTCGATGCCCATGTCACGGTAGTGCTCGACGACCGCTTCGACCCGCTGTACGCACATGTCCTCGGTCGGGGCCGACACGATCAGCCGGTGCCAGCCGTACACGAAGGGCAGCCGCTCCTTCGTGATGCCGTGCTCCAGCATGCGCGCCGCGTCGATCTGCTCGGCGAGCGCGAGCGGCGCCTCCGCGCCGGCCTCGCGGATGTGGATGTCCATGTCGCGCGCGTGCGCGAGCTTGCGCGCGACATCCTTCGACGCCTTGACCGGCGGGATCAGCCGCATCCGCGACGAGATCTCGACGGGGAAGGGCAGCTGGTCGGCGAAGTGCAGCCACGGCTCGCCGTCCGGGAACGGCATGATGTCCGGGAAGCGGGCGAACGACAGCTGCGCGACATAGGAGTCGCCCTGCGGCTGCACGATGCGCAGCAGCGACCTGCCGTTGTGGATCTCACCCTCGACCAGCGACTCGATCTCGCCCTTGCCCCAGCGCCGCTTCGGGCTCGCCGACGGCGGCGGATCGCCGAGCGCGCCCGCGGCCGAGTGCTGGAACAGCCACGCCACCTCCACGGAGGTGGCATGCCTGGCGTAGAGGGCGCTGGAGGCGAGTGCCCGGCCCAGGCGTTCGGCCTGCTCGGTCCACCTGGCGATCTCGCCCTCCGGCACATGGTCGTCCTCGAGCCCGAGTGCCTTCTCCGTACGCTGGTAGAAGCCGAAGAGCTGCCCCAGCACGCCCGCGCCCACCTGCTTGCCCCGGGGGCCGAGGCGGACGCCGATGTAGACCTCCTTGGACCAGAAGTCCTTGGCCCACACGTGCCGGTACATCTCCTCCAGATAGTCGCGCCAGCCCGACCCCTCGTCGGAGGTGGCGTTGAGCGCCATCGCCCATTCGGCCGCGGGATAGGTGCGGTGCGCGACCCTCAGGTGTACCTCGGCGTCGGGCATCCGGATCGTGGCCAGCGCGATCGTGATGTTGGTGGCCAGCGCCTCACGCTCTTCGGGCGTGACGAACTCGTAGCTGATCGTCGGAAGGCGGAAATACGCCCATGCGCAGGTGTTGGTGAGCAGGATGCGGTCGTCGAAATAGCGGACCGCCAGGCGCTGATGCGCTCGGGACCCCCTGCTCATGCCGCCCCCTCGGCGCATGAACAAGTCAGACCTGCTCGCATGTTCACTTATCGCTCACCGATTCTCGTGCCCGGGGGGTCACTCGCCAACTCCTCTTCGCTCGGACGGACCGTCTGTGCCGCAAAGCCCGCGACCACGACCCCGGCGAGGGCGAGGTAGGCCCGCCGCCCGGCCGCGCGCAACTGCCCAGGATCGACCACCCCGTCGCCGCCCGGCGCCAGGTCGTCCTCCCAGGGGACCCTGACGATGGCCCGGCACCTGCCGCTGGCCACCGACTCCGCCTGCTCGACATCGGCCATCGAACGCCTGCTCACGCCGTTGACCACCATGACCGCCCGCCTGCGCAGGTCCGCGCAGCCGTGCCCGTCGAGCCACTCGTACGTCATCGCCACCGCCTCGGGCGCCTCCTCACTCGCGGGGACCACCAGGACCAGCTGGTCGGCGTACGGGAGCACGCGAGCCGCGAGCGCGGCGGCCGGGTCCAGGACGGCCAGCTTGTAGTGCCGGTCGAGCAGGTGCATGGCCTGGCCCAGCCGGTGGTCGGAGAACAGCGTCCGGTCGGCCAGCCGCTGCTCGGCGTCCGCGTCGGTGTCGGCGCCGATCACCTCGAGCCCCGACCCGGTGCGGGTGGTGTAGCCCCGCATGGTCAGGTAGCCGCTCACTCGCTCGAGCCCCGCCAGCAGCGAGGCCAGCGTCTCGGGGGTCTCCGGGTCGATCCTGCTGGTCAGGGTGTTGCCACCGGTGTTGGCGTCGATGGCCACGACCCGGTCGTCGCGGTATTGGGCGAAGGTGTGTCCCAGCATCAGCGCCGTCGTGCTCTGCCCGGCGCCACCGGTGCAGCCGAGCACCACGACCCGGCGGCTGCCGCTGAACACCGCCCTCGTCCGGGCCTCGTCGATCTCCGATCCGTCGGTCCGCACGCTGCCGCCGCCGACGACCACCTGCGCGATCCGCCGCCAGCCACCGGAGTCGCGGCCGACCACTGACTCGACCCGCCGCACCCGCTCGCCCGGCGTGGGCCCCTGGGTGATCTGCCTGGCCGCGGGCGCCCGCCGGACCTGCTCACTCTGCTCGCCTTCGAACGGCCCGCTGGCCGCTGCCTCGTCCGCGTACGCCCTGCTGACCGCTGCCTCGTCCGCGTACGTCCCGCTGCCGCTTGCCGGCGCGGCTCGCTCGCCCTTCGCGGGGCCGATCCCTTGACGGCCTCGCTCGCTCCTCGCCAGGCCGTTCTCCTGACGGGCCCGCTCACTCTTGGCGGGGCCGATCTCGTGGACGGACGCGGTGGTCTCGGACTCGTGGGCGGACGCGGTGGTCGCGGGGTCGGGTACGGACGCGGTGGTCGCGGGGTCGCCGCGTCCCACGGGGGCCGTCCCGGTCTTCTGGGCCTCGTCGTCGCGTGTCACCGGCCGGATGAACCGCACCGGCTTGCTGTCGGGGCTGAGCGGCGGCCAGAGCCGTTGCACGTCCGGGAACACGAGCGGCGGGCTCTGCCTGGGCGGCTTCCCCTTCCGGTGCTGGTCCCGCGCCACCTCATCCGCCCCGGTCGCGCGCACCTCTTCGGAACCGGTCGCGCGCACCTCTTCGGGGTCGGCGGCGCGCACTTCCTCGGAACCGGTCGCACGCACCTCTTCGTGGTCGGCGCCGTCGTCGCGCCGTGATCCCTCTTCATTCCGGCCCACTCGCGAGGACCCGCCTGCCTCCGCCACTCCACCGGCCACGGCCTCACGAGCCGCGGCTTCGGTGTGCGGCGCCTCCGCGCGGGTCACGTCTTCGGAGGGGGTCGCGTCAGCGGGAGCCGCCTCAGCACGGGCCGCCTCGCTGGACGCCGTCGTGTCGGCGCTCGCCGCCAACCTGCGCAGCCGCCGCAGCGCCTCCGTGTCGATCGGCTTCCCGGCCACACGGGGGGCGTCTTCACTGCCCCTGTCGATCGGCCTCTCGGCCGTCCGGGCGACGTCGTCGCCGCTCCTGTCGATCGGCCTTCCGGCTCCGCGGGCGACATCTTCGCCGCCCCCGTCCCCCTGTACGGCGATCAGCGGTGGCTCCGTCGGCCGTGAACTGCTCTCAGCGGCCTTGCCCGCTCTGGGCCCCACACCCGATGTCTGGTCCGCCGAAGAGCCCTTCGTGGCCGGCCGTGAGCCCATCGCGAGGGTCTTGTCCGGGCGTACAGAGGACTCGGGCTGGAGTGCCGGCGGCTGGACCGCCGGCTCGGTGCCCAGGGCGGGCGCGGTGCCGCGGCGCGTGACCGAGCCCCAGCCGGGGCGGGCGGGCCTGGGCTCGGCGACCGGGGCCTGGGCGGCCGCCGCGGCGGCGGCCGCGACCGCAGGGCGGACCTGGCGCGGCCCGGTCACCGGCTCGGCGCCGACAGCCCGCCTGGTCTCGGTGGCGAGCGCCAGCTCGGCGCGGCGCTTGCGCTGGGGCTGGCGGGCCTTGCGCGGCGCCTTGACCCGCTTGGGCGTGACCCGCCAGACGCGTCCCGCGAAGGTGACCATCTCGGGCTCGGAAGTCGGCGCCATCCGGCACCAGGCCCGCGGCTCGCCCACGTAGCGCAGCTGCGACTGCAGGAGCTCGGTCAAACGCTTGCTCTCGATCACCGGGCGGGTGGACAGCCAGGTGACGACACCCGGTGGCACCAGGTAAAGCACATGCCATGGTGCGGCGAAAGGGATGTGCAGGAGCATGAGGAGCAGGGACCATGGAGCCAGGACGCCGACGAACACGCCGATCCACACGATCGGGAGGGGCATCGGCAGCCGTAGGTCGTACAGCTTGTAGAGCCGCTTCTCAATTCGCCAGATATTGGTATACGTGGGCAGGTCCACGCGGTCCTCCTCTCCACCCGCTCGTACAATGACCGCCCTTGAGCGGTCTCAACCCTTTACTTGATGCCCAGTGCTCCCGCGATCGCCTTCGCCGTCACCTCGATGATGTTGGGCACGTAGAAGATCACGCCGATGGCGATGGCCAGGATGAGGAACTGCACGAACCTCGTGATCTCGCGCGTGAAGAGGAAGAAGAGCGCGACCACGGAGACGACGACGAGGAAGAGCGGGGCGAAGAAGGCCCGCAGGAAGTTGGCGAGCCCCGCGGAGTCGATGCCGGTGGGGGCGGGCGTTGGCGTCATTTCGATCATGTTGAGCACTATCGTTTTCAAGATCACTTCTTTGTCCTCCCGGGGGTACCGATCAACAGGGCGTTCGTGCGTCTACCCAACGGCCCGACCGGCACCGCGGATGTCGTCGACGTACCACTTGTCGCCCTGCTTCTCGACGGTGAGGCGATATGCCTGCTCCAGGCGGGCGCCGGCCGCGTCGGCGGCGTCCGGTTCGGCCGACGGCGTCGCGCCGC
The DNA here is from genome assembly GCF_020215705.1 of Nonomuraea aurantiaca. GTDB lineage: Bacteria > Actinomycetota > Actinomycetes > Streptosporangiales > Streptosporangiaceae > Nonomuraea > Nonomuraea aurantiaca. The sequence continues at coordinate 257,474 of NZ_JAIWNB010000015.1, read as the reverse complement.
TCGGCACGCTCCACACCACGACCACCTGGATCTCTCGAGTGGCGCCCCCCACAGGCACCACGATGTCCTTGAGCTCGGCGAAGGTGAAGGCGCCGCCGAAACTCGCGATGCTCTTGCCCGCGGCGACATAACGCTGCAATCCCGTCGTGTCGCCTGAGCCGTAGTTCTTGAAGAAGTCCTCCAGCTGCGGCTTGAGCTCGGCGGCGACGGCGTCGTCGTTCTCGGGCTTGGCGAGCTGGGGCAGATCCGCCCGGCCGGGCGCGGGCAGTATGGCGGGCCGGCCGGAGACGACGAACCTGCCGCCGCCGTCGGCCGAGTAGTAGATCGGGACCGACAGCATCATCCGGCGGGAGCCCGACTGGAAGGCCACGGTGACGATCGCGTCGCTGGCGCTGGTGGCCTCGATGTCGTAGGGCTGGATCGCGACGGCGGCCAGCTTGCCGTTGCCGTCCCAGCCCATCTGCTGATCCATGCCGTCCGCCAGGAACGCGGCCAGCTTGCCCGCCCTGCTCTGCGCGTCGGCGGGCGTGAAATTCAGATAGACGCCGGCGAACTGGGCCGCGAACGCCATGCCGCGGTCGACCGGGAATCCGTGATTGGCCACGGGCGCCTCATTCGGAGCCGCCGCGCCACTCTGAGTAAACCTCTCAAATGGGGCACGGACCCCATTGACCACGATAACTACAATAAGCGCCCAGAGAACGATTCGGCCGGTCCACACCAGCCATCTCCCGCCGGCACCAGACCAGCCGCCACGGCGCGGCCTGCGGGCAGGCGACACGTCGAAGTCGGCCATGTCATGGCGTGCCGAAAGCTCGGGGTCGCTAGGGATCCGAGGACCCTGCTGGACGGTTGACCTACGAGCCATCACGCCTCCGCTCGCGCCGATCCCCCGGGCTGGCGCGGTGTCGTCCGTTGCCGATCCCCATCATCCGCGGTGAAGCAGTCACCCTACCGGTCTCCGCCATTGTTCCAGGAAAGCCACGCCCATGCTGCAGGCATCGCCGTCCATGGGCAAACCAGGTTGTGTATGCCGCGCTGGAGTGCCAACTCTTGTCACTTCCCCTGCCAAATGGGCATTTGACCAGGCCAGAGGCCGGTAATGGCATAGCCCTGCGGCCACGGATTCCTGTCCAAAGCAGCCATGGACTCTCTTTGACCTGCGGAATTGGTATAACACGCGAACGGCCGCATGCCCGTGAAGGGGCCTGCGGCCTGGTGCGTGGCGCGCCCTCAGGCAGGCTCTGGGTCCTGTCCCAAGTCGCGCCGTCTCCTGCTACGCAGATCGACCACCGTGGGCGCCACCGACCGCTCCAGCGAACCACGCAGGCCTTCGAGCATGGTGGCGGCGTCCTGCCCACGCACCCGCATGGCGAGCTCTTCGCGCTCGTCCACTTTCCTGCGCAAGTACGCCTCGCGATTGACGCGCAGACCGTACATGAGCTCGACCCGCAGCAGGGCGAGCTCCTCTTCGAGGCTGATGCCCGCCAGTGAAGGTGCGGGACGTCGTTTCCGGATGATGCGACGGATCATGAGGGCCCTCCCGAGTCAGCGTAAACGCTGTGACAATTCGACGCGTAGGGGCCCAAAGTGGTTGACGTCTCACTTATCCGGGAATCAGACGTTAAACCGGAACTCCACGACATCGCCGTCACGCATGACGTAGTCCTTGCCCTCGATGCGGGCCTTGCCCACAGAGCGGGCGCTGGCGATGGAGCCCGCCTCGACCAGGTCGTCGAACGAGACGACCTCGGCCTTGATGAAGCCGCGCTGGAAGTCGGTGTGGATCACGCCGGCGGCCTCGGGCGCGGTGGCGCCCTTGCGGATCGTCCAGGCCCTCGTCTCCTTGGGCCCGGCCGTCAGGTAGGTCTGCAGGCCGAGCGTCTCGAAGCCCACTCTCGCCAGCTGCGACAGGCCGGACTCCTCCTGGCCCACCGACTGCAGCAGCTCCAGCGCCTCCTCGTCGTCGAGCTCGACCAGCTCTGACTCGATCTTGGCATCGAGGAAGACCGCCTCGGCCGGGGCGACCAGGGTGGACAGCTGCTCCCTGAGCGCGGCGTCGATCAGCTCGTCGGCGTCGAGGTTGAACACGTAGAGGAACGGCTTGGCCGTCAGCAGGTGGAGCTCGCGCAGCTCCTCGCGGTCGAGGCCGCTCTCGAAGATGGTCTTGCCGGTCTCGAGCACGGCCAGGGCGGCCTCCGCGGCCTCCAGCGAGGCCTTCTTGTCCTTGTTGTGGCGCGCCTCCTTCTGCAGGCGCGGCACGGCCTTCTCCACGGTCTGCAGGTCGGCCATGATCAACTCGGTGTTGATCGTCTCGATGTCGCGCTTGGGGGAGATCTCGCCGTCGACGTGCGTCACGTCGGGGTCGGTGAAGACCCGGATCACCTGGCAGATCGCGTCGGTGTCGCGGATGTTGGCGAGGAACTGGTTGCCCCGCCCCTGCCCCTCCGAGGCGCCCTTGACCAGGCCGGCGATGTCGACGAACTCCACCTTGGCGGGCAGCACCTTCGCCGAGGAGAAGATCTCGGCCAGCTTGGGCAGGCGGTCGTCGGGCACGCCCACGATGCCCACGTTGGGCTCGATGGTGGCGAACGGGTAGTTCGCGGCTAGGGCGTTGCCGGTCTTGGTCAACGCGTTGAACAGCGTGGACTTGCCGACGTTGGGCAAACCGACAATGCCGATGGAGAGGCTCACGTTCGCCGAGTTTACTTGCTCACAAGACTCAGGCAGGTCACGGGCCGATAGGCGCCCCGGGCCGTCAGGTAGCGCTCGGAGCTGCCCGGGCAGCTCGTGGCGGACTCGGCGAAGGCGGTCACCCGGGCCCAGGCCCTCGGCGACGCGCAGGCGACCCGGTCGATCGCCGACCTGGTCACCGCGCCGGGGCCCGGCTCGGCCACGCACATCCCCCGCCCGAGCACCTTGCCGCCGCGGCCCAGGCAGACCACCGCGTCGCCGGCCGGCGTGCCGGGCGCCGGACCGTCCAAGGTGAGCGTGTCGAGCGTGGTCGCGGGGCAGCTCGACGGCGAACGGACGAGCGCGACGGCTCTGCCGTACCAGCCGGACCCCGCACACGGCCGCTCGCGGCCGTCAAGCGCGACGCAGTCGCCCGGCCTGAGCACTCCCCCACCACCGCCCGGCGCGCCGGGGTGCGGTTCGAGGAAGTTGCGTACGCAGGCGGCGCGCCCTCCGCCGATGCGCAGGACGTCGTCGACGTCATCGGGGCAGGCGCCCGGCCCCGGCGGGTCGGTGGACACGGCGACCACCTCGGAGTCACCGCCGTTGCAGGGCGTCAGGTCGTAGCGTTCGGCGGATCGGCGCACGCACGCGCCGGCCTCCCACCGCAGCGCCGGCCGGGGGTTCAGGGCGGCGACGGGGCGCGGGGAGCCGGCGCGGACGACCACCACCGCCAGCGCGACCACGCCCGCCGCCATGGCGAGCACCGTCACGAACGACAACGTCGGCCGCCATCGGGTAATCATACAAGTACTGTGAGTGACCGATGATGAGGCGCACAAGCGGAATGCCCAAGCGTGTCGGAGAGATCCGCGATCAATGACCTGCAATCATCGTGGGAGTGGACAAGCAGTGGAGCGATTAGCGGCGGAGTGGATAGCGGAGTGGATGTCGTCTCGCTTCTCATCGGCCTCGCCGTCGGGTTGGCCATCGGGTTCATGATCGCCCGCACCCGGATGGCGGTGCGGCTGGCCGAGTCCGATGCCAAGGCCAGATCGGCCGCCGACAAGCTCGTCTACGTCGAGGAGCAGCTCGCCGAGCGCTTCCAGGCGCTGTCCACCCGGGCGCTCGACGTCAACAACCTCCGCTTCCTGGAGCTGGCCGAGACGCGGCTGGCCGCCAGCCGCGCCGAGGCCAGTGGCGACCTCGACCAGCGCAGGCAGGCGGTCGAGCACCTGGTCGAGCCGCTGAAGGACGCGCTCACGCGGGTGGAGGCCCAGCTGCGCGACACCGAGTCGGCCCAGCGCGCCGGCCGGGCCGAGCTGGCCAAGCAGATGGAGTTCGTCCGGCAGAGCAGCGTGGAGCTGCGTTCGCAGACCACGGCGCTGGTGCGGGCGCTGCAACGACCCGAGGCCCGTGGCCGGTGGGGCGAGCTGCAGCTGCGCAGGGTCGCCGAGATCGCCGGGATGCAGCGCTACTGCGACTTCGACGAGCAGGTCACCGAGGGCGCCATGCGGCCCGACATGATCGTGCGGCTGGCCGGCGGCAAGAACATCGTGATCGACTCCAAGGTGTCGCTGGCCGCCTATCTGGAGGCGGCGGAGGCGTCCGACGAGTCACTGGCCACCGTGCGGCTCGACGCGCACGCCAGGCACGTACGCGAGCACGTCGACCGGCTGGCCGCCAAGACGTACTGGCAGGGGTTCAACCCGTCGCCGGAGTTCGTGGTGCTGTTCATCCCCGGCGAGGCGTTCCTGGCGCCCGCGCTGGAGCGGGATCCGGCCCTGCTGGAGTACGCGATGACGCGCCGCGTGCACATCGCCACCCCGACCACGCTGATCACGATGCTGCGCACCGCCCAGTACGCCTGGCAGCAGGCCGCGCTGAGCGAGAACGCGCGCGCGGTGTTCGAGCTGGGCAAGGAGCTGTACGAGCGGCTCTCGTCGCTGGGAAGGAATGTCGAGTCCCTGGGCAAGTCCCTGACCCGGGCCGTCGAGGCGTACAACAAGACTGTGGGATCGCTCGAAAGCCGCGTGCTGGTCAGCGCGCGCAAGCTGCACGATCTGGGCGTCGTCGACGGCGAACTCGACGCTCCGGAGATGCTGGAGGGCCTGCCCAGGCCGCTGGCCTCCCCCGAACTGCTGGAAACCTCGTCTCTGATCTCGCACGCGAACGGTAAGTTGGCCAACGGGTCGCAGTGAGGGGGCGGGGGCCAATGAGTGAGAAAGGCAAGCGATCAGCCGTCAGGCTGACCGCTCGCGGTGCCATCGCGCTCGCCTTGATCGCCACGCTGGCGGCCTATGTCGTGGCCGCCCTCATCGACCTGCCGGTCGTGGTCGGGCCGGTGTTCGTGGTGGCTAGCCTGCTCGGCGTGCTCCTGGTCAACCCGCGCGAGCTGCTGTCGCTGGTGGTGACGCCGCCGCTGGTGTTCTTCGTCGCGACGTTCTTCGTCGAGCTGGGCCGGGCGTTCGGCTCCGTGTCGATCGCGCAGTCGCTCGCGCTCGGGCTGTTCAGCTCGTTGTCGCGCGGGGCGCCCTGGCTGTTCGCGGGCTCGGCGATCGTGCTCGTCGTCGCCTGGCGGCGCGGGCTGCGCGACAACGTACGGGATCTGCGCGAGGAGCTGCGGGCGGGCGCCGAGGCGCCGCGCCCGCGCCAGTCGTTCGTACCGGAGCCCGAGGGCTACTTCGAGCCCAAGGTGTACGGCACGGCGCGCACCGAGGACTGACCCCGCGACCGGGGAAGGTCAGGAGGCTCGGAGGTCCTTGCGGAGTTCGTGCGGCAGTGCGAAGCGGACGCTCTCGTGGACCGGCTCGACCTCCGCGACGTCGTCGAACCCGTGCTCGGCCAGCCGGGCGAGCACCTCGGCGACCAGCTCCTCCGGCACTGAGGCGCCACTGGTAACGCCGACCGTGGTCACGCCGTCGAGCCACTCGTCACGGATGAAGGTGGCGTTGTCGACCAGGTAGGAGGCGGCGGCGCCGTAGTCCTTGGCCACCTCGACCAGGCGCTTGGAGTTGGAGGAGTTTTCCGACCCGACCACGATGACCAGCTGCGACTCCGCGGCGATCTCCTTGACCGCGACCTGGCGGTTCTGCGTCGCGTAGCAGATGTCGTCGCTGGGCGGGTCGATCAGCGTGGGGAAGCGTTCCTTGAGCTTGGCCACCGTCTCGTTGGTCTCGTCGACCGAGAGGGTGGTCTGCGACAGCCAGACCAGCTTGGACGGGTCCTTGACCTGGATCCGGTCGACGGAGTCGAGGCCGTCGACGAGCTGGATGTGGTCGGGCGCCTCACCGGCGGTGCCTTCGACCTCTTCGTGCCCCTCGTGCCCGATCAGCAGGATGTCGTATTCCTGACCGGCGAACCTCTTTGCCTCGTTATGCACCTTGGTGACCAGTGGGCAGGTAGCGTCGATCGTGCGCAATCCGCGTTGCCTGGCCTCGTCGTGCACCGCGGGCGAGACACCGTGGGCCGAGAACACCACGATCTCTCCCTCGGGCACTTCTTCGGTCTCCTCGACGAAGATCGCGCCTCTGGCCTCCAGTGTCTTGACCACGTGCGTGTTGTGGACGATCTGCTTACGCACGTAGACGGGCGCGCCGTACTGCTCCAGGGCTTTCTCGACCGCCACCACGGCTCGATCGACTCCGGCACAGTAGCCGCGTGGCCGGGCTACGAGGACTCGGCGGGAAGTGGGGGTCTGGGGCTCCATACTTCTTATGCTACGTGGAGCGGCCGACAGGCCCGCGCGTGCGTGGTTGCCCGCCGTGCCAGACTGGCCGTCCAATACAGACCTCCCAGGGAGACGTCATGTCCCTCAGCGACGTGATACGCAACATCACGAAGACCATCACCAACAAGGACGAGCTGAAGGAGAAGGCCAAGGACCTTCCGCTCCTCGTGATCCAGACCACTTTGAGCGCGGCCGGTCAGGCGCTGCTGCTCGTCGACCGGATGAAGAACTCGATCAGAGGGATCGGCGGCAAGGAGGACAAGGAGGCGGACTACGACTCCCGCCCGTCCGCCGCCGACCAGGTGACGCCGCCCGCGCCCGCTGAGGAGGTGGCGAAGCCCGCTCGCAAGGAGCCGGTCATCTTCGCGCCGCGCCCCACGCCGTCCGACACCCCCGCGTCCAACGGCTCCCCCAAGACCAAGCCGGACCCGGTCATCTTCAGCCCGGCGGCCAAGCCGAAGCCCGAGGCCACCACCACCGAGGCCACCACCACGGAGACCGCCGCCGCGCCCGCCCCGGTGACCGCCCCCGAGCCGACCGCCGCCCCCGAGCCCGCCGTGGCGCCCGAGCCCAAGACCGCGCCCGAGCCTGAGGCCGCCACCGTCGAGCCCGCGGTCGCGCCCGAGCCCGAAGTCGCCACCGTCGAGCCCGTGGTCGCGCCCGAGCCTGAGGCCGCCACCGTCGAGCCCGCTGTCGCCGCCGAGCCGGTGGCCGGGGCGGAGCCGGTCGTCGCGCCGGCGCCCGTCGAGGTCAAGCCCGCGCGGCCCACCAAGCCGCGTACCCCTGCCAAGCCACGGGCCGCCGCCAAGCCGAAGGCCGCTCCCAAGGCCGAGCCCGCCACGGATACGGTGACCGCCACCGAGACGACGGCGACCACCGAGGCGGAGGCAAGCCCCAAGCCGAAGGCGGCTCCCAAGGCGAAGGCCACCCCCAAGGCGGCGGCCGTCATCGAGACGAAGGTCGCCACCGACCTGGCCGAGCCCCTGCCCGGCTACTCCGAGCTGACCGTCGCCTCCCTGCGCGCCAGGATGCGCGGCAAGTCGGCCGAGCAGATCACCGAGCTCATCGCGTACGAGCAGGCCACGAGCGGGCGGCCCGAGGTCGTCCGGATGTTCGAGAACCGCCTGGTCAAGCTGCAGGCCGGGGAATAAGTCGTCCTGGCACCGTAGTCTTCCGCCATGACCTCGAAGACCTCGCCCGAGTCTCCGCTGCCGATCCGCACCGTCCTGCAGATGGTGGGCGGCTGGATCGGCAAGCTGGGCACGGTCTGGGTCGAGGGCCAGATCACCGATCTGAGCGCGCGTGGCGGCACGGTGTTCATGACGCTGCGCGACCCGGTGGCCAACGTGTCGGCCAGGGTCACCGCCCCACGCGGCGTCTACGAGGCGACCATGCCCCGCCCGGCCGACGGCGCCCGGGTCGTGGTGCACGTCAAGCCCGACTTCTGGGTCAACAAGGGCTCGTTCGCCTTCACCGCGCTGGAGATCAGGCCGATCGGCGTGGGCGAGCTGCTCGCGCGGCTCGAACGGCTGCGCCAGCTGCTGGCCGCCGAGGGCCTGTTCAACGCCGACAGGAAGCGGCGGCTGCCGTTCCTGCCCGGCACGGTCGGGCTGATCTGTGGCCGCGACTCGGCGGCCGAGCGCGACGTGCTGGAAAACTCCAGGCGCCGCTGGCCGGCCGTGCGGTTCAAGGTCGAGGAGGTGGCCGTCCAGGGCCCGTACGCCGTGGGCGAGGTCACCGAGGCGCTGCGTAAGTTCGACGCGGACGCCGAGGTCGAGGTGATCGTCATCGCCCGTGGCGGCGGCTCCCTGGAAGACCTCCTGCCGTTCTCCGACGAGACGCTGGTGCGTTCCGTGGCCGCCTGCCGCACTCCTGTCGTGAGCGCGATCGGCCACGAGCAGGACAGTCCGCTGCTCGACCTGGTGGCCGACGTGCGGGCCTCGACGCCGACCGACGCCGCCAAGAAGGTGGTGCCCGACGTGGGCGAGCAGCTCACGCTGGTGCGCCAGCTGCGCGACAGGGGCCGCAGAGTGCTCGGCGGCTGGCTCGATCGGGAGATGTCCTGGCTGACGTCGGTACGCTCCCGGCCCTCGCTGGCCGACCCGGTGCGCGAGCTCGAACGCCGGGCCGAGCAGGCCGAGGCGCTGCGCGACCGGGCCAGGCGCTCGCTGGGCGGCTCACTCGACCGCGCGGAGGACTCGCTGTCGCATCTCCGCGCCCGGCTCGTCGCCCTCTCACCCGCCGCCACGCTCGAACGCGGCTACGCCATCGTTCAGGATCCGTCCGGGGAGGTCGTCCGGCTGGCCAAGGACGTGGCCCCCGGCTCCGTACTGACGATCCGGCTCAGCGACGACCGCCTGACCGTCCGTACGGAAGACCCCACTCGTACGGAAGACCCCGCCAAAACCCGCAAGCCGCGCAAGAAGGCTTCCGACCAAACCGCCTCCTGAACCGGCTTTCGAGGGCGATCTGCCTTCGAAGCCGCCCGAACCGGACCCCGAGGCGAACCTGTTCTGCTTCAGGCCCTGATCGCCTGGGTCAGAGCGTCGAATCCGGCCTTGATCTCCTCGACCGACATGCCGCGTTCGTCCCGCTGGTAGCGGAGCAGATGGGCGTTGATCGGTGCCAGCAGCGCGTCGGCCAGGAAGTCCGCGCTTTCCAGGCGCATCTCGGCGAGGAGCCCGGCCAGGTGGGTGTGATGCGCCCTGTACGCCCCGCTGAGCTGGGCGGTCGGCGGCCCGAGCAAGAGGAACAGGTCCATCTGCTCGACCACCCGATCGATCAGCGCGTGCAGGAACGCCCTGATCCGCTCGGCTGGAGGCGCGCCCGGTCCGATCGGCGGCGGCCCGCGCAGGAAGTCCTCCTGGAAGCGTCGCTCGCGGTCATCGATCAGCGCCAGCACCAGCCCCGCCCGATCCCCGAAGCGGCGGTAGACGGTGCCGACCCCCACGCACGCCTCGCGGGCGACCTCGTCGAGGGAGAGCCGGCCGACGCACCCGTCGGCGACCATCCTGGCGGCCACCTCGATGATCTTCTGCCTGTTGCGCGCCGCGTCAGCCCGTTCGGGCTGGGGCTGCCCGATGATCGGCAGTGATCGACGCTCGCACACAGGCTGAGCATAATCGTGGTAAACGGAAATTTCTCCGGCTAGGCTTTGGCTGCCATAAATGGAGAAATTTCCGATTCGAGGAGCGATCATGGCGAACGACTTCAACGAGCAGATCATCGCCGAGTTCCGTGCCAACAAGGGCAAGGTCGGCGGCATGTTCGAGGGTGCCGACCTGGTGCTTCTCACGACCACGGGCGCCAAGAGCGGCAAGCGCACGACCAGCCCGGTGATGTACTTCGAGGACGGTGACCGCTACGTCGTCATCGCCTCGTACGCCGGCGCGGACCACCACCCGGCGTGGTACCACAACCTGGTCGCCAACCCCGAGGTGACCGCCGAGATCGGGACGGAGACGTTCGAGCTCACGGCCGAGGTCGTGGAGGGGGAAGAGCGCGACAGGCTCTATGCCCGCGTGGTCGAGATCGCACCGGGTTTCGCGGAGTATCAGGCGAAGACCACCCGCCGCATCCCGGTGGTGGCCCTCCGCCGCTCCGCCTGACGGGCGTCAGCGGCCAGCACGAGCGTCGTCCAGCTGCGGGGCGGCTAGAACGGGGCGTCGTCCGACTGGTTGGTGGTGGGGTCGGCGCGGCGGGCCATGGCGGCGGCGAGCTTCACCCTGGCGCCCTGTAGCCACTCCTCGCAGATGGCGGCCAGCTTCTCGCCGCGCTCCCACAGCTCGATCGACTGCTCCAGGGTGAGCCCGCCCGTCTCCAGGCGGCGCACCACCTCGGTCAGCTCCTCGCGGGCCTGCTCGTATGAGGGTGCCTTCTCTTCTGCCACGGGCACCACCCTAGAGTCAGGCACCGACATCCCGCGCCCTGGCCCGCCGAGGAGCGGCTCAGCTCGTCACCTTCGGCCGCTGCTGCAGGGTCGCGGCCAGTTCGCCCAGCTCGGTCCAGTCGGCCGTACCGGTGACGACCAGCGTGACCTCCGGCAGCATCCGGATCAGCGAGCGCTGGTTCTTGTCCTCGCGGAAGCGCTGCTCCCAGGGCTGCCCGGCCACCTGCTGGGTGCCTACGGCCCGGTTGGAGTTGGCCATCCGGTCGGCGAACCCGGCGGCCGGCTTCTCGTCGCTCTGCACGAACATGGCGTGCTGCCTCTTGGCCGTCGCATAGCCGAGGTAGAGGACCTTGGCCCCGCCGGAGCCCTTGGCGATCTTGTTGCTGTTGGGGACCCAGCCAGCCGGGTCCTTCGCGGGCGCCCACACCTGGTAGGGCACGTCATGCCCGAAGTTGGCGACGGTGATGGAGTAGTCGAGCTTGGGGATGTGCTCCTCCCGGCTCTGCGGCGTGACCAGCAGGAACAGCCCTATCCCCACGAGACAGACGAGCAGGGCTACCGCGTAGCCGTAGAAACCTTCCGTGAACCGTCGCACAACTGGCGAGATTACCCGCTGGTGGCGCCGCCCGACGAAGTGGCCAGGCGAATCTACCCGCCGCCCGACGAAGCGGGCGCTCGGATCTACCCGCCGCCCGATGAGGCGGCCGGGCGGATCTGGCCGATGATGGCGAGCACGTCCTCGGCCAGCCCAGGGTCGTCCGACAGCACCACCTCGGAGACGGCGGCCGCGAGCGCGCCGGTGAGAACGACGACCAGCGCCCCCTCGTCCTCGAAGAGCGCGGCGTTGCGCTCGGCCCATTTGCGCAGCCGGGCGCGCATGACGAGCTCGAAGCCGGGCGGCCCGTCGCCGCGCAGGAACAGCGCGGCGAGCTCGCGCTCCTCGATGCATCCGTCGAGGTAGGCGCGGGCGGCGCGGATGAAGACCCGCATCGGGTCGCTCTCTCCTTCGCCGCGAGCCGCGCGGGCGGCCTGCTTGGTCCGCTGGGCCTGCCTGGCCTGCCACTCCTCGAACAGCGTGAGGTAGAGGTCGGCCTTGCCGGAGAAGTGGTGGTAGAGGCTGCCCACGCTGGCATCGGCCCTGGCCACCACATCGGTCACTCCGGCCTCGGCGAAGCCCTTGGAGACGAAGACGTCTCTGGCGGCCTTGAGTAGCGCGCTGCGCGTGGCCGCGCCTCGCCCGGAGGTGCGGGCTGTCGCCGGTTGTTCCACATCGCTGCTCATGGCAGGCACATTATCCTCCGCTGACCGGGGATACAGGGACAACTACGATCGAGTCAGTTTGTCCACGAGGAGGCCCTTCATCATGTCCGATCAGACGTCCGTACCCCCAGCGCTGGCCACGGGAGAGCGCGCCCCTGATCGCAACCTGGCCCTGGAACTCGTACGTGTCACCGAAGCGGCCGCGATGGCGGCGGCCCGCTGGGTGGGCAGGGGCGACAAGAACGGCGCGGACGGCGCCGCGGTCAACGCGATGCGCCAGCTGATCAACACCGTGTCGATGAACGGGGTGGTGGTCATCGGGGAGGGCGAGAAGGATCATGCCCCGATGCTGTTCAACGGCGAGCGCGTCGGCGACGGCAGCGGCGCCGACTGCGACGTGGCCGTGGACCCGATCGACGGCACCCGGCTGACGGCGCTCGGCATGCCGGACGCGGTGTCGGTGATCGCGGTGAGCGAGCGCGGCTCGATGTACGACCCGTCGGCCGTGTTCTACATGGAGAAGCTGGTCACCGGCCCCGACGCCGCGGACGTGGTCGACATCGAGGCTCCGGTGGCCACGAACATCCAGGCGGTCGCCAGGGCCAAGGGCTGTTCGTCCTCCGATGTGACGGTGGTCGTACTCGACCGCCCGCGGCACGAGCAGATGGTCAAGGAGATCAGGGAGACCGGGGCGCGGATCAAGTTCATCGTCGACGGCGACGTGGCGGGCGCGATCATGGCGGCCCGCGCCGACACCGGCATCGACCTGATGCTGGGCATCGGCGGCACGCCCGAGGGCATCGTGGCCGCGTGCGCGCTCAAGTGCCTGGGCGGTGTGATCCAGGGCAAGCTGTGGCCGCGCGACGACGCCGAGCGGCAGAAGGCGCTCGACGCCGGGCACGACCTCGGCCAGGTGCTGACCACGAACGACCTGGTGCGTTCGGAGGATGTGTTCTTCGCGGCGACGGGCATCACGCAGGGCGAGCTCATGCAGGGCGTACGGTTCAGGGGCGGGGTGGCGCTGACGCACTCGCTGGTGATGCGCGGGCGTTCCGGCACCATCCGCAAGGTGGACAGCGAGCACCAGCTCACGAAGCTGCGCGCCTACAGCGCGATCAACTTCGACACGGCCGGATAGGGGCCGGTTAGGGATAGGGATCAGCGGCGGCGCTTGCGACGGGGCGGCTCTTTGACCTTGACGTCGCCCGCGAAGTTCGTGGTGCGCACCTCGACCACCGGCGCTCCGGGCTCGGTCGGCTGCTTGGTCAGCCGGACCGTGCTGCCCTTCGCGACGCGGATCACCTCAAGGCCCTCGGGCACGTGGATCTCCAGACCGCCGAAGACCAGCGTGGCGTTGATCACGACGCGCCGGTTCTGCAGGATGGCCTCGCGGAAGTCCAGCTTGGTGGTGCCGAACATGGTGGTGACGCTCAGCTCGGCGGGCACCACCCAGCGTCCGCCGCGCTGCTCCTGCTTGAAGAACGCCGACACCGGCCTGCCGTCGAGGTTCAGCGGTTGCTGTTCCGCCGGCAGCAGGTCGGCCGTCACCGCGGCGAGCTCGCCCAGCGTCCGCGCCGAGTAGACGACGCCGAGCCGTTCCTCCAGCTCGTCGAGCATGAGGCGGCCGTCGGCGTGGGCGTCCTGGAGCACCTGGACGAACCGCTCACGATCGTCGTCGGAGGCGCGTAGTTCGTGCGGGCGCGGGCCGCTGTCGCCCTCTTTGGGGCGGCGTGCCGAGACCCATTCCTCGGCCAGCCGTTCTCCGACTTCTTGCAGGCGTGGCAACCAGGATCTCGGGCGTTCATTCACACTTCTGACGATATCCGGCAGCCGGCCGGTTCGCTCGCCCCTCGGGCGCCGCGCCGGCCGAAAGTGCCCCGAAAGTCAGCCGAGACTCAGCCGAGCCGGGCGACCAGGGCCGCGATCTCCTCCGCGAGCGCCTCGTCGACTTCGGCGTGGCGGTTGAGCAGGCGGTACCACATGGCGCCGAAGATCAGATCGACCGCGAGCTCCACGTCCACGTCGGCGGGGAGCGCGCCGCGTTCGAGCACCGACCTCAATGCCTGCCTGCGCGGGCCGATGAGCTTGGCCCGCAGCTCCGCGCCGAACCCGGGATCGGACTGGGCCTCGGCCATGAGACCCACGACCACCTGCCCGGCCACGCCATGAGCCACCCCGAACGTCTCGCGCAGGAACGCGGCCAGGTCCGCGCCCGCGTCGCCGCTGACGGGTGGGGGCCGCATCTCGGTGCCCACCAGGTCGGTCATCGCCTCCAGCAGCACCTCGCGCTTGGTCTGCCACCAGCGGTAGAGGGTCTGCCTGCCGACGCCCGCCGCGGCGGCGATGCCCTTCAGGGTGACGTTCGGGTATCCGTCGCGCTCGCACAGGTCGAGCGCGGCCTTGAGGATCGCCTGCCTGGCCACCTCGCTACGCGGTCTGCCTACCATGCCCGCCACTTTACAAGACACGGTGCCTCGATATAGTTTCGAGGCAAGCTGTCTTGAATTAGGAGGAAACGCGATGCGAGTCGTGATCATTGGTGGCACCACGGGCATCGGGCTGGCGACAGCGGCCCGACTGGCGGCCGACGGCGCCGAGGTGGTCATCACCGGCCGGTCCGCCGAGCGGGTGGCGGCCGCGGTGAAGCTGCTCGGCGACCGGGCCTCGGGCGAGGCCGTGGACGCCCGAGACACCGAGGCGATGCGCGATCTCTTCGCCAGGACCGGCGCCATCGACCATCTGGTCATCACCGTGACCGGCCGCGGCCCCGCCGGGCCGCTGCGCTCACTGACGCGGGAGGCGCTGGTCGAGGCCGTACAGAACAAGCTGATCCCGCACCTGCTGGCCGCGCAGGCCGCCTTGGACGTACTCGATCCCGAAGGTTCGATCACGTTCGTGACCGCGGCGTCGGCGGGCTCGTCCTTCCCCGGGGTCTCCGCTCTGGCGGCGGTGAACGGCGCGATCGAGGCCGCGGTGCCCGGCCTGGCGGTCGAGCTCGGCCCGATCCGGGTGAACGCCGTCTCCCCCGGCGTGATCGACACCGAGTGGTGGTCCGGGCTCGACGCCGATGCGCGGGAGGCCCTGTTCGCCCACGCGGCGGGCAGCTCGCCGGTCGGCCGGGTGGGCCGGCCGGAGGACGTGGCGGCGACGATCGCCTACGTGGTGGGCAACTCCTTCGTCACCGGAAGCGTGCTGACCGTCGACGGAGGGGGCAGGCTGAAGGCATGAGGACGATCCTGATCACCGGCGCGACGGACGGGCTCGGGCGGGAGCTGGCGCGACGGCTCGCCGCCGGCGACCGCGTCATCGTGCACGGACGCGACCCGGAGCGGATACGGCAAGCGCGGGCCGACGCGGGCGGCACGACCGAGGGCGTTGTGGCCGATCTGGCCGATCTGAGCCAGGTGGACCAGCTGGCCGACGAGGTGCTCGACCGGTTCGACCGGCTCGACGTGCTGGTCAACAACGCCGGGATGGGCGGTGGTCCGCCCGATTCCGGTCGCGCGGAGAGCCAGGACGGCATCGAGGTCCGCTTCGCGGTCAACTACCTGGCCGGATACCACCTGACCCGGCGGCTGCTCCCGCTGCTCGTCAAGTCGGCGCCGTCGAAGGTGGTGAACGTCGCCTCGGCCGGGCAGCAGGCGATCGACTTCGCCGACCCGATGCTGACCCGCGGCTACGGGCGCCAGCGCGCCTACAGCCAGAGCAAGCTCGCGCAGATCATGTTCACCTTCGACCTGGCCGAGGAGCTGGCCGGGCAGGGCGTGACGGTCAACGCCCTGCACCCGGCCACGTACATGGACACCACGATGGTCCGCGAGGCGGGAGCGCCGGTGATGAGCACGGTCGACGAGGGCGTGGCGGCGACGCGGCGGCTGATCGACGGGCTCGACGGTGTGAGCGGGCGCTACTTCGACGGGCAGCGGGAGAGCCGGGCCGACGCCCAGGCGTACGACCGCGCGGCGCGGAAGCGGTTGCGCGAGCTCAGCGACGATCTCGTACGGCGAGCGCTGGGCTGATCCGCGAGCCACTGCGAGACTGGGCTCCGGCATGGTGGCGAAAGGGCTGGCCAAGCGGCTAACCTGACCCCGCCTCACGTTCCCCCCATCAGGAGGCCCCCGTGCCGACTCCTCGTGATCGCCAGGCCCGTACAGCCACGTTCGTCGTGTACGCGGTGCAGGGCCTCTCGTTCATCACGCTGCTCGCCCAGGTCGCGAACCTGCAGACCAAACACCGGCTCGACGAGGGCGCCCTGACGATCCTGCTGCTCATCGTGCCGGTCTTCGCCGGGCTGGGCAGCGTGGGCGCCGGCTGGTTCGCCTCGCGCCGGGGCAGCAAGCCGCTGCTCCGCCTCGCGCAGCCGGTCGTGGCCGTCGCCGTGGTGCTCATCGCTCTCGCGCCGACCGTGCCGCTGCTGGTGCTCGCGTTGCTGCTGTTCGGCCTCGGGCTCGGCGCGGTCGACGCGGGCATCAACATGCAGGGCGTGGCGGTCGAACGTCGTTACGGGCGGGCCGTGCTGAACGGCTTCCACTGCATGTGGAGCGTGTTCAGCACGGCCGGCGCGCTCTGGGCGTCGGCCGCGGCCGAGCTGCCCTTGCTGGTCACGATGACGGTGCCGATGGTCGTGGCGGTGGCGGGCTCCCTCTACGCCGGGCCGCTGCTGTGCACCGTCGAGGAGGAGAAGGTCGAGGAGAGCGCCGCGACGGCCGCCGGCGGGTTCCCGTGGAAGCCGATCATCCCGCTCTGCCTGGCGATGGCCTTCCTGTACGTCGGGGACGCCTCGGTCTCCAACTTCAGCACCGTCTACATGCAGCAGGTGCTGGCCGCGACCCCCGCGGTCGTCCCGCTGGCCTACGCCGCCTACCAGGCGACCACGCTGCTGATCAGGCTCGGCGGCGACGTCGCCGTCAGGAAGTACGGACCGGCCGCGATCGTCAGGATCGGCGGCGCGATCGCCACCCTCGGCTTCCTGGGCATCGTCCTGGCGCCCAGCCAGCCGCTGGCCATCCTGGCGTTCGGCCTGACCGGGGTGGGGCTGTCGGTGATCGCGCCGCAGTCGTTCTCGGCGGCGGGACGGCTCGACCCGGCGGGGACGGGGGTCGCCATCGCGCGGGTCAACATGTTCAACTACGTCGGCTTCATCGTGGGCGCGGCGCTGGTCGGCGGCATCGCCAGCGCCAGCGACATGCAGGTGGCGTTCGCCGCGCCCCTGGTGCTGTCCGCCGTGATCATCGTCCTGGCCAGGGGCTTCGAGCCGCGACGGGTCAAAGAGGCCGCATGACAGTCAGCCAACCCCTAAGTAGGCGAGGCTCCGCCGTACGTCGTGGACCGGTTCGTCCCCCGGACCGGCCAGGACCACGTCCTGCTCCATGACGTACCAGCCCTGGTAGCCGCTGCTTTCAAGGCCGGTGACGATGCCCGCGATGTCCACGTCGCCCTGCCCGAGCGGCCGGTAGACGCCCGCGCGCACGGCCTGCGTGTATGTGAGCTCGCCGCAGGCGACCCGCCGGGCGAGCGAGGCGTCGACGTCCTTGAGGTGGACGTGCGCGACCCGGCCGGGGTCGGCCGCGGCCAGGGCGGCTGGGTCGGTGCCGCCGATCAGCAGGTGCCCGGTGTCGAGGCAGAGCGGGATCGAGCTGCCGCCGAGCACCCGGTCGACCTCCTCGCGAGTTTCGATCATGGTGCCGACGTGCGGGTGCAGGCAGGCGCCACGGCCGTACGCCGCGGCGATCCGGTCGAGGTTGGCCAGCAGCGTCGCCCAGCCCTTCTCGTCGAGGACCGGCCGGGTGTCGTAGCCGTCGGCGCCGGTGGCCGCCGCCAGCACGAGCATGCCCGGCGGGTCGGAGGGCAGCCCGGAAAGCGGGTCGTGGCCCGGATCGTGCAGCACCACGGGCACGAACCCGCCCGCGACGCTCAGGCCGTACTCCTCGATGAGGGCGGGTGTCAGGAAGCCGTCGGGGCCCAGCTCGGTCGCGGTGAGACCGAGGTCGCGCATCTCGGCGAGCACCCGCTCGGGCGGCAGCTGGAAGCCCCAGCCGGGCACCTCGCACACGCCCCACGAGATGGGCGCTCCGGCCAGGTTCATCGCGTCCCCTCGGTGACCTCGGCGACCTCGACCGGGCGGCCTTCGCGGCGGGAGAGCTCGGTGGCCTCGGCGACGTACAGGGCCGCCAGGGCGTCTTCGATCGAGCACAGGCTCACGTCGCTGCGCAGGAAGCAGTCGATCTCAGCGGCGTACGCGTCGGCGAAGCGGGTGACGAAGTCGGGCCACGGCTCCCCGGGCGGCTGCAGGCCCTCTGAGCTGCTCAGAGGCGCGCGCGGGCCGAGGCCGACGGCTCGGGTGCCCTTGGTGCCGGCCAGCTCCATGCGCACGTCGTAGCCGGCGCCGTTGTAGCGGGAGCCCTGCAGCGTGGCCAGCGTGCCGTCGTCGAGCGTGAGCAGCGCGGCGCTGGTGTCGACGTCGCCCGCCTCGCCGAAGAAGGCGGCGCCCCGGTTGGCGCCGGTCGCGTACACGGACACCACCTCGCGCCCCGTCACCCAGCGCAGGATGTCGAAGTCGTGGATGTGGCAGTCGCGGTAGATGCCGCCGGACAGCGGAATGTACTCGGCGGGCGGCGGCGCCGGATCAGCGGTGATGAGGTGAACCCGGTGCAACTCCCCCAATTCGCCGCCGCGCAGCGCCATCGCCGCGTCGATGTAACCGGGGTCGAACCTGCGCTGGAAGCCGATCTGCACCCGGTTGCCCCTGCGGGCCGCGAGCACCTCCACGGTCTCCTTGACGCTCCCCGCAACCGGTTTCTCGCAGAACACCGGGATGCCCAGCCCGCACGCCTTCAGCAGGAGCTCGGCGTGCGTGCCGGTCGGGGTGGCGATGACCACCGCGTCGGCCTCGAAAGGGTCTCCCGGCCTGCCGTACGGCGACTCACGTACGGGATCCGAGACGATCAGCTCGTCCACCAGCGGATGTGCGGCCAGGGTGGCCGCGTGAAACGCGCCGATCCTGCCCAAGCCCAGCAGTCCCACGCGCATGGCGCCTCCAATGAGGTGGGGATTTCTTTCTAAGCGCGACTTTCTCCATCAGTCAATATCTTGTCCTGACATTCTGACCTTTAAGCCTCGGATGACCTCCGCGGCACGGTGGGCGGGGAGGCGGGCGAAGCCGACCACGATCGCGGGCGGTCCGGGCGTGAGACGCGTCGGGCCGACCGGGTCGGCGGCCAGGCCCAGCTCCCGCGCCGGCCGGACGAAGGCGTCCTCGTCGGAGCCCGGTGGCAGGTCCAGGTAGGCGTGCAGGCCCGCCGCGATGCCCCGGACGCGTATCTCGGGCAGGTGCTCGGCCACGGCCTTGACCAGGGCGTCCCTGCGGCGCCGGTACTCCCGGCGCATCCGGCGCAGGTGCTTGTCGTAGCCGCCGGTACGCAGGAAGTGGGCCAGGGCGTACTGGTCGATGACCGGGGAGCCCAGGTCCAGCTCGCCTCTGGCCTGCCGCATGGACTCGGCCAGCTCGGCGGGGGCCGCCACCCAGCCGAGCCGCAGCCCTGGGGCCAGCGCCTTGCTGACGCTGCCGGAGAGGATCACCCGGCCGGGGGCGAGGCCTTGCAGGCAGCCGACGGGGTCACGGTCGAAGCGGAACTCGGCGTCGTAGTCGTCCTCCAGCACGACCCCGCCGCTCTCGGCGGCCCACTCCATGAGGGCGGCCCGCCGGGCCGGGGAGAGCACGACGCCGGTGGGGTACTGGTGGGCGGGGGTGATCAGGGCCGCGTCCGCTCCGCGCGCCCGCAGCTCCGTCACGACGAGGCCCTGGTCGTCCACCGGGACGGGGACGAGTTCGGCGCCCGCCCGCAGGAGGAGGGGGACCTGGCGGTGGCTGTTCGGGTCCTCCACGGCCAGCCGCAGGCCGCGGGTCCCCTGGGTGAGCACGTGGAGCGCCAGGCTGATCCCCTGGGCCACCCCGCCGACGATCACCAGGTTGTCGGCGCGTACGTCCGCCGCCCGGACCCGCCGCAGGTAGCCGGCCAGCTCGTCGCGCAGCTCAGGGACGCCACCGGGGTCGCCGTAGTCGAACACGTCCGAGGGCATCGTGGTGAGCACATGGCGTACGGAGGCCAGCCAGCGCTCCCGGGGAAAGCAGCCGAGGTCGGGAGAGGTGGGACGGTGGCCGTAGTGGGGGCTGTAGACCGGGCCACTCGCGGGGACCACGTCCATTGCCGAGCGGGCCGAGGTGGGGGCCACCTGGGTGCCCGCGCCGACGCGGGAGATCAGGAAGCCCTCGGCCACCAGCTGCTCGTACGCTTCGACCACGACGCCCCGCGAGACCTGGAGGTCGGCGGCCAGGTCGCGGCTGGCGGGCAGCCGGGTGCCCGGGATGAGGCGGCCGTGCCGGATGGACGCGCGAATCTCCGCCGCGATCTGCCCGGCGATGCCCCCTTGATCACGATTTATCGGGACATGTAGGTCGGCCACATTGGTCCATCCTTTTAGCGGGACATTGGACTGCTGCTATGAGCCATTGTGTCCCTAGTCTCCTTTTCATGAGAAGCGGAGTCGCCGGGGCCGCCACCGCCATGTTCCTCGTGGGGACGCTGGCGGGCGTGTCCGGCCTGATCCAGGACTACCCCGTGTACGGCGGGCAGTCGGTGCGCTACCTGGTCGCGGCGGTGATCTGGCTCGTCGTGATCCGGATGCTCGGCCTGCGGTTCGTCCGGCTGACGTGGCGCGAGACGCTGCTGCTCGTCGGCCTGACACTGCTCGGGCTGGTGCTCTTCAACATGTGCGTGATCGAGTCGACCCGCACCTCCGGCCCCGCGCTGGTCGGGACCGTACTGGGCACCGTGCCGCTCGCCCTGGCGCTGCTCGGCGGCCGCCCCGCGCCCCGGCTGCTGACCGGCGCGGTGGTCGTGGTGGCCGGCGCGACGCTGGCCACCGGGCTCGGCAGCGGCGATCTGCCCGGCCTGCTGTGGGCGCTGGGCGCTCTGGTGGGCGAGGTCAGCTTCTCGATGCTGGCCATCCCGCTGCTGCCGAAGCTGGGGGCGATCCGGCTGTCGGCGTACTCGACGGTGCTGGCCGTTCCGATGCTGGCCACGATCGGCCTGGTCAAGGAGGGCACCGGCATGCTCCAGACGCCGACCCCGGCGCAGGCACTCGGGCTGGCCTACCTGGCGACCGTGGTGACCGTGCTGGCCTTCTTCCTCTGGTACACCGCGCTGCCCAAGCTCGGCCCCGGTCACGCCGGGCTGTTCGCCGGTCTCATCCCGGTGGGCGCGATCACCACCGGGCTCGCGCTGGGCGTCGCCACCCCGTCGCTCTTCGATCTGCTCGGCGCGGCACTGGTGATCGCGGGCATCCTCGTCGGCCTGACCACCACGCGGAAGCGGGAACCGGTCCCCGTCGTCTGACAGACCACCCAGATGGCCGACGTCGCGCACGTCACGGCGGCCGGCCACCTCCACCGGAGGAGCGTGTCCCTGGACAGGGCCCGGCCCCGGTCGGCGGGTGGGGCTCACCGGGCCGGCCGTAAAGAAGACTGGTAGAAAAGATAGGCTCTGTGCGGCGAATGGGGAGGATCATGGGCGAGTTCGATTACAGCGAGTTGCTGCCGCTGGGGGCCGACGAGACGCAATACCGGCTCATCACGCCGGACGGCGTGCGGCGCGTCGAGGCGGCCGGGCGCAGCTTCCTCGAAGTGGAGCCCGAGGCGCTGCGGCTGCTCACCGAGACCGCGATCCACGACATCTCCCACTTCCTCCGCCCTTCGCACCTCGCCCAGCTGCGGAAGATCGTCGACGACCCCGAGTCCAGCGGCAACGACCGGTTCGTCGCGCTCGACCTGCTGAAGAACGCCTCCATCTCGGCCGGCGGCGTGCTGCCCATGTGCCAGGACACCGGCACCGCCATCGTCATGGGCAAGCGCGGCCGCCACGTCCTCACCGACGGGCGCGACGCCGAGCACATCTCGCGCGGCGTCTACGACGCCTACACGCGCCTCAACCTGCGCTACTCGCAGATGGCGCCGCTGAGCATGTGGGAGGAGAAGAACACCGGCAGCAACCTGCCCGCCCAGATCGAGCTCTACGCCGAGGACCCCTACGGCCACGCGGACGAGTACAAGCTGCTGTTCATGGCCAAGGGCGGCGGATCGGCCAACAAGTCGTTCCTGTACCAGGAGACCAAGGCCGTGCTCAACGAGAAGCGGATGCTGGCCTTCCTGGAGGAGAAGATCCGCTCGCTCGGCACCGCCGCCTGCCCGCCGTACCATCTGGCGATCGTGGTCGGCGGGACGTCAGCCGAGTACGCGCTGAAGACGGCCAAGTACGCCAGCGCCCGCTACCTCGACTCGATCCCCACCTCGGGCTCCCCCTCCGCGCACGGCTTCCGCGACCTGGAGCTGGAGGCCAAGGTCTTCGAGCTGACGCAGAAGCTCGGCATCGGCGCCCAGTTCGGCGGCAAGTACTTCTGCCACGACGTACGCGTGATCCGGCTGCCCCGCCACGGCGCGTCCTGCCCGGTGGCCATTGCGGTGTCCTGCTCGGCCGACCGGCAGGCCCTGGCCAAGATCACGCCGGAGGGCGTCTTCCTGGAGCAGCTGGAGACCGACCCGGCCCGTTTCCTGCCGGAGACCACCGACGAGCACCTCTCGGACGACGTCGTCACCATCAACCTCAACCGGCCCATGCCGGAGGTCTTGGCCGAGCTGTCGAAATATCCGGTGAAGACGCGGCTCTCGCTGACCGGCCCGCTCGTGGTCGCCCGCGACATCGCGCACGCGAAGATCGCCGAGCTGCTCGACGCGGGCGGCGAGATGCCGCAGTACCTGAAGGATCACGCCGTCTACTACGCGGGCCCGGCCAAGACGCCGGAGGGCTACGCGTCGGGTTCCTTCGGCCCCACGACTGCGGGGCGGATGGACTCCTACGTGGAGCGCTTCCAGGCCGCCGGTGGCTCGATGGTGATGCTGGCCAAGGGCAACCGGTCGAAGCAGGTGACCGACGCCTGCAGGGAGCACGGAGGCTTCTACCTGGGGTCCATCGGCGGGCCCGCGGCCAGGCTGGCCCAGGACTGCATCAAGAAGGTGGAGGTCCTGGAATATCCGGAGCTGGGGATGGAGGCGGTGTGGAAGATCGAGGTGGTCGACTTCCCCGCGTTCATCGTCGTCGACGACAAGGGCGACGACTTCTTCACCGATCGCACCGGGCCGGTCCTGTCGATAGGCCGCCGCTGACGCTCTCGCGAACCGGTCGCCGAAAGGGTGCCGGGTGGGCCGTCCCCGGCCGCTCGGCACCGGCGGTCAGGTGACGCTCAAATGGCACTGCTCGGGCGGCCACGGTCAGGTGGCGCTCGGGCGGCACTGGTCAGGTGACGCTCAAGCGGCCACGAGACCGCGGTGGGGCGCGACGACGGAGCCGTCGGGAAGGAGCAACCCGGTGTCCTCGAACAGCACCACGCCATTGCACAGCAGGCTCCAGCCCTGATCAGGGTGGGCCGAGATCACGTGGGAAGCCTCACGGTCGGGTGAGTCGGCGGTGGGACAAAGCGGGTAGTGACTGCACATCGTGCACCTCTCAGGTGGCGCTCCTGTTGTGGGTTTCAAAAGGGCAGCTGTCGCCCCGACGGCGTGCGAAGATCCAGTGCGGGTGCGATCGGCCTCTTTGCCGGTCGGCGACGAACCTGACTCTGGCGCATCCTCATCACGTCCCTCAACGAACTCGTCTCGGTTATCGGTCCGGTAAGCACCAGGGCGTTTGTCCCCAGTGTGACCGCCGCCACTGACAGTTTCGGCCGCCTCCGGGTTCATCCGTTCCCCTTAACTTCAGTCTGCCCCTGGGCCCTTACGACACCCTTACAAACTGCTGACGGCTGCGTCAGGCCCCTATGAGTAACCCTGCCGGACACCTGCGAACTTCTTGCGGGGCATCGCGCACAATCCTGGTGACCAACTTGAGCCGGGCGCCATATTCGCAGGTCAGCGGCTATAGACAGATTCGGCGGACACCCTGCCAAGGCCCTAGGGCACGACAAGGGCAAGTTCGTCCGTGGATCTTGGCGCGTCCCGAAGCGGGCGGCGGTGCGCGGCGCCGTCAGGGCGCGCAGACGGGGCGCGGAGCCGGAGTTCAGAGCTGGGGGTGCGGGGGGCCGGGAACCTCTGGGTGAACGGCTGGCCACCGAGCGCGTTTACCACCATCGTGACTCCTCCACCCCGTGAACGGGGTGGCTTCTCACTACGCCGCGCGGGCGTCGCGGAGGACCAGCCCGGCCCTCTTGATGTTGCTCGCCCCGACCACGTCCGCGTTGGCGGCGTGCCCGCACGTGACGCAGACGAAGTCCGCCTGGGTGGTGCGATTCTCCCTTGACACGTGCCCGCATTCGGGGCAGGTGCGGGAGGTGTTGCGGGGATCCACCGCGATCACGTCCCGACCGGCGCTTTCAGCCTTGTTGGTCAAGATCGCGAGGAACACCCCCCAACCCGCGTCCAGGATGCTCTTGTTCAGCCCAGCCTTCGCCGCTGACCCATTGGGCAGGAATCCGCGCGCCTGCTCCAGGTCAGGCTTCACAGCGGGGCTCTTGGTCATGTTCGCGATGCGCAAGTCCTCGACCGCGATCACGTCGGCTGCGCGGACCAGGCCAAGCGCGGTCTTGTGCGCATGGTCGGTGCGCCTGCGAGCCACCTTGCGGTGGATCTGCCCGATCTTCTTGGCAGCCCTCTTCCTGCGGGTGCTGCCGCGTCTGGTGCCGGCGTAGGCCCGTTGCGCGGCGACCAACTCCTCCTCCACGGTCTTGAGGTAGCGGGGGTTGGCGATATGCCCGCACTCGTCGGTAACGCCGTCGAGCGGCTCGCTCACGGTCGCGAAGTGCGCGACGCCCATGTCCACCCCAACCTCACGGCCGGTCGCAGACAACGGCACGGCAGGCACGCTGTCGCAGGAGCAGATCACATACCAGCGGGAGCCTTCCCGGTTGATCTCGATCTGCTTGACCCGCCCGGCGATCGGCCGGTGCTGGTGTACCCGCAGGTGCCCGACGCCCTGCACGCGGAGGTAGGTCGCGGCCGGGTGGTGAGGCTGGGAGTCCCATCTCGCGCCGTCGCCCTCGACCAGGGTGACGGTGTCGAACCAGCCCCTGCCCTTGAACCGGGGATAGCCAGGTGTCCGGCCATTCTTGACCCGGCGGAAGAACGCCTCGAACGCCTTGTTCAGCCGCCGCAGGGTCTGTTGCTGGCTAGTGAACGACCAACGGCCCTGACCCTCGGGGTCAGCATCACGGATCTCCTTCAACTGGGCGGACTGATCGCCGTACCGGATTGAGACTCTTGCCCGCCGCCACGCTTGCCGGCGTTCCTCCAGCGCGGCGTTGTACAACGCCCGGTGATCGTCCAGCATCGCCGTCAGAGCGATCTCCTGGTGCCGGGTCGGCCGCAGCAGGAACTTGAACGACCTACGCACCCTCGCCCCCGCTCTTGGCCTTGGGGACGCGCTCGTACTGGGTCTCGATGTACCGCTGGACCGCGGCCGCGCTGACCGCGCCCACACTCGCCAAAAGTATGAACGCGACCACAAGGTCGGCAGCTGGGAGCGCAGATGCGGGAACTCGGCCCGCAGGTGGTGGGAGGTGTAGCCCTTGAACTGGTTGGCCACGTACGACGGGGAGTTCTTCGGATGCGGCTTGACGAACAGATGCACGTGGTCGGGCATCACCTCCAAGGCGATGATCTCCCAGTCGTGCTCAGCGGCCTTGGCGCGCAGCAGTTCCTCCAGCCGGGCCTTGACCCGACCGCCCAGGACAGGCCGCCGATACTTGGGGCACCACACCACCTGGTAGCCCAAGTCGTAGGCCGCACCGGGGGAAGTACGCACCTGACGAGACACACGATCAGTATGACCAACGCGCTCTTATAACATCAGTGTTCACCAGAAGCCGCACCGGCCTGCGACACAAGGCACGTTCAGGCGCCAGAGCGCCTTCCCACTCGGCATTCCCCCGCCCCCGAAGAGAGCGGCCCCCGCCTTCGACTTGATGGGAACACCGCTGGTGTTCGACGCCTGGGAGCCCACCTACTCCCTTATCAACCGGACCGATGTGGACGGCAGGTTTGCTGACGTCACGAGTCAGACCAGTTGACTTAACTTCGCAACAATTTATCGGCCCCGCCTCTACTGGTCGGTTTAGACAAATAGGTAAGCTGCCTGCCATGCGTGCGCCCTCCGGTTACCTACTAGCCGCGCGCTACCGGCTTCTGGAGCCGGTCGGCCGCGGCGGCATGGGTACCGTTTGGCGAGCGCACGATGAGCTGCTCGACCGGGACGTGGCGGTCAAGGAGGTCCGGCTGCCGGCCGTGCTCGACGAGGAACTGCGGGCCGAGCTGTGCGCCCGCACCGAGCGCGAGGGCAGGGCGACCGCGATGGTCGCGCATCCGTCGGTCATCACCGTGTTCGACGTGGTCACCGAGGACGACCGGCCGTGGATCGTGATGGAGCTGCTCCAGGCAAGGTCCCTTGAGCAGCTGATCCTGGAGGGCGGACCGCTCCATCCCCGCAAGGCGGCCGAGATCGGGCGCCAGATCCTCGGGGCGCTGCGGGCCGTACACGCCAAGGGGATCCTGCACCGCGACGTGAAGCCCAGCAACGTGCTGGTGATGGAGGACCGCGCGGTCCTGACGGACTTCGGGCTGGCCGCACTGGAAGGTGACGTTTCCATTACCCAGGCGGGCATCGTGCTGGGGTCCGCGGGATACATCGCTCCAGAGCGGGTGCTGGGGTCGAAGGCAAGTCCGGCCGGTGATCTGTGGTCGCTCGGCGCGACCCTCTACACCGCCGTCGAGGGCCGGGGGCTGCACGGGCGCCGTACGGCCGCCGCCGCGCTGGCCGCGCTCACCAGCGGCGAGCCGATCCCGATGACGAAGGCCGGGCCGCTGGCGCCGGTTCTCGACGCGCTGCTGCGCATCGACCCGCAGACCAGGCTCGACTCCGTGCGCGCCTCGTTGATGCTGGCCAGGGTCGCGGCGGGCGGTTCCGCGGAGGAGCCGCTGGCCCCGACCAGATCGGTACGGCCGGCGCCGGTGATCACCACTCCCTCTTTCGCGCGCCGGCCCGCACACCGCGGGCTGCACCGGGCAGAGGCCACCGCGGCCGCCTTGGCGGTCCCGCCACCACGTCAGGAACGTAAACCGGGTGAAGGCGTCCACCGGAAACGGGTCGAACCCCGACCTACACCGTCCGCTTATGCCCGTTTCAAAGCGACGGTGATAAAGTTGTGTCTTCCTCGACGGTTCTGGCCAAGAGAACTTCGCAAGCGAGGGTAAAGCACTTCCCAAGCGAGAATCGATATCTTCTTCTCATGCCGGAACAGCAGACACGCCTGCTCGCGGAGCGCTACGAGCTCATCGCGCCCCTCGGTCGAGGGACCATGGGCACCGTATGGCGCGCCCGCGACCGCGCGCTCGGGCGCGAGGTGGCGGTCAAGGAAATCCGCCAGGACCCGGGTCTCACCGAGGAACAGCGGGCCGAGCTGCGCGAGCGCATGGTCCGGGAGGGGCGCATCGCCGCCCGGATCAACCACCCGTCCGTCGCCGCCATCCACGACGTGCTCATCCACGACAACAGCCCGTGGATCATCATGGAGCTCATCGAGGCCCGCTCCCTGGAGCAGGTGATCGACGATGAGGGCCCGCTGCCGCCCCGGCTGGTGGCGGAGATCGGCGTCGACCTGCTCGGCGCGTTGCGCGCGGCGCACTCCCAGGGCATCACGCACCGCGACGTCAAGCCGGGCAACGTGCTCATCACCGAGAGCGGCCGCGTGGTGCTGACCGACTTCGGCATCGCCAAGGCCGAGGGCGACTCCCGGCTCACCAAGACCGGCATGGTCATCGGCTCCCCCGGATACACGGCGCCGGAGCGGGCCAGGGGCGAATACACCGGGCCCGAGTCCGACGTCTGGTCGCTGGGCGCGACGCTGTACTTCGCGGTCGAGGGCCGGCCCGCGTACGAGCGGGCCACGATCGCCGAGACGCTCGCCGCGCTGCTGAGCGAGAACGCCGACCCGCCGACCCAGGCCGGGCAGCTGCGGCCGGTGCTGACCGGGCTGCTGGACAAGGACCACAAGCGGCGACTGTCGGCGGCCAAGGCGGAGACCTTGCTCAGGATGATCGCCGACACCCCCACGAGCGAGATGCCGGCGATCACGGCGGAGGCCCTGATCGCCCAGGAGGCCGGCGTGCCCGACTCGAACGACACGGCGCCCGCCGTACAGCCCCCCAAGGCGGCCGGCCCGTGGGGTCCCCCACCCGCCGCCCCCCGTGGAGCGCAGGCTCCGGGCGGAGCGGGTGGCCCCGGCGGGCAAGCCGGCGGGCAGGGCCCGAGGGGCGGGCCACAGGGGCCCGGGGCCGGGTCGGGTCCGAACGCGTTCAGCACGCCCCCGCAGGGCCCCCCGGCAGGAGCACAGGCCGCGCGGGCAGGGGCGCAGGCCGCCGGCCCGGCGACCGGAGCGCGGCCGCAGAGGCCCGCAGGTGCCCCTCAAGGATCTCCCGGCTCTCCCGGCTCCACGGGCGCCCCGTCCGGCCCTGTGGGTGCCCCACCCGGCTCCCCAGGCGCCCCGTCCGGGCCCGGTGGCGCTCAGCGTGGTGCCGGAGGACCCGGCGTCCCGACCGGGCCTCACCCGAGCGGTGCGTACGACCCCGAGCGGACCATCAGCGTGGCGCGGCCGAAGACCCCCATGCCCCAGGACCCGTCACGGCGTGGCTCCGACGAGGAGAGCACCGTCACCACCCGCATCCACCACGCTCCGGGACAGCAGGTCTACCCGGTGCCCCCGCCGCAGCAGCAGAACCCGCGAGGCCCACAGCCCGGACCGCCGCCGGGCGGCCCGCAGGCAGGGCCCTACATGGGGCCGCAGGCCGGACCCCCCAGGGGAGGACCGCTGGGGCCGCAGCAGGGACCGCCGACCGGCCCGCACCCCGGTCCGCCACGCCCTGCGGGGCAGGAGCGCCAGGCCGGGCAGGGGCTGGGCACGGACCTGTTCGCCATCGCGAAGGAGCCCGAGCAGGGCCCCACCGGCAACCGCAACGGGATGCTGGTCCTGATGGCAGTGGCCGCGGCCGCCGCCGTGGTGATCGCCGTCCTCATCGTGGCGCTTCTGTCGAGCTGACCCGACACAGGCAGGCCGGCGCCCTGGCGAGCCAAGCGCGGCACAGCCACGCCCTGTCGAGCTGAGTCGGCACAATCTCGCCGCCTCTGGCGCGCTGAGCCGGCACATTCTCGTCGTGGCGCCCCTTTCGGGCTGTTCCGGGATGCGTGAGCCAGACTGGGAGGCATGAGCGAGTTCCGCATTGAACATGACTCCATGGGTGAGGTGCGCGTTCCGGTCGGAGCCAGATGGCGCGCGCAGACGCAGCGGGCGGTGGAGAACTTCCCGGTGTCCGGACGGCCGCTGGAGCCGTCGCACATCGCCGCGCTCGGCCTGATCAAGGCGGTCGCCGCCGAGGTCAACGGTGAGCTCGGCGTGCTGGAAAAGGACCTGTCCGAGGCCATCGCCCAGGCCGCGGCCGACGTCGCGGAGAACGAGCACGACGACCACTTCCCGATCGACGTCTTCCAGACCGGTTCCGGCACCTCGTCCAACATGAACGCCAACGAGGTCGTCGCGGCGCTGGCCGAGGAGCGGCTGGGCCGTCCCGTACACCCGAACGACCACGTCAACGCCTCGCAGTCGTCCAATGACGTGTTCCCGACCTCGATCCACGTGGCGGCGGCGACGGAGGTCACCTACCACCTGCTGCCCTCCCTGGAACACCTGGCGGCGGCGCTGCGGGCCAAGGCGATCCAGTTCGACCAGGTGGTGAAGTCGGGGCGGACGCACCTCATGGACGCCACGCCTGTGACGCTGGGGCAGGAGTTCGGCGGCTACGCCACGCAGATCGAGCACGGCTCCGTACGGGTGAAGACGGCGCTCGGCCACGTGCTGGAGCTGCCGCTGGGCGGTACGGCGGTGGGTACCGGCATCAACACCCCGCCGGGCTTCGCGAAGCTGGCGATCGAGAAGCTGCGCGAGGCGACCGGGATCCCGTTCAGGGAGGCGATGGACCACTTCGAGGCACAGGGCGCGCAGGACTCCATCGTCGAGCTGTCGGGGCAGCTGAAGGTGGTCGCGGTCTCGCTCAACAAGATCGCCAACGATCTCCGGTGGATGGGCTCCGGGCCGCGCGCCGGGCTGGGCGAGATCAACCTGCCGGACCTGCAGCCGGGCTCGTCCATCATGCCCGGCAAGGTCAACCCGGTGATCCCCGAGGCGACGGCCATGGTGGCGGCGCAGGTCATCGGCAACGACGCCGCGATCACGTTCGCGGGCGCGTCGGGCAGCTTCGAGCTGAACGTGCAGCTGCCGGTCATCGCACGCAACATCCTGGAGTCGATCCGGCTGCTGGCCAACGTCTCGCGGCTGCTGGCCGACCGCTGCGTGTCGGGGATCACGGCGAACGTGCCACGGCTGCGGGAGTACGCGGAGTCGTCGCCGTCGATCGTCACGCCGCTGAACCGGTATGTGGGCTATGAGGAGGCGGCGAAGATCGCCAAGCAGGCGCTGGCCGAGCGCAAGACGATCCGCGAGGTGGTCATCGAACGCGGCCACGTGTCGGCCGGCCGGCTCACGGAGGAGCAACTCGACGCCCTCCTGGACGTACTCTCCATGACCCGGCCCGCCGAATGACGACGGCCCTCAAACCGAGGGCCCTCAAACCGACGGCCAACGCACGACGGCCTCAGGCCGCTCTCTGGGTGGCCTGGGCCCAGCGGGTGAGCAGGGTCTCGGCGGCCCCTGAGTCGACGGCGTCCCCTGCTCGCTTGTAGGCGTGGGCCAGGGCCCCGGTGAGGTCGGCGGCGGGCGGTGTGCCGTCGGCCGCGACCAGGGCGGCGGCCGCGTTCAGCAGGACGATGTCGCGGACCGGCCCCCGCTCGCCCGCGAGGACCGCCCGTGCCACCGCCGCGTTGTGCGCCGCGTCCCCGCCGGCCAGGTCCGATGGGCGGGCTCGGGGGATCGACAGGTCCGCCGGGTCGAAACGGGTCGGGGTGACCGTGCCCTTGCGGACGAGCCAGATGGCCGAGGGGCCGGAGGTGGTCAGCTCGTCGAGGCCGTCGTCGCCGCGGAAGACGAGCGAGGAGCCGCCGCGCTCCGCGAGGACGCCCGCGATGACCGGCGCCAGGTCCGGGTGGAAGACGCCGACCGCCTGGGCGGCTGGCAGGGCGGGGTTGGTGAGGGGGCCGAGGAAGTTGAAGACCGTGGGCACCCCCAGCTCCCGCCGCGCCCCCGAGGTGCGTCTCAGCGCCGGGTGGAAGATGGGCGCGAAGCAGAACGTGATGCCGACCTCCTCCACCACCCGGGCGACACCGGCCGGCGGCAGGTCGATGACCACGCCGAGCTCCTCCAGCAGGTCCGCGGCTCCGGTGGTCGAGGAGGCGGCCCGGCCGCCGTGCTTGACGACCTTGGCCCCGGCCGCCGCCGCCACGATGGCCGCCATGGTCGAGATGTTGACCGTGTTGGCCCGGTCGCCGCCGGTGCCGACCAGGTCGACCGGGTCGCCGGCGATCCTGATGGCCGCCGATCTGGCGAGCATGCCGTCGGCCAGGCCGGACACCTCCGCCACGGTCTCGCCCTTGGCACGCATGGCGATCGCGAACGCGGCGATCTGGGCGTCCGTGGCGGCACCCGACATGATCTGGTCCATGGCCCAGGCGGCCTGGCCCGAGGTGAGCGAGGTGCCGTCGAGGAGGGTGCTGAGCAGTGCTGGCCAGGTTGTCACTGGACGCCCTTTCGTCTGAGGTGCTCGACAAGGGGGTCCTGACATGACGACGGCCGCCTCGTCGAGGCGGCCGGGGTGCGTATGCGCTAGGAGGACCGCCTAGAAGGCGGGCCACCAGGAGTACGAATACGCGTGCATGGGAGAAACCGTACCAGGCACGCGGAGGCCAGGGCCGCCGGGACACACCACATAAAGGACTACCGATCTATGTCGCGGACACCCATGCCGCCCTCGGCACGCGAGCGCTTAGGCTCGGATACATGGCGAACGAGCTGACGGGGCGGACGGCGCTGGTCACGGGGGGCGGAGCCGGCATCGGGGCCGCCTGCGCGAGACGGCTGGCCGCCGGCGGGGCGAAGGTGCTGGTCGTCGACCGGAGCGCGGAGTCGGCGGAGAAGGTGGCCGCCGAGGTCGGCGGGGTGCCGGTGGTGGCCGACCTGAGCGATCCGGAGTTCGTCGGCGCGCTGCCGGACGGGCCCGTCGACATCGTGGTCAACAACGCGGGGTTCCAGCATGTGGCGCCGATCGAGGAGTTCCCGCCCGAGGTGTTCGCCACGATGCTGCGGGTCATGGTCGAGGCGCCGTTCCGGATCGCGCGGCATGTGCTGCCGGGCATGTACGCGCGGGGGTGGGGGCGGTTCGTCAACATCTCGTCGGTGCACGGGCTGCGGGCTTCGCCGTACAAGTCGGCGTACACGACGGCCAAGCATGGGCTGGAGGGGTTCTCCAAGGTCGTCGCGCTCGAAGGGGCGCCCCATGGGGTGACCTCCACCTGCGTGTGCCCGGCCTACGTACGCACCGGCCTGGTCGAGGGCCAGATCGCCGACCAGGCGAAGATGCACGGCATCGACCCGGGCGAGGTCGTCGAGGACATCATGCTGCAGCCCGCGGCGATCAAGCGGCTGATCGAGCCCGACGAGGTGGCCGAACTGGTCGCCTACCTGTGCGGCCCCGCCGGTTCGTTCATCACCGGCGTCTCCCTGCCCCTCGACGGCGGCTGGACGGCTCGCTAGTGACCCGGCGAGGGAGTGCCGTCGTCTGGAGGAGGAGCGGCGGGAGCGTAGCGACCAGAGCGACGGGGGAAGACGGCGGCATTTGGCGACCGAGCCCGCCTCACGGAGTGAGGCAATGAGTCGACGCTTTCTGGAGCTACTGGCCAGAGAGGCGTCGGCCGTCGAGTTCGAAGGGCCGATCATCCAGGCCAGGGCCGAAGGTGCCGACGCGGCGACCGTCGAGGAGCTGGAGCTGGCCAAGGTCGACGCCCTCAAGGTGCGCGCCCTGCTCAAACGCCGGGCCAGGCGCGAAGCCGAGCTGTCGGCCCTCTACGACACCGCCAACGACCTGGCCGCGCTGCGCGACCTCGACGCGGTGCTGGAGGCGATCGTGCACCGGGCCAGGCAGCTGCTCGCGACCGACACCGCCTACCTCACGCTGCACGATCCGGCCCGCGGCGACACGTACATGCAGGTGACCGACGGCTCGATCTCGGCCAAGTTCCGGGCGCTCCGGCTGGCGATGGGGGCGGGGCTCGGCGGGCTGGTGGCGCAGAGCGCCACGCCGTACGCGACCGCCGACTATTTCGACGACGCCCGCTTCCACCACAAGAACCACATCGACGAGGCCGTCACCGAGGAGGGCCTGGTCGCGATCCTCGGCGTGCCGCTGCGGCTGGGGCAGCGGGTGATCGGCGTGCTGTTCGCGGCCAACCGCAGCCGCCGGCCGTTCCTGCAGGAAGAGGTGTCGCTGCTGGCGAGCCTGGCGGCGCACGCGGCCGTCGCGATCGACAACGCCAGGCTGCTGCAGGAGACCAGGAACGCCCTGGAAGAGCTGTCCACCGCGCACCGCACCGTCAGGGAGCACGGCCAGGCCGTCGAGCGGGCCGCGCTGGCCCACGACCGGATGACCTCGCTGGTGCTGCGCGGTGGCGGCATCGAGGATGTGGCCGCCGTGGTGACCGATGTGCTCGGCGGCTCGCTGGCCGTGCTCGACGACCTGGGCCGGCCGATCACCGGAGACGTGGGCGAGCTGGACGCGGGCGTGTTCGAGGCCGCGCAGGCGTCCAGGGCGCTGGGCCGTACCGTGCGCCGGGCGGATCTGCTGATCGCGTCGGTGGACGTCGGCGGTGAGCCGCTCTGCACGCTGATCCTGCGCAGCGACGACGCCGACGAGCGCATCCTGGAGCGGGCGGCGCTGGTCTGCGCGTTGCTGCTGCTGTTCCGCAGGAGCGTGGCCGAGGCGGAGGGCCGGGTGCGGGGCGAGCTGCTCGACGACCTGATCTCCAGGCCCGGCTCCCCCGGGCTGGCCGACCGGGCGCGCCGGTTGGGCGTGGACCTGGCCGCACCGCACGTGGTGGTCGTGGTGCGGCATGACGGGCAGCGCGAGCGGGCCGCGTTCTGGGCGTCGTCGCAGGCGGCCATGCGTCACGGGCTGGCGGCGGGGCGGGCCGATGAGGTCGTGCTGCTGCTTCCCGGCGGCGACGCGGGCGCCATCGCGCAGCGCGTCGCGGCCGAGCTGAGCACGTCGCTGCACACGCCCGCCACGGCCGGGGCATCACGCAAGAGCGACGTGGCCGCGGCCTACCAGGAGGCCCGGCGCTGCGCGGAGGCGCTCATCGCGCTGGGCCGGGCGGGTGACGGCGCGAGCGCGAGCGAGCTGGGCTTCGTCGGCCTGCTGGTCGGCGACGGCCGCGACGTGCGCGGCTTCGTCGGCTCGGTACTCGGCCCGGTGATCGAGTACGACGCCCGCCGCGGCACCGTCCTGGCCGACACGCTCGCCGCCTACTTCGGCTCGGGCGGCTCGCCCTCCCGTACGGCCGAGGCCATGCACATCCACGTCAACACCGTCACCCAGCGGCTCGACCGCGTCGGCAAGCTCCTGGGCGACGGCTGGCTGGAGCCGGAGCGAGCGCTGGAGATCCAGCTCGCCCTCCGCCTGCACCGGCTCGGCCACACATCCGCACCACAGACTGTGGGTCCCGACCCCATATGAGTGACGCCGGTCACTCCCTAGCGTGACGGCATGGCCACTTCCATCAAGAAGATCGTCGCCGCGAGCCTGATCGGCACCACCATCGAGTGGTACGACTTCTTCCTGTACGGCTCGGCAGCCGCCCTCGTCTTCAACAAGCTCTTCTTCCCCGACGCCGACCCCCTGACCGGAACGCTCCTGGCGTTCCTCACCTACGCCGTCGGGTTCATCGCCCGCCCGCTCGGCGGCCTGATCTTCGGCCACTTCGGCGACCGGCTCGGCCGCAAGAAGCTGCTGGTGGTCAGCCTGCTGCTGATGGGCGCCGCCACGTTCCTGATCGGCTGCCTGCCGACCTACGCGGCCGTGGGCGCCGCCGCACCGCTGCTGCTGACCCTGCTCCGGCTGGTGCAGGGCTTCGCGCTGGGCGGCGAGTGGGGCGGCGCGGTGCTGATCGTCTCCGAGCACGGCGACGCGGCGCGGCGCGGCTTCTGGGCCTCCTGGCCGCAGGCCGGCGCGCCGGGCGGCAACCTGCTGGCCACCGGCGTGCTGGCGGTGCTGGCCGCCACGCAGTCGGACGAGGCGTTCCTGGCCTGGGGCTGGCGGGTGCCGTTCCTGCTGTCGGGCGTGCTGGTGCTGATCGGCCTGTGGATCCGGCTGTCGATCACCGAGTCGCCGGTGTTCCAGCAGGCCGAGCCGGAGGAGACCGCGCCGATCATCGGGGTGCTGCGCCACCACTGGCGCGACGTCGTCGTGGCGATCGGCGCGCGGCTGGCCGAGAACATCTCGTTCTACCTGCTCACGGTCTTCGTCATCACCTACGCGAAGACGAACAAGATCGAGAACACCACCGTGCTCAACGCCGTGCTGATCGCCTCGGCCATTCACTTCGTCACGATCCCGATGTGGGGCGCGCTGTCGGACCGGATCGGCCGCCGCCCGATGTACCTGGCCGGGGCCGCCGGGATCGGGCTGTGGATCTTCGCGTTCTTCCCGCTGATCGACACCGGCAACTTCCTGGCCATCACGCTGGCCATCACCGTGGGCCTGCTCTTCCACGGCATGATGTACGGCCCGCAGGCGGCCTTCTTCGCCGAGCTGTTCGGCACCAGGATGCGCTACACCGGGGTGTCGATCGGCGCCCAGCTGTCGGCCATCGTGGCCGGGGCGCTGGCCCCGATCATCGCGGTCGCTCTGCTGAAGGGCTACGGAAGCAGCCTGCCGATCTCCGTCTACCTCGGCCTGGCGGCCGTCCTCACCCTGGCCGCGGTCTACGCCGCCAGGGAGACCCAGGGCCGCGACCTGGCGGAGAAGGTGAACGCGTGAAGGTCACCACCCCGCGGCTCACCCAGCACGTCCTGACCGTGGCGGGCAGGGAGAGCGGCGAGCCCGTGCTGTTCGTGCACGGCAACGTCTCCTCCAGCGCGTTCTGGCGGGACACCATGGCCGCGGTGCCCGAGGCGTACCGGCCGCTCGCGGTGGACCTGCGCGGGTTCGGCGAGACCGACGCCGAGCCGGTGGACGCCACGCGGGGCCTGCGCGACTACTCCGACGACCTGATCGAGCTGATCGAGCGGCTGGGCCTGGAGCGGGTCCACCTGGTCGGCTGGAGCATGGGCGGCGGCATCGTCCTGCGGCTGCTGCGCGACCGCCCCGGCATGGTCAGGAGCGTGACGCTGGTCAACCCCGTCTCGCCGTACGGTTACGGCGGCACGGAGGGCGCGGACGGCCGGCTCACCCACGCGGACGGCACCGGAGCGGGGGCCGGGGCCGCCAACCCCGACTTCGTGTCCCGCCTCAAGGCGGGCGACATGTCGGACGAATCCCCCACGTCCCCTCGCTCGGTGTTCCGGAGCACGTACGTGAAGAACCCGGTCCCCGACGAGGACTTCTACGTCCGCGCCATGCTCACCACCCACGTCGGCGAGGCCAATTACCCGGGCGACCCCGCCGGCTCGGCGCAGTGGCCGGGCGTCGCGCCGGGCAAGCGCGGCGTGCTCAACGCCCTGGCCCCCACCCATTTCCGGCTCGACGACCTGCACGAGATCGACCCCAAGCCGCCCATCCTGTGGATCAGGGGCGCCGACGACGTGATCGTCTCCGACACCTCGCTGTTCGACCTGGCCCACCTCGGCCGGCTGGGCGTGGTGCCCGGCTCGCCCGGCACCACCGCGCAGCCCATGGTGACCCAGACCAGGGCCGTGCTCGACCGCTACGGCCGTTACCGGGAGGCCGTGCTGGCGGAGTGCGGCCACAGCCCCCACCTGGAGCGTCCCGCCGACTTCCAGCGCCTGCTGGCCGACCATCTCGCGGAGGCATGATGTTCGTCGCGTTGACCCTGGTGGCCGCCCTGCTGACACCCGCCCAAAGCGGCATCACGGTGCCGGGCGCCGAGCACACGATCAGCGCCCGGCTCGATGACCTGACCACGGCGGGCACCGTCGAGACGGGCCACACCGACCCGGCCGACTGGGCCGGGCTGCACTCGGCGGCCACCGTCAACCCCACCGGCGTCCCCGGCGTCCAGATCGACGGCTACTTCCCCGACACCTCGGCCACCAACACCAACCACGGCTGGAACCACGACTCCCAGTTCGTCATCAGGCTCCCCGAGAGCTGGAACGGCGGCCTGGTCGTCACCGGCACCCCGGGCAACAGGGAGCAGTACGCCAACGACTTCACGATCTCCGACTGGGTCCTGTCGAAGGGCTACGCCTTCGCCGCCACGGACAAGGGCAACACCGGCCTGGAGTTCTACGCCGACGGCCGCCGCCCGGGAGACGCGATCGCCGAGTGGAACGAGCGCGTCACCCAGCTCACGGTCGCCGCCAAGGCCGTCGTCAGGCAGCGGTACGGCCGCCCGCCCCGGCGCACGTTCATGGCCGGCATCTCCAACGGCGGCTACCTCGTCCGCTGGCAGCTGGAGAACCGCGGCCGGCTCTACGACGGCGGCGTCGACTGGGAGGGCACGCTCTGGCGGGTCAAGGGCGACAACCTGCTCGACTTCCTGCCCCAGGCGCTGAAGGGGTCCCCGGAGCAGGCCGGCTTCGCCCCGGGCTCGGAGTTCCTGTGGCCCTTCCACCGGCAGTACTACTGGGAGCTCACCCAGCGGCTCTACCAGAAGGAGCTCGACCCCTCCTACGAGGGCGCCCCGGCTGACTACGACTACGACGCGCGCAAGCCGTACGCGGCCGTCGCCAGGATCGCGCTGACCGGCCGGATCACCAAGCCGCTCATCACCATCCACGGCACGCTCGACTCGCTGCTGCCGATCTCGCGTGATTCCGACGTCTACGCCAAGATGGTCGGCCCGCACCGGCCGTTCCGCTATCACCGGGTCGAGGGCGGCAATCACCTCGACAGCCTGGTGGACGTCTATCCCGACAAGCTGAAGCCGATGCTGCTGGTCTTCAGGGACTCCTTCACCGAGCTGGAGGGCTGGGTCAGTCCCTGAGGTAGCGATGCCTGCCCGCGCGCGCCAGCCGGACGATGTGCCGCGCGCCGGGCAGGCGGCGGCCGATCCGGTGCAGCAGCGTGTCCGTGCCCATCGCCGAGCGCCGCTCGGGGTCCACGGCGGCCGACGGCCGCACCTCGATCCTGCCCCTGCGCACCTCCAGCCCGAACCGCAGGCCGATCTCGTCGTCGGCGGTACGTAGCGAGGAGAGCCAGGCCCCGGGGCCGAGGCTGTCCTTTCCCGGCATCATCCGCTTGACCGGCACCTTGGCCACCAGCTGGCCGGCGATCTTGCCCGGCACTCCCGGCTCGACCAGCGCGGGCGCGCTCACCTCGCGTGGCCGCCGCGCGGTGTTGCGCAGCACCAGCTCCAGCGCGGGACCGCCGCTCGGCGGCACGTAGGGCACGGGCAGCACGACGTACAGGTGCCCCTCCTGCCGCCTGATGATCACGCCGGGCGACACCAGCGCGATCGACTCAGAGAACGAGCGCGGCTCGACGGCCAGCCCGAGCTCGCCGGCGTCGCTCCAGCAGGGCACCACCAAGCGCATCCTGGGCCGCTGGGCGAGCACGCCGAGGCAGTTCAGCGGGCCGTCCGGCCGTCGGACCCGGCTCCTGGCCTGGTGCGCGCCGCCGAACATGCGGACGTGGACCTCCCACTGGCCTGCCTTGAGCGGCTCGCCGTGCGCCGCCGCCGTCACGTCGACCCTGGCCTCGCCGACGATCCGCACCCGGACGTGGCGGCGCCCGTCCTGGACGCGTTCGACCCGGTAGGCGACCGGCAGGTAGTGGATGACGCTCGTCTCGCTGTGGCGTACGTACACCTCGATGCGGGCCCGTTCGATGGCGGCGGTGACGTCCAGGAGGCTGTCGGGCAGCAGCCTGGCGTCGACCGACCGGGGCGGCTGCCAGAGCAGCCGCTCGCCGTCCGTACGGAATCTGGTGGGCCACCCGTCACCGCCCAGGACCTCCACGGACAGGCCGAGCACCAGCACCTGCGCGTCCCAGCGGACTTCGCTCAGGTCCGCCCGCAGCCCGGCCCGGCCGGAGGAGTTGGCCAGGACGACGAGCTGGTCCAGCCGTCCCGTACGGATGAAGGTGGCCACGGCCCGCAGCTGGACCGGGAGATAGCGGTCGAGGCGCTCGGGGAAGCTGTCGAGCACAAGCTGCCTGATCAACCTGAAGTGCATGCCCCGGTCCACGGACGAGGCGAAGAACCGGCTGCTCAGCAACGGCTTGAGCACGGTGGTGCGGAACCAGTGGCCGTACATGCGGTCGCGCTGACGCACGTCGCTCACGTAGGCGTCGATGTCGGCGAGCAGGATCCGCAGCTCGGCCACGGTGGTGCGCGGGTCCTCCACGACCTCCTCGCGCTCGCCGATGTGGCAGCAGATCTGATCGGCCAGCACGGCGACGACCTTGGCCTGCAGGTAGGCCCGTACGGCGAACGCCTGCTCGGCCACCTGCCCGCCGGGCACGGCGAAGCCCAGCTCGTGCTCCTCCAGGAAGGCGCGGCGGTAGAGCTTGTGCGGGGTGAGCAGGCTGAGCAGCCGGTCGCGCAGGATGTCGGCGCGCCCCCGGCTGCGCACGAACGCGGTCACCGGCGGCCCCACGTCCCGCACCAGGCGGCCGACCAGCACGTCGGCGTCGGTCTCCACGGCCCGGTCGTACATGCTGAGCAGGGCGCCGCGCTCCAGCCGGTCGCCCTGGTCCATCAGGTAGATGTAGTCGCCCTTGGCGGCGGCCATGCCGACGTTGCGTCCCCGCATCGGCGAGCCGGTGTGTGGCAGGTGCAGCACCCGGACGTTCCTGCGGACCGCGGCGACCGTGTCGAGCCGCTCCGCGATCCCGTCCATGGAACCGTCGTCCACGAAGATCACTTCATAGTCGTCCGCGGGCATGCTCTGCTCCAGGACGGAGCGGATGCACGCGTCGGCGCGGCTTCCCGGGTTGTGGACATTAACGATCACACTGACCTTCACACCCATGTGGTCAGCGTGCGCCGACCTATCTCAAGGGGCGCGGTGGCTTGCCGATTGCAGATGAAAAGATGGCGCGTTAATACCATCCGCTGGTCTGTGGGTGTTGGCTAGTACCACCCGCTCGCCTGCGAGTGCCCCCAGGCGCCGCAGGGCGTGCCGTAGCGGCCCTTGATATAGCCGAGACCCCACTTGATCTGCGTGGCCGCGTTGGTCTGCCAGTCGCCGCCCGCGCTGGCCATCTTGCTGCCGGGCAGGGACTGCGGGATGCCGTAGGCGCCGGAGTAGCGGTTCATGGCCCGCTCGTTCCAGCCGCTCTCCTTCTGCCAGAGCCGCTCCAGGCAGCCCCACTGGTCGGCGCCGAAGCCGGCCCCGGCCAGCATCTGCTTGGCGACGGCCTTGTTGCTGCCCGGCGAGGGGTTGCTGCCCGGCGGGAAGTTGGCGGGCGGGAACCCGTCGCCGCCCGGCCCCTTCTTCTTGACCTCGACCCAGTCGAGGTCGGACTTGCCGCCCTGGCGGCTCTCCCTGAGCTTGCGCGCCTGGTAGGCCTTGACCCCCGCCTCCTTGAGCGCGTCGCTGTTGGGGTCGGGCGCGTAGAGGTCGCCGCTGGCGATCCGGCCGAAGTCCTCCGCGGAGATCGGCGTCGGCGGCGTGTTGGCGTTCTGGATCGCTCGGTAGGCGACGAAGGCACCGCCGCCACAGACGACCACGACGGACAACCCGATGACCACCACGCGCTTTGCTGTCCGCGAGGACGAACGGGCCGGTCGACGTGCCGAGCGGGGGGTTTCCGGCGCGGGGCGCTCACTCAACTGCGGACCAGGGCTCACGACCCATGAGCTTGCCCTGTCATGGGGGGTGGT
This sequence comes from Nonomuraea aurantiaca, assembly GCF_020215705.1. Classification (GTDB taxonomy): domain Bacteria; phylum Actinomycetota; class Actinomycetes; order Streptosporangiales; family Streptosporangiaceae; genus Nonomuraea; species Nonomuraea aurantiaca. The sequence goes on along the minus strand of NZ_JAIWNB010000015.1, from coordinate 216,883 downwards.
TCGCAACCGAAACGGGATATCCGATTGGTGTCACATTGCCTAACCGGCTGGTTGGCGCGCAGATTTACCAGCGGTGTGATTTTCATCACATCATCCGGCCCGCCCTTCGGGCGCCCGTCACCGAAGGGAGGGCCGTTTCTAGCGTGCCTGGAGTTGTTTTGGGTCTTGTGCGCGCCATGTCACAGTTTCATGACAGAACGCAGATAGTCGCAGCTGGGAAGAATAATGTCCGCGTGGCTGGCATCCTCCTCGTCGAAGACGACCCCTCCGTCCGCACGGCTCTAGAGCTGGCGCTGACCCGGCAGGGGCACTCCGTCACGTCGTACGGCACCGGCGAGGAAGCCCTCGACCATGTCAGGTCCCGCCGGCCCGAGATCGCGATCCTCGACGTCATGCTGCCCGGCATGGACGGGGTCGAGGTGTGCCGGCGCATCCGCCGGCTCGACCAGCTCCCGGTCATCCTGCTCACCGCGCGCGGCGACGACCTGGACGTGGTGGTCGGGCTGGAGGCCGGCGCCGACGACTACGTGGTCAAACCGGTCGAACCCCGGGTCCTGGACGCCCGCATCCGCGCCATCCTGCGCCGGGCCGAGTCCGCCGCCTCCGACCGGATCTCCTTCGGCGACCTCATGATCGACCGGGGCGCGCTGAAGGTCACGCTGGCCAGCAAGGAGATCCACCTGACGCCGACCGAGCTGCGGCTGCTGCTGGAGCTCGTCCGGCATCCCGGCCAGGTGCTCAACCGGCGCTACCTGCTGCGGGCCGTCTGGGACCACACGCACGTGGCCGACTCGCGCCTGGTCGACGCCTGCGTGCAGCGCGTACGCGCGAAGATCGAGCCGAGACCGGCCGAGCCGGTGTTCATCCACACCGTGCGCGGGTTCGGTTACCGGTTCAGCCCTCCGTGATCCCACTGCCCACCGGGCTACGCGCGCGCCTGGTCATCACGTTCACCCTGGTCGCCGTCACCGCCTCCTTCCTCGTCGCCACCATCGGCTTCGAGCTGGCCAAGTCGGCGCTCATCAAACGGGCCGAGGACACCTCGATCGACCTGGTGACCAGGGAGCTGGGCCGCATCACCTTCCCGGTCGGCACGCTCCGGCAGGGCGAGGCCCCGCCCACCACCAAGAACCTGGAGAACGTCGCCCAGTCCCTCAACGGCCCCGGCCGCAGCGTCGTCGTCGAGTACAAGAACCTGGCCTACGCCGAGGGCCCGCTGAACATGAACGACGTGCCCAACGAGCTGTACGGCCGCGCCAAGCGGAACGTCGTCACCCAGCGCACCCTCATCCACGACGAGCTCTGGCTCATCGTCGGCGCCGAGGTCTACCGCAGCACCGACGCCGGCCCCGAGGCCACCGGCCTGCGGGCCTTCGTGTTCTTCCCGCTGCGCGACGACGAGCGCCAGCTGGCCACGCTCAGGGGCACGCTCACCCAGGGCGGCGCGGTCATCCTGCTGATCGCCCTGGTCGTGGCCCTGCTGTCGGCCAGGCAGGTGCTGCTGCCCGTCAGGCGGCTCAGCGCCGCCGCGCAGGCGCTCGGTCAGGGCCGCCTGGACACGCGCCTGCCCGTGCACGGTCAGGACGAGCTGGCCGAGCTCACCTCCAGGTTCAACGACGCGGCGGCGGCGCTGGAGCTCAGCGTGTCGGAGCTGCGCTCGCTGGAGGCGCTGTCGCGCCGCTTCGTCGCCGACGTCTCGCACGAGCTGCGCACCCCGCTCACCGCGATGACCGCCGTGGCCGACATGCTCTCCGAGGAGGCCGAGCGGCTGCCCAGCGCGCCCGCTGAGGCGGTACGGCTGGTGCTGCGGGAGATCGAGCGGCTACGCGGCCTGGTCGAGCACCTCATCGAGATCAGCCGCTTCGACGCGGGCACGGCGACGCTCAACCTGGAGCCGGTCAACGTGTCCGACGCCGTTCACGACTGCCTGGAGGTACGCGGCTGGAGCGAGCAGGTGGAGGTGCACACCTCCCGCATCCTGACGGTCAACCTCGACCCGAGGAGGTTCGACGTCATCGTGGCCAACCTTGTCGGCAACGCGCTCAAGCACGGACTGCCCCCCGTGGTGGTCAACGCCAGGGCCACGAAGAACGGGCTGGAGGTCAAGGTACGCGACCACGGCAAGGGCATCCCGGCCGAGGCGATGCCGCATGTGTTCGACCGCTTCTTCAAGGCCGGCGCGGGCCGGGCGCGCAGCCAGGGCAGCGGTCTCGGCCTGGCCATCGCGCGGGCCAACGTACACCTGCACGGCGGCACCATCTCGGTGCGCCGGCAGGAGCCGGGCACGCTCTTCACGGTCTGGCTGCCCCATGGCTGAGCGTCGCGCCTTCGCTGCCGCGCTCCTCGCCCTCCTGGCGGTGGCCGCCTGCGGCATCTCCCCCACGGACGTCGAGGAACGAGCCGCGCCGCCGGTCATCGAGGTGCCGCCGCCTTCGAAGACCATCTACCTGATCAAGAACGGCAAGCTGACGCTGGAGCCCGCCGACGTCGACTCCGAGACGGTCAGCAGCCTGCTCACCGCCCTGTTCGACGCCTCCGGGATGCCGCTCGGCGACCGCGACACCGCCCTGCGCGGCTTCACCTTCGAGCGCATCGAGGACTCGCTGAACCCCATCCAGCGCGACGAGATCCAGCTGCCGCGCACCTCGACGCTGACCGTCTTCGTCAGGGGTGAGGGCACGCTCAGCAGGCTGGCCAAGGCCCAGATCGTCTGTACGGCCCAGCAGGACGCCGCGTTCGAGCAGGTCAAGATCGTCCACCAGTACCCGGACGACCGCCCCTCCAAGACGGAGGGACGGTTCATCTGCGGCGACCTGAAGTGACTACAGCGTGATGTCCTCCAGCATCTCGGTCACCAGTGCGGCGATCGGCGAGCGCTCCGACCTGGTCAGCGTGACGTGCGCGAACAGCGGGTGGCCCTTCAGCTTCTCCACCACCGCCACCACGCCGTCGTGCCGGCCGACCCGCAGGTTGTCACGCTGCGCGATGTCGTGGGTGAGCACCACCCGGGAGTTGGCGCCGATCCTGCTCAGCACGGTCAGCAGCACCCCGCGCTCCAGCGACTGCGCCTCGTCCACGATCACGAACGCGTCGTGCAGCGACCGGCCGCGGATGTGCGTGAGCGGCAGCACCTCCAGCATGCCGCGGTCGAGCACCTCCTCGATCACCTCGGGAGAGCTGACCGCGCCCAGGGTGTCGAAGACCGCCTGGGCCCACGGGCCCATCTTCTCGCCCTCGGAGCCGGGCAGGTAGCCGAGCTCCTGGCCGCCCACGGCGTACAGGGGGCGGAAGACGACCACCTTGCGGTGCTGGCGGCGCTCCAGCACGGCCTCCAGGCCCGCGCAGAGTGCCAGCGCCGACTTGCCGGTGCCCGCGCGCCCGCCCAGCGAGACGATCCCGATCTCCGGGTCCATCAGCAGGTCGAGCGCGATGCGCTGCTCCGCGGAGCGGCCGTGCAGGCCGAACACCTCCCGGTCGCCGCGCACCAGACGCACCGACTTGTCCGGCAGCACGCGGCCGAGGGCCGAGCCCTTGGCCGACAGCATCCGCAGGCCCGTGTGCGTCGGCAGGTCTCTGGCCTCCTCCAGATCCGCCGTGCCGTGCTCGAAGAGCGTTCCCACGTCCTCCGTGGTCACCTGGACCTCAGCCATCCCGGTCCAGCCCGACTCGACCACCAGCTCGGCGCGGTATTCCTCCGCGGACAAGCCGATCGAGGCGGCCTTGACCCTCATGGGCAGGTCCTTGGAGACCAGCACGACATCGCAGCCCTCGGCGGCGAGCGAGCGCGCCACGGTCAGGATGCGGGTGTCATTGTCGCCAAGGCGGAACCCCACGGGCAGGATGGATGGATCACTGTGGTTGAGCTCAACCCTGATCGTGCCATCTCCCGTGGGCATCGGCTCGTCCAGCCGGCCGTACTGAACCCGGAGATCGTCGAGGTAGCGCAAAGCCTTCCTCGCGAAATAGCCGAGTTCGGGGTGGTGTCGCTTGCCCTCCAGTTCGGTGATGACCACGATCGGGAGGACCACGTCGTGCTCCGCGAACCGGGTCATGGCGGCCGGGTCGGCTAGCAGTACTGAGGTGTCCAGCACGTACGTGCGCTTGGCCGGGTTGGTCGAAGGGTTGCTCGAGGACACTGCCACACGTTCTCCCCCGGGCGCCCATGGGAACGGGCACCCTGCAGACGAGGTGGGAACCGGACCGGACCCGCGTCCCCGACCACGATCTGCCGGCGGCGCCGGATTCCGGCCCCCCGCGGCAGGTGTTGGTGCAAAGGCGGGCCCTCTCCGGAGTGTCCGGCCTGTGGCCGGACACTTTTCACGTTACGTCCTGGATACCCAGATGTCCCGTCAGGAACCGTAACGTCGGTGTCTCGCGGCGTAGTCGCGCAGCGCCCGCAGGAAGTCCACCCTGCGGAAGTCGGGCCAGTATGCCTCGTGGAAGTAGAACTCGGAGTGAGCGCTCTGCCACAGCATGAAGCCCGACAGGCGTTGCTCGCCTGAGGTCCGGATGAGAAGATCCGGGTCGGGTTGGCCGCGAGTGTAGAGATGCTCCGCGATGTGCTCGACATCGAGTACCTCGACGAGGTCCTCGATGCTGGCACCCTTGCTGGCGTGCTCCTGGAGGAGTGAGCGCACCGCATCGGCAATCTCACGCCTTCCTCCATACCCAACTGCAACGTTCACAATCAGGCCGGGACGGTGTGATGTGACTTCTTTTGCGTTTTTGAGGACATTCGCCGTCCGGTCGGGGAGCAGATCCAGCGCGCCGACCGGGCTGATCCGCCAGCCCGCCTCCACCAGCTCCCGCGTCACGTCCTCGATGATGCGCAGGAGCGGCTCCAGCTCCTCGCTCGGCCGGTTGAGGTTGTCGTTGGACAGCATCCAGATGGTGACCACCTCGACGCCCGTCTCGCGGCACCAGGTGACCAGCTCGGCTATCTTGTCGGCACCCTTGCGGTGACCGCTCGCGACATCACGCATGCCCATGGCCCGCGCCCAGCGCCGGTTGCCGTCGATGATGACCCCGACGTGCCGGGGGACGCTGTCCTTCGACAGCTTGGTCTCCAGCCTGTGCTCGTACAGCCGGTAGACCAGATCGCGCAGGCCCACGGAGTCCTCCCCATCGGTGCCGTGCCTATGGTCGAATGACCCAACAGGCAATTATCACCGCGTTTCACCCCAGCCTGCCCCCTCAACCGGAATCCCGGCCGCCCAGGCAGTCCTCCACCTCGTCGACCAGACCGTGCACGAACGCGGCCAGCTCGGACGATGTCAGGACCGCCCGCATCCCCACACCGCTGGAGCCCCAGGCTTCCACGTAGGCCCTGCGAGTCACCCGCCACTCGCCCTGGGCGGGTAGCCAGATGGGGATGGTCCTGAGCTGGCAGCGTAGCTCCCCGCCGTTCACCGCGCCGGACCTCGCGCGATATCGGAACGAGAACAGCTCACTCCCGCCGTCGTCGCCGGGGAACCTGTCATCAGGATCCGGCCATTTACCCGCTTCGCCCTGTTCCTGCTCCTCGCGTGCCCGGCTGACGCCGCGCGCCAGCCGCGCCAGCAGCCAGCCGCACCGCTCGCCGACGATCCCGCACGGCGCGCCATCGCGGCGGAGTTCGAGGGTGATCTCGTACGGCGTGCCGACGCTGTCCGTGCACGCGACGGGGGTGACGGTCAGGTATGAGCCGTCGACACAGCGGAGTCCTCCCATGTCAAGAGGGTATCCCTCGTCAAACTCCGCCAAACCCGTAGAAATACCCAGCCGTACCGCCGAATACCTGGTCGCGATCGGTGCCGCCGAGCAGGGCCGTCGCCACCTCCCAGACCGTCCGGTAGTCGGCCGCCAGCAGGGCCACCGGCCAGTCGCTGCCGTACATCAGCCGTTCGGGCCCGAACGCCTCCACCGCGTGCTCCACGTACGGCCTGAGGTCCTCCACGGTCCACTCCTGGTGGTCCGCCTCGGTGACCAGCCCCGAGACCTTGGCGTACACGTTGGGGCACGCGGCGGCCCGGGTGAGCTGGGCGGCCCACGGCTCCCACTCGTGATCCTTGATCCGCGGCTTGGACAGGTGGTCGATGACGATCTTCAGGCTCGGATGACGCTCGGCGAGCGTGACGACGTGGTCGAGGTGGCGCGGCAGCAGCGACGGCACATCAAGGGTCAGACCGGCCTCGGCCAGCAGCCCGAGCGACTCCAGCACGCGCTCTTGGACCACCCAGTCGGGGTCGGGCTCGTCGTGGATGAGGTGGCGAACGCCGGCAAACTTCGGATGTCTCCCATAGCGGTCGATGGCCGCCGCGGCCTCCTCCGGACGCTCCAGCGGCACCCAGCCGACGACCGCGGCGATGAAGTCGTACGCCTCCGCCTGGGCCAGCATGGCGTCGGTGTCCTCGTAGCAGTCGGCCGCCTGCACCAGGACCGTGGCCTCTATGCCGGTGGCGGCGAGCTCCAGGCGTAGGTCCTCGGGGGTGTAGGTGCGGTACAGGGGGCCCAGGTCGGGGGTCAGCCAGGTGTACCAGCCGGTGTCGACATTCCAGAAATGCTGGTGCGCATCCACTATCACCTGACAAAACCTAGGATGTCTGGACAGCCCAGATCAAGAGCCACCGACCCCGGGGGCGCCCTCGGTGCGGGTACCGACTGTGCGGGCGCCCACCGTGCGCATGCCGTCCACGCGGGCCCCACCGTGCGCGTACCGACCACACGGGCCCCCCACCGGGTGGGTACCGACCACACGGGCCCCCACCGCGCGCGTACCGACCACGTGGCTGGGGACCCACTCAGGGGGCGTCAGCCGCGCGGGCGCGAGCCCGGCGGCCGGTGAGCCCCACGCCGCGGCGGCGGGACCAGCGGGTTCCTCGGAAGCGAGACCACCAGCCGCGCCCCGTCTCGGCGAACGTCTCGGACGGTAACCCGCGCCCGGCCTCAGCCGGCCTGTCGGGCATCCGGCCGCGATCACGCAGCCAGGCGGCGAAGTCGTCGGCGTCCGCACGGTAACCCGGGGGCGGCGCGGTGCGTGTCCTGGCGTACGCGGCGAACTCCGCGATCAGGTCGCCTCCGGCGGCCCGCGCGGCGTCGGGGCGGAGCCTGGCCACGATGCTCCGCCGCTTGGCGATCAGGCTCCCCGCCTGGACGCCGAGCCGTGCGGGGTCGAAGCCGTCCGGCACGTCTCCCCCGGCGATCAGGGCCGCGACAAGCCTCCCCTGCGCGGCGGCCAGGCGCTGCCTGGCGGCTTCCGTGCTCATCGCGGACGGCCCGCGCCGTCCTGGGCCAGGACGGTCGTTTCGAGGCCATGACGGCGCCGTCCCAGGCCATGGCCGCGCCGCCTCGGGCCATGGCGATCCTGATTCTGGCCAGTTCCGCCGACAGCACCGCGTCGCTGGGGTACTCGTCGTCCCACTCCAGCAGCACGCCCGGTGGTGTGGCGCGGGCGCACAGCTCCGTCAGCAGGTCCAGGACGGGCTCGGGCGCCACGGTGGTGTGGGTGTCGTGCCAGATCCCCTGGTGCTCGTACCCGCCGGCCACGTGGACGTACGCGAGGTGATCCAGCGGCAACGCGTCGAGTGCGTCCAGCGCCGACAGGCCGAGGTTGCGCTGGTTGGTGTAGAGGTTGGCCACGTCCACGAGCAGTTGTACGCCGGTGCGCGCCACCAGCTCGGCCAGGAACCGCGCCTCCGTCAGCTCGTCACCCGGCCAGCCGAAGATGGCGGCCACGTTCTCCAGGGCCAGGGGCACCGGGAGGGCGGCCTGGGCCTGGCGGATGTTCTCCGTCACCACGTCCAGCGACTCGCGGGTGCGGGGGATCGGCAGCAGGTGACCGACCTCGTGCCCGCCGCCCCTGACGAACGCCAGGTGCTCGCTCACCAGCGGCGAGTCCAGAGCCTCCGCGCAGGCCGCCAGGTGCGCGAGCCGGGCAGGGTCCGGCGACTCCGCGCCGCCGACGCCCAGGGACACGCCGTGCGGGATCACCGGCACACCCTTGGCCCGCAGGACGCGCAGGGACTCGGGCAGCCGGGCCGGGGAGATGTTCTCGGCGACGACCTCCACGAAGTCGACGTCCGGCATCCGCTCGATGGTCAGGTCCAGCTCCCGCCGCCAGCCGATGCCCACGCCAAGTGCGACCCCCACGTCAGCCTCCCTCATGTCAACCTCCCCACGTCAACCTCCCTACGTCAACCTCCCAGTGTCACGCCCCCTCATGTCACGCTCCCTCTCGTCAACCTCCCTCTGGTCGACCTGCCCACGTCAGATTCCCCCGCCGCACCCGCCACCACAGCCACCGCCGCCGCCGCAACCAGAGGAGCCCCCGCAACCAAAGGAGCCTCCGCAGCCCGGCGAGCCGAAGTCGCCGCCCGAGCCGAACCCGCCGCTCGATCCCGGATCGCCGCCACCGCAGACCCCGGCGGCGCAGCTGGAGCCCTCACCGCCCCAGGGGGCGTTGAGTGGGGCCTCCAGGCGCGGGTCGCGCAGCTCCCTCGTCCCGTACAGGGCGACGGGCATGGGCAACGAGTCGAGCTCGGGGGGCTCGGAACGGCCGGGCACCCACGCCTGCCTGGCCCTGCGCAGCTCGTCGTGCCCCGCCGAGCTCAGCGCGTCGCGCATGGCCCGCTGGTACCTGCCCGCCGCGATCAGTCCGGCGGCGCCGGCGCACGCGAAGACGAGGGCACCGACGAAGGTGAACGGCCCCATCGGCAAGAAGATCACCGCCACCACCGAGAGCGCCGCTCCGGCGATGGCCGACCACGACAGCAGGCGCAGGCGGCGGAGCAGCGTCTGTACCGGCGCCAGCGTCTCGTCGGGAACGAGCAGGCCGAGCCCGGTCAGGTGATGCCGGATCTCGTCCATCGCGGCGGCGCCGCCGATCTCGCGCCTGATCACGGCCACGGGGACGCCCCTGGAGTGGGCGGCGACGGCGGCCAGCGCCGCCTCCTCGACCGGGTGGCTCGCACGGGCGCCCGAGACCGCGTGCACGTTGCCGCCGCGCGAGACGCGCAGTTCGCCGGACTTGGCCAGCAACGCGATGACGGTGTTCGCGACCCGGCGCGGGCCACCGGCGAGATAGGCGATCTCGTAATGGCCGAGATCATGAGCACGGAAGTTCACGGCACGCACCCTGGCGTGCTCGCGCTTGATCGTGGCCGCGGTGGTCGCGATGACCAGCGCCAAGACCACGGACAGGCCCAGCGGGATCAGATCCACTTGCGGCCTCCTCTCCGGTGGGACCAGGAGACGGACGATGCCGGGTATCCGATTGACGCCTAAGTCCGACATAAAGGTTCCCCCCTACAGGACACCTTTCTGTGGCCTACCGGACGCCTGCCTGAGCCCTGCCCATACCGCCCGGACACGCGACCGCGCCGACCGTCACGAAGACGGCCGGCGCGGTCGGTGCGGGTTGGTTCGGGTCGATGCCGGTGGGTCAGCTCGCCCGGTGGGTCAGCTCGCCCAGTGGGTCAGCCTCACCCCAGCGGGTCAGCCTCACCCCAGCGGGTCAGCCTCACCCCAGCGGGCGGGTCAGCCTCACCCAGTGGAGCTCAGCCGGTGAATCAGCTCAGCCGGTCGAGGAGGGCGTTGTACTCCTCCCACAGCTCCTTGGGCAGGTGCGAGCCGAACTTGTCGAAGTGGTCCGGGATCAGCGCCGCCTCCTCCCGCCACACCTCGCGGTCGACCGTGAGCAGCGTACGCAGGTCCTCTTCCGCCAGGTCCAGGCCCTCGACGTCGAGCGCGTCCGGCAGCAGGCCGATCGGGGTGGACACGGCCTCTGCCGTGCCGTTGAGCCGGTCCACGATCCACTTGAGCACGCGGCTGTTCTCGCCGAAGCCGGGCCAGATGAACTTGCCGTCGGCGTTCTTGCGGAACCAGTTCACGTAGTAGATGCGCGGCAGCCTGGCGTTCTTGCGGCGGCCGATCTCGAGCCAGTGGGCGAAGTAGTCGCCCATGTTGTAGCCGCAGAACGGCAGCATCGCGAACGGGTCGTGGCGCAGCTCACCGACCTTGCCCTCGGCGGCGGCGGTCTTCTCGGAGGCGACGTTGGCTCCGAGGAAGACGCCGTGCTCCCAGCTCAGCGACTCGGTGACCAGCGGCACCGCGGTGGCGCGGCGGCCGCCGAACAGGATCGCCGAGATGGGCACGCCCTGGGGGTCCTGCCATTCGGGGGCGATGGTCGGGCACTGCGCGGCCGGGGTGGTGAAGCGCGCGTTCGGATGGGCGGCGGGCTCGTCGGACTTCGGCGTCCACGAGCGGCCCTTCCAGTCGGTCAGGTGCGCGGGCGGCTCAGGGGTGAGTCCCTCCCACCACACGTCCCCGTCGTCGGTCAGCGCGACGTTGGTGAAGATGCTGTTGCCCCAGAGCGTCTTGACCGCGTTGGCGTTGGTGACCTCGCCGGTGCCGGGCGCGACGCCGAAGAAGCCGGCCTCGGGGTTGATGGCGTGGAGGCGGCCGTCGTCGCCGAACCGCATCCAGGCGATGTCGTCACCGACCGTCTCGACCTTCCAGCCGGGGATCGTCGGCTGGAGCATGGCGAGGTTGGTCTTGCCGCAGGCGCTCGGGAACGCGGCCGCGATGTAGCGGGTCTCGCCCGAGGGCGGGGTCAGCTTGAGGATGAGCATGTGCTCGGCCAGCCAGCCCTCGTCGCGGGCCATGACGCTGGCGATGCGCAGGGCGTAGCACTTCTTGCCGAGCAGCGCGTTGCCGCCGTAGCCGGAGCCGTAGGACCAGATCTCGCGGCTCTCCGGGAAGTGGCTGATGTACTTGGTCGAGCTGCACGGCCACGGCACGTCCTCCTGGCCGGGCGCCAGCGGCGCGCCGACGGAGTGGACGCACTTGACGAACTCGCCGCGCTCCTCGATCAGGCGCAGGGCCCGCTCCCCCATGCGGGTCATGACCCGCATGGAGACGGCCACGTACGGCGAGTCGGTGATCTCGACGCCGAGCTGGGAGATCTCCCCGCCCAGCGGGCCCATGCAGAACGGCACGACGTACATGGTCCGGCCGCGCATGCTGCCGGCGAACAGCTTGCCGAACGTCCGGCGCATCTCGGCGGGCGCGACCCAGTTGTTCGTCGGCCCGGCGTCCTCCTCGCGCTCGGAGCAGATGAACGTACGGTCCTCGACCCGGGCCACGTCGGTCGGGTCGGACTTGGCGTAGAAACTGTTGGGCCGCTTGGCCAGGCGCGTGAACGTGCCCTGCTCGACGAGCAGGTTGGTCAGGCGCGTCCACTCCTCCTCCGAGCCATCGCACCACTCGATCCGGTCGGGCTGGGTCAATGCGGCGATCTGGTTCACCCAGGCGACCAATTCGGCATTGCTCGTCGGGGCGGGTACTTCCACGGAAACGGACACGGCGGCGGCTCCTCCACTCTTCAGGGCCCAAACATCATTCACGACGACGGCGCCGAAAAGCCAATTGGCATAGACCTATGCCTGGATCGGCCGTCGCCGCAGGCTGCGGCCTCGATGATTGGGGGAGCCTACCCCGAAGAAGCGGTTTCAAAAGAAAGCGACCCGCCCACTGTCCGGCCAATGAAGTTGGTCTAAACCAATTTCGCAAGAGGTTTAGTCCATTCGCCGGAGAGTTTCTCCTGCGTACTCTCAGGAATTGACGTCCGGCCCGGCGGAGCGAACTCGGTCGACGTGTTGCAACGCGTCTCGCAGTTCGGACAGCCAGGTGTCGGTGTTCTTTCCGACGAGTCGTACGCACCAGGCCAGCGCGTCGCTGCGGCTGCGGGCCACGCCCGCGGCGACGAGCGTGTCGAGCACCTGGCGTTCCTGCTGTCGCAGGCGTGTCATGACGGGCACCGAGAGAGTGGTGAACATCACAGTGGTGTCGCCGCAGACGACACCCCAGGACACCTTCTGCCGGAACCGCCGCTCGGCCTCCTTGGCGATCTCGACGCGGCGCTCGCGGGTCTCTTCCCTGAACCGTCCGATGAGCCCCTCGATCAGGGCCGCCTTCTCGGCGTCCGATCCCTCGGAACTGGGCTCCGGCAGTGTGCCGAGCACCGCGATCTCCTCGCGGTCCCGGACGATCTCCGGCGCCTCGGTGAACCATCCCTCGGGCAACCGCCCGGTGAACCAGCCCTTGATCTGGGCCGCTGCTTCATCACTTGCCATGTAATTAGAATTACACGGTTGCGAAGAAAAAGCACGCGCTGAAGGACTTCCTCTTCCTGAATGAAGCCGTCAGCGAACGCGGGCCGCCGCCGCCGGGCTGACCCTGACGATGCCCGCGAGGTTCCGGGTGCTGACCGGGGCGATCTTGACCACGTCGCCGGTGCGCGGGGCCACCACCATCTTGCCGTCGCCCCAGTAGATCGCCACATGCGAGATATAGCCGGGATTGGTCGGGTCGAGGCGCCAGAAAATCAGGTCACCCGGCTGGATCTGGGCGAGCGGCACCTGGGGGCCCGCCAGCCACTGCTGGTGCGTCACCCGCGGCATGCGTACCCCTGCCTGCGCGAAGGCCCACTGGACCAGGCCCGAGCAGTCGAACGTGTCAGGGCCTTCCGCTCCCCACACGTACGGCCTGCCCAGCTTGGTGGCGGCGGCCCTGAGCGCGACGGTGATCTGCTCGCCGCTCATGAACGAGCCGGCCGCCCAGGTGCGGGCCTTGGCCTGCGCGGGGGGCAGCACCGGGTTGACCATGGCCGTCTGCGTGCCCTTGGGCAGCACCTTGAGCAGGGCCCTACGCAGTTTGTCGGAGTTGGCCTTGGGCGCGCTCACGATCAGCGCGTTGTCGCGCGGCAGGCCGAGCGTGCGTCCGACCTCACGGGAGACGACGGCGTCGACCGCCCCGAAGCCGGTCGTGGCGTAGGCCCCGATGCGCAGCGGACCAGCGGGCCCGCGCACCCGGCTGTGCAGGCTGAGGCCGCCGTCGCTGCCGAGCACGAACGAGACCGCGACGTCGCCGGCCGCCACGTTGTTCCACAGCGCGTCGGAGGCCGCCGTGACCTTGGGCGTGTAGGCCCGGAAGGTCGAGGGGTCGACCGCGAGCGTCTGCACCCGCTTGTCGTCGAGCATGATCGAGGCCGCGTCGGCCAGTTCGAGCGCGGCCACCCCTTGCAACCGCGCCACCTTGCGCAGCAGCTCGTTGGTCAGCGGCTTGCGGGTGACCACGAAGAGGTTGGGCTTGTGTAATTGGCCCAGCGGCTTCACCGGCTGCTTCGCCGGTTGCGCGGTCGTGCCGGCGTCAGCCGCCAGGGTCTGCTGGGGCGTGGGGCGATGCTGCTGCTGCCGCACGGCGGCGGCGGGCAGCTGGCCGACCGCCTGCCGCTGGCCCACCTGCGCGAGCAGCAGCAGGTCGGCGGTCAGCACCGCGACGAGCGACACCACGATGAACGGGACCAGTTTGTGGTGGTCCCGCCGCCTCCTGGAGCGGACCAGGAAGCTGAGATCCTGCCGGATACCGGAGGAACGCGAAAAATCCGCCGGGCCATCGTGGGCCCGGCGGGTCGTCTCTTCGGAAGTCAGTTGCCGATGTACGGAACGGCCTCGAGGATCTCGACGGTGTTCTGGCGACCGTTGGGCATGGAGTAGGTCGCCTTTTCGCCGATCTTCTTACCATTGATCGCCGCGCCAAGGGGCGATTTCGGCGAATACACGTCGATCGGGGCTCCGCTCTCCTCACGGGACGCCAGCAGGAAGGTCACCTCATCGTCGTCACGGACGAACCGGATCGTCACGGTCATGCCGGGCCCGACGACCCCTTCGGTCTTCGGTGCCTCTCCCACCTGGGCGTTGTCGATGATCTGCCGGAGGTGGAAGATGCGGGCCTCCATCTTGCCCTGCTCATCCTTGGCCGCGTGATAGCCGCCGTTCTCCTTCAGGTCACCTTCCTCACGGGCGGCCTCGATCTTCTTGGCGATGTCGACGCGCCCTGGGCCCGAGAGGTATTCGTACTCCGCCTTGAGACGGTCGTACGCCTCCTGCGTCAGCCATGTGACGTTCTCATCGCGAGAGTCGGCCACGGGTTCTCCTTGCTTGCCTAGGGGGCCCTGAGATCACTAGAGGTTGCATGCGGTTGAATTGCGAAAGGCTAACAACCCAACAGCTCGTACGCTTCCTCAAACGTCTCATTCTACGAGATTGCAGTACTGGATGTGGACGGACGTGGCCTGGGCACTCGTGTCCAGGCGCTCTTTGAGCTGCTTACTACCCCCACCAGCGGGAATTCTTACTTCCCTGCTGCCCACTTCTGCGTGGTTGACATCTGTGGCCCTGATACGGCATACGGCGGCCCGGTCGGCCGGCTTGCTCACCTCGAAGGTGATTTCGGCCTCGTTGGGGCGATTGGCCTGGAACGACACCACCTGGGGGATGGCCCCGGTGTTGCCGCCGGTCATCGACCACATCACGTAGCCCCAACCACCTGCGATGATGGCCACCAGCACGCCGATCACGACGTGCACGACGAAGCGGCCCCGGCGCTCAGGACGATCGGGGAAGTCGTCGGGTGTGCCGAGAACTGGACGGCTCTCGACATCTTCGGTGGCCATGGCGGAATCTCCCTGCACTCCCTCAGCGTTATCCGAGACAATTGTTCCCTGCGGGGGTCACGCCCTCGCGACCGCCCAGCTGAACCTAACCTCTCTGGGCAGGTGATCGGTCCAACTGAGGAGACATCGAGCCCGTGAGTGCACCGTTGAGGCTGATGGCCGTCCACGCCCACCCCGACGACGAGTCGAGCAAGGGCGCCGCCACGATGGCGCGCTACGTCCGCGAAGGCGTCGACGTGCTGGTCTGTACGCTCACAGGCGGTGAGCGAGGCTCGGTGCTCAACCCCAAGATGGACCGGCCGGAGATCGTCGACAACATCGGCGAGGTCCGTAAGGCAGAAATGGCCCGCGCGCGGGAGATTCTTGGAGTTCAGCAGGAGTTCATGGGCTTCGTCGACTCCGGCCTGCCGGAGAGCGAGGAGGAGGAGCTGCCCGAGGGCTGCTTCGCCGTGCAGAAGCTCGAAGACGCCTCCGCGCCCCTTGTGGCCGCCGTGCGCGCGTTCAAGCCGCACGTCATCGTCACCTACGACGACGACGGCGGCTACCCGCACCCCGACCACATCATGACGAACCGGGTCTCCGTGGAGGCGTTCGAGGCGGCCGGCGACCCCGACCGCTACCCGGGCACCGGCGACCCGTGGCAGCCGCTGAAGCTTTACTACCAAATGGGCTTCACCAAGGAGCGGTTCGAGGCGCTGCACGAGGCGATGACCTCGCGTGGCATGGGCTCCCCTTACTCTGACTGGATCTCCCGCTGGGAGGACCGGCCCGCCAAGTGGCCGGTGACGACCCGGGTGCCCTGCGCCGACTACTTCGAGCTGCGCGACGAGGCGCTGCTCGCGCACGCCACCCAGGTGGACCCCGACGGCTTCTGGTTCGTCTGCCCGCGCGAGCTCCAGCAGGAGATCTGGCCGACCGAGGACTACCACCTGGCCCGCTCCCTGGTCGACACCGAGCTGCCGGAAGACGATCTGTTCGCCGGAATCCACGCCGACGAGGTCTCCGCCGCCTGCCACTGACCCGGCTCCACGCCGATGAGGGCCCTGCCGTCTGCCACCGACCGGAGCATGACCCCTCGGTGGCAGACTGGAGGAGTGATAACTCTCGCAGCGGGTGATGTGAGTCCGGGCCTGCTCGGCTTCGTCGTCGTCGCCCTCATCGGGGTCGCCCTGTACATGCTGATCAAATCGATGAACAAGCAGATGTCGAAGATCCAGGTGCCCCGGGCGGCCGACATCGACGACAAGAAGGCCGAATAGATGCCGGTCGAAATAGTCGACAACACGGAGCAGAGCCGATTCGAGATTCTCATGGACGGCAAGGTCGCCGGGTTCGCCGACTACCGCCTGCTGCCCACGAAGATCGTTTTCACGCACACCGAGGTGCTGCCCGAACTTGAGGGGCAGGGCCTGGCGGGCAAGCTGGTCGGGCACGCGCTCGACGCGAGCAGGGACACCGGCCTGCGGGTCGTGCCCCTCTGCCCCTACGTCGGCAAGTACATCGAGCGCCATCCCCAATACAAGGATCTGGTCGACGCCTCAGCCGCCGAGTGACCAGGCTCGTCAGCTCGCCAGGTGACCACACGGCGTCAGTCGCCGGGTGACCACGCGCGTTCGAGCGCCTTGGGCAGGCCCCACCAGCCCAGCGGGGTGAGCACGTCCTCGGTGTCGACGATGCCCAGATATCCCCACAAGGTCACCACCGGCACGAACAGGCGCTCGGTCGCGTCGAGGTCGTCGGCGTCCTGGTCGTCGATGTCGATGTCCTCCGACTCGGCGATGAGCCGGGCCAGCCGCTCGGGCGAGGCGAGCACGCCGGGACCCAGCCTGGTCAGGGCCGCCACCGCGGCCAGCCAGTCGGCGTGCTGGATGGCGCACAGGTTGGCCAGCACGGTGTCCTCGTGGCTGAGGTCGCCGTCGAGGTCCGCGAACTCCTCCAGGCTGTCGCCGGCCTCCGACAGGTCGGAGATGGGACCGGCGATGCCGGCCGCCACCGACAGCCACAGCTCGCCGTCGTCGTCGGGCATCGGCCGGTCGTCGAGCCCGGCGCAGGCCCGCAGCACGTTCGCCGGGTAGCCGGGCAGGCCGAGCAGCTCGCGCAGCAGTGCCCCGGCCCGCCGCAGCTCGTCGGCGGGCAGCTCGGGCGGCTTGGGCAGCTCGCCGACGATCCGCCGCAGCTCGGCCAGCGCGAACGCCTCCTCCTCGTCCCAGGCGGCGAACAACTCCTCGTCCTGCTCATCACTGACCGCGAACCCGGGCACCCGGCCGTCGGGCTGCGGCTCGCTCAGCCAGCGCTCCTGAAGCTCCTCGTACGTCCTGCGGGCCTCCGGGTCACCGGCGACCAGCGCGTCGGGGTCGATCTCACCCGCGCTGACGCGTTCCTCCAGATACCTCACGAGCAGCGAGAACATCTCCTCGGCCACCGGCCCGCGCTCGTCCTCCTCCGGCCACACGAAGTAGCCGGGCGTCATCAGCATGGGCTCGGTCCCGGTCGACTCGACCCAGCGCTGCACGTCGCCGACCGTGGCGACGCCCGACTCGATCGCGCCGAGCGTCGACCTGGCCGAGTCCCAGAACGCCAGCGACAGCGGGTTGCCCGCGGCCATCAACGCGCGCCGCAGGTCGGGCAGCGCCACCAGCGCCACCCCGGAGGGCACGGCGAGCAGGGCGCGTGCCACGTCCCTGCGGGTGAGGGCGGCGGCGGGGCGGCCCGCATGCGTGCACACGTAATCCAGATCCACGCTCCGTAACCTACGCCCCCGCCGTCCCCACCACACGCGTTGCCACCGACCCGACGCGCACCCGGCGTGGTCGTAGAGTGATCAGAGGAGGACCTGATGAACCGCTTGCAGGACGCGACGAGCCCTTATCTGCTGCAGCACGCGGGCAACCCCGTCGACTGGCACCCCTGGGGCGAGGAGGCTTTCGCCGAGGCGCGACAACGCGACGTGCCCCTGCTGATCAGCGTGGGCTATTCGGCGTGCCACTGGTGTCACGTGATGGCGCACGAGAGTTTCGAGGACCCCGACACCGCGCGGCTGATGAACGAGCACTTCGTCAACGTCAAGGTGGACCGCGAGGAGCGGCCCGACGTCGACGCCGTCTACATGAGCGCCACCCAGGCCATGATCCATCAGGGCGGCTGGCCGATGACGGTGTTCGCCACGCCCGAGGGTCACCCGTTCTACTGCGGCACCTACTTCCCGCGGCCCCAGTTCCAGCGGCTGCTGCGCGGTGTGCGCGACGCGTGGGCCGGCGACCGGGCGACCGTGACCGAGCAGGGGTCGAAGGTGGTCGAGGCGCTCAACGCGCACACGACGCTGCCCACCGGGCCGCTGCCCGGCGAGGAGACGCTGGCGCTGGCCGTACGGAATCTGCGGGAGTCGTTCGACGAGGAGCGCGGCGGGTTCGGCGGGGCGCCCAAGTTCCCGCCGTCGATGGTGCTGGAGTTCCTGCTGCGCTCCGGCGAGAGCGAGATGAGCGGCCGCACGCTGGAGTCGATGGCGCGCGGCGGGATGTACGACCAGCTCGGCGGCGGGTTCGCGCGCTACAGCGTCGACGCGGGCTGGGTGGTGCCGCACTTCGAGAAGATGCTGTACGACAACGCGCTGCTGCTGCGGGTCTACACGCACTGGTGGAAGGCGAGCCGGACGCCACTCGCCCGGCGGGTGGCGCTGGAGACTGCCGAGTGGCTGCTGCGCGAGCTGCGCACCGCCGAGGGCGGCTTCGCCTCGGCGCTCGACGCCGACAGCGAGGGCGAGGAGGGCCGGTTCTACGTCTGGACGCCGGAGCAGCTGCGCGAGGTGCTCGGCGACGAGGACGGGGACTGGGCCACGCGGCTCTTCGAGGTGCGGGGCACGTTCGAGCACGGCACGTCGGTGCTGCAGCTGCTCACCGACCCCGGCTCCGACGACGCGGCGCGGTTCGACGACGTCCGGGCGCGGCTGCTCGCCGCCAGGGAGCGGCGGGTCCGGCCCGGCCGTGACGACAAGGTCGTGGCCTCCTGGAACGGCCTGGCCATCGCCGCCCTGGCGGAGACCGGCACGGTGTTCGACCGGCCGGACCTGGTGGCGGCCGCCCGGCAGGCGGCGGAGCTGCTCGAAGACGTGCACATGGACGGCGGCAGGCTGCTGCGGACCTCGCGCGACGGGCGGGCGGGCCGCAACGCCGGGGTGCTGGAGGACTACGCGAACCTGGCCGAGGGGCTGATCGCCCTCTACGGCGTGACCGGGGAGACCCGCTGGCACCGGCTGGCGGGCTCGCTGCTCGACACCGTGCTCGACCGGTTCGGGGACGGCGAGGGCGGGTTCTACGACACGGCCGACGACGCCGAACGGCTGTTCCAGCGGCCGCAGGATCCCACCGACAACGCGACACCGTCGGGACAGTACGCCGCGGCCGGGGCGCTGCTGTCCTACTCGGCGCTGACAGGGTCCGCGCGGCACCGTGAGGCCGCCTACGCGGCGCTGGGCACGGTGTCCGTGCTGGCCACCGGGCACGCGCGGTTCGCCGGCTGGGGGCTGGCCGTGGCGCGGGCGGCGCTCAGCGGGCCCGTCGAGGTGGCGGTCGTCGGGCCGATGGACGACCCGCGTACGCGGGCGCTGCACCGCGAGGCGCTGCTGGCCGACGTTCCCGGACTGGTCGTGGCGCTGGGCGACGGCCAAGGCGTGCCGCCCGGCGGGCCCGAGCTGCTGGAAGGCCGCGGCCCGGTCGGCGGCGCGCCCGCCGCGTACGTGTGCCGGGGCTTCACCTGCCGGATGCCCGTCACCACCCCCGAGGAGCTGCGGGCCGAGCTGGCCGACCGGCCACCGGGCCGATGACCGGCGATCCGCCTGGCCGGGGCCTTGTCGGGGCCTAGCCGACCGGCGATCGGCCGGTGCCGAGCCTAACCGACCGGTGATCGGCCGGTGTCGCTCCACCGGCCGGTGTCGTTCCCGTCAGGTCCGGTCGTGGGGACGTCCGGCTCGCCCGTGGGCGGGCCGCCGGTGTCGTTCTGCCGCGGCGGATCCTGCTGCGTATCGGGGCCCTCCGTGGTCGGCTGCTCCGTGCTCGGCTGCTCGGTGATCTCAGGGGTGGGCGAGGACCACGGGTCTGGTGCCCGGGTGTGCTGCGGTTCCTGCGGCATGTCCTGCCGCTCGTCGGGACGGCCCCAGCCGGAGCCGTAACCGTAGTCGGACGGCTCGGGGAATTCGATGACCGGCTTGCCCGCCATGGCCTCGGTCATGAACGCCCGCCAGATCTGGGCGGGCAGCTGGCCACCGAACTGCACCCCGTAGCCGGGGATGTCCACCGGCTTGTTGTCGTCGCGGAACATGTCGACGGCGACGGCCAGCTGCGGCGTGAAGCCGTTGAACCAGACCGCCTGGGAGTTGTCCGTGGTGCCCGTCTTGCCGGCGACCGGGCGGTCGTACAGCCTGGCCGCGGTGCCGGTGCCGTACTTGACGACCTGCTGCATCGCGTACGTGGTGTCGGCGGCGGCCTGCTCGCTGACCACCTGGGTCGACCCGGCCTTGATCACGTTCTTCTTGCTGCCGGGGGCGGTCACCGACTTCACGACATGCGCCTCCCGGTGGACGCCGCCGTTGGCGAAGGAGGAGAAGCCGGAGGCGTTCTGCACGGCGCTCAGCGAGGCGACGCCGAGCGGGAACGTGGCGGCCGCCTCGTGCTGCTTGAGCTGCGTCTCCGGGATGCCCGCCGCCACCGCGGTGGCGGCCACCTTGTCGAGGCCGACCTTCTGGCCGAGGTCGACGAACGCGGTGTTGACGGAGTTCTGGGTGGCGCTGATCAGGTTGATCTCGCCGTACGAGCGGTCGCTGTCGTTGGGGATGGGCTTGGTGGCCGAGGCCACGCGCATCGGCGAGTTGCCGTTGACCCTGGTGGACAGGTCGAAGCCGTTGTCGAGCGCGGCGGCCAGCGTGTAGGGCTTGAACGTGGAGCCGGCCATCACCTTGGCCGAGAAGGCGTTGTCGTACTCGGAGCGGTCGGGGCGGCCGCCGTAGAAGGCGACGACCTCGCCGGTGGCCGGATCGACGGCCGCCAGCCCGGTGCGCACCTTCTTGGGCGTCGCGTCGGGCAGCACGGTCTTGACCGCGTTCTCGGCCGCCTGCATGAGCTTCTTGTCGAACGTCGTGACGACCCGCAGCCCGCCGCCGTTGATGTCCTCGTCGGTGTAGCCGCGCCGGTTGAGCTCGGCGGTGACCTGGTCGAGCATGTACTGGGCCTGACCCTTGAGCTCGAACGGCTTCTTCGGCGCCTTGAGCACCGGGAACGTCTGGGCGGCGGCCTGCTCGGCACTGAGCGTGCCCGTCTGGCGCATGGCGTCGATCACCGCCTGCCAGCGGGCCTCGGCGGCGTCGAGGTCGGCGCCCTTGGGGTCGGCGAAGCGGCTGGGCTGCTGGATCACCGCGGCCAGGTAGGCGCCCTCGGCCACGTTCAGCTTGCCGACGTCCTTGCCGAAGTACGCCTGCGCGGCCGCCTGGGCGCCGTTGGCGCCGCGGCCGAAGTAGATCGTGTTGAGGTACTGCTCAAGGACCCAGTCCTTGGACTTGGACTGGTCGACCTTGATGGAGATCATGATCTCCTTGAACTTGCGGGTGATGGACCGTTCCTGGCTGAGGCCGCTGTAGTAGTTGCGGACCAGCTGCTGGGTGATCGTCGAGCCGCCCTGGAGCTGCTGCCCGGAGATGGTGGACCACACGGCTCGCGCGGTGCCTTTGACCGAGACGCCGCCGTCTTGGTAGAAGGAGCGGTTCTCGGCTGCAATCACCGCGTCACGTACGTGCTGGGGCACCTTGTCCAGCGGAACGTTCCTGCGGTCGATGCCCTTCTTGGCGAGCACGCTCTTGCCGTCGCGGTAGTAGATCACCGACCCCTGGGCCGTGGCGTCCTTCTGGGTGCTGTCGGGAATCGGGGTCATCGCCCACGCGACGGCGAAAAGCCCTATGGCCAAGAGGATCCCGGCGCCGAAGACGATCAACAGCCGTGTAAGGATCCGCCGTTTCCGCATGCCCTTTTCACCACCGATCCGCACCAACAACCCCCCGATCGCGCCTCGCCAACCCCCGTCAGCTGGGCGAATGTCAAGGTTAAGCGATCGATAACGGTGCCTCGTCCTCTCCCGCGATAGTACGGCTAGCGCGTTTCGCGTTGGGGAACATTCGCCACCAATGGCAATACGCGGTAGGGAACAGGTGTGTCGAGGGCGATGATCGACGAGGTCCTGAGAACACCTTGAACCTCGACCATCCGGTCGATCACCCGTTGCAGATCGGCGTTCGTCCGCGCCACCACCCGGCAGAGCAGGTCGCTGCCGCCCGTGATCGTGTGGACCTCCAGCACCTCGGGGATGTGGGCCAGCCGGTGCGCCACCGGGTCGTGCCCGGCGACCTGCCTGATCTCCATCGTCACGAACGCGGTGACGTCGTACCCGAGCGCCACCGGCGAGATGTCGGGCCCGAACCCGGTGATCACTCCCCTGGCGATCAGCCGGTCGAGCCGGGCCTGCACGGTGCCGCGGGCCACGCCCAGCCGGCGCGAGCACTCCAGCACGCCCAGGCGCGGCTCGGCGGCCAGGAGGGCGATCAGGCGGGCGTCCAGTTGGTCGATCGTCATGGTGTACAGATCTCCCGCTCTTCTGGGGAATGGGTTGTACATATTGTCCAGGCAAGAAAGCGACTGTTGCTCAACCCGTCCAGCAAATCCGAGTATTGATGCTATGACTGATGTCTTTCCGGTTAACGGGATGCACGCCGTGGTGTTCGCCGTCGGCAACGCCAGGCAGGCGGCTCACTATTACTCGACCGCGTTCGGCATGCGGCTGGTGGCCTATCGCGGGCCGGAGAACGGCAGCCGCGACGCGGCGGCCTATGTCCTGACCTCGGGGAGCGCCAGGTTCGAGTTCAGGGCCTCGATCCGGCCGGGGACCGACCTGGCCAGACATGTCGCCGAGCACGGTGACGGGGTGATCGACCTGGCCATCGAGGTTCCGGACGTGGAGGCCGCCTACCGGCACGCCGTGGAGCAGGGGGCTCGCGGGCTGGCGGAGCCGTACACGCTGGAGGACGAGCGGGGCAAGGTGGTGCTCGCGGCGATCGCCACCTACGGCGAGACGCGGCACACGCTCGTCGACAGGTCCAACTACAGCGGCGCCTACCTGCCCGGTTACGTGCCCGCCGAGCCGCTCGTCGCCCCGCCGGCGACCAGGACCGGCCGGCTGTTCCAGGCCGTCGACCACTGTGTGGGCAACGTCGAGCTGGGCCGGATGGACGAGTGGGTGGAGTTCTACAAGAACGTGATGGGCTTCACCAACATGGCGGAGTTCGTCGGCGACGACATCGCCACCGAGTACTCGGCGTTGATGTCCAAGGTCGTGGCCGACGGGAGCCGCAAGGTCAAGTTCCCGCTGAACGAGCCGGCCGTGAGCCGCAAGAAGTCGCAGATCGACGAGTATCTGGAGTTCTACCGCGGGCCGGGCGTGCAGCACGTCGCGCTGGCCACCAACGACATCCTGACCACGGTCGACCACATGCGCGCGGCCGGGGTGAGCTTCCTGGACACCCCCGACTCCTACTACGACGACCCCGAGTTGCGCGCGCGCATCGGGCGGGTCCGGGCGCCGATCGAGGAGCTGAAGAAGCGCAAGATCCTGGTCGACCGCGACGAGGACGGCTACCTGCTGCAGATCTTCACCAAGCCGGTGCAGGACCGGCCCACGGTCTTCTTCGAGCTCATCGAGCGGCACGGCTCGCTCGGGTTCGGCAAGGGCAACTTCAAGGCGTTGTTCGAGGCCATCGAGCGGGAGCAGGAGCGAAGGGGCAATCTTTAGACCGCGCCGCGGTTGTTCTGACGGCGCGGGGGCGAGAGTTGTGGTGCTTGCCGCGCCGGAAGTCTCCTGGACCTAGGCTGGATCCTGTTCGACCCGCGCAAGCAGGCTCCGCATGTCAAAGCCGCGAAGACGGTCGTGGTCGATGCCTGACTCCGCGTAGAATTCCTGTCACTTAGCGAAGGGAAGAGCGCAGCCTATGGGGTTTGACCAGCGCAGGGCCGCTTCGCTCGTGGCGCTTCTGAGCATCCTCGCCTGCGCGCCGTCCAACGGCGCCATGGCGCCCACAGCGGCCCGGCCGGTGAGCGGCGACACGGGCGCGCCCGGCATCGGTGACCCCGACTTCCCCCTCGACGGCAACGGCGGCTACGACGTCTCCCACTACAACCTCGAGCTCGGCTACACGCCGAGCAGCAAGCACCTCGACGGTGTGGCGACGATCAAGGCCACGACCACGCAGCCGCTCTCGCGCTTCGACCTCGACCTGTCCGGCCTCGACGTGAGCGAGGTCACGGTCGACGGGGTGAAGGCCATCTTCTCGCGCAACGGCCCCGAGCTCGCTGTGCTGCCCACCACGCCGCTCGGCGACAAGGCCGACTTCACCGTCAGGGTGGCCTACTCCGGGGTGCCCAAGCCGATCAAGGACTCCACCAACCTCGGCACGTTCGGGTTCGTCCCGACGCCCGACGGCGCGTTCGTGGCCTGTGAGCCCGACGGCGCCAAGACCTGGTATCCGGTCAACGACCACCCCGCCGACAAGGCGGCCTACGACTTCGCGATCACCGTGCCCGACGGCGTGACCGCGCTGGCCAACGGCGAGCAGGTCGGCGAGCCCACGACCACCGACGGCAAGACCACGTTCCGGTGGCGCGAGCGGCATCCGATGGTGAGCTATCTCGCGACGGCCACGATCGGCAAGTTCGAGCTGCGCAAGGGCCGCACGCCGGGCGGCATCCCCAACTTCGCGGCGGTCGATCCCAAGCACCGCGGCTCACTCGACGATCTCTACAACGTGTCGGGCGAGGTCACCGACTACTGGAGCAAGATCTTCGGGCCCTACCCGTTCTCCTCCACGGGCGGCATGATCGACGACTTCTCGGCCGGCTACGCCCTGGAAAACCAGACCAAGCCGCTCTACGGCGGCTTCGAGCCCGACCAGAGCATCATCGCGCACGAGCTGGCCCACCAGTGGTTCGGCGACAGCGTGAGCATCAAGCGCTGGCGCGACCTCTGGCTCAACGAGGGCTTCGCCACCTATGCCGAGTGGCTCTGGGCCGAGCACAAGGGCACCAACACCGCCGACCGGCTCTTCCAGACCTTCTACAACCGCGCCGCGAGCGACCCGATCTGGAAATATCCGCCTGGCCGCGCCCAGCCCAAGGACCTGTTCAACGACTCCGTCTACACCCGGGGCGGGATGACCCTCCACGCCCTGCGCAAGGCCATCGGCGACGAGACCTTCTTCACGCTGCTCAAGACGTGGACGACCGACCACAAATACGGCAACGTCACGACGGACGAGTTCATCGCGCTGGCCGAGAAGCTCTCGGGCAAGGACCTCAAGCCGCTGTTCGACGCCTGGCTCTTCCAGCCGACCAAACCCGCCGCCTGACCGTCTGACCGCCTGATCGCGGGGCTACGGGGCGCCGGGCGTATCCGTGGGGGCCGAGAAGACCAGCACGGACGCCGTGAAGCCGTGCACGTGGTTCTGGCCGCCCACCGGGCCGACCTCACCGGCGGCGAAGAAGCCCGCGATCCCGATCGGCCCGAGCGTGTCGCGCAGCGCCACCGGATCGTGGTCGGCGGTGCCGAACATCGCCGACCCCCGGCCGTTGCAGGAGAACAGCAGCGCGCCGTCGATCCGGCCGAGCTCCTCCCGGTGCGCGTCGAGCAGGTCGTAGAGGTCCTCGTCCGCCGTGGCCGCGTCGCGCACGTGGAAGCGTACGGTCCTGCCGACGTCCACGACGTCGCCGATGGCCACGGCCTCGCGTTCCGGGTCGATGCCGATCACGCCTCTGATGAGGAAGTCGCCGCGTTCGTGCCGTTCGGCGTACTCGTCCATGGCCACGCCGATCTGCAGGCCGGCGGCGACCAGTTCGCGGTCGTCCTCGTCGAGTTCGCTGACGATGTCCTCCAGCCGGGCCAGGGCCGGCTGGCCGGCCAGCTCCAGCAGCAGGTTCTCCTCGGCTCGGGTGACGACCATGGTCGGGCCGATCGGCCGGCAGCCCTGGCTGACCACTGTGCTGACCCGTACGGAGCCGCTGAGCAGTACGCCGATGGCGCCCTCGGTGTAGACCTCGCCGTCGGCGAAGAGCCGTACGGACCCCCGGCCTCCCATCCCGTTGGCCAGCCCGCCGATCAGCGGCAGATCACCCAGCACGTCCACAGAACGCTCCACGAACGCGTCCGTGGGGAAGGTGTACGGGTCGGCCAGCAGGATCGCCACGTGATCCGCCGCGGTCCGCTCCGGCAGCCCCACCACCACGAAGCGGTCCTCGGCGGTCAGCGTCTCCAGCGCGAACGTGGTCAGCTCGGCCCCGTCCAGCGTGGCCGCCCACGCGCTCACGGCGGACGTCAGCTCGACCCCCTGCCCGTCGGCGATCACGCCGGTGGCGCTGCAGCCGATCACGTGGGCCTCGGGGGCCAGCCTCATCGCGGACTCCCCCGCCCTGGCGACCTCGTCAGGATCGGCGCCGCAGATGAAGAAGCACACCAGGTCCGCCTCGCCGCTGAGTCTCGACAGGGCTTGACCGACAGCACGCTCCGCGGCCTCCACCAGGTCGGAACCCACGGCGAGGCCGTCGGCGAAGCGGCTCGTCATCACAGCCACGGATCTCGCCTCCTCAGCGGGTCGAAGTTCCCTAGGAACCGATTCTCCCCATTAAAGGAACAAGCACGCGCACGAACCGTCACGCAATAGTCAAGATCCGAAATCTCCGCCAGATGCGAAAGTGTCTGCCGCAGTGGTCCCAGGGGACGTAGTCTCGTTCCCGTGCATCAGCCGCTAAATATCCGCGAGCTGCGAGAGAGCGGTCACGTTCATCGCACCGTGAAAGCAGAGGTCCGCGAAAACCTGCTGGCCAAGCTGCGGGCAGGTGAGCCCCGTTTTCCAGGCATCGTGGGCTTCGACGACTCCGTCCTGCCCCACTTGGAGCGGGCGCTACTCGCCGGGCACGACCTCGTCCTGCTCGGTGAGCGGGGCCAGGGCAAGACCCGACTCATCCGCACCGTGACCGGGCTGCTGGACGAGTGGACCCCGGTGGTCGACGGGTGCGAGATCAACGACCATCCGTACGCGCCGGCCTGTACGCGCTGCCTCGCGCTCGCGCGGGAGCTGGGCGACGAGCTGCCCGTGGCGTGGAAGCATCGCGACGAGCGCTACGGCGAGAAGCTCGCGACCCCCGACACCTCCGTCGGCGACCTGATCGGCGACGTCGACCCGATCAAGATCGCTGAGGGCCGGACGCTCGGCGACCCGGAGACCGTCCACTACGGGCTGGTGCCGCGCACCAACCGGGGCGTGTTCTCCGTCAACGAGCTGCCCGACCTGGCCGAGCGCATCCAGGTGTCGCTGCTCAACGTGCTGGAGGAGCGCGACATCCAGGTGCGCGGCTACAACCTGCGCCTGCCGCTCGACATCCTGCTCATCGCCAGCGCCAACCCCGAGGACTACACCAACAGGGGCCGGATCATCACCCCGCTGAAGGACCGCTTCGGCGCCGAGATCCGCACCCACTACCCGCTGACGGTCGAGGACGAGCTGGTGCTCATCCGCCAGGAGTCCATGCCGGACATCGGGGCGGACCTCCCCGAGCACCTGGTCGAGGTGATCGCCCGGTTCACCCGCCTGGTCCGCGAGTCCACCGCGGTCGACGCCCGCTCCGGCGTGTCGGCGAGGTTCTCGATCGCGGCCGCCGAGACCGCCATGGCCTCCGCCGTACGCAGGGGGGCGATCGCCGGCGAGGAGCAGGCCGTCGCCCGCGTCTGCGACCTGGCCAGCGTCGTCCACAGCCTGCGCGGCAAGGTGGAGTTCGAGGTCAGCGAGGAGGGCAGGGAGACCGAGATCCTCGCCCACCTGCTCCGCCGGGCCACGGCCGAGACGTTCAGGAGCCGGTTGGGCGGCATGGACCTGTCGCCGCTGACGGACAAGTTCGCCGAGGGCAACCAGGTGGAGTCCGGCGAGCTGATCCCGGCCGCCGAGCTGCTGCGCCGCATCGGCCCGGTCACCGGCCTGGCGAAGGTCATGTCGCGGCTGGGCATGGGCGAGGGCGAGGAGTCGCCCGGGCACGCGGCGGCCGCGCTGGAGTTCGCCCTGGAGGGGCTGTATCTCATGCGCCGCCTGTCCAAGGACGACGTGGACGGGGTCTCCGTCTACCGGACGTGAACATTCGGGCGGTCTCACTCGTCGAACGTGATGATTGATCACGCCGTCGGGGGAGACCGCCCATGCGTCTGCTTGTCTGTGCCACCGCCCTGAGCGCCACCGCCTTGTGCGCTTTCGCCGTGCCCGCCAACGCCGCGGACACCAAGATCGTGTACGGGTACGCCTGGGCGACCGGCACGACCGAAATCCGCGTCACGCCCATGGCCGCCACGTACCGCAAGCCGCTCCACACGTTCAAGGCCGTCCCCGGCGCCAAGGAGCTGCGGCTCGACTACGCCAAGGCGGCGTTCCGGCGGGTGACCGTCGCCTGCGACCTCAAGGAGACCGAGGGGCGGGTGGCGATCGACCGCAAGGGCCTGGGCACCACCGTCTGCAAGCCCGACGCCCTGACCGACAAGCTGGCCTCCGGGCCCGCGCCGGTCCGCGTCGAGTATCGCGGCACCGAGGCCGTCAAGATCAATGAGGTGCTCGCCAAGTGGACCGAGCCGCGCACCGCCCGCGGCACGGTCAAGCGGGTGGACGACACGACGGTCCTGTTCACCCGGGCGGGCCGGACGGTCAAGCTCGGCTACACGAACCTGATGTCGTTCGCCAGGACCACCAGGCGCTGCGGCGACGGCTGGCTGGCCGGCAGGCCGGTCAACGCCGACGGGCACGGCCTCGGCAAGAAGGCGTGCGGGAGCCGCGACTTCACCAAAGCCCTCAAGTCGGTCGGGCACCCGGTGCTCGTACAGGTCGATTACGTGCCGGACGTCAACGAACTCTCCGGTGTGCGTGAGGTCTTCGGGGACGCGTAGCCCTCGTTCTCGGGTTAGCGTGTGTTCGTGATGGCCTACCGCTATGGCGAGTACAACGATGGCCCCGACCCCCTCGCCCCGCCGTACGACGTGCGCGCCGCGCTCGACGAGATGGGCGACGCCATCCTGTCCGGCTCCACCCCCGTGCACGCCCTGCGCGACCTGCTCAAGCGCGGGCTGCCCGGAGCCCAGGACCGCCGGGGTCTCGACGACATGCTCAGAGAGGTACGACGGCGCCGCAGGGACCTGCGCGAGAGCGGCCGGCTCGACGGCACGCTGGAGCGGGCGCGGGCGCTCCTCGACAAGGCCATCGGCCAGGAGCGGGCCGAGCTGTTCCCCGACCCGTCCGACGACGCGCGGCTGCGCGAGAGCGAGCTCGACTCGCTGCCCGACGACACGGCCAGCGCGATCCAGCAGCTGACCCCCTACGAGTGGCGCTCCGCCGCCGCCAGGCAGACCTTCGAGGAGCTGCGCGACCTGCTGCGCCGCGAAGTGCTCGACAGCCAGTTCAGAGGGCTGCGCGACGCGCTGGCCCAGCCGGACCCGGCCGCGATGGAGCGCGTCCGGCAGATGATGTCGGACCTCAACGACATGCTCGACAAGGACGCCAGAGGTCAGCACACCCAGCAGGACTTCGACGCGTTCATGAAGGAATACGGCGATCTCTTCCCGGAGAAGCCGCGTGACCTCGACGAGCTGGTCGACGTCCTGGCCCGGCGGGCCGCCGCGACCCAGCGCATGCTCGCCTCGATGACCCCGGCCCAGCGCGAGGAGCTGGCCAACCTGATGAGCCAGACGCTCGACCAGGCGGGGCTGTCCGACGAGATGCGCCGTCTCGGCGAGTCCCTCCAGGCCCGCCGGCCCGACCTGGCCTGGGACGCCCCCGAACGGCTGACCGGCGAGGAGCCCCTGGGCATGGGCGACGCCGTCACCGCCCTGGAGGAGCTGGCCGACCTCTCACAGCTGGAGACCGCGCTCCGCCAGGACTACCCGGGCGCCAGGCTCGACGACGTCGACGAGTCCGCGATCCGCCGCGCGCTCGGCCGCTCGGCGGTCGACGACCTGGAGGCACTCAAGCGGATCGAACGCGAGCTGGAGGAGCAGGGCTACCTCCTGCGCCGCCGGGGCAAGCTGGAGCTCACCCCCAAGGCCGTCAGGAGGCTCGGCGAGACCGCGCTGCGCCGGGTGTTCGCCTCGCTCGACGCGGGCCGGCGCGGCGACCACGACCAGCGCGACGCCGGCTCGGCCGGGGAGCTGACCGGCTCGTCGCG
The DNA here is from genome assembly GCF_020215705.1 of Nonomuraea aurantiaca. Classification (GTDB taxonomy): domain Bacteria; phylum Actinomycetota; class Actinomycetes; order Streptosporangiales; family Streptosporangiaceae; genus Nonomuraea; species Nonomuraea aurantiaca. The sequence goes on along the minus strand of NZ_JAIWNB010000015.1, from coordinate 187,120 downwards.
GCCCTGGCGGTTCGGCGACGAGCAGCCGATCGACGTGGTCCGCACGCTGGTCAACGGCGTCCGCAACGGCGGCGTCCAGTCCGAGTCGGGCGCCGTACACCTCTCGGTCGACGACTTCGAGGTGGCCGAGACCGAGCGGCGCAGCGCGGCGGCCGTCTGCCTGCTGGTCGACCTGTCCTACTCGATGGCCCTGCGGGGTACCTGGGCGGCGGCCAAGCAGACCGCGCTCGCCCTTCAGGCGCTCGTCGCGTCCAAGTTCCCGCAGGACGCGGTGCAGATCATCGGGTTCTCCAACTACGCGCGGGTGCTGCAGCCGGACGAGCTGGCCGGGCTCGACTGGGACATGGTCCAGGGAACGAACCTGCACCACGCCCTGCTCATCGCCGGCCGGCACCTGGATCGCCATCCCGACTTCGAGCCGGTCGTGCTCGTGGTCACCGACGGCGAGCCGACGGCCCACCTGATGCGCAACGGGCATTCGGCCTTCGAGTGGCCGCCGTCGCCCGAGACGCTGGAGCTCACGCTGGCCGAGGTGGACAAGATGACGCGGCGACGGGCGACGCTCAACATCTTCATGCTGGCCGGAGACGACCGCCTCAAGGAGTTCGTGGACGAGGTGGCGCGGCGCAACGGCGGTCGCGTGTTCTCCCCCAGCGCGGATCGGCTGGGCGAGTACGTGGTGAGCGACTTCCTGCGGGTGCGCCGGTCCCGCTGACCGCGGGCTTGCTGTCCGAACGCCGCCTGGCTGCCTGAACGCGTCCTTGAAGTCGTACGACCAGGGCGCGTCTTCAGGCGGTCAGGCGTCGACGAGGGGCGCGTAGAAGTCGAGGGCGACGTCGAAGCCGTCCCGGCAGTTGCGGTGCGAGCGGTAGCAGGGGCGCCAGGCGGAGCTGGCGCCCACGCCCGTGCGGGCGTCGTTCAACGCCGACGGCACACGCTCGGGCCGGGGCAGCAGGCCGCCCCCCAGATAACGGACGCCGTCGAGCTGGGTGTGCTCGCCGCGACCGCCGGAGACGAAGCAGCCGAGCCGCCACCCGCTCTCCTCATCCCACACCAGCGCGCTGCCGTCCACCAGGCGGACGGTCGCGCCACGCGGCTCGCAGGGGCCCTCCCACCAGTCGGCGACCTCGGCTTCGAGCAGGTCGACGACCCGCTGCACATAGCCGGTCGGCTGCTGCAGCCACTCGTCGGTATACGGCTCGACATGCCTGATGGCCACGGACGGCACCCCCTTGTGCCCAGACGGTAAGGAAAAAGCGACGGTGGTCAACCATACCCGCGCTGAACTTATTCCGTTGCCAGAGCGTCTAGTCATTACGGACGATATTCACGTCCGCCACGGGGAAGGAGGGGGGCTCCATGATTGCCATGATTCTTCTGATCGTGCTCATGGTGGTCGCGATCGCGGCCACCGAGCTCATCATGCGCTGCTCCTCAGAGGGTAAACAGAGTGTCGAGTCCACGGGCGAGATCGTCGGGGACTAGTCTCCTTCGCATGTCGTCCCTGCTTCTCTGGCTGCACATCGGCTTCGCGATCTTCACGATCGGCCCGCTCACCGCGGCCACCATGGCCGCGCCGCGGGCCATCCGCGGCAAGAACGTGCCCGTCCTGCAGAACATCCAGCGGACCACCCGGATCTACAGCATCGGTTCGCTGGGTGTGCTGATCTTCGGGCTGGCCGTCGGCATGTCGATCGGCGGCGGCGTGCTCGGCAAGTGGTACATGACGGCCTCGATGACGCTGTTCATCGTGGCCGCCGTGCTGCTCGTCATCATCGACCGCGACCTGCGCGCCGCCGTCCGGGTCCTCGGCACCGAGACCCCGGAAGACGACGCGAAGGTGCAGAACGGCAGGATCGCCGCCATCAGCGGGCTGCTGTCCCTGATCTGGCTGGTGATCCTGTTCCTGATGGTCGTACCAGGTGCCTGACCGAGCGTCCTGACGGTCGTACCGGGTTCCTAGCCGAGCGCCTGCGTGAGGTCGGCGAGCAGGTCGTCGACCGTCTCGATGCCGACCGACAGCCGCACCAGGTCGGCGGGCACCTCCAGCGGTGAGCCGGCCGCCGAGGCGTGCGTCATCCTGCCCGGGTGCTCGATGAGCGACTCGACACCGCCCAGCGACTCGCCCAGCGTGAACAGCTTCGCCCGGTTGCACACCTCGACGGCCTCGGCCTCGCCGCCCGCGACGCGGAACGACACCATGCCGCCGAACCGCTTCATCTGCTTGGCGGCCACCTCGTGCCCGGGGTGGTCACCCATTCCCGGGTAGAGCACCTGCGTCACGCGCGGGTGCGCGAGCAGCAGATCGACGATCCGCTCGGCGTTGTCGCAGTGGCGGTCCATCCGTACACCCAGGGTCTTGAGCCCGCGCAGCGTCAGCCAGGCGTCGAACGGCCCGGCCACCGCGCCCATCGCGTTCTGGTGGAAGGCCAGCTCCGCGCCGACCGACTCGTCGGCCGCGATCAGCGCGCCGCCGACCACGTCGGAGTGGCCGCCGACGTACTTGGTGGTGGAGTGCACGACCACGTCCGCGCCCAGCGCGAGCGGCTGCTGCAGGTAGGGCGAGGCGAAGGTGTTGTCGACGACCAGCAGCGCCCCGTTGTCATGGGCCAGCTGGGCGAGCGCGGCGATGTCGGCGATGCCGAGCAGCGGGTTCGTCGGCGTCTCCACCCAGACGATCCGCGTCTTCTGGGTCATCGCCGCGGCCACGGCGTCGAGGTCGCCGAGCGGCACCGGGTCATAGTGCAGGCCCCAGCGCTCACCGACCTTCGCGAACAGCCGGTACGTACCGCCGTAGGCGTCGTTGGGGATCACGACGTGGTCCTGCGGCTGACAGAGAGCGCGCAGCAGGGTGTCCTCGGCCGCCAGGCCCGACGCGAACGCCAGCCCGCGCGCGCCCCCCTCGACCGCGGCCAGCGCCTCTTCCAGCGCGGTCCTGGTCGGGTTGGCCGAGCGGCTGTACTCATATCCGGAACGCAGGCCACCCACGCCGTCCTGCTTGTAGGTGGACGTCGCATAGATCGGCGGCACGACCGCGCCGGTAAGCGGGTCAGGCTCCTGACCTGCGTGGATCGCCAGGGTTTCGAAACCGTTCGTCATAGGCCCACGGTAACGGAAGCGGCCCGCGGCCCGTTCCCCACGGACCGCGGGCCGAGGCGGGCGCCGTCCCCAACCGCGCCCGCGCGGCTCTCGCGTCATGCCCCGCGCGAGCCAGGTCTCAGGCTGCTTGAGGCTTCTTCCTGTCGCCGCCCGCCCGCGGCGCCAGCGGTATGACATCGGCGTCGCGTGCCGGCACCTGGATGTGGCGGCCGCTGCCACCCTCCGCGTGCTCCCCGTTGATGCGGGAGAGCAGCACCGGGTCGGCCAGCGCCAGCAGCAGACCCACAACCAGACCGACACCCAGTAGTACGAACCCAATGACAATCATTTTCCCGTCCCCCTTCCGGACATGTACCAGCTTCGTCGACGGCCCCCCGCCTCCGCCTCCGCTGAAGGACTGGTCCTCGGCGAGCCCCCTCAACCGAACGGTCGATGCCCACCATCCGACTTGCGGCTTAGGCTCCCAGGGGTGGGGGAAGGCAAGCGTGTCGTCTATTGGATCCGCCGGCTGAGCGACATCGCGGCGATCGGCTGGCTGGCCATGATGCTCCTCATGGACCTCGCCATAGCCGGCACCAGGGGCGGCGTCCAGTGGCTCGTGCCGGTCTGCGGGATCGCGGGCATCGCGGCCGCCGTCCTGCGGCGCCGTTTCCGGGTCGAGACGTTCGTCGCCATGCTGGCCCTCTCGCTCGTCGTCTCGCTGGTGATCGCCGTCAGCGAGTTCGCGGGCGCGCCCGGCTCGGCGGAGACCGGCGCGCTGATCATCCTGACGATCGGCGTGCTGCGTCACGTCGAGCCGGTCAAGCGGGCCGCGGTGTTCGGGGGCGCCGCGCTGGTCGTCCTCATGGCAGAGGGCGCCTCGCGTGATCCCCACAACAAGCTGGTCTTCTCGTTCATCCTCTTCACCGCGTGGACGATGACCGCCGCCGTCGGCGGCTACCTCCGCTTCCAGCAGGAGCGCCGCAAGGAGGCCGTCCATTCCGTACGGCGTGCGGAGCGCCTGGAGCTGGCCAGGGAACTGCACGACCTGGTCGCCCACCACATCACCGGCATCGTCGTACAGGCGCAGGCCGCCCGCACGGTCGCCGGCATGAAGCCCGACGCCGTGCTGCCCGCCCTCGACGCCATCGCCAGCGCCGGGACGGACGCGCTCACCTCGATGCGGCGCCTGGTCACCGTGCTGCGGGCCGAGGACGAGGCCGCCAGGACCCCCGGCACGTCGCTGGCCGATCTGCGGCTGCTGACAGAACGGTTCTCGGAGAACGGGCCGCGCGTCGCGTTCGAGATCGGATCCGGCATCGACGACCACACCCTGGCGCCGGAGGTCATGACGACGGTCCACCGGGTGCTGCGGGAGGCGCTCACCAACATCCGCAAGCACGCGCCGGGGGCCAGCTGGGTCGAGGCCGAGCTGCGCCGGTTCGACCAGCTCGTGCTGCTGCGCATCCGCAACTTCGGCTCAGCCGCGGATCCCCGGCTCTCACGCCTGGGCGGCGGGTTCGGGCTGGTCGGGATGACCGAGCGGGTGGAGGCGCTGGGCGGCCGCCTCTACGCCGGGCCCGGTTCCGACGGCGCCTGGGAAGTGGTCGCGGAGTTTCCCACGTCCTGAGGCGTGCGCCACGTCGAACTCCGCACCCATCGCCGCACGCAGCCTGGCGGTGATCCGGTCCACGTCGGCCCGCTCCGGGGCGGGCAGGGGTACGCCCACCGCCTCCCTGAGCGCGGCCGCCGCACCAAGCATTTCGGCCGCCTCCCAGTAGGCCGGTCGTCCGTTCCCGGTCTGCTCGGCCGTGAGTGACAGTGACAGTGATCGCGCGCCCGCCAGCCCTTCCAAGGCGAGCGCGACCGCTCTCGGGTCGCCGGTGGCCCGGGCCGCCTCGTAGCCCTGCCGCTGCCTGGCCAGCGCCGTCCCGGCGTCACCGCGCTGCTCGGCGGCGAACCCCAGCTCGGCCAGGACGAACGCGATGCCAGGTGTCCCCCGCACCTCGCGCAGCCAGCCGAGCCACGGCGTCAGGAGCCCTTCCGCCCGCACATAGTCGCCCTGCCGCCTGGCGCTCAGTGCCAGCCCGAGCACGGCATGCTCCTCCGCGGCCTTGTAGGACTGTTCCACGGCCAGCAGCCTGGCCCGCTCGTGATAGTGGTCGGCTCGCTCGAACCGGCCCGCCAGGAGGGCCACACGGCCCAGCCCGGCCAGTTTGAACGCGACCTCGAAGCCGAGCTCCTCGGCCAGCCGCAACTGCTCCTCACGCAACCTGGCGGCCTCGGCGTAGTCACCCCGGATCTCGGCCAGCCGGTCGAGCGCGTCCATGGCCTCCAACCGCCCCCACGCGTCACCCAGCGCGACGAACAGCTCCAGACTCCGCCGCCCGTCCCGCTCCATCGCGGCCAGGTCCCCCCGGCCGACGGCCAGCTTCGCGCGCAGGCTGAGCGCCGCGGCGATCCCCCAACGGTCGCCGAGCGCCTCGAACGCGGCCAGCGCCCGGCTCGCCGCCGCCTCGTGCGCCGCATGATCGCCGTACGCCCAGCGCACGTGGGTCAGAAACCAGTCGGCCAGGGCCCGCCCTTCGACATCAAGCCCGGCCACCCGCACCGGCGGCGCCGGCTCCCCGACGGACAACGCCATCCCCGCCAACCACACCGACGCCACAGCCGCCCGACCCGCGGTCAGATCGGTGGCGGGCGCGGCCGGGGCGACTCCGGATCTCGGGATGGCTCCGGACCCCAAGGCAACACTGGCCCCCCAGGCGACACTGGACCCCGAGACGGCTCCGGACCCCCAGGCGACGCTGGACCCTGAGGCGGCTCCGGGTCCCCAGGCGACACTGGACTCCGAGGCGGCTCCGAACCCCGAGACGGCTCCGGGCGCCGGGGTGGCGCTGGACAGGGCGGTGGCCAGGGAGCGGCGGGCCTCACCCCTGCGGCCGCGTAGGAACCAGTACCAGGCCAGCGCGTTGACCAGGCGGAGCGGCTCCGGGCCTGACAGGGCGAGCCGCAGGTTGGCGGTCTCGGTGTCCAGGCGTTCGAGCCACTGCCTCTGCCCTGGGCCGCGCAGGTCCGCCCGTTCGGCCAGCGCCGTGTAGTAACGGGCGTGACGTACGGCGATCCGCCCGTGCTCACCCGCCTCCACCAGACGCTCGGCGCAGTAGACCGCGACGGACTCCAGCAGCCGGTACCTGGGCCCGGCGGACACCACCACCAGCGAGCGGTCGACCAGACGGGCCAGCACGTCCACTACGTCCACCCCGGGCTCGGCGCAGACCGCCTCGGCCGCCTCCAGCGCGCACCCGTCCGCGTGGACGGCCAGCCGCCGCAGCACGACCCGCTCGTGATCGGACAGCAGATCCCAGCTCCAGTCGATCACCGCCCGGAGCGTGCGCTGGCGCGAGGGCGCGTCACGCATGCCGGAACTGAGCAGCCGGAACCGGTCGTCGAGCCGTTCGGCCACCTCCCGCACACCCAAGGCGCGCACCCGCGTCGCGGCCAGCTCCAGCGCCAGCGGGAGACCGTCGAGCCGTCGGCAGATGGTCGCGACCACCTCACCCACCTCGTTCGATTTACTCGGCCCGCTGGTCCCGCCCGTGGTGGCCGCGCCCAAGGTGGCGGCGCCCGAGGTAGTCGCGCCCGTAGAGGTCGTGTCGCTGGGGGTCGCGGCCCCGGAGGTCACGTCCCTGGAGGCGACGGCCCTGGAGGTCACGCCGGAAGAGGTCGCGCCCGCGGAGGTCGCGTCGCTGGTGGCCGTGTTCGGCTCGATTCCGGCGCGGACCGTGAAGAGGCGTACGGCGTCGGGCTCGGTCAGCGGCGGTACGACATGGACGCGCTCGCCGGTCACCCGGAGCGGTTCCCGGCTGGTCGCCAGGATCCGCAGCCCTGGGGCGGCCCGTAGCAGTACGGAGATCAGCTCCGCCGCTTCCTCCACCAGGTGTTCGCAGTTGTCGAGTACGAGCAACACGCGCTTGGCGGCCAGGGCGGTCGCCAGCCTCGGCGGAAGTGGCGCGGCGTCGTCGTCGCGTACGCCGAGCACGCCCGCGACCGCCTCGGCCACGTCCGTGAGCCCGCCCAGCTCCACGAGCCACACCCCGTCAGAAAAGGCGGTGCTTTCGTCGGGAGCGGCGGTGCTGCAGTCGAGGAGGGAACGGGCGGTTTCCAGGGCAAGGCGGGTCTTGCCCACGCCGCCTGGTCCAGTGAGCGTCACCAGGCGGGCGGCGTCCAGCAGGGCGCGGGCCTGGGCGACCTCCGCGTCCCTGCCGATCAGCTCCGTGAGCGGCGACGGCAGGTTGGAGCGGGGCGGCTGGGCAGCGGGCGGAGTGGCCTGCCGGACGAGCGAAGGATCCTGCCGAAGGATCGCCTCCTGGAGTGCCGCCAGTTCAGGGGTCGGGTCCAGGCCCAGCTCCTCCGCCAGCCGCTCGCGCAGCTCGCCATAGCTGGCCAATGCCTCGCTCTGCCGTCCGGCCCGGTACAGGGCCGTCATGTGCTGGGCACGGAGGCGCTCGCGCAACGGGTGCCGGGAGACCAGGTCGGCCAAGTCCACGTTCTCGCCCAGGGCAAGCCGTACCTCCGCCTGCTCTTCGAGGGCCGCCAGGCGCAGCTCCTCCAGACGCGCGATCTCCGGACGGAGGAACTCCTCGTCGGCGAGGTCGGCGTACGCGGGACCGCGCCACAGGCTCAGCGCCTCGTGGAGCTGAGCCGCCCGCTCACGCGGATCCGCGGCACGCTCGCCGACGAGCTCGCGAAACCGGTCAGCGTCCAGCGCGACACGAAAACGGCCCTCCTCCAGCGCGACACGAGAGCGACCCTCACCCGGCGCCGCACGAGACCGGCCCGCGTCCAGCGCGACACCGGAGTGCCTCGCCTCTCGGCGGTCTCCGGCCCGAGAGGGGTCGGCGTGTGCCAGGCGGTAGCCGGCCGGGGTGTGGACGATCGAGCCGGGGTCGCCGAGGGCGCGGCGGAGCTGGGAGACGCGCGCCTGGAGGGTGCCGACGGGATTGCGCGAGGGCCGCTCCCCCCACAGGTCGTGGATCAGCCGGTCCATCGAGACCGGCCCGCCCCCGTGAGCCAGGAGGTCGGCCAGCAACGCCCGCATCCTGGGCTCCGTCACCTGGATCGGGCGGCCGTCGTCCGTCCAGACGGCCAGCGGCCCGAGCACCCCGAAACTCACCACGTCAAGGACAACCCGTAGCGAGGCGGAAGGATTTCCGTAGGGGGACGTTCGATGGTGGGCCTCATGAGTCGAGTGACAGTGATCGGCATGGGCCCGATGGGGTCGAAGATGGCGGAGACGTTCCTCGCGGCGGGCCACGAGGTGACCGTCTGGAACCGTACAAAGAGTAAGACAGACCCGCTCGTGGCCAGAGGCGCCCGGCTAGCGGACGAGGCGGCCGAAGGCGAGCTGCTGGTCATCAGCCAGGTGAGCTACCAGGCCATGTACGACAGTCTGGGCGAGGCGCGGCTGGACGGGAAGGTGCTGGTCAACCTCAGCTCGGGCACCCCGGAGGAGCTGCGCGCGGCGGCGGAGTGGGTGGCCGGGCGGGGCGGCACGCTCGTCACCGGAGGGATCATGGTGCCGCCGCCCGCCATCGGGCTACCCATGGCGTACACCTTCTACAGCGGCCCCAAGGACGCCGTCGACCGGCACGCCGAGACCCTCAAGGCGCTGGCCACGATCACCTATGTGGGCGAGGACCAGGGCCTGGCGATGATGTACTACCAGGCGCAGCTGCTGATCTTCTGGTCCAGCCTGACCAGCTACATGCACGCGCTCGCGCTGCTCGGCACGGCGGGGGTGCCGCCCAGGGACTTCATGCCGTTCGCCAGGGAGACGTTCACGCAGCTCGGAGGCGACGGGCCGATGGGGTTCGCCAAGATCCTCGCCGAGGAGGCCGCGGCCGGGGTGTACCCGGGCGAGCTCAACTCCCTGCACATGCAGGCGGTCGGCATGGACCACGTCGTCCACGCGCTGAAGGACGCCGGGCTGGAGACCACGGTGCCGAACGCGCTCAAGGAGCTGTTCGAACGGGCGGACGCCGAGGGACGCGGCTCGGAGGGCCTCGGCACCGTGATCGAGTCGATCAGAAAGCCCTAGTGGTTGGCGAGGAAGGCGAGCAGGTCCTGGCGGGTCAGTAGCCCGGCCGGCTTGCCCTCTTCGAGCACCACGGCGGCGTCCGCCTTCTCCAGCGCCTCCACCGCGCGCGCCACCGACTCGCCGCTGCCGATCATCGGCAGCGGCGACGACATGTGCTCGGCGATCGTGTCCTCGGAGGAGAGCCGGCCGCGGTAGAGGGCTTCGAGCAGGTCGCGCTCGACGATGGAGCCGACCACCTCGGCCGCCATGACCGGCGGCTCCTCCTTCATCACCGGGAGCTGCGACACCGAGTATTCGCGCATGATGGCGATGGCCGTACCGACCGACTCGTGCGGGTGCACGTGCACGAACTCCGGCAGGCCCGCCCCCTTACGGGCCAGTACGTCACGGACCAGGCCCTCCTCGGACGAGGTGGTCAGGAAGCCGTAGTCGGCCATCCAGTCGTCGTTGAAGATCTTGGACAGGTAGCCGCGCCCGCCGTCGGGCAGGAGGACGACCACCACGTCCTCGGGCCCCGCCTTGGCCGCCACCTCCAGCGCCGCGACCACGGCCATCCCGCACGAGCCGCCGACCAGCAGGGCCTCCTCGCGGGCGAGCCGCCGGGTCATGTTGAAGGAGTCCTTGTCGGACACCGCGATGATCTCGTCGCAGATCTTCGTGTCGTAGGTGGCCGGCCAGATGTCCTCGCCGACGCCCTCCACCAGGTACGGGCGCCCCGAACCGCCCGAGTAGACGGAGCCCTCGGGGTCAGCCCCGATGATCTTCACGCGACCATCGGAGATCTCCTTGAGGTAGCGGCCGGCGCCGCTGATCGTGCCCCCGGTGCCGATGCCCGCCACGAAGTGGGTGACCCGGCCCTCGGTCTGCTCCCACACCTCGGGACCGGTCGAGTGGTAGTGGGAGTCGGGGTTGTTGACGTTGGAGTATTGGTCGGGCTTCCAGGCGTTGGGCACCTCGCGGGCCAGCCGGTCGGACACCGAGTAGTAGGAGTCGGGGTGGTCGGGCGACACGGCGGTCGGGCAGACCACGACGTCGGCGCCATAGGCGCGCAGCACGGCGATCTTGTCCTGAGCCACCTTGTCGGGCACCACGAACAGGCACTTGTAGCCCCGCTGCTGGGCCACGATGGCCAGGCCCACGCCCGTGTTGCCGGACGTCGGCTCGACGATCACGCCACCGGGCCGGAGCTCCCCCGACGCCTCCGCCGCGTCGATCATGCGGACCGCGATGCGGTCCTTGACCGAGCCGCCCGGGTTGAAGTACTCGACCTTGGCGAGCACCTGGGCGGGTAGGCCGGCGGAGACCTTGTGCATCCTGACGAGCGGTGTGTTGCCCATGAGCTCGACCAGGGAATCGTAAACGCGCACCGAGGTGTTCACCTTCTTTGCCGAAGCTTGGTCAGCTTGCCGAGGGCCGAGCTCCCGTGGGGGTGGCGGGCACTCGGCTAGTTTTCAAGGCAAACGCTACCGCCGTGTTCGGTCGAGGGGAGCAACGCACATGGTCTGGGCAGCGGGCACGGCGCGAGCGGCGCGCAAGATCGCGACGGCGGCGGCACTCGGAGGAGGCGGTCTGACGGCTCTCGGAGCCACCGCGTACGGCCTGCTGATGGCCGAAAGCCTGTTGGCCAGGAAGGTGATCGGCCGCCCCCACGGCATGGAGGGGCCGCCCTCCGACGGCGTCTACGGCGACTTCCCCGGCACCCCGCTCACCATGGTCTTGCTGGGCGATTCCCTCTCCGTCGGCCTGGGGATGACCGATCCGGCCGGGACCCCGGGCGTGTTGCTCGCGCACGGCCTGGCCTCCGTCGCCGAGCGCCCCGTACGCCTCCGTGTGGTCGGCAAGTCGGGAGCCCCGTCGGCCGAACTCGCCGGCCAGGTCGACCGGGCGCTGAAGGCGGAGCCCCAATTGGCCGTGATCTTCGTCGGCGCGAACGACGTCACCACCCAGACCCCGCCCGCGGTGGCCGTACGCCACCTGAGCAATGCCGTGCGCCGGCTGCGCGAGGCGGGCGCCGAGGTGGTCGTGGGCACCTGTCCCGACCTCGGCACCGTACGGCCCATCGCGCAGCCGCTGCGCTGGGTGACGCGGCGCTGGAGCCGCCAGCTGGCCGCGGCCCAGACGGTCGCGGTGGTCGACGCGGGCGGGCGTACGGTCTCGTTCGCCGACGTCCTGGGACCGGATTTCGCGACAAATCCGGGCGAGATGTTCGGACCCGATCGTTTCCACCCATCTGCCCGAGGTTACGCACAGGCAGCTTACGCAGTGCTACCTTCTGTATGCGCTGCGTTGGGATTGTGGCCCGAGCCTCGACCCGCGCGCGGCGAAGGACTGCAACCGATTTACCTCGCGGCGGCTACGGCCGCGGAGGAGCCCGGCACCGAGGTCTCCGCGACCACGGTCGCCGGGCGGGCGACGGGTCTCCACGGCAAGTGGGCGACGTTGTTCCGCCGCCGGCTGGGAGAGTCGCCCAACGACGCCTGATCCCGGTCACCCTCCGAACCGAAGCCGTCACTCCTCGTCCCTTTGGAGTGGATTGCTCGTGCTTCGGCCCCTCGCGAACGCCGCCCTCACTCTCGCCGGGATCCTGGCCCTGGCCGGCTGTTCCGACAGCGGCGCGGCCACGGTCCACTTCCCGACCTGGCACAACGACGAGATCGACGCGGTCAGCCGGATGTCGGCCGCGGGCGGGGTCGTCACGACCACCTCCATGAAGCCCGACGGCACGCTGGAGACCGTCGCCGTCGACCTCACCCACGGCAACAAGCTCTGGGCCCAGCCGGCCACCATGGCGGGCCGGCTGCCCGGCATGGGGGTCTCCGCGCCCGCCATCGTCGAGACGGCTCCCGGCCAGGCCGTCGTCGTGGCCGTCGACCCGGTCAAGAAGGGCCGCTGGAACGCCGGCATCGTCGCCCGCGACGCGCGCACCGGCGCGCAGAAGTGGACGCGGCCGGTGCATTCGACGTTCGGCCCCCAGCGCTGCGGGACCTACATCTGCCTGTCGGAACACACCGCGCTCTCCACCGCCCGCGTGGTGGTGCTCGACCCGGTCAGCGGCAAGCAGTTGTGGAAGCTGCCCGGCATCGCCGAGGTCGAGTGGTCGGATCCCGACCGGGTGCTGCTGCTCCGCCTGGCCGCCAACCCCATGATCGAGTCGTACGAGCTCAAGACCGGCAAGCTGCAGTGGCAGCAGCCGATTCAGCAGGCGCTCGGCCCCGGCATCGACATGTCGGGCGGGTGGGCCTTCGGCGCGACCAGCGACAACCTGATCGGCTACGTCGCCCCCTACACCAACCCGCGGACGAAGAAGGCCTCCACCTTCGGCCTGTTCTCCGTCAAGATCAGCGACGGCACGATCAACTGGATGCGTCCCTCGGTCGTCCGCGTCTACCCCAGCGGCAGCCCCGGCTACGCCCCCGTCGTGCGCCCGGTCGACCGGCAGGGCACCTATGGCGGCTTCGCCCGGCTCGACTCCGAGAGCGGCCGGGTCGTCGGCCAGATCCCCGTCTCCGAGGTGCCCGGCTCCGGCTGGTGGCTGGCCTTCCCCGACCGCATGGAGAAGCTCGGCTTCCTCAAGCACGACGCCAAGGGCGCCGCCTTCGACCTGACGACGGGCGGGCCGGTCCCGGTCGAGGACCAGCGCGGCTGGTCCTTCTGCGTCACGGACCCCAAGCCGCTCCCGCTCCGCGGCCAGTCCCCCGGCTTCTACTCGATAGCCGCCGTCTGCGAGTACGACCTCGCGACCGGCAAGCGGCTCGCCTCGGCGACGGCCCCGCCCCCGTGGTTCACCGGCAGCCAGGACGGCTGGCGCCTCTGGCGTGACGAGAAGGGCGCCGTCCACGCCGTCAACGACGGCACGGCCACGGCACCCGGCATGTACGGCTGACGGCCCATCCCCCTACGGCCTCGAAGTCGCCAAGAACGCGCAGGTCACGGCGCCCGACCTCTGGACGGGCGCCGCCCGCGTACCGCGGTCGGGACCCCCCGTGCTCCGCCCCCCGGACTGGAATATAGTTCTAAAGGCCGACACAGGAGGATGAAGATGGCTGAAGCTGTGATCGTCGCTACCGCTCGCTCGCCCATAGGGCGGGCCTTCAAGGGGTCGATGAAGGACATACGTCCGGACGACCTCACCGTGCAGATGATCCAGGCCGCGCTCGCCAAGGTGCCGCAGCTCGACCCGACGACGATCGACGACCTCATGCTCGGCTGCGGCCTCCCCGGCGGCGAGCAGGGCTTCAACATGGCCCGCGTGGTGTCGGTGCTGCTCGGCCTCGACAACGTGCCGGGCACCACGGTCACCCGCTACTGCTCGTCGTCGCTGCAGACCACCCGGATGGCGTTCCACGCGATCAAGGCGGGTGAGGGCGACGTGTTCGTGTCCGCGGGCGTGGAGATGGTGTCGCGGTTCGTGAAGGGCAACTCCGACTCGTTGCCCGACACCCAGAACCCGGTCTTCAACGACGCCATCGGGCGCAGCAAGGCGTCCGCCGAGGGCGGGCACAGCTGGCACGACCCGCGCGAGGACGACACGATCCCCGACGTCTACATCGCGATGGGCCAGACCGCCGAGAACCTCGCCCAGATCAAGGGCGTCACCCGGCGCGACCAGGACGAGTTCGGCGTCCGCTCCCAGAACCTGGCCGAGAAGGCGCTGGCCGACGGCTTCTGGCAGAAGGACATCACCCCGGCGACGCTCCCCGACGGCACCGTGGTCAGCAAGGACGACGGCCCGCGGGCCGGGACCACGTACGAGGGGGTGGCCGGGCTGAAGCCGGTCTTCCGCCCCGACGGCACGGTCACGGCCGGCAACTGCTGCCCGCTGAACGACGGCGCCGCCGCCGTCATCGTGATGAGTGATACACGGGCGGCCGAGCTGGGCATCACGCCGCTGGCGCGCATCGTCTCCACCGGCGTCACCGGCCTGTCCCCCGAGATCATGGGCCTCGGTCCGGTCGAGGCGTCGAAGCAGGCGCTGTCGCGCGCGGGGATGGCGATCGACGACGTGGACCTGGTGGAGATCAACGAGGCGTTCGCGGCGCAGGTCATCCCGTCCTACCGGGATCTGGGCATCGACCTCGACCGTCTCAACGTCAACGGCGGCGCCATCGCCGTCGGGCACCCGTTCGGCATGACGGGCGCGCGCATCACCTCCACGCTGATCAACAGCCTCCGCCACCACGACAAGTCGATCGGCTTGGAGACCATGTGCGTGGGCGGCGGGCAGGGCATGGCGATGATCCTCGAACGCCTCTCCTAGTCTCACGACCGGCGTTCCACGGCCCGGCGGTGCACCGCCCGGGCCTGGTACCCCCGGCGCGAGTGTGAGCCGGGGTGGTCCGGG
>NZ_JAIWNB010000015.1:0-172591 GCF_020215705.1 Nonomuraea aurantiaca | reverse complement strand
ACCGCCCCGCGTCCCCCCCCCCCGGCGTGCCCCCGCCCGGGGTTCCCCCGGCCGGGCCGTGGAACGCCGGGAGCTCGTGTCAGCCGTGGTGGTCCGGACCCGCCTTGGTCGGAGTCACCCGGACCAGGACCCGCTTGTCGCGGACCATCGCCGCCTCGTAGTCCGGCCAGTCAGGGTGCTCGCCCGAGATCCCCCGGTAGTAGGCGATCAGGTGGTTCATGGCGTCGGGGAGGGAGATGATCTCCGCCTCGCCCTCGACCTGGATCCAGTTCCCGTAGAAGGCGTCCGTGAAGGCGCAGATCGTCACCTTGCCGTCGCGCCGGATGTTGCGCGTCTTGGCGGCCGTCTCCCTGGTGCTGATGACGAGGTAGCCCTCGTCGTCCACGCCCACCGTCACCGGGGACATCTGCGGGCGGCCGTCGCCGTGCCTGGTGAGGAGCACCGCGCGGTGGTTGTGCCGCAGGAAGTCTCGTGCTTCGTCTAGGTCCATCCACCCATGATTCCGCGCCCGTACCGAGGGCACGGGCGCGGGTCGGGTCGGAGTGTGGGCTCTACAGGAAGCCCATACGGTTATGGCGGTACCGTTCGTGTTCGTGCACGATGGCGGCGGCGTAGCCATGGGACAGCCCGTGCTCGTCGGCGAGCCAGTTGGCCCGCTCGTCACACCTCAGGAAGGCCGGGCCGTTGTCGATGGCTTGAAACCACTCGGGGAGTTCGCGTCCCGTTATCGTTGGGACCCTTGCGATCAGCTTCGTCTGCGTCTCCGGTGAGTGGTTCAAGGACATGGGCACCTCCACGGATTAAGGTCCTTTGCTCGACACTGCAACACGTCCCCCCGAATGACAAGCCCCAACCTCCGAGGTTTTTGTAACGGCGGGTAGATTTTCGGTCGCGCAAAGAGAAGGACCCCGCCGGATCGGCGGGGTCCAGACGGTGTCCAGGAGGCGAACGATCAGTCGCTACGCGTGAAAATGCTGATGAACCGGAGCACCTCGAGGTAGATCCACACCAGGCTCAGCGTCAGCCCGAAGGCGCACTGCCAGGCGAACTTCTCCGGGGCGCCCTGCCGGACGCCTTCCTCGATCGAGTTGAAGTCGAGCAGCAGGAAGAAGCAGCCGATCAGGATCATCGCGATGCTGAAGATCCACCCGATCGGGGAGTCGGTGCGCAGCCCGAGGCCACCTGGGATGAAGATCCCGGCGATCAGGTTGACGAGCACCAGACCGATGGCCGCGAAGCCCGCGGCCACCACGAACCGAACGAACTTCGGTGTCACCCTGACGACGCGCAGCGCGTAGACGGTCAGGACTCCGCCGAAAGCGAACGCGGTGCCGAGCACCGCCTGGAGCACGATCCCGTTGTAGAGGGATTCGTAGGCGCTGCTGATCGCGCCGAGGAAGATTCCTTCAAACGCGGCGTAGCCGAGGATCAACGCCGGGTTGGTGCTCATCCTGAACGAGGCGATCAGCCCCAGGACGAGCGCCACGATGGCCGCGCCGACGGCCACACCCAGGGGGACGTTGAGGTACCAGGCGGCGGCCGCGGCCACGACGAGCGTGCCCAGGGTCATGAAACCGCGCACCACGACGTCGTCGATCGTCATCGCCCGGTAGGCGGGCGGGGCCGGGGGCGCGTACGACGGGGAGTCGTACATGTTCTGCAGTTGTCCGGGGGTGGGCGTCGTGCCCTGCCACCCGCCGGCCTGCCGGGACCGGTTGAAAACGGGGTTCTTGCTCTCCATCGCTGCCTCCTGTGCGCCGAGCTTATTGGACGCGGCGTCACCTAGGTCAACCCGCACTCAGATCTATGTGGTTTCGAGACTTCAGCAGGTGGACAACGAACGGATCCGTTCCTGAGTTCCCGCGGTTACTGAGGGTTGTTTAGTGAGGCATTTCCTCTGGTAGATGCGGGTGCCCCCGGCGGGATTCGAACCCGCACTACAACCCTTTTAAGGGGTTTGCCTCTGCCTTTGGGCTACGGGGGCGCCGCAATCATACGAAACGGACCATGCTTCCGAGGAGCACAACTTCGTATCAGGCGTCACAAGTGTGAAGTCTGCGGTGAAGTGATAGGGCTCCTGACACTCTGTCCAGGAACAGAACGCCGTCGAGATGGTCCAGTTGATGCTGAATGCACCTAGCTTCGAATGCATCCGCCTCGATGGTGACGGGATCTCCCGTGCCAGGCAAGCTGCCGAGCACTGTGATACGCGTCGCTCGCCGTACGTCAGCGGTCAGACCCGCGATCGAGGCGCAGCCTTCCCGCCCGACGCACCAGTGAGACGCCTCAGCGAGCCGTGGATTGACCACCACGAGCTCGCCGGCCCACGACCTACCCCTTGGGTGCCCGGCGGCGTCGAAGGCGATCAGCCGCCAGCTCAGCCCGATCTGGGGGGCGGCCAGGCCCGCGGTCCGCGGCTCGCCGCGCAGGGTGGCGAGGAGATCGGCCGCCGCGGTCACCACGCGGGGGTCGGTGGGATCCACCGGCCGGGCCCGGGCGGACAGGAGCGGGTGCGGAGCGTCGAGCACTCCGCGGGCGGTCCCGTCCGGCAGGGTCACAACAGGTCCGGTTCAACGGGCCGGAAGGTGATCTCGGCATCGAGGCCCGAGCCGACCGTGGCCAGCCCGCGCATCAGCCCGGCCACGTCGACCTCCTCGGGCAGCTCGACGTCGGCGATGAGGACGTACAGCCGGCCGGTGAGCCGGGTGCTCATGCCGGTGATGTTGCCGCCCACCGAGGCGAGCTCGGCGCTGATGGCCGAGATGATGCCCGGCCGGTCCGGGCCGTGGACGGTCAGGACGTAACCGAGCCCGGTCGGCCGGCCGCCGAAGTAGCGGCGGGCCTCGACGGCCGACGCGGTCACCACCAGCTCCGGCGCGCACAGGTGCTTGGTGAGCTCGTCGGCGCTCAGGTCGCCGGAGACCAGCAGCATCATCGCGACATGGCCGCCGAGCAGCGTCATGGTCGAGTCCTGGATGTTCGCCCCGCAGTCGGCGAGCGAGCCGGTGACCGCGGCGATCACGCCGGGCCGGTCCACGCCGAGCACCGTCACCGCTGAGAGCCCCACTCGTGGATCCCCTCTCGATTGAGATCGAGAATGCCGAAACGCCCCGATGCGGCCGCACCGGGGCGCTGCTGTACACGGGCTAGCGGCGGGTCGTCGCCACGGCGGCCCTGAACCCGTCGCGGGGGTGCTCCATCTCGCCCAAAGAGATGGTCTCCCGCTTGAAGAACAGGGCCAGAGTCCAGTCGACGACGACACGGACCTTGCGGTTCAGCGTCGGCACCCGCGACAGATGGTAAGTGCGGTGCATGAACCACGCAGGGAATCCGCGAAGCTTGACGCCATAGACGTTCGCGACGCCCTGGTGCAGGCCGAGACCGGCGACCGATCCGACATACTTGTGGCGGTAGTCGACCAGTTCCTGCCCGCGCAGATGGCGGACCAGGTTGTCGGCCAGCACCTTGGCCTGGCGTACGGCGTGCTGGGCGTTGGGCGCGCAATACTGGCCGGGGTTGGTCACGTCGGGGACGCCCGCCGCGTCACCGGCGGCGAAGGCGTCCGTGACGCCCGCGACCGTCAGCCTCGTCGTGGTCTTGATCCGGCCGCGCTCGTCGAGGGGCAGGCCGCCGTCGTTGACCACCGGGCTGGGCTTGACGCCCGCGGTCCACACGAGGGTGTCGGCGTCGAACTTCGAGCCGTCGGAGAGCACCACGTGGCCGCCCTCGCAGGACTCCAGGCGCGTGTCGAGCTTCACGTCGATCCCGCGCTCGCGCAGCTGCTCCAGCGTCCACTTGCCCATCTCGGGACCGACCTCGGGCAGCACCCGGTTCGTGGCCTCCACCAGCACCCAGCGGATGTCGGACGGCTTGATGTTGCGGTAGTAGCGGGTGGAGTCCTTGGCCATGTCCTCGAGCTCGGCCAGCGCCTCGACGCCCGCGAAGCCCGCGCCGACGACGACGAACGTGAGCGCCCGGCGGCGCGCCTCCAGGTCATCGGTCGACTCGGCCACGTCGAGCAGGTGCAGGACCCGGTTGCGCAGCGCGATGGCCTCGCCCACGGTCTTGAACCCGATGCCGATGTCGGTCAGGCCGGGGATCGGCAGCGTCCGCGAGATCGAGCCGGCGGCCATCACGATCACGTCGTAGGCGATCTCGCGCGGCTCGCCCTCGGCCGGCTGGAAGGTGACGGTCCGCTCGTCGTGGTCGACGGCGGTGACGCTGCCGTTGAGCACGCGCACCTTGGGCAGGACCCGGCGCAGCGGGGCGACCACGTGCCGTGGAGACAGGTTGCCCGCCGCCGCCTCGGGCAGGAACGGCTGGTAGGTCATGTACGAGTGGGGGTCGATGATGGTGATGCGCACTTCGCCGTCGCGCAGCTCCGAGCGGAGCGTGCGCTGCAGTCGCAATGCCGTGTAGAGGCCGACGTAACCGCCGCCGACGATCAGAATGTGCTTGTTCATCCTCGGTTCCCCATCCCATGGGAGCGCTTGTGAAACTATTCACAAGGCTACGTCAAGGGCGCCCCATAAAGCCAATCCCCAGGTGGTGCGACGCGTCACACTCCCAGCGCCCTGGCTCTGACGAAGACGTCGTCGAGCATCTGGGCGGTCACCCGGCCGGTGAAGGTGTTCTGCTGGCTGGGGTGATAGCAGCCCATGAGGGTCACCGGCGCCGGCCCGTACGAGACCTGGACCTCGATGCCGTGCCCGAACGGCGGCCTGACGCGCGGCAGCGTGTAGCCCGCGTCCTTCAGGGCGGGCCACATGGCCTGCCAGGCGAACCCGCCCAGCGCGACGACCACCCGCACGCTCGGCGCGGTCAGCGTGAGCTCCCGCGACAGCCACGGGAAGCAGGTGGCCCGCTCCTCGGGCGTGGGCTTGTTCGCGGGTGGCGCGCACCGCACTGAGGCCACCATCCGGGCGCCGATCAGCCGCTGCCCGTCATCGGCGCGCGTGCTCGTCTCCTGTACGGCCAGTCCGGCTCGGTACAGCGAGGCGAACAGCCAGTCTCCGCTGCGGTCACCCGTGAAGATCCGCCCGGTCCTGTTGCCCCCGTGCGCGGCCGGAGCCAGCCCGACGAGCAGGACGCGCGGCTGGTCGTCGCCCCATCCGGCGACCGGCCGCCCCCAGTAGGTCTCGTCCGCGAACGCGCGCCGCTTCACCTCGGCCACTTCCTCGCGCCATTCCACCAGGCGCGGGCAGGCCCGGCAGACGGACTGCGCGGCCGTGAGCTCCGCCAGGGTGCGGCCGGCGGCGGCGAGGCGGCGCACGTCCTCGGGGTCGTGGGCGACCGGGGTGTCAGCGGTCGCCGGGTCGCCGGGCCAACCGGTGCCTGGAGGTACGAAGCTCATGGCACCGATGGTGCCCGATCACTTGGTGGCCGAAGGACTCGGGCTGGAAGTAGTGGCGAACAGAAAAACCGGGCGGCGCCACGAGGGCACCACCCGGTTCAACTCAACTGATGATCAGGCGCCGGCCGACTTCGGGCAGCTCACCGAGAAGCTGGTGGCCGCGGAAGCGGAGTCGGGGCTGACGACCACGAGCTGGACAGAACCCTTGGTCTCGCTGGCGCTCTGCGCGCCCGCGATGCCCCAGGTCACATCGACACTGCCGGTGACCTGACGCTCGAGGTCCGGGTTCTCACGCTTGCCGTCGATCACCCAGTAGTACTTGACGGTGGTCGGGACGGTGCTGGAGATCGTCGCCTTGAAGTCGACGCCGGGGCCGCGCTTGTCGGCGCAGAACTCGTTGCGCTGGCCGGAGACCGCCAGGCTCGAGACCGAGATCTTCGGCTTCGGCGCCTCGCAGGCGGCGTAGGACTGGCTGATCGAGTCGTTGTTGTTCGGCCCCGAGATGGCCAGGGTGATCCGGCCACCCTTCGTCGCGGAACCGGAGAGAACGCGGTCCGACAGCTCGACGGTACGCGAGCCCTCGCGGCCGAACCCGACCGCACCGCTGTCAACGGACTGACCGTTGACGTACCACGTGTACTCGACCCGCGCGCGGCCGGTCGAGTTGATGGTGGCGTGCGCGCCGACCTTGCAGCCGTCGTTGTTGGTCGCGGTCACCAGGTTGGTGGCCGAGACCCGCACCGAAGGAGCCTCGTCCTTGCACCAGACCTTGTAGTAGGCCCGGTCGGAGGAGGAGGAGCCGCCGCGCCCGACGACCTGCAGGACGGCGTAGCCCCGCTGGCTTTCACGCGGCGAGTAGCCGAAGGAGACGGTCTTCGAGTGGTAGACCTTCGTCCGGCCATAGTCGACGACGCGACCGTTCAGCACCCAGCGGTACTTGACCCACGTCGGGTCGCTGACCTTGATCCGGCCAAGGAAGTCGACCTTGTCGCCGGGGGTACAGGGCCCGACGTACGAGCTCGGGTCGGCCCAGGCGCTGACCGAGATCTTCTTCTTGTCGAGCTGGTCACCGTCGACGACGACGGCGTCCTGGCAGGTGACCGAGAAGTAGCCCTTCTTGGAGGTCAGCTTGCGCGGACCGAGGACCTGCACGGCCTCCCAGCCCTTGACCTCCTCGTTGAAGGTGAGCGTCTGGCCGATCTTGACCGACTTGGTGCCGTGGCCCTTGAGCTTCAGCACCTTGACCTTGCCCTTGGAGCCGTCTCCGTGGAGCCAGCGGTAGGCGAGCTCGGTCTTGCCGTCGAGCTTGACGTTGATCTTGGCCGAGATGTCGACCTTCACCGGGCAGGAACCGTCGTTGTCGCGGGACGACGCCGTGGGCGTGGACACCGAGACCTTGGGCCTGGCCTTGGTGGTGGTCGCCGCGGTGCCGGCCTTGCCCGCGGTGGCCTGGGTGGACGCCTGCGCGGGGGCGGCTGCCAGCCCCGCGACCATGGCGCCCAGCACGGCGGCGGAGGCGCCGAACGCCGCCGCCTTACGCGCTAAAGGACGAGAAGACTTCATGTGAGAGTGCTCCATTCCGTTAGGGAAAAGATGCGCTCGGGAACGGTCGCCACGCCGACACCACCCGTGTCCGGCAATATGACAAAGCCCCCGCAATGCCCCTTTACCTAAGCATAAAACTGATTGCACACTCAACACAGCAGAATCTCAGATTTGTCCGATTTTAGACGGAAAAAATCAGGCCATGGAGTAGGCGATTCCGTCGAGGATGTCGTGTTCGCTCACGACGACCTGCGAAAACGCGAAACGCCGCACGATGCGGTCCAGAATCAGGGCACCCACCCCAATCACGTCAACGCGTCCGGGATGCATCACCGGAATCTGTGAACGCTCACTATGGGTCATCGCGAGCAGCCGTCGCGTGACCTCGTGAACCTGTTGGGCGGTCATCCGCGAGTGATGGATCCGCTCCGAATCGTAGGCGGGCAGATCGAGCGCGATGCCCGCCACCGTCGTGACGGAGCCGGCCAGACCCACCAGCGTGTGGGCCTCCTGGACGGGCACCGCCTCGGCAACCCGGTCGAGCGCGGCCTCGATGTCGGCCACCACGGCCTCCAGCGCCTCCGCCGAGGGCGGATCACCCGCGTCGCGCAGGTGCCGCTCCGTCAGCCGTACGCAGCCGATGTCGACCGACAGCGCGCCTATGACGTGCTCGGAGCCGACCACGAACTCGGTCGAGCCGCCCCCGATGTCGACGACCAGGTAGGGCGGGAGCGGCCCCTGCGGCACCCCGGTCTCCCGCGACAGCCGGACCAGCCCCCTGGTCGCGCCGACGAACGACAGCTCGGCCTCCTCCGCGCCCGTCACCAACTCGGGCTCCACCCCGAAGATCTCGCGCACCCCGTCGACGAACTCCTGCCTGTTGGCGGCGTCGCGCGTCGCGCTGGTCGCCACCACCCGGGTCGCCGTGGCGCCGTGCTGGTCGATGAGCTTGCGGTAGGTGCGTATCGCGGCGAACGTCCGCTCCAGCGCCTCGGGAGCCAGCCGTCCCGTCTGGTCGACCCCCTCGCCCAGTCGTACGATCTCCATCCGCCGCTCGATCTCGGTGAGATCGTTGTCGCCGACGTCGGCGATCAGCAGGCGTACGGAGTTGGTGCCGCAGTCAACGGCGGCTACACGCATGGTCCGTCACTCCACCACTCGGGGAGGGCATCGAGCGCCTCCCGGCCGAACGGGTTGGCTCCTGGCACGGCCAGCTCGTGCGCGACGAGCGCGTGCAGGCACTTCACCCGCAGCGGCATGCCGCCGGTGCTCTGCATGTCACGCGGCAGCGGCTCCGTGCCCTGCTCCTCCGCCGCCTTGTCGCGCCTGGCCACGTAGTCGTCGTGCGCGGCCTGATAGGCGGCGGCCAGCTCCGGATCTGTGGCCAGCCGGGCCTGCATCTCGCGCATCAGCCCCGAGCCTTCGAGCGTGCCGATCGCGGAGGCCGCCTTGGGACAGGTCAGGTAGTAGAGCGTGGGGAACGGCGAGCCGTCGGGCAGCCTCGGCGCGGTCTCCACCACGTCGGGGTTGCCGCACGGGCAGCGGTGCGCCACCTCGCGCAGCCCTCTCGGCGGGCGGCCCAGCTGTCGCTGCACCGCGTCGACGTCTCTGCTGTCCAACGCTCTCCTCTCACACGCCGCCGACGCTCCCCGCGCCGGTGCGCGGTTGTGGCCCGCGCCGGTGCTCATCCGGCCTTGCGGCCCTGGCCCGTGTCGGCGGCTTCGACCGATTCCCACAGCGTTTGGTACCACGGCGGCGTCGCGGCGGGCTGCTTGACCGTCGTCGTGGCCTTGTCCGGCTTGGCGTCCATGACCACGTAGCACTTCTCGCCCGGCCCGCAGTAGTGAAGCCGTTCCTTGGCCGTCCGCTTGATCCAGTTGGGATCGCGGATCTGCTCGGCCTGCTCGGCCAGCGCCTGGCGGTCGGCCTCGACCCGCGCCTTCTCCGCCCGCAGCTCCGCGATGCCGCGGCGCTGCGCGATGTATTCGCGTACAGGGTAGGCCAGGCTCATCGCGATCGCGCACACCACGATCGCCAGGATGGCGGCCCGCCCGGTCAGCTGCGGCCTCTTCGCCAACGTCGCACACCTCCGTGTCCAGTTCGGTGGCCGAACTTAGCGGATGGTGCTATTTGCACCCTTCTGACCGGCTCGCGGCATACCCGCCATGCCGCGAGCCGTACCCGAAACTAGCGCTGGAAACGCGGAAAAGCCGCACGACCCGCGTAGCGAGCGGCGTCGTCGAGAATTTCCTCGATGCGCAGGAGCTGGTTGTACTTGGCCACCCGGTCCGAGCGGGCGGGCGCGCCGGTCTTGATCTGGCCGCAGTTGACCGCCACGGCCAGGTCGGCGATCGTCGTGTCCTCGGTCTCGCCGGAACGGTGGCTCATCATGCAGCGGTAGCCGCTGCGGTGGGCCAGGTCGACCGCGTCGAGGGTCTCGGACAGGGTGCCGATCTGGTTGACCTTGACCAGCAGCGCGTTGGCGGTGCCTTCGGCGATGCCGCGGCCGAGCCGCTCCGGGTTGGTCACGAACAGGTCGTCGCCGACCAGCTGGACCTTGTCGCCGATGGCCTCGGTGATGGCCTTCCAGCCGGCCCAGTCCTCCTCGTCGAGCGGGTCCTCGATCGAGACGAGCGGGTAGTTGTCGACCAGGTCCGCGTAGAAGGCGATGAGCTCCTGGGCCGAGAGGCCCTTGCCGTCGATCGTGTAGACGCCGTCCTTGTGGAACTCGGAGGCGGCCACGTCGAGCGCCAGCGCGACGTCGTCGCCCGGCGTGTAGCCGGCCCGCTCGATGGCGACCAGGATCAGGTCGAGGGCGTCACGGTTGGACGGCAGGTTGGGCGCGAAGCCGCCCTCGTCGCCCAGCCCGGTGGCGTAGCCCTTCTCCTTCAGCACGCCCTTGAGCGCGTGGTAGACCTCGGTGCCCATGCGCACGGCCTCGCGGAACGTGCTCGCGCCGATCGGCGCGATCATGAACTCCTGGATGTCGACGTTGGTGTCGGCGTGGGCGCCGCCGTTGAGGATGTTCATCATCGGCACGGGCAGCAGATGGGCGTTGGGGCCGCCCAGGTAACGGAAGAGCGGCAGGTCGGCGCTGTCGGCGGCGGCCTTGGCCACGGCCAGCGAGACGCCCAGGATGGCGTTGGCGCCCAGCTTGGCCTTGTTGGGCGTCCCGTCCAGATCGATCATGATCTGGTCGATGATGCGCTGGTCCTCGGCCTCGATGCCGTTGATCTCTTCGAAGATCTCGTCGGTGACGGCGAGCACGGCCTTCTCGACGCCCTTGCCGCCGTAGCGCTCGTCTCCGTCACGCAGCTCCACGGCCTCGAACTGGCCGGTCGACGCGCCGCTGGGCACCGCCGCGCGCCCCCTGCCGCCGTCGTCGAGGATCACCTCGACCTCGACGGTCGGGTTGCCCCGGGAGTCGAGGATCTCGCGCGCGTATACGACCTCGATGGTAGCCACGGGTTTGCGCTCCTAAATCGAAAGGCAATATGCCTTCAGAGCCTATCGGTGCTCCGACTCCCAGCGGAGCACGCGGTCACGGTAGGCGCGGGCGGCGGCGCGGAGCTCGGCTTCGGCGTCGACTCCCGCCTCCTGGGCGCGGCGTACGAGGTCGAACAGCTCGCGCCCCACCCCCTGCGAGATCGCGGCGGCCAGCCCGTCGGGGGCGCCCCCGCGCTCGGCCCGCCGCACCAGCTGGGCGGCCAGCGACAGCGCGGGCTGCCCCATCGGCACCCCGTCGAGCACCGATGGACGCTCGTCCTTCGCCGCGCGCTCGGCCGCCTTGATCGCTTCCCAGTTGTCGTTCACCTCGTCGGCGGTCTCCGCCCGCACCGAGCCGAACACATGCGGATGCCGCCGCACCAGCTTCTCGACGATCCCCTCGGCCACGTCGTCCATGTCGAACCCGTCGGCCACCCGGGCGTGGAAGACCACCTGCAGCAGCAGATCGCCCAGCTCCTCGCGCAGCGCCGGGTAGTCGCCCTGCTCGATCGTCTCCAGCACCTCGTATGCCTCTTCGAGCAGGTACGGGACCAAGGTCTCGTGCGTCTGCTTACGGTCCCAGGGGCACTCGGTACGCAACCGCTCCATCACCGCGACCAGGTCAAGCACCCGCGCGCCCGGCAGGTCGTAGGAGCCCGGCACCACCTCGATCAGCGGCGGCTCGGCCATCGCGACGGCCGCGTGGCCGACCGCCCGCATGAAGTTCTCGGAATCCTCGGCGGCCAGCCAGACCACCGTCTCCGTCACCGCCTGCCGCGCCAGCGCGGCGGGGTCGGGCGTGACGACGGCCACCTCGACCCCGGCCTCGGCCAGGTAGGGCAGTTGCGGATGATCCGCGGACCCGGTCAGCACGCGGCCCGAGCCGAACGCCTGCCACGCCTGGTGGCTCAGCAGACCCGGCGCGACCCGCGGTGAGGTGGTGACGACGATCAGCGGCACGGCTAGCCCTGCGACTGCTGCTGCTGCTCGGCCTGGCCGGCCTGCTCGGGCTGCTCGGTCGTCGCCGACGGCTTGCCGAACCGGGCGGCGTCGACGAAGCCCTGCTGCCCGATCTTGCCGTAGCGCGGGCTGAAGACGGGGGCGATCGCGTTGTACTCGGCCTTGAACTTCTCCACGGCCTGCTGGTTCTGCGACCCGCCGAACTTCTCCAGCACCTTGTTCACGCCGAGCATCGCCCGCAGGTAACCGCGCGGGTTGGCCGGAGCGACGGCCTTGGACAGCAGATTCATCTCGGCCGACTGCTGCTCGCCCTTGTCCTGGGCCGCGGCGTCGATCTCCGCGTCGCTCACCTGAACGCCGAACTTGTCGGCCAGCTGCTGCTGCCGGCTCTGCTCCGCCATCCTGGACAGGACGAACTGGTTGACCGACACGCCGAGCTGCGACGGCTCGATGTTGACCTTCCGGAGCGCGGCCTCGTACTCCTGGACGTTCTTGTTCAGCTCGCGCGACGAGATGCGCTCACTGCCCACGACGGCCGCGGCTCCGGCCTCCATGGGTGAGGAGCAGGCGGTCAGCGCGACACCCACCACGGCAGCGGCCACTGCCACTCGAATCGACTTCACGTGCGTCCTTTCCCGACAAAACCGCGGCTAGCTTACCCTCGCGGGCTCCAAGAACATGGCCTCGACCAGGTCACCGCACCATTTGAGCAGGTCGAGGTCGCGCAACGGCTGCCCGCCGAGGGGCTTGGTCTTCGGCACGGGCACCAGCAGCGTCTCCGCCGCCTGCTTGTAGATGGCCTTCTTGTACAGGCGGTCGAGGCGTACCTGCTGCGACTCCCGCAGCCTGACCGGACCGAACTTGATGTTCTGGCCCTGCAGTGTGACATCGGTGAGCCCGGCCTGGCGGGCGCTGATGCGGAAGCGGGCGACGGCCAGGAGGTTCTCCACCTCGACGGGCGGCTTGCCGTACCTGTCCGTCAGCTCGGCGCGCACCTCGTCGATGTGGATCTCGGCCGAGATGGTGGCGATCCGCTTGTACGCCTCCAGGCGCAGGCGTTCGGAGGTGACGTAGTCGTGCGGGATGTGCGCGTTGATCGGCAGCTCGACCTTGACGTCGCGGTGCTCCTCCTTCACCTCCGCGCCCGACAGCTTGGCCTTCTGCTCCTGCACGGCCTCGGCCATGAGCCGGACGTACAGGTCGAAGCCGACGCCCGCGATGAAGCCCGACTGCTCGGCGCCGAGCACGTTGCCCGCGCCGCGGATCTCCAGGTCCTTCATCGCGACGTACATGCCGGCACCCATCTCGGTGTGCTGCGAGATCGTCGCCAGCCGCTCGTGGGCGGTCTCGGTGAGCGGCTTCTCCGGCGGGTAGAGGAAGTAGGCGTAACCCCGCTCCCTGCCCCGCCCGACCCGGCCTCTGAGCTGGTGCAGCTGCGAGAGGCCGTAGTTGTCCGCCCGGTCGACGATCAGCGTGTTGGCGTTGGGCACGTCGAGCCCGGACTCCACGATCGTGGTGCAGACCAGCAGGTCGTACTCGCGTTCCCAGAAGCCGACCATGATCTTTTCCAGCTGGTGCTCGTTCATCTGCCCATGCGCCACCGCGATGCGCGCCTCGGGCACCAGCTCCCTGAGCCGGGCGGCGACCCGGTTGATCGAGGCCACCCGGTTGTGCACGAAGAAGATCTGGCCGTCACGCATCAGCTCGCGCCTGATGGCGGCCCCGATCTGCTTCTCGTCGTACGGTCCGACGAAGGTGAGGATCGGGTGCCGCTCCTCCGGCGGGGTGAGGATGGTCGACATCTCCCTGATGCCGGTCAGGCCCATCTCCAGCGTGCGCGGGATCGGCGTGGCCGACATGGCCAGCACGTCGACCTGGGTGCGGAGGTGCTTCATGGCCTCCTTGTGCTCGACGCCGAACCGCTGCTCCTCGTCGATGATGATCAGCCCCAGGTCCTTGAACCGGACCTCCGGGCTGAGCAGCCGGTGGGTGCCGATCACCAGGTCCACGGCGCCGGTGCGCAGGCCCTCCAGGGTGCCCTTGACCTCGCCGTCGGTCTGGAAGCGGGAGACCGCCCTGAGCGAGACGGGAAAGCTGGAGAACCGCTCGGTGAACGTCGACATGTGCTGCTGCACCAGCAGCGTCGTCGGCACCAGCACGGCGACCTGCTTGCCGTCCTGGAGGGCCTTGAACGCCGCCCGCACCGCGATCTCGGTCTTGCCGTAGCCGACGTCGCCGCAGATCAGCCGATCCATCGGGACGCCGCGCTCCATGTCGCGCTTGACCTCGTCGATGGCCTCCAGCTGGTCGCCGGTCTCGACGTACGGGAAGGCGTCCTCCATCTCGCGCTGCCACGGGGAGTCGGCGGCGAAGGCGTGACCGGGCGAGGCCATGCGGGCGGAGTAGAGGCGGATGAGCTCGCCCGCGATCTCCTTGACCGCCTTCTTCGCCCTGGTCTTGGCCTTGGCCCAGTCGGCGCCGCCCATCCGGTTGAGCGTCGGGGCCTCGCCGCCGACGTAGCGGGTGACCTCGTCCAGCTGGTCCGTGGGGACGTAGAGGCGGTCGCCCTTGGCGTACTCGATGACCAGGTATTCGCGCGTCGCGCCCTGGACCGTGCGCTGCACCATCTCGACGTAGCGGCCGACGCCGTGCTGCTCGTGCACCACGTTGTCGCCGACCTTGAGCTGGAGCGGGTCGACCATGTTGCGGCGGCGGGAGGGCAGGCGCCGCATGTCCTTGGTGGACGCCTTCTGGCCGACGAGGTCGAGGTGGGTGAGCACGGCCAGGTTGGGGGTGATGAACCCGTGCTCGATCAACCCCGTCGACACGTGGACGACCTTCGCCTCTGGCGACTTATCCAGATATTTCACCAACCGGGCGGGAACGTCCACGCCCTTGAGGACCTCGACCATGCGCTCGGCCGGGCCGTGCCCCTCGCTCAGCAGCACGACCGCCTTGTCCTCGGCCAGATAGCCCTTGATGTCTTCGAGCGCCTTCCTGGTGTCACCCCGGTAGGCCTCGGAGTCCTGCGCGTCGAGCTCGATCCCGGCCCCGAACGGCGCCATCGTCCACCACGCCTGCCCCAGCACGTCGGCGTGACCGCGGATGTCGTCGAGCGAGCGGAACGCCGCCGCCCCGAGGTCGATCGGCGCCTCGCCACCGGCCGCCGCGTTGATCCACGACGCCTCCAGGAACTCCTGCGACGTCCGGACGAGCTCCTCGGCCCGGCCCCTGATCCGCTCGGGATCGCAGACGAACACCGCGGCGTTGCCGGGCAGGTGGTCGAGCAGCAGATCCATCTCCCCGGCCAGCACGGGCGCGAACGCCTCCATGCCCTCGACCGGCGCCCCCTCGGCGAGCTGGTCGAGCACCTCGGCCAGCGCCGGGTGCTCCCGGCCCAGCTCGCGCGCCCGCTCCCTGACCTCCGCGGTGAGCAGCAGCTCACGGCAGGGCGGCGCGAACAATCCGCCGTCGGCGGCCTCCAGCGAGCGCTGGTCGGCCACCTTGAACCAGCGGATCTCCTCGACCGTGTCGCCCCAGAACTCCAGCCGCAGCGGATGCTCCTCGGTCGGCGGGAACACGTCGAGCAGCCCGCCGCGGACCGCCACCTCGCCCCGCTTCTCCACCATGTCGACCCGGTGATAGCCGTTGTCGACCAGCCGCCGTACGACCCCGTCGAGGTCGGCGTCGTCGCCCGCGCGCAGGCGGGTCGGCTCCAGGTCGCCCAAGCCCTTGACGATCGGCTGGAGCAGCGCCCTGACCGGCGCGACCACCACGCTGAGCGGCCCGGCCGCCTGGTCGTCCTTGACCGGGTGCGCGAGCCTCCTGAGCACGGCCAGCCGCTGCCCCACGGTGTCGCTGCGCGGGGAGAGCCGCTCGTGCGGCAGCGTCTCCCAGGCGGGGAAGACGGCCACCGAGCTCGGCTCCATCAGGCTGGTCAGCGCGCTCGCCAGGTCCTCCGCCTCGCGGCCGGTGGCGGTGATCGCCAGCACGGTCCGCTGATCGTGCCCGGCCAGCGCGGCCACCCCGAACGGCCGCAGCGCGGACGGCGCCACCAGCGCGATGTCGCCGCCCTCTTCGAGAGCGGCGGTCAGCTTGGGATCGGTGACGACAAGATCAAGCAGCCCGGACAGACTCATTTTCGACAGCCCCACGACGATTACCCCCAGCCGGCGGGCGTGGGGGTTGTGCTACAAGCCTATTCGCATCTACCCCACGCCCCCGTCCGGCTCCGAGACCTTGTACGGCTCCAGGCCCCTGTCCGGCTCCACGACCTTGTACGGCTCCGAGACCTTGTCCGGTTCCGAGACCTCGTCCGGCTCCGGGACCTTGTAGCCCGGGACGGACGGCCAGCGGACCGTCAGGACCACCGACTCCTCCTCCGCGTGCCAGGAGTGGTCCACGCCCTTGCCCCAGACCACGTAGTCGCCCCGCTCGGCGAGCAGGACGCTCCTGCCCGGCAGTTCGACGCGGAAGCGACCCGAGATGAGGATGAGCAGCGCCGTACGCTCCTCGCCCCGCACCCACTCGGCACGTTCGTCACCCGGGGAGTGGGTGCCCCATTTGATCTCCACCCCGTCGCTGTGTCTCGGGTCGCCGAAGGGTTTGAAATGGCCCAGGAGCCAGCCGTGGTCGGTCGCGGCGTCGACATTCGCGTTGCCCACGTACACGAGATCGCTCACGGCGCAGGACGCTAGCAGGGAAATGGCTTACTAATTGGCGTCGATTGATTACTCTGGGTGACATGTCTGAGGTGCGGTCGGTAGCCCCAAGGGGCGATCTCTTTGGTCAGCGCATCCGCGAGCAGTGGGCCGGACGGCTCGGCAGGCGGCTCGACGTGCTCGTCGCCGGATGCGCGCACGACGAGCCACTGGTCCTGGACCGGATCGACACCAGGGCCACCGGCGTCGACGAGGACCTGCCCCCGATCAGGGGAGTGGTCGGCGAACGAGCCGATCTCGCCATGTGGTCGCTGGGCGACCTGCGCTGCGTCCCCCTGCCTCCGAGGTCGGTGGACGTGATCCAGCTGTCGTTCCTGCTCGAGCGCATCCAGCACGCCGAGCTGGTCTTCGACCGGCTGCTGCAGGCGCTGCGCCCCGGCGGGCTCATCCTGCTGCGCATGCGCGACCGCAAGTCCGCCTACGGCCTACTCGATCGGATCACCCCGTGGTGGCTGCGGCGGCTGATCTGGCGGCACCTGGTGTCGGCGGGCACGCCGGGCCCGCTGCCGGCCGTCTACGGGCCGGTGACCTCGCGCGACGGGATCCACACGTTCTGTCTGACGCGCGGGCTCATGATCACCGACGACCACACGGCGACCAGCGGTCCGGCCATGGGGCGCGTCGGCCGCTTGGCCGTCAGGATGACGGCCAAGCTGACCCGCGACCGGTTTCCGGCCACACATGATGAGATCGCCATGGTCATCAAAAAGCCGCAGAACCACTTCGCGCGGCTCATTTAGGGTCCGCGCGGTTCGTCACGACCGTCTCGATCTCTGTGACGGTCCGTGGTGGCTGACGTCCCTAGGGAGGGACACCCCCTCCGGGGGAGAGGAAGACGGCCTGTCGGGGCTGAGATCCCCAGGGAGGGAAGCCCCTCCGGGGGAGTGGAAGAAGACCGTCCGTCGTGGCCGACATCCCATAGAGGGCCCCTTTGGGGGAACAGAAGAAGACGGCCCGCCATGACAGAGGCCCCCATAGAGGGACACCCCGTCGCAGGAGTGGAAAGAACGGAATGTCCGGCGAAGGTTCGGGGACACCGCACTAGCGACACACTTGTACCAAAGGCTAGACTCCTTTCCTACCAAGTCAATCGGAATAGTTGGGATGGCAGACCGTGGAGTGGACCCCAGGGGCGTACGAGCTGGCCGACCTGGA
The DNA here is from genome assembly GCF_020215705.1 of Nonomuraea aurantiaca. GTDB lineage: Bacteria > Actinomycetota > Actinomycetes > Streptosporangiales > Streptosporangiaceae > Nonomuraea > Nonomuraea aurantiaca. Next base: position 155,371 of record NZ_JAIWNB010000015.1, on the reverse strand, counting down.
GCTGCTGCTCTCCGGCGCGTTCCAGCCGCTGAGCGGGTTCCTCGGGCACGACGACCTGCACGCGGTGCATGAGCGCGGCACCCTCGCCGACGGCACCCCGTGGCCGGCGCCCGTCACACTCCATCTGCCGGAAGCGGCCACCCCGGGCACCGAGGTCACGCTGCTCGATCCCGAGGGCGTGCCGCTGGCCGTGCTCACCGTCGCCGAGCGCGAGCCCGACGGTCTGGCCTCCGGACCGGTCAAGGGCCTGGGCGCCCCGGAGCACGGGCCGTTCGCCCGGCTTCGCCGTACTCCGGCGCAGATACGCGAAGAGCTCGACGGGCGGGCGGCGCTCGCCGTCACCATGCGGGGACCGCTCGACGATCTCACCGAGATCGTCGCCACCGCCAAGGAGCTCGACGCGGTGATCGTGCTGCTCCCCCTCTCGTACGGCGAGACGGGCCCGGCCCTCGTACGCGCCGCGCTGCGCGCCAAGGAGCAGCTGCCCGAGGGCACCCTGGTGGTCTCGGTGCCGCTGGCGCCGCGCGAGGAGCCCGAGATCGACCTGGAGCTGCGCGAGCACGTCGCCACCGCCTACGGCGCGACCGAGCACCTGGCGGGTCCCGAGCCGGTGCGCATCCCCGGACCGCCGCACCGGCGCGGGCTCGTGGTCTTCTTCACCGGCCTGTCCGGCTCCGGCAAGTCCACGATCGCCCGCGGCCTGCGCGACTCGCTGCTCGAACTGGGCAGCCGCACGGTCACCTACCTCGACGGCGACGTGGTCCGCCACCTGCTGTCCAAGGGCCTGACGTTCTCCAAGGACGACCGCGACCTCAACATCCGGCGCATCGGGTTCGTCGCCGCCGAGGCCGCGCGTCACGGCGGGCTGGCGATCTGCGCCCCCATCGCCCCCTACGCGGACACCCGCGAGGAGGTGCGCGAGATGGTCGAGTCGGTCGGGGCCGACTTCCTGCTCGTGCACGTGGCCACCCCGCTGGAGGAGTGTGAGCGCCGCGACCGCAAGGGCCTGTACGCCAAGGCCCGCGCCGGGCTCATCCCCGAGTTCACCGGCGTCTCCGACCCCTACGAGGAGCCGGACGACGCCGATCTGATCATCGACACGACGCACATCTCTATCGAGGCGGCCGTCACCCAGGTGCTGGGGGCGCTGCGGAGCGGAGGCTGGGTTCGTTGATCGACTTTCCCCTGATCGCCGGGTCCTTTCTGGTCGCGATCGTCGTCGGGCTCACCGGCATGGGCGGCGGCGCGCTCATGACGCCGATGATGATGCTCTTCTTCAACGTCCCGCCGCTGGCCGCGGTCTCCAGCGACCTGGTCGCCTCCGCTGTGATGAAACCCGTCGGCAGCGCGGTACACCTGCGCAGGGGCACGGTCAACCTGCGCCTGGTCGGCTGGCTCTGCGTGGGGTCCGTGCCGGCGGCGTTCTGCGGGGTGTTCATCGCGCGCGCGTTCGCGGTCGACGACGCGGTGAAGTACGCGCTCGGCGTGGCGCTGCTGCTCGCCGTCGCGGGCCTGGTCGCCAAGACGTTGCTGGCCGGGAAGGGCGGCTCGTCGAGCGCCCGTGACATTGTCGTGCGCCCAATCCCGACCGTACTGGTCGGTACGGTAGGCGGACTCATCGTCGGCATCTCCTCGGTCGGCTCGGGTTCCCTGATCATCGTGGCCCTGCTGGCCCTCTATCCGGCGCTCAAGGCCAACGAGCTCGTCGGCACCGATCTGGTGCAGGCGGTGCCGCTGGTCGCCTCGGCCGCGCTCGGCCACCTGCTCTTCGGCGACTTCCAGCTCACTCTGACGGTCTCACTGCTCATCGGCTCGATCCCGGGCGTCTACCTCGGCGCCCGGATCTCCTCCAGGGCGCCGGGCGGCCTCATCAGGGCACTGCTCGGGATCGTCCTGCTCGCCTCCGCGCTCAAGCTGCTCGACGTGAGCAACACGGTGACGGTGTGGGCGCTGGCGGGCGCCGTACTCGCGACCGTCGCGGGCTGGCGCTGGCGCGTCAGGGCCGCGGCACGGGCGTCGAGTGAAAGTAGGGATCTCGCGCGAGCTCGCTGAACGCCCGCCCGGCGGCGGGGTCGGAGTCGAAGCTCGTGTCGCCGCGCGGCGCGTGCGGTGAGTCGAAGTAGATCAGCGCCTTGATCTGCGGATAGCGCTGGATCTGCGTACGGACCGACTCGAAGAACGAGCGCTTGGCCGTACGGTCGTCGGCCCGCTCGAACACGCCCCATTCCGCGACCATGACCGGCTTGCCGGGAAAGCGCCACTGCATCCACCGGTAGAACCCCGGCCACTGGTCGAAGTCGGGCCGGGTCTTGTTCACCAGGCCGTCGAAGTCGCGGACCCGGTTGTCGGCATAGGGGTCGAGGGCCACCCAGTCGACCACGTCGTCACCCGGATAGAGCTGCTCGAACCAGGGCTTGGCCGCCCAGTTGGGCGCGCCCATGTAGGTCATGACCGTGACCGCGTTCTTGACGCCCTCGTCGCGCAGCCTGAGCACGACATGGCGGTACATGGCGGCGTAGTCGGTGGCCTGCATGCCCGAGCCGGGGGCGGCGTCGACGTCGTTCTCCGGCTCGTGGTGAAGGGTGAGGAAGAACCGCTCGGGGAAGGTGCGCCTGATGTAGTCGGCCAGCCGGTCGATCCTGCGGTCGATGGCACCACGGGCGATCTGCGCCCAGGTGTAGTCGAGCGACGGCTTCCAGTTGATGAGCAGCAGCCTGGGCCGGACCGGGTCGCGGGCCAGCGCGACCTCCTCGCTGGTGGGGAACTCCTCCTTGCCCCGGTGATAGACGTGCAGCACGTCGGCGGTGCCACCGATGCGGGTTTCGGCACCGTGCAGCGACCGCTCGATGCCCGTGCCGGTGAAGACCTCCGGGGCGATCCCCCACCAGGCACCACAAGAGGGAATGAGCCTGGCGGTGACGGCGCAGGCCGGCGAGGTCTCCACGTTCGGCCCTCTGGCGCTCGGCTGGGCGACCTGCGCCGGACTCCCCGAACCCTGCGCACCTGAGCAGCCCGCGAGCACGGCGACGACCAACAGCGCCACACCTTTAACACTGATATTTACCGCTTTATGAGAAATTCCCCACCGGTTCAAGGCCGTTCAACCCCCTCAACCAAGGACCCCCGTCCTATCAAACCTGAACCATGCCATGCCATTCCCAGAACTTCAGCCGGAGCGGGTGTATCGCCAGCTCAGCCAGCATCCGACCGGCCCTCAATTTCATATTATTTCGGGCTATCGTGGGGCGAATTGCTGGCCGTATCAGAGAAAATCTTCTGGATTCAGCCTGGGTAATATCTGTCCGGCCTATAGTGGGCGGACGCCGCGACTTGTGACGCACAGTCGCCGATCGGCGACACCGCGCACACACTCGAAGGAGATCCGCTCCAATGAGCCTGTCGCCGGACTTCCCGGGCCGCCGCCACGCCACCGACCTGGCGGACCACCTGTCGCTGGTGCGCCGGCGCTGGCTGTTCTTCCTGGGGTTCCTGCTGGCCGGCGGCACGGCGGGGCTGGCGCTGCTGCGGATCACCCCGGCCGCCTACACCGCGACCACCCAGGTCCTGGTCGCGCCCGTGGGCGTCCAGAACCAGGGCAACCAGGTGACCAACCGGCAGCGCGAGCCGCTCAACCTCGACACCGAGGCGCAGATCGCGCAGTCGTCCGTGGTGGCCGCCAAGGCCGCCAAGGAGCTCAAGACGGGCACGCCCGAGCCCGTCGAGGTCTCGGTGCCGCCCAACTCGGCCGTGCTGTGGATCTCCGTCACCGCCACCGACCCCGCCGTGGCGGCGGCCCAGTCGCGGGCGTACGCGCAGGCGTACTTGGCCAACCGCACCGAGAGCGCGCAGGCGACGATGACCGCGCAGCAGAAGGCGATGCTGGTCAAGCTCAAGCAGGTCAACACCGCGCTCGACGCCGTGATCAAGGAGCTCGCCCTGGCGGGCAAGGGCACCATCGAGCACACCATCGCGGCGCACCGGCAGAGCGTGCTCAACCGGCAGGCCTACAGCCTCACGCTCAAGTACGACGCGCTGCGTACCGTCGCCATCACTCCCGGGTCGGTCATCAGCCAGGCCACGCCGCCGGCCGTGCCGAGCTCGCCCAGCCTGCCGCTCTACCTCGGCACCGGGCTCATGATGGGCCTGCTCCTCGGCACGGCCACCGCCTACGCCCGCGACCGGCTCGACACCCGGTTGCGCACCGCCGCCGACGTCGAGCGGCTGACCGGGCTGCCCGTGCTCGGCGACCTGTCGGACCCGCTCCGCCGGGGCGTGCCGCACGACCTGGCCTCGGCCGTGATCGCCGCCTGCCCGGGCAAGCGGCTGCTGGTCAGGGCGATCCCGGCCGAGCTGGGCGCGACGCCGGTGGTCGTGCCGCTGGCATGCACCGCCCCGCTGTCGTTGCTGACCGGCTCCGACGTGGGCGACCTGGCCCGGGCCGACGCGGCCTTGCTGCTGGTGGGGCTCCGCCGGGCCACCTCGACACAGGTGGCCGCCGCCGTACGCCATCTGGGCAGGCACAACGTACCGATCATCGGTGTGGTGACCACGACGGACCTGACCCCGCGACCCGAGCCGATCGACGGCAACCCGCTCGGCAAGCTGGTCGCCAGCGGCGAGCTGGAGCCCGGCCAGTCCGCCGAGGCGGCTCCCATGACCTCGCTCCCCCGCCCGCCGGGCTCCTCGGCATGAGAGGTCCGGCGTGGCCGATCGGCGCGCTCCTCATCGGCTATCCCGTGTGGTGGGCGCTCGGCTTCGGCGGCCTGTCGGTGATCGTCCTGGCGGTGCCCATGGCCGTCGTGCTCTGGCGGCGCCGGCCGATCCGGGTGCCGCGCGGGTTCGGGCTGTGGCTGCTGCTCCTGGCCGGTTACGCGGTGAGTGCGCTGATGCTGGCCGACATGCCGCCCGACACGTACGGGGCGTTCAACGCCGGGCGGGTCATCGGCTACCTCATCCGGTTCGCGCTCTACGCGGCGCTCTTGATCATGGTGCTCTACCTGGGCAACCTGACCGAGCGGGAGCTACCGCAGCTCAGGCTCGTACGGATGCTCGGGGTGCTGTTCGTCACGACCGTGGCGGGCGGGCTGCTCGGCGTGTTCTTCCCCCGGCTGGAGTTCACCTCGCCGGTGGAGATGGTGCTGCCTAGAGGGATCAGCGACAACGCCTTCGTCCAGAACCTCATCCACCCCACGGCCGCCCAAACTCAGAAGGTGCTCGGCTACGCCTCGCCGCGCCCCGAGGCGCCGTTCGAGTGGGCCAACGCGTGGGGCAGCAACGTGTCGGTGCTGCTCATCTGGTTCGTGGTCGGCTGGTGGGTCTACGGCGGGGGCGGTCGCAAGGCGGTGGCCATCTCGTTGACCGCCGTGGCCGCCATCCCGATCGTCTACTCGCTCAACCGCGGCCTCTGGATCGGCCTCGGGCTGGCCGGGCTCTACCTGGTCGTCCGGGTCGGCGGACGCACCAGGCTGGCCCTGTGCGTTACGGCGGTGGCGGCGACGCTGGTGTTCGCGCTCAGCCCGCTCGCCTCGCTGGTCGGCCAGCGCCTGGACAATCCGCACTCCAACGACATCAGGGCCTTCACCGTGTCGGCGACCATCTCGGCGGCCACGCACTCGCCTATCATCGGCTACGGCAACACCCGCAACGCCATGGGCAACCACCGCACGATCACCACCGGCAAGACCGAGTGGTGCGGCGGCTGCGGCCATCCGCCGCTGGGCAGCGACGGTCAGCTCTGGCTGCTGATCATCACCCAGGGTTTCGCGGGCGCGGCGCTCTATGTGGCGTTCTTCCTGGGCGCGATCCGGCGCCACTGGCCCGACCGCAGCCCGATCGGGCTCGCGGGTGTGCTCGTCATGATCCTCGTGCTGCTCTACATGTTCGTGTACGACGGCCTGGTCACGCCGCTCAGCCTCTACCTCATCTCCTTCGCCCTCCTGTGGCGTAACACCGGGGAGGCCGCGTGAACGACGCGAAGCTGCGGCTGCGCTACCTCGATCAGACCGTGCGGTCGCTCTACCCCGGCCCCGGCTCGCCGCGCGCCTACAGCGTGCTGCCGCACCGGCTGCTGCCGCGCCGCCTGGCGCCCCGGCGCCGATGGCACGGGCTGCTGGGCCGTCCGGTCATGGTGCCGGTCGAGGGCTCGATCGAGACGTACCTGAGCGGCGTCCTCGGCGTTCCCGTCGAGACCGTCCTCCACGTACGGCCGGCCCGCCGGGCCAACCGCAAACCCATCCTGGAGGCGTACGGCGAGGGCTCCCGCCTGGCCTTCGTGAAGGTCGGCGACACCCCGCGCGCCCGCGAGCTGGTCGACGGCGAGGCCGCCACGCTCAGGAAGCTGGGTGCTCTGGCGCTCAAGACGGTCGTCGCGCCGACCGTGCTGCGCCACGAGCGGTGGGGCGAGTTCTCCGTCCTGGCCCTCTCGCCGCTGCCGATCAGGCGCGGCCGGGTCCCCGCCGCCCTGCTCACCGAGGCCGTCAAGGAGATCGCGGGCACCGGCGGCACCGAGGGAGCGGCCTGGCACGGCGACCTGTCGCCCTGGAACATCGCCCCTTCCGATGACGGGCGGCTGCTCGTCTGGGACTGGGAGCGCTACGCGGTCGGCGTGCCCTACGGGTTCGACGCCGTGCACCACTTCTTCCAGCGCGCGCTGCGGCGGATGGACCCGGCCACGGCCGCGCGGGCCTGCCTGGCGCAGGCCGTACCCGTGCTCGCGCCGCTCGGGCTGTCGGCCGCGGAGGCCAGGCGGACGACCCTGCACTACCTCATCGCGCTGGCCGACCGGCACGCCGCCGACGGCCACGAACCCCTCGGGCCGCCGGACACATGGCTCAACCCCCTCGTCGATCACCAGGAGCCGCTGACGTGAACACCATGAAGCAGTCGGTCCTGTCCGTCTCCCGGACCACCGGGAGGTTCACCTCGAGCGTACGGATGCTGCCGTCGTTCCTGATCGCCGGAGCGCAGCGGTGCGGCACCACGTCGCTGTACCGGGCTCTGGCGCGGCACCCGCTACTGCTCAAACCGGTGCTGCACAAGGGCGTCCACTACTTCGACGCCGACTACGGGCGGGGCCTGCCCTGGTACCAGGGGCACTTTCCGCTCCGGGTGGCCGCCGCGCGGCTCGCCCGCCGCCACGGCACGCATCCGCAGGCGTTCGAGTCGTCGCCCTACTACCTGTTCCATCCGCTGGCCGGGGAGCGCATCGCGGCCGACCTGCCCGGGGTCAGGCTCATCGTGCTGGTGCGCGACCCGGTCGAGCGGGCGTGCTCCGCGCACGCCCACGAGCTGGCCAGGGGCTACGAGACCGAGTCCGACTTCGAGCGGGCCCTGGAGCTGGAGGAGCGGCGGCTGGCGGGAGCCGAGCTGAGCATCCGCGAGCGGCCCCACACCGTCCACCACGCGCACCGCCACCACGCCTACCTGGCGCGCGGGCGCTACGCGGAGCAACTCGACCGGCTGGAGCCGCTGTTCGGCCGCGAACGCGTCCTGGTGCTCGACAGCCACCGCTTCTTCGCCGAGCCGGAACGCGCGTACGACCGGGTCCTGGACTTCCTCGGCCTGCCCCACCTGGGCTACCCGGTTTTCGAACGCCACAACGGACGGCCACTCCCCCGGCCGCTGCCCGAGGCGGTCAGGCAGCGGCTCAGGGACCACTTCGAGGTGTACGACACGCGGCTGGCCCGCTGGCTGGGCGGTGACCCGTCGTGGCGGCGCTGACCTTTCGCCTGGCGGGGCCGCTCGGCCAGGTGGCCAGGGGCGGCATCGCGGGCATCGCCGGGGCCGTCATCAGCGCCGGGGCCCAGTTTCTGCTGGTCGTGGTGGTCACCAGGGCGTTCAGCGCCCATCAGGCGGGCACCTTCTTCACCGCCACCGCCTTGGCCCTCATGGTGGCCGGCGTGGCCAAGCTCGACGCGGGCAACGGCCTCATCTATTTCATCGCCCGCGCCCAGACCGCCGACCACCACGGCATTTCCGGATATATCCGGGCAGCTCTCGTCCCGGCGATCCTGCTCGCCACTGCTTGCGGAGCGGCCCTTTACCCGCGACTCGGCCTGCTGGCGGCGGTCCTGCCCGTGATGGTCGCCGCCGACCTCCTGCTCGCCGCCACCCGCGGCTTCGGCGCCATGCGGCCCACCGTGCTGCTCGACGGGATGGCGCTGCCGGCGCTCCAGCTCCTGCTCGTCGCCGCGGCGGCCGTCGCCGCCAGGCCGCAGTGGCTGCCGCTCGCGTGGGCGCTGCCGTACCTGCCGGTGACGCTGCTCGCCGCGATCCGGCTGCGCGAACGGCTGCCGCGTACGCCGTACCTGCCGGGCACCGGCCGCGACCTGTGGCGCTACACGGCGCCGCGCTCGGCGGCGGGTGCCATCCAGGCGGTGTTCCAGCGGCTCGACATCGTGGTCGTCGCGCTGCTCGGCGGCCCGGTCCAGGCGGCCGTCTACACCGCCGCCACCCGGTTCAAGGTCGTCGGCCAGCTGGCCAACCAGGGGCTGGCGCAGGCCGTGCAACCGCGCCTGGTCAGGGCATTGGCCGACGGCGAGCTGGCGCGGGCGCGGGAGCTGTACCAGGCGGCGACGATCTGGCTGGTGCTGCTCACCTGGCCGATCTGGCTCGGGTACGCCGCTCTGGCGCCGTGGCTGCTGCGCCTGTTCGGGCCGGGTTATGGCGCCGCCGTGCCGGTGGCGCTGGTGCTGGCCGGCACGATGATGATGGCCACCGCGTGCGGCATGGTCGACGTCGTCCTGACCGCCGCCGGGCACACCACGGCCAGCCTGCTCAACCTGGTGGCGGCCATCGCCTGCACGGTCGCGCTGGATGTGGCACTCATCCCGGCCCACGGCGCCTTCGGGGCGGTGCTCGGCTGGGCGGGCGGGATGATCGCCAAGAACCTGCTCCCGCTCTGGCAACTGCACCACCGCTACGGCCTGCACCCCTTCGGCCGCCACAGCCTTCCCGCACTCCGCTTCCGCTCCTGGACCACCGCGTGACCGGCCGCACCCCGCGCCTCACGCGCGTGCCCTTGGACCGCGGTGTGACCGGCCCCACCCTTCGCTCCGCAGGCGCTCGCTTCTCGCGTTCCTCGGTGGCGGCATGAGCGGTCCCATCCTGGTGACGGGCCTGCCCAGGAGCGGCACGAGCTGGACGGGCAAGATGCTGGCGGCGGGGGGCGACCTGGTCTACGTCAACGAGCCGCTCAACCCCCAGCACCCGCCCGGCCGCTGTCCCGGTGTCCTGCGGGCCCAGGTCACCCACCGGTTCCAGTACATCTGCGACGACAACGCCGCCGACTGGCTGCCCGCCTTCCGGGACACGGTCGCACTTCGCTACCGCTACCTGGCCGAACTGCGGACCAACCGCTCGCCGTACGATCTGGCCCGCATGACCCGCTACGGCACGGCCTTCACGCTCGGCCGCCTGCTGGGGCGGCGGGCCCTGCTCGACGACCCGTTCGCGGTGCTCTCGGCAGGCTGGTTCGCCACGCGGCTGGGCTGCAAGGTGATCGCACTGTCCCGGGACCCGGTGGCGTTCGTGGCCAGCTGGCAACGCCTGGGCTGGACCGTCTACTTCCACGAACTCCTCGAACAGCCCCTGCTCGTCCGCGACCACCCCGAACTCCTGGACCTCCGCGCCCTGGTCGGCTCCCAGGACCGCATCGCCAAGGCGGCGGCGCTGTGGCGGGTCACGCAGGCGATCCTCGCCCGCACTCCCGGCATCCTGCTGACCTCCTACGACGAACTGGCCGCCGCCCCGGTCCCGGGCTTCCGGCATCTGTACGCGTACGCGGGCCTCGCCTGGTCACCCGCGGCCGAGCGCCGCATCACCCGAGCGTGCACGGCCCCCGCCGGAGTAGGGAGCGCTTTCGCCTGGTCGGGCCTGTCACGCACGGCCTTCCGGCCCATGAACTCGCGCCGCGCCCTCGAAACGGCGACCCTCGGCCTGACCCGGGCGGAAGCGGCCCGCGTACGGGAGCTCACTTCCGCTTGATGAGCGCCTGAACGGGTCTGGGCGGGTCTGGAGGAGTCCTCGAGGAAGCGCGACCGTCGGCAGGCGACCTATTCGCGTGCGCTTCCCGACGAGGCCCGTGCCCTCAGGCAGTCGCCCAGCAGCCGGGCCGCGAACGGCAGGTCGTCGACCAGGTAGCGTCTGGCCAGCCGGCCGGGCTCGCTCACCAGCCGGAACGCCCACTCCAGCCCCGCTCCCCGCATCCACTCGGGCGCCCGGGGCACCGTACCGGCGGCGAACGCGATCGCCGACCCGCATCCCACGAACCACGCCCCCGGCAGATCCTGGCTCAGCCGCGCGATCAGCCGATCCTGTCGCGGAAACCCGAGCCCGACGAACACCATCTTCGGCTCCGCCCCCACGACCTTCCGCCGCACCCGCTCACGCTCACCGGCACCACTCTCGAACCGGTAGGGCGGCGCGTCCACTCCGCAGACCTGAAGCGTGGGATAGCAGGCGGTGAGCTCACGAGCGGCGGACACGGCCACCCCCGGCGGGCCGCCCAGAAGGTAGACGGGCCACCCTCGGCGAGCGGCCAGCTTGCTCAACGACCAGATCAGGTCGGCCCCGGTGACCCGCTCGGGTATCGGCGTGCCGAGCAGCCGCGACGCCCACACCAACGGCATCCCGTCGGCCACGACGAGGTCCGCGGAGTTGACGAGGTGACGGAGTTTGACGTCTTTCGCGACGGCGCGGCAGATGTCGACGTTCGGCGTCACGATCCGCCCGCCCCTGCCCGCGCCCAGCTCACCGTCCACGTGCTCGACGACCTGGCGCTCGGTGAGCGGATCGACGGCAACCCCCCCGACCAGCACCCGCGTCGGCCTCGCCCGCTCCCCAGCCATCCCCGGCCCCTCTCCCAACGCCCCCGTGAATTCACCCGTGTCAAGCCCCGGTATCCGGACCCCGTGTGGCGGGGTCGACATCAGGACTCCCCGCACCGAACCCCGCGCCGGAGCTCCCTGTGACGACGCCCGCCGTGACCACGCCTGCGGTGACCACGTCCGCCGTGACGGCGTTCAAATGCCGTGCCCTCGATCGTGGAGCAGGGCGAGCACCGCCGGCGCGGAGATGAGCCCCGCGGCGACGGCGAGGGCGATCGGGGCGCGTGGCTCGCCGATGCGCTCGGCGAACGTGCGCAGGGCCCAGCGACCGGCCTCACGACGCCGCCCCAGCGCGGCGTGGTGGAAGGCGAGCTGGCCGTAGACCCGCGCCGCGCCGCGCGGATCCACGGCCAGTTCGGGGTGTCGGGCGAGCATCCACTCCAGCCCGGCGATGCGGTCGGCCCAGCAGGCGACATAGTGGGAATTGCCCCAACGGATACGTACAAGTGGGCGATCGATATTCGCGATCGGATGCCGCTTGGCCGCGCGCAGGGCCAGGTCCCAGTCCTCGTTCTGGCCGGCCGGGGCGCTCTCGTCCACCCACAGGGCCCCACGCTTGAACAGGAACGTCGACGAGTGCACCATCACCATGCGCGAGCGCACCAGGTCGGCCGCCGTGACCGTGTCGCTGCCCGCGAGCCTCGGCACCCGGCGTACGCCGTACTCGATCTCGATGCCGCAACTGACGAACTCGGCGCCATCCTCGATCGCCTGCGTCTGCGCGGCCAGCTTGCCCGGCAGCCACACGTCGTCGTCGTCGCAGAAGGCGACCACATCGGTGTCGCACGCGGAGATGCCGGTGTTGCGCGCGCCCGGCAGCCCGGCGCTGAGGGCGTTGGGCAGGACGAGCACGCGGTGGCGGGCGTTCGTGGCGGCGCTCGGCGTCACCACATCGGCCACCTGCTCGGCGACGGCGGCGGGATCGCCACCGTCGACGACGATGACCAGCGAGATCCGGCCCGGGTAGTCCTGGGCCAGGACGGCTTGGGCGGCTGCCCGCAGCTGTTCGGGCCGGTCGCCCCGAGTGGGGATCACCACGCCGACGGACGCACTCATGCGACCCCCACTTCCAGAGGTACGGCCCACGCTGCGGCGTCGGCGACCAATTCACGAGACCCGACCACACGACGCTCGGCCGCACGAGACGCGATCACATGACGCTCGGCCGCACGGGACCCGGCCCCACGGGACCCGATCATCCGAGGCCCGACCGCGCGAGACCCGTTCATGCCGCCGCCTCCCCATAGCCGTACCGGGACCTGAGCGGCCAGGTGAGTGCCGTCACCAGGCGCCGGTGGTGGCGCGGGAGGCCGGAGTGCCACGAGTCGTCTCGTCGCAGTTCGACCGGGCCGACGGTGAAGCGCATGGGATTGCCCGACGCGGTGTGGGCGGTGGTCAGGTGGGCGGTCGTGCCGGTCAGGAACGGCAGCGCCGTGTCCAGGCCCAGGATGTCGGCCAATGTCGCCAGAGCGGCCGCTGGGTCGGCCAGGAGGTCCTCGTAGCGGAGTCTCGTCACCGGGACGCCGCGGGTGGCGAGGAGGTCCAGGGCGAGGTTCTGGGCCGTCCAGTGGGCTGCTGTGCGGGCGGAGCCCCAGCGGGTCATCGGGCGGCCGTCCTCGGGGCGTTCGACGGTCTTGCGCCAGGAGTGGGCGACGGCCCGCGGGTCTCTGACCACGTGGACCACATGCACGTCCACCCCGGCCGCCGCGAGGCAGAAGGCCAGGGAGGCGTGTTTGCCGGAGTCGATCACGGTCCTCGCGCCGGCGGTCTTGGCCGCGGCGTCATAGAGGCGCTGGTAGGTGCCGGCGTACTCGGCGAGCTCCGGGTGGGCGAGGCGGGGGATCCTGCGGGTGCGATCGACGCGGTGTCGCAGGGTGAGGACGCGTTCGGCCAGGTCCTGTGTCCATCCGCCGAACGCGGTCTCGCCGACCTCGCGCCAGAACGCGCAGGCGGGGAAGGGCTCGCCACAGCCGCATGGCTCGCCGGCCAGCACGCCTCGGGCCCAGAGGTGTACGACCTCGCCGAGGGGTGCCACGCCGTGGATCTCGCCGAGCAGTCTCTCGAGCAGCGTGGTGCCGCTACGGCCGAGGCCGCCCAGGTAGACCACCCGGAAGGCGGTCGAACGATGCGTCACGGGGGAATGGCCTTCACGTCACGGATACGGAACGTGGAGAGGCTAGCGCGGAGAGTAATCACCCCATCCGCGAAACGACAAAGGATCTACCTAAGGTCCCGAGCCACCTGGGCCAAGCCAAGCCCTCAGCCATGGGCGCGCTGACGCGGGCGCCCGGCCCGCTGGACGTCGGCCACGACCCGGTCGGCTACCGGGTTCATCGGCAGTGCTCCGCCCTTCAGGACTCTGCTGAGCAATTCATCAATCGAGTCGAAGCGTAGTTGTTTGCCGTGCATGGTTGTAGTGACTGCAAGTTGCTGGTCGGATGCAAAGAGCGGGCATGTCGTTAGAATCTTGGGCGGGTCGGGACGTGCCGGAGTTGACCGCCCGGGTGGTGCGAGCAGCGTTCCCCAAGAGGACGCTGGCAGTCCGGATCCGGGAGGCGCTGGGCTCAGAGCAGTGGGTTCTGCTGCTCGATGTACTGGCGCACGATCGACAACGGTGCACCGTCGGCGGATCCGGCGAAGTAGGAGCCACCCCGGTTCCGCTCTCGACGGGACAACCGGCAGGCGATCCGGTTCACCAGGAACGCCCGGTTCACGATCGCGACAGGCGGGAAACTGTCCCTGCCGAAGATCGGTGACCTCACGGTGCGCTGGTCACGCCGCCTGCCGTCCGATCCGTCCAGTGTGACGGTGATCAAAGACGCGGCGGGCCGGTACTTCGCCTCGTTCGTGGTCGAGGTCGCCGAACGGCCGTTGCCCCGCATCGAGGTGGAGACCGGTATCGATCTGGGGTTGGGGCATTTCGCGGTGCTGGCCGATGGCCGGAAGATCGACTCGCCCCGGTTTCTGCGCCGAGCCGAGAAGAAACTCAAGCGCCTGCAGAAGCTGTCCTCGCGCAAGGAGAAGGGATCGGCGAACCGGGCCAAGGCCCGGATGAAGGTGGCCCGGCAGCATGCGAAGGTCGCCGATGCGCGCCGGGAGTTCCACCATCAGGCCTCTATGCGGATAGTTCGCGAGAACCAAGCGATCTATGTGGAGGACTTGGCGGTCAAGGGGCTGGCCCGTACGCGGCTGGCCAAGAGCGTGCACGATGCGGGCTGGTCGGCGTTCGTGGGCGTACTGGAGTACAAGGCGAAACTCCACGGTCGTACCTTCGCCCGGATCGACCGGTTCCATCCCTCCTCCAAGCTCTGCTCGGCGTGCGGGAACCTGGCGCAGGTGATGCCGCTGAACGTGCGGGAGTGGGTGTGCGCCTGCGGCGTGATGCATGACCGGGATGTGAACGCCGCGATCAACATCTTGGCCGCCGGGAGGCGGCAGGTCGCCGCTGGACGGAAACCCGAACCTGAGATGGGCGGGAAGCGGAGACCCCAAACGCCTGTGGAGGCAGATAAGACCCCACACCCAGCGCGCAAGCGCCGGGCACGACCGACGAAGCAGGAAGCCACCGAAATGCCGCATGACACCATGCGGCACAGGCGGAATCCCCGGGATTCATCCCGGGGAGCGCGTCAACGCAGGTCCATGATCATGCCGGCTCCGACGGTCCCGTTCGTGGCCTCGTCCACCAGGATGAACCCACCGGTCAGCCGGTTACGCGAGTAGTCGTCCACGAACAACGGCTGGGTGATCCGCAACGACACCCGTCCGATCTCGTTGAGCGACAGCGAGGTGGCCGTCTCGTCGCGGTGCAGCGTGTTGACGTCGAGCCGGTAGTGCAGGTCGCGGACGAGCGCCCGAGCCGTCCGCGTCGTGTGCTTGATCATGAGCTTGGAGCGCGGCGCCAGCTTGGCGCTGTCGGCCATCCAGCAGATCATGGCGTCGATCTCCTGCGCCACCTGCGGCTGGTTGTTGGGCCGGGCGATCATGTCGCCGCGCGAGATGTCGATGTCGTCCTCGAAGCGGAGCGTCACCGACATGGGCGGGAACGCCTCCTCCACCGGCCCGTCGAAGGTGTCGATCGAGGCGATCCGGGTGGCCAGGCCCGAGGGGAGGTGGACGACCTCGTCGCCGGGCTTGAGCACGCCGCCCGCCACCTGGCCCGCGTAGCCGCGGTAGTCGTGGAAGGCGTGGTCGGTGGCCCGCTGCGGGCGGATCACGTATTGGACGGGGAAGCGCACGTCGACCAGGTTGCGGTCGGAGGCGATATGGACGTTCTCCAGGTGGTGCAGCAGGGACGAGCCGTGGTACCAGGGCATGTTCTCGGACCGGGAGACCACGTTGTCGCCGTTGAGCGCCGAGATGGGGATGAACGTCAGGTCGGCCACGTTGAGCTTCGAGGCGAAGGCCGTGAACTCCTCGCGGATCTCCTCGAAGCGTTCCTCGGAGTAGTCGACCAGGTCCATCTTGTTGACGGCCAGGACCAGGTGGGGCACCCGCAGGAGCGTGGTCAGGAAGGCGTGCCGCCGCGACTGCTCCAGGACGCCCTTGCGCGCGTCGATGAGGATGATCGCCAGGTCGGCGGTGGAGGCGCCGGTGACCATGTTGCGGGTGTACTGGATGTGGCCGGGCGTGTCGGCGATGATGAACTTGCGGCGCGGCGTCGCGAAGTAACGGTAGGCCACGTCGATCGTGATGCCCTGCTCCCGCTCGGCCCGCAGGCCGTCGGTGAGCAGCGACAGGTCGGTGTATTCGGTGCCGCGGTCGCGCGAGGTGCGCTCGACCGCCTCCAGCTGGTCCTCGAAGATCGCCTTGGAGTCGAAGAGCAGGCGGCCGATCAGGGTGGACTTGCCGTCGTCGACACTTCCCGCCGTGGCGAAACGCAGAATGTCCATGGGTTTAGAAGTAGCCTTCCCGCTTGCGATCCTCCATGGCGGCCTCCGAGGCGCGGTCGTCGGCCCTGGTGGCCCCGCGCTCGGTGATCCGGGTGACCGCGATCTCCTCGATGATCTCCTCCACCGTGGCGGCCGTGGACTGCACGGCCCCGGTGCAGGTCATGTCGCCCACCGTGCGATAGCGCACCACCGCCTCGAACAGCGGCTCGTCATCGCCCCGCTTGACGACCTCGGAGTCGGGCAGCAGCATGCCGTCACGCTCGAAGACCTTGCGGGTGTGGGAGAAGTAGATGGACGGGATCTCGATGCCCTCGCGCCGGATGTAGTCCCAGATGTCGAGCTCGGTCCAGTTGGACAGCGGGAAGACCCGGATGTGCTCGCCCTTGCGGATCCGGGCGTTGTAGAGGTTCCACAGCTCGGGGCGCTGGTTCTTGGGGTCCCACTGGCCGAAGTCGTCGCGGAAGGAGAACACCCGCTCCTTGGCGCGGGCCTTCTCCTCGTCGCGCCGGGCGCCGCCGAAGACGGCGTCGAACTCCTGGTCCTCGATCGCGTCGAGCAGCGTGGTGGTCTGCAGGCGGTTGCGCGAGGCGCGGCGGCCCGTCTCCTCGACCACGCGCCCGGCGTCGATCGAATCCTGCACGCTGGCCACGATCAGGCGGGCGCCCAACTCCTCGGAACGGCGGTCGCGGAACTCGATGACCTCGTCGAAGTTGTGGCCGGTGTCGACATGCATCAGCGGGAACGGGATCGGTGCCGGCCAGAACGCCTTCTCGGCGATCCGCAGCATGACGATGGAGTCCTTACCGCCCGAGAAGAGCAGACAGGGGCGCTCGAACTCCGCCGCCACTTCACGCATGATGTGAATGGCCTCGGCTTCGAGTACGTCGAGCTGCGACGTCGTGTAGTCGCGCTGGAGCATAGGGGCTTCCTCCGGCCTTCAGCGATGCAGGTCCCGAATCCCGGCGAGCAGGGCAGACGCCAAGTCCGGTAGGGAAACAAGGATATCCGGTAGTGAGGGGTCGGCTTGGTTGTAGGTCAGCGGCGAGCCGTCGATGCGGCTGGCGTGGGCCCCGGCCGCCTGCGCGACGGCGACGGGCGCGGCCGAATCCCACTCGTACTGGCCTCCGGCGTGCACGTACGCCTCGACCTCGCCGGTGAGCACAGCGGAGATCTTCGCTCCGGCCGACCCGATCGGCACGAGGTCGGCGCCGACCAGATAGGCCAGCTTCTGCACGAACTCGGGCGGCCTGGTGCGGCTCACCGCGATGCGGAACCTGCCTTTGTTGACGGCGGGGTCGAAGGTGGGCAGCGTGGGCGGCTCGGCGGTGTTGAGCGTGCGGCCCTGGGCGGGCAGCGCCACCGCCCCCGCTCTCAGCGCGCCCTGCTCCCAGAGCGCCACGTGGACGGCCCAGTCGGACCGGCCCTCCTCGGAGAACTCGCGGGTGCCGTCGAGCGGGTCGACGATCCACACCCGTGAGGCGCTCTGCCTGCGCGGGTCGAGGCGTTCCTCGCGGGTGGCCTCCTCGGAGAGCACGCAGTCGCTCGGCCGCAGCCGGGCCAGCGACTCCATCAGGAAGACGTGCGCGCTACGGTCACCCTCGGCCCGCAACGCGGACGCGTCGGCGAAACCGGAACGCCTGCGAACCTCCAGCAACCGCTCGCCGGCCTCCGTCGCCAGGTCGGCGGCGAGGGCGTGGTCGTCCCGAATCGTCATCAATAAGCTCCTTGCCCGCGGGCGACGGCCGACCAGGTTTTCCAAAGAATCTGTAGATCCAACATAAGAGACCAGTTCTCCACGTAACGCAGGTCGAGGCGGACGGATTCCTCCCAGGACAGGTCGGATCTTCCGCTGACTTGCCACAGCCCGGTCAGCCCCGGCCGGACCAGCAGCCTCCGGCGGACGTCGTCGCCGTAGCGAGCGACCTCTTCCGGCAGCGGCGGGCGCGGGCCGACCAGTGACATGTGCCCGAGCACCACGTTGATGAGCTGCGGCAGCTCGTCGAGCGAGTGCCGCCGCATCAGCGTGCCGAGCGGCGTCACCCGGGGGTCGTTGCGGACCTTGAACAGCACACCGTCGCTGTCGCTGACGAGGGTGATCTTCTGCTGCTCCGAACCGCGCCGCATCGTGCGGAACTTCACGATCATGAAGGGCCGGCCGTCCTTGCCGACCCTGATCTGCTTGAACAGCGCCGCCCCGGGACTGGTCACGCGTACGGCCAGCGCCAGCCCGCCCAGCAACGGAGCCAGGCACACCAGCAGCAGGGCGGCCACCACCCGGTCGAAGCCGTTCTTGACCAGCTGCCTGACCCCCGCCAGCTCGGGGTGCTCGACGTGCAGCAGCGGCAGCCCGGCGGCCGGCCGGATCATCGTGCGCGGCCCGGCCACGTCCATCAGCGCCGGGGCGACCACCAGGTCGGTCCGGGTGCGCTCCAGCCGCCAGGCCAGCCGCCGCAGCGCCTGACCGTCCATCTCGGGGCAGGCCAGCACGGCCACGGTGTCGGCGCCGGACTGGTCGACCACGATCGACACGTCGCTGAAGCCGCCCGCGACGGGCACCTCCCCGACCCGCTCGCCGGGCGCGTCGTCGGGCAGGCAGGCGGCCACGACCTCCATGCCGTGATAGGGCTCCCTGCGGAACAGATGGACCAGCTCGGCGATCGCGGAGGCGTGCCCGACGGCCACTACCTTGCGCATGCACGCGCCCGCGGCCCGGCGGCGGTGGAGCGAGCAGCGCAGGGCGTACCTGCAGAAAAGAGTGAGGAGTGTCACGAGCGGCAGGGCGAGGACCACGTAGCCGCGGGCGATGTCGGTCTTGGTCACGTAGGAGCCGATGGCCGTCGCGGCGGTCAGCGCGACGCCGCACTGCACGACGCGGCGGAACTCCTCGGGCCCGATGCCGAGCATGCGCGGCTCGTACGCCCGGTTGAAGGCGACCGTGCAGACCCACAGCACCGGCAGAGCCACGCTGACCATGAGGTACGGCGCGGAGTAGGCGGTGAAACCGCCGAACCTGACGAAGAACGCGAAGCCGGACGCCGCCCCCGCGCACAGGAAGTCGCCGAGCATGGTGCGAACGCGGTAGGCGCGTATCCAGGGGGGCAGGTGCGGACTGAGCCGCCCGGACCTGGCGTGGCCGGACCGGGCAGCGGTCAGCAGCCCTTCGCCGTCGCGCACGAATCCTCCACGTGACCGTTGATCAACAGACAGTCACCAGATCGTAGCGCTGAGCGACACGCGGGAAACCGCGAACGCCTCTATGCGATGGTCAGCGAGGAGGGCCGGAAATGTGGAGATCGGCGCGGTGGAACTCGTTCTGCGTGGTTTCGAGCCCGCGCTCCATCAGCGACTCCACCACGTCGGCCGCCCGGTCGACCAGGAAGGCCAGGTCCTTGCGCTCGGCCGTGGCGAAGTCCTTGAGCACGTAGGCGGCTGGGTCCATGCGGCCGGGCGGGCGCCCGATGCCGAAGCGGACCCGCAGGTAGTCGCGGGTGCCGAGCACCTTGGTGATCGACTTCAGCCCGTTGTGGCCGTTGTCACCACCGCCGAGCTTGGCGCGCAGCGCGCCGTAGGGGACGTCGAGCTCGTCGTGGACCACGATCAGCCGGTCGGGACCGAGCTTGTAGAAGTCGGACAGTGCCTTGAGCGGGCCGCCCGACAGGTTCATGTACGTCAGCGGCTTGGCGAGCACCGCGCGGCTGGACTCCAGCACCTCGGCCCGGCTCCGGTGCGCCTTGAACCGCCCGCCGGCCCTGGCGGCCAGCTCGTCGAGCACCATGAAGCCCGCGTTGTGCCTGTTGCCGGCGTATTCGGCGCCCGGGTTGCCGAGCCCGACGATCAACCAGCGGTCCATGTGCCTTCCTTAGTGTCTCCCACAAGCGAAACGGGGCAGCCGGCGGCTGCCCCGTCGCCGAACAGCGGTGTGCTACTCGCCGGCTTCCTCGGTGACCGTGGCGGTCGCGGCAGCCTCGGCGGCCTCGGCCTCGGCCTCGGTGGGCTCCTCGACCGGCTTGGGGATGACCTGGAGGATGACGGTCTCGCCCTCGGCGATCAGCGTGGAGCCCTCAGGCAGCTTGAGGTCGGCGGCGGTGATCACGGTGCCGATCACCAGACCCTCGACGTCGACCTCGACGCCGGTCGGGATGTGGGTGGCCTCGGCCTCGACCGAGACGGAGACGAGCTGCTGGTCGAGCAGGCCCTCGGAGTTGACGGCGCCGACCGTGGTGACCGGGATGTCGACGGTGACCTTCTCGCCCCGCCGGACCAGGAGCAGGTCGACGTGCTCGACGAAGCCCTTGATCGGGTCGCGCTGAACGCCCTTGGGCAGCGCGAGCTCGTCGACGCCGTCGCCCTTAAGGTGGATCAGCACGTTGGCGGTGCGGAGCGCGAGGAGAACCTCGTGGCCGGGCAGCGTCAGGTGCTTGGGGTCGGTGCCGTGGCCGTAGAGGACCGCGGGCACCTTGTTGTCACGACGGATCTTGCGAGCGGCGCCCTTGCCGAACGTGGTGCGCGGCTCGGCGGCGATACGTACTTCAGACACGACATCTCCTAGGGATGCATTGCGGGATTTGCGCTCCCCCTCACCCGCCCTAGCGGAAGGCGTTACGAACGCAACCGTAAAAGTCTACCGGCTCAGGTGTCGCCCTCGAACAGGCTGGTGACCGACCCGTCGGTGAACACCTCCGTGATCGCGCGCGCGATCAACGGCGCGATCGACAGGACGGTGAGCTTGTCGAACCTGTTGGCCTGGGACAACGGCAGGGTGTTGGTGACGATGACCTCGGAGATCCGGGAGTTCTTCAGCCGGTCGACCGCGGGATCGGAGAACACCGCGTGGGTGGCGGCGGTGATCACGTTGGTGGCGCCCTGCTCGTAGAGGGCGTCGGCGGCCTTGCAGATGGTGCCCGCGGTGTCGATCATGTCGTCGATCAGCACGCAGGTGCGCCCCTGCACCTTGCCGACGACCTCGCTGACCTTCACCGAGTTGGCCACGTCGAGGTCGCGGCGCTTGTGGATGAAGGCCAGCGGCGTGCCGAGCGTGTCGGCCCAGCGCTCCGACAGCCGGACCCGGCCGGTGTCGGGCGAGACGACCGTGGTGTTGGCCAGGT
Organism: Nonomuraea aurantiaca; assembly: GCF_020215705.1. Taxonomy (GTDB): domain Bacteria; phylum Actinomycetota; class Actinomycetes; order Streptosporangiales; family Streptosporangiaceae; genus Nonomuraea; species Nonomuraea aurantiaca. The sequence continues at coordinate 134,488 of NZ_JAIWNB010000015.1, read as the reverse complement.
CGAGCCGGTTCTTCAGGTAGCTCTCGAGCACCGGCATGGCGAACAGGTGGTCGACGGGGCCGTCGAAGAAGCCCTGGATCTGCGAGGTGTGCAGGTCTATCGACATGAGCCGGTCGGCGCCCGCGGTCTTGAACAGGTCGGCCATCAGCCTGGCCGTGATCGGCTCGCGGCCGCGGCTCTTCTTGTCCTGCCTGGCGTAGCCGAAGAACGGCATGACCACGGTGATGCGCTTGGCGGAGGCCCGCTTCAGCGCGTCGACCATGATGAGCTGTTCCATGATCCACTGGTTGATGGGCCCGGTGTGGCTCTGGATCACGAAGGCGTCGCAGCCGCGGACGGATTCGAGGTAGCGGGCGTAGATCTCGCCGTTGGCGAAGTCGATCAGCTTGGTGGGCGTGAGGGAGACGCCGACGTGCTCGGCGACCTCCTCGGCGAGCTCCGGGTAGGCCCGGCCGGAGAAGAGCATGAGGTTCTTCTCGCCCGGCTGCTTGATGCTGGTCATGAGATCTCCTTCGTCGGTCTCGTGACCACGGTGCGGTTGTTAATGATGACCTCGGCAAGCTCGGTCATGCGCCACTCTCCTGCTGCTCTTGCTCGGCCAGCGCCTTTTCGGCCGCCGCAGCCGACTTCGTGCCCGCGCGCCTGCGCAAGACCCATTTCTCGATGTTGCGCTGTCGCGCCCTGGCCACGCCGATCGCGCCCGGAGGGACGTCGCCGTCGATGACCGAACCGGCCGCGGTGTACGCGCCGTCGCCCACGGTCACGGGGGCGAGGAGCATGGAGTCGCAGCCGACGAACGCGCCGTCGCCCACCTTGCTGCGATGTTTGTTGATGCCGTCGTAGTTGACGAAGATCACGGCCGCGCCGATGTTGACGTCGTCACCGATCGTGGCGTCGCCCGCGTACGACAGGTGCGGCACCTTCGACCGCTCGCCGACCTGGGTGTTCTTCATCTCGACGAACGTGCCCGCCTTGGACTTGTGCCCGAGCACGGTGCCGGGGCGCAGGTAGGCGTAGGGGCCGACGCTGGCTTCCGGGCCGACCACGGCGTGGTCGCAGACCGCGTTGCGCACGACCGCGCCCGCGCCGACCTTGGTGTCGGTGAGCGTGGAGCCCGGCCCGACCTCCGCTCCGGCCTCGATGACGGTATGGCCGTGCAGTTGCGTGCCCGGGTGGACGACCGCGTCGGGCTCGATCTCGACGCCGACGTCGATCCACGTGCTGGCCGGGTCGATGATCGTGACTCCGGCGCGCATGTGGCCGTCGAGCAGCCGCTGGTTGAGCACCTTGCGGGCGAAGGCCAGCTGTACCCGGTCGTTGACGCCCTCGACCTCGGTGAAGTCGGCGGCGACGTGCGCGCCGACCCGGTGGCCGTCCTCCCGCAGGATGGACAGCACGTCGGTGAGGTATTCCTCACCCTGCGCGTTGTCGGTCGAGACCCGTTTGACGGCGTCGGCGAGCAACAGCCCGTCGAAGGCGTAGATGCCGGAGTTCATCTCCGTGATGGCGCGCTGCTCCGGGGTGGCGTCCTTCTCCTCCACGATCTCCAGGACGGCGCCGCCGGGGCCGCGGATGATGCGCCCGTAGCCGGTCGGGTCGGGCACCTCGGCCGTCAGCACGGTGACCGCGTTGCCGTCACCCGTGTGCCGGTGGAGCAGCTCGGCGAGGGTCTCCGTACGCAGCAGCGGCACGTCTCCGTAGGTGACGAGGACGGTGCCGGCGATCGTGCCGAGCTCTTCGAGCACGGTGCGCACGGCGTGGCCGGTGCCGCGCTGCTCACGCTGGACGACGGCGCGCGCGTCGGGACTCGTCTCCGCCAGGTGCGCGCCGACCCGTTCGGAGGCATGGCCGATGACGACGATGAGCCGTTCGGGACCGAGGTCGCGAGCGGCGGTGAGCATGTGGTCGACCAGAGTGCGGCCGCACATCTCATGAAGGACTTTGGGGGTCTGGCTCTTCATCCGGGTGCCCTCGCCTGCGGCGAGGACGATGACTGCGGCCGGGCGCGGCACACTCACGGACTGGGGCTCCCTGTGGCTGGGCGGTTCGGGGCGGCAGCTTTCGCACCGCCACCCTCCCGACACCGTGAGGATACCCAACCGACACTCGCGCTCTAGCGGCGGGGAGTGCCTCCAAGCTCCCGGAAGAGGACTCGAACCCCTACAAAGTGGACCAAAACCACTTGTCCTGCCGATTAGACGATCCGGGACCAAATCGGACACCTGAGCGTCCGACGCACTCCTACGATACCGATCCCTGGCCCACGCGCGCGCCACATAACAGACCGCCCGAAAAGCCGCAAGATACAGAAGCTACTCCTCTCATGGGACAGAAGTCGCCTTCGCCACACTCGCCGCTTAGGTCTTACTAACTTACGATGGCGTAGGTTACGGTGGCGTAGCCAGGACATTCATCCTCATACATGTCGTGAGAGGTAGCCCATGACCGTTATCACCGAGCGCACCTCCCCTGGACCGAAGCCCGACATCGAACCCGACCCCCGGACCAAGGCCGAGCTCGTCACCTTCGCCCTCGTGGTAGGGCTCCCCCTCATCGCGATCGTGGCCGCGGTGCCGTTCGCGTGGGGATGGGGTCTCGGCTGGAGCGACATCGTCATCGCGTTCGTCTTCTATGTCGTGAGCGGGCTCGGCGTGACCGTCGGCCTGCACCGCTACTTCACGCACGGCTCGTTCAAGGCCAAGCGGCCCCTGAAGATCGCGCTGGGTATCGCGGGCAGCCTCTCGCTGGAGATGTCCGTGCTCGACTGGGTGGCCACGCACCGCAAGCACCACAAGTTCTCCGACAAGGAGGGCGACCCGCACTCGCCGTGGCGCTTCGGGCCCGGCTTCAAGTCGCTGTCCAAGGGCCTGCTGTACGCCCACATGGGCTGGATGTTCGACGCCGACCGGACCAACCGCGAGAAGTACGCCCCTGACCTGGTCAAGGACGACGACGTCGTCAAGCTGCACAAGTGGTTCGGCCCGCTGGCCCTCACCTCGCTCCTGCTGCCCGGCGTCCTCGGCGGCCTGGTCACCTGGTCCTGGCAGGGCGCGCTAACCGCGCTGTTCTGGGGCTCGCTGGTCCGCATCGGCCTGCTGCACCACGTGACCTGGTCGATCAACTCGATCTGCCACGTGTTCGGCGAGGAGGACTTCCAGGTCCGCGACAAGTCGCGCAACGTGTGGTGGCTGGCCATCCCCTCCTTCGGCGAGTCGTGGCACAACCTGCACCACTCCGACCCCACCTGCGCCAGGCACGGCGCGCTGAAGGGTCAGATCGACCTCAGCGCCGGCCTCATCCGGATCTTCGAGCGGCTCGGCTGGGTCCACGACGTACGCTGGCCGACCCCCGAACGCCTGGCGGCGAAGCGCATTGGCTGATTCCGGCTCATTGCTGACCGATCCTTTGATGACGGGCTCTTCTTCGAGCACCGCCATTATGGAAACCGTGACCGAACCCAGATCTCGCAGGCGCATGACCGGCAGAGAGCGAAGAGAGCAGCTGATCCAGATCAGCCGCACGCTCTTCGCCGAGAAGGGGTTCGACGGGACCTCCATCGAGGAGATAGCGGCAACGGCCCAGGTCTCGAAGCCGGTGGTCTACGAACACTTCGGCGGCAAGGAGGGCGTCTACGCGGTCGTGGTCGACCGGGAGATGCAGAAGCTGCTCAGCATGATCACCGAGGCGCTCTCCGCCTCCCACTCGCTGATCAAGCTGGAGCGGGCGGCCCTGGCGCTGCTCCACTACATCGAGGAGAGCAGCGAGGGCTTCCGCATCCTGGTGCGCGACTCGCACGCCGCCTCGGGCACGGGCACGTTCGCGAGCCTGATCAGCGAGATCGCCAGCCAGGTCGAGGACGTGCTCGCCGACGAGTTCGTGGCCCGCGGCTACGACCCCAAGCTGGCGCCGATGTACGCGCAGATGCTCGTCGGCATGGTGGCCCTGACCGGTCAGTGGTGGCTCGACGTGCGCAAGCCGGGCCGCGAGGAGGTCGCCGCCCACGTGGTGAACCTGGCCTGGAACGGCCTGACCGGCCTCAACCCGCAGCCGGCCATCACCGCCTCCGGCCGCGCCCACCCCGTCGTCGCCGTGCCGCGGGCCAGCGAGAAGGAGCTGCGCGAGCTGGAGAAGGCCCGCGACAAGGAGCTCAAGGAGGCCGAGAAGGCCCGCCAGCGGGAGTTCAAAGAGGCCGAGAAGGCCAGGGTCCGCGAGCTGAAGGAGCGCGAGCGGCTGCTGAAGGAGGCCGAGAAGGCCCGCGAGCGCGAGGAGAAGCTGCGCCAGCGGGAGGCCCGGCTGGTCGAGCGCGCGGCTCGGTTGGAGCAGGCTGACCAGGTGGAATAAGCCGTTGCCGCTTAGTTCACGTTCCGTTCAACCAAATGGGGCATATTTCTCATATGTCCGCGGAACCGCTTCAGCCCGAGAGTGACCTCCCTCTGCCACAGGAGAGGTTCCTCAACCGTGAGGAGAGTTGGCTACAGTTCAACGAACGCGTCCTGGAACTGGCTGAGGACTCCTCCCTCCCCCTCCTCGAACGCGTGCGCTTCCTGGCCATCTTCGCCAGCAACCTGGATGAGTTCTTCCGGGTACGCGTGGCCGGGCTGAAACGGCGGATGGCCACCGGACTGCTGCTCAGGACGAAGAGCGGGCTGAAACCGCGCGAGGAGCTGGCCCGGATCGCCGCGATCTCCCACACGCTGGCCAAGCGGCACTCGGCCGTCTTCCACGAGCAGGTCTGCCCGCAGCTCGCCACCGAGGGCATCGAGATCGTCAGATGGGACGACCTGGGCCGCGAGGAGCGCACGGAGCTGCGCAAACTGTTCAGGGAGCGGATCCGGCCGGTGCTGACGCCGCTGGCCGTCGACCCCGCACACCCCTTCCCCTATATTTCGGGACTCAGCCTTAACCTGGCGGTCCTGGTGCGGAATCCGGCGAACGATCACACCGTGTTCGCCCGGGTCAAGGTGCCCTCGCAGCTGCCGAGGTTCGTCACCGCCTCCAAGGACAGATTCGTCCCGCTGGAGGATGTCATCGCGGCCCATCTGGGCCAGCTCTTCAAGGGCATGGAGATCGTCCAGCACCACGCCTTCAGGGTGACCCGCAACGAGGACCTCGACGTGGACGAGGACATCACCGAGAACCTCATGCAGGCGCTGGAGCGGGAGCTGAAGAACCGCCGCTTCGGCCCGGCCGTGCGGCTGGAGGTCGAGGACACCATCACGCCCGAGGTGCTCGACCTGCTCGTCGAGGAGCTCGAAGTCGCGCCGCACGAGATCTACCAGCTCGCCGGGCCGCTGGACCTGACCGGGCTGCACGCCCTCGCCGACCTGGACCGGGCCGAGCTGAGCTACCGGCCGTTCGTCCCCGCTGAGGCCGTGCTGGCCGACGACGACATCTTCGCGGCGCTGCGCGAGCGGGACGTGCTGCTGCACCACCCGTACGACTCCTTCGCCACCAGCGTGCAGCGCTTCATCGAGGCGGCGGCCGAGGACCCGAACGTCCTGGCGATCAAGCAGACGCTCTACCGGACCAGCGGCGAGTCCCCGATCGTGGACGCGTTGATCGACGCGGCCGAGTCGGGCAAGCAGGTCGTCGTGGTGGTGGAGATCAAGGCCCGCTTCGACGAGCACGCCAACATCGAGTGGGCGCGAAAGCTGGAGAAGGCCGGCTGCCACGTGGTCTACGGCGTGGTCGGGCTCAAGACCCACTGCAAGCTGGCCCTGGTCGTACGGCAGGAGCCGTCCGGCGAGCTGCGCCGCTACTGCCACATCGGAACGGGCAACTACAACCCCAAGACGGCCAGGCACTACGAGGACATCGGCCTGCTCACCGCGGACCCGCTGGTCGGCGAGGACGTCACGGACCTGTTCATCCACCTGACCGGCTACTCCAACCACTCGGCCTACCGCAGGCTGCTCGTCGCCCCGCACTCGCTGCGCGGCGGCCTGATGGCCAGGATCGAGCGGGAGATCGCGCACCAGGAGGCGGGCCGTCCCGCGCGCATCAGGATCAAGACGAACTCCCTGGTGGACGAGCCGCTCATCGACGCCCTCTATCGGGCGTCCCGGGCCGGTGTGCAGGTGGACCTGTGGGTGCGGGGCATCTGCGCCCTCCGCCCTGGTATCCCGGATCTGTCGGAGAACATCCGCGTACGGTCGGTGCTGGGGCGTTTCCTGGAGCACTCCCGCATCTACGAGTTCGGCCTGGGCCGGCGGCCCGAGGTGTGGATCGGCAGCGCCGACCTGATGCGCCGCAACCTGGAACGCCGGGTCGAGGCCCTGGTCAAGGTGACCAGCCAGCAGCACAGGGCGTACCTCATCGACCTGATGGACCGCGCCACCGCCGACACGACGAGCGCGTGGCTGCTGAACTCCGACGGCACCTGGGTGCGTCATCCGGGCGAGGACCTGCAGAGCATTCTGATCGGCACCCGCCGCTGGAGGAGCGTTGATGACTGATCCGCTCCGCGCGGCCGGAGCCGTGGTGTGGCGCGGTGACGAGCACCGCCCCGAGGTGGCCGTCATCCACCGCCCGGCCTACGACGACTGGACCTTCCCCAAGGGCAAGCTGAAGCAGGGCGAGCACGTGATCGCCGCGGCGCTGCGCGAGGTGCGCGAGGAGACCGGCCTGGTCACGACGCTCGGCCGCGCCCTGCCGCCCGTCCACTATCTGATCACGGACCGGCTCAAGCGGGTGGACTACTGGGCGGCCCAGGCCACGGACGAGAGCGTGGCGTTCGCCCCCGGCGACGAGGTGGACGAGCTGCGCTGGCTGCCGCTCGACCGCGCCCGCGAGCTGCTGACCTGGGAATGGGACGCGGGCCTGCTCCACTCGCTGGAGGCGGCGCCGCTGGCCACCGTCCCCCTTGTCCTGGTACGGCATGGCTCCGCGGGCTCCCGGCAGGCGTGGCAGGGTGATGACGCCCTGCGCCCCCTCGACACGGACGGCCGGGCCCAGGCGGAGACGGTCGCCCGGGTGCTGCCCGCCTACCGTCCCGAGATCCTGGTCAGCTCGCCCAGTCTCCGATGCGTTCAGACGCTCCAGCCGTACGGCCGGAACATCAGGACCGAGCCGCTGCTCAGCGAGGAAGGCCAGGACGCGGACAAGACGCCCGCGCTGGTCGCGGAGCTCAGGATGGCGGCGGCGGTGTCCAGCCACGGCAAGGTGCTGCCCGATCTGATCCGCTCGCTCAGCGGCAAGGACGTGCACCTGCGCAAGGGGGCGTTCGCCGTCCTGCACCGGCTGGGCGAGCGGGTCGTCAGCGTGGAGCGTTACCCGACCTGAGGCTCACCAGGTGACGGGGAGCTCGGCGACGCCCTCGGTGATCCGGCCCTCGTTGCGGCGGAGCTGATCCAGCGGCACGGCCACGCGCAGGTCCGGGAAGCGCTGGTAGAGCCGGCTGAAGACCCCTTCGAGCTCGACCCTGGCCAGGCTGGCGCCGATGCAGTAGCGCGGGCCGTACCCGAAGCTCAGGTGCGGGTCCAGGGACTTCCGGCCGACGTCGAAGGTGTCGGGGTCGGAGTAGATCCGCTCGTCCCTGTTGGCGGCGCCGGGCATGATCAGCACGGCCTCGCCCCTGCGGATCGTGACCCCGCCGATCTCGATGTCACCGTGGGCGTAGCGCGGCAGGCCGTGCAGGCTGGGCGAGGCCATGCGCAGGATCTCCTCGACGGCGGCGGGCGCCCGGCCGGGATCGGCCTTGAGCAGCGCGCGCTGGTCGGGATTGGCCTCCAGGAACAGTACGCCGTAGTCGATGCGGTTCACCGTGGTCTCGTGCCCGGCGAACAGCAGTCCGCCGGCCAGCTGCGCCACCCTGCCGTCGTCGTCCAGCACCCCGGCCAGATCCGACAGGACGTCCTCGCCGGGCTCGTGCCGCTTGCGCTCGATGAGCCCGGCCATGTACGCGCCCAGCTCCTCGCGCGCCGCCATGCCCTTGGCCTCGTCCGCGACGTCGCCCATGCGGCTGGAGACGCCGCTGAAGTAGGCCCGGTCCTCGAAGGGGACGCCGAGCAGCTGGCAGATGACCAGCACGGGCAGCGGGAAGGACAGCTCGGCGTGCAGGTCGGCGGGCGGCGTCAGAGTGGCCAGGTGGTCCAGCCGCTCGTCGACCAGGGTCCCCACGTGATCGCTGAGCGCCTTCATCCGGCGGGCGGAGAACGAGGGCATGAACAGCCGGCGCATCCGCTCGTTGTCGGCCTTCTCGGTCGCGCTGTCGCCCTGGGGGCCGCCGAGCAGCGCGGAGCCGGAGACGCGGGCGGCCTTCTCCGGCTCGGGGTGCGAGCGCCCGAGCCGGGGGTCGGCGAACAGCTTGCGGGCGTCCTCGTAGCCGCTGACCAGCCAGATCTCGTCGCCCACCCGGGTCCGCACCCTGGTGATGCCCTTCTCGGCCCGCAGCTCCCGATAGGCCGCGGGGACCTCCAGGGCGTCCTGTCGTGCGAAAGGTATGACGGGTAAGTCACTCATAGTAGTTTCCTAATGGCTCGCGCCGTCTCGGCCCAGACCTTGGGGAAGTCCGCGTGTGCTCGCTCCGCCGTGCCACGTTCGAGGCCGATGAGCAGGCCGTACGTGAAGGTGTCCTCACCCGCCTGCCGCGCGGCCGCCGCCTCCTTGACCAGCGTCTCCTGCGCCACCACGCCGTCCTGATGCGTGCCGAGCACCTCCTGTACGGCCGCGGCGTGCTTGGCCAGCTTGACCATGCTTTTGCCGAGCGTGGGCTGGAGGGCCTCGGCGGTGTAGCGGGCCCGTTTGGCCGCCTTGCGGACGTCGTGCATGGCGAGCTCGCGGCGATCGAGGTCCGAGATCGCCTGGGCGGTGTCGTAGGTCTTGGCCACCCGGTCCCAGTTCTCGGCGGCCACGTCGCTGAGCCTGTCGTGTGCCGGCTCCGCCGCGGCCTTGGTCAACTTCGGGCCGGCCGTCAACGTGTCGAGGGCGTTGAGCAGCGCGTAGTAGCGCTCGCCACTGAGCGTGTCCTTGATGCGCCCGTACGCCTCCTGCTCGCGGGCGTGCAGGTCGTCGCCGAGCCGGGCCAGGATGCGGCCGGTGACCAGCTCGGGGGCCAGTGCCGCCAGCTCGCGGGCGAACCTGTCCCTGATCACCTCCAGGTCTCGCGCCTCGCCGAGCACGGTGCCCAGCCAGCGCAGCTCGTCCTGGACCCGCTTGGTGCCGGTGACGATGCCGCCGAACGCCTTGAGCGCGCTCCGCAGCCTCCGGGAGGCGACGCGCATCTGGTGGACGGCGTCGGGTTCCGCTCGCCGTACTCGGGGATCTTGTGAGAGGAGGGCCGTCACCTGGCCTGCCAGGTAGTCCATGACGGTCTGGCCGGCCGAGCCGTCCTTCGTGGGGGCCTGGGCGAGAGGGGGTGGTTCGAGGAGCCTGGCGAGCTTGCTGGCCGACTCCGACGGGGTGGCTCCGGCCTTCCTGAGCCGTTTGCCGACCTTGGCGAGCAGGGCCTGGTCGCCTTCCAGCAACTCCGCCTCTACCTCGCGCCACCGCACGACCCGCGGCCCGCCTGCTGGTTCGCCGTCTGGTTTGCCGTTGAAGACCGTGCCCTTGACGCGGTCGTCGGCGATCTCGACGAGCCCGGTCGGGCCGTCGTGCAGCAGCGTGACCGTCCTGCGGGTGTCGAGCTCGGCCACCACCTGGAGCTCCGCGCCGCGGGTGTAGGCGCGGACGAGCTCGGCCAGCTCGGCGGGCACGATCTTCGTGCTCCGGGTGAGCGGGTAGGTGATCTCCTGGCGTACGCCCTTGGCCTTGGGCAACTTCAGATGCCAGCCGGCGTCGTCACCGCCGCGTCTTCGCCGGAGCGTGATGCCCCGGGTGGCCAGCCTCAGATCGGGCGTGTCGTAGTAGAGCGCCACAAGCTGGTAACTCTTCGGGCCCGAGATCTCTGCCAGCTTGCTCAGGTCGGGTATCGCGTAGTCGGGGGGAACGTCGAACTTGTCCTCGATTTCGATGCCCACAGCACCTCATAGCCTTGGCCGATTTGGACAATCATGCCACCGCTGGACGAACTTCACACGCCTTGGAGGAGCTCGATTCTGTTCCCCACGGGGTCCATGAGGTAGATCCGGCGGTAGCCGGGGAGCAGGTCGTCGGGCGGTTCGGTGCTGTAGGCGGTGAGGTCGTCCACCAGGAACGCCGGGTGCGCCTTCCTGGCCGGCCGAAAGCCGTCCTCGATGCCGAGATGCACCTCCACCCCTCGGCCACGAAACCAGACGCCGCCACGTTTGGCGAGTTCAGGCGGCTTTGGCACCTCCTGGAGCCCGAGTACTCCGCCGTAGAACTCCCTCAACAACGGCTCGCTCCCCGCGGGCGCGGCGAGCTGGACGTGGTGCAGGCCGGTGATCATTTCTGGGCCACCACGAAGACGCGCCGGAACGGGAACGGCGTCCCGTACGGCCTGGCCGGATAGACCTCGTCGAGCCGCGCCCCCAGCTCGGCCGTGAACTTCTTCTGCTCGTCGGGGTCCAGCCGGTCGAAGACCGGGCGCAAGGCGGTGCCGGAGATCCAGTTCAGTACCGCGTTGTCGCCGTTGTCGCTCTGGAGGAGATGGACGTATGTCGTCTCCCAGGCGTCGACCCGGCAGCCGCTCAGGAAGTCGACGTAGTCGATGGGGTCGTCCACCGGAATGCCCCGGTTGAGGTCGCCGAGCCGATCGGACCACGCGGGCGCGGCGCAGAGCTCGCGGATCGCCACGTGGCTGGGGGCGTTGAAGTTGCCGGGCACCTGGAAGGCCAGCCAGCCGCCGGGGCTCAGCGCGTCGACCCAGTGCTCCAGCACGTCGCGATGCGCGGGCACCCATTGCAGGACGGCGTTGGACACCAGCACGTCCACCGGCCGGTCGGGCCGCCATGTCGTGACATCGGCGACCGTGAACCGCTGCTGCTGGTGCCGGCGAGCCTCCGTGATCATGGCCGGGGAGGCGTCGAAGCCCTCCACGGTAGCCTGGGGCCAGCGGCGGGCGAGTTCGAGGGTGAGTTCGCCGGTGCCACAGCCGGCGTCCACGACATAATCAGGGCTGTCGGCACCGATCCTGGCGGTCAGCTCGAAGAACGGGCGTGCTCGCTCGTCGGCGTACCTGGCGTATATGGTGGGATCCCAGATATCTCTCGACATAGAGATAATTGATATCGAGATATGTATCTCGATGTCAAGACAGTACACTCTGACCATGACGCAGGATGCGCTCCCCCCGACCCGGCGATCTCATGGCGAGGCGGTGTCATGAACGAGGAGCCGCAGGACGAGGTCGACCGGCTGGTGGCGGCCTGGCGGGCAGAGCGTCCGGACCTCGACGTCGAGCCCCTCCAGGTGCTGTCGCGGGTGTCGCGGCTGGCCAAGCATCTCGACCGGGCCAGGCGGGCGGCGTTCGCCGAGCACGCTCTGGAGCCCTGGGAGTTCGACGTGCTGACGGCGCTGCGGCGCGCGGGCAAGCCGTACGAGCTGAGTCCCGGAGCCCTGATCCGGGCCACCCTGGTCACGTCGGGCACGATGACGAACCGCATCGACCGGCTCGCCCAGGCGGGCCTGGTGCGGCGCCGGCCGGACCCGGAGGATCGGCGAGGGGTGCTGGTGTCGCTGACGGAGAGCGGGCTGGCGCGGGTGGACGCGGCGTTCGCCGGGCTGCTGCGGCGCGAGCACGACCTCCTCGCCGGCCTGCCGCTGACCGACCAACGCACCCTCTCCGCCCTGCTCCGCACCCTCCTCACGCCGTTCGATTCCTGACGCCGCGTCGCGTTCGAGGCCGCCGCTTTTGACAACCTCTTTTCCTGTACGGCTTCGCATGGGTTGCCCGCCCCGCCGTCGCGGGCGGGCGACCGTCAAGCGCCGGTCGTGAAGGCTCACGGGCTGCTCGCCGTGACGACTCGTCCTTGGCCGCCTTCTTCGGATCGTCCTTGGCCGTCTCCCGAGTCAGGCGGTCAGTCGCTCAGGCGGTCGGCGAGTTCGAGCCACTCGGCCTCGACTGCGTCCTTCTGGTCGAGAACGTCCCTGAGCTGGGCGTCCAGGGAGCCCAGTTTGGCGTAGTCGCTGGCCGCGTCCGCCATGGCGGCGTGGAGCTTGGCTTCCTGGTCGCCCAGCCGGTCGAGCTGGCGTTCGAGGCGGTTGAGCTCCTTGCGCAGCTCGCGTTCTTCCTTGGCCGACATGCCCTCCTGAGGGGCTGCGGGCTGGATCGGTGCGGGGGCCGCCGACTGGGGTGAGGTCGTTCGCGCCGTCAGGGCGGTGCCTTGGGCTCGGCGGGCCAGGTATTCGTCCACGCCTCCCGGAAGGAAGGAGAGCTTGCCGTTGCCCAGGAGCGCCACACACTTGTCCGTGACACGTTCGAGGAAGTAGCGGTCGTGGCTCACCAGGATGAGGGTGCCGGGCCAGCCGTCGAGAAGGTCTTCGAGCTCGTTCAGCGTCTCGATGTCGAGATCGTTGGTCGGCTCGTCGAGCAGCAGCACGTTGGGGTCATCCATGAGGAGTCTGAGCAGCTGCAGCCGCCGCCGCTCGCCACCCGACAGGTCGCCGACGACCTTCCACTGCGCCTCGCCCTTGAAGCCCAGGCGTTCGAGCAGCTGGGAGGCGGACCACTCCTTCTTGCCGACCTGGATGTACTTGCGGATCTCCTCGACCGTCTCCAGCACCCGGCGGGTGGGGTCGAGCTCGGCCAGCTCCTGCGACAGGTGTGCCAGGCGTACCGTCTTGCCCCTGATCATCCGCCCGGAGTCCTGCTGGACCGTGTCGGCGAGCAGCCGGAGCACGGACGACTTGCCGGAGCCGTTGACCCCGATCAGCCCGACCCGGTCGCCCGGCCCGAACTGCCAGGTGCACTCGTCGAGCACCAGCGGCCCACTGCCGGGGCCACCGGCGTGCAGGGTGACGTCTTCGAGGTCGTAGACGGTCTTGCCGAGCCGGACCGCCGCGAACCTCAGCAGTTCCACGCTCTCCCGCGCCGGCGGCTCGTCGGCGATCAGCGCCTGCGCGGCCTCCACCCGGAACTTCGGCTTCGACGTGCGAGCGGGCGGGCCGCGCCGCAGCCAGGCGATCTCCTTGCGCATAAGGTTCTGGCGGCGTTCCTCGGCGGCCTGGGCGATGCGCGCCCGCTCCGCCTTCGCGAGCACGTACGCGGCGTAACCGCCCTCATACCGCTCGACCCGCCCGTCCACGACCTCCCACGTCCTGGTGGAGACCGCGTCGAGGAACCACCGGTCGTGCGTCACGACCACCAGCGCGCTCTTGCGTCCGGCCAGATGACCGGCCAGCCAGGCGATGGCCTCGATGTCGAGATGGTTCGTCGGCTCGTCGAGCATGATCAGGTCGTGCTCGTCGATGAGCAGCTGGGCCAGCGCGGTGCGCCGACGCTCGCCACCGGACAGATCCCCCGCCTTGGCGTCGAGATCGAGATCACCGATGAGATTGCCGAGAATCTCGCGGACGCCCTGATCCCCCGCCCACTCGTGCTCGGCCTTCTCACCCAGCACGATCTCCCGGATGGGCATCGCCGGATCGAGCGCGTCATGCTGCGACAGCACGCCCACCCGCAGCCCCCGGGTATGGGTGACCCGGCCGCTGTCCGGGCGTACCTCTGCCGCGATCACCGACAGCAGCGTGGTCTTGCCGCCGCCGTTACGTCCGACGACACCTATGCGCTCGCCGACCTCGACCCCGAGGGAGACGTCGTTGAGCAGCGGTTTGGGCCCGTAGGCATGGGAAACAGACTCGAGATTTACCAGATTCATGGCCCTACCAGGGTATCGGCCTCGAAGGCGCTGTGGTGACGACACCAATCCGGCCTCACCCTCACCATCCGACCGGCGCAGCAACCGAAACCCCAGCCCTAATGCACTGATAGTGCCGGTCACTGATCGACTCTCCTGATCGACCGACTGAACTCGGCCGACCGAACATCGCCATGAGCTGCGGGCGACGTCGCATTCTCCGCCGCCTCACGACTCTTGGGAACTCGGTGACGCCCTCCGGGAGACAGCACGGTGAAATACCTACTCACGGAGGAGAGGCGTTGAGTGCTGAGACCGTCGAGATCGACGACGGAGAACTGATCCGTCGATCGGCGCACGACCCAGAGCAGTTCGCCGCGCTTTTCGACCGCTACGCCAAGCAGATCCACCTGTACGCGGCGCGGCGGCTCGGCACGCAGGCCGCCGACGACATCGTAGCCGAGACGTTCCTGGCGGCCTTCCGCAGGCGCGGGACGTACGACACGTCGTTCGCACTGGCCAGGCCGTGGCTGTACGGCATCGCCACCACATTGATCGCCAGACATCGGCGGCAGGAGGAGCGACTGCTGCGGGCGCTGAGTCGTACAGGGGTGGACCCTCTGCCTGAGGCGCTGGCCGACACCGTGACACGCCGGGTGACGGCGCAGGGCAGGGATCGTGAGCTGGCGGGGGCGCTGGCGGCGTTGCCACGCGGGCATCGGGACGTACTACTGCTGGTGGCATGGGAGGACATGTCGTACGAGGAGGTGGCGCGGGCGCTGGACATCTCGGTGGGGACCGTACGGTCACGGCTGCACCGGGCGCGGAAGAAGGCCAGGAACGTGCTCGGGGACGAGGAGCTGTGATGAACGCGATCAAGGAGTTTCGCCGGAACACCACCCCGGCGATGACCGTCGAAGCCGCAGATGCGGCCAGGGCCCGGCTGATGACGGCGATCCGCGAGCCAGGGGCCGTACAGCCGGTGACGGCGAACCAGGAGCCATGGGCCGCACGACTGGTGACGGCGATCCACGGGCTTTGGGCCACCCAGCCGGTGACGGCGATCCACGGGCCTGAGGCCACACAGCCGGTGACGGCGATCCACGGGCCTGAGGCCACACAGCCGGTGACGGCGATCCACGGGCCGAGGACCGTAGGGAAGCCGACCGCGACCCGCGCGAGAAGGCTCGGCCGGCGGGTCGCGGTGGCCGCGGCGCTGGCCCTGGTCGTCGGCGGGACCGTCGTGACGCTCAGGGACCAGCCGGACATGGCACCGGTGGCCAGCGTGGCCGAGCTGGGCGAGCGCGCCGCCCGCGCGGCCGAGAACGATCCCACGCCGACGCCAGGTCCCGGCCAGTGGCTCTACACCAAGGAACTGCAGCTTACCGGCGTCGAAGGAGACGTCGACCGAGACCGGCGCGACACCTGGGAACGGTGGACCAGCGTGGACGGCAAGCGGTCGGCCTGGTATCAGGGCGGCAAGTTGATGTTCCAGGGCAGTGCGATCATGAACCCCACCGAGCTGGCCAAGCCCCCTGTCACCTCGGCCGGGGTGATTGCCAAGATCGAGGCGGCCATCCTCGACGAAGACCACCGGGGGCCGCAGGAGCTGAACGGCCAGGTCCCGCCGGGGATGCTCTTCATGGAGATCAACCAGCTCATCACCGAGCAGTGGCTCGCCCCCGATGTACGGGCCGCGCTCTTCCGCGCGCTGCCCACGATCAAGGGCATCACGGTGACGCAGGACGTGCCCGTCGCCGACGGACGGCGAGGTGTGGCATTCAGTCTCACCGACGCCGAGGTACGCAGCTATCTGATCCTGGACCCGGAGACCTTCCGCTACCTGGGCACCAACTCAACGCGGCTGAAGGACCGGACCTACAAGTGGGCCGACGACAGCAAGGAGACCTTCAAGGCGGGCACGGTGGGCCTGACCGCCCAGCTCGAAGCCAAGATCGTGAACCAGGCCGGCCAACGCTCCTGATCACAACAGAAGAGGGCTGACGACAACGAGAACCAGGGCGGCGGCCCAGCCGACCGCCCTGGCATGGGCACAGTGGTGTGGTTTCCCGGCCACTCGGCCCTGACCATCCCTGGTAGAAGCCAGGCAGCGAGATCGTGGATCCACCACTCAGTGGGACACCATCGCGTGCCTGCACGCACCTCGCGGCACAGAGAGCGGTCAGATTGACGGCAATGCGCGGGCCGAAGTCCTCCACGGCCGCGCGGTCGCCCATCAGCTCTCGTCCCTTGCTTCCGACCTGAGAAGGTCAATCCCACCAGCCCCGTGACCTACATCCGATCGGAGGCTGGAGGAGGAAGCTCTGGGTGTCCTGGCCGCCGAGATCGAGCTGATCAACGAACCGGCCGGCCGACAGATCCCCATACGCCCCCGCCTGACCCAGTGGGGCTGCCGGTGGGGGCCGCTTCATCTCGGGAGCCTGGCGGGCTGTCGTATAGCGTCCAGCCGTGCGTGGCCGCGAGATTACCTCGGCTCGCCACCGCTCAACGCCACTGACGTGCGGCTCGATCCGTAGCGTCACCACCCGCTAATAGCGTCCCCGGACCCTAGGACGCGTAATGCGTCAACGCCGTCAGACCACCACGGCGCCTGCGACCGGCCCGTGGGCGGGGATGGCGGTGCGGGTGATGCCGGCCGTGGTGAGGGCGGCGGCCATGCGGTCGGCGTGGGCGGCGTCGGTCGCGAGAAAGGCGCAGGTCGGACCGGAGCCGGAGACGATCGCGCCGAGCGCGCCGCACTGGCGACCGGCTTCGAGAGTGCGGGCCAGTTGCGGGCGAAGTGTCAGGGCGGCGGGCTGAAGGTCGTTGGTGAGGTACGCGCCCAGCTTGCGAGCGTCCCCGGCGCCGAGCGCCTCCAGCAGGGGGTCGCTCAGCTGCGGCCAGGGAGTCTCCGCACCGGTCGCGGCACGGAGCCGGTCGCACTCGGCATAGACGGCGGCCGTCGACAGTCCGCCCTCCGCCACCGCGAACACCCAGTGAAACCGGCCGCCGGTCGGCAACTCGCTGAGCTGCTCACCTCGCCCGATCCCCACTGCCGTGCCCCCGAGCATCGAGAAGGGCACGTCACTACCCAGGTCGCCGGCGATCTCCATGAGATCGTCGAACGGCAGCCCAAGCCCCCACAACTCGTTGCACGCCACCAGAGCCCCCGCCGCGTCCGCGCTCCCCCCGGCCATGCCGCCGGCCACGGGGATGGCCTTGTGGATCACCAGCGCGGCGCCATAGGTGCGGCCCGCGTGCTTGGCCAGGGCTCTCGCGGCCTGGATCGCCAGATTCTGATCATCGATCGGGACCCGGTCCGCCCAGTTGCCCCCCACCGTGACGGTGATCGACTCGGACTCGTTGGCGACCACTTCATCGAAGATCGATACGGCGTGGAAGACGTTGACCAGGTCGTGATAGCCGTCTTCCCGAAGCGGTCCGACGGATAGCTGCACGTTGACCTTCGCGGGCACCCGTACGGTAACCGAACTCATCGATCTTCTGTCACTTTCGTCGCTTTGGCGGGGTTGAGGACTGTCGAGCTTGTCGAGGGACACTCGAGCCTATAGTGGCTCGCTTCCTGCTCACGTGATTCTTGGCAGAAGTGGTGACGCCCGTACGGGACCGATCCAACACGCGTACCCGAGGGGCTGCGGCGCACGCTTAGCTGCACTTTTACCGGCTGGGCACTCGGGGCGCCATTTCAACTTGTCCCACCCCGCTCCGCCCTGCGCTGCTCCGCCCCGCGCTAGCCCGCCTGCCTGCTCCGCCCTGCGTGCCTGTCCCGCTCCGTCCTGCCCCGGACCGCCCTGTCGCGCTCCGTCCTTGCCTGCCTCCACCCTGGCCTGCTCCACCCTGGCCTGCTCCACCCTGGCCTGCTCCACCCTGGCCTGCTCCACCCTGGCCTGCTCCGCCCTGGCCTGCTCCGCCCGGCCCCGCCCCCTGCTTGTCTCGTCGAGATTGAGGCAGGCTCGCCAAACTGAGGCATCCACGTGCCGTGTCATCTTGCTGAGGCAATCGATCGCATGGGGCGGTGCAGGCCGTTACCCCGGAGGTCGCGCGCCACGTGCGGCGAGCGGCGGCGCAAGGCCGCCCCGCTCTGGGGATGATTCGAGATTGTCGGCAGGACGTTATCGCCAGGCATAGGCGATTGCCTTGAGTAGCTCAATGGACGCCGCTTCCCGCTCAATGCGGACTTTTCGCCTTCAATGCATGTGATCAAGAGCGATCAGCATGGATGTCAGGAATACGCGATATATCTTGACGCGATCGTGCTGACGAGTAATATCTCGACTATGGAGACGGATTCTCAGGAGGCGTCAATGCATGTCGCGATCATTGGAGGCGGGCTCGCGGGGCCATGCCTGGCCCACGGGTTACAACGGGCCGGATTCCAGGTGACGTTGCATGAGCGCGACCCGGAGCCGGCCAAAGGGCAGGGCTATCGCATCCACATCGCAGCGGAGGGCAACCGCGCCCTCCACGACTGCCTGCCCGAACACCTTCACCGCCTGGTGCTGGCCACGGCGGGGACGCCCGGCCCGGGCGTGACGATCTTCGCCAGTGATCTCACTGTCCTCAACAGGTTCGTGGTCAACGACCCAGCGGCCGAGCTCACTCCCGACAGCGGCATCAGCGTCGACCGGCTTACCTTGCGTACGATCCTGCTCGCCGAACTGGAGAAGGTGACCCGGTTTGGGAGCGAGTTCACCGGGTTTGAGGTCCTTCCCAGTGACCGGGTCAGGGCACGCTTCGCCGACGGCGCCGTACAGGAGGCTGACCTGCTGGTCGCCGCCGACGGGTCCATGTCGCGGGTCCGGCGCCAGCTGCTCCCGTACGCCCGGGTCGTGGACGTCGGCATGCGGCTGATCTTCGGCAAGACCCCGTTGACCAGCGACGTGGCGGCGATCACCCCCGCCGAGTCCCTGGACGGGTTTTCCACCGTCGTCGGCTCCGGCGGCCGGTTCATGCCGCTGGCCGGGCACCGGTTTCGGCGCGACCCACGCGAGGCCGCGGCTGAACTCCGGTCCGGTCTGGAGTTCACTGACACCCGCGACTACGTGATGTGGGTGCTCGGCACCCCCGACGACGTGTCGGCGCTGGACGGCGCCGGCTTGCGCGACGCCGCCCGCGAACGCGTCACCGACTGGGACCCCCGCCTCGGGGAAATCATCCGGCGGGCGGACCCAGCTACGGTCCGCACCGCATCCATGCGGACGTCGGAGCCGGTGAAGCCGTGGCCGAGCGGCCCGGTGACACTGGTCGGGGACGCCATCCACTGCATGGTGCCGGCCGGGATCGGCGCTGCTGTGGCCCTGCGCGACGCCGCCCTGCTCACGCGCCGACTCGCTGATGCCCGCGACCGCGGGCTGCCGCTCGTCGAGGCCGTACACGCCTATGAGGCGGAGATGCTCCAGTACGGCTTCGAGGCGGTGGCCGCCGCTGCCAAGCAGGCCGGCCTGACTACGGCCTAGGAGACGACGCGAACGGCGCAGTTCTTGGCCCCGACCAGTGGGGTGGCCAGGAGGGTTCGCCGGTGTTTCGTCACACGACTGTCTCGATCTCTGTGACGGTCCCTGGTGACTGGGGTCCTTTCGGAGGCGATGCCCCTTCAGAGGAGGAAGAAAACGGTCAATCGTGGCTGGGGCCCCTCTTGAGGGGATCCGCCCTATGGGCGAGAGGAAGAAACGGTCCGTCATGGCTGGGGCCCGATCGGAAAGATCCGCCCAACGGGCGAGAGGCAAGAAGCCGTCCGCCATCGCAGAGGCCCTCCCAGAGAGATCCACCCAACCGGCGAGACGGAAGAAACCACCCGCCATCGCAGAGGCCCTAATGAAGGGGCCCCCTACCGGCGAGAGGAGGAGGAACGGATACCCGGCGAACGTTCGTGGGCATCGCACTGGCACGACCTCCTGCCGCTCTGACGAGAGCACGTCGAGAAGCGTGCGTGGCAGGATCGGGCTAACGTGGCGCCCTCTGGAGGAGATCGGCTATGTCGGTACGCCCAGACACCACCTTCAACCCTCGCGCTGGCGGAAACGTTCTTGGAGAAGGAGGACGCGTGACAGTGGCACGAGTACTGGTGGTCGGTCTCGATCCCGCCAAGATCCAGGGCTGGGCCCTGGAGCCGGTCCAGGCGGCAATGGCGCGCGGTCAGGCCCGTTTCGACGATCACGGTATCGAGGCCGACTGGTGCCTGTTGGCACTTGACGACAACCCCGAAGGCGCGATCGTGGAGGCGCTGACCCGCTACGACTACGCCTGCATAGTGATCGGCGGCGGCATCCGCAAGTACGAGCCCTTGCTCGAATTCTTCGAGAAGACGGTCAATCTGGTCCGGCAGCACGCGCCCGACGCGGCCATCGCCTTCAACAGCAGCCCCGAGGACTGCGCCGACGCCGCCCTGCGGTGGCTGCGCTAGCTGTACTGACCACGGACGTTTGGTGACATAAGGACAAGATCGGTGACTCGCCGTCGAGGATCTTGAAATGGTGATGACCTCCGGGCGTGGTGTGTATCGACCAAGAAACGCACCGCCCGCCGGAGGTTCTCGTGCCCCACCGCAATGCCCTGCTGACCGAACGGGGCGTCTTCGCCTGGCATGCTGCGTCGTGAATGAGGAATGGCCGCTGCGGCCGGCCGCCGAACGTTTTCAGGTCTCGCACACCACAGCGCGGCGATGGGCTGAGCGCTACCGACGGCAGGGGGCGGCCTGCATGAGTGACCGCCCCAGCCGGTCCCATCACAGCCCGCATCGCACCGGCACTCGGACCGAACGACGGATCGTCAAGATCCGCTTCACACACCGGCTGAGCCCGGCCCGCATTGCCGCCCGCCTGGGCGTGCCCACCTCGACCGTGCACCGCGTCCTGCCCGACTAGGGCAGTCACCGCCACACCGACGGCATGGCCTACTGATCAGCGTGGGCGGCTGAGGGCGGCCTCAGCCAGATCCGTCCATTTCTCGGCCGAGGAGTGGGGTACGACCACCCAGTCCTTTATCACCCTGCCCTGCCCCGAGGGGTCGAACAGGGATGCCCCCGCCAGCTGGAGCGCGGCAGTGTGTTCGGGGGTGTCCCTGACCAGCCGGAACACCATCGCGCCGTCACGCTGCAGGCTCGCGAACACCTTCCCCGCCTGATCTTTGAGTGCGGGACTCCCCATCATCCTGGAGATCTGTACACCCAGGTCGGCCAGCTCAGCGCCGACCTGCTTGAAATCCTCATCCGCGCTCATCGTCAGTCGGTCCTAAACTCCATGGCGGCGTGGTCGAACAGCTCATCGTGGTCGGGGCTCTTCCCACGTGGCGCGCTCGCCTCGGCCCCGCCCTCCGGCAGCACGACGATCAGGCTAGTGGCTCGACTTGGACGGCGCGCTACATCAGGGGAAAATACATCTCTTTGGGGGAAAGAGGGAGTTTTGTCGGAAGTGACGGTTGTTGAGGTGCCGCAGTGGCAGGGGTCGGGATCAGCTACGGCCGAGCGGCTTCGGGAGGGTGCCCGGTTGTTGGCGGGGATGGTGCCTGCGGGGCGGCGACTGCGCGTTGAAGTCGATGATGATCTGATCATCACGGCTTCTCGGGTGCGGGCGATGATGTCGCAGGTGGGCGAGGGGCTCATGGTCACCGCTGGAGGTGATTGCGGGGTCGAGTTGGAGCCGGTGGCGGCGGCTCGGCGGAAGTACGGGGATCGGCTGGTGATCGTCTGGTTCGATGCTCATGGGGATCTCAATACGCTGGCCGACTCACCGTCTGGGGCGTTTCACGGGATGGTGCTGCGGGCCCTCACCGGTGAAGGACCGGCGGGGCTGGTGCCCGAGGAGCCGGTCCGTCCGTGGCAGATCGTGCTCGCCGGGGTACGGGATCTCGATCCGGCCGAGGGTACGTTCGTTGAGACGAGTGGGGTGTGCCACCTGGGTATGCCGGATCCCGCGACGCTGGTCGATGCGATCGCTTCAGCTGGTTTCGATCAGGGGCGGGCTGGTTTTCCGAAGGAGCGCGGATTCGAGGAGAAGGTCGTCTACCTACATATCGATCTTGATGTGCTGGATCCGGAGGTCTTCGCGAGCGTGGGGACGCCGGCCCCGGGCGGGATGCGACCTGATGGGCTGCTTGGACTGGTCAGCGCGGTGGCGGAGCGGTTCGAAGTAGTGGGGCTGGGGATCGTGGAGTATGAGCCGGGCAGGCCCGAGGATCAGAAGTTGCTCGCGCCGCTGGTCGAGAAGTTGGTCAAAGTCTGCGCTCGCACTTGACGCTCACATTTGAGGAGCCCGGCCGCACCCGGTGAACGGGGGGATGGGATGCGGCCCGGGAATGAGGGCTGGTCCTCGTGTGGTGGCGAGGGCCAGGGTGGCTCGGGGTGCTGCCGACCGTCGGCTGGCGGCTGGCGGCTGGCGGCTGGCGGCTGGCGGCTGGCGGCTGGCGGCTGGCGGCTGGCGGCTGGCGGCTGGCGGCTGGCGGCTGGCGGGGTCAGCCTGGGCGTACGGCGCCTCGGTAGAGGGGGCGATAGTAGGTGGAGGTTAGGAACGGGGTTTTTCTGACCACGTCGCCGGTTTTGGGGGCGTGGATCATTACGCCACCGCCGAGGTTGAGGCCGACGTGGGTGGGGTCGCCGGTGCCGCCGCCGAAGAAGACCAGATCGCCCTTGCGTAGCTCGCCGAGTGTGACTCTGCGGCCCTGGCGGAACTGGGTGCCTGTGTAGTGGCCGAGCCTTATGCCGGCTTTGGACCAGGCGTAGAGGGTCAGGCCGCTGCAGTCGAAGCCCTTGGTGTGGGCTCCCCTGCCTATGCCTGTGGTGGGGCCTGACGGGGTGCCGCCGCCCCATGAGAACGGGGTGCCCAACTGGTCGATGGCGGCTGCCGCTGCGATGTCGCCCTTGGGCCGGGGCTTGGTGGGGCTTGGCTCGGGCGGAGTGCTTCGGGGGTCTCGGGGATCTCCATCTTCGGGGTGTTCGGTGTCTCGGGGGTCTCGGTCACCGGGGTTCCGGGGGTCTCCGGGGTCCCGGGGGGTCTTGGCCGGGGGATGGGGGGCAAAGCAGGCTTCTGGAGGAAGGGGGATGAGAACGTAGATGGGCTGCTGGTCCGCGCCCCCGGAATGGTCGGCGCCCTCAGGATGGTCCGCGCCCTCAGGAGGCAGGGCAAAGAGCATCTCTGGCGGGACGTCCTGGGAGAGTCTCGTATCGCGTCTGCCATTTATGGGGCTCGTATCGCGTGTGCCCTTCACGGGGCTCATATCGCGCCCGCCACTCACGGGTTTGGTGGGTAGGGCGATCAGGTGGAAGCACTGGGTGGTCGGTGGCTTGAGTGAGGTCGCGTTGGCACTCGCGGCTGCAACCGTGTTGGGGAATGCGAGGAGGGCTGCGAGGGTGCCTCCTCCGACCGCGAGCCCAGTGAGAGCAGGGCGGATGCTCAGGGCGGGGCGGGCAGTCAGGGCGGAGCGTGGGCTCACTGCGGGGCCTGTGGCCGGGTTGGCGCGGATGCTCGGGACCGGGTGAGCGTTCACGGCGGGGCGAGGGTTCACGGCGGGGCGAATGGCCAAGGTAAAGCGGGTGCCCAGGCCAAAGCGGGTGGACATGACGGAGCGGGTGCCCAGAACGGAGCGGGGGGTCCGGACGAAGCGGGGGGTCTGGGCGGAGCCGGGGGTCATGTGGGCCTCCTGCGATTTGCGGAACGGAGGCCTCAGGATCTTGTGAGCGGGCATGGCGTCGGGGAGCCGAGCGGGGTTCTGTGGATATCCGGGGTTGCGGAGGCGACCCTCTGTGGATAACCAGGGTTGCCCGGGATGGCTTTTGTGGCTTCCAGGCCCCGAAGCCCGATTCCCTAAGCACGCGACCCTCGCCGGGTGCGGATCTCCTCAGACGCGGATCTCCTCAGACGCGGATCTCCTCAGACGCGGATCTCCTCAGACGCGGATCTCCTCAGACGCGGATCTCCTCGGACGCGGATCTCCTCGGACGCGGATCTCCTCGGACGCGGATCTTCCCGGGCGCAGATCCCCTCAGGCGCAGATCCCCTCAGGCGCAGATCCCCTCAGGCGCAGATCCTCCCGGGCGCAGATCCCCTCAGGCGCGCCGATCGCCTAAGGCTCGCGAGTCGTCCCGCTCGATCTACGAGGGCTTGGCCTCCGCGATTCGGGCGAAGGCTGTCACGTCGAGCTGCTCCCCCCGCGCGGACGGGTCCACCCCGGCCGCCCGCAAGGCGGTTTCGGCCTGGGCGGGGGTGCCGGCCCAGGACGCCAGCGCGGCGCGCAACGTCTTGCGGCGCTGGGCGAATGCGGCGTCGATCACCGCGAACACCTCCTCGCGTGAGGCGGAGGTCTCGGGTGGGTCCCTGCGGGCCATGGAGACGAGGCCGGAATCAACGTTCGGTGCGGGCCAGAACACCGTCCGCCCCACCGGGCCCGCCCGCCGTACGTCCGCGTACCAGGCGGCCTTCACCGACGGCACCCCGTACACCTTGGAGCCGGGGCCGGCCGCGAGGCGGTCGGCCACTTCCGACTGGACCATCACGAGGCCCTTGCGCAGTGACGGCAGCACCTGCAGCAGGTGGAGGACGACCGGCACCGCGACGTTGTACGGGAGGTTCGCGACCAGGGCCGTGGGCGTGTGGCCCAGCAGGTCGGCGGAGGTGATGCGCATGGCGTCGGCCTCCACGACCGTGAGCTTGTCGCTGAGGCCGCGGTCCGCGACGGTCACCGGGAGCTGGCCCGCGAGCACCGGGTCGATCTCGACGGCCACCACGTGCTGGGCCTCGGGGAGCAGCGCGAGGGTGAGTGAGCCGAGGCCGGGGCCCACCTCTATGACCACGTCGTCTGGGGCCAGTGAGGCCACTCTGACGATGCGCCGCACGGTTCCCGCGTCGATCACGAAGTTTTGGCCTAGCTTTTTCGTCGGACGAAGATTTAGCTTATCCGCCAAAATACGTATTTCCGCAGGGCCCAACAGGCTCATCATCCAACCAGTCTCCCGCATCGAAGAACCTGCGATGGCGGATGGGGGCACCACAGGGGAGGATGGGCGTGGAACAGGAAGGGACGTCCTTGATGGAGCCAACGGGCGCCGCGCCGCTCCGCCCGACGGATCTGCGGGAAATCGGCCCGTACCGGCTGCTCGGCCGACTCGGCGAGGGCGGCATGGGTACGGTGTTCCTGGCCAGGGCACCGACGGGGCGGTTCGTCGCGGTCAAGGTGGTGAAGGCCGAGTTCGCCAACCAGCAAGGGTTCGCGGACCGCTTTCATGCCGAGGTGGAGAACGCGCGGCGGGTGGCATCGTTCTGTACGGCTCAGGTGCTCGACAACGGCAACACCGGCGACAGCCGCCCGTACATGGTGACCGAGTACATCGGCGGCACCCCGTTGTCGGACCAGATCGCCAAGTACGGCGCGCTGGACCCGGGGCCGCTGCACGGCGTCGCGCTGGGAGTCGCGGCGGCGCTGGCGGCGATCCACGTAGCCGGGCTGGTGCACAGGGATCTCAAGCCGGCCAATGTCATATTGTCGCTGTCCGGGCCGCGAGTGATCGACTTCGGCATCGCCAGGGCGCTCGACAGGGAGACCGGGTTCACCATGTCCGGTGAGCTGCTGGGCAGTCCTGGCTGGTGGGCGCCCGAGCAGGTACGGGGGGAAACGGTCACTCCGGCCGTCGACATCTTCGCCTGGGGCTGTCTGATCGCGTACGCCGGTAATGGGCGCCACCCGTTCGGGCGCGGCGACCCCATCACGCTCGCCACACGCGTACTGAACGCGCCGCCGGACCTGGGCGCTCTGCCCGCGCCGCTCGATGAGCTGGTCCGGCGGGCTACCGACATGGATCCGGCTCAGCGGCCCACGGCCCAGGACCTGCTGATCGCCCTGGTCGGGGGCACTGCGCCCGCACCCGCGGCGCCATCGGCGACATCGGCGGCCGATCCGCCGACTCTCGTGGCTCCCGGGCT
This sequence comes from Nonomuraea aurantiaca, assembly GCF_020215705.1. GTDB lineage: Bacteria > Actinomycetota > Actinomycetes > Streptosporangiales > Streptosporangiaceae > Nonomuraea > Nonomuraea aurantiaca. The sequence goes on along the minus strand of NZ_JAIWNB010000015.1, from coordinate 108,864 downwards.
GCTCGACGACTGGGAGCCGCCGCAGAACGTGGTGAACGAGCCCGACATCACGGCTACGTTCGCCACGCCGCCGCCCAGCGACACGACGGCCAAGGGACCCGCCGCCGTGACCACCGACCCGTCCCGGGTGGGATCTCGGCCGGAGTCCCAGCCGGGATCTCGACCGGGCTCCCAGCCGGGGTCCCCGTCAGGATCACAGCCGAGGTCACAGTCGGGGTCACAGTCGGGGTCACAGTCGGGGTCACAGTCGGGGTCACAGCCGCAGCAGGCGTTCCAGGCGCAGTCGTCGCCAGGTCAGGAGCAGCCCGATCTGGCGGAGCTGTCTCGCCGGGAGGAGCAGGCGGCTCGCGAGGAGCTGGCGCGCTGGGAGGTGCCCACCCCCCAGCAGCCGACCGCCAAGAAAGCGACGCTCAAGAAGCCGACGCTCAAAAAACCGAGTGCCAAAAAGGAGCAGGCCCGCTTAGCCGAGCAGGCCCGCCAGGCGGACCAGCCGGGCCAGGCCGAGGTCCAAGCCCAGGCCCAGGCCCGTCAGGACGAGCCGAACGTACAGGCTCGCCAGACGAACCCGGGGATCCAGGCAGAGGCGCTGTCCTCGGACGACACCCAGGCCCCCGCCCCCGGCCGTTCCCTGAGCACCCGCTGGCTCATCGCGGCCGCCGCGGCCGTGGCGGCCATCGCCGTCACCTTCGGCGTCCTCATCGTGACCTCCAGCCGCAACATCTCGCCGCCCGTCCAGTCGCAGACCCAGTCGGCGTCCGCCTCGGCGCGGCCCAACGACCTCGGTCACCGGTTCGCCCTCGGCAAGTCCTTCGACGACCCGCAGCTCATCATCGCGGCGGCCCCGCAGTGCGGCCTGAAGGAGTACGAAGGCAAGACGCAGACCTTGGGCCAGCTGTGCGTGGTCCGCTGGACGATGCTGAACCCCGGAGGCGAGCGCCAGGAGATCGGCGAGCCGATCGTCTCGCTGCTCGACGACAAGGGCGGGCGCCACGACCCGGTGGAGGCGGCGTTCCCGGCGGCGATCACCGCAGGTGACCGCATCGACAACGCGTTCGTGTTCGACCTGCCGTTGTACCGCAAACCGGTACAACTCATCGCGACCAGGCTCAAGAACGGTAACCAGATCGAGGTCCGGTTGTGAAGATGATCGGTGCGGCGCTTCTCGCGCTGGCCGTCCTCATAGGCGGCATGAGCACCGCGGCGACAGCCGCTGCCAAGAAGGCCGCGTGCTCGGGTACGAGCGACTTCGACGGCGACGGCCTGGACGACGTGGCGGTCGGCGATCCGTTCGCCGATGACGGCAAGGGCGCGGTGTACGTCCTCTCCGGGGACAAGGTGATCCCCGTGCCCGTGCCCCGCATCGAGGGCGACGCGCTCGGCTGGTCGGTGACGCTGGCCAAGATCGACCCCGGCAACGCCTGCGCCGACCTGGTGGTGGGCGCGCCCTACACCGATGTGGACGGGGTCAGGGACGCGGGCGCGGTCTATGTCGTGTATGGCGGGAACAGCAAGGGACCGGAACGCCTGACGGCTCCCGAGCCGCAGCGCAACGCCCACTTCGGCTGGTCCTTGGCCGCCCGGGGCGACCTGGTGGCGATCGGCGCGCCGTACGAGGACCAGGCCCAGATCGCCGACGCGGGCTCCGTCTACGTACGCCAGGGCATGGGGCGGCTGATCCGGATAAATCAGGACTCGGTGGAGGTGCCGGGCAACGGCGAGGTGGGTGACCAGTTCGGCTGGTCGGTGGCGGTCGGACCGGGCAACAGCCTGCTCGTCGGCGTCCCGTACGAGAACGACGACGGCGCCGGCCGCCAGGTCGACCAGGGCAAGTCCGACTCGGGGGCCGCGGTCCGCATCGACAACGCGCTGGCGCCGAGGCTCTCGGGGGTCAAGGTCGACTCGCCCACCAAGGAGGCCGGAGACCGGTACGGCTACGCGGTGGCGTACGCCGAGGGGGCCGGGTTCGCGGTGACCGCGCCGGGCCACGGCTACGTCCAGCTCTACGACCAGGCCATGCGCCCGACGAGGCGGGTGGGGCAGGCCGCCGGGTTCGGCTTCTCGCTGGCCGCCTCGGCCGAGGGCAGGGTGGCCGTCGGCTCGCCCTACGAGGGAGCCGTACGGGTGCTGTCGTTCAAGAACGAGGCCGAGGACAAGAGGCTCCCGACAGTGGCCGGCCTGTTCGGCTGGTCGCTGGCCTACAGCGGCAACAAGCTCTTCATCGGCCAGCCCGACGCCGTCCCGGCCGGCAAGGTCATGGTGCTGGCCCGCAACTCCGACGAGCTGCGGCCGCTCCAACCACCCAAGGGAGCCGACTTCGGCACATCCATCGCCGGTTGATCCACCCGGCAGGAAGCGGTCAGTCGAACAGCCTGGCCCCGCACTCCCGCCACTGCCCCTGCCACCGCCCGCCGACCAGCTGGTAGAGCAGCTGCGCCCGATAGGTCTGCTCCTCCGGCGGCCAGGCGTGCGGTAGCCCGGTCCCGCCGACGGCCGTCCACATGGCCACGCTGAACCCGTACATCCCGTAATAGGGCCCGGCGGGATTGACCGCCAGCGGGTCGCCATTCGACATGCAGTGGGCCAGCGCCGCCCAGTCGAGCGCCGCCACGGCCGCCGGCACGGCCACGGTGTGCGGCGGCTCGGGCGGGCTGACCCTGATGACGGTCCCCTGCGCCGGGAAGCTGTCGAGCGGCGGGCGCACCCGGTAGCCGGGGCGCAGCGGGATGCGGCGTTGCCTGAGCACCTCACGGACGGTCCGGCCGGTGGTCGTGATCGCCATCCGGACGCCGCCCGTCTCGACGTACACCTCACGCCGCGTATACACCGAGAGCGACATCCCGGACAGCGGCACGTGCTTGGTTGGCGGGGCCGACAGCCGGCCGCCCGCCGGGCTGATGTCGAGCTCGGCCAAGGCGTCACCCACGTTCGTGGCGGTCACCAGGCGGCGGGTGGTGTGCCCGTCGAGGGTCAGCGTGATCGGGCGGGCGTGGCGTACCACGATCCGCGTCCCGTCGGCGAGCTCCACCTGCCCGGCCGGGCGTACGGAGTCGCCGTACCCCACCGACACCCCGGCTTCACCGAGGAGCTCCTGCACCGAGCCGGCGAAGCTGCGCAGCGCCATCGGCTTGCCGTCGACGACCAGCACCACGCTCTTGACCAGTGTCGCGACGGTCCCGATGCCGCCCACGGCCACGACCGCGAGCAGGCAGATCACCGGTGTCCACGGTGATCGCCAGGCAATACGAGGGCGCGGGGCGCGCCTCTTTCCGCGCACGGACTGACCTCCGGTAGTGGCTTCGGGCGGCACGACGCTAGTGGCGCCCGCGCCGTCGCCTCTACCGGTTCACGGAAAGATGGTCACCACTCTCCGAAGACCGTGACTCCATTGACGCTGATGGCCTCGCACAGCTGATCCGGATGGACCCCCTTGACCTCCGCGAGACAGCGGAGAGTGAGAGGGATGAGGTAGGGCGCGTTGGGCTTGCCCCGATAGGGCACCGGCGGCAGGTAGGGGGCGTCGGTCTCGACCAGCATGAGCTCCGTCGGCGCCACCCGAGCCGCCTCGCGCAGGTAGGAGGCGTTCTTGTAGGTGACCGGACCGGAAAAAGACATGAAATATCCGGCTTCGGCGCACTTTTTCGCCATTTCTGGGTCGCCCGAGAAGCTGTGGAACACCACCACCGGCGGCGCACCCACCTCGGCCAGCACCTTCAGCACGTCGTCGTGCGCGTCACGGTCGTGGATGACCAGCGCCTTACCGGTGCGCTTGGCGATCTCGATGTGCGCCCGGAAGCTCGCGTGCTGGTCCTCCTTGGCCGCCCAGTCGCGGTAGTAGTCGAGCCCGGTCTCCCCCACCGCCCGCACCTCGGCGCGCCCGGCCAGCGCCTCGATCTCGGCCAGCGTCTCGGGCGTGGCCGCGTGCGCCTCGTTGGGATGGATGGCGACGCCGGCGTAGATCCCCTCGTGCTCCGCGGCCGCCTCGGCGTTCCACCGGGAGGACGGCAGGTCGTAGCCGATCGTGACGAGCCGGGTCACGCCGACGGCCCGCGAGTCGTCGAGGATGCTCCGTACGCTCGCCGAAGCCGCCTGCGCCGCCTGCGCCACGGGATCGCCCGAGGACGCCTGCCGGTTGCCGACCATGATGTCGAGGTGGCAGTGACTGTCGAACACCGGTGCGGACAGCGGCTCGGGCGGGCTGGGAATCTTGCTCACGCCCTCTAAAGTAACGTCCATGCGCTTCGGCATTCTCGGCAGCACCCGTGCCTGGCGCGCGGACGGCGCCGAGGTGCCACTCGGCGGCCGGTCCCGGCGAGCCCTGCTGGCCCTGCTGCTCATCCGGCCCGGCGAGGTCGTCCCCCACGACCGGCTCATCGACGTCCTGTACGGCGAGCAGCCGCCCAAGAACGCCCAGCATGCCCTGCACTCCCAGGTGTCGAGGCTGCGCGGCGACGGCATCATGGTCGAGCGGGCGGCCACGGGCTACCGGCTGGCCGTCGATCCGGGCGACGTCGACGCGCACCGGTTCCTGCGGCTGGCCGAGGAGGGGCGGCAGGCACTCGATGCCGATCCCGGCCGGGCCGCCGCGTTGCTGGGCGAGGCGCTGTCCCTGTGGCGCGGCCCCGCGCTTTCCGACCTCGACGCGACGCACGCCGTACCCCTCGAAGAGCGGCACCTGGCCGCCCAGGAGGACCGGATCGAGGCCGACCTGCGGCGCGGCGCGCAGCGGGCGGCGATCCCGGAGCTCGGCGAGCTGATCGAACGCCACCCGCTGCGCGAGCGGCTGCGCGGCCAGCTCATGCGGGCGCTCAGCGCGGACGGCCGGCCGGCCGAGGCGCTGGTCGCGTACGAGCAGGCCAGGCGGCTGCTGGCCGACGAGCTGGGCGCCGACCCCTCGCCCGAGCTGTCCGGCCTGCACCAGAGCCTCTTACGCGGCGAACTCACCCACCTGACGCCACCCACCGCCGGACCAGCGGAACAGACCGCGCCCCGAGCATCCGAGCAGCGGCCGGCCGAACGAAACGCCAGGTCGGGGATGCCGGCCCGGCTCACCACGTTGGTCGGCCGGGACTACGACCTGGCCGCGGTCGATACGCTGCTCGGCTCGGCCCGCCTGGTGACGCTGTTGGGGCCGGGCGGCGCGGGCAAGACGCGGCTGGCGGTCGAGGTCGCCGGGCGGCGCCCCGACGCCTGCCTCGCCGAGCTGGCCGCCCTCACCGAGGGCGACGACCTCCCGCGCGCGCTGCTCACCGCGCTGGGCATACGCGAAGGCGGGCTGCTCGGCCCCCGGTCCGCCACGTCCGACGGCTTCTTCGACCGGCTGGTCACCGTGCTGACCGACCGGCCGTCGCTGCTGGTCCTGGACAACTGCGAGCACCTGATCGAGGACATCGCCGCCCTGGCCGAACGGCTGCTCGAAGCCTGTCCCCAGCTGCGCGTCCTGGCGACCAGCCGCGAGCCGCTGGGCATCACGGCCGAGCACCTCTGGCCGGTCCGTCCACTGTCCGAGGCGGACGCTGTGCGGCTGTTCACCGACCGGGCGAAGGCGGTTCGCCCAGATTTCGTGGCTGACGAGGCGGTCGGCGAGATCTGCGCGGCGGTCGACGGCCTGCCGCTGGCCATCGAGCTGGCCGCCGCCCGCGTACGCACGCATGAGGCCCGCGAGCTGGCCGAACGCCTCGGCACCGACCGTTTCAAGCTGCTGTCGCGCGGCAGCCGCACCGCCGACGCCCGGCACCAGACACTGCGCGCGGTCGTCGCGTGGAGCTGGGAGCTGCTCACCGAGGGCGAACGCGCGATGGCCGCGCGGATGACAGTGTTCGCGGGCGGCGCGACGGCGGGGGCCGCCGCCGAGGTGTGCGGCCTGCCCGACGCCGAGGACCTGCTCGACTCGCTCGCCGACAAGTCACTGGTGACCGTCACGGACGGCCGCTACGGCATGCTGGAGACCATCCGCGCCTTCTGCGCGGAAGAACTGACCGGCGAAGCTTCCGTACGGCGTGCGCACGCCCGCTATTTCCTCGCCCTCGCCGAGCGGGCCGACCCGCACCTGCGCGCGGCCGAGCAGCTCGACTGGCTGGAGTCGCTGTCCGCCGAGCACGACAACCTCCGGGCCGCCCTGACCTGGGCGGCCGAGGCGGGCGAGGTGCGGCTGGGCATGCGGCTGCTGGCGGCGCAGTCCACATACCTGTGGATGCGCGGGATGCGCGGCACGGCCACGGCCTCGGCGATCGAATTGCTCAACACGGCGGGGCCGGATCCGGACCTCGGCGACGCGTACGTGCTCTGCCTTCTGGCCACGGCCGGCGACGAGACGGCCGGCGAGCTGTGGACCCGGCACTCCGCCGCGGCCGACGCGATCGTGTCGGCGAGCGGGGGGGCGCGCGACTATCCCGTCCTCACGTTCCTGTGGCCGATGATCACGGCGGCCACGCACGCCCCCGAGGCCGCGCTCGCGGTGATCTCCAGGGCCGCGCACAGCCCCGACCCTTGGGAACGCGCGATGTCCCGGTTCATGTGGGCCTATTCGCTGCTGGCCCGTGGCGAGCACACCCGGGCGCAGGCCGATCTGGTCTCGGCGCTCGACGACCTGCGCGCTCTCGGCGACCGGTGGGGCTCGATGCTCTCGCTCGACGCGCTGGCCATGCTGGCGGGCCTCCACGGCAGCCGGGAGACCGCGCTGGCCCACACCGACGAGGCGATCGCGCTGGCCGAGGAGCTGGGCGCGACCGAGGACCTGGCCGATCTGCTGTGCAACCGGGGCGACCACAACCTGCGCGCCGACCCGGCCGCCGCCAGGGCCGACTACGAGCGGGCCGCCGAGCTGGCCCGGCGCGTGGGCGTGCCGACGAACGTGGCGTCCGCGCTGCGCGGGCTCGGCGACCTGGCGCTGGAGGAGGGCGAGCTGGTCACGGCCCGCGAGCTCTACGAGGAGGCGCTGCGGCGCTCGGATCCCCGGTGGCTCAGGAGCGCCGGCAACAGGATCCGGATCCTGGTCGGGCTGGGCCGGCTCGCAGAGGCCGCCGACGACCGCGACGCGGCCAGGACCTCCTACCGGCAGGCCGTCGAGGTCGCGGTCGCGACGGGCCCGGCGCCGGAGAGCGCCGGCGCGTTCGAGTTGCTCGCCCGGCTCGCGCTCAACGACCTCGGCGCGGGCGACGGGCGGCCCGGCCCCGGCGACTCGCGAGCAGCCGCCGACGGCGCGTGCATGGCCGCCAAGCTGCTGGGGGCCGCCACCGTGATGCTCGGCGGGATCCATCCCGGCACACCCATCGGCGAGGACACCTCCGCCCGGGCGCGGGCCGTCCTGGGCGAGGAGGCGTACGAGCGGGCCTGGAACGAGGGCGCGGCGTTCACTCACTCCCAAGCGGCCCTCCTGGCGGGCGTGTCCGAGGCGGTGATCGCCGTCTCACCGTTGCGCACGATCGCCACCCTGCCCGGTGAGCTCGGGGTGAGCCTCCGGTGAGCGCGCCAGGCGAGGCTCGTCGGCATGGACATCCTGATCTCCGGCGCGAGCGTCGCCGGCCCCGCCCTGGCCTACTGGCTCAACCGCTCCGGGCACTCCACCACGATCGTCGAACGGGCGCCCTCCCTGCGTGAGGGCGGCTACTCCGTCGACTTCCGCGGCGACGTCCACCTGACCGTGCTCCGCAAGATGGGCATACTTCACGAAATCCAGCGGCAGCAGACCAACATGGGCGCCATGTGGAACGTCAACGAGGCGGGCAAGAAGCTGAGCGCCCTGCCGGCCGACCTGTTCGCCGGCGACGTCGAGATCCTGCGCGGCGACCTCGCCAAGATCCTTTACGACCTCACCAGGGACCGCACCGAGTACATCTTCAACGACTCCGTCGCCGCGCTCGACGAGGACGCCGACGGGGTCACCGTCACGTTCGAGCGGGGTCCGAGCCGGCGCTTCGACCTGGTGGTCGGCGCCGACGGCCTGCACTCGAAGGTGCGCGAGCTGGCCTTCGGTCCCGAACGGGAGTTCATCTCGTACCTGGGCCTGTACTGCGCGGTCTTCACGACGGAGAACTACCTCGGCCTCGACCACAGCGGCCACGCCTACAACACACCGGGCAAGATGGTCGCCCTCTACAGCGCCAGGCAGAACACCGAGGCCAAGGCCATGTTCTGGTTCGGTTCGCCGGAGCTGACCTATGACCGCCACGACACCCGCCGGCAGCAGGACCTGCTGGAACAGGCGATGGCGGGCGTCGGCTGGGAGGCGCCCCGGCTGCTGCGGGACATGCGGCGGGCCGACGACTTCTACTTCGACGCCATCGCCCAGGTGCGCATGGACCGCTGGTCACACGGCCGGGTGGTACTGCTCGGCGACGCCGCCTGGTGCGCCTCGCCGCTGTCGGGCATGGGCACCGGGCTCGCCATGGTGGGCGCGTACGTGCTCGCGGGCGAGCTGGCGGCAGCCCGCGACCACCGGACCGCCTTCGCCGGGTACGAGGCGGCCATGCGCGACTACGTGCTCACCTGCCAGAAGTCCGGCGAGGGAGTCAGCAAGTTCATGGTGCCGGAGACCAGGTTCATGCGGTGGTTCATGAACCAGAACTACAAGCTGATGCCCTATCTGCCCTTTACCGGGCTGATGGCGCGGACCGCACGGAAGACGGCCAGCGCCATCACGCTCAAGGACTATGACCTCAGTCGGCCAGCCGGGCCAGCTCCTCGTCCACGACCTTCGGGTCGAGCTTCTTGAACAGCGGCACGGGCGGCGCGAGCGGCGTGCCCGGCTTGATCTGCCGGTGCTCCCATTGAGCCGCCCCCTGGTAGTCGCCGGTGATCACCGGGTAGGGGGTGCCGCCGTCCTCGTCGACGTCGTGCATCTCCGGCATGCCGGACCAGACGCCCTCGCCGCCGAGCATCGCGTGGACCTTGTTGGAGGAGCCGGGCAGGAACGGCGTGAGCATCGTCTTGGCGTCGTCGACCACCTGGAGGGCGACGTGCAGGATCGACTTCTGCCGCTCCGCGTCGTCCTTGAGCTTCCACGGCTCCTGCTCGGCCAGGTAGCGGTTGGCGTCGCGGACCACGTCGAACGCCTCGGTGATGGCGTTCTTGAATCGCGAGCGGTTGAGCTCCGCCCCGACGGGCCCGAAGGCGTTGCGCGAGCGCTCCAGCAGCGCCCGGTCGGCGTCGGTCAGCTCGCCGGCCTCGGGGATCGCGCCGAAGTTCTTGGCCGCCATGGAGATCGACCGGTTGACCAGGTTGCCCCAGGCCGCGACGAGCTCGCCGTTGTTGCGGTTGACGAACTCCTGCCAGGTGAAGTCGGTGTCCTGGTTTTCCGGTCCGGCCACGGCGATGTAGTAGCGCAGCGCGTCGGCGTCGTAGCGGGCCAGGAAGTCGCGGACGTAGATGACGACCTGCCGGGAGGAGGAGAACTTCTTGCCCTCCATGGTCAGGAACTCGCTGGAGACCACCTCGGACGGGACGTTGAGCGCGCCCAGCGCCCCCGGCGAGCCGCCCCTGGCGCCCTGCCCGCTGTAGCCGAACAGCATCGCGGGCCAGATCTCGGCGTGGAAGACGATGTTGTCCTTGCCCATGAAGTAGTAGCCGCGGGCGTCGGGATTCTGCCACCACTGGCGCCACGCGTCGGGGTCGCCGGAGCGCTTGGCCCACTCGATGGAGGCGGACAGGTAGCCGATGACGGCGTCGAACCAGACGTAGAGCCGCTTGTTGGGCTGGTCGCGCCAGCCGTCGAGCGGAATCGGCACGCCCCAGTCGAGGTCGCGGCTGATCGCCCGCGGCTGCAGGTCACCCAGCAGGTTGAGGGCGAACTTGAGCACGTTGGGCCGCCACTCACCCTGCTTGGACTGCAGGTAGGAGCCGAGCACCTCGGCGAAGGCGGGCAGATCGAGCATGAAGTGCTCGGTCTCCGTGAAGATCGGCGTCTCGCCGTTGATGCGGCTCTTGGGGTTGATGAGCTGGATCGGGTCGAGCTGGTTGCCGCAGTTGTCGCACTGGTCGCCGCGGGCACCGTCGTAGCCGCAGATGGGGCAGGTGCCCTCGATGTAACGGTCGGGCAGGGTGCGTCCGGTGGACGGGGAGATCGCGCCCATCGTGGTCTTGGGGAAGATGTAGCCGTTGTCGTAGAGGCCCTTGAAGATCGCCTGCGTGACGGCGTAGTGATTCTTCGTCGTCGTGCGGGTGAACAGGTCGTAGGACAGCCCCAGGCCGGTCAGGTCTTCGGCGATCACCCGGTTGTAGCGGTCGGCGAGCTCGCGGGCGCTCACGCCCTCCTTGTCGGCCTGCACCTGGATGGGCGTGCCGTGCTCGTCGGTGCCGGACACCATCAGCACCTTGTTGCCCGCCATCCGCTGGTAGCGGCTGAAGACGTCGGACGGCACGCCGAATCCGGATACGTGCCCGATGTGGCGAGGGCCGTTAGCGTACGGCCACGCTACGGCGGTCAAGATGTGCTGGGACATAGGCCAAGCCTACGGTGCGACCGCGGTCGCCTCGCACCGAATCCCGGCACGAGGCGAACGATCAGCGCGTCTGGGACTCCTCGCGGGACACGGCCTCGGCCGCCTCCTCGGCCACCTTGGCGGCGACGTCTATCGAGCTCTCGCGGGTGCGGCGGATGCCCAGGATGCTGATGAACAGCGCCGCGAAGATGGTCTGGAAACTCATGATGAGCGCCGTCGCCGACGGCACGACGATGCGCAGCGACTCGCGCGGGTCCAGCGAGCCGAAGCTGCGGACCTGCCAGTGCGACAGCGACATCACCAGGCCGACGAGACCGGCCAGGGCCAGCAACCCGCCGACCACCAGGCCCTTCTCCAGGGTGACGATGTCGATGAGCCTGCGGATGCGTGGCGACTCGGGCAGGAAGCCCTCCTCGGCCGCGTAGACCTTGGTGAACAGCGCGAACAACGCCGCCTGGAAGCCGATCACCACCGCCGCCGACGCGCCGACCAGGGTGTCGACGTCGAAGGCGAGCTCGCCGATCTCGACCGGGCCGAACGTCAGCGCCGTGCCAGCGACCAGTCCGATGATCATCAGCAGGATGCCGGGATAGAAGAACAGCCACTTGGGGCTGTACAGCATCAGGAAGCGCAGGTGGCGCCAGCCGTCACGCCAGGAGCGCAGGTGCGGCGGCCGGGAGCGGCCGTCGGGCGACAGCGTGGTGGGCACCTCGCGCACGTCGAGGCCGGACAGCGTGGAGCGGACGACCATCTCGGAGGCGAACTCCATGCCGCCCGTCTGCAGCTGGAGCTTCAGGATCGAGTCGCGCCGGAACCCGCGCAGGCCGCAGTGGAAGTCGCCGATGGCCGACGGGAAGAACAGCCGGCCGATGAACGACAGCACCGGGTTGCCCAGGTAGCGGTGGAGCGGAGGCATGGCGCCGGGGGCGATGCCCCCCTTGAACCGGTTGCCCATCACGAGATCGGCACCGTCGCGCAGTTGTTCGACGAATGGGAGCAACGAGGTGAAGTCGTAGGAGTCGTCGGCATCGCCCATGATGACGTATTTGCCGCGCGCGGCACGGATTCCGCCCATGAGGGCGTTGCCGTAGCCCTTCTCATCGACGTGGACGACACGCGCACCGGCGTCGCGGGCGAGCTGCTGCGAGCCGTCCGTGCTGCCGTTGTCGGCGATCAGGACTTCGCCCTCGATGCCGTGCTCTTCCATGCACGCCAGTGCCTTGCGTACACAGACTTCCACGGTCTCCGCCTCGTTGAGGCAGGGCATGACCACCGTCAGTTCCACGTCTCAACCCTTCAGTTAAGGCTCTTCCAGCCCACCATCATGCCCTGTGCCCGAGGATGGTCGGGTCAAGTCCTAAAAACGACTGGCATTCTTTACAGCATGGTGAGCGTCGCGGAGATTACCCCCGGGGACCCCTCCGCCCCTGGCCGGATAGCGCGCGTGTGGGCGTTCGTCGGCCGTCATCGGGTGTTCGCCGCCGCATTCGCCATTGGCGGGGTGCTGCGGCTGATCACCATGCTCGGCTACGGCCCGGCGATGTGGTTCAACGACTCCTACGAGTACGTCTCCGTGGCGCTGCACCCCCGGCCGCACCCGATCCGGCCCGACGGTTACGGGTTCTGGCTGCTGCTGCTCAAGCCGTTCCACAGTTTCACCCTGGTGACCATGTCCCAGCACCTGATGGGCCTGGCCACGGGCGCGCTCATCTACGCGTTGCTGCGCGCGAAGTTCGGGCTGCCCAAGTGGGGGGCGACGCTGGCGGCCGTCCCGGTGCTGTTCGACGCCTACCAGATCCAGCTCGAACAGCTCATCATGTCCGACACGCTGTTCACGCTGCTGGTCGTGGGCGTGATCACGATCGTCCTGTGGAACCGGCGGATGTCCTGGAAGCTGGGCGTGGTCGTCGGGCTGCTGCTCGCGCTCACCGCGCTCACCCGCTCGATCGGCCTGCCGATCCTCGCCCTGGTCGTCGCGTACCTGCTCATCAAGCGGACCGGGTGGAAGGCGATCGTGGCCGTGATCATGGCCTGCGCGGTCCCGGTCCTCGCCTACATGGGGTGGTTCTCAACAAATTTCGGTAAATTCGCGATGACCAACAGCGACGGGCTCATCCTTTACATGCGCACGGCGATCTTCGCCGATTGCAACAAGATGCACATCGACAAATATCGGGAGCTCCAGATGCTGCTCCTGTGCATCAACGATCCGGTCAATCAGCGCAAGGACTACGCGCAGTGGTACCTCTGGGGCCAGGGCAACGGCGACGGCCAGGGCACGGGTGAGGTGCTGCACCGCTGGGGCGCGGGCAAGAAGTTCACCGACATCACCAACGAGGCCGCCAGCGCGTTCGCCACGCGGGCGATCACCTCGCAGCCCGGCGACTACCTGAAGGTGGTGGCGCGTGACTTCTTCCGCGCCTTCAACTGGGGCCGGCCGCGCTTCCCGGACGAGAAGACGTACAACATGTATCGCTTCATCCCGTTCTACGAGCTGGATGACAGCGGCAATCCCAAGCGACTGCCCCAGTGGCCCTCCTACCAGGGCCGCACGGACACCGACGCCTACACCTACGAGCAGGGCCCGCCCGAGACGAAGATCGTCGCACCCTTCGCGCAGATCATGAGCGGCTACCAGCAGGTGGTCTACCTGCCCGGCATCGTGCTGGGCGGCGTGATGCTGATCGGCCTGTACGGCACGGTGGTCCGCTGGCGCCGGTTCGGCGGGCCGGTGATCCTGCCCTGGCTCGGGGCGTTCGGCCTGCTGCTCGCGCCCGCCGCGACGGCGGAGTTCGACTACCGCTACGTCCTGCCGGCGGTCCCCCTGGCCTGCATCGCGGCGGCGATCACGCTGCGCCGCGGCGTCACTTGGGCGCGGGTACGACCCAAGCCCGCGTCAGCATCCGAGCCCACCACTGTGCCTGCGTGAGCGTCTCGGCCACCAGCACCGGGTAGAGCCACCAGAAGTTGATCAGGACGATCAGCGTGAACGCCCCTACGACCGCGGCCCCCACCGCCCGCCGCGCGGGCGGGGCGCTCTCCTTCCCGATCACCAGCCCCGCGACCAGGACGAGCGCCAGCACCATGAACGGCACCACGGGGATCATGTAGAAGAGGTACATGGTCCGCTTGTCGGCGATGGCGTAGTAGAACCACGGCAGCCAGCCGGCGGCGAAGGTCAGCAGCACCGCCCCGGCTCGCCAGTCGCGCGTGGCGACGTACCAGGCGATGAGTCCCAGCAGGGCGAGCATGGCGGCGTACCAGAGGGCGGGCGTGCCCACCCCCAGCACGGCCTGCGAGCACTTGTCCGCCCCGCACGCCGAAGGCGGCAGGTCCGTCGGGTAGAAGAAGGAGACCGGCCGGAACAGGACCGGCCAGGTCCACGGATCCGACATGTACGGGTGATAGTCGTGCAGCCCGGTGTGGTAGCCGAGCACCTGCCCCTGATACTTCAGCCACGACCGCACCGAGTCGACGACGAAGAACAGCGGCCCCGACGACGTCGCCTGGTCCCAGTTGCGCCCGTAGCCGCCCGCGGTGACGAACCAGCCCGTCCACGAGGCCACGAAGGTCAGCGCGGGCACCAGCCCGAGCGCGGCCAGCCCCGACGGCATGTCCTTGGCCAAGGCGCCGGAGTAGGGATTGCGCAGCCCGACGGCCCGTCTGGCCCCCATATCCCACAGCAGGCTCATGACCGCGAACGCGATCAAGAAGAAGATCCCTGACCACTTCACCGCGCAGGCCGCCCCCAGGCAGAGGCCCGCGGCGATCCGCCATGGCCGCAGGCCGAGCCCCGGCCCCTGCGGCGACAGCGGCGAGCTGTCGTACCAGTCGGCCAGCCGTTGCCGGGACCAGTCGCGGTCGACCACCAGGCAGGCGAACCCGGCCAGCACCCAGAACATCAGGAAGATGTCCAGCAGCGCCGTACGCGACAGCACCAGGTGCAGCCCGTCCAGCGAGAGCAGCAGCCCGCCCAGGCAGCCCAGCATCGTCGAGCGGGTCATCCGCCGCGCCAGCCGGGCCAGGATGAGGATCGACAGCGTCCCGACCACCGCCGCGGCGAACCGCCAGCCGTAGGGGTTCATGCCGAACAGCCACTCGCCCACGCCGATCATCCACTTGCCCAGCGGCGGGTGGGCGACGAAGGAGGCGCAGTCGGTCGTGTTCGGGCAGTGCTTGAAGATGTCGAGGTTGCCGGCCATCAGCCGGTGGTCGGCCTCCGGGTTCTTGGAGTCACCGAGCGTGACCCGCTCGACCCCGAACCTGAGCAGCGAGTAGGCGTCCTTGAGGTAGTACGTCTCGTCGAAGACGATGGCCCTCGGCTCGCTCAACCTGACGAATCTCAGGATTCCGCCGAAGAGGGCGACCGCGATCGGCCCCAGCCACCCCCAGAGGGCGCCCCCTTGCATCGGCGGGACCAGCCGCTGTGCGGAAATCCCCCATTTCTTCACGATGCGCACCCTATGGCGTGGACGATCTCCTGTGAACCGCGTCGTAGAGCTCCCGCTTGGGCAGACCCGCCTCTTTGGCCACGTCGGCGACGGCCGCCTTGCGCTGCTCCCCGCCGGCCACGCGGCGGTCCACCTCGGCGACCAGTGACTCGATATCGGGCTCGGTGTCGTCCGGGACGTGACCGGCCACCACGACGGTGATCTCACCCTTGACGCCGGCCGCCGCCCATGCGGCCAGCTCGCTCAGGCCGCCACGCCGTACCTCTTCGTAGGTCTTCGTGAGCTCGCGGCAGACGGCGGCCTTCCGTTCCTGGCCGAAGGCCTCCGCCATCGCCTCCAGCGCGCTCTGGAGCCGGTGGGGCGCCTCGAAGAACACCATCGTGCGCTCCTCCCTCGCCAGCGCAGAAAGGCGGCGAGCGCGCTCTCCAGGCTTGCGCGGCGGGAAGCCCTCGAAGCAGAACCGGTCACTGGCCAGACCGGAGACGGCCAGCGCGGTGGTGACGGCGCTCGGACCCGGCAGGGCGGTGACCGTGATGCCCTCCTCGACCGCGAGATGCGTCAGGCGGTAGCCGGGGTCGGACACACCCGGCATGCCCGCGTCGGTGATGACAACCACCGTCTGCCCCTGCTTGAGCGTCTCGACCAGCTCCGCCGCGCGTCCGGCCTCGTTGGCGTCGTAGTAGGAGACGACCCGCCCGCGGATCTCCACGCCGAGGTCGCCGGCCAGCCTGCGCAGGCGCCTGGTGTCCTCGGCCGCCACCACGTCGGCGTTCTCGAGCACCTCGCGCAGCCGCGGCGAAACGTCGCCCGCCTGCCCGATGGGGGCCCCTGCCAGCACCAACCTGCCCTTTACTGTCACCCGGCCATTGTGGCAGGGCATCCCGATAAGACTCTGTTTCCTGGGTAAGCACTGGCTTGAGGCCCGTACGATGTCCGAATGGCGGTGACCGATTTCCCGTACGAAACCTTTGGTCAGTCAAGTGGCCAACCGGCGGCGGACGAGAGCAGTCCCGGGACGCGATCCATCCGAGATCGGATGGTCCCGCCGATGCGTGGCAGCGTGCTGTGGGGCTGGTTGGGGCCGCTGTTCATCACCGTGTTCGGCGGGGTGCTGCGCTTCATGGGGCTCGGCCACCCGAAGGCCGTCGTCTTCGACGAGACCTATTACGCCAAGGACGGCTATTCGCTGATCACGTGGCTCGTGGAGCGGGTCACCATCAAGGATGCCGATAAGGCGCTCATCGCCGGCAACACCGACATCTGGCAGAAGTGCACGGAGGCGACGCTCGACAAGTGCGCCTCCTACGTGGTCCACCCGCCCCTGGGCAAGTGGATGATCGGCGCGGGCGAGTGGCTGTTCGGCATGAACCCCTACGGCTGGCGGTTCGCCGCGGCGGTGATCGGGACGCTGTCGATCCTGGTCCTGGCCCGGCTGGCCCGCCGGATGACCCGCTCGACCCTGCTCGGCTGCTTCGCCGGGCTCCTGCTGGCCCTCGACGGGCTGCACTTCGTGCTGTCGCGTACGGCGCTGCTGGACATCTTCCTGATGTTCTGGGTGCTGGCCGGGTTCGCCTGCCTGGTGGTCGACCGCGACCGGGCGCGCGAGCGGCTGGTCGACTGGTACGAGACCTCGCCGCTGTCGCCGCAGGGGCCCTGGCTGGGGCTGCGGCCGTGGCGGATCGCCGCCGGCCTCTGCCTGGGGGCCGCCATGGGGGTCAAGTGGTCAGGGGTGTTCTTCCTGGCCGCCTTCGCGGTCATGAGCCTGCTGTGGGACTTCGGCGCGCGGCGGGCCGTCGGCCTGCGCAACCCCTATTCTGGCGCCTTCGCCAAGGACGTGCCGACCGGTCTGGTCGCCTTCGCGCTGACCCCGTTCGTCACGTACATGGCCACCTGGACCGGCTGGTTCGTCAGCGCGGCCGGCTACGGCCGCAACTGGGACCAGGCCACCTCGTCGGGCCCGATCTACTTCGTCATCGACTCGATGCGGTCGTGGGTGCAGTACCAGTGGCAGGTCTTCTCCTTCCACAGCGGGCTGGCGACCTCACATCCCTACATGTCGGATCCGTGGCAGTGGCCGCTGCTGCTGCGCCCGGTCGCCTTCTACTACGAGGGCAACAAGGGCGGCGCCTGCGGCGCGAAGGACTGCGCCGAGGCCGTGCTCGGCGTGGGCACGCCGGTGATCTGGTTCGGCGCGCTGGCCGCGCTGATCGCCCTGATCGCCTGGTACGTCGCCACGCGGGACTGGCGGGCGGGCGCGGTGCTGCTGGCCTACGCGATGGGCTGGCTGCCCTGGTTCTACTTCGCGATCACCGAGAACCGCACGATGTTCCTGTTCTACGCGGTGCCGATGGTGCCGTTCATGGTGCTGGCCATCACCCTGTGCGCGGGTTTGCTGATAGGCCCCTCAGCGAAGACACCGGGTGGGGCTGTACCGTTGAGGCGTACGCTCGGGGCTGCGGCCGTCGGCGCGTTCGCACTACTCGCACTGATCAACTTCTGGTGGCTGCATCCGGTTCTGTCCGCCGAGCTGATCCCCTACACCGAGTGGAAGGCACGGATGCTCTTCGACAAGCGGTGGATTTGATCCGGTCACAGTTCCATATTTACTAATTTCATAGGGTAGTCGCAGTGCAAGACCCAATACGCACCGGTTTCGGTCATCGTCAGGCCCGGGGTCGATACGGCAAACTTCGAGGCATGAGTGCACCAGACGTCACCGCCCTGCTCGCCGAGTTGGAGCGCTCCGAGCCGGACTTGGCCGAAGAGGCCAGGACCGCTGTGGAGTGGTTGACGGGCGGGGAGCCGCTGGAGACGGTTACGCAGCTCGACGTCTGCGAGTTCCTCTGGTACACACTGCCGCTCAAGGTCGGTGGCGACCATGAGCGGCTGGCCCGCGCGCTCGGGCGGCTGCTGCAGGTCGGCGGGCTGGAGCGCTATGCCGGGCTGTGCGAATCGGCTACCACGGCCAAGATCCTGCGCACCTACGCCCGCGAGGGCGAGGACGCGGGCACCAGCGCCTACCAGGTGGCGCTCGAGGCCACCGGCGTGCTCCCGCCCGACGTGCCCGACCTCCAATGGAGCATGATCATGGGCCCCGAGGAGCTGGGCGCGCACGTCGCCTGCTCCGCGGCGCTGGAGCTGGCGATCGTCTCGGGCGAGAGCGTCGATCCCGGCGCACTGACCAAGCGCTGGCTCACCGCGCCGCGGACCGAGCTGGGCGGCGACAGCTGGCTGCACCGCGTGCACGGCGAACGCCTCAACCGCTGGGTGCTCGGCCGCGGCCCGGCCCGGCGCGAGCTGGCCCAGCCCTTCGAGGTACGGCTGCACGCTCCCGTCTCGGTCCAGAAGCTGCCCGCGCTGCACGGCCTGCTGTCACTGGCCGCCTCCGAAGGCAGCCTCCCCATGCGCCTGGCCCCCTCACCGGAGGCACTCCGGCTGCGCGAGCTGGCCGAACGCGAGCTGGGTGCGATCAGCCGCTCCGGCGTCCGGCTGTCGATCACCGACTACGGCCGGCGACTGCTCGACTCACCCGAGGCCATGTGGGACGCGGTCACCAAGCTGCTCCTGGCCAGGGGCGAGCACGAGTTCGAGGTCTCGGCACGTGAGGCCGCGCTCATGCTGCTGGCCGACGGCGCCCTGATGTCGCCCACCGAGCTGCGCGAACGGGTGGCCGAGGTGGTCGGCGGCGAGGGCTGGCATCCGGCGACGAGCCTTGAGGACGTCGCCACGCCGGTCATCGACCTGGTCGCCCAGCTCAAGGCACTCGGCCTGGCCTTCGCCGACGACCTCGCCGTACGGGTGACCCGCTCCGGCCAACTCGCGGCGCTGGCCGCCCTCCGCGCCCACGCACTGCGACCGAGGCAGTACGTGAGCGCAGGCTGACCCCCCGGAGAGGGTCCCCCCTCCCAGCACCGCGGACCGGCTTCCCCCGCTCTCCGGAACGGGGGCACCTCCCAAGGACCCCAACCACCACGGACCGGCCTCCTCCACAGCCTCGGAGGGGGCATCTTCCTGAGGGACCTCAGCCACCACGGACCGGCTTCCTCCTCTCCCCGGAGGGGGTATCCCTCCAAAAGGACACCAGCCACCACAGGACCGTCACAGGGGCTAAGACGGTCGTGTGACGGACCACCCGGAGGACGGCCCCGCTAGGGGACGCTGACGCGGCGGATGGCCTGCTTGAAGTCGGGACACTCCACGAACGGATCGTGGTCACAGACCGCCGCATGGCGCAGGCTGTCGCGCAGCCGGGTGAGTTGCGCGATCCGTTCGTCGACCTCGCGCTCCTTGGCGGCCATCCGCTCACGCAACACGGCGTCGGACGGCCCGGCCTGCAGGAACGCGGCGATCTCGGCGAGCGTGAACCCCGCGTCACGCGCGCAGGTGACCAGCGCCAGGCGGTCGAGCGTCTCGGGCAGGTACGACCGGCGCAGGCCGTTGCGCCCGTCGGCCGTGATGAGCCCCTTGCGCTCGTAGAACCGCAGCGCCGACGGCGCCAGACCCGCCCGCCGCGCCACCTCGCCGATGTCGAGCAACGTCTCGTCCACAGCCCGCTCCTTGACTTGACTTGAACCGCGCTTCAAGTCGCAGTCTAGAGCACATGACAATCCATCACCTGAATCTCGGCTCGATGCGCGAGATCGATTCGACCGAGTCCCTGCCCTCCGCGCCCGCCGTCTGCCACGCCCTGCTGGTCGAGACCCCCGACTCGGGGCTCGTCCTGGTGGAGGCGGGACTGGGACTGGACGACGTGACGCGGCCCGGCGAGCTGCTCGAGGCCGAGTGGGTCGAGCTGGTCGGGCCCGCGCTCCGGCCGGCGGAGACCGCCGTCCAGCAGATCGCCGGCCTCGGCTACGACCCGGCGGACGTACGGCACATCCTGCTGACCCACCTGGACGTCGACCACAGCGGCGGGCTGCCCGACTTCCCACAGGCGGAGGTGCACGTGATGGCGGCCGAGCTGCAGGCGGCGCTGACGGAGGCGCCGAACCGCCGCTACCGCCCCGGCCACTGGGCGCACGGCCCGCGCTGGGTCACCTACCCCGGCACCGGCGACACCTGGAACGGGGTCGAGGGGGTGCGGCCTTCGACGTTCTCGCCGGACTTCCTGATGGTGCCGCTCGGCGGGCACACGGTGGGCCACGCGGGTGTGGCGGTCAGGGACGGCGACCGGTGGCTGCTGCACGCCGGTGACGCCTACTTCTACCACCGCGAGCTGTCGGCCGACGACCCGCAAGCGCATCCGCTGATGGACAGCGTGCAGCTCGACTCGCAGGTGGACGAGGGGGCGCGGCTGACGAGCCAGGAGCGGCTGCGCGAGCTGGCGAACGTGCACGGGGTGGAGGTGTTCTCCGCGCACGACCCGTGGGAGCTGCACCGCATGAGTTGACGTCGTGGCGCGCCCAAACCGAGGTCTGACCAGGTGCCCGTCGGGCGCGCTCCAGCTGGGTCCGAGCGCCGTGGGGCGCGCTCCAGATGAGGTCTGACCAGCTGCCATGGGGCACGCTCCGGTTGAGGTCTGGTCAGTTGTCGTTGAGCGCGCTCTACTGGGCATGAACCGGTTGTCGCCCGCGCGCGTACCTCTGGCTGCCCGGCCACCGCGGCGCGCAGAACGCGGTGGCCGGGCCCGGAGCCCGCCGCGCGCAGCCGATCTCGCCCCCACCGAGACCGAGCCCGCCCCCTCTGAATCACTATGAATCACCCTGCCGTCCCGCCGATGTGAGCCCCTCCACGCGTGGACCAGCCATCCTTCCCTCGATCAGGGCAGGATCGTGCACTGCCCACCAGTTTGACGTGTGCGACATTAGCTGATTTAGTGCATCATCAATTGGCATCAAACTGGTTCGTAGAGAATGGTGCGCCGGATGCTGTCGAGGGTGCGGAGCGGATGAACGGTGACGGCGCGGAACAGCGCACCAAGCGTGAGCGTCTCGCCACGGAGCTGCGGCGCCTGCGTGACCTGGCCGGGATCTCCGGGCGCGACCTGGCGCATCGGGTAGGCATCAGCCAGTCCAAGGTCTCCCGCATCGAGTCGGGGAGCGTGATCCCCTCGCTGCCGGAGGTGACGGCGTGGGGCGAGGCGGTGGCGGCCTCGAGCCAGACCCGGGAATGGCTGACCGACCTGACCGAGGCGGCGTTCACCGAGATGCACAGCTGGCGGGCCGCGCTCCAGCGGCAAGCGCACCTGCAGGACGAGATCCGGGAGCAGGAGGACCAGGCGCAGCTGGTGCGGGGATTCCAGCCCACCGTCGTTCCGGGGCTGTTGCAGACCGCCGAGTATGCCCGGCGCATCTTCGCGTTGTTCGACCCGCCGTACAGCGAGGGCAATCTGTCCATGGCCGTCGCGGCTCGTTTGCAACGGCAGCTCGCCCTCTATGAGGAAAGCCGGCGTTTCGAATTCCTCATTACCGAGGGGGCGCTGAGGTGCCGCCCGGGATCGCCCAAACTCCTGCTCGCCCAATTGGACCGGATAGCCTCGCTGAGCACCCTGGAGAACGTCTCCATCGGCTTGATACCGCACAACACAGAAGCACTTGTCTGCCCCCCGCACGGTTTCACCGTCTACGAGAGCGACGGCAGCGCGGCGGATACTTTTGTGGAGATAGAAGTCGCGCATGTGAGGCTGACCGCCGGCCACGCCGACGACATCGCGGTCTATCAGCGGCAGTGGTCCCTGCTGAGCCGGATGGCCGTCTTCGGCGACGAGGCGCGGGACTTCCTCGCCACGATCAGCGCCGACGTCCGCGCCGCGGATCGGTGACCCCGCCTTGCGCACGACCGTCCGCCCAGCCCCCGGGAGCGGGCACCTCGCGCACTTCCCGGGGACACCGCGACCCGCGCGTCACGGCGTCCTCCGCGGATCACCTCAGGTCGAACTCGCCCGCGTGCACCCCGGCGAGGAACGCGCCCCACTCCTCACCGCTGAAGTAGAGGACCGGCCCCTCGGGGTCCTTGGAGTCGCGAACCGCGACCACGTTCTCGCCCAGCGCGACCTCCACGCAGCCGCCGCCGTTGTCACTGAAGGTCGCCTTGAACCATGCGGCGCGCTGCGACCGGCTTTCCTTGGCAGTACCCATTATTTCTCTCCTGTTCGTCCGGGGAGCCTTGTGCCGCCCGCTGTCCGGTCGGCCTGGGTATCGGCTCGGTGCCGCGCCGTTGGTCAGCCATAGGAATTCTATGAACGCCGTTAGTCATATCCAATACACGTAGTACGAAGGAGTGGACCGATGCAGTTTCGATTGTTGAACGGCGTGGAGGCTTACCGGGACGGTGTGCGGGTTTATGTCGGTGACCGAAAACAACGTTTGATGCTGGCTTTGCTCCTGCTCGCCGGGACCCGGCCGGTCACCATGGAGGAGCTGATCGACAAGATCTGGGGCGCGGAGCCGATAAACAGCGCACGCAAGGTCATCCAGCACTATGCGAGTGACCTGCGCGCCCATTTGGGACATTCCGCCGGGCCGAAATTGGGCGACATGCTGCCCAAGTACCAGGGCGGCTACCGGCTGCTGGCCGACCGGAACCAGGTCGACGTCTACCGCTTCCGCGATCTGGTGAACGAGGCGCGGCCGCTGATCGTGCGTGACGACGCGCAGGCCGTACCGATCCTGCGCGACGCCCTTCGTCAGTGGGGCACCCGCGGCCTGCGGCCCGGCGAGCCGCTCAGCGGCCTGACCGGCCAGTCGGCGGCGAACGCCCGTGCCAAGCTGCAGGCGGAGCACCGAGCCGCGGTGATCGACTGCCTGGAGGCCGAACTGCGGCTCGGGCACCATGCGCTGCTCGTCCCCGAGATCCTCGACCTGGCCAGCGCCGGGCCGCCCGACGAGCAGCTGACCGGCCTGCTCATGCTGGCCTGCCACCGCGCCGGCCGACCGGCCGAGGCCCTGGGCGCGTTCGCCGCCCTGCGGAATCGGCTGGCCGAGGAGGTCGGGGCCGATCCGGGCGCGGACATCGAGCGCCTGCACCAGCGCATCCTCAGCCAGGACCCGGCGCTCGATGATCCGGCCGGATTCGCTTCCTCCAGAGCAGAGGTGCGAGCACCCGGCGAGGCCGGGAAGAGCGCCGTCCGCCGCGTGGCCGAAGCCGCCAGGAAGGGCGACGCGAAGCATGGGGATAATCCGTAACGGAACTAATTGCTAAACTGGACGGCATGACTGCCATGGCCCCTTCCCGCACCGCGCCGGACCTGTCGTACCTGCTGGATCACACCGGCCACATCCTGAGGACGCGGATGGCGGCGGCGCTGGCGGAGATCGGGCTGACGGCGCGGATGCACTGCGTGCTCGTGCACGCCCTGGAAGAGGAGCGCACGCAGATCCAGCTCGCCGAGCTCGGTGACATGGACAAGACCACGATGGTGGTCACCGTCGACGCCCTGGAGAAGGCGGGCCTCGCCGAGCGCCGCCCGTCCACCACGGACCGGCGGGCCCGGATCATCGCCGTCACCGAGAAGGGGGCGGAGGTTGCCAAGCAGAGCCAGACGATCGTCGATGGCGTGCATCGGGCGGCCCTGGCCTCACTGCCAGAGGACGAGGCCGAGGTGCTGCTGCGGGCCATGAATCGGCTGGTCACGGGGCATCTGGCCACTCCCGCCGAGGCGCCGCAAGGGGTTCGAAGGGCTCGACAGAAGGGCTAAGAAGGTCCGAGACATATAGTCTGCAACGGAACTATCTGTTATGGTTCCTCTTGTTCGCCCTTTGAGCAGGAGATGGCCATGTCATATACCGCACCTTCCCCCCAACCATCGCGCTGGCCGGCACTCATGGTGTTGTCCGCCGCGATGCTGATGACGGTCCTGGACGGCAGCATCGTGACCGTCGCGATGCCGGCCATGCAACGGGATCTGGGCTTCTCGCCCGCCGGGCTCAGCTGGATCGTCAACGCGTACGGAATCGCCTTCGGCGGACTGCTGCTCCTGGCCGGCCGGCTGGGTGATCTCATCGGCCGTAAAACCATGTTCCTGGCCGGAAACGCGGTCTTCACCGCCGCGTCGCTGCTGGCCGGCGCGGCGACCGGGCCCGGCCTGCTGATCGCCGCCCGGTTCCTGCAGGGCGTGGGCAGCGCGATGGCCTCCGCGGTCGTCCTCGGCATCCTGGTGACGCTGTTCACCGAGCCCGCCGAACGCGGCAAGGCGATCGGCATCTTCAGCTTCACCGGCGCCGCCGGCGCCTCGATCGGCCAGGTTCTGGGCGGGGTCATCACCGACGCGCTCAGCTGGCACTGGATCTTCTTCATCAACCTGCCGATCGGCCTGGCCACCATCGCGCTGGCGATCCGGGCGCTGCCCGGCGACCGCGGCGCCGGACTCGCCGCCGGGGCCGACGTCATCGGCGCCGTACTGGTCACCAGCGGCCTGATGCTGGGCATCTACACGGTAGTCAAGATCGAGGAGTACGGCTGGCTCGCCGCGCACACCCTCGGCCTCAGCGCGGTATCCCTCGCCCTGCTCGCCGCCTTCGTCATCCGTCAGGCGACCGCCAGAACCCCGCTGATGCCCCTGCGGATCTTCCGTTCGCGTACCGTCTCCGGTGCCAACCTGGTCCAGATGCTGGCGCTGTCGGCCATGTTCGCCTTCCAGATCCTCGTGGCGCTCTACATGCAGAAGGTCCTCGGCTACAGCGCGCTCGGCACCGGCCTGGCGATGCTGCCCGCGGCGGTGGCCATCGGCGCCGTGTCGCTGTTCGTCTCCGCCCGGCTCAACACCCGCTTCGGCGTCCGCCCCGTCCTGCTGGCCGGCCTGGCGCTCCTGCTGGCGGCGATGGGCTGGCTCACTCGCGTCCCGGTGACCGCCAACTACGTCACCGACCTGCTCCCGGTCATGCTGCTCATCGCGGGCGGCGGCCTGGTCCTGCCGGCGCTGACCACGCTCGGCATGTCCGGCGCCAAGGCCGACGACGCGGGCCTGGCCTCCGGGCTGTTCAACACCACGCAGCAGGTCGGCATGGCGATCGGCGTCGCGGTCCTGTCCACGCTGGCCGCCTCCCGTACCGAGGATCTGCTGTCCGCCGGGCAGAGCCAGGCGGTCGCGCTGACCGGCGGCTATCACGTGGCCTTCACCATCTCCGCCGCGCTGCTCGTGGCCGCCTTCATCGTCGCGCTGACCGTGCTGCGCCGGCCCGAACGGGACACCACGGCCACCGCCCAGGACCCGGCTGTGCGCACCTCGGCCTGACTTTTCACGACAACGGCCGGGCCGGTCCCGGCCGTTGCCGGCGAAACTCCGTTGCGACGATCAAGGCGGTTCACCAAGAATGACGGCGATGAGCGCAACCAAGATGCACGCCGACGAGATCGAGACCGACGTCGCCCTCGTGCGCCGCCTGCTCGCCGGGCAGTTCCCGCGCTGGGCCGGCCTGCCGATCGCTCCCGTCGCCTCGTACGGCACCGACCACCACATCTACCGGCTCGGTGACCACTTGGTCGCTCGGCTCCCGCGCATCGAGTGGGCCACCAAGCAGGCGGCGAAGGAGGCGGAGTGGCTGCCGAGGCTCGCGCCGCACCTGCCCCTCGCGCTTCCCGTGCAGCTGGCCATGGGGCGTCCGGCCGAGGGCTATCCCTACGACTGGTCCGTGTACGAGTGGCTGCCCGGCGCGAACGCCAACGGCACGATCGACGACCTGGACCAGGCGGCCGTCGATCTCGCGGCGTTCGTGACCGCGCTCCGTCAGTTCCCCACGGCCGGTGCGCCGCCGCGCTCCCCGCACAGCCGGGGCGGCCCGCTCGCGGAGAGCGACGCATCCGTTCGTCAGGCGATCGCCCAGCTCGGCGACCGGATCGACGGCGACGCCGCGCTCCGCTCGTGGCAGGAGTCGCTCGACGCCCCGGCCTGGGACTGCCCGGAGGTCTGGCTGCACGGCGATCTGCTCCCGGGCAACCTGCTCGTCGTCGACGGCCGCCTGTCGGCGGTCATCGACTTCGGCGGCCTCAACGTGGGCGACCCCGCCTGCGACCTCCAGCCCGCGTGGAACGTCTTCGCGGGTGACAGCCGCCGGCGATTCCGGCGCGAACTCGACGTGGACGACGCCTCCTGGCTACGCGGCCGCGGCTGGGCGCTCGCCCAGGCGGTGATGGCGTTGCCGTACTACTGGGAGACCAATCCCGGCATGATCCGCCAGGCCTCACACGCGCTGGCGCAGGTCCTCGCCGACAGCTAGTCCCGGGGAAGCAGGGTCCCGAGCGGTCCGAGGTCGATATTGAGGTCAGAGGGCGACAGACCGAACTTGTCGCACATTTCGGTCATCGCCTCTTCCAGCCGCATCAAGGTCACGCCCAGTGCCTCGATCTGTTCGTCCGACAGGTCCCCTTGCTCCATCCGGCGCACACACTGACGCTCCACGAGTTGGCGTACGAGCTCGACAAGGGTGAGCACCAGGCGTGACAGGTCGCGCTCCACCGCCTCGGCGTCGGTCTCGATGCGCAGCCGTCGCGACGGCACCTTCCGCACCGAGGAAGCCTTCTCGAGGTCACTCCTCATCGGTGCTCCGGACCGACATGATCAGTGCGCGTACGGAGATGCGCACCAGGTCGATGTCCGCGATGGACAGGACGAGGTCCCCGCTCACGACCACCCCACCCGCCAGAAGCCGGTCGAGGAGGTCCACGAGCGCCACGCGCTCGGGCGGCAGCCGGTCCTCCCGGGCGAGCACGGCGCCTCGGGGCTCGTCAAGCGTCATCGCCCGTCCCCCCTTCCAGCCTTTCCGGTGCCTCGGCGAAGGCGGCGAAGGAGTACGGTGCCCATGGACCGGTGAGCTCCACGTCGATTCCCTCGCCCCGCAGCCCGTCGACGACCCGCGCGAACTCCGCGCCGCGGTCGAGATCGACCAGGTAGGCGCCATTGAGCACCATCCACTCGGCACGACCGGACAGCTGCGGGTCCTGGGGACGATGCCGCTGGCTGGCGACCGCCACGGACTTGAGGGCGTCATGGATGTGCTCCCCACGCGCGGCGGCCTGGCGCCAGCTCTCCTCACGACTGCGCAGGCTCGCCTGCCGTTTCTTGAGGTACGCCAGTCCCGGCCTGGTCGCGCTCTCCTCCCCCGCTTCGGCGGGCGGCGGCGCGGCCGGATCGACGTACGCTTTCACCCCCCACTCCTGCCGGTCGGCGATCCGCCCGAGCGTCTCGGCGAAATCGTCATGCCGCCGGTCCAGGAGATCCCGGATCTGATCTTCACCGCTGTAGACCGTGACAAGGCGGACCGGAGCCGTCGGCGTCGTCCGGGCCACCGCCTCCACCACGCGATGGTGCGCCCGAGCGGTCTCGCCCAGCCAGTCCAGGTCTTCCATGGACCGCCGCAGCGGCTCTTCCCCGAACCGGTCCAGCGGGACCGTGCTCACGTACGCGACGAGTCCGGCATGCGTGATCGCGCGCACCCGCTCGCCGGCCACACCCTTCAGGTCTTCGGGAAGCGTGGAACCCTCGTCGCGGGTGACCGCGTACAGGTAAGTGCCCGCGTTATTCATCACACTCGTCATTCATCTCGCTCGTCCACTTCAGCTGTTCGCTCGTCGACGGACTCGACCTCCGCGGTCGGCCCGCGCGGCAGTGCGGCGCCCTCCTCGGCCGCGGCGAGCCGTCGTCGGAGCCTGCGGTTCTCCTCGCGCAGCTCCCGGTCCTGCCCTTTGAGCCACGGATCGTGCTCCCACCAGTCGATCCCCATCTCCCTGGCGGTGTCGACCGAGGCGATGATCAACCGGAGCTTGATGGTCAGCAGCTCGATGTCCAGGAGGTTCACGCGGATGTCTCCCGCGATCACGATGCCTCGGTCGAGAACCCGTTCCAGGATGTCGCCGAGGTTGGCCGGCTCGTGGCCGGAGGGCCGCCCGGCAGGCAGGCCGGACTGACGCATCACGGAGCCCGGTTCGGTCATCGCGAACCGCCCTCCGCGCTGGTGCCGCTGCCCCGCCGGTATCGCTGGATCCGCCGGTAGGACAGCAGGTTGCCCTCCGGATCCAACTCGGCCTCGTAGAGCGCGAGGATGTCACCGGAAGAGGGAATGCGGTGATCTTCCAAGACCTCCACGTTCACCACCCAGCCGCGCTCGACCGGCTTCACCATCGTGATGCCTTCCGGCTCCCCCGAGACCAGGTCGGCGATGTGGTCCAAACCGGCTTCGCCGACGTCCGCCACCGACAGGCCGCGTGGGCGGCGTTTCTGACGTGGTTCCGTCCGTCTCTCGTCGGGTTCCTCCTGTGAGCGTCTTGCCGCCTGGCTGCCGGCCGCCCGCTCTTCGCGGACACTGCGCCTGACAGGCATGCGATCACCCCTCCTCTTCCTCACCTGCCGGCGCGACGGTCTCAACCTGGCCGGGCACCACCTGGCCGGGCTTGCCCATCATCGATTCGAGCGTCTGCTTCATCGCCCGCGCCTCTTCCTCCTCGGAGATCAGGCCGGCGGCCCTGGCCTGCTCGATCTCCTCCAGGCGGCGCCGGACCACCGCCGGGTCATGCGTCTGCCGCTCCACCTGCTCCTGGATCAGCTCGCCGAGCCGGATCACCCCTTTGACCGGCGCGAGCGGCAAGCCGAAGATGAGGCTGATCAGTCCCACCCGTCATCACTCCTGTGTCCGCGCCGTGATGAAGTCGTACGGTGCCAGCGGGCCCAATATGCGCATCTCCACCCGTTCGGACCATCTTTCGGCGAACTCGTTCACCACCCGCTCCAGCTCGTCCTGCCGGTCCGTCTCCATGAGCACGGCAACGTGCACCGCGTCCTGTTCGTGAGACGGCTCCCGGATGACGGTGAGGGTGGCGAGCGGGCCCACCTCCTCGGCCACCGCCTGCGTGTCGGCTTCGCGTTTGGCCACGACCGCCTGGTTGATCAGCTCCCCGAGCCGGATCCGGGCGTTCCGCGTCAGATCCTCCGGTTGTCCCTGGATCTGCTCACGCAGCTGCGCGGCCTCCGGGATCTCGCTCAGTACCTCACGGAACAGCGTTTGATCGACGTAGCGTCCTTTGATGACGTACTCGGCCCGTCCCTCCAGCTCGTCCAGCGCGCTGCGGAACTCATCGTGGTGCGGCGTCAGCAGTTCCTCGACGACGGCTTCCTCGTTGGTCATCACCGAGCCGAAGCGGAGCGGGATGACGGGCACCTCGGCGGCGGTGGCATCGAGCAAGGCCCCATGCCGGAACAGGTCGTCGGGGGTGCCGAGCGGGCGGTCGAGCGTGACGTCGCTCACCAGAGCGGCGATCTCGCCATGCCGTACCAGCCGGATCTCCGAAGTCTCATCCCCTACGCCCCGCGCGTCGCTGGACACCTCGACGTCCTCGGGCACGAGACCGTAGATGTAGACGCCGGCGGTCTTGGTGACCTGCTCAGGAACATCCTGACCGGCGGCATTCGCGGCTTCCGCAGACTGCGCCATCTCAGCGCTCCTCTCGCTCTTGCCGCCGGCTGCGCGTCTCTTGTTTCTCGCCGCGCTCGCCGACGAAGTCGCTCAGCTTCTCCCCTGCCGCTTCCAAGACTCCTTGGGTGACGTTCTTGCCCTTGCCCTGCGTCACGTTCTGCATGATCTCGGGCAGCCCTTGTCCTCCGGACTCCGCGAGGTCCAGCCGGTTCACGGCCTCGGCGTAGCGCAGGTAGGTGTCCACGCTGGCCACCACGATGCGCGCATCGATCGTCAGAACCTCGATGCCGACGAGTGAGACCCGGACATAGGCGTCGATGACGAGCCCTTTGTCGAGGATCGTGTCGATGACGTCGGCCAGGCCCGATGGAGACGGACCACCGGATATTCCGCCTGTCGCGGGTTGCACGGTCATTGTTTCTCCCTCGGTCTTCTGGGACACCGCCCCCCGGTCTCTGGGGACGCCGTCCCCGCCGGTCTTTGCGGCCGCCGCCCCGTGTCACGTCGTCCGGGAACCGGCCCTGCGCCGAACCGGCCGCGACTGTGGCTCCTGGGCGCGCCCCCGCCTCCGGGAGGCCGCGCGAGGCGGCTCCTCTTCCTCTTCTTCTTCCTCTTCCTCCGGTTCCTCCTCTTCCTCCTCCTCAGGCTCTTCCTCTTCCTCCTCCTCTTCCTCTAGCTCGTCCTCTGGCAGTTCCTCGCCCTCTTCTCCCTCTTCTTCCTCTTCCTCCGGCTCTTCTTCCGGCCGTTCCTCTTCCGCTCGTTCCTCTTCCGCTCGTTCCTCTTCCGGCCGTTCCTCTTCCGGCCGTTCCTCTTCCTCCTCCTGCGCGGCCTGCTCCTCCTGGGAAGCGGTCTCGTGGTCCTTGACGACTTCGCCGTCGTGGATCACGCCGCGCCACCCATCAGAGGCCACCTCGTCGGGGTGCAGCATGGCCTGCGTCATGACATGCCGCCTGAAGTGCTTGAACTCCAGCCGTACGCGCCTGCCCTGCGCACGCCACATGTTGCCGACGTGCTCCACCAGCCCCTTCGGGTGATATTCGAGTACGAGCAGGACCCGGGTCAGGTTGGGAGTTACGGCGTGGAAGGTCACAGCGCCGTCGACGTAGCCCTTGGGTCCCTTGGACCGCCAGATGATCCGCTCATCGGGCACCTGCTCGACGATGTGCGACTCCCAGCTGCGATGAGACCAGAAGATCTGCGTCTTCCACGACAGCTTCTCGTCGCTCTCGTTCTCTACGTGCTCCACCTTCTTCATGAAGGTCGGGAAGTCCTGGAACTGTGTCCACTGGTTGTAGACCACCCGTACGGGAGCGCCGACGTCGATCGATTCGACGATGTTGATGAAGCGCAGCTTCTTGGTCCCCTTGGTCATGCCGCTGAACAGGCCCTTGATGGCCCCCTTGATCGCACCACCGATCATCGAACGTTTGACGGACTTGCCGCCGGAATCATCCGATCCGGTGAGCGCGCTGAACAGACCGCCGACCCCGCTGCCTGCCGAGGGATCAGCGAGCCGACCCGCCACGTCCTCGACCTTGTCGCTCACGGATCGCAGCGCTCGCTCGATGAAGGCCTGCGCGAGGTTTTTGAGCTCCTGGGTGAGCGCCTCTGTCGGCAGGGCACCCGCGACCTTCTTGACGTCTGTCGGCAGGGCGTCCGTGACCTTCTTGATGGGCCCCGCCTTCGATACCTGAGCCATCAAGCTCGCCTCCGTGTCCTGGTGACCGGCCGCGTGGCGCGTGCGGGCTCGGCCTTGGGCTTCCTTCTCCGTGCCGGCTTGGGCGGTTCCTCCTCAGGCGCTTCTTCCTCTTCTTCCTCCTCGTAGCCCTCTTCGTAGTCCTCTTCGTCTTCGTCCGTGTCCTCAGGCGTGCCCGGATGGCGCAGGCCCTCGGCCCGCTCGTGCAGCCTCGTGGTCAGCGATTCGATCTGCCTGCTCGTCATGGCCACGGCTGCCGCCTTGCCGACGTCCATCAGCTCGCCACGCAGGCGGTCGGTGATCTTGTCCATCTCGGGCGACGAACCGAGCATCTTGATTCCCTGCGACAGCAGGCCGCCTCCCTGACCGCGCAGCCGGCTGAGCACTCCGGCCAAGGCCAGCGTGGTCGCCCAACGCAGCTTGTGGCGTCGGCCGAGGTAGTAGCCCGCGGCGATGGCCAGCCCCATCTGAACTTTGTCTTTCATGACCAGCGCTCCTTGCCTTCACGCTCGCCTGGAACAACCGGTCTCCACCTGCCCCATAAAAAAGACAAACAAACACATGACCGGAGAAAACGGACATTCGAGGCAGATTGCGTGAGGGTGGGGATCCAGAGGCCCGCAGGGGCCGAGCAAGGAGCGCGATACGCGCTTCGTACAGATATAGTCAATAATTCGCCTTTTACAGCGATTTGCGCGCTTCCTGCACGCCTAGAGAACCCGCTCCGCTCCCCTCCGGCAGACCGTTCAGGCCCGCTCAGCGGAAGTCGTCGGCGTGGTCGATGGCCCAGTCCCGGAACGTACGCGCCGGAGTTCCGGTGATCTCTTCCACGGTGGAGGTGATCAATGCTGAGCGAGGTCGCGTTTCGGCGCTGGCCAGCAGGGCTTCTACCAGGGCCGGCGGCCTGCCGTCCGCGAGCATCCGCTGCCGGGCGATCTCCACGGGCACCTTCTCGAAGCACAACGGACGGCCGATCGCCTCCCCGATGGCGTGCACCTGCTCGGTCCTGGTCACCACCTGCGGACCGGTCAGCACGTACGTCGCGTCGGCATGCCCGTCCTCGATCAGCACACGTACCGCCACGGCGGCGATGTCGCGCGGATCGATCACCGCGGTGGCGGCGATGTCAGGGCCACGGACGACCCCCGCACCACGGATCTGCTCGGCCCACCCGCGAGTGTTGGAAGCGATCGTGTTCGACCGCAGGATGGTCCGCCGCAGGCCGGACCTCTCGATCAGGCCCTCCATGTCGGCGTGGAGCTGGTTGATCGGGTCGGTCTGCCGCTCGGCCTCGTCGTCCACCCCCGACGAGGAGAGGTAGACGACGCGGCGGGCACGACCCTCGACCGCGTCGAGGACGGCGGAGGCCCCTTCCGTGGTGAGGAAGGGCCAGATCAGGAACACCGTCTCGACCTCGGCCAGCGCCCCCTCCAGCGTGCCCGGCCTGGACAGGTCACCTTCGACCGCCTCGACCCCCTCGGGGAGCCGAGCCTGCTGAGCGTCTCTCACGAGCGCTCGCACAGGGGCGCCGGCGGACACAAGCTGGGCGATGACCTGCCGTCCGACGTTGCCGGCGGCGCCGGTCACAAGAATCCTGGACATGATCCGGTCAGCCTGTCCATATACGGAAATATTCCGACTCGATGGGTGAGCCCAGGAGTCGGTGGTGCCTCGCTCGCGATGGCCGCCCCGCCCCAGTTCCCCGGCTGTTTTGTCGGATCGGGCTGCGAGACTCCGCGCATGCGTGATCACGTACGGTCGCTGCTCGTCCAAGGAGCACTACGCGAGCAGCGTTTCGACCTCCCCGCCGGAGTGTCCAGTGTGACCTTCGACAGGGCGCTCCTGGTGAGCGTGGACTTCTCCGGGATCCACTTCGCTTCCTTCAGCGTCCATGGCAGCCGGTTCGACGGCTGCGACTTCTCCGGCACCGCCTTCGTACAACTGTCGATGGGGGCCACCCGCGGGCGCGGGTGGTGGAACCGTGCCCGCTGGCCGCAGTCGGTCTTCCGTGACTGCGTGTTCCGCCGCACCCGATTCGCGCCGTACACCTCCTTCGGCAACGTCCGGTTTGAGAGGTGCGTGTTCGACGGGTCCCGGCTGAGGGACCAGACGTCCACGTCCGAAGCCGAGTTCGTCGACTGCGTCTTCCTCGGCCGCGTGCGGAATGTCACCTTCTGGGGCCGTCCGACCCACGACCAGGCGGCACTGGGCAGGGACCGCAATGACTTCATCGGCAACGACTTCACCGGCGCGGAGCTCGACGATGTCGCCTTCCGGCACATCGACCTGCGGGCCCAGCGCTTTCCCGGCCTGCCCGGCTACGCGCTCCTCGACCGGATCAGCGCACGGGTGGAGGCGGCGCTGCCCTTGGTCGAACGCTGGCCGGACCCACGCCACCGGAACCAGGCCCGCTTCAGTCTGGAGTTCCTCGCGGAGAGGGCACTCGAGGACAACGACGACCACGCGCTGGTGAACCCTTCGAAGCTGGGCCGGAAACTGCCGCCCGCGCTCCGCGAGGAGCTGTTCGCGGCGCTCAGAAGCACGACCAGCGATATATCCCCTGGTTGAGCCGTACCGCCTCGCGAGCCAGGTCCCGCAGGCCCGTGACGCGTTCGATCTCGAACTCGTCGAGCAGTTCCTCCTCGGCGTACTCGCGCAGCCGCGCGTCATCCACGGCGGCGAGCGCGGCGGTGGTCTCGGGCGCCGCCAGCTCCACGCCCGCCGACTCACCGTCGTCGACGACAACCTTGCTGTCACCGAACTCGCTGAGGTCACGTCCGCTCAGCTCGGCGGCCAGCGTGTCGAGCTCGTCGAGCCAGCCCTTGCAGTCGACGTACGGCAGATTCAAGGCGGCCGGCCCACCGGACAGGGCCAGCCGGGCGGACTGCTCGGAGTCCACCGTGAAGTAATCGACGAAAACCCCCATGGTGCGCGCCTACCGATCATTGCCTGTATCGGGCGCTCAGAGGACGTCCCAGTCGAGCTCGCCGTCGACCGCCTTGGGTTTCCAGTAGCCGATGGAGCCGCCTTTCTCCATGGCGTCGGCGGTGGTCTTCAGCAGGGCGTAGAACGAGCGGATTCGGATGCCTCCCGGCGTGAAGTCCATGGTGCCCTCGTGATCGGTGCCCCCGATGTCCTTCCGCGCCGAGTCGATCACCAGGTGGTCGCCCATTCCGTCAGCGCCGACAGGGAGCATTCGCCCGTCCCACCATTCCGATCGTGGATCGGAGAATCCCCCATCACCTTGCTCCTCACCGTCGATGTCGCACAGCTCTCGCCACGTGTCACGCATTTCCCGGACGCTCAAGTTCGAGTTGCCCAGGAAACCGAAGGCCCAGGTGTCCTCGAGGAAGACGGCCCCATCGTGCCGCAGCAGCGAGGCCCGCAGATCGTCGGGGAATCGCACACCCATATACGCCTCCGCGGCCGCGATGGAATCCGCGTCTCCCTTCTTGCCGAGCGTGCGATAACTCCGGGGGGCGTTGGTCTTCAGCCAGTCCTCGATGCGCTGCCACTGCCGGTCCACTGCCCGCTTCACCTTCGCGTCGAGTTTCCGTACGCGCGGGGCGGTGCCCACGGGCCGGCAGTCCGCGTCCAGACGGACCTGCGCTTCTCCACTTTCTGCCGGCTGCTGATACTCGGACGCGTCAACGCCGCCCGGACCATACTCCTGCTCGTTTCCGTACTCCTGCTCGTTTCCGGCGAACAAGCAGTCCGTACGGCTATCCGAGGTGCTCTCAAGGCATGGCCCGAACTCAACCTCAGATGGGGGCGGGTGCCCGGGGAAGGCCACGGATTCAAGGGCTTGAGTACCGAGAGCCAGCACGAGAATCGCGAGTCCGGCGATGCCCCAACGAGTCAGGCGGCGGCGGGTGGCGTCGTCCAGGGGCTCCCTCGGTTCGCCGCCTTCGAAGAATCTGGTGAACTCGGCGCGGTCGAAGAGGGAGGGCTTTTCGGCGCCGTAACGCTGGAGATCCTCGGCAGTGGGAGTGCCGAGGATCGGAGCCGGCGGCCACTGCGATTTCTCGGTCCTGGCCGGAATCGAAGGGGGATCGGAAGCCACCTCCTCCTGCTGGACCGGGCGTCGTCGAGAGCGAGCGATCACCACGATCGCCGCTGCCGCTATGGCCGCCAAAAGCGCGAGCCATAGCCCGCGGGATGTGATCAATCGCCGCACGTCCGGCAGAGTACCGGAATTGATCTACGTGGCTATCAATGCCGGACAATTCCGGACCGAGCCGCTCGCGATCACTCTGCCGACGACCACGCTCCGAGGGCGGGCGTACACAGCCGGGCACGCGTCAATAAGATCACTGCTGTTGCGATGATCCGGCGATCGGGAGCCTCGATGAGTGATCCTGGCGGCTTCGGCCCCCTGATGGAGGACGAGCACGAGGCGATCGGTCCGTACCGGATCGTCGGCCGGATGGGCGCCGGTGGCATGGGCGTGGTCTATGCGGGGATCGCGGACGACGGCTCCCGGGTCGCGGTCAAGGTCATCCATCCGGGGTTAGCGGCTGATCCGCAGTTTCTCGCCCGCTTCGTCCGCGAGGTCGATCTCCTGTCCCGGGTACAGGGGCGCTGCACGGTCTCGGTGCTGGCCGCCGACACCGCCGCGATGCCGCCCTGGCTGGCCACCGAGTTCGTCCCTGGGCCGACCGTCAGCACGTACGTACAGGACAACGCCCCACTCCCGCCGGACGAGTTGCTCTCGTTCGGCGTGGACATCGCCGAGGCGCTCACCGACATCCACCGTGCCGGCATCGTGCACCGCGACCTCAAACCCGGGAACGTGATCCTCTCCGCCTCCGGCGCGAAGGTCCTGGACTTCGGCATCGCCCGGGCCCTCGACGAGAGCGGGCTCACGGGCACCGGCGCGCTGATCGGCTCGCCCGGCTGGATCAGCCCTGAGCAGTACCGGGGCGACCAGGCGGACGCCGCCGCCGACGTCTTCGCCTGGGGCGCGCTGATGGCGTACGCCTCGACGGGGCGCCCGCCGTTCGGCACCGGAGCCCCCGATGTCCTCGCCTATCGCGTCATGAGCGTCGATCCGGACCTGTCCGGGGTGCCCGCGCGGGTCCGCGACCTGGTACGGAGCGCGCTCGCCAAGGACAGGACGGCCCGGCCCGCGTCGGACGAGCTGCTCGCCCAGGTCACCGCGCTCAGGGCGGGCACGACCCCCATGCCGCCCACACTCACGGCGGGCACCACCCCGATGCCGCCCCCACCCAAGTCGGGCACGATCGTCATGCCGCCGCCGGTATCACCACCTGCCAATCGCGTGCCGTTGTGGCCGGCCGCCGCCGTCCTGGCGACGATCGTGGCCATCGGCGCGCTGGTCTGGGTGGGTTCGGAGGGGATACCGGAGGCACTCCGGAGCCTGAGCGACCCTCCCACGTCCACGCCCGCGGAGAACCTGACGCCGGACACGAGCGCGACCCCGACCCCGAGGAGACGACGGAGACCCCGACGCCGACTCCGACTCCGACTCCCGAGGAGACGACCAGCACGAGGGAGACTCCTGAGGAGACGGAGACCCCTGAGGAAACGCCCGCCACAAGGGAGAAGGCGAGCGCGTCCCCCAGCGCACGCCGCTCGGCCACCGGCGTGCCGTGCGCGTCCGCGAGCTCGATCCTCCGGCAGGCCGCCGCGCTGAACGGCGGCCTGCCGCAGGACGCCAGGGTCGCCCGCAAGCGGTGCGTGGGCTACTGGGTCGCGGCCGAGCTCGACTCCCCCAGCGTCGGCGGCATCGACCTGATCGCGAAGCGGAACGCGAGCCGATTCCTCAACGCCGAGATCGGCAGTGACTTCTGCTCACTGGAGAACGAGTCGGCACTCCTCAAGAGCGCGCCGAGCGCCATCAGAGCCTTCCTCTGCCCCAACGGCTTCGGCTGATCGCCTCCGCCTGAGACCCGTCACCTGCCTCGCCCCTCGCCCCGAAGGAGATCAGGTTGCACCCCGCGCTCGTACGAAGGATGGGAAGGGCCGCTTGATCGCGCGCCCCAGCGCCCGAGTCGTCCTCATCGACGCCGCCGATCGGCTCCTGCTGTTCTCCAGCCGTAACCGGCTCGACGGCACCCTTCGCTGGTACGCCCCCGGCGGCGGTCTCCAACCCGGTGAGACCCATAAGGACGCGGCACTGCGCGAGCTGTACGAGGAGACTGGGTTGACGGGCGTGCGCCTGGGCCCGGAGGTGTGGCGCGGACGCCCCTGGACCATGGATCGAGACGGCGTCACCTACGAGGTACGGCAGCGCTACTACCTGGCCCGCGTCCCCGCCTTCGAGATCGACACCACCCGGATGGAGGACTTCGAAAGGACGAGCATCACCGGCCACCGCTGGTGGACGGCACAAGAGCTGACCGAGACCACCGACCTCCTGCGACCCGCCGGGCTACCGCACCTGCTGACCGCTCTTCTCGCCGACGGCCCGCCCCGCCACCCGGTCCTCGTCGATGGCTGACAGGGTCTTCCACATCACCGGTCCCACACGCCCAGCGCGCCCGGTCGCCACAGCTCCATGACCCTGTGCATCGTCAGCCACGCCGACGTACGGCTGACGAGATCGCCGAGCACTACGACCAGGTCCCAGGACGCTGAAGCGTCAGGTCGTAAGCGAGTACGTGGCGGAGATGGTGCCGGTCTTGTAGACCCGCGAGGCGATGAGCGTGCAGGGCAGCCGCCCACCCTCGTCCCCGAACAGCTTCCTGCCCTCGCCCACGACGATCGGGTCGATCAGCAGCCGCAGCTCGTCGAGCAGGCCGGCCCGCAGCAGGGCTTGGACCAGGGTGACGCTTCCGGTGATCACGATGTCCTTGCCGTCCTGCCGCTTGAGCCGCGCGACCTCCTCGGAGACGTCACCAGAGGCCGGCGTGGAGTTGCGCCACTCGGTCGCGGCCAACGTGGCGGAGAAGACGATCTTGTGGATGCCGTTCATCAGGTCCGCCAGGCCGCCGCTCACCCCTGGCCAGAAGCCGGCGTGCTCCTGGTACGTGTGCCGGCCCAGCAGCATGGTGTCCGCCGCCGCCAGACCGGCCTGGATGTCCTGCTCCATCTCCTCGCTGTGGTACGGGCCGTGCCACTGGTCCGGCGAGGCGACGACGCCGTCCAGCGACGAGAACAACTCTGCGACGATCTTCCTCATGGAAAGCTCCTTCGGGGGTGGCGGGTGGTGAGGAGGAATACCAGGGCGGTCACGGCCACGCCGACGAGGCCGACGAGGTTGTAGGCGTCAGTGAAGGCGGCCCGTACAGCCCCCAGGAGATGCGGGTCTCCGTGGGCGCCGGCGATGCCGTCGACGATGCTGACGGCGGCCGGCGAGTCCGGCAGGTTCAGCCGGGCGCGGTAGACGACGG
The DNA here is from genome assembly GCF_020215705.1 of Nonomuraea aurantiaca. Lineage (GTDB taxonomy): Bacteria > Actinomycetota > Actinomycetes > Streptosporangiales > Streptosporangiaceae > Nonomuraea > Nonomuraea aurantiaca. The sequence goes on along the minus strand of NZ_JAIWNB010000015.1, from coordinate 70,584 downwards.
TGCCCAGGGAGCCCAGGACCGTCAGGCCGACCGCGATGCCGAGCTCGTTGCTGACCTGGGCCAGCGCCGCTCCCGCTCCGGCGCGTTGGGGCGGGGTGGTGCTGATGACGCGGTCCATGAGCAGCGGGAAGGCGGCTCCGACGCCGAAGGCGGCCAGCGCGGCTCCGGCCGCCGCCAGGGGGCGGCCGATCCAGGTGACGGGCAGGACGGCGTACAGGATGAAGCCGAGCATCATGATCAGCAGCATCGGCCCCACGATCGTGCGATGGCCGAAGGCGCGGTGGAGCCAGGGGCCCAGGTTGGAGGCGGCGATCATGAGGATGATCTGCGGAAGTGTCCACCAGGCGGCGGCGAGCGGCGTCAGGCCCTGCACGTCTTGCAGGTAGAGGTTGAAGAACAGGGAGCTGCCGCCCATGACCAGCGAGGTGAGGAACAGGGCGGCCAGCGTACGGCCGACTGCCGGGGTGCGGATCAGGGCCAGGTCGAGCAGCGGGTCGTCCAGCCGCCGTTGCCGCCGGACGAACAGGACGGTCAGCACGACGCCGACCGCGAAGGTGAGCCAGGCCGAGGCGTCGGCGCCGTCGTTGACCCAGGCCTTGAGCGCGTAGACGATCGCTAGGACGGCCGCCAGGCTCTGCAGGGTGCTGATGAGGTCGACGCGGGGCGCCTGGTCGGAGCGGGTCTCGGGGAGCACCCGTGGTGCGACGACCATGGTGATCGCCATGACCGGCACGCTGATCAAGAACACCGAGCCCCACCAGAAGTGGGCGAGCAGCAGCCCGCCGACGAACGGGGCCACCGCCATGCCGGTGAGGAACACCGTCATGTACGCGCCCATCGCCTGCACCCGTGATTTCTCCTCGGTGAACAGCACCCCGATGAGCGACATCGACGCGGGCATGATGGCCGACCCGGCCACGCCCATGACGGCCCGGGCGAGGATGACCAGCAGCGGGGTGGCGGCGAAGGCGCCGACGGCGGAGGCCAGCGCGAAGATCGCCGCGCAGACGAGGATCATCTTCCGGCGGCCGATCCGGTCGCCGACGGCGCCCATGGCGAGCATGGATCCGGCCACCAGGAAGTTGTAGCTGTCAGTGATCCACAGCAGTTCGGCGGCGCTGGGCCGCAGGTCGCGCGCTATGGACGGCAGGGCAGCGCCCATCACGGAGATGTCGATGGCCACCAGCAGGGTGGGCAGCGCCAGGACGGTCAGCGCCCTCAGCCGGCGTTCATCGCGGATTGTGGAGGGGGCGACGTTCATAGTCATCTGGAACCCGCTTCGTGGCTCTCGGTGTGCCGGGCGTCCGGAGTCGTCGTTGAGCGATGGCCGCGCAGCTCCGCGTCCAGGGACTTCAGTACGTTCCTCATGTGCTGCTCGAACTGGGCGGTGTCCTCGGGGGCGAAGAAGGCGACCTGCTCGGTTTGGACGAGCCTGGTGCCCGGCCCGTCCCGGACGAACTCGACCGTGGCCAGGGAGACCAGGCTGCGTACCTGGTCGAGCAGCACGTCGTAGCTGTAGACGATGCGTTTGCTCGGCACGATGTCGAGATAACGTGCCTCGATCGTGTGCGCGGGGCCGCTCACCGGGGTGCCGTGATACCGCTCCAGCCCACCGACCCGGAAGTCCACGTCGAGCCGCGGATTCCACTCGGCGGGACCGCTGGACCAGCGCGCCTTGACGAGCGGGTCGGCCCAGGCCGAGAACACCTCGGCCGGTGGAAGGTCATAGACGTGCTCGGCCACGAAGGTGGCGTGTTCGATCATGAGAGCCTCTCGGTAGAAGGCGCTGTCGTCCTCGGACACCGGCAACCTTGGCCCGCCCGGCCATGCCGGGACATCCGTGGAGATCACCTGACCACTACGAGGTCGGCACTGATTCGCTACGGAAGAGACACGGAGGCCACAATGGACGCATGGTGCCGGGCAAACCGCGGGAGGTCTCGCCCCGCGAGGCCGAGGTGCTGGCGGGGGTGGCCGAGCATCTGACGAACGCGCAGATCGCCCACCGGCTGCGGGTCTCGGTACGCACCGTGGAAAGTCACGTCTCCTCGCTGCTGCGCAAGTACGGCTTGAGCAGCCGTACCGCCCTGGCGGCCATGACCCGGCATCAGCCATCGCCCTCGGCCAAGCCGGGGCGCATCGAGGGCATCCCGGTCAGTCACACCTCCTTCATCGGACGCCGTCAGGAACGGCAGGAGGCGCTGGCGGCGCTGGCACACGCCACACCGGTCTGCCTGGTGGGGCCCGGCGGCGTCGGCAAGACGCGGCTGGGCGCCGTGGTGGCGCAGGCGGCCTCGACGTCGTTCCCCGCCGGTGGGGCGTTCGTCGATCTCGCCCCGATCGGTGAGGGGTACGTCCTGCGCGCCGTGGCCGACGCGCTGGGCCTGGCCGAACGTCCGCCCCAGCCGCTGGAGCAGGCGGTCACCGAGCGGGTCGCGCTGGGACGATCGCTGCTGGTGCTCGACAACTGCGAGCACCTGCTGGACGAGGTCAGCGATCTGGTGGAAAGACTGCGCTCGGCCTGTCCCCAGGCCGGCATCTTGATCGCCGGCAGGGAGCGGCCGGGGCTCGCCGGCGAGCGGGTCATCACGGTGCCGCCGCTGGCGGAAGAGGCGGCGGCGCTGTTTCTGGATCGGGCGCGCGCCATCGACCCGGCGTTCGCCGCCGAGCCCTCGGCGATCGCCGAGGTGTGCGCCCGGCTCGACGGGCTGCCGTTGGCGATCGAGCTGGCCGCCTCACGCGTGCCCGCACTCGGCATCGACGCCCTGCGCGTAGGGCTGCAGGACCGGCTGCGGCTGCTGTCCGGCGCGCGTGGCCGGCCGCCACGCCACCGCTCGCTGCGTGCGGTCATCGGCTGGAGCTACGACCTGCTGGACGATGAGGAACGCGCGCTGCTGCGTCGCCTCGCGGTGTTCATCGGCGGGTTCAACCTGGCGGCGGCCACGGCGATCATGCCGGACACGCCGCCCAGCGCGATAGCCGACGTCATAGGCAGGCTGACGGACAAGAGCCTGGTCGGAGCGGGGGGCGGCGGCTGCTGGCGGTTGCTGGAGACCATCAGAGTTTTCGCCGCCGACCAACTCGAAGACCGTGGCGAGAGGGAAGAGACGCTCCAGCTCCGGCTGCGTTGGGCGGCAGGCACCGCGGCGACGCTGGAATCACGGCTCGACGGCGGTTGGCGGCCACAGTTCGATCTGGTCGCCGATGATCTGCGGGCCACGCTCGCCGACACGGCCACCGCACCGGACCGGCAGGCGCATCAGCTGGCCAGGTCGCTGGCGCACCTGACGTTCGCGCGGCGCTTCCACCGCGAGGCGATCGGCCATTACCTGGCCGCCGCCGACCGGGCCGGCGACGCCGCGGACCGCCATCAGGACCTCCTGCGCGCGGCCGCCACGGCCGTCTCGATCGCCGACGGCCCGCTGGCCTTCCGCCTGCTGATGCGGGCCGCCGACCAGGCCGAACACGGCGGCCCGCAGGCCGCCACGCTCGCCGCCGCCCTCATGGTCGCCCACCGCTACCGGGGCGCGGACGATCGCGACTCGATGTCCGTGTCGGCGCTGCTCGACAAGGCGAGCGCCGACCCCGCCGACTCGCGCACCGCGGCGCTCGTGGCGACCGCGCGGGCCTGGGATCAGGGCGGCCTGGAGCTCGCCGGCTCCGCCGTCGACGCCGCTCGCGCGTGCGGCGACACCATCGTCCTGCTGGGCGCGCTGGACGTGCTCACCCGGGCGTACGCGCGGGCCGGCCGGTTACGCACCGTTCAGCGGATCTGCCAGGAGCGGCTCACGCTCATCGAGCACCTGCCGGCGCACGAGCCGGCCGCGGCGGCCGAGATCGTCGACACCTTCCACTCCGCGGCGCGTGCCGAGCTGTGTGTCGGCGACCTGCCGGCCGCACTCGCCGTCGCCGACCGCGCGCAGCGCGAAGACCCCATCGGCGAGCACCCCTACCTGTCCATCCCCAAGACCATCAGGCCGCTCGCGCTGAGTGGTCGTTTCCCGGAGGTCTTCCGGCAGGCGCCCGCCATGTGGGATGCCTGGCATCAGGCGGGCAGCCCGCGCAGCGCCTGGATGTCGACCGCGGTCTCCGCCGTGGCGCTGGCCCATGGGCTGGCGGGCAGCGGCGAGTTCGACCTGTGGCGCTCGCGCGCGCTGGAGATGGCCAGGGCGGCGGACGCGGCCTCCGCACCGGTCCTGGCGCCGTTCGCCGCCTTCGTCGAGGCCAGGGTCGCCCTCCACACCGGCGCCCACGACCGGGCCGCCACGCTGGTCGAGCACGCCTTCGCCCCCTTCGCCGTACGCTGGTACGAGGCCTATGCCCGCGCCGCCGGCGCCGAGCTGGCCGTGGTCGCGGGCTTGCCGGATGCCGCCGACCGGCTTGCCGCCGCCCTGCCGTACGCGGAGCAGAACGCCTGGGCCGCAGCCACCCTGGCCCGTACCCGCGCGATCTTCTACGGCGATCGTGCCGCGCTGGCGGAGGCGATCGAACGGTGGACCTCGATCGACGCCCGATTCGAGCGCGCCTGCACCCTGCGGCTGCTGCCCGGCCGGGAACAGGAGGCGAGCGCCGAACTCCGGGCGATCGGCTTATAGGTGGTCGATCGCCGGATCCGCGAGCCGTGGGCTGACATCGGGAAACGAGCCGTCCCCGAACAGCACGCGCGCCGCCAAAGCACGACCGGCACGGCCACGTAGCAGGGCCACCACCGCCTCTGCCGCAGCGGGAGATCGGATGCCGGCGAACCCGCGGCGCAGCAACAGGCGACCTCGGAAGCGGGCCCGCAACGCGCCCCCGTCGTACCGGCTCAAGATGCGTTGATCGCCGGTACGCAGGTACCCGGCGGCGACCGCCGCGGCCCATTCGGACATGCGTAGACAGGGGTCCAACCCGCCGGCCGTCAGCGGCGACACCGCGCCCGCCGCGTCTCCGACGAGCAGCCCGGCGGGGCACGCCAGCCGTCGCAGCACACCACCGACCGGGATCGGACCGCCTCGACGCTCGACCGGACCGGTCGGCGCCGCACGGCCGGGCGCGTCCGCGGCGAAGGCGTCCAGCAGGTGGCGGATGCCGGTGCGCATCGCGGCCGGATATCCCGCGACGCCCACATGCGCGTGCTGACCGTCGTCGATGACCCACCCCAGGTACCCCGGAGCGACCCGGGGGTCCAGGACGCAGTGAAATGCCGGATCGGTCGTGCCAGGCGCGATCGGGTGGACGATCTCGGCACCGAGCAGGGAGCGCCGGTTGACATCCAGGCCGAGATCACGGGCCACCCGGGAGCGGGCGCCGTCCGCGCCGACGATGAACCGGGTCGTCACCGGGTCCGCACCTGCTAACCGCACAAAACCCCTCGATGCGCCGACATACCGTACCCCCAGGAGGACCCGCGCCCCGGCCGACTCCGCCGCGCGGCGCGCGTGCTCGTAGACGGCCGCCATGTCGGCCACGCGGTACTCGTCGCGGTCACTGGTGAGCCGGATCGGTGACCGCCGCGACGGCGGATACAGCAGCACGTCCCGGACGCCGGGCCCGAGCAGCTGGTCCGGCAGGTCGAAGTCATCGAGGGTGCGTCGTACGAAGATGCCCGTCGTACGGATGCCCGTTGACAGCGACCTGCGGCGGTCGACCACCATCACCTTCAGTTCCCGTCGCGCGAGCGAGCGGGCTGTGCGCAGCCCGGCCAGCCCCGCACCCACGACCAGTACATCGACGGTCCGCATACCTGCGACGGTAGGCGCGGTGCCTCACCCATACGCCCGTTTGCACGCTACCTGTCCCATATCTCCACGCCGTCGCCACACTTGCGAACCTTGGCCAGGGACCATAGGGACACCGCCATCAGCAGAGCGGCCAGCCCGCCGCAGATCATCACGGTGGAGACCGAGAAGGCGTCGACGACACGGCCGCCGACGAACGCGCCGAGGGCGAACGTCGCCTGGAAGGAGGAGGTGAAGACGACCGTGGCGGCTTCGGGCGCGTGGGGGGCGGCCCTGATGAACGAGGCCTGCGAGCAGACGGGCACACCTCCGTAGGCCAGGCCCCAGGCCACGAGCAACAGCACGGCGCCTACGGCTGTGCCGCCGACCGAGGGCATCAGCAGGGTGGTGGCCGCGATCAGACAGCCGCAGGTCGCGAAGGCGGCGCGCAGACGGGTGGCGGTGGCCTTGCCGGCCAGGAAATTGCCGGCGATTCCGGCGATTCCGTACGCCAGCAGGACGGCGCTGACGGCCACGGGAGGCAGGCCGGTGACGTTCTGGAGGAAGGGCGTGACATAGGTGTAGGTGCCGAAGTGGGCCAGGACGATCAGGAAGGTGGCCAGCAGGGCGATGCCGGCACCTCGGGCGCGTAGCAGGTCGAGCAGGACGCGCGGGCTGGTGACCTGGTGGGCGGGCAGCGGTGGCAGCAGCATCACCAGGGCGGCCAGGACCAGGATTGCCAGCGCGGCCAGCACCAGGAAGGCGGTTCGCCAGCCGGCGAGGTCGCCGATGAAGGTTCCGGCCGGTACGCCGAGCACGGAGCCCAGCGGCACGGCGGAGAAGATCACCGCGGTGGCGGTGCCGACGGCGCGCGGCGGCATCAGACGGCCGGCCAGCCCGGCCCCGATGGACCAGTAGCCGCCGATGGTGAGGCCGACCAGCACCCTGGAGATCAGCATCATCCAGTAGGAGGTCGCCACGGCGGCCAGTACGTCGGCCACGGCGAGCACCGCCATGAAGACGCACAGCATCACCCGGCGGTCCAGGCGCGCGGTGGTCAGCGTGACGGCGGGTGCGGCGACCGCGGCGACGATGCCGGGCAGGGTCATGGTCAGCCCGGTGGTGCCGTCGGAGATGCCGAAGTCGGCGCCGATGGCGGTCAGCAGGCCGATGGGCAGGATTTCGCTGGTGACGATGGCGAAGATGCCCAGCATGAGTGAGGTGACGGCGAGCCAGCTGATGAGAGGCGGGCGTGGCGGGGCCAGGGTGGTGGTTGACATGGTTCCCGTTCAGGCAGGTGCACGTGGACTGGGAACTCCACCCAAGCAGTCATGAAGCAGCTGGCACTGGCACGTTTCGGACTCAACCATCGCCGCGACGACATCCGGCGCGTCACTCCGCCTGCCGCCGCGCGCTCGCGGCTTCGGCCCGAGTGCCCCGTCTCAGGCGTGCGCGCGAGACATGTCCCAGGGCGCCTGCGGAAGGACCTCGCCGGTCTCCAGCAGCGACTTGAGGTTCGCCACCGCGGCCGGCCAGCCGTGCGAGACGCCGGTGAGCATCTCCTGGTTGGGGAGATTCTCGTGGGTCACGGTGAGGCGGACGATGTCGTGGTGCGGTTCGACGAGAAAGGTGACGACCGACGGCTCTCCCGGCGATCCGAACGTGATGACCAGGCGCGTCGGGGGTTCGGCCCTGACCATCCGGCCGAGGACATCGACGACGCCTGATCCGTCGACGCGTTGGTGCTCCCAGGTCGAGCCCGGCCGCCAGCCTGAAACGTTGGCGTGTCCCCAGTAGCGCGCCGTCAGGTCCGCGTCCGTCAGGGCTTGCCACACCTGCTCCGCGCTTGCGTGGATGTAGGTGATATGGACATAGGTCGCTGCCTGGTTCTCGACGGCACTGATCGCTCGCCGGCGAAGCTTGCCGAACCCCGAGATCCAGCGCTCCTCGATCTCGTGGATCGGTGTCGGGTTGAGGTAGTGCAGCCGCTCCCGTCCGCGTCGTACGACGGTGACGAGGTCGGCCCGCTCAAGGACGTCGAGATGCTGTGTCGCTGACTGGCGGGCCATGTTCAGGCGTTCGGACAGCTCGCTCAGTGTCTGGCCATCGTGCTCGCGCAGACGGTCGAGCAGGAGTCGTCGGGTGGGGTCGGCCAGTGCTTTGAAGACCGAGTCCATCGCTCTCGCGTCGAGGCTCACGTCGGCCATTGTGCAGATATTTGCCTGCACAATAGCAACTCGCCGTCGAGACGCCTCGGCGTACGTCGATGCCGCTGTCGAGACGCCTCGGCGTAGGAGGAAGAGCCCACGCCCTTTCAGCGGGCGGGCTGTTCGAAGCCGCTCAGTAGCGCGGTGAGCCCCATCTCGAAGTGGTCGTCGAGGGTGGTGGCGTCGGCGGCTTCGGCGAGCAGGTTGTAGTCGGGGCTGCCGGGCTGGGGCTTGCGGCTGCGCCGGTCGGCACCGAGCTTGGTCACGGCGATGGCGAGGGTGTGGCCGACGGTGAACTCTCGCAGGCAACGGAAGATGCGCAAGCCCTGCGCCGGAGGGATGCCGGCGTCGCTGAGCTTGGTGAGCATCTTCACGCCGGTGTCGATGGAGGCTGGTGAGCGTACCGGCCGGGTGGCGAACAGCGGCACGGCGTGGGGGTGGCGCAGGAGTGTGTCGCGCAGGCGCAGGCAGTAGGTCTGGGCTAGTTGCCGCCAGGGACCGTCCCAGGGCAGAGTGTCGACGTCGACCTCGGTGAACAGTGTCTCGGCGACGCCGTCGAAGAGGTCCTCCTGGTCGTCGTAGTGGCGGTAAACGGCCATCGGGTCGAAGCCGACAGCGGTGCCGAGCTTGCGCATGGAGAACTTACGCAGGCCGTGGGCGTCGATGAGGGCGAGCGCGGCGGCGGCGAGATAGTCGCGGGTGAGGGTGGGCCGGGTGGGCGGCTCTGGCAACCTGACCGGCGGGCTGGGGTCGGCCGTCATGGCTGGAAGCCCTCCAGGATCTTCGTGAGCGTCGTGGTGAACTCGTGCGGGTGCTGCATGAAGGGGACGTGGCCGCCGGGGAACTCCTGGCAGGCTACGCCCAGGCGCTCAGACAGCAGGTGTGCGGGAGCGTAGTAGGGCTTGCCAACGCTGTCGCGGCCGGTGGCCAGGCACCAGGGTGCCGTGGTGGCGGCCAGCGCGGTCAGGTCCGGCTGGTAGTCGAAGCAGAAGGCGGGCAGTTCGCGGCGCAGCGTCAGCCCGGCGTTGCGGAGCTGGCGGGTCATCGCGTCCGGCGTACGCCGGGTGACCTTTCGTACCAGGCCGTCGGCGGCGAGCATGAGGTGAGTGGCGGCAGCGATCATGGCTTGGCCGGATGGCGACAGGAACACGCGCGGCGGGTCCGGTAGCGTCATCGCGCCGAAGGCGGCGTAGGCGCGCATCAGGTGGCCGTCTCGGGCGAGGCGGCCGATGTGTTCGATCTCGCGCCGTTCGGGGCTGTCGGGAGCGAGGAGTTGCACCAGCGGCGGCTCGTGCACCACCGCGCCCAGGAGGCGGTCCGGGTGCCTGGTCACCATCTCCAGGGCGATGATCGCGCCCCCGCTGTTGCCGAAGACATGGGCGCGTTCCATGCCGTAGTGGTCGAGGATGGCGACCGCGTCGTCGGCCTGCCGGGCAACCGTGATCGAGGCGGCGGGATCGGTGAACGGGCTGCGCGAGTTGCCGCGCCGGTCGTAGGTGATCGCGGTGAAGCTTCTGGCCAGGAATGGGATCACGTCCGCGTACATGCCGGCATCGCCCCCGCCTCCGGAGATCAGCAGGAGCGGGGGTCCGTCGCCGGTCCGCTCGACGTGCAATCGCACTTCGGGCGCTTCCACCATGTCGCTCGCCATGTTCGGGTCGTCTACGCTGTAGTTCATGTCTACAGCGTAGATGTATGCAGTGGAGGATGCGCATGGACGCCTTCATGACCTGGCGGAACAGGCGAACCCAGAGATCGCTTCCCGAGGTTTGATCTTCGATGGTCCCGGAAATGAACGCCGTGCTTTCCTGAGCCGTCGACATCCTCGGCCTCAAGAACGAGCGACTTCGCACCACCCACCCGTCGCCGGGAAGCTCCACGCCCTCCCACTCGCCCCAGGGGGAACGCCACGATGACGCACTGGTTCCGCAGTCACTGGGCCGAAGAAGACATCTGGTACTACATCGAGGCCGACGACGAAGGCTGGGTGACCCGGCAGATCGAATTCCGCGGCCCCGACGAGCGGCCTCTCGCCGCCGCCTCCCTGGCCGAATGGCAGACGGTTTTCGACAGCGGCGAGGTCAGACGATACGGAGCCGTCTACGACCGAATAGCCGAGCAACCCGTCCATGAGTGGGAAGGGCACAATCCCCAGCCGCTGACTCTCGACGCTTTCGACCAAGCGTGGGCAAGAGCCCGCGACAGCCTCGACGCGACCAGCCCTCCCCGAGTTCGCGAGTTCGGGGCCTGAGAAGAACCTCAGACAGGTGGGCGGCGTTCCGTTCGCCCACGATCCCGGTTCGGTTTGACAGTTGATCTCGTATGCACAAGATTGTTGCGACCCTCCGACCAATTTCCAGGGATCGTGATGAAGCGGACCATCGTCGGCGTAACACTGATCGCGGGTCTGGCACAGCTCGTCGCCACCCCTGCGCAGGCAGCGCCCCGGATCGACCCGGTAAAGGCGCTTCAAGCCGCGTTCACCCGCGGCAAGGGCGTCAACATCGTGTCCACCGCGAAGATTGATTACGGTCGCGGCATGCACTACACCGTGGACGTGGACGGCACGGTCGGGTTCGGCCCGCAAGGCGAGACCGCCGCTGATACGTCCCAGCGCCTGCGGTTCAGCAAGACGATGATGAGCGGCCTGAAGAAACTCGGCATGGCGGAGGACGCCGCTCTGGAAGAGACGCCCCTGAGGGTGATCTCGTCACGCTATGACGACTACGTCTCAGGCCCCCAATTCGCCGACGCGCTGCCGCAGGGCACGAACTGGGTGCGCTACTCCGCCACCGATCTGCCCGCCAGCAACCCGCCGCTGGAGGTCTTGGAGCCCGCGACGCTCAAGGCGCTGCTGGCACACCGCACGTCCTGGCGGGAGGGGGTAGTGAAGGGCACGATCAAGACCGACAAGCTGGTTGAGGTATCCAGTTCCTTCGCCGCTCACTTCCGCGGCTACGCCATCAGCAAGCCCGTCAGCAGCATCTCCTACACCCTCCGGCTGAGCCCGGCCGGACTGGTGGAGCGGGTTACGGCCAGGGGTGTCCTGCACCACTGGAAGGGTTCCCTGCTCCGCGTCGAGACGGACACCCGCTACTCCGCTTGGGGACGCGAGGTCACCGTTCTGCTCCCCCTGAGAAGCGAGGTGCTCGACCAGGAGCAACTCGAGGACAAGGTGCCCTACCAGGTGCCTGGCGCCTGGAATTAGCCCACCCTGCGCATTACCTCTGCATACCCCTCAACGGCCTGCGGTCGAGGACCTGTTCTCCCGCCGGCTGCTCGGCTACGCCATGTCCGAACATCCTCAGGGCGCCGGTGTTCAGGTGCCGGGATAGGCGGTGGTCCAGCCGTGTTCGAGCAGGTTGAAGATCGCGTTGGCGGCCTGTTCGGGGGCGGGGTGGCCGTGGATGACGTGGGCGGCTTCGAGGGCGAACCTGGCGAACGCGGCGCAAGTGATGTCGTCTTGGGGAGCGCCGAGCTCGTCGGCGAGGGTACGGGCGAGGGCGGCTTCGTGGCGTAGCCACATGCGGCGGGCGTAGTCGCGAAGTGCCGGGGTGCTCTCCACCATGCGGGCGAGGGCGGCGGTGTGGGGGAAGGCCGCGACCTCGATCGCTCGCCTGAGGATGTGCTCGCGCAGCGCCTGCGGGATGGACTGGCCGGGGCTACGGTCGCGCACCGCGGCGACGACCTCGGCCTCCAGGTCGCCGTCGAGGTCGAAGACCAACGCCTCCTTGCTCGGGAAGTAGGCGAACAGCGTGGACACCGCCACGTCGGCGGCATCGGCCACGTCCTTGACGCCCACCTGGTCGTAACCGCGTTCCAGGAACAGCCGCAGCGCGGCGTCGGCCAGCGCCTTGCGGGTCTGGGCCTTCCTGCGCTCGCGGCGTCCGGCTCCTTCGCTCACGCGCTCAGCGTACGGCAAACCGGATCGAGTGCGAAATCGGAGCTATTGCGAATTCGGAGTCACTATGATTTTCTGAACCCCTCGGAACCGCTAACAGGAGGTATGTGCCATGAACCCCGAAATCGCGATCGTGGGCGCCGGCGTGGGCGGCCTCGCCTGCGCCCGCGGCCTGCAGACGTACGGCATCCAGGCAGTCGTGTTCGAGCGGGAGGCCTCCCGCGAGGCCCGCTGGCAGGGTGGGATGCTGGACCTGCACGTACCGACCGGCCAGGCCGCACTGCGGGCGGTGGGCCTTTTCGAGCAGTACACCGCGCTGGCCCGTGCGCAGGGGCAGGAGTTGCGGGGGCTGGACCCCTTCACGGCCGCCCTGGTACACCACGAGCGGCCCACCGACAGCCGCGACGAGAGCTACGCCCCGGAGATCGACCGGGGCCAGTTGCGGGGTCTGCTGCTGGACTCCCTCAGCCCCGGCACCGTGCGCTGGGGGTGCCCGGTGGACGGGGTCGCACCGCTCGACGGCGGCGGCGCTCGCCTGTGCTTCGCCGACGGCACCACCGCGGACTTCGACCTCGTGATCGGCGCCGACGGCGCCTGGTCCCGGGTCCGCCCCGCCGTCTCGGATGCCGTCCCTCGCTACACGGGCGCCACGATCGTCGAGGCGTTCCTGGACGATGTCGACGTTCGCCACCCCGACCTGGCCCGCTGGGTGGGCCCGGGTACGCTGGCGGCCCGCGCCGACGGGAAGATGATCTCGGCCCAGCGCAACAGCGGCGCCCACATCCGCCTCTACGCCGCCTTCGACGCGCCGGCGGACTGGTACGCCACCGCCGGCCTCGACCTCGGCGACACCGCGGCGGTGTGCGACTACCTCCGCAGCCTGTTCGGCGGCTGGCACCCCATGCTGCTCGACCTGTTCCGCGACAACGACAGCGGGTTCGTCAACCGGCCCCTGCACGTCCTGCCCGAAGGGCACACCTGGGACCACGTCCCCGGCATCACCCTGCTCGGCGACGCGGCCCACCTCATGCCGCCCTTCGGCATCGGCGCCAACCTCGCCCTGATCGACGGCAGCGACCTGGCCACCGCCATCGCCACCCACCCCGACCTCGACCAGGCCACCGCCGCCTACGAGAAGATCATGCTGCCCCGGTCGGAGGCCGCTGCCCAAGCCTGCGCGGAACTGATGGACACCCTGGCCGAGAACTCCACCACCGACGTCGACAGCGTGCGGCGCACCCTCAACGACCGCATCCGCCAAGCCCAGGCCACCACCTAGACACACTCTTCCGTTCTCGGCCCGCCGCTGTCAGGGGCGCAGCCGATGGAACAGCTCCCGGCCAGGCAGGCCGCAGAGGAGGTGCCTAACGGCGTAGCAGAGTCATGCCCAGGGCGACCTGGGCCGGTTCCAGTACGGTCTTGCCGTCCTCGACGTCCCACAAGGCGTTCTGCAGGATGCGGCCAAGTGTCCACCCGGCCGCCCGCTGCCGGTCCAGGCCGAGCGCCTCGGTGAGGAGGTCGAAGCGGCGGAGGACCGTACGGGTCACGTCGTCGGTCGCCACCACCGCCTCCTCCCATCGGCTGTCCAGCGCCGGCCACAAGTCGAACCCGGGGTCGCCGGCCAGCGGTTCGGGGTCGATGGCCAGCCATGGTTCGCGTTGCCCGGCGAGGATGTTGTCGTAGTGCAGGTCCCAGTGCAGCAGGCGGTCACCAGGTTCGCCGATCAATTCGGCCACGGCGGACGCGCAGGTGCGTACCAGCTGCTGCTCGTCCGGGTCGCGCAACGCCGGTACAGCGCGGGGAACCTGGTCCAGCATGGCGGCGGCGATGTCGGACAGATGCCGCAGACCGGGTGGGGCGGGCAGCGCGACCAGGCGCGCCATCAGCTCGGCGAGGATCCGCATGGCGGCATCGTCGTCAACCACCGACGACAGGGGCCGGGCCGCGTCCAGTCGCTCCAGCAACATGGTGCCGGTGTCCGGGTCGTGGTCGAGCAGGTGCACCATGCCGTTGCCGTTCCATGCCCGCAGACCGAGCGCGGCGCCGACGTTGTCCTCGCTCGCCTGCTGGAACTTCAGCACCGCGGGCGCACCATCCGCGCGGATCACTGGCAGCACGAGCGAGGCCATGCCGTGTGCTGCGGGGCCGTCCGGCCGCAGTGTCCAGCGGTCCAGGAAGTCCGCGGCCAGCCGGGGCAACTCGGCTATCCAGGCACGGCCGGACGCGATGTTCGCGCCGTACGACGCGGCGAAGGCGTCGGGAATGTCGATGGGGATGCTCATGTCGTCTCTCGGTCATCGTCAGCGGACTGTCGCCGCACTGTCAGCGCTGCCGCCGAGGCTTACATCCGTCAACAACAACCACTCATGCACCGGGACATCATATGAACACCAAGCCTTGGGGCGGCGCGCTCGCCCTCGGCCTCGCGCTCACCACCGCCGTCAGCCCCGCCGCGATCGCCGACACCGGCAGCCCGGGCGCCGTCGTGGCCGCGATCGACGCGGTGGCCAAGCCTCTCGTCTCCACCTCGCCCCGGGGTGGCCTGCGTGATCTGGACGCGTTCGGCGCGATGGTGGCGGGTGCGAAGGTGGTCGGTGTCGGGGAGGCCACGCACAGCACCGCCGAGTTCTACACCCTCAACCACCTGCTGTTCCGCTACCTGGTGACGGAGAAGGGGTTCACCACCTTCGCCCGGGAGCTGAGCTGGAGCACCGGTGTGCGGCTGAACGACTACGTCCTTCGCGGCAAGGGCGACCCGCGGCAGATCCTGCACGACGAGGTCACCGGCCCCTACGCCCTGTTCAACAACCGCGAGTTCCTCGGCCTGATCACCTGGATGCGCTCCTACAACGCCACCCACCAGGCCAAGGTCCAGTTCATGGGCGCTGACCTGCTCTACCCCGGCGACGTCCTGTTCGACAAGGTCCTCGGTTACGTCGCCGAGCACCACCCCGACCTGACGCCCGAGTTCACCAAGCTGTACGAGGGGCTGCGGCCCACCACCCCGAACGCCGGGGAGTACATGGGCATCGCGCTGTCCCAGCCGCTGGAGACCCGCAAGGACAGCGCCCGGCGCGCCACCGAGGCCCTCAAGCTCCTCCAGCGGCAGAAGCCCGGCGGCGAGGACTACCAGTGGGCGGTGCAGCACGCCCGCGCCCTGTCGCAGACCTTCACCGACTTCGCCTTCGACCAGGCCACCGCCGAGGGACGCAGGCAGGCGCAGGAGTATCGGGACAACGCGCTGGCCGACAACGTCGTCTGGTGGAACAAGACGACCGGCCACAAGATCCAGATGTCCGGGCTGAACGCGCACATCAGCTACACCCCGATCGACACCATGTTCGTCCCCGCCCCGATGGGCGGCGTCCTGCGCGAGCGCCTCGGCGACCGCTTCGTCACCGTCGGCACCAGCTTCGACCAGGGCGGCTACAACTTCAGCCTCGACAAGGGTGCGTGCCCGGCCGGTTCCACCCCGGCCGAGCGGCCTCTGACCTGCAAGGGCTCGGTCGCCGCCGCCGACAGCGACTACAACGAGTACGTCCTGGACCAGGTCCGCTACCGCGACTTCATCCTCGACACCCGTACCGCACCACCGGCGGCCAGGACCTGGCTCGCCGAGCCCCGCCCCACCCGCCTGATCGGCGGCGGCTTCTGGTCACCCGACCAGGCCACCAAGGCCGCCCTCGGCAAGTCCTTCGACATCGTGATCCACCTGCACAAGGTCAAGGCCGCCGCGCTGCTGCCGTGACGTCTCCGGAGAGACCCGCGCGGCTGCTCGTCACCTCGTCTCACTCAGGCGACGCGATGGTCGTCGAGGGCATCGGGATTCCAGTCGATCCCGATGCCGGGGACGTCGGGCGGCGCCACATGGCCGTCCTCGATCACCAGAGAGCTACGGGTGATCGCCCGCAACTGCGGGATGTGCTCGACGTACATCCCGTTCGGCACCGCGGCGGCCAGGCTGACGTGCAGTTCCATGAGGAAGTGGGGGCTCACGGCGACGTTGAACGCCTCGGCGGCGTGGGCGACCTTCAGCCATGGGGTGATCCCGCCGATGCGGGCCACGTCGACCTGCACGATGCCGACCGCGCCCGCGGCCAGGTAGTCACCGAACCGCTGGACGGAGTAGAGGGATTCGCCGACCGCCACCGGCACCGAGGTGGAGGCGGCCAGCCTTCGGTGCCCGTTGAGGTCGTCGGCCGGCAGCGGCTCCTCGAACCAGGCGATGCCGAGCGGCTCGTACGTCCGGGCGCGGCGGATCGCCTCCGCGGAGGTGAATGCCTGGTTGGCGTCGACCATGACCTCGAAGCCCGCTCCCACAGCCTCGCGGACGGCCGCGAGCCGCTCGGCGTCTTCGGCGAGCGACGGCCTGCCCACCTTGACCTTCACCCCGCACATCCCGGCTGTGGCCGCTCGCTTCGCGCCGTCCACCAGTTCCTCGACGGGCAGGTGCAGCCAGCCGCCCTCGGTGTCGTAGACGGGCAGCCGCTCGTGCGCGCCACCTGCCATCCGCCACAGCGACTCACCGGTACGGCGGCCGCGCAGGTCCCAGAGCGCGGTGTCGACGGCGGCGAACGCCAGTGAGGTGATGGCCCCGACGGTGGTCGCGCGCGTCTGGTCGAGCATGTGCCGCCACAGCGCCTCGACCGGCCGAGCGTCCCGGCCCAGAAGTGCCGGGACCAGGTGGTCGGTGATGAGGGACATGACGGCCCGCCCGCCGGTCCCGATCGTGTACGAGTACCCGGTGCCGGACAGCCCGTCGGAGGTGTGCACGGTGACGAGCACGGTCTCCTGCTTGACGAAGGACTGCATCGCGTCGACGCGGACGGCCGCCGGTGGCAGGTCGACCATCTGGACGTCGATTCGTTCGATTCGGGTCATGTCATGTGCTCCTGGAAGAGGCCGCTGAGGGACTCACTTGAGCGCACCCAGGGTGATGCCGCTCGTGACGTAGCGCTGGAAGATCAGGAAGAGGATGACGATCGGGAACGTCGCGATGACGAGGCCGGCGAAGAAGGCCCCCTGGTCGCTGACGAACTGGCCCTGGAAGGAGAGCAGACCGACCGACAGTGTGCGGTTCTGCGGGCGGGTCAGCAGGACGACGCCGAACTGGACCTCGCTCCACACGAAGATGAGCCCGAGCAGCGTGACCGAGACGAAACCGCCCTTGCTGACGGGCAGAACCACCCGGAGCAGCGCGGCCAGCTCCCCGTAACCGTCGATCTTGGCTGCTTCGAGCAGTTCCCGCGGTACGGCGGCGAACACCGACCGCATGATGAGAGCGATGGTGGGCGTCATGAAGGCGGCGTAGACCAGCGAGATGCCCGCCACGCTGTTGAGCATCTGATACCTGCCCAGCAGCTCGAACGTCGGGATCAGCGCGACGACCAGCGGGACGCTCAGGGCGAGGACCATGACGCGGCTGACGGCGTTCGACAGGCCCCTGGTCGCGCGGGCCAGGCCGTAGCCGGCGAGGCTGCCGCAGGTCACGCCGATGGCCAGGCTGCACAGTGCCACCAGCACACTGTTGATGATGTACGTCGACAGCGGCGCGCCACCGACCACGCCCCGCCAGGCGTCGGCGTAGTTCGACAGCACCCACTGGCCGCCCAGCCCCAGCGGGTGGGCGTAGATGTCGCTGGTCGAGTGCAGGGACAGCAGCAGCATCGACACGAACGGCACGACCGTGATCACCGTCCAGAGCAGCAGGAGTGCGTAGCCGACGTACCACAACGGGCCGTGCCGCCAGGCCGATCGCGTTCCGCTCTGAGTCCGCGGCGCCGTCATCGCGCGTCCAGGGTCTGCTGGCGGAAGATCCGCATGACCATGATCCCGATGACGGCGACGATCAGCGTCGTGATGACCGCGGTGGCCGAGCCGTAGCCGTAGTCCTGGTCGACGAAGGACTGCTTGTAGACCAGCACCGGAAGGATGCTCGTGGAGTTACCCGGGCCACCTCGGGTCATCGCGTAGATGATGCCGAAGGCGTTGAACGAGAACACCGAGGTCAGCGTCGTGATCGTGCCCAGCATCGGCACGATGTTCGGCAAGGTGATCCGGAACAGCCGTCCGGCCGCCCCGACGCCGTCGAGCGTGGCCGCCTCATGCACCTCTTCGGGGATGGTCTCCATCGCGCCCAGCAGGATCAGCATCGCGTACCCGGTCTGCGTCCACACCGCTACGAAGATCGCCGCGTACAGTGCCGTCGAGGACGACGCCAGCCAGGCATGATCGTCCCCGAGCCCGATCAGGCCGAGCAGCGAGTTCACCACGCCGGTCGTGGGCTGGAACGCGTTCGACCAGAAGATGCCCGCGATGCTGACCGGGATGATCACCGGCAGGAACCAGACGACCTTGAAGATCCGGGCGCCGGGGACCTTCCGGCTGATCGCGTTGGCCAGGAGGCAGCCGAAGGTCACCGTGAACACCACGGTCCCGATGAAGAACTGCAGGCTGGTCCCGATGGACTCCCAGACCAGCGAATCGCGCAGCAGCCGCCGGTAGTTGTCCAGGCCGTGATAGGCGACCGCGCCGATGCCGTCCCAGGTGCCGAGGCTGATGCGCACGGATCCGGCGATCGGGTAGGCGACGAGCACGAGCAGCAGCACCAGGGCCGGGGCCATCACCGCGATCGGGAAGATCCGTGCCCTCCGGCGCGGAGGCCGCGGCGCGGCGGCCGTCGCCAGAACGACTTTGTCGGCGGTCATCAGTCCGATGCTCCCGACACCTTGCCGGACTGCAGGTCCTCCAGCGCCGACTGGTACTGCTGCGCCGCCTGCCGCGGGGTCAGCTTGCCGGCCACGAGCTTCTGCAGCACCGGCACCGAGAACGCCTGCCCGAGGGTGGACGGCACGGTGGAGTCCCAGATGTTGACCAATCCGACGGACTGCGACAGCTCGAACTGCTGCTGCACCAGGTCGCCGAGGTTCGACAGGCTCGATGCGGGGATCGAGCTGAACACCGGGAGCGAACCGGTGGCGGCGACGACGCTGACCTGGTACTTGTCGGTCATGAAGAACTGAAGGAACTTCTTGGCCAGATCCGGGTTCGCCGCCTTGACCGGGACCACCAGGGTGTCACCGTTGAAGGCGTCGAACGGCGTCTTCTGGCCCGGGGTGAGCGGAGGCAGCAGGAACCAGCCCATCTCGAACGCCGGCTTGGCCTCCTTCAGGCTCGCGTAGGTGTAGTTGCCGCCCTGCAGCATCGCGAGTTTTCCGCTGGTGAACAGCCCCTGGGCCTGGTCGGTGTCCATGCCGAGCATCCCGTTCTGGTAGATGCCCTTCTTCTGCCAGTCCTGGATCGTCTGGAGCACCTTCACGAAGCCGGGGTCGGTGTACTTGACGTTCGTGGGGGATCCGGGCTTGAAGTTGGTGAGCAGGGCGTCGTAGTCGGCGGCCGGCACCGCGGTGGGCAGCAGCGCGTCCAGCGTGTGTCCCAGGTCGTACGGGCTCGACCCGCCCACGCCGAATCCCTCGTAACCGGCGGCCTTGACCTTGCCCACCATGGACTCGAAGTCGGCGACGGAGGCGACCTGGTGGTCGGGCGGATCGGAGATGCCGGCCTTGGCGAAGGCCGCCTTGTTGTAGTAGACGGGGTTGATCAGCAGCTGCTCGTAGAGGACGCCGTAGTGCTGCCCGTTGGTCGTGTAGTAGTCGACCTGGCTCTTGGAGTACTTGTCCGCCAGGCCGGCGGCCTTCCAGACGTCGTCCAGCGGGGTCAGCTGCTTGTTCTTCAGCAGCGCCGACCAGACACCCGTGCTGCGCTGGAGGTAGCCGATGTCCGGGGTGCCGGTCGAGCTGAGCAGGGCCACGTTGGGGCCGCGGGAGCTGCCGGAGTCGACGCCCTCGAAGGTGACCACCGTGCCCGGGTTGGCCTTCTCGAAGTCCTTGCCGACCTGCTGCATGGCGCTCGCCAGCGGTCCGGTGGGGATCTGGACCCGCAGCGTCTTGCCGTCGCCGCCGCCTGGCCCGGTGCCGGTGCCGCACGCGACGACGGCGGCCGCGAGCAGGACGCCCGCGAGGACGGGCCTGGCTGCCTTGAGAGTTCTAGAAAGTGGCACGGGACCCGTCCTTCCAGGGAGCTGACAGCTCTATGGCGATGACATCGATGAGGGCGCCGGTCGGTGGGGGCACGGTGATGAACAGTTCGCCGAGCGGCTCGTCGTCCGCGCCGTTCGCCTTGTGCACTTCCTCGTTGAGGCTGTACCGCAGCGGTTGCTCGGTGCCGAGCAGGCGAACGCCGACGACCGAGCCGATGGGAACGTTCCTGACGACGAGCACGTCCTTCGGTTGCAGCAGCAGGTGGAGATAGACGTTGTTGCCGCGCTGCGTGGCCGGGCCGTGGAAGTCGAGGCGTTCCGGCGCGGGCGCGGCCCCGACGATGCTCTCGCCATGGCTGGCGAGCCAGCTGCCGAGCTGCTTGAGCGTGGCGATCTCGGTCGGCACGAGCGAGCCGTCACCCCGCGGCCCGATGTTGAGCAGGAGGTTGCCGCCCCGGGAGACGACCTCGCTCAGGTAGGAGGCGAGCAACCGCGGGCTCTTGTAGTCGAGGTCGTCGGGGCGGTAGGCCCAGCTCTCGCTCATGGTGAGACACAGCTCCCACGGTCCGCCCGGCGGCCGGCGCGGCATGCCCTGCTCGGGTGTCGCGTAGTCGCCCTGGCCCGGCAGCCGGTCATTGATGATCACATCCGGCTGCAGGGATTTGATCAGCTCGCGGAGCTCGGCGGCGTGCCATTCCGCCGCGGTGCGCTCCCATTCCCCGTCGAACCACAGCAGGTCGATCGTCCCGTACTCGGTGAGCAGCTCGGTGAGCTGTCCCTTGACGTAGCCGAGGTATCGCGCCCACTGCTCCGGCGAGGGGCGCCGGTAACGGTCGTACGGATAGGGCCGATCGGCGTCGGTGAACGCCGGGTAGTCGGGATGGTTCCAGTCGAGCAGCGAGTAGTAGACGCCGACCCGCAGGCCCTCGGCGCGCAAGGCGTCGAAGAACTCCCGGGTGACGTCACGTCCGTACGGCGACGCCGCGATGGAGAACTCCGACTGCCTCGTGTGGTACATCGAGTACCCGGCGTGATGGCGGACGGTGAAGACCACGTAGCGGGCACCCGCGTCGCGGGCGAGCCGCGCGACGCCTCGCGGATCCCAGCGCCGCGGGTCGAACGTGGCCGCGCTCGACTGGTACTGCGTGATGGTCATGTCGGCTTCGGGTTCTGTGCGGCCCGGAAGGATCGACTTGCCGACCAGGGGCCAGCCGATCTCCACGCCTTGCTGACTCGCATGGTCCCAGTGCACGAACAGGCCGAAACCCGCGTCGGCGAACCAGTCAGGGAAGGTCACGAACTCATCCTTTTGCGTCGGGCGGCTTGCCCAGATCGGATACGATACGATTGCATGAGGATGCAGGGCGTTTCGGTCATGTGTCAACCACGAAGAGGGAAGATGCCCGCGGTGACGTCAGATGGAGGGGAGATGGGTGACTCAACGCCGGTGACGGGCGCGTCCAGCGGCTCGGGTTCCGACGAGCCGACCAAGGTCAGCGTCCGCGAATCGGTCTTCCAGGCGCTGAAGGCCCGGCTCATGGATCACGACCTGGAGCCTGGGGCGAAGCTGTCGATCGACGGGCTCGCCCGCGAACTCGACGTGTCGCAGACGCCGGTCCGCGAAGCACTCGCGCGCTGCGAGTCGGAGGGGCTCGTCGTCCGCCGGCCGAACACGGGCTACCTGGTGGCCCCCCTGCTCGACCGGGCCGCCCTTGACGACCTGTACGACGTTCGCCTGCTCCTCGAACCCTCCGCCGCCGCGCGTGCCGCGCGGTACGCCACGGCCGCCGAGGTGGCCGCCATGCGGGCATCGCTGGAGCAGATGATGTCACCGCTGGTCGGCGACACCTACGAGGCGTACCGCGGCTTCGCGGAGCTGGACGCCCTGTTCCACAACGCGATCGCCGAGGCCAGTCGCAGCCCGCTCATCGCCGACACGCTGCGCAGGTTCCGGGCGCACACCCATGGTTACCGCCTGTACTTCCACCACGGGATCGCCAGTCACGCCGCCGACGAGCACCGCGCGGTGCTCGACGCCATCTGCCGCAACGATCCCGAGGCGGCGGCGAGCGCCATGACCGCCCACCTAGAGGCGTCGCGATCACGCCTGACGAGCGCCTACGAAAGCCCGCACGTCACGGCGCACGCAGAACCTGCCCAGGCCGGCGACTGAGGCTCCGGCAACACCACGTCAGGCCAGCACCTCGGCCCCCAGCAACGCTCCCCTAGCCAGGAAGCAGCTCACCGACGCCGGCGGCGGGCCCGTTGCTCCGCGGCGTCGAGTGCGGGCGTGAGTGGTGCGAGCATGGTGCGCAGCAGGTCCGGTAGCGAGCCGGACGGCACGACGAGCCCGCCGGCCGTGAAGGACGCGGCAGTGGTCCGCAGCCACTGCTCGACCGCGACACGGACCGCGGCGGCCACGCTCGCCGCGAGCACTCGGGGGGTGTGCGGGTCGACATCACCGAGGCGGCCGGCGATCGCGTCGGTGAGGGGATGTTCGATCGCGCTGGTGGTATCGACGAATGCCTCGCGCAGCGCGGGACGGGTGGTGATCAGCAGCAGCGCGTCGCGACCGGGTTCGCCCGGATCTGTGTACAGATCCACGATCGCCTCGATGACCGCGGTGGCGAGCCCGACCCCGTCGGGCCGCTCGGCCACCGCCGCCGCGACCCGCGCTTCCCGTTCGCTGGTGACGGCGGCGATGATCGCCTGTTCCCGGCTGGAGAAGTAGTTGTTGTACGTCCGGGGTGAGACGCCGACGGCCTCGGCGATGTCGTCGACGCGCACGTTGTCCGGCCCACGCTCAAGGGCCAGCCGCAATGCCGCCGCGCTCAACGCCTCCCGGGTGGCCTGCTTCTTCTGCTCGCGCAACCCGGTTCGTCTTGTCGTCACCATCTCAGCATTCCAGCTTGGGTGCGCGCACGCAAACTTGCGTGCACGCACTTTTCTGCCTAGCCTGGCGTCGCCTCCTCGCAGGACGCCCCACCAACGAAGGAAACAACATGATCGCAGATGTCGTCATCGCCGGCGGCGGCCCGAACGGGCTGATGCTGGCCTGCGAACTGAGCCTGGCAGGGGTCCGGCCACTCGTGCTGGAGCGGCTATTCGAGCCCAGCCAGGAACCGAAAGCGAACGGATTGCTGGGCCAGGTCGTGAAGATGCTCGACCACCGCGGTCTGCACGAACGTCTCAGCGGCAGCCCCGAACCGCCGCGGCCGAACTCCGCGTACTTCATGTTCGGCGCGATGGGCCTCGACCTGAGCCTCCTGGAGGACAGCCCCGTCTACGCCCTGCCGGTGCCGCAGCGACGGATAGTGGAGGTCCTGCAGGATCGAGCGATCGAACTGGGCGTGGACATCCGGCGGGGACACGAGGTCGTGGGCCTGTCCCAGGACGACGACGCCGTCACCATCGACATCACGGGCCCGGACGGGGTGTATCACCTACGGGCCGGATACCTGATCGGTGCCGACGGAGCCCACAGCACCACGCGCAAGCTCTCCGGCATCGAATTCCCCGGCATCACCTACGGTCGCATGACCGTCCGCTCAGCGCACGCCACCGTCCCCGCGGACTGGGTCGACCCGGCCAACGGCGCGCTGAACGTGCCCGGCTACGGCGCCGTCATGCCGTTCCTCCCTCACCGCACCGAGCACGGAGGGTTCTCGTACGCGCCGATGCCCGGCCATCCACCGCTGGTCAGCACCAACGAGTGGGACCAGCCCGCAACGGACGCCCCGATGAGCCTGGAGGAGTTGCGGGCGAGTATCCGCCGCGTGCTCGGCGTCGACGTGCCACTCGGGCCGCCCGACGGCCAAGGGCCGCACGCCCTGCGCCGGCTGACCGGCGGCAACACCAGGATCGCCGAACGGTTCGCCCACGGCCGGGTGTTCCTGATCGGCGACGCCGCCCACGTGTTCGCCGCCACCGCGGGCGGCCCCGGGCTCAACCTCGGCCTCCAGGACGCGAGCAATCTCGGCTGGAAACTCGCCGCCGAGATCCGAGGAAGCGCTCCGCCCGGCCTGCTGAACACGTACGAGACGGAGCGGCGATCGGCCGCGCACCGCATGGTGGTGAACGCCCAGGCACAGGCGGCGCTGATCGCCCCCGGCAGCGACGTCACCGGCCTGCGCGAACTGTTCACCGAACTGCTCCGCGACCCGAACACGGTGCGACGCCTGGCCGAACTGACCGCGGGCGCCGACATCCGCTACGACATGGGCGACCCCAAGCCGCACCCGCTGACGGGCCGCTTCGCCCCGGACCTGGAGCTGCACACCCCGACCGGACCGGTCCGGCTGGCCGAACTGACCAGAACCGCCCGTCCCCTGCTGCTCGACCTGACCGAAGGCGCATCGCTGACGCAGGCACCTGCCCTGCGGCACGACCAGGTCGACATCGTCACCGCCCGCCCCCAGCCCGATGGGCCCACCGCTCTGCTCCTTCGCCCGGACGGCTACGTGGCCTGGGCATCCGCCTCGCCCCATCCGGATTCCGCGGAGACGGAAACACTCCGGGCGGCCTTGCAGCGGTGGTTCGGCGCCCTGGAACCCGCCCGCATCTGAAAGACATCCCAGGAGCTGAAGCGTCAAACCGAGTCGTACCGCATCACCACCACCTGCGAATCGCAGGTACGGGACTCGGCCAGCCGCAGACCCAGTCGCTCGTCGCGCGGGACGAACAGCGGCCGGCCACCGCCCAGCACGACCGGGTGTACCGCGATGTGGTACTCGTCGATCAGACCATGGTCGGTGAGCGCGGCTGCCAGGCTGGAGCCGCCGGTGAGCAGCAGATCCTTGCCATCCTGCCGCTTGAGCTCGGCGACCTGCTCGGCGAGGTCGGCCATGAGGCGGCTCGCCGCGCTTCGATGGAGGCGGGGCAGCAGTTGTTCGGCAGTGAGGGCCTTCGCGCCGTACGCGACGCCTGGAACGCCGTCGGCGTCCCCCGCCACCCCGACGAACCCACGTGCTGAGGACGCCCGCTTCGCGGCGCCACCGTGCTGGGGACGCCCGAACGGTTGCCGGGCTCACGCCCACCTCAGTCCTTGAGAGGTGCGCCCATCCGGTCATCCCAGCCATCGTCGGATCGCCGTTCGGAGCGATGCGCGGGACTCCGCATCCGGCTGCGGGACGTCGGTGGCCCATGCCACGTATCCATCGGGCCGCAGCAGCAACGCCGTGCACGGTACAGCGGAGCCGGGCAGTGCCGCGGTCGCGGGGTATCCCCAGTCGCCGCCGGTGAAGTCGATCAGGTACGGGCGACCGTCCCTGGTCAGCTCGGCGAGCCGGCCACCGTCTTTGAGGTCCAGGTCGGGAGCCCACCGACCGGCCAATGGATGGTCGACGCCCACGTCGTAGCGGATGTCGGCGCCCGACATCAGGTCGGCGATACGGCGGACGTTGCGCGGGTCGCCGAGGAATTCGGTGAAAAGCTCGCGCAGGCCGGTGACCTCGCTGCGCGGGGCGATCAGTGCGGACTGGGCGCGCGAGGACATGACCACCCGCTCGGCGACCGGGCGGCGCTCGGACTCGTAGGTGTCGAGGAGACCGGTGGGGGCTGTGCCGCGCACGTCTGCCGCGAGTTTCCAGCCGAGGTTGACCGCGTCTTGCAGGCCGAGGTTGAGCCCGGGTCCGCCGATCGCCGAGTGCACGTGGGCGGCGTCGCCGACCAGCAGCACCCGGCCGTCTCGGAAACGCTCGGCCAGGCGGGTGTTGCCGCCGTTGAGCTTGCGCATCAAGTGCGGCCCTTGGCCGTCGGGCGGGCCGAAAGCGATGTCGACACCGAGCACCCGGCGGGCGCTGGCCCGCAGTTCCGCGAGCGTGAGCGGCCCCGCGGCGTCCTGTCCGCTCCACTCCATGGTGGAGATCAACGGTGCGGGGGCGCCCGGTAGGGGCGCGTACACGAACAACCCGCGCTCGGTCCGGTGGTGCAGCAACGGCGGGATGGGTCCGTACCCGGGAATGTCGAGGCCGCCGGTGACCGGATCGACGAGCTCGGCCGGCACGACGGCGTGCGCGGTGCGCGCGATCGTCTCGTCGGTCGTCACGCCGGGGAAGGGGATCCCGGCCAGCTTGCGTACGATGCTGTGCCCGCCATCGGCGCCGATCAGGTAGCGCGTTTCGATCGTGTACGGCCCGGCCGGCCCGCTGACCCGGAGGGCCACGCCACCCGCTTCCTGGGTGAATCCGGTGAGCTCGTGGCCGCGCCGGATCTCAACGTCGAGCTCGACGGCCCGTTCCTCCAGCATCTGCTCGATCCTGAGCTGCGGGACCTGAAGGAGGTAGAGGGGGTTGTCGTCCAGCGCACTCAGGTCGAGGGGCAACGCGCCGAAGACGAATCCGGGAGCGGGCCGGGGTGGGTCCTGATTTCCGGTGAGCCGCTCGTACAGGCCTCGCCGATCGAGCATCCGTACCACCTGGCCGACCAGGCCATTGGCGCGGTTCTCCTGGGTGCGCTCCGGCAGACGCTCCAGGACCAGGGGGCGGACTCCGGCCAGGCTGAGCTCGCAGGCCAGCATCAGGCCGTTGGGCCCGGCTCCGGCTATGACGACATCGGTGATCATGGCGCTCCTTTGGGCATGACGGATCGACCGGCGACAGGCCGGCTGATCCTGGGAAGGTCTGGAAAGGTCAGGGCATGGGCAGGCCCGCGGCGAGCTGGCCGAGAGCGTCGCGCAGCAACTCCTCGAACGGTGCCGGTGCATCGCTGTGGAGCCACAGATGGATGGCTGCGAGTATGGCGGCGCCGACCGCGCCGGCGACCAGGTGCGGATAAAGATCACGCTCGACATCGGTGCCGGTGCGCTCGGCGACCGCCGCGGCCAGCGCATCGACCGCGGCCGCGTGGGCCTTGAGGAACTCGCCCCGGTGCTCCGGATGCTGGGTCATCAGCTTGACCCCGGCGATCCAGCGCTCGTCGGCCGGGCGCTCGGCCTCTTGCATGCCAAGCGCGAACCGGGCGAACACCGCGTTGGCGATGGCCTCCCACAGGGGCTCGCCGTCCGGCCTGGACCTCAGCTCGTCGGCGATCTGCACCGCTCGGTCGAAGTGCCTGGCCGCGATCGCCTCGCCCTTGCTGGAAAAGTAGTTGTTGAACGTGCGGTGCGAGACGCCCGCCTCGGCGGCGATGTCCTCCACCTTGACGTTGTCGAAGCCACGCTCAACGGTCAGCTTGATCGCCGCCCAGCTCAGCGCGATCCGGGTCTCTTCCTTCTTGCGCTCTCTCAGCCCCACGCGAACACTCTACCCAAATTTGCGAGGCGCGCAAAGATACGAGGCGCGCAAAGATGCGTGGCTCGCATGTATGTGTGAACCTTGCTCGACACGGCGGCGCCACCCGTTGGATTTCCAACCAGCGCCAATCCCGAGATACTCTATCCATCGAAAGATTTAAATATTCCTAAGGATGGAGACCGGATGAAGGTGCTGATGGTGGGGGCGGGAGCACTTGGGCAGGTCTTCGGGATGTGGCTGGCGGCCGGCGGCGCCCAGGTCAGCTACCTGGTCAAGCCCGGCAGGGAGCACTGGGCGGACGGTGACGGCGCGCTGCTGTACCGGCTGCGCCGGCCAGGACGGCCCGTCGAGCAGCGACTGACGCCGTACCAGGTGGTCACTGAGCCGGTGGCCGGAGAGTGGGACATGGTGTGGTTGTGCGTGGACTCCACCGCGCTGCCCGGCTCCTGGACGGGAGACCTGCACACCGCGACCGGCGGCGCGACCGTGGTCACCATCAGCCAAGCACCACAGGACCACGCGGTCCTCACCCGGACCTGGCCGGCGGAGCAGATCATCCAGGTGGTGCCGGCCCTGCTCGCCTACCAGGCGCCGATGCCCGGCGAGGTGTGCGAGCCCGGCATCGCCTACTGGGCACCGCCCGGGGCAGCGCTCGGCGTCTTCGGGGCGGAACCGCGCGCCCGGCAGGTGATCGCCGCGCTCCGGGCGGGCGGCGCGCGCGCCAGACGCACACGGCAAGCGGGGGCGGCCGACATCACCGCCGCCCGGATGATGCCCTACATCGCCGCGCTGGAGAACGCGGGCTGGTCGATCGCGGCCACCCGGTACGCGCACGCGGCACGAGCCAGCCGGGAGGCTGTCGCGATCGCCGCGGCAGTGCACGGAAGGCGGGCCCCACTCGCGATCCCGGCCTGGGCCGTGTCCGTGGCCCTACGCGCGCTGTCACTGCTCGTACCCTTCGACCTGCCGCGCTATCTTGAAACGCACTTCACCAAGGTGAGCGCGCAGACGCGCCTGATGCTGGACGGCTGGATCGCCGAAGGCGCGGCCCGTGGCCTTCCCGTCACACACCTCACGCAGCTGCGTGCCGAGGCGTCCGCATGACCGGCCATGCCGAGGCACAGGACGTCCTGGCGCTGTTCGCCACGACCCGGCCGCTGTTCACCGCGCTGGGCGACGAACGCAGGCAGGAGATCATCGTGTTCCTGCTCGAATCCGGCGCTTCGCGCAGCGTGAGCGACATCGCCGACCACCTGGGCCTGTCCCAGCCCGCTGTGTCGCACCATCTGAAGATCCTGCGTGACGCGGGGCTGCTCACCGTGCGCCGCAACGGCGCACAACGCCTGTACGCGCTCAACGCGGCCGACTATCCGCGCCTGCTGACCCCGCTGCGCGATCTGACCTCTTCGATCATCGCCTGCGCTACGATCCCCGGTCCTCCGGCTTGACCCTGCGCCAGGGACCGCCCTGATCGCCATGCTGGACCGGCCGTCTCACTCACGTTCGCACCCACGCCTGCACCGACAAGACCCGCTGCACCTGCCGGCCAGAACCCTGCCACGCCCATCAGAGGCATCAAGGGCATCTATGCCGACGCATGGACACCACGTGAGCTACGACACAGCTTCGTGTCGCTGCTCTCCGACGACGGCGGCCTATCCATAGACGAGATCGCAAAACTGTGCGGACACGCCAGCACCACCGTGACCGAGACCGTCTATCGACACCAGATCCGCCCCGTGCTCCAAACCGGCGCGCTGGCCATGGATCGTATCTTCGACGGCATCGCGGACGTGTAGCCCGCCAGCATGTCACTCAGTTTGTCACTCAGAAGATCAAAAAGGCCACGTCCGATGGCTGGAAGTGGCCTTTGACCTGGGTGGGGTGTTCACGAGTACAGCTGGCCTGGGATGTAGAAGGGGTTGAGAAGATCGCTTCCCAGACCGGCAGCGATCGTTTCCCAGCGTCAGCCCGACTCTCCCCGAGGGTTGATCATGGACTTTGGGCGCTATTCGACGAAGGCGTCCTCATTGACGATCGCGTCCAGATGCGTGGTGAGATCGTCGACGAGCCGACCGATCAGGCGGACGAGGTCGCGCTGGTCGTCTCCGGACCATTCGGACAGCGCCTGATCGAACCAACCATCGATGACCTGTAGATAGCGGCCGATGAGACCCTCTCCTGAAGGGGTGAGGGCGATCAGGCGAACTCGCTGGTCGTCGGGGTCCGGGACGCGCTTGACCAGGCGGCGCTGCTCAAGGTCATTAAGCTGCCGGGTGACGTACGGCCCGGCGAGTTGCATCCGGGCTGCCAGCTCTCCCACCCTGAGCGGCCGATCGGCCGCCTGGAGGGTCACGAGGATGGTCACGAGGGGCCTGTCCAACGTGACCCCCGCGGCGGCGGTCGCCCGCTCGAACAACTGCCCCCGGCTCAGGGTGCTGGTGAGCTGAGTCATGCGATGCAGCAGCCCCATCAACGCGTCGTTTCGGCTGGTCATCGACCCTCACTTGATTAGATATCTACTATAGGTATATTGTCGCACACCTCCAGCTGAGCCGTACAGCGCAGCCGTCCGGCCAGAAAAAAGATATCTAGGGTAGGTACCTAAAATGGCAGAGGCTTTCATCTCGACCGATGTTCTTATCGTCGGCGCCGGACCGACCGGGCTGGCACTCGCCTGCGACCTGGTCCGTCGCGGTATCAACTGTCGGATCCTCGACCGGGCCGACGGCCCCAGCACGGCTTCCCGCGCCAAGACCATCCAGCCGCGGGCACTGGAAGTGGCCGACGATCTCGGCGTCATCAACCGGGTCATGGAACTGGGAGCAGTACACGTGCCTACCCGGCACTACGACCACGACAAGGTGATCTCCGAGGCGGTCGAGGCGGCGGTCGGTACGGCGGAGCCGGGAGCCCCCTATGCGCCGGTATGGCTGTCACAGCCGATATTCGAACAGATCCTTCGGGATTGCCTGGTCGAGCTCGGCGGCAACATCACCTGGGGCGCGACAGCCACCGACGTCCGGCAGGACGGCGACGCCGTCGAGGTCAGCGTGCGCACGGCGACCGGCGATCAGCAGGTGCGCGCCCGCTACGTCGTTGGCTGCGATGGCGGCCGCAGCCTCGTCCGGCAGCAGATCGGCGTGGCGCTGGAGGGCGTCTCCTATGGCGAACACCGCTGGTGGCTCGGCGACGTCCACATCGAGGGACTGGATCGGGGCTGCCAGCACCTGTGGATGAGCCCCGAGCACGGCATCCTGTCCCTGTTCCCTCTACCCAGCACGGATATCTGGCAGTTTCAGGCGTCCATTCCCGCTGACGACCACGATCCGGTCCAGCCCACTCTTGAGCTGTTTCGCCACCTTTTCGCCGAGCATGCCGGTCTGCCCGGGGTTGCCATCACGGATGCGGACTGGCTGTCACTCTACAAGATCAATGTCTGCCTGGCCGACCGGTATCGGATGGGCAGGGTCTTCCTGGCCGGGGACGCCGCCCACATCCACTCCCCGGCCGGCGGCCAGGGCATGAACACCGGTATCCAGGACGCCTACAACCTCGGCTGGAAGCTGGCCGCCGTCCTCGGCGGCGCCGACGCGGCCCTGCTGGACACCTACGAAGTCGAACGGCGGCCGGTGGCGCGTGCCGTCCTGGATGACAGCACCGCCCGCCTGCACGCGGTCATGCACGCCGCCGAGAGTGGTGACGGCTCTGCCGCGCAGCACGGGCTCACCGGCGACTTCACCACGGGTCTGACCATCGCCTACCCGCACAGCCCCCTCACCGGCCCGATGCCCGACTGCGACCAGCACCGGGCCCGCCCCGGTGACCGCGCCCCGGACGCCGAAGCCGTCGAGCCGGGGTCCGGCCGGGCGATCCGGATATTCGACCTCCTCCGGGGCCCGCACTGGACGCTGCTGGCCTTCGACCGCGGCCGTCCGGCAGCACAGGCCACGATCGACAATCCCCTCGCCGTCGAGCTGCGCACAGTCCGCGTCACCACCGACACCACAGTCACCCAACCGGGCACGATCATCGACCTCGGCGGCCGTGTGCACAGCGCCTACGATATCGGCGAGAGCTCCAGCGTGCTCATCCGGCCCGACGGCTATATCGCCCATATCGCCGCGCGCACCGCGACAAACGGGTCCACCGCTCAGCCGGGTTGATCACCTCCCGGCCAGGACCCACATCGCCCGGCCATATGATCAGGCGGGATCCCATTCAGCCGCCTCTAGAACAGCTGACCACAGTGCTGGATCCAGCCCGCCACGATCGGCGCGCCCGCCTGCCCCCAGCATCAGGCCGACACGCCCGCCACCGCCTGGGAAGATGACGACCCAGCACACTCGCGCAAGCGGAAACTGTTGCAGGACATCGTCACCGCGCTGGTGCTCACCCCGGTGCGCTGGGCCAAAGGCCGGGGCTACCTCCGCCACTTCCGCGGCGATGTCGGCATCGACACCACCGCCACCCCGGTCTTCGCCCGCCCAACCCGCACTCGCCGCTCCACCGGCGAACCGATCGCCTCCACCGAGCTCACCGCAGGCTGGCACCACTCGGCCGACAACGGCCCACCCGAGTACGGCTACAGCGCCACCCTCACCGTCGCCGCCCGCACTCGCTCCGTGCTCGGCTCCTTCCCGCAGTTGGCGCTTGGCCTGGTCCTCGACACCCCGCACAAACGCATCGGCGCCAACGCCATAAGCCGCAAGACCCACCACCCATGTCGCAGCGCCCCACTCACCGTCGGCTTCGCCATGCCCAACGGCCGGATCTCGCCCCCCACCAGCGGCCTGACACCACCCGGGCCTTCCCAGACACCAGCTCCGCAGCCCCCAAACCCAGGACGAACCCGATTCGGAACCCCACGAAACGACAAGATCCCGCCTGATCGCGATGATCAGACGGGATCCCGTCAACCTCAGTCCAGCCGTTTCAAGAACGGCCCCTGGTGGGGTGTTCACAAGTGGTTGTGGCATGCGGAGGAACGACTGTTTGAAGATCGCTTCCCGAACTCTTGGAGATCATTTCCCGCTCAGCCTGCGATCGGGCCGTTACACCCGGCCCGGTGTCGCTCCGTCCTGAGCGTTGACGATGCAGGGCCGGTGAGGTCAGCGTCAGGCATCGAAGGGGCCCTCGTGGGGGTATCCAATTGTGTGACCCTGATACGTGATGACCCGATTGACCAGATGATCGCGCGGAGAACGGAACGCGGACGAGAGCTGAAGACGAACACCATGACCCGTCCACGGATGTGGTCGGGTGTCGTCAGTTGCAGACCATTGAGGGCGAGGATCACATACGCGCCTACTCCGATGTGACCCACCGCGGCACGGGCTTCGTCGCGGTCGCCGGCTAGGGACATGCCTTTCTGTACGGCAGCGTGGGTACGATCA
The DNA here is from genome assembly GCF_020215705.1 of Nonomuraea aurantiaca. Lineage (GTDB taxonomy): Bacteria > Actinomycetota > Actinomycetes > Streptosporangiales > Streptosporangiaceae > Nonomuraea > Nonomuraea aurantiaca. The sequence continues at coordinate 38,111 of NZ_JAIWNB010000015.1, read as the reverse complement.
CCCGCCACTGGGCCGCGCTCAGCCCGCCCGCCTTCGCGCACACCGCCGCCGCCAACGCCTCCCCGCCCACGGCGTGCCGCCTGACCGCGCCGTTGCCGTCCACGGTCAGCACCGCCGACCCGTCGCCGGTGAACGCCACGTCGAGCGGCTGCCCGGTCTCCGGGTCCTGCCCGCCGCCCTGGTCGAGCAGCGCGCCCAGGTCCGTGCCCGACATCACGTCGACCAGCCGCACCCTTCCCCCCAGCTGAAGGCTGGCGAGCAGGTCCTCGCGCGGCGAGTAGGCGGCGGGGTCGCCGAACCCGCGCGCGGTGGCGAGCCTGCGGCGCGTGGCCACGTCCCAGACCGTCATCCGTCGCCGCGCGTCGAGCACCACGACCGCCTTGCCGGAGCGGGTGAAATACGCGCGCACCCCCTCGGCGTTCCTGCCGCCGCCGCCGAACGCCGGTCCCAACGCCTTGCCTGCGGCCGTCTCCAGCAGGTGAATGCGGTCGCCTGCCACCACCAGCGTCCGCCCGTCGGAGGAGAAGGCCGCGTACTTCGCCGCGCCCGCCTCGGCCGACCACATGCGCCGCCTGGTCTGCCGGTCCCACAGCTCGACCCCGCCCTTCTCGGTGACCACGACCAGCCTGGCGCCGTCGGGAGAGAAGGCCACCTGCACGGCGGACGTGCGCAGCGTGCCCTGGACGGCGGCCGAGGCGGTGTCCACGATCCGCACCCCGGGCCCGAACGTGGCGACGAAACGGGAGTCCGGGCTGAATACCGCGTACTCCGCCTCCGGCAACGCGCCGACCTTCCTCCCGCCGACGGCCGACAGCTCGCCGTCGCGGACCACGAGCCGCCCGTCGCCGCTCAGCGCCGCCGTGCTCACAAGGTGATCGTCGTCCTCGGTGGTCAGGTCGGCCACGTCCACCGAGAAAACCTGGTCGCCCAGCAGGTAGCGGAACGTGCTTCCGTCGAAGGCTCCCTGCGCCGCCTCATCAAATTCCCCCCGTACCTGGACCGTGGTGAGCAGTTGCGTGTCCGACCTGCGCCAGAACTGGATCGACCGCGGCGCCACCGTCGCGATGAGGCCGGCGCCGAACACGGCCGCGCCGCCGTTCCAGGTGCCCTGGGTGCCGGCGCCGTCCTTGTCGCCGATGAAGTCCTTCGCCCCGGTCCTCAGGTTGGTCAGCTCCAGCAGACGACCGCGCCGCGCGGCCTGCCAGACCCCGTCCCGGCTGAATGTGCCCGCGGGGGCGGGCCCGAGCGCCTTGGCGGCGCCGGTTCGCAGGTCCCAGCGGGTACGCCGGTCACCCTCCTGGAGCAGGACGGAATCGTCCCGCTCGAACGCCACGTCGACCCACTCGTTCGTGAAATCCTTGGCAGTGGGGAAGACGTAGTCGCTGATCGGCCTGCCGCTGACGAGGTCCACCGCGGATGCGCGCCTGGCCGTCACGGTCACCAGCACCTTGCCCGACGGGCTCAGCGTCACGCTGTCCATCGGCTCGGCCGGCCGGGCGCCGCGTGTCCGCAGGAGCCGGCCGTTGCGCACGTCCCACGCGCGCGTCGCGGTGGAATCGGCGCTGATCAGCGTCCGGCCGTCGGCGCCGAGCGTGCGTACCGTGTCGCCCGCGGTCGACGGGTCGCGGAACATCGCCGTCTCGCGCTGCGCCAGCGAGGCCACCAGGGCCGCCCTGGTGGCCGGCGTGCGGTCCAGCCGCCAGGCCGCCAGGCTCGCCAGCATCGCCTGGCGAGGGTCGCTCCCGCGGGTCGTGGTCGCCACCCCCGCGAGCCTGGCCGCCTCCGACCTGGTCAGCTGCCCGGCGATCTGCTCGGCCCGGTCGTCGGCCACCGCGCTCTGCTGTACGGCCAGCCCGCCGGCTACCAGCGCGATCACCAGCAGCCCGCCCAGGCTCAGCGAGGTCAGCCGGGCCCGCCTGGCCCTGTGCCTGGTCAGGGTGGCCGCCGCGGACAGGAAGTCGCGTTCGGTGGGCGACAGGGTGATGTCGCGGCGGGCGGTGGCCGCCCACTCCAACGCGCTGTCCAGGTTGCTGCCCTGGAACAGGTCGCCGTCCCGGCGTCCCGCCGTCTCCCAGCGTCGCGCCGCGGCGAGGATCTGCCGGTGTACGGCCAGGCCGTCGCGGTTGGTCTCGATCCACCGGCGGTACCGCGGCCAGGCCTGGGGCAGGGCCGGCCTGGCCAGCCGTACGCCGCCGTCCTGCCTGGCCAGGAGGTAGCCGAACACGGCGAGGATCCTGCGCACGGCGGCCACCTCGTGCGGCGCCCGCCCCTCGACGAGCTCGGCCAGCTCGGCATGCCGGGCCGACAGCTCGCCCGCCTCGTCCACCGTCACCAGCCGCAGGAACACCTCGGGGACCAGCTCGCGCTCGGCCGGATCGAGCATCGTGTACGCCTGCTCGGCCAGCGTGCCGAGCGCGGGATCGTGCCCCTGCGCGCCGATCCCGGCGGCCCGGTGGCCGCCCTGGGCGAGCAGGCGGGCGGTGTCGAGGTCGCCGTCGCCGCTGACCAGCGCCAGCAGCAGCTCGCGGGCGGTCGGCCGCTGGGCCGGCTCCTTGGCCAGTGCCGAGGAGACCAACCGGCGCAGCGTGCTGGGCATAGCGGACAGGTCGGGGGTGGCCGACAACACCTGGTGCATGACGCTTCCCAGGTTCTCGGCGTGGAACGGATCACGGCCGGTGGCGGCGAAGACGATGACGGCTCCCCAGGCGAACACGTCCGCCGAGGCGTCCGCTCGCTGGCCGATGAACACCTCAGGGGCCATGTAGGTGGGCGTGCCGCTCACCACGCCGGTCGCGGTGAGCGACATCTCGGCGGTCCTGGCGATGCCGAAGTCGATCACGCGGGGGCCGTCCGGGCCCAGCAGCACGTTGTCGGGCTTGAGGTCGCGGTGGATCACCCCGGCGTCGTGGATGGCGGTCAGCGCCGTCGCGATGGCGGTGGCCAGGCGGTGCAGGTCGTCACCCGCGAAGATCCTGCCCGCCGTGCGCAGGCTCGGGCCCTCCACGTACTCGCTGACGATGTAGGGACGCGGGCCCTCCAGCTTGGCCTCGATGATCGGCGCGGTGCAGAATGAGGCCACCCGCTGGGCGGCCGCCGCCTCCCGGCCGAGCTGGGCCACCTGATCGCCGTACAGCACCTTGATCGCCACCCGGCGGCCGTCCTCGGCATATGCCTCATACACCACTCCCTGGCCGCCGGCGCCGAGCCGCCCGGCCAGCCAGTAACGACCGAGCCGCTGAGGGTCTCCTTCGATCAACACGCTCGGTTTGATGCACTCATCACCGACGAAGTTCCGCCCAAAATACCCATGTGCGCATCGCTCCTTCTGAGCGATCCCATCCCTGGGACGCGCCGGAGTGGGCTGTCTTGGGCCCTACGCTGCGGCGGGTGGAACTCGAAAAGAGTGCCGAACCTTTCTCGATCCGGACGCATCCAACCCTGCCATGAACAAGATTCAGAAGCTTGCCGCCCTGGCCGTGCTCCCTGTTGCCGCGTCTGTCGTGGCCTTCCCCGCACAGGCGGCGGAGCGGCCGAGCTGTCCCGTCCCCTCCAAGGCAGACATTCTGCGGTCGTCAGCTGCCAAGGTCGACAAGCCGGCGAGAGGCGCGGCAGCGGTCAAAGGAGTTCGCGTCAACCACATCCCGAAGGGGTTCACGTACGGGCAGGTCCTCGTCGACAGGCACGACGGCATCGCCGAGTACAGCTACCAATGGTCCGACGACCGCGACGACATGAGCCGCCGGCACCGGGCGCTGTGGGTCAGGGTGGTGTGCTGGCCGAAGGCGACCTCGTTGGCGCAGCTCAAGAACGCGCCGTTCCACATCGGGACCTTCTCCGGTGACACGACCACCACGAAGATCGGCGATCGCCAGGTGCTTCGCCAGCAGGGCGACGGCGCGCTTGGGGCCGGTGTGTACACGGGCTGGGTCGAGCGCGCGGGAGTCGTCGTCACCGTGATGGCGAGCCCGCCTCTCGTGCCAGGGTTGGCGGAGATCATCAAGGGCATCCGGCTCTGATCCTGCTCCTCGAGGTATCCGTCCTCACCCCTGGAGACCCCTGCCAGAGGGATCGGTCAAGTTCTTCACCTCCGTCCGCATCTGTGACGGAGACGCATGCGGCCGCCGCGAGCGGTGCACCAGCCCGGCGATAGCGAGACACCCAGCCCGACAACGTCTGCCACGCCACCCCCGCCTACCGGGCGACCTCGGTCACCGAACCGCCGGCCAGCACAGCCAGGACCGCCTGATACCGCTGCTCGACAACGGGCATATCCACCAGGGCCATTCCCGGCCTCCCGTCGCGCGACGACGCAACGACGCAACGACAGCCTGGCCGAAGACAGCACCTGTCACCCGCTGTCTTGGGATCGACGCGTCAAGCATGTCCCGGGACAGGACATCGACGATCTCCACGAAACCCGTATGCTCCCGGACGGACCAGATTCGGAAACCTTGAAACGACAAGATCCCGCCTGATCTCAATGATCAGACGGGATCCCGTCAACTTCAGTCCAGCCGTCTCAAGAACGGCCCCTGGTGGAGATGAGGGGATTCGAACCCCTGACCCCTTCGATGCGAAGGAACTCCGGGAAGTCGGAGGATGTCGATCCGAGTCGTCGGATGCCTCTCACCTTACAGAACGCTCCGGGGAGGACGCGGGAAGTCCGAGGGAGCCGTAAGGCGGTGGCTCCCGAAATTGGCTCCCGTGGCTCCTCCCCGGGGTGGGAGAGGAATCCCATGATCGAGTACCTCCCTGACGACAATGACGGGCGTTTCCCCGAAGACGCTCCCGTCCTCGTCAGGTATCCCCTACGCGATGACCAGAACGACGATCGCGACTCGTGGCCGTGGCTGCCGGGCACCGTCCTGGCTCAATGCGGTCCCGACGAGTGGCGGGTCGTCGTCGAGGTGCCTGCTCTGGCCATAGCTGACCCTAGCGTGCCTAACAGCGACGCTCCCGAGAACCTGCTCTACCCCGCATGCTTTCGCGACGCGACCGAGATTCGCGCCGTCAGCATGCACGCCTGGCAGTGTGTACGGAACGAAGTAGAGAAGAGCTGACGCGGTTAACAGGCCATCACCACCAGGCCGAGCCGCGCAGCGGTCTACGGGCTATTGCGGGGGCGGCGCGGCCAGCCCCAACGGCATCGCTGCCTCCGCGCACAGGTGGTCGTGGACGCGAAACACGGCCCGGTTCGGTAGCCCGGGCGACCACGCGCACTGCAAGAGCTCACCCGATCAGGCGCTTCGCGCCCAGGGGCCTCGGCGTGCTCCCCGGGGCCTTCGACCCCTCCCATGCGAGATCGTCTCGCTGGCAGTAGGAGCGGAGCGGTATGTGATGGAACGGGCGTTCAGCAACCTGATGGCCTAATCACACCGTTCAATCCGAAGGCGCAGGAGATCGGGGCTTACGTCGGCGGAACCTTGTGGCTATGATCGCTGATCATGGTGCGTAACTCGTCGCGCACCGCCCTTCGTTCTATCGGGGAGGCAACGTGGAGAAGTCAAGCCAGGTAACCGAGGACAAGAAGCCCACGAAGAAGATCGACCTCAAGATCAAGCGGCTGGAGAAGGTGGAGACCACCCAGCTCCGTCTGGTCGGCTGACACCTACGGATACCCGGCCGGTCAGGCAGGACCTGGCCGGCCCTCCTGTGTTCTCGGCGTGACCTGGAAGGTTCTCGTGCACTTCCCCCGCATCAAGAGTGTCCATCAGCCCATGGCCTTGCCGGATGGTCGCATCGTCATAGGTCTCATGCAGCAGGGCATCTCCTCCGAGATCCAGGACGATGAGGACGGCGCGATCGCCCAGCTGATCGTCCTTATGGACGGCACCAAGACGATCGATCAGATTTGTGCCACTTTCGCCGAGACGCACCCAGATTTCGATGACCAGAGCGTCCGCGAGGTCATCGCGGGGCTGATCGACAACGGATTCGTCGAAGACGCCGGCGCGCCGCTTCCCGGCAACCTCACCCCGCGTGAGGCGGCACGCTACGGACCGGCCAGAAACTTCTTCGCGTGGATCGACTCCACTCCGCGGAGCTCTCCGTACGACATTCAGTCCAAGATCAAAGCTGCCAAGGTGTGCCTGCTCGGCATCGGCGGCACGGGCTCCGCCGTGGCGGCCGGACTGGTCTCCAGCGGTATCGGAGCTCTGCACATCGCCGACTTCGACACAGTCGAGGAACCGAACCTCACGCGCCAGCTCCTGTACACCGAGCAGGACATCGACCGCCCCAAGGTCGACAGCGCCGTGGATCGGCTGCGTGCCATGAACAGTCTGGTCACAGTGACCGGCAGCACCGTCAAGGCAGGCGCGTCCAATGACATCGCCGCCCTGATGGAAGACTGCGACGTGTTCGTCCTCTGCGCGGACAAGCCGCACCCGGACATCATGTTCTGGACCAACGAGGCGGCGCTGCGCACCGGCACGCCATGGTTCGTCAGCTTCTACACGGGGCCGATGGCCGTCGTCGGATCCCTGATCCCAGGCGAGACCGGGTGTTGGGCGTGCCTGCACCGTCAGGAGGACCGTCGTGAGGTCAACGCCCACGGCCGCTCACTTACCGAGGAGCGTCCGAACGCCGTGGTGGCGGCGAGCGCCAACATCAGCGGGCATCTCTGCGCGCTGGAAGTTCTGTATCACCTCGGCGGCCTGCCGACCCAGGTGCGCGGCCGGGTCTTCCACTGGAACTACGCCATGTGGGATCACTTCTACTACATCGACGTTCCGCACGACGACGACTGCCCCGCCTGCGGGCCCACAACGTCGTGAGTGCCGCACCGCTCACCGCCGACAGCAACGTCGGCTTCCATCCGCTGATCGTCCGCCCGGACGACGACGACCCGGAAGTCGTGGTCGTCGGCCGGTCAGAGATCGGCGAGTTCATAGAGCTGCCGGCGGTCTACGGCGACGCGATCAGCCTCCTGAGCGCGGGGCTCCCCATAAGCGCCACCGAGGAGCGGATGGCAGCCGAGCAGGAGGTGGAGCTCGACGTCGCGGAGCTCGTGGAAGCCCTGGCGGATCTGGGATTCGTCCGTTCCGTCAACGGAGAGCCGCTGCCGGATCCGGAGGCGAACACTCCGCGCAGCCATTTCAGCCGACTGACCGAGCGGCATGTGGCGTGGCTCTTCAGCCGGCCGATGAAACTCCTCTGGCTGCTGGTCATGGGCGCGGCACTGGTCACCCTCGCCATGCGGCCCGATCTGCTGCCGAACTACACGGACTTCTTCTGGGGCGACTACGTCGGCCTGACGGTGCTGGTCAACACCGTGATGATGTCGATCAGCATCAGCATGCACGAGCTTATGCACCTGACGGCGGCCCGGTCACTCGGCGTTCCCGGGCGGATCGGCTTCGGCACCCGCCTCCACAACCTGGTGGTGCAGACCGACGTCACGGCGGTGTGGGGCGTGCCGCGGCGATCCCGCTATCGGGTGTATCTGGCGGGGATGGCCTGGGACCTGTTTCTCATCGCGTCCCTGACCCTGCTGGTCGCCCACGTAGCCATGCCTCAGCCGGTGAAGGCCGTACTTCAGGCACTCGTCGTCTGCGTCCTCCTGAGCATTCCGTTCCAGCTCCAGGTCTACATGCGCACCGACCTGTACTACGTTCTTCGCGATCTGCTGCGGACCCGGAACCTTTTCGACGACGGGCTCGCCTACGCCAGGTATCTGCTCGCGAGAACCGTCGCAGGCCTGCGCCGCCGTCCCGCTCCTGTCGCGGACCCGACGACCGGGCTGGCCCCCCATGAGCGGCGGGCGACCCGCGTCTACTCCGTCTTCCTCGTACTCGGTGCCACCATCAGCCTCAGCTTCCTCGCCCTGTTCGGCGTTCCGATCGCGATCGCGGCGCTGGTGCGAGCCCTCCTCGCCATCGCCGACGGCTTCAACGGCGGACCGGTGCTCCTAGCGCTGGACTCCGGGCTCCTGGTGCTCATCGAAGGCGCCATCCAGGTCCTCTTCGTAGTGACCTTCATCCGGGGCCACCGGCGTTGGTTCCGTCGGCGCAGCACAGCCCCCGCCACCCGCTCCTCGTAGGGCGGCCTCACATGTCGATGCTCGATATGTCCCCGTACCGCCCCCAGCTGATCAGCGGCTTCACCGCCGTAACCTCAGCCTTTGAACCTCTCTATCTATCACCCCACCCCCAACCAAATTTACTGCAGATGACGTAACCATACTGCGGCGTTCCGATCTCCCGCAGCCACCCGTTCATGCAGCCAGGCCAAGGCAACATCCAATTGACCGATGTCACTGAGCCCTTCCGCGTAACCGAAGACCACGGACGGTGATCGTCTAGTCGGCGTGCGCTTGCACCACCCCGGGCACGAGAGAAGTGAAGCCCCTGCTAGAAGAGGTCTTGCGACAGATCCACTTCACAGCGAGAGGCTCCACGTGCCATCCAGTGTCACATATACCGCCGCCTTGGAGATCAACCGGTCCACCGCCGAGTACCTGGCGGGCATCGTGGCAGCTCACCGGCGTGCGATCGGCACACGGAAGGGCACCCGGGCGCTCGGGCCCTTCAAGCAGGCGGTGCTGGTGTTGCGCTGGTTCGTCGACGACACCCGGATCCGGCACCTGGCCACCGACAACCGGATCGGCAAGAGCACCGCCTACACCTACCTGCACGAGGGCATCGACGTGCTGGCCGCACAGGCCCCGGACCTGGCCGCCGTGCTGGAGGAGGCCAAGCGATCGGGGCTGACGCATCTGAACCTGGACGGCACGGTGGTACGCACCGACCGGGTGAGCACACCCGGCCCGAACGGCGCCGACCTGTGGTGGAGCGGAAAACATAAGCACCACGGCGGAAACGTCCAGGTGCTGTCGGACCCGGACGGATGGCCTCTGTGGACCTCGCCGGTACGGCCCGGCCGCGAACACGACACCACATGCGCCAAGGCCGCCCGGGAACTGCTGCCCGCGCTGGAGGCCCTGACCGTAGAAACGGGCCTGCTCACCCTCACCGACCTGGGCTATGAGAACCTCAACCCGGCCCTGCGCCACCCGGTCAAGAAGCCCAAGGGCGGCGACCTGTCCCACGACCAGCGCGCCTACAACCAGGTCATCCGTGGCATCCACGCCATCGCGGAACGGGCGAATTCCCTGCTCAAAACCACCTTCAAAGCCCTACGCCGGGTCACCCTCGACCCCTGGCGCATCGGCGCGATCGTCAAAGCCGCCCACGTCCTGCTCCGCCTCGAACACGGCCGCCACAGCTGACCGAAGATCACGCAACGTCGTGATCCATTACACGGAAAGGCTCACTGGGTTGGCGTGTTCGTAGCGGCCTCACGACTGCCGTGTCGGGCACAGGCCGAAGTCGCAGACGGGCGTCATGTGAAGCCGCTGGAAACCGTCGTAGCCAGGAGCGGCTGGGCGGTGTGCTCAGCGTTCTCTACGTGATCTTCACCGAAGCATCGACGGCCACGTCGGGCGACCGCCTGCTGCGCAAGGCGGCCACGCTGAGCTGACCTCGCCCTTCCTGCATGCACGCAGGACGAGCCGGGACACACCCCTAGCGTGACCGTTTGGACGTCAGCAGGGTATGCCACACGGCACCCACGGGAACGGTGACAAAGGCGAGCCACGGGCTCCAGACCAGAAGCAGCGTCAACCCCATGTCCAACAGGATGTTCCTGCCGAACCCAAGAGATCCGCGCAGGTAGGAAGCCGCCCCACCCGGCCTGGCATCCCCTTGATCCGATGGTGAAGACGCCACCAACGCCGCGACGCCGAACATCACGACAGCGATCACCATGGTCCGGATGTGGAAGCCGAGCCCCAGCCAGGCGGCGTCAAGAAGCTGGGCGCTCAGGAACACCACCACGCCCAGTCGGGCCAGCTCAACGAGAACTGCGGACACCAGATTCAGGACCGTATTCGCCGGCCCGGCCGTGTCGAGATCTGCCAGCCGCTTGGGCAGCGACCAGGACGCGAAGACCAACAGAGCCGGGATCACCAGGTCGAGGACGGACAGCACCACGCCGCCCAGCAGCGCGACCCACGAGATTCCGAACAGGAACGCGGCCGCAACGCTGAGAACGAGGAACGGAAGCGCGGAGGTAACCACGTTCTCCCGTGACCGGGCGAGAGCCGGGCCGAACATACCTAAGTCCTTTGATGGCTCCTGTTTCATGCGTCCCCCTCTTTTGAGCATTCATCGATCACAAAGGAAGACGATCGGCGTGACAGCAGCGTTCCTGCCCTCCAGGTGGAGATGCGTATCAACAGGCTTCCTCGCCTGCCCAGGCTTGCGCGGCGGACGTCGTCAGGCCAGCTCGGCAAGGCCCTCGGCAGGCCCGCACCAGCCGGGCGATGCTGGAGATCCTCACCCGGCACGGCGGCGTGACCTGTTGAGCGACCTCTTCTAGCAGGGGCTTCACGCATTCTCGTGCCCGGGGTGGTGCAAGTGCACGCCGACTAGACGATCACGGTCCGTGGTCTTCGGTTACGCGGAAGGGCTCACTGAAAAGCTCTATTGCCGTGTCATAGGCGCCAACGATACCATTCTCTGCCGCGCGTTGATGAATAGGTATTAGCTCGTCTACCCGCCCCAGACCAGCGAGAATGTGAGTAACAAACGTAAGCATCAAGAGGTCTCCGGACTCGGCCGCATACCGGTATAAGCCTATTGCCTCTTCGGTACGCCCTTGCTTCTGAAGGTAACCTGCAGCGCGGCCGAGTGCCGTTGAGTCTCCTTGCCGTCCGGCTTTCTCGCACAGTTCGATAGCCTCATCAATGCGTCCATGCTGTTCTAATACGGCAGCCGCATTTCGCCGTGTGAGCTGGACGAACGCGCCCGACTGATGTGATCTTGTGATGGCGGGGAGAACATACGAGTGCAGCCGCCCGTGATCATGCCTGTGTGACGAGAACAAGATCCAGGACGGCTGCTGCTCTCAGCGTCGATCCCGGACAGCAGCCTGGTCAGGTAGGCGCGGGCGGTACGGCGCGGTTCCACCCGGCAAAACCGGTCCGCGATCCGGCCCATCAGTTCCTCGAAGGTGACCAGCCAATCCTCAGGGTCTACGCTTACCGCCCACGGTCTCACAAACATTGATGATCACGCGGTGGCCGTACTCATGTGGCCTCAACAGCAAGATCGCGAAGTGTCACTGGGGCCCTCCCCCTGGAGTACTTGGAGGCAGCGCATGCCCACGAAGCCGTCCCTGCCCGAGGTGGTCGCGGCGCTGCTACGCCGAGACCCGGTCGTGCTGTGTACCCGGCTGGCGCTCACACACGAAGGAGTTGCCCGGCTGCCGATCCCGGGGCGCCGGAAGTTTTGGGTAGTGAGCGATCCCGAGTGTTTGCATCGAATCCTGGTCACCGACGCGACACAGTTCGACAAGGGCGGGCCCATCTATCGAATCATCGCCGATGCCCTGGGTGAGGATGGCCTATTCACAGTGAACGATAAGGCGACCTGGCACCTGCTGCGCCAGATCATGAATCCAGCCTTTCGCCGAGCCGAACTGCGCACCGTAATAGAGTTGACCGCCGATGCTTGGCGGAGCCGAATGGACGCATGGGATCTGCGCGGTCCGATAGAGCTCTTCAGCGAGCTGAAGCTGCTGAGTGTCGAGGTGTTGATGCGGCATGCGCTGGGGAACGCAGTCGATACGGCCGAGCTTACGCAGCTCGCCCTGCCGGTCTTCGACGGCATGGCGGGGCGAATCTTCCTCCCGCACTGGGCACCCGGGGCGAGCGGCTATCGAAAGGCCATCGCGGCGCTGGATGGCAGAGTCAAGTCAATCATCTCCTCGCGCCGGGATCAGGGCACCGAGGCCGGGGACCTGCTCGGGCAGCTGATGACCGCCACCGATCCGCAGAGCGGTCACCGCCTAAGCGACCGGCAGGTACGAGACCAGGTCTTCACACTGTTGATGGCGGGATTCGATTCCACGGCAACCGTGCTGTCGTGGGCGTGCGTCCTGATGGCCGAGCGAGGAGATCAGTTGGACCGGCTACGGACCGAGGTGGCCAATGTCTGCGCGGACCGCACCCCTACGCTGGAGGACCTTCCGCGGCTCGTCACCGCGCAGGCTCTTCTGCAGGAGTCGCTGCGCCTGCATCCCGCGTTCCCCATGTTCTTCCGCAACGTCAAGGCGGAGACCCAACTTGGTAGGCACCGGCTCGCCGTGGGCGACCAGATCATCGTCGCCCCCTATGCGACGCACCGCGATCCAGCCCGATGGCCGGACCCGGCGGGCTTCGACTCCGGCCGATTCGCCGGCAGGCTCGACCACGAGCAACGGGCGGCTTATCTGCCGTTCGGCGAGGGAAAGCGGAAATGTATCGGTGAGGACATGGCCACCATGACCGGGCTCCTCATCCTGGCTATGTTGGCGCAGCGGTTTGCCGCCTTTCGCCGCCCGGTCGGCCATAGCAACCACACGGCCCGATACGCGATGACCCGTCCATCGAGGGACAACGCCCGCTTGATCCTCACGCCGATCGATGAGTAGGCCGACCTAGTACTCCAGCCGCACTTATCGATCTTTGATTTGTTGTCGCTGGTAGTGGCTTTGTCGGGCGCGGGTTTGGTGGCGTCGTCGCCAGCGTGACCAGGCCAGGATGTGAGGCTCGTTGATGGGTGGCCGGGTCAGCAGGGCGAAGAGACGGCGGATCTCGTTCACGGAGAGCGCGATGAGTTGGTCGGTGTGCGTGGCGGTCGGCGGGTCGGGCTCTGGGCCGAGGGAGGCGCGGGTGACGGCCAGGAAAGCCAGGGCGAGCATGGCCAGCGTCATGTAGCGGTACCAGGCGGGGTAGAGGCGCACTTGGTAGTGGTCGAAGGCGGCCTCGTTCTTGCCGCTTTGGAAGCATTCCTCGATCGTCCAGCGGGTGCCGGCCACGTGGACCAGACGGGCCAGCGGGACGGGGGCGGGGGTGTGGCACAGGTAGAACGCCAGCTCGGACGGCTTGCTGATCGAGCGGCGGATGAGCAGGCGATGCGTCGGGGTGTCGGTGGCGATCAGTGCCCAGTCATAGCGTCGCTCTCCCTTGGCGCCGTCACCGCACGACAGGCGCTGCCATCCGCTCTTGGGGATCTTGGCGGCCATGAGGTCGGCGCGGTGCTTGCCGGTGCGGGTAGTGATCTGGTGGGAGCAGGAGACGGCCAGTACGTAGTCGATCCGGTGGCTTTCCAGGAAGCGACGTAATGGCCCGTTGTCGCCGTAAGCTTCATCGGCGGTCACCCAGCCGAACGGCAGCCCAGCGGTGATCGCCCGGTCGATCATCGTCTGCAGTAACTGCGGTTTGGTGGCGAAGCCGACGTGCTCGGTTATCTGCGCGGCCATGCACCGGTCAGGCTGGTTGATCCACGATTCACGCGGGAGATACAGCTCTCGATCCACCATCGCCCGGCCGCGGCTAGAGGCGTAGCCGAGGAACATCCCGATCTGACAGTTGGTGATCTTCCCAGCGGTGCCCGTGTATTGCCGCTGCACCCCGGCCGAGCAGGCGCCCTGCTTCTCGAACCCGGTGTCATCGCCCACCAGCACACCCTCAACCTCGCCGAGATGCTCCCCGACATAGGCGCGCACATCGTCGCGCACGCCCTCGACGTCCCACTTGGCGGCGTTGAACAGCCGCTGCATCCCATCAGGCCTGCCCTCCCCGGCGTACTCGGCCAGCGACCAGCCGTTCTTACGCTCCAACCCGGACAGCATCCCCTCGATGCACGAGCGAGCACGCCGCCGCACTTCCGGGCGCTTGAACCGGCCGGCCACCCGCCCAAATGCGGTATCAAGGCCGGCCTGCAGACGAGCAGCGCTGAGGTGTTCTACGCTGGCCAACGCGGCCATCGCATGATCTTCAAATCCATCACACCTGAATGATCACAGCGGTGGCCGTCTCTTCCTTAACCGGGCAAGACCCAGGCGGTCCGGGGTGGTCCCGGGATGTCCTACCGCAACTGGAAGTGCGGCTGGAGTACTAATAGGTGAGCCAGGCAGTAGAGGGCCTCTTTGTGTCCTCGCTTGATCAGATCCCTCAGCCATGCAATTGCCTCCTCTTCTCTTGCCATTGAGCTCAAGAGGTGAGTCGCTCGGTACAGTGCTTGCGTATCGCCGTTCTGGGCAGCCTGCTGGTACAGAGAAATTGTATGTTCAGCGCCTTTCAACTCCTCGCTGAGCTCGATAACTCTCCGGCCCGCTTGAGGATCCCCCGCCTGAGCCGCTCGTTCGTACATGCCAAGTGCATCTTCATAACGGGTCAGTCTCTCTAGGATTTGCCCGCCTAGTCGCCATGCAGATGCTTCTCCCGCGCGGGCAGCACTTTCGTAGCCCTGGACCGCTTGATCGTATTGCATCATGCCTTCATGCAACTGCGCACACAAAAGCCATCCGGTTGCGCTTCCAGTGGAAGCCAATTGCTTGTATACGTGGATCGCCGCCTCGGAATCCCCAACTTCTGCCAACAGATTGCCTAGGTGCCTAAGGGCGACAGGGTCACCGTGATTCACAAGGCGACGAAGATGGTCGATTGCCCCGTGAAGATTGTTGTTCTTGCGCATCAAAACGACAGCTTGTGCGATAGCACTGCTGTCACCATGTTCGGCTGCTCGAAAATAGCACCAAGCTGCCTTGTCTATCTTGGACGCCTTTTCCAAGAACCCCGCGACGGTAACCTCATCCTGGGACAGGGCATGGTCAAGGCCGGCTGGCACCCGCACAAGCTGGACGCCCCTGGCAAGTTTCTGATCAGCTCCCCAGAACACGACATCCCCCGCCGCGCCCGCACCTATCTCCTCAACGACGAGGGCGTACAGGCCACCGCAGAGCGGCATGCCGAACACCGCCCGCCCCTCGACGAGGTATCGGCTCAAGCCCTGCTACGCGCGGCTGAACTGCCCGTCATGCCGTCACAGTCCACCGTCCAACCGTCGCCCCGGCATGCGCGTGACAGCGCCGTGCGGGAGGCCGAGGAAACCCTGACAGCCACGCTGCGGCAGGCCCCCAGCGACGGGGTAAGCATCGGCGATCTTATTCGCGCAACCGGTATGCGCCGCACCTGGGTCTACCAACGCCTCCAGGAGCTGGGCCGTGCGCGCCAGGTCGAACAGGTCAGGCGGGGACGCTGGCGCGTCCTCCCAGAGATACACGATCCGTAATCGTCCGCGTTCGTTGTCCGCGTCCGTCCGCGCGCGTCTGCGCGTGTATATGGAGCGACAGACGCGGACGGACGATCACAATGCGTAACCAGCGACAGTGCGCGGGGAGCCCGCAAAGGAAGGGAGCCGCACACCCCGACGAACGAGAGGGGGGATGCACATGCAGGCATACACCGTCGAACAAGTCGCGGAGATGCTGAGCATCGGACGTGACAAGGTCTACTTCGTTCTCCGTACCGGCCAGCTCAAGAGCGTCAAGAGCGTCAAGATCGGCAAGCTTCGCCGGATCACCGACCGGCGCCTCGCCGACTTCATTTCCTCGCTGGAAGCGATAGACGAGGCGTAGAACAGCGTGCTACAGGGCCGGTTGTGCGGCACCGCCGCACAACCGGCAAGCGCCTCTTGATAACTGCATGACACGAAAGGAAGCCGTCAATGACGAGCGACCGAACAACCCTGCCTCCCGTACGGGTGGAAACGGAACTGAAAGATCGTCTCCGCAGGTACGCCGAGTCGCAGGAGCGAGATGTGCCGTGGGTGATCAGGAAGGCGATCGAGGAGTACCTCAACCGTCACGAGAAGAGATGATCCCTTGTCCAAGATCCTGATCGGCAAGTACGAAGCGACCATCTACCCCGAGGGGGACGGCTACACCGGAGCCATCTCCCTTGGGTTCGGCCCGGACGGCAAGCGTCAGCGCCTCAAGCGCAAGGCCAAGACCCTGGTCAAGGACAAGCTGATCAAGGCCGTCAAGGACCTTGAGGCAGGCGTCAGCGCATCGGAGACCTACACCGTGCGCGATGCCGTCAACGACTGGCTCAGCAAGGGTCTCAAAGGCCGGTCCGAGAACACCGTCACCAAGCTACGCATCCTCGCCGAGACGCACATCATCCCGAAACTAGGAAAGATCAAGCTCAAGCAGCTACGTGCCGATCACGTGGACGAGTGGATTGACCGGCTCGCCAACACGTTGGCCACCACCACTCTTCGGGAGATCACGGCGTGCTGAAGCGAGCTATCCGGCAAGCTCAGGCACGCGACATGGTGCTCAGGAACGTTGCCGAGCTGGTCACCACACCAACGGGTACGGATGGACGCCCCAGCAGGGCGCTCACTCGGCAGGAGGCAGAGGCCGTACTCAAAGCCGCCGAGTTCTCCGAACTCCACGCCTACGTAGTGCTCAGCCTCACCACAGGCGTCCGTACCGAGGAAGCCCGCGCGCTGCGCTGGGATCATGTCGTCGCCTGGATCCCCAGCCTCAAGACCTGGCATCCGGTGACGGAGGTGGGATTTCAGCACAAGAAGTTCGCCATCTACGTATGGCGTGCCGACCGAGAAGGAGGGGACACCAAGACACGCAAGTCGCGTCGCACGCTGGAACTGCCCAAGCTGGCGGCGCGGGCACTCCGGCAACATCACACCCGCCAAGCCATCCTTAAGCTCAAGGTCGGCGAGGCGTGGCAGGATCACAACCTGGTGTTCTGCACGAGCGTCGGAACTCCGCTGGACGCCTCGAACGTACGGCGGGCCTTCCGCAAGATCACTAAACGAGCGGGGCTCGGAACCGCCTGGAGCCCCCGGGAACTACGTCACTCGTTCGTCTCCATCATGAGTGACCAAGGCGTACCCATCGAGGCCATCGCCGATCTCGTCGGGCACGCGGGCACCAGCGTCACCGAAGCCGTGTACCGGCACCAGCTCAGACCGGTGATCACCAAAGGTGCCCAAACGATGAACACCATCTTCGGCGACAGCCGACACGGGTAGAGAGTCCGAGTGAGATGGCTCCCCGATTGGCTCCCAGACAAGGGAAAAGGGGCTCCGGATCAACTCCGAAACCCCTTGTCACCTGCAAATATCCTGGTGGAGATGAGGGGATTCGAACCCCTGACCCCTTCGATGCGAACGAAGTGCGCTACCGGACTGCGCTACATCCCCATGGACTCGACCAGATTAGCAAACTCCCAGCACTCCTCGCGCCACACATTCAGTCCCCCACCGCCCGCCGAGGCGGCTCCGCGTACTGATCGAACAGTACGTCCCCCTGCCGAGCCGCCAGGTCGATGATCTCGGCCTGGGCCTGTTCGGCCGCCAGCTCCGCCGCCCGCCGCTGCTCGCGCAGGCGTCGGGCGCGGGCCGTACGGGCCTGGATCGCGCGATCGCGCCGTTCGCGGTCCACCTGTACCGCGATCCGGAGGAAGGTCATGTACGCCAGCATGATGAGCCCGGCGGGCGCGACGCTCCACCAGGGGATCACCTTGACCGCGGCGGTGACGACAGAGGCGATCACGAGCAGGGCGGTGAAGAAGAGCAGTCGCCGGCGCCGGGCCACGATGATCGCGCGGCGCCGGGCCCGGAACTGCCGTGGGTCGACGCGTTCGAACTCGCCCGTGTAGTCCTCGGGCTGCTCCACCAAGTCGTCGGGCTGCTGCGACAGGTCCGGGAGCTGGTGTTCGCCGGTGTAGTACTCCTCGAGCTCCACCAGCTCGGCGAGGTTGGTCTTGTCCCTGCGCAACCACATCGGAACCAGGACACACAGCCACATAACGACGATGGCCAGGTAGAGGAGGATGCTCACAGCCACCTCCTGGCACCACAAAGACGCCTAGGTGCCGACGGCGTCTTCGATGTGCTCACGTCACGCACCGTAAGACCGCGTGTCACTAATTGACGAGCATTCGGTGCGGTGTGTCGCGAGATCGTCAAACCTCTTCTACTGGAGACCCACCGTGAGCGGCTGACTCACGCGCGCGACGCCACTGTACGAGCAAGCCCCCGGGTACGTCCTCGACGGTCAACGCGTAACAAATGTGATCGCGCCAGGCTCCATCGATGTGAAGTTGGCGACGCCGTATGCCTTCTTCCCTGAATCCGAGCTTCTCAACCACCCTGCGGCTGGCTTGGTTCTCGGGGCGGATGTTCGCCTCCAGCCGGTGCAGGCCGGTGGTGAAGAAGCAGTGGTCGACGGCCATCGCGAGCGCGGTCGGGGTGATGCCCTGACCGGCCAGCGCGCCGTCGATCCAGTAGCCCACCTGTGCCGAGCGCGCCGAGCCCCAGACGATGGCGCCGATGGTCAGCTGTCCCGCGAACCGGCCACCGTGCGTGACGACCCACGGCAGCGCGAGGCCCTGCCTGGCCTCGCGGCGCAGGGTGCCGACCATGGAGACGTACGGGCCGAGACCCGTTCGGAACAGCGGGGTCTCCGGATTGCTGGGCTCCCAGGGACGCAGCCACTCGGCGTTGCGCAGCCGCGTCTCTCGCCACACACGTACGTCGGCCAGCCGCAGCGGTCGCAGGCCCACCGGGCCTTCGTTGAGAACCGCCGGCCAGCCACGAAGTCGATCCACATCTCTCATCATCCCCCTATCGGGCACGATGTCGCCACGGATCAGTAGCGGTGACTCTCCGCACGCTACGGGCGAGGGTGGTCACCGCCACGAATCTGATCGACCGCATGCTGAAGGACGGGAGCGAGTACGGCCACACCATCCCGTACGCCTCCGGAGGATCCGGGCAGATTGACGATCAACGTGTCGCCCGCCTGGCCCGCCAGACCACGGGACAGGATCGAGGTCGGCACTTTGTCGCGGTTCGCCTGCCGGATGGCCTCCGCTATCCCGGGAATCTCGCGGGTGATCACCCGGGTGGTCATCTCCGGCGTCAGATCGGTCGGCGTCAGACCGGTCCCGCCGGTCGTCACGATCACCGCGTACCCCTGCGAAACGCCGTCGCGGAGTGCGGCCTCGACCGGCTCACCATCGGGCACCACGACGGGCCCCTCCACGGCACATCCGGCCGCCGAAAGCAACGAAACCAGGAGCGGTCCTGATTTATCGGCGTAAATCCCGGCTGATGCGCGGTTGGACACGGTCACCACGAGCGCCCGGATCACCGCGTCCACAACCCGGTCTTGCCGCCCACCTTCTCCTCCACCCGCACATCGGTGATCACCGCGGCCGGATCGACCGCCTTGACCATGTCGATCAACGCGAGCGCCGCCACGGACACCGCCGTCAGCGCCTCCATCTCGACACCGGTACGGTCGGCCGTCTTCACCCGGCAGGTGATGGCGACCCCCCAATCCTCGACGTCGAGCGACACCTTGACCCCGTGCAACGCGATCGGATGGCAGAGCGGGATCAGATCGGGCGTCCGCTTGGCGCCCATGATGCCGGCGATCCTCGCCACGCCGAGCGCATCGCCCTTGGGCACCTCACCCGACCGCAGCAGCTCCACCACCGCGGCGGACAGCAGCACCCGCCCGGTGGCCGTGGCCGACCGCGCCCCGACCTCCTTGCCGGACACGTCGACCATGCGCGCGGCGCCCGTCTCATCGAGATGGGTGAACTCCGTCAAAACTGGGTCACCTCCACCACAGCTCCAGCAGGCACTTCGGTCACGTCCTCGGGTACGACGATCAGCGCGTTGGCCGAGGCCAGCGCGGCCAGCTGGTGCGAGCCCTGCCCGCGTACGGGCGAGACGGTGCCGTCAGACGACAGCACACCGCGCAGGTATGACCGCCGCCCTGACGGCGACCGCAACGGCCCGGTGACCTGGGCGGAGACCGTCTCCGGCGGTTCCACGGGCAGGCCGCGCATCTTCAGCAGCGCCGGCCGGACGAAGATCAGGAAGGAGACGAACGACGAGACCGGATTGCCAGGCAATGCGAAGATCGGCACCTGGTCCGCGCCCACGACGCCGAAGCCCTGCGGCATGCCGGGCTGCATCGCGACCTTCTCGAAGTTGACCGTGCCGAGCGGGGTGAGCGCCTCTTTGACCGGTTCGTAGGCGCCCATCGAGACGCCGCCGCTGGTGACGATCGCGTCGGCGCGGATGAGCTGCGCGTCGAGCTGGTCGAGGAAGGCGGCGGGATCGTCGCCGACGGTGGTCGCGCGGAAGCCGTCGGCGCCGGACTCGCGTACGGCGGCGGTCAGGGTCACGCTATTGGAGTCCCAGATCTGGCCTGGCCCGAGGGGCATGCCGGGTTCGACCAGTTCGGCACCGGTCGACAGGACCACGACGCGCGGGCGCGGCCGTACCATGACGCGGCGGCGGCCCACCCCGGCGATGATGCCGAGCTGCGCGGGCCCGATCACCGTGCCCGGTTTGAGGACGACCTCACCGGCTTGTACGTCTTCGCCCGCCCGCCGGATGGCGTTGCCGACTGTGACGGCGCGGTCGATCGTGACGGAGACCGTACCGCCGTCCGTCCATTCCACCGGCACGACGGCGTCGGCGCCTGCGGGCAGGGGCGCCCCCGTCATGATGCGGACGGCATGCCCGGGACCGACCGCCCGCAGCTCGCTCGACCCGGCGGCAACGTCGTCGATCACCGGGAGGGTGACCGGGACGTCCGCGACATCCTGGGCACGTACGGCATAGCCATCCATGGCCGAGTTGTCGAAGGGCGGCAGCGGCACCGGCGAGGAGACCTCCTCGGCCAGGGTCGCGCCGAGGGCCTGCTCCAGGTCGAGCTCGAGTGGGGCCAGCGGACGCACGGTGGCCAGGATCTCGGCCAGGTGGGCGTCAACTGATTTCATCGAGGAACTCCCGCAACCACGGCACGAACTCGGGCGCCAGGTCGGGCCGGTCGGCCGCGAACTTCACGACCGTGCGGAGATAGTCGAGTTTGTCGCCGGTGTCGTAGCGGCGGCCGCGGAACAGCAGGCCGTGGACCGGCCCGCCCTCCTCGGAACCGCGCGCGGCGAGCGTGCGGAGCGCGTCGGTGAGCTGGATCTCGCCGCCGCGGCCCGGCGGGGTGTTCTCGAGCACCTCGAAGACCGCCGGGTCGATCACGTAACGCCCGATGATCGCCCAGTTGGAGGGCGCCTCGTCCACCGCCGGCTTCTCGACGAGGTCGGTCACCCGTACGACGTCGGACTCGGAGGTGGCCTCGATCGTGGCCACGCCGTACAGCGAGACCTGCTCCTTGGGCACCTCCATCAGCGCGATCACGCTGCCGCCATAGGTGCCCCGCACCTGGATCATGCGTTCGAGCAGCTTGTCGCGGTAGTCGATGAGGTCGTCGCCGAGCAGGCAGGCGAACGGATTGTCGCCGACGTGCTGCTTGGCGCAGAGCACCGCGTGCCCGAGTCCCTTCGGCTCGCCCTGCCGTACGTAGTGCAGGGTCGCCAGCGAGGCCGGGTCGCGGACCTGGGACAACCGATGCTCGTCGCCCTTGGCCTCCAGCACCTCCTCCAGCTCGAACGCGCGGTCGAAGTGGTCTTCGATCGACCGCTTGTTCTTGCCGGTGACCATGAGGAGGTCGAGGAGCCCGGCGGAGGCCGCCTCCTCAACGACATACTGGATCGCGGGCTTGTCGACGATGGGCAACATCTCCTTGGGTGTCGCCTTCGTCGCTGGTAGGAATCGGGTGCCCAGACCTGCGGCGGGCACGACGGCTTTCGTCACAGGGTCGAAGTCAGCCATGAGTAGACCCTAGTGGAGGTATCTGTGGACAAGATGAAACTGCGCCGCGAGCTGCTCTCAGCGCGTAGCTTCCTCTCCCCGGAGCAGTTGCGGATAAACGCCTCGAAGGTCCGCGAAACACTGCTCGATCAGCCGTGGGTACAGATGGCCGGGCTGGTGGCCTGCTACTGGTCCGTCGGGTCGGAGCCGGGGACGCACGGGCTGGTCTTCGCGCTGTGGAAGCACGGCGCGACCGTGATGCTGCCCGTGCTACGGGCGGACGACGACCTCGACTGGGCGGTCTATGACGGTCCCGACACACTCGCGCCCGGCCGCTTCGGGATCATGGAGCCGGTCGACACCCGGCGTGGCGTCGACGCGGTCCGCACGGCCGCCCTCGTGATCGTCCCCGCTCTCGCCGTGGACATACGGTCAGGGGTACGGCTCGGCCGCGGCGGCGGCTCGTACGACCGCGCCCTGTCCAGAGTGGGGCCGAACGTCCCGACTGTCGCCCTTCTCCACGACGGCGAGCTGATCGACGACGTGCCGGCCGAACCGCACGATCAGCAGGTCCGCTGGGCGATCACACCCAGCGGACTCACTAGGCTTATGTGAAGGAAACACACAGGAGGGGACCAGATGACGCTTGATGTCTGGCTTCTCCTTGGTGCCGCGATCGTCATCGCGGCCATCGCCTCCGTCCGCATCGCGCATCGCAGCGGCCTGCCCAGCCTTCTGCTCTTCCTGGGCCTGGGCCTGGTCCTGGGCGAGGCCGGGTTCGGCATCCCGTTCGACAATCCGGAGCTGGCCCAGCAGATCGGCCTGAGCGCGCTGGCGGTGATCCTGGCGGAGGGCGGTCTGACCACGAGCTGGAGCCACGTGCGCCGCTCGGTGCCGCTGGCCCTGATCCTGGCCACCCTGGGCGTGGCGGTCAGCATCCTGGTGGTGGCGGTGGCCGTACAAGGGCTGCTGGGGTTCGGGCTGAACTCCGCGCTGATCCTCGGCGCGGTGCTGGCCTCCACCGACGCGGCCGCCGTGTTCTCGGTGCTGCGGCGGCTGCCGCTGCCGCCGCGCCTGGCCGGCGTGCTGGAGGCGGAGTCGGGCTTCAACGACGCGCCCACCGTGATCGCGGTGGTGCTGCTGAGCGGCGCCACTCACTCGCCGCCGTCACTCGGCGCGTTCCTGCTGCGGACCGGGACCGAGCTGCTCATCGGCGCGGCGGTCGGCCTGGCCATCGGGCCCGCCGGCGCGTACGCCCTGCGCCGCGTCGCCCTGCCCGCCTCGGGCCTGTATCCGATCGCCGTCCTGGCGCTGACCTTCGTCTCGTACGGCGGGGCGGTGCTGCTGCACGGCTCGGGCTTCCTGGCCGTCTACCTGACGGCGCTGATCCTGGGCAACTCGCGACTGCCGCACCGGGCGGCGACCAGGGGGTTCGCGGAAGGGGCCGCCTGGCTGGCGCAGATCGGGCTGTTCGTGATGCTCGGGCTGCTGGCCGACCCCAAGGAGATGCCGTCGGCGATCGTCCAGGGCCTCATCGCGGGAACGGTCCTGGTGCTCCTGGCCAGGCCACTGTCCGTGATGGTCAGCGCGCTGGCGGCCCGGCTGCTGCGCCTCGGGCGGACGAACTGGCGCGAACAGGCGTTCCTGTCATGGGCCGGCCTGCGCGGAGCGGTCCCCATCGTGCTGGCGACCATCCCCTGGGCGGCCGGGGTCGCGGGCTCGAAGGACATCTTCAACGAGGTCTTCGTGATCGTGATGGTCTTCACGCTGCTGCAGGGGCCGACGCTGCCGTTCGTGGCCAGGATCCTCGGTGTGGCCGCCCCCGGAGAGGCGCACGACCTGGAGGTGGAGTCGGCGCCGCTGGAGGAGCTGAAGGCCGACCTGCTGCAGATCAAGGTGCCGCCCGGCTCCCAGCTGCACGGCGTCGAGATCTTCGAGCTGCGCCTGCCGGCCGGGGCCGCCGTCACGCTCATCGTCCGCGACGGCAAATCGTTCGTACCCTCGGGCACCACCCGGGTCCGGGCGGACGACCAGCTGCTCGTCGTCGCCACCGCAGCCTGCCGCGACGAGGTCGAGAGCCGCATGCGCGCGGTCAGCCGCCGGGGCAAGCTGGCCGGATGGTACGGAGAACGCGGTTCGGAATAGACGTTTGACCTAATCGGTTACCATTAGCAGTCGCATCGCTCGAGTGCCAGAACTTGAAGGAGGAGCGCGTGCCGACCTACCAGTACGCCTGCAACGACTGCGGTGAGCAGCTCGAAGTCGTTCAGAAGTTTACCGACGATGCGCTGACCGTCTGCCCGGCCTGCGAGGGGAACCTGCGCAAGGTGTTCTCCGCCGTCGGGATCGTGTTCAAGGGATCGGGCTTCTACCGTACGGACAACAGGGCCAGTTCGACTGGTTCGTCCACCTCCTCTTCGTCCTCGTCCAACGGGAAGTCGAGCGAGAGCAAGCCCGCGGAGTCCAAGCCGGCCGAGTCGAAGTCCACCACGACTCCGGCCCCCGCAGCCGCTTCCGCGACCTCTTAGCCCCCTTTACGCCGCGCCCCTACGCTGCCTCGCCTGGCGTGGGCAATCGGCGTTGTCGCCGAGCAGGGCCGGGGCGACTCGTTCGACGAGTTGCTCCAGCTGGGGGTGCGCGCCCCAGTCCGCGACGAGTCTGCTCAATCCCTCGCTCGAGCAGCGCAGCAGCCTCAGCGCGGCCCGCTGCCCGTCTTCTGTGAGCCGCAGCGAGTCGCCGTCCGGTGACCGTTCGACAAGGCCGTCCGTTATCAGCTGGTTGGCATAGGGACGGCCTTGTTCGCGGCTGACGTTCGCCCGCTCCGCCAGGTCCGCGGCCTTGACCCAGCCCTCGCCGCCGAGCCTGGCCACGATCCAGACGCCCTGCGGTGGCACGCCGGTCAAACCGGCCAAGTCGCCCAGCCTTTCGTAGAAGCCCCTGCGCAGGTTGGCGTCCGCCAGGCGTACGAGACCGCGCTCGACCTCGGCCAGCGACGACCGCTCCGCCGACGTGGCGCCCAGCCCCTCCCCCAGGTCGGCCGCCTTGGTCGTCTCCCTGAGGCGCTGCTGCGGAATCAACCAGCTGAGCAGGAACGCGACGAACATCACCGGCGCCGCCACCCGGAAGACGGCGGCGATCGCGTCGGCGTACACGTGCAGAAACGCAGCCACGAGGTCGCCCGGCAGCCGCTGGACGGTGGTGGGATCCTGCTGGACCTGCGCCGGATCGAAGCCCGGCGGCAGCCTGGTCTTGGCCAGCAGACCGCGCAGATCGGCGTCGAGCCGGGCGGTGAAGACCGCGCCGAGCGTGGCGACGCCGAACGAGCCGCCGATCATCCGGAAGAACGTCGCCCCCGACGTGGCCACGCCGAGATCCTTGAAGTCGACCGCGTTCTGCACGATGATCACCAGCACCTGCATGGTCATCCCCAGCCCCACCCCCAGGACCAGCAGGGACAGACCCAGCGCCGTCAGGCTCGTGTGCTCGGTCACCATGGAGAGCAGGAACATCCCCGCCGTCGCGACTCCGGTGCCCGCGATGGGCAGGAAGCGGTATTTGCCGGTCCTGGCGATGATCTGACCGCTCACGATGGACATCGTGAACATCCCCGCCATCATCGGCAGCAGATAGACCCCGGACAACGTCGCGCTGACCCCGTGAACCACCTGCAGGTAGAGCGGAAGGTACGCGAGCGCGCCGAACATCCCGAACCCCACCACGAACCCGACGAACGCCGTCAGCGAGAACGCCCTGATCCTGAACAGCCCGAGCGGCAGGACCGGCTCGGCCGCCCGCCGCTCGGCGAGCACCCACCCGGCGAGCAGGGCGACGGCCGCCACCGCGAGCCCGATGATCATCGGGCTGACGGCGGCACCCCCGGTGGCGATCAGGACCAGGCAGGACGTGGCGCCGCCGAGCAGCACGACGCCCATATAGTCGATCTTGTGCTTGGTCCGCGTCTGGTCACCCGGCAGCGCCGTGGCGATCACGAACAGCGCGACCGCGCCGATGGGCAGGTTGATGTAGAAGACCCAGTGCCAGCTGAGATGGTCGACGAACAGCCCGCCGAGCAGTGGCCCCACGATGCTGGACACCGCGAAGACCCCGCCGAAGAACCCCTGGTATTTCCCCCTGTCGCGGGGCGACACGACGTCGCCGACGATCGCCTGGGCCAGCACCATGAGCCCGCCGCCGCCCAGCCCCTGGATCGAGCGGAAGAAGATGAGCTCGCCCATGTTCTGGCTCAGGCCGCAGAGTGCCGAGCCGACGAGAAAGATGACGATCGCCGCGACGAACAGCCTCTTACGGCCGTACTGGTCGCCCAGCTTGCCCCAGAGTGGCGTGGAGACCGTCGAGGCGAGCAGGTAGGCCGTCACCACCCACGACAGCTGCTCCAGGCCGCCGAGGTCGCTCACGATCGTCGGCAGGGCGGTGGACACGATCGTCTGGTCGAGCGCCGCCAGCAGCAGGCCGAGCATGAGCGCGACGATGATGAAGACGAGGCCCTTTTGCCGCATGCGAAGATACTACTCTTCGCACTTGTGTGCTAACGCAACGAAGTAAGTTATCCACAGAACGCCATTCAGCCCCTGCTCCCCCTCCACCGATACCGCTAATCTCGGCGCCATGCTCACTCGTGCAGACATCGGCGTCATCGGCGGCTCGGGCTTTTACTCCCTGCTCGACGATGCGGAGGAAATAGAGGTCGCCACCCCTTACGGGCCGCCCAGCGACGTGGTCACGGTCGGGCGGATCGGCTCGCGCCCCGTGGCGTTCATCCCCAGACACGGGCGGGATCATCGCTTTCCGCCCCATCGCATCCCCTACCGGGCCAACCTCTGGGCGTTGCGCTCGCTCGGCGTCCGCCAGGTGCTCGCGCCCAGCGCCGTGGGCTCGCTCCAGGTGGAGCACGGGCCGGGCGCGATCGTGATCCCCGATCAGCTCATCGACCGTACGTCAGGACGAGTCCAGACCTTCTACGACATCGACGGCGCGGTGCACGTGTCCTTCGCCGACCCCTACTGCCCTTCGGGCCGCTCCGTGGCCGTCACGGCCGCTCGGGCGGGCGGCTGGGCCACGGTCGACGGCGGCACCCTCGTGGTGATCGAGGGCCCGCGCTTCTCGACCCGGGCCGAGTCGCGCTGGTTCGCGGGCAACGGGTGGACGATCGTCGGCATGACCGGCTTCCCCGAGGCGATTCT
This sequence comes from Nonomuraea aurantiaca, assembly GCF_020215705.1. Taxonomy (GTDB): domain Bacteria; phylum Actinomycetota; class Actinomycetes; order Streptosporangiales; family Streptosporangiaceae; genus Nonomuraea; species Nonomuraea aurantiaca. The sequence continues at coordinate 11,383 of NZ_JAIWNB010000015.1, read as the reverse complement.
GGCCCGCGAGCTGGCGCTGTGCTACACCTCCCTGTCGCTGGTGACCGACCACGACGCCGGGGTCGAGGCCGGCGAAGGCGTGACCCATGACGAGGTGCTGGAGTTCTTCGCCCGGAATGTGACACGCATGCGGGGTCTGGTGGCGGAGGCCGTGCAGGGGCTGCCGAGTGAGCGATCGTGCCCGTGCGGGTCGGCGTTGGACGGCATCAAGCTGCCGTTCGAACTGCCGTGAATGGAAGCCCTGCGGGCGGCCGGCCGGGGCTCGCCCGCCCCGGTTCGGCGGGGCGGCCTGAACGGCTCAGCCGGCTAGGCGGGCTCGGAGGGCTCGGCCGGCTCGGGTGCCTTGGGCGGGTTGGACGTCGTCGGCGGCGTCTTGTCGCGGCGATGGCAGCTGGCATCGGCGTCCTTTCCACATATGTCGCCCTACGCCCTACTCACGCCCCCTCCGTACTGGTGGCAACCCATGACCTCTCCCCCGGCATCCTCAAACCGGGCGACCTCCGCCCGGCCGCCCTCAACCCACCCCCGTCCGGCGCCGTCCGCTCGGGCGCCGTCGGCCGCGTGCTGGCCGGGGCCATGCGCCGCGGCGAGCCCCTCACCGACGTACGCCTGCTCCACTCGCTCCCGCTGCCACCCGGCACCGTGGCCGCGCCGGTGCGCATCGCCGACTCCGACACGGCCCAGCTGATCGCCCCAGGCTCGACGATCGGCGTCCTGGCCGCCTGGGAGGGCCAGCCGGCCCAACTGGTCGCCGACGACGTCACCGTCGTGACCATCCCCAAGGCCGACGACGACCACGGCGCCCTGATCGTGCTGGCCACCACCCCGTCACAAGCAAGCCAGCTGGCCGCCGCCCAGGCAGGCGGCCGACTGTCCATCACCATCAAGCCCCACCCGTAGCAACCGTCACCGAAATGGATTCGCCTAGAGAACGGAATCCTTCTTGGGGTCGTACTCCCAATGCCACGGCTCAAACGGGCTGCTGTAGGCCCAGGACGGATGGAACCACCCATACTTCTTGGAGTTGTTCTCCATCCAGACGAACTCCACCGACCGGAACCGCTCCACCCCACCACAAAGGTCAACAGCCAGCCCGAGCCCGTGGTTACTCCGCCCCGGCACCGCCGCGAACCCCGGCCGCCGATAGTAAACCGACTGCTGCTCAGCCAGACTGCGGTACGCGTCGGTCACGCACATCTGCTTGCCGAACCGCTTCCGATAGGCCTCATTCAAGCTGACGAAGGCGATCGTCGCATCAGCCCTGAGGCTCTGCCCCTTCTGCTGCAACGGACACAACATCGCCTTGGGGATCAACCCATTCGGATAGGAGTTGGCCGTCGCCGCCCGCAACGGATTGCACCCCAGCGCCGCCCGCCCCACCTTGTCGACCTTGATGCCCATCTTCACCAGCGCCGCGGTCAACGACTTGACGATCTTGTCCGACCGCTGCCTGAGCGTATCGATCTCCACCGCCATCTGCGCCTCGGCCAGCAGATTCGACGCCCGCAACTCCTGCGCCTCCCCGGCCAGCCGCTCCGTCTCCTTGTAGAGCGTGCTGGTCTGCTCAACCACCTGCTGCCGAAGCGCCACGATATGAGAGGTGTTGGTCAGGGCCCGCAACGTATCCGCGTTAGCGTCACCGGACAGGAACGGCGTAACCCCATCACCTCCGACGGGCTGCTCGTACAGCAACTCCGCCATCTGCGACACGGGCTGCCGGATCACGGCAAGCTTCCTCTCCGCCTCCTGCAGCGCGTTGAGCTTGCCCGTCAGCGCCTTCTCAGAGGCGGCGATGTCGCTACGACGCTTCTCCAGCGCCTTGGTCGCGTCCTCAAGCTCCTTGGCCGACTTCTCGGCCTCCTTGCGGAGCTCGGTAAGGGTCGCCGGATCCCGCCGTTCGGCGTGGGCAGGCGTAGCCGCAGGTAGCACGACCAGGGAAGTCATGGCCATGACAACCGCGATCAGACCCGCTGACCGAGGGGATGGCACCGTCGACTCCTCCGTTTGCAACTCTGTTACCAGGGTCCGGCACGCACGTTACTACAGCCCTCCGAGTGCCCGGACCGAAGTCAGAAGACCTGTTATGACCGCGAAAGAACCACTTTGTACGTCCAACTGCCTTACCAGCAGCCTTCAGGGGCTTGTCGTCCCAGGTAGGACGGGTACATCACGGACAGATCCGCCCACGTGTGCGGCCGGTGCATCCTCACGGGCATATGACCCACGGGGGCATGTGATGACCCTCGGGGTGGCGCGGCGGCCATCTGTGGCATCTATGGGGGTGGGTGGCAGGGCAGGCGACTGCCACACTCCTCACGGTCGGATCAACGCGTACTCGGTTTCACCGGCAAGCGGAGCCATACACACTCAGACGAGGCCAAGCACAGTCGGAACAGCACCATCTTCAGCGAACGCATCAAGCAGGCCACCACCACTCCCAAACATCCACCTCCCCTCCTTCACTTCCACCCTCACTTCCGCCTTCGCTTCCCCCTTCGGTCACCTCTCGCTTGGGCTCGGTCACTTCCCGATTGAGCCCGGCCACCTCTCGCTTGGGGCCGGCCGCCTCCCGCTTGGGCTCGGTCACCTCTCCCTTGGGGCCAGCCGCCTCCCGCTCGAGGCCGGTCGCCTCCCGCTGGGGCCGCCGCTCATGCTCCCGACACGACTTCCAAAGCCACGTATCCACCCACTCCCCCGCACACGCCCGCTCCGTACGCACAGGCTCAGCCGTAGTACCTCGTTCCACGACGACAGGCGCAGGAGAGGGCATCACCATCTCTGCCTCGCCCTCCTGCGGCTTCGGCTTCGGCGCGGCATCGCGCACAACTGCCGGCACCACCCCCTCGTACCACCGCTCAGGCCGACCAGGCGCAGGCATCAAAACCGGCTCAAACCCCACCCACCCCCCAACCCCAGCCCGCATCCCCCGCTGCGCCGCCGCCCTCTCATAGCCGGTGAGCTCCCCCGCCAACAACCCCCCAGCAAGGATCCCCGGCGCCAACACAGCCGCAATCAACACGACAGGCCGCCTACGCACCTGACTACGTCGCCTTCTGGTCACGGACCCGACGCTATCTACGCGGGATGCGCAACAATCTGATCGCTTGCCATGCCTTTACTGCAGCTCAGAGCACCCATGACCCACCCCGCCAAACTCACCGCCGCCCCGCGTCCCACACACTGCCGTAGTTTCGCTAGGCTTACGGGGTCCGCCTCCGTAGCTCAGGGGATAGAGCACCGCTCTCCTAAAGCGGGTGCCGCAGGTTCGAATCCTGCCGGGGGCACTCTTCTCCACCAGGCTTTTAGCATGCTGACCTGCGCTTTCTCGGCCGCAGGTCTTTTGCTTGCTAGACCGTTGGTAGGCCGCCGGGCGCACCCCAATGCAGCCGTAGGAGCATGATCACGGGATATATACGGGATGATCTTGGTGGCATTTCCCGAGTTCAGCACGGCCGTACGACTGGCTCAAGATCCGACCGGCCGAGGCGAGAGCGACGCCATCCTCAGAGACTTGCAGGCTTCTGCGCAGCCCGATCGGGCCCCGACCGCTCCGGGAAGCCGCTGATCGCACGGTCAGCGATCTCGCGCGACTGGTGAGAGCCATTCCGCACCATCAGACGGCGGCCCCGCTCGTCACCGCTCATTGACGAACCTGGCGATACAGGCGTCGACCTCAGCCTGGAGCATCCCGGCCAGCATCCGCCGCCCCCTCCCGCACGATCTCATCGATCGACGACGACGGCCCGGCAACCTGGCCGCCGGTCCGGTCTCCCTCCGACGGCCCGGGCACTAGCTTGAGTATCGGGCGTGCCTTCCCGACCGCCGTTGGCGCGTCGGTCATACTTGAGTCCCTATGTGATTGTCGGGAAGGAGCCCCTTCCCGACAGATCCACAGATTTCGTGCGTTGCTCGAGACTTACCCGCCTGGCCAGAACTGAAGGCAGTAGACCTCCAGGTCCGACGGGAATCCTTCGGTTTCCCAGTCAACTTCGTCGGGGTCGCGGAGTTCGCGCAAGATCGCGCGGAGCTTCCATGACGTAACTTGCTGTCCTAGATCGAAGGCGGCGTGGTCGCTGTGGGAGACCAACTCGGCTAGGCGGATCCGCCCTGAGGTAGCCGAGAACTCCACTTCCCGCACGTTGCCGTCGCCGGGATCGTCGGGAGCCCCGTCCCAGAGCTCGAACCGCACCTGCACCTTGTGATCGGAGTATCCGGTGCTGACCAGACCGCCGTTAACGGTGACCTGCAACCAGTCATCGTCGTCATAGCCGAGCTCCCATGGAGAGGGGGCATCCTTAGCGCCTGCCGAGCCGTCCTCGTCTAGGAACAGGAACTGTCCGTACTCGACGGAGACTATGTCTTCCATGGCAGTGACCAGTTTCGCCATGCTACGGGCCTCCTCAGTTCCACGCCAGTCTAGTGGAAGGCGCCCCGACAGAGTCTATCCGTCGGGGCGACACTCGAATCTCCAGTAGTTATGGGGCTAGGTCCATCTCACCGGCGTATGCATGTTGACCATGAAGGAGTCTCCATCGAGAATCCGATTATTCTGGAACCACGCCCCCAGCGAGCTGCCGAACTTTTGGTTCTGCCTACCGTTTATCAGTCGAACAGAGAAGTTATATGCAGGATCTGCGCGCAAGGATCCCTGATAGGTAGAGGCGAATGGGAATTCGTCGCAGTTTAGCGCCTTGTCTCCGTATTTTTTAATGCTCCCGGGCCACGTTTTCCTGATTTCAGTGTGGCAGATACGGCTCGATTCTGTTCGCTGCTCATTCACTGCTGTCGAGTTCGTCAGCCGGGTTAGCGAACGCATTGCTGTATCTCCGGGGATACGCTTCTGCGTATTGGGCGGCAAGCCGGGGAAGTTGACGCCCCCCGGTAGCGGATAAGATCCCATGCTCCGATAAAGCGCATCGTAGATATGGTCATATTGTTCAGGCCAGGTGTCGCCCTTCTCGTTAACGTCGTTTCTCGACAGATGCATGATGGGAACACCCATCATGACCACGCACCCACCACGCCCCCCATACCAGGTGATAGCGGCCGAGCTGTCGCACCGGACGTAAATTTTCACATTCTTCTTGGTCGTTTTATTGAACCCTGGGGCCGTAGCCTTCAAATGTGGGCTCACTACACACTGCTCGATGGCGCTTCTCGGATCGGCCAGATACCGGGAATGAAACTCCCAGGCGCCATCCCAGTCCTGATCCCCATTTCCGTGCCCCCAGGATGACAGCGGAGCATTGCTGACACCGTACTGTATTCCGGCACACGTCGTCGGGTTCCCTGAGGAACTCGTATTGTATGGCAGAAGTTGCAGGTTGGGATTTAACAGGGTGCCCCATGCTAGCGTGGGATCGAGTCGATAGAAGACCGAGAACTTACGATCGTCAAGCGCGGCCGTGGTTCGAAGATACAGCCACCCTTTCACCTCACCGATCTTTGTTTTCTTTCCGCCTCGCTTGACCCACTGGCGTATTTTGACAAACCGGGTCTGACACCAATTGAACCGGTTCTTGAGCCATCCTTGTTTCCGGCCTGAGAGGATGGCGGCATTGTCTGCCGTGCACTCGCTCCAGGATTTAATTTCTTCTGGCCACGACTTCGTGGATGGGAGCTCATCCATCGTCTTGACGGGGGTCGAGCGCTTCTCGGATGCCTCCACTCGGAAGGTGCTCCACTCAGACCACGCGCCAGTCGCACCGCCGGCTGATGCTCGGGCCCGCCAGCGCAGGCCCCACCCCTTCTTGAGTTTCGTCGGAGGGATTTTGAAACTCACGGTTCGTGTTCCTGGCGTCACGCTAACGGTGGAATCCCAGACTGTTCCCTCGCGATGACCGACGGCATCAGGATCGTGCGCTACCTCGACTTCAACAGTGGTGCGGCCGGCGCCCTTACGCTCCACGTTGACCAGCAGGTACGGCTCCACGCTAGAGATGGTCGGCTTGCCCTTGTCCAGGCGACTGCCTCGCACCCGAAGCGTGCCGATCTTCAACGACTGCCTGGACGGGTCAGACAGCGCCTTTGCGGGACTCCAAGTACCGGTAGAGAATATCCCCGAATATGGAGGCATGACGTTTCCTGCAACATCTGACACATTACTTAGCTGAATGTTGTAGATGCCATCCAGAGGATGGCTGGGAGTGAACGTGAGCACTGTGTCGCCCTGGCTCATCTGCGATCGGCCCGGCACGATCACGTTCTCAAACTGGTCGACCAGGGTCAGCGTTGCGGCTTTAATGGCTTCGCTGAAGTGGACAGTAATTTCGGTGTCGGCTGGGACGCCTTGGGCCTCGTCCGATGGGCTGGTCTCCACGATCGACGGCGGTGTCACATCCGGTTCCCCCGTCGAAGGGGGGGTGGGTGTAGGTGTCGGAGTCGTGGTATCGACGTAGGTCACAGTCAGAGTGGGACTCTGCTCCTGGGACGTGCTCCCGCGGGAGGAGAGGAATCCGCGGTCGTATACGGGGGCCGTAGCGGACTCATCGACGCCTCGGAGGACGAGACCGTTGTTCTGTTCGCCCGCAGCCCACGCCTGAGCAATCCCGGTGATGGGCCAGGACCAGGCCACGTTCGCGCCGGGCTCGTCGGTGCAGCCTCCCGGATCCTGGGCCGTGGCCTCATTTGCGGTCGTGCTGGCAGGTTGGTTGCTCCACGATACTGTGTCGGTGGTCCACGCAGTTGTGACCTGTTGCGTCTTGATTCCCGACTGGCTGTCTCCGCAGCCGTCGGATGAGTTGTTCCATAGCTGGAGCTTTGCGTCTACCACCGCCTTGCCACTGATTGCGGTCGTGTCGAATCGCAGGTAGCTGCGCTCCAGGGTCATGCTGCTGAAGAAACTCCAAGCTCCGGCCCATAGCCCTTCACCCGCGGCATCGCCACCGCCTTCATTGTCGATCCACATGTCCGCTTGCAGCGGTATAGTTATAGTGTGCTGATTCCCTGTCACAGGTGGTGGCGCGCCCGGTCCAAGCAACATGAGTTCGTCCATATAGAGCGATGTGGCCGTTGCTTGGGCGCCTAGCCGTACGGTAAGTCGTGCTTTGACCGCATCGGCTGGAGGCCATTCCGGAGTTTCTACCTGGGTCCAGGTGTCTGCGGCAGCGGTAACGTTTTCAAGACTTGAGCTGATCGTCTGGCCTGTCTGATCCAGCCATTCGATGCCGTAGTGGAGGGATTGATCCTTTCCGGGCGAGTAGAACCAGCCTGAGGACGTGTAGAACTCCGTCTTCGATACCGGAATGTCGCCTTCAGAACGCACGGTCGTTTCCGAAGCCCCCGCATCGGTGGTTACTCGTGCGGACGCTTGTCCGTTCGCCTCGTGTGCCCGGTCGGTCGAACGCTCCAGAAGGCCTCCTATGCCGGTCCATGGTGCGATGGCCGTCTCGAAGTAGGGGTTCTCATTGAGGATCTTGTCGGGAGTTGTTGGACCTGTCGGAGTCGGGTGAGGTGTTGGCGTCGAGGTTGGCGGTGTGTTGTCACCACGGTTAGGGTCGCTTCCCTGCTCGATCTGTTCATCGGTCAGCCCATCCGGATGACCTTGCTCCATAAGCTCGCTCTCGCTGGCCACGCCGGAGCGGAGGCTGTCTGCCCGCACTTCGTCGGCGTTCGGAACAGGCGTGGGATCCGGCTCATTTCCCGTTGTGCCTGAGTCCACCTGCGCTTGATCCGCTTCATAGGTATCCTCGGTCGCCGCGTCACTGTCGGTGAGATAGGCGACGTCGAGGTACTCCGCTGGCACGGGCGTGTACTCGATGAACAGCACCGGGCCGCGAGGAGTGGCGGGGTAGGTGTCGTAGCCGCCGTACTCAAACATCCGGTAGCTGCGCCAGTTCGAGGCTTCCGTCTCGATCGGGGACTTCAGCACCACGCCCAGGTCGGGAGTGCCGTTCATCCAACCCTGGACGATCTGCTCGATCGAGTAGTACAGCTCACCCTCGCCTTCAGGGCAGATGGTCGCGCTGTAGGCGCCCTTGTTGCCGACGTGCCCCTCGGTCGTCGAGCGCGGTTGAGTGTTCCACGTCAGCGTCTGTATGTCCCAGGAGCTGGTGATCTGCCGCAGCTCGATACCAGGATTGTCGGTGTCAGAGCAGTTGGAGGAGTTGTAGTTGAACAGTCGCAGGTCCGCGTTGCTGACTGTGCCACCCTCCAGCGGCGTGCCCTTGATGTTGAAGCGGAAATAGGCGCGGTGCGTCTGAGAGCCGCTGTGCGACCTGCCGGCGAACGACCACGTCAGCCCCGCATTATCCTTGCCGCTCTGGCGAACGTTGCTAACGTGCGTGTCGCCGTCGATCCCAGTACCCGTCCATGTTTCCGACGCCGTCTGCACCGTCACCGGATATGTCACAGCAGGATCGGCCAGGAACTTGGAGTCGGCGGCGACGACAGCACTGTCACCTGCAGCACTGTGCTCTACTTCAATCGGAGCCTGGCCGATCTTCCCCGTGTCGGGGTTGGCGTTAGCGGCAGCGTCCACCATCAGCGCCGATGAGACATCCCCCGTCTGCTTGCCCTTGGCGTTCAGCAGAGCGGGCTTGCCTGCCGCGGTGCCGAACTTCGAACCCTTCGGCAACTTCACCGGGATGCGGAACTTCAGGTCTCTGCTCCCGGAGCCGGGCCGCTCGCGGATCACGATTTCCTGCGTGAAGCCACTGGGCGTCACTGTGATGACGAGATCCAAACCCTTGCCGTAAGCGGACCGGTAAGTGGCGACGCTGCCCTTGATCTCCGGCTTCGGAAGCTTGTTCGGGGTCGCGATCGAGGCCGGACCCGCCTCGCCATTCACCTTGATCAGCATGGTGTCGCCGCCGGGCGAAAGGACGAGGTCGCCCTTGACCGCCTTCGGCTGGATGACACCATCCTTCTCGACCAGCGTCGGATCGACCGGCAGCCAACTGGTGCCGTCCTTCGCCCGCATCCACACCGGCCTGGTCGCCACCTCGGCGTGCATCGTCCGGCCGTCGGGGTTGGCGTAGAACGTTCCATACTCGCTGCGGTAAGCGGGGATCTCGACCCGCTTATTTTGCTTTTTTGCTTCAGCCCTCAGAGCCTCAAAAGGATCAGTCGAAGCTGTGGCGGAGGGCTTCTGGGTGGGAGGTGGAGCCTCCACCTCGGCGATAGCGGGGGCCGTCATCAGCGAGGTGGCCACTGAGAGCGCTGACGTTATCGCGAGTAACCGGGAGCGCCCTAATTTCTGTGTGGTCTTCACTAACACCCTCAATCAGGAGTGATGGGATATATCTCAAGATCCTTTTATCTCATCCTTACCTGAGGGGACAAGCCTTCGCAGATAACAAAATCGAACACACTTTCGCGAATGAATGCGGTAGATCACATTCCGTTACGAGGCCCTGGTTGTGGCAATGTGCGGTCGGCCCGGGCGCGGTGTGCTTGGCCGCCTATGGCGGTGCCACATCAGCGGTGCTTCGCCCGCACCTGCTCACGCTTGGCCTTGGCCTGGGTAGCCGGGGTCAGACCCCATGCGGATGCCGCACCCTATGGGGATAATCCCCGATCAGGTGAAAGGCCCGCAACCACGCCGGGTCGCCTCAACTTTGCAACCCCTGTAATGACTCCCGTGAGCCTTAACCGGGAAGGGAATTGCGACCTTTCGAAGCTTCCTGTCAATCTGACAAAAAGATACTGTAGGATTCATGGCCGACGACCAATGGGAGCCGCCGAGCGTCCTGCTCGCTGTCGATCTGGTGATCTTGACCTTGCGTGACGCCCGCCTGCACGTCCTGCTCGTCGAACGCGGCGTCGAGCCGCATTACGGCATGCTCGCTCTCCCGGGGGGCTTTCTCCACCACCAAGGCGAGGACATCGAAGTGGCGGCGCGCCGGGAACTGTCAGAGGAGGTCGGCCTGGTCGACGTGCACCTAGTGTCATGCGCCTGAAATTCGCCGGATAAGTTTCTATTCTTGTGGGCATGGCGCATTCGGGACCGCTGGCGGTGGAGATCCATCTGACCGAAGTCGAGCGAGCTCGGCTGGTTGGCATGTCGGCAGAGCCATCGAGGTTGGCGATCCGGGCGAAGATCGTGCTTGCCTGCGCGGAGCCGGGGGCCAGTAATGCCCAGGTGGCGCGGGAGTTGGGCATCGCCGTGGGCACGGTGCGCAAATGGCGTGCCGCCTTTGCCGAGGGTGGGTTGGATGGGTTGGCCGATGGGTCCCGCGTGGGGCGGCCTAAGGCGGAGTTGACGGTGACCGACCACGAGCGGGTGGTACTGCAACGGTGGGCCCGGCGGGCGAAGTCCTCGCAGGTCTTGGCGATGCGCTCGAGGATCGTGCTGGCGTGCGCGGACGGTAAGGACAATCAGCAGATCGCCACCGAGTTGCGGGTGCACCCGGACACGGTGTCGAAGTGGCGTCATCGGTTCATCTGGTTACGACTGGACGGGCTGATCGATGAGCAGCGTCCGGGCCGGCCGGCCTCGATCACCTTGGATCAGATCGAAGAGGTGGTGGTGGCGACACTGGAGGAGACACCGAAGAACGCCACGCACTGGTCACGCGCCCGGATGGCCGTACGCAGCGGGTTGAGCAAGTCGACCATCGGGCGGATCTGGCGGGACTTCGGGCTCAAGCCGCACCAGGCCGACACCTTCAAGCTGTCGAGCGATCCGTTGTTCGTGGAGAAGGTCGTCGATGTGGTCGGCCTGTATCACCATCCGCCCGAGCGGGCGGTGGTGCTGTGCGTGGATGAGAAGTCCCAGATCCAGGCGCTGGATAGGTCGCAGCCGGTGCTGCCGATGATGCCGGGCATGCCCGAGCGGCGCACCCACGACTACGTCCGTAACGGGATCACCAGCCTGTTCGCCGCCTTCAACGTCGCCGACGGCAGCGTCATCGGGGAACTGCACCGCCAGCACCGCGCCACCGAGTTCAAGAAATTCCTGATCACGATCGACAAGACGGTGCCGGCCGAGCTGGACGTCCACCTGATCTGCGACAACTACGGCACCCACAAGACCCCGGCGATCAAGGCATGGCTGGCCCGCCACCCCCGCTTCCACCTGCACTTCACCCCGACCGGCTCCTCATGGATCAACCAGGTCGAGCGCTGGTTCGGCTTCCTGACCGACCAAATGATCCGCCGCGGCGTGCACAAGAGCATCCAATCCCTGGAGCGAGACATCCGGGACTGGATCGCTCAGTGGAACGACAATCCCCGCCCCTTCGTATGGAAGAAGACCGCAGAAGAGATCCTTGAATCCCTCGCTAAATATCTCCGACGAATTTCAGGCGCATGACACTAGTGCTGTGACCGGAAACGATCACCGGGTTGGCGTGTAAGTCGCTCCTGCCGATTGGATGGTGCTGATCACGTTCGATCGGCGCTCAGGAGGCCAGGTGACGCAACCGGTCAAGGTCCGCAGGCT
>NZ_JAIWNB010000014.1 GCF_020215705.1 Nonomuraea aurantiaca | reverse complement strand
CGCCCAACGCCGCGAACGCGCCCGCATCCGAAGCGAGAAAGGCATCCGCTGGGGCGGCCGACCTCTGACTTCCGCAGCCTGAAGCCTCGTCATCCAACCCGGCGATCGTTTCCGGTCACAGCACTAGGTGGCAGGGCGGTAGACGGCGGCGGCGATTTGGGTGAATGAGCGGATGAGCGGGCTGGCGTCGGTGCTGTTCCAAGCGACCACAAGACGGCTGGGCGGCATGTCGAGCAGCGGAACCGCGACGAGACCCTCCGGAAGGGCGTGGGCGAGCGTGGTCAGCCCAACGGTGCCGTTCCACAGCACCGCCTGCAGGCACTCGTGGACGGTTCGCACCACCGGGCCGTCCTGGCCGAGGCCCATGGGGTGGGTCCAGAATGCCCGCCAGACCGGGTCGGTGCCTTCCGGTAGCTGGAACCAGCGGCGGTCGGCGAGGTCGTTCAGGCGCAGGTGGTCACGGCCGGCCAGCGGGTCGTCGGCGCGTAGGACCGCTCCCACCGGGTCGGAGCGCAGGACGTGGGTGGTGATGCCGGTTTCGTCGAACGGTGCCCGGGTGAGGGCGACATCGACGAGGCCGGAGCGCAGTCCGGTGGTCGGGTCGGTGAAGTCGGCTTCGCGGATGCGGACGTGCGAACCGGGATGGCGCCGGCGAAAGGCGGCGGCGAGGTGGGTGCCGGCCTGTTCGGCGCTGTCGGCGAGGGTGCCGATCGTTATCGTGGCCGTGCCGGCTGCGGCGGCGACCCTGGTGCGGGCCTGGTCGGCCTGCTCCAGCAGGGTGCGCGCCTCGTCGTAGAGTGCTGCTCCGGCCGGCGTGAGCGAGACTCCGGTGGATGATCGGTGCAGCAGGACGGCGCCGAGGTCGGTCTCCAGTTGCTTGATGGCCCTGCTCAGTGGCGGCTGTGTCATGTGCAGGCGTACGGCGGCGCGGCCGAAGTGGAGCTCTTCGGCGACGGCCACGAAGTAGCGCAGCGTGCGTAGGTCCATCAGCGGCGACGATACCCGTACGGCATCGGGCGTGCGGAATCGGTGTTGGACGCCTTCCAGCGTCTCGCGATGGAGTGGTGGGACCGAATCTGCCGCTTCCGAGGAGTCCGCATGGCCGAATTTGTGTTGCCCGATCCCGTTGTGCAGGTCACGGACGTACAGGAGCTTGCCCGCGATCTGGTGGTGATTCCGAACCGGCGGGTGCCGCTGGTGCCGAACATCGGTCTCATCGGCGGTACGCATTCGGTCCTTGTCGTCGATACCGGTATGGGCCCGGCGAATGCCGAAACCGTGCTGAAGTTCGCGGCCGACTTCGCCGACGGGCGCACGCTGTACCTGACCACGACGCATTTTCATCCCGAGCACGCGTTCGGCGCTCAGGTGTTCGCCGGGGAGGCGACGTTCCTGATCAACCGGGCGCAGGCCGAGGACCTGAAGGTGAGGGGGCCTGGCTATATCGAGATGTTCAAGGGGCTCGGGGAGTCGGTCGCGCGCCGGCTTGAGGGTGTCCGATTGGCGACTCCCGATGTGGTCTACGACCATGAGCACGCTGGATCTGGGCGGTCGGGTGGTGCGGTTGCGGGCCACTGGCCGGGCGCACAGCAAAGGCGATCAGGTGATCACGGTCCCGGACGCGGGGGTGATGTTCACCGGTGATCTGGTGGAGGCCGGGCAGTTCGCCATCTTCCCCTGGTTCCCGCCGCATGACACCGACGTGTCGGGCATCCGCTGGCTGGCGGTGATGGACCGGCTGGCCGCCGAGAGCCCGCAGGTGGTGGTGCCCGGCCACGGTGACGTGGGCGGGCCTCAGCTCCTGGCCGACGTACGGGACTATCTTCAGCTGCTGCGTGACGAGACCTGGGTACGCCGCGACTCGGCCATGAGCGAGGAGACGATCGCCGAAGAGGTGGCCGCCCTGATGATCGCGCGGCATCCGGAGTGGGACGGCCAGGAGTGGATCGAGAAGGGGGTCGGCTGTCTGTGCTCGGAGCACACCGCCTAGATGATTGATGTCAAGGGGTCTGGCTACGGTCAGTGGTCGTATGCGATCAGGGATCGCGTGATCGGCTGGCCGGTCTTGTCGTTGGGCCAGATAGCAGCGGTCAGCGCGAGGATGCGTGCCGGCACGCGGATGATGACGCCGGCATCAGTCCGGGAACGCCTCGGATCTCAGGGGGAATCCGTCCCCGGGCACGCGGGCCTTGCCCGGCCCCGCCCACGAGCCCGCTGCCGTCGCCCCGAAGGCGGGCGACGGCACACCCGGCCAGGCCGGGAACACCCAGCCGACCGGCCAGGTCGCTCGCCCGGCGCTCGGTCCAGCAGAAGGACAGGCGGACGGCTCGGCCGGGGGCGCGGTCGTGAACGGCGGCCGTGCGGCGCCCGCGGCGGTGGCGCACGGCCAAGCGGGCGTGCTGGGCCACGTATCCGGCGCGTCGAACCGCGCCGCTGGCTCGCAGCAGGGCGATGGCGGGGTCGTCGTGCGGGGCTCGGACCGCCCGGCCGCCCCCGACCAGGCTCGGGATCCGGTGAACACGGCTCCGGAGCCGGCGACCCACGCCCAGGACGTCGCCTCCGGGCGGACGGCGGGCGGGCACGGCGGCGTCCCCGCGCACGGGACCGACGACGGGCCGGGCTTCGCCGCCGGACGCGTGGGTGACGGGCAGGAGGGCGCCCCCGGACGCACCGGTGACAGGCACGGCGCGGGCGGCCCCCGGACCGGCCAGGCCCAGGACGGGCCTGTCGTCCCCATCGGCACGGCACACGAACCGCCCGCTCCCCGCGGGGAGACCGCTCCCGGAGGCGGCGCCCGCGACACCCCACCCGCCCGCACCGGCGACCAGCGCGCCACGCCGCCAGGCGGTGACCGGCACACCGAGCCCCACTCCGCTGCGGACGGCCAGCGCACCACGCCCCCGGCCCGCGCCTCCAACGCCCATGACGGGGCCCCCGCACCGCGCGAGGGCGCGCCCGCCGCAGCCCACCACGCGGACGGCGACGGCAGGGGCCGCATCGACCAGCTCATCAACCGGGACGGCACTCTCCCGCCGCCCCTGGATCCCGACGTGATCTCCTTGGGCCGCCGCGTCGCGGGCAGGCTGCGGATCGTGGTGCCGGACGAGGCGTTCGCGCATACCTTCGGGACGATGGCCCGCACCGTGACCTCCACCATGCACAACCCCACCACGAGAGACATGGTCACCCACGTCCACAAGCTGTCGCGTGCCGTGGGCATGCCTGCCGCCTTCGACGGGCTGGTACGCGTCTTCGACGAGGCGCAGTGGCTAGGATTCGATCCCGCCGGGGCGACGGACAGGTGGGACCTGATCGATCGGCTGGAGCGGTACCGGCAGACGGACCCACTGCTTTTTCCCGGCCTGTGGCTCGCCGGCGAGGAGCTCGTGCGCCCCTCCTCCCGGCTCGCGCGGGCGCTCGGCCGGATGGACCTGGCGCTCGGCTCCGCCAACGGCACCACGCGCCAGATCCGGGTCAACCGGCTTCGCAGCCTCACGTTCGACCTGCGCCTCGGGCTCTACTCGCTTGATCACTTAGGACGCCTGTTCCTGGACGCCGAGGCGCGGGGCGTGGACGTCCAGGGCGTGGCAGGGCGGCACGACCTGGTGCGCGAGCTGCTGCGGGCCCGGGAGAACGACTCCGAGCTGTGGGACGGGCTGCGGATCGCGGACGAGCACGCCATCGCCGGGCTCGGCGACCCGGCCGCGCGGGCGATGAGCCGTACCGACCGGGCGCTCCGCTCGGTCGCGCCCGATGGTCGGCTGCGTACCCTGGCGGCCGAGGTGGGATTCGCGCACGCGCTCCGGACGTTCTCCGAGATGCTCGTGGAGGTGGACACGCACGGTGCCCTCCCGGACCGGCTGGGCGGCCCACGCGGAGCTCGTGGAGAGCCTCACGCGGTACCGCGAGCGCGACATGGACGGCTGGGACGTGCGTGTCATGGACGAGCGATTCCCCGAAGCGGGCCTGGACCCGGCGAAGGCAGCGCTCATGGGCCGGATGGACCGCGTCATCGTCGGCGACGGCGCGCCGCGTCCCCCGCTGGACCCTCTGCTCGGACTGTCGCGCGAGCTGCGCCTCGGCGACCGGATCGGCCGCCTCGCCCACGTGGCCGAGCGCGCGCAGCGGCTCGGCTTCGACCCGGTGGGCGCTCCTGACCGGGCGGCGCTGGTGGAGGCGCTGCGGGGATACATGGACACCACCCCGGGCACCTGGGCGAGGCTGCGGGTGTCCGACCGGTACGCGACCAGTCTCGGCGAGCCCGCAACGAGTGCACTGGCGCGCATGGACCGGATCGTGGGCTCGCAGGGCGACGCCCCGGCATGGGTCCTCGATCCTCTGCGGAAGCTGGCGGGCGACCTCGGCCTGGAGCACTCGGTCGAGCGGCGGAGCACGCTCGTGCGCTGGAGGCCCGCGCCCGTGCCTGGGACAGCCGGCCCCGCGAGCCGGAGGTGTCCTATCGCTGGAACCCCGAGGCGTTCGAACGCGACCTCGCGGAGGCGTTCGCGCGGGCGGAGCGCGGCGAGCCGGTCGTGCCCTACCTGACCGAGGACGCCACCGGCGGACTGGCCGCGCCCGGGACCGGGTTCAAGTTCGGCAGGGAGATAGAGTACGACCTGCCCGAGTCGCTCAAGCCGCACCAGGACGCGATCAACCAGGCCATCGCTCGCGACCTGTACGACGCGGGGCTGACTCGGGATCCGTGGACACACCCGTATCACACCGGCCACGACGGCGGCTACTACGAGGGCGACAACGGCTGGCGGCTGGAACAGGACGTATCCGTCGCCGGAGAGCTCGTCTCACCACCGCTGTACGACACGCCGCGCACGTGGGAAAGCATCCAGCTCGTGTGCGAGATCATCAAGTCGCACGGCGGCGTGGCGACGCCGAGCACGGGAGGCCACATCCACGTGGACACTTCCGCGTTCGACCACATCCCCGCCTTCTACCAGCGGCTGCTGAGTCTGGTGAACAGAAACTACTTCGGCGTCATCCAGACGCAGATCAAACTGGCGCTGGGAACGGTGGGGCTGGCGCTGCGGCTCGGCGACGACCAGTTCCCGCTCAACCACCACGAAAAGGACGTCGCCGGCAACCATACTGAGCACCGCAGGCGCCTGGACTACTCGTCCTATCTGGAGCTGGCCGACCACCTCTACCACCGGGCGGCCGACAAGGCGCAGCTCACGGCCCTGTTCGCGATCACCCAATGGAACGAGAAGAAGAAGAGCCCTGGTCGCTATGAGTGAAGCGAACCGCGCGGCGGTCGTCATCCGCAACACCTCGGCGGCGGACCGGCCGCCCGCCATGCCTGTCAAGGTCGACGGCTCGTTGTACCGGTACGAGATGATCTTCTCTGGCGGCGGCTCGCGGGCGTACGCGGACGAGCCGGACGAGCTGGTCGGCGCGCTCAGGCCCGGCTACGACGCGCTCGGCACTCCGGAGGAGCGACGCGAGGCGCGCGCGCGGATCGCGCTGGACGCCCAGGTCAGGGCACAGGCGGAGCTGGCCGCGGCCGGGCCGCTGGAGGAGTGCACGCCCGAGGAGCGGGCCGTGCTGCTCGGCGGCAGGCACGTGCCGCCGGCTCCGGAGGAGTGGGCCGCGCCCGTGCCGCTGGTGCTGGTCACGTCGTTCTACGAGCCGGCCGGGTCATTGCCCCGGCCGCGCGGCCCCGAGGAGCTTCAGGTATGGCTGGACCCGGCGGACGACTGGACGCTTCTGACCAGCCTGCACGCCGCCGGGACGATCAAGGTCGCGA
The DNA here is from genome assembly GCF_020215705.1 of Nonomuraea aurantiaca. Lineage (GTDB taxonomy): Bacteria > Actinomycetota > Actinomycetes > Streptosporangiales > Streptosporangiaceae > Nonomuraea > Nonomuraea aurantiaca. Next base: position 267,441 of record NZ_JAIWNB010000014.1, on the reverse strand, counting down.
TCCTCCAGGACTCCCCCTAGGAGGCGGCGCGCTTGGGCAGCAGCGCCTCGGCCAGTCGCCGCCATTGCGGCATCGCCGATTGGCCGGGTTCGATGCCGAGAACCTGGATGCCGATGTGGTCGGCCCCGGCGTTCAGGTGGTCGTGCAGCTTGCCGACGATCGTGTCGAGGTCGCCCCAGTACACGAGGTCGTCGACCAGCCGGTCGCTGCCACGGCCGCCGTCGATGTCGGCTTCGGTGTAGCCCAGGCGGAGGAACTTGGCGATGTTGTACTTCGTGGTGAAGTACACGTGCAGATGCTCGCGCGCGATCGCCCGCGCCTTGTCGGGGTCGCTTTCCAGGAGCACCGCCTGCTCGACGCCGAGGAACGGGCTGTCGCCCAGCACCTTCCGCGCCTGCGCCGTGTGCCGCACCGTCACGTGGTAGGTATGAGCGCCTTCGGACCGATCGCGGGCCATCTCGAGCATCTTCGGGCCGTACGCCGCCAGCAGGCGTCGCATCGGCGCCCGAGGCGCGGGATTGGCGCTCGTCGCCGCGTCCATCTCGTCCAGATAGTCGCTCATCGCCTGCAGCGGCTTGGTCCCGGGCCGCTCGCCGCCGAAGCCGAGGCCGAGCAGGTGGCGATCGGGGTAGGCGTCGGCCAGGAGCAACGCCGCGCCCTGGGTCCACCGCGGCTCGCGGGACCAGATCCGCGCGATGCCGTTGATGACGCTGATGCGTTCGGTGCACGACAGCAGGAATCCGGCATGCGTCATCGCCTCACGTCCGTCCCGCTCCGGGATCCAGAACGCCGGCCAGCCGAGCTCTTCGAGCTCCTGGATGGAATCTCGCATCATGCTCGCGGGCTGGTCTTCGAAGTCGAACGTCCAGACCCCGAAGCGCCCCAGATCCATCCCATCGATCGCGCCCATGTCTCCTCCTGCTATCCGGCGGTACGGACCCGCCTCGCTCGTTATCAGGAACGCAGCGAAGTATCGCATATTGTCGATATGAGGCCAAAACGCCAACCCTGCAAGGGGTGTTCGGTGAGTCGTTAGAGCGAGCGTCCGAGCACGTCGACGAGCTGGGCGATGTGCTCCTCGTCGCGGCGGTAGTGCGTCCACTTCCCGACGCGAGTGGCGCGGACCAGCCCGGCACGCTGCAACGCTGCCATGTAGGCGGAGACGGTCGACTGCGCGAGCCCGGTCTTGGCCTGGATGTGGCTCACGCACACGCCGACCTCGTGCGGGTCCGCGATGAACTGCTCCACCGGGAAATGGTGCTCGGGGTCGCGCAACCACTGGAGCACCTGGAGCCGTACGGGGTTGGCGAGCGCCTTGAACACGTCAACCAGCTGCGCGGAGGCGTCTTGTGAGGGTTCGGCGTGTGTCGTCATAGGTCGTCGAGCCGATTATATGGCCAAAACCGGAGGAAGTGCTGGGTGCGGTCGGCGCAGTGGCGAAGGCCCCTGCAACAGGAACTGGCCGAGCCGTTCTTTCACCTGTCGCTGGACGCGTTGCGTGGTGGCTACCCGCGCCGCTACTGGCAGCAGGACGGCGGGGCGATCGCGGTCCTGGCAAGATGGCGACATGGAACGTGTGCTTGGCATCGGCGGCTACTTCATGCGGGCTACCGACCCGGTGGCCCTGAGCGCGTGGTATCGCGATTGCCTGGGCCTGGACGCCGATGAGAACGGCCTGTGGCGTCAGCAAGCCGGGGCGACAGTGTTCGCGACTTTCGAGTCCCGGACCGAGTATTTCGGCTCCCGCGCCCAGCAGACGATGCTCAACTTCCGTGTCCGCGACCTGGATGCGATGCTCGCGCAATTGCGCGCCAAGGGAGCGGACGTGGCCAAGGAAACTCAGGATATGGAGGGTGTCGGCCGGTTCGGCTGGGTCACCGATCCTGAGGGCAACCGGGTCGAGCTGTGGCAGCCCAGCTGAGATCTCGCTCGGCGCGCTCACCAGCTCGGCTGGTCGCTTCGGCTCCAGATCTGGGTGCATCGGGGGAGGTCTTCGATGCCGCCGCCTTCCGGGATCATGCCCCAGAGGAAGGGGATCAGGTATTGAGGCGGTTCGCCCAGGAGGCCGGGCAGTTCGTCCTCGGTGATGGTGAGAGTGAACGGCGAGCCCCGTTGGCCCGAGTTCCAGCCCTGGTCGAGGGCTCGCTGGACGCATCCGGCGACGAGGAGCGGGCGGATGACGATGGTGCGCTCTCCTTGCCAGTTGTCCGGCCGGGCGCAGGGGAGGGACACCACGAGAACGTTCCCCGGCTCCTCGACCCGCTCAACGGTGAAGGTGAGAGGAGCCGGGTTGTCGCCCCGGCGGTAGGTGGGCTTGGGGCGGACCCGCCAGCGGAAGGCGGTCTCGCCGACGGTGATGAGCCGGGATCCCTTCTTGGGCATCGCCACTGCGGCCTCCAAGCTCCGTTCCTGGTCCGTCGTCGCTCCCTGGGGGCGCCGGACGCGGCTTGATGGGAGCGTACGAGGAGTGTTGCGAGACGTCGGGCAGCATAGCCGTCCCTCATCGGCCAGATCGAGCTGTTTGTCGGCGAAACGCCCGCTGTGGGTCAGTGCTTCACGGGTACGCCGACGCCGCCGAAGAAGTCGACCATGGCGCGCGGTGAGTCCGGGGCGAAGCACATGTCCAGACCTCGCGCGGACCCCTCGGCCGAGGCGGCCGCGCGGGGGAACATGGCCGTCTCGTACCGGGTCAGCGCGGCCTCCACGTCGTCCTCGTGGGCGACGATGGCCAGCGCCAGCTCGGCGCCGTCGAGCAGGGCGAGGTTGGCTCCCTCGCCGGCGTACGGCGACATCACATGCGCGGCGTCGCCCACCAGCGTCACGCCGGGGGTCCGGCTCCAGGAGTGGCCGGTCGGCAGGGCGTAGATCAGTCGCGGGACGATCGTGTCGTCACAGTGGCGGATGAGGTCGGTCAGTTCGGTGCTCCAGTCGGCGAACTCCTTGAGCAGCGCTTCGCGGGCGGCCGGCGCGTCGGACCAGTCGACGCCGCGGGTGGCCGTCCAGTCCTGCGGCACCCGTAGCGAGGCCCCCAGGATGATGTCGGTGCCACCGTGGCCTATCAGGGCCTTGTCGTCGGACAGGGCGAACATGATGCCGGGGCCGACGACGGTGGCCGATTCAGGGTGGCGGGTCGTGACATCGGAGAGTCGCAGCTCCAGGTAGGAGATTCCGCAGTATCGCGGCGTGGCCGCCGAGACCAAGGGGCGTACCTTCGACCAGGTGCCGTCCGCGCCGATCAGCAAGTCGACGCTGGTGCTGCTCCCGTTGGCGAAGGTCAGCCCATGTCGGCCGTCGGCGAGCCGGTGGGCCGCGGTGACCCGGTGGCCCCAGGCGATACGGCCGGGGTCGAGGGACTCGATGAGCAGGTTGCGCAGCGCGGTCCGGTCGATTTCGGGGCGCCCGCCATAGCCGCCCTCCGGCTCGTGGTGGATGAAGACCGTGCCCGCCTTGTCCAGGACTCGCAGGGTCTCGCCCTGTGGGTGGGTGAGCCGGTGGAACTGCTCGTAGAGGCCGGCTTCGCGCAGCGCGTACTGGCCGGACTCCTCGTGCATGTCGAGGACGCCGCCCTGGCTACGGGCGTCGGCGGCGGGCTCACCTTCGTACACGGTGGACTCGATGCCGTGCATCTGCAGGACGCGCGCCAGGACCAGGCCACTGAGGCCGGCGCCGACGATCGCGATGGAAGGTGCGGACATGCTGGGCTCCTATGCGGGAGGGGTACGGGAGATGGCGGCGAGGATCCCGTCGACCAGGACATGGAACGCCCAGTCGGAGCGGCCGGCCCCGTCGCCCGAGATGAGCTCGTCGCCGAGTCCGGCGATGTGCGGGTAGCGAGCTGGATCCGCGGCGGCGATCTGCGCGCCCAGCGCGGAAAGGTCGGCGGCCTCCTGGGCCGCCGATCGCTCGCCGCTGTGCTCGACGGCGGCCGCGGTCGGATACAGCAGCAAAAGGTCCACGCCCCACGCCGCCGCCCGGCCGGTCACGCCGCCTTCGGCGAGCAGGGCGAGGACCGCCTCCACCAGCGCCATGTAGTTGGGGCCGCTGGGCTGGGTGGAGAGCGCCATCCGGGCAATCGCTGGATGGTGGAACAGCACGTCGCGGTAGCTGTTCAGCACGGCCTTGAGGCGCTCGCGCCAGGTCCCGGCGTCGGGGGCGGGCACGGTGATCGAGCCGAGCAGGGCGTCGAGGATCTGGGCGTGCAGGTCCTCGGTGTTGCGGACGTAGACATAGAGCGAGGCGGGCCCGGTGTCGAGGGCGATGGCGATACGGCGCATCGTCACCTTGTGCAGGCCCTCGTCGCGCATGATCGCCAGCGCGGTGTCGATGATCCCCTGCCTGGTCAACGCGGGTTTGGCCGGGCGTTCCCGTCGGCTGTGGGGAGGCGCCTGGGCGCTGTCGTGCGTGCTCATGTAGAGCAAGATATCACGAACGTGTTCGTAACGAACATGTTCGCGGCGCCAAGATTCACTTGGCAATGATCCGTACGTCTCCCGTGCCGCTCTTCGCGACGATGGTCCGGTCGCTCTCCGTGCTCTTGATCTCCGACCGCTCACGTCCGTCCTGGCTCTGAGCCATGACCCGGTAGGCCCCGTTGGGTACGGTCGCCGTCACCCGACCGTCCTTGGACAGGAGGTCCAGGTTGGACGGGGGTGCGGCGAAGGACAGGTCGATGGCGCCGGTGCTCGAGCGGACGCGGACGCTGGGGGATTTGAGGCGTTCGCCGGTGATGGTGGCGTCGTCGCTCAGGAGGCGGAGCTTGCCGGAAGTGTCGTACGCCTGGATCGTGCCGCCGTTCGAGACGTCCACGTCCTGGGGGAGGTTCTGGAGGATGATGCCGTCGTCGTCGCCCTCGACGACGAGGCGCGTGCCCGGCGGCACCTTGACGTGGTAGCGGGCTCCGCAGTCGCCGAAGACCACCGTGCAGTTGGCGCTCAGGCGGAGGGTGCCGTCCTTCAGTGACCACGACGCGTTGCCCTCGTTGGCCGCCTTGCCGCGGAGCCAGCGTTCCACCTGCACGGTCGCGCCGGTGCCGGGCATGATGCGGAGGCCGCCTAGTGACGACTTGATGGTGAGCTGGGGGCCGCTGTAGGGGAAGGACTGGGCGGTGTGCACCTCTTTGGCGTCCAGGTCTACTGAGCATCCGGTCAGTGCGATGAGTCCGGTCAGCCCCGCCAGCGCTAAGGCGGTCAGGGGTGTCGTGGGTGTTGCCGTGATTCGCCTCATAGGGCGATCGTGGCCTGGTGCCGGGGTGCCGCCATCGGCCGTTCGACTGATTGGGCATCCGCCGTTCGGCCGCCTTCTTCCAATGCTACGTTGAACGGTGTATTCTGCGATGCCATGATCAAGCAATCCACTCTGGCTGTCGTGGGGCTCTGCCTCGCCGCGGGCTGCGCCACCTCCCCGCCGGCGGCCCCGGCCGTGGTGAGCAGCGGCAAGACGGACAAGCCCCGGCAGATCCAGACAGTCGTGGCGGACTGCATGAAGCAGCGCGGTTTCAAGTACGTCGCCTGGGTTCCGGAGGTGAAGATCTCCGATGATGCCGGCAAGGCCTATCTGGGCGACTACGAGGCGATGAAGAAGGAGCGTACGGAGCAGGGCTTCGGGATCTTCGCCGATTTCGTCCACCCCGAGCAGCGAGAGAAGCGTGTCCTCTGGCGCGAGTCGGACAGCCCCAACTTCACCATCAAGAACCAGCTGTCGCCCGCCCAGCGGGTCGCCTACGGCAAGGCGCTGACCGCGTGCAGATCGCAGGGGCTCAAGCAGGTCACCGGCAAGGTCGCGACGTCCGACGAGGACTGGGCCAAGCAGGAGAACGAGCTGATCGCCCAGCGGCTGGACCGCGAACTCAACGCGGACCCGAAGCTCGTCGGGCTGGCCTCGGCCATGGGCGACTGCCTCAAGGGCAAGGGGCACCAGGTGGCCTCCCTCAGGCCGGTCGACATGAGCCGGCGGGGTGGTCAGGAGTTCGAGGCCCAGAAGAAGCAGATCGCCCTGAACGATGACATTCCCGATAAGGGGCTGCCCGGCGGGCAGTACTACGAGCCGCGTATCCCGGTGAACACCGCCCGGCAATACCTGAACAGGGAGATCAAGGCCGCGCTCGACGACCTGGAGTGCGGCAAGGACTTCTACGCCGCCTATCTGCCCAAGGAGCAGGAGATCGTGCGGCGGGTGGAGGGGGAGTTCGGCCGCGGCAGCGGATAGCCGAAAACCCTACAAAGCCGACAAGAGCTTCGTCACATGGGACAGCGGATCCGCGCCGAACGGTCGTACCGCCACCGTCTGGGCGCCCGCCGCCCACATCCGCCGCACCATGTCGGCGGCCTCCGAAGCGGAGCCGCTGGCCATGACGACCTCCTCCGGCCGTATCTGGAGGAAACCGGCCTGTTCCACGGCGACGTCCCAGGTCGCCTCCCGCGCGTCGGGGCCGATGTACAGGTGGATGAAGGCCACCACCTCGTGGTCGGCCATGGCGCCGATGTGGCCCACGAGGGTGGGGAGCTGCTCGGGGCTGAAGCCCTCCGGGAGGATCGTGCCCTGTGCCACCCGGCCCGACAGGGCGAGGGAGCGGGGGCCGAGGACGCCGGCCAGGACCGGAGGCGGTTCGGCGGGCGGATGGACCAGGGAGACGCCGTCCAGGTGGACGGAGCGGCCGTGCAGGTTCACCGTCTCGCCCCGGAGGAGGCCGCGGACGGAGGTGATCGTCTCCTCCAGAAGCGCCAGAGGTGACGGGGGCGCGGCGCCCACCTGGCGCATCCAGCCACGGACGCCGTGGCCGATTCCGGCGGCCAGGCGGCCGGGGTGGAGGCGGGCCAGGTTGGCCAGCTCCATGGCCAGGAGCATCGGGTTGCGCAGGGGAGCGGGGGTGATGCCGATGCCCACGCGCAGGCGGGAGGTGACCGCCAGGGCGGTGGCGGCCGAGGAGATGGCGCCGGTCCAGCCCAGGTCCTCCACCACCCACAGGTCGTCGACCGCCGTGCCGTCCAGCTCCTGGGCGAAGGGGATCAACTGCTCCGGCTGCAGGCCGCGGTCGAACATGACGCCAAGTCTCAAGGTCTCCTCCATCATGGGGCCCTCCAGTAATAGCGGAAAAGCCGCCCAACCTCCGAATAGCCCGCGCGCAGGAACGCGTTGGCCGTGGGGGAGTTGCCCACGTCCGTGGCCGCCACGATGCGTTCGACGCCCGTCTCGGCCAGCGTCGCGGTGCCCTTGGCCAGCAGGTCGTTGACGTAACCGTGGCCCCGGTGCTCGGGCACCACGCCGATGTACGCGATCGAATGATCGTCCGGCGCCACCAGCCCCACGGGGTCGTCGCCCAGGTAGCCGACGACGAACCAGTCGGTCTTGCCCTTGCGGTTGACCAGGTCGTCGTACATCCACCGGGCCTCGTGCTCGGCGCCGGCCGTCGCCAGCTCCACCTGCGTGTCGTAGTCGAGTGACCCTTCCGAGATGCGTACCAGCAGGTCCAGGACGGTGGCGGCGTCGAGGCCGCGGGCGGGGCGGTAGGTCAGCCGGCCCGGATCGACCGGTACGTCACTCCCGGCCGCCCACTCGAGCATGAGCCGCTCGACCTCCATCGCGAACCCGGCGCCGAGCAGCGCCTGGTGTTCGACGGCTCGGTCGACGACCGGGGTGAGGCCGGGTTTGAGGGAGATGTCGTGGATTATCTTGTCCAGGCCCATCTCCGACAGGCCGCGGCGCAGCAGGCCGGCGGCGAGGTCGGGGTCGGGGCCGGGCTCGAACTGCCAGGTGATCACCGGGTCCGCGCCGCGGTAGGGCGCCCAGAACGCGAGCCGCGCCGGGCCTTCCCTGAAACACCACTCCGGCCGTGTCCTGCCTTCGTCGAAGGCCGTGGCCAGCTGGCTGCGGGCAGGCTCGGGGAACTGATCGAACAACGTGAACGGCCTCCCTACGAGACCGCTGGAAGATGCGCGCCGAATCTCTTGAACCCGAAAGTCTTGAACCCGAAAGTCTTGAACCCGAAAGTCTTGAACCCGAAAGTCATGAACATCGTTTAGCACACCTTCGAGAAATGCTCGATCTCAGGCCGCCGCACCAAGCGCCGCCCGCGCCTCCAGCAGCGACGAGCAGGTCTCGAAGTGCCGGTCGAGGTTGGTGATCGTCAGCAGATGACTGATCATGCCGGGCGCGAGGACCAGCATGAACCTGCCGTGCGCGTGCTGCACGTGGCTGTGGGTGGACACCAGCACACCCAGCCCCACGGAGTCGCAGAAGGGCACATCAGTCAGATCCAGCACCAGTTTCGGGGGGTCGGCGGAGGCCAGCACCTGATCGAGCGCGGCTTGAAGGCGCGGAGCGCCGGCCACGTCGAGGTCTCCGACGGCATGCAAGACAGTAAGCGGTTCCTCTCGCCACGACCTGACCACCATGGCTGTCACGTGCCCGAACGGCTGGGGGATATGCCTATTTCTTACAGATGTTCTGGGTTGCCGTTTTAGTAACGGGTGTAGTTGTGGGTTGGGCGCTTGGTGTGGTCGAGGTCTTCGCTTTACCGATCTTCGGCTGGTCGCTGCCGACGATCACCTCGATGCCGTCGCCGTCCATCTGGACGAGGTCGGCGCCGGGGATGGCCGCGGCGACCGTGCGGGCCGAGTCCTCGCGGCCGGCGCCATAACGGACGACCGTCTTCTTGTAGTCCTTGCGCTTGGTGTTGCCCGGCGTGCCGGACACCTTGAACCCGGCGGCGACCAGCGCCGTCTTGGTGCGGGCGCCGAGACCGGTGATGAGCGTGCCGTTGAGCACCTTGAGCGCGATCCGATCCGGCGGAATGGTGGGTTTGGCGGAGGACGAGGTGGACGAGCTGGGAGTGGGGCTGGGCTTGGACAGGTCCTCGTCGGCCTTGATCCTGGCGAACAGGTCGCGGGACGCCTGCTTGTCCCAGAGCACCGCCGACTCGCCGGTCGGCGCCTTGAAGTCCACGTTGGCCAGCGGCACGTCGGCGAACTTCACGTTGTCCAGCGAGACGTCCCTGAGCTGGGTGGCCAGCCCGATCAGGTCGTCGTCGGGATCGACCTTGATCGTGCTCAGCGTGGAGTTGACGAACGAGGTCAGCCGGGCCGGGTTCGCCAGCATGCCGGCGCTGAGCGCGCGGTTCAGCAGCGCCGAGATGACCTGCTGCTGCCGGTCGATGCGATCGAGGTCGGAGCGGGCGGTGGCGCGGGTGCGGGCGTAGCCGAGCGCCTGAATGCCCTTCAGCTCGTGGGTGCCGGCCGTGAGGTCGAGCCCGGCCTTGGGGTCCTTGATCGGCACGGGCGTGCAGACGGTGACGCCGCCGAGGGAGTCGACGACGTTGATGAAGCCGAGGACGTTGACCTCGATGTAGCGGTTGATCCGCAGCCCGGTGGCCTGCTCGACGGTCTGGCGGGCCAGCTTGGGCCCGCCGAACTGGTAGGCCGAGTTGATCTTGTGATCGCCCTTGCCGGGGATGGTCAGCCAGGTGTCGCGGGGCAGGCTCACCACGGTGACCCGGCTGTGGTCCTCCGACAGGTGGATCACCATCATGGTGTCGGTGCGCTGGCCCGACTCGCGGCCCAGCTTGAGCTCGTTCTGCTGCTTGCGGGTGAGGTCGTCGCGCTTGTCGACGCCGACGAGCAGGATGTTCATGGCACCGCGGGGGGCCGACTCGGTCACACCCGCGTCGATCGTGCCGATCCGCTTCGGCGCCGCCCACACCACGCCGGTGCCGGCCAGGACGCCCACGGACAGCACTCCCGAAAGGATCAGATTCCGGCGCCGGGCCTTGGCGCTCTTGAGCGGCCTGCGCGTGCGCCTGCCCACGAGCTTGACGCCGCCGTACGCGTCGCCGCCCACGTGTACTCCAGCGTCCTCCTCGCCCGGGTCGCGCATGCCCTGCCCCCCTCGTGCCACCGCGGGATTGCCGTCCTCCCCTGCTCGTACAGTAGCGTGAGCCCCGCCATGAAGCAGTTCCCCGACTCGCCGCACGCGCCAGCGGAGACGCACGGCTGGCCGCCCATCTCCGTCGTCATGCCGGTCCTCAACGAGGAGCGGCATCTACGCGAGGCCGTAGACATGGTCCTCGCCCAGAGCTACCCAGGTGAGATCGAAGTCGTTCTCGCCGTGGGGCCCTCACATGACCGTACCCAAGAGGTCGCCGACGCCATCGCGGCGGCCGACCGGCGGGTGACCGTGGTGCCCAACCCCACGGGCCGCACGCCCAACGCGCTCAACGCCGCCATCGCCGCCTCCCGTAACGGCATCATCGCCAGGGTCGACGGGCACGCCATGCTGCCCTCCGACTACCTGCGCGTCGCCGTGGAGACGCTGAGGGAGACCGGCGCCGACAACGTCGGCGGCGTCATGGCGGCCGAGGGCATCACGCCGTTCGAGAAGGCCGTCGCGTGCGCGATGACCTCCAAGATCGGCGTGGGCGCGGCCGCCTTCCACGTGGGCGGCACGGCGGGCCCCGCCGACACCGTCTATTTGGGGGTGTTCAGGCGCGCGGCGCTCGACCGGGTCGGCGGCTACGACGAGCACTTCCAGCGGGCCCAGGACTGGGAGATGAACCACCGCATCCGCCAGACCGGCGGACTGGTCTGGTTCCAGCCGCGCATGCGGGTCTCCTACCGCCCCCGCCCCAACGTGAAGGCGCTGGCCAAGCAGTACTTCCACTACGGGCGCTGGCGCCGGGTGGTCTCGCGCACCCACGAGGGCACGATCAACCTGCGCTACCTGGCGCCCCCCGCCGCGGTGCTGGCGATCCTGCTCGGCCTGGTCATCTCGCCGTTGTTCCCCCTCGCGCTGATCGCGCCCGGCGGCTACGCCGTCGCGATCGTGGCGGGGTCCCTCCTGACGGGCAGCGGGCTGCCGGGGGCGGTGAAGGCCAGACTGCCGATCGTGTACGCCGCCATGCACATGTCCTGGGGCTGGGGCTTCCTCACGAGCCCGCGCAGACTCGCTCGACCGCCGCACTGAACCTGGCCATGCCGTCCGGAAACTCCGGCCCGAGCAGATAGGTCCTGAGCTTGTCCCGCGCGGCGGCCAGCGTGTCCGCGCCGTCGAGGAGCCCGGCCAGCCCGGCCAGGTCCTCGCCGAGCAGCACGCCCGCCTCCGTGCTCGGGTAGCGCTCGTGGAAGATCCGCTCGGGCAGGTCGGCCACGTTGGTCACCGCGTACGGCTTCCCGCTGGCCAGGAAGTCGGACACCAGGCAGGAGATGTCGGTGATCAGCAGGTCGGCCTGGTTGAAGCAGTCATAGAGATGCGGCCTCGGCCCGGAGACGACCAGGTGCCCGGCCGGCAGGGCGTGGCCCGTGTGCGACGGGTGCCTGAGCTTGGAGCGGGCGAGCGTGGCCGCCTCGATCATCGCCACGATCTGCCGGTGCGCCCGCGCGGCACTCCGGTCGCGGTGGCCGGTGAGCGGGTGCGCCTTGTAGATCAGGCGGACCGGCGGTTCGTGGTCGAGCAGCGCCCGCACGATGCGCGGGCCCATGGTGATCAGCGAGGTGTGGAACAGGTCGTCGGTCCACCCCTCCCAGGTCGGGGCGTACAGGACGGTCCGGTACGGCGCGCGGGCCACGCTCGCCGCGCTCGTGCTCGGCACCGGCGGCAACATGGGCGCATCAGCCGTGATCCCCTCCAGCTGGGGACGGCCGACCTCGTGCACGTCCTCGTCCCGGACGCCCACCCCGGCCCGCCGGTAGCGGTCCCGGCCCGCCGGCCCGGCCACCCAAACCTCGTCGTACACCTTGGAGAACGGGTTGAACGACGCCTGCTTGTCGCTGTCGCCGTGCCCGATGAACGCGCTGCGCAGGCCCGGGATGCGCAGCATGTGGATGTTCTTGCCGACATTGGCCACATAGAGGCAGAGCTTGGCGTCCGAGAGCGAGTGGAAGCCCATCAGGTCGGCCGAGGAGGGGATGCAGAGCACCGGCAGCGTGGTCTCCTCCAGATGCCGGGCCATGCCGCGCTCGCGCAGCACCACCACGGCCCGCCGGTCGATCCGCTCCAGGACGGGCAGCCACATCCTGGCCTGGTAGGCGGCCTGGGGAGCGCCGGAGAAGTAGAGGATCACCTCGGGCCGGTAGGCGCGTACCTGCCCGTCGACCACCTCAAGGATGTGGGCCCGGTCGGCGAGCGGGGCCGTCCGGCGGACGAAGGGGAGGACGGCGAGCGCCCCGGCGGCGCCGAGCAGCAGGGAGACTCCCGTGCCCATGGCCCCTGCGAGCGCGCCGGCCGACGCGCCGAGCACCGCCGGCAGGTCGAGGTAGAGGAAGCGGACGCCGCGGAAGTCGATCAGGAACTCCGGCGGCAGCCGCGGTATGCGCAGGGCCGAGACGTCCAGGTTGCGGGTGGTCACCGGCATCACGCTCAGGGTGTGGCGCAGCCGTAGGGCCACCCACGTCTGTACGGCCCGCAGCCCGTGCAGCGCGAACAGCCCGAGGGCCATGGCGACGAACCACGGCGAGCCGGGCCCGGTCGTCCGCGCCACCAGCAGCAGGGCGGCCATCTCCCTGATCACGAACCGGAATGTGGCGTCCACATGCACCTTGGCCAGCAGACCCAGGAACGGCCGGGCGTGGCGTGGCGCGGCGTACTCGGTGGCGTAGGAGGCCGCCGCGACCGCGCCGAACACGACCGGCGACGGCCAGAGCGCCGCGACCACCAGGACGGGATAGCAGCCGAGGACCGCCGCGATCGCAGAGAGTCTCCCCATATAACCGCAGGGTAACGAGCAGCGGGTCAAGCCCCGTCCAGGCGCACGTCTATCACTTGTCCGGTCAGGTCGGAGATGAGGACGTCGAGCGAGGTCTGGGCGACCGCGCGCGGTGAGAGCAGGGTGTGCGGCGGCTCCTCGCCGAACGCGCGCTCGCGCATGGGCGTGCCGGTGCGCTCGGGGTTGACGCAGTTGACCCGGATGCCGTCGGCGGCCCACTCGTCGGCCAGCGCCTGCGTGAGGTTGACGACGGCGGCCTTCGTCGAGGAGTAGAGGCTGTAGTCGGCCCGGCCCCTGGTGTAGCTGGAGGAGGTGTAGAGCAGCAGGCGGCCCGCGCTCTCGCGCAGGTGCGGGTAGGCGGCGCGGGCCACGTTGACCGGGCCCAGGTAGTTGACGCCCACGGTCTCGGCGATGGTCTCGTCGGTGACCTCGGCGAGCTTGCCCATGTGCAGCACGCCCGCGGTGTTGACCACGTAGTCGACCCGGCCCACCTGCGCCAGCGCCTTGGCCACCTGGTCGTAGTCCTCCACCCGCACGCCGTTCTGGGTGCGCGAGAAGGAGTGCACGCGGGCGCCGTGGCCGGTGGCGAGCTCGACGACGTCGGCGCCGATGCCGTAGCTGCCGCCGAAGACCACCATGGTCCGGCCGTCGAGCGCCTCGCGGTAGTCCCTCGGGTCGGGGACGGGCGCGCTGGTGGCGGCCAGCTGGAAGAGCTTGTCGGCGATGTAGACGTCGACCGGATGGGTGATCTTCATGTTGTGCTCGCTGCCCGGCACGATGTAGATCGGGACGTCGGGCAGATAGCGCAGCAGCACGCCGCAGTCGTCGGTGGCCGGCTGCCGCTCGAAGTCGGGGTCGGCGAAGGCCCGCTCGTACGCCTCGCGGATCAGCGACAGGCGGAAGCACTGCGGCGTCTGGCCGCGCCGCAGCCGTGATCGGTCGGGAATGTCGCGGACGATCTCGCCACGAGGGCCGGGGACGGCCACCACGACGGTGTCGGAGCTCGGGATCGCCACGTCCACGGCCGAATACGTCTGCAGGGCCCTGACACACTCCGTGATGATCCGGGGCTCCAGGAGAGGCCGTACAGCGTCGTGCAGGAGCACGTTGCACTCCCTCGGGCCCAGGGCCTTGAGGGCGCGCCAGGTGCTCTCCGGGCGGCTCGCGCCGCCCTCGACGATCTGGCTGACCTTGTCGAAACCGCCTCTTTCCACGATCTCCCTGGCCGTGTCGGCGAAGCCGGGGGCCATCAGCACCACGACCTCGTCGATGTCGGGTGAGCCGTTGAACAGGGCGAGCGTGTGCTCCAGGATCGTCCTACCAGCGATCTTGATGAGCTGCTTGGGGGTGTTGAGCCCGACACGCTGACCCACGCCACCTGCCAGGACCACCCCTACGGAGCGCAGCCGAGATTCCATAGGGGGAGCGTAACGGTCCGGTTCCGTGATATCGCGTTGCCCTGTCGCTACGCTGTGTCCACGCACTCCCTCGCGACCGGGAGGAGACCTGCGCCGTGACCGATTCACTGACCCGCGAGAGCACGACCACGTCGGTGGTGCTGCTCGCCACGACACCCGCCTGCCGGCTGTCCTGCGCCGACGGCACGCTGCTCGACCGGCTCAACGGCCAGCTGGCCGAGCTGTCCGTCCTCGACGTCCAGGTGGTGTCGCCGGCTGACGGCCTCGGCGGCCTGAGCACCGACCTGCGCGGCGTCGCCAAGCTCGCGCGCGCCGTACCGGGGACGCTGGTCGTGCTGCCCGCCGACCTCGTCACCCACACCGAGGCGCTCTCGCTGCTCCTGGAGCATCCCAAGCGCGACACGAGCGCCCTGGTCTCCTACGACGCCATGGCCGCGCCGATGCGGCCGCCGGTGCGGGTCGAGGGCGGCAAGATCGTCGCGGCCGGCAGCTCCTTCCACCTCGTGCCCGAGGCCAACGCCACCTTCCGCGGCGTGCTCCAGGCGAGTCAGGCCGACCTGAGCGCGCTGGCCGACGTCGCCGAGGAGCTGGCCGACCTGGCCGAGACCGGCAAGCTCGGCCCGGTCACCACCGTCGAGGCGGTCGACCTGCTGCTGGTGGGCCTGGTCAGATCGGGCGTGAAGGTGCGCGCCACCGGGATCGGGCAGCTGCACTGCGACCGGGTGACTGGCCAGGTGTCGGCGGACACCGCGGTCAGCAGGCTCGCCGACGTCGACGAGTCCCAGGTACGCCTCGACACCTCGGTCAAGGCGGAGGATGGCTTTGTCAGCACTTACCTTGTTTCGTCCTGGACACGCCATCTCATCCGTCCCGCCGCCCGGCTGAAGCTCACGCCCAACGCCGTCACCGGCATCTCGATCGGCCTGGCCGTGCTGTCGGCGGTCTGGTTCGGGGCGGGCAACCGCGGGGCGCAGCTCGCCGGGGCCGGGCTGCTCTACCTGTCGTTCGCCTGCGACTGCCTCGACGGCCAGCTGGCCCGCTACACCCGCGCCTTCACGCCGCTGGGCGCGTGGCTCGACAGCATGGCCGACCGGCTGAAGGAGTATGTCGTCTACGTGGGGCTCGCCTTCGGCTACGCGGCCGGGCTGCCGCTGAGCGAGGGCGGCCCCGACGGCATCTGGTATCTCGCCGTCGCCGCGATGATCCTCCAGACGGTACGGCATTCGATCAACTACTCCTTCGCGGCCGGGGTGGCCGACGCGAGCCGGGCCGGCGCCCTGGGGGCCAAGCCGGTGAGCTCGCTGCTGAACTCGGCCGAGGGAGAGCACCACGGCGCACCCAAACCGGGAGTGCTCCGCCTGGCGCACCGCATGGAGCGAGAGAAGGTCCTCCGGTGGATGAAGAAAGCGATCGTGTTGCCGATAGGGGAGCGGATGGCGCTGATCGCGATCACCGCCGGCGTGTACAACGCCCGGGTCACCTTCGTCGCGCTCCTCGGCTGGGGCGGCGTGGCGACCCTCTACCTGCTCGTCGGCCGGATCGCGAGGACCGCGCGATGACCTCGGTGCAGATGGCGCCCGTGCCGAGCAGCTACGTCGTGGCCTATCGCGACGACGGGCCGCTGTCGCGCGGCATGGGCGCGCTCGTGTCCGGGCAGCTACCGCCGTTGCCCCCGTTGATCGCCGGGGCGTTCGTGATCGGCGTGCTGCTGCTGATCGGCGTGGCGGGGTCCGACGGGCTGGCGGTCTTCGCGCCCGCCGTGACGCTGCTGCTGGCCGGGCCGGGCAGCTCCCATCCGCACGACGGCCGCCTCGACTGGCTGGTGCCGCCGATCCTGCGGTTGATCGAGTACACCTTCATCGCGGCCTGCGGCTTCGCCCACGACGTGCCGCCGGTGCTGATCTTCGCGCTGCTCGGCGCGCTGGCCTTCCACCACTACGACCTGATCTACCGGCTGCGCCAGCGCGCCTATCCGCCGCCGTGGCTGAGCACGTTCGGGCTGGGCTGGGAGGGGCGGATGATGGTGATCTCGCTGTCGGCGATCGTGGGCGTGGTGACCGGCGGATTCGTGCTGCTCGCCGCGTATCTGTGGGTCCTGTTCGGGTGGGAGAGCCTCACCTGCTGGCTCGCCACCTCTCCCTCAGGGGTGGCCGCGACCGCTACGGAAACGCGAGACTAACGGTCGATTACCCGGTGAGGGCCAAAAGCCAACTAACCTTTGGGTCCTACGGAGTAGATGCTCGACTGAGGAGTGCACGTTGCTGGGAATGGTGCTGGCCGCTGGAGCCGGACGACGCCTGCGACCGTACACCGACACGCTGCCGAAGGCATTGGTGCCGGTCGACGGTGAGACCACGATCATGGACATCTCGCTGCGCAACCTCGCCGAGGTGGACCTGCGCGAGGTCGTGATCGTCGTCGGTTACGCGGCGCAGGCCGTACACGAGCGGAAGGACGAGCTGGAGAAGCGGCACGGCGTCAAGCTCACCCTCGTGCACAACGACAAGGCCGAGGAGTGGAACAACGCCTACTCCCTGTGGTGCGCGCGCGACTACTTCGCGCAGGGCGCGCTGCTGGTCAACGGCGACACCGTGCACCCCGTCTCGGTCGAGAAGACGCTGCTGTCGGCGCCCGAGACCAGCGACATCCTGCTCGCGGTCGACAACGTCAAGCGGCTGGCCGATGAGGAGATGAAGGTCACCCTCGACGGCGACGACCTGAAGCGGATCACCAAGCTGATGGACCCGGCCACCGCCTACGGCGAGTACATCGGCGCCACGCTCATCCGCCCCGGCGCCGCCGAGCGCCTGGCCGACGCGCTGCGGGCCACCTTCGAGCGCGACCCGCAGCTCTACTACGAGGACGGCTACCAGGAGATGGTCGCGCGCGGCGAGCGGATCCACGTCGCGCCCATCGGGGAGGTCGACTGGGTCGAGGTGGACAACCACGACGACCTGGCCAAGGCTCGTACCATAGCCGTTCGCTACTGAGGAGGCGGGCATGCCGCTTCTAGCGCGGATGCTGCCCGCGCCCCTGGCCATCATGGTCAGGCGGGGCGCGGTGGCGGAGCTCGGCGCATTACTGGCCGACACCCGGGTGGCGACCTCCGGCCGGGTCGCCGTCGCCGTCGGCCCGGGGCAGGGCGACCACATCGAGGGCCTGATCGCGCCCACGCTCGGCGAGGCCGAGGTGTTCAGGGTGTCCGACGGCTCGGTCGACGCGGCCGTCTCGCTCGGCGCCGACCTGCGCAAGGGCGCCTACGAGGTGGTCGTCGGCGTCGGCGGCGGCCGGACCATCGACGCGACCAAATACGCCGCCTCGCTGGCGGGCATCCCGATGGTCGCCGTGGCCACGAACCTGTCCCACGACGGCATCTGCTCGCCCACGGCCTCACTGGTGTACGAGGGCGGCAAGGGCACGTTCGGCGTGCCGATGCCGCTGGCGGTCCTGGTCGATCTCGACTTCGTGCACAGCGCTCCCGAGTCGCTGGTCCGGTCGGGGGTCGGCGACGTGGTCAGCAACCTGTCGGCCATCGAGGACTGGCAGCTGGGCAACGTGGAGCGCGGCGAGCCCATCGACGGGCTGGCCTGCTCGATGGCCCGCATGGCGGCCGAGGCGCTGGTCGGCCGCACCGACTCCATCGAGTCGGACGCGTTCCTGACCGTTCTGGCCGAATCGCTGATTCTGTCGGGCATGTCGATGGTCATCGCCGGCTCGTCTCGGCCCGCGAGTGGTGGAGACCATGAGATCCTTCATGCCGTGGATCAGCTCTTCCCCGGCACCTCCAATCACGGCGAGCTCGCCGGGATCGGAGCCGCCTTCTGCTTCTTCCTCAGGGAGGACGCCGCGCGGCTCAAGCAGGTCACTGACTGCCTGCGACAGCACGAGCTGCCCGTCGTCCCGGCCGACATCGGCCTGAGCGGCGAGCAGTTCGCCGAGGCCGTCACGCTGGCGCCCGCCACCCGTCCCGGCCGTTACACGATCCTGGAGCACCTGCGCATGTCGGAGTCCGAGGTCCGCGATCGGGTGGGGGACTATGTCCGGGCCTTCGGTCGCTGAGATCCGGCGGGTCGCCCAGCCCGCCGGACACCTCGAGCGCAGAAACGGTGAGCATTGGGCGGGCGTGCTCTACATGCGCCGGCTGTCCATCTACGTCACCTGGCTGACGGCCAAGACCTCCATCACGCCCAACCAGCTGACCTGGGTGATGACGCTGGCCGGGATCGTGGCCGGGATCGTGCTGGCCCTGCCGGGCCTGTGGGCCGCCGTGGGCGCCGCCCTGCTCGTACAGGTCTACCTGCTGCTGGACTGCTCCGACGGTGAGCTGGCCCGCTGGACGGGCCGCACCTCGCTGGTCGGGGTCTACCTCGACCGCGTCGGCGCCTACTTCACCGAGGCCGCCCTGCTGATCGGGCTGGGCTGGCGGGCTTCGGCCGTGCTGCCTGACTGGTACACCGTGCTGGGCGTCGCCGCCGCGCTCGGCGCGATCCTCATCAAGGCCGAGACCGACCTCGTGGACGTGGCCAGGGCCAAGGGCGGCCTGCCGACCGCCACCGAGGCATCCGCGGGGCAGTTGCGCTCCGGGCTGCTGGGGCTGGCCCGGCGGGTGGTGGGGGCGACGAAGTTCCACCGGATCGTGCAGCCGATCGAGCTTTCCATGCTCGCGGTCGTCGCCGCGGTGATCGACGCCGTCGCGGGTGATCTGCTCGCCTCGCGCGTGCTGCTGATCGCCTGTTTCGTGGCCGCGGTCCTGCAGACCGTCCTGCACCTGGTCAGCATCCTGGCATCGAGGCGGCTTGCGTGAGCAGACATCGGAACCGGCGGAGCCCCTCGCTCGTCGTATTGATCGGACGTCCGCAGTTTGGCGGGGGTTCACCTTCGGTTCCGATACGCTTGGCTCCACCAATATCAGGAAATATGCATACCAGCAGACTCGGTGATCATGAAAGAATGCTCCGCCCGTGTTCTCGACGCGTCAGGACGATGACCCGTTGAAGATCTCGTGCGTCATCCTCACCATGGGCAACCGGGTCGCGGAGCTGAACCGGGCGGTCGAGTCCGCGCTCCACCAGATCGACGGCGACGTCGAGGTGGTGATCGTGGGCAACGGCGCCGACGTGCCCGAGGTGTCGGCGACGCCACCCGTGGGCTCGTCAGCGACGGTGAAGACGATCCGGCTCGAACGCAACACCGGCATCCCGGCCGGCCGCAACCGCGGCGTCGAGGAGTGCTCCGGTGATGTCGTGCTGTTCCTCGACGACGACGGCTGGTACGCCAACCAGAAGGTCGTCTCCCACGTCCGCGACCGCTTCGCCACCGAGCCCGACCTCGCGGTCATCTCCTTCCGGGTGATGGACCCCGACGGCGGCATCGGCCAGCGGCGCCACGTCCCGCGCCTGCGCGCGGGCGACCCCGAACGATCCTCACCGGTCACCACCTTCCTCGGCGGCGCCTCGGCGATCCGCCGCTCGGCCTTCCTCCAGGTGGGCGGCCTGCCGGAGCAGTTCTTCTACGCTCACGAGGAGACCGACCTGGCCTGGCGGCTGCTGGGTGAGGGCTACCGGATCGAGTACGACGCCGAGACGGTCATGTACCACCCGCAGGTCCCGCCGACGCGCCACGCCGAGTTCTACCGGCTCAACGCACGCAACCGGGTGTGGCTGGCGCGGCGCAACCTGCCGTGGCCGCTGGCGGCGCTCTACCTGCTCGACTGGGTGGTGCTGACGCTGATCCGGGAGCGCCGGTCCGGCGTGGCGATCAAGGCGTGGTTCACCGGGTTCTTCGAAGGGTTGCGGACGCCGGCCGGCGAGCGCCGCCCGATGGCCTGGCAGACCGCGTGGCGCATGGTGAAACTGGGGCGCCCGCCGATCGTCTGAGGACCGGCCAGGTCACGGTCAGTCCTCAGACATCTGATGACTGTTGATAGCCTGCGCAGATGGATCCTGTTGCCGGTGGGCCAGTTCTGCGCGCTGTCGAGGTCGATGTGGTGCGCGATGGCACCTCTCTGTTGCGGTCGATCTCTCTGACGGTCGGCCAGGGCGAGCACTGGGCCCTGCTGGGGCCCAACGGGGCCGGGAAGAGCACGCTGCTCGACCTCCTGGGGGCCGTGAAGCACCCCACACGAGGGGTCGTCGAGGTTCTGGGGCATCGGCTCGGCCGGGTCGACATGCGCGAGCTCCGCTCCTTCCTGGGGCACGTCAATCCACGGCATTCGCTGGAGTCCGGCCTCCGGGTGCGCGAACTCGTGCTGACCGGGGCCACCAACACCATCGAGCTCGTCCCTCGATGGAGGCCCACCGCCGAGCAGGAGGAGCAGGCCCTGCGGCTGATCGGGATGATGGGGATGGCGCGCAAGGCCGAGGCGCGCTGGCCCTACCTGTCCCAGGGCGAGCGGGGCCGGGCGCTGATCGCGCGGGCCCTCATGCCCAGGCCGCGGCTGCTGCTGCTCGACGAGCCCGCCACCGGGCTGGACCTGGCCGCCCGGGAGCAGCTGCTCGCCAGTCTCGACGTGCTACGCCGGGAGCACCCGGCGCTGGCCACCGTACTGGTGACCCATCATCTGGAGGAGCTGCCCGCCAGCACCACCCACGCGCTGCTGCTGCGGGAGGGCGAGTGCATGGCGTCGGGGCCCGTGGACGAGGTGCTGACCACCGACCTGGTGAGCAAGTGCTTCGACCACCCGGTCCGGATCAGCCGCGTCGACGGACGGTGGAGCGCCCGGGCCTAGATGGCCATCGCGTCGCCGAAGGTCATGGCGGCGTGGGCGACCGTGGTGGTGAGCAGCGGGCGCTTCGGCAGGCCGAGCTCGCTCAGCTCCTTGGCTATCGGGTGGTTGCCCAGGCGGATCAGCGCGCCGCCGGGCCGTACGCGGACGCCCCGGGCCGTCACCGACCACGGGACGCGGCGCGTCACGCCCTCCCGGTGCGTGAAGGCGTCCAGCGGCACCAGCGCGCCCCCGCCCGGCGCGGGCAGGCCCGGTCTGAGCAGCAGGTCAAGCACCAGCCGGCCGTCCTTGCGCAGGACACAGCGCTTGTACGCCGAGTCGAGCCGCAGGTCGATGTCGGACAGCTCCTTCGGAAAGCCCCAGATGCGGCGGCCCGCGTCCAAAGTGAACTCCTGATCGACCGGTAGCCAGTGGATGAACACCCCGGCCCGCCGTAGATCGCTCAGCCCGACCGATTGCGCCACGCCCGGTGGACGCACCAGGAACGCCACGCCGACCTCGTGGTAGGCGTCCAGATCGCTGTCCCGGTAATCGACGAACACCAGCACGCAGATGGCCTTGCCCGGGAACACCTCGGCCACGTCCAGCCCCGAGTAGGCGATCACCGCCCTGGCGGCGTCGGCCCGTACGGGATACATGACGCTGCAGACCGTGGCCTCTCTCACCTGGACGGGCATGCTCACCGTGCGGCCCTGGATCAGATGCGAAGACATGAGTCCAGTACATCAACCGGGAAGCCGTGTGACCATTCCTGCCCGGATCGCGTCTGCTCTGTTGTGACAATCGCAAGAACGCGGAGGGCATCATCGAGGAGCTGTGCGGAGCCTGGGCGACACGATCGCGTTCATCCCGCGCGGCGACGCGCCGGTGGCAGAGTGATCAGACGGTCAGGAGCACCTTGATGGCGCGGCGCTCGTCCATCGCCTTGTAGGCGTCGGCGGCCTCCTCCAGAGGCAGCTGGAGGTCGAAGACCTTGCCGGGGTCGATCTTCCGGTCCCAGATCAGCTGGATCAGCTCGGGCAGGAACCGGTGCACCGGGGCCGGCCCGCCGAGCAGGTGCACCTGGGCGAAGAACAGCTCATCCCCGAGGAGGGTGACGTCGTGGTTGACGCCCACGAAGCAGACGTGACCACCCGGGCGGGCGGAGCCGATGGCCTGCCGCATCGATTCCTGGGTGCCGACCGCCTCGACGACCGAGTGCGCGCCCAGCCCGCCGGTCAGTTCCTTGATCTTCGCCACGCCCTCGTCACCGCGCTCGGTGACGATGTCGGTGGCGCCGAACTCGATGGCCAGCTTCTGGCGCGCCTCGTGGCGGCTCATGGCGATGATCCGCTCGGCGCCCAGCTGCTTGGCCGCCAGCACCGCCAGCAGGCCGACCGCGCCGTCGCCGACGACCGCGACCGTCTTGCCGGGGCCGGCCTCGGCTCCCACCGCGCCGAACCAGCCGGTGCCCAGGACGTCGGAGGCGGCCAGCAGGCTGGGGATCAGGTCGGGCTCGGGGGTGCCGGGCGTGGCCACCAGGGTGCCGTCGGCGAAGGGGATCCTGGCACGCTCGGACTGGGTGCCGACCTGGCCGACGAACACCCGGTGGATGCACGAAGAGGGGTAGCCCGAGCGGCAGATCTCGCAGGTGCCGTCGGCGGCGACGAACGTGCCCACGACGAACTGGCCGGGCTTGACGGTCTTGACCTCGCTGCCGACCTGTTCGACCACGCCGACGTACTCGTGGCCCATCGGCTGCTCGTGGACCTCCTCGACGCCGCGATAGGGCCACAGGTCCGACCCGCACACGCAGGTCGCCGTGACGCGGATGATCGCGTCTGTCGGCTCGATGATCTTTGGGTCGTCCAGGTCCTGCACTCGAACGTCACCGGGAGCGTGCATCACCACACCACGCATAACCTTCACTCCTTCAGATTCTCTGGCCGCACAGACACTCTGTCCGCACGGCCGGCCCCCCGCAGGCGGGCGCGGCTCGAAACCGTCGCGAGCCCGGCCGGGCCCTCTGATCAGGCCGGGGCACTAGCCACTACCCATCAAAGGCGCTGGTCAGACGAGGTGGAAGGCACTGTCTAAAGGTGTAATGACAGGGCACCCCTCCCAGAAGGAAGCCCGCCTAACCTGGAAAAGTGGACAACCGCAGCGAGATCCGTGAGTTCCTGACCTCCCGCCGGGCCAGGATCAGCCCGCAGCAGGCCGGGCTGCCGTCCTCCGGCAGGCGGCGGGTGCCCGGCCTGCGCCGCGCCGAGGTCGCCCAGCTGGCCGGGGTCAGCGTGGAGTACTACTCCCGCCTGGAACGCGGTGATCTGTCCGGGGTCTCCGACAGCGTTCTGGACGCCCTGGCCCGCGCGCTGCGATTCAACGACGAAGAACGCACCCACCTGGAGGACCTGGCCCGCACCGCCGGGCAGGGCCCGCGCCGCCGGCGCCGCGCCGTCCCGCACACCGTGCGGCCCAGCGTGCAGCGGCTGCTGGACGCCATGACCGAAGCACCGGCCTTCGTCATGAACGGCCGCGGCGACGTCCTGGCCTTCAACACCCTCGGCCGCGCCCTGTACGCCCCCATGATCGACACCGCCCGCGGCGCCACCCCCAACCACGCCCGGTACATCTTCCTCGACGCCCGCTCCCACCACTTCTGGGGCGACTGGGACCGCGCCGCCGACGACACCGTCGCCCTCCTGCACGCCCAGGCCGGCCGCGACCCCTACGACAAGACCCTCACCGACCTGATCGGCGAGCTGTCCACCCGCAGCGACGACTTCCGCGCCCGCTGGGCCCGCCACGACGTCCGCCAGCACCACATAGGCGCCAAACCCTTCCACCACCCCGTGGTCGGCGACCTCCACCTCACCTACGAATCCCTCGCGCTGGCCGCCGACGATCTCACCCTGGTGGCCTACGGCACCGAACCCGGCAGCGACTCCGAGGACAAACTCCGCCTGCTGGCCAGCTGGGCCGCCACCCATACGTTCGTGCCCGACCCCGCGGCACCGTCGGCGTGACCGTCACCCCTGGTCCGCCCCCTAGACGGTCAGGGGAGTGGGCGGGGACGGTCAGAGTGGGGCGGGACGGTCAGAGTGGGCGGGCGCGCTGACTCCTGCCCCTAGACGGCTAGGGAGTGGGCGGGCGCGCTGACTCCCGCCCACCTCTCCATCCGGGCCACGAACTCCGCCGCGTGATCGGGCCAGTGGTGCCGCAGGCGGGCCTCCGCGTGGCCGCGCGCCCCCAGCGCCGCCCGCCGCGCGGGGTCCTCCTTGAGATCGAGTACGGCGTGTACGAGCGCGTCCACGTCGAGCGGCACCACGACCCCGCACCCGACGCGCTCGGCCATCGACCCGTGCGGCGTGGTGATGACCGGGAGCCCCCGGCCCATGTAGTCGAGGATCTTGGTCGGCGTCCTCGGGCCTGTCTCCGCCGACAGGGCCAGGCCGGCCAGGGCGCCCTCGGCCATGCGCAGGGCATGGCGGTTCGGGACGTACCCGAACCAGTCGAGCAGCCCGACCCGCTGCGCGTCTCGCAGCAGCGGCCGGATCTCCCGGTCACTGGCGCCGATCAGGTCCATCCGGATGCCGTACGGGACGAGTCGCTCGGCCAGCCCGATGAGCTCCGAGACGCCGCGCCCGGCGGACAGGCGCCCGATGTGCACCACCCTGGTGTTACCAGGAGGTGGAGGCTCCGCCGACACCAGGGTGGCTTCCGGCACCACGGCGGAGGTGATCACGTGGTGACGCCTCTCGGCTCGGGCCATCTGCCTGGCGGTGACCTGCTCCCGTACATCCCAGACAATGGGCGGGTGGTGGAAGGGCAGGGCGTGCAGTAGCCGGTGGTCGTGCAGCATCAGCAGGTCGGCGCGCTTGAGACCGCGCCTGAGCGCCGTCCGCGCCCGGCCGTAGCCGGCGTTGCGCGGCACGTCGATCGCGGTGACGCCCATCGCGGGCGTCACGTTGTAGTAG
Organism: Nonomuraea aurantiaca; assembly: GCF_020215705.1. Classification (GTDB taxonomy): domain Bacteria; phylum Actinomycetota; class Actinomycetes; order Streptosporangiales; family Streptosporangiaceae; genus Nonomuraea; species Nonomuraea aurantiaca. Next base: position 242,652 of record NZ_JAIWNB010000014.1, on the reverse strand, counting down.
GTGAAGGGCGCGACGTAGGTCACCTCGTGGCCCGCGTCGAGCAGCGCCCGGATCTGCCTGTGCATGATCCGGGCGTCCTCGGGATGGTGGACGGTGGTGGCGACGCAAACCCGCATGCGGTCGATGCTGCGCGGTCACCCGGTCAACGGCGTAAATGCAGGGGGAATTGCCGCTTAACTTCCTGAAGGGCGGCGGTACAGCCAGGTTAGGCGAGGTTCAAGGACCCACTTGAACAGGGTGCGTGTCTCGGGAAGGCACAGCACGATGGCCAGGGCGAAACAGCTCGCACTGATCGCCAGCACCCCGAGCGGGCCGTGCAGCCAGGGCAGCTCCAGCCACCCCTGGTCCTTGGCGATGAGGACGGGGATGCCGTGGAGCAGGTAGCAGTAGAGGGTGCGAGTGCCGAGATCGGTGAACCACGTCTCACGCCTGGGCACCAGCGCCAGGACGGCATAGCTCATGGCCAGCCCGCAGATCAGCAACCCGGCGCGCACACCGAGGCCCATCCACCAGGACAGGTCCATGTCCTGGAAGCTGTGCTTGTAGTAGAAGGGCTTGAGCGGCGCCTTGGGCGCGATGAAGATGGACACCGCGGCGGCGCCGAGCACGACCACCACCGAGACGATCTTGATCCACCGGCGGTCGAGCAGCTCGAAGTGCTCGGGCTGCATCACGAGCCCGATGACGAAGAACGGCATCAGGCCGAAGAACCGGTCCATGCTGAAGTCACCGGAGATCTGCGAGAACCCGGCGAACAGGTAGATCGCGATCGCCACGGGGATCGGGTGCTTCATCCGCTTCCACACGGGTGTGGACAGTCGCCAGAACAGCAGCGCCAGCAGATACCAGTTGATCCACGCGGGATCGATGATCGTGAGACTCCACTTCTGCCCCAGGCCGAGCCGGACCAGCGCGTAGCCGACCTCCACGATCACGTACGGCACGACGAACGTGTCGACCAGTTTGTTGGTCTTGGCGTTGGAGTTCCAGAAATTTCTGGACAGATAGCCACTGATGAGCACGAACAGCGGCATGTGGAAGGTGTAGATGAAGATGTAGAGCGACCTGGCGGAGTCGGTGTTGAGCGTCGGCACCAGCGAGTGGCCGACGATCACGAACGCGATCAGGACGAACTTGACGTTGTCCAGATAAGGGTCGCGCTTCCGCTTGGGCGCCTCGGGCTGGGGCGATGGCTCCGGTTTGGGCTCCTCCTGCCCCGCCGCGGGCGGGGCGGTGCCGTGCGGATCCGTCTTCTCACTCCAGAAAGCCTCCTCCGGCAGCGGCCACTGAGCTCCTGTGCTCGCGGGACCGGTGGCCTCATCGGCGTCACCGGGGCCCTTGGGAGTCGTGGTCGGTGGGGAGTGCTTCGTGTCAGACACTACGGAGTCGCTCAGCTTCACTCGGGGTCGGGGGAACGCGACAGGCAGCACGCGGCACGCGTCCTTGATCGCGTGGGGCGAGCCCGCGTCGCCGACCGCAACACATTATCCCGGCCGCGAGGCTCCTGTCTCACTCGCGGTGTGAGAACACCCGGTTACACAGGGAACTTGGAGGTCAGGTGCAGACGTTCTTCTGCTTGTCGGCGGAGATCGTGCTGTTGGTGACGCTGTCGGGGAGTTTGGTGACCTTGACCGACTTGAAGTCCTCGCCGATGATCAGCTGGATCACGGGCGGGTTCGTGGTGGCCGGGGTCGTCGAGGGCACGGGCACCGGAGGGGTGTAGGCGTCGGTGGTGGTCGGCTTGAGCTTGCCCGCCGTCGGGGCCGGCTTGGGCTGCATCGCCTTGATCAGCACGTCGCTGTACGCGGTGCCGTCGGCCGCCTTCTTGGCGTAGCGGACCTGGGTGCTGGCCTGGCTCTTGCCGTCGGCGGCCAGGTAGTTGCCCACGCCCGTGACCTTGAAGCCCTCCTTGCTCAGCAGGTCGGCCACCTCGCGGGCCTTGCCCTGCGTCGTCGTGCCGTTGAGCACCTGGACCTGGACCTGCTCCGGCTTGAGGTTGATCTTGGGCTTGGTGGTGCCGGTCGTCGCCGCGGGCTCGGGCAGCTCGACGTCGCTCTTGATCGCGTTGAACAGGTCGTTGGCGTCGGGCTGCTTCCAGATCACCCGGTTCTTGTCCTCCGGGTCCGGCTGCCACGGGATCGTGGTGAACTTGACCCCGCCCGCCGTCATCTTCTGCGCGCTCTTGGCGATGTCGATGAGCTGAGCGGTGTCGTTGGCCAGCTCAGGGTCCATCGTCACCGACTTGGCCGTGGCCTTGATGAAGCCCGTGAGCTTGCCGATGTCGGTGAGGAGCTGGCTGCTGGTGGCCTTCTGCACGACCTTGCTCAGGAAGATCTGCTGGCGCTTGATCCGCTGGATGTCGCTGCCGTCACCGTAGTGGCGCAGCCGGACGTAGCCCAGCGCCTGCTCGCCGTTCAGCTTGCTGTTGCCCGGGGGCAGCTTCAGGTGGGAGTTCTTGTCGTCGACGCCGTTCTGGAGGCAGATCGTGATGCCGTCGAGGGCGTCGACGATGGCCTTGAAGCCGCTGAAGTCGACCTCGACGTAGTGGTCGATGCGGATGCCGGTGAGGGTCTCCAGCGTGGACATCGTGCAGGCGACCCCGCCCGAGCTGTACGCCGAGTTGATCATGTCGCGGCGGGCCGGCATCTCCTGCTTCGTGGTGTCGTTCTTGCACCTGGGGATCTGCACCATCGAGTCACGCGGGAAGCTGATGAGCCGCGCCTGGTCCCGGTTGGGCGAGATGTGCATCAGGATGATCGTGTCCGTGCGCTTGCCGCCGGCGTCGGCCGTCCTGGCGAGCTTCTGGCCGTACTTCGCGTTGCCCTTGCCCGCACGGGTGTCGGAGCCGACCAGCAGCACGTTGAGCGCGCCGGTGTCCGGAGGCCGGGGGGTGAGGATGTCTTCCTTGAAGCCCTTCTGGTTGATGTTGCTGAAGGCGTCGCGGTAGAGCGTGTAGCCGGTCAGCGCGCCGGCGACCATGAGCGAGGTGGTCGCGATGCTGATCCAGGCCAGCACGCGCATCTTGTTGCCACCGCTGTTGCCACCGCCGCGGTGGCCGCGGGGCGGCAGGTCCTCGGGTGGCGGCGGAGGAGGAGGGCTCGACGCCGCCGCCCGCCGCGACATCCGGCTGCCGGGCTGTGTAGAGGCGACCCTGCGGTCCTCCACGGACACGCTCCAATGGTCACTCATGCGCCCCCTCGCCCAGTCCGGTCGGCTCGGTCGTTCTGCGCCACGAGACTAGGTCACCGACGGCGTGCCCGCAGCCATGACCAAGAGAATCGACCGTGACTCAGGCGTGATGTTACCGGGCAAAAGCATACTCAGAGCTGGACATATCGTGGAATATCCTGGGCAAACTCTTAGGATTTGCCCAGGTCGAGGCGGGTGGCCAGGGCCGCCGCCAGGCAGGCCAGGGGTACGGCCGGCAGGACGTACCGGTAGTCGAACTCGGCCACCGCGGCGGGCATCACCAGCAGAAGTACCGACGTCGACCAGGGCAGCAGCCACATGGGCGGCTCGTAGGCCCCGCTCACGAGCCTGGAGCGGCGCCGCCTGATCGCCAGGGCGGGCGGGACGAGCAGGACGGCCAGCAGCACGGTGCCCGGCAGGCGGGCCATGTCCTGGTAGGCGCGCATCCAGCCGGCGTACGGCTCGACGACCTCGGTGCCGATCGGCCCCTGCTCGTAGCGCTTGCCCAGGTCGACGCCCAGCTGCGCGGCCCACCGGCCGGGCGGTGGCGGCGAGGTGGCGGGGAACTCGTAGTAGTCGTAGATCTCGTGGTCGGGATAGACCGGGCGGCCCCAGACGAACGAACGGCCCAGCTCCGACAGCACGGAGGCCGCGTAGTCGAGCGGCTGCTCGCGGATGGCCAGCGAGGCGAACCGGCCCGCCAGATCGTTGTTCTGCTCGGTGAACGTGATGTCGGGCAGCGCGACGAGGGGGGAGTCCTTGGCCCAGATGTACTCCTGTGAAGGCGGCCGCTGATCGGGCGGCCGGGGGTCGCAGAGCACCTTGAGGTCCGGCGGGGGGTCCATCTTGGCGCAGTCGGCGAACGACATCGTCCGGGCGTACAGGAACACGCCGTTCGCCCCGACGATGCCGACGCGCTGGTAGGAGGCGTAGAACCACCCCCCGTACGCGAGGATCGGCGCCAACGCGGCCACGACCACCACCCCGGCCAGCCCCACCCGCCTGCGCAGCAGGAACCAGGCCGCCACGATCACGATCAGCGGCTGGCCGACGGTCCTGGTGAGCGTGGCGGCGGCCAGCAGCAGCCCGACGGCGATCACCACGGGCCGGTCGGCCAGGGTGAGCGCGATCGCGGCGACGATCAGGAACATGAAGAGCGTGTCGGAGACGAGCAGGTGCTCCAGCTCGATCTGGTAGGCGTCCAGCAGCACCGGCACGGTGGCCAGCGTCGCCGCCCACCTGGGCGCCCGGCGCGCGCACCAGTAGACCAGCACGCCGGTGGCCAGGCCGAGCAGGTGCTGTACGGCGGTGACCGCGCCGAACGTGTGGAACGGTTCGAGCGCCTTCATGAAGGCCGGGTAGCCGGCGGGACGCACCAGGTCGGGGCGCGGGTGGAAGATGGTGACGACGTAGGTGTAGGAGTCGGGGAACCACAGGGCCGGGCGGTAGCCCAGCATCGTGACCACCCGCAGCGCGGCGCCGAGGGTCAGGACCGCCAGGAACCAGCCGTGCCGCCGCACCAGTGAGGCCGTCCGGGCGGGGTCGCCGGCGGGCGTCGCCTCCTCGACCTGTACGTTCTCCCGCTCCCGCTTCACCGGCACGTCGCGTACGCTACCCGCGTTTCGGACGATCTCGCGTAACCGCCCACACCGGGCGCGGTGCGCGGTCGCGCATAACCGCCCCACCCCGCCTTCTGGCGCGCCGGAGGCCCGTGGCAGCGTCACGGTGCCCGCGCGTTGGATACGCTCGCGATCACCGATGCGAATCGCCTGGCCGGACCGTACGCGCAGGCCGTCGGCGGGCCGGGTGCTCGCCGTGGTCTCGATCCTGCCTGCCCTGATCGTGGCCGGCTGGCTGCTCGCCGCGCTTCCGCTGCTGCTGGCGGGCCGGAACCAGCCGGTGCCCGCGCTGGTGCTCGGGGCGGTGGTCATCGGGCTGCTGTGCCGGTTCGCCGTTCGCGGGCCGCTGAAGGTCGTCGAGGCGACCGGGCGGCAGGTCGGCGCGGTCGTCGCCGTGGCGGTGGGGTCGGGCGTGTTCAACGCGATCACGCACACCGAGCAGCTGATCGTCAGGCGTGACCCCGCCACGTACGCGCAGTACGCCGTCTGGCTGGCCCGGCACGGCTCGCTGCCGATCACCCCGCAGGTGGAGGCGTTCGGCGGGCCCGATCCGGCGCTGCTGTTCGACAGCATCGGGTTCTACCCCGCGGACGGGGCGGTGGTGCCGCAGTTCATGCCGGGACCGCCGCTGCTGTTCGCCGCGGGCGACTGGCTCGGCGGCATGCTCCTGACACCGGCCGTGCTGGGGGCGCTGGCCGTGCTCACGCTGGCGGGGGTGGTGGGCCGGCTCGCCGGTGGGCGCTGGGCGCCGGTGGCGGCGCTGGCCTTCGCGGTGAGTTTGCCGGTCCTCTACACCTCGCGGACCACCTTCAGCGAGATCCCCTCGCTGGTGCTGCTGTTCGGCGGCCTGGCCCTGGTCCATGACGCCCTGGCGCGGGAGGGCAGGTCGCGGGGCTGGGCAGCGGCACTGGGCGGGCTGGTGTTCGGGCTGGCCGTGCTGGTCAGGATCGACGGGCTGCGTGACGTGCTGCCGGTCCTGGCGTTCGCTGGGGCGCTGATCGCCTGGCGGCGCCTCGGCCGGCCCCAGGGTGCGCTCGGGCCGCCGCTTCTGGCCGGGCTCGCGGCCGGTGCCGGGTTGGGGCTGCTGGCGGCGTACGTGCTGGCGCGGCCGTATCTGTCCTATCTGTCCAAGTCGCTCAATCCATTGCTGGCCATCTGCGCCGCCGTTCTCCTGCTCACCCTGGCCGGTACGCTCGCCGCGCCCCGGCTGGCCCGGATCCGGCTGCCCGGGTGGCTGCCGGACGTGGGGGCCGGGCTGGTCGTGCTGGTCGTGGCGGGGCTGGCCGTGCGACCGTGGCTGCAGACCGTGACGCGGGTGGCCACGACGCCGGAAGACCGGCTCACCGCCGAGTTCATCCGACAGACGCAGAAGAACAACGGACTGCCCGTCGACGGCACCCGGCTCTACTCGGAACTGTCGCTGCACTGGGTGAGCTGGTACGTCGGCATCCCCGTGATCGTCCTGGCCACGCTCGCCGCGGCGGTGCTGGTGCGGCGGCTGCTCAGGAACGGCTCCCCGGCCGAGTGGCTGCTGCCGCTGGCCGTCATCGGCTGGACCACGGTGACCACGCTGCTGCGCCCGGAGATCACCCCCGACCATCCGTGGGCCGCGCGCCGGCTGGTCCCGGTGGTGATCCCCGGGATGATCCTGCTGGCGGTGTGGGGGCTGGAGTGGGTGCGCACCCGGGCGCCCATGCGCGGGTACGGCCGATGGATCGGCGTCGTGGGCGCCCTGCTCATCCTGGTGCCACCGACCATCACCTCGATCGGGACCGCGTTCACCCCGGTGGAGCGGGGCGAGCGGGCGGCCGTCGAGGCGATGTGCGCCAAGATCCCGCCGAACGCCTCGGTGCTGATCGTCGAGCGGGTGACGGCCAACCGGTTCACCCAGGTCGTCCGGGGCATGTGCGACCGCCCGACGGCCCGGGTTCTGGTGGAGGCCGGGAAGAATACGGCAAAGGAAGAAGACGTGCGCCGCCTGATCGATCGCGTCCGCGCCGTCGGCCGCGTCCCCGTCGTGCTGGCGGCCGAAGCGGTCCAGGTCGCCCCGTACGGCCCGAAGACGCAGGTCATGGCCCTGGTCTCCCGGCAGGACGAGCGCTCGCTCGTCGACGCGCCGAACGGCACCTGGAAGTTCGCCATCACCGTGTGGATGGCCGTTGCCTGACCTGTGTGTGGACTTTTCTCCCTGCTGGGCAGAGTACCCTCGACGCACGTGAGCACGTCTGAGACCCCCCAGAGTGGAAACGCCGTGGAAGAAGCGCCATACGTCACGATCGTCCTGCCCTGTTACAACGAGCAGGATCACGTCATCGACGAGGTCGAGCGCATCACCAAGGCGATGGACTCCAGCGGCTACACCTACGAGCTGGTAGCGGTCGACGACTGCTCCACCGACGAGACGCTGGCCAGGCTGCAGGAGGCCGCGCCCCGGTTCGAGCACCTGCGGATCCGCGCCTTCCACCGCAACGGCGGGTCGGGCACCGTGCGCCGCATCGGCACGCAGGAGGCCAGGGGCGAGATCGTCGTCTGGACCGACGCCGACATGACCTACCCCAACGAGCGCATCCCCGAGCTGGTCCAGATCCTGGAGAAGGACAAGACCGTCGACCAGGTCGTCGGCGCCCGCACCAGCGAGGAGGGGTCGCACAAGCTGCTGCGCGTGCCGGCCAAGTGGGTGATCCGCAAGGTGGCCGAGCAGCTCGCCGGGCAGAAGATCCCCGACCTCAACTCCGGGCTGCGCGCGTTCCGCAAGTCGGTGGCCAAGCCCTACCTGCGGCTGCTGCCGCCCGGGTTCTCCTGCGTCACGACGATCACGCTGTCGTTCCTGTCGAACCAGCACGACGTCTACTACATGCCGATCGGCTACGCCAAGCGGGCGGGCACGTCGAAGTTCAGCTTCGTCTCCGACGCCTACCGCTACATCCTGCAGGTGCTGCGGATGATCATGTACTTCAACCCGCTCAAGGTGCTCATGCCGCCCGCGTTGTGGCTGGTGGCGATCGGGTTCGTCAAGGGGATCTGGGACATGATCCAGCACCCGTTCTACTTTCCGGCCAACACCGTCATGATCTTCCTGTCGGGCCTGCTCATCGGGTCCGTGGCGCTGCTGGCCGACCTGATCGTGCGGTCGCGGGGCGAATAGCGTGCGCATCGCCATCGTCGGCCCCACCTATCCCTACAAAGGGGGCGGGGCGCAGCACACCACCGAGCTGGCGCACCGGCTGACGGCGCTGGGCCACGACGTGGTGATCGAGTCCTGGCGGGCGCAATACCCGGCCTTCCTCTATCCGGGGCAGCAGACGATAACGGCGCCCGAGGGCACTCCCTTCCCGAAGACGCTGCGCCGGCTCGACTGGCGCAATCCCGCGGGCTGGGTGGCCTGCGGGCGCCGGCTGCGCTCGGCCGACCTGGTGATCCTGGCCGTCCTGAGCCCGGTGCAGGTCCCGGCCTACCTCGGCATCCTGTACGGCCTGGGCGGCAAGGCCAGGACCGTCGCCCTGTGCCACAACGTGCTGCCGCACGAGCGCAAGCCCTACGACCGGCCGCTGATGAAGGCGCTGCTCAACCGGGTCGACGCCGTGCTCACCCACTCCGGCGAGCAGGCGGAGCTGGCGGCGTCCCTGACCGGCAAGCCGGTGAGCGTGGCAGGGCTGCCGCCGCATCTGCCGTCCACGACCGGGGAGCGCTCCGCCGAGGTGCACGGGCGGCTGCTGTTCTTCGGCATCGTCCGGCCGTACAAGGGGCTCGACCTGCTGCTGCGCGCCCTGCCGGAGGGGGTCGGGCTGACCGTGGCGGGTGAGTTCTGGGGCGGCCTCGACGGGACCCAGGCGTTGATCGGTGAGCTGGGCATCGCCGACCGGGTGGAGCTGCGGCCCGGTTACGTGGCCGCCGAGGACGTGCCGAAGCTGTTCGCCTCGGCGGACGCACTCGTCCTGCCCTACCGCACCGCGACCGCCAGCCAGAACGTCTGGCTCGGGCACGAGCACGGCGTGCCGGTGATCGCGACCCGCGTCGGCGCGCTCGCCGACCACATCACGGACGGCGTCGACGGGCTGCTGGTCGAGCCGGACGACGTCGAGGCGCTCAACGCGGCGATCAAGCGGTTCTACGCCCCCGGCGAGCCCGAACGGTTGCGGTCGGGCGTCAAGGCGGTCGATCCGGAGCCGTTCTGGTCGTCGTACTCCGCGGTGCTCCTCGACGCCTGACGGCCCAGCAGGAAGGCGATGCCCGCGGCGACGGCGTCGCCCAGGGTGAACGCCAGCCGCGACACCACCGCCACCGCGTAGGCCGGGCCGGTGCCGATCAGCGGCGAGAGCACGAGGATCATGGCGCCCTCGCGCACCCCGACCCCGGCGGGCACGACGAACGTCAGCAGCCCGGTGGCCCAGGCGAACGCGTAGGCCCCGGTCGCCACCACGTAGAGGTCCCACCTGCCGGACAGCAGCCAGGTGTGCAGGCCGTACACGAACCAGCCCAGGGCGGTCCAGCCCACCGCGACCAGCACCGTACGTCCGGGCAGCACGCTTTCGAGCGGCTCCTTGCGCGCCAGGCGCAGGGCCAGGTTGAGACCCCAGGCGAGCACCTTGGGATGCAGGCACACGATGATCACGGGGACCAGCAGCAGGAGGTACCACGCCTGGCGCACGGCCTGCTGCGTCGCCAGCGTCGCGGCGGCGATCGACAGCGCGACCCCCAGGTTGATCACCAGGGACAGCGAGATGCAGGCGAACGTCCGGCGCGGCGGGCTGCCGTGGTCGCGGCCCAGCTCCATCATCGCCGCGTACGCCCAGACCGAGCCGGGGATGTACTTGCCCAGCTGCCCCACGAACATGATCCGCCCGGCCACCGGCAACGGCAGCGGCGACCCGAGCCCGGCCAGCACCCTGCGCCAGGCGAGCAGCATGCAGAACTGGCCGGCCAGCACCGCGCCGAACGCCCCGAGCACCGCCCACGGCGACAACGCGGTCACGGCCGCGGTGGTCTCACCCCAGTTCCTGGCCAGTCCGTAGCCGAGGAAACCGAGCGCGACCAGCGCGAGGAAGACGCGCAGCAGGCGGCGGAGCATTGGCCAAGGCTAACCGCGCGCGGCCGGGTATAGCCAGACGATCGGGTCGTCGATCGTTCAGCGCCTCTCGCACGCGGGTACTGTTGGGCGGCGTGGGTAAGGAACGGGTCGCACAGCTGGAGTACTCCGAGTTCCAGTCGGCGATGCTCGACGAGGAGAAACGCCGGCGCAAGGCCGCCAAGATCATCGCGGTGGTGGAGCACTTCCACGGCCCGCTCGGCGGGCTGACCGTCGGCGACGTCGGCTGCTCGGCCGGGTTCATCGCCGACGAGCTGGCCGGCGCAGGGGCCGAGCACACGCTGGGCATCGACATCGACGTGCCCGGGCTGCGCAAGGCGGCCGACCGGTTCGGCGAGCGGGTGGCGTTCGTCTGCGGCGACGGCACCGCGCTGCCCTTCCCCGACGGCTCGCTCGACGTGCTGGTGTTCAACCACATCTACGAGCACGTGGTCGACCCTGACGCCGTGGTCGCCGAGATGCACCGGGTGCTGTCCGACGACGGCGTGCTCTACCTGGGGCTGGGCAACCGGCTCGGCATCATGGAGCCGCACTACAAGCTGCCGTTCCTGTCCTACCTGCCGCCCGCGCTGGCCGACCGCTACGTGCGCGCCTCCGGTCGCGCCGACCACTACTACGAGCGCTTCCGCACCCGGCGTGGGCTGCGCCGGATGCTGCGGGCCTTCCATGTGTGGGACTACACCTTCCCGGTGCTGGCGACGCCCACCCGGTTCGCCGGGTCCGAGCTGTTCCCCGGCGCGCTGGGCCGCGTGGTGCAGGCCGTGCTGGCGCGCACTCCGCGCGCGGTGCTGCGCCTGCTCCTGCCGATCGTGCCCACCTACCTGTGGGTGGCGACGAAGACGCCCCGGCGCCCGGCGGGCGCCGCCCTCCCGCAGCCGCCCGAGCGGGTCCGCCCGCTGTGAGCACCATCAAACCCGGCACATCCGGCAAGGCGCCCGTGGCGCGCAAGGCCGTGCGGTTCGGGTTCCTGCTGGTCGCCCTCGGGTTCGGCGGGTGGGCCGTGGCGTCGCAGTGGGACGCCGTGGTCGCCGGGTTCGCCCGGCTGAGCTGGCCGCTGCTCGCCGCCTCCCTGATCGGGGTGGTGGCCGCGCTGCTGTGCGCCATGATGACCTGGCGCACCCTGCTGGCCGACCTCGGCTCACCACTGCCCCTGCGCCCCGCCGCCAAGGTGTTCTTCGTCGGCCAGCTCGGCAAGTACATCCCCGGCGCGGTCTGGCCGGTCCTGGCCCAGATGGAGATGGGCCGCGACCTCGGCGTGCCCCGCCCGCGCAGCGCGGCGGCGTTCTTCCTGATGATGCCGATCCAGCTGGCCAGCGGCCTGCTCGTCACGCTGGCCACGCTCGGCTGGGACCGGTTCGGCTGGCTGCTGCTCCTCGTCCCCGTGCTGCTGGTGCTGCTGGAGCCCAAGGTGATCAACGGGCTGATCGGGTTCGGGCTGCGTAAGCTCAAGCGCGAGCCCCTCGAACGCCGGCTGACCCGGCGCGGCATGCTCACCGCGCTCGGCTGGGCCCTGGCCGGCTGGATCTCCTACGGCGTGCACCTCTACTTCATCGTGCCGCAGAGCGGCCTGCTCTTCGCCATCGGCGCCTTCGCCCTGTCGTGGTCCCTGGGCATCATGTCGTTCGTCGTTCCCGCCGGTGCCGGTGTGCGGGAAGTGGTCATGGTGGGCGTGCTGTCGCCGGTGATGCCCTCGGGGCCGGCTATCGCCGTGGCTCTTTCATCGCGGATAGTCATCATCATTGGCGACCTGATCTGCGCGGGTATGGCGGGAATCGCAGCTCGGCGCGACTCGGTGTGATTTGGACCACGATTTGGGGCTCAGTGGTCATAAGCTGAACCGTAGAGGGGGGCGAAAGGTCCCACGTTGATCTTGAGGGGAGAAGATCTTCGTAATGCCTCGAGTGCTCGTCGACGCCGCGGCGGTCCCCGCGGACCGTGGGGCGTTGATCAGATACGTGGACGGGCTCGTCGCCGGTCTCGACCGAGCGGGTGCCGACCTCGCGGTGGTCTGCCAGCGCGCCGACGCCGACCGTTATGGGCGGCTCGCGCCCTCGGCGCGGATCATGCCTGGTCCCGTCGCCATCACCAACCGGGCCGCCAGGCTCGCCTGGGAGCAGACCGGAGTGCCGCTGCTCGCCCGCCAGGCGGGGGCGCAGGTCATCCACGCCCCCTACTACTCGATGCCGATCCGCGCGGGCCTGCCCACGGTGGTGACGGTGCACGACGTCACCTGGTTCACCGAGCCCGACCAGCACAGCGCGGTCCGGGCGTCGTTCTTCCGGTCCGCCACCCGTACCTCCGTACGTCACGCCACCCGCGTCATCGTGCCGTCCAAGGCGACCAGGGACGAGCTGATCCGCGTGCTCGCCGCCGATCCGACCCGCATCGACGTCGCCTACCACGGCGTGGACCACCGGCTCTTCCACCCGCCTGCAGAGGCCGAGATGCTCCGCGCGGCCACCAGGTGCGGCCTGCACGGCCAGCCGTACGTGGCCTTCCTCGGCGCGCTCGATCCGCGCAAGAACGTGCCCAACCTGATCCGCGGCTTCGCCATGGCCGTCAAGAGCCTGGACCACCCGCCCGCGCTGGTGCTCGGCGGCGGGGTTCACGAGGACGACGTCGACGCGGCCTGCCGGGAGGTCGAGGCCACCGTCAAGGTGGTGCGGCCGGGCTACCTGAGCATTCCGGACCTGCCGGGGTTCCTCGGCGGGGCGCTCGTGGTGGCGTTCCCGTCGCGCGGCGAGGGGTTCGGGCTGCCCGTGCTGGAGGCGATGGCCTGCGGCGCGCCGGTGCTCACCACCCACCGCACCTCGCTGCCCGAGGTGGGCGGCGACGCGGTCGCCTACACCGAGCCCGACGCCGACAGCATCGCCACAGAGCTGGGCCAGCTGCTCGCCTCCACCGAGCGGCGGCACCAGCTACGTGAGGCCGGTCTGGCCAGAGCCCGCGAGTTCACCTGGGAGGCGTCCGTGGAGGCGCATCTCAGCTCCTACCAGCGCGCGATCGAATAGTCAGATAACCTCACCGAGTGATGGAGAGCTCTTTGCCAGACCTTGAGGCGATCCTCCTGGTCGGAGGGCAGGGCACGCGCCTGCGTCCGCTGACACTGGGCACGCCCAAGCCGCTGCTTCCCACCGCCGGAGTGCCGTTCCTGGCACACCAGCTGGCCCGCGCCCGATCGTTCGGGGTGCGCCGGATCGTCTTCGCGACCTCCTACAAGGCCTCGATGTTCGAGCCCGTCTTCGGTGACGGGGCGGCGTTCGGGCTGTCGCTCGAATACATGACGGAGGAGACGCCGCTCGGCACCGGCGGCGCGATCCGCAACGCCGCCGAGGCGCTCACCTCGGGTCCAGGCGATCCCGTGCTCATCCTCAACGGTGACATCCTGTCCGGTCACGACATAGGCGACCAGGTCCGCACTCATGTGGACCGTTCCGCCGCTGTAACGCTCCATTTGACGGAGGTCGACGATCCGACCCGGTTCGGCTGCGTGCCCACCGACGACGACGGCCGGGTGACGGACTTCCTGGAGAAGACGCCCAACCCGGTGACCAACCGCATCAACGCGGGCTGCTACGTGTTCACCCGCTCGGTCATCGACCAGATCCCCATGGGCGAGGTCGTGTCGGTCGAGCGGCAGACCTTCCCGGGGCTCATCGAGTCGGGCGAGCTCGTGCTGGGCTACGCCGACCGTACCTACTGGCTCGACGTCGGCACGCCCGCCGCGTTCGTCCGCGGCTCGCGCGACCTGGTGCTCGGCCGGCTGGCCTCGCCCGCGCTGCCCGGCCCGACCGGCGAATACCTGGCGCTCGACGGCGCCGTGGTCTCGCCGGAGGCCAAGGTGCAGGGCGGTTCCACGGTGGGCGCGCGCGTCGTGGTGGAGGCGGGCGCCTCGGTGCTCGGCAGCGTGCTGAGCGACGACTGCGTGATCCACGCGGGCGCGTCGGTCACGGACTCGGTGGTGGGCCGGGGGGCGCGGGTGTGCGCGGGCGCGGTGGTGCGCGACGCGGTGATCGGCGACGGCGCGGTGGTGGGCCCGGGCAACGAACTCCAGGCAGGTGTACGCATTTGGCCTGGCATCGAGCTTCCTGAGCGCGCCGTTCGCTATTCAAGCGACGTCTAAACCCTTTTTTCTTCCTGTACGGCAAGCGGTGGGCACCCGCCACCCGCCGTACTGGGCTGGGGGCCTCCAGGAATACGCCCGCTGAACCCGCACGTGGCCGGCCGCCGATACGCGCGCCCCTGACAAAGGCCCACCGGCACCCGGAGGCGTACGGGGACGGCAGACTGTAGGGGTGATGGAGCGTTGGTGGGAGCCCGAGGGGCCGGTGGACCTGGGCCTCGTACTGGGTCCGCACCGGCGCGGCACAGGCGATCCCACCTGGCGCACCACGCACGACGGTGCCGTGTGGCGCACCTCCCGAACCCCGGACGGCCCTGGCACCCTGCGGGTGAGCGTGCGGGCGGGGAGCGTGTGCGGACAGGCCTGGGGGCCGGGCGCCGCGTGGCTGCTCGAGGCGCTGCCCGCCCTGCTCGGGGCCGATGACGACGCCTCGGGGTTCAGCGTTCGGCACGCCGTGCTGGAGGACGTGGCCAGGAAGCACGCGGGGCTGCGCATCGGCAGGACGGGCCGGGTCATGGAGGCCCTGGTGCCCGCCGTGCTCGAGCAGAAGGTCGTCGGGCGTGAGGCGTGGCGGGCCTGGCGGTGGTTGCTGAACCGCTACGGGGAGCCCGCTCCGGGGCCCGCGCCCGACGGGATGCGGGTCGTGCCCGAGACGAGCGTGTGGCGGGAGGTGCCGTCCTGGCACTGGCATCGGGCCGGTGCCGAGGCGGTGCGGGCCAGGACGATCGCCACGGCGGCCTGGCACGCCGCCAAGCTGGAGGCCGCCGCCACCAGCGAGGAGCTCGACCGGTTGCTGCGGGCCCTGCCGGGCGTCGGGGTGTGGACGTCGGCGGAGGTGCGCCAGCGGGCCTTCGGCGATCCCGACGCCGTGAGCGTGGGCGACTTCCACCTGGCCACGCTGGTGGGCTACACGCTGACCGGCGAGAAGACCGACGATCCTGGCATGATGCGGCTGCTGGAGCCCTACATGGGCCACCGGCACCGGGCGACGGTCCTGATCTACCTCACCGGGCTGCGTCCGCCCGCGCGCGGCCCGAGAATGCCAGTGCGCGACTACCGGTCCTTCTGACACCCCCTAGGTGCGGGTCGTGAACCCAGCCCGTCGTAGTGTGCCGGTATGAGTCTCGTAAGTGATTCCGCACTCCGCCGTGCTCTCGCCCGGGCCCGCGACGGCAAGACCCTCGACGTCACCGAGGCGGCCGTGCTGCTCCACGCCCGCGATGAGCACCTTGACACGCTGCTCGAACACGCCTCCCGGATCCGGGATGCCGGATTGGCGGCGGTCGGGAGGGAGGGCGTCATCACGTACAGCAGGAAAGTGTTCATCCCGCTGACCAGGCTCTGCCGGGACCGTTGTGGTTACTGCACCTTCGCGACCGCGCCGAACAAGCTGCCCGCGCCGTTCCTGAGCCCTGACGAGGTGCTGGAGATCGCCGCTCAGGGGGCGGCGATGGGGTGCAAGGAGGCGCTGTTCACGCTGGGGGACCGGCCCGAGGACCGCTGGCACCAGGCCCGCGAGTGGCTCGACGCGCACGGCTACGACGACACGCTGTCGTACGTGCGCGCGATGGCGATCAGGGTGCTGGAGGAGACCGGGCTGCTGCCGCACCTGAACCCCGGCGTGCTGAGCTGGCGCGACCTGCAGCGGCTCAAGCCGGTCGCGCCGTCGATGGGCATGATGCTGGAGACGACCTCGCGGCGGCTGTTCGAGGAGAAGGGCGCGGCCCACTACGGGTCTCCCGACAAGGACCCGGCGGTACGGCTGCGGGTGCTGGAGGACGCGGGCCGCTCGAACGTGCCGTTCACCACCGGGATCCTCATCGGCATCGGCGAGACCATCGAGGACCGGGCCGAGTCGATCTTCGCGATCCGGCGGGTGGCACGCGAGTACGGCGGCGTCCAGGAGGTCATCGTCCAGAACTTCCGCGCCAAGCCCGACACCGCCATGCGCGGCCTGCCGGACGCCGACCTGCAGGAGCTGGCCGCCACGATCGCGGTGGCCCGGCTCGTGCTGGGGCCCCGGGTACGGCTGCAGGCCCCGCCGAACCTGGTCGACGCCGAGTACGAGCTGATGATCCGGGCCGGGATCGACGACTGGGGCGGGGTGTCGCCGCTGACGCCCGACCATGTCAACCCTGAGCGGCCGTGGCCGCAGATCGACGACCTGGCGGCGCGGACGGGGGAGGCGGGGTTCCGGCTGCGGGAGCGGCTGACGATCTATCCGGAGTATGTGCTGGCGGGGGAGCCGTGGCTGGACCCTCGGCTGTTCGCGCACGTGGCGGCGCTGGCGGATCCGGTCACGGGGCTGGCTCGGGAGGACGCGGTGCTCCAGGGGCGGCCGTGGCAGGAGCCGGATGGGGGGTTCGCGGCTTCCGGCCGGGTGGATCTGCACGTCGAGGTGGACACGACGGGCCGGACCAATGACCGGCGTGACGACTTCGACAATGTCTACGGAGACTGGGAGGCGCTGCGCGATCGGCTGGACCCCGCGGCGTCCGGGGGGCATACGCCGTCCGAGGTGCGGGCGGCGTTGCGGCGGGCGGAGGCGGATCCGGCGGGGTTGAGTGAGGCCGAGGCCGTGGCGCTGCTGTCGGCCGACGGCGGGGCGCTCGACGAGCTGGCCCGCATCGCCGACGACCTGCGCGCGCAGGCGGCCGGCGACGAGGTGACGTACGTCGTCAACAGGAACATCAACTTCACCAACGTCTGCTACACCGGCTGCCGCTTCTGCGCGTTCGCCCAGCGCAGGACCGATGCCGACGCCTACACGCTCAGCCTGGACCAGGTGGCCGACCGTGCCGAGGAGGCGTGGCGGGCCGGGGCGACCGAGGTGTGCATGCAAGGTGGCATCCACCCCGACCTGCCGGGCACCGCCTACTTCGACCTCGCCAAGGCGGTCAAGGCCAGGACGCCGGGCATGCACGTACATGCCTTCTCCCCGATGGAGGTCATCAACGGCGCCAGCCGGACGAACCTCTCCATCGAGGACTGGCTGCACGCCGCGAAGGAGGCGGGCGTCGACTCGCTGCCGGGCACGGCGGCGGAGATCCTCGACGACGACGTCCGCTGGGTGCTCACCAAGGGCAAGCTGCCCACCAAGGAGTGGATCGACGTCATCACCACCGCGCACCGGGTGGGCCTCCCGACGACGTCCACGATGATGTACGGCCACGTGGACACCCACGTGCACTGGGTCAGGCACATCAAGCTGATCAGGCGGCTGCAGGAGGAGAGCGGCGGGTTCTCGGAGTTCGTGCTGCTGCCGTTCGTGCACACCAGCTCGCCGATCTACCTGGCGGGTGTCGCCCGGCCGGGTCCGACCGCGCAGGAGAACCGGGCCGTGCACGCGCTGGCCAGGATCCTGCTGCACGGCGCGATCTCCAACATCCAGTGCTCCTGGGTCAAGCTCCAGGACGACCTGTGCCACCAGGTGCTCCAGGGCGGGGTGAACGACCTCGGCGGCACGCTGATGGAGGAGACCATCAGCCGGATGGCCGGATCGGAGAACGGCTCGTACAAGACGATCAGCGAGCTGCGCGCGATGGTCGAGGTCACCGGCCGGCCGGTGCGGCAGCGTACGACGGAGTACGGCCGGCCCGACGGCGAGCGGCTGGCCGCGTCGGCGGCGAGCGACGGTGTCTGCCAGAGCGTCAGGCGGGTACTCCCGATGGCGTAGTTATAACAAGTTCTACCGAGTCTTGCGTCAGTCGTGGGCGGCGCTGGAAGAATCGGCAGTCCCCTGGAGAGAGGTGCACCGTGCGGCTGGGTCGACACCGGGCGGCGCTGCCCGCCGAACAGCGCCGCAGGAAGGCACTGCAACGCGGCCTGCTGGCGGGGGCGGGGGCGCTGGCCATCGTCACCGCCACCGTGGTCGTGCTCTTCGGCGGAGCCGGTGCGCTGTGCACGACACGAGAGCCTGTTCTGGTCAGCGTGGCCGCCGCGGTGGACGTGGCTCCGGCGGCCATGGAGGCGGCCGGAAAGTTCAATGACGCCAAGAACTCGATCGGCGGCCGGTGCGTGCTCGTCCAGGTCACCGAGCAGCCCCCGGCCACCGTGCTGCGTACGCTGATCGGCGACCGGGCCGGCGTGCTGCGCGAGCGGCCCGACGGCTGGATCGCCGACTCCTCCGCCTGGATCCGGTTAGCTCGCAAGCAGGGCGCGAGCGCGCTGCCCACGGGGGAGAGCGTGGTGGCGACGTCGCCGCTGGTGTTCGCCACGCGGTCGTCGCTGGCGCAGCGTTTCTCCGTCGGCAAGACCGAGATGAACTGGCGGATGGTCTTCCCCTCCACCGTGCGGGGCCGGCTGATGCCCAACGCCAACGAGCCCGACATCGTGCGCGTCCCCGACCCGTCGCTGGCCGGGGCGGGCATCGCCACGGTCGCCGCCGCCAGGGACGTGGTGGGCAACGGGCCCGAGGCCGACAAGGCGCTGACCGCGTTCGTCCGCTGGGCGCAGGCGGGCTCGGCGCCCGACTACCGCTCGATGCTGGCCGCCGTGGACGACCACAGGTTCTGGCAGCGGCCGGTGGTCATCGTGCCCGAGCAGTCGGTGTGGACGCACAACCAGCAGCCGTCGGCCGACCCGGTCGTCGCGTTGAACCCGCGTGAGGGCACGATCAATCTCGACTACCCGTACGTCGTCACCGCCACCGACCCCACGGCCGCCGAAGCCTCGACGCTCTTCGCCGACTGGCTGCGCGGCCCGGAGGCCCAGGATCTGGTACGGCGGGCCGGGTTCCACTCGGGCGACGGCACGCAGGGCCCGATCTCACCGGGGCCGGAGATCCCGACGGTCGCCCCGAAGACCCGGCCCTCGGTGTCGCCCGAGGACATCGACGACGCGCTGCAGGCGTGGAGCAGACTGGCGCCGCCGACGAACATCCTGGTGCTGGCCGACACCTCCAAGCACATGGCCGAGAAGCTGAAGAACACCACCCGGCTGGGCGTCTCGCTGGCCGCGGCCAAGATCGGGCTACGGCTCTTCCCCGACACCACGCACATGGGGATGTGGGAGTTCGCCGACGGGCTCGGCCAGGCCAAGGGCTACCAGCAGCGCGTCAGCCTGGGGCCGATCAACCGCCCCGAGAGCGGCCAGCTGGTCCGGAGGAGCGTACTCGACCAGCTCACCAGCACGATCGCCGCGCATCCCGACCGCGACAGCTCGCTCTACGACGCGATACTCGGCGGCTTCCACGAGGTCGCGGGCAAGTATCGCGAGGAGATGAACAACACGCTCCTGGTGATCACCGCGGGCAAGGACGACGGCCGCGGCATCAAGCTGCCGCAGCTGATCAGCAAGCTCCGCGAGGAGTGGGACCCGAACAAGCCCATCCAGATCGTCATCATCGCCTTCGGCAACGCGGACCGGGCGAGCCTGTCCGACATCACGTCCGTCACGAACGGCTCCCTGCACATCGCCCAGCAGCCGGACGAGATCATCGACGTCTTCCTCGCCGCACTGGCCCGCCGCCTGTGCCACCCCACCTGCAAGCCGACCACGTAATGAGGGGGTGCCGGGAAGTCCCGGCACCCCCTCGCTCGCTGGCGAGCTCGCTCGTGAGCTCTGCGGGCTAGACGCGCTGCCATAGCGCCGGTACGTTCGGCGGCTCCCATCCGGGGAGTGAGGTGTGCGCCTGGATGCACTTGTACGACAGCCCGGCGTACGTGACCATCGCGCCTACCGCATACGCGACATTCGGCGCCCAGGTGCCACCCGGCGTCGCTGTCGGGGTCGGCGTGGGCTTGGGGGTCGGGGTGGGAGTCGGCGTGGGCGTGGGGGTCGGGTTCCCGCCGCCGCCGAACCTCAGGTCGACGCAGGCGTAGAAGGCGTTGGACGTGTCGGCGATGTTCCAGATCGCCAGGACCTTCTGCCGGCCGCTGTAGCCGGCGAAGTTCACGGTGTGGGAGACCGTCGCCGGTGGCTGGGCGCCTCCGTCGTTGAAGGAGGCGACCCGGGTGTTGCCGATGAAGTACTCCCAGGTGCTGGTGGAGTGCCTGGCGGTGAGCGTCCACCTGAAGGTCACCGAGTTGCCGACCGAGGTGACCGGCCAGGGCTTGGACTCGTCGCTGAGCTGGGCGAACCGGGCGTTGTTGGCGTGGCAGTTACGCAGCCCCTTCGGCCCTTCCACGCTCTGCGGCTCGTAGATGATGTCGCCGCAGTTGGGCACCTGGCCCTGCGCGCAGAACGCCTGACGGCTGGGCGGGGAGTTGATGTAGCCGTGCGCCAGGGCCGGCTGGGCGACGTAGACCGTGGTGGCGATCGAGATCACCACCACGGTGATGAAGGTGAGCATCTTTCTCATGGAGCGGCTCCTTCACATGGGGGGATGCTCCGAATGTAAAGGAAACCTTATTAACGGTAAATGCCCCTTTGACTGGCTGTCAGCGCGTCAGGATGAAGTCCTGCGGATCGCGGGGCGGGCGGTCCCTGGGCGGGGCCGCCGCGTGGCCGACCGCGACGCAGCCCATCGGATCCCACGACTCCGGCAGGTCGAGCACCTCGCGCACCACCGGGCGGCAGAACATCGTGGACGACACCCATGCCGAGCCGAGTCCCTCGACGGCCAGCTGGATGAGGAAGTTCTCGACGCCCGCGCCCGTCGCCACGATGAACATCTCCCGCTCGGAGGCGTTGCGCCGCTCGTCACGGTAGGTGTGGGAGCCCTCCATCACCAGGCACGGCACGACCAGGTAGGGGGCGTTGCGCAGCACGTCGCCGCGCCTGACCCGCTTGGTGATCGACTCCTCGGTGAACCCGTCGGCCCGCAGGTCGGCGATCCAGGCGTCGCGCATGGCGTCGAGCAGCTTCACCTTCGTCTGCGCCGACTCGACGAGCACGAACCGCCACGGGGTCGTGTGGTGCGGCGCCGGCGCGGCGATGCCCGCCGCCACCGCCCGGCGTACGGCATCGGAGTCCACGGGCTCGCCGGAGAACTCCCTGATCGTACGGCGGGCGAACACCACGTCACGCGAGCCGTAGCGGAACATGTCCTCGTCGGCCGGCCGGACCAGCGCCCGCACGCCCGGCCCGTCCTCCTCGGTCACCAGGTGGGACAGGCCGCGCACGACGGCCACGGGCACGCCCGCGAGCTTGCCCTTGACCAGCTCGGCGGCGGCGGCGATCTCGTCGATCAGGGCGGTCACGGTGGCGTTGAGCGGGTTGCCGTGAGTGTCCGCGCCGCCGCGCAGGTCTTCGAGCGGGATCACGCCGGCGGCGCCGATCGCCACGTCGGTCAGGCCGTGGCGCCACGGGCGGCCGAACGTGTCGGAGACGATCACGCCCACCCGCGCCCGGGCCGCCAGAGCCGCCCGGATGCGCTGGGCGGAGGCGTCGGAGTCCTCGGGGAGGAGCAGGGCCGTGCCGGGGGTGGTGTTGGAGGCGTCGACCCCGGCGGCGGCCATGACGAAGCCGTGGCGGGTCTGCGCGATGACGGTGTCGCCGCGCCTGGCCACCACGCGCTCGGTCTCTTCGGCGATGGCGGCCTGGCGGTCGGGGGCCTGGCGGACGCGGCCCTCGGCCTTGCTCACGATCTTGGAGGTGATGACGAGGATGTCGCCGTCACGCAGGTCGGCCTCGCCGAGCAGGGCCGCGATGTCGTCACCGGGCCGCACCTCACCGATGCCCGGGACGCCGAACACCTCGACACGACCGGCCAGACCGCCGGCCGGGGCCGCGGGGGTGGTGGGCTCGGTCGGACTCATGGGGGTCATCGGGCGAGCTCCAGGGCCAGGTCGAGGGTGGCGCGGGCGATGTCGGCCGCCGCGTCGGCGTCGTGCATGATCAGCGGTCGTGACTCCACCCTGACCCCGTCGAGAGCGACGCCGGAGTCCTCCTCGGCGACCAGCCAGCCGTCGATCAGCTCCGCGCCGTAGAGATCCAGCACCGCCTGGGCGCTGGTCTCGACGCCGATCGCGGTCAGGCAGGCGTCGGCCATGCCGCGCACCGGCGCCCCGCCGATGATGGGGGAGACGCCCACCACGGTCTTGGCCAGCAGCGCGTCGCGGATGCCCGGCACCTGAAGGATCGTGCCGATGCTGACCACCGGGTTGGACGGCGGCAGGATCACCACGTCGGCCTCCGCGATCGCCTCCAGCACACCCGGGGCCGGCTTGGCGGTCTCGACCCCGACCAGCGCGATCGACTCGGCGGGGATGGCGGCGCGCAGGCGTACCCACCACTCCTGGAAGTGGATCGCCCGCCGCCCGCGCTCGTCGGAGACCACGACGTGCGTCTCGCAGCGGTCGTCGCTCATCGGCAGCAGGCGCACGCCCGGCTGCCAGCGGGCGCACAGCGCCTCGGTGATCTGGGAGAGCGGGTAGCCGGCCTCCAGCATCTGCGACCGGACGATGTGCGTGGCGAAGTCGCGGTCGCCCAGCCCGAACCACTGCGGCTCGACCCCGTAGGCCGCCAGCTCCTCCTTGACGGCATGGGACTCCTTGGCGCGGCCCCAGCCCTGCTCCTCGTCGATGCCGCCGCCCAGGGTGTACATGACGGTGTCGAGGTCGGGGCAGACACGCAGGCCGAACAGGGTGATGTCGTCGCCGGTGTTGCCGATGACGGTGATCTGGGCGTCGGGGGCCGTCGCCCGCAGGCCACGCAGGAAGCGGGCGCCGCCGATGCCGCCGGCGAGGGACACGATGTGCATGCGGACCAGTCTCGCACCGGCCACCGACACGCCTGTCGCGGGAGGCGGCTTTACAACGCTTCGGTCTCCGAAAAACCCTGCAAACCATGCTTAATGTGGACGTCTAGTACGTAAGAGGTTGCTGGGACATCCGCCGTCAAAGTCAGCAATGTGGCAAACTCCCTTCGGGCCAAAGGGTCCGATGGGGGTACTTGTGAGCAAACTTGACGTCGCCCGGCTGAGGGAGCCGGCCGCCTGGCTCATGCTGGCCGGGGGCGGACTGAACATCCTCGTGGCCATCGGCAAGGTCCTGGTCAGCTCTTCGGGCTCCGTGGTCGCCGACCTCTCCTTCGCGGACCGTGCCTTCAGCAATTTCGCGAACTTCACCAGCCCCGTCACGACGGCGCTGCTCCTTGGCTCGGTGGTGCTGCTCACCAAGGTCGGCACACCGTCGTCCCAGGCCAAGCCGGTCGCGTTCGGGGCGGCGGCCATGCTCGCCATCGCCACCCTGTTCGGCGCGATCACGCTGGTCCTCGGGCTCTTCGCGGGCAGTGGCGCGCGGTTGACGGCGGAGTTCGTGATCAGGGGCGTGCCGGTGCTCGCGCTGACGGCCATCGCGCTGGTCTACTTGCTCCCCCAGGTCCTGCCCGACCGCCCCGCCGTCCAGCCCCAGCAGGGGTACGGCCAGCAGTTCCCCAACGCCCCTTACGGTCAGCAACCCCCCAGCCAGCAGCAGCCGTACGGTCAGCAACCTCCCAGCTACGGCGGCCAGCCCGAGCAGCCCGGCTACGGCCAGCAGCCACCGAGCCATGGCGGCCAGCCTGAACAGCCCGCCTACGGTCAGCAGTCGCCGAGCTTCGGCGGCCAGCCTGAGCAGCCGGGTTATGGCCAGCAGCCGCCCAGTTACGGTGGCGCGCCTGAGCAGCCCGCCTATGGCCAGCAGCCGCCCAGCTACGGCGGCCAGTCCGAGCAGCCCTCCTACGCTCCGCAGCCGGCCTCCTCCGCCCAGCCGACCACCGTCGCGTTCCCCGCCACGACCGACCGCGACCAGCCAGACCAGGGTTTCCCCCAGCCCGGCTTCGGCCAGACGGACCCCAGCTTCCCCCCGCCTCAGCCCCAGCCCGGCTTCGGCCAGACGAACCCGAGCTTCCCCACGCCCGACGGCGGTCACCAGCCGAAGCCCGAGTACCAGCCCGCCCCCTATGTCCCCGCGGACAGCGAGCCGAGCGCCTTCGCGCAGCCGTACAACACGCCCGCCAACCAGGCGACCCCCTACAACACGCCGGACAACCAGCCGATCCCGTACAGCACGCCGGACAACCAGGCGGCTCCGTACGTCCCCGCGGACAGCAAGCCCAACGCCTACGCCCCCGCGGACAGCCAGGCGAACGCCTACCAGACGGTCGACAGCCAGCCCAACCCCTTCTCGCCCCTCGACAGCCAGCCGAACCCGTGGGCACCCACCGACCAGGCCCAGCCCCCGGCCCAGCCGCAGCCCCAGTTCGGCCAGCAGCCCTTCGGGCAGAACGCCTTCGACCAGCCCCAGGCCCCACCCCAGGGCCCACCTCAGGGCCAGCCCTTCACCGGCTTCTCGGGCCACGAGTACGCCACCCCAGCCGCCTACCAGGAGCCCGACCCGCCGGTGGACCCGCGTTCCCAGCAACTCCTGGACGCCTACCAGCAGGCCGAGACGTACCAGCACTCGGCGGGCGGCGCCGCCTCGGACCTGCGCGTTCCCGACTACGCGAGCCAGCAGCAGGCCAGGCCGTACGACGACCCCTTCGGCCACCCGCAGCACCAGCAGCCGGGCTACCCGACGCAGCCCCCCGCGTCCCACCAGCCCCCTGCCTCCCACCAGGCCCCTGTCTCCCACCAGGCCCCTTACGAGCCGCCCCAGGCCCAGTACGAGCCCCAGCCGGCCCAGTACGAGCCGCAGCCCTACCAGCCGCACCACCAGTCGCAGCCCCCGGCGGCCGGATGGGGCGAGCACCCGGCGGAGTCCACCGTCCGGCTCGACCCGTCGATGTACCGCGGTGACGCGCTGGGCGGCGAGGCACCCCGTCAGGGAGACGACCCGATCGACCCCACGGCCATATACAGCCCCAACGAGCCACGCAGGTAAGAGTCCGTTAAAGCACGGCTAGAGAGAAGGTGGGCCACGGGCGGGAGTCTCTCCCGCCCTGGTACGTTTCGGACCACTGCCAGACGTTGCAACACACCAGGCCAACGCCATGAAAACAGGGCTGAGGCCGGGGTGCGAACATCACATGCCATGCACACCGGGGCGAGATCTGGTCTTTCCCCGGATACCGGCATGCCGCTTGACTCCACGTACGGCACACGCGTGTAATTACAACCATGTTGTTACGCCTTCCTGTGGGTGGGTAGTAAGGAAGGCGTTCCATGGGGGGCTCCATTGCGGGCGGGCGGCAGGGAGGTGTGCAGTGACCGATCTGGTCATCGCACAGGATGAGCTTGACGCTGAAGAACTCGGCTGGCAGGAGCGTGCGCTGTGCGCTCAGACGGATCCGGAGGCGTTCTTCCCGGAGAAAGGCGGCTCCACCCGAGAGGCCAAGAAGGTCTGCCGATCGTGCGAAGTACGTGCGGAGTGCCTTGAGTACGCACTCGAACACGATGAGCGGTTCGGCATCTGGGGTGGGCTGTCCGAGCGGGAGCGCAGACGGATCAAGCGAGAGGCCGTTTAGCGATATAAGGGATATAAAGGGATATAAGAGAAGGGGTCGCACGGGCTGCCGTGTGACCCCTTTTCGCATGCGTGGTGGGCGGGTTGCCGCTCACCGAACGGCCGCTGGCACCCGCCCGGACCTGGACCCCGCTCCTGACGCCGACGGCCACGTCATCCGTCGTGCTTCCCCGATAGGCGTGGCGTCCAGCCATATCTGCTGGCCGTCGGGAGTGACGGTCATGCCGAACCGGTCGCGGTCGGGCTTGCCCCAGCTCACCCAGCGGAAGTAGGCATCGGTGACCTCCTCCCACAGAGGCCGCCGGCCTACCTGGTAGACCTCGTACTCCTCTGTGTTGGGTCGCCACGCCACGGTCGCCCAGGAGTACGCCTCGTCGGGGTCGGACACCCATATCCGGTACAGCTCTCCGTCTTCGTCCGGTTCCGCACTGCCGCTCGAGGTCAGGCCCGTCAGCGACGAGATGGCGAGGTCCGCTCCGGACGGAGCGTAGGCGATCGTGCGAGGGTCCACGCGCGTGGTGAAGCGGTGTTTGTCCTCTGGGCCACGGGCAGGGCGGTCCGCGACGGGACGCTGGGAGCGCATCATCATGTACGAGGCGAAGCCGAGGAAGCGGCCGTACGCGGTGCCGTCCGGGGCGACGACGAGCCGCAGGGCATGGTTGTCGCCGAACCCGGGGCAGTAGGGCAGCACGATCTCCCCGCCAGGACGGCACTGCTCCACCCACGTGTACGGCACGGTGCGGATGCCGCAGGTGACGTGAACCCGATCGAACGGCGCCCGCTCCGGGCAGCCGGCCGCGCCGTCGCCGACGATCAGGTGCGGGTGCACGCCGGCCGCGCTCAGGTTCTTGGCGGCCTGCTCCGCCACCACGGGGTCGACGTCGATCGAGGTCACGTTCTCCTCGCCGACGAGATGGGACAGCAGGGCGGCGGTCCAGCCGGTGCCCGTGCCGATCTCCAGCACCCGGCGGCCTGGCACGGTGTCCAGGATCTGGAGCAGGTCGGCGACGGTGCTCGGCGCCGAGGCCGAGGAGGAGTAGCTGCCCACCTTTTCCCTGATGTCGGTGGCGCCGTCGTCGAGCTGGGTGACGATGGAGTGGGGCGAGTAGACCGCGTCCCACCAGGCGTCCGGGTCGGCGTCGCGGTCGATGATGTACGCGCTGTCGGGGGTAGTCGGCACGGGGAGCGCGACCGAAGGGATGAACAGATGGCGGGGCACCGCGCGGATCGCCCCTTTGACGCGTGGCCCGATGTCGTCGAACTCGTCGAGGTGCTCGATCAGGCGTTCAACCCCCTGCGCCGTGTCGTTCACTACTTCTTTCCCTCCTTCGAGTCGGCGCTGTGTGAGCCGTTGGAGGTCTTGTTCTGGTCCTTGTTGGAGCCGGCTTCTCGGCTTGCGGCGGATTTCGGATCGAGGGCCTCGGCCTTCGGGCTGTCGGGCTTCTCGTGCCTGCCCACAGATGCTCTCCTTCGCATGGAACGAATGAACACGCACAGTAATCGTATGGCTACTCTCCGCAACTAGGCAAGGGTTGCCAAACCTTCGGCCGCCGCGCTGGTCCAGGCGGTCAGCGGCGGTCGTCGTAGCCCGGGTCGACGGTCTCGGGAGACAGGCCGAGGAGCGTGGCCACCTGCTCGACCACGGTGTCGTGCACCAGCGCCCCCAGCGTGTCGCGGTCGCGGGCGCGGGCCTCCAGCGGTCGCCGGTAGATGACCACGGCGGCCGGGTCCTGGCCGCGCGCGGCGTCGGCGCGGCCGAACGGGATCGGTTCGGAACCGAGCCGGGGCCCGTCGCCGAGCTCGCTCAGCGGCGGCACCTCCTCGACCGCGAACTCCACCGCCGCCAGCTGCTTGCCCCACTGCGGCCGGAGCCGGTCGACCGCGTCGAGCACGAGGTCGTCGAACCGTTCGCTGCGTGATCTGGCTATCGGCACGTGGGAGGGGGCGAGGGGGCCGCGCATGCCGCGACCGTGCCGGTCACGCCGTCTGGGGCCACGCCGTTGGTTCACACGGCAAGTGTACGGGGAGGCGGCTTCGGGGCAGTTGGGGAGAAAGGCTGCGACAGGTGTCCGAATTGTGGCGACACGCTCGTTAAGAGCGCTCAGATAGTGGCGCCTCGCACTCTTACCAGATACGGTCCCTCCGTGAGCCCCGTCCGCCGTTGTTCCCGCACCGCCTGCAGCCAGCCTGCAGTCTTCACGCTCACGTACGTATACGCCGACTCGACCGCTGTTCTGGGCCCTCTGGCGACGTACGCCGAGCCACACTGTTACGACCTGTGCGCCGAACACGCCGAACGGCTGACCGCTCCCCGCGGCTGGGAAGTGGTGCGGCTGCCCACGGACGGCACATCGCCCAGCTCCGACGACCTCGAGGCGCTGGCCAACGCCGTCAGGGAGGCCGCCAGGCCGACGCCCTCCGGCGGCGGCGAGCCGGTCGGCCAAGGGGTCGAGGTCGGGCGTAGGGGGCACCTGCGCGTTCTTCGGTCCGCCCAGCAACATCGCGACCGGTAGGCTCGTTCGTACACGTGACGACCTAGGGGCGGAGCTGGAGAGTGGGCGACCTCGCCAAGATCTTCAAGGCGTACGACGTTCGCGGTGTGGTGCCTGACGAGTTCGACGAGCCGACCGCCGAGGCCGTGGGGGCGGCCTTCGTCGAGGCGACCGGGGCACGGTCGGTCGTGGTCGCGCATGACATGCGGGAGTCCTCCGGGCCGCTGTCCGCCGCGTTCGTGCGCGGGGCGCGCTCGTGCGGCGCCGACGTGGTGCACGCGGGGCTGGGCTCCACCGATCTGCTCTACTACGCCAGCGGCAGCCTCGGGCTGCCCGGCGTGATGTTCACCGCCAGCCACAACCCGGCCCGCTACAACGGCATGAAGATGTGCCGCGCGGGCGCGGTGCCGATCGGCGGCGACACCGGCCTGACCGAGATCCGCGACCGCGCGGCCGAGTTGCTCGGCAGCGGCCTTACCGAGCCGCTCGGCGACACCGCCGAGCCGGCCGGGTCGCTGGTCGAGAGGGACCTGCTCCAGGGCTACGCCGACCACCTGCGCAAGCTGGTCGACCTGTCGAGCATCCGGCCGCTGAAAGTCGTGGCCGACGCGGGCAACGGCATGGGCGGCCACACCGTTCCCGCCGTCTTCGAGGGCCTGCCGATCGAGCTGGTCCCGCTCTACTTCGAGCTCGACGGCTCCTTCCCCAACCACGAGGCCAACCCGCTGGAGCCCGCCAACCTGCGCGATCTGCAGCGGGCCGTCCGCGAGACGGGCGCCGACCTCGGGCTGGCCTTCGACGGCGACGCCGACCGGTGCTGGGTGATCGACGAGCGCGGCGAGTCCGTCTCGCCGTCCGCCGTCACTGCGCTGGTGGCCGTACGCGAGCTGGGCAAATACCCGGGCGCGACGATCATCCACAACCTGATCACGTCGGCGGGCGTGCCGGAGATCGTCCGCGAGCACGGCGGCGAACCGGTGCGCACCCGCGTCGGGCACTCGTTCATCAAGGCCGAGATGGCCCGCACGGGCGCGGTCTTCGGCGGCGAGCACTCCGCCCACTACTACTTCCGCGACTTCTGGTTCGCCGACTCCGGCATGCTCGCGGCGATGCACGTGCTGGCCGCGCTGGGCGAGCAGGACCGCCCGCTGTCGGAGCTGATCGGCGCCTACGCGCGCTACCACGCCTCGGGCGAGATCAACAGCACGGTCGCCGACCAGGACGCGGCCCTCCGGTCCGTACGACGGGCGTTCGATTCCCGGGGCACCGTCGACGAGCTCGACGGGCTCACCGTGACCGGCTCCGACTGGTGGTTCAACCTGCGCGCCTCCAACACCGAGCCGCTGCTGCGGCTCAACGCCGAGGCCGCTGACGAGAGCAAGATGACGGCGATACGGGACGAGGTCCTCGCCATGGTTAGAGGGGTGTCAGTGTGAAGATCGACGACTGGCTGCTGGAGATTCTGGCCTGCCCGGCGTGCAAGTCGCCGCTGCGCGCGGAGAGCGAGACCGAGGAGCTGGTCTGCACGGGATGTGGCCTGATCTACCCGGTCAGGGATGACATCCCCGTCCTGCTCGTCGACGAGGCCAGGAAGCCGTGACCTGGGAGCCCGAGCGGCTCGATGACCAGCACCATCTCACTGAGGGTGACCCGGGCGGCATGCTGGTGGCGGTGGCGGCCTCGGCCGCCCAGGTCCGCATCGCCTACCGCGCCGCGGTCGAGGCGGGCGTCGACCGGCTGATCTCCCGAGTACGCCCGCGCGCGATCGTGGTCGTGGGCATGGGCGGCTCCGCGATCGCGGGCGACATCCTGGCGGCGGTCTGCGGCAACGGCGCCCCGATGCCCATCGTGACCCTGCGCTCCCACCAGCTGCCCGGCTGGGTGGGCGCCACCGATCTGGTCATCGCGGTGTCGTGCTCGGGCCGTACCGAGGAGACGCTGTCCGCGGCCATGGAGGCCGTGCGGCGCGGTTGCTCGTTGCTCGCGGTCGGCAGCCCGGACTCGCCCCTGGAGGCGATCGCCAGGCAAGCGTCGGCCGTCTACGTGGCGGTGTCCGCGACCGGGCAGGCCCGTGCCAACATCTGGCTGCTGACGATCCCGCTGATCGTGTCCGCCGCCTCGCTCGGCCTGGTCAAGGCCGACGAGGAGCTTTACGAGCGGGTGGCCAGGACGCTGGAGGACATCGCGCACCGGTGCCGGCCGTCCAGCGAGTCGTTCGTCAACCCGGGCAAGACGCTGGCCATGGCGCTGGCCGAGAGCGTGCCGATGATCTGGGGCTCGTCCTCCGTCGCCGCGGTCGCCGGCTACCGGCTGGCCTGCCAGCTCAACACCAACGCCAAATACCCGGCGATCTACGGCGAGCTGCCCGAGACCGGCCACAACCAGGTGGCCGCCTTCGACGGGCCGATGGCCGAGCGCGACATCTTCGCCGACGCCGCCACCCGCACGCTCAGGCTGGTGATGCTGCGCGACGTCGAGGAGGACCCGCGGGTGGCGCGGCGCCGCGAGGCGACCGTACGGCTGGCGAACGCCCGCGACGTGCCCGTCACCGAGCTGTCCGCCGAAGGCACGCACCCGCTGGAGCGGATCGCCTCCCTGATCGGCCTGGGCGACTACGCGACCACGTATCTGGCTCTCGGATACGGCGTCGATCCGACCCCTGTGTCGGCGATCACGGAGCTCAAGGCCAGAATTTCGGAATAGGATCCCCTTTCGGGCCTAAAACGACATGATCACGATGAGTGGAGTTCTCCGGTGAGCGCGAGTGGCGGTAACAAGGCGATCATTGCGGCGTTGAGCGCCAATCTGGCGATCGCCGTGTCGAAGTTCGTGGCCGCGTTCTTCACCGGGTCGTCCTCGATGCTCGCCGAAGGCATCCACTCCGTCGCCGACTCGGGCAACCAGCTGCTGTTGCTGCTCGGCGGCAAGCGGGCGCAGCGGGAGCGGGACAAGGCGCATCCTTTCGGATACGGGCGCGAGCGCTATTTCTACGCGTTCGTGGTGGCCGTGGTGCTGTTCACGATCGGTGCGGCGTTCTCGCTCTACGAGGGCGTCACCAAGATCGTTATTCCGCACGACGTGGAGTCGCCGATCTGGGCGTTCGCGGTGCTGATCTTCGCGATCATCGCCGAGGGCTTCTCGTTCCGCACGGCGATCAGGGAGTCCAACCCGGTGCGCGGGAGTCAGTCGTGGGTCACGTTCATCCGCCGGTCCAAGTCGCCCGAGCTGCCGGTCATCCTGCTGGAGGACCTCGGCGCGCTGCTCGGACTGGTCTTCGCGCTGTTCGGCGTGGCGATGGCGGTCATCACGGGCGACGGCGTGTGGGACGGGGTCGGCACGTTGATGATCGGCCTGCTGCTGGCCGTGATCGCGGTCGTACTGGCCATCGAGACCAAGTCCCTGCTGGTCGGTGAGGGGGCGTCCGCAGAGATGGAGGCCCAGATCCGGACCGCGCTGGAGGGCACGCCGGCGGTCGACCGGGTGATCCACATGCGCACGATGCACCTCGGGCCGGAGGAGCTGCTGGTGGCGGCCAAGATCGCGGTTTCGCACGACGACTCGGCCTCCGAGGTCGCCAGGGGCATCGACGAGGCCGAGCGGCGGATCCGCGAGGCCGTACCGATCGCCCGGGTCATCTACCTGGAGCCGGACCTCGACCGCTCGCACACCCCGACCGCCTGACGCGCTCTTCCCCGCGTGTGCGCGGCTACGAGGTGAGTGGGGCCGTGTTGCGTCTGATGAGGCGGGTGGCGCGGCGCCAGCCGCGGCTGGGCAGGCCGAGCGTGATGAACGCCTCGGCCTGCAACGCCGACACCCCGATCCGCGGCAGATCCCGGGCATTGGGGTAGACCACGAACCGCGGCTCCCAGATCGGCCGGAACTTGGCGTTGAACCGGTACAGCGACTCGATCTGGAACCAGTGCGACAGGAACACCAGCAGCCCGCGCCACGCCCGCAGCACCGGCCCGGCGCCGAGCCGCTCGCCCCTGGCCAGCACCGCCCGGAACATCGCGAAGTTCAGCGAGACCTGCTTGATCCCCATCTCGGGCGCGGCCTGGAGGGTCTTGACGATCAGCAGTTCGTTCAGTCCGGGCTCGGCGTCGCGGTCCCTGCGCATCAGGTCGAGCGAGATGCCGTGCGGACCCCACGGCACGAAGTGGAGCACGGCCCTGACCTCGCCCTCCTTGTGCGCGGTGGCCACCACGCAGTCGGCGTCGGCGGGGTCACCGAAGCGGCCGAGCGCCATGGAGAAGCCGCGTTCGGTATCGGTGCCGCGCCAGGAGACGGCGGCCTGCTTGATCCGTTCCTTCTCGTCCCCGGTCAGGTCGGCGACCCGTCGGACGCGGCAGGTGTAGCCCCCGCGCTCGACCCTGTTGGCCATCTGGCGGACGTTGCGCATGGCCCGGCCCTCCAGCGTGAAGTCGGCGACCTCGACCACCGCCTCGTCGCCGAGCTCCAGCGCCGACATCCCGGTCCTGCGGGTCCACACCTCGCCGCCGACCTCGCCGCAGCCGATCACCGCGGGCACCCAGGCGTGCCGTCTGGCCATGGCCATGAACCCGTCGATCGCCGCCGGCCACGCCTCGCGGTCGCCGATCGGGTCGCCGCTGGCCAGCATGACGCCCGAGACGACCCGGTAGGCGATCGCGGCCTTGCCCGAGGGGGAGAAGAGCACGCTCTTGTCGCGGCGGAGCGCGAAGTAGCCGAGCGAGTCGCGCTGCCCGTGTCTGCCGAGCAGCTCGCGCAGCCGCCGCTCGTCTTCCTCGGTGAGCTCGGAGATCGGGCGTTCGGGGCGCAGCAGCAGGTAGAGGGAGGTGACCGCGGTCAGCGTGCCGAGCGCGATCAGCGAGAGGTAGACCAGGTCCGAGACGCGGTCGTCGGTGTAGGTGACCGCACCCTCGACGCCCACGAGGCCGAACACCACGTGCTGGAACCGGTCCAGCACGCTCGGGTCGCCGACGATGACCCTCGGGTGGGCGCTGACCAGCAGGTAGCCGAGGCCGAGGTCGAGGGCGCCGAGGCCGAGCAGGTTCCACAGCGCCCGCCAGCGGGTGCGGGGGTCGGACAGGGCGGTGAACTCATGCTTGTTCAGCAGCAGCGCCATGCAGACGATCAGGCTGAGCACGGCCGTGAACAGGTGACGCAGGTGGACGAGCTCTATGGCCGCGCTCACCGGCAACAGCACCACCATCGCCCGCCAGGCCCGCGCCTTCCTGCGGCGCAGCGCGTGCGCCAGCATCACCAGCAGGATGCCGACGATCAGGGCCGTCGCCCGCGCGAGCGTGGTGACGATGCCGGGCAGCAGGTCGGACCACTGGCCCATCCTCGTGCGACCGAACCCCGGGGCCACGGCCCTGATGATGTCGAGCAGACCGATCATCAGCGAGGCGTAGCCGGTGACAGTCGGCACCCACGGGCGCGCGAGCCTCTTCACAGCTCCATATTAGATTCGAGGCTCTATAACGGCCCTGTTAGCTCGCCGGTGGCGATCAGGCCGGGCGCTGATGTCAGGCAGTGGTCCGCCCTGGTGATCAGGCCGAGCGCTGGCGTCAGGCGGTGGTCCGCCCCGGTGATCAGGTCGAAGAGCCGAACCGGCGCCCGCGCCGATGAAGTCGCCCGCTGGGTTTAACCCAGTGCTTACGCCGCGCGGAGTATGCCTATCGTGGAGGGCGCTATGGGACTGACGTCGGTGAAACTGCAATTCCTCGTGCTGGTGCTCGCGGTGGGGGCGCTGGTCGCGACCGTCTGGCTGTGGCCCCGGCTGAGCGGCCGCGGCTGGCCGGCCGTACTGGGCAGGGTGGGTGTGCTCGCGGGAGACCAGCTGTTAACGCTGGTGGCGCTCGCCCTGATCGGCAACTCCTACTTCGGCTTCTACGGCTCGTGGGACGACGTGCTCGGCACCGACACGGGATCGGCGCCCATCACGGTCGCGGGCGTCGGCGCGGGCATCAAGGTGCTGTCCCAGCGTGCCGTACGGGGTGGCCGGATCGAGCAGGTGATGATGCCGGGGCCGACCACGCACCTCAGCGAGGAGGCGTACATCTTCCTGCCCTCGGCCTACTTCACGGACAAGCAGGCGCGCTTCCCCGCGATCCTGTCGCTGACCGGCTACCCGGGCGACCCGCGCAACCTCATGACCCGGCTCGACCTGCCGGGGCGGATGGCCAGCGCGATCGCCGCGCACCAGGTCAAGCCGACGATCCTGGTGATGATGCGGCCGAGCGTGGTGCTGCCGCGCGACACCGAGTGCGTCGACGTGCCGAACGGGCCGCAGGTGCAGGCGTACTTCGCCACCGACGTGCGGCGGGACATGATCGCCTCGTACCGGGTGGGGAGCGGCCGGGACTACTGGGGCGTGCTGGGCGGCTCGACCGGCGGCTACTGCGCGCTGAAGCTCACCATGACCCATCCGGACGCGTTCTCGGCCGCCGTGTCGCTCTCGGGCTACTACAAGACGATCATCGACGGCACCACCGGTGACCTGTTCGGCGGCGACAAGGCGGTCGAACAGCGGAATGACCTCATGTGGCGGCTGTCCAGCCTGCCCGCGCCGCCGGTCACCGTGCTGGTCACCAGCAGCAAGAAGGGCGAAAGCGACTACCGGTCGACGCAGCGGTTCCTGGCCGCGGTGAAGCCGCCGATGCAGGCGTCGTCGCTGATCCTGCCCAGCGGCGGGCACAACTTCAACACCTGGAACAGGGAGCTGCCGCAGGCCCTGCCGTGGCTCGCCCAGCAGCTCCACGCCCCTGCCTCCGCCGCGTAACGGCCCTTACTCGTGGCCGGTTATGCAGGACGTGCCCGCGTCCGACTGGTCGAACAGGCAGCGGCCGTCCTTGTCCAGCGTGATCACTTTCTTGACCGACTTGAACTGCTGCAACGTGGCGGCGATCGTGTGCAGGGCGCGCGCGTCGCCGCCCACCCCGCTGCCCCACACCGTCCGGCAGAAGCGCAGCGTGGCCCTGCCGTCCTTGATCTTCAGCTTGAAGTCGGCGCCGCAGTCGGACGGCCCGCGCAGCCGTCCGGTCAGCTCGGAGCGCAGACCCCGCCCGCGCTCCGCCTTGGTCGGGCCCGCGATCAGTTGCTCGATCGCGAACTTGGCGACGCCGCGGTCGGGCGCCTTCCTGGTCACCGCGACCACCTTGCCGGGAATGCCGTCTCCCTTGGCGAAGTAGACCTTGACCTCGCCGGTCGGCTGCGCCGGGGAGAGGGCGAGCACGGTGGCCATCAGCAGTTCCATCATGACCGTTTGGACGCGTGGCCGGGAGCGGAGGTTCGCAGGAGGCGCAGCGCCTTCTCCTGCTCGAAGTCCAGGGCGCGGCGCGGCGCCTGGATGCGCCCGATCCGGACGCCGAGATCGCGTACGGCGACCGCCACGGCCGGCTCGCTGAGCACGCGCAACGCGAACGCCAGCTCGGCGGGCGAGATGTCGAACCGCTTCTCCAGTTCGAGCCCCTGAGCCACGGCCGCGAGCTCGTCCGCGCCGAACCGCCGGTGCGCACCCTGCTCCCGGACAGGCGGCAGGAGGCCCAGAGCCTCCCGGTATCGGAGCATTCGCGGGGACATGCCGAGCCGCCTGGCCGCTTCAGTGATGCGCATCCTTACATTCTTACGTCAGTTTTCGGGTGGTAGAGATGCGACCTTGCTCGGACGGCACCTAAACTCATCGCGACAACTCCGTGATGCGAGGGGAACACCCGATGGACTTCAAGGTCGCCGACCTTTCACTTGCCGACTTCGGCCGCAAGGAGATCCGGCTCGCCGAGCATGAGATGCCCGGCCTCATGGCCATCCGCCGTGAGTACGCAAGTGCGCGACCCCTGTCCGGCGCGCGGATCATGGGCTCCCTGCACATGACGATCCAGACCGCCGTCCTCATCGAGACGCTGGTCGCGCTCGGCGCCGAGGTCCGCTGGGTCAGCTGCAACATCTTCTCCACCCAGGACCACGCCGCCGCCGCGGTCGTCGTCGGCCCCCAGGGCACCGTCGACGACCCCAAGGGCGTCCCGGTCTTCGCCTGGAAGGGCGAGACGCTGGAGGAGTACTGGTGGTGCACCGAGCAGGCGCTCACCTGGCCGGGCGGCCAGACCCCCAACATGATCCTCGACGACGGCGGCGACGCCACGATGCTCGTCCACAAGGGCGCCGAGTATGAGAAGGCCGGGGCCGTCCCGTCCGCCACGGACGAGGACCCGGAGGAGTGGCACGTCGTCATCGACCTGCTCCGCCGTACGGTCGGCGACGACAAGCGGTGGACCGCGATCGCCGACAGCATCAAGGGCGTGACCGAGGAGACCACGACCGGTGTGCACCGCCTGTACGAGATGCACAAGACCGGTTCGCTGCGGTTCCCGGCGATCAACGTCAACGACTCGGTGACCAAGTCGAAGTTCGACAACAAGTACGGCTGCCGCCACTCGGTGATCGACGGCCTCAACCGCGCCACCGACGTGCTGATCGGCGGCAAGGTGGCCGTGGTCTGCGGCTACGGCGACGTGGGCAAGGGCTGTGCCGACGCGCTGCGCGGCCAGGGCGCCCGCGTCATCGTGACCGAGATCGACCCGATCTGCGCGCTCCAGGCGGCCATGGACGGCTTCCAGGTCACCACGCTGGACGAGGTCGTCGGCCTGGCCGACATCTTCGTCACCGCGACGGGCAACTTCGACATCATCACCGCCGCGCACATGGCGAAGATGAAGCACCAGGCGATCGTCTCCAACATCGGGCACTTCGACAACGAGATCGACATGGCCGGCCTGGCCAAGCTGCCCGGCGTCGAGAAGCGCAACATCAAGCCGCAGGTGGACGAGTGGGTGTTCGCCGACGGCCACTCGATCATC
This sequence comes from Nonomuraea aurantiaca, assembly GCF_020215705.1. Lineage (GTDB taxonomy): Bacteria > Actinomycetota > Actinomycetes > Streptosporangiales > Streptosporangiaceae > Nonomuraea > Nonomuraea aurantiaca. Next base: position 205,979 of record NZ_JAIWNB010000014.1, on the reverse strand, counting down.
GTCCTGGCCGAGGGCCGGCTGATGAACCTGGGCTGCGCCACCGGGCACCCGAGCTTCGTGATGTCCAACTCGTTCACCAACCAGGTGATCGCGCAGATCGAGCTGTTCACGAAGACGGACGAATACCCGATCGGCGTCTACGTGCTGCCCAAGCACCTGGACGAGAAGGTCGCCCGCCTGCACCTGGACGCCCTGGGCGTGAAGCTCACTGAGCTGACCAAGGTCCAGGCCGAGTACATCGGCGTCCCCGTCGAGGGCCCCTTCAAGTCCGACCACTATCGGTACTGATTTTCTCTTTTTTACGGCAGAGCACGGTGAGCGCCAACCCCGCACGGGGTTGGCGTCTGTCCAGGGGAACGCTCCTCCGGTGATGCGGGGCGGGGCGCCGTTACGTGCGTCTTCTTGACCGTCTTCTTCGGGGAAGTGTGGGGTGGAGCGGTGGATCTTTCGGAGAGTGGGGAGCGGCACATCAACTGGGCCGCTCGGTCCATGCCTGTGTTGACCGCTGTGGGGTCGCGGTTCGCTGTGTCCCGGCCGCTCGACGGGTTGAAGATCGCCGCCTGCCTGCACGTCACCGCCGAGACCGCGGTGCTCATGGGGGCGTTGAAGGCCGGAGGCGCCGAGATCGCTCTTGCCGCCTCCAACCCCCTGTCCACGCAGGATGACGTCGCCCAGGCGTTGCGTGGCTATGGGATCGCCGTGCACGCGCGGGCCGGGGTGGATCGGGCCACCTACTACCGGCACATCCACCAGGCGCTCGATCTGGGGCCTGATCTGGTGCTGGATGACGGGTGTGACCTGGTCAACATCCTGCACACCGAGCGGACCGATCTCCTGGACGGGGTCTCCGGAGGGTGTGAGGAGACCACTACCGGGATCATCCGGTTGCGGCAGATGGCCGCCGAGAGCGCGTTGCGGTTTCCGGTCGTGGCTGTGAACGACACCCGGACCAAGCGGATGTTCGACAACCGGTACGGCACCGGGCAGTCCACACTCGACGGGATCATGCGGGCCACCAACATGATGCTGGCCGGGCGGACCGTCGTGGTGGCCGGGTTCGGCTACTGCGGCCGGGGGGTCGCCGAGCGGGCCAAGGGGCTGGGGGCGCGGGTGCTCGTGACCGAGATCGACGCCGTCAAGGCGCTGGACGCCACCCTTCAGGGATACGAGGTGCGGCCCATGGCGGAGGCCGCCGCGGTCGGCGATCTGTTCATCACCGTCACCGGGAACCGGGACGTCATCCGGGGTGAGCATCTGGCCGCCATGAAGGATGGCGCCATTCTCGCCAACGCCGGGCATTTCGACATCGAGATCGACGTGCGGGCCCTGGACGAGCTGGCCGTGGAGGTCCATCGCGGGGTCCGGCCCAACACCGACGAGTACGTGCTGGCGGACGGGCGGCGGCTGCTGTTGCTGGCCGAAGGGCGGCTGGTCAATCTGACCGCGGCCGAGGGGCATCCGGCGGCCGTGATGGACATGTCGTTCTCGGCGCAGGCGCTGGCCGTCGCCTGGCTGGCCGAGGAGCGGGCGCGGCTGGTGCCGGGCGTCTACGACGTACCCGAGGAGATCGACCACGAGGTGGCCAGGCTCAAGCTGGCCGCCGCCGGGATCGGGATCGACACGCTCACGGGTGAGCAGGAGGAATACCTGCATTCCTGGCGGGTCGGTTCCTAGACCGCATTTCTGGCGGGTCGGCTTCTAGAGCACATTCCGGGGGCGGCTTCTAGAGCGCCTTCCTGGCGGGTCGGCTTAGAGCAGTTGCCCCATCCGCCGGATCTCCGCCGCCTGGCTCACCGAGATGTCCTCGGCGATCTCCTGGACGCGCAGGTGCGAGCCCTGGGTGATGACCTCGGTCGACATGGTGATCGCGCCCTGGTGGTGGGCGGTCATCAGCTGGACGAACAGCTGGTCGAACGCCGGCCCCTTGACGGCTTTGAGGCTCTCCATCTGCTCCGGCGTGGCCATGCCCGGCATGCCCTCGTGGGCGGCGTGGTGGTCGGGCACCTGCTGGCCCTGAGCCTTCAGCCAGTCCGTCATCATGGCGATCTCCGGGCCCTGCACCTGGTTGATCCGCGACGCCAGGCGCTTCACACCGTCGTTCGCCGACCGCGAGGCGGCCAGCAGGGCCATGTCGAGGGCCTGGCGGTGATGGATGATCATGTTCTGCATGTAGCGGACGTCGGCCGCGTTGGCCTTCTGGGGCGGTACGGCGGTGGCGGCCTCGCTCGGGCTCAGCGTCCTGGCCTCCTCGCCGGGCCGTCCGGGGGCGATGACGGGAGCCGTCGCGTCGGCGGTCGCGGCGGGCGGGCCCGCGGAGGTGCCCCCCGAGCAGCCGGTGACGAGCAGGATGGCGCAGGTGCCGACGGTTAGTGCGTTGCGCACCTGACCTCCTTGACCGCGGGGAGTCGCGACGTCGCACTATAGACGCCTTCTCGACTTCGAGGAAATAGGGCAAGTCAGCAAATTTATTGACACAGTGGTTGCTAGGCGAGAGCTGACAATCCGGGTCAAAATTTTGTCATTTATGTGTGCCTTATGACCCGGAAGGAGCCCGAGGGTGCTGACCCTTCGCAGGACCCTGGTCGCGGCCGGAGCCGCTGTGGCGTTAGGACTGACGGCGCTGCCGGCGTTGGCCGCCGACATCCCACCGGCCGACACCGTAGTGACCAGCCCGAACGTGACCCACGTGCTGAACATCCCCAAGCCGGCGCCGATCGCCGCGACCATCAACACCGATATCGCCTTCCAGGGTGACTACGCCTACGTGGGCAACTACGGCGGCTTCTCGATCTACGACATCCGGAACCCGAAGAAGGCCACGCCGGTCAGTTCGGTGGTGTGTCCCGGAAGCCAGATGGATGTCACCGTCTACGGCAATCTGCTCTTCACCGCCGTCGACTCCTCGCGCAGCGACGACTCCTGCAACAGCACGGCCCTGTCGGCGGACCACAAGGAGGCCTGGGAGGGCATCCGGATCTTCGACATCAGCGACAAGACCGCGCCCAAGTACATCAAGTCCGTCGAGACCAACTGCGGCTCGCACACGCTGACGCTGGTGCCGGGCAAGGGCTGGGACAAGAAGAAGAACGTCTACATCTACGTGCAGTCGTACAACCCGAACGCGACCTTCCCCGACTGCCTGCCGCCGCACGACAAGATCTCGATCGTCAAGGTGCCGCTGAAGAACCCGACCGAGGCGGCCGTCGCGGCCACCCCGGTGGTCTTCCCCGACGGCGGCAACGAGACCCAGCCGGGGCTGCTCATCCCGACCAGCGGCTGTCACGACATCACCGTGTACGCGGAGAAGGACATCGCGGCGGGCGCCTGCATGGGTGACGGCGTGCTGTTCGACATCTCCGACCGGCTGAACCCGAAGGTCACGGCCAGGACCACCGACCCGAACTTCGCCTTCTGGCACTCGGCGACGTTCAGCAACGACGCCAAGAAGGTCGTCTTCACCGACGAGCTCGGCGGCGGCGGCGCGGCCACCTGCAACGAGGCGACCGGGCCGAACCGCGGCGCCGACGCGATCTATGACATCTCCCACGGCCGGCTCGTCTTCAAGAGCTACTTCAAGATCCCGCGCTACCAGGCCGACAGCGAGAACTGCGTGGCCCACAACGGCTCGCTGATTCCGGTCAAGGGCAAGGACATCATGGTCCAGGCGTGGTACATGGGCGGGGTCTCGATCTGGGACTTCACCAACTCGGCCGCGCCGAGGGAGATCGGCTACTTCGAGCGCGGCCCCCGCGCCGACAACAGCGGCGGCGGCGTGTGGTCGGCGTACTACTACAACGGCTACATCTACGCCGCCGACTTCAACGAGGGACTGGACGTCATCAAGATCAATGACCGGCTGACCGACGGCGCCGCACGGGTGCACGCCGACCAGCTGAACGTCCAGACCCAGCAGTCCTACCGCGAGTGGGGCTGGGGCCACGACGACTGACCCGGCCACCCGGCACTGATCGGGCCATTCGGCACTGATCCGGTCACCCTGTGCGGCGGAGCCCGCCCGGCTCCGCCGTACCGGGTGCAAGTCCTGAAACCTCCGTCGTACTGGCGGAGGTCTCAGGACTTCCGGCAGAGGCTGATGGCGTCCGCCACGGCCGCCACGTCGGACCGGTCGTTGTAGTAGTGGAACGACATGCGCAGCAGGTCGCCGCGCGGCGCGGTCACGATGCGCCGCGCGGCCAGCCGGGCGGCCAACCCCGGGGGGTCGTCGTCCGCGATCGCCACCTGCGGCCCGCGCGCGCCGGCCGGGCTCGCCACCCGCTCGCCCGCCGCCGCCAGCCGCTCGGCCAGCTCCTCGACGAGCGCCGACACATGATCCTGTACGGCCCGGGGGTCCACCCGCTCGATGAGATCGAACCCGGCGTTGGCCGCGTAGGCCGACGGCACGGGCGGCGTGCCGGTCTCGAAGCGCCGCGCGTCGCAGGGGAAGTCCAGCAGCCGGGTGTCGAACGCGAACGGGTTCACCCGGCCGAACCAGCCCGTGAGCTCCGGGTCGCGCTGATGCCGCAGGCCGTCGCGCACGTAGAGGAACGCGATGCCGGGCAGGCCGAGCAGGTACTTCAGTGAGCCCGAGGCCAGGTAGTCGCAGCCGAGCTCGCGCACGTCGATCGGGGTGACCCCGGTGGCCTGGTAGGCGTCCACGAACACCCGTGCCCCTTGCTCGTGCGCCAGCCGTACGACGTCCTCGGCGGGCAGGCGGGCACCGTTGCGATAGGTGATCAGCGGGACCGACACCAGGTTGACGCGCTCGTCCACCACCCGCGCGTACGCTCCGGCCTCGACGTACTCGCCCGTGTCCGCGGCCACCCGCACCTGGGCGCCGCGGCCGCCCTGGGCCAGCCAGACGTGTGCGATCGACGGGAACTCCAGGTCGTTGGTCACGATGCCGGGACGGCTCGACCAGTCGAGCGACGAGGCGACCTGGAAGGCGGCCTCCGACGCGCACGAGAGCACCGCGATCTCGGCGGGGGAGGCCCCGATCAGCCGGGCGAACCGCTCGCGCGCCCACTCGACCTCGGCCATCCACACCTCCCAGGGAGCGCCCTTGTTCCGCAGCGAGTAGCCGATCTCCTGCAGCGAGTACGCCAGCCGGGCGGACAGGGCGCCCTGGCTGCAGCTCGCCAGATGCACGGTGTCGGCCAGCGACGGAAACTCCGCCCGGAATTGGGCAGCGTTCAACATATGTAACATTCCGGGCCGCCTATCAGCCGCTTTCCTTGAATTCAATAAACCTTCAATCACGCTACATCGATAGGATCGCCGGATGATTGGCACCAGAATTCGCGAGCTCCGCTCCGAACGTAATCTCACCGTGGCGCAGCTCGCGACTGCCTCGGGGGTGCCGAGCGCGTTGCTCAGCCAGGTCGAGCGCAATCGGGACGACCCCAGTCTGGAGACCCTGCGGAAGATCGCCAAGGCGTTGGAGCTGCCGCTGTTCAGCCTGTTCCAGGAGTCGGACCCGGCGCTCGTGGCGGTGATCCGCGCCGAGGCCCGGGTGCGGGTCAAGTCGCCGTCCGACGGGATCACCTACACGCGCGTGTCGCCGGGGCGCGGACGGCTGGAGGTCCTGGAGGGGCACCTGCTGCCCGGTGGCTCGTCGGCCTCCGAGCCGTGGTCGCATCCGTCGGAGGAGTGCGTGATGGTGCTGCGGGGGCGGCTGGTCGTCGAGGTGTCGGGCATCTCCCATGAACTTGAGGCGGGCGACAGCTGCTATTTCGACTCCTCGCTGCCGCACCGCTATCTGAACACCGGCACCGAACCCACCGACTTCATCATTGCCGCGACGCCCCCAAGTTACTGATTTTTCCTGTCATAGTGATGCGGCTAGTGACAACTCACCTCAGGAGGTCCTTCGTGGTGTCCAGATTCGGCCGCGCCTTGATTATGGCGGGAGCGGCGTTGCTGGTGCTGCCGGTGCTACCGGCCAACGCGTCGGACGACGTCAAAGCCAGCGCCAACGTCAAGCTCGTCGCCAACGTCCCGAAACAGGGGCCGTTCAAGGACGGGGAAGCCTACGACACCGACCTGGCCTTCCAGGGTGACTATGCCTTCCAGGGCAACTACCACGGTTTCACGATCTACGACATCAAGAACCCGGCCAAGCCGACGGTCGTCAGCCGCGTCACCTGCCCCGCCGCCCAGAACGACGTCTCGGTCCAGGGCGACCTGCTCTTCCTGTCGGTGGACGAGTCGCTGACCAGTGACTCCTGCAAGGCCGACGCCGAGACGCCCAGCGTGAAGTCGGCGTGGGAGGGCATCCGGATCTTCGACATCAGCGACAAGAAGCGGCCCAAGTACATCAAGTCCATCGAGACCGCCTGCGGCTCGCACACGCACACGCTCGTGCCTGACAAGACGCGGCCGGGCAAGAAGAGCACGGCCGTCTACCTGTACGTCTCGTCGTACGGGCCCGCCAAGTCGTACCCCGACTGCAAGCCGCCGCACGACCGGATCTCGATCGTCAAGGTGCCGCTCGGCAAGCCCACCTCCGCCAAGGTCGTCGCGCGCCCGGTGCTCTTCCCCGACGGCGGCAACGAGAAGCAGGCGGACCTGCTCGCCCCCACCACCGGTTGTCACGACATCACCGTGTTCCCGGCGAAGGACCTGGCCGCGGGCGCCTGCATGGGCGACGGCGTGCTCATGGACATCTCCGACAGGGAGCACCCCAAGGTCACGGCCAGGGTCACCGACGAGAACTTCGCGTTCTGGCACTCGGCGACGTTCAACAACACCGGCACCAAGGTCGTCTTCACCGATGAGCTGGGCGGAGGCGTCATGGCCGCCTGCAACGAGGCGACCGGTCCCCAGCGGGGCGCGGACGCGGTCTATGACATCACCGACGGCCAGCTCGCGTTCAAGAGCTACTACAAGATCCCGCGCAACCAGACCGGTGACGAGAACTGCGTGGCGCACAACGGCTCGCTGATCCCGGTCGCGGGCCGCGACATCATGGTCCAGGCGTGGTACCAGGGCGGCGTGTCGATCTGGGACTTCACCGACTCGTCGGCGCCCGCGGAGATCGGCTACTTCGACCGCGGCCCGCTCAAGCCCGCGAACCTCGGCGGCTCCTGGTCGGCCTACTACTACAACGGCCACATCTACAGCAGCGACATCCAGAAGGGCCTGGACGTGCTGACCATCACCGACCAGCGGACCGACCCGGCCGCCGCGAAGCGGCTGAAGGTCCTCAACACCCAGACCCAGTACGCCTACTGACCCGCCCGCTTACTGGGGCGGCGCGAACCCACCCGGAGTCGCCTGCGGCGGCGACTCCGGCACGCTCGGCGCCTGCGGCTGGTAAGGCTGTCCGGCCTGCGGATGAGGCTGATACGGCTGGTAGGGCTGGGCGGGCGGCGTCGCCGGCCGATAGGGCGCCTGGTATCCCGGCTGAGGCGCCGCCTGGTACGCCCCCGGTTGCGGAAAGGCTCCAGGTGGGGCGAAGGCGCCAGGTGGGACCGGGGGCGCCATGCCGTTGCGCTGGGCCAGCCGTACCTGGTCGCGCCTGCGGCGCTCGGCCAGGACGGCGCTCAGGTAGGCGTGCGGCGGCACGCCGGAGGGCGCGGCGGGCGAGACGAACGCCGCCACCTGAGCCGCGATGCGCATCCCCACCTCGTGCTGGATCTGCGGCGACAGGTCGTGCCAGCGGGAGACGTACTGCCGGGCGGCCGTCGCCACCTCCTCGGGCAACTGGGAGAGCTCCAGCGTCGCGGCCCAGGCGGCCAGCGGCGGCGGCATCATGATGAGGTGCCCGTCGGACCGCGGCCCGCGCTCCGAGATCACGATCGTGCCCGCGAAGATGTCGCCCAGCCGCTTGCCCCGCTGGGAGACCAATGAGGAGATCAACGCCGGCGCCCCGGAGAACATCCAGAACTCCACCAGCCCGGCCAGCCCGCGGAACAGCGCCTGCCTGAACCGTTCGGGGCTCCCGTCGTCGCTGACCACCCGCAACCCGAGCGCCAGCTTGCCCAGGCTCCGCCCCCTGCTGGCCGTCTCGAAGATGACCGGGTAGCCCACGATCACCAGCACGAGCAGCACGATCGACACGGCCGCGAACAGCGCCGTGTCGGTGACCAGGAAGAACGCTTCCAATGCCACGTACGTGGCGATCAGGACGGTCATCTGGACCGCCATGTCGATGATGAGCGCCAAGGCGCGGGACGGCATCTGGGCCACCCGTACCTCGACGACGACGGCGTCACCGGTCACAACCTCTGACATACGTGGAGCCTAACGGCATTGACCCGATGGATGACCGGCCACAATGGTCGGGTGGACATCGATGCGTTCGTCACCGCACACCGCCCGGTATGGGACAGATTGGAGCACCTGGTCAAACACCGCTCCTCCCTGACCGGCCCCGAGGTCGACGAGCTGGTCGACCTCTACCAGCGGGTGTCCACGCATCTGTCGATCGTCCGCTCGTCCTCCGCGGACGCGATGCTGACCGGCCGCCTGTCCGCGCTGGTGGCCAGGGCGCGGTCGGCGGTGACGGGCGCGCACACGCCCGCCTGGCGGGAGTTCGTCAGGTTCGTCACCGTGTCGTTCCCGGTGGTGGCCTACCGGGCGCGGTGGTGGTGGCTGGCCACGTCGCTGGCGTTCATCGCCGTCTCGTGGGTGCTCGGCGCGTGGGTGGCGAGCAATCCCCAGGTGCAGACCTCGATCGCCTCGCCGGACGAGATCACCCAGCTCGTCGAGCACGACTTCGCCGACTACTACTCGGAGAACCCGGCGGCCTCCTTCGCCGGACACGTGTGGATCAACAACGCGTGGGTCTCGGCGCAGGTCATCATCTACGCGATCCTCCTGGGCCTGCCGATTCCCCTGCTGCTCTGGTCGAACGCCGCCAACCTCGGCGTCTCCGCCGGACTGATGGCCTCCCGTGGCAAGCTGGACATCTTCTTCGGGCTGATCACCCCGCACGGCCTGCTGGAGCTGACCGCGGTCTTCCTGGCGGCGGCCGTAGGCATGCGGCTGGGCTGGACGGTCATCGACCCCGGGCCGCGCAAGCGGGTCGAGGCGCTGGCGGAGCAGGGCCGGGCGGTGGTCAGCGTGGCGCTCGGGCTGGTCGGGGTGCTGTTCGTGTCGGGGCTCATCGAGGCGTTCGTCACGCCGTCCGGGCTGCCGACCCCGGTGCGGGTGGGCATCGGGGTGCTCGCCGAAGGGGCCTTCCTCGCGTACGTGATCGTCTTCGGCAGGCGGGCGCTGCGCCAGAACGAGACCGGCGACCTCGAACGCGCCCCTGACGTGGCCCCCAGCGCCTGACCCCCGCCTACAGGCCGCCTGAAAGCCTGAAAGCCGCCTACAGGCGGCCGGCGGCCTTCAGCGCCAGGTACGCGTCCGCCAGGGCCGGGGCGATGTCCTCCGGGGGCGCGTCCACCACCTCGACGCCGTGGCGGCGCAGCCGGGCGGTGATGCGCCGCCGCCCCAGCTGCGTGTGCTCGGCCGCCGCCGCGTCGTACACCTGCTCGGCCGTGTCCTTGCCGGCCGCCATGGCCGCCACGCGCGGATCGGAGACGCCCGCGACCAGCACCAGGTGGCGCGCGGACAGCTGCGGCAGCACCGGCATCAGCCCCTCTTCGAGCGCGGCCGAGTTGAGGTCGGTGAGCAGCACGACCAGGCAGCGCCGTTTGGCCCGGGACAGGACCGCCGCGACCATACCCTGCGAGTCGGCCTCGATCAGCTCCGCCTCGATCGGCGCCATCGCGTTGACCAGCGACGACAGCAGCTCGGTGCGCGAGGCTCCGGCCACCCAGGCGCGTACGGCCCGGTCGTAGGCGAGGAAGTCCACCTGGTCGCCCGCCCTGGCGGCGAGCGCGGCCAGCAGCAGGGCGGCGTCCATCGACCAGTCGAGCCGTGGCCAGCCCGGCACCGGCCGGGGATCCGGCCGGACCAGCAGCCCCCCGGCGCCCGCCTGCGCGCCGGCCAGCGGCGTCGGGGCGTCGCCCACCCGGCCCGCGGAGGTGCGGCCGGTGTCGAGCACGATCAGCACCCGCCGGTCGCGTTCCGGACGCCAGGTGCGCACGACCACGTCGTGGCGGCGCGCGGTGGCCCGCCAGTCGATCGAGCGCACGTCGTCGCCCACCACGTACTCGCGCAGCGAGTCGAACTCGGTGCCCTGCCCGCGCACCAGGGCCGGGTGCTGGCCATCGAGCTCGCGGAGCCTGGCCAGCCGGGAGGGCAGGTGCTTGCGCGACAGGAACGGCGGCAGCACGCGCACCGACCACGGCGCCCGGTGGGTGCCCTGACGGGCGGCCAGGCCGAGCGGTCCGAGCGAGCGCACGGTGAGCGCCACGGACTCGCGGTCGCCGCGCCTGGTCGGGGTGAGCGTCACGACGAGCTTGCGGCGCTCTCCGGCGGGCACGTCGAGCCGCTGGGAGCGCGGTGAGGCGCCCGCGGAGGGCGGCCAGGCGTCGCGCAGCAGACCGCGTACGCGTCTGCCGCCCGGGTTCTCCACCACCAGCTCGACCGTCGCCTGGCCGCCGAGCCGGACCAGCCGGTCGCCGGAGCGGTGGAAGCGGAGCGGGCGGACCGCGCCCGCGAACACCAGGTCCACGATGATCGCGGCGGCCAGCAGCAGGCAGACGCCCGCGACCGCGGGTCCCGGATCGGGCGCCAGCAGCACGACCACGATGCCGATCGCCGCGACCAGCCCGGCGCGTCCCGTCAGAGCCATCAGCGCGGGACCGGAACCGAGGCCAGGATGCCGTCGAGCAGGCCGTCGGAGGTCGCGCCCTCCAGCTCGGCCTCGGGCCGCAACTGGATCCGGTGCCGCAGCGCGGGCCTGGCCAGCGCCTTGACGTCGTCGGGCGTGACGTAGGCGCGGCCCGACAGCCACGCCCAGGCCCGCGAGGCGGCCAGGAGCGCGGTCGCGCCACGCGGCGAGACGCCGAGCTGGAGCGACGGGGAGTTCCTGGTGGCCCTGGCCACGTCCACGATGTAGCCGAGCACCTCGGGCCCCACGTGCACCTTCGACACCGCCTGGCGGCCCGCTTCGAGGTCCTGGGCGGTGGCGACGGGCTTGATCTCGGACAGGTCGCGCGGGTCGAAGCCGCGCGCGTGCCGTTCGAGGACCATGATCTCCTGGTCGCGCGGCGGCAGCGGCACGGTCAGCTTGAGCTGGAACCGGTCGAGCTGGGCCTCCGGCAGCTGGTAGGTGCCCTCGTACTCGATCGGGTTCTGTGTCGCGCAGACCACGAACGGGTCGGGCAGCTTGCGGGCGTCGCCCTCCACGCTGACCTGCCGCTCCTCCATCGCCTCCAGCAGCGCGGCCTGGGTCTTCGGCGGGGTCCGGTTGATCTCGTCGGCCAGCAGCAGGTTGGTGAACACCGGCCCCTCGCGGAACTCGAACCGCGCCGTCTTCGCGTCGTAGATCAGCGAGCCGGTCACGTCGCCCGGCATCAGGTCGGGCGTGAACTGCACCCGCTTGAAGTCCAGCGAGAGCGCGGCGGACAGCGTGCGGACCATGAGCGTCTTGGCCACGCCCGGCACGCCTTCGAGCAGCACGTGCCCCCTGCACAGCAGCGCGATGACCAGCCCGGTCACCACGGCGTCCTGGCCCACCACGGCCTTGGACACCTCGGCGCGCAGCGCGCTGAGCGCGTCCCTGGCCGCGTCACCGCCGGGCACGTGGGCGGTCTCCTCAATGTTCACTGACGGTCCTCTCGATGACGTCCAAGTAGCGTGCCAGGCCGACGAGCCCGGCGTCGTCGGCGGGGGGCGGCCCGTACAACGCGGCGCCGATCTCCTGCGGGTCCTGGCCGGTCCGTGCGGCGATGGCGGCCACCAGCTCGTGCCGGCCCGAGCCGGAGCCGAGGCCGAGCCGGGGCGTGAGCCGGTCGATCGTGCCGGCCCTGAGCGAGTCGGCCGCCCTGCCCCTGGCCCGCCGGGCCCGGTAGAGCCGCCCGCGCCCCTCGACCGTCTCCGCGGCCCGCACGACGACGGGCAGCCGCTCGGTCACGACCGGGCCCAGCCGCCGGCCCCGCCAGAACGCCACCAGCAGCACCGTGATGACCGACATCAGCACGGCCCAGGGGATGCCCGCGGGCATCAGTTCGTAGATGGACTGACCGGCCTCGCCCGGCAACTGGCCCACCGGCGGCGTCTCCGGCGCCACCAGCCAGGTCACGGCCTTGGCCGAGCCCAGCAGGTTGAGGGCGAGCGCGGCGTTGCCGTCCTCGGCCAGGCGCTGGTTGGTCATGAACTCGCCGCTGCCCAGGACCGTGGTGGTGCCGCCCGCGTTGGGGTAGCTGACCAGCGTCGATCCGTCGCCCGCCGGGTAGCAGCCGATGGCGCCCGACGGTCCGGTGAACGCGGTGCCGCCGATGAACGCGCTGCCCGCGGCCCTGGCACCGGGCAGTGAGCACTCCGGCTCGCGGGAGCGCTCGCGGGCGCCGCCCTTCACCGGTCGTACGCCGGGGGCCAGCTCGTCGAGCGCGAAGACGTTGTCGATGATCACCCGGTCGCCCTGGATCGCGGCCAGCTCGCGCGTCTCGGCGTAGGAGGCGTCGGTGATCAGCAGCAGCCGGTCGCCCGGCGCGGCGCCGTTCGCCTTCGCGGCGGCCGCCCCCGATGAGTCGACCCGGTCGACGGTGACACCGCGGTCGCGCAGCAGTTCGGCCAGCGCCATCGAGCCCGACAGCGAGGAGTCGGCGGGATCCAGATGGCGGGCCGGGCGTGAGTCCGGTTTGAGCAGCACGCTCAGGACCGCGGCGAGCACGATGAGCGCGCCGAGCAGGACGATCATCCGGCTCGCCCGCCAGGTCGAGCGCACGGTCGGGGCGGTGGAGTAGGACTCCCCTGTCTCCTGGGGGCGCATGTCGAGGCTCATGGGGTGTCCCCCGCCGACGGGACCGGCCTGGCGCTCATGGGGTTCTCCCGGCCAGCGGGACCGGCCTGGCCTGGCGGAGCCGCTCGTCGAGCTCGCTCATAGCGGTGTAGGCCTCCCGGGTGCCCGGCACGTCGCCGTAGGTCACGTCGTCGAACGAGCGGGCGGCGGCCGTCAGTTCCGCGGCGAACCCGGGCAGCGCCTGGCCCGCCTCGGCGGCCAGTTCGTCGGCCGTGCGTCCGGGCAGCCCGTCGACCAGGGCCCGCTCCTCCAGGTCGCGGGCGATGGCGCGCAGCCGCTCCTGGATCGCCTCGGTCCAGCTGCCCTGGGCGGCCAGCCGTTCGGCCGCCTGGCGGTGCTCGGCGGCGGTCATCCTCCGCTCGCCGAACAGGCCGTCCGCCGCCGTCGCATTCGCGCGCGAGGTCTTGCGGAGCCGCCACACGACCAGCGCGATCACCCCGCCGATGATCAGTGAGATCACGACGGCGGAGATGATGCCGCCGGTCGTGCCGCCGCCCGTGGCCGCGTCCATGAGATCGCCGACGAACTGCGTGAAGCGCCGGTACGCCTGGTCCAGCAGTGATTCCTTCTCGTAACCGGGCTTGAGGAGCTCGTCCGCGGCCCTGCGCGCGGCCTCCCCCCTGTCGATCGGCGTCACGGCCTGGCGGAGTTGGACGGGTGCCAGAGCTCGTCGGCCGAGGCGTGCACCCAGCCCTGGCGCTGCTGCTCGATCGCCGCAGTCTGCAGCACCAGGTCGAACGCCTCACTGCGCATCCGCCGGTCAGCGTAGAGGAGGCCCGAGACGCCCGCCTCGAAGGGATAGGTGATCATCGCGCCGAGCGTGCCGCCGATGGTGATCAGCACCGTGGACAGCACGGTGGCGCCCGCCGACTCGCCGAGCAGGCCGAAGAGGGTCCCGGCGATGGTGAAGGGCACCTCCAGGATGCCCGCGACGAGCCCGACCAGCAGCGAGGTGAGCAGCAGGATGCCGAGCACCCGCCAGAAGTCGCCGGAGACGAGGTTCCAGGAGCGCCGCAGGGCGTCGATGGGGCCCCTTCCCTCCAGCACCACGGCCGGCGCCGCGAGCGCGAAGCGGGTGCGGAAGTACAGCACGTAGCAGAGGTACAGGATGAGCAGCAGCCCGGTGATCACGAGCACGCCGCCCGCAGCGGCGGGTGAGTCGTCGCCCACGCCGGCCGCGATGACCGCGACGATGATCAGCGCGATGACGGCCAGCGGGACCAGCATGATGACGGCCATCAGCCCCACCACGCCGAACAGCGCCGGGACGCGGCTCTTGGTCAGCTGCCACGCCTCGCCGGCGGTGATCTTGCCGCCGAACACGGCGCGGCCGAGTATCCGCATCAGCACGCCGGTCAGCAGGGTCACCACGACGAAGCTGACGGCGTAGGAGACGATCGCGCCGCCGTACTGGGCGATGAACCCGCCGTACAGGCCGCTCACGTCCGCCGGCTCCGCCGATGCCGGATCGTTCAGCATCCCGCGCATGGAGTCGAAGGCGAACACCTGCCCGATCGCGATCGGGACGGCCCCGAGCAGGGCGGCGACCGCCGAGAGGCCCAGCACGGCCTTGGGGTTCGACCGGATCAGTTTGATCGTCCCGTCGAGGATGTCGCCCAGCCCCAGCGGCCGTAGCGGTATGATCCCCGGGCGCAGTGCGGGCGGGTGCGGCATGTAGCCGTAGCCGGGCGGCGGCTGCTGATAGGGCGGTTGCGGACCGGAGCTGGGTGGCGGCTGTTGCGGCTGCTGGTGCTCGAAGCCGGGGGCGGTCCACGGCGAGGTCTGCGGGGCGCCGTAGGGAGGGGGCTGTTCTGGAGCCCAGCCTGGTGGCGTCTCGGGCGAGGGACCGTGACCGTCTGACATATCCCAATCCTGGCATGGTGGGCGGGGCATTGGTGTCGTGCGTACGATTCGCCGGCGCAACTTGCCCGCATTCCAGGGCGTTCCGGCTCAAGGATCTCATCGAAGGATGGCCGAAAGTCGTTCCGTTACCGCAGACTGAGATTGCGGTCGCGGATGCAAGTCTAAAACTCGTCTTTTGCGGGTCTCATGTCCCATGCATGGGCCAACTAAGGGTAACCTTCAGCGATCGTGCGGGTATGTCCCAGAATGCGTAGAACGAATGAGGGGCCATGAAAGGTCGCGTGCTGGTCGTCGATGACGACGCCGCTCTCGCCGAGATGCTGGGCATCGTGTTGCGCGGCGAAGGCTTCGAGCCATCCTTTGTCTCAGACGGGGACAAAGCCCTCGACGCTTTCCGGGACACGCGCCCGGACCTGGTGTTGCTCGACCTGATGCTGCCGGGGGCCGACGGCATCGACGTGGCGCGCAGGATCAGGGCGGAGTCGGGGGTGCCCATCGTCATGCTCACCGCCAAGAGCGACACGATCGACGTCGTGCTCGGTCTGGAGTCGGGGGCCGACGACTACATCGTCAAGCCGTTCAAGCCGAAGGAGCTCGTGGCCAGGGTGCGGGCGCGGCTGCGCCGCACCGATGAGCCCACCCCGGAGATCCTGCAGATCGGCGACATCACCATCGACGTGGCCGGCCACTCGGTCAAGCGTGGCGAGGAGACCATCAACCTGACGCCGCTGGAGTTCGACCTGCTCGTCGCGCTGGCCCGCAAGCCGCGCCAGGTCTTCACCCGTGAGGTCCTGCTGGAGCAGGTCTGGGGCTACCGGCACGCGGCCGACACGCGCCTGGTCAACGTGCACGTTCAGCGGCTCCGGGCGAAGATCGAGAAGGACCCCGAGCACCCCGAGATCGTGGTCACGGTCCGCGGCGTGGGCTACAAAGCCGGGCCGGCCTGACCGGCGCGCCCAACTCTGCCATGCCCCCGACCAGCAAGAAACGACTCCGTCGCCGTACTCTCCGCCAGATTCTCGGCGGGGTCCGGCGGCGGACGCGGCGTGCGGCGGGCAGGGCACGGAGCGTATGGCGGCGCTCGCTCCAGCTCCAGGTGGTCACCAGCACCCTGGTGATCTCGGTGACCGTCGTGGTCGTGCTCGGTGTCTTCCTGTCCGACCAGATCAACAGGTCGGTCATCGAGAGCCGCCAGCAGTCCTCGGCCACCGAGGCGCTCGCCGACCGCGTGCAGATCGCCGACGCGCTCAGCCAGAAGCCCGACGACCAGGCCAAGTCGACCTCCGACGCGAGCGGTAACGCGCCCGCCGACCCGCTCGACGACGTGATGGACACGATCACCGGCTCGGGCGAGAACGGCTCCAAGAAGCGCTACGAGGTGCTGGTGCTCAACACCTCCAACCCCGGCAGGTCGCGCGCCTCGGGCAAGGTCACGCCGGAGGACGTGCCGCAGGCGCTGCAGCAGGCCTTGCGGCGCGACGAGCGGAAGTACGAATTCGACAAGCCGTATCGCTTCACCGCGCCCATCACGTTCACCGGTGAGAGCCAGCCCACGCCCACGCTGGTCATCGGCGGCGTGGTCAACCTCCTCGACGGCCAGAACTACGAGGTCTACCACTTCTTCCCGATCAGCGAGGAAGAGCGGATGCTGTCCAACGTCCGGCTCGCCATCGCCGTGGTGGGCCTGGGCCTCGTGGTGCTGCTGGCCGCCATCGCCTACCTCGTCGCCCGGCAGGTGGTCAGCCCGGTCCGGCTGGCCCGCGAGGCGGCCGAGCGCCTGGCGGCGGGCAAGCTCGACGAGCGGCTCAAGGTACGCGGTGAGGACGACCTGGCCCGCCTGGCCACCTCGTTCAACGAGATGGCCGTCAACCTGGCACTGAAGATCCACCAGTTGGAGGAGCTGTCCCAGGTCCAGCGGCAGTTCGTGTCCGACGTCTCCCACGAGCTGCGTACCCCGCTGACCACCGTGCGGATGGCCGCCGACCTGCTCTACGACGCCCGCGAGGACTTCGACCCGATGGCCGCCCGCTCGGCCGAGCTCATGCAGGCCCAGCTGGAGCGGTTCGAGTCGATGCTGGCCGACCTGCTGGAGATCAGCCGCTACGACGCGGGCGCCGCCACGCTCGACCTCGACCCGGTCGACGTGCGTGACGTGGTGCTGCGCGCGATCGGCGACTCCGAGGCGCTGGCCGAGCGGCACTCCACCCGCTTCGAGCTGCGGTTGCCCAACGAGCCGTGCATGGCGGAGATCGACAACCGGCGGGTCGAGCGCATCCTGCGCAACCTGCTGTTCAACGCCATCGAGCACGGCGAGGGCAGGGACGTCGTGGTGACGGTGGGCGCCGACCGGGACGCGGTGGCGGTCGCCGTACGAGATCACGGGATCGGCCTGAAGGCGGGCGAGGACACGATGGTGTTCGACCGGTTCTGGCGCGCCGACCCGTCACGGGCGCGCACCATCGGCGGCACCGGGCTGGGCCTGGCCATCTCGCGCGAGGACGCCTCCCTGCACGGCGGCTGGCTGCAGGCGTGGGGGCAGCAGGGGGAGGGCTCGCAGTTCCGGCTGACGCTGCCCCGGGTGGCCGGGACCGACCTGAAGGGGTCGCCGCTGTCGCTGGTGCCGCCGGAGATCGAGATGCGGCGCACGTGGCGCGGGCAGATGACGCCGGTGCTGCTGCCGGCCTCGGCGGACGGGGCCGGCTATGACGAGGACTAGTGCTTCGGTCCCGGCTTCGACGACGGCTGGTCCCGTGATCCGGCGGCGGATCAGGCGGCTCGGCGCTGTCGTCGCCGTCCTCGCGGCTCTCGTCTGGAGCTCGGCCTGCGCGGTGATCCCCGTGGGCGGCCCGTTCCCGGTCGGCGAGGCCGGTGGCGGTGACCCGATGAGCAAGCCGTTCCAGCGCATGGTCGCCATCCCGCCGCAGGCCGGCTGGTCGCCGGAGCAGGTGGTGACGGGCCTGCAGGCCGCCATGGCCGCTTACGCCGACGATCCGGAGATCCTGGCGCAGTATCTGACGCCCGAGGCCCGGCAGGCGTGGAAGCCGGGCGGTCCGGTGACGGTCCTCGACAACCTGGTGAAGTACGACGTGGAGGGGAAGATCGGTGACAAGGAGATCACCGTCGCCCTCTCCGGCACCCAGGTCGCCCGCATCGAGAACGACGACACCTACGTGCCCACCTCCGTGGGGGTCGACAGGAAGTTCACGCTGGTCAAGGACCAGCAGGGCGACTATCGGGTCAAGTCGCTGGTCGGCGGCCTCCTGCTCACCGAGGCGGACGTCACCCGCGCGTACCGGCCGACCAACCTCTACTACCTGAACGGCACGCCCGGCAGCGGGGGCGCCAACTCGGACATGCTCGTCGTCGACCGGGTCCGGCTGCGGCTCAAGCCCACCGAGAGCTTCGCCAAGACGATCATCGAACGCCTGCTCAAGGGCCCGAGCAAAGCGCTGCAGGGCGCCGTGGAGAACGTCTTCCCGCACGGCACGCGGGTCGAGTCCGTACGCGCCGGGGACGACCGCGTGATTATCAACCTCAGCGGCCCCATCGACTCGGGCGACATCTTCACCAGGGGACTGCAGGCCCAGCTCAGATGGAGCCTGACCAGCAACAACGTGGCCAACGGCCGCTACATCGAGGTGCAGCTGGACGGCGAGCCGTTCTACTCCTCGGACACGCTGACCATCCCGCCCAACATCAGCGACCCCTGGCTGGGCACCTCCTCGAACGCCGCCTACTACACCAGCAAGGGCGCCGTCTACGCGATGGCCACCGAGGGCCCCGGCCGGCCCGTGGCCGGACCCGCCGGTCAGGCGAACAACCTGTACTCCGGCTTCGCCGTGGCGGTCGGCGGCTTCTCCGTCGGCCAGGGCGCCGACCTCATCGCCGCCAAGTCGACCGCGGGCGGCATCTGGGTGACCAGAGCCGCGGCGGACGGCCGCTGGCAGCAGTGGATCCAGGGGGCGAACGCCGATCTCACGCCGCCTTCCTGGCATCGGGATGGCACCCTATGGACGTACGACCGCCGTAACGGCGCGGTGCTGCGGTGCAATCCGGGCGCCGGGCGCGGGCCTGAACGCATCGCCGCGCCCAGCCTCGACGGGTTCGACGTCACGCGGCTGCGGATCGCCCGGGACGGCGTGCGGGTGGCGGTCACGATCGGCAAGCACGAGATCCGCGTCGGCGCCATCACGGGAAGCGGCGCCGCCGTCATGCTCGGAAATTTCCAGACATTGAGTACGGTCGACGACGAGGAGATCCGGGACCTGGCCTGGCGCGACGGCGAGCACCTGGTGGTGCTGTCGCAGAGCCCTGCCGGAGCGGTGGTCAAGGAGATCAACGTGGGCGACGGCACGGTCACCAAGCTGCCGTCGGACACGCGACTGCGGACGCTGGCCGCGCAGGGTGAGCGGATCCTGGCGGGGACCAAGAAGAAGAACGAGATCCTGGAGTCCAACCTGGACAAGCAGAACTGGACCTCCAAGATGGCCACAGACGCCGACACTCCGCTCTTCCCCCTGGGCTGACCCGGCGCTTCCCTAGGGTCGGCCGGGCGCTGAGCCCGGTCGGCCGGGTGCTTCCTCAGGGTCGGCCGGGTCGGCGATCTGGGCCGTGCCGGGGCGCCGGCTGGACGGCGACCCGCCGCCTGCGCGAGGACCGTTCCTGGGCCGACCGGACGTTTGCCCTTGGGCCGGCTGGGCGGTGACCGGCTGTCCGTGCGGAGGGTGTTCCTGGGCCGAAACTGTCGGGGGCGGCGGGCATGCTGGTCCTCGTGTTCGCCGCTCTCGCCGACCTCGCTGACCTGGCCCTTCCGCAGCGCTGCCTGGGCTGCGGCACCAGGGGCCCGCGCCTGTGCGACACCTGTCTGGCCCCGCTCCCGGCCCGCCGCATGCCGAGACCCATCCCCGCCGGCCTCCCCGAGTGCTGGTCGGCCGCCGACTACACGGGGGCCGTGCGTGAGGCGATCGTCGCCTACAAGGAGCGTGGCCAGACCGCGCTGGCCCGTCCCCTGGCGACGGCCCTGGCCTTCACCGCCTGCCACGCCCTGGCCTTGACCGCCTGCCACGCCCCGGCATTCACCGCCGACCACGCTCTGGCCTACCGGCCCACCCCACCCGTGCCCACATCCGTGCCGACGCCCATGGTCTTGGCCGTTGTCCCCGTGCCCAGCGCCCCCCGAGCTCTCCGGTCGAGGGGGCACGACCCGGTCGGCAGGCTGGCCGCGCTGACCGTACGACAGCTGACGGCGTTCGGTCATCGCGCGGAGCTGTGGCCCGCGCTCGGACAGGCGCGTCAGGTTGGCGACCAGGCGGGGCTGAGCGCCACGCAGCGGGCCGCCAACCTCGCCGCCTCCCTTCGGGTCACCCCGGCCGCGAAGGCCCGCACAGCGGCCTCTGTGCTGCTCGTGGACGACATCGTGACCACGGGCTCCACACTGGCCGAAGCCGCCAGGACACTCCGGGTGCACGGCGTCGACGTCCTGCTGGCCGTGACCGTCGCCGCGACACGCCGAAGATCTTGCAATCCATTACGGTCACACTGAGTAAAGAGAGATCATTTTTCCGCTCTCACCCGGACGTCACATGTGCCTACCCACTGGGCAGCGGCGGGGCAGCTCAGCCCTCCGCGAGGGAGGGGATATGTGGCCGGGCGTACGCAAAAAGGGGCATCCGTCACGCGCGTCACATCGGAGAAAAATCACAGAAAGTGATCGTTTGACCGATCCCTAGGCTGACATTCGTCTCCGATGCGGATAGCGTTCTGACATGGCACCCGTTCGGGTCCGTGGTTGCGCAGGGCCGGGAGTCCCGGCTCTGCTAGCCGATGCCAGCCGCAGGCAAAACGGTCCACGTAAGGCGACTCTTTGTCGACCGATCACGGTGCGGCTTAGGGGTAAGTCCTGCCTTCCCGGGGGTCCAGATGTCCCCCGCCAGGAGAGAAGGGCAGTAGTGGCATCAGAGCCGCGAAATCCTCAGCAGGCGGATGTGGGGTCGAAGACCAGGTCGGCCGGACGGGTGCCACCCGAGAACCCGGTGACGGAACGTCGGAAGAGGGTAACGGTGACAGCAGAGAGGCAGACGGAAGACCCCGCCCGGCAAGCACGTCGTCGGGCGCTCTTTCTCAGTCGTTAGACGAAGGGGGGCTGTTGCATGGACATCATCGTCAAGGGCCGGCACACAGGAGTGAGTGATCGGTTCCGAGACCAGGTGGAGACCAAGCTGGCCAGGATCGAGCGTCTGGACAACAAGCTGATTCGAGTTGACGTGGAGGTGTCGAAGGAGCGCAATCCGCGCATCGCCAGCCAGCGAGAGCGCGTCGAGCTGACCATTCACTCTCGAGGACCCGCCATTCGCGCGGAGGCTTCCGCCGACGATCGATTCGCCGCCCTGGACATGGCGCTGGACAAACTGGAAGGCCGCCTCAGGCGCCTGTCCGACCGGCGCAAGGTGCACCACGGTAACCACTGCCCGCCCTCCGTGGCGGAGATCACCGCGACGCTTCCCGACGTCGCCGACCTGGCGCCACCGCGCAAGGCCGAGGTCGTGCCGGAGTTCGACGAAGAAGAAGAGCTCCCCGACGACAAGCAGTATGACGACATCGTCCCCATCGAGATGGACGGTGACGGGCCGCTCATCGTACGAGAGAAGCACCACAAAGCGGAACCCATGACCATCGACCAGGCCCTCCTCGAGATGGAGCTGGTCGGCCACGACTTCTATCTGTTCCGTGACAAGGAGAGTGGCCAGCCGTGTGTCGTTTATAACCGGCGCGGCTACAACTATGGCGTACTTCGGCTCGTAGAGCCGTGACGCAGCGCTAAAAGATCTTCTCGACCACCCTAGGACCGCGTAAGACATGCCATCATTGGCGGTCCAACGGCTCTGGCCCCCCGACGAGGAGGAGACGTGAGCGAGCTCAGTCAGGTCATGAGCGAGCGAAGCGCGGAGATGGCGGTCTCCAGGCTGATCGAGGAGGCCTGGTGACGGAGTCCGGCGAGGCGCGCCCGTCAGGAGGCGAGCCGATCCGCGTCCTGATCGTGGACGATCACGAGTTGATCAGGCGGAGCCTGGCTCTGGCGCTGGCCGCCGAGCCAGACATCGAGGTGGTCGGTGAGGCGAGCGACGGGCATGAGGCGGTCGAACTGGCCGACCGCCTCATGCCCGACGTGGTGCTCATGGACGTACGCATGCCGCGGCGCGACGGCATCGAGGCGGCGAAGGGTATCAAGGCCTCGGTGCCGAGCACCCGCATCATCATGCTGACGGTCAGTGACGAGGAGGAAGACCTCTTCGAGGCCATCAAGGCGGGCGCGACCGGCTATCTGCTCAAGGACGTGCAGATCAACGACGTCCCCGCCGCCGTGCGCGGAGTTCACGAAGGCCAGTCGCTCATCAATCCGGCCATGGCCGCCAAACTCATCAACGAGTTCGCGAACATGAGCAAGAAGGAGAACGAACGCCCACCCCAACTCCCCGTGCCGCGGCTGACCGAGCGGGAGATGGAGGTGCTGCGCCTGGTGGCCAAGGGGATGAACAACCGCGAGATCGCCAAGCAGCTCTTCATCTCGGAGAACACGGTCAAGAACCACGTCCGCAACATCCTCGACAAGCTGCAGCTCCACTCGCGCATGGAGGCTGTGGTCTACGCGGTACGCGAGCGCATGCTGGAGATCACCTGACATCGCCCTCGGGCGGGCGCGGCGGCAGCGGCTCGCCCGCCCTCTCGGTGGGTGTGGTGGTTAGCGACCGTCTGAGTGAGCAGGGTGGCACCGACCGCTTGCGCCCGCGGTGAGCGTGGTGAGCGGGTGGCCACCAACCGCCTGCCCCTGCGGTGAGCGCGGCGCTGTCGACCGCCTGCGCCCTCGGCGGAAACGGCGGGTGCCGACCGTTTGAGCGCGCAGTGGGCTTGGCAGATGTCGGCCACCTACCCGCCCCTCGGTGGGCATAGCGGGTTGCGACCACCGGTTCCTGGGTGGGGCTTGGGGCTGCCGACCGCCAGCGCCTCCGACGGGGGTTGCGGGTACTTACCGCCTGCGGTGAGTGGGGCGGCTGCTGGTCACCCACCGCCCCACTCGATGGGGTGTGGCGCCGATTCGTCGGCACCCGCCGTAACTAGGTGATGAGGCTTGTCGGCATCCGCCGCCAAATAGGCGAAGGGGTGGCGATCAGTGCGGCCTTCGGCTCAAGGCGGCGATTATCCGAGGTCCGACCGGGGCCTACCTGGTGTCCCACCCGAGGTGGGTCCGACCCGAGGCGGGTCTGACCCGGGCTGACCCGGAGTGGGTCCGACCCGGGGTCCGCCCTGTGTCCGGCCGAGGTGAGTCCGGCCCGAGGTTCGCCCTGGTGTTCGGCCCGAAATGAGTTCGGTCCGAGGTTCGACCTGGTGTCTGGTCCGAGGTCCTATCTCGGCTCCGCCTCCAGGTGGGCGATGAGGGCGGGGTCGGCGCGTTCGACTCGTACGGTGTCGCAGCCCACCCACTCGGCGGCCGACCACAGCGCGTCGCTCAGGGCGTCGGCCCACTTGGCGCCGGTGAGGCCCGGCTCCAGGCTGAGCTGCCTGGCCACCAGCGTGGTGCCGTCGCGGGCCGGGTCCACGCGGCCGATCAGCCGGCCGCCGGCCAGCACCGGCATCGTGAAGTAGCCGTGCACCCGCTTGTGCTTGGGCACATAGAGCTCGAGCTGGTAGTTGAAGCCGAAGATCCGCTCGGTACGGCCGCGATGCCAGATGAGCGAGTCGAACGGCGACACCAGCGCTGTGCGGTGCCGCCCACGCGGCGCCGACTCCAGGGCCGCCGGATCGGCCCACGCGTTGGTCTGCCCCCTGGTCGAGGGCCAACCGGCCACGTGTACGGGCACCAGCCCGGTGGCCCCGCTGAGCAGCACCTCGTCCAGTATCGCGGCGAACCTCCCCTTGAGCCGCAGGAAGTCGATCAGGTCGCCCCGGGTCGCCACGCCCAGCGAGGCCCCGGCGATGGCCGCCAGACGTACGATGCACTCCTCGTCGGAGAGGTCCTCGGCCAGGAGGTCGGCGGGGACCACGCGCTCGGACAGGTCATAGACCCGGCGCCAGCCGACGCGGCGGCTGCAGACGACCTCACCGATGTCCAGCAGCCATTCCAGGCCGATCTTCGAGTCGGACCAGTCCCACCAGGGGCCGCCGTTCTTGGCGCCGCCGACGTCGGATGTGGTGAGCGGGCCCGAGGCGCGTACCTGCTCCAGCAGCTTGTCTACGTGGTCGGGCACCTCGTGCCAGCGGTAGCGACGATTGCGGTAGGCGCGCCGCCTGAAGGAGTAGAGGGGCCAGTGCTCGATCGGCAGGATGCAGGCGGCGTGGCACCAGTATTCGAAGCTCTGGGCGGGATTGTGCCAGTAGGCTCGCTCGACCTTGGGCCTGCCCACCGCGCCCAGGCGCGCGTAGGCGACGAGCTCGTGGGAGCGGGCCAGGACCGAGATCGTGTCGAGCTGGATCGCGCCGAGCCTGCGGAGCATGCCGTGCACGCCGCCCCGGCGGGCGTCCGCGCCGAGCAGGCCCTGGGCGCGCAGGATCAGCCGCCGCGCCTCGTCGGCCGTCAGATCCGTCATGTCAGCACATTGGTACGGCTATGCATGCCGCGATGCTAGCGGCGGCCACCGACAGAAACCGACGGGAGGAGGAGAGACGATGGCCCGCCGCCTGATGCCTGCCTGAGCGGGGATCCGCTGCGACGCCCGATGGGCGATGATCCGCCGCGTGACGCCCGCATAGGGTGGGCCACCGCGTGACGCCCGGATGGGTGTGGTCCGCCGCGTGATGCCCCCATGAGCAGGGCCGCTGTGATGCCCGCATGAGCAGGGCCGCTGCGTGATGCGCACATGAATGAGTACTGGTCCATCACGAGGCGTGTGCGGGAGCGGGTCCACCGCCGGATGCGCGCGCATGTGCGGGGACCCGCCGGAGGACGCTCGCATGGGCGAGGGGCCGTGGCGGGACGCGTTTGTGAGTGGGAACCTGCGGTTCGTCGCGTATGTGAGCGGGGATCCCGCAGTGCGTGGCGCACGTGAGCGGGGATCCCGCGGCTCGTCGCGTATGGATCCCGCGGTGCGTGGCGTACAGGAGCGGGGGTCCGCCGCCGAGCGTGTGCG
Source organism: Nonomuraea aurantiaca (assembly GCF_020215705.1). Lineage (GTDB taxonomy): Bacteria > Actinomycetota > Actinomycetes > Streptosporangiales > Streptosporangiaceae > Nonomuraea > Nonomuraea aurantiaca. The sequence goes on along the minus strand of NZ_JAIWNB010000014.1, from coordinate 181,136 downwards.
CGAGCGGCGGCCTTCCGCGTCCGTGTCGGAGGCTCAGGCGCCCTGGAGGGGGAGGGACACCGGAGATCCGGGCGGCCCTGAGGTACGCCGGAGGTTCAGGCGGCCCTGAGGGCCGCCGGAGGTTCGGGAGTCCCCGAGGTTCGCCGGAGGCTCAGCGGTGGTCTTCCGCGTGGAGTCCCGCCCTCGGCGCGTCGATCACGACGTCCGTGAAGATGTCGAAGACGAGGGCGAGGATTCCGCCCACGACGAACACCCCGGCGCCGATCCAGATGAGTGTCCAGTTGGCGGCGGTCATCCCATAGCCGGCGACGACGGTGCCGAGCAGCATCACGGTCACCGCGAGCCATGAGGACGCGCGGCCGCCATGGTTGCCGAGATTCTCCGTCTGCTCTGACTTCTGCCCCTCAACCATCACAAATCCTTCCCTTTGCCGGATATACCGCAAACGGTGCGAACCAACGGCTTACCGGCATACGCTCTGCCTAGCCCCATTCTCCCAGACATGCCCGACGCTCTCGTCGTCGCGGTGGCTGTGTCTGGTTGCTGAACCGCCTACGATGGCAACGGGGAAGTTTGTCTCAGCCTCTCCTCCTGGCGGCGCCGCCGGGGTAGACCTGCGAGGAGCTTTACATAAAGTGGCAGCCATTCTCGACAAGATCCTACGTGCCGGCGAAGGCAAGACCCTGCGCAAGCTCAAGCGGATCGCCGATCAGGTCAACTCCATCGAGGACGACTTCACGAGCCTGTCCGACGCGGAGTTGCGCGCTCTGACGGACGAATTCAAGCAGCGGCTCGCGGACGGCGAAACCCTCGACGATCTGCTTCCCGAAGCGTTCGCGACCGTACGCGAGGCGGCCCGCCGCGTGCTCGGTCAGCGTCACTTCGACGTGCAGATCATGGGCGGCGCGAGCCTTCACATGGGCAACATCTCGGAGATGAAGACCGGCGAGGGCAAGACCCTTACCTGTACTCTCCCCGCCTACCTCAACGCGCTCGCCGGCAACGGCGTCCACGTCATCACGGTCAACGACTACCTGGTCAAGGTCGGCGCCGAGAACATGGGCCGCATCTACCGCTTCCTCGGTCTCGAGGTCGGCATGATCCTGGCCGGGCAGGCCCCGGAAGAGCGGCGCAAGCAGTACGAGGCGGACATCACCTACGGCACCAACAACGAGTTCGGCTTCGACTATCTGCGCGACAACATGGCGTGGTCGCTGGACGAGTGCGTGCAGCGCGGCCACCACTTCGCGATCGTCGACGAGGTCGACTCCATCCTCATCGACGAGGCGCGCACCCCGCTGATCATCTCCGGTCCGGGGGAGCAGTCGGGCAAGTGGTACACCGAGTTCGCCAAGATCGTGCCGCGGCTGCGCAGGGGCGTCGAGGCCAAGTCGCCCGACGAGGAGAGCACCGGCGACTACATCGTCGACGAGAAGAAGCGCACGGTCGGCGTTCTGGAGTCCGGTGTCGCCAAGGTCGAGGACTGGCTGGGCATCGACAACCTCTACAAGGCCGAGCACACCCACCTGGTCGGCTTCCTGAACAACGCCCTGAAGGCCAAGGAGCTGTTCAAGAAGGACAAGGACTACATCGTCGCCGAGGGCGAGGTGCTCATCGTCGACGAGTTCACCGGCCGCATCCTGCACGGCCGCCGCTACAACGAGGGCATGCACCAGGCCATCGAGGCCAAAGAGGGCGTGAAGATCAAGGACGAGAACCAGACTCTCGCCACGGTCACCCTGCAGAACTACTTCCGCCTCTACAAGAAGCTGTCCGGCATGACCGGCACCGCCGTCACCGAGGCGAACGAGTTCCACCAGACGTACAAGCTCGGCGTGGTCCCGATCCCGACGAACCGTCCGATGATCCGCAAGGACCAGGCCGACGTCGTCTACAAGACCGAGGACGCCAAGTTCGCCGCGGTCGTCGAGGACATCAAGGAGCGCTACGACGTCGGCCAGCCGGTGCTGGTCGGCACCACCTCGGTCGAGAAGTCCGAGCGGCTGTCCAAGGCGCTCAAGCGCCGCGGCGTGCAGCACGAGGTGCTCAACGCGAAGAACCACGCGCGTGAGGCCGCGATCGTCGCCGAGGCGGGCCGCAAGGGCGCCGTCACCGTCGCCACCAACATGGCCGGCCGAGGCACCGACATCATGCTCGGCGGCAACTCCGAGTTCCGCGCCGACCTCGAGCTGCGCCAGCGCGGCCTCGACCCGCTCGAAACGCCCGAAGAATACGAGAAGGCGTGGCCCGAGGCGCTCGAGAAGGCCAAGGCGGCCGTCAAGGCCGAGCACGACGAGGTCACCGAGCTCGGCGGCCTCTACGTTCTCGGCACCGAGCGGCACGAGTCGCGCCGCATCGACAACCAGCTCCGCGGCCGCTCCGGCCGCCAGGGCGACCCGGGCGAGTCGCGCTTCTACCTCTCGCTCGGTGACGACCTGATGCGCCTGTTCAACTCGGCCAGGGTCGAGATGATCATGACCAGGCTCAACATCCCCGACGAGCAGCCGATCGAGTCCGGCATCGTCTCCAAGGCCATCGCCTCCGCCCAGCACCAGGTCGAGCAGCAGAACTTCGAGATCCGCAAGGAAGTTCTCAAGTACGACGAGGTCATGAACCGGCAGCGCAAGGTGATCTACGCCGAGCGCCACCGCGTGCTGGAGGGCGCCGACCTGCACGAGCAGGTGCAGGGCTTCATCGGCGAGGTGATCGAGGGCTACGTCACGGGCGCCACGGCCGAGGGCTTCGCCGAGGAGTGGGACCTCGACAAGCTGTGGAAGGCGTTCGGCGAGCTCTACCCCGTCACGGTCACGATCGACAACGTGGTCGAGGAGGCCGGTGGCCGCGAGGAGCTGACCGCCGAGCTCATCAGCGCGAAGATGAAGAAGGACGCGCTGGAGGCCTACGCCAGGCGTGAGGAGGAGCTCGGCCCCGACGCCACCCGCGAGTTCGAGCGCCGCGTCATCCTGTCGGTCCTCGACCGCAAGTGGCGCGAGCACCTCTACGAGATGGACTACCTGCGCGAGGGCATCGGCATGCGGGCCTACGCGCAGAAGGACCCGCAGATCGAATACCAGCGCGAGGGCTTCGAGATGTTCGCCGCGATGCTCGAGGGCATCAAGGAGGACTCGGTCGGCTTCCTGTTCAACATCGAGGTCGAGGTTCAGGAGAACCCGATCGTCGAGGAAGAGGACGCGATGATGGCGGAGACCCGCTCGATCATCGCGCGTGGCCTGCGCGGGCCCGAGCGGCCCGCCGAGCTCGAATACTCCGCGCCGGGTGAGGCGGGCGAGGTCGAGCACACCCGGGTCCGCAGCACTTCGGCCGAGCGCGCCGCCTACGGCAACGTCGAGCGCAACGCGCCCTGCCCCTGCGGCTCGGGCAAGAAGTACAAGCGCTGCCACGGCGACCCCAAGAACGCCCAGGCATAACGCACCGGTCCGGTTCCGGGAGAAGGCCCTCGCCTGCCGGCGGGGGCCTTCTCCCGTCTTCCGGATGGACGGATGCCTCGGCTTGCTCCTGGTTGGCGTCAGGCGGTTTCGAAGTCCGTGCACAGCCATTGCACGCCGCGCCGCTCAAGCCGCACGGCGAGTACGTGGCTGCGTTCGCCGCAGTGGACGAGGAGGCACATCTCGACCGCGCCGTCCTTGGGCTCCTTCACGTGCGGGCTCCCCACGAACGGCGGCCGTTTGGTCTCGATCATCCGCCCCGCCCTGACGAGCTCGCGGTAGGCCCGGTCGGTGAGCCGGTCGGCGACGCTCTCGGGTGGCCGCCGCCCCGAGAGCACCTCGGCCAGCGCCTGCCCGAGCTGTCGCAGTTTGCGCTCGTCGGGACTGGCTCCCGGCGGTCCCCACACGAGCGGATCGGAAACGGCGGCGTGCTGCGGAAGGGATGACATGGGGCCTCCGATGTCATAGGGGGAGAGGGACAGTACAAGGAGTTTCCGGCCCGGCCCCGGAATACATCGCCCGCCAACTTTCCCGCTCAGCCCACCGATTCGAGGTGATTGGTGAGGAAGATCACCGAAAGTTGGAGTGGTGCTGGGCGGCGCGATGCATATTTCGGCCCTGAGTTAGCCATCAATGGGCCGTCCCCAACGAATTCGGCCAGCCTCCATTGGTGAAGTGGCTGATGTCGATTCGGGTGTCGCGGCCCGTAATCCTTCTGCGGCACTGTGTGGCAGGCCACGGCCAAGAGGACGCACGTCACGGCGCCCAGCCACGTGATCCGGAGGAGCGTGCCCCTGGACGGGGCTCAGCCCCGTATGGCGGGTGGGGCCCACCGGGCCTGCCGTAAAGCTGAAAAGCCCGTGAAGGCCGTGAAAACGGCCGTAAAAGCCATAAAAAAGAGCGGTTATGACGGCGGCTCGCCCGAATCGACATCGGGCTCGGGCTCGCGCCCGGGTGTCATGATGTTCAGTTTGCGGATGAGGAAGCTGAACACCACGTAATAGACCACCCCATAGATCACCCCGAGCAGGAGGATGCCCGGCAGGTTGTGGGTGTTCGACTTGCTGGCGTTGAGCAGCATGTCCAGCAGCCCCGCCGAGAAGCCGAAGCCGAGTTGCCCGCCGATGAGGGTGGTGAGCGCCATCGCCAGCCCGGTCAGCACAGCGTGTACGGCCAGCAGCACCGGCGCCACGAAGATGAACGCGAACTCGATCGGCTCGGTGATCCCGGTGACGAACGAGGCCAGCCCGGCCGACAGCATGATGCCGCCCACGGTCGCCCGCCGGTGCGGGGGCGCGGCCCGCCACATCGCCAGCGCGGCGGCCGGCAGCGCGAACATCATGATCGGGAAGAACCCGGCCATGAACTGGCCGGAGTGCGGGGCGCCGCCGAAGTAGCAGTTCCAGTCGCCGCCGAGGACCTGGCCGCCGACCTCGCACTGGGGCACCACGTACCAGACGATCGAGTTGACGAAGTGGTGCAGGCCGAGCGGGATCAGCAGCCGGTTGATCAGGCCGTAGATGCCGGTGCCCAGCGGTCCGAGTGTGGTCAGGGCCTCGCCCGCGTGGCCGATCCACTCGCCGAGTATCGGCCACACCCAGCCGATGAGCACGCCGAGGAGCAGCGCCACGATCGAGGTGATGATCGGTACGAACCGGCGCCCGCCGAAGAAGGCCAGCCAGGACGGCAGCTTGATCCGGTGGAAGCGCTGCCACAGCATCGCGGTGACCAGCCCGATCATGATGCCGCCGAGCACCTGGGTGGGGTTCTGCATGCCGTAGTTGATGATCTCCTTGATGCCCTGGGGCTGGACCGCCCTGATCAGGACCGTGTCCCTGATCGCCGAGCCGAAGAACATCACCTTGGTCACGCGGTCGAACACCAGGTAGCCGACCACCGCGGCGAGCGCGGTCGAGCCGTCGGACTTGCGGGCGAACCCGATCGCCACCCCCACCGCGAACAGCAGCGGCAGGTTCTCGAACAGCGCCGCACCGGCGGCGGCCAGCACCTCGGCGACCTGGTTCATCCAGCCGAAACCGGCCACGTCGGCCAGGCCGCCCGGCTCGGCGCCGTTGGAGCCGAGCATGTCGGGCTGGCCGAAGCGGAGCAGCAGCGCGGCCGCGGGCAGGGCGGCGATGGGCAGCATGAGCGAGCGGCCCAGCCGCTGGAGCACGTTCATCACGCGTGAGAACGGCGAAGGCCTGGCGGCGGTGGTCTCGTTCACCGGGCGTTCCTCCGGGTCGGGCCCTCAGCCCCGTCTGGTGGGCATTTCCAGAATGGTGCGCAGCTGGTAGCGGTCCGCGCGATAGGTGGACACGCCCAGCTCCGCGCAGATGCCGCCGGAGAAGGATCTGCGCTGCAACAGTAGTACGGCCCCGCCCCGGGGGAGCTTGAGCAGATCGGCGTCGCTCGGATCGGCGATGCCCCCGTCGATGGTCAGCTCGCCGGCGTCCATGACCAGCCCGTAGCGGCTCTCCAGCAGCTCGTAGAGCGACCTGCCCGACAGGTCGTGCTCGGCCAGGTCGGGAGCGAGCTTGACCGGGATGTGCGCGCGCTCGATGGACAACGGCTCGCCGTCAGCGGTGCGCAGCCGCTCGATGAAGTGCACTTCCTCACCCGGCTGGATGCCCAGCTCCTTGGCCAGGTGGGCGCTCGCGCGGACGACCCGCCGGTCGAGGTCGCGCGAGCCCGGCTCCATGCCGCGCGCCCGCATGTCGTCGCTGAACGACGTGAGCTGCAGCGCGAGCTCGATCTTGGGTCTGGCCACGAACGTGCCCTTGCCCGGCACCCGGTGCAGGCGGCCCTCGGACACCAGGTGGTCGACCGCCTGCCGGACTGTCATCCTGGACAGGCCGAAGCGCTGGCAGAGCTCGCGCTCCGACGGGATGGCGGCGCCGATGCTCAGCTCGTCGCTGTCGATCAGATCCAGCAGGATCTCGCGCAGCTGGAAGTACTTGGGCACCGGGCTGTCCGGATCGATGTGTGCCACGGATCCTCCCCTCGATCTGACCTGGGCAATGGGCTATGGTTCGTACTGGTCTAGTCCGGACTAGACCACATGTCGTAAAACAGGGTCAAGTCTGCACGGTAACGATTTGAGGGATGATGACCACCAAGATGCGCAGCGAGATCGCCGAGCAGCCCGAGGCGCTGCGGGCCACGCTCGACTCTCTGCTCCCCAGGGTCGACGAGGTGAGAGCACTGGGCGAGCGGACCCGGCAGCTCCTGTTCATCGCGCGTGGCACCTCCGACAATGCCGCAGTCTACGGCCGCTACCTGGTCGAAGCGCACGCTGGGCGGCTGGCCGCGCTCGCCGCCCCGTCCGTCGCGACGACGTACAAGCGCAAGCTGGATCTCGACGGCGTGCTGGCCGTCGCCATCTCGCAGTCCGGCCGGACCGAGGAGATCGTCGAGACGCTGACCTGGGCCAAGGACTGTGGCGCCAGCACGGTCGGCGTGACCAACGGCGGCCCGGACAGCCCGCTCGCCCAGGCCGCCGACCTGGCGCTGTGCACGCTGGCGGGCGAGGAGAAGGCGGTCCCCGCCACCAAGACCTACACCACCCAGCTCGCCGCGCTGGCCGTGCTCGCGCTCGGCCTCGGCGCCGACGTGGACGCGGCCGACCTGCAGCGGGTCCCGGACGCGGTGGAGAAGCTGATCGCCGAGCCGGGCGACCTCGACGCGGTCGTCGAGGGCCTGGCCGACAAGCAGGGGGCCGTGGTCTCCGCGCGCGGGCTGGCCTTCTCCACCGCGCTGGAGACCGCGCTCAAGCTCAAGGAGGCGTGCTACCTGCACGCCATGGGCCTGTCGTACGCCGACCTGCTGCACGGGCCGATCGCCGTGGTCGACGCCGACACCCCTGCCCTGCTGGTCGCCGCCGAGAACAGCCCGACGCTGTCCGGGACGGTCGCGCTCGCCGAGCGCGTCGTCGCCGCGGGCGCCGCGGCCTTCACCATCGGCGGCGGCCCGGCACTGGCCCACGCGGGTACGGCGGCGCTCAACGGCCCCGACCTGCCCGAGTGGGTGGCGCCCATGGGTCTCATCGTGCCGGGGCAGTTGCTCACCGAGGCGCTGGCCCGGAAGCTGGGCATCGACCCCGACGCGCCGCGCGGGCTCAACAAGGTGACCCAGACCGACTGACGTTTAGCCTGGTCGTAACGTTACGAGGAGGACGGATGGCGGCTGATGCCAGCGCGATCATCGCGGGGCTCGGCGGTGCGGGCAACATCATCGACATCGAACCCTGCATCACCCGGTTGCGTACGGAGGTGCGTGACGTCTCCAAGGTCGACCAGGCCGCGCTCAAGGCGGCGGGCGCGCACGGCGTCATGGCCGCGGGCAACGTGGTGCAGGTCGTCGTCGGGCCCGAGGCGGACACGATCGCCAGCGACATCGAGGACATCATCGGCTAGAGGGCGAGACCATGACGACTGTTCTCGCCCCGGTCGAGGGGGTGGCCGTGGGGCTGTCGGCGGTGCCCGACCCGGTGTTCTCCGCGGGCATGGTGGGGCCGGGAACGGCGATCGATCCGGCGAGGGAACCCGGCAAGGCCGTAGCCCCAATAACCGGAAAAATCATGAAATTGCATCCGCATGCCTATGTCATCGTCGGGGATGACGGCAAAGGCGTGCTGGTGCATCTGGGCATCGACACGGTCCAGCTGAAGGGGAAGGGCTTCGAGTTGCTGGCTGCCGAGGGCGACAGAGTCCGCGCGGGCCAGCCCGTGGTGGCCTGGGACCCGGCGGCGATCGAGGCCGGTGGCCGCTCGCCGGTCTGCCCGGTGGTCGCGCTCGACGCGCCCACCGGTGCGGTGACGGCCATGGCCGGCGGGCCCGTGCACGCCGGCGACGAGCTTTTCCTGTGGGACTAGACAGAGCTGTGGGACCAGCGCCGGGGCCGGGTGGTCCGGACCGGTTGGACAAGGAGGAGTACATGGCCGAGCGCAAGGTCACCGTGGCGGCGGAAGTGGGCCTGCATGCCCGCCCGGCGGCGACATTCGTGCAGACCGCCGTCAAGGCCCCGATGGACATCACCGTGAGCAAAGGGGTGAGCGGCCAGCCCGTCAACGGCAAGAGCATCCTGCAGATCCTGGGGCTGGACGTCCGGCAGGGCGAGGACATCGTGATCAAGGCCGAGGGTGAGGGCGCCGACGAGGTGCTCGACGCACTGGCGGCGATCGCCGGGACACCGTGAACCTGCGGGGGGCCGGGGTCAGCCCGGGGATCGGGACGGGTCCCGCGTACGTGCTGACCGGGGCCGTCCCCGAGCCCCCCGCCGGTTCCACGTACGAGGGCCCGCCGGAGCCGGAGCGCGAACGCGCGGTGGCGGCGCTCGGACAGGTCGCGGGGGAGCTGGAGGCCCGGGGCAACCGGGCCGGCGGCGAGGCCAAGGAGATCCTCAAGGCCCAGGCGCTGATCGCCGAGGACCCCGGGCTGGTGGTCGGGGTCAAGGCCCTGATCGACGAGGGGATCGCGGCCCCCCGCGCGGTTTACCAAGCTTTCGCGAAATATCGGGACATGCTGGTGAGTGCGGGTGGGTACCTCGGCGAGCGGGTCGCCGACCTGGACGACATCAGGGACCGCGTGATCGCCCGCCTCACGGGCCACCCCCTGCCGGCCCCGCCGCCCGTTCCGGGCGCGGGTGAGCCGTACGTGCTGATCGCCGTTGATCTGGCGCCCGCCGACACCGCGTTGCTGTCGAAGGACGCCGTGGCCGCGTTCGTGACCGAGGCCGGCGGGCCGACCAGCCACACCGCGATCCTGTCCAGGGCGATGGGCGTGCCCGCCGTCGTGGCCTGTCCGGGCGCGACGGAGATCCCGGCCGGCACCCGGGTGCTGGTCGACGGCAACACCGGGGAAGTACGGCTGGAGCCCACCGAGTCCGACATCGCCCGGCACGTCAGCGCCCACGACGCCCGGCGGCGACGCATGACGACCGGCGGCCCCGGCCGGACCTTGGACGACTTCCGGGTGCAGCTGCTGGCCAACATCGGCGGCCCGGACGATCTAGACGAGGCGCTGGCCGCCGGGGCCGAGGGTGTGGGGCTGTACCGGACCGAGTTCCTGTTCCTGGGGCGGACCGAGGCGCCGTCCGTGGCGGAGCAGGAGGCGGCCTACCGGGCGGCGCTGGCCGCGTTTCCCGGCGGCAAGGTGGTGGTGCGGACGCTGGACGCCGGAGCCGACAAACCGCTGGCGTTCCTGCCGTCCGCCGCACCCGAGCCGAACCCGGCCCTGGGCGAGCGCGGCCTGCGGCTGTTCGAGAGGTATCCCGAGGTGATGGCCGCCCAGCTGGAGGCGCTGTCCGTGGCGGCGGCGGTGAACCGGTCGGGTGCGGTGCGCGTCAGTGCGGCGGCGGCCGAGCTCCAGGTGATGGCTCCGATGGTCGCCACGGCCAAGGAGGCCCACTGGTTCGCCGACGCCTGCCACGCCAGGGGGCTCCCGCAGGCGGGCGTGATGATCGAGATCCCGGCGGCGGCACTGCGGGCGGAGAGCCTGGTCACCGTGGTCGACTTCGTGTCGATCGGGACCAACGACCTGGCGCAGTACGCCTTCGCCGCCGACCGCCACTCCGCCGCGCTGGGCTCGCTGCAGGACCCGTGGCAGCCCGCGCTGCTCGACCTGGTCGCCATGACCGCGACGGCCGCCTCCGACAACGGCAAACCGTGCGGCGTCTGCGGGGAGTCGGCCGCCGATCCGGCCATGGCCTGCGTGCTCGTGGGGCTCGGGGTGTCGACGCTGTCCATGGGGGCCGCCGCGCTGCCCGCCGTACGGACCGGGCTGGGGGCGCACACACTCGACCAGTGTCAGCTCGCCGCGCAGGCCGCGCGGGGAGCGGCTACGGCGGCGCACGCCCGCGCGGCGGCCCGCTCCCACCTGCCGGGCCTCGTCGAGCTGGGGCTCTGACCGGACCGGGAGGAAGAGGGCATTTGTCAGCTGCGTGACTCAGGGGTCCCGCGGCATGGATACCTTTGAGAGCATGTTTCGACGGACAGGCACGGCTGGGCTCCTCGTGATGGCTCTCGCGGCATGCGCCGGCGGAGGTGGCGGCCCGGCGGGTGCGGCTCCGGCGACCCGGCCGGAGGTGGCGCCGCCGTCGACGGTTCAGCAGAGCTCGTCGTCGGCCGGCGAGGGCGGCGGGTTGTCGCGGGTCCTGTCGAAGATGAGCGTGGAGGAGAAGGTCGGCCAGCTGTTCATGCCCGTCCTGTACGGCACGGGCCCCGGCAGCGTGTCGGGCGAGAACCAGGCGAGATACGGCGCGCAGACCCCCGCCAAGGTGGTCGCCAAATACCACCTCGGCGGCGTGATCCTCTTCCCGGCGAACATCCAAAGCGTCGGCCAGGTCGTCGACCTGACCAACGGGCTGCAGCAGGCGTCGAAGGACGTGCCGCTCCTGATCGGCACCGACCAGGAGAACGGCCTGGTGTCCAGGATGGGCGCGCTGATGACCGACTTCCCCGGCGCCTCGGTCATAGGCTCGACCAAGGACACCGCGAACGCGCGAGCCGTGGCCAGGGCCACCGGCGAGGAGCTGCGCGCGGTCGGCGTCAACCTGGACTTCGCCCCGGTCGCCGACGTGAACATCGACCCGAGGAACCCGGTCATCGGCAAGCGCGCCTTCGGCGACCAGCCCGGCGAGGTGGCCAAGATGGTGGCCGCGTCGGTCAAGGGCTTCAACGACGCCAAGGTCGCCGCCACCGCCAAGCACTTCCCCGGCCACGGCGACACCAACATCGACAGCCACACCGGGCTGCCGGTGATCAAGCACACGAAGGAGCAGTGGGAGCGGATCGACGCGCCGCCGTTCAAGGCCGCGATCGCCGCCGGCGTCGACGCCGTGATGAGCGCGCACATCGTCTTCCCCAAGCTCGACCCGTCACGTGACCCCGCGACGCTGTCCAAGCCCATCCTGACCGGGCTGCTCCGCAACAAGCTCGGCTTCCAGGGCGTGATCTCCACGGACGCGCTCAACATGGACGGGGTGCGCAAGAAGTACAACGACGCCGAGATCCCCGTACGAGCCATCCAGGCGGGTGCCGACCTGCTGCTCATGCCGAACAACCTGCCCGTGGCCTACAACGCGGTGCTGGCGGCGGTGAAGTCGGGCAAGATCTCGCCGCAGCGGCTCGACCAGTCGGTGACGCGGCTGCTCAAGCTCAAGCAGGCCCGCGGCCTGCTGCCCAAGGCGCCCGTGGCGTCGGCCGCGCAGGCGGCCAAGGTGCTCCGCAGCGCGGAGCACCGCAAGGTGGCCGCCCGCGCCGCCCGCTAGCGCGGTCCTCCGTGGGGTCAGCTCAAGGGAACCTGACCATGGTCAGGGAATTTGAGCCGCCCTTTAGCTGGGGTTTGTGTGGGTCTGCGGGTGATGTGCGACGCTCAACTACCCTAGAACGGGATTCCAAGGAGGGGCCTTGATCACAGGGGTACTGATCGACTGGGGCGGCGTGCTCACCACCAGTCTCTCCGTCTCCATCGGCAAGTGGATCGAGGCGGACCGCATCGACGACCGCCACTACCGATCCGTCATGCGCGAGCTGATCGACCAGGCCTACGGCGGCGAGCAGGAGAGCGTCGTGAACGCGCTGGAGCGCGGGGAGATCGACGGGGCCGCGTTCGAGCGCGACCTGGCCGCCCGGCTGCTGACCGTCGACGGGGTGTCGCCCGCGGCCGAAGGGCTGCTGGAGCGGATGTTCGCGGGCTTCGAGCGGGTCGACGCGATGTACGACATGCTGCGCGACGTCAAGCGCAACGGCGTCAAGACGTGCCTGCTGTCCAACTCCTGGTCCAACGTCTATCCCCGGGACGACTGGGACGAGCTCTTCGACGCGGTCGTGATCTCCGGAGAGGTCGGCATGCGCAAGCCGGAGCCGCGCATCTTCGAGCACGCGCTCGGCCGGGTCGGGCTGCCCGGCGAGGCGTGCGTGTTCATCGACGACATCGAGATCAACATCATGGCCGCTCGGGGCCTCGGCATGGCGGGCATCCACCATCGCGACGCCGATTCGACCATCGCGGAACTCGAGACTCTGCTCCAACTTCCGTTGCGACGGGCATGATAGAGCCCCTGCACGCTGTGAAAGGTTCGTGATGCGCGTCTATTTGCCGTGCACGCTCCCCGCGCTGGCCCGAGCGGTCGAGGCGGGGGAGCTAGGCCCGGCCCCGCTGACCGGCTACGCGGTGACCCCCGCGCTGACCGAGTGGTACGCCTCGGGTGACACCGAGGAGCTCGAATACGTGGCTCTCACGGAGGCCGCCCGCGCCTCGCTGCGCAGGCTGGCCGCCGACCGCGCCGACGGCGTCGAGGCGTCCTCCCGGCGGGTGGTCGTCGTCGCCGAGGTGCCCGACGGTACGCTCTCCGTGGGCGCCGACCTGGAAGAACGGGCCCGAGTACGCGTGACGGAGCCGGTTCCGATGGGCAAGGTGGCCGCGGTCCACGTCGACGACCTCTACGCGATTTCGGACATCCAGGCCGCGGTCGCCGCCCTCCCCGCCGCCGACGAAGGCGATGACGACGCCCGCTTCACCGTGGACGGCGCCGAGGCTCACGAGCTCATGTGGTTCGCCACGCAGGAGATTCCCGATCTGCTGCAGACACGTTAGGTACACGTTAAATAGCTCACAGTACCTTGACCTTTTCTTGAAACTTCTCGCTAAGGTCCTGACGGATCCCCATCCCGAACCCAAGGAGTCGGTTCCAGTGAAGTTTCGAGTGACGGCCATCGCGGTCGGCGCGGTGGCGGCGGCCCTCCTCACGATCTCCCCCGCGAGCGCGCAGGCGGCCGGCAGGAATTACTACGATCACAAGGACCCCTACACGACCGGCTGTGGCAACGCGGCCAAGGTGGTGCGGACCGGCTCGCTGAGCAACCGCATCGACGGCAAGGTCGGCACGATCCAGCTCTGGTGGTCGGGCAGGTGCAAGACCAACTGGATCGAGATCAGGACGGCCTCGTCCGCGCACGGCACCATCAGCGTCTACACCGACAAGGGGTACGACCGCTTCTCCTTCAAGCAGGGCAACGGCGGCCGTCACTGGGGCAACATGATGTACGGCAACAACATGTGCGCCTGGGGCAGTGCCAGCGTCGTGTTCGGCAGCGGCCGAGGCGGCCAGAACGGCTCCGGCGGCACCACCAAGGCATGCGGTTAGCGGGTCTGACCCGCAGTCACGGGTGAAGCCGCGGCCGACCGGCCGCGGCCTCGCCGTCCAGCCTTAACCGGGATGTCACACCCCCCGGTTAAACTGATCGTGACATGACAAAGCACATCATCTGGGACTGGAACGGCACGCTGTTCCACGACATCGACGCCGTGGTCGGGGCCACCAACGAGGTCTTCAGGCCGTACGAGCTGCCGCCGCTGACCGCTGACGACTTCCGCGCGGTCTACACGCGACCCATCTGGGTCGCCTACGAGCGGCTGCTCGGCCGTCCGCTCAACGAGGGCGAGTGGGAGCTGCTCGACAACGGCTTCCACGAGCACTACTTCCGCCTCAGCGTCGCCTGCCGGCTGGCCGCCGACGCCGAGCTGTCGCTCACCAGCTGGACGGGCACCCAGTCGCTCTGCTCGATGGCCCCGCACACCCACCTGGTGCCGCTGATCGAGTCCTTCGGCATCACCCGGCACTTCACCAGGGTCGACGGCCTGGTGGGGCTGACCGGTGGCGAGAAGGCCGCGCACCTGACCGCGCACATCGAGGCCATCGACGTCGAGGCCCGCGAGATCCTGGTGATCGGCGACAGCGTCGACGACGGGCTCGCCGCCAAGCACGTGGGCGCCAGGGCCGTCCTCTACACCGGTGGCATGACGACGCGCGCCGAGCTGGAGGCGACCGGGCTGCCGGTCGTCGACACGCTCGCGCAAGCGCTCACCTATGCCTGAATCCCTCAGCAGGCAGTCTTCAACGGGCAGATGGCCGTACCCTGGCTGAATCCCCCACAGGAGGTCGCCATCAAACGCCTTGTGCTCTGGAACATCGACCTCACCTTGGTCGACGTCGCGATCGTGACCAGGGACGCCTACGCCGAGGCGTTCCGCGCCGTGACGGGGCGGCCGCTGCTCAAGCTGGCGCCGGCGCGCGGCCGGCCCGACTCCGAGATCGTCTTCGAGACCCTCGCGGTCAACGGCATCGTCACCGAGGACGACACCCTGCCGAGATTCCTGTCCGCGCTGGCGATGGCCTTCGCCGACCGGCGCAAGCGGTTGGCCACCGAGGGCCGCGTGATGGCGGGGGCCAAGGAGGCGCTCAAGGCCGTCGCCGGGCTCGACGGCGTGGTCCAGTCGGTGCTCACCGGCACGATCAAGAGCAACGCCGTGCACAAGCTCAGGGCGTTCGGGCTGGACAAGCACGTCGACTTCGAGCTGGGCGGCTACGGCGAGGAGGTCTACCCCAAGGCGACGCTGCTCCAGGTCGCCCAAGGGCGGGCCAAGGCGCGCTTCGGCGTGCCGTTCACCTCGGCCAACACCGTGGTGATCGGCGACTCGACGCGTGACGTGCAGGCCGCCAAGATCGGCGGGGCGGCGATGATCGGGGTGGCCTCGGGGCGGTCGATGGCGAGCGAGTTGCGCGAGGCCGGGGCCGATCTCGTGCTGCCCGACCTGTCCAACGCCTCGGAGGTGGTGGCCGCGGTCGCGGGCCTCACCACGCCGGTCGACCGCCGACCGGTCAGCCCCTGACCACCAGTCCGCACATCAGCCGGTCCGCACATCAGCCGGTCCGCACATCAGCTCAGGGTGCACATCAGCTCAGCGCGCTGAGGAAGCGGGCCGCGATCGGGGCCGCCACCGCGGAGCCCGCGCCGCCGCCCTCCACGATCACCGCGAACGCCAGGTCCTCCCGGTAGCCGATGAACCAGGAGTGCGCCGGCGGCTCCTTGCCCGAGCCGTACTCCGCCGTCCCGGTCTTGCCGGCCGTACCGGAAGGGAACTTCACCGCCTGCGCGGTTCCGTCCGTGACGACGGCGGGCATGAGCTCGCGCAGGGCCCGCACCACGCCGTCCTCCAGGGGGCGCGGCCGGAGGGTGCGGTCCGGCACCAGTTTCTGGGCGACCAGCCGGGGCGGGCGCCAGGAGCCGTCGGCGATGGCGGCGGCCACCGAGGCCATGTTGAGCGGGCTGGCCAGCACCCTGCCCTGCCCGATCGAGGCGGAGGCCAGGTCGGTGTCGTCCTTCGGCGCCGGGAACTCGGCCTTCACCGCCGGCACGCCCGGCGTGATCGCGGAGCCGAAGCCGAAGGCGCCGGCCACCTCGGCGAGCCGGCCGTTCCCGAGCTTGGCCACCCCCATGGCGCCGAACGTGGTGTTGCACGAGTGGGCGAAGGCGTCGCGGAAGGAGAGCCTGCCGTAGTCGTGGAAGCCCGCGTTGTGGAAGGGGAACCCGCCGATGTTCTGCTCGGCCGGGCACTCGACCTGCTCGTCCGCCTCCGCCCCGTCCGCGACCAGCGCGGAGGCCGTCACGACCTTGAACGTCGAGCCGGGCGGGTATTTGCCGAGCAGCGCCCGGTTGAACCCGCCCGGCTTGTTGACCACCGACAGGATCTCGCCGGTCGACGGCCGGACGGCGACCAGCGAGGCCGGCTTGCGCACGCCGTCGAGCGCGGCGGCGCCCGCCCGGTGCACCTTGAGGTCGATCGTGGTGTGCAGCGGCGTCCGCTCCGCCGGCTTGACCACGGTCTGGAGGAACTGCTCGCCCTGGTAGAGGTCGATCCTGCGGGACTGCCCGTCGGCGAGCCGGTCCGGATAGGTCTGCTTGAGCCCTTCGACGAGTTGCAGCACCGAGCCGGGCGCGTCCGGGGTGTCGACGCGGCTGCCGTCGGCCGCCAGGACCGGGACCGTCGCGGCCTTCTCCGTGACCAGCCGCAGGGACCGGCCCTGCTTGAGCGAGGGGTTGATGGCGGCGGGGGTCCAGTCGACCTTCCATCCGCCGCCGCGTTCCACGAGCTTGAGCCTGCCTTCGTACGTCCAGCTCTTCGGGCCGGTGAGGCCGGCGTGGAAGGCGATCACACCATCCGAGCCGCTGGCGTCGCGCTTGAAGGTCGCGCCGGTCAGCTTGAGGTCGTTACGGAAGCGCTGGTGCCAGCGCTCGAAGTCGGCGGGCGGGTCGGCGACGAGCTCCCGCATCCGCGCATAGTTCTGGACGGACCAGGCGGACAGGTACGAGTCCGCCGTCTCCTCCGGGGTGCCCTTCGTACGCAGCACCCAGATCGTGCCGGCCGCCGCGACAGCGGGGACCAGTACGGCGGCGGTGACCCACGGCCATCGGCGTTTTCGCCTGGGCGGCGACTCCGGCTGAAGATTCATGAACATTGTCCCCCTTGGTGGCCCCATGCGGCCGAGCACACCAGAGCCCGCCGCGCGGTGTCCAATACCGATATGAGCGCTAGATAGATATAAATGTGGATATAGTTGCTGGTCATGGACCTTGTCCGGCATCTGCGCTACTTCACCGTGGTGGCGGAGGAACTCCACTTCGGCAATGCCGCGATCCGGCTCGGCATGGCCCAGCCGCCGCTCAGCCAACGCATCAAGCGCCTGGAGGAGGAGCTCGGCGTGCGGCTCTTCGACCGCTCCGCCCGCCAGGTCCGGCTGACCGAGGCGGGCCGCCTGCTGGTCGGGGAGGCTCGCGAGATCGTGGCCAGGGCCGACCGGCTGCGCGAGCTCGTCCGCCACGGCGAGGGCCGGACGCTCAAGCTCGGCGTCCCGCCCGACCTGGCCGCCGCGGTAATCGCCGCCCTGGTCGAGGGCTTCCGCGCGAACAATCCGGACGTACGGCTCACGCCGGCGGAGATCTGGACGGCCGATCAGGTGGCCGCACTGACCGAAGGCGCCATCGACGTCGGCATCGTGCGCCACCCGATCAGCGCGCCGGGGCTGCGGTTCGGGCAGGTGCTGGTGCAGCCGCAGGGCGTGCTGCTGGCCGAGGGCGACCCCCTGGCCGTGGCCGGGGAGGTGCACCTGGCCGACCTGGCGGGCCGCGAACTGCTGATGCCGCCCAAGGAGGGGGAGCCGGGGCTGCATGCCGCGACGCTGGCGGAGTGCCGCCGCCACGGCTACGTGCCCGCCCAGGTGCACCAGGGCGCCGGGCTCGGCCTGGTGCTCGCCGGGGCGGCGGTGGCGTTCGGGGCCAGGATGGACCACCCTGGGATCGTCTGGCGCCCGCTGCTAGGCTCGCCGATCAGTTCCCGGGTCTCTACGGCCTGGCGAGTGGAGACGGACGCGGTCGCCGGCTTCTCGGCGGTGGCCGTACGAACGCTGAAAGAGAGCGCCGGGATGACGGACGAGGCCGCGGCGCCCGTGCGGCACATCAGCCGCAGACCCGGGATGCTGGCATGAACGAGCCGGATCTGGCCGCGCTGTTCGGCGCGGCGGGCGTGACCGGGTGGCTGCACGCGACCGACCTGCGCTCGGGCCGGGAGATCGGGCTCGGCTCCGACGAGCCGCTGCCGACCGCCTCGATGTTCAAGGTGCCGCTGATGGTGGAGTTCTGCCGCCAGACCGACGCCGGGCTGCTCGATCCCGCGAGCCGGGTGACCGTGGGGGCCGCCGACCGGGTGACCGGGCCCACCGGCCTGTGCGCGATGCTCGACGACGTCACGATCTCCCTGCGCGACCTGGGCCACCTGATGATCACGCTGAGCGACAACACCGCCGCCGACGCGCTGCTGGCCAGGGTCGGGCGCGAGGAGGTCAACGCGATGCTCGACGGGTTCGGACTGCGCGAGACGCGGGTGCGGCAGAGCTGCCGGGACATCTACGAGAGCATGGCCGAGGACGCCGGGCACGGCTGGCCGTACCTCGATCCGGAGGACGTCGCGCGGCTGCGGGTGCTCGACCCCCCGCGCGCCAACAGCGCCACGCCGCGCGAGACGACCACGCTGTTCGGGCTGATCTGGCGTGATCAGGCGGCCTCGGCGGAATCGTGCGCCTGGATGCGCAACGTCCTGAACCTACAGGTCTGGCCGCACCGGCTGGCTTCCGGCTTCCCGTACGACGACGTGGAGGTCAGCGGGAAGACCGGGACGCTCCCGACACTCCGCAACGAGGCCGGCGTGATCGAGTACCCCGACGGCGGCCAGTACGCGGTGGCGGTGTTCACCCGCTCGGTCAGCACCGCGCTCAACCAGCCGCGCGCCGACGCGGTGATCGGCACGGCTGCGCGTATGGCGGTGGACCACCTACGTCGGTAGCTAGTTATGTGGCGGTTCGGGTATGACTTTCCCCCTACCGGCCGACAGGATGGGGCACATGGTTGCTGAAGGCACACTTCTCTGGGAACCGACCGAAGACATCATCGCGCGCGCCAGGCTGACGCACTATCTGGAGTGGCTGGGCCGGGCCGGGTCGGACTACGAGGAGGTGTGGCGCTGGTCGGTCGACAGTCCGGCGGAGTTCTGGACGTCGATCTGGGACTACTTCGAGGTCATCGGCGAACGTGGTGACGGGCCCGTCATGACCGGAACGATGCCGGGCACCGATTGGTTCACCGGGAGCTCCGTCAACTACGCCGAGAACGCGCTGCGCGAACGCACCGGCACCGCGGTCGTCTTCCTCTCGGAGGACGGCGCCCGCCAGGAGCTGACCTACGCCGAGCTGCGCGACGAGGTCGCCCGGGTCCGGGCGGGCCTGGTACGCCTCGGCGTCGGGCGCGGCGACCGGGTGGCCGGCTACCTGCCGAACATCCCGCAGGCCCTGATCGCCTTCCTTGCCACCGCGTCCCTCGGCGCGATCTGGTCGGCCGGCTCCCCGGACTTCGGCGTGCCGAGCATCGTCGACCGGTTCAAGCAGATCGAGCCCAAGGTGCTGATCGCGGTCGACGGCTACCACTACAACGGCAAGAGCTACGACCGGTCGGCGGCCGTCAACGAGATCGCCGCCGAGCTGCCCACGCTCCGCGCGACCGTGTGGATCCCCTACCTTTCGGCGGCCGAGGAGGGGCAGCCGCCGCAGCGGGCCGAGCCCGGCGCCGCGCACATCGACTCCGTGCCGCACGGCGAGGTGATCGGCTGGGAAGGGCTGCGCGCGGAGGCGGGGCCGCTGGAGTTCGAGCGGGTGCCGTTCGGTCACCCGCTGTGGATCCTTTACTCCAGCGGTACGACCGGGCTGCCCAAGCCCATCGTGCACGGGCACGGGGGAGTGATCCTCGAACACCTCAAGTCGCTCTCCTTCCACCAGGATCTCGGCGAGGGGGACGTGTTCTTCTGGTACACCACCACGGGCTGGATGATGTGGAACTACCTCATCGGCGGCCTGCTGGTGGGCGCCACCCCGGTGCTGTACGACGGCTCGGCCACCTACCCCTCCGCCGCGGTGCTGTGGCGGATCGCCGCCTCGGAAGGGGTGACCTATTTCGGGGTCGGCGCGCCGTACATCATGGCCTCGCTGAAGGCCGGGATCACGCCCGAGGGGCTGGAGGCGCTGCGCGGCATCGGCTCCACCGGGTCGCCGCTGCCGCCCGAAGGGTTCGCCTGGGTGGCCGAGGAGCTGCCGGGGATACCGCTCGGGTCGTTCTCCGGCGGCACCGACGTGTGCACCGGCTTCGTCGGCGCGACCGTGCTGCATCCGATCCGGGCGGGCATCATCCCGTGCCGGTCGCTGGGGGCGCGGGTGGAGTCGTTCAACCCCCTGGGCGAGCCGGTCGTGGGGGAGGTGGGCGAGCTCGTGCTCACGCAGCCGATGCCGTCGATGCCGGTCATGTTCTGGAACGACCCCGACGGTGACCGCTACCGCGAGAGCTATTTCGACGTCTACCCGGGCGTGTGGCGGCACGGCGACTGGATCAAGCTGAACGAGGACGGCAGCTGCGTGATCTACGGCCGCTCCGACTCGACGCTGAACCGGGGCGGCGTACGGATGGGCACCAGCGAGTTCTACCGGGTCGTCGAGCGGTTCGACGAGATCGCCGACAGCCTCGTGATCGACACCGGCCAGCTCGGCCAGGAGGGGCGGCTGCTGCTCTACCTCACGCTGGCCGAGGGTGCCACGCTGTCGGACTCGCTGGTCGAGGCCCTGCGTACGGCCCTGCGGCAGGAGCTGTCACCCCGGCACGTGCCCAACGAGATCCACGCGGTGCCCGGCATCCCGCGCACCCTGTCGGGCAAGAAACTGGAGGTGCCGGTACGCAAGATCCTCCTCGGCACCCCGGTCGAGCAGGCGGCCAACCCCGACGCCATGGCCAACCCCGAGGTGCTGCGGCACTTCAAGCCCTGACCCCCGCTTCAGGCCGCCCTGAGCGGGCGCAGCGCGGTACCCCAGGAGACGACCTGGTCCAGCATCGTGGTGACCATCTCCTCGCGGTGCGCGGCGGGCTTGAAGTCGGTGAACCCCTCGAAGTCCGTGTGCAGCGAGAGCGTGACCTGGGCCGGCACGTCGGCGACCTTGACCCGGCCGAGCACCTGCCTGAGGTGTTCGGCCGCGCGGGCGCCGCCGTCGACGCCGTAGCTGACGAACCCGGCCGCCTTGTCCGCCCACTCGGCGTAGAGGAAGTCGATCGCGTTCTTCAGCACACCCGAGGTGGAGCTGTTGTACTCCGGGGTCACGAACACGAAGCCGTCGAACGAGGCGACGCGCTCCGACCAGGCGCGGGTGTGGGGGTGTTCGTACTGGCCATAGGCCGCCGGGAACGCCTCGTCCAGGTGCGGCAGGTCGAAGTCCCGCAGATCCACCACCTCGAACTCGGCGTCGCCGCGCTTGGCGGCCAGGCCGTGCACCCACTCGGCCACGGTGTCCCCGTTGCGCCCCGGCCGGGTGCTGCCGACGATGATGCCAATCCTGATCATGATTTATCCCCTTGGATGATGATTTTTCCGCGTGTCTGACCGGCCTCGGCCCGGCGATGGATCTCGTCGAGGCCGGTCAGCGGGTGTGTCTCGGCGACCTCCACCAGGAGCTCGCCCTTGTCGATCAGCGCCACCAGCCGGGCCAGGTGCGCCGGCTCGTTGCGGGCCACGAAGTGGGTGGCTCGCGGCGAGTCGATCGGGGTGGCGATGGTGACGATCACCTCGCCCAGCGTGGCCAGCGTCGCCGCCTGCTCCGGGCCGATGGCCACCAGGTTGAGCACCACGTCCATGCCGCCGGGTAACGGGGTCGTGGTGTAGTCGACGACCTCGTCGGCACCGTAGCGCCGCACCGCCGCCGCGCTGCGCGGACCGGCCGTCGCGATCACGGTCGCGCCCGCCAGCTTGGCCAGCTGTACGGCGAACAGCCCCACCCCGCCGCCCGCCCCGTTGATCAGCACCCGCTGCCCCGGCTCGACGCGGGCGTGCTCGTGGACCGCCTGCCAGGCGGTGAGCCCGGCGACCGGGATGGCGGCGGCGTCCGCCAGCGGGAGCCGCTCCGGCGCCCTGACCAGCGAGCCCGCCGCCGCCACCGTGTACTCGGCCGCCGCCCCCTCCACGAGGCCGACGACCCGGTCGCCGGCGGCGGGCACGTCCACGCCCGCGCCCACCTCGACGACCGTGCCGGCGAGGTCCAGGCCCAGCGTGTACGGCAGGGTGACCGGGAGCAGGTCCCGCAGGTACCCGGCCCGCAGCCCCACCTCGGACGGGTTGAACGAGGTGGCGGCCACCTGGACCAGCACCTCCCCGGGTCCCGGCGAGGGCCGGGGGATCCGGTCGTAGCGGATCACGGACGCGTCGCCGTACTCGTGGATCCGGGCGGCGGTCATGGTTGGGCTCATGGGGCACAACGGTAGGAGTCAGGAGCGAGATGGCCAATGCTTGCGTATCTGCTTTTTATACGCGAGCGTCTCGCGGGATAGACTTCGACCATAGACGTGCTCAGCGACGTGATCGCCATCATGCGCACCGGACAGCCCCGATCCGCGCTCGTCGAGTGGCACGCCCCCTGGGGCCAGTGGTTCCCCTCGGCTCCGGGCTCGGCGGGCTTCCAGGTGATCATCCAAGGCTCGCCGTGGCTCATCCCGCCGGACGGCGACCCCGTTCAGCTGAGCGTCGGCGACGTGGTCTTCTTCCCGCACGGCCACGGCTACGCGATGGCCGACAGCCCGGCCACCCCGCTGGCCGACCCTGACTGCGACCCGCTGGAGGAGCGGGATCTGTTCGCCTCGGCCTCCATCGAGGGGCCCGGCGCGGCCACGGTCCTGCTCTGCGGCGGTTACCGGCTCGACCCCAGCCGGGCCCATCCGGTCCTGCGCGACCTGCCCGACATGGTCCACCTGCCCGCCCGGCTCGGCCACCACCCCGAGCTCCGCGCGGCCGTCGACCTGCTCGGCAGCGAGATCGGCAGTCCGCGCCTGGGCGCCGACACCGTCGTCACCTCGCTGCTCGACATGCTGCTGCTGTACATCCTGCGTGCCTGGCTCGACACCGAGCCCGGGCAGTGCGAGGTCGGCGGCTGGGCCATCGCCCTGGCCGACCCCTCCATCAGCGCGGCGCTCGACGCGATCCACCGCGATCCCGCCCATCCCTGGACGGTCGAGGCGCTCGGCGGCAAGGCCGGGCTCTCCCGCGCGGCCTTCTCCCGCCGCTTCACCAGCCTGATCGGCCAGCCGCCGCTCAGCTACGTCACGTGGTGGCGCCTGACCACGGCCGCCCGCCTGCTCCGCGAGTCCGATGACTCACTGAGCGAGATCTCCGCGCGCGTCGGCTACACCTCCGAGTTCGCCTTCGCCAACGCCTTCAAGCGCGAGTACGGCACACCGCCTGGCAGATACCGCCGCCACGTCTGCCCGTCACCTGCGCCTGCTGGGATGGCACAAACGACTTAGCGCCTAGGGAGGTGCGAGACGCATGAAGTGGGCGCGAAAGCCGTGCACGCGGCACACCTGCGGACAGCCCAGACCGCATACGGTGCGGCCATGACTTTTCGTGTCGCCATGGACATCGGCGGTACCTTCACCGACGTGGTCTGCTACGACGAGCAGACCGGTGCCGTGCTGGCCTCGAAGGCGCCGACCACCCCCGGAGATCTCGCCGAGGGCGTCTTCGCCGCTCTCGGCCGCGTGGTCGACGACCCGACCTTGATCTCCTTCTCGTGGATCTCCTTCTTCGTGCACGGCACCACCCAGGGTCTCAACGCCCTGCTCGAACGCAAGGGCGCCAAGGTCCTGCTGCTGACCAGCGCCGGCGCGCGCGACGTCTACCAGATCGCCCGCGGCAACCGCGAGCGCATGTTCGACCTGCGTTACCGCAAACCGACGCCGCTGGTGCCTCGTGCCGACGTCATGGAGGCGGCGGGCCGGCTCGACTGGCGCGGCGCGGAGCTCGAGCCCCTCGACGAGCAGGCCGTACGGCGGGCCGCGCAGCGCGTCAGGGCCGAGGGTTTCGACGCCGTCGCGGTCACGCTGCTGTTCTCCTTCGCCAACCCGGCCCACGAGCTCCGCGCGGGCGAGATCCTCCGGCAGGAGCTCGGCGACGACGTCCTGGTCGTGCTCAGTCACGAGGTGGCCAGGGAGTGGCGCGAGTACGAGCGCACCTCCTCCGCCGTGCTCGAGGCCTACGCCGGACCGGTCGTGCGCACCTACCTGTCGCGGATTGAGCGGCGCTTCGCCGAGCGCGGCCTGACCGTGCCCGTACACGTGATGCAGTCGTCCGGCGGCCTGGTCAACGCGGGTTTCGCGATGCGGCGGCCCCTGCAGACCCTGCTGTCGGGCCCCGTCGGCGGCACGATGGGCGGGGTTGCCGCGGCCCGCCTGCTCGGCCGCGCGAACGCCATCTGCGTGGACATGGGCGGCACCTCCTTCGACGTCTCCCTCGTCGTCAACGGCCGCCCGGACGTCAGCGCCGAGGCGCACATCGAGGGCTTCCCCGTCCTGATGCCGATCGTGAACCTGCACACCATCGGCGCGGGCGGCGGCTCCATCGCCTACGCCGAGGCGGGCGCGCTGCGCGTCGGCCCCGAGTCGGCGGGAGCCGTGCCGGGGCCCGCCTGCTACGGCAGGGGCGGCGACCGGCCGACCGTGACCGACGCCAACGTGGTGCTGGGCCGGGTCGATCCCGCCTGGTTCGCCGGCGGTCTGATGGAGCTGGACGTCGAGGCCGCGGGGACGGCCGTCGCCACGCTCGCCGGGACCCTCGGCATGGACCCGCTCCAGCTGGCCGAGGGCGTCTGCGACATCGCCAACGCCAAGATGGCCCAGGCCATCCGTACGCTCACGGTCGAGCACGGCGTGGAGCCGCGCGAGTTCGCCCTGGTCGCCTTCGGCGGCGCGGGCGCCATGCACGCCGTCTTCATCGCCCGCGAGCTCGGCATCGGCGAGGTGGTCGTGCCGCGCTTTCCCGGCGCCTTCTCCGCGTGGGGGATGCTGGAGGCCGACGTACGGCGCGACCTCACCCATCCGTACTTCCGCGCGCAGGACGACCTCGACGGCGGGCACCTGGCGGCGCGGCTGGCCGAGCTCGAACGCGACGCCATGGCCGCGCTCGACAGCCAGGGCGTCGCCCACGACCGGCGGCGGGTCGAGCACGCGCTGGACATGCGCTACGAGGGGCAGGACTACACGCTCACGATCCCGCTCCTGGACGCCACGGAGCCCGCGTCGCCCGGCTTCCTCCAAGCCATCGCCCAGCGCTACGCCGAGGCCCACACCAGCAGGTACGGCCATGCCACGCCCGAGGCACCGGTCGAGTTCGTCATGCTGCGCAGCACCGGCTTCGGCACCTTCCCCAAGGCCGCCACCGCGGCTCCGGCGCGCGAGACGCACCCGCCCGCCGTACGCGACGTGATCTTCGACGGACAGGTGCACCGCACCGCCGTCCTGCGCAGAAGCGCCCTGCCCGGCCCCCTGAACGGCGAGGTCGAGGGGCCCGCCATCGTGGTGGAGGAGACGGCCACCACCGTCATCCCGCCCGGCTGCCTGGCCACCGTCGACGCCAACGGCTTCCTGATCATCAAGGTGACCTCATGATCGACCCCGTGACCACAGAGATCATCCGCTGCGCGCTCCTCCAGGCGGCGGAGGACATGAACACCACGCTCATCCGCTCCTCCTACACGCCGGTCATCTACGAGGCCAAGGACTGCGCCGTCGCGCTCCTGGACCGCGACCACAACGTCCTCGGCCAGTCGAGCGGCCTGCCGATCTTCCTCGGCAACCTGGAGGTGTGCACCCGCGAGACCGAGCGGATGTTCGGCCGTGACGTCTGGCGGGAGGGCGACGTCTGGGTGCTCAACGACTCCTACATCGGCGGCACGCACCTCAACGACGTCACGGTCTACGGCCCGATCTTCGTCGGCGGCGAGCTCGTGGGGTTCGCCGCCTCGCGCGCCCACTGGCTCGACATGGGCTCCAAGGACCCCGGCGGCTCCATGGACTCCACCTCGATCTTCCAGGAGGGCCTGCGCATGGGCCCGATGAAGATCTACGAGAACGGCGCGCCCTGCCGCGACCTGCACGAGGTCATCGCCCGGAACGTCCGCTTCCCCCACGCCACGCTCGGCGACATGCGCGCCCAGGTCGCCTGCGCGATGACCGGGCAGCGGCGCCTGGCCGAGATCGTGGGGCGCTGGGGCGTCGAGACCGTGATGGCGGCCCGCGACGAGATCTTCGCCCAGACCGAGCGTCTCGAACGCCAGGCCGTCGCCGCCATCCCCGACGGCACCTACACCGCCGGCGGGTACCTCGACAACGACGGCATCGACCTGTCCACCCCGCTGCCGGTCAACGTCACCGTGACCGTCGAGGGTGAGCGCGTCCACGTCGACCTCACCGACTGCGCCGACCAGGCGACCGGGCCGGTCAACTGCGGGGCGGCCCAGGCGGTCGCCGCCGTCCGCGTCGCGTTCAAGCTGCTCATCAGCGCCGACGTGCCGCTCAACGGCGGCTCGTTCCGCCCCCTCGACGTGGCCACCAGGCCGGGCTCCATGCTGGCCGCCCGGTCGCCCGCCGCCTGCCAGTACTACTACTCCCACCTCGGCCTGCTCATCGACCTCGTCGTCAAGGCGCTGGCCCCGGTCGTGCCCGGCAGGGCCGCCGCCGCTTCTTACGGCGACTCCCTCATCGTCCAGTTCACCGGCGCCGACCCGCGTACCGGCAAGCTGTACGTCTCGCAGGAGGCCACGGTCGGCGGCTGGGGCGCCTGGGAGGGCGGCGACGGCGAGAACTGCCTGATCAACAACGTGAACGGGTCGCTGCGCGATATGCCGATCGAGGTGCTCGAAACGCTCTTCCCGGTCCGCGTCACCCGCTACGAGGTCCGCCCCGACACCGGCGGCCAGGGACAGTGGCGCGGGGGTAACGGCGTGGTCCGCGAGTACGAGTTCATCGGCGACACCTCGCTGTCGCTGTGGTTCGAGCGCTCGGTCACCCCTGCTTGGGGCCTGGCCGGCGGCGCGGCCGGCGCGCCGCCCCGCGTCACGCTCAACCCCGGCACGCCGCGGCAGCGCGAGATGCTCAAGGTCAACGCGCTGCCGGTCAGCGCGGGGGACGTGCTGCGCTGCGAGTCGGGCGGCGGCGGTGGGTACGGTCAGGCGGACCTGCGCGATCCTGATGCCGTGGCGGACGACCTCACCCAGGGGATGATCACCGGGTAGCGCGGCCAGGGGATGGTCACTCGGCAGTGCGGCCTAGCCTCCTTTGATCACGTGGCAGGCCAGCTGGAGCGCTAGCCGGGTGGCGCGGTCGTCCAGGTCGTACCCGGCCTCCCTGATCCTGTCCAGGCGGGCGGTCACGGTGTTGCGGTGCACGCCGAGGCGTTCGGCGGCCTTGATCGCGCCGCCCTCGCCCAGCACCGCGGCGAGCGTCTCCAGCAGCGTGCCGTCCCGGTCGATGGCCAGCAGCGGCTGGAGCACCACGGTGGCGGGGGCCCTGAGCGCGCTCCCCGGGATGGCGGCCAGCAGCTCGGCCGGGCCCATCCGGTCGGAACGGGCGACGCCTCCCGGTGCCGCGAGGAACGCGGCCGCCTGGGCGCCGAGCAGCGAGTCCCGCATCGCCCGCAGGTGGGCGACTTGCGCGCCGACGCCCGCCGCGCATGGCCAGGGCAGCGCGCGTACGGCCGCGCCGAGCCGTTCGGTCAGCCGGTCTGGGGGCAGCGGCGACCAGCCCGCCCAGCCGTCCTCCCTGCTGATCACCGGCACCTGTCCCACGGTGGCGACGATGACCGCTCGTACGCGTTCCGCGTCGCCCGGATCCGGTGTCCGTCCCTGGGGCCTGACCATGAACGCCGCCACCGGCCCGCGCACCGCCCACCCCTGAGCCACCGCCCGCGCACCCGTCTCTGTGGCCGTATCTGCGGTCGGCGGGCCTGTTTCCGGGGCGCCTGTTTCCGGCTTGTCCGTTTCTGCGGCCGGAGGGCTCGTTTCCGGCGCGCCCGTTCCTGGGCGCCTGTTTCCTTTGGCGCCTGTTTCTGGCGGCGGTGCGCCTGCTTCTGCGGCGGTGCTCCCGGTGGCGGCTTGGGAGGCGACTCCAGCAACGGCTTCGGTGGCGACATCAGTGGCAGCCTCGGTGGCGGCTTCGGCGAGGAGGCGGTCGGCCAAGGCGGACTGGAGGGCGAAGTCGCCGGATGCCGCCAGCCGTTCGGCCGCCGCCCACGTCACCAGCGGAGCGACGGCCAGGCTGAGCACCGTCCGTACCACCGCGGGCCAGCCGGCCGACTTCGCCGGGCCGGCCGCTACCAGCCTGCCCAGCACCAGCCCGTCAGGGCCGCGTACCACCACCTCGACGGGCCAGGGCTCCGAAGCAGCGCTTGGGGCGGCGCGATGGCCAGACGCGCGGCCCGGCGACAGAGCGGCCGCCCGGCCCGCCAGGAGCAGGCCGTACTCATCGACGAAGGCCACCGAGGTGCCGGGCAGTTCGGCGTTGAGCACCCCCAGCACCCGCCGCGCTGAAGCGCCCGCCTCGGCCAGCCGGGTCGCGCAGCGGGCGACGAGCTGGGTACGCGCGGCCGCGGGACGGGCCGCCGCCGACGCCACCTCCACGGCCGTCACCAGCGGATCGGCGTCCACGAAGATCAATGTGATGCCCAGGCGCTCGGCCAGCACCGCGCTCGAACCGCCCGAGACCGTGCCCGCGCCTTCGGCGGGCGCGATCACGCACGCCGCCGCCTGCTCCCAGGCCCGCCGCATCGCCATCTCCACCGCCCAGCCGCCACCGGCGGCCTGGCCGATCAGCACCACGGCCGTGTGCGGGGCCACCGTGGAGAACACCGACAGGTCGTCGACGATGCGCACGTGATGAACCGGGCGCTCACCGGTGCCGTACATGCGCGCACCCGCCAGCGGCCCCCCGTTGACCAGCTCGGCCACCGTGACGGGCACCTCCCAGCCCCGCGTCCCGCTCCCCGTCGTCATAGCGGGACCCCGAACGCGCGCAGGCCGCCCAGTGCGCGGCCCTCGTCGGTGTGCCAGGCGGGGGCGGCGGGCAGCACCAGCACCTCGATCGCCATCCCCGGCTCCGCCTTGTCCACGTCCACCACCATCCCGTCCGCCGAGGAGATCATGCAGATCTGGTCGGGCGCCATCGCCACCGCCGCCCCGTCGGCCAGCGCGAGCACGATCTCGTTGTGTGCCTCCAGGCGTACCAGCCTGCCGAGCCCCTCGCTCTCCTCCACCACGATGCTCGACGGGACCGACGGCATCGCCAGGTCCGCGCCATGCCCGCTGCTGCCCTCGACCGCGACGATCCGCCCCGCGCACAGCCGGCGCACGCCGTACGGCGCGGCGGCCGACCGCAGCGCGCCCGGCCGGCCCGCCGCCATCAGCATCGACACGGTTCCGGGCACCAGCGTCCGGGCGAGGTCGGCGGCCCGCATGGGATAACAGGCGGCCAGCCCCCACCCGCCGAACGACAGAACCACCGGCCGCAGCGTCTCCTCCACCCGGTCGGGCGCCGTCTCGATCAGCACCAGCTCTTCCCCGGGACCGGCCAGCGCCAGCGGGGCGGAGCTGATGCCGCCGAGGGTGTAGGTCGTCTGTTCCACCAGCGGGAACACCCGGCCCGTCCCATCGCCGTCGACCAGCGGCAGGCCAAGTGTCGCTGCGGTGATCAGGGGGAGGAGCGCGTTCTCGGCGGCCAGGTTCAGGGCCACGATCGCGCCTGAGCGGGTGCCGAGCCGACGTTCCAGCGCCTGTACGGCTCTCGTGGGCTCGCCGCCTCCTGGCAACTGCTCGCCCAGGGCCGTCGTGGAGCCGACCAGGGTGATCGCGACGCACAGGGTGTCGGGAGGCAGGTCGGTGGCCGCCACGAGCCGTACCGGCTTGTCGAGGACCGCGTCGGCCCAGTCGAGCGTCAGATGGAAGGAGGACTCGGCCGCTCCGGTGGCGAACAGCCTCGACCCGGCGGCGAGCGCCGCCAGCTCCGCCTGCCCGATCATGCCAGCCTCAGGGGCCACCCCGTCTTGGTGCGCGGAGATCGGGCGGTAGGCGGAGGGGCGGTGCCGCTCGGGTGGGGGTTCGCCGGGGGTGGTCATGGGGTGCTCCCGGCGGCGGTGACGCGTACCCGGTAGAGGCCGTCGGGCAGGTAGGACACCGGGTTGACCGTCATCTCCTCGATGCGGGCCGAGCCTGGGACGGCGCCCGCGCTCACCACTCGGGTCAGCGCCTCGTCACGGGCGTCGCCCAGCTCCCGGTCGAGCTCGGCCCTGCCTCTGGCCTGCACGATGCGTTCCACCTCAGCCACCGGCACCGCCAGCGTCGCACCGAACGCCACTGCGGCATCGGGGCGATCCGCCTCCGGCTGCCCGCCACGGAGGGCGGCGGCGGTGGCGCCTCGGGCGCACACCAGGGGGTAGCGGCGGAAGTAGTGGGCCGAGACGAGGCCACCGCCGGTCCGCGCGAAGTACACGGGGATGCCGGGAAGCCACGAGGCCACCAGGTCGGCCAGCCGTTCAGCCTGGGGGCGCAGAGACGCGTTGAGTATCGCCTCGCGTTCCCGTTCGCGCAGTCCCGGCCTGCCGAACTCGTAGGACAGCGTGATGCGGGCTTCTGGCACCTCGGCGGCCACCAGGTCGGCCACCGCCAGCTCGTGGTCGGCGAGGGCAGGCGACCCGGTGGCCGTCACCGCGAAGTCCACCAGGCCGCACCCAGCGGCGAAGGCCCGTACGGCGTCGGTGTCGAGGGCGGCCAGGGGGCGGCCGGTGAGGCTGTGCCCGCCGCGCACGATCGTCGCGGCTCCCTGAGGGTGCGGTACGTGCGGGGCGAGAGCCGGGGGACACGGCCCTCCCACCCTGATCGCGGCCACCGGCGCGGTCGGCTCGGCGTCGAGATCCATCGCCACGCAGGCCGCGCGGATCTCCCCCGGCCGCTCCGCCCCGAGAGCGCTGAAGCCGCTGGCCGGGATTGCCCGGCTGCTGTCAGGGAGGGCCTCCGCGAGCGCGTCCAGCGCGCCTGTTGCGGGGAACGCGGTGTCTGCCGTACCGGGCAAGGACCATGAGGACACCGGGACGCCATCGCGGACGGCCACGACGGTGGTCGTGAGCCGTCCGGGAGCGAGGCCGAGGATCATTCCAGCTCGTGTCCCTCTGTCTCCGGCAGCGGCACCGCGAGCAGGGCCGTGACCGCCATGAACGCGTTGATCACCAGCATCGTCGCGGTGAACCCTGTCGCGTTCGCCAGCAGCGCGCCCACCGCCGAGGGCGCCATCGTCGTGGCCACCAGCTGCGCGGCCGTCGCCCACGAGTAGCCGGTGCCACGCAGCGCGGTTGGGTAGAACTCGCCGTTCCACGTGTTCCAGACGCCCCACGCGCCCAGGCTGAAGAACGACAGGACGAAGTTGCCCGCGTACAGCTCGAAGGTGGAGTCCGCGAGCGCGAACCACAGGCCGCCGAGCGCGGCCGCCACGACGTACACGAGGAAGACCTTCTTGCGGCCGAACCGGCCGGTCAGCAGCGACGCGCTGACGTAGCCGGGGATCATCATCAGCGCGCTCAGCGCGGCGAAGCCGAGCGAGGAGTCGAGGGTGAGGCCCTTCTCCTGCAGCAGTGACGGCAGCCAGGTCTGCAGACCCCAGTAGCCCCAGTTGAAGGCGAAGTTCAGCAGCAGCATCACCACGGTGATCTTCGTCAGCCGGCCGCGCAGGAGGTCGAGCGGGTGGCCCACGCGCTGGGTCGCGACGGTGAAGGTGGCGTCGGCGTCGGGGCTGCTCAGGGCGCGCAGCACCTGGCGGGCCTCGTCCTGACGGCCGCGCGCGGCCAGCCAGTACGGCGACTCGGGCACCCACGCCCTGATCGCGAACGCCCACAGCCCCGCCGCCGCGCTGGCCAGGACCACGATGTGCCAGCCCAGGTGGCCCAGCGTCACGGAGGCGCCGATGGCGGCGAGCATGCCGATGGGCCAGCCGATCGACAGGTAGACCGCCGCCCTGCCTCGGCTCCTGGTGGGCAGCAGTTCGAGGAAGTACGGGAAGGTGATGGTGTAGACGCCCGCGAGGGCCAGACCCGAGGCGACGCGGAGGGTGACGAGGGTGGCCATGTTCGGGGCGAAGGCCGAGGCCAAGGCGATCACTCCGTAGGCCAGCAGCGACCAGAAGCAGGCGGGCTTGCGGCCGATGCGGTCGGCGAGCGGTCCCCAGACGAGCGAGCCGGGGATCATGCCGAAGGCCACCGCCGAGAGGACCACGCCGATGCCCGCCGGTCCGATGCCGAGGTCGTCGCCCAGGTCGCCGGAGACGTAGATGAGCGCGAGCTGTTCCCACGACTCGATGACGAAAGCGATGAACAGGGCCGCGGCGATGAGCAGATGCCGTCGGGTGAACGGCATCCGGTCGAACGCCGCCCCGATGGGCAGTGTCCTGGCGTCGGTGGCGGTCATGGGTACTCCTCGGAGCAGGGGCGCTGCTGGGATATGGCGCACCCTAGGACCGCCCCTTTTCCTCCCTGTGTGCACGGCGCCCATGCCTGGCCTGCCGCCTTGTGCACCTTGCCCTGATATTTCAGGATACGTGCAGGTCAGCGGGTGTTCTCATGGACGTGCACGATGAGCCATTCGCCGCTGGCGAAGCGTCGCAGCACGGTCGTGGTTCGTACGATCTCGGGCTTGCCTGTTTCGTAGTCGACGCGCAGGAGGTAGCGGGCCAGTGCGGTGTCGCCCCAGACGTCCACGACCTCGTCGTACGGCGTCACCCCCGTCTCCTTGGGACCGTCGGCCGGGCGGGCGTCGCGCACCTTGTCCAGCTGGGTTCTGCTGGTGATCAGGTCGGGCGCCTCGGAGTCGAAGATCGTGGCCTCGGGGTGCAGCAGGCGGTCGATGCCGGCCCTGTCGCCTCTGGCGTAGGCGTCGTACATGTTCGTCACCACCGCCCACACTGCCTGGCGAGTCATCGTTGGCCTCTCATTCGGGTCGCTTGCTTGATGGCCTGCGGTCGACCAGTCACTTTAAAGGCCCTGTCAGCCTCTCCGACCCGTCTCGGTCCCTGTGACGGTCCGTGGTGGCTGGGGTTCCTTTGGGAGATACCCCCTCTGGGGGAGGGGAAGAAGGCGGTCCGTGGTGGCTGGGCTCTTTGGGGTCCCCTTTCGGGGGCGGGCAAGGGGAGGGCCTGTTGTGGCAGAGGTCCTATGGACGGACGCCCTCTTCCGTGGCGAGGAGTGGTGGCTGGGCCTCTCGGGAGGGACGCAGCCTTCGGAGGCGGGGAAGAAGGCGGTCCGCCCCATGGGTCCTTCCGAGGGAGAGGACGAAAGGGGCCC
The DNA here is from genome assembly GCF_020215705.1 of Nonomuraea aurantiaca. Lineage (GTDB taxonomy): Bacteria > Actinomycetota > Actinomycetes > Streptosporangiales > Streptosporangiaceae > Nonomuraea > Nonomuraea aurantiaca. Next base: position 148,129 of record NZ_JAIWNB010000014.1, on the reverse strand, counting down.
GCGGGCGTCGTGCTAGAGGCCGAAGAGGGGGAGGCAGGGGTCCAGGTTGTGGATGTCGATGCCGTCCATCGGTTTCCAGTCGGTACGGGGCAGGCGGAAGCGGCGGCCCGTCGCCACCGTGCCCTTTCGGTTGTGCAGGATGATGCCGTCCTCGTGGTAGCCGAGGCGGCGCGTCACCGCGAGTGAGGCGTGGTTGTCGTGGAACGCCTCCGTCGTCGCGTACTCCGCGCCCAGACCCTCGAAGGCCAGGTGGAGCACCGCCGCGCGCATCTCCCTGCCGATGCCCCTGCCCTGGAAGCGTTTGCCGAGCCACGAGCCCGTCCCGACCTCCCGGGTGACCAGGAAGTCGGAGGCCATCAGCGCCTGCACGCCGACCACCCGCCCCTCGGAGACCACCGCGAACTCCAGCGTCCACTTCTCCCTGCTGAACTCGGCCCAGGTACGGAAGTGGTAGCGGACGGTGGCCTTGGCCCGCTCCTGCGGCTCGGCGTCGGACCACGGGAACAGGAACGGCATGTAGCCCGGCTCGTGCACGCCCTCGGCCGCTCGATCACCGAGCTCGTCGAGGTCCGCGAGCGACGGCACGCGGAGTTCGAGACGCGGGGTGGTCACGGAGAGCCCGAAGAGCGGCCAGTTGCGCATGTCACTGATCTTCCCAGCTCACGGCCCGGTCCGGCGACCGATTTAGACACCTTGGGGCAGGTGGAAGACCCGGCCGGGATCGTAGGCGGCCTTCACGGCGGCCAGGCGCGGCGCGTTGGCTCCGTAGTAGGCGCTCCGCCAGTCGGTCAGGTCCGGGTCGATGTAGTTCACGTACGCGTGATCGCCCAGATGCGCACGCATGTCGCCGTGGATGCCGCGCAGCCAGGCCCGGCCGGTGCCCTTCGAGTAGTACTGGACGCCGAACAACGCCGCCCGGTGCGGGAAGGCGGTGGCGTCCGGGCGGACGCGGGCGACCGCGCCACCCAGCGCGTCCAGTTGCACGGTGTGCTCCCCAGCCTGGGCCGCCCCGGCGACCAGCGCCCTGACCCCGGCCGCCGACAGCTTCTGGTAGGCCAGGTGCGACTTGGCCGCGAAGGTGTCCCGGCTGAGGCGGCCCGCGGCGGTCTGGCCCGGAAGGTGGCACTGTGCGACCGAGAGCGACGAGCAGCCCGCCATGACCATCATGGCGTGTCCGTAGGACGTCGTGGAGGCGTAGCGGGAGGAGGGGCGGCCGATCCCGGCGACGAGCGGTGCCAGGAGGCGGTCGAGCGCCGCCTTCCCGCCCAGGTACGTGCCGCCGATCTGCACGTCCAGCCCGTTGTTCCGGGTCAGGTGCAGCGTGGACCACAGCTCGTCCGGCGCGGTGGGCGCCCAGGACTGCCAGGCCTTGACCGCCGCCTCGGCCTTGGCCCACGGCCAGTGCAGGAAGAACACGGTGGTGTCGCGGGTCTGGTGGGTGCGGAAGGTGAAGGACACGGCCACGCCGAAGTTCCCGCCGCCGCCGCCCCTGCACGCCCAGTAGAGGTCGGGGTGGTGGTCGGCGTCGCAGGTCAGGAGGCGGCCGTCGGCCGTGACGATCCGTACGGACTCGAGCGTGTCGCAGGTCAGCCCATACTTCCTGGAGACCACGCCGATCCCGCCGCCCAGCGCCAGGCCGCTCACCCCGACCGTGGGGCACGAACCGGCGGGGATGCTCACGCCGTGGCGGGCCAGCTTGTCGTAGACGTCGACCAGCTTGGCCCCGGCGCCCACGGTGGCGCGGCCGGCCGCGTAGCTGACGGAGTTCATCCGGGAGACGTCGATCACCAGGCCGGTGCCGGTGGACCAGCCCGCGTAGGAGTGGCCGCCCGAGCGGGCGGTGACGGGCAGGCGGTTCGCGCGGACGAAGGACAGGCACGCGGAGACGTCCGCGGGGGTCGCGCAGTAGGCGACGCCGCCCGGCCTGATGCCGTCGAAGGCGGGATTGAACAGCCGTCGCGCCGCGCCGTACCCCGCGTCGGCCGGCAGGACCAGCTTGCCGGTGAGGCGGCGGCGTAACCCCGGCCAGTCGGGGGCGGAGGAGGCGAGCGCGGGCGGTACGGAGACCAAGCCCAGTACCGGTGCCAGCGTGGCGGCGCGGAGGAAGTCGCGGCGGTCCATGGTCGTCTCCTGGTGATCGTGGTGAACCGATCGGTGAGACGACCCTGGAAGCCGCCGGGTTGGTCACAAATGCATAACCAGGGGAGCCCGGTCAGGGTGCGGGAGGGGCGCCCGGTCCGTCCGCCTGAGCGCGCTCAGGCGGACGGACCGGGGGATTAACCCGCCCGTACCGCTATGGACTCGTTGAGGCGCAGGGCCAGCGCGGGGCACATGTCGACGGCCCGACGCGCCTCCTTCGCCATCCAGCCCGGCACGGTCTTGAAGGACGGGAAGCCGTATTCGTCCAGTTCCACGAATTCCGGCAGCAGGTGCGCGCACAGGCCGTGGCCCTCGCAACGGGTCCAGTCCACGTCCAGGCGGTACTCGGGCTCGTCCTCGTGCTCCGGGAGGGGCAGCACGCCGCGGACCGGCCGGCCGCAGGAGCCGTACTCCAGGTGAAGCGCGATGTCGCTCTCGAAGGCGTCCAGGGAGGAGAGGACGAACCTGGCGGTGCCGTCGGGGTGGAAGCAGGCGCCTCTCCGCTCGACGGCCCGTACGGTGCGGCGTACCGCGTCCGTGGACCCGGTGCCCTCGGCCAGCGCGAGCAGTGCCCGCGCCACGTCGGGCAGCCCGAGGCGGCACGGACCGCACTGGCCCGAGGACTGGGCGGCGAGGTAGGCCGCCACCCGGGTGGTCTCGCCGAGTGGGCAGGTCGAGTCGCCGAGCGGGACGATGATCCCGGCTCCCAGCTCGCTGCCCATCGCCTTCATGCCTTCGCGCGAGATCACCGCGGAGAGGGCGTTCTCGTAGCTCATCCAGGCGCCGTGGTAGCCGCCCATGAGGACGCCGTCGCCGATCTCCGCCTCGCACAGGTCGAGGACGTCGATCAGCGGGGTGCCCGTGGGCGCCTCCACGACGGCGGGGTTGGTGGCGCCGCCGCTCACGCTGAGCAGGACGGTGCCGGGCTCCTTGGCGGTGCCGTACTCGGCGTAGCCTTCGGGGCCGAACTCGGCGAGCAGGGCGAGCTGGGCGAAGGTCTCCGTGTTCGACAGCAGTGTGGGCAGGCCGTCCACGCCGCTCTCGGCGGCGCGCTTCTTGCGGCCGTTGGGGATGGCCAGGTCGCCGTTGACGCCGCGCACCAGCGCGCCGCCCTCGCCCGAGATGAACCGCTCCTCCAGGCCGACCACCCGGATCCGTACGTGGCTCTCCTGGCCGCCCGCCACATTGGCGGCGCGCCGCTCGGCCACGGCCGCGGAGACCGACGACTCGGCCACCTCGCCGCCGGACCCGATCGCCACGACGACCTCGCGCGCGTGCAGGGCCTCGGCGGCGAGAACCGCTCCGTCGAGCACGAGGTGCGGGTTGCGGATGAGCATCATGGTGTCCTTGAAGCTGGCCGGCTCGCCCTCCGAGCCGTTGACCAGCACGACACTCTCGCGGGCCCCGGCGGCGTCGGCGACGGCGCGCAGCTTGCGGCCGACGGGGAACGCCGCTCCGCCTCGGCCGCGCATGTCGACCTCGTTCACCTGGGCGATCAGGGTCTCGATATCGCGCAACACCGGCTCGCCATGAAGCGTCCGGTGCGCCGGCAGATCGATCCGCCTCGTGTGCTCCAGCCCGGCGGTCAGCCGGGCCGGGCCCACGCGTAACACGCGTGGGACTCTATGCGGGATCACTCTGGCGCCTCCTGGGCATTCCTGTGCGGTCTCATCCCGCCTCCCGGTACTTCCTGCGCGCCGCGTCCAGGCTCACCGGCGCGTTGACGTCCACCGGCCGCTCGACCGGTGAGGTGTCGACCTCCGGCGTCTTCACCCATTCCGGCTGGAGAGCCGGCCTGAGCATGGTGGCGAGCACTCGTACGAGCAGCGCCCCACCGACCGCCGCGAGGCAGGCGATGTAGGACCACGCCACCCAGGCCGCCGGAGGGCGGCCCGCGGTCAGGCCATGCATGATGGCCACGGGCCAGGACAGGTACGCGGTGGCGTGGAGCGCCCGCCAAATCCATGGCTTGGCCGTCACCGCGAACCGTCCTCGGACCATCCCCGACACAACGATGATCACCATCATGTCGAAGGCTACAGCGCCGAATCCCACATAGATACCGGCAATTGGGACCACTGTCGCGGCCAGTGGGGCATGCCCCAGACTGACCATGAGCGTGATGTGCGTGACCAGGTAGGCCATCCCGATCATCGCTGTGGCCCGGTGTGCCAGCTGTGCCCTGACCCTGTTGGACGGGGACAGGAAGACGCGTTCGGTAGTGAGCAGGCCGAGCCCGACCGTCGCGCTCAGCAGCACCAGGGCGAACACGCCCGCGTAGAACTCGAGGAAAGCCACCCCTTGGCCGAGCACGGAGATTCCGCTGTCGGTCCTGGTCAGGGCGAACCCCGCCAGGACCAACGCGGCGAGCACGGCGCTTACTCCGAACCGGACATACCTGGAGTCCAGCTTGCTCGGAGCGTGCCGGGGCAGTCTTCTGTGGAGCATCGATTCCCTCCATGGTCGTCGATTGAGGGTGCGACTCGGGAGGGCCGATCTACGTCAGCAACGACGTCCGCGGTTGATGCAGCTGACCACGAAGTTCATGAGCTGGTCAGACATCACGTTGGCGAAGTCGGCGTGATCGGTCACCGGATTGTGCTTCTGCTCAGGGAACGCGTCCACGGCGAAGGACGGCCCCTGTGGAACCGAGTACGTGAGGGACATGCGCAGCTGTGGGATGGCCTTGGTTCCCTGCGGGCAGGCGCCACCCTGTCCCGGGAACACCACGTGCGTACGGTGGTTGGCGCTGTCGGTGTTCTGGCCGTCCCAGCAACTTGGGAAATCTAGAATACGGACAACCTGGCTGCCGCGTGGGCAGAGTGGATATTTGTTATTAGTGATGCGGTTCTGGAAGCCGGTACACGTCCACGCCGCCTTCGCGTTCGCCCCGCCGTTCGTGGCCGCCTTGGCGTCACCGGTGATGATCCTCAGGAACCTCGGCATCGCGACCACCCTGGACGAGGCGTTGCCGCGGAACTGGAGGGTCACCTGGCGGGCCCGCAGGACCTGGCCGACGTTGCCGTCCTGGTCGCTGGTGTTGACGTCCACCTTGCGATCGCGGAGCACCGGCCAGAAGTAGGCCGACTTGTCGCCGAACCGGCAGGTGGTGCCGCCCGCGGCGAGACTCTGGTCCGTCGAGAACCCGTCCGTCGTCAGGTTGCCCACGTAGTCGTGCAGGTGGTGAGCGCCGTTGCTCACGCCCGGAGCGACGATGAAGTTGTCGGGGTTGTTGTGCTTGTTGCCGTTCGTCCCGCAGGAGGAGACGAAGGTGCCCCTTGAACCGTTCCTACCGAATTGGGGGTTGGCGAGCTGGCCGCGGCCGACCTGGCGGATGTCGACGAAGTCCTCGACGAACGGGCCGAGGTCGGCGCACTCGCCCTCGTCGTGGTCGCTCTCGGTGGGGGAGGGGGTGGCAGACGGGCGCTTCGTCGGGTTCTGGTTGTTGTTGTTGCCCCGGCGGCGGAACTGCTGCTGCTGCTGGCCCTGCTGGTCCTGTTGCTGATCCTGACCTTGCTGGTCCTGCTGGTCCTGCTGGTCCTGCTGCTGGTCCTGGTTGTTGTTCTGCTGGTCCTGGCCGTTACCGGTGTCCTGCGTTCCCGGCTCCGGGGTCGGCGCGGCCAAGAGGGCTCCGCCGCCTTGCTGCTGCTGCTGACCCTGCTGCTGTTGCTGCCCCTGGTCCTGCTGCTGCTGGCCCTGCTGGTCCTGTTGCTGCTGACCTTGCTGGTCCTGCTGCCCCTGGTCCTGTTGCTGCTGATCCTGGTTGTTCTGTTGCTGACCCTGGTCCTGCTGCTGTTGCTGGTCCTGGTTGTCCGGAGCCTGCTGCTGTCGCCTTTGTTGCGTCGGTGATTGAGACGGCTGCTGGTTGTTGCTCTGCTGCGCCGGATCGCAATGGTCCGCAAGCGCCGGACCGACGCCGATCACGGCCGCGGACACCAGGCCGCTGGCCATCACGGCCAGGGCGGACACGGCCGCGGCCGTGCGTCTGGATCTCCTCATTACTGTCTCCTCGTATCGACCGCCGTTGCGACGGGTGGAACCGGTGAGGGCGTGGGGGGCTCGGGAAGCTCGCCGAAGTCGACCAGGCCAGTGCCTTCGAGCAGCGTCATGTGCTTCAGCACCACCGTGTTGGCGGTGTTGGCGAACTTCCTGATCTCGCTGTTGCGGGTCCCCGCCCGCACGTTTGCCACGACGGCGAAGACCTTGCCGTGCGCGGCTCGCAACAGGTTGGCGAAGTCCTTGTCGAAGGCGGGACCCTTCTCCGCGGACAGCTGGGCCATCCAGCTCTGCTGATCGGCATTGGCCACGTCTGGGATGGGCACGCCGAGTTTCGCGGCGAGCGCGCGTGTCGCCTCGTCCAGCTTCGTGTGATCTTCGACCAGGTGCCTCCCGGTCTCCTTCACGCTCGCTGACTCGGCGCGTGTCTGGGCCCATTGGCCAACAGGAATCTCCCAGAGGCCCGCCTGGCGTACTCTGACTAGCAGGTCGCGGTCCGCCGGCCCGAGGGGACCGGCGGCCGACTGCGTGTACTGAGTGGATCCTGCGGAGCTCCCTGGTGGCAGGACCAGCAGGATCGTGACCGTGGCAGCCACTGCGAAGCCGCCGAACATGAGCAGTTCGCCGCGCAAAAGCCTGTGCATGATCGGAGGTACGTGGGCCTTCGGGAACCGGTTCACTCACGGGGTCGGAATAGTCAGAAATGACTGGAGTTATCGGAGTGGCTACCGGAGTGATAACGAAGGTGTAAAGATGTGCCCCGTGCTAGGTCATCTCGCCGGCAAGTTAGAGAGTACGGATGCCGAGGCGGAACACCGCATTGCGGTGCTCTACCAGGAGTTCGGCGGCCCTCTGCTGCGCCACGTACGCAAGTCGACCGGGAACGATCTTCAATGGGCCGAAGACGTCGTTCAAGAGACGATCGTTAGAGCCTGGCGTCACTCGGCAAGACTTCAATGGGAGCCCAGCCTCATCTGGGCATGGCTACTGACAGTGGCCCGCCGTATCGTCATCGACGGTCGCCGGCGTAAGAGTGTTCGGCCGCACGAGGTCGAACCGCCGGAAGTCGACATGTTGGCGGTCCCTGACGGCTCGGAGCGGGCGCTCTCGGCCATGGTGGTCGCTGACGCGCTGCGGAGCCTGTCAGAAGAACACCGGGAAGTCATTGAGCAGACCTACCTTCGGGACCGTACGATAAATGAAGCGGCGGAGATTCTGGGGATCCCGCCGGGCACGGTGAAGTCCAGGCTCTACTACGGGATCCGGGCTCTCCGTGTGCTTCTGCGGGACAAGGGGGTAGCCGGGTAATGCATGAAGGGGTGGCCGCCTACGTCCTCGGTGTCCTCGATGAAGAGGAGCTGGAGGAGTTCGAGCGCCACCTCGACACATGCGCAAGGTGCCAGGCGGAGCTCCAGGACATGGCCGAGATTCCGAGCCGGCTCGACGAGCTCAAACACCTGCCCTCAGCCGCTGAGGACGACCCGCCGATGTCGATGTCACGTTGACCTTTTTCCCCTTTTCGGGTGATATCGGTACGGCGAGGCGTGTACGCCCGGTCGAGCAGACCGGGCGGCTTGGGGAGGTGTTCGGTGGGCATCGACGGTGATGCGGCCGTTCCTCCCGACAGGCGATTCGGCGAGGAGGGCGGCCGGCTCTCCTACGGCGGCTATCTACGCCTGCCCGAGTTGCTCGCCCAGCAACGGCCGCAGTCGCAGGCGCCTGACGAGCTGCTGTTCATCACCATCCACCAGGTCTACGAGCTCTGGTTCAAACTGCTGCTGCACGAGCTGGAGGCCGGCCGCGAAGCCATGTTCAACGGCGAGCTCTGGCAGGCCAGGCACGTGTTCAAGCGGGTGCACGCGGTGGAGCGGGTGCTGATCGAGCAGGTCGACGTGCTGGAGACTATGACGCCCCAGGACTTTCTGGAGTTCCGGGCCAGGCTCTCCCCGGCGAGTGGCTTCCAGTCGGTGCAGTTCCGCGAGCTGGAGTTCCTGTCTGGCCTGAAGGATCCGAGCTACCTCGGCCGGCTCAGGGACGCCGACGAAGCCGAGCTCGGCAGGCTGCGCCGTCGGCTGGCCGAGCCGACGCTGTGGGATGCTTATGTCACCGCCCTTTCCCAGCGTGGGCTGCCGGTCTCCGACGACGAGATCATGGGCACGCTGCTGGCCGTGGCGAGGGATCGCGGGTCGCACGACGACCTGTGGCAACTGGCCGAAGATCTGCTGACCCACGACGAGACCGCCGCCCAGTGGCGGACCCGCCACGTGCAGATGGTCGAACGGCAGATCGGCACCAAGTCGGGCACCGGCGGCTCGACGGGTGCCCCCTACCTGCGAGGTAGGACCCGCCTGCACTACTTCCCACTGTTGTGGGAACTAAGGGCCTGGCTGTGACAAGCCATGGCGAACCCTCACAAAGGAGTGAGAGCGAAATGCCGCTCGACGAGGCCAAGGATGAGTTGCTCCAGCGAGCCGCGCAACGATGCGCGGTGGGCAGCGACCATGTGAGCCCCGAGGACGCACTGGCCTTCCTGCGCGTCTACTACCGGCACATCGCGCCGGAGGACCTGCTCGACCGCAGCCCCGTTGACGTGTACGGCCCGGCGATGTCGCAGAAGCAGCTGGCCGAGGTACGCCCCCAGGGCCGGGCAGTGGTCCGCGTCTACACGCCGACCCTCGAGGAGAACGGGTGGGACCCCGGACATTCCGTGGTGGAGGTGGTCACCGACGACATGTCCTTCCTGGTCGACTCGGTGACGATGGAGCTCGCCAGGCATGACATCAACACCTATCTGGTGGTCCACCCGCAGATGCGGGTACGCCGTGACATGACCGGCAAGATGCTCGGCCGGGGCCAGGAGGACGTCACCGGCCAGATGCTGGTCGAGTCCTGGATGCACTTCGAGATCGACCGGCAGTCCGACCCCGAGGTGCTCAGGCAGCTGGAGGCCGACCTCCAGCGGGTCCTGTCCGACGTGCGGCAGGCGGTCGAGGACTTCAGGAAGATGCGGGGGGTGGCCGTACAGACCGCCGAGGACCTCACGCTGAACCCGCCGCCGCTGGAGCCCGCGGAGGTCGAGGACAGCCTCGACCTGCTGCGCTGGCTCGCCGACGGGCACTTCACCTTCCTCGGCTACCGCGAGTACCGCCTGGAGCACACCGACGAGGGCGACGCGCTGCGCGCGCTGCCCGGCGCGGCGCTGGGCATCCTGCGGGACGACAAGATCGGCTCGGAGAGCTTCTCCGTGCTTCCCCCCGAGGTGCGCGCCAAGGCGCGCGAGAAGCAACTGCTGATCATCACCAAGGCCAACTCCCGGGCGACCGTGCACCGCGCGGCCTACCTCGACTACATCGGGGTGAAGCTGTTCTCGCCGGAGGGCGAGGTGATCGGCGAGCGCCGCTTCCTCGGCCTGTTCACGCACGTGGCCTACAGCGAGTCGATCTCCAGGATCCCGGTGCTCAGGCGCAAGCTCGCCGACGTGCTGGAGCAGGCCGGGCTGGCCCCCGACAGCCACGACGGCAAGGACCTGATCGAGATCCTGGAGACCTTCCCGCGTGACGAGCTCTTCCAGACCTCGCTCGACCAGCTCCTGCCGATCGCGCTCGGCGTGCTGCGGCTGCGCGAGCGCAAGCAGGTCAAGCTGTTCCTGCGCCGCGACGACTACGGCCGCTACATCTCCTGCCTGATCTACCTGCCGCGCGACCGCTACACCACTCAGGTGCGCTACAAGATGCAGGAGCTCCTGCTCAAGGCGCTGGGCGGCAAGACGCTCGACTACAGCGCGATGATCGGCGAGTCCGCCCTGGCCCGGCTGCACGTGGTCATCCGCGGCGAGCGCGGCCGGCAGCTGCCGCCGCCGAGCGTCGACGTGCAGGAGCTCGAGTCGCGGCTGGCCGCGATCACCCGGTCCTGGGAGGACGACCTGGCCGCGGCGCTGGCGGAGCAGACCTCCGAGGTGGAGGCCCCCCAGCTGAGCAGGCGCTACCAGTCGGCCTTTCCCGAGGGCTACAAGGCCGACTTCCCTCCGCAGATGGCCGTGGTGGACCTGCGCCGCCTGGAGGAGCTGGTCGGCGCTGATGAGAACGAGATCGGCCTCAACCTCTACGAGCCCTATGACGCGGCCGAGGGCGAGCGGCGGCTGAAGATCTATAAACTGGGCACGCCCATCTCGCTGTCGCGGGCGCTCCCGCTGATCCAGCGGCTCGGCGTCGAGGTCGTGGACGAGCGGCCGTACGAGATCGACCGGGACAACGACCCCGCCACCAAGAACGCCTGGATCTACGACTTCGGGCTGCGCTACACGCCGAACGAGGAGGTCGACAGGAAGGACTTCAAGCGGCTCTTCCAGGACGGCCTCACCGCGCTGTGGAAGGGCGAGGTCCAGGCCGACAACTTCAACGCCCTCATCCTGCGGGCCGGACTGACCTGGGAGCAGGTCGAGATCCTGCGCGTCTACGCCCAATACCTGCGCCAGGCGGGCTCCGCCTTCTCCCAGCGCTACATGGAGCGGGTGCTGACGGGCAACGTGCGGCTGGCCCGGCTGCTGGTGCGGCTGTTCGAGGCGCGGCTCGACCCCCGGCGCGGCGACGATGTGCGGGCCGACCTGACCGACGCGCTCAACGAGGAGATCCTGGGCGCGCTCGACGAGGTCGCCTCGCTCGACGAGGACCGGATCCTGCGGGCGTACCTGGAGATGATCCAGGCGACGCTGCGTACCAACTACTTCCAGACCGTCGGCGGGCGCCGCAAGCCGTACATCTCGCTGAAGTTCGACCCGCAGGCGATCAGCGTGCTGCCGCTGCCGCGGCCGAAGTACGAGATCTTCGTGTACTCGGCCCGGGTCGAGGGCGTGCACCTGCGCTTCGGCAAGGTGGCCAGAGGCGGGCTGCGGTGGTCGGACCGGATGGAGGACTTCCGGACGGAGATCCTCGGCCTGGTCAAAGCCCAGATGGTGAAAAATACCGTTATCGTGCCCACTGGGTCCAAGGGCGGATTTGTCGTAAAACGTCCGCCTGTGGGCGGAGGGCGGGAGGAGATGCTCGCCGAGGGCGTGGCGTGCTACCGGACGTTCATCTCCGGGCTGCTCGATGTCACCGACAACCTGGTCGACGGCAAGGTGGTGCCCCCGCCGGAGGTGGTCAGGCACGACGGCGACGACCCCTACCTGGTGGTCGCCGCCGACAAGGGCACCGCCACCTTCTCCGACATCGCCAACAGCGTGGCCAAGGAGTACGGCTTCTGGCTCGGCGACGCCTTCGCCTCCGGCGGCTCGATCGGCTACGACCACAAGGCGATGGGCATCACCGCGCGCGGCGCCTGGGAGTCGGTCAAGTACCACTTCCGCACGATCGGGACCGACATACAGACCACCGACTTCACCGTGGCCGGCATCGGCGACATGTCGGGCGACGTGTTCGGCAACGGCATGCTGCTGTCGCCGCACATCCGGCTGGTGGCCGCCTTCGACCACCGCCACATCTTCATCGACCCCGACCCCGACACCGCCCGTAGCTTCGCCGAGCGGCAACGGCTCTTCGAGCTGCCCCGCAGCTCCTGGGCGGACTACGACACCCAGCTGATCTCGGCGGGTGGCGGCGTCTACCCGCGTACGGCCAAGTCCATCCAGATCACGCCGCAGATCCGCGAGGCGCTCTCCATCCCCGCGGCGATCACCTCGATGGCGCCGAACGACCTGATCAGCGCCATCCTCCGGGCCCCCGTGGATCTGCTGTGGAACGGCGGCATCGGCACCTATGTCAAGGCGAGCACCGAGTCCGACGCCGACGTGGGCGACAAGGCCAACGACCCGCTCCGGGTCGACGCCGCGGAGCTGCGCTGCAAGGTCATCGGCGAGGGCGGCAATCTGGGGTTCACCCAGCTGGCCCGCATCGAGTTCGCGCGCGGCGGCGGGCTGGTCAACACCGACTTCATCGACAACTCGGCCGGGGTCGACACCTCCGACCACGAGGTGAACATCAAGATCCTGCTCGACCAGGTCGTCCGCGACGGCGAGCTGACCGACAAGCAGCGCAACCAGGTCTTCACCTCGATGACCGACGAGGTCGCCGACCTGGTGCTGCGCGACAACTACGCCCAGAACGTGGTGCTGGCCGCGACCCGCGCCCAGGCCCCCGAGATGCTTCACATCCACTCCCGCTATCTGCGGCGCCTGGAGCGTGACGGGTTGGTCAACCGGGAGCTGGAGTTCCTGCCCTCCGACAAGACGCTGGCCGAACGCCGCCAGGCCCGGCTGGGCCTGACGGCGCCGGAGTTCTCGGTGCTGCTGGCCTACACCAAGCTGGTGGCCGACGCGGAGCTGCTCGCCTCCGACCTGCCCGACGACCCGTATCTGGCCTCGTGGCTGGTGTCGTACTTCCCGTCGGCGTTGCGCGAACGGTTCCGGCCGTACATGGACGCTCATCCGCTGCGCCGCGAGATCATCACCACCTGCGTGGTGAACGAGCTGGTCAACTCGATGGGCACCACGTTCATGTTCCGCTTCAGCGAGGAGACCGGGGCCTCGACGCCCGACATCGTCCGCGCCTACCTCGTCGCCCGCGAGGTGTTCGACCTGGCCAGCTTCCACCGCGCGGTGGAAGCGCTGGACAACAAGGCCGACACGTCGATCCAGATCGCGATGCTGCTGGAGGCCAGGAAGCTGGCCGAACGCGGCACGCGCTGGCTGCTCGGCAACCGCCGCCCGCCGCTCGACCTGGCCGGGTCGGTGAGCTTCTTCGTCAAGGGCGTGAACGGCCTGCTCGGCCACATCCCGAAGCTGCTCGCCGGGCCCGACCTGGCGGCCTTCGAGGAGCGCCGCGACTCCTTCGCGGCCCGCGGCGTGCCGCTGGACCTCGCGGAGCGGGTGGCGGCCATGGTGCCCGCCTATTCGACGTTCGACCTGGTGGAGATCTCGTCGCTCACGGGTCGTCCGGTCAACGAGGCGGCGGAGGTGTACTTCGACCTCGCCGACCGCCTCCAGCTGGCCCTCCTCAGGGAGCGGGTGATCGCGCTGCCGCGTGACAACCGCTGGAACTCGATGGCGCGGGCGGCACTCAGGGACGACCTGTACGCGGCCCACGCCTCGCTGACCCGCGATGTGCTGGCCCACAGCACGCCTGGGCTGTCTCCGGAGGAGCGACTGGCCCGCTGGACGGAGGCGAACTCGGCGGCGGTCCACCGAGCCCGTCAGACGCTCTCGGAAATCTGGGAAAGCGACAACTTCGACCTCGCGACGCTTTCCGTGGCCCTCCGCGCGATCCGCACACTCGTCGCCTCAAGCAGCCTTCCCCACACCGAGGGCTGATCGCTTTCAGAGCTTTTCCATCCTTTACGGCAGGCCCGGTGGGCCCCAGTCGCCGCACGGTGCTGGGGCCTGTCCAGGGGCACGCTCCTCCGGTGGGGGTGGCTGGGCGTCGTGACGTGCGTCTTCTTGGCCCCGGCCGTGGTCACTCCCCACCCACCGCACAGAGCCGGACCCCCGTCCCGGGGCACGCTGCTCTGGTGGGGTGGCTGGGCGCTGTGACGCGCGCGTTCTTGACCCCGACCGTGGTCGCGTCTTGGCCTCGACGTCTGGCTAGTTTGTGGCCGTGAAGGCGTGCTTGTGGTCCTCTGTCCACTGGGCGAAGGTTCTTGAGGGTTTGCCGGTTAGGTCAGCGAATGTGGTTGATGGCGTTTCTGGGGTGTTTATGGCCGCTATGGAGTTTTGAACGAGTGACTCCACTACTTCCGGTGAGCCCCAGCTGGACAGAGCCTGGCGGTGGGCTTCCATGTCCTGTAGGTGCCACTCGATCGGCTTGCCGATCACTCGCGCGATCGTGTTCATCTGGTCGCGTTGGGTGAGGGACTCGGGGCCGGTCAACTTGTAGACGGTGTTCTCATGGCCATCTTCTGTCAGGGCCTTCAGCGCGATTTCGGCTATGTCGGCTTCGTGGATGGGAGCCGAGTGGGTGTCAGGGAACGGGCTGGTGACCCTGCCTTCCGCGATGATCTTCGGCGCCCATCCGAGGGTGTTGGTGGCGAAGCTGCCGGGGCGCAGGGCGGTCCAGGAGAGCCCTGAGGCGGTGACCGACTCTTCCGCCACGCCGTGCATGCGGGCGATCGCGTCCGAGGCCGTGGGGTCCGCCAGAGCGGCCGACAGGAGGACGACGTGGCGCACTCCGGCCTCGCGGGCCTTCGCCAGGAAGGCGTCCAGCCCCTGCCGGTCGGCGTAGAGGAACATCCGGTCGACGCCGTCCAGCGCGAGTGCCGCACTGCCCGCGTCGACCACGTCCACGCCGGTGGGCAGGTGGGTGGCGGCGGGATCTTTGCTGGCGGCGCGGACCCGCTCGCCGGCCGCCAGGAGCTGTCGTATGAGACTCCGGGCCACGTGTCCACGGGCTCCGGTTACCAGGATCGTCATGCGGACATGCTGGTCGGGGGCCGTACCGGGCGGGTAGGCACCGCCAGGCCCTGTCAGAGACGCCACCCCGGGAACGCAACACGCTGCGCTGGCTCTTCGGCGAGCAGGCCGCGCCGGCCGACAAGCTCCAACTCGCCCGCAAGTGCGTGGCCGACCTCCGAGCCACCGGCCGCTACCCAGGGGACGCCGACATCAGAACCCTGGTCGACGACCTGAAAGAGCGCAGCCCCCTTTTCGCCGAGCTGTGGGCGACCCGTGACATCGAGGTCCAGCGCACCCTGACGAAGCACATGACCCACCCCATCGCAGGCCCCATCGAGCTCGACTGCGACTTCCTCCCCATAGCCGGCGCGGACCAACGCCTGGTCCTCTACACCGCCGCCCCCGGCACCCCCTCCCACAAGGCCCTCCAACGCCTACGGGAGACCTTCGCGTAGCGACCACCACTGTGTGTGGGAAGGCCATGGCCAAGAAGACGCACGTCACGGCGCTCAGCCACATCAACGGGAGCAGCGTGTCCCGACTCTGTGCGGTGGGTTAGGGACGACCACGGCCGGGGCCAAGAATGCGCACGTAACGGCGCCAAGCCACCTCCACCGGAGGAGCGTGCCCCTGGACAGGCCCCAGCCCCGTACGGCGGGTGGGGCCCACCGTGCCTGCCGTAAAAGAAAAAAGGGGGTTTAGGGATCGCCGCCTACGGCCTTGGTGAGGGCGCCGGTGTGGGCGATGATGGCGGCCGGGGTGGGGGTGCCGGACGGCGGGACGACCGTCGCGTACTGGTTGATCTCCGTCGTCTTCAGGAAGCGGCGCGCCTTGTCGTTGTGATAGAGCCAGCGGGCCGACTCAGGCACCGGGACGAAGTCGGCCTTGTCCGTCTCCACCGTGGTCGTCGTCGTGCGCGTCATCGCGTATTGGATCAGCGCCCCGCCGCCCACCATGCGCAGCGCGTAGACCGGGTAGTCGCCCGCGCTGAAGATCGAGTCGTAGCTGAACCCGCCGATCTTGGCCCGCTCCCGGTCGGTGGTGATCTGTTCCGCCACGTCCGTGGTGTAGGGACCCCGTTCGATCAGGCCGGCCGCCACGCCCGTCTCGCCCGCCTCCGCCACCGTGGCGTGCAGCGGGCCCATGAACTGCGGGCTGATGGTGATGCTCTTGTCGTCGGGCGCCAGCACCGTCGCGTAGCCCTCCGCGTCGAACTGGATGCGGGGCGGGTCCTGCCCCGGCAGCAGCTGCGTCGCCGCGCTGAGCCGCCAGTCGTCGTCCTTGGCGAACGTCAGCAGCGTCGGATGGCCGTTGCGCGTGGCCAGCACCGTGAACCAGGGCGCCGCCTCACCCGGCTTGAACCGCGGGACGATCAGCGTCGGCGCACCCCACGTGTAGCGCGGCGGCCGGTTGCCCGTCGACAGGAACGCGGCAGAGGTGAGTTGGGCCTCCGCGTCGCGGGTCAGCTGCATCGCCAGCCGTAGATCGCCTCCGGCCCGCAGCAGGTCGTCGGTGGCGGTGAACGTGGCGAACGCCTTGGCCGCGTCGGCCGGCGTGATCAGCGGGGTCTCCGCCGAGGGTGTCGGGGTCACGGGCTTCGCCGTGGTCGCCGCCACCTGACTGGGCTCGGATTGTGGCGCGGCCGAGCAGCCGACCGCCGCGGCCAGCAGGCCGGCGGCGAGCGCCAGCACCTTCCGCCGACCGTAACTACGCACGTGGCCATGTTATTCGGGCCCGCGAGGGTCGCGTACCCTAAGGAAACGTGGCAGGCATCGATCCAGCAGAAGAGATCAACGAGCTCGCGGGCACCCTGCGGAGCATCCAGGACGTGCTCGACCTCGGCGCCATGCGCAAGCAGATCGAGGAGCTGGAGGGGCAGGTAGCCGCGCCCGACCTGTGGGACGACCCTGAGCAGGCCCAGAAGGTCACCAGCAAGCTCTCGCACATGCAGGGTGAGCTCAACCGCGTCGAGGGGCTGGTGCGCCGCCTCGACGACCTCAGCGTCCTCTACGAGCTGGCCGCCGAGGAAGGTGACGAGGACACCAGGGCCGAGGCCGACAAGGAGCTGGCCTCGCTCCGGTCCGACATCGGCGCGCTGGAGGTCCGCACCCTCCTGTCCGGCCCCTACGACGCGCGCGAGGCGCTGCTCACCATCAACTCGCAGGCGGGCGGCGTCGACGCCGCCGACTGGGCGGAGATGCTGCTGCGCATGTACCTGCGGTGGGCCGAGCGCAAGGGCTACTCGACCGAGGTCTACGACACTTCCTACGCGGAAGAGGCCGGCATCAAGTCGGCCACCTTCACGATCAAGGCCCCCTACGCCTACGGCACGCTCCGTGGCGAGCACGGCACCCACCGGCTGGTCCGCATCAGCCCGTTCGACAACCAGGGCCGCCGGCAGACCTCGTTCGCCGGGGTCGACATCGTGCCGGTCGTCGAGCAGACCGACCACATCGACATCAACGAGGACGAGCTCCGCATCGACGTCTACCGCTCGTCGGGACCCGGCGGCCAGGGCGTCAACACGACCGACTCGGCGGTCCGCATCACCCACCTGCCGACCAACATCGTGGTCTCCTGCCAGAACGAGCGCTCGCAGCTCCAGAACCGCGCCTCGGCGATGAACGTGCTGCAGGCCAAGCTGCTGGAGCGCAAGCGGCAGGAGGAGGCTGAGCGCATGTCCGAGCTGCGTGGCGCCTCGACCACGTCATGGGGCACGCAGATCCGCAACTATGTGCTGCACCCCTACCAGATCGTGAAGGATCTGCGCACGGGCACGGAGGCGGGCAACCCGACCGCCGTTCTCGACGGCGACATCGATGAGTTCATCGAGTCGGAGATCCGCTGGATGCGCCGGCAGGAGTCAGAGCCCGCTTAGGTGCTTGAGCACCAGGGCCAGGAAGAGCAGCACGACCAGCAGCAGCAGGATAAGGGCGGGTGACAGCCCGGCGAAGCCGTGGTTGTGCATCCGCTCGCGGTTGGCTCGGCACAGGGGGCAGCGGCCCTCGATCACAGGGTGGGCGCACTGCGCGCATACGAGGTGTTGGCAACTCATGTCAGCCCCAAGTCTAGCCGCACAATCGTTTTGTTTCCGTTATGGACGTTCCATGCCAGTCTTCCCCCTAGACTGTGCTCTGGCCAATCGGAACGTCGATCATCAGTAAAGAAAGCCGTCCCCGATAGGTGTGTGGCGGGAAGTGGGCATGTGCCACCCTCGCTTCCGTCCTGACCCCTAGACTGGCATGCCGTGATGCTCTCGTGATCCATTTCGATAATGTCACCAAGGTCTACACGAACCAGAACCGGCCCGCTCTCGACCATGTCTCCGTTGACGTGGACAAGGGCGAGTTCGTGTTCCTCGTCGGTCCTTCGGGATCAGGCAAGTCCACCTTCCTGCGTCTGGTTCTGAAGGAGGAGCGGCCCAACTCCGGGGCGATTCACGTCGCCGGCAAGGATCTGGCCCGCCTGTCCAACTTCAAGGTGCCGCACCTGCGCCGCCGCATCGGCTGCGTGTTCCAGGACTTCAGGCTGCTCCCGAACAAGAACGTCTACGAGAACGTGGCGTTCGCGCTCGAGGTCATCGGTAAGCCGCGGCGGTTCATCCGCAAGGTGGTGCCCGAGGTCATCGAGCTGGTCGGCCTGGAAGGCAAGGCCCACCGGATGCCCGACGAGCTGTCAGGCGGCGAGCAGCAGCGCGTCGCCATGGCCCGCGCCTTCGTCAACCGGCCCATGATCCTGCTGGCCGACGAGCCGACGGGCAACATCGACCCCGCGACGAGCATCGGCATCATGAAGGTGCTCGACCGGATCAACAGGACTGGCACTACGGTCGTCATGGCCACGCACGACGCGGCCATCGTCGACTCCATGCGCAAGCGTGTCGTGGAGCTGGAGGACGGCAAGATCGTCCGCGACCAGTCGCGTGGCGTGTACGGCCAGGCGTACTGACAGGGAGCAGTAGACAGAACATGCGGGCGAACTTCATCTTCTCCGAGGTCTGGATCGGCCTCCGTCGCAACCTCACCATGACGATCGCGGTGGTCATCACCGTGGCCGTCGGCATGGCGATGCTGGGCATCGGCCTGATGATCAACGCCCAGGTCACGATGATGCAGGGCTTCTGGTACGACAAGGTCGAGGTATCGGTCTTCCTGTGCGGCAAGAACACGCCGATGCCCAGTTGCAAGGGCAAGGCGATCAGCGCCCAGCAGACCAAGGATCTGCAAGGTGAGATCCAGGGCATGACCGGTGTCGAGCAGGTCCTCTACGAGAACCAGGCCGCTGCCTACGCCAACTTCCAGAAGACCTATGCCGGCAACAAGCTGCTCGTCGAAGCGATGACGGTCGACGACATGCCCACGTCCTTCCGCGTCAAACTGAAGGACCCCAACAACTACCAGCCGATAGTGCAGGCGCTCCAGGGCAAGGCCGGCGTGTCGCAGGTGACGAACCAGAAGGACCTGGTCAACCAGTTCTTCGGGTTGCTCGACAAGCTGAGATCAGGTGCGTTGGCGGTGGCCATCGTTCTTGTGCTGGCGGCGGCGTTGCTGATCGGCAACACCGTGCGGCTGTCGGCTTTCAACCGCCGTCGAGAAACCGGGATCATGCGGCTGGTCGGGGCGTCCAACCTCTATATCCAGCTGCCCTTCGTCATGGAGGGCGTGATCTCCGGGCTGATGGGCGGGGTGATCGCCGCCGTGATGCTGATCGTCGCGAAGGTCTTCCTGTTCGAGGAGATCGCGCGTTATTTCGCGTTCGGCAGTCAGCTCGGCTGGGACTCGGTGGCCTCGGTGATCACGCTGACCATGGTGATCGGTGTGTTCATCTGTGTGCTGGCGTCCTTCGTCACGCTCCGCCGCTACCTCAGGGTCTGACGAATCGCCGGTAAGGTCGTAGCATGCCACGTGAGACCGGGCGGAAGGTCGTCGCCCAGAACAAGCGTGCCCGGCACGACTACCACGTCGAGGACACCTTCGAGGCGGGGCTCGTGCTGCAGGGCACCGAGGTGAAGTCGTTGCGCGAGGGACGCGCGTCCCTCAGCGACGGCTACGCCTCCATCGACGATGGCGAAGCGTGGTTGCTGAACGTCCACATCCCCGAATACACCCAGGGGACGTGGACGAACCACGCCGCCCGCCGCAAGCGCAAGCTCCTGCTCCACCGCAAGGAGATCGACAAGCTCGCCGCCAAGACCAAGGAGGGCGGGCTGACGATCGTGCCGCTGTCCCTCTACTTCAAGGACGGCCGGGCCAAGATCGAGATCGGCATCGCCCGCGGTAAGAAGGACTGGGACAAGCGGCAGACGCTGGCGGAGCAGCAGGCCAAGCGCGAGATGGCCCGGGCAGTGCGGCAACGCAACCGATGAGCCGTCCCGTACGCCTGGGCCGCGTACGCCGCGGCTTGGCCGCGACCGTCACGCTGGCCGTCGCGAGCATGTCGCTGACCGCCTGCTTCGAGGAGTCGTCCCCGCACGATGCCGTGCGGGACTTCCTGGTGGGCTGGCAGTCGGAGGACTACGACCTCGCGGCCGGCCGTACCGACGGTGACCGGGCGACCGTACGCAAGGCGCTGTCGGACGCGAAGGCGGAACTCGACGCGGCCTCGTTCCGATTCAAGATCAAAAGCATCACCCGGGCCGGCGACCAGACGCGGGCCGACTTCCACGCGGAGGTCGACCTGGGGGAGAACAACCCCCTCTGGGGGTATGACGGCGTACTGCCGCTGCACCTGGTGAACGGTCTGTGGAAGGTGCGCTGGTCGCCTTCCGTGCTGCACCCGCAGCTGAAGGACGGCCAGCGGTTCGCCGTCTCCACCGACCCGAAGCCGCGCGAGTCGGTCGTCGACAGGAACAACAACCCGCTTCAGAGCCCCCAGTTCCTCTACGTGGTCGGTGTCACCCCGTCGCAGCTCGGTGACCAGGCGGAGGAGGTCGTCGAGCAGCTCTCGGCGATCACCTTGTTCGCCCAGGACCGGCTGCTGAGCCGCATCAGGTCGTCGCCGCCGAAGCAGTTCGTCCCGCTCGCCAACTTCGGCGCCAAGCGCTACCGCGATGTGAAGGACAGGCTCGAAAAGATCCCGCAGCTCATCACCCGACCGCAGAGGCAGCCTGTCGCGCCCGACGACCCCAAGGACATCGTCGGCAAGGTCAGCGAGCTGACCCCGGAGACCGAGCAGAAACTCGGCGGCCCCCAGCGGGCGGGTGACTCCTACGGACAGAGCGGGCTCCAGCGCGCCTATCAGGACTACCTCACCGGATCCACGCAGACCCGGGTGGTCATCCTCGACCTCAAGACCGACAACGAGGTGGCGCAGCTAAAGGAGTGGCCCGGCCGCAAGAACGTACCCGTACACACCACGATCGACAGCGCCAAGCAGCGCGCCGCCGACGCCGCCGTGGCGCAGACGGAGACCAGCGCGCTGGTCGCGGTCGACCGGTTGACGGGCCAGATCCTGGCGGTGGGCACGAATGGCCTCAACCAGGAGAAGGACGCCCTCGCCGGCAAGTTCCCGGCCGGCACCGCCTTCTCGATCGTGGCCGCCGACGCGCTGATCAATGCCGGGATGAAGACCAAGCAGAAGCTCGCCTGCCCGGCCGAGCGCACGGTGGGCGGCGCGCGCTTCGTGACGGCGAGCCAGGTCGCCGGCACCTCGCCGACGTTCAAGGACAACTTCGCCAAGGGCTGCGTCACGGCCCTGGCCTCCCTCGCCCGGCGCGTCGACGCCGCGGACCTGAAGAAGAGTGCCGAGGCGCTCGGCATCGGCCAGGACTGGCGGCTGCCGCTCAAGTCGTTCAGCGGCTCGCTGCCCGCGTTGGCCAGTGACGCCGACAAGGCCAGGGCCATCGCGGGCCAGAACGTCGAGGTCAGCCCGCTCAGCATGGCCCTCGTTGCGGGGGCGATCGCCTCGGGCACCTGGCGCCCGCCGGTGCTGGTGACCGACCCCAAGGCGCCCGACTCCTCGACGGAGACGGTCTCGGTCAAGCCGCCGCAGCCGGTCGCCGTCGAACCCAAGGTGCGCACGGCACTGACCGCCATGATGCTCGCCGGCGCCACCGGCTCGCCCGCCCAGGCCGGCCGCGGCCAGGTCTACGGCGTGACGGCCGCGGGCGATCAGGAGAAGCGGATGGGCTGGTTCGTGGGCTGGCAGGGTGACGTGGCGATAGCCGTCCTGGCCAAGAACTACGATCCCGCGGCGGTCGCGGGTGACTTCTTCTCCGGCCTCCGCGACGCTAAGTGATTTCTTGTCACCCTAGGCAACCCTTCGGGTGGCCGGCTGCGTCTTACCCAGTGACTGCCCCGCTCGGGGGGTTGCGGGTGCAGTCGCCGTGATGAGTTCAGGACTTCATCTCGGGGGAAGTCCTGCCGTCCGGACCGGCTCGACCCTGCCGGTCGGCCCCCGGGAACGCCTACGCGTTTCCGGGGGTTTCGCCATGCGGGGGAATCAAGTTGACGTCGCAGGCGTTGGGGGATGTAAGGTCATGTTGCTCGGCTCTTCGGGGCCGTGTTGACAACTGCACATGGGGGTGACTGGCTTCGACTTCGACTTTGCAAGTCAGGTGAAGCGGGCCGAGGACTGCGGACATAACCTCGTTAACACTGTGACCGCAAACAACAAGTGCCAATTCTAAGAGCACTGTGGTCGGCCAGGGTTCCCTGGCCCTCGCTGCCTAAGTAGCGTAGCCACTGTCAGCCCGGGAGTGCCTTCGGCCCGGGATCTGGCATCGCTAGAAGGCTCAACCGCTCAACCCGGCCACGGGGGAGAGCGGGAAATCAAACAGTGGCTGAGCCCGTCGGCGACACGCCTGCGTGATTGCCGGGGCTGAGAAAAGCACAGCAGGCTGCGCCCGGAGAAGCCCTGTCTTGGGGTTGAAGGACGCGGGTTCGATTCCCGCCACCTCCACTGTTGATCATGAAGCGGCGGCACCTGTCATGGGTGCCGCCGTTTTGCTGCTAAGGACTTCGTTGGCGCGCTTGGGCCTCAGGCGTTGTTTCCACGGTCGCGGTGCTCCAGCATGCCGAGGCGGCGTTCGGCGATCCCCTGCCGTACGACGCTGAGGTGGCCCGAATGTTCGGGCAGATCTGTGCTGTCGTGTACGCGCAAGGCCGACAGCCACGCAGCCGAACCGCCGACTCAGCACTCGAGGGCTGGCCGGGCGCGGAGTGTTGGTGAGATATAGCAGCACCCACCATCAGGTGTCCGTTGCCGGCGAAGTCGGCCCTGTGCCATCGAATGAGGCCCGCCCCAGGTTGGGGGTCTCGATCGTCGGCGGCAAAACCGTCCGGCTCGTCGTGCCACTTGATCAGGCCCGCCCAGGTCAACGGCCGAACATCGGGCCGCCTTCGCTGTCCAAGGACATCAGGAGATTCATCGATATGCAGGTGCTGCTGCCGGTGGCTGAGGAGAGCCAGGTTGCAAGGCACTGGCGTCGGTAGCGTGCGTGTCACGGACATCGCGGTCACTCGCATCACAACGGCCGCCCTCTGGCCGTACCCGGACGTCGGCTCGCCGGCACTTATGGCCCCCTGCTGTCATGAGCTCGCGCTCATGACGTTCGCGTGATCAGGTATTGGAACTCATGCCGCCGTCCCCGCATAGTGGGCGCATGAAGCCCTCCTTGCAGGTCGCGGTCATCGGCGACTACGACAAGACATACCCCCCGCACATGGCCACCGACGATGCGCTGCGCCACGCCGCCGACCACCTCAGGGTCGAGATCGAGGTCCGCTGGCTGGCCACCGAGCCGCTCGAAGCGGACCTGTCCGCCGTGCGCGCCGCGGACGTGCTGTGGTGCGCCCCGGGAAGCCCGTACCGCAGCCTGCGCGGCGCGCTGGCCGCGCTTCGGCACGGCCGCGAGCACGGCGTCCCCACTCTGGGGACGTGCGGCGGCTGCCAGCACATCATCATCGAGTACGCCCGCCACGTACTCCGGTTCGAGGACGCGCAGCACGCCGAGTACGACCCTTACGCCTCCAGCCTGTTCGTCACCGAGCTGGCCTGCTCGCTCGCCGGCCGGACCATGCCCGTCACGCTCACGCCCGGCTCCCTGGTGGCCGATGTGTACGGGCGCGAGGAGGTCAAGGAGCAGTACTACTGCAACTTCGGCCTCAATCCCGCTTACCAGAGTGCCCTGCACGAGGGCGGACTGCGGGTGACTGGCGTGGACGACACCGGCGAGGCCCGAGTGCTGGAGATCCCCGGCCACCCGTACTACCTAGCCACACTGTTCGTGCCACAGACGAGCTCGTGGCCCGGGCGCCCGCACCCGCTGGTCGTGGGGCTGCTGCGCGCGGCGCTATGACGTTCACACAGCTCAGGATCCTGCAGACGGTCGCGCGTACCGGCAACATGACCCGCGCGGCCGAGGAGCTGAACACCACACAGTCCGCGGTCAGCCATGCGCTGCGCGGCCTGGAGAGCGAACTCGGCCTGGCCCTGCTCGTCAGAGGCAGCCACGGGGTGAGCCTGACCGCCGCCGGGCGAGCCGTCTGCCGCCGCGCCACGCTCATCCTCACCCAGCTCGAAGCCCTGGAGCAGGAGGTGGCCGCGGCGCGCGGGCAGGACCGCGGCAGCCTGCGCGTCGGCGCCATCCCCAGCGCCAACGCCCGCCTGCTGCCGCGGATCCTGCGGACGTTCGGCGAGACGCATCCACACGTGCGGCTCACCGTGATCGAGGGGTCGGACGGGGAGGTACTCGACTGGCTGCAGACCGGGGCCGCCGACATCGGCACCCTGACGGCCGGGGCCGTCTCCGCCGGCGGGCCCGATCTGGTCATGCGCCCGCTGGCCACCGACCAGATGCTGGCCGCCCTACCCAGCGGTCACGACCTGGCCGTACGTCACTCCGTGCCGGTCGCGGACCTGGCCCGGCAGCCGTTCATCATGTCGACGGGCGGATGCGAGCCGCTCATCACGGCGCTCGCGCGGGAAGCAGGCGCGAGCCTGCGCTGCCACTATCGAGTCCGCGACACCAACAGCATCCTCGCCATGGTCGCCGAAGGGCTCGGCGTGAGCATCCTGCCCGAGCTCTCCCTACCCGCTCACCACGCCGGCGTTCACGCCATCCCCCTCGAACCGGCCTCCGTGCGCACCATCCTGCTGGCCCTCCCGGCCGACCCGCTCCCTGCGGCCACCGCGCTCCTCGAACATGCGCTCGAAAGGGTCTGAATCACGCTGCCGCTCTCACCGCAAGCCCCCAGGGCTGTTACTTGTCATCGACAGAACCAAAGATCACGATGAGAACGACAACAAGATCAATTGATTGATCTGAAGACTGAAGCACCTTCAGAAGAAATGAACTTTCGAACGGGGGGCACTAAGGCATTGCCACATCTTTGAATGGGCGTTTAAAATCCTGAACGTGCCATCAGAAAGTCGAACGTTCATTGAAGAGGCGCGGCGGGCGCAGATCATGGAGTGCGCCATCGACGCCATCGCCACCCTCGGGTACGCCCGAACGTCGCTGGCGAAGATCGCGAAGCTGGCCAAGCTCTCGCCCGGGTCGATCTCGTACCACTTCGGGAGCAAGGACGAGCTCATCCAGGCCGTCGTCAGCGAGGTCGCCAAGCTGGCGACCGAGATGATGGAACCCGCCATCGTCGCCCAGCCCACGGCGACCGACGCGCTGCGCGTCTACCTGGAGACGAACCTGGAGTTCATGGGTCGCCACCGCAAGCCGCTCCTCGCGCTGGTGGAGATCATCACGCACGCGCGCGGCGGCACCGACACGCCCGGCCCCTACACGGCGCAGCACGAGCTCGCGCTCAAGGACATCGAGAGGGTGCTGGCGTGGGGGCAGGGGACGGGCGAGTTCCGTGAGTTCGATCTGCGGTCGATGGCCATCGCGATCCGGGGGGCGGTGGACGCCGTGCCGGCGCAGCTGTTGCGGAACCCCGACTTCGACCTGGAGCTGCTGGCCCGGGAACTGACCACCCTGTTCACGATCGCCACGCGGAGGCAGCCATGACGGCGGCGCTCGATCTCGCCGGTCTCACCAAGGTCTTCGGCACGAACACCGCCGTCGACCACCTCGACCTCACCATCCCCCAGGGCTCCTTTTACGGCCTGGTCGGGCAGAACGGGGCAGGCAAGACCACCACCCTGTCGATGGCCGTCGGGCTGTTACGGCCCGACAGCGGCACCGCGCGGATCTTCGGGACGGACGTCTGGGGGGATCCGCGGCAGCGGGCCAAGGAGCTGGTCGGGGTGTTGCCCGACGGCTTGGCCATGCCTGAGCGGCTGACCGGGCGGGAGGTGCTGACCTATCTCGGTCTGCTCCGGGGTCTGCCCGAACGGGTGGTGGCCGAGCGGGCCGGGGAGCTGCTGGAGGTGCTGGAGCTGGCCGAGGCGGACAGGACGCTGGTGATCGAGTACTCGACCGGCATGCGCAAGAAGATCGGCCTGGCGACGGCGCTGCTGCACGCGCCCCGGTTGCTGGTGCTGGACGAGCCGTTCGAGGCGGTGGACCCGGTGTCGGCGGCGACGATCAAGGAGATTCTGCGCGGGTTCGTGGCGGGCGGCGGCTCCGTGGTGCTGTCCAGCCACGTGATGGCGCTGGTCGAGCAGCTGTGCGACCACGTCGCGGTGATCGACAAGGGCAAGGTCGTGGCGGCGGGCACGCTGGTGGACGTCAAGGGCGATGAGTCGCTGGAGGACAGGTTCGTGGAACTCGTCGCGACCGGCGACGGCGGCGCCATGAAGGGACTGACGTGGCTGTCGAGCTGATCATGGTGCGGATGAAGACCGCCGTCCTGCGGCATTCGATGACCGGCCAGCGCGCCGGGATCGTGGCGACGGGCGGGATTCTGGGGGTGGCGCTGGCGGGCGGCACGATCGTGCTGGCCGTGTCCGCCCCCGCGCTGCTGCCCGCCGCGTACGCCGTGTGGATGCTGGGCTGGATGCTGGGGCCCGTCTTCGCCGGGGGCGGGGACGAGACACTGCGCCCTGAATACTTCGCGCTGCTGGGGTTACCGCCGCGGCGGCTGGCCGCGGGGCTGCTGGCGGCGGCGTTCGTCGGGGTCGCGCCCGCCACGAGTCTGCTCGCGCTGGGTGGGCTGGTGGCCGAGGGGGTGCGGCACGGCGCCGGTGCCGTCCTCGTGACCGTGCCGGCGGTGGTGTTGCAGCTGGCCGCGTTCGTGCTGCTGTCGAAGGTTGCCGTGGCGGTGCTGGGGATCGTACTGCGCTCGCGGCTGGGCGCGGTGCTGGCGGGGGTGATCAACGGGACGATTCTGGCGGCGCTCGGACAGGGCTGGGTGTTCGCCGTGGCGTTCGGGGTGAGCGGCGAGGTGCCGCAGTTCGTCCGGTATCTGCCGTCCGGGTGGGGGGTGCTGGCGGTCCAGGGCGACTGGCGGCAGGCGGTCGTGGCGCTGGCCGCGCTGGCGCTGCTGGTGGCCCTCCTGCTGGCCGCGTGGGCCGCGTTGCTGACCAGGCGTACGAGCGCGAACCGGACGAGCGGCCGAACGAGCGGCCGAACGAGCGGCCGAACGAGCGGCCGAACGAGCGGACGGACGGGCAGCCGAGCAAGCGGACGGACGGGCCGACGAGCGGGCGGGGAACGGCGTGTCGAGCCGGAAGGCCGGGAGGCGACGCGGCAGAGCCGGGCCGTGCTGGGCAAGGAGCTGCGGACCTGGTCGCGCGACCTCGTCCGCACCCACCAGCTCACCTTCGCCCTCGCCTACGGCCTGGCGTTCGCCGCCGCTCCGCTCATCCTCGGCTGGCCGGGCATGCTCCCCTGGGCCGGTCCGATCTT
Organism: Nonomuraea aurantiaca; assembly: GCF_020215705.1. Taxonomy (GTDB): domain Bacteria; phylum Actinomycetota; class Actinomycetes; order Streptosporangiales; family Streptosporangiaceae; genus Nonomuraea; species Nonomuraea aurantiaca. Next base: position 120,869 of record NZ_JAIWNB010000014.1, on the reverse strand, counting down.
CATCGTCATGGCCGCGGGCATGTCCGCCAACCTGTACAGCGGCGACGGCACCGCCCTCTGGCTCACGATCATGACCCCGAACGCCGAAGACGTACGAGGCAGGCAGCTGGCCTGGCTGCTGAGCGTCGCCCCGCCCGCAACCGTCCTCACCCTGGCGCTGACGGCGGCGGTGGACGGCCCGTGGCCGGTGGTGCTCGCGCTGCTGGCGGCGCTGCTCGGCGGCGGGGCCGGGCTGGTGCCGCTGATGTCGGCGTACGCGCTGGTCCCCGGCACCGACCCGCACCGCAGGTCGGGCAACCCGCTGCGCTCCACCGAGGACGAGGGCTCGGCCAGCGGGCTGGTGTACGCCATGCTCGCCCTGTGCGCGCTCACCGCCGCCCCCGCCGGGCTGGTGGCCTGGCTGTACGGCTGGCCGGGAGTCCCCGTCGGCGTGGTGACCGGCCTCCTGTGTGCCTGGGGCTTCGGCCTCCTCGCCCAGCGGCGGCTGAGCGCGCAGGGGCCCGAGCTGCTCGACCTGATGCGAACCGGCCGCCGTCCCACCAACACCCCGTACAACCTGCCCAAACGCGAGCGGATCATCACCGCCATCTGCTGGGGCTTCGGCGCGATCCCGCTGATCCCGCAGGGCATCGTGCCGGGGATCTTCAAGCTGACCGGGGCCGGGTCACGCGGCTGGTTCCTGGCCCTCTACCTGCCCGAATGGCTGCAGTGGCCGACGATCGTGTTCATGACACTGCTCGGCCTGACCATGTCCGGTCTCGGCCTGTGGATCCCATGGCGGCACCGGAAACAACCGAAGGCTTCCTGATCCATCTGGGTCATACCGGTGGCGATCGGGCCACGGCGGTGCCGGCCAGGCACGGTCTGCCTGCCGTCTCCTTTTCAGACGGCGCCGAGCGTGGCGATGAGTTCGGTGACCTGGTACGCGGTCGGGAAGTCCGGTGCCGCGTAGCGCAGCGTGCAGCCGTCTCCGAGTTCCATTCCCGGCACCAGCAGCGCGTGCTCGGTCATCCGCGGCCGATGTACCCGTACTTCCAACCGCACCGGGCCGTCGAAGCGCAGTGGACGGACGGCCCCGCGGCCGGCCAATGCCTCAGGTATCGCCTGTTCGATCCTGTCGCATGCCTCGTCGGGATGCAGCAGCGCGGCGGCGCGAGCGCCCAGCGCCTGCTTGACCACCACGGAGCGGATGCCCGGGGCAACCTCTGCCGCCTCTGCCGCCACGGTGTCATCGCCGCTCACCAGCACCGGCGGTACGCCACTGTGCGCCGCGAGTGCGGTGTTCAGGCCGATCTCACCAAGGGAGCGGCCATTGCAGCGCACGTCGGCGATCACTCCGCCAGAGACGGTGTGAGCCATGACCGAGCGGGGCGTGCCCGCCTTGCCGTGGTAGCCGATGAACAGCACCGCGTCGATGGTGTCCGCCAGTCCGGCCATCATTCCGCCGGGCTTGGGCGCGCCACGGAGTAATTCGGCACGCCGGTCCAGCAGTTCGGGGAGAAGGTTGCGGAAACGCGCGTGGGCCTCGGTGACCAGCACCTGGGCGCCTGCCTCGTAGGCGTGGACGCCGCGGACTGCTGCGCTGGCCTCCGCTGTGAGCAGCTTGCGGTTGCGCTCGTATTCGCTGTGGCCGGGAATGACATCATCGCCGTCGACCACCCCGGCGATTCCCTCCATGTCCACCGAGACGAGCACCCGCATCTCGATCACGCCTTTCCAGGTCGTTCGCACGTGCGCCTGCGGCTGAAGCGCCATGGTATCGAGCGCTTTCGCGGTGGAGAAATTGCTCGCCAGCACCTCCAAAGCCGACCGAATGGTTCGACGACGAACCTCTGGCAATTAGGCGAAAGCCCTCTATATAAGGTTTGCCGGAGAGGCGGCACACTTGCCGCCATTTGCGGCGTCGGCCAGAAGGACGTTCATGAACAGGCCCGACTACTCACCCAGCCAGGTGATCCGGCCGTGGGCGAGATCCTGTCCGCGCGGTTGCAGGACCCGTACCGGCTCGCGCTCCAGGAGGCGCTCGGCGAGCCGGAGGACCGGGTCCTGTTCTTCGGCGACGTCGTCGTCAGATGGTCGACGCCGAGGTCGCCGCACTGGTCGAGATGGTTCTTCCGCACGTCGCTGACGGTGCCGGTCCGGCGTAGATCTGCCGTCGCGTTGCGTTTAGTACTGAACCCACAGGTAGTAAAGGCCGGGGGCGTTCCAGTTGGTCGGGATGACGGTCTCGCAGTAGTACAGGCTCCAGGTGTGGTTGGTCTGACCGTTGTAGCCGATCCCGGCGCATTGGTCGGGCCAGCCGTAGGTGCCCTGCTTGACGTAGCCGGGTATTTCTGCTTGGGCGGGCGAAGCGAGGCTGAATGTGGTGATGAGGGTGGCCGCGGCCAAGGTGAGCGCGGCTAGGGGGCGCGACTTCATACAGGAAAGTTAACTAATAATTCCATGACAGGCAATGCACCGCCGCCCGTTTCCGGCAAAGGGCGCCTGACCGTTTTATTGCTATTCGTTCTGTACGTTCGGTTTTACGCCACGACTCGCCGCCCGGAACCCAAGAGGGCGACTTCCATGGAGATCCATGGTCCAGCGGGTCAAGGGGTTTCGCACGCGGTGACCCGGGATGGTCACCACTGCCGTCTGCCAGGGGTGGCCCGGCTCCGTACCCCGTACGCGGACTCAGACGCGAGGAGGGACGCATGGCGCGGCTGGTATCGGTCAACGTCGGCCTTCCGCAGGACATCGCCTGGCAGGGCAAGACGGTGCACACCGGCGTGTGGAAGCACGCCGTCACCGGCCCGCGGATGGTGCGGCGGCTCAACATCGAGGGGGACGGCCAGGGGGATCTGGACGGGCACGGCGGTGAGTACCGTGCCGTCCTGGTCTACCAGCTCGACTCCTACCGCCACTGGCAGGAGTACCTGGGCCGCGACGACCTCGCCTACGGGCAGTTCGGGGAGAACTTCACCGTCGACGGGCTGCCGGACGACGAGGTCTGCATCGGAGACCAGTTCAAGGTGGGCGACGCGCTGTTCGAGGTCACCCAGCCGCGTGTCACCTGCTACCGGGTGGGGCTGCGGATGGGGGAGCCCCAGATGGCCGCGTTGCTGGTGTCCCACCGGCGGCCGGGTTTCTATCTGAAGGTCCTCGTCGAGGGCCGGGTGGAGGCGGGACAGGAGCTCGTCAAGGTCGCCTCCGGTCCCGAGGGGGTGACGGTCGCCGACATAGACGCGCTGCTGTACCTGCCGGGCCACTCCCGTCGGCAGCTCGCGCGGGCGCTGCGCATTCCCGCTCTCAGCCCCGGCTGGAGAACGTCGTTGCAGGCGCTGCTCGACCAGGCCGACGACGGTTCCGGCGCAGCGGGCGGCAACGCGGGCCTGGCCCCCGCCGTCTCTCCGCCTCCGGCCTGGACGGGGTTCCGGCCACTGCGGGTGAAGCGGATCGCGGCGGAGAGCGCCAGCGTGTTCTCCGTGACGCTGGCCGCCGCCGACGGCGCCCCACTCACTGCCGCCCCTGACGGCACCCCGCGCCCTCCCGCCGCCGACGGCGCCGATGGCGGCCCGCGTCCTCCCGCCGCCGATGGCGGCCCGCGTCCTGCCGCGCCTGGCGACGGCGGCCCGCTCCCTGCCGCGCTGCCGGGCCAGTTCCTCACCGTCCGGGTGCCGGCCGAGGAAGGCGGGGCGTCGCTCATCCGCAGTTACTCGCTGTCCGGCCCGCCGGGCGGCGGGGAGTATCGCCTCAGCATCAAGCAGGAGCCGCACGGGGTGGCCAGCGGATACCTGCGTGCCCATCTGCGTACCGGAGACGTTCTCGAGTGCGCGGCTCCGCGAGGCGCTTTCACGCTCGTGGCCGGTGACGGTCCCGTCGTCCTCATTTCGGCGGGCATCGGCGCCACCCCCGTCATGGCCATGCTGCACACGCTCGCCGCCGAGCGATCCTCCCGTGAGGTGTGGTGGCTGTACGGCGCTCGAGACGGCACCGAGCACCCCTTCGCCGACGAGAGCCGCGACCTGCTCGGCCGATTGGCGAACGCGCACCGGCACGTCTGTTACAGCCGTCCGGCCCCCGGCGACCGGCAGGGCGTCGACTACCACTCCAGGGGCCGGCTCTCCCTCGACCTGCTCTGCGGCCTCGGCCTGCCACGCGGTGCCGACACCTACGTGTGCGGCCCTCCCGCGCTCATGCGGGACCTGCCGGCCGCGCTCGTCGGCTCCGCGCTGGCTCCCTCCCATGTCCGTACGGAGATCTTCGGCGCCGGTCCGTCTCTTACACCCGGTGTCACGGGCGCCTCGGTGACTCCCGTGCACCCGCCCGCAGGTCCGCCGGGCGACGGGCCTGCGGTCTCCTTCGCGCGCAGCGGGCTGACGGTGAGCTGGAGCAGCGCGTACATGAGCCTGCTGGAGCTCGCCGAAGCCTGCGACGTGCCCACCCGCTGGTCATGCCGCACCGGCGTCTGCCACAACTGTGAGAGCGGACTGCTGGCCGGAAGCGTCGACTACTCGCCCCAGCCGCTCGACGCGCCCGCCGAAGGCGACGCGCTCATCTGCTGCTCCCGCCCACGAGAGGACGTCATTCTGGACCTTTGACGCGCTCACGCCTCAGGTGCCGCCTTTGGCCTCCTGCAGCAGGTCCAGGTGCATCTGGACGATGGGCTTGGCATCGGTGGCGAGCTTCTTCACCTCCGGCGAGGATCCCTTCCGCAGTTCCTTGGCGCCGTTGGCGAGACTCTGGCGGTGCCCGGCGATCTGCGCGGCCAGCCATGCTCGGTCGAATGCTTCGCCACTCTTGCCGGCCACCTCCCCGAGTTGGCGGCGCTGGGCGGCACTCGGCTGGGTGGGCAGGTCCACCCCCGCCTGCTTGGCGACCCGGCTCACGTCGTCGTCCATCTTGGTGTGATCGCTGATCAGTTTGGCGCCCAGTTCCCTGACCGCATGGCTGGCGCCCTTGTCCTGGGCGGCCTGTCCGGCCTGGATCTCGGCCAGGTTTCCTTGGTGTGCCTGCCGGAGAAAGGTCCGGTCCTGTTCGTTCAGGTCCAGGCGCGTGAGCGCGCCGGCGGCCGCAGTGGGCATCACGGCAATCGCAAGGGCGAAGATGATGGGGATGATCGCTTTGGGCATTGAATGTCCCCTTTGGTCGGTTTATCCGTCTCTGCTTGGTGCCCTCCGCTGGCTCCAGGGGAACTCATGTGTGATCAAAATGAACGCATGGGTCGCACCCAATCGGCCACCAAGGTTCTTGGGGCGCGCCGCCCTGGAAGATGCTCTTGAAGATGGTCCTGGAGGACGAACGTCGGGTTCTTCGTGCGTGCTTCTACGGGGACACGGCGGCGGAGGTCTGGTCCTAGTCACTTGTCCGATACCGCGGGCGGGCCGGCGTCCCTAGCGTTCTGATCGTGAAACTCATGGAAGCCTTGGACTCCGCGGTTGAGTTGACGGCGGTCACGAAGCACTACGCGCACGGCGTCACCGCGCTCGACAACGTGACCGTCGGGTTCGGCCGGGGCACCTTCACCGCTGTGATGGGGCCGTCCGGATCGGGCAAGTCCACCTTGTTGCAGTGTGCGGCCGGTCTGGACAAGCCCACGTCGGGGCGGATCATGGTGGACGGCAGGGACCTGACCCGGCTTACGGAGCGGAAGCTGACCTTGCTGCGCCGCGACCGCATCGGATTCGTGTTCCAGTCGTTCAACCTGCTGCCCTCCCTGACCGCGGAGCAGAACGTGGCGCTGCCGCTGAAGCTGGCGGGCCGCAGGGTGGACCGTGAGCTGGTACGGCAGAGCCTGGACGCGGTCGGTCTGGCGGAGCGGGCCGGGCACCGTCCCGCCGAGCTGTCCGGCGGCCAGCAGCAGCGCGTGGCCATCGCCAGGGCGCTGGTCGCCAGACCCGCCGTGCTCTTCGGCGACGAGCCGACCGGCGCGCTGGACACCAACACCAGCCGGGACGTGCTGAGGCTGCTGCGCTCGCTGGTGGACCGGCATGCGCAGACAGTCGTGATGGTCACCCATGACCCGGCCGCGGCGGCGTACGCGGACCGGGTCCTGTTCCTCGCGGACGGCCGGATCTGTGGTCAGCTGCTCGACCCCACGGCCGAGGCCGTCTCGGCCCGCATGCTGATGCTGGAGGAGTCGTGCTGAACATCGCGTGGCACACCCTGCGCACTCGCCTGGTCTCCTTCGTCGGCACCTTCCTCGCACTCGCGCTCGGCACCGCCCTGATCGCCGCGATGGGTCAGGTGCTGGCCACCACTGTGGACTCTCCCGACCGCGCCCCGCAGCGTTACGCCGCCGCGCCGTACGTGGTCGTGCCCGACGAGCGGCTGCGCGTGGAGACCTGGCAGGGAGAGCAGAGCCGGCCGCTGGCGGAGAGACACGGCCTGACCGCCGAGCTGGCCGCCCGCTTCCCCGGTGCGGTCGTCGACCGGATCTTCCCCGCGCAGATCGCGAGCGGCCAGGGGCAGGGCGAGGGGGGACAGGACGCGGTGGGCCGGCCCTGGTCGGCGTCCCGTACGGCGCCGCAGCGGCTGGTCGAAGGCCGGGCGCCGCGGACCGCGCGGGAAATCGTGGTCAGCGCGGGAGCCCGGGTGGGCGACAAGGTGCGCGTGATCACGCGGTCGGGGACGAAGCCGTACACCGTGGTGGGTGTGACGGACGGCCCGCCCACCGTGTTCTTCACCGACGATCAGGCCGCCAGGCTGTCTCCGCGCATCGACGCGCTCGCCCTGTGGACGAGGCCGAGCGGCGTACCCGTGCTCACCGGGCAGGAGCGGGCGCTGATGGACCCTAACCGCGAGGGTGACGAGCGGGCCCGTAACAACGCCAATACGATCGTCGGCATCGCCGCCGGATTCGCCGTGTTCATCGCCGTCTTCGTGGTGTCGTCGACGTTCGCGTTCGCGGTGGCGCAGCGGCGGCGCGAGTTCGCGCTGTTGCGGACCGTCGGCGCGACCCGCCGTCAGGTGCGGCGCATGGTGTACGGGGAGGCCGGATTCGTCGCCGTGGCCGCCTCCGCGCTGGGGGCGCTGGCCGGGCCGTACGCCGCGGGGCCGATTCTGGATTGGCTGGTCGGCCTCGGGATGGCGCCTGCCTGGCTGATGCCGAGCAGGCAGACCTGGACGGCGGTCACGGCCTTCGCCGTGAGCGTGGTGGTCGCGCTGGTAGGCGTGAGCGTCGCGGCCAGGCGGGCCGGTCGGGTGCACCCGGCGGAGGCCATGCGCGAGGCCGCGATCGAGCCTCGGGTGATGACCTGGGGGCGCCTGCTCGTCGGCGTGGGGCTGTTCACCGCCGCGCTGATCAGCATGGCGGTGAACGCCGTGAGCGATCCGCAGGGCGCCACCAACAACAAGTCGTTCATGCCGATCTTGATGCTGCTCGTGGCGGGCATCGGCCTGCTCGCCCCGGTCGTCGTGCGACCGGTCGCCAGGCTGCTCGCCGTACCGCTGAGCCGCCTTCGCGGCGCGGGCGCCACCTTGGTGCCCGCCGCCGCGGCCACCTCCGTCAGGCAGACCGCGGCGACGGCGGCCCCGGTCCTGGTCGCGGTGGGACTGGCTGCCGCGCTGCTCGGCGCGGCCGCGATGACCGACGCGGCCAAGACCGCGATGCAGGCGGCGCCCGTACGGGCCGACTATCTGGTGCTCCCCGAAGGATCCGTAGGACTGGATCGGCAACTCGTCGAGCGCCTGCGGGCCATCCGCGATGTGGAGATCGCGACAACGGCCCCGACCAGCATGTACACCCTTGAGGGTAAGACCGCGCTGATCCAGCGGCCTACCGAGGCCGTGGACCCGGCCCGGCTCGGGAGCGTGCTCGACATCCCGGTGACCAAGGGCTCCCTGGCACAGCTGAATGACCGGACCATCGCGGTCTCGGAGACGTGGGAACTCGAACTCGGCGAGAGCGCGAAGCTGTGGCGGGCCGACGGCAGCGAGATCTCGCTCAAGGTGGTCGCGCTCCTCGGCCCGAACGCGCCGTCCGACTCCTACGTCACCACCGCACATGCCTTCTCCGCGCCGGTGACCACGGCCTATGTGAAGCTGCGGCCAGGAGCCTCGGCGCGGGACGTGGAGGCCGCTCTGCGGCAATCCACGCAGGGGCACAACGCGCGGGCGCTCACCAAGGACGCCTGGGTGAGCGAGACGGGCGACCGGCGCGGGTCCGCCAGCCGCCTCGGGCTCCTGGTGGTGCTCGGCATCATCCTCGCCTACACCGCGATCTCGCTGGTCAACATCCTGCTGATGGCGGCTTCCGATCGGACGGCGGAGCGGGCGTCGCTGCGACTGCTCGGCGCGACCCGCGGCCAGGTGGTGAGGTACGTCGCCGGCGAGGCGCTCCTGGTCGTGGCCATCGGCGTGGTGCTGGCCGCCGCCGTCGCGGCGATCAGCCTGGGCGGACTCTGGAGCTCGCTGGTGCAGATCGCCGGGCCGATCGCGATCAGTGTGCCCTGGCCGGCGGTCGGCGCGGTGATCGCGGGGTGCGTGGCGCTCGCGGTCGCCGCCGCTGTGGCGCCCGCGCTACGCCGCGCCTAGGTTCAGCCTGGCCAGCTCCACCCGGGAGGAGACGCCGAGCTTGGGAAAGGCCCGGTAAAGGTGGTAGCTGACGGTCTTGGGGCTGACGAACAGCCGAGCGCCGATCTCCCGGTTCGTCAGGCCCGTCATGGCCAGGCGGACGATCTGCAGCTCCTGCGGCGACAGGTCGGCCAGCTTGTCGAAGGCGGCGGGAGCGGCGATGATCTCCCCGGCGGCGCGGAGTTCGGCCGCGGCCCGCTCGGCCCACGGGGCGGCGCCGAGCCGCTGGAACGTCTCCAGCGCGGCACGCAGTTTGGTACGCGCGTCGCGCTTGCGCCGCTCGCGGCGGAGCCATTCGCCGTACACCAGTTCGGCCCTGGCGTGCTCCAAGGGCCGGCCATGTGGCTTCAGCGCGGCGGAGAAAAGCTCGTCGCCCGGCTCGACGAGCGCGCGGCAGCGGGCCAGCACCGCGTCAGCCCAGTCGAGCCGGGCCGCGCCGGCCCATTCCGCCAGCCGTTCGAGCGGCTCCTTCGCCCGCTCCGGCAGTCCCGCGCGTACGGCCGCCTCGACCTGGTCGGCAGCGAAGTAGAGGGCCTGGATCTGGTGGCGTACCGGTCCGGCGAGGGCGGACTCCAGCCGGTCCAGCGCCTGCGTGTGGCGGCCACGGCTCAGATCGAGCATCGCCTGGGCCCACTCCGACCAGGCCACGCCGTTGGCGATGCCGGTTACGGCGAAATGCTCGGCACAGCGCGCGGCCAGCTCCGCGCACCTGGCGTCGTCGCCCTCGACGGCGGCGATCCAGGCCAGCATGCCCTCCAGGTAGCCGGTCCGGTGCGGCTGGCCGAAGTCCCTGGCGATCCTCAGCCCCTCCGCGGCATCGGCCTTGGCGTCGGTGAATCGGCCGAGATAGACCGCGGACGCGGCCAGCGTCACGTGCGCGATCGGCAGCCAGCCGGTCATGCCGAGCGCACCGCACTCCTCGACCAGCGCCGCCGAGATCTCCCGCTGCGCCTCGAACTCGCCCACCAGCCCAGCCACGAAAGCGCCGTTGACCCGCAGACCGTAGGAGCCGCGCTCGATACCGCGGGCGTCGAGCACCAGTGGGCGCATGCCGGGCAGCGCTCTGGCCGGGCCGTGGCCGAGCGACTCGGCGGCCGCCTCGACCGCGTTCACGGCGGTGTCCAGACCGTCCTCCTCGCGCAGCGGCAGGCGGCGGAGCCGTACGGCGGCCTCCTCGACCCGCCGCGGGTCGCTGAGCTGCCAGGCGTTGCGTCCCGCGTCGACGAGCATGAGACCGGCGGCGACCGGGTCCAGCTCGGCGACCCGGCTCGCCCCGGCGAGCAGGATGTCATGGGCGGTGTGGACGGAGCCGCGTTCGAAGGCGACCCTGGCGCGGAGCCCGGCGAGCCTGGCGATGGAGCGCGGGTCTTCGACGAGGCGGGCGGCCCGTTCCGCCAGTGCCTGGGCTCGGTCGGGCAACCCCGCGTCCGCGGCGGCCACGGCCGCCTCCGTCAGCCGTCTGGCCAGCGATCCCGGGTCGGTGGTGAGTTCGGCGGCGCGTTCGAGCGCGGCCGCCGCCGCCGCGTGGCCGTGCCGTGTCCTGGCCCGTTCCGCGGCGCGTTCCAGCGCGATGGCCACCTGCTCGTCGGGCCCCAGGGCGACCGCGGCCAGGTGCCAGGCGCGCCTGTCGTCCTGGTCGTCCAGTACGTCGGCCAGCGCCCGGTGCGCGACCAGCCGCTGGTCGAAGGGGGCCGAATGGACGGCGGCGGCCCGCATGAGCGGGTGCGCGAAAGTGACGCCGCCACCGTCGGCGAAGGTGCGGCCGCCGCCGGTCGTGAGGAAGCCGGCCTGCTCGGCCGTACCAAGTGACTCGGCGCCGATCCCAAGCCGTTCGGCCGCCCGGAGTACGGTGCCCAGGTCGCCGGTGTCCTCGACGGCGGCGAGCAGGATCATCAGCTGGGCTCCGGCCGGCAGTCGCGCGATGCGGGTCGCGTACGCCTCCTGGATCCGGCGCGGCAGCGGCATCGGAGTGAACGGGTCGGCGGTGCGCGGCAGCTCGATCAACGCGAGCGGGTTGCCGCAGCTCTCGGTCAGGACCCGGCTTCTGAGGCCCTCCGCCAGGTGCGGGTCGCGTTCGGTCAGCAGCTCGGCCGCCGACTCCGCGTCGAGCGGGCCGAGCCGGCGCTCCGGCAGGCCCTGCGCGTTGAACCCGTCACGTGCGGCGAAGAGCAGGACGACTCCCTCGGCGTCGAGCCGCCTGGCCGCGAAGACCAGCGCGTCGGCGGAGGCCCGGTCCAGCCAGTGCGCGTCGTCCACCAGGCAGAGCAGCGGGCCGTCCTCGGCGATCTCCGACAACAGGGACAGCGTCGCGAGTCCGATGAGGAAACGGTCCTCGCCGGTGGCCTCGCCGAGGCCGAGCGCGCCTTTCAGCGCGAGCGCCTGTCGCTCGGGCAGCGCCTCCGCGCGAGCCAGCTCCGGCCGCAGCAACTGGTGCAGCGCCGCGAACGGGAGCTCGGCCTCGGTCTCCACCCCGACGCTGCGGAGCACCCGCAGATCGGTGGCCCGTTCGGCGGCGCTTCCCAGCAGGGCGCTCTTGCCGATGCCCGGATCACCGTAGATCACGAGAGCGCCGCTGCGCCCCGCTCGCGCGCTCTCCAGCAGCCCGTCGACGACCGCCTGGTCCTCACGTCTGCCCTTAAGCATGCTCGGTCAGCCCCAAGAGGTGATGCCAGATCACCGGAAAAGAGTACGGGCTGGCAAAAGCCGATCAGTTGTACGGGTCACGGCTTCGGCGCTGTTCGTATTCGCGCTGGTCGTACTCGCGGGTGCGCTCGTACCTGCGCTGCTCGTGGCCTCGGGGCTCGTGGCCCCGCTGGTCGTATTCGCGCTGGTCGTATCCGCGCGGCTCATACCCGCGGGGCTGCTCGTACGGGTACGGCTCAGGATCCGGTACGTGCTCGAAGTCCATGGCCGTGCGCCCGATCGAGGCCAGGAGCGAGAAGATGGCGATGCCGACGACGAGGTTGATGGCGGCCGTGGCGACCTGCCTGATGAGGTCGACGGAGTACATGAACGGCAGGATCGTGATGATCACGGTGAAGAGCCCGGCGATCCAGCCGAAGAACTTGGTCGGCTCCGGCGTCGACAGCATGAGGACATAGAGCAGCAGCGTCGCGACGAGCGCGGCCGTGGCGGCCGAGATCGCGTATCCCGTGATCGCCGTGCTGCCGTAAGCGGAGTTCCCATACGGAGTCAGCGCTCGGATGCCCAGCAGCCGGTTGCTGATCATGGCTCCGACGACCACGATCAGCGCGGCCACCACGGCGGCGGCCACGCCGCCTCCCCACACCCGCGCCGGATTGACTCTCGGACGGGCCGACGCCGGGTGACGATCATGGCGGTCATGGGAGGGATATGACATGCGAATCACCTTTGTCGCGAAGGCTGATCAAGCACTTACGGAACCCTACACGCGCTGTCAAGGGCGGTGACGCGCCGTGTATCCCGTGGATCGCCTCCCACGTGCCTGGTCCGCGGGTCCACCTCATGGGAGTCGGTGTGAGGCTGCGGGGGCGCCCGCCTCCGAACGGCGAAGGGCTTTGTCGGCCGCCCTTTCTCGGATAACGTCGTCGGCGCGCGGCCCGCGATTCCCGGCTGACGGCAGGAGCGACATCGGTGTCTGAGCCCTATCCCCGTGAAGGAACGCCCGTCCCGCCGCGGCAGTCCTCGCGCTCCGTGCGACGGTGGGCCGTGGCGATGACCGCCGCATGGATCGTCGGCATCCTGTGGATCGTCATGTTCTACGTGGATCCCACCTTCCCCGTTCTCAGTGCATTCGGGAACGGGAATCTGCTGGTGGGGTTCGGGCTGATTTTGCTGGGCGCGGTGTTCGGGGTGTTCCTGCTGGTGGCCTTGGTCTTGTCGGCACGCCGACGCCCCTGAGAGCCCGCCTAGGAAGGGCGGCGGCGCGCCTGGAGCTGAGGCCGGGTCAGCAGTTCTTGTCGCGGTTCGGCAGGTGGCCGGTGGTCAGGAAGCCGGTGACGGTCCGGTCGCCGCAGGCGTTGCCGTTGGCGAGGTAGGAACCGTGGCCGCCGGAGTCGACGCTGACCATGCGGGCCCGCTGCCCGAACGCCTGCCGCATCTTCAGCGCGCCGCTGTACGGCGTGGCCGGGTCGCGCAGGTTCTGGATGAGCAGCACGTTGGCCGGGCCGCGCGAGCCGATCCGTACGGCCGACTCCGCGGGCTTGACGGGCCAGTACGCGCACGGCCCCATGTTGACCGGGCATGCCCGCCGTGAGCGGATGGGCGATCCGGTCACGCGCCACCTGCCGCTGGAACGTGGCGACCGAGTCCGTCCACTCCACGTCGTTGCACATGGTGGCGCCGGCGTGGGCGGCGGTGTTCTGCAGTACGGCAGCCGGCGGCGTGTTCGCCGGGGGCAGTTCGCCGGTGGTCAGGGCGGCCCGCATGAGCCCGGCCAGCATGGGGAAGTTCGTGTCGGAGTAGAGCGCGTTGAGCATGGTCTCCCGGAGGAGGTTGCCGTTCAGCTCCTCGGGGTTGGCGCCCGGCCACGGCAGGGGCCTGCGGTCCAGCTCGGCCGCGAGTTCGAGGAACGTGCGCCGGACCGCCGCCGCGTCCGTGCCGAGGCCGTAGTCGGCGTCACGGGCCGCGGCCCAGGCGGCGAAGTCGGGGAAGCGGTCCTCCACACCGACGGAGTAGTTGGCCAGCCACTGCCGCGCCACCCGGCTCGGATCGGGATCGTCGTTGCTGTCCAGGACGACCCGGTCGGTGCGCTCGGGGAACATGGTGGCGTACACCGCGCCCGCGTAGGTGCCGTAGGAGACGCCCCAGTAGGAGATCTTCTTCTCGCCCAGCGCCCGGCGGATGGCGTCGATGTCCCTGGCCTCGTTGCGGGTGCTGATGTGCCGGATGAGCGGCCCGCCGTTGCGGGCGCAGGCCTCGGCGATCCTGCGTGACCAGGCGGCGTTCGCCGCGATGCCGCCGCCGGCGTCGGGGTACGGCTTGAGCTTGGTGAGCGAGAGATCACCGGTCGCCAGCCCGCAGGAGACAGGGGAGCTCTGGCCCACGCCACGCGGGTCGAACCCGATGATGTCGTAGCGGTCGAGCACGTCCTGCGGCAGCCGCTTGGCCTGGACGCTGGGCCGGTTCAGGCCCGGGCTGCCCGGTCCGCCGGGGATGATCAGCAGCACGCCACGACGCGACGCGGGCTTGGCGGTCCTGATCCGCGACACCGCCAGTGAGATCGTCGGCCCGCCGGGCGCCTGATAGTCCAGGGGAACCTTCAGGGTGGCGCATTCCTGTCGCGCGTCGACACCCGGCCCGGCGGGGCAGGCGCTCCACGAGACGGCCGCCGCCCGCGCGGGGGTCACGAGGGCGGTGGCAAGGATGGCGGTGGCCGCTCCGGCGGCGGACAGTCTCGCGAGGTTTCGCATCAGGGGTCCTCTTCAGTGATCCTCGCGGTGATCGCCGCCGCGGCCGGCCTCGCCCTGCTGGCCACGACGCTGCCTGGCCGCCTCGTCCTCGGCCGACGGCCGGTCGAGCTGATCGGGGCGCGTGACTGAGGCGTGGTTAGCCTTTGGACATGAGCTTCGTCGGTACGCCCCGGCCGCGGCCGCGCTGGTTCCACGCGCGGACGGAGCTGGAGGATTTCGCGATCGTCAGCTACCGGGTGGACGCCGACGCGCTCGCCCGGCACCTGCCCGAGGGGTTCGCCCCGATGAAGATGGACGACGGTCCCGGAGCCCTGGTCTCCGCCGTCGCCTTCCGGGACCGGGACTTCCACTTCCGGTTCCTCCCGCCGGTGGGGATCGACTGCGGGCAGATCAACTACCGTGCCTACGTCACCGCGGACGGCAAGGCGGGCGTCTGGTTCTTCGGCACCAGCCTGGATCACCCGGTCGTGGCGATCCCGCAGCATCTGTGGGGCATGCCGTGGCGCCGCGACCGCATCCGCATCGAGGCGGACTGGGACGCCCACCCGGTCCGGTGGCGGCTGGCGGCCGGGGACGCCCACTGCGAGGCGGTCGAGCTGGCCGAGCCCCTCACCCGGCTGGCCGGTTTCACGGACGAGCCGGACTGGCTGGAACGGCTCACCCATCCGACCCTGGGCTGGTACCGGCGGCGAGACGGGCGGGTGGGCGTCTACAGCATCTGGCATCCGCCGATGCGCCCCCGGTATCTCGTCGCCGGCTCCGCCCGCTTTCCGGTCTTCGAACGGCTCGGACTGATCACGCCGGACACCGCGCCGCACTCGGTCCTGGCCCAGGCGCGGCTGAGCTTCGACATCCACACCCCGCCGCGGCGCTTCCGCCCGGGAACGTAGGCCCTGATGGCCCCGTCCGAGCGCGGACGGGGCCATCGTCTACCGGGACGGCCTCGGGGCCGGGGCGTAACCGGCGGCGCGGGTGGTGAAGGTGCCCCGGCCCTGCGTCCGGCTGCGCAGCCGGGTCGCGTACCCGAACACCTCGGCCAGCGGCACGGTCGCGGTGATCACCACGGTGCCCGCCCGCGCGGTCGAGCCCGAGATCCGGCCGCGCCGTGCCGCCAGGTCGCCGAGCACCCCGCCGGCGGCGTCGTCCGGCACGGTGGCGGTGACCTCGACCACCGGCTCCAGCAGCACCATGAGGCTGGCGCGCAGGGCCTCGCGCAGCCCGAGCCGGCCGGCCGTACGGAAGGCCATCTCCGAGGAGTCCTTGGGATGGGTGGCTCCGTCGGTCAGGGTGATCCGCAGGCCGGTCACCGGGTGGCCGCCGAGCGGTCCGTCGGCCAGGGCGTCCCGGCAGCCGGCCTCCACCGCCCGGACGTACTCGCGCGGCACCCGTCCGCCGACGACGGTCGAGCGGAACACCACGCCGTCGGCGACGTCCAGCGGATCCACGTCGAGGACGACGTGCGCGAACTGCCCCGCCCCGCCGTCCTGCTTGACGTGCCGGTACAGGAACCCGGAAACCCCGCGCTCGACCGTCTCCCGATGGGCCACCTGAGGCCGCCCGATGGCGACCTCCAGCCCGTGGGCGCGCCGGATCTTCTCCGCCGCGACCTCCAGATGCAGCTCGCCCAGCCCCGACAGCACCGTCTGACCGGTCTCGGCGTCGGTGCGTACCACCAGCGAAGGATCCTCCTCCACCAGCCGGGCCAGCGCCGACGTCAACCGGTCGGTCTCGGTGCTCCTGCGGGCCTCGACCGCCACCGAGACCACCGGATCGGCCACGGTCGGCGGTTCCAGGAGCAACGGTGCCGTGGGCGCGCACAGCGTGGCGCCGGTGCGGGCCGTCTTCAGCCCGACCACCGCGACGATGTCTCCCGCCGCCGCCCGGTCCACCTCGGTGTGCCGGTCGGCCTGCACCCGCAGGATCCGGCCGATCCGCTCCGTGCGCCCCGCGCCCGTGTCCAGCACCGCGTCTCCTCTCCGCATCGTTCCCGAATACACCCGCAGGTACGTCAGCCGCCCGGTGGCGGTCGAGTGCACCTTGAACACCAGCGCGGCGAACGGCGCCGCCGGGTCGGCGGCGCGCTCCTGCTCCGTGCCGTCGTGCGTGCCGCGTACGGCCGGCACGTCCAGCGGTGAGGGCAGGTAGGCCACGGCGGCGTCCAGGAGCGGCTCGATTCCGCGGTTGCGGTACGCCGATCCGCACAACACCACCACGCCCTCACCGGTACGGGTCAGGTCGCGCAGCGCGGCGGCGAGAGTCCGCTCGGAGATCGCCGACTCCGCGCAGAACTCCTCCAACGCGAGCGGGTGCAGCTCGGCCACCGACTCCTCGAGCAGCCGGCGGCGCCGGTGCGCCTCTTCCCGCAGGCCGTCCGGAATCGGGCCCTCCTCGACCGGGTCGCCACTGCCGGGCCAGGCGAGCATCCGCATCCGCAGAAGATCGACCACCCCGGTGAAGCCGTCCTCCCGCCCGATCGGCAGGTGGACCACCAGCGGGACCACGTGTAACCGCTCGCGGATCGACTCGACCGCCGTGTCGAGGTCGGCGCCGGCGCGGTCCAGCTTGTTGACGAAGGCGATGCGCGGCACCCCGTACCGGTCGGCCTGCCGCCAGACGGACTCGCTCTGCGGTTCGACTCCCGCGACGCCGTCGAACACCGCGATCGCGCCGTCGAGCACCCGCAGCGAGCGCTCCACCTCATCGGAGAAGTCGACGTGTCCCGGGGTGTCGATCAGATTGATCCGGTGGCCTTGCCAGGAGCAGCTCACGGCCGCGGCGAAGATGGTGATCCCACGGTCGCGCTCCTGGGGGTCGAAGTCGGTGATGGTCGTGCCGTCGTGTACCTCGCCGCGTTTGTAGGTGGCGCCGGTGAGGTACAGGATCCGCTCGGTGACCGTGGTCTTGCCGGCATCGACGTGGGCGAGGATGCCCAGGTTGCGGATGGCGGTCAGCGAGTCGGTGTGATGACGGTGCAGTTCGGTACGCACGGCCTCATGGCCCTTCGGGACGCTTCAGACAGGACAGCGCGATTCCCGGACGAACACCGCCCGATGTTTGTTCGATTCCGAGAGGAAAGGGCTGATCAGGTGTTCGTCAGAGACGTCCAGTGCCGGCCGCGCAGCCGACGCCGGGCGGACGAAGACACCAGGATCACCTCGTAGCGAGACGAGGGGATGACCGAAGCGGTGCTGTTGTTGCTGCTGTTGCGCACGGCCGGCTCCCCTCACTCGTCAATGGGCGCCGCGGTGGCGCTCCGTTTCCGGGCGAGTGTACTGAAACGGCTATAAGCGGAAAACCGATTTTAAGCGGGAAATGTCGGTGTTCTCCGGCGCTGGTGTGAGGGCGGACGTTACCCTGGGCGCGGCTTTGGGGGATCATCCGATCTTAGCGGGGTGGACGGTGACGGTTCCTCGTGCGCTGGGTTTCAAGGAGCCGGAACGCATCGGTGACCATCGGATCTCGGCGGTGTTGGGGAGGGCGGCCAGGGCACGGTCTACCTCGGGCAGTCACCGGGACAGGCCCCGGTGGCCATCAAGGTGCTGCACTCCCGGCTGGCGGCCGATCCCGAGATCCGGCGGCGCTTCCTGCGCGAGGCGGAGGTGGCGGCGAGCGTCGCGGCCTTCTGTACGGCCCGGGTCATCGGCACGGGGATGGTGGACGAACGGCCGTACATCATCAGCGAGTACGTCCCCGGGCCCTCGCTCGACGCGCTGGTCAAGAACGACGGGCCGCGCACCGGCAGCGGCTTGGAGCGGCTGGCGGTCAGTACGCTGACCGCGCTGGCCTCGATCCACCGGGCCGGGATCGTGCACCGTGACTTCAAACCGGGCAACGTGATCCTCGGGCCGGAAGGGCCGGTGGTGATCGACTTCGGCATCGCCCGCGCCCTCGACCACATGACGAGCAACACCCAGCTGACCGGCACCCCCGCCTACATGTCGCCGGAACAGCTCACCGACCAGCCGCTCACCCCGGCCTCCGACATGTTCTCCTGGGCCGGAACCATGGTCTTCGCGGCGACCGGGCGGCTGGCCTTTCCCGGGCAGGCCGTTCCGGCGATCCTGCACGGCATCATGTCCGGCCGGCCCGACGTCGCGGGTGTACCCGCTCCGCTCCGGCCGCTGGTGGTCGCGTGCCTGGCCAAGGATCCGTCGGCCCGCCCGGACGCCGCCCGGCTGCTGAGCGACCTCACCGGCGAGAACGCGGGCTCACCCGTACGCGGGCGGCACTCGGCGGCGCGAGCCAACGGGCACACGCTCGTCGAACCGGCCGCCCAGGCGAGCCCGATGGGCGCCGTCCAGGCGGGTCCGGTGGGCGTCGTCCAGGCGGGTCCGCTGGGCGGAGCGGCGTTCCGGCCCGTCGGCGGGGACCCGGAGCGCGGGCCGACCTCACCGTCGGGCAGGGCCGTACAGCCCGGGTCATCCCGTAAGCGTCCCCGAGGGGCGGTGATCGCGGTGGCCGCCGTGCTCACGGCGGCGGCCGTGACGGCCGCGGTGCTCGTCGTGCCGCACTGGCTCAGCGGCTCGGGCGGCCGGCAGCCGGATGGGTCCTTCGACCTCGCGACGTTCTCGCACGTCGATGTCGTCGACCAGTTCGGCAAGGACACCGCCCGGCAGTACGCCACCTTCCAGCCGAACAACGACGAGGCCATGCCCGTGATCAGGGCCGGGGGCGGCCGGTTCACCGGGACCGGCTCGGCGCCACTGACTCTCAAGCAGGGCGACCGCTTCGCCCTGATGCTGTCCGGCGACAGGATCACCTCCTATGCGGAGAGCGGCGGGAAATGGCGTCGCCTGGGCACCGCCTCCATCGGTGACATGCTCGCGACGCCGGAGGCGCGGCAGCAGTACCGGTACGGCTTCGGCCTGCGCGGCTCGACCGGCACGATCGCCATCGCGCGTACGGAAGGCCGCAGCGCCGAGGACTAGGCAGCCGTCGTTCCGAATGGTCCATTCTTTTTCCCTGGCTGCGGTAAAGAAAGTTGAATCCTGTAAAGAAACTAGCCGTTATTCGGCGACCGTCATGGTTCGGTCGCCCGCGCTGCCTGACATTCTTTGTCACTTTCGCTCTCAGGTGTTAGTTTGTCGGCCGTGGAAACGGACTCGGAAGGCTCGCGAGAACGGACCGGCCCGCCGGAGTCGCTGCTGGCCTTCGGTTTGGTGCTCGTCGGCGTGGTGTTGCTCATACTCACCGCGTTGACGACATTCCTCATGGTCGCGGGCCCGGACTGAGTTAGGGGGCGGCGCCGCTGTAAGCGGGGGACAATCGGGAATGTGCAGTTTCGGATACTCGATCCCCTGGGGGCGTGAGCGGCTGGGTGGCCCGCCTTATGAGAGGGCGTACGGCCACAGCGGTACGTTCGGCCGCGACCCCCTGCTGGCTGTCCCCGGCTGTCCCCGGCTTGGACGGCCCGCCCCGATGAGCGCGGTCACCCCGATTGGCCTGGTCACCCCGATTGGGCTGGTCACCCCGATTAGTCCCGACTAGCCCGGACACCCCAGAACCTGTAGTGCTGACCCTGGCTAGGGTGTCTGCGATGAGTGGCGAGCGGGTCATCGGCGGGTACACGCTGCGGCGTGTGCTCGGCCGGGGTGGCATGGGCGAGGTGCATCTCGCCACCACGCCCACCGGTGGCCTGGCCGCGGTCAAGGTGATCCATCCCGAGCTGGCCCGCGATCCCGCGTTCCGGCGGCGGTTCGAGCGTGAGGTGGCGGCGGCGCGCCGGGTGGCCAGATTCTGTACGGCGCCGGTGCTGGACGCCGGGATGGACGGGGATATCGCCTATCTCGTCACCGAATACGTTAAAGGGCCGGATCTGGCGAAGGCCGTACGGGAACAGGGGCCCTTGTCCGGGTCCGACCTGGAAGCGCTGGTGGTGGGCATCGCGACCGCACTCGGTGCGATTCATGGAGCGGGGGTCGTTCACCGGGACCTCAAGCCGTCGAACGTACTGCTCTCGCCGCTCGGGCCGCGCGTGATCGACTTCGGCATCGCGCAGCTCGTCGAGGCCGACAGCCAGGCCAGCCAGGCGATCCTGGGGACGCCCGCGTTCATGGCGCCCGAGCAGGTGCGCGGGGAGCCGCTCGGGCCGGCCGCCGACGTGTACGCGTGGGGCGGGGTGATCGCCTTCGCGGGGACCGGGCGGCTGCCGTTCGGTGGCGGGTCACCGGCCGAGGTGCTGTACCGGATCGTCAACGAGGGGCCGCGGCTGGACGGGCTCGACGCGGCCATGCGGGACGTGGTGGAGCGGGCGATGGCCAGGGATCCACGCCTTCGCCCCACGGCCCGGCAACTGCTGGAGTCCCTGACGGGCGGCAGGCGGCTCAGCCCGGCCACGGCCACTCAGGTCGTCGAGCGTACCTGGACCGGGCCTCGCGGCTTGACCGCGGAGCAGCAGGCGGCGTTCGGCGCCCGCGGCGGGGAGCGCGTCGGAGCGGTCGAAGATCGTGGCTTGGCAGCGGCGGTCGAAGACGCGCCCGTCCAGGCTGCTGTCGGCGTGAGCCTCGCCCGTGGCGGACGTGGAGGGGTGGCGCGGCGTCGGTGGCCCTGGGCGGCGGGGGCAGTCGCTGTCCTGGCCGCTGTGGTGGTCGGGGTTGTGGTGGTGCCTCGGGTGTGGTCGCCGTCGTGGCCGTACGCGGCGGGGTTCGGGGATTCGTGGGCGACCGGGGCGTCCGATGGTGGTGACGCGCGGGTCGCCGGGAGCGACTACGTCCTGACCGCCAAGCCGGGCTGGCGGCTGTGGAAGTCCGCGCCCGTGCCGGAGCCGTCCGGTGGGGTGGTGGTGAGCGCGAAGGCACGGCTTGAGCAGGGGTCCGGTGAGTACGGCGTGTGGTGCCACGGGTCGGCGAACTCGGGGGATCGCTACGAGTTCGGGGTGAGCGGCTCGGGGCGGGTCACGATCGTCAAGCGACGTACTGGGCAGAAGGGCACGTCTCTGTACGGTCCGGCGGCTCTGAATGGTGCGGCGGCGGCCAGGGGCGGCCGGATCGTCGCCGAGTGTGCCGGTCCCAGCGACTCTGCTGGGGTGACGTTGCGGATGTGGGTGAACGAGGAACTTGTCGCCGAGGTGTCCGATGCGAGTGATCCGCTCGGGCCGGGGGCGGCCGGGGTTCAGGTGGCTCCGGACGCCGGGGAGGCGCTGCGCGTACGCTTCGAGTCGTTCGCCATCGACCGCACGAAGGACTAAGCCCCCCAAATGCCGAAATACCCGGCGCCGCCCGACGAAGAGGGGCGCCGTCCCCTCCGGTTCCGGCTGCTGGGACCACTGCGACTCGAAAGCGACCCGCAGCCGCAGCCGGAGCCAGGGCCGGCGAAGCATCGGGCGGTGTTGGCCGCGCTGCTGGTCTCCGCCGGGCGGGTGGTGCCGATCGAGCGGCTGATGGCCGTGGTCTGGGACGAGCGGCCGCCGGCCTCTGCGGAGTCGGTGCTCAGGGTGTACATCAGCGCGTTGCGCAAGCTCGTCGACGGCATCAGGACCGTGCCTGGTGGCTACCTGATCGAGGTGGAGCCGGATGCGGTCGACTGTCACCGGTTCGAGCGGCTCGTCGGCGAGGCTCGGCGGGCGAGGGAGGCGGGCAGGGCCGAAGTGGCGGCCGAGGGGTTCCGGGCGGCGCTGGCGCTGTGGCGAGGGGATGCCATGGCCGATATCGAGTCCTCCTACCTGCGCAGGACGCACGCCGTACCCCTGGAAGAGCTCCGCCTGACCGCGCTCGAAGAGCGTGTGGAGCTGGACCTGCTGCTGGGCAGGGGCGGTGAGGTGGTCGGCGAGCTGCGGGCGCTCGTCGGGGCGTACCCGCTGCGCGAGCGGGCCTGGGCGCGGCTGCTCGACGCGCTGCGCCAGGCCGGGCGGCGGGCGGAGGCGCTGGCGGCCTACCAGGATGCGCGCCGGGTGCTGGTGGAGGAACTCGGGCTGGAACCGGGCACCGAACTGGTCGAGGCTCACCGGCGCGTGCTGTCGAGCGAGGGACCGCAGCAGCGCGCGCCGGTGATGAGCGAGGCGCCGCCGGATATTTCGGATTTCACGGGACGGCGGGCCGTCCTCGACTGGATCGTCGCCCGGGTGCCTGCGGAGGGAGGCGGAAGGTCTGCGGAGGGAGGCGGTGCGCCTGCGGATCGGATGTCCGCGCAGGGAGGCGCCCCCGTTCACCTCGTCCTCCACGGGCCGCCTGGGTGCGGTAAGTCCGCTGTGGCTGTGCGCGCCGCGACCATGATCGACCTCCCGGACGGTCGTCTCTACGCGTCACTCCGCGACCGGCAGCCCGGTGCCGTGCTGGAGGACCTGCTTCGGTCTCTGGGCTGTCCCGATGGGGCCGTGCCTGCCGCGTTCGAGGAGCGTGTACGGCTATATCGCGGCATGACGGCGACCCGCAGCCTGCTCGTGGTGCTCGACGACGCCACCGACGAAGCCCAGGTACGCCCGCTGCTCCCCACCGGCCCTGGCAGCCTGACGCTGGTCACCAGCCGTTCCCCGTTGGCGGGGCTGGAGGCGGCCAGGGCGTACGAGCTGGGGGTGTTCGAGCCCGGCGAGGCCGTGGCCATGCTCGCCGAAGTGGTGGGCCGCGAACGGGTCGGTGCCGAGCCCGAGGCCGCAGACCGGATCGTGCGGCTCTGCGGTGGTCTGCCGCTGGCCCTGCGCATCGCCGGCTCCCGCCTGGCCAGGAAGCCGGGCTGGACCCTCGACCACCTGGCCGGACGGCTGGGTGACGAGCGGCGCCGGTTGGACGAGCTGAGCGCGGGCGACCTGGCCGTACGCGGCAGCCTGGCGCTCGGCTACCACGGGCTGGCCGACTCCGAACGGCGGCTGCTGCGCAGGCTGGGCGCGCTGTCCGCGCCCGACTTCGCGTCCTGGGCGCTGGGTGCCGACCTGGAACCGTTGGCCGAGGCCGGGCTGCTCCAGTCGCTCGGCTTGGACGAGTCCGGCGGCGAGCGCTACGGCTGGCACGACCTGACCCGGCTGTACGCCGCCGAACGCCTGACCGCCGAGGATGGAGGCCCGGCGGCGGTCCTGGCCGAGATCGCGGACGAGATTCTCGACCGCACCCGGCACGCGAGGACGGCCCTCCTCCCCGCCGAACCCGGCTCGGGCCGCACCCTGGCCCACACCGAGGGCCAAGCGCTGGCGGCCGATCAGTGGCGGTCACGTGAGCGAGAGCTGGGGCCCGGTCCGGGTTGGGCGGGTGAGCGTGGGCTGGACGCCGGTCCGGGTTGGGTGGAGGAGCGGACGCTGGGGCCCAGTTCGGGCTGGGCAACAGAGCGAGGGCTGGATGCCCGTCCGGGCTGGGCGGAAGGACGTGGCCTGGACGCCGGTCCCGCTGGGACGGGAGGGCCGGGTCCCGGGGCGGCACACGGATGGGCGCTCACAGGTGGGTGGGCGTTGGAGACCGGGCGCCTGCGGGCGGATGCTCGGTGGCTGAGTGCCGAGCGCCGGTTTCTCGTGGCGGCCGTGGGCGACTTCCATCGGGCCGGTCTGCATGAGGCGGCCTGGCGGCTGGCGTTCTATCTGACTCCGCTGTTCGAGCTGGGCGCGCATCACGACGACTGGCATGTCACCACCGCCACCGGTCTCGACGCGGCGCGGGCGGCCGGGCATCGGGAGGGTGAGGCGCTGCTGTTACGTGCTCTGGCCGATCTCCATCGGGTGGAAGGCCGTCCCGAGTCGGCCGCGGCCGCGCTGAGGGCCGCTCAGCCGCTGGTCGAGGGGCTGGAGCTGGCCCGGATCATGCTGCGGCTCGGTCTGGTGGAGCGGCGGCCGGTCGAGGCGGAACGCGCGCTGGTCAGGTGCCTGCACGTGTTCGAGGAGGCCGGTGACCGGCGCGGCACGGCCGACGCGCTCCGGGCGCTGGGCGTCGTACGCGGCGACCTGGGGTTGGTCGAGCGGAGCCTGGAGGCGTACGAGGACTTGGGCGACCCGCGCGGCGCGGCCGAAGCCCTGCTCGACCTGGCCCGGCTGCACCTCGGCGGCCACCGCTACGCACGGGCGCGTGACTGCGCCGAGCGGCGGATAAGGATCAACCGGCGCCTCGGCGACCGGCTGCCGGAGGCGGCCGGGCTGCTCGTGCTGGCCGAGATCGCCAGTGCCGAGGGTGACCCGGATGCGGCGGCCAGGCTGGCGAGCCAGGCCGAGGTGACGTTCACGGCGCACGGTGATCGGATAAATGCGTCAAAAGCCCTGATTATCCTCATAAAAGCGCACCTTGACCTTGATGAGGTTGATGCTGCGGTTGAGGGGCTTGCGCGTGTTATGGGAGAGTCTGACAGCTTCGGTGAGCCCCGGAGCGCTGAGGTCGAGCTTCTGGCGCAAGAGCTGGACAGGCGTCGTGGCCTGGGGATTTAGCCCACTATGCGGATTCTGAAGGTCGCCCGGCTACCTTCGGGGCCACGAGTTCCACCCCTACCGGCAAAGGTGATCAGAACATGCGGAAGACGATCGCGCTGGCTGTCGCGGCCGTCGCGTTGACCGGCTGCGGGATGCTCCCTGGCCAGCAGGGCGGCGGCGGCGAGGAACACACGGGCCAGACGGCCCAGGCCGCGTCACCCGAGCGGGCCGCCACCGCGAGCGCAACGGCCGAAGCGCAGCCCACCGCGCCCGCGCAGGAGGCCAAGGCGATCGCGAGCCGGGAGGTCAAGGTCGGGGCGGGCGGACAGTACGGCAAGGCCCGCGTCGACATCACCGGGCTCAAGCGGCAGGGCAGGACGATCAGCCTCAACTGGACCGTCACCGCCACCGACGGCAAGGTCAACCTGCACAACGGCATGAGCAGCGGCACGCTCGACTACACGGTGTCGGCCGTCTCCCTGATCGACCCGGTCAACGCCAAGCGCTACCGCGTCGCCCGCAACGGCACGGGCGAAGACGCGAAGTGCGTCTGCTCGGGCACTCAGGGGCAGTTCCTGGAGAGCGGCGACGCCAGCACGCTCTACGCGGTATTCGCCGCCCCGCCCCCGGACGTCACGAAGATCAATGTCGAGATGCCGATGATGGGCGTGTTCACCGATGTTCCGATCTCTTAGCGTCGCGCTGGCCCTGATCCTTTCACCGACCCCCGCTCCGCCCGCCGACGCCACCGGTCCGGTGGAGGATCTGGTACTTCCTGTCGAGGACATCATCGGCGAGGTCGAGTCGCTCGACGGCACCGAGAGCGAGACCCAGCAGGGCGAGCAGGTCACGGTCGCGCTCACCAGCGACGTGCTGTTCGCGGTGGACAAATGGGTGCTGACCGGGGCGGCGAAACAGCGGCTCAGGGAAGTGGCGCGCAAGATCGACGCGGAGGGCGCCGGGGGTGTCGTGAAGGTCGAGGGTCACACCGACGACCAGGGCACCGACGCCTACAACGCCACGCTGTCGCAGCGCCGGGCGCAGGCCGTACAGCGGGCCATGCGCGCCATGCTGACCGGCGGCGACACCGACCTCCAGGCGAAGGGGTACGGCGAGAGCCGCCCGAAGGTGCCCAACATCGTCGACGGCAAGCCCGTCGCCCAGAACCGGGCGAAGAACCGCCGCGTGGAGCTCGTCTTCAACGTCAAGCAATCAACTACCACCGGTTGAAGGTGGTGGTTTGCTCTCTCGGTTCCGTCTGGCTGAGGGGAGGCCGGTAGCGTGTGGCTGGTTGATGGCAGCCCAGCCCGTGACGCCGCGTGTGGCGATGTTGCGGGCTGCGATGTGGTCGGCGTGCCCAGCGAGGCCACACCTGGTGCAGACGAACCAGTCCCGCGCCGGCCGGTTCGCCCTGGACATACACCCGCATTCCGGACACGTCTGCGAGGTGTAGGCGGGGTCGACCAGCACGAAGGCGATCCCGGCGCGGGCGGCCTTGTAGCGGGTGAGGGTGATCTGCTGGGCGAACGCCCAGCCGTGCAGGGTGCGCCGCTGGAGCCGATGAGCCCTTACCCGGCCGCGGATGCCCTGCAGGTCTTCCAGGGCGACGCCGCGGCCGGTGCGTTCGGCTTCGCGCACCACGTACTTCGAGATTTGGTGGTTGAGGTCGGTCATCATCCGGTGCTCACGCCCGGCAAGGCGGCGCAGCACCCGCCGCGCCGCAGAAGTCCCCTTCTTCTGCAGCCGTCGGCGTTGCCGGTGCCGCCGCTGCCGGAGGGTGCGGGCGTGGCCGTTGCCGCCGATCGGCCCAGGCAGGGCGGGGCCGGGCAGCACCGCGCCGTCGGAGGTGACCGCCAGGTTCGCCACCCCTTGATCCACCCCCACGAAGCCACCGACCGGCTCACGCATCACCGGCTTGGGCAGCGTTACGGCGATCTGCAGCAGCCACACCCCGCGCCGGCAGATCAGGTCCGCCTCCCCGCGTGGCAGCGTATCCACGGCCTTGAGGTCTTCTGGCCGGCCGGTGTAGGGGAGGGTGACGCGGCCGGTGGGGGTCCACAGCGACACGGTGCGGGCGTCGCGGTTGAAGCTCATCAGCCGGGCGTCGTAGGGGACGGCGCCGTGCGGGCGGAAGATGTGCGCGCGTTTCTTGCCGGCCCGCCGGTTGGCGTAGGCGCCGGCGACTCGGGCGATGGCCCGTACGGCGGCTTGCGCGCCGAGCCCGGTCACCTGCCCGCGCACCTCGTAGTAGGCCAGCCGGTGCAGCTCCAGCACGGTGAAGACGCGGTGCTGCCAGGCCAGGCGGGAGATGAGGGTGGCCGCCTGATTGCACAGCAGCACCACTGCGGCCAGGGCGTCGGCCTGGGCCTGGGTGGGTGTGAGCCGCAGTTGCACGGTCGTGGGCAGGCCGTGGCGTTTGGTGGCGGAGCGGCGGATCGCCATCGCACACCTCCTGTCACAGCAGCCTCACCCACCGCACATGTTACCGAACGTAACCGAGACTTTCCACACTGTTTTCGAAAGGAGGGTATTGCTTCTTCCCGGCCCTGAAGGACCGGGTCTCCGCGCCACCATTCACGTGAAAGCGGCCACACTCAAGCAGGGAGCCCAGTCAAAGCAAGTGAGCCCGGCCATGCTCAGGTGGTGAGCTGGGCCAGACCGTCGCCCATCTGGGTGCGGCTGTAGAGGACCGACCGGCCGCTGCGCGTACGCGAGACCAGGCCCGCCCGGCGCAACACGGCCAGATGACCGCCCACCCCGCCAAGCGTCATCGACAGCTAGGCGACCAGCTGGCTGGTGCTGGCCGGGCTGTCGAGCGCCGTCAGCACCGCCGCCCGGCCCCGCCCGAGCAGCGCGACCAGGCCGTCGGCGGCGGGCGAGCCCCGCTCCCAGAGCGCCGCGACGCCGTGCGCGGGGTAGGTCAGGCCGTACGCGCGCGGGGGATCGAGATAGACATACGTGGCGCCGAACGCGTTCGGCATCAGCACCACGCCCACCCCGCCGAGCCGGTGGGAGGCGCCGCCGACCTTGCCGAGCAGGATGCGCTCCTCCTTCAGCTCCATGTCGATGCCCAGGCGGCCGAACACCTCCAGCCAGCCGTACACCGCGAGCCGCCCCGCCCGCCGCACGACGTCGCGCTCGAGCAGGGCGCGCAGCCGGGGCCAGTCGGGGGCGAGCAGTTCGGTCCAGAGCGCTTCGAGGGCGTCGGCGACCCGCGCGGCGGCGTCCGGAACGTCGAGCGCCGGATCGACCGGCCGCCCCCGGTGGCTGAGCCGGAAGTCGGCGGCCACCCGGTCGGCGGGCATGCGCCGGACGGCGGCCAGCTCCCGCTCGAACGTCGTGTCCACGCCGTCGGGCGGTACGCAGTAGATCCTCGGGCGTGCACTCCAGATGAGCCATCCGTCCCACCTTCCGATGAAAAGAACGGTCATCCTAATGCGGTGTCATTCGCCCGGCAGGACGCCCAAGGTCACCGTGACCGTCGTGGTCGAGCCGTCGAGCCTGACGAGCCCTACCTTGGCCTTCTGTCCCGGTTGGAGCGTGCTCAGCGCCTCGGCCAGCGCGGCCATCGTCGACGTCTTCCGGCCGTTGAGGGAGATGATCACGTCCCCCGGCTCGATGCCGGCCTTGGCGGCCGCGCTGCCCTTGTCGACCTTGGCCACGGCGACCCCGGCGGCCTGGCTGTCGTCGCCGATGACCGTACTGCCCCTGATGCCGAGCGCGGCCCGGTGGCTGTTGGTGACCTTGCCGCTGCGGATGATCTGAGCGGCGATGTCCGTGGCGGTGTTGCTCGGGATCGCGAACCCGATGCCCGGCGCGGCCCCGCCGCCGAGGTCCTGGTCCGTCGCGGCGAGCGTCGGAATGCCGATGACCTGCCCGGACAGGTCGACGAGGCCGCCGCCGCTGTTGCCGGGGTTGATCGCGGCCGACGTCTGGATGGCGCCGGTGATCGTCGCGCCGGGCGAGTCGGGATCCTGCGGCTCGGTCACGGTACGGCCCACCGCCGAGATGATGCCCTGGGTGACACTGCCCGACAGTCCCAGCGGGTTGCCCATGGCGAGCACCAGCTGGCCGACCCGGAGCTTCGACGAGTCGCCGAACCTGGCCGGTGTCAGCCCCTTCGGGTCGTCCACCTTGATGACGGCCAGGTCGCCGCCGCCGAAGCTCTTGACGAGCCTGGCGTCGTGCGCCTTGCTGCCCGTGGCCAGGGTTACGGTCATCCGCTTCGCCCCGCCCACGACGTGGGCGTTGGTCAGGATGTGTCCCGTCGAGTCGTACACGATGCCCGAGCCGAGCCCCTCCGTGGTGGTGATCTGCACGATCGACGGGAGCACCTGCTTGATGACGCGCTCGAAGGCCAGCTCCAATGGCGGCGCGGGCTCCTGGGCGGTGGGCTCCGGTGCGCCGGACGCCCGGGCCGACGGCGAGGCCGTGGGCGTCGTCGATCGGGCCGTGGTGGTGATCGGCGGCCCTGAGCAGCCGACCAGCAGCATGGCGGCGACGATCCCGGCAAGGACCTTGCTCATGCAGAGCTACTGCCCCGGTCAGCCGGAAAGATACGCCTCTCGGACGTTTCGTCTGCTCAGTTTGCCGGTGGGCGTACGCGGCAGCGCGTCGCGGAACTCGATGACGCGCGGGTGCTTGAGCTTGGCCAGTCGCGGCGCGCAGTGCCGCATCAGCTCGGCGGTGAGATCGCCGGTGTCGGCGCCCTCGGCGGGCTGGACGAGCGCGACGACGCGCTGCCCCCACTCGGGGTCGGGTACGCCGATCACCGCGACGTCGGCCACGGAGGGGTGTTCGAGCAGCACCGCCTCGATCTCGGCGGGATAGATGTTGACGCCGCCCGAGATGATGAGGTCGGTCCTGCGGTCGAGCAGGAACAGGTAGCCCGCCTCGTCCAGGTAGCCGATGTCGCCGGGGGTGTAGGCGGCCCCCCGCATGGCGGCGGCCGTCTTGCCGGGGTCGCCGTGGTACTCGAAGCGGTTCACGCCGCCGATGTAGACCAGGCCCGGCTCCCCGGGCGCCACCTCCTCGCCGCCGTCGCCGACGATCGTGAACGTCATGCCGTCGAGCGCCCTGCCGACCGTGCCCGGCCTGGCCAGCCACTCCCGCGACGACACCATGGTGGCCACGGCCGCCTCGGTGGAGCCGTAGTACTCCCACAGCACCGGCCCGAGCCAGTCGATCATGGCCTGCTTGGTCGCGGGCGGGCACGGCGCGGCGCCGTGGTAGAGGTGCGTCAGCGATGAGAGGTCGTACGACTCCCGATCCGGCACGGCCAGCAGCCGGTGGAACATCGTGGGCACCATGAACGCGTTCGTCACCCGATGCCGCTGCACCAGCCGCAGGGTCTCGGCGGCGTCGAACCGCTCCGGCGCCACGATCGAGTGCCCGAGCTGCAGCGCCATCATCGCCTGCCCGTACGGCGCCGAGTGGTACAGCTGCGAGCACACCAGGTGCACCCCGCCGACCGGCAGCCCGAAGTGCCGCCAGCTCTTGCGCATGAGGATCGGGTACAACTCCTCGGGCGTTAGGGGGAGCAGCCGCCGGCGCACGCCTTTGGGGCGCCCCGTCGTGCCGGAGGTGTAGAGCATCATCGACCCGGCCCGCCGATGCTCCGGCGCGGTGTCCGGCTGACCGGCCGCCAGCTCGCCGGCGGTGAGCGCGGTGGGGGAGACCACGGCCTTCGCGCCGCAGTCGGCCACGATGTAGGCGATCTCCTCGTCGGTGAAGTGCCAGTTGACCGGTACGAGATAGACGCCGATCTGGTACGTCGCGAGCATCATGGTCAGGGCGTCCAGCCCGTTCCTGAGCACGGTCACCACCGAGTCGCCCGGTGTCACCTCGCGCGCGGTCAGGCCGTGGGAGACCTGGTTGGCGCGGGCGAGCAGCTCCCCGTACGTCGCGCCGTCCGGGCCCAGCAGGGCGGGGCGCCCGGGGTCGGCGGCGGCGAGCTCGTAAAAACCCCTCATGCCCGCGACCATACAGAACTAGATTCTGGCGGGCGAATAGCAGAATTATCCCGCTCATTCGTAACGTAACCTGAAAGCCATGGCGGACGTCGGCGACCAGATACCTTCCTCGGACTCTCCCACCACCCCGTTCAGGAAGATCGTCCTGCCCGCCGACGAGACGGTCATGGTCCCCCGGCCCGTGGAGCGGCCACAGCCACCCGACCATCCACCGGTCCGGCCCGGCCAGTCGACCCAGCAGGTCCAGCCAGGCCAAGGTCAGCCGGTCCAGCCGCTGCCACCGATCCCGCCGCCGCCCCCGCCTCTCAAGGGCGGGCTGCTCGCCCGGGTCGGTGACATCCCGATCAAGGTCGTCTACCTGCTCGGCGCCATCATCGCGACTGTGCTGGCCGTGGTGCTGGTGTTCGTGATCTTCTCCGGTGACGTGCCGAAGGGCGCTCAGCAGTCTCCGCGGCAGGTGGCCCCGATCTCGCCGGTGCCGGGTGGCTCCGCCTCGCCCAGGCCGTCGGCGGCCGGAGTCGTGCTCCCCGAGGTGCCGAAGAGCCTCGCGTACCCCGACCAGGCCGGCGCGGCGACCCTCACCGTCGGCACCATCTCCGACCTGGCCACCGGGATCAGCTACCCGCGTCTGGGCGTGCCCTGGACGGCCAAGTCGTTCGCGCCGTTCGCCATCGCCCAGCGCGTCGGCAAGGTCGCCGTCCCGCACACCGTGATCGGCTCGGCGATGCTCCCCGGCGCCACCCCGAAGCCCAAGCCGGCCAAGAGCGCCGACTACCGCGACCTCGCCGTCAGGGCCGTCAACTGGACGCTGCGCACGCAGTATCCGGCGGGCGCCACGATCGCCTGGACCGGATCGCAGAAGGTGCCGGTGGGCAAGGGCTGGATGGTCGGCTACAAGGTGACCTACACGGTCTCGGGCAAGCAGAAGACCTCGCAGGCCATCGTCTCGATCCACGAGGTGGGGAAGACCAAGCCGGCGATGCTGTTCGCCTCGATCCCCCAGAGCGGCAAGTCGCACTACCGTGACCTGAACACGATCGCGCAGAACATACGGACCCTCTAGGCCAGAAGCATGCTCTAGAATATGGTTCTGGCATATAACGGGGCTGGCTGGAGGATGTGCGATGGCGATCGGGTTGAGCGAGGAACACGAGGCGCTCCGCGAGTCGGTGAGCGGCTGGGCGGCGCGGAACATCCCCGCCGAGCTGCTGCGATCCGGGACGGACGGGCGTCCCGCGTTCTGGTCGGGGCTCGCCGAGCAGGGCCTGCTCGGCCTGCACCTGCCCGAGGAGTTCGGCGGCTCGGGCTACGGGCTGCTGGAGGCCGCGGTCGCCGTCGAGGCGCTGGCCGAGCGGATGGCGCCGGGGCCGTATGTGCCGACGGTGCTGGCCAGCGCGGTGATCAACGCCTCCAAGCGGCCCGAGCACCTGGAGTCGTTCGCCGACGGCTCGATCACCGCCGCGGTCGCGCTGACCGGCACGCTGACCGGAACCCTCACCGAGGACGGCGGCCTGATCGTCTCCGGCACGGCCGAGAACGTGCTCGGCGCCTCGCTGGCCGACGCGCTGGTGCTGCCGGTCGCCACGGCCGAGGGCGAGGAATGGGTCATCATCGACGCCTCGTCGGCCACCGTCACGGAGATCAAGTCCCTCGACCTGACCAGGCCGGTGGCCAAGGTGGAGCTGTCGGAGGTGCTGGTGCCCGACCTGGGCATCCTGGGCGGCGTCCAGAGCTCCGACGTACGCAATCTCGCCGCGATCCTGCTCGGCGCCGAGGCCGCGGGCCTGGCCTCCTGGTGCGTGACGGCCGCCGCCGACTACGCGAAGGTCCGCGTCCAGTTCGGCCGCCCGATCGGCCAGTTCCAGGGCATCAAGCACAAGCTGTCGCGCATGCTCGTGGCGCTGGAGCAGGCGCGCGCCACCGTCTGGGACGCCACCCGCGCCGACGGCAAGGAACTGGACTACGCCGCCGCCATCGCCGCCGTGATGGCGCCCGACGCGGCCGTGCAGTGCGCCAAGGACGC
This sequence comes from Nonomuraea aurantiaca, assembly GCF_020215705.1. Taxonomy (GTDB): domain Bacteria; phylum Actinomycetota; class Actinomycetes; order Streptosporangiales; family Streptosporangiaceae; genus Nonomuraea; species Nonomuraea aurantiaca. The sequence goes on along the minus strand of NZ_JAIWNB010000014.1, from coordinate 88,613 downwards.
CATCCAGACCTTCGGCGGCATCGGCTACACCTACGAGCACGACGTCCACCTCTACTACCGCCGCGCGCTCACGATCCGCGCGCTGCTCGGCTCGTCGGCCGAGTGGGCGGCCACCGTCACCGCGCTCGCCCTGCAGGGCGTCACGCGCGAGATGGAGCTCGACCTGCCCGAGGACGCCGAAGAGCTGCGCGAGTCGATCCGCGCGGAGATCGCGTCGCTGAAGGAGCTGGAGGGCACGGAGCAGAAGCGGGCGCTGGCCGCGCGCGGCCTGGTCATGCCGCACCTGCCCAAGCCGTGGGGCCGCGGCGCCAAGCCGCTGGAGCAGGTGCTGATCGCCCAGGAGCTCAAGGCCGCGCGGGTGAAGCTGCCCGCGATGATCATCGGCGCGTGGGTGGTGCCGTCGATCGTCACGTACGGCACCCCCGAGCAGCAGGAACGCTTCCTGCTCAAGACACTCGGCGGCGAGATGATCTGGTGCCAGCTCTTCTCCGAGCCCGGCGCCGGATCCGACCTGGCCTCGCTGCAGATGAAGGCGGACAAGGTCGAGGGCGGCTGGAAGCTCAACGGCCAGAAGGTGTGGACCTCGGTCGCGCACGTCGCCGAGTGGGGCATCTGCATCGCCCGCAACTCCTCCGAGGGCTCCAAGCACGAGGGCATCACCTACTTCCTGGTCGACATGAAGGCGCCGGGGGTCACGGTCCGGCCGCTGACCGAGATGACCGGCGAGAACCTGTTCAACGAGGTCTTCCTGGACGACGTGTTCGTGCCGGACGAGCTGGTCGTGGGCGAGGTCGGGCAGGGCTGGAAGGTCGCCCGCAACACGCTGTCGAACGAGCGGGTCTCGCTCTCATCCGGCTCAGGCGGCACGGGCGCGTCCGTGCCGGACCTGCTCGGGCTGATCGGCCGGCTCGGGCGCGAGCTGTCGCCGGTCGAGGCGTACCAGGTCGCGCAGGTGATCTGCGAGGGACACTCGATCAACGCGCTGTCGCTGCGGGTGACGCTCAAGCAGCTGGCGGGGGCCGAGCCCGGCGCGGACGCCTCGGTGCGCAAGCTGCTGTCCACCGCGCACGCCCAGCACGTCTCGGAGTCCGCGGTGGAGCTGCTGGGGTCCGCGGCCGTGGTGGCCGCCGACATGAAGCTCGGCGACGCCGGCTACTGGAACCGGGCGGTGCTCGCCACCCGGGCGATGACCATCTACGGTGGCACCACGGAGGTGCAGCTGAACATCATCGGGGAGCGCATGCTCGGCCTGCCCAGGGACCCTGAGCCGGGTAAATGACGGCGGGGGCCGGGCTCGGGGGCCCGGCCCTCCACGGGCACCTGGGGAAGGGGCTCAGGGGGTGACCGGCTGGAGCGGGCTCGGCGTCCCGTCGGCCCATGGTCTCGGGATGCCGATCTTGATCTCGCCGAGGCAGGCGTCCGGGCCGTCCGCCGTACGGATGACGAGCTCGCTCCCGCCGCCCTTGAGCGCGGCGAACGTCCAGCCGAACCCCTTCTCCGCGGCCACCTCGTCCTGCCCCGCGCCGAGCCGTACCGACAGCCGGGTGGCGGCCGGGTTGAGGTAGCCGACCTGGACCGTCCACTCGCCCTCGGGCAGCCGGGCCGGCAGCCGGAAGCGGACCTCGCCCGCGCCGACCGGCCGGCAGCCGGCCGGCTGGGGGATCGTCAGCCCGTCGATGCTCACCGGGCGCAGGCGGCCCTGCGGGTCGAAGGTGAGCGGGCTGCGCACCGGGCCGCTGAGCCGCCTGGTCCAGGTCACCGGGTGCGGCGCGATCGGGCCGAGCACCTTCGAGGCCAGCGCGTAGTCGTAGAAGAAGATCGGGTAGACGACCTTGGCGGGCACGTGCGTGTCCAGCACGACCGCGTGGTCCGGGGCGCGCTTGAGCGCCAGCCGGCCGGTCTCGACGTAGCTCTTGACGTCCGCGCCGAACGGCAGGCGGGCGTAGGCCGCGACCGACCAGACCGAGCCGATCGCGATCGCGGCGGCCAGCGGGAGCCAGGCGAACCTGAGGCGCGGCCAGGCGCGCAGCCAGGGACGTTCCTCGCCGGTGAGCGGGATGAACGCCAGGCCGATGGCGATCGCCACGACCGTGGCCGTGGACGAGACGTAGCGCAGCTCGGCCCCGCTCAGGTCCGGCCCGAGCTGCCGGATCCGGCCGATCATGACGGGCACCACGTCGGCCAGCGCGAAGTAGGCGAGCAGCACCAGCCACGCCAGCCAGGCCCGCCGCCGCAAGAGCACCGAGACCGCCAGCACGACCACCGCGACGCCGAGCCCGGCCCAGACCAGCGCGGGCGGCGTCCCCGCCATCGCGTAGTCCTCGCCGATCGGCCGCCACTGCCAGGGCCCGCCCAGCGACGTCGGCACCAGTGAGCTGGACAGCAGCGTCCAGGCGAACTTCGCCGCGAGCCCCGCGTCGGGCAGGCTGGGCTGGATCGTGTCGTTGGTGAGCTGCACGGAGGTGAGGAGCTGGCGGAAGAAGACGGCCGCGTAGACAGCGAGCAGGCCCGCGTACAGCAGCAGGGCCCGCCACTGCCGTCGCCAGTTCCAGCCGAGCCAGCCCATGCTCAGCGCCACGGCCAGCAGCAGGATGAACGGCGCCTTGACGAAGAACGCCATGGCGAACAGCGTCCAACCCGCCGCGGCCAGCGCGTGCCTGAAGCGGCCCGTCCTGGTGTAGAGGACGTGCGAGCACAGCGCCATCGGCAGCGCGATCTGGAACGGCAGCGTCTCGATCACCACCGCCCACCACGACAGCGAGGAGATGGTCATCGGGGTCAGCAGGTAGAACGCCAGCGGCACCAGGATGGCCGGGCGCGCCCCGAACAGCAGGCGCAGCAGCCGCAGCAGGGCCAGGCCCGCCGCGCCCAGCAGGGTGACCGTCACGACGTGCGCCAGGACGTCGTTGTAAACGCCCAGGCGGCCCATCGCCCACTGGATCGCGAACGGGCCGGGGACCAGGTGACCGTAGTCGACCCGCATGAGGTAGTCCCACGTCAGGTCGTGCTCCAGGCCGCGGGCGATGAAGGTGAAGTCGTCCTGGCGGAAGTACGTACGCCGGACGAGGCTGGACTTCCAGACGAGCTGCACGGCGATCATCGCCAGGGCGGTGGCCATCACGGCGTCCCCGCCGCGCAGCCAATGACGGGCCCCCGCCGTCGTCTCGCTCGTCGCCACCCCGCCCCCTCCAGGCCCCCCTCAAGGCCCCCTCCAGCGGGAAGCGTAGTCATTGGGTGATTTGCGGGGAATGGCCGTTGTTCGGTTGTGATGTCATAGCGGGATGCCGCACACCACCCGAGCCGGACCGCTGTCGGCCGTGCTCGGGCTCGTCCTCGGCTGCCTCGCCCTCGGACCCGCTCTGGCCTGGGGTTTCGTCCTGGTGCAGGACATGGTCTTCGTGCCGGACCCGGTTTTCTCGCGCTTCACCTTCGGGCTGGCCGGCGGGGCGCCGCGGGTGGTGCCCAGTGACGCCGTGGTCACCGCCCTGGCCACCGTCGTGCCGGCCGAGCTGGTGCAGAAGGCGATCCTGCTGGGGATCTTCGTGCTGGGCTGCTCGGGTGCCGCGCTGCTCGTGCCGGCGGGCCTCCTCGGCGCCCGGCTGGTGGCCGGGGCGTACTACGTGTGGAACCCGTACGTGGCCGAGCGGCTGCTGATGGGGCAGTGGGCCTTGCTGCTGGGGTACGCGGGGCTGCCGTGGGTGGTGCGCGCGGTCCTCGCCCGGCGCGGACTGCTGCTCGCCGTGCTGCCCGCCGCCGTCGGCGGGTTCGCGGCCATGACCGTCACGGCTCTCACGGCGCTGCCCGTCGCGGGCCGGCGCGTCCGGGTGGGTGTGGTGCTGCTGGCCGTCAGCCTGCCGTGGCTGCTGCTCGCGCTGCTGCGGCCGGGCGGGCTCAGCGGGGATCCGGTGGGCGTGGACGCGTTCGCGGCCAGGGCGGACGGGCCGTTCGGGGCGGTGGGCAGCCTGCTGTCGCTGGGCGGGATCTGGAACGCCGGCGCCGTCCCGGCCGGGTACGAGACCGCGGTCGGCTCGGTGGCCAGGCTGGCGCTGGCCGTGGCGGGAATCGTGGGGTTCGTCCTGATGACGGACCGGCCGAGGGGGCTGGGTGTGGCGGCGGCCGTCGGGTTCGGGATCGCCTGCCTGGGGGTGACCGAGCCGGGGCGCGCGGTGTTCAGGTGGCTGGTCGGGGTGTGGGGCGGGTTCGCGGTGTTCAGGGACGCGCAGCAGTTCGTGGCACCGCTGGCCCTGCTGGCCGCGGTCGGGCTGGGCGCTCTGACAAGAGAGGGGAAGGCCGGGCGGTGGGCGGGCCTCATGGTGCTCGTGCCCCTGGCCGTCCTGCCGACCCTGGCTTGGGGCGAGGCGGGGGCGCTGCGGGCCGTGAGTTATCCGGAGAGCTGGAGCCAGGCCCGTGAGGTGATGCGGCGCGATCCGGAGCCGGGGGACGTGCTGGTGCTGCCGTTCGAGTCCTACCGGAGGTTCCCGTGGAACGGGGACCGGGCGGTGCTCGACCCGGCGCAGCGCTACTTCGCGGTGCCGGGGCGGGAGGTGGTCGCCAACGACTCGGTACGCGTCGGTAGCATGGTCGTCCAGGCCGAGGACAAGAGGGTGCGCGAGCTAGAACGCGTACTAGTAGGACCCTCGCCAGACCTGGCCGCAGCGGGTTTCCGGTACATCGTGGTCGACGCGGGGACGCCCGAGGAGCGGCGGCGGTTCGCGGGCTGGCTCAGCGGAGCGAGCCTGCTCGTGGACACAGACGAGCTGAAACTCTACCGAACCGACCGGCGGTTTGTACCTTTTTTACAAGACTACGTCCGCTGATCAGCGTATTTATTAAGATTTCGTAGAGCTACTTCCGAGTAGCAAGAATTGGTTCTAAGTTTGGGACGCCCACTCATTAGCCGCTCGAGGAGGAACCCCCCGTGATCAAGATCCTCTTAGCAGCGATCATCGGTGTCGCCGTCGCCGCGCTCGTCGCGACGGTCACCACCGTGTCCTTCACCGGGGCCACCGCGACGCCCGTCAACCGCCCGCTCTACAACTACGGCGACCGGTAGTCCGAGCCGTTATGCCGCCCTCCCCCCAAGGGGACGAGAGGACGAGCCGACCACCACTGCTCGAGATCGTCGTTCCCGCCTTCAACGAGGAACGTCGGCTCCCGGGGGGGCTCCTGCAGCTGTGCGCGAAGCTTGCCCGCATGCCGTTCCCGACCGCTGTCATCGTCGTCGACAACAACAGCACGGACAGCACCGCCGAGATCGTGAGGGCCTGGCCGCGGGGGCCGGTTCCGGTTCGGCTCGTCGAGTGCGCGACTCCCGGCAAGGGTGCCGCCGTCCGCGCGGGGTTGCTCGGCACCAGCGCTCCCTTCGTAGGGTTCTGCGACGCCGACATGGCCACCGACCTGGCCGCCATCGATGTCGCCTTCGGCCTGCTGCTCTCCGGTGAACGCGTGGTCGTGGGCTCGCGGGCGCACGCCTTCTCCGACGTCGAGAACCGGCACAGCCGAGTGCGCGAGCTGGGCGCCGTCGGCTTCCGCGCGCTGGCCCGCGTGCTGGTGCGCGGGGTGAGCGACACGCAGTGCGGTTTCAAGTTCTTCGACGGCGTGCTCGTCCGCGAGGCCGTCGACGGGCTGCGTACCTACGGCTTCGCCTTCGACGTCGAGCTGCTGGCCCGCTGCGTCGCGTTCGGCTCGACGGTGCTGGAGATCCCCGTCAACTGGCGGGACATGCCCGGCTCCCGCTTCTCCCCGGCCAGGCACAGCGTCGGCATCCTGCTGGAGCTGGGCCGGATCTGGCTCCGGCTGCGCGCCGTGCCGAGCCCCGGGGTCGCTCCGAGGTGGGAGCAGCCGCTCGATCCCGTCGGATCTCCGTGAACGTCGCCGTCGTCAACTGGCGTGATCCGTGGCACCCGGCCGCCGGTGGCGCCGAGACGTACGCCTGGGAGATGGCCCGCCGCTTCGCGCGGGCCGGTGACCAGGTGTGCTTCGTCACCGCGCGGGCGCCGGGCCAGCGCAGGAGGGAGACCGTCGAGGGGGTACGGCTGGCCCGCATGGGCGGGCCGTTCACCGTCTACCCCCTGGTCCTGGTCTGGCTGGTGCTCCGCCGGGGCGTGTTCGACGCGGTGCTCGACTGCCAGAACGGCATCCCGTTCTTCACGCCGCTGGTGCTGCCTCGCCGTACCAAGGTCATGTGCGTCGTCCATCACGTGCACGACCGGCAGTTCGATGTGCACCTGCCCCGGTGGCTGGCGGTGTTCGGGCGCTTCCTGGAGGGGCCCGCGTCTCGGTGGACGTACAAGGGGCGAGACAGCGTGGCCGTCTCACCCTCGACCGTGAGCGCCATGCGCGAGCGGCTCGGCTGGGTCGGCCCCATCCACATCGTGCCCAACGGGGTGAACATCTCCACGGACGGAGACTTCCCCAGGAGCCGGACACCACGGCTGGTCTGCGTCGGCAGGCTGGTCGCGCACAAGCGCGTCGACCTGCTGCTCGACGCGGTGGGTCAGCTCAGGAAGCAGTGGCCGGACCTCACCGTGGACGTGATCGGCAGGGGTCCGGAGGAGGCGCGGCTGCGCGCCCGGCTCCCGGAGGGCGTCACCATGCACGGCTACCTGTCCGAGGACGAGAAGGAGCGGCTGATCGCCGCCGCCTGGCTGCAGGTCAACGCCTCGCAGGGCGAGGGCTGGGGACTGTGCGTGCTGGAGGCCGCCGCGCTCGGGGTGCCGACCGTCGCGTACGACGTGGACGGGCTCAGAGACGCGGTACGGCACGGCGAGACGGGCTGGCTGGTGCCCGAGGGCGTCGGGAGCACCGGCCTGGCCAAGGGCATCGCCGCGGCCCTCGACGAACTCAACGACACCTATCGCATGAAATGTCGGGAATGGGCGGGGAAGTTTTGCTGGGACCGGAGCGCGGAACGGCTGGCCGCGCTGGTGCATGGCCGTCCGACGGGACCCGGCTGGGAGGAGCCGTGATCGACAGGGTCCGGCACAGGCTCTGGCTGGCGCTCTGCTGCCTCGGCTTCGCCGTGCTGACGTTCACCACCAAGCCGGGCAGCGTCATCTCGGACACCAAGCTCGACCTGGCGCTCAACCCGATCGGCTGGCTGGAGCGCGCCGCCCACCTCTGGGACCTGCAGCACTTCGGCCAGCTGCAGAACCAGGTGGCCGGCTACCTGTTCCCGATGGGCCCGTTCTTCGCGCTCGGCGACCTGGTCAACCTGGCGCCCTGGGTGACCCAGCGGCTATGGCTGACGGTGCTGCTGTGCGTGGCCTTCCTCGGTGTGGAGCGGCTGGGCCGGCAGCTCGGCGTCGGCACGCCGGGCACCCGGATCGTCGCGGCGCTGGCGTACGCGCTGGCGCCGCGCACGCTGTCGATCATCGGCGAGATCTCGATCGAGTGGCTGCCCGCCGCGATGCTGCCGTGGATCCTGATCCCGCTGCTCACCGCTTCGGAGACGGGCCAGCGGGCCAGGGCGGCGGTCAGGTCGGGGCTGGCCGTGGCGCTGTGCGGCGGCGTGAACGCGGTCGCGGTGCTGGCCGTGCTCTTCGCCCCCGTGCTCTACATCCTGACCCGGCCCGCCCCGGTGCCCCGCTGGCGGATGCTCGGCTGGTGGACGGGCGCGGTCGCCGTGGCCACCCTGTTCTGGTGGCTGCCGCTGCTGCTCGTGGGCCGCTACGCCTTCTCCTTCCTGCCCTACACCGAGACGGCCTCGACCACCACGCAGGTCACCTCGCTGACGAACGTGCTGCGCGGCGCCTCCGACTGGGTGCGCTACCTGACCGTCGGCGGCGTCACCGACCAGCCCGCCGGCTACGCGATCGCCACCTCGGCCGTGCTGGTCGGGATCACCGGCCTGCTGGCCGCGCTCGGCCTGGCCGGGCTGGCCCGGCGCGACCTGCCCGCGAAGGGCTTCCTGCTCGTGCTGTTCGTCGTGGGCGTGGCCGCGCTGGTCGCCGGGCACGTGAGCGCGCTGGAGCCGGTGGTCGCCGAGCCCGTGCGCTGGCTGCTGGACGGGCCGCTCGCCCCGCTGCGCAACCTGCGGAAGTTCGATCCGCTGGTACGGCTGCCGCTCGCCTTCGGCGTGGCGCACCTGCTGGCCGGGGCCCGGCTGCGGGTGCGCGCGGTGGCTCTGGTGGCCTTGGCCGGACTCGTGCTCCCCGTCTTCAACCAGGGGCTCGGCGCTCCCGGTGACTTCAAGGAGGTGCCGCTCTACTGGAAGCAGGCGGCGGCCTGGGTGAACGAGAACGCCGGAGACGACGGCGTGCTGGTCGTGCCCGGCGCCAAGTTCGGCGAATACCTCTGGGGCCGGCCGATGGACGACCCCATGCAGCCGCTGTTCACCGCCCGCTGGACCACCCGGCAGGTCGCGGCGGCCGGCTCGGTGGGCCTGACCCGGCTGCTCGACGTCATCGACCAGCGGCTCACGGCCGGCTACGGCTCGGCGGGCCTGACCGACGTGCTGCGCAGGATGGGCGTGCGCTACCTGGTCGTCAGGAACGACCTGATGCGGGCGAATCTGCAGGGCGCCTGGCCGTCCAGGGTCTACGAGGCGCTCCGCGAGTCGCCGGGCATCAGGAAGGTGCGCTCGTTCGGCGGCGAGGTCGGCGACACCGTCACGGACGACGTGGTCGAGTCGGTGGACTGGCCGTTCCCCGCGCTGGAGGTCTACGAGGTGTCGGGCAGCTCCGACCTGCTCAGCGTGCAGTCGGCGGGTGACGCCGTACAGGTGCGCGGCGGCCCGGACTCCCTGCTCGCGATGGGCGATCTTGGGCTGCTCGGCGACGGTCCCGTGCTGGTGAACGACGACGCGGGCAAGCGCGAGGCGCCGGTCGTGGCGAGCGACGCGCTGCGGCTGCGCGAGCGGCAGTTCGGTGAGATCCGGTCGAACTGGACGCCCACGCTGACGGCCGACAGACGTGACGACTTCTCTGGGGTCAAGACGCTCGACCTGCTCGAAGACGGCTGGCTGCGCGACACCGCCACCGCCGAGTACGACGGCATCTCCAGCATCACCGCCTCCTCCTCGGTGGCCGACGCCGAGGCGGTGCCCGGCCTCAGCGCCACGGGGCGCGGCCCGTGGGCCGCCATGGACGGCGACTACGAGACCGGCTGGGAGAGCGGCGGCTGGCACCGGCCCCAGGGCGAGTGGCTGCGCGTGGACCTGCCCAGGCCGCGGGTGATCCCCCGCTTCCAGGCGACGTTCACCAACAACGTGCTGCTCGGGCAGTCGGTCAAGCGCGTGGCCGTGGAGACCGAGGGCGGCCGGATCGAGCAGGACGTCCAGCAGACCAACAGCTCGCAATGGCTGCGCGTCCCGCCCGGCCCGACGAGCTGGCTGCGCGTCAAGATCCTGGCCACGTACAACAAGAACTGGAGCTTCGTGCAGCGGGTGGGCATCACCGAGCTCACGATCCCCGGCATCCTGCCGGGCCGGACGATCCGGCTGCCCGGCGAGGGCGGCGACGCCTTCGTCATGGACCGGGGGCTCGACTCCCGCCCCTGGTGCATGCGGAACCAGAGCCGCTGGATCTGCAACCCGCTGCTGGCCAGGCCGGGCGAAGAAGGCGCCGGATTCGACCGGACTTTTACCGCTAAGGCGGGGCGGAAGGCGGCGGTGCGCGGCTCCGCCGTCCTGCGCGACGCCAAGCTCGTCGACCGCTTCACCCGGCTGGGCGGGGACCTGAGCACGGTGACCGGCTCGTCGCAGGCGACCAAGGACGCGGTGGCCGCGCCCAGGTCGGCGTTCGACGCCGACGCGGCCACCACCTGGCTCCCGGCCGCCGACGACCCCGAGCCCACGCTCACGCTCGGCTGGCGGGCCAAGCGCGTCCTGTCGCGGATCCAGATCGCCCGGCCCGGCGGTGACAAGCAGCCGCTCGACGTGGCCGTGACCGGTGACAAGGGCGCGGTCCGCAGCGGCCGGGTGGATGCCAACGGCTACCTGACGTTCAAGCCTCTCACCACGACCCGGCTCAAGCTGCGCTTCTATCCCGCCTCCAAGCGGCTGCAGGTCACCGAGCTGGTGATCCCCGGCGTCCCGCCGGCCAGCCGGCCGGAGGGCGTGCCGTTCCGGCTGCCCTGCGGGCAGGGACCGCGCCTGCAGGTCAACGGCGCGACCGTGGCGACCAAGGTGAGCGGCACCTTCGCCGACCTGCTCGAACAGCGGCCGGTGAAGTTCACCGGCTGCTCCAGAGCCGCGCTGGCGGCCGGCGACAACCGGGTCAGGGCCGCCGGCTGGGACCCCTTCGCGGTGGAGAACCTGGTGATCGGCGCGCTCCCCGCCGGGCCGCCGGCCGTGGAGGGCGCCGCGGTCCCGGCCACGTGGTCGTCGTCGGCGCGCGAGGCGCGGGTGACGGCGCCGAAGGACGCCTTCCTCGTCGTCAACGAGAACTACAACGCGGGCTGGCACGCCGAGCTCGACGGCAAGACGCTGCGGCCGGTCCGGATCGACGGCTGGAAGCAGGCCTGGGAGCTGCCCGCCGGCACGCTGGGGACCGTGCGCATGGAGTACCTGCCCGACAGGCCCTACCGGCTCGCGCTCGCCGTGGGGCTGGCCGGGATCGCGCTGCTCACGCTGCTCTCCCTGGCGATGCGCGGGCCGCGTCCCGAACACGTCATGGCGACCGCAAGCGCCGCCGAGTCGCGGCTGTCGCGCTGGCGGGTCCCGTACGTGATCGTGCTGGGCCTGGCGTTCGGCGGCTGGGTGGCGGACTGGCCCGGCATGCTCGTGGTCCTGGCCGCCGTCGTGGCGGTGCTGCTGCTGCGCGTACGGCGGGCGGTGGCCGTGCACTGGGCGGCCGGTTGGCTGTTCGGCGGGGCCACGGCGGCGCTGGCGGCGGCCATGGCGCTGCGTGGCTACGGGGTGGACGTCGGGCTGCTGATGGACCAGGTGCCTCAGCTCATCGCCTGCTCGGCCATGGGCGTGCTCTTCGGGCAGCTGGTCACGGAGCCGGAACCGCCGGTGGCCGAGCCGGAGCCGGTGGCGGCAGAGCAGGAGTTGGCCGGCGCCCGGCCAGCCTGAGCGCGCTCTCCTCGATCAGGTGGTAGCTGGTGGCGCTGATCAGGAGCGCGGCGATGAAGGTCAGGATCGCGACCTTGACGAAGTCACCGGTGAACGGCTGGTCTCCGGTGATCTTGTAGTACAGGGTGATCACCGGGGCGTGCCACAGGAAGAAGCTGTAGGAGATGCGGCCCAGGTACGCCGTGACCGGGTTGCCCAGCACGCGGTGCCGCAGTGAGTCGCGCCTGGAGGCGAGCGCGAACGGCGCGACCACCAGGACGGCCACCGACGTCTCCAGGATCATCCGCCAGAGCGACTGCGACAGCGTGGGCAGGGTGAGCGTGCGCGGCCCGGCCAGCTCGGTGCTCAGCACCGCGTACAGCAGCAGCGCCAGCACCAGCAGCTGTGGCGCGAGCGCGTCGACCACCTCGCTCTGCTTGATCCACACCGACAGGACGGCCATGGCCATGCCGGCGGCGAAGTAGATCAAGTGATGCGGCAGCCAGAGCGCCAGCTGCGGCTGGTCGAAGACGTGCGAGACGACCACGCTGGCCAGCGAGACCACCGGCAGCACGGCGATGCCCGCGAGCAGCCTGACCGGCCGGTTGCCGCCGCGCGCCCAGGCGTGCAGGGCCCAGGCGAGCACCGGCAGCACCAGGTAGAACGCCATCTCGATCGGCATCGTCCACATCTGGTAGAGGCCGTCGGGGGCGCGGTTCTGCTCGGTGTAGTTCTGCAGCAGGAACAGCCACTTCACCCAGCCGGTCCAGTCGAGCGAGCTCCACGCCCACAGGGCCAGCGCCGTGACCAGCCAGTAGGCGGGCATGACGCGGACCAGGCGGCGCCACAGGTAGCGTCCCGGCCGGGGGCCCGCCGTGTCCTCGATGACCGCGCGGGCCCACGGGCGGTAGAGCAGCAGGCCCGACAGCAGGAAGAAGATCGGCACGGCGATGCCCAGCCTGGTGGTCATCCAGGCGAACATGCCCTCGCGGTAGATGATGCCGGTGTTGCCGCCGACGTGCAGCACCCAGACGCCGAGCGCGGCCAGGGCGCGGATGCCGTCGAGCGCGGCGTCCCGGCCCGCCGGTGGGTCCTTCACGGGCGCCAGCGGGTCCTTCACGGGCGCTTCCGGGGGACTCGTGGGCGCTTGCGGAGGACTTGCGGGCGTTTGCGGGGCACTCATGGGCGCTTCCTGAGCACGAGGACCAGATTCCACGTGACGAACTCCCTGACGATCGGCACCTTCAGCATCGGCCGCCACCACCAGGGCAGGTAGCGGGGCAGCACGTCGATCAGGTCGGCGTCCGTACGGGTCCGCGCCCAGCGCAGACCGTCGGCCACCGAGACCGGATAGAGGCTCTGGCCGTAACGATTCTTGGGCGGCTTGCCGTTCTTTTCCTCATATTTCCGGGCGGCCCGGTCGCCCCCCAGGTAGTGCCAGGGCGAGGTCTCGTGGCCGCCCCAGGGGGAGAGCCAGTTCGTGTACGCGAGGAAGATCAGGCCACCGGGCCGGGTGACCCGCGTCATCTCGGCCGCCATGCGCCACGGGTCTGGAACATGTTCCAGGACATTGGACGAGAAGCAGACGTCGAAGGAGGCGTCGGCGAGCGGCAGGTCGAGCGCGCTGCCGAGCACACCGCCGCTGGGCGCGCCCTGACCGGCCAGCTCGCCGGCGTCGACGTCCACGCACAGGCAGCGGGCGCCGTCACGTCTGAAGGCGTCGGCGAAGTATCCAGGCCCGCCCCCCACGTCGAGCACCGTCCTGCCGTTCAACGCGACGTAACGCCGCAGCTGCGCGGCGGTGTCGGCGGCGAGCGTGGTGTAGTAGTCGCTCGGCGTGGTCTGCTCGGACCTGAACGCGCGGAAGAGGCGGATGGATCTGGCCAGATCGGCGCGCATACTCGCGGCTCCCGGATGCTTGACGGGCTCCCACAATAGAACGAAGCTCTGGCGGAGGCGAGACCGCGGCGGGACGGGCGCGATAACATCCCGCTCGGACCGGCTTCATCGTAGAACCTGTTCCGATTCGTTATGCGGATGTAGCTGCAGCGATCTGTTATCGAATGCTACTTTCCAGTAGCGATCATGTCGCGGGTTGATCACGCCCGCGATCTGATGTCCGGGGGGACAAGTAACCGGTCTTCGTATCCCTCGACCGCCAGGAGGATCCCAGAATGCGACGCACACCTGTACTCGTTCTCGTCGCCGTCGGCGCGTTCCTGGTCGTACTGGCGGGGATGATCCGCTTCTGGGCGGCGGACAAGATCATCGCAGCTCCGGCGGGCCAGTACAGCGTCACCAAGCTGCAGGCCCCGGGAGCCCAATACTTCTCCATCGCCGACGGCAAGGTGCTGACCGCGGACCTCAGCATGCTCGTCACCACCCGTGGCGACGTCAAAGAGGCCACGGACAACCGGGTGGTCTGGGACGAGTTCACCGTGGTGGACGACGTCACCAACAGCAAGCCGCAGATCAGCGTCTCGGAGCGGCGCAGCGCCTTCGACCGGCGCACCGGGGTGGGCGTCAACTGTTGCGGGGTCAGCGTCAACAAGGAGCCGGTGAAGCTGGAGGGGCAGATCTACCTGTTCCCGTTCGGCGTGGAGAAGAAGACGTACAAGGTCTTCAACCAGACGGCCAAGAAGGCGTTCGACACGACCTTCGTCGGTGAGGACACCGTCAACGGGCTGCCGGTCTACAAGTTCCAGCAGGTCGTCCCGGCCACGAAGGTCGCCACGCTGACCGCCCCCGGCTCGCTCTTCGGCGTGACCCAGTCGGGCGACATCCAGCTCGACCGCTGGTACGAGGGCACCGACACCTACTGGGTCGAGCCCAACAGCGGCGCCCCGGTCAAGGAGGAAGTGCGCCGCAACGAGACGCTCAAGACCCAGGACGGCGTCGAGCGCGCCAAGGCCCTGGTCGCCACCGCCTCGTTCACCCCGCAGACCATCACCGAGATGGTGCGCACGGCCACGGACGCCAAGAACCAGATCACGCTGCTGAAGACGACCATCCCGATCGTCCTGCTCGTGCTCGGGCTGCTCGCGCTGGCCGTCGCGGTCCTCCTCGGCCGCCGGCGCCGCGAAGGCGAGTAACTCGTACGGCTGGTACAGGGCGCCCGTGACCGTTCCGGGCGCCCTGTCCGTTTGTGGGTGACCGACGAAAAGTTCTAGTACTAGAACACGTTGCAGTTTCTTTGCCACCGGTCGTATTGTCGGCCCATGCGGACCCGTGTCACGGACATGTTCGGAATCGAACTCCCGATCTTCGCCTTCAGCCACTGCCGCGACGTGGTCGCCGCGGTCAGCCGGGCCGGCGGGATGGGCGTTCTCGGTGCCCTCTACTTCACCCCAGAAGAGCTCGAGATGGAGCTCAAGTGGATCGACGACCACGTCGACGGCCACCCGTACGGCGTCGACGTGGTCATGCCCGCCTCCTACGAGGGCGCCGACTTCGCGCCCGAGGAGCTGGTGGGCCGCCTGCAGACGATGGTCCCGGCGGGCCACCGGCAGTTCGTCGAGAACCTCCTGGCCGCCCACGGCGTGCCACCCCTGTCCTCGGACGCCGACGCGGGCAAGGTGCTGCTCGGCTGGACGGACGTCACCGCCCGCCCGCAGGTGGAGACGGCGCTGCGGCACCCGATCGCGCTGCTGGCCAACGCGCTCGGCCCGCCGCCCGCGGACGTGGTCGAGCTCGCCCACTCCCACGGCGTCAAGGTCGCCGCCCTCGCCTCCACCCCGCGCCACGCGCTCAAGCAGGTGGAGGTGGGCGTGGACGTGGTGGTGGCGCAGGGCACGGAGGCCGGCGGGCACACCGGCGAGATCTCCACCATGGTCCTGATCCCTCAGGTGGTGGACGCGGTGGACGTGCCGGTGCTGGCGGCGGGCGGCATCGGCAACGGCCGCCAGATGGCCGCCGGCATGGCCCTGGGCGCCGAGGGCGTCTGGACCGGCTCGCTCTGGCTCACGGTCGAGGAGGCCGACACCCCCGAGATGGCCAAGAAGCGCATCCTGGAGGCCACCTCGCGCGACACCGTCCGCTCCCGCAGCTGGACGGGCAAGCCGGCCCGGCTGCTCAAGAACGAGTGGACGGACGCCTGGGAGTCGCAGGAGTCGCCGGGGACGCTGCCGATGCCGCTGCAGTTCATGCTGGTCTCGGACGCGCTGCGCCGCATCGGCCGCTCGGACGCCGCCGAACTGGCCACCTTCCCCGCCGGCCAGATCATCGGCATCACCAACCAGGTCCGGTCGACACGCGACGTCATGTACTCCCTGATGGAGGAGTACGCGGAGGCCACGGAACGCCTGGGCCGCATCACCGGCGACTGACCTGTCGTCAGACGGGGACGACGGTCACCAGGCTTTCGAGCCCCACGAAGTCATCTGTGTTGCGGGTGTAGAGCGGCAGTCCCCGGCTCGACGCGATAGCGGCGATCATCAGGTCCATCCGTCGTGACCGGGGATCGCGCTTCGCGTTGATCGTCAATGCGACGAGAGTGCCGTAACGGGCCGCCGCGTCCGCGTCGAAGGGCAGCGGCTCGAAATCGACGACGGCCGCGCCCAGTCTTTCCATGCGGGCGGCCCGGACCGCCTCGTTCTTCGCCATCGCCACGCCCTGATGAAGCTCGGCCAGCGTGATGACGTGATGTCGACGAAGTCTGGCAGGTCGCCCAATGGGAGCTCATCGAGGTCGATGTAGACGCGCGTATCGATCACCCCGCGAGAGCGGCGCTCATGGACGGCGCCGCTCCCAGGGGTCATCGTCGATGCGGTCCTCGCTGCCGAAGAACTCGTCGGCCTCCCTGCGCATTTCGGCGTAGTCCACGCGGGGAAGCCTTCGGGATTTGGCCACGAGTTCCGCTGTGCTCAGGCGACGCTTGCGGGGCAGCGGTCGTAGCTCTGCCACCTCGACGCCGTTACGGGTGATGTGGAACACCTCACCCGACTCCACTTGATCCATGACGGCGGCGGAGTTGTTACGGAACTCCCGTTGGGTGATGACCTTCATGAGGCCTAGTGTGGCTCCGTGTAGCTCACGGGGCTACGCTCAATGGCCTTTGTAGACGGCCGCCCGCTTCTCCTTGAAGGCCCGGGCGCCCTCGCGGGCGTCCTGGGAGCCGATCACCGGCCAGCCGATCTCGTCCGACACCTTGAGGGCCTCCGGCTCCGGCATGCCCAGCGTGTCCCGGTACGTGCGCAGGATCGCCTGCACCGCCAGCGGGCCCGAGGCGGCGAGGTCGTCCGCGATCTCCCGCGCCACCGCCAGCGCCTGCCCGTCCGCTACGACGCGGTTGACCAGGCCCATGGACAGGGCCTCCGCCGCGGTGACGGAGCGGCCGGTGAGCAGCAGGTCCATGGCGTGGCAGTACGGGATCTGCCGGGGCAGGCGGATCGCGCTGCCGCCCATGGGGAACAGCGCCCGCTTGGCCTCGAACAGACCGAGGGTGGCCGACTCCGCCACCACCCGCAGGTCGGTCCCGACCAGCAGCTCGGTGCCGCCCGCCACCGCGTAGCCCTCGACCGCCGAGACGATCGGCTTGGTCGGGAGGTCCTCGCGGAGCAGGCCCTTCCAGTGGAAGTTGGGGATCTGGGCGGCCCGCGCCTGGACGTCGGCGTCCGTCGAGGGCTGTCCCATGGCCTTGAGGTCGGCGCCGGCGCAGAAGGTGCCCTCCGCGCCCGTGAGGATGGCGGCCCTGACCTCCGGTTCGGCCGACACGTACGCCCAGGCCGAGGCCAGGCCGATCAGCATGTCGGAGGAGAGCGCGTTGCGCGCCTTCGGCCGGTTCATGGTGACGATGACGACGTGGCCGTCGCGTTCGACTCGGCAGTGGGGGGTGCTGATCGGCAGGAGCTCCACGGACGCCTCCAGGTAACGAATCAAGCGCTTGTTAGGCAGCGATCCTACCCTGTGGCGAGCCCGCGGACGATGATGGCCGGCACGACCTCGATCAAGCGCTTGCTACGACTCCGACGCCGGGATACGCTGCCCAGGCAAAACGAGAACAAGTTCTTGTTTATCGGGGCCTCGGACCACCTGAAGAGGAGTTTCGATGGGCACGCTCGGTTTCTGGAGACTGGCACAGGCGGATCCGGACTGGATCGCGTGCGTGGACCCGGACGGTACGGAGCACCGCGCGGGCGACCTTCTCGCCCGGTCGAACCAGCTGGTGCACGGCCTGCGCGAGCTCGGGCTGAAGCCGGGCGACGGCGTCTGCGGCCTGGTGCCGAACGGCGTGGACGGGCTCGTCCTCTACCTGGCCGCGTTACAGGCCGGCTGGTACTACACGCCGATCAACTGGCACCTGACCGGGCCCGAGATCGCCTACATCGTGGCCGACAGCGAGGCCCAGGCGTTCTTCGTGCACCCCAGGTACGCGGCCGAAGGAGCCAGGGGCGCCGAGGCCATCGCGCCTGAGCGGCGCTTCGCCGTGGAAGACGGTGATATTCCGGGGTTCCGGCGGATCAGCGAGCTGACCGACGGGCAGCCGGACACCGCGCCCCCCGACCGTACGGCCGGGCTGACCATGCACTACACCTCGGGCACGACCGGCAAGCCCAAGGGCGTCCGGCGGCCATTGAACGGGCTCGACCCCGACGACGCCGCCGAGATGCTGTCGTTCCTGCCGGGCCTGTTCGGCATCACCCGGGGCCGGCCGAACGCGCACCTGATCACCTCGCCGAACTACCACACCGCCGTCACCCAGTTCGGCGGCACGGCGCTGCACATGGGCCACACGCTCGTCTACATGGACAAGTGGGACGCCGAGGAGATGCTCCGGCTCTGCGAGAGGTACAAGGTCACGAACTCGCACATGGTGCCCACCCACTTCAAGCGCCTCCTGGCACTGCCCGAGGAGACCCGCCACAAGTACGACCTGTCCTCGCTCAAGTGGATGATCCACGCGGCGGCCCCCTGTCCGGTGCCGGTGAAATGGGCGATGTTCGAGTGGTGGGGCGACTGCGTCTACGAGTACTACGCGGCCACCGAGGGCGGCGGCACCCTGGCCACGCCGGAGGGCTGGAAGGCGCACCCGGGCACGGTCGGCTCGGCCTGGCCGATCAGCGAGGTGCTCATCGTGGACGACGCGGGCGAACCCCAGCCGACCGGAACCCCCGGCACGATCTACATGAAGATGCTCGGCGCCCGGTTCGAGTACAAGGGCGACCCCGCCAAGACCGCCGAGAACCAGCTCAAGGACTACTTCACCGTCGGCGACATCGGCTACCTCGACGAGGACGGCTTCCTCTACCTGTGCGACCGCAAGGCCGACATGATCATCTCGGGCGGGGCGAACATCTACCCCGCCGAGATCGAGAACGAGATCATGATCCACCCCAAGGTCGCGGACGTGGCGGTGTTCGGCATCCCGGACGAGGAGTGGGGCGAGCAGATCAAGGCCATCGTCGAGCCCGCCCCGGGCTCGGTACCGGGCCCCGAGCTCGCCGCCGAGATCCTCGCCTCGCTGGAAGGCCGCCTGGCCAGGATGAAGTGGCCCAGGTCGATCGACTTCATCGAAGAGATGCCCCGCGAGCCCAACGGCAAGCTGCTCAAACGCAAACTCCGCGCACCTTACTGGGAGGGACACGACCGTGCCATCTGAACCGCTGGTGGCGGAGCACATCCTGGAGTTCCCGGGCGGATACGCGCGCACGACCGGGCCGGTGATCGGACGCTTCCTGACCGAGCTGCGCGGCGGCCGGATCGTCGGCGTGCGGACCGCCGAGGGCAAGGTGCTGGTGCCGCCGCTGGAGTACGACCCCGCGAGCGGCGAGGCCGTCACGGAGGAGTTCGTCGAGGTCGGGCCCGCGGGGACGGTGACCGCGTGGGCATGGGTGGACGAGCCGCGCGGCGGCCACCCGCTCGACCGGCCGTTCGCCTGGGCGACGATCAAACTCGACGGCGCCGACACCGCGCTGGTGCACGCCGTCGACGCGGGCAACGCCAAGGCGCTGCGGATCGGCAGCCGGGTCTGGCCCGTCTGGCGCAGCGAGCGCACCGGTCACATCACCGACATCTCCTACTTCGCGCCGGAGGTCACGAAGATCGTGTCCCCCGTGCGGGCGGAGTACCGGTTGCAGGTGGGCGGGTCGCTGCTGACCTTCCTGGAAGGCGTCGAGCGCGGCGTGTTCCTCGGCGGCCGGTGTCCCAGCTGCGAGAAGGTCTACGTCCCATACCGCGTCTTCTGCCCGGCCTGCGGTGGCCCGATCGCCGACCAGCTCGAGTTACCCGACACCGGCACGATCACCACGTACGCCATCAACAACCTGCCCGACCCGCGCGCCCCCGAGGTGCCCTTCGTCTCCGCCTACATCCTGCTCGACGGGGCGGACATCCCGATGATCGCCCTCGTCGGCGGCGTCCCGGCGCACGAGGTGCGGCAGGGCATGCGGGTCAGGGCCGAATGGGTGCCCGAGGGCGAGCGGACGAAGTCCATGGCCAACGTCCGATGGTTCGCCCCCACCGGCGAGCCGGATGTGGAGCTCTGATGCGTGAGGTAGCCGTCGTCGCGTTCGCCCAGACCCGCCACACCGACCATGACGGCGGCCTGAGCGAGCCCGAGCTGATCCTGCCCGTCATCAACGAGGTCAAGCAGTCGACCGGGCTGAAGCGGTTCGGCTTCACCTGCTCCGGCAGCTGCGACTACCTCGCGGGCGCGCCGTTCTCGTTCGTCTCCGCGCTCGACGCGCTCGGCGCGTGGCCGCCGATCTCCGAGAGCCACGTGGAGATGGACGCGGCCTGGGCGCTGTACGAGGCATGGGTGCGCCTGCAGCACGGCGACATCGACTCCGCCCTGGTGTACGGCTTCGGCAAGTCGTCACTCGGCGACCTGCGCGAGATCATGACGCTCCAGCTGGACCCGTACTATCTGGCGCCGCTCGGCCTCGACCAGCTCTCCTTCGCCGCCCTCCAGGCCAGCGCGGCCGGGGCCGAACGCAAGGAGCTCGACGAGATCGTCAGGCGCAGCCGGGCCGACGGCCGGAGCAACCCGTACGCGCTCGACCTGCCCGAGGACGTCGGCGACGAGTACGCGGTCGAGCCGATCAGGAAGTCCGACGTCGCCCCCATCACGGACGGCGCCGCGGCGATCGTCCTGGCGGCCGGGGACCTGGCCAGGGAGCTGTGCGCCAGACCCGCCTACATCAGGGGCATCGCGCATCGCATCGAGCCGCATTACCTGGGTATGCGGGATCTCGCCTTGTCGGTCTCCGCGGCCGACGCCGCACGTGCCGCGGGGGTCGGCAAGGGTCCCGTCGAGGTGGCGGAGCTGCACACGCAGTTCGCCCACGAGGAGCCGATCCTGCGCCGGGCGCTGGAGCTCCCCGACGGCACGGTGATCAACCCGTCCGGCGGCCCGCTCGCCGCCAATCCGGTCATGGCCACCGGCCTCATCCGCATCGGCGAGGCGGCCCGGCGCATCCACGACGGCACGGCCGCCCGCACGGTGGGCCACGCCGCCGGCGGCCCCTGCCTGCAGCACAACCTTGTGACCGTCCTGGAGGCATGAAAATGGGCAACAGGTGTGCCGTGATCGGCGTCGGCCAGACGCACTACACGACCAAGCGCAGGGACGTGTCGATCGCCGGGCTGGTCCGCGAGGCGGCCGTCCGGGCCTTGGAGGACGCCGGGCTGACGTTCAAGGACATCGACGCGGTCGTCGTCGGCAAGGCGCCCGACCTGTTCGAGGGCGTGATGATGCCCGAGGCGTACCTGGCCGACGCGCTCGGCGCGGCCGGGAAGCCGATGATGCGCGTGCACACCGCGGGCAGCGTCGGCGGCTCCACGGCGCTGGTCGGCGCGAGCCTCATCCAGGGCGGGGTGCACGACCGGGTGCTGGTCGTGGCGTTCGAGAAGCAGTCGGAGTCCAACGCCACCTGGGCCCTGTCCACCCACCTGCCGTTCAGCGCGTCGCTGGTGGTCGGGGCCGGCGGCTACTTCGCGCCGCACATCAGGGAGTACATCCGCCGGACCGGCGCGCCCGAGCACATCGGCCACCTGGTGGCCGTCAAGGACCGCCTCAACGCACTCAAGAACCCCTACGCCCACCTGAAGATCCCCGGCATCGACCTGAAGATGGTCGAGTCGACGCCGATGCTGTGGGAGCCGATCCGCTACCTGGACACCTGCCCGTCCAGCGACGGCGCCTGCGCCATGGTCCTGTCGTCGGAGTCGGCGGTCACTGGCACACCCGCGTGGCTGCACGGCACGGCCATGCGCTCCGAGCCGATCTTCCGCGCCGACCGCGACACGGTCAGCCCGCAGGCGGGCAAGGACTGCGCGGCCGACGTCTACCGGCAGGCGGGCGTCACCGACCCGCGCCGCCAGATCGACGTGGCCGAGGTGTACGTACCGTTCTCCTGGTACGAGCCGATGTGGCTGGAGAACCTGGGATTCGCGGCCGACAGCGAGGGCTGGAAGCTCACCGAATCGGGCGCCACCGCCCTCGACGGCGACACCCCGTGGAACGCCTCCGGCGGCGTGCTGTCGAGCAACCCGATCGGGGCGTCGGGGCTGATCAGGTTCGCCGAGGCCGCGCTCCAGGTACGCGGGATGGCGGGGGAACACCAGGTGGACGGCGCCCGGCTGGCGCTCGGCCACGCGTACGGCGGGGGAGCCCAGTTCTTCGCGATGTGGATCGTCGGACGGGAGAAGCCCTGATGGAGTTCAACCACGCCGACCTGTTCGAAGGGATCGCGGACGCGGTCGGCGACCGGCCGGCCATCGTCTGCGACGACGAGCGCCGCACCTTCGCCGAGCTGGACGCCGAGGCGAACCGGATCGCCCACTACCTCCAGGATCTCGGCGTCGAGCCCGGCCAGCACGTCGGGCTGCACCTGTACAACAGCATCGAGTACGTCGCCGGGATGCTCGCCGCGCTGAAGATCCGGGCGGTGCCGATCAACGTCAACTACCGCTATGTCGAGGCGGAGCTGCTCTACCTCTACCGGGACTCCGACATCCGGGCGCTGATCTACGACGTGGAGTTCGAGCCGCGGGTGTCGGCGGTCATGGGGGAGGCGCCCCTGCTGGAGCACCTGATCTCGGTCGGCGGGCGGTCGTCCGTCGCGACCGCCGTGCCGTACACCGAGGCGCTGGAACGCGGCGCGCCCACGCGCGGCTTCGAGCCGCGATCCGGGCAGGACGTCTACATCATCTACACCGGCGGTACGACCGGCATGCCCAAGGGCGCGATGTGGCACGTCGAGGACCTGTTCGTGGCCTTCGGCGGCGGCAACCCGTACGGCGCGCCGCTCCCGACACCGCAGGCGGTGATCGACCAGGCGGCCGCCGCGGACCCGCCCATGGTCATGATGGCGGCCGCGCCGCTGATGCACGGGGCCGCGCAGATGGGCACGTTCATCAGCTGGTGGATGGGCTCGACCGTGGTCTACGTCCGCAGCTTCAGCGCGGACGCGGTGCTGCGGGCGATCGCCCGCGAAAAGGTGGCCACGCTGAGCATCACCGGCGACGCCATGGCCAGGCCGCTGGCGGAGGCGCTGGAGAGCGGCGACTACGACGTGTCCTCGCTCATCGCGCTCAGCTCGACCGGGGCCATCCTCACCGGAGCCGTGCGCGACCGGCTGCAGGCGGCCCTGCCCAACGTCATGATCCTCGACAGCTTCGGCTCCACGGAGTCCGGCTACACCGCCTCCGGGGTGGCGGGCTCCTCACCCGAGGCGGGGCTGCGCTACCAGCCGAACGCCACGTCCGGGCTCGCCGTGCTCGACGAGAAGCTGCGGCCCGTCCAGCCGGGCTCGGGGGAGCTGGGCACGGTGGCCAAGTCGGGGCCGATCTCGTTCGGCTACTACAACGACGCGGAGAAGACCGCCCGTACGGTCGTCACCGACGCCGAGGGCACCCGATGGCTGCTGACCGGCGACCTGGCCAGCGTCGACGCCGACGGCACCGTGAACGTCTTCGGGCGCGGCTCGCAGTGCATCAACACCGGCGGGGAGAAGGTCTTTCCCGAAGAGGTGGAAGCGGTGCTCAAGGGGCATGAGGCGGTCTTCGACGCGGTGGTGACCGGGATACCGGACGAGCGGTGGGGCAACCGGGTGGCGGCCGTGGTCGAGGCGCGCGAGGGCGTGGAGGTGACGGCGGGCGAGCTGGACGCGCACTGCAGGCAGCGGTTGTCGGGGTACAAGGTGCCTCGTACGTACGTGTTCGTGGACGAGATGGTCCGGTCACCGGCGGGCAAGGCCGACTACCGGTGGGCCCGGCGACAAGCGGAGTCCGGCGGCTCGTAAGCCCGGGGTTCAGCGGCTCGCGCCTCTTCCGCCTCCTCGCGGCGGCTCAGCTCGGCCTGGCAGAAGTCGAGCCGGGCCTGGGCCACGGCGCCGAGCAGGTCGTCCTCGATCACCTGGGTGCCCCGGTGCAGCACGACGCTTGCCTCCAGCACCCGTCCCGCCTCGATCAGGGCGTCTCCGAGCATGAGCATCCCGTTGGCCAGATGACCCATGAGGGCTGGATCGCCGGACGCGAAGCGCTCCAGAGCCGCCAGCGCCTCACTCAGCGGCAGCACCGCGTCGGCGGGCCTGCCCTGCAGCGTGAGCGCGGCGCCCAGCGACATCCCGGCCATGGCCCGCCCGGTATGCACACTGACGGCGTCGACCCCCTGCTCCAGCAGCTGGTCGTAGACGTCGACGGCGATCCCGGCCCGCTCAGCCATGGCCCGCCCCTGGTCGGTCATGGCCCGTTCCTGTCCGGCCATGGCGCGGTCGTGTTCGGCCTGCGACCAGGCGATGGCCTCCAGTGCGTCGTGCGGCCGGTGGAGCGCGGCCAGCGTCGCGCCCAGGACCGCGTACGTCATGGCCGCGCCGACCGGCTCGTCCAGCTCGTCACAGAGGTCGGCGGCCCGCTCGGCCTGCGCCAGCGCCTCCACGGCCCGCTGCCGCCCGAGCAGCGCCCTCGCGTGGACGCACAGGCACCGCACCAGCATGCCGCCTTCCACATCCGGGTCGGCCAGCAGCGGCCGGAGCGCGGCCTCGACCTGGTCGCCGAACCGCGCGGCCGGCTCGGCCGCCGCCTCCTCCAGCAGTCCGTCGAGCCGGCTCGTGAGCAGTGACCGCAGCGCCGACCGTACGGCGGGCTGCTCGCTCGACCGCCGCAGGACGTCCAGCATCCGCAGGAGGTGCCCGGCCGATCTGGCCGGATGGTCGTGGACGGCCAGCACGAGCGCGTCCAGGCCCTCGGTCTCGGCCAGGAACCGCTCAGCCACGACCTCCGGCCCCAGAGGCGCCAACCTCCCTCGGGCACCGCCCCGGCCCGGAAAGAGGCGGGCCAGCCAGTCGCCCAAGGCCAGCCTGCGGTCGTACGTCTGGGACCCGGGCACCGCCGACAGCAGTTCCCGCAGCTCTTGGCGGGTGGGCGTGGTGAGCGTGACCAGGGCCACCGCCTGCCGGGCCGTCGCGGCGTCCACCGGCTCGTACCCCTCGGGCCATACCGTCATCCACTGTTGCTGCTCGTACATCAGGAACCGGCTCAGCAACTCCCCGCCCTCGACGTCGTCCCCGCGCAGCCGCATCAAGGCGGCCAGGTGCACGCGCAGCGGATCGCCGTACTCCGGATCGTCGAGCGCGGGCAGGAGGGCCCGGGGCGGCGCGAACGCCCGTATGGCCGCCGCCGCGTGCCCGACCCGCTCGGCGCGTGTCAGCGGACGGCGGTCGAGCTGGATGGTGATGCCGTCCAGCTCATTCAGCTCCTTCGGCAGGCCGCCGGCACCGGCGGGCTCGCGGGTGAGCAGCAGGAACCTGACCGGGTGACGGCGCCGCCGCCCGGCCAGGTGCCCGATGAGCTCACCGATCGCCGCCGCCCACGGTTCCGGGTGATCGACGACCAGGAGAGTGGGGCGGAGGACGTCGAGGCCGGTGGCGCAGGGGTAAGGGGCGGTGAGGAAACCGGCGTCCCAGCCCATCTCCGTGAGCTCCGCGCACAGCTCGCCCGCCAGCCGGGTCTTACCCGTGCCGCCCCGGCCCGCCAGCACCGCGATCGACAGCGGCGCCGGGCTGTCGGCCCAGCCGCGCAGTGTCGCCAGCTCCTCATGGCGCCCTAGGAAGGGTACGACGGCGTGCTCCGGCACCAGCAGCGGCCAGTCCGGGCAGTCGGGCGGCAGCGGCTCGCGGGCGCGCCGCAGAAGGCTCGGCAGAGAGTGGACCTCGACGACGCGCTCGACCCCGAGGCGGTGCGGTGGCCTGTCCATGGGGCCCGCCTAGTCGCTACGTCCCGATGTGTCGTCCCCCGACGAGGGTGCCACCACTATCCCATCAGGGCTCGCTCCCAGTCAGGAAATCGCCCCGCTTACTATGCCTACTCACCCGTGAGCAGGGGAGCTACGCCTTCTCGCCCGTGAGCAGGGCGGCCAGGCCGAGGTAGACGAGGCCGCTGCCGATGTCGAGGCGGCGCCGTGCCCGGGTGGAGCGGCGGACCCGGCCGGCCAGGGCCGAGGAGAGCAGCGCGTACGTGCCGTCGGTGGTCATGCCGAGCCCCATCCAGACCAGCCCGAGCACCAGGATCTGCGGCGCGAGCGGACCCGCCGCCGGATCCGTGAACTGCGGCAGGAACGCCAGGAAGAAGATGGCGGTCTTGGGGTTGAGCACGTTGACCACGAAGCCCTCCCAGAACATCCGCCGCTTGGAGTGCACCTCGATCTCGGCCACGTCCTCGGCCGAGGCGGCGGTCCGGTTCATCAGCTTGCGCACCCCGAGCCAGACGAGATAGGCGACGCCCGCGTACTTGATCACGGTGAACGCCGTGGCGGAGGCGGCCACCAGCGCGCTGATGCCCAGGGCCGCGGCGACCACGTGCACCACCGAGCCCGCGTGGACGCCGAGCACCGAGACCAGGCCCGCCGACCTGCCCTGCGCGACGCTTCTGGTGACGATGAACAGAACCGCGGGACCCGGCACCAGGAGGAGGGCGAGGGTGGCCGCGCAGAAGAGAGCGAGCGTCGCGAAATCCGGCATGTCGCTCATGGTAGGCGGGTGCCCCTCACCGCGGTCAACGGAATTCCGCCGCGACGGATGACGGGGGCGCCCCTCGCCGCGCTCAACGGCATCGACGGGTCAGACGCTCGCCACCAGGGCCGACAGCAGCGCCTCGGTGGCCGGTGGGTGGGGCGGGTCGCCGTAGACCGCCGCGTACACGTGCCTGGTGGATCCCGGGATCGGAGCCACCTCCACGTCTGGATGGCGGTGCGCGCTGAGCGCCAGCCCGGGCAGCACGGTCAGCCCCATGCCCGCCGCCACCAGCGCTTGTACGGCCACGATGTCGTCGCTGGTGAAGGAGATCCGCGGCTCGAACCCCGCCTTGGCGCAAATGTCGAGCAGATGGCTACGACACCGGTCACATCCGGCGATCCAGGGATCCCCGGCATGCGTCCCCAAATCCCCCGAGACGCCGGAGGACACCAGGTAACTCGGGTCGTCGAGCAGGTGGATCATCTGGATCCCCGGGTCCTCCGGCGCCGTGTCGTCGTAGCGGAACATCACCGCCACATCCACCCGCCCGCTCCGCAGCAGCCGGAGCGCCTCCGGCGGCTCGGTCTCCGTGAGGTGCAGCCGCAGCCCGGGATGCGAACCCGCCAGCCGGGTGGCCGTCCTGGGGATGAAGGTGCCCAGCGCGGAGGGGAACGCGGCCAGCCGGGCCCGCCCCGAGCGCAGCCCCACGTGCGCGGCGAGCTCGTCGGCGGTGGCATCGAGGCGGCCGATGATGTCGTCGGCCCGCGCGGTGAGCAGCTTGCCGGCCTCCGTGAGCCGGATGCCACGCCCGACGCGCTGCACGAGCTTGGCCCCGGTCTCGGCTTCGAGACGGGCGAGGTGGTGGCTGACCGACGGCTGCGAGTAGTGCAGCTCCTTGGCGGCGGCGGTCAGCGAGCCCGTACGCGCGACGGCGACGAGGACGCGGAGCCGTACGACATCCAGCATTCATCAACCATATCTATTGATGAGCCACAAAACTTCTGTTGGACCTATTGGTCCCAACGTAGCACCGTAGAAGGGGAGGACTTGAAGGGAGACCAACATGGACACGGTCCTGATCCGGCCGGGGCTCGACGCTCTCGTGTCGGACATCGGCGACATCACCGCCCGCCGCCTCGCCCCGCGGGAGACCGCGTTCGCGGTGGCGGATCTGCTCCGCCCACGGCTGCCCAGGCTCGACCTACTCACGCCGGAGGAACGAGCGGGGTCGCCCGATACGTACGTGTCCCAGGCGCTATACGCGTGTGACGACTTCTCGATCGTGGCGGTCGTCTGGCGGCCGGGCCAGTTCACGGTGATCCACGACCACGTGTCGTGGTGCGCCTTCGGCGTGATCAGCGGGATCGAGCACGAGACGCTCTACCGGGACATGGGGGACCACCTGCTGGAGATCGGGCAGGCCGCCAACCTGCCGGGCGAGGCCAGCGGGTTCGCGCCGCCCGGCGACATCCACAAGGTGATCAATGTGAGCGACGAGGTCGGGGTGTCGGTGCACGTGTACGGGGCCGACGTGAGCAGGCTCGGCAGCAGCGTGCGCCGGGTCTACGACCTGCCCGTCAGAACACCGGCCTAGTCACCGGCTCTCCCCGATGAGTTTCCACCTGCGGAGCGGTCAGTACCCAGGTAGGCCCATCGAGGAGGAGCGATCATGGAACCGATCACCGAGCTGGACGCCAGATACAGCGCCGAGGGCGCCACCGCGACCGAGTGGGCGCGGGCGCGCGACACCCTGGAACGCGCCCAGACGTTCTGGCTGGCCACCGTCCGCCCCGACGGCAGCCCGCACGTCACGACCCTGCTGGCCGTCTGGCAGGACGGCACGCTCTACTTCTGCACCGGCGCGGGTGAGCAGAAGGCCCGCAACCTGGAGTCCAACCAGCACTGCACGCTCACGACCGGCACCAACTCTCTGGAGGAGGGCCTCGACGTGGTCGTGGAAGGCGTCGCGGAGCGGGTCACCGACGCCGGCCGGCTCAAGCGGCTCGCCGACGCCTATGAGGTCAAGTACGGCAGCGACTGGCGCTTCGAGGTGGGCGACGACGCCTTCCTGAACCAGGGCGGCGATCGGGCGCTGGTGTTCGCCGTGTCCCCGGCCAAGGCGTTCGGCTTCCGCAAGGGCGACTTCAGCCAGACCCGCTGGCGCTTCCGGCGCGGCTAGGCTGAGCCGTATGCCGGCAGAGCGCCCCAGGCGGGCGGACGCGCGCCGCAACCACGACGCGGTCCTGGCCGCGGCCAGGCAACTGTTCGCCGAGCGTGGCCTGGACGTGCCGCTCGACGACGTCGCCCGCCGCGCCGGGGTCGGCAACGCCACGATGTACCGGCATTTCCCCACCCGCCAGGATCTGATCATCGCCGTCTACGCCGACGAGGTGACCGAGCTGTGCGAGAGCGGCGACGCCCTCCTGGCGGCCGGTTCGCCGGGCGACGCGCTGCACGAGTGGCTGGGCGCCTTCGTCGCGCACGTCGCCGGCAAGCGCGACCTGGCACTGGCTCTCCCGCGCGACGGCTCGGCGCGGTTCGGCGAGTGGCACGAGAAGATGCTGGCCACCGCGTCTGCCCTGCTCACCAGGGCGCAGGACGCGGGCGAGGTCCGCGCCGACCTGACCGTCCGCGAGCTGATGACCCTCGCCAACGCGATAGCGCTGACCGGCTCGGACCAGTCCGAGCGGCTGCTCGACCTGCTCAGGTACGGGATAGTCGGGCGTTGACGGGGCCATAGTAGGAAAAAATGTACAAGCGTTGAGATCTGTTGGCTAGTCCTTTACTCTCAGCCAGAGGCGCGCGTCAGCCGCCGGAAACGGGAGGCACGGCAATGCTGAAAGTGATCGGCGCGGGGTTCCCGCGTACCGGAACCAGCTCGATGAAGGCCGCGCTGGAGCGGCTCGGGTTCGGCCCCTGCTATCACATGTTCGAGATCCTGACCAAGCCCGAGCACGCCGACCGGTGGGTGTCCGTCGTCTCCGGCGAGAAAGTGGACTGGGACCAGGTGTTCGACGGCTACCAGTCGGCCCAGGACTGGCCGGCCAGCGGGTTCTGGCGCGAGCAGGCGGCGGCCTACCCCGACGCCAAGGTCATCCTGACCGTCCGCGACCCCCACCGCTGGTACATCAGCATGCAGAATCTCCTCTCCAACGGCCCCGGCGGGACCATGTCCATGGACCCGTCGACGCTGCCACCGGCCGCGGCGAAGATCCTTGAGGGGATGCAGAAGATGCAG
This sequence comes from Nonomuraea aurantiaca, assembly GCF_020215705.1. Taxonomy (GTDB): domain Bacteria; phylum Actinomycetota; class Actinomycetes; order Streptosporangiales; family Streptosporangiaceae; genus Nonomuraea; species Nonomuraea aurantiaca. The sequence goes on along the minus strand of NZ_JAIWNB010000014.1, from coordinate 59,428 downwards.
CCGGTGCTGAGCGCGATCGGGGAGGACGCCTTCGGCCAGGGCTGGAGTCCCGCGAACGGCCTGCCCGACGAGAAGGTCGCCATCGAGGCGTTCGAGCGCCACAGGGCCACCGTCGAGGCGAGCCTGCCCGCGAGCCGGCTCCTGGTGTTCGACGTGCGCGAGGGGTGGGAGCCGTTGTGCGCGTTCCTGGACGTCGAGGTTCCCGATGAGCCGTTCCCGCATCTCAACGACTCCGAGTCGCTGCAGCGCAGGATGGGAGAGCTGATGGCGGGGCAGATCCCTTCGTCCATCGTGGAGGTTCATTAGATCCGCTCGACCCGGACCCTTGCCCGGCCTCTGGTGGGGCCTGAGCCCGTTACCATCGGAGGCCAGCAGGAGGGGGTGGGCCCATGTCGACCGATGAGATCGCCGGCCAGGCGTGGGAGAACGAGAGCAAGGGCCAGCGCACTCGCCGCCGGATCCTGGAGGCCGCCCGCCGCACCTTCGGCGAGGTCGGCTTCGAACGCGCCACCATCCGCGCGATCGCGGCCGAGGCGGATGTCGACAAGTCCTCGGTCATCCAATACTTCGGCACCAAGCAGCAGCTGTTCCGCGAGTCCCTCGACCTCTGCCTCGACGTCGACTCCCTGACCACCGACGACCCGGGCCGCTCCGCCGAGAACTATCTGCGCGCCATGCTCGAGCGCTGGGCCGCCGTCCCCGACAGCCCGATGGCCGTACTCCTGCGCACCAGCATGACCAGTCAGGAAGCCGCCCAGCTGCTCCGCGAACACGTGACCGCCGAGGCGATCGACCGGATCGCGGCCGGGGTCCACGGTCCCGACGCGCGCCTGCGGGCGGCGCTGGCGGGCGCGATGATGTTCGGCATCACCGTCCACCGCCACCTGGTGCGCATGCCCGACCTGGCCGAGGCCGACCTCGACGACGTCCTCCGCCTGGCCGTACCGCTCATCCGCACGCTGCTCGAGGACGCCGACGCCGACGCCTGATAGCGCGGACGGCCTCAGAGCCTGCCGCCGACCCTGAGCCGACCGCCGGCCAGCAGGTCGGGCCGGTGGTGGCGGACCCGGTCGCCCATCGGACCGTGTTCCCACAGCGGGTCGACCACGCCAAGGGGAATGCTCAGTTTCAGTAATCCGGTCGCCGGATCGACCGGCATCCGATCCAGATGGCCCAGCAACCAGCCAGGGGCACGGGGAGAAACCTCATATTCGCCCCAGCCGACCACGCCGATGCATTTCCTGGTACCGGTCCGCACATAGATGCGGTCCGCTTCGGCGATGGTGCGCGGGCTCGGCACCCGGCTTTCCACGACATCGACGCGCTCAATGTGCCGCCATGCCAGGCGCACGCGCGATCCGTACGCGTCTTCCATCTCCACGCCTTGTGCGGAGAGACGTACGACCGTGTCAGCGGCCATCTGCCGGTGCCTGGCCAGCCGTACGCCAATGGCGAGCGTCGCCATTACCGTGGCGGTCAACGCCCATGCGATATGAGGTTCCGGGAGCGCCAGGCATACCGGGACCAACAGGATGAGCGGGCTGAATAACCGGGCAGCGGTCGCGAGTGAGAATTCGCGCACCATGCGGAACTCTTCCATAAATCAAAACTGACGTCCGGTGCCATAGGTGTCAATGCGGACTGCCCTCCTACCCGCCCGCCTGTCACCCCCCGTCAGCCGAAGTCGGCGGCGTGGTCCATGGCCCATTGGCGCAGAGAGCGGGCCGGGACCCCGGTGACGTCCTGGACGGTGGAGGTCAGCTCCGGGGGCGGCCCGGCGAGCATGGCGGCGTAGCCGTCCAGGAGCACGTCGACGAAGGAGTCGGGAAAGCTCTCGTCGGCCAGCAGCCGCTCTCGGGCCTGCTCGCGGGTCAGCTCCCGCCAGCGCAGCGGCCGGCCCAGCGCCTCGCCGATGACACGGACCTGCTCGGCCTGGGTGAGCACCTCCGGGCCGGTCAGGGTGTAGGTGGCGCCGTCATGTCCCGGTTCGGTCAGGGCGCGGACCGCGACGGACGCCATGTCGGCCTCATGGATCAGGGACATCGGCAGCGCGCCGTATGCCCCCTCGACGATGTCGCCGGCCCGGATCTGGTCGGCCCACCACAGCGTGTTCACCGCGAAGGTGCTCGGCCTGATCATGATGGACTCGATCCCGCAGCCGTGGACGAGCTTCCCCTGCTCCTCGAAGCCGAGGTCGGGAACGCCGCCCGTACCGAGGAAGACCACCCGGCGGGCCCGCCGGGCGACCACGTCGAGCACGGCGGGCAGCTGTTCGCCGGTGTGCAGCGGCCAGAGCAGGAACACCGCGTCGATGCCGTCCAGGCAGGCCGCGATGGTGTCCGGTGCGGACAGGTCGCCGCGCATCACCTCGACCTCGGCGGGGAAGCGGGCGGTGCGCGGATCGCGGGTGACCGCCCGTACGGCGTGGCCGGTCTCGCGCAGCTGGGTGATGATCTGGCCGCCGACGTTTCCGGTGGCGGCGAGGACGAGGATGTTCATGCGACGAGCGTCGCGCACGCCCCCACACCTGTCCCAGCCAGGCGGCTAGGATCGCCGGAAACCGTCACCGCACAGGGATATGAGGATGGATACCGTCGACAGGGGTCTGGTTCACGCGCTGCAGATCGATGGCCGGGCCTCGTTCAGGGCCTGATGTCCGGCGGCACCGAGATCTCCTGCACCGTACGGACACGCGGCACCCACGACCAGGACGCCCTGCTGCTGGACAAACTGCCGCGCACCAGCCGGGTCGTCTCGGTCTCCGCTCACCTGCTGCTCCGTAATTTCGTGCTGCCGGACGCCTGGCAGGGGCTGGCCTGGCTGTCACCCGAACAGGCCGACCGGCTGCGGCCGCCGCCGGTCGAGGCCGGAGACGGCCCGATCGACCTCGACGAGGGCGACAAGGCGCTGCTGCGGGCGCTCAATCTGGACGGTCGCGCGCCCTACGCCGAGCTGGCAGCCGCCACCGGCTGGTCGGAGACCACGGTGAAACGCCGCCTGTACGCGCTGCGCGGCCAGGGAATCCTCAGCTACCAGCTCGACGTACCGCCGTCGGCGCTCGGATTCGGCACCGAGGCCCGGCTGTGGATCGCCGCCCCGCCGGCCAAGGCGGTCGAGGTGGGTGCGGCGCTGGCGCGGCATCCCGAGATCGCCTTCGCCGCCCTCACCACCGGGCCCACCAATCTGGTCGCGGCCCTGAACTGCCGCGACCCCCTGGACCTGGGCCGTTACCTCACCGAACGGCTCGCCGCCCTGGAGGCGATCACCACCATGGAGACCGCCCCCATCATCCGCACCGTCAAGCGCGGCGGATCGCCGAGGCTGTAGCGGGGAATCAGACGCCGAGCGCGGAGGGCAGGCTGAGCTCCCGCAGGAACAGCGCCTCTGCGGTGGCGATGCGGCGCAGCTCCTCCAGGTCCACCCGCTCGTTGGGCGCGTGGATGGCCGCCTCCTCGTCCTCGGCCCCGAACAGCAAGATCTCCGCCGCCGGGAACTGCTTCAGCAGCGTGTTCACCAGCGGAATCGACCCGCCCGCCCCCACGTCGCGGGGCGGCCGACCGAAGGCGCGCTCCATCGCCCGGTTGAGCGCCGTGCGGGCCTTGCCGCCCGAGTCCGCCTGGAAGCCCGACCCCACGGTGAAGTCGCCGAACGCGACCTGCGCGCCCCACGGCGTGACCTGCCGCAGGAACTCGACCACCGCGTTCACGGTCGTCTTGGGGTCGCCGGACGGGGGGATGCGGACCGTGACGCGGGCGCGAGCCGCGGGCTGGACCGCGTTGATGGCGCCCGACACCGTGGGCGCGTCGATGCCGGTCACGGTGATGGCGTACGACGCCCACAGACGGTCCGCCAAGGAGCCGGAGCCGACCAGCGACACGCCGTCCAGCACCCCGGCGGTCCTGCGGAACTCCTCCTCCGACGGTCCCTGACCGAGGAAGGTGCCGCGGGGCAGGCCCGGCACCCGGATGTCGCCGTTGTCGTCGTGCAGCGAGGTCAGCATGCGCATGAGCGCCGAGAGCGCGTCGGGGGCGGCGCCGCCGAACTGGCCGCTGTGCACCGGCTCGCGCAGGGTGCGGACCTCGATGGTGAACGCGGCCATGCCGCGCAGCGAGGTGGTGACCGCGGGGTCACCGACGCGTGGGTTGCCGCAGTCGGCCACCACGATGGCGTCGGCCCGCAGCAGGTCGGGGTTGCGCTCGACGAACGCCTCCAGGCGCTCCCCGGCGTACTCCTCCTGGCCCTCGATGAGGACCTTCACCCCGACGGGAAACCGCCCCTGGAACGCGCGCAGGGCGGTGACGTGCGAGATGATGCCCGACTTGTCGTCCGCGGTGCCCCTGCCGAACAGCTGGCCGTCGATCAGGGTCGGCTCGAACGGCGGGGTGCGCCAGGCGGCCGGGTCACCGGCGGGCTGCACGTCATAGTGCGCGTAGAGCAGCACCGTGGGCGCGCCGGGCGGCGCGGCCACCTCGCCGTACACCGCGGGGAAGCTGCCCTCGACCGCGACCCGCTGCACGTGCGTCAGCCCCGTGCTGCGCAGGAGCTCCTCGGTCAGCGCGGCGGCGGCCAGCACGGGCTCCTCGGGATGCCCGGGGAAGGCCACCGACGGGATGGCGGCGAGCCGCTTGAGGTCCTCCACGGACTGCGGCATCGCGGCCGCGACGGCGCTCTCGATCTGGTCAGGAGTCACGGACGGTCCCCCGGGTCGTTCTCGATAGTTAACGTCTCATTGGATCACAAAGGCTTCACAACGCGTGAAACGGGCATGACCCGCGCGCTAACCTACCTGCGGATTTCGTAGCTGTTACATACCGTTCCTGCGGATCTCGGTTTTCTTGCACACTGCTGCGACGCTTTCGCTTGGCAAACCCGAGGTGAACATGCAGACTGTGGGGAGATCAGACACGAGGGAAGATAATCATGACGCAGCCGGAAACCGAGATTCTCAAGGCCGCGCAGGATCACCTGTGGTTGCACTTCACGAGGCACAGCGCCTACCAGCAGACGGAGATCCCGACCATCGTTCGCGGTGAGGGCTCCTACATCTACGACATCCACGGCAAACGCTACCTGGACGGCCTGGCGGGACTCTTCGTGGTCCAAGCCGGTCACGGCCGGAGCGAGCTGGCCGAGGCAGCCGCCAAGCAGGCGCAGGAGCTGGCCTTCTTCCCGCTGTGGTCTTACGCGCACCCGAAGGCGGCCGAGCTGGCACAGCGGCTCGCGAGCCTGGCCCCCGGCGATCTCAACAGGGTCTTCTTCACCACCGGCGGCGGCGAGGCGGTCGAGTCCGCCTGGAAGCTGGCCAAGCAGTACTACAAGCTCATCGGCAAGCCGCTCAAGCACAAGGTCATCAGCCGCCAGATCGCCTACCACGGCACCCCGCAGGGCGCCCTGTCGATCACCGGCATCCCGGCCTTCAAGCAGATGTTCGAGCCGCTCGTGCCCGGCTCGGTGCGGGTGCCGAACACGAACTACTACCGCGCCGACGAGATCAGCGGCATCAAGGGGATGAGCCCGGAGGAGTACGGCATCTGGGCCGCCGACCGCGTCGCCCGCGCGATCGAGATGGAGGGCCCCGACACGGTGGCCGCCGTCTTCGCCGAGCCGGTGCAGAACGCCGGCGGCTGCTTCCCGCCGCCGGCTGGCTACTGGCAGCGGCTGCGCGAGATCTGCGACGAGTACGACGTGCTGCTCGTCTCCGACGAGGTCATCTGCGCCTTCGGCCGGCTGGGCACGATGTTCGGCGGCCAGAAGTTCGACTACGTGCCCGACATCATCACCTGCGCCAAGGGCCTGACCAGCGGCTACTCGCCCATCGGGGCCATGATCGTGCATGACCGGCTGTTCGAGCCGTTCAAGGGCGGCGACCAGATGTTCGCCCACGGCTACACCTTCGGCGGGCACCCGGTCTCGGCGGCCGTGGCGCTGGCCAACCTCGACATCTTCGAGCGCGAGGACCTGCTCGGCCACGTCACCAGGAACGAGCCGCTCTTCCAGGCCACCCTCGACGGGCTCAAGGACCTGCCGATCGTCGGCGACGTCCGGGGCGCCGGCTACTTCTGGGGCATCGAGCTGGTCAAGGACAAGACCACCAAGGAGACGTTCACCGACGAGGAGTCGGAGCGGCTGCTGCGCGGGTTCCTGTCGAAGGCGCTGTTCGACGCCGGGCTCTACTGCCGCGCCGACGACCGTGGCGACCCCGTCATCCAGCTCGCGCCGCCGCTGATCGCGGGGCCGAAAGAGTTCGACGAGATCGGGTCGATCCTCCGCAACGTGCTCACGGAAGCGTGGGCTCGCCTTTAACACTGTTCAAGGAACGAAAGGATCCGCCATGAAGATCGGCGTGCCTGCCGAGGTCAAGAACCACGAATACCGAGTCGCCGCAACCCCGGCAGGCGTGCACGAGCTGGTCCGTCACGGCCACGACGTCACCGTCCAGCGAGGCGCGGGCCTGGGCTCGCACATCCCGGACGAGGAATACCTGGCGGCGGGCGCGAAGATCGTCGAAAGCGCCGACGCCGTGTGGGGCGAGGCGGAGATGGTGCTCAAGGTCAAGGAGCCGATCGCCGAGGAGTACCACCGGCTGCGCGAGGGCCTGGTGCTGTTCACCTACCTGCACCTGGCCGCCTCCCGGCCGTGCACGGACGCGCTGCTCGGCGCGAAGACGACGGGCATCGCCTACGAGACCGTGCAGGTCGGCAACACCCTGCCGCTGCTCGCCCCGATGTCGGAGGTCGCGGGCCGCCTGGCCCCGCAGGTGGGGGCGTACAACCTGATGCGCTTCAACGGCGGACGCGGCGTGCTGCCGGGCGGGGTGCCCGGTGTGGCCCCGGCCAAGGTGGTCGTGATCGGCGGCGGCGTCTCCGGGCTGAACGCCGCCCAGATCGCCGTCGGCATGGGCGCCGAGGTCACCGTGCTCGACACGAACGTCGACCGCCTGCGCTTCATCGACGCCATCTACCAGGGCCGGCTCAAGACGCTGGTCTCCACGTCGTACGCGATCGAGCGCGAGGTGCTGAACGCCGACCTGGTCATCGGCGCGGTCCTGATCCCGGGCGCCAAGGCCCCGACGCTGGTCTCGAACGACCTGGTCTCGCGCATGAAGCAGGGCTCGGTGCTCGTCGACATCGCCATCGACCAGGGCGGCTGCTTCGAGGACTCCCGCCCGACCACGCACGCCGAGCCGACCTACACCGTGCACGGGTCGATCTTCTACTGCGTGGCGAACATGCCGGGCTCGGTGGCCAACACCTCCACCTACGCCCTGACCAACGCGACGCTCCCGTACGCCGTCAAGCTCGCCGACCTGGGCTGGCGAGACGCGCTCAAAGCGGACACGGGCCTGGCGGGCGGGCTCAACACCTACGACGGGCTGCTCACCAACGGCCCGGTCGCGCAGGCGCTCGAACTCCCGGTCACGCCGGTGAGCGAGGTCCTCGCCGCCTGACCCTGCCTGAATCGCCTGACCACCCCTGGAGCACAGCGGCTCGGCTATCGGACACCGAGCCGCTGCCGCAGGTCGCGGGCCGTGGCGAGGACGTGGTCGATCTCGCCGGGGCTGGGCCAGGGCGCGCTGCCCGGACGCAGCAGCGTGCCGCGCACCGACGCCAGGTGCTCGATCGCGCTGGAGTGCAGGCCGCTGCGCCGCGCCAGCCAGCCCAGCACGTCCGCGTGGTCGTGCAGCGGTCTGGTCGCCAGGTCCCAGGTGCCGAGGATCTCGGCCAGCTCGCGTACGGCCAGCGAGACCCCGCCCCGGCGGCCGGTGGCGGCCGCCGCCAGCTCGGCCCGCGCGGCCAGCTCGGGCTCGGCCGGCCGGTCCCACGACGGAGGCGGCGGGTCGGCCAGCCACCGCGCGGCCTCCTCCGTCTCCCCGGCCGCCGACAGCAGCCCGGCCAGCTCGATGGCCGCCTGGTGGTGGCCGGCCAGCGCGGCCTGCCGGAACCAGTGCCGCCCGCCCGCCAGATCACTGAACTCGGCGATGAGCAGCAGCCCGAAGTGGAAGGCGGACTCGGCGTCGCCGCTGGCCGCCGCCCGGCCGAACCAGTGGCCGGCCCCGGCGGAGTCGCCCAGCTCCACGCAGACGAACCCGGCCATCCGCTGGTCCGCCAGCCGGCCCGCGCCGGCCGCCCGCTCGAACCAGGCGCGGGCCGTACGCAGATCTCCGTGGGCCAGCGCGGCGCTGCCGAGCTGCGAGGCGGCGCCCGGGTGGTCGCTCTTGGCGGCCAGCCGGAAGTAGGCGCCGGCGCCCTCGGGGTCACGGCTGGCCTGGAGGAGCAGGCCGAGGCAGTAGGCCGACTCGGCGTGGCCGCTGCGCGCGGCGCACTCCCACCAGTGCAGGGTCTCCTCGTCCTCGCCCGCCGCGTACGCCAGGAAGCCCAGGTCATGCGCGGAGGCCGCGTCGCCGTCGGCCGCCGCTCGGCGGTGCCACTCGCGCGCGGCCGCGACCTCGCCGGCGTCCTCGCAGATCAGCGCCAGTCGCCGGGCGGCCGTCCGGGAGCCCTCGCGGGCCGCGATCTCGAACCAGCGCCGCGCGGCCGGGACATCGCCGCGCTGCTCCAGCAGCAGCGTGGCCAGGTTGACCGCGGCCTCGACGTCACCGGTGGCGGCGGCCAGTTTGTACCATGAGACGGACTCCTCCAGGCTGCCGTGTTTCTCGTGCCAGATGCCCAGGTTGTAGGCACTGTCGATGTTGCCGCCCGCCGCAGCCCGTTCCCACCACTCCTTGGCCGCCGAGCGGTCGCCCCGCTGGGCGCAGAGCCGGCCGAGCCGGTGCGCCGCCTGCGGGTCGCCGGCCCGAGCGGCCATCAGCAGCTCGGGCTCGTCTCCCACCCGTGGCGCCGGAATCGCCGGTGTCGCCACCTCCTCTTGCCACCACGCCATGGCCACAGGGTGCCAGGTAATCGCGCGAATGCGAACAGTAATCGCCGAGGGACTAGGAGAAGTTGATGTAGCCGCTGTACATTCCCATCCCGCATACGTAACGAAGCGACCCGGGAGGCTGTGGCGGCAGGTGGACCGTCGCGGGAAGGGCGACGTCCCGCCCGGCGATCGTGACCGTGCTCGTGCAGCCCTGGCCGGCCAGCTTGAAGACGATCTCGACGGGGACTCCGGCGCGGGCGGTCACGATCTCCGGCCGGTAGCCGTCGCGGGTCGCCCAGACGGTGACCGTATGGGCGCTTTGTCTGGCGACGGCTCCGCCTGACGCTCCGCCTGACGTCGCCGAACCTGCCAGACCCGGCGAGCCTGCCGAGCCTGCCAGACCCGGCGAACCCGCTGGAGCCGCGAGCCAGCCGCCCAGGCTGACCCCCGAGCCGACCGTCCACAGACCGGCCGCGAGCGCCGCCACCCCGGCCAGCCGGGCGAGCCTGGTCCGCGAGACGCGCCGCAGGACCCAGCCGAGCAGCGCGAAGGCGGGTGCCGTGCCGAGCACGAACCCGGTCATCACCGCCGCACCGCCCAGCGGCGAGCCGCTGGAGACCGCGACCATCTCCATGCCGAGTGTCACCCCGCAGGGGATGAGGATGGTGGCCGCGCCCAGCAGCGGCGCGCTCCGGGGCGCCCGCCTGGGGGTCTCACACCCGGACTGCCGCCGGCGGAGCAGCCTGATCGCGTACGTGATGACCGCGACGCCCGCCGCCACGAGCAGCAGCGCCCGCGCCTGTGGGGGCAGGCTGACGGCCGAACCCGCCAGACCGAGCAGCGCCCCGGCGGCGGCGTAGGAGGCCAGCCGGCCCGCCAGGAACCACCCCACGAGCACCGGATCGCGCGACGGCCCCCGCTCGCCGCCATCGCAGTCGCCCGAGGTGAGGCCCACGAGCAGCCCGCCCTGCACGGCGGTGCAGGACGCGGTCCCCGCCACCAGTCCGGCGGTGAGCCCGCTGGCGAGGAGGGCAACGGCCTGCACGTTCAGCCGCGGAGCGCCAGGTCGTCCAGCGCTCCGCTCTTCGCCGCCTCGACGATCGAGCCGAACTGGTCGAGGCTCATCTCCACCCGCTGCCCGAAGTCGTCGGTGATCAGCACCTGACGCCCTTCCGGCGCCGAACGATCGACGAACAGTTCGGGGCAGCCGCAGCTGCATTGACCGCAGAATCGGGCGATTGACTGCATAAGGTCCCCCAGTGCTCGACAGTCCCTAGAGGCAACTTAACGTCGCGAACCGGATGCGGCCAGTAACAGTTCTTTTACTCGGGTGATGGTTTGGCTTTCGCCGTGGCTTGGGTCAGCTCTTGAGCACTGACATCCGCTCGAAGTACTCGTCGTCGGTCATCTCGCCGCGCGCGTACCGCTCGGCGAGGATCCGCTCCGCCGACGTGGTCGGTCCGGCCTCGGTACGCTGCCAGCGACCTCCCTGCCAGCGACCTTTCTGCCAGGTCCGAGCGGCCAGGGCGACGACGGCCACCCAGAACAGGCCCCAGACAACCGGGATGATCGGCCAGAATCCAGCGCCCCAGCCCCAATGCGTCATCGTGTTCATGTCTTCAGAGTCGCCACCCGGCGAGCCCGGCGCATCGGACCCTGGGCGCGTCGTGCGCTCCGCCCAGGGGAGTGCTCGGCCTCTTTCGGCGTACGCCCGCGGAGGTAGTGCGTCAGGCCCTGGCCTCGATCAGGAAACGGGTGGAGTGGGCGATGAACGGCCCGTCCTCCTGGATGCGTTCGTGCAGCTCGCGCAGCTCTTTCCGGTAGCGGTCGACCGAGAAGCCCGGCACGGTCCAGATCACCTTGCGCAGGAAGTAGATCACCGCGCCGATGTCCCGGAACTCCATCCGCAACGACTCGGCCCGCAGATCGACCACGGTGAGCCCGGCCTGCTCGGCCGCAGCCCTGGCCTTCTCGGGGTCACGACCGGAGCCGTCCTGCGGGCCCAGGAAGAACTCGGTCAGCTCGACGACGCTGCGCGGGCCCACCTGCTGCGAGAAGTAGGTGCCACCCGGCCTGAGTACGCGGGCGATCTCGGCCCACCAGGTGCGCACCGGGTGACGGCTGACGACCAGGTCGAAGACCGCCGTGCGGAACGGCAGGCGGGGCAGCTCGTCGTCGGCCACCACTGCGGCGCCGCGGGCGCGCAGCCTCTTGGCGGCCAGGGCGAGGTTGGGCGGCCACGACTCGGTGGCGACGGTGACCGGCGGCAGCTTAGGGACACCGGCCAGGATCTCGCCGCCGCCGGTCTCGATGTCGAGCGCGGCCTCGGCGGTGGCCATCCGGCCGGCCAGGCGGCGGGCGTACCCCCAGGAGGGGCGGGCTTCCGTCGCCCGGCCGTCGAGCCAGGAGAAGTCCCAGCCGTCCACGGAGACCGATGCGGCCTCTTCGACGAGGTCGTCGAACGTGCGGTGGTCCATCGTTCGAGCGTGTCAGGGGGGTGAGGCGCGATCAACCCGATTTCAGCCGGCCGGCCGGTCCCCGATCGATCAGTTAGGCGGCCAGGCGGGCACGGACCTCGGCGCGGTCGATGCCGAGCTGGTCGATCAGTTCGGCCACCGGATCGGGCCGTCCCTGCGCGAGCAGGGCCAGCAGCAGCTGGGCCGGCGCGGCGGTGTTCCTGACCTTGCGGGTGGTCGTCTTGATCGACTGGTTGATCGCCGCCCGCGCGCTGGACGTCAGCGCGGTGCCCGGCACGGCCGGATGTTTGCGCGGCCGTGCCCGCGGCACCTCGCCGACGTCGATCCCGAGCGCCCGCAGCGACGCCCGGTCAAGCTCTTCGAGAGCCGCCCGCGCCCGTTCCAGATCCACGCCGAGCGCTCGGGCGGGGGCCAGATCCGGCTCGCGCAGCAGCCCGAGCAGCAGATGCTCGGTCCCCAGGCGCCGGTCGCCGCGCTGCCTGGCCTCCTCCAGCGCCGCGGTCACGACCACCGCGAACGGGCTCTTCTCCATGCCGAACATGCCATCCTCACTTCCCGTACCTGCGCGTACTTAGCGTCACTTTCGTACTTGGCGTCACTTTCCGTACTTGGCGTGCACCGACTGCCGCGACATGCCGAGCGCGTCGCCGATCTGCTCCCACGTCCACCCCTGGTCCCTGGCCAGGGCCACGGAGACGGCCTCGACCTGCTCGGCCAGCCGGTGTAGGGCGCCGACCGCACGCAGCCCCATGGCGGGGTCGTTGGACTTGATCCGTTCAGAGAGTTCTCCCACGTCCACCCTGTCAGGCTAGATTGACAGCCACGCCTTTGTCAATCTAGCCTGACAGACATGGAAGAAGTGATCATCATAGGAGCGGGCCCCGCCGGGCTCATGCTGGCGTGCGAGCTGCGCCTGGCCGGCGTCCGTACGACCGTGCTGGAGAAGAGAGCCGAGCCTGGCGACCTCCCCAAGGCCAACGGCCTGGGCGGGCAGATCATCCAGCTGCTCGACCACCGGGGCCTGCTCGAACGGTTCAGCGCCGGCAGCCCGTTCGCCGGACGCGCGCCGGGCTTCCCGTTCGGCTCGGTGCCCCTGAAATTCGCCGAACTGGGCGGCGACATCCCGTTACAGCTGCTGATGATCCAGCAGCCCCGCCTGGAGCGGCTGCTGCGCGAGCGCGCGGCCGAGCTCGGCGCCGAGATCAGATGGGACCACCGGGTGCGGACGCTCGCCCAGGACGACGAAGGCGCGACGCTGGAGGGTGACGGCTTCCGGCTCCGGGCCCGCTATGTCGTCGGCTGCGACGGCGGCCACAGCCTGGTACGCGAACAGGCGGGCATCGGCTTCCCCGGCACGACGGACGACGAGGTGCTGCGGCTCGGCCACTTCGCGGCGCCGGATGCGAGCATCTTCGACACCCCGCAGGTCAATGGCCTGCAGCAGGGCTGGAACCATACCCCGAACGGCCGCCTGTTGCTCACCTCGCTCCAGCCCGGCGTCCACATCGTCGGCGTACGCGAAAAGGGGGTGGCGCCCGCGACGGCCGTCACACTGGCGGAGTTCGAGGCCGCGGTGCGCCGGGTCATCGGCGTCGACCTGCCGCTCGGCGAGCCCATCTGGCTGTCGAGCACCGTCTCGCAGGCCCGCGTCGCCGACCGCTACCGCGAGGGCCGGGTGTTCCTGGCGGGGGACGCCGCCCACCTGTTCCCCGCGGGCGGCTCGGCGCTGAACGTCGGCCTGATGGACACCGCCAACCTCGCCTGGAAGCTGGCCGCCCAGCTGCACGGCCAGGCTCCGGCCGGCCTGCTCGACACGTACGAGTCGGAACGCCGCCCGGTGGCCGTCCACACCCTGCGCCACACTCGCGCCCAGGCGGTGCTGGAACGCCTCACCGGCGAGGACGGCACGGCCCTGCGCGACCTCCTCGCGGAACTGTTCACCTTCGACCAGCCCTTGCGCCGCCTCGGCGAGATGCTCCAGGGCTCCGACATCCGGTACGGCACCGCGCCCCACCCACTGACCGGCCGCTTCGCCCCCGACCTGGCACTGACCACCACGGAGGGGCCGACCCGCGTGGCGGAGCTCATGCGCCCGGCCGGCTGGGTACTTCTCGACCTGGCCCCCGAGCCGTCGGACCTGGGCGACCTGGTGAGCGACGACCGCCTCCACGTGGTCGCCGCGCACTGCGCGGACCCACCCGCCGACGTCCTGCTGATCCGCCCCGACGGCTACGTGGCCTGGGCAGGCACGGACGGCCTGCCCGAGGCGGTGACCACCTGGCTCAGCCCCCGATCGGCGTGACGGACGGTGGCCGCCTGGCTCGGCTCTCGGTCGGCGTGACCAACGATGGCCACCCGACTCACCCCTCGATCGGCGTGACCGGCGTCAACGGGCGATGGCCATGCCGAAGGGCACCGGGCCGAGCGCGCGGACGAGGTCGCCGACCATCAGCATGAACGCCTCCGGCACCCGCGCCGTCTCCACGCCACCGAGATCGATGATCCACTCGGCCGCCCACCCCAGGTCGGCCAGCAGCCCACCGACGGCCTTCTTGGCGTCGGCGTCGTTCCCGGACAGAAAGGCGGTGGGCGGTTGGGCCGGCCGATCCGGTTGAGCCATGATCGATTCGTGCATGGTGTTGAGCGTCTTCACCACGCGTACCTCCGGCAAGGCGCGCTGGATCTCCTCGGCGAGGCTGCCGCCCGGATACAGCAGCGCCGAAGCGAAGCCGCGCTCGTCGGATTCGGTGGCGTTGGCGACGTCGACCAGCACCTTGCCCGCCAGTTCTGCCGCGAGGCCGGTGAGCACCTCCACCGACACGGGGCCGGGCATGGCATTGATCACCACCTCCGCCGACCCGGCCGCCTCACGCAGGCCGATGACAGGAACGGCGGCGTTCTGGCGCGGGGCACGAGAACCCACGATGAGCTCGTGCCCCGCCCTGCGCAGCCCGCCGCTGAGGGTTCGGGCCACAGCGCCCGAGCCGAGGATGGCGATCGTCGTCATGGTCTCTCTTCGCTCCTTGATCAGGCAGGTTGAGCCCTGCTCACGAGCGAAGTTAGGCGGTGCTACGGTCGAACGACAGTACGCACTTCAAGGTGGCCAGCGCACGTGAGGGGATGCCATGACGACTCGCACCGCCGCCCAGCGGCGCACCGAGAGCCGGCTCTCCTACCAGGCGCGCTTCACCGCCTGCCCGGCCAACCGGCTGATCGAGCGCCTCGGGGACAAGTGGGTGGCCGTCCTGCTCAATGAGCTGGCCGATGGCCCGCGCCGCTACGGCGACGTGGCCCGCGCGATCGCGGGCGCCAGCCAGAAAATGCTCACGGAGACACTGCGCAACCTCGAACGCGACGGCCTGATCTCGCGCACGGTCACTCCGGCGGTGCCGGTACGCGTCGACTACGCCCTCACCGACCTGGGCCGGAGCCTCCTGCCCGTGATGGCGGTCATGAAGCAGTGGGCCGAGCAGAACATCGACCGGATCGACGCCGCCCGCGAAGAGTACGACGCCCGCGACCGCTGAAATCCGTCACCCGCCCTCCAAGCAAGGCCTTCGCCAGAGGGGCGCTTCGCGCTCAAGAACTCAGACTGTGTCTATTGGGGCTCCGCCCCAAACCCCGAAACGAGGGGCTGCCACCCCTCGAGCTCCCCGACCGCTTGGCCTGCCTGGAGTGGCTACTTCGATGACCTGAGCCGAGGGAAGGGAGCAGAGCATGACTATCTCTCCTCCCTGCCCCAGCGTTGACCGGCGCGCTCCCAGCACCATCGGGTGCGCGGGGTGGAGGGGGTCGGGCAACATGGGGCGCTTGGGGCTCCGGGGAAGCAGGCTCAAATAGCCCGCGCCCTGTCGAGCTATGATCGACGCAGTTCCCAAGCTGACAGCGCGGGTTCGACTCTCGTCACCCTTTCACTGTTCGCCGATCCTCGATGCCCGCCTCAAGCTAGGGAGACCGGCATGGCAATCCCGTCATGGTTCGACGCCCTTCCCGAAGTGATGGGTGAAGCCGAATACCGCGAGCTGCCCGAGGACGTCGCCAGAAGCATCGAGGTTGTGCACGGCCACGTGATCAAGTGCGAGTCACCGGCTCCTCAGCACAACCGGATCGCGCGTCGCCTCGCCAGTTCGCTGGAAACCGCGCGTCCTGTCAGTGGTCCATGTATGAGTGTCGAGACCGACATTGATGTAGTGCTCTGGCGGGTGCCCAAGTTCACGTTCCGGCGTCCGGATGTCGTGGTCTATAAATGCCTGGACGATCCTGGCCAGAAGCCGGAGGCATCGCAGACCCTTGCGGTTGTCGAGGTTTCCTCGCCGGGAACGGTCCGCGAAGACCTCACCGACAAGCGTGTCCAGTACGCGGCCTCTGGTATCCCGCTTTACCTCCTGATCATGCTTGACGAGAAGTACGAGATCGTCGAGGTGAAGGAATTCCACCTCGACGCCGTCTCTTCGGACTACCGGCTCCACCAGGTGCACAGGTCCGAACTCGAGCTGGAACTCCCCATCAGGGCGACCATCCCGTTCCTCACCCTGACCGCCCCCTGACAACCGACAGCGTGCTCATGGCGTGCACCCGCGAACACCAGCGCCTCAAATCCGACTACAGGCCGATGCGGATGTGGTTGCATGTCGCTCTGCCACGGCTCAGAGGCTGATGAGCGCTTCGTGGAACGTCCGTATGTCGGTGTCGTCAGGCCAGCGCTCGCGCAACTCGCCGTCCAGCGTCTGTAGTTCGCGGCGAATGCGGGCAGAGCCTGTCTGATGGGCGATGCCCAGCGCCTCGTGCCCCAGGTGGGCGGCGCGGCTCGGCTCCGCGACGGAGGATTGGGCGACGGCTATGGCGAGTTTGGCCGTGAGGTGGCCTCGGTCGCGGGTGAGGTTGGGGGGAAGTTTGCCGATCTGGGCTTGGAGGATGGTGGCGGCGGTGTCGGCGCGGCCGGCGGCCCGGTGACAGACAGCGCTTTGCTCCTGGAGCGTGTCGAGGTCGTAGGAATGCAGGTAGACCGGCACGTCCTGGCGGCTGACTTGCGGATGGTCGCGGAGGATTTCGGCGGCTTGGCCGAGAAGGGTGAAGCACTCGTCGTGCTCACCGAGCATGGCCAGTCCACGGGCCTGTTGCTGGGCGGCCAGCGCGGCCAGCTTCGGCTCCAGCGCGTCAGTGTTGCGGCGGGCGGCGCCGGCGAGTTGGACGACGGCGCCATGATCATCGGTCAGGCAGGCGATGTTGGACTGCCGTACCAGCAGGTAGGCCGACATTTGGGAATCTCCTGCGCATTGGGACCATTCGGCGGCTCGCCTGGTCCAGTGCGTGGCGTTATCGAGTTCGCCGAGGTCTTGGTGCAGCCAGCCGGCCATCTCGGCGTACTGGGCCAGCACCTGAAGGAGTGGCACGGCGTGGCGGGCGCCGGCGCCGCGCCGGAGCTCGTCCAAGACGTCGATCTGTGCCAACACCGGACGAAGCAGGGAGCGAGGGCCGAGCATCTTGTCGGCGGTGTAGTGCTCGGCCAGCACACGCCGGAAGTAGTCGATGACTTCGCCGTCGATGCGCGATGGCTGCTCGATCGCGCGGGCGACACGCTGGGCTTGATCCGGGTCGCCGAGGCCGGGCAGAAGGGAGGTGAGTGCTCCGCCGGCGAGCAACTGGGTGAACTGGCGTCGCGAGAGCGTCACGCGCACGCTCCTTCCGTCCGTCGTCTGCATGTCCAGGATGACTGGTTCGCCGTCCTGGATGCCAGCCAACCCCGCAGAGACGGGTCGGGTATCGGCGGACTCGGCGAGCTGGCGCAGGGCGTACAGCAAGCCGTTGGTGCGCAGGGCCATGTCTATGGCCTTGACCGTCTCGATCGGGGCAAGGATCTCGCCGTTCTCCGCGCGGCAGATCCGGGTGTGGTCGTACAGGACTCGCTTGCCCAGTTCGCGCTGTGACAGCCCGCCCTGGGTGCGCAGGTGGCGCAGGACCAGGCCGAACATCTGTGCACTGATGTTGTGATGCTCGTCCATCGCGACCAGCTCTCTTGCCTGTTGCTGCGGTGTTGCGGCAACACCGGCCCTCTGGCAGCCGACCGGCAGCCAGGTGACGATCCGTGTAGGCGGTTGATCGGAGCGTAACCGGAAGGTCGTACTGGCGCAGCTGGAACGTCGCGCTCCTCACCGCCTTGCTATCCCCGAGTTCGGACGCGATGACGGCGATGGAGGCAGACGGTGTCATTGGCCCATCAGCACGGAACACCCACACCCAACACGACCAGCAGGCGTCCTCAGGGTGGGGCGACCCTGATCTCGGCTGCGAGCCTATGGCGTAGCAACAAGGCGCCGCGAGAGGCGCGAATGGCCTTGTGGGGTTGGCTCGGACCAGATGATCCGCTCCTGCTGGATGCGCAGCAGGTCGTGACCGAGTTGATCTCGAATGCCGTCACACATGTCGAGGGCGGCGAGGGGCGCGACTGGGTAGTGCTGCGGGTAATTCGTGGCAGCGGCTCTCTTCGCGTCGAGGTCATCGACGCGGGCGCCCTCGATGGGGATGGGCCGCAGGTCGTGCGGCAACCGTCGGCCCCAGATCCGTCGACGTACGAGGGGTTGAAGGTCCTGACGGAATCAGGGCGGGGCTTGCACATCGTGAAGACGCTTTCTGGCGCCTGGGGCACATACCTGAGCGGTGAACGGCGTGTGGTCTGGGCCGACTTGCCGTACCCGGCTGCCTGACCATCTCTGGCCCGTGATCACTCACCACAAGCCCGTGACCAGCCGAACGCCGTTTAACGGCCTTCCCCCCGGTGGCTGGTCACGCGCCCCCATGGTCCTGCCGCTGAGAGGCGGAGAAAAGAGAGACAGGCTCCGTCCATCCATGCCTGTCTCTTGGAAGTGGACGTTGGGGGGCGGCTCCGCCGCCGAGCCTGGCCCGGTGACAAGCGGCGGGGCCGCACCAAGAATCGTTGAACACGGCCGCAGGCAGCGCCGCTACGGTGCCTGTTCGGGTTTGGAGCTCTCCGGTGAAGTTGCCTCGGCGCCCGACGGCGGTGTGCGGAGTCGTCCGTCTCGCGCCCGCCTGTCGGGCGCGCGCAGCACGATCCGCAGCACCTGGACGGCGCGGTTCTGGCGCTTGGCCGACGGGGCCCACAGGGCGGTCAGGCCTGCTGCGACGACGATGATCGCCAAGGCGAGTGGCAGTACCGAGGCACTTAAGCCCACTGTCTTGAAGAAGTCGAGCACTGACGGCCTCCTGGCAGCGCGAAGCTTGCCAGAGGTCTCTCCCGCCCGGTTCAGGGACGGACCAACAGCCCCGGGGGCCCCATGGAGCGGGGCTGCACCGTAAATGACGAGACTGCTGCGAAGGGATACTCCCCCCTGTACTGCGAAGAGTAAAGCCAGGCGAACTCGCCGTCTGTATGCGAGGGAGTAAGGCTTGGCGAACTTTGTCGACCTCCCCGAAGGCCCCGACGTGCGGTGGGGCGGGTGGGGGTGGCGGGAAGAAGAAGTGGGCGTACGGCGAAGGGTGGGTGAAAGCAACGATCACCACCCGGAAGGCACACTCATGACGGAGACGGGCACGTGACCGCCGATGTGGGCGAGCAGGTGACCGACGCCGACCTCGTCGCCGGTTATCGGCGGGACCCTGAGCTGTTCACCGCCGTGCATGACCGCTATTTCCGCGACATCTACCTGTACGTGGCCGGCCGCCTGGACACGCAGGTGGCTGAGGACATCGCGGCGGAGACGTTCCTGCTGGCGTTCGATCGGCGCGATCGGTTCGCCCCGGAAAAGGGGGATTACGGCCCTGGCTGTTCGGGTTCGCCACGAACCTGGTGGCCAGGCATCGCCGTAAGGAGGCCCGCCACTACAAGGCGCTGGCCCGGCTGGACCCAGCGCCGGTCGTGGAAGGGCACGAGAACCGGGTCGTCACCTCAGTATCCGCCCAGCGCATGCAGCCGTAGCTGGCCATGGCGCTCGCTTCGCTGAACGGTGGCGAGCGTGACGTGCTGCTGCTCCTGGCGCTGGGAGAGCTGAGTTACGACGAGATCGCCCAGGCGCTCGGCATCTCCATCGGCACGGTGGGTTCGCGGCTCAGCCGGGCCCGCGCCAAGATCCACGCCCGGATCGACAGCACCCTCATAGACAACGCTCTCGAAGACAAGGAAACCCCATGAACGACCTGGAAGAGGTGGCCAGCCTGCTGGCCAAGCCGGAGCCGTCCGAGAAGGTGGCCGCGCACAGCCGGAACAGGCTCCAGCACAGGACGCGGGGTCACAGGACGCTGGGCCAGAGGATGCGGAGCCGGGGGCGCGTCGGGTGGTTCGTGCCGGGCGTGGCGCTGGTCGCCGCCGGAGCGGCCGCCGCGGTCGTGATCGCTACGGGGGCGGTCACGAACGGCGGCGCACCGGCACACGTGATCGCCGCGGCTCCGGTCTCGGGCAAGGATGTCCTGCTCATGGCGGCCGTCAGCGCGGAACGTACGCCGCCAAGCTCCGGGACCTACTGGCACGTCACCGCCAAGTGGTCGAAGAGCGAGATGCCGCCTATGGAGAGCTGGACCTCGCGCGACGGCAAGCGCTGGACGAGGAACGAGCCGGGTGATACTCCGGGCACCGTCGTACCCGCCTCGATCTCGCTCAGGCTCAAGGGCGCCAACGTGAGCTTCGACGACCTCGAGAAGCTGCCGACGGATCCGGAGGCGCTGAAGGCGTGGATCGTCCAGCGCAAAGGCAACCCGAAGGACATGTCCGCGTCCGAGATCCAGGGCGACCCCACACTCACCCTGCTCGCGCTGATCACGGAGCTGCCCACGCCCGCGGAGGTCCGCTCCGCGGCGTTCCGGGCGCTCGCCGCGACGCCGGGAGTCGAGAACACGGGCGCGGTCGAAGGCGGCCAGGCCCTGCGGATACCCGAAATTGATGGCCTGAAGAAGGGGATCGAGATGGTCGTCGATCCCGAGACCGCCCGAGTCGTCCGCGCAAACCTCTTCCTCGCCGGTAACGGAAACGTCGGGAGGACCGACGGATACATCGCCGTGACCACCGATTGGACGGACGAGCTCCGCGCGACGCCGAAGGGCCGCCCGTGACAAGAAGCACGGCATTACTCGCCGCCGTCCTGGTGACGGCGGTGACCACGGCCGCGACGCCGGCTCCCACTCAGCAACCCGCGCAGCAACTCACGAAGCAGCCGGACAGCGTGACCCTGATCACCGGTGACCGCGTCACGGTCACCGGCCAGAGGTATCGCGTGCAGCCCGGTCCCGGCCGTGAGGTCTCCTTCACGCGGCAGGTCCGGGAAGGCCATCTGTATGTGATCCCCTCCGACGCCCTGCCGCTGCTCGCCCAGGACGTACTGGACCGGCGCCTGTTCGACGTCACCCAGTTCCTCCACCGGCAAGGGCGTCACGGTCGCGGTCCTGGACTCGGGGTACGACCCCGACCATCCGGACCTGAAGGGCGGTCACTCAGGAACGGAACTTCACCACCGACCCCGACATACGCGACGAGAAAGGCCACGGCACCCATGTCGCCTCGAACGTGGCGAGCCGCGGTGAGAAGTACCGGGGGGTGGCGCCAGAGGCGAACCTGGCCATCGGGAAGGTGAGCGGCCGGGCCGGCATAACGGATTCGGCCGCCCTGGCCAGCGTGGAATGGGCCGCCACCGAGGTCAAGGCCAAGA
Source organism: Nonomuraea aurantiaca (assembly GCF_020215705.1). Taxonomy (GTDB): domain Bacteria; phylum Actinomycetota; class Actinomycetes; order Streptosporangiales; family Streptosporangiaceae; genus Nonomuraea; species Nonomuraea aurantiaca. Next base: position 38,439 of record NZ_JAIWNB010000014.1, on the reverse strand, counting down.
TCGTGAACATGAGCTTCGGTGCCCCCGACAGCTCCGACCTGGACCCGGTGGAACAGGCGGTGAACACGCTGTCGGAGCGTACCGGCACGCTGTTCGTCGCGGGGGCGGGCAACGAGCCGAACAAGGTCTACACTCCCGGCAGCGCCGACGCGGCACTCACCGTGGGCGCGGTGGACAAGCAGGGCCGGCTGGCCGACTTCTCCGGCTCGGGCCCCCGAGGGGGCGACCGCGCCGCCGCCGGGAGCGTGACCCGGCTGCCGCTGTGGATCGAGCGCAACCCCGGCTCGGAGCGGGCGGAGGTACGGTCGCTCCGGCTGGAGATGTCCGCCGATGACGGGGCTCACTGGCGGGCGGTTCCGGTGGTCCGTACGGGGTCCGGCTGGATGGCGGCGGTGCCGAACCCGCGTACCGCCGGGTTCGTCTCCCTCCGAGCGGTCGCGACCGACACGTCGGGCGGCGCGGTGACCCAGACCATCACCCGCGCGTACGCCGTGCGCTGATCGCCTGAGGCCTGGCGACGGGGAGACCTGTCGCCAGGCCTCAGCCCAGGTCGCGGATCAGGCGATTTGGGTTGTTCAGCTCAGGTCGAGGTGGGCGAGTTCGGTGCGGGTGGTGACGCCGAGCTTGGGGAAGGCGCGGTACAGGTGGTGGCTGACGGTCTTCGGGCTGAGGAAGAGCTGGGCGGCGATCTCCCGGTTGGTGATCCCCGTGGCGGCGAGGCGTACCACCTGCTGCTCCTGGGGTGAGAGCAGGGCGGCCAGGTCGGGGCCGCCCTGGGCCACGTTCTCGCCCGCCGCGCGCAGCTCGGCGCGGGCCCGCTCAGCCCAGGGCTGGGCGCTGACGCGCTCGAAGGTCTCCAGCGCCGCGCGCAGGCGGGCCCGGGACTCGTGCCGGCGGCGGTTGCGGCGCAGCCACTCGCCGTGGAGCAGATCGGTGCGGGCCCGCTCGTAGGGCCGGTTCGCCTCGGCGTGCGAGCGCGCGGCCTGCTCCCAGTGCCGTTCCGCCTCGTGGTCGTCGTGGGCGAGGAGGGCACGGCAGCGGTGCAGTACGGCCTCCGCCCACGGATGGCCGGCGGCCGCGGCCCAGGTGGCGAAGCGGGCGAGCGGTTGCTCCGCGCGGGCGGGCAGGCCCAGCCGTACGGCGGCCTCGATCTGGTCGGGAGCGAAGTAGATCGGCATGATCTGGTGCCGGAGTGGCCCGCGGGCGGCGGCGTCGAAGCGTTCCAGCGCCGCCTCGAAGCGGCCCTGGCCGAGGTCCAGCAGGCCGAGCGCCCATTCGGCCCAGCCGACGATGGTCGCCACCGGGTGGGCGGCGAGGTGGGCGATCGTCCGCTCGGCGAGCTCGCGGCACTCCTGTTCGCGGCCCTGGACGGCGCTCGCCATGGCCATGACGCTCTCGAAGTGCGCGACGCGGTGCGTGTGGCCGATGTCGATGGCGAGCCGACGGCCCTCCGTCGCGGTCGTGACGGCGTCGCGGAAGCGCCCGAGGTACATCTGGTGGATCGCCAGCACGGCCTGGGCGAGCGGCAGCAGTCCGATCAGGCCGACGGCTCGGCATTCCTCGATCGCCGACTGGGCGATCGCCGCGCCGTTGTCGAAGTCCCCCGAGATCCCGGCCAGCGAGCAGAGGCTGATCCTCAGGGCCGTCATGCCGGCGGGGATCGCCACGGCCACGGCGATGAGCTCGCGGAACGGCGGTAGCGCCCGGTCCAGGTCGCCGGCCAGGAAGTCGGCCATGGCGCGGGCCGCCCTGACGAAGCCGTCCAGCCCGTCCTCCGGCGACAACGGCAGCTCGGCGAGCCGCGCCGCGGACTCGGCGACGGCCGCCGGATCGCTGAGGTACCACGCGTTGCGCACGGCGTCGAGCAGGATCAGCGCCGCGGCCTTGCGATCCAGGACGGAGATGGAGGCGGCGCCGTCGAGCAGGATCCGATGGGCGTCGTGCACGGCTCCCCGGTCGAAGGCGATCCGGCCGCGCAGCGCCGCCAGCCGCGCGACGGTCAGCGGGTCGTCGTCGAGCCGCCGCGCCTGGTCGGCCAGGCCCTGCGCGTGCTCCAGGACGCCGGCGTCCGCGGCTGCCTCGGCTGCCAGGGCCAGCCGCCGGGCCCGTTCGGCCAGGCCGGGGGTGAGCCGCGCCGCCCGCTCCAGGGCCGCGGCGGCCGCGGCGTGGCCGGCGCGCTCGCGGGCGCGGCCTGCCGCCTGCTCCAGCGCGGCGGCGATCGGCTCGTCGCGGCCCGTCGTGGCGGCGGCCAGGTGCCAGGCGCGGCGGTCGGCGTCCTGCTCGTCGTCGAGTACGCCGGCGAGGGCGCGGTGCACGGCCAGGCGTTCGTCGTAGACCGCCCGCCGCGCCGCCGCAGTGCGCATGAGCGGGTGGCCGAAGGAGATCCGCCCCTCGGCGGTGGACAGGAAACCGGCGTGTTCGGCCGGGCCCAGGGCACTGCCGTCGACCCCCAGCCTGGCGGCCGCGCGCAGCACGACGTCGAGGTCCCGGGCGTCGTCGAGGGCCGCGACCAGCAGCATTGTCTGGGTGCCCGGCGGCAGGACGGCGATGCGCGCCTCGTACGCCTCCTGGATCCTGCGCGGCAGGGGCAGCGGTTCCTGCGCGTGCCGCAGCGCCTCGGGGGCCCGGGGCAGCTCGATCAGAGCGAGCGGGTTCCCGCCGCTCGCGGCGAGGATCCTCTCCCGCACCGACGGGCCCAGCCCGGGCGTGCGCTCGCGCAGCACCTCGCCTGCGGCCTGCCGATCGAGTCCTTCGAGCCGCAGCTCGGGGATCCCGGGCGCGTGGAAGCCGTCCCTGGCGGCGAACAGCAGGGCGATCCCCTCGGAGTGCAGCCGCCGGGCCGCGAACAGCAGCGCCTCGGCCGACGATCGGTCCATCCACTGGGCGTCGTCGACCAGGCAGAGCAGTGGGCCGTCCTCGGCCAGTTCGGTGAGCAGCGACAGGGCGGCCAGGCCGATGAGGAAGCGGTCCTCAGGGGCGTCCCCGCCGGCGGTGGCCAGGCCGAACGCGCCCTCCAGCGCCCGGGCCTGCGGCGCCGGCAGCCGGCCGATCCGGTCGAGGGCCGGGCGGAGCAGCAGGTGAAGCGCCGCGAAGGGCAGCTCGGCCTCGGTCTCGATGCCGGTGCCGCGCAGCGGTCGCAGGCCCTCCGGCGACTGGGCCGCGTGGTCGAGGAGCGCGGACTTGCCGATGCCGGGCTCGCCGCGGAGTATCAGGCTCGCGCTCCGTCCGTCCCTGGCCCGTGCGAGCAGCGCCTCGATCTCCGCCAGTTCCCGTTCTCGCCCTCGCAGCACGATCAGAATGTACCGTCCCTCGACGGACGGGCATCAGTCGTATCACCCGACAATCGTCCGATACCGGCCGGACGACTCCGGTCCCTAGCGTTGTACCGCAAGCGCGATCCGCGCGCAGACGCAAGGGGAAACATGTGGACTTCCTGATCTTTCTGCTCTTGTTCGTCGTGTTGTGCGGGTGGCTCGACAACTGGGCCACCCGCGCCGCCAAGCCGGCCCCCAAGGAAGGACGTTAAATGTTCGTCGGACATTTCGGTCTGGCCGCCGCGGTCAAGGCCGGCGAGCCGCGCGTCCCGCTGTGGTCGCTCATGCTCGCCACGCAGTTCCTCGACGTCATCTTCGTGGTGCTGTACCTGGCGGGCGGGATCGAGTCCTTCCAGGCCGTCGCCCCGGGTACCTACGGAGAGGCGCTGATCAACGCGCAGTACACCCACTCGCTGCTGGGCGCCTTACTGCTATCGGCGCTGTACGGCGGCCTCGGTGCCCGGCGGTGGGGCCGCAAGACCGGTTGGCTGCTGGGCGCGATGGTGTTCAGCCACTGGCTGCTCGACCTGCTGGTCCACCGCGCCGACCTGCCGCTGCTGCCCGGTAACGCCGGCGGCCTGCCGCTGCTCGGCCTCGGACTGTGGCAGGTCCCCTGGGCCACGGCCGTCATCGAAGGGGTCCTCCTGGTGGTCGGCGCCGTCCTGTACTTCCGCTCGGTACGGCAGCGCGCACCTGTCACCTGGCGCGCGATGGTCTCCGGCGGCGTGATGGCGGCGCTGTTGGTCCTGGGCCTCGCCGTCGATGTCCTCAGCTGAGACCGCCCATGTCCTCTTTCGCGAAGGGTGCTGACATGTTCGTGGACGTGCCGGGCGGGCGGCTGGCCTACGACTCCGCCGGCGAGGGGCCGCTGGTGGTGTGCGTGCCCGGCCTCGGAGACATCCGGGAGGTCTACCGGTTCCTGCGTCCCACGCTGGTGGAAGCGGGGTACCGGGTGGTGACCATGGACCTGCGCGGCCACGGGGAGTCGTCGGCGGGATGGGACGACTACTCGCAGTCCGCCGTGGGCGGCGACATCGTGGCCCTGCTGGAGGAACTGGACGCGCCCGGCGCCGTCCTGCTCGGCAACTCCTACGCCGGAGGCGGCATCGTCCGCGCCGCCGCCGAGGCCCCCGAGCGGGTGGCCGGCATCGTCCCGATCGACGGGTTCATCAGAGCCATCCCGCTCAACGTCGCCGTTCGCGCGCTCGTCCGGGCCATCGGCTTCTCCCCCCGGTTGTGGAAGGTCTACTACGGCGTGGCGCACCCCACCGCCAAGCCCACCGACCTGGACGGGCACCGCGCCAAGCTGGTTGCCATGCTGCGCGACCCGCGGCGGCGCGAGGCGATGCGCCGCATGCTCCTCAACCGGGCGCCGGAGGCCGAGCAGGTCCTCACCCAGGTCCGCTGCCCGGCCCTGGTCCTCATGGGCGTCAAGGACCCCGACTTCCCTGACCCGGCGGCGGAGGCGCGGACCCAGGCGTCACTGCTGCGGGGGCAGGCCGTGTTGATCGACGACGCGGGCCACTATCCCATGTCGGAGTTCCCCGAGCGTACGGCCGAAGCCCTGCTGCCGTTCCTCAAGAACGTCTTCTGACCCCATCGGGCTTCCCGTAGTTCGGTGGACGGCCGATCCCGCGCGCTGATCCGGGAAGCGGCTTTCAGGCGGTGCCCACGATGCGGTTCTCCCAGGCCCAGACGGCGATCTCGACTCGGTTGCGCATCTGGAGTTTGGCCTGGACGGCGGTGACGTGACCTTTGACCGTGCTCACCGAGATGAACAGCTCGGTGGCGATCTCCTGGTTGGTGCGGCCCGCGGCGATGGCTCGGACGACGTCGGTCTCTCGCTGGGACAGAGGCGGGGCGGCTCCACCGGTGGCCGGTGCGCCGGAGGCGGAGAGGTGGCGCAGGAGCCGCAGAGTGATCGACGGGGAGATCAGCGCGTCTCCGGCGTTCGCGGCACGGACGGCCTCGACGAGCAGGGTGGGGCCGGCGTCTTTCAGGATGAAGCCGGCCGTTCCACCGCGTAGCGCGCCGTAGACGTACTCGTCCAGGTCGAAGGTGGTGACCACGATCACCCGCAGCGGGTCGGGCACGCGGGGGCCGGCCAGCTCGCGGGTGACCTCGATGCCGTCCATGCGGGGCATCTGGATGTCCACCAGGCACACGTCCGGGCGCAGTCTCCGGGCCAGGGCGACCGCCTCGGCGCCGTCGGCGGCCTCGCCGACCACGCTGATGTCGGGCTGGTCTTCCAGGATGATGCGCAGGCTGGCACGGATCATCGCCTGGTCGTCGGCCAGCAGGACCCGAATGGTCATCGGCGCCTGCTCACGGAAGCGGGTGTGGAGATGGGCAGGGTGGCGAGTACGGACCAGCCGGCTCCCTGGCGCGGCCCGACGCTCAGCGTGCCACCGAGGGCCTCGACGCGTTCGCGCATCCCGATCAGGCCGTACCCGCCCCGGTGGGGGTAGTGGGCCGCGCCCGGCGGGGCATCGTCGACGACCTGCACTCTGACGGCGTCCCGGTCTCGGGCGACGCTGACCGTGACGTGGCGGGCGTTCGGGGCGTGGCGGGAGATGTTGGTCAGCGACTCCTGCACGATCCGGTAGAGGGTACGGGCTACTTCGGACGGCCACCCGGACTCCCCGTCGGGCAAGCTCAAACGCACCACGAGGCCGTGGCCGTCGAACCGCTTGACGAGCTCGCCGAGCTGCTCGGCGCCGGGCGTGGCGGCGGACGCGCCGGCGGCGCCTAGCGTGGGGCCGGATGCGGCGGAGTACGTGTCGTCGGTGTTGGCGACTGCGTCGGCGTTGGCGTCGCGTAGGAGGCCGACCACGCGACGGGTCGCGGCCAGCGCGTCGGATCCGGCGGCCTCGATGTCGGCCAGGGAGCCTTCCGCCGTGTGCGGCTGTTTGCGGGCCAGGAGTTGCCCGGCCTGGGCCTGGAGCACGATGGAGGTGATGTGGTCGGCGACGACGTCGTGCAGCTCGCGGGCCAGCTCCAGGCGCTCGTTGCGGCGTACCCGCTCGGTGATGGCCCGGCGCCGCGCGGCCAGCAACCGCGGCCCCAGCCCGGCAACCAGCCCGGCCACCCACGCCACGCCGTTCAGCACCGCCACCACCGAGCCGGTGGAGAAGACGAACGCGGCCAACAGCCCACCGGCGACCACCACGCCCCCGCCGGCCGCGACGGCGCCCGCCGACCAGGCAGGGAGCACTCTGACCCCAGATCCGACCAGCACCGACAGGCCCAACGCCATGGCGGGCCCCGGCTCACTCGGCAGCCCGGCCAGCCGGGCGACCACGATGGCGACCGCCGCGACGGCCAGGCCTGCGATGGCCACCCACAACCGGCCGCGCCGGCGCACCAGAGCCAGCCCGCACACCACCGCCCCCGCCCCGCAGCCGAACTGCCAGTAGGCGCCACCCCAACTGTCGGCGATCCGGTACGCCTGGAAGGCGAGCGCCGCCGCGAACACGACACCGAGCCCGGCATCGAGCGCGAACCCGACCCACCCGCGACGATTCACACCGCTCAGGCTAGGAGACGACCACCCCACACCGAACCAGCCGAAAGTACCGTCAAGCACCGCGTAACCCTGCTTTCGCCCGATGCTCGGCACCGGAGCGGGCCCGCAGGATGAGCCTCATGCCACATCAAGATCCCTATCCGGCGCCGAGGCCCATGGACCCGACCGACTCTGACGGCCGCCGTGCACGCCGATCACCTGCGGATGGGCGCCCGGCTCCATCCGATGGCCGGGCGATGACCTCCTCCAGCCGGCCACGTATCGGTGCGCTCGACGTCATCCGCGGATTCGCGCTGTGCGGGATCCTGCTGGCCAACGTCCAGCCGATAGCCAGCCTCGGCGGCCCCGTCGTCACCGATGGGTCCCCGGCACCCGGGGATGTGTGGCTGGGGCTGCTCGTCGAGCAGCGTTTCTTCCCGATCTTCTCCCTGCTGTTCGGCGTCGGATTCTCCCTGCTGCTGGAGTCCGCCGCGGGCCGTACCGCTCACCCGCGGGTGCTCCTGCTGCGCCGGCTGCTGGTGCTGCTCGCGCTCGGTCTGGTGCACCATTTCCTCCTCTGGCAGGGCGACATCCTGACCATCTACGCCATCGTCGGCCTGGTCGTACTGCTCCCCTCGACCTGGCTCCCGCGCTGGGCGGTGGCCGGCCTGTCCGCCGCGCTCCTCGCGGTCTCGCCGATCCTCGGAAGCGGCTTCTTCGGCCTGGTCCCCGGGCTGTTCCTGCTGGGCTCGACACTGACCCGGTACGGAGTGATCGCCCGGATCGAGCAGTCCACCCGGGTGCCCGTCGTTTTGGGCTCGGCCCTGGCGGTGATGGCGGCGCCCATCCTGTGGTGGCAGGCCGGGCTACGGTCCGACGACCCCGGCTTCGGCCTCGCGATGGGCGTGGGCGGCCTGCTGGTCGCCGGTTTCTACATATGCGCCCTGCTGGTCCTGCTCCGGACGCCGCTCCGACCGGCGCTGCAGGCCATCTACGCGCCACTGGGCCGGATGGCACTGACCAACTACCTGACCGCCACGATCCTCGTTCTGGCCGTCCAACGCGTCATCGGCGGCCCACCGGACAACTGGTCCTTGACGATGGTGGTCGGGATCGCCGCTGCCATTCTCTGCATCCAATGGGTGTGGTCCACCCTGTGGTTGCGCCGATACCGCTTCGGCCCCCTGGAATGGCTGTGGCGCTGGGCCACCTGGGGCCACCGCCCACTCCTGCGCCACACTCCCTGAGTGGGTCCTAGAAGTGGGTGGCGATACCGAATGCCTCGCGCAGCCGGGCCATGTCATGGAGGTCACGGTCGCGGGGCCGGTATCCCTGATGGAAGGCGACCTGCTGGGCGGCCGACAGGCAGCCCACCCGGACGTTCTCGATCATGCCGGTGGTGAAGGCGTCCGCGGGATAGACGAAGACGCCTCCATGGTCGTCGGCATGCTGGACGGCTGAGCCGTCCGGGTCGAACCGCAGCGGATGAAGATCCAGCTCGTGACCATGACGATCCTTCATGACGAAGCGAACAGGCCGCCCCGGCCAGGCATCGGACTGCTCGGCGAACCCGGCGGCCGCCAGCGTCTCGATCAGCAGCGGCTCCTGCTCGACGCGGTGCAACAGGTCAAGGTCGCCATGTTCACGGGTGACCTTGCCGACCAGGGCGTCGATGCCCCATCCACCGGCCACCCATACCTGGCATCCTGCCTGACGTAGCAGCGCCAACACCCGCAGCATCACACTCGTCGCCATCATGAGGGCATTCTGTCCGCCCACTCCGAACATGTCGCCCAAGAGACTGCGCACATAGCCGGGCAGGTAGCCGTCGTGGGCCCGTCCCGCATAATTCGCAGACCATCATGCTGATGGCGATTTGATTCGTGAGAATTCTCCGAGAAATGGGACGTCCACGAGCTCGGCATCGTCTACAAACTGCTGCCCTCGAAGAGGGAGGTGCAGGCGGCTCTTGAGAGGGCCCGCCAGGAAGCCGAACGGGCCCGCCAGGAAGCCGAGCGGGTCATGCAGCTCGAGGAGTCCGAGGAAGACAGCGAGGAGTCCTCCGACAGCGTCTTTCAGAAGCGACCGAGCAAGCGCAAGATTTCCGGTTCGTCCGGTGGTTCGGTCAAGAAGAAGCAGAAGTGAGCCTGTCGGCCGGGTAGCAGGTGAGGATCAGCAGAAGGTGAAGGCCCCGCCTCGGGACCACGGCGGGGCCTTCACGTTCGGGCGGGTTACAGCCCGGTCACTCTGAACCTGAGGTTGTATTCGTAGTAGCTGTCATGGGTGCCGGAGATGATGCCCCCGACGATGACGGACTGGCCGGTGGAGAGCCCCGCGCAGGTGGAGCCGTACACGATGTACGTGCCGAGGTTGAAACCGGACTTGACGATCGGCGGCTGGACCTCGCGCAGGTTGAAGGCCAACGACGAGGTGCTGCTGAGGTTGACGCTCGCGTAGTCGAAGTCCACCGGGTCGGCGTCGCTGCCGGCGTTCATGTTGACCCAGCTGCTGGGGAAGATCCTCGATCCGACCTCGAGCCTGAGCTCGTCCTTGCCGTCGTTCTCGTCCACGGCGGACGCGTCGAGATCGTAGAACTCGACCGAGCAGGACACGGCCGAGGTGGTCGCGCCGGCGGTCGGGGCCGCGGCTACCACTGCCGGGACGGTCAGTCCCACGGCCAGGGCGAGTGCGGGGATCAGCTTCTGAGAGCGCATGCTGCTTCTCCTTTGGGAGGATCGTGGTGAGGATCGCGTCTCGCGGCGAAACGTGGCATCAGAGTGGGGCAGGCAGCGTGAGCACATCGTTAGAGCGCTGGTCAGTGGCATAGAGCACGTTCCGTGCGCGCCTTTTTCCGCAGTCGCGCGGCGGGGACGCGCCTACCCTCCTGTGGCTATGGGAGACTCGCTGACCCTGCTGCTGCTCGGCCCGCCCGAGCTGGCCGTCGGAGGGCGGCCGGTGGGCATCAGCTCCGCCAAGACCCGCGCCCTGCTCTGCTACCTCGCCACCACGCCGGGCCCGCGTCCGCGCTCCGAGCTGGCCGCGCTGCTGTGGGGCGAGCGGCCGGACGCCAACGCCCGCGGCAGTCTGCGCCTGGCGCTGTCGGAGCTGCGCAAGGAGGTGGGCGGGTGGCTGGACATCACCCGCGACCACGTACGGTTCCGCCCCGGCGGCTGCTACGTGGACCACGGGCGCCTGGCCGAGACGGCGACCGTGGCGGAGGCGCTGCGGTTGTGGCGGGGCGACTTCATGGACGGGGTGTGGTTCTGCGACGCCCCGGCCTTCGGCGGGTGGCTGGAGTCGGAGCGCGGGCGGGCCCGGCTGCTGCTGCGCGAGCTGCTGCTGCGCTCCGGCTCCGCGCCACCGGCCGATCTCGTACCGCTGGCACGCCTGGTGGCCGGGCTGGACCCGTACGACGAGGAGGCGCACCGGCTGCTGATGGCCGCCCTGGCCGCGGTGGGCAACCGGGCGGGTGCCCTGGCCTGCTTCGACGACCTGCGGCGGCGGCTGGCCGACGACCTGGGCGTCGAGCCCGCGCCGGAGACCGCGGCGGCCAGGCGGCGCCTGCTCACCGAGCGGACGGCCGTCCGGCGCGCGACCCTGCCGGTGCCCGGCACGGAGCTGTTCGGCCGGGAGGCGGAGCTGAGGCGGCTGCGTACGCTGCTGGCCGCCGAACGTCTGGTCACCCTGCTGGGCCCGGGCGGCGTCGGCAAGACCCGCCTGGCCATCGCCGCCGCCTCGGGGTCGGCCCGTTTCGTCTCCTTCGCCGGGGTACGCCCGGAGGCGGCCGTCACCACGCTCGCCCGCCGCCTCGGTGTGGACCTCACGCCGCAGCGCCCCGCCCTGGATCTGCTCCTGGCGGCGCTGGCCCGGCAGGAGGTCTTCCTGGTGCTGGACAACCTCGAGCACCTGCCCGCCTTCGACGCGGTCATCGGGCGCATCCTGTGTACGGCCCCGGGCGTGCGGGTCCTGGCGACGAGCAGGCGGCGGCTCGACCTGCCCGGTCAGGTGACGTTCGAGGTGACGGGCCTGCCGGGACCGGCGGCCGAGGCCCTGTTCGCGGCCAGGGCGACGCGGGCGCAACCGGCGTTCGACGCCGACCGGAACGCCGCCGCCGTGGCCGCGATCTGCGCCGCCACAGATGGTCTTCCGCTGGCCATCGAGCTGGCGGCCGGGCTGCTGCGGGCCGTGCCGCCTGCCGAGCTGGGCCGCCGCCTCGGTGTGGACCCCGGCCTGCTGTCGGCCGCGGGACCGGCGGCCCGGTCGCGGCACGCCTGCATGCGTATGGTGTTCGAGACCTCCTGGCGGCTCCTCGACCCGGCCGAGCAGAAGGCGCTGGCGGCGCTGGCGGTGTTCGGCGGCGGCTGCACGCTGCCCGCGGCGCTGGAGGTGGCCAGGACCGCGCCGCACGTTCTGGTCCGCCTGGTCGACCAGAGCATGATCGAGCTCACCCCGGCCGGACGGTACGCCATCCACCCGCTCATCCAGCAGTTCGCCGCCGAGCAGCTGTCGCCGGGCGAGCGGCGGGCGGCGCGGGAGCGGCACGCCGCGTACTTCTCGCGCCTGCTCGACCGGCACGCCGCCGCCCTGCAGGATGCCTCGGACGCGGAGGTGACCCGCGTACTGGGGGCGGAGATGGACAACATCCGGCTGGCCTGGGCGGTGTCCGGGGAGCCCGGGTTCCTGGACAACTACTGGGTGTTGTGCCTGCGGCTGCGGCTGTACGAGGAGTCGGGGGCCGTCGTGCGTCGGCATCTCGCCCGTACGCCCGAGGCTCCCCGCCTGCGGGCGCGGTGGTTGCGGATGGCGTGCGTGAGTGAGCATCAGCTTGCCCGGGAGCGGGAGGCGTACCGGCTGGTCAGGGCGGCACTCGACACAGTGGGCAGGCCGCTGCCGGCCTCCCGGCCCGGCCTGGTCGCCGCCATCCTGACGGCCGCCGCGCGCCAGGTCCTCCATCGGGTCCTGCCGGTGCCCCGGTCCGAGCGGGACGCCGAGGTGGCGCAGGCGCTGACGTTCCTGGCGCGGCTGGCCTACCACCGGCAGGACGTACCTACGATGCTGGCGGTCTCGTTGCGCCAGCTCAACGCCGCCGACCGCACCTCCGCCCCGGACCTGCGCGCGGAGGCGTACGCGAACTTCGCCACCATCGCCCGCGTCGCCGGCCGCCACCGCCTGGCCGACCGCTACGGCGCGCTCGCCGACCGGGCCCTGACCGGCATCGCGCATCCCACGGAGCCCGCGAGCCGCGCCCGCCTGGCCCGGGGCCTGGACCAGCTCTCGGCCGGGGAGTTCGAGGCCGCCCGGGGGTCGTTCGCCGAGTGCCGGGCCAGGACGCTGGACCCGCGGGTGGCCGAGAACTGCGCGGGCATGCTCGCGGAGACGGCGCTCTGGCAGGGTGACTTCGAGCAGGCCGCGAACCTGTACGCCGCCACGGCGGAACAGGCGGCCAGCCGGGTCGGCGGCGACATCGGCCGCCACTGGTGCCTGACAGGCCAGGCCGAGGCCCTGCTGCGGGTCGAGGGGACCAGCCCCGATCGTGTCGCCGGGGTGCTGGTGGCGGCCCGCGCCTCGACCGAGCGCCGCCGCGCCCACGAGCAGCGCCTCGGCCTGAGGGACGGCGTGGTCATGCCGGTGATCCAGGAGCTGCGCCTGCTCACGGTCTCAGCCCGTCTGCTCACGGCCTCGGCGTGCTTGCTCACTACCTCGGCGTGCTGCCAGATCGCGGGCGACCCACGGGAGGCGCTCGCGGCCCGTCTGATCGCGGATGACCCGCGAGAGGCGCTCGCACCGCGTCTGATCGTGGATGACCCGCAGGACGCGCTGGCTCGGGCGCTGGAGCTGGCCGCTCGCCTGCCGAAGGCCCAGCGCGGCATGCTGGAGTGCTGGTCGGGGCTGGCCGAGCTGCTCTGCCACATGCCCCCGGACCCCGCGACCGCCCGGAGGCTCCACCGGCACCTGGCCGAGTACCAGGCCCGCCATCCGGGAGCCGCCGCCCGCATCGGCTGGGCCCGCGCGCTCGTCCTGGCCGCCGCGGGCCAATGGCGGGCGGCGGCGAAGGCCGCCGAGCAGGCGGTACGGGCGGCCGAACGCCTGTCGGCACCCTACGACCTGCGCCGCGCCCAGGAGGTGGCCGCCCGGCTCGGCGGCTCGGCTGCGGGGCCGCACTGAAGCGGTCCGCCCGGACCCGCGGAGTCAGCGGTCGGCGGCCTCTGCCTTGAGCTCCTCCCAGGGGGTGGCCATTCGGCTCGCACCGGCCAGACGCGGCACTCGACGCGCTCGACAGTCTTTTATCTAGCTGTACCATTTTATCTTTGCAGATAAAAAAGCAGTCACGCGACAGCGTCACCAACGCCACACGCCGGGCGCAGATCGTCCGCGCGGCCATCGAGACCATCGCCGAGCTCGGCTATGGCAGGGCCACCTTCGCCACGATCACCGAGCGCGCCGGCCTCAGCAGCCCCCGCATGATCTCCTACCACTTCGCGGGCAAGCAGGACCTCATCCGGCAGATCGTCGAAGACGTCTACCACACGGGAGCTGCCCTCATCCTGGAGCGGGTCAAGGCCCAGACCACCGCCTCCGGACGACTGCGGGCCTACCTGGAGTCGAACCTGGAGTTCCTCTGGCAGCACCCCACCGACCTGGCCGCGCTGACCGAGATCGGACCCCATCTGCGCGATCAGGCCGGTGAGCCGTACTCCACCGCCGGTTACCAGGAGCCGAGCGTCCAGGGGCTGGTCATGCTGCTGGAGGAGGGACAGCGCGGCGGCGAGTTCGGCGACTTCGATGCCCGATCGATGGCCGTGATGATCCGCGCGGTCATCGACGCGGCGGCCCCCCGGATGCGCGGCGAACACCCGTTCGACTTCGACATCTACCGCAGCACCGTCGTCGACACCTTCGTCCGGGCCGTACAACAGGCTGCACAGCGGACTTCGGAGGAGCGGTGAGCGGGGTGCACCGCGGCCTGGTAACCGTCGCGGCCCTGGAGCTCGCCGGCCCGCTTGCGATCTTCTACGGGCTCAGGGCGGTTACAAGGTCGCTGGACCGTTGAAAAACGGATAGATCGACGACGCGACATCGTCAGTGAATACCGGGACGTCGTAACCTAGCTTTGGCGTCCAAATGGCACACCGGGATGCGGGTCATCGTGCGCCGCGAGCGCCCGCGCCCGGAGCACAGCTGTCCCTGTTCGAGGAGCGCGACGGCTGGCGTCACCAAGCGATCGTCACCAACACCAAGACCGGCCGGCCAGCCTTCCTCGACTGTTCTGGTGATCGACTGGTCATGGCTTAGGCGATGACCAGGTGGCCTGAGATACGGCTGCACCCATCAAACCCGCAGAAGGGTGACCTGGCGGCCGGACGGTGTGGTCGCCTGCTCGAATCCGCCTCGTTCCTTCCAGGGTGGGGCTTCGGGGCGCCGGTCGAAGATCACCAGTACGCCGGTGGTGAGGGTGAGGCGGTCCAGATACCGGTCGAGCTGGGCGAGGCCGTCGGGCTTAGGGTCGTCTCCGTTCGCGCGCCAGACTTTCAGCTCCATGGCTTCCCGTTGCACCAGTCGTTCGCCTTCGGGGCCGGTGTAGGGCCAGCGGACCAGCACGTCCAGGCGTTTGGTACCTGCGGCGTATTCGCGGTCGAGCTGGCCTCCGCCGTTGACGAGGCGGTGCAGGAAGGCCATGAGGATGATCTGGCAGGCGGCCTCGTGGTAGCCCTCTTGTTGGATGAGGACTTCGCCGTGCTGGCGCCAGAACACGACGAACTCCTCAAGGAGGCGCGGCAGGTCGAAACGGCCGTCCGGCAGCACGAAGCTGCGAGGGTCGGCCGTCACGTACTGTGCCGCGGGGTCACCCAGGACCCGCAGGATGACCTCCCGATAGATCGGGTTCGCCACCTTCAGCGGAGGTTTCTGCTTGACCAGGCCCAGATCGGTGACGTAGGACAGGTCGTCGGAGAAGGTGGAGCCGAGGTTGGGGAAGGTCCCGGCCAGCACAGGCTCCATCACCCGCTTGACCCGCGGCTCGTGCAGCCGGGCCACGAGCGTGTCCAGATGGGTGGCGCGCGCTCGGATCAGCCGCTCCTTGGCGTCTTCCACTTGGGCGGTGGTGATGGTGCCGGTCACCTTCATCTCAATGATGACTTCGTTGGCGAGGGCGTTGACCAGCCACGGTTGTCCCTGGGTCAGCTCGAAGACCCGGTCCACCGCGTCCTTGGTGAACTCCTGGCCGGTCGCCCGGGTGTGCTGGTCGTACAGCTCGGCGATCTCGTCGGTGGTGAAGTCGCCCAGGCGCAGCGACTTGGCGACGATGTTGAACGGGCTGGCCGGGTTGGACCGGCCGGGTTCGCCGCCCGAGGCGACCTTGTAGTCCCGCAGGTCGCGCAACCCGCACAGCACCACGGAGACGGGGAACGGATAGTTCTCTGGCCGTGCATTGTGACCGTCGCGCAGCTGGCTGAGGATGCTGACCAGGCTGTTGCCCTGCAGGGCGTCGATTTCATCCATGAACAGCACTATTCGGCGCGGGCAGTGGCGGCACCACTCGCTCAGCGCCTCAACGAACCGGCTTCCCGGTGTGGGTTGCGGCCATGGGTCCGGTGGCAGGAGCGCGGCGGGCCAGCCCGACCGCTTCGCAGCCGCGCGGAGGGAGTCCAGCAGAAGTGATTCCGCGAGGGCGAAGTCGTCACCGGCCGATTTGGCGCGCTCGCAGGAGAACATCAGAGCCGCGATGTCGCCCTCGGCGGTCAGCTCGGAGGCCAGGGTGCGCAGCGCGGTCGTCTTGCCGGTCTGCCGGGGCGCGTGCAGCACGAAATAGCGATCCATCTCGATGAGCTCGCGTGCCTCGGGGAGCCGTAGCGTGGGGGGCAGCATGTAATGGCCTCGCGGGTCGCACGGGCCGGTGATGTTGAAGTATCTCGCTCGGGGTGGCCGCATGGTCACAGTCTGCCATCGGCTTGTCACTCGTGTCCGGCCATTCGGAGCCATGTGAGTGGGTCGGACGGTGATGTGCTCCAGGTGGCAGATGAGCACGTCGATCGGGGATGATGGCGCGCGAATGCAGCCCCTGTTCGTGATCGACTGGCGTAGACAACCAACGATCATCGAGGGTCGCGTTCGTCACTCACACCCCTGGGATGCCCTCGGCCCGCGGCCCCGTCGAGCCCGCAGTGTCCCATCCCCTGAGAACGTTTCGGCTCTGGACCCGGCTAAGGGGCGGTAGCCCAGGCGAAGCGGCTTGGGAGGGCGCCCGAGCGAAGCGAGGACCATGCTTTTGTGGGGGTGTGGGGGGCGCTGAGCCCCCCACTTAACACAGTCTGAGCCCCATCGCGCGAAGCGCCCAACAAGGCGAAGGCCATGCTTGTCTATAGCCAGCCGGGTTTCACCAGGCCGGATTCGTAGGCGATGACGACGAGTTGGGCGCGGTCGCGGGCGTGGAGTTTCATCATGGCTCGGCTGACATGTGTCTTCGCCGTGGCGGGGGACATGAAGAGGTCCGCGGCGATCTCGTCGTTCGTCTTGCCGGTGCCCACCAGTGACAGGACCTCGCGTTCGCGGTCCGTCAGTTGGTCCAGGTGGTGGTTGGCGGCCGAGGGTTCCTTGGCGCGGGTGGCGTACTCGGCGATCAGGCGGCGGGTGACGCTGGGGGACAGGAGGGCTTCGCCGGCCGCGACCACGCGGACCGCCTGGATGAGCTCCGCCGGCTCCGTGTCCTTGACGAGGAAGCCGCTGGCGCCGCCGCGCAGGGCCTCGAAGACGTACTCGTCCAGTTCGAACGTGGTCAGGATGATGACGCGCGGGCCCGGTGGCATCTGGCGGGTGGCGGCCAGGCCGTCGGTGCCGGGCATGCGGATGTCCATGAGCACCACGTCCGGCTCGTGCTCGCGTGACAGACGCACCGCCTCGGCGCCGTCGGCGGCCTCCGCGACCACCGTCATGTCGGGCTGGGCGTCGAGCAGGGCCTTGAAGCCCGCCCGGACGAGAGCCTGGTCGTCGGCCAGTACGAGCTTGATCATGAGGTCTCCTCGGGGAGGGGCAGTGCGGCCTCGACCTGGAAGCCGTTGCCCACCGGGCCGGCGGTCAGGGTGCCGCCGAGGGCTGAGGCGCGTTCGCGCATGCCGGGGATGCCGTTGCCGCTGCCTTCCTCGGTCAGTACGGCCGGCGTCGTCGCGCCGGTGTCCGTGACCAGGATGCGCAGCGCGCCTGTGCCGTACTCGAGCCGGACCGTCACCCGGGAGCCGGGCGCGTGGCGGGCGGCGTTCGTGAGGGCTTCCTGGATGATCCGGTACGCGGCCCGTTCGAGCTGCGGCGGCAGCGGCCGGGAGCCGACGCGTTTGAGTGTCACGTTCAGGCCGGAGCGCGACACGAGTTCGTCGAGGCGGTCGAGCCCGGCCGTGGGGGAGCGGGGGGCGCCTTCGCGCAGGACGTTGAGGACTGACCGCATCTCGCCGAGAACCTCCTTGGAGGCCGACTTGATGGTGGTCAGGGCGGTACGGGCCTGCTCGGGCTGATCGTCCATGAGATGCAGGGCGGTCGACGCCTGGACGTGGATCAGCGAGATGTTGTGCGCCAGCACGTCGTGCAGTTCCTGCGCCATCGTCAGCCGCTCCTCGCTGGCCTGGCGCCTCGACTCCTCCTCGACGACCCGTTGGTGCTCGGCGCGCCGCTCCCTGCGGATCCTGACCAGCTCGGCGATCACCATGAACAGCAGGATGAACGCGGTGATCGCCAGCGTGTGGAAGATCCAAAGGGTCTGGTTGGCCCCCAAAGAGGCATAAATCAGGAAAACGGCGAGCGTGACCCCCGAGAGGATCCACGCGACCAGCCGCCGCCCGCTGACGACGAGCGACCCGAGCATGTACACCGGCGCCAGGAAAACCGGCCCATACGGATAGCCAACCACCACATACGCATATGTCGCCAAAAGCGTGACGATGGTCGAAAGAACGGGAAATTTCCGGCGGGCCACGATCGCCACCGGCCCCACCAGCAGCAACACGTACGCCAGCGAATCCAGCGGCGCCCTGAACTCCCGCTGCCCCCAGGCCGCCCCCTGCGACAGCACCACCTGGATCACCGCGACGACCAAAGCGACGTAGACGTCGTTTCCCGGCTTCTTTCGCACCCCCCAACGCTAGGCCACCCGCTTGACCTGCGCATCATCCTCGCGCCGCAGGGGGCCCTACCACGATGGGCGTACCTGGGCCATCGTGGACACATGCGCCGAGTGATCGTTCCTGCAGCAGCAGCAATTCTCATCTCGCTGGCCTCCACCCCAGCGCTGGCCGCCCCTTCCACATCGCAGCAGAAGGCCCCCGTCGCCGAGGGGTACGGCGGTGCGGTCGCCACGGTGGACTTCGACGCCAGCAAGGCCGCCATCGCCGTACTCAAGCAGGGCGGCAACGCCATAGACGCCGCCGTCGCCGCCGGTGCGGTGCTCGGCGTGACCGAGCCCTACTCCGCGGGCCTGGCCGGGGGCGGCTTCATGGTCTACTACGACGCCCGCAGCCGCCGGGTGGTCACGCTGGACGGCCGCGAGACCGCCCCGCGGGCCATGACCGCCACCACGCTGGAGGGCATCCCGTTCGACGAGGGCGTCACCAGCGGCTTGTCGGCCGGCATCCCCGGCACGCTCGCGCAGTGGGAGGTGGCCCTGCGGAAGTACGGCACGCTCTCGCTCAAGCAGGCGCTCCAGCCCGCCATCGAGGTGGCGTCCAAGGGCTTCGTCGTCGACCAGACCTTCCACGACCAGACCGCCGCGAACGCCGACCGCTTCAAGGACATCACCTCCACCGCCAAGCTCTACCTCCCGAACGGCGCCCCGCCGCCCGTCGGGTCCGTCTTCAAGAACCCCGAACTCGCCGCCACCTACCGCGAGCTGGGAAAACGCGGAATCGGCTGGCTGTACGACGGGCAGCTCGGCAGGGAGATCGTCGCCACGGTCAAGCAGCCGCCCGTCACCCCAGGCGCCACCCGCAACGTACGGCCGGGCCTGATGGAGCTGTCCGACCTGCGCGCCTACCGGGTGCTCCAGCGCGACCCCACGCGCGTGGACTACAACGGCATGCAGGTGTACGGCATGGCGCCCCCCTCCTCCGGCGGCTCGACCGTCGGCGAGGCGCTCAACATCCTGGAGTCCCTGCCGAGCGCGGGCCTGCACGAATATCTGGAGGCCTCCCGCCTGGCCTTCGCCGACCGCAACAAGTACGTCGGCGACATCCCGAACGTGCCGCTCAAGGAGCTGCTGTCCGACGGCTTCGCCAAGGAACGCGCCTGCCTGATCGGCGACAAGGCGATGCCCAACCCCGCTCCCCCCGGCAACCCCGATGGCAGCTATGAGGCGTGCGCCACCCCGGCGGGCACGGCCACGGCGACCACCGACGAAGGCCCCGAGACGACCCACATGACCATCACCGACCGGTGGGGCAACGTGGTCGCCTACAACCTGACGATCGAGTCGACCGGCGGCAACGGCATCGTGGTCCCGGGGCGCGGCGTGCTGCTCAACAACGAGCTCACGGACTTCACCTTCGGCCCCGCCCCCGGCGACCCGAACCTGCCCGCCCCCGGCAAGCGCCCGCGCTCGTCGATGGCGCCGACCCTGGTGTTCGCCCACGGCCGGCCGGTGCTGGCGGCCGGCTCGCCGGGCGGCTCGACGATCATCACGACCGTGCTGCAGATCCTGGTCAACCGGTACGAGCTGGGCATGAGCCTGCCCGAGGCGGTCGCCGCGCCACGGGCCACGCAACGCAACACCGAGCAGACGCTGGCCGAGCAGGCCTTCCTCGACAGGTACCGGGCCGAGCTGGAGGCGCGCGGGCACAAGCTCGCGCTGACCACGGAGATCGGCGCGGCCACCGCGCTGGAGTTCCTGGGCCGGGGCAAGGTGCAGGCGGTCGCCGAGCCGGTCCGGCGGGGCGGCGGCAGCGCCCTGGTGGTGCGACCCGGCTAGAGGATCAGTAGATCAGTTCGTACGCGCCGGGCTTCATCTTCCGGGTACGCGCCCAGTACTCGAAGGTGAAGCCCGGCCAGAGCGTCCGGTTCACCCCGTGCTCGTCCAGGTACCAGGACCGGCAGCCGCCCGCGTTCCACACCAGCGGGTCGAGCCGTTCCCGCAGCCGCCGGTTGAACGCCCGCTGCCGTCCCGGCTTGACGTCGATGGCCCTGGCCTGGGTCTTGGAGAGCAGCCGCAGGCAGTCCATCACGTAGCGGACCTGCGACTCGATCATGAACACGACCGAGTTGTGGCCGAGGCCGGTGTTCGGCCCGAGGAGGAAGAACAGGTTCGGGAACCCGGCGGTGCAGATGCCGTAGTAGGTCTCGATGCCGTCCTGCCAGGCGTCCTGGATCTTCAGCCCGTCGCGGCCCACGATCCGCTGCCGCTGGAGCGCCTCGGTCACCTTGAACCCGGTGCCGTAGACGATCACGTCCACCTCGTGCTCGACCCCGGCGGCGTCGACGATCGAGTGCTCCCTGATCTCGGCGATGCCGTCGGTGACCAGCGAGACGTTCGGCCGGGTCAGCGCCGGATAGTAGTCGCTGGACAGCAGGATGCGCTTGCAGCCGATCGTGTAGTCGGGCGTCAGCCGCTCGCGCAGGTCCGGGTCGGGGATCTGGCTCTTCAGGTGCTTGAGCGCCAGTTTCTCGGACGCCTTCATCAGCTTCGGGTCGACGGTGAAGCCCAGCGCCCTGGTCTCCAGCAGCCAGTAGATGGCGTTGCGGACCGTCCTGGCGGCGCCCGGCAGCCGCATGAGCCGCTGCGTCCGGGGCGAGAAGCCGAAGTCCGGCTTGGGATGGATCCAGGGCGGTGTGCGCTGGAACACGGTGAGCCGCGCCGCGCGTTCCGCGATCCGCGGCACGAACTGGATGGCCGAGGCCCCGGTGCCGATGACCGCGACGCGCTTGCCGGTCAGATCGACCGAGTGGTCCCACTCGGCGGAGTGGAAGGCCGCCCCCGCAAATACCTCGCGTCCCGAAATTTCGGGAAATGACGGGATGTGTAGGGCGCCGATGCCCGACACCACGGCATTCGTCCGCAGGGTCTCGCCGTCGTCCGTGGTCACCGCCCACCGGCGGTCGAGGTCGTCGTACTCCAGCGCGACGACCCGCTTGCCGTACCGGAAATGCGGGGTGATGCCGTGCTTCTCGCCGCACGCCCGCAGGTAGTCCCAGATCTCCTCCTGCGGGGAGAACATCCGTGACCAGCCGGGATTGAGGTCGAACGAGTAGGAGTACATGGGCGACGGCACGTCGCACGCGCAGCCGGGATAGGTGTTGTCGCGCCAGGTGCCGCCCAGGTCGGCGGCCTTCTCCAGGATGACGAAGTCGTGGTAGCCGGCGGCCTTGAGCTTGATGGCCATGCCGATCCCGGCGAAGCCCGAACCGATGATCACTATTCCTGGCTCGTCCACCGCTCCTCCGCATTATTAGACGATGCGTCCAATGTAATGAGAGGTGTCCAGGCTCGTCCAGGGTGACCCATATCACACCGACCAGTCGGTATGTTACCCGCCCTCAGGGCGCACGAAAAGCGCCGAGAGCGGGTTGCCGTCGGCGCTGAGGTGCGCGGGATCAGCGCAGGAGCAGGAAGGCCGCGACGCCGATGATCACGACGACGGCGATCACCGCGACGATCGGCAGAAGGGGGGACTTCTTGCTCGGCGCCTCCTGCTCGGACCGCTGCGCGAACGCGCGGAACTGCTGAGTGTTGCCGGCAGGGTCGATATGCTGGTCAGACATGCCCAGCAGCTTAGCGTGATCGTCTGGTGCGTCTGCGGTTTTTAGTGTGATCTGTGGACATGGGCTGATTAGGGGACCGGCCTGGTGGCCGGATAGCTTTGAAGCATGCTCCGGACCCTGTTCTCCCCACGCGTGGTGGGGTTGCACCTGCTGACGATCGGGGTCCTCGTCGCGTTCATCCTGCTCGGGCGCTGGCAACTCGGCGTGTTCCAGGATTCCGGCAAGCCGCACGCGGTCACCGATCCCGCCGCCGTCGGCGTCGCCACGCTGTCCCAGGTGGGCGCGCAGCTGATCGGGCCCGCCGTGGGCCGCAAGGTCTCGGCGGAGGGTGTCTACGACGCGCCGCGCCAGTTGCTCGTGGCCGACCGACCGGCCGACGTCGACGCGCCCGGCGGCAACGTCTCGCGCGACGAGGGCTACTGGGTCCTCACGCCGCTCCGGCTCGACGACGGCACGCTGGTGCCGGTCGTCCGCGGCTGGGTGGCCAAGGCCGGCGACCCGGCGGCGGCCGTGCCCGGTGGCAGGGTCGCGGTGACCGGCCGGCTGCGCCCGTCGCAGGGCACCGACAGCGTGCAGCGGCGCACCGAGGGGTTGCCCGCGGGGCAGGTGCAGACGGTGTCCACCGGTGAGCTGATCAACCTGTGGAGCGGGCAGAAGGTGCGCAACGGCTATGTCGTCGCCCAGCCCGCCTCGGGGCCGCTGACGCAGGTGAAGGTCCGGCCGCCGGTCGTCGGCGGGGAGTTGACTTGGCGTAATCTCGCTTATGCCGCCAACTGGTGGATCTTCGCCGGGTTCGCCGTGTTCATGTGGTTCCACTTCGTACGCGATGCTGTGCGAGCGGATCGTGATCGGGACAGTGGCAAGTCCCCTGAGATGGTTCTGGAAGGTTAACGGTGGAATCGGCTCTGAAGCCCTTCCGGGTGCTCGCCTACATCGTCGGCGTGATGCTGCTCGTGCTCTGTGTGGCCATGGTGCTCCGCTACGGCTTCGGCATCGTGGGCATATCGAAGATCGTGGCGCCCATCCACGGGTTCCTCTACATGATCTACCTGATCACGGTGATGAACCTGGGGATGAAGGCGCGCTGGAGCTGGCCGTACATGCTGGGCATCATGCTCGGCGGCACGGTGCCGTTCCTGTCGTTCTACATCGAACGCCGGGTGACGAGCCGGGTGCACGAGGCCCTGGCCGCGGCGGCGGCCTGAGGCCCCGCCGCGCGCCTTGTCCCGCCTCAGCTGCCGATGCCGCGTCTGCGGGCTCTCTTGAGCCGCTCGCGCTGCGACGGGTCGAGCATCAGGTAACCGACCACCGGGGCGGCGACCACGCCGAGGACGACCAGCAGGGTGATAAAGCCGGGCCCGAAGAAGATCAGCGAGAGCAGAACCGCGGCGCCTGCGCCGATGGCGTACTTCTGGACTGGTGACATCCTCAACTTCCTCCGTACGCGGAGCGCGCGCCCCGCCTCTCCCATTGTGCGTCGTGAGTCCAACGCGTGGACCACTCTTGTGGTTCCATTCGCGATATGTCTTAAAAGATTCGTATCTCAAAACAGGTCCGCGACGGCCTTGAGGTCCTTGCGGAGCGCGTCCGGCCCCGGCCGGTGCGCCGGGAACCCCGACAGCAGGCGGAACAGCACCGGCGCCAGGGCGCCCGCCCTGGCCAGCGGCGCGCCCGGCGCGGGCGGATGCCCCTCGACGGCCGCGAACAGCGTGGCGCCCAGCGACCACAGGTCCGCCGCCGGTCCCGGCACGCGTTCGGGCGCCGTGTAGGCCGGGATCGTCGCCGGCATCACGGGTGCGTGCGACACCGGCGCGGGCACGGGCGTGGTGGCCAGCGTGGCCCGGCCGTCCGTGTCGATCAGGACGTTGCCCGGCTGTACGCCGCCGTGATGCGCTCCCCGGGAATGCAGGTCGGCCAGCTGGTCGAGTACGGCCAGCCCGATCTCGGCCACTCGGGCGGGCGGCAGCGGCCCGGCGGTGGCGAGGACGTGCCCGAGCGTCTGCTCCACGGCGAGCCGGTCGAGCATCCCGGCCACCACCTCGACCGGCGGCGGTCCCGCGGGCTCCAGCATGGCCCTGACCAGCCACCGGAAGGCGTCGGTGCTCTCTGCGGGGGCTCGCCCCGGCGGCCGGCCCTCGACGGCGAAGTGCAGCGTCGCGGCCATCGACCACATGTCGGCAGACGGCCGCATGCCCAGCCCCGGCAGCCCGAACCCGGTGAGCACCGCGCGGCCCGTCGAGGTCAGCAGCACGTTGCCGGGATTGACCCGCCCGTGCACGATCCCCGCGTCATGAGCGGTCCGCAACGCCGACAGCAGGCACACGCCCACCCGGGCGGCCTGCTGCACGGGTAGCGGGTGCCGCGAGTCGACGGTCTGCTCCAGCGAGGTGCCGGAGACGAACTCCATGACCAGCCACGGCTCGTCGTCCTCCACCACCACGTCGAGAACCGGTACGACGGAGGCATGCCGGAGCCCGGCGGCCCGCCGCGCGTCCTGCAGCGCGGATCCGCGTAACTCGGCGGGCACACGTAGCTCTCTGACCGCGACGTCACGATGTTCTACCTCGTCGAACGCCAGCCGTACGGAACCCGCGCCCAAAGGGTTCAGCAGCCGGTAGCGACCGGCGAGCTTCTTGGTCTCTCCCATCCCGAGGTGCACGATATCGCCACGTTCCATGGCAAAGCCATGGGCTAGGCGTGGGTTCCCGTCAGCCACTTTTCATGAGCGTCGTGAACCCTCCCGAACAGCGCGTCCTTCTCTTCTTGACTGACGTCGTCCAGGTGCAGCCCGAACACGTCGGACAACGCGGCGTAGTAGTCGCGAGCCGTGGGGAGGGTGATGGAATGGGCGCCGTTGCCCACGCGCGACAGGGCGAGCCCGCGGAGGATGTCCACGCCGGAAGCGTCCCGCCGGGAGACCGTCGCGACCCGGACGAAACCCGACTCCCGCGACGTCGATAGATGCTGATGCATCGCAGTAAAAGCTGACATGTCGGTCGGAGCGGGGTCGAAGTCCATGCCCACGAACGAGCCGCCGGGGTCGTGGTCGAACCGCCAGCCTCCCGGCGCGACCTCGGAGTGCCGCAGCCCGAACGAGAAAGGACCCTGCCGGTAGACCCCCGCGACCAGCGGGAGCGGCTCGTGCAGCGCGTCGCCCAGCCCCAGGTCGGCCAGCCACTCGCCGCCCGGATTGTCGTCGGAGGGCAGCCCGCGCACGGTGAGCACCAGGTGGTTGGCGGTGATGCCGGGCGCGCCGTCGCGGCCCTGCACGCCGCCCACGTGCCTGGTCACGTCGTAGCCGAGCTCCATGAGCAGCAGGGAGAACGCGCCGTTCAGGTGGTAGCAGTAGCCGCCACGGCCGCCGATGATCCGCCCGGCCGACTCGGCGGGATCGACCGTGGTGGGACGGCCGAGCCAGATCTCCAGCGCCTCGTACGGCACCCGCTCGATGTGCGCGACGTGCAGCCGGCGCAGGTTCCCGGCCGTGGGCGGCGCGGCCAGCAGGTCGGGAAGCCCGAGCCGGCGCAGATAACCGTCGGTGTTCACCGGCCTAGTCTGCACCGGATATGCACAGATTGGGGAGTGCCGTCTGCACAGCCCCCTTCTAGGCTTTCGTCCGTGGCAGAGCAGCGACGCATCCTCCTGGTCGAGGACGACGAGACCATCGCCCTGGCGGTACGGAACCGCCTGGCGGCCGAGGGGTTCGACGTCAGGGTGGCGGGGGACGGGGAGACGGCCCTGGTCGAGTACGGCAGGGCGGAGCCCGATCTGGTCATCCTGGACCGGCTGCTGCCGGGACTCGACGGGCTGGAGGTGTGCCGCCGGATGCAGGCGGCCCGGCCGGTGCCGGTGCTCATGCTGACCGCGCTCGGCGAGGAGACCGACGTGCTGGTGGGGCTCGGGGTGGGCGCGGACGACTACCTGGCCAAGCCGTTCAGCATGCGCGAGCTGGTCGCCCGGATCCACGCGCTGCTGCGCAGGGTCGAGCGGGCCGTCCAGCTCGCCTCCGAGGACACGGTGATCAGGGTGGGCGAGGTGGAGATCGACACGGCGGCCCGCCGGGTGTTCGTCCGCGGCGCCGAGGCGCAGCTCACCAGGACGGAGTTCGACCTGCTGCGCCGCCTGGCCGAGCGGCCCGGCCAGGTCTTCGAACGCGACCGGCTGCTGTCGGACGTGTGGGGCTTCTCCGAGGCCGCCGCGACCAGGACCGTGGACAGCCACGTACGCGCGTTACGCCGCAAGCTCGGCTCCGGCGTCGTCCGCACGGTGCACGGCGTCGGCTACGCGCTGGTCCGCCGATGAGGCAGCCGCTCGACTTCCTCGGCCGCATCAAGGTCAAGCTCGGCCTGGTGATCGTGCTGGCCGTGGGCACCGCCTTCCTGGTCAACGAGGTCGGCATCAACTCCGGCCTCTCCCGGCCCGTCCGGATCGCCGTCGCGCTGGTCCTCGCCCTGATCATGGTGCAGGTGCTCGCCATGGGCATGACCAAGCCGCTGCGCCAGATGGCCAGGGCCGCCCAGACCATCGCCAAGGGCCGCTACACCCTGCGCGTCCGCGCCACCTCGCGCGACGAGGTCGGGGAGCTGGCCAGGGCGTTCAACGCGATGGCGGCCGACCTCGGCGAGGTCGACCGGCAACGGCGCGAGCTCGTCGCGAACGTCAGCCACGAGCTGCGCACCCCCATCACCGGCCTGCGCGCCGTCCTGGAGAACGTCGTGGACGGCGTCTCCGCGGCCGACCCGGTCACCATGAAGACCGCGCTCGCCCAGACCGAACGGCTCGGCCGGCTCGTGGCGCAGCTGCTCGACCTGTCCCGGCTCGACTCGGGCGCGCGCCTCATGGAACCGGAGGCGGTCGAGCTCTCGCCGCTGCTGGAGCAGGCCGTACGCGAGGCCGCGCTGGCGCGGGAGGACGTCCGGCTCACCCCGGCGGCCCCCGCCGACCTCGTCGTACGCGCCGACCCCGACCTGCTCGCCCAGGTCCTGGCGAACCTGCTCGACAACGCGGTACGCCACAGCCCGCCCGGCGGCTCGGTCACCGTGACGGGCGAGCCCGACGGCGACGGGGTCCGCATCACCATCGCCGACCAGGGGCCGGGGATCCCCGCCTCGGCTCACGGGCGGGTGTTCGAGCGCTTCTCCCGGCTGGACGCGGGGCGGACGGCGGACGGCGGGGGTGCCGGGCTGGGGCTGGCGATCGTGAAGGAGATCGTCGAACTGCACGGCGGTTCGATCCGCATCGGCGACTGCGCGGGGTGCCGCATGATCGTCGATCTACCAGGGAGGACCATCATGGCGGATACGCCATTAGAACCTGAGCAGGCTTCGGGGGCCGGCGTTACGACGGGTGATGCCGTCCCCGAGGGTGGGGTGCCGGAGGATCTTGCGGCGGCGGTCGGTGGGGCTGTCGAGCCGGGGCTGTCCGAGGCGAGGGTTGCTGGGGATGTGGAGGCCACTCCGGAGACCGGGACGGCGGGCCAGCCGGTGGTCGCGGCTTCGTCGGGCCGGCCGGAGATCCCGGTCCCGGCGGCCCAGCCGGGCTCCTCTGCTCTGTCGGACTCCTTGGCGCAACTGGTCGCTTTGGCGCAGCCTGTGACCTCGGGTCAGCCGGTCGCTCCGGCTCCGTTGGGGGGTCCGTCGGGGGCTTCGCCGGCACCGGCGCAGGGGGCCATGTCGCCGGTGTCTGTTGGGCGGCTTGGGCGGATGGTCGGGGGAGGAGTCATCGGGTTGCTCCTCGGGTTCCTGGTCGGGCTGTTCGCCGCCGTGTTCGTCAGTGTGGCCTTGGGCAGCGACACGGCCGCGCTGATCACGCTCGTGCTGGTCACCGCGCTCATCGGGGCCGTGGGGGTGTCGCTGGGGGCGGGCACCGGGCGACGGGCTGCCGGTGCCCTGCCGTACCAGCTCGCTCAGGGCCGGCCGCCGGGCCAGCCGTATCAGGGGCAGGGGATGCAGAGCCCGCCGTACCAGGGGCAGGGGCAGCCTGGTCCGCAGGTCTCCGGGTTGCAGGGTCACGGGCCGCAGTCGCCGCCCTCGCCGTACGTCCCGCCGCCGCTCTTCCCGCGCCCCGAGCTGCCCGAGACGCCGCGCTGGCTGCTGCCGGCGGCGGCGGGGGCCGGCGTGTTCTCGGCCGTGGCGCTGCCGGACGCGCAGGTGGGGCTGGGCATCGTCCTGGTCACGATGGTGCTGGGCGCCGCGGCGCTGCCCGCGGTGCTGCGGCGGATCACTCCGTGGACGGTGCTGTTCGGCCTGACCGCCTACTGGCTGATCGCGATGGCCGCCGTACGGGACGCCGACTGGCTGGTCGGGATCCTATTCATGGCCGGGTGCGGGCTGCTGGCGCTGGCCGTCTCCGGGGCGGGGTTCGGCTGGCTGGGCGTGATCAGGGGTGGCGTGTCGGTGCTGCTCGCGCTGGGGCCGGTGCCGTGGTTCCTGGCCAAGCCGCTGAAGCGGCTGACCGCCAAGCGGCGCATCCTGCCCATGGTCGCGGCGCTGGGCATCACCGCGGTGCTGCTGGTGGTGTTCGGCCTGCTGTTCGCCTCGGCCGACCCGGTGTTCGCCACCTACCTGGAACGCCTGACCGCGACTCCGGACTGGGCCGAGTCGGTGCCGCTGCGGATCTTCCTGTTCGTGGTCGGGGCCGTACTGCTCGCCGCCGTGGTGCTGGTCGCGCTGCGGCCCGTGGTGGATCCGGTCGGGCCCGAGGTCAAGTTCGGCGTGTCCAGGAGCGTCTGGCTGGTGCCGCTGACCGCGGTGAACCTGCTTTTCGCGGCGTTCGTGGCGGTACAGATCACCGTGCTGTTCGGCGGCGACTCCTGGGTGCTGAAGACCGCCGGCCTCACCTACGCCGAGTACGCCAGGCAGGGCTTCTTCCAGCTCGTCGTCGTCAGCGTGTTCGTGATGTGCATCGTCGCCGTCGCGGGCGGCCTGCTCCGGACCGAGCGGCGCGAACGCTGGCTGCTGGCCGGCCAGCTCGGCGTGCTCTGCGCCCTCACCATGGTCGTGCTGGCCTCCGCGCTGCACCGCATGGACCTCTACACCGAGGCGTACGGACTGTCCCGGCTGCGCCTGTCGGTGCAGGCCACCGTCTGGTGGCTGGGCGCGCTGTTCGCCCTGGTCATCCTGGCGGGGGCGGCCCGGCTGGCCGGTCGCGGCTCCGGCTGGCTGCCCCGCACGATCGTGCTGGTCACCGGGCTCGGACTGGGCGCGTTCGCGATAGTCAACCCGGACTTCCAGGTGGCCCAGACGCAGGTGGTGGTACGCGGGCCGGCCAAGCTGGACGCGGACTACCTGGGCGACCTCGGCGCGGAAGCCGTACCGGCCCTGGACCGGCTGCCGGAGCCGCAACGCAGCTGCGTACTGGCCGACGTGATCAAGGCCAACGGCCTGAACCGGCCGGACGCGTGGAACGGCTGGAACCTGGCCAGGTCGCAGGCCCGCGAACTGCTCGCCAAGCGCCCGGTCGCCACCACGACCACGGGCTGCGACCGCCTGGAGCCCCGGATCTCCGACTGACGGCCGGTGGTCCTAGCAGTGGGGGTTGGCGGCCCGGTAACCGTGCTTGAACGTCTTCGACCGGCCATGGAAGTGCTTCTTCACGCACCGGTGGAACCTGGCCGCGTCCGCCGCGCCCTGTCTCTTGCCCTGGTGCCTGGACTGGGCGCGCCCGGATGTACCGCCCCCGCCACAGCCGGCGTGCTTCCGGCCCACCGCCCAGCCGACCTTGTAGCCGAGTCCGTAGTCCGGCTGGCCTGAAGCCGGGTGCTTACCCGGGCGGGAGGGCTGGCACCGTACGCCGTTGGCGTAGCCGTCGGAGTAACCCTTCGCGCAGCCCTGGCCCAGGTCATCACACGGGTTCAGCCGTGTCGACAGGGCCGCCGCAGGGGTGGCCGGGGCCGCCGCGGTGAAGCCCTGAGGCAGGGCGAGGGCGGCGACAAGAGCCGATCCGAGGACGACGAGCGCGCCTCTTTCGATCATGACCTCTCCGTCTCCGGCGAAGAGCACGGCCAGGTGTCCCGCCTCGAGCAACGAGCGTCTTGAGGTAATTCCCGCTCATATACTGGACAAATAGCCATGTAGCGCATTAACCATCTCAAGCTTGATCAAAAGTGATCATGTTCTGTTTTGTCGGCCGTTCGAGTCGACGGCAGCCGCCGGACGGGTTTCCCGGGCAGGTCCGCAGCCGCGCGGTACCTGCTGGATCATGTTTAATCCTTGAGTGGCTTTCGATGTGATCATCAGCGGCGGACACGTGCTCGACGGGACGGGGGCGCCGCCGTACCGGGCCGACGTGGCGATCACCGGTGACCGGGTCGCCGCCGTGGGCCGCCTCGACGGCGTGGAGAGCGCCTCCGTCATCGCCGCGAACGGACGGTTCGTCGCACCGGGGTTCATCGACTGCCACGCCCACGGCGACGCGGCCGTCTTCGACCCCGCCGTACAGCTGGCATCGCTTCGCCAGGGGGTGACCACCTTCGTACTAGGACAGGATGGCCTGTCCTTCGCTCCCGGCTCCGCCGGCACCGTCGCCTACGCCGAACGCTACTTCGCAGCGGTCAACGGCCCCCTTACGGCCGGCGTGCGTTCCGGGGACGGGCTGTCGGTCGCCGAGTTGCTCCAGGGGTACGACCGCGCGGTCGCGCTCAACACCGCCTACCTGATCCCGCACGGCACGATCCGCTACGACGTCATGGGCCCCTCCTCGGACGCCCCCGCACGCGACGAGCTGACCCGCCTGCTCGCCCACGTCGAACGCGGCCTGGAGGACGGCGCGGTCGGCCTGTCGAGCGGCCTGGAGTACCTGCCGGGCCGCTACGCCTCCGCGGCGGAACTGGCCGCCCTGTGCGCCCCCCTCGCGGGCCTCCCGTACGTCACCCACATGCGGGCCTATGGCGAGCGAGCCGGGGTGGGCATGTCGGAGGTCGTGGACATAGCCCAGCGATCCGGTACGGCCGTGCACATCTCCCACCTGCACGGGCCCGCGGACGTCCTGCTCCCCCTGGTGGATGAGGCGCTGACCGGGGGCGTGGACCTGACCTTCGACTCCTATCCCTACCTGCGCGGCAACACCATCCTGGCGATGGTCGTCCTGCCGCCAGAGGTCCCGGGCGCCGAGCCGGACCGGGCCTTGGAGATGCTGTCGTCCGGGGAGCTCGACGCCTGGTGGCCGGAGCTGGCGCCGACCTGGCCGCGCCTGACCATCTCCCACGCCCCCGGCCTGGAGTGGGCGGAGGGCCTGGGCATGGTCGAGGCGGCCGAGCGGGCGGGCTTGGCGCCGCACGAGTTCTGCCGCCGCCTGCTCATCGAGACGCGCCTGGAAGCGGGCTGCGTGACGGCCCGTCCCGACGAGGGTCCGGAGGGGGAGGAGTCGGTACGCCGCGTGCTGCGCCACCCTTCGCAGACGGGCGGCTCGGACGGCATCTACGTGGGCGGCCACCCGCACCCGCGCGGCTTCGGCGCGTTCGCCCGCTTCCTGGGACGGCACGTGCGCGAGCTGGGCGACTGGACGTGGGGGCAGGCCGCCGTCCACCTGTCGTCGCACCCGGCGCGACGCTTCGGCCTGACGGACCGCGGCCTGCTCCGGCGCGGCTTCGCGGCCGACGTGGTGGTGATCGATCCGGCGACGGTGACGGACCTGGCCACGTACGAGACTCCGCGCACTCCGGCGAGGGGAGTGGACGACGTGCTGGTGTCGGGGGTGCCGGTGCTGGCGAACGGCGCCCTGACGGGCGAGACTCCAGGACGGGCACTGCGCCCGCACCAGGACCCCCTGGGACCCTGAAACCACGGACGGGGCCAAGAATGCGCACGTCACGGCGCCCAGCCACCTCCACCGGAGGAGCGTGCCCCTGGACGGGGCCCGGCCCCGTGCGGCGGGTGGGGTCCACCGGGCCTGCCGTAAAAGATCATAAAAAAGAGGGACACCGGTGAGATAGGGTCAGGCGCGGACAATTGGGGGTGTTGTGCAGGGAATCCACGAACACAGTCGGTCCGTCTTCGACGGTGCCACCCTCCCTCTGATGGTCGTGCATCGGGAGGCGCTGGAGCACAACATCGCGACCATGGCCGCCTTCGCCCGCGATCACGGCATGGAGCTGGCGCCGCACGCCAAGACGCACATGTCCCGAGAGATCGCCACCATGCAGCTCGAAGCGGGCGCATGGGCGCTCACCGTGGCGACGGCGCGGCAGGCGATGGCGGTGCGGGAGTTCGGGGCGGCCAGGGTCATGGTGGCCAACCAGATGGTGGACCCGGCCGGGCTGGAGTGGGCGGCGACGGAGCTGGCCGCCGACCCGGGGTTCGACTTCCTGTCCTTCGTGGACTCGGTGGCCGGGGTGGACATCCTGGCCCGGCATGCCTCGTCGCGGCCGTTCAGCGTGCTGGTCGAGCTCGGGCACGAGGGCGGGCGGGCCGGGTGCCGGACGCTGGAGCAGCTGCTGGAGGTGGCCGCGCATGTGCAGCGGACCGACGGGGTGGAGCTGGCCGGTATCGCCGGGTACGAGGGGGCGCTGAAGACGGCGCCCGAGGTCCGGAAATATCTGTATCTGTTGCAGGATGCCGCCGAGCACATCCGCGTCAAGAATCCGATCCTGACCGTCGGCGGCAGCCAGTGGTTCGACGTGATCGGGCGCGAGCTCGTCACCACCCAGGCCAGGATCGTCCTGCGCGCCGGAGCGTACGTCACCCACGACGACGGCTACTACCGCGAGCGCACACCCTTCAACCGCGTCCCCGGCGAGCTGCGGCCCGCGCTGGAGGTGTGGGCGCACGTGCTGTCCACGCCCGAGCCGGGGCTGGCGATCGTCGGCCTGGGCAAGCGTGACGCCCCGTACGACGAGGGTCTGCCCGTTCCCAGGCGGGGCGGCGTCACGATCGTGAAGATGCAGGACCAGCACACGGTCGTCCGCGCCGACGGGCTCAAGCCGGGCGACCTGCTCGCCTTCGGCATCTCGCACCCGTGCACCGCCTTCGACAAGTGGCGCACGCTCCCGGTGGTCGACCGCGACTACCGCCGCGTCGGCACCATAAGCACCCACTTTGGCTGATAAATGCTGATGAATAGGGAGATGTTGTGAAGAAGGAACTGAAGACCACCGAGGGCGCGGCCCCGGTCGGCGCGTACTCCCAGGGTCTGGTCGTCGGCGACTTCGTCTACACCTCGGGCGCGGGACCGCTCGACCCGCAGACCGGTGAGGTCGTCGGCGACGACGTGGCCGCCCAGACCCACCAGACCATGCGCAACCTCGGCGCCATTCTCGCCGCCCACGGCCTCGGCTTCGACGACGTGGTCAAGGCCACGGTCCACCTGCAGCATCTCAAGCGCGACTTCGCCGCCTACAACGAGGTGTACAAGTCGTACTTCAGCCAGCCGTACCCGGTCCGTACGACCGTCGGCTCGGACCTGATGGACATCCTGGTGGAGATCGACTTCGTCGCGTACAAGAGCGCGTAAGGTCGGTCCGTGGACAGTTCGGTGTACGTCTTCGTCGAAGATCTACGCGGCGAGGGCGTCGAGCGGGTGCTCGACAGGATCAGCGGGTACGGCGTGGCGGGCGTCACCGTCGGCGCCGTGCACCACGCCTCCCGCGACGTCACCCCGCACGGACTGTCCAGGCTCACGCTCCGCCACGACGGCGCCCACTTCGTCCCGCCGGCCGACCTGTTCTCCGGTCTGCGGCTCAGGCCGACGCCCGGCTACCAGAACGCGCTCGACGGCCTGCGCGAAGCCTGTTCGGAGCGGGGGCTGAAGCTCCATGGCTGGACGGTTTTCCTGCGCAATGCCACGATCGGCACCCAGCATCCAGACGTGACCGTACGCGACTGCTTCGGCGATCGCGGCTCGCTCACCGACCTGTGCCCGGCGCATCCCGATGTGCGGCAGTACGCCGTCGCGTTGGCGAGGGCGGTCGCCCGGCTCGGCGTCGACAGCGTCGTGGCCGAGTCGCTGCACTTCAGACCGCTCAAGCCGCAGCGCTCTTTCGTGCCGCTCGGGCCCATGGACGCCTATCTGTTCGGCCTGTGCTTCTGCGACTACTGCATGCGCCGGGCCACCGACCTGGGCGTCAACGCCGAAGTGGCCCGCGAGGAGTGCGCCAGGATCGTGGGCGGGGTGTTCGACGGCGACCCGCCCGCGCAGGGCGAGGTGACCCGGGCGGCGCTGACGGCGTACGCGGGACCCGAGGTGGTCGCCTACGCCCGCGCCCGGTCGGAGACCGTCACCACGCTGGTCTCCGAGGTGGCCTCCGCCGTGGCGGACGAGGGCTCCAAGCTGGTGTTCATCGACTCCACCGGAGCCGTCAAGGGCTACACCGACGGGCTGCCGTCGCCCGGCCTCGCCGCGCACGACGCCTGGCAGCTCGGCGTGGACCTGGTGGCGCTCGGCGATCTCGTGCCCGCGTTCGGCGTGCTCGCCTACGCGCGCGACGCCGCCCGGGTGGCCGACGACGTGGGCGCCTACCTGCGGTCGGTGGGCAAGGATCGGGAGGTACGCGCGGTGCTGCGGCCCGGTTATCCCGACAGCGACTCGGCTGACCGACTGGTCGCGAAGGCGCGGGGGGCCAAGGCGGCGGGGGCGTTGGCGGTGGACTTCTACGCCTATGGGCTGATGTCGTACCCGGTGCTGGACCGCATCCCAGCCGCCCTGGCCGAGGCCCTCTGACGGGCCGCGTGGGCGGTCCGGATTATCGCACTAAGACATGACACCATCGAGCACCATGGCCACCGCCTGACTCGCGAAATCATCCGTGAGCGGCAACCCCCGGAACACCGCCCTGATCCACACCGCCCCAGCCAGCAGATCCACCACCAGCATCGGATCGACCGACCGCTTCAGCTCCCCCCGCCGTACCGCACGCTCGAAGACCTGCCGCTCCCGCGCGAACCGGTCCGCGAAGAACGTCCGCGCGTCCAGTTCGGGATGGCGTGCGGCGGCGCCGAGCGCGGCCACCGCGATGTCCCTGGCCGGCGGCTGGGTGAGGAGCCGCCTGATCCCTTCCACGAGCGCGACGAGATCGCCACGCAGGCTCCCCGTGTCCGGCGCCTCGAACTCCAGCGCCTCCGCCTCCACCAGCGCCGCCCCCAGCAGCGCGGCCTTGGACGGCCACCACCGGTAGATCGTCGTCTTGTTGACGCCCGACCGCTCGGCCACGCCCTCGACGGTCAGACCGTCATAGCCCTTCTCCGCGACCAGCAGCAGCGTCGCGTCGAAGATCTCCTGCTGCTTCCTAGGCGCCATGCGGTCATTTTCTCCCGGCGAACGCCGTGATCACGCCCAGCCCCAGGTACACCACCCCGCTGAAGAGCCGCAGCGCCTTGGCCCTCCTGACGAGGCGGCTGCCGAGCGCCCCGGCGGTGAACGCGTACACCAGGTCGGAGAGCACCCCCAGCACCAGCAGCGTGGCACCGAACACCACGATCTGGAGCGCCGGCGACCCCGCCGACGGCTTCACGAACTGCGGCAGCAACGCCAGGAAGAACAGCGTGACCTTGGGGTTGAGCAGGTTCACCACGACGCCTTCGAGGAACACCTTGCCGAGCGGCTGCGGCGGCCGCGGCACCTCGGACTCGGCCTGCTCCTTGCCGGTGAGCGCGCGTACCCCCAGATAGACGAGATAGGCGACTCCTGCCCACTTGACGATCCCGAACAGCGTCGCGGACCTCGTGATCAGGTACGAGAGCCCGGCGGCGGCCGCCGCGATGTGCACCAGCGTGCCGGTCTCCACGCCGAACGCGCTGGCCAGCCCCGCCGCCCGGCCCTGCGAGAGGCCCCTGGCGGTGATGTACAGGTGGTTCGGACCGGGGATGAGCACCAGCGCGAGCGAGGCGCCCACGAAGAGCACGTACGTGGACCAAGGGATCATGAAATATAAGCGTAAAGCGGCTTTGGCCCTCTGTTGAGAGCCAATCGGGTACGCCGTTCCTGGGCCAATCGGAATGTCGGCCAGGCGTGGCATAGTTGCTGCCGTGAAGGGTCTCCTGGTCGGGCGCGCTGCTGAGCTGGCGAGACTCGCGCGCGTGCTCGAATCCGCCGCCCACGGCACCGCCGAGGTGGCGCTCGTCGGCGGCGACGCCGGCATCGGCAAGACCCGGCTGGTGTCCGAGCTGGTCGCCGAGTCCCGCTCCCGTGGCTTCAACGTGCTGGTCGGCCAGTGCGCCGAGCTCGGCGACACCCTGCCCTACCTCCCGCTCGCCGACGCCCTGCGCGGCGCCGAGCCCGCCGTCCGCGAGGCGGCCGCCGCCCATCCCCTGCTCGGCCAGCTGCTGCCGGGCGTGGAGAGCGCGCCTCCGGCCGGCCTCACGCAGCAACGGCTGTTCGGCTCGCTGCTGGGGCTGCTGGCCGAGGTCCAGCCGGTGCTGTTCGTGATCGAAGACCTGCATTGGGCCGACCGCTCGACCCGTGACCTGCTGGTGTTCCTGAGCCGCATGGTGCAGAGCGAGCGCGTGTGCGTCGTCGGCACCTACCGCACCGACGACCTGCACCGCCGGCACCCCTTGCGGTCGGTGCTGGCCGAGCTGAAGCGCCTGCCCAGCGTCACCCACCTGGAGCTGGGCCCTCTCGACTCCGGCGAGATGTCCGACTATGTCGCGACCCTGGGTGAGGTGGACGCTCAGGAGCTCGGCGTGATCGTCACCCGCGCGGGCGGCAACCCGTTCTATGCCGAGGAGCTGTTCGCCGCCATGGCCGAGGGCGACACCCTGCCCGACGGGCTGGCCAGCCTGCTGATGTCCCGGGTCGAGGTGCTGTCCGAGCCCGGCCAGCGCGTGCTGCGCGCCGCCGCGGTCGCCGGTCGCCGCGTCGAGGACGAGCTGCTGCGCGAGGTCTCCGGGCTCCCGCTGGCCGACTTCGAGGAGG
Source organism: Nonomuraea aurantiaca (assembly GCF_020215705.1). Lineage (GTDB taxonomy): Bacteria > Actinomycetota > Actinomycetes > Streptosporangiales > Streptosporangiaceae > Nonomuraea > Nonomuraea aurantiaca. Next base: position 2,043 of record NZ_JAIWNB010000014.1, on the reverse strand, counting down.
CCGTACGCGAGATCGTCTCGCGCGGCCTGCTCCGCGTCGACGGCTACGGCTACGCCTTCCGGCACGCTCTGCTGCAGGAAGCCGCCTACACCGACCTGCTGCCCGGAGAGCGCAGCAGACTGCACGCCGACTTCGCGCGCCTGCTCACCTCACCCGCCGAGCTCGCCCACCACCACCTGGCCGGCCACGACCTGGCGGGCGCCCTGGCCGCCTCGGCGAAGGCCGGCAGGCTGGCCGAGCGCCTGGGCGCGCCCGCCGAGGCCCACAGCCACTACGACCGGGCGCTGAGCCTGTGGGATCGAGTCCCCGACGCCGCCGAGCTCGCCGGTGAGGAGCGGGCCGAGCTGGCCTTCCGCAGCGCGGTCATGGCGGCCGACAGTGGCGACAACCACCGTGCCGTCCAGCAACTGCGCGCCCTGCCCCCGACCTCCGAGGTCAACGAGCGGCTCGCCTATTACCTGGTCGAGCTCGACGACCAGGACGGCGCCATCGCCGCGGCCCAACGCGCCGTCGAAGCCGCCGCCGACCAGCCCGCCCTCGCCCGAGCCCTGGCCACCCACGCCCGCACGATCACCTGGTCCGCCCGCCACGCCGAAGCCGAGGACATCGCCCGCCGCGCCATCGAGACGGCCAGAGCCGCCAGCGCCCGCGACGCAGAAGTGGGCGCCCTGCTCACCCTGGCCCTGCACGCCGAGCACGAAGGCGACATGGCCCGGGCCCTCTCGCTCGCCCAGACCGCCTCCGCCGCCGACACCGGCCACCTGGCCATGGACCTGCGTGCCCGCTTCCACCACTCCCGCATCCTCTACGAGCAGGGCCTGCTGGCCGAGGCGGCCGAGATCGCCGACGCGGGCATCCAGCTGGCAGTCGAAACCGGCCTCAACTGGAGCACCTACGGCACCGACCTGCGCTTCCTCCGCTTCCTGATCCACTACGTGGCCGGCGAATGGGACGAAGCAGAGGCCACCGCCGCCGGCTTCGGCGCCCGCGTCGGCACGCTGCCGGAAGCGGTCCTGTCGTCGTTCGCCCTGTTCGTCGAGGTCGCCCGCGGCCTGCCCGCCGTCGAAGGCCGCCTCAACTGGCTACGCCCGTTCTGGTCCGACCTCCTCGTCGCCTACATGTCCCGAGGCATGGCCGCCGAACACGCCCTCTGGTGCGGCGACCCCGCCCTGGCCCTCGAACACGTAGAGGCCGCCATGGCCACCCTCGAACCCGGCGAAACGGGCACTTTGCGCGTCGCCGCCATCGGTTTGTGGGCGCTAGCCGACCTAGGCCAGGTGGAGGGCGCCGACGACCTCCTCAACCGCGTCCGCTTCGCCGTCGAAAGCGGCCCAGTGGGCGACCGCGGCCCGATGGGCCCAGAAGGCCAAGCCTGGGCCCTACGCGCGGAGGCCGAATGGCACCGCGTCCACGGCCGCCTCGACGTGGAGCTGTGGCGGCGCGTGGTGGCGGCCTTCGACTTCGGCTTCGTCTACGAGACGGCCCGCGCCCGCTGGCGCCTCGCGGAGGCCCTACTGGCAGCAGGCGCCCGCACGGAAGCCCAGGCCGAATGGGAGCTGGCCCGCGAGGCAGCCGGCAAACTCCGCGCCACACCCCTGGAGACCGCCCTGGCCGACTTCGCCCGCCGAGCCCGCTTCACCACCGGCGGCGGCAGCCACGGCGACGGAGGACTGACGGCACGGGAGACCGAGGTGCTGCGGCTGGTGGCGGAGGGCTTGACGAACCGGGAGATCGCGGAACGGCTGTTCATCGCGCAGAAGACGGTGAGTGTGCACGTGTCCAACATCTTGGGCAAGCTGGAGGTCTCTACGCGTACACAGGCGGCGGCGGAGGCCCGGACACGCGCGCTCCTATAGCCCAAACAGCCTTCGCGCGCTGCTCTTGCACTATGCCCCCGCGCCCCTGCACTGGGCCAGTGGCCCCGCGCTGGTCGCGGGGGTCGCGTCCTCGGAGCGGTGTAAAAGCTCGACGAGGTAGGTGCCGTGGGTTGATCTTAAGCGGCCACCGTTACGGACGTCGAGTCGCTCGCTGGGGTGGCCTCTG
>NZ_JAIWNB010000132.1 GCF_020215705.1 Nonomuraea aurantiaca | reverse complement strand
GAGCACCCGGCGACCGCCCTGATCAAGGCCGCGACCACGGCCGACCTGGTCGTCGTCGGGTCGCGCGGGCTGGGTGGCTTCGCCTCGGCGGTGCTGGGCTCGGTCGGTCACGCCGTGCTGCACCACGCCACTTGCCCGGTCGCGGTCGTCCGGCCCCGCGAGGAGAGGCCATGAACATCGAGTCGCTGACCGCCGAGCAGGTGATGAGCCGCATCCTGGTCGCGGTCAAGCCGGATGAGTCGCCGCTGATGGCCTGGGAACTGATGCGCCGCGCCGGTGTGCATCACTTGCCGGTCGTCGAGGGGCAGCACGTGGTGGGCATCCTGTCGCGCGAGCATCTGGCCGCTTCCTGGTCGGGTGGTCCGCAGGAACAGTCGAACCGCCAGGTGGGCGAGCTGCTGGCCGGTGAGCGCAGGCCGCGGGTGCGGCCGGACGACCCGCTGACCCGGGTCGCGGCCGTGATGACCGACGCCGGCTGTGACGCCGTACCCGTGGTGTCCGGCAGGGGACTGGTCGGGATGATCACCGC
>NZ_JAIWNB010000131.1 GCF_020215705.1 Nonomuraea aurantiaca | reverse complement strand
ATTTGATTTGAGTAGATTGCGGCTTATGTTCTAGTAGGTGCCTCGCCAGGTTGGGGTGGTCTCGTCCGTTATGCGCTTGGTGAGGTTGTTGATCGACGCGATTTGGATCATGGCTTGGGAGCTGGCGGGTAGGGTCTCATAATCGCGGGTTAAACGGCGGTACAGCATGAGCCAGCCCAGGCTGCGTTCGACGACCCATCGGCGTTTGACGACGTGGAATCCGCGGGTTTCGGCTTTTCTGGAGACGACTTCGACGTCGATGCCCAGTGTGGCGCCGTGTTCGATTAAGGCGTTCTTGAAGCCGGTGTCGACCCAGGTTTTGGATATCGTCGGGTAGGCGCTTTTGGTTTGGTCGAGTAGCTCTTTGCCGATCGCGTTGTCGGACAGGCCTGCGGCGGCGATGGATACGGCGAGGATGATGCCGAGTGTGTCGGTGACGATGCCGCGCTTGCGACCGACGATCTTCTTTGCGGCGTCGGGTCCTTGGCTGGTGAGGGGCACGTTGGTGGAGGTCTTCACGCTCTGGGCGTCCATCACGCAGGCGGTCGGTTAGGCCGTACGGCCTTCCTTGACGCGGGCCA
>NZ_JAIWNB010000130.1 GCF_020215705.1 Nonomuraea aurantiaca | reverse complement strand
ACAGCCTGCGCGGACGGCCCCTGACCAGCTACGAGGTGCTGCTGCAGAGCATCTCGGCCACCCGCACCAGCACCGGGCTGACCGTCAGCGCCGTCCTGGACGACAACGACTACGCCACCGGGCGCACACTCACCAAGGAGCAGCGCCAGGTGCTCCTGCAGCGCGTCCAGCGCGACGACTTCCACGGCGAATGGAACTACACCATCGGCCCCTGCGCCCCCAGCACAGCACCACCGGCCGAACCTGAACAAGCCAAGGCGCCGCCGATCCCGACCGAGGCCACCTACCTGCTCACCCACCCTGGCCTGACCGGCATGACCCGCGACCAGTTCGACCGGCTCGTGACAGAACTCGAGCCCTGGCGGAGGACCCTGGCCGAGGCCGAACGCGAGAAGCGCAAGGGCATCAACCGGCGCGGATACAACCCCGGCTTCGGATTTCTCGACCACCGGCATCGTGTCCTGGCTGCTGTCCTGAGCCACCGCAACACCGTCACGCTCACCCTGGCAGCCCGGCTACTCGGCCGAGACCGCAACACCCTCAGCTACCACGCCCACCGGACCCGGCCTCTGCTGGGCTTCGCGGCCCCCGA
>NZ_JAIWNB010000013.1 GCF_020215705.1 Nonomuraea aurantiaca | reverse complement strand
CCCTTGCCATGAGGAGAGGGCGAAGCCCCGTGGTCCAGCTCGGGGGGTGGCGCATTCAAGATCGCCTTGGGCGACCGATTCCAGGCATCCTTCACGCCGATAGTCCTGAACATGCGATAGAGCTGACAGGTCTGTGGCGGTAGATCACGGCTAACGGCCAATGACTGGTCAAGCCCTCGAGGGGCCCGCCGTCCCTCCCACGAGGGATGCCGCGCCCGGGCCGGTCACTGGCCGAGGCCGGCCTCGCGGGCCTGGATGATGGCTTGGGCGCGGTCGGCCACCTGCAGCTTGGTGAAGACGTTGGACACGTTGTTGCGCACCGTCTTCGGCGACAGCGACAGCCGCTCGGCGATCATCCGGTTGGACAGGCCGGCCGCGATGAGCTCGAGTATCTCCCGCTCCCGCGCGGTGAGCTGGGGAAACGGCTCCTCGCGGACGGGGCGGGCCGCCGCCAGCCTGGCGAAGTAGCGCGTCACCCGGCCCGCGAGCGCCGGTCCGAAGATGACCTCGCCGCTGGCCACGGCGGTGATCGCGCGCAGGATCTCGGTCTGGTCGGCGCCCTTGAGCAGGTAGCCACGGGCACCGGCGAGCATGGCGGCGAAGACGCTCTCGTCGTCCTCGTGCATGGTCAGCACCAGTACGTGCGTCTGCGGGCAGGTGGCGACGATCCGTTCGGTGGCCTGTACGCCGTCCAGCCGGGGCATCCGCAGATCCATCACGACGACCTGCGGGCGGAGCTCGATGGCCTTCGCGACCGCTTCCTCCCCATCCGCGGCGGTCTCCACCACCTCGGCCTGACCCGTGGAATCGAGCATCATGCGCAGGCCGTTGCGGTACACCGGATGGTCGTCGGCGAGCAGCACGCGCGGCGGCGGCGTCACGAAGCGGTCACCGTCCCGGCCGGTAGAGCGGCAGGGGTTACCGGCCCGGCGGGCAGGACGGCGTGGACGCGGGTCCCGCCGTCGCGGCCGGACTCGACCGCGCACCGCCCGCCCAGCTCCTCCGCGCGCTCGCGCATCCCGACCAGGCCCACCCCGACCAGAGCGCCCGGGCGGACGCCGCGTCCGTCGTCCGTCACCTCGACCTCCAGCGTGCTCCCGGCCACGGCGACGCGCACGTGACAGTTGGCCGCGCCGGAGTGCCGGGCGACGTTCGTCAGAGCCTCGCAGACAATCCGGTACGCCGCCACCTCGGTCGCGGCGGGCAGCCCCGCGAGGTCTCCCTCCGCGTCCACCCGCACGGCGAGGCCGCCGTCCCGGAACCGGTCGGCCGCCTGCCGCAGCGCGCCGGCCAGGCCGAACTGGTCCAGGGCCGGCGGATGCAGGTCGTGCACGAGACGCCGTACGTCGCCGAGCATCGTGGCCAGGTCCGTCCTGACCTGGTCGAGCGCGTCCCGGGCGGCGTCGGCGTCGCGGACCACCAGGTTGTGCGCCGCCTCCACCTTCAGCGCGGCGGCGGCCAGCGTCGGACCCAGACCGTCGTGCAGGTCCCTGCGCAGCCTGCGGCGCTCCTCGGCCACGCCGGTGACCAGGCGTTCGCGGCTGTGCTGCAGTTCCTCGGTCAGAGCGGTCGCCCGTACGGCGGCGGCGGCCTGGCGTACGACATCGGCCAGCAACCGCTGGTCGGACTCGGTCGGCCGCGCGCCGGCGCGCGGCACCAGGGCGAACCGGCCGATCAGCGCCTCGCGGTAGGAGAACGGCAGCACGACGACGTCCTTGCGGGGCGTGCCGTGCTCCACCACGACGGTCCGGCCGACCGCGCGATCCAGCTCGACCCGCACGTACGGCGAGCGGAACGCCGCCGCCACGGCCGTCGCGGCCTCCAGCAGCAGTTCCTCGGGCCGTACGGACTCCTCCAGCCGCCGGGCCAGGACCGAGACCACGTCGTACGGCTCCGCCCGCCCTGCCACCACCCGGTTCACCCACTGCCGGACCCGCTCCCGCAGCGGCGCGTAGACCACGCCCACCGCGACCGCCGCCAGGACGGCCGCGACGGGCTCGTCGATGAGCGCCCCCATGCCCACGAAGACGGGTACGTCGATCGCGACGACGGCCACCGCGAGCCCGCCGTACAGCATGGTCCAGCCGAGCACCGGATCGATGTCGTAGAGCCGGTACCGGCTCACCGCGATCAGGACGGCCGCGGCGAGCGACAGCAGCGACACGACGAAGGACAGGTCCTGCGGCCATCCGTCCACGACGGCGGGGACCAGGATCAGGACCATGTTCAGCAGTGCCGCGAGCAGCATCCAGCGAAGCTGTGCCCGCCGGACGCCGGTGGAGCCCTTGAACCGCCAGGCGAAGGCCGCCACCGGCACCACAAGGCTCGCCACCAGCAGGACCGGCGCCAAGGCCAGCGCGGAGCGCCAGAACTCATCCGGAATCGGCGGCAGCGGCAGGTCGAGCCCCGGCCACTCGCCGTTCCCCAACTCGATCCGCCACGGGACGGTCAAGAACGTCAGGACGGCCAGCCCCGTGGCCCCGAGCGAGAGCCACGCGGACCACCGCCAGCGCGGCGACGGCAGCCGCCCGTCGGGGAAGAACAGCAGGATGAGCAGGGGGAGCAGGTTCAGCAGCGGGCCCAGCCGCGCCCCGGCGTAGAACGCGCCCGCGGTGAGGGGCAGCATGCCGTCGTGGCGGGTCAGCGACAGCACCGCGTACGCGGCTGCCAGGCCGTTGAGGGCGGCCACGGTCCCGCCGCCGAGCAGCAGCCAGGTCATGAGGTGGCGCGGCAGCCGTACCGCGAGCACGGCTCCCGCGATCGCGAGGGCCGCGCCGGGCACGGTCGAGGACCACACGGCCCAGTTCAGCGGCCCCGGCCGGGTCACCGGCCCCGTCACCACATCGGCCCAGGTGGCGGCGGCGCAGGCCACAACGCACAGCGCGGCCAGCGCCACCGCTCCCGCCGCGACCCGCCGGTCCCGCCGGTCCGCGGTGTAGGGCGCGGCGCCATTCGCGGCGCCCTCCGCGGCCCCGTCCACGGCGGAATCGCGCTCCCGCGCGAGTGGCGCGAGTGGCGTGGGTGGGGTGGGGTCGGCGGGAGAGGGATCGGACACGCCGCCAGCGTGCCACACCACGCGTCCCACCTTCACGGGGGCGGTGTCCCTTCCCGGCCGGGCCATATGCCCCGGTCATGGAGGGCATATGGCCCGGTCCGGGAGGGCATGTGGCCCGGTCATGGAGGGCGAAGCCGGGACTGTCCGGCGCGGCCCTGCTCCCTGGGCGCCCGGGACACGTGGCCGCGACCGTAGGTCCACCGACACACAACGGAGGAACGAACGATGTCCAGTCACGTAGTGCCCAGCAACGTCAACCCCAACGAGCCCGTGGCGGACCGGCGCACCGTGAACCCGGCTCGCATCCGGCTCTCCGGGCTGTTCCTGGCCGTCGGGGCCACGGCCTGGGCGGCCGGCACCGTCATCGTGGGGGACAAGATCCAGGAGGGCGTCCAGACGCTCGACACCATCACCGGGATGCTGTTCGTCCTGGGGCTCTTCGCCTATGTCTGGACGGTGCTGTCCACTCGCGGTGCCGGTGACGGGTGGACCCGGGTGATCCCGGCGGGGCTGCTCGTGCTGCTGCCCGGCGCGTTTCTGTTCAACGCGCTGTCCTTCGGCTACGTCGGCTACGACGACATCCCGCTGCCGCTGATGATCCTGGACGCCTGCTGGCCGCTCAGCCAGCTCGGCACGCTGGTCCTGGGCATCACCATCGCGGTCAAGGGCCGCTACCAGGGCGCGTTCCGCTGGCTGCCGCTGCTCATGGGGATGTGGTTCCCGGTGGCCATGGTGGCCCAGATCTTCGGCGGCTCCACCTTCTCGGTGTACGTCAGCGCGGCCTGGCTGCTCGGCATGCACACACACCTGGGCGTACGGCTCGCCGCCCGGCCCATCAAGCTGTGACGAAGGCACTAGGCGGCCGAGTGGGTGATGGCGCCGGTGTAGGTCCCGGCGACGACATCGGCCGGCAAGGCCACGGTGATCGTCGGGTTCCAGGTGGCGGAGTTGTTCCCCGCGCCGTCGGCGGCGGAGAAGGCGATACGCGCGGAGCCGAGGCTGCCGGACGTTCCGGGAGTGAATGTCGCGCTACCGGTCGTGTTGATGGCCGGGCCCGGGGAGTAGTCGACGGATCTCTTCGCGATGGTCTCGGCGGCGGTGGTGCCGCCAGTGGTGAAGTCCGTGGAGTCGACGGTCGCGGTCCAGACGGCGTTCGGGTCACCGCGGGTGTCGGTCACAGTGATCTCGCCGAGCGGGCCCGACACGTTGGCGGCGCCGGCTGCCGCGGAACCCGGGTCCGCGCTGCCGGGCACGTTGATGGACAGTCCGCCGGTGGACCGGCTGATGGCGTTGGTGTCCAGGGTGACGGCGCCGTTGCGGGCCAGGACGCGACCGTTCACGTTCACGCCGGTGGTCACGGTGATCGAGGTCAGCGCGAGGACGTTCCCGGCCAGGCTGGAGCCGGTGCCCAGCGTGGCCGAGCTGCCGACCTGCCAGATGACGTTGGCGGCCTTGGCGCCGCCGGTGAGGATCACCGCGCTGGATGACGCGGTGATAAGAGTGGAGGCCGCCTGGAAGATGAAGACCGCGTCCGGGTCTCCCTGCGCGTCGAGGGTCAGGTTTCCGGTGATCCCGAAGGTGCCCGCGGCGGAGTTGTAGACCCCTGGTTTCACGGTGGTCCCGCCGAGCTCTGTCCCGATGGTGGTGGCGGGAGTACGAGAGGCGGCGTCGTTGTAGGCGGCGGTCAGGTCGACCTGGGCGTGGGCGGCGGCGGTGTCGGCCACGTGGATGGCACCGCCGACCACGGTGCCGGGCGGGAAACCGGTGACCGACGTGCCCGGGCTCAGTCCGAGGTCGCCGGTGATGACGGTCTCGCCGGTGTTGGTGACGGTGCTCGCACCCAGAACCGCGAAGTTCGCGGCGCTGCCGAGCCCCACCGGCTCGTCCGGGGTGCACGCCCTGGCTTGCGCGGTTAGGAGCATGGTCATGACGGGAATGAGCGCGAAACCGGCCGCCAGCCGGGAAGAGCCGGGGAAGCCGATCTGTGGCGGGGCGGCCACACCGGTGGTCGCGAAGGTCGAACCCCTGGCATATCGCAGCATCGCCGAGACAAGTCTGTTCATACGTCCCTCACTTATGGACGGAGTTGTGGATAGTGATCTTGTAGTCCCCACATCGGCCCGGCGCGGGGGTGGCGTGCCACGTGGATGACAAGACTTCTTTCCTTGATCACTGACACGGGATACAAGACAGTCGGGGTTCACCGGGATCAGCCCAAACCTTGGGATGGCTATGATGCCGAAGCCGCCCGCTGGTGGGCCGATCTTGACGGGTCCGGTGGACGGGGGAGGCGATAGGTTCCTCCATCGAGGCGCCGACAGATCCCCGTTGCCAGTAGGCCCGACCCGTAAGCGCTGGTCAGAGGTTTTCGTCGGTCCGATGACAGATTTCCGGATTCTTTCTGCCGGAAGGTTGACGGAAAAAATGGACGAACCATAAGTTTCCAGCGTGTCAATGCCCCCTGGAGCGCACGCACTCGTCCGCCGGTCCCACGAGGAACGCGTGCTGCGCCTGCTGCGCCAGCACGGCGCGCAGAGCCGTAACGAGATCGCGACGCGGGTCGGCCTGTCGCGGACCACGGTCTCCGAGATCACCAGCGACCTGCTCGGCCGCGGCGCGATCCGGGTCGTGGCCACCGACGCCGTCGAGCGCGTCGGCAGCGGCCGGCCGGCCGAGCGGCTCGCGCTGGATCCGGGTTCGGGGCAGTACATGGGCGTCGACTTCGGCCACCGGCGGGTGAACGTCCTGGTGGCCGACGCGGCGCACGACATCATCGCGTCCGGCACCTCGCGCTACGAGGAGTCGGCGCAGTGGCCTGAGCGGGTCCAGGCCGGGCTGGCGCTGATCGACCGGCTGAGCGCCGACACCGGCGTCCACTACGGCGCCCTCCAGGCCATCGGGATCGGCGTGCCGGGCTGGGGGGACCGGTCGCGCGCCGACGGGGTGGCGGAGCTGTTCGCCGGGCGCTTCCACACCGCCGTGATCGTCGACAACAACGTGCGCTTCGCGGGGCTGGCCGAGGCGCTGCACGCCCAGTCGGACTCCGTACGCGACCTCATCTACCTGCGCCTGTCCGACGGCGTCGGCGGCGGGCTGGTGGTGGGCGGCCAGCTCGTCCGAGGCTCCAAGGGCTACGCCGGAGAGCTCGGCCATGTGACCGCCGTGCCCGGCGGCGCGCAGTGCCGGTGCGGCAAGCGCGGCTGCATGGAGACCGTCGCGTCGGTCCCGGCGATCCTCGGGCGCTGCCGCGAGCTGGGCCTGCCGATGGAGACGCTCGACGACCTGCGGGCCGCCGTGGAGATCGCGCACCCGGTCGTCGACCAGGTGCTGCGCGCGGCCGGAGCGGCGGTCGGCCGGGTGCTCGGCACCGCCGCGATGACGCTCAACCCCAGCGAGATCGTGCTCGCCGGCGAGATCGTCGCGATCGCGCCGACGCTGGTGCAGCAGGTCGCGGCCACCATCACGTACGAACTGTCGTGGCTGACCGACGCGGCGCCGGTGATCCGCACGGCCCTCCTGTCGGACGACGGCGGGGCGCGCGGCGCCATCGCGGCCCTGTTCCACGAGTCCCCGCTGCTGGCCGGATACGAAGCGAACGTCACAACGGACGGAGGCCGAAGGTGGCCGTGATGACTACGGAAGCCACGGAGACCACGAAGGTTCGGCCCCGAAAGAGCCGGACCCTGCTGATGCTCAACATCGGCTCGGTGGTGGCCGGGCTGGCGATCTGGTGGGTGCTGTCCCTGACCGGGATGCAGTTCCCCACCCCGGGCGAGGTCGTCGCGGCCGCCTGGCGGATGCTGCTGGACGGCACGCTCGTCACCGACGTCGGCGCCTCGCTCGGCCGGGTGCTGGCCGGGTTCGCCCTCGGCTCGGTCGCGGCGGTCCTGATCGGCTTCCTCATGGGGTGGTACACGGTCGCGCGCGGCCTGTTCGAGCCGTGGATCCAGTTCTTCAGGACCATCCCGCCGCTGGCGATGCTGCCGCTGGTGCTGGTCCTGATGGGCATCGGCGAGAGCCCGAAGATCTTCGTCATCTTCCTGGCGGCGTTCCTGGCCTGCGTCATCTCGACCTACCAGGGCGTGGTGAACGTGGACCGGACCCTGGTCAACGCCGCGCGGGTCCTCGGCGCGGGGGACGGGACAATCTTCGCGCGGGTGGTGGTGCCGGCCTCGACGCCGTTCATCCTCGTCGGGATGCGGGTCGGGCTCGGCTCGGCCTGGGGCACGCTGGTGGCCGCCGAGCTGCTGGCCGCGCAGGCCGGGCTCGGGCACCGGATGCAGAACGCGCAGCTCTACTACGACCTGCCGACGATCTTCGTCGGCATCATCGCGATCGGGATCCTCGGCCTGATCATGGACCGGCTGCTCATGCTGGCCGGCAACAAGCTGACGGCCTGGCAGGAGAGCCGATGACCACCCCCAAGATCTCCGTACGCGACATCCAGAAGGTCTACCCCGTCGGCAAGGAGGACTTCGTCGCCCTCGGCGGCGTCTCGCTCGACATCGCCGACAACGAGTTCGTGACCGTCGTCGGGCCCTCCGGCTGCGGCAAGAGCACGCTGCTCAACATCCTCGCCGGGCTGGAGGAGCCCACCGGCGGCACCGCGCTCGTCGACGGGGTACCGGTCTCGGGTCCCGGTCCCGAACGCGGCGTGATCTTCCAGCAGTACGCGCTGTTCCCCTGGCTGACCGTCCGCGAGAACGTCGAGTTCGGCCTGCGCACCGCCAAGGTGCCCAAGGACGAGCGGCGCCGGCGGGCCGAGCACTTCATCGGCCTGGTCGGCTTGGAGCGGTTCGCCGACGCGCTGCCCAAGACGCTGTCCGGCGGCATGAAGCAGCGCTGCGCCATCGCCCGCGCGTACGCGGTCAACCCGTCGATCCTGCTCATGGACGAGCCCTTCGGCGCGCTGGACGCGCTGACCCGGGTGCGGCTCCAGGAGCAGCTCCTGGAGACGTGGAGCCAGGAGCGGCGGACGGTCATGTTCATCACCCATGACGTGGACGAGGCGGTGTTCCTCGCCAACCGGGTGATCGTCATGGCCGCGCGGCCCGGCCGCATCGCCGACGTCATCGACGTCGACCTGCCCTATCCACGCGACGAGGACATGCGGCTGAGTCCCGAGTTCGGGAACCTGCGCAACCGCGTCTGGCATTCGATGTACCACCAGCGGCAAGCCAAGGAGCCCGCGCAATGAGGAAGACATCCATCGCCGCTGCCGCCGTCATGCTGGCGCTCGGCACGGCAGCCTGCTCGTCGGGCGACGCCGGCACCCACGTCGACTTCGGCTACATCGGCGACTTCAACGGCGCCAGCCTGCTCGCCGTCGCCGACGAGCAGGGCCTGTGGAAGAAGCACGGCATCGACGCCAAGGCCAGCGTCTTCACCAACGGCCCGCTGCAAATCCAGGCGCTGGGCACCGGCGACCTCGACTTCGGCTACATCGGGCCGGGCGCCATGTGGCTGCCCGCCACCGGCAAGGCCAAGGTCGTCGCGATGAACACGCTCGGCAACGCCGACCGCGTCATCGCCCAGGCCGGCACGGGCACGATGGCCGATCTGAAGGGCAAGACGATCGGTGTGCCCGAGGGCACCTCCGGCGACATGATCCTCACGCTCGCCCTGAAGAAGGCCGGGCTGACGAAGACCGACGTCAAGATCGTCCCGATGGACGCGGCGACGATCGTCTCGGCGTTCACCTCCAAGCAGATCGACGCGGCCGGCTTCTGGTATCCGGCGATCGCCACGATCAAGAAGGCCGTCCCGGACCTGGTCGAGCTGGCCAAGAACGAGGACTTCGCCGACACGGTGTCGTTCCCGACCGCGTTCGTGGCCGGCAACGACGTCGTCGCCAAGGACCAGGGCAAGACGCAGAAGGTCATCGCCGTGCTCCGCGACGCGATCCAGTACCGCAGCGACCACCTCGACGAGACCATCGCCGCGACCGCCAAGATGCTCAACCAGCCGGCCGAGCAGGTGAAGGCCGACGCCGCCAACTCCAAGGTGCTATCGCTGTCCGAGCTGGACGGCTACACCAAGGACGGCACGATCGACAAGTGGCTGACCGGCATGAACGACTACTTCGTCGGCGCGGGCAAGCTCACCGGCGCCGTCGCCCCCAAGACCTACTACACCGCCGACCTGTTCACGGGCGTCGCCAAGTGAACATCCTGTTCCTGATGACCGACCAGCACCGCGTCGACACCCTCGGCGCGTACGGCAACCGGCTGGCCGCCACCCCCGTCCTCGACGAGCTGGCCAGGACCGGAACCCGGTTCGACCGCTGGTACACCCCCACCGCGATCTGCACGCCCGCGCGGGCGAGCCTGCTCACCGGGCAGGCGCCGTTCCGGCACAAGCTGCTGGCCAACCACGAGCGGAACGTCGGCTACATGGAGGACCTGCCCGACGGGCAGTACTCCTTCTCCGAGGCGCTGCGGGAGGCCGGATACAACTGCGGGCTCATCGGCAAGTGGCACGTCGGGCACCACCGGCGGGCGGCCGACTTCGGCTTCGACGGGCCGGACCTGCCGGGGTGGCACAACCCCGTGGACCACCCCGACTACCTGGACTACCTGGCGGAGGGCGGGCTGCCGCCGTACGAGATCCACGACCACATCCGCGGGACGCTGCCCAACGGCGGGCCGGGCAACCTGCTCGCCGCGCGGCTGCGCCAGCCGGTCGAGGCGACGTTCGAGCACTACCTGGCGACGCGGACGATCGAGATGCTGGAGCGGTACGCGGCCGAGCCTCAGCCCTTCTTCCTGCAGCTCAACTTCTTCGGGCCGCACCTGCCGTACATCGTGCCGGACGAGTACTTCGACATGTTCGACCCCGAGCTGGTCGAGCTGCCCAAGTCGATCGCCGAGACCTTCGCCGGCAAGCCGCCGGTGCAGGCCAACTACAGCGCGCACTGGACGTTCGACACCATGCCGCTGGAGGTGACGCGCAAGCTCATCGCCGTCTACTGGGGGTACGTCGCGCTCATCGACGCCCAGATCGGCCGGGTCATGGACGCCATGCGGCGCCTCGGGCTGGCCGACGACACGGCCGTGTTCTTCACCTGCGACCACGGCGAGTTCACCGGCGCGCACCGGCTGCACGACAAGGGCCCGGCGATGTACGAGGACATCTACCGCACGCCCGGCCTGCTCCGCGTCCCGGGGCAGCAGCCGGGGGTCGTCCGGTCGGAGTTCGTCAGCCTGCTGGACTGCACGGCGACCATCCTCGACCTGGCCGGGATCGACCCCGCACCCGCCGTCGACTCGCGCAGCCTCGTGCCGCTCGCCTCCGCGGACGAGGTGGCCTGGGAGCAGGACATCGTCTGCGAGTTCCACGGGCACCACTTCCCGTACCCGCAGCGGATGATCCGGACCGACCGCTTCAAGCTGGTCGTCAACCCGGACTCGACGAACGAGCTGTACGACCTGTTCACCGACCCGGACGAGCTGCTCAACGTCTACCCGCATCCCGAGATGGCGGCGGTGCGCGGCCGGCTGATGCGGCGGCTGTACCAGGTACTGCGGGATCGGGGCGACAACTTCTACCACTGGATGACGTCGATGTACGACGTCGGCGACGTCTCCTACGACCCGACGATGAGCGGGCTGGACGAGGCGACCTACCGGTGAGACGGCCCAACATCGTCATGATCCTCACCGACGACCACGCCTCGCACGCCGTCGGCGCGTACGGGTCGGTGGTCAACCGGACGCCGCGGATCGACGAGATCGCGGCGTCCGGGGCCCGCTTCGACAACTGCTTCGCGACCAACGCGCTCTGCTCGCCGAGCCGGGCCAGCATCCTGACCGGCACGTATTCGCACGTCAACGGCGTCTCGACGCTCGTCACGCCGATCGACGCCGTCCAGCCGACGTTCGTGAGCCTGCTGCGGGCCGCCGGGTACCGGACCGCCATCGTCGGCAAATGGCACATGGGGGACGGCCCCGGTCATGATCCGCAGGGGTTCGACTACTGGGACGTGCTGATCGAGCAGGGGGAGTACGTCGACCCGCGGTTCCTCTCGGCGGAGGGACTGCGGACCGTCCCCGGCTACGCCACCGACCTCATCACCGACCTGGCGCTGTCGTGGGCCGACGGGCTCGACGGCGACGACCCGTGGTGCCTGCTGATCTACCACAAGGCGCCGCACCGCCCGTGGGAGCCCGACGAGAAGCACGCCGGGATGTACGCCGAGCCCATCCCGGTGCCGGCGACGTTCACCGACGACCACGCGACGCGCTCGGCCTCGGCGCGGCGGGCGGCGATGCGGATCGCCGAGCACCTGAGCGCCGAGGACCTCAAGCGGGATCCGCCCGAGGGGCTGTCCTACGAGGAGCTGGCGCTGTGGAAGTACCAGCGCTACATGGAGGATTACCTGGCCGTCGTCGCCTCGGTCGACGACAACGTGGGCCGGGTCGTCGACTGGCTCCGGGAGCGTGGCGACTTCGCCGACACGCTCCTGATGTACTGCTCCGACCAGGGCTTCTTCCTGGGCGACCACGGCTGGTTCGACAAGCGCTTCATGTACGAGGAGTCGCTGCGGATGCCGCTCGTCCTGAGCTACCCGAGGCGCGTTCCGGCTGGTCAGGTACACACCGGTATCGTGACGAACGTGGATTTCGCGCAGACCGTGTTGGACGTGGCAGGGGTGGCGCACCATCCCCGTATGCAGGGGCGCAGCTTCCTGGCGGACCTGACCGGCGAGCCCGGCTCCGCTCCCGCGGCGGGGATGTACTACCGCTACTGGGAGCACGACGACGTCTTCCACAAGGCGCCGGCGCACTACGGTTACCGGACGGCCCGCTACAAGATCATCTACTTCTACAACGACGGCATGGGACTGCCCGGCACGGGCGCGTTCACCTACAGCGGGGAATGGGAGCTCTACGACCTGGAGGCCGACCCCGAGGAGCTGCGCAACGTCTACTTCGAGCCGGACTATCTCGCGGTCCGCGAGGAGATGACGGCCCGCATGTGGCAGGCGCAGGCGGCGCTCGGCGACGAGCCGCATCCGAGCCAGCCGGTTCCCGGTGGGGCCTGACATGTCGGGTAGCTGCTGCACGCCCGCGACGCCGGCGTCCCCCATGGAGCCGATCCGGTTCGCGGCGCGGGGCACGCACGCGATCGAGCAGGTGGACCTGCCCGGCGGCGAGTTCCGGATGGGCGACGCCACCGGCGACGGCAACCGGGGCGACGGCGAGACGCCCGTCCACCCGGTGCTCCTGGCGCCGTTCTCGATCGACGCGACCTGCGTGACGACGGCCGACTTCGCCGCCTTTGCCGAGGCGACCGGCTACCGGACGGAGGCCGAGGAGTACGGCTTCTCCGCCGTCTTCCACCTGGCCCTGCGCGCCCGCCCGGAAGACGTGATGAACCCCGTCCCAGGCACGCCTTGGTGGGTCGGCGTCCACGGCGCCGACTGGCGGCACCCCGGCGGCGCCCTGTCGTCGGCGGAGGCCGACCACCCCGTGGTCCACGTGAGCTGGAACGACGCGGTCGCCTACTGCTCCTGGGCCGGCCGTCGCCTGCCGACCGAGGCCGAATGGGAGTACGCCTCCCGAGGCGGCCTCGACGGCGCGCGCTACCCGTGGGGCGACGACCTGCCCGAGGACGAGTGGCGGGTGAACATCTGGCAGGGCGTCTTCCCCTCCCGGAACACGCGGGCCGACGGCTACCTGACCACGGCTCCGGTCCGTACGTTCGCGCCCAACGCGTACGGGCTCTGGCAGACGGTCGGCAACGTCTGGGAGTGGTGCTCGGACTGGTACGCCCCCGACTACTACGCCTACTCCCCGCCGGCCGATCCGCGCGGTCCGCTCCGTGGCACGGCGCGGGTGCTGCGCGGCGGCTCCTTCCTGTGCCACGACTCCTACTGCAACCGCTACCGCAACGCGGCGCGGTCCTCGAACACACCCGACTCCTCGATGGCCAACGCCGGGTTCCGCACCGTGGCGCTATGAGATGGCCGGAAAGCTGACCGTGGCGCTATGAGGCCGCCGGCTGGTGGCCGAACCTGACCGGTTCCGGGCCGCGCAGCCGTACGGCCGGGTCGGTCAGTGCCTGGTGCCGAGCGTCCACCTCGACGGCCGGCTCGATGACCGGCTCGGACTCGCCCGCCGCCACGATCCGGCTCAGCAGCCGCGCGCGCAGCCCGGCCGCCATCTCCAGATGGGACCGGTGCCCGGCCAGGTTGACCAGCTCGTGCGGGTCGCTGTCCAGGTCGTACAGGGCCTGCTCGCGGTAGCGGGCGGCGGCGGGGCTGGCCACCGGGTCGGCGCCCTCGGCGACGGCGTAGTACTTCCACCGCGAGGTACGGATGCCGCGGCCCACCTCCGACTCGCTCACCTGGAAGAACACCTCGTCCGGCCAGGGGGCGCGGGCGTCGCTGAGCAGCGGCAGGAACGATCGGCCCTGCATGTTCTCCGGTACGGGCAGCCCGGCGGCGTCCAGCAGCGTGGGCGGCAGGTCGATGACGCTGACCGGCCGGGCGATCGCGCCGCCCCCGTCGAACCCCGGCCCGCGCACGGCCAGCGGCACCCGCAGCGACGCGTCGTGGCAGGACCGCTTGTACTCGCCGTTGCGGGTCTTGAAGTGGTTGCCGTGGTCGGAGGTGTAGGCGACGATCGTCTCGTCGAGCAGGTCCATGCTCCGCAGCGCGTCGAGCAGCCGGCCCAGCCCCTCGTCCAGGCGCTTGACCTGGCCCAGGTAGCCGCCCAGGTGCCGCGCGGCCGTGCCGCCGAGCGCGGTCAGGTCCGGCGGCGTCCAGCGGCCCTGGTAGCGCTCCTCGTAGCCGTCGGGGGCCGGGTAGTTGTCCACCTCGTTCTGGTGGTGCGGCTCCAAGAAGGACAGGAAGAGGAAGAAAGGCTCGTCGTGGTGGTCGGCGACGAAGCGGACGGCGGCGTCCACCAGCGCGTCGGAGCGGTAACCTGGCAGGAAGACCGGGTCGTTCGCCTCGTCGTACACGATCGTGCGGTAGGCGTCGGAGGTGTGCTCCAGCGCGTTGGCCGCCAGCCACGACCCGTAGCCGCCGCGCAGCTCCTCGGGCACCGGCTCGGTGGCGGCCAGGTGCCACTTGCCGATGTAGCCGGTGGCGTATCCGGCCGCGCCGAAGTGGTGCGCCAGCGTGCGCTCCTCGGCGGGTAGGGCGCGGCCGTTGCGATAGACCCCGGTCGTGGTCGGGTAGCGGCCCGTCTGCAGGGCCGCGCGGGCGGGCGCGCACACCGGTTGCGGGGTCAGCGCGACCGTGGCCTGCGTGCCGTGCCGGGCCATCCGGTCGAGGTTCGGGGTGAAGGGGCCTACGGTGTCCCACCGCTGCTGGTCGGTGAAGACGACGATCACGTTCGGACGCAAGGAAGAGCTCCTGTCGAAGATAGGGCGGCTGTCAGGAGGAGCCGCGCCGCAGGAATGTCCAGGGGCGGACCACCTCGCGGGCGGGCAGGGGGCCATCGGCCTGGAGGCGGTCGAAGAGCAGGCGTACGACGTCGGTGTAGTCGTGTCTGAGCGGGCCGACGGTGCTCAGCTGCGGGCTGCTGATGAGACCCTCGTCGATGTTGCCGACCCCGATCACCGCGAGGTCGCCCGGCACGCTCAGCCCGGCGTCCCTGGCGGCGGAGAGCACGCTGATGGCCGCCCGATCGGACGCCGCGAAGATCGCGTCCGGCCGGTCGGGGGAGCGCAGGAGCTCCGTGGCGGAGTGGTAGGCCGCCACGCGGTCGTCCGCGCCGGAGACGATGATCCGCCGGTCCACGCCGTGCCGGTCGAGGGCCGTCGTGTAGCCCAGCAGCCTGCCGGTCGGGTGGTCGCGGTAGAGCTCGTGGCGGTGCGCCATGAAGGCGATGCGCGTACGGCCCTCGGCCAGCAGGTGCTCGACCGCCTCGGCGCTGACCTCGGTCTCCGGTGTCCGTACGACGTCGCAGCCGTCCGGCACGCTCTCGTTGCGGACCACGACCATCGGCAGCCCGCCGGCCACGATCTCGGCCAGCAGATCATGAGTGAGGTGCTCGCCGGTCAGATTGACCAGCGCGCCGTCGGCGATCCCGCTCCGCAGCACGTCGGCCGCGGCCCGCGCGCGAGCCTCGGAGTAGACGGCGAGCGTGATCACGGAGTAGCCGTGCCCGTCGGCCATCTCGTGGAGGTCCCTGGCCAGCCGCTCGTCGGTGGGCACCCCGCCGAGCGAGCCCTGGACCAGGCAGACCCGCTGGGTCCGGCGCTTGCGCAGGCTCCTGGCGGCCTGGTCGGGCGTGTAGCCGAGCCGCCTGGCCGCGTCGAGCACCCGCTGCCGCGTCTCGGCGGCGACGGGCCGGTCCCGGCCGCTGAGCACATAGGACACGGTCGCCACCGACACCTGCGCCAGCTCGGCCACCTGTCGCGCTGTGGGTCTCATGTGCACCGATGTTAAACGATTAACATCAGCAGGCTCTACTCTGACCCTCCTGATCGGATCAACCTTCTGTCGTTCGGACGCTCTTTACCGGTGAGGTAGAATTCAGGTACCGAGGACATTTCGTGCGTTGACACTCAGGTCGGCGTCGCCCACGGCGATCCGCGATTGTCGGCCTCCTCAGATTGGGCCGGACAGGTCAGGCGACCATGAAGGCGTCAGTTCTTACTCATCTCAAGCCGCTGAGCGCTGTCGCTTCCGCGGCTCCTGCCATCGACTCCGAAGTGCGGCTCAGCCTGAATCCCGTTCTGAGCCGGCGATCCGTGGTGGACGGGGCGTGGTGGCCCCACTCCCGTGGCGCGGCCGCGGAGCTGCCAGGGCTCATCGCCGCCGTCGATCAGCGGCTCGACCGGACCACGTTGCGGGTCGGCGTGCGCAAGGAGGCGTGGGACCACATCCCGCGTCGTATCCCGGCACCCGGGCGCCAGATCAAGGTCGGCTGGTTCCACAACACCGACCCTCAGGTGGTCACGTTGATCCTCGCGGGTGCCGAGCCGATCGTTCTGCTGGTCATCCCACCGGACACCGCGAGCGGGCCCGCTGAGGCCGCGCTCAAGCTCGGCGCTCAGGACACGAGCGGATTGTGGCCGGTCGACCTCCTCACCAGCGCCCGCCTGCCCGCCACCCGCGGTGCCCGGCGGGCGGGCCAGGAAGCCTCGGACGGCTGGGAGAACGAGGGTGGGCACATCGCCGACCAAGCGGCCGGTCCGCCGATCCCGTAGCCGGTAGTTCCAACCCGAGCGCCGGGGCGGCGGGGGCGTAGGCTGCTGGACGTGGACCTCCCCCCGTCTCGCGGCCCGACGTTGCAGGTCGCCCAGGCGTTCATCACCCTGGCCGACACGCTGGTAACCGGGTTCGACGTCATCGACTTCATGCGCGGCCTGTCCGAGCACTGCGTGCGACTTCTCGGCGTCGATGCCGCCGGGCTGCTGTTCGCCGCCCCCGGTGAGAAGTTGCGGTTGATGGGCGCCTCCAGTGAGCAGAGCCGGCTGCTGGAGCTGTTCCAGCTCCAGACCGACCAGGGTCCCTGTCTGGACTGTTTCGCCACCGGTCGGTCCGTGCATTGCGCCGACCTGGCTACGGCGGAGACCATGCGCCGCTGGCCCCGCTTCGCCGAGCAGGCCCACGTCAACGGGTTTCGCGCGGTCGACGCGCTGCCCATGCGGCTGCGGAATCAGGTGATCGGCGCGATGAACCTGTTTCGCCACGAGCCCGGCGAACTGCCGGCGCCCACCGTCGCGCTCGCCCAGGCCCTGGCCGACATCGCCACCATCGGGCTGCTCCAGGAGCGCGCCATCCGGGAAGGCCAGGTCCTGTCCGAGCAGTTGCAGCACGCGCTCGACAGCCGGGTGGTGATCGAACAGGCCAAGGGCATGCTCAGCGAGCGTTACACGCTGCCGATGGAGCAGTCCTTCGCCGTGCTGCGCCGGCATGCTCGCGACCACAGCCGCCACCTGACCGAACTCGCGCGTGAGGTGGTCGCCCGCGCCGCCGACCCCGGCCTCCTGCCCTTCCCTCCCGACCCCTCGGCCGAGGACGCTGACCCGACGCCGTGACACCCGGCGAGGCGTCAGCCTGGTAGCCGGACGGTGGTTCCGCCCGTGTCGCTGGAGAAGGCGACCGCGTCCCCGAGCTGCCGGATCGGCGGTGGGGTACAGGAGCGCCTGAAGTCCCAGGTCGGCGACAGGTGCTGTACGCCGGTAGCATGGGCCTCAGGCGCCGATTGTTCCTCCGATGTATCGGGGGACGTCAGCCACGATCCTGAGAGCGGGACGCAAGATGAGTAGTCCTCGCACAACCGAAGCCCTGGCCACGATGGAGACCGCCCCGACCACCGAGGTCGACGAGCGGGCCGAGCACGCGGCCAACGCGCAGTGGCTCAAGGACAACCCGGCTTCGATGCCGCAGGTGGCCGCGGGCCGCTGGGCCGTCTACAACCGCGCCGGCCACCTCCGTGGCCACCTCGTCGGCGATGGCCCGACCCGCGACACCCGCTTCAAAGCGACCAGCGCCGACAAAGCGGACAACGACCGGATGTCCGCCGGCAGCGCGCGCTTCGGCATCACCTTGCACGACGCCGGGGCGCATCTCCTCGACGAGGGCACGCACGGCGGCCTCGCCGAGGCGACGGGCAACTGAGCGCCGCTCAGGCACCGGCACACCGCGCGAGGCCGCTCGGTCACGCGTTGGGGCAGTAGGCCGGGGCCGTGCCGTAGGCGTACTGGAGGAAGTCGACCAGGTCGTCAGGCCAGGAGTTCCAGTCGTGGCCGCCGGTGCCGTAGCAGTAGCGGTGGTTCACCCCCAGGCTGGTCAGCGTCTTGTCGAAGTCGCTCGTGTACGCGCCGAGCATGGCCTCGCCGGCCATCGGGGCGTCGGCATCGGCGGTGGTGTCGTAGGCGCACTCGGCCGGCGCCGGCTGGTGGCCGTTGGCGTACTCAGGCCGGTCGGGAGGGCCCGGCAGGTCCGCGCAGCCGCCCGCGTACAGGCCGAACTTGCCGCTGTACGGTGCGTACTTGCCCTGCGTCACCAGTTCGGCAGGGTTGGCGGACGGCCAGTCGTCGATGGTCGTGCCGTTCACGACGGCGGTGGTGTGCGGCCCGAACAGGGTGTCCAGCCGATAGCGCCGCTGCTCGTCCTGGTCGAGCAGCAGAATGCCGTTCTCGTACTTGTTGACGCGGTATGCCCCCAGGTCCGCCAGGGTGATCGCCGCGCCGGCCAGCCACATGGAGTTGGAGATCGTCCGCTGGGCGGGCAGCGCCCGCAGTTCGGTGCCCGGGGAGAAGGCGCCGACGACGGAGAACACGTCGGGGTGCGCGGCGGCGTACTTGAGCGTGCCGAAGCCGCCCATCGAGATCCCGGCCAGCCCGCGCCCGGATCGGTTGGCGATGGTGTTGAAGTTGGCGTCGATCCAGGGGATGAGCTGCGAGATGTGGTACGTCTCCCACTTGGGTGCGAAATATCCGTCAGTGCGGCCGACCCAGTCGCTGTACCAGCCGGTCATCCCGCCGGTCGGCATCACCACGATGCCGTCATAGGCGGGCACGGAGGCCATCAGGGACATCAGGTCGGCCTTCGTCGTCCACTCGTCGTAGTTGTCCCCGCCGCCGTTGAGCAGGTAGAGCGAGCGGTAGCGGGTGCTCCTGGCCGGGTCGTAGTCCTTGGGCAGGTAGATCCGTACGGTGATCTGACGGGTCAGCGGGTCGATCGCCGGAGTGCCGCCGGATGCCTGGAAGATCGCCGTGGAGGTCATGGTGATGTCCCGCAGCTCGGACCCGTTGTCCTGGAGGTGCCGGTCCACGCTCACACAGGTGATGCCGTAGTCGTCGGGGTGGGGCAGGGACGTCGAGCAGGTCTGCGCCTGCGCCGCGCCGGCCGGGACCACGACCGCTCCGGCGATCATCAGCAGCCCGGTCAGTGCGCGCGATATCCACTGTGGGGACCTTCGCATCACTCCTCCTCCAAGTGAGAAACCGGGCATCAAGGTACAAAGCGGCGCCGGTTTCCACGTCAACCGCCGGGTGGAGAATGTGGTCAACCTTCACCTTGCGTACCGGGACCGCGTACAACTCCTGCGGTAGGTCGCCTGGCGTATTGCGGCTTTCGACTGGGTCTTGCCTGTTTCGTCATGTCGGCTTTCACTGATCTCCATACCGGTGATCCAGGAGGAGCCGATGCGTGGCTTACGGGCGTCCGCAGTCGTTGTGGCGATCGTTCTTCTCACGACGTTCCTGACCGCGGGGCAATCCGTCCCGGCGGTCGCCGGGCCGTCCGATCCGGAGCCGGCCTCTCTGGTCACGCTCTCCGTGCCGGACCAGGCCACGATGGAGCGGCTGACGGCCTCGGGGGCGGACCTCACCGAGCGGGTACGCCCACAGGCGGACGGCAGCGTCCAGGTCGACGCGGTCGTCACGCCGAGCCAGCTGACGGCGCTCGCCACGCTCGGCGCGACCCTGGCGCCTGGTACGCCGTCCCGCTCCCAGACGACGCCGAAGGGCGCCGCCGCGCCGGATCAGCTGGTCATCGAGCGGGCGGTGTGGTTCAGGAGCCGCGACGGATACTTCCTGTCGGTCGAGGCGTCCAGCAGTGCGGGGGCGGCGGCCACGCTCAGCGTGAACTGGACGGGCAGGGGCGGTTCGGCCGGTCAGGCGCCGATGGTGCCGTACGTCGACGCGGGCGCCTACCTGGGCCACCAGCTCAGCGCCCCCGTGCCGGCGGAGAGCCGCCCACAGTGGGTCACCGTCACGTCGGCGGCCGGTGGCAAGGCGGACGCGCGGGTCCAGGAGTGGCCCGACGGGGAGCGGCCCGATCGCACAGGTCCCGGCTACCAGAAGGACTTCGTCAGCCAGTACATGCCGCCGGCGCAGCTCAACGAGCGGATCAAGGCGCTGCACCAGCGCTTCCCCAAGCTCACCGACATCATCACACTGCCGAACCCGACCAACGGCTACCGGCGGCACGCCCAGGCCCTGATCGGCACCCCGCCCGGGGCCGCCGTCGTGGTCACCTCGAACGCCTACGGCTCCGAGGGCGGCAACGACCTGGCCATCGAGCTCGTCACCCCCGGCGCGCCCGACCGGCAGCTGCAGGTGACGGTGAACGGCAAGCAGATCACCGTCAGCCTGGCCACCGACGGCTCCGGCACGCCCACCAGCACCGCGGCCCAGGTGGTCGCGGCGATCAACGCGACGCCGGCCATCGCCGTCAAGGCCACGACCTACCGCACCGACGCGGGATCAGGCGTCATGGCGCCCGCCCCGCTCACCCAGCTGAGCGACTTCCTCAAGGCACCGGCCGACGTCTCCCGCGCGCCGTGGCGGGTGCTGGCCCTGCGCGTCGGCGTACACAGGGACGGCTCGCGCACCGGAGTGCTCGCCTACGCGCAGGAACACGCCAGGGAATGGGTGGCGCCACTGGTCACCATCGAGGCGGCGGAGCGGCTGCTGCGCAACTACGCGCGCGACGCGGCGACGCGCGAGCTGCTGAAGCGCACCGACATCTTCATCGTGCCCACGGTCAACCCCGACGGCGCGAACTACAGCTTCTACGACTTCAACTCCCAGCGTAAGAACATGACCAACCACTGCCCCGCGCAGCAGTCCGACCCGGCGCTCCGCAACACCTGGGGGGTGGACGTCAATCGCAACTACGCCGTGGGCTCGCTGTCGGACGGGTACTTCGGCGCCTCGGCCGGCTGCCAGAGCGGCACGTACGCCGGGCCCGCCGAGCATTCCGAGCCCGAGAGCCGCAACGTCATGTGGCTGGCGCAGCGGTATCGCAACATCAAGTTCGCGATGAACGTCCACAGCTACGGCGGCTACTTCATGTGGCCGCCGGGCGCCTACAAGCTCGACGGCCGCGTCACCCTGCCCCGGCCCACGCCCCGGCAGGAGGCGTACTTCCTGCGGTCGGCCCGCACCATCGAGCAGGCCATCGCCGCCGAACGCGGCACGGTCACCTGGCCCCAGCAGACCGGGCCGGTGACCGACGTGCTGTATTCGGCGGCGGGCAACTCCGCGGACGAGCTCTGGTACGACCATGGCGTCTTCGGGTGGGACTTCGAGGTCGGCAGCGACCTGTGGAACCCCACCACACGGATGTGGGCGGGAGTGGGGTTCCAGCCGCCGTTCAGCGAGGGGCACGCGGAGGCGATGGAGTTCGCCTCCGGCCTCATCTCGCTGATCGGGGTCGCCGCCGACTACCGCGAGCCGTGACGAGCACGTCTCGCCGGCCCGGCCGCAGCGGCGGCTGGGCGTGCCGGAGCGTCAGCCGATCACCCGCGCCACCGCCGGGATCCGCCGGAGCACCAGCCAGTCGAGCAGCAGCACGGCCGCCATGGTGACCCCCGCCAGCGGGAACAGCAGGCCGAGCGCCGCCATGACGGCGATCACTCCGTACGCGCTCCGCCTGTTGGTGGCGCGGGCGGGCGCTCCGGCGCGCCCGCGCGGGCGGCGCTTCCACCACATCCACGCGCCGGTGACCACGAGCGTGATCAGGGCCAGGCAGGCGGCGAGCATGACGAGCAGGTTGGCGGTGCCGTAGCGGCGGCCCTCGTGCAGGGCGATGCCCTGTTCGACGGCTTTGGCCATGACGCCGTACTCGGCCCAGCCGTAGGAGACGAGCACCCGGCCGCTGTACTGGTCGACGTGGAGCGTCTGCGCGGCGGCCGGGTCACGGCGGTTGTCGGTCACGATGGTGTAGACGCCCTTCGCGTCCTTGGGGAGCAGGACCTTGACGTCGCACTCGGCGGGCGCGCAGTCGCGCAGGACCGGTCGGGCGGCGGCCAGGGCCCGCTCGATGGGCAGGGCGCCCGGTTGCAGCACGCCGCCCGCCGTCTGGTGCGCGGCGTGACCTTCGGACTGCGGTACGGGGAGTCGTTCGGCGGACCAGGGCACCTTGGCGTCGGGGTTGGTGGACAGGTCTCCGGACAGCGTCGAGGTGTTCGGGAAGGAGTCCGCGCTGGGGGTGGTCGAACCGGTGCTGTCCTGGATGCGCTGCAGGCCGTCGCCCCACACGCCCGACCAGGGCAGGCCGGACAGGACGAGGAAGACGACCGCCGCCCCGGCGCCGACTCCGGTGAGGGTGTGCAGGCGGCGCAGCCGGCCGCGGCCGGACCGCTTGGCCCGCTTGTGGGTACGGCGGCCGCTCCACCACAGGTACGTGCCGGTGGCGATGAGGATCAGCGCCCAGCACGCGGCGATCTCCACGACCCGGTCGCCGATGGTGCCCGCCATCAGCTCACCGTGGATGGTGCGTACGACGCGCATGAAGGTGGTGCCGTCGTCGATCTGCCCCACCACGCGGGCCGTGGACGGATCGACGTAGACCGAGACGCCCTGAGCGAAGGGTCCGGTGTCGGCGCCCTGCAGGATGACCCGGGTGGTCCGGTCCGGGGCGGTGGGCGGGATGATCGACATGACGGCCGCCCCGGGCCGCGCCTGCCGGGCGGCGGCGACCTGCTCCGACAACGGCTTCGCCGCGGTCACGGGTGCGGCGAGCGTGCGGACGTCGGCGTAGTGCCACGCCTCGAACGGCTCCTTGAACAGGTAGATCGACCCGGTCACGGCGAGGACGAGCAGAACGGGCGCGACGAACAGCCCGGCGTAGAAATGCCAGCGCCAGATGATGCGATAGCGCTGGGACGAGGGGACCGGGGTGGGCTGGACGGTCTGCGGCCGTACCTCTACAGAGGTCATGGGTTCTCCATTCCGGAGACGCGCCCGTCTCGGGGCGCGCGAAACAGCGGGGGCGGTCATGACCGGGCGATCGGGGCTTCGACGCATGATCGGCGCTTCGATGCGCGATCGGGCGCAAAGCGCGATCGCGTGCGAACGCCGTGCGCATGCCGTGATCGTCGTGCGCATGCCGTGATCGTCGTGCGGTCATGACGGACCGGACGTGCGGCCTCCGGGTACGACGGCGATGCACGCGGTCGGTCCCGGCGGCACGCGGCGCCGGTAAATGGTCGGCTTCAGCAGGCGGCGCCTACTGAGGCGGCCCCCGGCGGCACAGCTCCCAGGCCAGCACCTGGGCGGTGGGCATCCCCGGCGTGACCTCCACGACCGGCGCCACGCGGCGCGGCGTCGAGGGCGGCGCGAGCAGGTCGGTCAGCGGGCGCCACAGGTCGCGGAGCGAGCAGGCCAGCAGGAACAGCAGCGTGGCCAGCGCCGTCTCCCCGCGCTCCAGCCACCAGGCGGACACCGTGGCGACCAGCACGTGCGCCAGCAGCATCCCGATCCCCGCCGACAGCCCGCCGGCGTGGTGTCCCATCAAGGGAAGGCCCGAGCCGAAGAGGTGGTGCATGCCGTACTGCGCGGCGAAGGAGGCGACGAGCAGCGTCCCCATGCTCCGCCGCCGACGCGCGAGGACGTACGCCCCCGCGCCGGTCACGGCGGTGGCGGCGGCGACGATCCCCAGACCGGCGCCCGCGCCACCGGCGAGCACGTGCATGCCCAGGGCGGCGTACACGCAGACGACGGCGAACACCGCCGCGCGCACAATGCGTCCGGCGGCCTCGTTCCGATCGGCGCTCACGCGCGATCACCGCTCACATGTGCAGATACGGCCCGGCGGGCGCCTCGGTTCGATCACGCACTCAACCATGCGGCGGGCCGCCAGCTTCACAGCCTTGACCTGCGGAAACTTCGGATCGCCGGGTAGGGGTGTCGGGGAAGGGGATGTCGGACGGGGGCAGATCATGATCATTGTCGGGGTGGACGGCTCGCGGGCGGGGCTCGAGGCCGTCGGGTGGGCCGCCAGGGAGGCCGCGTTGCGCGAGGTGTCACTGACCGTGGTGCACGCCATGCCCGGATGGGCCTGCGAGACGGCGCCCGGCCGCTATGCCGCCGTGGCCCAGTGGATGCGCGACGGGGGCGCGATGACGCTGGCCGCGGCTGAGGACCGGGCGCGCGGCGAGCACCCGAAGATCAGCATCAGGACGATGCTGCTGCCCGGCGATCCCCGAGCCGCCCTGATCGGGGCCGCGAAGGAGGCCGAGCTGCTGGTCATCGGCAGCCACGGGCTCGGGGGAGTGCGCGGGCTGCTGGTGGGGTCCGTGGCGTACGGGGTGGCCGGGCACGCCCCTTGTGACGTGGTCGTCGTGCGGCAGTTGCCGTCCCTTCCCCGGGGCGAGCTGGTGGCGGGGGTGAACGGCTCGCCGCAGACCCGTCGCCGGGTGCTGGACTTCGCCTTCTCCGAGGCGGAGCTGCGTGGTGTGATCCTGCGGGCCGTACACGCCTGGAGCGGGTTCCAGCCCACGAGCGAGGAGGATGAGCGGGACGGGCGGCTCATCCTGCGCGAGGCGCTGGCCGGACACCGTCAGGATCATCCCGATGTCGAGGTGATCGAGGAGGCCGTGCACGGTCACCCCGTGGAGGTGCTGCGGCAGGCCGCTGAGGGCGCCGACCTGCTCGTGGTCGGCTCGCACGGGCAGGGGGCGTTCGCCGGCATGGTCATGGGCTCGGTCAGCCAGGCCATGCTGCACCACTCCCCGTGCCCGCTCGCCGTGGTCCGGAACCGGCAGGACGACCTGAATTGAGGGCCGGGCGTTCACGGGTTGATGACGACCGCGCTGCCCAACGGGACATGTGACAGGACGCGCAGCGCGGGGGCCGGGACCCGGACGCAACCGTGACTGATCTCCTGCCCGAACACGCTGTCGTCCGGCCAGCCATGCAGCCCGATCGTGCCGGGGCCGCCGTCGAAGGTCTGGAGGACGGCCGAGTGCGTGCCCAGGGCGAGCATGCGCGGGCTGTAGGTCGGATGCTCGGGGGTCAGCGAGGCGAGCAGGAACGTCCGTCCCGGTGGTGTGGGAGTCGAGGGGGCGCCGATGGCGACTTTCCACGTGCCCAGACTGCGGTCGGACTTGACCACCGTGAGTTGATGAGCGGCCAAATCGATGCGTACGTAATAGGCGCTGTAGGCATTCCGCAACCCGCCGCCCGCGGCATAAATCCACCCCGTTGACAGATTCGGCCGGCTGGGCAGCAGAACACGTACCCATCCCGGTTGCTCTTCCACTATGGGCACCCATACCGGGCTGCCCACTGAAGTGGTCGGCAATATCCCCACCGGTGCGCCGCCGGGGCTGGCATAAACCACCTGCGGTTGTGTGGGATGGGTCACGTGCCCATTTCCCGGCTCGAAAGGAGCGGTGTCTTTCGGCGTTCCGCGCAATCTCGTGTACGTCGTGGAGCGCGGCAGTCGCGCCCGTTGCGCGGCCGACACCGGCACCGGTGCGACCTGCTGGATCGGTGCGGCAGGAGGCGCGGCCGGTGGTGGCGGGGCGGTCGTTCCGCAGGCCGCGGCCAGGGTCATGACGGCCAGCGCCGTGGTCCATGCGATCGGCCGCGCATTGCCGTGCCTGTTCAGTCTCATGCGATCGCGCAAGGAAGCCTCCACTATGTCCGGGGCGAGCAAGGGCAGTTTACGGAGGCGCCTTGAGCGTCTTGGACCGAGAATTGGGATAAGTCGTTCTATTGGATGATCTCGGGTCTTGAATAACAAGTGGTGGAGGCTTTGTCGCGCCTTTACCGGTCGGGTGTGCGGGTTCGTTGATCTCCCCGAATATCATGCCGAGTTGCTTGCCGTTTCACCTCGCTGCGCGGGTGGAAGTCGGCTGTATCCAGCGCGCTCCCCTATAGAAAAGATTCACTACATGGAAGTAATCTCTGGTCGCGCTTCCCACCGGTCGCGATGGGTCTCTCTACTGGCGGGGGCCTTCGTGCTCGTCGTCGCCGGGGCTCTGCTGACCACATGGCCATCCGGTGCGAAGGCCGCCCAACCGCGGTCATGCCACCACAACGAGGACGTCTGCGATACCCCGGCCACCAGCATCTCGGGCGATCTCGAAGGCATGACCCTCGAACCCGGCGTCTACACGGCCGCGTCCTCGATCGAGCTGACCGGCACGGTCACCCTCGACGCTCAGGGCGATCCCGACGCCGTCTTCATCTTCCAGATCGGCACCGCGTTCTTCACCGGCCCGGACAGCGACGTCGAACTCGTCGGCGGCGCCCAGGACTGCAACGTCTTCTGGGAGGTGGGCAACACGGTGACGACCGGCATCATGCCTGACGTGACCGTACCGGTCGAGGAGGAGGTGAACGAGGTCAGGGACGACTGCCCTCTGGCGTATCTGGTCATGCCGCCAGCCCTCCCGCCATGCGCGGGGACTCCGCTGGTGCGGCCGGTACCGACTCCGACTCCTAGGGTGACGTCGACTCCTAAGGTGACGTCGACTCCTAGGGTGACGTCGACTCCTAGGGTGACGTCGACTCCTAAGGTGACGTCGACTCCTAGGGTGACGTCGACTCCGACGGCGACTCCTAGGGTGACGTCGACTCCGACGGCGACTCCTAGGGTGACGTCGACTCCGACGGCGACTCCTAGGGTGACGTCGACTCCGACGGCGACTCCTAAGGTGACGTCGACTCCTAAGGTGACGTCGACTCCTAGGGTGACGTCGACTCCGACGTCGACTCCCAGGGTGACGTCGACTCCGACGGCGACTCCTAGGGTGACGTCGACTCCCAGGGTGACGTCGACTCCGACGGCGACTCCTAGGGTGACGTCGACTCCCAGGGTGACGTCGACTCCGACGGCGACTCCTAGGGTGACGTCGACTCCTAAGGTGACGTCGACTCCGACGGCGACTCCTAAGGTGACGTCGACTCCGACGGCGACATCCACCTCCAGGACGACCACGCCCGATCACCACCGTGATCATCACCACCGCGACCGCCACAACTGCGGTCACCACTGCGGGCTCGAACCGGCGCCCGAGCCCGTCCCGGTCGGCTCGCACCTGCGCGTTGCCGGCTGACGATCCTGTCCGGCTGACTGTTTCGGGGCGATGCGCGGGATGACCAGCTCGCTGAGGCCATCCCGCACATCGCCGCCGCCGGTCGCTTCGCTGAGCATCGAGGCTGGGCGCGCAGGGCGTCAGAGGAACGCGCCAGAGGCCGGACGCGCAGGGCGTCGGAGACGCGTCAGGGGATGGGCGTCAGGGGTGGCTCGCCGTTCAGGACCGCGATGATGTTGTCCACGGCGAGATCCACCATCCGGGCCCGGGTCGCCTCGGTGGCCGAGCCGATGTGCGGGAGCGCCACCACGCGTTCGTGCTGGAGCAGCGGGTCGCCGACGCCGTTGCGCGGCTCGCGGTCGAACACGTCCAGACCAGCCGAATGGAGCCGCCCGGCCTGCAGGGCGGCGAGGAGCGCGGTCTCGTCGAGGACGCCGCCGCGGGCGGTGTTGACGAGTGTCGCGGTGGGTTTCATCATCGCGAGCTCGGCCGCGCCGATGAGGCGGCGGGTCTGCTCGGTGAGCGGTACGTGCAGGGACACCACGTCGCTGGTGCTCAGGAGCTTGGGCAGGGACACCGCCTGGGAGAGCGCGTCGTCGGGTTTGCTGGACAAGGTGTGCTGGACGGTCATGCCGAACCCGACCGCCCGCCGGGCGACGGCCTGCCCGATCTCGCCGTAGCCGATGAGGCCCAGGGTCGCCCCCGCCACGTCGAGCCCGAGGTAGGCGTCCAGCCTGCTCCCGGTCCACCCGCCGCTCCTGAGGCTGTCGGCCGCGGTGAGCAGCCGTCGCCGCGCCATCAGGATGAGGGCGAAGGCAGTGTCGGCGGTGGTCTCGTGCAGGACACCCGGGGTGTTCGTGACCACGACGCCGCGGGCCTGCGCGGTGGCGACGTCGGTGCCGTCGTAGCCCGCGCTGGGCAGGGCCAGCACCCGCAGCCGGTCGCCCGCTTCGAGCACCGCGGCGTCGACATGGTCGGAGTTCTGGCACAGCAGCGCGTCCGCCCCGGTGAGGAGGTCGCGCAGCCGTTCGGGCGGCGGCGGCGTGACCTCGGACCATTGGCGTAGCTGGGCGACGCGGCCGAGCCGTTCGAGACCCGTGCCCGGCAAGGTCGGCCGGGTGACCACCACGATCGGCGCCGTCGCCTGCATATCGTTCTCTCCTCCCGATGGGGTCCGGCCTGAGCACGGACAACATCCCTCCATCAACATAGATCACCGGGATGTTGACCAAGTCAGGGGGAGGGCGGGCAGACGAGGCTGGCGAAGTCGGGGGCGGGGTGGGGGACGAGCGGGCGGGGGAGGAGAGGTCGGGTCAGTGTGGCTCGCCGGCTCCGGTGAAGGGCATGTGCTCGCCTTCCACGTATGTCGGGAACGGCTGGTAGACGTTCGCGCCCGGCCGGCCGCGGAGCAGCAGCGCCGAGACGAACGGCTGCTCCTCGCTGGTGATCCGGGTCGAGGTCGGGATGTAGCGGATGGTCAGGCCGCAGCGGCGCTTGGGGGAGGTGTTGGCGGTGGAGGCGTGCAGGATGTTCGGATGGTGCACCTCCACGTCGCCGGGCGCCAGCACCAGGTCCACGGCCTGGGACTCGTCCACGGTCACGGCGCTCTCCGAGCCGAGCACGTTGGCGACGTCGTCGCGCTGCCGCAGCTCGTGCAGGGCCTCCTTGTGCGAACCGGGGATCACCCGCATGCAGCCGTTCTCCGGGGTGGACTCGTCGACGGCCAGCCAGAGCGTGATCACTCGCATCGGCTCCAGCGGCCAGTAGGCGCCGTCCTGGTGCCAGAGGACCGCCTTGCCGGAGAAGGGCGGCTTGCTGATGTAGTGCGAGGCGAACAGCGCGATGTCCGGGCCGACGAAGAGCTCGGCGATGTCCAGCAGCCGATCGTCGGAGATCAGCCGCACCCAGAACGGGTCGCCGGCCACCAGCTCGGTGCCCAGGTCCTCGCCGAGCAGCTCGGGGTGCTTGGCCTGAAGCCAGGCGACGTGCTCGCCGGCCTCGGCGATCAGGCCGGGGTCGATGACGTTCCGGAAGATCGTGTAGCCGTCGCGGTCGTAGTCCTGAAGGCGGTCGTGGTCCTGAAGGCGGTCGTGGTCCTGAAGGCGGTCGTGGTCCTGAAGAGTGCGGTCGGCTTCCTGGGTCACGATGTGCTCCTGTGCGGGGGCGATGGACATCGATCCGGATTCTTCGGCCTCTGCGCCACGACTTACTAGCACTCGCCGCCCCATAACTATTAATTTCCTGACATGCCGACTGTGCTGCGCTGGGTGGATTTCGCGTACGGCCTGCCGTACCACGCGGCGCTGGTGCCGGTGAGCGGCGGCCGTCGCGACCGGCCCGAGCCGCACAGCCATGCCGATTTCCATGAGTTCGTCTTCGTGACCGCCGGGGCCGGCGCGCAGCGCGTCGGCGAGGTGGAGATGCCGCTGCGCGCGGGCGACGTGGTGCTGGTCCGGCCGCACGACCGGCACGAGTTCGCCGGTACGGCGGCCGACGGGATGCGCTTCATCAACATCGCCTTCCCCAGCGAGCGCTGGCGCGCCTTCGCCGACCTCGCCGGGCTGGCGGGCACGGCGGAATGGGACCGGCGCGAGCTTCCCCTGGCGGCGCGCACCGACCTGGACGGGCCGGTCGCGGCGGAGTTCGCCCGCGTGCTGGCCGCCTGTTCCGGCGTGCCGCGCGTGCTCGACCTGGTCGGACTGTGGACGGCGGTCGTCCCGCTCCTGGAACGGGCCGACGGCACGGCCGTGGACCGGCGGCCGGGCTGGCTGGTGGCGGCCTGTGTGGCGATGAGCCGCGAGGAGAACCTGCGTGACGGGCTGCCCCGGCTGCTCGCGATGGCCGCGGTCAGCCCGGGGCATCTGGCCCGTTCCATGCGTACGCACTACGGGTGCACCCCGATCGCCTTCGTCGCCGGGCGCCGCCTGGAGCACGCCGCGCTGCTGCTCACCACGACGACCGAGGGCATCGGCCGGATCGCCCAGCGCTGCGGATTCTCCGGCCAGTCGTACTTCGGCAGGCTCTTTCACGAGAAATACGGCCTGGCGCCCCGCGACTACCGGGAGGCCACCCGGCGGGCGGTGGTTCCGGCGGCCCTGGACACCCCACACATCAAGTGATTAGATGACTTCACTTGGGCGAAGGACGCATGGTGCGGCCGCCCGATCCACCCCCGGCGGCCGCGAGCATGCCCCTCCCACTCGACGCCCACGAAGAGACACCCCCCAAGATCGAACAGGAGGCCGGGCATGATCCGGTCGCGTTTACTGTGCATGGCCGCCATCTGCGCCGTCGTCACCCCGCTCGCCCTCACGGGCTGCTCCTCCGGCGGCGACACGGCGAAGCAGGCGGGCAAGACCGAGCTGAAGCTGTACAACGACAAGGGCGCCTGGAGCAAGTACTTCGACCAGATGGGCGCCCTGTCCAAGCAGCAGATCGGGCTGTCGATGAAGCCGGTCGGCTACACCGACGAGCCGACGTACCAGGCGTTCATCAAGGCGTCCTTCCGCACCAACGTGAAGCCCGACCTGTTCACCTGGACGACGGGCGGCGGGCTGGCCGAGGTCGTGGCCCAGAAGCAGCTGGCGGAGACGACCGCGCTCTGGCAGGAGGCCATCAAGAACGGCGACCTGTCGGCGGACCTGGCGAAGTACTACACCGTGGGCGGGAAGCAGTACTGCGTGCCGCTGAACGCCGCCTACTGGGGGATGTTCTACAACAAGAAGGTCTTCGACAAGTACGGTCTCAAGCCGCCCACCACGTGGGACGAGCTGATCAAGATCGCCGACACGCTGAAGAAGAACGGTGTGCCCGCGTTCTACCACACCTCAGTGCTGTTCTCCTTCGTCTGGTTCGAGCAGCTGCTCGCCGGCACCGATCCCGACCTGTACGACCGCCTCTCCACCGGCCAGGCGAAGTACACCGATCCCGGCGTGGTCGAGGTGATGAAGCGGTGGAAGTCGATGATCGACGCCGGCTACTTCAACAACGCCGGCGACAAGACCGACCCGGGTGACGTCCTCAAGACCGGCAAGACCGCGATGGTGTCGTTCGGCACCTGGTTCAACACGAGCATGACGCAGCGCGATCTGAAGGCCGGCGTCGACTACGGCTACTTCACGATCCCGAACGTCAACCCCGCGCTGCCCAAGACCTCGATGATCTTCGAGAGCGGCCCGCTCTGCTCGCTGGCCAAGGCACCCGACCCCGAGGCCAGTACGAAGTACCTCAAGTGGTGGGTGACGCCGGCCGCGCAGGAGAAGTGGGCGACCGCCAGGGGAGACGTCTCGGCCAACCCCAAGGTCACCATCACCGACCAGGCGATCGCGGAGGTCAGCAAGGCGGCGGGCAGCGGGCAGTACCGCCTGGTCAACCGCTACTTCGAGGCCACGCCGCCGCCCGTGCTCACGGCCGCGCTGGACGGCTTCGGCGCCTTCCTCGTCAAGCCGGACAGCTACCAGAAGGTGCTTGAGGACATCCAGGGAGCCGCCGACGAGTACTGGAGCAGTCACCAGCCCGGCAGCTGAGATTCGAGGGCGCACCGGCACCTGTACGAATTCTGTACGCCGCGCTTGCAGGCTGATCAACAGCGGGTGCCGCGTGCGGCCTCCACTCCTTGCGATGCCCCCCGGAACTGTTCTTGAGGAGAAACCTGTGCAGGTCCGACTCCGTCGTTCGGCCGCGCTGCTCGCCGGTGCGCTCATCCCCCTCTCGCTGCTCACCGGCCAACCGGCCGGAGCCGCGTCCGCCGATCCCATGACCGACGCGTTCGCCCGCGCGGCCGCCACGTACGAGGTGCCCCGCGACCTGCTGGTGTCCCTCGCCTACTCCGAAACCCACCTGGACGGTCACCGCGGCCAGCCCAGCGCGTCCGGCGGCTACGGGGTGATGCACCTGGTCAGCAACCCCGTCACGCACACCCTTGAGCGGGCGGCCACGCTGACCAAGCAGCCGGTCTCGGCCCTGAAGGCGGACGCCGCGGCCAACATCACGGGCGGCGCCGCCGTGCTGCGCGCCTACGCCGACGAGCTGGGGCTGGACGCCAAGGCCCGCAAGGACGCCGGTAAGTGGTACCAGGCGGTGGCCAAGTACGGCGGGGCCTCCTCGGCGCCGGTTGCCCGGCTGTACGCCGACACCGTCTACGACCTGCTGGCCCAGGGGATCCGCGCCACCACCCCGGAGGGCGAGAGCCTCACGGCGGCGCCGCAGGTCGTCGAGCCCGAGCGTGGCTCCTACGCCAAGGCGCAGGAGCTGGGCAAGACCGGCACACTCGCGGCGGCGGTCGACTACCCGGGGGCGACCTGGGCGGCGGCGCACAGCTCCAACTACGCCGTCTCCAACCGCCCGACCAGCGACGCGATCGACCGCATCGTCATCCACGTGACGCAGGGCTCCTACGCCGGGACGATCGACTGGTTCCAGACCGGGCCGCGGCCGAACCCCACGTCGGCGCACTACGTCATCCGTTCGTCGGACGGCGCTATCACCCAGATGGTCAGGGAGAAGGACCGGGCCTTCCACGCCGGTGACTACAACAGGCGCTCGGTCGGCATCGAGCACGAGGGATTCGTCGACAACGCCTCCTGGTTCACCGACGCGATGTACCGCTCCTCGGCCGCGCTCACCCGCAACATCGCCGACCGGTATGGCATCCCCAAGGACCGGACGCACATCATCGGCCACGTCGAGGTGCCCGGCTCCGACCACACCGATCCGGGTCCGTACTGGAACTGGACCACGTACATGCAGTACGTCACCGGCGGCAGCGGCCCGACCAATCCGCACACCGCCGAGTCGGTCTGCGGCAGCGGGTTCAAGGTGATCGACTCGGCGGCTCTGGGCACGGCGGGCACCGTCTACCTGACGTACAACTCGACCACCGGCTACAACTGCGTGGCCACGATCAAGAAGACCCAGCTCGGCACGGCCTCGGCCACCAGCGCCTACCTGGAGGTGGAGGGCCAGACCCGCGTCACCGACAGCGGTAACTTCGCCTACTACGCGGGCCCGGTACGCGCCAACGCGGCCGACAAGTGCGTCCGATGGGGCGGCAAGGCCGGCACGTCCACCTACGACAGCCCGTCCGAGCACTGCGGATAGCCGGAACATCTCGACAGCGACATCTGGGCCCCGACGCATCGCCGTCGGGGCCTTCGTGCTGTCAGGTGATCACTGGGCCGGCGTGGGGCGCCGCCGGTTCCAGGAGTCGAGGATGTGCGTGCGCATCGCCGCGGCCGCGGCCTCGGGATCGCCGGCCGCGATCGCGTCGCTGATCGCCTGGTGCTCGTCCAGCGTCTGGCGCATGACCTCCTCGTTGTACTGGCCGTGGTAGCGCATGCTGGTGCGGGCCTTGTCGTGGATGCTGCTGACGATGGCGCGGCCGAGCCGGTTGCGGGAGGCCGCCATGATCACGTCGTGGAAGCGGACGTCGGCGGCGCCGAAATCGGGGGGAGAGGCGAGGTTCGACCGCATGACGCCCAGTGCCTCGGCGATGCGCTGATCGTCGTCGGAGGTGTGGGCCAGGGCCGCGGCGGCGGCCATCTCGGCTTCGAGCGCGGTGCGTACGGTGACCAGCTCGTCGAGGAAGGCCGCGTTCTCGTCGTGCGCGATCACTGAGGCGAGCACGACGTCGTCGAGGAGGTTCCACTGCCTCGGCTCGGTGACCTGGGTGCCGCGACCGTGCTCGATCCGGACCAGGCCCTTCTCCTGGATCACCTTGACCGACTCGCGGATCACCGTGCGGCTGACGCCGAACTCCTCGCACAGGTCGGCCTCGGGCGGCAGCGTCGCACCCGGGCGCAGCGTGCCGCGGATGATGTCGTCGACCAGCTGCTCGACCACGGTGGTGCCCAGCTTGGGGGCCCGCGCGCGGCGAGGTCGTTTCGCGGGTGGTCGAGGCCGCACCGCGTCGTCCGTCCACGGACCCTCCGCGTGCTGAGTCAACGTGCCCTCCCTTGATCACGACAGCGCCTTGAGTATAGGCCATTGTGTAGACGTCATTCGTATGATGTCATATCTCGAAACATGGCGTTAACGGAGGCCCTATGAGACGACGCAGTCATGCCGCGTACCGCCGTGCGGTGCCTGCGGCCACCGCTGCCGCGGCGGTTCTTCTCGCCGTCGCGGCCTGCGGTCCCCCCAACCCCACGGCTTCGACGAAGCCCACCGGCGCCGCTTCCCCGTACGGATTCACCACGGCCGAGCAGAAGGACGGCAAGCTCGTGGTCTGGGTGGACTCCACCCGGCTCGACGCCGCGAAGGCCTACCAGACGGCGCACCCCGGCGTGCCGCTGGACATCGTCACCTACGACGGCAACGCCAACGGCTCCAACACCCTCAAGACCAAGGTGCAGCTGTTCAACCGGGCCGGCGAGGGCTGGCCCGACGTCGTGTTCACCACCGACAACAACACCGCCTCCTGGGCCTCGCAGGGCGACGACGCCTTCGTCGCCCCGCTGAACAAGGGCCTGCTCGACGACGCCACACTCGGCGGCTTCGCCAAGGGCGCGCTCGACGTGTGCGCCGTCGACGGCACGGTTTACTGCCTGCGCAACGACCTGGCCCAGGTGGTGCTCTGGTACAACAAGAAGCTGCTCGACAAGTTCGGCTACCCGGTGCCCAAGACGTGGGAGGAGTACGCGGCGCTGGGCGAGAAGGTGGCCGCCGAGCACCCGGGATACATCATCGGCACGGCCGGTGACGCGTGGGCGCCGGAGATCTACATGTGGGGCGGCGAGTGCCCGGCCAACCAGGTCACCGGCGCCAAGGCGATCACCGTCAAGGCGACGGACGCCAAGTGCGTACGGACCGCGCGGATGCTGGACAAGCTCGTCGCGAACAAGACGATGTCCATGCTGCCGCTGTTCGGCCCCGACTTCGTCAAGAACCAGGGCGACAAGGTGCTCATGCTGCCCGGCCCGGCCTGGTACGGCGGAGCGGTGTTCCAGGGGACGATCAAGACCCCGAAGGGCGAGCTCGCGGTCGGCGACGCGCTGCACTGGGCGGACCAGGCCCAGCCGGTGACCGGCAACGTCGGCGGCGGCACCTGGTGGCTGTCGCGGCACACCGCGCGCCTGAAGGCGGCCAAGGACTTCATCAGCTGGGTCGCCACCGCCGACGAGTACCAGGTCGCCCTCTCGCCGGGCTACCCCGCCTTCTCGGCCGCCGCGGCGAAGTGGATCAAGAAGCAGCAGGACAGCGGTTACTACGCGGGCGACATCTCTGCTCCGATCGCCGCCGCGGCCGGACAGGTCTGGTCCGGCTGGGGCTCGCCCGAGTTCAGCCAGGAGGCGATCTGGGCCAAGACCGTCATTCCCGGCCAGACCGCCGGTAAGACCATCGAGTCGCTGCTGCCGGACTGGCAGACGGCGATCGAGCAGCAGGCCCAGGTGTCCGGATACCAGGTCACCAAGTGAGCGTTACGCACGTGCGGAGTCGTTCCTGGCGGCCTGCCGCCGGGCACGTCTTCGTCTCCGGGTACGTGGTGCTCCTGGTCGCGTTCGGCATCGCGCCCACGGTGTACGCGCTCAATCTGGCGTTCACCGACGGCGAGGGGCGCTTCGCCGGGATCGGCAACTTCCTGCGTACCGCCCAGGACTACCGGTTCGTGGCCGCGGTCGGGCATGTGGCCACCTACCTCGTGCTGTGGCTGGTCACCCTGACCGTGCTCGTCCTGCTGCTCGCGCTCGTGGTGCACCGGCTCGCCTCGCGCTGGTCGCGGGCCGCGCTGCGGTTCGTCTACTACGTGCCGGGCGCGCTGGCCGGCGCGTCGAGCGTGCTGCTCTGGCTGTTCATGCTGGACCCCTCCGTGAGCCCGGTCGACGGCCTCGTCCGCTCGCTGTGGGGTGACACGTTCGTGCAGGTGATCGCGCCGGGGCACCTGCCCTGGATCTTCACGATCATCGCCTTCTGGACCGGCGCGGGCGGCTGGATCACGGTCATGTACGGCGCGTTGAACAGCATCCCGTACACGGTGATCGAGGCGGCGCGGGTGGACGGCGCCGGGCCGGTGAAGACGGCGCTGCGGGTGCAACTGCCGATGCTGCGCAAGTGGATCGTCTACATGCTGATCCTGTCCCTCGCCGCGGGCACGCAGCTCTTCGTCGAGCCGCAGCTCGTCTCGCAGGCCGGGTTCGGGGTGGTCGGGACCGACTACTCGCTCAACCAGCTCGCCTATCTGTACGCCTTCGACCAGAACGACTTCAACGGCTCGGCGGCGATCGCGATCGACCTGCTCATCGTGGCGCTGTGCTGCGCCGGGCTGTTCGTCGCGCGGGGAGGTCTCTTCGATGCGGACTGATCAACGGCCCGGCGTCGTCAGGATGGCCGGCCGGGCGCTGGTCGCCGTCCTGCTGCTGGCCTTCGCGCTGTTCTTCGTCCTGCCGATGGTGTGGCTGCTGCTCGCCTCGACCAAGAGCCCGGCCGACCTGATCCACGCCAACCCGCTGTCACCCGGCTCGATCGGCACGCTCGTCACGAACTGGCAGCACCTCATGTCCTTCCAGGACGGAGCGGTGCTGACGTGGATGACGAACTCCGTCGTCTACTCGGCGCTCTCGGTGGCGCTGACCCTGCTGGTCGGCATCCCGGCCGGCTACGCGATGGCGCTCATGCGGTTCGGCGGGCGCCGGCTGCTGCTCATCGTCACCCTGGTGGTGATGCTGATGCCGGCAACCGCTCTGGTGCTGCCGATCTTCCTGGAGCTCAGCTACCTCGGGCTGGTCAACAAGACGGCCTCGGTCGTGCTGCCGATGGCGTTCTTCCCCTTCGGCGTGTACCTGACCTACATCTACTTCTCCACCAGCGTCCCCGGCGACCTGCTGGACGCGGCCCGGCTGGACGGCTGCGGCGAGACCGCGACCTTCTTCCGGGTGGCGCTCCCGCTGGCCAAGCCGGTGGTCGCGCTGGTCGCCTTCTTCAGCTTCGTCAACAACTGGAACAACTTCTTCCTGCCGTACGTGATGCTGCCGAACAGCGACAACTACCCCATGCAGGTCGGCCTGACGCAGATGCTGGCCGCGACCCCCACCTTCAACCCCGTCGTCGGTGCCAACGCCGAGGTGCAGCCGCCCGAACTCGTGCTGGCCACCCTGGTCTCCATCGCGCCGGTGTTGCTGGTGTTCCTGTTCTCTCAGCGCTTCCTGGTCGCCGGGCTCACCGCCGGGGCGACCAAGGGATGAGGAGTACCCACCATATGACCGACAGCTCCGCCCGGCGCCCGCCCGTTGTCACGGCGAGCGTCCCCGTCATCGAGCCACCGGCCTGGGCGCTGTCCCAGCGCGCGCTGTTCGACCTGCTGGACAGCGGGTGGCGGCTGTTCTCCTCCCGCTACACCCGGCCTGACGGCTCGCTGCGCTACTCCGGCCGGCTGTCCAGCCGCGACGGCGCGGACGACTTCTTCGAACCGTTCTTCAACTGGCCCCAGCTCTACCTGCTGGGCGGCGCGGACGACCTGCTCCCGGCGTGCGCCCACCACTGGGAGGGCGTGGTGGCCCAGATGACCGAGCTCGGCATGTTCGCCGACGAGTTCGAGATCGGCTACGACTGGTTCCACCAGGGCGAGAGCCTGCTCTTCACCTACTTCCTCACCGCCGCCGACCCGGCGGCCTGGGCGGAGCGGGCGACCCGGTTCGCCGATCTCTATCTCCCGGACCGGCCGAACCCGGACAACTACGACCCGGTCCACCGCATCATCAAGGCCCCGCACAACGGCAGCGGGGGAGCGCGCGACGGGGTGTCCGACACGCCCGCCTATCCCTGGACCGAGGCCGAGGCCGCGCAGTACGGCTACCCGCTGGACTGGCTGGTCCCGGCCGACGCGCCGGTGCCGCCGCTCGCCGAGGATCCGCGGCTGGGCGCGGAGATGCGCGAGCGCCTGGGCCGTGGCGACGCGGCCGGCAACCTGAGCGTGGCCGGCCTGGTCTGCAACGCCTTCCTGGTCTCCGGCGACGAGCGATACGCCGGCTGGCTGCGCGAGTACGTCGGAGCCTGGCAGCGCCGGGCCGAGGAGAACGGCGGGATCGTCCCGGACAACGTCGGCCTGGACGGTGTGGTCGGCAGCCAGTTGGACGGGCGCTGGTACGGCGGGCACTACGGCTGGACCTGGCCGCACGGCATGTACAGCGTCGGCCAGGCGACCGCCGTCGGCGCGCTCAGCGCCGCGCTGGCCACGCGCGACGACCGCTACCTCGACCTGGTCCGGTCGCTGCTGGACGCGATCATCGACCTGGGCGTCCAGCTGCCGTTCAGCCAGAGCGACTCGGCCAACCAGGGCCGCTGGCGCGCTCATCTCGGCTCGGACGTGGACACCCCCACCCTGCTCGTGCCCTACCGGCACAGCGACAGAGGCTGGTTCGACTACAACCCGATCCAGACCTCGGTCCCGCTCGCGCTGTGGCACCACACCGGCGCGCCCGAGGACCGGGCCCGCCTGGACGCGCTGCGCGCCGCGGCCGGGTATGACTGGGCGACGGTACGGCCGTTCCGCGACAAGGAGGAGGCCGGGCACGAGGAGCCGTGGTACGCCTATCTCTGCGGCGACAATCCGGACTATCCCCAGCGGATCCTCGCCGCCGCGCACGCCCAGGCCCGGCGTCGCGTCGCCCTGCTGCTCGCCAACGCCGACCGGGATCTGCCGGAGGAGGCGATCCACCTGTGGCAGAACGTCAACCCGGTGGTGACCGAGGCGCTGGCGCAGACGATGTGGGGCGGCCCGCAGGTCATCTACAACGGCGGCCTGCAGCAGGCCAGGGTCCGCTACTTCGACGCCGAACGCCGCCGCCCCGGCGTGCCGGAGCAGGTCGCCGCGCTGGTCAGCGCGATCGAGCCGGAGGCCACCGTGGTCACGCTGGTCAACCTCTCGGCCACGGACGACCGGGTGCTCATCGTCCAGGCGGGGGCGTTCGGCGAGCACGAGATCGTCACCGCCGTCGCGACCGGGGCCGAGCCCGGCTGGACCGGCCGCGACACCGAGTACATCCACCACCAGCCGGTGCCGTCGACCACCGAGGTCACGGTCGGCGGCCCGCATCTCACGGTGGAGCTACCGGCCGGCACCACCGTCACGCTGACCCTGCGGCTGCGGCTGCACGCTTACCAGCCGTCGTACCGGCAGCCGTGGGACTGAGCCCGTCCCCGTGCTCTTCCGCGACCGGGTCGGCCGTACGGCCAGGAGGGCGAGGGCGGCCACGGGCAGGGCCAGGTAGATCAGGCCGGCCAGCCATTGCCCGGCCGCCACGCCCGGCGCGCCGCGCGGGGTCACCTGCGCGAACCAGTCCCCGGCCAGCACCGGCCCGTACAGCAGGAGCAGGCCGGCCAAGACCTGTGCCGCGACGACGGCGGCGAGCACCCGCGTGCGATCCCCCCGGGCGATCGGCCGGGGCAGCGGGTCGACCCCGGCCAGCACCCAGCAGCACAGCAGCCCGGTGCCGAAGAACAGGCCCTGGGTGAGCAGGTGGACCGCCTGGTTGGTGACCGACCAGGCCAGCCACCCGGTGCCGTACAGGACGAGGACCGGCAGGACGTAGATGGCCACGAGGGTCATCGGATGAGTGAGCCGCCTGGCCAGGGGACTGTTCAGGATGACCGAGGCGACGTCGCCGTACTGTGAGCCGGGTGTGATGGCCCGCGCGGTCAGCGTCAGCGGCGCCCCGAAGGCCAGCAGCAGCGGGCCGATCACGTTGAGCACCGTGTACTGCAGCGCGTGCGCCGACGGCATCGCCCGCGCGTAGGCGCTCACGCCGCCGGCGAGCACCACCGCCAGCACCGCCACCCCGGCGAACCAGGCGATCGTCCGGCTCACCGGCCACGGCACGCCGGCGCGGGCGAGCCGGCGCAGCCCGGCCAGATAGCCGATGACCGGCAGCGCCAGGGCGAGCAGGACCAGCGGGTTCGGCCGGACCTCGGTGATCAGGTGGCCGACCGAGTAGGGCGCCAGGTTGTAGCCCAGCAGGTCGTCGTGGCTGCCGGTGGTCGGCGGCGCGGAGCGCGACAGGCCGACGGCCAGGCCCATGGCCGCCGCCATCACCACGATCTCGCCGGTGGCCAGCCGGACGAAGGTGCCTCGGGTGGGGCGTTCGGCGATCCCGGCGATGGTCCGGCGGCGGTGGATCCACCCGATGACGCCCAAGGCCACCAGCGCGGTCACCTTGGCCAGGACGAGCGTGCCGTACCTCGTCGTCCACAGCTGCGGCACCGAGTCCAGCCGGACCCAGGCGCCGGCCACGCCGGACACGGTCACCGCGACGAAGCAGCACAGGGCCAGCGTGCTGAATCGGGCGACGACGCCGGCGAGCCGGTCCGAGCGGCGGAAGTGGACCAGCACGGCCGCCAGGCCGCCGACCCACACGGCCGCCGTGAGCAGGTGCGTCATCAGCGCGGAGACCGCGACATCGTGATCTCCGGCCGAGGCCGCGTGACCGACGTAGGCGGGCGGCAGCAGGCCGAACGCGGCGGCCGCGAGCAGGGCCCCCGCCCACCGGGGCCGCCGGCCGTCCTGTACCCGCGAGGAGCCGAGCACCACGACCGTGGCCGTGCATGTCACCACGAGCATGGCCTGCGTCTGGGGGAGGGTGGTGCCGAAGTTCAGCAGGGTGAAGTCGCCGGCCACCTGGCTCGCCGGGAGGCTGAGGATGTTCGCGAGCGTCAGGAGGTAGGTCAGCAGCGCGCAGACCGCCCATCCCAGTGCCCAGCCGCCCGCGGCGCGTACGCAGGCGCTCGCCTCCGGCGCGTCGCGCGGGGCCAGGATTGCCCCGGCGACCAGCGTCCCCACCGTGGCGACGGAGCACAGATCCAGCGCCAGCCGGGCCAGCGGCACTCCCCAGACGGTCAGCGGATCGGGTGTCGGCAGCCCCTTGATCGGCGGCGGCGGTCCGCCTCCGCCGACCCATAACGCGCCTACCAGCGCCAGGACGCCGACCGCGATGGCTACACCGGCGTATAACAGGGCCCGACGCCCGGATGACAGCACCAGCGTCCTCCTTTGTCGGGGGACGTCCCTCTGCTGGGCAAGCGTCCCCCTATGGACGGGTACGTCCGCGTACCTGAGGT
The DNA here is from genome assembly GCF_020215705.1 of Nonomuraea aurantiaca. Lineage (GTDB taxonomy): Bacteria > Actinomycetota > Actinomycetes > Streptosporangiales > Streptosporangiaceae > Nonomuraea > Nonomuraea aurantiaca. The sequence goes on along the minus strand of NZ_JAIWNB010000013.1, from coordinate 245,473 downwards.
GGTTCGATGGCCGCGGGGGCCGATTTATCGCTTTGTTCTTCCGCGAAGCTCGGCGCCGGGGTCGGCGATCGCGGTGGCCGCCGAGCTCGCCGCGGTTTCGGTGGCGGCGGCCGGGCCGGGCAGGATGGGCTTGAAGGCGTAGATCAGGGCGGCGGCGGCGATGGCGCCGGTGTTCAGCGCGAGAGCCCGGTCGTTGATGTTCGCCGTGGTGTCGCAGGCCTTGTGGTAGCACGCGTCGTACGGCTGACCGGCCGTACCACCGAACATGGCCGCCTCCTGGGCCGTCTTGATGCCCTCGGCCCCGGTGAACAGGCCGCCGGAGGCGATGCCGGCCGCGATGAACGGGCCGTAGTCGGAGCGGCCGTCGAAGTCGGTGCCGTTGTGGCCCTGGCCCAGCAGGTCGTAGTAGTGCTCGAACAGCTTCTCGATCTCGGCAGAACCGGGCGGGCCGGCGGGCTCACCCGTGGCGTCGGAGTCGTCACCGTCGTAGATCTTGAAGGCGTAGTTCGGTGAGGCGATCATGTCGTAGTTGAGGTAGAGCTTGATCTGGCTCCGCCGGGCGGGGCTCAGGTGGTCCACGTAGAACTTCGAGCCCAGCAGGCCCAGCTCCTCCGCGCTCCACCAGGCGAAGCGGAGCTTGTTCCGGGTGGGGATCTTGCCGAGCGCCTCGGCGACGGCCAGGAGCGCCGCGCTGCCCGAGCCATTGTCGTTGATGCCCGGTCCCTCCAGGACGGAGTCCAGATGCGCCCCGGACATGACCACCTTGTTCGGGTTGCCCCACGGGGAGTCGGCGATCACGTTGGAGGTGGTGCGTACCTCGCTGATCGTGTCGGTCTTGAGGTGGACCGTCGCCCCCGTGGCGAGCTCCTGGCCGACCGCGAAGGAGGCGCCGACGACCGGGATGGAGACCGGTTCGCCGAGGTTGCCGCGCGGAGTCTCGGTACGGCCCGGCTGGCCCTCGTTGAAGATGATCGCGGCCACGGCGCCCGCCGCCTGGGCGTTCCGCGCCTTGACGTGGAAGGTGCAGGTGCCGCGCTGCAACAGCGCGATCTTGCCCGGCGTGAAGCCGGCGAAGTCGGCGGCCTCGCAGCCGGACGTGGAGGTGCTCGGCGCCGGGCCGGGCGGCAGGACCAGGTCGACGTTCTGCAGGGCCGCGATGACGTCGCCGCGCCCGGAGTAGCTCATCGTGGCGAACTCGCCGAGGGTGGAGCCGTCGGGCGGGGTCGGGGTGTAGACCTTGCGCGCCGGGGCGACCCGCTCCATCAGCGCGGTGGATCTCTCCTGATAGAAGGGGAACTCGAACGGCTGCACGGTCACGTGGTAACCGGCGGCCCTCAGCTTGGCGGCCACGTAGTCGCGCGACGCCTCGTGGCCGCGGGTGCCCGCCGCGCGGGTGCCGTGGTGGATGTCGGCGAGGAGCTGCAACGCCCGCAGGTGCTCCTTGACCGCCGCGAGGGCCCGGAAGCCCATCAGCCTCCCCTCGGCAGGGCCGGGGGCGGCGTCGGCGTGGGCGGCGACGGGGACGGGGACGAGGGTGAGTGCCGCGACCACGGTGAGGGCGCGGTAGACACCCCCGCGCATGACGGTACGCATAGGGCTCCTCCAACTGGCGGTGGATGTAGTGCGATTCGGACACCATCAGCCGGGAAGAACCTGGCGACCGCCAGTCAGATGATCACCCCATTCTAGGAGCGGGCCCCGCGAAAACCGGACACCCTCAGGCGCTCAGGCATGTCGTAGCGCTATCCGAGGTAGCCGCCCATGGTGCGGAAGTAGTCGGTGGCCGCGTGCTCGGCGCCGTCCGGTGTCCGCAGCCGTTCGACCACCAGCCCGCGCCGCCGCCCCGTGCGCGCGTCCGCGCCGGCGACGATGACGACCCCGTCCCCCTCCCGGATGAAGATCCGGCCAGGGGTGCCTCCGTAGCGGGCCCGCGACACCGCGGCCGAGACGATCTGGATCCGCTCCCCGCGATGGTGGGTGAACGCGTTGGGATACGGGTCGGACTGGGCGCGGACCAGCCGCTCCAGGTCCTCGGCCGGCCAGGACCAGTCGATCCGGCTGTCCTCGATCGACCGCTTGTGGAAGAAGGTGGCCTGGGTACGGTCCTGGGCGACCCAGCGCGCCCGGCCGGAGGCGATCAGTTCCAGGGACTCCCGCACGATCGGCTCGATCAGGTCCACCGTCCGGTGGAAGAGGTCGGTCACGGTGTCGCCGTCCGCCACGGATACGGCCCGTTGCAGCAGGATGTCGCCCGCGTCCAGCTCGGCGTTCATGCGGTGCGCGGTGACCCCGACCTCCTTCTCCCCGTTGATCAGGGCCCAGATCAGCGGGGAGAAGCCCGCGTACGCCGGAAGCAGCGAATCATGGATGTTGAGCGTGCCGTGCGGCGGCAGATCGAAGATCTCCGGCGGCAGCCAGGTCCGCCAGTTGTTGGCGACGATGATGTCCGGCGCGGCGTCCCGGAGCGTCTGGAGGAGGCCGGCGTCGTCGGGCCGGTTGCGCAGCAGCACCGGCACGTCGTGCTGCTCCGCGAGCTCCGCGACCGAGTCGTCCCAGATCTTCTCGTAGGCGTGCTCGCTCTTGGGATGGGTGACGGCGAGGACCACGTCGTGGCCGGAGTCGAGCAGGGCGCGTAATGTCCGATGGCCCCATGTCTGGTACCCGAACATGACCACTCGCATGATCGATCCTCTCTGCCCATGATTCTTGAAAGGTTAGCCTTACCTTATCTACTATTGCCCCGATAAGGGAGGCGATGCCGCGGTGGAGACCCTGCCGAGTGGTCCGGACACGATCTACGACATCCTGGGAGTCGGATTCGGGCCATCCAACCTGGCGCTGGCCATAGCCGTCGACGAGCACAACGCGCGGGTCCCGGAAGCGGACCGGCTGCGCGCCGGGTTCCTGGAGAAGCAGGCCGCCTTCGGCTGGCATCGGGGCATGCTGCTCGACGACGCCACCATGCAGGTGTCGTTCCTGAAGGACCTGGTCACCATGCGGGACCCAGCGAGCGACTTCAGCTTCCTGTGCTACCTGAAGGAGCGCGGCAGGCTGGTGGACTTCCTCAACCACAAGACGCTGTTCCCGTTACGCATCGACTTCCACGGCTACTTCGAGTGGGCCGCGGCCCGGATGCGGGAGATGGTCGAGTACTCCGCCGAGGTCGTCTCCATCGAGCCGGTCGTCACAGAGGACGGCGCGGTCCCCCTGTTCGACGTGACCAGCCGCGACCCCGGCGACCCGGAGCGCTTCATCGTCCGCCGGACCCGCAACATCTGCGTCGCCACCGGCCTGGAACCGCACCTGCCGCCGGGCGCCGCCCTGTCCGACCGGGTGTGGCACAACAGCGAGCTGATCCCGCGCGTGGCCGCCCTCACCGAGGCCGGCGTCCCGGTGCGCCGGATCCTGGTGCTCGGGGCCGGGCAGAGCGCGGCGGAGACGGCCGACTATCTCCACCGGACCTTCACCGGCGCCGAGGTGTGCGCGGTGTTCGCGAAGTACGGCTACACCCCGGCCGACGACAGCCCCTTCGCGAACCGGATCTTCGACCCCGAAGCCGTCGACACCTTCTTCCAGGCTCCGCCCTCGGTCAAGCAGGCGCTCCACGAGTATCACCGGGGCACCAACTACTCGGTGGTCGACATGGACCTCATCGAGTCCCTGTACGCGACCATGTACCGCGAGAAGGTCCAGGGCAACGAACGCCTGCGCATCCTCAAGGTCTCCCGCATCAGGGACGTCAGCGTCAACGGCGACCGCCTGGACGTCACGGTGGAGTTCCTGCCCACCGGCGAGCGGGAGGTGCTGGCCACGGACATCCTCGTGCACGCCACCGGCTACCGCCCTCAGGACCTCGGCGCCGTGCTCGGCGAGACGGCCAAGCTCTGCCTGCGCGACGAGGAGGACGAGGTCCGGATCGGCCGCGACTACCGCGTCGAGGTGCCCTGGCACGTGTCGGCCGGCATCTACGTACAGGGGGCCAGCGAGCACACGCACGGCATCACCTCCACCCTGCTGTCCACCACGGCCGTCCGCGCCGGCGAGATCCGCGACTCGCTGCTCGCCAACCGCGCGCGAGCCACGAGCTAGTGGTATCCCTGCGCCCACAACCTTTGCCGAAGCAGCCCAAGCAGCCGAAACAGACGGAGCGGCAGCCGGCCGGCGGCGTCGCCGCGACGAACGCGGGCCGGAGCGCGTGGCTGGCGGTGTGCGTGGCGCTGCTGGCCGTCGCCTGCGTCCTGAGCATCGTCATCGGCACCAGGAACATCGCGCCGGGCACGGTCTGGAACGCCTTCGCCCACTTCACCAACACCGACGACCAGGTGCTCGTACGCGAGCTGCGTGTCCCCCGGACCGCGCTGGGCCTGCTCGTCGGCGCGGCGCTGGGCATCGCGGGCGCGCTCCTCCAGGCCGTGACCCGCAACCCGCTGGCCGACACCCAGATCCTGGGCGTCAACGCGGGCGCGGGCCTGTTCGTGGTCTTCGCGATCGGGGTGCTGGGGCTCACCGGGATCTGGTCGTACGTGTGGTTCGCCTTCCTCGGCAGCGCCGTCGCGATGGTCCTGGTGTACGCCCTGGGCTCGGCGGGGAGCAGGGGCGCGACGCCGATCCAGCTGACGCTCGCCGGTGTGGCGCTCGGCGCGGTCATGGAGGGCGTCTCGGCCGGGATCCGGCTGCTGAAGCCGCGGGCGTTCGACTACCTGCGGTTCTGGGACGTCGGCACGCTGGCGGGCCGGCCGCTGTCGATCGCCGGAGCCGTCGCGCCGTTCGTCGCGGCGGGGCTGGTGCTGGCGCTGGCCGTCGCGCGTTCGCTCAACGCCATCGCCCTCGGGGACGATCTCGCCCGGTCCCTCGGCACGAACATCGCGCGGGCCCGGGCGCTGTCCATGATCGCGGTGACCCTGCTGGTCGGCGCGGCCACCGCGGCAGTCGGCCCGATCGGGTTCGTGGGCCTGATGGTGCCGCACGCCGTCCGCTGGGTCGTCGGCCCGGACCAGCGGTGGATCTTCGCGTACACGATGGTGTGCGCGCCGGTCCTCCTGCTCGCCGCCGACGTCGCCGGCCGGGTGGTCATCCGGCCGGCGGAGCTGCAGGCGGGGATCGCGACGGCGTTCGTGGGCGCGCCGGTGCTGATCTGGCTGATCCGCCGCAGAACGGTGAGCGGCCAGTGACCGGCCCGGTGGGATCCGGCCCGGTGGGATCTGGTCCGGTGGGATCTGGTCCGGTGGGATCTGGTCCGGTGGGATCTGGTCCGGTGGGTTCCGGTCCGGTGGGTTCCGGTTTGGCGGGTTCCGGCCTGGACTTCGGTCGGCGGGTCGTGGTCGTGCGTGGGGCGTCGGTGTCGCTGCGGTTCGGCGTGCGGACGGCGGTCGTCTGCGGCGTGCTGGGTCTGGCGGCCCTCGCGGTGGGGGTGCTCGCTCTCGGCACCGGCGAGTTCGAGGTGCCCGTGGGGGAGGTGGTCCGCACCCTGCTGGGCGGCGAGCCGGGTCCCGCCCGGCTGGTGATCGTGGAGTGGCGGCTGCCACGGGTGCTGCTGTCCCTGCTCATCGGGATGGCTCTCGGGTTGAGCGGTGCCGTGTTCCAGTCGTTGATGCGCAATCCCCTGGGCAGCCCCGACGTGATCGGCTTCAACACCGGGGCCTACACCGGAGTGCTGGTCACGATGATGTTCGTCGGCCGCGACTACTACCAGACGGCCGCGGGCGCGCTCGCGGGCGGCCTGCTCGCCGCCGCCGTGGTCTACCTGCTGGCCTACCGGAAGGGCGTCCAGGGGTTCCGGCTGATCATCGTGGGGATCGCGGTCAGCGCGATCCTCGGCGCGGCCAACCAGTGGTTCGTCATCAAGGTGAACCTGCAGACCGCCGTCGCCGCCGCGATCTGGGGCCAGGGCAGCCTGAACACCCTGACCTGGGACCAGTTCCTGCCCGTGGCCGTCTCGGTCGCGCTGCCGACCGCCCTCCTGGTGGCCCTCGGGCCGCGCCTGTCCCTGCTGGCCATGGGGGACGACGCCGCCGCGGCGCTCGGCGTGCGGACGGAGCGGTCGCGCCTGGCGTACCTCGTCATCGGGGTCGCCCTGACGGCGGTGGCGACGGCCGCCGCCGGGCCGATCTCGTTCGTCGCGCTCGCCGTTCCGCAGCTGGCCCGTCTGCTGACGCGTACGGCCGGCATCGCGATGGCGCCGTCCGCGGTCACGGGCGCGCTGCTGCTGGCCACGAGCGACTGGCTCGCGCAGCGGGCCTTCGCCCCCACCCAGCTCCCGGTCGGCATCGTCACGGTGTCGCTGGGCGGCGTCTACTTCGCCTGGCTGCTGGCCGGGCACGCGCGCAGCCGATGAGGAGGGTCATCGCCGTCGTGGCGCGGGGCGACCCTGCGACGAACGTCCCGCGTTACCCCCCGTTCCTCACTCACCCCCGATGCCGAGGAGGCACAGTGTCCGACAATCCCTTCGACGACGAGAACGGCACCTTCTACGTCCTGGTGAACGACGAGGAGCAGCACTCCCTGTGGCCGACCTTCAAGGAGGTGCCCGGCGGCTGGCGGATCGTCTTCGGCGAAGGCGGCCAGAGCAAGCGGCAGGAGTGCCTCGACTACGTCGACGCCAACTGGACGGACCTGCGCCCCAAGAGCCTGCGTGAGAGCATGGCCCGCGCGTCGGCCCAGGTGAACGACAGCTGAACGCGTCAGCCACGGCGCGGCCCCGGACGGGGTGGCGCGTTCTCCTGCGTACGGTGACCCGCAACCGGCGGCGGCTGGGCCTGGGAACCGCTCTCATCAGCCTCCACCAGGTGTGCGAGTCACTCGTGCCGATTCTCATCGGGGTCATCGTCGACCGGGCCATCGGCCCCGGCGACGGTGGCGCCCTCGTGCTGTGGGTGGCGGCCCTGGCGGTGCTGTTCGTCGTGCTGACGACGGTCTACCGGTTCGGCGCCCGGCAGCTCATGTTCGCCATCGCGGTGGAGGCCCACACCCTCCGGGTCGAGGTGGCGGAGAAGATCACGCATCCGCGCGGCATCCGTACCGATCAGCGTGCCGGGGACCTGCTCACCGTCTCGACCACCGACACCGACAACACCTCGTACCTGCTGGACTATGTGCCGCGCGTCGCCGGCGCGGTGACGGCGACCGTGGTGAGCGCCGTCGCGCTGCTCGTGATCGACTGGCGGCTCGGGCTGGCCGTCCTCGCCGGGACACCCGTGGTGCTCCTCGCGCTGCAGGCGGGCACGCCGTTGATCACCAAGCGGGTCACCGAGCAGCAGGAACGCGCGGCGGAGGCCACATCACTGGCGACCGACCTGGTCAGCGGGCTGCGCCCATTGCGCGGCCTCGGCGCCGAGGAGGCGGCCGCCCAACGCTACCGGGAGGTCAGCCGCCGGTCCTTGCGGGCCGTCGTGCGGGCGGCCCGCACTCAGGGCGTGTACGTGGCCGCCTCGACGACCTGCGGCGCGCTGCTGGCCTGCGGGATCGCGATCCTGGCCGGGTGGTTCGCGCTGACCGGGCGGATCAGCGCCGGGGAGCTGATCACCGTGATCGGGCTCGCCCAGTTCCTGATGGAACCGATCGGGCTGCTCGCCATCGTCCCGAGTTGGGTGGCGGAGGCACGGGCGTCAGCCGAGCGCGTGGCCGTCGTCCTGAACGCGACCCCACTGGTGCCTGACGGCACCGAGCCACTCGGCGACGGGGTGCCCGGCGACGGGGTGCTCGGCAGCGGGGCGGTCGGCGACGGGGCGTCCGCAGACGGAGCGCCCGGTCTGGAGGTGCGCGCCCTCAGATACGGCACCCTCGACGGGGTGGACCTCCTCGTGCGTCCCGGCGAGTTCGTGGGCGTGGCGGCGCACCGCTCCGCCGACGGAGAGGCGCTGGTCAAGGTCCTCTCGGGGCGGGTGGCGCCGGAGGAGTACGGCGGCCGGGTCCTGGTCGGCGGCCGGGATCTGACCCGGATACGGCTGGCACACGCCCGTCGGACGATGCTGGTGGAACCCCATCACACGGACCTGTTCACGGGCACGATCCGGGACAACCTCACCGTCGGCGCACTGGCGGCGGGCCGGGGGGTACCGGCGGACCCTGTGAGCGCGGTGAGTTCGGCGGATCAGGCGGGCTCGGTGGGCTCGGCCGGTCAGGCTCTGCTGGGTGGGGTGCCGGATGGGATGTTGACTGAGGTGCTGGCTGCCTCGGCCGCCGACCAGGTGCTCTCCGCACATCCCGACGGTCTGGAGCACGTGGTCACCGAGCGGGGTGCCAGCCTGTCGGGTGGGCAGCGGCAACGGGTCGCGCTCGCCCGGGCGCTCCTGGCCCGGCCGCCGATCCTCGTGCTGCACGACCCGACGACGGCCGTGGACGCCGTCACCGAACACGCGATCGCCCAGGGCGTACGGGCGCTGCGGCACTCGCAGGATCCCGGCCAGGGCGTACAGCTTCCTGGCCAGGACGTACAGCCTCCGCGGCACCCGCGCGGCGAGGCGGGGCCGTTCACCACCGTCGTGGTCACGAGCAGCCCCGCGATGCTGGCCGCGACGGACCGGGTCGTCGTCATCGACGGCGGCCGGGTGGTCGCCGAAGGCAGCCACGCCGAACTGGCCGCAACCGACAGCGACTACAACCGGGCGGTACTGAGATGACCGGATCAGCAGGCGTCGGGACGGGCGCCGGGCCCGCTCGCGATCTGCTCCCCGAAGCCGGGCCCCCTCGCGAGCTGCTCCCGGTCGCCGGCGCGCGCCTCACGTGGTCATGGCTGTGGCGGGAACTGCGCGCCCGGTGGCCGAGCCTCACCTTCGCGCTGCTGGTGGGCCTGCTGGGGGCGGTCGCTTCCGTGGTGCCGGCGTACGCGCTGGGCAATCTCGTGGACCGGGTCCGGGAGCACGCCCCCGGCTCCGCGATCGTGCCCATCACGATCGTGATCACCGTCGCGGCCGTGGTCGGAGGGCTGGCCACCGGCCTGGCCACGTACCTGATCGGCCGGTTGTGCGGGCAGATCCTCGCGGTGCTGCGGGAGGCGACCGTCGCCCGGGCGCTGACCCTGCCGGCCACGACGCTCGAACGGACGGGGAAGGGCGACCTGCTCTCGCGGGTGGGCAGCGACGCGGCCGCTATCGGCAAGGCGGCCTCCGACGTGATCCCCACGATGATCTCGGCGTTCCTGCTGGGTGTCCTGAGCGTCGGCGCGATGGCCGGGATCGATTGGCGGCTCGGGCTGGCCGGCGCGGTCGCGGTGCCGTTGTACGCGGTGGCGCTGCGGTGGTACCTGCCGCGCGCGGCGCCCCAGTACGCCCGGGAGCGGCAGGCGGTGGCGGACTCCTCGCAGCTCCTGGTGGAGAACATGCAGGGTGTACGCACGGTGCACGCCTACCGTCTGGAGCAGGCGCGGCTGCATGACATCGGGATCGCCTCCGGGCGGGCCCGGGACATCTCGGTCTCGGTCTTCACGCTGTTCACGCGCTTCGTCGGCCGGGTCAACCGGGCGGAGTTCTTCGGATTGGCCGCGATCCTGGTGGCGGGGTTCCTGCTGGTGCGCGGGGGTTCGGTGACGGTCGGTGAGAGTGCCGCCGCGGCGGTCCTCTTCCATCGGCTGTTCAACCCGATCGCGATGCTGCTGTTCACCTTCGACGAGGTACAGGCGGCGGGCGCGAGCCTGGCCAGGCTCGTCGGGGTGGTCGAACTCCCTCCGCCACCCCGACCGGTCACCGGCCACGGCCCGGATCGCGCGCCACGCGTACCTGCGGACAGCTCGCTTGAGTTGTCCGGTGTGCGCTTCAGCTATGACGGTCAGGTCGATGTGGTTCACGGTGTGAGCGTGCGGGTCGCGGCGGGTGCGCGGGTGGCGTTGGTGGGGTCGACGGGGGCGGGTAAGTCCACCCTCGCGGCGATCGCGGCCGGGATCCTGCGGGCCGGGCACGGCGAGGCGCGTGTCGGCGGTGTACCGCTGGCGGAGCTGGCTCCGGCGGAGCTGCGTGAGCGGGTGGCGATCGTCACCCAGGAGACCCACGTCTTCGCCGGGCCGCTGATCGAAGACCTGCGCCTGGCCCGGCCGGGGGCCTCACCGGACGAGGCCGCCGCGGCGCTGGACACCGTCGGCGCGCTGGACTGGGCGCGGAGCCTTCCCGACGGCCTGGACACGGTGGTCGGTGAAGGCGGTCACGAGCTGACCGCGGCCCAGGCCCAGCAACTCGCCCTCGCGCGGCTGGTCCTCGCCGACCCCGCGATCGCCGTCCTGGACGAGGCCACGGCGGAGGCGGGCAGCCTGGGCGCCCGCGACATCGAGGCGTCCGCCGCCGCGGCGACCCGGGGACGGACCACCCTGATCGTCGCCCACCGCCTCACCCAGGCGGCGTCGGCCGACCGGGTGGTCGTCCTCGAACACGGTCAGGTCGTCGAGGAGGGGCCGCACGACGAACTGGTCGCCGCAGGTGGCCGGTACGCCGAACTGTGGCGGGCCTGGGAGACGCGCACGCCCACTTCCCTATCAAGTAAGGCTAGGCTAACCTAAATTTCGTGGCGAATACCGTGAACCCAGGGCGTCCGGACGGCATAGGCGAGCGACTTGAGGCACTGCGCAGGTGGAACAACGCGACCACTCCGGAGACGATCACCACGGTCGCCGACCTGTTCACCGCACAGGTACACCGCACCCCCCACGCCCTCGCGGTGGTGGCGTCCGGCGCCCGCCTCACGTACGCCGAACTGGGCACCCACGTCTTTCAGCTCGCGCACCACCTGCGCGGTCGCGGCCTGGGGGCGGAGGACGTCGTCGCCGTGTCCACCCCCCGCTCGGCGGAGCTGGTCGTCGCCGTGCTGGCGGTCATGGTCGCGGGCGGCGCGTTCGTACCGGTCGAGCCGTCCTGGCCCGCCGAACGCCGAGCCAAGGTACGCGCCGAGGCCGGGGCGGGCCTGGTCATCGCCGCCCCCGGCATGGAGACCGGTGACTCCGTCATAGAGGTGGACCTCGGCACCTGGCGCTACGGCCGCGAACCCGTCGAGCCGCCGCCGCTGCCGCCCATCGGCGGGGGACGGCTCGCGTACGTGATGTTCACCTCCGGTTCCACGGGCACGCCCAAGGGGGCGATGATCCGGCACGAGGCGATCAGCACCCGGCTGCTGTGGCAGGTCGAGGAGATCCTGGGATTCGGGCCGGGGGACGCTTCGCTGTTCAAGGCGCCGCTGTCGTTCGACATCTCGGTCAACGAGATCCTGCTGCCGCTCGTCTCCGGCGGTTACGTGGTCGTCGCCGAGCCCGGTGGCGAACGTGACCCCCAATACCTGCTGGACCTGATCGCGCGGGAGGGGGTGACGTTCGTCTATCTGGTGTCGTCGATGCTCGACACCCTGCTGGAGATGGCCGACGGGACCTCGCTGCTGGCCGGGCTCAAGCACGTGTGGTGCGGTGGCGAGGTGCTCACCCCGGAGCTGTTCGACCGGTTCCGGAGCCGGCTGTCCACCACCCTCTACCACGGCTACGGCCCGGCCGAGGCGACCATCGGCGTCTCGCACGTCATCTACCGGGACACCGCCGAGCGCATCGCGACCTCGATCGGCCGCCCCAACCCGCACACGCAGCTCTACGTGCTGGACGACAGGCTGGAGCCGCTGCCCGAGGGCGCGGTCGGTGAGTTGTACGCGGCGGGGTTCCTGCTCGGGCGCGGCTACATCAACGCCCCCGCGCTGACCGGCTCCCGGTTCGTGGCCAACCCGTTCGGCGACGGCGGTTCCCGGATGTACCGCACCGGTGACCTGGCGCGCTGGAACGCCGACGGCTCGCTGGAGTTCGTGGGGCGGGCGGACAACCAGGTGAAGATCCGCGGCATGCGGCTGGAGCCGGAGGAAGTGGAGGCCGTGCTCGCCACGTACCCGGGGGTCCGGCAGGCGGCCGTCACCGTGGGTACGAACGCGGCGGGCGTACGGCACCTCATCGGGTACGTGACCTCCCACGACGACCTGCCGGCGGCGGAACTACGGCGCTGGTGCGCCGACCGGCTGCCCGAGTACATGGTGCCGAGCGCCTTCGTCGTCCTCGACCACTTCCCGGTCACCGCCAACGGCAAGGTGGACCGCCGGGCCCTGCCGGAGCCTGAGGTGGCTCGTCGTGCCCTGCCGGAGTCGGGTGGGCAGGGCCCCAGCATGGGCGAGTCGCGGGCCGGGCGGGAACGTGCTCTCTGCGAGATCTTCGCGCGGGTCCTCGGCCTGGAGGAGGTGGGGGCCGAGGAGGACTTCTTCGCGCTGGGCGGTGACAGCATCGTCGCGATCGGCGTGGTCCGGCAGGCGCGGCGCGCGGGACTCATGGTGCGGGCCCGTGACCTGTTCGCCCATCCCACCCCCGCCGCGCTGGCGGTCACGGTGACCGAGGTCGCCCCGACCCCAGGACCCACCACCGGCGCCGTCGGTGAGGTGCCCGCGACTCCCATCACCGAGTGGCTCCAGGCCACCGGCCCATCGATGGACGGGTTCATCCAGTCGATGACGGTCCGCACACCGGCCGGCATGACGGCTGAACAGCTCGAACGCGTCGTCGACGCCGTACTCGCCACCCACGACCTGCTGCGGGCCCGGACCGACGGCGCGTCGCCCTGGACCCTGTCGGTCCAGCCGGTGGGCTCACCCCGGGCGGCACAGCTGATCACCCGCGTGGACGTGTCCGGCGGCAACGCGGCGCCGGTGGCGGCTGGCCCGGACGGCGAGATCACACCGGCGGCGCGGCAACTCGACCTCGTGGTGGACCGGGAGATCACGGCGGCGGCAGGGCGGTTGGATCCGGTCGGTGGCCGGATGGTCGATCTGGTGTGGCTGGATGCCGGGCCGCACGCGCAGGGCCGGCTCGTGGTGGTGATCCATCACGTGATCGTGGACGGGGTGTCGCTCCGTGTGCTCCTGGAGGACCTCGGCCACGCCTGGGCGGCGGTACGCGACGGGCAGGCGGTGTCGCTGCCCGGCGTACCCACCTCGTTCAGGCAGTGGGCGACGCTGCTGCGCGAACGCACCCGCGCGGGCGCGTTCGCCGATGACGAGGCGTACTGGCTGCGGGCCGCGGCCACGCCTGACCCGATGCTGGGGGAGCGGCCCCTGGACCCGCGGCGTGACGTGGTGGCCGCCGAGGAGTCGCTGACGGTCGCGGTCCCCTCACCCGTGGCCGCCCGCCTGCTCGGCGCGGTGCCCGCGGCCGTTCACGGTGGCGTGCACGACGTGCTGGTCGCGGCGGCGGCGATCGCCCTGGGCCGGTGGCGGGCCGGACACCGTCCGGATGCCGGTTCCGAGGTGCTGCTGGAGCTGGAGGGGCACGGGCGCGAGGAAGACGCCGTGGGGGACGTCGATCTCTCCCGTACCTTCGGCTGGTTCACCACGCTCTTCCCGGCCGTACTCGATCCGGGCCCGGCCGACGCCGCGTACGGCGATGCGGTGAAAGCGGTCAAGGAGCAGCTTCGCGCGGTCCCTGGCCGCGGGCTGAGCTACGGCGCTCTGCGTTATCTCGGTGACGAACCCCGTCCCGACCTGGTGGTGGCGCCGCAGGTGCTGTTCCACTACCTCGGGCGGTTCGCGGGCGGGTCCACCGAGGCGTGGGCGGCCGTCGGTGACACCGAGATCGTGGTCGAGCGGCGCGACCCGCGCATGCCGCTGCCGCGCGTACTGGAGATCAACTCGGTCGCCGTGGACACGGCCGGTGGGCCGGTGCTGGAGACGCGGTTCAGCTGGCCCGGCGGTGTACTCGACGCCGGCCGGGTGCGGGCGCTGGCCGACCTGTGGACCGAGGTGCTCACCGGCATCGCCACGAGCGAGACGGTCGCCGGGCATACCCCCTCGGACTTCCCCCTCCTCGCCCTGGAGCCCGGCGACGTGGCCGCCATCGAGGCCGCCGCACCCGATCTGCGGGAAGTGCTTCCCCTGTCGCCGCTGCAGCTCGGCCTCTACTTCCATGCCACCTTCTCCCGCGACGCCGACCCGTACGTCGTCCAGCAGTCCATTGAGCTGACCGGCCCGCTCGACGGCGACCGGTTACGGCTGGCGGCGGACCGGCTGATCGACCGGTACCCCAACCTGGGCGCGGCCTTCCGTACTGTCGGCGATGGGCGGGTCGTGTCCGTGATCGCCGGCCGTCCGCGGGCGCCGTGGCGAGTGGAGGATCTCACCGGCTTTGGTGGCGAGGACGTCGCAGCGCGGGTGGCCGCCATCGCCGCGGCGGAGCGGTCCGTGCCGTTCGATCTGGGCCGGCCTCCGTCCATGAGGTACGCGCTGCTCAGGCTCGGCGAGCGACGGCACGTGCTGATCCACACCGTGCACCACATCCTGGCCGACGGCTGGTCGGTGCCGCTGCTCCTGCGCGACCTGCTGGCGCTCTACAAGGCCGAGGCGCTGCCCGCGCCCGCGCGGTACCGGGAATTCCTGCGGATGCTGGCCGCGCAGGACCCTGACGTGGCGACGGAGGCCTGGGCGGACGTCCTGGCTGACGTGCACGAGCCGACCAGGCTCGCCGACGCGCTGGGCGCCCCGCAAGCCGCCGGGCTCATCGATGAGGTGGGCCAAGGGTTCGGGCGGGTCGAGCGGGAGTTGCCCGCGGACGTCGGCGACCGGGTGCGTGACTGGGCGCGGGCGCACGGGCTGACGGTCGGCGCCGTCATCGCCGCCGCTTGGGGGATCCTCGTCGGGCGGTTGGCCGGTCGGACCGACGTGACGTTCGGCTCGACCGTGTCCGGTCGCGGGGCGGCCGACGTCGCGGGCATCGACTCCATGGTCGGGCTGCTGATCAACACCGTTCCCGCGCGGGTACGGTGGGTGCCCGGGGACTCGATCGCCACCGTGGTACGGCGCTTCGCCCGCGACCGGCGTGAGGTCGTGGAGCACGAGCACGTCTCGCTGGCCCGGCTGCAGCGGCGGCTGGGCGTGCCGGAGCTGTTCGACACGCTGGTGGTCATCGAGAACTACCCGGCCGAGCCCACCCCGGCGGGCGAGGTCCGGATCGCGGCGGTGCACACCGTCGAGGCGCCGCACTACCCGGTGACCCTGATGGCCAAGCCGGGTGCGCGGATCGCCGTCACGCTGACCCACGACCGGCGGGTGGTCGGGGCGGCTGCCGCGGCCCGGCTGGCCCGCCAGTACGAGATGGTGCTGACCGCCCTCGCCGACGACCCCGAACGGGCCTGCGAGCGGCTGGAGCTGGTGACCGAGGAGGAGCGCGAGCGGCTGACGGCCGTCGGTTCCGGTGCGCCGGCTCGGGTGGGCGGCACGGTGGTGGAGTTGTTCGCGCGGCAGGTGGCCGGGCATCCGGAGCGTACGGCCGTCGTCTGCGGGGAGCGCGTGCTCACCTACGCCGAGCTGGACGATCGCGCCCGGAGGGTGGGCCGGACGCTGACCCGGGCGGGGGTGCGGCGCGGCGACGTCGTCGCGGTGGCGACGAGCCGCTCGGCGGACATGGCCGTGGCCCTTCTCGCCGTCATGCGCGCCGGGGCCGCCTACCTTCCGGTCGACCCCGGCTATCCGGCGGCCCGGATCGAGTTCATGCTCGGGGACGCGCGTCCGGTGTGCGTGCTCACCGACGAGGCGAGCGCCAGGTCGCTGCCACCGCACGATCTGCCGACGCTCACCGTACGAGCCGCGGCCGACGCCATCGCCGAGGTGGAGGCCACCATCGACGTGGCTACCGGCCCGGGGGATGCCGTTTCGGTCGTGTACACCTCCGGCTCGACGGGTCGGCCGAAGGCGGTCGTCGGGACGCAGGAGGCGCTCGCCAACCGGCTGGTTTGGGCCGCTCGGGAGTGGGGGTCCGGCGTCCGGGTGGCGAAGAGCTCGCTGAGCTTCATCGACGGCACCACGGAGCTGCTCGGCGGCCTGGTCGCCGGGGCCACGACGGTCATCGCCGACGCCACCGAGGCCACCGACGGCGCCGCGCTGGCCAGGCTCGTCGAGCGGTCCGGGGCGACCCAGCTGCTCGCCGTGCCCAGCCTGGCCGGTGCGCTGGCGGACACGGAACCGGCGCGGCTCAGCGCGCTCAGACGCTGGATCTGCAGCGGGGAACCCCTCGATCGGGCCTGCGTGAACGCGCTCCGGCAGACGTCTCCCGGTGCCCGGATCGTCAACTCCTACGGGTCTTCGGAGGTGGCGGGTGACGTACTCCAGGGCGAGGTCGAACCGGCGGGGCCGGTGACGCTGGGCAGGCCCGTGCCCGGCACGCGGGTCTGCCTGCTGGATGCCGCTCTCGACCTCGTTCCGCCCGGCGCGGTCGGGGAGATCTATGTCGGCGGGGTTCAGCTCGCTCTCGGGTACCTGGGTCAGGGCGGCGGGACGGCCACCCGCTTCGTGGCCGACCCGTACACCGACGGCGCCCGGCTCTACCGCACCGGCGACCTCGGCCGGTGGACGGCTGACGGCCGGGTCGAGTTCCTCGGCCGGGCCGATGACCAGGTGAAGATCAACGGCTATCGGGTGGAACCGGGTGAGCTGGAGGCCGCCCTGATGCGCCGTCCAGGCGTGGCCGACGCCGTGGTCGCCGTACGCGCTACAGGCAAGAGCACGCGTTCCCTGCACGCGTACGTGGTGGCCGCTCCAGGTGAGGAGCTCGACCCCAACGCCCTTCGCGCGACCCTGCGAGCTGAGCTGCCCGCCTACCTGGTCCCCGCGACCGTGACCGTCCTGGACCGCCTGCCGACCCTGCCCAACGGCAAGCGGGACCGCCGGGCACTGCCGGACCCCGAGCCCATCGCCAGAGGCGGACTGCCGCGTACCACCAGGGAGGCGCTGGTCTGCCGGCACTTCGGTACGGTGCTCGGCCTCGACGGCATCGGTGCCCACGACGACTTCTTCGCCGCCGGGGGCGACAGCATCCTCGCCATCCGCGTCGTCAGCCTGCTCGCCAAGGACGGGATCGAGCTGACCACGGAGGACGTCTTCCGCCTGCGCACTCCCTCTGCCATCGAGGCGCACCTGACAGGCGGCGAACCGGTGACCTCCCTGGTCCCGGCCGAGCTGACGACCGTGTCGCTGACGCGGGCGGAGATTGACCACGTCGTGGCGAACAGCCAGGTTCCGGTGGCCGACATCTGGGCGGTGTCGCCCCTCCAGGAGGGCGTCTACTACCAGGCGGCCTACTCCGAGGGTGCCGGCACCTACATCGCGCAGAACGTGTTCGACTTCGACCACCGGCTCGACGTCGAGGCCATGACCACGGCGTTCGCGGCGCTGCTGCGGCGCCATCCCACGCTGCGGGCCGGATTCACCGGCGACGGCGTGCCCGGTGTCGTGCAGTACATCGGCGCCGATGTCCCGGCCGAGGTCGCGGTCGTGGACCTGTCGCACGGCCCCGGGACGGACCGGGCGGATGCCCTCGAGGAGCTGCTGCGGTCCGACCGGGAGGAGCCGTTCGACCTCGGCCGACCGCCCCTGGTCCGACTGACCGTCATCCGCCTCCCCGGCGGCCGGGACCGGTTGCTGCTCACCGCGCACTTCCTGCTCTGGGACGGCTGGTCGCGCGAGCTGGTGCTGCGCGAGCTGTTCGCGCTGTACGAGTCCCGAGGCGAGCGCGGCGCCTTGCCCCCGGCGCAGGCGGCGTTCACCGACCACCTCGCCTGGATCGCCGCCCGCGACCGCGACGCCTCCACCGCCGCCTGGGCCGCCGCGCTCGTCGGCGTCTCCGGGCCGACCATCCTGGTCCCGGAGGCGGTCGGCCGGGAGCCGATCCCCTCCGAACGCGTCCTGGCGGCGCTCCCCGCCGAGGTGACGACCCGGCTGGGGGAGCAGGCCCGGCGCGGCGGGGTCACGCTCAACTCGCTGCTGACCGCCGCGCTCGGCCTCCTCCTCGGGTACGAGACCGGGCGCACCGACGTCGTGTTCGGCACGACGGTCGCGGGACGGCCCGCGGGCCTGCCCGGGATCGAGAACGTGATCGGCCTGTTCCTCAACACCGTCCCGGCCCGCGTGACGGCCTCGCCCGACCTGACGGTGATCGAGCTGGCGCGCCGGGCCCAGGAGGACCGCATCCGGCTGGCGCCGCACGAATACCTGGGACTCGGCGGCATCCAGCGCGCCGCCGGTCAGGAGCAGCTCTTCGACACCCTGTACGTCCTGCAGAACTTCCTGTCCGACGCCACCTTCACCGACCTGGAGCGCGAGCAGGGCATCGTCGGAGTGGAGTACGTCGACACCACCCACTACCCGTACACCTGGGTCCTGACCCCCGGCGCCAACCTGCGGATCAAGCTCGAATACCGCCCCGACGCGGTGACGGAGGCGGACGCGCGCCGGCTGGTCCGGCGCTTCAGCCGCCTGCTGGAGTCGCTCGCCGACGGCCTGCCGGTCCAGGCGGGCGCGCTCGACCCCCTGCTCGACGAGGAGCGCGCCGAGCTGGCCGGGCAGTGGGCGGCCACGGAGCACCCGATCGGCGAGGCGACCATCGCCGACCTGCTCGCCGAGCGGGCCAAGGGTTGCCCGGACGAGGTCGCCCTGGTGTTCGGGGAGCTGTCGCTGACCTACGCCGAGCTGGACGGCCGGATCAACCGCTGCGCCCGGCTGCTGCTGGCCAAGGGCGCGGGGCCGGGCCGGATCGTGGCGCTGGGGCTGCCGCGCGGCGTCGAGATGGTGGTCGCGCTGTTCGCCGTCCTGCGTACTGGTGCCGCCTATCTCCCGCTCGACCTCGATCACCCGGTGAACCGGCTCGCCGAGATGCTCGACGACGCCCGGCCGGTGCTGCTGGTGTGCGCCGACGCGGGCACACCGCTGGCCGAGCGGCAGCGGCGGCTGGGCGGGGAGTGCCTGGTGCTCGACGGCGCGTCGGCCACGCCGCCCGCACCTCCGCTGAGCGACGCCGAGCTGGGGACTTTTGCCAGTACGGCCCCGGGCAGGCTGGAGCATCCGGCGTACGTCATCTACACCTCGGGCTCCACCGGCCGGCCCAAGGGCGTGGTCACGCCGTACCGGGGACTGACCAACATGCAGCTCAACCACCGGGCCGAGATCTTCGAACCGGCTATCGCCCGCGCGCGGAGCGCCGGGCGGGAGCGGCTGCGCATCGCGCACACGGTGTCGTTCTCCTTCGACATGTCGTGGGAGGAGCTGCTGTGGCTCGTCGAGGGCCACGAGGTGCACATCTGCGACGAGGAGCTGCGCCGGGACGCCGCCGCGCTGACCGCCTACTGCCGCGCGAACCGGATCGACGTGATCAACGTGACTCCCACGTACGCCCACCACCTGTTCGAGGAGGGGCTGCTGGACCGGGACGGGCATCCGCCCCGCCTGGTGCTGCTGGGCGGCGAGGCGGTCAGCGAAGCCGTCTGGGACAGGCTGAGCGAGCCGGGCGGCGCCGAGGGCTACAACCTGTACGGGCCGACCGAGTACACGATCAACACCCTGGGCGCGGGCACGCGTGACAGCGCCACCCCGACCGTGGGCCGGCCCATCTGGAACACCCGCGCGTACGTCCTGGACGCCTGGCTGCGCCCGGTCCACCCCGGCGTGCTCGGCGAGCTCTACGTGACGGGCGCCGGGCTCGCGCACGGCTACCTGCACGCGCCGGGCCTGACCGCCGCGCGGTTCGTGGCGGATCCGTTCGTGCCGGGCGGGCGCATGTACCGGACCGGGGACCTCGTACGGCAACGCCCGGACGGCAACCTCGACTTCCTCGGCCGGGTCGACGACCAGGTGAAGATCCGCGGCTACCGGGTCGAGCTCGGCGAGGTGGAGTCGGCGCTGGCCGCGCTGCCACAGGTCCGGCAGGCCGCGGTCGTCGCACGTACCGACTCGGCGGTGACCGGCCTGAAGAAGCTGGTCGCGTACGTGGTGCCCGTGGACGGGTCCGACCGGGCCGCCCTCGTCGCGGACCTGCGAGCCGCGCTGGCCGAGCGGCTGCCCGGCTACATGGTCCCCGCGCTGTACGGCGTCGTCGGCGAGCTGCCGCTGACCGTCAACGGCAAGCTCGACGTCACCGCGCTGCCCGAGCCCGTGGCCCCCGTCGGCGGCGGTGACCGGCCGCGCGACGACCGCGAGCGTACCCTGTGCGGCATCTACGCCGAGGTGCTCGGCCTGCCGGAGGTCGGCATCGACGACGACTTCTTCGCTCTCGGCGGCGACAGCATCTCCTCGATCGCCGTGACCGGCCGCGCGCGCAAGGCCGGCCTGCACCTCACCCCGCGCGACGTCTTCCGCCGCCGCACCGTGCGGGCGCTCGCCGCGGCCGCGCCCCAGGCCGCTCCGAGCGGGCCACGGGACAACGGCGAAGGTACGGTCGCGCTCACCCCGATGCTCGTCGAGACCATGCGGGCGGGGACGCCGCTGGAGCACTTCTACCAGTCGATGGTCTTCCGCACCCCGTCCGGCATGACCCGCGCGCAGTTGGAACGCGTACTCCAGGCCGTCGGCGAGCGCCACGACCTGCTGCGCGCCCGGCTCGACCGCCACGGCGACGCCGAATGGGTGCTGTCGGTGCCGCCACCGGAGGCGTTCCGCGCGGCGGACGCGCTGCTCACTCAGTCCGCCCTAGGGGATGTGGAGGCGGCCACCCGGCTGGCCGCCGACCAGCTCGATCCGGATCGCGGGATCATGCTGCGGGCGGTCTGGTTCGACTCCGGGTCCGGGCCGGGTCGCCTGCTGCTGGTCATCCACCACCTGGTGATCGACGGCGTCTCCTGGCGGGTGCTCGCCGACGATCTCGCGCGGGTCTGGGCGGAGGTACGGGCGGGCCGCGCGCCCGTGCCCGACGAGGTGCCGACCTCCTTCCGTACCTGGTCGAAGCTGGTCGAGGAGGCGAGCGCGCGAGGCACGTTCCGCGACGAGCTCGACCACTGGCGGGCCGTCCTGGCCACCGAGGACCCCCGGCTCGGTACGCGCCCGCTCGACCCCGCGACCGACACGGCCGCCACCGTGGAGTCGCTGACGGTCTCGCTGCCCGGCGAGGTGAGCGCCGCCCTGCTGTCGGCCGTGCCCGCCGCGATGCACGGCGGCGTCAACGATGTCCTGCTGACCGGCTTCGCCGCCGCACTCGCCCATTGGCGCGGCGAGAGGGCCGGCTCGGCCGTGGTCCTCAGCCTGGAGAGCCACGGCCGCGACGCCCTCGACGGCGTGGACCTGTCCCGTACGGTCGGCTGGTTCACCGCCATCCACCCCGTACGCCTCGACCCAGGACCGCTGCACTGGACGGAGGTCACCGAGGCGGGGCCCGCCCTGGCGGCGGCGGCGAAGCGGATCAAGGAGCAGCTCCGCGCCGTACCCCGGCAGGGCCTGGGCTACGGGGTCCTGCACTACCTGGACGGCGAGGTGGACCTGCGGGGCGAGCCACCGCAGATCCTGTTCAACTACCTGGGACGGTTCGCCGCCGACGAGGGCGCCGACTGGGCGGCGACAGGTGCGCTGCGCGAAGGCGTCCACCCGAGCAATCCCGCGATGGGACTGGAGATCAACGCGCTGGCCCGGGACGGGCGGGCGGGCACCGTGTTCTCGGCCACGCTGTCCTGGCCGTCCGGCGTCATGACGGCCGCTGACGTGGGCGAGCTGGCGGAGCTGTGGATGGCCGCGCTGACCGCCCTGACCCGGTGCGCCGAGCTCGCCGGGCGTACTCCCTCCGACTTCCCGCTGGTCGAGCTGACCCAGGGCGACTTGGACCGGCTCGCGCCGGACGGCGTGCGGGACATCCTCCCGCTGCTGCCGTTGCAGGAGGGCATGTACTTCCACGCGTCCTTCGCCGAGGACCAGACCGACACGTACATCGTGCAGCAGGTGGCCGAGCTGTCCGGCCCGGTCGACCGGACGGCGTTGCGCCACGCCGTGGAGGCGGTGGTCCACCGCCACGACGCCCTGCGCGCCTGCTTCCGGGAGGTGGCCGACGGCCGGGTGGTCCAGGTGATCGCCGGCGCCGTGGACGTGCCGTGGCGGGAGGTGGACCTGACCGGTCTGGACGCGGCGGTGGCGAGCGAGCGGCTGGCCGAGGTCACGGCCGCCGAGCTGGCCGAGCCGTTCGACCTGTCGGCCGCGCCCCTGCTGCGTTACGCGCTGGTCTCGCTCGGTCCCGCCGACCATCGGCTCGTGGAGACCATGCACCACATCCTCGCCGACGGCTGGTCGTACCCGCTGGTGTTCGGCGACCTGCTGGAGTCCTACGAGCGCGGCCGGTCCGGAAGCGGGTACGACCTGCCCGCCCCGGCGGTGACGTTCCGCGACCATGTCGAGGCGGTGACCGCCCTGGACCGTGGACGGGCCCGCGAGGTGTGGGCCCGCGCGCTGTCCGGCATCGACTCCGCCACCCGCCTGGTCGGCGCGCAGGGGGAGAGGGTGTCCCGGCACGAAAGCGTCCACGTGGCGCTGCCCGCCGACCGCACGGGCGCCCTCGTCGAGGCCGCCCGCGAGCAGGGGGTGACCCTCAGTACGTTCGTGCACGGCGCCTGGGGGCTGCTGCTCGGCGGGCTGCTCGGGCGGGAGCAGGTGGTCTTCGGCTCCACGGTGTCGGGGCGGGGCGGAGAGCTGCCCGGCGTCGAGTCGATCGTCGGCCTCCTGATCAACACCGTTCCGGTTCCGATGTCCTGGCGCCCCGGCGACACGCTGCGCGAGGTGCTCGCCCGGCTTCAGGAGCAGCAGACGGACCTGCTGGACGTGCAGCAGGTGGGGCTCGGGGAGCTCGCCGCCCTGGCTGGGGTCCGGGAGTTCTTCGACACGATGGTGGTGGTGGAGAACTTCCCCGCCGTGCGGGGTGGTGCGCGGGACGGGCTGAGCGTGCTGGGCTTCACCGGCACCGACGCACCGCACTATCCGGTCTCTCTGGTGGCCTTTCCGGGGGAGCGGCTGACGCTGGAGATCAAGTACGACGTCGAGCTGGTCGGGGAACGGGCGGCCCGCCGGCTGCTCGACCATGTAGGACGCGTCCTCGACCAGCTGGCCACCGCTCCGGGCACGCCGGTCTCGCGGCTGGACGTGCCGGATGTACTTGACGTGCTTGGGGCGCGGTCCGAGCCGCTGTCCGGGTCGTCTGTTTCCCGGGGCTTTGGGATGGCGGACGGATTGACGCTCGCCGACGCGTACGCCGCCGCACCGGTCCGGCCGGGCTCCATCGCCGTCACCTCGGGCGACACCGCGCTCACGCACGCCGAGCTGGACGCGGCCGCCAATCGGCTGGCCCGCGCGCTGACCGCCGGGGGCGTACGGCCGGAGTCGCGGGTCGCCGTCGCGCTGCCCCGCTCGGCGGACCTCGTCGTCGCCCTGCTCGCGGTCGTGAAGGCGGGCGGCTGCTACGTACCGCTGGACATCGGCGCCCCGGCCGGACGGCTCGGCCACATCCTCGCCGACTCGGCCCCCGTATGCCTGCTGACCGACCGCGCGACGCTGGACTCGCTGCCTCCGGTCACGGTGCCGGTCATGCTGCTGGACGACCCGAACGTCCTCGCCGGCCACTCCACCGCCGCGCCGCCCCGGCTCCCGCTGTCGGCGGACAACGCGGCGTACGTCATCTACACCTCGGGTTCGACGGGGCTGCCCAAGGGGGTGGCGGTGACCCATCGCAACGTGCTGTCGCTGTTCGCGGCGGCCGGGGAGCTGTTCGACTTCGGTCCCTCTGACGTGTGGACGATGTTCCACTCGTACGCGTTCGACTTCTCGGTGTGGGAGCTGTGGGGCGCGCTGCTGCACGGGGGGCGCCTGGTCGTCGTCGGCCGCGACGTGGCCCGCGACCCGCGCCGCTTCCTGGCGCTGCTGGAACGCGAACGCGTGACCGTGCTGAACCAGACCCCGTCCGCGTTCTACCCGCTGATGGAGGCCGAAAGGGAGCGGCCGGTCGAGCTCGCGCTGCGGTACGTGGTCTTCGGCGGCGAGGCGCTGGACCTCGCGCGTCTGGCGCCCTGGTACCAGGGCCATGTGGACGGAGCGCCGCGCCTGGTGAACATGTACGGGATCACCGAGACCTGCGTACACGTATCGTTCCATGCGCTGACCTCGGCCGACGCGGGCGGCGACAGTGTCGTCGGCGGGCCGCTGCCCGGCCTCGGCGTACACCTGCTCGACGGCCGTCTCCAGCCGGTCCCGCCGGGCGTCACCGGCGAGATCTACGTCTCGGGCGATCAGCTGGCCCGCGGCTACCTCGACTGCCCCGGCTTGACCGCCGAGCGGTTCGTGGCGCACGCTGGCGGCGCCCGGCTCTACCGCAGCGGCGACCTCGCGCGGTGGACTCCCGACGGTGACCTGGTCTACGTAGGCCGCTCCGACCAGCAGGTCAAGGTACGGGGGTACCGCGTCGAACCCGGCGAGATCGAGTCCGCGCTGCTGACGCTGGACGGAGTCGTGAACGCCGCCGTCACCGTACGGGAGGACGAGCCGGGGCGGCGGCGGCTGGTGGCGTACCTGGTCGTGCGGGGCGGGGTGCGTCTCGGCGCCGCCGAGGCCCATGCCCACCTGGCCGAGAGGCTGCCCGGTTACCTGATCCCTTCGGCGTTCGTCCTGCTCGACGCGCTGCCCCTCACGGTGAACGGCAAGCTCGACCGCACCGCCCTGCCCGCCCCTTCGCCCGCTCGGGCCGCCGTCGTTGGCGACACCGGGGGGTCGCCCGTGGCTGTGTTGCGGGCGTTGTACGCAGAGGTTCTGCGGCTGGACGGTGTCGGTCCCGACGACGACTTCTTCGTGCTCGGGGGTGACAGCATCATCGCCATTCAGCTGGTCAACCTGGCCCGGCGCCGGTCATTGCGGCTGTCCCCCCGGGACGTGTTCGTCCACCGCACTCCGGCCGCGCTCGCTGAAGCGATCGGCCAGGGTGCGCGGGGTGCGGTTGCCGGGGTGCCCGGTCACGGTGAGCGGGGTGCGGTCGTTGGGGTGCGCGGCGAGGGTGTGCGCGGCGCGCTTGCTGGGGTGCTCGGCCACGGCAGCGCGGATGCCGCGGTCAGCGGCCCGGACATCGGACCCGGTCGGGCACCGGAGGAGGTCGTGTCCGGGTCTGGCCGTGCTCCGGACGGGGCCTCTGGGTCTGGCCGGGCGCCGGAGGAGGTCGTGTCCGACGGGTTGGGCGAGGTCATGCTGATGCCGATCGTGCATCGGCTGGCTGAGCTGGGTGGGCGGATCTCCCGGCTGAACCAGTCCGAGCTGGTGCTCACCCCACCGGGCGCGACCCACGAGCAGATCGTGGCGCTGATCCGCGCGCTCGTCGGGCATCACGACGCGCTCCGGATGCGGCTGCACCGACCGTCTCCGCTGCTGTGGTCCCTGGAGGTCCGCCCGGCCGCCGACATTCCCGGTACCGCCGACATCCCCGGTCCCGGTGCTGTCCCCGCTCCCGGTGGTGTCTCCAGCCCGGCAGGCGTCTCCGGTCCCGGTGGCAGTCCGGCAGGCGTCTCCGGTCTCGCTGGTATCTCCGATCCGGCCGGTGCCTCGGATCTCGTTGGTGTCTCCGATCCCGCGGGTGTCTCCGATCCCGTCGTGATCTCAGTCGACGCGGTGGGGCTCGACGAGGACGCCCTGCGTGCCCTGGTCGCCACCGAGTCCGACGCCGCCGCCGATCGGCTGGACCCCGACGGCGGTCACGTACTGCGGGCGGTGTGGTTCGATCGGGGGCCCGAGCACCAGGGCAGGCTGCTGCTCGTCGCGCACCACCTGGTGGTCGACGGGGTCTCGTGGCGGATCCTGACCGACGATCTGCGGCAGGGCTGGGACGCCGTGAGCACCGGCCGGCGCGTCCGGCTGGAACCGGTCGGCACGTCGTTGCGCGCCTTCGCGCGGTCCATCACCGAGAACGCCACCCAGGCCGCCCGGCTCGCCGAGTTCGAGCACTGGACGACGACCCTGGCGCCGGGCGGCGAACTCGACCCGTCAACTCCGGCCGTTGGTCTGACGGCAGGTCAAACCCGCGACCACGTCGTGCGCCTACCTCCCGAGGTAACCGCACCACTGCTGACCACCGTGTCGTCCGCCCCCGTGACCGACATGACCACACCGCCGTTGACTACCGCGTCGTTCGTCCCCGAGGCCGGGGTGACCGCACCGCTGCTGACCACCGCATCGGCCGCCCCCGTCGCCGATGTGACCGCCGTGCTCGTTGCCGCGCTGCACCTCGCGGTGTCGCGCTGGCGTGCGGCGCGTGGTGGTGATCCTGGGGCGCCGCTGGTGATCGACCTGGAGCGCCACGGGCGCGAGCAGATCGCAGACGGAGACGACCTGTCCAGAACCGTGGGTTGGTTCACCGCCATCGCCCCTGTACGCCTGCCCGCGGTCACCGGTGACCCCCGAGACGTACTCGGCGACGTGGGCCAGGCACTGCGAGCCGCCCCGGACAGAGGGCTGGGGTACGGGCAGCTGCGTTACTGCAACGCACGCACCGCGCCCGCGCTCGCCCGCCTGGGAACACCCCAACTGCTCTTCAACTACCTCGGCCGATTCCCCACCGGAGGATCCGCCGACTGGGACTCCGCGCCCGAGGCGACGGCACTGCGGGCCCACCCGGACCCCGACCTGGGCACCCCGTACCTGCTGGAGATCAACGTCGCCTGCCACGACACGGCGGCGGGGCCGGAGCTGCACGCCGTGTTCACATACGCGGATGGCGGGCTCGGCGAGGCTGACGTGGACGCGCTCGCCGACGGCTGGACGACGGCCGCCCGCGAGCTGGCCGCTGTGTCACCCGGTCTCGTATCACCCAGTCCTGCGTCACCTGGCTCTGCGTCACCTGGCCCTGTGTCACCTGACTCGGTGACTTCCGGGTCTGTGTCTTCCGGCTTGGATGGGCCGGACCGGTCCGCCCAAGCCACCCCGGTCACCCACCCCACCCTCACCCCCGATGAGGTCGACCGGGTGCTCGCCGCGGCTTCGGTCGACGTACAGGACATCTGGCCTCTGTCGCCGCTCCAGGAGGGCCTGTACTTCCAGGCGGGCTACGCGGGTGACGCCGACGTGTACGTGGCGCAGAACGCGTTCGACTTCGCCGGGCGGCTCGACGTCGCGGCCCTCCGCCGCGCCTACGCCGCCGTGCTCGACCGGCACGCGGCCATGCGGCTCGGCTTCACCGCCGAAGGCACGACGCGGCCCGTGGCCCTGGTCGGGACCGCCCTGGACAGTCCGATCGACGTGGTTGACCTGTCTGACGTGGCCGACGACAGCTCAGGCGCGGTCGAAGACGGCTCGGACGCGGTCGACGACGACCGGCTCCAAGTGCTGATGGAGGAGGATCGTCGGCGGCCGTTCGACCTGGCCAGGCCGCCGCTGTGTCGCCTGACCGTGGTCCGGCTGCCCGGCGGGCGCGACCGGCTGCTGCTCACGTACCACCTGCTGCTGTGGGACGGATGGTCGCGGGAGCTGGTGCTGCGCGAGTTGTTCGGCCAGTACGCCCTCGCCCGCGACGACCGCCCAACCCCGGAGACCGTCGAACAGCCGGAGACCGTCGAACAGCCGGCGACGTTCACCGACTACCTCGCCTGGCTGGGGCGGCAGGACACGGACGTGTCCGCGCGGGCGTGGGCGCGGGCGCTTGCCGGGGTCGAGGAGCCGACCATCCTGTTCCCGGCGGCCGTGGGGACCGCGCCGGTGCTGGCCACCAGCCTGTCGTTCCGGCTGAGCCGGGAGCAGACCGGGCGGGTCACCGATCGGGCGCGCCGCGCCGGCGTGACGCTCAACGCGCTGCTCAGCACGGCGCTGGCGATGGTGTTGAGTCATGCCTCGGGCCGCCAGGAGGCCGTGTTCGGGACGACCGTCGCCGGACGGCCGACCGAGCTGGACGGCATCGACTCGGTGATCGGGGTCTTCCTCAACACCGTTCCGGTCCACGTCCGGCTGGCTCCGGGCGAGCCCGCGCTGGAGGTCATGCGGCGGGTGCAGGCCGACCGCGTGGAGATGATGCCGCACGAGTACCTCGGCTTGGGCGACATCCAGCGCGCGGCCGGCCGTGACCAGCTCTTCGACAGCCTGTACGTCCTGCAGAACTTCCTCGACGACGACACCTTCACCGACCTGGAGCAGGAGCACGGCATCGTCGGCGTGCGGAGCGTGGACGCCACGCACTACCCGCTCACCTGGGTGGCCACACCGGGGGCACGGCTGGCGGTGCGGCTGGAGTTCCGCGCCGACGTGGTCGCGCCGGAGCGGGCGCGGGCCCTGCTGTCCCGGCTGGAACAGGTCCTGCTCCACCTCTCCGAGCACCCGGCCACGACCGTGGCCGACGTACCCGTCCTTCTCCCGTACGAGCGCGCGGCGCTGGAGGCCGAATGGGACGCCGTCACCCATCCCATCGGCGCCCAGACCATCGCGGAGCTGATGGGAGCCCAGGCCAGGCGGACACCGGACGCCGCCGCGCTCACCTCAGGCGCGCGGACACTGACCTACGCCGAGTTCGACGCGCGGGTGAACCAGCTCGCGCGCCTGCTGCTCGACCGGGGAGCGGGCCCTGAGCGGATCATCGCGCTGGCCGTGCCCCGGTCCATCGACATGGTGGCCGCGTTGTTCGCCGTCCTCCGTACCGGGGCCGCCTACCTTCCCCTCGAACTGGACCATCCCGACGACCACCTGCTGGCGATGCTGGCCGACGCCGGGCCGGTCCTGCTGCTCAGCACCGAAGCCGTGGCGCCCCGGCTCGCCTCCCACCCCGTGCCGGTGCTGTGCCTGGACGGCGCCGACGGGCGTACCGGATCGGCGGACCCGATCGAAGCCCGGGCGCTGGGCGACTTCGCACCCGGCAGTCCGGGACGGCTCGACCACCCGGCGTACGTCATCTACACCTCCGGCTCCACCGGACGGCCCAAGGGCGTGGTCACGCCGTACCGGGGACTGACGAACATGCAGCTCAACCACCGCGAGGCCATCTTCGCCCCCACGATCGCCGCCGCCGGGAACCGGATCCTCACGATCGCGCACACGGTCTCGTTCTCCTTCGACATGTCGTGGGAGGAACTGCTGTGGCTGGTCGAGGGCCATCACGTGCACATCTGTGACGAAGAGCTGCGCCGCGACGCCCGCGCGCTCGTCGCGTACTGCGACCGGCACCGCGTCGACGTCGTCAACGTGACCCCGACGTACGCCCAGCACCTGCTCGACCAGGGCCTGCTCGACGGCGCACGGTATGGGGGGCCGCCCGGTTCGTACCGTCCGGCCCTGGTGCTGCTCGGCGGCGAAGCGGTGCCGCAGACGTTGTGGACCGCGCTGCGCGAGGCCGAGGGGGTGGCGGGCTACAACCTGTACGGCCCGACCGAGTACACGATCAACACCCTCGGCGCGGGCACCGAGGACAGCGCGAGCACCACGGTCGGCCGGCCCATCTGGAACACCCGCGGCTACGTGCTGGACGCCGCCCTGCGCCCGGTGCCCGTGGGCGTGCCGGGCGAGCTCTACATCAGCGGGGCAGGGCTGGCCCGCGGATACCTCGACCGCGCCGGGCTGACCGCCTCGCGGTTCGTGGCGGATCCGCATCGGCGCGGTGGGCGGATGTACCGTACCGGCGACCTGGTGCGTGTCCGTGCCGACGGGAACCTCGACTTCCTGGGCCGTACAGACGATCAGGTCAAGATCCGCGGCTATCGGGTGGAACCGGCGGAGGTCGAGGCGGCCGTGACGGCACGGCCGGGCGTGCACCAGAGCGCGGTGCTCGCGGTTCCCGGTCCGTCGGGTGGCAAACGGTTGGTTGCCTATGTCGTTCCTGACGAGCCCGGTGACGAGGACTCGCTGCTTGTGGCCGTCCATCGCGAGCTGAAGTCGGTGCTGCCCGGGTACATGGTGCCGTCGGCCTTCGCGGTCGTGGAGGCGCTGCCGCTGACGATCAACGGCAAGTTGGACACCGCCGCGCTGCCTGCGCCGCGTTCGCTGCCGTCGAGTTCGAGGGCACCGGCGGGTGAGCTGGAACGGCGGCTGTGCGAACTGTTCGGCGAGGTCCTCGGTGTCGGGGGCCTTGGCGGGTTCGGCGCTGAGGACGACTTCTTCGACCGGGGTGGGCACTCCCTGCTCGCCATCCAGCTGTTCGGGCTGGTGCGTGCGGCTTTGGGCGTCGAGCTGTCGTTGCGCGACCTGTTCGACACGCGAACGCCCGCGCGCCTGGCCGCCCGTCTCGCCGGCCGAGCCGGGACCACACCCCCCGAGCTCACCTCCCGCCCGCGGCAGGAGCGCCCGCCGCTGTCGGCGGCCCAGGAACGGCTCTGGCTGCTCCAGCAACTGGACCCCACCTCGACGGCGTACAACTACCCGCTGCTCGTCCGTCTCCGCGGATCCGTCGACCACGACGCCCTCCGGGCCGCGCTCGGAGACGTCGTGGCGCGGCACGAGGTGCTGCGGACGCTGGTCACGGTCATAGACGACCAGCCGTTCCAGGACGTACTGGACCCGTTCCCGATCGAAGTCGAGGTCGTGGACTGCCCGGCCGCCGAGACCGGGAGCGTGGTGTCGGCAGCCGTGGCCCGACCCTTCGACCTGGCCGCGGACCCGCCGTTGCGGGTCACCCTGATCCAAGAGCAGGACACCGGGGACAGCGTCCTGGCCCTGATCCTGCACCACATCGCCATGGACGAGTGGTCCGACCGGCCGCTGCTGCGCGACCTCGACACCGCCTACGCCGCACGGCGGTCTGGTCATGCCCCAGACTGGGAGCCGCTGCCGGTGCAGTACGCGGACTACACCCTGTGGCAGCGCGACCTGCTCGGCGACTCCGGGAACCCGGCCAGCAGGCACGCCGCCGAGCGGACCTACTGGCAGGAGCGCCTGCACGGCCTACCGGACGAGATCCCCCTCCCCGCCGACCGCCCCCGGCAGGCACGCGCCGCCCGCCGGGTCGATCAGACCCGCGATCGCCGGGCCGGCCAGGCTCCCGACGCCCGCCCAGCTGATCGGGCTCATGACGCCCGGCGGGCCGGTCAAGTGTCCGTGCCGCTCTCGCCGGGGCTGATCGACCCGCTGCGGGAACTCGGCAGGGCTGAATCGGCGAGCCTGTTCATGGTGCTGCACGCCGCACTCGCCACCTTGCTGCACCGCCTCGGGGCGGGCACCGACGTCCCGATCGGCAGCCCGACCTCGGGCCGCGCCGACGCGGTGCTGAACGATCTGGTCGGCTTCTTCGTCAACACCGTCGTACTGCGCGCCGACCTTTCCGGCTCGCCGTCCTTCACCGAGCTGTTGCGCCGGGTGCGCGAGGCCGACCTGGCCGCGTTCGAGCACGCCAACGTGCCCTTCCAGCAGGTCGTCGAGGTGGTCAATCCGGTACGCGAACAGGGTCGCAACCCGCTCTTCCAGGTGATGATCGGCTTCCTGCACCGGCCGACCGGCCACGACGCAGTCCTCGGCCTGCCCACGGGCGACACGCCCTCGTACCTCTCCGATCCGAAAGTCGACCTGAACTTCACCTTCGTCGACGCCGGCCCGCGACAGCCGGTCGAACTCACTCTGGAGTACGACGCCGCACGCTTCCACGACGGCACCGCGCGGCGCCTGCTCGACCGCCTGCTGGTGCTGCTCGGCGCACTCGCGGCCAGGCCGGACCAGCCGGTCGGCACGGCCCCGATCCTCGCCGCGGCCGACCTCGACGACCTCGCCAGATGGCGATCAGGCGGGCCGGTGGAACCGGATGACCTGCTGGGGTACGCGTCGGTTTCCACGCAGGCTGGACCTGCTGACCTGCCCGACTATGCGCCGGTTTCTAGCCAAGCCGAACTCGCCGAACCGCCCTGGTACATGCGGTTCTCCGCGCGCGCGAAGGCGGTGCCCGACGCGGACGCCTGCGTGTCGGGTGGCCGGACGATGAGCTACGCCGAGCTCGACGCGGCCTCGAACGCGTTCGCCGCCAGGCTCGCCGAGCTCGGCGTCGGCCCGGAGAGCCTGGTCGGGCTGGCCCTGCCGCGCTCGGGCGACCTGCTGGCGGCCGTCTTGGGCGTCGCCAAGGCGGGGGCCGCGTACCTGCCGCTCGACCCCGCGTTCCCCGCCGAGCGGCTGGGATTCATGATCGACGACGCCCGGCCCGCCGTCATCGTCGCCGACGAGCGATCGCGCGAACTGTTCCCAGCCGTACTCGACGGCACGACCCTGATCGATACGGCCCGCATCGACTCCGACGGCACGGCCCTTATCGACACGACCCGCGTCGACTCCCACGGCGCACCCCCGCGCCCCTTCCACCCCGTCCCGCCCGACCCGGACACCGCCGCCTACGTCATCTACACCTCGGGATCCACCGGCAGGCCGAAGGGCGTGGTGGTCACCCATCGGGACCTGGAGACGTTCCTCGCCGCCGTGGCCGCCGCCGCACCGATCGGCGAGTCCGATCGCCTGCTCGCCGTGACCACCCTGTCCTTCGACATCTCCGTACTCGAGCTGATGGCGCCGCTACGCGCCGGCGGATGCGTCGTGATGGCCACGGAGGAGCAGGTACGCGACCCGCAACTGCTCGCCGCGCTGGCCGAGGACGAACGGGTCACGGTCATGCAGGCGACCCCGTCCCTGTGGTCGGCGCTGGCGCTGTCGCCGGGCGTCGACCTCGGCGGCGTGCGGGCGCTGGTCGGCGGCGAGGCGCTCCCGCCCCCGCTGGCCCGCGAGCTGGCGGGCAGAGCCCGGAGCGTGACGAACCTGTACGGGCCCACGGAGGCGACCGTCTGGGCGACGTTCGCCCCCGTGGACACCGGCTGGTGCGACCGTCCCACGATCGGCCGCCCCCTGCCGGGCACCACGGTCCACCTCCTCGACGCGGCCCTGTGCCCGGTGCCTCCCGGCGCCGTCGGTGAGCTGTATCTCGGCGGGGCCCAGGTCAGCAGGGGTTACCTGGGTCGCCCCGGTCTCACCGCGTCCCGGTTCGTCGCCGATCCGTACACGCGCGGCGCCCGCCTCTACCGCACCGGCGACCTCGCCCGCTGGACCCGGGACGGCTCGCTGGAGTTCCTCGGCCGCTCGGACCAGCAGGTCAAGGTCCGTGGCTTCCGCATCGAGCCGGGCGAGATCGAGTCGGTCGCGGCCGAGCATCCCGCCGTCCGGCAGGTCGCGGTGACCGTCCGCCAGGACGCGCAGGGCGAAACCCGCATCCTTGCGTATGTCACCACCGGCGACGGCTCATCGGCACCGCCGCCGCGGGAGTACCCCACCATCAGCGACGCCTCATTGACGCCACCGCTGCGGGAGTATCTCGCCGGGCGCCTGCCGTCGTACATGGTCCCCTCGGTCGTGACGGTACTCGACGAGCTGCCGCTCACCCCGAACGGCAAGGTGGACCGCGCGGCCCTGCCGGACATCGACTTCGCCCGGCTGACCACCCCCGAGGCGCCGCGCTCGCGCACCGAGGCGGCCGTTTGCGCCGTCATCGCGGAGGTGCTGGGACTCGACTCGGTCGGCGTGGACGACGACTTCTTCGTCCTCGGCGGCCACTCCCTGCTGCTGGTACGGCTGGCCACGGCCCTGCGACGGGAACTCGGCCTGGACATCCCGATCGCGGAGCTGTTCACGATGCCCACGGCCGCCACCCTCGCCCAGCGGATCGCCGACGCGCCCCCCGCCCGGACCACCGGTGAGGCCGTGCCGACCGATGGCCCCCTGCCGACCGATGGCCCCGTGCCCACCGGTGACGCGATGGCTCCGTTGCTGGTCCTGCGGGCGGGCGGGACCCGGCCGCCGCTGTTCTGCCTGCCGCCCGCCAGCGGCCTGAGCTGGCAGTTCGCCGGGCTCAAGCGCTACTTGCCCGAGGACGTCCCCCTCTATGGGCTGCAGTCGCCCCTGCTGAGCCGTACCACCGACCTGCCCGCGACGATGTCCGAGCTGGTCGAGGAGTACGCGGGGCTGATCGTCCGGACCGTCCCCGAGGGCCCCGTCGGCCTGCTCGGCTGGTCGTTCGGCGGCGCGGTGGCGCATCAGGTGGCGGTACGCCTGGCGGCCGGCGGGCGCGAAATCACGTTCCTCGGCATGCTCGATACGCGAAAGGACTTCGCCGAGAGGCCCGCGGGCGCATGGGACCGGCCGGCGGCGATCGCCGACCTGCTGACCGAGCTGGGCTGCCAGGTGCCGGAAGGGCGGCGGGCCACGATGTCGATCGCCGACGCGGTCGGCTTCGTCCGGGATCTGGGCGGCGGCGTGGCCGCGCTGGAGGACGCGCAGATCGCCCGGGTGGTGGAGAACTACCTGGCCGGCGATCGCCTGATGGAGCGGGCCGAGTACGGCGTCTTCCCCGGAGACGTCGTCTTCGTCGACGCGACCGTACCGGAGCGGGGGTTCGCGGGGACGGCCTCCGAGCAGTGGAGCCGGTACGTCGGGGGACAGCTACGGACGTTCGCCATCGAGTGCGGGCATTCCGAACTGCTGGACACCCGCACCCTGGAGGCCCTGGGCCCGCTGATCGCCCGCCACCTCCCCCAGTGAGAGCCGTGTGAGGGCCAGGCGAGGGCCAGGCGAGGGCCGTTCAGCCGGTCAGGTGACGTTGGACAGGTCGGTGATCGCGGTCGACGGCTTCATGTCGGCCGCGTTCGCCAGCTGGGGCACGAGCACGTCGAGCGCGTAGAGCAGCGCGTCCGGCCCGCTGTACGACAACGCGCCCCCGAGCGGAGTGGAGAAGTCCGTATAAATGGTGCGATCGGTCTTGACCACGTTCAGCCGGGAGAAGACCGGCGAGGAGGCCATCTTCGCCTTGGTCGAGCCGTTGACGAACAGCACGTCCTTGTCGAGCAGGTCCAGCCGCTCCTCGCTGACGTCGCCGCTCTGGCTCTGGGCGGCGAAGCCGAGCGCGTCGAACAGCGCCCGCCGCGGGTCGCGGCCCGGGACCAGGTAGTGCTGGCCGTTCTCGGGACCGTAGTCCACCACCAGAACCTTGCCGGTGAACTCGGGATGCGCCTGCTTCGCCGCGGCGATCTTGCCGTTGACCTTGTCGACGAGAGCCTGCGCCTGCGCGGACTTGCCCAGTGCCTTGCCCGTGGTGAGCGTCTGGACGTCCCACGGGGTCTGCTCATCCGGGTAGGCACTGGACTGGACCACCGTCGGGGCGATCTGCGAGAGCTTGTCGTACGTCTGCTTGTTGACCGTCTCGTAGATCGCGATGATCAGGTCGGGCCGCTGCTTGACGATGGCCTCGAAGTTGATCTCCGCCGAGAACGTGGGCAGGGGCTTGCCACCCAGCGCCGTCTTGACCCACGGATAGGTGAGGTATTCCTCGAACCACTCCCGCGTGCTCACCGGCACGACGCCGAGGGCGAGGGCGAAGTCCTGGTCGTTCCACCCGACGGTGACCACCCGGGTCGGCCGCGACGTGATCGTGGTGGAGCCGAACTTGTGGTCGATGGAGACGGGAAAGGCCGGATCGGCCGCCTCCGTGGCCTTCGGAGCCTGCGCGGAGCTCGAACACGAGATCAGCGAACCCACCATGAGGACGCAGGCCACGGCGATAGCCGCGGCGCGCCAGGGACGGATGGTGCCGGGAGGAGTCATCTGAGTTCCTTGTCTCTGTGCCCTCCGGCGTCTCGGTGACCGCTGGCCGGGGGGTTGCGCAGGCGGGAGTCGATGGGTGAACTTAGGATAGCATTACCTAACTTTTACCGACTCCTCGGAGGGCATGGACATGCAGCGCACCCTGCTCGGCGGAAAGATCCACAGGGCCACCGTGACCCGGGCCGACCTGCACTACGTCGGCTCGATCACGATCGACAGGGTCCTCATGGACGCGGCCGACCTCGTCGAGGGCGAGAAGCCGGTCAGGCGGGCAGCCGCCGGCCGCTGACCACCGAGAAGAGGCGTTCCTTGCCCGGCAGGATGCGCAGCCGGACCCGTTCGCCCTTGGCCGGGGGCATGTTGGGGTCGACGCGGGCGATGACGGTCTGTCCGAGGCGGACCGGATCGGTCGTGTCGGCGTACTGGCCGTAGAGGAAGGCGTCCGAGCCGAGTTCCTCCACGACCGTGACGGTGACCGGGAAGCTGCCCGGCGTGCCCTCGCCCACCACCTCGACGCCCTCCGGCCGGAAGCCCAGGATGACCCGGTCGCCGCCCTCCTCCTTGAGCGCCTGGATCGTCTCGCGGCTCAGTCGCACCCGCGTGTCGTCGAGGACCGCCTCGTCGCCCTCGACCGGGTACTCGGCGAGGTTCATCGACGGCGAGCCGATGAAGCCGGCGACGAAGACGTTGGCCGGGTGCTGATACAGCCGCAACGGCGTGTCGACCTGCTGGAGCACCCCGTCCTTGAGTACGGCCACCCGGTCGCCCATCGTCATGGCCTCGACCTGGTCGTGGGTGACGTAGACGGTCGTCACGCCGAGCCTGCGCTGCAGGGCGGCGATCTGGGTGCGGGTCTGCACCCGGAGCTTGGCGTCCAGGTTGGACAGCGGCTCGTCCATGAGGAACACCTTCGGCTCGCGGACGATCGCCCGGCCCATGGCCACGCGTTGCCGCTGCCCGCCGGAGAGCGCCTTGGGCTTCCGGTCGAGGAACTCGGTCAGGTCCAGCAGGCCCGCGGCCTCCTTGACCCGGCGGTCGATCTCCTCCTTGGGCGCCTTCATCACCCGCAGGGCGAAACCCATGTTGTCGGCCACCGACATGTGCGGATAAAGCGCGTAGTTCTGGAACACCATCGCGATGTCCCGGTCACGGGGCGCCAGGTGGGTGACGTCACGGTCACCGATGGCGATGCGTCCGCCGTCGACCCGTTCCAGCCCGGCGAGCATGCGCAGGGAGGTGGACTTCCCGCACCCCGACGGGCCGACGAGGACCAGGAACTCACCGTCATGGATGTCGAGGTCGAGCGCGTCGACCGCGGGCCGCTCGGTTCCGGGATAGACCCTGGTCGCCTCGTCGTAAAGAACTCTGGACATGATCTCCCCTAAACTCACTCCTGCGGCCGGACGACGGCCTTGACCAGCTCGGGGTCACGGGCGCCGGCCGTCAGCGCCTGCTCGACCTCGGCCAGGCCGTAATGGCCGGTCACCAGCGCGTCCAGCTGGACGCGGCCCGCGGCGGCCAGGGCGATGGCCGCCGGCCAGGTGCCGGCGTAGCGGAAGGTGCCCGTCACCTCGAGTTCGCGGGTCTGTACGTGGGCCAGCGGCAGCGGGATCTCATCGCCGCCCATGCCGACGAGGACGACCCGCCCGGCCCGGCCGACAGCGCGGATGGCCGGCCCGATCGCGGCCGGCTGACCCGAGCATTCGAGCAGCACGTCGGGCTCGAACCCGGCGTCGGACAGGGGGTTCTCGCGCACGTCGAGGGTCTCGCTCGCGCCCAGGTCGCGGGCCACCCGGAGCCGGACGGGGTTCACGTCGGTGACCAGGACGTCGGTGGCGCCGAAGGCCAGGGCGGTCTGCATGCACAGCAGCCCGACCGGGCCGGCGCCGGTGACCAGCACGCGGGCGCCCGGCTCGACCCGGGCCTTGCGGCAGGCCCACACGCCCACTGACAGCGGCTCGATCAGCGCGGCGGCGTCATCGGACAGGCTGTCGGGGACGGGGTGGGCGAACTCCTCGCGTACGACGACGTACTCACAGAAGGCGCCGTCGATCGGCGGGGTGCCGAAGAACCGCATGCGCGGGCAGAGGTTGTAGCGGCCGGCCCGGCATTGCCGGCAGGTGAAGTCGGGCGTGCCCGGCTCCACCGAGACGCGCCGCCCCACGAGCTCAGGGCCGACGCCCGGCCCGCTGACGACCACGGTGCCGGACGGCTCATGGCCCAGCACCAGCGGCGACTCCACCACGAAGTCGCCGATGCGGCCGTGCTCGTAGTAGTGCACGTCCGAGCCGCACGTACCGACCGACGCGACCCGCACCAGCACCTCCCGGGGACCGGGCTCGGGCCGGGGGCGCTCCTCCAGGAGGATCTTGCCGATGCCGTGCAGTACGGCCGCGCGCATGGCCTCACCTACTCCCCGGTGATGGCGCCGAGGGTGAGTCCGGTGACCAGCCAGCGGCGCACGGCGAGCCCGGCGAGCATCATCGGCACGACCACGATCGTGCCGATCGCGGTGAGCTGCCCCCAGTCGATGCCCGTCTGCGTGACCAGCTGGGAGGCGGCGATGGGCAGCGTCTGGGAGCTCGGCCCGGAGAAGACCACGGCGAAGGCGTAGTCGTTCCAGGCGAAGACCAGGCACAGGATGAACGTGGTGACCAGCCCCGACTTGGTCAGCGGCAGGATGACCATCCAGAAGGCCTGCCAGCGGGAGCAGCCCGCGACCAGCGCCGACTCCTCCAGCGACGAGGGCACCTCGGCGAAGAACGCGCTCATCAGCCAGATGGCGAAGGGTAGGTTGAAGGTCAGGTAGGCCAGGATCAGGCCGGGAATCGAGTCGATCAGGCCGAGCCCGCGGAAGATGAGGAACAGCGGCACCACGACCGCCGCGATGGGCGCCATACGCGTGGAGATGATCCAGAAGGCCAGGTGTTTCTTCCCGCGCATGTGGGTGCGCGCCAGGCCGTACCCGGCCAGCGCGCCCAGGCCGACCGCGAGCAGCGCGGAGATCCCGGCGGCGAGCACGCTGTGCACGATGTACGGCCCGAGGTTGTTGGCCCCGCTGAACAGGTTGCGGTAGTTGTCCAGGGTCGGCGAGAAGAAGAACTGCGGCGTGGCCGCCGTCACGGCCTCGGCGTTCTTGAACGACGACATCAGCATCCAGACCAGGGGCACCAGCGTCCAGAGCAGCGCCACCACGATGAGCAGCGTCACCAGCCACCGCGTACGCCGGCTGCTGTCCTCCAGCGGCGACTGGGCCTCGCCGCGCGGGGCGGCGGTGACCGGTGGCCGGGTGGCCTCGCCGGGAAGGGTCTCCGGAGGCATGGGCGACGCCGGCGGTGTCATCGAGGTGCTCATCGGGTCAACCCCCTCACGTCCAGCAGCCGGACGAAGGTACGGGCGATGAAGATGGAGAAGGCCAGCATCGCCAGGCCGATGGCGGCGGCGTAGCCCAGGTCGAAGAAGCGGAACGCGGTCTCGTACAGCCGGACCGGCACGATCTTGGTCGCGTCGGCGGGGCCGCCGTTGGTGGTGACCCAGATGATGTCGAAGTAGCGGATGGCGTCCATGGAGCGGATCAGCAGCGCGACGAGCAGCACGTTGGAGATCGCCGGGAAGAGGATGTAGCGCAGCGTCATCCATCCTCGGGCGCCGTCGACGGCGGCGGCCTCCCGCACCGACTGCGGCACGCTGGACAGCCCGGCCAGGGTGATCAGGGCGATCAGCGGGGTCCACTCCCACACGTCCATGAGCACGACGGCGGCGAAGGCGCTGACCGGGGCGCCGAGGATGTCGCCGCTGTAACCGAGTCCGCGCAGCACCCACGCGTAGAGTCCGAAGGTGGAGTCGGTGAGGTAGCGGCCCAGCAGGCCGACGATCGACGGCGCGGCGAACATCGGCAGCAGCAGCAGGCCGAGCAGGATGTTACGGCCGCGCAGCACGCGGAACAGGCACAGGGCGATGCCGATCCCCAGGACCATCTCCAGCCCCACGGTGAGCACGAAGAAGATGATCGTCCGCAGCCAGGACAGCCACATGTCCGCGTCGGTGAAGAAGCGCGCCCAGTTGCCGAGGCCCACCAGGTCGAGCTTCACCCCGCCCAGCAGCCGGACGCGGGAGAAGCTCATCGCGATCAGGGCGATGAAGGGCACGATCGACAGCGCGGCCAGCAGCAGCAGACCGGGGGCCATCATCCAGCCTTCGAAGCCGACCCGCGGCTCCTTGCGGCCGGTGCTCTTCAGTTGGGCCGAGCCGCGTACCGCCGCTGAGGTCTCCGCCGCATGCGCCATCTAGGCCACCCACCCTCGCGCCACGATCCGGTCCACCCGGGACTTGATCGAACGCATCGCGTTCGCCGGTGTCTCCGCCCCGCTGAGCATCGTGGACAGCTGGGTGAAGATCGCGGTGTTGCACTCGTTCCACATGGGGATCTTGGGCCGCAGACCGATCCGCTCGGGCGTCCAGGCCTGCCGTACCGCGGCGGCCGTGAGCATGTTGGGCATCGACGACGGCCGCTTCTCGGCCGCGCGCACTTCCGGCAGCTCGTAGACGGACGTACGCGTGGGGGTGCCGCCACCGGCCTTGCTCTTGAGGTTGGCCAGCTGCGTCTCGGGGGAGGTGGCCCAGACGAGGAACAGCCAGGCGGCGCCGCGCTCGTTGGGCATCGTGTTCGCGCTGATGCCGACCCCCGTGCCGCCGTACATGTTGGCCGTGGCGACCGGGCCCTTGGGCAGCACCGCGTAGCCGACCTTGCCGGGCAGCACCTGCTCGTTGCTGGCCGCGAACTCATGCCAGTTCGGGCACATCGCCAGCCGGCCCGCGCGGAAGGCGGCGCCGACGCCGTCCCAGTCCCACGTCTTGGAGGCAGGGTCGGCGATGGACAGCAGCCGGTTGTAGAACTCCGCGCCCGCGATGGCGGCCTCGGAGTCGAGCCGGCACGGTCCCGGATCCCGTGCCCCCAGACGGCCCACTTCCTTGCCGTGGTCGAAGTAGGCGCCGCCGTAGGACCACAGGACGTTGCTGAAGTCGTTCATGAGGGAGTCGTGCTGCCTGGCCTGGTGCCCGGTGCCGTACTTGACGTCCGAGGTGGCGTTCTTGTTGAACCACTGGGCGATCCGGAAGTACTCCTCCCAGGTCCGCTCTCCACCCGGAGTGGGGTCGAACCCGAGGTCGTGGGCCATGCGGTCGTGGTACTTGGCGAACAGGTCCTGCCGGTACTGCCAGATCATCGTCGGCGCGTCATAGGGCAGCGCGTAGTACGCCGCGGGATCGACGAACCGGCCGGCGGCGTCCATCTGGACGGGGATGAAGTCGCCGATGCCGCCGGGCAGGCGGGGCAGGTTCGGGTCCGCCTCCAGCGTCCGCAGATCCACCAGCCCTCGCTGGTACGGAGCGAGCACCTGGTAGGGGTCGGCGTAGATCACCTGGTATTGGGCCCGGCCCGAGGCCAGGTCCAGGGCGACCCGCTGGACCAGGGCGGTCAGCTCCAGCGTGACGATGTTGACGTTGATCCCGGTCAGATCGGTGAACGGCTTGGTGTTGGCGGCGATGGCCGCGGTGGGGGCGGTGTTCTCCGAGATGAAGTTCAGGGTGGCGCCCTGGAACTGGCGCCACTGGTCGGTCGTGCCGGCTCGCGCCACGTCGCCGCGGGATCCACAAGCACTCAGCCCGCCGCCGAGAGTCACCGCCGCCCCGGCGGCCATGGCTCCACGAAGAATGTCGCGCCTGCTCGGTTGAGGTGGATAGTTCACCGCCTCTTCACCCCCCGATACCGCTTAAGAAAAGGGCGATGAGACTAGGTTTATCCCTTATCGACATTGTTTGAAAACTCATATGTGAGATTTTCGCGGAAATAAGGGGATATTTTGGCTTTCATGAGTTAAGTAAAATTGTCAGGTTCGGTGCTCCGCGAGCTCCCGAACCGTGGCTCGGGCGCCTTTGGCGTGCAGCGACTCCAGCGCGCTGAGATACGGCCGGACGAACCGCTCGTCATCGAAGAGATCACCGAAGAGCTCCCGATTCGCGATGAACGCCGTAGGGTCCTGACGCTGTGTTCGCGCGATGGCCGTCAACCGGTCCTTCAGCCGGTCGACGACCGCCATGGGCGCCCCCGATTCGTCGACGCCTTCGGCATACCGTGCCCAGCTGGCCACCACGGCGGCCGCACGGGTCACCGTGCCGCCCTTGGCCAGTTGCTCGCGGACGACGGGAAGCAGCCACTTCGGGATCCGGTCCGACGACTCGGCGCACAGCCGCGCGAGCGTGTCGCGTACCTCGGAGTTGGAGAACCGCTCGATCAAGGTCCGCTTGTACACGTCCAGATCCACGCCCGGCACCGGCCGCAGCGTGGGCGTGGCCTCGATGTCCATGTAGTCGAGCAGGAACGCGGCGATCGCCGGGTCGGCCGCCGCCTCGTGGACGTAGTGGTAGCCGCTGAGGAAGCCGAAGTAGGCCAGCGCCTGGTGGCCGGCGTTGAGCAGGCGCAGCTTCATCAGCTCGTACGGCTCGACATCCGCGACGACCTGCACCCCCACCTCCTCGAACGGCGGCCGGCCACCGGGGAAGCGCTCCTCCAGCACCCATTGCGTGAACGGCTCGCAGACGACCGGCCACTCGTCCCGGACCCCGAACCGCCGGGCCACATCCTCGCGATCCTCGTCGGTGGTGGCCGGGGTGATGCGATCGACCATGGAGTTGGGGAAGGCGACCTCGCGCTCCATCCAGGCGGCGAGCTGGGGGTCGGCGAGCCGGGCGAAAGCCGTGAAGGTGCGGCGGGCCACGTCGCCGTTTCCCTGGATGTTGTCGCACGACATGACCGTGAACGGTGTCACGCCCCGAGCGCGCCGCCGTCGCAGCGCCTCGGTGACCAGGCCGAACACCGTGGCCGGGAGCGCGCCGGGTGCCAGGTCCGCGCGGATCGCCGGCGACTCCGGGTCGAACTCGCCGGTGACGGGATGGATGTTGTAGCCGCCCTCGGTGACGGTGAGCGACACGACGCGTACGGCCGGGTCGGCCATCCTCTCGATGACCGCCTCCGGATCGTCGGGCGCGAAGAGATACTCGATGATCGAGCCGATGACGCGGGCTTCGCGCGTTCCGTCAGGGTGCTTCAGCACGAGCGTGTAGAGGCCGTCCTGCGCGGTCAACACCTCGCGCATCCGCGCGTCACCGGGCAGGACCCCGACCCCGCAGATCGCCCAGTCGAACGCTTTGCCCTCGTTCATCAGCCGGTCGAGGTACATCGCCTGATGCGCGCGGTGGAATCCCCCGACCCCGAAGTGCACGATGCCGCTCGTGAGCCGCGACCGGTCGTAGGAGGGGACCGCCACCTGCTCCGACAGGCTCGTCACTGTCTCCCGCGTCAGCGTCGTCACCGCCATGAGTCCCCCTTCGGCCCTACGCTCAGCATGGCCAGCTCCACCGGCTTCAAACTCCTGACCTGCGTGTATGCCCATGAGCACCAGCCGCCGAGGGCCGGGCGGCACGCTCGCCGGTGATGTCGGAACAGGCCGATCGGCCTCGACGTCCCCACCAAAGGCAGGGCGAGCGGGACCGCTTCCACCTCTCCCCAGGCGTGGGAGATAGCCGCTCAGTTCGGCAGGAACGTCATCGAGATGCTGGTGCTCGCCACGCTCATGAGGTGGCTCCGGACACGTCGGTGACGCGCTGATGACGACGCTGATCGCGGTGTGCATCCTCGTCCGCTGGTCCCGCCCTCGGGCGTAGGGGTCCTCGGGAGGGGGGAAGGCGCCACGGGATCGCCGTGGCGCCGGTCGGGGCGGAGGTCAGTGGAACTGCGGGACGATCAGGTAGATGCCGTAGCCGACCACCGCCGCGCAGGCGGCGAAGCAGAGGACGGCGGCGGCCAGGGGGCCGGTGCCCGTGGCGTGCCGCTCCTCGGCCACCTGGCGGGCCGATATCGCCAGCACGCCGAGGGAGAAGACGACCACGACGACGACGCTGACGGCCAGGCTGACGACGAGGACCTGGCCGAGAGCGGCCCATTTGATGTCCATGACGATCCCCTCAGGCGGCGACGCGCTGTGGCTGGGCGGGCAGTTCGTTGACGTTGCCCGCGTGCACGGGCTCGCGGCGGCTGGCCGCGTACAGGCCGGCTGACACGGCGATCGCGACCACGGCGGCGATG
Source organism: Nonomuraea aurantiaca (assembly GCF_020215705.1). GTDB lineage: Bacteria > Actinomycetota > Actinomycetes > Streptosporangiales > Streptosporangiaceae > Nonomuraea > Nonomuraea aurantiaca. The sequence goes on along the minus strand of NZ_JAIWNB010000013.1, from coordinate 202,044 downwards.
GCGACGCCGAGCGTGCCGGTGGTGGCCACGGCGGCGGCCACCCCGCCCACCGCGGCCGCCGCGGGCAGGGTGAGCAGCCAGGCCAGCGCCATCCGGCCGGCCAGGCCCCAGCGGATCTGGGCCAGGCGGCGGCCCAGCCCGGTGCCGAGGATGGCGCCGGAGACCACCTGTGTGGTGGACAGCGCGAAGCCCAGGTGGGAGGAGGCCAGGATGACCGTGGTCGCGCTCGCCTCGGCGGCGAAGCCCTGCGGCGACTCGATCTCGGTGATGCCCTTGCCCATGGTACGGATGATGCGCCAGCCACCCAGGTAGGTGCCCAGGCCGATGGTCAGCCCGGCGGCGGCGATCACCCAGATGGGCGGGGCTGAGCCGGAGGCGAGCGCGCCGGTCGAGATCAGCGTCAGCGTGATGACGCCCATGGTCTTCTGCGCGTCGTTGGTGCCATGAGCCAGCGACACCAGCGACGCGGAGACGATCTGACCGAAGCGGAAGGTGCTGGTCACCGACTCGTGCCGGGCGCGGGCGGTGATCGTGTACGCCAGATAGGTGGCCGTCATGGCGACGAACCCGGCGATCAGCGGCGAGGCCAGCGCCGGGATGAGGATCTTCTGCAGCACCGTGTCGAAGTGGACGCCGCGCATCCCGGCCCCGACCCAGACCGCGCCGATCAACCCCCCGAACAGCGCGTGCGAGGAGCTGGACGGCAGCCCGAACAGCCAGGTGAGCAGGTTCCACAGGATCGCGCCGATCAGCCCGGCGAACACCATCGGAGGCGTCACCAGCTTGTCGTCCACGATCCCGCCAGAGATCGTCTTGGCCACCTCCACTGACAGGAAGGCGCCCACGATGTTCAGTACGCCCGAGATCGCCACCGCCACCTTGGGCCGTAGCGCGCCGGTCGCGATGGAGGTGGCCATCGCGTTGGCCGTGTCGTGGAATCCGTTGGTGAAGTCGAAGGCCAGCGCCGTGATGATCACCACGACGACCAGGAACGTCACGTGCTCCATGTCGTTGTCCCCATCGTCTCGCCGTACCGTGGACGTTAGGCGCGCGTGGTGAACCGGCCGTGAACTCCGCGCGGAGACCGGATAACGAAGTCCGGTCTCCGCGCTACGGTTCAGCGAGCGTCAGCCGGCGTTGGAGGGGCGGCGCCACGGGCCGGTGATCGCCAGGACGTGGCCGGGGGTCTGGATGTTGGCGAACAGGATCCGGCCGTCCGCGCTGAAGGTGGGGCCGGTGAACTCGCTGTCGTTGAGGTCGTTGCGCGCCATCGGGTACGCCTTGCCCTGCGCGGTGACGCCCACCAGGTGCTGGATGCCCTCTCCGTCCTCGGCGAGGATCACTCCGCCGTACGGCGAGACGGTGATGTTGTCCGGCCCGTCGTAGTTCGTGTCCTGGGTGGGGTCGGGGTTGACGCCGAAAATGGTCTTTAGCGTGACCGTCTGGTGGCGCGGGTCGTAGAACCACACCTGGCCGTCGTGCTCGTTGACGCTGCCGTCGGTATGGCGGGCGTAGCTGGCGACGAAGTAGGCGCCGCCGTCCGCCCACCAGGCGCCCTCCAGCTTGCGGCTGCGGGTGATCTGGTCGTTGGGGAGCTGGGTGCGTACGGACTGGACGCGCGCGTCGCGTTCGGGCACCTCCACCCACCGGACCTGGTAGCGGGTGCCGGGGGAGGTGGCCTCCGACAGGTCGGCGACGTGCGTGCCGTCGCGATAGCAGCTCAACGCCTCCAGCTTGCCCGCCGTCGCACCGCCGTCGGACAGGGCCAGCTCCCGCAGCGCGCCCTTGCCGCCGTGGAACCCTCTCGGCGGCGTCCAGCGGTAGTAGAGCCCGTTCGGGCCGGAGGCGTCCTCGGTCAGGTAGATCGCCGACGTCCGCGGGTCGACGGCGACGGCCTCGTGCGAGTAACGGCCGAGGAACTTCAGCGGCACCGGGTCCTGGTTGGCCTTCCGGTCGAACGGGTCGACCTCGAAGACGTACCCGTGGTCCTTCTGGAAGGCGCCACCGGCCCGCTGCTCGGTCTCCTCGCAGGTCAGCCAGGTGTTCCAGGGGGTCTTGCCGCCCGCGCAGTTGTTGTGCGTGCCGGCCAGGCTGACGTATTCGCGGATCCGTACGCCGTGCGCGTCCACGTCGATGTTGGTGGTGCCACCGCCCGCGCCCGGATCGTAGGTGAGGCCGGGCAGCGCGGGCACCCGGTACGGCTCGCTGCCGCCGATCTCGTGGTTGTTGACCAGCGTGGCGCCACCTCTGCCACGCCCGACCTCTGCGTCCACCCCTTCGCTGTCCGCTCCCTCATCTTCGAACCCGGCGCCCTTGCCACGGGTGAAGCTCGCCGTCCCGTCCGCGTCGCTCGGCGTCGGCTCGCCGCTCTCCAGCAGCGTCACCCCCGCCTCCGCGACGATCTTGTACGAGAATCCGGCGGGCAGGGCCAGCACCCCGGCCGGATCGGCGACCAGTGGGCCGTAGCCGAGCGGGGGCCGCGTGGCCGCGAACGCGGCGGGCCCGGCGATCGCCTCGATGCTGCCGGCGAACACTATGCCGAGGCCACCGGCGGCGCTGCGGCCGAGGAAGGAACGGCGAGAGACAGGTGCGGACATGGGACATCGCCTCCAACGTTGACGTCTGCAGGAGCCGACCCAATTGCGTCGCGGGAACGGGCGGCACCCCGCACTCCGTCCTTATGGTGAACGCTCAAGGAAGAACCGGCATCCCGATCGATCGGGTTGATCGCCCGAAAGTGAATGATGCGTACGCACTGCGTTTGGGACCGCGTCATGTGGCGCTCCTAGCGTGCCGGTCATGAAACGCATCTCCCTCGCGGTGGGCGCGGCCCTGCTGGCCGCGAGCCTCGCCCCCTTGACCGGTCCCGCGTCCTACGCCGCCGCACGGGACGACGCGCGGGACGGCGCGGGCCGCGCCACGCTGACCGGGTTCGCCGCGCTCCCGGCGCAGACGTTCGTGCCCGGCAGCGAGCCCTCCGGTTCCCTGATCGGCACCACCCCGATCAACGGCGTCACCCCGCCCTTCGCCGGTCAGCCGGTCCAGGGGTTCAGCGGCATCGTCTGGCGCGGCGACGGGACCTTCGACGTGCTGTCCGACAACGGGTACGGCGGCAAGAACAACAGCGCCGACTTCCTGCTGCGCGTGCACCGAATCAGGCCGGACGTCAAGGCGGGCACCGTACGGGTGCTGGGCGGCTTCAACCTGTCAGACCCGCGTGGCCGGGTCTCGTGGCCGCTGACCAGGGCCGACCGGGTGCTCACCGGTGCCGACTTCGACGTGGAGTCGATCGTCCGGGCGGCGGACGGCACGTACTGGATCGGCGATGAGTTCGGCCCGTTCCTGCTGCACTTCTCCGCCACCGGCACGCTGCTGGAGGCGCCGATCGAGCTGCCCGGCGTCAAGGCGCCGGAGAACCCGACCCTCAACGGGGCGACGCCGAATCTGGCCGGCAGCAAGGGCTTCGAGGGCATGGCGCGTTCCGCCGACGGCCGGTGGCTCTACCCGCTGCTGGAGGGCACGGTCAGCGGAGATCCGGCGGGCACGCTGCGGCTGAACGAGTTCGACGTCCGCAGGCGGGCGTACACCGGCAAGCGCTGGACGTACGAGCTGGACAGCCCCTCCAACGCGATCGGCGACGCCATCGCGGTGGACGAGCACCGCTTCCTCATCATCGAGCGGGACAACGAGCAGGGCGACGCGGCCAAGCTCAAGCGCGTCTACCTGGCCGACACCCGCGACCGCGACCACGACGGCGCGCTGGACAAGACGCTCGCCGCCGACCTGCTGGACCTGGCCAACCCCAAGGGCCTGGGCGGGTTCGGGGAGACCTTCCACTTCCCGTTCCAGACCATCGAGGACGTCGTGATCCTCGACGACCGTACGCTCGGCATCCTCAACGACAACAACTTCCCGTTCTCGTCCGGACGGACGGCGGGGCAGCCGGACAACGACGAGTTCATCACCGTCCGCCTGCCCTTCCGCCTGCACGAAAGGAACTAGCCGAGGGCGTGGTCGAGGTTGAAGGCGGCGCTGATGAGGGCCAGGTGGGTGATGGCCTGCGGGAAGTTGCCGAGTTGCTCGCCGGTGTGTCCGATCTCTTCCGCGTACAGCCCCAGGTGGTTGGCGTAGGTGAGCATCTTCTCGAAGGCCAGGCGGGCCTCGTCGACGCGGCCGGCGCGGGCCAGGGCTTCGACGTACCAGAACGAGCAGATCGAGAACGTGCCCTCCGGTCCCACCAGACCGTCCGGGCTGGCTTCGGGGTCGTAGCGGTAGACCAGCGAGTCGGAGACCAGCCCGGTGCCGAGGGCGTCGAGGGTGGACAGCCACTTGGGGTCCGTGGGGGAGACGAACTTGGCCAGCGGCATCATCAGGATGGACGCGTCCAGGACATCGTCGTCGAAGTGCTGGACGAACGCCTGCAGCGAGGTCGACCAGCCGTGCTTCATGATCTGGTGGTAGATCGTGTCGCGGGCCCGCCGCCAGCGCGGTATGTCGGCGGGGAGCCCCCGATGGGCGGCCATGCGCATGGCGCGTTCGATGGCCACCCAGCACATCAGCCGTGAGTAGACGAAGTCCTTGCGCCCGCCGCGGGTCTCCCAGATGCCTTCGTCGGGCTGGTCCCAGTTCTCGCAGACCCAGTTCACCAGCGTGCAGACCTGTTCCCAGCGGTCGCTGGAGATGGGGTTGCCCCATTTGTTGTAGAGGTAGATGGAGTCGAGGAGTGCTCCATAGATGTCCAGCTGGAGTTGGTTGGCGGCGGCGTTGCCCACGCGTACCGGCGCGGACCCCCGGTAGCCCTCCAGGTGGCTCAACTCGGATTCGGGCAGGTCGCTGCGTCCGTCGATGCCGTACATGATCTGCAGCGGGCCCGTACTGCTGACGCCGGTGAGCGGGACGTGGGTGGACAGGAAGCCCATGAAGGCTTCGGCCTCCTCGGTGAAGCCGAGCCTGAGCAGCGCGTACACGCAGAACGCGGCGTCGCGTACCCATACATAGCGGTAGTCCCAGTTGCGCCCGCCCTTGACCTGCTCGGGCAGGCTGGTCGTGGGCGCGGCGACGATGCCGCCGGTCGGCGCGTAGGTGAGCAGCTTCAGCGTGAGGGCCGAACGGTGGACGACCTCCCGCCACCTGCCTCGGTAGCGGGAGGCGGACAGCCACTTCCGCCAGAACCGTACCGTGGCGGCGAACTGATCCTCGGCCTCCGCGATCGGGCAGGGTCGCGGGGTGATCCCGTCGCCGACCCGGTCGAGGGCGAACACCGCGTGCTCGCCCTCCTTGAGCTCGAAGCGCGCCCAGGCGTCCCGTCCGTCGGTGTCGATGGGCACGCTGGCGGACAGCGCGAGGGACAGGGACTCCGACTCGAACGTCGTCCGTGACCCCTGCTGATGGACCGTGTGGGGCACCCTGGCGTAGTCGAACCGGGGCGCCACCCGGGCGCGGAACGGCAGGGCGCCGCGTACGCAGGCCACCCGGCGGATCAGCCGGTGCCGGTCCGCCTCGTCGGAGCCTTCCTCGATCGGCATGAAGTCCTGGATCTCGCCCACCCCGTCGACGGCGAAGAAACGGGTGATCAGCACATTGGTGTCGGGGAAGTAGAACTGCTTGGTCTTCGCCAGGGTGTCGGCGAACAGCTCGAACGACCCGCCCTTGTCGGCGTCCAGGATCGAGGCGAACACGCTAGGGGCGTCGAAGCTCGGGCAGCAGTACCAGTCGATCGTGCCGTTGGTGCCCACGAGCGCGACCGTGCGCAGGTCACCGATCAACCCGTGCTCTCCGATCGGCAGGTACCGCGAGTCCTCGGGGTAGCCGCCTGGCCCAGCCGTCATATCCGTTCTCTGCCACGATTGCGGAAAAGTATGCAGATCAGGGCACTGACGCGCCTATGGAGTGGAAAGTCCGTTTTCCCCCTTCCTGATCACCTCAAGGGTGGCCGTCAGTTCGGATTCTGGGATGAAATGCCCGAACGTGTCGTTGGCGAAGAAGGAGACGCCGGCCACTGACGCGGCGTGCGCGGCCAGGACCTCCCGCTGGTAGAGGTAGGTGCGCCGGTCGTCGAGATAGGTGCGATACCAGTACCAAGGGTCGACGAAGTCCAGGCCGAGCAGCGGGCGCGGCCCGCCCAGCGCGGCCTTGCTCAGCAGATTGGGCACGATCTCGGTCCGCTCGACCAGCACGGCGAACGTGCTGACCAGGATCGCGTCGAGAGACCGGTAGGCGGCGTCGGTCATGCCCCACGCCGCCCGCTCCACCTCGGCCCGCCAGTACGTGTCCATCCAATAGACGAGGCGCTCGCCCATGGCCTCGCGCATCCGCAGGAAGAACCGCTCGATGCCGGCCGACCGCTCGGGGGTGAGCGGTGGCGCTTGATCCGGGTGCCAGAAGCCGAGCAGCCCGAACTGGTTGCCGAGCATGACCCCGTCCAGCCCGAAGTCGGTCACGAACGCGGCCGTCTGGGCGGCGACGAAGTCTCCGGCGGGCAGCCCGTGAGGGATGCCACCGGCGAAGGCGGCGTACGGGCGCGAGTCGGCCGAGAGCGGCGCCGTCACGTCGATCACGCCCGGGACCAGGTGGCCGCCGGCGTCCGCGGTGCCGCCCGCCGCCTCCGGGTGCCGGATGGTCTTCCACTCGCTGCGACAGAATTCCGGGCCCGGCTCCAGGTATTCCAGCAGGTTCACCCGCAGCCCGCGCCGCCCGGCCTCGGCCCGTACGGCCGCGTAGATCCCGGCCAGCGTCCGGTAGTCCATCGGCTGCTCGGAGAGGACGAACATCGGCCCCGCCGAGTACGGGTTGGCCGAGCGTTCGCCGCCGTCGCGTACCCGGGCCAGCCAGTCCCGGTTGTGCGTCCTGGTCATGGCGGCCGGTCCGTCAGGGCCGAGCGCGAAGCAGTTGTACCGGGCCCAGTCGAAGCGGTCGTCCCATGCCTGCCGGCCCGCGTAGTCGAGCACGTGATCGCCGTTGCCCGCGCAGAACACGACCGTGACCGGCCGGTCCACCAGCCAGTCGGCATGGTGGTCGAAGAACGCCGCTATCCCGGGCACCGGGTCGCGGAGGTCGTCGAAGATCTTGGGCGTGATCCACAGGCACGCCTCCGTCTGGTCGAGCGTCATGGGTTCCTTCACAGGTGGGGGAGGGGAAGTCACTTGGCGGCGGCGAACGCCTTGTCCATGCGGGTCAGCACCGTGGGCACGTCCACCGTCCCGTTGAACAGCTCCTGGATCGACGTCAGGTGCTCCTGCTGGACCTTCGGGTTGGGCCAGCCCTGGTCCGGATAGGCAGTGGACCGGCCGGCCTTGACCGCGTCGAGCACCGGCTGCTGGAGCGCGTCGGCCTTGAAGCTCGCGGCCGACAGCGCGGGGCTGCTGCCCGAGACGGTGGCGTACAACGCCTGACCCTCCGGGGAGGCGAGGAACTCCATGAACTTCCTGGCCAGCGCCGGGTTCTTGGCCTTGGCGTTGACGCCGTAGACGATGCCCACCGACACCGGCAGGTAGGTGCCGTCGGCGCTGTCGGTGGCGGGGAACGGCGTCATCGAGAACGTGGTGCCCTGGGCGCCGTACTTGAGCGCGGACTGCACCGCCGACAGGACGTGCACCACGCCCAGGGCCTTGCCCTGGCCGAACATCTGCATCTGCTCGTCGTAGCCGACGCCGTTGGGGCTGTCGTTGAAGCAGCCCTCCTCGCGCATCCGCAGGTACTTCTCCAGCGCCTGCTTCCACTCGGAGGCGGCGAAGGTGGCCTTGCCCTCCTTCTGCTGCTGGGTGAAGCCGGGGTTGGGGCCGTAGACGAGGGAGGCGGTCAGCGCGTACGGCACGAGCTGCGTCACCCAGGCCGACTTCAGGCCGAGCCCGAACGCCACCACGCTCTTGGCCTTCGCGTCCTTGCAGAACTTCAGCACCTCGGGCCACGTCGTCGGCTTGGCCAGCCCGCTGGCCCGCAGCGCCTGGTCGTTCCACACCGCGCCGATGGCCCCGATCGTCACCGGGACGGCCACCACCTTGCCGGCCGGGTCGCTGGTGACGGCCTTGAGGTCCGCGCTCAGACCGCCCGCCCAGCCCTCGCCGGACAGGTCCATCAGCATGCCGTCCTTGCCCAGGTCGCGAACGGCCATCGTGTTGCCGCCGCCGGGCCACATGCGGAACACGTCGGGTGCGGTCCCCGAGGCGAGCTGGGTACGGATCTGCTGCTGGTAGGCCGCGTCGTCCTCGGTGTAGATCGTCTTCACGGTGACGCCGGGGTTGGCCTTCTCGAACGCCGCCACCGCGGCCTTGGCCGGTCCCTGGCCCGCGGCGGCCAGCGTCAGCACCTTGTCCGCGGCGGCGGCGCTGGTGGAGCCGCCCCCCGAGGTCGAGCAGGCGGCGACTGCGGTGGCCAGGCAGCAGAGGGATGCGAACGTTTTCATCGACTTCATGACAGACTCCAGGATTCGGAAGGGGGGTGGACTGACTAGCCTTTGAGGCCGCCGGCGAAGCCCTTGATGATGTGCTTCTGCAGCGCGAAGTAGACGACCAGGATCGGGATGACACTGATCACCAGGCCGGCGAAGATGAGCGGCCACTGGGAGACGTACTGGCTGACGAAGCCGTAGATGGCCACCGGAGACGTGGTGTTGTCGCTGCCGCCCAGGTAGAGCAGCGGCGTGAAGAACTCGTTCCAGATGCCGACGGCGTTGAGGATCACCACGGTGCCGGTGACCGGCCGCAGCAGCGGGAAGACCACGGTGACGAACGAGCGCACCGGGCCGCACCCGTCGAGCAGCGCCGCCTCTTCGTAGTCGAGCGGCAGCTCGCGCAGGAACATCGTGTAGAGGAACACCGAGAACGGCATCTGCTGCCCGACGTTGATCAGGATCACCGACCAGAGCGAGCCGAGCAGGCCCAGGTCCCGCATGGTCGCGTACAGCGGGAGCAGCGCCAGTTGGCCCGGGATGAGCAGGCCGCCGATGACGAAGTAGAAGGCGTACCGCGACCAGCCGCGGGTCACGCGGGCCAGCGGGTAGGCGGCCAGTGCCGAGAAGGCGATGATCAGGACGACGCTGACGGCCGTGATGGCGAAGCTGTTGACCAGGGCCGCGCCGAGGTCGGCCTGCGTCCAGGCCTGCGCGTAGTTGTCGAGCGTGGGCGGGAACTCCAGGGCCAGCGCGCTGGTCTGGCTGTCCTGCGGCTTCAGCGAGACGTTGAGCAGGCCGACGAGCGGGACGAGGAACAGCAGGGCGAGCAGGATCAGCATCGTCTCGCGGCTGAGGGTCCGCCAGGTGTAGCGCGCGTGCATCAGGAGGTCTTCCTCTGCGTCAGGCGGAACTGGACGGCGGCGAGGACCGCGATGACCACGGTCATGACGACGGCCAGCGCGATCGAGAACGGGAAGTCGCCCAGCAGGAAGGCGCTCTTGTAGATCGCCGTGGAGATGGTCTCCGTCGCGGTGCCCGGCCCGCCGCCGGTCATGGCCATCACCTGGTCGAACTGCTTGAGCCCGCCGATCAGGCAGAGCATCACGTTGATCACGACCGCGCCGTTGAGCAGGGGGAGTACGACGCGGCGGAACTTGCTCCACGCGCCCGCCCCGTCGATCGTCGCCGCCTCCAGCACCTCGGCCGGAATCGCCTGCAGTCCCGCCAGATAGATCACCATGGAGTAGCCGGAGAACTGCCAGACGATCTCGGCGACGATCGCGTACAGCGCCGTGTCCGGGTCGCCGAGCCAGTCGTGCGCCAGCGCGCCGAGGCCGACGGTCCGCAGCGCGTCGTTGACGGCGCCGCTGGGTGACAGCAGGAAGCTCCATACGTAGCCGGCGACCAGCGGCGTGAGCACCACGGGCGCGAAGAAGATCACGCGGAGCACGTACCGGCTCCTGACCACACTGTTCACGCCCAAGGCCAGCAGCAGCCCCACGAGGTTCTGCGCCACGGTCGCCGCCGCGGCCAGGAGCAGGGTGTTGACCAGGGCGTCGCGGGCGGTCCGGTCGGAGAAGACCGCGGCGTAGTTGTCCAGTCCGACGAACGACCAGACGGGCCGCAGTCCGTTCCAGTCGGTGAAGGAGGACAGCGCGCCGTTGGCGCTGGGGACGACGACGATGAAGAGGTACACCGCGAGCGCGGGGATGACGAACCACCAGGGAGCGCGCACGCCCGCCCCGCGCCGGGTCTTTCCGGTCGGACCGGGAGGCGCCTGCGCGGTGGGCTCCCTCACGGCCGGCGGTGTCGTCGTCGCATGGGGCAAAGCCACGTGTGACTCCTCTCGCAGATGTTCGTGTCCGCTGCTCGGCTGCTCATCGCTGTGAATCGATTCACAGTAGTTCGGGGACACTACGCGGCGCCCAGACCTGTGTCAACGGTCGAGCGGCACGCTGCGTGAATCGATTCACGGCTGCGCTAGGCTGGCGGGCGTGCCCGACCGACCTGACAGTGAGGAGTCCGATGTCCGCTGGCTCGGTGCCGAAGCGGTCGAAGGCTGAGGATTCCGTCGCCACGGTCGCCGATGTCGCGGCGCGCGCCGGGGTCTCGCGAGCGACCGTCTCCTACACCTTCACCCAGCCGAACCGCGTCTCGCCGGAGCGGCGGCAGCGGGTTCTCGCGGCCGCCGACGAACTCGGCTACGTCGGCAACGACGCGGCACGGCGGCTCCGGGTCGGCCACAGCCTCGCGCTCGGGTTGCTCCTGTCCAGCACGAGCAACCCCGTCTACGCGGAGATCGCGGCGGGCGCCGAGGCGGAGGCCGCCGCGCACGGCCGCTTCATCCTGGTCGCCAACAGTGATGAGAGCCTCGATCGGGAGCGCGCGTACATCAACTTCCTGGAGTCTCAGCAGGTGAGCGGGGTGCTGGCCGTTCCGGTCGGCGATGTTCCCGAGGAGCTGCTCGGGCTGAGGAGGCGGGGGACGCCGTTCGTCCTCGTCGGCGTCGCCGAGGGGCCGCACAGCTATCCGGCGATCTCCGGCGACAACGAGCGGGGCGGCTACCTCGCCGCCTCGCACCTGCTCGCCCAGGGCCGACGTCGCCTGACCTTCGTGGGCGGTACGCATCCGCACGTTGACCTGCGGCTGGCGGGAGCCAGGCGGGCGATCGCCGAGTCCGCGGAGCCGGCCACGCTCGAGGTCGTCCGCGTGCCGGTCCAGACCGCGAAGACCGGTGAGGAGGTCGCGCGGACACTGCTCGAACGCCCGAAGTCCCCCCTCTCTGAGGGAACGTCCCGCTTTCCCGACGGCATCGTCGCGGGCAATGACCTGCTCGCGCTGGGCCTCCTGCACGGGCTCATCGTGGCGGGGGTGCGCGTGCCGGAGGAGCTGTCCCTCGTGGGCTATGACGACATAGAGTTCGCCGATTTCGCGATCGTGCCGCTCACGAGCATTCGGCACCCCTCCGCGGCGCTCGGCGCCAGTGCCGTCCGGATCCTGCTCGGTATCGAGGACGAGGAGGACACGAGGGGGCGTTTCGAGCCCGAGCTCGTGGTCCGCGCGACCTCCCTACCTCTGGCGACACCGGCTTCACCATCGTCCCGATGCCCGACATGACGTCGTTGACCGCCGACGCCCCGACGCTGGCCGCCTCCCTCGCCGAGCTGGCCGCGTCGAAGTCGATCTACCGCCTGGCCGACGGCCGCGTCGTCGTGTCGCCGTTGATCGTCCGGGACACGGTCTACCTGACGCACCGCACCCAGCCGGCCGCGGCCAAGCCCATGGGCGGCCAGACGAAGCTGATGGCGCCCCGCTCGGGCACCAGCACGCCCAGGGACAGCGTCGAGATCCTGTCGTTCCTCACCGGCGCCGCGACCGTGAACGCCATCGTCGGCGGCACGGCCAAGACCTACCAAGTCAGGGCGGGCCTGCAGGCCCAGCTCTATCCGCTGGCCAACGGCACCAACAAGGTCTCGGTGGTCCGCTCCGGGACGACGACGGCCACCGTCACCTCCCCGTGGACCGTGGTGGCCGCTCCCGTGGTGCAGGACCTGCAGTACCACGCGGTCAGTAGCGGCCGCTGACCGCGGAAGGGCCGCCCGCGGGAGTCCTCGGGCGGCCCTTTCGCGTTCCTCCTTCCGGCCGGTCAGCGATTCCTGCCGGTCGTCAGCACCTCCTGCCGCTGTTGATGCATCGGACGACGTTGTTCATGAGCTGCTTCGACATCACCTCGATGGCACCCGCGTGGTCGGTGTTCGGGCTGTTCCCTTCGCTGGGGGCGCTGTCCACCATGAAGGGGACGTTCGTACCGTCGGGCTGGGTGTTGGACACGTCGTCGTAGACGAGCGTGACGCGCAGCTGCGGCACCGCCTGGGTGTCGGCCGGGCAGGCTCCGTTCTCGTCGGGGAAGACGACGTGGGTACGGTGGTCCGCGCTGTCGAGGTTCTGGCCGTCCCAGCAGCTGGGCATGTCGAAGACACGCATGAGCTTGCTGCCGGACGGGCAGAGCGGATACTTGTCGGTCAGCCTGTTGGCGAAGCCGGTGCAGCTCCACGTGGGCCGGGCGTTGGCCGCGTCACCAGGCGCGTCACTGGGTGCGGCACTGGCGGTGTCACTGGCCATGTGACTGGCCGTGTCAGTGGGCAGGTCAGTGGGCACGTCGCCGGCAGTGTCGCTGGGCGCGTCACTGGCCGTGTCACTGGGCCCGCCGCCGCTCACCGCCTGCGCGTCGCCGGTGATCAGCCTCAGGAACTGAGGCGCCGCCGTGACCTTCGACATGGCGTTGCCACGGAACTGCAACTGCACCAGTGACGGCCGCACGGCGTTGCCGTCCGCCCCGCCTACCCGCAGGACCGGCCAGAAGTAGGTCGACCTGTCGGCGCGGATGCGGCAGGTGGTGTCCGAGGCGGCCAGGCTCTCGTTCGTGGAGAAGGCGTCAGTGGACACATTGCCCACGTAGTCGTTCTGCTGCCGGCCACCCTTGGCCACACCTGGAGCGGTGATGACGTTGTCGCTGTTGGCGTGACCCTCCTGGGGCGTGCCGCACCTGGAGACGAAGGTGCCGCTGGAAGCGGTCCTATGCTGCTGCTGCACGGGGTCGACCGACTGGATGTCGACGAAGTCGTCGGCCGTCGGCCCGGACGCCGCCGTCGAGCTCGCGCTCGCGCTCGGCTTCGAGGTCGCCGCGCTGCCGCCGTTGCCGAGTTTGCAGGTGGCCAGGCCGTCCAGTCCGGTGGGGCGGTCGGCGACTCGTCCGATGGCGGTGGCGATGCGGTTGATGGTGGCTGTTCGTTTGTCGGCCAGGGGGCCGAGGATGGCGTTCTGTACGAAGTTGGGGCCGCCTTCGCCTGCTGAGGTGATGAGCCGCTTGTTGGCTTCGTCGATCTGTGTTTGCAGGAGTTTGAGGTTACGGTCGACTTCGGCTTGGGCCTGGGCGGGAATGTCGGGCAGCTTGCCCGCTACGTCCGGGCAGGTGATCTTGTTCCCGCCGGTGGCGGGGGGTGTGGTCGCGTTGTCGGACGGCGGCGATGTGGGGGGCTCTGAGGCCTCAGGGTCCTGCGTGGCGGGGGCGGTCGCGCTGCCGCCGTTGCCGAGTTTGCAGGTGGCCAGGCCGTCCAGTCCGGTGGGGCGGTCGGCGACTCGTCCGATGGCTGTGGCGATGCGGTTGATGGTGGCTGTTCGTTTGTCGGCCAGGGGGCCGAGGATGGCGTTCTGTACGAAGTTGGGGCCGCCTTCGCCTGCTGAGGTGATGAGCCGCTTGTTGGCTTCGTCGATCTGTGTTTGCAGGAGTTTGAGGTTACGGTCGACTTCGGCTTGGGCCTGGGCGGGAATGTCCGGCAGTTTGTCGGCCACGTTCGGGCAGGTGATCGTGTCCGCGCTGGCGGACAGGTTCACCATGTTCCGCGACTGCCCGGATAACGGGCCACCCGCCAGAACGAGGGCGACACCTCCGACCAGGGAAACCACTCCCAGCCATGGCCTGAATGGCTTGCTCCCCGAGGCATTCGCCATACGGAACTCCTCCCGGATTGATGACGTGGGCGGGAAAGCCCGCTTTTCACCAGATACGGGGGCACCGGCGGCATGGTTCACCCGAGAGGAGAAATTGCAGGTCAGAGCGGCGATTCGGGCTTGACGGCGAAGACTTCGCCGGGAGTTCGACCGGCTCGATGAGGTCTCCATGAGCCCATCAGTTATAGGGGACTGCCGTAGGTGAGGGAGTCGTAGTGCTCTTTGTGCGCGTCGGGGACGCTGAAACTCGAGCCGACTTATTGGAAGGACGCGTTCGAGCTCGATCGCGGTATTCCGGGCGGTCGCCGAACAGTGCTCAGGCGCCTACTCCGGAGAATGTCCCGTGATATCGCCGGACCTTTTACCTGCCCATTCCGAGCGCCGGTCGGCCGATGAAACGTTGCATTTCGGCGTGGCGGGGGCCGGGGCGGTGCCGGGCGGCCGGTGTCGCGATGGCTCTATGCACCTAACCAAGCGCTTGCTACGCTCCGCTCATGCTGTCCACGATCGTCTGGGGCACCGGCAATGTCGGCCGTGCGGCCATCCGTGCCGTCGAGGCTCATCCGGCGCTGAGACTCGCGGCCGTACTCGTCCACGATCCCGGCAAGGTCGGCCGCGACGCGGGCGCGCTCGCCCGGCTCGGCCACGATCTGGGGGTCGCGGCGACCGACGACGTCGACGCGGTGCTGGCCGCCGGTCCCCGCGCCGTCGTCTACGCGGCGTCCGGCGACATCCGCCCCGACGAGGCGCTCGCCGACATCATCAGGGCGATCCGCGCCGGCGCCGTGGTCGTCACCCCCTCCTTGTACGCGCTCTATGACCAGCGCAACGCCCCGCCGGAGCTGCGGGAGCCGGTGCTGGCCGCCATCGCGGACGGCGGCGGCTCGCTGTTCGTCTCCGGCATCGACCCGGGCTGGGGCAACGACGTGCTGCCCCTGTTGATCAGCGGACTCGGCGGCACCGTCGACGTGATCCGCTGCCAGGAGATCTTCGACTACTCCACCTACGACCAGCCCGACTCGGTCCGGTACCTGGTCGGCATGGGCCAGCCGATGGACTACGAGCCGCCGATGATCGCGCCGACGGTCCCGACCATGGTGTGGGGCGGGCAGGTACGGCTGATGGCCAGAGCCCTCGGCGTCGAACTCGACGAGATCCGCGAGAGCCGCGACCGGCGCCCGCTCGAGTCCACGGTGCGTACGGAGACGATGGGCGAGTTCGACGCCGGCACCCAGGGCGCGGTGCGCTTCGAGGTGCAGGGCATCGTCGAGGGCGAGCCCCGCATCGTCATCGAGCACGTCACCCGCATCCACCCGTCCTGCGCGCCGGACTGGCCGACGCCGCCCGACGGCCACGCGGCGCACCGGGTGATCATCGAGGGCCGCCCGCGCATCGAGGTCACCATCGAGGCCACCGACGAGGACGGCAACCGCGCCGCGGGCGGGAACGCCACCGCGGTCGGCCGGCTGGTGAGCGCCATCGACTGGCTCGTGGAGGCCGGACCCGGACTCTACGACGCGCTCGACGTTCCGCTGCGCCCCGCGATCGGCAAACTCGGGAGGAAACAGCCATGAACCTCGACATCCCCGAGGGAAAGGACGCGATCGAGTACGTCTGGGGTGAGATGGTGCCCGGCATCGGGACCGCCGCCTCGCACTTCTCCCTGTCGGTGTACGCCCACACGACCCTCGGGCTCCGCGAGTTCGAGGCGGCACGGCTGCGGATCGCGCAGATCAACGGGTGCGCCTTCTGCCTGGACTGGCGTACCGAGCGGGACGGGCAGAAGGTCGAGGAGGAGTTCGCCGACGCGGTGACTCAGTGGCGCACCACCGACGCCTTCGACGACCGCACCCGGCTCGCCGCCGAGTACGCCGAGCGGTACGCCCTGGACCACCATGGCCTCGACGACGAGTTCTGGACCCGGATGACCGCGCACTACAGCCAGCTCGAGATCGTCGAGCTGAGCATGAGCATCGGCTCCTGGTTGGCCTTCGGGCGGCTCAACCACGTACTGGGCCTCGACACCGTGTGCCGGCTGCCCAGTGGGCCCTCACCCGCCACCCGGCGGACCCGCTAGCCCTTCTCCAGGCTTCACCAGGTTTTTTCGGGCTTCACCAGGCTTTTCCAGGCGCGAGCTGCAGCAAGAACCCTGTTCTCATCCCGTCGAGAGTAAGGAACATCGGATGAGTGACAACACCCCGGGCGAGGCCGGTTCCAGAGGTGTCTCGCGTCGTGGATTCATCGCCGGAAGCGTGGGCGCTCTGGCCCTCGCGGCCCACCCCACCGCAGCTCAGGCGGCGGCCGGTCCGATCGCCAACGGGGCCCATGTCCAGGCCCTGGTGATCGGCACCGGGTACGGCGGCTCCGTGGCGGCACTGCGTCTCGCCAAGGCGGGCGTCGACGTACACATGATCGAGATGGGTATGGCCTGGGACACCCCCGGCTCCGACGGCAAGATCTTCTGCAGCACGCTCGCCCCGGACAACCGCTCCTACTGGTTACGTACCAAGACCAAGGCGCCCCTCAACTACTTCCTCGGCTTCCCGATCGACCGGGACATCTCCCGCTACACCGGGGTCCTGGACGCCGAGGAGTTCAGCGGCATCACCGTCTACCAGGGCCGCGGCGTCGGCGGCGGCTCGCTGGTCAACGGCGGCATGGCGGTCACCCCCAAGCGGGAGAACTTCGCCGCCATCCTCCCCTCGGTCAACGCCGACGAGATGTACAACACCTACTACCCGCGGGCCAACGCCGGTCTCGGGGTCGGCACCATCCGTTCTGCCTGGTTCGACTCCACCGACTGGTACCAGTTCGCCCGCGTCGGCCGTAAGCACGCCCAGCGGTCCGGCTTCCCGTTCGTCTTCGTACCCGACGTGTACGACTGGAACTACATGGAGCAGGAAGCAGCCGGAACCGCCACCAAGTCCGCCCTGGCCGGCGAGATCCTCTACGGCAACAACTACGGCAAGAAGTCACTCCAGAAGACCTACCTCGCCCAGGCCAAGGCCACCGGCCGGGTCACCATCTCACCGCTGCACAAGGTCACCTCGGTCACCCCGGCGGCCGGTGGCGGCTACACGGTCGTCATCCAGCAGATCAACACCACCGGTGACACCACGGCCACCAAGACCGTGACCGCGGACCGGGTGTTCTTCGCCGCCGGCAGCGTCGGTACCAGCAAGCTGCTGGTCAAGCTGAAGGCCACCGGCGCGCTGCCCAACCTGAACAGCGAGGTCGGCAACGGCTGGGGCGACAACGGCAACGTCATGTGCGGCCGCGCCAACCACCTGTGGGACCCGACCGGCGCCTCCCAGTCGACCATCCCCTGCGCCGGCATCGACAACTGGGCGACCGGTGGGGCGTTCGCCGAGGTAGCGCCGCTGCCCACCGGGATCGAGACCTTCGCCTCGTTCTACCTGTCGATCACCAAGAACCCGAACCGGGCCCGCTTCTCCTGGAACGCCACGACCGGTCAGGTCGATCTGAACTGGCAGACCGCCTGGAAGCAGCCGGCCATCGACATGGCCAAAACGATCTTCGACAAGATCAACGACAAGGAGGGGACGATCTACCGGACCGACCTCTTCGGCATCTACAAGGTCTGGGGCGACCACCTCACGTACCACCCGCTCGGGGGCGCGGTCCTGAACAAGGCCACCGACAACTACGGCCGGCTGACCGGCTACGCGGGGCTGTACGTCATCGACGGCTCGCTGATCCCCGGCAACACCAGCGTCAATCCGTTCGTCACCATCACGGCGCTCGCGGAACGGAACATCGAGAAGATCATCGCCACTGACTTGTAGTGAGCGGCGAGTGATCGAGTGTCGGGGGATCGGGATCGGGTGATCGGATGATCGTTCCGTCTATCGGTCGGTCGGTCTATCGGTCTGTGGGCCGGTCGGTCGAAAAGGGGCTGCGGTCTGCCCGCCGCGGCCCCTTCCCCGCTCGCTGGCCCTCGCCGCCTTTACGCGATTGAGGGGTCGTTCGTTTGAGCGAGCGGTTGACCGGACCGCATGCCGACCCCGCCGTCCGGTGATGTACGGGCGGGGCCGGGAGTCCGGTTTCGGGGGATCAGGTGGCGTTGGTGTTCTGCGCGGCCTGGTAGACGGCCATCGCCTCGTTCCCGAAGAAGGGACCGAACATGAAGTCCGGGGCGAAGTCGTACTTGAAGCTGTTGACGGAGTTCAGCCAGCCGAGCCCGGTCGACTCGTTGAACCCCTGGAACCACGGGCCGCCGCTCGCCCCGCCGGTCATGTTGCAGCGCAGCCCCTGGTCCCTGGTCATGACGGTGTCGTTGAACGCGCGCCCACTGCAGTAGATCAGCCTGGAGCCGTCGAACGGCGGCGCCGCCGGGTAGCCGAAGGAGAACATCTGCCGCTGCCTCGGCTGGTTGAACGCCACCCCCTGCCCGCCCACGACGTCGGTCAACGTCCGTCCCTGCAGCGGCGCGACCACGACCGCGGCGATGTCGAAGTTGATGTCCTCGTTGGCGTTCCACTGCTGCGTGGTGAGCATCCTGGTGGCCACCCACGTGCCGAACGGCCGCCGCCCGTTGTCGAAGCCCGGGATGAACACCCAGTTGCGGTGGGCCGCACCGTCGATCTTCACGCAGTGCCCGGCGGTCATCACGACGCTCTCGTTGGCGCTGGTCACCGCCGTACCGGAGCAGGAGGCGTTGCCGCCTTCGGCGGTGGTGAAGAAGACACGTCCGGTGGTACGCACGACGGCGCCGCCGTCCGTCCACCGGAGGCCGGGGCTGTTGGGCACCCGGGCCCCCTTCTGCGCGGTGGAGGCCGAGGCGGTCTGGACGCGCGCCGCGCCGCCGCTCGTCCACGGGGTGCGCTGGGTGATGGTGGCCGAGGCGCCGCGGGTCGCCCACGGCGTCCCCTGGGTCGGGCCGCCCGACCGATTACCACGTCGCGGCGTGGGCGTATCCAGTGGCCGCGCCGCCAGCGTGCGCTGCTGCGTCCAGTACTGCAGGACGTTCCTGCGTTCCGACGAGGAGTCCGTGGCGGACCACCTGACGGGCCTGGGGTCGAGGCCGGTCCCGCTCCTGGCCTGGGCGGCGCCCGCTGGGACCAAGGCGCCTGCCACGGTGAGCGCGACAGCGGAGAGCAGGGCGACTCTGCGGTGCATACATACCTCCCGAAACCGGAATCTGCCGTCAGGAGGTACGTATGGCAGCCGCCATCTTCCTCAAGCTATGCGCATTCGGGTATGGCGGCATTTGCCGCATAGGAGGCGGATCAATGCCTCCTGAGGCCGTGCTTCACAATGTGATGCCATGGATCTCGCCGCCCCCGAGGCTGTATGGCAGGCGCCCACCGACGTCGAACGTGCCCTGTACGAGGCCAAGACGCGCGGCGACTGGGCCGCGTACTTCGACGTCCTCGCGGGCACGGATCTGTATCACGCGATGTCGCGCGCCCAGGCCGACGCCAAGCCGGGCTGGCTTCACTACAACGCCGCATACTGGGGCCCGAAGCCGGGAAGTCCGCTGAGTCTCGCGTTCGTCACCGAGGGGATGCTTCCGGCGCCCGTGCCCGACCCGGTCTTCTTCGAGGTGGACCTGGGGAAGCTTGTCCAGGATTGGCCCCGGGACGACGAGTGGCTGGCCATCAACCCCGGCACCCCGTGCGAGGCGTTCTTCCCCGCGACGGCCGTCCACCGGCAGACGTGGCGTCGGCATGCCGACCGGATATCCAGCACGCGCCGCAATCAACTGCGCACGCTGTGGGTCGGGGGCGCGCTGCACGGCGACGTCGCTCACGGCCTCGCCTGCGGGGCGCTGCTCTGTGTGAACAACGCCTCCCTCTGGAACGCGATGGGCTGGCACGGCACCGGCTACGTCCGTGAGCGCAGACGGCTGGAGGAGTGGTGGGAGATCACCAGCCGGGAAGGGTGGCGGCATGCCCAGGAGACGCTGCTCAAGGGCCGGATGAGCAGTTCGGTCTGGGGATTCGTGCTGGGGATACGAAGCACCCTCGCCCGCGACTTCGGCGGCGCGGTCGAGGTGGACCACTGGCGTCAGGTGACGTCACGGGTCATACGGCACCGCGCCGCGGAGGACGCGACCACCTCTGACTCCGAGACGGAGGCCGAGGTCGCCGGAGCCCAGCGGCTCATCGGGCGGATCCTCCGCTACGAGGCCCGATTCCGTGCGGACGGGCTGCTTCCCGCAGGCGGGTTCGTCCGCACGGTGGAGGCGTGGGACTACGGGCGGGCTTCGAAGATGGCCCGCTGGGGGCTCGGCGCCCGCTACTGCGACCTGGCGGAGGCCGAAACGGCGGTCCGCCACGCCGGCGCGGTCAGCCGGATCAACTACCGCTCGTGGGAAGAGTTCTCGGCCGCCTACATCCTGGGCCGCTGCCTCCACTTCGACGAGGAGGAGTTCGGCGACTGGTACGGAGAGATGCTCAACGCCCACCGAATTCTGACGACCGACCCGAACAGTCCCTGGCTCAACATCCCCTTCAGACGATGAAAGCGATCTGACCCCAAAACCGCTGGTCACCGAGCGCCGAGCAGACGGCTTTAGAGCCCGTCCGCTCGGCGCTCGGCGTTTTGACGCCTCGATGACATCACAGTGGGCGACTCAAGGCACTTGAAATGACGTCATCATGGCGTCATAGTTGCGTCATGGATCTGGCGCCGTACGTAGACCACCTCCGCCGCGAACTCGCGACCACCGCCCGAGCGGGCGGCGATGACGCCCGCGCGATCGCCGAGCGTCTCGCCGCGGCACTCGAACCGGCCACCCGGCTCGCCCTCCTGGAGGCGCTCTCCGCCGCCGCGGACGAGATCACCCGCGATCTCGCGCCGGGCTCGGTGGAGGTGCGCCTGCGCGGCCGCGAGCCCGGCTTCATCGTGACGCCACCGCCCGGCGGCCAGCCGCTCGGGGACACGGGCGAGGCCGGGCCCGCCAGGGCGAGCGACCCAGGTGCCAGAGCGGACGAGGGCGGGACGTCGCGGATCTCGCTCCGCGTCCCCGACCACCTCAAGCCGCGCATCGAGGAGGCCGCCGCCGGAGAGGGGCTCTCGGTCAACACCTGGCTGGTCCGCGCGGTCTCCGCCGCGCTCGAACGCGACGGGAGCCGGCATCGGGGCTCCCAGACCGTTCGGAGCCACACCGGCTGGGTGCGCTAGCCGGGCTCACGACCACACGTTCCGGTAAGCGGAACACCGCCGAATCCAGCCGCCGAATCCATGAGGGAAACGCCATGCCAACGTTCGACACCCCCGAGCCCATCGTGGCCATCATCGACCTGGCGACCGCCGAAGTCCGGATCAACGCGAGCGACCGCACCGACACCGTCGTCGACGTACGCCCGAGTGACGAGTCCAGCGACGTCGACCGGCAGGCCGCCGATCAGGCCCAGATCGAGTACGCCGGCGGCAGGCTGCTGGTGAAGGCGGGCAAGCCCCGGGCCGCGTCGCTGTCCGGGTGGAGCGGCTCGATCGACATGCTGGTCGAGTCGCCCAAGAACTGGGCCCGTTCGCTGCTCGGATGGGACGGTTCGGTCGACGTGACGATCGACCTGCCGGCCGGCTCCCGCGTCGAAGCGAACGGCGCGGCGGACTTCCGCTGCAGGGGCCGCCTCGGCGACGTGAAGTGCATCGCCTCCTACGGCGACATCCGGCTGGAGCGGGCGGCCCGGCTGCAGCTGAAGACCGGCTCCGGCGACATCTCGGTGACCCGGTCGGTCGGGCACGCCGACATCACCAGCTCCAACGGCACCATCCGGATCGGCGAGATCGACGGCACGGCGGTGGTCAAGACCTCCAACGGCGACCTCGTCCTCGGCGCGGTGACCGGCGAGCTGCGGCTGAACACCGCCTACGGCGACATCACCGTCGACCACGCCCTGGCCGGGGTCGCCGCCAAGACCGCCTACGGCAGTGTCCGGATCGGCGAGGTGGTGTCCGGCGCGGTCGTCCTGGAGACCGCCGGCGGCCGGCTCGAACTCGGCGTCCGGGAGGGCAGCGCCGCCTGGCTGGATGTGAGCTCCCAGTACGGCGCCGTGGACGTCGACCTGGACCCCTGCGACGGCCCGGCACAGACCGACAAGACCGTCGAGGTGCGCGCCCACACCGCCTACGGCGACATCGTGATCCGCCGTTCATGACACAAAAAACCAAAGGAGAGATCTCATGCCCCCCGCGATCGTGGCCGAGGGTCTGGTCAAGAAGTACGGCACCGTCACCGCCCTGGACGGCATCGACCTGTCGGTCCCCGAAGGCACAGTTCTCGGATTACTCGGCCCCAACGGCGCCGGCAAGACGACGACCGTGCGGATCCTGACCACCCTGCTGCGGCCGGACGCCGGACACGCCACCGTCGCCGGACTCGACGTCGTCGCCGACGCCCAGCGCCTGCGCTCCCGCATCGGGGCATCGGGCCAGTACGCCGCGGTCGACGAGCACCTCACCGGTGCCGAGAACCTGGAGATGGTCGGCCGCCTCTACCACCTGGGCACCAGGCGCAGCAGGCAGCGCGCCCGCGAGCTGCTGGAGCGCTTCGACCTGACCGACGCCGGTGACCGCCCGGTCAAGGGCTACTCCGGCGGCATGCGGCGCCGGCTCGACCTGGCGGGCGCGCTGGTGGCCGATCCGCCGGTGCTGTTCCTCGATGAGCCCTCGACCGGCCTGGACCCCCGCGCCAGAGCGGGCCTGTGGGAGGTCATCTCCGAGCTGGTCGCGGGCGGCACGACCGTCCTGCTCACCACCCAATACCTGGAGGAGGCCGACCGGCTCGCCGACCGGATCGCGGTGGTCGACCACGGGCGGGTGATCGCGCTCGGCACCGCCGACCAGCTGAAGGACCAGGTCGGCGGCGACCGGATCGAGCTGACGGTGAGCGACAGCGCCGAGCTGGAGACCGTACGCCGGGTCCTGGCGCCGCTGGCCGTCGCCGACGTCCAGACCGACCCCACCGCCCTGAGCGTCACCATCCCCGTGGCGGGCGGCGCCGCCTCGCTCACCACCGCCCTGGGTCACCTGGCCGCCGAGCGCGTCACCGTACGCGACGCCGGGCTGCGGCGACCGACCCTGGACGAGGTCTTCCTCAGCCTCACCGGCCACCAGGCCGCCACCGACGACACCAAGGAGCCGGTCCGATGAGCCCCCTTCAGATGGCGATCGCCGACGGCATGACGATCAGCAAGCGCAACGCGCTCAAGATCAGGCGAGCCCCCGACCTGCTCGGCGGCGTGATCATCCTGCCGGTCGTGTTCGTGCTGCTGTTCGTGTACGTGTTCGGCAGCATGATCGACCTGCCCGGCATCTCCTACACGGAGTATCTGCTCCCGGGGATCTTCGTCCAGACGATCGTCACCAGCGCGCAGATCACCGGCTACACGCTCACCCAGGACCTGCAGAAGGGCATCTTCGACCGGTTCCGCACGCTGCCGATGGCGCCGTCGGCGGTGCTGGTCGGGCAGACGCTCTGCGACATGCTCATGAACATCACCAGCATCGCCACGATGGCGCTGGTGGGACTCCTGGTCGGCTGGCGCGTCCGCTCCTCGCCGCTCGAGGCCGTCGGGGGGTTCCTGCTGCTGCTGTTCTTCGCCTACGCCTTCTCGTGGGTGACGGCGACGATCGCGCTGGCCCTGCGTACGCCGGAGGTGTTCAACAACATCGCCACCCTCGTGTCGTTCCCGCTGGTCTTCCTGTCCAACGTCTTCGTCGACAGCTCCCGGCTGCCCGGCCCGCTCAAGCCCGTCGCCGAATGGAACCCGGTCTCCACCTTCGTCCAGGCGGCGCGCGAACTGTTCGGCAACACCACCGCCCTCCGGCCGGTGCCCGACGCGTGGCCGCTCCAGCACGCGGTGGCGGTGTCGGTGGGCTGGTGCGTGCTGATCCTGGCGGTGTTCGTCCCGCTGGCCACGCGGCTGTACAAGAGGGCGGTCTCCCAATGAACCTCCCCGCGGGACGGCACGACGACGCCGAGCGCGACCGGATCGTTCACCGCGTCCAGCAGGCGTACGCCGACGGACGCCTCGGCTTCGCCGAGATGGAGGAGCGGGTCGAACGGGCTCTCACCGCCGTGACCCAGGGCGATCTGGCGCAGGCGGTCGTCGACCTGCCCGATCCTCCTGAGGAGGAGGTGGTCCTGCTGAGGTCCACCGGCGGGCGCATCAGACGGTCGGGCGACTGGCAGGTCCCGCGCGTGCTGCGGATCGAGTCCGACTACGGCGGTGTGCACCTCGACCTGTCGGCAGCCGTCATCGAGTACGCCGAGATCGGGATCGAGCTCCGCCTCGCGTACGGCTCAGCGACGATTGTCCTGCCGGCCGGCGCGACGGCGAACGTCGACCAGGCGCGGACCGAGTGGGGAAGGGTGGTCTGCAAGGCGCCCGGCCGCCCCCGCCCGGGACGGCCGCACGTCCAGATCGCCGGCGAGCTCGCCTACGGTCATCTGCGGGTCCGCCACCCGCGCGGCCTGGTCAGATAGGCGCCTCCCGCGACGACAGCGCGCGGGTACGGTCGAGCTCGCTCTCCTCGGCTCGGGCACGTTCGCGGGCGTACTCCCGCATCAGGTCGTGGAAGGTGTAGCGGCCCGGCTCACTCTCCTCGATGAGGTGCGCGGCGGCGAGCCGGCACAACAGGTGCTCGGTCTCGGCCAGAGACGCGCCGGAGAGCGCGGCGGCGGCCTCGGCCGTGAACGCCGGCCCGGGGATGAGGCCGAGCAGCCGGAACAGCCTCCGTGACGGCGGGTCCAGGCGGCGATAGGACAGGTCGAACGCCCCGCGCACCGCCGCGTGCGGATCACCGTTGACCGCCAGCGAGGACAGCCGGGTCCCGGTGAGCCGGCGCACCTGGCCGGCGATGCCCCCGGCGGGCCGGCCGAGGACGCCGGCCGCCGCGACGCGCAGCGCCAGCGGCAGGTAGCCGCAGGCCCTGGCCAGCTCACGGGCGGCGTCCCGCTCGGCCGCCAGGCGCTCGTCGCCGAGGAGCCTGCCGACCAGGGCGCCGGCCTCCTCCGGGGCCAGCATGCCGAGCGGAACGGGGAGCGCGCCGTCCCGGGCGACCAGGCCGGTCAGCCGGTCCCGGCTGGTGATCACGGTGGCGCAGCGCCGGCCGCCCGGCAGGAGTGGACGGACCTGCTCCTCGCTGCCGGCGTCGTCCAGGATCACCAGGACCCTCCTGTCGGCGAGCAGGCTGCGGTAGGCGGCGCTGGCCTCCTCCTCCGCGTGCGGCACCCGTTCGGCGGGCACGCCGAGCCCGCGCAGGAACTGCCCGAGCGCCTCGATCGGGCGCAGCGGCCGCTCCGGCGAGTGGCCGCGCAGGTTGACGTAGAGCTGGCCGTCCGGGAACAGGGAGCGCATCCGGTGCCCCCAGTGGACGGCCAGCGCCGTCTTCCCGACCCCGCCCGTGCCCGTGACCATGGAGATCGCCGCCGCGTCGTCGCCGGTCGCGGCCGAGTCCAGGAGACGGAGCTCGGCGGCCCGCCCGGTGAACTGCCCCGGCTCCGGCGGCAGCTGCGCGGGCGTCGCCGAAGCCTCCCAGCTCTCCGTCTCGTCCAGCGCGGACAGGTCAGGCGATCTGATGGTGGAGACCTTCCCCCGGAGGATCCGCTGGCGAAGCTGCCGCAGCTCGGGACTGGGATCCAGGCCCAACTCCTCGGTGAGGCGGCGGCGAGTGCGTTCGTAGCGCTCCAGCGCGTCCACCCGCCGGCCCGCCCGGTACAGCGCCAGCATGAGCAATCCGACCAGGCCCTCCCGGAAGGGGTTCTCCGCGACGAGCGCGATCAGCTCGGGGACCAGCCCGGCGTGCCGGCCGGCCCGCGTCTCGGCGTTCAGGCATTCCTCGGTGACCGACAGTCGTTCTTCGACGAGGGCGTCGCGCAGCAGGTCCAGCAGCCCTCCGCCGGAGACGCCGCTCAGGGGCTCGCCCCGCCACAGCGTCAGCGCGCGTCTCAGCCCGGTGGCCCGCGCCTCGGCGGACTCCATCGTCCGCGCGCGGGCGACCGCGTTCCTGAACTCGTGCACGTCGACCTGGTCAGCGGCGAGCCTGAGCAGGTAACCCTGCGAGTAGTAGGCGATCGTGACGTTGGCTCTGGCCAGGGCGGGCCGCAGCCGCGAGACGTACCCCTGCACCATGCCCCTGGCACCCGTGGGGGCCCGCTCTCCCCACAGCCCTTCGATCAGCCGTTCGACCGACACGGTCCGGCCCGCCTCCAGCGCCAGCAAGGCCAGCACCGCCCGCTGCCGGGGCGGTCCGAGCAAGATCTCCTGATGTCCGTGCCAGGCCCGCACCGCTCCCAGCAGCCCGATCTTCAGCGCTTGGTCGAGGCCCGGCAGTTCTAATCCGTCTGGCATATCGCTCCCCGTCTGGCACGTCGTGGTTACAGGCCGCCATACGAAAGACACGAGACGCAGTCCAGTAGAAATCCTTCCGGTTTCAAGCCCCCCTGCAGCGCCCTGCGGCACTCTGAACGCGTTCTCCGGGGTGCATTCGAAGTCGAATGACCGTGGGATGAAAATACGCGGTGCTCCCCGGGGTCAGCTCGGAAAGAGGCAACTTTGTTTTATCCGCACGACCTGATGAACGACTTCGCCGGGGCGGTCGGCCGCCATCCCGACCGCCCGGCGATCGCGTACAACGGCCGGACCCTCACCTACTCCCAACTCCACGCGTGGGCGCGCGCGACCGGCCGGCGGCTGGGCCCGCGTCCCGGGGTGGTCGGTGTGCTGGCGTCCCGGTCGCCGGCGACGGTGGCCGCGCTGCTCGGCATCCTGGCGGCGGGCGGAACGTACGTACCGATCGATCCGGCGTACCCGTGGCCGCGGCGGCGGGCGCTGATGTCGGCGAGCGGCTGCGCGACGCTGATTCCCCCTACCGATTCCACCGAGCCCACCGAGCCCGGCGTGCGCCTGGTGGATCTCCCCTCCCATGCCGCCGAAGCGGGCCGGGTCACGGCGGAGACGGACGCGGTCGTCGTCGCCGGGGACGATCCGGCGTACATCCTGTTCACGTCCGGCTCCACCGGCGCGCCCAAACCCGTGGTGACCCCGAGGCGGGCCATCGCCGTCGTGACCGGCGCGCTGCGGGAGCTGTTCGGGCTCGCCCCCGAGGACCGTGTCCTGCAGTTCGCGTCCCTGAACTGGGACACCTGCTTCGAGGAGATCCTGCCCACCCTCACCACGGGGGCGACGCTGGTCTTCCATGACCACGCCCACTCGGGATCGTTCCACCGCATGCTGCGCATGATCGCCGCCGAGCGGATCACCGTCCTTGACCTGCCGTCGGCGTTCTGGCACGAGCTGGTGCGCCACCTGGTGGACGAGGGGGCCACCCTGCCCGCCTGCGTCCGGCTGGTCGTCATCGGCGGAGAGGCCGTGAGCGCGGCGCGGCTGGCCGACTGGCGCGCGCTCGACACCGGCGGGATCCGCCTGGTCAACACCTACGGGTGTACGGAGACGACGCTCATCACCCACGCCATAGACCTGCACGGCCCGCTGGCGGCCCGGGGAGCGGGGGAGCGGGTGCCGACCGAACCGGCCGCCGGGGGCGTACGGGAGCGGGTGCCGATGGGGCGCCCTCTGCCGCACGTCCGGCAGCACCTCGGCGAGGACGGCGAGTTGCTGGTCGGCGGCCCGTCGCTGGCGCTGGGCTACCGGGGCCTGCCGGAGGCGACGGCCGAGCGGTTCGTCGAGGTCGGCTCCGAGCGATACTTCCGCACCGGCGACCGGGTCGGCCTGGCCGCCGACGGCACGCTCACGCACGAAGGCCGGCTCGACCACGAGCTCAAGATCCGCGGCATCCGGGTCGACCCGGGCGAGGTCGAGGCGCAGATCTCCGGTCATCCGCGGGTGGGCGCCGTGGCGGTGGCGGGCGTCACCGTCGCCGACCACACGACGCTCGCGGCCTACATCGTCGCCGGCCGACCCGCTGACGGCGACACGACCACCGTCCCCGGCCGATCCGCCGACGACGATGCGACGCTGGCCGCCGACGTCCGGGACTACCTGCGCGACCGCGTCCCCTGCCACCTCGTGCCCAGCCGGATCACCGTCGTCCCCGAACTCGTCTACACGGCGAGCGGAAAAGTCGACCGGGCCGGTTCGCATCGGCGATACGCGTCCGCCACCGTTTGAGGGAGACCATTCCGTGAATGTCAACGCCGTCTCGGCGGTATTTCAGCGTGTCCTGGAGAACCCGGAAGTCAGGGCGGACTCAGACTTTTTCGTCATGGGCGGGGATTCGCTGCTCGCCACCCGTGTCCTGAGCGCGATCGCCCGTACCAGCGGCGTTGAACTGGATTTCGACGACTTCCTCGACGCGCCGACCCCGAGCGCCCTGGCGAAAAAGATCGCGAGCGCCGGGCAGGACGTGAACCGCGCATGAGTGTCGTCGTCGTGGGAGCCGGCCTGGCCGGGCTCACCGCAGCCACCGACCTCGCGGCAAGCGGCGTCGAGGTCACCGTCCTCGAGGCACGCGAGCGGGTCGGCGGCCGTACGCACGGCATCGAGGTCGCCCCGGGCGTCTGGGTGGACGCGGGCGCCGCGTACCTGGGAGACCGGCACACCGCCCTGACCGCCCTGCTGGCCGAGCTGGACCTGAAGACCACCCCGACCACCATGACCGGCGCGAGCCGGTTCGCGCTCGGCGGCGCGGGCCAGACCCGGGCCGGCCGGTTCCCGCCGCTGTCCGCCGTCGCGCTCGGCGAGCTGTTCGACGCGCTGGACGAGCTGGACCGCGGGGTGCGCGCGGACGCCCCCTGGCTGTCCGCGGGCGCCGCCCAGTTGGACGCGCTGACCGCGGCCGAGTGGGCGCGCGAGCATCTGCGGCACCCGGACGCGCGGCTGTTCTTCCCGCTGTTCCTCGGCGAGATGATGGCCGCCGACCCGGCGGACGTGTCCGTCCTGCACATGGCCTTCTACCTCCGCTCGGGCGGCGGGATCCGCTACCTGAACGCCTTCGCGGGCGGCGCGCAGGAGGACCGGATCGACGGCGGCGCGCACCAGGTGTGCCGTCGGCTGGCCGCCGCACTGGGCGACCGGGTGCGGCTCGGCGAGCCGGTGCGCGCGATCCACCAGGACGGCGACGGCGTGACCGTCGTCGCCGCGACCGGATCGGTACGGGCCCAGGCCGCGGTCGTCGCGGTGCCGCCGACACTCGCCGACGCGATCGACCACCGGCCAGTGCTGCCCGCGCCCCGCTCCGGCGAGCGTACGGCGCCCGGCTGCGCGGTGAAGGTCCACCTGGTGTACCCGACGCCGGCCTGGCGGGAGCAGGGGCTGTCCGGCTGGTCGGTCAACGCGCGCCGCCCCTTGCTGTCCACCGTGGACGACTCGCCTGCGGATGGCGAAGTGGGCGTGCTGACCGGGTTCGTGACCGGCAGGGAGGCGCACAGGTACGCGGCCCTGCCCGCCGCCGAGCAGCGCGAGCAGGCGGTCGCCCAGGCCGCGCGGCTGTTCCCCGGGCTGCCGGAGCCGATCGGCTGCCACGTCACCGACTGGGTCCACGAGCGCTACAGCCGGGGCTGTTACGCGGCGCTGTTCGGGCCGGGCGACTGGCCGCGGCTCGGCCCGCGGCTGACGGCCCCCCACCGGCGGGTGCACTGGGCCGGCACCGAGACGAGCACGGAGTTCTTCGGACTGATGGAAGGCGCCATCCGATCAGGGCACCGGGTGGCCGCGGAGATAAGCGCGACGTACCGATGGAGGGACATCCATGACTGACAGCACGTCCATCGCCCCCCTGGCCGTCCGGCAGGGATTCATGACCGAGCCCGGACTGGGCGCGGGCAACTTCCTCGACCACGCCCTGGCGGCCAACCCGAACCGGGCGGTGCCGTTCGTCTACAGCCACCACAACGACCACCGCGGCCGGGTGGTGCTGCGCGGCCACAGCCTGGTCGACCTCGCGGCGCTGCGCGACCGGTACGCCAAGTGGTACTGGGCCAACGGGGTGCGCCCCGGCGAGCCGGTGGGCATCGTGGTGGCCGAAGGGCTCGAACCGCTGCTCCACTTCCTGGCGCTCACGGCGCTCGGCGCCATCCCGACGATGATCAACGACGCGATGCGGGCCGACGTCATGGTCCGCTACCTCGACCACGTGGGCGTCGTCGGCATCGTCGCCGACGACACGACCAGGCTGCTGATGGCCTACCGCAACGCCCCGCAGACCAGGCCGCGGTTCATCGCCCTGGCCGCCGAGGTGCGGGCCTACGACGCCGACTCCGGCCGGTTACCCGAGGAGTACCCCTACCAGCACGCCCCCGACGACATCGTGGCGTTGATCCACTCCTCCGGCACCACCGGCACCCCGAAGTCGACGACGCTCGGGCATCGCAGCTTCTGGGACGGCAAGCAGCCGAGGATGCTGCGCTTCCCCGCCGAGCCGTACGACCGGCTGATGTCGCTCATGCCGCACACCCACGCCGGCGGGCTCAGCTACTTCCTCACGGCGGTGCTGCTCGGGCTGCCGACCGTGGTCATGGCGGACTGGCGGCGCACGGCCGTCGAGCCGGTGATGGAGGCGTTCCAGCCGACCATGGTGGCCTCCTTCCCCCGGACGTTCGTGGAGCTGGCCACCGGCGAGCTCCCGGTCAAGGGGGCGGCGAAGGTCCACTCCTGGTTCAATACCGGAGACAGCGCCCACTACGGGCACATCAGGCGCCTGGTCCAGCTCGGCGAGCGGCCCGCCGGCCTGATCAGGTCGTGGCTGCTTCCGGAGGGCGCCGCCGCCGGCGAGCCGCTGCCCGGCTCCCAGTTCGTCGACGGGCTCGGCTCCTCAGAGATGGGGATGGCGCTCTTCGGCCAGGTGACCGCGCCGGAGACCCCGCGCGACGACCGGTGCGTGGGCAAGGCGCAGGGCGCGGTGATCAAGGCCGCGGTGCTGGACGAGAACGGCGAGGAGGTGCCCGACGGCACCGTCGGCCTGCTGGCCGTGATCACTCCCTCACGCACGCCGGGCTACTGGAACGACCCGAGGCTGACCAGCAGCTTCGAGCTCAACGGCTACTGGCTGACCGGGGATGTGGCGCGCCGGGACAGCGAGGGCAATTTCTACCATCTCGACCGCACCGTGGATGTCATCGACACCGCGGCGGGGCCGGTCTACAGCCTGCCCATCGAGGAGGTCCTCATCGCCGACTGCGCCGACCTCGTCCAGGACTGCTCGGTCGTCGGCGTGCCCGGCAAGGCGGGGGAGGGGCAGCGCCCGATCGCCGTGGTGCGGCTGCAGGCCGGCGCCGCCGACACCACCGCCGAGGAGGTCATGGACAAGGCGAACAAGGCGCTCGCCGACGCCGGTCTCGCCACGCTCGCCACCGTGATCATCGCGCGGACCGACGAGGACTATCCGCTCGGCCCCACGGGCAAGGTGCTCAAGCGCGAGCTCCGTACCCGCCACGCGGTGCTGTTCACCGGATGAGCCATCAGATGAACGCCGACGTCGCCCGCGGCCCGTACACCTATGTGCGCCGTCCGCTCGTCGAGCCGGACTGGCGACGGCTACCGGGCTGGCGCGGCGTCACCGACGCGCAGTGGCGCGATGCCCAGTGGCAGCGCGCCCACTGCGTGAAGAACGCCGGGCAGCTGCGCGCGGTGGTGGGCGACCTGCTCCAGGGGTCCTTCTACGCCGACCTGGCGGCCGACGTGGCCCGGTTCGCGACCATGTCCATGCTCATCACGCCGCAGTTGCTCAACGTGATGACGCCGGACCCCGTGAGCGATCCGGCCGCGTTCACCCGGGAGTTCCTGGCGGACCCGGTCCGCCGCTACCTGCTGCCGGTCCGCTCCGACCGGCATCCGGTCTGGCCCAGCCATCCGCGCGCCCGCCGTGACTCGCTGCACGAGGCCGAGATGTGGGTGGTGGAGGGGCTGACCCACCGCTACCCGACGAAGGTGCTGGCCGAGCTGCTGTCCACCTGCCCGCAGTACTGCGGGCACTGCACCCGGATGGACCTGGTCGGCACCTCGACGCCCCAGGTGGTCAAGGCCCGGCTCGCGCTCAAGCCCGTGGACCGGCAGGAGCTGATGCTGGACTACCTCAAGCGCACACCCGGCGTACGCGACGTGGTGGTCTCCGGCGGCGACGTGGCCAACCTGCCGTGGCCGCGGCTGGAGGCGTTCCTGCTGCGGCTGCTCGAACTGGAGTCCGTCCGGGACATCCGCCTGGCCAGCAAGGCGCTGATCGGCCTGCCCCAGCACTGGCTCCAGCCCCGCGTGGTCGAGGGGATGGGCCGGGTGGCCGCCGTCGCCCGCGGCCGCGGCGTGAACCTGGCCCTGCACACCCACGCCAACCACGCGCGATCGGTGACGCCGCTGGTCGCCGAGGCGGCCAGGGCCATGTTCGAGGCGGGCGTGCGGGACGTGCGCAACCAGGGCGTGCTCCTGCGGGGCGTGAACACGACCACGGAAGACCTGCTGGACCTCTGTTTCGCGCTGCAGGGCGAAGCCGGAATCCTGCCCTACTACTTCTACCTCTGCGACCTGATCCCCAACGCCGAACACTGGCGGATCCCGGTCCATCAGGCCCAGCGGCTGCAGGAAGCCATCATGGGCTACCTCCCCGGCTACGCGACGCCGCGGCTGGTGTGCGACGTGCCGTACGTCGGCAAGCGCTGGGTGCACCAGGTGGTGGAGTACGACCGGGAACGCGGCATCTCGTACTGGGCCCAGAACCACGGAATCGGGCTCCAGCCGGTCGAGGACCGCCTGTTCCCCTTCTACGACCCGATCGACACCTTGCCCGAGCCGGGCCGCCGCTGGTGGGCCGACGGAGAGGGACGACCATGACCCCGAGCACGCTGCGCCGCATGTGCTGGATCTTCCCCGATCGCGAGTCCACCCGGGCCACCGCGTTCTGGCACCACTTCTTCTGGGACCTCTACGCCGAGGTGGCCGCCGAGCTCGGCCTGAGCTGGAGCCGGCATTCCCCGGACGCGGTGACGGTCGACAGTCTGGAGGTGGGCAAACCGCGCGTCTACGTGGACGACGAACTCGTCACCCCGGAGGACACGCTCTTCATCACCGCGTTGTACTCGCTGCCCTACCAGTCCATGGACGTCTTCAACCAGTACGCCCTGTACGCCGTGCTGGAGCAGGCCGGCTTCTACCTGTCCTTCCCGCCGAGCCTGTCGCCCATCGCCAACGACAAGCTGGCCACGGTCCTCTACCTGCACGATTCGCCCATCCCGCCGGTGCCCACCCTCCGCATCGGAACCGGGCGGGACACCAGCAAGCACCTGTACGAGGTGGCACTGGCGAACCTGACCTACCCGGCCATCGTCAAGCCGTCCGGCTGGTGCGGCGGCGGCGGGGTGAACCTGGCCCGCGACGCCGAGGAGATCCGCGGCCTGGCCAGCCTCGCGCAGGGCGGCGACACCACGCTCGTCATCCAGCCCTATCTGGGCGACGGCACGGTCGACTACCGGGTCTACGTCGTCGACGGGGAGCCGTACGCCGTGATGAAGCGGATCCCCGAGCCCGGCTCGCCGGTCGCCAACGCCAGCCGGGGCGGGGCGATGGAGTTCCCGCCGGTCCCGCCCGAGCTGGCCGAGGCGACGGCGTACTTCTACGAGAAGCTGCCCATCCCCTTCTTCTGCGTCGACTTCCTGTTCGACGGCGAGCGGTACTGGTTCTCCGAGCTCGAACCCGACGGTGTGATCGCCCCGGACTTCGGCGACCCCCATCGCACGCTCCAGCGCGAGGTCACCCGGGCCCGCTGGACGGCCTACCGCGACGCCCACGCCCGCTGGCTGACCGAAGGTCAGGTGAAGAAATGACCGGATCGTTCTCACTGCCGCCCGAGGCGGCCGAGCCGCATCTGCGTGTCCCGCGCCGAGCCCTGGAGCGGCTGAAGACCGTGCCCGCGCTCGCGCCGCGCTACGCCGGCTGCGACAAGGTGCTCACGCTGGAGGACGTGGCCGCGCTTCCCCCGCTGGTGAAGGACGACCTGAACGTGGCGCTGGCGCACCTGGCGCCCAAGGCCGAGCGGGGCGCCACCTGGCTCTTCCAGAGCGGCGGCAGCACCGGCGCGCCCAAGGTCGGCTACGCCCCCACCGGCTTCTACATGGCCGGCGTGTACGAGCAGTGGCGGCCGCTGGAGCCGGACGACGTCTTCGTCAACGGCTGGGGCGCCGGCCGCATGTGGGGCGCCCACTTCCTGGCCGGGGCCTTCGCCGACCTGTCCGGCTGCCGGGTCATCGCGCTGGGCTCGGTGACGAAGGAGGAGTACGGCGACTGGCTGTCGTTCATCGCCGCCCAGGGCGTGACCGCGTTCGGCGGCACCCCCAGCGTGCTGCGGCTGTGGTTCGCGCACGCGCGGGCCACCGGCGTGCGCCTGCCCGCGCTGCGCAAGGTGCTCTGGCTCGGGGAGGCGTGGCACCCCCAGCTCGACGAGGACATGGCCGTGGTGGCGCCGGACGCGCGCCGCTGGGGCATGTTCGGCAGCACGGAGACCTGGGTGATCGGCACCAACACCCCGCGGTGCCCGGCCGACGTCTTCCATCCGCTGCCCGCGCAGCTCGTGCACGCGGACGCCGACGAGCTGCTGGACTTCACCACGCTCGACCCGGACATGCTCAACCCGGTGCTGCGCTACCGCACCGGCGACGCCGGCCGCTTCGTGACCTGCGAGTGCGGCCGGGAGGACCGGGCGCTGCGGGTGCTGGGCCGCCGTGACTCGGTGGTGCAGGTACGCGGGCTGGGGCTGCACGTGGACGACATCGTCGCCCAGGCGGAGCGCGAGCCGGGCGTCTCCCGGGCGCAGATCCTCATCACCCAGCAGCGCGGCCGGGTGTCCGCGGTGGACGTGCTGCTGCTGACCGACCAGGACGCGCCGCCGGATCTGCCCGAACGGCTGCGCGCTGAGCTCATGTCCGCCACGTTCACGATCAGCACGGCCTTCCAGCACGACCCGCACGCCTTCCGGGTCACGGCCGTCGACGCGCTGATCAGCAACGAGCGCACCGGCAAGACCGCCGGCTTCGTCGTACGGGAGGAGCCGTGAGGTTGCCGGAGTCCCTGGGCAAGCAGTTCAACCTGTACTGGGGCGGCCAGACGGTGAGCCTCGTCGGCGACCGCGTCACGGTGTTCGTGGTCCCGACCCTGATGATCTTCGTGCTGCACGCCTCCGCGTTCGAGGTGGGCGTCGTGGCCATGGCCCAGTACCTCGGCATCCCCGTGCTGGGGCCGGTGGCCGGGGTGCTGGTCGACCGGTGGGACAAACGGCTGACCATGCTGATGTGCGACGTCGTAAGGCTGGTGGCGGTGACGGCGATCCCCGTGGCTTACTGGTTCGGCGTGCTGTCGACGCCGTTGCTGTTCGTCTGCGTGGCGCTGATCAGCGGCGCGACGATCTTCTTCAACGTCGGCTACCTCGTCGCCGTGCCCACCACGGTGCCGGAGGACAAGCTGGTGCGGGCGTACTCACGCCTTGAGGGCAGCAGCACGGTGTCCGAGGTGGCCGGGCCGTCGATCGCCGCGGGCCTCTACCACGTGCTCGGGGTGGCCGCGCTGCTCGTCGACGCGGCCAGCTACCTGGTCTCGGCGGCGTGCTTCCGCGCCATGCGGCCCTGGGGGGTCAAGGCCGTCCAGCAGGGCTCCGTGTGGTCGCGGCTGGTGCTGGGGTTCCGGCTGAACTGGGCCGATCCGGTGCTGCGCCGGGTGGTCGTGGCAGCCGTGACCCTGAACTCGGGCGGCCCGATCTTCGTCACGGTCCTGCCGGTGCTCGCCTACCAGGGCCTGGGCATCTCGGTGGGCGTGTTCGGGGCGGCGATGTCGGCCGGGGCGGGCGGCGCGGTGATCGGCGCGCTCGTCGCGCCCAAGATCAGCGACCGGCTGGGCCTCGGCCGGACCATGGCCTGGGGACTGCTGCTGCACTGCCTGGTCGGCCTGGGCATCCTCGCCGCGCCCGCGCTGCCCGCCGCACCCGTGATCGGCGTGACGTTCGGCTGCTACGGCTTCTTCATGTCGTGCATCAACGTCTGCAGCGCCCCGATCCGCCAGTCGCGGATGAAGACCGAGAACCAGGGCGTGATGCACGCGGCCTTCCGCACCGTGACATGGGGCGTGATCCCGCTGGCCGCGCTCGTCGGAGGCACGGCGGTCACCCTGCTGACCGGCAGCCTGGGCGTGCTCGACGCGGCCAAGGTGGTCATGGCCGCCGGCACGCTGCTGGCGGCGTTCTCGTTCCTGCCCGCGGTGGGGATCCAGCCGCTGATGGATCGCGACAAGAACCTTGAGGAGAGCCCGGCATGACCGTGCTGATCACCGGTACGTCCTCCGGCATCGGCCTGGCGACCGCGGTCACCGCCGCCAGGGCCGGGTTCACCGTGGTGGCGACGATGCGCGACCTGGGCAAGGACGGCGCGCTGCGCGAGGTGGCCGACCAGGCCGGGGTCACGCTGGACGTCCGCCGTCTGGACGTCACCGACGCCGCGTCCATCGACTCCTGCTTCCAGGGCGTGCGGGAGGAGTACGGGCGGCTGGACGCGGTGGTCAACAACGCCGGCGTCTCCAACTTCGACCCCACGATGGAGATGTCCACCATGGAGGCCCTGCGGGCCAACCTGGAGGTGAACTTCTTCGGTGTCATCGCCGTGAGCCGGGTCGCGATGCCGCTGCTGCGCGCCGCCCGTGGCCGCCTGCTGACGATCGGCAGCGTGCACGGCATCGTCGGGCAGCCGTTCAACGAGGCGTACGCGGCGGCGAAGGGCGCCGTCGAAGGGTTCATGGAGAGCCTGGCCCCGGTCGCGGCGGCGCACGGGGTGCGGGTCAGCGTGGTCGTGCCCGGCTTCGTACCAGACACCGAGTTCGGGATTTTTCCGGACATCAACCGGGGGACCATCCGGGCGGCCTCGGGGCCGTACGCGCCGACGTTCGACGTCTACCTCGACTGGGTGCGCGGCGCGGGCTGGGAGGGAGCCGGCCAGTCCAAGTGGGAGGTGGCCGAGGTGGTGGTGCGCGCGCTGAGCGAGGACGAGCCGCCGTTCCGCATCCCCACCAGCGACTGGGTGACGGCGTACCTGGCGCGCAAGCTCGCCGATCCGGACGGGTCGGCCGTCCAGGCTCAGGCCAGGACCTGGATCGGGGCCCCAGTATCAACTACCACCGGTTGAAGCTGGTGGTTTGCTCTCGCGGTCCCGTCTGGGTGAAGGGAGGCCGGTAGCGTGTGGCTGGTTGATGGCAGCCCAGCCCGCAGCGCCGCGTGTGGCGATGTTGCGGGCTGCGATGTGGTCGGCGTGCCCAGCGAGGCCGCACCGTTTGCAGACGAACCGGCCCCGCGCCGGCCGGTTCGCCCTGCTGATGTGCCCGCATTCCGGACACGCCTGCGAGGTGTAGGCGGGGTCGACCAGGACGAAGGCGATCCCGGCTCGGGCGGCCTTGTAGCGGGTGAAGGTGATCTGCTGGGCGAAGGCCCAGTTGTGCAGGGTGCGCCGCTGGAACCGATGAGCCCTTACCCGCCCACGGATGCCCTGCAGATCCTCCAGGGCGACACCGCGATCGGTGCGTTCGGCTTCACGCACCACGTACTTGCTGATTTGGTGGTTGAGGTCGGTCATCATCCGGTGCTCACGACCGGACAGGCGGCGCAGCACCCGCCGCGCCGCAGACGTCCCCTTCCTCTGCAACCGCCGACGTTGACGGCGCCGCCGCTTCCGCAACGTGCGGACATGACCGTTACCGCCGACCGGCCCCGGCAAGGCGGGGCCGGGCAAAACCGCACCATCGGAGGTGACCGCCAGGTTGGCCACCCCTTGGTCCACCCCAAGAAAGCCGCCGACCGGCTCGCGCACCGGCGGCTTGGGCAGGGTGAGGGCGACCTGCAGCAGCCACTCCCCGCGTCGGCAGATCAGGTCGGCCTCGCCGAGAGGCAGTGCCTCGATGGTTTTGAGGTCTTTTGGCCGGCCGGTGTAGGGGACGGTGACGCGGCCGGTGGGGGTCCACAGCGACACGGTGCGGGCGTCCCGGTTGAAGCTCATCAGCCGGGCGTCGTAAGGGACGGCCCCGTGCGGGCGGAAGATGTGGGCGCGTTTCTTGCTGGCGCGCCGGTTGGCGTAGGCGCCGGCGACTCGGGCGATGGCCCGCACGGCGGCTTGCGCGCCCAGCCCGGCCAGCTGCGCGCGTGCGTCGTAGTAGGCCAGCCGGTGCAGCTCCAGCACGGTGAAGACGCGGTACTGGAAGGCCAGGCGGGAGATGAGGGTGGCCGCCTCATTGCACAGCAGCACCGCCGCGGCCAGGGCGTCGGCCTGGGCCGGGGCGGGTGTGAGCCGCAGTTGCACGGTCGTGGGCAGGCCGTGGCGTTTGGTGGCGGAGCGGCGGATCGCCATCGCGCACCTCCGGTCACAGCTTCCTCACCCACCGCACACATTACCGAACGTCACCGAGTCTTTCCATTCTGTTTTCGAAAGGAGGGGTGATGCTTCCTCCCTCTGAAGGACCCCGTATGACCACCGAGGACCCGGCCTGCCGCTCGCTCGGCATCGCGCTGGAGGAGGTGGCCGCCGGCCGGGCGCGGCTGCGGATGCGGATCACCGACGAGATGGTGAACGGGCACGGCATCGCCCACGGCGGCTACCTGTTCCTGCTCGCCGACGCCGCGTTCGCGTACGCCTGCAACTCCTACGGCCGCGTCACGCTGGCGCACAGCGCGCAGGTGACGTTCCTGCGCCCGGCCGCGGCCGGTGACGAGCTGGTCGCCGAGGCCACGGAGCGCGTCAGGTACGGCAGGAACGGCGTCTACGACGTGACCGTACGCCGCCCGGCCGGCGAGATCGTCGCGGAGTTCCGCGGCCAGAGCGTGACGGTCTCCAGCAGGCCGGCGGACCGGCCCGATGACACGGACCGGCCCGATGACACGGACCGGCCCGATGACACGGACCGGCCCGATGACACAAAGACCCAGGAGTGACACATGCCCGCCAAATCCCTGCGTGACCTGGTCGACTTCGCCCGACGCCACTCGCCCTTCTACGCGGAGGCGTACCGCGACGTGCCCGACGGCGCCGCCGACCTCACCCAGCTGCCGATCATCGACCAGACGGCCTTCTGGGCCGCGAACGTCTACCCGGACAACCGGCTGCTGACCGGACCGCTGACCGACGCCGGCGTCTACACCTCCGGCGGCACCACCGGCGCGCCGAAGTTCTCCCCGTGGACCCGCACGGAGCACGCCGACTCGGTGACCGCGTTCGGCGCGGGCATGGTCCGGGCGGGGCTGAAGCCGGGGCACCGGGTGGCGAACCTGTTCTCGG
Organism: Nonomuraea aurantiaca; assembly: GCF_020215705.1. Lineage (GTDB taxonomy): Bacteria > Actinomycetota > Actinomycetes > Streptosporangiales > Streptosporangiaceae > Nonomuraea > Nonomuraea aurantiaca. The sequence goes on along the minus strand of NZ_JAIWNB010000013.1, from coordinate 162,928 downwards.
CCGGCGAGATGTACGGCGGCTTCCTCTACATCGAGCACTCGCTGCACAACGCCCCGGTGGAGAACGTCCGGCTGCCCATCGCCTGCCACGCCTCCGACGACTCCGTCGCCGACCTGATCGCGTACTTCGGCGTCGACGTGCTGGCGGGTCCGCCGATGAAACTCGCGACCGTGGCCGACGCGGTGACCGCCCGTGGGCAGGTGGCCGACACGGTGGAGCTGCTGCTGTTCGCCGGCGACTTCCTCTTCGACGACCTGCGACCCCAGCTGGCCAAGGCGTTTCCCCGGGCCTCGATCGCCTCGCTCGGATACGCCTCGGTCGACGCCGGGCTCGTCGGCGCCCCGGTGCCGGGCGACGACGTGCGCGTGCACGAGGCCTTCGCCGATCGCACGCTGGTGGAGCTGATCGACGACTCGACCGGTGAGCCGATCACCGTGCCCGGCGTACCCGGCCGGGTGATCGTCACCAACCTGTTCAGGACGCTGATGCCGATCATCCGCTATCCGGCCGGCGACCTGGCGGAGTGGACCGACACGGACTGCCGCGGATTCCGGCTGCTCGGCAGGTCGGCCGAGGGCGCCAGGGTGGAGACGGTGTCGATGTCGACGGAGGCCATCCGCGCGGTCCTCATCGCGGCGGACCCGGACCGGGCCATGTCGGGGATGCAGATGGTGCAGCGCCGCTGGAACGGCAAGGACGGGCTGACGCTGCGGCTGGCCTGCACCGAGGAGCCGCCGCCCGAGCTGACGCAGCGGCTCATCGACGCCGTGTACGCGGCCAGGCCGCTGTACCCCCAGACGGTGGAAGAGGGCGGCGTCCATCCGCTGACGGTCGAATGGGTCCGGCCTTCGGAGCTGGTGCTGCATCCCCGTACGGGCAAGGTCCTGCAGGTGGTGGACGAACGCCCGCGCTCCTGACCCGTCGCAGCGCGATCGACGACGTCGCCGACGTGCTCGCGGCGGCCCTTCCTCGCCGCGTGGCGGCACCCCGTGGCTTATGCCCTGTAGGTTCGAGGTATGAGCGCGGACGAGCGACGGCCTCCGCTTTTCGAGGTCCTCCCGGACCGGGACGGGCGGCCTGAGCCGATCACTTTGCACACCTCCGACGGCACGCTGAGCGTGGCGGCCGACCTGAGCGCCGAGGAGTTCGAGATCCTCGACGAGCTCAGGCGGGCCGCGGCCAAGAAGCAAGGGTGAGGCTTTTGACGTGAGTTGTACGATGCTGGGGTGATTCTTGAGGGCCGAGGGGCATGACGGTCTCCGGGTACAACGCGGAGACGCAGGGAATCCTCCGGTACGGAAAGGCCTCCGCCGAGGAGGCCGAGCGCGTCCGGGGCATCCTGCACGACGTACGCGAGGCGTTCGTGGCGGCCGGGCGGCCGATGGGGCATGACCAGTACGGTGCCCAGATGGAGAAGGACTTCCCCGTCATGCGCGACAGCGTCATCAACGCCTTCAACGACTACATCGACCAGTTGGAAGGCGTCGGCGAAGGGATGCACGCCACGGCCGGACACTACCGGGCCGCAGAGCATCCCGGGACCTGACGGGCGGTGCTGCTCGACGGGGACATACCCGGCTGGATGCGGCCGTGGATCGGCTGGGCCGTCGGCATGGACTGGCCACAGGGCGATGAGTCCAAGCTGTTCACTCTGGCCGACGTGCTGGCGGCCGCGGCCTACCGGGTCGCGGATGCCAGCGGCGTCCCCATTCCCGATCGGGACACATGGGACGGCGAGGCGCTGCGGACCTTCGTCAAGCACGCCGTGCCCAAGGTCGGCGACAGCGAGGCCGACCTGCTGAACCGCCTCGCTGGAATGGCGGTGGCGCTGAACGACCTCGGCGTGCAGGTCCAATACACCAAGCGGCTGATCAAGCTGTCGATCGGGTTCCTGATCTTCCAGCTGTGGACATTGGTGCCGGTCATCGTGAACCCGGCCACCTCCAGCGCCGGGCTGGCGGCCGTTGGGCTGCGCGCCCGCTTCACCAAGGCGATCATCAGGCAGCTGGCCATGCGGCTGCTGGTCAACATCGGGCTGTTCGGCGGCCTGATGCTCGCGATGGACCTGGGCGTGCAGGCCGGACAGAGCCGACGCGACAAGATCGACTGGGGTCAGGCGCTGACCTCACTGGGCACCGGCGCGCTGAACGGTGTGTTCCTGACCGGCGCGACCTGGCTGGCGCCGCCGCGGTCTCTGCTGGGCTACATGCTCGCCTCCGGCGTGGCGGGCGGCCTGACCGACGCGACCACGCAGGCGTTCGACGGGCAACCGTTCGATCTGGAACGCCTGCTCAAGGGCTTCTCCTCCGGCGCCGTCGGAGCCGCCGACGCGCACTGGGCCAGCTGGAACCCGCACTTCGGCAGGGGGAGCGGTGACGGCTCACCGCGCCCCGACCCCGACGGAGGCCCCGATCCTCGTGGAGGTCCCGACAACCGCGGAGATCCTGACACCCGGCCGCCGGACCCGCGACAGTCGCCCGACCCGCGAAGCGCTGATCCTGAGCCCTCCCACACAGGCAGGCGGGAGGTGACCGATCTGGCCGGATGGCGTCACGGGGCCGACTCGGGTCACGACCCGATGCGCCGCCCTGGAGAGGCAGCCGCGCAGCGTCAGCAGTTCCTCGTCCGCAACTTCCGGGAGGAGACCTGGTCCGGCCTGTGGTTCCGCAACCCGGAAAGCACTGACATGAGCGTCACGGGCGACATGCGACGCCGCCCGCCGCTGCCCGGCCACGTGGACGTCGGAATCCGCGCCACCTCAGACGGCTTCCTGGTCGGCGGCTTCCGCCGGCTGCCCGCCGATCTGCCCCCCTCCATGCGCGACCTCGCACCGGGCCGTGACATCCACATCGACGCCGCCGACCTGGCGGGCGTGCTGCGCGAGGACCGGCGGCTGATGGCCCAGCCGGACGCCGCGCTGCGGGTGTTCGGGCCGCACGCCCGCCATGACGCTCTGTTACTGCAGGACCTGGCCGACCGTACGGGCCGGGTCGTGCTCGCCGCCGACAACGGCATGCCGTACGGCACCGCCCGGGGATATCGCGGCCCGCTGGAGGGCCACTGGCAGCGCTTCGAGCCCGCTGCCGCCGACCCACCGCGCTCAGAACCCCGCAGCCGGATCGACAGCATGCTCAACTGGGGCCAGAACCGGGCGGCGGGCAACCCGCCGCAAACCCAGTACCACTTCGGTCAGCTGGCCGCCCAGGGGATGAAGGCCGGGTGGGAGGCCGCCGGGGCCGACAGCGCCAGGGTCACGCTCGCCGACGGCTCGCACGCCATGCTGTCTGATTTCCCCACTCAGGAGGCCAGGGACGCCAAGGTGCTGGTCGCCCAGATCGGCGAGGAGCTCGGACTCAAGATGCCCTCGATGCATCCGGTCCGAGACACGGGGCTGCTGCTCGAATGGGTGTACGGCGATCCGGACCACATGAGCTGGACCGGCCAGGCATGGAACCTACCCGGCACGGTGGCCACTCGCGAGGGCGTCCTGGCAGGCCTGCTCGGCGCCCTGTTCAGGGACGACCCCCTCTTGCTGGGCGCGCTGTCCGGCGAGGCGGCCCTCATGCCCCAGCCCCATGTGGCCAAGCTGATGAGCCGGCTGTTCATCCGCGAGGTGGGCGCCCATCCGGAGGGATGGGCGGCCAACCCGCTCTCGCCGAAGGACGTCACCAGGATCCGGTCCATCATGAGGACGCTCGAGTCCGACTTCGCCAGGGCGGGCCTGGCGGAGTCGCACCGAAGGGTCACCGACTCCCTGCGGATGATCGCGGAGAACGCGGTCGGCGTCGACTCCATCTTCGATGCCCGTCTTGACGAGACCCTGCCCGAGATCACCGCGCAGCAGCTCAATGACCGGGCCGAGCAGCTCGCCGCCCTGGCCGCCGACCTCAGGGACACCGCCCCGCCAGGCGCGGGACGCCCTCTCGTGGACCCCGTACAGCGGCTGGTGGAGAACCTCGACGACATCGTGGCCTCGCGCGAGTCCGGCCTGGGGCGAGTCGTCACGTTCGGTGACGGATCGCAGGCGTTGACGCTGACCGGCAGGGCCGCCGACGACGCGCTGGAAGGGGCGCTGGCCCGGCGCGCACTCGGCTTGGACGGCCCCGCGGTGCACCAGGCATCCGATGGCACCGTCTACCAGACGCACGGCAGCGAACCGCTCCGCGCGGCCCTCGCCACCGGCGTTCGCGAAAGCGACGTGGTGCCGCTGACCGAGGCCGGCGCGGAGGTGGTGACATTCAACGACGGAACCAAGGCCCTGCGCCACGAGTTCGCCACCGTCGCCAAGGCGGACGAGTTCGAGGAACGAACTCATGCGGCGCACGCCACCAGGGACGGTGCGCAGGGCCACTACCGGGCCGGGCCCACCGTCGTGTACGAGCACCGCATCAGCCCGTGGCACTGGAGCGACGAGGAACGCGCCGTTCCAGCGTCGCTGCGGCACGAGCTGGACAGGCGCGCACTGCACGCCTTGCTCGCCCCCGCCCACGCGTTCGCGCTGCAGTCGTCGGAGAACCCGCGCATGGAGCACCTCGGGGTGGGCAAGCCGCTGCTCACGGAGGCCGACAGCGCCGCACTGCGCGCCAGGTACGAGGCGCTGCGGCCGGAGTTCGAGAGGTACGGCCTCGCCGACCGCTACCATGCCCACCTCGCCCTGATCAGCCGCGTGGCCCCGCACGCCCCACTTGATCTCGGCCCGCTGCACGACCACTCCCCGCTGGTCCCCGACTTCCGGGAGACGCCGTGGCGGACGCCCAGCAACCAGGTGCCCGCACTGCCGCATCTCCTCGAGGGCGTCAACCTGCGCCAGGTGAACGAACTGGCCGTCGGGCGCGCGGACGACCCCGCGCTCGTTCCCTGGGCCGAGACGACGCTCGACAGGGCGGACGCCGAGCTCGCCGCCAGGGCGACCACGTCGGGCCACGTCTCCGCCCGCGTCCCCAAGGACTGGTTGCCGAGCGCCGTCCGGCCCGGCGACGAGGTCGTCTTCCACGGGATCCTGGAGGGCGTCGACGACCCCGCGAAGCTGGGTGACCAGCCCGACAGCGTACGGCTGACGATCAGGGCGAGCGAGTACGCCGACGTCGGGGACCTGTCGGGCAAGCCCGCCCACGTTCTGTTCAGATCCGGGGTCAGGCTGAAGGTGCTGGCCGTGCAGGAGTCGTTCGGCGAGCGGCACCTGCTGGCCATACAGGTGCCGTTGGGCCACAACGCCGCCTCGATCGCGCTGCGGGTGCCGCGGATGAAGCCCCCGCTCACCGCCGAGCTGGCACACCACCTCGACCAGCATGTCGAGGAGACGGAGGCGGGTGTCTGGCTGCGCGACCTGGACCACCCGCACGACCGCAGCCTGGCCCCGTCCGCGCGCAACGTGCGGCGCATCGACGGCGCCTTCTACACGGACGGGCACGGCTCGGAGAAGGGGAACGTGATCGGCGGCCAGACCTTGGACGCGACGCAGACCGCGGCCCTGCTCCTGCACATGCCGAAGCTGAAGCCGAACGACGTCATCTTGCTGGCCAACTGCCACATCGGAAACGGCAAGCACCCCCTGCGCGTCGCCAATCTCACCGGCCACGTCGTGATCGCCGCCGATTCGGTGATCGAGGTCACGAAGGAAGGTCACATGCACGCGGTCTCCAGCGAGTTCGGCCGGCTGGGCGGCCGCGGTCAGCTGCGCATCTACCTGCCGAACGATCCCATCTCTGGCGCGGTGTACAACACGATCAACGCATGGTTCCAGGCGCCACCCTGACGACCGGCCACGCGCTCCCGGCCGGGATGCAGGAGGTTCATCCATCAAAATGGCGCGATGCGGTAGCAATCTCCATGGTCAGGCGCCCGTCCTGGCTGCTTGGCTGTCGGCATGCGAGTCATCGTGCCCGCCGGCGAAGGGCGGGCGGTCAAGGTCAGTACCGGTCAGCGCGTGCGCGTCACCGACCTCGACGGAGGTCAGGTCGGTGACGCGTTCGCGTTCGCCGCGGCGGACGTGAACGAGCACCTCAGCGCGTCGCACACGCGGGCCGCCACCAGTCGCCTGTTCCCGCTGGTCGGCGAGCAATTCGTCACCGAACCGCGCCGGCCCATCCTCACCCTGGTCACCAGGTCCTGCGGGCACGCCGAAAGCACGAACACGCAGTCCATCGCCGCCTCGAACGTGATCGCGTCACCCGGGCGACTGACCGCGCTCAGCCAGCTCAGCCGGCCGTCGCCCGGAATCAACGGGCACCGGCCGACGCCGCTGGCGATCGACCTGATCACACAAGGAGAGAGCGAACGATGAACGATGTCCAGCACCCCGCCCTGCGACCGGAACGCGTCGGCGAGCTCAGCCTCGCCAACCGGCTGGCGGTCTCGCCCATGACCAGGGTGTCCGCTGCCGCCGACGGCACGCCGACAGGCGAGATGGCCGACTATTACCGGACGTTCGCCGAGGGTGGCTTCTCCCTCGTCGTGACCGAGGGAACCTACACCGACACCTGGCACAGCCAGGGGTACATCAACCAGCCGGGCATCGTCACCGACGGCCACGAGGCCGCCTGGGAGGAGATCGCCAGGCAGGTGCACGACGCGGGAGCGTCGATGATCCTCCAGCTCATGCACGCGGGCGCGCTGTCGCAGGGCAACCGCTACCGCGACGAGACGGTGGCGCCGTCGGCCGTCCAGCCACGCGGGGAGATGATGCCCGAGTACGGCGGGCGCGGCTCATGGCCGACACCTCGCGCGATGAGCCAGGAGGACATCGACCGCGCGGTGGCCGGTTTCGTGGCCTCGGCCGTCCGCGCCCGGCGAGCGGGTTTCGACGGGGTCGAGGTACACGGCGCCAACGGCTACCTCGTGGACCAGTTCCTGACGGACTACACCAACGAGCGCGACGATCACTACGGCGGCCCGGTCGCCCATCGGGTACGGCTGGCGGCCGACATCGTCTCCGCCATCCGCGCGGAGCTCGGCCCGCACTTCTGCGTGGGGATCCGCCTGTCACAGGGCAAGGTCAACGACTTCACGCACAGATGGGCGGGCGGCTCCAGGGACGCGGAGACCATCTTCGCCGCGCTCGCCGCAGCGGGCGCGAGCTACCTGCACATCGCCAGCGAAGGGCGGGACTGGGTGGAGACGGCGACCCTGGACGGAGGGATGACGATCACCGGCCTCGCCCGGAAGGTGACGGGGCTGCCCGTGCTGGCCAACGGCGGCATGCACGACCTCGACCAGGCAGCCATGCTGCTGGAGGACGGCCACGCGGACGTGCTGACCTTGGGCCGGGGCGCGCTCGCCAACCCCGACTTCCCCCGGCGCCTGGCCCAGGGGCTGCCCATGGCGGCCTTCGACCACCAGATGCTCCAGCCGATGGCGACGCTGAGCAACGCCCACCGGTGGCGGCAGACGGCTTGAGGTCAATCCAGGCCGATGTAGCTCAGTCCATCGCGTCGATGGTCAGCGCCAGGAACAGATCCACCCGATCCTCGGTGCGTCCCACGTCTCTGCCGGTGAGCTCGGTGATCTTGGCCAGCCGGTTGCGGAGCGTGTTGACGTGGACGTGCAACGCGCCGGCCGTCGCCGCCCACTGCCCATCGTGATCGAGGTAGGTCCGTAGCGTCAGCTCGAGCTCACCGCCGCGCCGCGCGTCATGGTCCTTCATCGGCCCGAGGAGCTCGCCGGCGAACTCGTGCAGAGTCTCCACGTCGAGCGAGCCGAGGAGCAGCCGGTGCGTACCCAAATCGGCGAAGGCCCGTACGGAAGGCCCCGTGCGGGTCCGCCGCAGCACGCGGCAGGTCTCCCTGGACTGCAGGAGCCGGGGTCGCAGCTCCGCCGAGCTGGCGGCGAGCCCGCCCAGGCCCGCGACCGGGCGCAGGCCGGAGAAGCGCCGTTCGACGTCGTGGAGCAGGCGCTGGGCGAGCAGCGGCAGCTCACGCTCGGGGTGGCGCCAGGTCAGTACGGCGACGACGTCCTGCGTGCCGTCGGCGACGACGACCGGCACCCCTTCAGCCGCGAAGAACTCCCCGATCACCTCGGCGAGCCCGTGCATCGTCGCGGTCTCGCCGAGCGCGAACGCCACGGCGCAGACGGCCAGCGGACCGCCCGGATCCACGCCGAAGGCGCGCAGGCGGCCAGGGACCTCGGCGGCGCGTCGGCCTCCTGAAAGGATCATCTCCAGGAGCTCGCTGGCGAAGCGCATCTCGATCGCCTGGACCGCCTGCTGTTTCGCGACCTCCAGGCTGAGGAACCGGGCCGTCTGCTCCAGCGCCTCCCGCTCGTTCGCCGCGAGCTCACGCAAGGGGCGCAGGCAGATGAGAGCCGCGTCGATGTCGCCGACGGCGCCCACCGGGAACAGCGCCGCGCGTCCCGCGTCCCCCAGATCCACCTCCAGGGCCGGAGGTCTCTTGGCCAATCCCGTGGCCACGGCGTGCAGTTGGTCCGCTCGGAGATCGGCGCCGGCCATCGCGAGCGGCCGCGCCATCCTGTCGACCACCGCGAGCGGCAGGTCATGCTCGCGCCGCAGGACGTCGAGCACGCCGGAGGCGCCGGCTCCCCGGGAGATCGCCGTGGCCAGGGCGTCCCCCCGGCGCACCATGCCGACCAGCGCCTGCTTGCGTTCGTCGGTCAGCATGTCGGCCACGGCCTGCGAAACCGCCGTGAACGGCACCGCGATGGAGATCTCCAGCAGTGGCAGCTCCCCTTCGCGGCAGGCGTCGACGAGCTCCGGGGGAGTGACGGGCGTCTCGGCCCGCAGGCCGAACACGATGCCGCCGGCCTTGGCCTTCATGACGTTCCGCACGAAGTGCTCCGGCGGCACCTGGCCGATCCACAGGCCGTTCGTCAGTACGAGCTCGCCTTCGCGTACGTAGTGCGATGGGTCGGGCAGCTCGGTGTTGTGCACCCAGGTGACCGGCTCGTCCAGCGCGCCCGGCCGTCCCGGCGCCAGCACCCGCAGTTCGAGTGAGGCGCGATCCACCAGGGCTTGCAGCGTGAACACGGTGTAACTATAGACAGCCGTCGGCCACTTCCATGGAGCTTCCTCTGATGGGGGGGTCGTCAGGCCCCTTCCACCGCGTACGTGACCAGCGTCGTGAGCACTTCCTTGACCGACTCGCGTTCGCGTACGTCGCACAGCACCACCGGAGTGGTCTCGGCCAGGCCGAGCGCCCGCCGTACCTTGGCCGGGTCGTAGCGTTTGGCCCCGTCGAAGCAGTTCACGGCGACCAGGAACGGGATGCCGCGCTGCTCGAAGTAGTCCACCGCCGGGAAGCAGTCCTGCAGGCGGCGGGTGTCGGTGAGCACGACGGCGCCGAGCGCGCCGACCGACAGCTCATCCCACATGAACCAGAACCGGTCCTGGCCGGGGGTGCCGAACAGGTACAGCCACAGGCCGTCGCGGATGGTGATCCGGCCGAAGTCCAGCGCGACAGTGGTGGTGACCTTGGCGTCCACGCCGGAGGTGTCGTCCACCCCGATGCCCCGCTCGCTCAGGAGCTCCTCGGTGTGCAGCGGCCGGATCTCGCTGATGGTGCCGACCATGGTCGTCTTGCCGACGCCGAAGCCGCCCGCGACGAGGATCTTGATGGCCAAGGCCGAGGCGACCGCGGTCGCCCCCGGCTCAGAGGCTGCGTAGTCCATGCAGCACTTCCCTGTAGATGCGTTCGTCGATCGTCTGCGCCGCGGGGCGCGGACGCTCGATGGTGACAAGACCCTCGCGGCGCAGGTCGCCCAGGATCACCCGCGTGATGTTGAGCGGCAGCTTGAGATGGGCCGCGACATCCGCCACCGGTGTGGGCCTGCGGCACACCGACAGCACGGTGCGATGCTCCGGGATCAGGTCCGCGAGCTCGTGGGAACCGCCGACCGTGGTGACGATGGCCACCAGGTCGAACGTCTCGCCACGCGGTCGCGCCCTGCCGCCGGTCAGCCCGAAGAGCCGGATCAGCGGCCCGGGATCCTCCCCGGTCACGGTCTGGCGCCGTTCCAGGCGGGTGCCGGTGCCGCTCCCCTCGGCTGGGAGGAGAGGTGCTCCCCGACGCGCTTGACCATGAGCGCCATCTCGTAGGTGACCATGCCCAGCTCGGCGTCACCCGAGGCGAGCACGGCCAGCCGGGCGCCCTGGCCCGCCGCGGTGACGAACAGGAAGCCACCCTCCAGCTCGATGATCGTCTGTCGTACGCCGCCCAGACCGAAGTGCCGTCCCGCGCCCATGGCGAGGCTGTGGCTGCCGGCGGAGATGGCGGACAGGTGCTCGGAGTCCTCCCGCGTCAGCTCCCGGGACCCGCCCATGGCCAGCCCGTCGGCGGACAGCACGATGGCGTGCCGGATGCCGGGGACCCGCTGGGTGAGGTCGTCGAGGAGCCAGCTCAGTTCACTTCTGGGGTCAGGCATCGGGTTGGTCGTCCTTTCGGTTCCACACGTCGTGTTCCTGCTCCGTCTGGTGGCGACCCTGCTGCCAGCCACGTTGCATGGACGACATGATCTGTGCGAGCTCCTCCGGCGAGCGCACCGAGACGGCGCTGCGGTCCGTGCGCCGCGCGGCGCGCAGCTGAGGAGCCATGTTGGCTTGGGGTACGCGCATGGGCAACCCGTCGAGGTCCTCGTCGGCCTCCTGGGCGGGCACCGTGCGGCTCCACTCTACGGATGGACCGGGGGACCCGGCGCCCCCTGGCCTCGAAATCGGTCCGGTACTCGGCTCGGCGACGGCCTCGCTCCCCAGCCCGTTCGCCGCTCCGTTCCCAAGCCCGTTCCCCAGCCCGTTCACCGGGCCGGGTGCCGGCCTCGGTACGGGACCGGCCTCGAACCAGGTCGCGCGCTCGGGCTCCGGTGCGCGGACGGGCGCGTCCGGCGTGCCGCCCGGGTCAGCCGCGTTCCCGTGGTCACCGGCGTGGTCACCGGGGTTGCCGGGGACCTCTCGGCCGTTCACGGCCTCCGCCGCGCGGGCGGAGAAGGCATCCGAGGCGAGGGGGGAGAAGGGCTCCGGAGAGAAGGGCTCCGGGGACAGGGACACCACGCGGGGCCGGGCCTCGGCGGGCGCGGTGCCGATCGCGCGCATGGGCCTGGGCGCGCGCCCGCCGTGGCCCACCGGGTGCGCGGCGGCGACGGCCAGGGCCTCGGCGTTGGCGAGCAGGGCCGTGGGGAGCAGCAGGATCGCGGTGGTCCCGTCGTACGGCGAGCGGCGCAGCATGATCTTGATGTTGTGCCGGGCCGCGAGCCTGGACACCACGAACAGGCCGAGCCGGTCGCTGTCGGCCAGGTCGAACTCCGGCGGGTTGACCAGCCGGGCGTTGAGCTCGTCGAGGGTGTCCTGGTTCATCCCCAGGCCCCGGTCCTCCACCTCGAGCGCGAAGCCGTTGGCCGCGGTCATGCTGCGGACGTGCACGGTCGTGTCGGGCGGGGAGAAGACGGCGGCGTTCTCCACCAGCTCGGCGATCAGGTGGATCACGTCGGTGACCGCGGCGCCGACCAGCAGCGGGGAGTCCGGCATCGGCGCGACGGTGACGCGGGTGTAGTCCTCGACCTCCAGCACCGCCGCGCGTACGACGTCGTACAGCGGCACGGGGTCGCGCCAGCGGCGGGCGGGGGCGGAGTCGGACAGGATGATGAGGTTCTCCGCGTGCCGCCGCATGCGGGTCGTCAGGTGGTCGAGCTTGAAGAGGTCTTCCAGGACCTCCGGGTCGTCGACCCGGCGCTCCATGGTGTCGAGCAGCGCGAGCTGGCGATGGAGCAGCGCCTGGTTGCGCCAGGCCAGGTTGAGGAAGACCTGGGCGACGCCCTTGCGCAGCGTCGCCTGGCCCACCGCGGCCTCGACGGCGGTGCGGCGTACGGCGGAGAACGCGTTCACCACGCGATCGACCTCGGCGGTGTGGGCCGGGTCGAGGCCGGGGGCCTCCGTGGCCGGGTCGACGTCGTCGCCGCGGCGCAGCCGCTCGACCAGCCGGGGCAGCCGCTCTTCGGCGAGTTCGACCGCGGACGCCTGAAGGCGTCGGAGCTCGGCGATCAGGGACTGGCCGAACCGGTACGAAAGGGCCACCGACGCGACCACCGCGGCCAGTCCCAGGATCAGGACCAGCCAGATCCGCCAGTACGCCCCGGTCTTCTGGTCCTCGGCCTCCACCGAGGAGCGGCCCAGCTCCGCGTGCGTGTCGAGGTTGATGGCGCTGAGGAGGGTCTCGGCGTCGGCCTTCCACTCGTCGGGGTCCACCGGCGGCGATCCGTTGGTGTCCCACCCGAACAGCCGGTCCTCCACCGCCAGCAGCCGCTTGTACGGGGCACTGGCGACCAGCTTGTCGTAGTTCGCCCGCAGGGCGGGGCCCGCGTCGCGTTCGGCGTTGGCGAAGACGAGCCGGCGGCTGGTCATCGCGGAGACGAACGAGGCACGGTCCGTGGGGGTCATCTTGTGGTGCACGATCGTGCTGGTGAGCACGGCGTGCTCCTGGCCCAGGTATTCGGCGGTGGCGCTGTAGGCCGCCATGCCGCGCACGGCGCGGTAGGACGAGAGGCTGCTCAACGCGTCGGAGTCGGTGAACTGCCGGTTGGCGATGCTGATCAGGTTGCTGTACGCGTTGATGATCTTCAGCGGCGGGGACAGCGCGCCATCGTCCGCGCGCTCGCGCAGTGACTGGAGGCCGTCGAGTGCCCGCACCAGCTCCCGCACCTCGGCCGGGGTGTCGTCCTCCGACCCCTCGCCGGCGGAGCCGATGGATCCGATGGCCTCGCGCAGCCGCGCGGCCTTGCCATCGGTGATCGGCCGCTGCTCGGCCAGCAGCGCGTACGTGCCGGTGCTGCGTGGCGCCGCCGCCGAAAGCTGGCGCTCCTGCTGTAGTTCGATGATCAGTTCCAGCACCGGCGACCCGATGGCGTCCCATCGGTCCTGCGTCTGGGAGACCGCGGCGATCTCATCCGCGCTGGAGTAGGCGATGAATCCCCATAAGGCGACCATCGAGACCAGCGGAAGCAGCAGGATCCTCAGCAGTTTGGTGCGGATCGGCGGAGGCGAGCTCATCCATCGTGTCCAATTCCGCGCGTAGTGGTGCGCCGCTAGGCAGTCGTGAACTGGTAGCGGCCCCCCAGGATGCCCGCCACGACTGATACGCCTGTGGTGCGTCCACTATGCCGATGGGGCAGATGTACTTCAAGCTCCAGATGTGAAGATTCGTGCACAATGGTGGGTTGACTCTTTGTCAGCACACGGTTCGTGATCGTGACGGTTGGCGTCTGACGCACAGTGACGAGCGTCGGCACCGTGGTGGCCCGGATCGCCGTCTGGATCGGGGATCGGGGTAAAAGCCTTCCATTCAACGGGAGAGCGCTATCCGATAGATCGGACCAGAGCTATGTTTCAGGCGCATGATTCCCTCCGCGGCCCGTCCCGAAGGAGTTGCGTACATGCCGGAAACTCTCGCTCCGACGCCGAAAAGGAAATCGAGCCGTCGCGTTTTCGCGCTGCTGACCGCCGTCGTCACCCTTCTCTTAGGAATCCCCGCGACCCCCGCACTCGCCGGCGCGGCCCGCCCGGTGGTGCGGGCGGAGACCGGCCTGCTCAGAGGCGCCGTGGCCGATCGCGTGGACCGGTTCCTGGCCGTCCCGTACGCGGAGCCCCCGGTCGGCGACCTGCGCTGGAGAGCGCCCCGCCCGGCCCGCGCGTGGACGGGCGTTCGCGACGCCGCCGAGTGGGGCAACCGCTGTCCCGCCGCGGCCAGCAGCAACGGACCGCGCTCCGAGACCGAGGACTGCCTGTACCTCAACGTGTTCAGGCCCGCCGGCGTCAAGGCCGGGCAGCGGCTGCCCGTGCTGTTCTGGATCCACGGCGGCGGCCTGGTCAACGGCTCCGGCAACCAGCACGACGGCAGCCTGATCGCCCGCCTGGAGAACGTCGTGGTGGTGAGCATCAACTACCGCCTGGGCGTGTTCGGCTTCCTGGCCCACCCGGCGCTCACCCGCGAGGCCGGGCAGTCCGGCAACTACGGGTTCCTCGACCAGCAGGCGGCGCTGCGCTGGGTGCAGCGCAACATCGGCGCTTTCGGCGGCGACCCCCGGCAGGTCACCATCGACGGGGAGTCGGCCGGCGGGTTCTCCGTCTGCGGCCACCTCACCGCCCCCGGATCGAGCGGGCTCTTCAAGCGCGCGATCATCCAGAGCGGCTCCTGCGTCAGCCAGCCCGTCAGCCAGGGGGAGCAGTCCGGCACGTCCATCGCTGGCCGGCTCGGCTGCGCCGACGACGCGACCGCCGTCGCCTGCCTGCGCGCGCTGTCCCCGGCACGGCTCGTCGACGGGCCGCAGTTCAGCTCGTTCGTGCACGGCGGCCCGGTGCTGCCGGAGGCTCCCGATGACGCTGTCCGTGCGGGTCACTTCCAGCGCGTGCCCCTGATCGTTGGCTCCACCCGCGACGAGGGCCGCACGTTCGCGCAGGGCAATCTGGACTGGACCCGAGAGCAGTACGAGAACTTCGTCCGGTCCCTGTTCGGCGGCAACGCCGACGCCATCCTGGCCCGGTATCCCTGGCCGGCGACGACGGACCGATTCACCGGCGCGTACCTGTCGGCGGCGATCTTCACCGACTCGGGGTACATCGCCGGTCTGGGCGGCTGCCCGACGCTCCGGTTCATCAAGGACCTGTCCGCCTACACCCGCGTGTTCGCCTACCGGTTCGACCACCGTACGGGGCCGGGCCTCACCCCCGAGCCGGTCGGGTACGAGTGGGGCGCCGGGCACGCCGCCGAGCTGGCCTACCTGTGGCCGAGCTTCGACAACGGCACGCCGATCGCGCCCACCTTCGACGCGGCCGAGCGCCGGCTGGCGGCGGACATGGTGCACTACTGGGGCTCGTTCACCCGGCTCGCCCGGCCGCAGGCGCCGTTCGCGTCGCCGTGGCCGGACTACAACCGCACCTCGCGCGTCATGTCGCTGCGCGCGGGCGGACGGTCGGTGATGGTCCCGGCCAGTGAGATGGCCACCGAGCACAACTGCGACCTGTGGGACGCGCTCTGATCTTTCGCCCGTCGGACCAGGGCGGAGACAGGACGGCGAAAGTGCCGCGGCGACCGAGCCGATGATCCGGTCCTGAGGGCCGCCCCGATCGTACGGGCGGCCCTTGGCGGGGTGGCGCGGCGGCTCGTCAGCAGATCTGAGAGACAGCTCCTAGCCGAGCAGGGAGCGGACATACTCGCCGACCGGCTGGGTCGGCCGGCCGCTGAGCTCGCTCAGCGTGCCGGGGGTGTCGGCGAGCCAGCCACGGGAGATGTTGACGTCCACATCGGCCATGAGCGCCGCGAACGGAGCCGGAAGACCGGCGCCGGCCAGGACGCCCGCGTACTCGTCCTTCGGCAGGTTCTGGTAGGCGACCTCGTTGCCGGTGACCTTGGAGATCTCGGCGGCCAGGTCGGCGAGCGTCCAGGCGGTGTCGCCGCCGAGCTCGTAGACCTTGCCCTCGTGGCCCTCTCCGGCCAGCACGGCGGCCGTGGCGGCGGCGTAGTCCGCGCGCGAGGCGGAGGCGATCCGGCCGTCGCCGGCGGCGCCGTAAACCGCGCCGAGCTGGGGAGCGGTCGTGATCGCCTGCTCGTAGTTCTCGTGGTACCAGTTGTTGCGCAAGAGCGTGTACGTCACGCCGGACGCCTTGATGTGGTCCTCGGTCGCCTTGTGGTCGGCGGCGAGGCCGGCCTCGGTGGTGTCGGCCTTGGGCGCGCTGGTGTAGGTGAGCGTGGCTCCGGCCTCCTTGGCCGCGTCGACGACCGCCGAGTGCTGCTGGAGCCGGTTGGCCTCGATGCCGGAGATGAGCAGCACCTTGGTGGCGCCCGCGAAGGCGCTCTTGAGGGTCTCGGGCCGGTCATAGGAGGCTTCGCGGACCTCGACGCCGAGATCCGCGGCCTTCTCCGGGGTACGCGCGGCCGCGACGATCTGCTCGGCGGGGATCCGCTTCTTGAGCTCCTCGACCACCAGTCGGCCCAGGTGCCCGCTGGCTCCGGTTACCACGATCATGATTTCTCCCTCTCAGTACGAACTAGCGGTTAGTACTTTCTATCGGAAAGCACTGTTAAGCTAGCACGCATGGAGGAGTTCGAGAACCTGGTGGCCGACGTCTTCTCGCGCAAGTGCACCTCCCGCACGGTGCTGGAGACGATCACCGGCCGCTGGGCGATCCTGGCGCTGGTGGCTCTCTACGAGGGGCCCTACCGCTTCAACGCGCTGCGCCGCCGCGTCGACGGGGTGAGCGAGAAGATGCTGTCCCAGACCCTCCAGACCCTGGAACGCGACGGCATGGTGCTGCGCGTGGCCGAGCACACGATTCCGCCCCGGGTCGAATACAGCCTCACCTCGCTGGGTCGCGAGGCCGCCGAGCGACTGATCCCCCTCATCGCCTGGCTGGAGGACCGGATGCCCGACGTCGTGACCGCCCGCGAGGGCTACCAGGGCCGTTAGAGACGCGCCGGCACGTCAGCTGGCCCTCCGCGCGGGCACGTCAGCCGGCCGTCATCTGGCACGTCGGCCGGCCGTGAGCCAGCACGTCAGCTTGCCGTCCGTGCCTCCGGCAGCAGGGCGAAGCCCGTCCCGAAATCGCGGTTGATCGGCAACGTGACCACCACGAACTCCTTCCTGGCCACCTCGACGCCCTGGATCTTGCAGGCGATGGCGGCCGTGCAGTCGCCCCCGGTCAGGCCCATCAGCCGGCCGCCGCGGACCCTGGCCTGCACCATCGTGAGATGCAGAATGAGGTCTACGCCGAAGGTCACCCGGCCCACCGGCCGGCCGTTGACCTGTACCTCGACATAGGGCTCGTGGTGGGAGACGACCTCATGCTCGGCCAGCGGCACGACCTGTCCCGTACCCGGGTTGTCCAAGGTCCTGCGGGCTGCGGCGCGCAGGCCGCGGTACTTCGCCCAGCCGCCCAGCAGCACCGACCCTACGTCGATGCCGCCGAGCAGATCGGCGCCCGCATCCGCGGCCCTGCGCGCCAGCTCGCCGGGCGGCGCCTGGACCTGCCGGGTGATCTCATCGAGCACCCGGCGGGCGTCCACGGCCCGCGCCAGCTCCTGGGCCGCCTGTTTCGGGTCGGCGTAGAGCAGCAGGTCGGCGGTGCTGGGCTGGGTGATTAAGGTAACGGTCACCGTAGGATCTCCCTGATCTCCTGCCGGCCCTGGTCGTGGTGGCAGACGAAGTCGAGGCTGAGCGAGGGCGCGAACTCGCGGATATGCAAGCTCGGCGAGAGGTCGGCGTACGGGACGCAGACCACGGAGGGCGTCGCGGACGTCCGCCGGCCGCGGCGGGCACGGCGCAGCGCCCAGACCACTACGGCCGCCGCCAGGAGCGCGGCGACCAGCAAGCCGGGCAGCGGCGTGCCCGACGAGCCGGCCTTCTCCGGGTCGATGTCGCTGACCTGCGGCGACTCGTCGGTATCGGTGGGGGTGACGTCCGGGCTCGCGGGGTCGGTCGGTGTGGGTCCCGGTGTCAGCGTGACGGTGACGGAGCTGCCGCGGTCGACGATGCTGCCGGCGGCCGGATCCTGCTCACTCACGCGGCCCGAGTCCCCGCTGCCGACGACGAGGGTGAGCCCCTGTCCCTGGAGCCGCCTCCTCGCCGCGCTCGCGCTGAGCCCGTCCAGGTCGGGGACCTCGACGCGGTCGTCAGGCGTTGGGGACGTCGGCGCGGGGGGACGCAGGGTCAGTGTCACGGTGCTGCCGTGCGGCACCTGCGTGCCGGCGGCGGGATCCTGGGTGTCCACCACGGCCGTCCCGTCTCCCTCGGCCACCGACGGGACGAGTCCCTTGTCGCGGATCTTCTTCTCCGCCACGTCCTGCTGGTCGCCCACGACGTCCGGGACCTCCACGGTCGGCGCCTGGAGGTCGATGGTGACGGTGGAGCCGCAGTTCGCGAGCTCCTCGCTGGTGGGGGTCTGGTCGGTGACCGTCCAGTCGCCCGCCGCGTCGGACGGCGTGGACTCCGTGTCGAAGCCGCCCTGGGCCAGCGCGGCGACCGCGCTGTCCCGGGTCATCCCCATGACGTTCGGCACCGGCCCCGGGTGGGTGCCGTCATGCGTCTCGCTGTTCCATTCGGACAGCGTCGGGCAGGACGGTTCGGCCGTCGGCCCCGCCACCTCCGTTGCCCCGGCCGTCGGCTCCGCCGCCCTCGCCGCTCCTGCCCTCAGCGCCCCCGCTGCCCCGGATGTCGTCGGCGCTGTTCCCCCCGCCGCCCCGGCCGTCGCCGGGCTCAGCCCGATCACGCACGCGGCCATCAGCGCCATCATGCTCGCCGCAAATACGTAGGCCACCAGGCCGTACCGGCGCATCGCCACCTCCCCGGCATCAGGGTTCTGACGCTAGGCGCGCAACCCGGCCGGGTCATGAGTAGGCCTCTACTCAACTCGCGTGGTGGCTTGAACGGGTGTCTACTCAAGCCGCGTGGCCGGCTTGGAGCAGGCCGCTACTCAGCTCGCGTGGCGGCCTCCCCGCAGGGCCGCCGGAGTGAAAGGGCCGCAGGAGGGGGTCAGCCCGCGGAAGGCTCCTTGGCGTGCGCGGGGACGGCGGTGCGCGTCGTCCCGGCGGAGGCGGCCGGGCGTCGGCCGGGGATGAAGGACATGATCACCAGGGCGATGAGGGCCATGCCGGCGCCGAGGGCCAGGACGACGCGGAAGCCGTTCTGGGAGGGCACGGTCACGGGGCCGAGGGACATGTTCAGCTGGGCCAGGATGGCGCCCGAGACGGCGCTGGAGATCTGCATGAGCGCGACCACGATCCCGGCGAAGGCCAGCACCACCACGACGGCATTGGTCCGCGGCGGGCCGGGCGGCTCGGCCTCGAAGGGCTGAGCTTTTGCATGGCGCATGGAAAGGTCTCCGTCCGAGCGGCCGGACATGAGATCCGGCCACAACTTAAATCAACTGTTTGACTTAAATTAGCAGGGCCGGTTGACTGGCCGCGTACCGAGGGCCGAATTCGAGGAGGACGGACGGTGAGCCAGAGCCTGCACGGTCACGACCGAGGGGCTGCGCCGGGTCGAGGGACTGGTCGTCGGCGGACTGAGCGAGCTTCCGGTACGGTGGTGACCTGATGGAGAGGACCGCCCGGGCCGAACGCGTGAGCGCGACGCGAGAGCAGATCCTGACGGCGGCGGAGCGGCTGTTCGCCGAGCACGGGGTCTTCGCCGTGTCCAACCGCCAGGTCAGCGAGGCCGCCGGACAGGGCAACACGGCGGCGGTCGGCTACCACTTCGGCACCAAGGCGGATCTCGTACGCGCCATCGTGCGCAAGCACACCGAGCCGATGGAGCGGCTGCGCCTGCGCATGCTGGCCGAGACGGCCGGCTCCACGGACGCGCGAGATTGGGTTGGCTGCCTGTTGCGCCCGATCACCGAGCACCTGGGTGCTTTGGGGAACCCCACCTGGTTCGCCCGGTTCAGCGCGCAGGTGATGACCGACCCCGCACTGCGCGAGATCATGATCGAGGAGACGATCAGCTCGCCGTCCCTGGGCCAGGCGATCGACGGGCTCAACCGGTGTCTTCCCGACCTGCCGCTGGAGGTACGCCTCGAACGCGGCGACATGGCGCGTCAGCTGATGGTGCACATGATCGCCGAGCGCGAGCGCGCACTCGCCGAAGGCATCCCCACACCCCGGTCCAGCTGGCACGACGCCGCGACCGGGCTGATCGACGCGATCGTCGGTCTGTGGCTGGCGCCGGTCACCCCCCGCTCGTAACCGCTGACCGTTCAGGCAGGGCGTTCTCGCCTGAACGGTCCAGCGGCGCGCGGTACTTAGTCCGATCTGAAGCGAAAGCTGTTTGATCGTGCGTAATTAGGCCCTCCTCTATCGGCGTAAGCCGGGTTACATTCACGTTAATTTGCCCTCTCTTATCCCCCTGAGCAGACCGAAGGGAGAGGCATGAGAACGAGAACCGCAATCGCCGCCCTGACCGCTGCGGCGATCCTCATGCCGGCCGCCGCCAACGCCACCGGGACCGTCAGCACGAACGCCGGCGGGACCGTCGCGGCTCCGCCGCCCGACGACCAGTTCCAGAAGGTGACGCTGAACGACGATCCGGGCGAGCCCATGGACCTGGCGGTGTTACCGGATTCGCGGGTCCTGCACACCACCCGGCCCGGGGTGGTGTGGTTGCACGATCCGAAGACCGGTCTCAACACGCAGGCCGCCAAGCTCGACGTCTACCGGCACGACGAGGAGGGCTTGCAGAGCATCGCCCTCAGCCCCGGCTTCGGCAAGGGCTCCAAGGCGGACGACTGGGTCTACCTCTACTACTCCCCGCCGCTCAACACCCCCATCGACGACCCGGCGACGCCGGACTTCAACGAGGGCGACGCCCCGGTCACCGGCACACCGGCGGACTTCGCGCCGTTCAACGGGCTGATCCGGCTGTCCCGCTTCCGCTTCACCGGCGCCACGATCGACCTCCGTACCGAGCAGCGCATCCTCGACGTGCCGGTGAACCGCGGCATCTGCTGCCACGTCGGCGGGGACATCGTCTTCGACGGCGACGGCAACCTCTACCTGTCCACCGGCGACGACACGAACCCCTTCTCCTCCGACGGCTACAACCCCATCGACGAGCGGCCCGACCGCAACCCCGCGTTCGACGCCCAGCGCAGCGCCGGCAACACCAACGACCTGCGCGGCAAGGTCCTGCGCATCAAGGTCCGCGCCGACGGGTCCTACACGATTCCGCGCGGCAACCTCTTCCCGCCCGGCACGGCGCGCACCCGGCCGGAGATCTACGCGATGGGCCTGCGCAATCCCTTCCGCATCGAGGTCAACCGGTCCACGGGCGAGCTCTACGTCGCCGACTACTCGCCCGACGCGCGGGAGGCCGATCCCCAGCGCGGCCCGGCGGGGACCGGCAAATGGACGGTGATCCGCAAGGCCGGCAACTACGGCTGGCCGTACTGCGCGACGGCGCGGCTCCCGTACGTCGACTACGACTTCGCGACCGGCACGTCAGGCGCGGCGTTCGACTGCGCGGCGCCGGTCAACGAGTCGCCGCACAACACCGGCCTGCGCGCGCTGCCCCCGGTGACGCAGCCGAACGTGTGGTACTCCTACGGGGTTTCACCGGAGTTCCCTCAGTTAGGCACCGGCGGCATCGGGCCGATGGCCGGTCCGGCCTACCACTTCGACCCGCGTAACACGCGCGGCCGGAACGCCGTGGGGTGGCCGAAGTACTTCGACGGCGTTCCGCTCTTCTACGAGTGGACCCGCGACTACGTCAAGGCGTTCCACCGTGACGGGCGGATCGAGGACGTGCTGCCCTCGTTCGTCTTCGACAACCCGATGGACATGGAGTTCGGCCCCGATGGCGCGCTCTACGTGCTCGAATACGGCGACGGCTACTTCCAGGAGAACCCGGACGCCCAGCTCTCGCGCTACGACTACATCGGCTGGACCGGCAACCACACGCCCGTCCCGGCCGCCGCGGCCACGCCGACCGACGGCCACGCGCCCCTGACCGTCCGCTTCACCAGCGCCGGTACGACCGACCCCGACGGCGACAGGCTCCGCTACGCCTGGGACTTCGACGCCGACGGCAAGGTCGACTCCCGCAGCCCCGAGGCGTCGTACACCTACCAGAAGAACGGTCTCTACAACGCCACGCTCAGGGTCACCGACACCGCCGGCATGTCCGCGGCGACGTCGGTGCGGATCGTGGTCGGCAACGCCGCGCCGGTCGTGGAGCTGGTCCGGCCCGCCGAAGGGCAGGCTTTCCACTTCGGCGACGTCGTCGAGTTCGAGGTGCGGGTCACCGACGACCAGCCGGTGGACTGCGCCAAGGTGACCGTGGACTACATCCTCGGCCACGACGACCACGGACACCCGCAGACCACGGCCCGCGGCTGCACGGGCTCCATCCAGACCACCTTGCCGAGCGGACACGATCCGGAGACCGACCACCTCACCGGCGTCTTCGTGGCCGGCTACACCGACCCCGGCGGCACCGACCTGCCTCCGCTGACCGCCAGCGACCAGGTCGTCCTCCAGCCCACACGTTAGGAGTCACCCATGTGCTACGGCTATGGCCCCAGCAGGCGCTCCCTGCTCGCCGCGGGCCTCGGACTCGGGGCGGCCGCCCTGGCCGCCGCCTCCCCCGCCGCCGCGGCGACGCCGCCGCACCACTCCGGCGGGGAGCGCATCCCGCCGAACCAGATCAGCATCCAGCTCTGGACGGTACGCGACGACCTCGCCCAGAACTACGACGCCACGCTCACCTACCTGGCCGAGACCGGCTACCCGAAGGTCGAGCTGGCGCTCGGCTACTTCGGTCGTACGGCCCAGCAGCTCCGCCAGTTCCTCGACGGGATCGGCATCCGGGCCAGCTCCAGCCACGACGGCCTCACCACCGACGCGGCCGGTCTCGACACGAAGATCGCCAACGCGCTGACCCTCGGCCAGTCCTTCATGGTCGTGCCCTACCTGAACTCCACCAGCGAGGACGAGTGGAAGGCGTGGGCCGAGCGCATGAACGTCGAGGCACGGGCCGCCCGCTCGGCCGGGCTGCGCTACGGCTACCACAACCACGCCCACGAGTTCACCACCGACCTCGGCGGCGGCAAGACCCCCTGGGACGTGCTCACCGCCGAGCTCGATCCGCACCTGGTCCATCTGGAGATCGACCTGTATTGGGTGGTCACCGGCGGAGTCGGGCGCGGCGCCGCCGACCCGGTGCGCTTCGCGCTCGACGTCATTCGCAAGGCGCCGCAGCGGGTGCTGCAGTTCCACGTCAAGGATCGCGCACCCGACGGCGACATGGCCGACCTCGGCACCGGGACCATCGACTTCCGGCGCATCTTCGACAAGCACCGCGTCGTGGAGTACATCGTGGAGAACGACACGCCCGATGTGACTCCCCGGCATACCGCCGAGGTCGGCTATCGCTACCTGCGGAAGGTGCGGTTCTAGGGCGCCTGGGGATCAGGCGGCGATCTCGGTCAGTGAGCGGTCGCGGGTGCGGACGCCGAGGCGGATGATGCCGACGGCGATCACCAGCAGGGCCACCAGGACGAACGACGCCGGCCGCGCGCCGAAGCCGGTCAGGATGGGCAGCACCACGAAGGGGGTGACCGCACCGCCCAGATGACCGACTCCGTCCGCGATGGCCGACGCCGTTCCCCGTGCCCGGGTGGGGAACACCTCCGCGGTGTAGGTGTAGGCGGGGGTCGCCATGAAGGCGATGCCGAACGAGCTGAACAGGGCGCCGACGGTGGCCACCGCCTCGCCCATGTCCAGGGTGATGAGCAGCAGGGAGGCCGCGAAGACCAGCGTGCCGATGATGACCATGGTGCGGCGTTCCATCCGCTCCACCAGCAGGACGGCCGCGACGGTGGAGACCAGCGGCATGGCCCGGGTGAGCACGCTGACCAGGACCGCGTCGGAGGTCGAGATGCCGATGCCCTCCAGGATGAGCGGCAGGTAGCTGGCTTCCATGAGCAGGGAGTCTGCGGCGGGCCCTCGCCGCACGTCAACCACCATGTTGCCGATCGGGACGCGTAGTACGTTGCCGATTCGGACGTTTTCAGACCGGAAACCGGATGGCATCCTCACGGTTGTAGGAAACCTGTTCGCAACAATCCTGGCGAGCGATCCTGAACCGCTCGAAAGCCCGGCGCGTGGCCATGAACCGCCGCTCAGGGGCCGGGATCCCTCCGCCGCGACAGGCCATGTCCGGCGTACTCCCGCATCCTTCACACCGTGGGGTGATTCACCATGCCCGCAGCCAGGGGTCTTCCCCTCGCCGGTCTTCGGGTCATCGATCTGGCCGACGGCAAGGCCGAGATGTGCGGCCGCTTCCTCGCCGACCTCGGCGCCGACGTCATCCGCGTCGAGCCGCCCGGCGGCGCGCCGACCCGCCACCGCGAACCGGTCCACGACGGCGTCAGCCTCTACTTCGCCACGCACAACGCCAACAAGCGCGGCGTCACCCTGGACCTGCGCGACCCCGCCGGCCGTGACCGGCTGCTCGACCTGGCCGCCGGGGCGGACTTCCTCATCGAGACCGAACGCCCCGGCACCCTCGACGGCCTCGGTCTCGGCGCGGATACCCTGCTCGCGCGCAACCCGGCGCTGGTCGTCGTCTCGATCACCGACTTCGGGCAGACCGGCCCGTACCGGGACTGGATCGGCACCGACTGGACGCACATGGCGCTCGGCGGGGTGCTGTCGCGCTCCGGCATCCCCGGCCGCGAGCCGGTCATGCCGCCCGGCCCGCTGGCCTACGAATCGGCGGCCGTCCAGGCCGCGTGGGCGGGCCTGCTGGCGTACCTGAACCGGCTCGACACCGGCCGCGGCGACCACGTCGACTGCTCGGTGTACGAGATGACCGCCCAGGTCCTTGACCCGGGCTTCGGCATGGGCGGCTCGGCCACCGGCGGGGTGCCGGCCACCCGCCTGCCGCGCGGCCGTCCGCAGGCGGGCGACCTCTACCCGATCTTCCCGTGCGCCGATGGATACGTCCGGATCTGCGTGCTGGCCAAGCGCCAGTGGCGCGGGATGTTCGGCTGGCTGGGGGAGCCGGCGGAGTTCGCCGACCCCAAGTACGACAGCATGGGCGCCCGCTTCGGAGCCGCTGAGCGGCTGCGCGTCCTCATGGGAGACCTGTTCAGGGACCGGACCAGGGACGAGCTCGTGGCCCAGGGCCAGGAGCGCGGCGTGCCGATCGCGGCGCTGCTCGACCCCGGCGAGGTGCTCGACAGCCCGCACTTCCGCGCGCGGGGCAGCCTGCTCGACACCGAGGTCGCCCCGGGGCTGACCGGCCGCGTGCCGTCCGGATACGTGGAGGTGAACGGGGTGCGGGCCGGGTTCCGGCACCGGGCCCCCGAGCCGGGGGAGCACGACGACGAGGTCTTCGCCGAGGGGAGGCCCGGCAGGCCGGTCACCCCCGACACGGCCTCTGGTACGGCGGTCACCTCCGACGCAACCTCCGAATCGGCCGAGGTCGCGCCGCGGCGGCCCCTCGACGGGCTGCGGGTGCTGGACCTGGGTGTCATCGTGGTCGGCGCGGAGCTGGGCCGGTTGCTCGCCGATCAGGGCGCCGAGGTCATCAAGATCGAGAGCCGGGCCTACCCGGACGGCAGCCGCCAGTCGCTCGGTGACGAGGTCATCAGCGTCGGCTTCGCGTGGGGCCACCGCAACAAGCTCAGCGCCGGGATCAACCTCCGCTCACCCGAGGGCCTGGAGCTGTTCAAGCGGCTCGCCGCCGACTCCGACGTCATCCTGTCCAACTTCAAGCCGGGCACGCTGGAGTCGCTGGGTCTCGGCCACGACGTCATCAGCGAGCTGAACCCCGGGATCATCATGGCCGACAGCAGCGCCCTGGGCCCGACCGGGCCGTGGAGCAGGCGCATGGGCTACGGCCCGCTGGTGCGCGCCTCCGCCGGGCTGACCGGGCTCTGGCGGGACACCGAGGTCGAGGCCGGGTTCTGCGACGGCATCACCATCTATCCCGACCACATCGCCGCGCGGGTCGGCGCCGTCGCCGTGCTCGCCGCGCTCATCGAGCGGCGGCGTACCGGGAAGGGCGGCACGGTCAGCGTCGCCCAGGCGGAGACGATCCTCACCCAGCTGTCCACCGGCTTCCTGCGCGAATCACTCGAACCCGGCTCGTTCACCGCCCACGGCAACAGCGGCGAGTGGGACGCGCCCCAAGGGGTCTACCCGTGCGCCGGCGACGACGAGTGGTGCGTGGTGAGCGTCGACGGCGACGAGCAGTGGCGGGCCCTGTGCGAGGTGATCGGCCGCACCGACCTGAGCGCCGATGCGCGGCTGGCCACCGCCGCGGGCCGCCGCGCGCACCGCGACCTCCTGGACGCGGCCGTGGGCGGCCAGATCCTGGGTGAAGATCTGCACACCGGCCTTCGCCGCCGCGTACGCGACGATCGTCCGTTCGCTCGGCTTGCGCCCGGCCGCCGAGGACAGGGTGATGATGTTGCCGGTCCGGCGCTCCTTCATGCCGGGCAGGAAACACTTGACGGTCAGGAAGGCGCCGGTCAGGTTCCGGTCGATGTCGGCCCGCCAGCTCTCCTCCGTGATGTCCTCGATGGGCAGGGGGCGGCTTTCCGTGCTGCCGGCGTTGACGACCAGCACGTCGAGGCGGCCGTACCGGTCGAGGATCTGCTCGCGGATCCGGTCGAGGTCGGCGGCGACGGTGACGTCTCCGGTCACGCTGATGGCCTCGCCGCCGAGGTCGTCGATGCGCGCCTGGACCGCGGCGAGCGCGGCCTCGTCCCGGCCGTGCAGCACGACCCGGGCGCCGGCCTGCGCGAACGTGGTCGCGATGGCCGCGCCGATCCCTCGGGAGCTGCCGGTGACCAGGGCGACCCGGTCCTTGAGAAGGCTCATCGGCTGTCGTTCCTCCGGGGTCAGGCCGTCGCCGTCAGAACGATGATCGTCACGGCCAGGGCGGTGTCGAGCACGAGACAGAACTCGGCGAGCGACCGGGTCACCACCCTGTTCGCCCGGTAGTGGTAGACGTCCCATGCGGCGTGGCCGAGCAGGCCCAGCGCCACCAGGTAGCTGCCGGCCGTCGGGTTGACGAACAGCGCGACCGTGGCCGCGGCGCCGAAGCCGAGCATGGCGACCATCTGTAACGGCAGCCCCCCGGGCTCCGGGCGTGCCCCGCGCCCGGGGCCATAACCGCGCAGGAGACCGTAGCCGCCCAGCAGGACGCCCAGGCCCAGCACCGCCCAGGTGGCTTCGAAGTCGTCATCGATGAGGCCCGCGGCCAGGATGACGGCGAAGGTCAGGAAGAACACGGGCCAGGTCGAGGCGGGTTTCCCGAACGCGGCCGCGCCCAGGTACACCACCGCTGAGGCGGCCAGTATCTTCGCCAGTTCGAGGCCCGTGGCCAGGCCCAGGATCATGAGTGCGGCGGTCCCGACCCCGAGCAGAACCGGCCAGTGCCGCAGCACCCGGCCGAGTGAAGGGGTCGTCTGTGTCGTCATCGTCGTTACCGCCTCGGGGGATGCGCAGTTGCGTTCATCCTCTATCCCGGCGAACCATCGGGGCCAGGACAGCAACCGGACATTTACCGGACATTGGGCGGTATGTCCGGGGACGGGGGCATGTCCGGGGGTCGGGGGCGGGCTACGCGTCGTCGGCCATCGGGCTGAACTGGATGCCCGCCAGCCGCCACGAGCCCTCCTGCCTGACCCACGTCTGGGACACCCGCACCCGCAGCGCCACCGCCCGGCCGTGAGAGGTCGCCTGGTTGCTCTGCACGTTGCGCACGATCGCGGCGTCGCCGTACATCCGGATGTCGATCTGGCTGGTGTCCAGGGCGTGGTATTGGAACTGGGCGTGGCGCCCGATCCATTGCTCCTTGTCGAGCACGTACCCTTTGGGCCCGATCGACTGGAAGTCGTCGGCCAGTAACTCGCGCAGGCGTCCGGCGTCGGCGGCCAGCTCTGCCGCGTCGAACTGCCGCTGAAGGTCGAGAACCGTCTCTTTCTCTGTGCTCTCCGTGCTCTCCATGGGAGCAGAGCATAGGCGGGCGGACCGGAATGGTCACCGGACAAATTACCCTCCCGTATTGTCCGGTTAATGCCCTGGACTGCCTTCCTGGCGATGGCCGACAATTGTCCAACCACGGCATCCCCGGCGGCTAGGGTGCGCAGTGTGCCGGTAAAGTGCCACATCATGGTTGATTGGGGTTTTCGCCCGGCTTTGGCGGCGGACATCGAGGCGATGGTCGAGCTACGCGCCGTGGTGATGCGGGCGGATCTGGAGCGGCTCGGCCGCTACGACGAGCAGCGCGTGCGGCAGCGGCTGAGGGACGCCTACGACCCGGCGCACACCTGGGTGATCGAGGTCGGCGGCGAGTTCGCCGGCTGCGTGGCGCTACGGGAGGCCGAGGACGCCCGCTGGCTGGAGCACTTCTACCTGGCCCCGCACCTACAGGGTTCCGGCATCGGTTCGGGCGTCCTGCGCGAGCTGCTCGATCGGTGCGACCGTGACGGTGTCCCTGTCCGGTTGAACGTGCTGCAGGGAAGCCCGGCCCGGCGGCTGTATGAGCGGCACGGGTTCACCCTGGAGTCCGAGGATCCGGTGGACGTGTTCATGCTCCGCGGAGTGTCGTCAGATCGGTGATGCCGAGCTTGCCGAGCCGCAGATGATCGAATCGTTCATGCCGGAGTGCCGAACCAGTGGCCGGCGGCTCGCTCGAACGCTTCACGGTCGGGGGTGCGATCGCCTGCCCAGGCGACTATGCCGTCGGGCCGGATGAGGACGGCGCCGAATCCGAGGTCGTTTCTCGCCGGACCGGCCGCGTACCGTATCCGGCTCTCCCAGCCCGTCGCCGAATCGCGCAGGCGTCGGTCGGTGCTGAAGTCGAGCGCGACGCCTCGTCCGTCCCGCATCAGGTCGCCGAGGCGGGTGCCGTTCTCAAGGTGGAGGTCCGGGGCGTTGCGGCCGACCAGTGGCTGCTCGCTGCCCAGGTCGTAGCGGAGCGACGATCCCGAGACCTTCTCGAACACGTAGGTCGTCCCGTCACGGGTTCCGAGCAGATCGCGGATCACCGCCTGGATCGCCTGGGCGTGCGGGTCCGGCCGCATGACCGCCGCCTGGGCGCGCGTCCAGTCGAGCACCCAGGCGCCGATCGGATGGCGCTCGCCGGTGTAGGTGTCGAGCAGTCCGTCCGGTACGTCCCCGTGTACGGTCGCCGCGAGCTTCCACCCCAGGTTCATGGCGTCGCCGATGCCGAGGTTGAGGCCCTGCCCGTCAAAGGGAGGATGGATGTGCGCGGCGTCGCCGGCGAGCAGGACGCGCCCCTGGCGGTACGTCGTCGCCTGCATCGCCCGATCGGTGAAGCTCGAGGCGAGATGGACGTCGCTCAGCGCCACGTCGGTGCCGGACACCCGGCGCAGAACCGCCTGGAGATGCTCGACGCCGCGCCTGACCTCCACGCCGAGCTTGGCCGCCCGCTCGGACAGCACCGCCTCGACCGCTTCGAGGCTTGTCAACATGGACTCCGGTGCCGGGCTGGGCAGCCGGAACGGCAGGGCGGCGACGTCGACCTTGGCCGGATCGAGCATCATGCCGGCGAAGTGGCCCACGCTGCGAGGAGACGACGGCTCATCGGCGCCGGGATCGTCGGGGACGCCCGACGCCGCCAGCAGCGGGTGCAGCATCCCGCGGCGGTAGAACGCCTCCACCGACGCGGCGGACAGGCCCCGCGTCCCAAAGCGGGTACGCCTTCCACGGGGAGCGGGGCTCCGGCTCCCGTTCGAGCACCAGGACAGAGCAGCCCCCGAGGCCGAGCTCGCAGGCAAGGAACAGACCAACCGGGCCGGCGCCCACGATGACTACATCATGCACGAAAGCCTCCTTCCGAAGCCTGTTGCTGACGGACATGTGAACGTGCTCCTATCGGCTGATCTGGCGCGGAACCGCCACCGCGAGAAGTTTGTCGGGGTTGCGAATGGCGTAGAAGTTGGTGATCTTCTCGTCGGCGATCTCGATCAGGAAGACGCCTTCCAGGCGCTCCCCGCTGAGTACCAGCGCGGGCGTGTTGTTGCAGTTGACCATCTCGACCCGCAGGTCCTCCAGCCGCTCCTGGCGGAACAGACTCATGAGCACCGCGGCCACCTTCTCCGCACCCACCACCGGCCGGCGCGACGCGGTGGCCTTGCCGCCGCTGTCGGCGGTCCAGGTGACGTCCGGCGCGAGCAGCCAGAGCAGCCCCTCCAGGTCACCGGTGGTCGCCGCGGTCATGAACTGCTCGGTGATCCGCGCGGTCGTCGCGGCGTCGACGGGTTCGAAGCGCTTCCGCCGCGCCTGTACGTGCTCGCGGGCGCGGTGCGCCACCTGGCGCACCGCGCCCGCGGACTTGCCCACCGCGGTGGCGATGGCCTGGTAGTCGAAGCCGAACACCTCGCGCAGCACGAACACCGCGCGCTCATCGGGGGTGAGGGTTTCGAGCAGCACGAGCATCGCCATCGACACCGACTCGGCGAGCACCACGTCGGTCGAGGCGTCGTTCGCGTCGAGCAGCAGCGGCTCGGGCAGCCACGGGCCGATGTAGTCCTCGCGGCGGCGCGCGCCCGCCCGCAAGGCGTTGAGCGCCTGACGGGTCACCAGTTGTGCCAGGTACGACTTGGTGTCCCGGACCGTCGTGAGGTCCACGTTGGCCCACCGCAGATAGCTGTCCTGCAGCACGTCGTCGGATTCGGTCGCCGAGCCGAGTATCTCGTAGACGATCGTGAACAGCAGCGGCCGCAACAGGGTGAACCGCTCGGCGTGCTCGTCGGTGCTCACGGGGACGTGACCACCCGCGCGGCGGCGGCCGGCTGCTCGGGACGCGGGCCGCCCTTGGGCCAGCCCATGGAACCCGGCTTGCGGGCCTCGCCGCGGATCCGCTTCGACACCACGAACTTGCAGGTCACTTCCTTGATCACCGCGCCCATGCGGCCGCCGATGTAGACGTTCACCGCGGTGTCGTCCTTGCGGGCGAGCTGTCGGATGCCGGCGTGCCGGCCGAGGCTGACGCACGCCCCCGTGAAGGCCAGATCGAGCACCGCCGGTTCGGTCCCCGCGATGCGGCTCAGCACGGTGTCGGCGGCCTGTGCCCCGAGCGGCCCGGCGGCGTAGCCGCTCATCCGCAGCGGCCGGCCCGACGGTGCGGCGGCGTCGCCGGCCGCGACAATGCGGTGGTCGTCGACGCTGGTCAGCGTCTCGTCAGTGAGCAGCCGGCCGAGCGCGTCGGTGCGCAGCCCACTCGCCGCCGCCAGCTCCGGCACGCCGAAACCGGCCGTCCAGATGGTCAGCGCGCTCGTACGCACCGCACCGCCGGCGACGACGACCGCGTCCGGCCGCACCTCGCTCACCACGGCGGCCTCGAGCACCGCGACACCGTGCCGGGACAGCCAGTTGGCGATGTAGCGGCGACCAGACGCGCTGAATGTCGGTGCCAGGGTCCGCCCACAAACTAGCGTGACCCTGCGCCCTTGCTCGGCCAGCTCGGCGGCCGTCTCGATGCCGGTCAATCCGCCGCCGACCACGGTGATCTGAGCATCGGGGGGCAACTCCTCCAGCCGGGCGCGCAGCCGCTGCGCGTACTCGAACTCAGCGATGTCGAACGCGAATTCGGCCGCGCCGGGCACCGATGACGGTACGGCCCTGGAGCTGCCGACCGCGTAGATGACGTAGTCGTAATCCAGCGTACGACCCGACGCCAGCCGCACGGCGCGGGCGGCGGTGTCGATGCGCGTGACGCTGTCGACCACCAGCTGGATGCCCTCGCCGAGCAGCGTGCCGTAGTCGATCGTGGCGTCGCCCGTACGGGCCACGAACTGGTGCAGCCGGATGCGTTCGACGAACTCCGGGCGCGGATTGACCAGCGTGATGTCGACGTCGTCGCGCATCCGCAGCCGGTTGGCCGCGAGCGTTCCGGCGTAACCGCCACCGATGACCACGATCTTGTGGGGTGTGTTGTGTTCGATCATGCCCTCAGGACACCGCGGACCGCTGAGACGTGACATCAAGCGACGTGACGCGCGTCACTCTAGGCCCGTGGCCACCTGGGTTGGTAGCAGCAGCGCATGCCCGTCTGTACGGTGGTGCGTAATTCGTCGCCGATGATCGGATCGGCCTCCGCGATGCGGGTCAACGTCCGCCTGATGGCCTTGCCCACCGCGACCCTGGCGCGTTCGGCGCTGCCGGCGAAGTGGCGAGTCCGCTCGCCGAGGCCGGTGGCCGCGGCCAGCTCGTCGAGCAGCCAGTCGCGCTCGGCGCGTACCGCGGCGACCCGTTCTGAGTCGTTCATCGACTCGAGCTCGTCGATCTCCGCCTGCAGGTGCGACAGCCGCTGCATGTAGCGGCGTCTGGCCAGGTCGTCGAGCACCGGCTGGGCGCTTTCGCCGTCCCGGCCCGTCGACCGGTCGGGGAGCGCGGAGCCGGCGGCCAGTTCGAGGGCGGAGATCTCCTGGTACGGGTTGGCCAGCAGGAGCGCCAGATGGTTCATCCCCACGCTGTGGTCGACGTACGCGGTCCGGCCGGCCAGCTCGATCCGCCATTGCCGTCCCCAGCGGTGACAGGACGCGGCAGCTCGGCCGGTACCTTCGACCGGCAGGTGATCATGTCGTGCCAGTAGCGCGCCCAGTTCCAGCAGGCAGCGCTCGGCGCGCGAGTCCGTGGGCGGGAACAGGTCGATGATGTGCCGCAGCAGCTCCATGAGCAGGTCGGCGCGACCGTCGCCGGTGATCGGCCGCATGTCCATGACAATCGGCTGCATGTCTATGACAGACGGGCTGGTACGCCGCGCCATGCCGCCCCCTTTTGACCGTGGTCGGTCCCCGACCGTGCCGTAGTGAGTCCCCGTGCTGTGGTGAGTGCCTCGACCGTACGGGGGCGGGGCGGCGCTGCGGATCGGTGGCCGATCCCTATATTGCGGCGGGCGATGCCTAACTTTCCGCCCCAGGTTCCCTCTCCGCCAGGCCGAGCCGGATGGCCTGGTCGGCGGCGGCGTTGCGGCTCGGGGCGCCCAGTTTGGCGAGGATGGACGAGACGTGATGACCGACGGTCTTGACGGAGATGAAGAGCTTCGCGGCGATCTCGGCGTTGGTGCATCGGGCGCAGAGCAGGGCGAGCACTTCGTGTTCGCGTCGGGTCAGCCCGAACGGATGCCCTCGGGTCGCCGCTCGCGGCCCGGCCGGGAGCGAGCGGGCGCCGAGTTCGCGTAGTTTGCGCCTGACGATGCGGGTGGCGGTGAAGGCGCCGAGGCCGGTGAGGATCTCCAGGGCTTGGCGGAGGTCCGGCTCCCGTGGGGCGTGTGCCAGGGCCAGCGCGGCGTCGTACGGGCTGCGCAGCTCGGTCCAGGCGTGCGCGGCCTTGGCCGCCTCGCCGTCGAGTTCCAGCCGGTACGGCTCGGCGTGCGCGCCATGCGCCGGGCGGCGCGAGCCGGTCCGCCGCAGCCAGACGGCGACCGCGCCGAGATCCCAGGCGTCGCACCCGTCGGAGGCGGCCGCGGCCAGTTCGGCCTCGCGGCGGGCATGGTCCGCCTTCCCCTCCAGCCAGTACGCCTCGGCGCGGGTGAGCCGGACCGGCACGATCTGCTGCGGCTCGCAGGTACGGTCGGCGATCTCGGCCGCCTCGTCGAGACACTCCCAGACGCCGGGCTCGCCGCGGCGGGCGTGGATCGCGCCGAGCTTGCGTACGATGCACAACCGGCTGCACGGGGAGAGCGGCGTGGTGGCGAGGATCTCGGCGCAGAGCGTCACCGCCTCGTCCCAGCGTCCCGTCCGCTCCAGCATGGTGGCCTGCTCGCTGCGCAGGTGCATCGCGTACGTGGTGAGATCCCGCTCATCGCAATAGGCCAGGCCCTCGACCAGCAACGGCTCGGCTTCGGCGAACTGCCGCTCGCTCACGTACGTGGCGCAGAAGTTCGCGAACGCCCGGCCCGCCTGGTCTTGGTGGTGCCCGGCCAGGCCGAGGTCCAGGGCCCGGCGCATTCCCCCCACCCAGTCCTCGCCCTTGGCCGCGGCCGACGCCGCCATGGTGTTGAGCACGTCGCTGAGCACATCGGTGGCGCCCAGGCGCTCGGCGATCGTCTGTGCCCGCCGTGCCAGGCTGATGGCCGCGTCGTGCTGGGCCTGCAGCATGCGCCGGTTGGCGAAGGTGGCGTACGCCCAGGCCAGCTCGACGCTCGGCCCGAGCGGTTCCAGAACCGACACGGCGGCTTCGGCGGCGGCGACCGCCTGATCCGCGCGGAGGAGGTTCCACAGGGTGCGGGACAGCCGCCGTAGCGCGTCACCCTCCCGCAGCCGATCTCCCGCCTCGCGCCACTGCGCCAGCGCGTGCTCGCAGGCATTGGCCGCGTCCTGCCACTGGTCGAGCAGCGCCGCCTCGTCGGCCAGCCCCTCGTACAGCCCGGCGATCGTCGAGGCGTCCGCCCCGTCCGCGAACCGCAGCGCCCGCCGGAACTGCGCCGCGGCCTCCCGGTGCGAGGCCAGCCACGCCGCACGGCGGGCGGCGGCCGGGGCATGACGCAGGACCGCCTCGGCATCGCCTGCCGCCTCGGCGTGGAAGGCCATCCGGGCTTCGTCGTCGCAGCCCAGGCCGGCCAGCGCGGTCAGGACGAGGCCGTGAATGGTCCGGCCGCGATGCGCCGAGACCGCCCCCGCCACCGCCAGCCGCGCGATCTCATGACGGAACCTCAGCCACGGGCCGTCCTCGATCACCAGCCCGCACCCGAGCAGCTCGTCCAGGGCGGACGGCGGGCAGCCGGTCACCGACTCCAGCAAGCGCGACTCGACCCTGGTCCCGGTCAGCGCCGCCACGTCCAGCACCTGGCGGGACCCGCCGTCCAGGCGCGTCGCCCGTGCCAGCACCGCGTCCCGCGCCGACGGTGGCACCTCTGTCACCCCGGCCTGTACGACCTCGGTCACGTAGAACGGGTTCCCGCCGGTCAACCGGTGCAGCGCGGCCGCCTCCCACCCGCTCCCACGGGCCAGCAGCCCCACGGCCTCGGCGGACAGGGGCGCCAGCGCGATCCGCCGCGTCGCCCGCTGCGAGGCCAGATCCCCCAGAGCGACCCGGAACAGATCATCCGCTGCCCGGCCCTCGTCCCGGTAGGTGGCGATGACCAGCACCGGAGCATTCCACAGCCGCCGGCTGAGGAAGCGCAGCATGTCCAGGGTGGCCTCGTCGGCCCAGTGGACGTCCTCGACCGCGACCACGTTCAGCGTCCCGGGCTCACTGACCTCGTGCAGCAGCCCGCGGAACAACTCCTCACGCCCGGCCCCCGCGCGGCACAGCTCCAGCAGCGCGCCACGACGCTGGTCCGCCACATCGAAGAGCGGCCCGAGCGGGCGCGGAGTGAACAGCCCGTCGCACATCCCCCACGACCAACGGGCATCCGGCAGGTCCTCCTGGAAGCGCTCCACCAGCGCCGACTTCCCGACGCCCGCCTCACCCGACACCAGAACCAGCCGCCCGGCACCCTGCCGGGCCTCGGCCGCGTACTCAGCCAGCGCCGCCAGCGACGGCTCCCGCTCCAGCAACCGCATGCCCGCAGTATCCGCCATATCCACGGAAACCGTAAGACGAAGGATCGGCCGACCGATCGAGGGCGGTGATTCTGTAGGTGAGCAGTGGGACCAGATGCCTGTCAGGGAAGGCTCCACCGCCGTCGACGTGGGCCTACTGATCCGCGCTCATCGTCAGTCGGTCCCGAACTCCATGGCGGCGGGGCCGAGCAGCTCGTCGTGGTGGGGCTCTTCGCGCCGTTCTGTGTAGCTGGAGGCATCTCGGGAGTACGGACAGTTCTGCGGCCTGGCCCGCGCGATGGAGATGGTCGACGAACGATGGAGCATGCTGATCATCCGCAACCTGTTCGCCGGACCCCAGCGCTTCACAGACCTGCGAAAAGGCTTGTCCGCCATCCCGGCCAACATCCTGTCGGCCCGCCTCAAACAGCTCGAAGGGACAGGCTTGGCCACCCGCCGCGCGCTGCCACATCCCGAACGCGCAGTCGTCTACGAACTCACCGACTACGGACGCGATCTCGAATCGGCGCTGATCGCGCTGGGCCGGTGGGGCGCACGCACGATGATCGAACCTCGCCCCGGTGAAGTAATCACCGCCGAATCGATCGCCATGTCCTTCCGCACCACCTACCGGCCGGAGGCAGCCCAGAACGTCACTGTCGGTTACGAGGTCCGCATGGGCGACTTCACGCTCCGGCTACAGATCACCGACGGGGTACTGACGGTCGGCATCGGCCCGCACCCCGCACCCGACCTCGTCATCGAACGGCTGAGCGGCCACCCCATCCGTGAACTCATGAGTGGCAGCAAGACCCCCGACGACCTACTTCACGACGACGGCGTGCGTGTGGAAGGTGATCCGGCGCTTCTCAGCCGGTTCGCCGAGATGTTCCACTTCTGATCAACCGACAGGCCGCCATGCCATTCCGCCTTGCCCCTTGCTGGAGCCGCCAGAGAGCGGCTTCGCTCAGGTATGAAGCGGTTGATGCCGTTGGCCGTCGCCGTGGTAATGGCGGGGGATGACTCCTGCTCGCAGCGGCGCTTCGGGATGGCAGCCGATCAGCGTCACCGGACGCGCGTCCGGGAGCGGACGCGCCTGGAAGACGCCGGTGGTGTCCAGGCAGGTGCCCAGCGGTTCGTCATCGAGGCCGCGCAGCCGGAACCCGGTCCCATCGGGCGGATCTTCCGAGGGCCATTCGACCTCATCAGGCCGCCGCAGCGCCTCGAGCAGCGGGCCGACCGGCTCGCAGCCGAGCAGGGCGTACGAGTCCGGCGCCGTCGGCGGCTCGGGGTCGACGAACAGCCCGTCGATGTCGGCGCACACTCCCAGGGTGACGTCGGTGGAACCGGTGTACTCGTCGATCAGCAGCCACCGCAGCGGCACGTCCTGATCCCACGTCCACACCGGCTTCATGCGACCCCCGATCACCGACGGGCTACCGTTCCCAGGCAGACCTTGCCGCGCGTGTCGATCATCGTATGCCCGTAGCTAGAAGGTGAGGCCATGACTCAGTGCTGCTCCACGCCGTTCACGAACACCTTGCGCAGGATCAGATCGTCGGTGAACGTGATCGTGTTCGCGCCGGTGATGTTGGTGAACGCGCACTTCTCCAGGCGAACTCCGGTCAGGTGGTCGGTCTCCAGGCCGACGAGGTCGAGTACGGCGTCGGCGCCGTCGATCCTGGTCCACTCCATCCGGATGTCGCGGACCGACACCGGCTCGGTGCCTCCTTCGTTGCTGTTGTAGGCCATGTTGACGAACATCACCTCGCGGTCCACGTTCTGGCCGGTGAAGCCGCGTACGTAGACGCCCTCGATGAAGGCGCCGCGCTTCTTGCTGGCCTTGAGGTAGACGGGGTACTTCACCGGGTAGTTGCCGGGGAAGTCCGGCGAGTTGATCACGCATCGCTCGGCGAAGACGTTGCGGACGCCGCCGGACATCTCGCTGCCGACCGTGATGCCGCCCCAGCGGCCGGAGAAGGCGCAGTCCTGGACGACGATGTTCTCGCTGGGCACGCCCACCCGGCGGCCGTCGGCGTCGCGTCCCGACTTGACCGCCACGCAGTCGTCGTTGGTGTTGAAGCGGCAGCCATGGATGTGCACGTACGAGGACGACTCGGGGTCGCAGCCGTCGGTGTTGTAGAGCGTGCTGACGACGGTGATGCCGCGCACGGTGACGTTCGTGGACAGGACCGGGTTCACGGTCCACATGGCCGGCTCGAGGATCGTGAGGTCGCTGACCAGGATGTTCTGACATTTCACGAACTGGACCATGGCGGGGCGCAGATAGTGCCCCGCCCCGAACACGCGCTGCTCGACCGGCACGCCGTCGTCGCCCATCTTGCGCAGCGCCCGCTGGTCGGCGCCCTGCGGGCCGCTGTTGGCGTACCAGCTCTCCCACGGACCCTGCCTGGCCTGGCCGTCGAGCGTGCCCTTGCCCGTGACCGCGATGTTCCGCTGGCCGTGGGCGTAGATGAAGGGGCTGTAGTTGTAGCATTCCGTGCCCTCCCACCGGGTGAAGACGACCGGCAGGTAGGCGTTCGGATCGGTGCTGAAGGCGATCACGCCGCCCTCGGACACGTGCAGCTCCACGTTGCTGAGCAGATGGACGGCGCCGGTGAGGAAGCGTCCCGGCGGGACCACGACCCGGCCGCCGCCCCTGCGATGGCACTCGGCGATCGCCGCCTTGAACGCGGCCGTGCAGTCGGTCGTGCCGTCGCCCATGGCGCCGAACGCGGTGACATCCCACCTTCGGTCGGGGAAGCGAGGAGGCCGGATCTTGCGCAGGATGTCCTGCACCTGGTGCCAGGGATCCGCTGATCGGGCCTCGGCCTGCGCCGACGTGGTTCCGGGGACGAGCGTTGCGGCGGCGAGAGCGCCGCCGGCCTTCAGTAGAGATCGTCTGGATGGCATGGTCACCACCGGGGGGTGCGGAGACATCGGATCTCTGGAGCGTAAGTGCGCTTCGGGCGGAATTCAATTCTTGACGAAGTTAATGGTGGTCCCCTTGGTGTCCGGTGAGGAGGGAGCGGTGGAGTTTCTGGTGGACGTGGTCACGCCGTGGTCGCCGCGTCCGAGCGACTCGGGCCGGTCGACCCTGGGACGCGGAAAGGGTCGCCGATCGGCAGCCAGGCCGTGTCGGCGTCCAGGCCGAGCCTGCCGACATCACGGGTCAGGGCTTCGGCGGCGGCTCGTACGGCGCCGCGCTGCTCGCCGTGGCGGCACACGAGGGCCCAGCTCCAGTACGGCGACGGGTCGACCACCGGTCGCCGGACGAGATCGGGCGGCAGGGGAGCGGTCTGGCCTTTCGGTGAGTTGATGACGGGGCGGCGCAGCCGGCGTACGTGGTCGAAGAACGCCGGGCCGGTGATGCCACCATCGTCGATGTGCACGGCCTGGGATCCGGTGTCGCGGGCGAACTCCTTGGCGTAGCGGTTCCAGGAGTCCCAGGTGACGGTGTCGGTGTCCAGCAGCACCAGAGTGTCCTTGGCCCGGACCACGGACGTGTCGGCGCCCATGGAGATCGCGTGGAGCCGATCCGCGCCGATCAGCCGGGCGTCGAGGTCGTAGCCGGCCAGGTCGTCGGTCTGAACCCAGCAGATGGCCAGGTCGATGCTGCCGTCGGCGACCCGGCCGGCCTGGGTGTGCGACGGCATGACCCACGCGTCGACGTGCAGTTGCGCGATGCCGGACACGCGGCCGGCCAGGTCGGGGGGCCGCCAGTTGACGTACCCGAGCCGGACCGGTTCGGGGGCGGTCAGGCGGGCCGCGGACCGGCGCAGCTCGTCAGCCTGCTCCAGCAGCGCCCGGGTCGGGACCAGCAGCGCCTCCCCGGCCTGGGTCAGCGCGACCGAGCGGCGGTCGCGGTCGAACAGCCGCACCCCCAGGTCCCGCTCCAGCGCCTTGATCTGCTGGGAGAGCGACGGGCCGGCGATGCGCAGCCGGGCCGCCGCGCGGCCGAAGTTCAGCTCCTCGGCCACCGCCACGAAATAGCGCAGCTGGCGTAGCTCCACCCGCCCATCGTAGTGCGGTAGGAGGCTGCGCCTACTAGCAGGGAGCAAGCCGGTCGTGGCGGGACGCCGACCGCTGGGTGCACGATGGAAGGCATGGCCCCCGGCCGGGTCGGGACACAACCGCCGGCCGTCCGAGCCACTCCCCCCACACGCCGGCACCGCCCAGGAGCGGTGCGGGTGCCGCAGGTCCACAATCATCTCCCGAGGGGGAAACCAATGAGTACGCCAAAGGTCGCCGTGATCACCGGTGCGTCCCAGGGCATAGGCGCGGCGCTGGTGACCGCCTACCGCAAGCTCGGCTACGCGGTCGTCGCCAACTCCCGGTCGATCGCGGACTCCGACGACCCCATGGTGCGGGCCGTCGCCGGCGACATCGCCGTCCCGGGCGTCGGGGCGCGCGTCATCGAGCAGGGGCTGGAGGCGTTCGGCCGCATCGACACGTTGGTCAACAACGCCGGCGTCTTCGTGGCCAAGCCTTTCACCGACTACACCGACGAGGACTACGACCTCGTGACGGGGATCAACCTGCGCGGGTTCTTCGAGATCTCCCAGCGGGCCATCGAGGTGATGCTCAGCCAGGGCGGCGGACACGTGGTCAACATCACCACCAGCCTGGTCGATCACGCCAACAGCAAGGTGCCGTCCGCGCTGGCGTCGCTGACCAAGGGTGGCCTCAACGCGGTCACCAGATCTCTGGCCACCGAGTACGCCACCCGGGGCATCCGGGTGAACGCGGTCGCGCCCGGCGTCATCCGCACCCCGATGCACCCGGCCGAGACCCACGAATTCCTGGCCGGCCTGCACCCCGTCGGCCGGATGGGCGAGATCGGCGACATCGTCGACGCGATCGTCTATCTCGAGCACGCTCCGTTCGTCACCGGCGAGATTCTGCACGTCGACGGCGGGCAGAGCGCCGGTCACTGAGCCGGTCACTGAGCCGGTCACTGAGCCGGTCACTGAGCCGGGGGCGAAGCGGGGCGGTCGGTGACCGCAGGCGCCGCTCGCCCCACTGCCGCCCACCCCACCTGCCACCCGCCTCATCTGCCGTACGCCGCACCCGCCGTTAAGAGGTGCCGCCGCCACACCACACCTTGACGTAAGAGCCGAGAGAAAGGCGCGTGTTGACAGCCGTACCAGAGCAGACGATCGAGGCGACCTCGCTGGAGCGGCCCTGGCGGGTCGTCGGGCAGGGCGCGGCGGCGCTGGGGGCGGGCGTGGGCATCGGCCGCTTCGCCTACACCGCGATCCTGCCCCTGATGCACGCGCAAGCCGGGTTGTCGCCGCAGCTCGGCGCGCAACTGGCCACCGCCAACTACATCGGCTACCTCCTCGGCGCGGTCGCCCCGATCATCGTCCCCGCGATGGGCGCCTCCCGGCTGACGCTGCGCCTGTCGCTGGTGGTCCTGATCGTCACACTGGCCCTGATGCCGATCACGCACGTCGGCGTTCTCTGGTGGCTGCTCCGGCTGGTCGCCGGCATCGCGAGTTCGCTGATCTTCGTCGTCGCGGTCAACGCGATGCTCACCGGGCTGCGCGGCCACGCACACCACCTCACCGGATGGGCTTTCGGCGGCATCGGCGCCGGGATCGCCCTGTCCGGCGTCGTCGTGCTGATCCTCCGTACCGCCGGTACGTGGCAGCAGGCGTGGTGGACCACGGCCGTACTGACCGCCGTGTTCACGGCCCTGGCCTGGCGGCTGCACACCGGGCCGGCGTCGTCCGACGCGGCACCGGCGTCGTCCCACCCGGCACTGGCGTCGTCCGACGCGGCGGCGCCGGTGCCGTCCCGCCGCGGTGCCGCCGTCGGGCTGCGCTGGTTCGGCGCGTTGCTGGTCAGCTACACCCTCGAAGGGACCGGGTACATCATCGCCGGCACCTTTCTGGTCGCCGCGATCGACCAGACCGCGCCCGGCTGGGTCGGCAGCTCCGCCTGGATCCTCGTCGGGCTGGCCGCCCTGCCCTCGTCGGCGCTGTGGGCATGGCTCAGCCGCACATGGTCGCGGCCGACACTCCTTCTCGTCGCGCTCGTCGTGCAGGCCGTCGGCATCGCGCTACCGGTCCTGGCCGGCGGGGTCGCGGCGGCCCTGGTCTCGGCGGTGCTGTTCGGCGCCACATTCCTCGGCATCGCCTCCCTCACCCTGGCCATCGGCGCCCACCTGCGGATCCCGCGGGCGGTCGCCATCCTCGCCACCGGCTACAGCGTCGGGCAGATCCTCGGCCCCTTGGTCGTCACCCCGCTCCTGCGCCAGGGCTACCACCAGGCGCTGCTCGTCGGCGCCGCACTCGTCGCCCTGGCCGCGGTCGCGGCCGGCCCGCTGCGCCACCGCTTCCCGCATCACCTCGGCCCCCTGCCCCGACTGGTCGACACCGCCCAGCCGACGCCCATCACGACCACTGACAGGAGAGCGCCATGACCGGTACCGAGACCGAGATCCTGCACACCGTCCTGGACCGATGGAAGAGCGCCGTCGACGCGCACGACCCCAAGCGCGTGGCGTCGTACTTCACCGACGACGTGATCTTCCAAGGGCTGCACCCGTACGGCGTCGGCCCCGAGAGCGTCGCCGAGTACTACGACTCGCAGCCGCTCGGCATGACCGCCGCGTACACCATCCTGGAGACCCGCCGGATGGCCGACGACCTCGTCCTCGGCTACCTGCACGTCGACTTCACCTTCACCGACCGGCCGGTCGTGACGGTCAACCTGTGCGTGCTGGCGCGGCGGGTCGGCGACGACTGGCTGATCGACCACTATCAGGTCTCACGGCTGCCCTGATCCCCTGAAGCGCAGAAGGGCGGCTATCGTCTCACTGCTGATGTCTTCGTGCTCAAGGGGGCGGCCCGGTGACGGACACCCGGCGCTCGCGGCCATTGCGCGGCCTGCGGATCGTCGAGATCTCCAGCTATGTGGCGACCCCGCTGAGCGGGATGACGCTGGCTCAGCTGGGCGCCGACGTGATCCGGGTCGAGCCGGTCGGCGGCGCGGTCGACCGTACGCGCTGGCCACTGGCCGAGAGCGGGACGAGCCTGTACTGGTCGGGACTGAACAAGGGCAAGCGCGCCATCGAGGTGGACGTGTCCGCTGAGGAGGGTCGCGCACTCGTCGGCGAGCTGATCGTCAGCGGCGGGCCGCGCGGCGGGATCGTGATCAGCAACTCCGAGCGCTACCCGGAGCTGTCCTTCGAGGCGCTGCGCGCGCGCCGCCCCGACGTGATCCACGTGCTGCTCACCGGCCGGCGCGACGGCGGGGCCGCGGTGGACTACACGGTGCAGGCGGCGACCGGGTTCCCCCTGCTGACCGGCCCGGAGGACGTGGCGGAGCCGGTGAACAGCCTGGTGCCCGCCTGGGACGTGGCCGCGGGGCTGTACCTGGCGGTCGGGCTGCTGGCCGCCGAGCGGCACCGCCTGCTGACGGGCGAGGGGCAGCAGGTACGGGTCGCGCTGGAGGACGTCGCCCTGGCGACCGCCGGGAACCTCGGCTACCTCGCCGAGGCGCAACTGAGCGGCACACCGAGGGAACGCGGCGGCAACTACGTCTACGGCACCTTCGGCCGCGACTTCACTACGGCCGACGGCGGGCGGCTGATGGTCGTGGCGCTGACCGCCCGGCACTGGCGCGGGCTGCTGGCCGCGACCGGCCTGACCGACGTGGTCAGCGCGCTGGCCACCGCGCTCGGCGTGGACTTCGCCGACGAGGCGGCCCGCTACCGGCATCGCAAGGTGCTCGGCGAGCTGCTCGCGGGCTGGTTCGAGGGCCGTACGCTGGCCGAGGCCGAGTCGGCGCTGCGGGCCGGCCGGGTGCTGTGGTCGAGATATCGCAGCTTCACCGAGCTCGCCGCGCTGCTGGGCGAGAACCCGCTGATGGGAGCGGTCGAGCAGCCAGGAGTGGGCGGCCACTGGGCGCCCGGCTCGCCCGTGGTGATGGACGGCGAGCAGTCGCCGCCAGAGGCCGCGCCGCAGGTGGGCCGGCACACCGACGAGGTGCTGCGGGCCGAGCTCGGGTTGTCAGCCCAGGACGTCGCGACGCTGCGCGAGCATGGTGTGATAACTGAACCGGTAAACCC
The DNA here is from genome assembly GCF_020215705.1 of Nonomuraea aurantiaca. Taxonomy (GTDB): domain Bacteria; phylum Actinomycetota; class Actinomycetes; order Streptosporangiales; family Streptosporangiaceae; genus Nonomuraea; species Nonomuraea aurantiaca. The sequence continues at coordinate 119,900 of NZ_JAIWNB010000013.1, read as the reverse complement.
AGGGGCGGCCGGATGAAGCGACCCACGATCGACGACATCGCCCGCCGGGCCGGCGTGTCGAAGGGCGCGGTGTCGTTCGCGTTGAACGGCCGTCCCGGTGTCTCCAGCGAGACCCGCCGCCGGATCCAGGCCATCGCCGCCGAGCTGGGCTGGCAGCCGAACAGCCTGGCCAGGGCCCTGTTCGACGGGCGGCCCGACGTGCTGGGCCTCGTCGTGGACCGGCCGGCGCGCACGCTCGGTCTGGAGCCGTTCTTCATGCAGCTGATCTCCGGCATCGAGTCCACGCTGTCGGCGGAGTCCGTGGGGCTGCTGCTGCAGATGACCGAGGACCACGAAACCGAGATCGCGATTTATCGGAAATGGTGGGCGCAGCACCGGGTCGCCGGGGTGTTCGTCGTCGACCTGAGGGCCGAGGACTCCAGGATCGCCGTGCTGGAGGAGCTGAAGCTGCCCGCCGTGGTCATCGGCGGACCGGAGGGGACCGGGCGGCTGCCCGCCGTCTGGAGCGACGACGCCGGCGCGATCGGCGTGGTGATGGCGCACCTGGCCGGGCTGGGGCACCGCAGGATCGCCAGGGTCGCGGGGCAGGAGGAGCTCAGGCACACCCGCGTCAGGACCGCCGCGATGCGCGAGGCGGCAGCCAGGCTGGGCGTGACGGCGGTCACCGTGTACGCCGACTACAGCGGCGAGAGCGGCGAGCGGGCCACCCTCGACCTGCTGCGCGGACCCGACAGGCCGACCGCCATCGTGTACGACAACGACGTCATGGCCGTGGCCGGCACCGCCGCCGCTCGCGAGGCGGGCTTCTCGGTGCCCGCCGAGCTGTCCGTCGTGGCCTGGGACGACTCCGCCCTGTGCCTGCTGGCCCGGCCGCACCTGACGGCGGTGAGCAGGGACATCGCCGCGTTCGGCGCCCACGCCGCCCGGTCGCTGCTCAGCCTGGTCCAGGGCCGGGAGGTGGCCGACTCGCAGCAGGCCGAGCCGTGCCTGGTGAGCAGGGGGAGCACGGCCCCCTGCCCTGAATCGGTTCAGTAACCGAGCGGAAATGTGCCCGACTAATCATTGCAACTAAACGGGTTTAGTGATGGCATGTCAGCCAATCCCCGCTGCTCGAGTCCGGAGGGTTGATGACCCCGCTCCGCCCCTTGCCTGATTCCTGGACGGTCCGCTCGGCGAGCGGCGACGTGCGGGCTCCGGCCACCGTGCCCGGCTGCGTGCACACCGACCTGCTCGCCGCCGGTCTGATCCCGGATCCCTACCTCGACGACAACGAGACCCTCCTGGCCTGGGTGGGGCGTACGGAGTGGCGTTACGAGACGGAGTTCTCGTGGGACGGCACCGAGCACGAGCGCACCGATCTGGTCTGCGAAGGGCTCGACACCGTGGCCGAGATCGAGCTCAACGGCGTGCGCGTGGGCGAGACCGCGAACATGCACCGCTCCTACCGCTTCGACGTCCGCTCCGCGCTGCGCATCGGGACCAACCGGCTGGCGGTGACCTTCCGGCCGGCGGGGGAGTACGCCGAGCGGCTGAAGGAGGAACTCGGAGACCGGCCGGGCGCCTACACCGAGCCCTACAACTTCATCAGGAAGATGGCCTGCAACTTCGGCTGGGACTGGGGTCCTGCCCTGGTCACGGCGGGCATTTGGCGGCCGATCGGGCTGCACGAGTGGAGCGGCGCCCGGTTGGCCGCCGTACGGCCGGTGGTGACCGTCGCCGACGGCGTCGCCCGGGTCGCCGTGCATGTCGAGGTCGAGCGGGCCGTACCGGCCGTACAGGAGGAACTGCAGATCACCGCCACCGTCTGCGGCAGGTCTGTCATGGGAGCGCTCTCATCGGACACGGCGGTACTCGAGGTCGAGATTCACCGGCCCGAGCTCTGGTGGCCACGCGGGTACGGCGAGCAGCCGCTGCATGAGCTGACCGTGACGCTCGGCGACGACCTCGACACGTGGCAGGGGAAGATCGGCTTCAGGACGGTCGAGCTGGACACGGCCGGCGGCGCCTTCACGATCGTGGTCAACGGCCGCCCGATCTTCACCAAGGGCGTCAACTGGATCCCCGATGACTGCTTCCCGGTCAGGATCGACCGCGCCCGCTACGCCGAGCGTCTCGCGCAGGCCTGCGAGGCCGGCGTCAACCTGATGCGCGTCTGGGGCGGCGGGCTCTACGAGAGCGACGACTTCTACGACCTGTGCGACGAGCTCGGGCTGCTGGTCTGGCAGGACTTCCCCTTCGCCTGCGCCGCCTATCCGGAGGAGGAGCCGCTGCGCTCGGAGGTCGAGGCCGAGGCCCGCGCGAACGTCACCCGCCTCATGCCGCATCCGAGCCTGGCCCTGTGGTGCGGCAACAACGAGAACATCTGGGGCTTTTTCGACTGGCACTGGCGCGAGCGGCTGGCCGGCCGCACCTGGGGCGCGGGCTACTACCTCGACCTGCTGCCCGGCATCGTGGCCGAGCTCGATCCCGGCCGGGCGTACTGGCCGGGCAGCCCGTACTCGGGGTCGATGGACGTCCATCCCAACGACCCTGACCACCACAACATCCACATCTGGGACGTCTGGAACGAACGCGACTACACGGCCTACCGCGAATACCGGCCCCGGTTCGTCTCGGAGTTCGGCTTCCAGGGGCCCGCCACCTACGCGACCATCAAGCGGGCCATCGCCGACGAGCCGCTCACGCCCGACTCGCCCGGCATGCGCGTCCACCAGAAGGCGATCGACGGGGACCTCAAGCTGGTCGCCGGGCTCAAGCCGCACTTCGCGCCGCCGGCCGGCTTCGCCGACTGGCACTACCTCACGCAGGTCAACCAGGCCAGGGCGATCCAGCTCGGCGTCGAGCACTTCAGGTCCTTGTGGCCGCACTGCGCGGGCACGGTCGTATGGCAGCTCAACGACTGCTGGCCCGTCACCTCGTGGTCCGCGATCGACGGCGACGGGCGCAAGAAACCGCTGTTCCACGCGCTGCGCCGGGCGTACGCCGACCGGCTGCTGACCGTGCAGCCGCGCGACGGCGGGCTGGCCCTGGTGGCGGTCAACGACACCGACGAGCCGTGGGTGAGCGGCGCGGTGGCCGCGCGGCTCGGCGTGGACGGCACGGAGCTGCGGGCCGAGAGCTTCGACCTCGAGGTGGCGCCGCGCGGCGCGGTGACGGTGCCCCTCGGCGTGGGCGAGCCGGTCGACCCGGCCAGAGAGCTGATCGCGGTGCGCGCGGGGGAGCGCAGGGCGCTGTGGTTCTTCCTGCCGGACAAGGACCTCGACCTGCCCGAGGGGCGGTGCACGGTGACGGTCGAGGGGCGTGACGTGATCGTCAGCGCGCACACGCTGGTGCGGGACCTGGCGATCTTCCCTGACCAGGTGCACCCCGACGCCGAGGTGGACGACCAGCTCATCACCCTCCTGCCCGGCGAAAGCCATCGCTTCACGATAAATCGGGAAATCGGGGCTGATGTGCCCATGAGGTGGGTGAACGACCGCTCCGCCCTTCTGCCTAACCCCCCTGGGAGAAGTACATGAGAAGAACCTCGGTGAAAAGAACCATGGTGCTCGTGGCAGCGGCCACGCTCGCCCTCCTCACCGCCTGCTCCGGCGGCGGGGTGCCACTGACCGCCGGCAGCACCGCCCCCTCCTCCGGTCCCGCCGCCGCCTCCGGGGGTGCCGCCAAAGACACCATCGTGAACGTCATCGCCGGCACCGGCCAGTTCAACGAGAACCTCAACCCCCTCGTCCAGGGCGCGCCCAACCTCCTGGGCACCTGGGGGATGATCTACGAGACGCTCATGTTCTTCAACCAGTCGAAGTCGGGTGACGTCCAGCCCCTGCTGGCCACCAAGTACGAGTTCGGCGACGAGGGCAAGTCGATCACCTTCACCCTCCGCGACGGCGTGAAGTGGAGCGACGGCAAGCCGTTCACCGCCGAGGACGTCGCGTTCAACTTCCTCTACCGCCGCGACAAGAAGGACCTGAACGCGGGCGGCAGCAACACCAAGGACGCCCAGGTCCTCAGCCCCACCCAGGTGAAGATCAGCTTTACCGAGAAGATGTACACCAAGCTGTGGGACGTGGCCGGCCACCAGTACATGGTGCCCAAGCACATCTGGGAGAAGATCGACAAGCCCACCAAAGAGACGAACGCCAAACCGGTCGGCACCGGGCCGTTCATGATGGGCGAGTTCACGCCGCAGAGCTACACGATGGTCAAGAACCCGAACCACTGGGACACCGGCAAGCCCAAGATCGCCGGAATGCGGTTCTGGTCGTACAACAACAACGACGCCTCCCTCCAGGCGATGGTCACCGGGCAGCTCGACTGGGGCGGCATGTTCATGGCCGACCCCGACAAGCAGTTCGTGGCCAAGGACCCCGAGCACAACGCCTACAAGAACGAGTCGCAGCTCTACGTCACCAACCTGGTGCCGAACCTGACCAAGGCCCCCATGAACGACCTGGCCGTGCGGCAGGCCATCAACCTCGGGCTCGACCGCGACAAGATCATCGAGTTGGCGTTCGCCGGGTTCGGCAAGCCGGCCAGCCCGGCGGGCATAGTGCTGCCGCTGTTCCAGGACTACCTCTCGCCCAAGTACGCCACGGCGAAGCTGGAGTTCAACCAGGACAAGGCCCGTCAGACCCTGGAGGCGGCCGGATACGCCAAGGACGGCGACGGCTACTACGCCAAGGACGGCAAGCGCCTGTCCGTGACCTGTCACCTGGTGAGCGGCTGGACCGACTACGTCTCGGCCGCCCAGGTCATCAGGCAGCAGCTCAAGGAGGTCGGCATCGAGTTCAAGTCGAAGGAGGTCTCCTTCAACGCCTTCGTCGACATGCAGCAGAAGGGCGACTTCCAGCTGATGATGTGGAACGCCTATGGCGGCCCGCACCCGTACTACATGTACGACAACATCCTCAACAGCAAGAGCATCCCCCCGGCCAACCAGAACATGGCCCGCTACAAGAACCCGGCCGTGGACGCCGCGCTGAAGGTCATCGCCGACACCCCGCCGGAGCAGACGGACGCGATCAAGCAGGCGATCTACGCCATCCAGGACGCCGTCGTGGCCGACCTGCCCTACATCCCGCTGCAGCAGTCCAGCGCCCTGGCCGAGTTCCGGACCGCCAACGTCACCGGGTGGCCCAGCGAGCAGAACCCGTACGCGCTCGGCCTGCCTTTCTCCCACCCCGACAACGGCATCGTGGCCAAGAACCTCCAGCCGGTGCAGTAGCAACGACGAGGACGCGATCGGGGCCGCGTGCCCCGGTCGCCCGGGGAGAATCACATGGCATACCTTTGGCGCAAGCTCGGCTTCTACGCGGTGGCGCTGTGGGCCGCACTCACGATCAACTTCCTCATCCCGCGCCTGATCAGGGGCAACCCGGTCGACATCATCCTGTCGCGCTTCCAGACCAGGCAGCCCCCGCCGCCGGAGTTCCGCAAGGCCCTGGAGGTCATGTTCGGGGTGAGCCACGACCCGCTGTGGGTCCAGTATTTCGCCTACCTCCGCCAGCTGGCCACCGGGAACCTCGGCACCTCCGTCACCTACTACCCCGCCCCGGTGGGCACCGTGATCGGCCAGGCGATGCCCTGGACGCTCGGGCTGGTGTCGATAGCGCTGCTGATCACGGTCGGGCTCGGCGTCGGCCTGGGCATGGTGGCCGGGTGGCGGCGGGGGAGCTGGTTGGACGGGCTGATCCCGACCACGACGTTCCTGGCCGCGATCCCGTACTTCTGGCTGGCCCTGCTGCTGCTGTTCTTCCTCGGGGCCGGGCTCGGCTGGTTCCCGCTGAACGGCGCCTATGACTACGCCCACGTACGCATGGGCTTCACCGGCGACTTCATCGGCAGCGTGCTCTGCCACGGCGCGTTGCCCGCGCTCACGCTGGTGATCTCCGGCATCGCGGGCTGGCTGCTCGGCATGCGCAACATGATGGTCTCGACCATGGCCGAGGACTACGTGGTCATGGCGCAGGCCAAGGGGTTACGGCCGCGCCGGGTGATGGTCGCGTACGCGGCCCGCAACGCCGTCCTGCCCAACGTGACCGGGTTCGCGATCATGCTCGGCTTCTTCGTCGGCGGCCAGGTCGCCACCGAGGTCGTCTTCTCCTACCCGGGCGTGGGGTTCGCGCTGCTGCAGGCCGTCGGCAGCGCCGACTACCCGCTCATGCAGGGCCTCTTCCTGATCATCTCGGTGGCCGTGCTGGCCGCCAATTTCCTGGTCGATCTGCTGTACGGGCTGATCGACCCCCGAGTGCGGAAGGCGGGCTGAGGCAGTGACCGCTGTTGTGACCCTGGCCGCTCCCCGGGACCGGGTGCTCGGCCTGCCCAGATCGGGCAAGCTCGTCGCCGGACTGGTGATCGTCGGCTTCTTCGCCCTGCTCGCCATCGCCGGCCCCATCCTGGCCGGAGACCCCGAGGCCCTCGTGGCCGGCCGGCTCGAACCACCCTCGGCGGAGCAGTGGCTCGGCTCGACCGACACCGGGCAGAGCGTGCTGGCCCAGCTGATGTACGCCACGCGCGGGTCGATGCTGATCGGTGTGACCGCCGGGGTGCTGGGCACGGTGGGCTCGCTGCTCATCGGCGTGGTCGGCGGCTATTTCGGCGGCTGGGTGGACGAGGCGTTCTCCCTGCTCAGCAATGTCGCCCTGGTCATCCCCACGCTGCCGCTGCTGATCCTGGTCGCCGACTACGTCGAGGACGGCGGCCCGTTCACCTACGCCCTGATCATCTCGCTGATCAGCTGGGCGGGCCCCGCGCGGGTCATCCGCTCCCAGGTCATGTCGCTGCGCAACCGCGACTACGTGGACGCGGCCCGGGTGAGCGGCGAGCCCGGCTGGCGGATCATGGTCTTCCAGATCCTGCCGAACCTCGTTCCCGTCATCGCCTCCGGTTTCGTCTGGGCGATCATCGGCGCCATCCTCACCGAGTCGGGACTGTCCGCGCTCGGCCTCGGCGGCGGCGCGGTCACCTCCTGGGGCGGGATGCTCTACTACGCCCAGAACGGCTCCGCGCTCTCCATGGGCTCCTGGTGGTGGTTCGTCCCGCCGGGGCTGTTCATCGCCGCGCTCGGCACCGGGCTCTCACTGATCAACTTCAGCATCGACGAGCTGATGAACCCGCGACTGCGAAAGGCGGCCGCATGAACGACACCGTCCTGTCCGTACGCGACCTGAGCGTGGCTTATGGGCAGACCCGCGCGGTCCGCGGCGTGAGCTTCGAGCTGGGCCGCGGCCAGGTGCTCGGCATCGCGGGCGAGAGCGGCTGCGGCAAGTCGACGCTGGCGTACGCGATCAACCGGCTGCTGCAGCCGCCCGGCCGGACCACCTCCGGCGAGGTCGCCTTCCACCCCAAGGACGGCGACCCCATCGACGTGCTGGCCCTGGAGGGGGAGGAGCTGCGGCGCTTCCGGTGGCGGCGGGTGGCCATGGTCTTCCAGAGCGCCATGAACGCCCTCAATCCCGTGCTCAGCGTCCGGCGCCAGCTCCACGACGTGTTCACCACCCACGAGCCGTCGATGTCCAGGCGCGAGCGGGAGGAGCGCTCCCGCGAACTCCTGGAGCTGGTCGGCATCGACCCGGGGCGCATCGGCGCCTACCCGCACGAACTGTCGGGCGGCATGCGCCAGCGGGTGCTGATCGCGATGGCCATGGCGCTCAACCCCGACGTGGTCGTCCTGGACGAGCCCACGACGGCGCTGGACGTGGTGGTGCAGCGCGACATCCTGGAGGAGATCGACCGGCTGCGGGAGATGTTCGGCTTCGCCGTCGTCTTCATCACCCACGACCTGTCGCTGCTGCTGGAGATCAGCGACCATCTCGCGATCATGTACGGCGGTCGCATCGTCGAGTACGGCACCAGCAAGGACACCCTCCTCCAGCCCCGCCACCCCTACACGGTCGGCCTGCTCAACTCCTTCCCCAGCCTGCGCGGCGAACGCCAGGCGCTGCACGGCATCCCCGGCAGCCCGCCCGACCTGTCGAAGGAGCTGACGGGCTGCTCGTTCGCGCCCCGCTGTCCGTACGCGTTCGAGGGCTGCCACACCCACGAGCCCGAGCTGGACTCGATCCAGGACTCCCTGGTGGCCTGCCTGCAGTACGACCGCAGGCTGCACCCAGCCCGCCCCGACCGGCGCCTGCGGGAACGCCGCTTCGACCACGCCGACCATGAGGTGATCTCATGACCTCGATGACGGTCAGCCACCTGAGCAAGACCTTCAGGCTGTCCAGGAAGGAGCACCTCCGGGCGGTCGACGACGTCTCCTTCGAGCTGCGCTCCGGCGAGACCACCGCGCTGGTGGGGGAGAGCGGCAGCGGCAAGTCCACGATCGCCCGCATGCTGGCCAGGCTCGCCAAGCCCACCTCGGGCGAGATCCGGTTGGAGACCTCGAACTACCGCAAAGACGTTCAGATGGTCTTCCAGGATCCGTTCGCCTCGCTCAACCCGGCCCACACGATCGGCTACCACCTGCGCCGCCCCCTGGAGATCCACAAGACGCCTGGCACGGCCGAAGAACTGCTGGAGCGGGTCAACCTGCCCGCCGCCTACGCCCGCAGGTATCCGCACGAGCTGTCCGGCGGCCAGCGGCAGCGGGTGGCGATCGCCCGTGCGCTGGCACCCCGCCCCAAGGTGCTGCTGGCCGACGAGCCGGTCTCGATGCTGGACGTGTCGATCAGGCTGGAGATCCTCAACCTGATCGACCGGCTCAAGAGGGAGGAGGAGCTGGCCGTCCTCTACGTCACGCACGACCTGGCCACCGCGCGCTACTTCGCCCGCGACATCATGGTCATGTACCGGGGGCAGATCGTCGAGCGCGGCCCGGCCGACGACGTCATCCTCGCGCCGCGGCACCCGTACACCCGGCTGCTGGCCGAGGCCGCCCCCGACCCGTGGGCGGCGCACGAGGACGGACGGCCCGCCCGGCAGGAGCGCAGGAGCGGGCCGCCCGTCGCCAGTGGGTGCCTGTTCCGGAACCGCTGCCCGTACGCCGCCGACGCGTGCGCCGGCCAGATCCCCACCTACGGCGAGGAGCACCGCGTCCGATGTGTCCTGGGGGAGGGCGAGCCTGCGGCGTGAGGCGTCCTGGGCGGCGGCGAGCCCGCGGCGTGAGGTGGGACGGCGAGTCGCGCCGGGACTGTCAGCTCGAGACCACGTCGCTTTGGGCCAGGATGCGCAGGTGTTCCAGCAGTTCGCCGCTGGTCTCGGCGAGCGGCTGGATGCAGACGTGGTCGGCGCCGGCGTCGAGGTGGGCCCGTACCCGCGCGATGATCGTCTCCGGGTCGCCCCAGGCCACGATGGCGTCGACCAGGGCGTCGCTGCCGCCGTCGGCGAGGTCTTTGTCGTCCCAGCCCAGCTCGCGCAGGTTGTTGGCGTAGTTGGGCAGCGCGAGGTAGTGCGTCGTGAAACCGCGGGCGATCTGCCGGGCCCGCTCCGGGTCGGTCTCGAGCAGGACCGTCTGCTCCGGTGCCAGCACCGGATCGGGGCCGAGGACCGCCCGGGCGCGCGCGGTGTGCTCCGGGGTGACGAAATAGGGGTGCGCGCCCTGGGCACGCTTCGCGGCCAGGTCCAGCATCTTGGGTCGTAGCGCGGCCAGCAGCCGCGGCGCCGGCTCGGGCAGGGGGCCGCCGTACTCCGACGCGTCCATGGCATCGAGGTACGCGCGCATAGCGGACACCGGCTTGCTGTAGTCATGGCCTCGCGCCGACACCAAGGGCGCGTGGCTCACGCCGAGGCCGAGCACGAACCGGCCGTCGTACGCCTCCGCGAGGGCGTTGGCCCCGGTCGCAACGGCGGTGGCGTCCCGGGCCCAGATGTTGGCGATGCCGGTGGCGATCATCATCTGCCGCGTTCCGCTCAACAGGATGGCCGAATGGACCAGCGCCTCCTTGGCCTTCGGCCCCTCACCCACCCATAGGGTCCCGTAGCCCAGACTCTCGATCTCGGCAGCCGCGTCCCGCTCGAAGGAGGCCGACTCGCCGCCCAGCGTGCTGTTCCAGACCCCCACTCGGCCCATGCGCCGCTTCAGCGCCGCGACATCAATCGTCGTATCGGGCATCACAACTCCCCGCCTCGTCGTCAGAGTGGATCTCACGATACGTAACGGATCATCGGGGCAGGTTAATGCCCGATTCACGGGTTGCCGTATTTCGGCGGTCCGCGGCGTGCCTGAACCCGGGTGCCGTGGGAGCCGTACCTTCTGACGACTGTCTGGAGCGGAAAGTCCTGTTGCGTGCAGGCGTCAGCAGGACCTGGCGCCTTTCTGGACAGGACCTGGCGTCTTTCTGGATGGGCAGGCGATGGCACACGGCACCAAGCACGGCGACGCGGTGGACGGGACGATCGGCGGTGACCCCCGGCGGGTCGGCGGCCATCGCATCATCCGCCGGCTGGGCGCGGGCGGGATGGGCGTGGTCTACCTCGCCGAGGGCGGGTCGCGGACCCTGGTGGCGATCAAGGTCATTCACCGGCACCTCGCCGGCGACCCGGAGTTCCGCCGGCGCTTTCGCCGCGAGGTCGCCACCGCGCAGCGGGTCGCCCGCTTCTCCACGGCTCCCGTGCTCGAGGCCGATCTGGACGGCGACCTGGCCTACGTCGTGACCGAGTACGTGCCGGGGCCGACGCTGTACAGCGCGGTCAAGGAGTGGGGACCGATGGCGGGCTCGGAGCTCGAAGGGCTCGCCATGAGCATGGCGGTCGCGCTGGGGGCGATCCACGCGGCGGGCGTCGTCCACCGGGACCTCAAGCCGTCCAATGTCCTGCTGTCCCCGGCGGGCCCGAAGGTCATCGACTTCGGCCTCGCCTTCGCGGCCGACTCCACCACCCTCTCCGTCACCAGGATGGGCACGCCGGCGTACATGTCTCCGGAACAGGTACGGGGGCTGCCGCTCGCGACGGCCTCCGACGTCTTCGCCTGGGGCGGGGTGGTGGTCTTCGCGGCCTGCGGGCAGCCGCCGTTCGGCTACGGGGCGGGGCACGAGGTGCTCTACCGGGTGGTCCACGACGATCCGGTGCTCCCCAAGCTGGAGGGGGTGCTCGGGGAACTGGTGCCACGGGCGCTGAGCAAGGACCCGGGGGCGCGGCCGACGGCGGCGGAGCTGGTGGAGGCGTTCGCCGAGGGCCCGACCACACGCCTGCCACCCGCCGCCACCGTCCCGCCCACCGCCGCCGCCGCCCCGCCCGCTGCCGCTTTGGCTCCGGCGGACGCGCTCGCCACCGAGCCCCGTCTCGGCGCTCGGCCACCTGCCCCCGTGAGCGAGACCTCGGCCGACGCGCTCGACCCCCAGCCTCCGGGCGCGTCATTCGAAGCGTTCGGGGCCGAGCCGGCGGGGGGCGATTCCAGGAGCCAGCCGACCACTCCGGAGCCAGGAGGCGGCGTCGTCGCCGGGGCGGGCAAGGACCGGCGCCGCCGCCGCAGGGCCACGTCGAGGCGGCGGGTGTCGAGACGACGGCGGGTGTGGGGCGGTGCCGCCCTCGCCTTGGTGACGGCGGGCGCCATCGTCACCTCCCTGGCGATCACCCACCGCGCCCCCCTGCTTCCCGGCCCGTCCGCGCGCCCCGCCGACGACCCCGCCGTGGCGCAGGACGCGGGCACGCGGTGGCGGAAACTCCCCGGCGAGAACCCCCTGCGCGCCGCCGGCGTCCGCTTCTACGCGCAGCCGGACACCGACGCGGCCCGCCAGGCGCGGACCTGGTCGGCGCAGGGCAGGACGGCCGACGCCGCCCTGATGCGGTCCCTGTCGGAGGTCCCCCAGGCCATCTGGCTCAGCGGCGGCTCACCCGCCGACATCTCCCGTACGGTCCGCGAGACGGTCACCCAGGCGGATCAGCAGCGGACTGTCCCCGTGTTCGTCACCAACAACATCCCGGGCCGTGACTGCTGGAACGGCGGCGCCCCGAACACCGCCACCTACCGCACCTGGATCGACGCCGTCGCCGAGGGCATCGGAAACCGGCCCGCCGTGGTCGCCCTGGAGCCCAGCGCCCTGGCCCGGCTGCCCGGCAGCCCGGAGTGCCCGCAGGGCGGGGAGATCGCCGCCGTCCAGCGGTACGCCGATCTCTCCTACGCCGTGGAGACCCTCACCGGCCTGGCCGGCACCGCCGTCTACCTCGATGGCGGGCTGGCGGGGTGGCCCGCGTTCACGCAGATCGCCGACCGGCTGGTCAACGCGGGGGCGGTCCGCGCCGACGGCTTCTACGTCAACGCGGTCGGTTACCGCCCGACCGCCCGCTCACTCGCGTACGCCGCGAAGCTGTCCAGATGTGTCTACCTGAGGGCGGCGTCGCGGACGACCTCGTGCGCCGACGCGGCCCTTGCCGCCGTACCGGACGCCGCGCCCGGTCTGCCGCACTTCGTCATCGACACGAGCCGGAACGGGACAGGCGAGTGGCAGCCGCCGGCCGGGCGGTTCCCGGCACCGGACGAATGGTGCAACCCTCCGGGCAGGGGCGCGGGGGCCCGGCCGACCGCCGACACCGGCAGCCCGCTGGCCGACGCGTCGCTGTGGCTCAACAGCCCGGGGTTCTCCAACGGCCAGTGCACGCGGGGCACCTCGGGACCGGCGGACCCGGCGTATGGCATCGTCACCCCGGCCGCCGGTCAGTGGTGGCCCGACCAGGCCCTTGAGCGGGCACGGAACGCGGTTCCGCCGCTTCGGCCCAGTGCCCCATAGTGTGGACGTGCCGGGGAGCACGGCGTCCCGCCTGCTCCCCATATGGTCGCCGCGGCCACCTATCACCACGACGCGCTGCTCCGCATCTGCCGCCAATACGCCCCGCCGGGCATCCGGCTGGCCGGGCAGCTCGACCGGTCGGCCGAAGACGCGCTCAGGCTGGCCCTGAGCGAAACCATTCGGGTCGATGACGACATCACCGTTAACATGGCCGAACTCTCCTTCATCGACCTGTCCAGCGCTCGTATGATCATTGACGCCGTCCGTAGCCTGCCCGAGCCGCGCAGAGCGACACTGCGCTGCAGCCCGGCCATCCGCCCGCGATTCGCCCTGCTCGGTGCCTCCGCGCTGCCCGGACTCAGCTTGGTGGCCACTCATGACGGGTAACCGGCCACCCGGCCGCCCGACGTCGTCCTCCGGAGAGCTGGAGGATCAGCGGCATCCGGAGGGCCCGGTCGAGTCGGCCGTACTCCTGGACCAGGCCTTCGACCGCGGCTCGCTCTACGCGCTGCGGGCGACACTGGAGGCGCACGCGAGCCAGGCGGGGCTGCCCGAGGGCCGAAGCGCGGACCCCGGCGGCACCGTCGTCACCGTGGATTTCGCGCTGCCCAGCCCGCTCCGCCCCGCCTTCAAGCTGACCCGCCATTCCCAGAACGGCCGCACCACACTGAGCCTGGTGGGCGATCTCGACCAGCGGACGGCTCCGGACGTCATCGCCACCGTCGAGGACCTGATCTCGACGACCAAGCGCTTGCGGCTCGTCCTGGACCTGAGCGGCATGACGTTCTGGGACTCCACCGGCATCACCGCCCTCGTCACCGCACAGGAGCACGTCGCCGCCGCTTCGGGCGCGACCATGGCCCTGGCCGGACTCTCGACGGAGCACCAGGGACGCCTTGACTCCCTTGGATTCGTCTCCTTCACCTACGACAACGCCAGCCACTAGAGCGGTGTCGTCGTCGACTTCCCTTGTCACCATGCATGCACCAAGGGTGGATTCTGCTTGACGGGAACCACCTGGGTGTGACCGGTTTCGAGGTCGAGGCGCAGCAGTTGTGAGCGGGCCCCGCCGCACGGAGGCGGTCCGGCCAGAGGCGGCTGGTCCATCTCCGCGGCCTCCCGGTTGACGCCGACCAGCACGTACCGACCGGACGGGTTCAGCGCCAGCGATTGGATGAGGCCGCAGTCCACCGCCAGGACCTTCCTGACCAGCCGCGTCCCCTCATACAGGACGAGCGTGCGAGCCGGCCTGCCTAACGTGCGCAGTTGCCGCCCCCCGGGCAGGGACAGGAGCGAACGGGTCAACTCGGGCTCGGGCGGCACGGCGACCTCCCCGATCGCGCCCGTGCCCACGTCGAGGGTGGTCAGGCCGCCGGTCGGGACTCTGTGCTCGGGGAGCGCGAGAATCCGGGCGTCCAGCCACTGGAGACCATCGCCGCTGACCGGCCATTCGCGTTCCAGGGTGCCCGCGAAGTGGGTTTCGCCTGTGATCCGCCCGTAGGCGATGCGGCCCTCGGCCGAGACGGCCAGACCGCTGACCGTGCCCTTGAGGGTGGGAGTGAGCTGCTCGCCGACCGTGATCCGGCCCTCGTTGCTCATGGACAGCCGGTAGAGGCGGGAGTAACGGCTCGACGGGCTGGTGAGCGCCGCGACGTAGTGGCCGGGTTCGGTGTCGCGGACGATGCGATCGTACTGAAAGTAGGTCCGCGTCGCCTCGGGCAGCAGGCTCACCGGCTCGCCGGACTCCAGGTCGAGCACGTACGGCCGGTCCACGCCGGCCACCGCGAAACGCGGGGTGCCGTCGGCGTTGACCGGCAGCCCGATCAGCGCGGTGAGCAGGAACGCGGCCAGTACAACGGCCGCCACCGCCACCCCGGCGGCGCGCAACTCGGTCAGACGCGGCCGAGTCCCCGCGCCCGCGATCCCGGCCAGCAGGACCATGGTGGCGGGGGAGAGCAACCAGACCAAGATCAGGCGCAGCACCAAGAACGACGGCGGCGGCACCTGCGCGTACAGGCACTCCTGCCAGGCGAAGGGCAGGTCGGGAGACAGCCGCTCCTCGGCCTCGGCCAGCGCGGCGGGGAGCAGGGCGACCACCAGTCCCAGCGTGACGGGCAGCAAGGAACTGCCCCGGCTCGCGTTGGGACCGCCCCGGGGCCACGACCGGATCGCCCAGCACGCGGCCAGCGCCAGCAGTACGGGCTGGAGCCAGACGGCCCAGTCACCGAGGAAGCCGGCCACCTGGGCAGCCGGAACGGGCTGGGGCCAGTCCATCCACCCGTCACCGCCGCAGCGGACCATCACCGTTTCGGTGAGCAGCGGCTCGACCAGCAGTTTCCACAGCGACAGCGCCACGGCCGCCGACCAGAAGAACCTAGTTACGCGCATCGGGGGGCTTTCCGCGTTCTGAGTAGGGGGCCGGAGCAGCTTAGCGGCCGCCGCGGCCGCCATGATCACCTATGCGCACCGGATCCGCCGGCCGGACGCCAACGCCAAGGGCGTCCCGTACGTCGTCAGCGACGATGCAGCCATGGTTCATGGCCGCGTCCGGCTCGGGGACACTGCCGGCGACGATTGCTTCACCCGTGCACGGAGATCGATCCATTATTCGTTCTTCCTCTGCAGAGCCTGGCCCGAAAGGTTCACTAAAGCCGGAAGTGTTACGGCTGGTCGCCATCGGAGAGCTACGCTCCCCCTTTGCCAGGCTCCTCTACGGAGGCCAGTGGACCGAGCTAGTAGCGATCAGCGAACGGAGGCCTCGTGGCACAGCCGCCCTACCAGGCCGGGCCCGGTGCGTGGCAGCCGCAGGGCCAACCACGCCATGCCAGTAGCGGGCCGCAGGGCATGTACGGGAATGCGCAGCAGCCGCAACCGTCCTACCCCCTTGGCCCGCCGTATGCGCAGGGAGGGCCACCGCCCCCGCGGCGGCGCAGGAAGTCGGGGTGTATGGCGGCGCTGTTGGGCGTCTCTGGGCTGCTGATAGCCGCCTTGGTGATCGCCGTCGGCTTCGTGGTGGTGCCCAAGCTGCGAGGCGATGTCCGTCCGAGCGCACGGGGAGACCGCACCGCCTCGCCGGAGCCCGGGCGGGACATCGCCAAGGGCGGCGGCAAGCTGAAGACGGTCGAGCGTGACGGCTACGACGGGCTGACAGGGGAGGAGGCGGAGGGGATCGCCGATCCTGGGCCGCTGGTGGCGAAACCCGGCCGCTCGCCGCGCCGGTACGCCGGCTCACCGGTCATCTCAGCCTGCACTCTGCTGACGTTCGCCGATCTGACCAAGCTCGGGCTGCTTCTACATCCCAATCCCCTGATCGGATCGTACCGGCGCTCCTACTTCGACGGGCAGGGCAACGGTCCGATCGAGAAGGGCGGGCTGTTCGTCCCGAGCGACCCGCCGAACAGCTGCGAGTACGTGCTGTTGCCGAAGTCCCCGGTGAAGATCTCGGTTTTTCAGGAGAGCTACACCAGTTCCCGCGCCATGGACTACTCCTTCGATCGCTACAGCACGAGGCCGGCGATCGGCGACGTGACGGTGCGGGAGCGCAAGCCCAGCTCGAGCCGGGTGAACGAGACCATCGACTACCTGTACTACGTTCTACGGCTGAAGAACACGGTCGTGCAAGTGGACTTGTCGCTACAGCGCGGACCCCGGCAGGCGAAGCTCAAGCGGGCGCTGCTGGCGACGATCGCCGGCAACCTGGTGGAGCGCTCGGCGGATCCGGCGGGCATCCCTTCTATCGCCTATAACAGCCCTCTGATCACCGCGAAGCCGGCGCCTGCGTGCGCCCTCATCGACGCCAAGGACTTCCAGACGCTGTTCCACCGGCCGGCCGCGCCGTTCGTCGGGGAGGAGTTCGGCAGCGCGGCCGGCAGGACGAACTTCAGCATCGGCACCAGCATCCCCGACCGGAACGAGTACGCCTACGTCTACACACGGTGCGAGCGGAGCACAGGGCACAACTACCTCACTGACCGGTACAAACTGCAGGTAGAGGTCATCAGCTACATGGCCGATGCCGCGCCCGCGCACTCTATCGGCTTCAGCAGGCCGCTCGACGGCGGGCAGCCGCTGACCCGTCCTGCGGGCGAGGAGTCGTACTGCGTGACCCGGCCCTATGCCCGATCGGCCGGCGCGCTGGTGTTCCGGAAGGGGCGATTCCTGGTGACGCTGTGGATGACTGAGCCCGATGATGTTCAGCGCTTCGACCCGCGCGAGCGGTGCAGGCGCATCGCCTCCGTGGCGCAGCGGGTGGCCGGCAGACTGTAAGGCCCCTGCCCTGGAAGGCACGCCGACCGCATGCGGCGGCTCGTCGCAACCGCGCCACCTTCGCGGAGTTCATCAGTGGTCGGGCGGGGAGAGGTGATGAAGATCCGCATGGTGATCTCGTCACCGCTCACACCGGTACACCGGCGCTGCCCACCATGGTGTTCTCGTTTTCTGGATCGCATATACAGCGCGGCGACGGCGAACTTCTCGATGATGGGTAACTCGCCAACACGCCGTCGCGGGGAGCTGATGTTGCGCCCTGGACCGGTGTCTATGGCCATGTCCGCCCCGGCCCGCCCTCGCGCCGATGGGCTGCGGTCAAGCCGCTAGGTCCTTCTCCTGGGGAACGACACGGCCTCCGCCTCCACCGAGTCGTCGACGCTCTGCCGTACTGCCGTACCCGTGTCGACGATCTCGCCGACCATACGCCTCGCCCAGGAGAGCACCAGGTCGGGGCCGTCGTCCTCCATGTACGCCCGCTGGAACTCCCTGCCCGCCGAGTCACCGCCCCATGGGGCGGCGACGTGCATGCGGAGTAAGAGAATAGGGGAGGAACTCCTGTTTCAGGAATGCGCTGTGACGTCGTTCGCGGAAATCTGTCGGTGGCATGGCGGCACGTGCGGTGGCGGAGGGGACCAGGGTCACCCATGGCTGGTGGTCCACCATTTCGGCTCCCGTGACGCGTTGATCGAGGAGGCCCTGGCCGCCCACACCGTCCATACCAGTCCCCGGCACCTGTGCTGAGGTAGCGCCGACCACATCGTGCGGAGAAAGGTCAGCCTGTCCTGCGCTCAGGAGGTGGCTTCCGCCCGGGCCGACTATGAACTTGGCGGCAGATGACCAGGGCGTGGGTGCGGGAGGCCGGTGGTCAGCCCGCGGCGGAGTCGCGGGTGCGCCCGTGGGCGTCGTGCGGGAGGTCGGCGTAGTGCCACTGGTGGTCGCGGGCGTGCCGGCACGCGGTCTCCAGGTCGCCTTCCTCGATCGTGGCCAGCAGGTCGGCGTGGTCGCGGGCGATGTCGTGCAGGTCGACCTCGGTGGCGACCATCGTGACCGACGTGCGCGCCTCGATCTGCAGGCCCTCCCATGAGAGCTTGAGCAGCTCGTTGTGCGCGGCCTCGACGATGCGCCGGTGGAAGGACACGCTGGCGCGGCCCGATGCCTCGCCGTCGCCGCTCTCGGCGGCGGCCCGCATCGCCGCCACGTCCGTACGCAATGCCTCCACCGGTACGGTCCCGGCCAGCAGGGCGAGCCGGGTGGCCGTCTCCTCCAGCGCCGCCCGTACGACGTAGCTCTCGCGCAGTGTCTCCTGGACGAAGGGCCGGACGAAGGTGCCGCGGCGCGGCTGGGTCTCCACCAGCCGCATCACCTCCAGCTCGCGCAGCGCCTCGCGCACCGGCGCCTGGCTGGTGCCGTACGTGGCCGCGAGCCGGGTCTCCACCAGCCGCTCGCCGGGCCTGAACTGGCCGGACACGATCCTGCCGACCAGCGAATCGCGGATCTGCCGGGCCAGCGTGAGACGCGGCAGCTTGGAGGGCTCATCAGCCATGGAGTGATCCTACCGATTATCGATGGCCATCTTGACTCCTCCTACCTCGATAATCAATTATCGATAATTAGACGCCGAGGGCAGGGAGGGCCGCGACATGGTGATCCAGGCGGTACACGTGCCGGAGTCCGCCGAGGCCGTGGTCACCTGCTCGGCACGGGGTGGCTGGATCATGGGCGGCGGCACCGTGGTGATGCCGCTGGTGAACAGCGGGGCCGCGTCCGTGACCGAGCTGATCAGCCTGCGCCGGGCGGGGCTGGACGGCGTCGAGGCGCGCGACGGGGTGGCCAGGATCGGGGCGGCGGCCACCCTGGCCGCCGTCGGCGAGCATCCCGGGCTCGCCTTCCTGCGCCCCGCGCTGCGGACGATCGGCTCTCCGACCATCCGCAACCAAGCCACTGTGGGTGGCAACCTGTTCGTCGCGCAGCCGTACGGCGATCTGGCCGTCTGCCTGCTCGCCCTCGACGCGACCTGCGAGATCGCCGGGCCGGACGGACGGCGCGACGCGCCGGTGGCCGACGTGCTGGGTTCCGGGGTCGGGTCGGGCGAGGTCGTCGTGGCGGTACGGGCTACGCTGCCGGAGCCGGGCACCTGGTACTACCACAAGGCCATGCGCCGCCGCCTCAACTCGGCGGCGATCGTGACCGTCGCCTCCGTGACCCGTACCTCTGACGGTGGGGTCACCTCCGATGGCGTGGTCGCCTCCGCCGCGATCGCGCTTGGCGGCGTCGCCCCGCGTCCGGTGCGCGCGGTGTCGGCCGAGCGGCTGTTGCGGGGGCGCCCGCTGACTCCCGAGGTCCTCACCGAGGCGGGTGAGGCGGCCGCCCGTGGTGACATCGACCCCTTCGACGACGCCTACGCCAGCGCGTGGTACCGGAGGCGGGTGCTGCCGGTGCATCTGCGGCGCGCGTTCATCCCTCCGGTGGTGCGGTGACCACGATGGTTGTCCAGGTGGTTCGTCACGCGACCGTCTCGATCCCCGTGACGGGTCCGTGGTGGCGGGGGTCCCCTGGGAAAGGCCCCTTCGGGGGAGCGGAAGAACGGATGCCTGCGCGTCAGAAAGAGGTGGACCGTGCCGTCACAGATCGTCTCGCTCGTCGTCAACGGTGAGCGGCGGGAGTTCATCGCCGTGCCGGGGGCCACGCTGCTCGCGAGCCTGCGGGAGTCGCTGGGGCTCACCGCGGCCAAGCGCGGTTGCGCGCAGGGCGCCTGCGGTACCTGCACCGTTCTGGTCGATGGTCGGCCCGAGGTGGCCTGCCTGGTCGCGGTGGAGACCGTCGCCGGCCGCGAGGTCCGCACGCTGGAGGGGGTCGCCGCCGGTGGTGAGCTGGACGAGGTGCAGAGTGCCTTCGTTGACTGCTTCGCCACTCAGTGCGGCTTCTGTACGGCCGGCATGATCATGGTCGCCGAGGCGCTGCTCGAACGGGATCCCGATCCGAGCGAGGAGGACGTCGTGGAGGCGATCTCGGGCAACGTCTGCCGGTGCACCGGCTACCGGCCCATCGTGATCGCCATCCTGGAGGCGGCCAGGCGCCGCCGCGCCAAGTCCCCGCAGGAGGAGGCGGTGGCGCGATGACGGATCGGCTCGCCCCCACGTACCGGCTCGCTCCCATCGACACGAGTACGTTCGCCGACGAGCGGGCCGCCGCCGGCACGGGCGTGGACGGTGGCGGCGACTTCACCGTGATCGGCTCGGTCGTTCAGCGTTCCGACGCGCGCGGGCACGTCACCGGGCGCACCGAGTTCTTCGAGGACGTGGCCCCGGCGCGGCTCGCCCACCTCAAGATGCACCGCTCCGACCGGCACCACGCCAGGATCCTGGACGTCGACCTGAGCGAGGCCCTGGCCGTGCCCGGTGTCCTGCGGATCCTCACCCACGCCGACATCCCGAACAACCTCTACACCCCGCTCAAGCTGATCGGCGTCGGACCCGACGATGAGCCCATCCTGGCCGTGGACAAGGTGCGGTACCTCGGCGAGCCCATCTGCGCCGTGGTCGCCGAGACCGAGGCGGCCGCGCTGGAGGGTGCGGCCAGGGTCAGGGTCGCCTACGAGGATCTGCCACCGGTCTTCGACGTCGAGGAGGCCCTGAAGGAGGGCGCGCCGCTGGTCAACGAGTACCACGGGCAGAACCACTTCATCTACGAGGGTCACCACTGCCGGCGGATCCGGTTCGGTGACGTGGAGGCGGCGTTCGCGCGGGCCGACCACGTTTTCGAGTGGCGCTACCAGTCCGCGCCGATCGAGCAGGCTCCTGCCGAGACCACCGGCTGCGTCGTGGTGCCGCAGGCCGATGGGCGGCTGCGCATCCACTCCGACACCCAGGCGTGCTTCTTCACCCTGGACAACACCGCGTTGATCCTGGAGACGCCGTTCAACAAGTTACGCATCGTCGGCGGTACGGTCGGCGGCGGCTTCGGCGGCAAGGTGGACGTGGTGGTCGAGCCGGTCGCGTGCGTGGCCGCGATGGCCACCGACCGGCCGGTCAAGTTCGTGTACGACCGGGCCGAGGAGATGCAGGTCTCCTCGCCGCGCGCGGCCGAGCGCATCTACATCAAGGACGCCGTGATGGCCGACGGCCGGATCATCGGCCGCAAGGTCACGCTGTACGTCGACGCCGGCGCGTACGCCCGCCACACCCCGTACGGCACCACCAAGGCCGCCGCTCACCTGCCCGGCCCGTACTCGATCCCGAACGTGTGGGCCGACTGCCACTGCGTCTTCACCAACCGCACGCCCTCCAGCGCCATGCGCGGGTTCGGCGTGACCATCGCCGACTTCGCGCTGGAGTCGCAGATGGACCGGATCGCCCGCGCCCTGGACCTGGACCCGCTGCGGCTGCGCCTGCTCAACGCCTACCGCGACGGGGACCTCAAGGCCCACCGTAAGGTCGCCGAGGGTACGGCCCTGGTCGAGGTGATCCAGAAGGCGGCGGAGATGGCCGGGCACGAGCTGCCCGAGGCGTACCGCCGCATGTCCTCCACGACCCGAGAGGGGCTGTAGCGATGGCGCTGCTGCGCGGGCGCGGATACGCGTCGGTCAACTACCCGACCGGCATGAACCTGGGCGGCGACCCCTCGCAGGCGCTGATCCACGCCACCACCACGGGCACGTTCGTGATCTCGCTGTCCTCGGTGGACCTGGGCCAGGGCATCAAGACGATCGCCGCCCAGTGCGCCGCGGAGACGCTCGGCCTGCCGATCGCGAACGTGCTCGTCGACACCGCCGACACCGACACCGGCCCGCACTGCATGGGTACCTTCGCCAGCCGCGGCACCCACCGCGTCGGCAACGCCGTCATCATGGCCGCCGCCGAGGCGCGCGGCGTGATGCTGGAGGTGGCCGCCGAGGAGCTGGAGGTGGACGCCGCCGACCTGGAGACCGACGGCACCGGCTTCATCCGGCTCAAGGGCGCGGAGGAGAAGCGCATCCACATCACCGACCTGGCGCTGGCCGCGCACTTCAAGCACGGGCGGACGATCTCCGGTCGCGGCATCTACCTCAAGGAGCCGAGCGCGCCGGTGCCCGAGACGGGGGAGATGGACCCCGACTCCTGCCAGGCGCACGCGTGTACGGCCGCCGTCGTCGAGGTCGACGACGAGACCGGGGTGGTGGAGGTGCTGGAGCTGTACAACGCGTACGAGATCGGCCGGGCGCTCAACCCGGCCATGGCGACGCAGCAGGTGGAGGGCGGGGCCTGGATGGGCGTGTCGCACGCCCTGTTCGAGACCACCGAGCCCTACTACCCGTCGCGCGAGCACGGGCCGCGCGACTTCGCCGGGTACCTGATGCCCGGCCCCGCCGACATTCCCGTACAGCACAGCCTGTTCCTTGAGCGCCCGGCCGGAAACGGGCCGTACGGCGCGAAGGGGATCGGCGAGATGACGGCGAACGCCCCGATCCCGGCCATCGCCAACGCGATCTTCGACGCCTGCGGCGTGCGCCTGGAGTCGATGCCGTTCACCCCCGAACGCGTCCTGCGCGGGCTCGACGCCCTGCGCCTGAAAGTGGAGGAACCATGCTGAAAGTAGTCTCCCTGCTCAAGCGGGCCGAGGGCCTGTCCCACGAGGAGTTCGCCAAGTGGGTGGTGGAGGACCACGTCGAGTTCGCCAAAAGGCTGCCCGGCCTGCGCAAGTACACGGTCAGCGTCACCACCGGCGACGGCGGGGCGTACGACTCGGTGAACGAGCTGTACTTCGACGACGAGGACGCCCGCGCCGCCGCGTTCGGCTCCGAGGACGGCAAGGCCGCCGCGGCCGACGCCGCCGCGCACACCTCCCAGCGCGTCCACCTGCTGACCACCGAGCACGCCCAGTTGTGACCCTCTGGCGCGAGGGCGAACTGGCCGCCGCGCTGGAGGGCGCGGGCTACTTCGCCGACGAGGGGCTGTGCACGGCCATCCACCTGGCGTTGCGGCTGGGCCGGCCGCTGCTGCTGGAGGGCGAGCCGGGCGTCGGCAAGACCGAGGTCGCCGCGGTGCTCTCGCGTGTCACCGGCCTGGACCTGATCCGGCTGCAGTGCTTCGAGGGGCTGGACTCCGGCCAGGCGCTGTACGAGTGGGACTATCCCAAGCAGCTCCTCCAGGTCCGGGTGGCCGAGAGCCGGGGCCAGGACGTCGGTGATCTGTACCGCGAGGAGTTCCTGCTGCGCCGGCCGCTGCTGCGCGCCGTACAGGCCGAGCGGGGCGCGGTGCTGCTGATCGACGAGATCGACCGGGCCGACAGCGAGTTCGAGGCGTTCCTGCTGGAGTTCCTGGGCGACTTCCAGATCACGATCCCGGAGCTGGGCACGGTACGGGCGCGCACGCCGCCGATCGTGGTGCTGACCTCCAACCGCACGCGCGAGCTGCACGACGCGCTCAAGCGGCGCTGCCTCTACCACTGGATCGCCTTTCCCGAGCCGGACCGCGAGCGGGCGATCCTGCGCGCGGCCGTTCCCGGGCTGGAGGAGCGGGCGGCGGAGGGGCTCGTACGGGCGGTGCAGCGTGTACGCCGGCTGCCGCTGCTCAAGCGGCCCGGCATCGCCGAGTCGGTGGAGTGGGCGCGCGGCGCGCGGGCGCTGGCCGAGGGCGGCAGCCCGTGGCCAGTGGCGCTGCGCCGGGCACTCGGCCTGCTGATCAAGGACGAGGAGGACACCCGGCTCCTCCTCGCGCACGCGGAGGAGGTGTTCGACGATGCCTGACCTGACCCCCGCCGCGGACCATCTCTGGGGGTTTCTCACCGCGTTGCGCAGCGTGGGCGTGCCCGCCGCGCCGACCAAGCGCGCGGACCTGCTGTGGGCGATCGCCGAGTCCCCGCCGCCCGACCTGACCACGCTGTACTGGTACGCCCGGATCACCCTGCTCCAGAACGTGGACGACCTGCCCGCCTTCGACCGGGTCTTCGACGCCTGGTTCCGGCAGGGGGGACCTGGCGGGGAAGACCCGCCGCCCGAAGGCGACGAGGGCGGCGCGCCGTCCCCCGGTGGACCCGGCGAGGACGACCCGCCACGTGAGGTACGGCCGGGCGACGGCATCGAGGCCAGCACCCTGAGCACCTACGGCACCCGCGAGTTCGGCCGGACCGGCGAGGGGCGGCACGCGCTCATGCGCACGCTCGAAGCCGCCTGGCCCGCCGTCCTCCCCGCCACGCCGTCACGGCGACGCCGCCCGGCCCGGTCAGGGGACCGGCTGGACGTGCGGCACGCGTGGCGGCGCGCCCATCGCCACGACGGGGAGATCATCGAGCTGCGCCGCCTCGCCCGCCCGCCGCGTCCGCGCCGCCTGCTGATCCTGGTCGACGTCTCCGGCTCGCTGCGGCTGCACACCCCGGACCTGCTCCGCGTCGCGCACACCGCGCTGCGCGCGGCGCCGGCCCGTACGGAGGTGTTCACCTTCGGCACCCGGCTCACCCGGATCACCGCCGCGCTGTCGCACCCGCATGCCGATCAGGCGCTGCGGGCCGTGTCGGGGCTGGTCACGGACGCGGACGGCGGGACGGCGATCGGCGCGGCGCTGGCGCGGTTCCTGGGCAACCCACGCTTCGCGGCGCTCGCCCGCGGCGCGCTCGTGATCGTGCTGTCCGACGGGCTCGAACGCGGCGACTGCGCCCCCATGGTGCGCGCCACGGCCCGCCTGTCGCGGCTCGGCCACCGGCTCGTCTGGTGGTCCCCGCTGGCCTGCTCGCCGACCTACCGCCCCGCCACGCGCGCCATGGCCGCCCAGCTCCCGAGCCTGGACCACCTCGGCGGCGTACGCGATCCGCCCACCGCATTGGAGGAGGTACGCCGCCTCCCCGCCGTCCTGTCCGGCCCCCGCCACACCGCGGCGCGACGCTGGTCCACCCCACCACCCTTGGGAGCTTGAGTTTTGGACGGAATCGTGGACGCGCACCATCACATCTGGCGGGCCGCCGATCTGCCCTGGCTCCAGGGGGAGATGGTGCCGCGCATCTTCGGCCCGTACGAGCCGATCCGCCGCGACTACCCCGCCTCCGAGTACGTCGGGGAGGCCACCGCCTGCGGCATCACCTCGGCGGTCTACGTCCAGGCCAACTGGCCGCTCGACCGCTCCGTGGACGAGGTGCGGTGGCTGCGCGACGTACACGCCGAGACCGGCTGGCCCACCGCCGTGGTGGGTTCCGCCGACCTGTTCGACGAGGGCGCGGCCGACGTGCTGCGGCGACAGGCGGCCGTCACCCCGCTCGTCCGCGGCACCCGGTTGCAGCTGCACTGGCACGAGCGGCCGGAGTTCCGCTTCGCCGCCGCTCCCGACCGCATGAAGGACCCCGTCTTCCGGCGCAACATCGGCGCGCTCGCCGACCTGGGGTGGCTGTTCGAGCTGCAGGTGTTCCCCGCCCAGATGGCCGACGCCGCGTCCCTTGTGTCCGGCTTCCCGGATGTGACGTTCGTGCTGGTCCACGCAGGAATGCCGGTGGGCGCCGAGCCGCCCGCCGTCGCGGAGTGGACCCGCGGTCTGAGGCTGCTGGCCGATCAACCCAACGTCGTGGTGAAGCTCACCGGCCAGGGCACCTTCGTGCACCGGGTGGACCGGTCGTTGATCGAGCGGGTGGCGGCCACGTGCCTGGAGCTGTTCGGCTCCCGTCGCTGCATGTGGGGCAGCAACTTCCCGATCGAGAAGCTGTGGACCGACCTGCCCACTCTGCTGTCTACCTGGCAGGACGTGCTCTCGGGCCGATCCGCCGAGGAGATCAGGGACGTGTTCGCCGCGACGGCCACCCGGGTCTACCGCCTCTGACGGCTCCGTGACGCGCCGCCCGCGACCCCGCGCCCGCGTGCACCTGGGCCTGCGGTGGAGATCGCGTAACGTGCCTGAAAATCGGGATCTATCCCGTTAAGGTGCGTGGGGTCCGTTCCGGCCGTCACAGGAGTCACCCCACTCATGCCGAATGCCGAACCGCTGCGCCCCGGAGACCCCGAGACGATCGCGGCCTACCGGATCCTCGGGCGTCTCGGCGAGGGCGGTCAGGGCATCGTCTACCTCGGCCAGGCCCCGGACGGGCGGCCGGTGGCCGTCAAGGTGCTGCGGCAGTCCGTCGGCGGCGACGACCGCTTCGCCAAGGAGATCGACGCGGCCCGGCGCGTGGAGCCGTTCTGCGTCGCCCAGGTGCTCGACGCGTCGATGGGCGGGCGTCCGTACATCGTCAGCGAGTACGTCGACGGCCCCTCCCTGCAGCAGGCGGGCCGCCACAGCGGCGGCGACCTGCAGCGCCTGGCCGTCAGCACGGCCACCGCGCTGACCGCCATCCACCAGGCGGGCATCGTGCACCGCGACTTCAAGCCCGCCAACGTGCTGCTCGGACGGGACGGGCCGCGCGTCGTCGACTTCGGCCTCGCCCGCGTCGCCGACTCCGCCGTCACCGTCACCAGCAGCGTCGTCGGGACGCCCGCGTACATGGCCCCCGAGCAGCTCGCGGGCGCGTACGTCGGCCCGGCGGCGGACGTCTTCGCCTGGGCTTCCGTCATGGTGTACGCGGCGACGGGCACGCCGCCGTCCGGCGAGGATTCGCTGCCCGCGGTCATCAACCGCATCCTGAACCAGGAGCCGTTCCTGGGCGACCTGCCGGAGCCACTGCGCTCGGTCGTGTACACCTGCCTGGCCAAGGACCCGAGCGCCCGCCCACGGATGCAGGACGTTCTGCTGCGCCTGATCGGCGGGGCCAACAGCGGCGGAAACCAGCACATGCCGCCAGCGGGTCAGCACACCCCGCCCGGCTTTGGGCACACTCCGCCTGGCCCCGGGTACGCCCCGCCCGGCCCTGGGCACGCCCCCGCAGGTGGTGGTCAGCGTCCCGCGCGGCCGCGCCGCCGTTTCCCGCTGGTCGCGGGCGTCTCCGGAGCGGTCGCCGTGTGCTTGGCGGCCGGCGTCGTCGTCTGGAAAGGCCCGCTGAACGGCGGCGCCGCGCTGTCGGCCCTGGCCGCGAACTCCAGCGAGCCGTCCCCCTCCGCCACCACGACCAAGCACAAGAAGACCGCCGCGCCCAAGAAGACGCGGACCGCACCGATCACCCCCAAGGCCACGCACTCGCGCTCCACCCCCGAGCCGACGCCCGTCCGCCCCACCCCCAAGAACACCCCCAAGAACACGCCGAAGCCCACGAACACGCCAAGAGACACACCGAAGCCCACGAACACGGCGACGAAGAAACCGGTGACAACGCGACCGTCGCCCACCGCGAGCAAGAAGACCAAGGCCGCCTCCTTCAGCCTCGCCTATGTGCGGGTCGCCGGGCGGTCGAAGATCAACGACGCGGGTGTCACCTGCTACTCGGGCTCGTTGAGCTTCGGCGTCGGCATTGACTCCTCCGAGATGGGAGCCCCGTTCTCCTATCAGTGGCTCGTGGACGGCCAGGTGATAGAGAGCGGCTCCAGGCGGATCCCGTCCTACGGCCGAAGCGACTACTTCGGCTCGAAGAAGCTGATCACTCCCGAGCTCGGGTCCCAGCACACGGTCGTCTTCCAGCTCACCTCGCCGACACAGCGCGCCAAGTCGACCTCGTGGACCATGTGTTGACCCAGGGCCCCAAAGGCCCCCATGGCCCCGACGGCTGGACAATTCAATTCTTGAGGAAGTTAATTACCAGTACAATCGGTTGCACACCCCAGCCCTCTCGGGAGGCACCAGTTGCACTGGGTCATCACCGGCACCCTGCTCGCCGGCTTGCTCACCGCTCCCACCACCACCCCCACCGACACCTGGACCGTCAAGGCCCCCACAGGCGGGCCCGTCGCCACCGTCCACCTCGACCCGCAGGGCCGCCCGTCCGTGGCCGTGTCGCGGGACGGCGCGACCGTGCTCGACCCCAGCCCGCTCGGCCTCACCACCGAACAGGCCGACCTCACCACCGGCCTGACACTGACCGGCCGCTCCGGCCGCGTGGTCGTCGAGAAGTACACCACCACGGCCGGCAAGCGCCTCAAGCGCCTGTCCGTGATGAACGAGACCCGCTTCCGCTTCACCCGCGGCAATTCCAGACTCGACCTGGTCGTCAGGGCCGCCCGCGACGGCGTCGCCTACCGCTACGAGCTGCCCGGCGCGGGCGCCGTCCTCAGCGAGGCGTCGGCGTTCGCCGTCCCCGCCGGGGCCACCGCCTGGCTGGCCGGATATCGCCGCGACTACGAGAACCCGTTCATCCAGTACGCCGACGTCCCCCCGGCCGAATACCAGATGCCCGCCCTGTTCGGGGTCGGCCGCAACCACCTCCTGCTGGCCGAGTCGGCGCTGAACGGCTCCTACACCGGCCCCCGCCTGGTCCGTGACCAGGGCGTCTACAAGATCGGCCTCTGGGACGCGCGCGTCCCCTACGACCACGGCCTGACCACGCCCTGGCGGGTCATGGTCACGGGCGACCTCGCGACCGTCACCGAGTCCACCCTCGTCGACGACCTCGCGCCCGGATCCCAGGTCGCCGACACCTCGTGGATCAAGCCGGGCAAGGTGCTGTGGAGCTGGCTGGCGGGTGGCCGGAGCGTGCAGCAGAGCCTTGAGCGCCAGAAGGAGTTCGTCGACTACGCCGCGCAGCACCGCTGGCCGTACGTGCTGGTGGACGCCGGCTGGTACGACGATCCGGTCACCGGCGAGCGGGCCTGGACGGATCGGACGGCCGAGTTCACCTGGATACCCGAGCTCGTCGAGTACGGCAAGGCCCGCGGAGTCGGCATCATGACTTGGCTGCGATTCTCCGACTTCGACACCCACGACAAGCGCGTCCAGCGCTTCGGGCTGCTGCGTCAATGGGGTGTCAAGGGTGTCAAGCTGGACTTCATCGACTCCGAGGCGCAGGAGCGGCTGCAGTGGTACGACGGGACGCTGCGCGACCTGGCCGACAACCAGCTCATGGTCAACTTCCACGGCTCGACCGTGCCCAAGGGGATCAACCGCACGTGGCCCCAGGTGATGACCATGGAAGGGGTGCACGGCGCGGAGAAGTCGTCGAACCTGACCACGAGCCACCTGGCCGCCCTGCCGTACACCAGGAACGAGATCGGCTCGATGGACTACACGCCGATGGCCTTCCAGCGTCCCGGCCGGCCCACCTCCGACGCGCACGAGCTGGCGCTGTCGGTGGTGTTCGAGTCGGGGCTGGAGAACCTGGCCGGGTCGCTGGAGGCCTACCGGGCGCGGCCCGAGGCCGAGCGCTTCCTCGACCAGGTGCCCACGGTGTGGGACGAGACGCGGCTGCTGTCCGGGAAGCCGGCCGACCACACGGTGATGGCCCGGCGCAGCGGCGACCGCTGGTTCATCGGCGCCGGAGTCTCCGGGGCGGCCCGGACGCTGCAGGTGCCGACGGCCTTCCTCCGAGGGCGGTGGCTGGTCGAGGTGACCGGGGACGGCGCCGACGGGCTCGTCCGTGAGACGCACGTGGTGCAGGGCGCCCCGCTGCCGGTGGAGGTCAAGGCGGAGGGCGGATTCGCCGCCATCGCCTGCCGCTGGCGCCCCGGTCTGACGACCTGCGCTCGCTGAGGTGACAGCGGTCAGGGACGCGGGCACCCAGTCCCGCGTCCCTGGCTGGCCATGAGAACGCTTCGTAGCCCGGCAAGCGGTTGTAGAAGCCGGGAACTCGGATCTTTACAGAGCCTTGACCGTACTCCACGCCAGAAATACCGTCATTGGTGCCCAACACCTCCGATCTCTGCACGATGAGAGGCACCCTATGGATCGGCGAGACCTGCTGAAGGCCGGGGGCGTCCTGGCCGGGAGCGCGCTGATGGCCGGCGGCTTACCCGGACCGGCGTCGGCGGCACGGGCGGTGAACTTCCGGGTGATGACGGCCGCGACCGGGGTGGCGGCGAGGACCGACCGGCGGCCCGTCGCGGGGGGAGTCCACGATCCGAAGGCGGGGACGACGTTCATCTCCTGGGGCGGGACGAACGAGGACAGCTACGTCCAGGCGTTCCGCCACGGCCGCTGGTCGGCACCGCTGAAGATCATCGACGGGCGTGGCGACTCCCACAACTACCCGACCATGGTGCAGGCGGACGACGGGCATCTCGTGGTGGTCGTCGGGATGCACAACGGCGAGACCGTGATCGCCAGGTCCCCGCAGCCGCACACCATCGACGGCGAGTGGAGCCCCCGGGTCGTCGCGGAGGGCGCGGCGGCCAGCTATCCGATGCCGTTCAAGGCGGCCAACGGGCACCTGTTCGTGTTCTTCCGGGAGACCACCCGGACCGTGGATCCGAGCGCGCCGACGGACAACCGGCCGATGCTGTTCATGAGGTCCACCGACCACGGGGTCACGTGGCAGAGCTCCAAGCAGCTCACTGGCCTGCCGTACGTGCTCGGCTCGACCGACAGGGCGGACAACCTCAACGAGATCTACGTCGGGCAGTTGCGGCACCAGCGCCGGCCCGAGCGCGTGCACCTGGCGTGGACGCTGGCCGGCGGCGGTCCTGGCCAGCACCGGCACGACTACTACCACCAGGACATCCACTACGCCTGGTTCGACCCCGACGCGCTGACCTTCCACGCCGCCGACGGCACCGACCTCGGGCCGCAGCTCACCAACGACGAGATCGAGGGGCCCTGCAAGGTGGTGGTGACGCCTCTTGAGCGCCCGGCCGACGTCGTCTCGCCCGACTACATCCAGCTGGTCGGCTGGCTGCGGAACGGGCGGCCGTTCGTCGTCTGGTTCACCAGGGACGCCGCCCTCGGATTCCACGACTTCGCCTCGGTGTGGACGCCGCGCGGCTGGCAGACCAGCGAGGTGGCCACCGGGCTGCGGACCAGGGAGATGGAGCAGATCGGGCCGGACACGTGGCGGGTCTACACCACGGTCGATGGACAGCCCGGCATCGCGACCTACCGGCTGGAGAACGGCCGGCGGTGGGCGGCGGAGACCGCGATCCCCACCCCCAAGCCGGTCCAGCGGGTCGAGCTCATCACCTGCTTCCGCGACCCGGCCAGGATCCTGGCCACTGGAGCGTCGAGCGCCCGCGAGGTCACCGTGGCCGACGGCGACGTCTACGTGACAGGCCTGGCCTGACAAGCGGGCGAGGCTCGGCGTCATGTTTCCTGAGGTCAGTGCCCCTGCGCCACATGTCGCCGAAAATGCTCATTTATCCGCAGTTGAACCCCACAAGGGAGGCAGCCGTACCAGGCCGAGAGAGAACGGAAAGGGTAATCATGAACAGGCGCACCCTCATTGTCCCCGGCTTGGCTGCCTCCCTCGTACTGATCGCCACTTCGCTCAACCCGATTTCCGCACAAGCGACCACCCCCATTTACCTGGCCGCGTCGCTCAAGGGCGCGAACGAAGTGCCCGCCCAGGGCATGAAGGTAGGTGACGTGGACGGGAGCGCGCTCGCCGTGTTCCGGATCCATGGCAACCGGGTCGACTACGCCGTGCGGTGGAGCAAAGTAGACGCCCCCAGCGGGTTCCACATCCACCGTGGCGAGGCGGGTGAGAACGGTGATGTCAGGGTCCCGTTCTTCGGTGAGGCGCTGCCCGCCACCTTCCACGCTGTCAAGGGCACGGTCCAGGTGCAGGACGGCGCGCTGCTCAGCCGCATCGTCAGCCACCCCGGCAAGTGGTACGCCAACCTGCACAACGCCGAGTTCGGCGGCGGCGCCGTACGGGCTCAGCTGTACCGGATCCGCCCGGTGGAGCTGGAGTCGGTGCTGGCGCACGGGTTCGGCGCCACGCTCACCACGCGGGCCGACGGGCACCAGGAGATACCGGCACCCGGCATGAAGGTCGGCGACCGCGACGGGCGCGCCGGGTGGCTGGTGCAGCCGGAGGGCAACCGGGTGTGGTTCGCCGCCGCGTGGGCGGGGGTCGGGCCACCGGTCGGCGCGCACATCCACCGCGCCCCGAAGGGCAAGAACGGGCCGGTGGTCGTGCCCTTCTTCGCCGCCGAGAAGGGCCTGCCCGCCAGCGTCAACGGCATCGCCGGCAGCACGACCACCTCCACCGCGGTGGCCCGCCGCATCTGGAAGAAGCCGAAGAACTGGTACGCGAACCTGCACACCGCCGCGTTCCCGGGCGGCGCGGTACGCGGCCAGCTCTACAAGGGCGACTGGTAAGCCGCCCCGCCCCTGCAAGGCAAGGCTCACGCGCCGTCCGAGCACGGCGCGTGAGCCTTTTAGAAGCGGGTGATCGACCAGGTCATGGCCGACGGCGGTGGCAGCGAGCACGCACGGCCCACGTGGGAGTGCCCGCCTGGGCGCGAGGGTGCCTTGATCTTTCGTCTGGAGCGCAAAAGCGCCCGTCAGCGTGCCAGCCGCGGCAAAGGCGGCCCGGTCTCCAACCGGGAACGCCGCACCTACGACCAGATCGCCCGGCTCCGCGCGACAGCCAAGCGCCGAGCCGTCGACTGGCAGCATCAGAACACGACCCGCCTCGCGCGGCGGTTCAGCGCGATCGTGGTCGAAGACCTGACCATCACCCACATGATGGCCTCGGCGTCCGGGACCATGCGGGAGCCGGGGCGGGGCGTCGCTCAGAAGCGGGGCCTGAACCGCTCGATCGCGGGTCAGGCGTGGGGCCTCGCGGGCTCGATCATCGTCGTGGCCCTCGCCAACCTCCTGGGCCGCGGCGAAGACTGGCTGGGCAGGTGGCGGCTGCCCATCGTGTTCGCCTTCGGCCTGGTGCACGGGCTCGGCTTCGCGGGCGCGCTGGACATCGACCAGAGCGGATCGTGGGAACTGCTCCTGTCGCTGCTGAGCTTCAACCTGGGCATCGAGGCCGCGCAGCTCGCGATCATCGTGGTGCTCTTCCCGCTGCTGGTGCTGCTGCGCCGCACGCCTGCCGCCCGCTGGGGGGTGGTCGCGCTGTCGGTCCCCATCGTGGCGGTCAGCCTGTACTGGTTCGTCGATCGCATCCCCCTGCCCCTCTGAGCGGAAAGGCCAGGTCGGGGCGATCAGAGGATGGTGAGCGGGTCGGCGGCGCGCTCGCGCAGGGCGGTGATGACGCTCGCGAGCGGGCCGCCGCGGTCCGTCGCGCCCGCGGGCCAGGCCACGCCGAGCCGGAAGTGCAGGTCCGGGTCGTCCAGCGGCACGAGGGCGAGCCCGGACTCGGTCAGGACGCGGCCCGCGATCGTGTTGGGCGTTATCAGGGACAGAGCACGCGAGTGGGTGATGTGCGCGGCGATCTGTACGACGTCGCTGTGCGGCATCTCCCGGATCCGGGTGATCCCGCCCGCGCGCAGGTGGTCGCGCAGCCCCTTCATCACCAGCGGATGCACCTTGAACGAGGTGAGCAGCATCTGCCGGTCGGCCAGGTCGCCGAGCGTGAGCCGGTCACGCCCGGCGAGCGGGTCGTCGGCCCGCATGGCGACGGCGAAGCGGTATTCGGCCAGGGCCAGGCTGTCGAGGCCGGGGGCGTCCACGGGCAGGTGGACGACGGCGATGTCCAGCCGGTGCGCCGCCAGCAGGGCGAGCAGCCCCGCCGACGGCTCCAGGCTCACCGGCAGCTCGATCCCGGGACTCACCCGCTCGAACGTCTCCAGCACCAGGTCCAGGACCTGAGTCGGAGCAAGCGGCGTGGCCCCCACCCGCACCGTCGGGACGACGGCGACGGGCCCGGCCGCGAGGTCGGCCAGCGCGTCGAAGCGGGCCAGCACGTCGCGGGCCGGCTCCAGGAACGCCCGCCCGAAGGCGGTCAGCTCGACCTGGTGGTAGCCGCGGTCGAACAGGTCCTCGCCGAGCTCCTTCTCCAGCTCCCGGATGCGGCGGCTGAGCGGGGACGACGTCACGTGCAGCCGTTCGGCGGCGCGCCCGAAGTGGAGCTCCCCGGCCACGGCCACGAAGTAACGGAGCTGCTGGATGTCCATTCCGCTCAGGGTAGCGACGGCTCCCGGCGATCAGTCGGCCCGGGATCGTGTGCAGACGATGATCACGACGGTGCCAGCAACGAGGCGAGATCGTCCCATCGGGCGAACAGCAGCCCCAGAGTGGCGCCGAAGACGCCGACCACCACGCTGAGCGCCGGATCGAAGGAACCGCTCACCAGCGACCCCGCCAGCCCGAGCAGGGCGATCACGACGAGCACGACGTTGCGCACCACGTGCCCCGCGCCCAAGGGCGTCTGGGTGGGGCCGAAGCAGCGGCAGGCCACCGTGCTCCCCCGCCGCACGACCAGCGCGACGGCGACGGCCAGACACCCGAGCAGCCCGGCCGCGAGGACGAACGCCGCCGATCCGGCCCAGCGAAGGGGGACCGCGGCCAGCACGATGACCCCGCCCTCGGCCGCCACTGTGGCGACCGCCGCCGGCACCTTCGCGCCGCCGGCCACCCCCATCGCGCCGACCGACGCGACGAACTCGTCCCAGGCCCGGCGGCTGGAGACCTTGCCCACCAGCGCGAGCGTGAACATCGTGAGCAGCAGCAGTCTGCTCGCCACGTCGACGTACTGCATGATCACAAGGTAGCCACGGGCGAGCGGATCCAGCAAGAGGGGCTTCGTCACGCTCGGAGATCCACGAGCAGGGAGTAGACCGTCGTGCTGATTCGGTTGCTCGGACCCGTCGAGGTCGAGCGTTCGGGCCAGACCCGTCCCGTACGGCCGCCGCAGGTCGCGCTCGCACTCGCCGCGCCGTCGTCCAGCGGCTCGGCGGCTACCTGCTCGACGTGGACGAGTCCGCGGTGGACGTGTCGCGCTTCCGGAGCCTCGCCTATCAGGCGATGGCCGAGCCGGACCCGGCGCCGCTGCTGGGCGACGCGCTGGCGCTTTGGCGCGGCGACCCGCTGACCGTGTGGCGTACGAGCTGACCGCGACCGACAACATCGCGTTGGGCGACCCGGCCGCCACCGAGGACCGGACGCGGGTCGAACGGGCGGCACGGGACGCCGGCGTCCACGACACCGTCGCGGCGCTGCCGCAGGGCTATCGCACGCTCCTGAACCGTCAGTTCACCCCGGAAGAGGAAGGCGAGGAGGGGGCGGGCGTGCTGCTGTCGGGCGGGCAGTGGCAGCGGGTGGCGCTGGCGCGGGCGTTCCTGCGCCGCGACCGCGACCTGATGATCCTCGACGAGCCCAGCGCCGGGCTGGACCCCGAAGCCGAGTACGAGGTGCACAGTCAGCTCGCGAGCCTGCGGTCCGGGCGCACCAGCGTGGTGATCTCCCATCGCCTCGGCGCGGTCCGCGACGCCGACCTGATCGTGGTGCTGGCCGACGGCGACGTCGCCGAGGAGGGCACGCACGCCGCCTTGCTGGCGGACGGGGGCACATACGCGCGGCTGTTCACCCGGCAGGCCACCGGTTACCGGGACGAGGCCCACCCGGCCTATCGGGACGAGGCCCAGCCGACTTACCGGGACGAGGCACATCCGACGGGAGCGGCGCGTTGATCGGGGCGCTCGCCGGGGTCGCCGTGGTGCTCGCGGGAGTGGTGAGAGGGGCGCGCGCCGGAGCGGTGGAAGGATCGCGCGCTGGAGCTGTGGGAGGGTCGCTCGCGGACGAGACGGGCACGGGCTGGATCGTCAAGAGAGTCGCGGCCGTCCCGGGCGACCCGATACCGAGGGACACGGTGCCCGCGCTGCGGACCGCGCCCGGCACCCGCGTGCCCGCCGGCCACCTGGTCGTGCTGGGGGACAACGCGGACCGTTCGTACGACTCCCGCCGCTCCGGATATCTGACGACGGACCGCTTGCTCGGCGTGGTGCTCCGCAAGGTCGGTCAGCCGCTTCACTGATTCGCTATTGAATACCCGAAGAATAGGCCGGATATTTCTGGCCGAAAAGCAGGCGACCTTTCATTGTTTCACCATGGTGACAAAAAGCGGTCACCAGCCTTGTTAAGCCGGTCGCACGGGCGCACAGTCGAGGCACCGCCCACCGGAATGGAGCGCTATTTATGGACGGAACGGTCGCACCACATCGCCGCGCGAAAAACCTCGTACGACGTCTCTTATCCGCTGGCCTCGCCATGTTCGTCGTGGCCTTCCTCGTCGCGCCGCCCGCGCAGGCCCAGGTTCTGCCGACGCCGAATGCATTCGTGACGAACCTCGACCTGGAATGCTTCAAGACCACCGCGTACCAGCCGCCGCCCATCACGCTGAAGCTGCGGCACCTCAACCCCGTACTCGCCAATCAGCCGAACCTGAACGTCACGCTCGGACAGCGCGAGCAGCTGTGCGTCCCGGTGGCCAAGAACAACGTGATCCCGCCGCCGAGCGTCCTCGATTTCGTCAGGTTCGTCGACCTGTCGTGCTACCGGGTCACCGGCCCCCCGCTCAACCTGAGCCTGGCGCTGCGCCATCTCAACCCGGTGCTGCAGAACGTACCGGGCATCGGGGTCGTCCTGAACATGCCCCAGCATCTGTGCGTCCCGGTCTCCAAGAACGGCGTGGTGCCCTCGCCGGACGTCCTGCGGCTCATCTCCCACATCGACCTGCTGTGCTACGCCCACACCCCCAACCCGGCCATGAACGTCGGCCTTGTCCTCACCCAGCTCAACCCCGTGCTGACCAACCAGATCCCGCCGTCGGACGCCGGGGTCACCGCCGCCCGCCAGCTCTGCGTGCCGGTGCAGAAGTCCGGTGACGCCATCCCGGCGGACATCATGAACGTCGTGCGGTGGGTCGACCTGGAGAAGTTCGACATCATCTCCTCGGCCATCTCGCCGGTGCCGCTGACCCTGAAGCACCTCAACCCGGTGCTGGCGAACCTGCCGGCTGAGGACGTCAGGCTGACCGGCGCCGTGCAGCTGGCCGTACCGGTCTCCAAGAACGGAATGATTCCCCCGAACTGAGCCATCGATGACGCCCGAGGAGAGCGACGACCGCACGCCGTCACCCTCCTCGGGCGGAACCCGGCGCGCGGCTCGTGCCGTTGACCAGGACTTGACGCCTTCCTTGCCTGACAGGTGCGTCCCCGGATCTAGCCTTGAGCTGGAAGGGGCACGCCATGATCATCAATATCGTGCTCGGGCTGATCGTCCTGCTGACGGTCTGGCTGGCCGTCAGCGCCGTCAGGGTCGTCAATCAGGTGGAGCGCGGTGTGGTCTTCCGCTTCGGCAAGGCTCAGCGGGAGGTCCGCCCGCCAGGGATCACCCTCCTCATTCCGGTCGTGGATCGGATGAAGAAGGTGAACATACAGATTGTCACGATGCCGGTGCCCACCCAGGAGGGCATCACCCGTGACAACGTCTCCGTTCAGGTCGACGCCGTCGCATATTTCCGCGTCGTGGAGCCGCTGCGGGCGGCCATCGCGGTGCAGGACTATCTGTTCGCGATCGAGCAGGTGGCGCAGACTTCACTGCGTTCGATCATCGGCAAGAGCGATCTGGACGACCTGCTGTCCAACCGCGAGCAACTGAACAAGGGCCTGGCGCTGATGATCGACAGCCCGGCGCTCGGCTGGGGCATCCACATCGACCGCGTGGAGATCAAGGATGTCCATCTGCCCGAGGGCATGAAGCGATCCATCGCCCGCCAGGCCGAGGCCGAGCGGGAGCGCAGGGCCCGCGTGATCACCGCCGACGGAGAGTTCCAGGCCGCGCAGAAGCTCTCCGACGCCGCGGCCATCATGACCGACGCGCCTGGCGCACTCCAGCTGCGGCTGCTGCAGACGGTGGTGGAGGTGGCGGCCGAGAAGACCTCCACGCTGGTCATGCCGCTGCCCGTGGAGCTGCTGCGCTTCTTCGAGCGCTCCGCGAGAGGTGGGCCGGCCGCGGACACAGCCAATTCGCCGGAGCGGCAGACCGAAGAGCGGTCGGCCGTGGAAACCGCCGGTTCGCCGGAGCGGCAGACCGAAGAGCAACCGGCTGTGACGGACGCCGCCACGCCCGAGCTGGCTCCGCCAGGGCCCTCCTTCGAACGCTCCGCCGCGAAGAACGGGGTCTCGCGCGCCACATAGCCACATAGAAGAGGACGCAGGCGTTCGGGCGGGCTTACTCATCAAGGCTCAGGGCCGTTCGGGCGGAAATTGGGTGCGCAGGTCGGTCGGGAGGAACGCGGCGCGCAGGCCCGCCGGCGCGAGGCGTCCGCAGAACTCGGGTTCGGCGCTGTCCGCTTTCGGCGCATGCACGGGAAAACGCTGGGCGATACGGGACGTGGCGAGAGTGAGCTGACGCATCGCCGCCGTACGAAGGCCGGCCGGATGGCGAGCGGACGATCACGCCATCCGGCCGGCACGCTCAGCTGTGAGCGAGGCGAGGTCAGGTCTTGTCGGCGCCGTTCTTGGGGTTGCCGAGGCGCACCCCTTGGCGGTAGATGAAGGCCCATCTCCTGCAGGCGGGGCGGACGAGGACGAAGTAGGCGTTGCAGGTCCAGTTCCTGAGCGTGCTGTAGAAGACGTCGTCCACCTGGGACTTGCGGTACCTGTCGAGGTAGTACTTGTAGTGCTTGTAGGTGTTGCCGATCAGGCCGTACCCGTAGTCGTGCATGTCACAGGCGGGCCGGAAGTCGAAGCCGGTCGGGCGGTCGGGGGCGTTCGTGCAGTGGTCGAAGGTGATGCCGACGACATAACGCTTGCTGGGGAGCTTCTTCCACAGCGGCTTGTGCCAGCCGTTGTGCGCGACCCAGGCCGAGCAGCCGGCCCGCTGGTAGTACAGCCACTTCCAGGCGTCGTTGCAGTACGACGGGTACGCCTGGGGGTTGGATATGTCGCCGGGCAGGAAGTCGCCCGGGGACGGCGCGGTGGCGTTGGGGTCGTTGATCCCGCTCGCGCCCTGGAACGGGTCGCCGGCGGTCGGCTGCGCGGTGCCGGTGGCGGTCGCGGTGGGGGCGGCGGTGCCGTTGGAGAAGGCCAGCTGCCAGCTGCCGTCGGTGGGGGACTCGATGGAGGTCAGGCGGCCGAGCTGGTCGTAGCCGTAGGTGGCGGCGGGGGAGCTGCTCTGGCCGGGGTCGGCCACGGTGCGCAGCAGGCCGTTGGGGTCGTATCCGTAGCTGGCCACGGTCTGCGGGGCGGCCGAGCCGGAGGTGAGGGTGATGTCTTTGAGCCGGCCCGCGTAGTCGCCGAAGGAGGCGGCGGTGGCCGTGGTCGTGGCGGCGTAGTGGATGGTGAGGGTTTCCTCGGGGGTCTCGCCGCCGGCCGGTTCCTTGATGGTGCTGATGCGGCCCTGGGGGTCGTAGGTCACCGATGAGGTGCCGTAGGCGGTGTTGCCGGTGCTGGTCGCGCGCCAGGTGTCGGTGCCCTGCAGGCCGTTGATCTTGTTCCAGGTGTAGGTGAGGCTGAGGTCGGCGTTGCTCTGGGTGAAGGTGTCGTCGCCGGCTTCCGTGGCGCCCTTGTCCATCGCGATGGTCTCGGTGATGGAGGTGCGCATCGCACCGGCGGCGGCGTCCCACCGGGTCGTTTCGGTGATCTTGGAGCCGTCGGTGCTCTCGTATCGCTGGACGCCGCCACCGTCGGGGAAGGAGATGCTGCTCTTGAGGTCGTAGCGGGCGGTGGTGCCGCCGTCGAGTTCGGTGACGACGATGGCGCCGTTCTGGGTCTCCAGTTTCCGGTCGACCATCCCGCCGAGGAACTCCGCCGTCCAGCCGGGCCCGAACACCGCCATCTCAGGGCGGGAGGCCAGTGCCGACTGCGGCCGGGCCAGGTCACCGCCTCCGGTGGCCACGCCGTGCGAGCGGCCGATCGCCCCGGCCGGCACGTCGGTCTCGCTGATCTTGAAGGTGTCGGCGTCGGTGAAGTACAGCCCAGGACCGACCTGCTGAACGTTGTCCGGGTCCGCCTCATTCGTGGCGCTGGTGGTGGTGGCGACGGCGGACGCCGTCGGGGAGAGCAGGGGGAGTAGCACTGCCGCGACGGCGACGGTGAATGTTAATCGACGCAACCGGTCCTCCTCATTAAGCGAGCGAATTGATCCCCTGGACGGTAAATGATCGAAAGTCGCTCGACAAGGGCCTGGACAGATGTTTAAGCCGATGTTCAAATCACGTACGAAGCCACGTCTGGGAGACGATTTCACAAAAGCGTGCCGACGGTCGATTAATAGGCATTCACGCAGGTCGAACCGCCTGTGTGGTGGAAATGTGGTGGTTATATGGCGCCTTCACGGATAATTCTCTGCGGGTAATGTAAAAAGCCGCGCAGCCTCAGGTGGCTGTTTCAACAACGTGCAAGTTGTTCAACGCGATTCCTGCGGGTGGACCCGAAGGTCGGCGAAGAGTGCCCGGTGGTCAGATCCGGGAAGGTCGTACACGCGCACGTCGGCCGCCCCCGCACGGCTGTCCGTGAGCACGTGGTCGATGGTCACCAACGGCGGCATCCTGCGCACCGACCAGGTGGGCGCCAGGCCGTGCCCGGTGGCCGCCGCCGCGTCCGTATAGCCGGTGGCCAGCATGCGCCGGAACACGGCATGGTCCAACGTGGCGTTGAAGTCGCCCGCCAGGATCCGTGGCGCGCCGGTGGCCGCGGGCGCCGGCGGCAACGTGGCGACCCCGGCCTCCCACTCCGCCACCGTGGAGGGCACCGGCGCCACCGGATGCACGACCACGACCTCCACCGTCGGGCCGCCCGGCAGCGCCACCTCCGCCACGGGCATGTGGTGCCCGACCGGTTGGAACAGTCCCGTCCGCTCGCGCAAGGGATGACGTGCGTACAAGCCGCTGCCGTCCGCCCCCCACATCTCCGGCTCGACCACCTGGTACGGCAGCAGTTCCGCCAGCCCGGCCGCCTCCAGCCGAGCACGCTCCGGCCAGGTCAGCTCCTGGAGGCTGAGCACGTCCACGTTCAGTCTGCGTACCAGATCGACGACCGGCTGGGCTTCCGCGCGCCCGCCGTTGAGGTTCGCGGTGAGCACCCGCAACGGCCGCCCCGCGGCGGAGACCGTACCGCCGACCGCTCGCGGCACGACGCACGCGGCGAGGCAGACGCACACCGCGAGCATGATCGCGGTCGCGACCCTGTTCCGCGCGGTGATCACCACCCCCAGCGTGACCAGCGCCGCGACCGTGAAGTAGGGCGTCAAGGAGACCAGCGGCACCAGCAGGGCCCCGGCCTCCAGACCGCCCAGCCGCACTGCGGTTCCCACCGCGAACAGCACCGCGACCACGAGGGCCGGCCACGTTCCCCGCTGTCGTCGCGACGGCTGAGCCGCCGGCGTACCGCCGGCCGTCTTGTCCATGAGCACGGCCACGAACCTAGATGGCCATTCTGAAATTCAGATGATGATGGGGCGGCCCGTTCTTCCTCTCCATCGGCGGGGCGTCCTGCCACGGAGCCTGTGCCGCGACGTACCGGCGCGGTCGGGGCGGGTACATCTTCTGAATTATTTCGGGGGTGGTGTCGAATGGCGTCGAGCCCGTTCGTAGCCAAGGTGAGAGACCGGCAACGGCCGGTCGCCACTCACCGGAGGCCCACGATGTCCAGCATCACC
Source organism: Nonomuraea aurantiaca (assembly GCF_020215705.1). Classification (GTDB taxonomy): domain Bacteria; phylum Actinomycetota; class Actinomycetes; order Streptosporangiales; family Streptosporangiaceae; genus Nonomuraea; species Nonomuraea aurantiaca. Next base: position 78,673 of record NZ_JAIWNB010000013.1, on the reverse strand, counting down.
ACCACCGTCACCACCACCGCTCCCGTCAAGCCACTGATCACCGGCGGCCTGACCGCCGCGGCCGTCGCCGCCGTGGCGACCGCGGCCGTCGCGGCGGCGGGTGAGTTCGCCGGGATCAGCCTCGTGGTCGGCGGCGCGCCGATCCCGGCCTCCGGGTTCGCCGTGCTGACCGGCATCTTCTCCGTGGTGGGCCTGGCGCTGGCCCTGGTCCTCGCCCGGTGGGCGCGCCGTCCGCGCACGGCGTTCGTCCGGACCACGCTCGTGCTCACCGCGTTGTCACTGGTGCCGGACGTGCTCGCGGACGCCTCCGCGGCCACGAAGGTGCTGCTGATGTTGACGCACGTGGTCGCCGCCGCGATCGTGATTCCGGCCATTGCCCGCCGCCTGTCGGCCTGATCCTTTTCAAGGAGTTCGCCATGAAGCAGTACCTGCTCGCCGTCCAGTTCGACGAGAGCGCGCCGACGCCGTCCGATGAGGAGATGCGGGCGCAGATGGCGCGGACGGGCAAGGTCACCGACGAGATGCGGGCCGCCGGTTCGTGGGTGTTCGTCGGCGGCCTGCTGCCCTCGCACGCCACCACGGTCGTGCACCCCGGCAACGGCACGACCACGATGACCGACGGCCCGTTCGCCGAGACGAAGGAGCAGCTCGGCGGGTTCTGGGTGATCGAGTGCGAGGATCTGGACCAGGCGCTGTCCTGGGCCGAGAAGTGCGCGCTGGCCTGCGGGGCCCCGATCGAGGTGCGCCCGTTCAACGACGGGTCGGGGGAATGAGCGCGGCTGGATCTGGACGGCTGGATCTGGACGGCATCTACCGCGCGGAGTACGGCCGGTGCGTGGCCACGCTGACGCGCGTCCTCGGTGACATCGGGCTCGCCGAGGAGGCCGTCCAGGACGCCTTCGCGGTGGCCGTCCAGAAGTGGGAGGAGCCACCGCCCAATCCCGGCGCGTGGATCGTGACCACCGCCCGCAACCGGGCGATCGACCGCCTGCGCCGGGAGTCCACCCGCGAGGCCCGTCACGCCCAGGCGCTGCTGCTGCACCATCCCGACGAGCCAGAGGAGGCAGGACCGGTGCGCGACGACCAGCTCCGCATGATCTTCACCTGCTGCCACCCGGCGCTGTCGCCCCTCGCGCAGACCGCGCTCACCCTGCGCCTGCTCGGCGGGCTGGAGGTGACGGAGATCGCGCGGGCCTACCTGGTGCCGGAGGCGACCGTCGCCCAGCGGATCGTCCGCGCGAAGAAGAAGATCCGCGACGCCGGCATCCCCTACCGGGTGCCCGGCGCCGCCGAACTCCCCGATCGGCTGACCTCGGTACTCACCGTGCTCTACCTGGTCTTCAACGAGGGATACACCGCCACGTCCGGGCAGCTGTTGCGGATGGACCTGTGCCTGGAAGCGATCCGCCTGGCCAGGGCGCTCGCCGAGCTGATGCCCGATGAGCCGGAGGTGATCGGGCTGCTGGCGCTGCTCCTGCTCATCGAAGCCCGGCGGCCCGCTCGGGTGGGGCCCTCGGGCGAGCTGGTGGTGCTCGCCGAGCAGGACCGGTCGCTGTGGAACCGGGAACTGATCGCCGAAGGGCATGAGCTGGTACGGCGCTGCCTGCGCCGTGACCAGCCGGGGCCGTACCAGCTGCAGGCCGCGATCAACGCCGTGCACACCGACGGGCCGGCCACCGACTGGACACAGGTGCTGGCCCTCTACGACCAGTTGCTGCACCACACCCCGACCCCGATCGTGGCACTCAACCGCGCGGTCGCGGTCGCCGAGGTGCACGGCCCGGCCCCGGCGCTGGCCGCCATCGACGAACTGGACCTGCCGGGCTACCACCTGCTGCCCGCCACCCGCGCGGACCTGTTCACCCGCCTCAGCCGTACCGCCGATGCCATCGCCGCCTACGACGAGGCCATCGCCCTGGCCGCCAACGACACCGAACGAACCTTCCTGCGGACGCGACGGGCACGCCTGGAGCGGGAGACCTGAGATGACGAGGAGCGTGCACACCGTGGCCCAGGAGAATGTGAGCGCCACCCTGACTGTCGCCGTGCCCGCCGCGAGGGCCTTACCGCACCAGATCGCCTGATTTACGTCATGGACGCAGTTCTTTCGACATGATCGGAATATGAACGCATCGCTGCGGGCCGCGCTCGTAGGGGCAGTGGTCGGACTGGCCCAGTTCGCCCTCCTCTGCATGCGGGGAGACAACATAGGACTGCTCGACCTGGTGATGACGGTCTTCCTGTCCTCCGGCCTGGGGTTCTTCCTGTCCTGGTGGGGCAGGCTGCCGCGCTGGTGGGGGGTGGGCCTGGTGGGGCCGGCCGTCACCGCGGTGTTCCTCCTCGCCGATCTCCCCCTCGTACGCGCCGCCGAGACCATGGACTCGGGTGACTGGCAGATGGGCCTGTCCCTCATGGCCCTGGGCGCGACCGCCTATCTGGCCGCGGGCGGCCTGTTCATGTCGGCGCACCGGGGACTCCGCGTCCTGACGGTCGCGGGCGTCGCCGTGGCGTACCTGGCCGTGTGGTCGGCACAGGACGTGCTCGCCGACGCGGCGCGCGCCCACAGACTGGCCCGCGCCGGGGTCCCGCTCGTCGCGCCCACCCTGCCGGATTACCGGCTCTGGTACCTGAAGGGCGTGGACGGGCGGCTGGCGCTCGGGTACGAGCACGAGGACGGAGTCTTGCAGGTCCACCTCGACGTCGAGGCAGCGAGCACGGGGAGTCCCGAGGACGTCTGCGAGTACGCCGAGCCGTACGACGGCCTCTCGACGCACTCGAAGTGCCGACAGGTGTCACCGGGCGTATGGTTCCTCCCCGGTGACTCCCGGAAGATCATCTGGGCATGGTACGGCGACGACTTGGTGCGGGTCGAGAGCCTGACGTTGGGCAAGAAAGAGCTGGTCACCGTGCTGCGCTCGTTGCACCCCGTCGAAGCCGGGGAGCTGGCCAGGCTCCACGAGGACTGGACCCCGTCACTGCCGAGCTGAGGGCACCGGCCCGGCCGCGGCACGGCCCGGCCGGTGACCACTCCTCAGCGTTCGACTTCGACGTGATAGCGGCCGCGGTCGTCGCGGTGCGCCCCGTGGATGTCGGTGGCCAGGTCCGGGAAGGAGCGGTCGAAGTCCTCCAGGGCGTGCAGGTACGCCATCAGCGGGCCGTCGGCGGGCCCGGTCGCCTCCCCGGGCATCAGCATGGGGATCCCCGGCGGCGTGACCACCACGGTGGCGGCGGAGATGCGGCCGGGCAGGTCGGCGAGCGGGACGCGTTCGGTGCGTGAGCGGATCAGGGCCTGGTAGCTGTCGGCCGGGGTGCGGACGGGCTGGGGGAGCGTGGTGAAGATCTGATCGAGGAGCCCGCCGAGCTCGAGGGCGCGGAGCTTGTCGTGTACGTCGGAGCAGAAGCGGCGCAGCGTGGTGGCCGGCGGCCCGAAGCCCGGCAGCACCTCGGCGAGCGGGAGGTCGTCGTCGTAGGCGCGCTTGAAGTCGGTGAGCGCGTCGATCAGCGTGCCCCACTTGCCCTTGGTGATGCCCATCGAGAACAGCACCAGCAGCGTGTGATCACCCGTCTTCTCCACGGCGATGCCGCGCTCCCGCAGGTAGGTGGCGACGATCCGCGCGGGAATGCCCCAGTCGAGCGTGCCTTCGGCGGCGTCGGCGCCCGGGCAGGTGATCGTCACCTTGATGGGGTCGAGCAGGCAGTAGCCATCGGTCAGGCCCTGGAAGCCGTGCCAGGCGGCGCCGGGCTCCAGCGTCCAGCAGGCAGGATCGGTGCTCAGCAGCGCGGGGTCGGCGTCGGCGAAGGGGACGGGCAGGCCGGTGTGGGGGTCGGTGACATGCGTGGGCTGCCAGACGCCGAAGTACCAGTCCGGCCGCCGGCCGTCCTCCCGAATGCGGGCGGCCAGCCGGACCATGGCCTGGCGGAACCTGACCGCCTCGATGACGGCCTCGCCCGTCAGGTACGGCCCGGCCGGACCGTCCATCATCCCGGCCGCCACGTCCAGCGAGGCGATCATCGGGTAGAGGGGCGAGGTGGAGCAGTGCATCAGGTACGTCTCGTTGAGCCGCTCGTAGTCCACCGGGGCGCGGTCGGCTGACCGGACGTGCAGCATCGCCGACTGCGACAGGGCCGCCAGGAGCTTGTGCGTGGACTGGGTGGCGAACACGGTGGGGCGGCCCGGCCCCGGCAGCGTCCCCTCGTCCACGGCCATGCCGTAGCGGCGGGCGTACAACGGGTTGAAGCGGGCGTAGGCGAACCACGCCTCGTCGAAGTGCACGCGGGGGACGCTCTCGCTCAGCAGCTCGGCGACCCGTACGGCGTCATAGCAGAGCCCGTCGTACGTGGAGTTGGTGATCACGGCGTAGGCCGGGTCGGTCCGCGCGAGCGGGTGGCCGGCCAGGCGGGCGCGCAGGGCGTCGGCCTGCAGCGCGGCGGGCGGGATGGGGCCGGCCAGGCCGAGGCCGTTGCGTTCTGGCACCAGGTAGACGGGGCGGGCGCCGCTGATGGTCATCGCGTGCTGGAGGGACTTGTGGCAGTTGCGGTCCACCAGGGCGGTCTCGTCGCGGGCGATGGCGTGGTGGCCGACGATGCGGTTGGCGGTGGCGTTGCCGTTCATCACGAAGAAGGTGCGGTCGGCGCCGAAGACGCGGGCGGCATTGCGTTCGGCCTCGCCGATCGGACCGGTGTGGTCCAGGGGTGAGCCGAGCTCGGGGACGGAGATGGACAGGTCGGTGCGCAGCAGGCGCTCGCCGTAGAAGTCGAAGAACGCCCGCCCGACCGGCGACTTCAGGAACGCGACGCCGCCTGCGTGCGCCGGGGTGTGCCAGGAGTACTGGTGGTGGTCCTGCAGCTTGCGCAGCGCGCGGAAGAACGGCGGCAGGATCCGCTCGGAGTATTCCTCGGCGGCGTGCGCGATGCGGCCGGCGATGAAGTCGGGGGTGTCCTCAAGCGGGAACACGTAGCCCTGGATGACCTCGTACACCCACAGCGGGAGCTCCTGTTCGGCGGTCATGAGGAAGACCGGCAGGCCGCGGAAGCGCTGGGTGACCGCGCCCAGCACCCGATCGGCGCCCGGCGCGTCCCAGTCGGCCAGCATCCCGGCCAGCGAGGCGTCCGAGCCGATCACCGCCAGCGCGTCCTGCGTGCGATGCGTCCAGCGCACCTGGACGCCGAGATCGTCCATCGCCGCGCCGACGCGGCGGATCTGCTCGGCGAGTGCCGTGTCGGCGTCGGGGCGCTCGGCGACTGCGGCGAGAACCGTACGTTCCATGCGAAACTCCATGGCCGGGGGGGACTGTCGCTCCGCTCTTTACCCTGAGTCGTTGATCGTCACTCAGGGTGCCCGGCCGGTCTGGCGCAGGTCAGTCGATCCGCTGGCAGATGGTCACCGGCAGCTTCGGAGACCATGTCCTGGTGGCCTCGTCATAGGCGCGGGCGTAGCCGTTGTTGCCGGGCGCGCACGGAGCCGCGATCGTCGTCTCCACGTAAATGGCCCCGCCGGGGGTTATGGGGTGCGTCCGGGCGATCTCCCACTTGGAGAACGCCACCCGGCCGGTGTTGAACTTGACGGCCAGGTAGACCCGGTGATCGACCGTGAAATTCCCGCCGGCGACCTTGAGATGGCCGTTGAAGGTGTAGGTGAAGAGGAAGGACTGACCCTGCTTGAGGCCGGCGGACGCGGCGGCGGACGTGGTCGACGCGTTCGCGGCGCCGGTGAAGGCCGGGACGCCCAGGGCGAGGATGCCGGCGGTGGCGGCGACTCCGAGCATGGTACGGATGGTGCGGTTCATCGGATCTCCTGACTGTGGAGGCTTGCTTCACCATTGACGGGCAGGGCGCCTGCAATGCGCTTTCAGTGCTCTGACTTCCACATGCAGGCCGCTGACTATTGCGTGAGGTGCCATCCGGAAACCGCGATTCCGCGAATGACGGAAAGAAAAGCGATCACCAGGAGTCGCTTCGTTCGCGGAGGGTGCACATGGACGATCCGCCGGTGGAGAAATGCGCGCAACAGATCGTCGCCGGCCGTGCGGGCGAACTGCCGGCATGGCTGCTCGACGGTATGTTCCGCCTGCGCCACGAGGTGTTCCACGAACGTCTCCGCTGGGACGTCCACAGCCTCCATGGAAGGGAACGCGACTTCTTCGACGACTGCGATCCGGTCTATGTGATCAGTTATGGGGAACGCTGCCGGGAGATCACGGGATGCTGCCGGCTGCTGCCCACCGAGGGCCCCTACATGCTCCGCGAGGTCTTTCCCGAGGCGTTACGCGGTGACCCGGCGCCTCGTGATCCGGCCGTCTGGGAGCTCAGCCGCCTGGCCACCGCCCGGGCCTGGTCCCGTACCGTGGCGGCGGGTTTCGGTCCCCGCGCCCGCGCGCTGCTGTGGGAGGCGTTCCGCTGGGTCGACCGGCGCGGTGACACGATCGTCGCGGTCTCCAGCGTGGCCGTGGAACGCAGCGTGCATGCCATGGGCGTGCCGACCCGGCGCCTCGGCGACGGCAAGGCGACGCGCTTCGGCAAGCTTCTCTGCTCGGCCTACGCCACGTCGACCAGGGTTTTCCTGGAGAACGCGCTCGCCGCGCCGGAGGGGGAGCCGCACTGCCACGACGGGCGGCGCTGAAATCCGTCTGGGCACTCCATCTGCGAAAAGCTGTACAAAACGGACTCTGGGGAATAATCTCGACATGCCTCAGTCGGGGGCCCTGAGGCACCAAAGCGCACGCTTGACGACGCCCCGGTCTCACCGGAGGCCGGGGCGTCGGCACGGGTGAATCCGGTGGCCGCGCGGACAAGGCAGGCCGCGTGGACGCCGCACACCGTCCGGGCTTCGCCGGCTTCTTGCGGCTCCCGCGCTACGAGAGCCCGCTGCGGGCCGCCGACGCCGGGCCCGTCGCGATCGTGAACGTCAGCCGCTACGGCTGCGATGCCCTGCTCGTCACGGCCGAGGGTATCCGCGTCGTGCCCCTGAACATCACCGCCGCGCAGGTCGAGGAACGGGCCGCGGCGTTCGCGGCGGCGGTGGACACCGGGGCAACGAAGCGGTCATGACCCGCCTCGACTGGCACCGAAGTTCGCCGAGATGGAAGAGCTGAAGGGGGCACACCGATGACCTGGCTGCGAGACGCGCTGAACGATGTGGCCGACGACGCGCCCCAGGTGGACCTGACCGAGCGGACGATCAGAACCCGCGAGCGGCGGCGGCGCAGGGCCACTCCACTCGTGGCGGCCGCCGCGGTCGTCGCCGCCGCGCTCGCCGTGACGGCCGCCGTACGACTGCTGCCGGCGGAGCCGGAGGCGGCGACCGGCCCCAAGGCGGTGTCCGACCTGCCGGCCCGCGGGGTGGAGCCACTGAGCCACGCCTATATGACGTTCTGCCGGCCGCAGAGCGGCGAGGCGCCGGCCGGGTGCGTGGGCGGCGGCTGGCGGGTGGTCACCCGGGATGGCAGGACCTACCGGGTGACGCAGGCCCTGCGCGGTACCCACTCCGGGCTCGTGGACAGCCCCCTGGCGATCAGCCGGGACGGCCGCAAGATCGCCTACTACGACATCGGGGCCCGCACCTTCGCGGTGGGTGACCTCGCCTCCGGATCCGTGCTGACGGCCCCGACGAAGGTGCCCGAGCCCTGGCTCGGCAGCATCGCCCATCTCTTGCTGTCGGACGACGGCCGCTTCCTGGCCTTCACCAAGAGCCCGGCGCTGAAGGACCCGGCCATGCTGTTCGACATGCGCGAGCACATGGTCCGGCCATTGCCCAACGGCTGGAACCCCATCGGCCTGTCCCCGGACGGCGACACGATAACCATGGCGGAGTACGCGCCCAAGACGCGGCTGCGGACCATCACCCGCCTGTGGCAGACGTACACGGCGGGCAACGCGAAGACCGTCGACGTCACCGGCCACTACCTGGCCGGCGGGCTCGGTCCCGATGGGAAGACCGTCGTCGCGGTGGAGAGCGTAAAGGTTCCGGGCACCGGATGCGTCAGAAGCGGCGAGGATCTCGTGCAGCTGGACCGGGAAACCGGCAAGGTGGTCCGGAGAGTCCCCGTACGGGTCCTGTCCATGACCGGCAATTTCGTCTATCTGCGCAGTTGGACTGGCCCTCAGGAAGTCACCGCCCTCACCCAGCCCTTTGCGTGCAAGAAGAGCGGTGACTTCGACCCTGCCCCGACCCTCGACCCTCCGTACGCTCCCTTCACGGCCTACGCGGTGAACGTCAAGACCGGCCAGGCCAGGAAGCTCGCCACCTACACCGCCCAGGACTTCTTCGCCCTCGTGCTCCCCGGCACCCCCGGGACCCTGTGACGGGACCCCGCCTCCCGGCCGGCCGGGAGGCGGGGTGCTTGTCTACTCCTGCCCCTCTTCCGGCAGGCCGTTGTCGAACTGCTTCGGCTGCACCTGCTCGCGCGGCTTGCCCTGCTCCGCCTTCGCCAGGGCGGCGGTGTCGGGATAGTCGGTGACGAAGGCGTCCACGCCCAGGTCTATGTGCGCCCGGTATTCGGCCAGCGCGTCACCGTGGTCCGTCGGGGTCTGGCCGCGGCGCAGTTGCAGGGGCAGGTACTGGTTCTCGCTGCGGAAGGTGTACACGCCGATCTTCAGGCCGGCCTTGTGCGCGTCGGACACCAGCGTCGTCGGGGTGCCCGAGCCGCCGTCCGGGTTGAGGGGGATCGCCGATGACTTGTCCGGCCCGATCCACTGCGCGTACTGCGCGATCTTCGCCAGCCCTTCGGGCTTCATCATGTCCGCGTACGTCGTCGGGTCTCCGGCCGCGGTCAGGTCGTACGGCTGGCCGGTGGTGCCCAGAGCCTGCCACAGCGGTACGCGGAGCTCCTTCGCCACCCGCTTCAGGCTGGACGGCTCGAACGACTGCACCACCACCGGGCTGTTCGGCCGGTTGAGCCCGTTGCGCTTGACGGTCTCGATCAGCGGCTCCTCCAGCGGCAGCCCGATCGACCTGAAGTAGGTGGGGTGCTTGGTCTCGGGAAAGACCCCGACCTGCTTGCCGTACTGGCGCGAGAGGCGCTTGGCCAGGTCGAGCACCTCCTGGAAGGTGAGCACCTGGTAGTAGTCGTTGTAGACGGTGTTGCGCTGGCGGATCGCGGGCAGCCGCTCGACCGCGCGCAGCGTCTTCAGCTCGGCCAGGGTGAAGTCCTCGGTGAACCACCCGGTCACGTTGCGCCCGTCGACGACCTTGGTGGTCTTGCGCGCGGCGAACTCGGGGCGCAGCGACACGTCGGTGGTGCCGGAGATCTCGTTCTCGTGCCTGACGACCAGCTTGTGGTCCTTGGTCGGCACCAGGTCGGGCTCGATCCAGTCGGCGCCCATGGCCACGGCCAGCTCGTAGCCGCCCTGCGTGTGCTCGGGACGGTGGCCCGCCGCGCCGCGGTGGCCGATGACGACGACCTGGGACCGGTCGGGTGCGGACTCGGTTGCGGCTGCCGCTGGAGCTGTGCCGGCTCCGGCTCCGGTTCCGGCGAGGATGGCGAGGGTGGTGGCTGCGATCTTCCGCACGTTGAAACTCCCTGCGGCATCTGTACCGGAGACTCTCACCGATGATCACCGCGGCAATTATGGTAATGACCGAAATCTAGCCACGGGCCAATAACGGCGGAATTTCCGGTGACGAGCCGTCCCTCATGGGCCGGGAGGGTGATGTGCCCGCCGCGCAGGGCGGCGGGCGGCGACCTTCGAGCGCGGCGATCAGGCGGCGTGAGTGGGATCGGATGATCCCCACGCGACGCCCTGGCCGCGGTCCATCGCGGTGATGGCCCGCATGTCATCGTCGTCGATGGCGAACGAGAACAAGTCCGCGTTCTCTCGTATACGTGCGGGGTTGGTGCTCTTCGGCAGGACCGGGTACCCGTTCTGGACGCCCCACCGCAGCAACAACTGCGCCTCGGTGACCTCGTACTTCGCGGCAAGGACCTTGAACGGCGAATCGCCGCTGGCGCTGTCGGCCCGCATCTCATCCGTCTTGCCGCTGTGATGGCCCGGGGCTGTCCGCCAGGTCGAGAGCGGCACCAAGCTGCTGTAGGCGATGGGAACGACGCCGTTCTCGTCGAGAAAGCGCACGAGATCGGGCTTCTGAGACCAAGGGTGCAGTTCGATCTGGTTCGCGTGGGGCAAGGGGAGACCCGCCGCGGTCAGTTCCTCGATGTGTGCGGCATTGAAGTTGGACACGCCGATCGTCCGCGTCTTGTGCTTCTCGTACAGCTCGACCAGTGCCCGCCACTGCTCCAGCCGCTGCGTCCGGTTGAACGGTGCGTGGATCAGGTACAGGTCGACGTGGTCGAGACCGAGCCTCTGGAGGCTCTCCTCGAAGGCGTCGACGGCCTTCTGCGTCGACTTGAAGGACTCGCCTCCGTCTCCCGGCCACAGTTTGGTCGTGATGAACAGGTCGTCGCGGGTGAGCCCCTCGGCCGCCATCCCGCGGCGAAGACCCTCACCGACGCCGCGTTCGTTCTGGTAGATCTCCGCGGTGTCGATGTGGCGGTAGCCGACGCGCAGCGCTGCCTCGACGGCGTCGGCGGCCTCTCCGTCGGGGATCAGGTAGGTGCCGAACCCGAGGAGCGGGATGTCGACCCCGGGTGCGAGTGTCCTGCTGTGCGAGGTGGTCACGGGTCCTCCTGAATGTGTGCTCGGGTTACGGCCATGACGCGATGCGCGTGGCCTGCGGCTTTGCGCCCACGAGTGATCTGTTTCCGACTCTAATGCCGGGCGGTGGGTCTTACCGCGAGCCAGGGGGGTACTGCTAGGGACCCCCTTCTTGATCTGGAGCCCGGTCTGCCTGCGGGCCGATGCGCCCTGGGTGCTGGGGGTTTCTGCCAGTACCCCTCACAGCGGGGACTCTCACGTGCCCTCACCGACCGCAAGATCCTTCCTATGCTGGGGTCATGGACAACCGGGCCGAGGTCAGCACCTTCCTGAGATCCCGCCGCGACAAGATCACGCCGGAGGACGTGGGTCTGCCCGCGCACGGGCAGCGGCGCGTGCCCGGCCTGCGCCGGGGTGAGGTCGCGACGCTGGCCGGGGTCAGCGTCGAGTACTACACCCGCATGGAACGCGGCAACCTCGGCGGGGTCTCCGACAGCGTCCTGAACGCCCTCGCCCGGGCATTGCGCCTGAACGACACCGAACGGGACCACCTGTACGCCCTGGCACGCGCGGCCAACGCTCGCCCCCTCCACGGACGCCCCCGCCCCAAACAGGCGGCCGTGCGGCCCAGCGTGCTGCGCATCATCGAAGGCCTGCACGACCAGCCGGCCTACCTGCGCAACAACCGCATGGACATCCTGGCGGCCAACCCACTGGCCCGCGCCCTGCACTGCGAGTGCTTCGAACAGGAGCCGGCCAACTGCTGCCTGTTCGTCTTCCTCGACCCTCGGGCCAGAACGTTCTACCCCGAATGGGAACGCGTCGCCCGCGACGGCGTCGGCGTGCTGCGGGTCGAAGCCGCCAAGAACCCGTACGACCGCGACCTGTCGAACCTGATCGGTGAGCTGTGCACCCGCAGCGACGCCTTCCGCACCCTGTGGGGCGCCCACAACGTGCACGTCTACACCAGAGGAACCAAACGCTTCCACCACCCGGTGGTCGGCGCGATGGAGCTGAAGCACGAGTCCCTGGACCTGCCCGGCGACGAAGGCCTGACCATCACCGTCTACAGCGCCGATCCCGGCACACCGTCCGCGGACGCCCTGCAGCTCATGGCCAGCTGGGCAGCCACTCAGGAGTACGACAAAGCCGCCGCACACGCCGACGCCAAAGGCGGTCGGCGAAATTGATGGGTTGACCAACGTGTGCGGCCCCCGATGGATTTGTCAGGGGCCGCAGCGCTTGGTGACGCTAGAAGTCGAAGATCCCGTTCTTCGCGCCTGCTACGAACTTGTCCCAGACGGCCCGCCGGACCACCCAGGGCTCGGCGTCCGGTTGCTCAGTGTCGCGCAGGGCGACGCGGCCGTCGGACAGATGCTTGGCTTCCAGGCAATCGCCGCCTTGACCGCTCGACGCGGTGATCCATCCGATCGGGTTTGCGAGCTCCTTGATAACTTCCTCATTCAACTCCACGCTGCCACTCTCTCCTTGATTCGCTGCACTGACAGATACTCGGGGAGCGCCGCGCTGCGTATGAGTTCGAGTCGGTCCACGAGTCGCTTGATGTCGCTGGTGGAGTCGACTACGCGACCGTGGATGGCTGATTCGACGTAGGCGGCGATCGGCACTCCGTTTTCCCGCGCCAAGAGAGCCGAGCCCACCAGCACCGCCGTGCACCGGGCTGCATAGGGGAGGAGTTGGACGGTGAACCATTTGCTCTCGGCCATGGCGATCAGGTGTTCCAGCTGACGGCGGGTCACGAAGTCATCTCCAATCGGACGATACAGGACGCCCTCGTCCAGCACAGCAAGGAACTGAGGGGGATTCGGCCGGTCGAAGATGGTTTGCCGCTCTATTCGGGCCTTGACCGCTTCTTCGGCCTGTTCCGGCGTCGTGTGAGGTTCTCCTTGGAAGATCGCGCGAGCGTATTCCTCCGTCTGTACCAGCCCAGGCACGATAAGGGGAGCCCAGGTGATGAGTTGGTCGGCCTTCCGCTCAATCGGTGGCCACTGCCGGAACCAGTCGGGCATTCGGTTGCCGCTGATGGCCGGCCAGTGGGTGAGTAGCGCGCCGTCCAGCCCCAGCGCCTTTTCGCAGAGCTCGATCAGTTCGCGCGTGGGCTTCTCGTCTCCGCGTTCTACGTTGCCAATGCGACTCTTGCTGTAGCCGATGCGCTCGGCGAGCTGTGCCTGAGTCCATTTAGCCGCGTATCGGTATTTTCGTAGATCGGCACCAAAACGTGCCACTGGGCCGGCGGTTGGGTCGAGCTCTTTGGGTGCTGGCATCGATACCCCTGTGACCGTGACTGTTCCAGCTCTTCTGGTTTGATGCCAGGAGAAGTCTGGGACCGCTCTGGGATTGTTTCCCCACACAATGTAGCCCGTTGCATGCAGTGTTTGAAGTGGCAATCCAAAGCTAGGCGTCGCCAATTCGCATAACAGAATCCTGGCGCGAGCGACAGTGGCATGCGCCCAACTTCAATGACTGGGAAATGGGTGGTAAATATGACAGAAGCCAGCATGCGGCTCGTCGGCGACAGACGGTTTCCCGGATGTCCCGAGGTCGTCAGTGATGTGCGCATCTATGCTGCTCGCTGGCTGGTCATGGAACTGCCTCGAGCCGCCGACGATGCAAATCTTCTGGATAACGTACGACTTCTAGTTACCGAAATCGCCACTAACGCAATAAGGCATACTATTTCTGGCCGCTGGAGTAATGGAGCTTTTCGCGTCCGCATGTGGCTCGGCAACGGCGGCCGGATCCGTGTCGAGGTCAGAGACCAGGGCTGGTGGTCGGGACCGCGACTGCGCAGCGACGCGAACGAGACCGGCGGGCGAGGGCTGCGGATCTTGGCAGCCGTGGCCATGAAATGGGGCGTCAGAAGGCACTGGTTCGGCCGGACCGTATGGTTCGAGCTGCTTGCCCAGGCCCCTGTCGCGGCAAGCCCGGCGTACCTGGACGCGCCAGAGCCGATCGTCGATCAGGTAAGCGGGCGGGTGATCAGGAGTTGCGGCTGAGGAGCCGGCCTATCCGGTCGGCGACGAGGTGCGGTTGCTCGGCCTGGATGAGGTGCGCCGAGTCGACGGCTTCGTAGCGCCCGTCGGGCAGGATCTCGGCGTAGCGGCGCTGGTGCTCGCGGATGGCGGCGCTCTGGCGCTCCCGCCCTTTGGCGGCGCGCGACGCGGACAGCACGATCGTCGGGCATTTCGGGAGCTGGGGCGGCCGGGCGCGGAACTGCGGGATGGCGGCGGCCACCGCCCGCATTTCCTTGCGGGTCTGGGAAGTCCCGGCGGGGGTGAAGTTCTCGGCGAGCATGGTCTGGTAGGTGTCGGCGGAGAACAAGGGCCGGACGTTGCCGCTGAACAACCGCGCCAGGGGACGGAACCGGCTGAGCGGCTGCGTCACCGCCAGCATCCGGTCGATCTTCTTGGTGGTCTGGTCCCACGTGTCGTACACCGGGGAGGTCTCCGGTGTGGGGTCGACCAGCAGGAGCCCCCGCAGCCGGGGTCCCAGGCGCTCGGCGGCGCGGCGGGCGACCAGCCCGCCCATGCTGTGCGCGACGAGCACGAACTCGCCCGGGACGACGGCCTCGGTCATTGCGATCAGGTCGGCGGCCAGGTCATCGACGCTGAGCTGCTGGGTGATCGGGCCGCTGAGCGCGCGCCCGGCGCGGTCGTAGGTCACCAGCCGCGCCTTGCCGGCCAGCGGCGGCAGCACCGGGTCCCAGCAGGTACGGCCGCAGCCGCCGCCCGCCTCGAAGACCACCCAGTCCTGCCCCTGGCCGGACTCCTCGACATAGACGGTTCGGCCGTTGACGGGCACCTGCTGTCCGGGGACATCTCGCATGGCTCCTCCTTCAACGTTTTCATTTTGGATAACGGTATCGCATATGAAATCGTTGAGCCATGGATCCTGTCGAGCAGCTGTTGCACCCGGTGCGGCTGCGCATCGTGCACGCCCTGTCCGCAGCGGGCGCGCTGACGATCGCGCAGATGTGCGCCCGCATGCCCGAGGTGCCGAAGATCACGATGTACCGGCAGGTCGCCCAGCTGACCGAGGGAGGGTTCCTGGAAGTGGACGGCGAGCAGCGGGTACGCGGCGCCGTCGAGCGCAGCTACCGCCTGCGTCAAGACCGGCCCACGATCGGCGCCGGCGAGGCCGCGGCGATGTCGCTCGACGACCACCGCCGGGGATTCGCCGCGGCCATGGCCGTCCTGATCGCCGAGTTCAACGCCTACCTGGACCGCGAGGGCGCCAGCCCGGAAGCCGACTCGGTCTCCTACCGGCAGGGCACCGTGTGGCTCAGCCCGGACGAGCTTACCGCCATGCTGGCCGACCTGCTCGCGGTCCTGCGCGACCGGGTGGCCAACACACCCACACCAGCCCGCGCACCGTACCTCCTCAGCGCGATCTTGTTCCCTGCCGAGCAGCCGCCCGCGCACGAAACCGGTCGTTAGCGCCGCGATCACCGTCGGGCACCGGCCGATATCGTGCGACCATGGCCGATCACGCCCAGCGCCCCCTGCTGTTCCTGGACGTCGACGGGACGCTCCTGCCCTACGGCGGCGGACGACTCCCGTCAGCCCTCGGTGAGTGGGCGGCATGGCAGGATGCGGCCAATCCGCAGCTGGCGAAGATCGATCCCGCGCACGGCCCGCGACTGCTGGCGCTGTCCTGCGAGCTCATCTGGGCCACGGCGTGGATGCACGACGCCAACGAGGTGATCGCTCCGCTGCTCGGCCTGCCGGAGCTGCCGGTGGCCGACCTCCCGGACGCCCCGGAGGAAGACGACCCCGGTGTGCTGCACTGGAAGACGCAAGCGCTCGTCGAGGCCGCCGCCGGCCGTCCGTTCGTCTGGGTCGACGACGAGATCACCGAACTCGATCGGACCTGGGTCGCGAGACACCATCGCGGACCGGCCCTTCTTCACCGCGTCGACTCCGCGAACGGTCTCACCCACGAGGACTTCGGCGTACTTGACGCCTGGCTACGGGAGACATCCGGCAACTCGTGATCTATGGGGGAGCCGTACGACTGAGCCCTATTGGGGTTGCCCATCGGGGGAGGCGAGCGGGCCCGCAGGCCGGCGGGACAGGCGGGTGCGAAGCCAGCCGAAGACCGAAGGGCCGCCCGCGAAGCACCACAGCGCTATCACCGGGTCGCAGATGGCGCAGCCGAAGGAGGAGTCAGCGGCGAAGGGGAGGAGCGGGCTGCCCTGGAGATGGTGCAGTACGTCCCAGGCGGTGTGGAGCAGCCAGCCGATGCCGATGAACGTCCAGCTCTCCAGCCCCCGGTAGGCGACGTACGACATGAGGACCGGCAGCACGAACTCCCAGTACCCGAGCCCGCCTCCGCTGAGGTAGGCGGCGCCCGCGCCGGCGACCACCACGGCGTTCACGCGGCGCCGATGCGGCTCGGGGATCAGGGAGATGAGAGAGACGGCGATCAGACCGATGAGGATCGGCATGAAGATGGACATGAGGAGTGATGATCCGTTCTATGAACATGCGAGGGCAGCGCCAGGCTAGATCGGCTCGCCCTCTCGGCCCCATGGGCTGAATCGACAATTTCCAACGGCTTCCCGCCATGTAGCGGCGGCCTACCGTGTCCCTATGCACACGGTGGCGGTTCTGGCTCTGGACCATGTGGTGGCGGCCGACATGGCGACCCCGATCGAGCTGTTCGGGCGGGCCCGGCTGGCGGACAGGCGCCGCCCGTACCGGGTCATGGTCTGCGCGGCGACGCCGCAGGTGGCCAGCGACACGTTCACGATCCTCGCCCCGTACGGGCTGGAGGCGCTGCGGGAGGCGGACACGATCGTCGTGCCCGGCTGCTCGGAACAGGCCGCCCCGCCGGACAGGGAGGTGCTCGACGCCCTGCGCGCGGCGGCGGCCGCGGGCACCCGGATCGCCTCCATCTGCGCGGGGGCGTTCATCCTCGCCGCGGCCGGGCTGCTCGACGGGCTGCGCGCCACCACGCACTGGATCGCGGCGCACCGGCTGGCCGCGCTGTTTCCGCGGGTGGATGTGCGGCCGGACGTGCTGTACGTCGACAACGGCCAGATCCTGACCTCGGCCGGCGCCGCGGCCGGGCTGGACCTGTGCCTGCACATGATCCGGCGGGACCTCGGCTCGGCGATCGCCGCCGACTCGGCCCGGCTGTCGGTGATGCCGCTGGAACGGGAGGGCGGACAGGCGCAGTTCATCGTGCACGCTCAGCCGCCGGTGCCCCAGGGCTCGCTGCTGGAGCCCGTACTGTCGTGGATCGAGGACAACCTCGCCCGGGAGGTGACTCTGGCGGAGATGGCCAGGCGCGGTGGGCTCAGCGAGCGGACCTTCAGCCGCCGCTTCCGGGAGCAGACCGGCACCACGCCGCTGCAGTGGCTCCTACGAGCCCGGGTACGCCGGGCGCAGTTCCTGCTGGAGACCACCGACCACGGTGTCGAGCGCATCGCGACGCAGGCCGGGTTCGGTTCGCCCACCGCCTTTCGGGAGCGGTTCAAGCGCGTCGTCGGGGTCACCCCGCAGTCCTACCGCTCCTCCTTCCGGAGCGTTCCGGGTCGCCGTCCGGCCTGAATCTCCAGCCGCCACTCCTTGTGCTCGTCGAAGAGCTCGTATCCCATGGCCTCGTTGATGGCCAGCATGTGGGCGTTGGAGACGGCGTTCCACGTGATGAGGCGCTCGATGTGCGGCTCCCGGTCGCGCAGCCAGAGCAGGTTGCCGATCTTGAGAAGCAGGCCCAGGCGGTGGCCCCGGTGCTCGCGCAGCACGGTCGTGTTCGCCTAGTAGCCCCAGCTGTCGGAGCGGTCCGCGTCGCGCGGGGCGTCGTTCATCCCGCCCATCAGCGTGGCCAGGTCCTGCAGCAACTCGGGGCCCGCCGCTCCGGCCGCACCACGAGGGTGAACAGCCGGCCCGTGCGGGTGTTGTCGTGCTGGGGCAGCGCCAGGGCGTACCCGACGATCACCTTGCCGCCCTCGACCGTCACCCACGCCTCGGACAGCTGGCCCGCCCCGCCCGTCCTGACGAGGTAGGAGAACCAGGGCAGGGACGGTACGGGACCGGGGTCGTCTCCAGGCATCGAGGGCAGTATTACGCCTCAGATGCCGATGAGCCGGACACGGTCGCCGCACAGCCGGGCCATGTCGTCCATATCGGAGGTCAGCATGACCACCGGTCTCGGCTGGCGCAATGCCACCTCGGCGACCGTCGCGTCGATCGCGTACTTGTGGCCGTGCAGACCTGCGGCCTTGAGTAGTTCCGCGGATGCCTTCGCCGCATCTTCGGTCACCGGCTCGACCTTGACACGGGAGAGCGCCCACTGCAGCCGAGGCATGTTCACCCGCGTGTGGCTGACTTCCACGATGGTGTTGGCGCTGATGGCGAAATCGGCACCCATGGTATGGAAGACCTGGAACATCGCGAGAATCTTGCGATCCTGCGCGATCCAGGCGGAGAGCCCTTGGGAGTCCAGGACGACGGTTTCGACGTGTTCGATCACGCCGCGCTCGCCGACCCACCGGGGCCCGTCGCTCCGAAGATCCTGGAGCTGGCCTGAGCCAGCTCGTCTTCGGTGAACTCCCCGTGCTCCTCTTGGTGACGCAGTAGGTCGGCACCTAGGAGCTGGTGCCGCAGTTGGCGTGCCACCGCCTCGGCGACATAGCTGGAGACGTTGTCGGTGAGTTTCCTGAGCTCGGCGACCTGGTCACTCGGCAGTGTCACCGTGATGCGTGTCGTGTCCGCCATGAAGCAAGCATACTGCGGTATGCACCGGCGCCGCCGCCGCGCCGCAGCACCGCCTCAACCGTCTGACAGCCGTGCCCGCCGCCGCTCAGACGGCCTGTTGGCTAGGCTTCGTGGTGATGTTGGAATCGGGTTTCTGAGCGTCAACGTCGCTCTCTGCCCTGATATGGCGTGCGTCACGTCGGAGGTGATCGCGGTGCATCCGGTCTCATGACAGCCCCATCCCGGGGTGTCACGGAGCCGAAAGGTGACCGTATGAGCAAGACCGACAAGACCCGGCCCTGGTGGGTGCGGATCGCCGACGAGCCGATGGTGACCTGTCTGCCCATCCATGATCATCGGTTCGGGCCATGTACGCTCCCGGGCGAGATCAGCGCTGACAGCGCGTCCCTGAGCCACCGCACGAGCGGCTGTTACTGGCGCGCCAGCGATCACTACTGGTTCGATTGCGGTGGTGGCGAGGGCGGCCGGGAGTGGTATTCCTTCCGGCGTGAAGAGCGTCGCCGCAGCCGTCGCCGAGCGCGCCGCGAATTGCGCGCCTATCACGGCGAAGACTGACGGAAGGCGGGTGCCTGGATATCCGGCCCGCCGCTCGAACGGCACCCGTCGCCTCGGGCTCGAGGTGCGGGAAACTGGGGAGATGACCACCGAGAACGGCCGTCCCGGTCCGCCCGCGACCAGTGTCTCCATCATCCTGCTGACCCTGGCGCGCCGGATCGAGGCCGAGCTCAATGCCGCCCTGGCCGGGCTCGACCTCACGGTCAGCAAACTCGGGCTGCTGGGTCACATCGCCGGGGTGCCGGGGGTGTCGTTCAGCGATCTGGCTCGCATGTCGGGGACCACGGTGCAGAGCGTCCACAGCGCGGTGAAGGCGCTCGCCGCCGCTGGGCTCGTGAGCGACAGTGTCGCCCGCGCCGGCTCCGCCTCGACGATCGAGCTCACGCCCGACGGCGCGCGCCTGCTCGGGGCGGCCAAGGAGGCGGTGGCCGGAGTCGATGAGCACCTGTTCGGCCCCGAGGCCGACCCGATCCAGCGGCAGATCGCCGACACCGTCCGCGTCGCCTTCGAGGGTCGCTGACCGCTTTCCAGGGTCGCTGGCCGCTTTCGAGGCTCGCTGACTGCTTCGAGGGCCGCTGACTGACTGGTTCCGCCACTTATTGGCGCATCTCGCCTGGACGGCCTTCAGGCTGCCTGAAGCTTTCGTGCTAGCCTTCAGGCTACCTGAAGGCTATGCGGGAGGATCCATGGAAGGTCTGTTGCTGTCGATACACCTACTCGCCGGCATCGTGTTCGTCGGCGGCTCGGCCATCGCGGCCAGCCTGTTTCCGCGCTACGCACCCGTTGCCGCCGACGCGCCGACGCCAGTCCCCACCGAGCGGAATCGGGCCGTGGCCGTCGCGCTGCACCGGGTCACCCGGGGCTACGGACTCTTCGGCATCGTCGTGCCGGTGGTCGGGATCGCCGCGGCCATGGTCCAGGGGCGGATCGGCGAGATCTGGATCACCGTCTCCATGATCCTCACCGCTGTGGCGGGCGGCCTGCTGGCCCTGCAGATCTACCCGAGGCAACGCGACGCGCTCGCCACCCCCGACGGCGGCGAACGACTGCGCAAGCTCTCCATGCTCGCCGGGATCTACAACCTGCTGTGGGCGACCGTCGTCGTGCTGATGATCGTCCGCCCCGGCTCGGCCACGGCGGCATGACCCTCCTGCGTACGTTGCGGCTCGCCGCGGCCGTGGAGATGGTCTCGCTCATGATTCTGCTGGGCAACCTGCTCACCACGCACACGCGGGCGGTCGCGACGCTGGTCGGCCCGCTCCACGGCATGGCCTACCTCGTGATCGTCGTGACCGTCCTGCTGAGCCCGGCCGCCCTCCCGCCGGGCGTCCGCTGGCGCGCCGTCATTCCGGGCGTCGGTGGACTGCTCGTCGTACGGCGGATGCGAGGGTGACGGCGCCCCCGCCGCGATCATCCGGCTGCGCCGGGGCCTGGCAGCAGGTCGACGTCGCCCGCGTGCATCGGCTCGCCGCAGTGGGCGCAGCGCAGGTCGACGCCGCTGATCTCACCGCACGCGTGGTGACGGTAGAGCACCGGCGGGCCGGCCTCGCCCGCGAGCCACTTGTCCCCCCAGCCGGCCATGACCATGAGCAGGTCGACGAGCTCGGCGCCCTTCGCCGTCAGGCGGTATTCGTAGCGCGGCCGCATGTCGTAGGCGTGCCGTTCGAGTACGCCCTGGTCGATGAGGTGGTTGAGCCGCTCCGTCAGCACCTTGCGCGAGATCCCGAGGTCGGCCTGGATCTGGTCGAACCGGCTCACCCCGGCCCACACGTCCCGCAGGATCAGCGGCGACCACGGCTCTCCGATCACGTCGAGGGTGCGCGCGATGGAGCAGGCCATCTCCCTGAAGTTCGTGCGTTGCATGAGAGCAGTCTAGCAATCGGGGTTCCCTTAGGGAACTTCGAGTGTTACGGTGATGGAGTCTCTTCAAGGAACTCCAAGTCAGCTGCCAGGAGATGATCAGGATGCTCAACCCCGACGTACGCCACGTGCTCGACGGCACCTCGCTCGCCCACCTCGCCAGCCTCCTCCCCGACGGCGCTCCCCACTCCGTTCCCGTCTGGATCGGCACGTACGGCGACCACGTCGCGATCATCACGGGCCCGGGCTCCCAGAAGGCCCGCAACCTGCGGCGCGACCCCCGGGTCGCACTCTCCCTGACGCCGCCCGACAACCCGTTCCAGCCGGTCATCGTCCGCGGCAGGGTCGTCGAGTGGCTCGAGGGCGACGTCGCCTGGGAGATCGTCGACCGGATCTCGACGAAGTACATCGGCGGCCCCTACTCGCGCAGTCAGGAGCGGGTCGTCGCGCTCATCGAGCCCGATCGGCAGATCGTGGGCTGAGACGCCCTGTCGCATGTCATCTTGCTGGGTGCGATCTTCGCTTACTGTGCATCTCGGGGAAATCGCTGAGGCAGAATGTCCGGGCCAGGGCGCACGGACGCGCGGCGTGGCGGGGGGATCACGGAGGATGACATCGGGAATGAGCACCCAGGCGCAGGAGCAGCTCGGCCCTTACCGGATGATCGAGAAGATCGGCGAGGGCGGCATGGGGATCGTCCACCTCGGTATCGACGGCGCGGGCCGCAAGGTCGCGATCAAGGTGCTGCACCAGCACGTGGCCGCCGACCTCAAGGCGCGTGACCGGCTGGTCCGCGAGGTGGAGACCATGCGGCGGGTGCGCAGCCCGTACGTCGCCGAGGTGATCGACGCCGAGCTGACGGGTGGCCGGCCGTATGTGGTGACCCGTTTCGCCGCGGGCCGCACGCTGGAGGACATCGTGCTGTCCCAGGGGCCGATGGAGGCGCGCGAGGTCATCAGGCTCGCCCAAGGACTGTGCCAGGCGCTGGTGGACGTGCACGCGGCCGGTGTGATCCATCGGGACCTCAAGCCGTCCAATGTCATGCTGGTCGGCGGCGAGCCGCTGGTCATCGACTTCGGCATCGCGCACCTGGTGAACGCGACCAGGCTCACGCTGACGGGCATGTTCGTGGGGACGCCGGGTTATCTGGCGCCCGAGATCATCCGGGACTCGCAGATCACCCAGGCGGCCGACGTGCACGCGCTGGCCTCGACGGTGTTCTTCGCCGCCACGGGGCTGCCGCCGTTCGGGACGGGGACGTTCGAGGCGGTCTGCTACAACACGATGGAGGGGCGGGCGCAGCTCGACAAGGCGCCGGTGTGGTTGCGAGACTGGCTCAGCCGGGCGCTTGAGGTCGATCCGGCGGCTCGGCCCAGCGCGCGGGAGCTGTTGCGGATGGCCAGGGCGCTCGATCCCGCGGGCCGCCCAGTCGAGGCCAAGGGGCGCCGAGAGCGTACGCTGACCATGGACGCCGTCTCCGACCTGCTCCCGCCGGTCGACTACGCCCGGAGGCACCACGAGGAGCCGCCGTCGTACGTGCCCGCCCCGGCGCCGACCCTCCACGTCGATCAGCCGGAGGAGCGCCGCCCGGCCCCGGCTCCCGCGCAACCCTTTGATCTCCAGCGGTTCCTGGCCGGTAGCGGGTTCGTCGGGGTGCTCGCGCTCGTGACGCTGGTGGCGTTGACCGTCCTCATGCCGGTCGCCGTGGGCCTGCTGGCGGCGGCGCTCACGGTGGCGCTGCGCGTCGCCGAATACTTCCTGGCCGAGACCGAGCGGACGTTGTCCAGGGAGGCGCTCGTGACGGGGGGCCACATGCTCCTGTCGCTGGCGTTCGGCATCGCCGCCGCGAGCTTCCTGCACATGGCCGGCCGGTTGAGCGTCGGCCACGCGGAGTCGCTGGCCGCCGGCGCGTTCACGCTGGGGCTGTTCGTGCTGCCCGGCTCGGGAACCGTACGGTGGGCCGCCTCGGACATCCTCGCCCGCTTCCTGCCCGGCCGCAGCGCGACCGTGGTGACGGTGGCCGTGATGGGACCGATCGCGCTGATCTCGGTGATCGTGGCCCTGGTCCAGGGCTTGTAGCACCGCGCGAAACGGTCTTCCCTCAGGCGGGTTGACCGGCCGCCGCGCGCGCCGCCATCCGCCGTTCGAACCACAGGGAGCAGAACGGCGGCACCGCGCACGCCAGGCCCAGCACCACCGCGCCCCGGCTCCAGCCCGCCTCGCGTGCCGAGAGCAGCACTCCGGCCACGTACAGCACGAACAGCGCCCCGTGGATCGGCCCGAACACCTTCACGCCGAGCTCCCCGGTCGCGGTCACGTACTTGAAGAACATCCCGACCAGCAGCCCTGCCCACGAGCATGCCTCGGCCACCGCCACGACCCGGAACCAACCCAGCATTTCCCACCCTTTCGCCCGAATACCGCGCATACTCTACAGGCTGTAGAGGACGGCGAGCGGCGGCCGAGGGCCGTTCTGGGGTGCATGATCGTCTGGCACACTGAGTGCATGAGTGGACGAGGTCGCCCGCCGGACCCGGACCTCGAAGCGCGGGTCCATGCCGCGGCGCTCGACCTGTACGGCGAGGTGGGCTGGGCGGGGTTCAGCCTGGACGTGGTGGCGCGGCGGGCGCGGGTGGGCAAGGCTGCCCTCTACAGCAGGTGGGGCAGCAAGGAGAAGCTGATCGTCGACGCGCTGACGGCCATGCACCCCGATCCTGACTCGCATGCCCCGAAGCGGTCGGGGTTGCTGCGGGAGGACCTCATCGTCATGGCCGTGAACATCCTCGACGGCTACTTCGATCGCCGGGGCCTGGTCATCCTGCGGGCGCAGATCGAGGCCAAGGTCTATCCGGAGCTGTTCGGTCATGCGCTGGAGCGGCTCCAGCGAGAGCGCATCAGGGAGGGCCGCGCCATCGTGGTGAGCGGCATCGACCGGGGCGAACTCCCGGCGGGGACGTCCCCGGCTCGGGTGCTGGACGCGGTCGCGGGCATCCTGACCAACCACGTGCTGTCGACACCGGCCAGCCAGATGCCCGCGCTGATCAAGCGCAAGGAGAAGTTCGCCGAGGAGACCGTCGACTTCGTGCTGTCGGCGGTCGGCTACCGGTCGGCCGTCTGACCGTTCCAGGACAATCGGTCACTTGCTGGGTTCTCGACGGCGGGATCGCCATCATCACCGGCGCGGGCCACGGCTGGGACCTCCAGGACCTCGCGGCCAAGGTGACGACGTCGTTCCGCCCCAAGGCCGCGGCCTTCCTCCATCACTCTTCCTGGTTTCGCCGGACGGGCTGAGGAGACCGGCTTCGACGTCGTCACCACCACCGAGGTCGATCACGATCCCTTCCTGCCGCTGGCGCTGGCCTCCCAGGCGACCAGCCGGGTCCGGCTCGCGACGGGCATCGCGGTCGCCTTCGCGCGCACGCCGATGGCGATGGCGTACGTCACCAACGATCTTCAGGCGCTCTCCGGTGGGCGCTTCGTCCTCGGCCTCGGCACCCAGACCAAGCCCCACATCACCCGCCGCTTCAGCATGGAGTGGGGCAAACCGGTGACCCGGATGCGGGAGTACATCACCGCCCTGCGCGCGATCTGGAACGACTGGAACAAGGGCGAGGACGTCCGGCACACGGGGGAGTACTACCGGCACACGCTCATGACCGCGACCTTCCGCCCGGCGCCGCACGGTCACGACAATCGAGCGGCTCCACGCGCTGTCGGTCCGTCCGGAGGCCGACCGCTGGGACCGGATGGCCGACCTCGTCGATGACGAGGTGCTGGACACGTTCTGTACGAGCGGCACGCTGCCCGAGGTGGCGGCGGAGCTGCGCCGCCGGTTCGGCGGGCTGGTCGACCAGGTGCATCTCCATCCGCCGGCGGGCACGCCGGAGGCGGAGATCCGCGCTGCCCTGGCCACGCTCCACGACGGGTGAGCGACAGGTCCTCTCAGCGGGCCTCAAGGTGGGCTTGGATGGCCTCCATGACGGCCCGCGGCGAGGCCGAGCGGCTGAAGGTGGCCACCACCACCTGCTCACCTTTCTCCTGTGGCTGCTCCAGATGGCGGAACGTGGCGATGACGTAGCCGAGGGCGTGATCCAGGAGCCCGAAAGGATCGTAGGCGCCCCCGGCGCGCAGCCAGCCGCGCAGGACCTGGTTGTGCGCCGCCACGACGGAGGCGGCCATGAGCTCGGCCCGCAGGCCGGCGTCGGGCGAGTCGCCGAGCCATTCGCCGACGAACTCCCGGAACAACCGCTGGTAGCGGGCCACGCTGGCGATCTCACGGTCGCGCAGCGCTGGCACCTCCCGGACCAGGCGGTAGCGGCGCAGCGACACCTCGGCGTCGTCGACGTAGTGCGCGAGCACCAGGCGCACGGCGTCGGTGATGGCCACGATCGCGGTGTCGGCGGCGGAGGCGCGCAGGCGGGTGTCGATCCTGGCCAGCAGCGCGTCGTGGTCGGGGAAGATCGCGTCTTCCTTGGAGTGGTAATGGCGGAAGAACGTGCTGCGGCTCACGCCCGCCCGGGCGGCGATGTCGTCCACGGTGGTGGCGTCGTAGCCGTTCTCGTCGAACAGGGCGACGGCGGCTTCGGCCAGGCGATGGCTGATGCTCGGTTTCGGCACAGGGGCCATTCTTCCGGATTCAGGGGTGTCCAAAACGTACGAAACTCAGTACCGTACTTATGAAACTGAGTCCCATGGACGGTGAGGGATGAGACCACCTGACACCGCGGGCAGCCTCGCCCGCCTGAAGGAGCGGCTCGACGAGGCCGTCCACGTCGCCGAGGCGCGGGCGGTGACCAAGCAGCACGCCAAGGGCCGGCTGACCGCCCGCGAGCGGATCGAGCGGCTGCTGGATCCCGGCTCGTTCGTCGAGCTGGACGCCCTCGCGAAGGGCTCGCTCGGCTACGGCGACGGCGTGGTGACCGGGTACGGGACGGTGGACGGCCGCCAGGTGTGCGTGTTCTCGCAGGACTTCACGGTCGCGGGTGGCAGCCTGGGGGAGGTGTACGGGCAGAAGATCTGCAAGGTCATGGACCTGGCGATGCGCAACGGGTGCCCGATCGTCGGCATCAACGAGGGCGCCGGGGCGCGCATCCAGGAGGGTGTGGTCTCGCTCGGGCTGTACGGCGAGATCTTCCGCCGCAACATCCGCGCCTCCGGCGTGATCCCGCAGATCTCCCTCATCATGGGCGCCTGCGCGGGCGGTCACGTGTACTCGCCGGCGCTCACCGACTTCACCGTCATGGTGGACGAGTCCTCGCACATGTTCGTCACGGGCCCGGACGTGATCAAGACCGTGACCGGCGAGGACGTCACCTTCGAGGAACTGGGCGGCGGGCGGGTGCACAACAGCCGCAGCGGTGTGGCCCACTACCTGGCGCACGACGAGGACGACGCGCTGGACTACGTCCGGGCGTTGCTGTCGTACCTGCCGGACAACAACCTCGACGAGCCGCCGCACCCGGTGTTCGAGGCGGACCTGGAGGCCTCCGCCGACGACCTGGCGCTGGACGTGCTGGTCCCGGACTCGCCGAACCAGCCATACGACATGCACGAGGTGATCGGCGCGCTGCTGGACGACGGCGAGTTCCTGGAGGTGCAGGCGCTGTTCGCGCCCAACATCGTGGTCGGCTTCGGCCGGATCGAGGGCCGGCCGGTCGGCGTGGTGGCCAACCAGCCGATGCGGCTGGCCGGGACGCTCGACATCGACGCCTCCGAGAAGGCCGCCCGGTTCGTACGCACCTGTGATGCCTTCAGCGTCCCCGTGCTCACGCTGGTGGACGTGCCCGGCTTCCTGCCCGGCACCGACCAGGAGTGGAACGGCATCATCCGGCGCGGCGCCAAACTCCTGTACGCCTACGGCGAGGCCACCGTCCCGCTCGTCACCGTCATCACCCGCAAGGCCTACGGCGGCGCGTACGACGTGATGGGCTCCAAGCACCTGGGCGCCGACGTCAACCTGGCCTGGTCCACCGCGCAGATCGCGGTCATGGGCGCCCAGGGCGCGGTCAACATCCTGCACCGCAAACGCCTGGCCGCCGCCGACGACCCCGACGCGCTGCGCGCCGAGCTGGTCCACGAGTACGAGGACACCCTCGCGACTCCATACCTGGCGGCCGAACGCGGCTACGTGGACGCCGTCATCCGGCCGAGCGAGACCCGCCGTGAGGTCACCAGGGCGCTGCGGCTGCTGCGCGGCAAGCGCGACGCCCTGCCGCCCAAGAAGCACGGGAACATCCCGCTATGAGCACCAACGAGGACACCGAGGTGCGCGTGGTGAAGGGCGCTCCGACGCCGGAGGAGCTCGCCGCCCTGGTCGTGGCCCTGCGCCTCGCGCGACCGGCGGCCGCCGCGCCGCGACCCGCCGTCACCCGTCCACGGCGCGTGCTGCGCCGCCCCCTCGTGCCAGGCCCGCGCGGCTGGCGAGAGTCGAGCTGGAACCTGGGAGGACACCTGTGAGCCTGCGCAAAGTGCTGATCGCCAACCGCGGCGAGATCGCCGTCCGCGTCGTCCGCGCCTGCCGGGACGCGGGCATCGGCTGCGTGGCCGTCTACGCCGATCCCGACCGCGACGCGCTGCACGTCCGCCTGGCCGACGAGGCGTACGCGTTGGACGGCGCCACGCCGGGGGAGACGTACCTGTCGATCGACAAGATCATTGAGGTGGCGGCGCGGTCGGGCGCCGACGCCGTGCATCCCGGTTATGGGTTCCTGGCGGAGAACGCCGCCTTCGCCCAGGCGGTCATCGACGCCGGGCTGGTCTGGATCGGCCCGCCGCCGCCCGCCATCACCGCCCTCGGCGACAAGGTGGAGGCCCGGCACATCGCCCAGAAGGTCGGGGCGCCGCTGGTGGCCGGGACGGCTGGCCCGGTGTCCGGGGTGGACGAGGTGCTGGCGTTCGCGCGGGAGCATGGCCTGCCCATCGCCATCAAGGCGGCCTTCGGCGGCGGCGGGCGCGGCCTCAAGGTCGCCCGCACCCTCGAGGAGATCCCCGACCTGTACGACAGCGCGGTCCGCGAGGCGGTGGCGGCCTTTGGGCGCGGCGAGTGCTTCGTCGAGCGCTACCTCGACCGGCCCCGCCACGTCGAGACCCAGTGCCTGGCCGACGCCCACGGCGGCGTGGTCGTGGTCAGCACCCGCGACTGCTCGCTCCAGCGCCGCCACCAGAAGCTGGTCGAGGAGGCGCCCGCGCCGTTCCTCACCACGGAGCAGGAGGCCCTGCTGCGCGACAGCTCCAAGGCCATCCTGCGCGAGGCCGGTTACGTCGGCGCCGGGACCTGCGAGTTCCTCGTCGGCCAGGACGGCACCATCTCCTTCCTGGAGGTCAACACCCGCCTGCAGGTCGAGCACCCGGTCAGCGAGGAGGTCACCGGCATCGACCTCGTACGCGAGATGTTCCGCGTCGCCGAGGGCGAGCCGCTGGGCTATGACGACCCGCCGGCTCGCGGCCACTCGATCGAGTTCCGGATCAACGCCGAGGACCCCGGCCGCGGCTTCCTGCCCGCCCCCGGCACCATCACCCGCTGGCGGGCCCCCTCCGGCCCCGGCGTCCGCCTCGACGGCGGCTACGAGCAGGGCGAGACCGTGCCCGGCTCCTTCGACTCCCTGGTCGCCAAGCTGATCGTCACCGGCGCCTCCCGCGAGCAGGCGCTCCAGCGCGCCCGCCGGGCGCTGGCCGAGTTCGAGGTCGACGGCATGCCCACCGTGCTGCCCTTCCACCAGGCGGTCGTGGACGACCCGGCGTTCACCGCCGAGCCGTTCACCGTCCACACCCGCTGGATCGAGACCGAGTTCGACAACCACCTCACCCCCTACGCCGGACCGGCCGCCACGGCGGAACCGGCGGAGCGGGACCGGATCACCGTCGAGGTGGCGGGCAAGCGCCTGGAGGTCGTCCTGCCCGCCGGGCTCGGCGGTCCGCAGAGCGCCGGCCCGTCCAGGCCCGCCGCCCCGCGCCGCCGAGGCGCGAGTGCCGCGCGGTCCGCGCCCAGCGGAGACGCCCTGGTCAGCCCGATGCAGGGCACCATCGTCAAGCTGGTGGCCGCCGATGGTGACACCGTGCGCGAGGGCGACACGATCGTGGTCCTGGAGGCCATGAAGATGGAGCAGCCGCTCACCGCCCACCAGGCCGGCACCGTGGTCGGAATGGCCGCCCAAGTGGGCGCCACGGTCGCGGCGGGCGCGGTGATCTGCGAGATCAAGGACCCGTCGTGACCCTGAAAGCTTCATGCGTGACCTTGGGATTTCGGCTCGCGGTCGCTCGTTGAGTTGACATCCCTTTGACGGTGCCTCTTCCTCGGTGGCGACGAGAGGAAGGGGAAACGCGACATGTTCGTACGCAAGCATGCGGGCGCCGCGCTGCTGGCGGCTACGGCGATGGTCTGCGGAGCCGTACCGCAGGCCGCGGGGGCGGCGGCCGTACCCGTCGCCGGTGGCGTTTACCAGCTCAAAGTGACCAAGAGCGGCCAGTGCCTGGACGTGACGGGCGGTTCGCCGGACAACGGCGGCCTGCTGCAGCAGTGGGGTTGCTCGGGAGCCACCTGGCAGCAGTTCACGGTCGTCTCGGGCGGCTCCGGCGTCTACACCCTGCGCGCCGTCAACAGCGGGCGTTGCGTGGACGTGCCCGGCGGAGCGGCCACCAGCGGGCTGCGGTTACAGCAATGGGGCTGCGGCGACGGCACGAAGGGCAACCAGCTGTGGCGGTTCGTGGCCTCCGGCAGCGGGACGTACCAGGTCGTCAACGTGGCCACCAGCCTGTGCATGAGCGACGAGGGCGCCTCCACCGCCTCCGGCGCGTCGATCATCCAGGAGACCTGCACCGCCAACACCAACAAGCAATGGGCCTTCGAACCCGTGGGGTCCAGCGCCAAGCCCACGGTGGCGGCGGACGGCTCCGGCACCTACCGGACCGTGCAGGCCGCCGTCGACGCCGTGCCTGCGGGCAACGCCGGCCGGGTGACGATCACCATCGCGCCCGGGTCATATCGCGAGATCGTCCGGGTTCCCTCGAACAAGCCGTACATCACGCTCCAGGGACTTGGATCTTCGGCGGCCCAGACTGTGATCGTTAACAACCACTATGCCGGGGCATACGGGACATTCGGCAGCGCCACCGCCTTCGTCGACGGACACGACTTCATCGCCACCAACCTGACGATCTCCAACGACTTCGACGAGAACCCGAACGTCACCGGCCACCAGGCGGTCGCGCTCAACCTGAACGCCGACCGCGCGGTCCTGCGCAACGTGCGCCTGCTCGGCGACCAGGACACCTTCCTGGTCAACAACGCGGCCCGCGCCTATGTCGCCGGTTCCTACGTCGAGGGCACGGTCGACTTCGTGTTCGGCGGCGGCACCATCGTCTTCGACAACTGCGACGTCTACGAGAAGCGCAGCACCGGCGGCCCGATCACGGCCGCGAGCACCGACGCGGCCAAGACCTACGGCTTCCTGTTCTACAAGTCGCGGATCTCCGGAGGGTCCTCGGCCGGGACCACCACCCTGGGCCGTCCCTGGCGGCCCGACGCCCAGGTGCTCTACCGGGAGTCCACGCTCAGCTCGGTGATCAATTCCGGCCAGCCGTGGACCGACATGTCCGGCAACTCCTGGAAGAACGCCCGCTTCTTCGAGTACCGGAACACCGGCGCGGGCGCCGGCTCGAACGCCAACCGGCCGCAGTTCAGCGACGCCCAGGCCGCGAACTACACGCCGCAGAAGTACCTGGCCGGCTCCGACGGCTGGAACCCCATCTCCTGACCCCCCGAAGGACGATCATGAACTTCCGTGCAACGCTCACCGCGCTGGCCGTCCTGGCCGCGCTCGGGGTGGCCGCCGCGCCCGCCCAGGCGGCCACCCCCGTCGCCGGCGGCACCTACCAGCTCAAGGTGACCAAGAGCGGCCAATGCCTGGACGTGACGGCGGGGTCGAAGGACAACGGCGGGCTGCTGCAGCAGTGGAGCTGCAGCGGTGACAGCTGGCAGCGGTTCACGCTCCAACTCCGCCAGAGCGGCAGCGTCTGCGTCAGCTGCACGGGCAAGAGCACCACCAGCGGCTCGGCCTTCACCCCCGGCTCGTTCTATTCCTACACCCTCGACCCGGCCGCCGACGTCCCGTCCCTGCTCAGGACCTACGCGGGGCCCCAGGCGAACATCGGCGCCTGACGCTCCCGTCGCGGGCCGCGCGTCCATCACCAGTGACGCGGGCGGCCCGTCAGGGCGCGGGCGTCAGCCGGACGTATCCGTACGGGTTGAAGAACAGATCGTCCTCGTCGTAACGGTCGCACGGGCCGGTGCGCAGCGACCAGCGGGGTGCGTCCTCGGTCATCCGGAACCCGGCGCCGTCCTCGATCTCCTCGGCGCGCGGATCGGTCAGCAGGTAGATCGCCAGCGTGTCCAGGTGCGCGACCAGCTCAGGCAGCTCGGCCTTCGCCGGAGGCGCCGCACCGACCTCGATCTCCACCTCGGGCGCGCCGAGCAGGTGCATACCGCAGCTGTAGAGCACCTGGCCGTCGTGGATCGGCCGCTTCACCCAGGCGGCGACGAGCGCGCCGGCCAGGTCCTCGTCCGTGACCTCGGCCAGGCCCTCGTCTGTGAGGTCGGCCGCCTGGTCGGCCAGTGCGAGCCAGCGGTCCCGGCCGTGCGCGATCCCACTGCTCTCGTTCTTCACCGCCGTGGCGCCGGACCGCAGCAGCGCGGCAGCCGACATCGGATGGGGACGCTCCGCGATCGGGTGCGGATGCTCCGCGATGGGATGGGGATGCTGCGCGGTCATGCGCGGTCGAGTGCGGGTGCTGCGCGATCGGGCGCGGCTGCTGCGCCATCCGGTGTGGATGCTCCGCGATCGCGCTGGGAAGTTGGCGGCGCCGACCCTGTGCGGGGGCGGGCGCCGCCGGCGCGCACGCGTCAGCGGAAGTCGGAGACGCGGAACACGGCCATCATGTCCTTGGTCCGGACCCCGGAGTAGAAGGACGCCTCGGCGCCCACCCAGCCGCGGAAGGCCCCGCTGTCGTCGATGATCTGCTCAAGCGGCTTGATGTGGGAGTTGCCCGAGTAGCAGAACTGCTTGGCTTCCATGGCCAGGCAGGTGCACCAGTGCCACAGGGTGTCGCGGCGATCGCTGTTGGAGACCTTGACGAGGTAGTACTGGATGGAGCTGACGTTCGCCTTGGTGCCGCCGCCGACGTTGGGGCAGCCGCCGGACTTCTGGCAGGCGCCCGGGGACGACGGCTGCAGGTACGTCAGGCACCACGTCGTCGTGGCGCAGTTGCGGAAGGAGGACTGCTTGAAGACCTGGCCGTCCGACCGCACGATGCGATTGCCCGCCCAGGAGACCAGGTCCTGCTTGAGCGTTCCGGAGAAGGCGCGCACGGAGCTCATCGCGCGGCGAGTGGTGAGCGGGGCGTTGCTCCCGTAGCCGTATCCGTTGGTAGCCAGGGTGCCGCCGGCGAACTGCAGCTGGGCGAGCTTGCCGTCAGGCGACAGCTTCACGCGCCACTTCTCGGTCCAGGTCTGGGCGATCTTCCACCTGATGCTCACCACGTCGCCGGCCAGCGTGTACGTACCCGTGCGGGATTCGTCCGGGGCACCGGTGAAACCGGCGGCGGTCAGCACGTCGCAGGCGCGTACGCGTGTGCTGGAGCCGCCCGCCTTGGTCGCGCAGCTCGAATCCGGGACGACACCGGTTTTCTGCCTGCCCTCGGGCTTGCGCTGCCACCAGAGGTAGGTGCTCGCGCTGACAGTGCCGCCCGCCTTGAACTGGTACGTACCCAGACGCACCCAGTTCTGAGTGGACCCGGCGCGCAGGAAGCCCTGCGAGACCACAAAGTTGGCCTTCCCGCCGGGCAAGGACGACTGGGATGGTGCGGCGCTTGCCGAACTGGCCATGGGGGCCAACAGGGTGAGCGTCGCGAGCACGGCGGTGAGAACTGCGCGCACGGAGATCCTCCTCGAATACGGTCTTTACCGATTCTTGCCCATGCGGCCCTCCGATACCTGCCTGTTTGACTTATGTTCACTGCCGCTGGTCACGATTGTTGGGACTCCCGATCTGCGGTTTCAGGCCGGCAGACCGGCGAGCCAGCCGGTCAGGATCTCGTTGACCTCCACATGGCGTTCCTGCTGAACCCAGTGCCCGCAGCCGTCGAGGATGTGTGAGGAGACCAGGCCCGGCAGGGTCGCCGGGAACGCCTTGATGGCGTCGGCCAGCCAGGTGGTGGAGGCGTCCAGCGCGCCGCCGATGAACAGGGACGGCTGGGTGATGGGGGCGCCGTCGAAGCCGGCGAGGTCTTCCCAGTCCCGGTCCATGTTCCGGTAGCGGTTGAGCGCCCCGCTCATGCCGGTCCGCTCGAACTCCGCGGCGTAGACGTCGAGATCATCCTCACTGAGCCAGGCGGGCCGCCGATCAGCGGGGAAGCGCTCGCGCAGCCTCCCGCCCCGGGACACGAAATGCGGATCGGGGGAGTCGGCGGGCGGCATGGTGTCGGCGGACAGGGCGGCGTAGAAACCGGCGAGCCAGCCGCGGACGTCGGGTTCGATCTCGGCCTCGGCCCGGCCGGGCGCCTGGAAGTAGCCGACGTAGAACTCCTCCTCCGCGCCCCTTTCTCCCGCGCCCCTTTCTCCCGCGAACTCCTCCTCTGCGCCCATGCGCGCGAACATCTCGGTGGGTCGCGGCCCGCCGCGTGGGGCGTACGGCACGCTCAGCAGTCCGACCGCGCGGAAGACGTCCGGCCTGATCAGGGCGGAGTCGGCGGCGATGGTCGCGCCCCAGTCGTGGCCCACGATCACCGCCGTCCGCTCGCCCAGGGCGTGCACCACGTCGACGTTGTCCTCGACCAGGTCGAGCATCCGGTACGCGGCTACGTCCTCAGGCTTGGAGGAGCGGCCATAGCCACGCACATCGACCGCGACGGCCCGGTACCCGGCCACGGCCAGCGCCGGCATCTGGTGGCGCCAGGAGTACCAGGACTCAGGGAAGCCGTGCACCAAGAGCACCAGCGGCCCAGAGCCCTGCTCCACCAGGTGGATGCGGCCGGCACGAGTCATGACCAGCCGATGTGTGAGCTCCGTGTCTGAGGCGGGCTGGGCCATCGATCCTCCAACGCTTTCGATCCTCCCCGGCCGAGTGCACCACCGGCCGGTGGCTTTCGCGGGAATCATCTGAGAGATGGTGAGTCCGCCGCGAATCGTGTTGCCGCTTCGGCAAAACCGCTCTGAGATGCCACCCCCTTGGACTCCGGATCAGTGTGCTTGGCGCCAGAGGGACGGGCTGACGCCGCGGGCTCGCTTGAACGCCACGCTGAAGGCGAACGGGTCCTCGTACCCGACCGCACGGGCCACGGCGGCGATGGTCATGTCGGTGTCGCGGAGCAGGTCCGAGCCCAAGGTCATCCGCCAGCCGGTGAGGTAGGTGAGCGGGGGTTCGCCGACCAGGTCGGTGAAGCGGGCGGCGAAGGCGGCGCGGGACATGCCGACCTTGGCGGCCAGCGCGGCGACCGTCCACCGGTGAGCGGGATCCTCGTGGAGCAGGCGCAGCGCGTCGCCGATGGCGGGCACCGTCAACGCCCGATACCAGGCGGGGGACGCCGCCTGCGGCGTGGCGCACCAGGCTCGCAGCGCCAGTACGAGCACCAGATCCAGCAGCCGGCCCAGGACGGCGTCCTGACCGGGCTCCTCGCGGGCGATCTCGGTGGCGAGCAGATCCAGCGCTGCCCGGGTACGGGGCCCTGCGGGGATGACCGCGAGCGGCGGGAGCATGGTCAGAAGGCGGTCGCCCACGTCGCCGTAGAGGTCGTAGCCGCCCCGGATCATGGTCGTGGCCCCGGGCAGGCCGTCGCCGTAGGTGCGGGGAGCCAGTCTCCGCTGGGCCCCAGGCGGCACTTCGCTCCCGTCGAGAAGGTGTTTCCTGCCCTGGTAGAGCATGACCTGGGGCGGGGTGTCCGGGTCGTCGGCGATCGTGTGACGACCGGTGCCGCTGATGAGGGCGAGGTCGCCCGCGGACAGGCGTACCGGTGCGGCATCGGCCTCGTCGAGGCGGACCGACGCGTGACCGCCGAGCGTGGCCACGATCGTGAGCGGAGGAGCGTCGGCGAAGGTCAGCGACCACGGTGGCCGCTGGATCAGCTGCCTGATCATCGCGTTGCCGGCGCGGGCCCGATGCAGCAGATCGCTCAGGACGTCCATGGAGGCCACCGTAGACGATCACAAAGGTATTCCGGACTTTCTCCCATGGACCGTCTTGGCCTCCCTGCAGTTCTCTGGGCACATGACGAACATCCTCATCTTGGGCGGCGGAAACGGGAAAACCGGTCGCCGCATCGCCCGGCGCCTCCGGGACGCCGGTCAGCCGGTACGGACCGCGTCACGCGCCACTGGTGGCATCCGCCTCGACCTGGGCGACTCCGCGACCTGGGCACCCGCGCTCGACGGCGTCACCGCGGCCTACGTCATGGAGCCCAGCCTGCAGACCGGCGCCGAGGGCCGGGAGCGCATTCCCAGGTTCGTGTCCGAAGCGGTCGCCGCCGGTGTGCGGCGGCTGGTGCTGCTGACCGCCTCCGGCGTCGACCAGATCGACGATCATCCCCTCAAGGCGGCCGAGCAGGCCGTACGCGGCTCCGGTGTGAACTGGACCATCCTGCGGCCGGACTGGTTCGCCCAGAACTTCAGCGAGGGTCCCTGGCTACCGGGGGTCCTGGAAGGAACCCTGGCCCTGCCCACCGGCGACGGGCGCGTTCCGTTCATCGACGCCGAGGACATCGCCGAGGTCGCCGCGGCGGCGCTCACGGAAGACCGCCACAACGGGCAGATCTACCAGCTGACCGGCTCGCGGGCGATCGGCTTCGGTGAGGCGGCGGACCTGATCGGCAAGGCCGCCGGGCGTACGGTCCGGCACGTCGACGTCGCCCCCGAGGTCTTCGTCGAGCGTCAGGTCGCTGTCGGGGTTCCGCCCGAGTCCGCGTGGCTGCTCGCCGGGGTCCTGGTGGCCATCCGCGACGGCGAGGGCACTGAGGTCTCCGACGGCGTGGAACGAGCGCTCGGCCGCCCGCCCAGGCCCTTCGAGGAGTACGTCACCGAGACCGCCGCGGCCGGTCACTGGCACTGATCGAGCGCCGACCATGATGGTGGGCACCATGTCGACATGGTGCCCACCGGACCCGGCACGACGGTGACGCCGGAAAGGGGGCCGTGCGAGACATGCCGCGAGTGTTGAGCGACGAGGAAGGCCCCAGCTGTGCAGCGACTGAGTGTGCCGGGCGAGTTGGCCCCGCCCTTGCAGGGTCATCTGCGTCTCGGCGATCCGGCGCACGGGCCCGACGCGATCGAGGTGAACGCGCGCCACCTGACCCGTGGTGGCAGGCCGTGGTTTCCGGTCATGGGCGAGTTCCACTACGGCCGTTATCCCGTGGGCGAGTGGCGGGAGGAACTGCTCAAGGTCCGGGCAGGAGGAGTGACGGCTGTCTCCACCTATGTGTTCTGGAACCTGCACGAGGAGCGGCGCGGTGTGTTCGACTGGACGGGCGACCGTGACCTGCGCCGGTTCGTGATGACATGTGCGGAGCTCGGGCTGGACGTGGTCGTACGGATCGGTCCGTGGGGTCACGGGGAGTCGCGCAACGGGGGATTCCCTGACTGGGTGCTCGCCGCGGACGGTGTGCCGCGTACCGATGACCCGCGCTACCTCGAGCTCGTCCGGCCGTTGTTCGAGCAGATCGCCACACAGCTCCAGGGTCTGACGCGTGAGCACGGGGGCCCGGTCGTGGCCGTCCAGATCGAGAACGAACTGTACGACCAGCCTGACCACCTGCTCACCCTGAAGCGGATGGCCCAGAGAGCCGGAATCGACGCCCCGCTGTGGACGGCCACCGGCTGGGGCCATGCTCAGCTGCCGCCGGACGAGCTGATCCCGGTGTTCGGCGGCTACTCCGAGGCGGCCTGGGACACCGCGCACGACGGGTGGCCGCAGCAGAGCCGGGCGCACTACTTCTTCGGTCCCGGCCGCAACGACGACTCCATCGGCGCCGACCTGCGTACCGTCTCATCATCGCTCTCATCGTCGGGGACCGACGAGAGCCACCTGGCGCGCTACCCGTTCGCCACCTGCGAGCTGGGTGGTGGCATGTACACCTCCTACCATCGTCGCCCCCTGGTGACGGCCGCCGACATCGCGGCTCTGGCGCTGGTCAAGCTGGGCAGCGGCTCGGTGTGGCAGGGCTATTACATGTACCACGGCGCATCCCAGAAGATCGGCGCCCTGTCCACGCTGCAGGAGTCGCACGCCACCGGCTACCCCAACGACTGCCCGGTGATCACCTATGACTTCCAGGCGCCGCTCGGCGAGTACGGGCAGTTCCGCGACTCCTACGCCTACTTGCGGATGCAGCATCTGTGGCTGGCCTCCGACGGACCCGACCTGGCCACCATGGTGCTGACGATGCCGCCGGGCGCGCCGGACGACACCGCCGACCGGCGGTCCCTGCGCTGGGCCGTACGCTCCGACGGGCGCTCGGGATTCCTGTTCGTGAACAACCATCAGCCGGTCGAGACGCTGCCCGACCAGGAGAACGTCCGGTTCGCCGTCGAGCTGGCCGGCCGCGAGCTCGTCGTCCCGAGCGAGCCGGTGACCGTGCCCTCCGGGGCCTTCTTCATCTGGCCCCTCGCACGGCCGATCGGGCGCAGCGTGCTGCTGACCGCCACCGCCCAGCCGGTGTGCGTCATCGACGGCGCCGAGCCCGTCCAGGTCCTGACGCAGACCGCGGGCATCCCGGTCGAGCTGGTCTTCGACGGCGCCACCGTCACCGCGATCGACGGCCCGGCAACCGTGACCGACGGCGACGACGGCGGTAACGGCAGCAAGGGCGGTAAGAGCGGCGCCGGCGGCAAGGTCGTCGTGCGTGACCTGCGCCCCGGTGTCGACTGCCTGTTGCGCGTCACCGCCGCCGATGGGTCGAGGGCGCACGTCCTGGTCCTGGACGAGGAGAACGCGCTCACCGCCACCCGCGCCAAGGTGTGGGGCAGAGACCGGCTGATCCTCAGCTCCCGCCCGGCGGTCGTGGACGGTGACCGGCTCATCCTCTACGGCGGCGGGCCAGGTGATCTGCTGCGCGTCTTCCCCGGTCCCAATAAGGAGTACGACGGCTGCGAGGTCATCGAACTGCCCGCCCAGTCCGTCGAGGCGCTGTCCGCTGAGACGGTGGCCCCCGAGGCGCCCTCCGTCAAGACGGCGTCTCCCGGGGCGGGCAGAGAGTTCGCCGAGGTGGAGCAGGTGGTGGCGGCGGGGCCCGCCAGGCGGCCGGTCATCGACGCGGCGTCAGGCCGTGCCTCGGCCCCCACCGACCAGGACTTCGAGCACGCCGCCGTCTACCGGGTCACCGTGCCCGCCGTCCTGCTCGACAGCGGGGAGGAGGTGTTGCTGCGGCTCGACTGGTCCGGTGACGTCGGCCGGGCCTACATCGGCGGGCGCCTGGTGGCCGACCGGTTCTGGTACGGCCCGTGCTGGGAGATCGGCCTGCGCCGTTTCCGTGAGGAGCTGCTGGAGCACGGGGTGATCGAGCTGCGCCTCCTGCCGTTCGCGCAGGACGCGCCCGTGTACGTGCCCCCGCGGACGCGCGGGCGAAGGTGGCCGCTGGAGCTGCGCTCGGCAGAGTTCGTGCCGGTCACGCGTACCGTGCTGGAGATGAAGTGAGCGCCCGCTGAAGGACACGGCGTCACGCGGACCACGATCAGGCGTTCCAGGACCATCCCTCGCCGCGGCGCGGGAACCGGCTCATCGGGTTCGGCCCGCGGACGCTCTTCTGCCGCTGCCGGAAGTTGCCCTCCATCCACCGCACCACGTGCCGCGCCTCAATTCCGTCGAGGCACCCCGGCCCGTGGGCAAGCGGAAGCGTCGACTATATTGCAAATGCAGCACGGGCATTGCATATGGTGCAACATGGAGGGTCAATGCGGGTAGTGACATGGGCGGGGATGGATCGGCTCGCCCGCGAAGAGGCTCCGGAGATGTACGTCGGCTCCAGCGCCCACGAGGGATGAGCGGCCGATGACACCCACAGACGTGCTCGCGATCGGCGAGACCATGGTGATGGTCACCCCGACCGCGGGCGGCCGCCTCGACGCGGACAGCAGCTTCATCCTGCGCCCCGGCGGCGCGGAGGCCAACGTCGCCGCGCTGCTCGCCCAGCTCGGCCACACCACGGCCTGGGCCGGCGCGGTCGGCCGCGATCCGCTCGGCGACCTCGTGGTCGACTCGCTCCGCGCCCGCGGGGTGGACGTCGGCCTCGTCCACCGCGATGACGAGCGGCCCACGGCCGTGTACTTCAAGGACCCGACCGCCTCGGGCACCTCCGTCTACTACTACCGGAGCGGCTCGGCCGCCTCGGCCATGACCGCCGCCGACGTGGCGGGCTGGGCCGCGCGGCCAGTGAGGGTGACGCACATCTCCGGCATCACCGCGGCAATCTCCCCGCCGTGCCTGGAGCTGAGCCGACACGTCGTGTTCGACCGGCCGCTGCGGCCGTCCGTGGTGAGCTTCGACGTCAACCACCGGCCGCGCCTGTGGAACGGCGCCGACGCCGCGTCCGTGCTGCTGGAGCTCGCGCGGCGGGCCGACATCGTCTTCGTCGGCCGCGACGAGGCCGCGGCGCTGTGGGGCACCACGGACGCCGAAAGCGTGCGCGAGCTGCTCGACGGGCCCACGTACCTGATCGTCAAGGACGCCGCGATCGAGGCGGTCGGCTTCACCCCGACGGGGGTGCACCGGGCGCCGTCCCTGCCGGTCGAGGTCCTCGACGCGGTCGGCGCGGGCGACGCGTTCGCGGCGGGGTGGCTGAGCGGGTTCCTGGACGGCCGCGACGAGGTGACGCGGCTGCGCCTGGGACACTACGCGGCCTCCCGGGTGCTGATGTCCCCGGCCGACCTGGCCGATCTTCCCCCCGCTGACGAGGTCGTCTCGCTGCTCGCCGAAGGAGGGCGGTACCTTGTCGCAGACCGTCGCTCGGGCCATTGACATCATCGGGTTCGTCTCCGTACGGCACCGCACGCTCGGTGAGATCGCCGAGCACCTGGGCGTGCACAAGTCGACCGCGCTGCGCCTGCTGCAGACGCTGGAGGAGGGCGGTTTCGTCCGGCGCGTCCCCGGCAGCGCGTACGGCATGGGCTTCCAGCTCATCGCGCTCGGCCAGCTGGCCCTCGACCAGGTCGAGGCCCGCTCGCTCGCGCACCCGATCCTGAGCCAGCTGAGCGAGAGGTACGGTCACACGGTCCACCTCGGCGAGCTGGCCGGAGACCAGGTCGTCTACGTCGACAAGATCGACGGCCGGGGCAGCGTGGCCATGGGCTCGCGCATCGGGCTGCCCGCCCAGGCGCACACCGCGGCCGTCGCCAAGGTCATCCTCGCCTACCAGGACGACAGGACCCGCGCCCGCGTCCTGGAACCCGCCGCCTTCACCCGCTTCACCCCCACGACCATCACCGACGCCGACGCCTTCGAGGCGGACCTCGCGCTCACCAGGGAGCGGGGCTGGGCCGAGGACGACGGCGAGCACGAGGACTACATCAACTGCCTGGCCCTGCCGGTGTTCGACGCGCGCGGCAAGGTCACCCACGGCATCTCCATCACCGCCCTGCGCGCGGTCGCGCCGCTGGAGCAGCTGCGCGCGCACATCGACGAATTCCGCCAAGCGGCCCACAAGATCTCCAAGACTCTGGGCTGGACAGGAGACGCACATGGACGCCGCTGAGTTCTTCGGCAGGCACCTCGACCGCAACCCGGTCCTCGGCATCTTCCGCAACCTCGACCCCCCGGCCACCGTGCGGATGTGCGAGCGCGCGTGGGCGTCCGGCATCGAGCTCATCGAGGTGCCCGTGCAGACGGCCGACGCGTTGCCGTCGCTGCGCGCGGCGCTGGAGGCGGCCAGGGCGAACGGAAAGAGCGTCGGCGCGGGCACGGTGACCACGGCCGAGCAGCTGGCGGCCGTCAGCGAGCTGGGCGTCGCCTTCACGGTCGCGCCCGGACTGCATCCCGAGGTCGCCGCGGAATCGCTGCGGCTCGGACTGCCGCACCTGCCGGGTGTGGCCACGTCCACGGAGATCGCCGCCGCCCTGGCCCGCGGCTTCACCTGGCTGAAGGCGTTCCCCGCGGCGCAGCTCGGCGCCGAGTGGATCAAGGCGCAGCTCGCGCCGTTCCCTGGAGTCCGATTCGTCGCGACGGGAGGCGTCGACGCGTCCAACGCCGCCGCCTTCCTCGCGGCCGGCTGCCGGGGGGTCGCCCTGGGCTCGGCGCTGAACGACCCTGATGCCCTGGAACGGCTGCGCGCGCTGACGAATAGCTGACCGCCATGATCAAACGGCTGCCGAGTCCAAGTCCTGGCCGCCGGGAGGCGCGGTGGAGCGGCGGACGACCAAGGTCGGCGTGACGGAGAAGTGCACCGCCGACGTGCGGCCTTCGATGCGCTCCAGCAGCAGCCGGCCCGCCGTACGGCCCATGACCGCTCCGTCTTGATCGACCGTGGTCAGGGCGATGTTGGGATGGGCGGCCAGCCGGGTGTTGTCGTAGCCGGCGACGGAGACGTCACCGGGGACGGAGAGAGCGACCTCATGGAGGGCGGCGAGGACGCCGAGAGCCGCCTCGTCGGAGCCCGCGAAGATCGCGGTGGGGCGTGGGGACCGGCTCAGCAATTCGTAGGCGCCGCGATGGCCGCCCTCCTCGGAATATGAGGTCGCGACCACCGCGATCTCCTCGGCCAACCCGTGCTCACGCATCACCCGCTCGTAGCTCTCGGCCCTGATGTGCGGCACCTGGTCGGCGAGCTTCCGCTGGTCCTGCCGGAAGGTGATGTGCCCGATGCGCCGGTGACCGAGCGCGATCAGGTGCTCCATGACGAGCTCGGAGCCGATCCGGTCGTCATCCACGATCGAGTCGTACGCCGGCGACCGGTCGTGCCTGCCGAGCACCACGGTCGGGATCTCGCGGGCGACCTGTTCCAAGCGGGTGCGCCGGGCGAGCGGAGCGATCATGAGGATGCCGTCCACCTGCCGATCTATCAGGGCGTCGAGCGCTCGTTCCTCGGTCTTGTCCTGGGTGCCGCCCTGGATCATGATCGCCTGATAGCCGGACTCCCCAAGGTGCTCCACCAGGCCGGTCATGATCTCGGCGTAGAACGGGATCCCGATGTGCCGCATGAGCACGCCGATGGTGTACGCCCGCCCGCGCAGCGCCCGCGCGGCGGCCTGGGGGCGGTAGCCCAGCTCCTCGATGGCCCGCTGGACGCGCTCACGCATGGCCTCGCTGACCCCGTAGTCGTTGCGGATGACCTTGGAGACCGCCGCCTTGGAGACCCCGGCGTGTTTCGCCACGTCAGAAATGGTCACTCTTCGTCGTCGCTCGGGCGCGACCATGGGCATCCCTTCTCGCCGAGTCCCGCGGGTCAGGATGACCTGGTACGCGGAGCCAGTGCCGCCTCGATACGGTCATGAATCCCGGCCGCCTCGGCCGAGAGCGGCGGCCTGCGCACCGTGGGAAGACGGCCGGCGTGTCGCAGCACCAGCATCGCGAACCGCTCGGCCTCGTGCTCCTGCGGCTCGGAGTATGTCGTCCGGCCGAGCACCGAGCGGACCATGGCCGGGTCCAGCGTCGGCAGCAGGATCCGCAGCAGGGCGTCGGGGGCGACCGGCGCCGACGCGTGCTCGCACACCATGTGGCCCAGCTCGTGCAGGATGATGTGCTCCTGATGGCTGCGGCTGGTCCGCTGCTCGTAGCAGATGAAGTCGACCGCGTCGGTGGCCAGCCACATGCCGCTGGGGCCGTCCGGGGCGGTGTCGACGGGCCTGAGCTCGATGCGGCGCTGCCGGGCCAGCGCCACCTGGTGGGTGAACTCCACGATGTCGAACGGATGCGGGATCTCCAGCCGCTCGACGATCTCTTCCAGGCGTTCGCCGCTCACGAACCTCCTCATGGGGCGTACCGGCCACAACACCCACATCATAGGCCGCCCGCAAAGGTTCAACGGAAGTTTAAGCACGCAGCTGCCCGTCTTAGCTTAGATTGACCAGGAGGGCGGCAACTGCCGTTTATCCACCATCCATACCCCGGCAAATGCCGGCAACGCGGTCCGTAGCTCGTCCCCGTGGGAGGTCAGGCATTGGCAGGCGCGTCATCCGGAACGGCTGTGGAATCGCGTGGCGGCGGCATCAGCTTCGGCGTCCTGGGGCCCTGGGAGGTGCGGGTCGGTAACGACGCGGTGGCGGTACCCGTGGGCCAGCTACGGACGGTCCTCGCGTCGTTGCTGCTGTCAGTCGGCCAGTCGGTCTCGACACCCACGCTGGCCGAGCGGCTCTGGCCGGGCGAAGGGCCGGGCTGGCCGCGCGGCGCGGTGCACACCTATGTCACCAGGCTGCGGCGGCTGATCGGGGCGGACCTCATCCAGACCGAGCCGGACGGCTACCAGCTCCAGGTCGAGCCCGACGCGGTGGACCTGCACCGGTTCCGCGGCCTTGTGCGCCGCGCCGACGACGCCGGCTCCGTGGAGGAGGAGATGGCCCTGTTACGCGAGTCGCTGCGGTTGTGGCGCGGTCAGCCTTTCGGCAACGCCAGTGGTCCCTGGCTCGAACGCGAGGTGATACCCCTCCTGACCGAGGAGTGGTTCGGCGCCACCGAGCGCCGGATCGACCTGGAGCTGGCCAGCGAGCCGTCGGGGCGCCTCATCGCCGAGCTGTCGGAGCTGACCAAGCGTTACCCGAGCCGCGAGCCGCTGTGGACGCGCCTGATCACCGCGCTGCACCGCAGCGGCAGGCGGGCGGAGGCGTTGAGCGCCTACCAGCGCGTACGTACGGTGCTGCGCGAGGAGCTCGGCCTGGACCCGAGCGAAGAGCTGGTCCAGCTGCACCAGGCGGTGCTCATGGGCGGCACCGACGACCGCCCGGGCGGCACGGTCGTCCGGCGCGCGACGCCGAGCCCCCGGCAGCTGCCCCACGGCATCGCGCGCTTCACCGGCCGGGAGGAGGAACTGGCGGCGCTGGACAGGCTGCCCTCGGGCGTGGCGGCGTCGGGCCGGACCGGCAGAGGCGCGAACGCCCCGATCATCGTGGCCATCGACGGCGCTCCCGGGACGGGCAAGACGACGCTGGCCGCGCACTGGGCCCACCGAGTCGCCCATGACTACC
This sequence comes from Nonomuraea aurantiaca, assembly GCF_020215705.1. Classification (GTDB taxonomy): domain Bacteria; phylum Actinomycetota; class Actinomycetes; order Streptosporangiales; family Streptosporangiaceae; genus Nonomuraea; species Nonomuraea aurantiaca. The sequence continues at coordinate 34,780 of NZ_JAIWNB010000013.1, read as the reverse complement.
CCGACGCCCAGCTCTACCTCAACCTCCGCGGCTACGGACCGAGCGAGCCGATGACCCCGGCCGCCGCGGCGGAGAGCCTCCTGCGCGGTCTCGGGGTGGAGAGCGACGCCATCCCCGTCGACGTGGACGAGCGCTGCGCGTTGCTGCGTACCATCCTCGCCGACCGGCACGCCCTCATCCTGCTGGACAACGCCCGGAACGCCGACCAGGTGCGCCCGCTCCTGCCGGGCGCCAGCGGCCTGGTCATCGTGACCAGCCGCGACCAGCTACGGTCTCTGTCGATCCGTGACGGCGCGCACCGTGTCACGCTGGGCCCGATGCCGGAATCCCAGGCCGTCGAGCTGCTGGCGGCGGCCGTCGGCCCCTCCCGGGTCGCCCGCGAGCCCGCGGCGGCCTCCCGGCTGGTCGAGCTGTGCGACCATCTGCCCCTGGCGCTGGCCATCATCGCCGAGCGCGCGCAGCGCGCCGCCACGCTCGCCGAGGTCGTCGACGGGCTGGCGGACGAGAAGGCCCGCCTCGACAACCTGGGAACCGGCGAGAACGATCCGAACATCGACCTGCGCGCCGTTCTGTCCTGGTCCTACGGAGCGCTCAGCCCGGCGGCGGCCGCCACGTTCCAGGCGCTCGGCCTGCACCCCGCCAGCGACATCGCGCTGGAGACGGTCGAGGCGCTGGTCGACCTTCCGCCATTCGAGGTCAAGCGGGGCCTGGACCAGCTCGTGGCGGCCCATCTGCTCGAACAGCGCCGCCCCTGCCGCTACCAGCTGCATGACCTGATCCGGCTGTACGCCGTCGATCAGGCACGGCTGCACATGCCGCCCGGCGAGCGGCAGGCCGCCGCACGGCGATTCCTCGATCACTACCTCTTCGCCGCCGTGCGTGCCGACCAGCACCTGGTCCCGTGCCGCCGCCGCGACTTCCTCGCGCCGATGCGGCCGCGCCGGCGCCCCCTCGCGTTCGCCGACGCCGACGAGGCGATGGCCTGGCTGGAGCTGGAGTACGACTCCCTCCGGGCGGTGACCTCATGGGCGGCCACGAACGGGTGGGCTCACTACTCATGGCGCATAACCATGGCGATGACCAGCTTCTTCGACGCGCGCATCCCCTGGTCCGACGGCCTGGACAGCCTGAAGTCGGCGGTACGCGCGGCGCGGACCGCGAACGAGCCCATCGGCGAGGCCTACACCCTCAATTCCGTGGGCTGCATCTATTCCGACAGGGGTGACGTCGATCTGGCGGAGCGACATTTCCGCGAAGCGCTCGTGCATTTCGAGCGGAGCAAGAGTCCGTACGGCGAGGCCATGGCGCTGTGCAATCTCGGCATGACATATGGCGAGGCCGGAGAATACGGAAAGGCCCAGCGGCACCTGATGCGTGCCCTGGATCTGCACGAGCGGAACGAATATCCCCGTGGCATCGCCCTGGCGCTGGACAACATAGGAATCGCGCAGACCGTGGCGGGCCATTACCGATGCGCGGTCAAGGCGTTCCAGCAGGCGCACCGGATCAACCTGCGGCTCAGGGAGTACACCTCCGACGCGATGTGCCTGCGCAACCTGGGCCGCGCCTACGTCATGACGGGCGACACCCGCGCCGCCGTCCGCGCCTACCGCCAGTCCATCGACCTGTTCCGCCGGATGAGGAACCAGCGCTGGGAGGCGATCACCCTCGCCGATCTCGGCAACGCGCTCAACGAGGCCGGACACGACACGCTGGCCCGCGGCATCCTGCGGACGGCGCTCGACCTGATGGCCGGACTGGCGGACCCGCGCGCCCACGACATCGAGGCCGTGCTCGCCTCCACCGCGTGAGAGCGGCCTTTCCAAGAAGCGATTCAGCGCGCCGACAGGTCGGTGACAGGCCGGAGAAAGGCTGTTCTCCACGCGTCGGGGTTAGCCTTCCGTCGGAAGCCATCAGCCGCGGGTTTCCTGGAGGTAAGCAGGGGACCGATGATGCACGGCTATGGGTCTCACGATTTTCTCCCGAGAAAGGCTGAAAAGAAAATGAGCATTTCCCAGAAGCTCGACTTCGACCTCAAGAATCTGCCGATGGACGTTTTCGACCTCGCTGACAGCGGTCTTGCCATCGAATCTCTGACCGCGGGCCACGGGATGGCGGAGAACGGCGCGTCCGTGCTCTGCCCGAGCGTCTGCAGCACCTCGACGTCGTCGACGAGCTCGAGCAGCAGCTGATTCCCGGCCGGGCCGCCGGCATGGCGCCCGCGGCCCGGCTCCGGCGCTTCGGGGAGGAAATGGTGATCTTAACGAGCGGCGCCCACGTGGAGTCGTCCGTCGTGGTGCGGGTCGCGGGTGTGCCGGTGGCGGCGTTGTCGCGGCTACGCCTGGACGGCGCGTACGGCCGGGCGGAAGGGCTGGCCCGGCAGGCGGCCACGTTACGGCGCGACGGCGAGGCGTTGTCCGAGGCCCTGTATCCCCTGATCGGAGCGCTGGACCACGGGACGGCCAAGCCGGCTCTGGTCGGCCTGCGCCGGGCGCTGCACCAGCGACGACTGCCCCGCGACACCGAATGGAACGCGCGTGTCGCCGCGCTGCTCCCCGCCGAGATCGGCGACGCGATCGAATCCTGGATCGTCACCAGGCATCGGCTCGACGAGGGGCGACGCGCGCTCGACGACGTGTTCGCCGCCGAACTGCGGGAGAAGGAGCTGGTCCTGCGTGACGTGGCCGGACATCCGGGCTTCCGCCGGGCACTGTCGCAAGCCAGCCCGGCCCTGTTCGGCGAGCTGGCCAAGTGGCTGGCGGACGCGCGGCGGCGACCGCGCAGGCAGTCCATGGCCCGGTTGGCGAAGTACCTGGCGAGAGCGGCCGCCAAGACGAGCCCCTACGGCACCTTCATGGCGAGTGGCACGGGGGCGTGGGCGGACGGCGAACCAGGTGAACCAGGTGAACCAGGTGAACCGCCCGTACGGTTCGCTCCCGCGGAGATCCAGGGAGTGCTCGAGATCCACACCTTCCTCCTCCAGCGGATCGGCGAGACGCTCACCCGCGATCCACGCCTGGCCCGGCACCTGGTCCTGCGGGTCAACCCGAGTGCGACCCTCCAGGACGGGACCGTCAGCTTCATTGGGCGCTCCACCGAGGAACCCATCGTGAGCCTGCCGGCCACCGCCGCGGTCGAGGCGTGCCTGAGCCTGGCGGCGCACCGCCCGCCGCTCACGCTGGTCGAGCTCCGCTCCCGCCTGTCGGGCGGCGCCGCCGACGCGGCCCCGGTCGAGGCGTTTCTCCAGGCGTTGGTGCGGGCCGGGCTCCTGGAGGAGCAGCACCCCGTCGCCGACCAGTCGGCCGACCCGCTGGGCGACCTGGCCGACTGGGTCGCCGCCCATGGGGGAGCCGACTTCGCGGACGTCGTCCACGCGCTGCGGCGGGTACGCCGGCAGGCGCGGCTGCCCGTGGTCGTGGACGACGTCGAAGGGCACTGGAAGCGGCAGCACGAACTGGAAGCCGCGCTCACCGACCTGGCGGAGCCGCTCGGCTTCGAGCCGGCCGCGCTCGACGGGCAGGGCCGGCACACCTTCCGCGAGAACGCCGTCTTCACGGGCCCGGTGGCGGAGGCCGGGTCGGCGGCATGGCGTCCGGCGCTCGACGACCTGGACGTGGTACGGCGCTGGCTGGGCGCCTTCGATCTGACGCTGCCGTTCCGGATCGCCCTCGGCGCCTACTTCTCCGAGCGGTTCGGCCCGGACGCCCGCGTTCCCCTCCTCGTGCTGCACCGGGCGCTCCAGGAGGTGCTCGCCCAGGACGGCGAGGCCGCCGAGCTGAGCGATGCGGCGCGCGAGGTCGCCCGGCTGATGGGCCCGTCCCTGGGGGCGGGCGGCGCTCTGTCCGAGAGCCCGCTCCCACGGCTTCGGGAGCTGGCCGCGATCCAGCGGGAGGCCCGTCAGGCGGTGCTCGCCCAGCCGGAGAGCGACGGCGTCGTGAGCGTCCCGGCGGAGCTGATCAGGAAGCTGACGGAGAACTGGCCGTCCTGGGTGGTGCCGCCGCGCTCCCTCGCCTGCTATGTGCAGGTCGTCCCCGGTCACGGCGGGATCGGCCTGGTGCTCAACGCGGCGCACACCGGTTACGGCCGTGGACGGAGCAGGGTGCTGGCCCTGATGGCGGAGGCGACGGGCGAGAGCCAGGCCACGGAGCGTCGGCCGAGTGCCCGGGTGCTCGCCGAGCTGGGCGGAGTGGCCGCCTCGGCGTTGAACAGACGGGTGCCGCATGTGGCGTACGAGATCGACTATCCGTTCGCGGTCAGCAGCCGTCCCGCCGAAGAGCGCATCCCGCTCGGAGACCTCGAGATGGTCCTCGATCCGCGCAGCGGCCTGCTCAAGGTGGTCTCGGAACGGCTGGGCGCCGATCTTTCCGCCCTGCATCTGGGCATGATGTCCGACCTGCTGCTCCCACCGGCGGCTCGGCTGCTGATCCAGGTCTCGGGAGAGACGCACTACGTGCATCCCAGCATCCCGTTGCTGGCGGATGAGACCGATCTGGACCTCCCCTCGTCGTTGGTGGCCTATCCCCGCGTGGAGATCGGCGGCGTGGTGATCCAGCGCGCCCGCCGGATCGTGCCGAAGGAGATGCTTCCGGAACGGGCCAAGGGCGAGGGCGACGCCGCCTACCTGCTGCGTCTGGTGGCGTGGCTGCACGAGCACGACCTCCCGGTGCGATCTTTCGTCCGGTTCGCCCGGCCGGACGAGGGTGAGGGCGAGGGGGACTGGACGCAGTGGATTTTCGACAAATCCCGCAAGCCCGTCTACGTCGACTTCGCCAACTGGTTCCTGGTCACGGCCTTCGAGAAGATGCTGGCGAGTTCGGGGCCGATGGTGATCTTCGACGAGGTGCTGCCCGACTTCGCGGACGCGCTGGGGCCGGACCCCGATGACCCCAGCGTCACCGAATTTCTCATCGAGATCTCTGACCAGGACGGCCGGCATGCATGAATCGGACTGGGTCAGCGCCCACGTCTTCTATCACGAGAACCTGGACGGGCTGCTGACGGACGCGGCCGGTCCGCTGATCGCCGAGCTGGCCGGGCGCGGGCTCGCGGAGGCCGCGTTCTTCCTGAGGTACTGGGACGGAGGGCCGCATCTGCGGTTCCGCGCGCTGCCCACCGACCCCGCGCGCCGGGCCGAGGTGGAACGGGTCATCTCGGTGAGGTTCGAGAAGTATCTCGCCGAGAATCCGGCGGGTCGGTCCATGAGCCAGCGGGACTATGCCGGCATAGGCGAGGCCCTGGCGCAGTGGGAGGGGCTTCCCGGCCATACGGAGCGGCTCTTCCCGAACAATTCCGTGGCGTTCATCCCCTACCGGCGTGAGCACGGCCGCTACGGCACCGGGGCCTCGATGGAGGCGGTGGAGCGGCACTTCGCGGAGTCCAGCCGCATCGCCCTCGGCCTGCTGCGCGACGGCCTGCGGCCGGCGGACCGCACCACGGCGGGAGCCGCGATGATCCTGCTCACCTGGTTCTGCGGTGAGCAGGATGCGGCCCGGCTGGCGCCGTGGGTCAGCATCGACCAGGACCGGCCCGGCGACGAGGCCGAGGCCGGTCGGCCTGGCGGCGCGACCCGGGGCCGTCGGCCTGGTGACGCGGCCGAGGCCCGCTTCACCCAACCGGCCGAGCGACCGGCAGGACGTCAGCGTGATCGCGTCATCGGGCTCGCTCGCCGGATGAGAGAGCTCGCCACGCACCTGGAGCACGTCTCCGGGCCGGGCTCCCTGGCGGATTGGGCGCGATCGGTGTCCACGCTCCGTGACGCGCTGGCCGCCGAGGCCGCCGCCGGCCGGTTCGAGCCACCGCCCCGAGGCTGGGAGGGGGAGGGCGCGGTCAAGACGCGGCAGGTCCTCACCGTTCTGGACATCTGCGCTCACCTGGTCTGCAACCGGCTGGGGGTGACCGTGGACGAAGAGGGGGCCGTCCGTCGGCTGTGCGCGGACGCGGTGGCCGTGCTCGCGGATGAGGGGAGATAGTCCGTGCGCTGGAACAGCATTCACGTCCGCTACTACGACCATGACAAGGACCCGTTGATCCTGCACGGCGTACGCCCGCTCTTCCGTGAGCTGGCCGGGCAGGTGGAGGGGCTCTACTACACGCGGCACTGGCGGCAGGGGCCGCATCTGCGGCTCAATTTCCGTACCGACCACGACACCTTCACGCACGTGGTGCGGCCGGCCGCGGAGAAGATCATCGGCGGCTGCCTGGCCGAGCGCCCTTCGTCCCTGCCGCTCGACCCCCAGAAGGAGCTCTCCGCGCATCAGCGGCTGGCCGAGCTGGAACGGGAGTCCGGCCCTCTGACGCCGTGGTTTCCCGACAACACCCTGCGCGTCGCCGAGTACGACGACCGGACAGAGGTACTGGGCGGGCCGCACATGGCCGACCTCGTGGCGGACTTCTACGCCGACACCACCGACCTCGCCTTCGCGATGACCGAGGCCGGGGGCGGCGCGCGACGGCGGCAGCTGGCGTTCAAGCTGATGGTGGCGACGGCGCACCGCCTGTCGGGCACCGACATCTCTCAGGGGTACTTCACCTTCAGGTCCCACGCCGAGGCGTTCCTGTCGACCTTTCCGGAAGCGCGCGGGATGAGGCCGACGTGGGACGGCTACTACCGCGAACACCGCCCGATCCTCCTTGCCCAGCTGCGGGAGGTGCTCGGCGGCGACGACGTGGACGCCGCCCTGCTGGCCGACTGGGAGGCCGCGCTCATCCCGTATCGACGGCGGGGGGCGCGGCTCCTCGAACAGGGCGCGTTCGTCGTGCCGACCGTCAGCGCCGAGCAGGAGTCGAAGCTGGCCGAGTCGAGTCCCTTTCATCGCGCGGGTTACGCCGATCCCGTGTGGGCGGAGATCCGGGACGCGCCCGAGTTCCTCTTGTACCGGCTGATGCTCAACCTCACTTATCTGCACATGACCCGGCTCGGCGTCGTCCCGGTCGAGCGCTTTCTCCTGTGTCATCTGCTCGCCGGCACCGTGGAGGCGTACCTGGAAGGAAGTGGATCATGACCGGGGAGGCTCCGGCGTACGAGGAACATCTGCGGCTGCGGCCGGGGGTCTACAGCGCGACGGGCGCGGACGGCGAGCTGCACCTGTTCCGTCATGATCTGTGGCGGAGGGTGGCCTCGTTCGGGCCGGTGGGCGCGGGCGGCCGTGCCGTACTGCGTCGCCTGGCCGAGGGGCCGTGCCCGCCGTCGGAGCTGACGGCGATCGGTGAGTCCGACCCGGACTTCCTCGGGGCCCTGCGGAGCGGGGGATGGGTGACGACCACGCTGAGCCATCTCGGCAGGCCGTTGTACACGGTGCAGCCCGTCCGGCCGCCCGCCCCCGAGGTGGAGCAGGACATCGACGACGAGGTGAAGCTGTCCGGTTTCGCGGTGTTCCGGCGTGAGGGGGAGGACATCCTCGCCGAGGCGCCGGCCTCGTGGGCACAGGTGCTGATCCATGCCCCGGAAGTCGCGGCCATGCTCACGGAGCTGGCGCGGCCGCTGTCGGCCGGCACGTTGAAGGGCCCGTTGCCCGAAGAGCTGATCGCCAGGCTGCTGCGGGATCTGAGCTGGACCGGCATCGCGATCCCCGCCGGGAGCGACGCGGAGTCCGAGTGGCGTCTGCGCCAGTGGCGACCGCACGACCTGTGGTTCCACTCCCGAAGCCGCAACGGGAACGGGGGCTACTTGGACGCCGGATTCGGCCGGACGAAATGGGGCCAAGGCAAGTTCCCTCCGCTCCCCGCGCACCGGGAACCCTATCCGGGACCCGCGATCGACCTGCGGGTGCCGGACCTGGACGAGATCCGCGGGCGCGACCTCGGGTTGACCGACGCCATCGAGGAGCGGCGCTCGATCCGCGAGCACGACGACGACCGCCCGATCACGGTCGATCAGCTCGCGGAGCTGCTCTACCGATGTGCGCGGGTGCGCCGGGTCAACGTGTGGGACGGCGTGGAGTACGTCGACACGCCCCGTCCCGCCGGCGGCGGGGTCGACGAGCTGGAGTTGTACCCGGTCGTCCGGAACGTCGCGGGGCTGGCGCCGGGCATGTACCACTACGACGCGCACGAGCACAGCCTGCGCCTGGTCAGCGACCCCGGCCCGGCGGTCGGGCGGCTGCTCACGACCGCGGGCCGGGCGGCGGCCACCACCACGCTGCCCCAGGTCCTGATCGTGGTGTCGGCCAGGTTCGGGCGGGTGATGTGGACGTACGAGGAGATGCCGTACGCGCTGGTCCTCAAGCATGTCGGGGTGCTCTTCCAGACCATGTACCTGGTCGCGACCGCGATGGGACTGGCCGCCTCCGGTCTCGGCGGAGGTGACGCGCCGGCCTTCAACGAGGCCACGGGAGCCGATCCGGCGATCGAGGCGAGCGTGGGCGAGTTCATGCTCGGAAGCCGGCCGAGCCCGCCCGCCGACGAGGAACAGGAGTAGACGAACGTGGGCCTACTGCTACGCCCGGATGCGTTCTATGCCCCGGATTCAGCGGGGATGTACCTGCTGACGTACCAGGGATCCAGCCATCTGAAAGGCCGCTCCGTCGGCCCGCTGATCGAGCTGCTGAAGCCTTATCTCGACGGGCGGCACACGCTGGCCGAGCTGACGGAGGAGCTGCCGCCCGAGCGCCGGGCCGCCGTGGAGAGCCTGCTCACCGTGCTGCTGGAGCGGGACGTCGTGAGAGACGTCCCGCTCCAGCAGGACGTCGTGGGAGACGCCGGCACCGGGGACCAGGAGTCCGCCCTGGAATATCCGGAATATCGCCATGAAGTGGGGTTCATCGCGCATTTCCGAGACTCGCCTGTCGCGATATTTCGGGCGTATCGGGATAAAGTGGTGCTCGTTCTGGGGTCGGGGGACATAGTGCCGTGGGTGGCGCGGGCCGCCTTGCGCACGGGATCGCGCCTGGTGAAGATGGCGACACCGGAGGTTCAGGGCGTCGAATGGGTCGAGCGCGGGCGGCGTACCCCTGACCAGAGGGTCGAGAGGCCCCTCCTCGCCGACCTCAGCGAGGAGGGGCTGCTGCCCCTGCTCGACAGCGCGGACCTCGTTCTGCACGTCTCCGGCGGCTCGGCGCATGAACCGCTGCTCGACCGGCTCTGCGCCGAGCGGAGGATCCCCCTGGCTCAGGCGGTCGTGCTGGACGGCGAGGTCTGGCTCGGTCCCGAGGACCTCGGTACGCGATCGGAGGCGAGCTGGACGGCGGGCCGCCGCCGGGTGGCGACCCGGCCCGCGCCGCGCCCGCCCATCGCCGTCGATGAGACGCGGGCCGCCGCCATCGCCGGGGTGCTGGTCCAGCTGGCCTTTCGAACCGCCACCGGGTTGCTGGACGACCACCGTGCCCGGCTGACCAGGATCGACCTGTCCACACTGCGCCGTACGTCACACGCCTTCGTCCCGCACCCCCACGCCCGGCCGGCCGAACCCATGCTCCCGGGATCCGCCGACCCGGCCCGCGACGGCGCCGTTCTCGGCCGGGAGGCGTTCTCCCGGCGGGCGGTGGTGTGCGCCGACGATCTCCTGGGGGTGTTCGGGGAGCCGACCGAGCGCGCCTACGCGCAGATCCCTCTGCACGTCAGCGAGGTGGAGGTGCCCGACCCGGCCGGACTGCTCGGCGGCGCCGTCTCAAGGGTCGTCGGCACGGGGCTCGACTTCGAGTCCGCGCGCCACCAGGCCGCCCTGAAGGCGTTCGCCGTCTACGCCTCGCTGATGGTGGATCCGCGCCGGCTGCTCGCGGCCGACGGCCGCACTCCGCTGGCCGCGCCGGAGTCCGACCCCGACGCCCTGCTCGCGGACCTGCGCGCCGGCAGGATCACCGGGCTCGTCCTCGGCCACCGGCTCGCCGACGGCGGAACGCGACTCATCGCCGCGGACGTCGCCTTCCCCGCGCTGCCCGTGCCGGACAGCGCCGCGGGGACCGCTGTAGGCATCGGCGCGGGAATCACTGCGGGCATCGCCGCCGGATACAGCTGGCAGGAGGCTGTAGACGTCGCGCTGGCCGAGCAGGCGGGACGGCTGGCGCTCGCCGACCTGGAGCATCGGACGACGCCGTTGCCCCGGTTCGACCTGGACAGCGGGTCGCTGCCCCCGCGCGGCGAGCGCTACAGGTCCATGATCCAGGCCACCGGCGAGGCGGTCACGTGTTACGACCTCACCGGGCCGTCGGAGCTTCCGGCCGCCATGAGTTACCTGGGTGACACGCCTGTCGGATACGCCGGCGGGTCGTCGGCGGCCGAAGCCGTGACCGGCGCGCTCGAACAGGCCCTCCTCCACTACCAGGCGCGGCAGAACGCCCAGCCCGCCTACGCGCCACCCGCGCCGCCTGGCATACCGGCCGGGCTGCGCGGCTCGGCGATCCGCCGCCTGCCCGTCGCCTCCCGTACCGGCTCGGCGAGTCTGGTGTCCGCGCTGGCCAGACGCGGTCTCTCGCCGGTGGCGGTGCCCCTCGACCACGATCGTGAGGTTCATTCGATCATGCCCTACACCGTCCACGTGGTGCTGACCCATGCCTGAGATCGCCGTCCTCGGTGAAGGGCTGCTCGTGGAGAGCATCGTCGCGGCGCTGTCCGGCAGCGGATCCTCCGTCTCGCCGCTCCTGACGTCCGGTGCCGTCGCGGCCGTCGTGGCCCATGACCGCTGGGACCTGTCGGGCTACGCCGAGGTCAGAGCCGCCGCCGCGGCGGCGGGCGTGCCCTGGCTGCCGGTACGCGCCGAACTGGGGCGGGTCGTCCTCGGTCCCCTGGAGGAGTCCGGGCTGCCCGGCTGCGTGGACTGCGGCGAGTTCCGGCGCAGACTGGCCCATCTCCAGCCCGACGGGCACGAAACGGTGTGGCGAGAGCAGGGGGCCACCCTGTCCGCGCTGCCGTCGGCCTGGCTCACCGGACTGTCGGCCGACCTCGCCGCCACCTTGGTCGTGGCGGAGATCGCCCGGCTCGCCAACCGGGAGACCGCGCGTACGAGGTCCGCCTTCGTCTACGTGGACCTGGAGACGCTGGCCGTCGAGCCGCACCCGTTCCTGCCCGACCCGCTCTGTGACACCTGCGGGACGCTGCCGCCCGACGACCGGTCGCGGGCGGACATCTCCCTCCGATCCCGCCCCAAACCGGCCCCGGACGTCTACCGGCTCCGCTCGATGACCGGCGAGGTGGACACGCTCAAGGCCAGATACGTCGACGGCGAGAGCGGTCTCATCCGATCCGTGCTCAAGAGCACCGAGGGCGGCATCGTCGTCGCCGCGGCGCCCATGGGTCTGCGCCAGGGCTCGACCGAGTACGGCTTCGGCCGTACCCGCAATTACCAGGGCAGCCAGGTCACCGCGATGCTGGAGACGCTGGAGCGGCACGGCGGCATGGAGCCCGGGGGAAAGCGCACCACGGTGTCGGCCAGTTACGCCGAGATCGGCCGCGACGCGATCGACCCCCGGACACTCGGCCTCTATCCGGCGGAGCGGCATCGGATCCCCGGCTTCCCGTACCGCCCGTTCGACGAGGAGCAGGTGTGCCGCTGGGTCTGGGGATACTCCTTCGCCCGCTGCGCTCCCGTGCTGGTCCCCGAGACCTACGCTTACTACCGGGCCCGCCACCACGACGCCGGCCGCCCGCCGTTCGTCCAGGAGGTCTCCAACGGCTGCGCCCTGGGCGGCAGCCTGGAGGAGGCCGTCTTCCACGGGATCCTCGAAGTGGCCGAGCGCGACGCCTTCATGATGACGTGGTACGCGCGCATGCCGGTCCCGCGGATCGACGTGACCGCCGCCCGCGACTCGATGATCCCCCTGATCATCGAAGCCATCGAGGCCGAGACCGGCTACCAGGTGATGCTCTTCGACACCACCCTCGAACAGGGCATCCCCTGCGTCTGGGCGATGGCCGTCGATCCCGGCGACGACGAGAAGCGCCCGAAGGCCGCCTGCTCGGCGGGCGCTCACCCCGTCCCGGAACGCGCGATCGAGAACGCGCTCAACGAGCTCGGCCCGCTCCTCGCCGACCTCATCAAGCGTTATCCCGACCACGTGGACGAGACCGGCCGGATGGTGGACGACTCGTCGCTGGTGAAGGAGATGGAGGATCATCGCCTGCTGTACGGCGACCACCGGACGTACGACCGGCTGCGCTTCCTCACCCAGACGCCACGGCGGCGGCACATCGATGACCTTCCGGTGCCGCCGGGACTCCGCAACGCCGATCTCCGGGACGACCTGATCGAGCTGGTCAACCGCTACCTCGGCACCGGTCTCGACGTCATCGTGGTGGATCAGACGACCCCCGAGCACGAGGTGTCCGAGCTGGCCTGCGTGAAGGTCGTCATCCCCGGCACCCTGCCGGTCACCTTCGGCCACGACTACCGGCGGGTCGACGGTCTGCCGAGGTTGTACGAGGTGCCGTACCGGCTCGGATACCGGGATCGGCCCCTGGAGCCGCAGGACGTCAACCCGCACCCGCACGCCTTCCCGTAGAGAGGCCGGCCATGTTCGTATCGATCGTCGCCTGGGATCTCAGCAGATCCACGGAGACCGTGGAGAGCCTGCGCGACTACCTGCGGGACTACGCCGTCGACGCCTACGCCACGCTTGACGGGATGCGGCTGAAGGCGTGGTTCTCCAATCCGGCCCGCCAGACCTGGGGGGCGGTCTACCTCTGGGACTCCGCCGAGGCCATGGACGGGCCCGCCCGGGTGAGCCGCGTCATCGAGCTCATCGGCTACCCGCCCACGTCGGTGAGCGTCTTCCAGCTGGAGGCCATCGCGGAAGGCGTCAGTGTGTATCCGAGCCTCACAGGGCTCGGCGCCGCGATGGAAGGAGACCACTCGACCGCGGGCTGAGCGACTCCGGCCGCTGTGAGGTCTCTGGTTCGGCCCTGACGGCCGCCGCCACCCGGATCAACCAGTCGAGCTCGGCGTCAGGGTCGGCCGGGCTGTTGTCGGGGATGGCCGGGCCGCCCGTGTCCGGTCGTACGCCGAGCCTGCTGCGCCGCAGGGCGGAGGCGATCAGAGCGGCCTCGACGGCGATTTTGCGCGCGTCATCGGACAGGCCCGTGGCCTGCGCCTGCCGCGTTTCGGCGAGGCGCGGGTCGAAATAGGGGAGGAGCCGCAGGCGGCCGTCCCAGATTTCGACGATCCGCCGGTACAGGGCCTGCTCCGGATTCCGGAAATCGACGTGCCGGGTCCTCGGCGGATCGAGGGCGATGGCCGGGAACGCGTCGTACAGCGGTTTCCAGAGCGGGAAGAGCCGGCGATAGGAGCGGTCGAGCGACCACCACCGCGCGAGATGATCCAGGCCCAGCCGCGGGCCCGTGACGGGCAGCAGGATGCCGGTCACCACGAACAGGATCGCGAGGCGGAACACCTCCCCGATCAGGTTGCCGTACAGCCACCGCACGTCCCATCCGAGAAGGTGGGCGGACATGGCGGCGAACCGCAGCCCGGCATAGGCGAGGGTGCAGGCGAGACCGAGCAACAGCAGCCGCAGGCCGTTGCGGAGGGAGAAGCCTCTCGCGGCACTCGCGCGGTAGTGCGTGGCGCGCGCGACTTCGGTGACGGTCAACGCCAGATAGGCGACATAGACGTAGGCGCCGGCCGAGATCACCGGGATCTGCACGGCCAGCTGCTGGCTGGCCAGGGCCACCGCGTAGTTCGACGGGGTCGTCACGTGAAGGACGCCGATCAGTGCCAGGACGCCGGCCAGCAGCCGCAGACGCACCCTGGTGCTCCGTACGGCCTGCTCAGCCGGATAGACCATGTAGAGAAAGGCGCATTGCCCGGATGTCGCGGCGATCAAGGTCAAGCAGTTGGAGAGGGTGCCCGCGGTGTTGAGCGTCGTGTGGGCGTCGAGCACTTCGTGGACGGTCTGGTCCTGCAGGCAGATCGACACCGAGAGTGCCAGCAACGCGGCGCATATCCACCGCGTCGACCGGCAGCCGGGTTTGGCGCGGAGGTGGAACAGCTTGATGCCCACCGCGATCCATCCGGCGACGGCCAGGGCGATCAAGACGGGCGCGCCATGACCGATGGCGGACAGCGAAGATCGGTGGCCAAGCGATCACCTGGCATCTTCATCGGAGGGATTCTCCAGCTTCCAGAGCTGATTGACCATTTCGATGATGGCGGCGCGGCTGCCCTGGGTCAGCTCGGCGCTGCGCAGGGCGATGTGCGTGACGCCCGCCTTCCGCATGCCGGCCAGCAGCTCCAGATCCTTGTCGATCTTGGCGGTCTCCGCGTCGTTCAGGAAGTAGGCGACCGGCACCCCGAAGAACGTGGCCAGCGCCGTGAGGTGCATGATCGTGGGATTGACCCGCCGGCCCGTGCGCAACTGCCAGATATAGGTGTGCGAGATCTGTACGTCCTGGCCCTTGCTGATGGCCTCCGCGACCGCGACGTTGCTGTATTCGGCGTCACCTTGGCGACGGACCGTCTGGAACAACCGGTTCAGCTTGTCGGCCAGCGTCCGGGGAGTCTCATCAACACTCATCGCCGTGCCGATCCTTAACAGCCAGAGTTTAGCGACTTTGCCGTCATCCTACACAGGGGTTGACGGGCGGCACCTTGACAGCTTCGGGATCCCCCTGTCGGCTCGGCGAACTAGGGCTCGGCCGTCGCAGGGGGGATGAGCTCGTAGTTCGGGATCGTGGGTCTCAGCCGCTGATACTCCTGCTCGCCCGAAGCCGCCGCGGCGGCTTCGGGGATCTCGACCCGGCCGAGGTAGGGCCCCCGCAGGCAGTGGTCACACCAGAAGTGGGCGTCACCGATGAGCAGGCGGGGGATCCGGAGCCGATACACCAGGCGGAGGCAGGCCCGTCCACAGTTCGGGCAACGCCTGGTGATCGGTCCGGGCAGCTCGTCACGTGCCTGCTCATAGGCGTGCAGCCAGCTCTCCCAGCGGAGTGCCTCGTCATGAGTGTTCGACACAGGGGCCACCTCGGTGCTCGAGCCGTTTTACCCATGGTCCCTCTACTGGTTACGTGGATGGTTGTCCCACCAGTCGTCCTCGAAGGCGTAGGCCCGGTCCTCCCATGGTTCCGCCTCTTCCAGGGTCTTCGGAAAGGCGCCGCCCCCGCGTATGTCCTCCACGTGGAACCGCTCGTGGGCGAGGGTACGGGCCAGCAGTTCCTCGCTGCGGAAGGCGGCTCGCCGCAGCAGGACCATCTGGTTGGGGAAGGTCACGCCGGCCAGCCCGTCCTTCACCTTGTCGATCCTGATGGTCAGGTCGTCGATCCGGATGTCCCAGTCCTGGGCCACCCGGCGGACCGTGTCCATGTTCATCGGGAGCCTCTCGCTCCACTTCGGCCGATCGCCGGGGCGGCGGGCCAGCGTCAGGAAGTCGTCGCCGAAGCCGGCGCCTTCGCTCCCCAGGGCCGCCGCCGTCTCCTCGGAGGAGGAGCAGGCGGCGCCGGCGCCGGTCACGCCACGGCAGGGGGCCAGCTGCACCGCCGGGTCCGGCGGGACGCCCGGGCCCGGGTCGACGCGGCAGTCCTGCATCGCGTCCGCGCCGAACACCCCCGAGCATTGGCCGACGACGTGCGGGGCTGGGTCGAGGCCGCCGTTGGGCTGCCCGTCGCCGGCCTTGGCCTCGATCGGCGTGAAGGCCACACCGACCTTGTCCAGGATCTTGTCGATGGCGTTGTCGACCCGGTGATTGAGTCCCTTGTCGAGCGCGTCGGCGAGCGAGATGCCCGCTGGACCGGGCAACTGGTCGTGGTCGACCGGGCCTGGCTTGGCCGCGCGCGTCTTCGCGGCGATGTCGGCCAGCTCCTGGGGCGTGGGCGGCGGAGGCGGCGGCGGATCCGCCTTGGGCGGGCCGTTGGTGCCCTTGTGGGGCGAGTCGCCGGGCCCGTCATCGCCGGGCCCGTCGCCGGACTTGCCCTTGCCGGGGGAGCCGCCGCCGTCCGGGTACTGGATGTACGGCCCGCTGCCGTCCGGCCAGCCCTTCCACCAGTTGTTCTGCCACCACTTCCCGGCCAGGTAGCCGGCGCCGGCGCCGATGGCCACCGCCGCGAGACAGCCGAGCCAGGCGGGACCACAGAACCGTGAACCGCGCCCGAGCGCGCCGAGTTCCCCGCCACCGGTGAGGACGTAGTCGGCCGCGCTCCAGGCCGGCCTGGCGATGTCCCGATAGACGACCTTGATCGCCTGCTTGGCGGCGCCGCACACGAAGGCGGGGCAGCCGAAGTGACCGGTGGGGTCCATCTGGTTGAGGGGGTCGCCGTCCGCGTAGGTGAAGCGGTTGCCCTTCACCGACGGCATCGGATCCACGTCGAACGTGTCCCTGCTGGGGAACGTGCCGGTTCCGGGGTCGTACCAGCGGGCGGCCATGTTGACCTTGCCGGTGGCCGGGTCGGTCCAGCCGCCCTGGTAGCCGACGTCCCGCTTGGTTCCCGAGCTCGCGACGGCCTTCCCGTACGGGTCGTAGGCCGCCGAATCGGTCAGCACACCCGCCCCGGTGAAGGTGGCGGTCAGGTCGCCGTGCCGGTCGGTGTAGGCGTACAGGCCGGCGACGGAGACGATGTCGCCCGCCGGATCCCTGCCGTAGAGCTCGCCACCCGCCGCGGCCGGGGTGTTGCCCAGGCCGGAGTAGCTGAACGTGCGGCCCGCGGCGGACGCGAGCCGGTCCAGCCCGTCATAGGCGTAGCTCGCGGCGCCGTCGGTGATCATCCGGTCGAACGCGTCGTAGCTCGTCGCGCTCGCGCTGCCGCCGCTCGGCGTCCTGGACTTCAGGGTGCCGCGCGCCGAGTAGGCGTAGCCGGCCGATCCGTCGGAGACCAGTTGGTTGCGCGCGTCGTAGACGGAGGCGGCCGGGCCGGCCTTGGTCCGGTTGCCCGCGTCGTCGTACTCGTAGGCGACCGAGTTCCACGACGTCAGCCGGCCCGCCAGGTCGTAGCCGTAGGTGTTGGCGGCGGCGCCGGCCGTACCGGTCGTGGTCTTGGTGGTGAGCCGGTCGGCGTCGTCGTAGCCGTAGGTGATGGCGGCCAGCGCCGCGCCCGCGGTGGTCTTGAGCGTGTCGGAGGTCTGCCGGTGCAGCGCGTCGTAGTCGAAGGAGCGCTGGGCGCCGCCGTAGTCCACGCCCTTGAGCTGGTCCATCGTGTCGTAGGAGTAGATCGCGGTCCCGCCGGTGAGCGGGTCGCGGACCGTGGTGAGGCGGCTGCCCGCGTCGTAGTCGTAGGCGGCCGTGCCCGCCTTGTCGGTACGGGTCTTCATGCGGCCGTCGGCGTCGTAGGTGAAGGCCGCCGTGCCGGACGGCCCCGCCGTGCTGACGAGATGATCGCGATCGTCGTAGCCGAAGGTGTTGCCCCCGGCCGAGGTCAGCCGGCCCACGGTGTCGTAGCCGAAGCTGTGGGCCGTCGTGGCGGTCTCGGCGCCCGCGCCGGTCTCCGCGGTGAGCCGGTTGAGCGTGTCGAAGGTGCGGGCGATGGTGACCCCGCCCGGCTTGGTGACCTGGACCGGGCGAGCGGCCGCGTCGTAGTCGGTGATCGTCTGGCGTTCGGCGGGCGTGGTGTAGGCCGTGGTCGGCGGGACGAACATCGCCACCTGGAGGTTCCACGAGTTGAAGGCGTAGGAGGTCGCGTTGCCGTTGCCGTCGGTGAAGCGGGTGCGGTTGCCGGCCGCGTCGTAGCCGAAGGTCGTGCTGATGGTGTGCGTCGATGTGGTCTTCTCGTGCTGGCCGGTCAGCCGGTTCAGCGCGTCGTAGTCGTAGGTGGTGACCCCGCCGCCGGGCCTGTCGACGGTGACCGGGTTGCTCCCGTCGTCGTAGCCGATCGTGATGGACCGCAGCTGCTTGCCCGCCGCGTCGAAATCGGCCGCCCCGGTCGCCCGGCCCGCTCCGTCGAACGTGAGCGTGCTGCTGGTGCCGTCCGGGTTGGCGACCTTGGTCGCCCGGCCGGCGTGGTCGCGGGTGTACCAGCGGGCCTGGGCCAGCGGGTTGACGTCGACCACGACCTCGCCCGCCGCGTTGTAGCCGTACTGGCTGCGCGCGCCCGACGGCGTGGTGACGTAGGTCAGGTTCCCCGCGTCGTCGTACTCGTAGGCGGTGGTGTACCCGGCCGAGGCCGGGGTGCGCTCGACGGCGGTGCTGGAGATCCGGCGGCCGAGGTCGTCGTACGTCGCCCCGGTCACCCGGCCCGCCTGGTCCCGTGTCCAGAGCCATTCCCCGGCCACGTCGAAGCCCGACCGCGACTGGTTGCCCGCCGCGTCGGTGGTGGCCACCAGGTTGCCCAGCTGGTCGTAGGTGTGGGTGTCGCCGTGGCCGAGCGCGTCCTCGACGTGCGTCACGCGGCCCAGCGCGTCGTACGTCGTGGTGGAGCTCGCGGTCACCGTGGCACCGGCGCCGAGCTGCCGGTAGGAGGGCAGGGTGAGGACGCGCGGCCGGCTCATGCCGTCGTAGGTGATCGTGGTCCGGTAGCCCTCGGCGTCCTCGCTCGTCACGACGTCGCCGAAGCTGTTGTAGCCGGCCCGCGTCGTCGGCCTGACGTTGTACGGCGTGCCGCCCGCGTGCTCGATGGCCACCGTCGGCGCCTTGGTCGTGGTGAGCCGGCCCGCTTCGTCGTAGGTGTAGTCGGTCACCGCGCCACGGGGGTCGGTCATCGTCTTCGGGAGGCCCCGCTGGTCCCTGGTCCAGGACGTCGCGAGCCATTCCTTGCCGTCCCAGACCTTCTGGGACAGGGGCCGGCCCAGCGCGTCGAGGTCGAACGCGGTCCACGTGTAGCCGCTGTCCTGCGCCTGGACCAGGGAGACCACGCCGCCGTCGGCGTCGTAGCCGTACGTGGTCTTGCGCTTGATGCCGGAGGGGTCCAGCAGCGCCTCGGTGACCCGGTTGGCGGCGTCCACGGTGTAGGCGGTCGTGCTCTTGCCGTTGCCGGAGATCCGCTTGATGAGGTTGCCCGCGCTGTCGTAGGTGTTCTGCTGGAGCGGGATGTCCCGGGTGGTTCCGTCGGCATTGTGGAAGCCCTCGGCCCAGACCGATTCGAGCAGGTTGTCGTCGTAGTAGCGGTAGCGGGTGGTCCGGCCCATGGCGTCGGTGACCGTGGCCAGGCGCCCGGCCGGGTCGTAGGCGCGGGATTCGAGGACGAGTTCCTTGGCGGCGTCGTTGTCCAGCGGGTTGCCCACCCAGTTGGCCAGGCTCGTGGTCAGCGGCAGGCCGGTCGGTCCGTAGGTGTGCCGGAAGTCGGCGCCGGTGGCGTCCACGGTGCTGGTGAGGTTGCCGTAGACGTCATAGCCGTAGGTGGTGGTGTTGCCCGCAGGGTCCTTGACGGAGGAGACGCGGGCGGCGGCGTCGTAGGTGTAGTTCGTGGTGCGGGTGACGTCCTTGCCGGTGGGGTCCGTCCGCTCGGCCTTGGTGACGTTGCCGTCGACGTCGTAGGTGTAGAGGACCCACGGGAGGTGCTTGACGCCGTTGATCACGTCCGTGGTCGCCGGGCCGACGGTGGCGGTGAGGTGGTTGAGGGCGTCGTAGCCCATGGAGGTGCTGACACCGTTCGGGAACGTGTCGGAGACCTTCGTCTCGGAGATGGGCCGGCCGGCGCTGTCGTAGTCGTACTTCGTGGTGAGCCCCGCCGCGTCCACCACCTGGGCGAGGTCGCCGTTCTGGCGGTAGCCGTAGCGGGTGGTCTTGCCGCCGGGAGTGGTCGTGGCGGCGAGCAGCCCGTCCGGGACGGTGCCGCCGTCGGTGGCGGCCTCGGTGCCGTCGGTGTAGGCGTACTTGGTGGTGCCACCGTTGGCGGACCCGGCCACGGGAGGCATGGTGACGCTGAGCAGGTCACCCGAGATGTCGTAGGTGTAGCTGGTGCGGTGCGCCGCGTCGTTCCCGGCGGTGGCCCGGGCGTCGAACGCGCCGGTGAGCTTGTCGTTGCGGGGGTTCAGCGGGTCGCCGGCGTCCAGGTAGTAGGTGAAGTAGGAGGTCTGGCAGGAGCGCGGGCCGCGGCAGGTCACCTTCATGACCGGATTGCCGCGGTCGTCGTTGTACAGCTGAGTGGTGTGCCCGTCAGGGTCGCTCACCGAGGCCAGGTTGCCGTTGAGGTCGTAGCCGTAGCGCGTGGTGCCGCCCGAGGCGTCGTACAGCGAGGTCGGCCGGCCGCCGTGCTGAGGGTCGTAGCTGTAGACCATCGCCTTGCCGCGCGGGTCGGCGGCGAGCACGGTGGTGGCGGGGATGCCGAACGTCGCGACGTCCTTGTAGTGCGCCTGGATCGCGTCGGTGTTCAGGCTGTTCCAGTAGATCGCCACCTCGTCGATGGTGCCGTTGAAGTGGCCCAGGGTGTCCGAGGGCTTGGCGGGCCAGTTGCCCGCGATGAAACCGGCGCCGACGTAGACATGGTTCTGCGCGATCGTGGACACCGGGCCCTTGGACCTGGTCCCGACCACGACACCGTCCAGCCAGAGCCACTGGGTGCTGCCGGAGGCCGTCAGGACGGCGTGGTGCCAGCTCGCGTCGGTCACGCTCGCGCTCGTGGTGATGGGCGCGACCGCGGCGCCGTCCCAGAACTGGCCGCGCAGCTTGCCGTCCGTCCCGACGTACAGCGCGGGCGTGTAGTTCGCTTGCGGTCCGGCCGGGTCGGTGATGGCCTGGGCCTGGTAGGCGAGCAGGACGCCGGGCTTGGCGGTCTTGAACCACAGCTCCGCCGACAGGTCGCCGCCGCCCTTGATCTCGCCGTCGGGCAGCTCCAGGTAGGAGCTGGAGCCGTTGAACCCGGCGGCCGTATCGCCGCCGGTGGCCAGGACGATGGGCGCGCTCTGGTTCAGGGTGACGTTGTGGTAGGTCGCGCCGGTGTCGCGCCCGTCGCCGTACGCCGCGCTGGCCGCCTGGGTGCCGGAGAACTCGGCGAGTCGGTAGTACTCGCGCGGCCGGGCGCTCAGGACCGCGTTCGGGTAGTACTCCGTGCCGGCCTGCGTCTGGGCGGGGTAGACCCGCCACTGCCCGCCGTTGGCGTCGGTCATCGAGGCGACGCGGTCGTTCTGGGTGTCGTAGGCGAGGGTGGCCTGCAGCTTGCCCGACGGCAGCTTGACCGTCTCCAGCGCGCCCGTGTACTGCCCGGCCGCGTACTGGGCGGCGACGGACGTGGGGCCGAGCGGGTGGGTGTAGAAGGCGGGGTCGTCGATCTGGCCGGTGAAGTGGCCGCGCGTGTCCGTGGGCGCGGCGGGGCACCAGCCCGAGGTGTTCACGTAGCCCGCCCCGATGCTGGCGTACGGCAGACGGGTGGCCTTGACCTGGTTGAAGCGGCTGCCCACGATCGACCCGTCCAGGTACATGCCCTGCCAGGTCCCGCTCGCGGTCAGCACCACGTGGTGCCAGGCCCCGTCGCTCACCGCCGCGGTCGACTTCATCGATCCGCAGCTGCCGTCGTCGGCCATCTGGCCGTGCAGCTTCCCGTCGGTCCCGACGTAGAGCATCGGCAGGAAGCCCCAGGGGAGCGGCCCCCGGGAGTCCTCCAGCGTGTTCATCTGCGCGCCGTACAGCACGCCGGCCTTGGTGGTCTTGAACCACATCCCGACCGCCGCGTAGGTGGTGTCGTCGGTGATGTTGTACGGCATGCGCACGTAGGAGCTCGTGCCGTTGAACGTCGCCGAGCCGTCCGTGGTCCCGGCCGGGGCACCCGCCGCGCCGTAGGTCAGGTTGACCGCCTGCGCGTCGTCCTGGCCGACGAACATCTGGGTCTCGTTGGTCGTGCTCTGGTGGAGCCGGTAGTACATCGCGGGGGCGGCGTCCACGACGGCCGTGCGGTGGTGGGACACCATCTTGTAGGTGTACTTCGTACACGCGGTCGTCGTGCCTGGCGGGCAGACCTGGGCGAGCAGGCCGTAACCGTAGCCGTACGTCCACGCGGGAGCGCCTTGGGCGGGCTCGGTGGCGACCGAGGTCACCAGCCCGCTGTTCCAGGTGAAGTAGAGGCCGCGGCCGCTGACCTTGTTGACGACCTTGGCGAGGGTGCCGTCGCCGTTGTAGGTGAGGAACTCGCCGTGCTGGTCGTCGTCGAAGATCCCGGTCAACCGGCCGTTCGCGTCGAACACGTACGCGCCGCCGGACTTGTCGCGCAGGAACCACACCGTGTCGGCCTTCACCAGGCTCACCGACCGGCCCTCGGGCGGCGCGTACGTGCCGTCGGAGTTGCGGCCGAAGCGCGCCTGCCGCCCGTCCGGGTAGGTGACCACGACGTTGCCCGTCAGGTCGCTGTCGGTGACGATCTTCATGTCGTAGGCGGTGGTCCAGCCCACGCCGAACAGCCCCGAACGGGAGTTCAGGCTGCTGTACGAGCGGGTGATCGCCAGGGCGGGACCGGCGGTGGTGAGGCTAGCGTCCGTGGTGGTGGCCGCGTACTGGCCGGTCAGCGGGTCGATGCCCTTGACGGCGGCCGTGCCCGCGCTGTCGGAGACGTGTGAGGAGACCAGGGGCTGCGGCACGACCGTGCGGAACGAGCTCCATCCGGTCGCCGGGCTGGAGGTCTTGCCGTCGGTGACCAGGGCCTGCCACATGTACTGCTCGCCCCATTTGAGCTTGCCCTGCGGCACCGTCCAGTTCGCGGTCTGCTCACCGGTGTTGGAGTCGCCCTTGACCAGGCCGGTCGCCGGGCACGTGCTGGGGGCGGAGACCAGGCAGATGTTGAAGATGAAGTTCAGCTCGCCGCCGGGCCACTCGTCCTCGTCATGGCCGGTCACCGTGAACTCCGGCATCAGGGTGGACTCCACGTACCCGTTGCCCGGCCACATCGAGTCGATCTGGGGCGGCAGGTTGACCACGGTCAGGCTCACGCACCAGACGGGTACGCCCCAGTCGGAGAAGAACTGCCCGTTCGTCACCATGTCCCAGCAGACCTGGTACGAGCCCGGGTTGAGCGGGTCGATCGTGGCGCTCACCTTCGCCGAGCCGTTGTTGCCGATGGTGGCGGGCAGCGCGGCGGCCGCGGTGGAGCTGCCCACGAAGCTGCCGCCGAGGGTGTACACCTTGTAGCCCAGCTTGACCGTGCCGGGGGACCAGGAGTTCATCCCGTTGTTGATCACCGTGACGGGGAGCCTGCCGAAGCCGTTGGCCGTCACCGGCGGGTCGATCGTGGCACCGGAGTCGATCGCGTACAGCGCCCGCCAGGGGCTGTAGTCCACCTGGAGGTACGGCGGGTTGGCCGAGTTGGCGCTGGCGAACTCCTTGAAGCTGTCGGCGGTCAGCGCCAGGCCGTTGTTGCCCGCGCCGTTGGCCCAGTCCGACAGGGCGGACAGTCCCGTGCTGTTGATCCCGATCCACGCCCAGCCGGCGCCGCCGCAGGTGACGCCGCCGCTGAAGCTGGCCGACCCCCAGGTGCCGCCGAGGCTCACGCCGGGATAGGAGGAGATCGTGCCGACGTTCCAGCTGCTGGTGATCGCCTTCACCGTGACGGGGTTGGCCGCGCAGGAGTCCGACAGAGTGTTGTAGAGGAAGAGCGCGGCGCCGGTCACGTAGGCGTGGGGGATCTGCGAGGCGAGGTTGAAGTTGATGTAGGCGTTGTTGCGCTTGGTGCCGTCCTGGGAGCCGACCAGGAGCTGGTCGCTGCCGGAGTGATTGGCGCCGGAGTGGTTGTCGACGTAGGTGTCGGAGGAGGCGCCGCTGGTGGTGCGTACATAGGAGGAGGGGTCGATGATCACCGGGAACGCGCGGTCCTTGGCGCGCAGCCACTCCTGGTCGGCGCTGACCCGCAGGACGTCGCCGGCGAGGGTGTAGTGGACCGCGTCGGAGCGGGCGCCCTTGGCGTCGCTCATGAATCCGGCGGGGACGGTGACGCGGACGGCGCCCCGCTCGTCGACGAACTCCACGCCCTGAGACGAGCTTCGCGGCGTCAGGCCCTTGGCCTGGAAGGGGAAGTCCCAGGGGCCCGTCGCGGCCTGGCGCGAGGTCAGGACCAGCGACTCCTTGAGCCCGTTCCAGGCGGCCTCGATCTGGAGGTCCGTTCCCGGCAGCACCTCACCGTACTTCGCGATATTTCCGGAAATATTGGCTTTGGTGCTTTTCGCGCCTTGGAGGGCGAAGGACAGGCTGTGCCCCTCGTCCAAGGTGAGCGACTGGAGTCTGGGGTCGGCGGCGTCGTCGGCCACCTCGGCCCCGACGTCGTTGGCCGCCTGCCGCCAGCGTCCGCCGGCGCTGGTCAGGTTGAGGTCGATGTCGGCCCACTCCCCGGTGGCCGTCCGGTACC
Source organism: Nonomuraea aurantiaca (assembly GCF_020215705.1). Lineage (GTDB taxonomy): Bacteria > Actinomycetota > Actinomycetes > Streptosporangiales > Streptosporangiaceae > Nonomuraea > Nonomuraea aurantiaca. Next base: position 10,669 of record NZ_JAIWNB010000013.1, on the reverse strand, counting down.
TCACTGGCCTGGAGTACGTGCGCACGGTGTAGGTCTGGTCGGGGTTCTGGAAGACCTTCGAGGTCGCGTCGCCCAGCTTGGGGGCCACCCGGCTCTGCTTGGCGTCGAACCCGTGCACTTCCCCGTTGCCCGGCTTGCCGGTCGCCTTGCCCACCCGCTGCGTCTTGTTCGACAGCTGGGAGACCAGCTTGGGCGGCTTCTGGGCCTCCCGGGGCACGACCCCCTTGGGCAGCTTGGCGGCCTTCTTCTCCGGCAGCTCGGTCTGCGCCCGGGTCGCGTCCGCCGGCACCTGGTGCGCGCGGTTCGCCGCCGAGCCCAGACGCTGCTCGGGGAGCGTCGGCTCCTTGGCAGCCGCGTGGGCTCCCTGACCTGCCATGCTGATGACAAGGGCGGTCACTGTCAGTGCCGAGCAAAGACGAGTGGCCCAACGATTCCTCATGCCGACCTCCGGCGGCGACCGTAGTAGCCACCCATCCGTCCCACATCTGTACGGATGACCTGGATCGAGGGTGCCGGAGTGCTCCCGGTTAGGTATGAGATCAACTCCGAGTCCGGTACTCTCACCTCGTGCTGCACGGGCGCATCGCGGAGCAGAGCGGAATCACGCGACTTCTCGCTGGTGAGAGCGGCGCCCTGTTGATGCGCGGGGAAGCCGGGGCGGGCAAGAGCGCGTTGCTCGCCTTCGCGGCCGAGCTCGCGAGTGATCAAATCGTGCTGCGCGCCTCCGGCACCCCGGAGGAGTCACACCTCCCATACGGCGGCCTGCACATGCTGCTGGCGACCACCCGCCCGCGCTGGAAACACCTGCCCGCCCGGCAGCGCGACGTCCTCGACCGCCTGGGCGAGCCGCGGCTTCTCGATATCGGCGCGGGCGGCGAACCCGTCTCGCCGCACCTGCCTGTCTGGAACCTCCTGCGCCACCTGGCGGGCAGGCAACCCGTGCTCTGCCTGATCGACGACGCGCACTGGCTGGACCGGGAGAGCCTGGCGGTCCTGTCCTTCTGCGTCCGCCGCCTCGCCGCCGCGCGCGTGGTGATCCTGCTGGCCGCCGAGGGCGAGGTGCCCGCGCTCCAGGGGATCGACGAGCTGGACCTGCCCGGTGTCGACAGGCGGGCGGCGCTGGACATCGTCGCCGCGGGCCGGCCGGGCATCGTCCCGCAGGTACGTGAGCGGATCGTCGAGGACGCTCGCGGCAATCCGCTGGCCCTGCGCGAGCTGGCCGCGGGGATCGGCCCCGCGCAGGTCGAGGGCAGGCTGTCGCCGCTGGGTCTGCACACCGGCTGGCCCGGGCGGTCGCGGCGGGCCGATCAGCTGTACGGCGCGTGCTTACGGGCCCTGCCTGAGCGGACGCGCTTCCTCCTGCTGCTGGCCGCCGCCGACCCCGCGGCCTCGCTGCCCGAACTGCTCGCCGCCGCCGGAGCGACTCCGGCCGATCTGGAGCCCGCCGAGACCGCCCGGCTGGTGGAGGTGCGGCCGGACAAGCTCACCCCTCGCCACCTGCTGATCCTGGTCGCCGCCTACCAATCCGCGCCGGTCGCGGCCCGCATCGCCGCGCACCGTGCCCTCGCCGAGGCATCGCCCAAGGGGCGGGCTCTGGGCGAGGCGTCGTCCGAGCGGCGGGTCTGGCATCTCGCCGCCGCCGCGCTGGGGCCGGACGAGGAGATCGCGCGCGAGCTGGAGGCCGTCGGCACGTCGTCGGCGCTGGAGCGCGCGGCCGAGCTGACCAGCGACCCCGAGCCGCGCGCCCGCCGTTACGCCGCCGCCGCGCTCGCCGCGTGCGACGCTGGCCAGCTGCGCCGCGCGGCGGACCTGGCGGCGCACGCGACCAGGCTGAGCGCCGAACCCTCGACGCTGGCCTCGGCCGCCCGCGTGCTGGCCACCGTGGAGGCCGAGATCGGCTCGCCGACCAAGGCCGCGCGGATGCTGCTGGATTCGGCGGCCAGGATCGGCGACGACGACCACGCCATGGCCATCGTCATGATCGCCGACGCGATCCGCCTGTTCGGCTACAGCGGCGACGAGGGGCTCGCGGCCCAGATCGCCGCCGCCGTCTGGTCGGCGCCGGCGGCCTCACGAGCTCCTTCGCGGGTAGTGCGATCAGGAGCCCGGCCCTCCTGGTCGGCTCCGCTGGCCCGGTCGCTGCCCACGCTGGCCAAGATCATGGCCGGTGACCCGTTCAGCGGCTTCGCCGCCATCGGCGAGCTGGTCGAGCACACGCCCGCCCTGGCTACCCAGCAAGCCATCACCGCCACCTCGTTGGGCCTGATGGCCGCCGACGCCGGCTCGGCGCTGCGCCTGACCTCCACGCTGGTGACCGACTGCCGCCACCAGGACCTGATGGGGCTCCTGCCGTACGCCCTGCAACTCCAGGCCCAAGCCCTCCTGCTGGGCGGCCGCAGCGCCGAAGCGCTCGGACTGGCCACCGAGGGACTGAAGCTCGCCGGTGAGCTCGGCCAGACCCACCGAGTCGGGCACCTGAGCGGCCTGGTCGCGCTGATCGCCGCGTTGAGCGGCGATGAGGAGCGCTGCCGGGCCTACGCCGAATCGAGCCTGGACTACTGCGCCGACCACGACGCGCCGGCCAGCGCGGCGCTGGCCACCTGGGCGCTCGGCCTGCTGGAGCTGGGGCTGGGCCGGGCGGGCGCCGCCGTGGCCCATCTCGAGCGGGTGGTCGCGGGCCCCGCGCACCACCCGGTGATCGCGGTCCACTGCGCGGCCGACCTGGTGGACGCGGCCGTCCAGGCCGACCTGCCCGGTGCCACCGTCGAGCCGCTCTCCCTGCTGGAGCGGTGGGCGGGGGACACGCGCCAGCGCTGGGTGGGCGCGGTGGCGCTGCGGTGCCGGGCGCTGGCCGCGCCGGACGGCGAGGCGGAGCCGCTCTTCCTCGGCGCGCTCGATCTGCACGCCGCGTCCCTGACCTCCTTCCAGCGGGCCAGGACCGAGCTCGCCTACGGGCAGTGGCTCCGCCGTATCCGGCGCAGGTCCGAAGCCCGCTCTCATCTGCGGGCGGCGCGGGCCGCGTTCGAGCAGCTGGGCGCGAGCCCCTGGGCGGAGCGCGCCGCGGCCGAGCTGAGCGCGTCGGGGGAGGCCAGTCCCGCGGAGCCGCTGCCGGAAGCGCTGCGCGGGCTGACGCCGCAGGAGCGGCACGTGGTGGTCCTCGCCGCGCAGGGGTCGTCCAACCGGGAGATCGCCGCCCAGCTCTTCCTCAGCCCGCGGACCGTCGGCTTCCACCTCTACCGCGCCTTTCCCAAGCTGGGCATCACCTCCCGGACCGAGCTGGCGGATCTGGTGCGGCAAGCCGTCACCGGCATCAGGACGATCGCGCCGGCCGCCGAGTGACGCCCCGGGGCGGACAGGCTCGTACCGAACCCTTGACTGCGCTGGTCAGATCGATTAGACCTCAGGAAACCCAGCGATCATCACGCAGTGGAGGCAGGATGTCCGGCAGAGCGTTGGTACGACTCGCGGCCCGCGCCGCGTTATCCGCGGTCACGACAGGCTCGCTGATCGCGATCGGTGCACTGCCGGCCTCGGCGGCGACCTTGGACAAGCCGCCGAGGACGACCAAGGGGCCGTGCCAGTACACCGAGACCCCCGAGGACCCGGCCGTACGGCCGGTGCCGCTGCCGCCGGACCCGCGCCGCACGCCCACGCGTCCGGTCTCCGCGGTGCTCCGGACCAACCACGGCGACCTCGGGCTCGCCCTCGACCCGGCCAAGGCGCCGTGCACGGTGCAGAGCTTCGTGCACCTGATCCAGCACCGGTTCTACGACGCCACGTCGTGCCACCGGCTCACCGCGTACGACCGGCTGAAGGTGCTGCAGTGCGGCGACCCCAGTTTCACCGGTGAGGGCGGGCCGGGCTACAAGTACAAGGACGAGCTGCCCACGGATCTGCCGCCGTGGCCGGGCGACCCGACCGGGGTGCGCAAGACGTACGCGCGCGGGGTGCTGGCCATGGCCAACGCCGGCCCGAACACGAACGGCAGCCAGTTCTTCCTGGTCTACGGTGATTCCGGGCTGGGGCCCAACTACACGATCTTCGGCACGGTGGACGCCGCGGGGCTCGCCGTCCTCGACCGCATCGCCGCCGGCGGCATCCAGCCGGAGCCGGACGGTCCCACGCCTCCGGTGGACGGCAAGCCCGTACTCCCGGCCGACATCCGGGACGCCCGGGTGTGCCGCAGGTAGGCCGTCGCGAATACCGGGCACCTGACCCCTCCTGATCACATATCCGCATTTTCCCCTAAGATGCCGTCATAGATGACGAAGGGTGAAGCGTGACCGAGCCTGAGCGGCCTCCGGGGAAGATGGATCCGACCGTCCCCACGGTCGCCCGCATGTACGACTATTTCCTCGGCGGGAAGGACAACTTCCCGGCCGACCGCGAGGCGGCCGAGCGGGTCCTGGAGCTGAGCCGCGAGGGCGGCGCGGACGTACGGGAGGTGGCCCGGGCGAACCGTGGTTTCCTGATCCGCGCCGTGGAGGCGGTCGCCAGGGCCGGTGTGCGGCAGTTCCTCGACATCGGCACCGGCCTGCCGACTCAGGACAACGTGCACCAGGTCGCGCACCGGATCATCCCCGACGCCAAGGTCGTCTACTCGGACAACGACCCGATCGTGCTGGTCCACGCCCGCGCGCTGCTGGCCGACAACCCCGACACGGTGATCATCGACGGCGACGCGCACGACCCCAAGGGGCTCCTGGCCGCCGCCGCCCAGCACCTCGACTTCAGCCGGCCCGTGGCGGTGCTGGGCGTCGCGCTGTTCCACTTCTTCGGTGACGACGAGGAGGTGGCCGGCATCGTCCGGGCCCTGCGCGAGCCGCTGGTGCCGGGGAGCCACCTGATCATCTCCCACGCGTACGTGGAGAGGGGCCAGAGCACCCTCGATCGGAAGATCGAGACCGAGGACGTCTACCGGCGTACCACCTCCGGCGCGCTGCACTGGCGCGACCGCGACATGGTGCGCGGCTATTTCGACGGGCTGGAGCTGCTCGAACCCGGCGTCGTGCCGGTGCAGGACTGGCGCAACGATGACCCGTTCATCGCCCCCGGGCTGGAGAAGGGCGGCATCCTGGGCGGCGTCGGCCGAGTCCCCTAACGGCTAGCGGAGGGCCTTCAGCGCCGCGGCGACGTGCTTGGCCGCCTGGTCGGCGGTTCCGTAGCCGGGCCGGGGGCCCAGGTAGTTGACGTACGCCAGCACGTTGGCCAGGCAGAAGGACACCTGCGTGTTGTGGAAACCCGCGGCCACATCGGGGTCGCGGCGGGTATATGCGGCCGTCCTGTCGCCGACGACCCGCACCGAGCGCAGCTTGGTGTCGGGGTGGCGCACGCGCTCGTCCTTCCCCCGGGTGACCATGCCATCGAGGTTGAGCCCGCAGCTCTTGACGGTCGGGTTACGGTACGTCGTCACCATCAGGCTGGCGTTGCCGGCGCCCTGCCACTGGCACTGCGAGGTGGACAGGACCTGACGTCGCGCCGTGCCCCCGAGCAGCGTGCGCGCCCGCACGTTGGTCAGGAGCTTGCAGGCGTCGGGCAACTGGCCGAACAGCTTCACGGCGCTCTTCGTCGAGGACGGCTTCACGGACTTCACGGACTTCGAGGACTTCGGGGTCTTCGATGACGGGTCGGCGAGCGCGTCCGGAGTCGCGGGCGGCAGATTGAGCCAGATCGCCGTGGCGGCCACGCCGCACACCGCCACCGCCAGCGCGCCCGCCACGACGAGGGTACGGCGGCGCTTCACGGGAGATTCGCGGTTTGCGGGGACCGTGGGGGGCGTGTCGCCTTGGGCGATGTCGTGGAGCCGGCGGGCCGCCTGCTCGGCCGTACACCGGCGATGGGGGTCCTTCTCCAGCAAGGCCGCGAGCAGGGGCGCGAGCGGACCCGCCAACCTGGCGGGGGCGGGATCGCGCAGCAGCACGGCGGCCATGACCGCGGCCGCGTTGGGGCCGGAGAACCCGGGGCCGCCCTCCACCGCCGTGTAGAGCGTGGCGCCGAGTGACCATAAGTCGGCAGCCGGGCCGTCGTCCTCGCCACGTAACCGTTCTGGGGCGATGTAGCCGGGCGAGCCGTTGAGCAGGCCGGTCTGGGTCAGCGCGGCGTCCCCGGCGACCGTGGCGATGCCGAAGTCGGTCAGCAGCACGCGGCCGTCGTCGGTCAGCAGCACGTTGCCGGGCTTGACGTCGCGGTGCAACACGCCCATCGCGTGCGCGGCCCCGAGCGCGTCGAGCACGTGCCCGCCCACCCAGGCGGTCTGGCGCGGGGACAGCGGGCCGTCCGTGCGCACGATCTGATCGAGGGAGCGGCCGTGGATCAGCTCCATCACGATCCATGGCCGCCCTCCGTCCATGACCACGTCGTGCACGGTGACGATGGAGGGGTGCGAGCGCAGCCGCGCCGCCGCCCTGGCCTCGCGCAGGGTGCGCTCGGTGAGCTCGGCTCGGGCCGCGTGGTCGAGCTCCGGTGGCAGGCGCACCTCCTTGACCGCGACCTCCTGCCGGAGCAACTCGTCCACGGCCCGCCAGACCGTGCCCATGCCACCCTGACCGAGTGGTGCCAGGAGCCGGTAACGGCTTGCGACGATGGTCATCATGCGATTATACGGACGTATATTCTACTATTTCGCCTCTTTCGCCCCAGCGGGACCACCCACAACTGGCCGGTCGTGCGGGGCCTGGCCGTCCGTACAAGCCGGTCAGCCGAGGGCCTTTTCCAGCTGTGCCTTGCTCATCTTCGAGCGGCCCTTGATGTTGCGGCGCTTGGCCTCGGCGTACAGCTGATCCCTGGTACGGCCGCCCGCGCCGGAATGGGAGCGTAGCCCGCCCCGCCGGCTCGACGAGATGTCCTTGGTGGACGTACGGCTCGCGGTCCGGGACTCACCGGCCCTGGCCCGCTCCTTGTTGACCGTACGGGCGGCGATTTCGGTCGCGCGCTTGTCGCTCTCCCCCCGCTGCTTGACGCTGTCCTTGATGTGCTCGTATTGCCGTTCCCGCTTCGGGCTCGATCCGCGAGGCATTTCTCCTCCTCATGAGAACCGTCAGACCTTACGGCCCCTACCCAGCCGAGAACCACGAAACAGATACGACTAAGCCCATGATTTCAGGGCACATGGTGGCAACCCTGCGATCACCGGAAAGAGGTATCCCCCAAATGGCAGGTCAGGCCAACTCCAGAGACGTGGTGCAACGCCCCGATGGCAGCTGGGCGGTCACCAGGCCCGGCGGCGAGCGTGCGCTGTTCACGGCGGACAACCAAGCGGCGGCGGTGCAGCACGCGAGCGAGCTGCTGCGGCGCGACGGCGGCGGCGAATTGCGCATCCACGGCGTTGACGGGAAGGTACGCGACCAGCGCACCATCGCCCCCGGCAACGACCCCCTGCCGCCCAGAGGCTGAGCCGAGCGTCACATCGCCGGCTCTTCGTACGGGATGCGGCTCAGGTGCAGGATCGTGCCCAGCGTCCCCCACTCGTCGCCGCCGAGCTTGGTCAGCGGGCGCAGCCGCTCGGCGTCAGGCCGGCCGTCGACGATGTAATCCTCGTGCACCGACGCGAGGAACACCCGTCCGAAGACCAGGGTGGAGTTGCCCATGTGCAGGGTCGTGTGCGAACGGCACTCCATGACCACGGGCGAGAGCGCCACCCTGGGCGGCCGGACATGACGGCTGGGTTCGCGTTCGATGCCCGCGAAGTCGAATTCGCTGAAGTTCCGCGGGAAGTCGGTCGCGGTGCTGTTGATCAGTTGCAGGAGCGGTTCGGCGGAGAAGTTGACGACGAACTCTCCGGTGTCCTCCACGTTGCGCAGCGAATCCTTGCGGCCGATCGAGGTGAACTGCACGATCGGCGGGTCGGTGCTGGCGATGCTGAAGAACGAGTGCGGGGCGAGGTTCTCGATGGTTCCGTCCGGCGTGACGGTGGAGACCCACGCGATCGGGCGCGGGACGACGACCGAGGTCAGGAACCTGTAGAAAGCCGGCCCGCCCATCTCCGCAGGATCGAAGTCGACGCGCATGACGATCAATATTCACCGTCCTCGCCCCGTTTACCAATTGCCACGCGGGCCGCGTTCTTGCCGGGTTAATTCGCCAGGACCCTGGCTCTGGGTGGCGAGCAGATAGGCGACCGAGCCGGGTTCGGCGAGTCGTGCCGCCTGCTCGGCCAGCGTGATCGCGCTGCGATAGTCGTCGAGCGTCCCGGTCGCGTCGGCTCGCAGGCTCAGCAGCACCGCCGCGTTGACGGCGACGGCGGCCCGGACATCGCGCTCCTCCCGCTCCAGTTCGGGGTCGCCGATCAGCTCCAGATGGTGCTCGATGGCCGTGCCCAGCGCACGCTCGCCTGCCGCGAGCATGGCATCGACACCGCGTTGCCGATGAAGGCGTTCGAGCCGCCGGTCGGCCGGGTCAGATACCTGCGCCTGCCAGCAACGCGGTGAGCTGCCGGTCCGCCTCCGCGGTCAGCAGGGCCGGATGCCGACGGATCACTTTCTCCAGGCGTGCCCGGGAGGTCGCCGTAGCGAGCAGTTTGGCAACCGCCTTCCCCACAGAGTCCTCTGCCATCGAGCCTTCCTCCGGGACCGGTGTGGCCCCTCACAAGGACATACTCTCGGCGGGCACTCGCGTTTCACCTCGACAGGGAAGGCAGCCTGGCCGAAGGCGGGCCCGTCACTCTGGGTCGACCAGGGCGAGCCGAGGGCTACGGGCCTCGGCGACCCGCTTGATGCCGGCGGCCCACCCGTCCAACGCGGTCTGGAGCTTGCGGCCGTTCATGAACAACCCCAGCAGCGGCCCGGCCATGGACTCGGCGACCATCAGCTCGGTAGAGCCGTCCTGCAGCGGGGTCAACACGTGCCGGTGTACGGCCTTGGCGCCGAAGGACAGCCCGGTCCACGTCAGCTGCCGGCCGGGTGCGACCACCGCGAACCTGGAGGTGATCGCCGCCTTGCCGTTGCGCCAGGTGAAGGCCGCGTCCTCGCTGACCCCGTCCGTCAGGCGCACGTCGCCGATGGCCGGATCGATCTGCGACCAGCCCTCCGGGTCGGCCAGCACGCTCCACACGACCTCCGGGCCCGTGCCGACGATGATCCTGGTGACCGCCCGGACGGGGGCGGCCGCATCGATGCGGTCATGCTTGGCGTACTGCTCGTGCAGGACCTCCAGCGGAGGACCGGAATAGAACAAGGATCTCAGCACGGGGACTCCCGGAAGGATGGTTCGAGAACGGCTTATTGGGCGGGTGCTTCGTTCCGGAGGTGCGGACGGGCCTCGGACCAGATCGCGGCGGGCTCGAAGCCGGCGGCGTTCCAGGTGGTGGACGTCAGCCGCCCCCGCCCGCGGTAGCGCCGCACGATCGTGACGTGCTCCGGCCACCCCACGAACCCCCGCAGGGCCTGCTCGTCCCGCCAGATCGACACCGAGCCGCACCTGAGCTCCAGCGGTCGCGTCCACAGCCACATCCCGACCGCGCCCTCCAGATCGGGCCAGTCTCGGCGCAGCGCGATCCCGGCCCGGTAGATACCGGGCAGGTCGCGCGCCCTGTCGGCCTGGTACGCGGTCACCGCGACCAGCACGGGACCGACGATGTCCGCGGCCGGTCCTGAGGTCCAACGGCTTCTCAGCATGACGGCGCTCATGACACTCCTTTTTCGGCACGAACGTTCGTGCTTGGATGGGAAGGTATCACGGTGCGGCATAATTGACCGAACGTTCGTGCGCGAAAGGAGCGGCAATGGCGGGCCGACCACGAGACGAGCGGGCGCGGAACGCGATCCTGCGCCGGGCGGCGGACATCGCCTCCAAGGACGGGCTGGAGGGGCTGTCGATCGGACGGCTGGCCGCCGACCTCGGCGTGAGCAAGAGCGGGCTCTTCGGCTACTTCGGCTCCAAGGAAGAGCTCCAGCTCGCCACGATCCGGGCCGCGACGGGTGTCTACCTCGGCGAGGTCGTCCACCCCGCCCTCACGGTGCCGCCGGGCCTGGGCCGGGTGTGGCAGTTGTGCGATCGCTGGCTGAGCTACTCGGAGCGGCGGGTCTTCCCCGGAGGGTGCTTCTTCTTCACGGTCACCGCCGAGTTCGACGCCCGCCCGGGTCGCGTACGGGACACCGTCGCCGCCGCGGGCCTCGAGTGGAACCGCCTGGTCGCGAGCACCGTCGACGACGCGCGCCGCCTCGGAGAGCTCGCCGAGGACACCGAACCCGATCAGCTCGCCTTCGAGCTGATCGCGTTCATGGAGACCGCCAACGCCGTCTCGCTGTTGCACGACGCCCCCGTCGCCTACCAGCGGGCCAGGAGCGCCATCCGGAGATGCCTGCGGGCGGCCGCCACCGACGCGGCGACACCGCCCTGGCCCGATCCCGCGGCTCAGACCCGCGCTGAAGGCGAGCGGTGAGCAGGCGGCCGATCTCGTCCGGGTCGGCGCTCAGGCGTTTTCGACTGGTATGGGAACCGTGGCCGGGCCGGGCGTTCCCTTCGCGCTCGTGGCGGGGCGCCGACCCCGCGGGCGGCCCCGTACGACTCGCCCGCTCGTGGCGGGGCGCCGACCTGGCGGGCGGCCCCGTACGACTCGCCCTGGAATGACGGTCGCTGTCACGGTGCCGCTGTCAGGGCGGTGCGAGCGACGGTGAGGATCTCCTCGGAGAGGGGGGAGTCCTTGGTGGCGCGGGCCAGGACGAGTGCGCCG
>NZ_JAIWNB010000129.1 GCF_020215705.1 Nonomuraea aurantiaca | reverse complement strand
CTGATCGAGGGTGGTTCGCGTGGCTGGACCTCGCCGGTGATCCTGGGGAGCTTCGCCGCCGGGCTGGTGCTCCTCGCCGTCTTCGTCGTGGTCGAGGGTCGTGTGTCGACGCCGATGCTGTCGCTGCGGCTGTTTAGGCAGCGGCTGTTCACGGTGTCCAACACGGCGATGGTCGTGGTGGGGTTCGCGCTGATGGGGTCGTCGTTCTTCTTCTCCCAGTTCTTCGTCTACGTCCAGGGCACTTCGATCCTGGTCGCCGGGCTGCGGACGCTGCCCGCCTCGCTGGCCATGGTGATCGTCAGCCCGTACGCGGGCCGGCTCGCCGCCAGATACGGCTTCCGGATCGTGGTCACCATCGGCCTGACGCTGGCCGGACTGGGGCTGCTGGCACTGGGCCTCGTCCACGCCGACACCGGCTACGCGAACGTGTGGTGGCGACTGGCGATCGTCGGCATCGGGTTCGCTCTCACCATGTCGCCGCTGACCGGCGCCGCCATCCAGGCGGTCAGCCCGCAGGAGGGCGGCCTCGCCTCGGGCGTCAGCAGCACCACCCGGCAGATCGGCGCGGTGCTCGGCGTGGCGGTGCTCGGAGCCATCGTCC
>NZ_JAIWNB010000128.1 GCF_020215705.1 Nonomuraea aurantiaca | reverse complement strand
GACATCATCCTCAACCCGCTGGGCGTGCCCGGCCGGATGAACGTCGGCCAGGTGCTGGAGACCCACCTCGGCTGGATCGCCGCCCGCGGCTGGGACATCTCCGGCGTCCAGGAGGCCTGGGCCGAGCGGCTGCGTGACAAGGGCTTCGAGAAGGTCGCCCCGCGCACCAACATGGCCACCCCGGTCTTCGACGGCGCCCACGAGGAAGAGATCGTCGGCCTCCTCGACAGCACGATTCCCAACCGTGACGGGGATCGGCTGGTTCAGCACAGCGGGAAGGCCCGGCTGTTCGACGGCCGCTCCGGCGAGCCGTTCCCGTACCCGATCTCGGTCGGCTACATCTACATCCTCAAGCTGCTCCACCTGGTCGACGACAAGATCCACGCACGTTCGACCGGCCCCTACTCCATGATCACCCAGCAGCCGCTCGGCGGTAAGGCCCAGTTCGGTGGCCAGCGCTTCGGTGAGATGGAGGTGTGGGCTCTGGAGGCCTACGGCGCCGCCTACGCCCTCCAGGAGCTGCTGACGATCAAGTCCGACGACGTCCAGGGTCGCGTGAAGGTCTACGAGGCGATCGTCAAGGGCGAGAACATCCCCGAGCCGGGAATCCCCGAGTCCTTCAAGGTCCTCATCAAGGAAATGCAGTCGCTGTGCCTGAATGTCGAGGTGCTCTCCAGCGACGGCATGTCCATCGAGATGCGCGACACCGACGAGGACGTCTTCCGCGCCGCGGAAGAGCTCGGCATCGATCTGTCCCGGCG
>NZ_JAIWNB010000127.1 GCF_020215705.1 Nonomuraea aurantiaca | reverse complement strand
TTCGGCGACCGCCGCAAGGCCATGCTGGGCGACATCGCCACGCTGGCCGGCGGCCAGGTGATCTCCGAGGAGATCGGTCTCAAGCTGGAGAACGCCACTCTCGACCAGCTGGGCCGCGCCCGTAAGGTCGTGGTGACCAAGGACGAGACCACCATCGTCGACGGTGCCGGTGACCCCGACCAGATCGCCGGCCGGGTCAACGAGATCCGCGCCGAGATCGAGCGGACCGACTCCGACTACGACCGTGAGAAGCTCCAGGAGCGGCTGGCCAAGCTGGCCGGCGGCGTGGCGGTCATCAAGGCCGGCGCGGCGACCGAGGTCGAGCTGAAGGAGCGCAAGCACCGCATCGAGGACGCCGTTCGCAACGCGAAGGCGGCCGTCGAGGAGGGCATCGTCCCCGGCGGTGGCGTGGCGCTGCTGCAGGCGGGCGCCAAGGCGTTCGACAAGCTCGAGCTCAACGGCGACGAGGCCACCGGTGCCGCGATCGTCAAGAAGGCGCTCGAGGAGCCGCTGAAGCAGATCGCCGTCAACGCCGGCCTCGAGGGCGGCGTCGTGGTGGAGAAGGTCCGTAACCTGACCCCGGGTGAGGGCCTCAACGCCGCCACGGGCGAGTACGTCAACATGTTCGAGGCGGGCATCATCGACCCGGCCAAGGTGACGCGCTCGGCGCTGCAGAACGCCGCTTCCATCGCGGCGCTCTTCCTCACCACCGAGGCGGTCATCGCCGAGAAGCCCGAGAAGACCCCTGCCGCCCCCGCCGGTATGCCCGG
>NZ_JAIWNB010000126.1 GCF_020215705.1 Nonomuraea aurantiaca | reverse complement strand
CCGCACCACAACACGTCCGGCGCGACCGCGGTGAACGTGCGCCGGACCAGGTCGGGCGCAGCGGGCCGTTTGCCCTGACGGGTCAGCGACCGGCGTCTGCTGGCCGCACGGCCGGCTAACCCGAGCTCGGCCATGCGGCCGGCGACGGTGTTCTCCGATACCCGCCATCCCGCCTCATGCAGGTCACGGGTGATGCGCGGGCTGCCGTAGGTGCCGCCCGAGGCGGAGAACCTGGCCTCGATATGCGCGTCCAGGTCCGCGCGTCGCCGCTGGCGGGCCGTCGGCGCCCGGTCGCGCCACTTGTAGTACCAGGACGGAGAGACGCCCAAGGCCCGGCAGGTCAACGCGTGGGGCACGCCATGATCGGTCTTCTGGGAGCTGATGAAGGCCGCCACGCCTACCGGCCCATCGCCTCTCGAACCCACAAGACCACCGAGCGTTTGAGGACATCGCGCTCCATCTCCAGCTCGGCGCGTTCCTTGGCCCACTCAGCCCGCTGCCTGCGCAGCCTGGCGAGTTCCTCCCGCTCGGACTCGGCCAGCTCACCACCGTTGGTGTCCTGCTCGCGGGCCAGCCGGTCCATCTGCACCCAGTTGGCCAGCGTGCCCGCATTGATGCCCAGATCCTTGGCGACCTGCGCGATTGGTTTTCCTGTCTCCCGCACGATGCGCACCGCGCCCGCGCGGAACTCCGGATCGAACCTGCGTCTGGTCTCTCCCACGACCCAACCTTCTCCTTAGGTCAGATCTCCACGCTAGAAGGGGAAGCCCA
>NZ_JAIWNB010000125.1 GCF_020215705.1 Nonomuraea aurantiaca | reverse complement strand
CGCTTGTATCTGGCTGCTGAGGCCGATGCGCTCGGGCATGGCGGGATCGTGGTGGTGGCCAGGCTGGCAGAGGTGTCGGAGTCGACCATCGCGCGGGGACGTCTCGAGCTCGCTGGTGGTGCACCGGTTTTGGGCCGGGTGCGCCGGCCCGGTGGCGGACGAAAGCCGGCTGCTGAGCGTGACCCGGGCCTGGTGCCGTCGCTTGAGGCGTTGATCGAGCCGCGGGAGATCGGTGATCCGGTTTCTCCGCTGCGCTGGACCACGGCCTCGTTGCGGGACCTGGCCCGGGAGTTAACCGCGGCAGGGCATCCGATCAGTGCTCCGGCGGTGGGTGATCTGCTGCGCGCGAGGGGGTTCAGCCTCCAGGGCATGGCCAAGCGGCGCGCCGGCAGCCAGGTCCCTGACCGCGACGCCCAGTTCCAGCACATCAACACCACGGTCGAACAGTTCCTCGCCGACGGTTTGCCGGTGGTGAGCGTGGACGCCAAGAAGAAGGAACCGATCGGTGACTTCGCCCGAGCCGGCCGCACCTACCGGCCCAAGAAGAAGCCGATCACGGCCCCCGATCACGACTTCACCTTCGCTGATACTCCGGTCGCGATCCCGTATGGCATCTATGACCTGGGCCAAGACGTCGGCTGGGTGAACGTGGGCACCGACCGCAACACCGCGGCTTTCGCGGTGGAGTCCATCCGCCGCTGGTGGAATCAGCAAGGCCGAGGCCACTACCCCGACGCGACCCGGCTGCTGATCACCGCCGATTCGGGAGGAGCGAACTCCGCCGACTCCCACCTGTTCAAGAACGATTTGGCCGCCTTCGCCGACGAGAGCGGGCTGGCCGTCACCGTGCTGCACTTTCCGCCGGGGACACAATGCCGTTGCTT
>NZ_JAIWNB010000124.1 GCF_020215705.1 Nonomuraea aurantiaca | reverse complement strand
CCGGTGAGTATTGGTAATGCCGCGCCGTTCGCGGTTCTGGCGGGATCAGCGGTCAGCAACACCAATCAAACCAGGATCATCGGAGACCTCGGAGTGAGCCCCGGCTCCACCGTCACCGGCTTCCCACCCGGCATCGTGAACGGCACCACCCACGCCGGCGACTCCACCGCGGCGAACGCCAAATCCGACGTGGTCGACGCCTACAACGACCTCACCGCACTCACACCCGACGCCACCCTGCCCGCAGAACTAGGCAGCACCACCAGAACACCCGGCGTCTACAACTCCACCACCGGCAACTTCCAAATCAACGGAACCCTCACCCTGGACGCCCAAGCCAACCCAGACGCCATCTTCGTCTTCAAAGCCACCACCCTGACCGCCGCCACCTCCAGCACCATCACCCTCACCGGCGGCGCCCAAGCCAACAACCTCTACTGGGCCATCACCGACTCCGCCACCCTCAACACCTTCACCACCTTCCGCGGAAACCTCCTCGCCAACAACGCCATCACCGTCAACACCCGAGCAGCATCCATCGGACACCTGTTCACCATCAACAACGCCATCACCATCAGCAGCGCCACCAGCCAACCACCCACCCTCCTCCAAATACCCGACGACCGCCCCACCACCACCACAGTCAGCTCCAACAACAACCCCGCCCGAACCGGACAAGCCATCACCTTCACCGCCACCGTCAACCCCACCAGCGGCACCCTCGTCCCCCAAGGAGACGTCGCCTTCAAAGACGGCGACACCATCCTCGGCACCGCCTTCAACAGCACCACCCAACCCGCCACCCTCACCACCTCCACCCTCACCACAGGACAACACCGCATCACCGCCGTCTACCTCGGCGGAACCACCTTCGACAACGAAGAACCCATCCACTTCGCCCCAAGCACCTC
>NZ_JAIWNB010000123.1 GCF_020215705.1 Nonomuraea aurantiaca | reverse complement strand
GCCATTCGCGCCGAGATCGACGCCTTGTTCACCGAAGGCCGTGACCTGGTGGAGGTCATCGAAGACGTCGCCCGTCTCGGTGCCCGCCTGATCATCCAGACCGCTGTGGAGGCCGAGGTGGACGCCTTCCTCGGCCGCGCCCGCTACCAGCGCGCCGCCGCCGTCGCAGCCGACGACGAGAAAGCCGTGATCCGCCCGGGCCACCGCAACGGCCACTGCTCCACCACCGTCAAGACCACCACCGGGCCTGTCACCATCGCTCGCCCGAAGCTGCGCGGCACCACTGAAGCCTTCGCCTCTCGCCTGTTCGGCACCGGAGTGACCCGCACCAACGCGCTGGAAACCCTCGTCATCGCCTCCTTCGTCCGCGGCCTGTCCGTGCGCGACGTCGAGGGCGCCCTGGCCGATGCGCTCGGCCCGGAGGCAGCCTTGTCCAAGTCGACCGTCTCGACCATCTGCCAGGCCATCGTCGCTGAGTACGACGCCTGGTGCCGACGTGAGCTGTCCGGCGTCGAGCTGGACTACCTGTTCCTGGACGCCTCGCACTTCAAGATGCACGACGGGCAACGCGCCGAGCCGGTCCTGGCCGCCTGGGGCATCACATGCGACGGCAAGCCGGTCTTCATCGGCCTGGCTGCTGCCGGCTCCGAATCGACCGACGCCTGGCATGACTTCCTCACCGACCTGGCCGGGCGCGGCCTCAAACCCCCGCTGCTGATCGTCTCCGACGGCGCACCCGGCCTCATTAGCGCCGCCGAGCAGGCCTTTCCCCGTTCGCTGCGGCAGCGCTGCGTGATTCACAAATGCCGCAACGTGCTCTCCAAAGTCAGCGCGAGCGATCAGGCACAGATCAAGGCCGCCTACTGGGACATCTTCGACACCAGCGCCCTGGGCGAAGAGGTCGAGCCGGGCCAGGCACTGGTGGAGCACGTCCAGCGGCGCATCGACGCCTTCGCCGAGGCGTG
>NZ_JAIWNB010000122.1 GCF_020215705.1 Nonomuraea aurantiaca | reverse complement strand
CGACCCCGAGCTTCTTGTTGATCTTGTAGCGACCGACCTTGGCCAGGTCGTAACGCTTGGGGTTGAAGTACAGGTTCTCCAGCAGGGTCTGCGCCGACTCCTTGGTCGGCGGCTCACCCGGACGCAGCTTGCGGTAGATGTCCAGCAGCGCGTCGTCCTGGCCGGCCGTGTGGTCCTTCTCCAGCGTGGCGCGCATCGACTCGTACTGGCCGAACCGCTCCAAGATCGCCTCGCTGGTCCAGCCCAGTGCCTTGAGAAGCACGGTGACGGCCTGCTTGCGCTTACGGTCGATACGGACACCGACACTGTCACGCTTGTCGATCTCGAACTCCAGCCAGGCACCCCGCGACGGGATGACTCTGCAGCCGTACAAGTCCTTGTCGGAAGTCTTGTCGACATTGCGTTCGAAGTAGACGCCCGGCGAACGGACGAGCTGCGAGACCACGACACGCTCGGTGCCGTTGATGATGAAGGTGCCCTTGGGCGTCATGAGCGGGAAATCACCCATGAACACCGTCTGGGACTTGATCTCGCCAGTGGTGTTATTGATGAACTCCGCCGTGACGAACATCGGGGCGGAGAAGGTCATGTCCTTGTCTTTGCACTCATCTACGGAGTACTTGGGCGGCTCGAACCGGTGATCACGGAACGACAAGGACATGGTCCCCGAGAAGTCCTCGATGGGACTGATCTCTTCGAAGATCTCTTCGAGGCCCGACTGGGTCGGGACGTCCTTGCGCCCGGCCTGACGAGCCGCCTCAACCCGGGCCTTCCATTTCTCATTGCCCAGCAGCCAGTCGAACGACTCGGTCTGCAAAGCGAGAAGGTCAGGAACTTCGAGGGGCTCCTGGATGCGCGAAAAAGAGACGCGACGGGGACCAGCGGGTACGGCGGAGGCGTTGCGCGAGGCTGCCAACAGATGTCCTTCCGAGGGCTCGCGGCGGACTGACTACACGCACGCCAGACAACCTCGCAACGTGAGCAAGCGGAGCGGGTCGTCA
>NZ_JAIWNB010000121.1 GCF_020215705.1 Nonomuraea aurantiaca | reverse complement strand
CGCGAATGGCCTGAACGGGCGGTAGTGTGCGTGCCACGAGCGTAGGTCCTTGCGTAGTGCGAACTTTGGTCGGTTCAGCACGGCAACCTACGCTCGTTCACTTTTACACCGCATCTCGGACGCGACCTACCGAGGACCGCCGCGTGGTCTTCGCTGCAGCAAGTGGGCACGGGCCACCTCGATCAGATGCCGGCCGCGTCGCGGACGGGACGGAATAGGTACGGACTCGGCGTGGACGCTCTGCCGCGCCGACTCGCCACCCTGATGGAGCTCAACCGCGATGGTGACGGCGTGCGGACGCATGATCACCCGCGAGAACGAGGTCCACGGCTGGTAATAATCGTCAGGGAGCCGATCTGCGACCCGCGCTGCCTCATCCCAATGCCGCCACGCATCACCGATGTCGCCGGTACGTGCCGCGGTGAAGGCCAGCTCGAACAACAACGCCCCCCACATGGCGAGCAGATCCGTGCTCGGGTCGTCCATGTGCGACTCGATGGCCGCCATTCCCTGCCTGTTGATCTCATGCGCGGCGTCGAAGTCGGCGGCCTCCCTATGCACCTGAACGAGGAACCACGCCGCACACGACAACGCCAGCGGATCCTCTGACTCCCGCGCGGCGGCCAGCGCCCGGTCGGCCACCCGCCACAGCAGGTCCGGCGCGGGCTGGTAAGCGACGAACATCTGAGTCAGACCATAGGTCTCCGCGAGCAGCGCCTGGGCGGTGCGCCGCTGCTCGCCTCGGTACATCCAGGCGGCCAGCTGGGTATCGCGAATCAGGTCAGGCAGCAGATCACCGAGGGCAGTGCGATGATCGGGAGAGGAATGCCTGATCCGCCACGCCGCATCAAGTCGTGCCCGAAGGCTGGTGAGCGGCTGCACGGTGCCGCGCAGCTGGATCGGTACGGCGTTGATGGCCTCTCGAACAGCGTTCAGCGCCGGATGGCCGGAACCGTGTCCGTGGCCATGTAAAAGTGGCTCTGACGCAAAGCGTGTGACGTCGTCACGCACGGTCATTTCAGCATCGGTTGCATAGGATGATCTTTCGGAGCAGGTCGAAGTTGGCTCGGCCATAGCGGCTGCGTTTGAGAGCCTTGACCCTT
>NZ_JAIWNB010000120.1 GCF_020215705.1 Nonomuraea aurantiaca | reverse complement strand
GAGCCGGGGCTCACTCCGAGGTCTCCGATGATCCTGGTTTGATTGGTGTTGCTGACCGCTGATCCCGCCAGAACCGCGAACGGCGCGGCATTACCAATACTCACCGGTTGGGCTTCCGCGCTTCCTGCGGTCAGGACGACGGCGCCCATCGAAAGCGCGACCGCCAGAGCCGCGGACGGCCAGGAACGACGGATGCTTTCTGCGCCGCGCGAGCGCCCCGCATCGTTCACGGCCGCGCCCTTCCTCCAGAAGGGCACCCTATTTCTTTCCCGAGCCTCTGAACGCCGCTGAGCGTTCACTCCACGCTCCAGCGCGACCGTGCCGGCCGCGTCATCGGATGCGTGGTGACGGAACATCGACATGTGACACAACTCCTTTAAAGCCTCGTACCGGAGCTTGCACAGCCACGATCACCGGGCATGAGATACCGCGCGCATGTCATCATCGGCTATGCGCCGTCATGACATGCGACGATGTGTGCGCCTAGAACGGTAGCAAGCGTGCGTTTTATTCGATCAACCAAGACTCCGGCTAACGGACTTTTAATGCGGTCCTTACCCATCCATGTCCACGCCCGTTACTTACTTGGAGGTATTAACTCGATATATTGCGATCTTCGCGTACAGGGGATGGCCCAGCTCGGCGCGTCGAATCGTAGGACAGGAGCGATAGAACTCACATATTGGCTAAAGCATGACATAGAGCCGATTCCGCTCGCCGTTGGAGCCCCGCTCGCCCTATCCCTATCGGCGGCTACGGCAGGTGCGCGGCTGGACACTCGGCCACCCAGAAGACCGATCAGCACTTCGCGGCCCAGATGTTTACCGGAACAGTGAGTGACACCTGAATGACGATTCAGGCTTCTTCGGCGGCAAGCAGTAACGTCACGATTCCAACCGACATCATTGGCGAGCGCCATCTCCGCCAATTTTCAACATAAGGGGGATGTTGTGGCATTTACTGATTTCCGGATACTTCACACATCGAAGGTACGCTTCTTGTTGGCAGCGCCTCTGACGGCTCTCCTTGTCACGACCGTGGCGAGCGGGATCCAGAGCCATGCGACCAAGGCGCAGCCGGTGAGTATTGGTAATGCCGCGCCGTTCGCGGTTCTGGCGGGATCAGCGGTCAGCAACACCAATCAAACCAGGATCATCGGAGACCTCGGAGTGAGCCCCGGCTC
>NZ_JAIWNB010000012.1 GCF_020215705.1 Nonomuraea aurantiaca | reverse complement strand
CACCGTCAGCCGCCCTCCACCGACTCCGAACAGAGAACAGTAGCCTCGCAGTAACGGAGTGTCACCGCATCAAGAACGGTGCATTCTCATCCGTACACGCTGGCGCACGTTCACCCGTACGCCGACAGCAGGATCCCGTCCCGCCGTCCGAGGCTGATGTGGTTGCCCGGGTAATCCAGCCTGCTCTTCGCAATCTTGCGGCCGGTCAGACGTCCCACGATCGCGTCCGTGGCCTGCCGGCCGGTGGAGCCGGCCGAAGCGCAGGACATCGGCAGCGGCCGGCCGTTGTCGCCGATGGCGTAGGCGCTATCGCCGGCGGCGTAGACGTTCGGGTGCGAGACCGACCGCATGGTGCCATCGACGACGATCTGACCGTTCTCGGTGACCTCCAGCCCGCTGGCGGCGGTGATCGGGGTGACCGCGAACCCAGCCGTCCACACGGTCGCGTCGGACGCCAAGGCGGTGCCGTCGGCGCACAGCACCCGCGTCGCTTCGACGGCTTCGACGCTGGTGTGCTCCAGCACGGTAATGCCCAGCCGGTCACAGGCCTGGCGCAGATGGCTGCGGGCTCCGGCGGACAGCCGGGCGCCCAGCTCGCCGCGGGCGATGAGCGCCACCGACAGGCCGGGCCGGGATTCGGCGAACTCGGTGGCGGTCTCAATGCCGGTCAACCCGTCGCCGACGACCAGCACACGCCCGCCCTCGCCCCGCCTGTCCAGGCTGTCCAGGCGTTCGCGCAGGCGCAGCGCCGCGGGCCGGGCGGTGACGTGGAAGGCGTGCTCGGCCACGCCGGGGACGCCGCAGTCGGCGACGTGGCTGCCGAGCGCGCAGACAAGCGTGTCGTAGCCGAGTTCGCCGCCGTCGGCGTCCGTGACGGCGACGACCTGGCGCTCGGGGTCGACGGCGGTGACACGGGCCAGGCGCAGCCGTATCCCCGTGCCCGCGAAGACGTCGGCGAGCCTTTGAGCCTCGAGGTCCTGGCCTGCCGCGAGCTGGTGCAGCCGCAGCCGCTCGACGAAGTCCGGCTCAGCGTTGACCACGGTGATCTCGGTGTCCGCCGGAGACAGCCGGCGGGCCAGGTTCCCGGCCACGTAGGCCCCGGCATAGCCGGCGCCGAGGACGACGATGCGGTGCTTCATGTGTTGCTCCTGTCGGTTCGCTTGCTCCCGGTGAGTTGACTCGGCCCTGGGTCACCGATTTTCTTGATCGAGGTTGCCGTGAGCCTGCGCCGAAAGGTCTTGCCAGTCGGCCCAGGTCTTGACGCGGTCGGCGTAGACCTGCTGGAGCATCGGGTAGAAGCCCTGCCCGAAGAGCACCCGCAGGGGCGGCTCGTCCAAGTCGACGATCTTGAGGAGCGCCTGAGCCGCGGCGGCCGGGTCGCCGGCGGGCTGCTTGCCCGCGAACGCGGCAATGCGCTGGCGAAGGCCGTCGTAGACCGGGTTGGGCTCGGCCAGGTGGCCGTTGTGGAGGGGATCGGGGTTCTTGCCGGACCGCGTGGCGAAGCCGCCGGGCTCGATCACAGTCACCTTGACGCCGAAGTCGGCGACCTCTTGGGCGAGGGATTCGTTCAGAGCTTCCAGGGCCCACTTGGAGGCGCTGTAGGCGCCGCTGAGCGGCATCGCCATGAGCCCGGCCGCCGAGGACAGCTGAATGATGTGCCCCGCGCCCTGCTCGCGCAGGTAGGGCAGCGCGGCCTGGATCACCCACAACGCGCCGAACAGGTTGGTCTCCAGCTGGTCGCGCAACTGCTGCTCGGCCAGCTCCTCGACCGCGCCGACCTGGGCATAGCCGGCGTTGTTCACGATGACGTCGAGACGGCCGAAGTGCTCCCTGGCCCGCTTCACACTCTCGAAGACGGCGGCCTTGTCGGTCACGTCCAGCTCCAGCGGAAGCACCGCCTCGCCGTAGGCGGCGACCAGCTCATCAAGGCTCGCGGCTTTCCGGGCGGCCGCGGCCACCCGGTCGCCGCGCGACAGGGCGGCCTCGACGAAGTTACGGCCGAGGCCGCGCGACGAACCGGTGACGAACCAGACCTTGCTCATGATGTCTTTCCGTTCTTTCTCCGGTGGCGGTCGCGCGGCGGTCACCACGCAACCGGCCAAGGCGATCAACTCGCGGGGAGTTGTGTGCCGCGCGAATCGTTCGCGCGGCGTCCTGACGACCATGAGGCGCCGGCGACCCGATCCCTGTGACAGAGCGGTCATGTGACGTGTGTCACCGATCACGGGTGTCACACAGCGGTGGGCGCCGGCGCCTAGTGCATGGAGCAGGATTTGCGGGTCTGGGAGGAGCCAGGTATGAACGAGCGCAGGGATGCAACGACGGGCACAGTCGAGCCGATGGCTGGTGGCGGCCGGATGGCCTGCGTTTCCGAGGCGACCGAGGCCTTCCTCGCCCACCGCAACCTGCTGTTCACCGTCGCCTACGAGATGCTCGGCTCGGCCGCCGACGCCGAGGACGTCCTGCAGGAGACCTGGCTGCGGTGGATGAAGGTCGACCTGGCGCAGGTGCTCGACCAGCGCGCCTACCTGGTGCAGATCGCCACCCGGCGCTCGCTCGACCGGCTGCGCACCATGAGGCGCCGCAAGGAGGCCTACGTCGGCCCCTGGCTGCCCGAGCCGCTGCTCACCGCGCCGGACGTGGCCGAGGACGTCGAGCTCGCCGAGAGTGTGTCGATGGCGCTGATGCTCGTCCTGGAGACGCTGTCGCCGACCGAGCGCGCCGTCTTCGTGCTGCGCGAGGTCTTCGACGTCGGCTACGACGAGATCGCGGCCGCGGTCGGCAAGACCCCGGCGACCGTGCGCCAGATCGCGCACCGCGCCCGGCGGCACGTCGACGCCCGCCGCCCTCGCGAGGTGGTCTCCGCGAGCCAGACCCGGGCGGTACTGGAGTCGTTTCAGCGCGCGGTCGAAACCAGGGACCTGCAGGGCCTGCTCGACGTGCTCGCCCCGGAGGTCGTCCTGATCAGCGACGGTGGCGGCGTCAAGCAGGCCGCGCCGCGGCCGATCATCGGCGCCGACAAGGTGGCCCGCATGATCGTCAGCGGCCTCGGCAAGGCCCAGATCGCGCTCGCCGGCAAACCCACCGTGGTCAACGGTAACCCGGCACTCCTGCTGCGCGTGGACGGCGACATCGACGGCGTCATAGCAGCCCGGGTCGAGGACGCCCGCATCACCGGCCTCTACTACGTCCGCAACCCGCAGAAGCTGACCCGCATCGCATCCGAGACCCCGCTCACCCTGCGATGAACACCGGTGACGAGCCGGCCCACAGCCTCGGAGCGATATGGACCTGACGGTGGCGCAACAGGCGACTCTCGTCCTACGCGGAACCGGCGATGTCGATCACGCTCCGAGGCCGCCACAAGCAGAACAAATTCCCCCACTGGGAGGTCATTCATGACAAAGGGCGTTACCGGCGAACTCGCCGGTCTGGAACTGCCGGTCGAGCGGGGCTGCCCGTTCGCCCCGCCCGCCGCCTACGAGCAACTGCGCGAGCAGGCGCCGATCAACAAGGTCCGCCTGGCCAGCGGCGGCGAGGCGTGGTGGGTGTCCGGGCATGAGGAGGCCCGTACCGTCCTCGTCGACGGCCGCTTCTCCTCCGACAAGCGCAAGGACGGCTTCCCGCTCTTCACCCTCGACGCGGCGACCCTGCAGCAGCTCCGCAGCCAGCCGCCGTTGATGCTCGGCATGGACGGCGCGGAACACTCCGCGGCCCGACGCCCGGTGATCGGCGAGTTCACCGTCAAGCGCCTCGCCGCGCT
Organism: Nonomuraea aurantiaca; assembly: GCF_020215705.1. Taxonomy (GTDB): domain Bacteria; phylum Actinomycetota; class Actinomycetes; order Streptosporangiales; family Streptosporangiaceae; genus Nonomuraea; species Nonomuraea aurantiaca. The sequence goes on along the minus strand of NZ_JAIWNB010000012.1, from coordinate 312,261 downwards.
GCGCCCGCGCATCCAGGCCATCGTCGACCGCTTCATCGACGACCTGCTCGCCGCCGACCAGCGACCGGTCGACCTGGTGCAGGCGCTGTCGCTGCCGGTGCCCTCCCTGGTGATCTGCGAACTGCTCGGCGTCCCCTACACCGACCACGACTTCTTCCAAAGCCGCACCACCATGATGGTGCGCCGGACTTCGCTGGAGGACCGCCGGCGAGCCTTCGCCGAACTGCGCGCCTACATCGACGACCTGATCACCCGCAAGGAGTCCGAACCCAGCGACGACCTGTTCGGCCGGCAAATCGCCCGGCAGCGCCAGGAGGGCACCCTCGACCACGCGGGCTTGGTGAGCCTGGCCTTCCTTCTGCTGACCGCAGGCCACGAGACCACCGCGAACATGATCTCGCTCGGCGTGGTCGGGCTCCTCACCCACCCGGAGCAACTGGCCCTGATCAAGGCCGACCCGGACAGGACGCCCATGGCCGTGGAGGAACTGCTGCGCTACTTCACCATCGCCGACGGGGTCACCTCCCGGCTGGCCACCGAAGACGTGGAGATCGGCGGGGTGAGCATCAAGGCCGGCGAGGGCGTCATCGTCTCGGCCCTGTCGGCCAACTGGGACCCGGCGGCGTTCAAGGACCCGACCGACCTGGACGTCGAGCGCGGGGCCCGCCACCACCTCGCCTTCGGCTTCGGCCCGCACCAGTGCCTCGGCCAGAACCTGGCCCGGATGGAACTGCAGATCGTCTTCGACACGCTGTTCCGCCGCATCCCTGCCCTGCGGCTCGCCGTACCGGTCGATGACCTGCCGTTCAAGTCCGACGCCGTCATCTACGGCGCCCACGAACTCCCGGTCACCTGGTGAGCAGGACATGATGCGGATCAAAGCGGACACCCGTCTCTGCGTCGGCTCCGGGCAGTGCGTCCTGACCGAACCGGCCGTCTTCGACCAAGACGACGACGGCATCGTGGCCCTGCTGACCGACCACCCCGACGACCAGAGCGCCGCACAGGCGCACCACGCCGTCACCCTGTGCCCATCCCGAGCCCTATCCATCCTGTAGGAGTAAGCCCTCCCCGGGTGGACTACGCATCCGTCCGTACCCGTAGCTGGCGGGTAGGTCAGACCTTGCCTCCAGCGCATCCGCGCTGGAGGCAAGGTGCCGAATTCGACCGGCCGCCGCTCGTCGAACTCGACCCACCAGACTTCGCCACGTTGCACATGTCCTCCTGACACAGGACGGCAGGCGGACGCTGCGCGACCCTGACGCGCTGTGGAGACGGGTGCGGCCACCGTTGATCATCGATGTGCAAGACAAACGATCATGTGGTGGCCGCAGGTCACAGCGTAGACCCTGCCCGTCGGCGGGAGGCGTTCGAGGCGGCCATGGACCGGATCGCTGGTCGGTTCGCGCGGGTCGAACCCCGCACACAAGACGCCGATCCCGCCGGTTTGTGACAACCCGCCGCTGGTGTCCTCCATCACACCTCGGCAGTGTCACAGGAATCGGGTCGGCACCGTCACATGGTCGCAAGTACAACGACGTCAGGAGAGAACATGAACTCAGTATTGATCACTGGAGCGAACAAAGGCCTGGGCTACGAGACGGCGCGTAGGCTCGGAGAGCTGGGTTGGAGGGTCTTCCTCGGCTCACGCGACGAGGGCAGGGGAAGCGCCGCCGCGCAGAAGCTGGCCGCCGACGGCGCACACGTCATCATGGTCCCCTTGGACGTGACCTCGGAGGAGTCGGTGGCCGGGGCTGTGCGGCTAGTCCGGGAGCACACCGACCGAATGGACGTGCTGATCAACAACGCCGGCACGCCGGGCGGCGGTGTCAACCCGGCGGACGCGACGGCCAAGGACATCCACGCCGTCTACGACACCAATGTGTACGGGCCGGTCCGGGTCACGCACGCGTTCCTGCCGCTGTTGCAGGCGGCCGATAACCCGCGGGTGGTGATGGTCACCGGCGCCGGGGGATCTATCGTCGTCGTGACTGACCCCGGGCAAGCCGTCTCGACGATGTACGAACTCGCCTACACCTCGTCGAAGGCGGCACTGAACATGATCACCGTCCGATACGCCCAGGCGCTGCCGGCCATCAAGTTCAACGCCGTGACCCCCGGCGAGGTCGCCAACGGCAGGTTCACCGCCACCGACATGAACATCCACACGGGCGAGCTGACGGTCACCGAGGGCAGTGATCCGATCATCGAGCTCGCGACGCTCGCCGCTGACGGGCCAACCGGGATCTTCATCGATCGCCTCGGCCCCATCGCCTGGTAAACATCCCAGAACGGAGAGACAGATGAGCAAAGATTGGTTCGTCACAGGCTCCTGACCACCACCGCCAACCGCAAAGCGATCGACGGGATCCCCATCGAAACCCCGCGCGCAGCGGCAGGTGTTCGGGGAGCAGCCCGATGACCTGTGGCTGTGGGCCGAGACCGGCGACCGCCGGCAGGCCAAGGACCTGAACACGGCCACGGCCGCGAAGGTCGACCAGTACGTGGCGGCGGTGGAGGCGTTCGCGGCAAGCAACACGGTCATCCTGGCGCTGGCCGATGAGCTGGCCGCGGGCACGATCGAGGCGACGCTGGCCAAGTCGGACCTGGAGCTGGGCGTGGAGACCTTGGCGGAGGCACCGGCCCGGCAGGCGAACCCGTTCCCGGACGCGTCGCCGGTACAGGTCCGCCACCCGCTGACGGCCGACGACAAGGATGAGACGTCGTGGCCGTGGCTGCCGTGGCTGCCGTGGCTGGTGGTGGGCATGGTCGCCCTGGGCCAGTGGCAGATCATGGTGACCGACGACCGCCTGGTGGAGGGCTGGACGCCGGCGGGGTTCCGGTCTACCTGGTCTGCCGCCGCGGCCGAGGCGATCCGCCTGCGATAGCTCGCGCGTCCAGCCGTCCCCTATCCAGGTGCCGTCGGCCGCCAGCCTGTTCGACCTGCACAACGTGATCCAGGCCGCGATGGGCTGGCAGAACTATCACCTGCACCTGTTCGCCAAGGACTGGGTCGAGTACGGCGACAACCACACCAGCGAGTACGACGTGACCCTGGCCGGCCTGCTGCCCGAGCCGGGTCAGTGGCTGGCCTACCGTTACGACTTCGGCGACTGCTGGGACCACGACCTGGTGGTGGAGAAGATCCACCAGCCCGGCGCGAAGGCGCTCTACCCGCGCTGCAGCGCTGGCGGGCGCGCCTGCCCGCCGGAAGACAGCGGCGGCCCCGAGGGGTTCGCCGAGCTGCTGCGCGTTCTGCGGCACAAGAAGGGCTGGAAGTACCGCCAGGCGCGCAACATTCTCGGCGCCGGCCGCTGGAACGGCGCGGCCTGGGACCGCCAAGAGGTCAACGACCAGCTCGCCCAGCTCGGCACGCAGTGGGCGAACATGGCCCGTGACCGTGTTGCGGACGATTGGTGCGGTGGGCGAGGCGACAGTCTCCTCGCTCTCCTTCGCGGGGTCGGCGTCGACCGAGTCCGTACGAAGATCCTCGCCGAACTGGATGAAGGGAGCCTCGACGCCGTTCCTGATGTTGTGGCTCGCCCCTGGCGGGGGCGCGTGCTCTGCACGCTCGTCATGGTGTGTCATGCCCCCCCTGTACGGTCCTGGCGTCCCATCGGCTCAATTCCCTCTCAAATTGCTCTACCTGGCAGGATGCGACGATGCGCAGGACGGAGAACGCGGGTGGCAAGGGATCACATGGCGTGGCTGGGATGCGATGCCGGCGCATGCGACGCCGAGATGATCGCGCCCAGCAAACGGATCACCGCGCCCGTCGGTGTGCGGGAGATCACCCCCACGGCGAACCTGGTGCATCTGGCCCGGTCCTACCTGGCGGCCCGGCGCGGCCCGGAGGTGCTGACCCTGCCCGACCGAGCGCGTGAGTAGTTGGATCCAGCCGCGCGGGACACCGTGGAGGCGATGCGTGATGCCGATGGTCACGCCTGGTCGACCTGGCACCGGCACGCCCTTGACACCCTGAGGCCGTGACGGTCACCAGGAAGAAGCCGCCCGCCAAGGCGGCCCCGCCTGCGAAGGTCTGGACCATCCCAGGCTCCCCGTACCCCGGCGAAATCGACTGCTTCCTGCCAGCAGAACACCCCGGACAACCCCACACGAACGTGCGGTACGGACTGACCTGGGAGGAAGACGAGTGACCACCTGCCCCGCCAGCGTCGAGTGGACAGGCGACCGCTACGACATCCTCCCCGACAGCGAGCACGGCGCGCCCCTCCTCCGGGGCGGCCGCCGCATCGCCGGATACCGCGACGCGCGCTTTCTGAAGCGCCCCGACGCGCACACCGTCAAGCAGTGGCACGTCGCCGTCGTCTCCCACGAGTACGCCGTCGACGGCGGCACCGCCGAAATCACCGCAGCCTGCGACCCGCGCCGCAGACAGACGCAGATCGGCATATCCAGGCCACGATCCGTTCTGTCCGGGACGAAACAGCGGCCCGTTGGCGGGTCAAGGTTTCGTTCTGGAGGGCCAAGATGGTGTGCCGGTCAGCCGTCGCCATGCCTGGACGGGATAGAGGGGGACCTATCCGGCCGAGGGGTTGCGATGTTCACGGAGTTGATCAGGATGTGCTGCTCGCGCCGCCGCGAGCGGCGGTGCGGCGTGCGGCCGTCCGGTATGCGGCGTCTCGCGGTCGGGTCGGCCATTGTCGTGCTGCTGTTGCCATCGGCCGTACCCGGCCCGGCTGCTGCCGCCGCGCCGCTGGTGGAGTTCGCGTACGTCACTCTCAAGTCCGGCTTCGTGGCGGTGATCGACACGAAGACGAACACCGTCATCGCCACCATCCCCGTCGGCAACTCTCCAAGCGACGTGGCGATCACCCCGGACGGCCGTCACGGCTATATCGTCAATACGGGCTCGAACACCGTGTCGGTGATCAACAACGTACGGGCCACCATCCCCGTCGGTGACTCGCCCAGTGGGGTGGCGATCAACCCGGACGGCAGCCGCGCCTATGTCACCAATGCGCAGTCGAATACCGTGTCCGTGATCGACACGGGCTCCAACACCGTCATCGCCACCATCTCTGGTGTGCAATGGCCGCAGCACGTGGCGATCAGTCCGGACGGTGGCCGCGCCTACATCACCGGCAGCGGCATAGACGTGTTCGACACGGCGACCAACACCCCCATTGACCGCCGGGGCATGTTCCTCGACCAGCTGTTGGACGTGGCGATCACCCCGGACGGCAGCCGGGTGTACATCTCGGTTCCCGACGCCAAATACGTGCTGGCCTTGGACGCGGCCACCAATTCCACAATCGCCGAAATCCCCGGCGACGACTGGCCCGGCGGTGTGGCGATCACGCCGGACAGCAGCCGGGTATACGTCACCAACACCCATGATCCAGGCGGGGGTGGGGAGGAGGGCGGGACGCCGGAGCCGGGACCGGGCACCGTACAGGTGATCGACACCGCGACCAACACCGTCACCGCCACCATCACTGTCGAGGAGCCCTTGGACGTGGCGATCACGCCGGACGGCGGCCGTGCTTATGTCACAGACCTGTCGTCCAAGAGTGTGGTGGTGATCGACACGGCGACCAACTCCATCACCGGCACCATCCCCCTCGGCGCAAATCCCACCAGTGTGGCGATCGGGCACTACCGTTGACGCGCCGAGCGGCCGGGACGCGGCGCTCACGCACCCCCAGTACGTGCTGTGAAGAATGTGTGGCTGTTGTCGCGTGCCCAGTCGGCGAAGGTGAACGCGGGCCGGCCCAGCAGGTCTTCCACGGTGTGGGGGTGCCGGTAAGAACGCTGTCAGTGCGCCATGGAAAGCGCTGTTTGTCCGAACGGAGGTGAAAGGCCACCGTGGTTCTGCCGTCGTAGCGGTGGGGTGAAGCTGGAGGCAGCCTGATCCGGGGATCACCGGGGAGGGTGGGAGCAGCCTCGACAAAGTCGGGTCGGTCCAGCACTACCGGATGGGCCGGGCCCGTTGAGCGAGACGGGAAGGTATACGCGAGGAACCGGTGTCTTACGCCTCTTGAATTCTTGCCAGCTCCAAGGTAACGAGGCCGCGGCATCCTCATCTACTGGCATATCGAGCGCGGATCCATGGTGGTGCACTCCCAGACCCTGCGCGCGTCGGCCTCGGAGGTGCACGCGATGATCGAGGGCGCGGCACGGCACGGCACCACGATGAAGGTCGAGGGCAACTACGTCGACTCCCACGGCCAAACGGAAATCGGGTTCGGTGTGACCAGGCTCCTGGGCTTCGACCTGCTGCCGCGCATCAAGCAGATCAACAAGGTCAAGCTGTACCGGGTGGAGAGCGGAGAGGGCGATCTGTACGCGCGGCTGACCCCGGCGATGACCCGGCCGATCAGCTGGGACCTGATCGAACAGAACTACGACCAGATGATCAAATACGCGACGGCCATCAAGCAGGGCACCGCGGCGACGGAGGCGATCCTGCGCCGGTTCACCGACTCCGCCTCCCACCCGACCTACCAAGCCATGCTGGAGGTCGGCCGCGCGCAGAAGGCCATCTTCGTCGCCCGCTACCTGCGGCTGCGCGAGCTGCAGCGAGAGATCCAGGAAGGGCTCAACGTCGTGGAGTCCTCCAACGGAGCAAACTCGGTGATCTTCTACGGCAAGGGCGGCGACATCGCCACCAACCGGCGCGAGGAGTTGGAGATGACCGTCTTATGCCTGCGGATCCTCCAGGCGGCGCTCGTCTGCATCAACACCCTGATGCTGCAAGACGTCCTCGCCGATCCCGCCATGGCGAAGCTGCTCAAGCCTGCCGACCGGCGTGGGCTGACTCCTCTGTTCTGGCAGCATGTCCAGCCCTACGGCGAGGTACGGCTCGACGTGGCCAAGCGCCTGCCTCTCGGCGAAAACACCGGTCCAGTCCAGACGGGCGATCAGGCGTAGATCACGGCTTGGCGGTGTCAGTCCGTCGACCTGGCCGGATTCGATCGAGCGCCGCCACAACTTCGAACGGATGCACCGCAGACCGTCGGCACCTCGACCTGGGCGGGCCCGATTGGATCGGCACAGGCCGGCTTCGCCGGCCATCTACCCGTCTCGGCGAAGGTGACCGTACAGGAAGGTGTGGATGCCCGCGGTGACCGTCGCGGTGAGCTCATCGGCGGAGAGCGCGGCGTGGTGGGCCGGCAGTCCGGCTGAGATCAGCAGCAGCAGGTGCAGGGCCGCGCGGTCGGGGTCGTCGATGCGCAGCAGCCCCCGCTCGGCCAGCTGTCGCAGATGGCCGGCCAGCTCGCGGCGGACGCGTCGCGGCCCGGTCTCCTGCCAGGCGTCGATCGCTTCCTGAGGGATGTGGCCAGCTTCGGCGTTGATCTGGCCGACCAGGGAGAAGTGTGCGGCGCTGTCGGGCCTCGGCGTCACCCAGTCCAACCCGAACTCGACGAGGTCGGCCTCGAGGTCGGTGACCTTGCGCAGGTGGCGGTCGATGACGGCGATCTGGACGTCGGCCGCCCGGGTGGCGCTCTCCTGGATCACGGCCAGGAACAACCCGGACTTGTCGGTGAAGTGGTTGTAGATCGTCCGGGTGGACACGCCCGCCTCGGCGGAGATCGCGTCGATGCTGGCGCGGGTGTAGCCGTCGCGGGCGAACACCGCCAGGGCGCCATCCAGAATCGCCTGCCGCTTGCCTACCAGTCCCCCGCGCGGGCGCGGCTTGGTGGTGTTTTCCCTGGTCATTCCAGCATCTCCAGCATGTTTACAGTCATCGTTTTACTTTTTGCTATGCACGTTGTACTTTACCTCATGCCGCACCCAGCGGCACGCATGGAGGAGAGACACACATGATCAGGATCGCCATCGTCATCGGCAGTACCCGCCCGCGCCGCCGTACCGCAGTCGCGGCCCGCTGGGTCGCCGAGATCGCCGCCCACCACCCCGCCGTCACCGCAGGAGAGGCCGCCTTCGAGGTCGTCGACCTGGCCGAATACGGCCTGTCGGTCCTGGACGAGCCCCTGCCCGCCCTGTTCGGTGACTACCACCACCCCCACACCAACCGGTGGGCCCAGACCATCGCCTCCTTCGACGGCTTCGTCATCGTCACCCCCGAGTACAACCACTCGGCTCCGGCCGCGCTGAAGAACGCCATCGACTTCCTGTACGCCGAGTGGAACAACAAGGCCGCCGGCTTCGTCAGCCACGGTGTGCACGGCGGCGTGCGCGCCGTGGAGCACCTGCGGCAGGTCATGACCGAGCTTCAGGTGGCCAACGTGCGCACCCAGGTCGCGCTGTCGGCCTTCACCGACTTCGAGATCACCGACCCGGCCGAGCCCGGCATCATCGCTCCCGGACCGCACCAGGAGCCGACCCTGAACGAGCTGCTGGATGAGGTCATCGCCTGGTCGGGCGCCCTGAAGAAGCTCCGCGAGGCAGCTGGTCCAGCAGTGGCGGCGTGAGCATGCGCTACCGGTTGCTGGGCCGTACCGGGCTGCGGGTCTCCGAGGTCTTCCTCGGCGCGATGACGTTCGGCGAGGAGCAGATCGGCGCCTCGCCGCAGGAGGCCCGCCGCATTCTCGAGCTGTACGGCGAAGCGGGCGGCAACGTCATCGACACCGCGAACTTCTACTCCGGTGGCCGGAGCGAGACCATCCTGGGCGAACTGTTGGCGGGTCGTCGCGACCGGTTCGTGGTCGCCAGCAAGTACGCCGTCTCGCGCGACGGCGGCGACCCCAACGCCGCCGGCAGCCACCGCAAGAACCTCACCCTGTCGCTGGAGGCCGGCCTGCGGCGACTGGGCACCGACTACCTCGACCTGTACTGGGTCCACCTGTGGGACAGGCACACCCCGGTCGAGGAGACCATGCGGGCGCTGGATGACGCCGTACGCGCTGGAAAGATCCTCTACGTCGGCATGTCCGACGCGCCGGCCTGGGTCATCGCCCACGCCAACACGCTGGCCGAGTGGCGCGGCTGGACCCCGTTGGCGGCCATCCAAGCCCCATACAGCCTGCTCAATCGCGACATCGAACGCGAACTGCTGCCCATGGCCCAGACGTTCGGACTTACGGTCGCCGCCTGGGGGCCGCTCGCCCACGGCGTCCTGTCCGGCACATTCACCTCCTCGACGGGACCGCGCCAGGGCACACGGATCAACCCACGCTCTCTCGGAGCCCGAGACCGCACCGTCGCCCAAGCAGTGCAGGAGGCCGCAGATGACCTCGGCGCCTCCTCCGCGCAGGTGGCGATCGCCTGGACCCGCGCACGCTCGCAAGCCGTACACCCGATCCTGGGCGCCAGAACCGCCGAGCAGCTCAAAGACACACTCGGCGCCCTCGGATGCTCCCGGGGGGCGGCGTGCCCTTGGGACACTGGGCCTCCTCATCTCCCTTCCGGCCAATGACGAGATCCTCTGGCTGAGGACGGCTCCCGGTTGGTCGGCTTTCCGGGCGTCCGGCCGGAACTCCCGGGGAATGCCAAGGTCGCCTGAGATGGCTTGGGGCAAGCGTACGGCTAGTTGACGCCATGCCGCATTGAACGCGTCGCCCATTCGCTTTCCGCTCCATGGCGCAGCCCACAGTCAATATGGCGCTGAGCTGCATAAACAATGGTGCATGGGTCCCGGAAACGGTCGTTTACGGATGGACTGCTGGAGTCGCCTCGTATGCACCGGGGGCGTGCGACCTTGTGATCGGGAACCTTGGGTCATGATCGGTCGGTTATCGGAGTAATGCGGAACGTGTTCGTGGCGATAGCCGGACACGGGAGCCAGGATGGAAGCAGGATGAGGGGGCTGGGATGTTGAGTGAGGCGTTAGCGGCGCTGGCGGCGGCGGGGGGTACCGCGCTGGTGTCGGCGATGAGCACCGATGCGTGGACGGCGGCCAAGCAGGGGTTCGCCCGGCTGCTGGGCCGGGGCGAGCCGGAGCAGCAGGATGTCGTCGAGCAGCGGCTGGAGCGTTCGCGGCGGGAACTGGCCGGCAAGAGTGATGCGGCCTTGGAGCGGGCTCGAGCCGATCAGGAGGCGGCGTGGCGGTTGCGGCTGAGCGATCTGCTGGAAGACGATCCGGCCGTGGAGGCCGATCTGCGGGCGCTGGTGACGGCGCTCGGCGCGCGGGCGCCCGGGTCCTCGGGGCAGGTGCGCCAACAGGTGCTCGGATTCGACCACGCCCAGCAGGCGGTGCAGGGGCACGGCGTCCAGAACGTCTCCTTCGGCGGTGGGGAGGAGAACCGGCTCGGCGAGCAGAGCGATGAGCGGTCCTGATCTGCCCCTGCCGGGGCGGCAGAGCGTCGCGGGGCACGATCATGCCCGTCAGGCGGTGCAGTACGGCGGCGTCCAGCACGTCAGCTTCGCCGCCGATGGCAATCCGCCGGATGAGGCGGTGTCCATCGCGCCGCCGCTGGGCGGCCGGGATCCGGGCCTGCCGTTGCGTGGCCGCGAGGACCTGGTGGCGGTGCTGGAGGGTTTTCACGGCGTGCTGGTGCTGCACGGGCTGGGCGGGTGCGGCAAGACCAGGACCGCGGTGGAGGCCGCGCACGCGGCGGCGCAGCGGGGTGAGCCGGTGTGGTGGATTTCGGCCGCCAGTATCACGCAGTTGGTGGCGGGCATGCGCGCGCTGGCCCGCCGGCTGGGGGTGAGCGCCGAGGAGCTTGGCCAGGGCGACGCCGCAGACCTGCTCTGGGATCGGTTGGAGCGGCAACCGGACCGCTGGTTGCTGGTCATTGACAACGCCGACGACCTTTCCCTGTTGGACGGGCCGGGTGATCTGCGGCGGGGCACCGGCTGGGTGCGTCCGCCGGCTGACCGGCGCTCGGCCGGGCGGGTCCTGGTGACCAGCCGGGAAGGGCGCGCCTCGCGATGGGGCTCGTGGTGCCGGCTGCGCCAGGTCCGGTCCCTGCCGGACCTGGCCGCCGGCCAGGTCCTGCTCGACCACGCCGGCGTACAGGCCGGGAACGAGCAGGAGGCGGCCGTGCTGGCGGCCCGGCTGCACGGGCTGCCGCTGGCGTTGCGCTTGGTCGGCGCCTATCTGGGCCACACCTCCACGGTTCCGGCCGCCTTCGCCGACCCCGATGCCCCGGCGACCTTCACCCAGTACCTGCAGCTTCTGCACGACCACCCGCAGCAGGCCGGAGGGCTGTCGCAGCAGCGGGCGCTGACGCTCGTGGCGCAGACCTGGCGGTTGTCGCTGGACCAGCTCGCACGCACCGGCGTCCCCTACGCACAACCGTTGCTGACGTTGCTGGCCTGCTTCGCCGACGCGCCGGTGCCTTACGAGCTGCTGCTGCGCCCGGAGGTGCTGGCCGACTCCCCTGCGTTTGCCGGCATCACCGGGACGGCGATCTGGGAGACGTTGCGTGCGCTGGCCGACTACGCCCTGATCGATCTGCGTACCACCGATGCGGTCCCGGCCGCGCTGGTGCATCCCCTCGTTCGTGATGCCGGCGCCGGCCGTCTGGAACCCGGCCGGCTCGTGGATGCCGCCATGACGCGGTTGGCCGCCGCGCTTGCTGAGGCGGCGGCCTTGTCCGAGGAAACGGGCCTTCCTGAAGATCCACCGACGTGGCCGCTGTGGCAGGCGCTCATCCCACACGCGCTTTTTCTCCGTGCCGCGATTCAGGCTCAGCCCTCGGCCGACAGCGCGGCCAGATCCCAGGCCGCCACGGCGGCATACTTCGCCGCGCGGATGCTGGTCGCGCAGGGTCGGCATGGCCAGGCCGAGCAGGAGTTCCGTGCGGTCCTGGCGGTGCGGCTGGAGGTGCTCGGCGAGCGCCACCCCGACACCCTGGCCACCCGCCACGCGATCGCCAACGTGCTGGCCGCGCAGGGTCGGCATGGCCAGGCCGAGCAGGAGTTCCGTGCGCTCCTGGCGATGGAGATGGAGGTGCTCGGCGAGCGCCACCCCGACACCCTGGCCACCCGCCACGCGATCGCGCGGATGCTGGTCGCGCAGGGTCGGCATGGCCAGGCCGAGCAGGAGTTCCGTGCGGTCCTGGCGGTGACGGTGGAGGTGCTCGGCGAGCACCACCCCGACACCCTGACCACCCGCCACGCGATCGCCTACGCGCTGGCCGCGCAGGGCCGGTATGGCCAGGCCGAGCAGGACTACCGTGCGGTCCTGGCGGCCAAGCTAGAGGTGCTCGGCGAGCGCCACCCCGACACCTTGGCCACCCGCCACGAGATCGCCACCGTGCTGGTCGCGCAGGGCCGGTATGGCCAGGCCGAGCGGGAGTTCCGTGCGGTCCTGGCGGCCAAGCTGGAGGTGCTCGGCCCAGATCATCCAAGCACCCGGGCCACCCGGCGAAACCTGGATGCCCTACAGGCGGCGAACAGCACGGAATAAGATCCCGAGCAGAGTAGTGATCAATGAGGCGCGACAGGCAGACGACCTGAATCCGCTTTGCTGATCAAACGATGAATCACGCTCCTGTTATCGCAGATAGTGAGTGAACATCTGCGATAACGCGGAGGCCGTCATGGGAGAACACCCCGCCGCGACACCGGTGACTCTGGGGATCCTCTCGGACGATCATCGCCCAGTCCTCACCGTGCCGATGCGCGCCGTCCAGGATCCAGCCGGGTGGCCAGTTCCGTTCGCTACCCCAGCGCGTATCGAAGTTCAGCAGGGCCCGGGCGTCATCGAATCGAACACCGCCTTCGAGCTTGGCTCCTTCGAAGAAGGTCATGCCGCAGAAGCTGGCGGAGGCGAAAGAGGTCTCCGTGCCGTCGAAGTCGGCGTCGACGAAGACCGCGCGGCGGCCGAACCGCGCCCCGTAGAAGTGACCGCTCTCGCCCTCGAACCGAGCCTTTTTGAAGAAGGCATCGGTGTCGAATTCGGCATAGGCAAAGTTGGCTCCGCCAGCGAAGCGCACCTCGTCGAAGATCGCACGCCCGGAATGGCAGCCGCCGAAATCGAAGTCGACCAGCACGGCACCGGTCAGGTCTACCTGCATCCCAGCCCAAAAGGACGGATTGGCAGGGGTCGTGCGCTGGCCTTCGCGCAGATCGTGCAAGTGCTCGGTGAGGATGCGCTGAGCGGTCAGGCGGACTTGAAGTTCCTGACGGGGATGATGTTCACCAGGCTGCGGGCCGGCTTCCGAGGCTGTCCCGGCAGCGGGCGGTCTTGTCGGGACCTGGGAGATCGCTGGGCCGGCGAAAGGCATGCGTAGGTAGGCGCAGATGACGTCGACGACGGTCTGCCGGTGATCGGGGTGGGTCTGGCCGAGACGTTCGAGCGCATACAGCCCGGCAAGGCGCACGGGAGCCTGCTCATTGCCGAGGTGGTCGGCGGCCTTGGTGTACAACTCGGTGATCCGCCGCTCTACCGCGTCGAGTTCCGATGATGCAGCGACCTTCTCGGCCTGGTCTGGGCCGCGGGCTGGCTGCTCGTCGGCCGGGAGGGGCCCTACAGTCAGGCGGTCACCGCCAAGGCGGCCGCGCGGCCCGAGGCCCCGGCGGCGCCAGGACCGCGTGCGCCCATCCGCGCCATTCTGCTGACCGGCACCTTCGCCGGTTTCGTGCTCGCCAACAGCGCCGCGGCGATGATCGCGATCGTGGTCCTCACCTGGCTGCCGTCCTACTTCCAGGTGGGCCTGGGGTTCTCGGCGGTGACGGCGGGCTCGCTGTGCGGCGTGCCGAGCATCGCCGCCATCGTGTTCCTGTACGGGTGCAGCGGGGCGTGATGTGCCGTACGGGGCGGTGCTGCCGTACGCCACGTTCACCCTGCCCGCCCTGCGGTTCCTGCACGAGCGCGGCATGGGCCGGGAGCACCTGGCCCACGTGGTGGTGGCCCAGCGGGAGTGGGCGGCCAAGAACCCGCGCGCCATGCGCCGCGACATCATGACCGTGGACGAGGTGCTGGCCGGGCCGGTGATCGCCTACCCGTTCACCAAGGACATGTGCTGCGTGGTCACCGACGGCGGCGGCGCCCTGGTGCTGACCAGCGCCGAGCGCGCGGCCGATCTGCCCGGGCGCCCGGTGTACCTGCTCGGCTCGGGCGAGTCGGCCGAAGGCGCGCTGGTCTCCCAGATGGAGGACCCAGGCTCCAGCCTGGCCTTCCGGCGCTCCAGCGCGGAGGCGTTCGCCACGGCCGGGGTGAGCCACGGGGACGTCGACCATCTGATGTGCTACGACGCCTTCGCCCACGTACCGCTGTACATGCTCGAAGACCTCGGCTTCGTCGGCCGCGGCGAGTCGGGCGCCTTCATCGCCGACGGCCACACCCGGCCGGGCGGCTCCCTGCCCATGAACACCAACGGCGGCGGGCTCAGCTACCCCCACACCGGGATGTACGGGATGTTCGCCATCCAGGAGTCCGTCCGCCAGCTCAGAGGCGAGGCCGACGCCCAGGTGCCGGACGTCGAGATCGGGTTCGTGCAGGGCGTGGGGATGTTCTTCGCGGCCTCGGGGAGCCTGGTGCTGTCCAACCGCAGGCCCTGAACCACTCAACAACGCGACAACAGGAGGGCGAAGCCATATGAGCGGTATCTGTGCAGGCCGGGTGGCGATCGTGACCGGCGCGGGGCGCGGTCTCGGCCGTACGCACGCGCTGGAACTGGCGCGGCAGGGGGCCCACGTGGTGGTCAACGACCTCGGCGGGGCCCCGGACGGCACCGGGTCCGACGCCGGCGCGGCGCGGCTGGTGGTGGAGGAGATCGTGGCGGCGGGCGGCAAGGCCGTCGCGAACACCGACGACGTCGCCGACTGGCAGGGCGCCAAGCGGCTCATCGACCAGGCGATCGGCGAGTTCGGCGGCCTGGACGTCCTGGTGAACAACGCCGGCATCCTGCGCGACCAGACCATCGCGTCCATGACGGAGGAGAACTGGGACGCGGTGATCCGGGTCCACCTGCGTGGCACCGCCGGGCCGACCCGGTTCGCCGCCGAGTATTGGCGCGCGCGGGCCAAGGAGAGCGGGCAGCCGCTACGCGCCCGGCTCATCAACACCACCTCGGCCTCGGGCATCTACGGCAACTTCGGCCAGTCCAACTATGGCGCGGCCAAGGCCGGCATCGCCGCGTTCACCCTCATCGCGGCCACGGAACTCGGCCGCTACGGTGTGACCGCGAACGCCGTCGCGCCCGCCGCGCTCACCCGGCTCACCGAAGCTCTCATGCCGGCCGGCCACGCTGCCACGCTGCCGCGCTCGGGCCGGAGCAGGTCTCGCCGCTGGTGGCCTGGCTGGCCAGTACGGAGAGCGACGCCGTCACCGGGCGGGTGTTCGACGTCGGCGGCGGGCGGATCGGTGTCGCCGAGGCGTGGCGGCTCGGCCCGGAGGTGACCAGGCAAGATCTCTGGGATGCCGCGGACCTCGGCGGCGTGATCCCGGACCTGGTCGCCCAGGCCGCGCCCAACGTCGACATGGGCGGCCGTCCGGTCGCCGGTTGACCTTCACCGCAGCTGGGTGCTGGGGACGATGGCACTGAACTCTTCCGGCAAGGCACTCGCGCGGCCGGGACCCTCGCCGGGCGGGTCGGTCGCCCCGGCGAGGGCCGCCGGGTGGGTTCAGACGCGGGTCCACTTCTGGTTGGTGCCGCCGTGGCAGGTCCAGATCTGGGCCTTGGTGCCGTTGGCGGTGCCCGAACCGCTGACGTCGAGGCATTTGTTCGCCCCGGCCGCGGTGATGGTGCCGTCGGTGTTGAGGCGCCACTGCTGGTTGTTCTGGCCGTTGCAGTCCCAGATGATCACGGCTGTGCCGTCGGCGGTGCCGGCGCCGTTGACGTCCAGGCACTTGCCGCCGTACACCCGCAGCTCACCGGCGCTGGTCGGCGTCCACTGCTGGTTGGACTGGCCGTTGCAGTCCCAGATCTGCACCTGCGCACCGTTCGCCTGGGAGACGCCGGAGACGTCAAGACATCTCCCCGACCCCACACCCTTGATCGCGCTCGTGGGCGAAGGCGTGGGCGTGGGCGTCGGCGTCGGCGTGGGGGAGGGGTCGCTCCCGAACTGGGTGAAGAATTTCCACGCTTCCCCGGACGTCCAGGTCCGCCAGCCGCTACAGGTGCACCCGTCGATCGGACCGGGATCGTGACCTCCGTCGAACGCGGCCCAGACCACCGGATACCCGGCCCGGCAACCCGAGTAGGCGGTGACGATGTGCGTCAGGCTGCCGGACGCCGGCTCGGGAGGGTTCTGCGGGCTGCAGCCGTTGTTCCTGACGAACGTGTCACGCAGCGACCGTCCGGATGAGATGGGCAGCACGTTGTCCCTGATGCCGTGGAACCCGATATAGGCGACGGGCTGGGTGCCGCCGCCGCACCCGCTGAGGTTCGCGCCGGAATAGACCGCGACCGCGCGGAAGACCGCCGGCCGGGCACAGGCGAGTGCGTACGTCATCGCCCCGCCATAACTGAATCCCGAAGAGAAGATCTGCGTCGTGTCGACGCACAGGCCTGCTTCGATCTGCCTGATCATGTCGTCGGTGAAGGTGACGTCCTGGCCGCCGGAGTTGGCCCAGCCGTTGTTGATGCCCTGGGGCGCGACGAAGATGGTGCTGTTGTTCGCGTTGTCCGCCAGGCGCCGGAGTCCGTAGTACGACCAGTTGTAGCCATCGGTTCCGCCCGAGTCGACATCATTGGCGGTGCCGCCCACCCAGTGGAACCCGAAGATCAACCGGTAGGGGTGGTTGTTGTCGTAGTTGCTGGGAACGCGCAGGATGTAGCTGCGGTTCTGACCGCTGCTCACAAGTGAATGCGTACCGCTCGCCAGGGCCGGAGGCTTGCCGCAGCCCGGGGTCGCCGCAGCCGCGACGGTGCTGTGTGTGGCCGACATGGCTCCGCCGAACGCCGTACCCGCCGCTCCCAGGACGATGAGCGCCGCCACGGCGATGGCGGTGAATAAGGATGGTTGTCTCACGTTACGCAGCTTCCTTCGGTGTTCGGCAAGATCAACTCGTCGACGGCACCACGAGAGGCCATGGAGGAGGCCTCCGGAGGCGTATCCCGGCGGCTTTTGAATCCTCATTACGATCTCGTCAGCCAGGACTGTCAAGCGTTAAGTGTGCTTATTTTCTGGTCCTGTACGTGACGCGTCGCATGATTTCCTTCATTTGACCGCGTGAACTGGTCGTTTGCCCGACATTTCTCCTCACCTGAGGTCTACTTATGTGCCTCAGATGAGGAGAAATGGATGATAATAAGTCGTATTCTTTCAGCGACCGGTGTCAGCGGTAGCCGGCGGCGATGACGTCGGCCTGGACGGCGTTCTCCACGGCGTCGGTGGGGTAGCCGGCGACCACGGCTCCCTCGTAGAAGGTGCCCGCGCTGAGGTTGGCGCCGCCACCGGGCTTGCAGCAGTCGCCGCCGCTGCCCAGGATGATGGCCCCCTGCTTCTTCATCGGACTGTAGCCGTTGGGGAGCGAGCCATCGTAAAGGGTGTAGAGGCTGCCGGACTGGGCGTTGCTGCCCTTGATGGCGAACCGGGTCGTGCCGTTGTTCTTCAGCGTGGCGGTGACGAACTTGTGGGGGAAGGCCCGCTGGTTGGGGTTCCACGACTGGCTGCCGCCGGGATAGAGCCCCCATTCGAGGTCGGCCTGGACCCACGGGCCGCTTCCCTGACAGCCGCCGAACCAGCATTGGGTGCTGAAGTTGATGGCGTCCATCGCGCCGGCGGCGTCGGCCTTCCTGGTGGTCTCGCTGTTGCCGTAGTCGAAGCAGCAGCCGCCGTTGACGTGGGTTCCGCTGGTCACCATGTACATGCCCTCCGGCGCGCTGCCCGTGGGAACGCCGGTCAGGTGGCCGTCCCGCCAGTAGCTGTTGCCGGGGTTGATGTAGAGGGAGTAGGCCTTGCCGCCGCCGACGGTGAGTGACTCGGTGGTCGCGATCGCGGGCCTGCTCTGAGGGGAGCCGGGGACCACGCTGGAGCCCTGGTACCACAGGTGGTTGCCCCGCCCGGACTGGTCGTACACGACCGTGATGACACACGTGGCGCCGGCGCAGAAGGAGTCCTGGGCCGCGGCGTCGGCGACGCCGCCCGCGGTCAGGACGCCGATGTCGCGGGTCGCGCTGTCGGAGGAGCGCCTGACCTGGTACAGGTTGCCGCTGTACGAACCATAGAGCGCCCGGGTCGTGCTGTGCGCGGCCACGCACGGCGTGCTGCCCGAGGCGTAGATGTCGCACGGGCGCGCGCCGGGCTGCGGCGGGGTCGGCGTGGGCCCGGCTCCGGCGCTCCACATCTGGTTGGCGGTGCCCTGGCAGGTCCAGATCTGGGCCTTGGTGCCGTTGGCGGTGCCCGAACCGCTGACGTCGAGGCATTTGTTCGCCCCGACTGCGGTGATGGTGCCGTCGGTGTTGAGGCGCCACTGCTGGTTGGACTGGCCGTTGCAGTCCCAGATGATGACGTTGGTGCCGTTGGCGGTGCCCGCGCCGTAGACGTCCAGGCACTTGGTGCCGTACACGCGCAGCTCACCGGCGGCGGTGGAGGTCCACTGCTGGTTGTTCTGGCCGTTGCAGTCCCAGATCTGTACCTGCGCGCTGTTCGCCTGCGAGACGCCGCTGACATCCAGGCACCGGCCCGACCCCGCGCCCACCAGCGGTGTGGTCGCCGCCGAGGCCGGCATCGACCATGTCAGGACGGTGGCCAGGAGTGCCGTGAGCACCGCCACGACAGACGCGACGACGGCCGCCCGATGGCGCCGCCCACGCGGCGCACGGCCCGATAAGGGAAGGGATGGAGGTTGCATGGGCGTACTCCTTGGGGAGGGCGGCGCGGAGACAGCCGGGCTTGGAAGACCGCGCCGACGGATGCCGAAGACCGGGCCGCCCCGCTCAGGGAACAGGGCGCGAGGGCCGCTCGGAACCGGTCGCCACGATCAATACGAATCGATTCGACAAGGTACGGACATCGGCTGAGGAGGGGAGCCGCCGGTGTACGGCGAAGCACATACGACGGGCCGACCGTCTGTCAAGGCTCCGTCTTGTCCGCTGTATGGGGGAGGCTCGCCCGGCGGCTCTCATCGGCCCGGCTCGCACTCCGCCGAGCCGGGCTGGATGAAAGGTTCATCCGCCCCACTCGCAGGCGCACGTCCCGGCCGGTTCGGCACCCGGCGGCCGAGGGCCGGCCGGGATCAGCGGGATGAGGAGATGTGCAGTGCCTCTGGGTGGGCTGCGAAGTAGTCGGCGATCGACGTGGGGGCGCGGCCGGTGAGGCGTTCGACCGCGTGTGTGGTCACGTCGAACCAGCCTTCGCGCTTGTACGTGCCCAAGCCCGTCCAGCCCTGGACGTACATCTCGGGGAGCCCGCGTTCGGACAACATCGCGGCCAGGGCGGCGTCCGAGACCTGCTCGCAGCGGACCGGACGGCCGGTGACCTGGGCGAGCGCGTCGGCCACATCCGTGTCCGTGACCGCCTCCGGGCCCGTGACTTCCAGGAACTGCCCCTCGCAGCCGCCCTCGGCCAGCACGGCGGCGGCCACGGCGGCGCTGTCATCCCGGGTGATGTGCCCCACCCGGCCGTCACCCGAATTGCTGGGTAGCACGCCCGTGGCGACGGCGGTGGCGGGCACGCCGACGAGGTTCCACATCTCCGGCCACTGGTTGAACCGCAGCGCCGTGAACGTCAGCTCCGACTCGGCCAGCAACCGCTCGGTCTCCTTGTGGTTCTGGATGAGCGCCTGAGGCTGGCCCGGCTCGCCTGCCCTGGCGAACGACGTGTAGATCAGGTGACCCACACCCGCCTTGGCCGCCGCCTCGATGGCGTTGACATGTCCGCGAGGCGCTCCGCTGAGGGAGCCCATACTGACCATCAGCAGCCGCTCCGCCCCCTCGAACGCGCCGGGCAGACTCGCCGGATCGTCGAAATCGGCGAAGCGGGTGACCACGCCGAGGTGGGCGACGGCATCAGGGGTACGGGACAACGCCACCACACGGGCGGCGTCCACCCGTTGGAGCAGGTGCTCGACAGTGAGCCGTCCGAGTTGCCCGGACGCTCCGCTGACCACAATCATGCAAAACCCTCCTTGAACGTCGAGGTACGTACGCTGATCCTTGACCAGCAGGAGCAAGATCCGAAAGAAGGCACATCCATGTCCACTGCCGCCATCACCGTCCCTGTCACGGTGGCCGATCACGAGAACTGCCCCGCGACCAGCGTCTTGCGCCGGGTGGGCGACAAGTGGAGCGTCGTGATCCTGTCGGTCCTGGCGCAGCGCGCGTACGGCTTCAACGAGCTGGACCGGTCCGTGGAGGGCCTCAGCCGGCGCATGCTCACCCGTACGCTGCGTGCCCTCGAAGAGGACGGGCTGATCAGCCGCACGCTCCATCCGAGCGTGCCGCCGCGTGTCGACTACGCGCTCACCGACTTGGGCCGCTCCTTCCTGGAGCCGGTGCGCGCCCTGGGCCTGTGGGCCCTCGCGCACCGGTCCGATCTCGAAGCCACACGCACTTGTGACAGTTAGGAGGCAGCTGCTAGGAGTCATCCCGGCTGACGAGCGCGTCGAAGAGCGGCCAGCCGTCCATCTTCGTCTCACCAGGGGCTGCGGGCAGGGCGTCGCGCACCGCTGTCTCGTCGAGGAGTTGCCGGACGACCCCTGGTTCGTGGAGGTTGAGCAGATCTCCGCGGCCATTGGTGATCGAGCCCGCGTACCAGTGCCCCTCGGCGACATAGCGGCCGGGGTCCGCGCGAAAGACGATGCGCAGGGTCACACCGGTGCCCTCGCGGTGAAGGGACAGGATCTCGCGGCATTCGGCATGTTGGTGATGTACCGACCACCGCCAGGTCGCATCACCGACGACGAGGATGCGGAGCCGACGGTTGATCCCCATCCCTGCACTCTATGGGCGAGATGCGGCAGCGGGCTCAGCGGCGGGAGCTTCCCGGGTCCTCACCTTTTCGGGGAGAAGTGTGTAGCGGGTTGGCCGATACGCCCGACATTCATCACTTTATGAAATTGACTGAATGCTTACCGTGATTGACGCTGGTTGTGGCATTGCACAAAGCAGTGGCCGCCAGTACACGAAGGAGCAGATCGCATGGAATCTCCAGAATTCTTCACCCAGGTCTACACCGCCAGCCAAGGATGCATACCCCCGGGCGGCCTGTGCTCGGGCATTGCCGGGCCGGTCGGTCCATGCTGCGCGGGGCTGCGCTGCTGCTCGCTCGCCCCCGATCTCGCCGTGTGCGGGTACCACTGTCGATGAAGATCGGCTGGGGGCGGCAGGCGGTGCTGGCCGGCCTGGCGAACGGCGGGGCGGTGCTGGCACGTACCGATACCGCGATCGGGGCGTATCTCAACGCGCCGGCGGCCCGCTGGCTGCAGGAGATCATCGCGACCGGGCTGGACGAACCGCCCGGGCAGGCGGGCGTGACGTGCTTGCGGGTGTGGGCGAGTACGGGCCTCATCACGCTGGACGACCGGGCCGCGACCCTGGTCGGCGACCCCGCGAGCGAGGAGTACGAGGAGCGCGGCCGGTCCCTACGGCGCGACCTGCTCCAGCGGGCCGTCCTGTTCCCGCGCGCCGACACGCCGACCCTGGCGGTCGGGGTGGGCCGTGACTGCGCCTACTGCGACCAGCTCCTGACCGACCTGGCCGCCAACGCGCCCTTGCGGGACGGCGGTGTGGTGATGTCCGGCGACGGCGAAACTCGGCTGTTCGGAACCGTTCCCGGCACCGGACTCGATCAGCTGGCCGAGCTGGCCCGAGCGGCCGCCCCCCTCGGCACGCCCAGTGGCGTGCTGCTCCATCCAGGCACACCCCTGCGGATCCTGGAGGGCTACCACCAGGTGAGCGCCGCGATCGTGTCGATGCTCGGCGGCGAACCCGGCCGGGTGGTGATGGAGACGCCCAGTTCCTGCTCGGTGAACGTCACCTCCGGCGAGGGCACCTCGGTGCGGCCGGTCCGCGCCGGCGACGGCGTCGTGGGGATCGCCACCCGGGGTGCGGTCACCGGCGAACTCGACGGCTGGCTGTCGGCGCACGCCGCCGACGCCGCGTACGCGCCGGCCACCCTCACCGTCGAACGGCCCAGGAACCTGTATCTGGTGTATCGGGGCGGCGCGATGATCGCCCGGCACAGGACGGCGGCCGACACCATCGCCTGCCTGCGGTCCATGCTGGCCGGGTACGCGGACCACGCCGGCGCCGCCGAGGACGAGGCCGACGTCGACTGCGGGGTGCTGTGGCACCCCGACCACCCGGCCGTGCTCATCCCCGACCACTGGCTGTCGCCGATGGCCAAGAAGTCCTCCCGGCTGCGCCGCAGCGGCTGGCAGCTGTGCCCGCAACCGTACGTCCGGCTCGGCATGCGCGACGGTCAGGCGTGGGCGCGGGTGCGTCCGCTCGGCGAAGATCCCCGGATGGCGCCGGTCGCGCTCCTGGCCGTGGATCCCCCGCCCCCCGCCACCGACGAGCAGCCCGCGCGCACCCCCAGCGCCGAAGAACGCGTGGCGCAACTGGTGTGCTGGGCGGTCCGGCCGCTCACCCCGCCGCACCTGCACGCCCTGGCCGCCACCGCGCAGCACATCCCCATCCGCACCCTGGGCCCTGACCCGATCCTCGCCGAACTTCCCGACCTGGTACTCGCGCGACCTGATAGGTTCCGTCGAACCGTGCCTGCCCGGTCATGACGCGGAGGCGGCCGCCCGCGCTCGACGGCGCCCGGCCGCCTGTGACGTCGAGCCGCGGAAACCGTCCTTGACCTGTGGTTGCCGCCGACAAAATTTCAGCCGGGATCTCGCGCCGGATACAGGCCGTGACCAGCTGTGATAAGGCTGCCGTCAACCCTCTCATACAGTTCTGATCACCGGCTTAACCTGCACTTACGCGCTCCTTGGCACTCTTGAGTCATCGGTACTTGAGGAGATGACGATGAACGCGAACGAGCCTCACGAGCAGGGCGCCGGCGGCTGGAGCCAGTTCGGCACCCAGCCGCCCTCCGCCGGGGGCTTTCCCCGGCGAGACACCGTGATCATGAACCAGCCTCCGCCACCCAAGCCGCCCAGGCAGGGCTTCTCCGTCGGGCGGAAGACGATCGCCGGGCTCGCCCTGGCGGCCATGGCCGTGGGGGGTGGCGCAGTGGGGGCCGTCGCCGCCACGGCGTTCCACGACACCACGGTCGTCTCCGCGCCGAGCCCGGTCTTCAAGCAGGCCTCCAACCAGCTCACCGTGGCCCAGGTCGCGCAGAAGGTGCAGCCGTCGGTCGTGATGATCCAGGGGCAGACCGGCGAGGGGTCGGGCGTGGTGCTGTCCGACGACGGTCTCATCCTCACCAACAACCACGTGGTCGTCGGTGCCGGGCAGGGCGGGCAGATGACCGTCAAGTTCAACGACGGCAAGACGGCCAAGGCGTCGGTCGTGGGCACCGACCCGTCCACCGACCTCGCGGTCATCAGGGCCGACGGCGTCTCGGGCCTGACCAAGGCCTCGCTCGGCGACAGCGACCAGCTCCAGGTCGGCGACGCCGTACTGGCCATCGGCAGCCCGCTCGGCCTCGACGGGTCCGTCACGGCGGGCATCGTCAGCGCGCTCAACCGCACGGTCACCGTCGGCGGCGAGCAGGACCAGCAGCAGCAGCTCCCGCCCGGCTGGGGCCAGCAGCGGCAGCAGCAGCCGGGCCAGGAGAGCGGGGCGACGACGCTCGGCGACGCCATCCAGACCGACGCGGCCATCAACCCGGGCAACTCCGGCGGCGCGCTGGTCAACGCGGCGGGTCAGGTGATCGGCATCAACAGCGCCATCGCCACCAACGGCGGCAGCAGCGGCAACATCGGCGTCGGCTTCGCCATCCCCGTCAACACCGCCAAGCAGGTGTCCGACCAGCTCATCAGCGGTGGCAAGGTCACTCACGCCTTCCTGGGCGTGAGCGTCACCGACGCCACCGGCGACGTGCCCGGCGCGCTGATCCGCCAGGTCACCTCCGGAAGCCCTGCCGACAAGGCCGGGCTGAAGCAGGGCGACCTCATCACCAAGATCGGCAACACGCCGGTGGAGGGCGGAGATACAGTTGTTGGCCAGGTCAGAGGTTTCAAAGTAGGCCAACAGGTTCAGATCACTTATATGAGGGACGGAAAGTCGAGTAACGTCTCCGTCACCCTCGAAGAGAAGAAATAACCGGACCCCCTCACGGACGGGTGTGCCGTCGAGATCGCTGCGGACTCGGCGGCACACCCCCCGTTCGAGGAGATCTCACCTCAGGAGAAGCGCCGTCCCTCGTCGCGGCGGTAGGCCCAGCCCGCGGCCAGGGCCGCGATCACGGTCCACACACCGAGCATGATCACCGCGACCATGTTCGGCGAGGTTCCCGTCGTCACGGCCCAGATCAGCTCGCCGGCGCCACGGCTCGGCACGAACGGCGACACCTTCTGCACGAAGTCCGGCATGATCTGCGGCGGCAGGAACAGCCCGCCCAGGATCGCGATCGGGAAGAACACGACCTGCGACACGCCGATGGCCGCCTTCGAGGCCAGCACGAAGCCCAGGAACAGGCCGATCAGCATGAACGGCACCGCCCCGCCGAGCAGCGCGAGCAGCCCGATCAGCAGCTTCGGCACCGTGATGGTCGCCGTGGTGAACAGGGCCGCGATCACCACCACCGGGATCGTCGACACCAGCATCGTGGCCATCGTCGTGAGGATCCGCCCGGCGAAGCGGGGGAACGGCCCGGCGGGCAGCGTACGTACGTAGGGGTTCCACGGTAGCTCGCGGTCCTGCGCGACCGTGATGCTGAGCCCCATGAGCGCGGCCGACATGGCGCCGATCATCATCATCGACCCCGTCGCCCGCGTCGAGGCCACCGGATCGTCCCCCGTGAACGGCACCACGAACGCCAGCATCGACGCGGCCGGGAAGAACGAGCTGGCGACCAGGCCGATCGGCACCCGGATCTGCTCCAGCATCAGATAGCGGGTGTGGGCCAGGATCAGGCTAGACATGCTCGGTCTCCTTGGCGGTGATGGCGAGGAAGGCTTCCTCGAGCGAGGTCGGCCTGATCTCCAGACCGGAGAACGGCGTGCCGCTCCGCACCAGCTCGACGACCAGCCGGTCGGGGTCGGTGGTCACCAGGTTGATCCGGCCGTCCGCACGCTCGCTGGCGAGCACGCCGGGCAGTTCGGGCAGGTTCTCGGCGGCCAGCGAGACGCGCCGCACCCCAACCATGTCGCGTACGGCCCGCACGGTGTCGTCGGCGAGCACCCGGCCGTGGCCGACGACCACGACCCGCTGGGCCAGGGCCTCGATCTCCTCCAGGTAGTGGCTGGTGAGCAGGACCGTGCCGCCGCCCTCGTGGAAGTCCTTGATGCCGTCCCAGAGCGCGCGCCTGGCCTCCACGTCGAGGCCGGTGGTCGGCTCGTCGAGGAAGACCATCCGCGGGTTGCCGGCGAAGGCCAGCGCCACACCCAGCCGCCGCTTCTGGCCGCCGGACAGGCCCCCGATCTGCCGCTTGACCAGGTCGTCGAGGCCGAATCGGCCGAGTAACTCCCCTTTATCCGCCTTTTTCGGGTAATGGGCGGAGACGAAGTCGACGATCTCGCCGACCCGCAGCGATTCGGGCAGGCCCGTCTCCTGCGGCGTGACCCCGATGCCTCGGCGTACCACCGGATCCTGAGGGGAGCCGCCGAGCAGCTCGACCGTGCCGGACGTCTGCTTGCGCAGGCCCACGAACAGGTTGATCAGTGTCGACTTGCCCGCGCCGTTGGGGCCGAGCAGGCCGACCAGCTCGCCCGCCCTGATGTCGAGCGAGACGCGGTCGAGGGCCAGCACGTCGCCGTAGCGCCGG
This sequence comes from Nonomuraea aurantiaca, assembly GCF_020215705.1. Taxonomy (GTDB): domain Bacteria; phylum Actinomycetota; class Actinomycetes; order Streptosporangiales; family Streptosporangiaceae; genus Nonomuraea; species Nonomuraea aurantiaca. Next base: position 286,617 of record NZ_JAIWNB010000012.1, on the reverse strand, counting down.
GTGACCTCCACCGTTCTGGCGAGGATGGTCATGAAGTGCCTCCTGCGGAGTCGAGTAGAGCGCGGATCGCCTTGGTGTAGTCGTCGAAGGCGACCCGGCCGCGCTTGGTGAGCGAGACATAGGTGACCGGGGTACGGCCTTTGTGCGTCTTCGTGATCTGGACGTAGCCGGCTTCCTCGAGCTTGGTCAGGTGGACCGAGAGGTTGCCGGCCGTCATGCCGAGCAGATCCTTGAGCGCCGGGAAGGCGATCTCGTCGCCCCCGCCCATCGTGTTGAGCGCCGCCACGACGCGTAGCCTGGCCTGCGCGTGGATCACCGGATCGAGCTCCGGAACGGCGCCGCCTGCCGTCACCGGCACTGCCTCCGTCGCCACCACAGGCCCACGACGATCTGCCCGACACCGAGCAGCACCGCCGTCAGCAGCGCGTGCCACCCGGGACCGAGCAGGACGCCCAAGCCGTTGACGGCGATCACGCCGACGCCGGCGAAGAACATCGGCCAGTACAGGAAGATCGCGCCGCCGGCCATGTACATGACGCCGACCACCAGCATGGAGACGCCCGACCAGAGCAGGCCGGCCTCCGCCTCCGGCAGCATCGGGCTGACCCGGATGGCGATGATCGACATCACTATCATCCCGGCGAACCACGTGTAGCCGTACATCGCGCCCCTGGCCGGGCTCTCGCCCCGGACGCCCATGTTCATCCTGGTGATCTCGTACGCGGCCAGGGAGCCCGCGATCACCATGGAGATCATCAGAACGGCCAGCGCCTGCGTCTGCGAGATCGGCGCGTACGGTTTGCCGTCGAGCCCGTAATGCAGGAAGAAGCAGGTGAAGCCGAGCAACCACGCGACGCCCCAGGGGACGTACAGGAACAGGGGATCGCCCCTGAATCTCCGCACCGTGGCGGCCCGCTGCTCCTCGATGAGGCGCAGAGTCTCCTCGGGGCTGGGGGCCCGCTCGCCGTCGTCTACCATGACAACTCCTCTTGGCCTCAAACTGGTTTGTACTTTAAACCAGCTTGCGCCGCCAACACAACCCGCCGAGGCGAGGGATCGTGTTGAGAGGGTCAGAAGCCCTTGGTCCGCCAGGTGTCGCCGCTCGCGGTCACCGCGAACGCCTCGAGGTCGTCGATCTCCGCCACCCAGTCGCGGGCGGCGTCGCCCATCGCGAACGCCGCCGTCGCGAAGGCGTCGACGGCGGTCAGGCGGGGGCCGACGAGGGTGATGGAGAGCAGCGCGTCGGCGGCGCGCCCGGTGTGGGGATCGAGGATGTGCGGGCCCCGCTCGGCGCTGCCCGAGGTGGCTATGGCCAGGTCATGGCCGGTGACCACGGTGCAGAGGGCGCCGGGCCGGGCGGGGTGCGCGATGCCGATCCGCCACGGCGAGGGGTCGGGGCCGAGCTGGATGTCGCCGCCGCCGTTGACGCAGTGGCGGCGCGCGCCCGCCTCGGACAGGATCCGGGACGCCTCCTCGATCGCCCATCCTTTCACCAGGCCGGACGGGTCCAGGCGGCCACCGGGATACATGGTGAAATATCCGTTCGTGTCGTGTTCTGCCTGGGCGCACATCGCGAGCACGTGGGAAACCTCGGGCGGGCAGTCGGGCAGCTCGATCTCGCCCCGGCCGAGGCGGCTGATCGCGCTGTCCGGCCGGTAGGTGGAGAAGACCGCGTCCACGTGGTGCAGCCATGCGACCGCCCGCGCCACTGCGTCGTCGGCGTCGGCGTCGCGTACGTCGAAGGAGAAGACGGTCCCCATCACGTGCTCGACGTGGCGGGTCAAAGCCCGGCCCGGTCGATGGCGCTCTGCAGGGAGCGGGTGTAGCCGTCGCTGGTGTACGTGGCGCCCGAGACGGAGTCGATCTCGGCGCTCTGGGCGGACAGGGCCTCCTCCTGGAGGACGGGCAGCGCCCTGTCGTTGATCTCGACGTCGCGCCGGTTCTCGTTCGGCGCCTGGAGCACCTGGACGTCGGAGATCTTGCCGCCGCTGACGCTGATCCGCACCTGTACGGGGCCCCAGCGCGTGTCGACCGCGTCGCCGTCGACCGTCCGGGCACTTGTGGACCCCTCAGCAGAGGTGGGTGCCGGCGTCGCGGACGTCTGGGTCTGGGCGATGGCGGCGGGCGGCTGGGTGGTGGCCCCGGTGACGTCGTGCGGTTTGAACGACAGCAGCAGCACCAGGCCGATGACGGTGGTGACCACCGCGAGCAGTGCTCTCTTCATGGAGGGAACCCCTAGAACTCGAAAGACTCGTGATGGATCCGGTGGGCGGGCACGCCCGCCGACCGCAGCGCCTCGATCGCCGCCCGCGTCATCTCGGGCGGCCCGCACACGTAGGCGTCGTGCTCGCGCAGGTCGGGCAGCAGGCGGTCGAGCCCGTCGAACAGGTCCGGGGATCTCGGCCCGACCGAGCAGTAGAGCCGGGCGTCCCCGCGTACTCTGGCGATCTCCTCCAGCTCCTCCCGGAACAGCAGCTCCTCCGGCGTACGCGCGCGGTAGAGCAGCGTCAGCCGTCCGGGCAGCGTCTCGAACAGCGTGCGCAGCGGGGTGATGCCCACCCCGCCCGCGATCAGCACCGATTTGCGAGCGCGGCCGAGACGCGCGGTGAAGCCGCCGTACGGCCCCTCGGCGATGACCCGGGTGCCCGGCCGGAGCCGGGCGAGCGCCGCGCTGTGGTCGCCCAGCGCCTTGACCGTGATGCGCAGCCCGTCCCCGTCCGGCGCGGCGGACAGCGAGTACGGGTTGGCCGACCACCACAGGTCGCGGGTCAGGAAGCGCCACCGGAAGAACTGGCCCGGCTCGGCGCCGAGCCGCGCCAGGCTCCGGCCGGTGAGATGGATCGAGACCACGCCCGGCGCGTCGGCGCTGACGTGGGCCACCCGCAGCCGGTGGCGCGCCCACACCCGGACCGGGCCGAGGAAGCGGTACCAGACCAGCAGGGCGGCCACCCCGATGTAGAGGGTGTACCAGGCGACCTGGGCCACCCGGTCGCCGGTGAACTGGGCGCCGGTCGCCAGTTGGTGCCCGAACGCCAGCCAGGCCGCCAGGTAGGTGTAGAAGTGCAGGTAGTACCAGGTCTCGTAGCGCAGCCTGCGGCGGGCGGCGCGGGCCGACACCAGGGCCACCCCGAGCAGCAGGAGGAAGGCCACGGTCGCCTTCAGCACGTCAGGGAAGCTCAGCGCCATCGTGACCGCCTCGTCCACCACCCCGGCCTGGTCGGCGACCGCGTACCCCCAGATGATCGTCAGGACGTGCGCGGTGACCAGCCCGATGACGTACCGGCCGCCCATGGCGTGCCAGCGGGCCAGCCGGTCGCTGCTCACGCCGCGCTCCAGGGCCGGGACGCGGGCCATCAGCCCGAGCAGGACGGCCATGCCGTACCCGGACAGCAGGCCCATGACGCGGCCGCTCTCGGTGAGCCAGCCGTCCAGGCCCGCCACGGACGGCGTGCCGCGCCACCACAGGACGACGACCGCGGCCGCGCCGGCCGCCACGGCCGCCAGCACGGGCTCGGGCCGGAGGCGGCGGCGCGGCGGCGCTCTAAAAGCGGCCCGAGCCGGTGCGTGAAGAGTGGTCATGGGAGTAGACCGTGCCCGGCGAACCTCTGTTTTCCCTATGAACGGAGCCCTTCAGAGGATTCTCAGAAGAACCTCGTATTTTGTGACGAATAGGAGGAAACATGAACAGCCTGCTGCGCCCGGACGGCACACCGATCCGCGTGCTCGTCGTGGACGACGAGCCGGACCTCCTCGAGGTGCTGGAGAAGACGCTGTGCCAGGAAGGCTGGCAGGTACGCGCCGCGGCGAGCGGGGCCGCCGCGATCCGCGCGGCCGAGGAGTTCGCGCCGGACGCCGCGATCCTGGACGTCATGCTGCCCGACCTGAACGGCCTGGAGCTCATGCACCGGCTCCGGGCGCTGCGGCCCGAGCTGTGCGTGCTGTTCCTGACCGCGCGCGACGCGGTCGAGGACCGGGTCGCGGGCATCACGGCGGGCGGCGACGACTACGTGACCAAGCCGTTCAGCCTGGACGAGGTGCTCGCGCGGCTGCGCGGGCTGCTGCGCCGGGCGGGCATGGCGCGGCCCGGCACCGAGGACCGGCTCGTCGTGGCCGACCTGTCCATGGACGAGGAGGCCAGGGAGGTGAGCAGGGCCGGTACGCCGGTCGAGCTGACGCCCACCGAGTTCGAGCTGCTGCGGCTGCTCATGTGCAACCCGCGCCGGGTGCTCAGCAAGGCGCAGATCCTCGACCACGTCTGGTCCTACGACTTCGGCGGCCAGGCGCACGTCGTGGAGCTGTACATCAGCTACCTGCGCAAGAAGATCGACGCGGGCCGCCGGCCGCTGATCCACACCGTGCGCGGCGTCGGGTACGTGCTCAAGCCGTGAACCTAGCCCCTCGCACGCTCAGGGCCCGGCTGATCGCCGGGCTGCTCGTCCTCCTCGCGCTCTCGTGCGCGGCCGTCGGCGTCGCCACGTCGGTGGCGATGGAGCGGTTCCTGCTCACCCGCGTCGACGAGCAGATCGCCGCCGACGGCCCCCGGTTCGCCGCGAGCCTGGAGCACGGCGAGGACACGCGGGGGCAGGCGCGGGGTACGTTCGGCGCGCGGCTCGTCGGCGGGCGCGTCACCCACGCGGCGGTGGTGTCGGAGCGGGACGGCACCCACCCCGGCCTCAGCCCTGACGACGAGGCGATCCTGGCGGCGCTGCCGGTCGGGGGTCCGCCGCAGACCGTGGACCTGTCCAGCCTGGACGACTACCGGCTCGTCGCCGCCGCGGGCCGGGACGGCGACGTCATGATCACCGGGCTGTCCCTGCACGGTGTCGAGGAGACGCTGAACCGTCTGTGGCTGTTCGAGCTGGTGATGTTCGCCGGCGCGCTCGCCGTCACGGGTGTCGCGGGGGCCCTGTGGGTACGGCTGGCGCTGCGCCCCCTGCAACGCATCGCCACGACCGCCCGCAGGGTCGCCGAGCTGCCCCTGGCCAGCGGCGAGGTGACCCTGGCCGAACGCGTACCCGACACCGACCCGCGCACCGAGACGGGGCAGGTCGGCGCCGCGTTCAACCGCATGCTGGGCCACGTGGAGGCGGCCCTGGGCCGCCGGCACGCCGTCGAGCAGCGGCTGCGCGCCTTCGCCGCCGACGCCAGCCACGAGCTGCGCACCCCGCTGGCGTCGATCCGCGGGCACGCCGAGCTCGCCCTGCGCGGCGACGAGCCGATGGCGGACGGCGTACGGCACGCGCTCGGCAGGATCGACGCCGAGTCGGGGCGGATGAGCGAGCTGGTCGACGAGCTGCTCCTGCTGGCCCGGCTCGACGCGGGCCGGCCGCTGGCCCGGGAGGAGGTCGACCTGTCACGCCTGGCCATCGAGGCCACGGGCGACGCGCGGGCCGCCGGTCCCGGCCACCGCTGGCGGCTGGAGCTGCCGGAGGACCCGGTCACGGTGACCGGCGACGCGCTCCGGCTGCACCAGGTGATCGCGAGCCTGCTGAGCAACGCCCGCGTCCACACCCCTGACGGCACCACGGTCGTCGTGGCCGTACGGAGGCGGCCGGGCGCGGTGGAGGTCACCGTCGAGGACGACGGTCCCGGCGTGCCGGCCGGGCTGGAGGAAGAGATCTTCGAGCGGTTCTCCCGCGCCGACCAGGGCCGGTCACGCGCCACCGGAGGGGCGGGACTCGGGCTGGCGATCGTCCGCGCCGTGGTGGCCGCGCACGGGGGCTCGGTGGACGTACGGAGCCGTCCGGGCCGGACCGAGTTCCGGCTGCTCCTGCCTTCGGAGGGCTGACCGTGAAGGGCGGAATTCCGGTCGGAGGGCTGTTCGTGAAAGCGCCCGGCGGGCTACCCGCAGGGCTTTCCGCCGGGCGCCTTCGTACGCGTGGTCACCGGGCCTCGACCGGTCCGCCGAGCCGGGCCACGTCCTCGGCGGCGTCGCCGAGGAGCTTGTCGGCCAGGTCCATCAGTGCCCGCCCCGCGGCCAGCTCGTCGCCGATCTCCGGCACAGCACGGTCCTCGGGGTTGCGCCTGGCCACGCCGACGCTCTCGTGCCACCCGCTGTCCTCGGCGGACAGGACCGCACGGGCCAGCGTGCGCTCATCGGTGTCGTCCTCGCTGATGTAGATCTGCACGGTCCACTGCTTGCTCCGCATGATGCCTCCCTGTACGTCCTCGGTACGTACTGGGCACCTGCCCCCAGCGGATGCGGTGTCACGGACTTCCGGACACCGGCATGGGCCATATGCCAGCATGTCCGCATGCTGGCGAGTCTCGACACGATCGACTGGGCCGACCTGACGCACGCCTACGGCCGCGCGAAGGACGTGCCGGACCAGATCCGGGCCCTGCGCTCTCCCGATCCCGGCATCCGGGACAAGGCACTGCACAGCCTGTACGGGAACATCTTCCACCAGGGAACCCGCTACGAGGCGAGCGCCCACGCGGTGCCGTTCCTGCTGGAGCTGCTCGCCGACCCCGAGACGCCGGACCGCCCGGCCGTGCTGCACCTGCTGACGCAGCTGGCCATCGGCTATGGAGAGCAGCTCCTGCCGTCCGGCTATCCCCTCGACGACCATCGCGCCGTGGCCGCGGGCGGGGACCTGCTGCTGGCCGCCGGCAAGCAGTTCACGGACGACGAGGACGAAGAAGACGAGGACGACGAAGAGGACGAAGACGAGGACGATTGGGGCGAGGATGTCGCCCTGTTCCAGTACCTCCAGACGCTTGAGCCCGCCGAGGAGGAGCGGCTGTTCGCGTACTTCGCGCTGATGGCGTATGACGCGGTCGGCGCCGGGCTGCCGCTGTTCCGCGACCTGCTCGCCGACGCGGACGCCCCGCTGCGCGCCGCCGCGGCCTACGCCCTGGCCTGGTACCCCGAGGAGCGGGCCGCTGGCCTGCCGCCGCTGCTCAGGGCGGCGGCCGACGAGCACCCGGCGGTGGCCGCCACCGCCCTGGTCGCGATCGGCCTGCTCGGCCCGTCCAGCGTGACGCCAGCGCAGGAGACGGCCCCCGAGACGGCCGCTGACCTGGCATCCGAGACGGCGACGGCGCTGGACGCCGCCCTCGACGATCCCTGCGACGTGGTGCGCTGGGGCGCGGCCATCGCCCAGGCCAGGCTGCGGGGCCCGGAGGCGGACGGCCGGGTCGCGGAGGAACTGCGGAGCTGGATCGGCCGCGAGGACGCCGCGCACGAGGAGATCGCGTTCAACCACGGCGACCTCCGGGGCTATGCCGAGCTCGCGCTGCGCGCCACCCGCACCCGCTGATCCTGAGCCTGGCCGTGGGCGGTGGCGCCGGCTGGCCTGACCCCGGAGTCACTACGCTGGCGGGACCTCCTCACCGAAAGGTCGATCATGCGCAGCTCCGTCTTCGACAACCTCGATCCGCGCCAGGTTCCCGCCGGCTTCGCCCTGGCGAACGGCAAGATGCTCCGGGTCCAGCTCCCGCACGAGGTGCTGGCCAAGCAGGGCTCGATGGTGGCCTTCCAGGGCCAGATGGACTTCGACTACGAGGGCGCGGGCGGCATCGGCAAGCTGTTCAAGAAGGCCATGACGGGTGAGGGCGCGTCGCTGATGCGCGTACGCGGCCAGGGCCTGCTCTACCTCGCGGACAACGCCGACGACATCCACCTGTTCTACCTGGAGAACGAGGGGCTCACCGTCAACGGGCGCAACCTGCTGGCCTTCCAACCGCAGCTCACCTGGGACATCCAGCGGGTGCAGGGCGCGGGCATCGCGGCGGGCGGGCTGTTCAACACCACGCTCACCGGCACCGGGTGGGTGGCGGTCACCACGCACGGCACGCCGGTGCTGCTGGACGCCGCGGCCATGCCGACGTACGCCGACGGGCAGTCGGCCGTCTGCTGGAGCACCGGGTTGCACGTCGGCGTGAACCGGACGATCAAGGTCGGCGCCCTCATCGGCCGGGGGAGCGGCGAGGCGATGCAGCTCGCCTTCCAGGGCCAGGGGTTCGTCCTGGTGCAGGCGAGCGAGGGCGTGCCGGTGGTGAAGTCGCAGTAGCCACCCGGCCGAAGGCGCAGGGGGCTGCCCGGTGACGGCTCGGGATTGTCCGCGACCTTCTCAGCGGCTCCTGGCGACGACGTGGACCAGCACGGATTCGTCGGGGAACAGCGGCGGCACGGCGATGCCCGAGCCGGCCAGCGCGGAGCCGGGCAGGGCGAAGTCGCCGGTCGTCCAGGCCGGGGCGGTCCCGTGCGAGGTCACGGGCATGAGCGGGCGGACCGAGTAGACGGTCGCCGGGTCCAGTCCGGGCAGCCGGAGCCGGCCCGGCGGCCAGGTGGACGGGCGGTCCAGCATGGCGATCTCATAGACGGCCTCGGAGGCGTCGGCGGCGACGACGCCATGGGCCTGCACGCTCTCGGGAGCGTCGTCCACGCGGACCACCACGCCCGTGTGCAGCAGGTGGCGGTGCCGTTTGTGCAGGGCGACCCACGAGGCCAGGTCGTCCAGCTCGCCGTCGGTGAGCGTGGTGAGGTCCCATTCGATCCCGTAGTGGCCGAAGAACGCGGTGGCGGCACGGAAGGCGAGATCGTGGCGGCGGCCGGTGGTGTGGGAGCGGCCTGCGCCGATGTGGCTGCCGATCAGCTCGGGCGGCAGCAGTTGCCCGGTCCAGCGCATGATCTGCTGGCGCTCCGCGGGGTCGATGCAGTCGCTGGCCCAGACGCGGTCGGTACGCTCCAGGATGCCGAGGTCCACCCGGCCGCCACCGCCCGAGCAGGACTCGATCTCCAGGCGCGGGTGCTCGGCCCTGATCTCATCGAGCAGCCGGTAGACGGCGTGCGTCTGGGCGTGGACGGCGGCCCGGCCGCCTCTCGCCGTGGAGCCCGCGTCCACGAGGTCGCGGTTGTGGTCCCACTTGATGAAGTCGAGGTCGTACTCGCGGATCAGGGCGAGCAGCCGCGACCTGACGTAGGCGTATGCCTCGGGGTTGGTCAGGTCCAGCACCTGCTGATCGCGGGCGAGCGGCGGCAGGCGGTCGCCGGTCTGCATGATCCAGCCGGGGTGGGCACGGGCCAGGTCGGAGTCCGGATTGATCATCTCTGGCTCGAACCAGAGCCCGAACTGCATGCCGAGCTCTCTGACCCGCTTGACCAGCGGCGTCAGCCCGTCCGGCCAGACGGCGGCGTCCACGGTCCAGTCGCCGAGCCCGGCCCGGTCGTCGCGGCGGCCGTGGAACCAGCCGTCGTCCAGGACGAACCGCTCGACCCCGATCCTGGCGGCCCGGCCGGCCAGCTCCAGTAGGCGGTCCAGGTCGTGGTCGAAATAGACGGCCTCCCACGTGTTGAGCATCACGGGCCGGAGCCCGGACGGGTGCGCTGGCCTGGCGCGCAGGTGCTCGTGGAAGCGGTGGGCTGCGGCGTCCAGGCCACGCCCGTAGGTGGCGTAGAGCCAAGGGCTCTGATAGCTCTCACCTGGCGCCAGGATGATCTCGCCGGGCAGCAGCAGCTCGCCGCCGCCCAGCATGGTCCGGCCGCTGGAGGTGCGCTCGGCGTAGTGGCGGTGGTTGCCGCTGAAGCCGACGTGCAGGCCCCAGGCCTCGCCGCGCCGGAAGCCGAGGTCGGCGGTGCCCGCGAACAGGACGGTGGCGGCGTCGGGGCCGGTCCTGCCGCGGCGGTTCTCGCGCAGGTGGATGCCGGTGGTGAGGGGGCGGCGCTGCGGGATGCGTTCCTTGGCCCACCGCCCGGCCTGGTCGAACAGGTCCGTCGGGGTGCCGGGCACGGGAAAGGCGAGGTTGAGCGCGTCCAGGGTGTAGGGGGACTCGGACTCGTTGCGCAGGTCCGCCCGGGCCCGCAGGAGGCCTGAGTCGCCGAGCTCGATGATGATCGTGAGGCCGAGGCGGGCGTGCTCGTCCCTGGCGGTGGCGGTGAGGGTCTGCCCGGTCCGCTGGTAGGCGACGCTGGTGAAGGCGGGGGACCAGTTCTGTCCCAGATGATGCCCGGACAGGCCGGGCAGGCCCATCCAGCCGGTACGCGCCTCGGGCACCAGCGGGACCCGTACGGGCACGTCGACGCTGACGTCGAGCCGCGGACGCAGATCGGCCGCCAGGTGGGCCAGTGCCTCGTCCTCGAGCGGGCCCAGGTCCGGACCCCAGTGCAGGATCGCGGGCAGGGCATCGGGCGGACACTCGATCACCACGGACACGCCAGCGGCTCTGAAGTGCAGAATCTCCATGGACGGCGGTTTCATCCTTTCAGTCCTCCGCTGAGCAGGTCCAGCCGCCAGAAGCGCTGCAGGGTCAGCATAAGGATGATGAGCGGGATCACCGACACGGCGGCGCCCACGATGGCGATGCCGTACAGGGTGGGCTGTCCCGAACCCTTGCTGAGCACGGTGAACAGGCCCACGGTGATCGGGAATTTGGACTCGTCCGACAGCATGATGTAGGGCAGCAGGAAGTTGTTCCAGATCCCGACGAACTGCAGCAGGAAGATCGTCACCATGCCGGGCACCATCATGGGCAGCCCGATCGAGCCGAAGATGCGATATTCGCTCGCTCCGTCGATCCTGGCCGCCTCCATCGTCGAGTCCGGGACGGAGGCCATCGCGTAGACCCTGGCCAGGTAGATGCCGAACGGGGAGATGAGGCTCGGCAGCAGGACCGACCAGTAGCCGCCCACCAGGTCGAGCTCGGACATGATCAGATATTGCGGGATGGCCAGCGTCATGCCGGGCACGAGGACGCCGGCCAGGATGGCGTAGAACAGCAGGCTCCGGCCGCGGAACTCGTACTTGGCCATGGCATACCCGGCCAGCGCCGAGATCAGGGTCGAGGCCGCGGCGCCGGCGATCGCGTACAGGGCGCTGTTGGCGGTCCACCGCAGGTAGAGGCCGTTCCCGTAGGTGAACAGGTCGCGCAGGTTGTCCAGCAGGCCCGTCCCCGGCGCGAAGGTGAACGTCGAGAACAGCTCGCCCCTCGACTTGGTCGAGGCCACGAGCACCCAGGCGACCGGCACCAGGCAGTAGATCGAGCCGAGGAGCAGGACGATGGTGGGCAGGATCTGGGCGCGCCGGTGCGTGAGCACGCTGTTGGCGGCACTCATTGCATCCCTCCGAACGCGCGCTTCTGGGTGACCTTCAGGAGCACGACCGAGACCACGAGTGTGCCCACCGCCAGCAGGACGGAGGCGGCCGAGGCCAGCGCCAGGTCGTCGCGGACGAAGGCGTCGCGGTAGATGTGCATCAAGGGCACCCAGTCCCCGGAGATCTCCGGCGTCATCGGTTTCACGGTGGTCGGCTCGCCGTACACCTGCAGCGTTCCGATCAGCGCGAACAACCCGGTGAGCACAAGGGCCGGCGCCACCAGCGGGATCTTGACCCGCCAGGCGATCTGCCATTCGGAGGCGCCGTCGATGCGCGCCGCGTCGTACAGCTCCGACGGGATGCCGCGCAGGGACGTGAAGATGATGATCATGTTGAAGCCGACGCCGCCCCATACCGCGATGTTGGCCAGCGAGGGGTAGATGCCGCCCGCCCCGAGAAACGCGATCTCGCCCAGCCCCAGCTCCCGGGTCAGGTAGCTGAACGGGCTGGTCGAGGGCAGGTACATGAAGCCCCACAGCAGCGAAGCCGTCACGCCGGGTACGGCGTACGGGATGAAGATCGCTGTGCGGGAGAACCTCTTGGCCCGCGACCCGGCGTGGTCGAGGAGCAGCGCGAACAGCAGCGCCAGCCCGAGCGTGAGCGGCACGCTGATCAGGCCGTAGATCGCGAGCCGGCCGAAGCCGGCGAAGAAGCCGGGGTCGGTGAGCGTCTTGACGTAATTGTCGAGCCCGACGAAGACCTCTTCGCGCGTGCCGAAGATGCCCTTGCCGGTCAGTCTCAGGCCGCGCGCGCTCAGGTAGATCGCGTAGCCGATGGGGACCGCCAGGAAGGCGACGAAGAGCAGCACGGCGGGCGCCACGAAGAGATAAGGAGCCCCTGACCTGCGCTCCGCCCTGGGCAGGGCGGTCATGGGCCGGCGACCTTGAAGCCGGTGGTCTTCATGTCCGCCACCACGAGGTCGTGCGTCTTCGTCAGCGCGTCCCGCAGCGGGGTGTGATCACGGACCGCGGTGGCGACGGCGTCCTGGAAGGCGCTGCTGGCGGTGCTGACGTTCGGGCCCCAGCTGATGTGCGGAATCGTGCGCTGGGCCGCCTTCGTGGCGATGTCCCAGTAGTCCTTCTGGTTCGCCGTCAGCTTGGGCGGCGCGCTGGTACTCGCGGCCTGCTGCCCGGCCAGCGACGCCGGGTACTCGCCCAGCTCGATCTGGACGGCGTTCGCCGCCTTGTCGGTGTTCATCCACTTGGCGAACGTGGCCGCGGCCTCGGCGTGCTTGGAGGTCTTCGTGACGGCCAGCGCGGACCCGCCCTGGAAGGCCACCCGGTCGTCGCCCTCCTTCCACTGAGGGAGCGGCGCGATGGCCCAGTCGCCCGCCTGCTTCTCCGCGATGCCGTACAGCACGCCTGGCGCCCACAGCGCGCTCGGCCAGGTGAGGATCTTGCCCTGGTTCAGCTTGTTGTTCCACTCCGGGGTGAGCAGCGGCTCGGCCTTGACGAGGTCCTTGTCGATGAGCCCCTGCCAGAAGTCGGCCACCGCGAGGGAGGCCTGGTCGGCGATTCCCACGGTCCACGTCTGGTCCTGGACCTTCCACCAGGACGCGCCGGCCTGCTGGGCCAGCCCGGCGAAGTTGCCGAACTCCGCGGGTGCGAAGGTCGCGAGGTAGGTCTCCGGGTCCTTCTTGCGTACGTCCGCCGCGACCTTCGCGAAGTCCTGCCACGTGGCCGGCGGCTCGATCTTCAGCTCCTGGAAGCGCTTCTTGTTGTAGACCAGGACCATCGGGCCGACGTCCTGCGGCACTCCGTACACGGCGCCGTCGAAGCTGGTCAGGTTCCACACTTCCGGGCTGAAGGCGGTCTTGACATCGCCGGTGTGGGCGGAGATGTCGGCCAGCGCACCGGCCACGATCATGGAAGGCAGGGTGTCGTATTCGATGCAGGCGGCGTCGGGGCCGTTGCCCGCCCGGGTCGCCGTGAGCAGTTTGGCGGCGGTGTCCGAGCCGCCTCCCACGTCGGTGTGCTTGACCTGGATGTCCGGGTGTGACTTGTTGAACGCTTCGATCTTGGGCTTCTGAGTGGTGCCCCAGCACCAGAACTCCAGCGTGACCGGCCCACTGGCCGCTGCCGGCGTGCTGGTGCTCCCGGACGTGGTGCTCCCGGACGTGCCCGACGAGCAGGCCGTGAGGACGGCAGCCGTGCTGAGCACCGCGATCGAGCCGGCGAGCCTCGTGATACGCATTCGTGCCTTCTTCCTACAAAGCGGACTGGCTTTGTAACAGAGCCAACCTAGGGAGAAGGTGAGAGTCTTGTCACTACTTGTGCACAGATTTCATGCGTGTTATGTGAACGCGTCGTGACATGCTGGACATGCTAGCTTTGTCGCGAAATCAAGTGCGAAAGGCTGGCGCTGATGTGGGTGGAGCCCCAAGGATGGTGCGCCATGTGGGACGTCTTGCCCGACGCGGCGCGCTCCATCGTCAAGGAGCTCATCATCCACGGTCCGCAGTCCAGGACCGCGCTGGCCAGAACCCTGCGCCTGTCCACCGGCAGCCTGACGCGGCTGACCAAGCCCATGGTCGACGCCGGGCTCCTCGTCGAAGGCGACGTGGTCCACGACCCGGTCAACGGCCGCCCGACCCGCCCCCTGGACGTGGCCGCGGGCGAGCACTGTTTCCTCGGCGTCAAGCTGACCGCGGACCGCGTCCACGCGGTCGTCACCGACCTGCGCGCCCAGATCGTCGCGGCCCGCGACGAGCCGATCTCCGACCACCGCCCCCAGGCCGTGTGCCGCCAGATCAGGGGGCTGCTCGATGAGCTGTCCGGCGGCGAGCGGACGCCTGTCGGGGCCGGTGTCACGCTCGGCGGCGACGCCCGTTCGGCGGTCCAGCTCGGCGGTGAGCGGCTGGTCGACTCGTCGTATCTCGGCTGGCGGCAGGTGCCGCTCAAGTCACTGCTGGAGCAGGCTCTGGGCATCCCGTGCGTGGTCAAGAACGACGTGGCGGCGCTGGGCCACCAGCATCACTGGTTCGGGGCGGCCCGCGGGCTGCGCGACTTCGCGCTCGTCTCGATCGGGGCGGGAGTCGGCTACGCCTTGGTCGTACACGATCATCTGGTGACGGCGGCCGAGTCGGACCTCGGCATGTTCGCCCACCTGGTGCTGAACGCGGGCGGGCCGATGTGCGGGGACGGCCACCGCGGCTGCGCCTCCGCCTACCTGGCCAGCGACTCCATCGTGACCGCCGCCGGGCAGGGGCTGCGGCGGCCGGTGACGTACGAGGAGGTGATGCGCCTGGCCACGGAAGGGGACAAGGTGTGCCTCGGCGTCGTCGCCGAAGCCGCGGACGCGCTCGGCAGGCTCATCGCCCACGTCGCGACGTTCTCCATGGTCAAGACGGTGATCGTGGCCGGTGAGGGCGTGGAACTGGCCCGCGTCGCCAAGGACGGTCTCGACCGGGCGCTCAGCGCGAACCGGCGCGGCCGGGTGAACTCGGTCGACGTGCTGATCGAAGTGGACGACTTTCGCGAATGGGCCCGTGGCGGCGCGGTCGTGGCCATCCAGAGTTTCGTAACCGGCAGCGACTGATCAGCGGCCGTGACACCCCCAGTTGGAGAGAGCATGTATTTCGGCGGAGACTACAACCCCGAACAGTGGCCAGAGGATGTCTGGCTGGAGGACGTCCGGCTGATGCGGGAGGCGAAGGTCAACCTCGCCACCGTGGGGGTCTTCTCCTGGGCCCGGCTTGAGCCGTCGGAGGGCGTCTACGACTTCGGCTGGCTCGATCGCGTCATGGACCTGCTGCATGACAACGACATCCAGGTCAACCTGGCGACCCCGACGGCCTCCCCGCCGCCCTGGTTCGGCTTGTCCCATCCCGACGCGATGCCGGTGCGGGCCGACGGCACCCGGCTCACACATGGCAGTCGTGACACGTACTGCGTCAACGCGCCCGCGTACCGGGTGGCCTCGCGCCGCATCGCGACGGCGCTCGCCGAGCGGTACGGCGCCCATCCGGCGACAGCCATGTGGCACGTGCACAACGAGTACGGCACGACCTGCCACTGCGATCACTGCGCGACGGCCTTCCGTGCCTGGCTGCGTGACCGGCACAAGTCCCTCGACGCGCTCAACGACGCGTGGACCACGGCGTTCTGGAGCCAGCACTACTCGGCGTGGGAGCAGATCATGCCACCGCGGACCACCCAGTACCGGTCGAACCCCGCCCACCTGCTGGACTACCGCCGCTTCTGCTCCGACGCGCTGCTCGCCCACTACCGCGAGCAGCGTGACATCCTGCGCGTCCATGGGCGGCAGCCGGTGACCACCAATTACGTCATGGCGGGGTGGACGCCGCTGGACCACTGGAAATGGTCGGCCGAGGTCGATCTCGTGGGCATCGATCACTACACCGACGAGCCCGGCGACGGCGGGCTCGCCCAGGTCGCCTTCGCCTCCGACCTGGCCCGCTCCTGGGCCCGCGGGAAGCCGTGGCTGCTGATGGAGCAGGGCGTCGCGGCCATGTACGTCCCTGATGGGACGCTCCCGCTGGAACCGGGAGAGCACACGCGGCGCAGCCTGGAATACGTGGCCCGCGGGGCCACGGGAGTGCTGCATTTCCAGTGGCGCGCCTCCCAGGGCGGGGCGGAGCAGTGGCACCAGGGCATGGTCCCGCACGCGGGCGCCGACAGCCGGGTCTTCCGCGAGATCGCCGACCTGGGCCGGACGCTCAGCGCCCTTCCGCCCGCGGAGCGCGCCGAGGCCGAGGTGGCCATTCTCTGGGACGACGAGGCCGCCTGGGCCCTGCGGAACCCGGCCCTGCCCGTGACCGGGCTGGACTTCCGCGCGTCCGTGGAGCAGACGCACCGGGTGCTGTGGCAGCAGGGCCTCGCCACGGACTTCGTCCACCCTTCTCACGATATTTCGCGCTATCGGGCGGTGCTGATGCCGTCTCTGTACCTGATCTCTGACGAGGCCGTCGCCAACCTCACCGCGTATGTCGAGGGCGGGGGCACCTTGATCGTGTCGTACTTCAGCGGCGTCGCCGACCCCGACACCCGCGTCCGGCTGGGCGGCTATCCCGGCGCGCTGCGCGACTTGCTCGGCGTCCGCGTCGAGGAGTTCCGTCCCCTGACCGGCCCCGTCGCACTGTCCGACGGGACGGTCGGCACCTTCTGGAGCGAGACCGTCCAGTTGACCGGCGCCACGGCGGCCGTGACCTACGTCGGCGGCGGCCCGGCGGTCACCCGGCACCAGGTAGGCGCGGGCAGCGCCTGGTACGTCTCGACCCAGCTGGACGCGTCCGGACTCGCGAACGTCCTGGCACAGGCCGGCGTCTAGCGCCGGTTCGCGCGCTTCCCCCGCCGGCGGAAGCACCGGCTCGAAGGAGACGATGATCGACGTACTTGACCTGGAGTCCACTCCAGCTGGCAGCGTCGTCTCTGTTGCCATTTCCGTGAAGTCAGGAAGAGTACGAGATGAATGATTCATTCCGGATCTTGGGACGTAGCGGCCTGCGGGTGAGTGCGATCGGGTTCGGGGCATGGGCGATCGGCGGACCCTTCACGGCCCGTGGCAAGCCGGCCGGATGGGGTCAGGTGGACGACGAGGAGTCAGTGGCGGCCGTGCGCCGGGCGCTCGACCTGGGGGTCACTTTCTTCGACACGGCCGACGTCTACGGCACCGGACGCAGCGAGCGGGTGCTCGGGAGAGCGCTGTCCGGCCGGTGGGACGAGGTCGTGATCGCGACCAAGTTCGGCCTCACCTTCGACGCGGCGACGCGGACGCTCACCGGCGAGGACACCTCGCCCGGATACATCCGGCGAGCCTGCCGGGCGTCGCTGGAGCGGCTGGGAACCGATCACATCGACCTCTACCAGCTGCACGTCGGGGACGCGCCGCCGGAGCGGGTGGACGAGATGATCGCCACACTGGAGGAGCTCGTCGAGGAGGGCCTGATCCGGGCCTACGGCTGGAGCACCAACGACCCCGAACGGGCGGCCGCGTTCGCGAAGGGGCCGCACTGCGCCGCCGTGCAGCATGACCTCAACGTCCTGCACGACACCCCGGCGATGCTGGCGGTGTGCGACACCCACGAGCTCGCCTCCGTCAACCGGGGGCCGCTGGCGATGGGGCTGCTCACCGGCAAGTACGGCCGGGACTCGCGGCTGCCGATGGACGACGTACGCGGCGATTCTCCGCAGTGGATGACCTTCTTCAAGGACGGCCGGCCCGCCCCGGAGTTCCTCGCCATGCTGGACGCGATCCGCGACATCCTGACCTCGGACGGGCGGACCCTCGCCCAAGGCGCCCTCGGCTGGCTGCTGGCCCGCAGCGGGCGCACGGTGCCGATCCCCGGCGTCAGGACGGCCGACCAGGCCGAGCAGAACGCCGGCGCGCTGCGGCACGGGCCCCTGGCCCAGGCGCAGGTGGAGCAGATCGATGAGCTGCTGCGGCCACACGCCGGCTGAGGCGTTTCCGGTACGGGGAGCGAGCTGACGGCCGGCCAGGCCGTCAGCTCGCGGAGGCGGTAAAGCTTAGTTGATGCGGCCATGCAGGAGTTCGACCAGCGTCGCGTGAGTCCGCTCCAAGGGCCGGTCCGGATACAGCGCGCGGCGCTCGATGGCGACCGTCAGGACCATGCCGAACACAGCCGTCGCCGCCGTCTCCACGTCCAGGTCCGCCCGGATCTCGCCGTTCGCGGCGGCCCTGCGCAGCACGCTCGCGTAAACGCCGAGCGCGCTCTGGCGCAGCAGCGCCACTGCCTCCTGCCACACCGTTCGCCACATCTCGGCCAGCAGCACCCGGGCGAAGGCCCCGTGCTCCTCGAAGAACCTGAGCTGGCCGAGCACCACCGAGTCGAGCGCGTCCAGCGCGCTCTTCCCGGTGTCGGCGTCGGACAGTGCCTCGGCGAGCATGTTGATCGAGTGCTCCAGTAGCGCCTCGAACAGCCCCTCCTTGCTGCCGAAGTTGTAGAAAACGGTGCCCTTGGCCACCCCGGCCCGCTCGGCGATGGCGTCGACCGTGGTGGCCGCGTACCCATGCTCGGCGATCAGCTCCACAGCCGCCCTGAACACCTTCTGCCGGGTGTCCTGCCGGTTCCCGCGCCTGGCGGTGCGCTCGTTTCGTTCGGTCACAGCGCCAGCTGCGGGTGCAGGCGTTGGACGGACCAGATGCGGCCGCGCTCCACGGCGAGCGCGGTGAGCGCGAGCCCAAGGACGAGGAAAACTGACAGCACGCCGTAAGCCTGCCACACCACGGTGGGATCGCCACCGCTGATCAACCTGCGCAGCGCCGACACCACCCAGCTCATCGGCAGCCACGGCGAGATCGTCTGGAAGAATCCAGGCGACGTCTCGATGGGATACGTCCCGGCCGCCGAGGTGAGCTGCAGCATCAGCAGCGCCAGCGCGGCCACCCGCCCGGGCGGGCCGAGCAGCGCGTTCACCGCCTGCACGACCGCCATGAACGCGGCGGTCGCGAGCAGCAGCAGGCCGATGAGCCCGGCCCAGTGCGCGGCCTCCAGCCCGAGCCCGAACCGCAGGACCGCCACCAGGACGCCCACCTGCGCCACCCCGAGCGCCGCCCCCGGCAGCCAGCCCGCCAGCGCGATTCGCACCGCGCCCGTCGTACCCGCCAGCCGCCGCTGGTTCAGCGGCTTCAGGACCATGAACGCGATCATCGCACCGACCCAGAGCGCCAGCGGCAGGAAGAATGGCGCGAAGCCGGTGCCGTAGTTGGGCACCTCGTTGTCAACGGTCTTGGCCAGCCGGACCGGGTCGCTCATCACGTCCGCGCGGTCGTCGCGCTGCCCCTTGTCGTAGTCGGGAATCCGGGCGGTGCCGTCGCCTAGCCCGCCTGACAGCTTCTTCGATCCCTCGGCGAGCTTGGTCGCGCCCTTGTCCGCCTGGCCTGCTCCGTCGTGGAGCCGGTCCACACCGGTGCTCAGCGCGCTCGCGCCGTCGCTCAGCCTGACCAGCCCGCCGCCCAGGCGGCCGATGCCGTTCGTGACCTGGTGGGAACCGTCGGCCAGCTGGGTCGCGCCCTGATAGAGCCGGTCCGCGCCGGTCGCGGCCGTGCCCAGACTCGAGTTCACCTTCGCGGCACCGTCGGCCAGCTTGCCCAGGCCGGTGTCCAGGGCATTGAGCTGGTTTCTGGCCTGGTCCAGCCTGGAGCCGAGTCGGGGCGCCGCAGCCGCGATCTTGCGAGCCTGCTTCGCCAGCTCCCGCGCCTGGTTTTGCAGGTCCGCGACGCCGTCGGTCCCGGTTCCCGCACCGCTGCCGACACCGCCGCTGTCGCCGGTCCGGGCGGCGTCCTGGGCTTGGCCCGCATGAGTGGCGGCCCGGCGGGCGGCGGCTGCCGCGTTCCGCAATAGGCCGCGCACCTCGGGGTCGGCGTCCGCGCCAAGGCGGTCGAGCGCGGCCTGAGCCTGCGAGCTCGCCTCCCTGGCGCTGTCGGCCGCGCTTCCCGCCTGGGCGTTCGCCTCGCGAACGCTGTCGGCCGCCGCGCTCGCCTGCGTCGCGCCGGTCGCCGACCCGCTGTCGGCGACCTTGTCGGCGGCGGCGGCGACCGCCTCGGCGGCTTGGGAGATCTTGGGGCCCCATTCGTCCAGCACGGGGACGTACGCGTCGGCGAGCTGGTTGACCGTGCGAGTCTGAGCGTGAACCTGCTGGTATGCCTGCCTCGCTCCGGAACTGAGGGGAGAAGTTCCTTCCGTATGGAGTTTGTGCAGGCCGTCGCGCAGGTGCCCGATCCCCTGCTGCGCCTGCGTGAGGCCCTGCGTGACCTGGGCCGAGCCATCACTCAGTCGGCCCGTGGCGGAGTTGGCGGTGTTCAGGCCGGCCGAGAGCTGCCGGGCGCCGCTCTCGGCCGTGCCCAGGCCGCTGCTGAGTTGCGAGACGCCGTCACCGAGCCGCACGACGCCGTCGTGCAGCTTGTCCGCGCCCTTGGCGGCCTCCGCGGTCTTGTCGTGGATGTCGCCGATCGAGACGAAGACGTTGTCGAAGTAGTCGTGGATCGCCGTACGCTCGGCCGCCGCCCGTACCTCGTTGAACACCGCGTCCGAGATGCTGCCCATGATGTAGCTGCGGCCCGTGTCCACGCGCAGGCCGAGCCGCGCCGGGCTCGGTACGGCGTCGTCGTCGCCGGGTGAGGCCAGCTTGGCGCTGAAATCGGCGGGCACGGTCAGCGACAGATAGAACGTGCCGTCCGCCACCCCGTCGGCCGCCTGCTTCGCGGTGGACTCGTGCCAGCCGAGCACGTCGCGCTTCAGCAGCTCGCCGGCCAGGTCGCGGCCCGCGTGCAGGGTCTTGCCGGCGGCTTGGGCAGGTTGGTCCTCGACGACCAAGGCGACCGGTACGCGGTCCAGATTGCCCTGCGGGTCCCAGAACGACCACAGATACAGGCCTGCGTACAGGAGCGGCAGCACCACCACT
Source organism: Nonomuraea aurantiaca (assembly GCF_020215705.1). Lineage (GTDB taxonomy): Bacteria > Actinomycetota > Actinomycetes > Streptosporangiales > Streptosporangiaceae > Nonomuraea > Nonomuraea aurantiaca. The sequence continues at coordinate 266,138 of NZ_JAIWNB010000012.1, read as the reverse complement.
GCCGCCAGCGCCGCCCTCGTCAGCCGCGACCGCAACATGCCCTTCACGACAGCTCCACCAACTGGTCGAAGCGGGCGGGAGGCGTCACGCATGAGGCCACCACCGCGTGGTCCAGCTCGCGCAGCAGGTTCCACAGCGCCTGCTGCCGCTCGACCGGCAGACCCGCGTCCACGTTGTCAGCGACGATCACCTTGGGTTCGTCCAGCAGCGCCAGTGCGGCACCCAGCCGCACGTGTTGCTCCCGGTCCAGCTCCCGCACCAGCACTCGCTCCTGGCCCGCCAGCCCGACCCGCTCAAGAATCTCCTGGTACGGCCGACGCCGCCGCTCCCGCAGGTGTTCCCCGACCGTCAGCGACCGGTCCAGATCCGTCACGCCGTCGATCAGCGCCAACGCCACGGCTTTGCGGATGGCGCGTCGCCTGGCGTGCCCTGCGACGTTCAGGGCGCCTTTCGTGGGCTTCATCCGCCCGGCCAGCGTCAGCAGCAGGCTCGTGCGCCCACTTCCCGCCGAACCCGCGACCACCGTGAGCGTGCCCGCCCTGGCCTTCAACGAGACCTCCGGGTACACCCCCTCGATCGCCAGCCCTTCCGCAATGATCACCGCAACCACCCCTCTTTAAACTGACCAGTCAGTACAAAGATAGGGCAGTCCGCATGACCGCACTCAAGGAGATGTGGTGGCATTCGTCACCTTTTGCGACTACGAACAGCCCGGCGGCGGTTGGTACCACTGGCGAGCATGCGCATCACGGCGATCACGCGCTCACCTCCGCCGTGAGCATGTGTAGGACGGCGATGGCGCGCCGGACGGCGATCACGCGGCCACCTCCGCCGCGAGTTCGCCGTCGCGCGAGACGAGCTCCCGGTCGGCGTAGGCGGCCACCCGGTTGTCGTGCGTGACGATCACCAGGGTGATGCCGTCCGCGCGGGCCGTATGGGTGAGCTCGTCCATCAGCTGTTCGCCGGCCAGCGAGTCGAGCGCGCCGGTCGGCTCGTCGGCGAAGACCACGCGGGGGCCGGTGACCAGCGCGCGGGCCATGGCGACGCGCTGTGCCTGGCCGCCGGACAGCGTGCCGGGCCGCTGGTCGCCGCAGTCGGCCGCGTTCAGGCGTTCCAGCCAGGAGCGGGCGGTGTTCAGCGACTCCTGGCGGCCGTGCCTGTCGAACAGCAGCGGCAGCGCCACGTTCTCCGTCGCGGTCAGCTCGGGCACCAACTGGCCGAACTGGAAGACGACGCCGAAGCTCCGCCTGCGCAGGTCGTACGCTCGCTCTCGCCGAGCGTGTCGATCCGCTTGCCGGCGAACAGGACCTCGCCCGACTCCGGGCGGATGATCCCGGCCAGGCAGTGCAGCAGGGTGGATTTGCCGGAGCCGCTCGGTCCGGTGATCGCCACGATCTCGCCCGCGCCGATCTCCAGGGGCACCCCGTCTAAGGCGACGGTCCGGGCGAATGTCTGGCGCAGCGCGCGTGCTTCAAGCATGGGAGTCCTCCTTCAGATCGGCCAGTCGTCGCATGGCCGTCTCGATCCAGCGCAGGTCGGCGTCGAGGTGCTGGAGCGCGTAGTCGGCGGCCAGCGCCTGGGCGGGGGAGCCCGCCGAGCGCTCCGCGGTGAGCTCGCGCATCCGCGCCAGATGCGCGGCCCGCTGCCGGGCCAGGTAGCCGTCGGCGGCGCCGTTGGCCACGGACGCCACCACCACGCGCGACAGTAGCGCGCTGGACAGATGCGGCGCGGGCGCCTCCACCCCGTCCAGCCACCGGGTGAGCTCGGCGTGCCCTTCGCCGGTGATGGCGTACACCGTGCGTTCCGGGCCGCCGTCCTGCACCGTCTCCGCGACTTCGGCGAACCCGTCGCGCTGCAGGCGCTGCAGTGTCGCGTACACCTGGCCGTAGGCGAGCGGCTTGGCGCCGGGCAGGCGCCGGTCGTGCTCGCGTTTGAGTTCGTATCCATGCTTCGGGCGCTCCATGAGCAGCCCGAGCATCACATGTCCGGTCGACATGGCCAGGACTATACATTGAATGAATAGTGAGGGATTTTCGGAGGCAGGGGGCTACTTCGCGAGAGATTTAACGCAATCGCCTGTGAGTTTTAACTTAAGTCTTGTTAGGAGCCTGGCTGCTTGCTAGAAAGTGAGGGCTTTCGACCCCCCAGCTCTTAGGAAGCCCATGCATCGTCCCTCACGCCGATCCTTCCTCGGGATCGGCGGCTCCGCCCTTGCCCTGGCCTTCACCACCAACCTCGCCGACCCCTGGACGGCCCAGGCCACCGCCAGGGCCGACTACCCCTTCCAGTTAGGTGTCGCCTCCGGAGATCCACTGCCCGACCGGGTGATCCTCTGGACGCGCCTGGCCGTGAGCCCGCTGGAGCCGCTTGGCGGCATGCCGTACGGCAGGATCAAGGTCGACTGGGAGATCGCGGAAGACGAGGCGTTCACCCGCCGGGCCGGGCACGGCTCCGCGTGGGCCACGCCCGAGTACGGTCACTCGGTCCACGTGGACGCCACGGGGCTGCGGCCCGGCCGCGAGTACTTCTACCGCTTCCGCACCGGCGGCCAGATCAGCCCGGTCGGCCGGACCAAGACCGCCCCGGCGGCCAGAAGCAGGCCCGATGCCCTGAAGCTGGCCTTCGCCTCGTGCGCCCTGTGGCAGGACGGCTACTACAGCGCCTACCGCCACCTCGCGGAGGAGGAGCCCGATGTGGTCTTCCACCTCGGCGACTACATCTACGAGTTCGGCATCGTGCCCACCGGCGGCCTGCGCAACACCCCGGTGCCCGAGCAGTACCGGGTGCAGTGCGACACCCTCGACCGCTTCCGCATCCAGTACGGCCTCTACAAGAGCGACCCCGACCTCCAGGCCGCCCACCACCGCGCGCCGTGGATCGTCACCTGGGACGACCACGAGGTGCTGGACAACTGGGCGGGCAAGTACGGTCCCGGCGGCGAGGTGACCGAGCAGGACTACCTGGTGATCCGCGCCAACGCCTTCCGGGCCTACTGGGAGAACATGCCCATCAGGGTGCCCGCCGTGCAGGGCCCCGACGCCCGGATCTACCGCCGGTTCACCTTCGGCGACCTCGCCGAGTTCAACGTGCTGGACACCCGGCAGTACCGCGACGACCAGGCCTGCGGCGACGGCCAGCAGATCGACTGCGCCGACCGGCTCGACCCGGCCCGGCAGATGCTCGGCGCCGAGCAGGAGAAGTGGCTGCTCGACGGCCTGGACAGGTCCCGCGCCAAGTGGAACGTGCTGGCCCAGCAGATCGCCATGATCCAGCTCGACTTCGACCCCGGACCCGCCCAGAAGCTCAGCATGGACCTCTGGGACGGCTACAAGGCCGCCAAGGACCGCGTCATCAACGGCATGATCGACCGCGAGGTCAGCAACCCCGTGGTGCTGACCGGTGACATCCACTACAACATGGCCGGCGAGCTCAAGGCGAACTTCGACGACCCCGCCTCGCGCACGGTCGGCGTGGAGTTCATCGGCACCTCGGTCAGCAGCGGCGGCAACGGCAACGCCACCACCGGGCTGCCGGCCGGGGGCAGCGACCCGGTCAACCCGCACCTCAGGTTCTCCAGCTACCAGCGCGGTTACGTCTCCTGCGAGGTCACCCGGAGCCAGTGGCGGGCCGACTTCAAGGTCGTCCCGTACGTCGACAAGCCAGGCGCGCCCGTCTCCACCAGGGCCAGCCTCGTGACCCTCGACGGCGCCCCCGGCCTGCAAGCGCTCTGACCCCGGAAGGAAACGAACATGCGACACCTCACCGCCGCGCTGGCCGTCGCCGCCGTCACGGTCCTGACCGGGCCGGGCGCGCACGCGGCCGTTCCGCAACAAGATCCCTCACCCGCCGCCCAGCCGCCCGAACAGCAGCCCGCCTCCGTCACCTCGATCGACGTCAGACCGGGCAAGTCCAAGGGCACCGGCAAGCTGACCCCCATCGCGGGCGCCGACAAGCTCGTCGCGCCGCTCGGCGTGGACCCCGCCTGCCCGGCCAAGATCGAGATCGGCATGCGCAGCGACGCCAAGAAGGCCGCGTACTCCGACATGCACGTGGAGATCGACCCGCCGCTCAGCGCCTCCCGCTCGCTCCTGTCCAGCTACCTGCCTCCCGGCTACGAACTCGGCGCGAAACTGCTGGTCGCCGTCCCGCCGGCCACCCCAGAGGGCCAGTACGGCCTGCGCCTGCGCGCCGGGGACCGCACGCTGGCCGTACCCGTCGAGGTGGTGACCCCGGACAAGCTCGACAACGGCGGCAACCTCGCGCTGCGGCGGCAGGTCACCGCCTCCTCCCAGCACGTCAACGCCAACTACCCGCCCTGCAGCATCGCCGACGGCGACAACGGCTCCAACGGCTGGGCCGGCGGCAACGGCTGGAACGACGCCACCGCCAGAGCCTGGCCGGACACCGTGGCCATCGCGCTGGGCGGCGCCAAGCAGGTCTCCCGCGTGGACCTGTACACGCTGAGCACCGAACGGTACCCGGCCTCGACCTTCGGGCTGCGCGACTGGGACGTCCAGGTCCAGGTGGCGGGTCAGTGGCAGACGGTCGCCCAGGTGCGCGGCAACACCGCCGGCAACGCCCGTTCGGACTTCGCGCCGGTCACGGCGGACGCCGTCCGCATCGTCGCGCTGGCCTCGAACGGCGCCAACGACTACACCCGCATCGTCGAGGTCGAGGTGCGCTGACACCCGGCGATCATCGTCTGGTCAGGACTTCCGACTCCCAAAGGTCGCGATAGTAGCCCGGCGTGGTGACGAGATCGTCGTGGTGGCCGCGCTGAACCACCCGCCCGTCCTCCAGCACGACGATCTCGTCCACCTGTTCCAAGCCCCTGAGCCGGTGGGTGACCAGCAGGGTGGTGCGGTCGTGTGTCACGTCGAGCAGGTCGGCCATGAGCGCGTCGGCGGTCTCCTCGTCGAGCGCCTCGGCCGGCTCGTCGAGCAGCAGCACCGGCGGGTCGTACAGCAGCGCCCTGGCCAGGGCCAGCCGCTGCAACTGCCCGCCGGACACGGTCCGGCCGTCCTCTCCCAGCTCGGCCTCCCACCCGGCCCGCTCGACCCACTCCTCCAGACGGGCATCTCGTACAGCCTTCCGCAGCGCCTCGTCATCGGCCTCGGGAGCGGCGAGCCGCAGGTTGGCGCGCAGGGTGGTCTGGAAGATGTAGGGGTCCTGGGTGAGGCCCGTCATCATGGCCCGTACGTCGTCCGAGGCCAGCCGCCGGATGTCCACGCCGTTGAGCCGGATGGCGCCGGACTCGGGCTCGACCAGGCGCATCAGCGCGGCCAGCAGGGTGCTCTTCCCGGCCCCGCTCGGCCCCACCAGGGCCACCCGCTTGCCGGGGATCAGGCTCAATGAGACCCCGTCGACGGCCGCCCGCTGCTCCGGCGCGTGCCGTACGACCAGGTCGTCGATCTCGACCGTCAGCGGCGGCTGCGGGAGAGGGGATGGCGGCTGAGCGGACGGTGCGGGAGCCGACTGCGGGGAAGCGGATGGTGCGGGAGTCGACTGCGGGGGAGTGGACTGTGCCGGACTGGATGGCTGGGGAGTGGACGCGGTGTCCGGCTCGGTGACGGCGGGTGGGGTGGCGCTCACCTCGCGCAGGCGTCTGAGCGCGGCCAGGACGCCCGCCAGGCGTTCGCCCGCCGCCGCCAGCGGCAGCACCGGCTCGAAGGAGACCAGCGCGGTCAGGGCGAGCACCGCCATGGCCACCCGGTCGGTCCCCGCGGCCTGGGCGAGCAGTACGACCGCCGCCACCGTCAAGCCCTGCACCAGCGTGCCGACCGCCAGGGCGGCGGCGTGGACGCGGGCTTGGCGGCGCTCCAGCCCGGCCAGGGCCTCGTCGGCGGCGCGGGCCTGGGCGAGGGCGCGGTCACCGGCGCCGTACGCGGCCAGGTCGGCGGAGCCGTGGACCAGGTCGGCGACCCGCTCGGCGAGGGCGGCTCTGGCGGGGGCGATCCTGGCCGACCAGCGGCGCGCGGCGGCGGCCGTGGCGGCGGGCAGCAGGACACCCGCCACGACCAGCCCCGCCAGCAGGGCCAGGGCCGCGACGGGGAGCAAGGTGAGGCCGATGACCACGGCGGCCAGACCTGCGAGCGCGGCGGCGGTGGCGGGGAGCAGGCAGCGCACCAGGAGGTCCTGGACGGCCTCGGTGTCGTCCACCATCCGGCTGAGCAGGTCGGCGCCGCCGTGCCGGGGCTGTCGCGGGGGGATGAGGGCCTGGTAGAGGCGTTCGCGGGTGCCGGCCTGGGCGCGCAGCGCGACATCGTGGCCGGTGAGCCGCTCGGCGTAGCGGAAGACGCCCTTGCTGGTGGCGAACGCCCTGGTGGCCACGATGGCCACGCTCAACGCGGCCAGCTCCGGCTGCTCGGCGGCCCGCGCGATCAGCCACGCCGCCGCCGCGATCAGGCCCAGCCCGGCCAGGTCGGCCGCCGCTCCGGCCAGCACCGCCCAGGTGAGCCGCAGGCCCATGCGCCGGTTCATCGCTCGCCTCTCATGGCCGTGTTCGTATCGAGGTCGGTGCGGGTCGTGCTCGTATCGAGGTCGGTATGGGCCGTGCCCGTACCGAGGCGGGAGCGGTCGGCGATCACCCGGCCCTCGTGGATGCGGACGACCCGGTCGGCGAGGTCGATCATGGCCGGTCGGTGCGCCACGATGATCGCGGTGCGGTCCCGGGCCAGGTCGGCGGTGGCCGTCACCACGGCCGCCTCGCTGCGGCCGTCGAGCCGGGCCGTGGGCTCGTCCAGCAGCAGGACCGAGGTGTCCGGGCGGCAGAAGGCCCGCGCCAGGGCCACGCGCTGCCGCTGCCCGGCGGACAGGTTCGCGCCCCGTTCGCCCACCGCCGTGTCGTAGCCGTCGGGGAGCGCCTGGATGAAGTCGTCGGCGTAGGCGGCCGCGGCGGCCCGCCGTACCTGCTCCAGGGAGGCGGACGGGGCGCCGAGACGGATGTTGCCGGCGACCGAGGTGGCGAACAGGTGCGGGCGCTGCGGGACGAAGGCCAGCCTGTCGCGCCAGGCGTCCAGGTCGAGGTCGCGCAGGTCGGTGCCGTCGACGAGGACCCTGCCTTCGGACGGCTGGACGAAGCCCAGGATGAGATGCAGGAGGGTGCTCTTGCCGCCGCCGCTCTCGCCGACCAGGGCCACGCGTTCGCCGGGCTCGATGGTGAGCGAGACGTGTTCGAGCGCCGGGTCGTCGCGGCCGGGGTAGCGGACGGTGACGTCCTCCAGGCGGATCTCCGGGGCCTCGACGCTCTCCGGCGGTCGCTTCCGAGACGTGACCGCGCCGACGGCCGCAGGCCCGGCGTCCAGCACGGTCGCGGGCTCGGCGTCCAGTACGGCGAAGGCCGCGTCCGCAGCCGCCACCCCCTCCATAGAGGCGTGGAAGCGGGTGCCCATGGCCCGCAGCGGCAGGTACGCCTCCGGAGCCAGCAGCAGCACCAGCAGCGCCGTCGACAGGTCCAGCGACCCGCCCAGCAGCCGCAGCCCGATCGGCACCGCCACCAGGGCCAGCGACAGCGACGCGCACAGCTCCAGCACCAGCGACGACAGGAACGCCACCCGCAACGTACGCATGGTGGTGGCGCGGTGCGCGTCGGCCACCTGCTGGATGACCGTCGCCTGGTAGCGGGCCCGGCCGAAGGCACGCAGCGTGGGCAGGCCGCGTACGACGTCGAGGAAGTGCCCGCCGAGCCGCGACAGCGCGCGGAACTGCTGCTCCGTGACGGCCTTGGTGGTCATCCCCACGAGCGCCCCGAAGAGCGGGATCAGCGGCAATGTGACCAGTACGATCGCCGCACTCGCCAGGTCGGCGGCGAACAGCCGGACGAGCACCGCCAGCGGCACCACCGCCGCGACGGCGATCGAGGGCAGGTAGCCGGTCAGGTAGGCGTCGAGCCGGTCGAGGCCGCGTCCCGTGAGCGTGACCAGCTCACCCGAGCGGTGACCGGCGAGCCTGGCCGGACCCAGCTCCTGCAGCCTGGCCAGCAGCCGGTGCCGGAGCGCGGACTTGACGCCCGTCGCCGTACGCCCGGCGAAGATGCCCTGCGTCCATCCCAGCAGCGCGCGGAGGCCCACCACGGCGGCCAGGCCCGCCAGCGCCACGGTCGTGAACCGACCGGACAGGACCCCCGCCAGCAGCTCCGCCTGCGCGAGCACGAGCAGCCCGGCCGCCATCGCCGCCGCGAAGGTGACGGCCAGGTGGCGCCGCACCGACTGCTCGGCCCGCATGAGCCGCAGGAGATCTTTGTGCACGAGCCCTCAAAAGAACGACGGGATCCGGACGGCGTCCTTGCCTGGACGGAAAGTGCGCCACACCCATCCTTGCGCGATGAGGACGATGGGCGCGAACGGCAGCGTCATGACACTCAGCACATTCAGCGTCTCGGCCGGCGCGGTGTGGTCCAGCAGGTACGGCATGCTGCCCAGGAGCACCCCGACGGCGGGGACCGCGGCCACCACGCCGGACAGGGCCAGCGCGCGCCCCGAGCGGGTGACACCGGCCAGGCCGGGGGAGCGCCAGGCCAGGAACGTCCACCCGTGGAAGGCCAGCAGCAGCGTCACCACCACGCCCAGCATCAACCCCACCGGGTTCAGCAAGGAGGAGGTGAACCCGGTGGCCGCCGCGTACAGGGCCACCCCCCAGCCGAACGAGAGCCCCAGCGAGCCGAGCGCGATCATCAGGTCCCAGAAGCCCCGCCAGGCCGCGCCCCCGATCCGGCGGCGGAACCACAGCCCGGCGTCCCGCAGGATCCAGGACAGCAGCATGGCCACCACCACCGGATACAGCCCGAACAGCACCTCGCCCTCAAGCGCCGGATAGACGCCGAACAGCGTGCCGGCGACCGCCACCAGCCACACCTCGTTCGCCAGCACGAACGGGGCCATGGCCGCCACCATGCGATCCCTGCTGTCGCCCGACTTGCCGAGGATCGGCAGCAGGAGCCCGACCCCCAGGTCGAAGCCCTCCAGCGCGAAGTATCCGGCCAGCAGCAGCGTGAAGCAGGCGAACCAGATCAGTTCCATGTCACGACTCCTAGTAGGTCAGGGCGGGTTCGCGGACGGCGCCGAGATCGAGCTCGCGCGGCCCGCGCCTGACCACCCTGGCGATGAGGACGTAGTCGACGATCGCCAGCAGCACCAGCACGCCCACGAAGGCGATCAGTGAGCCGGTGATCATCGGCGGGGTGAGGCCGGGCGTCATGGCGTCGGCGACGGTGAGCTTCTGCCAGATCATCCACGGCTGCCGCCCGACCTCTCTGGCCAGCCAGCCCATGATGGCCAGGACGAACGGCAGCGGCGTCATCAGCATGAGCAGCGGATGCGTCCACCGCCAGCGCGGCAGCACGCGGATCAGCGGCAGCATCGCGAACAGCACGACGAGCGCGAGCAACTGCCCGATCTCGATCATGATCCCGAGCGGCACCGCCCCCGTGTCGCCCTCGAACTTGCCTTCCTGGATGCCGGCGAACTGGGCGTAGCCGAAGCCGACGGTCAGGAAGATGCCGATCGCGGCCGTGGTCACGCCCGTGCGCAGCGACTTGGTGAAGAACTCCACCTCGGACGTACGGCGGCGCAGCTGGTAGGCGCTCGCCCCGACCAGCACCATCGCCCCGGTGAACAGCCCGGCCCCGATCACGTGCGGGAAGGAGAAGATCAGCGCCTTGTTGGTGAACAGCGCGCCGATGTCGACCAGCTCCATCCGATCGCCTCTGACGACGGCTCCGGCGGGGTTCTGCAGGAAGGAGTTGGCCGCCATGATGAAGAAGGCGCTGCCGTACGCCGTGAGCGTCACGAGCCAGATGCAGGCCAGGTGCGCCCATCGGGGCAGCCGTCCCCAGCCGAAGATCCACAGGCCGAGGAAGGTCGACTCCAGGAAGAACGCCACCAGCGTCTCCATGGCCAGCGGAGCGCCGAAGACGTCGCCCGCGTAGTGCGTCAGCCCGCTCCACGAGAGCCCGAACTGGAACTCCATCACGAGCCCGGTGACGATGCCCAAGGCGTAGTTGATGACATAGACCTGGCCCCAGAACCTGGTCAGCCGCTCGTGCAGCGGCTTGCCCGCCAGCGCCCAGCGCGTGTGCATGATCGCCACCAGCGGTGCGAGCCCCAGCGTGAGCACGACGAACAGGAAGTGCAGGTTCCCTGTCATCGCGAACTGCAACCGGGCCAGTTCCAGCGCGTCCATGCGCCCAACCCCCTTCGTTGTGCCTGTCTACCTATAGGCAGTCTACATATAGACGGCCTACATGTAGACTGGCTACTCAACGAAGGGTTATCTAGGATCGGAGCCATGAACCCCGACGCGCTGCGCGGCCACATGGACGCCCTGCTACTCTCCGTGCTGGAGGGTGAGCCGCTGCACGGCTACGCCATCATCGAGGCCCTGCAGGCACGCAGCGGGGGCGCGCTCAACGTACCGACCGGCACCGTCTATCCGGCGCTGCGCAGGCTGGAGCGGATCGGCTACCTGGCCAGCGAGTGGGCCACGGTCGGAGGCCGCAAGCGACGCACCTACCGCCTGACCGATGCCGGCAGGAAGCAGCTGGAAGGGGAGCGGTCGGCCTGGGCGGAGTTCGCCAGTGTGATCGGCGGAGTGCTACGGCCGGGGATCAGGCAGTCCGGGTGAGGCGCAGACGGCCCGGGTGAGGCGCAGGCAGCGCGTCGCGCCGTAGAGCTGCAGGCCCCAGCAGGCCGACGTCACGAAGTTGGCGAGTACGGTGGGTAGGAAGAAGTCGACGCCCTGCGGCAGATCGGCTCCATAGGTGAGCAGCAGGCTCAGCCCGCCGACCACCGGCAGCATCGCCCAGACGACGATCCCCAGCGTTTTGGTCACCAGATGCGGCCTGAGGTGCCACCGGCCGCCCCGGCTCAGCGCGAACAGCGACAGCCCGCCGAACACGCCCGTGCCCAGCTGCAGGATGTCGAGCGCTCGCGAGACGGGCGAGAACCAGGCGGGCCTGGCGGTCCAGGCGACGGGGTCCATGGGGTAGAAGCGCCAGAGCACCGACCACATCAGCGCGGTCATCGGCACGCTGATGAGCAGTAGCGTGCCCAGCATCCGGCCGGCCGCGACGGTCAGCTCCCGCTGGTAGCCGGACACGATCTCGGGGATCGCGCCGAACTGCCGCACCGCCAACTGCTCGGCCTCGGTCCGGGCCAGACCCTCGGCCTCCAGCGCGTCGGCGGCGTCGGCCAGGCTGTCACGCGCCTCGACGACCAGGTCGCGCTTGGGCCCCGGCGGCCCGGTCAGAGACCTGCCCAGCTCGGCCACGTAGTCGTCGATCCGCATGCCTCCCATCTTACGAAGGCGGGTCCCGGTACGTAATCAGGGATCTCCCCGATGGCTTGATATGTAGGGAAATTCCTACATATAGTGGCCCACATGCCAATCTCCAGCATCACGACCGTGACCGTGCCCGTGTCCGACCAGGAGCGGGCGCTCGCCTTCTATGGCGGCGTCCTGGGTTTCGAGACCCGCACCGACAACCCGTTCCCGATGGGCCGCTGGCTCACGGTTGCGCCGAAGGGGGCCGAGACCACGCTGCTGCTCGCCTCCTGGTTCCCCGACATGGCCCCCCTGGGCGGCCTGGTGGTCGCCGCCGACGACCTCGACGCGCTGGCCGCACGCCTGCGCGAGCACGGTACGGCCTGCCAAGGCCCGACGGACGAGCCGTGGGGCCGTCAGCTGCTGTTCCAGGATCCCGACGGCAACGGGTTCGTGGCCGGTCAGGCATGACCGCCGACCACGTGTTCACCGCGCTGGCCAGCCCGGCCCGGCGGGAGCTGCTGCGGCTGCTGCTCGATGAGGGCAGCCAACCGGCCGGGCGGCTGGCCGAGCGGTTCGACATGAGCCGTCCCAGCGTCTCGGAGCATCTCAAGGTGCTCCGGGATGCCGGGCTGGTGGCCGAGACGCGCCGGGGGAGAGAACGGCTCTATCGGCTGGAGGCGGCGCCGCTCATGGAGATCCGTGAGTGGCTCACGCCGTACGAACGCTTCTGGAGAGAGAAGCTCTCCGGCCTGAGCGACCTGCTCGATGAAATGGAACATCATGAAAGGGAAGACGGAGATGTCTGACGACCTGCGCTCGATCCGGCTGGACCAGTTCCTCACGCACCCGCCCGCGAAGGTGTGGCGGGCGCTGACCGAGCCCGAACTGGTGGCCCGCTGGCTGATGCCCAACGACTTCAGCCCGGAGGTGGGGCACCAGTTCACCTTCACCACCACGCCGGTGAAGCAGACCGGCTTCGAGGGCATCGTCTACTGCGAGGTGCTGGAGCTGGAGCCGGAGAAGCTGCTGAAGATCAGCTGGAGCGATCGCAAGAACGCCGACTGGACCGTCACCTGGCGGCTGGAGCCCGAGGGCACGGGCACCCGGCTCTTCCTCGACCACGAGGGCTTCGATCCCGACGACGCCATGCAGCAGATGTCCCGCAAGATCATGGGCGGCGGCTGGCGCTCCATGCACTTCGCCGCCATCGGCAAGGTCCTCGACGAGTTGTGACGGACGGCTTGTGAGCGGACGGCGTCTATGGGTGGACGGCGGGGGCGGGTTGTTCGGCGTCGCGTTCGGCGTGTGAGGTCGAGGTCCAGAACAGCGCGCCCACGGTGATCGCCATCAGCAGAGCGAGCCAGCCCGCGGCCCGGCCCATCCGCATGCCGTACCCCCACAGCAGCCACGAAAGGGACAGCCACCACCGGCGGCCCGCCTGGCGGCGCATCTCCATCGCCGCGAACGCGAAGTCGGCCGACGTGCCCACGTCGTCGACCTGGGAGCGCAACCCGGAGTAGAGGGCGGCCAGCCGGTCGGGTCCGGTGGGCGGGTCCTGCGCCGTCGGAGCGCCGTACGCGGCCGGCCGGTGGGCCGGGCTCTTGTCCGGAGCGGTGGCGGGGGGAGCCCAGCCGCGCATCGTGTGCTCGTCGGCCAGCGCGCTGCGCCGGGAGAACCAGCGCAGCATCGGCCAGTGCAGGCTCACCCGCACCCCGCGCGGGGTCAGCGCGAACGTGCAGTTCTTGACCCGGACCGCGGCCGGGCGGGCCAGCCCGGCGAACCGGCAGCCCGACAGGTCGAGGCCGAACAGCGCCAGGTCGGCCGCGTCGACGTGCCGCAGCGAGGTCAGCGCGGACCGGCCGCGCCCGGTCACGATCGCGGGCCCGCGCAGCACCGACCCCTCCAGGTCGGCATGGGAGTCGACGAGCCGGATCGTCGTCGCGCCGGTGACCTCCATCCGCCGCAGGTTCGCGCGGCCGGAGGCGACGGCCACGTCGAGCGTGCCGTCGGCGCGGGCCCGGGAGGCGGAGAGCCGCCCGCTGACCGAGAGGTAGGCGTCGGCCGCGAAGTGCGCGGTGTCGAACCCGGCGGGGCCGCTGACCTTGCGGAAGGACAGCGTGCGGCCGAACCTGGCGCCGCGGAAGCTCGCGCCGTCGCCCAGCACGGCGCCGTCGAAGGTGGCGTAGCCGTCGAACCTGGCCCGCTCGCACGACATCCCGTGGCCGAACACGGCCTGGCTGAACAGCGCGTCCCGCGACATCACCGCCCGGTCCAGCGACAGGTGGCCGCGCACGCGGACGCCGTGGAAGGAAAGCTCGCGGGCGAAGCCGGCTCCGGCCAGCGAGACGTTGCCCTCGAACCGGGCGCCGAAGAACGAGGCCAGCCGCTCGAACCGGGCGCCGTCGAGCGACACGTCGCCGGCGAAGGTCACGCCGGACAGCCGTACGTCGCCGGTGAACGTGACCCGGTCCAGCCGGGCCCGGCCGGGCCGGCCGCCCGTCACCTCGATGATCCTGCCGAGCAGCGCGCCGCTGATCGGTGTGCCGCGCAGGTCGAGCAGGCGGCCGGGAGCCATCTCGTCGAGTCTCTCGGCTACTTCGTCCGGTTGCAGATGTGCCAGGCAACGGTCGTACGGCTGGTGGGCGATTCCCGAGCAGGCTGCCGAATAGGCGCAGGTGACCCAGTCCATGCAGTCCTCATACCCGCACGGGGGCAGTGTCAAGGTTCGATGATTTAATGTTCTAGCCACTTTTTAGTGGAAATCTGTGACCGCAATTCCCTCTAAAGTGCTGGTCATGCGTGTTTTATCCAGAACTTTTCTCGTCGCGTTCGCCGTGGCGGCCGCCCTCCCCGGCACGCCGGCGCTCGCCGCGGCACCGGCCACCGCGTGCGACACGCCGCCGAGCCGGCGCATCTCGGAGGTGCAGGGCAGCGGTGACGCCAGCCCCCTGGCCGGGCAGAGCGTCACCGTCGAAGGCATCGTCACCGGCGACTTCCAGCGCGGCGACCAGCTGAGCGGGTTCTTCCTGCAGGACCCGAAGCCGGACGCCGACCCGAAGACCTCCGAAGGGCTGTTCGCCTACGCGCGCGACACCTTCAAGGATGTCGCGGCGGGCGACCGGGTGCTCGTGACGGGCAAGGTGACGGAGTACAACGGCTGGACGGAGCTGTCACCGGTCACCGCGGTGGACGTCTGCGGCACCGGCTCGGTGGCGGCTCAGCCGTACAAGCTGCCGGATGACGGGCGCGAGTCCGTCGAGAACATGCTGCTCACCTTCCCGCAGCCGCTGACCGTCAGCGAGCACTACAACCTGGGCCGCTACGGCGAGGTCACCGTCTCCTCCGGCGGGCGGCTGTTCCAGCCGACGGACCGGCCCGGCGTGGACGCGGCGCTGAACAAGCGGCGCTCGCTGCTCATCGACGACGGCTCCGGCAGGGAGAACCCGGCCACCCTGCCGCCCATCGTGCGGACCGGCGATCTGGCCGCGGGCATCACCGGCGTGCTCGGCTACGGGTTCGGCACCTACCGCCTGCAGCCAACCAAGCCGATCAGCTACCACAACACCAACCCCCGGACGCCCCGGCCCTTCCCGGTCATCGGCAACGTCAAGGTGGCCTCGTTCAACACGCTGAACTGGTTCACCACGCTCGGCTCGCGCGGCGCCACCAACGCCGTGGAGCAGCAGCGGCAGCTGGCCAAGCTGGTGGCGGCGCTGAAGGGGCTCAACGCCGACGCCGTCGGCCTCATGGAGGTCGAGAACAACGGTCAGACGGCGCTCCAGACCCTCGTGGACGCCGTCAACGCCGAGGTCGGCGCGGGTACGTACGCGGCGCTCCAGCACCCCTACCCCGGCACGGACGCCATCCAGGTCGCGGTGATCTACAAGCCGGCCAAGCTGACGCCCGTCGGCGCTCCCCAGGCGTCGCAGGACGCGGTGTTCAGCCGGCCGCCGCTGATCCAGACGTTCCGCAGGAAGGCGGGCGGCCAGCCGTTCACGATGGTCGTCAACCACCTCAAGTCCAAGGGCACCTGCCCGGCCGACGGCCCCGACGCCGACCAGGGCGACGGGCAGAGCTGCTGGAACGCCACCCGCGTCAAGCAGGCGCAGGCGCTGCTCGGCCTGGTGAAGGACCTGCCGAACCCGGTGGTGCTCGGCGACCTCAACGCCTACGGCGAGGAGGACCCGATCCACACGCTGGAGGCGGGCGGGCTGACCAGCCTGACCAAGAGGTTCGTGCCGGCGCCGCAGCGCTACAGCTACCTGTTCGACGGCCTGGCCGGAGAGCTCGACCACGCGCTGGTCGGGCGGCAGCTGCTCAAGCGGGTCACCAGCGCGACGATCTGGCACATCAACTCGGACGAACCACGCATTCTCGATTACAACACCGAGTACAACCCGGCGTCCCTGTACAAGCCGGACGCCTTCCGGGCCAGCGACCACGACCCGCTCATCATCGGCCTCACCCTGCCGGGCCGCTGATCCTCTCGTCACGGGCGGCCCGCATTCCGTGCGGGCCGCCCGTGTTCCGTACGGGCGGTCTGTTTCCCGTACGGGCCGCCTGCGACGTGGACATCGGGTGCTTCCCCGACCCGGGGCGAGCACAGTTGATCATTGCGGGATAATCGAGATCATGGCGCTCATCCAGGTTGACGAGGAAGCCGTACGGAGCCAGGTCAGCGAGCCGGTGTTCGCCGAGGCTCTGGCGCTGGTCGCCGGCGGCATGGTCGCGGGGCTGACCGAGAAGGGTCCATCGGTCGCCGCGCTGGTGAGCGGGCGTTCGGTGACGGTCACCTTCACCGCGAGCGGGATGCGCGCGGTCTGCGAGTGCCTGGAGCCCGAGTTGTGCGCCCACGCGGCCGCCGCGGCGGTGACCTGGGTCCGGATGGGCGATGTGCGGCCGGCACCCGACCTGTACGCGCTGCTGCGTACCCAGGACTCCGACTGGCTGGCCCGCCGCCTCGCCACCCTGGCCGCGACGGACCCCGCGCTCGCCGACCGGCTGCGGACCGAGCTCGCGGAGACCATCATCGGCGAGGAGTCGACCGACCTGCTCGCCGACCTGGAATCGGTCATGGCGGACCTGCTGGCCGAGGCCGCGGATGTGTGCGACGCCTGGCACGAGGGCGAGTGGTATCCCGATCTCGAGGACCTGGAGGAGATCCTCGACGAGATCGACGACCTGATCGAGCCGTCACCGGACACCGCTCGCGAGCTGATCGTCCGCGCGATCGACCTCATCGAGGAGGTGCTGGACACCGGGGAGGTCTATGGTGGCCGGCTCGTCGACGATCTCGAACGCGTCCAGGGCATGCATCGGGACGCCTGCCTGGCCGGCTCGCCCGACCCGGCGAAGCTGGCGGAGTGGCTGATGGGCAAGGTGCTGATCAGCAACTGGTGCACCTTCGAGAGCTCGCTGCCCGGCTACGCCCCCGTTCTGGGTGACCTGGGCCTGCGCCGCTGCCACGAGCTGCTGGACGAGACCTTCGCCGGCCGGATCCGCGACTACAAGCTGCGCACGCTGCGCGAGTCGCTCGCCCGCGCCGAGGGCGGCACCGACGCCGTGATCGCCCTGCTCGCCCAGCGGGCCGCCGGCAGCGGTGACATCGCGAAGATCGCTCGTCTCCTGATCGGCGAGGAGCGCCGCGACGAAGCCCTGGCCTGGATCGACCAGGGGATGGCCCGCTACGGCCGCGATCAGCAGCTCCTCACCCTCGCCCTTGACTGCCATCAGCACGCCGGACGGACCGAGCAGGCGCTCGAGACCCGCTGGCAGCTCTTCACCCTCTCACCGTCCACGCACACCTATCAGAGCCTGACCCGCCAGGCCGGCGCGGACGCGGCCCCGTGGAAGGCCAAGGCCGTCACGCACCTGCGCTCGTCGCCCGCCATGGCCCACACGCTGGCCGAGGTGCTGCTGATCGACGGGGACGTGGCGGGCGCCTGGGAGGTCCTCCAGACGTACGGACTCGCCGCTGACCTGCGCATGCGCGTGGTCAACGCCCGCGCCCAGACCCACCCCGAGGACGCCATCCCGATCTACCGGGAACTGGCCGAATCCTGCGTCAGCCGAGCCAGCAGACCCGGCTACCAGGAGGCGATCCAGTATCTCTTCACGCTACGGACCCTGTTCGAGCGCACCGGAGACCAGACCGAGTTCGCCTCATACCTCGCCCGCCTCCGCGCCGCCCACCCGGGCAAGAAGGCCTTCCACACCCAACTGGACGGCGCGGGCCTCCTCTGACGCCGGCACGCCCACACCCGCGGAAATCCCAGTGCCCGTTATGTGAGGCCCAACGACGTGAGCATGGAATGCTGGTGGCGGGTACGTGGTTGACAGGTTTGCATCCTGGGATTGACATACAGACTTCACGCGACGATACGAGGAGCCACTTGTGGCGACCATCGAGGTAACCGAGACGAACTTCAACGACATCGCCGACAAGGGGATCGTCCTGCTCGACTTCTGGGCCGAGTGGTGTGGCCCGTGCAAGATGTTCGGGCCGATCTTCGAGAAGGCGTCCGACAAGCATGAGGACATCACCTTCGGCAAGATCGACACCGATGCCGAGCAGGCCCTCGCTCAGGGCTTCGACATCAGCTCGATCCCGACGCTCATGGCGATCCGCGACGGGATCGTGGTCTACGCGCAGCCCGGCGCGATCCCGGCGCCCGCGCTCGAAGACCTGATCAGCCAGGTTCGCGCGCTCGACATGGACGCGATCAGGACCGAGCTCAACGAGGAGCTCAAGAAGGCCGACCAGAACTGACCGCCGCACCACGAAGCCCCGCCATTCAGCGGGGCTTTTCTCGTTCCACAGGCCGGCGCCTATGCCTTGCGGCCGACCCCGGCGTAGCCGACGTTGGTGACGGCCTTCGGGCCCAGCGGGGAATCGCCGGGGTCGGGGCGCCAGTCCTGGGGGAAGACCAGGCCGGGCTCGGCCAGTTCGTAGCCCTCGAAGAAGGCGGCGATCTCCTCGGGCGTCCGGAGGTTGAGCGCGGCCGTCGCCTGCCTGTAGATCGCCAGCGCCTGCGGGGTGGAGTCGGGCGCGGCGTCCACGGCGTGGCTGATGACCAGCCGGCTGCCCGCGGGCCCCGCGTCGCGCAGCCTGCCGACGATGCCGTACGCGGCCTCGTCCGGCAGGAAGTGCAGCACGGCCAGCATCATGAACGCCACCGGGCGGCCGAAGTCGATCGTCTCGGCCAGGGTCTCCAGCAGCGGGTCGATGTCCCTGATGTCGGCCTGGACGAACTCCACGTTCGTGCCCCTGGACAGCAGGGCCCGCCCGTGCGCGCACACCACGGGGTCGTAGTCGACGTAGACGACCCGTGCCTCGGGCGCGATCTCGTGCGTGTTGCCCTGGGTGGGCAGCCCGGCGCCGAGGTCCACGATCTGGTCCACGCCGGAGTCGACCAGATGGCGTACGGCCCGGCGGAGGAAGTCGCGGTTGGCCCTGGCGGAGTCCCTCGTGTCGGGGAACAGCTTCAAGATCTGCTCGGCCGCTTCCCGGTCGGAGGCGAAGTTGTCCTTGCCGTCCAGGAAGTAGTCGTACATCCGGGCGATGTTGGGCACGCTCGGGTCCACGCCGTCCAGGGCGCTGTCCACGATTTCTCCCAATAGTTGAGGAATTCTCACCTTTGTCAGGCCGATCATAGGAGATCGCGGACGGGCGTGACCGAAGAATCCTCTGGCAGCCCCGGCCCAACCGGGGCTGCCGCCTGTCGTACTCAGCTGGAGCGGTAGAGCTCCGCCACCCGGAAGGCGAGGTCGAGCGACTGGCCGCGGTTGAGACGCGGGTCGCAGGCCGTCTCGTAGCGGCGCGAGAGGTCGTCCTCGACGATCTCGTGGCCGCCGCCCACGCACTCCGTCACGTCGTCGCCCGTGAACTCGATGTGGATGCCGCCGGGGTGCGTGCCGAGCGAGCGGTGCACCTCGAAGAAGCCCGTCACCTCGTCGAGCACGTCGTCGAGCCGGCGCGTCTTGTGGCCGCTCGGCGCCTCCCACGTGTTGCCGTGCATCGGGTCGCAGATCCAGGCGACCTGCGCGCCCGCCGCGGTGACCTCCTTGACCAGCGCGGGCAGGTGCTCGCGGATCTTGGAGGCGCCCATCCGGGTGATGAACGTGAGCCGGCCCGGCTCGTTGTCGGGATTGAGCTTCTCGACCAGCGCCAGTGCCTCGGAGGCCGTGGTGGTCGGGCCGAGCTTGACGCCGATGGGGTTGCGGATGCGGGAGAAGAAGTCGACGTGCGCGCCGTCGAGCTGGCGGGTGCGCTCGCCGATCCAGACCATGTGCGCCGACACGTCGTACGGGCGGCCGGTCCGCGAGTCGATGCGCGTGAGCGCCCGGTCGTAGTCGAGGATCAGCGCCTCGTGCGAGGAGTAGAACTCGACCGTGTGGAACTCCTCCGGGTCGGCCCCGCAGGCGCGCATGAACGCGAGCGCCTGGTCGATCTCCCTGGCCAGCTGCTCGTAGCGGCGGCCGGCGGGGGACTCGCCCACGAAGTCCTGGTTCCAGGCGTGCACCTGGCGCAGGTCGGCGTAACCGCCCTTGGTGAAGGCGCGGGCCAGGTTGAGCGTCACGGCCGAGGAGTGGTAGGCCTTCAGCAGCCGCCACGGGTCGGGCGTGCGGGACTCGGGGGTGAAGGCGAAGCCGTTGACCATGTCGCCCCGGTAGGCGGGCAGCTCCAGGCCGTCACGCGTCTCGGTGCCCTTGGAACGCGGCTTGGCGAACTGCCCGGCCACGCGGCCGATCTTGACCACCGGCACCTTGGCGGCGTACGTCAGCACGATGGCCATCTGCAGCAGCGTCTTGAGCTTGTTGCGCACGTTGTCCGCGGTCGCCCCGGCGAACGTCTCGGCGCAGTCGCCGCCCTGCAGCACGAACGCCTCGCCTCGGGCGACGGCGGCCAGCTGCTCCTTGAGCTGGTCGCACTCGCCGGCGAAGACGAGTGGGGGCAGGCCGCCGAGCTCGGCGACGACCTTCTCGAGCTCGCTGCGGTCGGGCCAGTCAGGCTGCTGGGCCGCCGGCAGGGCTCGCCAGGAATCGAGTTCCTCGGGATTGCTCAGTGCGCTCACGACATACGAGGGTATGCTACCGGCTCGGCGTCACCGACCGCGATGTCCACGTTGTGAGAACGCGGTCCCGCGGCCCGGGGAACGGGACAGGTCACAGTTCGGGTGTCCGCACGTGTTCCGGGCGCACGCCCAACCCGAGGAATCGCCGTATCACCCCGCTGAACAGGGGATTCTGCGGCAGGTTCGCCGGGATGCGCGGCGGCCCCACCTGGCTGTCGATCGTCGGGCCGAGCAGCCGGTCCTGAGCCACGCGCTGCGCGGCCTGGGTGATCCTGGTGGGCAGCATGCGGCGGCGTTCCAGCCGGCGCAACGTGGCCTCCGGGATGGGCCGGCCCGTCCTCAGCGGCTCGGCGATCAGGTTGGCCGTGGCGACCGCGTCCTGCACCGCCAGGTTGATGCCGACGCCGAACACCGGCGACATCGCGTGCGCCGCGTCGCCGATGGCCAGGAAACCGGGCCGGTACCAGCGGCGGAGCCGGTTGAGCACCACCGTGAGCATGCTGACGTCGTCGAAGCTCGCGATCTGCCCGACGCGCCCCTCCAGGTACGGCAGCAGCCGCGCCACCGGCTCACGGAGCGAGTCGATGCCCTGACCGGCCAGCCGGTCGTAGCCGCCCTTGGGGATGAGGTAGGCCAGCTGCCAGTAGGTCTCCCTGTTGATGCCCACCATCGCGTGGCCGGTGGAGATCCGCAGGAACGTCTGGTCAGGGTCGCTCTCGAGGCGCGGCAGCCGGAACCACAGGACGTCCATCGGCGCGCCGAACTCCTGCGGCACCAGCCCGGCGGCCGCGCGGAGCGTCGAGCCGCGGCCGTCCGCGGCCACGGTCAGCTCCGCCCTGATCTCGTGCTCGCCCGACTTGTCCCGGTAGCGCAGCCCGCGGGCCGCGCCGTCCTCGCGGATCAGCCCGTACGCCTCGGCGTTCATGAGCAGCCGGAATGTCGGGTACTTCTCGGCGGCCGACGTGACGAGCTTCAGGAAGTCCCATTGCGGGACGAACGCGATGTAGTCGTACTTGCCCGGTAGCCCCCGAAGGTTGGCCATCTGGATCGGCCCGTCGTCGGTCAGGAGGGTGAATCCGTACGTCTTGCGGTGCGGGATCTTCAGGAACTCCGTGGCCAGGCCGAGCTCGTCCAGCACCTGAAGCGTCGAGGGGTGGATCGTGTCGCCGCGGAAGTCGCGGAGGAAGTCGGCGTGCTTCTCCAGCAGGGTCACCTCGACACCCGCTCTGGCCAGCAGCAGGGCGAGCATCGCGCCAGCCGGGCCGCCGCCCGCGATCACACAGGAATTCATCACGTATTGAGTTTAACTCTGTCCATGGAGAAATGCACTTGCCGCGTGCCATCCGACACGCCCGAAACGCCGAAGTACTACTGAAGTAATGACGTGACCCCCGACCGACGTGGAGTGCGACATGAGCGATGAGCTCCACAGCCTTTCCGGCGCCTACGCCGTGCACGCGTTGCCGGACCGCGACGGGGTGCTGTTCGCCATGCACATGGAGGAATGCCCGTCGTGCCGGACGGAGGTGCGGCGCCTGCGCGAGACGGCTGTCCTGCTCGCCCTCGCGGTCGCCGAGCCACCCCCCGCCGCCCTGCGCGCCCGCGTCCTCACGGCCGTCGCCCGCACGCCACAGGCTCCCGCGGGCTCGCCGGGGGACGTGACCGTCTGGGCGGCGGGGCCGTACTCGGGTGACGCGACGGTCTGGGTGCCGAAGTCGTCCTCAGCCGGTCAGGTGGTGACCGGGAGTGACGTCGTGCCCCTGCGGCGTCGGAGCAGGCGAGGGCGGGTGGTGGCCGGACTGGCGGCCGTGTCCACGGCGGCGGCCGTCGCGCTCGGCGTCGTGGTCTTCGACGCCCGCCGCGACCTGGGCGACCTCCAGGTCAGGGACGGCGAGGTCGCGGCGGTCCTGGCGGCGCCCGACGTCCGGACCGTACGGCTGCCGGTCACCGCGGGCGGCAGCGGAACTGTCGTGGTGTCACGCGCGCGGGGCCGGATGGTGTTCACCTCGTCGGGCCTGCCCGAACTGCCCCGGTCGAGGGTGTACGAGCTGTGGCTGATGGGCCCGGACGGCATCCGCTCAGCGGGACTCCTGGACCGGCGCCCCGACGGCGTCACCACGCCCATGCTGGCCGGGGCGGCCAAGGGGGACCAGCGCATCGGGCTCACGATCGAACCGGCGGGCGGCTCCGAGCAGCCCACGACCCAGCCGGTCCTGTTCGCCGAACTCCCCCTAGCCTGACCCGACACCAGATTTATCGGCTTCGGAATGAGACGCCGGCACGCAACAGGCCGATAATGCGGATCATGCGTAGATCCGCGGCCCTGGTCCTGGCCGCCGCCGTCTTATACATCCCCCCAGCCAACGCCGACGCGGCCGCCGCGCCCGGCGCTGCCACCGTCGTCCCGGTCCAGGTCACCGGTACGCCCGCCAAACGGTTCAACCTGGTCATCATGGGCGACGGCTACACCGAGTCCGAGCAGGCGAAGTTCCAGGCGGACGTCGACCGGCACCTCAACGTGATGTGGTCCATCGAGCCGTACAAGTCCTACCGCGCCTACATCAACGTCTACCGGGTGGACATCGTCTCCGGCGAGTCGGGTGTCAGCTGCGACCCCGCCCTGACCTCGCCGAAGAAGACCACCCCGCTCAGCATGGGCTTCTGGGGCCAGTGCAACCCCGGCAGCGTCCAGCGGCTGATCACCATGGACAACACCGCCGCCACCCGCTACGCGAACCTGGTCACCGGCACGACCTCGGCCAACCGGCAGATCCTCGCGCTGGCCAACAGCGGGACGTACGGCGGCGCGGGCGGTTCCTACGCGACCGCCTCCGGCAGCAACTCCATGTCCGCCCTGATCAGCCCGCACGAGCTGGGCCACTCCCTGGGCGGCCTGCAGGACGAGTACGACTACTACCAGCGCGGCGTCCCCGGCGGCGCGTACACCGGGCCCGAGCCCGCCTCCGCCCACCACACGCTGCTGACCGAGCAGCAGATGCTCGAACAGAAGAAGAAGTGGTGGCGCTGGCTGGGCGAGCCCAGCGAGTCCGGCGGCCCGATCGGCCGCTACGAGGGCGGCATGTACGCCACCACGGGCGTCTGGCGGCCGAGCCGGCACTCGATGATGAAGACGCTCGGCTACTACTACGACCAGGTGAGCCGGGAGGTGATGGCGCAGCGGATCACCGGCAAGACGACGGTGATCCAGGACGCCACCCCGTCGGACGCGCCCGTCGGCGCCGACCGGGTGCTCTGGGTGGAGCCGATGCGCCCGAACGGCCACGCGCTCACCGTCACCTGGAACGTCGACGGCACGGACCGGCCCGCCGAGCAGGGCACGGCCCTCGACTTACGCGCGCTCGGCCTCACCCCCGGCACGCACACGGTCAAGGCGACGGTCACCGACCCGACGAGCTTCGTCAGGGACCCGGCGATCCGCGGCGCGATGTCGGCCTCCCGTTCCTGGACCGTCGACACGTCGCTGACCACCCCGCCCGACGGCGTCACCCCCGGCGTCGTCTCCGCCACCTCGGTGGACCGGCCGCTGGGCCGTACCGGCGTCGTGTACGTGGAGACCACGCACCCGGCGGCGAGCATTCCCGCGGTCGTGTGGGCGCTCGACGGCAAGCGGGTCGGCGAGGACGACAGCGACCTGGACCTCGGCGCGCTGAAGCCGGCGGACGGCACGCACACGCTCACCGCGATGGTCGGCGACCGGACGCTGACCTGGACGGTCGACGCCACCTCGCCGAAGACGGGCTACGAGCTGTCGCGGCCGCTCGTCAGGTCCGGCGACACCTACGTCTACAACGGGCCGTTCTCGATGAAGCTGACCGGCACCGACGACCAGGGCGGTTACGTGGTCTCGGAGTCGAGGGTCGATGGCGACGGCTGGTTCAACTACTTCGGCTGGCCGACCTCCTCCGACCTGCCGTGGACGTTCACCGAGGACGGCACGACCATCGACTCCCTCGTGTACGGCAAGCTCCCCAGAGGGCGGCACACGATCGAGTACCGCTCCATCGACGGCTCGGGCAACTACGGCAAAGCAGGCAGCTTCACGGTCACCACGATCGCTCCGCCGCCCGCCTGCACCAGGACCCTCACCGGCGCCCAGCGCGGCCCGCTGACCGTCACCGACGGCGTCACCTGCCTGGACCACGCGCAGGTGAGCGGCCCGGTGACCGTGCGGGCGGGCGCCTCGGTGGTCGTCACCGGCGGCCGCCTGTCCGGCGCGCTCATCGCCTCGCGGGCCGCCTCGGTGCAGGTCCTCGGCGCGCGGGTGGACGGCGCGCTGACGGTCGACCGCGCCGGGGCGCTGGCCGTCGTGGGCGCCGACATCCGCGGCGCGGCCCTGCTGACCTCGAACACGGCGCCGATCCTGTCGGGCACCACGGTCAAGGGCGCGCTCGCCTGTACGGGCAACACGCCCGCGCCGGTTGACCTGGGCGTGCCCAACAAGGTCACCGGCCTGGGCGCGGGGCAGTGCGGCAAGCTAGGCGCGGGCGCCGGGGGCACCTCCTACGAGGCGGTCCAGGACCTCCGTGAGTGAGGTGGTGGACAGGTCGCGGGCCCGCGCGTACTCCGACTCGGGATACTGCCGCGGCCCGTTCTCCACCAGCAGGATCAGATAGAGGTAGGCGCGATAGAGGTCGAGCCGGGTCCGCGCGGCGGGGGTGAGCTCCAGCGGGGTCACCTCGCGGTACCCGGCCAGCAGCGGGTCGTCGTCGCGCAGCTCGCCGAAGATGGTCGGCGTGACGAACTCGGCCAGCGGGTCGCCCCAGAACGCCCGCTCGTGGTCGATGATGGCCTGGATCCTGGGCGTCCCTGACAGGTCCAGGAAGACGTTGCCGGCCCAGACGTCGAAGTGGACGAGGTGCGGCGTGGTCACCTCGTCCAGCACCGGCGCGGCGGCCGCGAGCACCGCGCCGATCTCCGCGGCGGGCCGGGGGAGCGGCGTCGGGTAGCGCTCGGTGTCGGCCAGCAGCGCGTCCACCATGGCCAGGTACGCCTCGCGCCAGGTGCGGCCGGTGATGCCCGCGTGCGGGTAGCCGAACACCTCGCCCGTCACCGTGTTGAACCTGGCCAGGTGGCGGCCCAGCTCGCGCCGGAGCGCGTCGCCGCCGTCCGGTTTCACGTCGTTCCACGACACGCCGTCGAGCGTCCCGAACAGCAGGTAGTCGCCGCCGAGCACCGGATCGTCGAACCCGGCGGCCAGCAGCGTCGCCACCGGCACGCCCGCGGCGACGGCCAGCTCGCAGGCCGCCGCCTCCATCCGCAGCAGGTTGCGCTCGTAGCTGAGCTGGTCCAGCTCGGGGGGCGGAGCCAGCTTGAGTACCACGTCGCGGCCGTCGTCCAGGAGGAGCCGCCAGACCGCGTTGGCGTAGCCGTCGGTGAGTTCGGTGGATTCGGTCACGCCCGCGCCGAGCGCGCGCCGGGCGAGGGCGTCGAGCTCGGCGGGCGATAGACGCCGTTTCGTCCTGCTGTCCACGAGACCTGATTGTGGGGCCGGGCCGCGCTGATCGTCCAGTTCGGCCGGATCCGTCAAGCGGCGCTGATCGTCCAGCTGGCCACGTGCTCGCCGCCCGGTTCGAGCACCACCACGTCGGTGCCGGAGTTGAACGCGTCGGGCGGGCAGGTCATGGGCTCCACCGCCACGCCCTCGTAGCCGAGTTGCCCGCTGGTGCACACCTGCACCCACGGCAGCACCGCCGGGTCCCACGTCATGCGTACGCCCCCGACCCGGGCCTCTCCGGCCGCCAGCCCGGTGAACGCGTGGTCGATCACGTCGCCGTCGAGCGGCCTGGCCTCGCGGAAGTCGTACGGGGAGCCGGACACGTCGTCCAGGGACCGGGGCAGCAGGTCCTCGTCGGTGACCAGCACCTTGGCGGCGGGCAGCTCCAGGTCGTCGCCGAGCAGCCAGGGATGGGGGCCGCAGCCGTAGGGGGCGGCGTCGGCGCCGTCGTTGCGGGCGGTGACCGTGGTGGTCAGTCCGTGCTCGTCGAGCCGGTGGAGCACCCGCAGCGTCAACGTGAACGGGTAACCGGCCGTGGGGGTGATCGTGTGCGCCAGGCGTACGAAGGCGTGGTGGTCCTCGGCGGCCAGCAGCTCCACGACCTGCCAGTCGACGCTGGACACCAGCCCGTGCAGGGCGTGGCCGCGCTCGGGCTCGCTCACCGCCAGCTCGTGCGTCCGCCCGCCGAACGGATAGCGGGCGCCGCCCACCCGGTTCGGCCAGGGAGCGAGGATCGTGCCCGCGAAATAGGGGACCGGGCCCTCGGCGGGCCAGCTCGTGATCAGGTCGCGCGCGCCGTGGCGGAGCGTCCTGAGCGCGGCGCCGCGCGGGCTGATCTGCGCGGTGTATCCGGCGGCGGCGAGCTGGGGCACGGAAGGATCCTCTCTCGGGGGTCAAGCAGGGGGCCGGGCAAAGGATATCCCCTGGTCAGGCCGACGCCCGGCGCACCAGATGGGTGTCGAGGATGACCACGGGCTGGCGGAGCACCTCGCCGTTGATCCGCGCGACCAGCAGCCGCGCCATCTGGCGGCCCATCTCCTCGGCCGGCTGGTGCACGGTGGTCAGCGGCGGGTCGGCGTGCAAGGCGACCTTGGAGTCGTCGAACCCCACCACCGCCACGTCATCCGGGATGGCCCGGCCCTCCGTCTTGAGCACCCGCATCGCCCCCACCGCCAGCGGGTCCGAGGCGGCGAACACGGCGTCGAGCTCCGGCTCGGCGGCCAGCAGCTCGCGCATCGCCGCCGCGCCGCTCTCCTCGGAGAAGTCGCCGCCGTAGGCCACCAGCTCCCGGGCACCCGAGGTGAGCAGCGCGTCGTGGAAGCCGGCCAGCCGGTCGACGCCCACGCCCATGTCCTGCGGCCCGGCGATCGTGGCGATGCGCCGCCGGCCGAGACCCAGCAGGTGCTTGACCGCCTGCCGGGCCCCGGCCCGGTTGTCCATGTCGACGTAGCTGTAGGGGGTGAGGCCGACCGGGCGGCCGCCCAGCACGGTCGGCACGCCCATCGCCTCCAGCCGGCCGGGCAGCGGGTCGGCGCCGTGCAGCGACAGGAGCAGCACGCCGTCGACGTGCTGCCCCGTCAGGTAGTGCTCCAGGCGCTCGTGCTCCTCCTGCGACTGGGCCATGGCCAGGATCAGCTGGAGGCCCGTCTCGGCCAGCGCCGAGCCGATGCCCCTGATGGTCCCGGCGAAGTAGGGCTCGTCGAAGACGCGCAGCTCGGACTCGGACACCACCAGCGCCACCGTGTCGGTGCGCCGGGTGACCAGCGCCCGCGCCGCCCGGTTGGGGACGTAGCCCAGCTCCTGGATGGCCCGTTGCACAGCGTCGCGGGCCTTCTCGCTCACGTTGGGTGAGCCGTTGATGACTCTCGAAACCGTGCCACGGCCTACTCCGGCCAGAGCAGCGACTGCCTCAAGAGTCGGTCGGTTCATGACGCCTATTCTGCCGGATGATCTCCGAGTACCAGATCGCGCTGTCCTTGAGCACGCGCCGCTGGCTCTCGAAGTCCACGTGCACGAGGCCGAAACGCTTGCCGTAGCCCCATGCCCACTCGAAGTTGTCCATCAGCGACCAGGCGAAATAGCCCTCCAGCGGCACCCCGGCGTCGATCGCGTCGCGGCAGGCGCGCAGGTGGTCCTCGAAGTAGGCCACCCGCTCGGAGTCGTGCACCCGGCCGTGCTCCAGGACGTCCTCGAAGGCCGCGCCGTTCTCGGAGACGACCAGCGGGATGGCCGGGTAGTCCCGCGCCACCCTGGTCAGCACCTCCACCAGGCCGCTCCGGTCGATCTCCCAGCCCATCGAGGTGACCGGCCGGCCGCCGTTGACGAACGACACGTGCTCGCTGCCCACCCAGGGCGAGGCGGAGTCCGTGGGCGCCGCCGCCGCCGAGGCCCTGCCGCCTGGTGCTCCCGAAACCGTGAAGCGGCTGTAGTAGTTGACGAGCAGCACGTCGATCGGCGCCTTGATGGTCGCCAGGTCACCGTTCCTGATGAAGTCCAGGTCCATCCCGAGGTCGTCGAGGACGTCCTGCGGGTAGCGGCCGGTCATTAGCGCGTCGAGGAAGAACCGGTTCTGCAGCCCGTCGATGCGCCGCGCCGCGTCCTGGTCCGCCTCGCTGTCGGTGGCCGGGGTGATCGCGTAGAGGTTCACGCAGCCGCCGACCCTCCTCGCGCCCATCGCCTGTACGGAAAGGCCGTGCGCGAGGTTGAGATGGTGCGCGCCCCTGATCGCGTTCTCCGGCTCGCGACGGCCCGGGGCGTGCTCGCCCGAGGCGTAGCCGAGGAACGCGGTGCACCATGGCTCGTTGACGGTGCTGAAGGTGTGTACGTAGTCCTTCAGCGCCTCGTGCACGGTCGCCGCGTAGTCGGCGAAGCAGTAGGCCGTGTCGCGGTTGGGCCAGCCGCCCCTGTCCTCCAGCGCCTGGGGCAGGTCCCAGTGGTAGAGGGTCAGCCAGGGGTCGATGCCGTGCTGCCGCAGCTCGTCGGTGAGCCGCTTGTAGAAGTCGAGGCCCTTCTGGTTGACCTTGCCGGACCCGTCGGGCTGGATCCGGGGCCAGGAGACGGAGAAGCGGTAGGCGGTCAGGCCCAGCTCCGCCATGATCTGGGCGTCTTCCCGGTATCGGTGGTAGTGGTCGATGGCCACGTCCGCGTGGTCCCCGTTGAGCACGCGGCCCGGGGTCTTGGTGAAGGTGTCCCAGATGGAGACGCCCCGCCCGTCCTCGGCGACCGCGCCTTCGATCTGGTACGCCGAGGTGGCCGCGCCGAACGCGAATCCCGTGGGGAAGCGCAGGCCGGTACGCGTCTGTTCCTCTTGTGTCGTCACGCCTTGACCGCACCTTCCATGAGTCCGCCGACGATCTGGCGGCCGAATGCGACGAATACCGCGATGAGCGGAATGATGGACAGCGCCGTTCCCGCGAAGATCAATGTGTAGTTGGTGGAGAACCTGGCGTTCAGCGAGGTGATCGCGATCTGCACGGTCGGATTGTCCGGAGTGAGGACGATCAGCGGCCACATGAAGTCATTCCACATCAGCATGAACGTATTGATCCCGAGCACCGCCATGCCCGGCCGCACGGCCGGCAGCACGACGTTCCACCAGATCCGCAGGGTGGCCGCGCCGTCGACCCTGGCCGCCTCGACCAGCTCCATCGGCACCGCCTGGCGGGTGTACTGGGTCATCAGGAACACGCCGAACCCGTTGAGCAGGTACGGCAGGATGACCGCCTTGAGGGTGCCCGTCCACTCCAGGCTCACCATCAGCCGGTAGAGCGGCACCACGCCCATCTGCTGCAGCGGCACCGCCATCGTCAGCAGGACGGCCAGGAGCAGCACGTTCCTGCCCTTGAACGACAGGTTGGCGAAGGAGAAGCCGGCCAGCGTCGAGATGATGACCACCGAGACCGTGACGACGCTCGCCACGATGAACGAGTTGGTCAGGCCGAGCAGGAAGTGGGCGTCCTCGTTGTTGAGCACCGCGACGATGTTCTGGCCGAGGTTCCCGCCGGGCAGGAACGGCGGCGGCACCGCGACCGCGTCGGCGTTGGTCCGCGAGGCGATGACCAGCATCCAGTACAGCGGGAAGGCGGACAGCACGATGGCCAGCGCCAGCATGACCCGGGTGATGAGGGTCGGCGACCAGTTGGTCATTTGGTGCCCCCGATCCTGCGGACGAACAGGAAGTTGATCAACGCGCCGATGAGGATGAGCAGGAACAGCAGCCAGGCCGCCGCGGCGGCGTACCCGTAGTCGAACTCGCGGAAGCCCTGCTTGACGACGAACATCGCGACCGTCTGGAACTGGCCCTGCGACCCGCCGTCGACGTTGCCGTTGTAGAACGTCGTCGGCTCGGAGAACAGCGTGAGCCCGCCGATCGTGGAGTTGAGCACCACGAAGATCATGGTCGGGCGGAGCATCGGCAGGGTGATCTGCCAGAACTGCCGCCGCCGCGAGGCCCCGTCGATGGCCGCGGCCTCGTACAGGTCGCGCGGGATCGTCTGCATGCCGGCCAGGAAGATGATCGCGTTGTAGCCGGTCCAGCGCCAGTCGACCATGGTGGCGATGGCCAGCCACGACGGGACCCGCTCGGCCCGCCAGTTGATGGCGTCCATGCCGAACCAGCTGAGGATCCAGTTGACCAGGCCCCAGTCACGGGCGAAGAGCTGGGTGAACACGACCGCCACCGCGACCACCGAGGTCACCAGCGGCAGCAGCACGCTCATCCGGATCGCCAGGCGCAGCCGGAACCGCTTGTTCAGCGCGTTGGCCAGGAACAGCGCCAGCAGCAGCTGCGGGATGGTGGCCAGCAGGAACATGCCGACCGTGTTGGTGACGGCGTTCCAGAAGTCCTCGTCGGCCAGCAGCTTGGCGTAGTTGCCCAGCCCGGTCCACTTCGTGGTCCCGGCCAGGTCGTAGTCGTAGAGCGAGTAGTAGAGGGTGAACGCCAGCGGGAAGAGCCCGAAGGCGGCGAACAGGATGAAGTACGGGGACACCAGGGTGTACGGCATCACCTTGACGTCCAGTCTGGAACGCCAGCGGCGGCCGGGCGGAAGGTGCCGGCTGCGCCGCACCGCCCGCGGAAGGGTGTCGATACTCATGAGAGACCTTTCGGCGGCAGTAGCCCGGCCCGCTCATGGCGGGCCGGGCGGGGAAGATCAGCCCGCGGCCTTCACCGCGTCGTCGACCAACTGCTGCCAGGCCTTGCCGTAGGGCACCGAGCCGTCGTCCATGCCCTGGATCACCGACTCGATGGCGTTCTTGACCTGGGCGTGCTTGACGCCGAGGAAGACCGGCTGCAGGCTCGACGCCGACTTGGCGAAGATCTCGCCGATGGGGGCGTTGTTGAAGAACTCGTTCTTCGCGCTCTGCACGGCCGCGTCCTGCTGCGCCTTCGTGTTGCTCGGCATGTTGCCGAAGTCGGTGAAGATGCTCGCCTCGGTCTGCGCTTGGGTCAGGTAGTCCGCCACCGCCGCGGCTTCCTTCGGGTGCTTGCTCTGCTTCGGCACGGACAGCCAGGAGCCGCCCCAGTTGCCGCCGCCGCCGGGCACCGAGGCCACGTCCCACTTGCCCTTGCCGCCGTCGCCGGCGTTACCGCTGACCACGCCGAGCATCCACGACGGGCAGCCGACCGTGGCGAACGCGCCCTTCTGGGTGCCCGCCGCCCACTCGTCGGTGAAGTTACGCAGCTTGGCGGTCAGGCCCTGCTGGCTCATCTTCGTGGCGAAGTCGAAGCCCGCCTTCACCGCCGGGTTCTTGTCGACGATGAGGTTGTTGTCCTTGTCGAAATAGGTGACGTTGCCGTTCTTGGCCGCCTCCTGGTACAGGACCACCTGGTAAAGGGTGTTCGTGCCGTCGGCGAACTTGGTGTCCTTCACCTTCGCCTGGAACTGCTGGCCGACCTTCATGAAGGTGTCCCAATCGGGCCACAGGGCGCTGACCTTGTCCCGCTCGCTGGGCAGGCCGGCCTTCTTGAACAGGTCCGAGCGGTAGCAGATGCTCATGCCGCCGATGTCGGTGCCCAGGCCGAACAGCTTGCCGTCGGTGGTGAGGCCGTTCTCCCACTTCCAGGCGGGGAAGTCCGCCTTGCGGGAGTCCAGGCCGTATTCCTTCAGATCCGCCCACCACTCCGGGTGCGCCTTGGCCAGGCCCATGCCGCCTTCGTCGATGCCGACCACGTCGCCCGCGCCGTTGCCCGCCTGCAACCACTGGATCATCTGCGGCCAGTACTGCTGCTCGAACTGGTCGGTCAGGTGCTCTTCCTTGATCTGGATGTCCTTGTGCTCGGCGTTCCACTTCGTGATGGCGTTCTTGTAGCCGAAGTTCGAGCCGCCGCCGAAAGTCTGCACCCGGATCGTGACCGGTTCGGCGGCCGCCGAGGACGCGGGTGCGTTGCTGGCCGCCGGAGTGCCGCCGGAGCCGCAGGATGCGGCGGTCAGGGCCGCCGCCGCCAGGGCGGAAGCCGCGGCGAGACCGCCGCGACGCTTGCGGTTCAACATGGTGGACCCCTTCTCGGGTGAATGGGTGGGGGAGGTGCACCGCGGCACACGCTCCGGGCCGCGGTGGGAAATCCTTGGGAGCGCTCCCACAAAGGGTGCACTTATGGCCTGTGCCCGTCAATGCGCTGAAACGCAACCGTTACCAATGGTGCGATTTCTCATTCCGAAAGGGGATTTTTGGTGACTAACGGCGCAAAGGGCTGTTTGGGAGCGCTCCCATCACAAGGGACTCGTTTGTGTTTGCTATCTGGGCATGTCACCCACCCACTGCGGGCTTTTCTCGTGGTCACGCCCGTGGTCACGGGCGCGAGCGGGTCCGCCATGTCTGTCATGGCGTCCGTCGCGGCGTCCGGGTGGGCGTGTCGGGGTCTGCCGCGGCATCTGTTGCGGCGTTCGTTCGGTGTGCCGGGTTTGTCGCGGCGTCCCGATGGTGCGCCGTCAGCCGTCAGCCGGCAGCCTCAGCCGGCAGCCTCAGCCGTCAGCCGTCAGCCGTCAGCCGTCAGCAGGAGCCGGCCATCAGGGCGGCGGCGGTCAGCAGGCGGCGGCGCGCTCTCGCAGCAGGGTGCGCTCGCGAGCGTTGCGGGTCATGGCCGCCGCCCGTTCGAACTCGGCGCGCGCCTCACCCTGTCGCCCCAGCTTGACCAGCAGATCCCCGCGTACGCTCGGCAGCAGGTGATAACCCTTCAGCGCCGGTTCGTCGACCAGCTGGTCCACCAGTTCGAGCCCGACCGCGGGACCGTACGCCATGGCGAGCGCGACCGCCCGGTTGAGCTCGACGACGGGGGAGCGCGACATCCGCGCCAGCGCCTCGTAGAGGGTGGCGATCGCCTGCCAGTCGGTCTCCTCGGCGGTGAGCGCCCTGGCGTGGCAGGCGGCGATGGCGGCCTGCAGCACGTACGGGCCCAGGTCGCCGCCGAGATCCTCGGCCCGCTGGAGCGCGTCCAGGCCACGGCGGATGAGCAGGCGGTCCCAGCGGCCCCGGTTCTGCTCCAGCAGCAGGATCGGCTCGCCGGACGGGCCCACCCGGGCCGCCGCGCGCGACGCCTGGATCTCCATCAACGCGACCAGGCCGTGCACTTCGGGCTCCTTGGGCATCAGCCCGGCCAGCACCCGACCGAGCCGCAGCGCGTCCTCGCAGAGTCCCGGCCGCATCCAGTCGTCACCGGCCGTGGCCGAGTAGCCCTCGTTGAAGATCAGATAGATGACCTCCAGGACCGACGACAGGCGTCCGGCCAGCTCCTCGCCCTGCGGTACCTCGAACGGCACCTGCTTGTCGGCCAGCGTCCGCTTGGCCCGTACGATCCGCTGCGCCACCGTCGGCTCCGGGACCAGGAACGCCCTGGCGATCTCGTCGGTGCTCAGCCCGCCGAGCACCCGCAGCGTGAGCGCCACCCGGGCCTCCGTGGACAGCACCGGATGGCACGCCGTGAACACCAGCCGCAGCAGGTCGTCCTCGATCTCGTCCATGCCGGGCAGCGCCTCGTCGGCACCCGGCTCATCCGACAGCTCGCGGCCCATCTCGGCCAGCTTGCGCGCGTAGCGGTCCTGACGGCGCAGCAGGTCGATGGCGCGACGCTTGGAGACGGTCATGAGCCAGGCACCGGGATTGCCCGGCACCCCCGACTCCGGCCACTGCTCCAGCGCCGCGACCAGCGCGTCCTGCGCCAGCTCCTCGGCCAGGCCGAGGTCGCGCACGAGCCCGGTCAGGCCGGCGATGAGCCGCGCCGCCTCCATCCGCCAGACCGTCTCGATAGCCCGCTGCGTGTCGGAAGCCATCACGTGGCCATAAGACCAGCCCGCCCCACCCCCTGCAAGCCGGGACTGGAGCCTGGTGGGCGATCCGGGCCCGCAAATGGAGAGTTGGGCTCGCGGGCGGGAAGCGGCTTCTATTGTTCGGCGCAACCCGTCAGGCGCTCGCGCAAGGCCGCCTCGCGTTCGGCCGCCTCGGGAGTCATCGACTCGTCCGGCAGATCGGAGGCGTCGAACACCTGCCAGACATCCAGCCCGACCCCCTCATGCCCACCAGGAACCGGCACCCGCAGCGCCCATTCGATGGCCTCTTCCCGGGACTTGACCTGGATCAGCCAGAACCCGGCGATGAGCTCCTTGGCCTCGGTGAACGGCCCGTCTAGCACCGTCGCCTTGCCGTCCTTGGTGTAGGCGATCTGCGCACCGTGGGAGCTGGGGTACAGCCCTTCGGCGGCCAGCAGCACCCCTGCCCTGGTCAGGCTCTCGTTGTAGGCGCCCATCGCGTCGACGAGCTCCTGGCTGGGCAGTTCCCCGGCCTCGGTCGCCTCGTTCGCCTTCCCTACGATCATGAACTTCACGATCCGCCTCCTTCACTCTCACGAACGCGTCGAGCGGTCAGACCCCGAATCGACACGTGAGCTGAAATTCTTCACCAGGAGACGTCGTCGTGGCGGTCACCGGCGCCGCGACAGCTCCTGACCGCAGCCCGCGCGGCCTTCGCCGAGCACGGCACGGAGGCGTCGCTGCGCGACGTCGCCCGGCGCGCGGGCGTGGGGATCGGCACTCTCTACCGGCACTTCCCGACGCGCGAGGCGCTGCTCCAGGCGCTCATGCGCGACCGCTTCGACGGGCTGGCCCGTCGGGCCTCCGGTTTGCTCGCCGAGCCGTCGCCGCGCGACGCGCTGCTCGCCTGGCTCACGGCGGTGGCGGCCGGGTCGGCGACCTACCGCGGGCTGCCGGAGTCGGTCATGGCGGCGTTGCGGGACGAGGGATCGGAGCTGCACGCCTCGTGCGCCGCGATGCGGGCGGCGGGCTCCCGCCTGCTGGAACGCGCCCAGGCACAGGGCGCCGTCCGGGCGGACGTCACGACGGAGGAACTGCTGGCACTCGCCGCCGGGGTGGCGTGGGCGGGGGAACAGTCGCCGAACCGGCCGCAGATGGCCCAGCGCCTACTGTCGCTCGTCATGACGGGCCTGACTCACTGACGGCCCCGACCCGGTCCGGTGCGGCCACCTCAGAGGCCTGCTGGCGGACGCCGCCCCGGTCCGCTGGTGGCCGTCTTCCGGCACGGCGTTCGGACCGGGTCATCCCGGTCCTGCGGCGATGGTCGGCATCCGGATGGGGAAATTTCCGGATTGCTGAGGGGATCACTTGAAAAGAGGGGCACAGTCGGGCGGTCATGAACGCCCATGACGAAAAAGATCATTTCCAGCGTTGCCGGCATCGTGATCGGGGCCACCGCCCTCATCGGCGGCACCGCCTCCCCGGCGGCCGCGGTGAGCGGCTGCTCCAAGACCGCGAGTACCGACCACTCCGTGAGCGTCAGGTGCACCAGCGGGCTTGAGACCTATTTCCGCGTCTACGGCTACTTCTGCTCCACCTCGTCCTGCTCCTACATCCCGGGCAGTCTGGTCTCCGTGGGCAGCACGAGCAAGGCCACCAGCGGCGCCTACTACAGCGGCAAGTGGAAGGTGAAGGGCTGCTACGTGACCGACGGCTGCTGAGGCGCCCGCCAACACGCCCGCCAATCACGCCCACCAATCACGCCCGCCGCGTCGCCGCCGCCGAGCGCTACGCCTTCTGTCTCGATCTGCGGCAGGACAGCGACTTCTAGGAGTACTCGGCGCAGATCGTGGACGCCCCTGTCTGGTCCCTCTGGTATGGCTGCCTTCGCCGGCCCCTGGGATCCAACGCCGATCTCCCCGCGACGCCGTGGCGTCGCGGGGAGATCGGCCGGGGGCCCGGTCTCGCGTCAGATGTGCTCGGCCGGGTTCGCCGGGAGGTAGAAGTTCCAACTGCCATGTCCCTCGTGGGCGCCGCCTGCGGGGCAGTGCCCGTTGTCGGGGCGGCCATTCCACCAAAGGGTGTAGCACTTGTTACAGAAGCGCCAGTTGTCCTGCTGCGTCGTCGCTGACATATCCCCTCCTCCAGTATCGAGAACCGGCTCGCTGTCCGGCCACCGTCAGTGTCTGGGGTGATGGGAGGTCCGTGACATCCCCAAACTTGGGGGTTGCGGTCGGATGGGCAGATAAGGCGGCCATGCGCTGTTCGGCCCAACGTGATGGTCTTTTGGTCAGCCGGTACGGGAGAGTCGTGTCCGAGGAGCCGCTCACGGCGGCGTGAGGGGAAGTGGCGCCTGACCGCCACGCCAGGCAAGCCGCACGCCAGGCAAACGTCAGGCAAGCCGCACGCCGACCAAGCCGCACGAAAGGGAAGCCGCACGCCAACCGAGGCGCACGCCAAACGAGGCGCACCAAAGGGAAGGCGCGCGAAAGGGAAGGCGCCGACGAGCGCGCGCCCAGAAGGACGCGCGCTCGTCGGCAGGAGAGCCCTCGATCAGGAAGTCGTCAGGCGCCGTAGTTCGGGTAGCCGTAGCCGACCACCTGCGACGTCGGCCGGACGCGCTGCTGGACGCTGCCGTTGCCGGTGTTGCCCTCGATCGTGGAGATCGTCCCGTCGTGGTTGTCCTTGACGACGAATCCGACGTGCTCGATGTCGTCCAGGCTCTTGCTGCCGCCCCACGAGAAGAACACCACGGCACCCGGCTTCGGGGTCGTGCCCCAGCGGTGGTTGCCGGCGAACCACTTCGCGTGCTCGACTGTGTAGGCGTCCCAGCCGATCATGCTGCGGGCGCCGGACTGCTCGCCGACCCACGAGACGAACATCGAGCACCAGGCGGCGTTCAGGTAGTCCGCCCGGGTGCCGCCGTCGCGCTTGAGGGTCTCCAGTGCGCGAGGGGAGTTCATGTACCACTTCTGGAACTTGGTGCCGCCTCCGTAGGCGTTCTCGGAGGTGCCGACCTGGGCCTTGGCCAGGGCCAGGACCCGCGAGACCGTGGCCCTGGCCTTGATCTCGCTCTCCGGGTGGCTCTTCGCGGCGGCGGGGGCCGCGTGCGCCGGAGCCTGGGCGGTGCGGGTGTCCGCGTGGGCGGCGGACTGGCCGGCGAGAGCGGCGGCCACGACGCTCACGCCGAGGACGGCGTGAGCGACGGTCGACTTGGTGGCACGAAAAAGATGGGACTTGGCCATCGAGGGGGTACTCCTTGCTTCCATGCCGCTTACCGGGTTAGCTGACGGGTTCGGGCGTGGAAGCTGCCCTACGGCACGTGACGTGCCGATACACCCCAAAAGGACGGTGGGTCCCCGGTTCCGCGCGAGGCGGATTCAGCGGTCACAGGACGTTCCTGTGATGCGTTGTGCGATGGTCTGGCAACGAACGGACAAACCGGACGTATGCCTCATATGACCACAAAGGTAATGCAAGTGGCAAGAGGCTTACAAATGGATGACTCGCCAGCTAAGAGAGCTGCTCCCTCGCGTCGGCCAGAAGCCCCATCATGGCAAGGCTTTCGTCAAGTGGCATGATCGCGGATTCGGTCCTGCCCTCGGCGATGGCGTCCCGTACCTCGCGCAGCTCGCCGGCGTATCCGTTGTCCGCCGGATCGAGCACGAGCTCCTCCGTCTCCATCGACGGCCCGCTCAGCACGACCTGCTCCGGAGCCCAGAACGGGGCCTTGATGTGCGCGCGCATGCCGGTGCCCACCACGCGGGCGTCGTTCGCGTACGAGCCCAGCAGCGAGCACTCCACCAGAGCCCGCCTGCCGCCCGGATAGACCAGCACCCCGCCCGCCTCCGCGTCCACCCCCGAGGGCGCCAGCGAGCCCGTGACGTGCAGCCGTGAGGGCATCCCGAGCAGCAGCTGCGCCAGCCCGAACGGGTAGATGCCCAGGTCGAGCAGCGCCCCGCCGCCCAGCTCCGGCGCCCACAGCCGGTGCGCGGGGTCGTACGGAGCCTTGAAGCCGAACGACGCCTGGACCGAGCGGATCTCCCCGAACCGGGGATCGGCGGCCACCCGCTGAATGAGTGGATTGAACCGGGTCCACATGGCTTCCATCAGGAACACCCCGGCCTCGCGGGCGAGCCGGACCATCCGCTCGGCGTCGGCGACGGACGCGGCGAGCGGCTTCTCGCACAGCACCGCCTTGCCCGCCGCGATCGCCGCCTCGGCGACCTCCAGGTGCTGGGCGTGCGGGGTCGCCACGTAGACCACGTCGACGCCGGGGTCGGCGCACAGCTCCGCGTACGAGCCGTGCGCCGACTCGGCACCCAGCGCCGAGGCCATCGCCCGCGCGCGGCCGAGGTCGCGCGATCCGACGGCGGCCACCCGCATCCCCGGCTCAGCGGCGATGACCGCGCCGACTTTTCCAGCAATGACACCCGTGGCCGCTATGCCCCATGCGAGATCCTTCATGGGGAAGGATCCTAGGACTCACCCCATCCAGCTGAAAGTCTCCGGGTCGGGCCCGATCCGGCCGTCCTGCTTGGTCAGGGCGCCGATGGCCGCCATGTCCTCGGCGTCGAGGACGAAGTCGAACACCTCGGAGTTCTCCTTGATCCGCGCGGGCGTGACCGACTTGGGGATCGTCACGTTGCCCAGCTGGATGTGCCAGCGCAGCACGATCTGGGCGGGCGTCTTGCCGTGCTTCTCCGACAGCACGGCCAGCGCCGGGTCGCCGAGCAGCCCCTTGCCCTGCCCCAGCGGGCTCCACGCCTCGGTGAGGATGCCGTTGGCCTCGTGGAACTCCCGTAGCGCGCGCTGCTGGAAGTACGGGTGCAGCTCGATCTGGTTGATGGACGGAGTGATGTCGGCCTCGTCGATGACCCGGGTGAGCGTCTCGATGGTGAAATTGGACACACCGATCGCCTTGGCCCGTCCCTGGTGGTAGATCTTCTCCAGGCCGCGCCATGCCTGAAGGTACTTGTTCCGGGACGGCACCGGCCAGTGGATCAGATACAGGTCCACGTAGTCGAGCCCGAGCCGGGACAGGCTCTCGTCGAACGCCTCCTCCGCCCGCTCGTGGTCGTTGTTGAAGAGCTTGGTGGTGATGAACAGCTTCTCGCGCGGGATCCCCGAGGCGCGTACGGCCCGGCCGACGCCCTCCTCGTTCCCGTACGCGCTGGCCGTGTCGATGTGGCGGTAACCGGCCTCCAGGGCGGTCGTCACGACCTGTTCGGCCTCGTCGTTCGGCACCTGCCAGACGCCGAATCCGAGCTGCGGAACCTGTACGCCGTCGGTGTTGAGTAGTAGCGAATTCATGCTCTCCATTGTTCATGTCCCGTTTCTGGCGGCTTAAGGCGGCCGGGCTAGCTTGAAGCGGTCGTGAACGGGCTATCACCCCGCGGGGAGAACAGAGTGGGCAAACAGGCGTCGGCCTGGGTGGAGTCTCCGCTTCAGATGCTGTGCGCCATCGAGGCCCACCGCGCTGGGCTGCTCGGGCCTGCCACGGTCGTCGTGCCGCGCGCCGGGCTGCGAGCGCTCAAGGCCACCCGCAGGGAGCTGTCCGGCCTGGCTCTGCCCGAGGGGCTGGAGCTGGCCGAGCCGCGCGAGCGCATGCCGCGCTCCCCGCAAGCCGTCGGCGACGCCTTCTCCGGCCGGGTCCAGCTGCGCTGGCTCGTCTCCCATCCGGGTCGCATCGTGATCGTCGACGACGGGCTGGCCACACTCCGGCTGCTGTCCCTGCTCGCCGCGGGGCCGTACAAGCCGCTGTTGCGGGCGCGGGCCCACCCGGGAAAGCTGCGCGCGGCCCTGGGGCTGGCGGCGGCGATCAGGCTGCGCGTGAGCCGGGTGTCGGTCTTCACCGCGCTGCCGGTGACCGACGAGCTGGCGGTTGCCGTCCGCGCGGCGGGCGTCGACCTGGTCCGCCACGACTTCGGCTGGCTGCGCGAGCAGCCGCTGAGCGGGCCGGGACCGGCCGAACGGACCGTCGTGCTCGGCACCTCTCTGGTCAGGAACGGGCTGGTCCACCGGGACCGCTACCTGGGCTGGCTGATGGAGCGGGCCGCCGAGGAGCCGCTCGCCTACTTCCCGCACCGCCGCGAGGACCCCGCTGACGTGGCGGTCATCCGCGAGCGGCCCGAGATCACCGTGCACGACGCCGGCGTGCCGGCCGAGCTGACGCTGCGCGGCCTCGACCCCGCCCAGCGGGTGCTCAGCCTGCCGTCCACCGCGATCACCTCGCTGCGCGTGCTGCTCGGCCCGCGCGGCGTCGCGGTCGAGGCGGTGGACGTGCCGGACGACTGGTGGACCAGCAGGGCGGCCCCCGACCTGCGTTCCCATCTGACCGGAGTCGCCGGATGACCGGCTTACCCCGCATCTGCCGGGTGACCGGCTTGCCGCGCGGGTGACTGGAACGGCCGGTTAAGACCGGCTTCCATGGCGGAGCCACTGGACAAGACCGGCTTCGCCCCATATCTGACTGGAACGACCGGGCGTCTGCCCGTAGCTGACTGGAGTGACCACTTGAGAGTGCTGGCCGTGGCCGACTCCGACTCCTACCTGAAGTGGGCGGCCTGCCTGCTCGACGACCTGTCACCCGGCTGCGAGAGCGACCTCGCGGTGGTGCGCACGCCGATCGCGCCGTCACCCGAGCAGATCGCCGCCGCCGTGGGCGGACGTCCCGCGCCGCCGCTGATGCCGGCGCGGGCGGTGCGGCGGCTGGCGGAGCGGACCCGGCCGGACGCGATCATCGTCGCCTGTACGGGGCCGGTCGTGGACGTGCTGGTCGCCGAGGCGTTCGCCGGGCTGCGCCCGCGGCCGGTGCTCGTGACCGGGCTGCCGGGCATCTCGGTGCCCGCGACGGAGAAGGCGTGGCTGTTCCGCAGCGGGTGCGACCTGTTCGTGGTGCACAGCGAGCGGGAGGTGGCCGAGTTCGGCGGGATCGCCGCCCAGCTCGGCGGGGGAGGGGCGGTCGGGCTGGCCCGGCTGCCGTTCCTGCGCCCGCGGGCCGTGCGCGGCGGCGGGAACCGGGTGGTGTTCGCCACCCAGGCCAAGGTGCCGCGTGAGCGCGAGGATCGCGAACGCATCCTGCTGTCCCTGGCCGAGCTGGCCGCCCGCCGCCCGGACCTGGACGTGGTGGTAAAGCTGCGCGCCCTGGAGGACGAGCGGCAGACGCACAACGAGCGCTTCCACTACCAGCGGCTCTGGCGCGAGCTCGGCGAGCCGGGGCGGGTGGCGTTCGAGGCGGGCTCGATGCATGATCAGCTGGCTCAGGCGGCCGGGTTCGTGACCGTCAGCTCGACGGCGGCGCTGGAGGCCATCGCGCAGGACGTGCCGCTGCTGGTGCTGAGCGACTTCGGCGTGAGCGCGGAGATGATCAACCTGGTGTTCGAGGGCAGCGGGCTGCTGGGCACGCTCGACGAGCTGGCCGGCGGCGGCTTCCGCGCCGCCGACGCCGCGTGGTGCGCGGCCAACTACTTCCACCCGGTGGAGCGCAACAACTGGGCCGGGCTGCTGGGCGGCCTGGTGACCGGCGGCCCGCGGGTCCCGGCCAGATCGCTGCTCGACGGGCCGGAGCACGCCGCCGCCCGCCGCCGGGCCAGGATGCGCCTGGACGTGCCGCCCACCATGCTGCGCGTCGGCTACCGGGCCAAGCGGCGGATGCGCCGGTATCTGCGGGCGCTGTCCTGACGAGGACAAAGCCGTTGCCCCCGGAGGGTGCCTCCGGGGGCGCCGCTCGTTCAGATCGCTGAGCGGATCTTGCGGCGCAGCCGCGTCAGCGCCGTGGGCTTGGCCGTCAGGCCGAGCGTCTCCAGGCGCTTGCGCTTGAAGTAGCGCGGGTCGAAGTCGAAGTCCGCCGGCCGCAGCTCCGGGTAGGTCTCGGCCTGCATGCA
The DNA here is from genome assembly GCF_020215705.1 of Nonomuraea aurantiaca. Classification (GTDB taxonomy): domain Bacteria; phylum Actinomycetota; class Actinomycetes; order Streptosporangiales; family Streptosporangiaceae; genus Nonomuraea; species Nonomuraea aurantiaca. The sequence continues at coordinate 224,158 of NZ_JAIWNB010000012.1, read as the reverse complement.
GTAACCCACGGCCTGGACCAGCTCCCGCAGGTAGCCGCGCGGCGCCGGCTCGATCGTGCCGTCCGCCGACATGCGGGGCAGCAGCGCGTCGACGATCGTGACGGGCACCCGGTTGCTGTTCTCGTACGGGGCCAGCCGCTCCAGCACCAGATCCGTGCCGTACGAGGCCACCGGCAGCCCGAAGTAGCGCCCGGCCGTGATCAGGCCGGTCGAGAAGCAGCCCACGACCAGCTCGGGCCGGAGCGCCGAGAAGCACACCTCGGCCGGGACGCTCTCCCCGGCGACCAGCAGCCGCACGTCCATCGGCTCGGCGGCGGCCCTGAGCAGCTGCGCGTGCCTGCGCCCGGCCGCCGGGTGCGGCTTGAACACGACGGTCGAGTAGCCCCGGGAGACCAGGCCGCGCAGCATCGACTCGTGCAGCGCCGCCTCCTCCTCCGGCGTGACGATCTCCAGCGCGGACAGGTACTGCCCGAGGATCATCGCCTGCCCGGCCAGCATGTCGGGCGCGGTCGTCGCTACCTGCCGGACCACCGCCAGGAACGCCTCGTCCGGCAGGATCGAGGGCGGCACTCCGTACTCGCTGAGGAGGAGCGGCTCCAGTCCCGGCACGAGGTCCAGGTGGAGCAGGCGGGTGATGCGGCGGAAGATCTCGGCGGGCAGCGGGTCACGGGTCGGGCCGTAGCTCATCAGGCCGTCGGAGTAGACGGTGATCGGGCAGTCGCGCACCAGCCCGGCGATCGTCCGGGCGGGCGGCACCGCGATCGACTCCAGCACCAGCTCGGCCACGTCGTCGAGCTTCAGATGGGCGCGGATCAGTCGCTCCATCATCGGCACCTCGATGACGCGGGCCTTCCAGTCCGACGGGTGCAGCGGCGCGATCAGGTCGTTCCACGAGTGGATCTCGTCGAAACGGGAGCGCAGCACCGCGAAGCCCGGCGTCCGGTCGAGCGGGATGGTCACCTCGGGGATCGCCGCGTTGTTGGACACGATGAGGACCCGGCGTCCCTCGGCGAAGCGGCCGTCGTCGATCCCGGCCGCCAGCGACATCGCCCCGAACAGCGTCGAGGCGTAGAAGACGGTCGTCATGAGTCCTCCCGTTCGCGGCGCGGCCGCACGTGGGGGTTCGGGGGGAGGTCGGGCAGCAGGGCCCGCAGGGTGGCCTCGCGCTCCATGGACATCCGCGACACCACGTCCGCCACCAGGCCGGTGGGCAGCGTGCGCACCATCTCCGCGCCGCGCTCCTCGAACCGGGCGCGCAACTGCGGGGTGAAGCGGTCGGCGATCTCCAGGTGGTGGGCGAGCAGCGCGCAGAAGTTCCGTACGGCCTTGGGCAGGAACTCCTCCTCGAGGTCCTTGAACACCAGCTCGAAGGCGTCGAAGAAGTGCAGCTGCCGCTCGTCGCCCACCCGCGTGAGCGACCCCGACACCATCCGCCGGTAGAACACCCCGGCCAGGGAGACCACCGCGAACGTGGCCGCCTCCCGGTGCAGCCGCCAGATCCACGGCCGGTCCTCGGCGGTGTGCAGCGAGCCGGGGAAGTGCAGCAGGTCGTGCAGCGAGCGCCGGTAGATCCCGGCCCAGGCGTAGGGGTAGTCGACCATGGTCCGCACGTTCGCGGGCAGGATCGCGTCCCGAGGGTGGAGCACCACGCCCCGCCGCGCCAGCGGAGCGCGGTGCACGACCCGCTTACGTCCCTCGACCTGTACGTGGTCGGCGCGGACGAAGTCGCAGCCGAGCCCGTCGATGGCCTCGACGAGCCGGGCCAGGTAGCCGGGGGCGAGCCAGTCGTCGCCGTCCATGAACGTGACGTACCGGCCCGACGCGGCCGACAGCCCGGTGTTGCGCGCGTCGGCGAGCCCAACCGGCGCCGGATTGCGCAGGATGGACAGGCCGGGCAGGTCGGCGCGGAAGTCCTCGGCGATGGCGCCCGTGGCGTCCACGGAACCGTCGTCCACGACGATGAACTCGAAGTCGCGCCGGGCGTTGCGGCACAGTGAGGAGAGCGCGTCGGCGATGAAACGCTCGCCGTCACGCACGGGCACGATGACGGACAGAGTGGTCAAGGTCGCGCTCGTCAGACGGTGACGCGGCGCAGGCGGGCCTTGGGGGCCTCCTCACCGGGGAAGACGCGCTTGACGCCGTCGCCCATCGCCTGCTCGATGATCCGGATGTCACGCACCAGGTGCTCCAGACCCGACGGCTCCAGCGACGCGGCGTGGTCGGAGCCCCACATGGTCCGGTCGAGCGTGATGTGCCGCTCCACGCAGACCGCGCCGAGCGTCACCGCGGCCAGCGAGATCTGCAGGCCGCGCTCGTGCCCGGAGTAGCCGACCGGCACGCCGTAGCGCTCCTTGAGGGTGGTGATCGTGCGCAGGTTCGCCTCCTCCGGCGGGAGGGGGTAGGTGGAGGTGGCGTGCATCATGATCAGCTTGTCGGTGCCGAGGATCTCGACGGCCTGGTCGATCTCGGAGAGCGTGGACATGCCGGTCGACAGCATCAGCGGCTTGCCCGTCGCCGCGAGGGCGCGGAGCAGCTCGTGGTCGGCGACGCTGGCCGAGGCGATCTTGTGCGCCACGACGTCCATCTCCTCCAGGAAGTCGATGGAGGGTACGTCCCACGGCGAGGCGAACCAGTGCAGGCCGCGCTCGTCGCAGTACTTGGCGATCTGGCGGTACTCGTCGTAACCGAACTCGGTCCGCTCCTTGTACTCCAGGTAGGTCATCTCGCCCCAGGGCGTCTGCCTGATCTGCCCCTTCTGCGCCTCGGGCACGCAGATGGCCGGGGTGCGCTTCTGGAACTTCACCGCCTGGCAGCCCGCGTCGGCCGCCACGTCGATGAGCCGGCGGGCGAGGTCGAGGTCGCCGTTGTGGTTGATGCCGATCTCGCCGATGACGTAGACGGGCTCGCCGTCGCCGACCAGCACCTCGCCGACCGCCACCGGGCCGAACCTGGGACGCTCCCTGACCTCGGGCGTGGGCTCCGCCGGCCGGGCCGCCACGACCCGGTCGCACAGCTCGCGTACGGCGCCCTCGCCGCCCGGCTTGGACAGCACGACCCTGGCGGCCGCCCGGACCCGCGGGTGCGCGTCCGGCACCGCGATCGGCCAGCCCACCTCGGCCATCGGGCCCAGGTCGTTGACGTCGTTGCCCACGTAGGCGACGCGGGCCGGGTCGAGACCCTCGATCGTCAGCCAGTCGCGCAGTACGACCCGCTTCTCGGCCAGGCCCTGCAGCACGGGCACGCCCAGCTTGCGGGCGCGGGCGGCCACGACCGGGTTGTGCTCGGTCGACATGACCAGCACCTTCACCCCGGCCCGGCGCAGCAGCGCGATGCCCATCCCGTCGGAGCGGCTGACCAGCACCATCTCGCGGCCGTCGGAGTCGACGTAGGCGCGGTCGTCGGTGTGCACGCCGTCGAAGTCGGTGATGACCGCGTCGACGTCGATCGGCTCGGGCACGTCCACGAACGGGGCCAGCGCGCGGGCCAGCTCCAGGTCCTCGGGGTCGTCGATCTCGATCGCGTGCCGCACGGGCACCGGCTGCACGGCGATGGTGCCGAAGAAGCGGTGGCCGTGCTCGCGCAGCCCGGAGGTGCGCATGACGTAGAACGCGCCGTTCTCGCGGAACTGCGGCTCACGGTCCTGCCTGCGCGGCCTGAACGCGGGGTCGTGGTTGATCCCGGCGCCGGCCGGGGTCCAGAGGAACTCGTGCGTCGGCAGGCCCGACACGACCGCGTCGGCCTCGCCGTCGAGCACCTTGCGCACGGCCGCCGACAGGTCGTCAGAGTCGATGAACGCGCTGGTGCACTGCACGAGCACGACCACCTCCGGGTCCTCGCCGAGCGTGTCGAGCGCGTGCAGGACCGCCGACTCGCTGGAGGCGGTCGAGCCGCTCAGCTCCTCCGGACGGTCCACGACGAGCGCGCCCGCCTCCTTGGCGGCCTCGGCGATTCCCGCGTGGTCGGTGCTGACCACCACCCGGTCGATCAGCTCGCTGCGCAGCGCGGCGCGGACGGCTCGGGTGACCAGGGGGATACCACCGACCGGCGCGAGGTTCTTCAGGGGAACACCCGCAGAACCGCCGCGGGCGGGAACAACGGCCAGGACTCGCAACGTGACTCCTCAGTGCTTACGGATTGCATCCCGAAGCTAGAGGCACGGATTGAACTGGCAGCATCCCCTTAATTAACTTTCCGGGGGGATCCGGTAGAGCAACTCTGGACGGCCCACTCCTCCGTACTGTGGCATCCGGATCGCGATCCCCAGCTCCACCAGGTGTTCCAGGTATCTGCGGGCCGTCACCCGGGAGACCCCGGCCGCCGTCCCGACGGCCTGCGCCGACATCCCCGCGGGACGCCCGCGCAGCTCGGCGACGACCACGTCGAGGGTGTCGCGGGCCATGCCTTTCGGCAGCTCGGAGCGGCCGCGCAGGGTGCCGAGCACCCGGTCCACGTCGCCCTGCCCGACGATCTCGCCGGCCTCCTCCTTGAACCGGGCATACCGCGTCAGCTTCTCGTGAAGTGTCGAGAAGGTGAACGGTTTGAGCAGGTATTGGGAAATGCCCAGGGACACCGCCGAGCGCACCATGGCCAGATCGCGCGCGGAGGTGACCGCGATCACGTCGCACAGCAGCCCGCCCGCCCGTACGGCCCGGCAGACCTCAAGGCCGGGCATGTCGGGCAGGTACAGGTCGAGCAGGATGAGATCGACCGGCGTGCGCCGCAGGAACCGCAGCGCCTCCCCGCCCGACCGCACCACGCCCGCCACCTCGAAGCCCGGCACCCGCGCCACATAGATGCGGTTGGCCTCGGCGGTGATCTCCTCGTCCTCGACCACCAGTACCGAGATCATCGGACCGACTCCGGTACGGGCTCGGGCACGGGCAGCCGCACGGTGAACACCGAGCCGGCCACCTCGATCGAGCCGCCCAGCCGCCGCACCGCCTGCCCGACCAGCGCGAGGCCCAGCCCGTGCCCGTCGCCCTTGGTGGTCCAGCCCTTCCGGAACGCGTCGGGCGCGATCAGGCCGGGCCCGTCGTCGGCCACCCTGATGAGGAAGCCGTCCGGCCCGGCCCGCAGCAGCACCTCGACCCGCGTCGCCGCGTCGATCGCGTTGTCGATGAGGTTGCCGACGATCGTGACCAGCTCCCCGGCGTCGAGGCCGAGGTCGTCCAGCTCGCTGTCCTCGCTGATCACCAGCTCGCCGCCGCGCTCGGCCGCCTCCGCGCTCTTGCCCAGCAGCAGCGCGGCCAGGACCGGCTCGCGCACCGCGCCCATCACCCGGTCCGTCAGGTGCTGGGCCGCCCGCAGCTCCGCGGTGCCGAACGCCACGGCCTGTTCGGTACGGCCCAGCTCCACCAGCGTGATGACCGTGTGCAGCTTGTTGGCCGACTCGTGGGCGGCCGACCTGAGCGACTCGGCGAACCCGCGCTCGGCGTCCAGCTGCCCGGCCAGCGCCTGCAGCTCGGTGTGGTCCCGCACGGTCACCACGGTGCCCAGCCTGCTGGCCGCGCCGTTGACGGCCAGCACCCGGTCGCCGACCAGGTGCACCCGCTCCTCCTGCCCGGCGTCCAGCACGTTCGACAGGCCCAGCTCGTCCAGGTGCCGCCCTTCGGCGTCGGCGGGCAGGCCGAGCAGCTGCCGCGCGGCGTCGTTGCAGAGCGTCAGGGTGCCGTCCTTGCCGACCAGCAGCAGCCCCTCGCGTACGGCGTGCAGCACCGCGTCGTGGTGCTCGTGGATGCGGCCCAGCTCGGCCGGGCCGAGCCCGTGTGTCTGCCTGCGCAGCCGGGCCGTCACCAGCCAGGTGCCGGCGGCGCCGAGGGCGAGCACGACCAGCGCGATGAGGCCGGTCCAGAAGAGCAGGCCGCGCAGTCTGGCGCTCACTCTCTCGACCTTGATGCCCGCGCTGACCAGCGCCCGCACCGGGCCGGTCGCGCTCGCACGGACCGGGGCGACCGCCCGCACGGACGGGCCGAGTGTGCCGGTGTAGGTCTCCGTGAACGTCTGCCCGCGCAGGGCCGGCTCGATGTGACCGAGGAACCGCTTGCCGATCTCCCCCGGGTTGGGGTGGGTGTAGCGGGTGCCGTCGGGCTTCATGATGGTGACGAAGTCGACGCCCGTCTGGGCGCGTACCTGCTCGGCGAACGGCTGCAGGCGGCTGCTCGGCGACGGGGCGTCGAGTGCGGCCAGCACGTCGGGCGAGGCGGCCACCGCGGTGGCCGCCGCCCTGGCCTGGGCCGTCGCCTCGGCCGTGACGAGGTTGCCGGCCAGCACGGAGACGAGCGTGGCGGCGCTCACCAGGGTGACGACGACAACGAACAGTTGCAGGGCCAGCATCTGGCCGGCCAGGGTCCATCGGCTCATGGGAATCTCTTCAGTGTACGAAACTTACGCAATGGTGACCTGCGTCACCACAGAGCGCATATTCGCATGGTTAGCAGTCTCGTCCATACGACCGGAGACCGTCCCATGCGTCGTGATCGCACCCACCTTCTCTACATGGCCGTCATCGTGGCGGTGCTGCTAGGGATCCTGGTCGGATTCGTCTGGCCGGACGTCGGCAAGGAGCTCAAGCCGCTCGGCACCGCGTTCGTCAACCTCGTCAAGATGATGATCGGCCCGATCATCTTCTGCACGATCGTGCTCGGCGTCGGCTCGGTCAGCAAGGCGGCCAAGGTCGGCAAGGTCGGCGGCCTCACCATCGGTTACTTCACCATCATGTCCACCGTAGCTCTGATCATCGGGCTCGTGGTCGGCAACTTCATCGACCCGGGCTCGGGGCTGCACCTCACCGACGCGGCCAAGCAGGCCGCGGAGGCCGAGGCGGCCAAGGGCGCCGCCGCCGGATCGACCGACTTCCTGCTCGGCATCATCCCCACCACGCTGGTGTCGGCGTTCACCGAGGGGCAGACGCTGCAGACGTTGCTGGTCGCGCTCCTCGTCGGGTTCGCGCTGCTGGCCATGGGACCCAAGGCCGCGCCGATCCTGACGGCCGTCGAGCACATCCAGCGGCTGGTGTTCCGCATCCTCGCCATGATCATGTGGGCGGCGCCGATCGGCGCGTTCGGCGCCATCGCCGCGGTCGTCGGAGCCACCGGCCTGGACGCGCTCAAGGCCCTGGGCATCATCATGGTCGCCTTCTACATCACCTGCCTGCTGTTCGTCGGCCTCGTGCTCGGCCCGCTGCTGTGGATGGTGGCCAAGGTCGGCATGTGGCCGCTCTTCCGCTACCTGGGGCGCGAGTTCCTGCTGATCCTGTCCACGTCGTCGTCCGAGGCCGCGCTGCCGCGGCTGATCGCCAAGATGGAGCACCTCGGGGTGAGCCGTACGGTGGCCGGCATCACGGTGCCGACCGGTTACTCCTTCAACCTCGACGGCACCGCGATCTACCTGACCATGGCCACGCTGTTCGTCGCCTCGGCCACCGGGGCGCCGCTGGCGTTCGGCGAGCAGATCGCGCTGCTGCTGTTCATGATGATCGCCTCCAAGGGCGCGGCGGGCGTGACCGGAGCGGGTCTGGCCACGCTGGCCGGTGCTCTCCAGTCGCACCGACCGGCGCTGGTCGACGGCGTCGGCCTCATCGTCGGCATCGACCGGTTCATGTCCGAGGCCCGTGCCCTGACGAACTTCGCCGGCAACGCGGTCGGCACCATCCTCGTCGCCACCTGGACAGGGGACTTCGACCGGGAACGAGCCGCCGAGGTGCTCGCCGGCAACGCGCCGTTCGACGAGTCGACGCTGCTGGACGAGGACGAGCAGCCCGAGCCGCCCGCGGCGGACGACGAGCGACGGGAGATGTCACCGGTCTGAGCCGTGGCCGGACGAGCGGGCGACGCCGCAGGCTCTGGGTCGGGTCAGAGCTTGCGGCCGATGCCCGCGTAGCCCATCCGCGCCGTCTCCTCGTCGAGGAAGATCATCTCCTGGGGGTCGGTGAACGGCCAGCCGACCTCCGGCCCGAGGCCACTGGCCAGCCCCGGCGGGACCAGCTCGAAGTCACCGAAGAACCGGGCGATCTCCGTGCCTGGGCGCGGGCAGAACGGCGTGTTGGCCTTCTGGTAGAACTCACTGATCTTGGCCACCCGCTCCGGCACGACGTCGTTGCCGATATGGGAGATGGCCAGGTAGCTGCCCGGTGCGAGCGCGTCCCGGTAGGTGGCCACGAACTCCTGCGGCCGGTCCTCGTCGGGCACCAGGTGCAGGAAGAACATCATGAGCACCGCGACCGGCTTCTCGAAGTCCAGCACGGACAGCACCTCGGGATCCCCGAGCAGCTTCTCCGGCTCACGGCCGTCGCCCAGCACCATGGCGACCTTCTTCGGGTCGGCTAGCAGGGCGCGGCCGTGCGCGGCGACCACGGGGTCGTTGTCGACGTAGACGACGCGCGCGTCCGGCGCGAACCGGTGGGCGACCTCATGCACGTTCTCCGCCGCCGGGAGGCCGGAGCCGAGGTCGAGGAACTGGGTGATGCCCTGACGGCACAGGTATTCGACCACTCGCCCGATGAACTTGCGGTTCTGCCTCGTGCCCTCTCTGACCTCGGGGAGCACGCTCATCACCAGTTCGGCGAGATCCCGGTCGGCCTTGAAGTTGTCCTTGCCACCAAGGAAGTAGTCGTACATCCGCGCCGCGTTGGGGATGTGCGGGTCCACACCTTGCGGCGCTTGTTCCGTCATGGGCCCATGATCTCGGACAAACGGCCAGGAAATCCACCGTTTCATGTCACAAGGTGACTGACAGGAGGCGGGCCGTGTCACACGGCAGGCAGCCTCAGGACGAAGCGGGCGCCGCCGGAACACTCGTCGACGTGGATCTCGCCGCGATGCGCCACCGCGATGTCGCGCGCGATGGCCAGGCCCAGGCCGGTGCCGCCGGCGTCGCGGCTGCGGGCCGCGTCCAGGCGGGTGAAGCGCTCGAAGATGGACTCGCGGTCGGCCCGCGCGATCTCCACGCCGTCGTTCTCCACGGCCAGTACGGCCATGCCCTCGTCCCTGGTGACCACCACCTTGACGATGCTCTCGGCATGCCGCTGGGCGTTGTCCAGCAGGTTCGTCAGCACCCGGGTCAGCTGCAGCCGTACGCCCTCCACCACGACGCCCTCGTCCACCATCAGCTTGACGGGCAGCCGGTCGTCGCGGGCCGCCAGCTCGTCGCGGACCAGGACGGCGAGATCCACCCGCTCCTTCACCACGTCCACGCGGGAGCCGATCCTGGCCAGCAGCAGCAGATCGGTGATGATCGCTTCGAGCCGGTCGGTGTCGCGCAGCGCGCTGTCCACCAACGTGATGAAGTCGGTGTCCTCGGGGTAGAGCTGGGCGCTCTCCAGCTGCGCGCGCAGCCCGGCGATGGGGGTACGCAGCTCGTGTGAGGCGTCGGAGGCGAACCGGCGCTGCTGGTACGCCGAGCGCTCCAGGCGGGCCAGCGTGCCGTTGACGGACCTGGCGAGCTGGGCGACCTCGTCCTTGCCCGGCGGCTGGGTCACCCGGCTGCTCAGGTCGCTGGCGTTGACCGCGTCCAGCTCGACCCGCATCGCCCCCACCGGCCGCAGCGCCCGGCCCATGACCAGCCAGGTCGTCCAGGTGGCCAGCGCGATGAGCACGAGGACCTGGGTGAGCACGATGGCCTCCAGGATCCTCGTGTCCAGGAGGCCAGGGGTGGTGCGGCCGGCGTACACGACGTTCGAGGCCGGGGACGGCGACGCGCGGACGGCCGTCAGGTGGACGCACTGCCTCGGGAGGCAGTTCGTGGTGCTGATGACCCGGTTGTCCGCGGTGGGCCAGACGTCGCTGAGCGCCGGCAGGTTGCGGGCCGCGTCGCTCGTCGCCAACACCTGACCGGTCGGGGCGACGACCTGGATCAGGTCGACGGAGGGGTCGGTCAGCGGCATCGCCGCCCCCAGCGGGAGGTCGCCCACCCGCCACTCGGCCGCCACCTGCTCGGCGGTGTCCCTGGTCTGCCGCCACACGTTCGCCTCGACCACGGACTTGGCCACGACGATCGTGCCGGTCCCCACGGGGATCAGCACAGCCGTGGCCACGGCGGCCGCCACCAGCGTGACGCGGCCGCGGAGAGAACTCGCCCATAGGCGTGACATCAAATCGAGGCTACTAACGGCATTTACCCCTATATGCCGGACAAGGGAAAAGTTTGTCCCATTCTCCGGCAGCCCGGCGTCAGCGCTGGAGCCACACCGTGGTGTCGGGCGGCAGGGTGCCGTCCGCGGTGAGCGGGCCGCTCGACAGCAGCACCTCGCCGGTCACCTCCACCGGCTGGTCACTGGTGTTCAGTACGACGACCAGGCCGGGCGAGCGCTCGATGGCCAGCACGTCCTTGGCCGAGTCGAGCCAGGTCAGCGTGCCGCCGCCGAGTGCCGGGTGGGTCTTGCGCAGGCGCAGCGCGGCCCGGTAGAGGTTCAGCGTGGAGCCGGGGTCGTCGTGCTGGGCCTCGACCGACAGCGCCGCCCACGAGGCGGGGATCGGCAGCCACGGGTCCCGCCAGCCAAGGCCGGGGGAGGTGGTCCACGGGATCGGCACCCGGCAGCCGTCGCGGCTCTCGCCGCTGCGCAGGAACGCCGGGTCCTGCCGCAGCTCGTCGGGCAGGTCGAGCACCTCGGGCAGGCCGAGCTCCTCGCCGTTGTAGAGGTAGGCCGAGCCGGGCAGGGCCAGCATCAGCAGCGTGGCCGCCTTGGCCCTGGCCAGACCGCCGTGGCGGGTGACGTGCCGGGGCTTGTCGTGGTTGGACAGCACCCAGGTGGTCGGCGCGCCCACCAGCTCCGCCTCGGCCAGCGCCTTCTCGATGACCGCGCGGAAGGACTTGGCGTGGAAGTCGGCCAGCAGGAAGTCGAAGTTGAACGCCTGGTGCAGCTCGTCGGGGCCGACGTAGCGGGCCAGCCGCTCGGGCGAGGACACCCACGCCTCGGCGACGGCCATCCGCCCGCCGGGGTAGGAGTCGAGGATCGGCCGCCACTCGCGGTAGATCTCGTGCACGCCGTCCTGGTCGAAGTACGGCACGCGCTCGTCGCCGAGCATCTCGGCCTGACGGCCCTCCTTCGGCCCCACGTCGGGCAGCCCGGCGGCCTTGACCATGCCGTGCGCCACGTCCACGCGGAAGCCGTCCACCCCGCGCTCCAGCCAGAACCGCAGGATGTCGCGGAACTCGGCCCGCACCTCCGGGTTGTCCCAGTTGAGGTCGGGCTGCTCGGGTGCGAACAGGTGCAGGTACCACTGCCCGTCGGCCACCTGGGTCCAGGCGGGGCCGCCGAAGATGGACTCCCAGTCGTTGGGCTGGTCCCGGAAGATGTAGCGGTCGCGCAGCCCCGCCTGGAACCACGGGTGCCGGTCGGAGGAGTGGTTCGGCACCAGGTCGACGATCACCCTGATGCCCAGCTCGTGCGCGTCGGCGATCAGCCCGTCGAGGTCGGCCAGCGTGCCGAACATCGGGTCCACGTCACGGTAGTCGGCCACGTCGTAACCGCCGTCGGCCATCGGCGAGGTGTAGAAGGGGCTCAGCCAGATGGCGTCCACGCCCAGCTCGGCGAGGTAGTCCAAACGTTCGCGCACGCCCGGCAGGTCTCCCATGCCGTCGCCGTTCGCGTCGGCGAAGCTGCGTGGGTAGACCTGGTACACGACGGCGTCCCGCCACCAGTCGTCGTTGCCGAGCATGGGGGTCCTTCCGGGGATTGTCCGTGATGTCTGGTGCAGGATGGCCTGCATGGTTCAGCGGGGTCAAGTGTAAGTTGCGGAAAGTTGCAGATGGGGCCCCACTTCTCCCCGCGGTTCGGTTGACGAGGTCAAGGGAGTATCCAGCGGGTCTGGATCGGGTAACGCTCTTTCGCAAGTTCTTCCAAAATTTGCAAACAGTCGCTAACGTCCCGGAAACATAAGCCGCGAAAGCGGTCAATTGCTCCCTCCGTGACCTCAGGAGGTCCCATGCGCAAGCGAGCCCTGGGTGTGGCCGCTCTCACGTCCCTGGCGTTAGCCGCCACGGCCTGCGGTGGTTCTCAGCCCGGCACCCCCTCTGCCGCCCCCAGCGGTTCCGCCGCCGCCTCCTCCTCGGCCCCCGCCGACAAGGGCAGCGGCAAGCTGGTGATCTGGGCCGACCCCAACCGGGTCAAGGCGCTCAAGCCCTTCGCCGAGCAGTTCGGCACAGAGAACGGCGTGACCGTCGAGGTGAAGGAGATCAGCAAGGACAACCAGCAGACCTTCCTCACCGCCTCCCAGCAGGGCAGCGGCCCGGACATCATGGTCGGCGCGCACGACTGGATCGGCAACCTGGTGCAGAACGGCGCCATCGACCCGGTCAACCTCACCGACGCGCAGAAGGCGGCGTTCCCGGAGATCGCCATCAAGGCGGTCACCTTCGACGGGCAGGTGATGGCCGCCCCGTACGCGGTGGAGAACATCGCGCTGATCCGCAACACCAAGCTCGCGCCCGAGGCCCCCGCGACGCTCGAGGACATGGTCAAGAAGGGCAAGGAGCTCAAGGCGGCGGGCAAGGTCAAGGAGGTCCTCTGCCTGCCCGTGGCGCAGAAGGGCGACGCCTTCCACGTCTACCCGATCTTCGCGGCGGGCGGCGGCTCGCTGTTCGGCACCACCGCCTCCGGCGACCCGGACCCGAAGAAGGTGCTGCTCGGCTCGCCCGACTCGGTCAAGGCGTTCGGCAAGCTGAAGGAGCTGGGGGAGAAGGGTGACGGCGCGCTCAAGACGTCCATCACCAACGAGAACTACGTCGCCAGCTTCGCGGGCGGCAAGTGCGCGTTCCTGATCTCCGGCCCGTGGGCCATGGGCGACGTGAAGAAGGGCGGCATCAGCTACGACATCACGCCCGTCCCGTCGTTCAAGGACGGCAAGCCCGCCACCCCGTTCGTCGGCGTCCAGTCGTTCTTCGTGGCCTCCAAGGGCAAGAGCAAGACCCTGGCGCAGGAGTTCGTCGCCAACTACGTGACCAACAAGGACGTGGCCAAGGCCCTGTACGCGGCCGACCCCCGGCCCCCGGCGCTGACCGAGGCCCTGCAGGAGGTCGGCGCGACCGACCCCGACGCGGGCAAGTTCATGGACGCGGGCAAGAACGGCCTGCCGATGCCGGCCATCCCCGAGATGCAGGCCGTCTGGGAGCCGTTCGGCATCGCCGAGGCGGCGGTCGTCAAGGGCGGCGACGCGGCCAAGGCCGCCGAGGCCGCGCAGAAGGCCATCGACAGCTCCCTCAAGAACTGACGTCATGTCCCTGGACGTGCGTGCGGCCGCGGGATCCCATGCTCCCCCGCGGCCCCGCCGCGAGATCACCACGGCGTTCCTGGTCAGCAGGGTCGTGGTGCTCGCGGTGGCGGCGGCGCTCCTGGTGTACGCGGCGCCGCCCCTGGTCGCCGCCGGGTCGTGGCCCGCCCTGGTGGTCCTCGGCCTGGCCACCGCGGCCATCGCCTACCTCTACCTGACCCGCCGCTTCATCCCGGCCAAGTACCTGATCCCCGGCACCGTCTTCCTGATCGCCTTCCAGGTGTTCCCGGTCCTCTACACGGTGAGCACCGCGTTCACGAACTTCGGCGACGGCCACCGCGGCGACAAGCAGGCCGCCATCACGGCGATCGAGACCGGCTCCGTACGGCAGGCGCCCGGCTCGCCCGAGTACAGCCTGACCACGGCGCTGAAGGGCGACCGGCTGGTCTTCCTCCTCGTGGACCCCAAGACCAAGCAGGTCCAGGCGGGCGACCCGGCCGGGCTCGCGCCGGTGCCCGGCGCCCAGGTGGGCGTGACGGGCAAGGTGCTGCGGGCGCCCGGCTTCACCGTACTGACGGCACCGCAGGCGGCGGCCAGGGCGCAGCAGATCGCGGCGCTGGCCGTACCGACCCGCGGCGGCCTGATCAAGGCGAACGGACTGAGCCGCGCGGTCGAGGGACGCTCGGCGCTGGTCTACGACGCGCGCTGCGACTGCGTCCAGGGCGAGGGCGACCGGTGGAAGGCCGACGAGGGACAGGGCTACTTCGTCAACGCCACGGGCGCGCACCTCGCGCAGGGCTGGCAGGTGAGCGTCGGCTTCGCGAACTTCAGCCGCGTCCTGACGAACCCCACGATCTCCGGCTACTTCATCGGTGTCTTCGGGTGGAACGTGGTGTTCGCGCTGGCCTCCGTGGGGGCCACGTTCGCGCTCGGCATGGCCGTGGCGCTGGCGCTGCACCACCCGCGCATGCGCGGCACCCGCTTCTACCGGATCGCGCTGATCCTGCCGTACGCGATGCCCTCCTTCGCGATGCTGCTGGTCTGGCGGGACATGTTCAACCGCGACTTCGGGTTGATCAACCAGCTCTTCGGGCTGGACGTCGACTGGATGGGGCAGCCGTCCACCGCCCGGTTCGCGGTCATCCTGGTCAACCTCTGGCTGGGCTTTCCGTACATGTTCCTGGTGACCACGGGTGCGCTGCAGGCCATCCCGCGCGAGCTGACCGAGGCGGCCTCCATCGACGGGGCGACGCCCTGGCAGGGCTTCCGCAAGGTGACGCTGCCGCTGCTGCTGGTGGCGCTGACGCCACTGCTGATCTCGTCGTTCGCCTACAACTTCAACAACTTCAACGCGATCGCGCTCACCAGCGAGGGCGGCCCGTTCCCGGCGGAGAGCCCGCAGGTGGGGGCCACCGACCTGCTGATCACCTACACCTTCCGGCTGGCGTTCGGCACCTATGGCGCCCAGTTCGGCTTCGCTGCCTCGATCTCGGTGTTCATCTTCGCGATCGTGGCGATCATCTCCGCGGTGGCCTTCCGCCGGACCCGCAGACAGGAGGAGGTCTACGCATGAGACTCGCGCTGCGGCACGTGTTCGTGCTGGTGGTGTGCGCGTTCGCGCTCTTCCCGATCCTGTTCGTGGTCTCCGCCGCGATCAACCCGCTGGGCACGCTGGCCTCCACCGACCTGCTGCCGACCGGAGCGAGCCTCGGGAACTTCGCCGACCTGTTCACCTCCGACCGGTATCCGTTCGCCAGGTGGTTCATCAACTCGGTGTTCGTCGCGCTGACGTCGTCGTTCGTCAGCCTGCTGCTGTCGATGTTCGCCGCCTACGCCTTCAGCCGGATGCGCTTCCGGGGGCGCCGGGTCGGGCTGCTGGCGCTGCTGCTCATCCAGATGTTCCCGCAGTTCCTCGCCATCGTGACGATCTTCATGATCTTCACCAAGGTGACCGAGCTCTATCCCGCGTTCGGGTTCAACACCGTGTGGGGGCTCATGCTGCTCTACCTGGGCGGCGCGCTGGGCGTGAACACGTGGCTGATGAAGGGCTTCCTCGACACCGTCCCCACGGAACTGGACGAGGCGGCCACGGTCGACGGCGCCACGCACGCGCAGATCTTCTGGCGGGTCATCATGCCGCTGGTCACGCCGATCCTCGCGGTCACCGCGCTGCTGGCCTTCATCGGCACGATGAGCGAGTTCATCATGGCCAACGTCTTCCTGCGCGACCCCGAGAGCAAGACGCTGGCCGTGGGCATGTACGGGATGATCGCGGGGGACCAGCGCAACGCCAACTTCGGCATGTTCGCCGCGGCCACGCTGCTCACCGCCGTCCCCACGGTCGGTGTGTTCCTGTGGTTGCAGAAGTACATCGTCTCCGGGCTCACGGCCGGGGCCGTCAAGGGATAGGTCTCATTGCGCTTCCTCGGCGAGCCGCATCACGACGGCTCCGCTCTGTACGTCTCCACCCAGGCGCCGGCGCCCGGCTCGACGGTGACGGTCCGGCTGCGGGCGCCGCTGTCCGCCGGGATCACCGGTGTGCACGTCCGTACGGTCCGGGACGGCGAACCCCGCTTCACCGCCGCCTCTCCCGACACCGTTGGCTTTGTTGGTGGCTATGGCGAGACGGACGTCTGGTGGCGCGCGGATCTTGTCGCCGCCAACCCGGTCACCCCCTACCGCTTCCTCCTGCACACCACGGGCGGCCAGGCGTGGCTGACCGCCGCCGGGCTCGTCACGCACGACGTCACCGACGCCACCGACTTCCGGCTGGTCTGCCACGAGACGCCGCCCCCGTGGCTGGCCGACGCGATCGTCTACCAGATCTTCCCGGACCGCTTCGCCAGGTCCAGGCCGATGCGGGAGCTACCGGACTGGGCACTGCCACGTGACTGGGACCGCGACCCGGTCATCCCCTCGGGCCCCGGCACGTCCCAGCAGTTCTACGGTGGCGACCTCGACGGCATCGTGGAGCGTCTTGACCACGTCCAGGCGCTCGGCGCGGACACCGTCTACCTGACGCCGATCTTCCCGGCCCGCTCCAACCACCGCTACGACGCCGCCGACTTCGACCGCGTCGACCCGCTGCTCGGCGGCGACGAGGCGCTGCACCGGCTCGCCGACGCGCTGCACGCGCGCGGCATGCGGCTGATCGGCGACATCACCACCAACCACTGCGGCCGGACGCACCCCTGGTTCACCGCCGCGATGTCCGATGTGGGCGCGCCCGAGCGGGAGATGTTCTACTTCGACCCCGCCACCGGCGACTACGAGTCCTGGTACGGGGTCAGGTCGCTGCCCAAGCTCAACTGGGGCGGCGACCTGGTGCGGGCCCGGATTCCGGCCATACTGAAGAAGTGGCTCGGCCCGCTCGACGGCTGGCGCGTCGACGTCGCGAACATGACCGGCAGGCACGGCCGCGACGACCACAACCACGAGATCGCCGCCCTGCTGCGGCGCGAGATCGGGCCCGGCGCGGCGCTCATCGCCGAGCACTGCCATGACGCCTCGCCCGACCTGGACCGCGACGGCTGGCACGGCACGATGAACTACGGCGGCTTCACCCGGCCGGTGTGGGCCTGGCTGCGCTCGCCCGACCTGGAACTGGCGAACTTCCTCGGGGTGCCCGGCGGGGTGCCGTCGCGTGACGGACTCCAGACGTACGCGACGTTCCGCGCCTTCGCCTCCCACCTGTCGTGGCGCTCGCAGACGCACTCCTGGCAACTGCTCGACTCGCACGACTCGCCGCGCATCCGCACCGTGACCGGCTCGGCCGAGCGCCACCTCGTCGCGCTCGGGCTGCAGGCCACGCTGCCGGGCACGCCGATGGTGTTCGCGGGCAGCGAGTTCGGGCTGACCGGGGTGAACGGCGAGCACGCGCGTACCCCCATGCCCTGGAACCGGCCCGCCGACCAGGATCTCGGGACGCTGGCCGCCTACCAGGAGCTGCTCGGCCTGCGCCGGGCCGAGCCCGCGCTGCGCCACGGCGGGCTGCGGTGGCTGCACGCCGACGCCGACTGCCTGGTCTTCCTCCGGGAGGCCGCCGACGAGTCGCTGCTGGTGTGCGCGCGCAGGGCGCCGGGCCGGCCTCTTCCCCTTCCCACCCGGGCGGCAGGGGTTTATAACGCTTCTGACACCGATGTGCTGCCGGGTGATGGTCCTTCGTTGCGTGTCTGGCGCCTCACCCGATGACGCGCTAGCGTGGGCGACCCCCCCATCGTTCAGATTTAAACTAGATAGTGGTGTGTTCGCATGAGGTTGCTCTCCGTGGCCGTCATCGCCTCGCTCGCGCCCGCCCTGCCGGCTTCGGCTCTCGCCCGCGCGGGCACCACCTACTACGTCGATTCGCGGACGGGCGACGACTCGGCTGCTGGGACCAGCGCCACCAAACCGTGGAAGTCACTCGAGAAGATCGGCGCCGCCGACCTGAAACCCGGCGACGCGGTCAGCGTCAAGCGCGGCAGCAAGTGGACCGGGACGCTCACTCTGTCCGCCAAGGGCACGGCGGCCAAACCCATCGTCATCCAGCCGTACGGGACCGGGCCCATGGCGAAGATCTCCGGCATGGACGGCAACTGCGTCGTCGTGACCGGCAACCACTGGCGCATCAGCGGCCTGCGCGCCTCCGGCTGCCAATGGGCGGGATTCGAGCTGAGCGGCGACGGCAACGAGCTCGTCGGCGTACGGGCCGACCGCAACATCGCCGGCGTGCTGGTCCCTCCCGGCGGCTCCCGCAACATCATCAGGGACAGCACGCTGACGTCCAACGCCCGGATGAGCGTGAACGACTCCGAGCCCGACAACGACTCCGGGGCGTTCGGCGTGCTGCTGAACGGCGACGACAACACGGTGACGGGCAACACCATCACCGGCAGCTACGCGCCGAGCAACGACTACGGCTTCGACGGGGCGGCGGTCGAGATCTTCGACGGCGACCGCAACCTCATCACGCACAACACCGCCCGCGACAACGAGACGTTCACCGAGCTCGGCGCCCGCAAGGGCAAGACGGCCGCCGGGAACGTGTTCGCCTTCAACGTGGTCACCTCCTCGCGCAAGCATGGATCGTTCCTGATCACCCGTGGCGCCCAGCACATCGTCGGCCCGGTGACGGGGACCATCGCGGTGCACAACTCGGTCTACCTGCCCGCGCGCGAGACGATCGGCTGGTCCTGCCACGGCGGGTGCTCGCCGTCGATACTCAAGCTGCGCAACAACGCGATCTCGGTCGGCGGCGAGGCCGGGTACGAGGACGGGAAGGGCGCCGACGACGCGGGCGGCGTGTACAAGGGGCGGACGTACGCGTTCAAGCTGGGACCCAGGTCGGTGAAGGCGGACCCCCGCTTCGTCTCCCGTACGGACCTCCACCTGCGGCCCGGCTCGCCGGCGCTGGGCCGGGGCGTCCGGCTCGGTGCCGCGTGGTTCGGCCGGGCGTCGGGCGGAACGGACATCGCGGGCCTGCCCACCGCCCCGAACGCCGGCGCCTTTCAGCGCTGAAACCCTGTTCAGTGCTTTTCTTGGGTCTGCCGCCAGATCTCCACGCCCGCGTCGTCGTAGCCGATGATCTGGAAGCGTTCGTAGATGATGCTGCGGGCACGATCGTGCCTTCCGCCGAACAAGCGGATGCCGAGGTTCCACGGGTCCGGCCGGGTGGCGGCCGACACGGACTGCCCGTCGCCGAAGAGCAGGGTGACCCGGGCGGTCTGCGCGCTCGCGATGCCCAACCAGCGCTTGTCGTGCTCAGTCATCTCCACGGGGTACTTCTTGCCGTCCATGTCGGTCATCAGGTGGTCGGGCTCGACGAGATGCATGACAACGGTCTGTCCGTCCAGCTTCCAGAGCAGCGTCTCGCCCGGCACCTTGTAGAGACCTACGGAGAGACCGCCGGTCATCCGCACTTCGGGGCCGACCGGCTGGGCCTTCTCCTCGGGGAAGACTTCGGGCTTGCTCCTGACCCGTGCCACGGTCCGGCCCTTGGCATCCGCGAACTCGAACGCCGTCACCGTCTCGCTCGTGGGCACGGACACGGTCCAGATGCCCTGGGGGGCGCCCTTCGGCCGGTGGATCGTCCCGGTCGCCCGGTCGCCACCCTTGAACAGGGCGGTGACGCGGGCGACCTCGGGCCGCGCGGTGCCGAAGTGCATCACCACGCCCGTGGACGGATAAGGGAACGAGTTGGTCGAACCCTGATCGGTGGCCTTCCGGTCGTCGAGCGGCTTGCCGCACCCTTCCGTTGTGACGCCGGTCCTGCTCTCGTAGGAATGGCAGAGGAACATGCCCGTCTTCCCCTTGGCGTACCAGAGGGTCAGGGGCCGTTCCTCGGACGGGTTGTCGATCCCCAGACGCTCGCCCAGCGGGGTCTTGCCGTCCATGGCACTCGGGATGCGGTGGCCTGGGTCGATGGTGCCGGTGGCGACGACGTCACCCTCCTGTCCGCCGGTGGCCGTCAGCGTGACCGGCAGGGCCACGGCGGTGACGGCCAATGCCGCGACGAGGGCCTGGCTGCGCGTCCTGCGCCGCCGCGACCGCGAGACGACCTCGGTAGGCAGCCCGGAAGGCGCCTTCGGCGCATGCTCGGCGGCGTGGCCGAGGGTCGAACGCAGACGGGATTCCAACTGGTCGGTCATGCGATGCTCCCGTCGATCGCTGAGGGATGGGGCACGGTGGAACGGAGCTTGGCCAGGCCGAGCGACGCGTGGCTGCGTACGGTCCCCCGGGAGATGCCGAGCACGCCGGCGATCTCCTCGTCGGCGAGGTCCTCGTAGTAACGCAGGACCAGTACGGCCCGCTGCTTGCGCGGCAGGCCGGCGAGCGCCTGCCACAGGTCCTGCTCGATGCCGGAGGGCAGCACGTCGAGCTGGGCGGTCTCGGGCAGCGCCCAGTCGAGCCGCTCACGCCTGCGCAGCCGCCACACGCTGATGTGCAGCCTGGCCATGATCATCCTGGTGTAGCTCTCAGGGGCCTGCTTCTGGCGCACCCGTGGCCAGGCGCGGTGCAGCCGGATCAGCGCCTCCTGGGTGAGGTCGGCCGCGTCGTGCGGGTTGCCGCTGAGCAGGTATCCGTAGCGCAGCAGGGCATCGGCCCGTTCCGCGACGAAGTCCTCGAAGCGCGAAATGTCTTCCAATGGCCTGTGCCTTTCCTTGGTCCGTCACGGCATAGACGGGCCGAGGGGCCGAACCGTTGAATCGGATCTGGACCGGAGCGGCGACGGCGGGCGTGCCAGAATAATGGGGAAACGTTTTCCCAGCCAGCCGTGGGAGCTTGGACAGATGGCAGACGAACCGGCCGGGCGGCTCACGTACCGCAACCCTGTACTCAACGCCGACTGGCCCGATCCGGACGTCATCCGCGTCGGTGAGACCTACTACCTGGTCGCGTCGAGCT
Source organism: Nonomuraea aurantiaca (assembly GCF_020215705.1). Lineage (GTDB taxonomy): Bacteria > Actinomycetota > Actinomycetes > Streptosporangiales > Streptosporangiaceae > Nonomuraea > Nonomuraea aurantiaca. Next base: position 203,570 of record NZ_JAIWNB010000012.1, on the reverse strand, counting down.
TCAACCGCGCGCCCGGGCTGCCCGTCCTGCGCTCGCCCGATCTGCTGCGCTGGGAGCTGATCGGCCGCGCGCTGCCCGCCGTGCCACCGGCGGAGCACTTCACGGTGCCCCGGCACGGCGGCGGGGCGTGGGCGCCCTCCATCAGGCATCACGACGGCCTGTTCTGGATCTTCTACCCCGACCCCGACCACGGGGTTCATGTGCTGACGGCGGCGGATCCGGCGGGGCCGTGGTCGGAGCCCCACCTCCTGCTCCCGGGGCCCGGGGTGATCGACCCCTGCCCGCTTTGGGACGACGACGGGCGCGTCTGGCTGGTGTTCGGGTGGGCGAAGAGCCGCAGCGGCATCAGCAACCGGCTGTCGCTGGTGGAGATGACGCCCGACGCCCGCGAGATCATCGGCACGCCCGTTACCGTCATCGACGGGGACGCCCTGCCCGGCTACTCGACGCTGGAGGGTCCCAAGTTCTACAAGCGCGACGGCTGGTACTGGATCTTCGCCCCGGCCGGAGGTGTCGCGACCGGCTGGCAGTCGGTGTTCCGGTCACGGTCGCCGGCAGGTCCGTACGAGGACCGCGTCGTCCTGGAGCAGGGTGACACGCCGGTCAACGGGCCGCACCAGGGGGCCTGGGTCACCACGCCGGAGGGTGAGGACTGGTTCCTGCACTTCCAGGACCGTGGGGTGTTCGGCCGGGTGGTCCACCTGCAGCCGATGCGCTGGGGGGACGACGGGTGGCCGGTGATGGGGGTGGACGGACGTCCCGTCCTGGAACACCCGGCCCCGGCGCGGGCCTCGGCGGCGGGCCTTCACGCGGCATCGGCACGCGATTCGGCGGCGGGCGTGCACCCGGCATCGGCACGGGCTTCGGCGCTGGGCCCTCACTCCGTCGATGCCGGGCAGATGGAGCCGGGGCGGGACGACGACTTCCAGGCGGGGGAGCTCGGGCCGCAGTGGCACTGGCAGGCGAATCCGGCTCCCGGCCTGCTGCGTCTGGACGGCGACGGTCACGCGAGACTGCGCGCGGTGCCCAACGACGAGGGCAACCTGCGGAACCTGCCACAGGTGCTCGGCCAGCAGATGCCCGGTGTCGCCGCGCGGTTCACCACCACACTCCGGCTGGCGGCGGATGAGCCGGGGACCAGGGCCGGAGCGGTCGTGCTCGGCGCTAGTTACGCGTACGTGGGATTGGCGCGCGACCGTGACGGGGTCGGCGTCGAGATCCGGACATATGAGGACGGTGATGAGGGCGAGGTGACGCGGTTCAGCGCACGGCTGCCCGACGAGACCGCGACCGTCGGGCTGCGGATCGACTCCGACGACGCGGGGGTCTGCTCGCTGCGGTTCCGCCACTGGGCTGGTGACGGCGCTGATGCGAGTACGGACGCGGGTGACGGATGGGTCACCGCCTTCGAGGGGTTCCAGGCGGAGCAGGGGCGCTGGATCTCGGCGGAGCTCGGCCTGTTCGCCGCCGCCCCGCCCGGATCGTCCGGCGAGGGCACGGCCGTCTTCGGCCCGGTGACCATCCACCCCCGCTAGCACAGGAGGCCCAAGCGCCGCGCAACGCGCTCACCCGACGGCACCCCGACCTGCGCGTGCGCCTATCGGTGCCGGACGAGCCGTTCAGCTGTACGTCGTGGCGCCGCCGGTGTGGCAGCTGATCTCCATGCCGTCCTCCACCGGGAATGCGACGCTGACGTATCCGTTCGCCGGATCGCGTACGTAGTCCAGATAGTCGGCCATGGAGGGGAAGCTGACGTCGTCGGCCACCACCAGTGCGCCCGGCGCCAACCGGGGCTCCAGCAGACGCAGCACCGGCAGGCTCAGCTCCTTCCACCCGTCCACCAGCACCAGGCCGATCGGTCCTGGGACCTCGGCGAGGGTGTCCAGGGCGTTGCCGGGCAGGATCGTCACCACGCCGCCTAGACCGGCCTCGGCCAGGTTCGCGCGGGCGGCGGCGACCTTGGTCGCGCTCATCTCGGTGCCGTACACCCGGCCCGTGCCGTTGTCGGCGACCGCGGCGGCCAGGTAGAGCGTGGAGATCCCGTACGAGGTGCCGAACTCAACGACGGTCTCCGGGCGAGCGGCCCGGACCAGGGTGTAGAGGAGGTCGCCGCCGCGAGCGGAGATCGGCAGGTACAGGGCAGCCAGGGAGTCGGCGCGCTCCTGCGCGGTGGCGGCCTCCAAAGAGCCGCCGGGGAGCGGCCCGTGCGGCGCGTCGTCGTCGAGCGCCGCGGCGGCGAACAGCCGGTCGAGCACGGTACGGACCAGCGGAGAGTGCAGCGTGTTTGTCATGACCGCTAGATTAGACGCACCGTTGCGTCTTGTCTATTGTGAGGGTGTGTGCCCTTACGATCGGGAATGTGGAGAAGCGTGAGCTGGGCAGGACGGGTAGGCAGGTCGGAGTGGTCGGCCTCGGGGCGTGGCAACTGGGCGCCGACTGGGGCGCGGTCGGGGAGGATGACGCGCTGGCCACGCTGTACGGCGCCGTCGACGCCGGGGTGACGTTCATCGACACCGCCGACGTGTACGGCGACGGGCGCAGCGAGCGCATCGTCGGCCAGTTGATCAAGGAACGCCCCGGCCTGACGGTGGCCACCAAGATGGGGCGCCGGGTGCCGCAGGAAGTGTCGGCCTACGCCCTCGACAACTTCCGAGCCTGGAACGACCGGTCCAGGAAGAATCTCGGCGTGGACACCCTCGACCTGGTGCAGCTCCACTGCCCGCCGACTCCCGTCTATTCGGACCAGGCGGTCTACGACGCGCTCGACACCATGGTCGAGGAGGGCAGGATCGCCGCCTACGGAGTGAGCGTCGAGACCTGTGCGGAGGCGCTGACCGCGATCGCCCGGCCGAACGTCGCCACCGTGCAGATCATCCTCAACGCCTTCCGGCTGAAGCCGCTGGAGGAGGTGCTGCCGGCGGCGGCCGAGGCCGGGGTCGGGATCATCGCCCGGGTCCCGCTGGCCAGCGGCCTGCTGTCAGGCCGGTACGACGAGCACACCCGCTTCTCCGACGACGACCACCGCGCCTTCAACCGGCACGGAGAGGCGTTCGACGTCGGTGAGACGTTCTCGGGTGTCGACTACGACACCGGGCTGCGGGCCGTGGCCAGGCTCAAGCCGCTGGTGCCGGAGGGGATGACGACCGCCCAGTTCGCGCTGCGGTGGATCATCGACCAGCCCGGCGTCAGCGTGGTCATCCCCGGGGCCCGCGACGCGCGGCAGGCCCGCGCCAACGCCGCCGCGGCCGGGCTGCCCGCGCTCACGGAGGAGACCCGGGCGGCGGTCACCGCCGTCTACGACGAGCTGATCCGCCCCCAGGTCCACCACCGCTGGTAACCCGGCTACTGCTGGCCGGGCCGTCGGGCGGGGGTCGGGGCTGGGCCGGCCGTGCCGTCCGTGAAGCGGCCCGGCCGGAATGGCGCCAGCAGCGCCGACTCCTCCCCGAACAGCTCGCCCGCCACCTCCTCCATCAGCAGCGGCGCCAGCGTGATCCCGCTGTGCGTGGCCACCGTGTACACCCGCCGCCCCGCGTCCGCGAACCCGGCCACGGTCAGCCCGTCGCAGGGCATCGCCCGGCGGCCCACGACCGCGCGCTCCACCGTGGCGCCCTCGGTGGCGCGCAGCACGTTCGGCAGCAGCCCCATGATCTCGTCCAGGACCGCGCCCGGCACGCCGGCCGCGGGGTCGTCCGCCCGGTCGTCCAGGTGCAGGGAGTGCAGCAGCAGCCGCCCGCCGCCGTCGGGCCGCAGGTTGAGCCCGGCGGTGATGAGGAATCGGGACAGCCGGGCGGGCATCGGCGAGGTGGTGACCAGGAACCCGTTGGTGATCCGGCCGGACACCGCCGGATCCAGCATCGGGACGGTCGCCCCGGCCAGCGCCGCGACCCCCTGCGTCTGCTGCGGGAATGTCACGTACCGGCCGTGTGCCGGGCGCACGTGAAGCGTGCCCGGCGCCGAGGGCACCGGGCACGCGAGGGTGGGTGAGAAGGGCTGCTCTCAGCCGGTACGGAGTGTCAGCCCGTACGCGCTGAGGATCTCGTTGACCGGCTGGAAGTAGGTCGTCCCGCCGCTGCTGCAGTTACCGGAGCCGCCGGAGGTGACGCCCTGGGCCTGGCTGCCGGAGATGAACGGGCCGCCGGAGTCGCCGGGCTCGGCGCACACGTTGGTGCGGGTGAGGCCGGTGACGGTGCCCTCCGCGTACCTCACGGTGGCGTTGAGCTGCTGGACGGTCCCGCAGTGCCAGCCGGTGGTCGAACCGGAGCGGCAGATGGAGGAGCCGACGCCGGCCGCGGTGGAGCCGCGGACGGTGACGTTCGCGCCGCCCGCGCCGCGTACGTACGGCGTAGCGGTGTTACCGGGAGCCGCGACCCAGGAGTAGTCGTTGCCCGGGAATGAGGCGCCCTGGAAGGTGCCCGTCGGGTTGGTGGTGTTGTTGGCTACCCGGCAGTGCCCGGCGGAGACGAAGCCGGGGGTGCTGCCCTTGGTGACGGCGAAGCCGATGCTGCACCGGGCGCCGCCGATGTAGTACGGGGCGCCGCCGATGATGTTGATGAAGGTCTGCGGCTGCTCGCCGGAGACGGTCACGCGGATCGCGTTCCGGTCGACGCCGGCGGCCGCGGCGAGCGCGTCACCGGCAGCCTGCTGCCCGGCGACGATGACGACGCTGTTGGTGGTCACGTCGATGTACCACAGGGACGCGCCGGCCTTGGCCTGGTCCGACGCCCGGTCGATCTGGTCCTTGACCGCGGTGAGCTGGGCCAGCGTCCGAGAGACGAGCACGGGTTGCGCGCCCTTCGCCTCGATGGCGCCGGTGGTGGCCGGGTCCGTCGTCGCGACCATGAGCTTGGAGGCGTCGGCGTTCAGCCAGGATCCGCCGTAGGAGGCGCCGAGCGAGGACGTCAGAGCGGCCTCCGTGGCCGCCGCGCGCTGCTCGTTGGCCAGCCGGGTGATGACCTGCTGCTCGGACAGGCCGAGGTCGCGCTCGAGGGAGTCGATCACGGACGGCGGGGTCGACCCCGAGGGGACGGGAGTCGGGGAGGCCGCCGCGGCGGGGGTGAGGGGGGTGGTGGCCAGGCAGGCTGCCACGATGGTGGCGCCTAAGAGAGGCCAGCGCTTACTCCGCATGTGCACTCCTTTGTGGGGGTGCCTGTCAAGCTAGCGGTTGCTAGGGATTGGCATAGATGGCAAACGACCCCTATCACGGTGGTATGGCCCCTCCAGCGGTTGGTCAGCCGCCCAGGCCGCGGACGATGAGGTCGACCGCCGCCTCGAAGGTGCGGTCGGCCTCCTCGCTGTCCTGACCCTGGCCGATGTGCCCGGCCGTCTCGGCGAACACCAGGCCCGCCACGAACCCGTACAGCACGTCCGCCGTCCGCCGCAGCTCCTCCTGCGGCACGCCTGCCGCCTCCAGGATCGGGAACAGCACGCCCCACAGGCCGCCCTCCCGGTCGGCGGTGATCTCCGGGTGGGCGTACACGTAACGCCACATCGCCGGATGGTCGAGGGTGAGCCGGCGGTAGGCGTGCGCGAGGATGCGCAGCCGCTCCTGCCAGGGCAGCGCCTCGTCCGGCGGGAGGTCGAGGCGCTGGACGTTGGTGTCGCAGATCTGCGTGAGCAGCGCCATCTTGTTGTCCACGTGGTGATAGAGCGACATCGGATTGACGTCGAGCTCGGCGGCCAGCTTGCGCATCGACAGCCCTTCCACGCCCACCTCGTCCACCATCCGCAATGCCGTGGTGTAGATCTCCTCCAGGGTCAGCGGGGTTCCCCTGCGCGCGCTCACTGCCATACACCGTATGGTAGCGTGAGCCATACGGTGTATGGCTACCAGGACCAGGAGTGCTCATGAGAGAGATCCCCGCCCCCAGGGGGCTGCCGATCGTGGGAAACGCGTTCCAGATGCCCGCGCACTCGCCCATGACCTACTTCGAGGAGGTCGCGCGGGCGCACCCGGAGGGCATCTACCAGCTCGACCTGCTCGGCCGGCACATCGTGGTGATCCACGATCCGGACCTGGTGGCCGAGGCGTGCGACGAGACGCGGTTCCGCAAGGAGATCAACCCGCCGTTGTCGATCGTCCGCGACTTCGCCGGCGACGGGCTGTTCACCGCCAGGCCGGACGAGCCCGTCTGGGGTCACGCGCACCGCATCCTCATGCCGGCCTTCAGCCAGCGGTCGATGAAGGCCTACTATCCGCAGATGCTGGAGGTCGCCGACCGGCTCGTGGAGTCCTGGGCGGGGCGCCCGGGGCAGGATCTGCCGGTGGCCGACGACATGACCAGGCTCACCCTCGACACGATCTCGCTGACCGGGTTCGGCTACCGGTTCGACTCCTTCGACTCGCCTGAGCTGCACCCGTTCCTGACGGCGATGGGCGGCGCGCTGACCGAGGCGATGCTGCGCAACCAGCAGCTTCCGTTCGTCACCAAGCTCAGGCGCAAGCAGGAGGTCGCCTATCGGGCCGACATCGAGCTGATGCGCGAGCTGGTCGACGACGTGATCAGGCGGCGCCGCGCGGAGGACGGCGCCGCCGCCAAGGACCTGCTCGGCCTGATGCTGGAGGCGTCCGACCCGAAGACCGGCGCCCGGCTCTCCGACGCGAACATCCGCGACCAGGTCCTCACCTTCCTGATCGCCGGACACGAGACCACCAGCGGCCTGCTCTCCTTCGCGCTGTACAACCTGCTGCGCGACCCCCACACCCTGGCCAGGGCCTACGACGAGGTCGACCGGCTGCTGCCGGGCGACGAGCCGCCGGCCTACGAGACGGTCATGAAGCTGGACGTGATCTCCCGGATCCTGGAGGAGACGCTGCGGGTCTGGTCCCCGATCCCGGCCTTCTCCGTGAACGCCATCGCGGACACCACGCTCGGCGGTGAGTACGAGCTGGCGGCGGGGACGCCGGTCATCATCCTGCTGCCGTCGCTGCACCGCAACCCGAAGGCGTGGGACCGGCCCGACGAGTTCGACATCGACCGCTGGCTGCCCGAGAACAAGCGTGACCATCGCCCGGCCGCCTACAAGCCGTTCGGCAACGGCGAGCGGGCCTGCATCGGCCGCCAGTTCGCGCTCACCGAGGCCAGGCTGGCGCTGGCGATGATCCTGCGGCGCTTCGCCGTCTCCGACCCCGCCGTCTACAAGATGAAGATCAAGCAGACGCTCACCCTGAAGCCCGACGGGTTCACCGTCCGGGTGCGCGAGCGCCGTCCCCACGAGCGCGTCACCGTGCTCGGCCGGCCGGTCGAGGTGGAGGAGCAGCAGGACATCGCCGTCACCGGCGTCGCGCTCACCGTCGCCTACGGCTCCAACCTGGGCACCTGCGCCGACATCGCCGAACGGCTGGCCGAGCGCGCCGGGCGGGCCGGGTTCGCCACCACGCTGACCACCCTCGACGAGCTCGACCCGCCGCGCGAGGGCCTGCTCCTGGTGGTCGCCTCCTCCTACAACGGCAAGGCGCCCGACAACGCCCAGCGCTTCGACGCGCTGGAGGAGCTGCCCGACCTGTCGGGAGTACGGCTGGCGCTGCTGGGCTGCGGCAACACCCAGTGGCCCACCTACCAGGACTTCCCCCGCCGCGCCTTCGCCAAGCTGACGGCGGCCGGTGCCGTACCCCTGATCGAGCGGGGCGAGGCCGACGCCGACGGCGACTTCGACGGCGACGTGTCGGCGTGGACCACCAAGCTGTGGGCGGCGACGGCGGAGGAGTACAGCGCGTCGGCCGCCGACGCGGGCCCCCGCTACCAGATGGAGGTGCTCAGCGAGGCGGAGGTGCGGCCCGCGGTGGTGTCCGCGCGGGCGTTCCCGCTGACCGTGGTCTCCAACGAGGAACTGACCGGCGACCCGGCCGGGCTGTGGGACTTCTCGCTGGAGGCGCCGCGGCCCGGCGTGCGCTCGATCGTGGCGCGGCTGCCCGAGGGCGTGACCTACTCGGCGGGCGACCACGTGGCCGCCTTCGCCAAGAACGACCCGGAGCTGGTCGAGTGGGCGCTGCGCTGTCTGCGCGTCCCGCGCGAGCAGGTCGTACGCCTGCGCACCGGCGGGGCCACGCACCTGCCCGTGGACAGGCCGGTGACGGCCGGGCTGCTGCTGACCGAGTTCGCCGAGTTGCAGGAGGTGGCCACCAGGTCGGACCTGGCGGCCCTGGCCGCGCACACCTCGTGCCCGTGGACGCGCGGCCAGCTCGACGCGCTGACCGCCGACTACGCCGACGAGATCCTGGCCAAGCGGCTCTCCCCGCTGGCGCTGCTCGACCGCTTCCCGGCGATCGAGCTGCCGCTGCCGGTCTTCCTGGAGATGGCCGGGCCGATCCGGCCGCGCTACTACTCCGTCTCCTCCTCGCCGCTGGCCGACCCCGGCCTGGTCAGGATCACCGTCGGACTGGTGGAGGGGCCCGCCTGGTCGGGCAGCGGCGAATACCGCGGGATGTGCTCGGCCTACCTGGCCGGGCTGGCTCCCGGGGAGAGCTTCTACGGCTACATCCGGGTGCCCGCGCCGCCCTTCCGGCTGCCCGAGGACCCCGCCACGCCGGTGGTGCTCGTCGGTCCCGGCACCGGGTTCGCGCCGCTGCGCGGGTTCCTGGAGGAGCGGGCGCTGGGCGGGGCCACCGGGCGGGCCGAGGTGTTCGCCGGGTGCCGCCATCCTGAGCACGACTGGCTCTACCGGGACGAGGTGGAGCGCTGGGCGTCGGCTGACGGGGTGCACGTCACCGTGGCCTACTCGGCGGTGGCCGGGCATCCGTACCGGTTCGTGCAGGACGCGATCGCCGCCCGGGGCGAGGCGGTGTGGGAGCTGCTGGCGGCCGGGGCGCACGTGTACGTCTGCGGTGACGGGCTGCGCATGGCGCCCGCCGTACGGCGGGCCCTGCTCGCCATCCACCGGGACAGGACCGGGACGGACGGAGAGGCGTGGCTGGCCGCCCTCGAAGAGCAGGGTCGTTACCAGCAGGACGTCTTCGCCTGATCTCCGCGTTCATGGGCGCCACCTGCGGAAAGCCGCAGGTGGCGCTGGGCGAACCTTTATCCCGAAATCTGGATTAGCGGTTCATCATTGGATATAAGTGCAGCATGCGTGACATATCCGTGGAACATGCTGGAAACCTTCCACGGGCACTGTGAGAGCCTCTGGAAAGGGGGCGGGTCATGCTGCTCAGACTGAGGGTGTCGTTGCCGGACCGGCCCGGGGGGCTGGGCCAGGTCGCGCGGTCACTCGGTGCGTTGGGTGCCGACATCTTGCAGGTCACCGTGCTGGAACGGGAGACGGGCCGGGCGGTGGACGACTTCACGGTGTCCTGGCCGGGGAAGGTGACGCCGGACGAGGTGCGCGACCGGCTCTCGGCCGTACCGGGCGTACGCGTCGAGGGGGTCTGGCCGACCAAGGACCTACCGGGCTCGGCGCCCGACTACGACCTGCTCATGCACGTCGCGTCGGAGCCGTCGAGGGGGATCGCGACGCTGGTGGACGCGCTGCCGGGGCTCTGCGGCGCCGAGTGGTCGATGGCGCTGGCGGGTGACGTCGTACGCCATGCCAGTCTGGGCGCGCCGGAGGTGTTCGAGCTGCTGGAGCCGCCGCTCAGAGCCGCCACGCGGGCGGCCGACGACCTGCGGCTGATGCTGCTGCCGGTCACCACCCACGGGCTGCACGTGGTCGTCGCCCGCGCGGCGGGACCGCACTTCCACCGCGCCGAACTCGAACGCGCCGCGCGCATCGTGGCCGTGGTCTCCAAACTGTCCTCGGTGCTGCCCACTCCCAACTGACTTTCCCTCGTGATGCCCTAATGTCGGTGCTGTGCCTCGACGATCATGGATTCTGTGGAGTACGGCGTTAGCGGTCACGCTGATTCCCGACGTCTTCTTCTGGATCCGATCGCTTCTGGCCGGAGATGACGGCGACCGGAGCTACTCGTGGATGTGGGTGGGTTCGTGTCTGGGTAACCAGATCAACGAACTGATCGAATATCCGGAACGCGTGGTCAGGGACCTCCCCCTCTTCTGGTTCGGCGGCGCGCCGATGATCGTCGTGGCCTTCGCCTGCTGGTACCTGGGTGTGCGGACCGGGCGTCACCGGCTCGGCCGGATCATCGCCCGCTCAGGCGCCGTGACCTTGCTCTTCTTCCGCCTCCCGGAGCTCCTGCTGTTCACGCTCGACGGGGCGCTGGGCCCGCAATGCCTGGAGGCGTGGGGTCCGTCCGAGATGCTGAGCTGGAACGCGGGCATGAACCTCTACTTCCTGGCGCCGCCGATCCTGGTTCTGCTCGCGGTGCGTCCAGCCCGCCGCCGCTTCGTCCGGAGAGGCCGCTTCTCCCGTACGGCGGTCGCGATCCTGACGCTGATGACGACCCTCCTGGCCGTGGACCAGGCGGCCCCTCCCGGCAAAATGAGCAGCGAGGGCGAGCTCGACTGCGCCGGTTTCGGGGACGGCACCGTCCACGACCTGACCAAGGCGGAAAAGGACTTCCTGTGCCAGGTCCGCGGTTACGCCCCCTTCATCAACGACGGCATCGAGGGCTGGGACGAAGTTCCCGATCGGGTGGTCCTCACTCAGGGCCGCAGCCTGTGCCGCCTGGCCGAACAGCACGGCGGCGAGATCAACGCCCCTGCCGTGCGCGAGGCACCCCACGTGGCGCTGGCCGGCGCGCTGGGACCGTTGTGCCCTGCGGTGGCGCGGGCCCAGGAGCTGGCCGGCCGGCGGCAACAGGAGGAAGAGGACGCGTACGTCGCCAAGAAGGAGAAGGCCTGCGCCGCGCACCCCGCGCACCGCCCGAAGATCGACCCGGTCCGGCAACACCGCGCCACCATGTGGACCGAGTTCTGGACCATCAACGGATGGGAGGGCGAATACGAAGGCGCCGCTCCCGACCTGGTCAAGGACCTGGTCGGAAGCGAACGGGGCGCGCTGAGCGTCTGGGCGGCCGACGAGTCCGGGTACGCCTGCGTGACCACCGAGTCCTACACCCGGCCGCCGCCGCTGGAGACCAAGGGGTGGAAGGAGGTGGTCGAGGTCGCCTATGAGAGCCCGAGCGGCTCGCTGACCCTTGGCGACGGCTGGGGGAACACCTCGCCCAAGCTGACGGCCGATGGCCCCGGGTCCTACCGGGTCCGGGTTCACTTGCGCGGCCGTGAGCGCGTCTACCAGGTCCCCTACCCTCCGGACGGCGCGGTCGAGCTGCTGATCATGGTGTTCCCCGGCAAGCGGAAGGAGCCGACCGTCTACCGGTGACGGTCTGTCCGAGGGGATGATCCTCCGACGCGCGTATCGTTGGCCCCGGCCGTGGTGACGCTGAGGAGGAACCGGTGGATTTCGAGCTGAGCGACGAGCAGAGGGCCTTCCGGGAGACCCTGCGGGCCTTCGTCGACAAAGAGATCATGCCCGTCGCCATCGAGTGGGAGCACTCCGGGCGGTACCCCACGGAGATCGTCGACAAGATGAAGGCGATGGGGCTCTTCGGCCTCAGCGTGCCCGAGGAGTACGGCGGGCTCGGAGCGGACATGGTGTCGTTCGCCCTGGTCTTCGAGGAGATCGCCCGGGGGTGGATGGGGGTCGCCGGCACCATCGGATCTCACTCGCTGGCCTGCTGGATGATCGCTCGGCACGGCACCGAGGAGCAGAAGTCGCGCCATCTCCCGGATCTGGCCACCGGAGCCCGCCGTACCGGGATCGCGCTCACCGAGCCCGGCGCCGGGACGGATCTGCAGGGCATTCAGACCAGGGCGGTACGTGACGGCGATCACTATGTCGTGACCGGCACCAAGACGTGGATCACCAACGCCCGCCATGCCGACCCGTTGCCCGTGCTGGTGAAGACGTCCGTCACCGAGCCCGCGCACAAGGGGATGTCGGTGCTGCTCGTCGATCCGGCGGCCGAGGGGTTCGGGGTCAGCCGGGATCTGCCCAAGCTCGGCTACAAGGGGACCGAGACGTGCGAGGTCGTGCTCGACGGTGTGCGCGTGCCCGTGGACGCGCTGCTCGGCGGGGTCGAGGGGCGCGGCATGCAGCAGGTGCTCGGCGGGCTGGAGATCGGGCGGATCAACATCGCCGCCCGTGCGGTCGGCGTCGCCCAGGCCGCCTACGACGCCGCGCTCGGCTACGCCCGCGAGCGCAACGCCTTCGGCCAGCCCATCGCCGACTTCCAGGCCGTGCAGCTCAAGCTGGCCGACATGGCGACCGAGATCCAGGCGGCCCGGCTGCTGACCTACTGGGCGGCGTCCCAGGCCGACAGCGGGAAGCGGGTCGACATGGAGGCGGGGATGGCCAAATACTTCGCCTCCGAGGTGGCGCTCAAGGCGTCGCTGGAGTCGATGCGCATTCATGGCGGATATGGCTATTCGCAGGAGTTCGTCGTTGAGCGGCTCTACCGGGACGCGCCGCTGATGGCCATCGGCGAGGGGACCAACGACGTGCAGCGGCTGGTGATCGCCCGCTCGCTGGTCTCCGGCAAGAACCATGTCGGCTGGTGATGGCTCGACGGGGGTGGTAGAGCACGCGACTTGTTGGGCAAATGAGGTGCTATGACCGGTCAGCACGATTCAGGCTCTTCAGCTTCTTCAGGCGAACCTGTGCACGGACACGGACACGGACACGGACACGGACACGGACACGGGCACGGTCATGGGCATGAGGGCGAGCTCGGGCGCGGTGGGATCAGAGGGCTGCTGGCGAAGGCCGGGCATGCCCTCGCGCCGCACAGTCACGACAGCGCCGACAAGACCGACGCCGCCCTGGAAGGCAGCAGCCGCGGGCTGCGCGTGCTGGCCGTCTCGTTCGGTGTGCTGCTGGTCACCGCCGCCGTCCAGGCCGTGATCGTCGTCATGTCCGGCTCCGTCGCGCTGCTCGGCGACACGCTGCACAACGTCGCCGACGCGCTCACGGCCGTACCGCTCGCGATCGCCTTCTCGCTCGGCCGCCGGGCCGCCACCCGCCGCTTCACCTACGGGTACGGCAGGGCCGAGGACCTGGCCGGCATCGCCATCGTGCTGATCATCGCCGCCTCCGCCGTCCTGGCTGGGTACGAGGCGGTCACGCGGCTGTTCCACCCCCAGGACATGCGGGCCGTCGGGTGGGTGGCCGCGGCGGCCGTGGTCGGGTTCCTCGGCAACGAGTGGGTGGCCCGCTATCGGATCGGGGTCGGCAGGGAGATCGGCTCCGCCGCGCTGGTCGCCGACGGGCTGCACGCCAGGACCGACGGCTTCACCTCGCTCGCCGTGCTCATCGGCGCGGGCGGCGCCGCGCTGGGCTTCCCCCTCGCCGACCCGATCGTCGGCCTGCTCATCACCGTCGCCATCTGCTTCGTGCTGCGCGACGCCGCCCGCGAGATCTACCACCGGCTCATGGACGCCGTCGACCCGGCCATCGTCGACGAGGCCGAAGCCATCCTGGGCGAGGTCGAGGGAGTCGAACGCGTCGGTTCCGTACGGCTGCGCTGGATCGGCCACGCGCTGCACGCCGAGGTGGAGATCCTGGTGGGCCACGAACTCTCGCTGGTGGACGCGCACGCCGTGGCGGTGGCCGCCGAACACCGCCTCATCCACGACCTGCCCCGGCTGCGCGCCGCCACGGTGCACACCGACCCGCACGGCCCCGCGGGCGCCGACCATCACGCCCCGCTGACCAGCCATCGCTGACGACGGGGCATTACCGGTTCGGGTCAGGGTAGGTTGGGGCGAGTGTCGATCGCCCCCGCCACGATCCCGCCCACCACGACCCCCGCCCCCGCGCGCCTCGCCTGGCTCGACGCCCTGCGCGGCATCGGGGCGCTCGCAGTGGTCGCCGAACACCTGCTGCCCTGGTTCCTGCCGGCGCTCCGGCCCTATTGGTTCAGCCTCGGCGTCTACGGCATCCTGGTGTTCTTCCTGGTCAGTGGCTACATCATCCCGACGTCGCTGGAGCGGCACGGCGATGTGCGGACGTTCTGGGTCAGCCGCGCCTTCCGCCTCTACCCGCTCTACCTTGCCGTGGCCGCTCTGGTGCTGGCGGCGGCCTGGTGGGTGCCGGTACGCGAGGCCGTGCCCCGCGACGGCACGGCTGTGGCGGCGCACGCGACGATGCTGCTCGACGTGGTGGGCGTCGGGGGCGTGGCCGACACCATGTGGACGCTCTCGTACGAGATGGTGTTCTACCTGCTGGTCACCGCGCTGTTCGTGACCCGGCTGCACGAGCGGAGCGGGCTGTTCGCAGTGCTGTTCGCGGCCGGCTCGGTGATCGTCGGGCTGCTGGTCGGCGGGGCGCTGCTGAAGGGCGGCTGGGTCGCGTACGCCTCCGGGGCCGCGTTCTTCGCCGGGCTGGCGTGCGTGATCTCGGGCAGGTTCCGTACGGCTGCGGCGTGCGCGCTGGGCCTGATGGCGGTGGCGCTGCTGGTGTTCGGCAGCCGGGTGCCGTGGATGGGGGTGGCCGTGCTGGGCGTCATGTTCGCCGGGACCGCGATCCATCGCTGGGAGCGCGGCACGGGCGGGCTGTGGCCGGTGGCGGCCACCGCCGGACTGGTCGCGCTGGCCCCGGTCTGGGCGATCGAGGCGGGATGGTGGTGGGTCGAGCCGGATGTGTGGATCATCACGATCGCGCTGGCGGCGGCCACCTTCGCGGGCGGGATGGCGCTGCGGGGCCGGCGGGTGCCGCGGGTGCTGACCTGGCTGGGGTTGATCAGCTACTCGCTCTATCTGGTGCATCATCCGCTGCTGAAGTTCTTCGTGGAGGTGAGCGGGGATCTGCGGCGGTCGCCGCCGGCGTTGCAGCTCGGCATGGCCACCCTGGCCATGGTGCTGGTCCTGCTGGCCAGCGCCCTGGCTTACCGCTTCGTCGAGAAGCCGATGCAGTCGTTAGGCCGTCGTCTGTCCCGTCGCGCTGCCTAGGCCGGTGACCAGGATTTCCGGGGTTCGCCACACGACCGACTTTCTGTGGTGGCTGGGGTGCTTTGGGTGGGATGCCCCCTCCGGCGGAGAGGACGGAGACGGTCCGTCGTGACCGGGGTCCCATGGAAGGACATCCCCGTCAGAAAGCCGTGACGTACCGTCGGGGCTGGTCCAGGGCCGTGACGATCTCCGGATGGTGGGCCAGCGCCCGCCGTACAACCGGATCCTCGGCCGTCAGGAACGCCAGGTGCCGGATGGCGTGGGCCACCACGTTCGCCACCTCGACGCGGCCGGGTGCGGGCGCCGCGGGCGCGTCGCCCGCGGCGATCTCCAGCACGGGCAGCTCGATCGCGGGCAGCCAGGGCTCCGGGTCCGGGCAGACGGCGTACGTGAGCACGATCTCGCCCTCGGGGCGGCAGCGCCAGCTCGTGGAGTGCACGACAGTGGACGGCGCGTCGGCCGGGATCCCGCTGACCCGCCGCGCGGCCTGGTCGGGGGTCTCTCCGGGGCCGGGCACGGCGGTGGCGTGCCGGTACGCCCACTCACTGTCAGTGGTCGCCCGTAGCATGAGCGTCTCGACCGAGACGACGTGTCTTCCCGTCACCCCCGACAACATACTGCAAGCAATATGCAGAAGCGATCTCTTCGCAGAAGGCTGCAGCCGGGGAGGCGGGAAGAGAGAGGCGGACAGCCATGCCCGGGTTGCTGGTGCTCATGGGGTCGGGCGAGACGAGCCCGACCATGGTGGAGGTCCACCGCTCCGCCGCGCGGCGGCTGCGGCCGGGCGCGCGGGCCGTGCTGCTCGACACCCCGTACGCCTTCCAGGAGAACGCGGCCGACATCTCCGCCCGTGCCCGCCGCTACTTCGCCCGGAGTGTCGGCCTGGAGGTCGAGGTGGCGACCGGAGCGGCCGGCGCCGACTGGGTGTTCTCCGGGCCCGGCAGCCCGACCTACGCCCTCGATCAGTGGACGGCCGCGCCCACGGCGGGCGACCTGCGGGCTCGTGTCCGGGCCCGCCAGGGTGTGACCGTGCTGGCCTCGGCCGCCGCCTGCACGGCCGGGCTCGCGACCGTGCCGGTCTACGAGATCTACAAGGTGGGCGCCGAGCCGCACTGGCGCGAGGGCCTCGACCTGCTGGCGGCGCTCGGCCTGCGGGTGGTCCTGATCCCGCACTTCGACAACGCCGAGGGCGGCACCCACGACACCCGCTTCTGCTACCTGGGCGAGCGGCGGCTGTCCCGGATGGAGCGGGAGCTGCCGCCGGGCACGGCCGTCCTCGGCATCGACGAGCACACCGCGGTCGTCATCGACCTCGACGCCGAGACGGTCGAGGTGGCGGGCCGCGGCGGGCTGACCGTACGACGGCCCGGCTCGCAGGAGGTCCTGCCCGCGGGCACCCACACCGGTCTGGGGGAGGTCCGCCGCCTGGCCGAAGGCGGCCGGGTCACCGCCGCGCCGTCGCCCCGCCCCGCCGCCGTACCGGCGCCGGCCCAGGTCACGCTGGAGGAGACCATCCGTTCCTGCGAGCGGCGCTTCCAGCTCGCGGCGGCGGCGCCCGACCTGGTCGCCGCGGCCGGCGCGGTCCTCGACCTGGAGGCCGAGCTGGTCAAGTGGGCGGCCGACACCGAGGAGGACGCGGGCGGCGTCGACGAGGCCAGAGAGCTCATGCGGCTGCTGATCGCCCGGCTCGCCGAGGTGGCCACCACCGCCGATCTGCGTGCCCTCGTCGAGGCCCTCCTGGCGTTCCGCAACGACCTGCGCAGGCAGGGCTGCTACGAGGTCGCCGACGCGCTGCGGGCGGCGATGCTCAGCGGCGGTGTGCTCGTCGAGGACACCCCTGACGGACCGCGGTGGACCACCTCGCGTTGACCTGCTCTCCGCCCTAAAGCTAAAGGACGGAGATTCCCGTGCCGCTTATGCGGCAGCTCGTGCCGCTTGCGTGGCGCGTGCTGTGGAACGGGGTGCTTGACGCTTCGCCGACCCGGATGGGTCTCCACGCCCTGGGACGGCAAGCCCTGCCGCCCGATATCTGGCCAGCGTGTTCTTCGCCCCGACGATGTCGGCGTGCTCGGTATGCCCGCAGGAGGTGCAGGAGAGTCCAGGTCCTTCAGCGTCTGCTGGATGACCTGGGCAGGGGCGTCGGCGAGCCAGCCGCAATACGGGTCCTTCTTCGCCTCCGCGAGCTGCGCGCACTGCTCCTCATAGTTGAGATACGCACCTCGCCGCCGGTATTCACGGCGTTGTTCGAGGCCGGTGTTCCACACGCTGCGGCAGATCCCGCCCAGCCGCTCGGCGAAGATCCGCTGCCCGAAGTCGAACTCCAGGCGGCACTTCCGGCCCGCCAACATGCGCAACACCCCCTCGTCCATGGGGACGCTCACAGTCTCACTGACTCGAACATATTATCATCTGGTCTATGAGTCAGGAAGTGGAATACCGGCGAGGCAGACACGTGGTTTCTGCGATGCACGTCCATCTGGTCTTTGTCACCAAATGTCGCAGAAACGTGTTCAACGAGGAGATGCTGCGACGCTGCGAGGACATCATGATCGAGGTGTGCGACAGCTTCGAGGCCGAACTACGCGAGTTCAACGGCGAACACGACCACGTCCATCTGCTCATCCACTACCCGCCCAAGGTCGCGATCAGCAAACTCGTCAACTCGCTGAAGGGCGTCTCCTCGCACTTCCTCCGCAAGGAATTCACCGACCGGATCAACCCCTCCATCATGCACGGCCCCTTCTGGTCACCCAGCTACCTCGCCGCCTCCTCCTGCGGCGGAGCGCCACTATCGATCATCAAGGCGTACATCGAACAACAGCGCCGCCCCACCTGAGGTCAGCTCCGCACTCCGCGATCTGCGATGTCCCGCCTACGGCAGGCCATCCCCAAAGGGGGAGCGCGTGCGCGCTTGACGGCCGCACCACCCGGCAGCTCAGCGTCGATGACATGGCCGCCGACCTGGTCGCGATGACCCAGGCCGTCGTCCCGGGCGGGTTCGTGCTCGTCGCGCACAGCATGGGAGGGCTGGTCGCCCGCCGCGCCGCCGAGCACCTGGGATCCCGGCTGCGGGGCTGATCGTCGCCGCTGCTCTCGGTGTGGGGCAGCTCACTCGTCCGCGGCACCCGAGTGTTCAGGCGACCGTCAGCTGGAGGAGCGGTGTCACGGTGGGGGCCCCGGGCAGGTTGTGCCCGGCCGTGACCAGGGCCGCCACGCGGTCGGGGCCCAGCGCCCGCCCCGCGTTCGTGCGGAACTTCACCGCGAGCTCCTCCGCCGTCAGCGGATGTTCCGGGCCGCCACGGGACGAGTCGACCCGGTGCTCCAGCACCGAGCCGTCGCGGCGCCGTACCCGCAGCACGGCCGCGAACGCGTGCGGGAAGATTCCCGTCGCCCGCTCGTCCGCCACGCAGCGCACCCGCTCGGCCAGCGCCAGCCGGTCGGGATCGAGGGCGGCGAAGTCGTCCAGTGACAGCCCCAGCCCGCCGCCGCCGTGCAGCGCCGCCGCGACCGTGTACGGTCCCGAGAACTTGGCGTGGTACGGCGATTCCGGCCGGACCTTGTCGGCCCGGGGCTCGGCGATGGTACGCAGCACCGGAGCCGCGACCCCCAGCTCGACCTCCTCGATGTCCTCAGGGGACAGGCCGCCGGCACGCAGGGCGAGGGCGCAGTCGATGGCCGGATGGGTGAAGTGGTTCGTCGGATACGGCTTGTAGACCGTACGCAGGAGCTCCCACCGCTCGCCCAACCCCGACAGCAGCGCCTCGGCGTCGAACCGGCCGTCCAGCCACGCCTGGAAGAAGCCGAACCGGCCCTCCAGCACCGTGGGCGGCCCCGTCAGCCCCTCCAGTGCGAGCACGGCCGCCGTCACGCCCGAGTGGGCCGCCCAGCCGCAGTGCACCCGCTTGATCGTGCCGCCCGTGCGGTTGGCCTCCAGCACACCGGCGCCCATGCTGGCCGCCACCCCGACGGCGTGCGCGATGCCGGCGGCGTCCAGGTCGTACAGCAGCCCGGCCGCGACCGCCGCGCCGAGCGTGCCGCAGATCGACGTGGCGTGCTGGCCCTTTTCGAAGAACAGCGAGTTGCCGGCCTCCGGCAGGTAGGAGGCCATGCCAAGCCGGTTGCACACCTCCACGCCCGCCGCGACGGCCGCGATCAGCCGCTCGCCGGACGCGCCGGTGGCCTCCGCGGCGGCCAGCGCGGCGGGCACCACGGGAGCGCTCGGATGCAGTACGGACGGCAGATGCGTGTCGTCATAGTCGAGCGCGTGCGCCAGCGTGCCGTTGACCAGCGCCGCCGAGGGCGCGGGCAGCCGGTCGCCGCTCCCGATCGCGGTGGACTCCCCGGCCCCCTGCCAGCGTCGTACGGCCCGCAGCACGGCCGGGGCCGCGTCACCCGCCGGCTCCGCGTAGGCGGCCAGACAGTTGCCGAGTACGTCGAGCACCCGGCCCGTCACGTCGTCACGCACCTCGGCCGGGACACCGCGATCACGGCAATCCACGGCGAAAGCCGCGAGCCGCTGAACATGAGTGGTCACTTCCGCTCCCCGATCAGGTGTGGTCATTTCCGCTCCCTGATCAGGCGATGACGGCGAGCGGGCGGACCGGGGCTCCCGTGGCGCCGACGATCGGCAGCGGGTTCAGCACCAGCAGGAACTCGCGGACCCCCGAGTCGAGCAGCTCGGCCAGCCGCATCGTCTCCACGATGTTGATGCCCGACTCCACCAGCATGATCCGGTGCACGGGGAGCGTGGCATGCCCGCGCCCCGCCGCGATGTGCTCGAAGGCGATGGTCTCGCCGCCCACCACACGCGGCCGCCGCGCGGCCAGCCAGCGGGCGGCCCCGACGCCCGGACCCGGAACGCCGTTCCGCTGACCGACGAAGTCGTCCCCCGACTCCCACAGCCGCGACCAGCCGGTCCCGACCAGTACGGCGTCGCCCGCGCGGATCTCCAGGTCTCCAGCGGCCCGCTCCAGATCGTCGGCGGTGACCTCGTAGCCGGCGGGCAGCGTGGCCACCCCGTGCACGGCGGCCACGTCGAGCAGCACGCACCGGCCCACGAACGGCTCGAACCCGTCGATGCCCATGGCGCTGAACCCCTCGTGCGACATCACTTCGCCCGCCGGCCGCCCACCGTACAGGAGACCCTCCTGGGAGACGTGCGCGAGCGCGTCGACGTGCGTGCCGACGTGGCCGCCCGTGACGATGATCTCGTTGGCGGCCGAGCCACCGTCGGGCCTGACCATGTCGCCGTGGCGGCGTTCCAGCGCCATTCGGAACGGCGGGTGGTTGGGGGACTGCGGCATGCCCTTGCGCATCGGCTGCGCCAGGTCCAGCACGCGCGAGCCCTCCAGGGCCTTCCACAACGACGACATATCCGGTGGCTCCTTGTGTTCCAATAGTAGGAATGCTGTTCCCGACAGTACACATGGTTCACCGGGGAAGGCCCACCATGCCCAGCCAGACCGCCGCCACCGTCGAACGGGCCGCCGACATCCTCGTCCGGTTCGCCGAGGCGGGCACGGACACCCTCGGCGTCACCGAGCTCGCCGAGAGCCTGGGCATGTCGAAGGCGGCGGTGCACCGGGTGCTGGCCTCGTTCAGGAGCCGGGGGCTGGTCGTGCTCGACGAGGAGAGCAGGCGCTACTCGCTGGGGCTGACGGCGATGCGGCTCGGCCTGGCCTACCTCGACCGTATCGACGTACGGCGGCTGGCCACGCCCGAACTGCCCGCCCTGTCGAGGCTGACCGGCGAGACCGCGACCCTGTCGATCAGGACCGGCGACACCCGCGTCTACATCGACCAGGCGACCCCCGAGCGGGAGGTGATCATGTCGGTCTCGCTGGGCGTGCCGTATCCGCTGCACGCGGGCGGGTCGTCCAAGGCGTTCCTGGCGTTCCTCTCAGAGGAGGAGATCACCCGCTATCTCAGCCGATCCCTGGAAACCATGACGCCCGCCACCGTCACAGACCCCGGCCGCCTGCGCACCGACCTGACCCTCATCCGCCGCCGCGGCTACGCGATGTCGATCGCCGAACGGCAGAGCGGCGCGGCCTCCGTGGCGGCCCCCATCCTCGACCACCACGGCCGGCCGGCGGCGGTCATCAGCGTGTGCGGCCCGGCCGACCGCTTCATGGCCGAAGCCGACGCCTGCGCCGCCGCCCTCCTGCAGACCACCGACCGCCTGTCCGCCGAGCTGGGCCACCACTGACCGTCTTCACCGCCCGCCCACAACGGCCCTCCGCCACACTCCGGAGGTTCTTTCGTCCCCGCCCGTCACCCGTTTCGGTGGTCGGCGCTCGATGCTCGCCCGCTCACAACGGCCCTCCGCTTCGCTCCGGACGCTCTCCCAGGCGGGCTGACGCCCGCCCCCTGAACTACGCTCGGACCGCCTTCCCAAACACGCTTCGCCAGGCCGGCTGCTTGGAGTGGCCGTGGCGGCAACCCCATAGAGACCGGCACCGACTCCTACCGCCTGCCCCAGACCCAAGCGCGCCACCGATTCCCACCGCGCAAGCAGCGGAGCCGAATCACCTGATTTCAGTGGTCTTCCAGCGTCGTGGGTCGGTGATTCGCCGACACTATGAGGCGAGGGCATCGAGGATTTCCTGGACAAAGGGCTTGGGGTCCTCGTTCCAGGAGGTGATCCAGGCGCGGATGTCCTTCCCCCGTGCCCGCCGGCCGATCTGCGAGAGAGCGCCGACGCCGCTAGCCGGTGACCCCGGGTTGGGCCGAGTCGGCCAGAGTCGCGACCAGTTTGAGGCCTTCGTCGGCGAAGAGGGATCCTGCCTGCTCTCCCTCGGCTCGCGTTTCTAGCAGGACCAGGCGGGAGGAACCATCGTGTTGGGGGACGACGCGGACCTGCCGTATCTCGCTGGAGCCGACCTCCTGCAGGTCGGGGTGGATCGCCGTCGGGGTCCAGTGGATTTTCCACGCGCGGTCGAAATCGATGACCTCGAGGTGCCCGTCGTAGGAGTAGGGGACCGGCCCGTCGAGAGTGACGGAGAACATGGCGTCATAGGTGGCGGCCTGCCCGAAATTCCGGTTGGACTCGGGACGGACGCGGGTCTCCCGGATGGTGATCTTCTTGGCCTGGGAGCCCCTGGCGAAGGCGTCATAGATGCCGTCGAAGTCGCGAGGCGGCTCCAGCACCTGGGCTTTCATGGCGTGCAGGTCCCCGCGTTGCCAGGCCGTCAGGAACGCGGTCACCGTCTGCTGGGGCGAGCCTTCGGTGCGCACCGAGAGGTAGACGGCAGCGCTCAGGCCGAGGACGGCAGCCAGGGCTACGGCGATGGTGATCCCTGTCCGTCGCCGACGTGGAGAAAATGTGGACATTGTTCGGCAACCTTACTGGCTAGTGCCGTAGCAGCGGGCAGCATGATCCGCCGTTACATCGCCTGGCGTAACCGCAACGAACCGCAGCACTGGCAACCCCCGACTACGCCGAATCATCAACAGGGCGAACGTGGCTTGATGCGGCCCTAGATGGTGAAGAGCGAGACCGTCCCCTGCGTGAACCAGATCGCGGTCATCGTCTCCCACTTCTCGTCCATGAGGACATCGTCGAGACTCGCTCCTGGCGTCGTAGTACGGGAGAGTGCCGCGCGGTGCTGCATGGGACCACAGGATGGGGTCGTAGTAAGGGAGGGCGCCGCACCGGGGCACGGGGTGTAGCAGTGTGTACGGACTCGCGCGCGGACGGACCCCGGTCAGCGGCGGGGTGGGTCGATGCGGGCGCCGTCCGGGGTGAAGATCATCAGGCGGGCCTGGTCGATGGCCACCTTGGCGGGATCGCCGGCGCGCCAGACCGGGCGCCCGCCCAGGCGGACGATGATGTCGGAGCGGCGGTGGATGCCGCTGCCGACGTTCTGCCCGACCTGCTCCTGTTCCTCCCGCTCCTCGGGCTGGGAGAACATCCGGCGGACCAGCCCGCCGAGTCCGGCGGAGCGGTCCTTGCGACCGTTGACCTGGGCGCGCCGGTCCGGCGGCTCGGGCACCGGTACGGCCGGGACGCCGCACTCGATGTAAGCGAGCCACTCGTGGCCGTGGTACTCCAGCGCCCGCACCCGGCCGAAGAACGACGGCCCCTCGTACGACTCGGGCACGGGCGCCAGGCCGTCGGGGCGCAGGCCGACCAGCACCTGGCCGCCGGTGTGCTGGGAGATGGCGTAGGCACGGGGATCGCTCCACGGGAGCGTCAGCCGGTGCGGGCCGAAGTCGAGCATGACGTACTGGTTCTGCGGGGTACGCACGGTGGCGGCCAGGAGGTTCAGCTGCTGGGAGTTGAGGAACGCCGCCACGAACGCCGTCGCCGGGTCGTTGTAGATCTGCGCGGGAGTGCCGACGTCCTGCAGGACGCCGCGGTTGAGGATGGCGATCCGGTCGGCCAGCGTGAGCGCCTCGACCTGGTCGTGCGTCACGTAGATGGTGGTGACGTTCAGCGATCTGACCAGGGCGGAGATCTCCATGCGCAGTTCGGTGCGCATGCCGGCGTCGAGGTTGGACAGCGGCTCGTCCATGAGGAACAGCTTCGGCTGGCGGACGATCGCCCGTCCCATCGCGACGCGCTGGCGCTGGCCGCCGGATAAGGTGCCCGGGCGGCGCTCCAGCGTGTCGTCGATGTGCAGCGCCTTGGACAGCTCGGTGACGCGCTCGCGTACCTGCGCCGGGTCCGACTTGGCGATCTCCAGGGGGAAGGCGATGTTGCCGCGTACGGTCCTGTGCGGGTAGAGGGCGCCGTTCTGGAAGACCATGGCGACGTCGCGGTCGCGCGGCGCCAGGTGGTTGGCCAGCTGGCCGTCCAGCCAGAGGTCCCCCTCGGTGATCTCCTCGAGGCCCGCGATCATCCGGAGCAGCGTGGACTTGCCGCAGCCGGAGGGACCGAGCAGAACGAGGAACTCGCCATTTTCGGCCTTCAGGCTCAGTCGGTCTACCGCCAGGTAGCTACCCGGGTACACCTTGGTCACTTTGTCGAGAACGACCGAGCTCATGGGCCCAACACCTTGCGCACGTGTCACCTGTGACGGGGCTGATTGAAGGGGTAGTACATCGCGCCTTAACGCTACATGTCCACCCTTGACATAAAAGATCTCTGCCCAATCGCGTTTCGGCTAGGGGTTTTGGGCATCCGATGGCTGAAACATCCGGAAAAATCGTGACTTGAAAGGGCTTGCGGGAAATTGCGGCAAGAGCTTTCATGGTCGGGACCGTCTTAGGGGCTGCGGAGCATGATCAGGGGGTGGCGCGAGGCCGTGACGTACTCCGTGTACAGGCGCGGTTTCGCCGCCTCCGGCGTCCCGCGCACGTCACCTCCGGCGGCCCGAAGGAAAGTACAGTGGCGCGCATGACCGGTCACGCGCGCCTCGCCGACATCGCCGCCCAGGCCGGGGTGAGCGAGGCCACGGTCAGCCGGGTGCTCAACGGCAAGCCCGGCGTCTCCGTCGCGACCCGCCAGGCCGTGATGACCGCGCTCGACCTCATGGGCTACGAACGCCCGCCCCGGCTGCGGCAGCGCAGCAACGGGCTCGTCGGCCTGGTCACCCCCGAGCTGGACAATCCGATCTTCCCGGCGTTCGCCCAGTCCATCGAGAAGGCGCTGACTCAGCACGGCTACACGCCTGTGCTCTGCACGCAGCTGCCGGGCGGCGCGCCCGAGGACGAGTTCACCGAACTGCTGGTCGACCGTGGGGTGAGCGGCATCGTGTTCGTGTCGGGGCTGCACGCCGACACCACCGCGCGGATGGACCGTTACACCAGGCTCACCGACCGCGGGCTGCCGATCGTGCTGGTCGACGGCTACAGCGAGCACATCGACGCGCCGTTCATCTCGCCCGACGACCGGCTCGCCGCGCGCCTGGCCGTACAGCACCTCGTGGACCTCGGGCACGAGCGGATCGGGCTGGCGCTGGGGCCGCGCAGGTTCGTCCCGGTGATCAGGAAGATCGAGGGCTACCGGCAGGCCATGGCCCAGCTCCTCGGCACGAGCGCCGTCGACGAGCTGATCGCGCACTCGCTGTTCTCGGTCGAGGGCGGGCAGGCGGCGGCCATGCAGCTCCTGTCACGCGGCTGCACCGGCATCGTGTGCGCGAGCGACCTGATGGCGCTGGGGGCGATCCGCGCCTGCCGCGAGAAGGGGCTGGCCGTGCCCGGCGATGTGTCGGTGGTCGGCTTCGACGACTCGCCGCTGATCGCGTTCACGGATCCGCCGCTGACGACGGTACGCAAGCCGATCGGCGCGATGGCCACGGCCGCGGTGCAGACCCTGCTCGAAGAGGTCAACGGGGCGCCCGCCAAGCACGTCGAGCTGGTCTTCCAGCCCGAACTGGTCGTCCGCGGCTCCACGGGCTCCGGCCCGCTGGTGAATCGATGACCGGGGTAGGCCTGCCCTGCTCGCCCAAGAGCCGATGACGCGTGACGTTCTGGTCCTCGGCGGCTCCGGGGTCGACACCACCGTGTACGTGCCCGCGCTGCCCCTCCCGTACGAGGACACCTACTCCGTCCCGCCCGTCATCGACCGGATCGGCAACACCGGTGCCGGTGTCGCGCTCGGCTGCGCGGCGCTCGGACTCGACGTCACGTTCGCCGACCTGATCGGCGACGACCCGCAGGGCGCGCTGATCCGTCACGCGTTGCGCGGCCTCGACTTCGCCTGGGCGCCGGCGCCGGCGGGCACCCGGCGCAGCGTCCTGCTGGTCGGCCCGGACGGCCGCCGCACCTCGCTGTTCGACCCCAGGGCCACGCCCGGGGAGCGGCTCCCGAGCCACCTCTACAAGGGCGTCCGCGCGCGGCACGCGCATGTCTCGATCACCGACTTCTGCCGACACGTGTACCCGGACCTGGACATGCCCGTCTCGACGGACCTGCACGACTGGAACGGCGTCGACGACTACCACCAGGACTTCGCCTACCGCTCCGACCTCGTCTTCCTCTCGGCCGCCGCGCTCGCCGACCCGGCCGCCACGATGGCCGGCATCATCGAACGCGGCCGCGCCCACACGGTCGTCTGCACGCGCGGCGCCGACGGCTGCCTGGTCCTCACCCGCGACGCGCCGCTGCGCGCCTTCCCGGCCGCGCCCCTGCCCGGCCCGGTCGCCGACAGCAACGGCGCGGGCGACGCGTTCGTCTCCGGCTTCCTGTACGGCACTCTGCGCGGGCTACCCCTGGAGCAGTGCGTACGCCTCGGCGCCACCGCCGGAGCCCACGCCTGCACCGTCCTCGGCACCCACGAGTCCCCGATCACCGAGCCCACCCTGCTGAGCCGCGCGATCGGCGATCACCGACCCCAACCCGCTGAGCCGGGCGAAGGAGCCGAACCCTAGCGGAACTCCATGATCGTGTTCTGGCCGATCGCCCACAGCGGCTTCCCGCCGGGGAGCGCGGTCATCGTGGTCACCGGGGCGGGAGGCGTGACCCGCGACCATCGCCCCCCCGCGTCGGCCAGCAGCCGGTAGGCGTCTTTCGCGTCCTCGGAGACGGACCGCCGGCAGGCGACCCACACCACGCCACCACTGTCGCGGGCGATCCCGGTCAACTGCCCGCCCTCGATGGCGACCGCCCGCCAGGCAGTGCCGTTCCACCGGTAGGACAGAGGGCGGAACGCGCCGTCCGGCGTCTCGTAACCGCCCACCGCCCACACGTCGTCGGCGGCCACGGCCAGCACCGCCGAGACTCGCGAGTCGACTGAGCCGGGCGGCGCCGGCGCGGGCTCTGATGGCGTGGGCAGGGGTACGCGCCGCCAGGCCCGGCCGTCGAAGTGCGCGACGGCCGGCTCCGACTGCACGTAGCCGTCGTCCGGCAGCGGGTCCACCTCGCCGGCCGCCCAGATGTCGTGCGGCGACACGGCGACGGCGGCGTACGTCGTGATGGGGATCGCCTGGCTGGTCCAGCGCTGCCCGTCGAAGTGCCGGGCCCACCCGTCACCGAACACCCACGCCTGCCCCCCGCCCAGCGCGACCACCTCTGACGGACTCGCGGAATCTCCCTCGGACGTGACCACCGGATCGGGGATGAACGACCAGCGCCGCCCGTCGAAGCGCAGCAGCCCGGACTCACCGCCCTCCTTGTCCTCGGCGATCACCCACACGTTGCCGGGATCTGACGCGGCCACCTTGGTGAGCGTGACGTATCGGGCCTGCTTCGGCAGCTCTTTCGTCAGCCGTCGCCAGCGCTCGCCATCCCAGTGGACCAGCAACGCCTCATGGCCGTCGGTGCCGAACGCCCGCTCACCGACCGCCCACGCGTCGGCCGCGCCCGTGGCCGCGATGTCGAGGAAGTCGGCACCGTAGTCCAGCCCCTTCTGCCGGTAGACCACCCGCCAGCGTCCCCGGGGACGGGACGCGGCGGGGGTGCCGCTCGTCCGCGCTGCCGGGGTCTCACCCGGCCCGGCGGATTCGTGACCGGCACGGTCACTCGCGCCGGCCCCGGACGTGGTGCGGTCGTCCGCGCCACGCTCGAGCCCTGCCGGGGCGGTACATCCGGCCAAGGTCAGCACCACCAAGACCACGGCTGTCAGTCGCGGACCCACCCTGCCTCCCTTCAGCGCACGGCTCATGGCGCCGTACCGGTGTGCTGCGCTGATCGCTAAGGGAAAGGCCGGAAGACGGACCCGGCCCTCTCCGCGCCCGCCAGGGCACCGACGCAGCGGTAGACCCGCACGCCCTTATCGAACTGTGCCGACGACGGCGGCATGACATCTGATATCCACTTGTTTCCGGCAATGTTCTTGGCCGAGCCGTGCCTCGTGGCCAGCAGGACGGCCTTGGCGCAGACCTTCTTCACAGTAGGGTGTCTCGCCAGGTCGCGCTGGTCGTAGGTGAGAGAGTCGGCCGGAAGCGGCGCGATCGCGTATGTCTCCCAGGAATGGGTCTCCTCGCAGCCGAGCCGCCGCGCCGTCGTGTCGCCCGCGGAGACGACCAGGCCGCCCCAGCACTCGGTCTCCTTGACGCACGCCGCCTTCGCCCCGGGTACGGCGGACGCGGGACACGTCACCGGCGGCACTCGGCTCGGCCAGGTCGAACGCCTCCGGAGGCGCATAGGCAGGCGTCAGCGACTCCCGCGTCACCGACGCGTCGGGCCCCGAGTCAGGCATCGTGGCCAGGCCGAAGTCGGACAGCGCCACATGCCCGTAGCGGTTGAGCAGCAGATTGGCGGGCTTGACGTCGCGATGCAGCACACCCTGGGCGTGCGCGGCGGCCAGCGCGTCGGCGATCCGTACCCCGACGTCTCGCACCGCGTCCTTCGCGGCTGGGCCCGGCTGGTCGACCCGGCCCTCCACCCGGGGCGCTTCAGGGTTCGGTGTGGCGGTCGAGGCCGAGCGTGGCGATGAGGTCTTCGTGGAGCTCGAACCAGACACGATGGCAGGAGTCGACGTCGGTGCGGTCGACCCAGCCGCCCTCACCCGCTCGGGCGCGCGCCAGGGCTGCGGCGAATCGGGTGTCGTATCCGCGGAACCGGGTGAGGACACCCCCCAGCCGGTCCATGAGTGGCAGGAGCGCACGCTCGATGCCGCCGAGATCGTAGAGGATTCTGGCGTCCCAGGCGGCATCGGAATGGTCGTTGACGGCGAGCCGATCGCCCACGTTGGGCCGGAGCTGCCAGTCCGTGCAGGCTTGTAGCAGGAGGGCGTTCAGCGGGAGGAACTCTCGGTAGATGTCACGGACCTCATCGGCGCCGCCGACGCCGGCGAGCTCGGCCGCGAGCCGGCGCTCGTTCTCGGCTCGGCCCGTTTCGGTCAACGACCAACCTCCGGTCCCGGCGAAGGAGGTGTGCTCGACCCACCCCCATGCCTCGGCGTCGAGCAGCGCCTCTTTCGTCTCGGCCGCGTCGAGCCCGTACCGCTGAGCGATCACCGGAGTGTCCGCGAACCCGGTGATGCGTACGGCGTGCAGGACCAGGAGGTCGGCCGCGGAGTCGCGCGTCATGAGCCGGCGTCCGATCGTCCTGCCAGGCGGGTGTAATGCTGCTGGCACGCCTGCGGGGAGTTGAACCCCATCGCCTGTGCCATCTGGGCCCAGGTCAGTCCCGCGCTCCGGGCCGTGAACAGCAGGCCGGTTTCGAGTCCCTCGACCTCGGCGCGTGCGGCGGGCAGGAGGGCGAGCGCGCTCAGGATGCCCTCCGGGTCCAGGTCGGCGTTGCGCCAGACGGCGAACTGCACGAGGTCGACCGCCGACGGCGGGGTGGGTGGAGGTCGCCACGGACGGGCGTCGAGCTGATCCGCGCCCATGCCCATAAGACGCTCGCGTGCGTCCTGCTCGCGGTGGGCCTGGACGTGATCGGTCTGCATGCTGTGAGCGATGTCCTGCTTGCGTGGCATGCGCTTATCCTGCACAATCAACAAAACGTTGTCAATCTTTTGTTGAAGGACTGGGTGGATGATCGTACCCCTCATGGAGGCTGTCGCCGATACCTGCGGCGGCAAGGCCGGCGCACTCGGCGCGCTGCTCCGCGCGGGCCTGCCGGTCCCTGACGGCTTCGTCGTCTCGTACACCGCGTACCTCGCCGCTGTCCGCGACCTGGACCTCGTCCGGGTCGCCGGCGACCTGGACGCGGCGCGGCAGGTGATCGAGTCCGGTCCGGTTCACCCCACCGTGGTCGATGCGTTGCGCCGCGCGCTCGACGAGCTCGGCGATACGCCCGTGGCGGTCAGATCATCGGCGGCGAACGAGGACACCGGTCAGGCGTCGGCGGCCGGTCAGCACGAGAGCTTCCTCGCCGTGCGCGGAGTCGGCGAGGT
Organism: Nonomuraea aurantiaca; assembly: GCF_020215705.1. GTDB lineage: Bacteria > Actinomycetota > Actinomycetes > Streptosporangiales > Streptosporangiaceae > Nonomuraea > Nonomuraea aurantiaca. Next base: position 174,002 of record NZ_JAIWNB010000012.1, on the reverse strand, counting down.
CGCCGATGCCGTACGTGCCTGCTGGGCCTCGTTGTTCTCTCCCCGTGCCATCGACTACCGGCGCGACGACCAGCCGTCCGAGGAACTTGCGATGGCCGTCCTCGTCCAACGTCATGTGGATGCCGAGGTGTCCGGGGTCATGTTCACGCCCGCGGACCCGAACGACGCGACCCAGATCGAGGCGTCCTGGGGACTCGGACCCAGCGTCGTCGGAGGTACGGTCACCCCTGACGCCTACCGCGTCGCCGGGGACGGTTCGGTCACACGTACCGTCGCGGACAAACGGACCCGCCTCGACCGGCACGGCGCGCGGCTCGTCATCAGCGACGTGCCGGCCCATGGCCGGGACCAACCGACGATCGACGACGCGACCGCCATGCAACTCGCCAAGCTGGGCGAAGAGATCGCCGCCGTACGCGGTGGACCACAGGACATCGAGTGGGCGATCGTCGAGGGCCGCATCTGGGTTCTGCAAGCACGGCCGGTCACCGCCGCACCCCCATCGCCGACCTCGCCGTCCAGCGCCTCGGACACCCCAGCCGACACGCTCACGGGAACCCCCGGGACCGTAACCGCCACGCTCACCGGAACACCAGGCAGCCACGGGACCGTAACCGGCACCGCGAGAATCGTCCGCGGTCCCGGCGACTTCGCGCGCGTGCGCCCAGGCGACATCCTCGTCTGCCCCTACACCGACCCCGCTTGGACACCGCTGCTGCGCATCGCCGCCGGTGTCATCACCGAGACCGGCGGCGTGCTCTCCCACGCCGCGATCGTCGCTCGCGAGCACGCCATCCCCGCCGTTCTCGGCATCCGGAACGCGACGAGCGCGCTCCACGACGACACCGTCATCACTCTCGACGGCACCACCGGCACCGTCACGGCGGCAGGCACATAACTGATCACTTCCGTCCCTGGCCGGTCCCTGTCAGGCCAAGAGCCGACCCCGCCCAAGCATCCCGCCACCGAACCCACACCCACGGATCGAGATCGAAGGAGATGGGGAGCGGCCCCGCACGGACCCCGTGCCCCCGACGACTCATGACAACGCGACACCTCTACCTGGCACGCCACGGCGCCGCCGACGCGTTCGGGCGGCTCACCGGCATCGGACACCAGCAGGCGGGCCTGCTGGGCGAACGGCTCGCCGGCGTACCGATCGACGCCGTGTGGCACTCTCCGCTACCACGCGCCGCAGCGAGCGCGCACGAACTCGCCCGCCATCTACCGAACGTGCCCGTGGCCGAGGCCGCCGAACTCATCGACCACGTGCCCTACGTTCCCAGCACGGCCGAAACGCCCCCGTCCTGGGCCGGCTTCTTCGACGGCTACGACGAAGCCGAGGCGGCCTCGGGCCAGAAGCTCGCCGAGGCCCTGGTCGCCCGGTTCGCGAAGGTCCCCGAGACGACCGCACAAGGGACTCGGCGTGACACGCACGAGGTCCTGGTGACGCACGCCTATCCGATCGCGTGGCTGGTGCGGCACGCGCTGGACGCGCCGCCGGCCCGATGGCTCGGCCTGAACAGCGCCAACACCGCACTGACGGTCATCGAGTACCGCGACGGCCTGCCGCCCACGATCGTGATGTTCAACGACATGAGTCACCTTCCGACCGGCCTGCGCTGGACCGGTTTCCCCGAAAGCATCAGGCCGTGAGGTAGCTCCTGCTGTCCGTACGCGCTCCTCGACTACGTGACGCCGACTCTGACGCTGACTCTGACCAGGTGCCACATGCTCGGCGTGGAGCGCGCGACGGGGCGACTGGTCCGCGCCCGCCGATTTCGACGCGCTTCCTGGCAACTGTGGGGCTCGTCGCACGGATTTTCGCGAGTGGCGTGACGGACCCGAGGGGAAGGCCATGCCACTGGCCGAGGCGTTCTAGGGTCGAGATCGTGAATCTCATCGGTGCGGTGGTCCAGCTGTGCGCGCTGGTGGTGGCGTTGAGACCGCGCGTCCCTCCCGCGTACTCGGCCGTGGGCGGGGGAGCGGTCTCCCTGGCGATCACCGCCTACCATCCGCTGACCGGAACCCGCGGCGACACCACGTTCTGGCTGCTGATCGAGGTGCCGGCGCTGCTCGCCCTGACGATGCTCGCGGCCCGCAGGGCGCCTCTCGCAGCCCTCGTCCCCGGTCTGGCGGTTTCGACCATCCTGCTGAGAATGGTCTGGCCCGGCCCGCCCTCGCTGATACTGGCCGGTTGCGCGGGCTGGTCGCTGGGGGCGGTCGGGGTCGCCGCGGCCGGGCTCTACCTGCGCTCACTCGACGGCAACCGGCGTCGGGCGGTGGCGCAGGCCGTACGGGATCAGCGGCTCGCTCTGGCGCGTGACCTGCACGATTTCGTGGCGCACGATGTCAGCGGCATGCTCGTACAGGCCCAGGCCGCCCGGCTCGCACCAGAGCTGCCGCCGCGGATCGAGGACGCCCTGCGGCGCATCGAGGAGGGCGGCCAGCGGGCTTTGACCTCGCTCGATCGTACGGTCCACATGCTCAACGAGCCTGCCAGAGGCCCGGCACCCGGCATCGACGGGCTGCGGGAGCTGGCCGACGGGTTCTCGTCGACCGTCCGCGTGAATCTCGCCGTCGAGGCGGAACAGATCTCCCGCGAGGCGTCGGCAACCGTCTACCGGGTGGTGACGGAGGCGCTGACCAACGTACGCAGGCACGCGCCGCGGGCGACCACTGTCGACATCGCGGTGACGAGAGACGGCGACATGATCCACGTCCGGGTGCACGATGATGGCGGCAGCGGCAGCCAGGCGGAGGTCGGTGATCGTGGGGTCGGCGATTCGGCGCAGGGCGATCGCGGTGATCGTCCAGGCGGGGATCGTTCGAGCGGCGGTCGTTCGGGTGGGGGTCGTTCGGGTGGGGGTCGCTTCGCCGGGCTCGGCCGCAAGGGCGGCTTCGGCCTGGCGGGACTCGCCGAGGTGCTCGGGACGGTCGGCGGCTCCCTTTCAGCGGGTCCGCACGGGGCGGGCTGGCGCGTCACGGCGACCATCCCCGTCTGACCCGTCTGACCCGTCCCAGGGACGAGGATGACGCCTGACGCGGGATGGAAAGCTGGGGGTGACGTGCTGCTGGAAGGTGGGGAGACATGCGTGCGATGGGTGAGTGGTGTGATCGCACTCGGTTGGTGGGGGCGGTGACGTGACGACTCGGGTTCTCGTCGCGGACGATCAGGATGACGTACGGATCGGCTTCCGGCTCATTCTCGACTCGCAGCCCGACATGACGGTCGTGGGAGAGGCGGCCGACGGCCGGGCGGCCGTGGAGCTCGCCCGGCATCTCAAGCCCGACGTCGTACTGGCCGACATCCGCATGCCCAAGCTCGACGGGCTTGAGGTCACCAGGGTGCTCGCGCCGGAGACGCGGGTGATCGTGGTGACCACGTTCGACCTCGATGACTATGTGCACACGGCACTACGCAACGGCGCTTGCGGGTTTCTGCTGAAGCGGTCGGGACCGACGCTGCTCGTCGAGGCCATCCGTGCCGCCATGGCCGGGGACACGCTCATCAGCCCGCAGGTCACCGTACGGCTGTTGCGCCACCTCCGTGCCGCCCGGCCGGAGCCGCCGGGGGAGCCGCTCACGGAGCGAGAGACGGAGATCGCGCGCCTGGTCGCCCATGGGCGTACGAATGGTGAGATCGCCGCCGAGCTGTTCATCAGCGCCGGCACGGCGAAGACGCATGTGGCCAATATCCAGCGCAAGGTGGGAGCGGCCAATCGGGTCGGGATCGCGGCTTGGGCGTGGAACTCGGGGATCCCCTGAGGGTATGAACCGTTCTTCATATTCGCTGTGCGCGGGCGCCGAGGCAGGGCGAATGCGCGGCTGTCGGGGCAGGTACGCGGTCGGATCGTCGAGGCGATCCGGCATCTGGCGGCCAAGTACGCCATCGCGGTGGTCACCGTCGCGGCGCGTGGGACCTCCCGGTACTGCCCCCGGTGCGGGGATGGCACGTCGGTGCTCAAGCATTGCCCGGCCCCGGACCGACTCGGCGAGCGGGGCTGGAGGTGGGCGTACTGCCCGGCCTGCGGCCTGTCCTGTGATCGGGACTGGGCAGCGGCCGAGCGGATCGTCTCCCGCGGCCTGCTCGGCCAGAACGCCACCCGCACCCACCGTTCCACCGGGGTGCGCACCATCCACGCCATCGTGGAAGGCAACCTCGCCCGCGCCCGCCGAACGCGCAGGCCAACCCGTGCGCCCCGCCGCGCCCGCCGCACCCGAGCAGACCTGCACCCCCGACCGGCAGCACGCGACAGAGCCAAGAGGCGCCCCACCCCGAAACGGCCCACCCGCAGCTCAGCCACCGCACGAAACAACCCGATGACTTCCAGCCGTGTGCCCGACCGGCGCACGGTGCCCGCCCCACCGCCCACCAGCGGCGGACAGCGTCCGGCGGGCCATGCACCCAAGCCGGGACGGCACCAGCCGTACCGGTTCATCAATGGAGCGTGGAGAGGCCACGAACGCTGGGCCATCACCATCGAGATGACCGGAGCCGTCGCCTCTCGGCAAACGAGCTGATCCCTTCGTGGGAGCAGGCGTCCTGCGGTGGGGCATCAGCGCGTATCGGACGGTCGTCTCGTATGGCGGGCTGAGCCGCATGACGGCCTGGCGTTCGTGGTTCAGGTGGTGACTCGGGCCAGCACGATCCCGCCGACGATCAGGCCGAGCGCCGCCATCCTGCCCACCGAGACGGGGTCGTCGTTGAGCACGATGCCCAAGCCGATCGCGCCGACGGCGCCGATGCCGGTGAAGACGGCGTACGCGGTGCCGACCGGCAGCGTGTTCATGGCCCGTGACAGCAGCCAGACGGCGGCGGCCATCAGCACCAGACACACCGCCGTCGGCAGCGGACGGGTGAAGTTGTGCGTCGGCTTGATGCTCTGCGACCACGCGACCTCGACGAGCCCGGCCAGGGCCAGGATCAGCCAGTTCATCGGGCCGCCTCCTTGAGCGCCGCGGCCAGTGATTCCTCGTGCCGGTCGCGCAGGTGCGCCAGCGCCGGGTCGAGGCGGGCGTTGACCAGTTCCGCGTGAATGAACGTCACGTCCTCGACCTGGAAGTGGCCCTTGAAGAAGTCGCGCAAGTAGCGCTCCTGGTGGTCGTACGGCTCGCGGGGCGTTCCGGGGCCGTACGCGCCGCCGCGCGCGCTGGTCACCACGAACGAGCGGCCTTCGAGCGACATCTTGGGAAAGGTGATCTGGTCGAGCCAGGCTTTCAGCGCCGAGGGGATCGAGTAGTTGTACATCGGCGTGCCGATGAGGATCACCTCGGCGGCGACCACCTCGTCGAGCAGCGGCTCCAGGACGTCCCACGCCTGGTGCTGGGTGGGGGTGCGGGCCGCCTCCCGGTAGCGCGAGATGTCGGTGATCTCCTGCTCCAGGATGTAGTCGCACAGTTCGGTCCATGCCTCGCCGATGTGCGGTACGGGTTGCGCGGCCAGGTCGCGGTAGACGTACCGGGCCTGGGGATGGGCTGCTCGCCAGGTCTTGGCGTACACACTCGACAGACCCCGCGAGAACGAAGCCCGGCGGGCGCTGGCGTCCAGATGCAGCAGCATGTTCTCTCCTCAGCTATGTGGACACGCTGTCCGGTTCACTATAACCGGACGCCATGTCCAGATACAATGTCCGGCATGGAGAGAGCCGACGCCGCGCGCAACCGGGCCAGGATCCTGGAGGCGGCCGCCCTGCTCTTCGCCGAGAAGGCGCCGCAGGACGTGACGATGGACGACATCGCGAAGAAGGCCGGGGTGGGCCGCGGCACGCTCTACCGCCGCTACCCGGACCGGGCCTCGATCGCTGTCGCGCTGCTCGACGAACATGAGCGGGAGCTGCAGGAGCGGCTGCTGCGCGGCGAGCCGCCCCTGGGTCCGGGCGCGCCGGCCGCCGAGCGGCTGGCCGCCTTCTACGCGGCCATGGTGGGGCTGCTGGAGGGCCACCGGCACCTCGTGCTCGGCTCGGAAGTGGGCCGCTCGCGCTTCGAGACCGGCGCGTACGGCTTCTGGCGCGCCCACGTGCGCGTGCTCGTGGTCGCCGCGGGGGTGCCAGGCCCGGACGCGCTGGTCGACGTCCTGCTCGCGCCTTTGGCTCCCGAGGTGTACGGCTACCAGCGTTCGGTGCTCGGCCTCACCCCTGAGCAGATCACCGAAGCGCTGACCAGGCTCACGAAGACCCTGGACCCAGGGCCTTGATGATCGTGGACCTGATGAACGGGCACGCCTCCCGGAGCGAAGCTGGATCACGCTCTGAGGTGTTCGCAATCCCAGGGCACGATCTCCCGATGGGAAGGTCGTCCGACACCAGAAAGGCACCATTTGTCGCTAACGATCTGACAAATCCAGTGTTCGCCCCCCGCCAGCCGGGTACGCATGGCGCAAACCGGGTGACGTGTGAGCCTGATCACACTGGGAGTCCCGGTCCGGGCTGAGGAGGCGCAGGTGACGCACGATCACGGGTTACCAGCCGCGGAGTATCAATCCCAGGTGAGGCGCGCGGCGACGGCGAGTGTCGTCGGTACGGCCATCGAGTGGTATGACTTCTTTCTCTATGGCACGGCCGCAGCGACCGTGTTCGCCGACGTCTTCTTCCCCAAGTCCACCCCGTACGCGGGCGTGCTGGCGTCCTTCGCCACCTACGCGGTCGGGTTCGCCGCCCGGCCGGTCGGCGCGGCGATCTTCGGGCACTGGGGCGACCGCATCGGGCGTAAGGCCACGCTCATCGTCACCCTGATCATGATGGGCGTCTCCAGCGCGCTCATCGGTGTGCTGCCCGGCACCGCCTCGATCGGCGTGATCGCGCCGATCCTGCTCGTTGTCCTGCGCATCCTTCAGGGGATCGCGGTCGGCGGTGAGTGGAGCGGCTCGGTGCTGCTGTCCATGGAGTGGGGCGACCAGCGCAGGCGCGGCCTGATGGCCAGCTGGCCGCAGGTCGGCGTGCCCATCGGCCTCATACTCGGCACCGGCGCGATGTCGCTGGTGGCTCTCGCGGCCGGCGACTCGTTCAAGGACTGGGGTTGGCGGATCCCGTTCCTGGCGAGCCTGGTGCTGGTCGCCATCGGTCTCTGGGTGCGGTTGCGGGTCATGGAGACGCCGCTGTTCGCCAAGCTCCTCGAGACCAGGCAGGTGGCCAAGCTGCCGGTGGTCGAGGTCCTCAAGAAGCACCCGAAGGAGGTCCTGCTCAGCGCGCTCCTGCGCGTCCCCGAGCAGATGCCGTTCTACCTCTACACGACATTCGTGATCACCTACATCACGTCCCCGAGCATCGGGATGTCGCGAACGTTCGCGTTCGCCGCCGTCAGCGCCGCGGCGGCCGTCGAGCTCTTCGCGATCCCGTACTTCGGGCATCTCAGCGATCGGATAGGCCGCCGCAGGCTCTACCTCATCGGGGCCGCGCTGCTGGCGGTGGTCGCCTTCCCCTACTACGCGCTGCTCAACACCGGCATCGCCGTCGTCATCCTGGTCACGATGATGGTCACGCAGCTCCAGCACTCCATGGAGTACGGTCCGCAGGCCGCGCTCATCGCGGAGAGCTTCCCGACCAGTCTGCGGTACGGGGGCGCCGGGCTGGGATATCAGCTGGCCTCCGTCATCGCGGGCGGACCGGCACCGTTGATCGCCACCTGGCTGCTGCACGACTACGGCTGGCAGGCCATCTCCGTGTTCATGATCATCGGCGCGGTGATCGGCTTGGTCGCGACGTACGCGCTGCCCGATCGGTCGAAGGCCGACATCTCCGATCCCGCCTCGTACGGCACCAGCCGGGCCTGACCACCCTCCCGTCGCCTACCGGACTAATCGAGCCTGACCCGCACCCCGGTGCTCAGGCCGGAGTCATGCAGCTCCAGCCCCGCGGGCTGGGCCTCCTTCGGCAGCTCGAACAGCAGCGCGCCGCTGAAGGACTGGCCCGGCCCGATGCGGACCGGCGTGACCTCCGCGCCCGCCTTGTCGAGCAGCTTGGTGCCCCCGTGTAACGCGTCGTCCTCGTCCAGGAGTTTCTGCTGGCCGGGGTAGAGGACCCTGGCCTCCTGGCCGACGTTGTTGACCTTGACGCTCACCTGGCAGGTGCGCTGCTTCGCGGCCTTGGCCGGTTTGGGGCACTTGGTGCCTGTTACCGCGAACTTCAGCTTCCCGTCCTGCACCGGGCTGTCCGCGCCGACCGGGTCGGGGGACCTGAGCGCCCACACCAGTACGGCCAGCAGCAGCACGAACAGCACGATGGCCACCACGACAGCGGTCACGCACCCGGTGAACACGCTCCTCTTCCGCTTGACCGGGAACCCCGCCGGGCCCCTCGGCCCAGGCGGCAGCGGCACCTGCCCTGTCTGATGGGCGGAAAGCGGCACCTGTCCGGTCTGGAGAGACGGTGGCATTTGTCCCGTCTGGTGGGACGGCGGCACCTGGCTCGCCGGACCAGGCGGCGATGCTTGGCGGGGCGATCCTTGACGGGGCGATGCCTGGCGGGGTGGCGCCTGGCGAGGAGGTGCCTGGCGCGGCGGGGGCGGTGCCTGGGCAGGCGGGTGCGGCGCGGGCCCGCGTCCCGGCAGCGGCCCCACACCGGTCTGCTGGTGCGCTTGAGGCTGCTGGGCCGACGGCTGGTGGGGCTGCGGCTGGTGGGCCTGCGGCGGCGGGGACCAGCCCGGCGGCGCCTGGCGTACCTGCGAATTGTTCGGGAACTCGGCCAGCGGCGGAAACTCCGACGGGTTCCACGAGCTGCTGAGGTGGCGGGTCGCGGCGAGCTGGGCGGCCGGCTCGTCGGCCGCGCCCACGAGTTCGAGCAGGAGCTGCTTGGCCGCCGGTCGGCGCGCGGGATCGGGGTGGATGGCCGCGGCCACCAGCCGGTCGAGCGGCGCGGGCAGCCCGCGCAGGTCCGGCGGGGCGGTGCGGGCGCGAGCGGCCATGACGTAGGCGTCGCCCTCGCCGAACGGGTGGCCGCCGAGCCCGGCGTAGGCGATCAGCGAGCCCCAGGCGAACACGTCGCCCGCCGGGCTGGTGCGGCCCTCGAAGACCTGCTCGGGAGCGATCCAGCCGGGCGTGCCCATCACCATGCCCGCGTTGGTGTGGCGGGTGGAGACGTGGGACGAGCGGGCCAGCCCGAAGTCGATCACCCGCGGGCCGCCCAGCGTCAGCATCACGTTGGCGGGCTTGAGGTCGCGGTGCACCAGGCCGACGGCGTGGATCGCGGTCAGCGCCGCCGCCACGCCCACGGCCGCCGAGTGCAGCACGGACGGCGTCAGCGGGCCGTGCTCGATCAGGTGGTTCTCGAGGGAGATGCCCTCGATGTACTCGGTGACGAGGTAGAGGACCCCGTCGTGCTCGCCGTGGTCGAGGACGCGGGCCGTGCAGAACGAGGCGACCTTGCGGGCGTTGGACACCTCTTCGTGGAAGCGCGCCCGGTAGACCGGATCCGTGGTGTAGTCGCGGCGGATCGCCTTGAGCGCGACCTGTACGCCGTCGGCGGCCTTGGCCAGGTAGACGGTGCCCATGCCGCCCGAGCCGAGGCGGCTGATCAGCTCATAGGGGCCGATCGCCGGCGGGTCTTCCGGCGTCAGCGGAGTGCCTGCGGAGCGCCCCTGCTGCCCCAACGTCGCTGTCCTCTCGCCTTCGTTGTCCCGTTGCCTCAACCGACCGATCCTCCGCCCGGCATGCCCGTTCCCCAAGACTCTAACGGAGGAACGGGTCACCCGGTGGCCACTGAGTTTGGACGGGTTTGGGGCTCGCCGCCCAGTCCGTACCGGTCGTGGCCGCCCGGTCGCGGCGGCCGGCAGCGGTCACCCCTCGGTGAGGAGGTAGAGCAGCGCGTTTTGCCTCCCCCCGAGCGAACACCGTGGCCGAAGCAGGCGCTGGGTCGCCACTCCACAAAGCCGGAAGTCGATAAAATGGGTGGGAAATACCTCCTGGTCTCGCCAAACTGATCACGAACCAGCGAGGAGATCTATCCCATGCCGAATCAGCCCGCACCGAACCTGTTGTCGTGGGCCAGCGAGATCGACGAAGGCGCGATCATGCAGGCCGCTCGCGCTGCCCGCCTGCCATTCGTCTCCGGACACGTCGCTCTCATGCCCGACGCTCATCTCGGCATCGGCGCCACGGTCGGCTCGGTCATTCCCACCGAGAACGCGATCATCCCGGCCGCCGTCGGCGTGGACATCGGCTGCGGCATGGTCGCCACCGAGACGACGCTGACGGCCGCCGACCTGCCCGACACCCTGGCCGCCCTCATGCCGATGGTGGAGCGCCGCATCCCGGCCGGCGTCGGGAAGGGCCATGACGACCCGGCGATGGACCGTGCACTCAGCGACCTCGGCCTGCCGCACACCGATCTCAACCCGAAGCAGACCAAGAAGGTGTCCGACCAGTTCGGCACCCTCGGCTCCGGCAACCACTTCGTCGAGGTCTGCCTGGACGAGCGAGACCGGGTCTGGACGGTGCTGCACTCGGGTTCGCGCGGCATCGGCAACCAGCTCGCCCAGATGCACATCACGGGCGCGAAGAAGCTGATGAAGAAGCAGGAGATCGGGCTGGAGGACCCGGATCTGGCCTACCTCGTCCAGAGCACGCCGGAGTTCACCGCGTACATCGAGGACATGCTGTGGGCCCAGCACTACGCCATGGCCTCCCGTGCCCGGATGGACAAGGTCCTGGTCAACGCCCTGTTCCGGGTCGCAGGCCAGGGCGAGCGGGTTCGCACGATCAACTGCCACCACAACTTCACCCAGCAGGAGACCCACTACGGCAAGTCCCTGTGGATCACCCGTAAGGGGGCCATCAAGGCCGGCACCGGCGACGAAGGCGTGATCCCCGGTTCGATGGGCACCCGCTCGTACATCGTGCGCGGCCGGGGGATCCCCGAGTCGTACAACTCCTGCTCGCATGGCGCGGGCCGCCGCATGTCCCGGACGAAGGCGAAGCGGGAGCTGTCCGCGGCCTCCCTGACCGCGGCGATGAGCGGCCGGACCTGGAACGCGGACCGGGCCGCCGCGCTGGTCGACGAGCACCCCGAGGCGTACAAGTCCATCGACCAGGTGATGGCGGACCAGCAGGACCTGGTGACGGTCCAGCACACCCTCCGCCAGATCTTCAACTACAAGGGGTGAGTCACCCGCGCGCCCTGGCGACCAGCGAGGTCGCCAGGGCCGCGAGCAGGGGGATGAGCGTGAGGCCGACCAGGAACAGCAGGCCGACCGGCCAGAGCCCCTGGCCGCCTCCCCGCAGTTCACCGACGACGCGCGAGGCGAAGTAGACGTAGAACGGAGCGGCGGCGAGCAGGCCCCACAGGAGGCCCACCTGCGGGGCGAACCACCCGGCCAGACCGGCCAGGACCGCCAGGACGAGGAACGCGGGCAGCAGGAAGGGCGAGTCGAAGAAGTCACGCGGGGCCTCGGCGGAGACCACGGGCGCGGTGACGACGCAGAGCGCCACGGCGACGGCTCCCGCGACGACGAGGATCAGGGCCCACACAAGGACGGAACGGGTCATGAGACTCCCCAAGAGGTGTCAAGGATCTTCCCGCCGGCCGCCATGGTATTCATCCGGCTCAGGTAGGTCCGGTGAGCGCGGTCGCCTCACTGCGGGCGGCGGCGGCCGCCGTGAGGTCGCCGGCGGCGGTGTAGGCGTCCGCGAGGTCGGCCAGCGCGCCCGCCAGGAACTCCTGCCACCCCCGAGTACGCCAGAGCCTGACCGATTCCTCCAGATGGGCGACCGCCTCGTCGATCCTGCCCTCCGCCAGGCTCACTCCGCCGAGCACCCAGAGCGCGTCGGCCTGGTGGTGGGCCAGGCGGTGCGAGCGGCTCAGCATCTCGGCCGCCTCGGCGGCGGGCCGCGCCCTCGGGTCGTGGTGCCCGGCGTACAGCCTGGCCAGAGCGACCAGGCCCATCGCCTCCAGCAGCGGATCGCGGATCTGGCGGTAGATGGCCAGGGCTCTGACCAGGTACTCCAGCCCGGCGTCGAACTCCTGCGCATGGGCGTGCGCCAGGCCCAGGAACTGCAGCGTCGTGGCTTCGAAGCGCGGATTGCCGAGCTTCTCGGCCAGTTCCAGGCCGCGCAGCAGGTGCACGATGGCCATCTTGATGTCGCGCGTCCCGTACGCCACCGCCATGCACACCAGCGCCCTGGCCTGCCCGCCCTGGTGGCCGCTGCTCTCGGCCAGGCTCAAGGCGATCTGCCCGGACCGCAGGCCCTCCGCCATGTCGCCCCTGGCCGCCTCGCCCCAGGCCCGCAGCACGTACGCGTCGGACAGCCCGCGTTCCTCGCCCAGTTCGGAGAACAGGGTGATCAGCCGCTCGGCCCCCTCGTACTGCGCGGCCATGGCCTCGCCGCCGGTCTCCATCCACGTGGTGGCGTGCATGAGCCCGCGCCGGATGACCGCCTCCCCGAGCCGGTTGCCCGTCGCGAGGCAGACCTCCAGGACGCGCTCGTGCAGCCCGCGCCAGTCGTCGAACTGCCCGCACACGTCGAAGTAGCGCTCCACGCAGCAGGCGGTGTCCCAGGCGACCTCGGCCAGGCCCAGCGAGCACGCCTGGCGGATCGCCGCTATCAGCGCCGTCCGCTCGGTGTCGAACCAGGCCATCGGATCCTGTACGGCCGGACCGTCCCAGGGGGCGCCGTCGGGGGAGTTCCAGCGTGGGGCGGTGCCGTGGATGATGGCCGAGGAGGTGCCCGGCACGCGCTCGGTGGCGCGTTCGGCCAGCGCGAGCCAGGCGCCGAAGGCCCTGCTCAGTGCCGCGGCCACGGCCTCCGGCTCGTCCTCGAGCTCACCGCGCTCGCGGGCGTACAGGCGGACGAGGTCGTGGAAGCGGTAGCGGGGCTGGCCGGCCGGATCCATCCCGCTGAACAGCACGAGCTGGGTGTCCACCAGCGTCTCGACCAGCTCCTCGCCGGCCGCCACGGGAATGTCGAGCAGCGCCCCGGCCACCCAGCCCGCGAAGTCGGGCACGTCCAGCGAGCCGAGCAGCCGGAACGCCCGGCGCGCGTCGGGATCCAGCCCCACATAGCTGAGCGCCAGGCTGGCCCGGACGGCCAGGTCGCCGGTGGCGAACTGGTCCAGCCGCCGCCGCTCGTCGGTGAGCTGCCCGGCCAGGCGGGTGAGCGGCCAGTGCGGCCGGGCCACGAGGCGGGCGCCCGCCACCCGGACGGCCAGGGGTATGCCGTCCGACAGCCGGACGAGCTCGGCCGCCGCCTCCGGCTCGGCGGCCACCCGGTCGGCCCCGACGATCCTGGAGAGCAGCTGCACGCCCTGCTCGGGGTGGAGCACCGAGAGCTCGACCACTGCCGCGCCGGACAGCCCGGTCAGCCGGGTCCTGCTGGTGATGATGACGGCGCAGCCGGACGTACCGGGGAACAGCGGGCGAACCTGCTGCTCCGAGGCGGCGTTGTCGAGCACGATGAGCATCCGGCGCTCCGCCAGCCGGCTCCTGAAGACCGCGGCCCGTTCCTCGAGGGTGTCCGGGAGGGTGGGGCGCGGCACGCCGAGCGCGGTGAGGAAGGCCGCGAGCACCTGGGCGGGATCGGCGGGGGAGGACTCGGCGCCGTGCAGGTTGGTGTGCAGCTGCCCGTCGGGGTAGTGCTGGGCGATCAGATGGGCCGCGTGGACGGCCAGCGTCGTCTTGCCGACCCCGCCCATCCCCGCGATGACGTACACGCGCACGGGCCCTGGCCCCGGAGGCGGGCCGTTGCCGAGGAGGTCCGTCAGGTCGGCGAGCTGCTCGATCCGGCCGGTGAAGTCAGAGATGTCGGCCGGTAACTGGGCGGGGGAACGGGGGGAGGGGTCGTCCGACGGAGCGGTGGCGGCCTCGACCGGCAGGGTGCCCGTGAGGATGGCCTGGTGCAGGCGCCGGAGCTCGGCGCCCGGATCGAGGCCGAGCTCGGTGGCGAAGACCCGGCGGGCGTCGCGGTAGGTGGCCAGCGCCTCGGCCTGGCGGCCCGACCTGGCCAGGGCGAGCATGAGCTGCCGGCGTGACCGTTCCCGCAGGGGGTGCTCGCCGACCAGCCCGGTCAGCTCGGCGACGAGCGCGGCGTGCATCCCGCGGGCCAGGTCCGCCTCGATCCGGTTCTCCAGCGCGATCAGCCGCTCCTCCTCCAGGCGGTGCGCGTGGTCGCTGAGCCCGACGGTCAGGTTCAGCTCCGCGTACGCGGGACCACGCCACAGGTCCAGCGCCTGCTTGAGCAGCTCGGCGGCCCGTTCGTGCTCTCCGGCGGACAGGGCGCTCCTGCCCTGCTCGGCCAGCTCCTCGAACCTGTCCGCGTCGAGCTCGCCCGGATGGAGGGTCAGCACGTAGCCCGCGGCGGTACGGGTGATCCGGTCGTGGCCCAGCGTCCTGCGGAGCTGGTGCACGTAGAGCCGGAGGTTGTCCGGCGCGGTGCGGGGCGGGCTCTGGCCCCAGAGCGCCTGGATGAGGGTGGCGGGGGAGACGGGGCGTCCCGGGCGGCAGAGGAGTTCGGCGAGCAGGGCACGCTGCTTTCCGGCGCCGAGAGGTAGGGACTGGGCATCGGCCGAAATGTCAAGCGGCCCCAGAACGGCGAACTTCATCGCGCTCCCGGACAAGACTAAAGTGCACAAAGAAGATCAAAGTCGCTTAAATGTGCACGATGGTTCTTTTCCCGTCAACCCATGCAACGCCAACATCGACGGAAGCCTTTATGACGGCTCCCGCCGGTGTCAAGCCCGTTTGTCAGCCGAAGGCGGGCACGGCGAGGAAGAAGTTCAGGGCGATGGAGTCGCGGATTCCCTTCCGGAAATCACATGCGGCGGCTGAAGGGGTCGTAGGTGTAGCCGGGAATGATCACTATGCTCTCCGAGTAGGCACCGGGCGTCAGCGGCAGGGCGACGGGGAGCGGTGGCCCCCAAAGCTTCTCGGACACCGTCCACCTCCGCTGCGACGCGATAAGCCAGTCAGGCTCAGGCTGCGCAGCGGCTGTATAGGTGCCGTATAGATCGCGTTGGGGGCGGGGTGCCTCAGCCGAGCGCGGCGGCCTCGGAGGCCAGCTTCTCCACGCGGCCCCAGTCGCCCGCGGCCAGGGCGTCGGCCGGGGTCAGCCAGGTGCCGCCGACGCAGCCGACGTTCGGCAGCGCGAGGTAGTCGGGCGCGGTGGCCGGCCTGATGCCGCCCGTGGGGCAGAACCGCACGTCCGGCAGCGGCGCCGACAGCGCCTTCAGGTACGCCACGCCGCCCGCGGGCTCGGCGGGGAAGAACTTCAGCTCCTTCAGGCCCCGCTCGGCCAGCGCCATCGCCTCGGAGGCGGTCGCCGCGCCCGGCAGGTACGGCAGCCCGCTCGCGTCCAGCGCGTCGGCCAGGGTCAGCGTCGTCCCGGGTGAGACCAGGAACTTCGCCCCCGCCGCCAAAGACGCCGCAATATCGGCAGAAGTCCGGATCGTTCCCGCGCCGACCGTGGCCTCCGGCACCTCGGCGGCGATCCTGGCGATGGCCTCCAGCGCGCCCGCCGTACGCAGGGTCACCTCGATGACCGGCAGGCCGCCCGCGACGAGCGCCCGCGTCAGCGGCACAGCCGTCTCCACGTCGTCGATCACCACGACGGGGATGACGGGGGCGAGATCGAGCAGGCTCATGAAAGTTCTCTCCTCAATGGGTACAGCTCATTTACTCGGCCGCCCGAGGGCAGCCGCTCTCCTGCGGCGCGCTGCGCCAGCCAGGCGGCGGCGCCCGTCAGGGCCGGTTGCGGGGCGACGATGAGCGTGGTCGAGATGGCCGACAGGTAGCCGGACATATCCGGGTTGTCGGCGAACCTGGCTCGGAAGTCGCTGGCACGCACGCGCTCCACGATACGGGGCAGCACACCGCCGCCGAGATAGACGCCACCCCGGGCCCCGAGCGTCAGCGCCACGTTCCCGGCGAAACTCCCCAGCATCCCGCAGAACACCTCGACCGTCTCCGCGCACAGCGAGTCGTCCAGCCGCGCCACGATGTCCGCGGCCGGCAGGCGGGGCGCGTCGACGCCGTTGACCTCGGCCAGCGCCCGGTGCAGCACCACCAGGCCGGGGCCCGACAGCACGTGCTCGGCCACCACGTGGTCCAGGCCCCCGGCGCGGAGCACCCGGACGATCTCCCGCTCCCGGTCGTCGCGCACCGGCACCGTGACGTGCCCGCCCTCGCCGGAGACCGGCGTCCAGCCGCCGTCGGTGGGCACCAGCCCGGCGACGCCCAGCCCGGTGCCAGGCCCGAGCACGGCCTTGACGCCGTGGGCGGGTTCCGGGCCGCCCAGGGACGCCAGGTCGGCGGACTCCAGACGGGGCAGCGAGACGGCCAGCGCCTCGAAGTCGTTCAGCATCATCGTGTACGGCAGGCCGAGGTCGCTCGCCGAGCCGCTCCAGGCCGAGTTCGTCAGCGCGTAGCGGTCGCCCTCGACGGGTCCGGCCACGGCCAGGCACGCCGCCCCCGGCCGCACTCCGCCCGCGTGCTGCGCGAGGTAGGCGGCTACGGCTTCCGGGAGAGTGGCGTGGCCGGCCCCCGCCAGGACCGCGACGCGCGACGGCCGCGCTCCCGGTGAGGTGACCAGCCCGAACCGGGCATTGGTGCCGCCGATGTCGGCGACCAGCCACGGCAGGTCGAACGCGCTCACGACGGCTCGCCGGCAAGCCGATGGCCGGCGAAGAACACGTGGTTCATCTGGCGATGCTCGCGTGCCGCCCGCGAGGGGCGCCCGACTCCAGGTGCGAGGCGCCCGCCTCGGCGGGGAAGCCCAGCCCGGGGCCGTGGTCCGGCGACTCGGCGCCGCTGATCCCGAAGATCCCCGCCCCCTGCTCCGCGTGCCCCGCCATGCGGCGGAACGTGGCGAACAGCTCGCGCCCGGTCCCCACCCACTGCGCGTCGCTCAGCGGCCGGCCGCCGGGCGTCCGCCGGGCCAGCTCCTCGGCCGGGACCAGCACCTCCAGCGTCCCCGCCGCCGAGTCGAGCCTGATCACGTCGCCCTCGCGGACCAGCGCGATCGGCCCGCCGTCGGCCGCCTCGGGCGACAGGTGGATGGCCGCGGGCACCTTGCCGGAGGCGCCCGACATGCGGCCGTCGGTCACGATCGCCACCCGCTGCCCCCGATCGAGCAGTACGGCCAGCGGCGGCGTGAGCTTGTGCAGCTCGGGCATGCCGTTCGCGCTCGGCCCCTGGTAGCGGATGACCGCGACGAAGTCCTGCCCGTCCAGCTCACCCGCCTCGAAGGCGCGCAGCAGCTCGAGCTGGTCGTCGAACACCTTGGCCGGCGCCTCGATCACCAGGTGCTCGGCCTTGACCGCCGACACCTTGCTGACGGCCCGGCCCAGGTTGCCCTCGACCATGTGGATGCCGCCGTCGGCGGAGAACGGCGCGGCCACCGGCCGCAGCACGTCGAGGTCGGCGCTGCCGCCGGTCACCGGGGACCAGGTCAGCTTCCCGTCGGACAGCGTCGGAGCCGACCGGTAGTGGTCCAGCCCGCGCCCCGCCACGGTCAGCACGTCGGCGTGCAGCAGGCCCTCGTCCAGCAGGTCGCCGATGAGCACCTGCATGCCGCCGGCGTCGCGGAAGTGGTTCACGTCCGCCTGGCCGTTCGGGTAGATCTTGGTCAGCGAGGGCACGGCGGCCGACAGGCAGGCCAGGTCGTCCCAGGTCAGGACGATTCCGGCGGCGGCGGCCATGGCGACCAGGTGCAGGGTGTGGTTGGTGGAGCCGCCGGTGGCCAGCAGCGCCACGCAGGCGTTGACGATCGACTTCTCGTCGACCAGCTCGCCGACCGGGGTGTACTCGGGGCCGTGCGCGGTGATCTCCACTGCCCGGCGCCCGGCCGCCTCGGTCAGCGCGTGCCGCAGCTCGGTGTGCGGGTTGACGAACGTCGAGCCCGGCAGGTGCAGGCCCATGACCTCCATCAGCGCCTGGTTGGAGTTGGCGGTGCCGTAGAAGGTGCAGGTGCCGGGGGAGTGGTACGACTTGGCCTCGGCGTCGAGCAGCTCGTCCCGGCCCACCTTGCCCTCGGCGAACAGCTGCCGGGCGCGGGCCTTGACCTTGTTCGGCAGCCCGGAGGTCATCGGGCCGGCCGGCACGAAGATTGCGGGCAGGTGCCCGAAGTGCAGCGCCCCGATGAGCAGGCCCGGCACGATCTTGTCGCAGACGCCCAGCAGCAGCGAGGAGTCGAACATGTCGTGCGACAGCGCGATCGCGGCCGCCATGGCGATCACGTCACGGCTGTAGAGCGACAGCTCCATACCGGCGCGGCCCTGGGTGATGCCGTCGCACATCGCGGGCACGCCGCCCGCCACCTGCGCCACGCCACCGGCCGCGCGCACCGCCGCCTTGAGCTCGGCCGGGTACGTCTCGTACGGCTGGTGGGCGGAGAGCATGTCGTTGTAGCTGGTCACGATGGCCACGCCGGGCTTGGCCGTACCCATCAGGAGCGGCTTGTCGGCGGCGGGCGCGGCGGCGAAGCCGTGTGCCAGGTTCGCGCAGCCGAGCTGCGCGCGGGCCGGGCCCTTGGCGCGGGCGGCCGCACCTTCGCGCCGGATCCGGTCCAGGTAGACGGTACGGCTGGCTCGGCTGCGTTCGATGATCCGGTCGGTGATTTCCTGGACGACGGGGTGCATCGACCCTCCTTCAGCGGGTCCTCGACCCCAGGTCGGCTTGCTCACGCTTGGTCCTCCTCGTGCCACTCGCGACCGCTGCGGGCGAGCAGCTCGTGGGCGCCCGCCGGTCCGGTGGACCCGGCGGGGTAGGGCTCGGGCAGTTCGGCGGACGACTCCCAGGCGGCCAGGATCGGGTCGATCCACTGCCAGGCCGCGGCCACCTCGTCACGGCGCATGAACAGCGTCGGGTTGCCCGCCAGCACGTCCATGAGCAGCCGCTCGTACGCCTCGGGGACGCGCGCGGTGAACGTCTTGCCGAAGCTGAGGCTCAGCGGCACCGGCTTGAGCGCCACCTCGCCCGCTCCCGGCTCCTTGGCCATGATGTGCAGCTCGATGCCCTCTTCCGGCTGCAGCCGCAGGACGAGGCGGTTCGGCGAGCCGCCGGGGTAGATGGAGTGCGGCACGTCCTTGAACTGCACCACGATCTCCGAGGCCCGGCGCGGCAGGCGCTTGCCGGTACGCAGGTAGAACGGCACCCCGGCCCACCGCCAGTTCTTGACCTCGGCGCGGATCGCGGTGAACGTCTCCACCCGCCGCGACGCCTCGGTGGGCGGGGTGGAGGCGGGCTCGTCCAGGTAACCGGGCATTCCGTCGGCCTCGGTGTACTGGCCGCGCACGGTGAAGCGGTCGACCTCGGTGCCGGTGATGGGCCGCAGCGCCTGGAGCACCTTCACCTTCTCGTCGCGGATCGCCTCGCGGTCGTTGCGGGCCGGCGGCTCCATGGCGGTCATGCAGAGCAGCTGGAGCAGGTGGTTCTGCACCATGTCGCGCAGCGCGCCGGCCTGGTCGTAGTAGCCGCGCCGGCCGGGCGTGCCCACGGTCTCGGCGGCGGTGATCTGCACGTGGTCGATCCAGAGGGAGTTCCAGATCGGCTCCAGGAAGGCGTTGGCGAAGCGGAGCACGAGCAGGTTCTGCACGGTCTCCTTGCCCAGGTAGTGGTCGATGCGGAAGATCTGCGCCTCGTCGAAGATGGCGCCGACCTCCTCGTTGATCCGCTGGGCGCTGGCCAGGTCACGGCCGAGCGGCTTCTCCAGCACCACCCGCGAGCGCAGCGTCACCAGGCCCGCCTGGTCCAGCTCGCGGCAGAACGGCCCGAACGTCATCGGCGGGCTGGCCAGGTAGAACACCCGGTCGCGCTGCTCGTGCCCGCCCAGCAGGGTGGCCAGCGCGCTCCAGCCGGAGCGGTTCGTGCCGCCCACGTCGACGGACACGTGGTGCAGGCGGCCGAGGAAGCGCTGCCACGCGCCGAGGTCGGCCGGGACCCGGTCCCGTACCTCGGCGTCCACCTTGCCGCGGAAGTCCTCGTCGGTCAGCCCGCCCCGGGACATGGCGATGATCCGGGTCTCGGGCGAGAGCCGGCCCTCCACGTCGCTGTGGTAGAGCGCCGGGAGCAGCTTGCGCATGGACAGGTCGCCGGTGCCGCCGAAGACCACGAGGTCGGCGGCGTACGCGGTGGCGGGGGTGGGAGAGGGGGACACGGCTGGGAACTCCGATGATCTACCAAGCAGGGACAGAACGGACACTAGCCAGAGTTGCGTATCTACACAAGCAGAGTTTTGCTATTTGAGATAAAAAAGTCGAGACTTTTCATTACCTAACCTCCTGTGATTCACTTGGCGGATGCCTCGACGTACCGCCGCGACGCTCGCCACGAGTGGCGAGGTGCTCCGCCTCATCCGCACCGGTGAGGCCGTGACGCGAGCGGATCTGGGCCGGGTGACCGGCCTGTCCCGCCCCGCGGTGCAACTGCGGGTCGGCGAGCTGCTCGAGCGCGGTCTGGTCGTGGAGCGGGCCGACGCGCCGTCCACCGGCGGCCGGCCGCCGGTCCGCCTGGAGTTCAACGCCGTCGGCGGCGTGGTGCTGGTGGCCGCCCTCGGCGCCAGCCGTACGCGGGTGGCGGTCTGCGACCTGGCGGGCCGCGAGCTCGAGGGGCGCGACTTCGCCATCGACGTCGAGCAGGGACCCGACGTGGTGCTGCCGCTCGTCATGGACACCTGGGACGAACTACTCGGCGACCGGCCGCGCTCGATGCTGCGGGGCGTGGGCATGGGCATGCCCGCCACGGTCGAGTTCGCGCAGGGCCGCACCGAGAGCGCCCGGGTGATGGCCTCGTGGACGGGCGTGGTGATCCCGCCGGTGATCCGCGAGCGCTTCCCGGTGCCCGTACTCATCGACAACGACGTGAACCTGCTGGCCATCGGCGAGCACCGGGGCGCCTATCCCGACCTGGACGACCTCATGTTCGTCAAGGTGTCCACCCGGATCGGCGCGGGTGTGATCGCGGGCGGCAAGATCCTTCGCGGCGCGCTCGGCGCGGCGGGCGAGATCGGCCACATCCCCGTGCGCGACGGCGGCGGCGTGCTCTGCCGCTGCGGCAACATCGACTGCGTCGACTCGGTCGCCAGCGGCACCGCGCTGCTGCGCGACCTGCGGGCCGCGGGCAAGGACGTCAAGACCATCGCCGACGTGACCACGCTGGTGCGCGCCGGGGACGCCGAGACGATGGCGATCGTCCGCGAGGCCGGCCGCCAGATCGGCGAGGTCCTGGCCGTGGCCGTCAACATCCTCAACCCGTCGGTCGTGGTGCTCGGCGGCGACGTGGCCGAGGCGTTCGGGCCGCTGGTGTCGAGCATCCGCGAGGTCGTCTACCGCCGCTCCACCGCGCTGGCCACCCGCCGGCTCCGCATCGAGCCCAGCAGGCTGGGCGCCGGAGCGGGCATCAGCGGGTGCGCGGTCATGGTCCTCGACCACGTGCTCTCGCCGGACGCGGTCGATGAGAGCATGATCACCCGCCTCAAGGTCACGTCCTGACGGTCGGCGGCGGCCAGGCCCTCACCGGTGGGGATGCCGGCTCGGCCAGGGCTTCTTCGTCTTGCGCGGTGGCGTGCTCCGGTCCGAGGGGGTGCTTCTCAGCGGTTGCGTGCGGCCCATGGCGGCCTCGGGCAGCGCGGGCTGCGGCGTGGCGATGATCGTGCGGCCGGGCCACGGAGTCGGTGACGCGCTCCGGGTGGGGCTCGCCTGGGGGCGCGGGGTGCCGGTCGCCCGGGTGGCGTCAGGGGTGGCCGGGGCGGTCCTCTTGGCACGGCGGGTGGGCGTGGGTTCCGCGGGGGGCGGCGTGGACTGGACCGGACGCGTGACCGGGACGCGATAGCGGGCGAGCTTCGATTCGATCATTCCCGGCTCGCGCCGCGCCGGGCCCGGGTCGTGGCCACGCTCGGGCAGGCTTGCCATGGTGAGCTGTGTCCCGGTGAAGGCGCCGCCGACGAGGATCGCCGCGGTGGCCAGCATCAGACAACCGGCCATCAATCCGGCGACCATCAGAATCCGCCTGCGCCGCTCCGTGTGGTCCACAGGCGTCGATGATAGTAACTCGGCCCCCCGTCCCGGGTGACTCCCGGCGAATCGTGATCAAGTTCCGCGACGCGGGTCCCCTGGACGGTCAGCACGCTCACGGCAGGGCGGTCGGCACGCCTAGGACGGTCAGCACGCGCACAGCAGGCCGCGCGGCGCGGTCGGCGCGCCTAGGGTCAGCACGCGCACAGCAGGCCGCGCAGCGCGGTCTCCAGGCAGAGCGCGGTGTGCGCGGGGGCCGGCCACGCGAAGCGTACGAGCTGCTCGTCCGCCCGGACGGTCGCCCCGTAGCGGTCCAGCTCCCACAGCCACACGTCCCCGGCGTCCCCGCCCAGCTGCTTGGCCACCCCGCCCGCGAGCTGAGCCCGGTGCGACTCGTTGATGTGGGCCAGCGCGCGCTCGGCGGTGGTGGCCAGCGGGTCGGGGGCCGCGTCGAGGTAGTCGTCGGCGTCCAGCACCCCGGAGTCCTGCCCGGTCAGGTACACCACCTGGCCGACGTCGAGCCGCAGCAGCCGGGGCGCGTTCGGCCGGCCGTACCTCTCCAGCGCCTCGAACAGGGCCTCGTCGGCCGTGTGCGCCGCGACCGCGACGGCGGCCGCGCGTGCCTCACTCTCGGGCACCGCCTGCGCCCAGCCCTGCACCTCGATCAGCCCGCGGGGGTGCGTCACCTGGCCGAGCAGGCGCATGGCGGTCAGGTTCACCGCCACGACGGCGTCGTCGCGCAGGCCGTGCAGCGCCTCGCCGGGCCGCACCAGCAGCACCGGGCGGCCCCGCTCGTCGACCCCGCCGCGGGCGGGCGTGGGGGCGCCGTCGACGGACAGCCGGGCGACGCTCGCCGACGCGGCAAGAGTGCGGATCCGCTCGGGGATCGTGAGCATGGCGCCTCCTTGAGATCTCACTGAGCTATAGGTTAGCCTTACCTAAGTAAGGATTACCTAACCACATGAGGTGAACGTGCGCTACACCGGTCCGAAGGTGCGACTGTCACGTCGCGCGGGCGTCCCGCTGACCAAGAAGGCCGTCCGCTACTTCGAGCAGCGCCCCTACCCGCCGGGCGAGCACGGCCGCAAGACCAACCGCCGCAACTCCGGCGACTACGGGCTGCGGCTGCTGGAGAAGCAGAAGTTGCGCTGGTACTACGACGTGTCGGAGCGGCAGCTGCGCCGCTACTGGGACCTCGCCGTGCGCAAGCCGAGCGCGTCGGGCGCCGAGCTGGTCACGCTGCTGGAGACCCGCCTGGCCTCGCTGGTGCTGCGGGCCGGCCTGGCCCCGTCGATCTACGCGGCCAGGCAGTACGTCAACCACGGCCACATCGCCGTCGACGGCCGCAAGGTGGACATCCCCAGCTATCTGGTCAAGCCCGGCCAGGTCATCAGCGTGCGGGAGCGCTCGCGCCGGATGCAGCCGTTCGTGGCCGCCGCCGAGGGCGTGCACGCCGACGAGCGGATCGCGGCCTACCTGTCCGTCGATCATTCCGAGCTGCGGTTCACGCTGGTCAGCAGGCCCGAGCGCGAGCAGATCAGCGTCCCGGTGGACGAGCAGCTGGTCGTGGAGTTCTATTCTCGGTAGCCGTGAGTGATGCAGGAACCGCGAGTGACGCGGAAGCCGCGAGTGATGCCGTAGTCGCGAGTGGCGTGGGTGAGCGGCATGCCAGCTGGCTGGAGTTGTTCTTCGACCTCGTCGTGGTGGTGGCGGTCGCCCAGCTGGCGCACCGCCTGCAGCACCCGACGTGGGGCGATGTGGCGCTGTTCGCCATCCTCTACTACGCGATCTGGAGTATCTGGACGTCCCTGACGCTCTACTCCAACGTCCGCGCCGAGAAGACGCACCTGCGCAGCATGCTGATCGGGATGTTCGGCATCGCCGTCATGGCGGCGGCGGCCCCTGACGTCGCCCACGCCATCCCCGGCGTCGGCACGCACGACAAGTGGTTCATCGCCGCCTACATCACCTGCCGGGTCAGCGCCTCCCGGTCGATCCAGGCGGCCAGCACGGTGATGACCGCCTGGCCCGCGGCCCAGCTCGGCGCGGGCCTCACACCGTGGTTCGCCTCGCTCGGGGTGGAGGGCGAGTGGCGCTACTACCTGTGGGGGCTCGGCATCGCGCTGGACCTCACCTTCTCCATCCTGCAGAGCCGCCGGCCGGAGCGGCTGGTCAAGGAGGTCACGGCGCAGGCCGAGCGGCTCAGGGCGCGCGAGCTGCGCCGGGCGGCCAGGGGCGGGAGGATCTTGGAGGCGCGCTACCTGGAGGCGCCGAAGGTCGCCGTGCTCGACCCCGCGCACCTGGGCGAGCGGCTCGGGCTGTTCGTCATCATCGTGCTGGGCGAGGCGGTCATGCAGGTCGTGATCGCCTCTTCCGGGCTCAGCTGGGACTGGCCGCTCGGCCTGGCCGCCGTGGCCGGGTTCGGGCTGATCGTGTCGCTGTGGTGGCTCACCCTCCAGTACGGCCTGAGCGCCGTGCCCGAGATCCACGAGCGGGGACTCAAGCCGTACGTCGCGCTGCCCGCGCACTACGCCATGACGGCGGGCATCACCGCGACCGCGGCGGGGCTCGGCGTGGTGGCGTCCGCGCCCGCCGAGCACCTGCACGGCGGCATCTCGTGGGTGCTGTGCGGGGGCCTGGCCGTCTACTTCGCCGCCTCCGCCGTGCTCGGTCTGGCCAGCCGCGCCGGGCGCCGGTGGATCTGGGGCTGGGCCGTCCCCTCGATCGTGGTGCCGCTGCTGGTCGGCGGGATCGCGGGGCTGGTGCCGGCGTGGAGCGTGGTGGCGCTGCTGCTGGTGGTCGCCCTCTGGCGGGTGGTCTACCGGCCCGCCGCGCCTACCGCCGTCCCCGCCTAGCCGAGCGGCCGCCGCCCCCGCCCCCGCCTCCGCCTGGTCGAGCGGCCACCTCGTAGTCGAGCTCCTTCCGCTCTTCGCGCAGTTCGGTGACCTCTTTGCGCAGCGCCGTCAGCTCGGCCAGGATCATCTGCAGCGAAGCCGCGTTGCCGTCGTCCTGCTCCGCGCGCTCGGCGGCCGACTCCTCCTCCATGGCGCTCACCACGACCGCCATGAACAGGTTGAGCACGACGAACGTGCAGACCAGGATGAAGATCGTGAAGAAGATCCAGGCGGTGGGGTGGGTGTTCATCACCTCCCTGGCGATGTTGCCCCAGTCGTCGCCCGTCATCGTCTGGTACAGGGTGAACAGCGAGGTGGGCAGGCTGCCGAAGCGGTGCGGCGCCGTGTCGCCGTACAACTTGGTGGCCATGACGGCGGCCACGTACAGGACCAGGGAGAGCAGCAGCACGATCGAGCTCATGCCGGGCATCGCGCGCAGCAGGGCCGAGACGACCCGGCGCAGGCTGGGCACCACCGACAGCAGGCGCAGCGCCCGCAGGATGCGCAGGGACCGCAGCACCGACAGGCCGCTCGTGAAGGGGGCCAGGGCGATCGCCACGATCACGGTGTCGAAGATGTTCCACGGATCGCGCGGGAAGCGTGAGCGTTCGACATAGATCTTCGCGAGCAGTTCGGCAACGAAGATGTAGAGCGCCGCATGATCGACCACGGTCAGCAGGTGACCGTAGCTCTCGACCACGGCGGGCACGGTCTCGAGGCCGAGGGTGGCCGCGTTGAGCAGGATGACGCCGACGATGAACCGCTGGAAACGCTGGTGCTCGACGAAGGCTCGGGTGCGTTCACGCACGGGAAGGGGCTCCTAAAGAGGGAAAAGTTGCCCCACCATGATGACGCAGGAGATCACCGAGTCGGTGTCAGGCGGAAGACCCGCAGCTCCCTCCCGGACACCTCCGTGTAGCGGTCGAACAGCGGCCACCGCTCGATCAGCCACGGCCACGCCGCCTCGCGCTCGGCGCCGGTCAGCAGCGTGGCGGTGACGGGGAAGTCCTTCCCCCGGAAGCTGGCCGTGGCCCTGGGCGTCTTGATCAGGTTGCCGCTCCACGCCGGGTGGTGGTCCTGGCCGAAGTTGCTGCCCACCACGAGGAGGGTGCCGTCGGGCTCGGGCAGGCAGGCGAGCGGCGTGCTGCGCGGCTGGCCGGACTTGGCGCCCGTGGTGACCAGGATCAGCGTCGGGATGACCGGATTGTTGCTGAGCAGCCGTCCCCGGGTCAGCCGGTGCACGGTCCGGTCGAGCTGCGGCATGAACTTGGGACCGGCCTTCATGAACCATTTGGCCGCCGCCAGCCGATGGAGGAAGAGCCTCAGAACCCGGAGCATGCGGCGAGTCTAGCAAGCGTTTGGTCAACTGCGGACGGCGGAGCGCCTGTGGTATAACAAACCGCCTAAACGACAACGGGGGCGAGCGCAGATGTCCTATCCCAACTATGGCCCGTCCTACTACGGTCCACCGCCGCAGACGCACCCCAACGGCACGACGATCCTGGTCCTGGGCATCCTGAGCCTGGTCGTCTGTACGTTCATCGGCCCCTTCGCCTGGTCGATGGGCACCAAGGCGCTCCGGGAGATCGACCAGAGCGGCTACATCTATGAGAACAGGGGCATGGTGTCGGCCGGCCGCATCTGCGGCATCGTCAGCACCTGCCTGATGCTAGCGGTGATCGGCCTCTACGCGATCATGCTGGTGGTCTTCGGCGGCGCCGCCATCCTCGGCGGGCTCGACGACTAGCGATCGGCGGCCATAGCCGCCGATCCCCGTCTCCAGCAGGTCGAAGGCCCTCGCCGCCTGCGTGCGCACGTCCGCCCAGATCTCCGGCCACTGCTCGCCCGCCATCTTGCGCCGTAGCGCGTGCCGTGTCAGCAGTCGCGTCGTGCCCAGGATCTGGTCCGCCACGAGCTGCGGAGTGAGGTCGTCGGGCCCGGCGCCGGTCTCCTCGGCGATGACGGCCGCCAGGTTGGTGGCCGAGATGTGCTCCACCTCGCGCATTTTGGCGATCAGCGCCGCGCTCTCCTCGACCATCCGGCCGAACACCTCGGCGCCCTCGCCCATCCCGTACCGCCACTCGCGGGTGTCGAGCGCGTCGAAGAAGTCGCGCCGGAAGGCGGCCACGATGCTCTCGCCGGGCCGCCGCTCGCGCACCACCTTGCTCGACAGGTCCACCACCTCGTCCTGCCGGTCGGCGAACAGGTCCTCTTTGGTGCCGAAGTAGTTGAACACCGTGTTGACCGACACGTCGGCGGCCCGCGCCACCTGCGCGACCGTGACGTTGTCGAACCCGTGGATCATGAACAGCCCCATCGCCACGTCGGCGATGCGCTGCCTGGTCTCCCGCTTCTTCCGCTCGCGCAGCCCCTCGTCCATGCCTCCATGGTACCAATATTGCAGCCGCACCAAAATTGTGGCTACTCTATTTTTGGAGGCGATGAAAATGATCAAGACCGTAGGTCTGCGCAAGACCTTCAAAGGCGGCGTCGAAGCCGTCAAGGGTGTGGACATATCGGTGGAGCCAGGCGAGATCGTCGGCTTCCTCGGCCCCAACGGCGCCGGCAAGACCACGACCATGCGCATGCTGACCACGCTGCTCCAGCCCACGTCGGGCACCGCCACGGTGGCGGGCCACGACCTGCTGGGCGACGCCCGCGAGGTGCGCCGCCGCATCGGCTACGTCTCACAGGGCGGAGGAATCAACCCGGCCGCCCCGCTCGGGGAGGAGCTCGAACTCCAGGCCATGCTGTACGGTCTGCCCCGCGAGGCGGCCGGGACCCGGGTGCGCGAGGTGCTGGCCCGGCTCGACCTGACCGGCCTGGAGTCCAGGCCAGGAGGCGCCCTGTCCGGCGGTCAGCGGCGCCGCTTCGACATCGCGTTCGCCCTGCTGCACCGGCCCGTGCTGCTCTTCCTGGACGAGCCGACGACCGGCCTCGACCCGCAGAGCCGGGCCAACCTGTGGGACCACATCCGGGCGCTGCGCGCCGAGCAGGGCGTGACGGTCTTCCTGACCACGCACTACCTCGACGAGGCCGACGCCCTGTGCGACCGGCTGCTGATCATCGACCACGGCCGCATCGTGGCCGAGGGCGCGCCGGCCGAGCTCAAGACCGGCGGCCGCACGCTCGACGACGTGTTCCTGGACATCACCGGCAGGTCCCTGCGCGAGGAGGCGGGCGTCTGATGCTGCGCGAGACCTATCTGCTGTTCCGTCACAACCTGCGCGCCACGCTGCGGCAGAAGATCGGCATCGTCTTCGGCGTCATCCAGCCACTGGTCTTCCTCGTGCTGTTCGGGCCCATCTTCGCCACGATCGGCACCTGGGAGACGCTGGTGCCGGGCCTGATCATCCAGCTCGGCCTGATGAGCACCGGTATGGCCGGGTTCGGGGTGGTCTTCGAGAAACGCTCGGGCGTGCTGGAGCGGATGCGCGTCACCCCGGCCAGCCGCCTGGCCCTGCTGCTCGGCCGGGTGCTCAACAACGCGGTGACGCTCATCATCCAGGCCGTGCTGCTGGTCGCGGTCGGCTACGCCTTCGGCCTGCGCGCCCCGGCCGCGGGGGTGGTGGCCGGGCTCGTGCTGGTGGTCGTGCTCGGGCTCAGCCTGGCCGCGCTGTCGTACGCGGTCGCGCTCACGCTCGACGACCAGCTCTTCGCGCCGGTGATGAGCACCGCGGTCCTGCCGCTGGTCCTGCTGTCGGGCGCGTTCCTGCCCATGTCGATGGCGCCCGGCTGGCTGGACGCGCTCTCGCACATCAGCCCGTTCCGGTATGTCCTGGAGGCGCTGCGTGAGCTGTTCGCCGGACACTACGCCACCGGCACGGTCGGCGTCGGGGTGGCGGTGACCGTGGTCTTCGCCCTGGTCAGCGTCGCGATCGGGACGCGGGTGTTCAACCAGGAGAACGCCTGAGGCGGTCACCGCCCCCACGGCACCCCGTCAGGACATGCTTCTGGCCCGGCGCTGGAGTGCGGCGATGATCCCGGCGGTGTCGACGATCCCGTAGCCGTAGTCGTAGTCGAAGCCGACCTCGCTGCGGTCCTCGCCCGTGCGGCGGAGCAGGGCGCGCAACTGCGCGGGCCGCAGCCGCGAGGTGGGCCAGAGCGTACGGATCGCCGCGACCAGCCCGGCGGCGACCGGAGTCGCGGCCGAGGTGCCTGAGTCGGGCTCGGCATCGCCGAACGCCTTGGACCCGGAGAAATGGGTGTAGGCGCAGATGTCGGGCTTGCGGGCGGTCAGTCGCCCGGGCCCCTGCGAGGAGTAGCCGACCCGGGTGCCGCTCACGTCGACGCCGCCGATCGACAGGGCCCTGGGATGCGAGTTCGCGCCGGTGATCGGCCGGTTCGGGTAGGCGCAGCGGCCGTCGCGGCACTCGCGCCCGCAGTTGCCGGCCGCGAACAGCACGTCGGCACCCGCGCTGTCGAGACTGGAGATCATCAGGTTGAACGGATGCGCCGCGTTGTCCGAGTAGTTGCCCGGATGGCCGACGGGGAAATCCCACTCGGGGGAGAACGACCCCCACGAGTTGCTGATCACCAGCGCCCTCGACGCCTCGGGCTGCATTTCGAGCACCATGCGCAGGTGCGCGAACGCGGCCACGGCGTCCGACAGCAGCCCGTCGAGCGCCGAGCCGCCCGGACGGGTGGAGCGCAGCACCGGGATGTCGATCAGCGACGCCTGCGGCGCGCCGATGAGCGTGTCGAAGGCGCACATCGTGCCATGGGCGACCTCGAACTCGCCCGCCCGGCCCTCGACGCCCGTGGGGTTCCAGCTGCGCTGGGCGTCGAGCGTGACGCCCCGGCCGAGCTGCCTGGCGACGTGGGCGGCGTTGATGCCGGTGTCGAGCACGGCCAGGGTCACCCCGGAGCCGTCCAGCCCCTCGGCGTGCAGTCCGGGGACGTTGAGCAGCCGTTCGACGTCGTGCCAGTCGCCGAACGGCGCGTCGCCGCCGCAGGTCAGCGAGGACTCGACGACCGGATCGGCGTAGACGCCCACGACGTCGGGCCGGAGGGTGGGCAGGAGGGTCACGCGGGTCAGGAGCTCGTCGTCGGAGATCGTGCCGCGGACCAGCACCGAGGCGTCCTCGGCGGCCAGGGAGAAGTCCAGCGGCTGGTTGAGTGACAGCGGGTCGCCGCCGGGCGGCGGGACGGGCCGGGGGAGGGGCACGGGCGTGAAGGCGTGGTCGAGCTCGACTCCGGGCAGGCCGTCCGCGACGTCGGCCGTGGTGGCGGTCTGGCCGGGATCGGCGACTGCCGCGACCAGATCGGGGGAGGGGCGCAGCTGGATCAGAACGCGCATGAGGCACCACCGGAATGTTCGGAGGGAAATGAACCTTCCAAGATTCCTTCATCTGTTCGGGCGTGTCCAGCGCATCTCAGGGGCTTTGACCTGCTGAAATGCCGTAAAAGCCACTAAGGGGACGATATTCATTCCCGCTGTCAGGCTTCCTTGTTCCCGGTCCGTTCACTAGCGTGAGGCGGCATGACGCTCCAGGCACAAAAGACGGCAGCGGGCGAGGACGGCGACCACTGGCTGGCGGTGCGGCCGAGGCTCATTCTCGCCAGTGGGTTCATGCTCTTCCTGGAGCTGGCGCTGATCCGGTGGACCGGATCGAACATCGTGCATCTCAGCTATTTCACTAATTTCGTGCTTCTCGGCTCGTTCCTCGGCATCGGCCTCGGGTTCCTGCGCGTGGGGCGGGCGCGGCGGCAGCCGTACTATTCGCCGGTCATCCTGTTCGGCCTGGTCTTCGTCGTGCTGACCTATCCCGTCACCGTCGACCGCAACACCGAGGGCGTCCTCTACTGGACCAGCCTGCAGACCACCGGACCGCCCGCGTGGCTGATCCTGCCGGTGATCTTCTGCGCGGCGGCGCTCGTGCTGATGGGCCCGGCCGAGCTGGTCGGGCGCTGCTTCCCCGAGCTGCCCCGCCTGGAGGCCTACCGCTACGACCTGATCGGCAGCCTGTCGGGAATCGCGATCTTCACCGCGCTGTCGTTCCTGAGCGCGCCGCCGGTGTTCTGGGGGCTGTTCGCGGCCGCCGCCTACGGGGTGCTGCTGGTGCCCCGGCCGCGGGTGATCTACCTCGCGCTGGTCACCGTGCCGTCGCTGGCGGTCGTGGGGCTGCTGCTGGCCGAGACGCTGACCGCCGGGGCGTTCTGGTCGCCGTACTACAAGGTCACCTACAAGCAGTTCCAGCAGCTCGGCGTGCCCGTCACCGACATCTCCGTGAACGGCATCCCGCACCAGCAGGCGGTGCCCGCCGCCGCCCGGCTGCAGTGGGAGCGCCAGTACGGCCTGCCGTACGAGCGGGCGAGCACCCCGCCCAAGAGCGTGCTCATCGTCGGCGCGGGCAGCGGCACGGACGTGGCGATCGCCCTGTCCAAGGGCGCCGCCCACGTCGACGCCGTCGAGATCGAC
Source organism: Nonomuraea aurantiaca (assembly GCF_020215705.1). Classification (GTDB taxonomy): domain Bacteria; phylum Actinomycetota; class Actinomycetes; order Streptosporangiales; family Streptosporangiaceae; genus Nonomuraea; species Nonomuraea aurantiaca. The sequence goes on along the minus strand of NZ_JAIWNB010000012.1, from coordinate 142,755 downwards.
CCCAAACTCCGCGAACTCGGCGGTTCCCTGCATCCTGACAAGCCCTACGACGATCCCCGGGTGACCACCCACGTCACCGACGGCCGCGCCTTCCTGGAACGGACCGGCGACAAGTACGACCTGATCCTGTTCGCCCTGCCCGACTCGCTCACGCTCGTGTCGGGGGCCAGCTCGCTGCGGCTGGAGAGCTACCTGTTCACCGAGGAGGCCATGCGCGCCGCCCGCGCGCACCTCAAGCCCACCGGGACCTTCTCGATGTACAACTACTACCGCGAGAGCTGGCTCGTCGACCGGCTCGCCTCGACCGTGCAGAGCGCGTTCGGCCACAAGCCGTGCGTCGACGTGGTCAGCACGGCCGGCCAGCAGGCCGTGATCACGGCCGGCGCGACGGCGTCGGCGCAGCGGTGCGCGGGGGAGTGGCCGGGCGCCGCCGCCGGCACCCCGCCGCCCACCGGTGACGACCGGCCGTTCCTCTACCTGAAGGACGGCGACATCCCGTCGCTCTACCTCATCACGCTCGGCCTGATCCTCGCGGTCAGCCTGATCGCCGTCCGCGTCGTCGCCGGGCCCTACCGGCGGATGCGCCCGTACGCCGACCTGTTCCTGCTCGGGGTGGCGTTCCTGCTGCTGGAGACCAAGAGCGTGACGGGCTTCGCGCTGCTGTTCGGCACGACGTGGGTGGTCAACGCGATCGTGTTCGCCGGGGTGCTCGTCGCGGTGCTCGCCGCCGTCGAGATCACCCGCCGCTTCCGCACCCCGCCACTGCCGGTCATGTACGGGGTGCTGTTCGGCGGGCTGCTGCTGGCCTGGCTGGTGCCCAACACGTGGCTGCTGTCGCTGCCGCTGCCCCTGCGGGCGGTCGCGGCGGTGACGGTGGCGTTCCTGCCGATCTTCGCGGCGAACGTGGTCTTCGCCAAGCGCTTCTCGGACTCGGCGGACGCCACGACGTCCTTCGGCGCGAACCTCCTGGGGGCCATGGTGGGCGGCTGCCTGGAGTATCTGGCGCTGGTGATCGGCTACAAGGGGTTGCTCATCGTGGCCGGGGTTCTCTACCTCGGCGCCTTCCTCCTGCTGCCGCGCAAGTCCGTGGCGGCATAGCCGGTCAGTCGGGTTGGTCGCTGTGCTGGTCGGCAGGGGCGGGTGGTGTGGGGCGCCGGTGCAGGAGGCCGAACTTCGACCACATGCCCTCGGCCGTCTCGATGGAGGCGCTCGTCCGGGCCGGGTCCACGCTGGCCAGCTGCGTGACCAGCGCCTGCGCCACGGCCATGCCGGCGGTCAGCGACGGGAAGAAGGCCACCCCCTCGGCCGGGACCATCACCACCTCCTCGGCGGCGTTCGCCAGGGCGGGGCTGGCCGCGTCGGTCAAGGCGAAGACGCGGACGCCACGGGCGCGCGCCTCGTTGGCGGCCAGCACGGTGCTCTCGTACAGCCGCCAGAAGCTGATGGCGATCAGCACGTCACCCGGGCCGATCGCCGCGACGCAGTTGGCCAGCTCGGCGTCCCCGCTCGTCACGGCCGCGACGGGGTAGCCGGCCAGCCGGGCGTTGTGCGCGAGCGCCATGCCGACCGCCGCGTAGCTGCCGTCCGCGACGATCACCGTGCGGCCCGCGGCGGCGACGGCCTCGGCGATCGTGCGCAGCACGCCCTCGTCCAGGCGCCTGTTGAGCAGCGCGAGGCTGTCCAGGTCACGCCGGAGTGAGCGGGAGCTGGGCGAGCCGGCGCCGCTGTGCTCGGCCGCCACCTGGGGCGCACTTAGCGAGGACAGGTAGCGGGCGCGCAACTCCTGCTGGAGCGCGGGCCAGCCGGCGAAGCCGAGCGCCTGCGCGGTGCGCGTCACGGTCGCCACGTTCACGCCCGCGAGCTGGGCCAGCTCGGCGGCCGCGCCGAACGAGGCCCGGCGCGGCTGCGAGAGGAGCACCTCCAGCAGCGCGGCCGCCTTGGGACGCAGCCCGCGCTCGGGCACCCGGTCGCGCAGCCAGTCCTGAAAGCTGTCCGTGACGCGCTCTGTCACCTGATCCTCTCCCGTGGCCGAGCAGCCATGCTACGCGTTCGCAACAGGGAGAATGTGCAAAGAATATTGCAACTTGTGGGATTTGCACTATACGTTGCCAGGCAATCGTTCTGCAGGGCTGTGACCTTGGGAAGGTGCGTTGGCATGACCTTGTTGGCCCGTCTGGACCGGCTCCCCCTGAGCCGTCCGCACTATCTCCTTCTGCTCATAGGCGGACTCGGCTACACCTTCGACGGCATGGACTCCGCCGTGGTCGCCTTCCTGCTGCCCAGCGCCCGCGCGGAATGGGGCCTCGACGACGGCCAGCTCGGGCTGATCGGCTCCGCGAGCCCGTTCGGGTTCCTGTTCGGGGCGGCCATCGCGGGCCTGCTCGGCGACCGCATCGGCCGCAAGAAGGTCATGATGTACGCGCTGGCGTTCTACGCGGTCTTCTCGGTGGTCGCCGCGTTCGCCCCGAACTACGAGGCGTTCCTGGGCTCCAGGATCCTCGCCGGGGCGGGAGCCGGCGCCGAGAGCGCGATCATCGCGCCGTTCCTGTCCGAGTTCGTCCCGGCCAAGCGGCGCGGCTGGTTCATCGGCGCGCTGGCCGGGTTCTTCTCCTTCGGCTTCGTCATGGCCGCGCTGATCGGCCGCTTCGTGGTCCCCACGATGGACGACGGCTGGCGCGTCGCGCAGCTGATCACCGCGGTGCCGATCGTGATGCTGCTGTGGTGGCGCCGCTCACTGCCCGAATCGCCGCGCTTCCTGCTCCAGCAGGGCCGCCACGCGGAGGCCGAGGCGGTGGTCGTCGACCTCGAACGCCGCGTCGAGCGGGCCACCGGGCAGGCTCTTCCGCCCGTGCCCGCCGCCACCGCCCAGGTCGCGACGGTCACGCCGAAGGTGAACCTGATCAGCGCGCTGCGGTTCCTGTGGAGCCCGGCCATGGCCAAGCGGACCGCCGTCATCTGGCTGATCTGGTTCGTGATCACGTTCTCCTACTACGGGTTCTTCTCCTGGATCCCGACCCTGCTCGTGGGGCGCGGCATCACGGTGACGAAGAGCTTCGAGTTCTCGATCATCATCTATCTGGCGCAGATCCCCGGCTACTTCTCCGCCGCCTGGCTGTCGGAGCGGCTGGACCGCAAGAACACCATCGCGCTCTACCTCGCGGGCTCGGCGATCAGCGCGTTCTGGCTGTCCCAGATGGACTCGCCGGTCGCCATCACGATCGCGGGCGCGGTGCTGTCCTTCTTCCTCAACGGAACGTACGCGGGCGTCTACTCCTACACGCCCGAGGTGTTCCCGACCTGGATCCGGGCCACCGGCACCGGCCTGTCCAGCGCGTTCGGCCGCGTCGGCAGCATTCTCGCGCCCACGATCATCGGACTGTCGGCCGCGAGCCTGGGCTTCGCCGGCGTGTTCGGCCTCACCACGGCCGTGCTGGTGGCCGGGGTGATCTGCGTGATCGTCTTCGGCCTGGCGACGGCCGGACGGTCACTGGAAGACCTGACCGAGCGGGGCGATCCCGCCGACACCGCGGGGGAGATGACGAAATGACCGACCTGAAAGACGTGGAGGACAAGGTCCGGGAATCGCTGGGGGTGCGGCTGTTCACCGTCCTGGCCTGGATTCCCGACCGGCAGGCGCTGCGACGCGTCCACAGCAGCCACCCCGAGCGCTATCCCGTCGGCGGGGAGAAGACTGTGGAGGTGGCGCGGGGCTGGCTGGCCCGCTGCATCGAGGCGGGGGAGCCGTACTTCGGGCCGGACCGGGCCGCCGTGCGCGAGGTGTTCGCCGACCATGAGCTGATCGAGAGCCTGGGCTGCGGGGCCATCGTCAACGTGCCCGTGATGGACGGGGACGAGGTGCTCGGGGTGCTGAACATCCTGGACGCCGAGGGCAGCTACGACGAGGAGTCGGTCGCCGTCGCCGTGTCCCTGGCGCCGCTCGCGGTGCCCGCCCTGCGCGCCGCCGTACACGGAACCGCCGAGAGAACCTGAGAGGTATCAAGTGAGTCTGCTGCTGCGTAACGCCCTCGTGCTCGACGTGGTCACCGGCGACTACGCCGAAGGTGACCTGCGCCTGGAGGAGGGCCGCATCGTCGAGGCGGGCCCGGGACTGGTCGGCACCGCGGGCACGCGGGTGATCGACGTGGCCGGCGGTGTGGTCGTGCCCGGGCTGATCGACGCGCACGTGCACGTCACCGCCGCGACCGCCGACCTGGGCAGCCTGCCCGCCATGTCGCCCTCCTACGTCACCGCGCACAGCGCCCGCCTGATGGGGCAGATGCTCGACCGCGGCTTCACCACGGTCCGCGACGCCTCCGGGGCCGATTACGGGCTGTGCGACGCCCAGGAGGAGGGCCTGATCCGCGGGCCGCGGCTGCTGTTCTGCGGCAAGGGGCTGAGCCAGACCGGTGGCCACGGCGACCAGCGCGGCCGGGGCCAGAACGGGGGCGCCGACCAGTCCTGCTGCGCCGGGCTCGGCCGGGTCGCCGACGGCGTGGACGCCGTGCGCGCCGCCGCGCGCGACGAGCTGCGCAAGGGCGCCCACCACATCAAGGTCATGGCCTCCGGCGGTGTCGCCTCGCCCACCGACCGCATCGACTCGACCCAGTACTCCATGGACGAGCTGCGCGCGATCGTCGAGGAGGCCGAGGCCGCCAACCGCTACGTCGCCGCGCACGCCTACACGGCCCGCGCGGTCAACCGCGCCCTGGAGGCGGGGGTGCGCTCGATCGAGCACGGCAACCTGCTCGACGACCGCAGTGTGGAGCTGTTCCTGCGGCACGACGCCTACCTGGTGCCCACGCTCGTGACGTACTGGGCGCTCAAGGAGGAGGGCATGGCCTTCGGCCTGCCGGAGTCGAGCTGGCGCAAGGTCGACGAGGTGCTCGGCGCCGGGCTCCGGGCGCTGGAGCGCGCCGCCCGCGCGGGCGTGCGGCTGGCCTACGGCAGCGACCTGCTGGGCGGCATGCACCGGCACCAGAACCACGAGTTCCGGCTGCGTGGCGAGGTGCAGCAGCCGATCGACGTGCTGCGGGCCGCCACGGTCAACGCGGCCGACCTGGTCGGGCTGGCCGGTGAGATCGGCACGCTCGCGGTGGGCGCGCGGGCGGACCTGCTCGTGCTCGACGGCGACCCCCTGCGGGACCTCGGGGTGCTCGCCGAGCCCAAGCACATCCGCCACGTCGTGCAGGGCGGCCAGGTGGTCTCCGGGTGAACCTCAGCCCTTCAGCCCGCTGGAGAAGCCCTTGATCACGTAGCGCTGCAGGAGGAGGAAGATCACCACGATCGGCAGCGCCCCGAGCACCAGCCCGGCGAAGACGAGACCGTGGTCGGAGACGTACTGGCCGACGAAGGCGAAGACGCTCACCGGCACCGTCTCGAACCCCGAGCCGCCCAGGTAGAGCAGGGGGGTGAAGAAGTCGTTCCAGATGAACACGGCGTTGAGGATCAGCACCGTGCCGGTGATCGGCCGCAGCAGCGGGAAGACGACCCTGGTGAAGGCGGTCAGATGCGAGGCGCCGTCGATCTGGGCGGCGCTGGCGTACTCGCGGGGCAGCGCGCGGATGAACCCGGTGTAGAGGAACACCGTGAACGGCAACTGGATCCCTGTATAGAACAGGATCATCCCGGCGTGCGTGCCGATCAGCCCCAGGTCGGTCACCAGCTGGTAGAGCGGGATCATCCCGAGCTGGAAGGGCAGCACGATGCCCAGGAGGAACAGCACGTACAGGCCGTAGCCCAGATGGCTCTTGGCCCTGGCCAGGTAGTAGGCGGCGAAGGAGCCGAGGGCGATCAGCGCGACCAGGCTGACCGCGGTGATCACGGTGCTGTTCATCAGGGACGGGCCGAGCGCGGCCGCCGACCAGGCCTTGGTGAAGTTGTCCGTCGTGGGCGGGGCGGGCAGCGCCAGCGGCGTCTGCGAGATCTGCGCCGGGTCCTTGAGCGACAGGGTGATCAGCGCGTACACCGGGAAGAGGAACGCCACCGCCACCACGATCATGACGAGCTCCAGCAGGAACGTCCGCCTCACTGGGCCACCTCCCGGCCGCGCAGGTAGTAGACCTGCACGAGCGACACCGCGGCCACGAACAGCGCGAGCACCAGGGCGATCGCGGTGCTGTAGCCGAACTTGCCGAACACGAACGCCTGCTTGTACAGCACGGTCGACAGCGTCTCGGTGGCGTAGCCGGGGCCGCCGTTGGTCGCCGCGAAGACCTGGTCGAACAGCTTGAGACCGCCGATCGTGGAGAGCATCAGATTGATCGTCAGGGCCGGGGCGAGCAGCGGCCAGGTGACGTATCGGAAGCGTTGCAGGGTGCTCGCGCCGTCGATCATCGCCGCCTCGTGCAGCTCCTTCGGCACGCCCTCCAGCCCGGCCAGGAAGATGACCATCGAGTAGCCGGCGTACTGCCACACGACCGTGGCCGCGATCGACCACAGCGCGAGCGACGGGTCGCCCAGCCAGTCGATCTGAACCCCGAGCAGCCCGTTGAGCCCCGCGGACGGGTCGGGGTTGTAGATGTACTTCCACAGGAAGGCCACCATGACCGGGCTGACCACGACCGGCGCGAAGAAGATCACCCGCAGCAGCGCCCGGCTCTTCAGCTTGGCGTGCACGCCGAGCGCGAGCAGCAGCCCCACGGCGTTCTGCACGACGACGATCGCCACGGTCAGCAGCAGCGTGTTGCCGATGGAGTCCATGGCCTGCTCGTCGTGCAGGAGCGTCTGGAAGTTCGCCAGCCCGACGAACGACTTGTCCGCGCCGATCCCGCTCCAGTCGGTGAAGGCGTACAGCATGCCCGCCAGGCTGGGATAGAGCACGACGACGGCGTACACCACCAGGGCGGGCGCCGCGAACAGCCACGAGGGCGAGAGCGCGGCGAACCGCCGCCGCGGCTTGCCGGCCGCGGCGGTGGATCGTCCGACGGGCGTCGCTGTCATGGTCATTTGGCGTAGGCCTCGTCCATCTTCCGCAGCGCGTCGTCAATCTTGATCTTGCCGGCGAGCAGGTCCTGGATCACGGCGAAGTGGACCGGCTGCACCTCGGCGTTGGGCCAGCGCTGGTCCATGAACGGCACGGCCCGGTCCTTGGTGAACGGCAGGAACGACTGCACGGCGGGGTCGATGGTGGAGGAGGCGTCCTGGGTGAGCGGGATGGCCGCGATCGCCTTGGCCCAGCGGTTGATGTTCTCCTGCTTGCCGAGGAAGTCGATGAACGCCTTGGCCTCGGCCAGGTTCTTGCCCTTGGCGGCGGCGCCGAGGCCGACCACCACGCCGGCCGGGATCCACACCTGGTCCGCCACGTCCGCGCCGGGGACCGGGAACATCGACAGGTCGTCGGGGTTGCCCGCCGACTTGCGGAAGTCCGGCAGCACCGCGGACACCTGGATGGCCATGCCCGCCTTGCCGGTGGCCACCATCGAGATCTGCTGCTCGAAGGTGGTGCCGTTCGGCTTGTCGTTGAAGAAGCCGCGCTTCTGCAGCTCCAGGTACATCTCCATCGCGTCGCGCCAGCCGGACTTGGCGAAGCTGGTCTGCCCCGCCGCCTGCTTGTCGTCGAAGGTGGGGTCCTTGGCGTACACGGTCGAGGGGACGAGGGCGTACGTGATGAGCTGGGTGACCCACGGCGTCTGCGCGCCCAGGGCGATCGGCGTCTTGCCGGCCTTCTTCAGCTTGTCGCAGACCGCCAGGAACTCCGTCCAGGTGGTCGGCGGCGCGTCCACGCCCGCCTCCTGGAACACCTTCTTGTTGTAGATCGCGCCGATGACCGAGGAACCGGCCGAGTAGATGTAGGTCTTGCCGTCCTTCTGGAAGGCGGGCTTGAAACCGGTCGGGATCGTCTGCGTCCACGACTGGTCGGACAGGTCGGCCAGCAGCCCGGCCCCGGCGATCTGGTCCATCGACATCGCGCTGCCGCTGCCCGGGTAGACCACGTGCACGTCGGGCGCGTTGCCCGCGCCGAGCTGGGTACGCAGCGAGGTCTGCACCTGGTCGGTCGGCGCGAACGAAGTGGCCAGCGTGACGCCCGGCTTGGCCTGCTTGTAGGCCGCCACCAGCTCGTCCATCGGGGCCTTCTGGTCGGCCACGCCGACGAACCGCAGTTCGACGGCGGACGCCTGCCCCTGACCGGTGGAGCCGGTGGGTTGTGGCTTGGTCGAACACGCGGTCGCCGCGGCGGCGACCGCGAGACCGCCCATCATGCGGAAGAACTGAACGCGGCTCAGCCTGGCGTCGCGTAGTTCGGTCATTGCACTGTCTCCTCGGTCTACGGGATTGGGGGGCTCCCGAGGGATGCGAACGTTTTAATGAGTTACATCTAACGTGAAAACGTGTGAAGTTGTGAAGGTGCGAGGAGACTACGAGCCGTTCCGCAGGGGTGTCAAGGGTGCGCGCCACGCTACGATGCGCTGTCATCACAGCTGCCATCGCGCTGTCATCGTTCTGTCATCGAGGCCGGGAGGGCGCGGGTGAAATCACGTCAGCACTCGGACAGGGGAGTCGTCAGGCGCCAGGCGATGGCGGAGCATCTCATGCGGCACGGCTCCGCCTCGGTGAGCGAGCTCGCGGAGGTGTTCCGTGTGAGCGTGATGACCGTCCACCGCGATCTCGACGAGCTCGAGTTCCAGGGGATGGTGCGTAAATACCGCGGCGGCGCGAGCGCGCAGGCGTCCAGCGTCTTCGAGAGCAACATCGCCTACCGGCTGACGGCCCAGACCGAGGAGAAGGAGGCGATCGCCCGCCACGTGGTGGGGCTGATCGAGCCGGGCAGCTCGGTCATGATCGACGACTCCACGACCGCGCTGGCCATCGCCCGCCATCTCCATGAGGTGGCCCCCCTGACCGTGGTGACGAACTTCCTCGAGGCCATCAAGCTGCTCGCCCCCGTGCCCGGCATCCGGCTCATGGCGCTGGGCGGCGAATACCATCCGACGCACGACTCGTTCCTGGGCGTCGGATGCGTCGACTCCGTCCAGGCCATGAACCCCGACATGGTGATCGTCTCCACCTCGGCGATCTCCGACCGGCACGCCTTCCACCAGGAGCAGGAGATCGTCCTGGTGAAGCGGGCCATGGTGGCCGCGGGCACGCGCTGCGTCCTCGCGGTGGACCACACCAAGCTCGACCGGGTGGCGCTGCACCGGGTGGCGCCGCTGGAGAAGTTCGACGTCATCGTGGTGGACGCGCGGGCGCCGGCCGGGGCCGTCCAGCGCCTGCGCGACCGGCGGCACAACGTCGAGATCGCCGGTTAGCGTGCCGCCTCACATTCCGCGGTGTTGTCTCGTCGTACTGGGGAGAGCACACGGGACAAACGGAAAGTCGGCGACAGCATGACCACCCCATCCGAGCCAGGAGGCGGCCGGCTCGATCCGGGCCTGAGCGCGATCATGAGCGAGCGGCGCAAGCTGATCAATCTCGCCTAACGCCTCCTGGGCTCCCTGGCCGACGCGGAGGATGTCGTACAGGAGACCTACACCCGCTGGTACGCCATGACCCCGCGGCAGCAGGAAGCCATCGAGTCCCCCAGCGGATGGCTGACGACGGTCGCCAGCCGCATCTGCCTGGACCTGCTCGGCTCGGCACGCGCGTCTTCCGCTACTCCTTCGCCGAGGTGGCCGAGATCGTCGGCCGTAGCCCGGCGGCCTGTCGCCAGCTGGCCTCCTCGGCCCGCCGTCGTCTTGGTGCCTCCCAGGCGCCCGCGACTCCGGCTTTGGCGGCGCGGCAGGCCGGCATCGTCAGGGACTTCAAGCAGGCATGGGAGGCCAAGGACGTCGACGCCCTCATCGGCCTGCTCGACCCCGACGCCACGGCGATCGCTGACGGCGGCGGCCTCGTCAGCGCCGGGCTCCACCCGATCGAAGGCCGCGAGCGGATCGCCCGCTACTGCGTCGATGTCGCCGGCATGGCACCCGGTTTGACGATCCTGGAGCGTACGGTCAACGGCCAGCCCGGTCTGGTGCTTCAGCTGGCCGACGTCACCGTGGCGGTGATGGCGTCCGAGGTCTCGGGTGACCGGATCAAGCACATCTGGGGAGTACGGAACCCTGAGAAGCTCCGGCCCTGGACGGCAGGCTGACACGTCATTTGTCGATTGACCGTCGGTGGCGAACTGTCGATCGTCCCCATATCGCGCTCTGGAGTCCGTTCTTGCGTGTTCCGCTGTCCAGGTGAAGCATGTGCGCGAACGCGACCTCTCCACTCGTCGCAATGGCGCGGTGGTGCGTTTCCCAGCCGATGGGCCGTCGTATTCGTCGAACCACCGCACAAAGCTGCCGCGGACCTGATCGGATTCCGCGAACGGAAGAGGCGGGACGACATCGTCATAAACAATGTCGGAAGAGTAACGTGACATGAGCCGGTCAATGTCCTTTGTCCGGCAGACATCGGCTCGACTCTCCAAGAGCGCCCTGACCTCGGAATCATTCGAAGTCATCGCATCCTCCGTTCACAAATCCCGCGCCGGATCAGGCGGCGCGGCCGGCCTTGAGCGAGGCCGCGGTGTCGACGACGCGGCGGGCCTGATGGCGGGCCGCCTGCAGGATCACCTCACTGGGCGGGCCATCGCCGGCCACGTGGGAGGTGCCGTAGGGATTGCCCGACTGGAACTGGATGGGGTCGGTGTAGCCGGGGGGCACGATGATGCCGCCCCAGTGGTAGAAGGTGTTCCCCGGTGCCAGGAGGGTGGATTCCTGTCCGCTGTGGGCGGTGTTGGAGGCGGTGAAAGCCGAATACACCTTGTCCACGAGCTTGCCCTGAAACCACAGCGGGCCGGTGGTGTCGATGAACTGCCTGAGCTGGCTCGCCGGGTTGCCGAAGCGGCTGGGGGTGCCGAACAGTCCGCGTACGGGGCGCGCCATTCGACCAGCACCCGCCGCTGGTCATCAATCCGTACGACGCGGCCGCGTAGCCGTTGGGCGCCGATCTCCATCAGGGCCTGCTCGACCTGGTAGGCAGCCTCATCTGCCTGCGCCGCCTCCGAACCTCATTTCGAAACGATCAGTTAGGCGGGTGTGACCTTGAGCTGGGTGATGAGCAGCAGGGTGTCGGCGTTGAGCCAGTAGTCGGTGATCAGGCCGCGCCTGACACGCAGCGTGTCGGTGCCCGTGAAGCGGACCTTGGTGCCGATCGCCGCTGTCGCGCCAGGGAAGCCTCCGCCGTAGGTGCCGTTGGCGACCCACCGCACGACCGCATGGTCATCGTCGATGATCGGACCGACCTCGACGGTGAAGCGCAGGTCGGGGAAGGCCGCCCGGATCTGGCCGATCAGGTCGACCATGCCGGCCGGGCCCTTCACGGTGCTGCCGTCACCGCCGTCGAGCAGCGCGGCCCGGACCCGGACGTCGGGGGAGATGATGCGCTTGGCCAGCGTGTAGTCGCCGTTCCAGAGCTGAACCCAGGCGTGGATCAGCTGCTTGTTCTGCTGTGCGCGGCCGGCATCGTCGTGCCTGTCGGACTGGTGAGGGGCGGCGATCGTGCCGGTGACCAGGGCGGGCGCAGCGCTGCCGGCAAGAACGGAGCCACCGATCAGAAAAGAGGTGAGGGCGACGGCGGGGAAGCTGTTCATGGTGACTCCCGGATGAAGTGATACTCAGTAACGATAGTTACACCATATAACTAAGCTAAGCTGCCGTCAATGTGACGGAGAGGGGCAGATGGTGAACGAGACCCGTACGGCCAGGCAGCAGCTGGTAAACCCGCTGGCCGGACCGCGCGAGCGCTACCGGCAGCAGATCCGGGCTGAAGTGCAGGAACACGCTTGGAAGCAGCTGGCCGAGGCCGGCGCATCTGGCCTGTCGCTCAAGGCAATCGCCAAGCAGATGGGGATCACCGCGCCAGCGCTGTATCGGTACTTCGCCAGCCGCGACGACCTGCTGACCGAGCTGATCCTGTCCGCCTACCGCGACCTGGCGCACCGTGTCGAGGCCACGACCGTCACCGGTGGCACCCCGCGCGACCGGCTGACCGCCATCGGGACGGTGATCCGCGAATGGGCCCGTGACAACCGGCACCGCTACCTCCTGCTGTACGGGACACCAGTGCCCGGATACACCGCGCCGGCCGAGGCAACCGACCTGGCCCGCCGCATCTTCGCCCCCGTGCAGGATGCCTTCTCGCACGATCCCGACGAGACGTTGCACCGGTCGTTGACCTTTTGGACCCGGGTGCACGGGGTGATCAGCCTGGAGGTCGCCGGTCACTTCACCGGCATGCCGTTCGACCCGGCGCAACTCTTCGCCTCCGAGGTGCTATCCACACTGACCGACCTGCCCTGATCGAGTGCGGCGCGCCATCCGTCGCCGCGAGGTCTCCCTGGCTGGACCCGGCTGCATCCGCGTCGACATCGGGGTGTTCCCCCCTCGCCGAGGCCCGCCACTACGGGTTGGGGAACAAGGGGGGACAGTCATTGGCGACAAATCGTTGCGTTAGCCAAGCCTTCGCCGTCGCGTGATCTACGAGCATCAGGGTTCGCTCCGCCTCGTCCAAGAGCGCGGCATGAACCGCTAGATGCCGGTGCGGAGTGGCCGGCTTGGCCGTGCGGAACAGCGGATGACCGGCATCGATCCAGTCCAGCATCCACTGCTGATCGGACGCCTCTCGCTCGTCATACGGCGCGACGGCCTGCACGAGGTCTCGAACAACGCGTCGCGGGTCATCCTGAATGCCCGGGCATCGGGCACCTTCCACTGATGAGATCTGGTGAACCTTCTGCCCCTCCACGCTCACCAGTGCAGGCACCCTACCGACCACAGGCCACCGCACGCCCGGCCATCAGCAGGACTCGTCAATCGGCGAGTCCTCCTCCGGCAAGAGCCGCCCAGCCGCGAGAGGGAAACGAGATCCACAGCCGAAGAGAAAGCACCCGACAGACCTGCGCGCCGCCCGGGAAGCTGCCCTGCGCCAACTCGTGCTCCAAGCCCCAGCCCCGGTCGTTGCCGAGATGCTCGGCTACACCCCTCAGGCCACCACGCGCCACGCCGCAGCTGCCGGAAGCCCTTGGAGCCGTTACGCCGCTGGCGACCACACAAAGTGACTACGGATCTCCCCGCACAGGCGAATACAGATCACCCGATCAACGGTCTCTACCAGTAGGAAGCTGGTGGTCAATGGTCGGTGATGAGGGCGTCCAGAGCGGCTGCCTTGTCGGCTTCGGTGGGCAGGGCGTAGCGGCGGGTGGTGTCCAGTGAGCCGTGACCGAGGAGTTCGGCGACCAGGATGGGGTCTTTGCCGTCGCGGATGAGCTGCGTGGCGAAAGTGTGGCGCAGGACGTGCGGGCTGAAGGGTTCGGTGGGGTCGTCATTAAGGCCAACGGCGTCGCCGAGGCCGGTGATGATGTCGCGGGTGGCGCGGTCGCTCAGGCGGCCGCCGCGGTGGTTGAGGAACACCGCGGCCTGAGTGCTGGCCCCCTTCCAACCGGCGCGGGCCTCCAGCCAGTCGGTCAGGGCCTGGCGTAGGTCTGCATGGACGGGCAGCAGACGGATCTTGCCGTCGTCGCGGCCTTTTCCGCGGATGCGTAGTTCGCCCTTGCGGGCTGAGAGGCGGACGTCGGCCAGGTCGAGGCCGACGACCTCGGAGATGCGCAGGCCGGCGTAGTAGGGCAGCAGGGCGATGGCCTTGTCGCGCGAGGATGCGGTGAGTTGGACGTGGCGGACGTAGCGGCGGGTGCGCCGGGCGTCCAGGGCGCGGGGGGCGGTGCGGCGCGCGTCGCGTTCGCGGCGCGCCTGGGGCTTGCCGAGGCCGCGGCGGGCATAGAAGTCGTCGATGGCCGACAGGTAGGTGTCGATGGTGTTGGGGGCCCGGCGGCCGTTCTTCAGATGCCGGCGGAAGTCGCGCACGGCGCCGGTGGCGGCGATGGGGTCGGTGAGCGGGTCGCCGTCCAGGGCGCCGGCGTCGGCTGGGTCGGCCAGCCAGGCCAGGTAGCCGCGCAGTCGCGAGACGTACTTGGTCTTGGTGGAGTCGGCCAGCGGGGCGTGCGCGAGCGCGGCGGTGTAGTCGGCCAGGACGGGGGCGTGGGAGGCGGGGAGCGGCACGGCCCGCGACCGGCTTGTGTTTCCGGAAGCTGATCCGACCGGTTGCATGATCTCTGAGGGCGTGTTTCCGGAAGTCACCCGCTCAGTCTACTTCCGGAATTGCCGAATTCCGGAAGTAATGAAGTATGATGGAGATACCGAGGACCTTCCGAGCGTTGGCATTCAGGTCTGCGTCGCCCCCGGCGAACCACCACCGGCCCTCTTCGCAGGGCTCGGACGGGTCAGGCAGATCATGACGCCGACACTTCTCTCTCACCCCGCGCCGCTCAGCGCCGCCTCCTCCACAGTCCCTCAGGTCAATTCCACGCTACGCCTCAGTCTGCGCCCGGTACCGAATCGGCGAGCGATGGTGGACGGGGCCTGGTGGCCCTCCTCCCGCGACGCGGCTGCCGAGCTGCCCGCTCTGATCGCCGCCGTCGACCGGCTGCTTGATCGAGTCACGCTCCGCATCGGCCTCCATGGCGATGCGTGGCAGAACATCCCACGCCGCATCCCGGCGCGTGGGCGCCAGGTCCGCATCGGCTGGTTCCGCCACACCGACCCGCGCGTGATCACTCTCATCTTCGCCGCCGGCGAACCGATCGTCCTGCTGATCATCCCTTCGGGCACCGCCGCCGGCGCCGCCGAGGCCACGTTCAAGCTCACCGCCCAAGACACCGCCGGCATGGCGCTCGACGACATCCTCACCCTGGCGAGCCTGCCACCCGATCCCGCGTTCCGAGCGGGGACCGCCGACAGCCCGGCCCGCTGGGAGAACGAGGGCGGATCGGTCGTCGCGCAGGAAGCGACCGGCGCAGGCGACCGAACGCCGACATCGGCGTGAGGTAACCCCGTACACCTGTCGGCCGGATTGAGCGGTCCAGGCACCGCCCGCTTTGGCGGCGGGCCGATCTCCGGCCGACAGGCCTCTCATCCATCTTCGCCTTCTCCAAATAGGAGACCTTCCATGACCGCTATCGACACGGCCCTGCTCGGCGGGGCGACCGCCACGGCGCCGACAGCTTCGGCGCCGACCCTCGTGCACCTGTCGGGGGACATCGACATCTTCAGCACCGCTCAGCTGCGTCAGCGGCTGCTCAAAACTCTCAACTACAGCACCGATCCGCTCGTGCTGGACCTGTCCCGGGTCACCTTCTGCGGGGTCGGCGGGTTGGGTGTGCTGATCGGCGTGCAAGGCCGTGCCCGGGCACGGGGCATCACGCTGGCGCTGACCGGTGTTCCGCCGCGCGTGGCCCGGCTGCTGCACATCACCGGCCTGGACCGACGCTTCCCGATCGTGGCGTGACCGGCATGCCGATCACCCACGACCTCACCGAGGCGGGCTATGACGGCAGCGCGCCGTTCCCCCAGCCTGCCATGCGCGAGCGGGCGGGCCTCGCCCAGGTGGCACTGACCGCCACCATCGTGGTCGCGCCGTTCATCGCGCTGGCCGCCGGCCTCTGGCTGGCGTGGGGAACCGGTGTCAGCCTCACCGACCTGCTGCTGGCCACCGTCTTCTACGTGGTGACCGGGCTGGGGGTGACGGTCGGCTTCCACCGGCTGCTGATCCACCGCTCCTTCACCGCCCGCCCCTGGCTGCGCGTCGTGCTGGCCGTGGCCGGGTCAATGAGTTTTCAGGGCAACCCGATCGACTGGATGGCCGTCCACCGCCGCCAACACGCCTTCACCGACCGGCCCGGCGACCCGCACTCCCCCAACCGCTACGGCACCGGCCTCGTTCCGCATGAGTCCGCCACAGCCTGGGCGCCGGCGCCTGCGCCTGCGCCTGCCGCGAGCGTGCCGCCGAGGCCGTCAGTCTTTCTGCGTAGGATCCTGTCCACGGGGTGTGGCCTGCGGTGGTGGTCGTGGAGCCGGTGCTGCCGGGAGGGGGATGGGGTCGTCCTTGAACAGTTCGGGCACGGCCCGGTAGAGGATGGCGGTGATCGGCACGGCCACGACCGCGCCCGCGATCCCGGCCAGGATGCCGCCGACGGCCAGCACGAGGATGATCGCCAGCGGGTGGAAGTGCAGTATCCGGCCGACGATCAGCGGCTGGAGCACGTGGTTTTCCAGTTGCTGTTCGACGATCAGGATGCCGATGAAGATCAGCGCGTAGACGGGGCCTTTCGCGCCGAGGGTGACCAGGGTCGCCACTGCGCCGGCGAAGAGGATGCCGACGATCGGGATGAAGCTGGCCAGGAAGATGAGTACGGCGAGTGCCACCCAGAGCGGCACTCCCATGATGGCCAGGACCAGACCCATGAGCACGCCGTGCACCGCGGCCACGGCCACCGTGCCGTGCACGTAGTGGGACAGCGTGGTCCAGGCGGTCCGTCCGGCCCGGTCGACCCGCGGCGCCATCCGGCCGAATCCCTTGATGAGCCAGGACCAGATCCGGTCACCGTCCTTGAGCAGGAAGAATGTCACGAACAGCAGGAGCACGATCGAGGCGAGCACTTCGACCAGCACCACGGTGCCCGCGAGAACTGTCGAGGTGATCTGCTGCTGGCGCTCGGTGACCAGCTTGGCGATCTCGTCCACCCAGCCGCTGAGCTGGATGGGCTTCACATGCAGGGGGCCGGTGTAGAGCCAGTCCTCCAGGGTTTTGGCCGTCTGCCTGACCTGTGTCATCAGGCCGGGGAACTCCTCGTTGGCTCGGACGCCGATGATCCAGCCGGTCCCGCTCAGCACGGCGAGGGCGACGAGCATGGTGACCCAGGTGGCGTAGATCGCCCGCAGGCCCGAGGCGCGCAGTTGCCGGGTGAGCGGGAACAGCAGCGCGGTCAGCAGCAGGGCGACCGCTACCGGCAGGGCCACGATGCGCATCGTCGCCACGAAGTCGAACACATAGTGGGCCACGATGCCGATGACGATCAGGCATGCGCACCACGCGGCGATCCTCGCCAAGGTCGCAGGCACTAACCGGAATAGGCGTTCCTGAGGTGAGTCCATGCATGTCAACCTTCCCTCCCGGGCGGGGATAGGCATCATCGCCACCTGGCCGCTGCGCAGGTGGGGCGTTCACTATCGTTCATATCGGCCAGCGGCCCGTGGGCGGGCAGCACCTCGGCGATCGCGTCGACCAGGTCGTCCGGGTCCGGGACCGGCTTGGCGCCGTCCAACCACTGTTGCAGGGTGGGCCGCCCGGCGCCGACGATGCGCGAGGAGGACCTGGCCGCCGCCCGCGCGGCCAACCGCAAGCTCATGGCCAGCTGAACCGCGGCCGCGACGCGCCTACGTCTACTGGTTGAACCGGCAGGTCACCGGTCTCTTGAGCGAAAGGACGCCATGGCGGACTCTGGAGGCAGGAGGCCACGATGCCGAACAAGCGCCGGCCCTTGACCAGCAACCGAACGGCCAACGGCGATAGCGAGCCGGGCTCGGGCGGAGTTACCGCCGTCCACCGTCCGGATGGGGGTGGCCCATCTTTCGATCAGGACTGAGGGAGCGGGTCCTTGGGGCGGGCACCGGGTCGGCCAGTGCGGTGCGCACGGCGACTCGGCTCACCCCGTGCGGGGTGGTTCATTCCCTGTTGTCCGGGTTCTTCTGGCCCTCTCGGCAGCCTTCACGTGGGTGTCGTCAAACCTTCTAATCCCGACACCCTTGATCGACTGCTTGGCGGGGACACGTTCGGGAGCGGAGGGCCTTGTCGCGGGTCAGAACCTTGTTGACGCCTACGGAGCTGGGGCTCGTGGCTCAGTCGCTGAGTCCTGAGTGTCCGAGTGTGGTCGTCGGCCTTGTTGCGGTGAGTGAATACTAGCCCTGTGGACAGGGGATGGACGGAGGTCCTGGATGGCTTCCTCGGCGAGCGTTACCGCGAGTTGTGGGCGTTCTGCTATCAGATGTTGGGCTCTCCGTTCGATGCTGAAGACGCCGTCCAAGATGTGCTTGAGCGGGTATGGCGAGCGCGGGGGGACTTTGACGCCGAAGTAGGGAGCGTGAGCGGATGGGTATTTCGGATCGCTCGGAATGTCTGCGTGGATCGACTTCGGAACGCGAGCCGCCGTACGCTGCCGCGCGATCTCAGCGATCCCGGATTCGAGATGGGCGCCCCTCTGGTCCCTCGGTTCGACACCCCGTGGCTGCAGCCGGCCCCGTCAAGCTGGTTGGGCGAGGATGGCACCGGCGATGCGGTGGTGCGGGGCAGCGAAGTCCGGTTGGCGTTGACGGCTCTCCTACAAGCGCTGCCAGCACAACAGCGTGCGGTCTTCATTCTGCGTGAGGTGTTGGGTTTCTCCTCGGCCGACGCTGCCGCCGCACTCGGCACCTCGGTACCTGCGATCAACTCTGCACTCCAGCGCGCTCGAGCTCGTCTCTCACAGACGCGAACTGATGGCCGCCCTGAGCAACGAGGCATCGAAGCCGCACTGGTCGAGCAGTACGCCCGGGCCTTGGAAGCGGGGGACGCAGAGGCACTGGAGCAGTTGGTAACAGCGGATGTCGTCTTCGAGATGCCGCCAGTTCGACAGTGGCTGCGCGGCCGGGTTCCGTACCGAGCATTCATGGAAGACCTCTTCCGCCGGCGTGGCGCCCGCTGGCAGACGTGTCTCATCTCGGCCAATCATCAACCAGGGCTGCTGCTCTATCACGTCACCGACGACGGTGTGCAGCCCAACACGCTCCATGTGCTCACGGGGGGAGCGGACGGCCTGCTGTCCCACCTACTCGTCTACCGGGATCCAAAGCTGTTCGCGCTCTTCGAGCAGTAGCGATGAGTCCGAGGGCTCTCATTCGTAGGTAGCGGTAACCGAATCAGGAGGGTTAGCGCTATGCGGAAAGTGATCGAGTACGTTCTGACCTCGGCGGACGGTGTCGTTGAAGACCCGGTGGGCATGGGAGTGGCTGAGTACCAGGATGAGGCCTATCTGCGGGACGGTCTGGGTCTGCTGTCGGCCTGCGACGCGATCCTGTTCGGGCGCCGCGTCTACGAAGCGTTCGCGGAACTGTATGACGGTCGCACAGACCACAAGCCGATGTGGGCCGACCGACTCACGACGATCCCGAAGTACGTGTTCAGCTCGACGCTGGAGAGGGCTGATTGGAACAACTCGATCATCGTTCGGGGCGATGCCGTTGCCGAGGTGGCCCGCCTCAAACGGCAAGACGGGGGAAACCTGCTGCTTCTCGGCCACGGCCAGTTCGGGGAGGCTCTTCTGCGAGAGCAGCTGATCGATGTCATCGACCTCACGATTTACCCCTTTATGGCCGGGAGTGGGAAGCAATTTTTCCGGGAGGGGCAGGATGCCAAGCTGAGACTCGCGGGCGTGAAGACCTTTTCGAAGATCGTCAAGCTGACCTACGAGATGCAGAAATGAGGCCCCAAGGGCTGGCCCTCGTGCTCTTCGACCGCGCACCGTACCTGACCAGCACGGACCGCCCCCGCGTCGTCGACGCCGACAAACGCCGCGCGATCCTCGCCCTCCGCGCCGAAGGTCAATCCCTGCGCGAGATCGCCGCAGTACCAGAAGCCGGCCGCGTTGTCTGTCACGGGGGTCTCATTCTTCGTCGTCGTTGGGTGCGTCGGGGTCGCGCAGATCGCGGATGGCGCCGGGGGCCAGACCCGGCAGGAGGAAGTTATAGGCGCCGTGCACGCCGAGGTGCTTGCGCACGAACGGGCTGAGTCGGGCCATGTCCTCGTCTCGGACTGGGCACCCCTGGGCCTTGAGCTGGCGGACGGCGGCGTCAAGGTAGACAGTCGTCCACAGAACCGCGCAATTCAGAACAAGCGCGAGGACGCCGAGCTGGTTTCAAGACCCCGTTCGTAGCGGTGGTACAGCTCGCCCTTGCGGCCGTGGCAGATCTTGCGGGCCAGGTCGTGGCGGCCTTGCTGCAGGTTGCGAATGTGCTTGATGTCGCGCCGGTAGGTCTCGTCGGTGTCGATGAAGGCCAGGATGGTCGGGTCGGACCGGGGCGCGGTGCCAGCCTCGCGACTGATCCGTTTCCCCGGCCCGCCCGCCGCACCCGACGTGCCAATCTCTCGGCATCGGGCGCTCCACGTGCCTTTCCCGCTGGTCAGCCACCGCTCGCGGTGGCTGCCGGCCTCGAAGTCCATGGGGTCGGGATGGTGCTCCCGCGATAGCGGTAGCGGGTCACCTTGACGCTGGATGCGCCGGTGAACTCGACACCGTGATGGGCGATTATCCAGGTACCCGGTCGGCAGAACCGGCGACGCAGTTCGCTCCAACTGAGCCGGGAGTGCTTGTGGTGGATCCACTTGGCGATGCGATGCCACGCGTGGTCGTCCACCGCATGGAACACCTGTTTCGACACCCCATATCTGAAGTAGTTCGCCCAGCCCTGCATCATCCTGTTCAAGCTGATCAACAGCTTGTCCAGGTCCAGATGCAGGGTTGACCTGTTCAGCTTTGTCTTCACCTTGTCCTTGATCGACTGAATCGCCTTCTTGGACGGTTTGGTGTAGACGAAGTACTTCTCCGTTCCTCTTTTCCGCTGTCTGCGGATGGTGAATCCGAGGAAGTCGAAGCCATCGTCCACGTGAACGACACGGGTTTTCTCCGGAGACAGGCGCAACCCCAGCGGGGCCAGCACACCTGCCACCTCCTCGCGCAGTGCCTCGGCGCAGTGTCGATCGCCTGACACCATCAGAACGAAATCATCCGCGTAGCGGACGATCCGCCAATTGCCCAGACCTTTTCTTTTGCGCGTACGCCGCCGCTTGTCGGTGCTCATCATCTCCCGCCATTGCCGGTCGAAATGTTCGTCCAGCGCTGACAGGGCGATGTTGGCCAGCAGCGGGGAGAGAATCCCGCCCTGGGGTGTTCCCGCCACAGTCTCGTCCGCTTCGCCAAGGGCCGTCATGACCCCGGACTTGAGGAACGCCCTCACCAGGGCACACACCCGCTTGTCTTTGATCCGGCCCCGCACTCGGCTCATCAGCGCCGTGTGATCGATCTCGTCGAAACACGCCGTGATGTCCGCCTCCAGTACCCACTGATAGTTCCGAGGGCTGGACGCGAGGAAATGGATCTCGGAAATGGCGTCGTGTGCTCGCCGGTTGGGACGAAACCCATACGACGACGGCAGAAAGTCCGCTTCGTAGATGGGTTCGAGCACCGCCTTGAGGCTGGCCTGGACCACCCGGTCGGCGACCGTGGGGATCCCCAGCTTGCGGAGTTTGCCGCTCGACTTGGGAATCATCACCTGCCGCACCTCGACCGGCTCGAACCCGCCACACTTCAGCGCGTTGCGAATGCCGTCCAGGAACTCTTCCACCCCGATCCGGGTCTCGATATAGGCCACCGTGACCCTGTCGATCCCCGGCGTCCTTGCCCCGGCATTTGATGCGACACGTTCCCACGCATGCACCAGAAAGGCCGGGTCGTAGACGAGGTTGAACAGGTCGCCGAAGCGGCGGGAGAAGTCCTCTCCCGCCCAGCGATGTAACTTGATCTGCATCCTCCGTACCGCAAGATACGCCGAATCGGGATCCGGCCATCTCACGGCGCCGGAATTCACCGGCGCGTCTTCGGACATTGCACTCTTCTCCTCAACTGGCACGCTGCCGTCCTTCCCCCTGTAC
This sequence comes from Nonomuraea aurantiaca, assembly GCF_020215705.1. Taxonomy (GTDB): domain Bacteria; phylum Actinomycetota; class Actinomycetes; order Streptosporangiales; family Streptosporangiaceae; genus Nonomuraea; species Nonomuraea aurantiaca. The sequence goes on along the minus strand of NZ_JAIWNB010000012.1, from coordinate 121,212 downwards.
CGGGCTCTCCCCGGCTCCGAGTACTACGACGGCTCCGTCCCATCCGCGCCTTCGGCAGGCGTCCGCGCCTATCCGCACCCGGCACCTCTGGCTGAGGGGCGGATGAGGAACGTACGCGGACGGTTCCCACGTTCACTGCTGTTCGGTTGTGGGGTTAGGCACCCGGCTCTGCCCCTGCGGCCTCGCCACGGCTACGCCGTAGTCCTTCACCGTGGCCTCCCAGCCCAGACATGCAATATCCGGCCAGAAGTTCTCCGCCCTTCCGAGCGGATGCGCACCGCCACCCAGCCCATATCTGCCAGATTGGAGCTGGTTCAAATTGAAGAGGCGTAACGACACCGGTTCCTCGCGTATACCTTCCCCTCTCGTTCACCGGGCCCGGCCCATCCGGCAGTCCTGGACCGACCCGACTTTGTCGAGGCTGCTCCCACCCTCCCCGGCGACCCCCGGATCAGGCTGCCTCCAACTTTCGCCTCGCCGCTACGACGGCAAAGCGCCGGTGGTCTTTCACCTCCGTCCGAACAGAACAGCGCCTCGTGGCGCACTGCAAGGACTTGAAGATGCCGGCCATAGGCGGCGATGGCCTCCCCCAGCGCTGTGGGGTGGCCGTCGCGCTGCAGCATGGTGACCACGTCGTAGGCGCGGACCTCGCCGGTGTAGATCGAGGCGACCACGCGCAGGATGGCGCCCCAGTGCTTGCGGATCTTCCGCAGATCGATCTTCCCCGGGCGAAGGTGTTCAGCGGCCCGTAGCATGCACGGTGCCGGTGGCGCTGAAGTAAATGATCGCGACCTTGACGGGTTCCATGGTCGGTAAGCTCCTTCGCGTTCGGTTCACCGGTAGGACGAAGCAGCCCCGCGCAATGTGAGGTGTCGCGCAGACTTCACCCTCCGGGCCAGGGCGCAGCCGGCCTGATCGCCCTCGGCCAAGACCAGCCCGGATCGCGTAAGGTCATGCCGCCCGGGCCACCGGCTCATCGACGACGAATGGACTGAGCTTTATGCCGCGTACGACCAATACGCCGTGCTGTGAACCAGGCGTTGCCCTTGCTGGATGAGCTGGATCGAGCGATCGTCCACGCGCTGCACGTCAATGGACGTGCGGCGTTCAGGCAGATCGCGGCCGTGCTGGAGGTGTCGGATCAGACGGTGGCCCGGCGGTATCGGCGGCTCCGTTCGGCCGGTGCGTTGCGGGTGGTGGGGCAGCCGGTGGCGCAGCGGCTGGGCTGGGTGGAGTGGGTGTTGCGGATCCAGGCTCTACCGGAGGCTGCCACGGCGATCGCCGATGCGCTGGCGCGCAGGGACGACACCTCCTGGGTGAGCCTGACCTCGGGCGGCACGCAGATCGTCTGTGTCGTCCAGGCGCGGGATCGGCAGCGACGGGACGCTCTGCTCCTCGGACAGCTCCCACGGACGCCACAGGTCACCGGGGTCAGTGCCCATTGCGTGTTGCGGGTGTTCGCCGGCGGTCCGACCGGGTGGCACGGGCGGGCCGACGCGCTCACCTCCGGCCAGATCGCGGCGCTGGCCCCCGGGCCGGGCGACCTGTGCGAGGAAGCCGTAGTGTCGAGCGAGGAGGACGAACAGCTGCTGGCGGTGCTCGCCCAGGACGGACGGGCGGGATATGCCGAGCTGGCCAAGGCGATCGGAGCCTCGGAGATGACGGCCCGGCGCAGGCTGGAGTACCTGCGCCGGGCCGGGGCGGTCTTCTTCGACGTGGACATCGACCCATTGCTCCTGGGATACGACACGATCGCGATGCTGTGGCTGACCGTCGAGCCATCCGCGCTACGGCGGACAGCCGACGCGGTGGCCGGGCATCCCGAGGCCGCCTTCGTGGCGGCCACCACCGGCACGACGAACCTGCTGGTGTTCGCCGCCTGCCGGGACGTGCCCGCCCTCTACGAGTACCTGGAGACCGGGATCGGTCCCCTGCCGGGCATCCGCGAGTTGGAGAGCGCGCCGATCATCCGCAGCAGCAAACGGGTCGGTGCGACTATGCGAAGTGATGCACGAACGAGCCCTGGTCGTAGCGACGCCAGCCGGGTGACTCGCCGTGGATGAAGGTGATCCAGGGCCGCTGGACCTGCTCGACCAGGCGCCCCAGATCGGCTGGGTCGGCCCCGGCCAGCATCGGCGCGTCTCGCCACGCCCGCAGGCCGCCGAACACGAACGGCAACTCGACGCAGTGGCAGGCCCCGAGCGCGCTACCGGCGGGAGACCAGTCGAACTGGTAGGCGTAGGCGGTGGTCATGGCCGCCGCCAGTTCCAGGCTGCCGTGGCGGAACAGCCGGTCGGTCGCCTCTTCCGCCGCGCTGGGGAAGAACGCCCTGGCCTCATCCCGGGTGGTTCCGATCAATGTAGGGATGTCCCGGGGAGCGTCGGTCAGCGCCGGGTCCTCGACCAGTTGGAAGGGCGGAGTGACCGCGCCCGGCCTGGCGGTGCGCCGGGCGACCTCGCCCTGGGCGGCCAGGATCGACGCGGTCGGCGCCGTCATGACGTCGGCGCCCAGCAGTTCGAGGAAGAGATCGGCGATGGACGTGGCCTGTTCGAGGTCGTAGGGGCGTACACCCGCGGGCAGGCTCTGCAGGATGACCCGCTGGAACAGCTCGCCGCAGCCCGGATGGCGCAGCATGGCCAGCGCCGACATCGCACCGGCTGACTGGCCGGCCAACGTCACGCGATCCGGATCTCCGCCGAAGCGGGTGACGTTCTGCCGCACCCACCGCAGCGCCAGCATCTGGTCGAGCAGCCCGAGGTTGGCCTGACCGCCGGGCCGGTACAGGTAGCCCAGAGCGCCCAGCCGATAGGTGACCGTGATCACCACCATCTCGCCGCGCCGGGCCAGCAGCGCACCGTCGTACCACGCCTCGCCGCCCGAGCCGCTGGTGAACCCGCCGCCATGCAGCCACACCAGGACGGGAAGCCCGCTGCCGCCCGGAGCCCAGACGTTCAACGACAGACAGTCCTCGTCCTGCTCGAGCCCGCTGTCGGGACCCATGACGTGCGCCAGGCGGGAGGCCGGCTGCGGCGCGGCCCGCCCCGGCAGCGGCGCTCCAGGCCCGCCATCAAGGTCCGGTACGGCCCGCGGCGCCGACAGCCGATCGGCCCTGCCGTACCGGATGCCGGCGAACGCGCCGGTGAGGCTCATGGCCGCACCTCACGGAAGGCGAACAAGGTGGTGAGGCTCATGGCCGCACCTCACGGAAAGCGAGCGCGGCGCCGCGTGCTTGGGCCGCGCCGACGAAGAACCCGCCGCCCGGCAGGTCCCGCGTGGCGAAGCCGTTGCCCTCCACCAGTGTGCGGGCGGCGGCGAGATCGGCGACCGCCACCGTCTGTCCGGCCATGTACGGCAGGGCCGGAACGTCCTCGCCGGGCAGCACCTCGGCGAAGCCGGAGACCGGGATGATCTCCATCTGCCCAAGCGCGAGCCGCAGTACCTGGCGCGGCCCCTCGGCGACCGGCGTCACATCCAGGATGCGGGCATACCGTTGCACGGTGGCGGCCAGGTCACTGTCGTCCACCACCAGCAGGACGCTCTCCAGATGGGTGGCTCCATTGGCGTGGCGCAGGTAGCGGGGCTGGTGGATGAGTTCGGGCGTCAGATGGCAGGCGGCGTGGACCAGCCCCTCGGGCGTGAGCGCCCTCTCCAGGTGGATCGCCTGGAACCGTGCCGTCGCGGTGCCGTCCGGGGTCTCCACCTCGCGCTGCAGGGGCAGGACGCCCGAGGAGGACAGCCCGGCCGCGCGCAGCCGCTCCTCGGTCACGGCCGCGTCGGCGCAGCCGAACGAGTTGCCGTGCAGGCCCTCGTACCGAGCGATCAGCGAGCGAATGTGCCAGGGATCGACGCGTCCGTCGCCGAACAGGCCGAGCAGTTCCAGGTAATTGCCGCCGAACAGGGCGCACCGGTTACCGGCGCCCATGGGCTCGCGCTCGCCGCCGGGACGATGGGAACCCATGTGCATCGACAGCGGGCTCAGGGTGAAGCCCAATGCCTCGTAGGTGGCGGCGGTGGTGTCCATGTCCGTGGTGTACAGGACCGAGTGATCGATCCGGTCAATGTCCGTCATGAGCCGAGATTGCACACCGCCCAGCCCTCGCACCCTAGTCACCCACCTTCGTCTGATGAATCTCGACACGAGAAGCTCGCCCATGAGGGAAACACACTCCGGCTCGGTCGGGCGGGGCGTGGTGGGGGCGTCGGGTTGTCGTCCGCCACCGTTAGCGGAGGCCGTGCCGGTCCGCCCAGGCCGAGATGGCCGTGGCGATCAGGACGGGGTGGTCCTCCGGCGTGTGGTGTCCGGCGACCTCCTCGGAGTGTTCGATCTCCAGAGCGGCCATGTTGGCCGCGCACCACGCGATCATGTCCACGTGCATCATCGCTCCCGGCCCGGGTGCGAACGTGAGCAGCAGCTTGGGCACGTCCGTGCTGGCCGCCAGCCACCGGTCGTACGCCTCGACCCTGGCCACGACGTCGGCGGGCTCGCCGCCCAGCGGCATCGCGCGCGGCCACTGCAAGAGCGGCCGCCTGCTCTCGCGCGTCGGGTACGGCTTGCCGTAGACGTCAAGGTCGCCCTGGGAGATCGGTGTGGCGACGGTGCCCGGCAGCCCCTGCTCGAGGAAGGCGTTGTCGTCCAGGATCATCGCCTCGCCGACGCCCTCGGTCTTGATCGCCCGGAACAGCTCGCGGCCGCCCTCGGGGAACTCCTCCCAGGTCATCGGCTTGACGATGGTTTCGGTGAACGCGATGCCGCGCACCCGACCTGGGTGCCGGGTGGCCCAGTCGAAGGCCAGGGCGCCACCCCAGTCATGCCCGACCAGGACCACGTCCTGGAGGTCCAGGGCGTCGAACCAGGCGTCCAGATAGCGGGCGTGATCGGCGAAGGTGTAGTCGATATCAGGTTTGCCCGACTCGCCCATGCCGATCAGGTCGGGGGCCAGGAGCCGGCCGGGTCCCACGGCCGGCATGACCTCTCGCCACAGGTGGGACGAGGTCGGGTTGCCGTGCAGGAAGACGATCGGCGCCCCAGCGCCGGACTCCCGGTAGTGCAGGGTCGAGTCGAGAATGTCGAGAAATGCCATGATCCAGTCCTTAGCCAAGGTTGAGCTGAGTGATGCGATCGACCGCGATCTCGATGACGACGCGGCCGGGCGGATGGGGTGGCGGCGATCCGTAGCGCTCGGCATAGCGCCTGACGCCCTCGGACACCCGATCGGGTACGTCGTGCACAGTGGCGACGCCCTCGAGCGTCACCCACCGGAACCCCACCGCCTGGCAGAGCGCCGCACGGCCGCCCTGCCGGGCGAGGTTTCTGGCCTTCCGGGTGCTGCCGACGGTCAGGACGCGGGCCAGCCCCGCTACGTCGTCCCAGGTGAAGCGCACCGCGACCACATGCGGCGAGCCGTCGGGACGCAGGGTGGTCAGGGTGGCGACGTGCGGCTCGGCGAGGAAACCCGCCACGCCCGCCGGAGCGCCCTCCGGAAGGCGGCGAGTGGTGCCCGCCGGAAGGTCCGGAAGGTGGGAATCGGTGCTCATCGGAAGGCGGGGAGGTTGCGCGCGGCCCAGTCGGCGAAGGTGCGCGGCGCGCGGCCGAGCACGCGCTGGACGTCGGGGCTGACGGTCTGCTCGGCCGCGGTCGGCTCGCCCAGGATGGCGAGCGTGCCCTCGACGACGGGCTCGGGCATCACCTGGAGCATCTGCGTACGTGCCTCCTCGCGGGTCTGCTCCACGAACCGCACCGGCTCACCGAGCGCCGCCCCCAGCGCCGCCGCCCGCTCGCGCGGGGTGACCAGCGCGGGCCCGGTCAGCTCATACGTACGCCCGGAGTGCCCGGACTCACGCAGGACCGCGGCCGCGACCGCGGCGATGTCGGCCGGGTCGATGGTCGGCAGCCCGACGTCCCCGAAGGGCGCGGCGGCGGTGCGCCGCGTCCGGACGGATTCGGCCCAGGCGTAGGCGTTGGAATCGAAGCCGCCCGGCCGCAGGATCGTGAAGTCCAGCCCCGACTCGCGCACCGCCTGCTCGAACAGGGCCGGGTGCCGGTAGACCTCGGGACGGGTGCCCGCTCCTTGCGAGGACAGCAGGACGACCCGCTTGACGTGCGCGGCCTCCTTCAGGATCCCGTGCGGGTCGTCTCCGGCCACGAGGAGGAAGAGCGCGTCGGCGCCTTCCAGCGCGGAGCGGAGGCTCGTGGGGTCGTTCAGGTCGGCCGGGCTGTGCCGGACGCCCTCGGCGAACTGGGCGGACTGGCGGGACACGGCCGTGACCTGCTCGCCGGCGGCGGCGAGGATGCTGACGAGCTCGCGTCCGACGTTACCCGTGGCGCCCGTGACAACGATCATGATGTTGCTCTCCATCAGTTAGTTAGTTGGCTGACTGAGAAGAACTCTAGTGCGTCCGCTCGGCGCTTGTCCACAGTTAGTTGGATGACTTACTCAGAGATCTCCCGGCCGGTTTCCGCCGGCACCACTGTTACGATTCAGCCCGGAGCCGTACTGAAGGGGTCGGATGGCAGCCAGGCAGCGCCGGATCACCTCGATCGATGTGGCCAGGGAGGCCGGGGTCTCGCAGACCACGGTCAGCTACGTGCTCAACAACGTGCCGCACCAGAAGATCTCCGAGGAGACCCGGAGCCGGATCTTCGCGGCGGTCGACAAGCTCGGCTACGCGCCCTCCGCCGCCGCGCGCACCCTGCGCCGGGGCCGTAGTGACCTCGTGCTGATCGTGCTGTCCGGCGTGCCGCTCGGCGCCACGCTCGCGCAGCTCGTCGAGCACCTCACCGACGACCTCGAACGACACGGCCTGACCGCGATCACCCGGCGCGAACGCCGCCTGCCCGTGACGGCGCTCGCCCGCGAGCTGGAGCCGACCGCCATCGTCGCGTTCACCGCCATCTCCGCCGAGGACCGGGCGAGCCTGCGGGCGGCCGGCATCAAACTGGTCAGCGCCCGCCTCGACGGCGGCGGCGAGAACGTCCTGACGCTGCCGCAGACCGAGATCGGCCGCCTTCAGGCCGGGCATCTCGCCGCCACCGGTCGCCGCCGCATCGGCTACGCGGCGCCGGACGATCCGCGCGTACGCGACTTCTACCACCTGCGTCTCGGCGGCGTCCGCCAAGCCTGTGCCGAGCTGGGGCTGGAGCCGCCGGACGTACGCGAGGTCCCGCTCGACACGGCCACGGCCGCCGAGGTGGCGCGCGGCTGGCACGCCGCGGGCGTCGACGGCGTCTGTGCCTACAACGACGAGACGGCGTTCGTGCTGCTGGCCGGGATGCGGACCGCGGGCCTGGCCGCCCCCGGCGACCTCGCGGTGATCGGCGTGGACGACATCCCGCTCGCGCCCTTCGCCGTGCCGCCCCTGACCACGGTCGACCAGCACACCCAGACCGTGGCCGAGCACCTGACGGAGATGATTCTGCGGGCCGACGGCGCGCGCTCGCCGCAGTCCCCACGGACCGAGACCGCGAGCCTGGTGATCCGCGAGTCCGCCTGATTCGGGGTCCGAGGAGAGCGGCCGGCTCCTCGCGACGTAGCGCGTAGACGCGAAAACGCGTTGCCGTAGATCCCCGCGAAACGTATGGTTTTGCGCTCGTGATCACAGTGATGGAGAGGGTCCTGCCTGCCCGGCTGGGGACAGGGTTTCGGTGGTTGCTGGCCTCGAGCTGGCTGACGAATCTCGGTGACGGGGTCGCGGCCGCCGCGGGCCCGCTGCTGATCGCGACGTTGACCCGCGACCCGCTGCTGATCTCGCTGTCGGCCCTGGTGGGCTGGGCGCCGCCGTTGCTGTTCGGCCTGTACGCGGGCGTGCTGTCGGATCGGCGCGACCGGCGCAGGATCGTGCTCGTCGCGAACGCGGTACGGGCCATGGTGCTGGCCGCGCTCGTCGCGCTCCTGGTGACCGGCACCGTGACCGTGGCGACGGCGCTGGCGGCGCTCACGCTCCGATCCATCGCCGAGGTGTTCGCCGACAACGCGACGGCCACGCTGACGCCCATGATGGTCGGCAAGGACGATCTCGTCATCGCCAACGCCCGCCTGGGCACGGGGTTCATCACGCTCAATCAGCTCGCCGGGCCGCCGATCGGCGCGGCGCTGTTCGGCCTGGGCTTCACCTGGCCGTTCGCGAGCCAGCTGCTCCTGGTGATGGCGGGGATCGTCCTGGTCTCGCGGATCACGTTGCCGCCGCACGGCCGGCAGGCAGACGGCCCCAAGCCCGACACCGTACGGGAACTCATCGCCGGGTTCACCTGGACCATCCAGCACGCGCCGGTCCGCACCCTGGCGCTCACCATCCTGATCTTCAACTTCACGTTCGGCGCGGCCTGGTCGGTTTTCGTCCTCTACACCCAGGAACAGCTCGGGCTGGGCGCCATGGGGTTCGGCCTGATGACCACCATCGGCGCGATCGGCGGCCTGATCGGCACCGGCCTGTACGGGACCATCACCCGCGGTGTGAGTCTCGGCGCCCTGATGCGGATCGGACTCATCATCGAGACGTTCACCCACCTGGGCCTGGCCCTGACCCGTTCACCGTGGGTGGCCGGGGCCATCTTCCTGGCCTTCGGCGCGCACGCCTTCATCTGGGGCACGACCTCGACCACCGTCCGCCAGCGCGCGGTCCCGCACGAACTCCAGGGCCGGGTGGGCAGTGTCTACACCATCTGCGTCTACGCCGGTCTGGTGGTCGGCTCGCTGATCGGCGGTGTCCTGGCCACCCGCTTCGGTGTCGCGGCGCCCTTCTGGTTCGCCTTCGCCGGCTCCGCGGTGTTCGTCGTGCTGCTGTGGCGGCAACTCATGCTCATCGCCCACGACGACTGAGTAGGCTGGCCGCTGCTTCCGACCAGTGAAGGAGACGCTGATGACCGCCGACGCGACGATGGCCCGAATCGGCCAGGGGGTGGAGTTACATCACCACCGAGGTCAGCCTGACGCCGCTCGCGACCTGTTCGCGCAGATCTGGGAGGACATCGGCGGCGAGCAAGGCGATCCGCTGCATGTCTGCGTCCTTGCCCACTCGATGGCCGATGTGCAGGACGACGTGCACCAGGAGCTGATGTGGGATCTGCGCGCGCTGGCCGCCGCTGATCAGGTCACCGACGAGCAGGTGGCGCAGGCCGGGGTGCCGCTTTCGGTGGCGGGCCTGTATCCGTCGTTGCACCTGAACTTGAGTGAGTGCTATCGCAAGCTGGGCGATCTCGCCCGCGCCCGCGAGCACCTCCAGCAGGCCCGAGCCGGGATCGGCGCGCTCGGTGACGACGAGTACGGCCAGCTCATCAAGAGTGGTCTGGAGCGGATAGCCGAACAGTTGGATAACGCCACCTGACGAGGCCCATACCACGGCGTTATGGGCTAATTGGGAGGTATCACTTAAGTCACTCGCGATGCGAGTCTGAGTGCAACCCCAGCCGGCCGGGGCTCGTCCACTCCACCCCCCTGAGGAGCAACGAGCGTGAACCCCAAGCTCAGGTTGGGCGCTGCCGCCATACTCGCGTTAGCCCTGACCATCACCGCACCGGCGGGCGCCACAAGCGCGAACGCCCAGGCGGCCGACCCGCCCTCACCCTCGGAGCGCGGCACCGCGGTGGCGACCGCGCAGAGCGTCATCGCGTCCAGCCGGACGCAGCTCCTGGCCGCCGACCAGGACGCCTTCTCCCTGTCGTCGACCATCGCGGGCGTCAACGGCATACAGCACCTCACCTACAGCCGTACCTACGCCGGCCTGCCCGTCTACGGCGGCGAGGTGGTCGTCACGACCGACAAGTCCGGCAGGGCCGTCAGCACGATCGACACCGGCCAGCAGGCGAAGATCGCCCTGGACACCAAGCCGCGGATCGCCGCGCAGGCGGCGGCGGACACGGCCCGCAACGTGGCGCCCAAGGCCACCTCGATCAGCACGCCGGCTCTCGTGGTGCACGCCGCCACGACCACGCCACGCCTGGCATGGGAGGTCGTGGCCGCCACCGCCGACCAGTCGAGCATCCTGCACGTGTACGTGGACGCGCGTGACGGCCAGGTCATCGACCAGTGGGACCAGGTGGTCGACGGCACCGGCAACAGCTACTACAACGGCAACCCGGTCACCATCGCCACGTCCCCGTCGTACGTGATGCGCGACCCCACGCGCACCGGCGTCCAGTGCGGCGGCCAGAACGGCTCGGCGTACACCAAGTCGACCGACAGCTGGGGCAACGGCAGCGGCACGAACCTGGAGACGGCCTGCGTCGACGCGCTCTTCGCGGTCCAGCACGAATGGAGCATGCTCAGCGAGTGGCTCGGTCGCAACGGCATCAACGGCTCGGGCCGCGGCTACCCCGCGAGGGTCGGACTGAACGACGCCAACGCCTTCTGGAACGGCTCGTACGCCTCCTTCGGCCGCAACTCCGCAGGCAGCCGGCAGGCCACTTCGATGGACGTCGTCGGGCACGAGTTCGGCCACGGCGTCTTCCAGTTCTCCGGCGGCAGCAGCGGCAGCGGCAACGAGGCCGGCGGCCTGAACGAGTCGACGGGTGACATCTTCGGCGCGCTGACCGAGGCGTACGCCAACGAGCCGGCCAGCCTCGACCCGCCCGACTACCTGGTCGGCGAGGAGGTCAACCTGGTGGGCAGCGGCGCGATCAGGAACATGTACAACCCGTCGGCGCTGGGCGACCCGAACTGCTACAGCTCCTCCATCCCGAGCACCGAGGTGCACGCGGCGGCCGGACCGCAGAACCACTGGTTCTACCTGCTGGCCGAGGGCACGAACCCGAGTGGTAAGCCGGCCAGCAGCCGGTGCGACGGCGGCGCGGCCATCACCGGCGTCGGCATCCGCAAGGCGGGCCAGATCTTCCTGACCGGCCTGAACATGAAGACGGCGCCGTGGACGCACGCCAAGGCGCGCGTGGCCACGCTGCGGGCGGCCAAGACGCTGTTCACCGGCTGTGTCGAGTTCAACGTCATCAAGGCGGCCTGGAGCGGGGTGAACGTACCCGCGCAGAGCGGCGAGCCGACCTGTCCCTGAGCACGATGGCGCCCTGTTCAGCGCGGATCTTCCGTGATCCGCCTGAGCAGGGCGCGGCGGTGTCCGGGCGGCCGCCTCAGAGCGCTTGTTCGCTCGTCACCTCGGCGGGTGCCTGAAGCTTGGCCATGATCCGGTCGAGGGCGGCCAGTTCCGCCGGCTCCAGCGCCAGCAGGGAGCGCGGCGGCCGGGCCAGGATGCGTTCGGCCTGCTCGGCGGTGGCGACGCCGGCCGGGGTGAGGGTGACGAGCTTGGAGCGGCGATCGTCGGGATGCACGCTGCGCTCGACGTAGCCCGCCCGCTCCAGGTTGTCCACGACCAGCGTGGTGTACGGCTTCTCCGTGCCCAGGCGGGCGGTCAGCTCGCGCATGGTGAGCGGGCCGCCCAGCAGGCGGCGCAGCGCCTTGGCCCGGAAGAAGCTCATGCCGAGCGTGTCGGCGACCTCCTTGCGGCGGTTTTCCTGCTTCAGGACGAGGAAGCACATGGCCGCCCAGGAACGGGCGACGGCGTCCTGCGCGGCCTCGCCGGTCCCGCTGTCGTTCGTCGCGTCGCTCATACGGTGCCCGCCATCCTGTGGATCAGCCGCTCCGTCGTGTGCTCGGCGGTGCGCCTGGCCCAGCGGCTCGTGGTGAGGATACCGAGCATCAGCACGACCGCGCCGGATGCCGTGCAGATCCACCAGCCGATGTGGCTGGCCTGCGGGAAACCCGTACGCCATGGTCCCTGAACGGCGGCGGCGACCAGTGATCCGAGCACCGCGACGCCGAGTGCCTGGCCGATCTGGCGGCTGGTGGAGGCCACGGCGGCGGCGACGCCGGCCTGGGCGCTCGGCATGCCGGAGACGGCGGTGTTCGTGATCGGGGCGTTGACCATGCCGAAGCCGAGCCCGAAGACCACGTACGAGGCTATGAGCTGCCACGTCGGGGTGTCGGCGGTGAGCCCGGTCAGGATCAGCGCGCTCACGGACATGGCGCCGCCGGCGACGATCAGCGGCACGCGCGGCCCGGCGCCGCCGACGATCCGCCCGGACAGCGGCGCGCACACCACCGTCAGCCCGGCCATCGGCAGGGTCAGCAGCCCCGCGTGCAGCGCCGAGTAGCCGAGGACGTCCTGCAGGTAGAGGGTGTTGAGGAAGAGGAACCCGCCGAGCGAGGCGAACGCGCAGATCGCGATGACCGTCGCCCCCGCGAAGGGGACGCTGTGGAAGAACCTCGGGTTGATCAGCGGTTCCGCCCGGCGCAGCTCGTACGGGATGAGCAGCGCCAGTGCCAGCGCGGCCGCCCCGCAGCAGGCGATGGTCTGCCCCGAGCCCCACCCGGCGGACGGCGCCTCGATGACACCGTATGTCAGCCCGGCCAGCAGCACGATGACCAGGAGTTGCCCAATGGGATCCATCGGGCGGGCCCGGGGGGCTCGCGACTCGGGCACGAACAAGGCGCACAGGACGAGCGCGGCCAGCCCCACGGGAATGTTGATCCAGAAGATCGTCTGCCAGGTGCCCCAATCCACCAGCGCCCCGCCGATCACGGGCCCCAGGGCCATGCTGATCCCGACCACGCCACCCCACACGCCGATGGCGCGCGCCCGCTCTCTCGGATCGGTGAACGTGTTCGTGATGATCGACATGGCGACCGGGTTGAGCATGGAGCCGCCGACGGCCTGCAGTGCCCGCGCGGCGACCAGCCAGCCGAGGCTCGGCGCGAGCGAGCACAGCAGGGAGCCCAGCGTGAACAGCGCCAGGCCCGTCTGGAAGGTGCGGCGCCGCCCGAACCTGTCCGCGGTCGAGCCGGAGAGCATGAGCAGGCTGGCCAGCACGACCGTGTAGGCGACGATGATCCACTGCAGGCCGGAGACGGAGGCGTGCAGGTCGCGCTGTATGGCGGGCAGGGCGACGTTCACGATCGTGTTGTCCAGGCCCACGATGAACAGGCTCAGGCAGCAGATCGCGAGGATGAGCAGCCGCCGCCGGCGGTCCGGCCTGGGTGGCCCGGTCTCCTTGAGGGTGGCGACGGGCTCATTAGTTGCTGGCATATAACAATTATACTCATGGAACCAAATGTCGGGCTCGGTACGCCGGTCCGGGGTTTGCAAGTTGCGTAGACTCCGTTTAACGGAGTATCTTGATCGGCGCCCAGAAGATCGTCGCGGCCATCCTGGCGCACGATTCGCGCATGCGCGCGTCCCGCCTTATCTGGAGATTCCATGCGTCGTGTCACGTGGTTGCTGTTATTGGCCCTCATGTCGGGGTGTGCCGCCGAACCGGCCGCCGCCCCCGTCGCCGCGAAACGGTCGGCGGATCCTCGGCCCAGGATGGAGCAGGTCAAGGCCGACTGCATGAAGCAGAAGGGCTTCAAGTACGTGGCCTATGTCGCGCCGCAGCGGCCCGAGCCTGATCTGAGCACGTACGAGGCCATGAAGACCTACCGCCAGAAGTACGGCTTCGGAGTGTTCTCCCAGTATGTCTACCCGAAGGACCCCTTGACCGGCAGCATCGAAAGCGCCGAGTCCGCTCGCAAGGACGACCCGAACGAGCAGATCGTGGCGAAGCTGAACCTCTCTCAGCTCGATTCCTACGACGAGGCGCTAAAGGGTTGCATCGTCAAGGCCGCGAAGGAGGTGCTGAACAAGGAGGTGGAGTCGGCATTGGACGGAATCACGCAAATGCGCGAGGCCAGGGAGGAGCTGGAGGCCGCCGAGATCGACGGCGACCCCGCGCTGATCTCGCTTGCCGCGGGCTTCGCCGACTGCCTCGGTGGCAAGGGACGGCGGGTTCCCTCGACCAAGCCGATGGCGCTGGGCAAGAGAGGGGAGACCGAGTTCTGGGACCAGTTGGAAAAGCTGAGCGGCAAGCCCGAGAACCAGATCCCGCACAGGCCAGGCCGCACCTCGATCAGGAGATCAAGGCGGCGCTGGAGGACCTGGAGTGCGGCAAGGAGTTCTACACCCGCTACGCCCCGAAGCACGCCTCGATCAGTGCCCGCGTGCGGGGGGAGTACGGTCCGCTGCTCGGACTCTGATCCGCCTCTTGTGCTCGTCTCGGGGCTGCGGCTACGTTTACTGATACGTCTCACTTCTACGTATCAGTAAGACGTCCTCCAACGCTGTCACCCCGACCTCAGGGACCCCCTCATGAAGCTGGAAAGCCTTGTCGCCGCCCTTCCCCTGGAGCGGAAGGTGAGGCTGCTCACCGGTGCCGACTTCTGGTCGCTCCACCCCGAACCGGCCGTCGGCCTGCGTCGGCTGGTCGTCTCGGACGGCCCGGCCGGTGTCCGCGGCGAGATCTGGGACGAGCGCGACACCTCCGCGAACGTGCCCTCGCCCACCGCCCTCGCCGCCACCTGGGACGAGGCCCGCGTCGAGGAGATCGGCCGCCTGCTGGCCGCCGAGTCGCGGCGCAAGGGCGTGGACGTCCTGCTCGCCCCCACGGTCAACCTGCACAGGACCCCGTACGGCGGGCGCCACTTCGAGTGCTTCAGCGAGGACCCGCTGCTGACGGCCAGGATCGGCGTCGCGTACGTACGGGGCGTGCAGGGCGGGGGAGTGGGCGCGACGGTCAAGCACTTCGTCGCCAACGACTCCGAGACCCAGCGGATGACCCTCGACGCCCGGGTGGACGAGCGGACGCTCCGCGAGCTCTACCTGGCGCCCTTCGAGGCCATCGTCCGGGAGGGCGAGGTGTGGGCGGTGATGGCCGCCTACAACGGCGTGAACGGCGCGACCATGACCGAGAACCCGCTGCTGCAGGACGTCCTGCGGGACGAGTGGGGGTTCGACGGGGTCGTGATGTCCGACTGGTTCGCCACCCGTTCGACGGCGGCGGCCGGGAACGCGGCGCTCGACCTGGTGATGCCCGGGCCGTCGGGCCCGTGGGGTGAGGCGCTGGTGGCGGCGGTGCGGGCGGGCACGGTTCCGGAGTCGGCCGTCGACGAGAAGGTGCTGCGCATCCTCCGCCTGGCCGCCCGGGTCGGTGCCCTGGACAACGGCGCCCTGGGCAACGGGGCCGCAGACACTGTCGGCCCGGCGTACACGGAGGAGCGGGTCGCGGCGGAGGTGCGTGCCGCGGCGGCCGCCGGGTTCGTACTGGTTCGCAACGAGGGAGAGGCGCTGCCGCTCGACCCCGCCGGGCTGCGCGGGATCGCCGTCCTGGGGCCCAACGCGGAGGTCGCCAGGACCCTGGGAGGCGGGAGCGCCACGGTGTTCCCGCCGTACACGGTCTCCCCGCTGGACGGCCTGCGAGCGGCGCTCGGCGACGGTGTCGAGGTGACGCACGCCATCGGCGTCGTCGCGCACACCCGCACGCCGATCGCGCGGGCCCCCTGGCTCTGCCTGCCCGGCGCCGCCGACGACGGCGCCCACGGCGCTGAGGTGAGATACCTCGACGAGGACGGCTCCGTGCTCGCCGTGGAGCGGCGCGACGGGGGCGCGTTCAACTGGGTGATGGGCTCCTACCCCGAGGGGGTCGTGCCGGAGCGGCTCGCCGCGATCGAGGTCCGTGCCCTGATCAGGGCCACGGAGGCCGGTACGTACCTGGTCGGCTCCTCCGGGCTCGGCCGGCACCGGCTCCTCGTCGCGGGGGAGGAGGCTTACGACGTCGTGCTCACGCTGCCGCCGGGCGCGGACATGGTCGAGGCCATGTTGACGCCGCCGCAGCGGACCCACCCCGTGCGGCTCGCGGCGGGTGAGAGCGTCGAGGTCACGCTGGTACATGATCGCGAGCGTGCGGAAGGCGGGCTGCCCGGCCCCGCGCTCCAGCTCAATCTGCAGACGCCGCACGGCACGGACGAGGAGGAGATCGAGCGGGCCGTCGCGCTGGCCCGCGCCGCCGACGTCGCCGTGGTGGTCGTGGGCACCAACGAGGAGGTCGAGAGCGAGGGGTTCGACCGGACGAGCCTCGCGCTGCCGGGGCGGCAGGACGAGCTCGTCCGCCGCGTCGCCGCCGCGAACCCGCGCACGATCGTGGTGGTCAACTCCGGCGCCCCCGTCCTGCTGCCCTGGCACGAGGAGGTCGCCGCGGTCCTGCTCACCTGGTTCCCCGGGCAGGAGTACGGCAACGCGCTGGCCGACGTGCTGCTCGGCCGCGTGGAGCCCGGCGGGCGGCTGCCCACCTCATGGCCGGTCCACGAGGGCGACCGCGCCGCCACGCAGCCGGTCGACGGCGTGCTCGCCTACGACGAGGGAGCGGCGATCGGCTACCGCGGCCGGATCGAGGCCCTGTACCCCTTCGGCCACGGCCTCGGCTACACGACCTGGGAGTACGGCGCCGCGGAGGTCCGCCACGTCGATGACGGTGCGGCGGGCGAGATCACCGTCCGCGTGCGGAACGCCGGCGACAGACCCGGGCGTGAGGTCGTGCAGGTGTACGCGAGCCGCCCCGGCAGCGCCGTCGAGCGCCCCCGGCGCTGGCTGGCCGGGTTCGCCACGGTCGACGCGGCCCCCGGTGAGGAGGTCGCGGTGACGGTGACCGTCCGGCGGCGCGCCTTCGAGCACTGGGACGTCGCGGCGGGCCGCTGGGCCGTCGAGCCGGGCACCTTCCAGCTGGAGGTCGGCTCGTCCTCGAACCCGAAGACGCTTTCCCAGGCTCCCGGCCTCACTTTCGGATAAGTCCCGGCACTGGCGTGTGGCGGCCGAGCAGTGCCAGCAGGCCGATCATGACCAGCCCGAGCGCCGTCAGTTCGGCCCGCTCGGTGAGGGTCGCGGCGTTGGCCAGCACTCCGAAGGCGGTGTGCGCCACCAGCGCCCCGCCGGCCAGCGCGAGGCTGTGCCGGTCGGTCCACGCGCCGCTCGTCGTCCAGCGGCGGACCAGCCACCATGCGACCACCGCGAGGGCGGCGGCGGCCAGCATCGGCACCACCACCCAGTTGCCCCGGGTGAAGGCGGGCTGCGTGGCGCCGCCGAAGGGGAACAGGAGCGCGAGATAGCCGAACGCGACGATCCCCCCGAAAGCCGTCACGCTCCACGAACCGGGCACCGCGCCCGTACCGGCAGCCGATGAGTGCCGTGCCGTCTGCGATGTGCTGGGAACTAGGTACGAGGCGCGGGGGACGACGCGCAGTGCCAGCACCGCGAGCAGTGCCACGGCAGCCAGGCAGCCTGCCACCACCGGGATCGGCGCCTGGTATCCGGGGTCGATGAAGCTCGTCACGCTCACCCGCAGCAGCGCCCCGCCCAGCACGAACACCACCCCGGTCACCACCAGCCCGGTCCGCTTCAGATACGGCCGGTCCCGCAGACCTGGGAACACCAGGTCGACCAGCAGGATCGGCAGCGCCACACTGAACACGGCGTGGTAGGGGAGGTTGAGCTCGGTGTACGCGCTGTTCAGCCCGAGGATCCTGGGCGCCCACCCGGCGACGCCGTACAGGGTGGGGCTGCTGATTGCCTGCAACGCCAGGCCCTCCTCGACGATGCCGTACGCGATCCCGAGCAGGAGGATCGAGAGCCAGCCCGCGCCGCGCCGGCGTACCAGCTCGCGGATCAGCACGGTGCCCGCGCCGTAGATCGGCACCCACAGGAGCATCAGCCAGATCTGGCTCAGGGGCGGGTTGCCCAGGGTGAGCTCGGCGACGATCGGGGTGATCACCGCGAGCAGCAGCGCGGCCCACCGGCGGCGTCCGCTGGAGTCTGTTGTGGTCATGCGGCCACGGTGCCGCGCGAGGGGTGACCACCGCTGCTCCCGGAAGGCCGCTCCATGGCAGCCTTGGTCGTCTTCCGGCTGTGACTTTGGTTGCTTACGCACGGGTCGGTGGCGGGCTAGCATCAGCGGTCATGTTCGTGGCCGGTGCGGAAGACGTACGGCCCGGCTGGATTCGGTCGCGGCGCGACTGGGCGGTCGGGGCGGGTGGGTTCATGCTCGCGCTCGCCGGAGCGGTCGGGGTCGTCTGGGGCGATCTGACGGGCGGCACGCCGGACTGGTATCTGGTGGCCGACATGGCGGGCGGCGCTCTGGCCTGTGCGGGGCTGTGGTTGTGCCGCAGGTGGCCGGTGACCGTGGGGCTGGCCGTCATCGCGCTGTCGGTGCCCGCCGCGGCCGCCTCGGTGGCGGCGGGGATCGCCACACTGATCGTGGCCCTCTACCGAAGGCCGCTCGCCGCGATCGCGGTGGGGGTGGCGGGCGTGGCCGCGACGCTGGGCAGGTTCGCCTGGCGGCCGCCGGGGCTGGCGCCCTATCCGGTGTGGGCGCTGGTGGCGGTGCTGTTCGGTGGGGCGCTGACCGGCTGGGGGATGCTGGCGCGCACGCGGCGGGAGCTGGTGCTGTCGCTGGCCGAGCGGGCCCGCCGGGCCGAGGCCGACCAGCGGCTGCGGGCCGAAGAGGCGCGCCGGGCCGAGCGGATCGGCATCGCGCGGGAGATGCACGACGTGCTCGCCCACCGGCTGTCGTTGCTGGCGGTGCACGCGGGGGCGCTGGAGTTCAACGCGGGCGCCACGCCGGGGGAGGTGGCCGACGCGGCGGGGGTGATCCGGTCGAGCGCGCGCCTGGCGCTGGAGGAGCTGCGGGCGGTGATCTCGGTGCTTCGCGAGGCGCCGCCGTCCGAAGACGGCTCGCTGTCGCCCGGCCGTCCGGATCTCGCGTCGCTCGTGGCGGAGTCCCGGAGCGCCGGGATGCGGGTGGAGCTGCGCGATCACGGGGTCCGGCTGACCGACCTACCGGATGTCACCGGGCGCGCCGCTTACCGCATCCTCCAGGAGGGGCTCACGAACGCGCGCAAGCACGCGCCCGGCCAGCCGGTCACGGTCGTCCTGTCCGGTACGGCGGGTGCCGAGCTGCGGGTCGAGGTGCACAATCCGTCGCCCGGCGGAACGACTTCATCGGCCCCGGATGCGGGGATCGCCGGAGGCGTGTCCGGAGCCGACCTCGGGACGACCGGGGCGGGGGCGGGGCTGGCCGGGTTGGCGGAGCGGGCGGCGCTGGCGGGTGGGCGGCTTGAGTGCGGGCCGGTGGTGGATGGCGGGTTCCGGCTGGTGGCGTGGTTACCATGGCCGGTGTGAGTGAGCCGCAGCCGCCGTCGGCGTTCCGGCCGTCGATCCGGGTGCTGATCGTCGACGACGACGCGCTCGTCCGCACCGGTCTGACGTTGATGCTCAAAGGCGCGGCCGACCTCCAGGTGGTAGGGGCTGTGGCCGATGGTGGGGAGGTGGCGGCCGCAGTCGACGCGCATGCTCCCGACGTGGTGCTGATGGACATCCGCATGTCCGGGCTCGACGGCATCGAGGCGACCCGGCGGCTGCGTAGCCGGCCCCAGGCTCCCGAGGTGGTCATGCTCACCACGTTCGACGCCGATGAGCACGTGTTCCGGGCGCTGCGGGCGGGGGCCGGCGGGTTCCTGCTCAAGGACACCCCGCCGGAGGGGATCGTCGATGCCATCCGCCGGGTCGTGGACGGCGAGCCGATCCTGTCCCCGAGCGTCACCCGGCGGCTGATCGCCCACCTGGTGCCCGAGGAGGAGAACCAGCGCCGGGCCGACGCCCGGACGATCTTGGCGCGGCTCAGCGAGCGGGAGCGCGAGGTGGCGCTGGCGGTGGGTCAGGGCAAGCCGAACGCGGTCATCGCCGCCGAGCTGCACATGAGCGTCGGCACCGTCAAGGGCTACATCTCGCGCATCCTCACCAAGGCGGCTCTGGACAACCGGGTCCAGCTCGCCCTGGTCGTTCACGACGCCGAGAGCGCGTCATGAACCCCGCGTGGAGGCTCGCAGGGTGAGCTCGATGGGATGGATACGCTCCGTCCCCGCCGAAGCCGTGCCCGACAGCAGGTCGAACAGTAGCTCCGCGCACCGTACCCCCGCCTCCCTGGGGCGCAGGTCGATGGCGGTGATGGGCGGGTCGGCCAGCTGCATGGCGGGGCTGTCGACGCACGACGCGAGCAGCAGGTGGCCACCCCCCTCGCGACGCAGGTCGCTTCCGTCCTCGCGCAGGAGGGGCAGCAGGTCCGTGGCCGAGCCGGCGGGCCCGCACACCAGCGCGTCGATGCGCGGCTCCAGCGCCAGCAGCTCGCGGGCGGCCTGGTGGACCTCGCCCGCCGGGCAGTCGAAGGGGACCGTACGGACCAGCGGGTCCACGCCGTGCCGGGTGCACCAGTCACGGAAGCCCCGGTGCACGGAGGCGGCCCAGTCGCTCACGTCGCCGGCCACGATGAGCGCGGGACGGGTCGCGCCGGAGGCGCGCAGGTGGTCCATCAGGCGGCCCAGCATCTCGGCGTGTTCGGAGCGGACCACGCCGTCGGCCCGGCCGGTGCCGGTGAAGCGTTCGCAGGTGACCGTGGGCAGGCCGGTGTCCATGAGCTTGGCCACGATCGGGTCGTCCCCCAGGGGGTCGCCGAGCACGAGACCGTCGACGCGCGGGGTGCGGCGGCCCGAGGTGATCAGCGTGACGTCGTAGTCGTTGTCGGCCGCCCCCTGCACCACCCCGAACACGAACGACATGTAGTAGGACGAGCGGGTGAGCACCTCCGGCACGTGCAGGCCGATGGTGCCGGTGCTCGCCCGGCGCAGGTGCCTGGCCGACCCGTTGGGTACGTAGCCGAGCGCGTCGGCGGCCTCCATCACCCTGGCCCTGGTCTCCTCCGACACCCGGCCGGACCCCCTGAGCGCGTCGGACGCGGTCGTCTTGGAGACCCCTGCCGTCTTGGCGACCGTGAGGATAGTGGCCGGCTCGTCTGCGCGCACGCCCCGATGCTAGCGCCCCAGTCGATCTGTTTCCGCCATGTATCGACCTGGCCAAAGGTCTTGTCCTCGTCCTGAGGCGGAAGTATGTTGGCCCGCATGCCGGAACGTTCCGGCAAGGAAGGGACGGAAAGCCGGATGGCAGCTGGACGGCGGGTTCTCGGAGTCGGGGAGCGGTCTCATCCGCTCGACCCGCTCAGCGCGGAGGAGATCGAGGACGCCAGGCGGATCATGGCGGACGACGGCGTGCTGGCCGCCACCGGCCGGGTGGCCTACCTCGGGATCGAGGAGCCCCCGAAGGAGGCCGTGCTCGGCGAAGCGCCCGCTGCCCGGCGGGCCCGCGCCCTCGTGCTCGACCTGGCGACCGAGCAGGCGCAGGACGTCGTCGTCTCGCTCACCGAGGGACGCGTGGCCGAGCGCCGGCCGATCGACCCGATCACCGACGGCCAGGTCCCCATGCTGGACGAGGAGCACGAGCTGGTCAGGCGGGTGCTCGGCGCCGACGCCGGCTGGGCCGCGGCGCTGGCCCGGCGCGGCCTGGACGACACGGCCCTGGTGTGGCTCGCCGCCCTGTCGGCGGGCAGCTACGGCCTGCCGGGCGAGGAGGGCAGGCGGATCGCCCGCGTGCTGGCCCACCTGCGGCCGACCGAGGAGAGCCTGCCCTGGGCGCACCCGATCGACGGCCTGGTGGCCTTCGTCGACCTGCTCAAGGGCGTGGTGGTCGAGATCGTCGACACCGGCGTGCTGCCCATCCCCGCCGAGGCGGGCGACTACCACCTGGAGCGCGAGCACCGCACCAGCCAGCGCCCGATCCACATCACCCAGCCGGAGGGTCCCAGCTTCGGCATCGACGGCAACCTCGTCACCTGGGAGAAGTGGAACGTCCGCCTCGGCTACGACATGCGCGAGGGCCTGGTCCTGCACCAGATCGGCTTCGACGGCCGGCCGATCGTCTACCGGGCGTCGGTGGCCGAGATGCTGGTGCCGTACGGGGACCCGAGCCCGGTCCGGTTCTGGCAGAACTACTTCGACACCGGCGAATACCAGCTCGGCAAGCTGGCCAACGCGCTGGAGCTGGGCTGCGACTGCCTGGGCGAGATCACCTACTTCGACGTCACCGTCACCGGCGGCGACGGCTCGCCCAAGGTGCTGCCGAACGCGATCTGCATGCACGAGGAGGACTACGGCGTGCTGTGGAAGCACACCGACCCGGCCAACGACTCCCGCGAGACGCGCAGGCAGCGGCGGCTGGTGATCTCCTTCTTCGTCACCGTCGGCAACTACGACTACGGCTTCTACTGGTACCTCTACCTGGACGGCACCATCGAGCTGGAGGTCAAGGCCACCGGCATCGTGTTCACCGGCGCCTACGACGAGCGGGCCGCGCCGTACGGCTCGCAGGTGGCGCCGGGGCTGGCGGCGCCCTACCACCAGCACCTGTTCTCCGCGCGGCTGGACATGATGGTCGACGGCCCGGCCAACGCGGTGGACGAGGTGGAGGTCGTACGCCTGCCCATGGACGAGCGCAACCCGTACGGCAACGCCTTCGGCCGCAAGGCCACCAGGCTGCGCACCGAGGCGCAGGGCCGGCGCGACGCCGACCTGGCCACGGGCCGGACCTGGCACGTGGTCAACCCGGAGGTGACCAACCGCCTGGGCGAGCCCGTCGGCTACGCGCTGCACCCCGAGGGCCTGCCCACCCTGCTCGCCCACGAGAACTCCTCGATCCGGGCCAGGGCGGAGTTCGCCACCAGCCATCTCTGGGTCACCAGGTACCATCCCCGGGAGCGCTATCCGGCTGGTGACCTGGTCAATCAGCATCCGGGTGGCGCCGGGCTGCCCGCGTACACGGCCGCGGACCGCGACATCGACGGCCAGGACATCGTGCTGTGGCACACGTTCGGGCTGACCCATTTCCCCCGTACCGAAGACTGGCCGATCATGCCCGTCGACACGTGCGGGTTCACCCTGAAGCCCGTCGGGTTCTTCGATCGCAACCCCACGCTCGACGTCCCGCCGAGCAGCCAGGGCTCCTGTCACTAGAGATGAGGCGTCATGCGATACAGACTGGCCGGTAGCGTCGCGGCGGTCGTGTTGGCCACCTCCGCCTGCGGCGGCGGCATGGAAGCGGCCCCGCCGGGCGCCGCGGCGACCGGCTCGGCCGCCGCCCCCGGCTACCTGGCCGTGGCCGACGGCAAGCTGCCCGCGGGCGGCGCGCTCAACGTCGCGGTGCACATCGACAGCGGCGCGGCGACCGGGCTCGACCCGCAGCTGGCCGACGTGGCCACCTCCTGGCAGCTGATGTCGCTGGTCTACGAGACGCTGGTCACCGTGGGGCCCGACTTCAGCCCGCAGCCGCGGCTCGCCGAGAGCTGGGACAACCCCGATCCGACCACGTACGTGTTCCACCTGCGCAAGGGCGTCGCCTTCTCCAACGGCAGGGAGATGACCGCCGACGACGTGGTGGGCAGCCTGAAGCGGCTGCTGGCCGCCAAGTCGGTGTGGCGGGGGCAGCTCGGCCCGGTCGAGAAGGTGGCCAAGGTCGACGCGGCCACGGTCAAGGTCACGCTGGCCAAGCCGTACACGCCGTTCCTGGCGGCGCTGGCCAACGTGCCGGCCGCGATCCTGCCGATGAAGGAGATCGAGGCGAAGACGCTCGACCCGGCCAAGGAGATGCTGGGCACCGGGCCGTTCAAGGTGCAGGCGCACCGCCAGGACGTGTCCTGGAATTTCGCCCGCAATGAGCATTACTGGGACAAGGGAAAGCCGGCCGCCGACAGCCTGACCGTCACGATCGCGCCCGAGGAGGCCGCCCGCGTCGCCGCCGTGCAGAACGGCAGCTCCGCCCTGGCCGCCCTGGGCAACGTCGACTCCGCCGCGATGCTGGCCGGCGCCGCGAACGTCAAGGTCGCCACCCAGGCCACCACCGACTTCTACTACCTGATGCTCAACTCCAAGAACCCCAAGTTCGCCGACCCCCGGGTCCGGCAGGCGCTGAACATGGCGCTGGACCGCAAGCAGATGGCCGAAGTGGCGCTCGGCGGCCAGGGCAAGCCCACCGGCGTCACCCCCGCCGGCCTGCCCGGCGCCTGCGACCCGGCCACGCTGCCCTCGGCCACCGCCGGCGGCGCCGCGAAGGCCAAGGAACTGCTCGCCCAGGCGGGCATCGCGAACCTGTCGTTCACGCTCAGCATCTACTCCACCGAGCCGGCCCCCGCCGTCGCCCAGGTGATCCAGCAGAACCTCCAGCAGGCCGGCGTCACCGTCAAGATCGAGCAGATGGACGAGGCGAGCTGGGCGGGCAAGGTGTACGGCAAGGTGCCCGCGACCTTCGACGCGGCGCTGTCGTGGTTCGCCGGATACGCCGACCCCGGCATGGTCACCACCTGGTGGAACCCCGACGTCGCCGGCTTCAACGCGGGCTTCATGCAGGCCGACAAGGATCTCAACACGCTGATCGCCGCCGCGACGGAGACCCCGGCGGGCGCCGAGCGCGACAAGGCGCTGGCCGCGGTGTGCGCCAAGGTGGACACCGACGCGCAGATGATCCCGCTGGTCACCCGCCCGGCCACGATCGCCTATCGCGCCGACGGGGTCAGCCCGAGCCTGTACGCCACCGAGGGCTACGGCAACCTGCTCCGGCTGGTCGCCGACGCCCGGGTCAAGAAGGGCTGACTATGCGGCTCCTGCTGTGGTGGGCGGGCCGGGCGCTGAGCTCGGCCGTCACCCTCCTCGGCATCTCCGTCCTGATCTTCGCGGCGCTCCGGCTGATGCCGGGCGGCTTCGCCGAGACGATCCTGGGCCCGTTCGCCACGCCCGCGCAGAAGGCCGAACTGGCCGCCAGGTACGGGCTCGACCAGTCGGTGTTCGCCCAGTACGGGCACTGGCTGGCCGCGGTCGGCACCGGGGACTTCGGCACCTCGATGATCAGCAGGCAGCCGGTCGCGGCCGAGCTGTGGGCCCGGCTGCCGGTGACGGGCCGGCTCACGCTGTTCGCCGTCGCCGCCGCCGTCCTGGCGGGGGTGCCGCTCGGCGTGCTGACCGCGCTGCGCGCCCGCCCCGGAGGCGGCGGCGCGGCGGGACGGCTGCTGAGTGGGCTGGGCGTGAGCGTCCCCGAGTTCGCGCTGGGCAGCCTGGTGGTGTTCGTGGTCTCCCGGTACGGCCTGCAGACCAGCGGCTACCTGCTGCCCGCCGCGGTGCTGTCGATCTTCGCCATCTCGGCGACGGCCAGGACCACCCGCGACGCCGTGCTGAACGTGCTGGTCGAGCCGCACGTCACGGCCGCCGTCGCCCGGGGCGAGACGCCGTGGTTCATCGTCCGGCACCACATCCTGCGCAACGCCGCGGGGCCCGTGCTGACGCTCACCGCCTACCTCCTGGGCGGCGCGCTGATCGTGGAGTACCTGTTCAACCTGCCGGGCATCGGCTCGTACGTCGTCCAGGCGGTGGGGCGCAGGGACTACGCGGTCGTGCAGGCGGGCGTGCTGCTGGCGGCCACCGTGTTCATCGTCATGAACGTCCTGATCGACCTGCTCGTCGGCCTGGTCGACCCGAGGCTCGGGAGGCGCGCGTGAACAGGACCGCGCGGGTGAAGAGGTCCAGGCGGCTCGATCCGTTGTCGCTGGCCGGTCTGGGCTGCCTGCTGCTGCTCGTCCTGGTCGCGCTCGGCTCGCTCGTGCACGCCGGCGGCGACCCCGACGCGATCGTGGGCCCGCGGCTGCGGCCCCCGGGTCCCGGCTGGTGGCTGGGCACCGACAACCTGGGCCGCTCGATGCTGCCGCGCGTCATGGAGGGTGTCGGCACCACGCTGCTGCTGTCCTCGGCCGCCGTCCTGGTGACCGCCGCGCTCAGCGCGGGCTTCGGCATCCTGGCCGGATACCGGGGCGGCTACCTGAACGAGCTGATCATGCGGGTGGTGGAGCTGCTCTACTCCTTCCCGGCCATCGTCCTGGCGATCCTGGTGGCGGCTGTCGCCGGGCCCGGCCAGCTCGCGGCGGTGGCCAGCATCGTGCTGGTCACGATCCCGCTGATGACCCGGCTCGTACGCGCTGCCGCCGTCGCCGTGGCCGAACGCGACTACGTGACCGCGGCGGCCATCAGCGGCGCGGGACTGCCCCGCATCCTCGGCCGCCACGTACTCCCGAACGTGGCCGGCACCATCGCGGTCCAGGGCACCTACGCGCTGTCGGTCGGCATCTCGGTCGAGGGCGGCCTGAGCTTCCTCGGCTTCGGCGTGCAACCGCCGCAGGCGTCGCTCGGGGTGCTGATCCGCCAGGGCGGCACCTACATGATGGCCGCCCCCTGGCTGATCATCGGACCCGGCGTCGTGCTGGTGCTCGCCATCCTGTCCATCAACGTGCTGGGCGACGGGCTGCGCGACCGGTTCGAACCGAGGGAGACGAGGTCACTGATATGAGCGCGCTGCTCGAAGTGGACGGCCTGGAGGTCGACTACGGGACGGCCCGCGCCCTCGACGGCGCCGACCTGCGCGTGGCGGCGGGCGAGGCCGTCGGAGTGGTGGGCGAGAGCGGGTCGGGCAAGTCCACGCTCGGCGCGGCGATCGGCCGCCTGCTGCCCCGCCAGGCGGTGGTGGCCGCCGGCACGGTGCGCGTGGCCGGCGAGCCGGTGCTGGACCTGCCGCCCGCCGCGTTGCGGCGGCTGCGCCGGCAGCGGCTCGGCTTCGTCTTCCAGGACCCGATCGCCTCGCTCGACCCGACCATGCGGGTCGGCGCCCAGCTCCGGCTCGTCCTACGCGCACACGGCCGCGACGGTCGCGAGAGTCCGGGTGGGCGCGACGGCGGCCGGGGCGGCGCGGACGTGGCGTTTCACCTGGCGCGGGTCAAGCTCGACGACCCGCGCGTGGCCGCCGCCTACCCCCACCAGCTGTCCGGCGGCATGGCTCAGCGGGTGGCGATCGCGCTGGCCATGGCCGCCTCGCCCGAGTTGCTGGTCGCCGACGAGCCGACCGCCTCGCTCGACAGCCAGGTGCGCGAAGAGGTGCTGAACGTGGTGTTCGCGCTGGCCCGGCAGGCGGGCACGAGCATCGTCTGGCTCAGCCACGACCTGCCGGCCGTCGCCCGCAGGTGCGATCGCGTGGCGGTCATGTACGCCGGGCGCGTCGTGGAGAGCGGCCCGGCGGCCGACGTGCTCGGCGATCCCGTGCACCCCTACACCGCCGCTCTGGCCAGGTCGGCCCCCGCCGTGGCCGTTCCCGGGGTGCGGCTGGAGCCGGTGCCGGGCCGCCCGCCGGTCCTGACCGGTCCCTCGCCCGGCTGCGCGTTCGCGCCCCGCTGCCCCTTCGCCGAGGACCGCTGCGCCACCGAGCGCCCCGAGCCGGTCCGCGTCGGCGCCAAGGACGTGCTCTGCCACCGGGCCGCCGAGCTGGAGGTGATCGCATGATCCTCGATCTCACCGATGTGACGGTCTCCTTCACCACGGGCCCGCCGCTGCGCCGTACCCGGCTGGACGCCATGCGCGGCGTCTCGCTCTCCGTCGCCGAGGGCGAGACGCTGGGCCTGGTGGGCGAGTCGGGCTCGGGCAAGACGACCACCAGCCGGGTCGCGCTCGGCTTGCAGCGGCCCACGTCCGGCACGGTCAGGTTCGACGGCCGCCCCTTCCCCCGGCGGCGCAAGGACCTGGCCGGGCGGATGCAGGCCGTGCTCCAGCACCCGCACTGGTCGCTGAACCCCAGGATGCGCATCGGGCAGAGCGTCGGCGAGCCACTCGCCGTACTCGGGAAGGCCGCCGGTGAGCTGGTCCCCGAGGCGCTCGAACAGGTCGGCCTGGAGGCCGGCTTCGCCGGCCGCTACCCGCACGAGCTGTCCGGCGGCCAGCGGCAGCGGGTGTCCATCGCCCGCGCGCTGATCACCCGGCCGAGCTTCATCGTCTTCGACGAGGCCGTCAGCGCCCTGGACGTCTCCGTCCAGGTGCAGATCCTCAACCTGCTCAAGGATTTGCAGGCGGAGTACGGCTTCGCCGCGCTGTTCATCTCCCACGACCTCGGCGCCGTCCGCTACGTGGCCGACCGGATCGCCGTCATGCGCGGCGGCGAGGTCGTCGAAACCGCCGACGCTGCCACCTTCTACTCCGCCCCCGAACATCCGTACTCGCGACAACTCCTGGAGTCCCTGTGACCCTCGCTCCCGTGTCGGCCTTCGCCGCCGGCGTGCCCGGTAACTCCGACCTCCCGCTGACCCCGCAGCCCAGCCCGGGGCGCGGCTCGGTCGCGTTCGACCTGCCCGGCGTGTTCGTCGGCACGGCGGAGTACGGCGAGGGCCCCACCGGCTGCACCGTCGTGCACGTCCCGGCGGGCGCGCGGACCGCCGTGGACGCCCGCGGCGGCGCGGTGGGCCTGAGCGGCGGCTACGACTACAACCATGCCATCTGCCTGACCGGCGGGTCGGTGTACGGGATGTCGGCGGTGGCCGGGGTGAGCGAGGAACTGCTGGCCCGCCGGAGCAACCAGACCAAGTGGGACGAGCTGCAGCTCGTCTCGGGCGCGGTGATCTACGACTTCTCCACGCGGGACAACGCCGTGCACCCCGACGGGCCGCTGGGCCGCGCCGCGCTGCGCGCCGCCGTCGAGGGCGAGTTCCCCGTGGGCAGGTGCGGCGCCGGGCGCAGCGCCAGCGCGGGCAAGGTCGACTTCGCCAGGGCCGAGTTCGCCGGGCAGGGCGCCGCCTTCGGCACCTTCGGGGCGGTCAAGGTCCTGGTGGCGACGGTGGTCAACTCCGTGGGCGTGGTCGTCGGCCGCGACGGGACGATCCTGCGCGGCAACTACCACGCCGGCGAGGACGCCAGGCGCCACCCGAGCGTGGACTACGCGATCGCGTCGGACGCTCCCGCCGTCATGGGCAACACCACGCTGACGGTCCTGATCACGAACGTACGGCTGCACGACGTCGAGCTCACCCAGCTGAGCCGCCAGGTGCACGGCTCGATGCACCGGGGCATCCAGCCGTTCCACACCCAGAACGACGGCGACGTGCTGTTCGCGCTGACCACCGACGAGGTGGACCTGGGCGGCCTCAAGCCGGCCGGGCTGGGCGCCCTGGCGTCGGAGGTCGCCTGGGACGCCATCCTGAGCAGCGTGGAGTAGGAGGAATGTATAGCTTCCCCCGTTTCGCGGCGCCGGACCACGCGCACGTGGCCCGGCTGGTGCGGACGAACCCGTTCGCGCTCGTGATCACCGCGACCGGCGGCGCGCCCGTGGCCACGCATGTGCCCGTCATCGTGGAGAGCGGCGGCGAGTCCACGTTCGTGGGCGGGACACTGCTCGGCCACATGGCCAGGGTCAACCCGCAGTGGCACGCCTGGGCCCCGCCCTCCGCTGAAGCGCCCGAGGTGCTCGTGGTCTTCTCCGCCGCGCACGGCTACGTCTCGCCGACCAGCTATGCGGTCGATCCCGCCGTACCGACGTGGGACTACGCGGCGGTCCACCTGACCGGCCGGATCGAGCCGCACCCCCTGGACGTGGTACGGCGCACGGTGGCGGCGGTGGAGTCGTCACGGACGCCCGGCTGGCGGCCCAGCGCGGCCTCCGAGGAGGTCTTCGCCAGGATCGTGTCCGGCGTGGCGGCCTTCCGGGTGCGGGTCACGGCCGAGCAGAGCGTGTTCAAGCTGAGCCAGGACAAGGACGACGAGCAGCGACACCGGGTCCACCGCGACGCGGACCCCGCCGTCGCGGCACTGATGGACGAGGTAGCCCCCAGATGACGACGTTTCCTTCCAACACCTCGTTTCCCTCCTACACCTCCACCTGCCTCGACGCGGCGGGACGCGGCAGGCAGTTCGGCGCCCGCTGGCGCGAGGCCGTACACGCCAATCTGGACGGATATCTGCGGCTGTTCGAGGTGAGCGGCGCGAGCCACGGGCGGGTCAGGGAGCTGGGCGAGCGGGCGCTCGACAGCACGGCCGCGTGGGCGCCGGAGCTGGCCGAGGAGATCGGCGGCATCGCGGCGGGCTGCGGCCTGGAGACCTGGCAGGTCGCGGTCGTCAACGCGCGGACCGAGATCCTGGCCGCGCTGCGGCACGGCGGCGAGGGTGAGTGCTCCACCGCCGTCGTGCTCGGCGGCGGGCTGCCCCCGCGCACGACGCAGACCTGGGACTGGCACGACCACCTGCGCGACGCGCCGGTGCTGTGGGCGTACGAGCCGCGCGAAGGGCACCAGGTACGCACCTTCACCGAGTTCGGGGTGCTGGCCAAGATCGGCGTGAACAGCGCGGGCCTGGGCGCGCACTTCAACATCCTGCGCCACGAGTCGGACCACGCCAGCGTCGGCGTGCCCGTGCACGTGGTCGCGCGCCGGATCCTGGACGAGGCCGCCACCCTCGAGCAGGCCACCGAGATCGCCAGGTCGGCGAAGACGTCCGCGTCCACGGTCATCACCGTGGTGACCATGGAAGGGGCCAGGTCGCTGGAGATCTGCCCGGCCGGCGTCGCGGTCGTCGAGGCGGACGCCGCCGGCGTACTGCTGCACGCCAACCACTTCCTGGACGGCGCGCTGAGCGCGGGGGAGCGGCTGGGCACCGAGCGGCCGGCCACGTACGCCAGGCTCGAACACCTGGAGGAGCGGACCGGCGAGCTGGGCGACCCGGACGCCACGGCCAGGGCGCGGGCGATGACCTGCCACGCGCCGGTGGCGCCCGTGTGCGCGCACGCCGATCCGGAGCTCCCGCTCGACCAGCGCTGGGAGACGCTCGCGGTGATCAGCCTGGACGTGGCCGCGGCCGAGATGCGGGTGCACAAGGGCAGGCTCTGCCAGGTCACCGGCTCGACCTGGCAGAGCTTCTGAGTCAGTCAGTGGAAGGCGGGCACGCCGGTGAGCGCCTTGCCCAGGACCAGCGTGTGGATCTCCGAGGTGCCCTCGTAGGTCAGCACGGACTCCAGGTTGACCGCGTGCCTGATCACCGGGTACTCCAGCGTGATGCCGCTCGCGCCGAGCAGGGTGCGGCACGTCCGGGCGATGTCGAGGGCCTCGCGCACGTTGTTCAGCTTGCCGGCGCTCACCTGCTCGGGGGTGAGCTCGCCGCGCTCCTTCAGCCGCCCGAGATGCACCGCCAGCAGCAGGCCCTTGCCCAGCTCCAGCGCCATGTCGGCGAGCTTCTCCTGGGTGAGCTGGAAGGAGGCGAGCGGCCGGGCGAAGATCTCCCGCTCGGCCGCGTAGGCGAGCGCGGTCTCCAGGCAGTCGAGCGCCGCGCCCATCGCGCCGAACACGATGCCGAACCGGGCCTCGTTCAGGCAGCCGAGGGGCCCGGACAGGCCGCGGGCGCCGGGCAGCATCGCCTCTTCCGGAAGCCGTACGCCGTCCAGCACCAGCTCGCTCGTCACGCTCGCGCGCAGGGAGACCTTCCGCTTGAGATCGTGTACGGCGAAGCCCGGCGTGCCCGCGGGCACCAGGAAGCCGCGGATGCCCTCCTCGGCCCGCGCCCAGACCACGGCCACGTCGGACACCGAGCCGTTGGTGATCCACATCTTGGTGCCGTTCAGCACCCAGTCGGAGCCGTCCCGCTTGGCCGTGGTCCGCATGCCCGCCGGGTCGGAGCCGAAGTCGGGCTCGGTGAGGCCGAAGCAGCCGATGCGCTCCCCGGCCGCCATCGCGGGCAGCCACTCCCGCTTCTGCTCCTCGCTGCCGTACTTCCAGATCGCGTACATGGCCAGCGAGCCCTGCACCGACACCAGGCTGCGCAGCCCGGAGTCGGCCGCCTCCAGCTCCAGGCAGGCCAGGCCGTAGGCGACGGCGCCGAGGCCCGCGCAGCCGTACCCGTCCAGGTGCATGCCGAGGACGCCGACGGAGCCGAGCGAGCGGGCCAGCTCGCGGGCGGGCAGCGCGCCCGCCTCGAACCAGTCGGCGACGTACGGCCGGATCTCTCGGTCGCACACCTGCCGGACGGTCTGGCGGATGTCGCGCTCCTCGTCGGTGAGCAGGCCGTCGATGGCGAAGAGGGCGGAAGGATGCATGTCCCAGCTCCATATTTTGGATCCAATATTGATTATCCAATATGACACAGTTAGGGTGCGTTGACCATGGACATCCTGAACCTCGTAGACGGCCGCTGGATCGAGGGATCCGGCGCGGAGTTCGCCGACACCAACCCCGCCCGCCCGGACGAGATCGTCGCCCGCGGCCGGGCCGCCGGGCCCGAGCAGGTGGAGCAGGCGATCCGCGCGGCCCGCGACGCCGCGCCCGGCTGGCGGGCCACCCCGCACCACGAACGCGCGGCCGTCCTCACCGCGGCCGCCGCCCTGATCGAGGAGTCCGCCGAGGAGTGGGGGCGGGAGCTGAGCCGCGAGGAGGGCAAGACCCTGCCCGAGGGCGTGGCGGAGGTACGCGGCGCGGCCAGGATCCTGCGTTACTACGCCGCCGAGGCCGACAGGGAGAGCGGCGAGATCTACGCCTCCCCGCGCCGCGGCGAGAACCTCCTCGTCATGCGCAAACCGGTCGGCGTCGCCGGCGTGATCACCCCGTTCAACTTCCCGATCGCGATCCCCGCCTGGAAGCTGGCGCCCGCGCTCACCTACGGCAACACGGTCGTCTGGAAGCCGTCCTCGCTCGTCCCGCTGCTCGCCGCCCGCCTGGCCGGCGCGCTGGTCGAGGCGGGCCTGCCCGTCGGCGTCCTCAACCTCGTGTACGGCGAGGCGGAGGCGGGCGCGGCCGTCATCGGCCACCCCGGCGTGGACGTGGTCTCCTTCACCGGCTCCACCGAGGTGGGCCGGGCCGTCATCGCGCGCTGCGGCGAGCTGGCCAAACCGGTGCAGACCGAGATGGGCGGCAAGAACGCCGCCGTCGTCCTGGCCGACGCCGACCTCGACCACGCCGCCGAGCAGGTGTGCATGGGCGCGTTCCGGTCCACCGGGCAAAAGTGCACGGCGACCTCCCGGCTGGTGGTCGAGGAGTCCGTCGCCGACGAGCTGCTGCGCAAGGTGGCCGCCAAGGCGGACGAACTGGTCGTCGGCGACCCGCTCGGCGCCGGGGTGGACATGGGCCCGCTGGTCAGCGCAGCGGCCAGGGACCGGGTGGCGGCGGGTGTACGCGACGCGCTCGGGCAGGGGGCCACCGTGCTGGCCGGCGCCCGGCCGTACACCGACGGCGACCTCGCGGCCGGCTGGTTCACGCCCCCGACCGTGCTCGCGCTGCCGGGCACGGACGTGGACGTGTGGAGCAGGGAACTGTTCGGGCCGGTCGTGGGCGCGGTGCGGGCCTCGGGTCCCGAGGAGGCGCTGCGGCTGGCCAACCGGAGCGAGCACGGCCTGTCGGCGGCGATCTTCACCAGGGACCTCGGCGCCGCCCTTCAGGCCGTCGACCACCTCGAGGTCGGCGTGCTGCACATCAACTCCGAGTCGGCGGGCACCTTCCCCTGGGTGCCGTTCGGCGGGCGCAAGCTCAGCGGCTTCGGGCCCCGGGAGCAGGGGCGCGCGGCCCGCGAGTTCTTCACCCAGACCGTGACCGTCTACCTCGGCGCCCCCGCGTGAGTGGCTCTCTGTCGGGGCTGCTGGTCGCCGACTTCAGCCGGGTGCTGGCCGGGCCGTACGCGACCATGCTGCTGGCCGACCTCGGCGCCGACGTCGTCAAGGTGGAACGCCCCGGCGCCGGCGACGACACCCGCTCATGGGGGCCGCCGCACGCCGGGGGAGTGGCCACCTACTTCCTGGCCGTCAACCGCAACAAGCGCTCGATCGCCCTCGACCTGCGCGACCCGGCCGACCTGGAGGTGGCCCGCGCGCTGGCCGCCCGCGCCGACGTGCTGGTCGAGAACTTCAAGCCGGGCACCATGGACCGGCTGGGCCTCGGCTACGCCGCGTTGAGCGCCGCCAACCCCGGGCTGGTCTACTGCTCCATCACCGGGTTCGGCGCGGGCAAGGGCGCGGAACTGCCCGGCTACGACCTGATCGCGCAGGCCGTCGGCGGGCTGATGAGCGTGACGGGCGAGCCGGACGGCCCCGGCACGAAGGCGGGCGTGGCCCTCGTCGACGTGATCACCGGGCTGCACGCGGGGCTCGGCGTGCTGGCCGCGCTGCGCCACCGCGACGCCACCGGGCAGGGGCAGCGGGTTTCCGTGTCGCTCCTGTCGTCGCTGCTGTCGGCCCTGACCAACCACGCCTCCGGGTACGCCGCCGCCGGGGTGGTGCCGAAGGCCATGGGGAACCGGCATCCGAGCATCGTGCCGTACGAGGTGTTCCAGGCCGCCGACCGGCCGATCGTCATCGCGGCGGGCAACGACCGGCAGTTCCGGGCCCTGTGCGAGGTGCTGGGCCGGGCCGACCTGGCTGACGACCCCCGCTTCGCCGCCAACACCGGCCGGGTGGCCGGCCGGGAGGTGCTCGTGGCCGAGCTCGACCGGACCCTCGGGACGCGTACGGCCGACGAGTGGTTCGCCGCGCTCACCCCGGCCGGGGTGCCGTGCGGGCCGATCAACACCCTGGACGCGGCGTTCGCCTTCGCCGCGGAACTCGGGCTGGAGCCGCTGGCCGGTGACCAGGTGGCCAACCCCATCGGCCTGGGCGTGACGCCGCCGGAGTACCGCCTCCCGCCGCCCTCGCTCGGGCAGGACGGGGACTGGGTCCGTGAGATATTGGGGCAATGACCTCGGTAGAAGGGCACCGCAGGCCGCCCACGGCCCAGCAGTTCGTCCTGGAGGAGCTCAGGCGGGCGATCACCACCGGCCGGCTGCGTCCAGGCGACCCGATCAGGCAGGAGGCGCTTGCCGAGGAGTTCGACGTCAGCCGGGTCCCGCTGCGCGAGGCGCTCAAGACCCTGGAGGGCGAGGGGCTGGTCACGTACAAGGCGCACCGCGGCTACTGCGTGCAGCGGCTCTCGCTCGACGACCTGCGCGAGGTCTACCTGATCCGCGAGCTGCTGGAGGCCGAGGCGGTCCGCCGCGCGGTCGAACGCCTCACCGACGCCGGGCTGGCTGAAGCCGAGCGGGCGCAGGCCGAGGTCGAGCGGGCCGCGGCGGCGGGTGACGTGCTGGAGATGGCCGAGGCCAACCGCCGCTTCCACATGACGATCTTCGAATGGTCGGAGCTGCCGCGGCTGGTCCGGCTGATCAGGACGCTGTGGGACTCCACCGACGCCTACCGGTCCCTGTACTACGGCGAGGAGCCCAACAGACAACGGGTCATCGAGGAGCACCGCGCCACGCTCGACCTCCTGCGCCGCCGCGACGCGGAGGCCGTGGTGCTCGTGCTGGCCGCGCACCGCGCCCACGCCGTGACCGCCATAGAGGCGCAGCTGTCGCCCGGTACGGCCGGCTGACCGGCGGGTTCGGCGCGGCGGACTTCTCATCCGACGGTCGCGGGTTCGAATCCTGCAGGGCGCGCTTTGATCATGCTCTGACCTGTGGCGATGCGGGATGCTCGCTCCATGCGCGCTCGGTTGCGCCAACCCTGCACACACCATGATCCATCCGTCATCTCCGGTTGCTGCGGGAAGAGCAGGGATGTACTTCCCACACCGTGGACGGCGCGACCTTGATGCCGAGGGTGGTGGGCTCGCCGTGCACCCGTCGCTAGCCCCAGCCGGGGTTCTCCCGAACCATGCGCAGGATGAGAGCGCGGATGGACTGGAGGGTGGGCGGGCCGGTCTTTGGGAGCGAATCTGACTCTGGTGTCGGTGCCGAGTTGGCGTTCCTCGCGCCACCATGCTAAGCCCTCACATGGCCATGACCTGGGTGGATGTGATTCTCGGCAGGCGCAATACAGGCGCTATCGGTCTCGCGCCCCGAGGCTGGCCTGATCGGCGGCGCTACGGCCGGCCGCCCAGCCCTCCCGGTCCCATGACGTGCGGACCGCGTGCGAGACCAGGTTCGGGAACATGCGCTCGACCGCCTGCTCCACCTCCTGTTCGCGGGCCGCCAGCACCGGCACCAGGTCGGTGCCCCGGCTGGCGCTCTCCTGCGCGACCGCACCCGCCGTGGCCTCGGCGAGCCGCTCCCCGATCCTGGAGGCGAACGCCGACAGGAACGACTGGCGGAACGTCTTGTTCCTCGACCGGCCGGTGCCGTGCTTCTTGGTGCCCGAGTTCACCAGCGCGGTCTGCGCCTGCACCAGCAGCGAGGTGAACAGCACCTCCACCCAGGACAGGTCCGCCCAGAATCCCAGCACGGTGGCGAACCCCAGCTCCTTCGACCAGATCACCCGGCACCTGTTGGCCTCGGCGATGAGGTTGAGCAGCACGGCCTTGGGCTGCTCGTACGGCGCGTCGATGCCGACCCGGATGCCCGCCGGGGCCTCGCCTCCGCCCGGCTGTGCGTCCAGCATCGCCGCGTCGATGCTGTACTTCGCCATCAAGCTCTGCGCCGCCGACGTGAACGTCTCCGCCTCCGCCTCGTACGTCGTCGACTCCGCCTTGGCAAGCAGCGCCCGCACCCGCGTGAACGTCTTCTCGCTGACCGCGTGCGAGCGTGCCTGGACCGTACCGCGAGCGGCCCCGGGCCGCGGGCTCAACGACTCCAGCCGCGGCAGCCCGGTCAGCAACCCCAGCAGCTCCAGCCCACCGGAGACGGTCGCCAGTCGGCTGGCCCCGTCGCGTGCCTGCCGCGCCGCCAGGTAGCCGCCCTTCCACCACACCGCGGCCTCCAGGCCGGCGAGTTGGTCGCGCCAGCGCTCATCCACCGTGGCCGGCGCGTAGGCCCGCATCTCCCAGGCGATGAGGTCAGCCGCCGCCCGCCCGTGCCAGTCGGTCAGCCACCTGGCTGCGATCCTGACCACGTCGGCGGGCTGCCAGCCGTTCCGCCACAACCCCGAGATCGCACGGGTCACAACCTCCACCAGCACGCGATCGGCGTCGTCCCGGTCGGCCAGGAAGGCGGCGGCGGAGTCGAAGGCTGCCTCATCCTCGCGGGTGAGGGCCTCCATCGCCGCGCCGATCAGCTCATCAGCCTTACTCACACGTGCCGTCCACCTTGAAGAAAGTCCGCCAGAACCCTACCGCGACGAAGCCTCGTCCTCTGCTCACCGGCGCGGTGGAAGGCGGCGAGGTCCTGACCGGCCCCGGCTGACCATGTACCGCGTCAAAACGCGACCACGACGGCTCTGACCTGTGGTTTGCCGGGGTTCGTACCCGCACGAAAGATCGCGTCTTGTGCCTGTTCGCCTGCTCTGTCTGATCACGCTTCGAGTGTTCGGCCGGCTGATGTTGCCGGGCCGCGGCCAGGCGTCGAAGGACGCGGAGATCATGGTGTCGCGTCATGAGGTGGCGGTGCTGCGGCGGCAGCTCAGCCTTCCGCCGCGACCTGTTCGATCATGGGAGCTTGTACGGCGGCCAGCACGGCGGCGGCGAAGGGCAGGGAGTGATGCGTGGCTCCCCAGCCGATGCCGAACACCACGGAGGCGGGATCATTGTTGGGGTTGGAGAGGGCCTGGTGCCCACGGATGCGCAGCCGCAACGACCCGCGAGCGTCCTCCAGCGCATGCCACTCGACGCCCTCGATCTCGGTGATCGGGTAACGCCGGTCACCTGCCGTGTACTTGGCCGGGGAAGCTCCGGACGAGAACCAGGTGAAGGTGACAGCCTGCC
Organism: Nonomuraea aurantiaca; assembly: GCF_020215705.1. Lineage (GTDB taxonomy): Bacteria > Actinomycetota > Actinomycetes > Streptosporangiales > Streptosporangiaceae > Nonomuraea > Nonomuraea aurantiaca. The sequence goes on along the minus strand of NZ_JAIWNB010000012.1, from coordinate 84,041 downwards.
CGTCGAAGGCGGCCTCACCGTCCCATGCCTTGAAACTACGCGGCACCGAAGGACCGGCGATCAGGAACCGCTCAGCCGGACCGCGCTCGGACAGGGCCGCGCGCATCTCGTCGGCATACTGGTCGGCCAGCGTCTTCGTGGCGGCGGGCAGCACCAGCCGGTACGGATCGAGCGACTCCTGGAGCTGTCCCGTTGCCGCGGACATGACCGGATCGGCTCCCTCCCGGGGAACCACCCGCAACACCACCCTGCCGCGTGCACCAGGCTCCAGCATGACATCGGCCAACGCGTGGTACGGCACGAACCGCTCACCGAGCTCCATGCTCAGTTTCGACGCCTTACCCGGCTCAGGCGTAATGCGCAGCCCCCCGTCCTCGAACTCCCACGCGCAACCTCGCCCCTTCAGTACGTCACCCATGCAAGCAAGGATAGGTGCCCGAACACTGGCGGCTGCGCAGACGGGCGGCCACCGCGACGAGCCGGCCGGGCCTGGGCCGAAATCGATCCCGCGCCTCGGGTTCAGCATGCGCCGATGACGCCCGCCCCCCGCACCTTCCAGGGCCCCGCGATGTCAGCAGAACGCGAGGGACCCGTCCGGCCGGACGGGAACCCGGCGCTCCCAGTGCACGTAGTCGTCCTCCGCCAGGGCGTCCTCGTCGATGGTGACGCCCCAGCCGGGCCGGTCGGGCCGCAGCTCCAGGTGCCCGTCGACCGGCACGTACGGGTCCGGGCACCACCTCGTCGTCTCCGGCTTGTACTCCAGGATGGAGAAGTTGCTGCAGGCCGCGGCGAAGTGCACGTTGTGCGCGGTGGCCAGTGGCCCCATCGGGTTGTGGGGCGCCACCATGGTGTTGAAGGTCTCGGCGAGGATCGCGATGCGCCGCATCTGGGACATGCCGCCCACCACGCAGATGTCCGGCTGGACGATGTCGGCGCCCCCGTGGGTGAGCAGGTTCAGGAACTCGTGGGGAGAGTACAGGCTCTCCCCGGTGGCCAGGGGGACCCGCAACTGCTGGCGCAGATAGCCCCAGGATGCGAAGTGCTCCGGGCGGAGGGGCTCCTCCAGGAAGAGCGGGTCCATCGGCGCCAGAGCGTTGCCGAGCTGAACCGCCTGGTAAGGCTCGAAGATCTTGGCGTGCGCGTCGAAGGCGAAGTCGAACTCCTCCGGGCAGCACCGCCTGATCTCCTGAGCCCATTCCGCCGCCTCGGCGACGACGAGTCCCCAGCGTCGGGCGTGCAGGTCCGTACGGAACGGGCTCAGCTTGAAGGCGGTGAATCCGTGGCGCCGATGCAGCTCGGTGGTCTGGCGGCGGCACTCGTCGGGGTCGGGCGCGGAGTAGAGCCCGCAGTAGACGCGCACCCGATCCCGTACGGCGCCACCGAGCACCTGGTAGACGGGCACGCCGAGCGCCTTGGCGGTGATGTCCCACAGCGCGTGGTCGATGGCGGCGATCGCCGCCAGCCCGAGCGCCCCCTGCGGGAACCTGGCGCTGCGGAGGAGGAGCTGGGACACGTATTCCACGCGCCGCGGGTCCGCACCCCTGATCTGCCCGCCGAGGTAGTCGAGCAGGGGGCCGAGCGCCAGGTCGGGACCGTGGTTGTAGGCCTCGCCCCAGCCGCTGACGCCCTCATCGGTGTCGACGCGCACCAGCACCCGGGGGCGCTCGCCCACGCGCTGCACGAACGAGCGGAGGCCGCTGATCCTCATGACGCCGCCACGGGCAGGGGCCCGAGGTCGTCGGCCTTGGCCCACTCGGTGAGGATCCGCGCGACCTCCTGCCGTTCGGGTTCGCCGAGTACGGTGCTCGGCGCCCGGACCGCGCGGTCGCACAGGCCGAGCTGGTGCATCGCCTCCTTGACGACGCTGACGTTGTTGGCTCCGCCGTCGACCGCGCGCAGGTGCTCGAACCGCGCGATGTCCTGGAGCATCCGCTCCGCCACCGGATAGCGCTCCTCGCGCAGGGCGTCCATGAGCCGGAGGGAGAAGGCGGGGTTGACGTTCACCAGCCCGGAGGTGAAGCCCTCGGCCCCGTGGACGGCGTAGGACAGCGCGTACGGTTCGGCCAGCCCGGCGATCCAGACGAACCGGTCGGGGCCTGCCTCCGCGCGTAGCTGCGCGAAACGGTTCACGTCCGCGACGGCGTACTTCAGGGCGATCACGTTGGGGCACAGGTCGCCCAGCCGCGCCAGCAGCCGGCCGTCCACCCAGGCGTTGCGCAGGTAGAGGACCAGGGCCAGGTCCGGCACCGCTTCGGCGATCTCCCTGTGGTAGTCGAGCCAGCCCTGGGCCGACACGTGCGGGTGCACCGGCTGGTGCACCATGACCATCCGGATGCCGTGCGCCGCCGCGTGGCGGGCCTCCTCGACGGCGGTGGCGACGTCGAGGCCGATCCCGGCCAGGAGGTGCGCCTCTCCCCGCGCGGCCTCCGCGGCGGCCGTGATCAGCTGAAGCCGCTCCTCGGCGCTCAGGGCGTAGAACTCGCCGGTGTTGCCGTTCGGGGTGAGCACGTTGACGCCCGCGTCGACCAGGCGGCGCAGCAGCGTACGGTACAGCGCGAGGTCGGGGACGCCGCCGGCGTAGGGCGTGACCGGGATGGCGACGACGTCGCGCAGGGCCCGGGAGAGCTCACCGAACCTCACGGCCGGCCTCCTTGATCTGCTGGAGCGCCCGCTCCTGGAACACGCTGATGTGCTGCAACACGAGCCGGGCCGCCTCGTCGGCCTGCCCGTTCAGTGCCGCCTCGAGAATCTGCCGGTGCTCCTGCGCCTCGTCCTCCCAGGAGGGACGCTGGGACCAGACGTTGACGGAGATGAGGGCCGTCTGGTCGCGCAACTGGTCGAGCACGCCGACCAGCACCTCGTTGTCGCAATCGGCGTAGAGGGCGCGGTGGAAGTCGCGATTGGCGAGGCTGCGGGTCACCTCGTCCGTGGCCTCGTCCGACTTGCGCAGGGCCTCGCCGGCGAGCCGGCCGCCGTCGCGCAGTCCCGCCTCGACGCTTCGCCGCACCGCGGCCGGCTCGATCAGGCACCGGGCGTCGAACACGCTTCGGGTGAGGCGCTCGTCGACCTTGCGGACCGTCACACCGGTGTATTCGCTGATGGTGACCAGGCCGGCTCCGCTGAGCGTCTTCAGCGCCTCGCGCACCGGAGTCTTGGAGACACCGAAACGGCTGGCGAGCTCCGCCTCCACAAGGGACCGCCCGGCCGGCAGCTCGCCGCTCAGAATGCCGCGACGCAGCGCTTCGAGGACGAGGGCCGTCCTGGAAGACGCTTTGATCGCGCCCAACGCTGTCTCACTCACCCGCACTCCTTCACTTGTCATCGACCACCGTAACCGGCGCTCCGCCTGGCCGCCCGGGGATCGGAGGGCACGTGGCCCGTTGTATAGAACCGACCATACCCTAAATCTCATATCTCATGTACCGTATGGCAACCGCACAGCGGAGCGCAGTTCTTGGTGAACGAGAGGAAAGACCCATGACCCGTCAGCAGCATCCGGCCGAGGCCCTCGGCCGGCACGCCCTGTCCCGGCGCGGCTTCATCCGGACGGCGGCACAGGCCGGCGTCGCCATGGGCCTGGCGTCCGCGGTGAGCGCGTGCGGCGGCTCAGGCGGCGGCAGCGGCGGCGCCGTCACGCTGCAGCTGTGGGACACCGACACCCGCCCGGAGCGCACGGCCAACCTCAAGAAGCTGATCTCGATGTTCGAGGCCAAGAACCCCGGCCTCCGCATCAACTACCTGGGCCTGCCCACCGACCAGTACATGCAGAAGATCAACACCGCGATCGCGACGCGCTCCACGCCCGACCTGCTCACCCCGAAGGCGTCCGACCTCGCGGCCCTGGTGGCCCAGAACGCGCTCGCCCCCCTGGACGAACGCCTGAAGAAGGCCGGCCTCGAACCGCAGATCTCCGAGCAGATGCTCAAGTCCTCCCGGGCCGCCGCCCCCGACGGCAAGCTCTACCTGACGCCCACCACCAGCCTCGCCGACGTGATCTACTATCGCGCCGACTGGTTCCAGGAGGCCGGGCTGAAGCCGCCGGCCACCTGGGCGGACTTCGACGCGGCCGCGAGCCGCCTCACCGACGCCTCCTCCGGCCGCTTCGGCTACACGCTGCGCGGCGGCAACGGCTTCTTCGGCCAGCTCGTGCAGATGGTCTATCCACGCGCGGGCGTGAGCACGTTCTTCCGCGAGGACGGCTCCTCCACGCTGGACGACCCCGCGGTCATCGCCGCCTGCGAGAAGTACGTGGCCCTGTTCGGCAAGCAGACCGCGCGCAGTGATCTGACCGCCGACTTCAAGACCATGGTGGCCCAGTTCGGCAACGGCGGCGCGGCCATGTTGAGCCACAGCATCGGCTCCTACCCCAACCACGTCGCCGCCCTGGGAGCCGAGAAGGTCGGCGCCGTCGCGCCCTTCCCCGGGCCGGACAACCAGGTGCTGACCGGCTGGATGACGACCGGGTTCGCGATGTTCCAGAAGAGCGAGCACCAGGAGGAGGCCTGGAAGTTCCTCGCCTACACGATGGAGCCCGAGGGCAACAGCTTCTGGGCCCAGAAGTCCGGATACCTCCCGGGCAACAAGACGGTCGCGAAAGAGAAGTGGGTGACCGAGAACGCCGCCATGAAGGCCGCGCTGGACGCCGCCGCGAAGCCCGGCGTCGTGACCCTGGAACAGCCCTACTACCTGCCGGAATTCACCGCCATCACCGTCACGGACCTGCTTCCGGAGTGGCAGAAGGTGCTGCAGGGCAACCTGACGCCCCGTGACTTCCTCACCGCCGCGGCCTCGGCCCTGACCACGGCCAAGCGCAAGTACGACAAGGAGCACGGATGAGCTCCACGACCGCCGAACCGGTACGCCGCCCGCCCGCGGCGCGCCGCCCCACCGGGTCCCGGGCCGGGCACGCGTACCTGCTGATCGCGCCGGCCGTCGTGCTGGTGCTGGTCTTCCTGTTCTATCCCGTGCTCAGCGTCTTCTGGGAGAGCCTGCGCCACCACAACCTCACCCGGCCCCTCGACGACGGGTTCGCCGGCCTGGACAACTACCGGGCGCTGCTGGCCGACGAGCTGTTCTGGCGGAGCCTGCGCTTCACCGCCCAGTGGGTGTTCGTGGAGGTGGGGCTGCAGTTCGTGCTCGGCCTGGCGCTGGCGCTGGTGCTGAACCGCACCTTCGTGGGCCGCGGGCTGGCCCGCGCCCTGGCCTTCAGCCCATGGGCGGTGTCGGGCATCCTCACGACGACGATCTGGATCCTGCTCTACAACCCCACCACCGGGATCGGGCACTACCTGGCGTCCATGGGCATCGGCGAGTACGGAACCTCCCTGCTGTCGGAGCCCGACACGACCTTCTGGGCCTTGGTCATCGCCGAGCTGTGGAAGGGCATCCCGTTCTTCGCCATCCTCATTCTCGCCGACCTGCAGTCGGTGCCGCTGGAGCTGTACGAGGCCGCGAACGTCGACGGCGCCGGGCCGCTGCGCCGCTTCTCGGCGGTGACCTGGCCGCACATCCGCAAGGCCGTGGTCATCGCCACGCTGCTGCGGGCGGTGTGGGAGTTCAACAACGTCGACCTGCTGTACACGATGACCGCCGGCGGCCCGGCGGGTTCGACGACCACGCTGCCGCTCTACGTGGCCCAGACCGCCATCCACGACCAGGACTTCGGCTACGGCTCCGCGCTCACCGTCACGGCGTTCCTGCTGCTGACCTTCGCGTCCATGGTCTACCTGCGCATCAGCTCCGGCGATTCCAAGGAGGGCAAGTGAGCCTCGCCACCCACGACGACGTCGGGCAGGCCCCGGTGCCTGCTGCACCACCGGCCCGGCGGCACGCGGCCCGCAAGCGACGGCGCTCGATGGGCGACCGCCTGATGCTGTGGTTGCCGCTGACGCTGTTCCTGCTTTTCACGCTCGTCCCGTTGTACTGGATGGTGCTGTTCGCCTTCCGGCCGCCAGGTTCCACGGCCCTCGTGCCGTGGCCTATCACCCTGGAGAACTTCCGCCGGGTCTGGGAGGGCTCGGGCTTCGGCGTCTACTTCCGCAACAGCATCGCCGTCGCGGTCGCCAGCCTCGTCGTGTCGACGGTGATCGGCATGCTCGGCGGGTACGCGCTCGCCCGCCTCACCTTCCGCGGCAAGAACGTCTTCCTGGTCATCATGCTGTGCACGCAGTTCATCCCGGGCGCCATGATGCTCATCCCGCTCTTCCAGATCTTCAACGGGCTCTATCTGACGAACAGCCTATGGAGCCTGATCATCGCCGACACCGTCTTCCACCTGCCGCTCTCCCTCGTCCTCATGGCGGGCTTCATCAGAAATGTGCCGGTCACCCTCGAGGAGTCGGCTCAGGTGGACGGCTGCGGCCGGATCCGCGCGTTCTGCGCGGTCGTCCTGCCGCTGCTGAAGCCCGGGATCGTCGCCGTCGGCTCCTTCGCGTTCATCAGCGCGTGGAACAACTTCCTGTTCGCCATCATGTTCATCAGCTCGCAGGACCGGTTCACCGTGCCCGTCGGGCTGAGCTACCTGCTGGGCGAGTTCGGCAGCGACTTCGGCGCTCTCGCCGCCGGGGGCCTGATCGCCGTCGCGCCCGTCGTCGTGCTCTTCGCGTACGTCCAGCGCTTTCTCATCCAGGGGTTGAGCGCCGGCGCGGTAAAGGGCTGACGCCGGCGTGCGGTTCGCTGTGGATCCCGCGGCGATGGTGGCCCGCTCGGCGTCGGTGACCGAGCGCGCGCAGGCCGAGGTCGAGCGGGCCGCGGCGGCGGGTGACGTGCTGGAGATGGCCGAGGCCAACCGCCGCTTCCACATGGTCGACGTGGCCGGGTCGATGGAGGCGTCACCCTCGGCTACCAGTCCTTGCAGCTGGATGGCACCCCCGGCCACCGCCTCGTCGTCTACTACGCCGACGTCGCAAGCCCCGACCACGACGCCATGATTCTTCTCGACATGCTCGGCACCCAGAAGGCCCCGGCCACCGCCGACCGAAGCACCGGATCAGACTCGGTGAAACCGTAGCCGGACGGCACTCTCCGACGGCGACAGAGCCGTGCACATGGGAGCCCACCCCAGCGAATGGCGTCCTTCGCGCAGGTCAGTGCGCTGTCGTGCGCGGATGGTGCACCCAGCCGTGCGGGTCGGGGGCACGGCCGGTCTGTACGGCCATGAGCTTCTCGCGCAACCGGAGGGTGAGGGGACCGGGCCGGCCGTCTGCCATCTGCCAGGCGGTGGTGCGTGTGCGGGCCTGGCCGACGGGGGTGATGACAGCGGCGGTGCCGCAGCCGAAGACCTCGGTGATCGAGCCGTCCGCCGCGCCCGTCTGCCACTCCTCCAGGCTGATGCGGCTCTCGCTGACGGGGTGGCCGAGGTCGCGGGCGAGGGTGAGGACGCAGTCGCGGGTGATTCCGGGCAGGAGTGAGCCGGTGAGGGCGGGGGTGGTGATCTCGGCGGCAGAGCCGTGGCCGCGTACGAAGAAGAGGTTCATGGCGCCCACTTCCTCGATCCAGCGCCGCTCAACCGCATCGAGCCAGACCACCTGGTCGCAGCCGTGCTCGGCGGCGTCGTTCTGGGCGAGGAATGCGGCGGCGTAGTTCCCGGCGAACTTGGCGGCGCCGGTGCCACCCGGGGCGGCCCGTACATAGTCCTCGGCGATCCACACCGACAGGGGTCTGATGCCGTCGGGGAAGAACGACCCGGCCGGGGAGGCGATGAGCAGGAACAGGTACTCGGCCGAGGGCCGGACGCTGAGCGTGCTCTCGGTGGCGAACATCAGCGGCCGCAGATACAGAGAGTGCTCGGCGGCGTCGGGAACCCAGCACCGATCCTGACTCACGAGCAGCTCACATGCCTTCATGAACAGCTCGACGGGTAACTCCGGCATGGCCATCCGGCGGGCGCTCGCCTGGAAGCGGTGCGCGTTGGCCTCGGGCCGGAACAGCGCGACCGTACCGTCCGGCTGCCGGTACGCCTTGAGCCCCTCGAAGATCGACTGGCCGTAGTGCAGCCCTGTGGCGGCCGGGTCGATGGTCAGCGGGGCGTATGGGCCCAGTGCGGCGTCATGCCAGCCCCCCTCGCCGGTCCACTTGATGGTGACCATGTGATCTGTCATGTACCGGCCGAAGCCGGGCGCGGCCAGAATCTGCTGCCGCTCGGCATCAGGACGCAGGTGAGGATGCGGTTTGATGGTGAACTGCGGGAGCGTGAGGGGCATCTGGGTTTCCCTTGCGGCCGAGTGCTCACCGTGGTGCGCGGTCAGCGGGTGCGGAATGGGCTTCGGAGGACTGGCTACGGGCCAGGGATGCGGGCCGTCGAGGAGCCTGCGCAGGGCGCGGCCGAACTCGATGAAGAACCGCTCGCGCGTCTCGGCGGTGGTGCAGCCCGGTAACAGGCAGGGGTCGAGATCTTCCAAAACCATGAGCAAGCAACTGCCCGTGGCCCGTGCGTACAGCGTAGACCCACTTGATGCCGGGGTGAATGGCGTCGACGAAGGAGAACGGCACGGCAACCAGTTCGACATTGCGGTCGAGCTGTGCTGGTGATCGCGGGTTGACGTCGAGTTCGGTTGAGGTTGCCGGCTGGGGACGACATCAACCGAACAGGGGAGAGCAACGTGCGCGTGGTGTGGTTGAAGAGTTCGGCAGGCCCGAGGTGCTCGTACCTGGAGATGCACCCGACCCGGTCCCGGGGCCTGGGCAGGTGTTGATCGACGTCGCCTCCGCCCTGGTCGGCCAAAGCTGAGCGGTCGTCGTGCAGGACCGCTGGCTGGCATCCGTCATCGGCGATGAGCGCGTGCCAGTGCCCGCACGCTAGTCGACGTCGCCGTACTCGTCGAAGCTGTCCGTGATCATCTGCTCGAGTTGCTTCTGCGTCTCTGCGAGCTCCGCCAGCACCTCCTCGGACGGGCTGTGCTCGGCCAGCCCTACCAGTTCGGCGAGAACCGCACGCATCTCAGCGACGCCGGGCCGCTCCGCATCCTGGTGCTCCTCGGAATCAGGCTCGCCCATGTAGCGCAGCAACCAGGCCGCCGACCGAAGACAGCGTACGCGCGGGGTGAGTTCGCCGAGTTCGGTCCAGAGCGCGGCCGCCCGCTGATAGGCGGCCAGCGCTTCTGCGGTCTGTCCGGAATACTGCAGTGCTTCGGCGGCGGACCAGGCCAGTTCGGCATGCATGGCTCGTTGGTCCGAATCATTCTGGACCAGCTCCGCGCCTTTGAGAAACTGCTCAGCGGCCTCGCGGTCGCGGCCCAGCTCACGCAGTGACGCACCGTATTGTCCCCGGGTCATCGCGATGACCGGTGCGTCGTAAGGGATCTCCACCCTCGGGATCACCTCCTCGAACAGTGCCGCTGCTTCGGCATGCCTTTCGAGACGGTGATAGGCGCGCGCCGCCGTGAACGTGTTGTGCAGGGTGTCGGGTTCGGACAGGCCATTCCAGCGGTCTGCCGCGGTCAGTGCCGCGCCGACCAGGTCGTGTTCGCGGCCGGGCTGTCTCGAGATGGCCTCGACGAGCAGGGAGCTCAGCTGGGCGGTCTGGTCGTGCGGCACGAGATCGGCGCCGTACGTGATCGCCTTCGACGCGAACTCTTCGGCCGCCTTCGGATCGTCGCTCCCGAGGGCGTGCTCGGCGAGCAGGGAGGCGGGATTCGCGGCGCGCCACGGCTGCCCGGCTTCGAGATAGCCCGCCACGGCGGCCTGCAGATGGGCACGCGCGCCGTCCGCATCGCCGAGCGGGAAGGAGATCCGGGCCAGCAGGTCGTGATACATGGCCATGCGCTCGGTCACCGCGAGTTTCACTGCCACGGCGAGTTCGGCCTCCAGCAGCGCATGGGTGGCCTTGAGCTCGGCCTCGGCCGGGTTCTCCTGCTGCCCCAGCGCCGCCATTGCCATGAGGGGACCGGCTCTTCGCACGCTCAGGTATTCGCGCGAGGTGAGCTTTCCGGCCGCGTACGCGCTTTCCGCCTGCGTCATGACGCTTGCCGCCAATGCCTCGCCTCCGGTCCGATCCCTGGCCTGGAAGCGCGCCAGGGCCACGGCGGCGCGGGCCTCCAGAAACTTGGCAGTGTCGGCGAGCCGGTCGAAGCTCTCGGCGACAGCCAGCAGCGCGTCGTAGGCCGCGCCGGGGTCCGAGTCCAGCAGGGAGAGCGCTTTGGCGTACTCGACCTCCGCGACAACGATCTCGGGCAGCGGCAGCTCACTGGCCGCGACTCGTTCCCACGCTCTGTCGGCGTGGGGATGACGAGTCTCGGACAGGCGCCGCGCTTCTGGGACCAGGCCGTCGAGGCTCGAATCGGTGCCCTTCGGCGGGACCGGTACGGCACGACCGGCCGGCTGCGGCAGCGTCGCCGGGACGCCGAGCGGCAGCCGATCCGCCAACGGCTCCTGGGCGAGGCGCTTGGCGACGCGCTCGCTGAAGACGCTGCTGCCGTTGCGCGCGTCATAGCGGGCGCACAGCTCGCTGATCTCCTGTTCCAACCTGGCGAGAGTCGCATCAAGAGTCAGGTCGCCGATCCGGATGCCGCCGTGGCCCAGCATGGCCAGGCGGCGGAGCAGTACGACGACACCGCTCACGAAGCCGACCCGCTGCGAGACGTCCTCGTGCTGCTTCATGAGCCAGGACGCGTGCTCGTTCAGGATCTCCAGGCCACGCGCCTCGTTGCCGGTCAGGGCGCAGAACTCGATGTGGTGGCCGACCGACTCGCGCAGGCTGACATTGTGGCGGACCAGCGAGTATCCCCTGAGGAAGGCGCTGCGAGCGTCCTCGGTTCGTCCGGTGCGCAGCAGGGGAAGCAGTGCCTTGGCCAGGACCCTGTGCGGCTCCTCCGCACATGACCGCTCGCCGTCGAGCAGCGGCGCCCAGTAGTCCAGCGCCCCCGCGTCATCACCCGCCGAGACGCGCCACGTGCCCCAGCCGTTGCCCTCGCAGGCGTCGCAGTCGGCCATCTGGTCGCGCGGAGCGGAGATCGACGACTCCATCGCCGCCGCTGCCGTCTCGTCGTCGCCGAGATGCTGCGCCAGCAGCGAACGCAGGCTGAGCACCGGGCGCGGGCTGTATCCGCGCTGCCGATAGCGGTTCTGCAACTCGTCGAGCCAGCGGTGGATGGTCGCCAGCGGCACGGCCGGGTTGAGGACGAGGTAGTAGCTCATCCACTTGAGCTGCCAGTGGATGCGATCACTGAACGTGCCCACCTCGGCTGGGAAGCCGTCGTGAATCTGCAGGAGCCGTCCGAACGCGACCGGCATGCGGTCACCTTCGGCGCCGTCCTCGTAGGCCTGGATGAGGGTGAGCAGCACCTCGGCTTCCAGCGACCGGTCCTCGGCCGCCTTGGCCGCGGTGGCGAGCAGTTCCAGGCGTTCGGCTTTCTGGCGTCCGCGTGGCAGCGCGTAGGTCTGACGCAGGGCGTCGCGGATCTCGGCGACGTTCATGCGGTGCCATCCTCTTCAGTGGATTCGGTCACGTTCTGGGAGGCCCAGCCGAGCAGCTCGTCGAAGGCGCGGTTGAGCAGTGCGGTGTCGACCGACCGCAGGGGCCGATGCGTCATCAGCAGCGCCTGGCCGTACAGCGCCTCGACGGCGGTGACGAGCAGCGCGCGATCACTGATCGTCGCAAGCCGGCGGATCACCGGGCTGCGGTGGTTGAGTACGAGTTGCGCGCGAGGCTCGGTGGACTTGAGTGCGCCCAGGAGCTCGGCCCACAGGTCGTCCGCGTCGGCGGCGACCTCCGCGCGGGTTCGTTCGTTGCGTGCCGCGCGGGAGTCCAGATGCAGAGCGGACACCGACGCCGGAAAGAACGCACGAAGGATCACATCGCAGCCCAGAGGGTCAAGCGTGGAGCGTGCCATCGCCATGAACCCGGCCATGGCCAGCTCATTCGCGCTGTCAACCGGGTCGAGCGCGGCGGTGACCACGTCCGAACCGAGCTCCTCGACCACCACCCCCGGCATGACATCAGGGAGCAGCGCGACCAGCTCGCTGTCGTAGGTGTAACCCCCGTTGACGACCGCCACGCCGTGGGCGGCCGCGATCGGCGCGATCTGCCGGAACTCCTCAACGGTGGGCGTGATCCGAACCACGGGGTGTTTCCTGGCGACCTCGGCCAACGTGACTTGACCGTCGGTCGTCTCCAACGTGAGATACGGCAGCATGATCCGGAACAGCTCGGCGTCATGCCTGGCCATCGCCTTCGCCCCGAGGCTGTGCACAGCGAGGAACGCGGCCAGGCGCTGTGGCTCCTGCGCGGCCAGCCCGGTGAGCCAGTCCCGCAGCCGGACACCTAGCGCCTCGCGGACCGCGACCAGCGTCTCGTCCTCGTACAGACCCTCACGCGATGCGGTCGGGCGCAGCGTGTCCGTATCGATCACGCAGCGGACGAAGAACGCCCATTCAGGGAGTAGGCCGGTGGTCGCGTCGTTGAGCAGCATGCCCTTCAGGTAGACGCGGTGGCGGCCGCTGTCGGCCGGATTCGCCGGCTGCGGCAACACGTAGGCGGCGCCCCTGATCCCGGCCAGCTCCACGTCGAGTTCGACGACGTCGAGTGCGGTGAAGCCGAGCGCGCGCTCGCCGTACTCGATCAGCGCGGCCCGGCGTGCGGCGGCCGAATCGTAGAAGCGGTCCCACACCGGGGGGCTGTCCGTGGTGCGGATCGTCCGCCCACTCGTGTCGATCGTCACCTCGTATGGCAGCAGCGAACCGAAGTCGCGGGCAAGGTCGGTGACCACGTCAGGGGCGAACCACCGTTCGGCTCCCGCTCGTGGCGTCAGGCACACGGTCGTTCCGGGAACGGCGCGCTCATGCGGCGCAAGCCGCCGGACCGAGTACGTCCCATCGGACGCGGCCAGCCACTCAATGCCCGGCGCATCCGGGACGGCGGCAGAACGGCTGATCACCTGGATCCGCTCGGCGACGGTGAAGCAGGCCAGGAGGCCGATACCGAACTGGCCAAGGAACTCGCGGCGAGCCCCTTCCAGGTCATCGCGCTTCGATGACCGGCCGATGGTCGCGAGGAAACGATGGACGTCCGCCTCCGTCAAGCCGATACCCGGATCATCGATCCGCAGCCCCGCCTCGTTCAAAGTGATCCGGATGGCGGTGGATGCCGTCGGGTCCATCCGCTGCCGCGCTGTCACCGCGTCGACCGCGTTCTGCAGCAGCTCTCTCAGGTAGACGCGTGGACTGGAATAAAGGTGGTGCGACAGGAGATCAACAAGTCCTCGCAGGTCAACCTGAAAGGAGTGGGCATTTCCCGACTCTTTGTCCAGCATGCGGAAGATCGTAGCGTCAAGCTATGACATTGAACTGATCAATTTCGGCCGCGAGCTCGAACACCGGCATCCTCCCACCGGGCCTGACGACCACCAGGTTCGCCTTCTGTTCCGTCTCGGCAGCCGGAGGGAATGCCACTTTCGGCAACCGAGCGACTAAAGGATCTTGCTCAGGGGCAGTCCGGCTGCGGGGCGGCGGCCTCCAGGGTGACGATGGTGCCGTTGGCGTCGCTCTCGATGGTCAGCCGGTTGACGCACTGCCGGGCCAGCCACAGGCCCCGGCCGCTGCTGCTGTCGGCCGGCACGGCGTGGTGGCCCTGCGAGTCCGGCCGCGCCAGCCCCGGGCCGTTGTCGGTGACCCGGCAATAGAGTCGGCCGCCGGTCTGCCACAGGCTGAGCCGTCCGCTCTCGCCGCCATGGCGCACCGCGTTGGTGGTGATCTCGTTGACCGCCACCACGAACCGGTACAGGTCTCGCCCGGTGAGACCGTGCCGCGCGGCGTAGCGCGCCACCAGCCGGCGCAGCAGGACGAGCGTGTCGAAGTCGAAGTCGTACCGCGTCTCCAGGGTTTCGCCGGGGTCGCTCATCGGCGCGTCCGCCCCGACCGGCGCGGGCGGGACGGGGCCGCGAAGCGGAGGCCACGGTGGCGCGCCCAGCTCTCCTCAGCCCCCAGCCCAGCTCTCCTCAGGCCAGCTCTCCTCAGGCCAGCTCTCCTCAGGCCAGACCGAACGCGGACAGCAGCCCCGTGATGCGCAGCTGGTCGAACACCCGGGACGTGGGGTGCCGCACGCTGAAGGCCGCCTCGACCTCGGCGGACGCCTTCATCGCGTCCACGAGCACGCCGATCCCCGAGGAGTCGATGAAGGCCACCTCGCCCATCTCGATCCACACCATTGAAGGGCGCTGGTCGAGCACGGCGGTGGAGACCGTGCTCCGTACCCAGGCCGCGTTCGTGAAGTCGATGTCGCCGCGCAGCACCACTTCCAGCGTGCCGTCGGTCACGGTGCCTACTGACACCACCTCCATGCGCGTTCCTTCCTCTGCCGATGCCGGGCACGGCGAGTCTGCCCCCATGATGCGCTCCGAACCGCAGGGCGGCTGCCCACACCCATCATTGTCCGGTACATAGCGGTATCTATCACCAGCCCGACCGCCACGCCACCCGTCGACGGCTCTTGGCGGGCAGGTGAGCCGGGGCGGAGCCGCGGTCCGGGGCGCCTTACGATGTGATCGTGAGTCCGAGCCCTCGGCGCGAGCCGCGCTCCGGCGCCCGCAGAGGGGCCGTGCCCAGCATTCGCGACGTCGCGGCCGCGGCGGGCGTCTCCTACCAGACCGTCTCGCGCGTGCTCAACGACTCGCCGCGGGTGCGTCCCGACACCAGGGCCGCGGTGCGCGCGGCCATCGAGACGCTGGGGTTCCACCCCAACCGGGCCGCGCGGGCGCTCGGCCTGGGGCGCGCTCCGGGCATCACCGTGGTGACGTCCAACACCATGCTGTACGGCTACGCGTCCACGCTGCAGGGCATCGAGGAGGCGGCGCGGACCGAGGGCATGGCCGTGGGGGTCAGGGTCGTGGAGTCGGACTCGCCCGCCGAGATCAAGCAGACCGTCGACTATGTGAACGACCCGAGTGCGGGCGGGCTGGTCGTCATCGCGTTCGACCCGGCGGGCACGGCGGTGCTGGAGGCGCTGCCGGCGGACATACCGGCGATCGCCGCGACCGAGCCGGTGGCGCCCGACACGGGCCGGGTCACGATCGCGCTGGACGAGCGGGGTGCCGCCGCCGACGCCACCGAGCACCTGCTGGCCCTGGGCCACCGGACCGTACACCACGTGGCGATCCCGTCCGAGGGGCGCTCCAGTGGTCGGCAGGCCGGCTGGCGCGACGCCCTGTCGCGGGCGGGCGCCGAGATCCCCGAGGTGGTCGCCTCCGGCTGGGACATCCGGGCCGCCTACCTGGCCGGGCAGCGGCTGGCCGGTGATCCGGACGTCACGGCGGTGCTGTGCGGCAACGACGACATCGCCCAGGGGGTGCGCCGCGCCCTCTACGACGCGGGCAGGGACGTGCCCGGTGACGTGAGCATCGTCGGGTTCGACGACATTCCCGGCTCGGCCTTCTGGATCCCCGCGCTGACCACCGTGCGGATGGACTTCGTCGGGCTGGGGCGGGCGTGCTTCCTGGCGGCGGTGGCCGAGCTGACCGGGCAGCCGCGGCCCGAGACCGAGCTGACCCCACCCCGCCTCATCGTGCGCGAGTCGACCGCCCCTCCGCGTCACGGCTGAAACCGCCGCGTAACAATCCGGCAAAGGGCCCTTCCGTTCCTGCCATGTGACCGCTCACACTCCATGTGACCGGTCACATGGCCGCTCTTCTCCCGGCAGGAGGTACTCCCGTTGACTTCGTTCCGGCTCCTGGGTGTCACGACCGTCGTCTCCGCGCTCGTCTCGGCCCTGCTGTGCGCCGCCGGCCCGGCGCAGGCCGCGTCCCCTGCCCTCGTCGTCGACCTCGCCTCGGACACCGGCCCGCTGAAGTACGGCGCGACCGGCTTCCTGTACGGCCTGGGAAACGACGGAATCCCCACCGACACCATGCTGGCGGCCCTCAAGCCCCAGGTCACCGCGCAGAAGGCGCCCGACGGTCTCCAGCATCCCAACGGCGACGCCCTCCAGATCGCGCCCATGTTCAAGCGCACCGGCGGCCGTGACATCCAGGTCTACATGCAGGACGTCTACCGCCAATGGCCGTACGAGAACCTCGGTATCGACGACTACCTGGCCAAGGTCGACACGATGACCCGCAAGATCGTCGCGGACCCCTACCGGACGTCGTACGTGTACGTGCCCTTCAACGAGCCCGACCAGATCTGGTACCAGGGCAACCTCAACGGCCTGCTCGACGCCTGGAAGCGCGTCTACCAGAAGATCCGCTCGATCGACCCCGGCGCCCGGATCGCGGGCCCCAACTTCGCCTCCTACCGCTCGGCCGATCACCGCGCGTTCCTCACCTACGCCAAGGCCAACAACGTGCTGCCCGACGTCTTCACCTGGCACGAGCTCGGCAACGACTTCTTTACCAGCTGGTACGACCACCACGCCGACTACCGGGCCATCGAGACGAGCCTCGGCATCAGCCCCCGGCCCATCGTGATCAACGAGTACGCCCGCTACTCCGGCGACCTGGGCGTGCCCGGCAACCTGGTCCAGTACGTGACCCGGTTCGAGAACAGCAAAGTCGACGCCTGCCTGGCTTTCTGGACCACGGCCGGCGCGCTCAACGACCTGGTGACCAGGAACAACCAGGCGACTGGCGGGTGGTGGCTCTACAAGTGGTACGGCGAGCTGACCGGCCACACGGTCACCGTCACCCCGCCCACCAGGAACGGCCCCCTGCAGGGGCTGGCCGCCATGGACCCGGCCAGGAAGCAGGCCCGGGTGATCTTCGGCGGCTCGCTCAACGTCACCGACACCTACGCCGCCGACGTCGTGGTCAAGGGCATCGGCTCGGCCCCCTACCTCGGTGGCTCGGTCCACGTGACGGTGTGGGGGGTGAACAGCACCGGCCTCAACGCCTCCCCGGGCCCGGCCCTGATCCACGAGGGCGACTACACCGTCTCGGGCGGCCAGATCACCGTCCCGCTCACCGGGCTGAACGGCGCCGCCGCGTACCAGGTCATCGTCACCCCGAACACCGACCTGACGCCCGCCGGCCCGGCCACCCGCTACCAGGCCGAGTACGCGGCGCTCGGCGGCACCGCCCGCGTCACCTATGGCCCCAACACCGGCTACTCCGGCACCTCCTTCTCCGAGGGCTACGGCGGCAGCGACACGGCGGCGACCACGTTCGTCGTGACCACGCCCAATGACGGCTACTACAACCTGGGCCTGCGTTACTCGGCGGGCCCGTACACCGGCGCGCCGCAGGACCGGACCGCCCGCCTGGCGCTCAACGGCACCGCGTTGACCGACCTCACGCTGCCGGGAACCGCCGACTGGAACACCTGGAACACGGTGACGACCAAGGTGTTCCTCCAGGGCGGCGTCAACCGGGTCGGCGTGCACGCCTTCACCACCGACGACCGCGACGCCGTCAACCTCGACTACCTGGACGTGACGGCCACCACCGGCACCGTCACCGCCTACGAGGCCGAGAGCGGCGCCAACGTCCTCGGCGGCACGGCCGTGGTCGGCGCCAACGGCGCCGCGTCCGGCGGTTCGTACGTCGGCTACATCGGCAAGGGCGCCGCCAACATCCTGCGCTTCACCGGCGTCAACGCCCCGGCCGCCGGCCGCTACCGCGTGGTGATCACGTACGCCAACGGCGAGCTGGGCGAGGGCGCGTCCAACTACAACACCAACATCGTGGACCGCTACGCCGACATCCGCGTCAACGGCGGCGCGGCCACCCGGGTCTACTTCCGCAACACGCTGGGCTGGTCGAACTTCCGCACCACCGTGATGACCGCCGACCTCAGAGCCGGCGCGAACACGATCGAGTTCGGCAACGCCGTCGCGTACGGCCCCGACGTCGACCGGATCCAGGTCGCCGCCGCGCTCGGCTGACGCCTGTCCCACAACCACCGCACAACCGAAGGAGAGTTACGTGAAGCCTGCCGACGTGGTCGAGACCCTGCGCTGGGGACATGGCGCCCTGGCGGCGGTGGTGGAGATCCACCCGGACCGGCCGGTGGCCCTCCAGAGGCTGGGACCGCCCGGCGCCGAGCCGTCCCGTCTGTCGCAGCCGCTGGTCGAGGTGCTGATCCCCGGCGAGGGCCGGGCCAAGGCCTCGCAGCGGCTGTCGGAGACGGCGGTCGGCTGCCGGTTGCGGTACACGGGCGCCGAGCAGAGCCGCGACGGCGACTGTCACACGCTGCGCGTCGCGCTGCGCGACGAGGTGTCCGGGCTGGCGGCCGAGCTGACGCTGCGTTCCTTCGACGGTGTGGCCGCCTGCCAGGCCCAGGTACGGGTGACCAACCAGGGCACGGACCCGGTGCTCCTGCTCGCCGTGTCCTCCTTCGCCGGCGGCTTCCTCGGCCGCCCGGTGAGCGAGGTGGACGTCCTGTCCGCCGACAGCGAGTGGCTGGGCGAGAGCAGGTGGAGCAGGCGGCCGCTCGGCGACCACATCGCCGACCTCAACCTGGCCGCGCACGGTCAGCACGGGCGCGGCCGGTACGCGCTGAGCAGCACCGGCACCTGGTCCAGCGGGCGGTACGTGCCGATGGGCGGCCTGGCCGACCGGCGCACCGGTCAGACCTGGCTGTGGCAGATCGAGCACAACGGCGCCTGGGGGTGGGAGACCGGTGAGCGGCTGGACGGCGTGTACGTGGTGGCCACCGGCCCCACCGACGCCGACCACCAGTGGAGCCAGACCCTGGCGGCGGGGGAGTCCTTCACCACGGTGCCGGTCTCGGTCGCCGTCTCGGACGACGGGCTCGAGGGGGCGGTGGCCGCGCTCACCGCGCACCGCCGCGCGCTGCTGCGCCCGCACCCCGACAGGTCCACGCTGCCCGTGGTGTTCAACGACTACATGAACACCCTGATGGGCGACCCGACGACGGCCAAGCTGCTGCCGCTGGTGGACGCCGCCGCCGCGGCCGGGGCGGAGATCTTCTGCGTCGACGCGGGCTGGTACGACGACGACGGCGCCTGGTGGGACAGCGTCGGCGCCTGGGAGCCGTCCCGGACCCGCTTCCCCGGCGGCATCCAGGAGGTCCTCGGCCACATCAGGGACCGGGGGATGACGCCGGGGCTGTGGCTGGAGCCCGAGGTGATCGGCGTGCGCAGCCCGATGGCCGACAAGCTGCCCCCCGAGGCGTTCCTGCAGCGCGGCCGCCGGCGCGTGGCCGAGCACGGCCGCTACCACCTGGACCTGCGCCACCCCGCGGCCACCGGGCACCTGGACCAGGTGGTGGACCGGCTGGTGGAGGAGCTCGGCGTCGGCTACTTCAAGCTCGACTACAACATCAACCCGGGCGCCGGCACCGACCTGGACGCCGACAGCGCCGGCGCCGGGCTGCTGGCCTGCAACCGGGCCCACCTCGCCTGGCTGGACGGCGTCCTGGACCGGCACCCCGGGCTCGTCCTGGAGAACTGCGCGTCGGGCGCGATGCGCATGGACTACGCGCTGCTGTCCCGGCTGAACCTGCAGTCGACCAGCGACCAGCAGGACTTCCTGCGCTACCCGCCGATCGCCGTGGCCGCGCCGCTGTCCATGCTGCCGGAACAGGCCGCCAACTGGGCGTACCCGCAGCCGGAGATGACCGACGAGGAGCTCGTCTTCGCCATGTGCACCGGCGTGCTGGGGCGGCTCTACCTGTCGGGCAACCTGCCCGCCATGAGCGCCGGCCAGCTCGACCTGGTGCGGGCGGGCGTACGCGCGCACCGCGACCTGCGCGCCGACCTGGTGCGCGCGGTCCCGTGCTGGCCGCTCGGCCTGCCCGGCTGGGCCGACCACTGGCTCGCCCTCGGCCTGCGCGCCGGGGACACCACCCACCTCGGGCTGTGGCGCCGCCCCGGCGCCGCCGAGACCTCGATCCTGTCGCTGCCCCACCTGGCCGGGCGCGCCGTCGAGGTCGAGACCGTCTACCCGGGCGATAAGGCAGGATGGGGCCACTCGTGGGACCCGCAGACCGCCGAGCTGTCCGTGACCAGCACCGTTACCGGACCGACCGCCCGAATCCTGAAGCTCCGCACTCTCTGACCCCCCACGGACCAAAAGGAAACACACCGTGAAACTCACCGCGATCACGGCTGCGGCCGCCACCGCGCTCCTGACCCTCACCGCGTGCAGCGACCCGGCCTCCGGACCCGCCGCCACCCCGGCGGGGAGCGGGCAGCCCGCCGCCTGGGCCGCGCCCACCGGCCGGCTCGACGGCACCACGCTCACCATCTGGGCCGCCCAGAACAGCAACACCGTGCCCAAAGCCGTGACCGACGCCTTCACCCAGGCCACCGGCGCCAAGATCGACGTCGTCACCATCCCGGACCCGTACGAGCAGGGCGTGCAGACCAAGGTGGCCACCGGCGACAAGCCCGACCTGGCCTTCTGGCAGCCGACCGCGTCCATGCTCACCGCACTGAACGCCAGGACCAACCTCCAGCCGCTGGACGGCGCCCCCTGGCTCGCCTCGATGACGCCCGAACTGCGCGACATCACCGGCCTGCTGGACAAGACCCGCTACGCCGCCCTCATCACCAGCCCGGCCGTCGAAGGCGTCTACTACAACAAGGAGGTCTTCGCCGCCAACGGCGTCACCGCGACGCCCAAGAACTTCGACGAGATGGTGGAGACGGCCCGCAAGCTCAAGAGCAAGGGCGTCACCCCGTTCTTCGAGATGGCCGGCGACAAGTGGGCCACCCAGTGGTGGGTGCAGGTACAGCTCGCCGACGCCGCCCGCGACGGCCTGTGGGACCGGGTCAACACCGGCAAGGAGACCTTCTCCGACAAGACCATCCTGGACGCGATCAAGAAGTACAAGGCGCTGATCGGCGAGGGCCTGTTCAACGCCGACATCAAGACGGCGAAGTTCGAGGACCAGGGCGCGGCGCTGCTGTCGGGCAAGGCGGCGATGGCCGTCCAGGTGAACTCGTTCTTCGGCCAACTCCAGGCCAAGGCCGACACCGCGACGCTGGACAAGAAGATCGGCTTCTTCCCCATCTCGCCGTCCGACAACGTGGGCACCTTCATCCCCGACCAGAGCAACGCGCTGGTGGCCTTCAGGACCGGTGACGCCAAGCGCGAGGCGGCGGCTCGCCAGCTGCTGTCGTACTGGATGGGGCCCGGCTACCAGGGCTTCGTCGCCGACCGCAAGACCGTCTCGCTGCGCGCCGACGTGCCGAGCCCGGCGGGCGTGCCACAGGCGCTGCTCGACGTGCACAAGTCGCTCGGCGGCGCGGTCGGCTCGATGCAGGCGCTCGCGGTGGCCAACCCCGACCTGTACCTCAACCTGGCCGACATGATCACCGGCAGCCTGACGCCCGAGCAGGTGGCCGCCGCGACCCAGAAGCAGTTCGCCCAGCTCGCGAAGGCGGCCGGCGCGTCCGGGTTCTGACCACATGACCGTCACCAGCGCGCGCCGCACGCATCCGATGTGGTTCCTGATCCCGGCCTTCGCGATCCTGTTCGTCTTCTTCTTCCTGCCGACCCTGTTCAACTTCATCTACGCCTTCACCGACTGGTCCAGCTTCAAGAGCGAGATCCGCCCCGTGGGGCTGGACAACCTCACCGATCTGCTCTCGGACGGCACGCTGTTCAGCGCGCTGCGCATCACGGTGAGTTACGCCGTCCTGGTGGCGCTGTTCCAGAACCTGTTCGGGTTCGGCCTGGCCGTGCTGCTGGAGCGCGACACCTGGCTGAACCGGGTCGCCCGGCTGTTCTTCCTCATCCCGGTGCTGATGTCGGCGCTGGCGGTCGGCTACGTCTTCCAGGCGCTGCTGAAACCCCACGGCAGCCTGAACGGCCTGCTCGGCGGCCTGCTCGGCCACCCGGTCAGCGTCGCCTGGCTCGGCGACACCACCTGGACGCTGGTCGTGGTCTCGGTCATCCACGCCTGGAAGTGGATGGGGCTGTCCATGCTCATCTACCTGGCCGGGCTGAAGACCGTGCCGGAGGACGTCACCGAGGCCGCCAGGATGGACGGCGCCTCGCCCTGGCAGGCGTTCTGGTCGATCCGCTTCCCGCTGCTGGCGCCGGCGGTGACCTTCAACGTCGCCACCGCGCTGCTCGGCTCGATGAACGGCTTCGACATCGTCCAGGCCACCACAGGGGGCGGCCCGGCGCGCAGCACCGAGATCCTCAACATCTTCATCTACCGCACCTTCGGCCAGGGCCTGTTCGCGCAGGCCACGACCATGAGCCTGGTGCTGTTCCTGCTGGTCGGGCTGCTGGCCTTCCCCGTCATCCGGACCCTGCGCAAGCGGGAGGAGATCCTGTGACCGTTCGTACGGGCGGGAGTGTCCGCTCATGACCATCCCCGCGTACGGCGCCCGCGGCCGCCGGGTCCGGCCGCCCCGCGCGAGCGGCCTCGCGGCGCGGCTGCGTCCCTTCGCCGTCGTCGCGCTCGTCGCCACCGTGATGGGCGTACCCCTGTGGCTGATCGTCTCGACGGCGGCCAAGTCACAGTCCGAGGCGCTCTCGCCGGACCTGTCGCCCCCGTCGCGCTGGCTCCTGTGGGACAACCTCGCGCAGGTGTGGACCCAGGGCGACATCCCGGCCGCCTTCCTCGGCAGCGTGCTGATCGTGGTCCCGGCCGTCGCCCTGGTGCTGACATTCGGCTCCATGGCGGCGTGGATCCTGGCCCGCCGGGCCACCCGGCTCAACGCCGTCCTGTACGCGCTGGCCATCAGCGGCATCGTGCTGCCGCCCGCCGTGGTGACGATCGTGCTGCTGCTGCGCCAGCTCGGCCTGGCCGGGACCCTCACCGGCATGATCGGCGTCTACGTCGGCATCTACCTGTCGACCGTCGTCTTCTTCGTCACCGGCTTCGTCCGTACGGTGCCGCTGTCGATCGAGGAGGCCGCGCGCATGGACGGCGCGGGCCCCGTGCGGGTCTTCGTCTCGGTCATCCTGCCGATGCTGCGCCCGGTGCTGGCCACCGCCACGATCCTCATCTGCCTGTACGTGTGGAACGACGTCTTCTACGCGTTCTTCGTCATCGGCGGACGGATGGACACGTTGCCCCTGAACCTGTTCCAGGTGGCCAACGCCGGGCTCTACCTCAACAACTGGCACTTGATCTTCGCCTACATCATCCTCATGAGCCTGCCGCTGCTGGTCGTCTTCGCTGTGGCGCAGCGCAGGATCATCTCGGGGATCACCGGGGGCGCGGTGAAGTAGGGCCTACTGGGGGACGGTCCACTTCTGCGGGTCGAGGCCGTTGCAGTCGTAGATCTGCAGGCGGGTGCCGTTGGCCGTGGCGCCCTGTGGGCTGTCGAGGCAGCGGCCCGACTGCGGGTTGAGCAGCGAGCCGTTGGCCTGCTTGCGCCACTGCTGGCCGCCCGCGGCGTTGCACTCCCACAGCTGGACCTTGCTGAAGTTCGCGGTCGCGTTGGCGTCGATGTCGAGGCACTTGCCGAACGCCCGGATCGTGCCGTTCGGGTGCATGGACCAGCGCTGGCCGCTGGCGGTGCCGCAGTCCCAGAGCTGGACGGCGTTGCGGTTGGCGTTGGTGTTGGTGTCGACGTCCACGCACTTCCCGGCCGTGGCCGGGCCGGTGATCTGGCCGACCGGGCCGCCCAGAGTGCCGATGCCGTAGCGGACCTGGCACTGGTTGCCGGTGAGCTGGGTGCCGGCCAGGTAGAGGAAGCTCGTGCCGTCGGCGGCGGGCACGATCGGCGAGCTGTAGCCGGGGCAGGCCGGAGCCCCGGGAGCGTAGCCGCCGGTGGGGTTGACGGTCACCGGTGCCTCGATCTCGGTCCACGCGCCGGTGCCCAGATTGGTGTTGGCGAACAGGACCAGGCCCGACTCGCCGTCCACGGTCTTGTTGCCGGTGGGACCGGCGACCACGCGCTGGCCGGACATCAGCAGCGTGCCGTTGGCCCCGCCGCCGGGCAGCCAGGCGACATAGGGGGTATGCAGCAGTTCCCGGCTGTCGGAGGTACGGACGATGGTCCCGGCCGCGCTCCAGTTGAGGCCGTCGGGGCTGGTCTTGGTGTAGACCTCGCAGGCATGGTCCGGGTCGGTGGCGTCGCGGCACAGCTCGTACGCCATGAGGAACGTACCGTTCGGCAGCGGCGTGAGGATGGACATGCCGGGCCTGGCCAGGTTGTCGGCGGGGAAGGCCACGTCCTGGGTGGGCGTGGCGCTCCAGGTCTGGCCGCCGTTGGTGGAGGTGTAGTGGCCGATGACCTGGTTGTTGGTCGGGGTGTTCGCGGGCCGCTCGTCGGAGATGAAGCAGGCCAGGGTGTTGTTCGGGGCGAGCAGGAACCACGGCTCCCAGATGCCGTGCCCGACCGTGTTGGGCTGGCCGCTGGTCTGCGTGCAGTTGGACAGCCACGTCCAGGTGACGCCGTGGTCGGTGCTCTTGAACACCTCGATCTTCTGCGCGGTGAAGTCGCCGACGTGCCAGGCCGTGCCCGCCGCCAGCAGGTCGCCCTGGTTCAGGCCGTTCGCGGTGCGCGGCACCTCGTACAGGACCGGCGCGCCCAGGTCCCAGCCGGAGGTGTGCGAGGTGATCGTGGAGATGGGGTTGGCGGTCCAGGTGCGGCCGCCGTCGGTGCTGCGGTAGATCGGGAAGGCGTTGGGCGCGTTGTGGTTGTTGCGGGCGAAGGTGGCCAGCATCGTCTCGTTCGGTGAGCCGTCGTAGTCGAGCCGGACGGCCCTCGGGTAGCTGGCGTCACCCTGGGGATAGGTGCTCAGGTTGGGGGAGTAGAGCACCTGTCCGGCCGGGGCGGCCGCGGCGGGACCGGCCAGGGCGACGAGCAGCCCGGCGATCAGGGTGAGCGCCATCACCAGCGGTAATGGGCTCCTGGGGGGTGGTGCGATGCGCACGGTGTCTCCTGGGGTGGGGGCCTGGTGAGCGGATCTCACCGGGACGTTCGGAAGCCGATTCCGGGTGTGCTCAGATTCCGGGCGTGCTCAGGGGCGGGCCTGTGGGACGTTCAGGGGCGGGCGTGGGGGTCGTCGCCGATGACCGGTGCGGTGTGGGTGTCCACGTCCACGGCGGAGCGGGCCAGGACGGTGCCGTCGTCCGACACGAGGGCGATGTGCAGGCGGCCGCTGGTCCAGCCGTCGGGCAGTTCGGCGTGGACCTCGGCGGGCGCGCCCAGCAGGAACGGCTTGGCCTCGGCCCGCTCCCCGGCCGTCCCCGGTCGCGCGGGCGCGGGCCCGAAGACGGGGGACCAGGCGGTGTGCAGGTGGCCGCTGACGGACTCCGTGCCGTGATGGGAGATCCGGACCGGGACCGTGACCCGCCCGGTCTCGCTGAGCAGGTCCCGGCCGGGGGCGACGGGGACCACATCCAGGACGAGCGTCGTCGTGGCGTTGACGTGCGCCGGATCGACCCCGGCCAGGTCCTTGGCGCGACGCTCGAAGTCCAGCAGCCCGGCCGACTCGTGCTCGATGTCGTACAGCTCGGTGTAGACGTACCCGGCCAGCCGGTCGTGGCGCCGCATCTCCTGGGTCTGCCAGCGCAGTTGCCAGCCCCGCTGCACGCTGGTGAAGCCGGTCCCGTACTCGCTGTTCAGGTTGGGCAGGTCGCGTAGCGGCTGCGACGGCGTCCCGGCCAGCTTCTTGCGGACCACGTAGTCGGGGCCGAGCGGGACGGGGAAGTCGTCCTGGTCGCCGTTCAGCAGCGCGGCGATCGTCCGACCCCAGGAGGCGGCCGACTCGTCGTAGTAGTGCCAGTCGAGCAGGTCCGTCTTCACGTGCGCCCAGCCGGAGTTGTCGACCGCGGGCCGGGTCGGGTCGAGGGCCTTGAGCAGGTCGTACGCGCGGGCCGCGGCGTCCTGCTTGGCCGGGTCGCCGGGAATGTCCCAGTCCAGGCCCCACTCCTCGTTGTACAGGCCCCAGATGACGATCGCGGGGGAGTTGCCGTCGCGCTCGGCCATCGGGGCGATCTGCGCCTCGAAGGCGGCGACCGACTCCGCCGAGAACCGGCCGGTGGCGGCGGGTTCGGCCCAGACGAGCATGCCGAGCGTGTCGGCATGGTGGACGAAGCGCGGATCCTCCAGCTTGAGGTGCTTGCGCACCAGGTTGTAGCCCGCGGCGGCGGCCAGCTCGAGGTCGCGGCGCAGCGCGGCGTCGTCGGGCGCGGTGATGCCGGTACGCGGCCAGTAGCCCTGGTCGAGCACGCCGCGCACGAACAGGCGGTGGCCGTTGAGGTACAGGTCCTCGCCGGACACCTCGATCCGGCGCAGCCCGGTGTAGCCGGTGACCCGGTCGGTGCCGTCGGCCGAGACCAGTTCGGCGTCCACGTGGTAGAGGTGCGGGTCCTCGGGCGACCACAGGCGCGGCTCGGCGATCGGCAGCACGGCCCGCGCGACACGGCCACCGGTGTCGTCATCGGTCTGCGGTGCGGTGTGGGCGGGGCCGCCGGAGACCGGGACCTCCACCGGCGTTCCGTGGCCGCGCACGGTCAGCCGGAGGGTCGCCGGAGCCGGGCCATCGACGCGGGCCTCGACCTCGATGCCGTCCAGCGCCTCGGCCGGGCGCAGCTTCAGCGCGGCCAGGTGGGTGGCCGGCCGCGCCTCCAGCCAGACGCTCTGCCAGATGCCCGACGAAGGCGTGAAACACACGCCGTCGAAGTCGTCACGCGGGATGCTGCGCTGCTTGCCGTGCGCGATCTCCCGCTTGTCGGCGGGGGAGGAGACCCGCACCACGATCTCCTGCTCGCCCTCGCGCAGCGCGTCGGTGATGTCCACCTCGAACGGCGTGTAGCCGCCTGTGTGCCGGGCCACCTCGGTGTCGTTGACCCAGACGGTGGCCTCGTGGTGCACGGCCCCGAAGTGGAGGACGATCCGCTGCCCCGCCCAGCCGGCGGGGACGGTGACCCGGCGGCGGTACCAGGCCACCGGCAGCCAGTGGGCCTCGATGCCGGACGCCGGGGTCTCCCAGGCGAACGGCACGGTAATGGTCCGGTCCCAGCCCTGGTCGGCGTCGGCCCGGAAGTCCCACTCGCCGTTCAGGCTCGACCAGGT
Organism: Nonomuraea aurantiaca; assembly: GCF_020215705.1. Lineage (GTDB taxonomy): Bacteria > Actinomycetota > Actinomycetes > Streptosporangiales > Streptosporangiaceae > Nonomuraea > Nonomuraea aurantiaca. The sequence goes on along the minus strand of NZ_JAIWNB010000012.1, from coordinate 57,163 downwards.
GTGCGACCGGTCGAAATGGGGGCGCGGGTATTCCGCACGCGGCGTCATTGGAAGGGTGCTCCGATCATGAGAAGGTTTGCGCGGTCAGCCCTTGACGCTGCCGGCGAGGATGCCGCTGATGAAGTGGCGCTGCAGCAGGATGAAGATCACCAGCAGCGGCAGCATGGCGATGCTGCCGGCGGCGAGCAGCTCACCCCAGACGGTGGCGAAGTCGGCGCCGACGCGGTTGCCGGTGACGTTCTGCGCCAGGGTCGACAGCACCACCTGGACCGTCTGGTGCGCGGTGTCGTTGACGGCGACGACCGGCCAGACGAAGTCGTTGTAGATGTTCATGGTGGTCAGCACGGCCAGCGCGGCCAGGCCGGGCCGGATCACCGGGATGACGACCCGGGCGAAGACCCCGAACTCGCTCGCGCCGTCCACCCGCCCGGCGTCGAGCAGTTCGTCCGGGATGGCGGCGATGACCTGGCGCATCCAGAAGATGCTGAAGGCGTCGACGCTGCCCGGCAGGATCAGCGCCTGATAGGTGTTGACCCAGCCCAGCGCGCTCATCTCCAGCAGCAGCGGGATGATCAGCACCAGGGTCGGCAGCATCAGCGTGAGCATCACCACCCCGAACAGCGCGTTCTTGCCGGGGAAGGTGTACTTGGCGAAGGCGTAACCGGCCAGCGGGCAGAACACCATCGTCATCGCGCCCTTGACCGCCAGGACCAGCGCGGTGTTCACGAAGCCGGTGCCGATCGGCACGTCGGCGAACATCGCCCGATAGTTGTCCAGCGTCGGGCCGCCCACCGACAGCGGGCTGGTGATGATCTCGGCGGCGGGCTTGAGCGAGGAGCTGAGCGCCCACCAGATCGGGTAGAGGAACGCGACGGCGAGCAGCGCGAGCACCACGTACTGCACCGGACCGGGCCGGGCCTGCTTCATGAGACCTCCTCTTTCGGGCGCAGCAGCCGGACCGCGCCCAGTGAGAGGCCGAACACCAGCAGCACCAGCAGGAAGGAGTTGGCGGCACCGGTGCCCAGGTCGGATGCCGAGATGTGGTCGTAGAGGTAGAGGCCGGCCGTGGTGGTGGAGCCGTAGGGGCCGCCCTCGGTGACCACGTACGGCTCGGCGAACATCTGGAAGACCGCCAGCGTCTGCACGACCACCAGGAAGGCGATGCTGCGTCGGACGAGCGGCACGGTCAGCGACCAGAACTGCCGCCACCGCGAGGCGCCGTCGATCGAGGCGGCCTCGTACACGGCGCCCGGAACGGCCTGCAGCCCGGCCAGCAGGATGATGATCGCGAAGCCGGTGGTCTTCCACAGGAACAGCAGCGCGAGCGTCGGCTTGGCCCACGCGGTGGAGGTCAGCCAGCTGACGGCGGGCAGGCCCACCAGCCCGAGCACGTGGTTGACCAGCCCGTAGTCCTCGTCGAACACCACGATCCACACCTGCGCCATGGCCACCAGCGGCGTCACGAACGGCGCGATGAAGGCGACCCTGAACAGCCCGCGCAGCCGCAGCCGCGCGTTGGCCAGCAGCACCGCCGCGCCCAGCCCGGCGATGACCTGGACCGGCACGATCAGCAGCCACATCACCGCGCTGTTGCCGAGCGAGGCCCAGAAGTCGGGGTTGGTCAGCAGGTAGACGTAGTTGCCCACGCCGACCCAGGTGGCCTCGCCCGCGCCGCGCCAGCGGGTGAAGCTGAGGCGCAGCGCGTAGACCAGCGGGTAGACGCCGAAGGCCGCGAAGACCGCGAAGAACGGCGCGATGAACAGGTACGGCGACAGCCGGGGCAGGCGCCGCGAGCCGGTGGCGGCCCGCCCGGCCGTCGTGGCGGTGAGGCTCGTCATCAGGCCCGGTCGATCAGGTTGCGCTGGATCTTCTTGGCCGACTCGGCGATCACGTCGTCGGGGGACATCTTCCCCTCGATCAGGCGCTGGGTGTTGTCACCGAGATAGTCCACGGACTGGGCCCACCACACGGGGATCGGCGCGGCGGCCGGGATGGTGGCGGCGGCCTCGACGGCGACCTTCCACAGGTCCTGGCCGCCGAGCGCGTCGATCGGCTTGAACAGCGGCTTGTCCGGCTTCAGCGCCGGGGTGAAGGAGGGCACGGAGGTGGACAGGCCACCGGGGTAGATGCTGTTGGGGCCATAGACGGCGGTGCAGCCGGGCTCGGTGAAGCACAGGAACTCATACAGCAGCCAGGCCAGCTCCGGGTTCCTCGCCTTGGCGGGGATGATGAAGCTGCTGCCGCCCATGGCGCCGCTGTGGGCGCCGCCGGGCGTCCACGCGGGCAGGGGCGCGGCCCGCCACTTGCCCTTGGTGGCCTTGAGCAGTTGCTGCGGCGCGAACGACCACCAGATCGCCCACGGGACGAACACCTGCTGCCCGCTGTCGAGGGTGTTGATGTCGGCCGCTTCCAGGTAGGGCGCGTGGGTGACCAGGTCGCCCTTGACCGCGTCCTGGATCCAGGTCAGGGTCCGCCGGTACTCGGCCGACTCCAGCCGGAGCCTGCCCTGCGCGTCGGCGAGGCTCGTGCCCTGCTGGCCGGCCAGCATCTCCAGCCAGAGCTGGCCGAGGAACGGGTTCTTGTCCAGGTGGATGGGCTTGGTCTTCGGGTCCTTCTCCTTGATCGTCCGGGCCGCGGTCAGCAGGTCGTCGTAGGTGCCGATCCCGGCCGGGTCGACGCCGGCGTCCTGCAGGATGTCCTCGCGGTACCAGAGCAGGCCGGGGTCCAGGTCCCACGGCACGCCGAAGATCTTGCCGCCGACGGTGTTGACGGACAGCTTGTACGGGGCGACCTTGTCGCGGTAGGGGGCGATCAGGTCGGTCAGGTCGTACAGGTGCTCGGACTGGCCGCCGATCTTGGCGTCGTCCCAGAAGCTGCCGTCCGGTACGTCGGTGCCGCTGATCAGGGTGTTGGCCAGCTTGGCATCGATGTCGACGGCCAGGTGGTTCACCTTGACACCGGGATAGGCCTCCCGGAACTTGCCGATCGCCGCGTCGAACACCTTGAACAGGTCACCGGACCGGTTCCAGATCGTGATCTCGCCCTTGGCGGACGTGGCCGCCGAAACGGTGGGCTTGGCCAGCTTGCTCGGTGCCGCGCTGGTGCCGCCGCCGGGAGCGCAGGCGCCGGCCGCGGCCAGCGCGCCGATTCCGAGCGCTCCCTTGAGGAAGCCGCGGCGGGCCATGGCGGGTGTGGACATCTCTACTCCTCGGGCGGGGGTACGGCACAGCCGTCCCACAGTACGGGGATCGGCCTGGTGAATGCTCTGCAACGATGCAGACATCATGCATACTCCTCTGCAACGATGCAAGAGTGAGTTATGATCACACCAACCGCAGAGGAGGAACATGGCCCGTCCAACGTTGCGTGACGTCGCCAAGCGGGCGAACGTCTCGATCCGCACGGTGTCCAACGTGGTCAACGGCTACGCGCCGGTCTCCGACGAGCTGCGGGCCCGGGTGCAGGTCGTGCTGGACGAGGTGGGTTACCGGCCCAACCTGATCGCCCGCAACCTCAAGCAGGGCCGTACCGGGATGATCGGCCTGGTCGTCCCTGAGCTGGACGTCCCCTACTTCGCCGAGCTGGTGCGCGAGGTGATCACCGCTGCTCGGGCGTACGGCTACGTGGTGATGGTCGACCAGACCGACGGCGACGCCGAGCGGGAGCGGGAGCTGCTGGCCCGTGACTCGCGGGCCACGATGTTCGACGGTCTGCTGCTGAGCCCGCTGGCCATCTCCGCCGAGGAGCTGCGCGGCCGGGGCAACCGGGTGCCGATCGTGCTGCTCGGCGAGCACATCTTCAACGGCAGCTTCCATCACGTCGCCATCGACAACGTGGCCGCCGCCCGTACGGCCACCGGGCACCTGCTGGAGCAGGGCCGTCGCCGCGTCGCCGCCATCGGCGACCAGCCGTACGCGACCGGCGAGACCGCGCAGCTGCGCACGTCCGGTTACCGGCAGGCGCACGCCCGGATGGGACTGGACGTCGACGAGCGGCTCATCGTCCCGACCCCCCGCTTCCACCGGCGCCTGGGCCTAGAGGCGATGGAGCGCCTGCTCGCGCTGCCCGACCCGCCCGACGCCGTGTTCTGCTACAACGACCTGCTCGCCCTGGGCGCTATGCGCGCCCTGAACCGGGCCGGGCGCCGCATCCCGGACGACGTGGCGGTGGTCGGCATCGACGACATCGAGGAGGGCGAGTACAGTACGCCGAGCCTCACCACGGTCGCCCCGGACAAGGCGGAGATCGCCCGCCTGGCGGTGGGCGTCCTCATCGAGTCGATCAACGGCTCGGCGCCCACGCCGTCAGAGATCGTCGTCCCCCACCGCCTCATCGTCCGGGAGAGCGCCGCTCTCTGACCGGGGGTAGTCTTTCCCAGCGGAGTCGGAACGCCACAGCGACCCATCCGCGGCGCAAAGCGCGGGGGGCGGCACCGCGGCCTGAGTCCCGCCATGGGTGTGGGGGATGAAAATCCAGGTCACAAGCCCTCTGGCGGGGCAGGATGTGGGCGGGCGCGGTGTTCTACCGTGGAGAGCGGGGGCAGCACCCGTCCCCGCTGACACCAGAATCACACGGAGAACATTATGTCTATTCTGTGCTTCTTCGGCATGATCCGCCCGCCGGTTCCTGCGCCTCCGGATCTGTCCAGCGGTAGCAGTGGAGCGGCGCTTGCGCGCCGTCGCCGCCGCCATCGCCACTGAGCTCAACGCTCAGACACAGAAAGACGCTCGGCTGGGAAACCCCTTGCCGGGCGTCCCCTTGTCCGGCGGCGGCTCGTGGATGAAGATCTGCCCATACAGCCAGGTCCCCGCGCTCACCGACTGCGCCACGGCCGGAGCCCAGATCACCAAGCTCGTCTACCAGGGCAACGGTCCGGTGGAGTGCCCCAAGACCACCGACGGGCTGCTGAAGACTTTGACCGCACGCCTGAGGCGAGGCCCCCGCATCTGAGGCGAGGCCCCCGCGCGCTCCCCGGCACCCTCATGCCATCCTTTTTTGTTTGGCTGGCATCTAAACTAATAGGCGACCGTTGACGTTTGTTGGTTGGGACGGAAAACTAACTCGCGAGCCGTGCCGGTCATTTGAAGGAGCCTCCATGCCCTACCGCCCGCCCTTGGTCGCGCACGAGTACTTTGTCGCCGACCCGCCGGAGCTGCCGGTCCGCACGCTGGGCGAACAGGGGCTGTCCGCGTTGACCGCCGCCGAGCCGGTGGCCGTGGACGACTCGGGGGTGACGCTGAAGGGCATCACCTCGGCGGAGGAGAGCCTGGTCGTACAGGTGCGGGTGGCGGGCGAAGGGGTGATCCGGGTCCGGCTCGGCCAGGACGTGGACGCGCGCGCCCGCTCGGCCCGGGCGACCTCGCTGGTGACGCCGGGCACGTACGCCGGAGCCCGGGTGGAGACCGGGTCCGGCGGGCTGACCATCGACGCGGGCTCGTTACGCGCGGAGATCACCCTGGACCCCTGGCGGCTGCGGTTCACCGACGCGGCGGGCGCCACGCTGGTGGAGCAGGACCGAGGGCACACCGACATCAGCGGACGGCTGCGCACGCTGCCGTTCGGGCGCTCCCACGCCGACGGCGTCACCGTGGCCTACCACGAGAGTTTCGCCGCGCCGGCCGACGAGGTGTTCACCGGGTTCGGGGAGTCGTTCACCCCGCTCGACAAGCGCGGCCAGCGGCCCGTCATGTGGAACTTCGACGCCTTCGGCGCCGAGTCGCAGCGCGCCTACAAGAACGTGCCCTTCTACCAGTCGAGCAGGGGATACGGCATCGTCGTCGACAGCGGGGCGCCGACGGAGTTCGACGTCTGCCAGTCCACGCACAGCGTCGTGCAGATCGTCGTCCCCGACGACCTGATCGACTACTACGTGATCGCCGGGCCGACGCCGCCCGAGATCCTCGACCGCTACGACCGGCTGACCTGCCGTCCGGCGCTGCCGCCGAAGTGGGCGTTCGGCACCTGGATCTCCTCGGGCTTCTTCGTCGACAGCCAGGAGCGGGTCATGACGCGGGCCCGGAAGATCCGCGAGCGCGGCATCCCGTGCGACGTGCTGCACCTGGACACCTACTGGCAGACCGACGGCCACTGGTCGGACCTGCGCTGGGACGAGGCCCGCTTCCCCGACCCGGCCGGGATGCTCGCCGAGCTCAACGAGATGGGCTTCAAGGTCTGCCTCTGGATGAACCCCTACATCTCCCACCTGAGCCCAGCTTTCCCCCAAGCCGCCGAAGCCGGATATTTCCTGAAAAATCAGGATGGCGAGGCGTACGTCGCCGACTGCTGGCACGGGTCCTACCCGGCCTGCGGCATCGTCGACTTCACCAACCCGGCGGCCGTCACATGGTTCCAGGGGCTGCTCCGCCCCCTGCTCCAGCAGGGTGCGCAGGCGTTCAAGACCGACTTCGCCGAGGGCGTGCCGCACGACGCGACGGCCTTCAACGGCATGACCGGCACCGACCTGCACAACGTCTACACGCTGCTGTTCAACGACGCTGTCGCCGAGGTGACCCGTGAGGTCAACGGCCACGGCCTGGTCTGGGCCCGCTCGTCGTTCCTGGGCGGCCAGCGGCACTCGGCCCAGTGGGGCGGCGACACCTTCACCAGCTACCCGGCGATGGGCAGCACGCTGCGCGGCGGCCTGGCCCACGGGCTGTCGGGCGTGCCGTTCTGGAGCCATGACGCGGGCGGTTTCACCGGCCGCCCGGCCGACGACCTCTATGTCCGCTGGACCCAGTTCGGCGCGCTGTCGCCGCTGCTGCGGCTGCACGGCACCACCAGCCGCGAGCCGTGGGAGTTCCCCGAGGTGGAGGCCGAGGCGGTGGCCGCGCTGCGGCTGAGGTACCGGCTCATGCCCTACCTCTACTCGGCGGCCGTGGACGCCGCGCGGACCGGCGCGCCGATGATGCGGGCGCTGTGCGTCGACCATCCGGGCGACCCCGTCGCCTGGCAGGCCGACCTGGAGTATCTGCTCGGCCGTGACCTGCTGGTCGCGCCCATGACCACGCCCGACGGCACCCGGCAGGTGTACCTGCCCGAGGGCCGGTGGGTCGACTACTGGACCGGGGAGCTGCTGGAGGGCGGGCGCTACCGCGCCGTCTCGGCGCCGCTGGACCGGATCCCGCTGTTCGTCCGGTACGGCGCGCTCATCCCGGTCACCACGCCTGGGGACACCGTGGACGTCCCCTCGGAGATCACCCTTGTCGCCTTCGGGGGCGGCGACGGCCGTTGCACGGTCCACGACCTCGACGGCGAGACCGTCGTCGAGGCCACCCGCGACGGCGACACCCTGCACGTCACCGTCACCGGTCCGAAGCGGGTCGCCGGGGTCGAGTTCGCCCCGGTGGCGGGCGCGCCGGTCCGGGCGGTCATCACCCCCCAGGAGACACCATGATCAAGCTGAGAAGTGCCGCGGCGGCGCTCGCCGTCGCGGCATTGACCCTGACCGCCTGCGGCTCCGGTTCGGATGGGCAGCAGCCCGCCGCGAGCGGCCAGCCGCGCGTGCTCAAACTGTGGCACTACGAGAGCGCCGAAGGCGCGATGGGCAAGGCCTGGGCGGCGGCGATCAAGAAGTTCGAGTCGACCCACCCGGGCGTGACGGTGAAGTTCGAGGAGAAGGGCTTCGAGCAGATCCAGAAGACGGCCAGCATGGTCCTCAACTCCGACGAGGCGCCCGACGTCATGGAGTACAACAAGGGCAACGCCACCGCGGGGCTGCTGTCGAAGCAGGGCCTGCTGACGGACCTGTCGGAGCAGGCGACCAAGCGCGGCTGGGACAAGCTGCTCTCCGCCAGCCTGCAGACCACCGCCAAGTATGACGACCGGGGCATCATGGGCTCCGGCAAGTGGTTCGGGGTGCCGAACTACGGCGAGTACGTGATGGTCTACTACAACAAGAAGCTGTTCGAGAAGAACGGCGTCACGGTGCCGGCCACGTTCGAGGAGTTCACCGCGGCGCTGGACAAGTTCGCCAAGGCCGGCGTCACGCCCATCTCCACCGCCGGGGCCGAATACCCCGCCCAGCAGATCTTCTACCTGCTCGCGCTGAGCAAGGCCAACCGGGCGTGGGTCGACTCCTACGAGCTCTACAAGGGCAAGGTCGACTTCCACGGCCCCGAGCTCACCTACGCCGCCGACACGATGGCCGACTGGGTGAAGAAGGGCTACATCGCCAAGGACTCGGCCGGGATCAAGGCCGAGGACATGGCCACCGCGTTCATCGGCGGCAAGTTCCCGATCATGGTGTCCGGCAGCTGGTGGTACGGCCGGTTCCAGACGGAGATCAAGAAGTTCGAGTGGGGCTCGTTCCTGTGGCCCGGCAACCAGCTGGCCCCCGGCTCCAGCGGCAACATCTGGGTCGTCCCCGAGAAGTCCAAGAACAAGGACCTGGCCTACGACTTCATCGACATCACGATGAGCAAGGAGATCCAGAACCTGCTCGGCAACTCCGGCGGCGTCCCCGTCGCGGCCGACCCGGCCGCCATCACCGACCCCAAGAGCAAGGAGCTCATCGACAACTTCAACAAGCTCACCTCCCAGGACCAGCTGGCCTTCTACCCCGACTGGCCGGCCCCCGGCTACTACGACGTCCTCGTGGCCGGCGTCCAGAACCTCATCAACGGCAGCAAGCCCCCGGCCAAGGTCCTCGACGAGATCGCCCAGCCGTACAACGAGAACCTCGCCGACCTTGGCAACTAGAGAAGCACGCGGGTACTGGCCGTACCTGATCCCGAGCGCGGTGCTGTTCACCGCGGTCATCGTCGTGCCGTTCGTGATGAATGTCGCGACGAGCTTCACCCGCTGGTCGGGGGTGGGCACACCCACCTGGGTCGGTACGCAGAACTACGTCCGGCTGTTCGCGGACGAGCGGTTCTGGACGTCCTTCCGCAACAACGTGGCGCTGATCGTCGCGATGGCGATCATCCCCACGGTGATCGGGCTGGTGCTGGCCGCCGCGCTGTTCGACTACATCGGCAAGAGGTTCGGCCCCCGTACGGCCTCGGCCCTGCGGGCGGCCTACTACCTGCCGCAGGTGCTGCCCGTCGCGGTGGCCGGGGTGGTGTGGGGCTGGATGCTGCACCCGACCTACGGCGCGGTCAACCAGATCTTCGGGCTGAAGGTCAACTGGCTCGGCGATCCCGACTACGCGCTGGCCACCGTGATGGCGGTGATGGTGTGGTTCCAGCTCGGCTACCCGGTCGTCATCTTCATGGCCGGGCTGCAGCGGGCCGACCCGGCCCTGCACGAGGCGGCGGAGATCGACGGGGCGTCGTGGTGGCGCAGGTTCTGGCACATCACGATCCCGCAGATCCGTCCTGAGATCTTCGTCGTGCTGCTGACGTGCACGATCGCCGCGCTCAAGGTGTTCGGGCCGATCTTCGTGCTCACCAGGGGAGGGCCGGGCAACGCCACGATGGTGCCCTCCTACTTCTCCTACCTGAACTTCTTCCAGAAGGCCAACATCGGCTACGGCTCGGCCATCGCCACCGTGCTGGCGCTGATCATCGTCGTGGTGACCTCGGCCTTCCTGTTCCTCCAGGAGCGGAAGCCGTGAGACGCTACCCGATCCTGGCCGCGCTGACGATGCTCGCCGTCGTCATGCTGTTCCCGTTCGTCATCGTCACCTTCAACGCCTTCAAGACGCCCGCCGAGTATTCGGCGGGCAGCCCGCTGAGCCCGCCGCAGGGCCTGGACCTGGACGGGATCATCGCGTTCTGGACCCGGGTCGACTTCGGCGAGAAGCTCCTGAACAGCCTCGTGATCAGCGGCTCCGTCGCGATGCTCGCCGTGGTGCTGTCGGTGCTCAACGCCTACGCCCTCGGCATCGGCCGGGTACGCGGCCGGCTGTGGATCCTCGTGCTGTTCCTGGTGGCCAACACGCTGCCGCAGGAGGCGCTGGCCTACCCGCTCTACTACCTGGCCAAGGCGGCCGGCCTGTACGACTCCAAGCTGTCGGTGATCATCGTGTTCACCGTCATCCAGGCCGCCTTCGGCACCTACCTGCTCAGCGCCGTGCTCGGGCAGTTCCCGAAGGAGATCCTCGAGGCGGCGCGGATGGACGGCGCGGGGCGGTTCCTGGCGCTGTGGCGGATCGTCGTCCCGATCAGCAGGCCCACCCTGTCGGTCCTGGTGATCTTCTTCTTCATCTGGACCTGGAACGAGTTCTTCCTTCCGCTCATCTTCCTGGTCTCCAACGACACCCAGACGGTGCCGGTCGCCCTCGGCGTGCTGCAGGGCGAGAAGTACATGGACGCCACCATGTCCAGCGCCTCGGCGCTGCTCGGCATCGTCCCGGCCGTCGCGTTCTTCCTCATCTTCCAGCGGACGCTGACCAGGGGCATCACGGTCGGCGCCATCAAGTAGGAGCTCCCGAATGAAGCGATTCCTGGCGGCCGCCTTGCTGGCGGTCACCATGGGCGCGGCGCCCGTCAACGCCGCGCCCGGCCATGCCGCGGCGGTCCTGCCGTACCAGGACCCGGCCGTGCCGCTCGACCAGCGCGTCGGCGACCTCCTGGGCCGGCTCACCCTCGACGAGAAGATCTCGCTGCTGCACCAGTCGCAGCCGGCGATCCCCAGGCTCGGCCTGCCGTACTTCAAGGCCGGGACCGAGGCGCTGCACGGCGTCGCCTGGTCCAACGACCACAACGACGCCTGGACCCAGAAGCTGGCCAGCGGCACCGTCTTCCCGCAGGCCGTCGGCCTGGCCAGCACCTGGGACCCGGAGCTGATCAAGCGGGTCGGCTCGGCCGTGGGCGATGAGGTGCGCGGCTACAACGCCATCGACCCGGTCCTGTGGGGAACGCAGGTGTGGGCGCCGGTGGTCAACCTGCTGCGCGACCCCCGCTGGGGCCGCAACGAGGAGGGCTACTCGGAGGACCCGCTGCTGACCGGCGCCATCTCCACCGCCTACGGCAAGGGCCTGTCCGGCGACGACCCCGTCTACCTCAAGACCGCCCCGGTCCTCAAGCACTACCTGGCCAACAACAACGAGTACCTGCGCAGCCTCACCTCCTCCAACCTGCGGCCGAGGATCAAGCACGAGTACGACGAGGCCGCGTTCAAGCCGGCCATCTCCAACGACGCCGCCACTGGCGTGATGGCCTCCTACAACCTGGTCAACGGGCGGCCGAACACCGTCAACCCCGACCTCGACGCGGTCGTGCGCTCGTGGACGGCCAAGGACCTCTACAACGTGAGCGACGCCTGGGCGCCGGACGCGCTGCAGGAGTACGAGCACTACTACGACACCAAGCCCGAGGCCGTCGCCGCGACGCTCAAGGCGGGCCTGGACAGCTTCACGATCAACAACGACGACCCGGCGCCCATGACCGCGAACATCAAGGCCGCCCTCTCCCAAGGGCTGATCACCGAGGCCGACATCGACCGGGCCGTGCGGCACGTGCTGTCGATCAGGATCCGGCTCGGCCAGCTCGACCCCGACGGCGGACCGTACGCGAAGATCACCAAGGACGTGATCAACTCGGCGGCGAACCAGCGGCTCAACCGGCAGACCGCCGGCGAGGCGATGGTCCTGCTGGAGAACTCCGGCAGGACGCTGCCGCTCTCACCCGGCCTGAAGAAGGTCGCGGTGCTCGGGCCGCTGCAGGACACCCTCTACAGCGACTGGTACGGCGGCACCATGCCGTACCAGGTCACCCCGCTGGCCGGCATCAAGGAGCGGCTCGGCACGCGGGCGGCGGTGACCGGCGCCGACGCGCTGGACCGGATCGCGCTCAAGGACCTGGCCAGCGGCAAGTACGTCACCGCGACCGGCACCACGGGCCAGAGCGTCGTCGTCTCCGACACCGCGCCCGGCGGCGCCTCGACCTGGGACCAGACCGACTGGACCGGCGACGTCTCGACCCTGCGCAACGTGGGCAACGGCAAGCTGCTCACCGGCAACTTCGGGCCGTATGTCACCAACTCCGACGTCCCGGGCGGCTGGTACGTCCAGCAGCAGTTCCGGCTGGAGGGCCAGGCGGACGGCACGTACCTGATCCAGTACGTCGGCTACGAGGTCAACGAGGGCTGGTGGCCCTTCCCCGAGCACTACGTGACCGTCGGCGCGGACGGCACGCTCGGCACCGGGACGAAGGCCGCCGCGGCGCACTTCGCCAGGGAGGTCGTCCAGAGCGGCGCCAAGACCGCGGCGGCGGCGGCCAAGGGTGCCGACGCGGCGGTGGTCGTGGTCGGCAGCAACCCGTTCGTCTACGGCCGCGAGAGCCACGACCGCTCCACCCTCGCGCTCGGCCAGGGCCAGCAGGAGCTGATCAAGGCCGTGCGGGCGGCCAACCCCAACACCGTGGTCGTCCTGGAGGACAGCTACCCGACCACCATGAAGGTGGACACCCCGGCCCTGCTCTGGACCACCCACGCGGGCGCCGAGACCGGGCACGCCCTGGCCGACGTGCTCTTCGGCGACCGCAATCCGGCGGGCCGGCTCACCCAGACCTGGTACCGCTCCGACGACCTGCCGGACATCCTGAACTATGACATCACCAAGACCGGGATGACCTACCTCTATCACCGGGGCGACCCGCGTTACGCCTTCGGCCACGGCCTCAGCTACACCACCTTCGGATACCAGGGCCTGAAGGTGACCCCGCGCGGCGACTCCTATGACGTCACCGTCAAGGTCACCAACACCGGGTCGCGGACCGGTGACGAGGTGGTCCAGCTCTACACCCACCAGCAGCGCTCGCGCGTCACCCAGCCGGTCAAGCAGCTACGCGGCTTCACCCGCGTCACGCTGCGCCCCGGCGAGAGCCGTAGGGTGAAGCTGACCGTCAAGAAGGCCGACCTGGCCCTGTGGGACGTCACCCGCGGCAAGTGGACCGTGGAGACGGCCACCCACGACGTCCTCGTCGGCGGCTCCTCCTCGGCCATCAGGCAGCGCGCGACCCTCCAGGTGAGCGGCGAGCGGATCCCGCCCCGCGACCTGACCAGGAGCACCCGGGCGATCGACTTCGACGACTACTCCGGCGTGGACCTGGTCGACACCTCGAAGGCGAGCGGCGAGGCGGTCGGGGCGGCCACGGGCGACTGGCTGAAGTTCGCCGGCGCCGACCTGCGCGGCGGGCTCACCGGCATCACCGCGGGCGTGTCCTCGGTGGCGGGCGGCTCCTTCGAGGTCCGCGCGGGCTCCCCGTCGGGCGCGCTGCTGGCCACCGTCGCGGTCCCGGCCACCGGCGGCATCTACCAGTACGGCACCGTGTCGGCGACGCTGTCCGGAGCCGGCGGGATCCAGGACCTCTACCTGGTCTTCAAGGGCGACCTGCGGATCAAGGACCTGACCCTCACCAAGTAAGTTTGGTTAATAACCAAATTATTGACCTCACTCGGAGGCTGTGTGAGCCTCTGAGTGAGGGTTCGGGGACCTCGCGACCATGTGCGCTGGAGCGGCGACGGCAGGGTCCTGTACCCGGTCGTGCATGGCGGTCATCTGCTGCTGTGGGGCGCTTGGCCCCGGAGAGGGAAACCGCTCATGCGAAGAAGGTTGTTCAGCCTGCTCGCGGTGGCCGCCGTCGTCGTGGCGATGGTGGTGGTGCGGATGGCGCCGGTCGGCGCCGTCGCCGCGGATCCGTACGCCTTCAAGGGAGTGAAGATCGGCGGCGGCGGCTTCGTCCCCGGCATCGTCTTCAACCAGAAGGAGAAGGACCTCATCTACGCCCGGACCGACATCGGTGGCGTCTACCGCTGGGACAAGACCAAGTGGACGCCGCTGCTCGACGGCATCGGCTGGGACAAGTGGAGCTGGGTCGGCGGCGTCAGCGTCGCCACCGACCCCGTCGACCCGAACCGGGTCTACGTCGCCACCGGCATGTACACCAACGACTGGGACGCCAACAACGGCGCGATCCTGCGCTCCACCGACCGGGGCAACACCTGGGCCGCCACCGAGCTGCCGTTCAAGGGCAGCGGCAACATGCCGGGCCGCGGCATGGGCGAGCGCCTGGTCATCGACCCGAACAAGAACAACATCCTCTTCTACGGCACCGCCAACAAGAACGGCCTGTGGAAGAGCACCGACTACGGCGTCACCTGGGCCAAGGTCACGAGCTTCCCGAACGTCGGCACCTTCGCCCAGGACCCGAACGACACCCAGAACAACTACAACACGATGACCCAGGGCATCCCCTGGATCACCTTCGACCCGCGCACCGGCTCGGCCGGCACCGCCACCAAGACGATCTACGCCGGGGTGGCGGACAAGGACAACAACGTCTACCGCTCCACCGACGGCGGCGCCACCTGGAGCCGCGTGGCCGGCCAGCCGACCGGCTACATCCCGCACAAGGGTGTGCTCGACGCCGTCAACGGCTACCTCTACCTGGCCACCGGCAACACCGGCGGGCCGTACGTGGGCGAGGACGGCGAGGTGTGGCGCTACGCCACCGCCACCGGCACCTGGACCGAGATCACCCCGACCCCCGACGCCGACCGCTACTACGGCTTCAGCGGCATGACCATCGACCGCCAGAACCCGAGCACGATCATGGTCGCCAGCCAGGTGTCGTGGTGGCCGGACAACATCATGTTCCGCAGCACCGACAGCGGCGCCACCTGGACGCGGATCTGGGACTGGAACGGCTACCCCAACCGGACCTTCCGCTACACCCAGGACGTCTCCTCCCATCCGTGGCTGGCCATGGGCAACCCGCAGCCCCCCGAGATCACGCCCAAGCTCGGCTGGATGACCGAGGCGATGGAGATCGACCCGTTCGACTCCAACCGGCTGCTGTACGGCACCGGCGCCACCATCTACGGCACCGCCAACCTCAAGCAGTGGGACGCCGCCGGCGGCAAGATCACCATCAAGCCGTTCATCGAGGGGCTGGAGGAGACCGCGGTCCTCGACCTGATCAGCCCGCCGACCGGGGCGCCCCTGCTCTCGGCGGTCGGCGACATCGGCGGCTTCGTGCACAGCAACCTCGACGCCGTGCCACCGATGATGTACACCCAGCCCAACCTCGTCACCACCAGGAGCATCGACTACGCCGAGCTCAGCCCGTCGAACATGGTCCGTGCCGGCGACAACGACACGGCCGGGGTGACCCGCATCGGGTTCTCCTCCAACGGCGGCGCCAACTGGTGGCAGGGCAGCAGCGAGCCGGGCGGCGTCACCCAGGGCGGCAGCGTCGCGATCTCGGCCAACGCCGGCACCACGGTGTGGTCGCCGACCGGCGGGGCGGTCAGCCGCTCGACCGACTCGGGCAGCTCGTGGACCGCCGCCTCGGGCATCCCGGCCCAGGCGCAGGTGCGCTCCGACCGGGTCAACCCGAACAAGTTCTACGGCTACTCCGGCGGCAGGTTCTACGTCAGCACCAACGCGGGCGCCACCTTCACCCAGTCCGCCGCCACCGGGCTGCCCAGCGGCGCCACTACCGTCAAGTTCAAGGCCGTGCCCGGCAAGGAGGGCCACATCTGGCTGGCCGGCGGGTCCCCGTCGACCGGCAAGTACGACCCCGCGGGCACCTACGGCCTGTGGCGCTCGACCGACTCCGGCGCCACCTTCACCAGGCTCGCCAACGTCACCGCGGCCGAGAACGTCGGCTTCGGCAAGGCGGCGCCCGGCGGCTCGTACATGGCGATCTACCTGGCCGGCCTGATCGACGGGGTGCACGGGCTGTTCCGCTCCGACGACGCGGGCGCCTCGTGGGTGCGGATCAACGACGACCGGCACCAGTACGCCAACATGGGCGAGGCGCTCACTGGGGACCCCCGCGTGTACGGCCGCGTCTACCTCGGCACCAACGGCCGCGGCATCATCTACGGCGACCGTACCGGCCCCAACCCGACGCCCACCCCGACTCCGACGCCGACGCCCACCCCGACACCGACCCCGACTCCCACGCCCACCCCGACTCCCACACCGACGCCGGTTCCGGGTAAGGCGTGCGCGGCGACCTACGCGCCCAGCGGCCAGTGGCAGGGCGGCTTCCAGGCCGGGGTGACGGTGAAGAACTCCGGCACCGTCGCCATCATCGGGTGGACGGTCGGCTGGACCTTCCCCGGCGGCCAGACCATCACCCAGCTCTGGAACGGCGCCCACACCCAGACCGGCGCCGCCGTCAAGGTCACCAACGTCGGCTACAACGGCGCGCTGGACCCGGGCGCGAGCACCACGTTCGGCTTCACCGGCAACTGGACGAGCAGCAACGACCCGCCCGCCACGGTCACCTGCACCCCCGCCTGACAACGCGGAGAGAGAGGGCCCACACGGGGCCCTCTCTCGGTCAGCCCTTGACGGCGCCGATGATGACGCCCTTCGTGAAGTGCTTCTGCACGAACGGGTAGATCACCAGCACCGGGATCAGCGCCAGCGTCACGATGGCCATCTGGATCGCCAGGCTCGGCGGCAGCGCGTGCCCGCCGACCGCGGTGTCACCCGTCTGCCCGACGAACATCGACTGCCCCTGGAGCACGAACTGCCGCAGGACCACCTGCAGCGGCCACTTGGTGTTGTCGTTGAGGTAGAGGGTGGCGTTGAAGAAGGCGTTCCAGTAGCCGACCGCGTAGAACAGCCCGATCACCGCCGTGACGCCCTTGGACATGGGCAGCACGATCCGCCACAGGATGCGGAACTCGCTCGCCCCGTCGATCCGCGCGCTGTCGGTGACCTCCTCCGGGATGTTCATGAAGAAGGCCCGCATGACGACCAGGTTGAACGCGGTGACGGCGGTCGGCAGGATCAGCGCCCAGTACGAGTCGATCAGCCCCAGCGAGCTGACCAGCAGGTAGCTCGGGATCATGCCCGGCCCGAACAGGAACGTCAGCAGCACGAGGAACAGCATCGGCCGGTGCAGCAGCGAGCCGGGACGCGACAGCCCGTAGGCCGCCAGCACCGTGACCGTGAGGCTGAGCAGGGTCCCGACGCCGGTCACCCCGAGGCTCACCCCGATCGACCGGGTCACCACCCCGCCCGCGAACAGCTGCTCGTAGGCGGCGAAGGACAGCTCGCCCGGCACGGTGACCAGGCCACCCGCCTTCGACACCGCCTCCTGCGTGGACAGGCTGGTCAGCACGACCATGTAGATCGGGAACAGCACGGCGGCCACGATGAGGGCCAGCACCAGCCCCTTGACGCTCGCGCCGAACCGGGTGGGCCGCTCGGCCCAGGCAGGCATAGTCATGATCGTTTGTAGATTCCCTGCTCGCCGAATCGGTGGGCGACCTTGTTGGCAATGAGGATCAGGATCAGCCCGGCCACACCCTTGACCAGGCCCGCCGCGGCGCCGTAGCTCCACTCGCCGGTCAGCAGCGTGCGCCAGTACATGAACGTGTCGAGCACCTCGGCGGCGTCGCGGCCGACGGCGTCGCGCTGCAGGAAGAACTGCTCGAAGCCGACGTTGAGCGCGTCGCCCAGCCGCAGGATCAGCAGCAGCACGAACACCGGGCGCAGGCCGGGCAGCGTGATGTGCCACAGCCGCCGCCAGCGGGAGGCGCCGTCCACGGCGGCGGCCTCGTAGAGATGGGGGTTGATGGCCGCCAGCGCCGCCAGGAAGATGATCGTCCCCCAGCCGGCGTCCTTCCAGACTGTCTCCGCGGTGACCAGCAGAATAAACGTGTCCGGATTTGTCATGATGTCCACGCCCGCGAAGCCGTGGTCGCGCAGGATCTGCGCGAGCAGTCCCGCGCCGCCGAACATCTGCTGGAACAGGGTGACGACCAGGACCCAGGAGAAGAAGTGCGGCATGTACACGATGCCCTGGATGAACAGCCGCAGGCGCGGCCGTACGACGCTGTCGAGCAGGATGGCCAGCAGGATCGGCAACGGGAAGTAGAAGATCAGCTGGAACGTGGTGATCGACAGCGTGTTGAGCGTCGCGTCCCAGAAGCTCTCGTCGAACATCAGCCACTGGAAGTTCGACATCCCCACCCACGGGCTGTCCTTGACGCCGACGTAGGGGGAGTAGTCCTGGAAGGCGATCACGTTGCCGAGCAGCGGCACGTAGTGGAACAGGAGCAGCAGCCCGATCGCCGGCACGGTCATGAGCAGCAGCTGCCAGTCGCGCCGGAACCGGGCCCGCAGCGAGCCGTTCTTGATCCGGTCCTCGGCCCTTCTCCGGGCCCGTCTCCGGATGGTGCCCGAGCCGGCGGGAGAGGGCAGGTCTCCCGCCGGCCCGGCGTCCGCGGACCGCTCGACCGCGATGTGGTCAGGCGCGGCCATTGTCCCGCAGGACCTTCATGTAGAACTCGCGTGCCTCGTCGCCGCCGTCGCGCCGCCACTCCGTCGCGATCTGCTTGGCGTCACTGACCGGGCGGCGCCCGCGCATGATGTCGGTGAACTTGTCCTCGGTCGGCACCTGCAGGCCCGAGTACTTCGACGGCCGCTGGATCCTGATCCCGTCGAACGGCGTCTTCTCGATGTACTTGAAGGAGGCGTTCTGCCAGTCGATGTTGGCCTTGGCCGCCTCGGGGAAGGGCCAGTCCACGTAGAGGGGACGGCCGCCCAGGAAGCCGTAGGTGTAGGCGACCTCCTTGCGGCCCAGGTCGGTGCTCTGCGGGATGCCCTTGGCGTCGAGGGTGAAGTGCTTGCCCTTGACCCCGAAGTTGGACAGCTCGTACTCCTTGGTCCCGTACGGGGCGGCGCACCAGTTGAGGATGGACAGGATCTCCTCCATCTTCTCCTTCGGCAGCCCCTTCTTGATGAAGGTGAACAGGCCCGCCGCGTTGTTGTGATACATGATCGGCGTGCCGCCGTCATGCGCGAACAGCGGGAAGACGCCCAGTGCGAAGTCGGGGTTCTTGCCGGTGTGCTGCTGGAGCAGCTCCTTCCAGGCGCCCAAGCCGTCCTTGTAGATGGTGATCTGGCCCGCGCCGATGAGGTCCTTCTCGTTGGCGCCCTTGCTGCCGGCGACGCTCGGATGGATGAGCCCCTCGGCGAAGAGCCTGCGCATCCACGCCAGCATCTCCTCGAACTCCGGCGTCTCGTACTTGTGCGTCAGCTTGCCGCCGGCGTAGCGCCATTCCTGCGGGACGCCGAAGATGGGCCAGGCCATCTCGTGGATGTCGCCGAACGCCCAGCGCTTGGCCTTCTCGTCGGTGATCGTCTTGCCGAGCTGGTAGAGCTCGTCGGCGGTCTTGGGGTTCTGGTTCCAGCCGTTCTTGTCGAACAGGTCCTTGCGGTAGAGCAGGGCGTACGGGAAGGGCTCGGTGGGGTAGGGGATCGCCATCAGCTTGCCGTTCCACACCGACCACTCCCACGCGGCGGTCGGCAGGTTGGCCAGCAGCGGGTACGGCTTCACCTTGTCGCCCTGCAGGTACGGCGTGAGGTCCTCGAACGCCTTGTCCACGGCGGTGTTGAAGTCCGCCATCTTGTCGATCTCCCAGTTCGGGAGGGCGAAGATGTCGGGCAGGTCGCCGGAGGCCAGCCGGGCGATCGCCTTGTCGGCGTAGGTGTTGCCGTCGGCGATCTGGAACTCGAGCGTCGCGCCGATGTCGGCGTTGACCGCCTGGAAGTAGGAGTTGCCCGGCAGACCGGGCGGCGGCGGGCCCCACAACGGGGTCATCGCCTTGTAGGTGCCGCCCTTGCCCGCCTTCTGGGTGAGCGCCGCGGTGGGGGCGGCCGGGTAAGTGGTGAAGCCGCCGGCGATGCCCGGCACGCCCGGCAGGTTGGAGACCGTGCCGGCCAGCTCGGGCTTGACGCCGGGGAACTCGGCGTACGCCGGTGTGAGCTGGGCCAGCTTGTCCGCGGCGGCCGCGGTCGCGCCGCTCGAGCCGGGCCGGGTCCCGGTCGGGGCGGAGCAGGCGGCGAGGGTGGTCATACCGGCCAGGCCGAGAAATCCTCGGCGAGTCATCGACGGAGTCACGACGGCTCCCTTCGTTGGTCGGAGCAGGGTGAGGGGTGTCGGAACGGGAGGTCTACGGGCTAGAATTAGTTCGTCTAATGACCAAACAAACTAAACCCGAGGCGATGCTGACCACAAGGTGTGGCACCGGTCACAGATTGATGTCGGGAGTGAGATGAGATTCGCTGACGGCTCCCTCGCCGCCGTGCCCGGGGGCCCGCGCGGCTCTCGGCGATGGCACGGGGACACCGGGGGACGGCGCACACTGGTACGGCGGCATGATCGCCCGCGACGGCCTGACGGACGGGACAGACTTTGATCACCTCATCGACCGACCCGCAGCCGGCCGACTTCGCCGACGTGCGGGCCACCAACCTCGCCGTCGTGCTGCGTTTCGTCCGCGAGCACGCGCCCTGCTCGCGGGCCGACATCGCGGCCTCCACGGGCCTGAACAAGGCGACCGTGTCGAGCCTGGTCGCCGACCTGATCGACAGGCGGCTCGTCCGGGAGACCGGCCTGACCGAGAACCGGGTGGGGAGGCCGGCCACGATGCTGGTGCTGGACGGCTCGCCGTACGCGGCGATCGGACTGGAGATCAACGTCGACTACGTGACGGCCGTCGCCGTCGACCTGGCGGGGGAGCGGCTGCTGTCCTGGCGGCGCGCCTTCCCCGGCTCGGTGGCCGCCGTCGCGGCGATCGTCAGGCGGGTGGTCAACCGCATGGCCAAGGAGGACAAGCAGATCCTCGGCCTGACCGTGGCCGTGCCGGGCCTGGTCGACGGGCAGGGCGTCGTGCGGGTCGCGCCCAACCTCGGCTGGCTCGACACCGACGTCAGCGGCGACCTCGCCAAGGCGCTGCGCGACCCCGGCTTCCCCATCCAGGCCGACAACGACGCCAACCTCGGCGCCCTGGCCGAGCACCGGTTCGGCCCCCACGGGGCGGTCGCCGACCTGGTCTACCTGACCGGCGAGATGGGCGTGGGCGCCGGCGTGATCCTGGACGGGCGGCTGCGCCGCGGCGGGCGCGGCTACAGCGGCGAGATCGGCCACATCCAGATCGACCCGCTGGGGCCGGAGTGCCGGTGCGGCCGGACCGGCTGCCTGGAAGCGGTGGCCGGCATCGGCGCGGTCCTGGAGCACGTCTCGCCCTCGCCGGTCGAGGTGGAGCTGGAGATCGAGGAGGTCGTCCGGCGGGCCCGCGCGGGCGACGCCCACACCCTGGGCCTGCTCCGCGGCGTGGGCCGCGACCTCGGCCGCGGGGTGGCCATCCTGGCCAACCTGCTCAACCCCGAGGTGGTGATCCTCGGGGGCTACTACGTGCCGCTGGCGCCCTGGCTGCTGCCCGCCGTGGAGGCCGAGGTACGCGAGCGCACCATCGCGCCGGAGGCCGGTGGCTGCCAGGTGGTCATCTCGTCGCTCGGCTACGACGCGGCCGCGCTCGGCGGAGCCGCCCGGGTGCTCGACTCCATCGATTCAGGAAGATTGCCGCGAATCTCTTGACCCCGCTCGCACACGCGTGCACCCTTCAGAAGAACTCCGTTCGAAACACTCGTGTAACGGGCGGGGTTTTTCTGGACCGGCTATCGAAGCGCTTCGACAGAGGCTCGAAGTGCGCTCCCCCCGCTAGTCGAAGCGTTTCGACGCTTTCTGAGGATGGCTCCATGAACGAACCGTTCCGCGACCCGGACCTCCCCCTCGCCGAGCGGATCGCCGATCTGCAGGCCCGGCTGACCGTGACCGAGAAGCTCGCACTGCTCCACCAGTACCAGGCGCCGGTCGAGCGGCTCGGCGTGGGCGCCTTCCGCACCGGCACCGAGGCCCTGCACGGCCTGGCCTGGCTGGGTCCGGCGACGGTCTTCCCGCAGGCCGTGGGGCTGGCCTCGACCTGGGATCCGGAGCTGGTCCGCCGGGTGGGGGAGGCGGCGGGCGAGGAGGTCCTGGCCTTTCACCACAAGGACCCGTCGGGCGCCGGGCGCAACGTGTGGGCCCCCGTGGTCAACCTGCTGCGCGATCCGCGCTGGGGCCGCAACGAGGAGGGCTACTCCGAAGATCCGTTGCTGACCGGCGTCATGGCCACGGCCTACGCGCACGGGCTTCGTGGGAGCGCTCCCGTGATGCGGACGGCACCTACCCTCAAGCACTTCCTCGGCTACAACAACGAGACCTACCGCTGCCTCACCTCCAGCAACCTGCCGCCTCGGGTCCTGCACGAGTACGAGCTGCCCGCCTACCGGCCCGCCCTGGAGAGCGGCGCCGCCGTCGCGGTCATGCCCTCCTACAACCTGGTCAACGGTCGGCCGGCGCACCTCAGCCCGCTGATCGGGCAGGTGCTGCGGACCTGGGCGCCGGACGACCTTCTCGTGGTCAGCGACGCCTACGCCCCCGGGAACCTCACCGCGCTGCAGGGGTACTACGACGATCCGGCCGAGGCGTACGCGCACGCCGTACGGGCCGGGCTCGACAGCTTCACCCAGGACGACGACCGGGCCGAGGCCACCCTCGGCCACCTGCGCGAGGCGCTGGAGCGCGGCCTGCTGAGCGAGGCCGACCTCGACACCGCCGTACGCCACACGCTGTCGATCCGCTTCCGGCTCGGCGAGTTCGACCCCGCCACGCCCTACGACGACATCACCGAGGCGGTCGTCAACTGCCCCGAGCACCAGGCGCTGGCCCGCGAGGCGGCCGCCCGCTCGATCGTGCTGCTGAAGAACGACGGCCTGCTGCCCCTGGCGCCGGCCGCCTGCCGCCGGATCGCGGTGCTCGGCCAGCTCGGCGACACCCTGCTGGAGGACTGGTACAGCGGCACGCTGCCGTACGAGGTGACCGCCCGCGCCGGTCTGGCCGAGCGCTGCGAGACGGTCTTCTGCGAGGCCGTCGACCGCGTCACGCTGACCGCCGACGCGGGCCCGGTGGTGGCCGGGCTCGACGGCGGGCCCCTGGGCATCGGCACGCCGGGGGGCCACTTCGACCTGTTCGACTGGGGCGGCGGGTCCTTCGCCTTCCGCGCGGTCGCGACCGGCCGCTTCCTGTCCGTGGACGACGACGGCGTCCTGGTCAACGACCAGCCCGGCCCGAACGGCTGGGAGGTGCGCCAGACCTTCCGGCTGGAACAGCGCACCCGCGGCGCCGTCGTCCTGCGCCACATCTCCACGGGCCGCTACATCGGCCTGTCGCCCGACGGGGTCTTCAGGCTGGTCGACGACGCCGACGCCGCCACCTGGCTGACGGTGGAGGTCGTCGAGAGCGGCGCCGCGGCGGCGGCCGCGCTGGCGGCCACCGCGGACGTGGCGGTCGTGGTGGTGGGCGACCATCCCCTGGTCAACGGCCGCGAGACCGAGGACCGTACGGACCTGGCCCTGGCCCCCGCCCAGGACGCGGTCGTCCGGGCGGTACGGGCGGCCAACCCGCGCACGGTCATGGTGATCACCAGCGGCTACCCCGTCACCTGGTCGGACCCGGACGTGCCCGCGGTGCTGTGGTCCTCGCACGGCGGCCAGGAGTACGGCCACGCGCTGGCCGACGTGCTGTTCGGCGACGCCGACCCGCAAGGGCGGCTCACCCAGACCTGGTACCGCTCGGCCAGCGAGCTGCCCGACCTGCTCGACTACGACATCATCGCCACGGACGCCACCTATCTCTATTACCGGGGCACTCCGCTGTACCCCTTCGGCCACGGCCTCGGCTACACCACCTACGACTACTCGGGCCTCACAGTCGCGGTCGACGGGGGGACCGTCACCGCCACGGTCACGGTCACCAACACCGGCTCGCGGACCGGCACCGAGGTCGTGCAGTTCTACACCCACCAGCGGCGTTCCCGGGTCAAGCAGCCGCTGCGCCGGTTGCGGGGCTTCGAGCGGGTACGGCTGGCGCCCGGTGAGAGCCGTGCCGTCACGCTCACCTTCCCCGTGCGAGACCTGGCCTTCTGGGACGTGACGCGCGGCGAATTCGCCGTCGAGGACGCGCCGCACCAGCTCATGGTCGGCCGCAGCGCGACCGACCTGCGGCTGAGCGCGGCCTTCCACGTCGAGGGCGCGGCCATCCCGCCCCGGCGGGGCGGGATGGCCGCGGCGGACCACGACGCCTACGACGCGGTCGCCTTCGTCGACGCGGCCAAGGTGTCGGGCGACGCGGTGCGCTCCGAGGCCGAGGGGGCGTGGATCCTGTTCCGCGACGTCGAGCTCACCGGGGCCGCGTCGTGCCTGATCGAGGCCGCGAGCACCGAGGGCGGGGTCGTCACGCTCCGGCTGGACGACCTCCTCCACGGCCCCACGCTGGGCGCCATCCCCGTGCCCCCGGCCGGGCGCTACGCTCCGGCGGCGTCCTCGGGCGAGCTTGCGGAAGCCTCGGGGGTGCACGATCTTTATGTCGTGTTCGAGAACGTGGGCATCACGCTGGGCAGGCTGGAACTGACCGGCACCGACCGGGCGGCCCCCCGATCGGCCGGCGCCGTACGCGCCGACCGGGGACGAACGGGCAGAGGACACATGGACCGAGACCACGCCGGCACCGGACGGACCACCACATGACAGACGGCCACCCGGTGGACGGGCACGCGACCGGCCGGGCGGTCACCATCGTCGAGGTGGCGCGGCACGCGGGTGTGGCGGTGAGCACGGTCTCCTATGTGCTCAGCGGCAAGCGGGCGATCTCGGCCGACACCCGGCGGCGGGTGCTCGAGAGCGTGCGGACGCTCGGCTACCACCCCAACGCCGGCGCCAGGGCGCTGGCCAGCAAGCGGGCCAACGTGATCGCGCTGGTGCTGCCGCTGCGGGCAGGCATGCACGTACCGGTGCTGATGCGCTTCGCCACCTCGGTGGTCACCGCGGCCCGCCACTTCGACCACGACGTGCTGCTCCTGACCGCCGACGAGGGCCTCGACGGGCTGCGCCGGGCCGCGGCCAGCGCGCTGGTGGACGGCCTGGTGCTGATGGACGTCGAGCTCGACGACCCCAGAGTCCCGCTGCTGCGCCGGCTCGCCGAGCCCAGCGTGCTGATCGGCTTCCCCGCCGACGCCGCCGGGGTGACCGGCGTCGACCTCGACTTCGCCGCCGCCGGGGCGCTGTGCGTGGCGCACCTGGCCGAGCGCGGGCACCACGAGGTGGTGCTGCTCGGCGCGCCGGCGGTGGTCTACGAGCGGGGGACCGGCTTCGCCCGCCGTACGCTCGAAGGCTTCACCGCCGCCCTGGCCGAGCACGGGCTCGATGGTACGGCGCTGCCGTGCGAGGAGGGCTTCGAGGAGGTCCACGCCACCGTGAGCGGGCTGCTGGCGGCCCGGCCCGGCCTGTCGGGGCTGGTCGTGCACAACGAGGCGGCCGTCAACCACGTGCTGAGCTCGCTGCGGCAGCTGGGCCGCAAGGTGCCGCAGGACCTCGCGGTGGTGGCGATCTGCCCGGACGACGTGGCCGAGCCCGCCCGGCTCACCTCGGTGCTGATCCCGGCCGAGGAGGTCGGCAGGGAGGCCGTCGGGCTGCTGATGGAGAAACTGGCGGGCCGCCCGGTGCCACCGGCGACCCTGCTGGTCCCCCGCCTGACGGTCCGCGCGAGCAGTTGACCGAACAGCGAGTCCCGCGCCGGACGTCCGCGGGAGCACCTGACCGCACAGCCGGGCCCTCAGGTCAGTGGTGGTGGCGGCGCGGGCAGTGGTCCGTCGGCTCGTGGGCGAAGAGGTCGACGGCGGACGGGCGGGGGAGCGGCACGGCCGACGGGCGGGTGCCGTCGAGGAGGAGCGCCAGGTAGCGCCGCCGGTCGGCGCTGTCGTCGGAGTCGGCCCCGTGGTGGCGGGTCGTCGCCAGTGCCATCACCACGATCGCCGCCAGGTCTCGGACCAGCAGGTCGTCGCGGACCAGCCCGCGCGCCCGCGCGGCGGCCAGCACGTCGCCGAGCGGTCCCATGAACCGCTCGGCGATGCCGATCGTGAACGCCCCGGCCTCCTTCGCGGCCGACAGGAGCGCCCGGTGGCCGGACAGCGTGTCGACCACGGCCGTCAGCGCGTCGGCCAGCCCCTGCCGGGGGTCGGCGGCCACGCGGGCGGCCTGGAGGACCGGCTCGATCTCCTCGGCGAAGTAGGTCTCGAAGCAGGCCAGGATCACGCCGTCGCGGTCGCCGAAGCGCCGGTAGACGGTGGCGATGCCGACTCCGGCGCGGCGGGCGATCTCCTCCAGCGGGACGGCCGTGCCCGACTCGTGCAGGGCGGTGATCGCCGCCCTGACGATCCTGTCGGAGTTACGCAGTGCGTCCGCACGACGTCGCTGCTCTGGCACATGCCGAACGCTAGCAGCATCCACGCCGTCACTCCATGCCAGCGTTACCAGGCCACCTCCAGCGACGCCAGCCCGTACACGATGTGGAAGGAGCGGAAGTCCGCGATGGGCGCGACGGTACGCAGTCCGGGGAAGCGCTGGAAAAGGGCCTGGAAGGCGATCCGCATCTCCATCCGGGCCAGCGGCGCGCCCAGGCAGTGGTGCACGCCGTGGCCGAAGGCGAGGTGGCCGGGCGCGCCGCGGGTGATATCCAGCTCGTCGGCCTCGTCCATGAAGGCGGGGTCGCGGTTGGCGAGGGGCAGCGAGCACATCACCAGGTCGCCGGGCTGGATCGTTTGACCGGCGACCTCGGTCTCCGTGGTGCACACCCTGCCGATGCTGGCGTGCAGAATGCTGAGCCAGCGCATCAGCTCCTCCACGGTGGCCTCGATCCGCTCGGGCTCCTTCTTGAGCAGCTCCAGCTGGTCCGGCTGCCGGAGCAGGGCCAGTGTGCCCAGGCCGAGCATGTTGGAGGTGGTCTCGTGCCCGGCGATCAGCAGGAGGTTGCCGATGCCGATCAGCTCGTTCGTGGTCAGGTCGTCGCCGTGCTCGCGCACGAGCATGCCCAGCAGCTCCTCGCCGGGGTCGGCCTGGATGCCCTCGACCAGCTCGGTCATGTACGCGCGCGACTCCTGCTGCAGCTTGAGGCGCTCGTCCATGGGCAGCGACACGTCGAGCATCCGGCCGGTCCTGCGCTGGAAGTCCGCGCGGTCGGCGTACGGCACGCCCAGCAGCTCGCAGATCACCAGCGAGGGGATCGGCAGGGCGAACGACGACACCAGGTCGACGGGTGAGCCGGCTCGTTCCATGGCGTCGAGGTGCTCCTCGACGATGTCCTTGATCCGCGGCTCCAGCCGCCGCATGCGGCGGATGGTGAACTCCGGCGTCAGGAACCGGCGCAGCCGGCTGTGCTCGGGCGGGTCGAAGGAGAGCAGGTTGCCGGCGCGGAGCGCCTTGAGCTCCTCCTCCGTCGCGCCGGGTGGCTGGAAGAAGGTCTGGCGGGCGTTGCTGAACCGCTCGGCGTCGCCCAGCACCGCGCGCGTGTCGGCGTAGCGGGTCACCAGCCAGGCCTCGACGCCGAACGACGTGGTGACGCGGGTGATCCCTTCCTTCTCCCGCAGCTCCGCCAGCTCGGTGGCGGGATTGAACTCCGTCCGCCGCATGTAAAGAGGCAGCGTTGAGGTGTCGCTCATACATCCCCCAGGATGACCGGTCGTCACGAAATACCCTGACAAGAAACGATAGCAACCTATCGATTAGCCGCAAGGCCATCGCGGTAAACATTGGGCCTTGACGACCTTGGTGGTATCGCTAACACTCGACAACGCCTCGCAGACCGCACAGATCTGGGATCCAAAATGTTAGCGCTAACCAAGCAATCGCTAGCTCGAATGAGGAGTGCCCTGACATGAGACGTCTGAAAACCATGACCCTGGCCGTGGCGGCCGCCGCCGGGTTGGTCCTCATCAGCGCGGCCCCGGCGCCCGCCGCCGCGCCGATCACCACCTCCATCTATACCGCCGACCCGGCCGCGCTGGTGGTCGGCGACACGATGTACCTCTACACGGGGCACGACGAGGCGCCCGCCGGCGGCACGAACTTCGTCATGCGGGACTGGCACGTCTTCACTTCCGGCGACGCGACGACCTGGACGGATCAGGGCGCGAAGCTGAAACTTACCGACTTCTCCTGGGCGGGCGCCGACGCGTGGGCGGGTGAGGTCGAGCCGCGCAACGGAAAGTACTACTGGTACGCCCCCGTCAACGGCAACGGCGCCGGCTGGATGGACATCGGCGTGGCGGTCGGCGACAGCCCGCTCGGCCCCTTCCACGACGCCAAGGGCGGCCCGCTGATCAGCGACAGCACCCCCAACTCCTCGCCGCTCAACATCGACCCGACCGTCTTCACCGACGACGACGGCCAGGCCTACATCTATTGGGGCTCCTATTACGGCCTGCGCGCCGCCAAGCTCAAGCCCGACATGATCAACCTCGACGGCGGCGTGGTCACGCCGAGCGGCGTGTCGAACTTCTGGGAGGCCCCCTGGATGTTCAAGCGCGACGGCACCTACTACCTCGCCTACTCGGCCAACGACTCGGCCTGCTCGGCGCCCGGCTACGCGTGCATCCGCTACGCCACTGCTAGCAACCCGCTGGGACCGTGGACGCACCGGGGAGTGGTGCTCGACCAGGTCTCCTCGACCACCAACCATCCGGCGATCATCGAGTTCAAGGGCCAGTGGTACATGGTCTACCACAACGCGGGCAGCCCGGGAGGCGGCGACTTCCGCCGCTCGGTGACGCTCGACAAGCTCTACTGGAACGCCGACGGCACCATGCGGAAGGTCGTGCAGACGACGGGTCCCGCCAACCCCGGCAACCTGGCGCTCAGCGCGACGGCGTCCACCTCCTACGTCTCGCCGTGGGAGACCCTCGGCGCGGTCAACGACGGCTTCACCCCGGCCGGCTCGGCCGACCACAGCCACGGCGCCTACGGCAACTGGGACCACCAGGGCACCGAGTGGCTGGAGTACCAGTGGCCATCCGCGCAGACCGTCAACCGGGTCGGCGTCTACTGGTTCGACGACGACCAGGGCATCGACCTGCCTGCCTCGTGCAAGGTCCAGTACTGGAACGGCAGCGCGTACGTGGACGTGCCCGGACAGTCGGCCTGCGGAACGGCGGCCAACACCTTCAACACCACGACGTTCACGGCGGTCTCGACGACCAGGCTCCGGCTGAGCGTCACCTCGAAGACCGGCTTCTCGACCGGCGTCCTGGAGTGGACCGCTCAGGCGTGACCCTCTCACCAGCACTGGAGATGCGATGAAACTGCTTCTTCCTTCGCAGGGTTCGCTCTGGAAGTCTTCTACGACTGGACTCCGACGCGGGTGTGCTGCTTCCTGGTCAACTACCACCGGTTGAGGCCGGTGGTTTGCTCTCTCGGTCCCGTCTGGCTGACGGGTGGCCGGTAGCGTGTGGCTGGTTGACAGCAGCCCAGCCCGCTGCGCCGCGTGTGGCGATGTTGCGGGCTGCGATGTGGTCGGCGTGCCCAGCGAGGCCACACCCGGTGCAGACGAACCGGCCCCGCGCCGGCCGATTCGCCCTGGCCACGCACCCGCATTCCGGGCAGGCCTGGGAGGTGTAGGCGGGGTCGACCAGGACGAAGGCGACTCCGGCCCGGGCGGCCTTGTAGCGGGTGAAGGCGATCTGCTGGGCGAAGGCCCAGCTGTGCAGGGTGCGCCGCTGGAACCGATGAGCCCTTACCCGGCCGCGGATGCCCTGCAGATCTTCCAGGGCGATGCCGCGGCCGGTGCGTTCGGCTTCACGCACCACATGTTTGCTGATTTGGTGGTTGAGGTCGGTCATCATCCGGTGTTCACGCCCGGCAAGGCGGCGCAGCACCCGCCGCGCCGCAGCAGTGCCCGTCTTCTGCAGGCGTCGGCGTTGGCGGTGGCGCCGTTCGCGCAGGGTGCGGACGTGGCCGTTGCTGCCGACAGGCCCGGCCAGGGCGGGACCGGGCAGCACCACCCGGTCGGAGGTGACCGCCAGGTTCGCCACCCCCTGATCCACTCCCACGAAGCCGCCGACCGGCTCACGCGTCTGGGGCTTGGGCAAGGTGACGGCGACCTGCAGCAGCCACACCCCGCGTCGGCAGATCAGGTCAGCCTCCCCCATCGGCAGCCCGTCCACGGCCTTGAGATCTTCCGGCCGACCCGTGTACGGCACGGCGACACGGCCGGTGGGAGTCCACAACGACACGGTCCGGGCGTCACGATTCCAGCTCAGCAGCCGGGCGTCGTAAGGGACAGCGCCGTGCGGCCGGAAGATGTGAGCCCGTTTCTTGGAGGCGCGCCGGTTGGCGTAGGCGCCGGCGACCCGGGCGATCGCCCGCACGGCCGCCTGCGCGCCCAGCCCGGCCACCTGCGCCCGCACCGGATAGTAGGCCAGCCGGTGCAACTCCACCACAGTGAAGACGCGGTGCTGCCAGGCCAGCCGGGACACGACGGTGGCTGCCTGATTACACAGCAGCACCGCCGCCGTCAGCGCCTCAGCCTGGGCAGGGGCGGGCGTGAGCCGCAGCTGCACGATCGTGGGCAGGCCGTGCCGTTTGGCGGTGGAGCGGCGGATCGCCATCGCGCACCTCCTGTCACAGCGGCCTCACTCACCGCACATATTACCGAACGTGACCGATTCTTTCCATACTGTTTTCGAAAGGAGGGGTGGCGCTGCTCCCGGCCTCGAAGGACCGAGTCTCCGCACCACAATTCAGATGAAAGCGGCAGCGCCACTTCGATCACCGAGTTCGACGCGTGGATATTCCGCGGCTGGTGGCGGCACCTGAAGAGCCGCTACGGACTGTAAAACCGGGAGGGCGGCGGCCACTGGGGCCACCGCCCTTCTCAGGCGTTGACGGTGAGCGAGTACTCGCGGGTGACGGGCGTGCTCAGCTTGTCGTAGTCCCTGAGCTGGACGGTGAAGGCCGACGTTCCCGCCTTCACGGGCTTGCCGGTGATCGCGCCGGTGAACCGGTCGAGCGCCAGCCCTTCGGGCAGCGCGCCGCCGGTGACCTGCCAGTCGTAGAAGGGCACGCCCCCCTTGGCCTGGAGCCGCTGGTCGTAGGCGGCGCCCGCCCGGCCGGCCTTGACCGAGGCGGTCTCGATCGAGGGCTTCAGGAACGGGGTCAGCTTCCTGTTCAGCTTCCAGCCGGCGTTCTCCGCGATCAGCAGCGTCAGCTTGGTCAGCTGCCACTGCCTGGTCGGGAAGACGTGGCGCCAGCCGCCGCTCTGGCCGCTGAGCCGGTCCCAGTACGGCTCGTCACCGGGCACGTGATAGCTGGTGTCGAGCGGGACCGGGTAGCCCTGGTAGTCGATGACCTCCTGGTCGTCCCTGCCCTTGCTCTTGTCGCCCATGCTCTCGACGTACTTCGCCATGCCCGCCCAATCGCTGTGGAAGGCGACGGCGTGGCCGTACTCGTGCATGACCAGGCCGTGCACGTCGATGACCTGGCCGAGGTCGGTCTTGTACCAGTCCTCGTCGGCCAGCGAGCTGACCAGCTTCATCAGCTGCTCGTCATACTCCAGGATCATGCTGGTCGAGCGGTGGTAGGGGGTGGGCTTGCCGTTCTGGGTGTGGAACTTGCCGTTGATCGTCGGGTAGCCGGTCGAGTAGGGCGTCTGGATGCCGCGGAAGAAGACGTACATGCCGTTGTACGGCTTGGCGTTGGTGGCCTCGACCTCGTTCTGCCAGTCGTCGCCCGGCAGCTTGTTGACCTCGTCCCCGGCGGGGACGAGGTCGAACGGCTTGAGGTCGAAGAAGGCGAACCAGTTCCGGACCGCCGTCTCCGCGGCCTTGCGCACGCCCGGGTCGGAGAAGTAGCGGGTGATCGTGTCGTAGCGGTAGTCGAAGTCGATGGGGATCGGCGGCCGCAGGGCGGTCTTCTCGTCCTGCTGGACCGTGATCGGCATCGTCTGGGTGATCGTGGCGCCGGTCGCGTCGGTGGTCTTCATGACCCACTTGTGCCGCTCGTCCTGACCCGGGCCCTGCTTGGAGTGGATGGCCAGCCGGACGACCTCGCGGTCGGCCGGGCCGGTGAGCGTGAAGGACTTGGTCGCGCCGGTCGCGGTGAGCTCGCTCGGCATGTTGAGCATCAGCCGGGAGGTGCCCTCGGCCTTGAGGTCGACGGTCAGCGGATAGGCGATGCCCGGCACCTTCGGCGCGCGCACGGTCAGCTCGATGTAGGGGTTGGCCAGGTAGCCCTGCCAGTCCACGAGCCGGACGCCATGGTCGTTGACGTTGCGGTAGAAGATGTCGAACACGTCCAGCGCCGGGGCCGCCTGGCGGGCCGCCAGGCCGGGCGTGGGCACGGAGAGCGCGCCCACGAGCCCGGCCAGGACGGTTACAACGCCGATCTTTCTCACTGAGCGCTCTTTCTTCTCAAGCGAATGCCTTCACTTCCAGCAGTCCGACGGATGCCTGGCCGCTCTGGAGCGCGACCCTGAGCTTGGTGGTGTTCACGCCGGTGAACGTCACGTGGTTGTAGGCGTTGAGCGTGGTCGGGTAGGTGCCCGGGATGTCCGTGTACGCGGTGCCGTTCCAGTACTGCAGCTTCCACGAGGCCGGCAGGCGCACGCCGTCGTTGTCGTCAAAGAAGTACACGTCCGCCGACCGGATCGGCTGCGCGGCCGGCCAGGTCAGCTCGGCCCACTGCGCGCCGGTGTTGGGCCAGGTGCCCCAGCGCCGGTTGACGGTGTCGTTGGAGCTCGGCGGGTCGATGCCGTCGTTGAGCGCCGCCACGCTCTCCCAGGGCGAGGTGTACGACGCGGACGGCGTCGCGCTCGTGGCCAGGTTGACCGGCGTGGGGCCGCCGCCGCCGACCTGGAGCTGGAACGACTTGGTCACCGGCGTGCTCCTGCTGTCGTAGTCACGCAGCTGCACGGTGAAGGTCGAGGTCCCGGCCGTGGTGGGCGTGCCGCTGATCGTCCCGGTGAACCGGTCGAGGCTGAGCCCGGCGGGCAGCGAGCCGCTCGTCACCTGCCAGTCGTAGAACGGCACCCCGCCCTTGGCGGCGAGCGTCTGCGTGTAGCTCTGGCCGGGCGTCGCCTGCGGCAGGGAGCTGGTGGTGATGGCGGGCTTGAGGAACGGGGTCAGGTTGCGGTTCAGTTTCCAGCCCGCGTTCTCGGCCACCAGCAGGGCGAGCTTGGTGAGCATCCACCGGCGGGTCGGGAAGTAGTGCGTCCAGCCGCCGCTCTGCCCGCTCAGCCGGTCCCAGTTCCGCTGGTCGCCGGGGATGTGGTAGCTGCTGTCGAGCGGCACGGCGTAGCCCATGTAGTCGACGACGTCCGGGTCGTTGCCGCCGCCGCTGACGTAGGAGCGCATCCCGGCCCAGTCGCTGTGGTAGGCGACGGCGTGACCGTACTCGTGCATGACCAGGCCGTGCACGTCGAGCACCGAGCCGGCGATGTCGGTCTTGTACCAGTCCTCGTCGGCCAGGGAGGTGAACAGCTGCTTGTTCGCCTCGTCGTACTCGAAGATCATCGCGGTGGAGCGGTGGAGCGGGCCCGCGACCTGCTGGCCGTTCCTGGTGAAGTACTTGCCGTTGGCGGCCGGGTAGCCGGTCGAGTAGGGCGACTGGATGCCACGGAAGAAGACGTACATGCCGTTGTAGGCGGCGTTGTTGGTGACCGTGATCTCGTTCTGCCAGTCGTTGCCCGGCAGGTGGTTGTTCTCCGCCCCGGCCGCGACCGTGTCGAAGGGCGTCACGTCGAAGAACCTGAACCAGTCCTTGACGGCCTCCTCGGCGGCGGTCCTGAAGGCCGGGTCGGAGAAGTAACCGGTGACCGTGTCATAGCGGTAGTCGAAGGTGATCGGGATCGTCGGCTGCAGGGCGGTCTTCTCGTCCTGCTGGACCCTGATCGGCATCGACTGCTGGAACGTCGCGCCGCTGCCGTCCCTGATCGCCAGCCGCAGCGTGTGCAGCTCGTCCTGGCCCGCGCCGCGCTTGGAGGCGATCTCCAGCTTGAACGTCTTCTGCTCCGACGCGTTCGCGAACGTCAGCGTCTTGGTGGCGCCCGTCGCGGTCAGCTGGCTGGGCAGGTCCATCATCAGCCGGGAGGTGCCCTCGGCCTTGAGGTCGATCGTGACGGGGAACTGGGCGTCCTGCGGGGGTTTGACGGTCAGCTGGATGTACGGGTTGGCCAGGTAGCCCTCCCAGTCGACCAGCTTGACGCCGTAGGTGTTGACCGTTCTGCCGAACATGTCGACGACCTGGGCCGCCGACAGGGCGTGGGCGGGCTGCACTCCGACGAACAAGGAGCTCAGCAACAGGAGCGCGACGGTTAATCGCTTCATGATGTGACACCTCTCATTTCCTTGACGTCAGTTCTTGATGCCGGTGAGCGTGACTCCCTCGATGAAGTAGCGCTGGAGGAAGAAGAACAGGGCCACGATCGGGACGATGACGGCCGCCGAGGCCGCCATCAGGTAGCCCCACTGCGTGATGAAGATGCTCTGGAACGAGGCCAGCCCGAGCGAGAGCGTGTACTTCTCCTCGTCCTGCAGGTAGAGCAGCGGGCCGAGGAAGTCGTTCCAGGTGCCGATGAAGGTGAAGATGGTGACCACGATGATGGCCGGCTTGGACAGCGGCATGACGATCGTCCAGTAGACCCGCCACGGCGACGCCCCGTCGATGTAGGCGGCCTCGTCGAGCTCGAAGGGGATCGTCAGGAAGAACTGCCGCAGCAGGAACACGTTGAACACCCCGCCGCCCGCCCCGGCGAACCAGGCGGGCACGGTGAGCGGGACGAAGGTGTTCAGCGCGCCCAGCTCCTGCCACATGACGAAGGTCGGGATGATCGTCACCGCGTACGGCAGCATGACGCCGGTCAGCAGCAGCGCGAAGACGACGTTGCGCCCCTTCCACCGCAGCCGGGAGAAGCTGAAGGCGGCCACCGAGCAGGTGAACACCGTGCCGAGCACGCAGATGACCGCGATGATCACCGTGTTGACCAGGTAGAGGCCGAACGGCTGGGCGGTGAGCGCCTCGCCGAAGTTCGACCACTGGAACGGGCGCGGGATCCACTCCGGCGGCGCGACGAACATCTGGCTGTCGGTCATCAGAGCGCTGCGCACCAGCCAGACGAACGGCAGCAGCGTCGGGATCGCGCCCGCGACCAGCGCCACGTACAGCAGCGCCCTGCCGTACCTGCGCGGCCGCCGCAGGCCCTGGGTCGGCGCCACGCCCTTCGCGCGGGTCCTCTCCCGCGCCGCCAGCGTGGTCATCGGGCACCTGCCATCTCGTAGTAGACCCAGCGGCGGGCGTTGCGGAACATCAGGAACGTCACCACCATGATGATCATGAAAAGCACCCAGGCGAGCGCGCTGGCGTAGCCCATCTCGCTCTCGGTGAAGGCCTTGCGGAAGAGGTAGTAGACGTAGAAGAGCGTGGCGTGGTTGGGCCCGCCCTCGGTCATCACGTACGCCTGGTTGAACACCTGGAAGGTGCCGACCACGCCCACCACCAGGTTGTAGAAGATGGTGGGCGTCATCATCGGCAGCGTCACGTGCCAGAAGCGGCGCAACGGGCCGCCCCCGTCGATCGACACCGCCTCGTACAGGTGACGCGGCACGCCCTGCAGCCCGGCCAGGAAGATCACCATGGTGTTGCCGAAGCCCCAGGTGCTCATGATGATCAGCGACGGGATCGCCATCTGCTCGCTGTAGACCCACTGGGAGGTCGGCAGCCCGGCCTGGCGCAGCAGCGAGTTGAGCAGCCCGAAGTCGGGATTGAAGATCCAGATCCAGAGCACCACGTTGGCGATGGCCGGGACCAGCGTCGGCAGGTAGAAGATCGTCCGCCAGAGCGACAGGCCGCGCGCCTTCTGGTTGAGCAGCATGGCGACCGCGAAGCTGACGATCAGCGTGAGCGGCACCGCGCCGAGCGTGTAGTACGTCGTGGCGCTCAGCGACTTCCAGAACAGCTCGTCGTCGGCCATCCTGGTGTAGTTGTCCAGGCCGACGAACGAAGGGCTGCCGCCGATCTGCCAGTCGGTCAGGCTGAAGAAGAACGAGGCGACCATCGGGCCGATCGTGAAGATGGCGAACCCGAGGATGGCCGGCAACGCCATGAGGATGCCCCACCGCGTCTCGAACCTGCGCATCAGAGCGCCTGCGTGTGCTGCCAGCCCTGCAGCATCCCGGTGATCTTGGGCGCGGTGGCCTTGAGCACCTCGGCCGCGGGCCGCTTGCCGGACTCGATCTCCTGCAGGGCGGGAGTGAGCACATCGGAGCTGATCGTCGTCATGTTCTTGATCCGGTTGCCGAAGGTCGGCACGCCGTGGTCCCGCGCGAAGTCGACGACCGCGGTCCTGAACTCCGGCGGGTGCGTCTCGTTCTTCGTCCAGGAGTCGATGGACGCCTGGTCCTCGTAGTACTTCTTCTCCTGCGGCATCCACAGGCCCTGCTTGTACAGGTCGACGTAGCGCGGGTCGTTGTGGAAGGCGAACAGCTCGACGGCCTCCTCCACATGCTTGGTCCCGGCGAACACCGCCGAGGCGCCCGCCACCTGGGTGGCGGTGAACGGCTCCCCGTATTTGGGCAGCACACCGAGGCCGTAGTCGGTCTTGCTCTCGTTCATGTCGAGCAGCGACCAGTGGCCGTCGACCACCATGGCCACGCGCTTGGTCTTGAGCAGGATGTTCGTGCCGGGCACGTCGTCGCCGGTGGCGGCGAGCTGGCCGGGGCCGGGCATCACCCGGTGCTTGTAGATGAGGTCCTGGAGGTTCTGGAACACCTTGATCGCCTCGGGCGAGTCGAGCAGGCATCGCTTGCCGGCCTCGTCGGCGAAGTCGCCGCCGTTGCTGCGCAGGAAGCCGTACCAGGCCGCGCCGTAGGTGATGCTGCTGGAGATGCCGAACTGCTTGATCTGCTTGGGGTCGAAGCCTGACTCGTCGGGATGCTTGCCGTTCTGGTCGATGGTGAGTTTGTAGGCGTTCTGCACCATCTCATCCCACGTCCAGGCGGAGGCGGCGTCGGCCGGCGGGGGAGTGATGCCGGCGTCGGCGATGGCCTGCTTGCTGTACCAGAGCAGCTCGACCTCGTTGGCCGTGGCCACACCGTGCAGCTTGTCCTGGCCGTACCAGAGGTAGGCGTCCGGCAGGTAGCCGGCCAGCTGCGGATACTTCTTCAAGTAGGGGAACAGGTCGACCAGCTTGCCCTGCTCGGCCAGGCGGAAGGACATGGCCATCGGCACATAGCCGACGTCCGGCACGCGCCCGCTGGCGACCAAGGTGTTGAGCTTGACGTCGTACTCGTCCGGGGTGAACAGCGCCTTGACCTTGACGCCCGGCTTCTTCTGCTCGAACTGCCTGAGCATCTTCTCCACGGCCTTCTGCTCGAAGGTGGAGCCCCAGTACATGAACTGCAGCTGCTTGGCGCCGCTCG
The DNA here is from genome assembly GCF_020215705.1 of Nonomuraea aurantiaca. Taxonomy (GTDB): domain Bacteria; phylum Actinomycetota; class Actinomycetes; order Streptosporangiales; family Streptosporangiaceae; genus Nonomuraea; species Nonomuraea aurantiaca. The sequence goes on along the minus strand of NZ_JAIWNB010000012.1, from coordinate 20,131 downwards.
ATCCGCCGCCGCCGCTCCCGCACGCGGCCGCCGCCGCGCCGAGCGCCGCGAGACCGCCGATCTTGAAGAGATCACGTCTATTCATGGGGGTGATTCCTTTACGCGAGGGGGATCCAGACCCGCATCCCGCGGCCGTCGCGGTTGTCCCACTGGTAGTAGGGGATCGCCGTGGCGGTCACGCGGGAGCCGGTCGAGAGCTCCCCGGGGGGTGTGGTGGTGTACGGCAGGCCGCCCACCGGCTGGGTAGCGACTTGGGCGTCGGCCTCGATCAGGACGGTGCGCCCGACGCCGTTGAGGTCGTCCTTGTCCAGGACGCGGAGCTCGGCGCCCGCGGGCAGCGCCAGATCCGGAAGGTCCACGCCTTCGGACTGGTCGGCCTGCTCGAAGCAGTAGACGAGCGGGCCGCGCTCCACGGCGACGCATCCCCTGACGGCGTCGACGCGGCGGTGCGGGTGGACGAGCCGGGGCGCCATGTCCAGCTCCAGCTCGACGGTGTCGCCCGCCCGCCACTCGCGGGTCAGCACGACGTAGCCGCGCTCGTCCGGTACGGCCACCGCCGACTCGCCGCCGACCGTCACCGTGGTGGAGGCGCTCCACGCGGGCACCCGCAGCGCCAGCGACCACGGGGTGCCGGGGGCGCGCTCCACGGTGAACGTGACGCGGCCGTTCCAGGGATAGTCGGTGGCGACGGCCAGCGTGAGTTCGCCGTCGGTGACGGTCCCCGGCATGTACTGGTGGACGAGCAGGGTGCGCGCGGCGGACGTCGCGACGTAGCCGCCGAGGGAGGAGACGAGCCGCATGATGTTCGGCGGGCAGCAGGCGCAGGCGAACCACTCGCGCCGCCGACCGGCGTAGGCTCCTTCGACGTGGTCGTCCCTGCGCTGGAGCGGGTTGACATAGAAGAAGCGGATGCCGTCCGCCGAGGTCGAGGCGGCGAAGGCGTTGTAGAGCGTGCGCTCGATCAGGTCGGCGTAGCGGCCGTGGCCGGTGGCCAGGAGCAGCCGCCAGTTCCAGTGGATGCTGGCGATGGCCGCGCAGCTCTCGTTGTAGGCGCGGTCCGGCGGCAGCTCCCAGCGGTCGCCGAACGCCTCGTCGGAGTGGCGGCTGCCCATGCCCCCGGTCAGGTGGGTCTTGGTGGCGACCAGGTCCTCCCAGCGCCGGACCGAGCACTCCAGCAGCGACTCGTCGCCGGTCTCCAGGTAGACGTCGACGATGCCCGCCTCCAGGTACAGCTGGCGCACCGCGTGCCCGACCGCCGTGTCCGCCTCCCTGACCGGCAGGTGGTCCTGGGCGTACAGGATGCCGAGCCCGCTGTCGCGGATGAGCCCCTTGCCCCTGTTGTCGATCAGCTTCGCGGCCAGGTCCAGGTAGGAGCGCTCGCCGGTGACCCGGTAGAGCTCCACCAGCGCGGTCTCGACCTCGGCGTGCCCGTCGATGCCGTCGTTGCCACCGCGCAGGAAGACCTCCGCCAGGTGGTCGGCGAACTTCCTGGCGACCTCGAGCAGCTCCGCGCCGGTTCCCGCGCGGGCGGCGGCCACGGCGGCCTGGAACAGGTGGCCCGCGCAGTACATCTCGTGGCTGTACTCGAGCTCGGCGTAGATCTTGTCCGGCTTGACGACCTGGTAGTGGGAGTTGAGGTAGCCGTCGGGCCGCTGGGCGCGCTTGAGCACCTGGGCCGCCTGCTCGACGAACTGCGGGTACTCCGCCGACGGGCGCCTGGCGTGCTCCCAGGCGACGGCCTCAAGCTGCTTGTACAGGTCGGAGTCCTGGAAGCGGTACCCGCGGAACTCGCCCTCGGCCGCCGCGCCGGCTCCGGCCAGCCGCAGGTTGGGCAGGCTGCCCGCCTCTTCCATCTGCTCCAGCCCGAGCGGGATGCTCGCCGCGCGGTTGACGCTCTGCCACCGCCCGAACGGACCACCGGTGATCACGACGTCGTGGATGCCCAGCGGCCGCTGCACGGCCTTGGATGCTGCGGTCGGTACGGCAGGGCCGCAGGCCTGGTCCATCGAACTCCTCGCACATGGGGAATAGGCTTTCCTTGGCGAACAGTAAGGTGTTACACATCACTGGTCAACCCTCTGAACAGTTGGACCGTGACCAGGATGTCGAGGGAGGGAAACCGTTTGTCTGAATTTTCCCAGCGCGCCGTGACCATCCGTGAGGTCGCCGCGGCTGCCGGAGTGTCGATCGGCACGGCGTCCAAGGCGCTCAACGGCCAGGGCCGGCTGCGCGAGGAGACCAGGGCGCGGGTGATCGCCGCCGCCGAGCGTCTGGAGTTCCGGCCGAACAAGCTCGCCCAGGGCCTGCTGCACGGCCGTACCTTCACCGTCGGCCTGGTGACGTGCGACAGCTTCGGGCGCTTCAGCATCCCGGTCATGCTCGGCGCCGAGGATGCGCTGGGCGCCGGCCAGATCTCGGTGTTCATGTGCGACACGCGCGACGACCCGATCAGGGAGCAGCACTACGTCGAGCGCCTCCTGGCCAGGCGGGTGGAGGGCATCATCGTCACCGGCCGGCGTACCGAGCCCCGGCCGAGCATCGGCACCGGCCTGCCCGTCCCGGTCGTCTACGCCATGACCCAGTCCACGGAACCCGCCGACTTCTCGGTGATCCCCGACGACCTGGGCGGTAGCCTCCTGGCCGTACGGCATCTGCTGGCCACCGGGCGGCGGCGGGTCGGCCACATCACCGGGCCGCAGCGGTTCCTGGCCGCGCGGACGCGCGCGGCGGGGTTCGCCGACGCGCTGGCGGAGGCGGGGGCGACGGCGGCGGGCGAGACGCTGTTCGGGGAGTGGTCGGAGGAGTGGGGGCGGCAGGGCGCCGACATCCTGCTCCGCACCCAGCCGGACGTCGACGCGGTGTTCTGCGGCAGCGACCAGATCGCCAGAGGGGTCGCCGAGACGCTCAGGGATCGCGGCCGGCGCATCCCCGACGACGTGGCGCTCGTGGGCTTCGACAACTGGGCGCCGATGGCGCTCGGCTCACGGCCGCCGCTCACCACGGTCGACATGAACCTCGGGGAGATCGGGCGCGCGGCCGCCACGCATCTGCTGGACGTGATCGGCGGAGTGCCGCACCAGGGCGGGGTACGGCGGATGCCGTGCAGCCTGGTGCTGCGGGAGTCGACCCGCGCCTGAGGAGTTGTGGTCAGGCGGTCGGACATTCGGAGCGCACGTGGAGTGTCTGGGCAACGTCGGCTAACGGCTGCGCCACCGGTCCCCTCGCCTGGACCGGCGGGCCGTACGGCCTTAAAGGCAGCCGGCCGACTCTGATCGCCATCCTCCCGCCGCGCACCCGCGGTCGCGGCGGCCAAAGGCCGGTGGGCGGGCGCATTTCGAATTCAGGAGGTGCCGGTCATTATCGCCGTAGTGATTGCCGGAGCGGCAATCTCAGTGAGCCGCCTCGTACTGCTCCACGATGGTCGCGGCGATACGTCCGCGCTCGCTCACGGGTAGTCCCGCCTGCTTCGCCCACTGGCGAATTTCGGTGGACTTGTCGCGGCTGACCGTGCGCGCCGAGCCGACTCCGCGACGGACCTTGCCACCGCGCTCCTTGCGGACCTGACGCGCCTTGACCAGGAACGGGGCAAGCGCTTTGCGCAACTTCTCCTCGTTCTTATCCGACAGGTCGATCTCGTAGGCAAAGCCGTCGAGGCCGAACCTGATTGTGTTCTCGGACGACAAGGCGGATCCGTCGAGGTCGTCAAGGAAGATCTCTTGAATTTGCTTGGCCATGCTGGTGCTCCGAATTCAGAGGCGAGAAGACAATGAGTACTGTAGCGTATGGTCCCGTTGTCCGGCGCACCCCCGGGGGCGGTGGATAGCCAGGACAAAGAAAGCTCGGCTAATTGCATAGCGAGCTATTTCATTCCCGCTATCCGGGGCGGTCGCGGCGCCAGTGCGTCGCGGGTCCACGAGCCCAGCACCAACAGCGTTTTGGTGCCCGTGACGTTCCCGGCGCGGCGCAGGTGATCAATGACCTGCTGGAGATGACCGAGGTCGCGGGCCCGTACGTGGATCAGCGCGTCGGGGTCGCCGGCGATGGTGAAAACGGCCTCGACCTCCGCCACGTCGGTCGCCGTGCGGACGATCTCGCTCACCGGTGTCGTGCCCGCGTAACGCAGCTCGGTGAACGCCTCGATGCCCCATCCGAGCTTGGCGTAGTCGATCTGCACGCTGAAACCGGTGATGACGCCGAGCTCTTTGAGCCGGTCCACCCGGCGCTTGACCGCGGCCACGGAAAGGCCGATCGTGCCCGCCATGTCGGAGAAGGTGCGGCGCCCGTCCTCGCGCAGCAGACGCAACACCCGATGATCAATGTCATCTATTTCTGGCATGTGGGCACTCCTCGGCTTTTGGTGGAAAGAACCCTAGCGAAAGAGGCCGAGGCCGCAAAGGTTTTGCGTCTTTGTCGTGTCTTCTTGGGCGATACTTGCGCGATGCCCGCCTGCATTGCTGTGCTGGGGTCCCCACGAACCCCAGGGAGGCCCGGATGAGCGTCACCCTCGACGACAAGTACACGGCTGCGGACGGCCGCGTGCTCATGTCGGGCCTGCAGGCCCTCGTCCGGCTGACGCTCGAACAGCGCCGCCTGGACCAGGAGCGCGGGCTGGACACGCGCGTGTTCGTCTCCGGTTACCCGGGCTCGCCGCTGGCCGGCGTCGACCTGGAGATGGGCCGGGCCGCCCGGCTGCTCGACCCCGCCGGCGTGGTCGTCCGGCCGGCGCTCAACGAGGAGCTGGCCGCCACCGCCGTGGCGGGGACCCAGCTCCTGGAGCGCCTGCCGGGCCGGCGGCACGACGGCGTGACCGGCTTCTGGTACGGCAAGAGCCCCGGCCTCGACCGGGCCGCCGACGCCATCCGGCACGGCAACCTGGCCGGCACCGCCGCGCTCGGCGGCGCGGTGGCCTGGATCGGCGACGATCCCGGCAGCAAGTCCTCGACCGTGCCCAGCTCGTGCGAGCCGATGTGCCAGAGCCTGTGCGTGCCGCTGCTGGCGCCGGGCTCGGTGGCGGAGATCATCGAGTTCGGGCTGCACGCGGTCGCCCTCTCGCGCGTCAGCGGCCTGTGGACGGGCCTGAAGATCGTCGCCGACCTGGCGGACGCGTCGGCCACCGTCGATCTCGGCTCGCTGCGTGACGGCATTCCGGCCCCGGACCACCCGAGCCGGGCCACGCCGGCCGCCCTGGTCGGTCCGGCCGCGCTGGACGCCGAGCACGACATGCTGACCCGGCGGCTCGACCTGGCCCGCGACTACGCCCGCGCGCACGGCCTGAACCGGGTGGTGGCCGGCTCGTCGCGCGCCCGCCTGGGCATCGTCGCCTCGGGGGCGTCCTTCGCGGTGGTGCGCCGGGCGCTGGCCGACCTCGGGATGGACGAGGCCGCGATCGAGGACCTGGGGCTGCGGCTGATCCGGCTCGGCATGCCGTACCCGCTGGCGCCCGCCGACCTGGTCGCCATGACCGCGGACCTGGACCGGGTGCTCGTGGTGGAGGACAAGGTGCCGTTCCTGGAGGGGCAGCTGAAGCAGGCGCTGTACGACGTCGCACGCACCCCCGCCGGCTCCTCTGCCGTCGCGGACCGCGAGTTGTTCACCGCCCCCGGCACTCCCGCCGTCGTCGGGCGCGAGCTGCTCACCGCCCGCGGCACGCTGGGCGCGGAGGACGTGGCCAAGGCGCTGGCCACCTTCGCCGACACGCTGCCACGGACCACTGTCCACCTGGCTCCCGCCAGGAAGCCGAAGCCGCGCCGCCTGCTGCCGGTGGTCGCCGCGCGCACGCCGTACTTCTGCTCGGGCTGCCCCCACAACACCTCCACCCGCACGTCGGACAGCACGCTGGTCGGCGTCGGCATCGGCTGCCACGCCATGATCGCCCTGGACGGTGCCGGACGCGGCAACCAGGTCGGCCTCACCCAGATGGGCGGCGAGGGCGCCCAGTGGATCGGCCTTGCCCCCTTCACCGATGACCGGCACTTCGTGCAGAACCTCGGCGACGGCACCTTCCACCACTCCGGCTCGCTGGCCGTTCGGGCCGCCGTCGCGGCCGGGGTGCCGATCACGTACAAGCTGCTCTACAACGACGCCGTCGCCATGACGGGCGGCCAGCGCGCGGAGGGCCGGCTCGACGTGCCCGCGCTGACGCGGTCGCTGGCCGCCGAGGGGGTCCGCCGGATCGTGATCACCACGCCCGAGCCGGAGACCTACCGGGGTGTCCGGCTCGCGCCGATCGCCACGGTACGGCACCGCGACGGGCTGGCGGCGGCCGAGAAGGAGCTGGCCGAGCTCGACGGGGTGAGCGTGCTCATCCACGACGACCGGTGCGCGGCCGACGAACGCCGCCTGCGCAAGCGCGGCAAACTGCCCGTCCCGGTGGAGAAGGTCGTGGTCAACGAGCGGGTCTGCGAGGGCTGTGGCGACTGTGGGGAAGTGTCCACCTGCCTGTCGGTGCAGCCCGTCGAGACCGTGTACGGTCGCAAGACCCGGATCCACCAGCCGTCCTGCAACTCCGACCTGAGCTGCCTCAAGGGCGACTGCCCGTCGTTCCTGCTGGTCAAGCCGGGCACCAAGCGGGCGCAGCCGTTGGATCGGGGCGCACGGCCGATCCCGGAGCTCCCGGTGCAGCTCACCGAGCCGGTGATTCGCTTCCCGGGCCGTGAGGTGCTGGTGCGGATGCCCGGCATCGGTGGCACGGGCGTCGTGACGGTCTCGCAGATCCTGCAGATGGCGGCCCACCTCGACGGCCTGCACGCGGCCGGCCTCGAACAGACCGGCCTGGCACAGAAGGGCGGCCCGGTCGTCAGCGACGTCCGCATCTCCCCGAACCCGGTCATCGGCTCCCCGAAGGCGTCGCCCGGCACCGCCGACGTGCTGATCGGCTTCGACCTGCTCGGCGCGGCAGCCGACGCGAACCTGGCGGTCGCCGCGCCGGACCGTACCGTCGCCGTGCTGAGCAGCGCCGTCGTGCCGACCGCCGCCATGGTGACCGGCCGCGCCACCGTACCGGACTCGCCCGCCGACGCGATCACCCGCGTCGAGTCGGCCACCCGGAGCGCCGACAACCTCTACCTCGACGCTCACGGGCTCGCCGAGGCGCTGTTCGGCGACCACATGCCGGCCAACATGCTGCTCCTCGGCGCCGCGTACCAGCACGGCTGCCTGCCGGTGTCCGCCGAGGCCGTCGAGCGGGCCATCCGGCTCAACGGGGCCGCGGCCGAGCAGAACCTCGCGGCGTTCCGCTGGGGCCGGGCCGCCGTCGCCGACCGCCAGGCGGTGCTGGCCGCCGTGGAGACCCCCGCTCCGCGGGCCGAGACCTTCGAGCAGGCCCTGGCCACGCGGATCGCCGACCTGACCGGCTACCGCGACGCGGCCTACGCCGCCCGGTACGCCGAGGACGTGCGCCGCGTGGCCGCGCTCGCCGCCGACCGCGCGGGGGAGGAGGCCGCCGCGCCGATCGCCCTCGCCTACGCCAAGGGGCTGCACAAGCTCATGGCCTACAAGGACGAGTACGAGGTCGCCCGGCTGCACCTGGACCCGGCCGAGCGGGCCAGGCGGGAGCGGGAGTTCGGCGCGGACGCCACCGTGTCGGTGCTGCTGCACCCGCCGCTGCTGCGGGCGCTGGGCATGAAGCGCAAGATCAGGCTGCGCCGCTCGGCGAACGTCGTCTTCCGCGTGCTGCGCGCCGCCAGGTTCCTGCGGGGTACGCCGTTCGACGTGTTCGGGTATGCCGGAGTACGCCGCGTCGAGCGGGCGATCATCACCGAGTACCGTGACCTGATGCGTGACGCTCTCGCCCGGCTGAGCCCGGCGACCGCCGACGCCGTGGCCGCGATCGCGGCGCTGCCGGAGGCGGTTCGCGGGTATGAGGACATCAAGCTCGCGCGGGTCGCGGATTTCCGCGATCGCGCCAGGACCGCCCTCGCGCAGCTGAGCGAGCCCGCCGGACCCCGCTCTCTGGAGAGAACGTGACCGTCGACCGCCTGCTGCCCAGCCCTCTGGAGAGAACGTGACCGTCGACCGCCTGCTGCCCACCCAGGATGCCGAGGACCTCATCGCCCTCACCCGGGAGATCGCCGACAAGGAGCTGGCGAGCCGGGTCGATGAGCATGAGCGCGCCGAGACCTATCCGGAGGGCCTGTTCGCCACGCTGGGCGCCGCCGGACTGCTCGGCCTGCCGTACCCGGAGGAGTTCGGCGGCGGCGGCCAGCCGTACGAGGTCTACTTGCAGGTGCTGGAGGAACTGGCGGCCCGCTGGGCCGCCGTAGCGGTGGCCACCAGCGTGCACACTCTCGCCTGCTTCCCCGTGGCCACCTACGGCACGCCCGAGCAGCGCGACCGCTGGCTGCCCGACATGCTGGCGGGCCGGCTCGTCGGCGGCTACAGCCTGTCCGAACCCCAGGCGGGCTCCGACGCCGCCGCCCTCACCTGCAAGGCGGAGAAGGTCGAGAACGGCTACCGCATCACCGGCAACAAGGCGTGGATCACCCACGGCGGCAAGGCCGACTTCTACGCCCTGTTCGCCCGCACGGGACAGGGCAGCCGCGGCATCTCCTGCTTCCTGGCCCCCGGCGCGGCCGACGGCCTGACCTTCGGCCGCCCGGAGGAGAAGATGGGCCTGCACGCCATCCCCACCACCAGCGCGCACTGGGACGGCGCCGTCATCGAGACCGACCGCCTGCTCGGCGAGGAGGGCCAGGGCCTGCCCATCGCCTTCAGCGCCCTCGATTCCGGCCGCCTCGGCATCGCCGCCTGCGCGACCGGCCTCGCCCAGGCCGCGCTGGACGCTTCGGTCGCCTACGCCAAGGAACGCCAGACGTTCGGCCGCAAGATCATCGACCACCAGGGCCTGGGCTTCCTGCTCGCGGACATGGCCGCGGCCGTGGACTGCGCCCGCGCCACGTATCTGGACGCCGCCCGCCGCCGCGACGCCGGCCGTCCGTACGGGCGTCAGGCCAGCGTCGCCAAGCTGGTGGCCACGGACGCCGCGATGAAGGTCACCACGGACGCGGTGCAGGTGTTCGGGGGGTACGGGTACACGCGTGAGTTCAGGGTGGAGCGGTACATGCGCGAGGCCAAGATCATGCAGATTTTTGAGGGCACGAACCAGATCCAACGCCTGGTGATCAGCCGCGACCTGGCCCGCTGACCTGCGCCTTGTGATGCCCGCCCAAAGACATCCGCTTCGCTCCGGGCGCTCTTCTGGGGGCGCCTTCGGCGCACAACGGGCTTCGCTGGTGGGCGCTTCGCGCCTTGGGGCTCAGGCGCTGCTTCCAGTCGGGCCAAAGCCCCGACCCCTGTAGGGCCTCGCTTCGCTCGGACGCCCTACCCAGGCAGGCTTCGCCTGCACGGCTCTTGTTGACCGTGGCCGACCCGAGACGGACAGCAGGTGCGAACTCGCGATTGTGTAGTCCACGGTCGTGGTCTCCAAGGAGCGTCGTAGAGCCAGACGCTGCCCAGATCCCACGCCTTGGACGTTCGTAGATTTGCTACCCGCCGCAGCGGTGTTTTCTAGGCCCCCACTCGGTCTGCCAGTTCCCGCAGCTCAGTCGAGGCCGGATCCTGCATCGACAGCAGGTCGGAGGCGAGTTGCCGCACGATCCGGTGGTTACGGATCTGTTCGGGAGTGATGGCCTCGGCCTCAAGGATCTGGGCTACCGCTTCATCGACCTGACGACGTTGCGCGTGCGCCCGTGCCAGGTCTATGGCCAGTCGCGCCCGCCGCTCTGCCGACAGCGTCGAGGCGTCTACTGCGGCTCCGACGCGCAGCGCGTGACCGGCGTCGCCCACTTCCACCGCCACTGCCACCTCATGCAGCGCGACGTTGGCCGGTCCGAACTCGGTGTTGTAGTCGTTGCGCCCCTCGCCAACCCGCGCCGCCATCTCGCGGGCTCGAGACAGATGCTCGTAAGCGACGTCGGCTTGATTCACTCGGGAGGCGGCCACCGCCCGCTGCAAGGTCAGCCCACCCCACAGGGACATCGCTTCCGATCCATCACACCTGAATGATCACAGCGGTGGCCGTTCCTTCTTCACCTGGGATTTACCCAGGCAGACCCAGGTGGTCCTGGGCCTGCCTGGGTATGCGTCGCCGGTCAGCTCGCCGTGGGTCTACCCGGCCAGTAGGGGCCCGTTTCATCGACGAGAGAGGGCGCCCCCTGCTCTGCGGATGAGGACGGTGGCTGGGATCATCACTATCAAGGCCGCCCACGGCAGTACTGCCACAGTCGTGGTGCCCAGCAGGCCCCCGTTCAGGGCACCGGCGCCGATACCCACGTTGAACGCGGCAACGTACCAGGAAGACGCTGCGTCGGGGACGGCGCCAGCCTGCCGGAGGACGGCTGTCTGCAGGATCACCGGCAATGCGGCGAAGGCGGCACCCCACATGGCCACGGCTATCACGGCGATGGGATGTACGTGTATGCCCGCGCCGAACGCGACCAGCGCGGTGGCCATCAACCCGACGGTACCGAACATGACCAGCCGTGGCCTCCGGTCCACCAGCATCCCGCTGAGCCACGTGCCGCCGAAGCCGGCCAGGCCGTACAGCGACAGCAGTGTGCTCACCGCGGCGTCATCGAAGGAGCCGACGTCGTGCAGCAGGGGAGTCACGTAGGTGTAGAGGGTGAAGTGCCCCAGGACAAGCAACGCGGTCGCTGCCACTATGGGCCGCAGACCGGGAAGGCGCAGTACCCGGGGCAGGTCGGCCAACCTCTGTGCGGCACTGCCGGGGGTGTGCGGAAGGACGAGCAGCGCCACGACGAGGGTGGCGAGGCCGACGGCTGCCACGGCACAGAAGGCCGTACGCCACCCCGTGACCCCGCCGAGGGCGGTACCCAGGGGCACGCCGAGGACAAGGGCCGCCGAGTTTCCCGCGAAGACGATCGAGGTTGCACGTCCGGTGCGTCCAGGTTCGGCGAGCGCAACGGCGTATCCGGCGACGATCGACCAGAAGACTCCGTGCGCGGTGCCGCATAGGAAACGTGCGACCGCCAGCATCGGGTAGTTCACCGCGAGCCCGGAGAGCACTGTGCCCAGGGAGAACAGCGCGCACACCACGGTGAACAGACGCTTGCGCGGCCACCGTGATGTCCAGGCCGTGAACGGGGCCGCTGTCAGTCCAACGGTGAAGGCGTAGACGGTGATCAGCAGCCCCACGCGTGAACGTGCGACGCCCAGGTCGTGGCTGATCAAGGGCAGCATACCGACCGGCAGCACCTCGGTCGTGACGACGACGAACGTGGTGATCGCGAGCACGGCCAGGCCGGCGCGCCGCCGCGCGGAAGACACGACGGGAGTGCCGACCTGTTCTGTGCCGGAAAGAGCCGTCACGCCGACTGCGAGGGGACGGTGCTGAGGAACTCTCGAGTGTGCCGCAGCCAGGTCATGCGGTCGGCCTCGTTCAAGATGTGGGCGCCACCGGACAGTTCGATCAGCTTGGCGCCCGGAATACCGGCGGCCAGGCGGTAGGAGCTGTCCGGGAGGACCAAGCGGTCGCCGGTCGGCGCCACCACCAGCGTCGGGACGGTCAGCTGTCCGAGGTCTTCTCGGACGTCCACCCGGGACACCAGGTCGAAGTGATCAAGCATCCCCGGCGGTATCCCGGCCTGGACCTGGGCCACCAGGGCGTCGAGGTCGGCCGGGGTGATCTCGGCTAGCTGGGCCGGTGACATGCACGACAGGCAGGCGAGACGGGCCACGTCGCTCCACGCTCCTGCCCGTGCCAGGGTCTTGATGAGCTGGGCGGCCAACGCCAGGACCGGGTCGGCGACAGCGAAGCCGGCGGTGAGTACGAGCGCCGTGACCCGTCCGGGGTGCCGGGTGGCAGCCCGGACGGCCACGGCGGTGCCGAGCGACTCGCCCAGCATGGCGAACGACTCGTGCCCTGCCGCGACGGCGGAGTCGACCAGTTGGTCGGCGAGCTCGTCCAGTTGCAGCGGTTCGGTGGCGACGGGAGAGCCGCCGGCCCCCGGGTAGTGCGGGCCGATGAGGGTGTGGTCACGTGCCAGGTCGTCGAGGACGAGACCGAAATTTCCTTCGATCCCGCCGCCGGCGCCGTGGGCGAGCAGCAGCGCAGGGCCGCTGCCCTGCACGACGACGTCGAGGTAGGGCTTGGGGAGTGAGTGATTAGTGCTCATGCCGGTCACGCTAAACTCCGACATCAATGTCAGAGTCAAATCGCTCCGAGTGGGAGGCGGGCCAGATGCACATGAAGGAGATGGTCCGGCGTACGGGCGTTCATGAGCGGCTGCTGCGCTACTACGAGCAGCAAGGACTCCTGGCGCCGCAGCGGTTGCCGAGCGGCTACCGGGTCTTCAGCGAGGCGGACGTGGAAACGGTGCGTCGTATTCGCTGCCTGCTTGCAGCAGGACTCACGACCACCTTGATCGCTCAGGTCCTGCCCTGCGTACGCGCGGACGACGACCGCCTCGTGCCCACCTGCCCAGACCTGGTCGCCCAACTGGAGCGGGAAAGAGAACGGATCACCCTTACGATCCGGGAACTGCAGACATCCCGCACCATGCTCGACACGGTCATCGGCGCCGCATCGCGTTAGACCGCTGGAGAAGGCTCAAACCCATCAACCCGGCTCCTCTTGTGTCGCAGCCGTCCGGCGCGGGCCTGAGGCGACGGTGCCGGTCACGCGTCAAGCGCGGCATCGATCGCGGCGTCAACCGGTCACATCATCATCGGCGTCGGGATCGTTCGGGCTCGACTGCTGATGAGCGGCCCGTCGCCGGCCATGAATCGGTCGGTGGCGTGGACCTCGACCCCGTAGTTGATCTTCGGGTAGTTGTCCACGTGCAGGGTGTGGGTGGCGGCCAGGTAGCTGAAGCAGTGCACGGCAGGGGAGCTCACGCGGGGGCGCCCAGGATGAAGGTGGCCAGCAGGGCGGCGTGGTCGGTGAGGTGGCTGGTGCGCGGGGTGTGGTCGTAGACGCAGCGGGCCAGCGTGCCGGTGGCCGGGGTGGCGAACAGATGGTCCAGGCGCTGGGCGCTGATCAACGGTCGTGGCCAGGCCACGGCTCACGCCCCGCAGATCCCCTCCGTTCCGACCTCGCCGGGAGCGCAGACCCCCTCAGCGGGGTCGGGGCGTAGGCACCTACCTATCGTTGCCGGTTGTGCGATCGGCCCGGACAGACGGCCGCGAGGTGACCGCGGCCGCCCGCGAGGCCGGTCAGTAGCCCCTGGTGACGCGCACCTTGGGGCCGATCTTGCGCGGGACCCTGATGTCGTCGATCAGGTTGCCGCTGGAGGCGACGGACATCGACTCCCCGTCGCCGTTGGTCAGCAGCATCCCGGTCTCGCGCTTGGTGCCGTGGCCGAGGATGGTGTTGCCGTTGACGGCGGCGTGCCCGACGCCGTAGTTGACGGCGTCCAGCGCCAGGTAGACGAAGGTCACGTCCGGCGGGAGCGGCCCGGAGACGGCGTGCTTGCGCTCGGGCGGCGCCGCGCCCCGTCGGCGCGCCTCGCGGAGTTCGGCCAGTGCGTTCGGCGGCGGCAGGAACTTGTGGATGCGGTTGGCCGTGATCGTGGTGGCGGCCTCGCCCTGCAGGTCGCAGCGGATGCCGTAGTAGGTCTGGTTCGCGGTGCTCTCGGCGCCGAAGTCCTCGATGTAGTTGTTGTGGATCGAGGTGCCGAAGCAGCGGTGGGCGTCGATGGCGTTCTTGGGGGTGGCGTACAGGTGCAGGTCGCTGAACGTCCATCCGGCGGCGTTGTCGCTCTGGATGGCGTGCGTGCCGCTGAAACCGATCCAGGAGCGCTGGAAGGTCCAGTCGGTGACGGAGTTGCCGGGGTCGACAATGCGCAGGCCGGCCTCGGCGGCGCCTTCGATGTAGACGTCGCTGATGACGCTGTTGACCATGGTGTTCCGCAGCGGCGTGCCGTTCTGCGACGGATTGCTGATGCGGATGCCGTCGGAGGGCGTGCCGAAGATGTCGACGTCGTACACGCGGGTGTTCCAGGAGCGGAGCAGCAGGCCCACGGTGCCGGTGTTGTTGTCCCGGTTGCCGTCGATGGTGAGTTTCTCGAGGCGGACGGTGTCGCCGCTGAACTCGGTGTTCTTCAGCCAGCCCTCGGAGGCGAGCAGGGCGGGCAGGTTGGCGCCGTCGGCCTGCCTGAGCACCGCCCCGGCCTTGGCGTCGCCCCGATACGTGCGCCGGTCGAGCAGGCTGATGGTGGCGTTGATGAGGCACGGGCCCTTGATGACGATCTCGTCGCCCTCCTTGGACGAGTCGATCGCGGCCTGCAGCGTGGCGGCGTCGCCGGTGGTGTTGGCGCAGGTCGCCTCCACGCGGGACGCCGCGGCCGGTGGCACCGGCATGAGGACGGCCGCCCCCGTGACGGCCGCGGTGAGCGCGGCGCCTGCCGCGAGCAGACGGATCGGTAACTGACGCATTTGTCGGCCCCTTTGTCAAAATGATGGCCACGGGGACACGGAGATCCCTCGTGCCCCCGTGGAGATCATTCTGGCCGACCGGAGGCCGGCGCGTGATCTGCTCGGGTCAGGCCAGGCCGGCCGCCTGCGCCATCAGGGTGATGCCGGCGACGATGACGACCGCTCCGGCCAGGTCGAACAGGAATTGTCCTCTACCGAGAACCTGCCCGGGTGGGCTTCCGTGGCATGGCGCTTGGTCGAGGAAGGGGCGTCGCGCGGATCCATTTCGCGGGCCACGGGCATTCCGGTATCCACGGTGCACCAGAGACTTCGCCGCTTCCGGTAAAGCTAAGGGATCTGTCGATCTCCGCTTCGGACGACGGCGCCAGGGTAACCGGGCCAGCATCGTGATCGACAACATCGCGGCAAGGACGGAAGCCAACAAGACCGGCCCGAAGTCGGGCAAGCCCGCCACGCCCCGAGGGCGGCACCAGCAGAACGGTCGTCAGGACCTACCTTTTGATGCGCCTATCGAAATCTACAATGTAAAGGCTATCGGATTTTAATTCGTATCTCCACAGTTCACAACGGAACGGGCTCCGCCCGTACGCTTCCAAAGAGACGATCTTGCGGGGCGCTGCTGCGCCAACTGCCCGACTCGTGATCGACGCCCAGTCCGACTGCCTGCACGTCTCCTTCGCCGGAGCGCACGGGACGGACTTCAACGCCTGTCGGTCTGAGCCGTTACACCGCACACCGCGACACCTGTGCCACCGCTCGCGCGATGGCGCGGTTACAGTGCCTGGTAGGAGTCGTAACGATGAGGGGATCGGCATTCCGGCATGCTGCTGGAGGAGGCGGTGCGGCGGAATCTCGAGATCATCGGGCAGCGTGCCACCGCCGCCACGGCCGCGCGGCCGGCGGACGAGGACGGGCGGGCGACGCTGGAGCGCATGGCGAGGGTCGTGTGGGAAGTGCTGGAGAGCGACCGCGATCTGATCCGCATCATGATGCGGGAGTCCGACGAATTTCCCGATCTCTTCGAGCGAATGTGGCAAGGGGTGCTGGCGGACGTCTGCGCCCAAGGGGCCGACTGGATCATCGCGCAAAAGGCGCTGGGCACTGTCGACGTCGAAGATCCGGAGGCGACCGCGGCCGTGCTCCTGGCGTCCCTGACCTACTATCCGGTGCTGCGGGCCATGATCGGCCACACTCCCGGTGACCTCGCGTCGGAGCGGTTCCTCGCCGCCTGGATCGAGCACGCCGCTGCCACGCTCAAGCTGCGCTGACCGCGGCAGCGCATACCGGACGCCACGCCGGCATCGGTGCCGGCTCGACGAGCTGGGCGCCCTGCTGCCCCGCTACGAGGAGCTCCTCGCCGAGTCGGGCGCCGACGCGCTGTCCGCGCCCGAGCTCGCCCGCCTCACCCACGACGCCGACCGGCTCGAACGCGCGCTCCGCCACAGCCTCCTGTCCGCCCGCTCCGCCTTCTCCCACCTCGATTCCGCCGCCTCCTGACCGCCGCGAGGGGCGGGCCGTACGGGCCTCAGCGGACCCGGAAGTTGGCCATCATCATCATGTCCTCGTGCTCCAGGTTGTGGCAGTGGAAGACGTATGTGCCCCGGTAGCCGTCGAACCTGAGCAGCACCTCCGCCTGGTCGCCGCTCGCCAGGTCCACGGTGTCCTTCCAGCCGGATGCGAAGCGGCCACCCGCCAGCACCTGGAACGGCGCGAGATGGATGTGGACGGGGTGCGGCACGTTCTGCGCGCGCAGCGTCCACCGTTCGACCGTGCCGAGCGCGGGCTCGGCCGCGATGTGGTCCGGGGTGAACGGCCGGCCGTTGACCGTCCACACCGGCATGCCGTGCCGTTCCGCGCCGCCCCGCTCGAAGGTGAAGGTGCGCTCGACCACCGCGGCCGACGGCGACAGCGGCTCGAAACCGGCCAGCCGGGACGGCACGCGGCTGTCGTCGGCCGCCCTGCGCGCCACCACGAACCGCATGACGTTCGCCGTGCCGTTCTCGCCGAGCCGGTTGACCAGCGTCACCCGCTGCCCGAGCGGATACCGGGAGAAGTCCACCACCACGTCGAACCGCTTCGCCTGCGCGATCTGCAGCTCCTGGTGCCCGACCGGCGCTCCGAGCAGTCCGAGGTCGCTGCCGACCTGGACGAACGCGGGCCCGGAAGGCGGCGGCGGATCGAGCGCGAGCCGGTAGCGGCGCGCGTTGGAGGCGTTCAGCAACCGGAACCGGTAGCGTGCCGCGGCGACCTCCATGACCGGCCACGGCGCGCCGTTCACCAGTACGCAGTCGCCGAGCACGCCGCTGATGTAGTCGCTGTGCACGTCCGGGTAGAGCAGCGAGCCGTCCTCGGCGAAAGACCGGTCGGCGATTATGAGGGGGACGTCCCTGTCGCCTTTCGGCAGCGGGAGCGCGTCCTCCTCGTCGTCACGCACCAGGTGGAACCCCGCGAGGCCCCGATAGACCTGCGGCCCGGTGAACTCCATCCGATGGTCGTGATACCACAGGGTGGCCGCGGGCTGGTCCAGCGGATACACGTACTCGCGCGCCGTTCCGGGCGCGACCAGGTCCGTGGGATACCCGTCGTGTTCGGCCGGAGTCCTCCCGCCGTGCAGATGCACGACCACGGGGGCGGGCAGCTCGTTGCGGTGCCGCACGATCGTGGTGCGCCCGCGCCGCGACACGATCGTCGGCCCGGGGAAGATCCCGTCGTACCCCCACACCTGGGTCCGCAGTCCGGGCAGCAGCTCCGCCTCGCCGACGCGCTGCGTGATCTCGTACACGTCCGCGTCGCCGTCCGTGCGCGCGGGCCGTAGCACAGGGGGGATCGGCAGCGGCACGGTGAACGGCGCGGGCAGCCGGGCCGTACTGCGCACCAGCGCGCCCGCGCTGGATTCCGTCTCCACGTTCGCGCCCCCGCGGCCCGGCGTTCCGTGGCCGTCGCCCGGGGAGCACCCGGCGAGCGGGACGAGCACCAGCCCTTCCGCGGCGGCCCGCAGCAGCCGCCGCCTCGACACGTTCACGACCTCCCCCTCCGCGCGTTGTCGATCACGACGGCGACCACCGCGCCCACGACGGCCAGCACCTGCGGGCCGAACCCGATGACGAACGTCCACGGCGGCCCCACCGGCCCGTTACCTGCGACGATCCTGCCCAGCACCTCGCTGAACAGCAGAAATCCCGCTGCCAGACCGGCGAAGAGCCCGAGGATGGCGACTCCCAGCGTTCTCATGCCGCCGCACGTTAGGCCCGGCGGGAGGCGGCGCGTCATCGGCAGGGGGCGACAGCGGATGTCAACATCCGGCGACTGCGGCCCACCGGCCGTGCTGGCTATCCTCGGGTTCGTGATCGAGGGGAATCGCGAGGTCGCCGGGGACGCGGCGCTGGGCGTCGCCGTGTCGGCCGTCGTCGCCGTCGCCGTCACGATGGACCTCGGCGGCCACCGCGCTCCCGACGCGGCGGCCTACGCCTTCGTGGCCGGTCTCGGCGCGCTCATGCTCGTGCGGCGCCGCTTCCCCGTGCTGGCGCTCGTGGCCACGGCCACCGGCCTGCTCGCCTACTACGCGGCAGGCTACCCGCCGATCGGCCTGGCCCTGCCCGTCGCGGCGGCGCTCTACTCCGCCGCCGAGGCGGGCAGGCTCATGGTCGCCTCCGCCGTGGCGGCCGCCCTGGTGGTGGTGAGCACCACGTTCCGGCTCCGCGACGGTGAGGACCCCGGATACCTGCTGGGGTTCGAGCTGGCGTCCACCCTGGGCCTCATGGTGGCCGCCATCGCGCTCGGCGCCGCCGTACGGGCCACCCGGCTGCTGCGCGCCGAGCAGCGCCGCAGCGCGGACCTCGCCGCCGCCGAGCGCGAGCGCGAGGCGGGCCGGCGCGTGCAGGAGGAACGGCTGCGCATCGCCAGGGACCTGCACGACGTGCTCGGCCACACCATCGCCGTGATCTCCGTGCAGGCCGACGTGGCCCGCGAGGCGCTCGACGGCGACCCCGAGGCGGCGCGCTCCGCGCTCGCCGTCATCAGGCGCGCTGGCGACGACGCCATCGGCGAACTGCGCGGCACCCTCGGCCTGCTCAGAGACCAGGGCGGGGGAGAGGGCCGCGCCCCGGCCGCCAGCCTGCGCCACCTCGACACACTGGTGGCCGCGGCCACCGCGGGCGGGCTCGCCGTCGAACTGGCCACTGAGGGGGAGCCGGCGCCGCTGCCCGCGGTCGTCGACGGCGCCGCCTGCCGCATCGTGCAGGAGGCGCTGACCAACTGCCTGCGGCACGCCGGAGCGAGCAGGGCCGAGTTACGGCTGCGTTACGAACGCGACCGGCTCCGCGTCACCGTCTCCGACGACGGCCGCGGCGCCGACCTCACCGCCGGGCCCGCCGGGCGGGGCCTCACGGGGATGCGGGAGCGCGCCGCGCTGCTCGGCGGCCGGGTGGTTGTGACCTCGCGGCCCGGCGCCGGGTTCCGCGTCGAGGCGTCGCTGCCGCTGGTGGCGCGGCGGTGATCCGCGTCGCGCTGGTCGACGACCAGGAGCTGATGCGCGCCGGGCTGCGCGCGCTGCTCGAACGCGCGGACGACATCACCGTCGCCGGGGAGGCGCCCGACGGCGCGGCGGGATACGCGCTCGCGGTCGCGGAACGGCCGGACGTCGTGCTCATGGACATCCGCATGCCCGGCCTCGACGGCATCGAGGCGACGCGGCGGATCGTCGCCGACGCGCGGCTGCGCGACGTGCGGGTGGTCGTGCTCACCACGTTCGACACCGACGAGCACCTGTTCGACGCCATCCGGGCGGGGGCGTCGGGGTTCCTGCTGAAGAACACCGCGCCCGACGAGCTGCGCGCCGCCGTGCGCACCGTCGCTGCGGGCGACGCGCTGCTGTCGCCCGCCGTCACCCGGCGCGTGCTCGCGGCCGTCGCGGTACGGCACCGCCCCGCCGGCGAACGCCTGCTCGCCGGGCTGACCGGGCGGGAGCGCGAGCTGCTCGCCGAGATCGCGGCGGGCCGGTCGAACGCCGAAATCTCGGCGCGGCTCTTCCTCAGCCCCGCGACGACCCGCACGTACGTCAGCCGCCTGCTGACCAAGCTCGACGCCCGTGACCGCGCCCAACTGGTGCACATCGCCTACGAGAGCGGCCTCGTCCGCCCCGGCGAGGAAGCCCTCAGCCAGCCGGACGACGACGGGGACGCCGCACCATCGCCGGCATAATCCCGCGCAGAAGCGACTGCCGGGTGCTTCGCCTCACATGAGGCCATCACATGGACACTCTCGGCTATCACGGCAAGTCCACTGCCCATTCCGTTCGCAGCTTCCTGGATCTGCTAGGGCCCCGGTACTGGTGGAGCACCCAATAGCGGTAAGCGGCCTGCACCCGCAGCTGTCCCTGGTCTGGGCCGACAGCGCCTATGCCGGGATGCTGGTCGCCTGGGTGGGCAGATTCCTCGGCCTCACCCTGAAGGTCACCAAGGCCGCTGGCCAGGTCGGCTTCCAGGTTCTTCCGCGCCGCTGGATCGTCGAAAGATCCCCGTGCGCCGCGAGGCGCTCTGTTGCATCCCCGGCAGAGCCGGGAGGGACTTGGAGGGAGGTTCCTGGGTCGAATGACTGACCTGGATCCGAAAGGTGAAGGGGACAACAGCATGTCAGGAAACCTGGCGACCGGGCCCAGTGGTCAGGGGCGGGGTGCCGGGGGGACCCGCGTGATATGGCGAAAGCTGGATTGCCTGAAGCCCAATCTCCAGTCGATGCAAGT
>NZ_JAIWNB010000119.1 GCF_020215705.1 Nonomuraea aurantiaca | reverse complement strand
GCGGTTCGGGCCCTACCGCACCGTCTCCTTCGACGGCTGCAGCTCGCTCAAAGCCCCCGACACCATCCGTAACCGGGCCTGGCTCGGCAGCCCCGGCCACGGCGGCTACCCCCAAGTGGAACTGATGACGCTCGTCGAAACCGGAACCCGGGCCCTGATCGGTGCCGTCTTCGGCCCGACCAGCGAAGGCGAGAGCGGCTATGCCCGGCGCCTGCTGCACCTGCTGCAGCCGGACATGCTCGTGTTATGGGACAAGGGCTTCGACAGCAACGCCTTCCTCGCCCAGGTGGCCGCCACCGGCGCCCAGGTGCTCGGCCGGCTGCGCAGCAACCGGCGCACCCCCATCCTCGCCTCACTCACCGACGGCTCCTATCTGTCGGTGATCGGCGCCCTGCAGGTCCGCATCATCGAGGCCCGGGTGACGGTGACCTGCACCGACGGCACCACCTTCACCGGCACCTACCGCCTGGCCACCACCTTGACCGACGCCCGCCGCTACCCGGCCGCCGCCCTGATCAGGCTCTACCACCAGCGATGGGAACACGAGTCCGCCTACTACGCGCTCCGCCACACGATCATGCAAGGACGGATCCTGCGCTCAGGCGACCCCGCCGGCCTGGAACAGGAGATGTGGTCGGTGCTCACGCTCTATCAACTCCTTCGCACAGTGATGGTCGACGCCGCCGAATCCCGGCCCGGCACCGACCCCGATCGCTGCGGCTTCTCCATCGCCCTGCACGCCGCCCGCGACCTGGTCATCCGGCCTGGCGACAACCCAGGCAACGCCACCGGCCTGGCCGGTGCCATCGGACGCCGTGTCCTGGCCGGGCTGCTGCCACCCCGCCGCCCACGCGTCAGCACCCGCAAGGTCAAATCACCCATCTCCCGCTACCACGAACGACTCAACGACGGCCGGCCCGACCACAGCCGCACCATCACCGACCTCGACATCACCCTCCTGCCACCCCCGCCCACACTGCCGGCCACGTCCCGAGACGAGCGACCCATCGCCCCAGCCGACCGCCGCAGACAACAACAGGTCCTGGCCCTCCTCCACCAAGACCCCAACCGCCCCTGGAGAGCCTGCGACATCGCCCAACACCTAGGCGATGTCACCCTGAACACCATGTATCGACAACTGTCGCGCTGGGCCGACAGCCAGCTCATCTGCAAGATCGGGCCGGGTATCTACACTGCCGGGCCGCTCTCCCCAACGCTCTTGCCAGCAGCCCAAAAACCTTAACTACCTGGCCTTGGGAGTTG
>NZ_JAIWNB010000118.1 GCF_020215705.1 Nonomuraea aurantiaca | reverse complement strand
CTAGTGCTGTGACCGGAAACGATCGCCGGGTTGGATGACGAGGCTTCAGGCTGCGGAAGTCAGAGGTCGGCCGCCCCAGCGGATGCCTTTCTCGCTTCGGATGCGGGCGCGTTCGCGGCGTTGGGCGGCCAGCACGTCGGGGTGGCGGGCGTGGGTGTTGCGCCAGCGCAGGTAGGCGTGCAGGGCCCGCGTTTGGACGGTGTGGTTGGGATGGTTGGAGTTGGCCAGGGTGAACTGGCGTAAGGGTCCGAAGTGCGCCTCGATCGGGTTGGCCCAGGAGGCGTATGTCGGGGTGAACAGTAGTCTGACCTTGTGTTTTTTGGCCCACGCGTGGATGCGCCAGTTCTTGTGCGCCGACAGGTTGTCCAGGATCACGTAGATCGGGGCGCCGTCCGGGCGGGCGGCGCGGATGGACTTCAGGGCGGCCCAGGTGTTGTTGCTGCCCTTGCGCCGGTGGTTGACGCCCCACAGTAGGTCGTCGCCGACGGAGTAGCAGCCGTGGAAGTAGGTGACGCCGTGGGTGCGGTGGTAGGTGGCCGGCAGCCGGTCAGGCTCGCCCTGCGCTGCCCAGCCTGTCCCGGCGGTGGGACGAATGCCGAGCGGGCCGAACTCGTCGAAGGCGAAGGTGC
The DNA here is from genome assembly GCF_020215705.1 of Nonomuraea aurantiaca. Classification (GTDB taxonomy): domain Bacteria; phylum Actinomycetota; class Actinomycetes; order Streptosporangiales; family Streptosporangiaceae; genus Nonomuraea; species Nonomuraea aurantiaca. The sequence goes on along the minus strand of NZ_JAIWNB010000118.1, from coordinate 636 downwards.
GCTCGGGCCGCCGGGTCAGGGCGTACTCGATCTGGTCGAGTTTGGCGTCGAAGTCCGGGTCGGGTGAGTCCTTCCAGGTCTTGGTGCGCTGGAAGGTGATCCCGCGGCGGGCCAGCAGGGTGCGCAACGCTTCCCGGCCGAGGGTGAAGACGCGGCCGGGCAGGCGGCGCAGGTAGTCGAGCAGTTTGCGGATGGACCAGCGGGTGAAGGGCTGGCCGAGCTTGGCCGGGCGGGTGGTGGCCGTCGCCGCGACGAACTCTTCGTCGTCAGGACTCAGCAGGCGGGGACGGCCTCCCGCCCACTGAGGGTCCAGGCAGGCCAGCCCGATCTCGTTGAAGCGGTGAATCACATCGCGCACGGTGTCCTCATCGGCCTGCACCAGGCGCGCGATCACCGGCACCGTGTTGCCGCCGGCCGAGGCCAGCAAGATCATCGCCCGCCGATAGCGCACCGTGTTCATCGTGCCGCGCCGCACGATGCGCTGCAGCTTCTGCCCTTCTTGATCCGTGAGCCTGCGGACCTTGACCGGTTGCGTCACCTGGCCTCCTGAGCGCCGATCGAACGTGATCAGCACCATCCAATCGGCAGGAGCGACTTACACGCCAACCCGGTGATCGTTTCCGGTCACAGCACTAG
>NZ_JAIWNB010000117.1 GCF_020215705.1 Nonomuraea aurantiaca | reverse complement strand
ACGAGCCGCAGGTCAAGCCCTCTGCGCCGCGCGTCGGCGGCAGCCCACTCCACCGCTGCTGTCGCCGGCGCGGACCCGTCCACACCGACCACGATCCGTCCGTTCATCACGCATCTCCTTCACGAGCTCAACTCACACCTCCAGCCTCGCGAAACGGGCAACCGGCCACCGGAGGACGAAGTCCCGAATGCGAGTGCCATTGGTCCCAAGATGAGCCGGGCTGCGGATCGAACGTGAGCGGGGGTAGGCACGGCCGAAAGGCATCGATGGAACGGGACGTTCGTCCCTAGTCAGCCCGCCCCGTCCCGGCCAGCGTGAAAGGTGAACACCACCAGGAGGCATGATGAAGGCGCTCATCTACCACGGCCCCGGCCGGCGGTCCTGGGAGGAGACTCCCGATCCGCAGCTGATCGAGCCCACCGACGCCATCGTCCGCGTGGACGCGGTCACCATCTGCGGCACCGACCTGCACATCCTCAAGGGCGACGTGCCCACCGTGGAACCGGGGACGATCCTCGGCCACGAAGCGGTCGGCACCGTCACGGCGACCGGAAGCTCCGTCAGCACTGTCAAGCCGGGAGACCGGGTGCTGGTGTCGTGCATCTCGGCGTGCGGGCGCTGCCGCTACTGCCGCATCGGCATGTTCGGCCAATGCCTGGGCGGCGGCGGCTGGATCCTCGGCCACCGCGTCAACGGCCCCCAGGCCGAATACGTCCGCGTGCCGTTCGCCGACACCTCCACCCACCTGCTGCCCGACGGCGTCACCGACGAGGCCGCGCTCATGCTCGCCGACATCCTGCCCACCGCCTACGAGGTCGGCGTGCTGAACGGCCACGTCCAGCCCGGCGACACCGTCGTGATCGTCGGAGCCGGACCGATCGGCCTGGCCGCGATCACCACCGCGCAGCTGTTCACGCCCAGCCACATCGTCGCCATCGATCCCGCCCCTGCGCGGCTGGAGGCCGCCAAGCAACTCGGCGCAGACCTGGTCGTGGGTGCAGGCGACGACCCGGCCGGCGCGATCGCCGAGCTGACCCGAGGGCTGGGCGCCGACGTCGCCATCGAAGCCGTCGGCCTCCCGGAAACCTTCGAACTCTGCACCCGCCTGGTACGCCCCGGCGGACACGTCGCCAACATCGGCGTCCACGGCACACCCGCCACCCTGCACCTCGAAGACCTGTGGATCCGCAACCTCACCATCACCACCGGCCTGGTCGACACCTACTCCACGCCGACCCTCCTGGACATGATCGCCGCCGGACGGCTGGACCCCAGCACATTCATCACCCACCGCTTC
>NZ_JAIWNB010000116.1 GCF_020215705.1 Nonomuraea aurantiaca | reverse complement strand
TGTCAACGACGGCCGAATTCTGACCCCCTGGCGTCGCCTGAATTTTGACCCCCTGATGTGCTTGATTGTTACTGGTCGTTGGTGTGGCCGGCTGTGGGAACGCGGCCAAGGTCGCGGTTTTTGAGGCGGTAGCTGTCTCCCTTCAGGCTGATGACCTCGGCGTGGTGGACGAGGCGGTCGATCATCGCTGCTGCGACGACGTCGTCGCCGAACACCTCGCCCCAGCGCCCGAACGGCTTGTTGCTGGTGACGATCAAGCTGGCTCGTTCGTAGCGGCTGCTGACGAGTTGGAAGAACAGGTTGGCGGCTTCGGGCTCGAACGGGATGTAGCCCACCTCGTCCACGATGAGCAGCGGGATGCGCGACAGCTTGGTGAGTTCCTGCTGCAGGGTGGCGGTGGTGTGGGCGTCGGCCAGCCGGTCGACCCAGGCGGCGGCGGTGTCGAAGGCGACCCGGTGTCCGGCCTGGCAGGCCCGGATGCCCAGGCCGATCGACAGGTGGGTTTTGCCGGTGCCGGGCGGGCCGAGGAAGACCACGTTCTCGCGTGCGGCGACAAAGTCCAGCGTGCCCAGATGAGCGATGACCTCGCGTTTGGCCGAGCGCTGATGGTCGAAGTCGAAGTCCTCCAATGCTTTTCGGGCCGGGAAGCGGGCCGAGCGGATGCGGGCCTCGCCGCCGTGAGACTCGCGGGCGGCGACTTCGCGCTGCAGGCAGGCGGCCAGGAACTCCTCGTGACTCCAGGACTCGGCCCGGGCTCGCTCGGCCAGCCGCTCGACGGCGGCATGCAGCGACGGCGCCTTCAGGGCCCGAGACAGGTAGGCCAGCTCTGCCTGAAGGTTGCGGCCCTGGCCGCTGGTGGCGGCTGCGCTGGTTGAGATCGCGCCGGCTGGGGTTCGCGCGCTCGCCATCACGCCACCACCCCCTGGCTGGTGTCGATGCCGAGCAGGGTGTCGTAGTCGCTGAGCCGGCGTTGCTCGACCTGGGTGTCGGCCGCTGGGGTGGCGAGCTGGAGGCGGGAGCGGCGCATCGCCGCGGCGGCCTGGGCGTGTGCCGGGTCGGTGATGGTTTGGTGGGCGGCCCAGCATCGTGGGTGGGCCGCGACGCTCTGCCCGCCGCAGGTGACCCGCACCTGCTGCAGGTCGGCGATCACCTCGACCAGCCGGCCGATCGCCGCAGGGTGGACCGAGTAGTCGTTGGAGGCGATGCGCACGTAGTGGTCGCGAGCCAGCCGGGTCGACGAACGCCAGCCGACCAGGGGAGCCACCGGCGGCAGCGCGAGCATGGCAGCCCGGTCGGTGACCAGCCGGTCGGCCGGGCGGCACTCGATCCGCCGATGATGGCGCGTATTGGCCCGATGAGCCAGCCAG
>NZ_JAIWNB010000115.1 GCF_020215705.1 Nonomuraea aurantiaca | reverse complement strand
GATGGCGTCCCATCGAGTGGTGTAGTTCGTGACGATCAGTCACCGAGGTCTGGCAGAAGGTGAGCCATCGTGTGACGGTCGAAGGGAAGCGCTCATTCTTCCCGGAAGGACACGCTCACGATGGCTCTGTCCCAGTCTGACTTAACCGAGCTTCTGGAGTCACTACGCGCGGCCGACAGCGTGGAGATGGTCCGCCGTGCCCTGCAGCGCATGCTGCAGGAACTCATCGAAGCCGAAGCCACCACCGTCATCGGCGCCGCCCCGTATCAGCGCAGCCCGGAGCGCACCACCCAGCGCAACGGCCACCGCGAACGGCTGCTCACCAGCACCGCCGGCGATCTGGAGTTGCAGATCCCCAAGCTGCGCTCCGGCTCGTTCTTCCCCAGCCTGCTGGAGCGTCGCCGTCGCGTCGACCGCGCCCTGTTCGCCGTCATCATGGAGGCCTACGTGCACGGCGTGTCCACCCGCGCGGTCGACGACCTGGTCAAAGCCCTCGGGGCGGACAGCGGCATCTCCAAGAGCGAAGTGTCACGTATCTGCCAGGGCCTGGATGTGGAGATCACCGCATTCAAGGACCGGCCGCTGGACCACATCGCCTTCCCGTATGTGTTCCTGGATGCCACCTACTGCAAGGTGCGCGTCAATCACCAGATCGTCTCCCAGGCCGTGGTCATCGCCACCGCCATCACCACCGACGGCCACCGCGAAGTACTCGGCCTGGCCGTAGGCGACAGCGAGGACAAGGCGTTCTGGACCGAGTTCCTGCGCTCCCTGCGTGCCCGCGGCCTGTCCGGGGTGCGCCTGGTCATCTCTGATGCCCATACCGGCCTGGTCGCCGCGATCCGCACCGTCATGCTCGGCGCCGCCTGGCAGCGCTGCCGAGTTCACTTCATGAGAAATGTGCTAGCGAAAATCCCGAAAGGCTCGGGCGAGATGGTCGCCGCCACCATCCGCACCATTTTCGCCCAAGCAGACGCTGAGGCCGTCCGCGCCCAGCTGCACACCGTCGCCGACATGCTCGGCCGCCAGTTCCCCCAGGTCAAAGACATGCTGCTGAAGGCCGCCGATGACATCACCGCCTTCGCGGCCTTCCCCGTCGCGCACTGGAAGAAGATCTGGTCCACCAACCCGCTGGAACGGCTCAACCGCGAGGTCAAACGCCGCGCCGATGTCGTCCAAGTCTTCCCCAACGCCCCCGCCTTGGAACGGCTGGCCGGCGCCGTCCTGGCCGAGCTACACGACGAGTGGCAGGTTACCGACCGCCGCTACCTGTCGGAGACCTCCATGGCCGACCTCCACACCGGCAGCGCTGCACGCGACCCGGCCGAGCTCACCACGCACTCAGAATCGCAACCGTCGATCACGTAGTTACACCACTCCACGGGACGCCATC
>NZ_JAIWNB010000114.1 GCF_020215705.1 Nonomuraea aurantiaca | reverse complement strand
CTTAGCGGACTCGGTCGTAGACCATGGCGATCTCGCCCAGTTCGCCGCTTTGCTGGTGGGTGAGCATCCACTTCGAAGCTGGCAGGCCATCGTCGAACAGTCGCTGCCCACCGCCGGCGATCTCGGGGAAGATCATGAGGTACAGCCGGTCGAGCAGGTCGGCCGACAGGAGTGGCTTGATGATGCTCGCGCTGCTGTTGACGAGGATGTCGCCCTCACCAGTGGCCTTGAGGTCGGCAACAACGTCGGCGGCGGGGGCGTTCACCACGCGGGTGCGTTCCCACGGGGCCTCGGTCAAGGTGGTCGAGAAGACCACCTTTTCCGTGTCGACCAGCCACTTGGCGTATCCGCGATCACGTGGGTCGGCGTTCTCGTCTTCGGCGACCGCTGGCCAGTAGCCCAGGAATCCTTCGGCGTTGAGTCGGCCGAGCAGCGCCGTCGTCGCGCTCTCCCAGATGCGGTTCATGTGGTTTCGCGCGACCTCGCTGGTCACATAGGGGGCGAACGCGGCGAAATCGTTGGGCCCGCCTGGACCGTTGTAACGCCCGTCGAGGGTGAGGCTCAGGTTCGCGGTCACCCTGCGGCCGGTCGAGTTCGTCATTTGGTGCTCCTTGTATTGGTGTCGTGCTCGGTGTCGTGTGTGTCCGCGGTGAGGGTCGCCGCGAGCTTGTCGAGGCTCTGGCCGAAGCCGATCTCGATGCCTGCGATGAAGTCCGCTGAGTCGACCGTGCTGTCGGTGACTTGGAAGTGGACGTCGAGTTCTGTGCCCGTGTCGGTGGGCCGGAGTCCGAGGTCGAGGTGGGCGGTGAAGGCGAGGCTGCCGTCGGGAAGCTGGGGGGAGAGCCGGTAGGCGAGGCGCTCACCGGGGCGTACGTCCTCGACGACTCCCAGCGCGCGCCCGGCGACCAGGTCGGAGCCGTCGACGTCCTCGGCGTCGCGGTACTCATGGACGATCCGTCCACCCGGTCGCGCCTCGAAGACGAGTTCGGAGACGCGCAGGTCATCCGGCGTCCACCAGCGGGCGAGCAGGGAGGCCTCGGTCAGGTGGTGCCAGACCTCTTCCGGGCCCGCTGTCAGCGACCGGTGGAACGTGAATGAGCGGCCGTCGGCCCAGCCCGGCTCCTTGGCGGCGAGCCGCTCTGCGTGGAGGCTGAGCTCGTAGCGGTCGTAGGTCTCGCGCGAGCCGCCGGCTTGGTCCGCGGTGTCGGCCAGGCGAGTGAGCGCAGCCGCCAGTTCCCGTAGGGGTGCGGGCCGGAGCGCGTAGACGCGGCGCTGGCCGGAGCGCTGGGAGGTGACGACGCCGGCACGCTCAAGGGCCTGCAGGTGCTTGGTCGTCTGTGGCTGGCGCGCCTGGGCGAGCTGAGCGAGAACACCGACCGGCCGCGGCCGCTCGGC
>NZ_JAIWNB010000113.1 GCF_020215705.1 Nonomuraea aurantiaca | reverse complement strand
GACTTTCCTTGTGGGCCGGGGAGCGGGATGACCTCGGCTGGTTCGATAGCGGGGTCCGTACTTGGACTCTGGGCGTTTGAGGAATCGGTCGGCCTCGCGTAGCCGTCTGGTGCCGTTGTCGAGCTTGCGACCGATCTTGGCGGCCATGTTGGTCAGAAACGTCTTCAGCTTCACCGGCGTCTGGACGCACTGCCGGATGACACTACGCCGGACGTGCTTGAGGACCTTGACGAAGCAGATGCGGTCCGGGTCAAGGCCTCCGGCCTCGGCCAAGCGCATGACGATCTGGGCCAAGCAGTGGTGTACGACCAGGTGCGCCCAGACCTCTTGGCGGACCAGCTCCGGGCCGGCCGAGCGCAGCACCTGCGCGGGGCCACGCTGGAAGGTCTTGATCTGCCGGTAGGCCGATTCCGCCTCCCATCGCTCGTGATACAGCGCGGCCAGTTCCGCGGCGGGATAGGCGTCGACATCCAGTAGGTCGGTCAGCAGGCGGATCACTTCGCCGCCGTCGATCCGGTACTCCACGACCCGGACCGTCACCCCGCCCGGATGTGACGCCCGCTGGCCGGCCAGGCTCATCCGCGCTAGGTACGTGCCGTCGGCCAGAATCTGGATCGGCCGCTTGGCCACGCACGAGCGAGCGCGGAGCAGCAGGTGCGCCCCGGCCTGGGTATAAGCCTTCCACAACGCCACGCCGGGGAAGGCGCGGTCCATGAGAACCAGCATGCCGGCGGCGCTGCCAGCCAACCTTGTGGCCAGCTCCGGTTCCCCGCCGTTGAACGACCCCACCGCCGCGTCGATGGAGGCGTGAGTGCCGGTCTCGGTCAACGTGACCACCCGCGTCTGCGGAAAACCCACGTCCCGACCTTTGGCGTCGCTCGGGCCGCCGAAGAAGACCCGGTTGGCCGTGGTGTCCGGCACATCCAAGACGAACCCGTCGACCGCGGCCAGCCGCATCCCGCGATAGAACGATCCCGTCAACCCTCTCGGAGCCACCGATCCGGCCACCGCACGAAACAGCCCTTCCAACGGCCCCGCGCCCAGCCGTTGCCGGGCACGAGTGAAGGAGGACTTGTTCGGGACCGACTGATCCATCCCGCCCAGCGCTCCCACCAGGTTCTCGGCGACATCGTCATAGGAGTCCTGCTGGAACAGCGCCAGTGCCAGGACGAAGTAGATCATGAACCGCGGCGGCAACGCTCCCGGCCTGCTGCCCTCACAGCCGTGCTCGGCCAGCATTCGATCCACCAGTTCGGGCGTGACCCGCTCGGTGAGCACTCCCAGACGCACGTTCTCGGACAACCCGATCCACGGATGCATATCGAGACATCGGCAGAACCAATCGAAACGTCACTCTCTGAAGTCACATGAAACGCTTGCGTGAGTCAAGCAACGGCATTG
>NZ_JAIWNB010000112.1 GCF_020215705.1 Nonomuraea aurantiaca | reverse complement strand
GAGCAATGCTAGAGACCTGTGGATCGACCGGGAAGGGGTGTACCTTCCCGGTGATCGTTTGAGGTCTCACACGCATGGCCGACGCGCCAACGTCGGCTGGGAAGGCACACCCATGCTCACCGTAGTCCCCGACCCCGCCGACGGCGACCGTCGCATGACCGATGGCCTCGTCTCCGCCGCGCTGATCGACGAACTCGTCCGCGAAGGCGCCCGCCGCATGCTCGCCGAGGCGCTGAAGGCCGAGGTCGACGCCTACATCGCCGCCTTCGCCGACGAGCGCGATGAGCACGGCCGCCGCCTGGTGGTGCGCAACGGCTCCCACACCCCGCGCGAGATCCTGACCGCGGCCGGCGCGATCGAGGTCCGCGCCCCGCGGGTCAACGACAAGCGCACCGATCCCGTCACCGGCGAGCGCCGGCGGTTCTCCTCGTCCATCCTGCCGCCGTGGTGCCGCAAGACCCCCAAGGTGACCGAGGTGCTGCCGCTGCTGTACCTGCACGGCCTGTCCTCGGGCGACTTCACCGCCGCGCTGGGGCAGTTCCTCGGCTCGACCTCGGGGCTGTCGGCGTCGGTGATCACGAAGCTGACCGAGCAGTGGAAGTCCGAGCAGCGCGCGTTCGCGACCCGTGACCTGTCGAACGTGGACTACGTCTATGTGTGGGCCGACGGCATCCACGTCAACGTCCGCCTGGAGGAGCAGCGCCTGTGCCTGCTGGTGATGATCGGCGTGCGCGCCGACGGCCGCAAGGAGCTCATCGCGCTGGCCGACGGCTACCGCGAGTCCACCGAGTCCTGGGCGGACCTCTTGCGCGACTGCAAACGCAGGGGGATGCGCGCGCCGGTGCTGGCCGTCGCGGATGGGGCGCTGGGCTTCTGGGGCGCGCTGGGCGGGGTGTTTCCGCAGACCAGAGCTCAGAGGTGCTGGTTTCACAAGATCGCTAACGTGCTGGGGGCCCTGCCGAAATCCACACATCCGGGAGCGAGGAAGGCGCTGGCGGAGATCTGGAACGCCGAGGACAAGACGCACGCGCTGGCGGCGGTGGAGGCGTTCCGGGCCGCCTACGTCGCCAAGTACGGCAAGGCGGTGGCCAAGGTCACGGACGATGTTGAGGAACTGCTGGCGTTCTACGATTTTCCGGCCGAGCACTGGATCCACCTGCGCACGACCAACCCCATCGAGTCGACCTTCGCCACGGTCCGGCACCGCACCAAGGTCACCAAGGGGCCGGGCTCGCGGGCGGCCGGGCTGGCGATGGCATTCAAGCTGATCGAGTCGGCCCAGACGCGATGGCGTGCCGTGAACGCGCCCCATCTGGTCGCCCTGGTCCGTGCCGGTGCCACCTTCGTCAACGGCAAGCTCGTCGAACGCCCAGAAGGGATCGCGGCATGAACGACAAGGCCACCACTGGAACGCTGCACCACGTCGAGATATGGGTGCCGG
>NZ_JAIWNB010000111.1 GCF_020215705.1 Nonomuraea aurantiaca | reverse complement strand
GGTGGATTCAACCGGTGCTCGCAACACTTCGCCGTTGGAGGTGTTGGTGAATGGGCCTGGGCAAGAAACAGCAGGCGGTCCGGTTGTACCGCGGTCAGATCCCCTCGCCGGGACGGCCGACCGTCGCCTGGGGTGAAGACCGCGTCCGGTTCTGGCAAGCGATCGCTCGAGGGTCGAGCTCGGAGGACGCCGCAGCGGAGATCGGCGTGTCGCCAGCGGTGGGGACGCGCTGGTTTCGTCAGGCTGGCGGGGTGGGACCATGCCTTGCCCCGACGGTGTCGGGCCGTTATCTGTCGTTCGCCGAGCGGGAAGAGATCGCGTTATGCCGTGCCCAGAAGGTCGGCGTGCGGGAGATCGCGCGGCGTCTGGGGCGGTCGCCGTCGACGATCTCCCGCGAGATCCGGCGCAACGCTTCGACGCGGACGTATGACGTGGAATATCGAGCGACGGTCGCGCAATGGCACGCCGAGCGCCGAGCCCGGCGGCCGAAGACAGCCAAACTGGCGGCCAACCAGCAGCTGCGCGAGTATGTGCAGGAGCGGCTGGCGGGAGAGGTCCGCCACCCGGACGGCACGCCGGTGGCGGGGCCGCAGACGGCGCCCTGGAAGGGACGGAACAAACCCCACCGTCAGGACCGCCGCTGGACGACATCGTGGAGCCCAGAACAGATCTCCCACCGGCTGAAGGTCGATTTCCCCGAGGACGACACCATGCGGATCTCACACGAGGCGATCTACCAGGCCCTGTTCATCCAAGGGCGAGGAGCGCTCAAGCGGGAGCTGGTCGCCTGCCTGCGCACCGGGCGTGCGCTGCGGGTGCCGCGAGCACGCGCCCGGCACAAGAGCGGCGGCCACGTGACCCCCGAGGTGCTGATCAGCGCCAGGCCCGCCGACGCCGAAGACCGCGCGGTCCCGGGCCACTGGGAAGGTGACCTCATCATCGGCACCGGCCGGTCGGCGATCGGCACCCTCGTGGAGCGCACGACACGGTTCACCCTGCTGTTGCACCTGCCCCGGATGGAGGGCTACGGCACTCAGAAACGCGTGAAGAACGGCCCAGCGCTGGCCGGCCGTGGCGCCGAAGCCGTAAGGGACGCGATCACCAAGGAGATCACCGGGCTGCCCGAGCAGCTACGCCGCTCGCTGACCTGGGACCGTGGAACGGAATTGGCGCAGCATGCTCAACTGCGCATCGACACCGGCTTGCTCGTCTACTTCGCCGACCCCCATAGCCCCTGGCAGCGTGGCACCAACGAAAACACCAACGGCCTGCTGCGCCAGTACTTCCCCAAGGGCACTGACCTGTCACGATGGAATGCCGAGGAGTTGGCGGCCGTAGCATTCGCGCTCAACACCAGGCCCCGAAAAACTCTCGGGTGGAAGACACCGGCAGAAGCCTTCAGCGATCATCTAAACTTACTGCTGAACAGCAGTGTTGCGACGACTCCTTGAACCCAAG
>NZ_JAIWNB010000110.1 GCF_020215705.1 Nonomuraea aurantiaca | reverse complement strand
AAGGGTCAAGGCTCTCAAACGCAGCCGCTATGGCCGAGCCAACTTCGACCTGCTCCGAAAGATCATCCTATGCAACCGATGCTGAAATGACCGTGCGTGACGACGTCACACGCTTTGCGTCAGAGCCGTAAAAGTCCTCACAGGTGGCCAGTTCGAGGTCACCACTGATGGCCGGTTTAGGTCCCCGCTTCTTCTTCGCGTTGTTCGCGTGTCGTGAGGAGGGGTGTGCCCTGAGCAGTGATCGTGACGGTGTCAGCCAGCCACGAGATCACCGCTCAGGGGGTCTGCCCGGCCATGAAGTCTTCGGGGGAAGTCATGGACATCATCGCCGCCTACCGTGAGGTAGGCACCTATCGCGGAGCCGCTGAGATGTGCGGCACCACGCACAAGACCGTCAAACGCATCATCGAGCGGGCGCTGGCCGGGGACAAGACGCCGGGCCGCAGACGGCGTGAGCACAATTTCGACGCGGTCGCCGAGCTGGTGGCCGAGAAGGTCCAGAGCACGGCCGGGAGGATGTCGGCCAAGCGGCTGCTGCCGCTGGCCCAGGCCGCTGGGTATGCCGGGTCGGCGCGCAACTTCCGGCGGCTGGTCGCCGAGGCGAAGAAGACGTGGCGGCGCGGTCATCATCGCGGCCGGCGGCCGGCGGTCTGGACGCCGGGCGAGATGCTGGTCATCGACTGGGGCGACGCGGGCGGCGGGCTGCACGTGTTCTGCGCGGTGCTGGCCTGGTCAAGGGTCCGCTTCGTGCGCTTCGCCGACAACGAGCGGGCCGCCACGACGCTGGCGTTGCTGGCCGAATGCTTCGAGGAACTCGGCGGGGTGCCCAAGGTGGTGCTGGCCGACCGGATGGGCTGCTTGAAGGGCGGCGTGGTCGCCAACAAGGTCATCCCCACCAGCGACTACGTGCGCTTCGCCACCCACTACGGCTTTCGGCCGGACTGGTGCGAGGCCGGCGACCCGGAATCGAAGGGCATCGTGGAAAACCTGGTCGGCTATGCCAAACGTGATCTGGTCGTGCCGCAGGCGCCGTTCGACGACCTGGCCGTGGCCAACGTGGCCGCCCGCCAGTGGTGCGCCGAGGTCAACACGGTGACGCATTCAGAGATCTGCGCTATCCCGGCCGAGCGGCTGGCCGGCGAGCGGGAGCTGCTGACCGTGTTGCCGTCGCTGCGGCCGTCGATCGGCCAGGCGCCGGTCACCCGCAAGGTCGACCGGCTCTCCTGCGTGCGGTTCGGCTCGGCCCGCTACTCGGTCCCGACCCGGCTGATCGGCACCCGGGTGGCGGTGGCCGAGGAAGGCGGCAGGCTGCTCGTCTGCGACCTGGCCACCGGCGAGATCGTCGCCGACCACCTGGTGTCCGCGTACTTCTTTGGGTGCTCCACCAAGTACGGAGATGTGTGCACCAGCTCAGGCGACCTCAGTGGCTTGTTCGATGTTTCTGAGCCGGTTCTTGAGTCGGTAACTGGGGCCGTTGATGGAGA
>NZ_JAIWNB010000011.1 GCF_020215705.1 Nonomuraea aurantiaca | reverse complement strand
GGGACCAGCGGGTACGGCGGAGGCGTTGCGCGAGGCTGCCAACAGATGTCCTTCCGAGGGCTCGCGGCGGACTGACTACACGCACGCCAGACAACCTCGCAACGTGAGCAAGCGGAGCGGGTCGTCAGAAAGGCAGCGTGGAAGTGCGAGCGTACTCGCTCAAATCCAATTTGTCCACGCTTGCGCAGACCCATCGTTCCGGTCGCATTTCCATGGTGACGTACGGAGCCCCAATTTGTCAATACCGAACGCGACTTAAGATCGGCTTCAACGAACCGAGGCGGCGATACGCGGCACAGCGCCGCTTCGCGAAGGGGGAAAGGGGATGACCCGCGCCTTTCCACTCTCAACGTATAGCGCACCGGGGGGCTTGCGGCAAGACCCCGGTCGTGCCGCAGAATCAGCGGCCGAAGGCCAAGACGCCAGGAAACGGGGGGCACGGAGTGCGGGTGTTGTTGTCGACGTACGGTTCACGCGGGGACGTCGAGCCGTTGGTGGCACTCGCGGTGCGGCTGCGCGAACACGGCGCGGAGGTACGGGTGTGCGCGCCGCCGGACGAGGACTTCGCCCAGCGGTTGGCCGGGGTCGGCGTGCCGCTGGTGCCGGTCGGCCGGTCGGCGCGCGCGCTGACGACCGGGGCGCCGCGGCCGTCATCCCTGCCCCAGCGCGCGGCCGAGTTGATCGCCGCCCAGTTCGACGCGGTCACCGCGGCGGCCGAGGGATGCGACGTGCTGGTGGCGACCGGCATGATGCCGGCCATGGCCGGCGCGCGGTCGGTGGCCGAGAAGCTGGGCCTCCGCTCCGTGCTCGTGACCTTCCAGCAGAGCCCCCTGCCGTCGCCGCACTACCCGCCGCTGGCGTATCCTGGCCGGCCGTTCCCGCCGGAGGTGACCGACAACCGGGTGCTGTGGGACCTGGACGCCCAGAGCATCAACGAGCTGTTCGGCGCGGCGCTCAACACCAACCGGGCGTCGATCGGCCTGCCACCGGTGGACAACGTCCGTGACTACGTCATCGGCGACCAGCCGTGGCTGGCGACGGACCCGATCCTGGACCCACGGCAGGAGACGCCGGATCTCGACGTCGTCCAGACCGGCGCGTGGATCCTGCCCGATGCTCGCCCGCTTCCGGCCGAGTTGGTGGCGTTCCTGGACGCCGGCACACCGCCCGTGTACGTAGGGTTCGGCAGCATGCCCATGCGTACATCGACGGACGTCGCCCAGGAGGCCATCGAGGCGATCCACGCGCGGGGCCATCGCGCGGTCGTGGCCCGCGGCTGGGCCGACCTGGCCCTGATCGACGACCGCGACGACTGCTTCGTGGTCGGCGAGGTCAACCATCAGGCGCTGTTCGGCCGGGTGGCCGCCGTCGTGCATCACGGCGGCGCGGGCACCACGACGACGGCCGCGCGGGCCGGCGCGCCACAGGTGGTGGTCCCCCAGGGGACGGACCAGCCGTACTGGGCCGGCCGGGTGGCCGAGTTGGGCATCGGTACGGCACACGACGGCCCGATTCCGACCACCGAGTCCCTGTCGGCCGCGCTCAGGACGGTCCTGACCCCCGAGACCCGCGCACGAGCGACCGCCGTGGCCGGCACGATCCGTACCGACGGGGCGGCGGTGGCCGCGAAGCTGCTGCTCGACGCGGCCGGCCGGGAAAGGGGGCCGGTGTCCGGCGTGAACCACGCGGTCAGCCGGGAGAGGCCGCCCGTGTCCGGCGTGAACCACGCGGTCAGCCAGGAGAGGCCGTCCGTGTCCGCGTGAACCTCGCGGAACCGCCTTGCCGTGCGTCATGGTCGCAAGCGACCTCAGATCGGAGCTTTAACTTGAACCCCGTGAACCCCCTCACCACCAGCGCGTTCGACCTTCCCGAGCGTCTCGCCGTCAAGGCCGACCCGGCGCTGATCGCCGGCGACGAGCAGCACTTCGCGGCCATCGCGGAGAGCCTTGAGCAGTCGATCGCCGACCTGTCCGACCGCCTCGACACCGAGCGCAAGGCGCCCGGCGGCATAGGCCGGGCGGCGATGGACCGGGACATGGAGATCCACCGGCTGACCGCTCGCCTGCGCGCGCTGCGCCGCTTCGGTCTGGACCTGTGCCTCGGGCACATGGTCAGTGCGGACGACCCCGAGCCCGTGTACGTCGGACGGCTCGGCCTCAGGGACAGCGCGGGCCGTCAACTGTTGCTCGACTGGCGTTCCCCCGCGGCTGAGCCGTTCTTCGGAGCCACCCACGCCAACCCGATGGGCCTGGCGAGCCGCCGCAGGTATCGCTGGACGCGCGGCCGGATCAGCGACTACTGGGACGAGGTGTTCACCTCGGACGGGCTGGTCGGGCACGCCGCGCTCGACGACCAGTCGGCCTTCATCGCCAGTCTGGGCAGCAACCGGTCGGCACGGATGCGCGACGTGCTCGGCACCATCCAGGCCGACCAGGACGCCATCATCCGCGCGGGATCCCGGGGCGCTCTCGTCGTCGACGGCGGTCCGGGGACGGGCAAGACCGTCGTCGCGCTGCACCGCTCCGCCTACCTCCTCTACTCCGACCCTCGCCTCGGTCACCGCCGGGGCGGCGTCCTGTTCGTCGGTCCGCACCAGCCCTACCTGGCGTACGTCGCCGACGTCCTGCCCAGTCTCGGAGAGGAGGGCGTGCAGACCTGCACCCTGCGAGACCTCGTCGCCGAGGGAGCAGGGGCGGCGATCGAGGCCGACCCGAACGTGGCCCGCCTGAAGTCGTCCGTGAACCTGACGCAGGCGATCGAGCCGGCCGTCAGGTTCTACGAGAACCCGCCGACCAAGGGGATGACGATCACGACCCCCTGGTCCGACATCTGGCTGAGCGTCGAGGATTGGGCCGAGGCGTTCCAAGCGCCGGATCCCGGCACTCCGCACAACGAGGCGCGCGACCAGATCTGGCAGGAACTGCTCACGATCCTGATGGACAAGCACGACGGCGACGTCTCGCCCGACCTGCTCCGCAAGGCGCTGCTGCGGGACAGGGAGCTGCTCACGGTCTTCAACAAGGCATGGCCGCTGATCGAGGCGGCCGACCTCGTCGGAGACCTGTGGTCCGTACCCGCCTACCTCCGGATGTGCGCTCCCTGGCTCAGCCCTGACGAGGTTCGGGCGCTGCAGCGCGCGGACGCCCAGGCGTGGACGGTGTCCGACCTGCCGCTCCTGGACGCGGCCCGGCAGCGGCTCGGCGACCCGGAGGCGGCGCGCCGTAAGCGTCGGCATGACGCCTCTCTCGCCGCCCAACGTGAGCAGATGGACAAGGTCGTCGACAACCTGCTCGCCGCCGATGACGACGGTGAAGGGCTGGTGACGATGCTGCGCGGGCAGGACGCGAAGGTCTCTCTGGTCGACGAGACCGTGCTGCCCAGCATCGAACCGGACCTGCTCGCCGGCCCGTTCGCGCACATCGTCGTGGACGAGGCTCAGGAACTGACCGACGCGGAGTGGCAGATGCTGCTGCTCCGATGCCCGTCCCGCAGCTTCACCATCGTCGGGGATCGCGCCCAGGCCAGGCACGGCTTCACGGAGTCGTGGCAGGAACGGCTCGAGCGGATCGGGCTCGACCGGATCAATCTGGCCTCCCTGAGCGTCAACTACCGGACGCCGGAAGAGATCATGACGGAGGCCGAGCCGGAGATCCGGGCCGTGCTCCCGGACGCCAACGTGCCGACCTCCATCCGCCGCGGCGACGCCCCCGTCGTGCACGGGTCCGTCTCGGAGCTGAGCTCCATCCTCGACAGCTGGCTCGCCGAACACGCCGAAGGGATCGCGTGCGTCATCGGCGATCCCACATTCCGTACGACGTCCCGCGTCCGGTCGCTGACCCCGGAGCTGTCGAAGGGACTCGAGTTCGACCTGGTCGTCCTCGTCGACCCGGAGGCGTTCGGCGAGGGCATCGAAGGAGCGGTCGACCGCTATGTCGCGATGACCCGGGCGACCCGGCAACTCGTCATCCTCACGAGCTCCTGAGGTCGTGGCTGATGACGATCTTGCCGAAGCCGCCACCCGCCTCGCAGTAGCGGTACGCCTCGTGGACGTCCTCGAACGGGAACACCCGGTCGAGGACGGGACGCAGCCGGTGCGTGGCGACCGCGCGGTTGACCTGGAGGAAGTGGGCGCGGCTGCCGGTCGCCACCCCGCGCAGCACCGCGCCCGCCCCGAACAGCAGCGCCGGGTCGACCGGCCGGGCGCCCTCGGCACCGGACAGCCGGTAACCGACGAACGCCACCTCGCCGCCGAAGGCCACCGACTTCAGCGACTGCTCCAGCGGCCCCGCCGGGTCGATGACGCGATCGGCGCCGACGCCGTCGGTGAGTGCGCGGACCTCCGCCGACCACGACGGGTTCGCCCGGTAGTCGATCACCTCGTCGGCGCCGAGCTTCCGCAGCCGCTCCGCCTTGTCCGGGCCGGACGTCGTCATGATCACCCGGGCGCCGCACAGCTTGGCGAACATCAGCGTGAACAGCGACACCCCACCCGAGCCGAGCGTCAGCACGGTCTGGCCGGGCCGTGGGACGCCGCCGGAGGTCAGCGCGTTCCACGCGGTCACGGCCGCCAGCGGCAGCGCCGCCGCCTCCTCGTACGACAGGTGCTCGGGGATGGGCACCACGCCGTCCTCGCTCAGCACCGCGTACTCGGCCAGCACACCGTCGGTCATGGTGCCGAGCTGGGCGGCGTTCTCCAGCAGGAAGGGCCCGTCCTGCCAGCGCGGGAACACGGTGGCCGCCACCCGCTCGCCCGGCCTGACCCGGGTCACGTCCTCGCCGACGGCCACGACCTCGCCCACGCCCTCGCAGCCGGGCACGACGCCGGGCCTGATCGGCAGCGGATAGTCGTTGGCCAGCACCATCAGGTCGCGATAGCCCAGCCCGTTCGCACGGATCCTGACCACGACCTGCCCGCGCCCCGGCGCGGGCTCGTCCCGGTCCTCGACGGTCAGCCCGGCGAGCCCGCGTCCCGGTTGCAGGTGATAGCTCTTCATCGCACGTCCTTCCCCCACGCTTCGGGTACGTGAGGATCCTCCGGGCGAGCCATGACATTGGACAATTCCCCTCAGGGAATCGCTCACGATTGCCAGGCTTTGCGGAAGCTCAGCCGGGCCCGCGCCAGCCGGGACTTGACCGTGCCCACCGGCACCGCCAGCAGCCTGGCCGCGGTGGCCTCGTCGAGCCCTTCGACATCGCGCAGCACCAGCACGGCGCGGTGCTCGGGCGTGAGCCGTTCCAGCACGTCGCGGATGTCCACCGCGCCCTCCACGTCCTGCCGCGACGGCAGGTCGCCCGGCTCCGCGGGACCGACGCGGTTGTCGCGCCTGGCGATCCTGACGGCCTCTCTCACGGCGATCGCGCGCGCCCAGCCGTACAGCGCGTCGGGCTCGCGCAGCGCGGGCAGGTTGCGGAAGACGGCGATCAACGCCTCCTGGACCGCGTCCTGTCCGCTGTCGAGCGCGATGGGCCCGCAGATCCGGCCGAGGTACGGCGTCAGCTCGCGGAGCAGGTCGTTCATCGCCATCGTGTCGCCGCGCTGAGCGGCCACAACGAGCGCCGCCGCGCTCATCGGGCCCGCTCGGCGACCCGCGCCGCCAGCCGGGCCAGGGCCTTCTCCCCGGCCGTCCTGACTCCCAGGGGCACCAGCGCGCTACGTCCGGGCACGCGGATGCCGCCGGTCTGCGCCACCAGCGTGCCTTCCGGAACGGCGGTCGCGGCCAGGCCGACGAGCAGGAACCTGCTCTGCATCCAGCACCAGCCGGGCCGCAGGTCGACGTCGAAGCGGGCGCGCATGCCGTACTTGCTGCGGGCCTCGGCCACCAGCCGCCCGCCTCCGTCGTCCGCGACGATCCGCAGGCGCCGCATGTCGGGCTCGAAGGTGCCGAACTCCCGCTCCAGGTCGCCTGCCACCTCCCAGACCAGCTCGAAGGGGTCGGGAAGAATCCGCTCGGCGACCCGCGCACCGGGCACGCCGGCGGCGAGCACGCGCAGCCGGCGCACCGGGTCCAGGTCGGCAACAGGCCAGTCCATGTCTTTCCAGAGGCGGCTCGGGGGCAGAAGGTTCCATGGAACCATCGGCGAGTTCGCCGCCTCTTGGAGGGCATGAACATCTCACGCCCCGGCGCGTTCGCGGCCGCCGTCCTGCTTCTCGACGCACTCGTCCATCTGTTCTGGGTGGTCCGGCCCATCGCCGACCCCCGGGCGCTCTCGCTGGCCGTCCTCAACGCCGAGGTGCCCTTCACCCCACGGGTCCTGCTGCCGCTCATCCTCGTGCTGAGCGTGGGGGCCCTGTCGGTGGCGGCGGCCTCCGGAGGGCGGGGCGGATGGCCGGCCAGGGCGGTCACCATGGCCGTGGGCGCCGGTGTGCTGGTGCGCGGGCTTGTCGGCCTGGTCTGGGCCTTCGGCTTCGGTACAGACACCGCAAGCCCGTTCTACTGGCTGAACCTGTTCCTCTACACCCCTGTCTGCCTGGCCATGACGCTCGCGGTCGGCATCGTCCTGGTGCGCGCTCGGCGGCCGGTGAGCATCAGCTCATAGCAGGCGTCTCTGTACGACGTCGGCGATGACGGCGTTCACCACCTTGCCGACCTCCTCCGGCTCCAGCGCGACGCCGTCCCGGCCGGCGAACAGCAGGTGCCCGGCCCCGATCAGGGAGAGCGCCAGCGCCTCCACGTCGGCGTCGGCCGCGATGCGGCCCAGCTCGCACTCCTCGTTCAGGTACGCGGCGATCATGGCCACGGCATCCGTCAGGACCGGGATGCCGAAAGCCGGCCGGGCCCGCGACAGCCGGGCCCGCAACTCATCCCGGAAGATGACGAGACCGACTATCGCCACGGCGACCGAGTCGAACAGGTCCGTCAGCGCCCCGGTCAGGTTGCCGGCGACGTCGCCGGTCCCGGCGGAGGCGCGAAGGGCGGCGGCCTGGCCCTCCAGCCGGGCGATGCGGTCCTGAACGAGCTCGGCGAGGAAGGCGTCGAAGTCCTCGAAGTGCCGGTGCAGGACACCCTTGGCGACGCCCGCCTCCGCCGTGACCGCCCGGCTGGTCAGGCCGGGCGCCCCGTCCCGGAGCAGGACGCGCTCGGCGGCCTCGAACAACTGTTGCCGCACATCCCGGAGGGCCACTCCAGTCGGCATCGCCCGTCCTCCTTCACAAGCCTTCACCCACCCTCGCTCACCCCTCACCCGCCCTTCGCCAGCCCTTCGCTCACCGCGAACGGCTGCCCGGTTGTCGAGTGGGCGCCTGCCCACTATGGTGGGCGCATGCCCACTTTATCGCAGGAGCACCCAGAGCCGTCGCGGAACGAGCCCCATAAGGCCAGGCAGATGGCGGAGTCGTTCGGCGTCGACGCCGAACGCTACGACCGGGCCCGGCCCGAATATCCCGACGCTCTGGTACGGCAGATCATCGCCGCCAGCCCCGGTCTCGACATCGTCGACGTCGGCTGCGGCACCGGCATAGAAGCCCGCCAGTTCCTGGCGGCCGGGTGCAACGTGCTGGGTGTCGAGCCGGACATCCGGATGGCCGAGTTCGCCCGCCGTACCGGGATCGAGGTCGAGGTGGTGACGTTCGAGGAATGGGACGCCGCCGGCCGTACCTTCGACGCGGTCGTCGCCGGGCAGTCCTGGCACTGGGTGGACCCCGTCGCGGGCGCCGCCAAGGCGGCGCGGGTGCTGCGTCCCGGCGGCCTGCTGGCGGTGTTCGCGCACGCGTACGACCCGCCGCCCTTCGTCGCGGAGGCGTTCGCCACCGTCTTCCGGAAGGTGGCGCCCGACTCGCCGCTCAGCGCCGGACCGCCGAGGCCGGCCCAGGACGTCTACCAGGCGATGTTCGCCCTGTTCGCCGACGGCATCCGGAAGGCGGCCGCGTTCGGCGAGCCGGAACAGTGGCGGTTCGACTGGGAGCGGCACTACAGCCGCGACGACTGGCTCGACCTCTTGCCCACCACCGGCGCGCTCACCCAGCTCCCACCGGACCAGCTGGCCGAGGTGCTGGCGGGCGTCGGTGCCGCCATCGACGCGATCGGCGGCGGCTTCACCATGGCCTACACCACAATGGCGATCACCGCGTCGCTGAACCCCCGCTAGGGTGCACCTCCGCACACACCTCGAACAAGCCCGGATACGCCTTGACGCCGGGTACGCGCTGCCCGGCTGGGGTGAAGTTCCGGAAGACGGCACGGTAGGACTCGACGTCTTCCCACAGTGCCACGTTCACGTACTGGAAAGTGCTGTCGTTCATGCCGGTGACCAATACCTCACCGAGCGCCTCGGCACCCTGGCGCTGATCGGCGAGATCCAGACCGCGCCCGTGATCCGGGTCATCAAACGGGCCGGCCTCCGGCCCTGACCACCCAGGCTCGGGACTCGCGCATGATTCCCCTGCCGTCCCGGTAAGGGGCGGCTATGGTGCGCCTTACCCGATTTGATCTAGGTCGCAGGAGCGCGCGGACGACGCGCGGATCGGCGAGGTGTACGGCACGGCCGCCCGTATCGCGAACCCGGACAAGCGCCTGTCGTACGGGTACGGCAATGGCGGCGGGCTGCTGGAGGCGTCCTACACGCTGCGGGGGCGGAGTAGCGCTCATCGGGCGACATATTCAATAGGGCACCACAGCAGAAACGCCGTACAAGGCGGCCTGCACGATGACGATCCTGGTGGCGATGCGAAGCACAATCAGTTTCCAGTAGAGCGCCTGAACCGCCCGGTCCAACTGTGCCGACTTGGACGCGGCGCGCTGCTCACTGGGGCTGGAGAGGTCCAGCAGAGATTTACCGGTGCTGGGCCGGCGCCAGATCCCTAACAGACAAATGATGGCGGCCACGGGGGCGCACGCTTGCGACACCAGGCCCGTCCCCGCCGATAGGAAGCCGGAAAAAGCCGTCTGGTTGCTTAGCCGAAAAACAGCACCTGTTCCTAAGATGACGAGCGCACTCACCGTATCCGCATAGAAAATGGTCCGCCGAATGCGGGCGATATCTGAAGACGGCGGGAGGATCGGCCGGACCATGAGCCGACGGTAACACGCGGGTAGCAAATGGGGCCGAACCATTTTTACCGCGGTCTAGGCGGTCGAGACGGCGACAATACCGCCTCGACCGCTTTCGGAGCGCGATGGTTGCCGAAGCGGTCCTGGGTCGGCGGTTCGAGCGTGAGAGGGTGGCCGATCACTCGCCTTTCCAGCGAGCCGTCCCGCTGCCGGTAGAAGCTCTCGCCACCCGAGGTGGTGCCCACGTTCGAGCACCGGGTCCGGCTCTGGCCGGCCGCCCGGCCCCGGCGTGCCGATCCACGGCCAGGCCGGCAGGTGCATTCCGGCGCTCTCCTTGACCGGCTCCACCGTGCCGCAACCGGGGGGAGCGGTGGAGACTCCGCCCGAGCGCAGGGAAAAAACGATCTTGTCGTTGACCAAAACTGTCGCACGCGGAAGCCATGGCCCGCGCCGAGTCTTGCATGACCATGCGAACCAATGCATACTCTTGTCTCATGTCCAAGGTTCTCACCTCCCTGCCCACCGGCGAGCGGGTCGGCATCGCCTTCTCGGGTGGTCTCGACACCTCGGTCGCCGTCGCGTGGATGCGCGACAAGGGCGCCGTCCCGTGCACCTACACCGCCGACATCGGCCAGTACGACGAGCCCGACATCGCCTCGGTGCCCGGTCGCGCGACGACGTACGGAGCTGAGATCGCGCGCCTGGTCGACTGCCGCGCGGCGCTGGTCGAGGAGGGCTTGGCCGCGCTGACCTGCGGCGCGTTCCACATCCGATCGGGCGGGCGGGCCTACTTCAACACCACCCCGCTCGGCCGGGCGGTCACCGGGACCCTGCTGGTCCGGGCGATGCTCGAGGACGACGTGCAGATCTGGGGCGACGGCTCGACGTTCAAGGGCAACGACATCGAGCGGTTCTACCGCTACGGCCTGCTCGCGAACCCCCACCTGCGCATCTACAAGCCCTGGCTCGACGCGGACTTCGTGTCCGAGCTGGGCGGGCGCAAGGAGATGTCGGAGTGGCTGCTCGCCCACGGCCTGCCCTATCGCGACAGCACCGAGAAGGCCTACTCGACCGACGCCAACATCTGGGGCGCCACCCACGAGGCCAAGACCCTGGAGCACCTCGACAACGGCATCGAGACGGTGGACCCGATCATGGGCGTGCGGTTCTGGGACCCCACGGTCGAGATCCCCACCGAGGACGTGACCATCGGCTTCGACCAGGGCCGCCCGGTGACGATCAACGGCAAGGAGTTCGCCAGCCCGGTCGACCTGGTGATGGAGGCCAACGCGATCGGTGGCCGGCACGGCATGGGCATGTCGGACCAGATCGAGAACCGGGTGATCGAGGCCAAGAGCCGCGGCATCTACGAGGCGCCCGGGATGGCGCTGCTGCACGCCGCGTACGAACGGCTGGTCAACGCGATCCACAACGAGGACACGCTGGCGAGCTACCACAGCGAGGGACGGCGGCTCGGCCGGCTGATGTACGAGGGCCGCTGGCTCGACCCGCAGGCGCTCATGGTCCGGGAGTCGCTGCAGCGCTGGGTCGGCACGGCGGTCATCGGCGAGGTGACGCTGCGGTTGCGGCGCGGTGAGGACTACTCGATCCTCGACACGTCCGGCCCGGCGTTCAGCTACCACCCGGACAAGCTGTCGATGGAGCGTACGGAGGACTCGGCGTTCGGGCCGGTGGACCGGATCGGCCAGCTCACCATGCGCAACCTCGACATCGCCGACTCGCGCGCCAAGCTGGAGCAGTACGCGAGCCTCGGCATGCTCGGCCCCACCCATCCCGCGCTCATCGACGCCTCCCAGACGCCCTCAACCCCGCTGATCGGCGACATGCCGCAGGGCGGCGCCGAGGCCATCGCCTCACGCGGCGAGGTCTCCGAGGACGAGGAGATGCTCGACCGCGCCGCGATGGAGCTCGGCAACGACTGACCGGCTCGCCGAGATCGCGTTTCGGACCATGCCCTAACATGATCTTCGCGTAACCCCGGTATGAAGGAGACACATGTCGCGTCTACGTGCCGCACTTCTCACGACAGCCATCGCGGTCATGGGCGTCAGCGTGCTCAGCACCCCCGCACAGGCGGCCGGCTGGGTGTACATCGGCGTCTACACCACCAAGTCCAAGTGCATCGACATGGGCCAGCAGTATGTCCGGGAGGGCTTCAGCCAGTACGACTGCACGGGTAGCCCCGGCTACTACCCCCTTTGGGTTCGGTAGCACTCGCACGGTCATGGTCGCCGTCTCCCGCAAGGGAGGCGGCGTTCCGTTCAGGTGCGGTAAGAGGCGGTCAGATCCGCTCGGCCAGTTGCCGGGCGAGGGTCAGTCCGGTGAGGACCGGATTGACCGATCCGACCGTCGGGAACAACGACTGGTCGCAGGCATAGGCGTTCCGCAGGTGATGGAAGCGGCCCACCGGGTCGGTCACCGAGGTGGCGGGATCGTCGCCCATCCACAGCGTGCCGGATTCGTGGTAGGTCGTCCCGAGCCCCCGATGCCATTCCGGGAACGGCCGGTCCAGGGGGAACGGCTGCGCCTGCCACACGTTGTCGTACAGGTACTGGATCTGGTCCGGCGAGCCGGAGACCGCCTGGGCGATGGCGAGCGCCGCGCCGTCCATGGCCTCCCAGACCTGCTCATCCCGCGGATCGAGCGTGAGGTGCAGGTAGGCGCGCGCTATGCCGTACTCGTCGACCTCGTGCGGGCTGAGATTGATCCAGCTCTTGTCCGGGTCCGGTATCTCGCTCGTCCGGTCCCCGTGCATCTCGCCGACGCAGCGCAGCGTGACGGTGATCCAGTCGGGATCGGTGTTGGCCAGCTGCCGTTCGAGCAGGTCCATGTCCGGGAGCATGCGGAACAGGAGCTCGTCGGATCCGCCCTGGCTCGTCGACGCGGTGATCTGGATGTGGAAACGGCCGGCGGGCACCAGGCCGCGTAGGAGCAGCGCGCCGGTCTGCACGTGTTCGGGCAGCGGGGGCAGCGCCGTACGGCGGATCCGGACGGTGAAGTCGCTGCGTACGTGCGCCATCAGATTGCGGCCCATGAGCGGGGTGGGGAACGAGCCCAGGGCGAGCCGGGTGGTCTCCACCGCGCTCGCGGCGAGGATCACCGCACAGTCGGGGGAGATCTGCAGGGACTCCGGCCGTCCGGCGGCGTCGACGTCGATCCCGGTCACCACACCGTCGACAGCGTGCGCCCGGAGGACGTGTGTCAGGGGCACCACGAAGAGCCGCCGGTCCGCGTCGCGTCCCCCGGAGGCGGCCACATCCTCGCGGACCGCGTCCATGAGCATCGGCAGGCCGCTGTACTTGTCGAAGCTGAACAGGCCGGACACCGGTGAGTCCCCCTGCACCGCGAGCGGTGCGACCTCGGCGCCGCGATCGCCGATGCCGGTCTCGAACCCCGGTGTCACGGCGGTGGCACTCGCGAACGCCTCGAACAGCGTCGTATAGAGGTCTCCCGCGATGAAATCGGTCGCGGGCACGACGCCGATCTCGCTCTCCACCTCCAGGTAGGCGCTCTCCAGGTACGCGGCCGTCGACGCCGGCCAATGCCGGAGATCGTCCGCCGTCAGCCGGGGGCACCAGCCTCCCCAGTAGAGGGACTTGCCGCCGGTGCAGTACGCGAGCCCGGGAAAGTCGACGTTGCCCCGCCACGGCAGCCCCCACACCAGCTCCCGGGGCACCCGCGGATCGGCGCCGGGGGCGATGGGCGCGGGGACGTTGAGCCCGATACGGCCGAGGTTCTGCACGTGCTCGGGCACCAGGTAGGGGCCGGCGTCCAGCAGCAGCACCCGCTTGCCCGGGTGCCGCCGGTAGATCTTGGTCGCGCAGTACGCCCCGTACATCCCGCCGCCGACCACCACCGCCGAGAACGGCGGCCCGCCGCTGCCCGTCGCCTCCTGCCAGGTGCTGCAGAAGAAGCGCCCGAGAACATCGAGCGAGAAACTGGTCTTCTGGACGTCCACCGGCTGCCCGGAGGGGACGAGTTCGGGGAGTGCCATGGACGAAGTAGACCCCGCGAAAGTCCTTCCCGCAATCCTCCGCGCCGCCGTTTCACCGCGCCGCCTCAGGTGCGGGCTGCCTGATCGAAAAGCTACCTGAGCGCGTCCACCGGCTCCATTCTGGCCGCCCGCAGCGCCGGGTACAGGCCGGCGAGCAGCCCGACCACGGCTCCGGCGATGGGCGCCCCGATCGCCAGCCGTACGTCCAGGAGCGGCGTCCACTGCTTGGCGGCCGAGACGGCGACGACGGCGACCACGCCGACGCTCGCGCCGATCACGCCGCCCGCGAGCCCGATCAGCGTCGACTCCAGCAGGAACTGCGCGGCGATGTGGCGGCGAGCCGCGCCCAGCGAGCGGCGCAGGCCGATCTCGGCGACGCGCTCCATCACCGTGACGAGCGTGACGTTGGCGATGCCGACCGCGCCCACCGCGAGCGAGACCAGGCCGAGGATCAGGAAGAGCGCGTTGACGTCGTCCTGCGCCTGGTCGCGCGCCCGGGTGGGGCTGGGCGGGGCGATGACCTGCAGCTGGTCGCCGTTGCCGGGGGAGAGCGCGTCCGGCGCCTGCCCGGCGATCAGGTCGGCGGCGCCCAGGCTGGTGTTGACCAGCACTCTGGTCACGTCACGCAGCCCGAACTGCTTGCCCACCGTGGGCGGCACGATGACGGCGCTGCTCAGGTTCCGTTCGCGGCGCAGGTCGCCGAGGATGCCGATGACCGTGTACGCGTGCTTGCCGATGAAGATCGCCGGAGCCCGGTCGAGATCGGTGACGCCGAGCATCTTGGCCGCTTGGTCGCCGAGCACGGCCACCCGGTCCGCCCGCTTGACGTGGCCGACGTCGTAGAACCTGCCCTGCACGATCCGGCCCCTGGCGGCCTCGGGCAGGCCGGTCGTGGCGGCCAGTACGGTCAGGGTCTGCGTGGTCACCCTGGCCGGGTCGACGAGGTCGTTAGAACGGACGGAGAGGTTGGAGCTGTCCTTGGTCTCGGCCACCGCCGCGGCGGAGACCACCCCGCGCAGCCGGGTCACCCGGTCGAGCGAGTCCCAGGCGACCAGCGGCCCGTTCGTGCTCTCGGGCACCTCCACCGTGATGGCCGTGGCGACCAGCTCGTCGAAGCGCCCGACGATCTGGTTGCCCGCGGTGGCGGCCACGCCGAGCGTGATGACCAGCGTGGTGATGCCCAGCACGGTGCCGAGCGTGGTGAGCGCGGAGCGCACCGGCCTGGCGAGCATGCCCGCGACGGCCTCGCCGACGAGATCCCGTACGTGCATCACGCCTCTTCCACCAGCACGCCGTCGGTGATCCGCACCCGGCGACCGGCGCGCGTGCTGACCTCCCGCTCGTGCGTGATGACCACGATCGTCAGCCCCTGCTCGCGCAGCTCGTCGAACAGGTCGAGCACCGCCTCGGTGTTGCGGCTGTCGAGGTTGCCGGTGGGCTCGTCGCACAGCAGCAGGGACGGCTCGCCCATCAGGGCCCTGGCCATGGCCGCGCGCTGGCGTTCGCCGCCGGACAGGCGGTCGGGCAGGAAGTTCACCCGGTGGCCGAGCCCGACCCGCTCCAGCGCGCCCAGTGCCCGCTCCCGCCTGCCCTTACGCGGGTGGCCGCCGTAGATCTCCGCGAGCATCACGTTCTCCACGACGCTGCGGTGGGCGAGCAGGTGGAAGGACTGGAAGACGAAGCCGATGCGGTCGCCGCGCAGTTCGGTCCGCTCGCCGTCGCGCAGGGTAGTGGTCTCGGTGCCGTCCAGGCGGTAGCTGCCCGAGCTGGGCCGGTCCAGCAGGCCCAGGACGTTGAGCAGCGTGGACTTGCCCGAGCCCGACGGGCCGACGATCGCCAGGTAGTCGCCGCGCGCCACCCGGAACGAGACGTCGTCGAGCGCGCGGACGGGCGGCTGCGCGGGGTAGTCCCTGCACACGGCGGTCAGCTCGATGACCGGCTCGGGCACCGCTGAGCTGGTTGATGCGACGCCAGGCTCAGGCACCGCTGACCACCACCCGGTCGCCGGCGTTGAGCGCGCCGGTGACCTCGACGTTCCCGTCGGCGGTCAGGCCGGTGCGGACCTCGACCTCCTTGGTCTTGTCCGTGGCGTACTCCACTTGCACGCGCGCCTTGCCGTCGGCCCCTGTGACGATGGCGGCCACCGGGACCACCAGCACCGGCTCCTCGGTCGCCCCCACCGTCACCCTGGCCGTGACCGTGGCGCCCGACTGGCCCTTGAGCCCCTTCGCCGAGCTCGGCGTGAGCAGGACCGGCTGCGTGCCCTCGGCGCCCTTCTCCTGGCCGGGCACCGTGGCCTTCTCGCCGACCGCGGTGAGCGCCGCCGGGTACGTCTTGCCCGACTCGAGCTCGATGACCGCGCTCATGCCCGTGCGCAGCAGGTCGGCCTCCGCGTTCTCGACCGATCCCGTCACCATGAACGTCGAGCTGGTCACTGTGGCGATCTCCTTCTCGACGGCTTCGCCCGCCTTCACCGCGGCCTTCTGCACCCGCGCGGGCAGCTTCGGCAGGAACACGATCTCGCCCGGCGGAATCGCCGTGCCGTAGGTCCGTTCGAACTCCGCCAGCAGCGACCTGGCCGCGCTCACGTCCTTGGCCGCGTCGGCCACCTTGAGCTTGGTGGGGGAGAGCCGCCGGGCCTGGCGCAGCGCCTGCTCGGCCGTGACCAGCCCGTCCTTGGCCGTGCGCTCGGTCTTGCGCAGCTCTTCCAGCAGCTTCTCGCGGGCCTGCCGCGACTCCTCCTTGATCCGGCCGTACGCCTCCTGGGCCTGGTCCAGATCGGCCCTGGCGTTGCGTACCTTCAGCTCCAGCAGGCTCGTGTCCTGGGTCGGCTGAGGCGCGGCGGTGGCGGTGGGCAGGGCGGTCGAGGTGGCGGTCGGGGCGGCGGTCGGCTGCGCCCTGGCGGCGCTGAGGGCCTGCTCGGCTTCGAGCAGCTTCTCCTCGGCCGCGCGTACGGTCGCGTCGGCCGCCGCCAGCTTGGCGTCGTCCTCCGGAGTGAGCCGCTGCCGCTCGGCCTCCTTCAGCGCGGCGCGCGCCGACTTCAGGTCCGCCTTGGCGTTGGTCAGCTTGACCTTGAGCGGGAGTACGTCACGCCCCTGGTCGAGCGTGTTCTGCTCGGTCGCCAGGGTTTCCCGCGCCATCTGTACGGCCTTGCGCAACTGGTCGTGGGCCTGCCGGTCGGCCAGCGTGGGCTGCTGGGCCTCGTACCCCTTCTTCTTGTACATCCTGGTGACGGCGGCGATCGTGGCCCGGTCGAACACCCCCGAGGTAGGACCGCCGTACCCGAGCCTGCGCAGCGCCTTCTGCAGCTGCTTGACGTCCTTGCCCTCGGTGCCCGGCCCGATCGTGCGGTGCATCGGCACCGAGCCGCGCAGCGCGAACACCGGGCGGCCGTTCACCTCCATGAACGCCGCGCCCTCCGTCAGCCTGCCCTGGCGCGGCGCCCGGGTGACCCGCTGCAGCTCCGAGGTGCCACCGACCACCCCCGCGAGGGTGATCGGCAGCGGCGAACCGTACTCGAGCGTGCCGCTGACCACGACCGTGCTGACCAGCTTGCGACGCTCGACGGCGGCGGTGACGAGCGACGCCTTCGGCGCGGTGCGGCGGGCGGCCTCGTCGGCGGGGGAGCGCAGGCGGGTGCTGACGACCCAGCCGGCCGCGGCGATGGCCACGACGCCCGCGATGACGAAGGCGAGCAGCCTCCGGGGGGACTTCATCGGGCCGTCTGGGACGGCTGTGGCGCGTTCTCGGCGGTGCCCCCGCAGCCGCCGAGTGCGACCAGCGCGGCCGGCGCCACGACAGGAGCAAGAGGGGATCTCTTGGGCATGGCAGAGGACCATATTACGTTTAACAGAGCATGGTCAATCCAGCGCGTGCCGCCGCTGCCGGTAGGGCGCGAACGCCGTCGCCAGGGTCAGCACGACGAGCACGCCCCAGTAGGCGAGGTGCTGCCTGGTCAGCTGGTCGCCGTGCAGGCCCAGGTCGCCCGACGTGACCACCAGGTAGATGCCCGAGGCCAGTGCCCAGCGCGGGTCGCGGGCCAGGTACGCGCCCGCCACGGCCAGCCCCAGCGCCACCACTTCGACCGCCATCTTGCTCAGGCTGATCGGGAACGGCGTGTCCTCCGGCAGCCACGACGGGCCCGCCCACGCGGCCGCCAGCGCCGCCACCAACCACCACCACGACCGGACCCGTGGCCGCTGCCGCCGCCAGGCCAGCACCGCCAGGCCGGACAGTGCGACCCCGTAGCCCACGGCCACCGCGAGCGGGCTACTGGTCTCGAACAGGGGATGGTCTGCGAGTGGTGACGGGTAGACCGGCAGGAGGGTGAGGTCCAAGGGCTGCCAGCCGCCGGCGATGGAGACCGCCTTGACGCCGGTGGCGAGAGTGAGCAGGAACGCCGTCCGCGTCCACCCGCGCATGATCGCCAGCAGCGCGAGCGCAGACAGCAGCGTCCACAGCGGCAGCGAGCCCGTGAACGGCAGCAGCGCGGCCAGGTTCACCGCCGACACCGCCGTGACCCCGAGATGCAGGCCGTCCGCCCACGCGGTGCCCGTCGCCTGATGGGTGATGCGGGTGCGCACGCCGCCCAGGAGCAGTCCCCACACTTCCCTGAGTACGGGGGCGGACTGTCCTGGAGCGGCCGATTCGAGCAGGACGTCGAGTAACTCGTCGCCGTGCGCCATGCGGTACTGCCTCGGGTAGGCCAGCAGCAGCCTGCGGTAGCGCCGTTCGAGCGCGGTCATGCGGTCAGGCGGCGGACGAGGGAGGCGAACGTGGTCGGCCGCAGGACGAGGGACGCGGCCTCCTGCATGCGTCTCGCCTCGGCTTCGACCAGCGCCTGGCCCTCGTCGGTGATCCGGAAGTAACGCCGGTTGCGGCCGTTGACCGTCTCCTCGCGGTCCACGGCGATCACGCCTCGCTCGTTGAGCCGCTCAAGGATGCCGTAGAGGGTGCCGACAGAGGGCTGGACCCGGCCGCCGGACAACTCCTTGATCGACTTGCTGATCGCGTGTCCGTGCAGCGGTCCGCCGCGCAGCGCGGTGAGCACGAAGTACATCGGCTCGCTGACTTCTGAGGTTCCCCTGGGCATGGGACGAGATTATTCCGTTAAACGAAGCGTGTGCAACGGCTAGAGCGTCCGGTACGCGGTCAGCCAGCTCTGCCCGGCGCACAACCGTTCCACCTCCTCGGCCGGGAGCCAGTCGGCCCGCGTACTCTCCGACCCCAGAGGGGGCCGTACGGCGGGCCCCGGCGAGTCGAGCCGCGCCTGGAACATCACCAGATTCGTCAGCGCCCCATAGCGGTACCCATCAGGCACCGGCCCCGCCAGCTCGATCCGCAGCCACGCGAAAACAGACAGCTCATCGGCCGCCAGCACCAGCCCGGTCTCCTCGGCCAGCTCGCGGACGACGGCGTCCACGGGGGACTCGCCGGGTTCGAGGTGGCCGCCGGGGATGTCCCAGCCGCGTCCCGCCCGGTCGACGCAGGTCAGCAGCATCCTGTCGGCGTCGTCCCGTACGACGGCGAAGGCCGTGGTGATCTGGCCGGTCGGCGGCAGCCGGGAGGACAGGACGACCTCCAGCCGGTGCGCCACCGGGATCCATGGCACGGTCTCCGTCGCGATCACTTGATCCATGGTCTATTTCACCCCAAAACGGATGACAAGGCATGATCGGTGGTAACTCCGGAAGATTTGGCAACGCTCTGTATATGCTTCGTTACCTAACGAAACAATGGACGATCGCGGTCCCGTTGCTGGCGCTCCTCGCTCTGGCCCTGTCATGGGGTCGCGTTCTCCCGCCCGTCCTGGTGATCATCGTGGCCGTGCTGCTCGCCGGCGCCGTCCTGGCCGCCGTGCACCACGCCGAGGTCATCGCGCACCGGGTGGGCGAGCCGTTCGGATCGCTGGTGCTGGCCGTGGCCGTGACGGTGATCGAGGTGGCGCTGATCGTCAGTCTGATGATCTCAGGTGGCGAGCATTCGGCGTCACTGGCCCGCGACACGGTGTTCGCCGCGGTCATGATCACCTGTAACGGCATCGTCGGGCTCTCCCTGCTCAGGGGAGCGCTCCGGCGAAAGGTGGTGGTCTTCAACGCCGAGGGCACGGGAGGCGCGCTGGCGACGGTGGCGACGCTCAGCACGCTCAGCCTCGCGCTGCCGACCTTCACGACGAGCGCCAAGGGGCCCGCCTTCTCCGCCGCGCAACTCGGGTTCGCGGCGGTGGTGTCGCTCCTGTTGTACGGGCTGTTCGTGCTGACCCAGACCGTACGGCACCGCGACTACTTCCTCCCGGTCACCACCGAGGCGGCCGCGGGTGCGCCCGCCACCGCCGAGGAGCACGCGCCGCGGCCGTCGGCGCGGGACACCATGATCAGCCTCGGGCTGCTGCTCGTGGCCCTGGTGACGGTCGTCGGCCTGGCCAAGGTCGAGTCGCCGGTGATCGAGCTGGCGGTCTCCTCGGCCGGGCTGCCCCAGGCGGTGGTCGGCGTGGTGATCGCGCTGCTGGTGCTGCTGCCGGAGACCATCGCCGCCGTCCGCGCGGCCAAGCGCGACCAGATCCAGATCAGCCTCAACCTGGCCCTGGGCTCGGCGATGGCCAGCATCGGGCTGACGATACCGGTCATCGCCGTTGCCTCGATCTGGCTGACGGGGCCGCTCGTGCTCGGCCTCGGCGCCACGCATCTGGTGCTGCTGGGGCTGACCTTCGTCGTCACGACGCTCACCGTGGTGCCGGGGCGGGCGACGTTGCTGCAGAGCGGCGTGCACCTGGTGCTGTTCGCCGCGTTCCTGTTTTTGGCGATCAGCCCCTGAACATCACACTCCCCGGCGCATCGCCCGGTTGCCCAGCCAGAGGCCGAGCGCGGCGATGAGGCAGGCGGCCGCGGTGCCGTACAGGATGGACAGGTTGGTGAGGTCGCCCGCGAAGAGGGCGCGTTGGGCCTCGACGATGTACGAGATCGGGTTGAGCTGTCCGACGGCCCGCAGCCACGCGGGCCCGGTCTCCACCGGGAGCAGCACCCCTGACAGCAGCAGGACCGGGAAGAGCACCACCTGGGTGACCACGTAGAACAGGTTCCCGCTGGGGGCCGACTTGATCGCGAGGACGAACGAGAGCGCCCCCAGGCCGACGCCCAGCACGATCAACATCGCGAGCCCGGCCAGCACGCCCGCCGGATACAGCCGGAAGCCCAGCGGGAGCGCCAGCAGGATGATCAGCACGGCCTGGCAGAGCAGGACCGCCATCTC
Source organism: Nonomuraea aurantiaca (assembly GCF_020215705.1). Taxonomy (GTDB): domain Bacteria; phylum Actinomycetota; class Actinomycetes; order Streptosporangiales; family Streptosporangiaceae; genus Nonomuraea; species Nonomuraea aurantiaca. The sequence continues at coordinate 317,994 of NZ_JAIWNB010000011.1, read as the reverse complement.
CTTCATCGTCCGGCCGACCAGCATCGCCGTACGGTTCAACGGGGTGACCATCAGCCGCTCCATCGAGCCGCCCAGCAACTCGACCAGCATCAGATAGCCCGACGACATGGGCGCCGTCAGGGACATCATGACGAGAATGCCCGGCACGAACCACTGCCACGACGAGCCCACCGCCCCGTCGAGCAGCGAGCCGAACAGGAACAGGAACAGCAGCGGCTGCCCCATCGAGAACAGCAGCCCTGCGGGCTCGCGCAGCGCGGGGGTGATTTCGCGGGTGAAGACCGTCGCGGTGTCACGTAGGAATGTCGTCATCGGTGAGGCTTCTCCCGGTAAGAGTGAGGAACACGTCGTCGAGGGTCGGGCGGGCGGTCTCGGCGGTGGCGACCTTGACGCCGATCGCCTCCAGGGTGCGCAGATATTCGGGCAGGGCCGTGGCCGCGTTGGCGACGCGCAGCCGCACAGTCGTGCCTTCGACCTCGACCGCCGCCTCGCCGGTCATCCCGGCGGCTGTGGCCGCTTCCTGCTCCGTCGCGGTGGTGATCGTGATGCGGTCGCCGGCCAGGTCGTTCTTGAGTCCTTCTGCCGTGCCGTCCGCGATGATCCCGCCGTTGTCGATGATCACCACGCGTTCGGCCATGCTGTCGGCCTCTTCGAGGTAGTGGGTGGTCAGGAAGAGCGTCGTGCCGTACGCCTCACGCAGCCGCAGGATGTGCGACCAGACCTCGGCGCGGCTCTTGGGGTCGAGGCCGGTGGACGGCTCGTCGAGGAAGAGCAGTTCCGGGCGGTGGACGAGGCCGAGCGCGATGTCGAGGCGGCGGCGCTGGCCGCCCGACAGCGTGCCGGGCTTGCGGTGGGCCAGCGGCCGCAGGTCGAGCAGGTCGAGCAGCTCGTCGGCGCGCCTGCTCGCCTCCGCGGGGGCCAGGCCGTAGCAGCGGCCGTGGGTGACGAGTTCGTCGCGGACGCGGAAGTTCTCGCCGGCGCCGTTCTTCTGGCCGACGTACCCGATGCGGGCGCGTACGCCGGCGGGGTCGTGGGCGATGTCCCGGCCCGCCACCGTGGCGGTGCCGGAGGTGGGTGGCAGCAGGGTGGTCAGCATGCGGAGGGTGGTGGATTTTCCGGCGCCGTTCGGGCCGAGGAAGGCGACCAGCTGGCCGGCCTCCACATCGAGATCGATGCCGCGTACGGCCTCGACGGCCTCTTTCTTCAGCTTGAACACTCGGGTCAGTCCCCGGGCGTGGATCATGGTCGTTCTCCTCCGGGCATGGCGAAGAAACCCCAGGTCGGGGGCTCGATTGAGGATCGGGACCAGCTTGAGCCAGATAAAGCCGGTTTGGCAAACGTGAAAGTGACGTTCATAAACGGTCCTGACCTGCGAAAACGCCATCTCGTACACACCCTGTGGATGACCAATTTCCGGCCGCTGAAATGCGGTTTTATACCGATATAAGAAATTTCTTGCGAGGCCGCTCGGCGCTCCGCGATGATCTCCCGCGTGAAACGTCTGTTGTTGTTGGCGGCGGTCGCCACGGCCGGGATGACCGGCACCGCGTGGGCCGCCGACGGGGTCGCCGGGGTGGACGTCAGTAACTGGACCGGCGAGGTCGACTGGCCGGCCGTGGCGTCCGGCGGCGGGAAGTTCGCGTTCGTCCACGCGACCGAGGGGACCGACTACCGCAATCCCTCCTTCGACGTGCAGTACGACGGCGCGGCGGAGGCCGGGTTGCTGCGCGGGGCGTACCACTTCGCACAGCCGCACGAGTCCGACGGCGCCGCCCAGGCCGAGTTCTTCCTGCAGAACGGCGGGGACTGGAAGATCGACGGGCGGACGTTGCCCGGAGTGCTCGACCTGGAGGAGAACCCGTACAAGGACAAGAACGGCAAGGACGGCTGCTACGGCCTGTCGCAGAAGGACATGGTCGGCTGGATCAAGTCGTTCACCGCGAAGTATCGTGAGCAGACCGGCCGCCGGGCGATCATCTACACGACCCGGGCCTGGTGGCAGACGTGCACCGGAGACTCCGGCAAGTTCGGCGCCCACCCGCTGTGGCTGGCCCGCTGGGGCGGCGATCCCGGTGAGCTGCCCAAGGGCTGGGAGCGGCACACGTTCTGGCAGTCCGCCGAGAAGGGCACGCTGGCCGGCGGCCAGAACTCCTTCAACGGCTCGGAGGACGAGCTGGGGGAGCTGGCCAACCCGCCCGCCGAGGTGACGGTCTCCGGCCTGGCCAGGAACAGGAAGACGTACACGGTCACCGTGTCCAACACGGGACCGGTCACGGTCACGCACGTCAAGGTGTCCGGACGCGCGTTCGGCGGCCAGCGGGTGGTGCGGGCGCCGGGCTGCGACTTCAGCGGTACGGCGGTGCGCTGCGACGTCGCCGAGCTCCGGCGCGGCCAGAAGACGACGCTGACTTTCACCACGAACGCGAAGACCAAGGGGAAGGGCAAGGTCGGCATACGTGTCGCGGTCGGCTCGGTGAACCTCACTCTGACGGCCCGATAAACCGGCCCGCCCGCCGGGCGAGCAGTCGGGTCACCCCTCGGGCCGCCCGCCGAGACCCATCGGTCTGCTCGCCGGGCCGCCCGATAAAGCAGAATAAATCCCGATGCCTAGGCTGCGAGGGTTAGCGGCGGGATCGGGATGGCGTTGGGTGGCGATCGCCCTCGTCCTGCTGACCGCCACCGCGTCGGTGCCGCTCCTGCGGTTCCCCGCCCCTTCGGCGATCGTCAGAATCGCGTACGAGATCCAGCGGCGGGGCGTCGTCTACTCCTGGGGAGGCGGCCACGGTACGGATCCGGGACCGTCGAAGGGCACCTGCCTGGGCTACCGGGGAAAGACGCGGCCCTGCCCGGCGGCGAGGACACGGGGGCTCGACTGCTCGGGTTTCACCAGGTGGGTGTACGCCCGAGCCTTCGGCGCCGACGTACTCGGCCCCGGCACCACCGACGCCCACGTACGCAGGCTGCGCCGGGTCGGCTCGGCCGAACCAGGCGACCTCGTCTTCTTCGGAAAGATCACGAAAAACACCATCAAGACCCACCACGTAGGCGTCTACCTGGGCCACGGCAAGATGATGAACGCCCCCGAGACGGGAGCCTCGGTACGCGTCGACGACATCCGCCGGATCAAGGACCTCGCGGGCTTCTACCGCTACTGACCTCACCCGGCCATTCGCCAGGCATCCGTGCTGCCTCAGTACTCCCGAAGGGGGTATCGCCGCGCGGGGGCTTCGGCGGCGACGGACCGTCTTCCTCCGCTCTCCCGAGGGCGGTATCGCCCCGCAGGGAGCCCGGCCCCGACGGGCCTTCCTTTCTCTCCCCCGAAGGGGATTCCCTCCTCTAAAAGGCCCCCAGCCACCTACGGACCGTCGCAGGGATCGAGCAGGTCGGGTGACGAAACACCCGAGCGGAGCCGGCGTGGGCACCGCGGTAGCAACTCGGTATGGCGTGTAACGCATGTCGCGTAGCGAAAATTGAGAGACCCAGGAGCTACTGTGTGCCGCTATGGACAGGCGATGGGTCGGGATAGACGGCTACGAGGTCGTTCTCGCCGAGCGTGACGGGCGAGAGGTGCTCCGGGTGCGCAGGGACGGGGTTCCCGTGGCCGACTGCGTGTCGGTCGCGGAGGTGGCCCGGCATGTCGATCTGGCCGATCTCTGCGAGGTGGTGGAGCTGCCGTTCCAGCGGGGTTACGAGGCGGTCAGCTAGTGGGGGCGACGAGTTCGCGTCATCGTTGAGGGCCGTGTATGGTTACACCTGTCCGCAGCGCCGGACAGGCCCCTATAGCTCAGTCGGCAGAGCGTCTCCATGGTAAGGAGAAGGTCAACGGTTCGATTCCGTTTGGGGGCTCGCACGCTGACAAGGCAAAACGCCCACTCCAAGATTACTTGGAGTCGGGCGTTTCTCGTTGTGCGCGATCCTTGCGCGGTGATCTTTGGTGTCAGCCGCGCCGCGTCCGCAGTTCGACCACCGGGGCGGCTGACGCGAACGGCTGGATGGGCTCCCCGCAGCCGTCACGAAACGGGGCCGGGATTTCCGCCAGCATCGCCATCGGCTGCGGAGGCCAGGTGTTCCTCATTCACGTCAGCCGCCCGAACTTCGCCGCGGTCCGCAGGCAATACATCCTGTTTCTTGTTCTCATCGGTGTCCTTCTCCCCAACGTGGTCGGCCGATTATCAGGCGCCTGGCACTGGAGTACCGACCTCCGTCGCCATCAGCGCCTCCGCCCGCTCTGGCAAGCCCTCTACCAGGCCGCACCCGAGATCGCGCTGGTTTCCCCCCGCACCGGCCCTCCTCGACGCCATCGATCCGCGCAACGTGCCCTTCCGGCTTTACCGGCGGGTCATCGAGATCCGCGACGGCCAACTCGCTGTACGCCCCTACGCCCACCCGGCCGCCTACGAACTCGCCACTCGTCTCAGCCGCCAAGCCGGACTCGTGGACGACGCCCTAGACGCGACTGTCGAGGCCGCCGTGCTGTCCACCGCGATCATCGCCAAGGCCGCCGATCGGCAGTGCCCTCCCAGCTGCGATCTCCCCCCGATCCCCACCCGGGATCACCCGCACCTCGTCGGCGAAATCTCCTGGCTGACCAAGGTCGCTCACGCCCTGCACGGCTCGCCCATCGGGGCCACAACAATCGCCCAACTCCAGCCGGTCTTGCCGCGCGGATAATCGCGCTGACCCCGGCGGACTGTAGGGTTTGCTGTCAGCTGACTGCCTCCGCCGTCGCTCGTACGTGCGTCTCATCATGTGCGATTTTGTGCGCTGCACCCCGGCTGCTAGGCTTACTGGCTGGCCAGCCCGGGCGAGCTGGCCGATTACGTATGTGCTCCCCAGGTCAGGTATCCTCTACGGGCCGGGGTCGTTCGTCCGGCTCAAAGGCGGAGTAGCTCAGTCAGGCAGAGCAAACGGCTCATAATCGTTGTGTCGCCGGTTCAAGTCCGGCCTCCGCTACTGCCCCTCCCCAGGTCGCCGACCTGGGCTTGGGCATGTCCCAGTCCCAAACGTAGAAAGGCACTCCCACGTGGCTGCCACCGACGTTAGGCCGAAGATCACGCTGGCCTGCCAGGAGTGCAAGCACCGCAACTACATCACGCGGAAGAACCGGCGCAACGACCCGGATCGGCTTGAGCTGAAGAAATACTGCCCCAACTGCCGCTGCCACCGCGCGCACCGCGAGACCCGCTAGCTCTTTTCCGAGCGCGGTCTCGTCGGGGGCATTCTCCTGGCCATACCCAACGCACAACCGGCGTCCTGCTACGGGGCGCCGGTTTGTCGTGTCTATTCGCCGTCACGGTGACGCAATCTGCCAGCCGTCGTGGCAGCAGTGGTCCACCGGCCGTCCCGGCGGGCAATCTGCCAGCTGTCCGGTGGGAGCATCCTCCGGTCGTTCTGGTGGCGGGAGTCGCCAGCTGTCATGGCGGCAGCATCCACCGGTGGCTCCGGCGGGAGTGTCCACTGGTTGTTCTGGCGGGTAATTCGTCGGTCCTCATGGCCGCAGCATTCACTGGCCGCCTGGCGGTGGAATTCACCGGTCGTCCCTGCGGCAAAGTCGTGGTCATCCCGGCGACAGCCGAACCTTGTTCTGTTAGCGTCTGCGTAACGGACATGCGAGGGAGCACAGATGGCCTTGAACCGCGACTTCGTGGGCCGGACGTACGCGTCCAAGTCCTCGTACGAGGTCAGCCGGGTGAAGATCAGGGAGTTCGCCGCCGCGATCGGCGACGGCAATCCGATCTACCGAGACCGGGACGCCGCCCAGGCCGCCGGGCATCCCGATGTGGTCGCGCCGCCGACCTTTCCCATCGTGTTCAGCCTGCAGAGCGGTGGTGAGGCGCTGGCCGACCCTGACCTCGGCCTGAACCTGGCCATGGTGGTCCACGGCGAGCAGCGTTTTGAGTACGTACGCCCCATCTACGCCGGCGACGAGCTCGTCACCAGCTCCACGATCACCGACATCCGCAGCGCCGGGCGCAACGAGCTGCTGACGGTGCGAAGCGACATCGCCACGGTCGCAGGTGAGCCGGTCTGCACCACGTACAACACGATCGTCGAGCGCGGAGGGGCGGCCTGAGATGACTGCCACGGTGAAGTACGACGAGATCGAGGTCGGGTACGAGATCCCGGCCATCGGCTACGACGTCCGCAGGCTCAACCTGGTGATGTACGCGGGGGCGTCGGGCGACTTCAACCAGATCCACTGGAACGAGCGGTTCGCCAAGGCGGTGGGGTTGCCCGACGTCATCGCGCACGGCATGTACACGATGGCGCAGGGCGGCCGGTTCGTCACCGACTGGGTCGGCGATCCCGGCGCGGTGGTCGACTTCGGGGTGCGGTTCTCCTCGATGGTGGTCGTGCCCGACGACGACGAGGGTGCGACGATCACCATCAGCGGTGTCGTGGAGCAGAAGCTGCCGGACAAGCGCGTGGTCGTCGCGCTGACGGCCAGGGCGGGCGACACCCGGGTGCTGTCCAAGGCCCGCGCGGTGGTCCAGCTCGCGTAGCGCGGTGTTCAGCTCGCGAGGGCGATGAGCCCAGCGGGATGAGCTCGGCGCGATGATAGGCGGGGCGGCTCTCGGGTACGCGGGACCCTATGAATACAGCTCCGCACCAAGGCAGGATCTGGCCCACGGTCGAATCGATCCCGGTCTCCGCGGTGACCGACAAGCCGCCCGGCCACCTGGGTCCCGTCAGGACCGAGGACGTGGCGGGCGCCGTAGGCACGGGCCGCGACACGACCGGCGGCGCGGGCGCGGCGACGGGTGTCGGCACCGCGGGGGCGAGAGGCGCGGGTGCTCGCGCCAATCCCGCCGCCGAGCTGGGCTTCTCTGGTGACCCCGAGCAGCGGGGCGACCCGGACGACGACATGCTGCACGCCCAGCGCGTCTGGGACGGGAGCCTGGCCGCCAACCGGCTCGACGAGGCGGGCGTCGCCGCCGAGCGGCAGCGGGTGGCGACCGCCGACGTCACGGCCTCCGTGAGCCTCATCGTCGACGGCCGGCCGGAGGACGTACGGGCGTCCATAGAGTCGGTGCTCGAGCACACCGGCGCCCACGTCCTGGCCCTCGACCTGGGCGACGTGGACGGCTCCGGTGAGGTGCTGCACGAGCTGGCCCTGCGCCATCCGGACCGGATCACCGAGTGGCGGGTGGCCGAGACCCCGCACTGGCGGGGCGGCTCGGCCACGTGGGGTGCCTGCCGGGCCAAGCTGCTGCACCTCGACACGTCCGAGGTGCACGTGCTGATGGACACCTCGATCGTGCTGTCGGGCGACGCGCTCACGCCGCTCGTCGCGGCGGTCGCGGACGGCGCGGTGGCGGCGGGCTGGCACGGCCTGGAGCGACCGGCGGACGGGCTGGAGCGACCGCCGATCGGCACGGGGTGGCACGAAGCGGGACCGGGGCGCGTGCGCGCGTTGCGTGGCGACCTGATGGCGGTACGCAGGTCTGCCGCGATCGGCGCGCTGCCCGAGGACGCCCGAGACGGTGAGAACGCCGACCTGGAGTTCTCGCTGGCCCTCAAGGGCGAGCTGGTCGTGCCCTCCGACCGCCTTCCGGTACGCCGCCTGCGCGACCATGAGGCGCCCCAAGGGTGAATCCCGGCGAAAGTCCGACAAGGTGCTGGGCATGCCGAGGGCCTCATAAGCTTGTGCCCCATGGAGAACCTCGCGCCGTACACCACCCTGGGGCTGGGCGGCCCTGCCCGCGAATTCGTCGAGGCCAGTACGGCGGAGCACCTCGTCTCCCTCGTGGCCGAGGCCGACCGGCAGGCCCAGCCCACCCTGGTGCTGGGCGGCGGGAGCAACCTGGTGGTCGCCGACGAGGGGTTCGACGGGCTGGTCATCCGGGTCGTCACCCAGGGCGTGTCCGTCTCCCGTGAGGGCGACGAGGTGCTGGTCACGGTCGAGGCGGGCGAGGACTGGGACGGACTGGTCACTCGCGCGGTGGCCGAGGGCTGGTCCGGCATCGAGTGCATGTCCGGCATTCCGGGGCTCGTGGGCTCGACCCCGATCCAGAACGTCGGCGCCTACGGCCAGGAGGTGGCCCAGACCATCAGGTGCGTACGCGCCTACGACCGCAGGACGCGGCAGGTGGTCGACCTGGAGGCGCGGCAGTGCGGCTTCTCCTACCGTGACAGCGCGTTCAAGCGGGATCTGGCGCGGCATGTGGTGCTCGGCGTGACGTACACGCTCGACGTCTCGGAGCTGTCGGGTCCCGTGGCCTACCAGGAGCTGGCCACCCGGCTCGGCGTCGAGCCGGGCGCCCGCGTGCCGCTCGACCAGGCGCGTCGAGCGGTGCTGGAGCTGCGGCGCGGCAAGGGCATGGTGCTCGATCCGGCCGATCCCGACACCCGCAGCGCCGGGTCGTTCTTCACCAACCCGGTCCTGTCGGCCGCCGAGGCCGAGAAGCTGGCGGCGCGGGCCCCCGGTCATCCGCGCTGGGACATGCCGGACGGCGCGGTCAAGGTGTCCGCCGCCTGGCTGATCGAGCAGGCCGGCTACCGCAAGGGTTACGAACGCGGGCCGGTCCGCATCTCCACCAAGCACACGCTGGCCCTGACCAACCCCACCGGCGCGGGCACCACGGCCGACCTGCTGCTGCTGGCGGGGGAGGTGCGTGACGGGGTGCTGGAGAAGTTCGGCGTCACGCTCGTCAACGAGCCGGTGCTGGTCGGCTGCTCGCTGGAATAGGTCCCTGAGGGCCGCTGTTATGGTTGTTCGGAATTACCGAAGGGGAGTAGTCCCAATCGCGTGATCGACATGCTGGCGCGCTTGCGCGCCCGGTCACGCGGGCCTGTACGGGCGGACGAGACCTTCGGCCTGGTAGCTATGGATCAAGACGCTACCGGGCCGAAGTCGTGCCCGAAAACTCCCTGGGTGCCTGCTTCCGGCTCGGTCGCGCGGAAGAGGACAGTTGGAAGCGTTCTGGATCAGCCTCGCGGTCATTTTCGTGGCCGAGATGGGGGACAAGAGCCAGCTCATGGCGATGACGTTCGCCACCCGTTTCAAGCCTGGGCCGGTGCTGGCCGGCATCACGATCGCGACGACCGCCGTGCACCTCGTCAGCGTCGCGGTGGGCGGGCTGATCGGCGACGCGTTGCCCACCACCGCCATCTCCGTCGTGGCCGGCCTCGCCTTCCTGGGTTTCGCCCTGTGGACGCTGCGCGGTGACGAGCTGACGGAAGAGGAGTCGCGCAAGGCCCGGCGCACCACCAGGAACGCCGTGGTCGCGGTGACGGTGGCGTTCTTCCTGAGCGAGCTGGGTGACAAGACCATGCTGGCCACCATCACGCTGGCGACGCAGCACGGCTGGCTGGGCACCTGGATCGGGTCCACCGTGGGCATGGTCGCCGCCGATGCCCTCGCGATCGTGGTGGGGCGCCTGCTGGGCAAGCACCTGCCGGAGAAGGCGATCAGGTATGGGGCCGCCGCGGTGTTCGCGATCTTCGGGGTCGCGCTGCTGGTCGACGCGGTCGTCTAGGGCGGTGACCGCACGGGGTCCCCGGAGGTTCGTGACACGACCGTTTCGGCCCCTGTGGCGGTCTGTGGTGGCTGCGGTCCCTTGGGATACCCCCTCCGGGGGAGCGGGAAGAAGCGGGCCCCTCGGAGGATGCCCCTGCGGCGGAGCGGAAGAACGGGTAGCGGGCGAGGGCGCCTCTAGCGGCGTTCGATGAGGACCTGGAGGCCGTCCAGGACGCGCTCAAGGCCGAACTCGTAGGCGTGGTCGGCGCTGTAGGCGGCCTGGTGGGCGGCTCCGGCGGCCGCGCCGACCCGGCTGGCCGTCGGGTAGGCGGCCTCGTCGGAGAGGCGGGCGAGCAGCGGAGAGCTGACGGCCCACCACTGCTCGTCCGTCATCGCGTCGTTCTGGGCGGCCCGCTGGTCGGCGGCTGAGCGGGCGGAGGCGTGGACGAAGCCGAGCAGGTAGGTCAGGGCGGCGTCCATCTCCACGTCGCCCAGGCCGAGCCCTTCGAAGGCCCGCAGCTCGTGCTCGTACTTGGCCAGGACCCCCGGGCCGAGCGGCGGGCGTGTGGTGGACACGGCGAGCATCCACGGGTGTCGTTCGTACAGCGTGAGGTTGGCCCGCGCCACCGCCTCCAGCCGCGCCCGCCACGGCAGGTCCGCGAGGTCGGGGCGCGGCATCTGGCCGAGGACCGTGTCGAGCATGAGGTCGAGCAGCTCGGCCTTGCCCGGCACGTACGTGTAGAGCGACATCGTGCCGATCCCCAGCGCCTGGGCGACCCGCCGCATCGTCGTGGCGTCGAGGCCCTCCTCGTCGGCGACGGCGATCGCGGCGGCGACTACCTCGTCGACCGTGTGGCCCTGACGTGGCCCGCGCTGCGCCGGCCGCGCTCCCGGCCGCCTCCAGAGCAGCTCTATGGTGCGGGCGGGGTCTCCGGCGCTGGTCCGGGCGATCGTGAGCGGCACATCATCCATCTTCTCACTCAGCATAACTCCGTACATAGTACGATGTACTGCGTACGGAGTTACTCGAGATCGAGGAGTGGCGTTGCAGGCGTCCCGTATCCAGATCATCGGCGCGCGCGAGAACAATCTCCGCGACATCTCCCTGAGCATCCCGAAGGGGCAGATCACCGTCTTCACCGGCGTATCCGGGTCCGGGAAGTCGTCCATTGTGTTCGACACCCTGGCCGCCGAGGCGCAGCGGCAGCTCAACGAGACCTTCACCAGCTTCGCCCGCAACAGGCTGCCGAAGTACGGGCAGCCGGACGTCGACGTGATCGAGAACCTCTCCGCCGCGATCGTGGTCGACCAGAAGCGGCTCGGGGGCGGCTCGCGTTCGACCGTCGGCACGATCAGCGACATCTACTCGCTGCTGAGACTGCTGTTCTCGCGGGTCGGCAAGCCGTTCGTCGGCTACTCCAACGCCTTCTCGTTCAACGATCCTCAGGGCATGTGCCCCGAATGCGAGGGTCTGGGCAGGACGGTCGCGCTCGACCTCGACGTCTTCCTGGACAGGTCCCGGTCGCTGAACGAAGGTGCCCTCCTGCACCCGCACTTCGCGGTCGGCACCTGGTACTGGAAGATCTACGCCAACTCCGGCCTGTTCGACAACGACAAGAGGCTGGCCGACTACGACGAGCGGGAATGGGCGACGCTGCTGCACGGCGCCCAGGCCAAGGTGCCGCTGGAGTGGCAGGGCGGCACGATCAACTCCAGCTACGAGGGCGTGGTGGAGCGGTTCACCCGCCTGTACATCAAGAAGGACGTCGCCGAGATGTCCGAGGCCAACCGCCGGCTCTTCCAGGAGTACGTCACGACGGCCACCTGCGCGCTGTGCGCGGGCACCCGGCTCAATCAGGAGGTGCTCGGCTGCGAGATCGACGGCTTCAACATCGCCCGGCTCGCCGCGATGGAGGCCACCGAGCTCGTTGAGGTGCTGGCCGGGTTCACCGACCCGGTGGGCGCTCCCGTGGTGGCGAGCCTGATCGAGCGGGTGCGCGACCTCGTCACGATCGGCCTCGGCTACCTCAGCCTCGACCGCGAGACCGCCACGCTCTCGGGCGGCGAGTCACAGCGCGTCAAGATGGTGCGGCACCTCAGCAGCAGCCTCACGGACATGATGTACGTCTTCGACGAGCCGAGCGTCGGGCTGCACGCGCGCGACGTCGAACGGCTCAACACGCTGCTGCGCAAGCTGCGGGACAAGGGCAACACGGTCATCGTCGTCGAGCACGACCCCGAGGTGATCAGGATCGCCGACCACGTCGTGGACATCGGCCCCGGCGCCGGGACACGCGGCGGGCAGGTGGTGTACGAGGGCACCGCGGCGGCGCTGCCCGAGGCGGACACCATGACCGGCCGGTACATGAAGCAGCGACTACCCCTGAAGACCGGCTACCGGCGCCCCACGGGCGCGATGACGATCGCCGGCGCGAACACGCACAACCTGAAGGACGTCACCGTCGACATCCCCGCCGGCGTGCTGACCGTCGTGACGGGCGTCGCGGGATCCGGCAAGAGCACGCTGGTCAACGACGTGTTCCTGAGCCGCCACCCCGATGCGGTGGTCATCGACCAGTCGGCCGTCAGCGTCTCGCGCCGCTCCAACCCCGCCACCTACACCGGGATGCTGGACGAGATCCGGCGGCTGTTCGCACGGGCCGGCTCGGTGAGCGCCTCGCTGTTCAGCCCCAACTCCAAGGGCGCCTGCCCCGCCTGCCAGGGTCTCGGCGTCATCTACACCGACCTGGCGTTCATGGACGGGCTGAAGTCGACCTGCGAGGTCTGCCAGGGGCGGCGCTTCCGGCCGGAGGTGCTGGAGCACAAGCTCGACGGGAAGTCGATCAGCGACGTGCTGGAGATGACGGCGGCCGAGGCGTTCGCGTTCTTCCCGCAGCCGAAGCTCAGGCGGGTGCTGCGCGCGGTCAACGACGTCGGGCTCGACTACCTCACGCTCGGGCAGCCGCTCAGCACGCTGTCGGGCGGCGAGTGCCAGCGCATCAAGCTGGCCACTGAACTGCACAAGAGCGGCACCGTGTACGTCCTGGACGAGCCGACCACCGGCCTGCACATGTCGGACGTGAAGCGGCTGCTCGACATCATGGACCGGCTCGTCGACGCCGGGAACTCGGTGGTCGTCATCGAGCACAACCTGGACGTGGTCAAGAACGCCGACTGGGTCATCGACCTCGGGCCCGAGGGTGGCGGGCAGGGCGGCCGGGTGCTCTTCGAGGGCACGCCGCGCGACCTGCTGGCGGCTGACGGCTCCCACACCGCCGAGTTCCTTCGCCGGGACCTGGCTGCCTGGGGGAGTGGGTCCGTTACGCCACCGTCTCGACTCCTGTGACGTCCGTCGTGGCTGGGGTCCTTCGGGGGAGGAGAAGAAGACGGTCCGTCGTGGTGGGGGGTCCTACCGAGTCAGTAGGGAGAGGCGGTGTGCGGCCGCCGCTGCCTCGCCGCGGGTGGTCACGCCCAGTTTGGCCAGGATGTTGGACACGTGCACGCTGACGGTCTTGGCCGAGATGAACAGCTCGCCGGCGATGTCCCGGTTCGTACGGCCCAGCGCCACCAGCCGGAGCACCTCCGTCTCGCGCGGCGTGAGCAGCTCGGGGACGGTCGCCTGCTGCTGGACGACGCCGACGCGCCGGGAGAGCGCCTCGATCTCGTCGATCAGCGGCGTCGCCCGCAGCGCGGCGGCCAGCGGCGCGGCCACGGCGAGGCGGGTCGCCGCGCCCTCCCTGTCGCCCGACCGCGCCACTGCGGTGGCCGCTCTGACGAGGGCCTTGGCCTGGTTGTGCGGGCGCTTGAGGCGTTCCCAGGCGGCCGCGGCCGCGTCGAAGTCGCGCGAGTACGTCAGTTTGTACGCCTCCGCCACCGGCCCGCTGACCTTGAGGTTCGCGGCCACCCTGGCGGCCTGCTCGCGCACCGCGCGGACCCGGTCGGGCTCGGCGTCCTCGGCCGTGTCGCAGACCAGGGTGACCAGGGCCAGCCGCCGCCAGCCCAGCATGGCTTTGGGGGACTGCGACGACGGGGACTGCGACGACAACGACAGGATGCGCTCGGTCACGGCCAGCGCGGCCAGCGACTCGCCCTTGAACAGGTGCCAGCCGATGCGCAGCCGGGTGCTGTTGGTGATGTCCTGGAGGAACTCCTCGGGCCGCTCCTTGAGCACGCCCAGCTCCGCCAGGATGCCTTCGACGACCGCGAGCTCGCCCCTGGCCAGCGCGATGTCGGCGCGTACGCGGAGCAGGTGGTTGTAGGTGCGCAGCACGGGACCGAAGCTGAGCGCCTGAGCGAGGGTCTCGAGGGCCTCGTCCCAGCGGCCGATGGCCTCCAGCGCCTCGGCCCTGTTGAGGAGGATGAACAGCCCGTTGAGCCGCATCCGGCCGTACTGCTTGGCCAGCTGCCAGCCCTCGTCGGCCAGCGCGAGCGCTTCTTCGGAGCGCCCGAGGTCGCTCAGCGCGTCGATGTTGTTGCCGATCGCCCGCGCGATGAGCCGTCCCGAGTTCTCCTGACGGCCCATTTCCAGCGCCCGCAGGTTGGTGGCCAGCGTCGCCTCTGTGTCACCGTCGATCGAGTGGCCGAGCGCCAGGTTCAGCAGGAGGTCCCCTTCGAGGCACTTGTCGCCGAGGTCCCGGCACAGGCGCAGCCCCTCTTCGATGAGCCGGGTGCCCTCCTTGACGTCGCCACGGAGCATCAGGTGCTGGCTCATCGGCATGATGACGCTCGCGCGGGCCAGGTTCGGCTCGGGCACCAGACGCAGCGCGTGCTGGAAGTCGTCGAGGACGCCGGTCTTGCCCTTGTAGATCTTGAGGTTGGCCCAGCGCACGATCAGCGTGGCGACCCGGGCCGGCTCCCGGGTCTCGTCGAGCTGCGACAGGGCCGCCTTGACGAACTTGATGCCCCGGTCGAGCTCGCCGCCCGCGAGGGCGGCCTCACTCGCGCGTTCGAGCACCGCCGTGTGGTCGGCGCCGATGCGCTCGGCCGCGTCCGGCACCCGGTCCCACAGCATGAGTACGCGTTCGAGCAGCGGGATCGCCTCGGTGTAGGCGAAGGCCACGAACGACTTCTGCGCCGCCTCCCAGGCCGAGATCAGCGCCCAGAGGTCGTTGCGCGCGCCGTACCAGTGGTGGGCCAGCTCCACGGCGGCCCGGCCCGGCGGCACCAGCTTGCGGTCGCGCGAGATCTCCTCGGCGTAGCGCGAGTGCAGCCGTTGATGCTCACCGGGCAGCAGCTCGTCGTGTACGGCCTCGCGGATGAGGGAGTGCCGGAAGACGTAGGCGCGGTTGTCGGCGATCTGCAGCACGTTCCCGGCGATGGCCGACCGCAGCGCGGCCTCCAGCTCCAGGTCGGACAGGCCGCTGACCGCGGCGAGCAGGGCGTGGCCGACCCTGATGCCGCCCGCGGCGGCGATGCGCAGCACGCGCTGGGTCTCCTCGGGCAGCCGCTCGACCGAGCCGAGTATCAGGTCCTGCATCGACTCGGGGAACGCGCAGTCCTCGCCGCAGTCGAGCAGGGCCTCGACGAACAGCGGGATGCCCTCGCTGCGCTCGTAGACCTTCTGCACCTTGGGGTAATCGGGGTCGCTGCCGAGGATCCCGGCCATCTGCAGGGCGACCTCGTCCCTGGACAGGCGGGGCAGGTCGAGCCTGAGTACGCCGCTGACCCGGCCCAGCTCGGCCAGGACCGGCCGGAGCGGATGCTGCCGGTGCAGGTCGTCGGAGCGGTAGGTCATGACGATCAATATCTGCGCGGTGCCGAGGTTGCGGCTGAGGAAGGCGATCAGATCGCGGCTGGACCGGTCGGCCCAGTGGATGTCCTCGATGAGCAGGATCGTCGGCCGGTTGCCGGCCAGCCGTTGGAGGAGCGTCAGGAACTGCTCGAACAGACGTGCCCGGCCCGTGTCGGTCTCGCCGTCGCCGCTGGGCTCGCCGAACTCGGGGAGCAGCCGGGCCAGGTCGCGTTCGGCGCCGCCCGGCAGCAGCGCGGCGATCTGGGTGGTGCCCTGCTCCCTGACCAGCTGCCTCAGGGCAGCCGTGAACGGCGCGTAGGCCAAGCCCTCCGTGGAGAGCTCGACGCACCCGCCGTACAGCACATGAGCCCCGCTCCGCGCCGCCTGCTCGGCGAAGCGCTGTACCAGCCGGGTCTTGCCGACTCCCGCCTCGCCGCCGACCAGCACGGCTGTCGCGGCGCCCTTCCGGGCCTCGTCGAAGGCTTGAGAGAGGGTCGTGAGCTCCTCTTCCCGCCCCACGAAGACGGGACTTACCGAACGTCCCAGCATGTCGTCCAGCATGTCATGCCTCACCAGTCGCTTTCGACGCATTTAGGGCAGGTTGACGGGCGGCTTGGCCCGCTGGGGCGCTGGCCGCGACGGGTCCCCTGGGGTTCGTCACGAGACCGTCTCGATTCGGATACCGCCTTCGAAATGGGGAGGAAGGCGGTCCTAGGGAGGGACGGTGGCCCGGCCGCGAGGGAGGTTGCGGCCGGGCGCTTGTGGGGCGGTCATGAGGAGCGGCGCTTACCGAACACCGAGCGGCGCTCGGACTTGTTGCCCTCCTGGGCCTCGCGTACCTGACGGTGTCGCGCGGCCGCCTGCTGCAGCTCGTTGACGTGGCTCTTCATGATCTGGTATTCGATCTCGGGACTCATGATGGTGTGTCTCCTTCTTGTTTCTTGCTGACACTCTTAAGGTTCGGGCTAAGGCCCCTACCGCCACATCGGGCGGATGCCCTATCTCCCGGGAAACTCCAGGCCAGGGAGTACTTAGGAGGCGCGCCTATGCCGCCTTATAGATCCGGTTTGGACGTAGCCCACCTGGTCGGCGATCCTGTGGAGGTGTCAACTGTGACTACCTCGCTCGCCGACGTCGGCTCGTCCGGCGCGACGCTGCGAGCATTCCTGCACGGCCTGCCCGGTGTCGACCGGGTCGGCGCGGACCAGCGAGCGGCGATGCTCGGCACCCGCTCCATCAAGACCAGCGCCAAGGCCATGGCGATCGACCTGGCCATCTCGATGGTCGACCTCACCACGCTCGAGGGCGCGGACACGCACGGCAAGGTCCGTGCGATGTGCACCAAGGCGACGCACCCCGGCGAGGGAGCGCCCCGGGTGGCCGCCGTCTGCGTCTATCCCGACCTGGTGGCCGTGGCCGCCGGCGCGCTGCGCGGCTCGGGGGTGAAGGTCGCCTCCGTGGCGACCGCCTTCCCGAGCGGACGCTCCTCGCTGGAGGTCAAGGTGAGCGACACCGCGCTCGCCGTCGCCGCGGGCGCCGACGAGATCGACATGGTGATCGACCGCGGCGCGTTCCTGTCCGGCGACTATCTCAAGGTGTACGAGGAGATCGTCGCGGTGAAGGCCGCCTGCGGCTCCGCCCACCTGAAGGTGATCCTCGAGACCGGCGAGCTGTCGACCTACGACAACGTACGGCGGGCGTCCTGGCTGGCGATGCTGGCCGGAGCCGACTTCATCAAGACCTCCACCGGGAAGGTGGCCCCGGCCGCCACGCCGCCGGTGACGATGATCATGCTGGAGGCGGTGCGCGACTTCCGTGACGAGACGGGCCGGCAGGTCGGCGTGAAGCCGGCCGGCGGCATCCGCACCACCAAGGACGCCATCAAGAACCTCGTGCTGGTCAACGAGACCGCGGGCGAGGACTGGCTGTCGCCCGACTGGTTCAGGCTGGGCGCGTCGTCGCTGCTGAACGACCTGCTGATGCAGCGCCAGAAGCTCACGACCGGCCGTTACGCGGGCCCCGACTACTTCACCTTGGACTGATGATGGCGAGCTTCGCATACGCACCGGCGCCCGAGTCGCGCGACATCGTCGATCTGAAGCCGTCGTACGGGCTGTTCATCAACGGCGAGTTCGCGGACGGTTCGGGCTCTCCCTTCAAGACGATCAACCCGGCGACGGAGGAGAAGCTGGCGGAGGTCGCCACGGCCTCCGCCGACGACGTCGACCGGGCCGTACAGGCCGCGCGCAAGGCCTTTGGGGTCTGGAGCGCGATGCCGGGGGCCGAGCGGGCCAAATACTTGTTCAGGATCGCCCGCATCATCCAGGAACGCGCCCGCGAGCTGGCCGTGCTGGAGTCGCTCGACAACGGCAAGCCCATCCGCGAGTCGCGCGACGTGGACCTGCCGCTCGTCGCCGCGCACTTCTTCTACTACGCCGGCTGGGCCGACAAGCTGGAGTACGCCGGGTTCGGCGCGGACCCCCGGCCGCTCGGCGTCGCCGGGCAGGTCATCCCGTGGAACTTCCCCCTGCTCATGCTGGCCTGGAAGATCGCCCCGGCGCTGGCCTGCGGCAACACGGTGGTGCTGAAGCCGGCCGAGACCACGCCGCTGACGGCGCTGCTGTTCGCGGAGATCTGCCAGCAGGCCGACCTGCCGCCCGGTGTCGTCAACATCGTCACGGGAGCGGGTGAGACCGGCGCCGCCGTGGTCGCCCACCCCGACGTGAACAAGGTGGCCTTCACCGGCTCCACCGAGGTCGGCCGGATCATCGCCCGGACCGTCGCGGGCACCGGCAAGAAGCTCACGCTGGAGCTGGGCGGCAAGGCCGCGAACATCGTCTTCGACGACGCCGCGCTCGACCAGGCCGTCGAGGGCGTGGTCAACGGCATCTTCTTCAACCAGGGGCACGTGTGCTGCGCGGGCTCCCGGCTGCTGGTGCAGGAGTCGATCCAGGACGAGCTGCTGACGGGGCTCAAGCGGCGCCTCGGCACGCTGCGGCTGGGCGACCCGCTCGACAAGAACACCGACATCGGCGCGATCAACTCGGCCGAGCAACTGGCGAAGATCCGCTCGCTCAGCGACCTCGGCGAGCAGGAGGGGGCCGAACGCTGGTCGCCCGCCTGCGACCTGCCCGACAAGGGCTTCTGGTTCCCGCCGACCGTCTTCACCGGCGTGGCCCAGTCGCACCGCATCGCCCGGGAGGAGGTCTTCGGCCCGGTGCTGTCGGTGCTGACGTTCCGCACCCCGGCCGAGGCCGTGGAGAAGGCCAACAACACGCCGTACGGGCTGTCGGCCGGGATCTGGACGGAGAAGGGCTCGCGCATCCTGTGGATGGCCGACAAGCTCAGGGCCGGAGTGGTCTGGGCCAACACGTTCAACCGGTTCGACCCGGCCGCGCCGTTCGGCGGCTACAAGGAGTCCGGATACGGCCGCGAGGGCGGGCTGCTCGGGTTGGAGGCCTACCTTGATGTGTGAGCACCGTCGTTCCCGCCGGGGCATTCGGCGGGCGCAGGCCACGCGCGGCCACGCCTTCGCCCGCGCCGGAAGGCCCGTACGCACCGGCTGGTACGCCCACCGCTGCGGGGTGAGCCGGTGCGGCCAGGTCTTCGTGCCGGTCGAGATGTCGGAGGAGACCATGCGGAGGGGGCGCGGCGATGAGTAGGTTGGCCGTTCGCAAGACGTACAAGCTGTACATCGGCGGGGCGTTCCCGCGCTCCGAGAGCGGGAGGTCCTACGCCGTGACCTCGCCCAAGGGCGACTTCCTCGCCAACGCGTCGCGGGCCTCCCGCAAGGACGTGCGTGACGCCGTGGTGGCAGCGCGCAAGGCGTTCCCCGGCTGGTCGGGCGCCACGGCCTACAACCGGGGCCAGATCCTCTACCGGATCGCCGAGATGCTGGAGGGCCGCCGCGCGCAGTTCGCCGAGGAGCTGGGCGGCGGCAAGAAGGCGGCGCTGGAGGCCGTGGACGCCACGGTCGACCGGCTGGTCTGGTACGCGGGCTGGTCGGACAAGATCGCCTCCGTGCACGGCACGGCCAATCCGGTCGCCGGCCCGTACTTCAACCTCTCCTCACCGGAGCCCACGGGCGTCGTCGGCGTCGTCGCGCCCGAGGACCCGCTGGTGGGGCTGATCTCGGTGATCGCGCCGGCGATCGTGACGGGCAACACGTGCGTCGTGATCGCCTCCGAGCGGACGCCGCTGCCGTCCATCACCCTGGCGGAGGTGCTGGCCACCTCGGACCTGCCGGGCGGCGTCGTCAACGTCCTCACGGGCCATCAGCAGGAGCTCGCGCCCTGGCTGGCGGCCCACATGGACGTCAACGGGCTGGACCTGACCGGTGTGTCCGACGCCGACCTGGCGCTGACCTGCGAGCAGGCGGCGGCGGAGAACCTCAAGCGGGTCCTGCGCCCGTCGCCGGACGAGGACTGGCGGGCGGCCCCGGCCCTGACCCGTATGACGCGTTTCCTGGAGACGAAGACGGTCTGGCACCCGATGGGGGTCTGACCGTCAGGCCGGTGGGATGTCGGCGTTGAGCCGGAACAGGTTGCCGGCATCCCACACGGCACGCACCTGGTCGACGGCATGGCGCATCCAGAAGCCAAAGAGATGGATTGCCTGGCTGCTAGCATGATTTGTTATGGAGCTGCGCCAGCTTGAGTACTTCGTGGCCGTCACCGAGGAGGCCGGCTTCACCCGCGCCGCGGCCCGGCTCCACGTGGCCCAGCCCGGGGTGAGCGCGCAGATCCGGCAGCTGGAGCGGGAGCTGGGCCAGCCGCTGTTCGACCGCTCGGCGCGACAGGTGCGCCTCACCGAGGTCGGGAAGGCCGTGCTGCCGTACGCGCGGGCCGCGCTCGCGGCGGTAGCCAGCGCCCGGCTGGTCGTCGACGAGATGACCGGGCTGCTGCGCGGGCACGTCGTGATGGGTGCCGTCTCCGCGCCCTCCGTGCTCGACCTGCCCGGACTGCTGGCCGACTTCCACGAACGGCATCCGGCCGTGGAGATCTCGCTTCAGGAGTCCGATCCGGAGAGCCTGATCGAGGCGGTGCGGGCGGGGCGGATGGACCTCGGGCTCATCGGCATCGGATCGAGCGTGCCGCCGGGGCTCGACGCGCAGGTGGTGGTCGACCAGGCATTGGTGGCAGCCGTCGGGCTCACTCACGATCTGGCGGTGAAGCCCGCCGTCACCCTTCCGGAGCTGGCGGATCGGGCGCTGATCTGCCTGCCGCGTGGCACCGGCCTGCGGGCCGCTCTCGACGAGGCGTGCGCCGCCGCCGGGTTCACGCCGCATGTCGCCTTCGAGGCCAGCGAGCCGTACGTGCTGGGGCAGCTCGCCGCCAAGGGGCTCGGCCTGGCCGTGCTGCCCGAGTCGGCGGTCGCCGCCGCGAAGGACGACCTGCACGTACTGGAGATCACCGAGCCGCGGCTGCGCGGCCGGATGGCGCTCGTCTGGCGGGCCACGGGACCATCGGGGCCTGCCGCGCGAGCGTTCATCGACCACGCCCGCCGCCGACTGCCCGACTTCAGCTGATCGGACTGTCAGTTCGAGAAGCCGCGCGGCCGGACCGGTGGGTGCGCGGCCGACAGCTGGGCGGCCAGGCCGAGGAGTTGCGGTTCGCCGCCGGGTGGGGCGATGAGCTGGACGCCGATCGGCAGGCCGCTGGAGTGGGTGGCGATGGGGACGGTGAGCGCGGGCCAGCCGCACATGTTCCAGGCGCCGGTGGCGGGCGCGTACCTGACGTTGGCCAGCACGTTGCGTGCGAACCCGCGCTTGCCCCAGCGGTCGGCCTTCGGCGGAATCGTGGCCAGCGTCGGCGTGATCAGCACGTCGGCGTCACCGAACCACTGGTCGGCGCCGTAACCGTGCCAGCGGGCGCGGCCCCGCTCGCCGTCCAGCCGGAGCGCGTGGAGCACCCGGCCCGCGCGGGCCAGCGCGCGGGTGCGTGGTTCCAGGCGTCTGCGGTCGAGGCCGGTGGCCGCTCCGGCGGCGCGGGTCAGCCAGGTGGCGAGCGTAGCGGGGCCGAGCGCGGCCGGCAGGCGCCGGCCGTGCTCGACGACCGTGTGCCCGGCGATCCTGAGGGTCTCGGCCGCCGCGCGTACCGCCGCCTGGAACTCCCGGTCCATCGGCAGGCCCGCCGGGAGCGGCTGCGGGGCGTAGGCGACGCGCAGGTCGAAGGGCTCCGGGGTCTCGTGCGGTGGCCGGGGCGCCCATACTTCGTCGTCGTCGTCCGCCCAGACCGAGCGGAGCATGCGCGGCCGGGGCTCGATCCGCTCGCCGCCGCGCCAGGACTCGGCCAGGCCCTCGTCGGCGGCCAGGACAGAGAGCATCAGCGCCAGGTCGGCCACGTTCCTGGCCAGCGGGCCGTTCTCGGTGAGGCCGCCCCAGTTCTCCGTCGGCGGTGGTACGAGGCCCGTGCCCGGCTTGATGGCGAACACCCCGCAGCACGCCCCGGGAATGCGCAGCGAGCCCATCCCGTCGTTGCCCAGCGCCACCGGCACCATCCCGGCCGCCACCGCCGCGGCGCTGCCCGCCGAGGAGCCGCCGGCCGTACGGGCCGGGTTCCAGGGGTTGCGCACGGTGCCGTAGGCGCTGTCGCCGAAGGCGACCAGCCCCAGCTCGGGCAGGTTCGTCAGGCCGACGACCACCGCACCGGCCGCGCGCAGCCGGGCGACGGTCTCATGGTCCTCGCGCGCGGGCGTGTCCGCCGTCGCGGCGGACCCGCCGCGGGTGGCCTCGCCCGCGACCTCCAGATTGTCCTTCACCGCGACGGGTACGCCCGCCAGCGGCAGGTCAGCCAGGTCGCGGCGCTTCTGCACGGCCCGCGCCTCGTCCAGGGCCCGCTCCCTGACCAGCCGGAACGCCCCGACTCCTGGATCGCGCTCGGCGATCGCGTGAAGGTGCTCCTCGACGACGGCCGCGGCCGTGACCTCACCCTGACGTACGGCCGTCGCGATCTCGATGGCGGACCTGCCTGTCCACAACATGCTTAAAGTGTGCGGGTTTTCACCCTTCGTTGCGAGGCTCCCGGCCGGCCTGCTTCAGCGCGAGCCGCAACGCGAACTCGATCTGCGCGTTGACGCTGCGGAGATCGTCGGCCGCCCACTTGGCGAGGGCGTCGTAGACGGCCGGATCGAGGCGCAGCAGGAGCTTCTTGCGCTCAGGCATACAGGCTGCCGGTATTCACCACCGGCTGGATCGCCCGGTCGCCGCAGAGGACGACCAAGAGGTTGGAGACCATCTGCGCCTTACGCTCCTCATCCAGCTCCACCACCTGCTCGGCGGCCAGCCTATCGAGCGCGAGCTGGACCATGCCCACAGCGCCCTCGACGATTCGGGTGCGCGCCGCCACGACCTGCCCGGCCTGCTGGCGGACCAGCATGGCCTGGGCGATCTCAGGCGCGTACGCGAGGTGCGTGATGCGCGCCTCCAGCACCTCGATCCCGGCCAGCTCGGTGCGCTCGCGCAGCTCGGCGGTGAGCTCGGTGGCCACCTCGGCGCCGTCGCGCAGGCTGGTGCGCTCGGGCTCGTGCGAGTCGTAGGGGTGGGTGGTGGCCAGGTGGCGCACCGCCGCCTCCGACTGGATCGCGATGTAGTTCTCATAGTCGTCCACCGCGAACTTGGCCTTGGCCGCGTCGGTCACCTTGTAGACGACCACCGCGGCGATCTCGACCGGGTTGCCGTCGGCGTCGTTGACCTTGAGCTTGGCCGTCTCGAAGTTGCGGACCCTGAGCGTGATCGTGGTCTTGTTGGTGAACGGCAGCACCCACTGGAAGCCCGCGTCCTCGACCGTGCCGATGTAGCGGCCGAAGAACTGCACCACCTTCGCCTCGTTCGGGTTGACCACGGTGAACCCGCCGGCCACCAGTACGAAAAGGACAATCCACCCGAGACCCAGAACCTCCAGCGAGACCACGGCCGCCACGGCGGCGAGCGCCAGCAGGACGAGCAGGACCAGAAAACCGTTCAGGCGGAAAGCACGTCGTTCCATCCCGACTCCTTGCTATCGAAGTGATATCACGATGATAGCGCGTCTAGGCTTGGGCCGCGTGAACGGACCATCTCTGGCCACCGGCCAGCGCTCCCTGGGCGATCCCTCGATCACGTATCCGCTGTGGCCGCCGCTGACCCGCGGCTGCCCCACGACGAGCACCGCGTCGTTGGCCTATCCGGTCGAGGTCGACTACGACTACGCCCGGGTCAGCGCGACCCTGTTCGAACAGGAGCCGGGCCCCGACCTCGCGCGCTGGTCACCGCTGCTGCCGCCGCTGCACGCGCCCACGCTGGGCGAGGGCGGCACGCCGCTGATCCCGCTGGAAGGCGTGTACGTCAAGGACGAGTCGCGCAATCCCACCTGGTCGCACAAGGACCGGCTCAACCGGGTCGCCGTCAGCGCGGCCGTGGGCGCGGGGGCGCCCGGTGTGGTGGTGGCCTCGTCGGGCAACCACGGCGCCTCGGCCGCCGCGTACGCCGCCCGCGCCGGGCTGCCCGCCATCGTGCTGGCCTCGGCCGACGCGCCGCCCGCCGTCCATTCGCTGGTCCGCGCGTACGGGGCCAAGGTGCTCGCCGTGCCGGTCGAGGCGCGCTGGCCGCTGATGCGCGAGATCGTGGACCGGCTCGGCTACCACCCGGTCAGCAACCTGACCGTCACCCACACCGGGCACCCGTTCGGGGCCGAGGGCTACAAGACGATCGCGTACGAGCTGTTCCTGCAGCTCGGCGGGGTGCCGGCGGCGGTGTTCGCGCCGACGGGCTACGCGGAGCTGCTCTACGGGGTCTGGAAGGGGTTCACCGAGCTGCGCCGGCTCGGGCTGGCGGGCACGACGCCGCGCATGTTCTCCTGCGAGGCCGCCGCGGGCGGTCCCCACGCGCGGGCCGTCGCCACGGGGGCGCCGGCCGCGATCGTCTCGCTCGGGCACACCGACGCGTACGGCATCGGCGGCTCGGTGGGCGGCCACCGAGGCGTACGGGCGGTGCGCGACAGCGGCGGCGAGGCCCTGGTGGTCACGGACGAGGAGATGCGGGCGGCCCAGCGGGCGCTGGCCCGTCAGGGGCTGTGGCAGGAGCTGTCGGGCGCCGCCGGGCTGGCCGCCTACCGCAGGCTGGGGCGTGACTTCGACGGGCCGGTGGTCTGCGTCGCCACGTCCAGCGGGTTCAAGGATCTGGGAGTGGGGTCGGAGACGGTCGAGGTGCTGACGAACCCGACCCTGGACGACGTGCTGTGAGGTCGTCTGTGGGGTGGCGCGCCGGGGTTGGTCCAGCTCAGTGCGCTGAACGTGCCGGCGGATCCGTGCGAGCGGCACACCGTGTCGCACCACTCGGCGTTGTTGCGCGCCGCCTCAAGCAACCGCTCGTCGGTCATCTCGGCTCCCGTCGGCCGCGGGGGTCATCTCGGGTTCGCGCGGCGGGTGGGGGCCGCGGTCAGCGGGTCCTCCGGCCAGGGGTGGCGGGGGTAGCGGCCGCGTAGCTCCGCGCGGACCGCACGGTAGCCCTCGCGCCAGAACGACGCAAGGTCCGCGGTCACCGCCACCGGGCGTCCGGCGGGAGAGAGCAGGTGTACGAGGAGCGGCACGCCCGCGATCTTCGGCGTCTCCGTCCAGCCGAACAACTCCTGCAGCTTGACCGCCAGCACCGGTTGCCCGCCCGAATAGTCCACCCGGACGCGGGAGCCGCTGGGCACCGCGACGCGCTCGGGCGCCACCTCGTCCAGCCGTCGGCTCCACGGGATCAGCCGCTTCAGGGCGGTGGCCACGTCGATGCGCTCCAGGTCGGCGCGGCGGCGGGCGCGGGACAGCTCGGGCTCCAGCCAGCGTTCGGCGATCTCCGCCAGGTCGTCCATCGGGAGCCATGGGTCGCCGAGCTCGCGATGGCAGAACGCCAGACGGTCCCTGAGTGCGATGGCCTCCTTGGTCCAGGTCAGCACGTCCTCGGTGCGCAGGCCGTACAGGATGGCCTCGCGTACGTCGGCGTTCTTGAGCGGGGTGGCGGAGAGCTCGATCGCGCCGAGTCGCTCGACGACGCGGGCGGACACGTCGCCGCGGCGCTCGCCCGGCGGTGTCCGCCACATGATCTCCTCCTCGGTGGTCACCGGGAACGCCAGCCCGGCCGTCTCCTCGTCGATCACCACGGCCTGCCGGATCCGGGCCGACGCCGAGCCGGTGGGACGGTCGGCCACCGCCACGGCCAGCCACTTCGCCTCACCGAGCCGCGACCCGTCGGCCAACTGCGCCTGGGTGCCGGAGGCCATCAGGTACCCGCCGCCCCGCCGTCGCGCCACCCGCTCAGGAAACGCCAACGCCACCGCCAGCCCGGCCACCGCGTCGTCGGTCAACTCCCGCCCGCCCGGTGGTACGGCCTGCCGGTTCGGGGGCGGGGTGCTTCTGGTGAGGCGGCGGACCTCCTGGCGCCAGCGGGCGGTGAAGCCGTCGCGGCCGTGGCGGGCCGAGCGCCAGATCTCCACGAGGTCGTCACCCGCCTCGCGGGGGAGCTGGTCGGACAGGAGCGCCACCACCTCGGCGGCGCGCGGTCCGAGATCGAGGAGCGCTCTGGCCAGGCGCGGGTGCACGCCGACCAGTGCCATCCGCCGCCCCCGCGCGGTCACCCGCCACATCACCCGTCCGGTGCCGTCGTCGGCCTCTCGGCCTGCGCCCCCACCGGACTCCCGGTCTGCGCCGTCGCCGCTCGCCTGGTCGGTTTCGGAGTCCGGCGTGTACGAGGGCGTGGTGGTGCCGGGGGCCGGTTCCAGGGCGCCCAGGGTGTGGAGGGTGCGGGCGGCCGCGGTCATCGCGGCGGGCGGTGGCGGATCGAGCAGGGCGAGGCCCGAGGCGTCCGGGTCGCCCCAGCAGGCGGCCTGCAGCGCGAATCCCGTGAGGTCGGCCAGGGCGATCTCCGGCCGTGCGTGGTCGGCCAGCCGCTCGTGCTCCGCCGCCGTCCAGCACCGGTACACCGTGCCGGGAGCCTCTCGCCCGGCCCGCCCGGCGCGCTGGTCGGCCGACGCCTTCGAGACCCGTACGGTGGTGAGCGAGCCGAGCCCCCGGGCGTGGTCGGTGCGCGGCTCCCTGGCCAGGCCCGAGTCCACCACCACCCGCACCCCGGGCACGGTCAGGCTCGACTCCGCCACCGACGTGGCCAGCACCACCCTGCGCGCCGACCCGGGCGACAGCACCGCGTCCTGGACCCGCGCCGGCGCCTGCCCGTGCACCTGAAGCACCTCGACGCCGCCGGAGAGCCCACTGCCGAGCTGGGCGGCCACCCTGGCGATCTCGCCCGTGCCGGGCAGGAAGCACAGGATGTCGCCCTCCCGTTCGGCCAGCGCCTGCCGTACGACCTGGGCCACGTGCGAGAGCAGCGCGGGGTCGACCCGGAGGCCGTGCGGCGGGGCGACCGGGCGTACCGGTGGCGTCCACACGATCTCGACGGGGTGCGTCGCGCCCGACGCGTGCACGATCGGCGCGTCACCGAGCAGGCGGGACCAGGGGACGGCGTCCGCGGTGGCCGAGGCGGCGAGGAGGCGCAGGTCGGGGCGGAGCGTGTCCCGTACGTCGAGCAGGAAAGCGAGCGCCGTGTCGGCGTCGAGGTGGCGTTCGTGGCATTCGTCGAGCATCACCACGTCCACGCCGGCCAGCTCCTGGTCGCGCTGGAGCCGCTGCAGGAGCACCCCGGTGGTGACGACCTCCACCAGGGGGTTGGCGCCGGTGTGCCGCTCGCCGCGGATCGTGTAGCTGACGCCCATCCGCTTGGCGGCGGCGCGTACGGCCAGCCGTCGCGGCTCCGCCACCAGCACCCGCAGCCCGGTCGCCGCCAGGGCGAGCGGGACGACGGTGGTCTTGCCCGTGCCGGGCGGCGAGGTCAGGACGGCCGAGCCGGCGCGGTCGAGCACGTCGAGCAGCTCGGGCAGGACCTGCCGGATGGGCAGCCCGTCAGCCTGGGGCAGCGGGGGGCCGTCGAACGCGGGCCGCCTCTCAGACCGGGACATGAGCCGCCGCGAGGATCGCGTCGAGCAGGCCGGGGAAGCGGGCGTCGAGGCCGTCGCGCCGCAGGCTGATGTACTTCAGCCGCCCCTCCTGCCGCGACATGATCACCCCGGACTCGCGCAGCGTCCGGTAGTGGTGCGAGGCCGTCGACTTGTGGACGCCGAGGTCGTCGCCCGCCGCGGTGCACGTTATCTCGCCGCGGCTGGCCAGACGGATGACGATCTCCATGCGTATGGGATCGGACAGCGCCCGCAACACCTCCGTGAGCTGGATGTCGTCAGTGGCCGGATGGGGAAGCAGGCGCATGCTCCGAC
This sequence comes from Nonomuraea aurantiaca, assembly GCF_020215705.1. GTDB lineage: Bacteria > Actinomycetota > Actinomycetes > Streptosporangiales > Streptosporangiaceae > Nonomuraea > Nonomuraea aurantiaca. Next base: position 290,522 of record NZ_JAIWNB010000011.1, on the reverse strand, counting down.
CTTACCTCCGTCGCATTGTTTGACAACAATCCAACTATGGGCCAGTTTGATGAGCATCAAACTGAAGGAGACTCAGTGAGCAGTCGGCTCTATCCCCTCGCGCTCGGGAACTTCGCCGTCGGCACCGGCATGTTCGTCACCGCCGGACTGCTGACCCCCATTTCACATGATCTGGATATCTCGTTATCGGCGGCCGGCCAGCTGATGACCGTGTTCGCGTTGGCCTACGCATTGCTGTCGCCGGTGCTGGCCGCCCTGACCGCGCGGCTGTCGCGCCGTCGGGTGCTGCTGATCGCGCTGGCCGTGTTCGTGCTGGGCAACGCGTTGACCGCGCTGGCGCCCACGTACCCGCTGGTGATGGTCACCCGCGTCATCGCCGCGGCGGGTGCGGCGATGTTCACGCCGACCGCCTCCGGCGTCGCCAACGCGCTGAGCTCGCCCGAGCGCCGCGGTCGCGCGCTCGCGCTGGTGATGGGCGGCCTGAGCGTCTCGTCGGCGATCGGGGTGCCGCTGGGCACCTGGCTCGGGTCCGTGTCGAGCTGGCGGGCCACGATCTGGCTCGTGGTCGGGCTCGGTGTGCTCGGCTTCGTCGGGGTGGCCGCCGTGGTGCCCGACGTCATGATCGAGGCCACCGGACGGCTGGCCGACCGGTTCGCCCCGCTGGCCGACCGGCGGGTGGTGGCGGTGCTGACGACGCAGCTGCTGATGTTCGCCGCCGGGTTCGCCGCCTACACCTATATCGGCTCGCTGTTCGACCTGCCGCTGCCCGCCGTCCTGTGGGCGTGGGGGATCGGCGGGGTCGTGGGCAACCAGGTCGGCGGGCGGTTCACCGACCTGTACGGGCCGCGGCGGATGGTGCTGATCGGCATCACCGCCTCGACGGTGTTCCTGGCGCTCATCCCGGTCGCGAACCTCGCCCTGCCCGTCGCCCTGGTGTGGGCGTTCTGCTGGGGCGCGCTCGGGTGGCTGGTCGCGCCGGCGCAGCAGTACAGGACCGTCGCCGCCGTGCCGCACAACGTGCCGATCGGTCTGGGGCTGCTGTCTTCCGCCCAGTACGTCGGGTTGTTCGTGGCGGGCATCACCGGTGGCCTGGCACTCGACGGGTACGGCAGGGCGGGCGTGATCGTGCTGGCCACCGGGCTCGCACTGCTGGCGCTGGTCTTCACGCTGGTGACCTACCGGCCGGAGCCGGCCCGCTCGTCCGCCGAGAACGTGTCGGCCTGAGGGTCAGCCCTGGGCGGGGATCCAGCCGATGGTGACCGCGAGGATGACGAACAGCCCGAGCAGGATGCGGTAGATGACGAATCCGGTGAAGCGGTGGTGGCTGATGTACTTCAGGAACCAGGCCACCGCCGCGTAGCCGACGATGAACGAGATGACCGTCGCCACGATGGTCGGCCCCCAGGCGGGTGCCTGGCCCCCGCCGATCTGGGCGACCTCCAGCAGGCCCGACGACAGGACCGCGGGGATGGCCAGCAGGAAGGAGTATTTGGCGGCGTCCTCGCGGCGGTAGTCGAGCAGCAGGCCCGCGGTGATCGTGCCACCGGAGCGCGAGACGCCGGGGATCAGCGCCAGCGCCTGCGCGAAGCCGTAGACGACGGCGTGCGTGAAGCTCAGATGCTTCTCCAGCGTGAGCCTGTTGCGGGCGGTGTGGTCGGCGAACCAGAGGATGATGCCGAAGACGATCAGCGTGGTGCCCACCAGGCGCAGGTCGCGGAAGACCGTCTCGATCTGGTCCTTGAACACCAGGCCCAGGATGCCGATGGGCAGGGATCCGACGATCACGTACCAGCCCATGCGGGCGGCGTAGTGGCTGCGCAACTCGGGCGTCCACAGGGCGCGGGTCCAGGTGGAGATGATCTCCCAGATCTCCTTCCTGAAATAGATCAGGACGGCCGCCTCGGTGCCGAGCTGGATCACCGCCGTGAACGCGGCGCCCGGATCCGGCCAGCCGAAGAAGGCGGAGACCACGCGGATATGCGCACTGGAAGAGATCGGCAGGAACTCCGTGAGGCCCTGAATCAGCCCCAGCACCACCGCTTCGAACCAGCCGATCACGGCTACACCCTTCCCACACCCGCGTAAGTGACGAGGCGAGGCTAGCGGATACGGGGGCCCAGCAGTTGCTCGCGTAGCGCGGTCAGCTGGTGGGAGTGCTCGACGGAACGGCTCTCGTCGAGCGAGTCGAGCGCCAGCAGCAGCGCGTCGGCCACGATGATGCCGGTCAGCGGCTCGGCGCTGATGCCGGTGGGCGTGTGGGGGGCGGCCAGTACGGCGTCGACGCGGTCGGAGAAAGTGCCGCCCAGTTCGTCCGAGACGAGGATCACGCCGGCGCCCACCGCGTGCGCCCGGTCGATCAGGACCGTGAGCTCCCTGAGCTTGCGGCCGGGCTGGAAGATGACGACGGCCTCGCCGTGCTGGAGCGAGAGCAGGTCGTCGGCCAGCGCGAAGCCGGTGGCCGAGACCGCGCGGGCGCGGTGCCCATGGCGGCCCAGCTTGAGCGCGAAGTAACGGGCCGACGGCTCGGAGGCGCCCGCGCCGTAGACGAGCACCGAGCTCGCGTGGGCCATCACCTCGATCGCGCGCTGGAACGCCTCCGCGTCATAGAGCCGGCGGCCGTGGTCGAGGCGCTCGCGGGCCTCGTCGAAGACCCGGTCCCAGATCGCCGACAGGTCGTGGCCGACATGGCTGATGCGCTGCCGCATGCGTACGTCGGGCGCGACGGCCGAGGTGAACTCACCGGCGAGCGCCCGCTTGAGCCCCGGCAGGCCGCCGAAGCCGAGCCGCTGCATGGTGCGGATCACGGTGGCGTTGCTCGTGCCGGAGGCCGTGCCCAGCTCCTGCGCGCTGGAGAAGAGGATCTGCTCGGGCGGAGCGGAGACCAGGAACTGGCACACGGCTCGCTCGGCGGGAGACAGCTCGTCCCAGAGCTGCTTCACCGTGCTCCTGAGCTGCTCGATCGGACTGTGTGAATTTTCCATTACGAACCTTGACTCCTGTGTAGCGCTCATTACTCTTTCCTGGAAACGACCGCTACGGACTCGTTGCCTCACTGAAATGAACGTTACAGGCATCGGCCGGTCCAAGGAGCACCATTGAGCCTCACTTCCCTGCCCGTCGTCGAGATCGCCGGAGGTCCGCGAGAACGCGGGCGCCAGTATGGCGAGCAGGCCCGCGAACGGATCCACCGCGCGCTGGCCTACTACGCCGAGGCGTTCGCCCACTCCAGCGGCCTGGCCTGGCCCCAGGTGACGCAGCGGGCGGCGCGCTGGGTGGAGCCGAGCAAGGCGTTCGCCCCCGACCTGGTCGAGGAGATGGAGGGCGTCGCGGAGGGCGCCGGCGTCGAGTTCCTCGACATCGTCGCGCTGAACGCGCGCGGGGAGATCATCTACGACACCACGTTCAACTCCATGGAGCCGGACGGGTGCACCTCCTTCGCTCTGATGGAGCAGGCGTCCGGCGACGGTCACATCTACGCGGGCCAGAACTGGGACTGGCGCGCCGGCGTGGCCGACACGGTCATGGTGCTCAGGGTGGTCCAGCCGGGCAAGCCCACCGTGATCATGCACGTCGAGGCGGGCCAGGTCGGGCGGCAGGGGGCCAACTCGGCGGGCATCGCGCTCAACGCCAACGGGCTCGGCGGGCGCTTCGACGACGCCATCGGCGTGCCGCAGACGCTGATCAGGCGCCGGGTCCTCGACAGCGCCGACCTCAACTCGGCGCTGGAGGCGCTGACCAAGTCGCGGGCCCACATCGCCAGCAACGCGCTGGTCACCCACCGCGCGGGCTTCGCGATCGACCTGGAGACCACGCCCGGCGCCGTCGGCTGGATGTATCCCACCGACGGACTGCTCGTGCACGGCAACCACTACCAGGCGTTCATGCCGCCCCAGCTCGCCGCCAGCTACCGCCCCGGCTCGGCCGACTCGCTGTTCCGGGTGCCGCGTGCGGAGGGCGGGCTGCGCGCCGTACGCCACGCGTCCGGCAGCGACGAGGCGCGCAAGCTGATCAGGCACGCCATGTCCGACCACCTCGGCTACCCCGAGTCGCTCTGCACCCACCCGGACGAGAGCCAGCCCCCTGTCAAGCAGTGGGCCACCCTGCTGTCGAGCTGCGTCGACCTCACCACGGGCGACTACTTGATCGCCGCCGGCACGCCCTGCGACCACGAGTACGAGCGCGTGCCCTGGAACCTCTACGACGGACCGCACGGAGAAGAGACGTTGTGAAGAAGACACTCGCTGTGGCCGGGCTGATCGGTCTCACCGCCGCGTGCGGTGGCCCGGCCGCCACCACCAAGGCGCCCGACCCGGCCAAGCTCACGCTGGTGAACCAGACGGCCAAGGCGACCGGCGCGCTCGACTCGGCCACCTGGCTGCTCGACGAGGAGCCGGGCACGCTGGACATGGACATCGACGGCAACACCGACAACCGCACGGTCATGGCCAACGTCTGCGAGCGGCTCATGCAGACGCAGCTCGACATGACGGTCAAGCCATGGCTGGCCGAGAAGGTCGACCAGCCCGACCCCAAGACCATGGTGCTGACCCTGCGCAAGGACGCCACCTTCCACGACGGCTCGCCGGTCACCGCCGACGACGTCGTGTGGAGCCTGAAGCGGCATTCGGGCGAGGGCATGGACGAGTCCGACGAGTTCGAGGACGTCGAGTCGATCAGCAAGTCCGGCGAGGGCCAGGTCACGATCGCGTTCAAGAAGCCGAACGCGCTGTTCGTCCAGGCCATGGCGGGCGGCGCGGGCATCGTGCTGAACCAGAAGGTCGTGGACAAGCTGGGCAAGGAGTACGGCACGCCGGGCCACGAGGACGCCTGCAGCGGGCCCTACCAGGTGAAGGACTGGAAGTCGGGCACTGAGCTGTCCATCGAGCGGTATGCGGCGTACTGGAACAAGGACGTCAAGCCGCTCACCAAGACGGTGACCTTCAAATGGGCGGGCGACACCGCGCTGGTCAACAGTCTGACGACGGGCGCGGCCGACGGCGCGTACCTCTCCAGCACCGGCCCGGCGGTCGCGCTGCAGGGCAACCAGGCGGTCAATGTCGCCTACGGGCCCACCACGCGGGTGTTCGTGCTGCTGCCCACCGACCGCGGCGTGCTGAAGGACCCGAAGATCCGCCGGGCGCTGTCGCTGGCGGTCGACCGGGCGGGCATCGCCAAGTCCGGGTTCGCCGGGCTGGCCAGGCCGTGGAAGGTGCCGGTGGGCGCGGGCGCCTGGTCGTACGAGAAGCAGGCGTTCCAGACGGCCTACGACCAGCTGTCCGGCGCGCCCGAGACGCCGTCGCTCGACGAGGCCAAGAAGCTCGTCCAGGAGGCCGGCACGCCCAAGGAGCCGATCGTGGTGGCCACCAACGGGGACGAGACCCGTACGGTGATCGCCAACGCGGTGGTCGACGCGGCCAAGAAGATCGGGCTCACCGCGCAGATCAAGACGGTGCCGCCGTCCGAGTTCGGTAGCTTCTACACCGACAAGTCGCTGCGCGCCCAGGTCGACCTGGTGCCCGACGACTGGTACATCACCAAGTCCGACCCGATCGGCTTCTACGACAACGGCCTGACGGGCTCGGCCAACAACTGGGTCGGCTTCAGCTCGCCCGAATACGACGCTCTTGTCGCGAAGGCGCTGGCGAGCACCGACGACGCCCAGCGCGCCAAGGACGTCATCGAGCTGCAGCAGCGGTTCACCGCCGACATGGTGTGGATCTCGCTCGTCGAGGTGCCGTCCGCGGTCGTGCTCGGCGGCAAGGTGACCGGGCCGCCCGCCTCCCAGGTCTACATGGGCTACCCGTGGGCCGCCGACCTCGGGGCCAAGGGCTGAGCATGGTCCGCAAGCTGACCGGGGTTCTGGCGACACTGCTGGTCACCTCGTTCGTCATCTTCGGGGCGTCGTACGCGGCGCCCGGCGACCCGGTGACGTTCCTGGCGGGCGGCAAGGAGAACCTGACGCCCGAATACCTGGCGGCCGTCCGCGCGCAGTACCACCTGGACGACCCGTTCCTCGTCCAGTTCGGGCGCTGGCTCGGCGACGCCGTGACCGGCGACCTGGGCCGGTCCACGCAGTACAACGACCAGGTGGGCGACCTGCTGGCGGCGCGGTTGCCGAGCACGCTCGGGCTGGTCGCCTACGCGGCCGTGCTGTTCGTGGTGTTCGGCATCGCGCTGGGCGTGCTGGCGGCGGTACGCGGCGGGCGGACCGACGCGGCGGTGGTGGCGGGCACGACGTTCGCCACCTCCGTGCCGCCGTTCGTGGTGGCCACCGTGCTGATCTCGCTGTTCGGCGTCCGGCTCGGCTGGTTCCCCGTCATGGGCGGCGGCTCGCTCTGGCATCTGACTCTGCCGGCCGTGACGCTGGCGCTCGGCGCGCTGGCGATCATCAGCCGGGTCACCAGGCAGGCCATGGTCGAGCAGCGCGAACTCGACCACGTGACCGTCGCCCGCGCCTCCGGGCTGTCCGAGCGGCTGATCGTGGTCAGGCACGTCTTCCGCGGCGCGCTCGGCCCGATCGTGACCATGTGCGGGCTGGTGACCGCCGGGATGCTCGCCGGGACGGTGACCGTGGAGACCGCGTTCGGCCTCAGCGGCATCGGCTCGCTGCTGGTCAACGCGATCAACACGCACGACTTCCCCGTGACGCAGGCGGTGCTGCTGCTCATGGTCACCGCCTACATCGTGGTGACCACGCTGGTGGAGCTGGTCCAGCCGCTGATCGACCCCCGAGCAAGGAGGCGGACATGAGCGAGCTTGTCGAGGTCATCAATAAGCACAGCGCCTTGGTCATGAGGCCGACGAAGGAGGACTCATGACCGCTGTTGCCACGCTTTCGCCGCGTCCGGTCCGGCCGCTCGGCTACCTGCTCGCCGCCGCCTTCCTCGCCCTGGTCGTGGTCGGCGCGGTGTGCGCGCCGCTGGTCACGCCGTTCGAGCCGGACGCGGTCGACTTCGGCGCCTCGCTCGCGCCGGTCTCGCCCGAGCACCTGCTCGGCGCCGATCAGTCCGGCCGCGACCTGCTCACCCGCATCCTGTACGGCGCCCGCACCTCGCTGGTCGGCCCGCTGTTGCTGCTGGCCATCGCCTCGGCTCTCGGCGTCGCCCTGGGCACGCTGGCCGCCTGGCACCGGGGCTGGGTCGACGCGGTGGTCTCCAGGGTGACCGACGTGATGTACGCCTTCCCCGGGCTGCTGTTCGTGGTGCTGATCCTGGCCGTCTTCGGCAACGGCATGACCACGGCGGTCATCGCGCTGGGCCTGGCCTACGCGCCGACGATCGCCAAGTACACCAGGAGCGTCGCGCTGGCCGAGTGCGGCAAGCCGTACATCGACGCCTATCGGGTGCAGGGCATGGGCGGGCTGGCGATCTGCGTGCGCCACCTGGTGCCGAACATGGGGCGCTCGATCGTCGGCTACCTCGTGGTGCTGTTCGGCGAGGGGCTGATGAGCCTGGCCACGCTGAGCTTCCTGGGGTTCGGCGCGCAGCCGCCGTCGTCCGACTGGGGCCTCATGGTCAAGGAGGGGCAGCCGGCGATCGTGCAGGGCGCGTTCCTGCCCGTGCTGGTGCCCGGTGCGGCCATCGCCCTGGTGGTCGTGTCGTTCAACGTGATCGGCGTACGGCTCGCCGACCGCATGGGCGTGAGGGGAATCTGATGCTGCTCTCCGTGGAGGACCTCACGATCGAGGCGGGCGGCCGGCGGCCGATCCTGCGCGAGGTGTCGCTGAGCGTCGGCAAGGGCGAGGTCGTCGGCCTGGTCGGCGAGTCCGGCTCGGGCAAGTCCACGATCGCCCGCGCGGTGCTGCGCCTCCTGCCGCAGGGGGCGGGGGTGTCGGGCCGGGTGCTGGTTTCCGGCGACGACGTGCTCTCGATGAGCCCCGCGGCGCTCAGGGACCTGCGGGCCGCCCAGGTGTCGATGATCTACCAGGATCCGCGCTCGTCGCTCAACCCGGTACGCCGGATCGGCGACTTCCTCACCGAACGCATGGTGCTCACCCTGGGCCGGTCCAAGGCCGAGGCCCGTACGCGGGCGCTGGAGCTGCTGGCCGCCGTCGGCCTGCGTGACCCCGAGCGGTGCGTGCGGCAGTACCCGCACGAGCTGTCCGGCGGCATGCTCCAGCGCGTGGTCATCGCCGCCGCGCTGGCCGCCGACCCGGCCCTGCTCCTGGCCGACGAGGCGACCAGCGCGCTCGACGTCACCACCCAGGCCGAGACCCTCGCGCTGCTGCGCCGGATCCAGGCCGAACGGGAGCTCGGCATGCTGTTCATCACGCACGACCTGCACCTGGCCGCCGCCTACTGTGACCGGGTGCACGTGCTGTACGCCGGTGCGGTGGTGGAGTCGCGGCCGGCCAAGGAGCTGTTCGCCGACCCGCGGCACCCGTACACGGCCGGGCTGCTCGCCTGCACGCCCGAGCTCGGCGACCCGCGCCCGATCCGCCCCATCCCCGGCCGGCCGCCGTCACTCGACGACGCGTTCGCCGGCTGCCCGTTCGCGCCGCGCTGCCCGCACGCCACCGGCGACTGCGACGCCTGGCAGCCGCGGCCCCTGACCGTCGCGGGCGGCTCAACCGCCTGCCGCCTCGTGGAGGCCTGATGCTGGCCGTACAGAAGCTCAGCAAGTCCTTCCAGGGCACCGTGGCCGCCGACGAGGTCTCCTTCGAGCTGGCGCCGGGTGGCTCGCTCGGGCTGGTCGGCGAGTCCGGCTCCGGCAAGACCACGATCGCCCGCATGCTGGTCGGCCTGGTCACCCCCGACTCCGGCACGATCACCGTGGCCGGCCGCGCCCGCGGCCCGAAGGAGCGCGGCAAGGCGGCCAGGCTGCGCCGGGCCCGCGAGATCCAGATGGTCTTCCAGGACCCGTACCTCTCGCTGGACCCCCGGCTGACCGCGACCGAATGCCTGCACACCTCGCTCCGCCTGCACGGCAAGCCGCCCGCCCGCGCCGCCGAACTGCTCGACCAGGTGGGCCTCGGCAGCCGCGAGGCCGGCGCGCGTCCGCATCAGCTGAGCGGCGGCCAGCGGCAGCGCCTCGCGATCGCCAGGGCGCTCGCGGTCGAGCCGTCGGTGCTGGTGCTCGACGAGGCCGTGGCCGCGCTCGACGTCTCCATCCAGGCCCAGATCCTGGAGCTGCTGGCCCAGGTACGTCGCGACGCGGGCGTGGCCCTGCTGTTCGTCAGCCACGACCTAGCCGTGGTCCGGCACCTGTGCGAGGAGACGCTGGTGCTGCATCGGGGGGTGGTCGTGGAGCGGGGTCCGGTCGAGCGGGTGCTGGCCGAGCCCGAGCACCCTTACACGCGCCTGCTGCTGGCCTCGGTGCCCGGCCCCGGCTGGGATCCGGCCAAAGTGGTGCGCTGAGCGCACGGTCCAGGTGGTGCGCTGAGCGCACGGTCCAAGTGGTGCGTCAGCGCACGGTCCAGGCTGACTTGTTCGCGGTGGCGTAGTCGGAGAAGTCCCGGGCGGGCCGGCCGAGCGCTTGCCGGACACCGTCGGCGAGGTGCGCGTTGCGGCCGTCCAGAACCTCGGCGAACAGCCCGTTCAGCCCCTCGATCTCGTTCTCGGGCACGCCCTGCTCGCGGGCTCCGGCCGCGAACTGCTCGGCCGTCACCGGCACGTAGACGATGTCCCGGCCCGTCGCCTTGGACAGCTCGGCGGCGACATCCGTGAAGGTGAGCAGCCTCGGCCCGGTCAGTTCGTACAGCTTGCCGCTGTGGCCCTCCTGGGTCAGCGCCGCCACCACGACGTCCGCGATGTCGTCCACGTCCACGAACGGCTCGGGCACGTCCGCGATCGGCAGCGCGATGACCCCTTCGAGCACCGGGTCCAGCAGGTAGCCCTCGCTGAAGTTCTGCATGAACCAGCCGCACCGCACGATCGTCCAGTCGGCCCCTGACGACTGGACGACCTGCTCGGCCGCCTCGGCCATCGGCTCGCCCCGGCCGGAGAGCAGGACCAGCCGGCCGACGCCGCCGGCCACGGCGAGCGAGGTGAAGGCCTGGACGTCTTCCAGGGCGCCGGGGAAGGCGAGGTCGGGATAGTAGGTCACGTACACGGAGTCGACGCCGTCCAGAGCGGGCGCCCAGGTGGATCGGTCGGTCCAGTCGAAGGGCGGTCGCGCGGAGCGGGAGCCGATCCGCCACGGGTGGTCGAGAACGGTGAGCCTGTTCGCCACGCGGCGGCCGGTCTTGCCCGTGCCGCCCAGCACCAAAGTTGTCATGGCTCAAGTAAGCCGCCGAAGCCTGAGACTCTCCATGGTTGAGAAGCGCAATCCCATATGCGATCGTCTAGCCCATGGACCAGCTTGCCGCTCTCCTCGACGGTCCGCGGGCAAGGGGCGCCTTCATGCTCCGCTGTATGCTCGATCCGCCCTGGTCGCTGCGCATCCAGGACGAGGCCCCGCTCACGGTGGTGGTGATGGTGCGCGGGGAGGCGTGGGTGGTGCCCGATGAGGGGGACGTCGTCCGGATGTGTCCAGGGGAGGTGGCGATCATCCGCGGGCCCGGGCCGTACACCGTGGCCGACAACCCCGCCACGCCGCCGCAGATCGTCATCCACCCCGACCAGCACTGCACCACGGTCGACGGGGAGTCGCTCGCCCAGGCCATGGACCTCGGCGTACGCACCTGGGGCAACGCCGCGGACGGCGAGACCGTGATGATCACCTGCGCCTACCACATGGAGGGCGAGGTGAGCAGGCGCCTGCTGGAGGCGCTGCCCACGCTGCTGGTCCAGCGGGGCGACCCGCTCGTCCCGCTGCTGGGCGCCGAGATCGTCAAGGACCAGCCGGGGCAGGAGGCGGTCCTCGACCGGCTGCTCGACCTGCTGCTCATCTCCGTGCTGCGGTCGTGGTTCGCCACCCACGAGGCGCCGGCCTGGTATCGGGCGCAGAGCGATCCGGTGGTGGGCAGGGCCATGCGGATGCTGCACAACAACCCGGCCCACCCGTGGACGGTCGCCACGCTGGCCGCGCAGGTGGGCGTCTCGCGGGCCTCGCTGGCCCGGCGCTTCACCGAGCTGGTCGGCGAGCCGCCCATGGCGTTCCTGACCGACTGGCGGCTGGCTCTGGCCGCCGACCTGCTGCGCGAGCCCGACGCGACGGTCGGCTCGGTGGCCAGGCAGGTCGGTTACGGCAGTCCGTTCGCGCTCAGCGCGGCCTTCAAGCGGGTGCGCGGCGTCAGCCCGCAGGAGCATCGGGCCGTCCGGTGAGACCGCTGCTGCTGATCGACGTCGACGGGGTGCTCAACCCGTTCAGCCGGCCCACCCCCGACTTCCGCCGCTACCACTGCACGGTCGGCGACCAGGTCTACACCGTGCAGCTCAACGCCAGGCACGGCACCCGGCTGCTGGAGCTGGCCCTGGTCACCGGGGCCGAGCTGGTCTGGGCGACGACCTGGGAGGAGCACGCCAACGAGTGGATCGGGCCCCGGCTCGGCCTGCCCCCGCTGCCCGTCATCCCCATGGGACCGGGATCGGACCAGGGCGGTTTGTACGGGGAAATGTTTAAAACCCCGCACGTAGCCGCCTATGTCGGCCGTAGACCGTTCGTGTGGTTCGACGACCAGGTGTGGCTGGAGGACGAGGAATACCTCAGGGGCACTCAGGGTCTCGATGATTTCCTGCTCATTCATGTTGATCCAAGAACGGGCCTGACCAGCCAGCACCTCGCCCAGGCGCACGAGTGGCTGACCCTCTCAGGGTTTTCTCAGGGTGGCTAGTGGGATATCTCTTGCCTGGACATCCGTTTTCCAGACAGGTGCAACCACACGGAGGAAACGATGTACCGCTCACGAGAGCACAGAATTCTGGCCGGCGTCTGCGGCGGTCTCGCCGACAAGATGGGCCTGCCCCCCACCCTCGTCCGGATCCTCTGGCTGCTGCTGTCGCTCATTCCAGGACCGCTCTGGGTGGTCTACGTGGCCATGTGGATCCTCGTCCCCGAGGAGCCGAAGCGCTACTAGGGCGTCCTATCCTGGAACGCATGAGGGCTAGGCCGCTGACACTCCTCCAGGATGAGCTCGTCGACTACGACAAGGCGATGGAGCGCATGACCGACCTCGTCGGTGAGCGCCAACGAGACGAGCGGCCGGACACGCTCTGGCTGCTCAGCCACCCGTCGGTCTACACGGTCGGGCGCCGCACACCGGTGACCCACCTGCCCGACCCGTCGCGCGGCATCCCCGTGGTCGAGACCGGCCGCGGGGGCCAGCTCACCTACCACGGCCCCGGCCAGCTCGTCGGCTACCTGATCGTCAAGCTGGGCGAGGACGAGGGCATCGTCGACTACGTGCGGGAGGTGGAGCTCCGGCTGGTCGAGGCGCTGGGCGCGCTGGGGCTGCCCGCGGAGCGCCGCGACACCCCGCCCGGCTCCGAGCTGCTGACCGGCGTCTGGACGTCCGAGACCGGGCGCAAGGTCGTGTCCATCGGGATGCGGCAGAGCCGTGGCGTGACCAGCCACGGCTTCGCGCTCAACGTCGACGGCGACCTGGAGCCGTGGCACTGGGCGGTCGCCTGCGGCATGCCCGACGTGGACATGACCTCGCTCAAGAGAGAGCTGGAGGCCACGTCCATGGACACCGTCCGCGCGGCCGTGGCCACGGCTTTCGAAGCCTCTTAGGGCATCGGCAGTTCGTCGATGGTCCGGCGGGGCCCGGTGAACCAGTGCTTGGCCGACAGCTTCCACCACAGGGCGATGCCGAGCAGCACGACCCCGACCAGGACCGGCGCGTAGTTCACGTCCGTCCAGGTGAAGTTCTCGTTGCCGGGGATCGCCGAGGGCTTGATCGGCATGATGAAGTAAATCGAGATGATCACGATCTCAATGCAGGCGATCCAGCACATGGCCCGATATTTCCGGCCAAGGGTCCACGGGCCGGGCTGGAAGTTGTCGCCCATGCGCAGCCGCAGCCAGATCGGGATGAGGAACGCCAGGTAGAGCCCGATGACCGCGATCGACACGACGGCGAGGAAGGCCACCGGAGTGGTCGAGCCCGCCGGCGCCCAGAGCGCGGGCAGCGTGATCAGGGCGGCCACCACGCAGCCCGCGAGGATCGCGTTGACCGGCGTCCGGTTGCGGTCGATCTTCGACCACAGCCGCCAGCCCGGCACGGCGCCGTCTCGTGAGAACGCGTAGGTCATCCGCGACATCGAGGTCACGCAGCTCATCCCGCAGAAGAACTGGCCGATCGTGGAGATCGCGAAGATCGCGGTGGCCAGCGGCGAGGAGAGCGCGGTCTCGAAGATGGCGCCCACGAAGCCGCCCTGCTTGTTGATCTCGTCCACGTTCGTCGCGGCGAACAGGAACGCCAGCAGCAGGATCCAGCCGCCGATCGCCGAGTAGAAGATCGACTGCCAGAGCCCGCGGGCGGCCGCCGTGGAGGCGCCCTGCGTCTCCTCCGACACGTGCGCGCAGGCGTCGAAGCCGGTGATCGTGTACTGGGTGAGCAGGAAGCCCAGCGGCAGCACGTAGAACCAGAACGGGATGCCGCCGTCGCCGTTACCGAAGCCGGAGTTGTTGATGGTGTCGGTGAAGACGAAGCCGACCGTCTGGTGGTGGCTCGGAGCGAAGATCAGGATCGCCACCACGATCGCGGCACCCGCCACGTGCCACCAGACCGAGATGTTCTGCAGCAGCGAGATGAGCCGGTGGCTGTAGATGTTGATCAGCGCGTGCAGCACCAGAATGATCACGAACAGCAGGAACGCGTTCCCGAGTGAGGCGTCCCAGCCGCCCCCGGTGAGCCGGTTGATGGTGATGTTCAGGAACGTCGCGCAGCCGTAGTCGACCGACGCGGTGACCGCGATGAGGCCGATCAGGTTGAGCCAGCCGGTGAACCAGCCGTGGATCGGCTTGCCCATGGTGGCGGCCCACCAGTAGATGCCGCCCGCCGTCGGGTACGCGGAGACCAGCTCCGACATGCAGAGACCGATGATCAGGATGAAGACGGAGATCAGCGGCCAGCCCCAGGAGATGGCGATGGGACCGCCGTTGTTCCAGGCCTGGCCGAAGGTGGTGAAGCAGCCGGCGAGGATCGAGATGATGGAGAAGGAGATGGCGAAGTTGGAGAAACCGCTCCAGGTCCTTGACAGCTCTTGCTTGTAACCGAGCTCGGCGAGGCGCCTGGAATCCTCTTCTGTGGTCATTGAGGTCTCCTTGGGGGATGCGCGGCGGAGGACTCTCTGGATTTGGTCTATCTCTAGACCATTTCCATGTCACAGGCAAGGCGTTACAGCGGAGTTTCGAGCTGGTAAGGACCGTTCTTTACCTAAATGCGGACCTCGTCGCTAAATACGCAGCGAACCCCATATGCGCTGCACAGGCCGCCGCGCCCCCCACGGCGTACCAGAACAGGTCGGGCGGGTTGAACGTGCTGCCCAGCAGCGGCCGCAGCAGCGGCGGGATCTCCCAGAGCTGGGCGAACTCGATCGCCCAGCTCAGCGCGGTCGCCCCCAGCGCGGCCCACACCGGCCGCACGCGCGGCAGGACGAGCACGATGAGCAGGTAGATCAGGACCGTGTAGAGCGCGTCGCCCGCGTACTTGGCGAACGGTCCGTCCCACAGCAGCCGCACCCCCAGACCGGCCACGACGGTGACGACGGCGGCGGCGAGCACGGGCCAGCGAGACATTTGGCTCACGTTAGTAGCATCGGCCTACATGAGCGCGACGATGGTGGTCAAGGACCTTGCGGCGGGGCACGGCGAGCGGGTCCTGTTCTCGAACCTGGATCTGGTGGTGGCCCCCGGCGACGTCATCGGGCTGGTCGGGGCCAACGGCGCCGGGAAGTCCACGCTGCTGCGCCTGCTGGCCGGGCTCGACCGGCCAGAGCGGGGCTCCATCCGCCTCAGCCCGGCCACGGCCACGGTCGGTCACCTGCCGCAGGAGCCGGAGCGCCGCCCTGGTGAGACGGTCGGGCGGTTCCTGGCCAGGCGCACCGGCGTCGAGCAGGCGCAGCGGGAGCTCGACGACGCCACCCAGGGCCTGGTCGAGGGGCGGCCGGGCGCCGACGACGCCTACAGCGTCGCGCTGGAGCGCTGGCTCGCGCTCGGCGGCGCAGACCTGGAGGAGCGGGCGGCGGAGATCGGGCTGCCGGTGGGCATGGACCAGCCCATGACCTCACTGTCGGGCGGCCAGGCGGCCCGCGCGGGGCTGGCCTCGCTGCTGCTCAGCCGCTACGACCTGTTCCTGCTCGACGAGCCGACCAACGACCTCGACCTCGACGGGCTCGACCGGCTGGAAGGCTTCGTCCAGGGCCTGCGGGCCGGCACGGTGGTGGTCAGCCACGACCGGGAGTTCCTGTCCAGGACCGTCACCAAGGTGCTGGAGCTGGACCTGGCCCAGCAGCAGATCCGGTTGTACGGCGGCGGCTACCAGGCGTACCTGGACGAGCGCGAGGTGGCCAGGAGGCATGCTCGCGAGCGCTTCGAGGAGTATGCCGACACCCGCGCCCAGCTGGAGTCCCGCGCCAGGACGCAGCGGGCCTGGATGGAGAAGGGCGTCAGGAACGCCCGGCGCAAGGCGACCGACAACGACAAGATCGGCCGCAACACGCGCATCGAGACGACCGAGAAGCAGGCCGCCAAGGCCCGCCAGTCGGAGAAGCTCATCGAACGCCTAGAGGTGGTCGAGGAGCCGCGCAAGGAGTGGGAGCTGCGGATGGAGATCGCCGCCGCGCCGCGGTCCGGCGCGGTGGTGGCCACGCTGCGCGGCGCGGTGGTCAGGCGGGGCGCGTTCACGCTCGGCCCGGTCGACCTGGAGATCGGCTGGGCCGAGCGGGTGGCGATCACCGGGTCCAACGGCGCGGGCAAGACGACGCTGCTGGCCGCGCTGCTCGGCCGCGCCCCGCTCGACGAGGGGCACGCCACGCTCGGGCCCGGTGTGGTGGTCGGCGAGGTGGACCAGGTCAGAGGGCTGTTCGAGGGCGGGGAGCCGCTGCTCGACGCGTTCGGCGCGCAGACGCCGGAGCTGCCGCCCGCCGAGGTGCGGACGCTGCTGGCGAAGTTCGGGCTGCGGGCCGCGCACGTGCTGCGGCCCGCCGGCACGCTGTCGCCCGGTGAGCGAACCCGCGCGGCTCTGGCGTTGCTGCAGGCTAGAGGCGTTAATCTACTCGTGCTGGACGAGCCGACGAACCATCTCGATCTCCCCGCGATCGAGCAGTTGGAGTCGGCCCTGTCGAGCTATCCAGGCACGCTGCTGCTCGTCACCCACGACCGGCGGATGCTCGACGCCGTACACGTCGATCGTCGCCTGAGGGTGAGCGACGGGACGGTTCTTGAGTCGGTCTGAAAATTTACACCGCTCAAGGAAACGAAGGTGAAACAATTTTCCGGCACTCGTTGACACGCAGTGTTCGTATGGTGTGCCTTTCTCTACACAGGACACCCCCGCCTGAAGGTGAGGCACAATGAGGAAATGGTTCGCACGCCTGGCTCTGCTGGGCGTAGCGGTATTAGTCGCAGGTCAGGGCCAGGCGGCCCAAGCCGCGGAACCGGCAGCGGGGAAGAAGATCGTCCGCATCGGCGCCACGCAGTCGATGGACTCGATGAACCCCTTCCTGGCGGTCAGGCTGGTCTCGTCGGCGATCCAGCGCGAGATGTACAGCTTCCTGACCACGCCCGACCCCAAGACGCTGAAGCCCAGCCCGGACCTGGCCGAGTCGTGGACGACCTCGCCCGACGGGCTCACGTGGACGTTCAAGATCCGCAGCACCAAGTGGTCCGACGGTCAGCCGGTCACCGCCGAGGACGCGGCCTGGACCTTCAACAAGGTCATGACGGACGACGCGGCCAAGACCGCCAACGGCCCGGCCGTCGAGAACTTCGAGAGTGTCACCGCCAACGGCCAGGACCTGGTCATCAAGACCAAGGCGCCGCAGGCGTCCATGCTGGAGAACCCGATCCCGATCATGCCCAAGCATGTCTGGGAGAAGGTCACCGACATCGCCAAGTACGAGGCCGACGTCTACCCGGCCGTGGGCAGCGGGCCGTACATCGCGGTCGAGCAGAAGAAGGACCAGTACGTCAAGCTCAAGGCCAACCCCGACTACTGGCGGGGCAGGCCCAAGGTCGACGAACTGCAGTTCATCTTCTACGACAACCCGCAGGCCGCCATCGCCGGCTTGAAGAAGGGTGACATCGACCTGATCGGCCGCATGACGCCGCCGGACTTCGAGTCGATCAAGGGCGACCCCAACATCGAGCAGTGGAACACCCAGGGCCGCCGCGCGGCGTACCTGGAGGTCAACCCGGGCGCCACCACCACGGACAACAAG
Source organism: Nonomuraea aurantiaca (assembly GCF_020215705.1). Classification (GTDB taxonomy): domain Bacteria; phylum Actinomycetota; class Actinomycetes; order Streptosporangiales; family Streptosporangiaceae; genus Nonomuraea; species Nonomuraea aurantiaca. The sequence continues at coordinate 273,258 of NZ_JAIWNB010000011.1, read as the reverse complement.
CCCGTCGGCGACGGTCACCCCGCGCTGAAGGACCCGAAGGTGCGCACGGCGCTGCACTACGCGATCGACAAGCAGAAGCTGGCCGACGAGGTGCAGAGCGGCCTGGCCAAGCCCGCCGACGGCTCGATCATCCCGCCGCTGTACAAGGAGTTCTTCTGGGAGGCCACGGGCGACCAGAAGGTCACCTACGACGTCGCCAAGGCCAACAAGATCCTCGACGACGCCGGTTACAAGAAGGGCGCCGACGGCGTCCGTACGATGCCCGACGGCAAGAGGAAGCTGGAGTTCCGCTTCAGCATCCACACCGACACCCCGATCGAGGACAAGCTCGCCGAATACCTGACGGGCTTCTTCAAGGAGATCGGCGTCACGCTGACCACGGTGAAGCTCGACTCCAGCAAATTCAGCGAGCAGACGGGCGTCACGGGGCTCTACGACATCGCGATCAGCGGCTGGTCGGTCAACCCCGACCCCGAAGAGGTCCTGGCCACGCACCTGTGCAGCCGCCGGCCCACCCCGTCGGGCGAGGGTGGCGGCACCGAGTCGTTCTACTGCGACCCGACCTTCGAGAAGCTCTACCAGGAGCAGCTCAAGGAGCTCGACCGGGCCAAGCGCGTCGAGATCATCAAGAAGATGCAGGAGCGCCTCTACACCGACGCTCCGGTGATCGCGATCTACTACCCGAACGACCTTGAGGGCTACCGCAAGGACCGGATCACCAGCATCACCCCGGTCCCCGAGGACAAGGGCCTGATCTACGGCGGCAGCAGCGGCTACCCGTTCTACGCCATGGACGTCAAGGCCACCGGCGGCACCAGTGCGGCCGGCAGCGACGGCGGCTCCAACACCGGCCTCATCGCCGGCGTGGTCGGCGGCGTGGTGGTCATCGGGCTCGTGGCCTTCCTCTTGACCCGGCGTCGCAAGAGCGTCGCCGACGAGCGCGAATGACAACACCGCTCGAAGCAGCAGAGCCCGCCGTCCAGGCGGCGGGCTCTGGTGATGACCGCCCCGCCTACCGCGGCACGCTGAAGTACGCGCTGTCGAAGGTCGGCGGGGCGTTGTTCAGCATCGCGATGGTGATCGTCGGCACGTTCTTCGTGTTCCGGCTGCTGCCCGGCGACCCCGTGCGCAACCTGGCGCAGGGCCGCAACATGACCCCGACGCAGCTCGCCCTGGAACGGCACCGGCTCGGCCTGGACAAGTCGCTGATCGACCAGTTCTTCGACTTCGTCGGCAAGACGCTCCACTTCGACCTGGGCACCTCCTACGAGTACAACCGGCCGGTCCTCAGCCTCATCGGCGAGCGGTTCCCCGCGACGCTGCTGCTCGCGGGCGGGGGCCTGGTCATCGCGGTCGGCCTCGGGATCTGGCAGGGCCAGCGGGCCGGATGGCAGCGCGGCAGCCGCTTCGACCAGGTCTCCACGGGCGTCTCGCTGGTGTTGTGGTCCATGCCGACGTTCTGGCTGGGGCTGCTCCTGCTCATGGTGTTCGGCGTCGGGATCGGGCCGATCCCCGGCATCTTCCCGACCCGGGGCATCGAGAGCGTGGACGCGCCCGACGGCTTCGCCTACGTGCTCGACGTGGGCATGCACATGGTGCTGCCGTGCCTGACCCTCGTGGCCGTGGTCTATGCCCAATACCTGCTGGTCATGCGCTCGTCGCTGCTGGAGGAGGTCAGCCAGGACTACGTGAACGTGGCCCGCGCCAAGGGCCTGCGCGACGACCAGGTGCGCCGCCGCCACGCGGTCCCCAACGCGCTGCTGCCGACGGTGACGCTGGTCTTCATGCGCATCGGCTTCGTGGTCGGCGGCGCGGTCACCGTCGAGACGATCTACAGCTGGCCGGGGCTCGGGCAGCTGTTCTACGAGGCGGTCAGGGTGCCTGACTTCACGCTCATGCAGGGCACGTTCATGCTGATCACGGTGGCCGTGATCCTCATGAACACGCTGGCCGACGTGGTCTATCACATCATCGACCCGAGGGTGAGGTCGGCATGACCGCCGTGGCCACGTCTCGCAGGCGCCTGGCGCTCGGCCGCTTCTGGCGGAGTTTCCGTCAGGAGCGGGCCGGAATGGCCGGGCTGGTGGTGCTCGTCGCCGCGGTCCTTCTGGCGCTGGTCGCGCCCCTGTTCATCAGCGACGGCGTGACCAGCGTGGTGAGCGGCACGGGTACCAAGTGGGCGGCGCCCAGCCTCGCGGAGCCCTTCGGCACCGACGAGTCCGGCCGGTCCGTCCTGCTGATGGTCTGGTGGGGCTCGCGTACGTCGCTGTTCATCGGCTTCCTCGCCGCCCTGCTGAGCATCGTGATCGGCATGGTCGTCGGCATCGCCGCCGGGCACTTCCGCGGCTGGATCGGGGCCGTGCTCATGCGGGTCACCGACTGGTTCCTGGTGCTGCCCTCGCTGATCACGGCGCTGGTGCTGGCGGCCATCCTGGGCGGCAGCACGGCCACGATCATCGTGGCCATCGGCATCACCACCTGGCCGTCCACCGCCCGGCTGATCAGATCGCAGACGCTGTCCGTCGAGGCCAGGCCGTACATCGAGCGGTCCAAGGCGCTCGGCGGCGGGCACTGGCACATCACCACCCGGCACGTGCTGCCGAACGTGGCGCCGCTGCTGCTGGCCAGTACCACGCTGGAGGTCGCCAGCGCGATCGTCACCGAGTCCACGCTGGCCTTCCTCGGCGTCAGCTCGAACAAGACCTCCTGGGGCACGATGCTGCGCGCGTCCTACGACTTCGGCGCCGCCACCCAGGGCGCGTGGTGGTACATCCTCATCCCCGGCCTCTGCATCCTGGCCGTCGTCATGGCGTTCACACTGGTGGGACGCGCGCTGGAGGCCGTGCTCAACCCGCGGCTCAGGAAGGCGGGCGCATGACCCTCCTCGAACTCGACGACCTCTCGGTGACCTACCGGATCGCCTCCGGCGAGGTGCCCGCCGTACGGGGTGTGTCGCTGAAGCTGGAGTCGGGCGCGGCGCTCGGGGTAGCGGGCGAGTCGGGATCCGGCAAGTCGACGCTGGCCATGGCGCTGCTGCGGCTGCTGCCGCGCGACGCGCGCGTCGGCGGCCGGATCCTGCTCGACGGCGAGGACATCCTCACCATGAAGTGGGGCCGGATGCGCGCGGTCCGCTGGGCCGAGGCGTCGATCGTCTTCCAGGGCGCCCAGCACGGTCTCAACCCGGTCCAGAAGATCGGCGACCAGATCGCCGAGCCGCTGCTGGTGCACAACCTGGCCAAGCCCGACCAGGCCGGCAAACGGGTGGCCGAGCTGCTCGAACAGGTCGGCCTGCCCGCCTGGCGGGCCCGCAGCTACCCGCACGAGCTGTCCGGCGGCCAGCGGCAGCGCGTGATGATCGCGATGGCCCTGGCCTGCTCGCCCCGGCTGATCATCGCCGACGAGCCGACGACCGCGCTCGACGTGATGGTCCAGGCCCAGGTCCTGACGCTGATCAAGGAGCTGATCGCCGAGCGGAACATCTCGCTGATCATGATCTCGCACGACCTGTCGGTGCTCGCCGACGTCTGCGGGCAGCTCGCGGTCATGTACGCGGGCCGCGTCGTGGAGCACGGCCCGTCGCGCGAGGTGTTCCACGAGGCCAAGCACCCCTACACGCGGGCTTTGGCGGCGGCGTTCCCCACGGTCGGCGACCCGGTGTCGCGGCTGGCGCCCAAGGGCCTCGGCGGCGATCCGCCGGACCCGATGGACCTGCCCACCGGCTGCACGTTCCATCCGCGCTGCCCGGTGGCGCTGGAGGAGTGCGCGACCCTCGATGTCGGGCTCTGGCCCGCGGGCGACAGCCGTACCGCTGCCTGCGTGCACGTACGGGCCAAGGAGGAGGCCTCATGACCGAGACGGAGACGTCCTCGGAGACCGTCGCCACGGGGCACACCACCCTGCTGGAGGCCCGTGACCTGCACGTGGAGTTCCCGTCGCGCGGGCGGCGGGCCCGCGCGGTCGACGGGGTGAACCTGGCGATCGGGGCGGGCGAGATCGTGGCCCTCGTCGGTGAGTCCGGCTGCGGCAAGACCACGCTGGCGCGCACGCTGATGGGCCTGGAACGTCCCACGTCGGGGTCGGTCGTCTATGACGGTAAGGAGCTGGACTACCACTCCAAGGCGCTCAAGGCGTACCGGAAGGTCGTGCAGCTCGTCCTGCAGGACCCGATGGGCTCGCTGAACCCGCGGCACACCGTCTACGAGGCGGTCGCCGAGGGGCCGCGCATCCACGGCCTGTCCGGCGAGCGGGAGATCGTGGCCGAGGCGCTGTCCAGGGCCGGGCTGCGGCCTCCTGAGCGGTTCTTCCTGCGCTACCCGCACGAGCTGTCGGGCGGTCAGCGCCAGCGCGTGGTCATCGCCGGCGCGCTGGCCCTCAACCCGAAGGTGCTGGTCGCCGACGAGCCGGTGGCCTCGCTGGACGCCTCGGTGCGGGGCGAGATCCTCGCGCTGCTGCTCCGGCTCCGCGCCGACCTGGGTCTGTCGGCGCTGGTCGTCACCCATGACCTCGGGCTGGCGTGGAACATCGCCGACCGGGTCGCGGTCATGTACCTCGGCCGGATCGTCGAGGCGGGGCCGGTCGAGCAGGTACTGACCGCTCCCCGCCATCCGTACACGCAGGCCCTGCTGTCGGTGCTGCCGGAGTCGCCCGAGCGGATCGTGCTCACTGGTGAGCCGCCGGACCCGACGCGGATCCCCGGCGGCTGCCGCTTCCACGCCCGCTGCCAGGTGCTCGCCTCCGGGAGGGCGGCCGAGGCGGGGGTGGACGCCAAGTGCAGGTCGCAGCTGCTCGACATCCTGCCCGCCACCGCGGCCGCGCGGGCGGCCTGCCATTACGCGGAGCTCAGCGCTTGAACGCCGCGGCGTGCTCGGCGGCCCACTGAGCGAAGGAGCGCGGCGCCCGGCCGGTGACCTGCTCGACGGTCGGGACCACTGTGTAGCCGATCTCGGGGGTGTTGCCGAGCGCGCCGATGAGGAACTCGATCGTCTCCGCGCCCATGCCGTCGGCGCGCCACTTCGCGCGCGCCTCGGCCTCGGAGAGCTCGACGAAGCGGATCTCCTGGCCGACGGCCTCGCTGAGGATGCGCACCTTCTCCGTGGTGGTGACGGCCTGCGGGCCGGTCAGCGTGTACGTCCTGCCCCCGTGGCCGTCGCTGGTCAGCACGGTGGCGGCCACGGCGGCGATGTCGCGCTCGTGCACCATGGCGCTGAGCCGGCCGCCGAACGGCTCCCTGATGACGCCCTCCGCCTTGATCGTCTGGGCCCACCACTGCAGCGTGTTGGACATGAACTCGACCGGGGTCAGTAGCGTCCACTCCAGGTCGCTCGCGGCCAGCGCCTGCTCCAGCGGGCCGTCGGCACGCCCGCCCAGGACGGTGACCTTGCGCACGCCCGACTTGGCGGCCAGCTCCACGATCTGCTCGCCGCACGTCAGCGGCCCGTAGTCGTCGCCGGCGAAGTTGATGAGGTGAACAGCCTGGACGCCCTCGAAGGCGGTCGTGAGGCTGCCCGGGTCGGCCAGATCCCCGGCGACGACCTCCACGCCCTCGGGCAGGTCGGCCTTGGCCGGGTTGCGGGTCAGGGCCCGAACCTGGTGGCCGTTGCGGGTGAGCTCGTCGACGATGAGGCGGCCGACGGTTCCGGTGGCACCGGTGACGAGGATCGTCATGAGAGGCTCCTTCTGGATTTTTTCGGAACGGAATGTTCGGTTCCTACCTTACCAGAACGGAATGCTTTATTCCACGTAATTCTTGAGCGTGATGGCCGTCGCGGCGCGGGCCATGGGCCCGGCGATGCGGTCGATCATCCGGTCGCGGCCGGGCAGGTGGGGGAGCAGCCTGATCATCCTGGTCTGGAACCAGATGACCGCGCGTGAGGGCAGCACCATGCCCTTGACGTTGGCCGGGCCCAGCTTCTGGTTGGCGTCCACGTACGCGCGCATCTCCCGCTCGTAGCCGTCGACGCCGCCGCCGGAGGCCAGCTCGCCGGCCAGCACGTACGCCCCCACCAGGGCGAGGCTGGTGCCCTGACCCGAGGCCGGCGAGGCGCAGTAGGCGGCGTCGCCGACCAGCACGACCCGGCCCTTGGACCAGCGGTCCATGTGGATCTGGCTGACGGAGTCGAAGTAGAAGTCCGTCGACCCGCGCACGGCCTCCAGCAGCGCGGGCACCTCCCACTCGACCCCGGCCATGGCCTGGGCCAGCAACTCCTTCTGCTGGGCCAGGTCGCGGCGGTCGTAGGCGAGCGGCTGCGACGACCACATGAACAGCGCCTTGGCATTGCTGTCCTGCTTGGTGCTGTAGACGTTCGCGGTCCGGCCCGGGGCGGCGTGGACCGCCTCCTCGCGGTCGAGGCCCAGACGGTTGGGGACCGTACAGATCGAGATGTAGTAGCCGAGGTCGCGGACGAACGCCGACTCCGCGCCGAAGACCAGCCCGCGCGTGTTGGAGTGCACCCCGTCGGCCCCGACGACCAGGTCGAACCGGCGCGGCGCCGACCGCTCGAAGGTCACCGTGCCGTCCTCGGCGATGCCGGTGATCGAGTCGTCGAAGAGGTACTCCACGTCGTCGCGGGTCAGGTCGTAGAGGAGCTCGTTGAGGTCGCCGCGCATGATCTCGGCGTCGGCGCCCTCGCGCCCGCCGAACAGGTCGGCGTCCATCTCCGCGATCCGCCGGCCCTTGCCGTCGTAGTGCGTCGCGATCCGCATGTCGGTGCTCCTGGCGCGGACCGCGTCGAGCAGGCCCATCCGCTCGACCACGTCGAGTGCCACGCCGCGGATGTCGACCTTGTAGCCGCCCTCGCGGATCGAGGGCGCCCGCTCCACCACGGTGGGGGTGAAGCCGTGCTGCCGCAGCCAGTAAGCCGTCGCGGTGCCGGCGATGCTCGCGCCGGAGATCAGGATGTTCGTCATGCCCTGAAAGGTACACACGTCTCAGACGCTTGTCTAGTACGATTTTCTGAGACGTTCGTGTTAGACTCTGGGCATGGGAAATCGTGAAGATCTGCTGGCCGGGGCCAAGCGCTGCCTGATCGAGAAGGGCTACTCGCGCACGACGGCGCGCGACATCGCCACGGCCTCCGGAGTGAGCCTGGCGGGCATCGGCTACCACTTCAGGTCGAAGGACGCGCTGATGAACGAGGTGCTGTTCGAGGTGATGCGGGAGTGGGGCGACGACCTGGCGGCGACGCTGGCCGCCGACGTCAAGCCCGACGCGGAGCCGCTCGAACGCTTCGCGGCGGCATGGGACCGGGTGATCGAGTCATTCGACCGGCTGCGGCCGCTCTGGGTCACCCAGTTCGAGCTGCTGGGCCAGATCGACCACCTGCCGGACATCCGGGAGCAGCTCGTGACCGGCATCCAGGAGGGGCGTCAGGGGCTCGCGGAGTTGTTCGAGGGCATCGACCCGGCGGCGGAGCCGGAGCGGGCGCGGCTGGTCGGCACGTTCTACCAGGCCATGCTGACGGGGTTCCTGTCGCAGTGGCTGATCGATCCCGACAGCGCGCTGTCGGGCCGCGAGGTGGTCGCGGCCCTGCGCATGGTGCAGAGATAGCTTCTCGTGGCGCGGGTCAGAAGGCGCTGATCGTGGCGGGCGCCCGCTCGGCCCTGCTCAGCGTGCGGATCACCGCCGTCGCGCCATGACGGTGTACGGCGAGCCGCGCCAGCAGCTCGACGACCGGCTCGACGACCGAGGGTGGCAGCTCGGGAGTCTCCACCCCCACGCTGGCGGCCAGGTCGTCGGAGTGCACGACCAGCTCCATCAGGCGGGTGAGCAGGAGGTCGTCGAACCGGAGCGACCAGCCCGACCACGGCAGGTACACCACCTTGTCGCCGGGCTGCGCGGGCAGGGCGACCCGCTGCCGGTCGAACAGCTCGCCCGCCTTGGCGGCCAGCGCCGCCGGGCCGTCGGCGGCGGCCAGCTCACCGGCCCGCCGGATGCCCACGTTGCTCTCGTGGTCGAGGCCCGCCTGCACCCACGGCGACCTGGTGAAGTGCTCGATCAGCGGGATCGGCTCACCGATCGGTCCGCCGTCGTCCAGCAGGCTGTCGACCCGGACGATCTGGTGGGCCAGGTGCGCGGCCAGGCCGGCCACGCTGAACTCGGTCAACGCGCTCGGCTTCTCCCACGCGGCGGCCACGGCCGGCTCACGCAGCAGTGCCACCGCGGACGACGCGGCGACCAGATAGAACTCCCTGATCTCCCCCATGTTCCGCCTTTCCCCGTTTTCTGGTGGTGACCCGGCAAAGACTATCCGGGGTGGTGTCCTGATCGTCAGGCCAGGGCACGCTTGATCGCCGCCCTGATGAAGACCCTGGCCAGGGTCGCGCGCCTGAACCGGCTCAGGAACGGCCGCGGCAGGCCGTACCTGCGGGCTCGGATGTCCTCCACCACGTTCATCGGCGCGCCGAGCTCGGCCAGCACGTTTAGGGCCGCCCGCTTGGTGATCAGCCGCCCGTCCCGCAACGTGACCGTCGCCCGCGCCACGGTGATCATCCCGAGATCCACCCAGATGTCCCGCAGCCACAGCTTGCGCGTGCGCGTCTTGACCAGCCAGAAATCCCGGAGATCGGCCCGGATGAACCCGCTCAGCTCCTCGTCCGACACCGGCGGCAGCAGGCCCGCGGGCGGTGCGCCGTACAGCTCCAGAGCGCCCGCGTGCAGCTCACGACGGGTCACCGGGGTGACCGGCCGCTCGTACAGCTCCTGATGCGCCCAGGTCACATGGTCGGTCGCGAAGTCGCCCAGCCGGTGCCTGGGCATGTAGGAGCAGTGAAGATGCTCGGCGAGCGGCAGAACCAGCTCCTCGTGCAGCTTGGCCAGCCGTCGCCGCTGCTCCTCGGTCACGTCCGTCTCGACCACCGCGATGAGATCGAGATCGCTCTTGCCCGGCTGGTAGTCGCCCGCGGCGAGCGACCCGTGCGCCCACAGGGCGACCAGAGGTACGGCCGGCCTGATGTCGTGGAGGAAACGCGTCAGCAGAAGATCGGTGGGCCCGTGCATGATGGCCACTATGGTCGACACGAGACGCGACGGAAAAGTGGCCCTGGTCACCGGCGTGGGCCGCACCGTAGGCATCGGCGCCGGGATCGCCCGCCGGTTGGCGGCCTCGGGCTGGGACATCGCCTACACCTACTGGAGCCCGTACGGCGAGCGCAGTCAACGCGCGGGCCACCTGGCTGCTGGTCCGCGAGTACGGCCGCCGCTTCTCGGGCGCCCACGGGACCGGCCGGATCATCGGCCTCACCAGCGACCACACCGTGGGCAACCTCCCGTACGGCGCGAGCAAGGGCGCCCTGGACCGTATCGTCCTGGCCGCCGCCCGTGAGCTGGCCCACCTCGGCGTCAGCGCCAACGTCATCAACCCCGGACCGGTGGACACCGGCTGGATGACGGACGAGGGACGGGAGAGCATCGTCCGCCAGACCCCGCTCAACCGCCTCGGCACGCCCCAGGAGACCGCCCACCTGGTCGACTTCCTCTGCTCACCCCAGGGCCAGTGGATCAACGGCCAACTGCTGATGAGCAACGGCGGCTTCGCCTAGAGCGGTGTCCACGACGGAGCGTCTTCCTCAGAGCGCGTGGCCGCCCGCCACCTGCAGGATCTGACCGGTGATCCACCGAGCCTGGTGCGAGGCGAGGAACACGACGGCGTCGGCGATGTCGGCGGGCTCACCCACACGCCTCAGCGGCACGATCTCGCCGACCCGCGCGCACATCTCGGCGTCCATCCAGCCGGTCTGCACCGGTCCGGGAGCCACCGCGTTGACCCGGATGCCGGCCGCGCCGAGGTCGAGCGCGGCCGCCCGCGTAAGGGCCTCCAACGCCGCCTTGGACGTCCCGTACCCGATCTGACCGGGAAAGGCGCGGGCGGCGTCCGTGGAGACGTTCACCACGCACGGCTCGCGGCCGGACCGCTGCCGCCTCGCCAGTTCGGAGACGAGCAGCGCGGGGGCGATCGCGTTGACCTCGTAGTGGCGGCGCAGGCCATCGGCGGTGAGGGCGCCGAAGGCGTCCGGGGTCTCGCAGTGCGCGGCGTTGTTCACCAGCACGTCGACCGGCCCCAGCCGCCGCTCGACCTCGTCGAACAGCTGCCGCGCCGCGTCCGGCTCGCGTAGGTCGGCGGGTACGGCCACCGCGTCCCCGAGCTCGGCGGCCAGCTCCTCGGCGACGTCCACTTCGAGGGCGACCGGAGCCGCCTGTCGTCACGGCGCGCTGAACAGCGCGCTCACCGACTCGCCGTCGTGGATCCGCCGCATCGCGTCCGCCAGCGCCGGCGCGATCGACAGGACCGTGAGCTTGTCCGTGGGCTTGGGCACGGGCACGGTGTTGGTGCAGACGATCTCCTCGACCTCGGGCAGCGTGCTCAGCCGCTGAATCGACTCGGCCGCGAACAGCCCGTGCGTGCACGCGACGCGTACGGACTTGACGCCACGCTCGCGCAGCCGGTCGAGCAGCTCGATGACGGTCGTGCCCCTGGCGATCTCGTCGTCCAGGATGATCACGTCCTTGCCCTCGACCTCGCCGATCACCGAGCTGATCACCACCCGGTCGTCGCTGAAGCGCTGCTTGGCCCCCATCGCCACGTCGGTGCCGAGCAGCCGGGCGAAGTGCGCGGCCTCCTTGGCGTTGCCCAGGTCGGGGGAGACGACGACGGTGTTGGACAGGTCGTAGCGGCGGAAATGGGCGGCCAGCTCGCGCAGCGCGTGCAGGTGGTCGACGGGCACGCTGAAGAAGCCGTGCACCTGCGGCGAGTGCAGCGTCATCGTCAGCACCCGCCCGGCGCCCGCCGCCACCATCAGGTCCGCCACCAGGCGCGCCCCCATGGAGATGCGCGGCGCGTCCTTCTTGTCGCTCCGGGCATACGCGTAATGCGGAAGGACCACGGTCGTCCTGGCGGCGGAGGCCCCACGGGCCGCGTCGAGCATCAGCAGCAGCTCGACCAGGTTCTCCTGTACGGGCGGGACCAGCGGCTGGATGATGAAGACGTCGCGTTCCCTGCAGTTGGCCTGGAGCTGGACCTCCAGCACGTCGTTGGCGAAGCGGTTGACCTTGACCGGGTGGAGCGGGGTGCCCAGGTGGGAGCAGATCTCCTCAGCCAGATCGGGGTGAGCGCTGCCGCTGAATACCGTGATGTCTCGCACGATTCCGAAAGGATAGCTTCACGGGCTCAGGTAATGGTGCACCAGGGCGGGTTGGCCGGCCGCGTTGTGCCATCGGGCCCGGGAGGTGGCGACGCGCTGCCAGCCGTACCTCTCGTAGGCGGCGATGGCCGCCCGGCCCTCGTCGGAGACCTCCAGCGTGAGACGTCCGTCCTCGGCGGCGAGGGCGGTGTCCAGCAGACGGGCGGCGAGCCCGCCGCGCCGGGCGGGCGGCGTGACGAACAGGCGGGTCACGGACGCGCGTACGGGAGTGCCGACCAGCTCGGCGACCTGCGACTCGACCCGAGCAAGCCCGACATGACCGACTATGGCGCCCTGCTCGTCCAGGGCGACCCAGGCTTGGAGCAGGTCGCCGGGCGTGAGCCAGCTGTACGGATCGTCGGGCCAGTCCACGGGGTAGCGGTCGGCGGCCTGAACCTCGGCCAGCGCCCGCACACACGCGTCGAGATCGGCGGGAGTTCTGAGTCGGATCATCGCTGGAGCGCCGCCATCGTGAGTCGGGTCATCGTACGGGAGTTACTGAGTCGGATCATCGTTCGAGCGCCACGACCGTGAGGGAGTCGAGGTCGGGGACGACCTTCCAGGCGAGCGCCAGCGCGTCGGAGGCGGGCGGGTAACGGGGATGGGGCACGGCGATCACCCGCATCCCGGCCGCGTGCGCCGAGCGCAGGCCGTTACTCGAATCCTCCACCGCCACGCACTCGCGCGGATCTACCCCCAGCTTGCCGGTCGCCTCCAGGTAGCCGTCGGGGGCGGGCTTGCCGCGCGGCACCTCCTCGGTGGAGACGGTGACGGCGAAGCAGTCACGGAACCCGGCCGCGTCCAGGACCACCTCGATCAGCGCGCGCGGTGAGGAGCTGGCCAGGCCGAGCGTGAGGTCCGCCGCCAGGCGCCGCACCGCCTCGGGCGCCCCCTTCATCAGCGGTACGCCGTGCCGGTAGCGCTCGGCCATGTGGTCCACCACGCCGCGCGCGATCTCGTCCGGAGGCAGCGCCACGCCGAGTTCGTGCAGGTAGGCGGCCCATTCCTGGGTGCTCATCCCCATGAGCCTGGACTGGGTGTCCTCCTGCCAGGTGCCGCCGTGTTCGGCGACGAACGCCCGCCGTACCTCCTCCCACACCGGCTCGGAGTCGACGAGTACACCGTCGAGGTCGAACACGCACGCTTCCACGGAACCCCCTAGCGGGCTTTGTCGGGATTGCCCATTAACGAGGATATGCGTTGACCGGTTCTCGGGAATGGGGCTGGACATGGCCGACCTTCCACTCCACGAGTCCAACGACTTCGAGTCCAGCGACTTCGAGGCGGCGGCGGACCGCGGCTTCATCGCGAAGTTCAGCCCGGCGGTGGTGAGCGCCGCCGACAGCAAGGTCATCTGGGACGGCGAGTCGGCCGCCTTCCTGGAGCAGGAGTGCCCCGGCAGCGCGCATCCCAGCCTGTGGCGGCAGGCGCGGCTCTCCGCCAGGCAGGGGCTGTACGAGGTGACGGACGGCGTCTACCAGGTGCGCGGGTTCGACCTGTCGAACATGTCGATCGTCGAGGGCGACTCCGGCGTGATCATCATCGACCCGCTCATCTCCACCGAGTGCGCGGCCGCGGCGCTGCGCCTCTACCGAACCCATCGCGGCGCCCGGCCCGTGACCGGGGTGATCTACACGCATCCGCACGTCGACCACTTCGGCGGCGTACGCGGCGTGACCGGCGGCGGCGTCCCGATCCTGGCGCCCGCGGGCTTCCTGCGGAACGTGGCCCGCGAGCACCTGCACGCCTGGTCCGCCACGGCTCGCCGCTCCGTCTACCTGTACGGCCAGGCGCTCGAACGATCACCCGATGGCCAGATCGGTCCGGGCCTGGGCAAGGCCCGTTCGACCTCGCTCATCGCTCCCACGGCCGAGGTCGAACGTACGGGACAGGAGAAGACGGTCGACGGGGTACGCATCGTCTTCCAGCTCGCCCAGGCGCCACCGGAGCTGACCCTGTACCTGCCCGGCCACCGGGCCCTGTGCCTGGGCGAGAACGCCACCCGCAACCCGCACAACCTCCTGCCCCTGCGGGACGCCAAGGCCCTGGCCCGGCAGCTGGACGAGACGGTCGCGCTGTTCGCAGCCGAGCTCGACGTCGCCTTCGCCTCGCACCACTGGCCCACCTGGGGCGGGCCGGAGATCGCCCGGTTCCTGTCGCGGCAGCGTGACCTGCACTCCTACCTGCACGACCAGACCCTGCGGCTGATGAACAAGGGCCTGACCGGAGCGGAGATCGCCGAGGCCATGCGGGTGCCGCCGGAACTGGAGCAGGTCTGGCACGCGCACGGGTACCACGGGCCGGTGGGCCACAGCGTCAAGGCCATCTACCAGCACTACCTGGGCTGGTTCGACGGCAACCCCGCGCACCTGTGGGAGCATCCGCCGAGGGAGAGCGCGATCCGCTACGTGGAGTGCCTCGGCGGCGGTGCGGCCGTCGTCGCCTTCGCCCGGCGCTACCTCAAGGAGAACGACCTGCGCTTCGCCGCACAGCTGCTCAACCACGCGGTCTTCGCCGACGAGGGCAACAAGGAGGCGCGCGACCTGCTCGCCGAGGTGTACACCCGGCTCGGGCACGGCGCGGAGAACGCCACCTGGCGCAACCTCTACCTGACGGGTGCGCTGGAGCTGAGTGACGGCGTCGTGCCGGCCGCCACGGAGCGGGCCGCGCCCGGCCTGGTCGCCGCGCTCGGCGTCGACCAGATCCTCGACTCGATCGCCATCCGGATCGACGGGCCGCGGGCCTGGAACGAGAGCCTGTCCATCGACTGGCACCTGACCGATCTGGGCGAGAGGTACCGGACCACACTGTCGAACGGCGCTCTCATCCAGCACGCCGACCCACCCGAGGGGCCGGTCGACCTGACCTTGCGACTGACCAAGGCGCAGCTACTCGGCCTGCTGGCCGGCCGCGGGGTCGAGCGGGTCGAACGAGAAGGCGACATCGGCGTACTGCGGCGCCTGGTGGCCGTACTCGACCACCCGATACCCGACTTCGCCATCGTGACCGCCTAGCGCGGCATCCACGTTCTTCCGCTCCGGCGCCAGCCACGACGGACCGGTTTCTTCCCCTCCCCCGGAGGGGGTATCCCTCCAAGGGACGCCAGCCCCGACGGACCGTCACACCGGTTGAGACGGTCGCGTGACGAACCCCGACGGGGGTCAGCCGCTGCGGCGGGGCGCCAGGCTCGAGATCGCGAAGTACAGGACCCCGGCCAGCACCAGCGCGACCACCACGCCGATGTTGGCCGCCCCGAACGTGCCCGCCCTCATCTGGTCGCTCATCAGGAAGCCGACGACGCGGGCGATGTTCGGGTCGCTGGAGGTGATGAGCCCGATGCCCACGATCGACGCCGCGACCAGCGAGATCACCCCGGACCAGTTCAGGGCGGGCGCCCCGGGACGAAGCAGCCGCTCGTCGTACGACCGCCCGCCCGCCCGCCGGAGCCACATGTCGACCAGGAAGACGGCCACCCAGGCGGCCATCACCACCCCGATGATCGCCAGGAACGCCTGGAAGGTCGCCAGGAAGCTGGCCGAGACGAACAGCAGGTAGTAGCCGCCGAGCACCATCAGCGCGCCGTCGACGAGCACCGCGTAGTGCCGCTTGATCGGCACCCCGAGCGCCAGCATGGACAGCCCCGACGAGTAGATGTCCATGATCGCCCCGGCCAGGAAGCCGCCGATGGCGGTCAGCAGGTACGGCAGCAGGAACCAGGTCGGCAGGGCCGCCGCCAGCGCCCCGACCGGGTCCGCGCCCGCTGCCTGGGCCAGCTTGGGGTCGCCGCCGGCGAGCAGCACGCCGAAGACGAGCAGCACCATGGGCGGCGCCGCCCCGCCCACCGTCGTCCACAGCGCCACCGACGAGGGCTTGGACGCGGCGGGCAGGTAGCGCGAGTAGTCGGCGCCGCAGTTGACCCAGCCCAGGCCGAGCAGCGTCATCGCGAAGATGACCGCGCCCACCCAGCCGCCGGGGCCCGCGGTGGTGTCCAGCGAGGTGCCGAGCCTCGGGGCCATGAGGATCATGTACACGACGGTCAGCACGATGAACGCGTACGTCAGGTACCGCTGCACCGCCATGATCAACGCGTGGCCGTACACCCCGATCACGATCGTGAGCAAGGCGGCGACCGCGAAGCAGACCGCCGTGGCGGTCGTGCCGGGAATGCCGGGCGCGACCCGTTTCAGGATCGCCGCGCCGCCCTGCGCCGACAGCGTCACGAGCACGATCTCCCAGCCGACGTTCGAAACGTAGGAGAGTACGGCCGGCAGCTTGTTGCCCTGGTAGCCGAAGGGGGCGCGGCCGAGCGTCATCGTCGGCACCCCCGACCGGGAACCCGCGATCGCGACCAGCCCGACCAGCCCGAACGAGAGCGCGTAACCGATCGCTCCTGTGATGATCGCCGGGAAGACGCCCAGGCCGAGCCCGACGATGTAGACACCGAAGGCGACCCCGAAGAGGGAGAGGTTGGCACCGGCCCAGGGCCAGAACAGGTCCCGAGGCGTGCCCCGCCGCTCGGCTTCCGGAACGGCGTTGATGCCGTTCTGCTCAACGGTCATCATGTCCATGATCGGACGGTACACCCGGTAACCGCGCCGCCCCAGAGCAGGTGGGGATCAGCCGTCGAGTCCCAGCAGGGCGGCCTCCACCTTCGGGTCCAGGCCGACCGGCGGCCGGTCAGGACGCATGGGCGCCCGCCCGCCGATGCTCCGCAGCCAGGCCCACGTGTCGGCCACCGTCTCCGCCACCGGCCGGAACCGCAGCCCGGCCGCCACGGCCTTCGACACGTCACCTCGGTGCATGCTGTCGTGATCCTCGCCCAGCAGCCAGATCGGCAGATTGGTCCACGGCTCCACGCCGGCCGCCAGGATCGGCTCCGGCTCCACCCACCGCAGCTCGGCCGCGGACCCGGTCACGTCTATGCAGGTCCGCAGCAACTCCTCCATGGTGACGAACCCCGACGGGCTCACCACGTTGTAGGCCCCACCCAGCCCGTCCTTGGCCGCCTCAAGGCACCACTGGGCCATGTCGCGCGCGTCCACGTACTGCAGGGGCAGCTCGGCGGGCCCCGGCGCGAGCACCGGCCCGCCACGCGCGATCCTGTTGAGCCACCACGGCAACCGCCCGATGTTCTCGTGCGGCCCCAGGATCAACCCCGCCCGTGCCAGCAGCGCCCGCTCCCCGAAGGCCGCCACCGCCGCCAGCTCCCCACCGGCCTTGAACCGCGCGTAGCCCACGTCATCGCCGTCATCGGCCGAGGCCGCCACCAGCGGAGCGTCCTCCCCGGCACCGGCCGCCATCGGGTAGATGTGAACGGACCGGCTGGAGACGTAGACGTAGTGTCCCGCCCGCCCGGCCAGCAGCCTCGCCGCGTCGCGTACGGCGGACGGCGCCCACGACCAGGTGTCGACCACGACGTCCCACTCACCACGCTCAAGTGCCGCCAGCCCGCCCGGCTTCGCTCGCTCGCCCCACAGCGCCGTCACCGTGGGCGGCGGGGCGTGCGTGCCCCGGTTGAACAGGGTGACGTCCCAGCCGGCTGCGAGGGCCTCGTCGACGAAGGCCCGCCCCACGAACTCTGTCCCGCCCAGCACCAGAAGCCTCATGGCCACCACCGTGCCGGTCCCGGCCATCGCCCGGTAGCCGTGCACGCCGACAGCGGAATCGCCAGCAGCGAAAACCCACTGACGGCGGAAGCGCCGGCAGCGAAACCCCGCTGACAGCGGAATCGCCGACGGTGGAGCCTCTCACTCTCCGCGACAATTTAACGCTGCAAAGGTAGATATATCAGCAGGTCAGTGTCAATGCTGTTCCTCGCGGCATAATAGAGAAGTGTCACAGATAGTGATGCTAGGGGCCATGGGATGGTGAAGCGGATCTACCCCTACTCGATCCGGGCGCGCCTGACCATGATCGCGACTCTCATCGCGGCCATGGTCTTCGTCGCCACGGTCGGCCTTACCCTCAGCACGTTGCCCGGCAACCTCCGCGGCGCCGTGCAGAACCGGGTGGAGCTGGCCGTACGACAAGTGGCCAACGACGCCCGGACGAAAGAGCTGCGCAGCCTGCTCCCGACGCCGGCTCGCGTACCCCTCCTGCAGGTCGTCTCCTCCGAGGGCATCGTCCTCGCCTCAAGCCACAACCTGAGGGGTCAGCCCCCCATCGCGAACCTGCGGCTGCCCCAGCCGGAGACGATCTACGCCACCGAGACCGAGCTCACCGGCGACAGCGAGGCTGTGGAGCCCGGAGCCAAGTACCTGGTCATGGCCATGCAGTCGCGGACGTCGTACGGCCTGATAACGGTGTACGGCGCGGCGTCGCTGAGCGACGTCAACCTGGCGCTCGGGTGGCTCTATGCCCTGATCTTCCTCGGCACCCCACTGATGCTGCTCGGTGTCGCGGGCATCACCTGGGCCGTGGTCGGCCACACCCTGCGCCCCGTCGAGCGCATCCGGGCCGAGCTGGCCGAGATCACCGGGCACGACCTGAGTCGCCGGGTCCCCGTGCCCGGTTCCGGGGACGAGATCTCCAACCTCGCCGTGACCACCAACGACACCCTTGACCGGCTGGAACGCTCCGCCGAGACGCAACGCCGCTTCGTGGCCGACGCCTCGCACGAGCTCCGCAGCCCCATCACCGCGCTGCGTACCCAGCTGGAGGTGGCCAGCGCCTACCCGGACGACACGGACTGGGCGTCGACGGGCGCCCGGGCCCTGAAGTCGGCCGATCGCCTGACGGACATCATCGAGGAGCTCCTGATGCTGGCCAGGCTCGACGCGGGCGCGGTCATCGACTGGCACGTCGTCGACGCCTGCCAGCTGGCGGAGGAGCAGGGGCGGCGCCGTGCGGGAGGCGACATCAGCGTCGTCACCCACGTGATGGGCAAGGCCCCCGTCATGGGCTCCCGCATCCAGCTGGACCGGCTGCTGACCAACCTGCTCGACAACGCCACCCGGCACGCCAGCACCATGATCGACCTCCAGGTGGCGGTCAACCAACGGGACCGGACCGTCGACATCACGGTCACCGACGACGGGGCGGGCATCGCGGTGGAGGAGCGCGAGCACGTCTTCGAGCGATTCACCCGCCTGCCCGAGGGCCGGGCCAGGGACAAGGACGGCAGCGGACTCGGCCTGGCTCTGTCGAGGGAGATCGCCCAGGCGCACCGGGGGACCCTGACGATCACCGACCACTATCCCGGCGCCCAGTTCGTCACCCGTCTGCCGCTGTACCTGGACGGAGATTCACTGGTGTGAGCGGCTCGCGCCCGTCCAGCACGGCCGCGACGTTCGACACCGACAGGTGGCACATCCGCTCGCGGGTCGCCGTGCCCGCGCTGCCGATGTGCGGGGTCAGCACGGTGTTGCCGAGCTCGGTCAGCGCCGGGTTCACCGCCGGCTCGCCCTCGAACACGTCGAGGGCCGCCCCCGCGATCGTCCCCGCCCGCAGCGCCTTGACCAGCGCGTCCTCGTCGACGATGCCGCCACGAGCGGTGTTGACCAGGATCGCGGTGCGCTTCATACGGCCCAGGGCGTCGGCATCGATGAGGTGGCGGGTGGCCGGGGTGAGCGGGCAGTGCAGGCTGACCACGTCGGCCCGCTCCAGCAGCTCGGGCAGCTCGACGAACTCGACGCCCCGCCGATCGTCCTCCGACAGCGGCGAGGAGGTGGGCGTGGCCAGGATCTCCATGTCGAACGCGCGGGCGCGGCGGGCGACGGCCCGCCCGATGCGGCCGTAGCCGACCACGCCCAGCGACGCTCCGGCGCTGAGGTCGAGCCCGAGCAGCATACGCGGCCCCCAGATCCACGGCGTACGCTCCCGCAGCAGCCGATCGCCGTCCAGCACGCGGCGCGCGGCGGCCAGGATCAGCGCCATCGTCAGGTCGGCGGTGGCGCCGTCGAGCACCCCAGGGGTGTTGGTGACCTGGATCCCGCGCTCGGTGGCCGCGGCCACGTCGATGTTGTCGTAGCCGACCGCGGTGTTGGCGACGACCCGCAGCGACGGGCCCGCCGCGTCGAGGAACTCGGCGTCGATGCGCTCCGTGAGCGTGCACACGACCCCCTCCGCGCCCGCGGCCAGGCGCAGCAGCGTGGCGCGGTCGGGCGGGTCCTCCTCGCCGCACACCACGGGCCGGCCGAGCGAGCGCACGAGCGCCATGGCGGCGTCGGTCAAGGTGCGGGTCACGTAGATCATCGACTCTCCTCGCTCGTCGGGGGTGCCGTGGGGGCGGGAGACCCTGCCCCAGGTCTCGCCGTACGACTCCCGCCCACCATAACGACGTGATCGGAGTCCCCAGCATCCGGCTTCACATGAGGAAGGGCCCGCTTCTCGTTTCCGAAGCGGGCCCTTCACCTGAATGATGGCTAGGGAGTCACGGTGATGCGGGTCGTGGCGGGCGGAGCGATCGGGTTGTCGCGGCCCAGCTGGTCGACGAAGGCGTCGATGTCCAGCGGCCCGCTCCAGAGGTCCGTACCGTCCTTGAAGCCGAGGAAGGCGTCACCGCCCCCGACCAGGAAGTTGTTCGCCGCGACCCGGATCGTCTGGGTGTCCGTCACCGCGACGCCGTCGATCTTCATGTTCGACACCTTGGATCCCCACGCCGCGCCGCTGCTGTAGGTGTAGGTGAAGTTCGCCGACGGCTGGAGGATCTTGGTGAACGGCTGGGCGTTCGGCCCGCCGGTGAACTGCTGCTCCAGGATCGTCTTGAGCTGCGCACCGGTCAGCGTCACGACCTGCATCAGGTTGTTGAACGGCTGCACGGTGAACGCCTCGCCATAGGTCACCACGCCGTCGCCCTCGCCCGCCGCGGAGCCGGCGAAAGTGAGCGAGGCCCGAACGCCACCCGGGTTCATCAGGGCGATCTGCGCGTTTCCGCCCGTCTTGGTGGCGGCCAGCTGACCGTCGGCGATGAGGTCGCCGAGCGGGGACTCACCGCTGGGGGCGGCGGCGTTGGTGATGTCCGCGGTGATCCGGCCGACGGGCTTGTTGGCGACCGGGGCGACGCGGTCCTTCCACGTCTGCACGAAAGCAGAAATTTCGGGATCCGGGGTGACCGTACGGGTCACGACTTGGTTGTCCGCGACCACCGAGGCGCGGTCGATGTCCCGCGTCTTGACGTTCACGTTGAGATCGACCTTCGTGATGACGCGGCCGAACGAGCCGCCCTGCGAGTACAGGCGGTCCTGGCCGGCGGGGTCCTTGACCTTGCACAGGTACGCCTGGTGCGAGTGGCCGCTGAGAATCACGTCGATCTCGGGGTCGACCTGCGTGGCGATGCGGTTGCCCGCGCCCGGGACGGCGCTGCAGGCGTCCGGCGACTGGCCCGCGGTCACTTGGTCGCCCTCGTGCACGAGCACGACCTGGGCCCTGACGCCCACCAGCTTGAGCAGCTTGGACGCCAGGTTCGCGGCCTTGACCTCGTCCACGAACTTGAGGTCCTTGATGCCCTCGGCGGTGACGATGTTCGGGGTGGTCTGGGTGACCAGGCCGATGAAGCCGATCGGCACGCCGTTCATCCACTTGATGCTGACCGGCGGCAGGGCGGGCACGCCCCAGTCGCTCATCAGCTTCTTGACCTGGCTCTGCTGCGCGCCCAGCGCCGCGAGGGCGTCGGTCTTCTCGTTCGGGTTCTTGAACAGCACGTTGGCGCCGACGTAGTCGTACTGGGCGCCCTTCCACGTGCCGGCCGGAGAGCACCCGTCCACCGGGTGGCAGCCGCCCTTCATGATCCGGCGCAGCTCCGTGTATCCCTCGTCGAACTCGTGGTTGCCGACCGCGGCCACCTTGAGCCCGATCTTGCCCATGAATTCGACGGACGGCTCGTCGTGGTAGGCCGCCGAGATCAGCGGGCTGGCGCCGATCAGGTCGCCCTGGGCCACCGCGATCGTGTTCTTGTCGCTGAGGGCCTTCATGTGCGTGGCGACGTACGCGGCGCCGCCCGCCTCGACGGTGGCGCCGTTCTCGTCGACCATCCGGCCGGAGGATCCGGTCGGGGGTTCGAGGTTGCCGTGGAAGTCGTTGAGCGCGAGCAGCCGTACCGGAACGGTCTTGGGTGCCTTGCTCGCGTCCGCGGGGGCGGTCGCCGCGGCGAACCCGCCCGCGGCGACGGCTCCGGCCAGCACTAGCCGGAGGAGGGAACGTGGGGTCATGGCCTTAGACGTTACGGCCGGAACCTATGCAGCCAATGTCGCAAAGGTAACGATTCATCGGCCCGCCACATGGCGTTATTTGCCAGCAGTACCCCTAGAGTTCGGACTGTGACAGCGCACGTGGAGATCAGACAACGACTTGATGACCGCGAAATCGCTCAGGTGCTCGGCGTGGTGGACGCGGCGACGGAGGCCGACGGTGTCCGCCCGCTCAACGAGCATGTCATGCTCCACCTGCGCTATGGCGGCGATCCGCAGGCCCGTTCCCTGCTCTTGTACGACGATGAGGCGCTGGTGGGCTATGCCCACATAGATCCCACCGACGAGGTCGAGGGTCCCAGCGGCGAACTGGCCATCCACCCCGCCCGGCGCCGGCAGGGGCACGGCACGCGGCTGCTGCGCGCCGTACTCGAGGTTTCGGGTGGCAGCCTGCGCCTGTGGGCGCACGGCGATCATGAGGGCGCGGGCGTCCTGGCGGCGTCGGCGGGGTTCGAGCGGGTGCGCTCCCTCTGGCAGATGCGCCGGTCCCTGTCCACGCCGCTGCCCGCTTTCGAGATGCCTGACGGAGTACGGCTGCGCACCTTCGTACCAGGTCAGGACGAGGAGGCGTGGCTCAAGGTCAACGCCGCGGCCTTCGCCCACCACCCCGAACAGGGCGCCTGGACGGCGAGCGACCTGCGCCAGCGTGAGCAGGAGCCCTGGTTCGACCCGGAGGGCTTCTTCCTGGCCTTCCGCGGCGAGCGGCTGGCCGGCTTCCACTGGACCAAGATCCACGGCTCGTCCGAGCACGGCCACGAGCCGATCGGCGAGGTGTACGTCGTCGGCGTCGACCCCTCCCAGCAGGGCACAGGCCTGGGCAAGGCGCTCACGCTGGCGGGTCTGGACCATCTACGCGCGCGTGGCCTCGCCCAGGCGATGCTCTACGTAGACGAGGCCAACACGGCGGCGATCCGCCTGTACGAGTCCCTGGGCTTCGACCGCTGGGACGTCGACGTGATGTATGCCGTTATTCCACCACCCAATGCAGGGCGAAGTAGGACACCGCAGCCACCAGTGCCGCAGCCGGAATCGTAAGGATCCACCCGGTCACGATGTTGCCCGCGACGCCCCAGCGCACGGCCGAGAGCCGCTTGGTGGCGCCGACACCCATGATCGCCGAGGTGATCGTGTGCGTCGTGGAGATGGGCGCCCCGAACCCGATCGCCGCCGTGTACAGGACCACTGCCGCCGCGGACTCGGCGGCGAAGCCCTGCGGCGGGTCGAGCGCGATGATCCGGCGGCCCAGCGTACGCATGATGCGCCAGCCTCCCGAGTACGTACCGAGCGAAATCGCCCCCGCTGACGCGAGGATGACCCACTGCGGGATTTCCGACCCCGGATTGATGTACCCGCCGACGACGAGGGACAGGAAGATGACGCCCATCGTCTTCTGCGCGTCCTGCAGACCGTGGCCGAGCGCCATCGCCGCGGCCGAGACGGTCTGCGCGTAGCGGAAGCCGCGGTTGGTCTTGCCGGGCTGGCTGTTGCGGAAGATCCAATATATTGCGATCATGATCGCGCCGGCCAGCGTGAACCCGAGCAGCGGTGAGAGCACCATCGGGACCACCACCTTTTCCAGCACGCCGTCCCAGTGCACGGCGCTGGTCGACGCGAGCGCCGCGCCGACCAGACCGCCGATGAGGGCGTGGCTGGAAGAAGAGGGCAGGCCGAAATACCAGGTGATCAGGTTCCAGCAGATGGCGCCGATGAGCGCCGAGGCCACGATGACCAGGCCATGCGAGCCGTCCGGCGCGTCGATGATGCCCTTGCCGACGGTCGCGGCGACCTGGGTGCCCAGGTGGGCGCCGATGAAGTTCATCGCGGCGGCCATGAACAACGCGGCCCTGGGCGTGAGCGCGCGGGTCGAGACCGAGGTCGCGATGGCGTTCGCCGCGTCGTGGAACCCGTTGGTGTAGTCGAAGGCCAGTGCGATGACGACCACGCCGATGACGAGGGCGAGCGAAAGGTCCACAGGGGTTAGCTTTCCTTGACCGCGATCGACTCGACCGTGTTGGCGACGTGCTCGAAGGCGTCGGCCGCCTCTTCGAGCGCGTCGACGACCTCCTTCATCTTCATGACCGTCAACGCGTCGTACTCACCGCTGAACAGCTTGGCCAGCAGCCTTCTGTAGACCTGGTCGCCCTGGTTCTCCAGCCGGTTGACCTCGATCCAGTACTCGTTGAGGTTCTTCATCGACCGCAGGCGCGGCATGGCCTCGGCGGTCAGCTCGGCGGCCCGCTCCAGCACCTCCACCTGGCGGACGACGTCCTTGGGGAGGTGGTCGATCTGGTAGAGCACGATGAGATCGGATGCCGCCTCCATGGCGTCCATCACGTCATCGAGGTTCGAGGCGAGACGGTAGATGTCCTCACGGTCGAACGGAGTGATGAAGCTCTCATTGAGGCGGTTCATGATCGCATGGGTGCGTTCGTCCCCGGCGTGCTCGCAGGCGCGCATCTTTTCGGCCAGGGTTTCCCTGTCCGATCCCTCGCTAATGATCTCGACCAATAGGCGGGATGCAGTGACCAGGTTGTTCGCGGAGTCGGCGAACAGGTCGTAGTAGCTGTCCTCACGTGGCGTGAGACGCAGGCGCACGTCGTTCTCCAGATGTGCGGGGATGGTCCGTGGTAGAGAGTACGGGTTACCAGGAGAAATGCGAACTTCATGTCCCCTTCTCCTACTGGCTACCCTTCGTATGGTGTGCGACACCGGGCCGGTTGGTAGTTTGGTTGCCCTTTTTCCACGGCGGGGTGGGGGAGACTTGGCCGCGGGTTTCGGTCGCCGCTTGTCCAGTCCATCTTGGTGACATTTCCGGACCACCGCTAGTCCGGTGGTGGGTTGGTCGGGCGTGTCGTGTCTTCGGGCGTCTTCGGACGTCTTGGGGCTGGGTGGTGTGGGGCGGTCCGCGGGCAGAGTGGGGCGGGCGGTGGTGCGGTGCGAGGCGGTCCGCGGTCAGAGCGGCTTCTGACGGGTCTGGAGCCGCTACTGGGAGCAGGCGCCGCCTGGCCGCCTGCTCATAGGTCGGACGCTGGAGGCTCGCTGCTCTCCGCCAGTTTTCCGGGGACGCCCGCCCACTGCCCGAGGCATGCCCGCAGTTTGCCGAGGGAAGCCCGCCTGGGAGGCCCATCCGATGGGCGCCCGTCCTTGGGGGCCGGGAGGTCCGTCGGGGAGACCCCGCCAGGTACCCGAGATGCCCGCAAGCCCCCGAGGCACCCGCCAGGTATCTGGGGCCCTAGCCAGCTACCAGAGGGGTGCCCGCCAGCTTCCCGCAAGCCGCCCGCCAGTACTCCGGGGGATGCCGGGGGAGACCCGCACGCCAGGCGAGCCCCAATCAGTCCGCCCTCAAACACCCCAGAGCATCAGACCTTCGTCAGAGACCTTCGTCGGAGGCCTTTATCGGATCCTCGTCAGATCTTCGTCCGATGGAAGTTCCGGAACGACCGGGACGGCGTCGGCCCGCGCTGCCCCTGGTACCGCGACCCGTACTTCGACGACCCGTACGGATGCTCAGCCGGCGAACTCAACCGAAACACACACAGCTGCCCGATCTTCATCCCCGGCCACAGCTTGATCGGCAACGTGGCCACATTGGACAGCTCCAACGTGACATGCCCACTGAACCCCGGATCGATGAACCCTGCAGTCGAGTGAGTCAACAACCCGAGCCGCCCCAGCGAACTCTTCCCCTCCAGCCGCGACGCCAGGTGATCAGGCAGGCTGATCACCTCGTACGACGAAGCCAGCACGAACTCCCCGGGATGCAGAATGAACGGATCATCCCCGTCAGGCTCCACCATCCGCGTCAGATCCGGCTGCTCGACGGACGGATCGATATGCGGATACCGATGATTCTCAAACACCCGGAAGAACCGATCGAGCCGGACGTCGATACTGGACGGTTGAATCATGTCCCGATCGAACGGATCGAGAGCCAGCCGTCCCGAGTCGATCTCGGCCAGGATGTCGCGGTCAGATAGCAGCACGCAGAGCAACCTACCGCGTGCCGGTGGGAAACTTGGGGGCACGGCTGGCTGATGTGGGCCGAGTTTCCGCTAGAGTGGTGGTCGCGGCTACGGCCGATGCGGGTGTAGTTCAATGGCAGAACATCAGCTTCCCAAGCTGACAGCGCGGGTTCGATTCCCGTCACCCGCTCTCACCAGGAAAAGCCAGGTCGGGGATGAATTCCCAACCTGGCTTTGATCGTTTCTTAGGCGGTTTTCGATCTTCCGTGCCCGTTACGTGCCCCATCCGTCTTGATCTTGGTCCTTCAGGGCTTCCTCGGCGAGCTTGCCGAGAGCGTCGGCGATGGCCCGATCACGCTCCATCGCGGTGTGCTGGTAGATCAACGCGGCTCGGGTGGACGAGTGGCCCATGCGGGTCATGAGGTCCCGGAGAGTCGCGCCGGACTGGGCGGCGAGGGTGTTTCCGGTGTGACGGAGATCATGGAAGTGGAATCCGCTGAGCATCGCCTTCTTGAGCGCCGCCGCCCAGACACGGGTGAAGTTCGAGCGCCGGAGCTTGGCGCCCTTGGGGCCGACGAAGACGTGTCCGTGCTCGCCCTTCTCGGCGTACGTCTCCATGTGCGCTCGCAGATCGGGCAGCAGCGTCGCCGGGATGCTGACGAGACGCTTGCCCGCTTCCGACTTGGGCGGCCCGATGGTCACCGAGCCGTCCTTGAGCTCGGTTGTGGTCCCGACGATGCGGATCGTCCCCGCCTCCAGGTCGAGGTTCTTCCGCTGGAGTGCGGCCAGTTCACCCCACCGCAGGCTGGCAAAGGTCGCCAGAAGGATCAGCATGCGGAACCGCGGTTCGATGGCGTCGGCCAGGACGAAGACCTGCTTCATGGTCAGTACGGGCCGCTCGGGCGAGTCTTCCTTTCCTGCCTTCTTGATCGTGCAGGGGTTGGCCTTGATCAGCCCATCCTCCACAGCCGTGTTGAAGATGGCCTTCAGGAGCCGGTACGCCTTGGCCACGGTGATCGGTCCAACCCCGCCGTCCAGGAGCTGCTTGCGCCACTTCCGGATGCGAGCGACCTTGACCTCGCTCATGGCGCAGTTGCCGAAAGTCGGGACGAGGTGAATGCGGAGAAGTCCCTCGTAGAGCTGGACCGTCTTGGGACGCAGGCCCGGACGCTCGTCCATCCACGCCGCGCCGTACTCCTTGAAGCTGACCTTGCCGAGGTCCGGATTCAGCCAGTCGCCGGCCAGAAGTTCGGCCTCCTTCTTGGTCAGCCAGATCTCGGCTTCCTTCTTGGTCGCGAAGGTGTGCGATGCGGTGCGGTCGACGCCGTCAGGCCCCGGATACCTGGCCTGGAATCGTCCCGAGGGGAGTTTCCGAACGCGCCCGAATCGACGCTTACTCATGCCGCGCTCCATGTATGGATGGTGATCGGGTGGACGAGTCCCGCCGCGATGAAGTCGTTGAGCGCGGATTCGGGGAAGCGAACCTTGCGCCCTAGGCGGACGAAGGTGATCCGGCGTTCTTCGATGAGCCGCCGGGGGAACCGCTCGCTGGTGCCGAGCCGTTCGGCGACCTGGGCCACCGACAGGAGGCGGTCAGCCACGCGCTTGGATGAGTTGGTCATGCTGCTCTCCCTTCGGTCGCCGAAAGATCTTGTCCGTCTGCTTGGGCTTGGAGTTGGTCCATGTGGGCTCGCCAGCGTTGGCGTTCGTGGACGGATCGGAGGAGGCGTACGGCCAGCGGTGGCACGTTGGCGTCGCCGGTCGGGATGGGTTGCCAGACGTAGCGGTGTGGGTCGGTGGGTTCGTCTGCGACGCCGAGAGCTTCCAGGACCCAGGTGCGGCGGTCCTGCTTGTGTTCGGCCAGGGTCTTGTTCGACCACTTGCGGGAGACCAGGACGCGGCGTCCGGCGTAGCCGAGGTGTTCGGGCTTGTGGGCCTCGCCCTTGCAGCGTCCGGGCGTCATGCCGGGCTTGGCGTTCTTGGGCTGGATGCCGTAGCGGAGCCAGTTGGGGCAGGTCGGTGAGCAGGGCTCGAAGCGCAGGGCCTCGACCATCCGGGCGGCGTGGTCGAGGCGGGCCTGGTCGTCGGTGTCGAGGGTGTCGCCGAGTGACTTGGTGAGGTACTTGGACAGGTAGCGGATGCACTGGTCGGCGTCGGGAGTGCCTGCGAGGACGCCTTGGACGTCGATCTGGGTGCCGAAGCGGATGACGTGCTGTGGTTCGGCATCCTCGTCGACGGCGTCAAGGGGCGGCGGCGCTGCACGCCGTCGCCCGGCCCTGCGCCTGCGGCGCACGCCGGACATGCGGCCTGGGGGCCGGTCCCGACGTGCGGCAGGGCTCCGGGCCGTCGCCGCACGTGCGCCGCGCCGTTCCTACGTCCCCGCCGGCCGTTGGTCGCACCGCCGCCCAGATGCAGCCCGACGATCGCCTCATCGTGGCTGAGGTCTGCCGTGGTCGGGGGCGATCGAAGATCCAGGGTTGTTCCTCACCCTGGCTCACCGAGGAACGAGGTTGAGCGCCGTGACATCGAGAAGCAGGAGCTTCCGGCGAAGGTAGTCCGAACCGCCTGCGGCTCAGATAATGGGATCATGGAATCCGCTGAGGAGTGGGATCGGTGCTTGGGGTGGACGTTCGAGTTGATCTCGGAGGATCCTGTTCGGCGTGAGCGGGCGCGCGGCCGACTGAGGGTTACTCAAGATCGCCGTAGTAAGGCGTTGTATGCCTTCAATGAGGTCTGGCGAGATGAGGAGTTGTCGGCCGCTGATCAGGCAGGAGGCCAATACATCGCAGAGCGACGAAGAACGCTGCCAGATGCTTTGTGGGAGTTCATTCCCGCTGAGTCCTACGCCGATTGGGGCGGACTGAAATATGTCCTGCTCTATCTGGAGTGGGAGGCCCGATACCCGGACGAGTGGATAGCCTCTGCCAAGAGCTAGGGGACAAAACACGGTCAATTACATGATCTGGCCAGGGCCGTGCCATATCTGGCGACTGAGCTGATCGATCAGCTGGTTGACTTGATTTGCCTTGCCGTACGGCGTGAGCACCGTTGTGAAGATGAGGGGTATGCCGTACTGGCCAGGGCGGTTGGCGGATTGCGGTTACGTCGTCTCCTGCTTGAGATCGCCGATGATCCTGATGAGGGTTTCCGCTTACGGGCCCAGTACCTCCTGTGGTTGTTAGACCACCCTGAGGCGCCCAAGCCCAAAGTAAGCCAATGGAAGGCGTGGTTGAGAAGTCGGGAAGCCGATCCGGTGTCCGAAAGAGCCGAACCTGTCGCCTGAGCACGACGAGGAAGGAGAGGCTCCCTGTCCCCCACGTGCCCGTTGCGTGCCCGTCAGGAGGGTGGCTAAGGGGGACTCGCGGGGAATCACGGTCACTCGACCGGCATATGCCCAGGTCAGCGTTTCCCCTGCTCAGAGTCCGTGATCTTGAAAGACTTCCCAAGCTGACAGCGCGGGTTCGATTCCCGTCACCCGCTCCACAAGGAAGGCCCAGGTCAGGGCTGGCATGGTCAAAGCTCTGACTTACTTGGCTGTGGATCGGCGCGCCTATCTCAGGCGACTTTCCAGGTTCGGTCGCCGAGCGTAGCTACGAGATCCAAGTGACCCCCGAGCGCAGCGATGTACTCTCGTACGACGTCGATGCCGGATACTTCGCCGTGTTCGATCTTGGAGATGCGAGCTTGGCTGACTCCCAAGGTGTGGGCGAGTTCAGCCTGAGTGACACCGGCGGCCTGACGGATCTCGGCGAGCTGGAATCCGCGGACGTACGCTTCGCGGCGTTCACGCGCGGCGGCCTCTCCAGCAGCGCGTTCCGTCTCGTCTCGCGGGTCGAGCGCTGCCGCTTTGGCCTTGACGTCCGACCACTTGCTGTACCGAGCTCTCATCGCTCCTCCTGCTCTTCTTCTTTGAGCGTGATCAGGTGCTGGGCAAATCGTTCATCAGCCAGTGGTATCGCTTCCCGATACCAGCGGTTCCAGTTGCCGGCTTTATCGCCGGCTACCAGAAAGATCGCTTCCCTTGCCGGATCGAAGCAGAACAGCATCCGAATCTCACTCGTCCCCGATGAGGGCGGGCGTAGTTCCTTCATGTTGTGGTACCGACTGCCCTGTACCCGGTCGACCAGAGGACGACGCGCCGTCGGGCCTTCCTCCGCGAGCTGATCGATCGCGTCCTTGACTAGGTCTGCAGTCTCCGGATGGGTTACGCACATGGTCAGGTACCACGCCTCGACCTCCGGATGAAGACTGACCTCCCAGCTCATGTAAGCGATTATAACCATCTAGTCATATTCTTCACATCCACATCCGATGCATGTCGCCTCTCGCCGAAGGTTGCGCCTGGCGAGCCTCGTGTCGAGCCGATTGGTGGATGCGTAGGTTCGCGGATCCAGGCACTGCCCCGCGCGGGGGCCCGTTGCGTGTCCAATCAAGGATGCCCCCGTGGCCCTGGCCGCTTTCTCCCCGCACGGGTCGACTGCAGGCAAAGTGATCAGGCGGGCAGGGGGTACGCGTCGCGCGAGGAACAGCAGGTCGCAGGCTGATCGTCGTGCCATTAGCGTGCCATTAAGGGCGGTAACGAGGGGTCAACCACGGTCACTCACGTCCGGCCTCAGTCGCAGGTCAACGCCCCTACAAGCCGAGATCCCTGCAATTCCCAAGCTGACAGCGCGGGTTCGATTCCCGTCACCCGCTCCAACACCGAAGGCCCAGGTCAGGATATGAGTCCCGACTCGGGCCTTGATCGTTTCTAGAGCTTTGTCGATCTTCCATGCAATTAACGTGCAATTAGCCCACGGGAGCCGGCACGCCCGCTGATCCGTCGTCATCGTCTTCATCGCGGCCCTTGAGTTGCTTGTCGATGGCGTCAGCGATGGTCTTGTCCGCACCCCTGACCGCGTGCTGATAGATCATGGCCGCTCTGACGTTGTCATGACCCATGCGGCCATCAGGTCCTTGAGCCCCGCCCCCGACTCCGCCGCGAACATGTTCCCTGTGTGGCGAAGATCGTGGAAGTGCAGACGGGCAAGGCCCATGTCCTTCACGACATCAACCCAGCGTGTACGCGTGTTGAAGCCACTGCGCCGAAGTGGGCCGCCCTTCGCGCCGGGGAACATCAGCGCCCCGGGCTCGTCCTTGACATAGATGTCCAAGTGCTCTTTGAGTATCGCGACGATGCTCTCGGGGATGCCCACGGTGCGCCGACCTGCCCTGCACTTGGGAGGGCCGAGGACCAGGCCACCAGTTGAGCGCTCCACGAAGGCGACGCGTACACGAACCGTCCTGGCGACGAGATCGACGTCCATCCGTCGTAGAGCACTGATCTCTGCCCGCCGGAGGCTTGCGAACGTGGCGAGGAGGACCATCGCACGGATGGAGAGCGTCACGTAGGTGTACGGTTTGGCGCTCACGCCGCCACCCCCTTGCCGTGTGACGTATCGCGTTGGTGGCCAGCTCGCTCACGATGAGCTCCGCTTCCTCGACCACCGGCCAATCCTTCAGAAGGTAGGAGACGAATCGACGGGCCTCGGTGATGGAGGCTCGTGAGCCGAGGAAGTGACGAGACATACGCCATGGCATGGCAAGCTCAGATGTCTAGGGGGCTATACGTCCATGTCGCCAGCGTATGAGTGATTCTAAGGCGCGCTCAGTTCCACACGCATAAATGCGTCACGATGTGTAGCGGGGTTCCAGGCTCCGATAGTCGCCGGCGATGTCGGCGAGCAGGCCCCGCAGCGCCTCGCCGTACACAGCAACTGAGCCGAAAGCCACAAAGGTCTCCATATGCGTCCCGATCTCTTCGGGATCGGTCAGGGTGAGGTCACCCGTGAGAGTGTCCACGATGCTCGTGGAACCGTCGAAGATCGTGAAGCCATGCAGGGGGAAGCACGGTGCCTCCACCGCCCACGGCACCACACCGAGCCCGACATGAGCCAAGGTGGCCACCTGGGCGAGCCGGTCAAGCTGCGCCATCATCAACGCGGGGGAGCCGGGCCAGGTACGTACCGCTCCTTCTGTGAGGAGGAAGGAGAACTCGCGCCCAGAGTCGAACAGCACGGCTTGTGCTTCCAGCCGGACCGCCGCAGCCTTGGCCGCATCCGCCTCATCGACATCCCGGCCGATAGCCAGAGGCAGCCGGCATACTCCGCCGTCTGCAACAGCGCGGGGATCATCGCCGACTGAAACGCCATCACCCGACGAGCTGAACGCAGACGAGCCGCGTTCGCTGCCTCACGCCCCACGAGTCCACCTTTGAGTCGGGAGACCTCATCGCGTAGCCGCACGAGAAGGGCATCCAACTCCGCATGCCCGGATTCGTCGAGCTCCAGCGCAGCAGAGAGCCGCTCTACCGTGTCAGGTGTCGGAAGGAGCTGACCCGTCTCTATCCGGGAGATCGTCGGCTGGGCAACTTGCGCACGCACGGCGAGTTCCTTGCCGGTCAGCCCGACATCCCTGCGAATGGCGCTCCGCGCCGCCGCACGGCCCGCACGCCCGCCCGCCGTCCGGGCGTGCGGGCTGGGGGCCGGTCCCGAACGGCGGCGGGAACACGGGCCGCCCGCCGCACCAAACCTCACCCGCCAACCAGGGATGCGCCGCCGCTCATCCAACTAACGCAGGTCGCACGGGTTGAGGCCTTGGGCTTCGAGGACGGCGAGGGCTGGGTGGTCGGCGGCTCACAAGTCCTGGAAGGGCTTGGCGTAGACAAACTCGCCGCGGATCTCGGGCATGTAGGTCGTGAGGGTACGGACCTGGAAGTGTGGTCCCCATGAAGCGTCCGGCGGGATGATTCCATACTCCTCGGCGGGGCGGAAACCGAAGCGCGGGTAGTAGTCGCGGTGTCCGAGGAGCACGACCAGCGGTTCGCCGAGGGCTTCGGCGGCTCCAAGGACGGCGTGCATGAGGGCATGGCCGACGCCGCGCCGTTGGAAGGCCGGGAGTACTCCGAGCGGCCCGAGGCCGAGCACCGGATACGAGCCGGCCGACGCCCTGCTGCAGACGACGTGCCCGGAGATCGTCCCGCTGGTATCCGTCGCCACCAGGGAGAGTTCAGGGATCCACCCCTCGCACGCGCGTAGCGCGTCGACCAGTCGGGCTTCCGCGTGTCCGGGCGAGTCCGCCCCGCGGGCGAAGGCGGCGGCGTGTAGGTCGCGGATGTATGGGATATCCGCTGGAGATTCACGACGTATCAACACTTCGCCAGATTTTCCGCCCGGGATCCGGCCTGTCAATCGGATTAAAAGCATGGCTCAGGCGGGGACCTCGGCTCCGGGATGATCGCCGTGCAGGGTGCTTCCCCTTCGGGCGGGTCGACGGCAGACGGGATGATCAGGCGGGCAGGGGTGCGCGGGGGCGCGAGAAACACCAGGTGGTGAGCTGATCGCTGTGCAATTAGCGTGCAATTGGGCAGGGTAACGAGGGGTCAATCACGGTCACTCATGACCGGACTCGCGCCCAGCTCAGAGCCCTCACATCCGATGATCATTGCAGTTCCCAAGCTGACAGCGCGGGTTCGATTCCCGTCACCCGCTCTCACTGTGAAAACCCAGGTAGAGCGATGGATTCGGGACCTGAGCTTTGATGGTTCCTGATGTTATTGATCTCTGCGTTCCACTAGGTTCATGATCACCCTGTCAGAGGCAGCAGGACGGGGCATCACTCAAACCTTGATGACAGTGACGCGTGCACCACACAGTGCGGCGAGGTCCTCGGGGTCGGAGGTGAGGACCGTGACGGGGCCTGGGGCGGCGAGGGCGGTGGCGCTGAGCATGGCATCGATGGCGTACTTGTGCCCATGCAGGCCGGCGTCGGACAAGAGTGTGGCCGCGTGGCGGGCGATTGGTTCGGTGACCGGCTCGATGACGAGGCGGGACAGCGTCCACTCCAGAGCCGGCCGGTTGACGCGAGGGTGGACCACCTCGACGAGGATGGCAGCAGAGGTGATGACGCGGAAGTCGTCAGCACGGGCGAGAGCAAGCCATGCGGTGACCGTACGGTCGCGCCGGACGGCCTTGGCCAGTCCTTCGCTGTCGAGGACAAGGGTGCCGCCGGGAGCAGCGGGAGAACGGGTCACGCGACCGCCCCACCACTGGCCTGTCCTCGCCGGGCCTGGTGGAGTTGGTCGCGCAGCGCCTGGACCTCGTCGTCGGTGATGGGGCCGTGCTCGGCCTCGGCGACTTGGATGAGTTCGCTGAGGTTGTCGCGCTCGATCTGACGGGCGACGGCGGCGGCGACGTAGGCGGACAGGCCGGAAGGGCCGCTCCGGGATCGGGCTGCCTCGGCGATGTCACGCGGCATGGTGATCGAATACTTGCCAGTAGGCTCGCTCATGCTCTCTATCCTACCTCTCATCCTCCCGAGATCGCTGGCGGTGGGTTGTGCGTTGAGCAAGAGCTGATCGATCTCCTGCGTCCCCTCGTAGCGTCCGCCAGACGTGCCCGCTGCGTGCCCGTTCGGACGGGGATCAACGGGTAGTGAGCAATGCTCATGACCTGTGGATCGGCCTCGGGTTGGACGCGAAGGGCGTACCTTCCCGAGTGATCGACTTCTGGTCATCGAGTAGGCCGACGTTGCACCGTCGGTTGGGAAGGCAGGCCCGTGCTGAGCGTAGTGAATGCCGATGGAACGACCGAGACCGGCTCTCTGATCGACGACATCGTCCGCGAGGGCGCGAGGCGGATGCTGGCCGCCGCTCTGGAGGCTGAAGTCAACTCCTATATCGCCGAGTTGGCCGACCAGCGAGACGAGAGTGGGCGCCGCCTGGTGGTCCGCAATGGCTATCACCAGCCCAGGAAGGTCGCGACCGCAGCCGGGGTGATCGAGGTGAAGGCCCCACGCATCAACGACAAGCGCATCAACGAGGCAACCGGCGAGCGCAAGCGGTTCTCCTCGGTGATCCTGCCGCCGTGGTGCCGCAAGTCCCCGAAGATCAGCGAGGTGCTGCCGCTCCTCTACCTCCACGGCCTGTCTAGCGGGGACTTCATGCCCGCGCTCGAGCAGTTCCTCGGCTCCTCGGCCGGCCTGTCGCCGGCTACCGTCACCCGGCTGACCGCCCAGTGGCAGGCCGACCACAAGGCGTTCAGCGAGCGCGACCTGTCCGCCACGGACTACGTCTATGTCTGGGCCGACGGTATCCACCTGCGCATACGGCTGGAGGAGGTGAAGGCTGCGGTCCTGGTCGTCATGGGCGTGCGCGCGGACGGAACCAAGGAGCTGATCGCGATGGCCGACGGCTACCGCGAGTCCTCGGAGTCCTGGGCGAGCCTGCTGCGGGACTGCCAGCGGCGCGGCATGCGCGCTCCCGCCTCGCCGTCGGCGACGGAGCCCTGGGCTTCTGGAAGGCGTTGAACGAGGTCTTCCCCGAAACCCGCCCCCAAAGGTGCTGGGTTCACAAGACCTTCAACTCTCGACAGCCTCCCGAAGTCAGCTCAGCCCGCGGCGAAGAGGGCCATCCAGGACATCTACAACGCCGAGGACAAGGAGCACGCGGCCGCCGCGGTCAAGGCGTTCGCCAAGCAGTACGGCGCGAAGTTCCCCAAGGCCGTCAAGAAGATCGTCGATGACGAGGATGAGCTGCTGGCGTTCTACGACTTCCCCGCCGAGCACTGGATCCACCTGCGGACAACCAACCCCATCGAGTCGATCTTCGCGACCGTCCGTCTGCGGACCAAGGTCACCAAGGGCGCCGGATCCCGGGCCGCCGCCCTGGCGATGGTCTTCAAGCTCGTCGAGTCCGCCCAGGCCCGCTGGCGAGCCGTGAATGCACCCCGCCTCGTTGCCCTCGTCCGCGCTGGGGCCCGCTTTGAACGCGGCCAGCTCGTTGAACGGTCGCAGACGACCACGGGGTGAATAGGGTGGCGGACCTGCCTCGAAGTTCGAGAACATCCGGTCATGTTGGATGGCACGGCAGGACAGGACCTTCCGGTCGGCCTCGGGTTCCGGCCGTATCGCGGCGACGAAGACCACGGCGCCATGGCCGCGGTGCGGCTGGGGTGTGTTGAACGGGACCGGGTCGATGTCCATTCGGTAGTGGAGGGGCTCCCGACAGCGGCCGAGATCGCCGAAGCTTCTGCCAAGTTGGAGGAGCCGTCCAAGAACCAGATCCTGGTGGTGCTCGACGGGAGCGTCGTCGGCTACTCGACGATCCGGTGGTGGCAAGAGCGGGACGATACGTGGCTGTACCTGCACCGCGGCTACCTCCTGCCCGGGCATCGCGGCCAGGGCATCGGCTCAGCCATGCTGAGCTGGGCCGAAGAGCGGATCCGCCAGCTCGTCAAACAGCATGGAACGGCGCGGACGGCAGTGATCGGCGCGAACGCCATGGCCTCCGAGCAGGACGCCACGGCACTTCTGCGCGCAGCCGGCTACCGACGTGTCTTCAGCCTGGTCGAGATGGAGCTGGGCGATCTGCGGCAGGTGCCCGAGCCAGGCAGCGAGCTGCCGGCCGGGATACGGACAGGGCCGATCGGGACAAGCCACTACCGTGCAGCCTGGAGGACGGTCGTCGATTCGTACGCGGACCGCGGTTCCACTCGGAGATGGCCTTTCCAGGACTTCGTCGACACCGCCGACCCGGCATGCTGGAGGGCTGCCTGGAACGGGCAGGACATGGTCGGCGTCGCCCTCTGCTCCATCCGCCGTCACGACCACACCGTGGGCGAGGTGGAAGAGCTGAGTGTCCGGACGGACCAGCGACGCCTCGGAATCGGCCGGGTCCTGCTGCTGGACGGGCTGCGGAGCCTTCGCGAGCAGGGTGCAACGACCGCTCGGCTGTTTACGGGCACGGCAAATCCGCACCGGTCCTACGACCTTTACGAGAGTGTGGGGTTCCAGCGGCGGAACGAGTACGTCCGTTACCGCAAGCCGCTTGCTTGATCGACCGGCCATTGGGCTGTCGGGTCAGTCCACAGGATTTGACAATGCCTCGGGCCATTAGCGGCCCCATTAAGAGGGGTAACGAGGGGTCAATCACGATTACTAACGACCAGTCTTCTGACCAGCTCAGCGCTTCCTCAGGCCGTGATCGATGCAGTTCCCAAGCTGACAGCGCGGGTTCGATTCCCGTCACCCGCTCCACTAGCAAGGCCTTCGCCAGAGGGCGCTTCGCGCTCAAGAGCTCAGCCTGTATCCAGTGGGGGCGCGGCCCCCGCCCAACTGCATCGCCTTCGCTCACGGGGGCGCTTCGCGCCGATCAAGCTCAGACGGTGTCTATTGGGGCTTCGCCCCAAACCCCGAAACGAGAGGCTGCCCCCTCAAGCTCCCCGATCGCTGGGCCCGCTGGGGGTAGTTCCTTTGTCGACCTGAGTTCGGCTCGCTGTCCCTCGCCGCCCCACCAGTAGGTCAAGACGATCGGCGCCGGCACCTGAGCCGCCGCAGCCAACCGGCGGCCCCACAACTGCTGAACACATCTGGTCCGCCAGCTCACAGCTATCCACAGTCGCACGAACCTCAACGCAGTCGGCCACCCCGCTCACACTGCCGAATTGTTCTCATAGGTATCAGCGGCGCACGCGCCGCCACACCCGGCCCTCTGCCCGCCCGCCGTCCGGGCGTGCGTCCTGGGGGCCGGTCCCGGACGGCGGCGGGACATCGGGCCGAGCGCCGCACACCTGCCGCGCCGAACCGACCGAACGCTCCCACCGGGATTGCCACGCCGCCACACAGACGTAGCCCTCACGATCGCCACGACGTGGCCGGCCTCCGTAAGTGCTTGGAGGCGATCGACGATCCAGGATTCGTTCCTCACCCTGGCTCACCGGGTAACGTGGCTGATCACCGTTGTCATATCTGGTCACCACCAGGTAGCCGACAGCGGTTGCGCCAGCCCTAGGCTGGTCGTCTGTGCAGACATCATCCGATGAAGTCCTCCAACTAAACGTTGTCGACCGCGAGGGCAGAACCACAGTGGCGACCCTCACGCTCTATGACTCCGTGCCTGCACGGCTCACACTCAGGTGCCGCAGCCTCCTATTGGATGTGGGGGGCGAGTACCTACTGGATTGCCTCATCGATCTCCGCCGTCGGTTAGAAGCCGAAGAGCTCAATCTCTGCTGCCAAGGAGCACGAGCGGATGTCTGGCCATCAGGCCAACTCCGACAGTTCACCAACGGCCGCTTCGGATACGTCTTGGCATCCAAACCTCCGGGGTGCGCACACGAGGAAGTCGACTTGTTCGCACCGGCTCAGCCCCACGAGATCGCTTCAATCGAGCAACAACGTGAAACTGTCTTCCGGTTTCACAGGCTGCATCAACGGCGAAACCTAGCTGAGCCGAAGGAGAAGTACAGCTCAGAGTCGTGATCGCCGGGCCATTAACAGGGGTGCCTAGGAGTTAATCACGGTTACTCAGGACCAGTTCACTGCCCAGATCAGCGGGCCCCAGTGGGCCGTGATCGATGCAGTTCCCAAGCTGACAGCGCGGGTTCAATACCCCGTCACCCGCTCCAAATAAGAAGGTCAGCTCAGGATCACGGGTCCAGACCCGAGCCTCTTGCCTGCAATCGACTCAGTCCAGATTCCGTCCGGGCGCGAGAGTACGATCAGCCAACTCCGCCGTGCTCACGTTGCCATCAGGCTCAACGCTGATGGGAGTGGCTCGGCCGTCACTATGGACAAGCCAAGCAAGTACCGCCTCGGTCACCGGCGTGCCGTCGTATCCCTCGTTCCAGTGAGTACGCCACCCACCCCCTGGGATGACACTCACAACACGCTCTCCCCGTTCCAGATGGGAGAAGTCCGGCCAGTCGGTGACGGGACGCAGCGCACCCCTTTGGGGATCCACTACAAGCGCCACCCCAGTAGTCGGATCCCATGCCTCCACCGGTCGCATGCGTCCGGTCTCAGTCTCCATCCCGGTGAAGATCGCGGTCCAGCCCGTCTCAGTGAAGTACCGCATAGATCAATTTTTGCACTACTGCTCCCTCAGCGGCCGAGAAAACGTCGGTGCGGATTTCTGACCAGTAGGTCGGGCAACCCGTGCCCGTTGCGTGCCCGTTCGGTTGGCGACCACGGGGAAGTCGCGGGAACTCACGGTCACTCGACCGGCATACGACCAGGCCAGTATTTCCCCGGGTCAGAGGCTATGATCTTGAAGGAGTTCCCAAGCTGGCAGCGCGGGTTCGATTCCCGTCACCCGCTCTCATAGGAAAGCCCAGGTAGGGGCTCGTGTTGGGGCTGTCGAAGCTCTGAACTACTTGGCCACAGATCGGCGCGCCCCCTCAGGCGACCTTCCAGGTTCGGTCGCCGAGTGTAGCTACGAGATCCAAGTGCCCCTCGATCGCGGCGATGTACTCTCGCACGACGTCGATGCCGGATACCTCGCCGTGTTCAATCTTGGAGACGCGAACTTGGCTGACTCCCAAGGTGTCGGCGAGTTCAGCCTGGGTGACACCGGCGGCCTGACGGATCTCGGCGAGCTGGAATCCACGGACGTACGCTTCGCGGCATTTTGTTGCCCGTTATGTCTTATGCCACCAGGACCGCTGCCCCGAGCGCGTGCCCGACAGCCGCCTCGTTGAACGCACGGATCGCCGCAGTCTCCGCCGCCTTCACCCAAGCCAGGCCGAGGATCGAGGGAGGCAACCCCGCGACGGGAACGAAGCTGACGTCCGGGCGCCTATGGTGATCCGCCGTCGGAGTGCAGAACAACATGCCGCCCCGGTTGAGCGCCACCTGGGTCAGGCCCTCCTGGCTGGTGGCCACCGTACCGGCCAGAGGAATGGGACGGCCGGAAGGGGTTACGGACGGGGTCACACGCTCGCGCCATGCGCGCGGAGCCGGGCCGTCCAGGGCGATCAGGGACAGGTCCGCCAGCTCCTCCGCGCTGATACTCGCACGGGCGGCCAACGGGTGGCGCGAGGAGAGGCCGAGCTGGTACGAGACCCGGTTCAGCCCTTCACTCGTAGCCAGATCGGGCTCGTCCACCGGGAGCAACGTGAACGCGATGTCCACCTGCCCGACCCGCAATTTGCCAAAAGGGTCGGAGAGCGGGATCTCCACCAGCTCCACCTCGCATCCCGGGTACTGGCGCTCGAAGGCGCGCACGCTGCCGATGACGACGTCCGTGGGGGTGGCGAAAAAGCCGAGCCTGATCACGCCGGTCACCTCGCGGGCGGCCGCCTTGGCCCGGCTGACCGCGTTCGCGAGGCCGTCGTAGGAGGGGCGCAGGTCAGCCAGGAAACGTTCGCCCAGGGGTGTGAGGCGCACGCGCCTGCTGGTCCGGTGGAAGAGCCGGCCGCCGATCCTGGTCTCCAGTGAGCGCATGAGCTGGCTCACCCGGCCAGGTGACAGGTAGAGGCGCTCGGCCGTACGCGCGAAGTGCAGCTCCTCACTGAGCACGACGAAGCACTCCAGCTCCCTGAATTCCATCCCCACCTCCATCTGATCGCTTAGCCCACCTAAACCAAGCCTTCGGCTTCCGCCATTGTTCCCGCTGGTGGCCGGCAGAAAGCTGGCATGCATGACCATGACCGATGTTTCCGCCGCCACCCGGGCGCGCTGGCTCGCCGTGTTTTCGGTCGCGGTGGGCACCTTCACCATCGTGACCAGCGAGATGCTGCCCGTTGGCCTGCTGACCTCGATCGCCGCCACCCTTGACGTCTCCGACGGGACGGCCGGGCTGATGATGTCGGCGCCCGGGATGGTCGCCGCCGTGTCCGCGCCCGTGCTGGCGATCACCACCCGACGGCTCGACCGGCGCGTCACGCTACTGGGGCTGATGGCACTGCTGGCGGTGGCCAACCTCGCGGGTGCGTTCGCGCCGAACTACCCCGTCATGCTGGCCGCCCGAGTGCTGACCGGGGTGAGCATCGGCGGGTTCTGGGCCTTCGCGGCCGGACTCGGCCTGCGACTGGTGCCCGAAGGGTCCGTCGGGCGGGCCACGTCGATCATCTTGGCCGGGGTGTCGGTGGCGTCGGTACTGGGGGTGCCTGTGGCGACGTTCATCTCGTCGTTCGCGGGGTGGCGAACCGCGTTCATCGCCATGGGGGTGCTGGCTCTGGCCCTACTCGCGCTGCTGGCTACCACCCTGCCGCCCCTACCCGGCGATCCCCGAGCCCGCGCGTCCGAGCCGTTGCCCCAGGAGGCCCCGGCTCGCGCGTCGGAGGGGCGGCTCGCGTGGCTCTCCGGCCCGCTCAAGATCGTCCTCGTCCTGACTGTCTTGATCGTGTCCGGCCACTTCGCGGCCTACACTTACGTCCGGCCGTTCCTGGAACAGGTCTCGCACGCCGGTCCCGCCCTCGTCAGCGCCGCCCTCCTCATGTACGGCGCCGCGGGCGTGGCCGGCAACTTCGTGGCCGGCGCATGGGCGGCCAGGAGCCCCAAGCCGGTTCTGGTCACGCTGGCCGTGCTCATGGCACTCTCCACGGCGGCGCTGCCCCTGATCGACCTGCCCCTGGTCGTGCTTGTGGTGTGGGGCCTTGGCTACGGCGGCGTAGGAGTGACCCTGCAGCTCTGGATCATGCGGTCGGGTGGTGGCGAAATGGGCACGGCGCTCTTCGTCGGCGCCTTCAACGTCTCCATCGCGCTCGGCTCATTCGTCGGCGGCCGGGTTGTGGACGGCGTGTCAATCTCCGCAGTGATGTGGGTGGGAGCGGCGCTCGCCGTGGTCAGCGCGGCCGTCGCCGGCATCTCGGGCAGGGGTGGGACGACCGCTTCATGAAAGGAACGCGCCTGATAGGGGTGCCTTGTGGGCCGCCATCGTGGCCCTGGGCGATTATGCGGTGGGGGAGAACGCCCCGGAGCGTAGCCGGCCCCGCTTCGCTCTGACCCACGAGCTGGCCGCGCGGGTTCAGCGCGTATGGATGTTCGGCTCAGCCGCGACCCGCTGGCACGTCATCGGAAGCACATCCCGCTTGTATACGATCACATCATGTTCGCCCCCCGAAGAACATGGATCTTTCTGGCGACGCTCGCGGCCTCGACCGGCGGAGCTTTCCTTGGCGTCCTTGGGGAGAAGGTCTTCATCCAGGGCATGCCCTTTTCAGCTGCCTCCAGCGCTGCTCTGAACTCCTGGGTGATATTCGCTGGCTTCTTTCTCGGGTTGATAGGCGTCTGCCGCATTCTGCAGAAGGCAACGAAGGAAACACATGCGCAGGAAGCAGCCTCCGGTGGGAGTGCTCGGCTCAGGGAGGATCGCTAAGGCGGGTGGGGCTGTGCCGGTCTGTCCGTGGCTGAGGTACACGGTGTATTTCAATTCTTGTCACCCGCTCTCATCGTGAAAGCCCCGTTACACCATTGCAGCGAGTTGTTGATCTCTGCGAGGCATCAGGCGCCCAACGGGTGCGAGTATGGCCGCGTGGTTGATGTGACCTTGGACGACTCCGGTGATTCCGGGGCCGTGGTGAAACTCCAGACCGAAGCCTGGGAGCTCAACATCCGGGCGCCCCTGGCGGATTTGATGCGCCTTCGCGGGATCAAGGAGGCAGATTGGGATGCACGCCGCTCACTTCCAGTCGGGACCTGCGCTGACGCGCGCGTGTTCTGGGCGGCAAACGAGGAGCAAGCGACGATTCTCATCGGCCAGGACGACGAGACATGGGACATCGCGGTCACGGTGCCGCTCGGAACCGTCGACCAGATCGCACGCCTCGCCCAGGAGCAC
The DNA here is from genome assembly GCF_020215705.1 of Nonomuraea aurantiaca. Lineage (GTDB taxonomy): Bacteria > Actinomycetota > Actinomycetes > Streptosporangiales > Streptosporangiaceae > Nonomuraea > Nonomuraea aurantiaca. The sequence continues at coordinate 231,337 of NZ_JAIWNB010000011.1, read as the reverse complement.
AGGTGATGCATTGGTGATCACCTGACAGGAGCGGGCGAGCCGGGCAGATGCTCCTCGCCTTCGCGTAGAGGGCCGCCGCCGAACGGCTCGCTGAGTTCGGTGACCGGATGCCGTACGGTCATGCTCGCGACTTGGGTGACGGGTGGTGGGAATTGATCTCGGCTTCCGCAACCGGGCTGGTTCTGAAGGTTCGGGAAGCGCGGCGCCTACGTCAGGAGAGGCGCTGGATGGTCCACATGTTCTGGGAGATCCGGGACGGGTGGCCACAACTCGTCGGATCCCACTGGGTGTTAATGGTGACCCAGCCGGCGGGCAACTGGTTGGAGCAGACGGTCATGATCGCGCCGACGGGCTGGTCGTAGTAGGACGCGATGTTCCACACGTTGTAGGTGATCCTCGACGGATTTCCGCAGCGCGTCGGATCCCAGAAGTCGTTCGTCTTGACCCAGCCAGTCGGGAGGCTTCCGGCGCAGACTGTGTTGACGGCCGCGCCGGCCGGGCTGACAGGTAGGAACACGAGCGCGATCAGTGCGCTCAAGACCACGCTGAGGAACTTGAGGCTTTTCACGGTCTTACCCCCTTCGACTCGGCCTCCGCCGGTACGGCGGCTGGCTTGATCACCATTCGCCTCGAGCGACGCGCTGGATGAGATCTGCCGTGAGTCGGTATGACGTTTCAGGTCGCGGCGGACGCGAGCGGTGCCCACTCATCGAGTTGGGCGAGCATCTGCGACTCGGCGCCGAACGGCCAGCGCCGCACGGAACTGTCCCGGGCGGTGACGAGGAGTCCGTCGAGCCCGGAATAGCGGTAGTTCGCAATGCGTGTCCCGCCTCCGTGATGCCGGTGTGTTGACCGGACCAACAAGTTGCTCTCTTGTTGCTTGATCACACTTGTAGGGCCGCATTCGTCTGCGTGCTCCACCTGGCGTTCCTGCGAGGCCGGATCATGATCAACGACCAGTCCTTGAGGCTTGGCTCGGAGAAATGGCTTGAAGACCGCAGGGTCAGGTGATGGCGGAGCCGCGTCGATCGATGGGGGTGTCCAGCAGGGCGGTTGCCGCGCTGTGGATCTTCGTCAGTGCGCTGAGCAGATGTTCGCGCTCGGCCTCGGTGAGGTCGGCGGTGATCTGCTCTTCGAGCAGCCGGCGTTCTCTCTCGATGGGAGTTTGCAGGGCACGGCCGGCGTCGGTGAGCCACAGTCGGACCAGCCGGTTGTCCTGGTCGTCGCGGCGCCGGGTGAGCAGGCCGGCCGCGGCCATCCGGGTGGCCCCCTTGACCACGTTGGGCGTGGTGACGTTCAGTGCGGCGGCGACCTCGCCCGGAGTACGGCCGTCCTGCCGCCACAGCACGGCAAGCAGGTGATCTTGCCCCAGGTGCAGCCCGTGGCGCCGCACGGCCGCCTCGGCCGCCGCTCGCAGCGCCTTCGACGCCTTGCTGTGCAGGTCCAGGAACTCGGGCACGTCCAGGCCTCCGATGATGTCGCGGTGCGATTGACAGCCAGATCGTGTACCGGTTAACGTTCTGCCGAATCATTAACCGGTACACGATCTAGGAGTCCTCATGTTACTGGTCACCGGCGCCACCGGGAACGTCGGCCGCGAGCTCGTCCGCGAGCTGGACGAGAGTGCCATACCGTTCCGCATCATGGTCCGCGACCCCGCCCGCGCGGCCACGTTGCCCGAGCGGGCCGAACGGGTCGTCGCGGACCTGAGCGAGCCGGCAACGCTGCCGCCCGCCTTTGCCGGAGTCGACCGTCTGTTCCTGCTCACCCCCGGCATCGGCCTCGACCACACCAGGCACGCCGTCGCCGCCGCCCAGTCCGCCGGGGTGCGCCACATCGTGCACCTGTCCTCGTTCAACGTGCTCGGCGACCCCATGCCCGCCATGGGCCGCTGGCACCACGAACGCGAGCAGGCCATCCGGGCCTCCGGCATCCCGGCCACGTTCCTGCGGCCCGGCGGCTTCATGACCAACGCTTTCGACTGGCTGCCCACCATCCGCGAGGCGGGCTATGTCCTCGATCCGGTCGGCCCCGGCCGATACGCGCCGATCGACCCCGCCGACATCGCCGCCGTAGCCGCCCTGGCCCTGACCGGTGACGGTCACCAAGGGCAGGAGTATGTCCTCACCGGCGAGGAACTGTTCACCATCGCCGAACAGGTCAAGATCCTGGCCGCGGCGGCCGGCCGGGACATCGCGATCCGGCCGGTGACCACCGCAGAGGAGGCCGTAGCCTCCCGGTTTCCCAACGGGGCACCGCCGGCGCTGGCCGAGGCCATCATCGAGGGGTTCCACCTCATGCGCGCCGACACCGCCGGATTCCGCACCAACACGGTGGAGCACCTGCTCGGGCGCAAGCCCCGCACCTTCGCCGCCTGGTGTGCCCGCAATGCCGATGTCTTTCGGACCACCTGATCCGCATGAAGCCGCGGTAGTCCGGAGAAGTGCAGGAGCAGCACGCCGGGCGTGTCGGGCTGCTGTTCCCCAGCCACCCCAGCGCCCATCGGGACGCCGGCCAGGACTGTCCTCGCGGGCATCCTCCGCAAGTGATCGCAGAGCAGGATTCCAATGCCAGAGGCCTTGTCCGAGAACTGATCAGAGCTCAGAACCAGGGTTGGATGCTCATGGAATAAGCCGGCCCGGAATCAGCTGGGGTTGTCCGGCGCATCAGGGAGATGTCTCCCCAGGCGGGCGAGAGGGGACAGGGCCATGAACACCGGAGACAGGGCCAGAGCGACAGCCGTGAGCAGCAGACCCGTTCGCAGCCCCAGCGCGCCGGCCAGATAGCCGCCGAGAAGTGACCCGAGCGGGGTCAGGCCCATGCCGACGAAGTTGAGTGTCGCGACGACGCGGCCCTGGATCGGGATGGGGGTGATGGCCTGGCGCACTGTCACAACGGTGACGTCGACCACCTGGCTGAAGACGCCGAACAGGAAGTTGACCGCCATCAGCGCGGTGATCGTGACCGCGGAGGAGCCGTGCAGCGCGGGGACGCACAGCATCACGCCGTCGGCGAGCACCGCGGCCGACACCAGTACGACGCCGTAGCCGTACCGCCTCGGCAACCTGGCCGACAGCAGGGAACCCACCAGCGCGCCCGGGCCCATCGCCGCCAGTACGAGCCCGACGGCGGCGCCCGGCAGGTGCAGCGTACGCGGCAAGAAGAGCAGATAGACGGTCATCAGGGCGGCGAAGGAGAACTGGAAGAGGGCCGAGGCGATCCCCACCGCCCGCAAGGAGGGGTCGTTGACGACGAGGCGCAGACCCTCGTGGATCTGCCGCCACACGCGCGCCCGCCCTGCGGCGGGCCTGGGCATCGGCTCGGGACGGCGGATCCGCCGGATCGACAGGACGGACAAGGTGAAGAAGAAGGCACTCGCCAGGATGGCGATCGGCGCGGTGACGAGCGACAACAGCGCGCCGCCGAGCGCGGGGCCGGCGATCTGCGCGGCGGACCTGCTGGCTTCGAGCGCGCTGGTGCCCTGGGCGAGCTGGTCGCGTTTCACCAGTCGTACGAGGGAGGTCTGGTAGGCCACGTCGAAGTACACGGTGAGAGCGCCGACGAGGAAGGCGACCAGGACGAGCAGCGGGATGTCGAGCATGCCGAGGAGGTAGAGGGCGGGGACGACGGCCAGCGCCACGGTACGGCCGGCGTCGGCCAGCACCATCACGTCGGGGGAGCGTCGGCGGTCCACGCCTGCGCCGGCGAAGAGCGAGAGCAGCAGGATCGGTGCCTGCTGGACGGCGCGGAGGACGCCGACCTGCTCGGTGTCGGCGCTGAGCGCGACGACGGCGATGAGCGGCAGGATGACCTGGGCGGCCTGAGTTCCCAGTTGGGAGGTGGTCTGGCCGATCCAGAGGCTGCGGAAGTCGCCGTCTCGCCACACACTGGGCGGAGTCGGCTCAGGCCCCGTCATCTGCGGCCTCGCAGAGGCGGGCGCACGAGCACGGCAGGGTGCACGAGCACGGCAGGGTGCACGAGCACGGCAGGGGAAACGTACGGCACAGGGGTCCTTGAGTCGCTGAGAATGGTGCCCGTCCCGCAGGATTCGGGCATGAAGGTGCGCTGTGCCGCAGTTCGAGTGCAGCACGCGGTGACAGGTCGGGAAGTGACCTAGAACGTCAGCGCGTGCTCGGTTGACCGGGCATCTCAGCTCCTCGAAGGATCATTCGCTGCTCGAGACTAACCGGCGGGCCAGGCGGCGGACAAGGCAATTGATGACCGCGGCCAGGAGCCACTGGACCTTAGCCGTGCTCGGCGCGGACCCATAGGCGGGTGGTGCCGGGTGCTGGGGCGATATCCGCCTTGACCATCCCGTTCCTCGTACTGACCGCTTCCTGAGGGAAGAACTTCGGTCACATAGTGCTCGTACGGTCGCGGGCCGCGATGGCCAAGGCGATGAACTCGCGGAAACGCGCGAACTCCTCCTGGCTCATCTTCAATTTCACCCCGCCGTTGACCTCGTCGTCGCCATGCCTGGTGCCGAGATGGACCTTGAAGCCGTCGCCGTGCGGCCGGGCGTCGACGCCGAGAAACGCCACGTGGTAGCGCATGCTCTCGGACAGGCCCCGGTGAAAGATCTCCAGGGTCCTGCCGTCCTGCACCAGGATGTAATCGCCGAGCTCGAACTCTGCCGCCATAGCTCCCGCTTCGAAACCGTGTGGATGCCGGATCTTAGAGAAGGCCCACCGTACGCTGTGCCAGCATGCGGGAGACCATTCTCTCGGCGGGCCTGCCGAGCACCTGTTCCAGGTCGGGAGTCTGCTTCTCCAGAGCGCCGGCTCTTACCTGCGCATTGAGCCAGCTCATGGGTCCAGGGGCGGTGTCCGGCACTTCGCGATAGGTCACGCCCAGCGCCTCGGCCACCTCCGGGTGACTCCACAGAGGGCCGGTGAAATCATAGGCCCGGCCCAGATGTCCCTCGCCGGTCAGCACGTTGGCCGCCGCCTCGGCCAGATCGGAGCGGAAAGCGGTGTTCAGTCCTCGGCCTCCGGTGCTGCCGGGAAGCTCTCCGCCGGAGATCCGCGGGATGAACGCCTCGCTGTAGAAGGGGTGACGCAGGATCGTGTACGGGAGTCCGCTGCGGAGTATGGCCTGCTCCGTGGCGTGATGGGCCTCCGTCATTCCGGTGGCGACAGTGTCGGCCCCCATGAAGCTGGTGTAGGCGATGGCGCCGACGCCCACCTTCACGGCGGCGGCGATCGCGGCCAGGTGGTGACCGATCCTGCGCGCGGGGTCGAGCTCTGGAGAGGAGATCAGGAGCAGGCGGGTGGCACCGTCGAAGGCCTCGAGCAGGCTCGCCGGGTCGTCGTAGTCGCCCCGCCTGACCGCGACGCCTTCGGGGGCCCGTCCGGGGTCACGTACCGCGGCCACCACGTCCGCCCGGGTCCGCAGCTGGTCAATGACGAGGCGGCCGAGCGCACCCGACGCGGCCGAGATAACGATCATGAGACTCCTCTGAAAGACAGCTCAAAGTGAAGCGCCGATGGGTGGCTGGAGGCCACTCGTTTTCCCATGGCCGGCCGCGGGGAGAGGGCTGAACCGGCCCCCCGTTGCGACGTTGTCGATCAGCTAGCCTGTGGGCTGTGATTCAGAACGAAGGCGCCGAGCAGAGCATCCTGACCGGCTTCGGGGGAGATGCCTCCCGCGTGACCGTGCGCAGGATGACCGCCGACGACCAGGACGAGTTCATCGAGCTGGTCCGTGCCAGCGCCGACCTGCACCACCCGTATATGTCCCTGCCCACCACACCGCAGGACTTCCACGCCTTTCTCGGAAAATTCGCCGACCCTCTGCTGGCCGAATGCCTGGCGGTCTGTGTGCGCGACACCGGTGCCATGGCGGGCAACATCAACATCAACAGCATCATCCGCGGGCGCGCCCAGACCGCCTCTCTCGGCTATGCGGCCTTCGCACCCACCGCGGGCCAGGGATACATATCCGAAGGGCTTCGCCTGGTGCTGCGTTACGCGTTCGAGGAGCTGCGTCTCCACCGGCTGGAAGCCCAGATCCAGCCCGGCAACCACGCCTCCTTGAAGCTGGTCCAACGCCACGGGTTCCGCAGCGAGGGTTGCTCACCGGAGCTGCTCTTCATCGACGGCGCCTGGCGGGATCACGAACGGTGGGTCATCACCAACGCCATGGCCGGCATGGTTCCCAGCGAGCCGCATCCCACCCAGCCTGCGCGTTGAGCTATGACCGGTTCGTCGAGCAGGCCGTGCAGGCATCCCGCCGCGGGTGGGATTTCGGCTGGCTGCGCGGGCGGACGAGCGGTGGAGAACCGTCGTGGGTGTACGCCGAGCGGGCCTCATCGCTCCTTCCAGCGGCGCGGCGACTGCTCGACCTGGACACCGGCGGAGGCGAGTTACTGGCTTCGCTAGCCCCGCTTCCTCGTCACACGGTCGCCATGGAAGGATGGCCGCCCAACATCTCCATCGCCGACAGGCGGCTGAGAGCGTTGCGGGTAGCGGTATTGGGCGCTGCCGCCGATCAGATTCCCGTCCGCGGGGCCGCCTTCGACCTCGTGCTCAACAGGCACGGCGCGCTGAACGCGGCCGAGATCGCGCGCGTCCTCGTCCCACATGGCCGGCTGCTCACCCAGCAAGTAGGCAGCCGTAATGGGTTGGAGCTGAACGCCGCCCTGGGCGCACCGCCCGCTACCGATCCAGCGAGCTGGACTCTGGACGTCGCGGTCGATCAGCTCCGCGACGCCGGGCTGCGCGTGCTGGACGCCCGCGAGGAGATGGTCGAGTACGTCTTTCACGACATCGGCGCCGTCGTCTTCCAGTTGCGCGCGGTCCCCTGGCAAGTCCGAGACTTCGACCTCAACCGTTATGACCGGCGGCTACGTGCGCTCCATGAGCGCCTCTGTTCCCAGGGCGCTTTCACCACCCGCGATCACCGCTTTCTCATCGAAGCCGAGCTCCCCTGATCAGCCGTGCTCGCCGATGAGCTTCGAGTACAGGTACATGTCGCGACGCTCACCGCCCACCTCCTGCCAGCTGCGCAAGAGCCCCTCCCGGAGGAATCCCGCTCCCTCGGCGGCCTTCCAGGACGGCGTGTTCCACGGTTCCACATGCAGCTGCAGCCGTGGAATCTTCAGCCGCTCCAAGCCCCACGACGTGATGGCCCGCAGGGCGGTGCCGGCGACGCCTTGGCCTCGGGCCGACTTCGCCACCCAGTAACCCACCGAAGCCCGCCCGTGAAGACCCGGCCACAACCCGATCTGGCCCACGGCTCGGTCGTCGCCGGTCATCGCGATCGCGAAGGAGTAGCCGATCCCGTCGGCGGCTTTGCTCCACTGACGTTGGATGAAGGCGATGCCCTCGGCGGCCGAGTAGTGCGGTGGCACGCCGGTGACCAGGGGGATGTAGGCGTCTTCTGAAGCCTCCCGCACCGCCGCGACGTCATCCAGCCGCCACGGGCGAAGCAACAGCCGGTCGCCCGCCGGGAGTTCGGGAACTACCACCATTCCCGCATCATGCCACCCGAGCTGAGCAAAACCTGTCAGCCCTTGAGGCCGGTCGTGGAGATGCCCTCGGTGATGCGGCGTTGGAAGATGAGGAAGAAGCCCAGGATCGGCACGAGCGACAGCACGGCCATGGCCAGCATGGGCCCCCACGTGGAGCCGCTGCTGGAGTCGAGGAAGGCCCGCAGCGCCAGCGGCACCGTGTACGTCGACACGTCGCTGAGGTAGACGAGCTGGCTGAAGAAGTCGTCCCAGGTCCAGATGAAGGTGAAGATCGCGGTGGTGATCAGCGCGGGACTCGACAGGGGGAGGATGATCCGCCAGTACACCTGGATCGGCCCGCAGCCGTCGATCCTGGCCGCGTCGTCGAGCTCCCGGGGCAGCGACCGGATGAACTGCACCATCAGGAAGATGAAGAACCCGTCCACGGCCAGGAACTTCGGCACGATCAGCGGCAGGAACGTGTCGACCCATCCCAGCGCCTTGAACAGCGTGTACTGCGGCACGATCAGCACGTGGATCGGCAGCATGATCGACCCCAGCATGACGCCGAACCAGACGCCCTTGAACCGGAACGACAGCCTGGCGAACGCGTAGGCCGCCATCGAGCACGACAGGACGTTGCCGACGACGGCCGCCGTCGCCACGATGAACGAATTGGCGAAGAAGCCGGTGAAGGGCACGCCGAGCGCGTTCCAGCCATCGGTGTAGTTGTCCGTGACGACGGTCTGGGGCACCAGCCCGGGATCGGCGAAGATCTCGTCGTTGGGCTTGAACGACGAGCTGATCATCCAGAACAACGGGTAGAGCATGACCAGCGCGCCCACGACGATCAGTACGTGAACGGCCCAGCGTGACCTAGTCGGCATAGTGCACCCAGTACCTCGAAGAACGGAAGGCCAGCGCGGTGAAGGCCGCGGTCATCAGGAGCAGGATCCAGGCCAGGGCCGAGGCGTAGCCCATCCGGAAGTTCCCGAACCCCTCCTGGTAGAGGTAGAGCGTGTAGAAGAGCGTGGAGTCCGCCGGGCCGCCCGTCCCGCCGCTGAGGATGAACGCCGGGGTGAACGCCTTGAACGCGTTGACCGTCTGCAGCACCAGGTTGAAGAAGATGATCGGGCTGAGCATGGGCAGCGTGATCTGGAAGAAGGCCCGCACCTTGCCGGCCCCGTCGACCGCCGCGGCGTCGTACAGCTCGGCCGGGATCTGCTTGAGGCCGGCCAGGAAGATCAGCATGGGCGAGCCGAACTGCCAGATGTGCAGCGCCACCAGGGTGTAGATGGCGTACTCGGGCGTGGAGATCCAGCTCGGCCCGACGATCCCGAAGGCCGACAGCAAGTCGTTGACCAGCCCGTCCGGCCCGAAGATCTGCCGCCACAGGATGGCGACCGCCACGCTGCCGCCCAGCAGCGACGGCAGGTAGTAGGCCGCGCGATACACGCCCACGCCGCGCATGGGCCGGTTCAGCAGCACCGCCACGAGCAGCGCGAAACCGCCCGAAAGCGGCACCGAGGCGACCACGTAGATCATCGTGACCCGCACCGCGTTGCCGAAGTGCGGATCGTCCATGACCCGCGCGTAGTTGTCCAGGCCCACCCACGACGGCGTGGTGAGCAGGTCGAAGTCGGTGAACGAGAGGAACAGCGAGGCCAGGATCGGCCCGCCGGTCAGCAGGAGCAGCCCCGCGAACCACGGCAACAGGAAGAGGTACGCCGACCGCCCTTCTCTCCTCTCGACCGTTATTTCAGTACGCGGCGCGCTTCGTCGAAGAATCGGGACACCCCCTCGGCAATGGACAACTTCCCGAAGCCCACCTGCTGGTTGACGTTCATGAGCACCTTGTTGTGCAGCTCGCCCGCGCCGAGCGGCTGAGGAGGCGGCAAGGGGCCGACCTTGTCGGAGAGCGACTCGATGTAGGCGTAGACGAGCTTCTCCGACGGCGACGCCTTCGGCTCCAGCGCTGCCCGGATCGCCGAAGAGGGCGGTACGCCGCGTTCCGAGCCGAGCGGCGTGGCCACGTCGGCGTCACTGACCAGCGCGTTGACCAGTGCGACGGCGTCCTGCGGCCGTTTGGTGGCCGCGCTGACCGTCAGCAGCATCGACGGCTTGTAGTACTGGCCGGGCTTCTCCCCCGTGGGGAAGGCGTGGACTGCTATGTCGTCCTTGGTGACGCTCATGTAGGCGGTGAGCTGGTTGGACCAGGCGAAGTCCATCACCGCCTTGCGGGTGGCGACCAGGCTGTTCTGCACATCGCCCGCGGCCGTGGCCTGCACGTCGGGCGGGGCCGCCGCGCCCGCCTTGCGCAGCCCGTCCCAGAACGTGAACCACTCGGTGAGGTCCTTCTCGTCATACGCGAGCTTGCCGTCGGCGGTGAAGAACATCTTGCCCCGCTCCAGCAGCCAGTTCTCGAACGCGCCGCCGTCCTGGGCGCCGTCCTCGCTGGCGTAGACGCCCTTCGGCGCCTTGTCGGCGATCTTCTTGGACAGCTCGCCGAACTCCGGCCAGGTGAAGGTCTCGGGCACCTCGACGCCGATCTCCTTGGCCAGCGTCCTGTTCCAGATGAGGGCCATGGAGTTGATGCCGAAGTTGACGCCGTACTGCTTGCCGTCGATCTTCCCGGCGTCGACGACGTCCTTCGCGAAGCCGGACAGGTCCAAGCCCTTGCCGAGGTACGGGCCCAGGTCGAGCAGGCTGCCACGCCGGGCGTACTCCCCGATGTAGGAGTAGTCCATCTGGATCACGTCGGGGGCGTTGCCGCCGGCGGTCTGCGTGGCCAGCTTCTCCCAGTAGCCGTCCCAGCCGGAGAACTGCGTCCTGACCTGGACACCGGGCCGCTTCTTGCGGAAGGCCGCGAGGGCCTGCTGGGTGGCGTTGTGCCTGGCGGTGCTTCCCCACCAGGCGAACTGCAGGCTGGCCGCCCCGCCCGATCCGCCGCCACCCGCGCAGCCTGCCAGGGCTAACGCCCCGGCGGCCACACCGACCTGCAGGAAACCACGTCTGCTCAGATCGCTCATGGCCACGTCCGTTCGTTACGCCCAGGCAATATTTAATTTAGGACGGTAATGAAAGGGCTACGGGACGTCAATCGTTTGCAGCGGGTGTTTCCCCCGCAAAACCAGCCCCACCCGGGTAGAGCGGGAAGTTGACCTCACGCCCGTACCTCGGCATCGTGAACCGGGTGACCAGCGATGAGACGCGGGACGGAGTGTCGCTGACCAATCTCGACCAGCCGCTGTTCGACGGATCGAACGCGACGAAACGGGATCTGGTCGACTACCTGGACGCGGTGCGCGACCGCATCATCCCGGTCCTGCGGGACCGCGCGCTGTCGGTGATCCGCGTACGGCCAGGCCAGGCGGCGTTCATGCAGAAGAACGTGCCCAAATACGCCCCCGACTGGATCCGTACGGTCTCCGTCTGGGCCGAGGCGTCGCACCGGCAGGTGTCCTACGCCCTGTGCGACGACCGCAGGACCCTGCTCTGGTTCGCCAACCAGCGGGCGGTCGAATACCACCCGGCGCTGTTCCGCGGCGAGCATCCCACCCACCTCGTGCTCGACCTCGACCCGCCGGAAGGGGACGCGTTCCCGCAGGTCGTCCAGGCCGCCCGGCTGGTACGCCAGGCACTCGACGACACGGGGCTGGCCGGGGCGGTGAAGACCAGCGGGGCGAAGGGGCTGCACGTGTTCGTGCCCGTGGTGGCGGGGACCGCGATGGACGACCTGGCCGCGGCCACCCGAGCGCTGGCCGCGCGCGCCGAACGCGTCGACCCGGCGCTCGCCACCACGGCGTTCATCCGTGAGGACCGCGAGGGCAAGGTGTTCCTCGACTCCACCCGGGCGGGTGGGGCGACGGTGGCGGCCGCCTACAGCCCGCGCATTCGTCCGGGTACGCCGGTCTCCTTCCCGGTGGCGTGGGAGGACCTCGACCGGGTCGCGCCGTCCGACTTCACCGTCCACACCGCGGCGCGGCTGCTCGCCGACGGGGATCCCTGGGCGGAGCTCATGCCCGAGCCGCAGCGACTGCCCGCGGACCTGGTCGAGGAGGGGCACACCATCCCGATTGCCCGCGTCCAGGCCATGCACGAGGGCAAGCGCCGGGCCAAGGCCAGGAGAGAGGGCTGATCACAGGGTGTACGCGAACGCGGCTTCCGCGATCACCAGCAATCACAGGGTGTACGCCAACGCCGCTTCCGCGATCACCAGCAGCGGCACGAGCGGCACGGCGTACAGGGCCGCCTGGCGAGCGCCCGTGTGCCGCTCGGGGATGGCCGTGAGCAGGGCGAGCAGCACCGCGCAGCCGATCGGGGCGAGCAGCCAGGTCGAGAGGGTGACCGTGCCCCACGTGCTGGCCGCATCGCACTCCGCAGTCTGGTCATAGGTCAGCGCGCCGAGTTCGCACGCCTTCTCCCCGAGGAGCGACACGGCCATCCAGGCGACGAAGCCCGCCAGCCAGATGACGACGGCGAGGACGGAGACCAACGCGACGGACGTGCCGCTCGGCGAATTCGTGCGGCTGAAGGACGGGGAGGGGGCGATCACGCCAGGACTCTAATGCTGATCAACGTCGGCGGGGCCGACTTTGATCAACCTGACGGTCGCCGGATGGCCCTCAGCGCACCACCGCCACCCCGCCCGCGGAAACCTCGCCCGTGAAGGCGTCGCCGGTCAGCAGGTCCGTGCCGGTCAGGCCGGGCAGTGTGACGGGCGCGTCGCCGTGGTTGATGAGGAAGACGCAGGCGCCGCGCCGTACCAGCTCCAGGGTGTCGGGCAGGTCGCGCGGCCGGGAGACGCCCGCGCGGTCGAGCACCTCGCCCAGCAGGGCGCGCAGGTCGTCGCCGCCGAGCGCGGCGGCCAGGTAGCTCGCCGTGCCGCCGCCGAACGCGTTGGCGGTCATGGCGGGATGTCCGGCGTCGGGGCCGTCGGTGAAGTGCCGCAGGGCCACCGCGCGGTCGAGGCGGACCCGCTCGGACCAGATCCGGCCGGTGGCCCCGCCGGTGAGCGTCACGGTCTCCAGCTCGCGCAGCGGGTGGAACTCCTCGACCGACAGCCCGAGCACCTCGCGCAGCGCGCCGGGGTAGGCGCCCGCGTGGACGGTGTCGTTCTCGTCGACGATGCCGGAGAAGTACGACACGAGCAGGTGACCGCCCGCCTCGACGTAGCGCTGCAGGTTCTTGGCGGAGCCTTCGGTGAGCAGGTACGAGCTCGGCACGACAACCACCCTGTATCCCGAAATATCGGCGGAAGGGTGGACGAAGTCCACGGTGACGTGCTCTCGCCAGAGCGCCTCATAGAAGGCGTCGACCCGCTCGCGGAAGCGCAGGTCCCCCGAGGGCCGCCACTCCAGCTCCAGCGCCCAGTACGACTCCCAGTCCCAGACCATCGCCACCTCGCTCGTGACGCGCTCGCCCTTGACCGGGGCCAGGCGGCGCACGTCGGCGCCGAGCGAGACGACGTCGCGCCAGATCTGCGAGTCGGTCCCCGCGTGCGGGATCATCGCCGAGTGCCACTTCTCGGCGCCGTACCGCGAGGCCCGCCACTGGAAGAACAGCACCGAGTCGGAGCCCCTGGCGACGTGGGCGAGGCTGTTGCGGCGCATCTCGCCGGGCCGCTTGGCGATGCCGCGCGGCTGCCAGCTGATCGCGCTCGTCGAGTGCTCCATGAGCAGCCACGACCCGCCGCCGGCCAGGGAGCGGCTCAGGTCGGCCGACATCGCGAGCTGGATGTGGTTGTCGGGCTGCTCACCGTTCAGGTAATGGTCGTTGGCGATGACGTCCAGCTCGGGGGCCCAGCGCCACAGGTCCATCGACTTGCAGTTGACCGTGCCCGCGAAGTTCGTGGTGACCGGTTTGCCGCTGCGGCGCAGGATGTCGCGCTGCAGCCGGTAGTGCGACAGATGCTCCTCGTTGGCGAATCGGGCGTAGTCGAGGCGCTGCGCCGGGTTGACCACGGTATGACTCCACCGGGGCGCGTCGATCTCGTCCCATTCGCCGTACTGCTGGCCCCAGAAGGCGGTGCCCCAGGAGGTGTTGAGCGCGTCCAGGCTCTCGTAGCGGCGCCGGAGCCATTCGCGCCACGCGGTCACGCTCGACTCGCAGTAACACTCGCCGAGCGGCGCCCCGTACTCGTTATGCACATGCCACATCACCACGGCCGGATGCTCGCCGTAGCGGGCCACCAGCCGCTCGGCCAGCCGCGCGCTGGCCGCGCGGAACGCCGGGTGGCTGGAGCAGGCGGTCTGGCGGGCGCCCGCGCCGACGCGCACGCCCTCGCGGGTCATGGGGGAGGCGTCGGGATACTTTCGGGAGAACCAAGCGGGCGGCACCGTGGTCGGGGTGCCCAGGTTCACCGAGATGTCCGCTCTATGCAGGCGGTCGATGATGGTGTCGAGCCAGTCGAACTCGTACACGCCCTCGGCCGGCTCCATCAGCACCCACGCGAAGATGCCCAGGCTGACCAGGTTCACCCCGGCCTGCCGCATCAGCCGTACGTCCTCCTCCTGCACCTCCAGCGGCCACTGCTCCGGGTTGTAGTCCCCGCCGAACGCGATGCCCTCGATCATGTAAGTCCCCCCGTTTTCATGCCTTGACGGCGCCGCTGCTGAGGTCGGTGCGCCAGAACCGCTGCATCGTGAGAAAGAGCGCGATCAGCGGAATGAGCGCCAGAAACGTCCCGATGAGGATGAGGTTGTACAGACTCGGATGGTTGGCCCCGGCGGCCAGCATCGTGTAGAGCCCGACCGTCAGCGGGAACTTGCCGTCGTCGCCGAGCATGATGAACGGCAGCAGGAAGTTATTCCAGATGGCCACGAACTGGAACAGGAAGATGGTCACCATCCCCGGCCCCATCAGCGGCAACGCCACCCGGGTCAGCAGCGTCCAGTGCGAGGCCCCGTCGATGCGCCCGGCCTCGAGCAGCGAGTCGGGGATGGCCGCGCCGGCGTACACGCGGGCCAGATAGATGCTGTACGGATGCAGGATCTGCGGCAGCAGGACCGACCAGTACGTGTCCGCCAGCCCGACCTTGGCGAACAGCAGATACTGCGGGATCGCCAGCACCACCGCCGGCACCAGGATGCCGCCGATGAGGATGTTAAAGATCAGGTTCCGGCCGGCGAAGCGGTACTTGGCCAGCGTGTAGCCCGACACCGCGGACACGGCGGTCGACAGCAGCGCCCCGCCGCCCGCGTACAGGAGGGTGTTGAGCATCCACAGCCAGAACACCCCTTCCCGATAGGCGGCGAGATCGGCCAGGTTCTGGAAGAATCCGGTGCCGGGCGTGAACGTCGAGGTCGAGAACAGCTCGCCGGAGGTCTTCGTGGCGGCGATCACCACCCAGCTCACCGGGAACAGGCAGTACACCGCGCCGACCAGCAGCACCCCGGTCGGCACCAGCCCGAGCGGCCCGTACGTGTACGCGGAGCGGGCCCGCACGCCTCTTCGAGACACGGACATCACGTCTCCCCGAACGCGCGGTTCTTCACCACGCGCAGGAATCCGAACGACAGCACCAGCGAGATCCCGGCGATCACCGCGGCCGTCGCCGCCGCCGAATACAGGTCGCCGGTCACGAAGGCGTCCCGGTAGATCTTCATCAAGGGGCTCCAGGTCGAGCTGATCGTGTTCGTGAGCGGCCGGAGTGCGGTGGGCTCGGTGAACACCTGGATCGTGGCGATGATCGAGAAGACGGTGACCAGGATGATCGCCGGAGCCAGGATCGGGATCTTGACCCGCAGCGCGATCTGCAGTTCCGAAGCGCCGTCGATGCGGGCCGCCTGATAGAGGTCCTGGGGCACGGCCCCCAGGTTCGTGTAGAGCACCAGCATGTTGAAGCCCGTGCCGCCCCAGACCGCCACATTGGCCATCGAGTACACGACCGCGCTCTGGCTCAGCGGCGCGACCCCGAACAGCTCGCTGATCGGGCTGACGCTCGGCAGGTAGAGGAAACCCCACATCAGGCTGGCCGCCACGCCCGGCACCGCGAAGGGCAGGAAGATCGCGATCCGGGAGAAGCGCGCCAGCCGCACCCTGGCGGCGTCCAGCATCAGCGCGAACACCAGCGCGAGCCCCAGCATCACGACCAGGACCAGCACGCCGTACCCGAGCACCCGCAGCCACCCGGTCCACAGATCGCCGTCGCCGATGGCGGCGGCGTAGTTGTCGAGCCCCACGAAGATCTCCCGCTTCGACCCCTTGCCGAGCCCGAGCCCCGACACCTTGGTCCGGCGCAGGCTGAGGTACACGGTGTAGCCGATCGGCAGGGCCAGGAACAGGGCGAACAGGGTGACGGCCGGCGTCAGGAACAGGTACGGAGCCCAGCTTTTCCGTGTCGTCATTGGGCGAGCTTGAAGCCGGACTTGGTCATGTCCGCGACCGTGGCGTCCTGGACGCTCTGGAGGGCGCCGCTGAAGGAGGTCTTGTTCAGCGCGGCCTTGTCGAAGGCGTCCTTGAAGGCGTTGTAGGCCACGTTGACGTTCGGGCCGAAGGTGAAGCCGCGCGCTCCCGCCCCGAACCCGGCCGCCTGCTTCCAGAAGTCGGGGATGTTCGAGAAGTACGCGGGCGGCTCGGAGAGCAGGTCGGCGCCCTTGGTCGCGGCGGGATAGACGGAGCCCTCCTTGACCAGCAGGGCGAGCGCTTCAGGGTCGCTGTTGAGCCACGTGGCGAACTTCGCCGCGGCCTCCTTGTTCTTGGAGCCCGCCGAGACGGAGACGGCCGAACCGCCCCAGAAGCCGCTGAAGTTCTCGCCGGCGTTCCACTGCGGCAGCTGCGCGATCGCCCACTTGCCCTTGGCCTTGGGCGCGTTGGTCGACAGGGGGCCGGGCGCCCAGATGGCCGACGGCCAGGTCAGCAGCTTGCCGTCGTTCAGGGCCTTGTTCCACTCGGGGGTGAAGTAGGGCATGTTGTCGATGACGCCCTCTTTGACCAGACCGCCCCAGTAGTCGGCGAGCTTCTTGCTGGGCTCGTCGTTGATGGCGACCTTCCACGCCTCGCCGCTGATCGACCACCACTGCCCGCCCGCCTGCTGGGCCAGGCCCGCGAAGGAGCCCGGGTCCTTGCTGGAGAACGTGCCGAGGTACACCTTCGAGTCCTTCGCGTGCACGGCCCTGGCCGCGTCGGCGTACTCCTGCCAGGTCTTCGGTACGGCTATGCCGTACTTCTTGAACAGGTCCTCGCGGTAGTAGAGCAGCATCGGGCCGCTGTCCTGCGGGATGCCGTAGACCGCGTCGGTGCCCAGCGTGACCAGCCCCCAGATGCCCTCGCTGAACTGCGCCTTGACCGGATCGGCTGCCGTCTTGATGTCCGCCACCGCCTCGGCCGCCACGAACGACGGCAGGGCCTGGTACTCCGCCTGGACGAGATCCGGCGGGTTGCCGGCCTTGGCGGCGGTGAGGAACTTGGTGGCCGAGTCGTCCCCGCCCGCCTGGGTGCTGGAGGTGACCTGGATGTCGGGATGTGCCGTGTTCCAGACCGCGACGACCTTGTCCATGCCGGGCACCCAGTTCCAGTAGGTCAGGGCGACCTTCTGCGCGTTCTGCGCGTTCTGCGCGGCGGAGCTCGACGGCGCGGCGCTCTGCTGAGCGCCACCACTGGAGCAGCCGGCCACGAGGGTGACGGCCGCGGCGACGGCGGCAAGCCTGTTCATGTGCATGGGTACCTCGACCTGGGGGAGTCTGCGGCTTGATAAGTCTGTGAACGTTCACAGCGTGTGTCCGGGCATCTGCGCTGTCAACCCTTCGTTACGGGGTCGTTAAACGGCCGAAAAGGTGTGTGCACGTTCACAGTGTTTCGGCGTTGGACCGTGAGATGCTGAACCCGTGAAAAGGCCGACCATCCATGACGTGGCCGCGGCGGCCGGGATCTCACGCGGCACCGTCTCGCGGGTCCTGAACGGCGACCGTTATGTGAGCCCCGCGGCCCGGATCGCCATCGAACGCGCCATCGCCGAGACCGGCTACGTCGTCAACCGCAACGCCCGCAACCTGGTCAGACAGCGCGCGGGTTCGGTCGTCATGGTCCTGTCCGAGCCCCCCTTCGAGGACCCCAACTACACCACCACCATCCGCACCGCGATCCGCCGCCTCGGCGAACGCGACCTCTCGCTGGTCATGATGATCGCCGGCGACGACAGGGAGCGCGAACAGGTCCTCCGCTACGTACGGGGCGGGCACGCGGACGGCGTCTTCCTCCTGTCCACCCACGCCGGCGACCCCCTGGTCGACACGCTCCACGGCGCCGGAATCCCGGTGGTCTCCTGCGGCGCCGTCATCGGCAGGGAGACGGTGATCCCGTACGCGGCCTGCGACGAGCGGGGCGGCGCCCGCCAGATGGCCGAATACCTGGTCTCACGGGGCCGGAGAAAGATCGCGATGATCACCGGCCCGATGGACACGCCGGGCGGCATCCAGCGCCTCGAAGGCTTCGCCGACGTCCTCGGCCGCAAGGCGTCCAAGAAGCTGATCGAACACGGCGACTGGACCCACGCCAGCGGCGAGACCGCCATGGCCCGGCTCCTGGAACGCGTACCAGATCTGGACGCGGTCTTCGCGGCCTCGGACGTGATGGCCTCGGGCGCCCTGCACACGCTGCGGGCGGCGGGCCGGCGGGTGCCGGAGGACGTGGCGGTGGGCGGCTTCGACGACTCATCGGTGGCGATCTCCACACACCCGCCGCTGACCACGGTGCGGCAACCGCTGAGGGACGTGGCTCAGGAGACGGTACGCCTGCTGCTGGCCCTGATCGACGGCGCCGACCGAGTCGACTCGATCGCCCTCCCCACCAGCTTGATCGTCCGAGACTCGGCCTAGCCTCCAAAGACACCTTCGCTTCGCTCCGGGCTTTCTTTCTCCCCGCCCGTTACCCGATTCGGTGGTCGGCCGTTTGATGCCCACCCGACCACAAAGGCCCTCCGCTACGCTCCGGACGTCCTCCCAGGCGGGCTGACGCCCGCCCCCTGGAGGGCCTCGCTCCGCTCGGACCGCCTTCCCAGCACGCTTCGCCGGGTCGGCTGGGTAGAGCGGGACCAAATGGACGGTGGAAGTGAGGCCCCCGGTTGGAAAGTGCGTCCAACCGGGGGCGACCTCATCCGCGAACACCAGGGACGGACGTCCGCGGATGAGGGGATGCCCTGGTTGGGAGGTTGGGGGCAGTTCTCAACCAAACCAAGGCGAGACTGAGAGAGCTTGTTGCGGCCTTCGTCGCTACCGGATGCACGACGAAGGCCGCCCCCAAGGCCCGCTTCAAGAGACAACTTGGCGGCCTGTCTCATTTTCCGCTGCTCAGCGGTGGGGCCGGGGGAGAGTGACCAAGCCGTGGCGGTGGCACTCGGCTGGTCACGAGCTTCAAGGTTGGCGCGACCGCGAAGACAACCCGCTCGAACACAGTCGAGAATGCGCCGCTTGCGGGGAGATGGTGGTGAACCCGGCAAGATGTAACCGTCGTGCGGCCTGAAGGCTGCCCTCAGCCGTCACCTCGAAAGACGTCCGGTGACCGGTCGCCGTGTGTGGCACATCGACGAGCCCGTCCGGTGGATGGCTCACAGTGCCGGCGACCGCCGCCTCCAGTGCCGGGCGCACGACGACGACGGCGCCATCATCGGTCGTGTCAGCGGTCATGTGGAAATCTTGGTAAGCGGACACATCATGCCTGGTAGATGGCCAGGTGCCTCCCGGTGGGCGGACGTAGGCAGTCCAGGTAGGCGGACAGCGATCGGGCACGATGGCGGCCGAGCGCGAGTCGGACTGCGCCAAATTTGCGTTGACAGCACGCAGCCGACATCAGCAGTATCTCGACGAACAGTCGTATGCGATCCAGTGAGAGGGACGGGACGAATCATGCGCGGACTCGTGTGCCCAGAAGCCACCGCCGACCTGCACACGAGGAGCCATGAGCCGTTCGAACCCACCGACGCCCGCAGGACCTGACGCCTCTTACGAGCACCCGCACCCCGGACCCCGCGTCCTCGCCCGCCGCTTCCTGGTCTGGAACTTCCTGCGGGCAGTGCTACACAACGGCTGGTGGCTCGTCACCAGCCTCTATATGGCTATCGATGCGGGCCTGTCCCCTGCGCAGCTGCTGCTCATCGCCGCCGCGCAGGGGGTGGCGAGCATCCTCTTCGAGGTCCCGGCCGGGGTTGTGGCCGACACCCTCGGTCGCAAGAAGGCGATCGTCGCGTCGCACGTCCTGATGGCCACCGCCATGGCGGTCACCGGCCTGTTCCCCAGCTTCGTCCCGCTGATGCTGGCCCAGATGCTGTGGGGCATCTCCTGGACCTTCACCAGCGGATCGGACATTGCCTGGGCGACCGACGAGATTGACCGGCCCGACCGCATACACCTCCTGATCGCCGCTCAGGCCCGTTGGCAGATGATCGGCGCAGGGGCCGGGATCGTCGCGTTCGGCGTCTTCGCGGCCATCGTGGACCGCCCGACAGCCATCGTCTGCGCGGGCGTTCTGATGCTCCTGCTGGGGACGTGGTTCACCGCGGCCTTCCCCGAGAAGAACTTCGTCCGCGTCCGCAAGGACCACCTCAAGGCCGCCCTCGGTATCGCCCGCCGAGGCGCACGCCTGGCGGTCACCGATCGCACCATCCTCATGCTGGTCGTCGTCACCGTCCTGGTGAACGGCGCGGCCGACACGTTCGGCCGGATCTACCCGGTACACCTCGCCGACCTCGGCCTCCCCCCAGGCACCTCCGGCATGGCCTGGTTCACCGCGATCAACCTGGCCGTCTACGCCACTGCGGCCCTCGCCCTCGCCGCCGCCCAGCGCCGACTCGACTCCGATGGCGGCGCCCGCACCTCCCTGGCCCTTTCCTGTCTTACCGGGCTGGTCAGCCTCGTCCTCCTCGGCTCGGCGTCGAGCCTCCCCCTCGCGGTCGCCGCCGTGATCACCACGAACGGCATCGCCATGCCCCTGGTGCGGACCGTCACCACCATCTGGGTCAACCGTCGCACCACCAGCGACATCCGGGCCACCACCCATTCCTTCCTGGCGCAGGCCGAGTACACCGGCGAAATCCTCTGCGCCGCCGCCCTCGCCGCCCTCGCCGGGACCTTCGGAACCGGTGGCACCATGCTCCTCGCCGCAACACTCTTCGCGGCCGGCGCAGGGGCCGTCGCCCTCAACTGGTCTCGAACGAAAGCCCGAGCGAGGGAGTGTCGGCTTGAAGGCTGATCTTGGCGGCTGGGCGGCGGTAACCGGCAACACCGATGCCGGAGACGTGACGAGGAGGAGCTTGCGGCCCTGATCGCCGTGGCTCGTACGGCGAGTGCCGAGGTCAGCGATCGTGACGGCCTCAGCTTGAAGCCCTTCGAAGGCCACGAGGAGCTCATTCGATGGCCGTCCGCCGGGACGCGTGGTGTCCGTCTGCCGGGAGGTCGCGTGGCCATGGATCTGGATCGTCATGGCCGTCTACCTGGGGGAACTCGTGTCCGTTCACAGGTCGCGTACTTGCCATCGGTGATGATCTGGGCATTGACGGCCTGCGATCCCACGCAATCCTCTGCTCACGCGTCCGCATGGTAGGCCGTGACCATCTCATCGGGCGAACAGTATTCGCTCGGCTATGAACTCGGTGTCAGCCGAAGGATGTAGGCCGATCTCCTCAACAGGCAGGAAGCCGCACTGGCCGGGCCTGTCTAGGGTCACTTGAAGATTCGGTGCGCCTGTCCTCTCGGTCGGAAGGATCGCTCATGGCCTCTGCCCGCAAGACCCTCCTCACTGGTTCGATCACCTTCGTGGCGGGGCTGGCGCTATGGCTGTTCGGCCTGGATGAGGAGATCTTCATCTTCACGCCGTCCAAGGTCGGCGTGGTCTTGATGGTCATTGGGGGGTTGGAGACCTTGTACGGGGTCTACAAGAGCGTAAGTACCGACGACGCGGCGCGCCGCCAGTCCTAGCAGACCCATGTCTCGTGGCGCAGGAGGGCGCGCCAGCCGTCGGGGGTCCGCCGACAGGCCGAGCTGGCGGGATCAGCCACGATCGCGATGACGGCGATCCTGCCGTCGGCGACCAGGAACGAGATGATGGAGAGCGGGGTTGCGTCCTCGCGCCACGAGACGTACCCGGGAAGGCCGTTGACGAGCACCGCTTGACGCTGTGCGACAGTGCCGCAGAACATCTGCGCACCCAAAGGTAACGAATACGCGCTGCAGTCCGCGGCACCGATCCGCTCCAGGCCGCGGCCGGGTCCCGACCCGCCATCCCTTTACGGGCTCGTCGTCAGCGTCGGGTTCCTTTCGACAACACCGTCGAGCACCTGATCGATGCGCGCCAGAAGGTCGGCGGCGAGCCGGACCCCGGCCGCTTTGACGTTCTCCTCCACCTGCTCGGGCCGCGATGCCCCGATGATCGCCGAAGCCACATTGGGGCGCTGCAACACCCAGGCCAGCGCGAGCTGCCCCAGGGACAGCTCGGCCTCATCGGCCAGGGGACGCAGCCGCTGCACCCGTACCAGCACGTCCTCACGCAGGAAGGGCTGGATGAAACTGCCCGCACCGCTCATGTCAGCGCCGCGCGACCCGGCGGGCGAGGGCTGCCCCGGCCGGTACTTGCCCGTCAGGGCGCCCTGCGCGAGAGGGGACCAGGCGAGCTGGCTGAGCCCTTCTCGTTCGCACGCCGGCACGACCTCGGCCTCGATCACCCGCCACAACGCGCTGTATTGGGCCTCGTTGGAGACCAACGGCACGTGCAGCTCCCGGGCGAGCGCGGCGCCCCTGCTGATCTGCTCGGCCGTCCATTCGGAGACGCCGACATAGAGCACATGGCCCTGCCGGACCAGGTCGGCGAACGCCAGCATGGTCTCCTCCAGCGGCACCGTGCGGTCGAATCGATGCGCCTGGTACACATCGAGATAGTCGGTGCCCAGCCGCCGCAGCGACGCGCGTGCAGACTCCATGACGTGCTTGCGGCCAAGACCTTTGTCATTGGGGCCTCCCGGCCCAGTAGGCCAGAACACCTTCGTGGATATCTCCAAGCTTTCCCGGCGCTGTCCTTTCAGAGCGCGGCCGAGCACCGACTCGGCGGCGGTGTTCGCGTACGCGTCCGCGGTGATGAACGTGGTGATGCCCGCGTCCAGCGCCGCCGTGACGCACGCCCGCGCACGTTCTTGCTGGTCCGGGGCGTCGTACGCGAGCCAGTGCCCATAGGAGATAGCGCTGACAGAGAGGCCGCTACGGCCGAGACGACGAAATTCCATGCATTTAAGGTAGCCCTTCATTTCGAGTGCCAAAGCCTTTATGGAGCCGATTTGACAAATAAAATAAAGGCGCTCTGAAGGCAAATGGAGAGAACATATGGCGGCGAATTTGTCAAACTTCGCGCGGGGGATTCATGGATTGGTCCGAGGGTGGCACGGCGCCCCTCGGATTCCGCGAACGCTTCGCAGGATCGGTTGGTCGGGGCGGGGCGAGATGTGCCTGGAGGCACCATCGTCGATCTTGCGTCCGGCGATGGTGAAGATCTCGGCGACCACATCCAGCGTCGTCGGCTCTGTTGACTTTGTCGCAAGCTATGACGCAACATGTTGATACAAACCTTGCGACAAAGGAGACGGTATGGCGAACAGTTCCATGCCGAGCGCCAGCCCGCAGCCGGCGGAGGTCCGATGCACCGGGACCTGGCTGCAACGGCACGGCCTCGGCGACGGCCCACCGACGCCGTTGCTGACCACGCGACTGGCGGTGCGGCGGCGGGCGCGGCTCCTAGGCAGTGTCCTGCTGGCCGCGCTGTACATCGCGGCCGCGCTGGCACAGGCCACTGACCTGATGGCCACTGCCGCATCCGGCGGACTCTGGCCGCGGCGGCCGACGCTGGTGCTGATCCTGAGCGTGTTGATCATCGGGCTGGTGCTGGCCCGGATGCTGCTTGACGCCTGGGTACGGCGTGTCGACCGGCAGGCCGGGGCGGCGCTGGCGCGGCGAGCGGCCCATCCGGTGCAGCTCGGCTGGCGGACCCTCCTCGGATGGAGGTACGCCGTCCTGGTGGCCGGCACCTTCGCCGGCGCCTCCGCGCTGGGGGTGAGCGCCCTGACCGTCGACGAGGGCAACGTGCGGTACACGGCTGTCGTGCTGCTCGTCGCCGTGGCCGGGGTCGGCCTCGGCGTGGCTCTGCAGCTGCGCGAGCTGCTGGCCCGGCCGGTCGTGGCCGAGGACGAGGTGTCGCTGACGGCCGACGTCATCATGCGCATCGAGGACGCGCGCGATGGCAACGCGCCGAGCGTGCTGTTGGGGTTGCCGGTGGTGTTGCTGCTCGGGTCCGCGCCCGGCTGGTGGAACGTCGCATCCCTCGGCTTCATGCTGCTGGGTCTGGCCGCCGTCATCGCCGTCCAGGCCAGGACGCCGTCGTGCGCGGACACAGCGCGGCACGTGGTCGGCCTCTGATGATCGTCATCGACGCGGGCTCACCGGTGCCGCCGTTCGAGCAGCTGCGGGCCCAGCTCGCCCGGCAGATCCACGACCGTACGCTGGCCGTGGGCTCCCGGCTGCCGACCATCCGCCGGCTCGCGGCCGACCTCGGTCTGGCCATCAACACGGTCGGCCGGGCCTACCGGGAGCTCGAGGAGGCCGGGCTGATCGAGACCCGGGGGCGGGCGGGGTCGTTCGTGTCGGCGGCCGGCGAGGAGGCTCGCGAACGAGCGCGCCAGGCAGCCGCCGACTACGCGGCCGTCGTGGCGAGCGTCGGCATCGACGAGAGTGAAGCGCTCTGCATTGTCGAGGCCGCCCTGAGATCCGGTGACGCAGCCGCTTCCGCCTCGTTCTGACTCGGCGCTCGGGCCGGTGAGGGCCGAGCGCCGAGTGCTTGGGACTGTGCGGCCCGACCACCGAGTGCGAGGACGACACCGCTGATCGTCATAGCCCCTCGGGCGCGGTCGGGAATTATTTTCGGGAGTGGTGTCGAATGGCGTCGAGCCCGTTCGTAGCCAAGGTGAGAGACCGGCAACGGCCGGTCGCCACTCACCGGAGGCCCACGATGTCCAGCATCACCACCACAGCCATCACCACCGCTCCCGCGTAGCCACTGATCGCCGGCGGCCTGACCGCCACGGCGGGTGAGTTCGCCGGGATCAGCCTCGTTGTCGGCGAGGCGCCGACCCCGGAAGTCCAACAGCAATGTTTCCAGTCTGTATCCACACACCTGATCCACCGCACTAAGGGAGAGCATCATGACCGCTACCTATACCTTCGACATCTTTTGCAGCCTTGACGGCTACGGCTCCTACAACAGCAGCGGCGACTGGGGCGGTTACTGGGGCAAGCAAGGCCCCGAGTTTCTCGACCGCCGCCTCGCCTTGTACAGCGAGGAGCAGCGTATGGTCCTCGGGGCCAACACCTTTCGGCAATTCCTGCAGGCGCTGGGCCCGAGCACCGAGGAGTCCGAGGTGAGTGACCCGGTGAACACCCGGATGAGGAACCTGCCGACAACGGTGGTCTCGACGACGCTCCAAGGGCCCCTCAACTGGCCGGACGCGACCCTCGTGAACGGCGACGCCGTCGACGTCGTCGCCCGCCTCAAGGAGGAGTCCGAGGTGCCGTTGCGCTCACACGGCAGCCTGTCGCTGAACCGGGCGCTGATGGCCGCCGGCCTGGTCGACCGCGTCCAGGTGACGCTCTTCCCGGTGATCACCGGTCAGACCGGAGCGGACCCGATCTTCCAGGGTGCGGCCGACTTCGACCTAGAGCTGATCGAGAGCCGGACGCTCGACGGCCACATCCAAGAGCTCATCTACCGGCCCACCCTGCACGTCTGAGTCCGTCCATGCAGCGCCCGTCCAGCAGCGGAACCTGCTGGTCGACGGAGCCGGGGTCAGTCGCAGATCTGAGTGCTGACGGGCTTGGTGGCGGTCGCGGCCTCGCGGGCGTCGGCGGCCACTTCGCCGGCGGTCAGCACGTAACCGATGTCCTCCTGGCTGGTGACAGCGGCGAAGGCCACGCCCAGCACCCGCCCGTCAGTGGCCAGTAGGGGACCACCCGAGTCGCCGTGCTGGACCTTGCCCCGAATGAGGTACACATCCCGCGTCACCTGGGATCCTCGGTAAATGTCGGGGATGGCGGCGCTCTGTCGCGCCGCGACCCGTGCCGGCTCCGGAGTGAACCCGCGGCCTTGGGGGTACCCCGCGATGATGGCGTCATCGCCCTTGTTCGCTTCGCCGGCGAAGGTCAGGTGCGGCAGTCCGAGGCCCGGTACGTGCAGCACCGCCACGTCCCGCCGCGGGTCGTACAGAACCACCACCGCTGGGCGCGGACGCTGCTCGTGATCGACGATCACCAACTCCTGGTCCACCCCCGCGACCACGTGCGCGTTGGTCATGATGTGATCGGGCGCGTACACGAATCCGGTGCCGGTGATGCGCTTACGGCACGAGCTCGCCGTCCCCTGCACCTGCACGATCCCGGGCCGTGCCTGCTGTAACGCAGGGCTCCTCAGCACCGCCGAGCTCGGTGGCTGAACGTCGATGAGCGGCTGGCCGGCGATCACGTCCAGCACCGGCGGGAAGCCGGACCGGTCGATGAACTGCTTGAACGGTTTCTGCCAGTCGCGCGCCGCGTTCGGAACCGCCTGATCAACCGTGGCCAATAACAGCGAGCCACGAATCTGTTCCACGACCGGCACCAGCGAGGTGGATATCAGCAGGCTGCCGACCAGCCAGGCGATGACCAGCACCGAAAAGGCGGCGACCAGCATCCCGCCCACCGCATCGAGCATCCGGGCAGGTTCGTCCCGCATGTGGGAACGCAACACCGCCCCCACGGTGGACGTGGCGAACTGGCCGATCATCGCGGCCAGGAGCACGATGACGAGGGCCAGCAACAACTGCGGGACGTCTCCGTCCACAACCGCGCCGGCGATGGGCGGCGCGAGGTTGATCCCGAACACACATCCGCCGATGAAACCGATGAAGCTCGCCGCCCCGACGACGAACCCTTGGCGATATCCGGAGAAACCGAAGGCGATCACCAGGGCGACCAACACGATGTCGAGCAGATCACCGTTCACCAGGTAAAGATAAGCCCGATCTTTACCTCCGTGCTCGCGCGGAATTGGTGGCCGGTGATGCCCGGTGCCGGGGCCATTACCTCTTCGGGCGGAAGTAGTGCCCGGCCATGTAGGCGGTGACCTGGCCGCCGATCTTCGCGCCCTGTACGTCGGCCGTGCGGGTGTGGATGCCACCCCAGACGCGGGCGTTGATGACCTCGGCGAGCGCCTGCGAAAAGCCGCGGAAATACCTGGTGGTACCCGAGGCGGCGCTGTACCCGCTGAAGGGGAGGTCGTCCCGGCCGAAGAAGTACGCCAGCGCCGACATGCTCGCCGCGGTGAAACAGGTATGTCCCGACGTGAAGTCGGGATGCGGCGGCGTAACGAGCAACGGCGTCCAGTCGGGGTCGGCCGCCGTTTCCGGGTTGCCGTCGGTGTCGGCCAGCTGGATCGCGGTGATCGGCCGCCAGAAACTCCATGCCGCCTTCTCGTTGAAGCAGGCGGTCGTGGCATCGGCTTCGGCCAGATCGACCATCGCGAACATCCGCGCCGCCTGGAGCGTGTTCAGCCCCTGCGTCGTCGCGAGCTGGCGCTTGATCTCCCATTCGGCCAGATGCCGGTCGTGCCACCAGATCGCGGCCTGCGTCTGGTCGGCCGTCCTGACGGTGCTGGTCGCCGAGCCGATCGTCTTGACCTCGTTGAAGTCCCGGGCGTACCGGCGGCTGGTCAGCGATGGCGGCCCGGACGTGCGGAACATGGACGCGCGGGGGATGAGGAACGGTTTGAGGTCACCGACCCATGCCCCGTCGGAGGCGAAAGCGGGCGGCGTCGGCCGCCACTGGCCAGGCTGGGTGCCGACGGTCCAGGTCTGGCCGCCGAACGCCCCGTCGTTCCGCCGCGCGGCGATCATCGCAGCGGCCGCCTGAGCGCCGACCGTGATCCCGCGCTGTTTCGCGGCACTGTCGGGAATCGCGGCCAGCGACTCGTCGTACTGCGTCTCCAACCTTGCCTGCTGTGCCGGGAACAGCGCGGTCAGCACACGGAAGGCCGCGGTCGCGACGGCCGCGTCCGTCGACTCGGTTCCCTTGGCGGCCGGTGCGATCAGGTACGGCTGATAAGGAGTGCCGGCGATCGCGTTCACCGCATCGTAAACGGCTCCGTGCACCATCGCGAAGCTACGTGCCTGGACTTGCGGCTGCTGCGCGGCGATATCCCAGATCGCCGTCTGGGCGTTGCCGTCCCACACAATGACGGCATTGGCGGGTGCGCGGGAATCCGAGGCGTACGCGAATGACGAGCCGAGTTCGACCGGCGACCCGGCAATGACGACTCCGGTGACGAGCGGCCAAACAGCCATGCGTCGTAAGAAGGCGACCCAGCCCGCATTGCGTGATCTAAGCACTGAAGCAAAGTACTATGCCGGTCCCGGCCGTTACAGCGGCCGAATGGGCGAAAAGCTGATAATGACATAGCCGGAAACGCGAAGCAGAAAGTGCCCGTCTCAACGAGCCGCGCTTTCTGGATTAACTCCGCCTGCCTCTCTGCCTCTCTGCCTCACAAACTCTTCGCCGGCCCGCCCTCCCGGGATAATCGGTGGGCCGGCCGGCGGAAACTCCTCACGATCGCCGGTGTCGGGGGCGATCGTGAGGTCCGGTCATGCGACCAGGCGCAGCCAGGCCGCCGCGAGTGCGGCGTGACCGGCCGGCGTCGGGTGCGCGCCGTCCGCGGCCCAGTACTCCGGCCCGGTCGTCGCTGAGAGCTCGGCGAACATGCCGTCGGCGGCGAGCAGGTGTGCCCCGTACTTGCGGGCGAGCTCGCGTACGACCTGGTTCTTCGGGTCGAGGTCGGCCCGCCATTCCTTCCGCTCCTTCTCGCCGATATACACGTCGCCGACCTCGACACTGCCGCTGATCGGCAGGAGGGACGTCTCGATGAGGATCAGGTCGGCGCCGGCCGCGGCGAGGGGCGCGAGCAGGCGGTCGTAACCCGCCGCGTACTCCTCCGCGGAGATCACGTAGCCGTCCGGGTCGTACGTGTGCCAGGCCACGTCGTTGCCGCCGACGAGGATCGACACCACGTCCGGGCGCGCGTCGAGCACGTCCGCCTGCCAGCGGGCTTCGAGGTCCATCACCTTGTTGCCGGCGATCGCGGTGTTCAGCCAGGTCACGGGCCGGTCCGGGTGCCGCAGGCCCCACTCGCCCGCGACGCGCAGGGGGTAGCCGAAGCCGAGGCCGTCTTCGCTGTCCAGCCGTTGGCAGTCGGTGACCGAATCGCCGGTGAACATCACGGTGCTGCCCGGTCGGAGGGTGATCGTCATGTGTGCTCCTGGAACTTGGTTGCCGGAGTGCCGAACCAGTGGCCGGCGGCCTGCTCGAACGCTTCACGGTCGGGGGTGCGATCGCCTGCCCAGGCGACTATGCCGTCGGGCCGGATGAGGACGGCGCCGAATCCGAGGTCGTTTCTCGCCGGGCCGGCCGCGTACCGTATCCGGCTCTCCCAGCCCGTCGCCGAATCGCGCAGGCGTCGGTCGGTGCTGAAGTCGAGCGCGACGCCTCGTCCGTCCCGCATCAGGTCGCCGAGGCGGGTGCCGTTCTCAAGGTGGAGGTCCGGGGCGTTGCGGCCGACCAGTGGCTGCTCGCTGCCGAGGTCGTAGCGGAGCGACGATCCCGAGATCTTCTCGAACACGTAGGTCGTCCCGTCACGGGTTCCGAGCAGGTCGCGGATCACCGCCTGGATCGCCTGGGCGTGCGGGTCCGGCCGCATGACCGCCGCCTGGGCGCGCGTCCAGTCGAGCACCCAGGCGCCGATCGGATGGCGCTCGCGGGTGTAGGTGTCGAGCAGTCCGTCCGGCGCGTCCCCGTGTACGGTCGCCGCGAGCTTCCACCCCAGGTTCATGGCGTCGCCGATGCCGAGGTTGAGGCCCTGCGCGCCAAGGGGAGAGTGGATGTGCGCGGCGTCGCCGGCGAGCAGGACGCGCCCCTGCCGGTACGTCGTCGCCTGCATCGCCCGATCGGTGAAGCTCGAGGCGAGATGGACGTCGCTCAGCGTCACGTCGGTGCCGGACACCCGGCGCAGGACCGCCTGGAGATGCTCGCGAGTGGGCTGCTGCGAGCGATCGAATGCGCCGCCGTCGAAGTCCAGCATGCCGATGTACCCTTCCGCGGGTGTGCGGAGGTACATGCCGGTCGGCGTCAGGTTGAACCCGGGGCGCAGCTTCTCGGGATCGGCGACGGTGGCGAGCACGACATAACCGGTGAACTGCGGCTCGGTGCCGACGAAGCCGAAGCCCGCCGGCCCGCGCACCGCGCTGCGTCCGCCATCGCAGCCGACCAGCCAAAGCGCCGCGTACTCGTGCTCGCCGGCTCGCGCGACCACGCTCTCATCGTCCTGCGTGATGGCTGAGACCGTGATGCCGCGCCTGACCTCCACGCCGAGCTTGGCCGCCCGCTCGGACAGCACCGCCTCGACGGCTTCTAGGTTCGTCATCACGCCGTCCATCGCCGGGCTGGGCAGCCGGAACGGCAGGGCGGCGACGTCGACCTTGGCCGGATCGAGCATCATGCCGGCGAAGTGGCCCACGCTGCGAGGAGGTGACGGCTCGTCGGCGTCGTGGTTCGCGCCGGGATCCTGGTGGACGCCCGACGCCGCCAGCAGCGGGTGCAGCATCCCGCGGCGGTAGAACGCCTCCACCGACGCGGCGGACAGGCCCCGCATCCCGAGCGGATCGGCCTTCCACGGGGAGCGAGACTCAGGCTCCCGTTCGAGCACCAGGACAGAGCAGCCCGCGAGGCCGAGCTCGCAGGCAAGGAACAGACCAACCGGGCCGGCGCCCACGATGACTACGTCATGCACGAGAGCCCCCTTCCGAAACTTGGTGGAACGTCATTCAAGAGCGCTTGCGCGCGCCTCACGAGATCGCTCATCCCGTTCTCCGAGGCACGCGCACAGCCTGACGCGGGCCGCTCACACGGGGCACACACGGCGCTCACATGGGGGCACAAGTCAGCCACTGTCCTGATTTGGAGACTCAAGGGGACGCGCGCGAAGATTCGGGAGATGGACGGGGATGCGCGGCTTCGCGTCACGCTGCTCGGCGCCTTTCAGGCGTCTCGCGGTGGCGCCGCCCTGTCCGTTCCCGGCGCGCGGTCGCAGGGGCTGATCGTCCGGCTGGCGCTCGCCGGCGGGCGCGCGGTCGAGCCGGGCGTCCTCATCGACGCGATCTGGGCCGAGGATCCGCCGGCCGACCCCGCCCACGCCTTGCAGGCCCTCGTCTCGCGGCTGCGCCGGAGCCTCGGCTCGGCCGGTGACGTCGCGCAGGTCGCGGGCGGCTACCGGCTGGACGTGGACGCGGCCGACGTGGACGCCCTGCGGTTCGAGCGGCTCGCCGCCGCCGGCCGTGAGCGTCTGCGGGCGGGCGACCCGAATGCCGCGGCGGCCGTGCTCGGCGAGGCCGTGGCGCTGTGGGGCGACCGTCCCGGAGCCGAGCCCACGGTGGTCGCCGCGGTCGCGCCCGCCGTCGCGACCTGGCTGGCCCACGCCTCGGTCGAGGCCGTCGCCGACCTCGCCGACGCCGAGCTGTCCCTGGGCCGTGCCGACGCGGCCGCCGCCCGCCTGACCGCCCTGCTCGCCGAGCACCCCGTCCACGAGCGGGCGGCCGCGCTGCTCATGGACGCGCTCGCCGCCCAGGGCCGCCAGGCCGAGGCATTGGCCCTGTACGAGCGGGTCCGCGAAACCCTGGCCGACGCCCTCGGCGCCGACCCGGGCGCCGCCCTGCACGAGCGCCACCTGCGCCTGCTGCGCGCCGGGCGGCCCGCCCCGGCCGCCGAGGCCGCGCAGAGCAGGCCGAGCAACCTGCCCGCTCCGCTGACCAGCTTCATCGGGCGCGACGACGACCTCGCCCGGATCGACACGCTGCTGGCCGCCGGGCGCCTGGTCACCGTGCTGGGCCCCGGTGGCGCCGGCAAGACGCGCCTCGCCGTCGAGGCCGCCCGCCGCCACCGCCACGACTACCGTGACGGCGCCTGGATGATCGACCTCGCCTCGGTCACCGAGCCGGCCAAGGTCGGCACGGCCGTGCTCGCCGGGATCGGGCTGCGCGGCGGCGCGATGTTCGAGGCTCGGGTGCGGAGCGAGGGTGACGAGCTGGACGTGCTCGCCGACCGGCTCGGCGGCCGGGAGAGCCTGCTGGTGGTCGACAACTGCGAGCACCTGATCGACGCCGTGGCCCATCTGGTCGCGGCGCTGCTGTCGCGCTGCCTGGAGCTGCGCGTGCTCGCCACCAGCCGCGAACCCCTCGCGGTCGACGGCGAGGCGCTGGTGCCGCTCGGCCCGCTCGCGCTGCCCGCCCCGGACAACGGCGTCGAGCAGGCCCGGCGGGCGGCGTCGGTACGCCTGTTCACCGAGCGGGCCGCGGCCGTCCGCCCCGGCTTTGAGGTGGACGACACGACGCTGCCCGACGTCCGGCGGGTGGTCCGCGGCCTGGACGGGATGCCGCTGGCGCTGGAGCTGGCCGCCGCCCGGCTGCGGACCCTGTCGCTGCCCGAGCTGGCCGACGGGCTGTCCGACCGGTTCCGCCTGCTCGCTATCGGCAGCCGTACCGCGCTGCCCCGGCACCGTACGCTGCGCGCGGTCATCGCCTGGAGCTGGCAACTGCTGAGCGAGCACGAGCGCACGGTCGCCGAACGCGTCTCGATCCTGCCCGGCGGCGTCACGCCGGCCTCGGCCACCGCGGTCTGCGCCGGCACCGCGGTGCCGGCCGCCGAGATCCCCGAGCTGCTCGCGGGCCTGGTAGACCGGTCGCTGCTGCAGCTCGCGCCCGACCCGGGCCGCTACCGCATGCTGGAGACGCTGCGCGAGTACGGCACCGAACGCCTGGCCGAGACGGACGACCTCGACACCGCCCGCGACCTGGCCGCCGACCACTTCGCCGAGCTGATGGCCCGGCACGACCCCCAGCTGCGCGGGCCCGGCCAGCTGGCGGCCCTACAGATCATCAGCGCCGAGTACGACAACACGCTGGCCGCCCTGCGCCGGCGGTGCGACACCGGCGACGCCCCCGGCGCGGTCGCGCTCGCCCTGAACCTGACCTGGTACTGGCAGATGTTCGGCCGGCAGCCCGACGCGGCCTACTGGCTGGGCGCGGCGCTGACGGTGCCCGGCGGCGGCGAGCCGACGCCCGGCCGCGACTGCGCGTACGCGATCTACCTGATCGGCGGGGCCGACATCCGGCCGGGGCAGAGCGCCGAGGAGGTCGCGTACGACCAGGCGCGGCTGCGCGAGCTGGCCGACCGGCTGCTCGCCTACCCGGAGCTGCCCGGCCCGTGCGGCGCGCTCACCGCGCTCACGCTCGCCTTCCTGCGGGAAGAGGAGACCGCGGTCGCGAAGATCGCCCGCATGGCCGACGGCGACGACGTATGGCTGTCCGGGCTGGCCCGCATGTTCCGCGTCCAGTTCGCCGAGAACGCGGGCGAGTTCGACAACGTACGCGCCGACGTGGAGGCGGCCCTGGCCTGCTTCCGACAGGCCGGCGACCGCTGGGGCCAGGCCACCGTGCTGCCCATGCGCGCCCAGCTGCGGCAGTACGACGACGAGCTCGACGGCGCGCTGGCCGACCTGCGCGAGGCGCAGTCGCTGGCCGGCGAGTTCGGCTCGCTCAGCCTCAGCGACGAGGTGTTTCTCCACCTGCGCTGGATCGACCTGCACCTGCGGCGCGGCGACACCGACTCGACGATCGCGATGCTCGGCTCGGCCCGGGAGCGGGCGCGACGCGCGCACTCGCCGGAGCTGTCGGCCCTGGTCGACGCGTGGGAGGCCACCTTCCGGGTGCGGCTCGGCGACCTGGACCGGGCGCGGGACCTGCTCGACGACGCCGAACGAGCTCTGCACGGCGACACCACGTTCCCCGGTCACCACGCGCGGGCGCTGGCCGGCAACGTACGGGCCGCGCTCTGCCTGGAGCTGGGTGACCTGGCCGGCGCGGAGAAGATGCTGGCGAAGGCGTACGCGGCGGCGTTGAAGACCCAGGACCTGCCGATCATGTCGCTGGGGGCGGTGACCGCGGCCGCGCTGGCCGAGGCGCACGGGCGGCACCACGAGTCGGCCGTCCTGCTCGGCGCCGCCTCCCGGCTGCGCGGCGCTCACGACCGTACCGATCAGCAGGTTCGCGAGCTCAGCCGCCGAGGGCGGGCCGCGCTGGGCGAGGAGGCCTTCGCCGCGGCGTACGGGAAGGGCTGGGAACTGGACGGGCAGACCGCCGTGACCGAAGTCGACCCGGCCCGGCTGCGCCGGGGCCACGGGGCGGCACACCCAGATCCCGAGTGATCCGGCCAGGCGGGTCGAAGCGCGCGCCGGCGGCGCTACTGGATGGGCACCGCGGTGCCGGAGACCTTGACGCGGGAGTCGCCGGGAATGGTGCTACAGGTCAGGAGGCTGGGCCGCCCCATGTCGACGCCCTGGTGAATGGTGAGAACGGCGCCATCTTCGAGGCGTCCCAGCGTACGCAGGTAGCCGGTGAAGGCGGCGGCCGCGGCGCCGGTGGCCGGGTCCTCGACGACGCCGCCCGGCGGGAACGGGTCGCGGGCATGGAAGACGGTGGGGGATTCGGGCCAGAAGAGGTGGACGGTGGTCCATCCCAAGTCAGCCATGATCTTGCCCAGGGCCTCGAAGTCGTAGTCGAGATCGGCCAGGCGACCCCGGCCGGCCGCGGCCAGGACGAGATGGTCGTTGCCGGCGTTGGCGACGTGCGCCGGGTAGGCGGGGTCCACGTCGTCGGCCGACCAGCCCAGTGCGGCGAGCACGGGCCGTACTTCCTCCTCTTCGGAGGCTCGGCGGGTGGAGGTCGGCGGACTGGTCAGGGTGGCGGTGATCGCACCGGCCGGATCTGCGGTGACCTCCACCGGGACCGGGCCGGCCTGGGTGGCGAGGTTCACGGTTCCGGGGCCGATCCGCTCGCCGAGCGCGACCGAGGCCGCGATCGTCGCGTGGCCGCAGAAGGCGACCTCGGCCAGAGGGCTGAAGTACTGGATGCGGTACTGGCGCTCGTCCGTGGGGTGCAGGAAGGCCGTCTCGGAGTAGCCGAGTTCGGCGGCGATGGCGAGCATCTCCGCGTCTGACAGCTTCCGGGCGTCCAAGACCACTCCGGCGGGGTTCCCGCCAGTGGGAGTCGTAGTGAAAGCGGCATACCTGAGGACTTCGCTCATGTGGTCATCATGGCGCTTGAGGTGGTTGCTCCGCACCTGGCGTGGCTTGGGCGTCTTCTTCCTCCACCTGCACATAACCCGCGGAATGAACGGCCACGCCCAAGACCGTGCCGACCAGGATCGCGATCCCGGCGATCGTCATGATGTGCCAGAAACCGGCGACCACCCCGACGTACCCGAGCCCGAGCGCGGCCTGCTGGGCCGCCAGCACGAAAACAGAACTCGTCGAGCGCCGACGGTAGGTTTCATGCCGGTTCAACACGATAAGAGCGGACAAGAGAGGGATGGCCAGGGAGAAAGCGGTCACGCAGATCTGGGCGGACAGATCAAGGGGAGCGGTTCCCGGGGTCAGGAACGGCTGCACCAAGACGACTCCGATAGCGATCAAGCCGCCGTACATCAGGTTGTTCTGCCGGAGGGTCTCCTCCTGATGGGTTGCCGCCCGTTTCCGCCACCATTCCCCTTGTGCGGCGGCTTGCCGCCTCCACCATGCTTCGTCCCGGATGTTCTCGTCCATGGCGACCATTGTGCAGACAGCGCGAGCCTGCCTCCACCGGCGTTCGCCGTCGGTCGTTTTCCGACTGGTGTGTCGATCCCGCCCGCCCTGCTCACCTCGGAGATGGCGGGAATGACGGTGTTACGGGCCCAGTCGGAGTCTTTACGTCACCAACTGCCACGTGACGGCGAGCCGTACCCCGACGAGGAGTAGTACCGTCGGCGATCGCGGCGAGATGTGCCAGAAGATCAACGGCTGGTCGGCGTGGAGTCGCCGCGATCCTGGACGCGCACTTCGCCAGGGCCGATGCACCACCCAGCGAGCTCGCCGATGCCTTCCACGACGTTGACGTCCCGATCCATCACAACGAACACATCACCGCCGCAGGGCTGCGGGCGGACGAACAGCAGGTTCAGCAGACCGGGCGATGGCTCGTACGCCACAGCGGCGATCGGCGCTCCGCCGTCGTGGGGCTGGACGCGGCTGCGTCTACGAGCGTTCACCGATCCCATCACTGAGAAATCATGAGTAAGGACGAACCGTCGTTGTAGGCAACCTCCACCTCATCAGCGGGGATGGTGCCGCCCGATCTCCTTCAGCGCCAAGGCCCAGGGATAAGCCTCCAGCTGCTCCCCTCCGATTCCCGAGGGAGGTGGCTCGAATTGGCCAGGGCCGAGGAGGACGGGGACGCCTTCGGCGCGCAGGCTTTCGACGCTTCGGAGAAAGGGGGCGCGGGAGGCTAAGGCGCTGTTGACGAAGGGCAGGACGACGACGGGAATGCCCAGGCCGGGCGCCTCGGCGAGGAGACCGAGAGCGTAGGTGTCGGCGATGCCCTGGGCGAACTTGTTGATGGTGTTGTAGGTCGCGGGAGCGACGATGATCGCATCGGCTCTCGGGGGTTTCGGCTCGTGTGGCTTGCGGTACCGGCTGCGAACGGGGCGCCCGGTCTGCTGTTCCAGTTCGGGAACGTCGATGAAGTCCAGGGCGGACGGGGTGGCGACTATCTGGACCGTCCAGCCCTCGTCCTGGGCATAGGCGACCAGTCGGCCGACGTCGGCGGCGGCTCCCGCGGCGCACACGACGATGTAGAGGATCTTGCCGGATTGGATCACGTGCGGACTCCCAGCGATGCGGCATACTCGCGGGCTTCACGGTAAACGCTTCATCGGCGGCCTGGGGCTACCAGCAGTATCGGTACGCCCGATACGTTCCTCAGGTACTCCCGCCTCTTGGAGAGGAACCACGCCCCTCGTGAACGTGGGCATCATCGGGCAAGCCGCCGGCCTGTTCGCCGTCACCAACATCGACGACATCGTGATCCTGGCGCTGTTCTTCGCCCAGGGCGCCGGACACCGCGGCGCCACCTCGCGGATCTTCCTGGGGCAGTACCTCGGGTTCGCCGCCATCCTCGTCGTCGCCATCGCAGCCGCTTTCGGCGCCACTTTCCTGCCCGAGCCCGTCATCCCCTACCTCGGCCTGCTACCGCTGGCCTTGGGCCTCAAGGCCGCCTGGCAGGCGTGGCGCGACCACGCCCACGGTGAGAACGCCGGCAACGAGCAGGCCGCGACGGGCGGACCCAAGGCGTTGGAGGTCGCCGCGGTCACCTTCGCCAACGGTGGCGACAACATCGGCGTCTACGTCCCTGTCTTCGCCACCGCCGGGCTCGGCGGCATGAGCGTCTACGCCGTCGTCTTCCTCGTCCTGATCGCCGTCTGGTGTCTGGCGGGCAAGTTCTTCGCCACCCGGCCCGTCATCGCCAAGGCCCTCAGCCGATGGGGGCACATCCTCCTGCCCATCGTCCTGATCGCGATCGGCCTGCTCATCCTCGTCCAAGGCGGCGCCTTCGGCCTCTGACCGGGCTGTCCCGTCCTCGACAGATTGCCCAGCGACCGGTCACCCGACCCATCGGTCCAACACCTGGTGCTATGGAGGGGTCCGACCATCGAGCTTCGCCGGCTGCGGTGTCTCGAAGCAGGCGAGCCAGGTGGTGAGCAGCGACTCCAGTTGGGCGGCCTGCTCGGGCGTCAGGCCATCGAGCAGGCGGCGCTCGTTCGCCACGTGCTCGGTGAACGCCTCGTCGAACAGTTGCCGCCCGGCTCGGGTGAGCGCGACGACCCGGCCGCGGCCGTCGCTCGCGCTGCGCTGGCGGGTGACCAGGCCGGCGCGTTCGAGCCGGTCGACGCGCTTGGTCATGGCGCCCGTGGTGACCATGGTGTGCGCGGCCAGCTCGCCGGGCGCGCGTTCGTAGGGCTCTCCGGCGCGCCGGAGAGCGGCGAGTACGTCGAAGTCTCCCTCGCCCAGCCCGTATTGGCGGTAGACCACGCACAGCCGCTCGGTCAGGTGACCGGCGAGGCGGTGCAGCCGTCCGATCACGCCCAGCGGACTCACGTCCAGGTCGGGCCGCTCGCGGGCCCACGCCTGCTGGATGCGGGCGACGTGGTCGAAATTGTTCGTCACGACACCAATATACCTTCCGCGGAAGCTATATTGCTTCCATGGAAGGTACTTTTCGGTGGGCGGCCGTGACCGCCCTCGCGCCGATCGCATGGGGCTCCACCTATCTGGTCACCCATCGGTTCCTGCCGCCCGATCATCCGCTGTACGGGGCGGTGATCCGGGCTCTGCCGGCCGGATTACTCCTCCTGCTTCTCGCTCGGAAGCTCCCCCGGGGAGCGTGGTGGTGGCGTTCGCTGGTGCTCGGGACGCTCAACATGGGGGCGTTCTTCGCGCTGGTCTACCTGGCCGCCCAGAAGCTGCCGACGAGCATGGCATCGACGATCATGGCGACCTCCCCGGTGATGATGATGCTGTTCGCCTGGGCGGCGCTCGCCGAGCGCCCGAGGGTGGCGCACGTGACCGGGGCCGGGATCGGGATCGCGGGCGTCTGCCTGCTGCTGCTCGACGGTACGGCCGCAGTCGACGTGTCCGGCGTGCTGGCCTCAGTCCTGGCCATGGTCATGTCGTCGGCCGGGTATGTGCTGGCCAAACGGTGGAGCGCGCAGGTCGACGTCTTCTCGCTGACCGCCTGGCAGCTCATCGCCGGAGGGATCGCGCTGCTACCCGTCGCCGTCGCCGTGGAGGGCGCGCCGCCGTCCCTGGACGGCCCGGCGCTGCTCGGCTTCGGCTATGTCACGGTCGTCGCGACCGCGCTGGCGTTCGCCGCCTGGTTCGCCGGGCTGCGGCACCTGAGCGCCGCGACGGTGGGCCTGATCGGGCTGCTCAACCCGGTGACCGGCGTCCTGCTCGGCACCGCGCTCGCCGGCGAGACGCTCACCGGGCAACAGGTCTGCGGGCTGGTCCTGGTACTCTCCGGCATCCTGCTGGGCCAGCCGGCCGCCAAGCGCCTCGTCACGCTGATCACGACAACGCTGAGTCACACCATGGCCAGATAAGCGGCGAGCTCCTCCGCCGACGAGGTCGAGATCCCGACATATCCATCCGGCCGGACCAGCGTGTGGCGCTCGGCACCGTACGGCTCAGCCAGCTCGTACGCCCGCACCTCCGGCCCGCCAACCACACGAGGCGCCGGATCAGGCGACAGCAGCGTGAAGTGCGTCCCCCGCAACAGGTCGAACATCCGAGCCTGAGACCCGTCGGCCAGCCGCACCTGACCATCCGGCACGCGGTCCCCGCCCCGCCGGGCCAGCGAGCCGCCCCGATAGCTCACCATCAGCTGGTGGGTCTCCTCGTCGCGCTTGTAGGTCTTCTTGTCGAGCAGGTCGGTGCTGAGGCCGAGCACGCGGGCGGCGACGGGCCGCCGCTCCTCCTCGTACGTGTCGAGCAACGCCTCCGGCGCCCCGGCCAGCACCCGGGCGAGCTTCCAACCCAGGTTGTAGGCGTCCTGTACGCCGGTGTTGAGCCCCTGCCCACCGGCGGGCGAGTGCACGTGGGCGGCGTCCCCGGCGAGGAAGACCCGGCCGGTCCGGTAGCTGTCGGCCAGGCGGATGTTCACCCGGTACAGGGACGACCACAGCAGCTCGGTGATCCGGACCCCGCCCAGCATCGACCGTTCGGCGAAGATCCGCTGGTAGCCGGCGAGCGTCGGGTCCGGCACGACGCCCGGCTTCAGCGGGGCGAGCATCTGGAAGGTGTCGGTGCCGGCCATCGGGAAGAGCACCACCATCCCCTTGCCCGGCCGGAACCAGACATGGGTGTGCTCCCGGTCGAGCCCCTCGACCCGTACATCGCCTAGGGCCATCCGCTCCTCGTCGCGGGTCTCCCCGGCGAAACCGATGCCGAGCGCCTTACGTACGAAGCTCTTGCCGCCGTCCGCCGCGACCAGGTAGTCCGCCCGCAGGCTCGTCCCCGTGCCCAGCCTGGCCGTCACTCCGCGCGCGTCCTGCTCGAAGCCGGTCAAGCCGGTGCCCTGCTCCACCTTTCCGCCCAGCTCGGTCAGCCGCTCGCGCAGCACCGCCTCGGTGCGCCACTGCGGGTGCATCATCACCATGGGGTACGGCACCGCGTCCGTGGGGGTGACGAGCTTGTGCATGCGGCCCTGGTACACCGGCACCCTGCCGATCCTCACCCGGAACGGCGGATAGAGCGTCGTCGCCTCCATGACCCGGTCGATCACCCCCAGATCATCGAAGACCTCCTGCGTGCGGGGCTGCAGCCCCTTGCCCTTGGAGCCGCCGGAGGCCTCCGGCGCCTGCTCCACGATGCGGCAGCCGACTCCGCGCCTGGCCAGATCCACGGCGAGAGTGAGCCCGGTCGGGCCGCCGCCGACGATGAGTACGTTCGTCTTCTCGGTCATGGGGCGACCATGCCGGTCCGTACTGCCAGATCTCTGTCAGCATCCCGCCCGCCACTGTCGTCGTCGGACTCAGGGGGCCTTGAGATACTTCCCATATGTCCTCGGCGGTCTCCAGCGCGCTCTCCGTGATCGCGATCTCTTTTCTCATCCTCTATGCGGCGTGGATGATCATCGCGAACCTGCCCCGCCGCGATCGGGCGACGTCGCACGCGCTGGCGGATCGTACGGGCGTGGTCCTCTACTGGCGGCCGGGCTGCAAGTACTGCATGAGGCTGCGGACGCGTCTGCGCTTCACGCGGTTGCGGCACGCCGAGGTGAACATCTGGCGAGACCCTGAGGCGGCGGCGTTCGTCCGCTCGGTGGCGGACGGGAACGAGACCGTGCCGACCGTGACGGTGGCGGGAAAGGCAATAGTGAACCCGTCGAAGCAGCAGCTTCTGGAGGCGGTCAAGATCGAGGTCCCGCACCTGCTGCCCGGGCCCGGCGACCGCGGCTGACGGCCGGACCCGGGCACTGGGCGCACGGCGCGGACTCCCTGCACGTCACGCTGCGCTCCCTGGAGTGGGTGCCGGCGCGCGCCCCCGAACCGCACCGACGCCCACTCCCCACCCCAAGGCCCCGGCGGTTACCTCACCAGCAGTGCGGTGACGAACTGCAGCAGGTGCCACGCCACATAAGCGCTGAGCGAGCAGAACGCCCACTCCTTGGCCCGCGTGATGTGCGACACCCACCGCAGCACCTCGGCCGGCTCCCGACGCGGCCGGGCTGTGATGGCGAGGAAGCCCGCCGCCACCAGCCAGGCCGCCCCCGACGCGGTCACCAGGCCCAGGGAGATGGCCAGCAGGGGGCCCGGGCCGGGCATCGGGTCGGTGGGGGAGAGTTGGCGGATCCAGGCGGCGAGCACTCCGGTGAGCACGGAGAGCGTGATCCGCCGGTCCTTGCGTCCCTGTCGCTTGAGCCAGTGCAGGTCCCGACTGAGCCAGCGCAGGTCACGACGCGGCTGGTTTCTGAGCATCCGGTTCACCTCCGTTGGAGTAGCTGGTAGCACCAGCTAACGGCAGGTGGCCGGTCAAGATCTGCGACCTCGGGTGGCGAAATTTACGATATTTGGCGGAGTTCTGCGGTGGCCTTCTTGAGTTCGAAGACGTCGCCCACCTCTTCCAGGATGCGTACCGCCTCCCTCAGGTTGGCCACGGCTTCCGTACGGTCCCCGACCCGGTGGGCGATCAGGCCGATGGCCCGCAGCGCGCAGCCCAGGTCGCGCCGGGTGCCGGAGGTGAGATGCACGTCCCTGGCCTGTGACGCGAACGTCAGCGCCTCCGCGGGCCGGTCCAGGTCCAGCAGGATCATGGCCAGCGTGGTGAGCGCCGCCGCCCAGCGGTCCCGGGTGCCGCTCTCGTTCTGCAGCTCGACCGTCTCCCTGGCGTACCCGAGCGCGGCGGCCGTCTTGCCCGCGACGTGCATGGCCTGCGCGATCGACAGCAGCGAGCTGGCCTTGTTGTCGCGCAGCTCCTCCCTGATCGCCAGCGACGCCTTGGCGGCGCGCAGCGCGTCCTGGTGCCGGTCGAGCGACAGGTACGTGTAGGCCAGCGTCTCCTGGACGTCCGCCTCGGCCCGGCGGTTGCCCATGCCCTGGACGAGGTCCAGCGCCTCCAGCGCGTGGACGAACGCCACCTGCGGCAACCCCTGGCGGCGCCGTACCCGCGCCAGCCGGTTGAGCATCCGGGCCTCGACGGGCAGGTCGTGGATCTCCCGGCTGATCGCGAGCGCCTGGTTGAGGTAGTCGTCGGCGCGCAGGTAGTCGGCCAGCCGCCAGTGCACCAGCCCGATGTCGCCGAGCGTCTCCGCCCGCCCCTGCTCGTGATGGAGCTCGCGCTGTACGGCCAGCGCCTGCTCGTAGTGTTCGAGGGCCTCGTCGTAACGGGAGCCGTTGCGCGCGATGCGCCCCAGCGTGCACAGGGCCCGGCCGCAGCCGTGCTGGTCGCCGGTGGCCGTGTACCCGGCCAGGGCCCGCTCGGCGTCGCGCTGCGCGTCGTGCGGCAGCCGGAGCGAGTCGTAGATGTCGGCCAGGCAGAGCAGCGTCTCGGCCTCGCTGTGCTCGTCTCCCAGGTCGTGGCAGATCGCCAGCGCCTCCAGCCCCTCCGACAGGGCCGCGTTCGGCTCGCCCAGGTGGTGCTGTACGCGGGCCAGGATGATCAGGCTCTGCGCGGTGCCGTGCAGGTCGCCGAGCTGCTCGCGTACCTCCAGCGCCTGCCCGGCGTGGTGCAGGGCGAGCTCGTGCCGTTCCTGGGACAGGTGCAGCCGCGACAGCGAGTGCAGGCAGTCGGCGACCCCGGCCAGGTCGCCGATCTCCTGGTAGAGCTCCAGAGCTTCGCCCGCGCACTTGAGCGCGCCGTCGCTGTTGCCGGCGATGCCGTGTACCTCGGCCAGGTCGTTCAGGGCGCGGGCCCGGCCCTCGCGGTCGCCGAGCGAGGTGAAGTCGGACAGCGCCTCGCCGATGTAGCGGGCGGCCTGCGTGGAGGGGCCGATGTCGCGGTAGATCGAGCCGAGATGGCTGCGCATCAGCGCGATCGCCCGCCGGTCGCCGATCCGGGCCGCCGAGTCGAGCCCGATCTGCTGGATCTCCAGGTCGTTCTGGTAGTAGCGCAGCCGCCTGAACGGCTCGAACACCGCATCGGCCAGCCGCCAGGCGGCGTGGTGCGCGCCGGTTTCCTCCGCCAGCCGTACGACCGAGACCAGCGAACGCCGCTCGGCCTCGAACCACGCGCGCGGCGTGGCCGGATCGGTGGCCATGCCCAGGTAGTGGTCGAGCAGCCGGACCCTGGCCTCGCGCACGCCTGCCTCCGCGTGCCTGCCCAGCTCCCTGGCCAGCCGCTTGACCAGGTCGTGCACGCGATAGCGCGTCTCGGCCATCGGCTCGACCAGGTACGCCCGGTGCAGCCCCTCGACCGCGATCACCGCCTCGCTGACGGAGCCGCCCAGCGCGGCGGCCAGCACCTCGGGCGTGAAGTCCCGGCCGGGCAGCAGCCCGACGTGCCGGAACGCGCGCCGCTGCGGCGGGGACAGCGACTCGTAGGCCAGGTCGAGCGCGGACCGGAAGGCGTCCTCCGGATCGCCGGACAGCGGCTGCCGCTGGTCGGGCCCGCGCAGCTCGTGTACGCGCGACTCGACGCTCAGCCCGGGGTCCTCGGCGAGCTTGGCCGCCGAGATGCGCAGCGCGAACGGGTGGTAGGAGCAGACCCTGGCCAGCTCCGCCAGCGCGTCGCGGTCGGCGGCCCGTGGCGACTCCTCGCCGAGCACCGCGACCAGCAGCGCGACGGCGTTGCCCGGGTCGAGGACGGACAGGTCCATCAGATCGGCGTGCCCGGTCGCGCGCAGCGGCGCCATCCTGGTCCTGCTGGTCACCAGCACCACGCAGTCCTTGCTGCCGGGCAGCAGCGCCCGCACCTGGGCCGGGTCGGCGGCGTTGTCCAGGATGAGCAGCAGCTTCCGCCCCGCGAGCCGGCTGCGATAGAGCAGCATGAGCTCGGCCTCGTCGACGGCGGGCATGTGCTCGCCGACGCCGAGCGAGCGCAGGATCTGGCCGAGCGCCTCGGCCGGGTTCATGGGGGGCTGGCTGGGGGACTGCCCGCGCAGGTCGATCACGATCTGCCCGTCGGGGAACCGGGCCGCCTGCTGGTGCGCCCAGCGTGTCACGAGCGCGGTCTTGCCCACGCCGGGAAGCCCCTGCACGACCATGGTGTTCGGGCGGCGCGGCCGGTCCAGCCACGAGGTGAGCAGATCGAGGCTCTGCTGCCGCCCGGTGAAGTCGGACACGTCGGCGGGCAGCTGAGCGGGCCTGGGCACCTCCCCGGCGGGCAACGGCTCGGCCGGCGCACCCGGCCGGGTCAGGAACGGCGTGACCCGCCCCTCCCAGGGAGTGGA
Source organism: Nonomuraea aurantiaca (assembly GCF_020215705.1). Classification (GTDB taxonomy): domain Bacteria; phylum Actinomycetota; class Actinomycetes; order Streptosporangiales; family Streptosporangiaceae; genus Nonomuraea; species Nonomuraea aurantiaca. The sequence continues at coordinate 187,532 of NZ_JAIWNB010000011.1, read as the reverse complement.
CAAGTGCTCCCAGGCCCCGGCGACGCCCCGCAACGCCGCCGCGTCGGCGATCCGCAGCCGCCGATAACCGGGACGGACCAGCCATCCCTGCCGAACCCACCGGGTGAGCTGCCGCTGCACCACGTCGTGCGCGCTGCCCACCAGATCGGCCAGCGTCTCCATGGACAGGGGCGGCGCCGACTCGCCGGCCAGCCCGTAGCGCTCGTCCAGGTGCAGCAGCCACACGGCCAGCCGCGCCGCGACGGGCGCCCGGGCCAGCGCCTCATGCCGGCGAGCGGCGACGTCCCTGGCGAACAACTCTTGCACCAGCGCCATGGCCACAGCCGTATTGGCCGCCGCGTGCTCCCGCAATGTCCGTACGTCGATGGACCAGGCGCGCACCTCGGTCAGCGCGTCGATCCGGACCCGTTCGCCCGGACTCCAGAACGCCAATTCCCCGACCAGATCGCCGCCGGCCCGCAGATCGTGAATGCCGTCGCGCTCGCCGCCCGCTAAATACTCCCGCGCATAGCCATAATCGATCACAAATACCCGGTTGCTCGGCCGAAATGCCGAACAAATACTCTCGTTACGCCGAAAAATTCGGGGCCGCGCACCTTCTTCGACCAGCGACCGGAAGATCCCCACCCCGACACCACCCCTCTCGGGACGGCGGTGTCCACGACCGAAAAAGCCCACACGGCATGACAGCGACACGACGGCGGAGAGCCGTCCTGTCACATCAGTGGAACCCTGAGGGCGTCACATGTCAACTTCACATGTCAACGGTGCGGGATCAGACGTGGGCCGGCTCGGTGCGGTCGGGGACGAAGCGGTAGCCCACGTTGCGGACCGTGCCGATCAGTGACTCGTACTCGGTGCCCAGCTTCGCGCGCAGCCGCCGGACGTGCACGTCGACGGTCCGGGTGCCCCCGAAGTAGTCGTAGCCCCACACCTCCTGCAGCAGCTGGGCGCGGGTGAACACGCGGCCCGGATGCTGGGCGAGGTATTTCAGCAGCTCGAACTCCTTGAACGTCAGATCGAGCACCCGCCCCCGCAGCCGCGCCGTATATGTCGCCTCATCGATGGACAGATCGCCACTACGGATCTCGTCCGGAACATCCTCAGCCTGAGTCGTACGGCCGACGGCCATCCGCAGCCGCGCCTCCACCTCGGCCGGCCCCGCGCTCTCGAGCAGCACGTCGTCGACCCCCCACTCGGCGGTCATGGCCGCCAGCCCGCCCTCGGTGACGATCACCAGCAGCGGGCAGTCGATGCCCGTCGTGCGGATCAGCCGGCACAGGCTTTTGGCCTGCACCAACTCCTTTCGGGCGTCGACCAGAACGGCGTCGGCGGGCGGCGTGTCGATCAGCGCGGACGCCTCGGCGGGCGAGACGCGGACCGAGTGGAGCAGCAATCCCAGGGCCGGTAGCACCTCGGCCGATGGCTCAAGAGCGTTGGTCAGCAGGAGCAGGTTGCTCATATCGGCCTCCTCAAACACACAAGGACCCGGGGGCTTCATCGCCCAGGTCCTGTAGGCGAGGATATCTCACGCGAACGTCGCGTCCATTGCGCGTCCACCAGATGAACAGCGCAAACCCTGGAACACCGACGTTAACACGGTCGCACAATGGAGCCGGGAAGAATGTGAGGTGGCCATGGCCACGGGAAAGGTACGTTATTGGGCCGCTGCGAAAGAGGCGGCCGGAGTCGCCGAGGAGTCGTTCGAAGCGGCCACACTTGACGAACTCATGACAAAAATCACACAAAATCGTGCCGAACTGGCCCGCGTGGTCAGCCGTTCCTCCTTCCTGGTCGACGGCTCGCCGGTGGGCAAGCGGGCCCACGAGGAGGTGATCCTCGGCGACGGGGCGACGGTCGAGGTGCTGCCGCCCTTCGCCGGGGGGTGATCGAGCGCGCGGCCAGGGAATGAGGCATTCCAGTCGATAAGCTCAAGATCCCCCGTGAGACAGGATGTCCGATGCGCAAACTGATCGTTTTCCTGATCGTGCTGGTCGTTCTCCTTGCTGTCGTCGACCGGGTGGCGGTCACCGGAGTGCAGCGTGATCTCGCCAACAGGATCGCCGCCGCGGCCGACCTCGACAGCCAGCCGACGGTGACCATTGAGGGCATCCCATTTCTCACACAGGCAGTCTCCGGCCGGTATCCGGAGGTACGGTTCAATCTCGGCACTCTCACCTACGGGGGAGTTCCGGTGAAGGACCTGCAGGGCGTCGCCTACGACGTGACCGCCCCGCTGGCCGACGTGCTCCAGAACAGAGCCAACGTCCGGGCCGGGCGCCTGACCGTCCGCGGCACTCTGACCAGGGCGACGATCGACAAGTACGCACCGCAGGGCGTCAAGATCTCCGGGAACGGCCAGCGGCTCGTCGCGTCGGGTGAGGTGACGGTAGGGGTGAACAAGGTGAAGTTCAACGCGGAGATGCGCGTCCAGGTGGCCGACGGCGGCATCAAGCTCCAGGCGGAGAAGATCCAAGGTGTGCCCGACGCGCTCGCGAAGTTCGTGACCTACACGATCCCGTTCAAGGGGAAGCTCCCGTTCGATGTGAAGGTGACCGGAGTGAGGAGCGTGGCCGACGGATTGGAGTTCGCGGCCGAAGCGTCTGACGTGCCGCTTCGTGGATGACATCGAACCGGTCAGCCCCGCCGTACGTGATGAGGGTGTGACTGCAGCCGACACCGCCGACGAGGAACTGGTCAGGACCCTCTTCGACGAGCACGCTGGGCCACTCTACGGATACGTACTGCGACTCACGGGCGATTCGGGACGAGCGGAGGACATCGTGCAGGAAACGCTGCTGCGGGCTTGGCGGCATCCTGACGCCCTCACCGGCCGCCCGATACGTGCCTGGCTGTTCACCGTCGCCCGTAATCTCGTCGTGGACCAGCACCGCGCCCGCAAGGCGCGCCCGCCGGAGACCGGCGACGAGGCGCTCGCCGTGCTGCCCGCGGACGACGAGCTGGAGCGGGCGGTCGAGTCATGGGCCGTGGCCGAGGCGCTGGCCGCGCTGCGGCCCGAGCACCGTGAGGTGCTGATGGAGGTCTACTACCGGGGGAGATCGGTGAAGGAGGCGTCGGCCACGCTGGGCATCCCGCCGGGCACGGTCAAGTCACGCACCTACTACGCGCTGCGCGCGCTCCGGCTCGCGCTCGAGGAGCGAGGGCTGGCGCCGTGATGACGTGTGAGGAGGTACGGCTGGCACTGGGTGCGCACGCGCTCGGGGCGCTGGAGCCCGACGAGGCGATGGAGATCGACACCCACCTGGCGACCTGCGAGGTGTGCGGTGCCGAGCTGCTCGACCTGGAGGGCGTCGCGTCCTTCCTCGGCAAGGTGTCGGAGCGCGACGTCGAGCTGGTGTCCAGCCCCCCGCGCCAGGTGCTCGACCGGCTGCTGAACGCCCGTGCCCGGCGCCACCGGAGAGGGCGCGCGCTGCTGGCCGTGGCCGCCTCCGTCGCGGTGATGGCGGTCGGCGTCACGGTGTGGATGGGCGCCCAGCAGCCGGCCTCCATGCAGTCCGCCGCCAAGCCCGCCGCCACCTCCGGGGAGGTCGAGTCCAAGGCGGTCGCGCCGTACGCCGCGCAGGACAGCGCGCCGGATGACGCGCGGCTCAAGAAGTCCGATGGGCGGCCGACTCCGCGGCCCTCGGCGAGTCAGACGGCGCCCGGCCGCGAGTTCCCCGGCGAGAACGCGGCCAAGGGCTATCACGCGAGCGTGACGGCCTTCCCGGGCGGCGACGTGACGAAACTGTCGGTGCGGGTCAGTGGCCTGCCGCTCGGTACGACGTGCCGGCTGGTGGTGTTCGCCAAGAACGGCGCGTTCGACTCCACCGCGAGCTGGAAGGTCAGCCGGGAGACCTACGAGAACAAGGCCGTCTTCCCGCGCCAGACCCGGATCCAGATGAACGACATCGCCAGGTTCGAGGTCGTCGACTCGGGCGGCAAGGTGCTCGTCAAGATTCCGGTCCCGAAGGGGAAGTAATGCGTCCCGTCCGAGGTTGGACCGGGGGATGACAGGACTGTGGGTGGCGCTGGCGACGCTGGCGCTCGGCTCGGTGATCGGGGTGGTACGACTGCGCCGCGACGGCAAGGTTCGCGACACGGCTCGGGCGGACGACCGCCTGGCCACCGCCGACCTGGGTGCCGACCTGGGGGAGCGGGCGACGCTCGTGCAGTTCTCGACCGCCTTCTGCCAGCCGTGCCGGGCGACCCGGCGGGTGCTGGCCGACGTCAGCGGGCTCGTGCCCGGTGTGGCGCATGTCGAGATCGACGCCGAGTCGCGTCTTGATCTCGTCCGGCGGCTCGACATCATGCGGACGCCGACGGTCCTGATCCTCGACAGCGCCGGAAATATCGTGAAAAAGGCGGCTGGCCAGCCGCGCAAAGCGGACGTACTCGCCGCCTTGGCGGGGGCAGTGTCCCACATTTCATCTCAGAACGCGGACGAGATGTGACAGATGCCGAGACGGCGAGTAGTGTCCTTGCCATGAACCCATCGACAGAGCTGCTGACGAAGCGGCGCGCGGTTGATTTCTGCCGCGTAGCCACCGCGCTCTGTCGCGCTGCCTGAGGACGGTCTCGCGCGGACTTCCGATCCGCCCCAATCCGACCCCCTTCAGGAGCATCCTTCGATGCGTGCCGACCCTAGAGCGTTGCGTTTCAGCGCGGCCATCACGACTGCGATCCTCGCCCTCGTCCTGGTGACGGGGAGCGCCTGGCCGACGGCTGCCCAAGTGCTGCTGGCCGCCCAGGCGCTGGTGTTCGCACTCGGCGCGGCAGGTCGCTCGCCTTACGCGGTGCTCTTCAAGGCGCTCGTCAAGAGCGCTCCGAGGGAGACGGAGGACGCCCGCCCACCCCGCTTCGCGCAGGGAGTCGGGCTCGGCTTCGCGGTCGTGGGTCTGGTCGGATATCTCGCCGGGATCACGCCGCTCGCCCTCGTGGCCACGGCCGCGGCACTCCTCGCCGCCTTCCTCAACGCAGCCTTCGGATTCTGCCTCGGCTGCGAAACGTACCTGCTGATTCGCCGACTACTGCCCGCCGCCAAATTGGAGGTTCCCCAATGAGCCGCTCCGCCGTCCTGGTGGATGCCGAATGGGTCGAGGCCAACCTCGACACCCCCGGCGTCGTTCTCGTCGAGGTTGACGAAGACGCCAGCGCCTATGACAAGGGCCACATCCGTGGCGCCGTGAAGGTCGATTGGCAGAAGGACCTTCAGGACCCGGTCCGCCGTGACTTCGTGGACAAGACCGGCTTCGAGACACTGCTGTCCGAGCGCGGCATCTCCAACGACGACACCATCGTGCTCTATGGCGGAAACAACAACTGGTTCGCCGCCTACGCCTACTGGTACTTCAAGCTCTACGGCCACGACAACGTCAAGCTGCTCGACGGCGGGCGTAAGAAGTGGGAGCTCGACTCGCGCGAGCTGGTCAAGGACGTGCCGCAGCGCGCCAAGACCTCCTACGTGGCCCAGGAGCAGGACACGTCCATCCGCGCCTTCCGCGACGACGTGGTCGCCGCGATCGGCAAGCTCAACCTGGTCGACGTCCGCTCTCCCGACGAGTTCACCGGCAAGCTGCTCGCCCCGGCCCACCTGCCGCAGGAGCAGGCGCAGCGCGCGGGCCACGTGCCCACCGCTCGCAGCATCCCGTGGTCCAAGGCGGCCAACGACGACGGCACGTTCAAGACCGACGAAGACCTGCGCACGCTCTACAGCGAGGCGGGGGTCAACTTCGACAAGGACACGATCGCCTACTGCCGCATCGGCGAGCGTTCCGCGCACACCTGGTTCGTGCTGCACGAGCTGCTCGACCAGGCGAACGTGAAGAACTACGACGGTTCGTGGACCGAATACGGCTCGCTCGTGGGCGTGCCGATCGAGTTGGGGGAGGCCCGCTGATGACCACTCAGACTGCTCAGAACGTACAGACCGCACCGGGGTGCGGAGCTCCGGAGCAGACGATCGCGCTGCCCGCGGGGATCGACCTGTCCACCCAGTCCGTGATCCAGGGCGTCGTGACGGGCGCCGGCACCGCCTACGCGCGGCTGCTCGACCACTCCGGCGAGTTCACCGGCGAGGTCGTCGTGTCCGACGAGGGCGTGTTCCGCTTCTTCGCCGCACCTGGCGACTGGACGGTGCGCATCATCGCCGGCGGCGGCGTCACGCGTGACGTCAAGGTCCAGGCGAAGCTGGGCGAAGTGGCTCAGCTGGCCGTCGCCGTCTGACCCACGAAATATCTGGAAGAAGGCCTGCGTCTGATCTCGGACGTGGGCCTTTTTCTGTTACGGCAAGCCCGGCAGGCCGCCACCCGCCGCACGGGGCGGGGGGCCTCCAGGAATACGGCCGCTGACCCCGCACGGGGCCGGGCGCCGTGACGAGACGGTGAGACCATGGCCGGTCAAGGGTGCAACGGAATCAGGTCCGGTGGTGTTGTACCTGGTGTGAGTGACATCGACTGTCTCGACCCGGTGCGAAAGGCGCTGCTCGACGACCTCGACGGAGGGTTCGCCGAGCTGTTCGGCGCCTATCGCGGCGTGGTCTTCTCGACCGCGCTGCGGCTGAGCGGGCGATGGGCCGATGCCGAGGACCTCACCGCTGAGACGTTCCTGCGCGCCTACCGTGCCGTCGCCGGCTACGAGCGGGAACGGATCGCCGCCCTGCAGCCTCGGGCCTGGCTCCTGACGATCCTGCTGAACATCTGGCGCAACTGCGCCCGTACCAAGTCCCGGAAGCCGCCCCCCGATCTGCACGAGGAGCCGGTCGATACCGTTGATCCACGGGAGAGCGTCGAGGACGCTGCGGTGCGGCACGAGACCGGTGACAAACTCGCCGAAATGCTCAGCATGCTGCCGGAGGATCAGCGGGTGGCCGTGGTGCTCAGGCATGTCGTCGATCTGCCGGTCCATGAGATCGCCACGGTCCTCAGGATTCCGCAGGGCACAGTCAAGTCGCATGTGTCGCGGGGCCTGCGGCGACTGCGCACACTTGGAGGTGTCCAATGACCCAGGACCCGCTGCTCGCCGGGCTCGCGGCACTCGCCACGGACGCGCCCGACGGGCTGCTCGAGCGGATCGCCGCGCGCTGGTTGACGGCGCCGAGCCCGCTCGGGGAGCTGTCCGTCGCGTTCACCGGCCAGGGCATCGCCTACGTTCATCGGGGCGAGGGCTTCGCCGCCGCCTTCAGGGCGCGTGCCGGACGTCCGCTGCTGCCCGCCGACCGGCCGCCCGCCGGGCTGCTGCCCGCGCTGCGTACCGGACGTTCCTCGGGGGTCGCGCTCGACCTGCGGGGGCTGAGCGACTTCCAGCGCGACGTCCTGCTGGCCGCCCGGACGATCCCCAGAGGGGAGGTACGGCCCTACGCCTGGATCGCGGCTCAGGTCGGCCGGCCCAAGGCGGTACGCGCGGTGGGCGCGGCGCTGGGCGCGAACCCGGTGCCGCTGCTCGTCCCGTGCCACCGGGTGACCAGGTCCGACGGGGTGGCGGGCGACTACGTGTTCGGGGCGGCGGCCAAGGAGCGGCTGCTGGTGGCCGAGGGCGTGGATCTGGACGCGGTGCGGCGGCTGGCGCGGGCGCGGGTGTTCTACCTGGCCAGCGACACCACCGGTGTGGTGTGCTTCCCGACCTGTCACAACGCCCGGCGCATCACCGCAGCGCACCGGCACGGCTTCCGCAGCCTGGCGCAGGCCCAGGAGGCCGGTTACCGGCCCTGCCGCACCTGCAGGCCCGCCCTGGCCGCCTGAGCGGCCCTGTCCTGAGCGCCCTCTGTCCTGAGGGCCCGTTCTGAGGGCCTGCCCTGGGCGCCTGTCCTGGGCGTCCGTCAGGTACGGGTGTTCGTCGGGTAGCGCATCACCAGCGAGGCTCTGACCTCGTCCGGCGGGACCGCGCGGTAGCCGTGCGGGACGTCCGAGCGCCACCAGATGTGGTGACCGGGGCCGGCCGTCAGCGGCGCGTCCATCGGCCCCGCGATCAGCGTGCCGGCGTAGACCGTGAGGTGCTCGGTCACCCCGTCGAGATGCGCGACGGAGGTCTGGGTGATACCGGGCGGGATGCGCAGCCGATAGAGCTCATAGGTCACCCGCTCGTCCTCGAACACCTCCAGCAGCGCGGCCTCGATCGCCGTGCCGCGCACGAGCTGCGGTGATGGCGGTGTGTCGAGTATCGCGCCGATCGGCACGCCGAGCTGAGCGGTGATGGCCCAGAGCATCTCCGCCGTCGGCTTGAGCAGGCCGGCCTCCACCTCGGACAGCGTGGCCTGGTCGATGCCGGCGCGCCTGGCCAGCTCGGACAGCGACACGCCCACCGCCTGGCGTAGCAGCCGCACTCGTTGCCCGACGATGACCGGATCTGTGTCCAGCGCGGGCCGTGCCTCCATGTCGCCATGTTCCCCCACATCTTGCCGGATTGCGCCGGGCGCCCTGGTCTGTTGTGGGTATCTCGCAATGATCCTTTCTGGATCGCCCTGAATGCGTGGCGATCATCTTGCCTGGTAGTCGCATGTCTCGACATATCGGTAGGATCCGGTGGGTGTCCGCGATGTCAGGAGTGATGGCCCCGTCCCGGCCCGTGTCCGCACCGGGACCGATGCCGTCGCCGTTCTCACTGCCCTTGCACGCGCTGCGCATCGCCGGGAAGTGCGCGCTACCGCTGATCGCCTGGTTCTCGGCCGGTCAGGCGGTGCGCTTCGGGCTGCTCTACCTCGGCACGGAGATCTCTCATGGAGACGCCCGGCAGCTCCGCCTGGTCGCCACCATCGCGGTGCTGACGCTCATCGTCATGGCGTCGATGACGATCACCGCGGGCATGCTGTGGTCGGTACGCGGCGCGCTCTGGGAGATCCGCGCCCGGCGGGCGACGGGCGAGGAGGACGAGCGCTACTGGGTCTCCATGAACCGCGTCGCCCCCGCCTTCGCGGTCATCTACCTGACCTGGGGGTTCCATGTCGAGGACGCCCGGGACTTCGTACAGACGGACTTCCTGCACAACATCGACGACTTCTTCAGCGACAGCTTCCTCGGCAGGAGCAGCACGGTCGGGCGGGGGCTCATCGACCTCGACTGGCGGATCTCGTTCGGCCTGATGGCCGTGGCGTTCCTGCTGCGCGCGCTGTTCAGCAAGATGGTGGAGCGGGGCGACGGGAAGATCTCGGGTCTGGGCACCGCCCTGTCCGAGTTCGCCTTCGTGTTCTTCGGCCTGAACGCCACCTTCGTGCTGGCCAACGCGCGCTCCGACTGGGTCTCGCACCGCCTGGCCGTGTCCGCCTCGGGCGAGCTGGTGACCCAGGCCGAGCAGAGCATCCCCGGCTGGGAGGCGTTCTGGGGAGCGGTCGGTGAAATCTGGCCGTACATCGTGGACGGTGTCTTCATCCCGCTCACCTGGCTGACGGTGGCGGTGCTCGTCTTCGGCACGTACGCGGACGACGCCCGCACGATGCTCCGCGACACGCGCTTCGAGAAGGGGATCGACAAGCTCTACTCGACCCACTCGATCACGCAGAAGTCGGTCGAGAGGATCACCGGCGGCTTCCAGGAGCGCTGGGTCCCCCTGGCCAACTCCTTCAGGCAGACGCTGACGGGCGGCGTGGCGCTGTTCGGGATGATGTGCCTGTGCTACGTGTCGCTGCACGTCGGCGCGGAGTACGCGATGCGCGGCGTGCGGACGCTGATCGGGTCGAAGGTGGAGTGGCTCTGGATGCTCGTGGGCGCCCCGGTCGACTTCGTCAAGAACCTGCTCGTCACGGTCCTGACCATGGCCCTGCTGGCCGCCGCGTTCGACATCGCGGCCACGCGGGGGCGCCGGATGGCACCGGCCCCCGAAGCGCCTGAATCGCCCGCCGTACGAGGTGGCCGGATGGGCGTCAACGCCTGACGCGCCGGCACCCAGCCGGTTGGAGGAGCGTCAGCGCTTGAAGCGCAGTACGTCCAGGTCCGGTTCCGTCTTCGCGGTCATGAGCTGGGCCGTGGGGATGTCCGAGCGGTAGTTGCTCGGCGTGAGCAGCAGCTCGACCTCGGCCGCCTGCGCGGCCGGCACCCGGGCGTAGGCCGTCAGCCGGTACGGCTCGCCGATCTCCATCTTCTCGGCCGGTGTCGTGTCGTCGCCGACCAGGGCCACCCAGGTACGGCCCTGCCGATCCGTCACGAACAGCTCCTTGGGCTTGGCCGTCTTGACCGCTCCGTCCGCGTCCACGGCCGACCGGGTGATGTCGATCTTGACGTAGGCCGACCCCGGCTGGGGCTTGTTGCCGGGGACCTGCGGCACGGTCTCCATCGTGGACTTCCAGCTGACGTGCTTGACCGTGACGGATTGCCCCGCCGGTACGACCTGCTCCTGCTTCGGCGGGATTTGCCCAGATCTGACCAGATAGACGTGATAGCGGTCGTACGTCGTCGCCCCGACCGCCACGACCAGCGCGACCACGGCGCCGAGCGCCGTCAGCACGGGCCGGCGTCGGCGCGGCGGTGGAGTCACAGCGACCGGTCCCTCGGCGGCGACCGGAACCCCCGGCCCCCCAGGAGGGGCCGGTTCCACGGGAGAGGGCTGTTCCACGGGCCGGACGGCGGGGAGGGGCGGGACGGATGGCCGGGGAAGCGGGCCGGCGCTGGGGATGGCCGGGATCGGCTGGGTGGAGCTCTCCACCGAGGGTTCCGCCCGCTTGGGCGGCCACACCTGCCGGTCCGGCGGGATCACCCGCGGCGTCGCGGTCGGACGTCGCCGCCGCGGCCGTGGCCTCCCCTGAGGGCGAGGTTGTGGCTGGGACGGAGGCTGGGGCTGGGGCTGGTCCGCGTTCTGGCCGGCCGGAGGGGAGAACCAGCCGCGGTCGTCTGTGCTCATCAGCTCTTCTTCAGGATGTAGACGTCGCTGGGCGCGGACTTGAGCCGGGCCGCCGCCGGGCCGTCGATGCCCAGATCGACCTCGGCCTCCGGCTCGAACGGCTCGACCAGTGCCGACCCGGGCAGCTTGAACACGACCCGCGCGCCTTCGAGCGCCGAATCGGGGATCTCGAAGACGAAGTTGCCGCTGACCCAGAAGCCCGGCTGTATCCAGGGGTTGGCCAGCGTCTCGGCCGGCTCGATCTTGTCCGTGGCGTCGTAGGTGACGCCGTCCGGGGTCAGCAGCGCGGGGGTGCCCAGGTGCATGGGCTTGGTGGCGGAGGTCGCGGACGCCTGGACGATCAGGAAGAGCTGCTCGGTCTCCACCTTCCCGCTCGCGCCCTGCACGGCCCGCGCCACGGTGACCGAGTTGACGCGGACCGCGAACCTGCCCGCGTTCACCTCCTGGCCCTTCACACCGACGGTGGTGATGGGCGCGTCCATCTCGTTCGGAGTCAGGTTGCGGGTCTGCAGGCCGACGGCGCCGCCCAGCAGCACCAGGCCGACGAGGGCGCCGAGTACGCGCGAGCCACCCTGTCGGCGGGCGCGGGAGCGGCGGCCGGGCGGGCGGCGGGACGCGGTGGCGGTCATGCCGCCTCCGCGCCGTGCACGGGGAGCGTCACCTGGGCCTGGACGACGGGACTCCGTCCGTTGCCGGGCACTTTTGAGCCGGGCCCTTCTGGGTCGGTCTCTTCGGAGATCAGGTTCCAGTGGAAGGACGGGTCGTTGAAGCCCGGCTCGTAGGCGAAGCCCGCCACGTCCAGCGTCACCTTCTGCGGCGGCTTGGCCGCGCCGTCCAGGTCGTAGCGGAGGATGACCGTGGTCGGGACGCCCGGCTGAAGCTGGCCGCTCTGCGCGTTCTTCGACAGGCTGTAGACCGACGGCACGCCCTTCGTCTGGATCTGCGGGGTCACCTTGACCAGCGACCCGGCGAAGCTCGTCAACGAGATCGCGCGCTCCGGCTTGTCCGGCGGAAGGCCGACCATGGCCGTGGCCTTGCCCTGGTTCGTCACCTTGAAGGTCAGCTCCACGAAGCGCTTGTCGGTTTCCCAGTCGGCCTTGGCCTTCTGCGTGGCCACCTTGGCCGTCACGAACTGCGTACTGAACTGCCCCTGATCGAGCACCGCCCCCTCCCCGTATTGAGGGGGCGCCGGATCGGGAACCTCGGCGAAACCGCCGAGCAGGGCGGTGATGCCGAGGGCGGTGACTGTCACCAGGGCCGCGGCGGGCACCACTACCGGGCGTTTGGGCTTGTTGCTGCCGCCGGAGGGTTCCGTCATGGGTAAGGATGGTAATAGGTCACGCCTGCCCCATCTGCCGCTAGCCTCCCATCTGGCTGGTCTAATTGCCGAGAACCCTGCCGCAGCAGGGGGTCTAGCTCATACGCTGTCACGGAGCGGAGGGTCAGCCCCCACTAACGACATATCGCGGCCGGAGGGTCACGTGGCGGACGTGCATCCCGAGCATGCGCAGCTCCAGGCGGACCGCATCTACCTGGGCTGGCAGTACATCCTGCTGCACCCCGATCCGGGACCGCCGCCCAAGCGCCCCTCACCCGGTGAGGACGAGGCCGCCTCGGCGGAGGCCGACCAGGAGCTGCTGCGCCGCGAACGCTTCCAGCAAGACCTGCTCAACCGGCCCGTACGGGTGTTCAGGGTGTTCATGGTCATCCTCACCGTGCTGATACTCGGGCTGGCCGTCGCCGGTTATCTGCAGTGGTCGTTCGCGCTGCTCGGCCTGGTCGCGGCCGGGGGCGTGGCGATCATCTGCAGCTACGCGCTCGTACAGGGTGACCGGGCGGTCCGCTATCGGGTGAGCGAGCAGCAGGCCCGCGACGACCGGCAGCGACGGGAACGTGACAAAGAGCTGTTCCGCGCGCAGGAGGAGCACGCCCAGCGCTACCGCGAGTGGCAGGAGGTCAAGGAACGCCACGACCGCCAGCTCACCTGGTACGCGGTGGCCGTCCCCGACGAGATCGACCGCATCGACGTGGCGGGCGGCACGCTGCCCGGCTGGTCGGCGCTGATTACCCTGCTCGGCGCCACCCGCCTCTACAGCGGCGGCCATCTCACCGTGCTCGACCTGTCCGAGGGCGCGATCGCCAAGGACCTGATCGAGCTGGCCCGCCGGGGCGGCGACGACCCGCTGGTCTGGGTGCTGCCGACGGACCTGCCCCGGCTGGACCTGGGCGCGACGCTGAAGCCCGAGGCGTTCGCCGACGTGCTCGCCCACGTGGTCAGCGTGAGCGAGGAGCACCGCACCACGCGCGACCTCAGCTTCGACAACGCGATCCTGGAGCGGGTGCTGGAGGTGCTCGGCGAGAACGCCACGATCAACCAGGTCACCGCCGCGCTGCGGGCACTCGCCCAGGTCGGCGACCCGCGCGACGACCTGAGGTTCGGACTGATCACGGCGACGCAGCTCGAACGGATCGGCACGCTGTTCGGGCGGGGTGTCAGCGACCGCGTGGTGATCGAGCGGGCCTGGGCACTGGAGTCCCAGCTGCGCAAGCTGGAGACGCTCGGCACGGAGGCCGTACGGCTGCCGCCGGCCAGGTTGCGGGTGGTGAGCATGGACCGGCAGGCCGGCGTGTTCGGCAACCGGGTGCTCGGCACCTACGTGGCCACCGCGCTCACGCACATCCTGCGCCAGTCGCCCGCCGCCGACCGGCCCTGGTATCACACGATCATCGTGGCGGGGGCCGACAAGCTCCGCGGGGACGTGCTGGACCGGCTCATGGACGCCTGTGAGACGTCCAGGACCGGCCTGGTGCTGACGTACCGGAGCCTGACCCCGACCGTGCGGGAGCGGCTCGGCAGGGGGCACGCGGCGGTGGCGTTCATGCGCCTCGGCAACGCCGAGGACGCCAGGGTGGCCAGCGAGCACGTCGGCACCGAGCACCGGCTGGAGCTGGCCCAGCTCACCGAGACGATCAGCGACTCGATCCCCCGCCTCGACGGCGGCTACACCTCCACGATCTCCCAGGTCGAGGACGCCACGGAGGAGCGTGACGACAACCGTACGGACCTCGCGGAGGACCTCGTCGAGTCGACGGAGTGGGGCAGGACGGCCGACAAGATCGCTGAGAAGGAGCGGGTGCTGCAGCGCTCGCGCGAGTTCCTCGTCGAGCCGCACCAGCTCCAGCAGCTGCCCACCACGTCCGTGATCGTCACCGACGCGACCCCGCAGGGCCGCCGGGTCCGCCTGGCCGACGCGAACCCGGCCATCCTCACATTTCCCAAGACCACGCTCGGCGAGCTGGACGACGTCCGCGAGGCCGTACTCGCGATCGACGGCAAGGGCGGGGACGGCGACGGAGAGCCGCCGCCGAACCTCGGCCCGCCGCCGCCACGCCTGGACTGGCGCAAGGACAGGCAATGACATGGTCAATGTCAACGTGGCGCGCTGACGGTAGGCGGATTTTACTAGCAACCGTCTGTGGGGGAATGAAATGCAGTCGAGTGTCTCGCTGAGCGGGCCCTGGTACCGAATCCAGTCGATCGCGGCACCCTCGCGAAGCTCGTCGGCGGAGTGGGACTTCGTCACCGTGCTGCCCGCCGTGCTGTCCGCCGCCCAACGTGACCGGCCGTTCGTCATCGGGTGGCTCTCCCGCGGCTCCGGGGCGCCGCTCGAGCTCATCACCAACGCCGGGCCGCTGTCGCCGCCGCGCCAGCCGCGCCGGGCCACCGACGCGCCGGGGGCGCCGGCCGGGCCGCAGCCGCTGCTGTTCCCCGGCGGGGCGCGCGGGGTGCAGCTCGACGAGGAGTACCTGGCCGACCTCGCCGACCTGGTGTGGACGCCGTGCCCGGGACGGCAGGCGCCGCCGCTGGGCGGCCGGCGCGAGTTCGGCGGGCTCGAACCCGACGAGCTGAAGCGGCCGACGCTGTTCGAGGCGACGCTGGTCACGCTCATGTCGAGGCCGTTCGCGTGGCTGGTGGTGGCCGAGCCGACCGACCTGCTCGACGCCGAGGTCGCGCACCTGCGTACGCAGCTCAACGTGCTCAGGCAGTACGGCGACGCCTCCGAGCGCAGCAGGTTCGACGCCGAGCGGGCCGAACGCCGCATGCAGGAGCTCGACGCCTTCCGCGAGGCCGGGCTCTGGAACGTCCGCGTGCTCGCCGGCGGCGCCACGGCCGAGGAGCTCCGGCAGATCGCGCCGGTCCTGGTCGGCTCCGTCGAGATGAGCCACCACCCCTACCGGCTGCGCAGCGCCCAGGGCGCCGTCTACGGCCTGTCGGAGGCGCTCGCCCTGACGATGCAGGACCCCGCCGACGGCGCTGCCGCGCCCTTCGCCGCGACCGCCGGGGCCCTCGCGGCGCTGGCCGGGCTGCCCAGGCGCGAGGTGCCGGGCGTACGGGTGCTCGACTCCGGGTTCTTCGACGTGACCTCCGAGGCCGAGGAGGGCGAGCTGGACCTGGGGGAGATCCTCGACGGACAGGACCGGTGCGTCGGCTCGTTCCGGGTGCCGCTGAGCACGCTCAACAGGCACGCCTTCGTCACCGGGGCCACCGGCTCGGGCAAGTCGCAGACGGTCAGGCACCTGCTGGAGCAGCTCAGCCGGGCCGGCATCCCGTGGCTGGCGATCGAACCCGCCAAGTCCGAGTACGCCGCCATGGCCGGCCGCATCGAGCCCGGCACCGTCACCGTGATCAACCCGTCGGCCCCCGCGGGCGTGCCGTTCAGCATCAACCCGCTGGAACCCGAGCCCGGCTACCCCGTCCAGGCCCACATCGACATGGTCAGGGCGCTGTTCATGGCGGCCTTCGACGCCGAGGAGCCGTTCCCGCAGATCATGTCGCTGGCCCTGCAGCGCGTCTACGAGGCCACCGGCTGGGACGTGGTCACCGGCGGCGCCGTACCGGGCTCCAAGGTGCCGCCCAGCGTGCCGACCCTCGAACTGCTCCAGCAGCACGCCATGGACGTGATCAGGGAGATCGGCTACGGCCGCGAGGTCCAGGCCGACGTGGAGGGCTTCATCTCGCTGCGGCTGCGCTCGCTCCGCGTCGGCTCGGCCGGCCGCTTCTTCGAGGGCGGCCACCCGGCCGACATCGGCG
Organism: Nonomuraea aurantiaca; assembly: GCF_020215705.1. Lineage (GTDB taxonomy): Bacteria > Actinomycetota > Actinomycetes > Streptosporangiales > Streptosporangiaceae > Nonomuraea > Nonomuraea aurantiaca. The sequence goes on along the minus strand of NZ_JAIWNB010000011.1, from coordinate 171,616 downwards.
GCCTGCTGGAGCGCAACGTGGTGCTGGCGATCGAGGACGTGGCCAACGACGAGGACAAGGCGTTCCTGATGGGCACGCTGATCATCCGCATCGTCGAGCACCTGCGGATGCGGGCCCGGCAGGAGAAGTCCACCGGCCTGCGCCACGTCATCGTCATCGAGGAGGCCCACCGGCTGCTGCGCGACCGCGGCACCGGCCGCGCCTCCACCCACGCGGTCGAACTGCTGGCCGGCATGCTCGCCGAGATCCGGGCGTACGGCGAGGGCATCGTGGTGGCCGAGCAGATCCCCACCAAGCTCGTCACCGACGTGGTCAAGAACACCGCGCTGAAGGTCGTCCACCGGCTCCCCGCCGAGGACGACCGGCAACTCGTCGGCGGGGCCATGAACCTCAGCGAGGAACAGTCCCGCCACGTCGTCTCCCTGCAACCGGGATCCGCCGCGGTGTTCGCCGACGGGATGGACCGCCCGCTGCGCGTCCGGGTGCCGCTCGGCGAGTCCCGCGAGAAGCTGCTGGCCAGCCCCGCCCCGCCGATCCGGGGCCGAAGATCGGCGGCCTGCGGCAGCCAGTGCCGCACCGGCCAAGCGTGCACCCTGGTCGAACTCCGCGAGGCCGACGTCCTCGCCGACGCCCCCGACTGGGCCTGGCTGCGCATCTGGTGCGACACGGTCGTCCTGGCCTTCGTGAGCAACCGGCCCCTGCCCGGCGTACCTCGCGCACTGACGGCCGCCTGGTCCGAACTGCCGGCCAGGCGCCGCGAGTGCCTGCTGGCCACCCTGATCGAACGCTCGGTGCAGCGCCGGGCCTGGTCGCTGCGCAGCTGGTTCGACCCGGCCCTGCTCACCGAGAAGGCCGCCGAGACGGCCACCCGGCTCCTGGCCGCCGTGGACAGCGGCGGCGAGCGCCCCGGCGCCTCGTGGGTCATCCCGCAGGTGCGCTGGCTGCACGAGGTCGACAGACTCTTCCCGTACGGCCAGCCGGCCCCGAACCTCCGCAGCCCGGCGCCACCGATGGAGTACGCCCTGTTCCGCAACGCGCCCAACGGCAGCTCGGCCGAACTCCTGCAGTCGGAGCTGCTCGGCCACCGCGCCAAGGCACTGCGACACCACCCGCTGTCGATGGAGGTCGACCACAACAGGGCGCTGGCCTGGCGGGTCATCCTGGGCGACGACGAGAGCGAGGGCGTACAGCGCGACATCACCACGGTCGCGATCGGCGTCGACCCGTCATCGCGGTTGCGGCACGTGGGGCAGACGATGGGGGCCGGGTGGTTGGAGGGTGTCTTGTCTTGGCCGCGCCGGTTCGTGCTGCCGTTCGACCGGGACGGCGCCCCGGAGCTCTCCTTCGCCGAGCCGGGCTGAGCTTTACAAATGGCTTGCAGTCGGCGCTTCGCGCATTTGGCGGCTCGGCGTTCTTCCTTTGGTGCTCGTCGCGCACTGCAAGGGCTCGCCGATCAGGCGCTTCGCGCCGATGGGGCTCGGCGTGCTCCCCGGGGCCTTCGGCCCCTCCTATGCGAGGGCAGGCCCTCGCGCTCCCACGCTCCGCCACGGCCAGGCCATGGGTGCGTCTCACAGGGTGACCCCCTTTGGCCAAGGTGCGCTATGCCGAGTGCCGCACCGCGAAGTCGATGAAGGAGAAAGGCAAGTGATGATCCTCTGACGCGATTGGCGCAAGGCGGAAGCGCACCGGTTGTACCCCGAACTGGCCGAACCGCAGCGTCAGGCTGCTGCCGATGCGCAGTTGGATGCCTACGTCGCCGGTCACCACCTGAAGGAACTGCGCAAGTCTGCGGGCAAGACCGAGGCGATCATGACCATGCCCGTCGCACGCACATGCCGAGTTCAGGGTGTTTGCGGAGCGTGGACGCGATTTCGGTCGTGTCGATGAGTTTTGTGCGGATCCGTGGTCGATACTGCTGGACACCGACAGCGGTGGGCCTGTGCTGGGAACGTCCAGCGCGGGAGGAAGCACATGGAGGCAGTGATGAGCGTCGACGACTCCAAGCAGGAGCACACCATCCGGACTGGCGAGCAGGGGACGCGGGTGAGCGGTCCCAGGGTGTTGGTGGCGGGGGCGAGCATCGCGGGACCCGCGCTGGCCCACTGGCTGCGCCGGCGGGGGGCCGAGGTGACCGTGGTGGAGCGGGCTCCTGAGCTGCGTCCCGGCGGGCAGGCGGTGGACGCGCGCGGGGTCGCCAAGGAGGTCATCGGGCGCATGGGGCTGGACGCGGCGGTGCGCGCGGCGTGCACCGACACCGCCGGCGCGCACACCGTGGACGCGGACGGGCAAGTGCTGGAGACCTTCCGTGCCGACGACGACGGTGGCGACGGGTTCATCGCGGACATCGAGATCCTGCGCGGGGACCTGTCCCAGGTGCTCTACGACGACACCCGCGACGGCGTCGAGTACGTCTTCGGCGACCGGATCGCGGGGCTCGCCCAGGACGCGGACGGGGTCGACGTGGTCTTCGCGGGCGGCAACCGGCGGCGTTTCGACCTGGTGGTCGGGGCCGACGGGCTGCACTCGGAGCTGCGAGCGATGGTTTTCGGGCCGCATGAGCGGTTCCTCCGCCATCTCGGGCACGTGCTGGCCTTCTACAGTGTGCCCAACGAGTTCGGGCTGGACCGCTGGCTGCTCGAGTACCAGGACCAGGAGTCCGGGCGCTCCGCCCTCCTGCGGCCCATCCAGGACGCCACCCGGGCGATGGCCATGTTCTACCTCGCCTCGGCCGACTTCTACGTCGACTACCGTGACGTCGCGGCCCAGAAGGTCCTGCTGCGTGAGCGGATGGCGGGTCTGGGCTGGTTGACCCCGGACATTCTCGCGCACCTGGACGACACCCCGGACTTCTACCTCGACCAGGTCGCCCAGGTGGTGATGGACCGCTGGTCGAGTGGACGGGTGGGGCTGCTCGGGGACGCGGCGTTCAGCTCCTCGCCGATGTCGGGGCAGGGCACCGGGCTGGCGCTGGTCGGCGCCTACCTGCTGGCCGGAGAGCTGGCCGCCGCCGGATGGGATCCCGACGCCGGGTTCGCCAGCTACGAGGCGCGGATGCGCTCGTTCGTCGAGGCCAACCAGGAGATCGGCCGGTTGAACGCCCGCAGCCGCGCCGTCCCCGGGCCAGACGCCGAGCCGCTCCCCGATTTCGCCGGCGAATGGTTCACCGAGCTGGTCGGGCGCGCGATCAACGGCATCGAGCTGCCCGACTACGCGGGGGTGCCGGACTCCGCAGCCCCGGTCGGATCGCCGATCACCTCGTCGGCCAAGCCGTAGGTGTCACATGACGTGTCGAGAGGGACCACGCTTCGGTGGGACACCGCCGGACGGCCTCCGCTCATGCCGCGTAGTGCGCGTTGGAGCGCCCGTTCGGCGGCCACGCCACGCTCCGATGAGGCGGTGTCGACTCGGAAAACTGACAAGATCGATGAGATTCCACCGCGCGGGGTCTCAGCCCCAGACTGCGACGTGTCGTCGTGTGTACGATCTACGTGTCGGCCTCATGGACGTCCCGTGGCGAACTCGCGGGCCCGTTGTCGGCAGCTATGCAAGGACCATTCATGTGGCTGCCCGAATTCCGTGTTCCTGCCGTGCTCGCATTGGTGTCGGCGCTGGTGCTGGCCGCCTGCAGCGGCAACAGCGACACCCCCACCGCCACCCGCCCGGCAGATCCTGGCTCCTCTTCGGCAACGCCTGGTGTCGTGGATCGGTCGATCCAGGCGATCCTCGACAAGGCCTTGCCCCGCGGCGGGAGCAGCACGGTGATCGCCGCCCGTAACGGGAGGGTCGTACACTGCGCCGGCTACGGCATGGCCGATCGGGCCCACCACATCTCCGCGAACTGCGAGACGGTGTACGACATCATGTCGATGACGAAGTCGTTCACCGCCGTGGCGATCATGAAGCTGCAGATGGCAGGCAAGCTGCGGGTGAGCGACCCGATCAGCACATACGTCGGCCCTGTACCCGCGGACAAGCGCAAGATCACAATTCACCAGTTGCTCACCCACACATCCGGGCTGCCGGAGGGCCTTGGCGACGACTACGATCCGATCTCCCGCCAGGAGATGATCGCCGGAGCCGCCAAGTCCAAGCTGGTCGCTCCACCTGGCACGAAGTTCGCCTATTCCAACCTGGGCTACAGCCTGCTGGCCGCCATCATCGAGATAGCGGCCGGCACGGACTACGAGCACTTCCTGGCGAAGGAGATCCTTGCTCCCGCCGAAATGACCCACACCGGCTACATCTTGCCCCGCTGGGACACCGGCCGGATCGCGGTGGAATACAACGAAAAGGGACTCTCCCAGGGTCGGCCGCTAAACCACCGGTGGGCCGCAGACGGCCCGTACTGGAATCTGCGCGGCAACGGCGGCCTGCTTTCTACTGCCAACGACATGTACCGCTTCCACCGTGCGCTGGCTGGCGACACCCTTCTGGATCGCGACGCTAAGGCCAAGATGTTCAAGGCCTACGCCCCCATCGGACTGCCGGGGTATGACGGCTACGCCACTGGCTACGGGTGGGTCATCACGCCCGATGGCGCTCTCGCCACACACTCCGGCGGCAACGGCTGGTCCTATGGCGTGAACGTGCATGGTGTGCACAGCGATCTGATGGTGTTCTGGATCAGTAACCAGGCCGTCCAAGCCGGGAAATGGGATCTCCAAGATCTTGCGAAACCGCTCACCTTGACGCTGGTGGGCCGGCGGGGGATCGGAGATCCTGAATGAGGCGGAGCAGCAGGCGTCGTTGACAGCGGGGTCGCATGGCCGATCAACGGCCGCCTCGAACACCTACGCGGCTCCGCGCCTCGCCAACCACATCAGGCCGGCGGGTTCAGACCACAACCACACACCCAGATCGGATGAGCCCGAAAAGTTTTGAAAGAAATCCGGGAGAGGTGTCGGATCGGGGCGGTGGCGTTCGTAGCAGGGATGAGGCCGCCGCAAGGCGGGCGCGACCAACTTCCCGCAAGGAGACACCCATGACCGCCACGTACACCTTCGACATCTTCTCCACGCTCGACGGCTTCGCCAACCACAACGGCGACTGGGGCGGCTACTGGAGCAAGCAGGGGCCCGAATTCCTCGCCTACCGCGCCGCCGCCTACCGCGACCCGCTGCGGATGGTGCTCGGGGCCAAGACCTATTCCTCGAACGCGCCGTTCCTTGACGCGGGCTTCGACCGCAGCCTGTTCGACGGGTGGATCACGCGCATGTTCGACTCCCCGGTGACGGTGCTCTCCAGCCGGCTGACCGAGCCGCTGCAGTGGCCGGGCACGACCATCGAGTCCGCCGATCCTGTCGAGGTGGTCACGCGCCTCAAGGCCGAATCCGATGTGCCGCTGCGCTCCCACGGCAGCCTGACGCTCAACCGGGCACTGCTGAACGCCGGCCTGATCGACATCATCGAGGTGACGGTCTTCCCCGTGATCTCCGGGGCGACCGGCGTGGACCGGATCTTCGACGGTGCGGACGACTTCGACCTCGAACTACTCCAGGCCCAGACTTTCGACGGCCACACGCAGGTGCTGACCTATCGGCCGACCCGACACGGTTGATCGGCGACGGGGCGTCGTTGAGCCATGCCGGGATCGTCATTCTCGCCGCGTGCGCGGGGTATGGCGCTGTGCTCCTGATGTCGACCCGTCTACCGCCGGCGAAAAACTCCGCACACCTCAACTCGACTGGATGAGGACCGGGCGCTGGTGCCGGTCGCAGGGCGCGACCGCGCTGGGGTTCCGCCTGGGACACCTACGCGGCTCCGCCCTGGGCGTCCGCAACCTCACCGACTACGTCGCCCGGTCACTACTCGAGACCGTCAATGGTCACAGACGGGCTTGATCCGGAAGGCTTGGCGTGCTCGCATTATGCGGCGGCGATGCAGGCGGAATGGCCAGGCCCTACCTCAGCCGCCTACGGTCCTTCTCGGCCCGCCTTTGAACGGTCTTGCCCACGTCCGCGGCGGTGACGCCGGATTGGGAAGACGTCAGCGGCCGGGAGGGACGGCCACCAGCGGGGAGTTGGAGCAACGAGGGCCAGCGTTTGCCCTGTGAGGACTGCGTGATACGTTCGGCGTCGCTGTGCATCGCTGCGAACTGAGGAGGTGAGACCGATCAACGCTGTGACAGGTCGGGGCTCCCTCCTTCGCACGGTCTAGGGAGCGCCCGCAGAAGGCATCCCGAAAGGCTTGCAACGCTATGCGCTTCACCTCCCAGACGTCGTTGGACGGCGTCAGCGAACAGATCTTCACCTTCGGCGACATACCCGGTGTGCTGTGGACGCCGGAAGATGCCGTCGGGCCTCGCCCCCTGATCCTGATGGGGCACGGCGGCAGGCAGCACAAGAAGGCCCCGAGCATCCTGAACGGCGCGCGCCGCTTCGTCGCCAAGGGTGGTTTCGCGGTTGTCGCGATCGACGTGCCCAACCACGGTGACCGGCCGAAGGACGAGGAATTCGACCGGCTCGCGGGCGAGCTGCGGGCCGGTATGGCCGCCGGCCAGGATCCGTCCGTGCTGGTCGCCGCCATGCACACGCACCTGGCCGGGCAGGCCGTCGCGGAATGGCAGGCGGTCATCACCGCGGCCCAGGAACTCGATCACGTGGGTGTCGGCCCGGTCGGCTATTGGGGTATGTCGATGGGCTGCGGCCTCGGTGTGCCGCTGCTCGCCGTGGAACCCCGGATCCGCGCCGCGGTACTGGGTCTGCTCGGCCTGCACGGGCTGGGCGAGAGCGCCGCTGGAGTCACCGTCCCGGTGCAGTTCCTGCTCCAGTGGGACGACCACCTGGTGCCGCGGGCCCAGGGTCTGGCGCTGTTCGACGCTCTGGCCTCAGCTGACAAGACGCTGCACGCCAACCCGGGCAAGCACGGGGAGATCCCCGAGTTCGAGACGGACAACTCGCTGCGGTTCTTCACCCGGCACCTTGGGGACCTTGGTTAGGGCCGCTGCCGGGTAGTTCGCGACGCGCCGGTCGGGCTTGGCTCCCGGCTGGCGCGTCGCGTGTCGCGCTTGGCCCCCCGGCTGGCACGTCGCGTGCCGGGTCCCGGCTGGCGTGTTCGCGGCAGGATGCCGGCCCGGAAGCCGCGGTAACAAAGGCCGTTCAGCCGATGCGGCGGGCCCGAAAGGCCGATGGCGGTGTCCGGTGATCTGAGGACGATCTAGAGCATGAAATGGACTCCCCTCATCACGAGCCTGGTGCTGATCGCGGCAGTAGCTCCGGCGGTTCCCGCCGCCGCGGCCGGCGCAAGAGGAGCAGCCCGCGTGAGCGGTACAGGCACGATCGCCTGGCAGCCCTGCGGAACGGCGCCCGGGGCCGAGTGCGGCGCGGTTGCCGTGCCGATGGACTGGGCGCAGCCGGACGGGCCGGCGATCTCGCTGAATGTGACGCGGCGGAAGGCCACCGGCGAACGGATCGGGGTGCTGCTCTACAACCCGGGCGGCCCCGGGACGGGCGCGGCCGATCTGGTGCGGGACTGGGCGCCACAGTTCTTCTCGCCGGAGTTGCGCGAACGGTTCGACGTGGTCGGGATCGACCCGCGCGGGGTCGGGGGCAGCGGGCAACTCCGGTGCGGGAAGGCGGTGCATGATCCGGCGGTCACGCAGTTCCCGGCGACGCGTGAGGAGTACGACCGGCTCGTCGCGCACAACCGGGCCGTGGGCGAGAGCTGCGGGCCGATGATCCAGTACGTGGACACCGGGAGTGTGGCGCGGGACTTCGACGCGGTACGGGCCGCACTGGGCGAGGAGCGGGTCAGCTACCTGGGCCGGTCCTACGGGAGCATGCTGGGGACCGAGTACGCGCGGCGGTTCCCCGGCCGGGTGCGGGCCATGGCTCTGGACGGAGTCGTCGATCATGGGATGAGCTCGCGCGAGATGGTGCGGGATGCCGCGTCGGCGGTGGAGGAGGCGTTCGGGAGGTTCGCCGGGTGGTGCGAGCGGACGAAGGAATGTGAGCTGCACGGGCGGCCCGTGGCGCAGGTGTGGGACGCGTTGGTGCGCGAGGCGGAGAAGACGCCGATCCCGGTGGCCGGTGGGCGTCCTCTGACTGCGGAGGAGCTGCGTTACAGCGCGTACGCGATGCTCACGATAGCCCCCGAGTTCTATGGCGGCCTGGCCCGGGGCATTGCCGAGGCGGAGCGCGGCGACGCGGCCATCTTCGGGCAGATCCGGGCCGAGGCGCTGGATGACCCTGCGACGAACTCGGCCTACCGGTCGATCCTCTGCCAGGACATCAAGCCGGAGATCAGCGGCTTCCGGGAGCTCAGGGCGCGGGCCCGCGACATCGCGCGGAGGGCCCCGCACATGCGCGGGACGTCGGAGTTCTGGGACGTGACGACCGGATGCCTGGGATGGCCCGCCCGGCCGGCCAATCCGCAGCGGCCGGTGCGCATCACCAAGGCGCCGCCCGTGCTGCTGACCGGGACCACGCATGATCCCGCGACGCCGCTCGCCTGGGCCGAGAGCCTGGCCACGGGCATCAAGGGCTCGCGAGTGCTGACCTACGACGGCGACGGGCACACCTCGTATCTGCGCAACGCGTGCGCGACCGCGAGCATCGACCGCTACCTGGTCTACGGGACGCTCCCCGCCCCCGGCACGATCTGCCGCTGAACCGGCACGCGGAGGCTGGTGGCCGGGAAGTCGATCAGGTGATCTTGCAGGCGGGCGTGGCGGAACTGATAACTGCCGCCCACCTGCCGGAGCACGCCGTGACGGTGGGCATCGTCCAGGAAGTCCATCACCCGCCAGGGCAGCTTCTTCCTGAACACCAGCCAGGCGCGGATCAGCATCCACCGCCCCCACGCGGTGCTGCTCGCCGCGACCAGGGTGACCCCGATGCCCACCCCGGCGCCGGCCACCAGCGCGGCGCCCAGTCTGGCCGCGGGATGGGCGAGCATGGCCGCCGCGACGCCGACCATCAGCCCCGCGCCGAGGCCGCCGCCGAGCGCCTGCGTCAGCGCGGTGGCGCGGTCGAGGTCGAGGAGTGAGCGGGGGCTGATGTTCTCCTCGGGGCCGACCGGCGCGGTCAGGCCCGCGCCCAGCCCGACGCCGATCCCGCCGGTGACTCCGGCCACCACGCCGGCCATGAGGCCGATGCCCGAGCCGCCCGTCATGAACCAGAAGACCACCCCGAAAACCAGGCCGGAGAACACCCCGACGGCCACGCCCACGAGGACTCCCCGGAGGACCTGGCGGCGGCGGCCCTTGATCGGGAGCCGTACCCGGGAAGGCGACGGCCTCCTCCCGAACCCGGACACCAGCGCCGCCCCGACGCCGACACCGAGCCCGGTGCCGCATCCGGCGACGGTCAGGAACGATCGCCCGAACACGAGCCCCGCCACCAGCCCCATCACAGGTCCCGCCGTCAGCCCCGCGGCCAGCCCGGTCATGAGCTCGAAACCGCCTCGGGGGAGGGTCCGGTGCAGTTCCCACCAGCCGAGATCGCGGGTGCCGAGTGCTCGCAGATGCCGGGCGAGGTGCGCGAGCCAGGCCCGAGCCTGGTCGTGCTCGTACGTGCGGACGGGCGTCGCGGGGGATCCGGGACGGTCCGGCGGCGGCAGCGAACGTGCCGGATAGACCGTGGGAAGGAACGCGTCGAGCAGGTGGTGTTCGATCGCGGACCGGTCCGGGAACCTGCCGAGGTCGAGCAGGTCGGACGGGTTGGTGCCGGGCGGGGCGTACGCGGAGCGCGTGAGGGAGACCATCAGCGGAGACGACAGCGATCGTGCGAGCGCGCTGTCGGGGAAAGCGAGGAGATGATCGAACATCGGCCCCCAGCGATCGTCGCCGGTCGGAAGGGCGTCGCGCAGGTGGCCGACGGCGTCCTCGGGTTTGACCGGTTCGATCTCCACGACCGCCGCGTGGGCGAGCGGCTCGCCCTCCGCCGCGACCGCGCCGTCGTACTCACCGCCGCGGCAGGTGATCACCAGCGGGCGCTCGTCGATGACGGCTCGATTGATCGCTCTGATCGCCGTCGCGTGCAGCCTGCCCGGCATCTCGTCCAAACCATCGAGGACCAGCATCACCCGTGCGTGGTGGACCAGCCGCCACGCCACGTCGGTGCCGTGGACGTCCCGGTCCGCCAGAAACGGATGTTCCTCACGCAGCCGTCTGGCGAACCAGACGTCGAGCCGTTCCTGGGCCGGGTCCCACGAGGACGCGGTCAGCAGGACGGGCACCGGCTCGGCCGGCTCGCGGGTTCGGAGCATGCCGAGGGTGAACAGCAGCGCCAGTACGGTCTTGCCGGCCGCGTGCTCTCCCAGGACCATCAGCTGCTTGCGCGGAAGCATCCGGAACTTCGTCACCACGTCGCTCAGGTCGCCGTGCAGCCGCAGACGCGTGGGCCGCCCCGGTATCGCCCCCCTGCCCAGCACCGCGATCGGGGAGGCGCCGGGACGGCCCGAGGACGACCAGCGCAACTGCAGCGGATCCGGCCGGCCCAGCGTCCGCATCGCCGCCTCCTCGGTCCACTGGCCGCGTAGCCTGGCCGCCAGCCTGTCCACCCACGGATCCAGCGACCGGGCCTCGTCCGCCGCGGCGGCGGCAGCGCCTTCCGGCCGAGGCGTGGTGGCCCCCCATCCCAGAGCGGCCACCACGGACACCAGCAGCGAGAGTCCGCTGAACAACAGGCTGCCGACGCTGCCGAGCTTGTCGGCCTCCTCCAGCCGATCGGGCGGACCGAGGTGAAAGAACACGAGCACCGCGGCCACGGCGATCAGAAACGCCACGCAGCTCACCCAGAGCAGCACTACGCGTGGTGGTTTGATTACTCTCCGCACCTGAACATCATCGCCCACCGAGGTCCGGGTGGGTGCGGGAACGCCTTGGGTGGGGAGTGCGGCTCAGCTCAGCCGTGTCCGCGGCAACGCCTGCCTGGTCACGTGCTCATGTCCGCGGCGCTTGTCGCCAGGGCGGGTGCTCAGCGTCCGGCCGGGGTGATGGCGGCGATCCGCGTGGCGAGCGCCGCCAGGTGCGCGAGTGAGGAGTCGGCGGCGGCGTCGGGGACGGCGACGATGACGTGGTCGATGCCCAGGGCGGCCAGGTCGCCGCAGCGCTGGACGCTCTCTTCGACGCTCTCGCCGTCGGGGATGCGCATGTGGAGGGTCTTCTCGATGTCCTCGTAGGGCCGTCCCAGGCGTTCGCAATGGCCGCGTAGTACGCCGAGCTTGTGCCGTACATCGGCGCCGTGCAGGAAGTTGCAGGCGTCGGCGTACTCGGCGACGAGACGGAGGGTCTTCTTCTCCCCGCTGCCGCCGATCAGGATCGGCGGGCGGGCCTGGGGGGAGTTGAGCGTGCGCTCCAGTCTGTAGTGCTCGCCCTCGTACGGCTTGTCCTCATCGCTCCACATCTGTTTGGCGATCTGCAGCGTCTCCTCCAGACGTTCGAACCGCTCGGCAAGGGACGGGAAGCGGAGACCGAGACCTCGGGCCTCCTGCTCGTACCAGCCCGCGCCTATGCCGAGGACGGCGCGGCCGCCGGAGAGCGCGTCGAGCGTGCTGACCTGCTTCACCAGCAACCCCGGCTCGCGGTAGACGGCGCCGGTGACGAGGGTGCCGAGCGTGACCCGGCGGGTGAGGGCGGCGGCATAGGACAGCGCGCCGTACGCCTCCAGCATCGGATCCTCTACGGCGCCGAAGTTGGGGATCTGGAAGAAATGGTCCATCACCCACAGGCTGTGCAGCCCGGCTTCGTCGGCGCCGCGGGCGACGGCCGCGAACCTCCCGGCTATGGCGGTGTCGCCGCCGGGCCAGATGAAACGGGGACAGGTCAGACCGAGTTTCATGGAAATACTCCTTGATCGGGGAATGCCTGCCGCAGGATGACGCGTCACTGCGATTTCGGGCATGAAAAAACCCTCCCGCCTGGGTCGCTGGACCCGAGGCCGAGAGGGCTCCGTACGAACAATTATCTCATAGACCGAGCACGGGAAACCGAAGGCCCCCGGGCGCGTTTTGGTGCGCCCCACCAGAGCAGAGCCCAACGCCGACTAGGATCCTTTGCCATGACCCAGCTTCCACTGCGGGCTCAGCTCGCGAGCGCCCTGGGCCGCAGTGCCGCCACGCTGTCGAGGATGACCGGGCGCGGCGACGGCTCGGTGATCGGCGGTCGGGTCGGCCTGATGCTCGAGCCCGACCTGCTCCGGCAGCTCGCCCGCGACCGCAGGCTGGCCCTGGTCAGCGCGACCAACGGTAAGACGACCACGACCCGGCTGATCACCTCGGCGCTGCTGGAGCTGGGGGAGGTGGCCACCAACGCGTTCGGCGCCAACATGCCCGCGGGGCACGTCTCGGCGCTCTCCACGCACAAGGACGCCCCCTACGGCGTGCTGGAGGTCGACGAGAAATACCTGCCCGAGGTCCTCGACACCACCGGCGCCGGCGTCGTCTGCCTGATGAACCTCAGCCGCGACCAGATGGACCGCGCGGCCGAGATCTGGCTGCTCGCGCAGAAGTGGCGCAGGGCGCTGTCCGGCAAGCCGACGCACGTCATCGCCAACTGCGACGACCCGCTCGTCACCTGGGGCGCCTCGACCGCGGCCAAGGTGACCTGGGTCGCGGGCGGCCAGCGCTGGAAGGAAGACTCCTGGTGCTGCCCGGAGTGCGGCGGGCCGCTCGATCGCAAGGACGCCGACTGGGCGTGCCGCGAGTGCACCTTCCACCGGCCGGAGCCGCAGTGGGTGCTCGACGACGACGCGGTGGTCGATCCGCGCGGGCAGCGGTGGCTGCTCGACATCCAGCTGCCCGGCCTGGCCAACCGCTCCAACGCCGCGATGGCGCTGGCGGTGGCCGAGGCGTTCGGGCTGCCGGTCGAGCGGGCGCTGCCCCGGCTGCGCGAGGTCACCTCGGTCGCGGGCCGCTACACCACGGTCGAGCGCGACGGCCGCCACGCGCGGCTGCTGCTGGCCAAGAACCCGGCGGGCTGGCTGGAGGCGTTCGACGTCTCCGACCCCCAGCAGCCGATCATCCTCTCGGTCAACGCCCAGGGCCCCGACGGGCGTGACACCTCCTGGCTGTGGGACGTCGACTACCGGATCCTGCGCGGCCGCCCGGTGTTCGTCACCGGTGAGCGGCGGCTGGACCTGGCGCTCCGCCTCGACGTGGCCGACGTGCCGTTCTCGCTCTGCGGCACGTTCAGCGAAGCCCTGTCCATGCAGCCGCCGGGCCGGGTCGACGTGATCGCCAACTACACCGCCTTCCAGCAGATCCGATCGGAGTTCGGTCGTGCCGTCTGACAGCGCCCTGCGCATCGTCTGGATCTATCCTGACCTGCTGAGCACGTACGGTGACCAGGGCAATGTCCTCGTCCTGGAGCAGCGGGCCCAGCGCAGGGGGATCGAGACCGAGACCATCTATGTGCGCTCGGCCGACCCGGTGCCGGAGAGCGGCGACATCTACCTCATCGGCGGCGGCGAGGACCGCCCGCAGATCCTCGCGGCGGAGCGGCTGCGCAAGGACGGCGGCCTGCACCGCGCGATCGCGCGGGGCGCGGCGATGCTCGCGGTCTGCGCCGGTTACCAGATCATGGGCAGTACGTTCGGCGGCGAGGAGGGCCAGCCGGTCGACGGCATAGGCGTGCTCGACATCGCCAGCTCCCGCGGCCCCGCACGGGCGGTCGGCGAGCTGGTGGCCGAGGTGGACGCCGAGCTGGGCCTGCCGACGCTGACCGGCTTCGAGAACCACATGGGAGTCACCCGTCTGGGACCGGGCGTCAAGGCGCTGTCCCGGACGACCGTGGGAGTGGGCAACGGGGACGGCTTCGAGGGGTGTTACGCGGGGCACATCGTCGGGACCTACCTGCACGGGCCGGCACTGGCGCGCAACCCGGCGCTCGCCGACCTGCTGCTCTCCTGGCGCGCGGGCGACCTGGCCCCACTCGACGACACCCGCTACGAGCAGCTCCGGCGAGAGCGTCTGGCCGCCGTGCTCGGCAGCTGACCTTCCAGCGCACCGGCCTTGGCGTGCAGGTAGCGCTGTTGCTGGAGGCTGCTCGTTCGCTGTGCCGCCGCCTCGTACGACTCGCGGGCCGCCCGGTGGTCGCCGGACATCTCCAGCAGGTGAGCCCTGACCGCGTGCAGCCGGTGGTCTTCGGCTATCCGGGCGTCGTGCGCCAGCTTTTCGAGCAGGACCAGCCCCGCCTCCGGGCCGTCGACCATGGCGGCCGCGACGGTGTGGTTGAGCGTCACCACCGGGTTGTCGGACAGGCGCATCAACACCTCGTACAGGGCCTTGATCTGGGGCCAGTCGGTCGCCTCCGCGGTCGGTGCCTCGTCGTGCAGGGCGGCGATCGCCGCCTGGAGCTGGTAGGGGCCGGTCGGGCCGCGGGGGAGGGCGCCGGTGATGAGGGCTGTGCCTTCGGTGATGTAGGCGGTGTTCCAGAGGGTTCGGTCTTGTTCGGCCATGGGGATGAGGGAGCCGTCCGGGCCCGTACGCGCCGGTCTGCGGGCGTCGGTGAGGAGCATGAGGGCCAGCAGGCCCGCCACCTCGGAGTCGTCCGGCAGCAGGCGGTTGACCAGACGGGTCAGGCGGATCGCCTCGGTGGTCAGCTCGGTGCGGTGGAGGGCCGGGCCCGAGGTGCTGGCATAGCCCTCGTTGAAGATCAGGTAGAGGACGTGCAGGACAGCGGCGAGCCGTTCCGCGCGGTCCTGGCCGGGAGGCATGCCGAAGGGGAGGCCGCTCTCCTTGATGCGGTGTTTGGCCCTGGTTATGCGCCGGGTCATGGTCGCCTCCGGGACCAGGAACGCCCTGGCGATCTCCGCGGTCGTCAGGCCGCCGACGGCCCGCAGGGTGAGCGCGATCTGCGACGCGGGCGACAGCGAGGGGTGGCAGCACATGAACAGCAGGATGAGCGTGTCGTCGGACTCCGACGCCGGCCGGTCCGCGGCGGGGGCCAGCCACTGCTCGGGCAGTGTCCAACGCGAGACGGTGTCCTCGCGGTGCCGGCGGGCCTGCTCGCCGCGCAGCAGGTCGGTCAGCCGGCGTGAGGCGACGGTGATCAGCCAGCCGCGCGGGTTGTCCGGCAGGCCCTCCCCAGGCCACTGCAGGGCGGCGGCGAGCAGCGCCTCCTGCGTCGCGTCCTCGGCCGTCGCGAAGTGCCCGTAGCGACGCACCAGCGCGCCGAGAACCTGCGGCGCCAGCCCGCGCAGCAGGTTCTCGATCTCGCCGCCGGTCACAACAAGACCTCGCCGCCGGTCACAGCTCCTCGTAGCTCCCGGCGATCGGCCGTACGTCCACGTGCCAGTCGTGGCTCAGGGTCGCGTTCGCGGGGTGGGGAGTGTCGGCCAGTTGCGCGGCGATCTCGGTGGCCCGGTCGAAGCTCTCGCACTCGACGATCGTGTAACCGGCCAGGACCTCCTGCGTCTCGGAGTAGGGCCCGTCGGTCACGACCGGAACCCCGTCCTTCAGCTCGACCCTCCTGGCGAGCACGGGCGCGCTCAGGCCCTGGGCGTCGACGAACTCCCCGGACTCGACCAGGGCGTTGTTCCACGCCGCCATGAAGGCGTGCAGCGCCGCGACGTCCTCCCCGGACCAGACCGGGTTGTCGGGCTTCCCAGCCAAATTGTCGTAGTCGCGCTGCGTGCCGCTCATCATGATCATGTACTTCACGATCTCTCCTCTCGGCCGGCACCGCTCCCGGTGCCGTACACCAGAGACGTCGGAACCACCGCGCCACCCCGGACACGCGCGCCGGAGGTTTTTCCGCGGTCAGTACACGAGAGCCTGCGCGCCCTCCGCCACGGCCTCCTCGACGAAGGTGGAGGCGCCGGCGATGCGGATGCCGTCGATGAGATCGTCGACCGTGAGGTCTCGCCGGGCCGCGCACTGAGTGCACACCGTCACCCGGCCGCCCGCCAGGACGGCGTCCAGCAGGTCCGTGAGCGGAGCGGCGTGGGCCAGGTTGAACTCCTTGGCCCTGCCCGGCACCGCGAACCAGGAGGACTCGCCGGTCAGCCAGAGAGAGACCGGAACGCCGCTCGCCAGCGCGGCGGCCGCGACCGTGAACGCCTGATTGCAGCGCTCCGGGGCCTCGGCGCCGGCGGTCACCTTGATCACCAGTGATCGTGCCATGTCCGTCACCCTAAACCCGTTCCCGCCGGACGTCTTCACCGCGGGCGGCCAGTACAGTTTGGTGCCATGGAAGATGCTGAGGTCCAGGTGCCGGTGCATCCCGATCTGGAGCACATCGCGTTCCTGATCGGCCGCTGGGAGGGCGCCGGTGTCGGGGGATATCCGACGATCGAGAGCTTCAACTTCGGTCAGGAGATCGAGTTCGGCCACAACGGCAAACCGTTCCTGTCGTACGTGAGCCGCACCTGGCTGCTCGACGAGGACGGAAACCGGGTCCGGCCGCTCGCCACCGAGTCCGGCTACTGGCGGCCGCAGCCCGACCGGCAGCTCGAGGTGCTGCTGGCGCATCCGACCGGCATCGTGGAGATCTACATCGGCGAGGTCGTCTTCCACAAGATCGAGCTGCGCACCGACGTCGTGGCGCGCACCGCCTCGGCCAAGGAATACACCGCGGCCACCCGCCTGTACGGGCTGGTCAAGGGCAACCTCATGTGGGCCTACGACATGGCCGCGGTCGGGCACCCGCTCACGTCGCACATGTCGGCCGAGCTCAAGAAGGTGGCTTGATCCATATGAGCACCCCGTTCACCGCCGAGGCGGTCGAGGCGATCAAACGGCACATGAACGACGACCACTCCGGCGACGCGCTGATCATCGTGCGCGGGCTGGGCGGCCGGCCCGCCGCGACGACCGCGACCACCAGCGGGGTCGACGCCGAGGCGATCGAGTTCACGATCGACGGCGGCGAGCGGGTCAGGGTGCCATGGGGAGAGACGCTGACCGAACGCCCCCAGGTGCGCATGGCGGTCGTACACCTCTATCGCGACGCCTGCGACAAGCTGGGCATCCCGGCTCGCGGCGAGCACTGACCGCGCGCTGCGGGGAAGAGGGCATGAAAAAGGGCCCCGGGCGGCGTTCCGCTTGTGATTGGGCGGGCCGGATGGACCATGGACAGGACAACTATCCCGCCCTCCGGCTGCCAGGGGCCCCGGTGGTTGTCTCGAATTCGCTGAGCAGACGCGAGACAACAGTCCGCATCGTTAGCGGACAACCACCTCGCTAGTCCAACTATGAATCACCATTGTTTGGACCACCTCCTTTCCGCGTACTCCAGAAGCTATGCGCTCGGTCGCGGAGGGGGCAAGTGATTAAAGCTCGGTCGTAGACTCGGGGCATGACGGAGACGCAGTGGCACGAAGAACTCCGCGCCAAGGGCTACCGGGTGACCCCTCAGCGACAGCTCGTGCTGGAGGCGGTCAAGTCGCTCGAGCACGCCACGCCGGAAGAGATCTGCGTCAAGGTGCGCGAGACGGCCCGCGGCGTCAACATCTCGACCGTCTACCGCACGCTGGAGCTGCTCGAAGAGCTCGGCATGGTCACCCACACCCATCTGAGCCACGGCGCCCCCACCTACCACCTGGCGGCCGACGCCGACCATCTGCACCTGGTCTGCCGGGGTTGCGGCGAGGTCGGCGAGGTGCGCCCCGAGCTCGCGGACGGGCTGGTCAAGGGGCTGGACAGCGAGATGGGCTTCGTGGCCGACGTACGCCACCTGACCGTTTTCGGTCGCTGCCGCAACTGCCGATAACCTGGAAGGCATGCGCAGCCCTCTGCTCGACCTCCCCGGTGCCGTTCCCGCCGACGGCCCCGACTCCGACGTGGCCGCCCACTACGGTGACCTGTTCGCCGAACAACGGGCGCTCGTCAAGGGCGAGGCGGTGGTCGACCGCAGCAACCGCGAGGTGGTCCGCGTCTCCGGAGCCGACCGGCTGAAATGGCTCAACGACCTGACCTCGCAGAAGGTCGACACGCTGGCGCCCGGCGAATGGACGCAGACGCTCGACCTCGATCTCCAGGGCCGGGTCCTGCACCACCTGACGCTGGTCGACGACGGCGAGGCCGTGCTGGCGCACGTCGAGCCGGGCACCGCCGACAGCCTGGTCGCCTACCTCGACCGGATGCGGTTCATGCTCCGTGTCGAGGTCTCGCGGGCCGACGACCTGGCGGTGCTCTCGTCCGCGACCGAGGACTTCCTGGTGCCGCGCGCCGAGCTGCCCGATCATCTGGGCAAGCCGCTGGCCGGGCTCTGGGCGTACGAGGCGCTCCGCATCGAGGAGCACCGGCCCCGGCTCGGCTTCGACACCGACCACAAGACGATCCCGCACGAAGTGGGCTGGATCGGCACCGCCGTACACCTTACCAAGGGCTGCTACCGGGGGCAGGAGACGGTCGCCCGCGTCCACAATCTGGGGCATCCGCCGCGGCGGCTGGTGTTCCTGCACCTTGACGGCAGCGTCGACACGCTGCCGGCGCACGGCGCGCCGGTGATCTTCGAGAGCCAGGAGGTGGGTGTGGTCGGCTCCGCCGCCCGCCACCACGAGCTGGGCCCGATCGCGCTGGCCATGGTCAAACGGACGGTGCCGGTCGACGCGTCCCTGCTGGCGGGCGGCGTCGCCGCCGCCCAAGAGGTCATCGTCCCCCCGGACGCGGGCCGCAACGTCACCATCGACCCGGCGATGCGCCGCCGCCTCCGCTGAACCGCGCTCCTGTGGCAAACCGCCCGCCTCGGTAAGCCGGTGGTGGGGCGGCCCCGATCAGGCGGCGCGCATGTAGTGGGCCCAATAGCCCTGCCAGGAGCCATACCGTTCGGCCAGGCCACGGAGCTCGTCCTCCGACAGCGGCCCGCCGTAGACCTGGGCGGCGGAGCGTGTCAGCTCCCGATCCAGCGGCGCCTCGTCCATCCTGCCCAGGCCCCTGATGGCGATGAACGACGCTGACCAGGGGCCGATGCCGGGCAGGCCGCGCAGGAAGTCCTTGACCTGGTCGTAGGGGGCGGTTCTGAGGAAGTGCTCGTCCACCTCCGCCCATCCCCGGAGCGAGCGGTACAGGCGCTCGCCCTTGGTGGCGTTGCCGCTGATGGCCGTGAGGCGGTCGGTGGTGAGGGCGAGCAGCTGGTCCAGGTCGGGGAAGGCGAAGTGCTCCGCGCCGTCGAGGGTCAGCCGGTTGCCCACGTAGGCCGTGAGGGCGTCCTTGGCCTTGGTGGCGACCCCCATGGGCACCCGCTGGCAGAGGATGGCCCAGACCAGGTTCTCCACCGGTGAGGGGAACTTGACCTGGTGATAGCCGTACAGCC
This sequence comes from Nonomuraea aurantiaca, assembly GCF_020215705.1. Taxonomy (GTDB): domain Bacteria; phylum Actinomycetota; class Actinomycetes; order Streptosporangiales; family Streptosporangiaceae; genus Nonomuraea; species Nonomuraea aurantiaca. The sequence continues at coordinate 152,421 of NZ_JAIWNB010000011.1, read as the reverse complement.
GGTCGATGACCGGGGCGAAGTGCGGGTCCTGCGTGCCGATCGCGTAGAAGGGCTCGAGGTCGTCGGTGAGGCCGAGGTAGAAGGACAGGCGGTCGGCGGCGGCCGTCACCGCCTGGTCGGAGATCGGCCCGTCGGCGTGGAGCTCGCAGCGCAGGCCCTGGTCCGCGGCGGTGAGCCGGGCGAGCACGGTCTGGCCGCCCGCGCGCAGGGCCTTCGTCAGCGAGTGCTCGGCCACCTGCTGCTCGCCCGCCGTCGCGGGGAAGCGCCGCAGGAAGCTCAGCGAGGCGGCGAAGTCGAACGGCGGCGTCGCGGGAAGCGTGATGGTCGTCATGACATCCTCGGGGGTGCGCTGGCCAGGCCGACGGGCGGACCACAGAGGTGTGCCGTCCGGTGAGTAATAGCCTACGCGAAGATTGTCTGCGCGGAGACTATATTCACACGTCCACCACGAGCGTGATCGGGCCGTCGTTGACCAGGGACACCTTCATGTCCGCGCCGAACCGGCCCGTCTCCACGTGGGCTCCCAGCGCCCGGAGCTCGTCCACCACGGCATCCACCAGCGGCTCGGCGACCGGTCCCGGCGCGGCGGCCTGCCAGGTGGGCCGCCGGCCCTTGCGGGCGTCGCCGTACAGGGTGAACTGGCTGATCACCAGGAGCGGCGCCGACACGTCGGAGCAGGACTTCTCGCCATGCAGGATGCGCAGCCCCCAGAGTTTGGCGGCGAGCTTGCGCGCCTCGGCGGGTGTGTCCGGGTGCGTGACGCCGACCAGCACGAGCAGGCCCGGCTCGTCGATCGCTCCGACGGTCTCCCCGTCGACCACCACGGACGCGGTGCTGACTCGTTGCACGACTGCTCGCATGAGACCTCATTCTGGCCCAGGTCAAAAAGGTTCGTAGACTCATGCCGAAAGGGGAGGCGAATGTCGCTGGTCGTGGAGGTTGTCCGGTCCGGGTTCGTGGAGTCGACCCATCACGTGCGCATGCTCACCGTGGACGCCGCAGGCGATCCGGTCGCGGTGCACGGCGCGGTGCACGTGCCGGCCTCGCCGCGCTCGGCCATGAAGCCGTTCCAGGCGGTCGGCATGCTCCGCGCCGGGCTCGCGCTCGACGGCGAACTCCTCGCGCTGGCCTGCGCCTCCCACTCCGGAGAGCCGTACCACGTCGACGGCGTGCGGAAGATCCTGGCGGAGGCCGGGCTGACGGAGTCGGCGCTGCTCTGCCCCGAGGACTACCCCTTCGACCGGGCGGCGACCGACCTGGGCCGCGTCTACATGAACTGCTCGGGCAAGCACGCCGCCATGCTCGCCACCTGCGTGCTGAAGGACTGGCCGCTCACTACCTACCTGGAGCCGGCGCACCCGCTGCAGCGGGCGATCCGCCGCACGGTGGAGGAGCTGACGGGTGAGCGGGTCGCGGCCTCGGGCGTGGACGGGTGCGGCGCACCGCTGTTCTTCGTCTCGATGGTGGGCGTGACGCGGGCCTTCCGCGCGCTGGCGCTGGGGGAGGAGGGCTCGTACGAGCGGCGGATCTTCGACGCGATGCGCGCGCATCCGGAGTGGACGTCCGGCACGATCAGGCCGGAGGCCGAGCTGATGCGGGCCCTGCCGGGGCTGATGGTCAAGGTGGGCGCGGAGGGGTTCGACGCGTTCGTGTTCGAGGACGGGCGGGCGGGCGCCGTCAAGGTCGAGGACGGCGCGCAGCGGGCCCGCACGCCCGTCACGGTGGCGGCGCTGCGCTCGCTCGGCCTGGACGCCCCGGAGCTGGACCTGATGGCCCGCCCGCCGCTGATGGGCGGCGGGCGCGCCGTGGGCGAGCTGCGCGTCCGCTGAGCGGCCCTAGAGGGTGCGGAACTGACGGCTGGCCGAGATGGCGCCCGAGGTCGTCGTGGTGAACGTGCGCATCGACCCGGCGAACTTGGACAGATCCCACTCGGCCGGGCCGTGATACCAGTACAGGTTGTCGGATTCGTGCCCATTTCCGGTGACCGAGGCGACGACCCGGGACCAGTGCTCCACGCCATCGAAGATCACCGCGTACGGGAGATAGCGGGAGAACAGCTCCACCCGGTGCTGTTCGGGCACCTCGCCAAGGTCGCCGGAGAACAGGTACTCGCGGAAACCCATCGTATGCGCCAGCGCGGCCGAGCCCTTGGCGGTCTTGGCGGGCATGTACTGGCCGCCGACCGCCAGGGCGCCGCCGGCGATGATCAGCGCCAGGCCCAGCAGGCCGTACGTGGTGAACCAGGCGAGCGCGACCGTGGCCAGCAGGCCCACGCCGATGAGCAGCACGCCGATGACCGTCCAGCGGGTCCGCTCGGTGTCGGGGCGGCGGGCGAACCAGCCCTGCGTCACCACGTCGGTGTAGAGGGCGTCGCGGACCTTGCCCAGATGGCTGGCGAACGAACCGGACAGCTGGGACAGCAGCACCATGTCACGCCCGTCGAAGATGGCGTCGTAGAGCGCCCGCTCGTACGGCAGCAGCGTGTTGACCGGCGCGTTCGGCAGCCTGACCAGCGTCCAGTCGGGCGCGTCGTAGGTCTGGCGCGGCTGCTCGTCGATCCGCAGGTAGCCGCGGACCGCGAGGTCCACGATCGTCGCGGTGACGTCGACCACGTCGGCCTGCTCGTCCACGAGCGTGCCGATCTGGCCGGGCCGGACGCCGTCGGGCGGGGAGAAGTGCCCGTTCTGTACGGGGGCGACCGAGTTGCGCTCGTGGCCGGCGGCCCTGGAGTCGCGTCCGCGCGTCCAGTAGAGCAGGCCGACGCCGCCGAGCAGGAGGACCAGCAGGGCGGCGAGCGCGCCGCCGGTGACACCGTTCAGCGTGAACGCGCCGGCCAGCGAGAAGCGCCGCTCCAGGATCGGCGCCCCACTGGTGGAGCCCTTGGCGTAGCCGACGACCACGGTCAGTGCCTGACCGGGGCCCACGTTCTGCTGCTCGAAGGCGGCCTCGGTGGCGCCGTGGTCCATGGAGGCGGACGTGCAGCCGATGGCCGAGGTCAGCTCACCGGCGAAGCACGACAGGTTCTGCACCTGGCCGGGGCCGCTCACCTTGACCGTCGCCTTGGTGACCGGCACGCTCCAGCCGTTCACCGCGAACCAGCGCAGCTCCTCGATGGCGCCCGCGGGCGTCACGGCCCCCTTGACGTCGTACTCGACGGTGCCCGGCCCCTTCATGGTCAGCACGTCGCCGGTGAGTGTGCCGCCCTTGACGTTCGAGATCTGGTACAGCCGGTCGTTGTCGTCGTCGAAGCGGGTCCTGGTGAGGAACGTCCGCTTGAGCTCCCCCGAGCCGCCGCTGATCTTCTCGACCACGTGCAGTGTGCCGTTCTTGGCGAGGCTCATGGTCACCTCGTCGGTGATCCCGGCCGCCGCCGCGGCGGGGACGGCGGTCAGCGACAGAGCGACGGCCCCCAGTATGGCCAGCGTGCGCCTGATACCCGTCATGGCGGCACATCGTAGCGGTTCGTACACCTTGCGCGGGAAGGCGGGATCAATCGAGCACGATGCCGTTGGCGGCCCGCTGGACGCTCTCCGGAGCCGCTCCCTGACCGGGGTTCTCCAGGGCGAGGGCCTGGTTGAGCTCGGCGAACGGCCGCATCCGCGCCTCGTAGCGATCGAACGCGCCCTGCGGGTCCCTGGACAGCTCCTGAGCCAGCACGTACGCGCCGACCATCGCCAGGCTGGTGCCCTGGCCCGACAGCGGTGAGGCGCAGTAGCCGGCGTCGCCGACCAGCGTCACCCGGCCCTCGGACCAGCGCTCCATCCGGATCTGCGCCATCGCGTCGAAGTAGAAGTCGTCGGCCGCCCACATCGCCTTCAGCAGCCGGGGCGTCTCCCAGCCCAGCCCGGAGCAGCGCTCCTCGATGAGCCGCTTCTGCTGCTCGACGTCGCGGTAGTCGTAGGCGACGTCCTCGCCGCCGAAGCCGATGTTGACCCGGATCGAGGCGTTGCCGGGCGCGGTGTAGAGGCCGAACCCCGCGTCGCCCTCGCGGTGCCACACCTGCCAGCGGTCCAGGCCGAGGAAGTTCTCGGCGCTGTAGATCGCCACGTACATGCCCAGGTGGTGAATGAACCGCGACTCCTCGCCGAACACCAGCCCGCGCACGTTCGAGTGCAGGCCGTCGGCGCCGACCACGTAGTCGAAGTGCCGCCGCACGCCGCTCTCGAAGGTCACCTGGACACCCTGGCCGTCGTCGTGGAGCGCCGCGATCGAGTCGCCATAGAGGTATTCGACGCCGCTGCCCGAGGCGGCGATGACGAGTGCGGTCAGGTCGTCGCGCATGATCTCGATGTCGGGGCTGTCCAGCCGGCCGCCGCTGACCGTCTCCTCGGTGGTGCGCATCAGCTCGTTGCCGTCGCCGTCGACCATCGACATGCCGCGCATGTCGGTCTTCTTGGCTCGTGCCTGCTCCAGGATGCCCATGCGCTCGGCCACCTCCAGCGCGGCTCCCCGGATGTCGATCGCCTGGCCGCCTCGGCGGGGGGCGGGGGCGCGTTCGACGACGGTCACGTCGAAGCCGTGCTCGCGCAGCCAGTAGGCCAGGACGGGGCCGCCGATGCTGGCGCCGGAGATGAGGACGTTCATTGGATCTCCCTTTTGTTGACGCTGTACGAGGTGAATGTACGGCGTACAGACAGGCTTTGCAACAGGGATTCTGCTAATCTCTGTACTAGTACAGAGGTGGAGGAGGCCGGGTGGTTGCGGAAGCGGTGCCGCCGTACGTGCGGATCGTCGACGACATCAAGCGCCGGATAGCGGACGGCGAGTTGCGGGTCGGGGAGCGGGTGCCCTCCACCAGGCAGGTGGCGAGGGACTGGGACGTGGCCCTGGCCACGGCCGCCAAGGCGCTGGCCCGGCTCGCGCAGGAAGGCGTGGTCGTGGCCGAGTCGCGCGTCGGCACGGTCGTCGCCGGACCGTCGATCCGGTCGCCACGGCGCCCGCACAGCGACCCCGACGACCCCGGCCGCGAGCCGACGCGAGCCCCGGCGGGTGATCCGGCCTTCCGTGACCCGGTCGGTGACCCGATCCGGGGCGCGGCCCGTGATCCGGCCCGTGATCTGACGCGGGAGCGTGTCGTGCGGGCCGCCGTCGAGATCGCCGACGCCGAGGGGCTGCCCGCGCTGTCCATGCGCGGCGTCGCGGGTCGGCTCGGCGTGGCCACGATGTCGCTCTACCGCCACGTGGGCAGCAAGGACGACCTGGTCGAGCTGATGATCGACCAGGTGTTCGGCGAGTTCCCGCTCCCCGCAGAGCCGCCGCCCGGCTGGCGGGCCCGGCTGGAGGTGGCGGCCCGCGTGCAGTGGGCGGCCTACCGGCGGCACTCGTGGCTCACCCGGATCACCTCGCTGAGCCGGCCGCTGCCGTCACCCAGCCTGCTCAAGCACGCCGAATGGGCGCTGGCGGCGGTCGACGGCCATGGCCTCGACCCGGAGAGCATGATGCACGTGCACATCCTGATGTACAGCTACGTCGAGGGGATCGCCGCCAACTTCGAGCTGGAGTCCCAGGCACAGGCCGAGACCGGCCTCACCGACGACGAATGGATGCGGGCCCAGGACGCGCGGCTGACGGCCGTCGTCACCTCGGGCGGCTATCCCACGTTCGTCGACGTCATCCGGCGGATGGGGGGCGACTTCGACTTCGACCTCGACCGGCTCTTCGAGTTCGGTCTGCGATCGCTGCTCGACGGCCTGGCCGGGATCATCGAGGCCGCAGGCCAGGCCAGGGGATGACCAGCCCGGGACCGCCACGCGGAGACACTGGCCCGGGACCGCGAGGCGGAGGCGTCAGTCCGAGATCGCGATGCGGAGGCGCCGGAAGCCGCGGCCCTTGCTCTCGATCTTGGCCACCTTGATGCGCCCGATCTGCTTCGTCGAGGCGACATGCGTGCCGCCGTCGGCCTGGGTGTCCAGCCCGACGATGTCGACGATCCTGACGTCCGCCACGTCCGCCGGCACCAGGTTGGTCGCCGTCCGGATGATGTCCGGGATGTCGAACGCCTCCTTGCGCGGCAGCACCCGTACGTCGATGCGCCGGTCCGCGACGATCTCGGCGTTGCACGCGTCCTCGACCGCCTCCTTGAAGCCCGGCGGCAGCTCCGGCAGGTTGAAGTCCATCCGCGCGCTCAGCTCGTCCATGTTGCCGCCCGTCACCAGCGAGCCGTAGTCGCGGAAGACGACGCCGCACAGGACGTGCAGCCCCGAGTGGGTACGCATCAGGGCCGAACGGCGGGCGTCGGCCACCGCCCCCTGCACCACCGTGCCGACCGGCGGGACCGGGTCGCCCTCTGCTGGAATCAGGTGCAGATCATCGCTTTTGCGCACCCCGACGATCCGAGTTTCCACCCCCTGCCAGAGCAGAACTCCGTGATCCGCCGGCTGGCCGCCTCCGCCTGGATAGAATGCCGACTTGCTCAGCACGATTCCGTCGGGTGTGGAGTCAAGGACGACGGCCTCGAAGTCGCGCAGCTCCTGATCCGACAATTCGAGCCGTTCTGTCCGCCCGTGGAGGTCATGAGTCATGTCGGCAGCTTAAGCCCCGAGGTGGTTATGCGCGGCCTGCTGGATCGAGCCCTGATCGCACCGGCTGTCGCGATATTGGGGATTTGTTGTGCAATAACGGGATGCAGTGGTGGGGCTGGTGAATCCTGGCCGAGCCCGGCGCAGCTTCACCCCGAGACGCACCTGCCGCAGAGCGGGCCGGCCGCCCCCGTCGTGATGTTCGTCGGCGACAGCTTCACGGTCGGCTCCGGCCCGGTCCCGCTCTGGCGGACCTACGCCACCGAATCGGCTCGCCTGCTCGGCTGGCAGCCGGTCATCGCGGGCGCGGGCGGCACCGGCTATCTCAACCAGGGCCGCGTCGGGCGTACGTTCCAGGAGTCGTTCGAGGCCGAGCTGGCCTGGCGCCCCGCGCCCGACACACTGATCATCTCAGGCGGCCACAACGACAGCCCGTGGTCCCCGGCGAGTGTGCGGCGAGCGGCGGCGAGCCTCATCTCCGAGGCGCGGACTCGCTGGCCGAGAACCCGGATCCTCATGATCGGCCCCATCTGGCTGCACGACACCCCGCGCAAGGCCTATCGGCTGCGTGACGCCCTGTCGAGCCTGGCCCAGCAGGAAGCCGTCCCCTTCCTGGACCCGCTCGCCGAGCAACAGATCACCGGCGCCCCGCCCGGCCGGCTGCTCCCCGACGGCATCCATCCGACCGCCGAGGGCCATCTCCACCTGGCTCAATGGCTGGCGGACGCCATCGGCCGCCTACCCGGGAAGGATCACCAAGGCCCGTAGGGGCCGTTGTTGCCGCCGCGCCCGCCCATGCCCTTGACGGCGGGCTTGACGTCCACGACGTAGACCGTCGCCGCGATGACGGCGAGGATCGAGAAGAACCCCAGCCCGATCCCGATGAACTCGACGCCCCCAAGAAGCATGAAGGCCTGGAAGTAGGACCACGCGCCCGCGGCGGAGAACAGCGTGGCCAGGACCAAAATGATCAGCCAGAGGTTTTTCTGCAGCTTGCCGGCCGACACGAACGCGTTGGCCGGCACCCGCGCCGCGTGCACCAGCGCGTAGACCGACATGCCGAAGATGCCGACCGCGAGCAGCAGGAAGAGAAGATTCAAGCCGCCGTTGACAATTTCCATGTGAGTCCCGCCCAACGCTCGCGATGAAACGGCCCCAGCCTAGTAGGCGCCCCCGACAAACGGGCACCCCGAAGCGGAAAGCCCGCCTCCGGGCGGAGACGGGCTTTCGGCGTGGTGTCAGGCCTTGGGCGTGGTGGCCTTGGTGGTGCGGGGCTTCTTGACGGGGGTGGCGACGGCCGGCTCGGCGGCCTCCGACACCTCCTCCAGCTCCAGCGCGGCCTCGCCGGTCGTCTTGCTGACGACCTTGCGCCCACGGGTGGCGAAGTCCTCGTAGACCTCGGTGGCCAGCACGGTCAGCTGGTCGGCGTAGGTGCGCGCCTTCTCGGGGAACTCCCTGGCGAAGCCCTCGGCCTTGTCGGCGTAGGTGCGGGCCTTCTCGGGGAGGTCCTTGGCGATCTCGGCGCGCCGGGACTGCAGCTTCAGCAGCTGCTCGGGCAGCTCCCGCAGCTTCTCCACGGCATAGTCGCCCGCCCCCGCCACGGCGTAGAAAGGCTTGGAGTCGGTGAGCTTCTTGACCTCAGTGGCCAGCGTCATGGGTTAACCTTCCTTGGTTTCCTGGTTGGCGGTGCCATTGCCGGTGGACGCCGCAAAAGGCTCAAGCGCGGCGAGATATTCCTCAGGCAGTGGCTCGTCGCCCGATTCGGAGTCGTGCCGGAGATGAGCGTTCTGGGAGGTCTGCTCGTCTTCGGCGCGCTTCTCTTTGCGGAACGACTCGTAGATATCAATGAGCACCTGACGTTGCCGCCCGCTCAGGTGCGTGTCGGCGCGGATCGCGGTGATGACATCACTCGGCGGCTCGCGATCCTCGATCAGGCCCGCCTGCACATAGAGCGCTTGCGATGAGATGTGCAGACCCTTGGCGATCTGGTTGAGAATCTCCGCGCTCGGCTTGCGCAGGCCGCGCTCGATCTGGCTGAGGTAAGGGTTGGACACCCCTGCGGCCGCCGCGAGCTGGCGCATGGAGATCTTCGCCTGCTGCCGCTGCTCGCGGATGTATTCGCCGATCGAGCCGACCTTCGGTAGTGCCATGCCTCCAGTGTGCCCCAGAGTGCTTGCAATTGCAAACGCAAAGCTAGCGCCAGCAAGCGCTAAAACTGGATGGTCCAGAGGAACGGCGTGGCGGTGACCAGCGTCACGGACAGGGCGAGGATGCTGAAGCGCATCGCGGCGGGCAGGGACGGACCCGGCTTGATCAGGCGGTCCACCCGGGCCATGACGTTCTGGGCGCGTACGCCGAGCATGCCCTGCGGGGTCGGCATGGCGCCGGCCGTGCCGAACCTGAGCAGGGCGGTGGCCAGCCTGCGCGGCGAGCAGTAGCGGCGCGCGCGGTCGTCGGCGGCCATCTCGATGAGCAGCTCGACCTGCGCCTGCGCCTCGCAGACCACCTTGGACCAGGGCAGGGCCCGGCGCAGGGCGGCGAACGGCAGCAGCACCAGGTCGTGCCGCTCCCGTACGTGCGCGGCCTCGTGCGCGAGCACGGCCGTGAGCTCGTCGTGCGACAGCAGCTTGAGCGCGCCCTCGCTGACCACCACCTGCGAGCGCAGTCCCGGTACGCAGTAGGCCGCCGCGCTCGGATGGTCGAGCACCCGCACGCCGGGCACGCCCGGGTCGTCGCGGGCGATCAGGGCGAGCAGCACGCGGTGCCGCCTGCGTGCCTGCAGCGCCTGCACGCCGGCGGTGATCAGCACCACGATGAGGACGGTCAGTGAGGCCAGCCCGGCGATCATCGCCGTCATGTGCAGCGGATCCCAGGTCCCGCGCGGGCGCTCGCCGCTCAGGAAGGCCGCCATGCCCGGCAGGATGCCCAGCCCCGAGGGCTGCACGGCGTACGCCAGCATGGCGCCCGTCGTGGCCAGGCCCCAGGCCACGCCCAGGGACTGCCAGAGGATGATGGCGATCCGAGGGGCGCGAGACGTCCAGCGGGCAGTCGTGAGACGCCAGGAGCCGAGCCCGCACGCCAGGGCGAGCGCTGCCAGCGTCGCTGCCGTGGTCACTCTTCCTCCAGCTCCAGCTCCGTGAGAGCCCTGCGCAGGATCTCCGCCTCCGAGCCGGACACGGCCTGGGCGAAGCGGGTGAGGGCGGCCGAGCGGTCGCCCGTCAGGTCCAGAGCTTCCAGCATAAGCTCAGCGATGTACGCGTCGCGGCTCGCCGCCTGCTCGTAGCGCCAGGCGCGGCCGTCGCGGGTCCGCTGGAGGAAGCCCTTGCGGGTCAGACGGTCGAGGACGGTCATGACGGTGGTCGGGGCCAGATCGCGGTCGGCTATGAGCCTGCCGACCTCACGGGCCGTCAGCGGGCTGCTCCCCGCCCAGATGATGTCCATGATGCTGCGTTCGAGCTCGCCAAGACCCTTCACACGCTTCAGCGTAGTACTACAAAGCGTCGAGCAGATATCCGGGATGCTGGTGAGATGGACGTCACGCTCGTACAGGGGGACATCACCGCGCAGACGGTTGACGCGATCGTCAACGCCGCCAACTCGTCGCTGATGGGCGGGGGCGGGGTCGACGGCGCGATCCACCGGCGGGGTGGGCCGGAGATTCTCGCCGCCTGCCGGGAGTTGCGGGCTTCCCACTACGGCAAGGGACTGCCGGCCGGGCAGGCCGTGGCCACGACCGCCGGACGGCTCGACGCCCGCTGGGTGATCCACACCGTCGGGCCGGTCTATTCGCGGACGGATGACCGCTCCAAAGTCCTGGCCTCCTGTTATCGCGAGTCGCTCCGGGTGGCCGACTCGCTGGGGGCCCGGTCGGTGGCCTTTCCTGCGATCTCGACGGGTATCTATGGGTGGCCGCTGGATGACGGCGCCCGCATCGCGCTGCGTACCGTGCGGGAGGTTTCCACAGCTGTGGACGAAGTGCGGTTCGTCCTGTTCGACGCGGTCGCTTACGCGGCCTTCTCCGCCGCCCTTTAGTCACAGGGGCGCTACGGAGTCCCAGGGGAGGGTCAGTTCGCCGAGGCGCCATCTGGCCGTGCCGCCGAGCGGCGGATGCCGGTGGATGGGCCAGGTGTTCGCCAGCAGGTCCGCGGCGGCCAGCCAGCGTTGCCGGCGGCCGTGGGCGCCGTACGGGGCGGTTCTCGCCCAGGCGTGGTCGAAGTCGCTCAGGAACGCATGGATGCGCTCACCGGGGACGTTGCGGTGGATGAGGGTCTTCGGCAGGCGGTCGGCCAGGTCAGAAGGGCGGTCGAAGGCGTCGAACCTGGCCGAGAGGGTGAGCGTGCGCGGGCCGTCCCGATCCAGACCGGCCCAGATCGCCCGGTGGCCGCTCTCCGAGCAGGTGCCCTCCACCAGGACACCCCCGGGAGCCAGCCGGCCGCGCAGCGCCTCCCAGTAGCGCCAGGCGTCCGCCTCGCCGTACTGCCTGAGGACGTTGAAGGCTCGGATCAGCAGCGGGGGACGCGAGACCGGCAGTTCGAAGCCGCCCAGGGCGAAGCTCAGACCGGCGCGCTCGTACGGCCTGGCCAGGGCGACCCGCGCGGGATCGATCTCGATGCCCACCACCTCGATGTCCGGGCTGATCCGCCGCAGGCGGGTGAACAGCTCCAGCGTGGTGGTGTGAGAGGCACCGTAGCCGAGGTCCACGGCCAGCGGCCGGGCGGCGCCGCGCAGCACGCGGCCGTGGGCGGCGGCGATCCACCGGTCGGCGCGCCGCAGCCGGTTGTGCCCGGTCGTGCCCCGGGTGATCGAACCGACCGGCCTAGCCACCGACGCGGTGCACCCTGTGCTGGGCGGCCTGGGCGCGCGGGCGCATGACCAGGCGGTCGATGTTGACGTGCGCGGGCCTGGTGACGCACCACACGATCGCCTCGGCCACGTCGTCGGAGCTCAGCGGATCGGGCACGCCCTGGTACACGCGGGCGGCCGCCGCCTCGTCGCCGCGGAAGCGGGTCACCGCGAAACCCTCGCTCTGGACCATGCCCGGCGCGATCTCCACGACGCGTACGGGCTGCCCGACCAGCTCCAGCCTGAGCGTCTCGGCCATCGACCGCTGCGCCTGCTTGGCGGCCACGTAGCCGCCCCCGCCCTCGTACGCCACCAGCGCCGCGGTCGAGGTGAGCATCACCAGCACCCCGTCGCCCGACTCGACGAGCATGGGCACCAGGGCCTGCGTCATCCGCAGCGATCCGAGGACGTTGGTGTCGTACATCCGCTGCCAGTCGTCGAGCCGCCCCTCGGCCACCGGCTCCATGCCGAGCGCGCCACCGGCGTTGTTGACCAGCACGTCGCAGCGGTCGAGCGAGGCCGCCAGCGCGTCCACCGACTCCTGAGAGGTCACGTCCAGGGACACGGGGCGGATCCCGGGCACCTCGGCGGCCAGCTTGTCCAGCCGGTCCTGCCGCCTCGCGCCCGCCACCACGTCGTAGCCCTCGGCGGCCAGCCGCCTCGCCGTCGCCTCGCCGATCCCGCTGCTCGCGCCCGTCACCACAGCCGTCTTCTTCATGGCACACATCTTGCCAGCCCTGCCCATGACACCCCGCTTGTCGGGAATGTCGGGATGCTCGGCATAGTTGTAATGCGTTTGGAGGTGGTGTCGGGTGAGGCGACGACGGGTCAACCGGGTCGCGACCATCAGCATGCACACGTCTCCCCTGGAACAGCCCGGCACGGGCGACGCCGGCGGGATGAACGTGTACATCGTCGAATCGGCCAAGCGGCTGGCCGAGTCCGGCGTCGAGGTGGAGATCTTCACCCGGGCCACCGGACGTGACCAGCCACCGGTGTCCGAACTCGCCCCCGGTGTCATGGTCCGCCACCTGACCGCGGGACCGTACGAGGAGCTGACCAGGGCCGACCTGCCCGGCCAGCTCTGCGCGTTCCTGTCCGGCGTGCTGCGGACCGAGGCGATGTACGACCCCGGCCGCTATGACGTCATCCACTCGCACTACTGGCTGTCCGGCCAGGTCGGCTGGCTGGCCAAGGAGCGCTGGGGCGTGCCTCTGGTGCACACCATGCACACCATGGCCAAGGTGAAGAACCTGCTGCTGGCCCAGAACGACCAGCCCGAGCCGCAGGCCCGCGTGGTGGGGGAGCAGCAGGTCGTGGAGATCGCCGACCGCCTCGTCGCCAACACCGCCGACGAGGGGAACGAGCTCATGGAGCTGTATGGGGCGCGGGAGGAACGTGTCGCGGTCGTGAACCCGGGTGTCAACCTCACGGTCTTCCAGCCCGCTTCGCAGGGAGCCTCCCGCCGCCGCCTCGGGCTGCCGCAGAACGCGCACGTCCTGCTGTTCGTGGGCCGGATTCAGCCGCTGAAGGCGCCCGACGTGCTGTTGCGCGCCGCCTCGCGGATGCTCATCGACGACCCCTCGCTGCGCGACCGCCTGGTCGTCGCGTGCGTGGGCGGCCCCTCGGGCAACGGCCTGGCCAGGCCGTCCCTCCTCGCCGAGCTCGCCACCGAGCTGGGCATCTCCGACGTCGTCCGGCTCGTGCCGCCCGCGCCGCAGTACGAGCTGGCCGACTGGTACCGCGCGGCCGATGTGACCGTCGTGCCGTCCTACAGCGAGTCGTTCGGCCTCGTCGCCCTGGAGTCACAGGCGTGCGGCACCCCCGTCGCCGCAGCTGCCGTGGGCGGGCTGCGCACGGCCGTACAGGATGGAGTGTCCGGCGTGCTCGTGGACGGCCACGACTCGCACGAGTGGGCACGCGTGCTGCGCCGCTTCGTCACCGCGCCGGCCTGGCGCGACGGCCTGTCGGCCGGCGCCCGCCGGCACGCGACGGCGTTCGGCTGGCAGGCCACCTCGTCCCGGCTGATGGAGGTCTACGCCGACGCAGTCGCCGACCTGCACAGGCTGCCGGTCGCCGTCATCTCATAGGGCGCTCGTTCCGTAGGCGGGCCGATCGTTCCGTAGGCTGTACGGCATGCGCGAAGTCGTAGAAACCGCGCTCAAGGCCGCGGATGTCTCCTTTGACGAGCCGCGGCCGGGGGCGTTCCTGGTGAAGCTGCCCGGGCAGCACAAACTCGCCACGATGACGTGGTTGATCATCGGCGATCAGGCGCTGCACGTCGAGGCGTTCTTCTGCCGCCAGCCCGACGAGAACCACACCGAGTTCTACAAGTGGCTGCTCGCCAAGAACGGCGGCATGTACGGCGTCCACTTCTCCGTCGACAGCGTCGGCGACGTCTACCTCGTCGGCCGGGTGCCGCTCACGGCGATCACGGAAGAGGAGATCGACCGGCTGCTCGGCTGCGTGCTGACCTATTCCGACGACTGGTTCGACAGGGCCCTGGAGCTCGGCTTCGCCTCGTCGATCAGGCGCGAGTGGGCCTGGCGCGCCAAACGCGGCGAGTCGCTGGCCAACCTCCAGGCGTTCGCCCGCTTCGCGGATCCGGCGCGAACCGACAGCTGAGGCCCGCCTAGGATTGCCCGCATGGCGACTTTGGTGCTGCTACGGCACGGCGAGAGTGACTGGAACGCGAAAGGCCTGTTCACCGGGTGGGTGGACGTGAGCCTCTCGGCCAAGGGCGAGGACGAGGCCCGCCGGGGCGGCAAGCTCCTGGTGGAGGCCGGGGTCCGGCCCGATGTGGTGCACACCAGCCTGCTGACCAGGGCCATCCAGACGGCCCAGCTCTCCCTCGGCGAGGCCGACCTGCTCTGGCTGCCCGTCAAGCGCTCGTGGCGGCTCAACGAGCGCCACTACGGCGCCCTCCAGGGCAAGAACAAGGCGCAGACCCGCGAGGAGTTCGGCGACGAGCAGTTCATGCTCTGGCGGCGCTCCTTCGACGTCCCGCCGCCCCCGATCGCCGACGGCGACGAATACTCCCAGGCGGGCGACCCGCGCTACGCCCTGCTGCCGCCCGAGCTCATGCCGCGCACCGAATGCCTCAAGGACGTCGTCGACCGCATGCTGCCCTACTGGTACGACGAGATCGTCCCGGATCTCGCGGCCGGGCGCACCGTGCTGGTGGCGGCGCACGGCAACTCGCTGCGCGCGCTGGTCAAGCACCTCGACGGCATCCCCGACGAGGAGATCGCCGGGCTCAACATCCCCACGGGCATCCCGCTGCGCTACGAGCTGGACGACGAGTTCCGGCCGCTCCAGCGCGGCGGCGAATACCTCGACCCGGAGGCGGCGAAGGCGGCGATCGAGGCGGTCGCCAACCAGGGCCGTTGAACACCGACGGCGGGGCGCATCGCGCGCCCCGCCGTCATCGGCCCATCAGCTCGGGTTGGCCGTCGGACGGGAGCCCGTCACCAGGTAGACGACGTCACCGGCCACGTTGACCGCGTGGTCGGCGTAACGCTCGTAGTAGCGGCCGATCAGCGTGATGTCGATCGCCGGCTCCACGCCGTGGGGCCAGTCCTTGGCCAGGATGTTCCTGAACAGCCGCCGGTGCAGCTTGTCCATGGCGTCGTCGTCGGCCTCCAGCTCCAGCGCCGACTCCACGTCGTGCGAGGCGATGCAGCCGCCCGCCTTCGTGACCAGGGTCTCGGCGATCTGGCCCATCTGCACGATCGTGGGCCGTACCTCCGCCGGGATGGCCGAGTCGGGGTGGCGCAGCCGCGCGACCTTGGCCACGTGCACCGCCAGGTCGCCCATGCGCTCCAGGTCCGTGCCCATCCGCAAGGCCGTGATGACCATCCGCAGGTCCACGGCCACCGGCTGCTGCCGGGCCATCAGCTCGAAGATGGACGCCTCGAGCTGCTCGAACGTCGCGTTCACCTCCGTATCCCTGGAGATCACGCTCTCCGCGAGCTGGAGGTCGGAGTCGAGCAGGGCCGTGGTGGCTCTGGAGATGGCCGAGCGGACCAGCCTGGTCATCTCGACCAGCTTGTCCGTCAGGGAATCGAGTTCTTCATGGTACGCGTCGCGCATGCCGTCACCGTACGTTGCTCTTGATGAACGAACTCCTACAGTGAGATGAACTTTCCTGGAAAGGGCTGTTCATCCGCAGGTGGAAGGGCTGTCACTTGATGAAGGCCACCTACCATCGAAGGCATGAGTGAGATGGCCATGAGCTTGACGGCCCTGGCGGGGTTCGTCGTGGGAGCGCTGGCGGTCCTGTTCTACCGCAACCAGATCGAGGCCTCGAGCAGAGCCGCGACGGCCGGCGACCAGGAGACCAGCGCCCTTCCGCAGGGCGTGGCGTCGGTGCTGGCCGTACTTCCCTCGTCCGCCGTCGTGCTCGACGCGCACGATCGCGTGCTGCGGGCCAGCTCGGCCGCCCGCGCGTTCGGGCTGGTCAAGGGCGACCGGCTGATGGCCGCCGAGCTCCTGGCACTGGCCAGGCAGGTACGCCGGGACGGCGAGATCCGCGAGAGCGAGATCGACGTCGCCGGGCACAAGTTCGGCCAGGAGATCACGAACTTCGCGGTCCGGGTGGCCCCCCTCGGCTCGCACGGCCAAGTGCTCGTGCTCGCCGAGGACCAGACCGAGCGGCGCAGGGTCGAGGCGGTCCGCCGCGACTTCGTGGCGAACGTCAGCCACGAGCTCAAGACCCCCGTCGGCGCGCTGAGCCTGCTCGCCGAGACCATCCAGGACGCCGCCGACGACCCCGAGGCCGTCACCAGGTTCGCCGGGCGCATGCAGCACGAGGCCGCCCGGCTCAACTATCTCGTGCAGGACCTGATCACGCTGAGCCGGATCCAGGGCGCCGAGCCCATCCCCACCCCCGGCCAGGTCTCGATCGACGAATCCATCCACGACGCCATCGACCACTGCAACACCAGGGCGATCGCCAAGGACATCACGCTCGTCACCGGCGGCACGGAGGGCCTGCGCATCTGGGGGGACGACGAACTGCTCGTCACCGCCCTGCGCAACCTCATCGACAACGCCGTCGCCTACAGCCCCGAACACACCCGGGTCGTCGTCAGCGTCAGACCGGCCGGCGACTCCGTCGAGATCAGCGTCAGCGACCAGGGCATCGGCATCCCGGAAGAGGCGCTCGAACGCATCTTCGAACGCTTCTTCCGCGTCGACGCGGCCAGGTCCCGGGCGACCGGCGGCACCGGCCTCGGCCTCGCGATCGTCAAGCACGTCGCCGCGGCGCACGCCGGCGAGGTCTCCGTCTGGAGCAAGGAAGGCTCCGGCTCCACATTCACGCTGCGGCTGCCCGCTTTCGGCGGCACCGCGGTGGTCGTACCACCCCCGAACACCCTGGAGGCCGCAAAATGACCCGAGTTCTCGTGGTCGAGGACGAAGAGTCGTTCTCCGACGCCTTGTCGTACATGCTCCGCAAAGAAGGCTTCGAGGTCTCCGTCGCGGCGACCGGGCCGGAGGCGCTCGACACGTTCGACCGGAGCGGCGCCGACCTGGTGCTGCTCGACCTGATGCTGCCCGGGCTGCCGGGCACCGAGGTATGCCGCTCGCTGCGGCAGCGCTCCAAGGTGCCGGTCATCATGCTGACCGCCAAGGACAGCGAGATCGACAAGGTCGTGGGGCTGGAGCTGGGCGCCGACGACTACGTCACCAAGCCGTTCTCCTCGCGCGAGCTCGTCGCCCGCATCCGCGCCGTGCTGCGCCGCCAGGGCGACGCGGTGGAGGAGCTGGAGTCGGCGGTGCTGGCGGTGGGTCCGGTGCGCATGGACGTCGACAGGCATGTGGTGGCCGTACGCGGTGACCAGGTGCAGCTGCCGCTGAAGGAGTTCGAGCTCCTGGAGGTGCTGCTGCGCAACGCCGGGCGGGTGCTCACCCGGGGGCAGCTCATCGACCGGGTGTGGGGCGCCGACTACGTGGGAGACACCAAGACGCTCGACGTTCACGTCAAGCGGCTGCGCGCCAAGATCGAATCGGATCCGTCCAACCCGCGCTGCATCCTGACGGTGCGCGGGCTGGGCTACAAGTTCGACGCGCTGGAGAGCTGACAGGGTCGGCCGGTCGGCCCCGGTTCGGCGCGTGCGGGCTTCCTCTCGTGCCGGACCGGGGCTTTCTCTTGGGCTCAGTGGGCCACTTCGACCTCTTGGGTCAGTGGGCCGCTTCGGCCTCGGCCGCGGCGGAGGCCGAGGGCGTGGGCGTCGGCGCGGGGGTCGCGTTGGGCGCCGGCGGGTAGTCCTTGAACTCGCGGCTGCGCGTGACCACAGGGACGTTCATGGACACGACCCCGGCGTTGGCGAACTGGAGGTCCAGGCGGATGCTCTCGCCGCCCCTGAGGCCCTTGGAGATGCCTTCCAGCATGATCTGCGGGCTCGGCTTGCCGGTGTTGACGAGCTGGTTGCTCGGCAGCTGGATCGGCGCGGTCACCTTCGCGGTGGCCATGTTGCCGGCGTTGACCGCCGTGAGCGTGTCGGGGGCGCCGTTGGTGTTGAGGATGTTCAGATAGACCGGGGCGGAGCCGCCGTAGACGAGCTGTGCTCCGGAGTCGGGGCCGAGGATGAACGCCTGGGGGATATGGATGCCACGCGTGCCGTAGTTGCTGGTCTGATCGAAGAGGACTCCGGCCTCATTGGGGGCATACGGCTTGTTGGTGGCGGCGTCGAATCCAGCCGAACAGCCGGCGAGCACGGGGGCAGCCAGGAAGACGGCGGCGGCGACAATCCAGCGACGGCGGGTCACGAGCGGGTTCTCCTAGGGTCTTGCGCATGCATGTTGGGCAGCGCCCACCATATCCACCCGAATCCATGGTCATATCCGCACCCCTGCAGGTCATTAGCTATGCCCGCATATGCGATTCATAGAGTTGACGGCTTGTCAACCCCCAATATGCCGCTTTGACCTGCAGTTATGATGATTTCACTGTTCCGGGAGCCTGTGGATGCGTGGTACTCTGGAGTACAGCGGAAGGGGTACTTGTCACATGACTTTCCAGGTCGGCGACACTGTCGTCTACCCCCACCATGGGGCTGCTCGGATCGAAGCAATCACGAAGCGATCCATCAAGGGTGAGGAAAAGACCTACCTGGTGCTCAAGGTCGACAAGGGCGACCTTACCGTCCAGGTGCCAGCAGAAAACGCAGAACTCGTCGGCGTGCGCGATGTTGTCGGCCAAGAAGGCCTAGAGCGGGTTTTCGATGTTCTTCGGATGCCGCACACCGAGGAACCGACCAACTGGTCTCGGCGCTATAAGGCCAATCTGGAGAAGCTCGCGTCCGGCGATGTCAACAAGGTCGCCGAGGTGGTCCGGGACCTGTGGCGGAGGGACCGCGAGCGCGGCCTGTCCGCCGGTGAGAAGCGCATGCTCGCCAAGGCCCGTCAGATCTTGGTGAGTGAGCTGGCCCTCGCCGAGAAGACCAATGAGGACAAGGCGGAGGCCTTGCTCGACGAGGTTCTCAACTCCTGAACACGAAGCTTCCACGGGTGGGCGTCGGAGTCGACGTCCACCCGTTCGTTTCAGGGCGCGACCTGCATCTCGCCGGCCTGCACTGGCCGGGTGAAGTCGGGCTCGCGGGCCACTCCGACGGCGACGCCGCCGCGCACGCGGCCTGTGACGCACTGCTGTCCGCCGCCGGGCTCGGCGATCTCGGTGGCCTGTTCGGCACCGCCGACCCGCGCTGGGCGGGCGCCTCGGGTGTCACGCTGCTGGAGGAGACCGCGCGCCAGGTGCGTTCGGCGGGCTTCGAGATCGGCAACGTCGCCGTCCAGATCATCGGTAACCGGCCCAAACTCGCGCCTCGCCGTACGGAGGCCGAGAAGGCGCTCAGCGCCGCTCTGGGGGCTTCTGTGAGCCTCAGCGCGACCACCACGGACGGGTTGGGGCTGACCGGGCGCGGCGAAGGGGTCGCGGCCATCGCGACCGCACTCGTTGTCGCTTAGTTCCGTTCGTCGTTAATGCTGTCCGTCGTCGGGCGCGGCGTTCGTCAACCTTTACCGGCAGTGCGGCGTCTTCTTACGGGATCCGTTGAGGGTATCCCGGCGGGCGCTGCCTCCGGCCCGCCGAGCGAGCGGAGGCGGCGGTCCGTTACTGGCGCGGTACGGATCGCCGCCTTCCCGAGGGTACGTTCCTGATATGTCGGGTAAGTCCTCTTCAAGACATGTGGAACGTCTTCGGGGGGAGCAACACATGATCGGCGCGATTGTTTCCGCAGTCATCATCGGCGCCATTGTCGGAGCACTGGCCCGGTTGATAGTGCCCGGTAAGCAGAACATGTCCATCGGCCTGACGCTGATCGTCGGCATCGTGGCGGCTCTGCTCGGCACGCTCATCGCTCAGGCGTTCGGCTGGGCCGACACCAGGGGCATCGACTGGCTGGAGCACATCATCCAGCTCGTCCTGGCCGTCATCGGGGTCCTCATCGTAGCCAGGATGAGCACCGGGAGAACGGGCCGAACCGGAGGAACACCGATCTGACCTGGCGTTTCCCAGCACTTACGCATATTCGCGCGTGGCCGGGTACTGATCTCCCTCGAGAGTGAACGGCTCACCCTCACTGGGAGGTTTGGTCATGACAATCCAGTCCATCCTTGGCGCCATCGTGATCGGCGCCGTGATCGGCGCCCTCGGTCGTCTGCTGCTTCCCGGCAGGCAGGCCATCGGGTGGATCCTCACCATCGTCGTCGGTATCGTCGCCGCCCTGGTGGGCACGCTCATCGCGCAGGTGCTCGGCGTCGCCACCACCAATGGCATCGACTGGATCGAACTCGTCATGCAGGTCGTTCTGGCCATTGTGGGTGTCGGGCTCGTGGCTGGGCTGCGGCGGGGCAGTGGTAGGAGCGTTTAGACGATGGCTTAGGCAGTTCCGCGACTGTGCCGAACCCTCTTCGGCGCGGAACGGTACGCGAAGACCCGCCCGGTATTTACACCGGGCGGGTCTTCTGCTGCGTCGGGTCATGGGTGGGGCCGTCTGCTGTGTCGGCTCACCGGACGGGGCTTCTTCCGCTGCGTCGGATCAGTCCTCGGGCGGGAGGGGGGTGCTGCGGAGCCGGCCTGAGGGGGCGTCGTCTTCGACGACCGGGTGAGGGGCGGTGTCCTCCAGGGCGCGGTCCTGCAGTGTGCGGGTCTGGGCGGTGGTGGACTCGGCGGGATCGGCGGCCTCCGGGCCGTGGTCGGGGTCGGGGTTGTGACCCGCTTCGGCCTGTTCGGCGGCTCCAGCTTTTGCAGGTCTGGTGCGGGGAGGTGCGGTTGGGATGTCGCTGAAGACCCGGACCGGTTGGGTGTCGGTGTCCCGGTCGCTGACCACGGGGGTGCGGGGGTGGACGAGGACGTCGGTCGGCTTGATCCGATCGCCCCAGCGCACCGGCCGCTTCTGCTCGTTGCTCGCCTCCGGGGCCGACTGCGGCTCGGCACTCGGCTCAGAGGTCGGCCCGGGCTCAGACGTTGGCCCAGCCTCAGAGGTCGGCACGGACTCAGGAATTGGCTCAAGTTCCGGGGATGGCTCGGGTTCTGGGGATGGCTCGGGTTCTGGGGCGGACGGGGCCGGTGCCGCGCCTCGTGACTCTTCATCGGCGGGCTCCTGAGCACGCTTGCGCAGGCCACGGCGGAGCTTCGGCGCCCGCGCGGGAGTGTCGGCGGCTTGCGGCTCTAGCCGATCGCCCGGCTCAGTGCGTCCGCCAGGCTCAGTGCGTCCGCCGGGTGCGGTGCGTTCAGCGGGCTCGGTGTGTTCGCCGGGTGCGGCGTATTCAGCGGGCTCGGTGTGTTCGCCGGGTGCGGCGTATTCAGCGGGCTCAGTGTGTTCACCGTGCTCAGTGCGTCCGCCCGGCTCAGCGCGTGTACCTGATTCGGTGCGTCCGCTGGGCTGGGCGCGTGCACCTGGCTCGGTGTGTCCGCCGGGCTCACTGTCCGGCGTCGCCACCCCGCGTCCGCCTGACTCCGTCCCTCCGTCCGAGTGGGTACGGTGGCCCGGTTCCGGCTCCAACTCCGGTTCCGGCTCTGGCTGCGGCTCTTGGAGCCTCTCCGGCTGGCGGGGCCACTCGGCAGTCGGTTCCGGGCTGCGTAGCGGCAGTTGTGCCGGTTCGGCGGCCGGATCCTGTCCGGGGGCGGCGGGCCAGTGGGCCACGCGGGCGGAGATGGGCGGGGTTTCCGGGGCGGGCGTGGGGCCGACGACCGGGGTGGTCTCCAGCACAGGGTGGTGCAGCGGCTTGGTCAGCGGTGGCGGGGTCTCGGCGGGGCGGTTCCGGTGGAAGGGCACGATGTCCTGCTCCGCCGTACCGTCGTCATCGTCGTCTGTGGACGTCCTGCGGGCCTGGACGTGCTTGATGAGCAGCAACCACAGCCAGAGGGCGATCGCCAGCATGACCCACGGGGCGATCGCCACCCCCACCGCGAGAGGCCGTACGTCGAGCTGGACCTGGAGCGCCGTCGCGGCGTTCGACGCGGCGGCGGCCACGATGAGCAGGACCAGCACGAGCGCCGCCTGGGCGCGTACCAGCAGGCGGGCCGAGCGCAGCAGAAGGACGCCGATCAGCGCGACGACCAGGAGCGCGTCGAAGCCGGCCGGATAGAGGAAGGCGAGGTCGGGTCGGGACTCGCCGCGGATGGCCAGCGCCCGCAGGTCGTCGAAGGAGAGCACGCAGGCGACTGCCGTCAGGCCGGCCACCGCGAGACCGGCGAGGGCGATGCCCAGGCGTCGGAGCGTAGAAGGGGGAGTCACGTCCATGGCGGTTCGAGCCTACAGAAGAATGGGGGTCAGGACCGATCAAGGGAGATACATGACCGAGCTCTCAGGGGACGTGCGCGAGCTGTTCGACGCGCCCAATTACGCGACGGTGACCAGCATCAATCCCGACGGCGGGCCTCAGTCGACGGTCGTGTGGGTGCGTACGGACGGTGACGACGTCCTCTTCTCCACCGCCAAGGGGCGGCGCAAGCCACGCAACTTCGAGCGCGACCCCCGCGCCAGCCTGCTCGTCATCGACCCGGCGAACCCCTACCGCTACGCCGAGGTCCGTGGTCGCGTGACCATGGAGGAGGACCCCGCGGGCGACCTCATCCAGGAGCTCTCGCTGAAGTACACCGGTAAGCCCTGGGAGGACAAGCCAGGAGTCGAGCGGCTGATTGTCCGCATAAGTCCAGAGAAGGTCATCATGCGTGCGTGATTAAAGGACCTGTGATGTTGCCTTAGGCGTTAGCCTTTCATTCGTGAGCCTGCACATCTACGACACCAGCGCACGCGCCATCCGCGAATTCGTTCCGGTCGAAGCCGGCCGGGCGTCGATCTACCTGTGTGGGGCGACCGTGCAGGCTCCCCCGCATGTCGGGCACATCCGCTCGGGCGTCAACTTCGACGTGCTGCGCCGCTGGCTGCTGCGTTCCGGATATGACGTGACGTTCTGCCGCAACGTCACGGACATCGACGACAAGATCATCCGGGTGGCCGCGGAGGAGTCCGTCCCCTGGTTCACGGTCGCCGAGCGCAACCAGCGCGCCTTCACTTGGGCGTACGACACTCTCGGCTGCCTGCCCCCGACCGTCGAGCCTCGCGCGACCGGGCACGTGCCCGAGATGATCGTCCTGATGCAGCGGCTCATCGACCGCGGCCACGCCTACGCGTCGGGCGGCGACGTCTACTTCGACGTCGTCTCCTACGAGGACCGCTACGGCACGCTGTCCAACCAGAAGCTGGCCAACATGCGCGCGGCGGCCGACACCGACGACGAGTCGTGCAAGCGCGACCCGCGCGACTTCGCCCTGTGGAAGGGCGCCAAGCCCGGCGAGCCGACCTGGCCGACCCCCTGGGGCCTCGGCCGCCCCGGCTGGCACCTGGAGTGCTCGGCGATGGCAACCAAATACCTCGGGCCGACGTTCGACATCCACGGCGGCGGCCTCGACCTGATCTTCCCGCACCACGAAAACGAGCTCGCCCAGTCCCAGGCGGCCGGAGACGGCTTCTCCCGCTACTGGATGCACAACGGCCTGGTCAAGATCGGCGCCGAGAAGATGAGCAAGTCGCTCGGCAACTCGCTGCTGATCCCGGAGATGGTGCAGAAAGTACGCCCGGTGGAGCTGCGCTACTACCTCGCGGCACCGCACTACCGCTCGTCGATCGACTACTCGGAGGAGGCGCTGCGGGAGGCCGCGGCCGCTTACCAGCGCATCGAGGGCTTCGTGACCCGAGCCGCCGAAGTCATCCACGACGTCGACGCCGACGCCCCACTGCCGCAGGCATTCAGCGACGCGCTCGACGACGACCTGGGCACCCCGCAGGCGCTCGCGGTCGTGCACGAAGTGGTCCGCGAGGGCAACGTGGCCCTGGCGAGGGGCGACAAGGAAGCGGTGGCGCGACTGCTGGCCGAGACCCAGAACATGCTCGACGTACTGGGCCTCGATCCGCGCTCGGCCCAGTGGCGCTCGGCGAAGTCCGACCTCAAGCCGGTGGTCGACGCCCTGGTGGCCGTGGCGCTGGAGCAGCGTAAGGCTGCTCGGGCGCGTAGGGACTATGAGGCGGCTGACGCGATCAGGGACCAGCTGACGGCGGCGGGGATCACAGTAGAGGACACGCCGCACGGGGCTCGCTGGGAGCTGTCCCATTAGCCCTGCTCCGTAGCCGACCGGCAGACGGTGGTGACTGGACGCCGGTTGCCGACGGCGGTGACCGGATGGCGGTCACCACCGGCTGTGGTGACCGGTCGGCGATGACCCACAGGTTGCGGTGACCACCGCCTGTGGTGGCTCCTCAGCCCGGTGTTGAGCTGGCCGTCTGGCTGGCCGTTATTGAGCGGGCCAACCCGGTCGGTCCGGCATCGAGCCTCGCAGCCCCGCGTTGAGCTTGCTGGTCGGCCAGCCGGACGGTGAGCTCGCTGCCGCGACCCTGACATTGAGCTTGCTGCCCGGCGACCCTGACGTTGAGCTCACTGCCTGGTGACCCTGGCTTCAGTTCGCACGGCCACGTTGGACTCGTGGCGTGTATTCACCTCAGAGCGCGGAGCCATTCACTGACAGAGCGACGTCGATGTTGCCGCGCGTGGCGTTGGAGTACGGGCACACCTGGTGTGCGGTTTGCACCAGGCCGGCGGCCTGCGCCGGGTCCTTGATTGAGGGCAGCGTAACGTCCAACTCGACCCCGAGCTTGAACGTGCCGTTGGCGTTCGGGATCAGCATGACCTTGGAGTCCACCGCCGCGTCTCCAGCCTTCAATCCCTCTCGTTGCCCAAGCATCGTCAGGACAGCTGAGAAGCAGGCGGCATAGCCGACCGCGAAGAGCTGCTCCGGGTTTGTCCCATCGCCATCGCCACCCAGTTCTTTCGGCTGGCGCAGGTTCACATCCAGCATCCCGTCGCTGGAACGCCCGTGTCCGTGTGCTCGGCCACCGGTCACCTGTGCCTGCGCGGTATAGAGCGGTTTCGTCATGTCGGAGTCCTTGTCGCCGTCTTCTTGAAAGTGAATCTTAGACTTCAAAAACTGGAAGTCAATGCTCTAGGATCCGATTGTGATCACTTCACTGGAGGGACTATGACGAGGCCCCAGGTCGGCTATCTGCTGCCGACGCGTGACTGGGTCGTTCTGGGCGATCGGGAGCCGTTCGCGCTGATCGAGCAGGCGCGACTGGCCGAGGATCTCGGGTTCGACTCCGTATGGGCCGGCGACAGCCCGGTGACCCGTCACCGCGCGGATGCGCTGATGCTCCTGTCCGCGGTGGCCGCCGTGACAGAACGGGTGACGCTCGGCACGGCCGTGCTCCTGCCTGCCTTGCGTCATCCGATCCTGCTGGCTCACCAACTCGCCACACTGGACCGGATCGCCGACGGGCGTCTCATCGCCGGGATGGGCGCCGGATTCCCACATCCGAACACCGAGGCACAGTTCGATGCGCTCGGCATCGCGTTCAAGCGCCGAGTCAGCCGTACCGAAGAGTCGATCGACGTGATGCGGCAACTGTGGGCTGGCGGGGCGGTGTCGTACCAGGGTGCGCATTTCGACTTCCGAGACGTGATGCTGGAACCGGAACCCGCGCAGGTCGGGGGACCGCCGATCTGGCTGGCGGGTAGCGGCGCGTCAGCGCTGCGACGCGTGGGACGACTGGCCGATGGGTGGCTGCCGTATCCGCCGACGAGTGAGACGTACGCCCAGGAATGGGGTGTGGTCCAGGAGACCGCACGCCTGCGCGGTCCTGCGTCCGGCGAGGCGTCGTATGTGGGGGGCCGTGGGTCTGGGGAGGCGGCACGTCTGGGTGGTGGTGGGTCTGGGGAGGCGGCACGTCTGGGTGGTCATGGATCTGGCGAGGCGGTACGCCTGGGCGGTCCTGCGCCTGTGTCTGGCGGGGCGGTAGCTCTCGGCGCTCGCGCGGCGGGGGACGCGTCGCTCCTGAGCAGCTCTGTTCCCGGTGAGGTGGGATCCATGGTGGAGCCTGCCGTTGGCGAGGGGGAAGTTTCGGCGGGGCCTGCTGCGGGTGAGATGGACTCTCTGGTGGGGACTGCCGTGGGTGAGGCGGACTCCCTAGTGGGGCCTGCCATGGGTGAGGCGGGCTCCCTCGTGGGGCCTGCTGCGGGCGAGGGAGTGCGCGTGATTACGCCGGCGCTGTACGCGACGGTCTGTCTCGACGATGACCCCGAGCGGGCGCGAGACCGTCTGCGGACCAGTATTGAGCGCTACTACAACGCGCCGCTCGAGTTCATCGAGACCATTCAGGCAACCTTCGCCGGATCCGCGGCCGATGCGGTCGATTGGTTGAACGCGTACACCTCGGCTGGGATGCGGCACGTGGTGATCCGGTTCGCCGTCGATGACCATCGCGCGGCGTTGGAGGAGTTCGCCGACCGGGTGTTGCCGCGGCTTCGCGCGGAGGTTCGTCCATGACCACCTTTGTTCTGGTTTCCGGTGCTTGGCATGGTCCCTGGGCGTGGGATGGCGTCGTTCCCTTGGTCGAACGTGCAGGAGCGCGGACCGTCGTTCCTGACCTCGCGTATGGCCGGGACGTGGGTCTGCACGACCATGTGGCACAGGTCGTCGCCGCACTCGACGCTGACGAAGCCGTGGCCGGGACTCAAGCTGAGGCCGGCGCCGAGACTGAGGCTGGTTCCGGGGGTGGTGCGGAGACCGGCGCAGGTGCCGACGCCGAGGGGCGTCGCGTGGTCGATGTCGGCTCCGGCGGCGGTGTTGTGCTGGTGGGGCACAGTTATGGGGGCTTGGTGATACGGCAGGTAGCCGACCTCCGTCCCGAGCGCGTTGACCATGTGATCACGGTGGAGGGCTGGGTCGGAGGGGATGGGGACAGCATGTTCAGCCTCGCTCCCGAAGGGTTCGTGGAGTTCGTTCGGGCTTCGGCGGATGGCTGGCAGGTGCCCGCTCCCGCGCCGGCGCTCTTCGGCATCACCGATCCGGCCGACGCCGCGTGGCTTCAGGAGCGGTTGCGTCCGCAGCCGCTGCGTACCTTCACCGAAGGCGCTCGCCTGACCGGCGCCGTCGATCAGGTCCCTGGGACAGGGGTCTACTGTCGGCCGCAGACTTTTGCCTTCGACAGGTTCGCCGAGGCGGTCGGGTATCGAACCGTCGCGCTGGACGGGCCGCATGATGTGCTGCTCACCGATCCGGGTGCTGTGGCTGCCGTACTTCTGAGGGCTGGTGCCGGTGATTTCGTAGTGTGAGTGGTCGCCCTGATCCACGACGTACTCGACCGCGCCGCCCGCCCTTGAGCACCGTCATATGCCGTAGGGCATTTGAGCCACCCCACCCGCACGGTGGCGCGGGCCGAGGCCGATGTGACAGGCCGGTCCTTCGACCCCGTCAAGACGTGCTTCGAGAGCTGATCAGCCGACGACCACGTCCAGGAAGATCGGCTTCTTGGACGACAGCAGTTGAGTCCCGGTCTCGTCGGTCATCTTCCAGTAGATCTTGCATCTGCCGGGGGAGCCCGATGCGCGGACGCGTACCGCGATGTCGACGGGCTCGCCCGGCTGGACCACGCGGATCTCGACCCGTTTGGGGGCGCGGCACGGGGTGTCGTTCAGCCGGGTGAGATAGCGTCCCCGCCACGGGATGGTGCCGGTGTTCCTGATCCGCCAGATCTTCGTGAACTCCGTCCCCGTCTTCACCACCGTGCCGTCCGGATGGGTGACGTCCTGCTCGAAGGCGGAATCGTCGTAGGGGGAGGCGGCCCGAGCCGGGGTGGCCGACGCGGTGGGCGCGTCCTTTCCGGAGAGCGGGGCGAGCCAGGCGAAGAGGGCGGCACCGGCGGTCGCGATCACGGCGATCACGGCCGGTCTCCTGGCAAGGAGAGGCCGGGCTCGGCGTTCGAGGTGCTCCGCTGTACGGACCTCTGTACCGATGTGCCCGGCATAGGTCTGGTCGTGACCCGTACGGTCCTCGGTGGTCTCGCTACGTGCGGCGCTCGCGGCGCGCTCCCAGTGGGCTCGCCACTCGCGCCTGGCCTCCGCGGCGTCCTGCTTCAGCCGGTCGACGGCGAGCACCCGGACGAACTCCCACGTAGTCTCCCAGGTCGGGAGCACCTGCCCCCGGGCGGCGGCCGCCAGCGAGGACTTCGAGGCCGCCGCGCCCATACGGGTCGACATCTCCGCGTAGGACGGGTCGCCCGCCTCTGCCTTGAGCTCCCACAGCCGATACGCGAGGGCCGCCACCGGGCCCGCGGCCGGGTCCAGCCGGACCGGTTTTCGCCCAGGTCGCGCTCCCATGCCCGTCCGCAGCGGGCCAGGCTCGTCCCCCTGCGAGCCTGATGTCCCCGGTAATTCCGGCATCTTCACCTGCCCTGTCCGGCGCCGTCGTCCGGCCGTGCCGACGATTCCGACATGTCCTGTGACACCTGAGAGCAAATGAGATTACCTGAATTGTCCAAATAAGTCCGGAATTCTGCGGTCTACTCGGGCGCCGTGGTCACTCACCCGCGCATGCCCGGAAGCCGTACTCCGCCGCGAAGGATCGCAGCGCCTTCTCGTTCTCGTCCGGTTCCAAGGACTGGTTCACCGCCTTCTTCGCTTCGCCCTCCCTGCCCGCGCGCATCGCCGTCTCCGCGGTTCCGCTGAGTTCGCGCAGGCTCGCGGCCAGTGCCCTGGCGGGCACGAAGAACCCCTCCCGCACCCGCGGGACGTCGTCACCGGGCGGCGCGATCGCTTCTATAGCCGCGATGGTGCCGGTCATCGACTCCGACGCGCGGCGCAGTTCGTCCACCTCCTCGCGCAGGTTCGCAGGTGGCTCCTCGTGGAGATCCGACTGTTGGGACGCTTGCTCACACACCGCGTCTACGGCGGCGATGTATTGGCTCTTGACGTCGTCGTACGGTGCCTCCTCCGCCACCGAGACCGTCGACCACAGCACGAAGGCCAAGGCCGGTACGACCCCGACGACGATCATGTGCCACGCACGGACATGCCTTCTCTCACGCGATCTCATCCGCCGCTCACTCCTTCGGAAGAAACGCCCTTGACGCTCTCGCGAGCGCCAAGGGCCGAAGTCCGGCCGAGCTACGTCCCCGTCCCAGCCCGGGATCAACACCGGATCCGACGTTCCTGCGACCGCTTGTACAGGGTGGCCACTTCGCTGCCACGCAGGAGGGAGTAGAGATGCACCTTCGTCTGGTTCCGGTAGAGCTGGCTACCGCCCGAACACTTCCACGAAGGTGTCGTCGTCACGGTGAACGCCGCCCTTCCCTTCTTCACCTCCGAGGTGGCCTTCGTCCGCCAGAAACCGAGCCCCCGATACTGCTGGAGGCTCGTCTTGACCACGGCCCGGCGGCCCCACTCGCCCTTCTCGCAGTGGACCTGCCTGCTGGTCGTGATGTAAGCGCCGGTCTTGTACGGGGTCTTTATCCGCTGCCAGCCTTTGCATCGGTCGTGGTAGCTGATCCCCAGGTAGGACTTGGCCGACCAGCCAGGCGCCAGGACGGCCGAGCTGTTCGAGACAGCGGTGACCCCCTGCCCCGCCTGCGCCGACGCTGACGACCCCGCCATAAGCCCGGCCGTCAGCCCGATGACGAGAGCCGCTCCTGTAATCCCTTTTCGTCCGATCATCGGATCTCCTTTCAAAGAAATCCTCTGCACTTTCCGACTCGGGAGTCTCCGATCAACCGCGCACAGCGATTCAGCGGAATATCAGCACGCCTGTCAATGGCGCCGATAACGAATCCCGGCACTGGGAACGGCACCACTCTGACCGCCGCTGCCCGGCTCCGGCAAGCGATCTGCCCTGTAAAGTCGTCCGAACATTGTCCAGAGCCATCAGGACAATCAAATTAGCAGGTCAGGAACCTATGTCAGGGATTCAACGCACCAGTGTAATCCTTCCCGGCTTCGCACGATCGGCCCTCACGTCGCGCCTGCTTTGAGCGTTGCAGCAATTGCGGCATTCAGCAATTCGGGGTCGACGTAATGCTCGGGAAAGAATCGGGCGGATATGGACATGGCCAGGTGTTTCGCTAATCCGAACGGAGCGGGTCGACGGGGGGTGGGGGCCGTCTCCCGACCGCCGCCGCCAAGGCCGAGGCCGCCCGGCTCCGCGAGCAGATCACCGAGCTGTGGGAACAGCTGAGGATGCGTTGTCCCGGTTGCACATCACCCGCGAGACGGATCTGGAGATGGCCGGCGATCTGGCCGGGGCTACCTCTGAGTACGCAGTTCAGAAACAGGAAGCCCGAAGCTTAGAATGTTGAAGTGGATCAGCGATCGTACAACCAGTTCTGTGCCACTGCCCGCACCTTGGACATCGTGGGCGAGCGGTGGACGCTGCTGCTCGTGCGCGAGCTGCTGACCGGGCCGAAGCGGTTCGGGGATCTGCAGCACAGCCTTCGCGGGCTGGGCACCGGGCTGCTGGCGGCTCGGATGAAGCATCTCGAGCGTGAAGGGCTCGTACGCAAGATCGTGCTGCCTGCGCCGGCGCGTACCCCTGCTTATGCCCTGACCGAAGCCGGTGAGGAGCTGGGGCCCGCGGTGCTGGCTCTGGCGCGGTGGGGCATGAAGTGGGCGATGGGGGAGCGCAAGGAAGGGGAGGCGTTCCAGGCTGGGTGGGCGGTGCTGGCGTTGCGGGTCGGCTTCGAGCCGGAGGCGGCGGTGGGGTTGCGGGCGGTGTACGAGTTCCGGGTTTCCGATGAGGTCTTTCACGCTCGGGTCGACGACGGGACGATCGAAACGATGCATGGGCCGGCTCAGCGGCCGGATGTCGTTATTGAGATGGATGACGATGTTCTGGTGGATATGGGGGCTGGGCGGGGGACGCTTGGTGATGCGATCAAGAGGGGGGCTGCCAGGGCTTTTGGGGATCTAGAGGCTTTGGGGAGGTTGCACGGGTTGTTCCGGTTCCCTCGGCCGGAGGCTCGGATGGGTGGGCAGGGGGCGTCGTAGCTCGTCGCTCTTCAGAGCCGATCCACTCCGACGACGGCTCGTCGCTCTTCAGAGCCGGTCCACTTCGACGACGGCTTCGGCGAACGGCTGCGGGGCCTCCTGCGGCACGTTGTGGCCGATTCCCCGCAGGGTCCGGTGTACGTACTTGCCGGTGAAGTGCTTGCGGTAGGAGGCGCCTTCACCTGCGGGGGTGAAGGGGTCGCGTTCGCCGTCGAGGGTGACCGTGGGCAGGGAGATGGCGGGAGCCGCGGCCAGCCGCTTCTCGATGCCGTCGTACCTCGGGTCGCCCGCGGCCAGGCTCAGCCGCCAGCGGTAGTTGTGGATCACGATGGGCACCCAGTCCGGGTTCGTGAAGGACGCCGCCGTGCGCTCGAACGTGGCATCGTCGAACTTCCAGGTCGGGGAGACGTTCTCCCAGATGAGCCTGGCGAAATCGTGCCGGTATCGCTCCAGGCCGAGTCGGCCCCTCTCGGTGGCGAAGTAGTACTGGTACCACCAGGCCAGTTCGGCCCGCGGCGGCAGGGGATCCTTTTGTGCCTCGCGGTTGGTGATCAGGTAGCCGCTCACGGAGACCAGGGCCTTGCAGCGCTCGGGCCAGAGGGCGGCGATGATGTCGGCCGTACGCGATCCCCAGTCGAACCCGGCCAGGATCGCCTTCTTGATCTTGAGGGCGTCCATCAGGGCGATGATGTCGAGGGCGATCACCGACTGCTGAGCGTTACGGAATGTCCGGTCTGAGAGGAAGCGGGTCGTGCCGTGGCCCCGGAGGTAAGGGACGATCACTCGATAGCCCTCCTTTGCCAGCAGGGGTGTCACCTCGACAAAGCTCTGGATGTCGTACGGGAACCCGTGCAGCAGGATGACCGCGGGACCGGCGGCGGGACCGGCCTCGGCGTACCCGATGTTCAGGACGCCGGCCTTGATCTGCTTCAGCGGGCCGAAGGGCGTCTTCCATCTGTCGGGCACGACCGCCGAGGCCGAGGCGGCGGGGAGGTTGGGCAGGGAAGCCGCGGCCGTTCCCGCGAGGAGCAGCTTGGAGAACGTTCGCCTATCCATATATTTCGCCTTTCGGGAAACAATATGAACATGTGTATGTACATAGAGTAACTGGACGGGCTGGAAGGGGGCGCATCGGTATCGCCGTCCTCCATCGCCGTCCTCTATCGGCGTCGCGAGAGAACCACCTGCTCCTCTCGATCCGAGGGCGGGCAGGCCGTACTCGTAGCAGAGTGTGATCTTGAGTGAGGCGTGAGGTGGGTGGTGGCCCGAGTACGCTTAATGCCATGGCAGCTGGCGGTAGGGCATCGGGCAGGCCCGCGAAGAAGAAGGGCCCGTCCAAGGGCACCGGTGGGCAGGGACGCCGCGGGCTCGAGGGCAGGGGCTCCACCCCGCCTGCCGAGATGCGTCACTGGTACAAGGACAAGGCCCGTTCCGAGCGGATCGCCCGCGAGGAGCAAGGCGGACGCCGGCCCGGCCCGGCCCGGCAGCGACGTTCCGACGACGCGCCCGAATACATCGGCGGGCGAAACCCGGTGCTCGAGGCCCTGGTCGCCGGGGTGCCGGCCACCGCGCTGTATGTCGCGCAGCGCATCGAGAGCGACGACCGCGTACGCGACTCGATCAAGGCCGCGACGGAGCGGGGCATCGCGCTGCTCGAATCGACACGCGACAAGCTTGACCGGCTCACCGAAGGCGCCGTTCACCAGGGAATCGTGCTGCAGATCCCGGCCTATGACTATGCGCACCCCTCTGAGCTGGTCGAATTGGCGCAGGATGCCGCGGAAGTTCCGTTGGTCGTGGCCCTCGACAGTGTCACCGATCCCCGCAACCTGGGCGCCATCGCGCGTTCGGCGACCGCTTTCGGCGCGCACGGGCTGCTGATCCCGTCGCGGCGTTCCGCCGGAGTGACGGGCGGGGCGTGGAAGACCTCCGCGGGCACGCTGGCCAACCTCCGCGTGGCACGGGCGTCCAACCTCACGGCGGCGCTGCGTGAATATCGGGACGCCGGCCTGTTCGTGATCGGACTCGATGGCGAGGGCAGCGCGGACATCGGCGACGTCGACCTGCTGAGCGAGCCACTGGTGGTCGTGGTGGGCTCCGAGGGCAAGGGGCTGTCGCGGTTGGTGCGGGAGCAGTGCGATGTTGTGGCACGGATTCCTATGCGAGCGGCTGCGGAGTCGTTGAACGCTGGGGTTGCGGCTGGGGTGGCGTTGTACGAGGTGGCTCGTCATCGGGGTCGCTGACCGTCTACACTGATAGGCCGCGCCGACGTAGCTCAATCGGCAGAGCATCTGTCTTGTAAACAGAAGGTCAGGGGTTCGATTCCCCTCGTCGGCTCTGCAATCGAAAGGCCCCTGAACAGGCATTACGCCGTCAGGGGCCTTCTGCTTTCCGATCTTCAACCGGTGTCTTCGGTGTCGTTGGGAGCCACCTTGGGAGCCACCGGGGTCTGTTTCCCCAGGAGAGCGCTGGAAATGGCTTCGGTCGCGGCGCGGCGGTCGCCCTCCAGCAGGTGTCCGTAGATGTCCTTGGTGATCGCGATGCTGGCGTGGCCGAGGACTTCGGAGACGACGTGGAGCGGGGTTCCCTGCGCCAGCATGAGCGACGCGCCGGAGTGGCGGAGCTCGTGCGGGTGCCAGTGGCCGAAACCTGCTTTCTGGGCCAGCCGGGAGAACAAGTGCGAGAAGGTGTCCGGGTCGGACGGGTTGCCGAAAGCCGTCGGGAAGATCAGGCCGTGCTCCGTCCAGTTCTCTCGAAGACCACTTCGTCGGCCTGCGGCCACCAGACCTGGTGGTAGGTGGCGGCGGCTATCTGCTTGATCTCGGCGCGGGGCAGGGTGCCGCGGATGGCCATGTGCAGGTGCGGCGCGAGCCGCTTCTGAGGCTCCACAGAGGCGAAGTACTGCACGTCATAGCCTGCGACCCGGCGTAGGTTCTGGACGAAGCGATCAACCAGCTTGGAGAAGTGCAGCGCGTCCCGAGCGGCCCGCCGATAGTCGTAGGTTTCCGGATCGATCGGTACGCCGTCGCGGACCTTGCCGTAGCTGGGCAGGGTGAGTGTGACGAACAGGGACGGCCGGTAGATCCTGCCGTCCGCGCCCTGGAAGGTGCGTCCAAGGGTGGTGTTGGTCATCGTGCGCTTGGGCAGGTCCGGTGCGTCCTGCCGCCGCCTGGTCGAGCGGGAACGCTTGCCGGTTGTCCGGCCAAGTACGTTGCCCCGCATCCCGGCCGCGTTGATCTCCTCGTCGAGGCCGGTGATGATCGCGTCCAAGTCGGTGGTGTCGTCGCCGGCCTTTTCGGCGGCGTCGTGTTGGGCTTGTATGTCGGCGCGGAACTCGATGAGCCAGCGCTGTTCCTCGTTGGCCTCGTCGGGCGTGATGGCGGGTTCGGTGTCGAGGTGCCAGCCCTCGCGGCACTGGGCCATGCGCAGTTGCCGGTTGCGCTTGGCGCACGGCGGGCACTTGCTGTCGAGAGTGGAGCCGTCCCGAACAACGTCCTGTGCCACCAGGTGAACGTCGCCCTGCGTTTCGGCGACGCGGGCACCGCCATCGACTACGCCCGCCAGGTCGCGCTCGACAAGCTGCCGATCAACGAACGCAAGGCCACGCTCCTGCTCGACACCTCTCGCGCGTTCCTGATGTGCAGCCAGCACGACAAGGCGTTGCACATCCTGCGCGCCGCAGGCGAGTTGGCCCCCGGGGAAATCTCCGGCCGCCCCGCGGCCCTCCGGTTGGTACGTGACATCCTGGCTACCGCCCCGATCAGCGTCCGCCGTGAAGCCCGCGAGTACACGGCATCCCTGGCAGTCAGCGCGTGACCCAACCCGGCAAGGTCCTCTACATCATCGTGTGCGCCGCCGGCCCCGCCCCTGACGTCGGCCGCCTGGTCGCCCTGGCCCAAGGCGAAGACTGGACCGTTCAGATCATCGCCACCCCGCCCGCGCTCGACTTCATCGACGCCCCCGAGTTGGAGAAGCAGACCGGCCGTCCCGTTCTCAGCCAGTACCGAAAGCCGAACGAACCCAGATCTCCCCGCGCTGACGCGATCATCGTCGCCCCGGCGACGTACAACACGATCAACAAATTCGCCTCAGGCATCGCCGACACCTACGCGCTCGGCCTGCTCTCCGAGGCTCCCGGACCCGGCATTCCCGTCGTCATCCTGCCGTTCGTCAACACCGCCCTAGCCTCACGGGAACCCTTCCAACGCAGTGTTGACCGGCTCAGAGCTGAAGGAGTCCGAGTCCTACTCGGCCCAGCTCAGTTCGAGCCACACCCGCCCAGCTCCGGTGGCGAACGCATCGCCAGCTACCCCTGGGCTTTGGCGCTGGAAAACTTGCCGAATTGATCTCATAGGTATCAAGCGGCGGCGCGGCGCGCCGCCGTACCCCCCGGCCCTCCGCCCGCCCGCCGTCCGGGTGTGCGGCCTGGGGGCCGGTCCCGGACGGCGGCGGGACACCGGGCCGGGCACCGCACGTCTGCCGCGCCGTACTGACCGAACGCTCTGGCCGGGGTTGCCGCGCCGCCGCACAGATGCAGCCCTACGATCGCCACTGCATGGCTGGACGCCGTACATGCCTGGGGGCGATCGATGATCCGGGACTTCGTTCCTCAGCCCCGGCTCACGGAGCATCGTGGTAACCGTGATCAGTAAGCCCGACCAAAGATGACACGCTTGCCATATGCGGATGCTTCACCGCAATGCACGCACCATCCGGTCTCCGGAGTACCGTCGAGCGGAATACAGCGCGGAGTTGCTGCGACCTTGGCCTTGATGTCGTCCTCACAGGCGGGTCTGCCGCAGTGCAAGACCAACGCCCATCCCGATGCCACCGCCTTCGTGAAGGCGTCCCAGGTGTCCACTCTCATGGTGTGACTGTCGCGGTATTCGGTAGCCCGCTGAAGAAGGAAGGCTTGGAACTCCTCCAGTACGCCAGGAATGAGCTCCGGTGCAGAAGACAGCGAGATGCTTTGTTTGCCTTCGTCGCCCAGCCTCTTGGCCATCACTACAGTGCCAGCCTCAAGATCACGCGGACCGAGTTCCAGCCGGATAGGAGCACCGCGCAGCTCCCAGTCATTGAACCGGAAACCAGGTGAAAGCTGTGCGCGATCATCGACATGGGTACGTATACCGGCCGCCTTAAGTCGCCCTGCAAGCTCCAGCGCCGCGGCCGAGGTCTGCGCGCCCTGATCGCCACGTCCAATCGGCACGATGACAACTTGATAGGGGGCAAGTCTGGGTGGGAGGACCAGGCCCTTGTCGTCGCCGTGGGTCATGATGACGCCGCCGATCATTCTCGTCGACATGCCCCATGAGGTGGTGTGACACAGTTCGAGACGACCGGCTTCGGAGGTGTACTGGATGTCGAAGGCTTTGGCGAAATTCGTGCCCATGTAGTGGGAGGTTCCAGCTTGGAGCGCCTTACCGTCCCTCATCATGCCCTCGATGGTGAAGGTACGGACTGCGCCGGCGAACCGCTCCCCAGGTGTCTTCTCGCCAGGCACTACCGGGATCGCCGCGATGTCTCGCGCAACCTCCGTGTAGAGATCGAGCGCCAGCATCGTCTCGCGCATGGCGTCCGCCTCGTCGGCGTGTGCTGTGTGACCCTCTTGCCAGAGGAATTCCGTCGTGCGCAGGAACATGCGGGGCCGCAATTCCCAGCGCACGACGTTGGCCCACTGATTCAGTAGGAGCGGAAGGTCTCGATGGGATGAGACCCACTTGGCCATCATCTCGCCGATGATTGTCTCTGAGGTGGGCCGAACGACCAGCGGCTCTTCGAGCTCCTTACCGCCGGCGTGAGTGACAACGGCGAGCTCAGGCGAGAATCCCTCGACGTGATCGGCCTCTCGCCGAAGGTAGCTCTCTGGGATCAGTAGAGGGAAGTAAGCATTCTCATGACCGGTGTCCTTGATCCGGCGATCAAGTTCCTCTTGGATGAGCTCCCACAGGCGGTAGCCGTACGGTCGGATGACCATGGTGCCCTTGGCGGGTCCCCTGTCAACGAGCTGCGCCTTGGCAACCAGCTCGTTGTACCAGGCCGAGAAGTCCTCATTCTGAGGAGTCACACCACGTTCATCACGTCCCATGCACGGAGAATATCGCTCATGGCATGTCCTCGTGGCCCGTCGAGGACGGCCTCGCGACAGTGCACTACGGGGACGAGAGCAGATGGCAGTCATAGGTTCTGTGACGCCCAATACATCAACCTGGCCTCATGCCTGCTCATGAGTGCACACGGGCGATCTCGGCCGGGACGGCGGCCCCGGTTTAGGAGCCACGTGGGGAGCCACCCGAACGGACGATCATGAACTGAGCCGTACGAGCCTGAACGGCGAGGCGACCTCCTACTGGCCCAGCGAACGGACCTGGACGACCCTGAAGATCGTTTGGGGACCTTGTAAACAGAAGGTCAGGGGTTCGATTCTCCTCGTCGGCTCTACAAGAGGAAGCCCCTGAACAGGCGATACGCCGTCAGGGGCTTTCTGTTTGTCAGGACATGTCGAGATCTTGCTAACACCCTTGCTAACACGGTGGCTCCCGGGTGGCTCCCAATCAGCCGTTGACGGCGTTGGCGAAGACGTCGGCAGTCGTCGCTGCCTGTTCGTGGATGACGTGGGCGTAGACGCGGAGGGTGATGGCCGGGTCGGCGTGGCCGAGGCGGGCTTCGACGACGTGGACGGGGACGCCCGCCAGGAGCAGCGTGGTGGCGTGGATGTGTCGAAGATCGTGAAGGCGGGCGTGGGGGCGAGGCGTTCAGAAAGCGCTGCAGGTCGTCAGACGTGGCGCTTTCCCGGATCACGCGCATGTACATCAGTCGCGTGTCAGTAAGTAACCACCAGTCTGCTACCGGGCCTCCTGACGGTTGCTCGGACCGACTCCCACCCGGCAAGTGAGGACGAGCTTACGAACCACAAGACTCACCGTTACGTCACGGCTTCACTCCTGTTCTGCTGGGCGCACGGAAGATCGAGCCTAGAGAATGCGCTTCCAGTAAGTGGAGAGGAATTTCCGGGCGATCTCCCGGTCCAACTTCAGGCTCGCGTGCTGGTCATGCCAGAGGCCCGTGAAGCCTCGTTGAAGGTCGTACGCGAATGTCCCCTGCTTGAGATTGAGCTCGACGGTCTTGTTGGGGAAGGCGCCGAGCCACCCAGGCTTTCCGGCCAGATCCGCTTCGTTCCAGCGTGGCCCCAGGACGGGCCCGAGCGCCGCTACTGTTCTCTGTCTGTCGGGGGTCAATAGCGGTCGGTCGTTTACGACCGACATGTTTCCCTTGATGATGACGTTGTAGAGCATTTGGACGGTCTCGTCGAGAGTGGTTCGCGACCACCCATTACCGACGCTCGTACGTCCGCCGCTACCGCCTTTCATGCCGTCGGTTATCTTCATCGTACGGCCCTTGGCCATGTCGAACTCGCGGCCGAACTGGCCAACCCGTTTCTGGAAGAAGAAGGGATTCCTTCCGTCCTCGGCGAACTTTGCGAGTGCGAAGATGGCGTTCGCAGGAGTGGTGATCATAACAATCCCGGTGGCCCATTTGACGTCATGCCACCGCTTGGCCGGGCTCTGCTTCCATTCTCTGCCCCTCAGGCTCGCATAGGGTGGGGCAGGCCAGGACCGAGCGGCGATACCCGCGCCGGTGCTGAGTGCGGCCATGCCGAAGCCCATCTCAGCGGCGTGCTTCCAATCCCAGCCGGCGCCGCTCGCCCATCCCGTGGTTGCCAGCACTGTTGAGCCCACTGCACCGCCGACCATGATCCGGGAGAATGCCCGCTCCCATGTGGCCGACTCCATGGCCTCGGCCAGGCCCGTGAGCGCGGGTCCGCCTCGGCGTAGCCATGCGGGCAGCGCGCCGTGCGCACCGGCCATCAACCCGCCGGCGAGCGCTCCGTGCAACATATCCCGAACCAGCTTCCCGACATTGATGGTGCCGGTGGCGAACAGCTGGTCGATCGCGCTCAGTCCGCCGGAGTACATCGCGCCCAATGCTGCCTGACGGATGATCAGCAAAGTGATCCGCAGTACTTGGCCCTCGGTTCGGAGCAGCTTTTTCACCACGACGTCGAGGAGGGGGCCGAGCCGGGGGGCCAGTAGCTTTGCAATGAGCATCAGTGCCACCACGAACGCCGCAGATGCCAGGAATCGCCGTCTGGCCTCCATGATCGCGTCGTAGCCGATCTGGCCGCTGTCGGCGAGATGCGCGCACCGCCGATGCAGGTCAGCCAGCTGCCCATTCTCGCCGTGCACCACCCTCGTGGTACGTCCGAACACAGCCGTGGCCAGCCCGGACCCGGCCCCGGTCACCCGCCCGGCCTGCCCGGCGACCTGCTCATGGACGTCAGCGACCACACGTCCCACCGTCGTCGCGGCATCCCGCAGCCGCGCCACACCGTCGAGATCACCATCCGGCCACGCGGACCCGACTCCTACAGATTCGAGGAACCAGATCGCCTGGCTCACGAGGTCAGGCGCTGGTGTGGTCGTCGGCAGACCGCTCGGGCTCAGCTCGGGTTTGTAGATATCCGGATCCGTCAGCCATCCCGGGTACTCCTGCGCGTACGGGATCTCGGTGGTCGCCTCCCCGGCCTCGGCGTACCCGCCCCCGGCAATCATCCTGGCGTTCAAGTCCTCGGTTGCGGCATACCTGCACCCGGCGACGACCATCCCGGCCGCCATCGCGCGTAGCAGGTTCACCGCTCCGACCAGGTCTTTCAGCAGGTCGTCACGTAGTCGGGCGAACCCCGGCATGCCTGCCTCGGGATCGCCCTCGAACAGCGCCCGGCCTAGATCGTCCTGGCCGAAGGGGCGCTCATCCACCGCCCGGCAGAACTCGTCCACGCCCTCGGCCAGATCATCAGCGGCCTTCCGGACGCCTTTCCCCGCGCTGAGCCAGCTCTCCGGGTCGAATATCAGTACCCCCGCATGGGCCAGATCGTCGGCGGCGATGTTCCTCATCTCCATGATCTACAGCAACGGCTCGCAATCACTAATGGAGCATCTACGCCGACGGATGGCGGGGCCGCCTTCACTGTCAACCGACAAGGCTCGATGCAGTGGTGGTTGATGCGCGTTCGGCAACGTTGCACCCCCGCCGATGGCGAGCGCCTTGGGGACCAGACGAAGCCGCGACTTACATTGCCCCTGCTGAACAAAGAGCTCGTTCGACCAAAAGCCGATGGGTTTGCAGTTCCATCCTTCGAATGGGCATGTCTGGCCGGTATCGATGCGCTCAGAGTAGGTGGGGTAAGTGTGGACGAAGGCTCAGCCGCCTGCGGCCGT
The DNA here is from genome assembly GCF_020215705.1 of Nonomuraea aurantiaca. Classification (GTDB taxonomy): domain Bacteria; phylum Actinomycetota; class Actinomycetes; order Streptosporangiales; family Streptosporangiaceae; genus Nonomuraea; species Nonomuraea aurantiaca. Next base: position 112,409 of record NZ_JAIWNB010000011.1, on the reverse strand, counting down.
CTCCCGGGTGGGGCTGGCGCGTGGGCCGGAGCGCCAACTCCCGTGACCGCGGCTACGGAGAATCCTGTACCCACAAGAACTGTGCGGAGGCGCATATTCAGCATCCTCCTTTCAATAAGGCAGAAATGCGAGGCAAGCGATCCCCATATCGGATGTCGATGTCGTCGCCCGGGACGAATGCCACATAAATGCACCATTTATACAGCCGGTAGGATCACGAGTCAATGCCCACTGGTCCGGTCGCTACTTGACCGTAGTCCTCACCCATGTGACCGCCCCGACTGCCGGAAGTGCGGCTACACCGCCGACCTCGCGAGGCGACGAGGCCGCATGCGCCGGGTGCCGGCGTGGCGGTGTGGAGACGGTTCCCCAGCTTGCCCGCGTTCTTGCCGGGCTGCTGCTGCGTCTGAGCATCGCCGAGGGATGTGCGCTGGGCGAGGGGCCCTGCGGGTCCAGCGCGGACGTCACCCGCCGGTTCACGACGGGGGCGTACTAAATCCCATCCGGGGGTTCTGGGTGTCGCCGAGTACGTCGTCGTGGCGGACGCAGAGGAACCGCACTGTGTCATCACTCGCGTTCAGGTGTACTGAGCGGGTGGAACCCTGCCCGATCTTGCTAACGGATTTGCCAGCAACGGCTCTGGATGATCGTGGACAGCCATGGAGATCCCGGAGCCGAGGACCTTCCACGCAGGCGCCGAAGTCAGGTCCGGACGACCGTGGACGAGCTGGACCCCTCTTGTAACAGAAGGTCAGGGGTTCGATTCCCCTCGTCGGCTCTGCAACCGGAAGGCCCGAACAGGCATTACGCCGTCAGGGGTCTTCCGCTTTTCGATCTTCAACCGGTGTCTTCGGCGTCTTTGGGAGCCACCGGTGACTGTTTCCCCAGGTGAGCGCTGGATATGGCTTCGGTTGCGGCGCGCCGGTCGCCTTCCAGCAGGTGTCCGTAGATGTCCTTGGTGATCGCGATGCTCGCATGGCCGAGGACTTCGGAAACGACGTAAAGCGGGGTGCCTTGAGCCAGCATGAGCGAGGCGCCGGAGTGGCGCAGCTCGTGTGGATGCCAGTGGCCGAGGTCCGCCTTCTTGGTCAGCCGGGAGAACAGGTGCGAGAAGGTGTCGGGGTCGGACGGGTTGCCGAAAGCTGTTGGGAAGATCAGGCCGTGCTCCGTCCAGTTCTCGCCGGCCTTAAGGCGCTCCTGGTTGTGGGCGGCCTTCGGGAGTCAGGCAGAGAGGACGCGGAGTGACCGCCTGGTCTTGAGTTCGCTGATCACGATGCGGGTCTTGGCAGTGGCGTTCGGGTCACGGTTCTTGAGGCGCTTGACGGAGTGGGTGACTCGGAGGGTACGGGCGTCCAGGTCGAAGGCGTTCCACATGAGCCCGAGTGCCTCGCCACGACGCAGGCCGAAGACGAGGGCCAGGAGGACGAGCACGCCCATGCGGTGATCGGCGACAGCGTCGAGGAGCCTTTTGCCCTCCTCCACCGTGAGTGTCCGCCTTACTCGACGGGCACGCGCGGGCTCGCTTCCCCATCGGGCGGGGCGACGGCGGACGGGATAATCAGGCGGGCGGTACGCCCGGTGCGGGGGACGAGGTTCCGCTCCCAGACCGTGTCATGAGAAGCTGCGCTGATGATCCGAACTGGGAGGTAGGAGTCGATGGTGCGCAGGAAGTCGCAGCAGGATCCGCCGCCGAGCGACGCTGGGACTGCAGAGCACATGCGGAACCTGGCCGAGCTTTTCGTTGAGCACACGCGCGAGGACGGATACTCCTTCGACTGGGACCCGGCGTTCATCCATCATCTCGACAACTACTGCACCGAGTTCGCCGCCTCGAAGCCGCCTCCTGAGGTCATCCACAGCGTGATCATGGGTGCAGGGGCGTACCTGGGCGAGGTGATCGTCCGAAACAGCGACTGGACATGGGTGTACTGCACGGCCGAGAACGCCGCCGCCGTGGAGAGCCCTGAGCAGCTTCGAGGCTATCCGCACAACAAGGTCGCCAAGCGGATCCACAACGGGACCGCGCATGACCTTGAGGCGTTCTTGAAGTACGCCATGACAGGAGAGACGCCACGCGGGACCACCGCCCGCGTCATCAAGCCTTCATGGTGGCAACGGTTGAGGTCGAGAGCCTGATCGTCGTGCCATTGACGTGCCATTAAGGGCGGTGACGAGAGGGCAACCACGGTCACTTACGACCGGCCTCAGCCGCAGCTCAGCAGCTCTACGAGCCAAGATCCCTGCAATTCCCAAGCTGACAGCCCCGCTTGTGCGCGACCATGGGATGGTGAGAGCGCGAGTACGTGGGTTTCGCTGGGTCGATCTTGAGGCGGGACGGAGAATCGATGATCCGGCTCATGCCTGCGAACTCCTGGAAATGTATGTCGGTCCTCAGGGTGAGCTAGGCGAGGAACGCTTCCAACTCACCCTCTGCACCCCATCGGCCCTCACGGAGCAACTTAGACATCACCCCTTTCTCATTGGTCGGCACTGGCTCTTCGTTGCCGAACTCCATCCCGACAAGGTGACCTTGTGGCTGAGCGATCGGATTGCCGTACTGGAGGCCCTCACATGGGGTGAGCTGGCGGAGAAGATCGGCCGGATCGGAGAGTGGGAGTTCGAGGACTGCACACGCTGAGGCATGGCGATCCAGCACAGTGATGGGAGCCACCTTGGGAGCCACCCAGCCGAACGATTATGAACTCTGGCGAACTGCTGCGGATGGGGTGACATCCAGCGACCAGGTCGGCGAACGTGTCCGGACAGTCCTGAAGATCGTTGGGGGACCTTTGAACAGAAGGTCGGGGGTTCGATTCCCCTCATCGGCTCTGCAACCGGAAGGCCTGAACAGGCATTACGCCGTCAGGGGCTTTCTGTTTGTCAGGTCAATATCGAGATCTTGCTAATACCCTTGCTCACACGGTGGCTCCCAATCAGCCGTTGACGGCTTTGGCGAAGACGCCTTCGGTGCGCGGGCTTGTCACCGCGCGTCTTCGGAGTCCTCCGCGGCCCCGCCCGTAGTGAGGGCGTCGCCGAGTTCCGAACGCAGATACAGGACTGAGCGGCCGTGGCGTGCGCCGGTGAGCAGGCCGGCGGCGCGCAGAGCTCGCAGGTGCTGGTTGACGGCCGAGGTGGTGACGCCGAGGCGGCCGGCGAGCTCTGTCGACGACGCCGGCGTCTCCAGCGCCGTGAGCAGGCCCGCGCGCGTCGCGCCGAGTAGTTCGGTGAGCGCCGCGGGGGAACGGCGGGACTCCGCCTGCCAGAGTGTTCCGGCGCCGCGCGTGCCGTACATGATCAGGGGTGGCTCTTCCGGTGAGATCGGGGCGGTCACGCCCCTGCTGAAGAGCGTCGGCACCAGGGTGAGCCCTTCTCCGCCGGTGGACCGGCGGTAGCCGGTGTTGCTGACCAGGCGAACGCGTACAACGCCCTCGTCCAGGTGGACCCGCTCGTTGAGGTCGGCGAACATCGCCGCCAGACCGTGCGCGGAGATGACCTGTCCGCGGTAGATGATGTCGGCCTGCAGGACCGTCCGCATCCGCGGCCACCACGGCGCGAAGCAGGTGCGCCAGTACGTCCGCAGTGCCTCAGTGATGCGCGCGCGAACGGTTGCCGGGTCGCCCCGCAACGGTGCGGGCAGCCGCCCCGGGTGGAGGACGCGCAGGTCGTCGAGCATGCGTTCGAGGGGCACGTGTGCGACGGCGGCGAGTTCGTCGTCGATGCGGGTGAGGGGAGCGTGCGGTCGGGGTGTCAGATAGTCGGGCGACCACAGCGCGTCGTTCGTGAGGGCGTACAGCAGCGGTAGATCGAGCCTGGATCGAACGTGCTCCGTGCGCCGCAGCCAGGGCAGGTGCACGGGATAGCGTCCGGGGTCCCGGAATGTGCGCAGTGACAGTGTGAGCTCGTTGATCGGTGAGGCGGCGAAGCGCACGTCGGCGACGTCCATCCCCGCGAGCTCGTACGCGATGAGCCCACCGCTCCGGACCTCGACCATGTAGCCATACGCTACATCATTGGTTTCCACGCCCCCGGTGCGAGAGAAACGGGGCGTGATCCGAACCTTCTTCCCCGAGGACCGTGTCGGCCGCTCGCTGACTCTCAGCACGATGGCGTTCGCACTGTCCAGCGGCGTCTTCTACACCGTCAGCACGCTGTACTTCACGCTTGTCATCGGGCTCGGTGCGACGACAGTGGGCTTGGGGCTGGGCATCGCGGGCGGCGCCGGCGTGCTGGCCTCGTACGTGTCAGGGTGGCTCGCCGACCGGGTCGGCGCGCATCGCGTCCAGACGGTGGCGACGGCCCTCAACGGCCTGGCGATGCTCGCTTACACGCTCGCTTCGGACGCCGTCGCGTTCACCCTGGTCGCCTGCCTGGCCGCGCTGATGCGCTCGGCGAGTGGCACGTCGAAGCAGGCGATGCTGGCACGGTGGTACACCGGCCCGGAACGGGTGGTGGTCCGGGCCCGGATGCGCGTGGTCACGAACGTCTTCATCGGCCTGGGCACCCTGGCCGCCGCCGCGGCGCTCCTGACGGGCACCGCCGTGGCGTACCAGGTCGCGATGATCGCCTCCGGCGTCCTGCTGCTGGTGGCCACGGTGCCACTGGCACGGCTCGGATCCCGGGTGCCGGAGTTCCCGGCCAGGATGGTCGTCTCGGCGGAAGGCCAGGCGGGCGACACCCCAGCGAAGGGACCGTCACCGCTCAAGGACCGCACGTATGTGGCGAGCGTGGCGTGCAACGCCGTCGTGGCCATGCAGTTCGGCCTGCTGAACGTCGGCGTCCCTCTCTGGGTCGCCTCCACCGGCGCCCCCACCGCCATCGTGTCCGTGCTGCTCGTCCTCAACACGGTGGTCGTGGCCGTACTCCAGGTGCGTGTCTCGCGTGGCGTCCACGACGTGCGTCGCGCCGGGATCGCCGTCCGGCGCGCGTCGTGGCTGCTTGCGCTCGCATGCGTGCTGTACGCGCTGGCGGGGTACGGAAACGTGATCACCGCCTGTGTCCTGCTTCTCCTGGCGGGCCTCGCCCACGCCTTTGGCGAGATCTTGGGCGAGGCGGGCGGCTGGGGCATGGCCTTCGAACTGGCCGACCAGCGCAACGCCGGTGCCTACCAGGGCCTCAGCCAGACCGGCTACGCGATCGCTGCCATGGTCTCACCGGTGCTCGTCACCGCCACCGCCATCGAACATGGAACCGTGGGCTGGTTCGCGCTGGCCGCCCTGTTCGTCGCCGGCGGCACCGGCGCTGCGGCGGTCGCCCGAAGGCATCGCCCCAGAGCTACGTCCGTCCCGGGCGCCCCAATACCGGCTGGTACGAGCGCGAAGGCGCGCTGAGACGGGATGCTGGAATCATCCGGCGGGAGTTGAACGCTAGGACGCTCTACCGCAGTAGACGCGTAGACCTGATCTTGCTCGTAGCACCGGTTCCAGCAGTGGATATCGGCACCATGGCAGTAATGAGCTGTTGAAATGATCTCCAACGTTCAATTTCGGCCGGATGGTCCCAACACCCCTGGATGGCGGCTGCGAGTCAACCCGTCTGCGGGATTGCGGCGGCTCAGGGTTTGTTGGCGGCTGCGTACACGATCTTGATGGGTCCGCCGAGGTTGTTCCCGTTGCACATGAATACGCTTGCTAGCGGGAGACTTCTGCCGACGGTGTGAAGTGCGCGCCTTGCCCTGGCGCCGTCTGGAGCAGTGCCCATCGAACCCACCGCGGGCGCGAGCATCGCTCGATCAAGGTTAGGTGGGACGGCGTGCGGCGCCGGTTGTCTCGCGGATGATGAGCTGGTTGATGGTGCTCTCAGCGACCTCGGGCACGGGCTCGCCCCGGACGGCGGCGATGAGCCGCAGCATGGCGTCACATCCCTGTTTCTCGCGATCGACCGCGACTGTGGAGAGCGCCGGCGTGGCGAAGCGCCCCATCTCCTCGTCGTCCCAGCCGAAAACGCTGAGGTCCTGGGGTACCGTCCAGCCTCGCGACAACGCTGCCCGCACCGCGCCCATGGCCAGGAGGTCGTTGGCCGCCACTACCGCGGTGACGCCCGAGTCGGCCGGCAGGCTCGTGATCGCGTCATATCCGAACGGACCGGTCACCTTCCGCCCTGCTCGCGGCGGTCGACGCGGTCCAGGGCCTCGCCGTCTGCGAACTCGATTCCGGCCGCGCGAACGACAACCAGTCTCACAAATGAGGACTTTCAGCCCGCTGCACCCCGACGCAGATGTCTACCTGTGATGACCTCACTGGGGGTGAAGCCGATCTTCCGGTACGCGGATCCGTGGCGGCTATATGGGTCTAGGGAGAGATCCCAAGTGCCTTCATGAGGGTGCGGTTAAGGGTCTTTCGGAGAAAGCCCGGCGGAGCGTCGGGCGTTGGCTGATCATGGTGCAGAGGAGGTTTCGTGCGACGAGTGATCGCGTGCCTGTGCTTGGTGCTGCTCGTGTGCTCCTCCTGTGGCGGGGTTCATCGCGGGTCCCAGGTGGCCTCGTCTGACGGGTTTGAGCAGCGTGCTCGGGAGGTGGCGGAGCGCTGGCAGGGTTCGGCCGACGATCGTGCCTGGCGTGAAGGGTTCGTCGCGCTGGAAGTGCTGAACCCGCACGGATGGGCCCGTGTGGGTCGAATCCCGGCCTGGGTGAACAGAAGCTCGCACAACGGCGCCTGGCGGCTGGCCGCCAAGCTGCCCGCCGACTCCCCGGCTCGCGGGGACGTGCGATGGCCGGACGGCAAGGTCTCGCAGGTGCCGCTCATCACGGCGGCGCGCGCGTACGCGGAGTTCAGCAAGGCGGCGGGCCTCATCGAGGAGGAGTGCCCGGCCAAGGGATGCCGCGTGCTCCGGGTGACCGGCGCCAGACTGGGCAGGGTCCCGCTCGCGACCAGCCGCGGCACGGTCCAGGTGCCTGCCTGGCTGTTCACCGTCGAGGGAGTCGAGCAGAAGAAGGTCCACGTGGCGGTCGACCCCTCGGCCGTCACCGACCGTCCCGAACGGATGCAGGGAGGCACCGAAGAGGTGATGGCGTTCGACCTCCTCGCCGGCAAGCCTGACGAACTGCTGCTCCGCTACGGGTACGGCGCCTGCGACACCGTTCACGGGGCGCGCGCTTACGAGACCGACCAGCTCGTGGTGGTCGATATGGACGAGGAGAACTCCAGCTCTGGCGAGCCTTGCCCGGCGATTCTCAAGACGGCGACGACCACTGTCACGCTCGCCCGACCGCTCGGCGACCGCCTCGTACTTGACTCCGGTACGGGGGTGCCGGTGCTGCGGGGACTGAACAGGCGCTGACGGCCCGGTGCCCCGAGGCGCTGCCGAGAGCAGCAGCCGAGGTCGCCACGAGTAAGCCCTACTCAGAACCGCGTCCTTGTCATCGGCGCCAACCCCGTCTTCCCGCCCGAGCGGCGGCCGGCTCCCTGCGGCGGGCCGCCAAGATGGCCAGCGCCGCCAGCAGCGCGGTCACGGCCACCGACACCGCGAGCGCGGTCCACGTGGCCGTGTCGGGGTGGATCAGCGACTGACCGCGTAGCGCCTGCCACGCCGTGATGGCGAACAGCGCGGCATAGCCCAGGATGACGACCCCGGTCAGCTGGGCGCGCGTGCGTTCGCCGCGCAGCCAGCTGATCCGGGCCGCGAGGGCGGTGAGAACCAACACCGCGAGCACGAACAGCTGCATGGAGTGCAGGCTGATGAAGTGCGGGACGCGCAGGTCGCCACCCACGGTGCTCCAGTTCGTGATCGGCATGCCGTCGCCGTCGGGCACCCCCACCCCGTGCCCCCCGACCAGCGAGACCGGGTTCCCGTAAGCATCCTCGACCATCCGGGGCGTCCTCGTGGCCGACCCGACCATGAAGGACGCCAGCCCCATGCCCATGACGGCCAGCCCGATCCCGGCACGCAGGGCCCAGGTGAGTGCCATTTCACCGATTCGCTGGAACAGCAGCATGACAGCGATGAGAAGGTTCGCCCCGAACAACCCGACCACGCCGGTGGAGAAGACCACCTGTCCGATCACGTTGAACGTATCGGTGCCGGTGTTGAAGTGGCTGTAAGTGCCGCGAGCGGCCTGTACCGCGATGAAGCCGACGTCGATCAGCCCGGCGACGGCCAAGGCCGTTCCGAGGGTCCACATCGTGCGCTTTGCCTTGCGAAGCTTCGGCAGCAGCCAGGCGAGCGTCGCGCCATGGATGACGAACGACACCCCGAACTTCAACGGCTTCACCCAGATCGACTGCTGCATGAGCTCGCGACCGTCTGCGAGGAGGCCGAAGATCGCGACGACGATGAGCGCGGACATCGCCGCCACCATGATCATCAACGGTCGATGCCACGACCGCACTTCGGCGAACGAGATGGGCATCGGGTCCTCTGGCCGGCTCATGCGGCACCCGCCTGTCGCAGCAGTGCGTACGGTGTATCAAGTGTCATGCGTACAGAGTAGCTATCGCGCCTAGAAAAGCCGGGTTATTCTGCTGGTTTAGCCCACGAAGTGAACTAGTACTGCGATGAGTGGACTAGTACACTTCTCGGGAGGTAGCGACCTCACCTACGAATCGGGGGCACCCATGTCGCAGCGACCGGACCCGCCATACCAGCGGATCGTCGCGGAGATCCGTACCCGGATCCTGACCGGCGACCTAAGGCCCGGCGAGCGGATGCCGTCCATCCGGCAGATCGCTCAGCGATGGGGTGTCGCGGTCGCGACCGCGACCAAAGTGATGGCGACGCTCCGCGACGACGGGCTGGTCGAGGCGAAGGTCGGTTCCGGCACGGTGGTCAGCCTACGCGCGAGCCGGCCGCAGCCGGCCGGCCCCAGCACGCCACTGAAGCCGCGGCAGGGCGGCATCACCAAGCTGAACCGGAAGCAGGTTCTCCGTACCGCCATCACGATCGCCGACGCCGAGGGACTCGACGCCGTCTCCATGCGGCGGCTCGCGGCCGAGCTCGGTGTCGGTCCGATGTCGCTGTACCGGCACGTGGCGAACAAGGACGAACTGGTGACGCAGATGGTCGACGAAGCCTTCGGCGAACCGGATCTGCCCATCCCGGGGCCGGAGGGGTGGCGAGCCAAGCTCGAACTGATCTCCCGCAGTCAGTGGGAGCTGTGCCGGCGACACCTCTGGCTGCCGAGGGCCATCTCGTTCACTCGACCGTCGCTCGTCCCCAACATGATGGAACACACCGAGTGGACCCTGCGCGCGCTCGACGGGCTCGGGCTGCCCCTGGCGACAGGGATTCAGGAGGCGCTCACGCTGCACACACTGGTCCTCACCATCGCTCTGTCCATGGCGGATGAGGTCGAAGCGGAGCAGGAGACCGGTGTGACGCTCGACCGGTGGTGGCTGGCCCAGCGGAAGCGAACCGACGAGCTCCTCCACAGCGGACGGTTTCCACTGCTGGCCGCGATTCCAGAGGAAGCGGCGTCGGACCTGAACGGCCTGTTCGAGTACGCCCTCGCACGCCATCTCGACGGTTTCGCCGCCCTGGTGGCGGACCAAGCCCGAACGCGGTCATGAGGCCCCGATGATGGCAACGAATCCGAGTCGCGGTTAAAGCTCGTTCAGCGCTTGCATGGCGTCCCGCTCGATCCGCGCAAGGTCGTGGAGGATGGCGCCGGCTTGCTCAAGGTGCGCCGCGTCGCCGCTCTCTCCGGCCTTCGCGATCAGGTCGGCCACGGTCGTCCACAGTGCGGCGGCCTCGGCGTACAGCCGGTGACCTCTGCGCAGACGGTCATCGTCGACGAGCTCGGCGCACTCGCCGAGGAAGTCGCGGTAGAGGGCGCGGAACAGGGCGCCGCCGGTGCCGGCCTTCTCCATGAGTACGGCGGCTTGCGGCAGGTCACGCTGCGGATCGTCGGTGCGCAGCAGCCACTTGGGCACCTGGTTCGCGGCTTTTTCGATGCCGCGGTGGCCCAGGTTCGCGATGGGCGGGGCGAGGAAGGCGTCGGCGCAGGCTTTGATCGCGGGGATGATCTGGTCCTGCCAGGCTGGCGCGTGCGCCGGCAAGGTGATGGAGAACGAGCGGTTCCTGGCCGTCATCGGGCCTCGTTCGGCCCGCGCCATGGCCAGGCCGGCCCGGCTCGTACGTACGGCTCCTCCCTGCTGCGCGGTGTCCACCAGGTAGGCGTCGTGCTCGTCGTAGCCGTACATGGCGACGACGTGGCCGCCGAAGTGCACCTTGGACCGGAAGTAATCCAGGTGGAAGGAGTCGAGCTGGAGGCCGACCGGCCGACCGGCGTCGATCTGGGCGGCCACGTTCTCCCATGCCTTGCGTAGGGAGGTGGTCTCGTCGACGGACAGTGTCAGCCCGAGCCTCGCAGCCAGGTTTCTGGTGAGCTCAAAGGGCTTGACGCGCCCTCCGAGGAAGGGGAACGGCATGCCTTTGCTGTCCCAATAGATGAAGGACAGGCCCGAGCCGAGCCCGAACAGCATGGGCTCGGACAGATCAAGTCCCTCATGCCGCAGCAACACTCCCAGGGCCGTCGTCTCACAGTGCTGCGAGCCACGGTCCTTGACACCGTGCACGATGGTCATGTCGCTCTCCTCGGTAGCCGGCGATCGGCGTGTGCGGGGCCGCTGTCTGAGCGGAACGCCGGGAGCAGCATGAGGTCTCCCACTAAGGAAGAGTCAAGCCGTTCGCGGGTCCGGTGCTCGGGCCGAGAACGGCCGAAGCTGCTCACGGCGATGGCAAAAGACCCGGAGCGGTGGGCGTGCTGAACGTGCCTTCCCGGCGTACCGTGTGCCAGCGCAGCCGTACGCCCAACACCGCGGTCGCCAATGACTGGATTACCACGAGATACAGGAGCTGGCGGTAGACGAACTGCTGCAAAGGCAGCACCCACAGGGCCGAGGCGCGCTCGCCGTCCAGGCGGAGCGCGTACCAGCCGGTCAGTGCCTGTACCACGACGAACCCGGCCCACACCGCGACCACCGGCAGGGGATCGCTCACGGCCGTGCTGTAGATCGCCATGAGGTCGACGACGGGTGCGAGCAGCGGCAGCAGCACCTGGAACAGCGCCAGGTAGCCGAGGCAGCGGCGACCGAACGGGTCCTGGTCGAGTACGGCGCGCCGATGCTTCCACATCGCCTGCATGGTGCCGTAGCACCAGCGGTAGCGCTGCTTCCACAGCTGGCCGAGCGTGGTCGGGGCCTCGGTCCAGGCCAGGGCCTTCTCCTCGTAGACCACGCGCCATCCGGCCCGGCACAGTGCCATCGTGAGGTCGGTGTCCTCCGCCAGCGTGTCGGTGCTGACGCCGCCCAGGGCCACCAGCGCCGGAACGCCCCGATCGCGCCCGGTACGGTCGCCATGCAGTCGAGCTGCTCGAAGGCACGCCTGTCGAGGTTGAACCCGATGACGTACTCGATGTGCTGCCAGCGGCCGATCATGCCTCGCCGGTTGCCGACCTTGGTGTTGCCGCTCACCGCGCCGACCGTGGGGTCGGAGAGCTGGCGTACCAGGTGGCCGATCGTCGCGGGTTCGAAGACGGTGTCGCCGTCCACCATGATGAGCAACTCGTGCCCGGCCTCCGCGATGCCCGTGTTGAGCGCCGCGGGTTTGCCTCCGTTGGGCTGCCGGATCACCCGTACGTTGGGCAATCCCAGACCTGTGGCCAGCTCGGCGGTCGCGTCGGTCGAGCCGTCGTCGATGACGAGGATCTCCAACCGGCCCTGGTAGGCGGTGTCGGCCAGCGAGCGTACCGTCGCCTGGATCCCCGCCGCCTCGTTGTAGGCGGGCACGATCACCGTCACCGGCGGGGGCGCGGGCCAGGCGGGCGCGCGTCCCCTTCGCCGCTTTCCCCCTCTCGTACGGCGGGCGTGCACCCACGCGAGCACGGCGAAGAAGACCAGTCGCGCCAGCGTGAGCGCGCCCGCGGCGACGAGCACCCACAACAGCGCGTCGGTGAACCATCCGGATGCGCGCTGGGCCAGGTTCAGCGCCGAGCCGACGAACCGGTCCGCTCCGCCGGCCTGCTGCTGTGCCGACGGCATGCCGAGGGCCTTGGTCACCGTGACCGCCCGGTAGCCCTTGCCCGCGAGCTCCTTCAGGACCAGATCGACGGCCTCGACGGTCTGCCGCCTGTCGCCACCCGAGTCGTGCATCATGACGACCGCACCCCGGCCCCCGGTAGGTAGGGACGAAGTCACGATCTTCCGCGTGCCGGGGCGGCTCCAGTCCTTGGTGTCGAGATCCGCCAGCGTGACGAGGTACCCCTCGGCCGCCAGCGCCTTCATGCTCTCCCACTGCGGGCCCGTGATCGCTTCAGGAGTGGAGGAGTACGGCGGGCGGACCAGGGCGGTGTGCAGCCCGGTCGCTCCCGCCAGGGCCTTCTGCGTCAGGGACAGTTCCAGCCTGAGCCGCCAGCCGGGAACCGTCGCCAGCTCGGCGTGCGTGTAGGTATGGCTGCCCAGCTCATGGCCTTCCGCGACGATCCGCCGAGTGAGTTCGGGGTATTTCGCGACCTTCGAGCCGACAACGAAGAACGTCGCCGTGGCACCGTGCTTCTTCAGAGCGTCGAGCACCGTCGGCGTCCAAGCGGGATCCGGGCCGTCATCGAAGGTGAGAGCGATCGTCTTGTTCGGCAGGTGCGCGCTGGAGGGCTCGCTGCCTGTGAGGTTCAGCACGGGTCCGCCGCGCCGCATCTCCGCGAGCTGCGGGGAAGGGTGGTCGGTGGCGGGCGGAGCGGTGCGCGTCTCGCCGACGACGTTGGTCACGTACCCGTTGAGTACGAGGGCGCCGGCCGCCAGCAGCATGCCGATGGCCAGCAGGAACCAGTGGCCCCTCGGATCGGCCCGTTTGGCGGGAGATGGCGTGAGGGCGGGCGGTCGGGCCTGCTCAGCCGGACGCGCCCGCTGGACCGAAGCGGGATCCTGCCAGGCGGAGACCGCCGGGCGCGGCCAGACCTGCTGGTCCTGGTGGGCCCTGTCCTGGTCGGCGAGGCCGCTCATTTCTTCGGCCCCTTTGTCCGGTCCGGGTCGAGCCCCGGTGGCGTCCTGCTCTGGCCGGGCGGCAGCTCGGAGGGCTCGGCTACGGGTTCGGCTGTGGGCTCGGTGGTCGGCGCCGGTTCCGGTGCCGTGCTCGGCTTGACGCTGGGTGACGATGACGGGGTCCGTACGGTCTCCGGGTCCTTCGACCGTACGGCGGACCGGGTGCTGCTTGGAGTGGGACGCGCAGAGATGCGGGTCATCAAGGGGGTGGGCCGCTTGGTCCGGCTCGCCCGAGGCGTCGGTGAACGATCGGGCGAGGCCGTGCTGCCCATCCCGCCCTTGTGATCGCCTGGCCATCCGGTCACCGACAGCGTCGTGTTGGACAACAAGCCGCCGATGACGACCGCGAGCAGTGCGATGGCCAGCACGCTGGACGCGATCGAGCCGATCATGATCAGCCGTCGCCGGCGACCGCTCTGGTCGACGAAGACGGCTGTCGTGTGGCGATGCTCAGGAGACACATCGGGAAATGGTAGTGACCAGATGTAACTTGTGGGGAAATTGTGTGATTTGGGCAGATCGCTCAGCGGCGTCTGAGCCGTACAGCGGCGCGGAAGCCCTGGTGGAGGCGGCCGCCTTCGGTGGCGGTGACCGGGGCCATCGCCCACGGCTGGGCCGGGCCGAGCAGGGCCGCGTCCACCGCCGCGCGCATTGACGAGCCGGTCACGATCGGCCCGTGGTTCTGCAGGAGCGCGGCCCGGAACGGGAAGTCGAGCCGTTCCAGTTCCGAGGCCTGGGTCGCGTCCCCCGGAGCGGCGTACCCGATCAGCGGTGTCTGCCGGTCGGGGTCCTCTCGCCAGCTCGCCGTGACGAAGCCGATCAGGTCGGCGACGACGCCTTCGAAGTCGCGGCGCAGCGCCACCGGATCGAGGCATCGGTGGGGAGCGCCGGGCGGGCTGCCTTCGAGTGCCTGTACGTCAGGTTCAAGTCACGCGAGAGGGGATGCAGCCACCCAGACGGGATGGCGCTTACCGTCGCCTGGAGTGGGCGCGTAAGAGCTCCTAGCGGAATGATCTTCAAAGAGTGAGGACGAGGCGGCCGCGGAGCCCGCCCTTTTCGAGGCGTCCGTGGGCGCCGGCGACTTGGTCGAGGGGCATGGTCTCGGCCACGCGTAGCGTGAGGGAGCCCGCTTCGACCAGAGCGGCAAGCCTGGAAAGGAGGACGCCGTCAGCGCGAATCCAGTGGTTGAAGACCCGGATGCCGCGCAGCGGAAGCGGCGCCCCACCCGCCACCAGCGCGGCGAAGGCGCCCCCCGAGCGGACCGCGTCGAGGGCGGCCGCTCCGACCACGGCGGCGTCCAGTGCCGCGTGCACGCCCCCCGGAACAAGGGAACGGACCGCCTCGCCGAGCCGTGCCGTGCGTGGTACGAACAGTTCGGCGCCGAGCTCGCGCACGAGGGGTTCGTCGTCGGCTCCGGCGACCGCGACCACCCGGAGCCCGCGCGCGACGGCCAGTTGGATCGCGAAGCCGCCGACGGCGCCGGCCGCCCCGGTCACCAGCAGCGTCTGCCCGTGGTCCAGGTCGAGGCCGTCGAGGGCTTGTGCGGCGGTGAGACCGTTCAGGGGCAGCGTGGCCGCTTGTACGGGCGAGACGCCCGCAGGCGCGGCTGTGACCGCGTCCGCGTCGAGGACGACGTGTTCGGCCTGAGTGCCGAGCGGCACGTCCAGCCGGTCGGACAGGCCGATCACCCGCTGCCCGCGCTCCAGACCGGTGACGCCTGGGCCCGTCTGCTCGATGGTTCCGGCCACGTCCCATCCGATGCCGATCACGTCCCGTACCGGCAGCAAGCCCGCCTCGGTGAGCGCACCGGAGCGAGTGGCCAGATCGACCGGGTTGACCGTCGCGGCCTCGACCCGGATCAGGACCTGTCCTTCTGCCGCGACCGGCGTCGGCACGTCCGCGATCTGCAGAACTTCAGGCCCGCCGAAAGCGCGGACGACAACTGCGCGCATGAGATCTCTCCAAGGTTCCCAAGGGGTTTCAGGACGTGAACGACCCTACGGAGAGTTGCTCTCTAATGGGAAGTACGCACCTCGAGGTGCCTAACGTACGGACAGGAGTGCGATGACCGCCCGCACCGCCGCTCAGCAGCGTGAGCGGACGCGGAGCGCTTACGACACCTACGACAACCGGCCTTGCGAAGAGTGTCCAGGGCGTCGGCTGCGCAGTAGTCGCATAACTCTGCCGAAACCTTGACGCAACATAGGCTTCCGATCCATAGTGAGCCAGTCAACCCATAAGCGCGTCTCTGGAGGTCTTATAGCAGCCAAAAATGTTAGCGCTAACAAAATAACCTCCTTTCCGTCCCTGTCGCGATGTCGCAGGTCGGTAGGCATGTCGCTGTGCGCACGGCCGCACGGCGGCGTCCTTCGCATCTTTCGTTGGTGACCTGTGCCTGGAATATAGCGACGCCCCCTGAAAGGCAGAGGTTCAATCATGATTGTTCGGTCCCCATTACGGCGGCTTAAAAAAGTACTGCTTTCCGCGGGTGCGGCCGTCGCGCTCGCCGCCGGCCTCCTGGCCGGGGTCTCCACGCCGTCCCAGGCCGCGACGTCGCTGTCGTGTGACATCTACGCCGCCGGCGGCACCCCGTGCGTCGCGGCGCACAGTACGACCCGCGCTCTGTACGGCACCTACAACGGATCGCTCTACCAGGTGCGCCGTTCCTCGGACAACACCACCAGGAACATCGGCGTCCTCAGCGCGGGCGGCTACGCCAACGCCGCCACGCAGGACTCGTTCTGTGCGGGTACGACCTGCCTCATCACCATCATTTACGACCAGTCTGGCCGGGGTAACAACCTCACCCAGGCGCCCCCCGGCGGGTTCTCCGGCCCGGCGCCGGGCGGGTACGACAACCTCGCGAACGCGACCGCCGCGCCGACGATGATCAACGGGCACAAGGCGTACGGCGTCTACGTGGCTCCCGGCACCGGCTACCGCAACAACAACACCAATGGCGTCGCGAAGGGCGATCAGCCTGAGGGGATGTACGCGGTCTTCGACGGCACGCACTACAACGGCGGCTGCTGCTTCGACTACGGCAACGCCGAGACCAACAGCCGTGACAACGGCAACGGCACCATGGAGGCCATCTACTTCGGCAACATCAAGGTGTGGGGCTACGGCACGGGCAACGGCCCCTGGGTCATGGCCGATCTCGAGAACGGCCTGTTCTCCGGAGTTAACCCGGGTTACAACGCGAACGACCCCACCGTGAACCACCGGTATCTGACCGCCATCATCAAGGGCGAGCCGAACCACTGGTCGATCCGGGCCGGCAACGCGCAGTCGGGCAACCTGTCGACGTACTACAACGGAGCGCGCCCCAACGTCGCGGGCTACAACCCGATGAAGAAGGAAGGCGCCATCATCCTCGGGATCGGCGGCGACAACAGCCACGGCTCCGCCGGCACCTTCTATGAAGGCGTGATGACGTCCGGCTATCCGTCGGACGCCACCGAGAACGCGGTCCAGGCCGGCATCGTCGCCGCCGGATACTCGCCGTCGAGCGGCGGCAACCCCGGCGGAACGCTCACCCCCGGCTCGTCCATTTCGCTGCGCGCTACGACGTCCTGCTGCACCGACCGCTACATCCGGCACCAGAACGACCAGGTCATCACGTCGGGGATCACCTCGGCCAGCTCGTCTCTCGACAAGAGCGACGCCTCGTGGATCGTGCGCGCCGGTCTGGCCAGCGGATCGTGCGTGTCCTTCGAGTCGAGGAACTACCCCGGCGACTACCTGCGACACCAGAACTACCAGCTGTACCGGCAGCACAACGACGGCAGCTCACTGTTCGCAGCCGACGCCACCTTCTGTCCGCAGACCGGCAAGAGCGGTCAGGGCACCTCGCTCGCCTCGTACAACTTCCCGAGCCGGTTCATCCGCCACTACAGCAACATCGTCTACATCGCCAGCAATGGCGGCTCGAACACCTTCGACAGCGCCACCTCATGGGCCGACGACGTGAGCTGGATCGTCGAACAATCCTGGGCATAGATGTCGGCCATCTGAATGGAGCCGTCCCCGGTCCTTGGGGGCGGCTCCTCGCCGTTCTCCCAGACCGTCGCAGGTGAAAGTTTCGGACTTGCGGCGACGGGATGGGCGGAAATGGACGGTCACCTTCACGCTGCCGGCCGGGCATACGGTGACCGGCTCGTGGAACGGCGCCCTCACCGTCAGCGGACAGACCGTGACCATCAGAAACGTCGCCCACAACGGCACCCTCCCCCCCCCGGAGCCAGCGCCACCAACGCCGGATTCCAGGCGAGCCGCCTCAACGGCGACACCGCACTTCCGTCCGGATACACCTGCGCCTGACAACCGAGGACCTACTTACGAGACAGCCGCGCTGCCAGGATCCGAGCGCGGGCGAGCTGGACGTTGCGCGCCTGGCCGGCGGCGAACCCGGCCAGGAGCCACGGCGCCGTCAGGTCGAGCCGGTCGCTCATCCGGGTGCCGGTGCCGTCCGGTTCGAGGTCGAAGCGGTAGGCCATGCGAATGCGTCCAGGGCTCCGCACCTCGCCGTGGACGGACAGTCCGTTCGTGTGGAGGGCCACGTCGATCGCGTTGTCGTAGGTGAAGATCCGCAAAAACCGGAAACGCTCCACCGCTATGTACCGGATCACGCCGGCCTCGGAGCGGTCCACATCGCTGACGGCGACCACGAGGGGGGACAGGCCGATGTAGCTCTCCGGAGTCGTCAGGTGCTCGAACACCTTCTCCGGTGTGGCGTCCACGTGAAATTCGTGGGTCAGCACGCTGCTCGACACCTGGCCTCCCGTACCTGCGAGTTCTGTCCGAGAATTGTGGTCAGATTTCTTACCGCCGGGAAGCGCGGAATGATCACGAACGTCACCTGGGATGATCAGCACGATCACTGCCACCCCCTCAGCATCCCGGGAGCACCCTTGTCCAAGCGTCGTGGCTTGACTCTGTCCGCGGCCCTCACCGCGCTGTTCGTGTGCGTCGCCATCCCCGGTGCAGCAGCGGAACAGCAGACAGAGGATCCGACATATCCGGGGCCGGTCTACAAGACGGTCACGGACAAGAGCGGGCTGCTGTCCCTGCAGACCAATGGGCGGCCGGACGGGCGGGACATGGTCTTCCGGATCTCGGGAGCCGTCTACGCCAACATCGAGGGCAACGCCTACGATCCGCAGCTGCGCCATGGCCAGAAACTGTTCAACATCGAGGGCTACAACATCCGGCGGCTGTACCGGGCGCCCGGCACCACGCAGCTCTACCAGCTCTCCCGCGAGATCGTCTTCTACACCGACCCCGCCGACCCCACGAAGATCCTGCGGGAGTGGAAGAACCCGATCGACCAGCGCACCTACCCCGTCGTCCCGATCAACAACGACACGGTGAACTTCGGCCCGTTCAACGTCACCTCCTCCTACGTCGGCCCGCCCCTGCGGCAGATGCACGACGAGACCGAGTGGACCAGCGACATCCCGGTACGCACCGACTTCGGGGCCACGTTGGGCGAGCAGTTCGGCCTGGTGAACGGCGTCTACGCGGCCCAGGAGATGTTCGACTTCTACGTCGACGATCGCGAGGTCGCGGCCCGTACGGTCGCGGGCACCGTCCCCAAGGGCGCCATGGACACCAAGATCAGCTGGGCCAGGACGAGCCCGTGGGCGCCGTTCATGTGCCTGCCGGAGACCGGCGTCCGCGGCCAGCTGACCTACCACGCCCGCAGCTGGTCGCTGGATTCCTACCTGGACATCGAGCCGTGGCTGCGGGCGGAGGTCGACGCCGCCTACCCGCTCTTCAAGGCCGCTCCCACCGCGCCCGGCCCGAGCGAGAACTCCTGGAGCTCCTTCTACAACAAGCAGCTGGGCAAGGGCGCCACCACGTGGTCCGGCTGGTGCGCCGCCAACGGAAAGGGCTGACCTTCCGCGAGCCGCATTGCACTCTGGCAACAGCCCGGCACAGGGTGTCTGCCCCTTGGGTTCAATGCCCCAACAGCCTCACGGGACGGAATAGGCTCATGCGTGCAGTCGGGCCGGGGCGCAACGTTAGGGGAACGGGTGAGCAAGTCCTTCGTACATCTGCACGTCCACACTGAGTACAGCATGCTTGACGGGGCGGCGAAGATGAAGCCGCTGTTCAAGGAGGCCGCCCGCCTCGAGATGCCGGCGATCGCGATGTCCGATCACGGCAACATGTTCGGGGCGTACGAGTTCCAGAAGGTCGCCAAGGACAGCCCCGTCAAGCCCATCGTGGGCATCGAGGCCTACGTGGCGCCGGAGAACCGGTTCGTGAAGAAGCCGGTCTTCTGGGGGTCGCGAGCTGAGACCGGTGTGGCGGACGGCGAAGGCGGCAAGGACGTCTCCGGCGGTGGCCGGTTCACCCACATGACCATGTGGGCCAAGGACGCGAATGGACTGCGCAATCTGTTCAAGCTGTCGTCCTTGGCCTCGTTCGAGGGCTACTACTCCAAGCCCCGGATGGACCAGGACCTGATCTCCCAATACTCGAACGGCATCATCGCCACCACCGGCTGCCCGTCCGGTGCGGTGCAGACCCGGATCCGGCTCGGTCAGTACGACGAGGCGGTCAGGGTCGCCGGCGAATACCAGGAGATCTTCGGCAAGGACAACTACTTCCTGGAGCTGATGGACCACGGCATCGACATCGAGCGGGAGGTCCGGGCCGACCTGCTGCGGCTGGCCAAGCAGCTCGACATTCCGCTGCTGGTCACCAACGACAGCCACTATGTGACCGAGGACCAGGCCGACGCGCACGACAGCCTCCTGTGCGTCGGCGTGGGCAAGAACAAGGACGACCCCAACCGGTTCCGGTTCAACGGGTCGGGCTATTACCTCAAGAGCGCTGACGAGATGCGCAGGCTGTTCGCCGACCTGCCCGAAGCGTGTGACAACACGCTGCTCGTGGCCGAGATGGTGGGCGACTACAGCGATGTGTTCGCGTACGTGGACCGGATGCCCCAATATCCGGACGTCCCCGAGGGCGAGACGCAGGAGTCCTGGCTGCGCAAGGAGGTCGAACGCGGCCTGGAGATGCGTTACGGCACCCCCGTCCCGGCCGAGGTCATGGAGCGGTACGAGACCGAGATGAAGGTCATCGGCCCGCTCGGTTTCTCCTCCTACTTCCTGGTCGTCGCCGACATCTGCCGGCACGCCCGCGACAACGGCATCGCGGTGGGGCCCGGCCGTGGTAGCGCCACCGGCTCGATCGTCGCCTACGCGACGCGCATCACCGAGCTCGACCCGTTGGAGCACGGCCTGCTGTTCGAGCGGTTCCTGAACCCCGAGCGCATCAGCCCGCCCGACATCGACCTCGACTTCGACGACCGCCAGCGCGACCGCATGGTCCAGTACGTGACCCAGAAGTACGGCAGCGAGGCCACCGCGCAGGTCAACACCTTCGGCACGATCAAGGCGAAGGCCGCCGTCAAGGACGCCTCCCGCATCCTGGGCTACCCGTTCGTGATGGGCGACAAGATCACCAAGGCGATGCCGCCGGACGTCATGGGCAAGGGCGTCCCGCTGGCGGACATGTTCAACGAGGACCACCCCCGTTACGTCGAAGGCGCCGAGATCCGCGCCCTGTACGAGAACGACCAGGACGTGCGCAAGGTGATCGACACCGGCCGCGGCATCGAGGGTCTGATCCGTGGCACGGGCGTGCACGCGGCGGCGGTCATCCTGTCCTCGGCGCCCCTGCTGGACCTGATCCCCATGCACATGCGGGACAAGGACAAGGTGATCATCACCGGGTTCGACTACCCGAGCTGTGAAGACATGGGCCTGATCAAGATGGACTTCCTGGGCCTGCGCAACCTGGGCATCATCGACCACGCCATCAAGATCATCAAGCAGAACCGGGGCGTGGAGCTCGACACGCTGACGCTGCCCCTCGATGACAAGACCACGTACGAGCTGCTGGCCCGCGGCGACACCCTGGGCGTCTTCCAGCTCGACGGCGGCCCGATGCGGCAGCTGCTGCGGCTGATGGAGCCCACCCGGTTCGAGGACATCGCCGCAGTGCTCGCCCTCTACCGGCCTGGCCCGATGGCCGCCAACGCGCACACCAACTACGCGCACCGCAAGAACGCCCGCCAGGACATCGAGCCCATCCACCCCGAGCTCAAGGAAGCGCTCGAACCCATCCTCGGCCCCACCTTCCACCTGCTCGTCTACCAGGAGCAGATCATGGCCGTGGCCCGTGAGCTGGCGGGCTACACGCTGGGCGGCGCCGACCTGCTGCGCCGGGCCATGGGTAAGAAGAAGAAGGAGATCCTGGACGCCGAGTACGCCAACTTCCAGGCGGGCATGCGCGCCAACAACTACAGCGACGAGGCGATCCAGGCGCTGTGGGACGTCATGCTGCCGTTCTCCGGATACGCCTTCAACAAGTCCCACACCGCCGGATACGGTCTGGTCGCTTACTGGACCGCCTACCTGAAGGCCAACTACCCGGCCGAGTACATGGCCGCCCTGCTCACCTCAGTGGGTGACGACAAGGACAAGGCCGGCGTCTACCTTGCCGAATGCCGCAAGATGGGCATCCAGGTCCTGCCGCCGGACGTGAACGACAGCCAGCTCGACTTCGTCGCCGTCGGCGACACCCAGGTGCGCTTCGGCATGGGCGCGGTCCGTAACGTCGGGGAGAACGTGGTGGAGGGCATCGTCAAGGCCCGCGCCGAGAAGGGCCGCTACGAGCACTTCAATGACTTCCTCAGCAAGGTGCCGTTGACGGCCTGCAACAAGCGGGTCATCGAATCGCTGATCAAGGCGGGCGCGTTCGACTCGCTCGGCCACCAGCGCAAGGCCCTGCTCATGGTGCACGAGCAGGCGGTCGACTCGGTCATCGACATCAAGAAGAACGAGGCCCACGGCCAGGACTCCCTGTTCGGCGGCCCGAGCGACGACGAGGGTGAGGCGGCCTTCTCCGTCCAGATCCCCGACATGGAGTGGGACAAGAAGACGCTGCTGGACTTCGAGCGGGAGATGCTCGGCCTGTACGTGTCGGACCACCCTTTGGCGGGCACCGAGCGGCTGCTGGCCCGCAACCGGGACACCACCATCGCCGAACTGCTCGAAAGCGGCCGTGACGACCGCGGTGACGTACGGGTGTGCGGTCTCATCACCAAGGTCGACAAGCGGGTCAACAAGGCCGGCAACGTGTGGGCGATCGTCACCGTCGAGGACATGGACGCGGCCATCGAGTGCCTGTTCTTCCCCAAGAGCTACGAGCTGTACGCCCCGGAGCTGCGCGGCGACGTCGTGGTGTCGGTCGGCGGCCAGATCAACAACCGGGACGGCGCCATCAGCGTCTTCGCGCAGGATCTCACGCCGCTCGACGTGTCCGGCATCACCAGCGATTCCGGACATCCCGTCACCATCCAGGTCCGCGAGGAACGCCTCACGCAGCAAGTCGTGGAAGAGCTCCGTAACGTACTGAAGCTGCACCAGGGCAACGTGCCGCTGCGGATCAACGTGCAGCGGCTGAGCGGGAAGACCCTGGTGTGCGCTCTGCCGGAGTTCTCGGTCAACGCCGAGCCGAGCTTCGCCGCGGACGTGAAGCAGCTGTTCGGGCCGGAAGCCATCATGCTGTGACCCAACGGCGGATCGAGGTCGTCTCGACTGCGGAGCCGGCCAGGTGCCCGCGCTGCGAAGGCGAAGCGCTGCTGTCGGCGCGGGTACCGTACGGCTGGGCCAACGCCGGCGGAGGGTGGGTGCACGGCCGTACCGGGGTCGTGCTCTGCCCTGCCTGCGACGAGAACACGCCGCACGCGGCGCCGCTGATCACGTGGTTCCACGTCCACGGCAAGGCCGACCATGGGGACGAGGAGCTCGCGCTGCTGCTGGCGGCGTGGGCCCGGAACGTGTCGGTGCCCCGCTTGGACGAGCAGGCGTGGAAGGCCGAGATCGGGCGGTGGCGGCGCGGCGACCTGTAGGGCGACTCCTCGCTCGGCTACTTGCACATATATCGTTATTGCGAGCACACGATCTTCTGGCAGAACCTGTCCCCGGACGGCGGCGACCGTCCCGACGGCGAGCTGGGTGCGGTCATCGACGAGCACTTCGGCTCCTTCGACGCCTTCGCCAAGCAGCTCACCACGGCCACCGCGACCGTGCAGGGTTCGGGCTGGGGGGTGCTGGCCTGGGAGCCGCTGGGACGTCGCCTGGTGGTCGAGCAGGTCTACGACCACCACGGTAACGTCGGCATGAACACCACCCCGCTGCTGGTCTTCGACGCCTGGGAACAGGCGTACTACCTGCAGTACCGCAACGTGCGCCCGGACTACGTCGAGAAACTGTGGGACCTGATCAACTGGACCGACGTCATCGCCCGCTTCGAAGCGGTACGCGGCGCCTGACCTATGACCGCGGCGCCTGCCTGCCAGCTTGGTCCAGCGAGTCGGGCGGGCGCCGCCTGCCCCGGGACCGCCGTGGTCCCGGGCGGCGACGGCAGGCCCAAATGGAAGAATCACCTCATGGCAGAAGGTATTACGACATTTCAGGCCACCACGGATGACGGAGACGTGGTGGGGGAGATCCACGCGGAGTCCTGGAAGGTGGCCTACGACGGCTTCTTCGACCCGGCATACTTCGCCGAAGCCGTACGGAGCCGACGCGAGAAGTGGCACGACACGCTCGCCGACGGGCAAAGCACCATCCTGCTCGCCGCGCTGGACGGACGCCCGCTGACCTTCTCCTACTTCGGTCCCTCGCCGACGCGGCCAGGCGATGCGGAGATCTTCGGCTTCTACAGCCACCCGGACGGATGGGGCACCGGCAGCGCGGGCGTCCTGATCGCCGCCTCCTTGACCAGGCTGCGCGAGGAGGGCTTCGGCGGGGTGCATCTGTGGACGCTGCGCGACACACCCCAGTCACGCCGCTTCTACGCCAAGAGCGGCTTCACCGAGTCGGGTGCGGTCCGCAAGCACGATTTCGGTGACGGCAATCCGATCGAGCAGGTCGAGTACGAACTGAACTTCCGCTGATCCCGTAGGCTGTCCCCGGAGAGAGACGGCGGACGCTTGTCGGTGTCCTTGCGGGTCGCCAGGGGCCTGGAGCAGGGCGGCTCGGCGGCGGTGCGGGCGGCGCGCATCTCGGCGCGGTAGGCGGACCGTACGCGGGCGGGCATCGGGCGGCCGATCATCGGGGATCCTCCTGGGTGGGCGCGCAGCAGCCATCAGTGCACGCGTCGACTTCGGTGGCGTTGGCGGTTGAGGTCGTCAAACCGGCAGGCACGGCGCAGCAGGCATCGCCGCGCCAAGCTTCGCGGCCTTCCTTGACCGCCACGGCGGCGATGACCAGGGCGGTGATCGGGTCCGCCCAGGACCAGCCGAACAGGCTGTTGAGCGCCAGCCCCACGAGCAGCGCCCCGGACAGGTAGGTGCACAGCAGGGTCTGCTTGGAGTCGGCCACCGCCGAGGTGGAGCCGAGCTCGCGGCCGGCGCGGCGCTGGGCCGCCGACAGGAACGGCATGATCACCAGGCTGAGCGCGGCCAGGATCAGCCCGGGCGTGGAATGTTCGGCCTGTCCGGCGCCAAGCAGGGCGCGTACCGCATCGAAGGTGACGTAGGCGGCCAGCGCGAAGAAGGAGATCGCGATGACGCGCAGCGCGGCCCGTTCCCGGCGCTCGTGGTCGGTGGCGGAGAATTGCCAGGCCACCGCGGCGGCCGAGGCGACCTCGACGACGGAGTCGAGCCCGAAGCCGATCAGCGCGGCGGAGGAGGCGACGGCGCCGGCGGTGATGGCCACCGCGGCCTCGATCACGTTGTAGGTAATGGTCGCCGCGACCAGCAGCCGGATCCGGCGCTGCAGCAAGGCGCGCCGGGCCGGAGCCGGGCGGAGGCCGGGCAGGTTCGTCACGCTCACGCCCTCGACGCCTCCCCGGCCACCGGCTCCCCGGCCACCGGCTCGGCGTCCCCGCCCCCACCTCCGCTGCCATCCCCGTCGGTGTGCTCGGTGCCGTAGACGGGGCACAGGGCGATCGCGTGGCCGGTGGCGGCCAGCAGCTGCTCGGCTGAGGCCAGCAGGTCCATCAGCTCCGGCCGGGTCAGGGAGTAGAACGACTGGCGGCCCTCGGTGCGGTAATCGACCAGCCCGCAGTCACGCAGGCAGGCCAGGTGCTTGGACACGGTGGACTGGGCCAGCCCCAGCTGGGCGGTCAGGTCCACCACCCGCGCCTCCCCCCGGGTCAGGCGCTGCACGATGCGCAGCCGGGTCTCATCGGCCAGGGAGTGGAACAGCGCCGCCGCAGGGGAGATGCCGGCGGCGATATCGGTACTCACACATCTGCCGCCATCGGGATCGGCACTCACACATCGATCATCTTCAGAATCAATCGCCATATCACGATGATAGCCGGATTTCGGGATGAATGGGGGCAGGCTCAAAGAGCGCGGTCAAGGCCAGGCGCTGATCACGCCTCTCTGCGGGCGATGTCGCGCAGCGCCGCCGCGAGCCGGTCCACATCGTCGGCGGAGGTGAACAGGGCCGGGGTGACGCGTACGGCGGCGCCGCCGGTCATCCCGGTGCGGGCGACGGTGAAGATCCGGTGCCGGGTCATGAGCTCGTCGGCGATGGCCTGGTTGTCGGCTTCAGAGGTACGGCCGCGCAGTCGCAAGGCGGTGATGGCGCCGTACATGTCGGGCTCGTCCGGAGTGAGGATCTGCACGGTTGGGAGGTCGCGCAGCACGGGCTGACCACCTCGCTGCCCTGACTCCTCGCGGCGGCCGCCGTGACCGGCTTCGCCGGGGCGCTGTTCAACCCGGCGGCCCGCGCCTACCTGGCCGTCGAGGCCGGCGAGCGCAAAGTGACGGCCTTCGCCGTGTTCAACGTGTTCTACCAGGCAGGCATCCTGCTCGGTCCGCTGGCCGGCATCGCCCTGATGAGCGTCGGCTTCCCGGCCGTGTGCCTGTCCGCGGCGGCGATCTTCGCGGTGCTGGCCGTCCTGCAAGGCGTGTGGCTGCCCGCCCGGCGCCCTCCTGCGGCAGAACGCCAGCCGGTGCTGCGCGAGTGGCGCGCGGCGTTCGGGAACCGGGCGTTCGTCTCCTTCGCCGCGGCGATGATCGCCTCGTACGCGCTGTCGTACCAGATGTACCTGGCCCTGCCGCTGCAGGTGCAGCGCTTCGGCGGCGGCCAGGCGGGGGTGATGGCGCTGTACGCCCTCTCCGCGCTGCTCGGCATCGCCGGGCAGGTGCACCTGACCACCTGGTGTGCGGCGCGCTGGAGCCGCGGCCAGGCGATCAGCCGCGGTCTGGCCCTCATGGGCATCGCCTTCCTGCCGCCGGCCGCGGCGGCGCACCTGCCGCTGGCGCCGGTGTGGGCGATGCTGCCGGTGCTCGCCTGCACTCTTCTGCTCACGGTCGGCACCCTTGTGGCCTTCCCGTTCGAGATGGCCACCATCGCCGACATGGCGGGAGATCGGCTGATCGGCACCTACTACGGGATCTACAACCTGGCCTCGGGTGTGGGCATCTTGACCGGCAACCTGGTCGCCGGTGCCCTGCTCGACGCGGCTCGTACGACGCGGCTGGCCGCTCTGCCCTGGCTGCTGCTGGCCGTCGCCGGGCTCACCTCCGCTGCCGCCGTCAGACGGCTGGACCGGCGTGACCGGCTCGCCCCCGCCGGCCGGGTGGCCACCACCACCTGACCAGCGGCGTCCTAGACCAGGGAGGCCAGGGCACGGACGGCGATCCCCGTGCCGACGAGCAGGACGAGTGCGGCGGTGATCGTCGCCGTGTACGGGCGCAGCCTGGTCAGCCGGTTCGTCAGGGTGAGGCCGGCCAGGCGGCGGACGGTGAGGGCCGCGGCGAGCAGGGTCAGGGCCATGCCCAGTCCGTAACAGACGACCGTGACGATCCCGAACGCCGTGCGCCCGAGCGCCATCGCCCCCAGCAACACCACCAGAGCCGACGGGCTCGGCACCAGCCCACCCGCGATCCCCAGCCCGACCACGCCCCGCCCCGACGGAGCGAAATGTCCGTGCCCATGCCCATGCTCGTGCGCACGCCCGTGTCCGTGCGCATGCCCGTGCTCGTGCGCCTTCCCAACCGCGTGCCCGTCCGCGTCTCCGTGGTGGCTCGCGGGTCGTACGGTGGCTGAGCGGAGCAGGGCGGCGCCGATCGCCGCGATGAGCAGCCCGCTGATCACCCCGAGCCAGCCCAGCACCGCCGCCCCGGCGATCGAGGCGCTGACCGACAGCAGCACGCCCAGCACGATCACCCCGGCGGTGTGCGTCAGCGTCACCGTCGCGGCCACCGCGAGCGCGTCCCGCAGGCCGCCGTCACGCCCGGCCAGGTACGCGGCCATGACGGTCTTGCCGTGGCCGGGCAGCGCGGCATGGGCGGCACCCAGGACCAGCGACACGAGCAGGGCCAGCAGCCCGAGCGGGACCGTCAGCCGGTCGGCCCCGACCAGGCTGTTGAGGCGGTCGGCCAGCAGACCGGTGTAGCGGGTGAGCACGTCCGCACCGGGCACGCGGGCCGATGTGCCGAGGCCGCCGCTGCCCGGCTCCACCGTGAAGCGGGCCTGGCGGACGTCGAGCGGGGAGCTGAGCAGGTCCGCCGGGTACGCGTGCAGCTCACCGGACATGCTGCGGGCGGGCACACTGGACGCGCTGAGCCGGACACCGGAGCCGGCCGCCGTGATCTCCCGCCAGCCGACGGCCTCGCCGCGGTACGGGTTGGCGAACGTCAGAGTGAGCGGCCGCTCAACGCGTAGCGGGGCGGTCAGACGGCAGGTGAGCCTGCTGGTGGGCAGCCCGGCGGCACCGGGGCGGTAGGCGAAGGACGCGCTGGTGACACGCCAGGCCAGTGGCCGTTCCCCGACCTGCCCGCGCACCGCGTCGGCCAGCTCCCCGCAGGCGCGCGCCGCATAGGCATCGGGTGGCCCGGAGGTGTTCTGGCGCTGCTGCAGGGTGGGGATCTCGGCGCTGTCGATGATCGCCGTGTCCTCGATCCGGTCGAGGAACACTCTCAGACCGTCGTAGTGGTTGACGCTCAGGTTCCCCAGCGGGTGCGCGGCCAGGATCACAGCGGCGGCGACAACGCCGATCACGCCGCGCCGCCCAGTGCCGCTCGGGCCTTCGTTGGGCCGTCCGGGGAGAAGTACGGGTTGATGGACAGCGCCCTGGCCAGCTGGGCGTGGGCCGAATCGGTGCGGCCGAGGGCGCGGGAGATCTCCCCTCGGTGGTAGGCGAACAGCGCGTTCCGCCCGCCGAGCCGGTCGGCATAAGCGGCATATCGGGCGGCATCGGCGTGGTGTCCGGCCCGGTGCAGGGCCCAGCCGAGCGCGTCGGCCACGTCCACACTGTGCCGCCGCCCCCACTCCGCCCGCAGCTCTCGCACGGCGACAGCCGGTGAGCCGTGGTCCGCCTCGTACCGGCCGACGGCGAGGGAGTCCGTCACGCCGTTCGCCGCCTGCACCTTGACCTGCGCGCGAAACACCGCGTACAGCCGCCGAGCCCCGGCCCGGTCCCCGAGGTGCTGGAGCAGCTCGCCGTACTCCACGACGAAGGAGGGACTCCGCGTGACGGCGGCGGCGTAGTCGCGCCGCGCGTCGGCGAAGCGCCCGAGCGCGGCCTCGGCGCGGGCCTTGCCGGCGAGAGAGCCTGCGAGAGAGGGGGTGTGTGAGGGGTCGGCGGCCAGCGCCTCGGTGTAGGCGGCCAGGGCGGCGCGCGGGTCGCCGTCGCTCCAGGCGAGCTCCCCGAGCTGCCACACGCAGAAGGCATAGTCGGCGGGGTCGGAGGCGATCTCGCGGGCCCGTTCCAGGGCCTCGCGCGCACGGGCGCTCTGCCCGCGCAGCTGGAACAGGTGCGCGGCACGGGTGAAGGAGACCAGGTCCGGACGGCCGTCGAGCAGGTGGCGGAGCACCCGGTCGGCCTTGACGTACTGGCCGAGCTCCACGTACGCGTCGGTGAGCACGGCGTACAGCGGCCACCGATACGGCGCGGCGCGGCGCGCCCGCGTGCCCCAGCGCAGCGCGAGAGCGAAGTCGTGCCGGGCGTTGGCCAGGGCGCCCATCCCGATCACGGCGTCGATGTGCGGCAGGGAGCGCTGCAACGCCCCCTGCGCCTTTCCGTAGAAGGCCGGGTCGCCGGTACGGCGGGCCTGCTCCAGGTACGCGCCGCCGAGGTCGGCCCAGGTCCGTGTGTCGCCGGGGTGGCGGCGCAGATGGTCCTGGGCCTGATCGATGAACGCGGCCGGTTCGTACGCCGTACGCCGCGGAGGGGTGGGCGGCGGTTCGTCCCGGCGGAGCCAGGCGCCGGGGGCGAACCAGGCCAGCAGGGCGCAGCCCAGGAGCACGCAGCCCAGCAGCGGTAGCGCTTTCCGTACGCGTCTCATCGGTCCTCGGTCTAGGCGTGCACCGGCAGGCCGACGTACGGGAAGCTGCCGGTGAGGGGTGCGGTGAGGAAGACCGGGTTGTTCTCGTCGATCAGACCGGGCGCGCCCGGTCCCGCCGGCTCGCCCAGGAGCATCCGGAGGTTGACGGTGACCACGTCGTCGGTGAGGCGGCGGCCGTTGGGATAGCCCTGCTTGTCGCCTTTGAGGTAGCCGTACTTGTGTGGTTCGGCAGTGACGGTGGTGCTCATGTTGAGCCGCAACTGCTCCGTGGGCGTGAAGCCCGAGGCGTCCCGGTTGAGCAGCTGCGAGTTGAGGTCCTCCTTCAGCGGGCCGCCCCGCTTGGTGGTCAGGCCGGTGAGGTAGATCTCCTCCAAGTCCGCGCGCGGTGGGGCCGGCGCCTTGACCCCGGCCTGCCGCTCGACGGTTCTGGCCTGCTCCGGGTCCCGGGTGGACTCGACGACCAGGCCGCTGCCGGCGTCGTCCTGCGGGCGCATGCCGTTGAAGCGGTCACGCGAGGCGAACGGGATGAGCGCCTCGTTGTAGTTGGGGTTGCCCAGCCGTGACACCTGCTTGTACTCGCCGTTCAGGGATTTGCGGGCGGCCGTGGTCCAGACGCCGACGACCGGGTTGGCCGTGGGGTCGCCGCCCAAGGCCAGTTCGGACTTGGGGACCTGGATGGCGAGCGAGTCGACGTTCATCGGCACGCCGGTGGCGATCGGCGGGAACGGCATGCCGAACCTGAGCAGGTTCACCGCCTTGTTGTCGCTGAAGAAGGGATCGGCGGCCTGCCCGGTGAAGACCTTTCCGCCGCCGGGCAGGTCGAGCACGGCCTTCTGGCGCAGTCTCTGGTAGCCGGGCGTGATCAGGAGGCCCATGTCGGAAGGGCCCACGTAGCCATCCCTGATCAGGGTCTGGTCGGGCTGACCCGGCCGCAGCTTGGTCAGTGTGAAGCTCTGCTCCACCAAGGATTCGGGTCCGGCCGCCTGGCGTTCGCGCCGCAGGACCGAGGGCACCGGGAACCCCTTGTTGCGGAAGGTCCAGCGGTAGGTGATGGCCGCCTTGCCGCTGCCGGTGTTGTCGATGTGCAGGTCGTATTGGACGTTGGTGTCGAACTGGTAGGGCTTGTTGGGGATCTGGAAGGGGATGTAGTCCGCCACGATGGTGACCGTGTCGGGCTTGTCCGGGCTGGTGAAGGCGTACAGGTCGCTGGCGTCTATGACCTTGTCCTTGAACGTCCCCGGGGCGTCCCAGTGGCTGGTCGCCGTGACGGCGTCCATCGCCGGGCCGAGCAGCGCGGCGCCGGCCAGCACGGTGGTGGAGGCGGCGGCGGCCATGAGCCACGGCCGTCTGCCGATGAGGTTCAGCATCATGTCCCTCGCTTCGCGGATGGTCTCGTACGCGGTTCCGGGTGGTACGCGGCGACGGAGGGGGGCTCTCCGCCGCCGCGGGTGCCGGGCTGTTACAGGTACTGCACGACCGCGTCGAGGTTGGCGAGGTAGTCGCCCTCGTTCAGCGTGATGCCGGTGAGGTCCTTGACCGTGGTGCTGAGGTACGCGCTGACGTAGAACGGCCAGTACTTCGGCCCGACGCCGCCCTCCAGCGGGCGGGGCGTGGCCACGGTCGGCAGGAACTCGTGCAGCTTGTACGTCGCCACGAGCTGCTCGCCCTGTTCGACCCCGTCGATCGTCACGTCGGCGTGAGCACCGTCAGCGCGCAGGTGAATGTCGTGGATCGTCACCTTGTGACCGCTCTTGACGTCGTTGAGGGTGAAGCCGCCCGGGTAGTACACGCCGTTGCACGGGTCGATGTGGTCCTGCTGCCAGCCGATCGGCATGTAGACGCCCTTGTTGCGGGGCTTGGCCTCGATCGGGTCGACCCCTTCCACCATGACGCCCCGGTCATCGAGCAGTTGGACGACCTTCGCCCCGAAATCGAAGTTGGCATGCCCCTTCGGGCCGAAGTACGGCAGCTTGAAGCAGACGGCGCTGAGCTGGTCCACGGGCGGACCGCCGGGGACGCCGGGTCGCGGGGGGAAGGGGTTGGCGGCCGCGGAAAGGGCCGGTGCCGCCAGGAGCATCGCGGTGACGAGTGCGGCGGTTCGGGCGACGAGAGGGAGAGCGCGCATGCAGTGCACCTTTCATCGTGCGGAGGGTGTCTGGCTCCTGACCAGGCCAGATGCACTTACTGTAATCAATCAACTACGCACGGTAAAGGGTCTGCAAAAGAAGTCTGCCGAAGGGCATTAGCCCACAAACAGCATCAAAGGCTCATGATCCGCTGACGCTGAACGGCGCGAACCACTGACTGATCACCCGTACCTTTCCGGACGACGGCGGGATGGCGGCGACGTAAATGGCGCCGCTCTTCATGGTGACCTTGGATTTGTAGAACGCGCTGCGGCTCAGCGCCTTCCAGCCGGGCTGCGACAGCCCCAATTCCGCGGCGCCGGGGCGGGCGGTGAAAGTGTCCTGCTCGCGCATTCCGTACCAGACCACGGCACCGCCGGCCGACGTCTTGAGGGCGAAGATCTCCGGTGCGAGTTGCGGCTGGTATTTCAGATTCCACTGGCCCCGCGCCTTCTGCCGGTCGCTCCGCAGGCCGGCCACGAGCTTGCTGGTGTAGTCGCCGGCCGCGAACAACTGCTTGGCGTCCGCGTCCGCGCCGAGCGTGCTCATCAGGCGCGCGTGCCTCGTGGCCGCCTGCCGGGGTGAGACGGCGAGGCCGCCGCGCTCGTCCACGTTCAGCGCGGTGGCGTAGCCGTTGCCGTCCTTGGCGATGGCGGGTGGCCGCGTCGCGGAGGCGGAGACCACGCGCCACCCGTCGGTGGTCTGCTGGAAGATCAGTTGTGTCCAGTTCGACCCGGTCTTGTACTCGGCCAGGAACCAGTCGCCACTCGCCGGGATCGCGAACCGGGACTTATCGACTCCGGCGCGGCCTTTCCTGCGCTCGCCGAGCAGCGCGTCCATCCGGGCGTCGGCGTTGGTCAGTTGCAGAGAGAGCCCGGCTTCCGCGGCCTCCCAGCCTTTGCCCTTCGAACTCGCCTGCTTGGCCAGGCGCTCGTACCGGTCGAGAATGCTCTTGGCCTCGGAAGGGGAGACCGATGCGCCGGCCGGCAGCGGATTCGCGGTCGCGCCGCCCGCGAACGCCGGTGCTGCCGGTTCGCCGCCGCCATTGCACGCGGCGACACCGGAAAGCGCGAGAACAATGACTGAATGGCGGATCCTCATGGCAAGTCTCCGGAAAGTCGATTGCCACGAAGTACGCAGTAACCCCCGATCCAGGTTCACCGCTATTCCCAATCGGCAAGTTCACCGGGAATTGCCGCGCGGATTCGACGAAGTACGCCGGGCAAACGTGGGCAACAGCCCCCGGGGCAGGAAAAGGACGACGAGGATGAGGACGAGTGCGTAGACCGCGTACGACAGCACGCTCGGCGCGTACGTCGGCATCCCCGGCAGGTTCGCGACCCGGTCGAGCCCCTGCACGAGCAGCGTGATCGCGGTGGCGCCGACGACGGCTCCCCAGACCGTGCCCAGGCCGCCGACGACGGCCATGACGATGTACTGGATCGAGATGAGCACCGGGAACGACCCCGGCGCGACGTACCCGGTGTAGAAGCAGTAGATGCCGCCCGCCAGGCCGGCGAAGGCGGCCGACAGCGCGAACACGACGAGCTTGTAGCGGCCGACCGGGATCCCGGCGGAGGCGGCGGCGGTCTCGCTGGTGGCCAGGGCGCGCAGGGCCCGGCCGGGCCGGGAGGCGATCACGTTGTGCGTCACGAGCATCACCAGGGCCAGGCCCGCCCACGTCAGATAGGCGTACGCGGACGCGCTCTCCGCCTCGACCGAGCCGATGCCGAACCGGGGGATGGCCTGGAGCCCGATGTCACCGCCGGTGAAGTCCAGCTGCCCGGCCAGGGAGAGCAGGATCAACTGCATGGCCAGGGTGGCGAAGGCCAGGTGGTGGCCGCGCAGCCGCAGCAGCGGCGTACCGATCACGAGGGCGAACGCCGCCGCCGCGACGGGCGCGGCGATCAGCCCGGCCAGGGGCGGGACGCCGTTCAGCGCGAGCAGGGCGGCGGTGTAGGCGCCGATGGCGTAGAAGGCGCCCTGGCCCAGGGAGACCTGCCCGGCGTACCCCATCAACAGGGAGACCCCGACCGTGACCATGGCCGCCAGGCCGAGCAGGATGTACACGGCCAGCGAGCTGTCGTCCAGCACGGCGGGCAGGACGAGCGTGACGGCGGCGATCAGCAGCCCGGCGGCCGCCCGCTTCACACCGTCTCCTGGTGGATCGTCGACCGGCGGCCGGCCTGTACGACCATGACGACGAGCATGAGACCCAGGGCGACCTCCAGCTGGTGAGACCCGTAGCCGTACCCCGCCGCCATGGTCTCGGCGACGCCGAGCAGCAGCGCGCCGCCGAGCGCGACGCCGGGCCGGGTGAGCGCGCCGAACACGGCGGCGGCGAAGCCGTTGACGATGAGCGTGACGTCGGTGTCGAACGAGATGGGCCGCAGCGGCGTGACCAGCACGCCGGCGATGCCGCCGAGCAGCCCGCCCAGGGCGAAGGCCAGCAGGCCCATCAGCCGGGTGTCGATGCCGATGACGCGGGCGGCGAACGGGTTGGAGGCGCACGCGGTCAGCGCCTTGCCCAGGTAGGTGCGGCCGAAGAACAGGACGAGCAGGACGAACGTCGCCGCGGTGACGGCGATGACGAGCAGGTGCTGCGTCTGGACGCGGGCCCCGGCGATGGTCACCGAGCTGGCCAGGCCGGGGGCCGAGCGCGGCTGGTCACCCCACAGGACGATCTCGACGGCGTACGCGAGGACGCCCACGCCGAGCGTGACGATGAGCGACGACAGAGGGGTGGTGTCCCGTTTGCCGGTGGCGGCCAGACCGGTCAGCAGGCCCGCCAGAGCGGCGACCAGGACTGCGGCGACCTCGCTGACCCCGTGGGGGACCCCGAGCCCCAGCAGCGAGGAGGTGCAGAGCCCGGCGACGACGGCGAAGGTGCCCTGGGCGAAGTTGACCACCCCGGTGACCCGGTAGATGGTGACCAGCCCGCTGGCGATGAGCGCGATGGCGCACCCGACGGCCAGGCCGTTGAGCAGGTAACCGATGAACGCGCTCATGTGATCGCCCCGCCCAGGTACGCGCCGGCCACGCGCGGGTCGTCGGCCAGCTCGGCGCACTCGCCCTCGGCCACCACGCGCGCGGATTCCAAGACGTAGGCCCGCCGGCACAGCTCGAAGGCCAGCCGCGCGTTCTGCTCGATGAGCAATACCGTCAGGCCGTGCGTACGGTTGAGCTCGGCCAGGTGTTCCGCCAGCCTGGCGGTGAGCAGGGGAGCGAGCCCCAGCGACAGCTCGTCGACCACGAGCACGTCGGGCCGCGCCATCAGC
This sequence comes from Nonomuraea aurantiaca, assembly GCF_020215705.1. Taxonomy (GTDB): domain Bacteria; phylum Actinomycetota; class Actinomycetes; order Streptosporangiales; family Streptosporangiaceae; genus Nonomuraea; species Nonomuraea aurantiaca. Next base: position 77,701 of record NZ_JAIWNB010000011.1, on the reverse strand, counting down.
GCCTGGCCGAAGGCCACCATCTGCTGTTCGCCGCCCGACAGCACGCCCGCCCGCCTGCCGGACAGCTCGGCCAGCTGAGGCAGCAGCTGGTAGACGAACGAGGGGTCGCGCTGCCGGGACCGCCAGCCGCCGAGGGCGAGATTGTCGGCGACCGACAGATCCGGGAACACCTGGCGGCCCTCGGGGATGAGCGCCAGCCTGCCGTCGATCCGCACGGTCCCGGAGGCCGGGGTGAGCAGGCCCGCCAGGGTGTTGGCCAGTGTCGACTTGCCCGCGCCGTTCGGGCCGAGCAGCGCGACCATCTCGCCGCGCCGTACCGAGAGCGTGACGTGATCGAGCGCGGTGGCCGCGCCGTACGAGACGACCAGGTCGCGGACGTCGATCATGAAGCCTGTCCGAGATAGGCGGCGAGTACGAGCGGGTCCGCGCGCACCTCGGCGGGGGAGCCGTCCGCGATGACCCGCCCGAGGTCGAGGACCACGACGCGGTCGGCGAGCCGGGTCACGAAGGCGACGTCGTGCTCGATGAGCAGGATGGTCAGCCCGCTCGCGCGCAGCTCCTCGACCAGGGCGGCGAGCCGTTCGCGCTCGCCGCCGCGCAGCCCGGAGGCGGGCTCGTCGAGCAGCAGCAGCCGGGGCCGCGCGCACAGGGCGCGGGCCAGCTGCAGCGCGCGCTGCTGGCCGATCGGGAGCTGGTCGGCGGGCCGGTCAGCCCACTCGGCCAGCCCCACCCGGTCGAGGGCGAGGTCCGCCTCGCGGGCGATCTCCCGCTCGTCGGCGCGATGCCGCGGCAGCCGCAGCGCCGCCGCGACGAACCCGGCCCGGGTACGGCTGTGCGCCCCGACCATGACGTTCTCCCTGACCGTCATGCCGCGGAACACCCGGGCGCCCTGGAAGACGATGGACATGCCGAGCCGGGCCCGGCTGTGGGGCGCCAGCCGCTCGACCCGGCGCCCGAGAAAGGCGATCTCGCCGCGGTCGGCGAGCAGGTGGCCGGTGATGAGGTTGAACAGCGTGGACTTGCCCGCGCCGTTGGGCCCGATGATCCCGCACACCTCGCCGTCCGCGACGCTCAGCGTGACGTCGTCGACGGCGTAGACGCCTCCGAAGGAGCGCGCTATCCCGGTGACCGCCAGCACCGCTACTCCGCGGCCACGGTCTTGGCGAGCTGCGCCTTGGCCCAGGGGGTGGTGATGAACTGGCCGTTCTTCACGGTGTTGACCGAGATGTACTCGGGGGAGAGCCCGGAATGGTCAGTGGGGGAGTAACGGAACCGGCCGTTCGGGGTGACCAGGTCCATGCTCTCCAGCGCCTGCTGGATCTTGGCCTTGTCGGTGCCGCCCGCCTTCTTGATCGCCTCGAACAGCAGCAGGCTGGCGCTGTAGCCGTCCTGCGCGAACTGCGGCGGCGGATAGCCGTACTTCTGCTGGTACGGCTTGGACATCTGCTCGATGACCTGCTTCTGCTTGCCGTCGGGTAACTGCTCGCCCACCACGCCGATGGCGCTCTGCACGGTCATCCCCTCGGCCGCCGCGCCCATCGGCTCCAGCCAGAGCTTGCTGGCCTGGGAGGCGGTCAGGAACAGCGGCACCTTCAGCCCCGCGGCGGCGTACTGCTTGGCGGCGGTGACGCCGGGCGCGCCGGAGCCCCAGAAGACCAGCGCCTCGGCCGCGGAGCCGCGTACATGGGTGAACAGCGGGCTGAAGTCGGAGGTCGTGGTCTCGTACGGCTCGTCCACGGCGATCTTCACGCCGTACTTCGGGGCGAGCGCGACCATGGCCTTGTGCCCGGACACGGAGTAGGCGCTCTTGGAGTCGTAGGCGACCGCGACCGTCTTGAGGCCGGTGGCCTGGAGGTACTGCAGGTAGCGCTCGGCGTACATGCTGGACAGCGCGGGGGTGACGAAGACGTACGACTTGATCGGCTCGACCTGCTCCTGGGCGGGCGCCAGCGACAGGTAGGGCATCTTGTCGCGCTGGGCCAGGGGCTCGATCGCCAGCGCCGAGTTGGAGAAGACCGGGCCGATCAGCGCGTCGATCTCGCCCTTGATCTGGTTGTAGGCCACGATGCCCTGGTCCGGCGCGGTCTTGTCGTCGCGGGCGACGAGCTCCACCTTGCGGCCCAGCAGGCCGCCGCCGTTGTTGATCTGCTCGACGGCCAGCTCGACGGCCTTCTTGTCCTCGCTGCCGAGCGGGGTGTAGTTGCCGGTCAGCGAGACGATGAGGCCCACTTTGATCGGGTCTTGAGCGCCGGATCCGCCGCCCCCGCCACCGCTGCCGCACGCGGCCGTGGCGAGAACGAGACAGGCCAAGGACGGGAGAAACCTGCGCATCAGGACCTCCAGGACCGCGAATGTGGCCCTGAATGTAGGCAGGCCCTTTACGACTGTCAATAGAGTGCCCAACATTGTGATCAGGAGGACGTTGGGCAGAATAGTGACAGTCGTTGCATAGTGGCCTAACTTTGGGCGTACTACGTACGCCTAGAGAAGGTGATCCACATGCGCACCTCACCACCTTTCCGCGCAGATCACGTCGGCAGCCTGCTCCGGCCACCCGCCCTGCTCAGCGCCCGTGAGAGCCTCACCGGCGAGGCGCTGCGCGAGGTGGAGGACGAGGCGATCCGCGAGGTCGTGCGCAGGCAGGAGGAGCTGGGCCTGCAGGCGGCGACCGATGGGGAGTTCCGCCGGGCCTCCTGGCACATGGACTTCATCTACCAGCTCGGTGGCATCGGCCAGGCCACCGGCGAGCACATCACGGTCCGCTTCCACAACGAGCAGGGCGACCTCGAGTACACCCCCGCGGCGATGCGAGTGCACGACAAGATCCGGCTGACCGAGCCGATCTTCGCCGACCACTTCACGTTCCTGCGCGACACCGTGACCACGGCGGTGCCCAAGCTGACGATCCCCTCACCCAGCATGGTCCACTACCGGGGAGGTCCCGCCTCCATCGATCCGGACGTCTATCCCGACATCGAGGAATTCTGGAGCGACCTCAGCGCCGCCTACGCCGAGCAGGTACGCGGGATCGGCGAGCTGGGCTGCACCTACCTGCAGTTCGACGACACCAGCCTGGCCTACCTGAACGACCCGGCGCAGCGGGCCGAGCTCGCCGAACGCGGCGACGACGCCGAGCACATGCACCTGCGCTACATCAAGCAGATCAACGTCGCGCTCGCGGCCAAGCCCGAGGGCATGGCGATCACCACGCACATGTGCCGCGGCAACTTCCGCTCCTCCTGGGCGGCCTCCGGAGCCTACGACTTCGTGGCCGAGGCGCTGTTCGGCGAGCTGGCGGTGGACGGGTTCTTCCTGGAGTTCGACGACGAGCGCTCGGGCGGCTTCGAGCCCCTGCGCTACGTCCCGCCGGGCAAGATGGTGGTGCTCGGCCTGGTCACCACCAAACGCGGCGAGCTGGAGTCCAAGGACGCGCTCAAGCGGCGCATCGACGAGGCCGCCAAGTTCATCGACCTGGACCAGCTCTGCCTGTCCCCGCAGTGCGGCTTCTCCTCCACCGTCGAGGGCAACGTCCTCGACGCCGACCAGCAGTTCGCCAAGCTGGCCCTGATCGCCGAGACCGCGCGGGAGGTGTGGGGCTAGGAAACCCCGGTCAGGCGCGGACGGCGCAGAGGAGGCGGTTGTTGCCGCGCTGCCAGAGCGTGCCGACCTCGGCGAAGCCCGCCGCCCGCAGGGCCTCGACGTGCTGGGACAGCAGGCCGGACTCGGTGCCGCTGTGATTCGCGCCCGCGGTCGTGCGAGCGGTACGGGCGTCGTTGAGCTCGGCGAAGGCGGGCTCGGCGGCGATCGCATCCCACCACTGCCGCCAGTCCTCGGGCCGATCGTCGGCGAACACCCGGTCGGTGTGGCGGTCGTGGACGGCGCGTTCGAGCCGGGCGATGACCGGAGTGGTGGCGTCGTCGGAGTCGAAGTGGTCGCCGTTGAGGAGCAGCCCGCCCGGCCGCAGCACGGAGACCAGGTCGGCGTACATCTTCCGGAGCTCCGGCACGGCGAGCCAGTGCAGCGCGGTGGTGCTCACCGCGACGTCGGCCGGGCGGTCGAGGGACAGCGAGTCTGTCCAGCCCGGTGTACGCAGGTCGAGGTCGACGAAGCCGAGCCGCGGGTACGCGGCCCGGCCGAGGCCGAGCAGCAGCGGGTCGGCGTCGACCGGGATCACCGTGGCCTTGGGCAGCCGCTCCAGGAGGCGGGCGGACAGCGAGCCCGGCCCGCAGCCCAGGTCGATGACCAGCGGGTCAGGGCGGCCCAGCGCCTCGACGGCGTCGATCAGCGCGGTGAAGCGCTCCTCACGGTCGGGCAGGTAGCCCTCCTGCTGCCGGTCCCAGCGCGCGATCCAGTCGAGTGCGATCTCGTGAGTGAGCACGTCGTCTCCTTGTGACCCTCGTTTAAGCTTTAGACAGTCACAAGCTAAAGCATAGGATGTAACTGGTCAAGTGGATTTCAACAGTCACACAGACGCGGTCGTCCGAGTCGCCGTGGCGGTGGTCAATGTGCTGACCCCGGGCGAGAGCCGGGGGCGGCCCTGGCCGGCGCCGCACGATCTCGCCGCCGCCGCCACGGACGTGCTCCGAACCGTCTACCCCACGCATCCCGAGGTCACCGAGGCGGAGGGCGGCGCGTACGCCGAGATCGCGGCGCGCCTGCGCGTGGTCTTCGAGGCCGTCGCGGCGGACGACATCGACACGGCGGCGACGCAGGTCAACAGCCTGCTTGAGGAGTCGCACGCCCGGCCGACGCTCCAACGGCACGACGGCGAGCCGTGGCACCTCCATTTCCACGGCACGGGCGGCACCCTGGCCGGCGACTGGGCGGCGAGTTGCGCCACCGGGCTCGCGATCGTGCTCGGCGGCGAGTTCTTCGACCGGCTCGGCGTGTGCACGGCGCCGCACTGCGACCGGGTCTATGTGGACGTGTCGCGCAACGGCACGCGCCGCTTCTGCTCCACCGCCTGCCAGAACCGGGTCAAGACCGCGGCCTTCCGGGCACGGGGGAAGACCACGTGAGCAGCTGGACCGGGCTGCCCGCGAGCAACCGGACCGAGGTGCCCGCGAGGACCGGGATTACGTGAGCAGCCGGATCGGAGCGCCCGCGAGGAACGCCTCGATGTCGGCCACGGCCTCCTGGAAGTACGTGCGGTAGTTGCCCCGGGTGACGTAGCCGAGGTGCGGCGTGGCCAGGACGTTCGGCAGCGTGCGCAGCGGGTGCTCGTCCGGAAGCGGTTCCTGGTCGAAGACGTCCAGCCCGGCGCCGGCGATACGGCCCTCCGTCAGCGCCTCGACCAGGGCGGCCTGGTCCACGATGGCCGCCCGCGAGGTGTTGACCAGGTACGCCGTACGACGCATCAGCGCCAGCTCCGGAGCGCCGATCAGCCCGCGGGTCCGGTCGCCGAGGACGAGGTGGATCGACACAATGTCCGACTCGGCCAGCAGGGCCTCCTTCGAGGCCGCGTACCGCACGCCCAGCTCGGCCGCCCGGTCGGCGGTGAGGTTGCGGCTCCAGGCGACGACGTCCATGCCGAAGGCGCGGCCGATGGCGGCCATCTGGGAGCCGATCTTGCCGAGGCCGAGCAGGCCGAGGGTGCTGCCGCGCAGGTCCAGGCCGATCGTGTGCTGCCAGGGGCCGCCCGCCCGCAGCGCGGCGGCCTCGGGGATCAGGTGGCGGGCCAGGCCCAGGATGAGGGCCCAGGTCAGCTCGGTGGGCGGCGCCGAGCTGCCGGCGGTGCCGCAGACCGTGACGCCGTGGGCGCGGGCGGCGTCGAGGTCGATGGAGGCGTTGCGCATGCCCGTCGTGATGAGCAGGCGCAGGTTCGGCAGACGGGCGAAGAGCTCGGCGGGGAACGGCGTGCGCTCCCGCATGATCACCAGGATCTCGTGGTCGTGTACGGCCCGCACCAGGTCGTCCTGCGTGGCGAAGTGCTCGCGGAAGCTCGTCGCCCGCACCGGGGACCAGTCGGCGAGGTCGAGTGCGATATCCTGGTAATCATCCAATACGGCACAGCGCAGCATAAATGCGGATATTACCGGCGCTGTCTCCGGCAGGTACAGGTGCTTACCGTCAAGCCGCTTCACCCATACTCCGCTGAATATCGGCACATGAGGGCTGAAGCGTGATGGGAGAGGACCACATCCCATGAGCAGATCCTTGGCAGTCGCCACCCTCACCACGGCAGCTCTCGTCACGGGCCTCGTAGCCCTCCCGGGCCCCGCCACCGCGAGCCCCGCCGGCGCCGCCGACCGCGGGCAACGCGTCGTCATGACCGGCCGGCAGGAGGTGCCGGGTCCAGGTGATCCGGACGGGCACGGCGCCTTCACCTACCAGGTGAAGGGCGAGACGCTCTGCTACACCATCGCCGCCGACCGCATCCTGCCCGCCACGGCCGCCCACATCCACAAGGGCAAGAAGGGCGTGGCAGGCCCGATCACCGTCACCCTGAAGACCCCGACCAAGGGTCCCGCGAAAGGCTGCATCAAGGCGGCCAAGCACCAGAGCGGCTCGAACGCCGCGCTCGTCCTGACCCAGAGCGAGCTGCACGGCATCGTCAAGTCGCCGGCCCGGTACTACGTCAACGTGCACAACGCGAAGTATCCCGACGGTGCCATCCGCGGCCAGCTCCCCGGCGGGGGCGGCGGGTCGGCGACCCGCTGACGCCGGTTCGCCGAGCCGCTGACCGACCCCTGCTCCAGCTCCCCGGTGCGATCGGGGAGCTGGAGCCCGTTCAACGGGTGGTCAGGCTTTCTGCCTCCTCGTGCAACGCCGCGATGAGGATCAGCTCCAGGTGGAGCTCGGCCAGATCGGGCGCCGCGAGGCCATCGAGGACGTGCATGGTGGGCCTCCCTCTACCAAGGACGCCCCACGAGTCACAGTGGTTTACCGGATCATTCCCTGAACCGTTCCCAGGCCGACTGCCGCGTCATGCCGAGCGAGGCGCCGATGCGCTCCCAGCTGACGTTCCTGGTGCGGAGGTGTCGTACCCAGTCGTGCAGATTGTCGTCGACCTGGACCTGCACGGCGACGATCTTGGGGAGGTGCTCGAGGATCTGGTCCTCGCTCATGGTCTCCCACATGGGCAGGCGGGGCTCGGAGGAGGGGTCGAGCCCCACCTCCTTGAGGATGTCGGCGCACAGACCCACACATTCGTTGCAGATGTGCACACCGGCCCCGGCGATGAGCTTGGCGACGTCGGCGCTGCTCTTGTGGCAGAACGAGCAGCGCAGGGTGTCCTTCCAGTCAGGCATGGCCTGACAGTAGCGCGTCAGGTGGTGCCTGACAACCCCGCGAGCGCCTGCATGATCTCCTGCCGCTCCTCGTTGATCCGGCGGCAGATCGTCACGTACGCGTTCAGTACCTTGCAGTACGCCTGCCGCGCCTCGTCGAGCTGAGCGCCGCGGATGACGATCCGCTCATGGTCGCCCTGTGCCTCGGCCTCGGCGAGCAGCGCTCGCGCCTCGTCCACGATCTCTTCCGCCCTGATCCGCGTACGGCGGAGCAGGGCGGAGCATTCATGGAGCTCTCCCAGTCGCGCTGAGGAGACGATGAACTCCGCATCGTTTACGGCCGAGCCGGTCACCCTGGGCCCGCGAAGATCGGATCCCACTCTCGCCACCTCCCCGGTCAAGGTTGCCTCACTGTAGACGCGTCATCCCGTCCCGTGGATCACCTGTCCGCGCGTGGGGGTACGGCATCCTTCCCTCGGGGGAGGTTCTCTCCTCCTGAGTGGGAAAACAGCTCCCCTGAACCCCGTTCGGTCCCGCCGGATTGTGCGGATTAGCGGCTTCACCTGCGCTTATGCGATGAGTGCGGAGAATCTTCGGTCTGGGGAAAAGGCGCGGAGGAAGAGGCGAGATCGGCCACGCGACGCCCGGTCGTCATCACATACTGAAACGACGTGACTGCGGTATGTGACGGCGGCTGAGGGGCGCGCTTGTGGCTATGGCGACATCGAACGGCGACGAGGACGCGGTGGACGTCAGCGTCATCATCCCGGCCCACAACTGCCGTGAATACCTGGACCGGTGCCTCACCGCCGCGCTGGTTCAGCGGATCAGGAAAGAGATCATCGTCGTCGACGACGGATCGACCGACGGCAGCGCCGAGCTGCTCGACCTCTACGCCACCTACCACAAGGGCAACGTCAGGGTCGTCAGCATCGCCGCCTCGGGCGGCGCCGGGCGGCCGCGCAACATCGGCATCGAGCACGCCACCGGCCGCTACGTCTTCTTCTGCGACGCCGACGACTACCTCGGCCCCGAGGCGCTCGAACGCATGGTCGCCATGGCCGACCGCAACGGCTCCGACATCGTGCTGGGCAAGGTCGTCGGGCACGGCAGGCGCGCTCCGACGTCGATGTTCCACCGCGGCGCCGAGCGGGCCGAGCTCGGTGACAGCACCGTCTACAACAGCCTGAGCTGCTTCAAGCTGTTCCGCAGGGAGATGCTGATCAGCCACGGCATCAAGTTCGGCGAGGGCATGCTGGTCGGCGAGGACATCCACTTCACCGTGCACGCCTACTGCCACGCCAAGGTGATCTCCGTGGTGGCCGACTACGACTGCTACCACCTGGTCGCCAGGTCCGACGGCAGCAGCATCATGCAGCAGCCGGGCAGCCGGGACCCGCGCGGCTGGCTCGGCATGATCCGCGGGCCGATCCAGCTCATGACCGAGCACGTCCCGCCGGGGCCGCTGCGCGACCACCTGCTCCGCCGGCACTTCAGGCTCGACGTGTTCGAGCAGCTCGGCGTGCCGTTCCTGAAGTCGGACGAGGTGCAGCGCAAGGAGATCGCGCAGGAGGTGGCCGCCCTCTGCGACAGGTGGCTGACGCCCGGCGTCTACGCCCGGCTCAGCCGGACCGACCAGCAGCGCATCGCCGCGCTCGGCGACATCCACCGCCTGGTGCGGCTGGCCCAGATCGAGGGCGCCGCCGTACGCCGCCGGTTGACCGGCCTGCGCTGGGAGGCGAACCGGCTGGTCGTGACCGGGGTGGCCGGGCTCGACGGCATGCCGGAGCACGACGGGGTCGCGCTCGTGCTGCGCGCCCGCAACGTGCGCGGGCAGGAGCTGATCGTGCCCGCCGAGCGCGACGGCGCCGCGTTCATCGCCAGTGTCGACGTGGCCGCGCTCGACTCCGGCATCTGGGACCTGCGGGTGGCCGTCGAGATGGAGGGCGTGGTCCGATACGGCCGCCTCGGCGCCGATCGTGACAGCTGTGTCACCCGGCCGGCGCCCCGGCTCATCGGCGCCGTGGTGGCGCTGCCGTACTTCACCAAGGGCAACGGCAACCTCAGCATCGACGTCGGCGGGCACCTGATGACGGTGCCGGGCCGGGCCAGGATCCATCGGACGCGCTGGACGCTCGGGCGGCGGCTGCTCATCGACGGTGAGGTCACGGTCGTGGGCGTGATCCCGGCGGCCTCGGCGATCAGCCGGCTGGTCTGGCGCGAGCGGCGTACGGGCAACGAACGGGCCGAGCGGGTGGTCGCGCTGCCGGGCGGCGGGTTCGCGGCCCGGCCCGCGATGGGCAAGTTCGCGCCGGGCATCTGGGACGCCTATCTGGAGGTCGAGCTGGGCGGGCCGCCCGCGAGGTTCCGGATCGAGACCGACGCCCAGACCGTCGCCGCGCCGCGCCGGCTGTGGGGCAGGTTGCGCGGCGGTGCCATGCTGCGCAGCGTGCGCCCGTACGCGACGTCGGGCAAGGGGCGGCTGAGCACGGTGGTGCTCAAGATGACCACCCGTACGGCCTTCCGCAGAATTCTCCGCTAATTGCCATCTATGTGCAGGTGCAAGACGATGTCCTAAAGTAGGCATGTTGCGACACCGCTTACGAAGGGCTTTGCCGTGCACGTACCCGATGGCTTCTTCGACGCGGCCGTATCCGTGTCCGCCGGCGCGGTCGCCGCCGCCGGTCTGGCGGTCTGCCTGCGCGGCGCGCGCCGCGAGCTCGACGACCGGACCGCGCCCATGGCCGGGCTGGTGGCCGCGTTCATCTTCGCCGTCCAGATGCTCAACTTCCCCGTCGCCGCGGGCACCAGCGGGCACCTGCTGGGCGGGGCGCTGGCCGCGATCCTCGTGGGGCCCTATACGGGCGTGCTCTGTATGGCCGTGGTCCTGCTGGTGCAGTGCGTGTTCTTCGCCGACGGCGGCCTCACGGCGCTGGGGATCAACATCACGATCATGGGCATCGTCACCGTGCTGGTCGGCTGGGGCGTCTTCCGGCTGGTCGCGCGGCTCGCCAAGGGCAAGGGCGGTGTGACGGTGGCCGCGTTCCTCGCCGCGCTGGTCTCCGTACCGTCGGCGGCCCTGGTGTTCTCGGCGCTGTTCTGGGTCGGCGGCACCGCGCCGATCGAGGTCTCCGCGGTGGCGGCCGCGATGGGCGGCGTGCACGTGCTGATCGGCATCGGCGAAGGCGTCATCACGGCCCTGACGGTCGGCGCGGTGCTGGCCGTGCGGCCGGACCTCGTGTACGGCGCGCGCGGGCTGACCACGCCCCTCGTGCTGAGGGGCGCCGAGGACGCGACGGTCACGGTGGGTGCCGAAGAGCCGGTCGAGCCGGTGGCCGCCCGCGGCCCGCTGCGGGCGTTCCTGCTCGGCGGCCTCGGCCTGACGCTGGTGCTGGCCGGGATCGTGTCCTTCTTCGCCTCCTCCAGCCCCGACGGCCTGGAGGCGGTCGCCGAGAACCATGGATTCCTCGACCAGGCCACCCACCACGTGTTCGGCTCGTGGGCGCTGGCCGACTACGGTGATGTGGGCGGCATCCCCGTGGGTGTCGCCGGGATCATCGGGGTCGGGCTCGTGCTGCTCATCGCCGGGGGCGTCGCCTATGCCGCTCGTGGCCGTGAGAGGGTCCGGACCTGAGGCTAGTGAACGAGAGACGGTGAGTGGCGGGTGGGCGCGGGGCACCATCATCAGCTCTACCTGGCAGGGGACTCGGTCGTGCACCGGCTCCCGCCGCAGTGCAAGCTGCTGGCCGTCGCCGCCTTCGCGATCGTGGTGGTGGCGACGCCGAGGGAGCGGTTCTGGGCCTTCGGGCTCTACGCGGTCCTGCTCGCGGGCGTCGCGGTGGCCGCCAGGGTGCCGCTGACGTACGTGCTGCGGCGGATGGTGGTCGAGCTGCCGTTCGTGCTGTTCGCCTTCCTCATCCCGGTGATCGGGCTGGGGGAGCGGACGACCGTCCTGGGCGTCTCGCTGAGCGTGGCCGGGCTCTGGGCCGGGTGGAACATCCTGGCCAAGGCCACGCTGGGGGTGGTCGCCTCGATCCTGCTCGCGGCCACCACCGAGCCGCGGGTCATCCTCATCGGTGCTCAGCGGCTGCGGCTGCCCAGCCTGCTGGTGCAGATCGCCATGTTCATGCTCCGCTACATGGACGTGATCATGGATGAGATGCGGCGGATGCGGGTCGCGCGGGAGTCTCGTGGCTTCGAAGCGCGCAATTTCCGGCACATCCCGGTGATCGCGCGCTCGGCGGGCGCCCTGTTCATCCGCTCGTACGAACGGGGTGAGCGGGTGCACCTCGCGATGCTCAGCCGCGGCTATTCAGGGCGGATGCCGATGATGGACGAAATTTCGGGATCCGTTGGGCAATGGGCTACGGCCCTCGCTCTGCCGGGCATGGCTCTGGCCGTACTAGGACTGTCAGCCGTACAAGGACTGTCACTGTGAACTCTCCGGCCGTCAACTCCCTCGAAGTGAACCGGCTCGCCTACGCCTACCCCGACGGGACGCAGGCCCTGTTCGGCGTGGACCTCACGATCCGGCGCGGCGAGCGCGTCGCGCTGCTCGGCCCCAACGGCGCCGGCAAGACCACCCTCGTCATGCACCTGAACGGCATCCTCACGGCCGGGCACGGCTCGGTGAGCGTGGCCGGCACGCCGGTGCGCAAGGACACGCTCAAGGAGATCAGGCAGCGCGTCGGCCTGGTCTTCCAGGACCCGGACGACCAGCTCTTCATGCCCACGGTCAGGGACGACGTGGCGTTCGGCCCGGCCAACTCGGGCGTGTCGGGCGCGGAGCTGGAGCGCACGGTCAAGGGCGCGCTGGAGCGGGTCGGCATGCTGGAGGTCATCGACCGGCCGCCGCACCACCTGTCGTTCGGCCAGCGCCGGCGGGTGGCCGTGGCGACCGTGCTGGCGATGGAGCCGGAGATCCTGGTGCTCGACGAGCCGTCGTCCAACCTCGACCCGGCCGCGCGCAGGGAGCTGGCCGAGGTCCTGCGCTCGCTCGACGTGACCGTGCTCATGGTCACCCACGACCTGCCGTACGCGCTGGAGCTCTGTGAACGCTCGCTGATCCTCTCCGACGGAGTGATCGTCGCGGACGGGTCCACCCGCGAGCTGCTCGCCGATACCGAGCTGCTCGCCCGCCACCGCCTGGAGCTCCCGTACGGCTTCGCCATCCCCGCGCCGGCGGAGCACGGCTGATCCAAGCAGGTCTTTTTTCTGTTTCGGGCTCCACATACGAATGATCCGAGTTTGTGCATGCCCGGTACCCGGGGATGTCGAAGTACAGTGGCTCATCGAGGAGGGGCCAAATGAAGCTGCGGCTTGCGCGACACGCCCTCGGTGATGCCGTGGTGGTGGCCGTTGAGGGTGAGCTGGACCTGTTCACGGCGCCGTTCCTCCGCGACGAGGTGCGAGACGCCATCAAGCAGGATGGCGCCTGGCTGGTGCTCGACCTCCAGCAGTTGTCGTTCATGGACTCCAGCGGGCTGTCGGTGCTGATCGAGGCATGGCGGCTGGCCACGGGAGAGGGCGGCGGCGTGTCGCTGGCCGGGCCGCAGGCCCCGGTGGCCCGCATCCTGCGCACGACCGGGCTCGACCGGCGGATCAAGGTATATTCCGATGTCGACACGGCCGTAGGTGAGATTTAGCCCACCCCGAGTAGAACTTCATTCGGTTGGCGGGTTAGGGTCCGGGATATGGACGTGAACGGATCTGCAGCAATCATCTCCGGCGGGGCCAGCGGCCTCGGCGAGGCGACGGCCCGCGAGCTCGCGGCCCACGGCGCCACGGTGGTCATCGCCGACCTCAACGAGGAACGCGGCAAGAGCATCGCCGACGAGCTCGGTGGGGTCTTCGCCCGGACCGACGTGACGGACGACGAGCAGGTACAAACGGCGGTCGACGCGGCCGTCGCCACCGGCAAGCCGCTGCGCGTCGTGGTCAACAGCGCGGGCATCGGCTGGGCCGAGCGCACCGTCAACCGTGAGGGCGCCCCGCACAACCCCGCCTCCTTCCGCAAGGTCATCGAAGTCAACCTGATCGGCACGTTCAACCTCATGCGCATCGGCGCGGCGGCCATCGCCAAGACCGAGCCGGTGGACGCCGACGGACAGCGGGGCGTGGTCATCAACACCGCCTCCGTCGCGGCGCTGGAGGGCCAGACCGGGCAGCTGGCCTACTCGGCCTCCAAGGGCGGCATCGTGGGCATGACCGTGCCCGCCGCGCGGGACCTGGCGGCCATCGGCGTACGGGTGAACACCATCTGCCCGGGGATCATCGACACCCCCATCTACGGCTTCTCGCCCAACTCCGACGAGTTCAAGGCCAAGCTGGTGGCGCCGGTGGTGTTCCCCAAGCGCATGGGACGGGCCGACGAGTTCGCGCACCTGATCAGGTCCCTGATCGAGAACGACTACATGAACGCCGAGGTCGTCCGCTTCGACGGCGGCATCCGCTTCCAGCCCAAGTGAGGTCACGTGTCTGACGAAGTGCTCGTCGAAGAGTCCGATGGCGTCGCCGTGATCACGATCAACCGGCCCGCCGCGCGCAACGCCATCAACGGCGCGGTGGCCCGCGGTATCGCGGCAGCCCTCGACGCGCTGGAGGCTCGTCCCGACATTTCCGCCTATGTTCTGACCGGAGCGGGCGGCTACTTCTCGGCGGGCATGGACCTCAAGGGCTTCCTGTCCGGCGACTTCCCGGTGGTCGAGGGCCGCGGCTTCGGCGGCCTGGCCGAGTCGTCGCCGAAGAAGCCGATCGTGGCGGCGGTCGAGGGCTATGCGCTCGCGGGGGGCTTCGAGCTCGCCCTGTCGTGCGACGTGATCGTGGCCTCGTCGGAGTCCACCTTCGGCCTGCCGGAGCCCAGACGGGGCCTTGTGGCGGGCGCGGGCGGCATCATGCGGCTGCCGCGCCGGATCCCGTACCACGTCGCCATGGAGATCGCTTTGACCGGCGATCACTACCCGGCCTCACGCCTGTACGAGCTGGGGCTGGTCAACCGGATCACTCCGGCGGGCGAGGCGCTGGACGGTGCGCTGGAGCTGGCCCGCAAGATCGCCGCCAACGCCCCGCTGGCGCTCGCGGCCACCAAGCAGGTGATCATCGAGTCGCAGGACTGGTCGCTGGAGGAGATGTTCGCCAAGCAGGGCGGCATCATCAATCCGGTGTTCAGTTCGAAGGACGCCATGGAGGGCGCGGCGGCCTTCGCCGAGAAGCGCGCCCCCCAGTGGAAGGGCGAGTAGTCCTTTTCCCGACCCCCTCCCCTTTTTGGGAGGGGGTTGCGAACTGTTGGCTTTTGAGCGTGCATGAGGCGTTTCTCGTTGTGTTTCGATCCTCGCGTGAACATGTCGATGGGGTACGCGCGGAGGTGGGTCCTCGTCTGTCTCACGGTGATGCGTGACAGCGTGCTCGCGGTTGCGGCTGGACGGGTCCGGTCGGCGTGATCGTGGTGGGCGTCGATTCCCGTAGCACCGGTCGTGTGACGGCGAGGGCACGTTTGTGGCGGTGGGCGATGGGCGGCGGATGTGTCGCTCACATGTTCGACCGACAGGTCAACTTCTGGTAGCCTAACGGTCACTGTCGGTGAAAGTCCGGGGTGGGTGGCGAGTGGTCCGGGCGTGTTGGTGGGGCGATGGCGTGGAGGTGCGGATCTCGTGTTGCGCTCGCCACTGTGGTCGCCGGCCGGTGGACTTGCTCATCCGTGTGGCGCTGGGGGTGATCGGGGATGGCTGAGGCGTTGCGGCCGATCGCTGTGCCGTTCGTGGCGACCGGGCCGTCCGGGATAGCTGTCCGTGATCGGCTCAAGGGTTTGACGGCCCGCGATGAGCAGGTGCTGCGTCGGGTGGGTGCGCATCTGGGTGTGCTGGCTTCGCGGGATCTGGCGGTGCGTTGTCGTGCTGGGCTGGAGCATTCCGCTCAGGCGTGGGCCGACCGTAAGCGGGAGCTGACACCGGAGTCGTCATCACGCTGGGCTGGGGCGATCACCAAGGCCAGCCATGATCAGTGGGCGCTGGCCCGCCGCCGCCAGCTGGCCCACCTCCACTCGCTTGAGGCGGGTATCGCGGCGATCGCGCACCGGTTGTCTCAGCCGATCGGCGCGAAGGGTTCTAAGAGGGCGCCAGGCGGTTACCGCAGCAGGCGGGAGTGGCATGCCAAGAAGCGCCGCCTGCATGTGCTGAGCGACCGGCTGGAGCGGGAGCGGGCCGACTACGAAGCCGGGCGGGTGCATATCGTGCGGGGCGGCAAGCGACTGCTCAACACCCGGCACCACCTCCAAGCCGCTCAGCTCACCGAAGCGCAGTGGCGCGAGCGGTGGCAGGCCGAGCGGTGGTTCCTGCAGGCCGATGGCGAGTCGGGCAAGCGCTACGGCAACGAAACCATCCGCCTCACCCCCGACGGCCAGGTAAGCATCAAGCTCCCGGCGCCGCTGGCTCATCTGGCCAACGCCGCCCACGGCCGCTACGTCCTGTCGGCGCGGGTGCGTTTCGCGCACCGCGGCCAGGAGTGGGCCGACCGGGTGGAAGCCAACCGGGCCGTCGCCTATCGCATCCACCTCGACATCCCCCGGGGCGGGGTGCGTGGCCGCTGGTATCTGACCGCCTCCTGGCAGCATCAACCGGCCGCAACGATCCCGCTCCAGGCGGCGCTGGCCGGCGGCGTGATCGGGGTGGACACCAACGCCGATCATCTGGCCGCCTGGCGGCTGGACGTGCACGGCAACCCGGTCGGCGACCCGCGCCGCTTCGGCTACGACCTGTCCGGCACCGCCGGGCACCGCGACGCTCAGGTCCGGCATGCTCTGACCCGGCTGCTGCACTGGGCCTGGGGGTGCGGGGTGCGCGCCATCGCGGTGGAAGACCTCGACTTCGCCGCCGAGAAGACCCGCGAGAAACACGGCCGCAACAAACGGTTCCGGCAGCTCATCTCCGGCATGCCCACCGGCAAGCTCAAAGCCCGGCTCACCAGCATGGCCCAGGCAGCCGATATCAGCGTCATCGCCGTGGACCCCGCCTATACCTCCAAGTGGGGAGCCCAGCACTGGCAGCACCCCCTGACCAGCCTCACACGCAAGACCAGCCGTCATGACGCCGCCGCCGTGGCCATCGCACGACGCGCCCAGCAGTACCCGATCCGGCGACGGACGCCACCGCCCCCACGCGACCAGAGCGATCGTATGGGGCATCGGACCGTCCAGGCCGAATCGTGTGCTGCCAGGCGTGAGGAAACCCGCCACCGCACACCGGACCACGCACACGATGCGCCGGGCCCGGATACGGCCAGAACGCGGGCAACCAGCGCACCCAACACCGTTCGGGGCGCGCCAGTGCAACTCACGTTCACTGTTCCAGGAACGGTTTCTTAGCGCGCGCATAACTTCTTCTGCGTACGGTAAAGAAGGAAAGGTCTAGCGGGAGGGGCGCATGAGCGACTATTCGAGGTCCGCGTACGAGTCGGCCAAGC
This sequence comes from Nonomuraea aurantiaca, assembly GCF_020215705.1. Taxonomy (GTDB): domain Bacteria; phylum Actinomycetota; class Actinomycetes; order Streptosporangiales; family Streptosporangiaceae; genus Nonomuraea; species Nonomuraea aurantiaca. Next base: position 61,016 of record NZ_JAIWNB010000011.1, on the reverse strand, counting down.
GTGGCGCGGGCACCCTCCTCGCCGGCGCCCTGAGCGCGACCTTCGTCATGGTCGTGATGCTCGCCGTGATGTGGGCCGTCGAGGTCGTCGACTACACGACGAACGGCAGCCTGGATCGCGAGTTCGGCATCGTCGGCTGGGACCCGTCGGGACTCGTGGGCATCTTCTTCGCCCCGTTCCTGCATGTGGGCTTCGGGCACCTGATGGCCAACTCGCTGCCGCTGCTGATCCTGGGGTTCCTGGCGGCGTTGCGCGGGCTCGGCCGGTTCTTCGCGGCCAGCCTGCTGATCATCGTGATCGGCGGTATCGGCACCTGGTTCACCAGCCCCGACACGATCACAGTGGGCGCGAGCGGCCTGGTGTTCGGATATTTCGGGTACGTCCTGGCCCGCGGGATCTTCGACCGGCGCGTGTTCGACATCGTCATCGGGATCGGCGTGGGGATCGCCTACTACTCCATCCTTTGGGGCCTGCTGCCCAACCAGCAGGGGATCTCCTGGCAGGGCCACCTGTTCGGCCTGGTGGGCGGCATCATCGCCGCCTGGCTGCTGCGCCGCAAGCGCGAAGTGGTGTAGGACGCCGCACACCCCCTACGTGATTGGTTGGATCGACGCTTGGCCGCATCTCGACAGGCCAGACTCTTCGTAGTGGAATGATTACGCAAAGTATCCACGAAGGGAGTCTCCCCGTGTCGAACCCTCTGGCCGAAGCCAACCTCCGGGCAGCGTTCGCCGTCGTCGACGCCAACGGCAGCGGATACCTCGAGGCCGCCGACTTCGAGAGCCTCGCCGATCGGATGTGCGCCGTGATCGCGCCCGACCCGAGCTCGCCCTCGCACACGAGACTGCGGGCGGCCTACCGGGCATGGTGGGACCAGATCCGCAGCGCCGACACGGACGGGGACGGCCGGGTGAGCTGCGACGAGTATGTCGCCCTCGTGCAGGCGGGCGTGGCGGAGGATCCCCACTACTACGACAACGGTCTGAAGCCCCTCGCCGACGCGGCGTTCGACGCCATCGACGCCGACGGGAACGGCTCGATCTCGCGGGAGGAGCTCGCCCGCCTGTACATCGCGGCCGGCGAGTCCGCCGAGACGTCCAACGGCTTCTTCGACCGCGTCGACACCGACGGCGACGGGTGCATCTCCCGCGAGGAGTACACGGTTGCCTTGCAGGGCATGTACGCGCCCGGATCGGCCGATGACGCGAGCGCGTGGGTGCTGGGCGGTCGCGAAGTGGTGTAGGACGGCCGCTCACCCCGACCTCGCAGAATCGGGGGTGAAATGCTGACACGGCCTCAGACATGTAAGGGGTGTTCGTAACCCCCGCATGAGGAGGCCACCATGGGAACCGCCGGTGGATGACGACCGGAGGCACCGGTTCGAGGCCGTGTACGCCCAGACATACGAGCCGATTCTCGGCTACGCCATGCGCCGCTGTGACTCTCCCGAGGACGCGGCGGACGCGGTCGCCGAGACGTTCGCCATAGCCTGGCGCCGCGTCGACGCCCTGCCGTCCCACGCGGAGGCCAGGCTTTGGCTCTACGGCATCGCCAGGAACGTCCTGGCCAACCAGCGGCGCGGCCAGGTCAGGCGCCGGTCCAGGAGCGTGGATCTCGACGCCGACATCGCCGACCTCTACGCCCGCTCGCCCGAGGGCAGTGTCGAGCTCGGCGCGATCGCACAGGCGTTCAAGGAGCTGCACGAGGACGATCGCGAGCTGCTGTCCCTGGTCGCCTGGGAAGGGCTGGACCACGCCCAGCTCGCCAAGGTCCTCGACTGCTCGCGCAACGCCGTACGCATCCGGCTCCATCGCGCGCGCAAGCGCTTCTCCAAGGCGCTGGCCGGCGCGGGCATCTCCGTCAACCGTCTTCCCGTGGAGTCCAGATGAACGAGTTGAGCGAACTCGCCAGGGTCAGGAAGCTCGCCAGGGTCGGGGACGATCAGCTGGCCGGCCAGGCGTCCGGCGCGGGGGCCCGTGCGCTGCTGGCGGCCATCGTCGAGGAGAAGCCGGGCACGGAAGCCGCAACCGCAGCCGCAACCGACGGGCGTCGGGCGCCGAGGTCGCGCCGCGGTCGCCGCCTGCTCGTGGGGCTGGCCGCCACCGCCGCACTCGCCACCGCCGCCGTCATGGGACCCGTCCTGCTGGAGCGGAACGCGGGCACCGCCACCTCGTACGCGAACACGGCCATCGACATCGAGCTGCGGGGCGACGAGTACATCGCCAGGATCAAGGACCCGTTCGCCGACCACGCCCTGTACGCCGAGGCGTTCCAGGCGATGGGACTCGACATCGGCGTGGAGCTGATCCCCGCCTCACCCACCCGGGTGGGCGCGGTCGTGCGCTACGGATTCGCCGGCACCACCGAGGCCGACAGGCTCGGCGGCGGCCTGGAGCCGGACGGCTGCGCGCTGGGCCACGAAGGCTGCTTCCTCACCGTCACGGTGAGCAAGGGCTTCAAGGGCCGAGGCACCTTCTACCTGGGCCGCCCGGCCAGGCCCGGGGAGAAGTACCAGGCCCAGGCGGAGGCCGGCAGGAAGGGCGAGATGCTCGAAGGCTACGAGGCCGCCGGCCGGACCGTCGGCGAGGTCATGACAGAGGCGCACCGGCGCGGCCTGCGGGTGGCCTTCCAGATCATCGAGCCGAACCCGGACGGCAACGGCTACTCCATGAACCCGGCGAAGCAGTCGGCCAAGGTCGGCGACCACTGGTACGTCTGGGCCGCCGACCCCGAGCAGGCCGGCACGGTACGGCTGCTGGTCACGGAGAAAAAGCTCCCGAAGAACCCGGTAACCGGCGAGTAGCCAACGCGGTGACACGAAAGGGGCGGCCCTCCTGGGGCCCCTGCCACGACGGACCGTCCCCTTCCGCTCCACGAAGGGGGCGGCCCTCCCTCGACCCCCCGCCGCAACGGACCGTCCCCGAAGGGGGTGTCGCTCCCTGGGGGCCCGAGCCACGACGGACCGTCTCTTTCCTCCCCGGAGGGGGCAGCCCTCGCTAGGGCCCTGCCACGACGGACCGTCTTTTCCCTTCCCCGGAGGGGTCTCCCTCCCAAAGGACACCAGCCACCACAGACCGTCACAGAGGACGACACGGTCCTAAGAGCTGTGCACCCGCTCGGCCGGGGAGGAGGACAGCAGGCGATCTATCAGCGCCAGGCCGATGGCCGACAGGACGAAGGCCAGGTGGATGATCGTCTGCCACATCATCTTGCTGTCCGCGATCGTCTGGGCCTTGATGAACGTCTGCAGCAGGTGCACCGACGAGATGCCCACGATGGCCGTCGCCAGCTTGACCTTGAGGACGTTCGCGTTGACGTGGGACAGCCACTCCGGCTCGTCGGGGTGCTCGTTGAGGTTGATCCGCGAGACGAACGTCTCATAACCCCCGACGATGACCATGATGAGCAGGTTGGAGATCATCACCACGTCGATGAGGCCCAGCACCGACAGCATGACCGTGACCTCCATGTCGGTGTCACCACCGTGGAGAACGCCTTCGATCAGGTGCCAGAGCTCGACCATGAACTGCCAGACGTACACCCCCTGGGCCACGATGAGCCCCAGGTAGAGGGGGACCTGCAGCCAGCGGCTGGCGAACATCAGGTAGCCCAGGCCAGTGGGCCGCCTGCTCATACTCATCCGGTATAACCCCTGTCACATGACGATATGTCGGGCACGAGTGGGCGGAAAGGAAGATCAACCCTGGTCGCGCGTCGGCTTTTTAGGGAAGAATGTTTCCTAACTCACTGAGCCGGAGGGTTGGTCAGTTGGCGAACCTGGGATCCCTGGAACGCGCGATCATGGACGTGCTGTGGGATGCCGGTAGGCCGATGCGGGTGCGCGAGCTGCTCGCCACGCTCAACGAGGTGCGCGAACTCGCCTACACCACGGTGCAGACCGTCGCCGAACGGCTGGTGAAGAAGGGCCTGCTCGTCCGCACGCCGTACCGTAACGCCTTCAAGTACGCGGCGGCCTACTCCAGGGACGAGCACGTCACGCGGCTCATGCTGGAGGCGCTGGCGGCCAGCACCGACCGGCTGCCGGTGCTGGCGAGGTTCGCGCAGAGCGTCGAGGAGGAGGACGCCCTGGCCCTGCTGGACGAGCTGTCACGCCGGACGGGTCAAAAACGCTCGACCACGTAACCGGCGTGACGGGTCAAAGACGCTCGACCACGTAGTCGATGCAGACCGTCAGCGCCTCGACGTCGGCCGGGTCGATGGCCGGGAACATCGCGACGCGCAGCTGGTTGCGGCCGAGCTTGCGGTAGGGCTCGGTGTCGACGATGCCGTTGGCGCGCAGCGCCTTGGCCACGGCCGCCGCGTCCACGTCGTCGGAGAAGTCGATCGTGCCGACCACCTGCGAGCGGAACTCGGGAGCCGCGAACGGCGTGGTGTAGGAGGTCTTGTCAGCCCAGGTGTAGAGGCGCTGGGCGGAGTCGGCGGTGCGGGCGGTGGTCCAGGCCAGGCCGCCGTTGCCGTTCATCCAGTCGAGCTGGTCGGCCAGCAGGAACAGCGTCGCCACCGACGGGGTGTTGTAGGTCTGGTCCTTGCCGGAGTTGTCGATCGCGACCGGCAGGCTGAAGAACTCGGGCACGTAGCGGTCGGTGGCGGCGATCTCTTCGACCCTGGCCAGGGCGCGCGGCGACATGAGCGCGATCCACAGGCCGCCGTCGGAGGCGAAGCTCTTCTGCGGGGCGAAGTAGTAGACGTCGGTCTCCTCGATGGACACGGGCAGGCCGCCCGCGCCGGAGGTGGCGTCAACGAGCACCAGGGAGTCGTCGGAGCCGACCCGCTTGATCGGCATGGCGACGCCGGTCGAGGTCTCGTTGTGGGTGAGCGCGTAGACGTCGACGCCGTCCTCGGCCGCCGCGGCCGGGTAGGTGCCCACCTCGGACTTGATCACCGTCGGCTCGCCCAGCCAGGGCGCCTTCTTGGCGACGGTGGCGAACTTCGAGGAGAACTCGCCGAACGACAGGTGCTGGGACCGCTCCCGGATGAGCCCGAAGGAGGCGATGTCCCAGAACGCGGTGGTGCCGCCGTTGCCCAGCACGACCTGGTAGCCCTCGGGGAGCGAGAACAGGTCGGCGAGGCCGGCGCGTACGCGGCCGACCAGGTTCTTGACCGGCTTCTGGCGGTGCGAGGTGCCCATGACGCTCGCGCCGGAGGCGGCGAGCGCGGCCAGTTGCTCGGTGCGAACCTTCGAGGGCCCGCAGCCGAAGCGGCCGTCGACGGGCTTGATGTCAGCGGGAATCACGATGTCAGCCACCTGACCAAGGGTACTTACCCGCCGAGGTTGCCTGGACCCGGGTCCGGATGGTGAGAAAGGATGAACCATTTCCCTCGATCATTCGTTGGACCAGCAACACGGGGTGAGGTCCGGCTGGAGGAGTCCGGGTGGCCGATCTGCGGAGTGTCGTCGAAGCGTTGATTCGCCGGCCGGTGTTCTGGCGGGCCGACCCGCCACTGCCCACGGTGCTCGTGACGGGCCCTGAGGCGCTCGCCGCGGTCGAGCTGCTCGCCGAGCCCTTTCAGGACTCCGTGCCCTACGCCCACGTCAAGGAGGGCGCGTACGGGACGGTCCAGGAGCTGGTGAAGGCCCTCGCGGGGGAGCACGGCCAGCTGGGCAAGCCGGTGGGCGGGTCGCTGCTGCCGCCGCCGCGCTTCCCGCTCGCGCAGTTCGTGCTCTGGGCGAGGGAGCAGCGGGACCTGCCGCCGCCGGACGCCGCCGGGAGCTGGCCGCCGGATCCGCACTCGCACAGGGGCTACCGGGCGTTCAAGGAACGGCTCAAGGAGTGGCAGCGGAGCAGCCGCGACAGCGACCGGGGGCGCAGGACCTCGGCCGACTTCCTGGCGCGCGCCGCGACGACCTGGGTGCCGGTCGGCACGCTGGCCGTCTGGTGGTTCAACGGCCCCGCCGACCTCGTCGGCCTCGCCCCGTGGGTGCTCGGCCTGCTGGTGGCCGCGCTCGGCACCACCGGCCAGGCCTTCTTCTCGATCAGGGGGACGCTGTTCACCGGTTGGCTGCGCAAGCAGCCGTACGTACGGCGTAAGCGGTTCGAGCGGCCCACCCCGTACGCGCTGCGCCTGGCCAACGCCGACGACGACGCCATCGAGCGGTTACTGGTGCACGCGCTGATCCGGGATCTGCGCGAGGCGTACAAGAAGTGGATCATCCCGTGGCCGAGCTGGGGCAGGGGGCTGTACGCCCTGCTGCTGATCCAGGTCGTCGATCCCGACGGGGTCAACGCGCGGTTCCTGCGGCTGGTGGAGGAGACCACCAAGAAGACCGGGCTGCTGCCGCCGATGGTCGTGCTGGCGGCCGTGTCCTCCGTCCCGCCCGGACCGCCGATCGGGTCCGCGGAGCTGGACGAGCTGCCCGAGGTCGTCGGGCGGTGGCGGGCCGCGGCCCGGCTGCGCGTCCCTGACCTGCGGATCGGCATCCGGGCCACGGAGGTGCCCGCAGTCGGGTCGTACCCGCCGGTACTGCCGCGCAGGAAGCGGGCCCTGGCCTACTGGACGGCCATAGGGCTGCTGCTGGTCCTGCCGTTCGCCCTGGTCTTATGGATGCAGCGGGACAGGGCCGCGCACTGCGGCGGTCTGCAATGGGCGGAGCGCAGCGGGACCGAGTGCGTCGGCATCGTGAACGCCACCGCCGACACGCCGGACGACCTCTTCGACGGCGCCGTGAAGCAGCTGGTCAAGAAGATCGACGCGAACAACGCCTACGCCCTCGGCTCGGGACGGTATGTCAGCGTGGTCCTGTTCGGCGAGTTCTCGATCATGAAGACGGAGGCGAACGACACCCGGCTGTCGGCCGCCGTGTCGGAGCTGGAAGCGGTGGAGGAGCAGCAGCGGACCGCCAGCACCACGCCCCGGCTGCAGGTGCTGATCGCCAACGCCGGCGACAACTTCCGCCACGGCCGCCGGACGGCGCAGCTCATCACCGAGCTCGCCGCGCAGGACCCGCACGTGATGGGCGTGATCGGCCTGCCGCGCAGTGTGGAGGGCGTCAGCCAGGCGATCGAGGAGTTGCACCTGGCGAAGATCCCGATGGTGGCGACCACGGCGACGGCGGACCGGATCGGCTACGTCGGCGACTCCGCCGACGGCGAGCAGCCCGGCCAGCCGTCCCCCTACTACTTCCAGATGGGGCCGACCAACTTCCGTGAGGCGACGTTGGGCGCGCGGTTCGCCCGGCGCATGCTGCTCGCGGACGTGGACAAGCCGGTCGCGGTCATCGTCCAGGACGAATCGATCACCGACCAGTACACGAAGAACCTGGCCGACGACTTCGAGACCGCGCTGACGGCGCAGGGGATCACCGTCAAGGAGCCGAAGGACTACAACGTCGAGTCGGGCGGCATCCAGGAGGCCGCTGTGGCGGCCTGTGGCCTCAAACCGGACGTCTTCCTCTATGCCGGGCGGGCTTCGGAGTTCCTCGGCTTCCTGGCCTCGGTCGAGGGCAGCGGCTGCAAGGACGCGAAGGTGCTCGCGGGCGACGACGTCGTCAGGGCGATGGCCGAGCACGCCGGTGAGATCGCCCACATGAAGCAGATGGAGGTCTACTACGTGGCGCTGGCGCACCGGGCGGTGTGGAACCAGAGCGCCACCAAGCAGACCGCGTTCATCAGCGGCCTGCTCGCGGGCGCGCACGCGAAGTCCTCCGACGACAACCTCATCCTCACCTTCGACGCGGCCAACGTGCTCTACCAGGCGGCCAGCACCGCCTACCGGGCCGGTGCGCAGGAGGGCGGCGGCCTGCCCAGCCGGGGCGACATCCTTTACCGGCTGACCCGGCGGGTCTGGAACGGCTCCAGCGGGAAGATCGACTTCGGCTCCGCCGATCTGCACGCGCCGGTCGACAAGGCCATCGCGATCATGAAGGTGGACGTGGCGCGGGCGGGCAACCCCAAGCCGGTCGTCCGCTGCGGCTCGCTGGACGTCAGCGAGCCGCCCCCGAAGGACACCGTGTGCGCCCACCTGCCCGACACCGCCGACTATCCGATGAAAGCCCCCCAATGAAATACGGCTGCCGCGTCGGAACGCGGCAGCCGTACAAACAGAGGGGTCGAGGCGTCAGATGATGCCGACGACCTCGGAGGCGCCGGGGACGTCGCTGAGCGGACGCGACGCCGGGCCGATGTACTTGGCGCTCGGGCGGACCAGGCGGCCCGTGAGCTTCTGCTCCAGGATGTGCGCGGCCCAGCCGGCCGTACGGGCGCAGGTGAACATCGAGGTGAACATGTGCGACGGCACCTCGGCGAAGTCCAGCACCACGGCCGCCCAGTACTCGACGTTCGTGGCGAGCACCCGGTCGGGCTTGCGCGCGTGGAGTTCCTCCAGCGCGGCCTGCTCCAGAGCGGCGGCGACCTCGTAACGAGGCGCGTTGAGCTCCTTCGCGGTACGGCGCAGCACCCGCGCGCGCGGGTCCTCGGCACGGTAGACGCGATGGCCGAAGCCCATCAGCCTGCTGCCCTTGTCGAGCTCGCTCTGCACGTACTTCTTGGCGTCGCCCAGGCGCTCGACACCTTCGATCATGTGCAGCACCCGGGCCGGAGCACCGCCGTGCAGCGGGCCGGACATGGCGCCGACCGCACCGGAGAGCGCGGCCGCCACGTCGGCGCCGGTGGAGGCGATGACCCTGGCGGTGAACGTGGAGGCGTTCATGCCGTGCTCGGCGGCCGAGGTCCAGTAGGCGTCGATGGCCTTGACGTGGTTGGGGTCGGGCTCGCCACGCCAGCGGACCATGAACCGCTCGACGATGGTCTTGGCCTCGTCGACGCGGCTCTGCGGCACCATCGGCAGGCCGAGGCCGCGCGCCGACTGCGCCACGAAGGACAGCGCCATCACGGAGGCGCGCGCGAGCTGGTCGCGGGCCTCCTCGTCACTGATGTCGAGGAGCGCCTTGAAGCCGTAGGCCGGGGCCAGCATGGCCAGCGCGCTCTGTACGTCTACGCGGATGTCACCTGAGTGGACAGGAATGGGGTACGGCTCCGCCGGGGGCAGGCCCGGCTGGAACTTGTTGTCGACCAGCAGGCCCCAGACGTGCCCGAAGGGGACACGGCCGACCAACTCCTCGATGTCGACACCCCGGTAGCGAAGGGCGCCCCCTTCTTTGTCCGGTTCCGCGATCTCGGTCTCGAAAGCTACAACGCCCTCGAGGCCGGGTTTGAAGTCGGACATTCTCGGCCGCCTCCCTTTCTTGCCATGTTGCGGCAATGCCTTGATGTCGAGATACCGGCGGGTCAATTTAACCCCCTACCCGCCCGTGGTCGGTCTCCGGACCCGCCGGAACGCGAAAGCCGCTGGTAGGGAGTGTTGTGTGGGATCTGCCACCAAGCGCGCAAGAATACCGTCTCGTGGATGCCACCTCGCGCCCGCCCGCGCTGGCGGGGCTTCGCCGTACGTATGAGGGCGAGCCGCTGCTCGAAGCCGATCTCTCCGCCGATCCGATCACCCAATTCGCCACCTGGTTCCAGGAGGCGCTCACGGCCGGCCTGCCGGAACCGAACGCCATGGTGCTGGCCACGGCCTCGGCCGGCGGCCGGCCGAGCGCCAGGACCGTCCTGCTGAAGGGCTATGACGAGCAGGGGTTCGTCTTCTACACCAACTACGAGTCGCGCAAGGGCCGCGACCTCGCCGAGAACGCCCGCGCGTCGCTGCTGTTCCCCTGGCACCCGATCCGCCGCCAGGTGCGGATCGAGGGCACGGTCGTGCGGCTCTCGCACGAGGAGTCGGCCGACTACTTCAACTCCAGGCCGTACGGCTCGCGGATCGGGGCCTGGGCGTCGCGCCAGTCCGCGGTCGTGCGGTCCAGGGAGGAGCTGGACGCCCGATACGACGAGCTGGCCGCCCGGTGGCCGGAGCATCCGCCCGTGCCCGACTTCTGGGGCGGCTTCCGGGTCAGCCCGCTGGAGGTGGAGTTCTGGCAGGGGCAGCTTGACAGGATGCATGACAGGCTCCGATATCGGCGAACGCGCCCCGGATGGGTTCTGGAGAGACTTGCCCCTTAATGTGCCTTAGGTGGCAATCGGGGAGCTGGTCAAGCGTCATCTCATAGACATACGGCCGCTGGCCGTCCCCACCTACCGGCGGCTCTGGTCCGGTCAGGCCATCGCCAACATCGGCATCGGCGTGACCGTCGTCGCGGTCAGCAAGCAGGTTTGGGACCTCACTCAGTCCTCGTTCTGGGTCGGCCTGCTGGGTCTGGCCAACCTGATCCCGCTCATGGTGTTCGGGCTGTGGGGCGGGGCGTTCGCCGACGCGGTCGACCGGCGCCGGCTGCTGATCGCCAGCTCGCTCGTCTCCTGGGGCGCGACGCTCTTCATCCTGGCCCAGGCCCTCCTCGGCCTGGGCAACGTCTACCTGCTGCTGCTCGCCTCGGCCGTGAGCGCCACCGGGTTCGCCATGACCTCACCCGCCCGCGGCGCGATCATCCCGAGGATCCTGCCCGCCGAGCTGGTGCCCGCCGCCAACGCGCTCAACTCGCTGGTCTTCGGGTTGGGCGCGATCGTCGGGCCGATGATCGCGGGCGTGCTGCTGGCCTGGCAGGGCTACGCGCTGGCGTACGGGATCGACGCGCTGCTCTTCACGGCCAGCCTGTACGCCTCGATCCGGCTGCCCCAGCTGCTCCCCATGGGCGAGATCCAGCGGCCCGGCTGGCGGTCGGTGATCGACGGGCTGCGCTACATCGCGACCGGGCCGGTCCTGCTGATGTCGTTCGTCGTGGACATCATCGCGATGGTGTTCGCGCTGCCCAGGGCGCTGATCCCGCAGGCCGTGTCCGAACGCTTCGACGGCTCGCCGATCGCGCTCGGCTGGCTGTCGGCCGGCATGGCCATCGGCGCGGTGCTCGGCGCGCTCGGCTCCGGCTGGGTGGGCCGGGTACGCCGCCAGGGGGTGGCGCTGACGGTCACGATCGCGCTCTGGGGGCTCAGCGTGGCCGCGGCCGGGTTAGCCCAGCAGCTCTGGCTCATGGTCGTGCTGATGGCCGTCGGCGGCGTGGCGGACATGGTCTCGTCGGTCTGGCGGCAGTCCATCCTGCAGCTGCACGCTCCCGACGAGATGCGCGGGCGGATGCAGGGGGCGTTCATGGTGGTCGTGGCGGGCGGGCCGCGCCTGGGCGACCTGCGCGCCGGGGTGACCGCCGTGTGGTTCGGGATGACGTGGGCGTGGGTGGGCGGCGGGCTGGCGTGCGCCGTCGCGGTCCTGATCGTCGGGCTGTCGGTGCCGAGCTTCAGGAACTACCGGGCCGAGTAGCCGTCGGTGTCGTGGTCATGCGGAGGGCGGCGCCCACGCCCAGGTCAGGCGGTGTCCGCGGCCGCTTTGAGGTCGGCGAGGAAGCCCGCGTACGCCTCGTCTCTGTCGGGAGCCCGCAGCACGGCCGAGGGGTGGATGGTGGCGATCGCCAGCGCCTCGCCCAGCGGGATCGGCTCGCCGCGCTGCCTGGTCAGCCGGAACTCCGTGCCGAGCAGCGACCGCGCGGCGGTCGCGCCGAGCACCACGACCACCTGCGGATGGACCACGGCCAGCTCGGCTTCGAGCCAGGGCCGGCAGGCGTCGATCTCGGCGGCCGTCGGCTTCTGGTGGATGCGCCGCTTGCCCTTGAGCGTGAACGAGAAGTGCTTGACGGCGTTCGTCAGATAGACCTCCTCGCGCTCGATCCCCGCCTCCTCCAGCCCCCGGTCCAGGACGCGTCCGGCGGGGCCGACGAACGGCGCGCCCCGGCGGTCCTCCTGGTCACCAGGTTGCTCGCCGACCAGCATGAACCGCGCGCCGGCCGGGCCCGCGCCGAACACGGTCTGGGTCGCCTTCTTGAACAGCTCGCAGCCTTGGCACCCGCCCGCCGCCCGCCGCAGCTCGGTGAGGTCGCGCCGGTCGGGAAGGAACCGGGCCGCTCCTTTGTTGTCGTCCTTCGCCATCGTCGGTCGTTCTCCCCATAGGGTTCCGTGTGACTTCTGTGCCCGTCGCGGACGGGTCCAGTCCCCGCCATGACCGGCGTAGCATTCAGATGGGAGGAGCCTTGACCGCACACGGCCTGATCGACACCACGGAGATGTACCTCCGCACGATTTTCGAGCTCGAGGAGGAGGGCATCGTCCCGTTGCGCGCGCGCATCGCGGAGCGGCTCCAGCAGAGCGGTCCCACCGTGAGCCAGACCGTGGCCCGGATGGAGCGCGACGGCCTGGTCCGCGTCGAAGGTGACCGCCACCTGTCGATGACCGACCTCGGGCGCACCCTGGCCACGCGCGTAATGCGCAAGCACCGGCTCGCGGAGTGCCTGCTGACCGAGGTCATCGGCCTGCCCTGGGAGGACGTGCACATCGAGGCGTGCCGCTGGGAGCACGTGATGTCCGAGTCCGTGGAGACCCGGCTGGTGACGCTGCTCGACAACCCCACGGTCTGCCCGCACGGCAACCCGATCCCCGGACTGGGCGAGCTGGGCGCCAGAGAGCCCGTAGAGGGTGGCGCCAGCCTCTTGACATCCATGTCCGACCTCGCCGGACCCAGAGATATACCCGTAGTCGTGCGGCGAATTAGCGAACAAGTGCAAAGCGATCCTGCTGTGATGCTTAAACTCAAGCAAGTTGGGATACAACCCGGACGCGAGGTGACGCTCGCGGCGAGCGACGACGGTGTGCGGGTGACAGGTGACGGTGACGCGAACGACACTCTCGCGGAGCTTCCGCGTGACGTTGCCGCGCATGTTTTCGTCTCCAGGCGCTGACTCGCCCGCTACTCCTTGGTTGAATCCCTATTGGGAGGCCCTCCACTCCCGGCCGGTCGACGCTGTTGCAGGAGTGCCCGTGGTTCGCATTGCGCACATGCCCTCCCTAGGAGTGGTCTCCGGATGAAGCGTTGGGGGGATGTGTCCCAGGAAGAGGCTGATCAGCTGGCGGCCGAATCCGTTCTTGATCATGCCGAGATGGCGGTCGTCGTGACCGACCGTTTCAGCAATCTCCTCTATTGGAACCCCTTCGCCGAGAAGCTCTTCGGCCGCCCGTCCAAGTCGTCACGTGACACCTCGATGCTGTCGCTGGGCATCATGGAGAAGGACCACCCGCTCGCCATCGAGCTCACCAAGCATGTGCTCAAGGGCGGTGTGTGGGAGGGCACCTTCGACGTACGCCGGGGTGACGGCACGATCGTCTACGTCCGCGCCCAGGCCGTGCCGCTGCGCCACCCCTCGGGGTCGGTGACCGGCATCGTCGTCACCGCCCGCGAGGCGCTGCGCAGCAACGAGCGGGAGAAGGACCGCTTCGGCCTGCTGGAGCGCATCGGCGAGCGGCTGGCCGGCTCGCTGTACGTCGAGGAGACGCTCAAGCGGGTGGCCGAGATGCTCGTCCCGCAGTTCGCCGACCACTGCTTCATCGAGTTGATGGAGGGCGACCGGCTGGTCCGGCGGGTCTCGCAGCACGTCCAGGGATGGAGCCCCCCGGCCGGCACCTGGAAGCCCGTGGGCGCGGAGATCCGCTACCCCGTCGGCCACTACGCCGACACCGCGCTGCGCCGCCAGGAGACCATCCTCGTCGAGGACTTCGCCGTCAGCAGCTTTCCGTCGCCGAGCGAGAGCAGCGCCAAGCTGTGCGGCGAGGTCGGCATGACCTCCGCCATCGTGGCCCCCCTGTGCGTACGCGGTGAGACGCTCGGCCTGATGTACCTCGGGCTGTCCAACCTCACCGACCGCCGCAGCCCCCACTACGACGCCTTCGACCGCGACTTCGTCGGCGCCATCGCCACCCGGGTCGCGCTCGCGATCGACAACGCGCTGCTGTTCGAGGAGGAGCGGCACACCGCCGAGTCCTTCCAGAAGCACCTGCTGCCGCGCGCGCTGCCCCAGCTCGACGGCCTGCAGATCGCGGTGCGCTACTACCCGGCGGCGCCGCTCGCCTCCCACGGCCAGGGCATCCAGACCCAGGTCGGCGGCGACTGGTACGACGTGATCCCGCTGTCGGCCGGTCGCGTCGGCATCGTCATCGGCGACGTGGAGGGCCGGGGCGCCAAAGCCGCGGCCATCATGGGCCAGCTCAGGGCGGCGCTGCGGGCCTTCGCGCAGGACGACAAGTCACCGGCCGACATCCTGGCCAGGCTCGACGAGTGGACCCGCATCATCGCCACTCCCGAGAAGGACGACAGCGGCGCCGACATCAGCGTCCCGCCGATCGTCACCTGCCAATACCTCGTCTACGACGCCTGGTCGCGGCAGCTGTCGTTCGCCAACGCCGGGCACGCGCCGCCGTTGCTGCTCGTCGACGGCCAGTGCCTCGAGCTCGACATCGAGGAGGTCGGCCAGCCGTTGGGCGTACGCGCCAAGGGTCTGCACGCCGACCTCGTCTACAAGGAGGAGACCCGCACGCTGCCGCCCGGCGCGGCGCTGCTCCTCTACACCGACGGCCTGGTCGACCGCCGTCCCGGCCGCGACGGCCGGATGCCGAGCGACGAGGAGACGCTGGGCGTCCTCTGCGAGAAGCTGGCGAAGATGGCCGACGCCGAGGTGGAGCGGGTGGCCGACGCGGCGACCGTCGCGGTGCCCGGCGAGATCGACGACGACATGGCGATCCTGGTGGTCCGGTCGAGCGAGTCGGACCTCGACGTCGAGGAACGCACGTTCCCGGCCCAGCCGATCATGGTCGGTGAGGCGCGCCGGATGGCCTCCGAGGCGTTCGGCGGCTGGAACGTCCCCGAGGAGCGCGCCGAGCTGGCCTGCCTGCTCGTTTCCGAGGTCGTCACCAACGTCGTGCTCCACGCGGCGCACGGGAGCGTGCCCCGCAGGGAGCTGGTCGTCGAGGGGCCGCCGCTGCCGTTCGAGGAGTCGTGGGACATACCCGGCTTCGAGGACGAAGTGGTGAGCGACAAGGAGTTCACGCTGCGGCTGCGCCGGGGCGAGGAGTCGGTCTGGGTCGAGGTGTTCGACCAGGACCTTCGCCTGCCGCGGATCCGGAGCGCGGGGGAGAACGACGAGGGCGGCCGGGGCCTTTACCTGGTGGACCAACTCGCCAGGCGCTGGGGGTCGAGACCCACCAGGGAAGGCAAAGCCGTCTGGTTCGAGATTCCCACCCGTAGCCGTTGAGTGATTAGCTCGACGCCATGGACCTGGCCTTCGAGCGTCGCGGCACCGGCGCGCCGCTGATCCTCCTTCATGGCATCGGCCACCACTGGCAGGCATGGCTGCCGGTCATGGACCGTCTCGCCGCCTCCCGCACCGTCATCGCCATCGACCTGCCCGGCTTCGGTGTCTCGCCCGGCCTGCCCAAGGGCACGCCGTACACCGCGGAGTCGCTCGCCGACGCGGTCGAGTCGTTCTGCGCGCTGCTCGGCGTGCGCGAGCCGCACGTCGCGGGCAACTCGCTCGGCGGCTACATCGCGCTGGAGCTGGCCTCGCGCGGCGTCGTCCGCACCGCCACCGCGCTGTCGCCCGCGGGTTTCTGGTCGCGCCCCGAGCTGCTGTACTGCCGGTCGGTGCTGCGCGCGCTGCGGGCCACGGCCAGAACGCTGCCGCCGGAGCAGGCCATCGGGCTCGCCGAGAATGCCCTCGGCCGGGCCCTTTCAGCCGGGCTCCTGGTGGCCCATCCGTCCCGGATATCACCGACGGCGCTGATCGCCGCCACCCAGGCGCTGGGGGGTGCGCCCGGCTTCGACGAGACCCTGGAGGCGTTCGTCGGGGTGATGCCGCCCGCGCCGTCCAAGTCGCCCATCACGATCGCCTGGGGCGAGCACGACCGGCTGCTGCCACGCCGCCAGGCCGTACGCGCCGCCAGGTGGTCGGGGCAGCGGGTCAAGCTGCTCAAGGGCTGCGGTCACGTGCCGATGAGCGACGATCCTGAACTGGTGGCCCGGGTGCTGCTGGACGGCAGCGCTGCTTAGGCGGCCTCGAGGTTGGCGGCCATCTGGTTGAGCACCGCGAGGGTGGTCTGGAAGTCCTGCGTGCTCACGCCCTGGATGGCGAGCTGCCTGAACTCGCCCACGCGATCGAGGACCGCCGCGTGGGCCGTCCTGCCTTCGTCGGTGAGGGTGGTGCCGGTGATCCATCCCCTGGCGGTCAGCTCGCGCAGCGCGTCGCCGACGCCGTCGAACGCCTTCAGCGCCTCGTACGGGTCGTCGCCCTCGGCCACGGCGTTGAGCGCCTGCCATTGGCGGCGCGAGAGGTCATGGTCGTGGAGTGCGCGGGCCATCGTGCCCTCAAGGAGGGCGTGGACATGCTTGAGGAGGAAGCCGATTCGTCGGTTCATGGATGTATAATAGCAACTATATGTACTTTGACAATGAAGTAGCCGCAGTCGAGCGTGCGATGGTCGCCATCAGGCGCAGGCAGAGCAGGCGCGCGCTGGCGCGCCTGCAGGGCGCGCCGGGCCCGGAGTTCGAGGTGCTCGACGTGATCGAGTCCGCGAGCGCGCCCGCCACCGTCTCCACGGTGGCCGACGCGCTCTCGGTCGACCAGCCGAGGGCGAGCCGGCTGGTGGCGGCGGCCGTCGCGGCGGGCCTGGTCGAGCGCCGGGCGGACCAGGCCGACGGGCGCCGGGCGCTGCTCGCGCTGACCGGCGCCGGCCGGACGGCGTTGGAGCAGGCGCATCGCGGCAGGCAGGCGGCGTTCGCCGAGGCGATGGCGGGATGGTCGGAGGCGGAGCGCGCGGAGTTCGCGCGGCTCCTCACCCGCTTCGTCGAGGGGCTCCCCGGCTAGCGGAACGTCTGGCCATAGATGAGCAGCATGACGATGATGAAGACGATCATCACCCCGGCGTAGCCGACCGGCCCCAGACGCAACACGCGGCGCACGCGGTTGAGCCCCCAGGCGAACAGCAACGCCAGGAAAACCAGCAGGATCAGGCCGCCGTACATGCTGACCAGTATGCGGTGTCGGGGCGCTTCCCGCGTGGTTCACCGGCTGCTGATCTTGACATGAGCTTGCCGAGCCGAAACGCTGGGCGATCTTTGATGCCCTACCGAGGAAGACAACCGTGCACTTATTACGTGGTCATCAGTGGATCCGCGCCATGGCCGTGGCCGCTCTCGTGGTTACTCCCCTCGCCGGAGCGAATGCCCCAGCCGCAGCGGCAGACGACACGATCGTCCTGCCCCTGGAGGCCCAGCCCCAGATCGAGCGCCCCACTCTGGACGGCATCAAACGCGCGGCCGCCAACAAGCGCGGCACCCTTGAGGCGGCCGTCGAGGCGTACGTGGCCGAGACCGCCGCCACCTCACCCACGGCTTGGGCGAACCAGCCCGACGGCAGAGCAAGCATCCCAGACGTCATGGTCGACGACCTGTCAGCGGTAGAGCTGGACGACCTCGCGGCCCTCGCGCAGGACACCGGGACCGGCTTCGCCGAGACGATCGATCGGCATGGTTGGGCGCCGGCCTATCGCAAGGTCGCGGCCGAGCTGGAGGAGGCGTTCCCGGAGGAGTTCTCCGGCGCGGTCCGGGCCGAGGACGGCTCCAGCGCGTGGTTCGGTTTCAAGAACGCGATCCCCGAGCAGGCGGTCGCGCTCGCCAAGACGCTTCCCGCAGAGGTGCGGCTGGTCGGCGGGCGAGGCTTCTCGGAGGCGGAGCTGGCGGCGGCTTCGGAGAACGCGCACGTCGCCGCGATGGCGGACCCGGCGGTCGCGGGGGCGAGCACGTACTACGAGATCGAGACCGGCGTGATCCATGTCTCCGCGCAACTGCGCGAGGCGGAGACGCCGCCGGCCGAGCAGGATGCCGTACGCGCCCGGCTCGCGTCCATACGGACTCTCAGCTCGGGCATCAAGGTCGAGGTCGAGGTGTCTTCCATGCCGGCGTCGGTCCCGCAGGACGACTACCTCCGCGGTGGCGGCTACCTGACCGGATGCACCGCAGGGTTCATCCTCAAGTACATCACCAGCAGCACCAAGCGGCTCGGCACGGCCGGGCACTGCGGGACCACGGAGTTCAGCACGTACAAGAATCACAGTGCCGACGGCGGATCGACGAGCGTCATGGAAATCTGGTCCCATCAGGGGAAGTGGGGCGACATCGGGTATTACGACACCGGCGGCATGACGCCCACGCGCACCTTCTACTACGACTTCAGCAAGAAGCGCTACGCCGACTCTCGTTCAGGCATGCCGGCGGTCGGTGACACGGCATGCAAGTTCGGCAAGATCAGCGGGCGCGTCTGCACCACCGTGCGCTACCGCAACGTCTCCGTCAACAGCCTTCGACACATGGTCGTCTCGAACTCGACCGACTGCGCCGCCGGTGACAGCGGCGGCCCCTGGTACCACGGTGGCATGGCCATGGGCATCCACCAGGGCCTGATTCGCAAGTCCGGCGACATCTACCGGTGCTCGTTCACGCCGGCGTACCTGTACCAGAACAGAAAGTACGACGTCTGGCAGCGCTGACCACGGACGAAGACGCCCTCCTCGGTCGGAGGGCGTCATTCGTCGGGGTTCTAGAACCCGAAGGACCTTCCGATGATCTCCTTCATGATCTCGGTGGTGCCGCCGTAGATGGTCTGGACGCGGCTGTCGATCCACGCCTTGGCGACCGGGTACTCCATCATGTAGCCGTAGCCGCCGTGCAACTGGAGGCAGCGGTCGATGACCTTGTTCTGGAGCTCGGTGGTCCACCACTTGGCCTTGGCGGCGTCGACCACGGTCAGTTCCTTGGCGTTGAGCGCCCGGATGCACTTGTCCACGTAGTGGCGGGCGATCTCCGTCTCGGTGGCCAGCTCCGCCAGGACGAACCGCGTGTTCTGAAACGACCCGATATTTCGTCCAAAAGCCTGACGGGACTTGCAGTACTCGACGGTCTGCTCCAGCACCGTCTCCGCCGCCGCGACCGCCGCCACCGCGATGGACAGCCGCTCCTGCGGCAGGTTGTTCATGAGCTGGAAGAAGCCCTGGCCCTCTTCGGCGCCGAGCCGGTTGGCCACAGGGACGCGGACGTTCTCGAAGAACAGCTCGGCCGTGTCCTGCGCCTTCATCCCGATCTTGTCGAGGTTGCGCCCCCGCCCGAACCCCTCCATGCCCCGCTCGACGACCAGCAGCGTGGTGCCACGCGCGCCGCCCGCGGGATCGGTCTTGGCGACCACCACGACGAGGTCGGCGTTGATCCCGTTCGTGATGAACGTCTTCTGCCCGTTGACCACATAGTGATCGCCTTCGCGGACCGCGGTCGTCCTGACCCCCTGCAGGTCGCTCCCGGCGCCCGGCTCGGTCATCCCGATCGCCGTGACGAGCTCGCCACTGACGAACCCGGGCAGCCAGCGCCGCTTCTGCTCCTCATCGGTCAGATCGACGAGGTACGGCGCCATGATGTCGTTGTGCAGCCCGAACCCGAGCCCTGACGCGCCGTGCCGGATGATCTCCTCGACGATGACCGCGTTGAACCGGAAGTCGGTGACACCGGCGCCGCCGTACTCCTCGGGGACGGAGAAACCGAACAGGCCGACCTCCCCGGCCTTCTTCCACACATCACGCGGGACGATGCCGTCCTTTTCCCACTGGCCGTGGTGTGGCACGACTTCACGGGCCATGAACTCGCGCACGGTCTCCTGGAAGAGCAGGTGCTCCTCGTCGAAGAGGTCTCGCCGCATCAGTCGCCTCCAAAGGGGGGTGGTCGTGCTGGACAGAATACGATTCTGTTGCCGGTTGCGGGGGCGGACACGGGTTCATCACAAGTGCCGGTAGTTGCGGTGTTCGGTGGATATCGACCTTAAGATCGACCTTCGGCCTACTGTGTTGATCGGAGTGTGCCGTGAATCGGTGGAGTAAGGCGATCACCGCCGCATCGGTCGGCATCGCGGCGTCAGCCGCGTTCGTGGTGTTATCCACCCCGGGGTCGGCGGAGTCTTCGCTCGTCGCGAAGTATCTCTGCACGGGTGGTGTCGCCGGGTCGAGCGTGCAGCTGGAGGCCACGATCACGCCCCGGCTCACCGAGGGCGGCATGCTGGATGTCGGCTGGGCGCTGAAGTATCAGGGCACTCGCCGGTTCGGTTCGCCGGGCTTCTTCGAGGCCGGGTCGACGCTGAACCTCGAGGGCGTGGTCGACATCACCGGCGCCTGGAACGGTCAGCTCCGCCCGAAGGGCAGCAAGGACCAGGACGAACTGGTGCCCGGCGACCAGCTGGTGCTCCCCGACGGACTGTCGGACGCGGGCCTGGTGAAGCGGCCAGGCACCATCCGGGTCAGGCCGGGCGCGTTGGCTGTCAGGTTCCAGCCCGCCGAGGGCGAGGTGATGATCAACAACCACAAGAGCATCACCTACTCCAGTGGCTGGCATCGGATCAACACCGAGAAGGAGTTCGGCGACTACCTCTACGACCTGCACACGACCGACCAGCAGGGCGAGAGCGCGAAGCTGTCCTTCGTCGGCACGCAGGTCGCCTACATCGCCCGGCGGGATCGGGACCTCGGCGACGTGCGCGTGCTCCTCGACGGCGACACCGTGACCGATGGGCTGGTCAAGCCGAGCAAGGACCGCGACGGCAGCGAGATGACCGGCTCCAGGGCCCAGGAGGACCTCTGGGAGTCACCGGTGCTCGCTTACGGACCTCACACGATCGAGATCACCAACACCGAGGCCAAGGTCGCCAACGTGGACGCCTTCCGGGTGCGAACCGCCAACCTGGACGAACCGCCCATCCACGACCAGGCCACGTGCGCGCTCCAGAACGACCCCGGAGCCATCGAGGTGACGGTGCCCGGCGCCACACCCACCTCGCCGACCCCCACCTCGCCGACCCCCACCGTGACCACGCCCACCCCGACCGGTCCCACCGGCTCGCCGACCCCGGGCCCGACCACACCCACCCCCACGCTCCCGCACAACAACCCGCCGGGGACGAACGACGGCCTGGTGAGCGTGGTGCCGGGGAGCGTACACACCAGTACGAGCACGGCGACCCCCAAACCGACCACGACCAAGACCACGTACGTCAAGGCGCAGGTCCTCAAGACACCCAAGGGCGGGGTCGACTCCGGTGAGGCGCCCGAGCCGCCGGGCGGCGGGTCGTACGGGCTGATCGCGGGCGGTTCGATGCTGCTGATGGGCAGCGCCACAGGAGGGCTGCTGCTACGGCGGCGCAAGGCCGAGCACGCCGGAGGAGTTGAGTCATGACCGAGCAGAAGCCACTGCTGAACAGGGCACTTCCCGGGCTGCTGATCGCCGGGTCGCTGGGCGGGGTGGGCGCCATCATGGTCGGCCTGCTGTCGCTGGCGCCGCCCGTGGACGACGGCTCGGGTCCCGGACCGCAGGCGCAGCCGGGCGACACGGTCCAGATCCAGAACGCGGCGGGCGCCTTCGTCCTGCCACCGACCGTGGGCCCCGGCGGCAAGAACGTGCCGCTCACCCCCGCCCGCCTCGACGCGCCGCCCCCGCTGGCCGCCGCCCCGGTCGTCGCGCCGATCCCGCCGGCCAAGACCAAGGCCAAGAAGGCGGCGCCGGTCCGCATCAAGATCCCCAAGATCAAGGTCAACGCCACGATCGGCTCGGTCACCGTCGACCTCAAGGGCAACCTCACGACGCCGCCGCTGACGAAGCCCGGCCTCACGGGCTGGTACAAGTTCTCGCCGGTCCCGGGCGAGGTGGGCCCCGCGGTGATCAACGGTCACGTGAGCACAAAGAAGGGCGCGGCGGTGTTCTACCGGCTCTCCGAGGTGGCCAAGGGGGACCAGATCTACGTGTACCGGTCGGACAAAAAGGTGACGCGGTTCACGGTGAGTGGGGTCGAGCAGGTCAGCAAGTCCTCGTTCCCGACGGCCCGGGTGTACGGGAACACGAAGAACGCGCAGCTCAGGCTGATCACTTGCGGGGGCGTCTTCAACAAGACGGCCCACAGTTACACGGACAACATCATCGTGTACGCCACCCTGTCCAAGAAGAAGGGGTGAACGGCGGGCAAGTGCTTGCTTGTAGGGTTTACGCGAACTTCACAGGGACAGTTCGTATCATCGCTACCTAACCGTGACCAACGGCTGGGATTCTGGTACGCCTGTTGATACTGCGCTGAAACGGAGAAGGACAGTGCTGACCTCCAAGGCGAGGCACCGCCTCGCCCTCAAGGCATCTGGCCTGGCCTTAGCGGGTGCGGGTATCTTCTGGGTCGTGCCGGCGATGGCCGCGATGGCCACACCCGTTGAGGTGACCTATTCGTGCAACGGCACCAGCTACCCGTTCCGGATGGAACTGAAGACTCCAGCTGTGGCGATCACGCCCAGTGCCACTGTGACAGTCGCTTGGGATATCCAGCAGCCCACAGCCACCCCGAGTCAGTTGATGGCAACCGCGCAGATCACAGCCAACAGCACGGTCGTCGCTGAAGGCACCGTCAGCCCCAGCGGAAGCCCGATTCCGTCGACGCCGGTGTCTGTGGGGGCGACCGCCACTCCGTTCACGGCCGTTTCATCGGGCTCGCCGATGCCGCTGCCCACGATGGCGCTGGTGCTGAAACCGACCGCCACCGGGACGGTCGCGATCAAGGGCGGCAATTTCGCGCTGAAAGTGAACGGCACCACCTGGTACACCTGCCAGCCCGGAACCTCCGGCGGGCCGTCCATGAACCTCGTCGTCGCGACCGGAAGCACCACCCCCACGGGCACCCCGACCGGCAGCAACACCCCGAGCACCACCCCCACCCCCACGCCGACACCCACTCCCACCCCCAAGCCCACCAAGACGCACACCATCACCGTCACCAAAACGCCCCACGCGACGAAGACCACCACCAAGAGCTCCAAGACGCCCAAGGCCGGAGCCGACACAGGTGGTGGCGGTGACATGGGTCCCGACGGCAGGATGTTCGTGCTGACCGGATCCGCACTGATACTCGCCGCCGGCGTTGGAGGACTCGTGATGCGTCGCCGTTCCGCCACCAGAGGCTGATCGAGGTGGCCGGACAGTACCCCTATGGGGGCGAGCCGCCGCAGGACAGGGGCAGCACCGTACTCAGGTCGGTGCTGATCCTCGCCGCCGTGGCCGGGGTGGTGACCGTGGTGGCCGGGCTGCTGATCGTGCTCCGTTCACCCGAGGAGTACGGCCTGGCCAGCCAGCGGGACACGCTGCCCGTCACCGTGCAGCCCGACGGCAAGACGACGGGACAGCCGGCGCAGGCCCTGTTCAAGGCCGCCCCAACGGTGCCGCCGCCGCTGCCGCTGCCGGATCCGGCGCCCCCGATGCTGCCGTCCACGCCGCAGCGGATCGTGATCAAGCGGCTGGGGATCAACGCGCCGGTCGAGTCCCTCGGGCTCGCCAAGGACGGGACGATCCAGGTGCCGGCGGCCGACAACCCCAACCTGGTCGGCTGGTACCGCAACATGTCCACCCCCGGCGAAGCCGGTCCGGCCGTGATGCTCGGGCACAAGGACACCCGGACGCGCAGTGCCGTCTTCAGCCGCCTGTACGAGATCCGCAACGGCGACACCATCGAGGTCAAGCGGCAGGACCGTACGACCGCGGTGTTCACCGTCGGCGGCGTCGAGCAGGCGAGCAAGAAGACGTTCCCCACCCAGCGCGTCTACGGCAACCAGGCCAACGCCAACGCCCAGCTCCACCTCATCACCTGCGGTGGCACGTACAACCGCAGCATCGGTCATTACACCGACAACATCATCGTCTATGCGACGATGACAAGCTCCTATCGAGGCTGAACGCGGAGGCGCGTCATGGGCTGGATGGCTAAGCGGAGACTGCGTACTGGCCCGACGGCGGCGCTGCCCGCCAAACCGAGTCAGGCAGATCTCCTGCGACTGGTACGGCTGGCAGACCCGGACGCCCGCGAGGACGGCGCCGACATCGTGGCGGTGGACGTCCGGGTGCACGCCCCGGTCGAGGCCGAGCCCGAGCTGGTGGGCGGCGTGCTGGAACAGGTGTGGGCCTGCCGGGTGGTGGCGGAGGGCCCGCTGCCGTTCGACTACTTCGACCGCTACCTGGCCGAGGGGATCGCCTTCCGCCTCGGCGGGCTGGCCGTGTGCAGGGGCGAGGTGACCGATCCCGCCGACAGCGACCGTGGCGGTCCAGCGGTGATCCTTCCGGAACGTCCGACGGCGGACGACCTGCGGGCGGTGCTGAGCGCCCTCGACGGCGCCCCCAAGGCAGACATAGGTGACGAGGCCGATAGCGACGACAGCGCTACGGACACCGCGCCCGAGGACGCCACCCCTGCCGACGCCACGACCACAGAGGCCGGTACGGGTGCGACCGTCGACGCGGAAGTCGAGGCCGAAACCGAAGCTGAAGCTGACGCGCCTGCCGACACCGAGGCTGAAGCGGTCGCCGAAGTTGCCGTTGATCCAGGCGACGACATCAAGCCGGACGATTTCCTCTACACGGTCGGCGACATACGGGTCCTGGTGGTCCCGGAGAAGGGCCGTCCGCCCGCCGTACAGGAGCTCCTGCCCTTCGCCACCGAGCTGACCGCGATCGAGCTGCGCGGCGACGACCCCGAGAAGGTCGGCGCGCTCGCGCTGCGTCTGGCTGACGCGCTGAACGGGCTGATCGTGGACCGGTGGCGGTTCCGGATCGACGCGGTGGAGGACCTTCTGCCCCCGGGGTGACGGGGCGTAGAGCATCGTTCTGTTGTAGTCTCTCCCTAATAACCGAACAATGCTCGGTTTCAGGAGGCACTGTGGCAGAGGCGTACATCGTCGGGGCGGTCCGCACCCCGGTCGGCAAGAAGAAGGGCGGCCTTTCCACCGTCCACCCCACTGACCTGGCCGCTCACACGCTGAAGGCGCTGATCGACCGCACCGGCGTCGACCCCACCGCGGTGGAGGACGTCATCATGGGGTGCGTCATGCAGTTCGGCCCCCAGAGCATGGACATCGCGCGAAATGCCTGGCTCTCGGCGGGACTGCCCGAGACCACGGCCGGTGTCACCATCGACCGGCAGTGCGGCTCCTCGCAGCAGTCGATCCACTTCGCGGCGCAGGGCGTCATGTCCGGCACCCAGGACCTGGTCGTGGCGGCCGGCGTCGAGTCGATGAGCATCGTCCCCATGGGCTCGTCGATCACGGCCGCGCTGGAGAAGGGCATGCCGTTCCCGTTCGGCGACATGTGGGTTGAACGGTATGGAAAGCAGGAGATCTCGCAGTTCCGCGGCGCGGAGCTGATGTGCGAGAAATGGGGCTTGAAGCGCGACGAGCTGGAGCGGTACGCCTTCGAATCCCACCAGCGGGCCGCCAAGGCCATCGCCAACGGCTACTTCAAGGACCAGATCGCGCCCATCAACGACGTCTCCGACGACGAGGGGCCCCGCGCGGACACGACGCTGGAGAAGATGGCCGGACTGAAGACGCTCAAGGAGGACGGCCAGATCACCGCCGCCACCGCGTCGCAGATCTCCGACGGCTCGGGCGCGGTGCTGATCGCCTCGGCGCAGGCCGTGAAGGACCACGGGCTGACCCCGCGCGCCCGCATCCACCAGCTGGCGCTCATGGGTGACGACCCGGTGTACATGCTGACGGCGCCGATCCCGGCGACGCGGCGGGCACTGGACAAGGCCGGCATGTCGATCGACGACATCGCCGTCACCGAGATCAACGAGGCCTTCGCGCCGGTGCCGCTGGCCTGGATGAAGGAGCTCGGCGCCGACCCGGCCACCGTCAACCCCAACGGCGGCGCCATCGCCCTGGGCCACCCGCTGGGCGGTACGGGGGCGATCCTGATGACCAAGCTGCTGCACGAGCTGGAGCGTACGGGCGGCAGGTACGGCCTCCAGACGATGTGCGAGGGCGGCGGCCAGGCCAACGTCACCATCATCGAGCGCCTCTGACGCTGCCGGTCGGTAAAGCGACGGTGCCCCGGCCCCTCGAACGAGGGACCGGGGCACCGCGGGTTGTGTGCGGCGCGCCCATGGCGTTGGGTCGCGCGCCGCACTTACTACCATCCCGGTAGTGGACTAGCGTCCCTTGGACGGGATGCGCCTGGGCGGCGCGATGGGCCGCTGCGGCATCCTCGGCATCTGCCGGGGAACTGGCGGGGTGTCCTGTCCTGGGAGGTTCTTACCGTGTTTCTTCTTGCCTGAACGAACTCGCATGAGGAAGCTCCTTTACGTAATTCACGACGCGGCCAGGGCCGGTCGACAAGCTCAGCTGCCGCGTCTTGGACGAGGTCGGCGGGCATACACACCGCCGGGCGGGGCCGAGTGGCCGGGGTATTGGCATCCCCAACGAATCACAGGTAAAAGCGCATGTCACTGACCCTATGCGTCGCCTGGCGCGCGCCGCAACCGATTTATTCGTGCGCGTTTCGTGCGGGCCCGTCGCTCTATGCGCCCACCGACACCCGCGCGCGCCGACGCCCAAACCTCCAAGCATAGGTCGGGGCTCACTCCTCCGGACCTCAGGAATGAGCGCAGGCCGCAGGGCAGAACTTGGCCTCGGGGTAGCGCGAGGACGGCTTGTCCAGCAGGGGCTGCCGCTGTGACTTCAGGTGGTGGTCGAGGAAGGCCGCCACGTAGGTGCGGGTGAGTTCGGCGGTGCGCGCCGCCGGCAGGCCGCCGGGCAGGGGTTTGATGCCGAGGGCGTCCGACAGCAGCGGAGTGTCCGTGAAGGACTGGTGTTCGGTGCCTGTCAGCACGATCCAGCGCTTCCATCCGTAGAGCAGCTTCCAGTCGCGGTCCCACGTGGGGGCGGGACCTCCGGAGACGTGCTGCGCCGAACCCAGGAACATGAACGGCCGGGAGAACCCGCTCTTGGGAATCCGGGCGTACGCGGTGCCGTCCATGTCGATCCCGGCCCGCACTCGAGGGTCTTCGAGCATGGTCGCCATGGCGCTCGACCCACCGATCGACTGGCCGACCATGGCGATGCGGGAGCGGGATGGCGTTCGTGCGGGTCTTGCTCAGCGTGTCGTCCGGCGCGCTCGCAATCAGGGTGCCTTTCAGGAGGAGCTCCGATTCCTTGGGTGTCATGTACCGAGCCCGCTGCCCGTCGCGCTGCTTGGTCGGGTACCACAGCGTGACCTTGACCTCTCTGGCTTCGGCGTCGAGATTCCAGGGGTCGGGGCGGGAGGTGTCCTTCAGGTACAGGGCGGTGGTGCCGACCGAGTGAGGCCCGGTGGGGGCGGGCAGGGTGGCAGGCCCGGCCGGCGCGGCGGACACGGCGTCGGATCGGGGCGGCGCGGGTGCGGAGCAGGCGGACGCGGCGAGGACGGCCAGTCCCGCGGCGACTGCCAGGGTCTGTCTCATGGAGAGGTCCCTTCACTTGTGCAGCAGGGTCAGGGCCTTGGCCAGGGCGGGGTCGCGTCCGGCGGCCGTGTCCTGCGGGGTCAGGGGCACGTAGTGGTCGGGCGGCACGCCGATCCGGTCGATGACCTCGCGGTTGTGCCCCAGGTGGTGTTCGGCGGGAAAGCTCAGCAGGGTGTTGTCGGCGAGCAGGTACGCCTGAGCCGGGCCGGAGACGACACCGGTGGTCCTGGTGCCGACCAACCGGCCGATGCGCAGATCCTTGACCGCGGAGCCGAACTGCTCGCACGCCGAGGCGCAGCCGCGGTCGGTGAGTACCGTCAGTGGCAGGTTGAGCAGCCCGACGGTGTCGTCGGTTCGAGATCGTAGGCGTTGTCGTCGTCCAGCAGCTTCGAACGCACCACTTGCAGGGCGGCCAGGTCCCGCTGGAAAAGGCCGGGCTGAAGCGTCACGCTCCAGCGGCGTCCGGTGCCTTGCCGCAGGAGCCGCAGCCGGACCGGGCGCGCTTCCGGATACCGCGGGTAGAGGGCGGTGATCGCGGGAGTGGCCCGGCCGTCGATGAAGGGCGCCGATTCGTTGATCGATTCGATGATGTCGCCTGGGCGCAGCCCTGCGGCCCGTGCCGCGCCACCCAGCACGGTCGTGACGAACAGCGGCGGTACGGCGACGCCGAGGTTGCCGTCCGCCTGCGAAGCGTCCACGTTCGCCTCGAGACCCAGGCCGTAGCCGTCGTAGTAGTCCGGCGGCTGCTTGACGCCGTGGATCCAGTCGGCGTGGTCGTCGCCGAGGTCTTAGGGCGCTGTCAGCTTGGTTCGTTGAACAGATCTTGGAGGGCCTGGGCGGTGGCCGCGCGGGTGAGCCAGGTTTCGAGTTGGGCGAGGTCTGTGCAGGTGGTGATCTGGGTGTGAATGTCGTCGGGAACGTTGAAGCCGCGGGCGGCGAGCACGAGCAGCACCGATCTGGCTGCCTCTTCCGCTTTGCCCTCCGTTCGGCCCTCCGTTCGGCCCTCCGTCCGACCCTTTGTCTCGCCTTCGGCCATGCCTTCTGCTTTGCCGCGGCCGAAGTGCTCGCGGGCGAAGGGGCTGTAGACCGGCCATTTGGTGGACGCGGACTTCATGATCTCCTCCATGAGGTTGCGGATCTCGGGCGCGGACATGTTGAATGCGTATTCATAGTAATCCGGAGCGTGTTCGTCGGTCGCGTCCGGCAGCGCAGCGGTGAACGCCTCGATGACCTTGCGGTCGCGGCCGTGGACCATGACCGACAGGGCCGCCAGGTCCAGGTGAGCGGCGGCCTCTTGGGGGTCGGTTATGGCCGGGATGCCGTCCGGCCCCAGCACCCAGGGTCGCAGGCGGTATCCGGTCAGCCCGGACTCGATCGGCTGTGCGTAGTGGGTGGCGACGTTGCGGTCGGGGCAGATGACCAGGACTGAGACGTCGCAGCCCAGCATGAGCCACAGGGCGGCGGCGTAGCGGGCGAGCTGCCGGGGTGCCTTGGACTTGTCCTGCTGGATCTCCACGATGATGGCGTGGGCGGGCGTTTGCGGTGGGCCCAGCACGAGGACCAGGTCGGCCTCGATGTCGTCGGAAGGGCGGGTGTTGAAGGTGCTCGTCTCCCGCCGGATCAGCGGGGTGGCGGGCAGGTCCGCTCCCAGGAAGTCACGCAGGATCTCCACCGCCAGTTGAGGGCGGTCGGCGAACAGCTTGATGAGGGTGTCATGTCGGAGGGACGGCATGGCACTCATTGTTACAGCTCAAGTACAGAAAGTGATGGCTATTCACGTGCCTTAGGTGCGCGCATCTTCGGTATGGAGTCCCGCCGCTGGTCCGAGTTCGTGGTCAATGTCCTTGGCCGAGTTCTCGCTCGAACCCCGCCACCATGGCCCGCAACCCCGCCTCGAACCACTGGTCATAGAACGCCACCGCGGCCGCGTCGCCTTCCGCCGCCGGCCGGGTGCCCGGTGGGGTGCCGACCTGGGCCAAAGCGTGGCCTAGGACATAGACGGCTACCGACTGGATGGCGGTGAGCGCGGCCTGGCGTGGGATTCCCGCTGCCTCGAAGCGGTCCAGTAGCCCGGCCAGCAGTTCCAGGCCCAGGTCGATGTCCACCGGGTGGGTGGCCAGCAGGGGTACGGCGTGCGGATGGCCGAGCAGCATCCGCCGGTAGGAATCCGCGAACCGGGCCAGCGCCTCGGGCCACGGCGTGGCGGCGTCCAGGTCGATCACCGCCTCGGCGAACAGGTGGTCGACCGCTGCGGCGAGCACCGCGTCCCGGTTCGGCAGGTGGCGATACAGGGACATGGCCGCGACCCCGAGCCGGGTGCCGAGGCGGCGCATGGTGAGCGCGTCGAGCCCCTCGGCGTCCAGTATCTCGATGGCCGCGGCCACGATCCGTTCGCGGGTCAGGACGGCCGGGCGTCCCCTGCCGCGCCGGGGTGCGGGCTCGTTCATCCGGTCAGCGTAGCGATCAGTGTGGTGGCCAGCATGAGCAGGGACAGAGCGCCCACCACCAGGTGCTGAACGTCGATCACCACGTCATGTCCCTCCGTCGGCAGGATCTTGAGCGTCCGGCCGTACTCGCGCTGGTACGTCTCCCGTTGCGCGGCGGTGCCGGTGCCGAAGTAGGGGAGCCACCAGTTCCACAGGTGGCCGGCGACTATGACCACGCAGAGTGTGGTGGCGGCGAGCAGTGACCAGGTCTGGTGCAGTGCGACACCGGCCGCGATCAATAACGGAAATGGGTAGTTGATGCACGCCGCGAGCACGCGCTGTCCGACGTTTCCTGGCCGGAGGTCGTTCAGCGGGAACATCGGCACCCACTCGGTCACGACGAGCCAGCCGAGCCAGACGAACGGGACGATGATCGCGATGGTGGTGGTCATGGCAGCTACCTCCTGCTGATTTTGAGTACGTTGTAAGCTTACGTCGTACACAAAATAGACGCAATGGGGTTGCCGGAGATCGGGCCGCTGCGACATGCTCGGGGGATGATGGACGACCGGCGTATGGTGCGGATCTCCAAATACCTGGCCAAGCACCTGCGTCACGAACCCCAGCGGATCGGGATCGAGCTGGACGAGCACGGCTGGGTGGACGTCGACGTCTTCCTCCGGGCCGCCGCCTCCCATGGGTTCCCGATCGACCCGGCCGATCTGCAGCGGGTCGTGGCAGGCAACGACAAGCAGCGGTTCGCCCTTGAGAACCGCAGGATCCGGGCGAACCAGGGGCATTCCATCGAGGTCGACCTGGATCTGCCGGTGGCGGCGCCGCCCGCGTACCTGTACCACGGCACGGTGGCGAAGAGCCTGCCCGCGATCCGGGCCGAGGGACTGCGGCCGATGAACCGCCACCACGTCCACCTGTCGCCCGACCGCGAGACGGCGACGCGGGTGGGGGCGCGGCGGGGCAGGCCGGTGGTCCTGCCGGTGAACGCCGGGGCGATGCACGAGGCGGGACACGAGTTCCGGGTCAGCGCCAACGGGGTATGGCTCGTGGACGAGGTGCCACCGACGTATCTCGGCTTCCCCGGCTGACGGTTCGCCTACGACGGTTCGCCTACGACGGTTCCCCGACTGACGGTTCGCCTACGACGGTTCCCGACTGACGTCAGACTTTCGTCAGGGGTGGTCCTGGACGGTCGGCAGATCTTTTCCGGTCCGCCGATTTCTAGTGTCATCCCTATGAAACGCAAGCTCATCGGCATCCTGGCGGCGGCAGTGGCGCTGACCACCGCGCTGACCGCCCCCGCCACCGCCTCGGCCGAACAGGCGGAGCCGACCCCGGCCGCCATCGACGCCTACCTCGACAAGGTCATGGAGTCCACCGGGCTGCCGGGCATGTCCGTCGTGGTCACCCACAACGACCAAGTGATCCATGCCGCCGGCTACGGCCAGGGCTCCGACGGCAAGCCCGTCACCGCCGACACCCCCATGCGCGTCGCCTCCCTCAGCAAGTCGTTCACCGCCATGGCCGTGATGACGCTGGTCGATACGGGCAAGATCAAGCTGGACGAGCCCGTCGCCAAGCAGCTGCCCGGCTTCCAGCTGGCGGACCCGCGCGGCGCGGCGATCACCGTACGTCAGCTGCTCAACCAGACCTCCGGCCTGTCCGACACGACGCTCGACATCAACGCCCTGGAGGAGACCACCTCCCTCGCCCAGTACGTGGACGGGCTCAAGACCGGCGCGCTCGCCACCGACCCCGGCACCCACTGGGCGTACTGCAACGCCAACTACGATCTGGCCGCCCGCCTGGTCGAGGTCGCGAGCGGGCAGAGCTTCGACGACTACCTGAAGCAGCACGTCTTCGCCCCCCTCGGCATGGCCCACAGCGCCCTGCGGAGTGACGTGGTCCGGCCGTCGGACGGCTACAACTCGGTGTTCGGCGCTTGGCTGGCGCGCCCCGAAATGCCCGGGTTCCTCGACGGCAGCGGCTCCGGCGGGGTCATCACGACCGCCGCCGACATGGGCGCCTGGCTGGTCAGCCAGAACGGCAAGGGCAAATCGCTCGTCACCCCCCAAAGCCTGCGGACCATGCACACCTCATCCAAGGTCAGCGACTATGGCATGGGCTGGGCGCCCGACAGCGACACCAAGCTGCTCGTGCACTCCGGCAACCTGTTCACCTACACCGCCGTCGAGGCGATCTCCCCTGAGACCGGCTACGGCTTCGCGGTCATGGCCAACAGCGCGACCCTCACCGACGACACGTACGCCGTCGCCACGGGTCTCTTCGCGATGACCCAGGGGCGGACGCCGGAAGTGCCGGGTGGTGATCGGCAGACGTTCGAGCTGGTGCTGGGCCTCATCGGGCTGGCCGCCATAGGGCTGGGCATCCTGGGCGTGTGGCGGTCACGACGCTGGGCGGCCGGGCGGGCCGGGCGTCCCGGGTGGCGGATCGCGCTGCGGATGGTGCCGGTGCTGCTGCCGGCCGCGGTGCTGGCGGCGTATCCAGACCTGATCTCGTTCATCTCGAACGGGCGGACGATCACCTGGGCCCAGCTCACCTACTTCGCCGTACCGTTGACGATCACCCTGTCGGTCGCGGCGCTGGCGGGAGTGGCTACGGCGGCGATGCGGATCGTCCGGCTGCGGGAGCGCAAGGCCGACACGATTCCGCAGGTCATCCCGTCGGGGTCGATAAGGTCTGGTACGTGAGAAACGGCGCGATTCTGGCGGTGGTCGCGGGGATCAGCCTGGCCAACGGGCTGTACCTCGACGACATCCCGACCTGGCGGCAGTTGCTGTTCGCGGTCATCGCCGTGGTCGCCTACCTGCACGGCAGGCATCTTCCGGTACGCCGGGCCTGGCTGGTCCTGGGCGCGGTGGCGATACCCGGTGTCGTGGAGCTGGGGGTGAGCCTCTGGGACGGGGTGGGCGCGCTGATGGCCATGGCGCTGTTCGCGGTGCTGCCCTGGCTGGCGGGGCGCTTCCGGCGGCAGCAGGCGGAGCTGGTCGAGGCGGGCCGGCAGCGGGTCGGCCAACTGGAGCGGGAGCAGCAGTACACCGCCGAACGCGTCAAACTGCGGGAACGCGCCCGCATCGCCGCCGACATGCACGACTCGCTCGGGCACGAGCTGGCGCTGATCGCGCTGCGGGCCGGGGCCTTGGAACTGGCGGCCGACATGAACGAGACCAACCGGGAGGCGGCCGCCCAGCTGCGGGCCTCGGCGGTCACGGCGACCGACCGGCTGCGCCGTACCGTCGGGCTGCTGCGGGACTCGGGCGGCGCCCCCACGGACCCGCCGGACGAGTCGATAGAGACGCTGGTGGAACGGGCCGGGCGGGCCGGCATGGCGGTGACCCTGCACCGGGACGAGCGCTCGGCGGTACTGCCGCCGCTGCTGGACC
Source organism: Nonomuraea aurantiaca (assembly GCF_020215705.1). Classification (GTDB taxonomy): domain Bacteria; phylum Actinomycetota; class Actinomycetes; order Streptosporangiales; family Streptosporangiaceae; genus Nonomuraea; species Nonomuraea aurantiaca. The sequence goes on along the minus strand of NZ_JAIWNB010000011.1, from coordinate 28,026 downwards.
GGGCCGCGCACCGCGTGACGCAGGAGTCCCTGACCAACGCCGCCCGGTACGCGCCCGGCGCCGAGGTCCGTGTCACCATCGAACGCCACGCCGACACGGTCGCCGTCACGGTCACCAACGCACCCTCGCTCACCGAAGCGCAGTCCACAGGTGGCGGTGGGACCGGGCTGGCGAGCCTGCGCGAACGCGTACGGCTGCTGGGCGGCACGTTGGAGGCCGGCCCTCATGGAACGGGATTCACCGTCACGGCCTGGTTGCCGTGGCCGAAAGACACAGGGGAGAGCGGATGATCCGGGTGCTGCTGGCCGACGACGAGCCCATGGTCCGGGCCGGGGTGAAGTCGATCTTGGCCACCGACGCGGGCATCGAGATCGTCGCCGAGGCCGCCGACGGCAGGGAGGCCGTCGAGCTGGCCCTGGCGCACCGCCCGGACGTGGCGATGCTCGACATCCGCATGCCCCGCCTGGACGGCCTGTCCGCCGCGGCCGAGCTGCGCGCCGCGCTTCCGGAGGTGGCGGTGGTCATGCTGACCACGTTCGACGAGCGCGAGTACGTGGCCAGGGCGCTCGCGGAAGGCGCGGGCGGCTTCCTGCTCAAGGCCGCCGACCCCCGCGAGCTGATCATCGGTGTCCGGGCGGTCGCGGGCGGCGCGGCGTACCTGTCGCCCCGCATCGCCCAGCAGGTCATCGCCGAGCTGAGCGACGGCAGGCTTTCGCGGACCACCACCGCCCGCAAACGGATGGAATCCCTCACCCCCCGCGAACGCGACGTGCTGGCCCTCATCGGCCGCGGCCTGTCCAACCAGGACATCGGCCGCGAGCTGTTCGTGTCGGAAGGCACGGTCAAGGCCCACGTCAGCGCCATCCTCCTGCGCCTGGAGGTGAACAACCGCGTCCAGGCCGCGATCATCGCCTACGAGGCGGGGCTAGTGAGCTGAATCGTCGTACGGCAGCAGGCTCGGCGCGGTGTTGTGCACCTGCTGGAAGATGACCGACGTACGGAACCCGGCGATCTCCCGCCGCTTGCTCAGCCGGTCGAGCAGGAAGGCGTGCAGATGGTCCAGGTCCTGGACCGCCACGTGCAGCAGGAAGTCGTCCCCGCCCGCCAGGACGAACACGCTCAGCACCTCAGGCTGCTCGGCCGCCGACTGCTTGAACGTCTCGATGACGGTCCTGCTCAGCGGGCGGACCTGGACCGAGACGAGCGCCTGGACGCTGCGGTTCAGTGCCGCCGGGGCGATATCGGCGTGGTAGCCGCGGATGACGCCGCGCCGGGTGAGGGCGCGGACGCGTTCCAGACAGGTGGACGGGGCGACGCCCAGCTGTCTGGCCAGTTCCCGGTTCGATTGCCGCGCATCCGTTTGAAGAAGCCGAATGATTCCCGAATCAAGTTCATCCACGGCGGCATTATGTCGCCAGAACCAGTCAAACGTTCGCCAGAAGGCTTTTCACGGCACGCATCCGGCTAATTTCTGCGGATATGTCGCAACAGATGAAGGGTCGCCTGAGTGCCGGTCAAGGCACGGCGATGTTGCTGGGCGGGGTACTCGGACCGGGCATGCTGGTGCTGCCCCAGCTGGCCGCGGAGGCCGCGGGCCCGGCGTCGATCCTGGCCTGGGTGGCCCTGCTGGCGCTGAGTGCCCCGGTGGCGATCACCTTCGCCACGCTCGGCGCCCACTACCCGAACGGCGGCGGCGTGGCGGCCTTCACCGGCCTGGCGTTCGGCGGTCGGGCCGCCGCGGTGGTCGGCTGGTGGTTCTACGGCGCCGTCCCCATCGGCATCGTGGCCGGCGCGCAGGTGGGCGCGGTATACGTCGCCGCCGCCCTGGGCGTGGACAAGACCGTCGTCGCCGCCATCCTGCTCGTCGCCGCCTTCCTCGCCAACGCCGCGGGCCTGGGCACCTCGGGACGGCTGCAGGTGGCCATGGTGCTCCTGCTGATCGCGCTCCTCGCGACGGCCGTCGTCACCGCCGCGCCGCACGCCAGTGCCGCCAACTTCACCCCGTTCGCCCCGTACGGCATGGCGGGCGTGATCTCCGCGGCCGGAGTGCTCTTCTTCGCCTTCGTCGGCTGGGAGGCCGCCACCCACCTGTCGGCGGAGATCACCGACATCAGGAGGGCCACCACGGTGACCCTGATCGTGATCTCCGTCCTCTACCTCAGCGTCTCCATCACCTCGATCGCCGTCCTGGGCCGAGCGGCGCCGCTGTCCGCCCTGCTGGCGACCGGCATCGGCGCCGCGGCCGGTCCGATCATCACCGTTGCGGCCATAGCCCTCACCTTCGGCGCCATCAACACCTACATAGCCGGCGCCGCCCGCCTGGGCGTGTCCATGGCCGGGAGTGGATCCCTGCCGCCCTGGTTCGCGAAGGGCCGAACCCCCCATCGCAGCCTGGCCCTCCTGGCGGTCCTGACCGCCGTGATCATGCTGCTGCCGGCGGACCTCGACACCCTCATGAGAGCCACCTCGGCCTGCCTGGCCGCGGTGACCACGGCAGGCGTGGCGGCGGCCGTCCGCATCCTGCCGCCGGGCAGGCCGCGCAACACGGCCATCGCGGCAACTGCCCTGTCATGCATAGCCCTGGCCTGCTGCGGCACATATCTAGCAGTACCGGCGGCACTGTCGTTGATAGCCCTGCCGGCGGCAAAGCCGTAACGACTGGAAGCCCGAAACCGGGTGCGGCGGGTGGCGGGCAACCCGCGCTTGTCGTACAAGAAAGGGAAAGAGACCCCTCACCGACCGGAAGAGGGACGCGATGACCGACTACGCAAAGGCGAGAGAGCTCGGCGAGCAGGCCCGCGAGAAGGAGTGGACCCGTCCGAGCTTCGCGAAGCAGTTGTTCCTGGGAGATCTCCGCCTGGACCTGGTCCACCCGGCCCCCACGCTGGCCGAGGAGGCGGCCAAGCGCGGAGAGGATTTCGTCAGGGCCGTCCGGCGGTACCTCGACGCGCACGTCGATCCCGCCGAGATCGAGCGGACCGCGCAGGTGCCCGACGAGGTGGTCAAGGGGCTCGGCAAGCTCGGGGCGTTCGGGATCACGATCAGCGAGGAGTACGGCGGGCTGGGCCTGCCCTACCTGTACTACTGCCGCGCGCTCATGCTTGTCGGGTCGTACTGCCCGGCGCTGGCGACGCTGCTGTCGGCGCATCAGTCGATCGGGGTGCCGCAGCCGCTCAAGCTGTTCGGCACCGAGGAGCAGAAGCGGGAGTACCTGCCGAGGTGCGCGCGCGGCGAGGTGTCGGCGTTCCTGCTGACGGAGCCGGACGTAGGTTCTGACCCGGCGCGGCTGTCCACGACCGCCGTCCGGGACGGCGACGACTACGTGCTCGACGGCGTCAAGCTGTGGACGACGAACGGCGTGGTCGCCGACCTGCTCGTGGTCATGGCCCGTACCGGCAAGAAGATCAGCGCGTTCGTGGTCGAGGCCGACTCGCCCGGCATCACGGTGAAGAGGCGCAACGCCTTCATGGGGCTCAGGGGCATCGAGAACGGTGTCACCGAGTTCGCGCAGGTCAGAGTGCCGGCCAAGAATCTCATCGGGCGTGAGGGCGAAGGGCTGAAGATCGCCCTCACCACGCTCAACACCGGGCGCCTGTCGCTGCCCGCCACCTGCGCGGGCAACGCCAAGTGGGCGGTGAAGATCGCCCGTGAGTGGGGCAACGCCCGCGTGCAGTGGGGCCGCAAGGTCGGTGAGCACGAGGCCGTCGCCACGAAGATCGCCTTCATCGCGGCCACCGCCTACGCCCTGGAGGCCGTCTGCGAGCTGACCAGCCGCATGGCCGACGACCAGCGCAACGACATCAGGATCGAGGCCGCGCTGGCCAAGCTCTACGCCTCCGAGCTGTCCTACCAGGTGCTCGACGAGCTGCTCCAGATCAGGGGCGGTCGCGGCTACGAGACCGCCGAGTCGCTGGCCGCGCGGGGCGAGCGCGGGGTCCCGGTCGAGCAGATGCTGCGCGACTCGCGGATCAACCGGATCTTCGAGGGCTCCTCCGAGATCATGCGGCTGCTGATCACCCGCGAGGCGGTCGACGCCCATCTGTCGGCGGCCGGGGAGCTCATCAACCCCGACGCCTCCAGGAAGGAACGCGCGCAGGCACTTCGGCAGGCCGGCCGCTTCTACGCCCGCTGGCTGCCGACCCTGGTCGCGGGCAGCGGCAACCTGCCCGCCGCCTACGCCGCGTTCGGGCCGCTGGCCGCCCACCTGCGCTTCGTCGAGCGGACCAGCAGGAAGCTGGCCCGGTCCACCTTCTACGGGATGTCCCGCTGGCAGGGGCGGCTCGAACACAAGCAGTCCTTCCTCGGCCGGATCATCGACATCGGGGCGGAGCTGTTCGCCATCACCGCGGTCTGCGTCAAGGCCGAGGAGGACGCCCGTGACCTGGGCCGCCGGCCGTACGAGCTGGCGGACACGTTCTGCCATCAGGCGCGGCGGCGGGCGGAGGCACTGTTCGCCAAGCTCTGGGACAACAGTGACACCCAGGACACCCGGCTGGCCCGCTACGTGCTCGAAGGCCGCTACACCTTCGTCGAGGAGGGCATTCTGGACCCGTCCATCGACGGGCCGTGGATCGGATCGCCGCAGGGCGGGGAGAGCGTGCGGAGAAAGATCCTCTGACGCGCGGTCTAGACCGGTTGTGAGGTTTCTGGCGGCCTAGTGTTTTCAAACCGAGACCAACCGGTATAGACCAGACTGAGAATAGAGGCTTACTCTGACGCAAACGCGTTGAGCTGTGACTCACGCACCGGTGGCTGGTACGGACCAGCGAGACCCGTCCGAATGAGAAGGCGGTACTTTCGGTGAACATGAAACTTGTGGGCGGTGCGGCTCTCGGCCTGGCGACCGTGCTGGTCCTGTCCAGCTGTGGCTCAGGAGGAGGCACCGGCACGAGCGGTGCGGGTGACCAGAAGTCCTCGGCCGGCGGCCCGGTGACGCTCAAGATGGTCGCCGCCGACTACGGTGACGGCCCCGGCAAGCCGAACTCCGGTGAGACGTTCTGGAAGGGCGTCGTGGACGAGTTCCAGGCGGCCAACCCGAACATCAAGGTCGAGGTCCAGGTCATCAACTGGAACGACATCGACAAGCAGGTCGCCACCATGGTCCAGAACGGCCAGGTGCCCGACATCCTGCAGACCGGCGACTACTCCGGCTTCGTCAAGGACCAGCTCCTCTACAAGGTCGACGAGGTCCTGTCGCCGAACGTCTCCAGCGACATGCTGCAGAAGTTCGCCGACTTTGGCAAGGTCGACGGCGCCGCGTACGGCATCCCGTTCGTGTCCTCCGCCCGCGCCCTGTTCTACAACAAGGACCTGTTCCAGAAGGCCGGCATCGCCGAGCCGCCCAAGACCTGGGACGAGCTCAAGGCGGACGCCGAGAAGCTGAAGAAGGCCGGCGTCAGCCAGCCCTTCGGCCTGCCGCTCGGACAGGAGGAGGCGCAGGCCGAGTCCTTCCTGTGGATGCTCGGCAACGGCGGCGGCTACAAGGACGCCTCCGGCAAGTGGGCGATCAACTCCCCGCAGAACGTCGAGACGTTCAACTACGTGAAGGGCCTGGTCAACGCCGGCCTGACCACCCCGAACCCGGGCACCAAGGACCGCAAGACGGTCTGGGAGGACTTCGGCGCCGGCAAGGTCGGCATGGTCAACGGCGGCCCGATGTCCATCCCGATCTTCGACGCGGCCGGGCTGAAGAACTACGGCGTCGCGCCGATCCCCGGCAAGTCCGGCCCGCTCGACACCACGCTCGGCGTCATGGACTGGATCATGGCGTTCAACAAGAACGGCCACGCCGCCGAGATCAAGAAGTTCTTCGACTTCTTCTACACCGGCAGCGCCGCGCAGAAGATCAGCGACACCTACAAGCTGCTGCCCGTGACCAACGGCGGCATCAAGAAGCTGTCGGGCGACGAGAAGCTCAAGCCGTTCCTCGACGCGCTGCCCAACGCCAGCTTCTACCCGTTCCAGGACCCGAAGTGGGCCGAGGTGAACCCGCAGATCAAGCAGACCATCGGCGGGGCCGTCAAGGACGACCCGGCCAAGGTGCTCGGCGAACTCCAGAAGACCGCCGACGCCGGCTGATCAGTCGGGGGCCCGTACGGCCGGCGCTTCGCGTCCAGAGCGCCGGCCGTACCGTCACGGAAGGTTCCGCATGAAAAGGTTGCGCATCCTGGAGCCCCTGGCCTGGGTCGGGCCTGCTGTTGTGCTGATCGCGGTGGTCGTGCTCTGGCCGGTCTACGAGATGATCCGCTCGTCGTTCCTGAAGATCAGCCGGTTCGGCGTGGTCCAGGGCGGGAACGGCGTGGCGAACTACGAGAAGCTGTTCGGTGAGAAGGACTTCGCGGACATCATGGTCCGCAGCGTCATCTGGGTGGTCGCGGTCGTCGCCCTCACCGTGCTGATCTCGCTGGCCCTGGCCCAGCTGTTCAACCAGCGCTTCCCCGGCCGCAAGATCGCCCGCTGGGCGCTGATCGCGCCGTGGGCGGCCTCGGTGCTGATGACGGCGATCATCTTCAAGTGGATGCTCGACCCGGAGGTCGGCGTCATCAACCAGATCAGGCTCAAGCTCGGCCTGATCGACGCGATGGGCGGCGCCTCGGCCGACCAGCTCGGCGACGCCTCGACGGCGATGCCGTGGCTGGTGTTCGTGGCGGTGTTCGTGTCGGTGCCGTTCACCACGTACGCGCTGCTGGCCGGTCTGGCGACCATCCCCAACGACGTCTACGAGGCGGCCAAAATGGACGGCGCCACCCGGCTGCGGACGTACTGGTCGATCACGCTGCCGCTGCTGCGGCCCGCCCTCACGGTCGCCGCGCTGATCAACGTCATGAACGTCTTCAACAGCTTCCCGATCATCTGGGCCATGACGCACGGTCAGCCCGGATACTCGACGGCGACCTCGACGATCCTGATGTTCATCCTCAAGGGCTCCAACATCGGCGAGTCCGCCGCCATGTCGGTCGTCAACTTCGGCATGGTGATCATCCTGACCGCGATCTTCCTCCGGGTGTCCCGCTGGAACAAGGAGGTGGCGTGATGGCCGTCAAGACGGCGCCGACGCTGTCCACCCACCACCACGCCAAGCCGCCCCGCCCCGCCGCGCGCCGCCTGCCCAGGCTCAAGACGGTGATCGTCGCGGGCAGCGCGTACGTGATCGCGTTCGTCTTCCTGTTCCCGTACCTGGTGATGCTGCTGACCTCGCTGCGTCCCCAGGAGACGCTGCGCGACGTGACGTTCTTCCCGTCGCAGTGGGAGTGGTCGAACCTGACCAACTTCTGGACCAGCGGCCTGGCCGGCAACCTCATGGTCACGCTCAAGGTGGCGGCGGGTTCCACCATTCTGGTGCTGCTGGTGGCGCTGCCGGCCGCGTACTACTCGGCCAGGCACAACTTCAGGGGGCGCACGGCGTTCCTGATCCTGGTGCTGATCACCCAGATGTTCCAGCCGACGGCCATGCTGGTCGGCATCTACCGGGAATTCTTCCAGTTCGGGCTGGTGGACTCGATCTGGTCGCTGATCCTGGTCAACGGCGGGTTCAACCTGGCGTTCGCGGTGTGGATCCTGAACGCGTACTTCTCCTCGATCCCGCGCGAGCTGGAGGAGGCGGCGTTCATCGACGGCAACGGGCGGTTCGGGGCGTTGTTCCGGATCACGCTGCCGCTGGCCATGCCCGGGGTCATCACCGCGCTGATCTTCACCTTCATCGCCGCGTGGAACGAGTTCGTGGTGGCGCTGACGCTGACCACGACACCGGCGAACCAGCCGCTGACGGTGGCGCTCAACTCGTTCATCGGCCAATACCAGGTGGACTGGCAGAACCTCTTCGCCGGCTCGGTGATCGCCACCATCCCGGTGATCATCCTGTTCGCTCTGATCGAGCGAAAGGTGGTAGGCGGCCTGACAGCGGGCTCCATCAAGTAGCCGACGAAACCAGCCACCCTCGCCCGGGCCCCTCCTCCACCGGCCCGGGCCCCTCAGCCGCCCCGCTCGCCGGTGGCGGCTGAGGCGGTTTTCAGACCACTATCCGCGACGGACCATCTTCGTCTGCTCCTCCGAGGGGATCCCTCCGAAGGAATCCCAGCCACGACGGACCGTCTTCTGCCTCTCCCCCGAAGGGGGTATCCCTCCAAAAGGACACCAGCCGCGACGGACCGTCACAGGGATCGAGACGGGCGGGTCACCGACGCTAGGCAGCAGGCACACGGGCGACGCAGAAGACCGTCTGGCCGAAGGGCGGCCGGATGAAGCGCTCGATGAGGCGCGTGGCCGGAACCACCGTCCGGTCGTAGATCTTCACGAGTCGCGGGTCCGGATAGCCCACGCCACCCCGGCGGACGGCGGCCCACCAGGCGATGCCGCCCAGGAAGTTGATCGGCTTCAGCACCTCGGGCTCCAGCCCCGCCTTGGCGACCGTCGCGCCCAGGGTCTTGGGGGTGTAGCGCTGGACGTGCCCGACCTTGCGGTCGAAGTCTCCATAAAGCTGCATGTAGCCGGGCACCCAGATGATGATCCGGCCGCCGGGCTGCGTGACCCGGGCGAGCGAACGGAGCGCCTCGGCGTCCTCCTCGATGTGCTCGAGGACGTTCATCAGCACGACCGTGTCGACCTTGTCCTCAAGCGGGATCTCGGTCGGCAGCCCGAACTGCAGCACGCTGATGTCGTCGCGCCCCTCGAAGCGCTTGCCGAGCTGCTCGACGCAGTAGGGGTCGAAGTCGCTCACCACGAGGCGGTCGAGGCGCGGCAGGAACTGCTCGGCGAAATGGCCCAGCCCGGAGCCGATCTCCAGCATCGAACGGCCGACATGCGGGGCGACCATGTCGAACTCGTACTGCCGATAGTTCTTGGCCTCGTCCCCACCCAGGTGGTTCTCCAGGGCCTCGTCACCGGCCGCCGGTTGTACTACACGGTCATACCCAGAAGACATAGTGCCGTTCCTTCGAAGGGCTCATGGATTTGTGCGAGTCTAATGCCCCAGCAGCGCCGATGGTCACCTGATGGGTCAAACGCCCTTCCCTGAACCCCCTCTGATGCGGTGAAATCTGACTCGTTCATGGACGACGACGAGGCCATCGGCCGCTCCCTCGCCGGCGACCTGTCCGCCTACGAGGCGCTGGTCGCCCGCTACAGCGCGCTCGCCCACCGCACCGCCGCCATGCTCGGGGCGGGGGACGAGGCCGAGGATGTGGTGCAGGAAGCGTTCGTCAAGGCGTTCAGGCACCTGTCGACCTTCCGCAGGGACGCCCCCTTCCGGCCGTGGCTGCTGCGGATCGTGGCCAACGAGACGCACAACCTGACCCGGTCGCGCGGGCGCAGATCCGAGCTCGCCGTACGACTCAGCGCCACGGCCGAGATCAAGGCCCCCGACGACCCCGAGGGCTCGGCCGTCGCCACGGACCGGCGCGCCCGGCTGCTGGAGGCGGTACGCCACCTGCCGGAGCGGGAACGCCAGGCCGTCGTCTGCCGGTACTTCTTACAGCTGACGGAGGCGGAAACCGCCCAGGTGCTCGACTGGCCACTCGGCACCGTCAAGTCCAGCACCCATCGCGGCCTCGCGCGGCTCAGGGAGGAGGTGGGCAATGAGCTCGCATGACCCGTTCGACGACCTGGCCGCCGAACTCACGGCCCTCGCCGACTTCCTCGACGTCCCCTACCCACCGCCGAACGACGTGGCGTCAGCCGTCCGCGCCCGCCTGGAGCCCACCCGCGACACGCCTGCGATCTCCGACACGCCTGCGACTCGCGAGACTTCCGCGACTCCTGACGCGCCTGAGCCCTCCGACACGCCTGCGACGCCAGAGGCGGCCCCTGAGGCGCCTCCTGAGGCGCCCGATGTGCCCGGCGCCAGGCGGCATCCCCCGGCGCCGGGTCGGCGGGACGATGAGCGGCGGCCTCCGGCGCAACGCAGGCGGCGGGCGAGATGGCGGATCGTGACGGCCATCATCCTGGCCGTCATAGCCATCACCGCCGCCACCCCGCAGGGCCGCGCCGCCGTGCGCGCGATCCTCCACTACGCCGGCATCGAGCTACGCCTGGGGGAGTCCACCCCCGAGCCGGTCACCACCCCCACGCCCCTGCCGGGCGAGCACGCGGTGGCCCCGGCGGACCTGTCCACCCAGGTGCGGTTCCCCGTCAAGACCCCCACCGCGCTGGGCACTCCCCAGCGCGCGACGGTGAGCGACAACGGCCGGGTGGCGTCGATGTTCTGGCAGGGCGGCATCCGGCTGGACCAGTTCGACGGCACGCTCAGCCCGTACTTCTTCAAGAGCGTGGGCCCACCCTGGCCCGAGGACGTCCCGGTTGGAGGCGTCACCGCCTGGTGGCTCGGCGGCGAGCATCCGCTCGGTTACCTCAAGCGCCAGGACGGCACGTCTGTCCCACTGCGCCAGGCCCAGGCCACTCTCATCTGGCAGTCCGGCACAGTCGGCTACCGCCTGGAAGGAGCCGGCACCAAGGAGCGCGCCGCCGAGATAGCCGCCACGCTGCTCCAGTAGCCGCCCCACACGGCCTCACCCCGGCAGAGACAGTCACTCCGGCAGGGCCAGCCAGTCGTCGATCTCCTTCAGCAGCTCCTTGCGGACCCCCTCGGGCGCCGTGGACGCCCTGATCGACTGCCGCGCCAGCTCGGCGATCTCCTCATCGCGAAAGCCATAGACCTCCCGCGCCAGCTCGTACTGCCGCAACAACCGCGCCCCGAACAGCAACGGATCGTCGGCCCCCAGCGCGATCGGCACCCCCGCCTCGAACAGCCTGCGCAACGGCACGTCCGCCACCCGCTCGGCGACGCCCAGGCCCACGTTCGAGGTCGGGCACACCTCGCAGCAGATCTGCCGCTCGGCCAGCCGCTCCATCAGCCACGGGTCCTCCGCCGCCCGCACCCCGTGTCCGACGCGGTCCGCGTGCAGGTCGTCCACGCACTGTGCGACGCTGCGCGGCCCGAGCAGCTCACCCCCATGAGGTACGGCCAGCAGCCCCGCGCGCTTGGCGATGCGGAAGGCCCGCTCGAACTCCCTGGCCGCGCCGCGCCGCTCGTCGTTCGACAACCCGAATCCGACGACCCCCTTGCCCTGGTATTGGACCGCGAGCCTGGCCAGCGTGTTCGCGTCGAGCGGGTGCTTGGTGCGGTTGGCCGCCACGACCACCGCGATCCCGATGTCGGCCAGGACGGCGGCCTGGGCGGCGGCGTCCAGCATGAGCTCCAGCGTCGCTGTCAACCCGCCGAACCGTGGCGCGAACCCCGACGGGTCCACCTGGATCTCCAGCCACCGCGACCCGGCCGCCGCCTCGTCCTCGGCCGTCTCCCGCACCAGGCGGTAGACGTGCTCCGGCCGCCACAGCACCGACCTGGCGATGTCGTACAGGCGCTGGAACCTGAACCACCCACGCTCATCGGTGGCGCGCAGCTGGGGCGGCCAATCCTGCTCCAGCGCGTCGGGCAGGTGCAGGCCCTGCTCGCGAGCCAGTTCGATCAGCGTCGAATGCCGCATCGAGCCGGTGAAGTGCAGGTGCAGGTGAGCCTTGGGAAGCTGGTCAAGCGGGCGTGGCATTTCCATATCTTGCCACTCAACCTGTATGCCCGTTCGTGCGTTGGGAGGGGCGAAAGGGGACCCCTGCTCATGACGGATGAAGACGAAACGGCATTCGACGAGTTCCTTGCCGCCCGCAGTACCTCGTTGCTTCGCACCGCGATCCTGGTCTGCGGAGCCACCCACCACGACGCCGAGGACCTGGTCCAGCACGCTCTGGAGAAGGTCTACCGGCACTGGCCCCGGATCCGGCACGACAACCCCGAGGCGTACGCGCGCAAGGTCCTCGTCAACGCGGCGATCAGCCGGGCTCGGCGGCGGCGCGTCGTGCAGGAGATCACCTTCGCCCGCCCGCCCGACACCGCCGCGAAATCGCCCGACCTGGACCTGCGCGACACGCTCATCGAGGAGTTGCGCAGGCTGCCGCCGAAGATGCGGGCCGTGATCGTCCTGCGCTACTGGGAGGACCAGTCGGAGTCGGCCACCGCGTCGCTGCTCGGCTGCTCGCTCGGCACGGTGAAGAGCCAGGCGGCCCGGGGCCTCGCCAAGATCCGCGAACGCATGACCGTCGCAGAAGGAGCGATCCGATGAAGACCGAAGAAGAAGCCATCGCCGACGCCATGGCCGCGCACGTCGCCGGCGTGCACCCCGGGCCGACGCTCGGCAGGGATGTGCGCCGCCGTCACCGCGCGCGCGTGCTCAGATTCCGTACGGCCGGCGCCGCCCTCGCCACCGCCCTGGTCGCCGTGACCGTGCCGGCACTGATCAACTCGGGGGAGCCCCCCAAGGCCCAGCACGCGGCCACCGGCCAGGACCAGGCCGTGATGGACTTGGTGGTCGTCCCGGACGTCGTCGGCAAGCCCGTCGCCGAGGCGGTCCAGACGCTGAAGCAGGCGGGACTGGTCGTGGAGGATCCGGAGACGGCCACCGACACGGGTTCGGTACGCGTCCAGGCCCCCGCCGCCGGTCAGGAAGTGACGATGGGGACGAACGTCCAGCTCACCGTCGGCCGGGAACCCTCGGTACCGCAGGATCTCGGTGATCTGGGCGACGGCAGGAAGCTCGGCGGCATCCACGTCGGCTACCTGCCCGACGGGCTCGAATGGGGTAAATGGTCGGGCAAGAACGGCTTCGGCAAAACCAGCTACACCACCACTTTCGTCGAGCCTGGGCAGCCAGAGGGCTACTACGCCGTTCAGGTCGTCGTGTTCGCGGGTGAGGCGACCAAGCAGGTCGCGCAGCGGTTGGTGAGGTTCTCTGAAGAGGGCGCTAAAACTGTTGATATCAGGGGCAAGGAGGCTTACCTCGCGGATGTCACCGAAGGCGGAGAAGTCGCCTCCGACACCACCGACAACTCTGAGGGTTCCACGAGCACCATTGGCTGGACGCTGCGCAAGGGGCTGGCGGTCGAGGTGTTTATCAGCCCGGACTATGCGAAAAAGGTCGACGCGGCGGTCGAATTGAAGAAGATCGCCGAAGGGATCGAACCCGTCAAGTGATCAGGGGGTACGGGTGAGATCAGACCGGGGATCTACCGTGCATGAGGCCTGAGGGCGGGACCGGCGGACAGGCGCTGCGCGCGATGCTGGCGTTCCTCGCACTCGGGGTCACCGTTTCGATCATCTATGGGCTGTTCTCTTCGGGTTTCGGGCGTCTCCATCGCACGCCGGTGGGGGCGCCTCCGCCGATTCAGGCTCGGCCGGCTCAGACCCAGCCGGCTCCGGCCGCGCCGGGCCGGGCGGGGCCCGTTCGGGGCCGGACCGTCAGCGCTGCCATGGCGGCGCCCCGGATCGCGGTGGTCTCGCATGACTTCTGGCTCACCTACCTGCCTGCCGGGTTCGATCGCGCCGACGGGGGAGTGATCGAACCCGACCAGGGTGCCTGGGCCAGATTCGCCCCTGAGAGGGGGCCGGGAGCTCGGGACGGGTTCGTCGAGGTGCGGGTCGAGCACGGCGCCGCGGCGGCCGACTGGGCCACCTACCAGCGGCGGACGACGCTACGGATGCCCAGGGACACCATCATCCGCGGCAGGCCCGCCCTGGTCGGCAGGCATCCCGGCGGCGGCCTGATGATCGTCTGGCTGGAGCGTCCGGGCACCGGAGCGTGGATCAGGGTCGGCGAATCCCTGAGCGAGGAACTGCTCCGTGTTGCCGCCTCGGTCAAGGCTCCTGTAGGAGACTAGGGGCCTTTTCTGCGGTTTCCACTCCAAGTCATGGGGGGTTGATGCGACGCCTGGCAGCGGTGTCCCTCGTGTTCGTACTCACCGCGTGCGGCAGCGCCGCCACGCCGGAGGCGAACACAGCCACGCCGGAACCGAGCCGGGCGAGGTCGACGATCATCTCTCTGACCTGCGGGTCCGGGGATCTCGGCATCGGTCACCTGCCCGCGGGGGTGGAGCGGGCGGGCTCGTTCTCGCAGGTCAAGTCACTGCGCGAGCGGCTCAAGGTGAAGGGCGTGCGGTGGCGCAGGAACGACGAGGAGTTGCTCGTCGCCGTGGTGTGCGGGGTGCGGGGCGCCGAGCGGTTCGCCTCGCTGGTCAGCAGGTCGAGCCTGGGCGCGTACAACGGCAAGCCCGCCCTGCGCTGGCGTACGCGGGGCGGGCTGAGCAACTTCATGTGGCTGGAACGGCCGGGCACCGCGGTCTACATCGGCGCCACGCCCGGACTGGCCCGCGAGATCGAGGAGGTGGCCGCGGCGGTCGGCTGACACGGCCGCGGCCCGGTCATCCGGCCTCTGCGGTTGGCTGGCGCGGCGCGATCAGGGGGCCTCTGCGGTCGGCTGACGCGGCGCGGTCAGTGGGCTTCGGCGAGGAGCTTGGCGAGGCGGCTGACGCCCTCTGCCAGGTCGTCATCCCCCAGGGCGTACGAAAGGCGGAAATATCCGGGCGTCCCGAACGCCTCGCCCGGAACCACCGCCACCTCCGCCTCCTTCAGGATCAGCTCGGCCAGCTCGGCCGACGACTGCGGCCGCCGGCCGCGCAGCTCCTTGCCGAGCAGCTCCTTGACCGAGGGATAGGCGTAGAACGCCCCCTTCGGCTCCGGGCAGAACACGCCGGGGATCTCGTTGAGCAGCCGGACCATCGCCTGACGACGCCGGTCGAACGCCTCGCGCATCTCCGCCACGGCCGACAGGTCGCCGGAGACGGCGGCCAGGGCGGCCATCTGGGCCACGTTCGAGACGTTGGACGTGGCGTGCGACTGGAGGTTCGTCGCGGCCTTGACCACGTCGGACGGGCCGATCAGCCAGCCCACCCGCCAGCCCGTCATGGCGTACGTCTTGGCCACGCCGTTGACGATGACGACCCGGTCGGCCAGCTCGGGAACGGCCGTGGCGATGCTGGTGAACTCCGCTCCGCCGTACACGAGATGCTCGTAGATCTCGTCGGTGACGATCCAGAGGCCGTTGTCGGCGGCCCAGCGGCCGATCGCCTCCGTCTGCTCGCGCGAGTAGACGGCGCCCGTCGGGTTGGACGGCGAGACGAACAGCAGGACCTTGGTGCGCTCCGTGCGGGCCGCCTCGAGCTGCTCGACGCTCGCGAGGTAGCCGGTCGTCTCGTCAGTGACGACGTCGACCTGGACGCCGCCGGCCAGCTTGATCGCCTCGGGGTAGGTCGTCCAGTACGGGGCCACGACCAGGACCTCGTCGCCCGGGTCGAGCAGGGTCGCGAACGCCTCATAGACGGCCTGCTTGCCCCCGTTGGTGACCAGGACCTGAGACGCCTCGACCTCGTAGCCCGAGTCGCGCAGCGTCTTGGCGGCGATCGCCTGCTTGAGCTCCGGCAGGCCGCCGGCCGGGGTGTACTTGTGGAAGCGGGGATCGCGCGCCGCCGCGACCGCCGCCTCGACGATGTAATCCGGTGTCGGGAAGTCGGGCTCTCCGGCGCCGAAACCGATGACGGGGCGGCCGGCCGCCTTTATCGCCTTCGCCTTCGCGTCCACGGCCAGCGTGGCGGACTCGGAAATCGCGGAAATTCGAGCGGATATGCGAGGTCGGGTGGACATGGGTCCATGCTGCCACGCGGGCCGTGACCTGGGCGATCGGGTTTGGTTCGACGTAAGGGGCATTCCCCCGATACACTTTCGCCTGGTCGTGCCGCCGCATGTCGACGTGCGGTTCGGTCCAGGCAGTGAGCTGATCAGGGTAGTGTGGTTGGCGACATAGGGCACTGGCGCAATTGGTAGCGCACCGGTCTCCAAAACCGGCGGTTGGGGGTTCGAGTCCCTCGTGCCCTGCGAGTGCGGTCCGCGCAATGGCGTGTAAGCGCGCCGCATACTGCGTTGGATACGACAGATTCAGGTGAGGACTGTGGCGATCGACACGCGCGGCGAGACCGCAGGCAAGCCTAGTGGCGAGAAGAAGACCCGCACCTCGCCGGCCCTTTTCTACCGGCAGGTAGTCACCGAGCTGCGTAAGGTCATCTGGCCGACACGCAAGGATCTCATCACTTACACCACGGTCGTTCTGGTATTCGTTCTGATCATGGTTGCGATCGTGTACGGGCTCGACAGCGCGCTCGGCTGGGCCGTTCTCCGCGTCTTCGGTGGAGCCTGATCCAGACACCGACGGCGTCGCCCGACGGAGTCGCCATTCGATTCGACGAAAGAGGAAAAGCCACCGTGTCCGAATCTTCAGTGCCGGCGAACGAGTCCCACGAGGAGTGGGACGGCGAGCCGGAAGAGGCCGCTGAGGCCACTGAGGAGACCGTCGACGAGCTCGACGCCGACGTCGCGGACAGCGACGAGAGCGACGAGGACGAGGTCGCCGACGAGGCTCCCGCAGTCGACGAAGACGGTGACATCCTGCCTGACGTCGACCCGGTCGAGGAGTTCAAACGCTCGCTCCGGGGCCAGCTCGGTGAGTGGTATGTGATCCACTCCTACGCCGGCTACGAAAACCGCGTGAAGTCCAACATCGAGAGCCGCAACGTGTCTCTCAACATGGAGGACTACATCTACCAGGTCGAGGTGCCGACGCACACCGTCCAGGAGTTCAAGAGCGGTAAGAAGGTGCCGGTCAAGGAGCGCGTACTGCCCGGCTACGTGCTGGTGCGCATGGAGCTGACCGACGAGTCCTGGGCCGCCGTGCGTAACACGCCCGGTGTGACCGGCTTCGTGGGCCTGTCCAACAAGCCGAGCCCGCTCAACCTCGACGAGGTGGCCAAGCTGCTGGCGCCCGAGCCGACCGAGGAAGCCAAGAAGTCCTCGGCCAAGACCAGCACCGGCCCGACCGTCGAGTTCGAGATCGGCGAGTCCGTGACGGTCATGGACGGCCCGTTCGCCACCCTGCCCGCCTCGGTCAGCGAGATCAGCCCCGAGTCGCAGAAGCTCAAGGTGCTCGTCTCGATCTTCGGCCGCGAGACCCCGGTCGAGCTGTCGTTCAACCAGGTCTCGAAGATCTAAGACGATCACGTAAGCTGATATGTCGTCCCCACGCGCGTAGACGGGGACCCCTGTGTTCTGGGGTTCCCGCGCCCGTGGGGGTTTGCAACACCATTCTCAGGACCCGGAGAAGGATCATGCCTCCAAAGAAGAAGATCGCGGCCTTGGTGAAGGTCCAGCTGCCCGCTGGCCAGGCCACGCCCGCTCCGCCCGTCGGTACCGCGCTCGGTCCCCACGGCGTCAACATCATGGACTTCGTCAAGCAGTACAACGCTGCCACGGAGGCCCAGCGGGGCAACATCATCCCCGTTGAGATCACCATTTTCGAAGACCGCAGCTTCACCTTCATCACGAAGACGCCCCCGGCGCCGGAGCTGATCAAGAAGGCTCTGGGCCTCGACAAGGGCAGCGCGGTCCCGCACAAGGAGAAGGTCGGCAAGCTCAGCCGCGAGCAGCTCCGCAGCATCGCTGAGACCAAGATGCCCGACCTCAACGCCAACGACATCGCGGCGGCCGAGAAGATCATCGCCGGCACCGCCCGGTCGATGGGCATCACCGTCGCCGACTAACACTTCCCCATCCGCGGGAGGGCCGTTCCCCGGCCCGCACCGCGATCCGTGGGAGAGCCGGTTTCCCGGCTCGTACCCACACCGATCAGTGGGAGGGCCGGCACCCGGCCCGCACACCACAAGGAGACAGAAATGAAGCGCAGCAAGGCGCACAAGGACGCGACGGCCAAGGTCGATCACGACAAGCTCTACGCGCCCGTCGAGGCCGCGAAGCTGGCCAAGCAGACGTCCGTCACCAAGTTCGACGCCACTGTCGAGGTGGCGCTGCGACTGGGCGTCGACCCTCGCAAGGCCGACCAGATCGTGCGCGGCACGGTCAACCTCCCGCACGGCACCGGCAAGACCGCCCGGGTCCTGGTCTTCGCGACCGGTGACCGTGCCGAGGCGGCCCGCGAGGCGGGCGCCGACATCATCGGCGCCGACGAGCTCATCGACGAGATCGCCAAGGGCAACCGGCTCAGCGAGTTCGACGCCGTGGTCGCCACCCCTGACCTCATGGGCAAGGTCGGCCGTCTGGGCCGCGTTCTCGGCCCGCGTGGCCTCATGCCCAACCCGAAGACCGGCACCGTGACGCCCGACGTCGCCAAGGCCGTGACGGAGATCAAGGGCGGCAAGATCGAGTTCCGTACGGACCGGCAGGCCAACCTGCACTTCATCATCGGCAAGACGTCGTTCGACGAGCGCCAGCTCATCGAGAACTACGCCGCCGCCCTCGACGAGGTGCTCCGTCTCAAGCCGTCGGCCGCCAAGGGTCGTTACCTGAAGAAGGTCACCTTCTCCACGACCATGGGCCCCGGCGTCCCGGTCGACCCCAACGCCACCCGCGGCCTGACTGCCGAGCTGGACGCGTAGCGAAAAGGCCACTCTTCTGGCACTTCTTCGCACCACACAGCCCTCGCCGATTCCGGCGGGGGCTGTTGTGTGTTCGGGGGGCGCCTTGTGCGCATGGCGGCCCATAGGCGTCCGCGTCGCAGACCCTCACCCGCCATAGACCCCCAGCGATCGACGCCCGCGTCACAGACCTCCGCGTCACGGGCGCCCGCCGCTGTGGGCGCGGCGGCCCCCCAACGGGGGCTGTGGCGCGGCTTCGCGGCGGCTCCGGTGCGGCGTGCGCTCTGCTGGGACGGGTCTTGGGGGTGCGCGTCTGCGAGCTCTATCTCGTACGGCGACCCTCGGACTCCGGGTGACGCGTGACCCACCTGGTGCCGTACGCGAAAAAAGAAGTGCCGTACACAAAAGAAAGATCAGAGCGGCTCACACGACAGAAGCCGAGGCAGAGAGTGTGGCGCGCGGCCAGGGGACGCGGGTCGGGGAAGACCCTGGGTTTTCCCTGAAAAGTCAGGGGAATACGCCATCACCGGGACACCGACACGTAGGGTTCAAATCATGCTGAAGCGCAGAATTTCCCTCGCTACCGCCGCGGCCGGTGCCGCCCTGGTCGCGGTCGCGGTTGCCGGTTGTGGAACGACCGCGCAGCCAATCCAGGTCAAGCTGGCGGCGTCCGAAGTGCTGACGCAGGCCGCGCAGAAGACCGCGGAGGTCACCAGCTACACCGTTGACGCCGTCGTCAACGTCAAGCAATCCCAGGAGGGGAACGGCAAGGTGCAGGGGCGGATGCTCTACCAGAGCAAGCCGCAGCTGGCCGTCGACCTCACCCTCGACACCCTCGACATGGACGGTAAGGGTCTGCCCGGTGGGGCGCGAGCCGTGCTCCAGGGCGACGCCGTCTACGTCAAGGTCGAGGCGCTCAAGGAGCTCGTCGGGGCGACGAAGCCGTGGATCAAGGTGCCGCTGACCAATGTCGGCGCTCCGGATCAGGTCAAGACGTACCTCGACCAGATCCAGCAGTTCGACCTGGCGGCCGTCACCAAGATGGTGACCGCGTCGCAGGACGTCAAGGCGGCCGGCACCGAGAGTGTCGGCGGCGTGGACACCACCCACTACAGCGGGACGTTCCCGGTCGACGCGGCGGTGCAGCAGCTGCCGGCCGACAAGCAGGAAGCCGCCCGCTCGGGCCTGGCCGAGCTCAAGGACATCAAGTTCGACATCTGGGTCGGCAGTGACGGCCTGCCTCGCAAGCTCGCGCTGAACGGTGCCAAGGAAGGCGCCACGCTCGACGCGACCCTGCTGTTCAAGGGGTTCAACGAGGCCGTCAACATCCAGACGCCGCCCGCCGACCAGATCGGCGAGCTGCCGAAGGGCACGACCAACTAACCGGGTGCGGCGCTGAAGAGCGTCGCCGACTGAGAGCGATTTGGAAACTCGGCGGCCAGGACGTACTCTGGTCGTTGCCGAAGACCGCCGGTTGTCGTCAGGTTCTTCAAGACCTGACGACCGAAGGATCCACAGTCTGTGGACGGCCCGCGCAGGTGTGATACGAGTTTCCTACACGGAGTGATCCGTGTGTGAGCCCCGTGTGCGCCCTGCGCCCGGGGCCGTTCTCATTTCTGGGCCTTCACCGGTGGCACATCTGGAAGGAGGCCCATGGCGAGGGCGGATAAGGCGACAGCAGTTGCCGAGCTCAGGAGCGAGTTCGAAGGCAGCGCTGCCGCCGTTCTGACCGAGTACCGCGGTCTCACCGTCGCCCAGCTCAAGCAGCTGCGCGTCTCTCTCGGTGAGAATGCGAAGTTCGCCGTGGCGAAGAACACCCTGACTAAGATTGCGGCCAATGAGGCCGGTTTCGCGGGTCTTGACGACCTGCTCGCCGGTCCGACCGCGATCGCCTTCGTCAACGGCGACGTTGTCGAGGCGGCCAAGGGTCTGCGTGACTTCGCCAAGGCCAATCCCCTTCTGGTGATCAAGGGCGGCGTCCTTGATGGCAAGATGCTGGACGCAACCGAGATCACCAGGCTCGCTGACCTCGAGTCCCGCGAGGTTCTCCTCGCGAAGCTGGCCGGCGCGATGAAGGCGAAGCAGAGTGCTGCTGCCGCCATGTTCGCCGCGCTGCCCACCAACATGGCCCAGCTGGCCGACGCCCTTCGCGCCAAGCGCGAAGAGGCGGGCGAGTAATACGGGGATTGCCGCAAACCCCGCGGTCCCGTTCCTAGTTATCGCAAGATCCATACGGAGGAAACCATCATGGCGAAGCTCAGCACCGACGAGCTGCTCGACGCGTTCAAGGAGATGACCCTCCTCGAGCTTTCCGAGTTCGTGAAGCAGTTCGAGGAAGTGTTCGACGTCAAGGCCGCCGCCCCCGTCGCGGTTGCCGCTGCCCCCGCCGCCGGTGGTGGCGAGGCCGCCGCCGTTGAGGAGCAGGACGAGTTCGACGTCATCCTCGAGGCTGCCGGCGACAAGAAGATCCAGGTCATCAAGGAGATCCGCGCCCTGACGTCCCTGGGCCTCAAGGAGGCCAAGGACCTGGTCGACGGCGCTCCCAAGAACGTCTTCGACGGCAAGGTCAACAAGGAGCAGGCGGAGAAGGCCAAGGCTGCCCTCGAGGGCGCCGGCGCTTCCGTCACCGTGAAGTAACACTTTCGAGGCATATCGCTCGAAGAGCATTACCGAATCGCCGGTTCCGGCGTTTCACCCCAGAAGGGGCGGCTGCACCCAGGTGCCGGGTGTGCCGCCTCTTTTGCGTTTTTGCGTGCCCGGTTGTTGCCGCTTTTGCGCACCCTTTTGTGTGTCCGGCTGTTACCGCCGTACAGAGCTCACGAGATTCTCATGGTCGTCTCATCGCGTGGCGAGAGGTGGTGCTTAGCGTTCGAGTGTGTTCAAGGATGTGCGTGTCAGAGATCGATGGGCGTTGGCCGGGCTGCTCGCCGCCACCGCGGTGCTCTACATATGGGGGCTGAACGCCTCCGGATGGGCGAACGCGTTCTACTCGGCTGCCGTACAAGCGGGCACCCAGAGCTGGAAGGCGTTCTTCTTCGGGTCGTCCGACGCGGCCAATGCCATCACCGTGGACAAGACGCCCGCCTCGTTGTGGCCGATGGAGCTCAGCGCCAGGATCTTCGGGCTGAGCTCATGGAGCATTCTCGTGCCCCAGGCGCTCATGGGCGTGGCGACCGTGGGCGTGGTCTATGCCGCCGTACGCCGCCGCTTCCCCGCGTGGGCCGCGTTGATCGGCGGGGCGGTGATGGCGATTACGCCGGTGGCGGTGCTGATGTTCCGCTTCAACAACCCGGACGCGCTGCTGGTGCTGCTGCTGACCGTCGCGGGTTACTGCGTGGTGCGGGCCCAGGAGAAGGCGGGGACGCGGTGGCTGGTGCTGGCGGGGGCGTGCATCGGGTTCGCGTTCCTGGCCAAGATGCTGCAGGCGTTCGTGGTGCTGCCGGGGTTCGCGCTCGTCTACCTGATCACGGCTCCGACCACGGTGGGGCGGCGGCTCTGGCAGCTCGTGCTGGCGGGTGTGGCCATGGTGGTGTCGGCCGGCTGGTGGCTGGTGGCCGTGGCGCTGGTGCCCGCCGCCGACCGGCCGTACATCGGCGGCTCCCAGACGAACAGCGTCCTGGAACTCGCGCTCGGCTACAACGGCATCGGCCGGTTGAACGGCGGCGACTACGGAGGGCTCGGCAACCTCAATCAGCAGGCCGGCTGGTGGCGGATGTTCGACACCGAGGCGGGCGGGCAGATCTCGTGGCTGCTTCCGGCGGCGCTGGTGCTCCTGGTGGCCGTGGTCTGGCTGACGCGGTCGGCGCCGCGGACGGATCCCGTACGGGCTCAGGCGGCGGTGTGGGGGAGCTGGCTGGTGATCACCGGGCTGATCTTCAGCCTGATGCAGGGAATCTTCCACGCGTACTACACGGTGGCACTGGCTCCGGCGATCGCGGTGCTGGGGGGTTCGGGGGTGGCGCTGCTCTGGGAGCGCCGGGCGAACCGGGCGCTCGCGCTGGCCGCGGCTGTGACGGCTGGGTGGGGGTACGTCCTGCTGTCGCGTAGTTCGGAGTGGAATTCCTGGTTGGGGCCGATCGTGCTCGTCGGCGGGTTGGCGGCGGCTGTGGGTCTACTGATCGTCGGTCGTCAGGGGGAGGGGCGGGTGGGTGTGCCGTCCGGGGAACCTGGGGGCGTGGCGGTCGCGGGACTTGCGGGCGTGTCGTCTGAGGTCTCTGTGGGCGCGCCGGTCGCCGGTGGGCGGTCTGAGGAGCTTGGGAGCGTGGCGGTCGCGGGACTTAGGGGCGAGCCGTCTGAGAAGTCTGCGGGCGTGCCGGTCGCGGCGCGTGGTTGGTGGTCGCGGCGGTTGCCGGGGATTGTCGCCGTCGTGGCGGTCGTGGTGTGTCTGGCCGGGCCGGCCGCGTACGCACTGGACACCGCCACATCCGCGCATACCGGCGCGATCCCCACGGCGGGCCCCTCTACGGGAGGGTTCGGCGGACCTGGCGGGTTCCGGCGTGGCGGCGGCCCTGCGGCCATGGGACCGGGCGGGTTCGGGGGCTTCGGTGGGTTTGGTGGTGGCCAGCCGGGCGGTACCGGTGGTACTGGGCGGCCTGGCGGTACCGGCGGTCAGCCGGGCGGAACGGGTGGTACCGGAGCCGATGGGTTCGCTCGTGGCGGGCGGGGAGGCGGTGGGATGGGCGGGCTGCTGCAGTCCGTCACCCCCAGCGCCGAGCTGACCGCCCTTCTGAAGAGCAACGCCACCGCCTACAGCTGGGTCGCCGCGACCGTCGGCTCGAACAACGCCGCCGGATACCAGCTCGCCACGGGCCAGCCGGTGATGGCGGTGGGCGGCTTCAACGGGACCGATCCCGCGCCGACACTCACCCAGTTCAAGCAGTACGTGGCCGAGGGAAAGATCCACTACTTCATCGGTGGCGGAATGGGCGGCGGCATGCGCGGCGGGGCCAGCACGGGTGGCAGCAGTGACGCGGCCGAGATCGCCGCGTGGGTCCAGGAGACGTACACGGCCGCCACAGTCGGCAACGCCACGATCTACGACCTCACCGCCGCCAAGTGACCGTACGACCTCAGCGTCGGCGAGTCCCCGGGTGGTTTTGTCACACGACCGTCTCGATCCCCGTGACGGTCTGCGGTGGCTGAGGTCCTTGAGGAGGGATACCCCCTCCGGGGGAGCGGAAGGAACCGGTCCGTCGCGGTTGGGAACCCTTAGGAGGGCCTCTTTGAGGAGCGGAAAGGGACCGCCCGTGGGTTCCCATCGGCGGATGCACCCTTCGGGGAGCGGAAGAGGACGGTCCGTGGGATTGAGGTGTCCATCGGGGGAGGCCCTCTCCGGGGGAGCGGAAGCGGACCGTCCGTGGTGGTGGGGTGCCCTTGGGGGAGGGCTTCTCCGGGGGAGCGGAAGAGATCGGTCCGTCGTGGGAGAGGACCCTGCGGAGGGGCCCCTGGGGTGGAAGAGGCCGATCCATCGTGGCGAAGGGCCCTATGGGGCGCTTCGGGGGAGCGGGGGACGGATGCCCGGCGAACCGTTCGTGGACAGCGCGCTAGGCGGCGCGGACGCGGGCGATGGCGCTGGTGTCCATGTAGTCGCGCGCATGGACGATCAGACCGTCCCTGACCCGTAGGATCAGCAGGCCCGGCACCGTCAGCTCCTGGTCGGCCACCGTGACCACCGCCTCGTGCTCCGCCACGACCACCTCCGGGTCCGTGGCCTGGCGGATGACCACGTCACGGATCTCCTTGACCAGGGCCTTCATGGAGCCCCACATCATCGTGTACCCCGCCCGGACCTCCTCCCGGCCCTTGAACGCCGGCAGCCCGCCGAACGGGAACTCGTGCAGGCCGTCCTCGGCGTAGAGATCGGCCAGTTCGTCGGCCGACTTGTGGAGCATCGCGGCGTGGTAGGCGGCGACGAGATCGGTGATGGACATGAGAGCTCCCATTTCGCTCAACGGGCGTTGACTCAACGAGCGTAGAGTGAAATAAGGCGAACGGTCAACGCCTGTAGAGTGAGCGACGGTTGCCAAAAGGGAGGGGCGGCGTGACCGAACGGGCGGAGCGGCGGCGCAGGACCGAGCAGCGGATCCTGGGAGCGGCCCGGAAACTCTTCGCCGACCTGGGATTCGAGCGCACCACGATCCGCGCGGTGGCCAAGGCGGCTCAGGTCGATCCCGCGCTGGTCATGCAGTACTTCGGCAGCAAGCAGGACCTGTTCAGCGCGGCTGTGACCGTGGCCCCGGCGCCGGTGGCCCAGGATGAGGCCGAGGAGTTGGACGCCGACGACTTGGTCGAGCAGCTGCTCGGGAGCCTCGGTGTCAAGATGGGGGAGTTGCCGCAGAGCTCCCTGGCCATGATGCGATCCATGCTCACCCACCCTGAGGCGGGTGCGTCGGCGCGGGCCGTACTGAGTCGTCAGATCCACCAGGTCGGCGAGTTGATCCCCGGCGGCGATGCGCGACTGCGGGCGGCGCTGATGACGACGATCATGCTGGGCGTGACCGTGGGCCACCAGCTGCTCGAACTCGACGAGCTACGCGAAGCATCTCAAGCGGACATCGCACGGGTCCTCCGCCCGGCCCTGAGGGCGATCGCCCACCCCCACGCCGAATAGGGACCGCGACGCCCGCTGCTGGACTCCGTGTCTCATAACCGGCCAGTAACAAGTTATTGGAACTGGTTCCAATTCCCTCGTGCGCCGCTACGGTGATGGCAGCCGTGTGGTTGAAGTCACGTTACTCTGTGCGCATGGAGGGTGACCCGTGGGCGTCGAAGTCGTGGTCGACGGGCTGACCAAGTCGTTCGGTCGGCAGGTCATCTGGGAGGACGTCTCGCTCACCCTGCCCGCGGGCGAGATCTCGGTGCTGCTCGGCCCCTCCGGCACCGGCAAGTCGGTCTTCCTCAAGACCCTGGTCGGGCTGCTCAGGCCGGACCGCGGCCACATCTGGATCGACGGCTACGACCTGGCCAACTGCAACGAGAGCAAGCTGTACGAGCTGCGCCGCCTGTTCGGTGTGCTGTTCCAGGACGGTGCGCTGTTCGGTTCGCTCAGCCTGTACGACAACATCGCCTTCCCGCTGCGCGAGCACACCAAGAAGAGCGAGTCGCAGATCCGGCAGATCGTGCTGGAGAAGATGGAGCTCGTCGGCCTGCTCGGCGCCGAGACCAAGCTGCCGGGCGAGATCTCCGGCGGCATGCGCAAGCGGGCCGGGCTGGCCAGGGCGCTGGTGCTCGATCCCGAGATCATCCTGTTCGACGAGCCCGACTCGGGTCTCGACCCGGTACGGACCGCCTATCTCAACCAGCTCATCGTCGACCTGAACGCCGAGATCGAGGCGACCTTCCTGATCGTCACCCACGACATCAACACCGCCCGTACGGTGCCCGACGACATCGGGCTGCTGTTCAGGCGCGAGTTGATCATGTTCGGGCCGCGCGAGATGTTGCTGTCGAGCGACGAGCCGGTGGTCCGGCAGTTCCTCAATGCCAGGAAGCACGGCCCGATCGGCATGTCGGAGGAGAAGGACGTCTCCGAACTGGAGGCCGAGGCGCAGCTGGGCCACGACCCCGGCTCGCTGCCGCCGATCCCGCCGCAGCTGATGCCCAGCGGCAACGGGCTCCGCCGTACGCAGCGGCCGCCCGGCACCTGGCTGGCGGCCAACGGGGTCATCCCGCCCCAGGGCTCCTTCGTGGACGACCGGGGGCGCAACTGGCTGGAAGAGTACCCGCGCCTGATCAACGCCCACCTCAACGGAGTCCGGTAGGTCGCAGCTCCGGTAAGCCCTGGTCCTGCTCCAACCGCTCGAGTGACAGTAGGCCCCGGCCCTGGTCCCAAGACGCCGGTCTCGCGCTGATGGGTCTGATGGTCGCCCAGGTAATCGGGGGTGGGCCGCAGCCGGTCTGGACCGGCCCGCCGCCAGACCGGTCAAGAGCCGACTGGCGGGTCAAGCGCGCGGCACGGACCAAGCACCTCAGACCCGGGCGTCCGCCAGGCGGGCCGAGAAGACGCTTTCCCGGACCTCGGTGCCCCGAAAGGCCGTAACGCCGCTCCGCGCCTCCAGCGGGCCTCAGAAGGCCGCCTGAAGGGCGTTCGCCAGACGCTCGGCTCGCCGGGGAGGCGGGGAAGGCGGGGAGACGGGAGAGGCGGGGAGGCGGCGACATGCCCGCCCGGCAAGAGTGGGGTCCTATGTCGCCTCTGTCGTTTCCCGGGCTCCAGAAGCGGCCGGCGGGTTATCATCCGGCAACCAAGCCGGGAGGTGAGCAGACGTGGACGAGCCGGTCCGGCCACCCCGCGTCCTGACCGGCGTACTCCTGCTGCTGGTGGTGCTGCTCGGCGCCGCCGTGGTGTTCCTTCGCGGGCAGGACCTGGCCGAACAGGCCAGGGCGGACGATAGGCGGGCCGCGCTGGAGGCGGCGGGCGCGCACGCGGTCAATCTGATCTCGCTCGACTACAAGACCGTCGACGCCGACATGGGGCGCATCCTGGCCACCTCCACCGGAGTGGCCAAGGAGGAGTATGAGGCGAACGCGGCGAAGCTCAAGTCCACCACGCTGGAGAACAAGGTCGTGCAGCACGGCGTGCTCAGGGCCACGGGGCTGGTGTCGATGACGGAGCTGACCGCGAGGGTGCTTGTCGTGGCCGATGTGGAGATCCGCTGGGAGGGTTCCAAGACGCCCAAGCAGGAGCGGTTCTACCGCTGGTCGATGGACGTGACCAAGGCGAAGGGAGTCTGGCTGGTGTCGAGGGCGGTGCAGGTGGTGTGAGGGCGGTCACGATCGCGCTGCTGGTCCTGGTGCTCGGGCTCGGCACCGCGTCAGGGGTGTTCTGGTACGACGCCCACGCCCTGCGCGCGGACGAGGAGGCGGGGCGCCAGGCCATGGCCGCGGCCCGTACGGTGGCGCCGGACCTGCTGTCGTACGACTATCGGACGGTCGAGCAGGACCTGGCCCGGGCCGCCGAGCACACCACGGGCGAGCTCGCCAAGCACTACAAGGCCCTGTCGGCCGGCCTGGCCGCCAAGGCCAAGGCGGAGAAGACGGTCCAGACGGCGGCCGTCGCCGACGCGGGCGTGGAGCGCGCAGAAGATGATCGAGTTGAGGTTCTGTTGTTCGTGAACACGGGTACGGTCAGGGAGATCCCCGGCAAGGCCGAACCACAGCAACAGGTCAGCCAGAACCGGGCCAGGCTCGTCATGGTCCGGCAAGATTCCCGCTGGTTGGTGGCCGAGCTGTCGACCTTGATCGGTACTGCCTGAGCCATCGGGCGCGTCCCGGGGGTCAATTGTTACCAAAAAAAGGGTTTAGCGAAGCCCAAGTAGCGGGTACCTGAGTCTCAGCTACACCGGTTGTCGGCATGGGTTCGACCCTCGGTGTGACGGAGCGTTAACCGTCCCCGTTCGCGGGTATCGTCTTGGGCCTGACGGTAGGCGTCCGATCACGCAGGGGAGAAAACCCAGCGTCCGGCCCCTAGGTCGGCGGAAAGTCGGGCTTACGGGCTTGACGTTTCCGCTCGAACGGGCGATGCTGCGACCAACGTGGAGCATGCAGCGAGAGTGAAGTGGACAGGCGTGTGCCGTTCGGCTACACTGCCCCTTTGCGCTGCCCTTTGACGACCCGCTCCGCTTGCTCACGTTGCGAGGTTGTCTGGCGTGCGTGTAGTCAGTCCGCCGCGAGCCCTCGGAAGGACATCTGTTGGCAGCCTCGCGCAACGCCTCCGCCGTACCCGCTGGTCCC
>NZ_JAIWNB010000109.1 GCF_020215705.1 Nonomuraea aurantiaca | reverse complement strand
CTGCTCGGCATGGTGCACCATGACTCCACGGCCGCTCGTGAACGATCGAGTTCAGGGAGAACCAGATCATCACCCAGCGGACGCCTTCATGCGCGGACAGTTACTCAATCGCGACGAACCCCGACGAACCCCGCCAAGCAACGCTCGGTAACGAGACCACACGCTTTGCGTCAGAGCCACTTTTACATGGCCACGGACACCAACTGCATGACCGGCTCAAGGCACTCGCGGCCGAGGTCGGCGCCGGATATCCCATCAACGAGTGCCTGTTCATACTCGCCTTACGTGGCTTAATTACCTTCATGCCGCTGACCACTTACTTCGGGTGGATGATCTGCTGCTGATCGACCTGGCCGGGAATGGCGGCCAGACCATCATGGCCGAACGCGATATATCTTGACCTGGGCATGCAGCGCGACATATCGTCTCTCTCCAGCGATGTGTCTCGGCCTTTTGGAGGAGGATCCCATGAACGAACTGCTGCCTGTCCTGGTTGTCATCTTCGTCATCGTCCTCGTCCTGCTGTCGGTCCTGCAACTAGCGCTCGTGTGCGGTGCGCCATGGGGGAGCCTTGCATGGGGCGGCCAGCACCGGGTCCTCCCGGGACCACTGCGGGCCGGCAGCGGTATCGCGGTGGTGCTCTATGTCGCGTTCGCAGTCGTGATCCTGGACCGTGCCGGCTGGATTGACGTAGTGGCAGATCCCGTCGCAGGCGTCGGCACCTGGGCAGTGTTCGGGTTCGCTGCGCTCAGCGTCATCGGCAATGCGGTGTCCCGAAGCAAGCCGGAGCGGTACGTCGGAACATCTGCTGCGTTCGTGCTCGCCGCGGCCAGTCTCGTCGTCGCGCTCAGTGGGGCGTCGACGACATGACATCGTTTCAACCGGCCGAACCGAGCCACACGGGCGAAATCGTCCCCGGGCAGTCGCGAGATGCCATCTGGTTGCCGTCCCCGAAGTTGAGGAGGCCGACCGCCCGATTGCGAAGGGCTCGGCTCGCCCTGTTCCCGCCCGAGGGCGGCTGAGTGACGACGCCGCCGCAGGCTTCGCCTCATGTCACGGACGGCATGTTGCTTCCCCCTGGAAGGGCCGTTGACGCCGGGCTCCGACCCCGACCGTTTCAGACCAGGTCGCCGGCCTGCTACCAGGCCTCCTGGCAGCTACCTAGGCCGGACTTTCACCGGCAAGCGACGACGGGCGTACGAGGGCTGTGCGGACGAGAGCACCACAGGATCATCCGGAGAACAGTACGCGGTTCCGCTCCAGGAATTTCTGCAGGGACGTCGCCGGGCGGCCCGCCACCGCCTCGATCGTGCCGAAGACGTACACCCATTCGACGCGCCGCCCTTGGAGCGGATGGGCGCGCGCCGGTGCTCCAGGTCGAGCTCCTCGACGTTCAGCGCGCCCCCTGAGCGACCTTATTGGGTAGTGTGACTATCTGGCTGGAGTTTGGAGGCACGGATGGTACAGGTCGTGACAGAGGAGGCCTCGGCCGAGGCCCGCGGACGGCGAAGCCCCGATGAGACGGCGCTAC
>NZ_JAIWNB010000108.1 GCF_020215705.1 Nonomuraea aurantiaca | reverse complement strand
AGCTTGTTCTTTATCGTCCGGATTGTTGCGCTGAGCGGAGCTTTGATCGTTTCGCGGACAACGAGACGGCCTTGAGTGATCATGTGCGGTGCTGAGTCGCTGCTGATCACTACAAGGCCGTGAGGGTGAGTCTGCTGAACCATGTCGCCAATGTCGAGTCTTCGAGGGTGCTGTCCCGGTTCCGGAACGATGTCTACGCCTGCCTGACCAGGCGGGCCGATGCGTTGTTCGAACTGGCCGACGCGCTGTTGTGCGAGCCGGGGCCAGTGCGCTCGCCGGTGGATCTGACCCTGTCGCCGGAGCACCGGCGCGGGCACGGCGCCTTGTACAGCGGGCTCAACCACGGCCGGATCGACGTGGAACAACTGCGCGAGGTGCTGGCCGGACTGCCCTTGCCGCGCTGGCCGGACGGGCGGATCGTGCTGGCGGTGGATGTGTCCCCGTGGCTGCGCTCGGACGCCGCCTGCTCGGCCGAGCGACTGTTCTGCCACGTGTATGGCCGGGCCAAGAGCGCCTCGCAGTTCATCCCGGGCTGGCCATACTCGTTCGTAGCGGCGCTGGAGATGGGCCGCACATCGTGGACGGCGCCGCTGGACGTGGTCCGGCTGGGACCGGCCGACGACGCCACCGCGATCACCGCCGCCCAGTTGCGAGGGGTCATCGAGCGGCTGATTGCCGCCGGACAATGGCGCAACGGGGACCCGGACGTGCTCATCGTGACCGACGCCGGCTACGACATCACCCGCCTGGCCTACGTCCTGCGCGACCTACCCGTCGAACTGCTGGGGCGCATCCGCTCCGACCGGGTGCTGCGCCTGCCCGCCCCACCACGACGCTATGACCCCAAGGGCGGCCGGCCACCCAAGCACGGTGGTGAATTCGCCCTGGCCAACCCCGCCACCTGGCCCGAACCTGAGGTGACCACGGTCACGGACACCACCCACTACGGCAAGGCCGAAGCGAGCGCCTGGGACCGGCTGCACCCCCGCCTCACCCACCGCGCGGCCTGGCTCGACCACGAGGGCGAACTGCCCCTCATCGAGGGCACCCTGATCCGGCTGAAGGTCGAACACCTCCCCGGTGACCGCGACGCCCCACCAGTCTGGCTCTGGTCCTCCAAAACCGGCGCCACCAGCGCGGACGTGGATCGCTGCTGGCAAGCGTTCCTACGCAGGTTCGACCTGGAGCACACCTACCGGTTCTGGAAGCAGACCCTCGGCTGGACCCGGCCCAAGCTCCGTGCTGCTCAAGCCGCCGACCGCTGGACCTGGCTGCTGCTCATCGTCCACACCCAGCTGCGCCTCGGCCGTCGGCTGAGCGAGGACCTGCGTCATCCGTGGGAGAAACCGGCCTCGCTGGGTCAGCTCACTCCCGCCCGGGTCCGGCGGGGGTTTCGGAACCTCAGACCCGCGCTCACCCAACCGGCCGCCGCACCCAAACCCACCAGACCCGGCCCCGGACGCCCACCCGGCATCCCCAACCGCCACCCCGCACCCCGCTACGACGTGGGCAAGACCGTCAAACGCGGCCGCACCCTCGCAGCACTCCAACAATCCGGAGGATAAAGAACAAGCT
>NZ_JAIWNB010000107.1 GCF_020215705.1 Nonomuraea aurantiaca | reverse complement strand
TGGCCCGCGTCAAGGAAGGCCGTACGGCCTAACCGACCGCCTGCGTGATGGACGCCCAGAGCGTGAAGACCTCCACCAACGTGCCCCTCACCAGCCAAGGACCCGACGCCGCAAAGAAGATCGTCGGCCGCAAGCGGGG
The DNA here is from genome assembly GCF_020215705.1 of Nonomuraea aurantiaca. Lineage (GTDB taxonomy): Bacteria > Actinomycetota > Actinomycetes > Streptosporangiales > Streptosporangiaceae > Nonomuraea > Nonomuraea aurantiaca. The sequence continues at coordinate 1,488 of NZ_JAIWNB010000107.1, read as the reverse complement.
CACCCTCCAGCAACGAGCCCATCGCGATCGCCTCCTCACCGCACGGTAGAAGAGGCCCTCCGCCTGACCAGGCCCTCAACACTCCAGGTCACCCAGTCCCTGAAGATCAGCTACATGTCTCGTCCATGTCTCCAGCAAGATCGGGGACGCACCATAGAAAGATGCCGGTGTGGAGAGCCCGAAATGGTATGGACAGCATAAGCGATCATGGAGCAACGGTCCGTTTGTTCGATGCGCGGCAGTGGCAAGATGTGTGGCTTCCACCGCCGGCCTACGGGCCGATCGTGGTGCGTTTCACTCCCCGTGAGGCAAGCGGACTGCATTCGGTGGATGACGAACGCGGGATCGTGTTCGCGGAATTGTTGTGCCGCCTGCTGGCCTGGAAGGGATACCAGGTCCAGACCCAGGAGAAACCCCGTAGGGGCGGACCCGGCAACGCGAACTGTCCTGCGGCGGCAAGGGGAAACAGCTTGTGCATCGACGTGCTGCTCTCGGATGAGAACTCCCGGGCGTGCAGGGAACCCGACGGCCTGCTATGTCACGTGCTGGTCGGGCCCGCGCGAGGCGGCGGCCCATGTATGTCCATATGGCATCCCGAGCACCACCATCCCACCCTGGCCGTGCTCGCGAGGAACGGGCTCGTCGAGGACTTCCGGTTCGCCATGCTGCCGGCTGGATACTACCGGCGCCCACGCGGTTTCTGGTGCGGTGGCATTCACGACGGCTCTTGTTTTGGCGATGCGCGCACCCCGACGCCGGTTTGAACACCTTGTTCGACGAGCGGAGCCTCTGCCCGGGGCGCAGTTCTATGCCAAAGCCGTTGAACTGATGCGCGCTTCCAGCCCGGGGAGGCGCCACCTCACCCTCGTGGCCCAGGCCATCAGCGATGATCTCCATACAACCCGTGCTCTCCACGCGCTGTACGCGGCGCTGCGTCGAGGCAGGCTCTCCAACAGCGAACGGGCCATCTTGGCCGCCACGGCACACCTATTCACGCCAGTACTAGGGACGAAACGTCCCTCATAGCCTGATCAACGCGCTCACTCCAAAAGAGCCGCACCCAAACGAGTTCACTGATTCCCTGGGCAGCGGTCGTTGAGGAACGGGAAGTTGGCGAGCTGGGCCGTGCCAGCGGATGCGCCTGGTGGCGCCCATTAGTACTCCAGTGACACTTCGCGATCACGGTTTCATATCAGCGCTGGTCGCCCAGCGCGCTGACAGGGCCCCGTCCTCTGGCAAGGAAGGACGGGTCCCTGATGGCCGATGCGAGAGATCGTCCACCCTCCCCACTCTGGCGAGCAATGCTAGAGACCTGTGGATCGACCGGGAAGGGGTGTACCTTCCCGGTGATCGTTTGAGGTCTCACACGCATGGCCGACGCGCCAACGTCGGCTGGGAAGGCACACCCATGCTCACCGTAGTCCCCGACCCCGCCGACGGCGACCGTCGCATGACCGATGGCCTCGTCTCCGCCGCGCTGATCGACGA
>NZ_JAIWNB010000106.1 GCF_020215705.1 Nonomuraea aurantiaca | reverse complement strand
TGCAGAGGTGAGTACGGATGAACGGGCTCTGTCGCTGATCTTGTGACGCGGAGCCATCCGGTAGTTGATCATGTTCGGGGTGCATTCCGGGATGTGTTGAGGGCCTGCTTCCGCACTTGGCAGGGCTCGTGGTTGAGGGCATGGAACGGGCGATGGGCGTGATCACGCTGCATGCCCGTGTCCGCGAAATGGAAGGGATGTGCCCACAGTGCGGTGGAGCTTCGGGCCGGGTGCATGGCCGGTATGTCCGGCGCCTGGCCGACGCCGCGGTCGGTGGGTGGAGGACGGTGCTGGCGGTGACGGTGCGCCGGTTCAAGTGCGTCAACTCCGCGTGTGCGGTGGTGACGTTCGCCGAGCAGGTTGTCGGGTTGACCAGCCCGCACGCCCGATACACGCCGGTGCTGCGCACGATGCTGACCTCGATCGCGGTGGCGATGGCCGCACGGGCCGGTGCCCGGCTGGCAGCTCGTCTTGGGCTGCTGGTGGCCAAGGACACCCTGCTGCGGATGGTTCGTGCGTTACCCGAGGAGCCCGTCGGCTCGGTGCGGGTGGTGGCGGTGGACGACTTCGCGCTGCGCAAACGGGATCGGTACGCGACCATCGTCGTCGATCTGGAACGTAAACGCCCGATCGAGGTGCTTGAGGGCCGGGAATCCGGACCGGTAGCCGCATGGCTGGCCGGCCACCCCGAGATCCAGATTGTGTGCCGGGATAGGGCCCGCAGTTACGCCGAGGCCGCCCGCACCGGCGCGCCGCAAGCCCAGCAAGTAGCCGACAGGTGGCACGTCTGGCACAACCTTGCCGAGGCGGTGGAGAAGACGGTCGGCGCCCACCACGCCTGCATCAAGACCGCCTACGTCGACCAACCCGACGAGCACCCACACGACTCCCCGGCCCAGCCCACCGCCCTGCCGGACGGCCATCTCGACGTCCGCGGCCGTAACCGCAAGCTAGTGACCCGCACAATCGGACGCTACAGCGCGGTGCAAGACCTGGTGTCTCAAGGGCGATCGTTGAAGGGCATCAGCCGAGACCTCAACCTCGACTACTACTCCGTACGCCGCTATGCCCGCGCCGCTACCCTCGACGAACTCCTGGCCACCGTCACCAACCGCGCCAGCAAGCTCGACGCCCATAAGCCCTACCTGGCTCAGCGAGTCGCCGAGGGATGCCGCAACGCCCTGCAGTTGTTCCGCGAGCTGCAGGCCCGCGGCTATCGCGGCAGCTCTAGCACCGTCGGCCTCTACGTGCGCCTCCTCAAGCAAGGCAGCGTCCCGCCACCGCCGCCCCGGCCCGTCCCACGGCCCCGCAGGGTCACCCGGTGGATCATGACCGATCCCGGCAACATGCATCCAAACGATGCCCACGAACTCAAACAGATCCGGATCGCCTGCCCCGAACTCGACGCCGCTGTCGAGCACGTCCGCGCCTTCGCCACCATGATGCGCCACCTACATGGCGAGCAGTTGCTGAGCTGGATTGACAGCGTCCGCGGCCACAACCTTCCTCATCTCCGCCAGTTCGCCGATGGGCTCACCTACGACCTGGACGCCGTCACCGCGGGTCTGTCCCTGCCCTGGAGCTCTGGTCAGGCCGAGGGACAGAACACGCGAGTGAAGCTGATCAAGCGCCAGGGGTACGGTCGGGCGAACTTCGACCTTCTCCGGAAGCGGATCCTGCAACGGAACTGACGACGTCACAAGATCAGCGACAGAGCCCGATTACCTGTACCAGGCTCTGCACCGGTGGCCGTACGCCGACA
>NZ_JAIWNB010000105.1 GCF_020215705.1 Nonomuraea aurantiaca | reverse complement strand
CCTGAGCGACCTTATTGGGTAGTGTGACTATCTGGCTGGAGTTTGGAGGCACGGATGGTACAGGTCGTGACAGAGGAGGCCTCGGCCGAGGCCCGCGGACGGCGAAGCCCCGATGAGACGGCGCTACTGGTCACGATCGCCCTGGCCGCCCTGCACCTCATCGACCACGTGCTCAGAGCCGACGGCGGCGGCTGGCGGCTCGTCCACGAGGCCGCGCTCTTCGGGCTCGCGGCCCTGATCCCGTTACGCCGCCTGCCCCGGATCCGCCTGGCCCTGGCCGCGCTGATCCTGGTGGTCCTCCAGGTCACCCACATGTTCGCCGAGACCCCCGACGACCAGTACGGCACGTGGGCCCATGGCGTGAGCCCCCTGCTCGACGCCCTCGGCACCCCCAACCTCCTGGGGATCGCCCAGCCCGCCGTCGGCGTCGTCTCGGTCGCCGTGTCGATGCTGCTGTCGGCGGCCGTGGCCCTCACGCTGGTGCTGTTCGCGCGAGAGCTGGGCAGGACCGTACGCGCGGCCGCGACGGCCCTGCTGGTCCTGGTCCTCGCGGCGGACGCCGTCTACCTGTGGGCCGTCGCCTCGACGAACCGGTCGGAGGTGGCCAGGGCGATCGCCTGGCAGGACTCCGACGTCCTCGACTACCAGCGCTTGCCCTCCAGGACCGTGCACCGGCGTCCGCCCGCGGTCCCGCTCCCGCGCGCCCTCGAGCAGGAGTTGACCGTGACCGCCAGCGGCGGCCGCCGCGACCTCGGCGACTTCCTCCGCTCGACCGGCACGACGGCGTTCGTCGCGGTCAAGGGCGACACGATCCGCGCCGAGCGTTACTTCAACGGCTACCGGCACGACTCGGCGGTCGCCTCGTTCTCCACGGCCAAGCCGTTCGTCTCCACGCTCGTCGGCGTCGCGCTGGCGGAGGGCCGCATCACCTCTGTCGACGACCCCGTCACCCGCTACCTGCCCGAGCTGGCCGGGCGGGATCCCGGATTTGCCCGCGTCACGCTGCGTCAGCTGCTCACGATGTCGTCCGGGCTGGCGCAGCAGGACCCGTACTACAGCCTCGACCTGCGCGCCGCCGCGCTGCGCGACAGCCGGATCGCCGAGCCGCCCGGCAGGCGGTTCGACTACAACAACATCAACACCGTGCTGCTCGGCCTGGTGCTGGAACGGGTCACCGGAGGCCCGGTCTCGGCCTACCTGGAGGACAAGGTGTGGGGCCCGCTCGGCATGGAGGCCGACGCGGCGTGGAGCATCGACAGCGATGCCTCGGGGCTGGAGCAGATGCAGGCCGGCCTCAGCGGCCGGGCCGTCGACTTCGCCAAGCTCGGCCTGCTCTACCTGCACAAGGGCGCGTGGCGGGGCAGGCAGCTCCTGCCCCGCGCCTGGGTGGAGGACTCGACCAGGGCCGACACTACGACCGACCCGGCGGCGGAGTTCCAGTACAACTGGTGGATGCGGCCCGACCTGTCCGGCGACTACTGGTCGCGCGGCAACCACGGCCAATGGGTCTACGTGTCCCCCGCCCACGACGTCGTCCTGGTCAGGTACGGCGTCGAGGACGGCTACGACGACTGGCCCGCCGTCCTCGCCGACCTGGCCCGCCGCCTCTGAGTCACCACGCGACAGGGCCGAGCCGGTCGACGAAGATCCCAGACGGCCCGCCGGCGTCGAGCGTCGCGAGCGGCACGATCGAGTCGGTGCCCTCGGTGACCGTCAGCTCGCCAGGGTGCCGGTTCATGTCGGTGGCGGCGAACTTGCGGGGGACGATCTCGCCGGGAGAGGCGACGC
>NZ_JAIWNB010000104.1 GCF_020215705.1 Nonomuraea aurantiaca | reverse complement strand
GGCTCTGACGCAAAGCGTGTGACGTCGTCACGCACGGTCATTTCAGCATCGGTTGCATAGGATGATCTTTCGGAGCAGGTCGAAGTTGGCTCGGCCATAGCGGCTGCGTTTGAGAGCCTTGACCCTTGTCACGTTGCCTTCCACCGCTCCCGAGGAGAACGGTAGGGACAGGCCGTTGGTGACCGCGTCCAGATCACGTTCGATGCCGTGGGCGAAGGAGTGCAGCTGCGGGATGCCGTCGGCCTGAACGGCGGCGAGCCACGGCTTGAGGTTGGTGGCTCCGGTGCGTTTCATCATCATGTTGGCGAGCGCGGTGACGTGTCTGGCCAGGTCAGACAGAGTGGGGCTGCGTTTCAGCAGGGCATCGAGCCTGGTCTCGTCCTGGGCGGTGAGGTGGTCTGGGTGGCTGGTGATCCAGCGGGTGGCCTCGCGGACGGTGGGTGGTGCCGGGGGAAGATCGGGAGTGGCGGCCGCGGCTCGCAGCGGCGCCAAGTAGCGGCGGACGGTGCGGCGACTCCCGCGATAACCGCGCTCGTGCAGCTCGGCGAACAGCTCGGCGGCGTTGGTGATCCCATCCTGGCGGATGCGCTGCTGCAGGTAGGGGGCGAACTGCTCGAAGGCGCGGGTCCGGTGGCGGCGGCCGTTGATGAGCTGTTCGGGGCTGGTGGCGTCGCGGTATTTGCGCACGGTCTTGCGGTCCAGGCCCAGGTGCTCGGCGATGGCTGTGACGGTCAGCCCGCGATGAACCAGCTGCTGGATGAGGGCGTGCCGTTCCTTGGTGCGAGATGCGGTGAATGCCTCGCCTTCGGGTGATGGCGCTCTTGCGATGGGTGCTGTCGAGGGGGCATCAGCTGTGGCGGGGGCGAGTGGCGGGTTGGGGTCGATCGGGTTGAGCAGGTCAGCGCGGTGTGCCCGGACGATGTGCTCGGCTGCACGGCATAGGTTGTGCCACAGGTGCCACCGGTCCGCCACCTCGGTCGCTTGCGGGGCTCCGGCGCGGGCCGCTTCGGCGTAGGCGCCCGCCCGGTCTCGGCAGATGACTTTGATTTCCGGGTGCTGGTGCAGCCAGGCCGTGACGGTGTCGGCGGTGCGATCGTCCAGGACGTCGATCGGCTGGCCGGTCTCCATGTTGACCAGCAGGGTGGCGTAGGAGTGTCCCTTTCGTTTGGCCCAGTCGTCGATGCCCAGCACGGTGACCGGGTCGAGGGCGGGCTCGGGTAAGGCGCGGATCAGCCGGATGAGGGTGTCGCGGGAGACCGTGATGCCGATCATGTCGGCCAGGCGCGAGGCGGCTCTGCCGGCCAGGGCCAGCGCGAACAATTCCAGCATGCGCCGCAGCTGGGAGGTGTTGCGGGCGTGCCGCACGGCCAAGCCGGCGATCGGCTCGGCGAAGGTCTCGGCCTCGCAGGCCCGGTTCTCGCACTTCAGGCGCCGGACCGAGAGCGCGATCAGTACGGGCCGTCCGCCGGCGGGCAGGTCCTGCAGCAGCCGCCGGTAATGCCCGTGCAGGCGAGACGACGTCATCCCGCATCGGGGGCAGCAGGCGGGGCCGCCCTGGGTTCGCGCTCTGATCAGCACGTACGTGCCGCGATCGGCTGTTTCCTCGATGACCAGGGCCGACAGGTGAGGCAGGAGCACTTCCAGGCAGGACTGGCCTGCCGACTGCTCGGCATGGTGCACCATGACTCCACGGCCGCTCGTGAACGATCGAGTTCAGGGAGAACCAGATCATCACCCAGCGGACGCCTTCATGCGCGGACAGTTACTCAATCGCGACGAACCCCGACGA
>NZ_JAIWNB010000103.1 GCF_020215705.1 Nonomuraea aurantiaca | reverse complement strand
GGGTCTGGTGCATTTGCTGGGGAGCGGTCACGGAGTGCGATTTCCAGGTGCGAGTGGGGCCGGGGCCGCATGGAGGGTGGTAGCGATCGCGTAACGCGTTGCGCGTGAGAACGGCCGTTCTGTCACGATCTGGATCGCCAAGATCTGATCATGAAGAACGGCCGTAGGGGTGCCATTGTGCTGCACGAGCTCATCGGCAGGGAAGTCGGTCTGCTGTACATGCTGTTCCCGCACTTGAGGGGCCTGGTCCTTGACCAGGTGGAGGATCTGGGTGACCGTCTGAGGATCGCGGCCCGTACGGGCTCGGAGCGGGTGGCCTGCCGCAGCTGTGGGACACCGTCGGCTCGGGTGCATGACCGGTATCGGCGTCGTCTGCAGGACTTGGCCTGCGGCGGGAGACCGGTTCAGGTCGAGTTGGAGGTTCGCCGGTTCATCTGCGGCAACCCGGCGTGCTTGGTGGCGACATTCGCCGAGCAGGTCCCCGGGCTGACCGCCAAACAGCAGCGCCGCACGTCAGGGTTGCGGGGTCTGCTGGAGCGGGTCGCACTGGCCCTGGCCGGCCGCGCGGGGTCCCGACTGGCCGGTGCGCTGGGCGCGATCGTCTCCCGGTTCACGCTGATCCGGCTGGTCAGGGCGTTGCCCGATCCCGAGATCGGGCAGGTCTCCGTGCTCGGGGTCGATGATTGGGCCAAACGGCGCGGGCATTCGTATGCGAGTGTCCTGGTGGACATGGCCGGCCACCGCATCATCGACGTGCTGCCCGACCGGGAAGCCGCCACCCTGGCCGAGTGGCTGCGCGCGCATCCCGGCGTCGAGGTGATCTGCCGGGACCGGGCCGGCGCCTACGCCCTGGGCGGCCGGGAGGGCGCGCCCGATGCCCAGCAGGTGGCGGATCGCTGGCACATGTGGGATGACCTGCGCGAATACGCGGACAAGACCGTCGCTGCCCACCATCGGTGCGTCAAAGAGCACTACGTTGCCCTTACCCGGGTCGCTGAGGAGCAGGCCCCCGGCCCCGGCCAGGTCGCCGAACAGACGACCATCGACCGTGCCGAGAACAGAGCGCGTGTGGTGAAGGCGAGGGAGCGCTACCGGCAAGTCCAGACGCTGAAGGCCGAAGGCAAGAGCCACGCCGCGATCCAGCGGGAGCTGCGCCTGGCGCCCATGACTGTCCGCAAATACTCCCGCGCAGAAAGCGTCGATGAGGTGGTGGCGGGCACGCTGACCGGATGGCCGAGCATGCTGGACGATTACAAGCCCCACCTGCATGAACGCTGGAATTCCGGGTGCGCCAACATCCAGCAGTTGCACCGGGAGATCACCGCGCTCGGCTTCCGCGGCAGTTACGGCACCGTCTACGCCTACCTCAAGCCCTTCAAGGGCTCAGCCGCGCCGCCCGCCGTCCCCGCGCCGCCCAAGGCCCGCCACATCACCAGCTGGATCCGCCGCCGTCCCGACAACCTCGGCCCGGATGAACAGCTGAAACTCAAGGAGGTTCTGGCAGCCTGCCCGCACCTCGGCGCCTTACACGGCCACATCAAGACCTTCGCGGAGATGATGACCGAACGCCAGGGCCACCGCCTCGACGCCTGGATCGACGCCGTCCGGGCTGACGACCTGCCCCACCTGCATTCCTTCGCCAACGGCCTCGAACGCGACCACGCCGCCGTCCTGAACGGACTCACGCTCCCTTACAGCTCAGGCGCTGTCGAGGGCAAAGTATGCAAGATCAAATTCTTGAAACGGCTCATGTTCGGCCGCGCCAACTACGACCTCCTCAGAAAGATGGCACTGCTGAACTGAGCTGAGATCACCGACCGTGACCGCTCCCCAGCAAATGCACCAGACCC
>NZ_JAIWNB010000102.1 GCF_020215705.1 Nonomuraea aurantiaca | reverse complement strand
GCCGACATGCCAATCAGCCGAGCTCGTTCGGCTTCGGTCAGATGGATCTCCGCCGCCGGCGGTCCAGAATGCGCCATATCCATCAGAATACAAATTTATCCGCCGCTTTTCCGGCGCAGAATACTAGTAGTACTTTGTTAGTTTGTGATTTGGCGTGAGATGATCTTTGTGTGACTCCGGCTGAGCTGGCTGATGTTCGAGGCCGTCTTGAGGACTTCGCGGGTGAGGTGTTCACTTCCTTCGCGCGTCGGGAGCAGCGGTCTAGCCTCGATCTTTCGCGAGGCTGGGCGGGGTTCGTAGTGGCTTGATTACCTGCTGTTTCAGAGGTAGGTCAGCCACTTGACCCGACTGTCGCGTCGGGTGGGCGGGGTTCCACAGGCCCGGGTGTCTCCCTTCTTGATGGTCGGGTTGGAGGGTGGAGGTCAAGGCGCGGGCAGAGCCTGCAGGCGGCTGATCGCGGTGGCGATCAGTTCGCTCCATCGCCAGCGTCGAGCCAGCCGTACCCGCAGTTGTCTGCCGCCTTTGACCAGGCGCGCAGCGGCGGAGAAGAGCCGCAGCCGCAGCCGTTTGGGTTCCCAACGGCGGGCCGGATGGCCGTCGTCGAAGGCGAGCATCTGTGCCCAGGCGGTCAGCTCGCAGGCCAGGGCGATGAGTTCAAGCCAGATCTGGTTGGCGGCGAAGCTGTGCAGCGGCAGGTTGCGTAGACCGGTGTCCTTGGCGGTGCGGATGCGGTCCTCACAACGGGCCCGGCGGCGGTGGCGTAGTTCCAGGTCGGCGAGTTGGCCCCGGCCGCCGCCCGGCCGGGTGCCGGTGACAAAGCAGGTGAAGCGGTGTCCGTCCAGATCGGTGAAACGCAGTTGGGCGCCGGGGTGGGGGCGCTCTTTGCGGACGATCACCCGCATTGCCTTGGGCCACGAGGTCATGTCGAGCAGTCCGGTCAGCTCTGCCACCCAGGCGCCGTCGCGGACCTGACCATCGGCGTCATAGGCGTTCTGCCACGCCTGCTCAGGCAGCCGGAGGATCGCTGCGCAGATGTCGTCGGTCAGGTTGAACCCGATGGAGTACTTCAGCCTTCGGGAGGTGATCCAGGTGAGGAACTCGTGGGTGCCGCTGCCGGAGTCGGTGCGGATCAGTACCTGTTTGTGCAGGTGGGTCGGGATCTGCGCGAGTGCGAGTCGTCCGGCCGTGATGTGGTCGGCGGCGGTGTTGGACCCGGCGTTGCCGTTTCGCAGCAGCAGGGTGGCCGCTTCCCCGGTTCCGTTGTGTCCGTGGTCGATGAATGCGGTCATCGGATGGAAACCGAACGTCTTCTTCCAGGTGGGAGCCGCCCGTTCCTTCTCGGAGTGGGCGATTACGATGGTGGCGTCCAGGTCCACTGGGATGAGCGCACCGCCTGCGCCGGGAGCCCGCTCGCCGGCCAGCGCCCAGACGTGCTCGCGGGCTGCGGCGCGTGCCGTGCGGATGGCCCGCAGTGCCTTCGGCCCGGCCGCGGCCAGTTCGGTGACCAGTCGGGAGACGGTCGGGTCGGAGGCGATCGGGCCGAACAGTTCGGGGCAGGAGCGCAGCACGGCGATGTCGGCCAGGCAGTCGCCGCCCAGGGCGAGCGCGACAGCGAGGTCGGTGACGACCTTCGCGGGGTCGTGGATGGCCCGAGGTCGACGCCAGGGTGCCAGAGCTTGGGACAGGCCGCGGCCCAGGCCACTGACGCGCAGAACCTCCGTCAGCAGCAGGCCACCCGCGTGACTGGCGATCTGCGATCCGTCAGAGGAGACGACAATCTTGGGCTTGCGGCCTGTAGTCTGCACCTGGAAAGTGCCCCTTGAACTGGTGTGGACTGGACTCTCGACAAGCCCGATCTTCCCAGCTCAGAGGCACTTTTCTCATGTAAACAGCCCCACTGCCTCCCACTCCCGTGTAGGGTCGGGGGCTGGCGCGGTGGCGTCTCCTGACGGTAGGGCCTGGGGCCTTCATGTTCCGCCGGTTTCCCGGTCGGTTGTGCCACCCCAGTGACCGTGGCCAGGTTCGTTGCTCCGTTTCCAG
>NZ_JAIWNB010000101.1 GCF_020215705.1 Nonomuraea aurantiaca | reverse complement strand
CAGCGCCAACGACGGGCTGCCGCCTGTCACATTCGAGCGTCAGATGATCGAGAAGAGGCAAGCCTCATCGGCCCTGCTGAGGGCCGCTGTGGCATAGGACCGTCTCCACGGTTTGAGGGGATTGACAGTCGAGTGGTCAGGCCGATAGATCTGGTAGAGATCGATCCAATCGGTCTGCAAACGCCTCAGGCTCTCCTCGGCTTCCTTGATGATCCAGCGCCGCGAGTCGCCACCGCGGTTGCGGCCCTCGACCATCTGGAAGTGCACCTTCGTGGCGAGAATGACATCGTCACGCCGTCCCTGGAGCGTCTTGCCCACGAACTGCTCGGACTCGCCGGCGCCGTACATGTCCGCGGTGTCGATGAAGTTGATGCCCTGGTCGAGGCGGAATGGATGATGCGGACGCAGTCATCGTGGCCGGGGTTGCCGACGGCACCGAACATCATGGTGCCCAGGCAAACGCCTGATCATCTCCCAGGTTGGCCGCGCCCGCCCGGACAAGTGGCCCAACGTGCGGCATCTCCCTGGGACCCAGAGTCGGCTCTAGAGCAAGCCCTACCATCGCGTCTATGACGAGCGGGATGTCAGTGGCTGAGTCTGTGCATCGTCCTGCGTGCCACCGGCATGCCGCTCCCCGAGATCCACAGGTACGCCGACCTGGTCAGGCAGGGAGCAGCAACGATGAGCGGCTCGCCGACCTCCGACGACACCAGGAACAGGTGATAGGCCAGCTCAGTGCCCTCACCGACAACCTGGATCTATCCCAAGTCCCAGCACAAACCGTTGCAGGGCTGTTCCCAGAGCCAGCCGCAGCCCTTGGGAGCCGGCTGTACACAGGGGTAGGTGCTGCAAAAACTAACCTTGGTCCCTCCGCACCAGTCGTCGCCAAGGTTGCAGTCACACTGTTCGGCCAGTTGGATCCCGCTTGGACGCTGAGACGGACCGAGTGTGGCGACGATCTGGTACGCCTCATCCTCGCCGAAGCTCTCCACCAGCGCGCCACGCAGTTGCAACTGCGCCTGCCGATACTCCTCCTGCTTCCCCGCCGCGACGTCGAACACCAAGTCGTCGGCGATGAGACGTTCCACGCGTGCGAATGTCTGCTCCTGGGAGGTCGACATCGCCGGATGTGCCGCTCGATAGTGCTTGAGGTGCTCGCGCCAGAGCTTCCCGCGTACGTTGGCCGGCAGCGCCCGATAGATCTCCTTCCGATAGGCGAGCGCGTATCTGCGGAACTCCTCGTAGGTCTTCGGGAGATCCTCTCCGGCCCGCGCCACCCAGGCAGCCGCAGCAGCTTGACGTTGTTCGGCGAAGGCAGGAGCCTTCCCTGCGAAGAGCATCCCACCGGCGACTGCGGCACCGGCGCCCAGACGGAGGAAGGATTTGCGATCCAGCACTCCCGGCCGGGACTCCAATGGCTGATCGACCTTCTCGCGCAGCCCTCCCAGCGCAGCCAGCACCCGAAGAGTCCTTCGCGGGCCCAGGCGCCCGACAAGCGGGAACGCCAGACGCCGGGACGTCCACCCCCGCACATCCTCCTGCTCTCCCGAGCGGCGCACTCTCAACAGTGTGGGCGTGAACGGCGGGTTCTCCCCGAAAGCATGGGCACGCCATCCCTGCACGTCTGGACGCTGCAGGGGCAGGATTTCGAGTCGACCATCTGCGGCACCGCTGACGGCTGCAGAGACCTCTTGACAGGTGCCACACGAGGCGTCGAAGGCGAGAATCCACCGCTCCTCAGAATGATCGCTTCGCATTATCGCCGCTCTCCTCCCTTGACCATGGACCGCGCAGGTAGGCGCCTTCAGGTGCAACGGGCATCGCGCCGGTCAGGCGCCGTTCGCACACCCCTTGCTTGATCAAGCGTGCATTGTTGACCGCACACCGACCAGTTGTGTAAGTGCCAATGTTCGCCGCATTCCGGCCTCAGCCTGCCGGATTCAGGGGCGGTTGGCGGCGCGGCGGAGCAGTTGTCGGCGTACGGGTGAACGTGCGCCAGCGTGTACGGATGAGAATGCACCGTTCTTGATGCGGTGACACTCCGTTACTGCGAGGCTACTGTTCTCTGTTCGGAGTCGGTGGAGGGCGGCTGACGGTG
>NZ_JAIWNB010000100.1 GCF_020215705.1 Nonomuraea aurantiaca | reverse complement strand
TGTAGGGTCGGGGGCTGGCGCGGTGGCGTCTCCTGACGGTAGGGCCTGGGGCCTTCATGTTCCGCCGGTTTCCCGGTCGGTTGTGCCACCCCAGTGACCGTGGCCAGGTTCGTTGCTCCGTTTCCAGTCCCCGCCCGTCGAACCGTGCATGCCGTTCTCCGGCACACGGCTCACCGACGTCGTTCACCGCCTGGCATTCGGCGTCTCCCGCCAGTCCCGAAAGGGCCTGGGTGCGACGACGATTCCCGACAACGTGACCAGCCCGAGTTGGTTCGGGAACTGGAAGGCCACGACCGACCAGCCGAACCCTCGCGAGCGGCGATGGCGTTTGCGAAGGACGAGCGCCATCCGCATCCGCGCATAACTCCTGATCTTGTTGAAGTGCCGGGAGGAGTTACCGAACCGGAAATAGGCGGCCCAGCCGCGCAGGAACCGGTTGATATCCTCCACGATCACCTCCGGGTGCAGCAGCAGCCGGGACCGGAGCGTCAACTCACGGATCCGATCCCGGGCGTGCTGCATGGCCCGGTCGGCGGGCCAGCGGGCGAGAAAGATGACAGGCCGTTTGCCGTCTCGACCCAGGCTGCGCACCAGCCGGTGGTGAAAGCCGAGAAAGTCCAGCCCTTCCCCACCGACCTGCAGATGCACGATCCGGGTCTTGGCCGCCTTCGGCTTCAAGCCGAGTTCCGCCAGCAGCGCCGTCAAGCGCGCGAGCGCGCGTTCGGCCTGGCTGCGCGACCAGCACATCACCGTCACATCGTCGGCATAGCGCACCAGAACCCCATCACCGTCATCCCACGCCCGATCGAGCCGGTGCAGGTAGACGTTGCACAAGACGGGTGAGATCACCCCGCCTTGCGCGGTTCCGGTGACCGGCCGACGCACCTGCCCCTCCTCCATCACCCCGGCCCGCAAGATCGCGCGCAGGAGCTTGAGAACGGACTGGTCACAGACGCGTTCCTCGACCGCTCGTATCAACTCATCATGCGGAATCGCCGAAAAGCAGTCGGCGATGTCCGTCTCCACCACCCACCGGCGCCCCCGATGACACTCATCGATGAGCACCTGTAAGGCGTCGTGCGCCGAGCGCTTCGGCCGGAACCCGAACGAGCAGCCCAGCATGTCCGCCTCGAAGACCGGTTCGAACACGATCTTCAATGCGGCCTGCACGATGCGGTCACGAACCGCGGGAATCGACAGCGGCCTCTGCTCGGCCGTGCCCGGCTTGGGGATCAGAACCCGCCGCGCTGGAAGCGGACGATACCGCCCTTCCCGCAGTTCGTCGGCCATCTCGTCGAGCAGCCGGGCAACCCCGTACTCCTCGATCTGGGCCAGGGTGGTCTTGTCGATACCGGGTGCGCCGTTGTTGGCGCGCACCGCGACCCACCCGCGCTGCAGCACGTCTCTGCGGCAGACCTTGTCATACAGCGCGTGGAATCGACGTCCGGGATCGGCCTTGGCCGCCCGGTAGAGCGCATGCTGCAAGGCTCGGACCGGATCACGCGGAACCCGTGGTTCCCGCGATCCCTTGGCGGCGGGACTAGCCTGACCGGCACTCACCGGGCCCCTCCATCACAGTCGCTGCGCATCGACGAAGCAGCGGCCCTTCCCTCACCGCCGGTTGTGTTGTCCGGTCGGCTCCAGCAGTACTACGGCCGCCTCCGACGCCCACCCGGCCAGCGCTCCATTTCCCGGCGTTGACCGGTTATAGGACGCCACACTCCGGCAACACGATTTCCGCAGGTTGCCGGGCCGGGGAGGGCCTCCCCAGTTCCCGCCGCCACTATCGATACGTTCCGCGCCCCATACGCCGGGGAGTCCTTGACGGCTGCGCTTCCAGGCTCTTCACCGCGTCCGTGGCCTTCGCCCTGGATTCGGGGGCTCGGCTCTCCCTGTCCCCGACCAATGGCCGGGACCTCTAACGACGCCGCAGGCTTCGCTTCATGCTACGGACCGCATCGTTGCTCCCCCTATTACAGGGCCTTTGACGCTGGGCTTCGACCCCGCCCGTTTCCAGACGAAGCCGCCAGCCTGCTACCGGGCCTCCTGGCAGCTACCCGGACCGGACTTCCACCGGCAAGCGACGACGAGCTTACGAACAGCAAGATCAGCCGCTACGTCACGGCTTCACCTCCATTCTGCTGGGCGCACG
>NZ_JAIWNB010000010.1 GCF_020215705.1 Nonomuraea aurantiaca | reverse complement strand
GACGGCGCCCACGAGGAAGAGATCGTCGGCCTCCTCGACAGCACGATTCCCAACCGTGACGGGGATCGGCTGGTTCAGCACAGCGGGAAGGCCCGGCTGTTCGACGGCCGCTCCGGCGAGCCGTTCCCGTACCCGATCTCGGTCGGCTACATCTACATCCTCAAGCTGCTCCACCTGGTCGACGACAAGATCCACGCACGTTCGACCGGCCCCTACTCCATGATCACCCAGCAGCCGCTCGGCGGTAAGGCCCAGTTCGGTGGCCAGCGCTTCGGTGAGATGGAGGTGTGGGCTCTGGAGGCCTACGGCGCCGCCTACGCCCTCCAGGAGCTGCTGACGATCAAGTCCGACGACGTCCTGGGCCGCGTGAAGGTCTACGAGGCGATCGTCAAGGGCGAGAACATCCCCGAGCCGGGAATTCCCGAGTCCTTCAAGGTCCTCATCAAGGAAATGCAGTCGCTGTGCCTGAATGTCGAGGTGCTCTCCAGCGACGGCATGTCCATCGAGATGCGCGACACCGACGAGGACGTCTTCCGCGCCGCGGAAGAGCTCGGCATCGATCTGTCCCGGCGTGAGCCGAGCAGCGTGGAAGAAGTCTGAGGGGGAGATCGCAGAAAATGCTAGACGTCAACTTCTTCGACGAGCTCAGGATCGGCCTCGCGACGGCCGACGACATCCGTCAGTGGTCGCATGGCGAGGTGAAGAAGCCAGAGACCATCAACTACCGCACCCTCAAGCCGGAAAAGGACGGGCTCTTCTGCGAGAAGATCTTCGGTCCGACCCGCGACTGGGAGTGCTACTGCGGCAAGTACAAGCGCGTCCGGTTCAAGGGCATCATCTGTGAGCGCTGTGGCGTCGAGGTGACTCGCGCCAAGGTGCGTCGTGAGCGGATGGGCCACATCGAGCTGGCCGCGCCCGTCACGCACATCTGGTACTTCAAGGGCGTCCCGTCGCGCCTTGGCTACCTGCTCGACCTCGCCCCGAAGGACCTGGAGAAGGTCATCTACTTCGCGGCGTACATGATCACGCATGTCGACACCGAGATGCGTGAGCGTGACCTGCCGTCGCTGGAGGCGAAGATCTCCGTCGAGCGGCAGCACATCGAGCAGCGCCGTGACGCCGACGTCGAGGCCAGGCAGAAGAAGCTCGAAGGCGACCTGGGCGAGCTTGAGGCCGCGGGCGCCAAGGGCGACCAGCGCCGCAAGGTTCGTGAGGGCGCCGAGCGCGAGATGCGTCAGCTTCGCGACCGGGCCCAGCGCGAGCTGGACCGGCTCGACGAGGTCTGGAGCCGCTTCAAGAACCTCAAGGTCCAGGACCTTGAGGGCGACGAGCTGCTCTACCGCGAGATGCGCGACCGCTTCGGCCGCTACTTCAAGGGCGGCATGGGCGCGCAGGCGATCCAGGACCGCCTGATCAGCTTCGACCTCGACGTCGAGTCTGAGAACCTGCGCGAGACGATCCGCAGCGGCAAGGGCCAGAAGAAGGCCCGCGCGCTCAAGCGGCTCAAGGTCGTGTCGGCGTTCCTCAACACCACCAACTCGCCGCGCGGCATGGTGCTCGACTGCATTCCGGTCATCCCGCCGGACCTGCGCCCGATGGTGCAGCTCGACGGTGGCCGGTTCGCGACCTCCGACCTGAACGACCTCTACCGCCGGGTCATCAACCGGAACAACCGCCTCAAGCGTCTGCTCGACCTCGGCGCCCCCGAGATCATCGTGAACAACGAGAAGCGGATGCTCCAGGAGGCCGTCGACGCGCTGTTCGACAACGGCCGTCGTGGTCGCCCGGTCACCGGTCCCGGCAACCGTCCGCTCAAGTCCCTCAGCGACATGCTGAAGGGCAAGCAGGGTCGTTTCCGCCAGAACCTGCTGGGCAAGCGAGTCGACTACTCCGGCCGTTCGGTCATCGTCGTCGGCCCGCAGCTCAAGCTGCACCAGTGCGGTCTGCCCAAGCAGATGGCGCTGGAGCTGTTCAAGCCGTTCGTGATGAAGAGGCTGGTCGATCTCAACCACGCCCAGAACATCAAGTCGGCCAAGCGGATGGTCGAGCGGGCCCGTCCGGTCGTGTGGGACGTGCTCGAAGAGGTCATCACCGAGCACCCCGTGCTGCTCAACCGCGCTCCGACGCTCCACCGCCTGGGCATCCAGGCGTTCGAGCCGCAGCTGGTCGAGGGCAAGGCCATCCAGATCCACCCGCTCGTCTGCACCGCGTTCAACGCGGACTTCGACGGCGACCAGATGGCCGTGCACCTGCCGCTGTCGGCTGAGGCCCAGGCCGAGGCACGCATCCTGATGCTCTCGACCAACAACATCCTCAAGCCGGCCGACGGCAAGCCCGTGACGATGCCCACCCAGGACATGGTCATCGGCCTCTACTGGCTGACCACCCACAAGGACGGCGCCACGGGTGAGGGCCGGGTCTTCGGCTCGATCGCCGAGGCCCAGATGGCCTTCGACCGCCACGAGCTGGACATTCAGGCGAAGATCCAGATCAGGCTCAAGGACGTCCTGCCGCCCCGTGAGTGGGTCGCGCCGGAGGGCTGGGAGCAGGGTGACCCGATCCGCCTGGAGACGACGTTCGGCCGGTGCCTGTTCAACCAGACGCTCCCGGCGAGCTACCCGTTCGTCAACTTCCAGGTCGGCAAGAAGCAGTTGTCCACGATCGTGAACGAGCTGGCCGAGACCTACCCCAAGGTCGACGTGGCCAACTCGCTCGACGCGCTCAAGGACGCCGGCTTCCGCTGGGCGACCCGTTCCGGCGTCACGATCTCGATCGACGACGTCGTCGCGCCGCCGAACAAGGCCGACATCATGGAGAACTACGAGCGCCGGGCCGACAAGGTCCAGCGCGAGTACGAGCGCGGCCTGATCACCGACGAGGAGCGCCGTCAGGAGCTCATCGAGATCTGGACGCACGCCACGGCCGACGTCGAGACCGACATGGTCAACGCCTTCCCGGCGACCAACCCGGTCTGGATGATGGTCAACTCCGGTGCCCGAGGCAACAAGATGCAGGTGCGTCAGATCGCCGGCATCCGTGGCCTGGTGTCCAACACCAAGGGTGAGACGATCCCGCGTCCGATCAAGGCCTCGTTCCGCGAGGGCCTGTCGGTGCTGGAGTACTTCATCTCCACCCACGGACAGCGGAAGGGTCTGGCCGACACCGCCCTGCGTACCGCCGACTCGGGTTACCTGACCCGTCGTCTGGTGGACGTCGCGCAGGACGTCATCGTGCGTGAGATCGACTGCGGCACCGACCGCGCGGTCCCGCTGCACGTCGGCGAGCGGGACTCTTCGGGCAACCTGGTCAAGGCGGAGAACGCCGAGTCCAACGTGCACGGCCGCATCCTGGCCGAGGACGTCGAGGTCGACGGCAAGGTCATCGTGGCGGCGGGTGTCGACATCAACGACATCCACGTCACCGCGCTGGTCGAGGCCGGCATCGCGACCGTCCGCACGCGGAGCGCGCTCGTCTGCGAGGCCAAGATCGGCGTCTGCGCGACCTGCTACGGCCGCTCGCTGGCGACCGGCAAGCTCGTCGACGTCGGCGAGGCGGTCGGCATCATCGCCGCCCAGTCGATCGGTGAGCCGGGCACGCAGCTGACGATGCGTACCTTCCACACCGGTGGTGTGGCTGGCGCGGACATCACCCACGGTCTGCCCCGTGTCCAGGAGCTCTTCGAGGCGCGCATCCCCAAGGGTGTCGCCCCGATCTCCGAGGCCGAGGGCAGGGTCCGCATCGACGAGACCGACAAGTCCCGGAAGCTCGTCATCACTCCTGACGACGGCTCGGAGGAGATCGCCTACCCGGTCTCGATGCGTTCGCGCCTGCAGGTCTCCGACGGCCAGCGTGTGACGGTCGGCCAGCAGCTGGTCGCCGGTGCGGTCAACCCCAACGAGGTGCTGCGCATCCTCGGCCCGCGGGCCGTGCAGCTGCACCTGGTGGCGGAGGTCCAGCAGGTCTACCGCTCGCAGGGTGTGTCGATCCACGACAAGCACATCGAGATCATCGTGCGGCAGATGCTCAAGCGCGTGAACGTGCTGGAGTCCGGCGAGACCGACCTGCTGCCCGGCGAGCTCGTCGAGCGCCCGCGCTTCGAGCAGATGAACCGCGAGACGGTGGCGGAAGGTGGCTCTCCGGCCGCCGGCCGTCCGGTGCTCATGGGCATCACGAAGGCGTCGCTCGCCACCGAGTCGTGGCTGTCGGCGGCCTCCTTCCAGGAGACGACCAGGGTCCTGACGGACGCGGCGATCCACGCCAAGTCCGACTCGCTCCTGGGCCTGAAGGAGAACGTCATCATCGGTAAGCTCATCCCGGCCGGTACGGGCATGCCCCAATACCGCAACATCCGGGTCGAGCCGACCGAAGAGGCCAAGGCGGCCATGTACACCGTCGGCGGATACGACGGTTCCGCGGCCGACTACACCTTCGGCACCGGTAGCGGCGAGGCCGTTCCGCTGGAGGAGTACGACTTCGGGCAGTACAACCGCTAGTCGCTCTTTGAAGCACCGCGCCCGGATCTCCGCGATCCGGGCGCGGTGCTTTTGTCTGCCCGCTCCTTTACCGACCTGTGCGCCGCTACGTGCGCCCTCTGGGCCGTCCGGGTGGTGGGAGGGTGGCCGGGACTGCCCGGGCGGTCCAGGGGCCCGGTGCGCCGATGCAGCGCTGCGCGCGGCGTCCCGGGGAACCGCGACCAACCACTCCGCAGGCCGGATATGATAGGCGCGGAGCAGTAGCCGGGCATGCATCGAAGAGGCCCAGCGACCAGCAGTAGTGGCAGAAGCGTTGTCCGCTTTGTCGCGCTGCTTTGACGTGTCGCGTGGGCCTGGGTAGTCTAGAGCATCGTGCCCGTCGTTAGCGGGCTCTCGGCTGTGCGCTCATATACAGGAGCGCCGGACGGCTTCCTGGCTCTAAGTCCCTGCGGATGTGTCTGTGCGAAGTGCGCGACACGCCCGAGCGCGGGGGCGCCGAGACGGGGAAAACCAGCAGGTCATGACACCGGCAGAACCTGCGAATGAACACCAGACGTATTACCGGCCAAGGCACGAAACGGAGTGGCAGTGCCCACTATTCAGCAGTTGGTCCGCAAGGGCCGGCAGGACAAGGTCGCCAAGACCAAGACTCCTGCCCTAAGGGCGAATCCGCAGCGGCGAGGTGTATGCCAGCGCGTTTACACCACGACCCCCAAGAAGCCCAACTCGGCACTGCGCAAGGTGGCCCGTGTGCGGCTCACCAACGGCATCGAGGTCACGGCGTACATCCCGGGTGTGGGCCACAACCTGCAGGAGCACTCCATCGTGCTCGTGCGCGGCGGTCGTGTGAAGGACCTGCCGGGTGTCCGCTACAAGATCATTCGCGGTTCGCTGGACACCCAGGGTGTCCGCAACCGCAAGCAGGCTCGCAGCAAGTACGGCGCGAAGAGGGAGAAGAGCTAACTATGCCTCGCAAGGGTTCTCCCGGCCGCCGTCAGCTCATGTCTGACCCGGTTTACAGCTCGCCCCTGGTCACCGCTCTGATCAACAAGGTGCTCCTGGACGGCAAGCGTTCCATCGCGCAGTCGATCGTGTACGGCGCCCTTGAGGGCTGCAGGGACAAGACGGGCAACGACCCGGTCGTCACCCTGAAGCGCGCGCTTGACAACGTCAAGCCGACCCTCGAGGTTCGCAGCCGTCGCGTTGGTGGCGCGACCTACCAGGTGCCGGTCGAGGTGCGCGCCGCGCGCAGCACGACCCTGGCCCTGCGCTGGCTGGTGCAGTACTCCCGCGCCCGCCGCGAGAAGACCATGACCGAGCGCCTCATGAACGAGCTCCTCGACGCCAGCAACGGCCTCGGGGCGAGCGTCAAGAAGCGCGAGGACACCCACAAGATGGCCGAGTCCAACAAGGCCTTCGCCCACTACCGCTGGTAACCCCGGCGGGTTCGACGAGACGACGAGGACGCGAGAGAAGTGGCCGCAACGACCGCCCTTGACCTGGCGAAGGTCCGGAACATCGGGATCATCGCCCATATTGACGCGGGTAAGACCACCACGACTGAGCGCATCCTGTTCTACACCGGCATCAACTACAAGATCGGTGAAGTCCACGACGGCGCAGCCACCATGGACTGGATGGAGCAGGAGCAGGAGCGTGGTATCACGATCACGTCTGCCGCGACGACCTGCGAGTGGGCCGGTCACACGATCAACCTGATCGACACCCCGGGCCACGTCGACTTCACCATCGAGGTCGAGCGCAACCTTCGTGTCCTCGACGGTGCGGTCACCGTGTTCGACGGTGTCGCGGGCGTCGAGCCGCAGTCGGAGACGGTGTGGCGTCAGGCCGACCGCTACAACGTCCCCCGCATCTGCTTCGTGAACAAGATGGACCGCGTCGGCGCGGAGTTCCACCGCTGCGTCGACATGATGGTCACCCGTCTTGCCGCGACTCCCGCGGTCATCCAGCTTCCCTGGGGCGTTGAGGCCGGCTTCCGCGGCGTCATCGACCTGGTGAAGATGAAGGGCCTGCTCTGGAGCGAGGACGCGGCCAAGGGCGAGATGTACGACGTCGTCGACATCCCGGCCGACCACGCCGAAGCCGCTCGCGAGTGGCGTGACAAGCTCGTCGAGACCGTCGCCGAGAACGACGACGAGATGATGGAGCTCTTCCTCGAGGCCATCGAGCCCACCGAGGAGCAGCTGGTCGCGGCCATCCGCCGCGCGACGCTGGCCAGCGCCATCAACCCGGTTCTCACCGGCACCGCGTTCAAGAACAAGGGCGTGCAGCCCCTGCTCGACGCGGTGGTCGCCTACCTCCCCGCGCCGACCGACATCCCGGCCTTCGAGGGCCACGCGGTCGGCAACGAGGACAAGGTCGTCGTACGTCACGCGGACCCGACCGAGCCGTTCTCCGCTCTCGCTTTCAAGATCGCGAGCGACCCGCACCTGGGCAAGATCACCTACATCCGCATCTACTCCGGCACGCTCGAGGCGGGTTCACAGGTCGTGAACTCGGTGAAGGGCAAGAAGGAGCGGATCGGCAAGATCTACCAGATGCACGCGAACAAGCGTGAGGAGCGCCCGGTGGCCTCCGCCGGTCAGATCGTCGCCGTCATGGGTCTCAAGGACACCACGACCGGCGACACCCTGTCCGACCCGGCCAACCAGGTCGTGCTCGAGTCGATGACGTTCCCGGCTCCGGTCATCAACGTCGCGATCGAGCCCAAGACCAAGGGCGACCAGGAGAAGCTGTCGACCGCGATCCAGCGGCTGGCCGAGGAGGACCCGTCCTTCCAGGTCCGTCGTGACGAGGAGACCGGCCAGACGGTCATCTGGGGCATGGGCGAGCTTCACCTGGAGATCCTCGTCGACCGCATGCGTCGCGAGTTCAAGGTCGAGGCCAACGTCGGTCGTCCGCAGGTGGCCTACCGCGAGACCATCCGCCGCACGGTGGACAAGGTCGACTACACCCACAAGAAGCAGACGGGTGGGTCCGGCCAGTTCGCGCGGGTCATCATCAAGCTCGAGCCGCTGGGCGAAGGCAACGACGGCTACGAGTTCGAGAACAAGGTCACCGGTGGCCGTGTCCCGAGGGAGTACATCCCCTCGGTCGACGCGGGTGCTCAGGAGGCCGCCGAGTTCGGCGTGCTGGCCGGCTACCCGATGGTGGGCGTGAAGGTGACGCTCATCGACGGTGCCGCGCACGACGTCGACTCCTCGGAAATGGCCTTCAAGATCGCCGGCTCGATGGCCTTCAAGGAGGCCGCTCGCAAGGCCGATGCTGTACTCCTCGAGCCGATGATGGCCGTCGAGGTCACCACGCCCGAGGACTACATGGGTGACGTCATCGGTGACCTCAACGGTCGCCGCGGGCAGATCCAGGCGATGGACGAGCGGGCAGGCGCCCGTGTCGTCTCGGCGCTCGTACCGCTTTCTGAGATGTTCGGCTACGTGGGCGACCTGCGTAGCAAGACGCAGGGGCGCGCGAGCTACAGCATGCAGTTCGACTCCTACTCGGAGGTGCCCCCGGGCATCGCCAAGGAGATCGTCGCGAAGGCCCGGGGCGAATAGTCCCGGGACCCCCGGCTGGGCCTCGCCAAGCCGTCAAGGGGCTTCGGCCTCTGGTGGGGCGGTGCGAGCCGCCCCACCGCCTAGGGGTTCGGGATCACCCGGGCCCGAGTGTGTTAGACGAAAGTCAGACAGATTCTCAAGGAGAGAACCAGTGGGCAAGGCCAAGTTCGAGCGGAACAAGCCGCACATGAACATCGGCACCATTGGGCACATCGACCACGGTAAGACCACGCTCACCGCGGCGATCACCAAGGTGCTTCACGACCGTTTCCCCGAGCTGAACAAGGCGACGCCGTTCGACAAGATCGACAAGGCGCCCGAGGAGAAGGCCCGCGGAATTACGATCTCCATCGCGCACGTCGAGTACCAGACCGAGAAGCGCCACTACGCCCACGTGGACTGCCCCGGTCACGCCGACTACGTGAAGAACATGATCACCGGTGCCGCGCAGATGGACGGTGCGATCCTCGTGGTCGCCGCCACTGACGGCCCGATGCCGCAGACGAAGGAGCACGTCCTCCTGGCCCGCCAGGTCGGCGTCCCCTACATCGTCGTGGCCCTCAACAAGGCCGACATGGTCGACGATGAGGAGATCCTGGAGCTCGTCGAGCTCGAGGTCCGTGAGCTCCTGTCCGCTCAGGAGTTCCCCGGCGACGACCTGCCGGTCGTCCGCGTCTCCGCGCTCAAGGCTCTCGAGGGCGACTCGAAGTGGGCCGACAGCATCATCGAGCTGATGAACGCGGTCGACGAGAACGTGCCCGAGCCGCCCCGTGAGACGGACAAGCCGTTCCTCATGCCGGTCGAGGACGTCTTCTCGATCACCGGTCGTGGCACGGTCGTCACCGGCCGTATCGAGCGCGGTGTCGTCAAGATCAACGAGCAGGTCGACATCATCGGCATCAAGCCGGAGAAGACGACCACCACCGTCACCAGCATCGAGATGTTCAACAAGATGCTCGACGAGGGTCACGCGGGCGACAACGCCGCGCTGCTGCTCCGTGGTATCAAGCGCGACGACGTCGAGCGCGGCCAGTGCATCATCAAGCCGGGCACGACCACCCCGCACACCGAGTTCGACGGCCAGGTCTACATCCTGTCGAAGGACGAGGGCGGCCGCCACACGCCGTTCTTCAACAACTACCGCCCGCAGTTCTACTTCCGTACGACTGACGTGACCGGTGTCGTGCACCTCCCCGAGGGCACCGAGATGGTCATGCCGGGCGACAACACCGAAATGCGCGTTGAGCTGATCCAGCCCATCGCCATGGAGGACGGTCTGAAGTTCGCGATCCGTGAGGGTGGCCGCACCGTCGGCGCCGGCCGGGTCGTCAAGATCATCAAGTAGTACGATCGCGGGGCGGCGGTCGGCCCTCGTAAGAAGGCCGACCGCCGCGCCACGAGGGCAGGAGTCCCTACGGCTTCCGCCCTCAGGCTCCACGGGAAAGCCGTGATCTCGCAGTGGCTTCGGAGTGACCGAAGTAACTGCCGGATCACGGAAGAAAACGGCAGATCGAAAACGTCTGTCACGTGGGGCCGTGCGGGTTCGACCTGCACGAACAGCGGCAACAGGCCGCACGATACTTTTTCAGACGACAGCGAAGGACACCGAGGCCACTATGGCGGGACAAAAGATCCGCATCCGGCTTAAGGCCTATGACCACGAGGTCATCGACAGCTCGGCCAAGAAGATCGTCGAGACGGTGACGCGGACTGGCGCGAAGGTCGCGGGCCCGGTGCCGCTGCCGACCGAGAAGAACGTGTACTGCGTCATCCGCTCGCCGCACAAGTACAAGGACAGCCGCGAGCACTTTGAGATGCGCACGCACAAGCGGCTGATTGACATCATCGACCCGACGCCCAAGACCGTCGACTCGCTCATGCGGCTCGACCTCCCCGCGGGCGTCGACATTTCGATCAAGCTCTGAGGGAACGCACTGACATGGCTAAGACGATCAAGGGCGTCCTGGGCAAGAAGCTCGGCATGACCCAGGTCTTCGACGCGGACAACCGGATGGTTCCGGTGACCGTGGTGGAGGCCGGTCCGTGCGTGGTGACCAGGGTCCGCACCGCCGACAAGGATGGCTATTCCGCCGTTCAGCTCGGCTTCGGACAGGTCGACCCGCGGAAGGTCAACAAGCCGCTCGGCGACTACCTGCGTAAGCACGACATCACCCCGCGCCGTTACTTCGCGGAGATCCGCACCGACGACGCGAGCGACTACACCCTGGGCCAGGAGCTGCTGGCCGACACCTTCGAGGCCGGCCAGTTCGTCGATGTGACGGGCAAGAGCAAGGGCAAGGGCTTCGCGGGCGTCATGAAGCGGCACGGCTTCAAGGGTCTGGGCGCGTCGCACGGTACGCAGCGCAAGCACCGCTCGCCGGGTTCCATCGGTGGCTGCGCCACCCCGGGCCGCGTATTCAAGGGTCTGCGCATGGCTGGCCGGATGGGTAACGTCCGCACCACCGTGCAGAGCCTCAAGGTTCACGCCATCGACGTCGAGAACGGTCTCATCCTGATCAAGGGTGCGATCCCCGGCGCCAACGGCAGCCTGGTCCTCGTCCGTACCGCTGCTAAGAAGGGGGCTGCCAAGTGACCAGCAATCGCGTAAACAGCATTGACGTCCTCGACGCCAGCGGTAGCAAGGCCGGCACCGTCGACCTGCCCGAAGACATCTTCGGCGCCAAGGTCAACATTCCGCTGATCCACCAGGTGGTCGTGGCCCAGCTCGCCGCTCGCCGGCAGGGCACCCACAAGGCCAAGACCCGTGGTGAGGTCAGGGGCGGCGGCAAGAAGCCGTATCGCCAGAAGGGCACCGGTCGCGCCCGTCAGGGCTCGACCCGCGCGCCGCAGTTCACCGGTGGTGGCGTCGTCCACGGCCCGGTGCCGCGCGACTACTCGCAGCGGACGCCCAAGAAGATGAAGGTCGCCGCCCTGCGTGGCGCCCTGTCGGACCGGGCCGGCGGCGGTCGCGTGCACGTGGTGAGCGGTCTGGTCACCGGCGAGACGCCGAAGACCAAGGCGGCTCTCGAGGCCCTGCGTAAGATCACCCAGTCCAGGACCGTCCTCCTCGTCGTCGACGAGGCCGACGAGCTGACCTGGCTGAGCCTGCGCAACGCTCCCGAGGTCCACCTGCTGGACTCCGGGCAGCTCAACACCTACGACGTGCTCTGCCACGACGACGTGGTCTTCACCCAGGAGGCGTACGACCAGGTCGTGGCGCGTTTGTCGGCAGGGTCGGCCAATTCGAGTGAAGGGGCAGACGCCTGATGGAGAAGATCGCCGACCCGCGCGACGTCATCATCAAGCCGGTCGTCTCTGAGAAGAGCTACGGCCTGATCGATGAGAACAACAAGTACACGTTCCTGGTGAAGAAGACCGCGAACAAGACCCAGGTCAAGATCGCCGTCGAGCAGATCTTCGGGGTCAAGGTCACCAGCGTGAACACGATCAACCGGCAGGGCAAGCGCAAGCGCACCCGCACCGGTTTCGGCAAGCGTCCCGACACCAAGCGCGCGATTGTGAGCCTGGTCGAGGGCGATCGGATCGACATCTTCGGTCAGATCGGCTAGCAGCCATAGAAGTAGGCGGGCCGTACGGCTTGCCAGGGGTCGAGACCGTCGCACGCCCGTGCGGCGGGCTCACCCATGTAACCGACGAAGGATGAACGAAAAAGATGGGCATCCGTAAGTACAAGCCGACGACTCCGGGTCGCCGCGGCTCGAGTGTCTCGGACTTCTCCGAGATCACCCGCAGCACGCCCGAGAAGTCGTTGCTTGCGCCCCTTCATGGCAAGGGCGGCCGCAACGTACACGGCCGGGTCACCGCGCGCCACCAAGGCGGCGGTCACAAGCGCGCCTACCGGATCATTGACTTCCGTAGGCATGACAAGGACGGCATTCCGGCGAAGGTCGCTCACATCGAGTACGACCCCAACCGCACCGCCAACATCGCTCTGCTGCACTACGCCGACGGCGAGAAGCGCTACATCATCGCGCCGACCGGCCTCAAGCAGGGCGACCGCATCGAGAACGGCGCCGGGGCCGACATCAAGCCGGGCAACTGCCTGCCGCTGCGCAACATCCCGACGGGTACCTTCATCCACGCGGTGGAGCTCCGTCCGGGCGGCGGCGCCAAGCTCGGTCGCTCCGCGGGCGCTCAGATCCAGCTGCTCGCCAAGGAAGGCCAGTACGCCACGCTGCGTATGCCGTCCGGCGAAATGCGCATGGTCGACGTGCGCTGCCGGGCGTCGGTGGGTCAGGTCGGCAACGCCGAGCAGGCCAACATCAACTGGGGCAAGGCCGGCCGTATGCGGTGGAAGGGCAAGCGCCCGACCGTCCGTGGTGTCGCCATGAACCCCGTTGACCACCCGCATGGTGGTGGTGAGGGTAAGACCTCCGGTGGTCGCCACCCGGTGAACCCGAAGGGCAAGCCTGAGGGCCGCACCCGCCAGGCCAACAAGTCCAGCGACCGGCTGATCATCCGCCGCCGGAGCAAGAGGAAGAAGCGGTAGGAGCAGCCGATATGCCACGTAGCCTTAAGAAGGGTCCCTTCGTGGACGGCCACCTCGCCAAGAAGGTGGACGCCCAGAACGAGAAGGGCACCAAGACCGTTATCAAGACGTGGTCGCGGCGCTCCATGATCGTGCCTGACATGCTCGGGCACACGATCGCCGTACACGACGGCCGCAAGCACGTCCCGGTGTTCGTCACCGAGTCGATGATCGGCCACAAGCTGGGAGAGTTCGCCCCGACGCGCACCTTCCGCAGCCACGTCAAGGAAGATCGCCGCAGCCGGCGATAGACGCCTTCAGAAGCAGTTAAGAGGAGTAAGCGATGGAAGCCAGGGCTCAGGCGCGGTTCGTCCGCGTCACGCCCCTCAAGGCCCGCCGCGTGGTGGACCTTATTCGCGGGCTGCCCGCTTCGGAGGCGCAGGCCGTGCTGCAGTTCGCTCCCCAGTCGGCGAGCGAGCCGATCTACAAGGTGCTCTCGAGCGCCATGGCAAATGCAGAGCACAACTTCGATCTCGACCCCCAGACGCTCTTCGTGAGCCGGGCGTGGGTCGACGAGGGCCCGACGCTGAAGCGGTTCCGTCCGCGTGCCCAGGGTCGTGCCTATCGGATCAACAAGCGGACGAGCCACATCACCGTGATCGTGGAGTCCCGCGAGCCGAAGGGAAGGACCCGATAGTGGGCCAGAAGGTTAACCCGCACGGGTTCCGCCTCGGCATCACGACCGACTTCAAGAGCCGGTGGTACGCCGACAAGCTGTACAAGTCGTACGTCGCCGAGGACGTGTCGATCCGTCGCATGCTGCAGAAGGGCATGGAGCGGGCCGGTATCTCCAAGGTGGAGATCGAGCGCACGACCGACCGCGTCCAGGTCGACATCCACACCGCCCGGCCGGGCATCGTCATCGGCCGTCGCGGCGCGGAGGCCGACCGGATCCGTGGCGACCTGGAGAAGCTGACCAAGAAGCAGGTCCAGCTCAACATCCTCGAGGTGAAGAACCCCGAGATCGACGCCCAGCTCGTCGCGCAGGGTGTCGCCGAGCAGCTCTCCAGCCGTGTCTCGTTCCGCCGCGCCATGCGCAAGGCGATGCAGTCGGCCATGAAGAGCGGCGCCAAGGGCATCCGGGTGCAGTGCTCCGGTCGTCTTGGCGGCGCCGAGATGTCGAGGTCGGAGTTCTACCGCGAGGGCCGGGTGCCGCTGCACACGCTCCGCGCGGACATCGACTACGGCTTCTACGAGGCCCGCACCACCTTCGGCCGCATAGGCGTGAAGGTGTGGATCTACAAGGGCGAGGCCCCCACCAGCCGCGCCGAGCGCGAGGCGGCCGCTGCCGGCGCCCGTGCCGGCCAGCGTCGTGACCGTGACGACCGTCGCGGTGGCGGCGGCGGCGGTGGCGGCGGCGACCGTCCGCGCCGTGGTGGCGCCGGTGGCGCCCGTCGCGGTGGCGGTCGTGGCGACCGCGCCCCCAGGACTGAGGCGGCCTCTCAGGCTGCCCCCGAGACCGGCCCGGCTGCGCAGCCGGGTGCTGAAGGGAGCTGACCATGCTGATCCCGCGCAGGGTCAAGCACCGCAAGCAGCACCGGCCCGACCGCAGCGGTGCCGCCAAGGGCGGCACCAGGGTCGTGTTCGGCGAGTTCGGCATCCAGGCGATTGAGCACTCCTACGTGACCAACCGCCAGATCGAGTCGGCTCGTATTGCGATGACCCGTCACATCAAGCGTGGTGGAAAGGTGTGGATCAACATCTACCCCGACCGCCCGCTGACCAAGAAGCCGGCTGAGACCCGCATGGGTTCCGGTAAGGGTTCGCCCGAGTGGTGGATCGCCAACGTCAAGCCGGGTCGCGTCATGTTCGAGCTTTCCGGTGTCGCCGAGTCGGTTGCCCGCGAGGCGCTCACTCGCGCGATCCACAAGCTGCCCATGAAGTGCAAGATCGTTAAGCGTGAAGTTGGTGAGGCGTGATGGCTAAGGGCCTGACCGCCGGCGAGCTGCGAGTCGAGGACGAGGACACCCTGGTCCAGAAGCTCAAGGAAGCCAAGGAGGAGCTGTTCAACCTCCGCTTCCAGGCAGCGACCGGACAGTTGGAGAGCCACGGGCGGCTGCGCGCCGTCCGCCGCGAGATCGCCCGTATCTACACCGTGATGCGCGAGCGCGAGCTTGGCATCATCACGGTCGAGAAGGAGACGAGCGATGGCTGAGACCGAGACCACAGAGACCACCGAGACGAACGACGACTCGCGGAACTTCCGCAAGGTCCGTGAGGGCCTGGTCGTCAGCGACAAGATGGACAAGACCGTCGTCGTCGCCGTCGAGGACCGGGTCAAGCACCGGCTGTACGGCAAGGTCATCCGCCGTACGACCAAGTACAAGGCGCACGACGAGGCCAACGCCTGTGGCGTCGGCGACCGCGTGCTGCTGATGGAGACCCGCCCCCTCTCCGCCACCAAGCGGTGGAGGGTCGTGGAGATCCTCGAGAAGGCCAAGTAATCTAACGGCTTCTCGGATATAACGCGCCTCGTGGGGGCTTCCAGGCCCCCATGACGGTGTCCAAGGACGCGAGGCTCCGGCCTCGTGTCGCCTGCGGTGCGGCTCCAGGGCTGTGGCCGGAGGAAAAAGACCATACAAGTTCCGCCAGGCTCGGCAACGACGAGAACCGGCGCGACTAATCAGGAGAAAACAGTGATCCAGCAGGAGTCGCGGCTCAAGGTCGCCGACAACACGGGTGCCAAGGAGATTCTTTGCATCCGCGTTCTCGGTGGCTCGGGCCGACGCTACGCCGGTATCGGCGACGTCATCGTCGCCACCGTCAAGGATGCCCTGCCCGGTAGCACCGGCGTCAAGAAGGGCGACGTGGTCAAGGCCGTCATCGTCCGCACGGCCAAGGAGCGCCGCCGGCCGGACGGCTCCTACATCCGCTTCGACGAGAACGCCGCCGTCATCATCAAGGACAGCGGTGACCCTCGTGGCACCCGTATCTTCGGCCCGGTGGGCCGTGAGCTGCGCGACAAGAAGTTCATGCGCATCATCTCGCTCGCGCCGGAGGTGCTGTAATGCCGAAGCTGCATGTGAAGAAGGGTGACCTCGTCCAGGTCATCACCGGCAAGGACAAGGGTGCCAAGGGTCATGTCATCGCCACCCTCCCGCGGGAAGACCGCGTGGTGGTCGAGGGCGTCAACATGATCAAGAAGCACACCAAGGAGACCCACCAGGGCCCGCGTGGCGCCAAGACCGGCGGCGTGCAGACCATGGAGGCTCCCATCCACGTGAGCAACGTGAAGAAGCTCAAGGACGAGAAGCGCGAGGACAAGCCCGCCGACAAGAAGGCCGAGGACAAGGCCGACGAGACGGGTGAGGACAGCTGATGACTGCCACGACCACTGAGACCGAGCGTCCGACGCCGCGCCTCAAGACGAAGTACCGCGAGGAGATCGCGGCCAAGCTTCGCGAGGACTTCGGCATCGAGAACGTCATGCAGATCCCCGGCCTGGTGAAGATCAAGGTCAACATGGGTGTCGGCGAGGCGGCTCGCGACTCGAAGCTCATCGAGGGCGCTGTTCGCGACCTCACCGTGATCACCGGCCAGAAGCCGGCCGTCGTCCGGGCGCGCAAGTCCATCGCCCAGTTCAAGCTGCGCGAGGGCATGCCGATCGGCGCGCACGTCACGCTCCGCGGCGACCGGATGTGGGAGTTCCTCGACAGGCTGCTGTCGCTGGCGCTGCCCCGCATCAGGGACTTCCGTGGCCTGTCGCCCAAGCAGTTCGACGGCAACGGCAACTACACGTTCGGTCTGACCGAGCAGGTCATGTTCCACGAGGTCGACCAGGACAAGGTCGACCGGCCGCGGGGCATGGACATCACGGTAGTGACCACCGCGAAGACCGACGACCAGGGCCGGGCGCTGCTGAAGCTCCTCGGGTTCCCCTTCAAGGAGGCCTGATCATGGCGAAGAAGTCGCTGATCGCCAAGGCAGGGCGTAAGCAGAAGTTCGAAGTCCGGGCGTACACCCGCTGCACGCGTTGTGGCCGGCCCCGCGCCGTCTACCGCAAGTTCGGGCTCTGCCGCGTGTGCTTCCGTGAGATGGCGCACCGGGGCGAGCTGCCCGGCATCACCAAGTCCAGCTGGTAGTTACCCTAGGGGGCGGCCATGTGTCGCCCCCGTGGGGGCTGCTCGCCGTACATATGTAGAACTGTCAAACCGGGTGCTCTCCCAGAGAGCACCCATGACCGCGCCGAAGGTCCACCGGTAGAGCTCTGCTTCACCGACTGGAAACCGCGGCGAGGAAGGCCACTGGCCATGACGATGACCGACCCGATCGCAGACATGCTGACGCGTCTGCGTAATGCGAACTCGGCGTATCACGACAGCGTGACCATGCCGTATTCGAAGATCAAGGCGCACATCGCCGAGATCCTCCAGCAGGAGGGTTACATCCAGGCTTGGACCGTCGAAGACGCCAAGGTTGGCAAGAACCTCGTGGTGGAGCTCAAGTTCGGGCCTACCCGTGAGCGGTCGCTCGCGGGTCTGCGCCGGGTGTCGAAGCCCGGTCTGCGGGTGTATGCGAAGAAGGACAACCTGCCTCGCGTTCTGGGAGGGCTGGGTGTCGCGATCATCTCGACGTCCGCCGGTCTCATGACCGACAAGCAGGCCGGCAAGCGTGGCGTGGGCGGGGAAGTCCTCGCCTACGTCTGGTAGAGGGGAGGAACACAGCATGTCGAGAATCGGACGGCTGCCCATCCCTGTGCCGAGCGGCGTTGACATCGCGATCAGCGGCCAGGATGTCCAGGTCAAGGGCCCGAAGGGCACGCTTTCTCATACAGTCGCGGATCCCATCACGGTGGGTCGCGATGACGACGGCGCTATCGCCGTCACCCGGCCCAACGACGAGAACAAGGTCCGTGCGCTGCACGGCCTGTCCCGGACGCTGATCGCCAACATGGTGCAGGGCGTCACGCAGGGCTACTCCAAGACCTTGGAGATCGTCGGCGTCGGTTACCGCGTTCAGGCCAAGGGCCCGACGCAGCTGGAGTTCGCACTGGGCTTCAGTCACCCGGTCATCGTCGACGCCCCCGAGGGCGTCACCTTCCGCGTCGAGAAGCCGACCCTGTTCCACGTGGACGGCATCGACAAGCAGAAGGTCGGCGAGGTCGCGGCCAACATCCGCAAGTTGCGCAAGCCTGACCCGTACAAGGGCAAGGGCGTGCGTTACCAGGGCGAACAGATCCGCCGCAAGGTCGGAAAGGCTGGTAAGTAGGCATGGCTCCGAAGACTGCGTTCGGCAAGCACACGGCTGCCCGCACCGTCTCGCGGGCCCGCCGTCACCGCCGCGTCCGCAAGAACGTCGTCGGTACGGCCGCGCGTCCGCGCTTGGTCGTCAACCGTTCGACTCGTCACCTGTTCGTGCAGATCGTGGACGACTCCGTCGGCCACACGCTGGTGAGCGCGTCCACCATGGACTCCGCGCTGCGCACGCTCGAGGCTGACAAGACCGAGAAGGCCAAGAAGGTCGGCGAGCTCCTCGCTCAGCGGGCCAAGGAAGCCGGGATCACGGCGGTCGTGTTCGACCGTGGTGGCAACCGCTACGCCGGGCGCATCGCCGCTCTGGCGGACAGCGCCCGCGAAGGTGGGCTCGAGTTCTGATATGGCAACTGAGATGAGGAACCACTGATGGCTGCAGCTCCGCGTCGCGGTGGCGGCACCGGTGGCGAGCGGCGGGACCGTCGTGACGATCGCCGCGGTGGCGCCGCCGACAAGGGCGTCTCGTACATCGAGCGCGTAGTGAAGATCAACCGAGTGGCCAAGGTCGTGAAGGGTGGTCGTCGCTTCAGCTTCACCGCCCTCGTCGTCGTCGGTGACGGCAACGGCCTGGTCGGCGTCGGCTATGGCAAGGCCAAGGAAGTCCCCGCGGCCATCGCCAAGGGCGTCGAAGAGGCCAAGAAGCACTTCTTCAAGGTCCCGAGGATCCAGGGCACCATCCCGCACACCGTGCAGGGTGAGGAGGCGGCCGGTGTCGTCTTCCTGCGTCCGGCCTCCGCCGGTACCGGCGTCATCGCCGGTGGCCCGGTGCGCGCCGTTCTGGAGTGCGCCGGCATCCACGACGTCCTGTCCAAGTCGCTCGGCTCGGACAACCCGATCAACATCGTGCACGCCACGGTGGCGGCTCTGAAGGGTCTTTCCCGGCCCGAGGAGATCGCCGCCCGCCGCGGTCTGCCGATCGAGGACGTCGCTCCGGCCCGGATGCTGAAGGCTCAGCGCGAAGGCATCGCCGAAGCGGCGGCCGCCAAGGCGGTGAGCTAGTCATGGCACGCCTGAAGATCACTCAGGTTCGCTCGAAGATCGGTGGCAAGCAGAACCAGCGTGACTCGCTGCGTTCGCTTGGCCTGAAGCGAATCGGCGATGTCGTCGTCAAGGAGGACCGGCCCGAGATTCGCGGCATGGTCTCCGTGGTGACGCACCTCGTCGAGGTGGAAGAGGTCGACTAGTCATGACTGACAAGGCTCCGCTCAAGATTCACGACCTGCGTCCGGCTCCCGGCGCCAACAAGGCCAAGATCCGCAAGGGTCGTGGCGAGGCGTCCAAGGGTAAGACGGCCGGTCGCGGCACCAAGGGCAGCCACGCCCGTACGACGGTCCCCCTCGGTTTCGAGGGTGGCCAGGTGCCGCTGCAGAGGCGTCTGCCGAAGCTCAAGGGCTTCTCCAACGCGCTGTTCAAGACGACCTACCAGGTCGTCAACCTGGACAAGATCGGCGAACTGTTCCCCGAGGGTGGCGAGGTCACCGTCGAGACGCTGGTCGCCAAGGGTGCTGTCCGCAAGAACCAGCTGGTGAAGGTTCTCGGCACCGGCGAGATCTCGGTCGCGGTCAACGTGCAGGCGCATGCCTTCTCGTCCGCCGCGAAGGAGAAAATCGCCGCTGCTGGGGGTTCCGTTACCGAGCTGTAAGAGCTATTACGAGGCGTGGGGGCTCCGACCATGGGCCCCCACGCCCGTAGTGCGTTAGAGTTCGCGAGACGGCAGGATTCTGTCCGGCTCGTTTTGACCTGAGACTTCTGATGGCAGATCCCCGCACCATCGCATACTCACACCGCCTTATAGGCGCGCAGGAGGGACCGTGCTGACCGCGTTTACCCGGGCGTTCCGGACGCCGGATCTGCGCAAGAAGTTGCTCTTCACTCTGGGCATCATCGCGCTGTTCCGACTCGGCTCGGTTCTTCCGACTCCGGGAGTTCACGTCCAGAACCTTGCGTCCTGTTTTGATCAGGTCCGCAACGGTGAAAACGGCAATATCTACGGGATGGTGCAGCTGTTCAGCGGCGGCGCGCTCCTGAAGTTGTCGGTGTTCGCACTGGGCATCATGCCGTACATCACCGCCAGCATCATTCTCCAGCTTCTCGTCGTCGTGATCCCACGCCTCGAAGCCCTCAAGAAGGAGGGGCAGGCCGGTCAGACGAAGATCACACAATATACGCGTTATCTGACGATCGGTCTGGGCATCCTGCAGTCGACGGCGTTCATCGCGCTGGCGCGCTCCGGGCAGCTCTTCCAGGGTTGTGACAAGGACGTCCTGCTCGACCCCGACAACATCTTCATGATCGTCACGATGGTCGTCATCATGACGGCCGGCACCTCGGTCATCATGTGGCTGGGCGAGCTCATCACCGACCGTGGTGTGGGCAACGGCATGTCGATCCTCATCTTCACGCAGGTCGTCGCGGTCTTCCCGTCCGAGCTGGCCAGCATCTTCCAGGCCAACAAGTTCACCTTCGCCGTCGTCATGGTGGTAGGCGTCTTCATGATCGCCGCCGTGGTCTTCGTCGAGCAGGCGCAGCGCCGCATTCCGGTGCAGTACGCCAAGCGGATGGTCGGACGCAGGATGTACGGCGGCACGTCCACCTACATCCCGTTGAAGGTCAACCAGGCCGGCATCATCCCGGTCATCTTCGCGTCCTCGCTGCTCTATCTGCCGCAGCTGCTGACCTCGCTGTTCGCCAACGCGGAGAACCCCAACGCGGTCGTGCAGTGGATCTCCGCGAACCTCACCAAGGGCGACACGCCCATCTACATGATCACGTTCTTCGTCCTGATCGTGTTCTTCACCTACTTCTACGTGTCCATCACTTTCAACCCCACTGAAGTGGCCGACAACATGAAGAAGTACGGTGGGTTCATTCCGGGCATCCGCCCGGGACGGCCGACGGCTGGATACCTGAGTTTCGTGCTCACCCGTCTGACCGCCCCCGGCGCGCTCTATCTGGGTCTGATCGCCATGATCCCGATCGTCGCGCTCGCGGTGGCCGGAGCGAGCCAGAACTTCCCGTTCGGAGGGACGAGCATTCTGATCATGGTTGGCGTCGGCCTGGACACGGTCAAGCAGATCGAGAGCCAGTTGCAGCAGCGTAATTACGAAGGCTTCCTGCGGTAGTGCGTCTCGTTCTGGTCGGGCCCCCCGGAGCGGGTAAGGGGACACAGGCCCAGTACATCGCGTCGAACCTGTCCATCCCGAAGATCTCGACAGGTGACATCTTCCGTGCCAACGTCTCCGGGGGCACGGAGCTCGGCAAGCTCGCCAAGACGTTCATGGACCGCGGCGACCTGGTGCCCGACAAGGTCACCATCGCCATGGTCCGTGACCGTCTCGCCGAGGACGACGCGCAGGACGGCTTCCTGCTCGACGGCTTCCCCAGGAACGTCGCTCAGGCCGAGATCCTGCGCGACATGCTGAAGGAGTGGGGCCAGGCGCTCGACCTGGTCCTGGAGCTGGTAGTGGACGACGACGAGGTGGTCAGGCGGCTGGCCGGCCGCCGCACCTGTAGCCAGTGCGGCCGCATCTGGCACGTCGAGTTCGATGACAAGAAGGACGACCGGTGCGACGCCTGCGGCGGCACGCTGTTCCAGCGTGACGACGACAAAGAGGAGACGGTCAGGCATCGCCTGGAGGTCTACCAGGAGCAGACGGCGCCGCTGGTGTCCTACTACGCGGACGAGGGCATCCTCGTGGGTGTCGACGCGACCGGTCCGGTCGAGGAGGTCACCCAGCGGGCCATGGAGGCCATCCGCCCTTTCATGGGGTAAGCCCGATGGCCGACTGCGGAGGTGGCACGGATTTCCGTGCCACCTCGCGGCTATTGTGAGGGAATTGGGCTCCCACATCGGCCCGTTGAGACCCCGGGGGGTGCCACACGTGTTCAAGAAGAACCGGCATGGAATCCAGATCAAGACGCCCGAGCAGCTCGACAAGATGCGGGCGGCCGGTCTGGTGGTCGGGCGAACGCTCGACCTGTTGAAGCGCTCCGTCGAGCCGGGGATGACGCCCCTGGACCTCGACGCCATCGCCGAGAAGGCGATCAGGGATGAGGGCGCCATCCCGTCGTTCAAGGGCTACCAGGGGTTTCCCGCCACGATCTGCGCCTCGGTCAACGAGGAAGTGGTCCACGGCATCCCGACGGGCGCCCGCGCGCTGCGCGAAGGCGACGTCATCTCCATCGACTGCGGGGCCATCCTCGACGGCTGGCACGGCGACTCGGCGGTCACGGTGCCGGTGGGGGAGGTGGACCCGAAGCTCACCGAGCTCATGAGGATCACCGAGGAGTCGATGTGGCGCGGCATCGCCGCGCTGACCGTCGGCCGCCACCTGTCGGACATCGGGTACGAGGTGGAGCGCTACGTCAAGTCGCAGGGCCGCTTCGGCATTCCGCCCGAGTACGGCGGCCACGGCATCGGCACCGAGATGCACATGGACCCCTGGATCGCCAACCACGGCCGTCCTGGCAGGGGACCCGTGCTGGAGGCCGGGATGTGCCTGGCCATCGAGCCCATGGTCAACCTGGGCACGGAGCGCACCCGCGTACTGGCCGACGATTGGACCGTCGTGACGATCGACGGCAAGCAGTCCGCACACTTCGAACACAGCGTCGCGGTGACACATAATGGTCCTTGGGTGCTTACCGCTCTCGATGGGGGCAAAGAGCGCCTGGCGCAGCCGTAGACGAGCCGGGAGTGGTGGGTATGGCGCAGAGCCCCGAGATGCGTGCCTCGGACGTCGACCGCGACCGGGTGGCCGCCGTGCTCCGGGAGCACACCGCGCAGGGCCGCATCACGATGGACGAGTTCAACGAGCGGCTCGAACAGCTCTACCAGAGCAAGACCTACGGCGAGCTGGCCCGGTTGACCGCGGACCTGCCGGACGTGGACCTGCGCAACCCGCCCGCCAAGCTGACCGAGCCCACCCCGGCGCCCAAGAGCGGGATGCACTCGGGGATGCGCGCGGCCTGGAGCGCGTGGGCCGCGGCGAGCTCGATCAACTGGGTGATCTGGCTGATCGTGAGCATCACCTCCGGGCACGTGATCTATCCCTGGCCGCTGTGGGTGATGGGTCCCTGGGGTGCGATTCTGCTGATCAGCACCATCTTCGGCGGCGGTCCGAAGCAGCGGTGAGTGTGTAGTAGTGCACTGTGTGCATTCGTCCGCAGAAGGCAGGAGATGTCCTTCCTAACGTAAGCGGTGCCGGACAACAGAGGGGCTCACCCGAGCAGTCCCGGTCCGGTACGGGGAACCGTCTTACAGGAGGACACAGTGGATATTCGTCACCTTCTCGCGGGCACCGCTCTCGCCGGATCGATGGTCGCCGGAGCGCTGGCCATCGCTCCCACGGCCCAGGCCGACGCCGCGACCGCCACCCAGGCGCAGAGCGCCCAGGCCAGCCCGAAGCACTTCTTCGGCCCGTACTTCTCCAACGGCTCCGAGAACGGCGGCCACGAGTCGTACTTCAAGGGCTACTGGCAGAAGCGCGGAGGCGGCTACTACTTCTACGGCGACCTGTACGACCGGCACCACAACGACGGTGACTACAGCTACGTGTGGTTCAAGTACTACGACCGCCACGGCGACTTCCACCGCAACTGGTACCGGTCCGACGACCACCGTCACTTCGATGGCATCCGCTTCAAGAGGGACTTCAAGATCCAGGTGTGCGAGGGCGGCTCGCGCAACAGCGGCTGCGGCAGCTGGCACGACGTCTTCTAAGCACATCAGGGTCACATCAGGGGGGAGTCATCCCAGGGGGTGTGCCGACTCGCAGGGCCCGCCGGTTCGCCGGCGGGCCCTTTGCTGTGCCGCCCGGTCCATACGGGTTGGCGGGTGCGGTAAGCTGACTCGTGGTTGTGTCAGGACACCTGACACGCGTTTCGCGTTTTTGTCTCAGGTGTCGTACACTCCTTACTCGGCTCACTATGACTATCACGCGTCGGCGCCCGTTGCCGGTCGCCGCTCTCTTCGAAGCGTGAGGTCGCGGCTGCTTAGTGAACCGGAGCCTCAGACGATCGATCAGTGAAACGCGAGGAATTTTGGCCAAAAAAGACGGCGCCATCGA
Source organism: Nonomuraea aurantiaca (assembly GCF_020215705.1). GTDB lineage: Bacteria > Actinomycetota > Actinomycetes > Streptosporangiales > Streptosporangiaceae > Nonomuraea > Nonomuraea aurantiaca. Next base: position 314,330 of record NZ_JAIWNB010000010.1, on the reverse strand, counting down.
GATCGAGGGCACTGTGGTCGAGTCGCTCCCGAACGCTATGTTCCGGGTGCAGCTTGACAACGGCCATAAGGTCCTGGCCCACATCAGCGGACGGATGCGGATGCACTACATCCGGATCCTGCCCGACGACCGGGTAGTCGTGGAACTGAGCCCCTACGACCTGAGTCGTGGGCGGATCGTCTACCGATACAAGTAAGACGTCTGAGGAACACGAAGGACAATGAAGGTAAAGCCGAGCGTCAAGAAGATCTGCGACAAGTGCAAGGTGATCCGCCGGCACGGTCGCGTCATGGTGATCTGCGACAACCTGCGCCACAAGCAGCGTCAGGGTTAGTCGCCGTAAGGCTTCTCCGAGTCCGCCCCGGTTAGGGAGCGGGCTCGACGCATGAGAAGCCTGAGACAGTAATCGCGCGTCACACCTGAGCAGGCGGCCTAATTTCCGGGCCGTACCACCCAGGAGACCCCCGGTCGGAGGCCGGGGCCCTCACCCCGGGCATGGGGAGGGGTCGTGAGGCGCAAGACCTCCGCCACAACGAAGGAGAATGCCCGACCATGGCTCGCCTGGTTGGCGTCGACCTCCCCCGCGAAAAGCGGCTGGAGATCGCTCTCACCTACATTTACGGAATCGGCCGCACCCGTGCGCTGGAGGTCCTCGAGGCCACCGGCGTCAGCGGCGACACCCGCGTGCACCAGCTCACCGACGCTGAGCTCGTCCCGATGCGTGACTACATCGAGGCGAACTTCAAGATCGAGGGTGACCTGCGCCGCGAGGTTCAGGCCGACATTCGACGCAAGATCGAGATTGGGTGCTACCAGGGCATTCGGCACCGCAAGGGCCTGCCTGTCCACGGTCAGCGCACGCAGACCAACGCGCGCACCCGCAAGGGCAAGAAGAAGACCGTGGCCGGCAAGAAGAAGCCCGGTAAGAAGTAGTCCACGCAGCCGCGGGACCGAACACCTCAGGAGTGAAGGCAAAGGATGCCTCCTAAGAGCCGTCAGGGTGCGCCCAAGAAGGTGCGCCGCAAGGAAAAGAAGAACGTCGCTCATGGGCACGCCCACATCAAGAGCACGTTCAACAACACGATCGTTTCGATCACCGACCCCAACGGGAACGTGATCTCCTGGGCCAGCGCCGGCCACGTGGGTTTCAAGGGCTCCCGTAAGTCCACCCCGTTCGCCGCTCAGATGGCCGCCGAGAACGCCGCCCGCCGCGCCATGGAGCACGGCATGCGGAAGGTCGACGTCTTCGTCAAGGGTCCCGGCTCCGGCCGTGAGACCGCGATCCGTTCCCTTCAGGCCACCGGCCTCGAAGTGGGTTCGATCCAGGACGTCACCCCGGTTCCGCACAACGGCTGCCGTCCGCCGAAGCGCCGCCGCGTCTGACACCCAGGAGAATCTGAGAAATGGCTCGTTACACGGGTGCGGACTGCAAGCTCTGCCGCCGCGAGAAGACCAAGCTCTTCCTCAAGGGCAGCAAGTGCGAGTCCGCGAAGTGCCCCATCGAGATCCGTCCTTACCCGCCGGGTGAGCACGGCCGCGGACGTCCCAAGGAGTCCGAGTACCAGCTTCAGCTTCGTGAGAAGCAGAAGACCCGCCGCATTTACGGCGTCCTCGAGAAGCAGTTCCACAACTACTACGAGGAAGCCACCCGCAAGAGCGGCAAGACCGGTGAGGCGCTGCTCCAGATTCTGGAGAGCCGTCTCGACAACGTGGTCTACCGCGCCGGGTTCGCCCAGTCGCGCGACGCCGCTCGCCAGCAGGTCCGTCACGGACACTTCCTGGTCAACGGCAAGAAGGTCGACATCCCCTCGTACCGCGTGCGTGAGCACGACATCATCGAGGTCCGTGAGACCAAGCGCAACCTGCTGCCCTACGAGGTGGCCCGCGCCACCGCCGGCGACCGCTCGGTCCCCGCGTGGCTCGGCGTCGTGCCGGACAAGATCCGCGTCCTGATCCACCAGCTGCCGGTCCGCCAGCAGATCGACACCCAGGTTCAGGAACAGCTGATCGTCGAGTACTACTCGAAGTAAGTAGTGGTTGAGGTGCGGTTCGCCGCACCTCAACTAGGCTTGTATCGGAGTGGCGTCATATAGCGGGCGCCACGCGAAAAGGGGAGACCCACATGCTGATCGCTCAGCGCCCGACTCTTCTCGAAGAGTCGATCGACGACACCCGATCCCGATTCGTCATCGAGCCGCTGGAGCCGGGTTTCGGCTACACCATCGGCAACTCGGTCCGCCGCACGCTGCTGTCGTCCATTCCGGGCGCGGCCGTGACGAGCATCCGGATCGAGGGCGTGCTGCACGAGTTCTCGACGGTTCCCGGGGTCAAGGAAGATGTCACCGACATCATCCTCAACCTCAAGGAGCTCGTCGTCTCGTCCGAGCACGACGAGCCGGTCGTGATGTACCTGCGCAAGCAGGGCCCGGGTGAGGTCACCGCCGCCGACATCGCGCCGCCGGCCGGTGTCGAGGTGCACAACCCCGAGCTGCGCATCGCCACGCTCAACGGCAAGGCGAAGCTGGAGATGGAGCTGACCGTCGAGCGCGGTCGCGGCTACGTCTCCGCCGCGCAGAACAAGCAGCCGGGTCAGGAGATCGGCCGTATCCCGATCGACTCGATCTACTCTCCGGTGCTCAAGGTCACTTACAAGGTCGAGGCGACCCGAGTCGAGCAGCGTACCGACTTCGACCGTCTGATCCTCGACGTCGAGACCAAGCCGGCCATGAAGCCCCGCGACGCGGTGGCCTCCGCCGGTAAGACCCTCGTCGAGCTCTTCGGCCTGGCCCGTGAGCTCAATGTCGAGGCCGAGGGCATCGACATCGGCCCGTCGCCGACCGACGCCGCCCTGGCCGCCGACCTGGCGCTGCCGATCGAGGAGCTGAACCTGACCGTTCGCTCCTACAACTGCCTCAAGCGCGAGGGCATCCACACCGTGGGTGAGCTCGTCGCCCGCAGCGAGCAGGACCTGCTCGATATAAGGAATTTCGGCGCCAAGTCGATCGAAGAGGTCAAGCAGAAGCTGCACGAGATGACGCTGGCGCTCAAGGACTCCCCGCCCGGGTTCGACCCGAGCGCGGTGGCCGGCGCCGGTTACGACGACGACGACAGCGCGTACGTCGAGACCGAGCAGTACTAAGCCATCGCGAGGGCTCTGCCTCGCGACTCCCCGCGCCGAGCGGTTCCCGCTCGGCGCGGGCGACGGTAACGGCTCGCATCGCCCCTAGAGCGACTGCGACCGGCCCGACTCCGGTACCTGGTACGGCCGGGGCGGGTTAACTCACAAGGAGAACGCAATGCCCAAGCCCACCAAGGGTGCACGTCTTGGCGGCAGCCCGGCGCACGAGCGGCTGATCCTGGCGAACCTCGCCACGGACCTGTTCCGCCACGGCAAGATCCGCACCACGGTTGCCAAGGCCAAGCGCGTCCGCCCGCTGGCGGAGCGCCTGATCACCAAGGCGAAGAAGGGCGACATCCACAACCGTCGCCAGGTGCTCACGGTCGTCAAGGACAAGGGCGTCGTCCACCACCTGTTCACGGACATCGCGGTGACGTTCGCCGAGCGTCCCGGCGGTTACACCCGCATCACCAAGGTGGGCGCCCGTAAGGGTGACAACGCCCCCATGGCGGTGATCGAGCTGGTGACCGAGCCGCTGAACCCGGTTCGCGTGTCGCGCACGGAGGCTCCGGCCGCCGCTGCCGCTCCTGCTCCCGCCGCTGAGGCCGAGGCTGAGACCGAGGCGCCGGCTGCTTCGGAGACCGACGCGTCGGACGAGGCCGCCACGACCGAGGCCACCACGGCCGAGGCCGCTGACGCGGGCTCGGACGAGGCTGCGGCCGACGAGGCGAAGAAGGACGAGGCCTGATCCGTCAGGTCGGCTGAATCGGGCCCAGAACTCCGTCATGCGGGGATTCCGGGCCCAGTTGAATAGGGCTCGGGCCCCTCTCGCGGGGGTTCGGGCCTGTTCGCGTTTTCGGGCACTCTGGGGAGAGTGATGGTGATACGGCTCCGGCTTGATCTCGGCTACGACGGGACCGACTTCTCCGGGTGGGCCAGGCAGCCGGGGCTGCGTACGGTCCAGGGGGAGATCGAGCGGGCGCTCGGCAGGATCCTGCGGCTGGCCGAGCCACCGGCGCTGACCGTCGCGGGGCGTACGGATGCGGGGGTGCACGCGCGTGGGCAGGTGGCGCACGTGGATCTTCCCCTGGAGGCGTTCTCCGCACTTGACCGCAACCACCGCAGATCCGCCGGGCCCGAACCCGCGCTTACCGATCCAGCGGCCTTTCTGGCTCCCCACCCTGCGGCGGCGCTGTCGGCTGCCGACGTCGCGGTGGGTTTCCCGGCTGTCGGCCCTGGGGTGCTCGGCGCGGTGTTGCCGCTGGACGTGGATGAGCGGCTCGCTACACTCCTGCGGCGGCTGGCCGGGGTACTGGAGTCGGATGTGCGCGTTCATCGGGTCTCCGTGGCTTCTGAGGGCTTTGACGCACGGTTCTCCGCCCTGTCACGGCGGTACGCGTACCGCGTGAGTGACGCGGCCGGTGGGGTGGATCCGTTGCGGCGCCGGGAGGTGGTCTGGCACAACCGGCCGCTGGACCTGGACGCGCTGAACGCGGCGGCCGCGCACCTGCTCGGCGAGCACGACTTCGCCGCCTTCTGCAAGAAGCGCGAGGGAGCCACCACGATCCGGCGGCTGCAGCGGCTCGACTGGGTGCGGGAGGGCGACGGGGTGCTGGTCGCCACCGTGGTCGCCGACGCGTTCTGCCACTCGATGGTGCGGTCGCTGGTCGGCTCCCTCCTGTCGGCCGCCGATGGGCGCCGGCCCGTCGAGTGGCCGGGGCAGGTGCTGGGGCGGGCCGTACGGGACTCCGGGGTGCACGTGGCGCCCGCGCACGGCCTGTGCCTGGAAGAGGTGAGCTACCCGCCCGACGCGGAGCTCGCCGCGCGCGCCCTCGCGACCCGGCGCGTCCGCACGCTGGGCGATGATCCGCCCGCTGTCGACGCGCCGTAGCCCCGTGCCGAGCGGTTCGTCAGTCGTTGGTGAGGCGGCGTTCCAGGGCCTGTGAGGTCTGGTCGCGGAAGGCGCCGCTGACCTTGCCGAGTGTCTTCTCCTTGGTGCCGGGCGTGTGGCCGTCGGCGTACGTGGCGTAGCTGAAGACGATGTAGCGGCCCCAGACCAGCCCCGCGGCGTAGCCGCCCGCGATCTCCACGCGTTCGCCGCCCGTGCCCGCCGCCGAGGGGAGGCCACGGAACCAGACGTTGCGGCCGAGGTTCTTGGCCTTGTCGGCGCTCATGGCGGCCTCTTTGGTCGGCAGTACGGCGATTCCGGTCGTCACGGCGTAGCGGCGCTTGGTGTCGACGTATGTCGCCCGTACGATCCGGCTGCACTTCTGCTCGCGCAGCGCGTCGGCGAAGGGACCGGAGGCGGCCTTGTCGCAGCTCGAGGTCATGTCGGTCTTGACCTTCGAGAACACGGCTCCCTCCGCCTCGATCTTCTTCTTCGGGAACGCCTCGGAGAGCGACATCTTGCGCGGGTCGGTCTGCTCGGAGTTGAGGATCGAGGTGGCGGGGACGACCGGGGTCGTGGAGGCGTCGGGGCTGACGATGGCCGGGGGTGCCGTGGTCGGCGGCTCCTTGGCGGCCGTCGTGGCGGCGTTCGGTGCCGGGGCGCTCACCGACTTGTAGGCGAAGAAGCCGCCCGTGGCGACGCCTGCCAGTGCGAGGACGCCCAGGGTGATGAAGAGTGCCTTCCGGCCCGCCGGCTTGCCGGGCTGCCCGGCGACGGGCGGTGTGGCCTGGAACGGCGACTGCTTGAACGGTCCCTGCCCGTAGGGGGCGGGGAGTCCCTGAGGGGGTGTGGAGCGGTCCTGCGAGGCCGGGACGGGCAGGGCGGGGGTGGGTTTCTGACCCCATACCTCGAACGGGAGGTCGGGGACCTTGCCCTTCTGCTCGGGGCCGCCAGGGGGGATCGGCGGCCAGACCGGGACGTCGCTCGGCTCGGCCGGGTGTCCGGCCGCGTTCGGGTCGAAGGCGGGGGGCGGGGTGCTTGCGTCGAAGGCGTGCGGACGGGCGTTGGGGCCGAGGGCGTGGGGGGCCGTCGCACCGGACGCGGGCGCGGTGGCGTTCGGGTCGAACGCGGGCGCGGTGGTGTTCGGGTCGAAGGTGCCGGGGGCGCCTGTGCTGGGGTTGAAGGCGTGGGGGGCCGTCGCGTCGAAGGTGGGCGCGGTGGTGTTGGGGTCGAAGGCTGGAGGGACCGCCTCATTGGCGGCGAAGGGACGGGCGGACGCGCCCCTTGCGTCGAAGGGGGCGGTCAGGTTCGGGTCGGTCTGGTAGTCCTCGGCGTCCTCTGAGGGGTCGCCCTCTTCGTAGTCGGCCGCGGGCTGTCCGAACGCGGGGCCCTTGGTCGTCGGCCCTCCGTACACGGAGCTCTTGGGCGCGGGGTCGCCGTCGCCGGACGTGGGGGCGCCGGGCGGGATGATGCCCCCCGGCCGGGTGGGCGCGTCGTCCGGAGGCGAGTTGTCCGATGGGACGTTCCAGGGCGACGTCGGGTCTGATACGTCGTCGGCCTCCGGCTCCACGGCGAGCTCGCCCGTGGCGGCGGGCCAGGGCGGCATGGCGGGCGGGTCGGAGACGGGGGCGGGCCATACCTGCATGCCCGCGGCGGCGGCGGTGAAGGCCGGTGGCGGCTCCCACGAGGGCGCACCGGGCACCACGGGCTCGACCGCCCAGGTGGCGGGCTCCTCCGGGATGGGTGCGGGCCAGGCGCCGGCCGCCGGGGACCATCCGGTGTTGGGCCGGCCGGGCGCCTGGGCGTCCGGCTCCGGCTCGGCGTGCTGCCACGAGGGCTGGGGACCGGAGGGCTGACCGCCCGGTTGGGGCGCGGCGGACTGCCACGGAGGCTGAGCGCCTGACCCGGGGGCGTGTGATGGAGGCTGAGTGCCTGGCTCCGGGCTGTGCGACGGAAGCTGGGCGCCTGGTGGCAGGGTGTGTGCCGGAGGCTGACCGCCCGGTCGCGGGGGTGTGGAGCCCGCAGACGGGGTGCCCGTGGCAGAAGGTCGCGGAGACGGGGACGGGGTGCCGGGTTGGGCGCCGAGGTTGCGCGGCAGGCGGCCGCGCATGGGGCGGGGCGGGCCCTGGGGGTCGGCGAACCAGTCGTACGGCGCGGCGTCGTCGCCGGCCACCTCCCACGGCTGCGCGCCGGGGAAGGCCGGCAGGCCAGGAAGGTCGGACTGGTCCTCGGCCGACGCCGGGTCCGACGGTTGCGGTTCGAACGGCTGCCACTCGGCCGGCGAGTCGAAGGCCGATTCCCCCGTCACCGTCTGCTCGGCGTCCGACGGCGTGCCCGGGAAAGCGGGCAGCATGTCATGACCGGCATCGTCATAACCGGCGCCGCCATGACCGGCACTGTCAGAGCCGGCGGCACTGTCAGAGCCGGAGTGAGCGCCCGTGCCGGGCTCCGGCGGCGATGCTGGAGTAGAGCCGGGCGCCTCGTGAGACGCCCGTGACTCGGGATATTGAAGGGGCTGGCCGAAGCTCGGCGGTGGCGTCGCCGGTGCGGCCGAGCCGTCAGATTCCCTACGATCGTTGTCAGACCCAGGTTCCTGGCCACGCATAAGGGGGAGCCTAGCGAGAGTCGCGAGATCGTTATGCCGGTATGGGCGTTCCCGACTGGATCATCGATGCCGTTTGGGTACGTATGAAAAGGTTTGAGGCTTTCAGGCGCCCGGATGGCCGGTCAGAGTCCGGGAGTCAAGGGCCTTGAAGACGGTGGCCTTGGTGATGTCGTCGACCGCCTGGAAGAGCTTCTTCTGCCCCTTCTTGTCAGGCTTGCTGCCGTCCTTGTTCTGGAACCAGATCATGACGGCGTAGTGGCCGTACATCCACATCTGGGTGCCGCCGCTGCCGGAGCCGAGGCTCTTGGTGAGCGAGTCCTTGCCGGCCAGTGGCTTGACGTAGTCGGTCTTGCTGCCGACCGACTGCACCTTGGTCGCGGTCTTGCTGGACTTGAGGTTGGCCACGCCGACCGTGCCCATCAGCTTGCCGGCCTTGTCGCGGAAGCTCGCGCGGATGATCTGCGTACACTTGCCGGCCTTGAGGGCCTTCTGCAGCTTGTCGCCGACGGCTCCGTCGGAGCACTTCTTGACCTTGCTGGTGACCGTCATCGTGTACGAGCGGCCGGCGACGGTGATCTTCTTGGCCGGGAACAGCTCCTTGACCGTGAGCGGGTCGGGGTCGGTCTTGCGATCGGCCGCGTAGCTGTACTTGCCGGGCGGCGACGACGGCAGCGGCGCCGAAGTGCGGCGGGCCGCCAGGGTCTCGGCCTGCTGGGGGCCGCCTGACTTGAACATCACCACGAGGCCCCCGACGAACAGGCCGAGCACCGCGAGGCCGCCGAGCGTGAACCAGAGCGGTCCACGCGAGCGTTTGCCCTCGTCGTAGGGGCTCCATGTCGTGCTGCGGCGCGCCGGTTCGGTGGGCGGCTGGGCCGCGGCCGGCTCCTTGGCCTTGGGACGGGTGGCAGCCCCGACCGGTTCGAAGGGGTTGCGGGAGCCGCCGGGTTCGGCCGTGTCACGGGCCCTGCGAGAACGGCGGGGGGTGCTCTCCGTGCTGGTGTCACGTTCGTCGGGAAAACCCATGCGGCGACATTACCGTGAAGGTGGTCATGAGTAACCGAAGTCCTGCGTCCACCAAGGACCGCCGGGACCGGCCACCACGCCGACCCCGATGGACTCGATGCGGCAGTTGAGGATGTTCTGGCGGTGGTCGGTGCTGTCGAGCCAGCCGCGGACCGCCTCTTCGGGGGAGGTGTAGCCGCGGCCGATGTTCTCGGCGGCGCCCGCGCGGTATCCGGCGCGCTCCATCCGGTCCCACGGCGACGAGCCGTCAGGGGAGTCGTGGGTGAAACGGCCGCTGCTCGCCATCTCAAGGGAGTGCGTACGGGCCGAGCGGGTCAGCCTCGCGTCGGTCCGGAGGCGGCCGCAGCCGCGCTTGACCCTGGCGGCGTTGGTGAGGCTGACGACCTTGGCCGCCATCGCCGGCGACATCTCGGCGGTCTGCTCGCCGAGCACCCGCGTGGGGTCCTCCGCGGTGTAGCCGGGCACGGTGTTGCCGTCCGGGCTCTTGGTGGGCTTAACCCTGACGCTGCCGCGCGGGACCCCGGCGGTGCTCTCCCTGGGGATGCGCCCGGCGTACGGCTGCGCCTTCTTGGGCGTGGGCGTGGGCGTGGCCTTGGGCTTGGGCTTGGCCGCAGCGGCGGCAGGTGGGGCCGTCTCGTTGAGGTAGATGTGGCCGGTTTCTTCGACGTTGTCCGTCAACCGCCCGATCAGCACACCCGTGAACAGAACCGCCATAAGACAGGCGAGCACCCCCAGATGGTTCCGGCGCCGTGCGCTCCGCTGGGTGTGCCGGGTGAGAGAGGTGTGCCACATGCCACACCCAACGATAGAGATGTCTGGTCCTGGGAAAGAAGGGATCCCAGGGAACCGAAATCGAACCGTTCTGTGTCGGGTAGACTGATCGCAGGTTACCGGTCTTTTGACCAGCACCCTTAAATGCGGGTAGCCTAATCAATCGTTGTGTGCATAGGTCCAGCGCGACCGATGCGCGGCGCGTCCGGCGTCATCTCCCATCATCAGCCCATCGGGCCAGGGAGACGGAAGGTCCGGGCTGCCGTGTGCCCGCACCGACCGACCCTAGAGCTGTCGCTTCCCGACAGCGCCGAAGACGCGAGCATAAAGAAGGCTACGACCGTGCGCACGTACTCACCGAAGCCCGCCGACGTTCAGCGTCAGTGGTACGTCATCGACGCGACCGATGTCGTGCTGGGCCGGCTGGCCAGCCACGTCGCGATCCTGCTCCGCGGCAAGCACAAGCCGATCTTCGCCAACCACGTCGACACCGGCGACTTCGTCGTCATCATCAACGCGGACAAGATCGCGCTCACCGGCAACAAGCGTGAGCAGAAGAAGGCCTACCGCCACTCGGGTTACCCGGGCGGTCTGCGTTCCGTCAGTTATGGCGAGCTCATGGACAAGCGGCCGGACAAGGCCGTCGAGAAGGCCGTCAAGGGCATGCTGCCGAAGAACTCCCTCGGCCGGAAGATGGCCAAGAAGCTCAAGGTCTACGCGGGGTCCGAGCACCCGCACCAGGCCCAGCAGCCGGTGCCGTTCGAGATCACCCAGATCGCCCAGTAGTAGTCCGAAAGATTTAGAGGAGAACCGTGGCTGAGCCCACCGGTGTCGAGACGGCCGTCGAGGCCGAGGTGGAAGGCTTCTCCGGCGAGGAGTTCCCTTCCGAGTACACCACCGAGTCCACCGCCAGCGCTGACGCTCCCGTGCGCAAGCCCGTCACCACGGGCAACTCGTACGGCACCGGCCGCCGTAAGGAGGCGATCGCCCGCGTGCGCATCGTCCCCGGCACCGGCAAGTGGACGATCAACGGTCGTTCGCTGGACGTCTACTTCCCCAACAAGGTCCACCAGCAGATCGTCAACGAGCCCTTCGTGGTGCTCGGCGCCGAAGAGGCGTTCGACGTCATCGCGCGCATCGACGGTGGCGGCGTGACCGGCCAGGCCGGCGCGCTGCGCATGGGCCTGTCCCGTGCGCTGACGGCCCTTGATGTCGAGACCAACCGAGCGCCTCTGAAGAAGGCCGGCTTCCTCACCCGTGACGCGCGCGCCACGGAGCGGAAGAAGTACGGCCTCAAGAAGGCCCGTAAGGCTCCGCAGTACAGCAAGCGCTAAATTGGCGCGTCTTTTCGGCACCGACGGGGTTCGTGGGGTCGCTGGTCGCGACCTCACGGCGGAGCTCGCCATGGACCTCTCGGTCGCGGCGGCTCACGTCCTCGGCGATGCGGGCGCGTTCACGGCCACAGGACGTCGTCCTGTGGCCGTCGTAGGCCGGGACCCACGTGCCTCGGGGGAGTTCCTCGAGGCCGCAGTGGTCGCCGGCCTTGCGTCGTCCGGAGTGGATGTGCTGCGCCTCGGCGTGCTGCCCACCCCGGCCGTCGCCTACCTCACCGCGGCGCTCGGCGCCGACATCGGCGTCATGCTGTCGGCCTCGCACAACGCGGCGCCGGACAACGGCATCAAGTTCCTGGCCCGGGGCGGCTTCAAGCTGTCCGACGCGGTCGAGGACGAGATCGAGCGGCGGCTCGGCGAGGACTGGACCTTTCCCGTCGGCTCCGCCGTCGGCCGGGTTCGTGACGCCTACGGTGAGGCCGACCGTTACATCTCCCATGTGCTGACCACGGTCAGTGGCCGGCTCGACGGCCTCGACATCGTCGTCGACTGCGCCCACGGCGCCGCCCACATGGTCGCGCCCGAGGCGCTGGTGCGGTCCGGAGCCAGGGTGGAGGCCATCGGCGCGCGGCCCGACGGTCTCAACATCAACGCCGGCTACGGCTCCACCCATCTGCCCAAGCTGCAGCAGGTCGTCGTCTCGCGCGGCGCCGACCTCGGCATCGCCTACGACGGCGACGCCGACCGCTGCCTGGCGGTCGACCACACCGGCGCGATCATCGACGGCGACCAGATCATGGCGATCCTCGCGGCCGAGATGCACGCCGAGGGCACGCTGGCCAAGGACACCGTGGTCGCGACCGTGATGTCCAACCTGGGCTTCAAGCTGGCCATGCGCGACGCGGGCATCCACGTCGTGGAGACCGCGGTGGGCGACCGCTACGTGCTGGAGCGCATGAAGTCCGACGGCTACAACCTGGGCGGTGAGCAGTCGGGTCACGTCATCATGCTCGACCACGCCACCACCGGAGACGGCCTGCTCACCTCGCTGCACCTGCTCTCGGTCGTGGCCAGGTCGGGCAAGTCGCTGCGCGAGCTGGCCGCGGTGATGACGCCGCTGCCGCAGATCCTGATCAACGTCAAGGACGTGGACCGGGGCAAGGCGTCGGTGCCCGAGCTCACCGAGGCCGTGGCGCTGGCGGAGAAGGAGCTGGGTGAGACGGGCCGGGTGCTGATCAGGCCCAGCGGCACCGAGCCGATGATCCGCGTGATGGTCGAGGCCTCGTCCGAGGAGCAGGCCTCCGAGGTCGCCGGCCGGCTGGCCGACGTGGTCCGGGTCGCCTGCGTCTGAGGCTTTTCCGGTGAGGGGCACGGCGGCGCCGTGCCCCTCACGCGTATCCTGCGGCTGGTGAGCGTGACTGTGCTGATCACCGGTGGGCGGGCGCCCGTGGCGCTGGACCTGGCCAGGAAGTTCGCCAGGTCGGGTGCGCGGGTCGTGGTGGCCGAGAGCTCGCGGGCGCAGCTCTGCGCGCGGTCCTCGGCCGTGGCGGTGAGCCATCGGGTGCCGCCGCCCAACCGGGCCCCCGAGGCGTTCGCCGACGCGCTGGCCGACATCGTCAAGCTGGAGGGCGTGCGGCTGGTCGTGCCCACCTGCGAGGAGATCTTCTGGGTGGCGCGGGGGCGGAAGCGGCTGCCCTGCGAGGTGCTGGCCGAGCCGCTCGGGACGCTGCGGGCGTTGCACAGCAAGTGGGAGTTCGTCCAGCTGGCGAAGGGGTTCGGGCTGCCCGTGCCCGAGACGGTGCTGGTGACGTCGCAGGCTGACCTGGCCGGGATCCGGCGCCCGTTCATCCTGAAGCCGGTTTTTTCGCGCTTTGGTACGAAGGTGCGGGTTGTTCGCGGAAATATTGGGTTAAGGCCGGGTGAGGGGCCCTGGGTGGCTCAGGAGTTGCTCGGCGGGCAGCAGATCTGCACCTACTCCGTGGCCGTGAAGGGGCGATTGGTGGCTCATGCCGCCTACGCGGTGGAGTTCACGGCTTCTGGGGCTTGCGTGAGTTTCGAGCCGGTGGAGCAGGCCGAGGTGGACGCGTGGGTGACGGAGTTCGTGGCGCGGGGCGGGTTCAGCGGGCAGATCGCCTTCGACTTCATGGTGGGCGACCGGGTGTTGCCGCTGGAGTGCAACCCGCGGGCCACCAGCGGGGTCCATCTGCTGGGCGACAAGCTGGCCGGGGTGCTGCTCGGTGACGTACCCGAGCGGCCGCTGCGGCCCGCGCCGGGCGCGCGGGCGATGATCGGGCTGGCGATGCTGGGCTTCGGCCTGGCGGGAGTACGGTCCTGGCCGGAGTTGCACCGGTGGGCGAGCGTGGTGTCGGCCGCTGAGGACGTGATCGCGGTGAAGGGGGACCGGGGGCCGTTCCTGGCGCAGTTCGAGGTCCTGGGGGAGAACTGGATCCGCTCGTTGTGGACGCGGCGGTCGCTGATCGAGTGCTCGACGTACGACATCGAGTGGGACGGCCGGTGAAGGCCGAGCTGTACACGAAGGACACCCTGGGCGCGTTGCCCTGGCCCGACACCGAGGACGGCGCGTACGCGCGTGACTACCTGATCCCGCTCATCGAGGACGGGACCGAGGCGTTCGTCGGCAATGTGACCACGGCCTACGGGGTGCTGCTCGTGGACGGGCGCGTGGTGCTGCCGGTGTCGGTCAATGACGGTGAACAGGGGAACGCGTGGGTGTGCTCGCCGTACACGCACTACGTGACCTATGCCGGTGAAGAGCTGCGCGTGCTCGGCAGCGGGGTGCTCCGCGCGGTGCTGGCGGCGGCGCTGTCCGCGCTGGGCGCGCTGTGCCGGTGGTCGGAGCTGGACCGGGTGGTGCTGGTCAACAACTGGCTGCTGTCCACGAACCTCTATCCGGCCATCGAGCCCGCCCATGAGCAGGCCGCCATCCGCTTGCTGCGGGAGCGGTTCCCCGGGCACGCCGTCGCGTTCTGCTCGGTGAACCGGCGGATCGACGGCTGTGTGATGGTGCCGGGGCGGCGGGTCTATCTGGTGCGGCCGGGGGAGCAGGAGGCCCGGTATCGCAAGCGGTGGCGGCGCGATCTGCGGCTGGTCGGGCGCAGGGGGTATGAGGTGGTGCGGCCGGGCGAGGGTGACGCGGCTCGGGTGGTCGAGCTTTATGACCTGCTTTATCTGGATAAGTACTCACGGAACAATCCGCAGTTCACCGAGCGGTTCATCCGCGAGACCATGCGGGCGGGGACGATCACCTACTGGGCGCTGGCCAGGGATGGGCGGATCGACGGGGTGCTCGGTTACTTCCACCGCGACGGGACGCTGACCACGCCGATCTTCGGCTACGACACCGCGCTGCCGCAGGGGATCGGGCTCTACCGGATGTTGAGCGCGCTGGTCTATCAGATCGCTGTGGACGAGGGGCTGGCGGTCAACGACAGTGCGGGTGCGGGGGAGTTCAAGCGGCTGCGTGGGGCGGTGCCGGAGATCGAGTATCGGGCGGTGTATGTCGGGCATCTGCCGTGGCGGCGGCGTACGGGCTGGGTGATGCTGGCCTGGCTGCTCGACCGGATCGCGGTGCCGATCATGCGGCGTTACGAGCTTTGAGGGCTTTGAGGGCTTTTGGGGAGTGGCATGCGGAGTGATCTGCTGGCTCAGGTGTTCGCCGCCTGCGAGCGTACGCCCCGGGCGACGGCGATCGTGGGGGCGCGCGGGCGGGAGCTGACGTTCGGCGGGCTGCGCGAGCGGGCGCTGCGCATCCGCGACCGGCTGGTGGCGGAGGGCCTTGAGCGCGGGGACGGTGTGCTGTACGCCGTCGAGCCCTCGCCGGACGCGATCGCCGTGGCGCTGGGCGTGGTCGCCGCGGGCGGGGTGCTGGTGCTGGCCGATCCCGGTCTCGCGCCGGAGGTCCTGCGCGCGCGGCTCCGGCTGGCCCGGCCGCGCTGGGTGGTGGCGGGGTCGCTGCTGTACGCCGTCACGTCGTTCGCGCCGCTGCGCGCGCTGGCCAGGCGCCGGGGCGTGCTCCTGCCCGGCCTCCGCGATCCGCTGCCGGAGCTGGAACTACGCCACGCCTACACGGGCCGGTGGCTGCCCGGCGTGCCGAGAGCCGCGGTACGGTTACGCGGCCTGGGCGGCCCGATGCCGACGACCGACGCGAGCCGGGGTGAGGTGGACGATCCGGCGGCGGTGATCTTCACCTCCGGCACCACCGCGCACCCCAGGGCCGTCGTCCACACCCGCGCGTCCCTTGCCGCCGGGCTGGAGATCTTCAGGGACCGCTTCCCCGTCGAGCCCGGCGACGTCGTCCACACCGACGGCCTCATGCTCGGCCTGCCCGCCCTCATCGGCGGCGCCACCTGGTCGATGCCCGGTCCGGCCAAGCTGATCTTCGAGCGCCGGGTGACCCACCTGTACTGCGTGCCCGTCGAGCTGGCCGGGCTCGTCGACCGGGTGGAACGGCTGCCGGACAGCCTGCGTCACCTGCTGCTCGGCTCGGCCCCCGCGCCCCCGGCCGTACTGCGGAAGGCGATCGCCGCCGCGCCCGGTGCGGAGGTGCTGAGCGTCTACGCGATGACGGAGGCGCTGCCGATCGCGCTGGCCGGCGCGGCCGAGAAGCTGGCCTGCGCCGAGGGAGACCTGCTCGGCGCGCCGCTGCCGGGAGTCGGCGTGCGGTTCACCGAGGACCAGGAGCTGGTCGTCAGCGGCCCGCACGTGGCGCGCGGCTACCTGGGCGAGCCGCCGCACGACGAGGTGGCCACCGGTGACCTGGTCCGCCTGGACGGACAGGGCCGTCTCGTCCTGCTCGGCCGGAAGAAGGACATGATCCTTCGCGATGGGTTCAACATCTACCCGAGCCTGTACGAACCGGCCATCGCCGCGCTGCCCGGCGTGGCCGACGCGGCCATCGTCGGCCTGGCCGATCCGGTCACCGGGGACGAGGAGGTCGTACTCGCGCTGGTGCCCGGTGACGGCTTCCAGGAGGCGGCGGTACGCGCCCGGCTGCCCGCGCTGGTCGACGCGGGCGCGCTGCCCGACCGGATCGCGGTGCTCCCGGACTTCCCGCGATCCAGCAGGCGCAAGCTCGACCGGGCGGCGCTGCGCGCGGCCATCGGCCGCCCGTGAGCGCTGCCCATGATGGAAGGGCTATTCGTCGCCCGTCAGCGTGAAGACCCGCAGCCGCTGTCCGGCCCAGAGCACCGCGCCCAGCGTTACGATGATCAGCGCCGGTACGGCGAAGCCGAGCGTCACGTTGGCCGTCAGGAACGGGGTGCCGGAGAGCTGGTCGGCGATCGTCAGGGCCCACTGCTGGATGGAGAACTTCTGCGCCCCCGGCACGAACGAGCCGACCAGCGTCTCCCACAACAGCGCGTAGATGATCCCGATCGTGACCGCGTGGCGGGTCAGGATGCCGAGCAGCAGGAACACTGCGGCGTAGGCGATGCCCGCGACCAGCGCGCCGAGCGCGAAGCCCGCCGCGAGACCGTCCTCGTTGCCCACCAGCAGCCAGGCCGCGAAGTACGTCGGGACCGCCGCGAACACCGCCAGCAGCGAGGCGGCCACCAGGAACTTCGTCTGCGCGATGGCCGGCCGGGAGATCGGCTTGGACATCAGGTGGATGATCGTGCCGTCGTCGATCTCCGGGGCGATCACCCCGGTGCCCGCGATGAGGCCGAGCAGCGGAAGCATCGTGCCGATGGCGAACTTGGCCATCAGCAGCTCGGCCGAGCGCGGGTCATCGCCGCCGAACACCCGCAGCATGACGGCCAGCCCGATCAGCGCCAGCGGCAGCAGAAGCAGAAGGAAGATCCTGCGCCTGCCCAGCAACGCCCGGTAAGTAATGCCTGCGACCACTGAGTTCATTGCCTCACCCCATTGGTCGCTGGGATCCGGTATCTTCGCGGGTTCATCAGGCGCTCCTGTTGATCAGGTAGGCGAAGACGCTCTCCAGGTCCTCGTCGGCGGGGGAGACCTCGTGCAGGCGGATCCCTTCGGCGCGGGCGACGCGCGGCAGCAGCCGCGCGAAGCGCCGGAACTCGACCGCCTGGACCTCCAGCCCGCCCGCGCCGAGCGAGACGCCGCCCGCCGAGCTGTCGAGCATCAGGGCGGCGGCGAGCTTCCTGTCGTCGCTCGACCGGATCCTGAACAGGTGCGGCCGGTCGGTCATCAGCCGGCGGATCTCGCGGAAGTTGCCCGAGGCGGCGTGCCGGCCCGCGACCAGCACCTCGATCTGCTGGGCGACCCGCTCGACCTCCTCCAGGATGTGCGAGCTGAACAGGATCGTCTTGCCCGCCGTGCCCATCGAGCGGATCAGATCCATCAGGTGCAGCCGCTGGCGCGGGTCCATGCCGTTGAACGGCTCGTCGAGCAGCAGCACCGGCGGGTCGTGGACGAGCGCGGCGGCGACCTTCACCCGCTGGCGCATGCCCTTGGAATAGGTCTCGACGCGGCGGTCCTTGGGCTCCTCCATCTCGACCGTGGCCAGCGCCTTGCGGGCGGCCTCGACCGGATCGGGCAGACCGTGGAGCCGGGCGGCGGACAGGACGAACTGCCAGCCGGTGAGGAACCCGTAAACACCCTCCCGTTCAGGAACCAGGCCGATGTTCTTATAGATGTGGTGGTTTTTCCAGATCTTGGTGCCGTCCATCGTCACCGTGCCGCCCGAGGGGGCCAGGAACCCGGCCATCATGTGCAGCAGCGTCGACTTGCCCGCGCCGTTGGGGCCGAGCAGGCCGGTGACGCCGGGACCGATCGTCATCGTGACGTCGTTGACCGCCACCACGTTGCCGTACCAGCGAGAGACCTGTGCGAGCTCGATGTTCATCGGGCGGCCGCCTTCCGATAGCGGGCCGCGAGCGCCGCCAGGCCGATCCCGATGAGCACGACCACGAGGATCGCCGGGACGGGCCCCGGCGGGTAGCCGCCGTCCGGAACGTTGGGCGTGGTGCCGAACAGCCACACCTGTACGGCGTCCACCAGCCAGAACGGGTTCAGCAGCCAGGCCCACGCGGCTCCCGACTCGTTGCCCGTCGAGTACAGCGTGCCGAAGATGACCGGGACGGAGGCCGAGGTGAGCAGGTAGAGGGCGATGACGGAGGCGACGCCGAGCCCCCGCCTGGGCGTCAGCGAGGCGATGGCCAGGCCGAACGACGACAGCAGGAGTGCGAGCACCAGCGCCATGACCAGGGCCCCGAGGTATTCCTTGGTCTGCGGCGGCCCGTCCATGTCGATCACCAGCTCGCCCACGTAGATCACCGTGAGCGGCACGGCGAGCAGCAGGAACAGCGCGGCGGTCATGGCGATGACCTTGGCGGTCACGTACTCGGCGATCGTGACCGGACGTGACAGGTAGAGCGGCAGCACCCGGAAGCGCAGGTCGGGCGCGACGACCGTCGGCGCCTGCGCGGCCAGGAAGATGGCCACGACCGTCTGCATATAGACCGCGAAGCCGCTGTAGCTCATGCCGCGCCGGCTCATCAGGGCCATCATCGCGATCGACACGACCGCGGGCAGCAGCATGATGACGCCCAGGGCGAACGGGATGATCTTGCTGCGCGCCGTACGGCCGAGGCCGAAGACGCCGCGCAGGCTGTGGACGGTGAGCGCGCGCGTCGAGTAGCCGCGGCCGAGCCGCGGACCGTCGTAATGGCGGTAACCGATGTCATAGATCTCAGACACCCGCGTCGACCTCCTCCCTGAAGACGTCCTCGATGCGGTGGCGGCCCTGTTCCAGCCGGATCAGGCAGAGGTCGAGATCGACGGCCGCGTCGCGGATCGCGTCGAACGTCTCCGGGCCCGTCACCTTGACCAGCAGCAGGCGGCCGTGCTGGACGGCGCCGTGGCCGAGCTCGGACAGCCGCTCGGCGAGCGGCTGCGTGCCCTCCTCGACCTCGACCGTGACGGTCTGCGTGGCCTGGGTGAACCCGGCGATCGCGGACGAGCGCAGCAGCCGGCCCCCGTCGATGACGATCACGTGGTCGCAGATCCGCTCCAGCTCGCCGAGCAGGTGCGAGGTGACGAGCACGCTGATGCCGAAGTCGGTGCCGATGCGCCTGATCAGCGCCAGCATCTCGTCCCGGCCGCGCGGGTCGAGCCCGTTGGTCGGCTCGTCCAGGAAGATCAGTTTGGGGTCGTGCACGAGCGCCTGGGCCAGCTTGACCCGCTGCTTCATGCCGGTGGAGTAGCCGCCGATGGCGCGGTAGCGCTCCTC
Source organism: Nonomuraea aurantiaca (assembly GCF_020215705.1). Classification (GTDB taxonomy): domain Bacteria; phylum Actinomycetota; class Actinomycetes; order Streptosporangiales; family Streptosporangiaceae; genus Nonomuraea; species Nonomuraea aurantiaca. The sequence continues at coordinate 295,376 of NZ_JAIWNB010000010.1, read as the reverse complement.
GGCCAGGCCGACGTGGCGCAGCACGTCGGCGGCGCGCTCGCGGGCGGCCGTACGCGGCAACCCGGACATCTGGGCAAGGTGGACGACCAGCTCGGTGGCGGACACGTCAGGGGGAAGGCAGTCGTGCTCGGGCATGTAGCCCACGAACCTGCGGATCTCGGCGCCCTGCGTGGTCACGTCGAGATCGAGCACCCGCGCGCCGCCCCCGGTCGGGGGCAGCAGGCCCAGCAGGATCTTGATCAGCGTCGACTTGCCCGCGCCGTTCGCCCCGACCAGGCCGGTGACACCGGATCCGACGGTGACCGTCAGCTGGTCGAGTGCCGTGACGGTCGGGAAGCGTTTGGTCAGCCCCTCGGTAGCGAGGATGTGCATGATCCGGACCCTACCGGCCGGACACGGGGTGTGGCCTCGTTCACACGGATGAACGATGTCCTACTTGAGGCCAGAATTTCCGCTGGATCACCAGGGTGACGGTGCCTGAGATGATCATGCCGGCGATGTTCAGCGCGAGTTGCGCCACTGAGCCGCCGACCTCGCCCCAATCGCTGAGCGCCAGTGCCACGGCCACGTAGCCGGCGGCGGGGACCGTGGTGACCGAGATGAAGACGCCGATCAGGGCGGACGACTTGCCCGCCGTGATCGACAGCACCCCGGCGGCGCCCGCCAGCAGCGCCACGATGAAGGACCAGCGGTCGGGCTTGACGATGAACTGGACCTCCTCGTTCACCCGCAGGTTGCTCAGGTCGATCCAGCCCATCCAGCGCGAGACCAGCGCGCAGGCGAACGTGATCGCGATCGCCACCGCGAACCCGACGACCAGGGTCTTGAGCGAGGAGACGATCAGCCGGCCCCGGCCGCGGAGCAGGCCGAAGCAGATGGCCGCGATGGCGCCGAACTCGGGGCCGAGCACCATCGCGCCGACGATCAGGATGGGTGAGTTCTGCAGGACGCCGATGCCCGCGAGCTGCGTGGCGATCGCGAGGAAGGCCAGGTACGCCCACGTGATGCGCGACTCGGCCCGCACCCTCTGGGCGAGCTCCGCCCAGATGACCGCGTCGTCGGGGTCGCCGGGAGCCTCCTCGACGGCGTCCGCGGCGACCTTGGACAGGGCCAGGTGCACCTGCTCGACGGCGATCGAGCCTTCGTCCTGCACCCACTTGAGCCGGTCGATCACCTCGTTGGCCGCCTCGCGCGCGACGTCGCAGAGGATCAGATCGCCCTGCGGCTCGCGGGCCGCGCCGGGCAGCACGACGACGTTGGTGACGCCCGTGCACTCGTCGAGCACGGCCGTCACCTCCTCCGTACGGGTGGACGGGGTGATCAATCGAAGATGTAGCACCGGGTCATTCTCGTCCATTCGATGTTGATGAGGCGTTGACCGCCGTACGCGAGGGTCTCTCACATGAGGCAGACGTTCAGGTGTCACGAGGACGGCGAGGACTGCTGGTTCGCCGACATAGACGATCAGGGGTGCGCGGGCAGGTTCGCGACCTACCTGTTCGAGGAGGTGTTCAGGTACGGCGAAGCCGTACCCGCCTGACGGAGTGGTCGGCGCCCTTCTGCATGACCAGGCCGGCGCGGCCACGGGTGGGGGCGATGTTCTCGACCAGGTTGCGCTCGTTGATGTCGCGCCAGACGTTGACGGCGAACTCCGTCGCCTCCTCGTCGGAGAGGTCGGCGATGTACTTGAAGTAGGACTTGGGGTCCTCGAAGGCGGTGCGGCGGAGCTTGTGGAAGCGGTCGACGTACCAGGCCCGGATGTCCTCCACCTTGGCGTCGACGTAGATCGAGAAGTCGAAGTAGTCGTTGACCGCCAGGGACGTGGGCGGAGCGGGCTGCAGCACGTTCAACCCCTCGATGATCAAAATGTCCGGACTTTTCACTACTTGTTTGGCGCCGGGGATGATGTCGTATTCGAGGTGGCTGTAGACCGGGGCCTGCACCTCCGGCAGCCCGGCCTTGACCTCGGCGACGAACCTGACCAGCGCCCTGCGGTCGTAGCTCTCGGGGAAGCCCTTGCGATGCATGATCCCCTCGGACTCCAGCACCGCGTTGGGATAGAGGAAACTGTCGGTGGTGAGCAGCTCCACGTGCGGGTGCTCGGGCCAGCGGGCCAGCAGCGTGTGCAGCAGCCGCGCCGTCGTCGACTTCCCGACCGCGACACTGCCCGCGATGCCCAGGATGTACGGCACGCGCTGCCCGGGATGCCCGAGAAACGCGCTCAGCACGCTACTGCGTTGTTTGGACCCGGTGAAGTGGAGGTTCAGCAGCCGGGTCAGGGGGAGGTAGATGTCGGTGACCTCGGCGAGGTCGATGGGATCGTCGACGCCACGCAGCTCTTCCAGCTCTGCCTCGGTGAGAGTCAAGGGCGTGTTCTTGCGGAGTTCGCTCCACTGCTCCCTGCTCAGTTCAACGTAGCCGTTGTTCACGTTGGCAGCGTATCGACGGCGGGCACACGCGCTCTCGACCGGGTGGCCCTCTCTATCCACAGCCTGTGGATAAAGACATGGGATTACCGATGACCAGTTTGGGGTAGCGCGACGCCTCGCGCCGGGGATCTCACCAAACCGGGCATGCGGCGATTTGTCAGCGGCTACTGTTCGGAGACCTGACCTTCGGGAGGCCTTGTGGACCGTCGTCGCTTTCTGACCAGAGCAGGCCTGGCCGCCGCGGCCGGGATCACCGGGCCGTTCGCCGGAGTGGCCTGCGCGGGCGCCAGGGGCGGGGTCACGCGGGCGACCGGCTACGGGCCGCTGAAGGCGGTGCGCGACGCGCGTGACGGGAAGGTCAGGCTGCACCTGCCCGACGGGTTCAAATACCGCTCCTTCAGCCCGGCGGGCAGCAAATACTCCGACGGCTCCACCGTGCCGGGCCGGCACGACGGGATGGCCGCGTTCCGGGGGCCGCGCGACACCGCGATCCTCGTGCGCAACCACGAGGTCAGCGGTGCGGTCGGCGCCTTCGGCGACAAGGACAAGGCCTACGACCCGGCGGCCGGCGGCGGCACCTCGACCCTCCACGTCACCCGCTACGGCGAGGTGCTCAAGAGCGCCCCGTCGCTCAACGGCACGATGATGAACTGCTCCGGCGGCCCTATGCCGTGGAACGCCTGGGTGAGCTGCGAGGAGACCGTCAACGGCCCCGACGTGGCCAACGACTTCTCCGGCGGCGACAACGGCAAGCTGACCCGCAAGCACGGCTACATCTTCGAGGTGCCGGTGTCGGGCACCTCCAACGGCAAGCCGATCAAGGCCGCCGGCCGGTTCGCGCACGAGTCGGCCGCGTTCGACCCGCAGGCGGGGGCGCTCTACCTGACCGAGGACTGCTTCGCGTTCGCCTCCGGCTTCTACCGCTACACGCCGCCCAAGCACCCGCTCAAGGCCGGGCGGCTGCTCGACGGCGGCCGGCTGCAGATGCTCGCGATCAAGGGCTCGCCGCGCAAGGACCTGTCCAAGGGGCAGCGGCCCGGCGCGACGTACAACACGGTATGGGTGACCATCGACGACCCCGACCCCACCTTCACCGGCAAGCCGTCGAACGACGAGGCCGTCCAGGCCGTGGGCAAGCAGGGGCGGGCCGCGGGCGCGGCGATCTTCTCCCGGCTCGAAGGGGCCATCTACCACCAGGGCACCGTGTACTTCTGCTCCACCCAGGGCGGCGCCACCGCCGAGGGTGACACGCCGCCGTCCGGGTTCGGCAAGGGACGCGGGCAGGTGTGGGCGTACGAGACGTGGACCGGGCGGCTCCGGCTCGTGTACGAGTCGCCGCGCTCGTCGGTGCTGGACCTGCCCGACAACGTGACGGCCAGCACCCGAGGCACGCTGGTGCTCTGCGAGGACGGCGACGGCGACAACTTCCTGCGCGGCCTCACCAAGCAGGGCCAGATCTTCGACTTCTGCCGCCTGGAGCCGGTGGCGGGCGACCCTGGCGCGGAGTTCGCGGGCTCCACCTTCGGCCCCGGCGGTCACACCCTGTACGTCAACGTCCAGTCCAAAGAGGGCACCTCGTTCGCCATCTGGGGACCCTGGCAGCGGGGCTCGTTCTAGCCGCCCGCCAGCTCCGCGACCGCGGCGGCCACCTGGTCCACCTCCTCGTCGGTGTTGTAGTAGTGCGGTGACAGGCGCAGGCACCAGTCGACGTCCTTGTCGCCGAAGTCGAACTGCGCGAACTCCCGGAAGCTGAGCGCCGAGTTGATCCCCTTCGCGTCCATGGCCGCCTTGAACGGTTCCGGACGCCACCCCTCGATGGTGAAGGTGACGATGGCGCCCAGCTCGAGGCCCTTTTCGAGCACGCGTACCCCTGGAACGGCGTCGAGCAGGACGCGCAGCCCGGCGGCCAGCGCGGGCGAGCGGCGCGCGATGGCCTCGACGCCGACCTCGCGGGCGTAGCGGGCGGCGGCCGCGCAGCCCAGCACGGTCGCGTACGGGAACTCCCACTCCTCGAACCGCGCGGCGGACTCGGCGGGCTGGTAGCGGTCCGGCCCGGTCCAGCGGGCGCCGCGCATGTCGATGAACAGCGGCTCGTACCCCGCCTTCAGCACCCGGTCCGACACGTAGAGGAAGCCGGAGCCACGCGGGCCGCGCAGGAACTTCCGGCAGGTGGCGGTGAGCAGGTCGCAGCCGATCGCGGCCACGTCGATGGGGTACTGGCCGATCGACTGGCACGCGTCGACCATGTACAGCAGGTCCAGCTCGCGGCAGTGGCGGCCGATCTCGGCGACCGGCTGGACCAGCCCGGAGTTGGTGGGGATGTGGGTGGCGCTCACCAGCCGGGGCCGGTGCTCCCGCATGAGCGCGGCCATCGCCGCCACGTCCACGCCGCCCTCCGGCGCGTCCGGCGCGTGCACGACGCGCACGCCGAAGCGCTCGCGCAGGGACAGGAACGCGATCTGGTTGGAGATGAAGTCGTTGCGGGTGGTCAGGATGACGTCGCCGGCCTCGAACGGGATCGAGGACAGGGCGGTGGCGAAGGCGTGAGTGGCGCTACCGGCGAACGCGATGTTTCCGGGAGCACAGTTGATCAGGGCCGCGAGCTCCGCATAGAACGCGCGGACCTGGACGGCCCGGGCCGCCGCCGCCTCATAGCCACCGATCTGGGCTTCCAGTCGCAGATGGTCGAGCATCGTGGCCAGCACCGGAGCGGCCAGCAGCCCGCATCCGGCGTTGTTGAAGTGCACGACCTCCGCGCACCCGGGGGTGTCGGCCCGGAGGCTCTCGACGTCCAGTAGCGATCCCGAGTCGGAGGCGAAAGCGCTATTATCAAGTATCATGTCGGATAGTAGCAGTTCGTCGGAACTGGCAGTGCGGCTGCGTGCCCTGCTGTCGGGGCTGGCACCGGGCGACCGCCTGCCCAGCAGCCGCGACCTGGTCCAGCGCTACCGGGTGGGCCCCGTCACCGTGTCGCAGGCCATCGCCGCCCTGGCCGCCGAGGGCGCGGTGATCACCCGTCCGGGCAGCGGCACGTTCGTGGCGCCGCGTGCCAGGGCGGGCACCGAGGTCGCCGACACCGCCTGGCAGACGGTCGCGCTCACCGACCGGGCCGTGGACACCCGCTCGCTGACCGACGCGCTCGGCCCGCCGCCCGCAGGGACGATCACCCTGGACGGCGGCTACCTGCATCGATCGCTGCAGCCGACGCGGGCACTGGCCGCGGCGCTGGGCCGCGCGGCCCGCCGGCCCGATGCCTGGGACCGGGCGCCCGCGATCGGCCTGTCGCCGCTGCGGGCCGTGTTCGCCACCATGGCGGGCGGCGGCATCACACCGGACGACGTGCTGATCACCGCGGGCGGGCAGAGCTCGCTGTCGATGGCCTTCCGCGCCATCGCGGGACCCGGCAACCCGGTCCTGGTGGAGTCGCCCACCTATCCCGGCGCCATGGCCGCCGCCCGCGCGGCCGGGCTCAGCCCGGTGCCGGTGCCCATGGACGCCGACGGGCTGCGGCCGGACCTGCTGGCCGAGGCGTTCGAGCTGACCCGCGCGCGGGTGCTGTACTGCCAGCCGGTCCACCACAATCCGACCGGCGCGGTGCTGACGCCCGAGCGCCGCCGCCAGGTCGTCGAGGTGGCCAGGGCGGCGGGCGCGTTCGTGATCGAGGACGACTTCGCCCGGTACCTGGGCCACGGCGGGCCCGTGCCGCCGCCGCTGGTGGCCGACGACCGTGACGGAACCGTCGTCTACCTGACCTCGCTCACCAAGCCGGCCGCGCCGAGCCTGCGCATCGGGGCGCTGGTGGCGCGCGGCCCGGTGATGGCGCGGCTACGGGACGTCCGCCTGGTCGACGACCTCTTCGTCTCCCGCCCGCTCCAGGAGGCCGCGCTGGAGCTGGTCAGCTCGCCGGCCTGGGAACGGCACCTCCGTACGCTGGCCACGGCCCTGCGCGACCGGCGCGCGGCACTGGCCGCCGCTCTCGCGCGCGAGCTGCCCGGCTGGAGCGTCGCGCGGCAGCCGACCGGCGGGCTGCATCTGTGGGCGCGGCTGCCCGACGGGCTGAGCGACCCGGCGATGGCCGCCGCCGCCCGGCAGGTCGGGGTCGCGGTCAGCGCGGGCAGCCGCTACTTCGCCACCGAAGTGCCGGCCGCGTGGCTGCGCCTCGGCTTCGCCGAGACGGCGGACGCCGCCGAGCTGGTCGAGGGCGTACGGCGGCTGGCCCGCGTCTGAGACTGATTCCCCGACGGCGGCTGGTCCGTTGGCTGAGACCCCCTGATTGAAGCCGACCAGGAGGTTGTTCATACTCCGATGAGGACACTCGCGACAGGAGGGCTCCTCGTGCTGTACATCTTCGGCTTCGAGCGGATCGGCGTGGCCGTGAGCGATCTCTACTTCGTCGACCCCGATCCGATCAAGGGCCAGGAGGGCGCCGAGCACGGCGTCCGCCTCGAAGTACGGATGCTCGAACCGGGGCAGCTGAACGGGTCCATCTATTCGGCGCGGCCCATCAACCTCGACCGGCCCCTCTGGCGCGTCGACCTGCTGGAGTCGGTCGACGGCCGCCCCGGCAGCTTCGACCGCACCCATCACCATCCGGTCTTCACCGGATGGGACCCGGGCCCGCGCGTCTTCGACAGGGAGCTGTCGAGCGACCCCCTTCAGTGGCTGGCGGGCAAGCTGGCGGACCTGGACGCCGTGCTGGAAAGGGCGGGGGTGGAGCGCGACGAGTCGATCGCCGCGGACGTGGCCGAGCTGCGCGGGTGCGTCCCCGAGATCGTCGAGAGCGTCAACCGCCTGCTCACCAGGGTCGCGAAGGGCGAGCTCGGCAGGGCACCCGGTGACGGGCCGGCCGACAGCGTGCGGGCCAGCTGGCTGTAGGCACGCGCCCGGTTAACCTGAGGGGATGATCCTGGGCATCGGCGTGGACGTGGTCGACATCGCGCGGTTCGAGTCGGCGCTGGAACGCACGCCGGGTCTGCGCGAGCGGCTGTTCACCGAGGTCGAACGGCCGCTCGCCGTACACTCGCTGGCGGCCAGGTTCGCCGCCAAGGAGGCCGTCGCCAAGGCGCTCGGCGCGCCGAAGGGGCTCGGGCACCTGGAGGCCGAGGTGCGCTGCGACGAGAGCGGCAAGCCCGAGCTGCGCGTCACGGGCAAGGCCGCCGAGGTCGCCTACGGCCTGGGCGTCAAGCGCTGGCACATCTCGCTCAGCCATGACGCGGGTGTGGCGATGGCCTACGTGATCGCGGAGGGATAGCTTCAGATCATGCGTACCGCCTACACCGCCGACCAGATCAGGACCGCCGAGCGCGCGCTGATGGCGCGGCTGCCCGACGGCACGCTCATGGACCGCGCCGCCACCGGGCTCGCCGCCGTCTGCGCCGGCCTCCTCGGCAGGGTGTACGGCACGCGTGTGCTGCTGCTCGTCGGCAGCGGCGACAACGGCGGCGACGCCCTGTACGCCGGGGCCCGGCTGGCCGGGCGCGGCGCCCGGGTCGAGGCCGTCCTGGCGGGCTCCAAGACCCACGAGGCCGGCCTGGAGGCGTTCCGCCGGGCGGGCGGCACGATCGCCGGGCCGGACGCCGTCGACCGGGCCGAGCTGATCGTCGACGGGCTGGTGGGGATCGGGGCGACCGGGGCGTTGCGGGAGCCGTACGCGGGGCTGGCCGAGGCGGCCAACGCCGCGCCCGGCCTGGTCGTCGCGGTGGACGTGCCCAGCGGCGTCGACGCGAGCACCGGTCAGGTGGACGGGGTGGCCATCGCGGCGCAGGTGACCGTGACCATGGGCGCTGCCAAGGCCGGGCTGCTCGTCGATCCGGGCGCGGGCAAGGTGGGCGAGATCGAGCTGATCGACGTCGGGCTCGGCCCCTACCTGCCCGAGCCCGACGTCGTGGCGTTCACCCACCGCGACGTCGGCGGCCGGCTGAAGCAGCCGATGGGCGAGTCCGACAAATACCGCAGGGGCGTCCTGGGCGTCGCGGCGGGCAGCGACCGCTACACGGGCGCCGCCGTGCTCGCTGTGGGCGGCGCGCTGCGCGCGGGCGCGGGGATGGTGCGTTACGTGGGGCCGAGCGAGCCGGTGGCCCAGGTACGCAGCCACTGGCCGGAGGCGGTCATCACCGAGCTGAGCGAGCCGTCGATCGACGACGTCGGCCGGGTGCAGGCATGGGTGCTGGGGCCCGGTCTGGGCACCGGCGACTGGGCGCACGAGCTGGCCGCCAGGGTGCTGGCCGCCGACGTGCCCGTGCTGATCGACGCCGACGGCCTGACCCTGGTCGCCCGTGACCGGTCGCTGCTCCGGCGTACCGCCCCGGTGCTGATCACGCCGCACGCGGGCGAGCTGTCGCGGCTGCTGGAGGTGGACCGCGAGGCGATCGAGGCGGGCCGGCTCCGGTACGCCCGCCGGGCGGCGGCGGAGCTGGGCGTGACCGTCCTGCTCAAGGGCTCGACCACGGTCGTGGCCGAGCAGGGCCGGCCCGTACGGGTCAATCCGACCGGCACGGCCTGGCTGGCCACCGGCGGCACGGGGGACGTGCTCTCCGGCATGGCCGGCGCGCTGCTCGCCCAGGGGCTCGACTGCTACGACGCGGGCTCGTGCGCTGCCTACCTGCACGGGCTGGCCGGGCGGATCGCGGCCGAGGGCGCGCCCCTGACGGCCGCGGACGTGGCATCGGCGGTTCCGGCGGCGATCCGTACGCTGCGCGACTCTTCCGGGTGAGCCGGAGTCCGCCCGGCGGACCTCAAGCCCAGGTGAGCCGGAGTTCGCTCTGCGGACCTCAAGCGGACCTCGACAGGGGCGATTCGCGCTCGACCACGTGAGTGAGCTGCCAGACTGGAGGGATGACATCCCCGATGGCGACGCCCGCGGAGGCGCGGGTCGATCTGGCCGCGATCAGGCACAACGTGGCGCTGCTCAAGGAGCGCGCGGGCGGCGCCGAAGTGCTGGGGGCCGTCAAGGCCGACGCCTACGGGCACGGGCTCGTCCCGACCTCCGAGGCCGTGCTGCGGGGTGGCGCGAGCAGGCTCGGCACCGCCTACATCCGTGAGGCGCTCGCGCTGCGCGCCGGTGGCATCACCGCGCCGCTGCTGTCGTGGATCATCACTCCCGGAGAGCCGCTGGACGAGGCGCTCGAAGCCGGCATCGAGCTGTCGGCGGCCGACGCGCCGCTGCTCGACGAGATCGCCGCCGCGGCGCGGCGCACCGGGCGGACCGCCCGGACGCACCTGGAGGCCGACACCGGCATGAGCAGGGGCGGCGCCCCGCTCGCCGCCTGGCCGGAACTACTGGCCAGGGCGCTCGCCCTCCAGGCCGAGGGCGCGATCGAGATCGTCGGCCTGTGGTCCCACTTCGCCTGCGCGGACGTACCGGGGCATGGCTCGATCGACCGGCAGATCGAGGCGTTCGAGGCGGCGCTCAAGCAGGCCGAGCAGGCAGGCGCGGCCGGGTCCCACGTCATCAGGCACCTGGCCAACTCCGCCGCGATCCTGACGCTGCCGCGGACCCACTACGACATGGTCCGGCCCGGCATCGCCATGTACGGGCTCAGCCCGGTCCCCGAGCTGGGCGACTTCGGGCTGCGACCGGCGATGACGCTCGTGGCGCGGATCGCTCTGGCCAAGCGGGTGCCGGAGAGCTCGGGAGTGTCCTATGGGCACCTTTATGTCACGAGTTCCGAGACGACGCTTGGGCTGGTGCCGCTCGGGTACGCCGACGGGATCCTCCGGCACGCGACGGGGCGGGCAGAGGTTCTGGCGGGCGGTCGCCGAAGGGCGATCGCCGGCCGGGTGTGCATGGACCAGTTCATGATCGACATGGGCGACGAGCCGCTCGCCGCAGGGGACGAGGTCATCCTGTTCGGCCCTGGTGGGAGGGGTGAACCGACCGCTCAGGAGTGGGCGGATAACCTCGGCACGATTACGCATGAGATCGTGACCAGGATCGGTTCGCGGGTGCCGCGGGTGTATAGGGGATCAGGGACATGACGACGACAACACGGCGGAAGGTCGGGATCGCCGGCGCCATCGTCGGTGCCGCTTCGGCCGGTGTGGCGGCGGCGGCGCTGGCCAAGCGCTACGCGGTGGGCCGCATGAGGCTGCGCCCCGACGCCGAGGCGAGCGAGCGGTTCGGCGAGCTGCGCGGCAGGGACCTCACGCTGGTCACCTCCGACAACACGGAGCTGCACGTCGAGATCGACGGGCCCGAGGACGCGCCGCTGACCATCGTGTTCTGCCACGGCTACTGCCTCAGCCTGGAGTCGTGGCACTACCAGCGCCGCGACCTGCGCGACACCTACCGCATGGTGCTGTGGGACCAGCGCTCACACGGCCGCTCGCAGCGCGCCACCGCCGAGGACTGCACGATCGACCGGCTGGGCGACGACCTGGCCGAGGTGATCGGACAACTGGTGCCCGGCCCGTGCGTGCTGGTCGGCCACTCCATGGGCGGCATGACGATCATGGCGCTGGCGGACCGCCATCCCGAGCTGTTCGGTGACAAGATCCGCGCGGTGTCCCTCATCGCCACCTCGGCGGGCAAGCTGGCCGAGATCACGCTGGGCCTGCCGGCGCTGCTGTCCAAGGCCGTGCACAAGCTCGCCCCGTCGACGATCTCGCTGCTGGGCCGGCGGGGGGCGTTCGTCGACAAGACCCGCAGCGCGGGCAGCGAGATCGCGTTCCTGATGACCCGCTACATGGGCTTCGGCGACTCCAAGAACGTCAGCCCCACCCTGGTCGACTTCGCCGAGACGATGATCAGGGCGACGCCGACCGAGGTGTTCGCCAACTTCTACCCCGCGCTGATGAACCACGACAAGCTGGCCGCCCTGGACGTGCTCGACCCGGTGCCGACCGCGATCCTGGTCGGCGACAAGGACTGGCTCACCCCGCCCGACCACAGCAAGGCGATCGCCGCCGCGCTGCCCAACGCCCAGCTCACCGAGGTGCCCGACACCTCGCACCTGATCCAGCTGGAGCGTCCGGGCGTGGTCAACGACGCGCTGCGCGACCTGATCAAGCGAGTGGAGTTGTAGTGGCCGAAAGGCTTCCGACCGCCGAGGACATGCGCGCCTATGGCGCCCGGCTGGCCGCCGGGCTACGGGCGGGCGACCTGCTGATCCTGTCCGGCCCGCTCGGCGCGGGCAAGACCACGCTGGTGCAGGGCATCGCCGAAGGGCTCAAGGTACGCGGCCCGATCACCTCGCCCACGTTCGTGATCGCCAGAGTGCACCCGTCGCTCCGCCAGGGGCCGCCGCTCGTCCACGCCGACGCCTACCGGCTGGGCGGGGACCTCGAGGTCGACGACCTCGACCTCGACGCCTCGCTCGAGGAGTCGGTGACGGTCGTGGAGTGGGGCGAGGGACTGGTCGAGGGCCTGTCCGACGACCGCCTGGAAATCCACATCGATCGCGAGAGCGGAGACGACGCCCGCGTCGTCACGCTGCGCGGCGTCGGCGCGCGGTGGGCCGACACGCCGTCCGAACCTGCGGAAAAGTAAAATCCGCCCTGTCTTCCGGCAAAGCTGCCACCCTTGACGTACCTCACCATCGATAGAAAACATGATCATTGGTAAGGGATTCGCCCAGAAAATCTGGGTATCAGGAGGGGCGGCGTCCACTTTTTTGGTGGATGCTTGGTGAAGGACGGCGCGGAGTGGGGTGCGGCGGTGCTCAGGGTCAGGCGAGTCGCGTACGCGGGAGCCATGGTCATGATCGGTGCGGTCGGCTGCTCGGCCTCCGCGCAAACCTCAGCGACTCCCACACCCTCGGCCTCGGCCACCGGCTCGGTCAGCGCCACGCCGACCGTCACCGTGAGCAGGAAACCCATCCTGGTCGAGCTCAGCCCCGCCAAGGTCACCGCGGGTGAGACCTCGAAGGTGTGGATCTTAGCCAATTGCCCCGTCCCCAGCGGCGGCCCCGCGCACACCGGCACCGCCACGTCCAAGGCGTTCATCAACGGTGTGTCGCTGACCACCGCGCCGACGTCCTCGACGGCCACGCCCGCCCCGACCGGCACGGCGGCCGGCAACCCGTGGGTACGCGGCGAGGCGCAGGTGTCGGGCACGGTCAAGCGCGGCACCTACCCGGTCGAGGTCAAGTGCGACGGCACCAACGACACCGGCAAGGCCACCCTGCGCGTCGTCAGCGCGACCGCTGACACCTCCGACGACAGCTCCACCAAGGCGCCCACGAAGGCGCCCAGGGCGGGCGGCGGCGGCACCTTCGGCAAGGACGTCGACGAGGGTTCGGGGATGCCGGTCGGCGGCGTGCTGGTCGGCGCGGCCGTGCTGGCGGCGGCCGGCCTGCTGATCAAGCGCCGCGTCCGGGGCTAGCCGATGGCCCGCCCTGGACGGGTGGTCATCGCGGGAGCCGTCACCGGCCTGGTGCTGGTGGCGTTCGGCAGGTCCTACCAGGCCACCACCAAGTCGGCCGGCTCCGTCGTGCCCGAGAGCATCGACATCCCGTCGATCGAGGTCGAGGCGCCGCTGATGAAGCTCGGCCTGAGCAAGGACGGCGAGGTCGAGCTGCCGCCGTACGAGAAGCCCAAGATGGCCGGCTGGTACACCGGCAGCGCGGTGCCCGGCGACAAGGGCGCCTCGGTCATCATCGGCCACGTCGACACCAAGACGGCCCCTGCGGTGTTCTTCAAGCTCCGGCAGGTACGCAAGGGTGAGATCGTCAAGGTCGAGCGGAGTGACGGCAAGGTCGTCAAGTACAAGGTCGACTCGGTCGAGCAGGTGTCGAAGGACCACTTCCCGGCCAAGCGGGTGTACATCGAGGACGGCCTGAAGCTGGTGACCTGCGGCGGCAAGTTCGACTACGCCAAGGGCGAATACGTCGACAACATCATCGTCTACGCTTCCAGAGCGTGAGCGAGCAGACCCATCCGCCCGCGTCGGGCGCGCGCGTTCCCTGGCCGGAGGTGCATCCGGCGGCCCGCGCGGCCGTCGAGGAGTTCCTCGGCGCCCCCGTGACCGAGGCCGTGACGCAGCCGGGCGGGTTCTCGCCCGCGGCGGCCGCACGGCTGCGTGCCGCGAACGGCCGGCGCGTCTTCGTCAAGGCCGTCGGCCCGGAGCCGAACCCCGACAGTGTCCGCATCTACCAGGCCGAACGCGGAATCGCCGCCGCCCTTCCCGAGTCCGTGCCCGCGCCGCGGCTGCTGACCTCCTTCGAGACCGAGGGCTGGGTGGTGCTGGTCTTCGAGGACATCGAGGGCCGCCACCCCGAGCTGCCCTGGCGCCGCGCCGAACTCGACCGGGTGCTGGCGGCGGTTCGGCGCATGTCGGCCGCGCTCACGCCCGCGCCGATCGAGGCGCCGCCGGTCGCGGAGGTGTTCGGCGAGGCGTTCCGGGGCTGGCGCAGGCTGCTCGGGGAGGACACCACCGGTCTCGATCCGTGGGCGCTGCGCCACCTCGGCGCGCTGGCCGAGCTGGAGTCCGGCTGGGCCGCGGCCGCCGCAGGCGACACGCTGCTCCACGCCGACCTGCGGGCCGACAACCTGCTGCTCACCGACGAGCGCGTCTACGTGGTCGACTGGCCATGGGCCTGCGTCGGCGCGGCCTGGTTCGACTCCCTCGGCATGCTGCCCTCGGTCGCCATGCAGGACGGGCCGCCACCGCAGGAGCTCTTCCCCGACCCCGATCCCGCCGCCACGGCGGTGATCGCCGCGATCTCCGGCTACCTGGTACGGCAGGGCCGGCAGCCGCCGCCACCCGGCCTGCCCACGGTCAGGGCGTTCCAGCGGGCGCAGGGCGTCGTGGCTCTTGACTGGCTGAAACAGCGCACCCGCTGGGCGTGACTCTCTTGGCTGGTGGAAACAGCGCACCGGCTGGGCGTGACCCGGCGGGCGGGTAGGCTAAACAGTCGTGCTGGTCCTGGCCTTTGATACCGCGACGCCCGCCGTCACAGCCGCGCTCCACGACGGGCGGCGAGTGCTCGCCGAGTCGACGACGATCGACGCCCGACGACACGGTGAGCTGCTCATCCCCACCGTCGAGACCGTGCTGCGCGAGGCGGGTGCGGCCCTGTCCGAGGTGACCGCCGTCGTGGCGGGCAGCGGACCGGGCCCCTACACCGGGCTGCGCGTCGGGCTGATGACCGCGCAGGGGCTCGCCACCACGCTGGCCGTCCCCGCGTACGGCATCTGCACCCTCGACGCCGTCGCCTACGGCAGCGGGCTCGCCGAGCCGTTCCTGGTCGCCACCGACGCGCGGCGCAAGGAGGTGTTCTGGGCGCGCTACTCCGACGCCCGCACCCGGCTCGACGGGCCGTTCGTCGACCGGCCCGCCGAGGTGCCGGTGGAGGGCCTGCCCGTGGTGGGTGCCGGTGCCGGGCTCTACCCCGACATCCTGGGGCAATCCGACGCACCGCCGTACCCCTATGCCGGGTTCCTGGCCGCCCTGGCGGCCGAGCGCATCGCGGCGGGGGAGCCGCTCGGCCCGCCGCGCCCGATCTACCTGCGGCGGCCCGACGCGGTGGTGCCCGGCGCCCCCAAGAGGGTGACGGCGTGAAGCGCAGGCAGGTGGACGTGCGGCTCCGGCAGATGGCCGAGGCCGACCTGCCGGCGGTCATGGCGATCGAGCGCGACACGTTCCCGCTCGACGCGTGGAGCGAGGCCATGCTCCGTGGCGAGCTGGCCGACCAGCCGCGCACCAGGCACTACGTGGTGGCCCTCGTCGGCCAGGAGATCGTCGGCTACGCGGGCCTGGCCGCCGCGGCCGACCAGGCCGACGTCCAGACCATCGCGGTCGTCCAGCCGCACCAGGGCACCGGCATCGGCGGCGCGATGCTGGCGGAGCTGCTGGCCGAGGCCGGCCGGCGCGCGGTGCGGGAGATCTTCCTCGAGGTGCGGGCCGACAATCCGCAGGCGCAGGGGGTCTACGAGCACTTCGAGTTCGAGGTGATCGGCCGGCGCCGCCGCTACTACGACGACGGCACCGACGCGATCATGATGAGAAGGAAGCTGGATGGCTGACGCACCCCTGGTCCTGGGTATCGAGACCTCCTGTGACGAGACCGGCATCGGCATCGTCAGGGGTCACACGCTGCTGGCCAACACGATCGCCTCCAGCATGGAAGAGCACGCCAGGTTCGGCGGCGTCGTGCCGGAGGTCGCCTCGCGCGCCCATCTGGAGGCGATGACGCCGACGGTGGAGGCCGCGCTGGCGCAGGCCGGGCTGAAGTTCTCCGACATCGACGCGATCGCCGTCACCGCCGGTCCTGGGCTGGCCGGGGCGCTGCTCGTCGGCGTCGCCGCGGCCAAGTCCTACTCGCTCGGCCTCGGTGTGCCCCTCTACGGCGTCAACCACCTGGCCGCCCACGTCGCCGTCGACCAGCTCGAACACGGCCCGCTGCCCAAACCGTGCATCGCCCTGCTGGTCTCGGGCGGCCACTCGTCGCTGCTGCTCGTGCCCGACGTGGCCGAGGACGTGATCTCGCTCGGCTCCACCGTCGACGACGCGGCCGGGGAGGCGTTCGACAAGGTGGCGCGGGTGCTGGGCCTGCCGTTCCCCGGCGGCCCGCACATCGACAAGGCCGCCACCTCCGGGTCGGGCACGGCCGTCGCCTTCCCCCGGGGCAAGATCGACGACGGCACGCTCGACTTCTCCTTCTCCGGGCTGAAGACCGCCGTGGCGCGCTGGGTCGAGGCCCGCGAGTCGGCCGGCGAGTCCATTCACGTACCCGACGTGGCGGCATCCTTCCAGGAGGCCGTGGTCGACGTGCTGACCCGCAAGGCGCTTCAGGCCTGCCGCAAGTACGAGGTGCGTGACCTGCTGATCGGCGGGGGTGTCGCGGCCAACTCCCGGCTGCGCGCCCTGGCCCAGGAGCGGTGCGACGCGGCGGGCGTACGCCTGCGCGTGCCCCGTCCCGGACTGTGCACCGACAACGGCGCGATGGTCGCGGCCCTGGGCTCCGACCTGGTCGCCGCGGGCGTCACCCCGTCGACGCTGGACATCCCCGCCGACTCGTCGATGCCGATCACGACCGTGCACGTGTGAGCCCCGTGCGATAGGTGGGGTAGGCGGGGGTCCAGCCGAGTTCCTGTTTCGCGCGGTCGCTGGACAGCCGGATGCGCACGCCGGTCATGAAGGCGTGGATGTACGGCGTCGGCCTCAGCAGCGAGCCGGGCACCCGCAGCGGTGCGGGTGCCTTCGCCGCCTCGGCCAGTGCCCGGACATATGCGTCGAAGCTCACCGGCTCGTCGTCAGCGATGTTGTACGCCCGCCCGGCCCCGCCCCGGTCGAGCGCGGTGACGGCGGCCGAGGCGGCGTCATGGACGTGCACGAGCGAGATGACGCCGGCCGGGTGTACTTCCGGCAGCATCCGTCGCCGCGCCATGGCCATCATCTTCCGCGTCGTCACCTCGGGACCGTAGAACAGGCCGTAGCGCAGGGAGATGCCGTCGATGCCCGGCGTGTTGAACACCTGCTCCTCGTTGGCCCGCATCGACCTCATGTGCACGCCGAAAGGGCCCTTGGCGGGCTCGGCGGACGGCCGGTCCTCGGTCACCGGCTCCGGGCCGTGGTCACGGTAGCCGTACCCGAGGAAGAACGACTGCGTGACGAAGCGGTGCGCGCCGATCTCCTTGGCGGCCGCGATCAGGTTGGCCGTGCCCCGGTCGCGCAGCGCGCCCGTCGGATACAGCTGGCGGTGGAACAGCGGCAAACCGGTGATCGCCGTCGCCTGGTGCATCACCGCGTCGGCCCGGTGACCCCGCACCGCGGCGAGCAGGGCGTCGCGGTCCATCATGTCCGCGACCAGGCCCGTCGCGCCTGCCTCCGCCAGCTTGGCGGCACCCCGCTCGGAACGGGTGAGGCCGATCACCTCATGACCGGCGGCGAGCAACTGGGGGATCAGCTCGGTGCCGACGGTGCCGGTGGCTCCTGCCAGAAGTACCTTCATGCCTCTCCTTGTCGTCCGGTGGCGTCCTCCTGCAACGGATGCGTGGTGGGCCGGATGTGACATGCCGAGCTGTCATGTGGCCCAGGTGCCCGTTGCGCGTGTGGCCCACATGCCCGTTACGGTGGGCCGGAACCGTCTCCCGGAGACCGCAGGGGGACCTGGAGGGGGCCGGTGTCGACCTGGCCCAGGTGGGCAATCCGCGGGCCTACCTGATCCGCATCGCTGTCCGGCGGTCCCTGGAGCGGCTGCGTGGCCTGCGCGCCGCCAGAGAGGACCACACCGGCCCGTGCCTGCCCGAGCACTGGTGACCGCCGACTGCCCGGTCACAGCCGCTCAGAACGTCACCACGGGCCTGCTGGTCGTACTGGAGACGCTGTCACCCCTGGAGCGGGCGGCGTTCGCGGCGAGGGCGGGCGGCAGCCTCGCCGACCTGCCGGCGGTGCTGTCTCGGCTCTACGCGCTGGTCAGCCCGGACAAGCCGGCGATCCTGGCGGTGCCGGACAGGTAGCTCAGTCTTTTCTCGTAGGGCGGAGGAGGGCTTCGGCGAGGGCGAGCATGGTCTCCTCCAGAGCGCCCAGGCGCCTGGTGAGGTCGGTGGTGGCGGGCTCGACGATGTCGGTCACCGTCTGGGTGAGCTCGGTGCGGTCGGGGCGCGCCGCGACCAGCTCCGTGAGCACCGCCGCGGCGGCGGCCAGGCGCTCGCCCTGGTGGGTGGTCTGGGAGTCGAGGAGCTCGCCCACCCGCTCGCCGATGCTGAGCGTCGCGGGCAGCTGGCCGATGCGTTGGTTGACGGCCTCGATCCGGTCGTCGACGGCTTCGAGGTGCTCGCCGGCCTGCTCGGCGCGCTGGGCGAGGCCGGTCAGGTTGGTCTCCACGCCGCTGAGCTGGGTGCCGAGACCGTCGAAGCGGGTGGTCACCCGCTCCTCCACCTCGCCCAGGCGTTCGTCGAGCGAGTCCATGCCGTTGTCGAGCTGGTTGAAGCGGCCCTCGTTGCGGGTGGCGGAGTCGATGAGGTGGCGGTCGGCGGCGGCCAGGCGTTCGTCGAGCCGGATGAAGTGGCCGTCGACGCGGCCGTCGAGCGTGTCGAAGCGGTTGTCGTGGCGGGACAGGTGGCCGTTCACGGTGGTCAGGTGGCCGCTCACCGTCGTCAGGTGGCCGTTGACCGTGGTTAGGTGCTCGTCGACGCCGCCTAGCCGGCTGTCGAGGGCGCCGTGGACGTCGAGGAGCTTGCCGTCGACGCCGTCCAGGCGCCCGGCCACGCGCTGCTCGGCCTCGTCGAGGCGGCCCGCCAGGCGCTGCTCGGTCTCTCCGAGGCGGCTGGTGGCGCTCTGGTGGGTGTCGTCGAGATGTTCGGTGAGGGTCTGCCCTGTTTCGAGGAGCCGGGCGGTCAGCGCCTGCTCGGCCTCGTCGAGGCGGTCGGCCAGGCCCTGCTCGGACTCGCCCAGACGGGCGGTGAGCCCCTTTTCGGTCCTGTCGAGGTGCGTGGTCAGGTTCTGCTCGGTCCGGTCGAGGCGGCCGGTGAGCCGCTGGTCCAAGCCGGTCAGGAGGTTTTCGGTCTCGCCGAGACGTTCGGAGAGGCGCTGTTCGGCGCTCTCCACCTGGGCACCCAGCCGGTCCGTGGCCGCGGTGAGCTTGCCGCCGAGCTGGTGGGCGGCGGCGGTGAGCCGGCCGTCGAGCTGCTCGGCGTTGGCGGCGAGCTTGCCGTCCAGCTGTTCGGTCACCCGCTCGGCGGTGGCGGTGAGCCTGCCGTCGAAGCTGTCGGGCAGCTCCAGCAGCGCGCCCTCGATGCGGTCCGTACGGGCGGTCAGCTCGGCGAGCGACTTGTCGATGCGGCTGAAGCGGCCCGCGGCGGCCTCCATGCCCGTGTTGAGGTGGCCCAGCCTGACGCCCAGGTCGCTCATCCGCTTGGTGATGCCCTCGGTGAAGTCGAGGACCGCCTGCAGCTTCTTGAGCACCTCGTCCACGTTGTCGCCGACGGTGCCGACCTCGGCCCAGAGCCCCGGCAGCTCCGCCACCGGCGCGACCCGCTGGTGAACCGACTCCACATGCGCGTCAACGGTGCCCACCTGCTCGCCAACGGCGTCAACGTGGTCGCGTACGGCCTCGACATGCTGGGCCAGGCCCTCCGCCCACATCGGCGGCTTGGCCGCGATCTCGTCAAGGCGTCCGCTCACCGTCTCCAGCGTGCCGCTCAGACCCCCCAGCTCCCGCTCGCGAACCTCCCGGAGCAGCCACTCCATACCCTCAAGGCGCTGGCGGATCTCGTCGAGGACGGCTCCCTGGGTCCGCTGCTCGTAGACGTGGTCCTGGGACGCACGCGCGAGCAGGTCCCGCATCCTTTCGGAGATGGCGGAATCGCCGCCTGCCTGTAGAAGGGTGGTGTGGTTGGAGTGATCCACCGAAAGGCTCCTTCGCTCGCCGACGGTCTGCCGCGCAGCGGTGGGACAGGTCCGGTTTGCAGATGAAACGAGAACGCGGCTAACCGCCAAAGGGGAAGGACTCCCGCGTGCTCACCTTAGCCGCTCGATCAAGGTCCGTCAGGAGCGAAATAAAAGATCGGGGTTGTCCCGAGAACGTCCTATTTTGTCATTTGTGCAGGTGGGGACGGGTGACAAATCAGGACGGAAGGCTTATCCATGATTCGGGTAAGCATGATTACCGCTGTTTTGTCACCCGAAAGACGCAGGTCATTTCTGAGCCGTTCGATGTCGACCGCCGAGGCTCGCTTCTTGATGATGACATTTCCGATTTGCCGTTCGCGGAGGGTGGCGCGGAGGCGCTTCAGCGAGAAGGGCAGCACTTCTTCCACCGCGTAACGCGCGGCCCATGGGGTGTCGAACGGCTCGTCGCCGGTGATGTAGGCGATCATCGGGTCGGGGAGTCGGCCGCCGACCATCTCGGCGACCTCTCCGACAAGGTGCGCGCGGATCGCGGCCCCGTCGGGTTCGTACATGAAGCGACCGACGGGGCCGGTCGGCGCCTCGGCCCCGCGGGCGATGAGTGTCTCTCCGCCGGGCAGCAACGTCGCCCGGCGCACCGACCCCACCGATCCCTCTGCGGTGCCGGTCCAGAGGGCTGCCTCCTTCACCTCGCCCTTGTACGACACCCACTCGGCCTCGGCCTCGCCCGGGATGAACTCGTACGGGATGCCCGGAGCCACCTTCAGGCAGGCCCGCCCAGCCCTGGCGACCAGGTCGAGCACGACCGGCCACGGCGGCGAGTAGGCCATGGGGTCGAACGTCCTGCCCCGGTTCGTCCGGCGGGCGGGGTCGGCGAACAGCCAGTCGTAGTCCTCCGGCGAGACCGTCGCCGCGTCGGCCTCGCGTACGGTGACCCGATCCGCGAGCCCGAGCGCCTCTGCGTTGGCCCTGGCGACGGCGACGGTCAGCGGGTCGAGGTCCACGGCGTCCACGACGCAACCGGCGCGGGCCAGGGCGAGGAAGTCGCCGCCGATACCGCAGCAGACGTCCACGACCCGGGTCCCACCGGCGGGGCCGGCCAGGCGGCGGGCCCGGTGGGCGCCGACCTCGGCCCGGGTGGCCTGCTCCAGGCTGTGCGGAGTGAAGTACATGCGCGCCGCGTCGGCGCCGAACTTGGCCTTGGCGCGCTCGCGCAGCGCCGCCTGGGTGAGCGCGGCCGACGTGAGGGCGGCGTCGTACGACCTGCGCAGCCTCGTCGCCGCGGCCACCGGATCGGCTCCCACCACCTCGACGGCCTCGGCGAGTGCGCGCTGCCCGCGCGGGGTGAGCAACTCGGTGAAGGCGTCGAGATCCACGTCACCCGACGTTAGCGTCTCCCCGCCGCACCCCGGCCTGCCCCCGTGCGTCAACAGTGCGTGTCACCCCAATTACCCTCAACCTTGGGCAAGCTCTTGGGCCTTATCGCTCTGAGCAGACGCGTTCGTGTTGACTGTCAAGCCCCTCTTGCATATGTTTCCTGTTGGCACTCTCCCCTTGAGAGTGCCAACGTGCGACGAGGCAGGTCTGACACCCGCGACGGCAGGCCCCGCTGGTCGCCTCTTCTAGATCATTCAAATCTGAAGGGGAGGTCCGATCGTGACGACCGCCACCAAGGTTCCCGTTAAGCCGCTCGGCGACCGCATCGTGGTTCAGCCGCTTGAGGCCGAGCAGACGACCGCTTCCGGCCTGGTCATTCCTGACACTGCCAAGGAGAAGCCGCAAGAGGGCAAGGTCCTCGCGGTGGGCCCGGGCAACTGGGATGAGGACGGCGACAAGCGTATTCCGCTCGACGTCGCTGAGGGCGACATCGTCCTCTACAGCAAGTACGGCGGCACTGAGGTCAAGTACGGCGGCGAGGAGTACCTCGTGCTCTCCGCCCGCGACGTTCTCGCGATCATCGAGAAGTAAGCCGGATGCGTCGGGCCCCGGGCGCGCGCTTGAGCGCGTGCGGCCGGGGCTTTCGACGCTAGGAGAGGACTTTCAGCATGGCGAAGATCCTAGCGTTCGACGAGGACGCACGCCGCGCGCTTGAGCGCGGCGTCAACGCCCTCGCGGACGCCGTGAAGGTAACCCTCGGCCCCCGTGGCCGCAATGTCGTCATCGACAAGAAGTTCGGTGCTCCGACGATCACGAACGACGGTGTGACCATCGCTCGTGAGATCGAGCTGGAGGAGCGCTACGAGAACCTCGGCGCCCAGCTCGCCAAGGAAGTCGCCACCAAGACCAACGACGTCGCTGGTGACGGCACCACCACCGCGACCGTCCTGGCCCAGGCGATGGTCCGCGAGGGCCTGCGCAACGTGGCCGCCGGCGCCTCGCCGCTGTCGCTGAAGCGCGGCATCGACAAGGCCGCCAAGGCGATCAGCGACAAGCTGCTCGCCAGCGCGCGCCCGGTCGAGGACAAGAAGGAGATCGCGAACGTCGCGACCATCTCCGCCCAGGACGCCAAGATCGGCGACCTGATCGCCGAGGCGTTCGACAAGGTGGGCAAGGACGGCGTTCTCACCGTCGAAGAGTCCAACGCCATGGGCATGGAGCTCGAGTTCACCGAGGGCATGCAGTTCGACAAGGGCTACCTGTCGGCGTACATGGTGACCGACCCCGAGCGCATGGAGGCCGTCCTCGAAGACGCCTACATCCTGCTCACCCAGGGCAAGATCTCCTCGATCTCCGACTTCCTGCCGCTGCTCGAGCAGATCGCGCAGACCAAGAAGCCGCTGCTCGTGGTCGCCGAGGACGTCGAGGGCGAAGCCCTGGCCGTCCTGGTCACCAACAAGATCCGCGGCACGTTCACCTCGGTCGCCGTCAAGGCTCCGGGCTTCGGCGACCGCCGCAAGGCCATGCTGCAGGACATCGCCATCCTCACCGGTGGCCAGGTCGTGAGCGAGGAGGTCGGCCTCAAGCTCGAGAACGTCGGCCTTGAGGTGCTCGGCAACGCCCGCCGCATCGTCGTGACGAAGGACAACACGACCATCGTCGACGGCGGCGGCGACCAGCAGGCGATCGAGGACCGGGTCAAGGAGATCAAGATTGCCATCGAGCAGTCCGACTCCGACTGGGACCGCGAGAAGCTGCAGGAGCGCCTGGCCAAGCTGGCCGGCGGTGTGTGCGTGCTGCGTGTCGGCGCCGCCACCGAGGTGGAGCTCAAGGAGAAGAAGCACCGCCTCGAGGACGCGATCTCCGCTACGCGCGCCGCGATCGAGGAGGGCATCGTCTCCGGCGGTGGCTCCGCGCTGATCCACGTCGCCAAGGACCTCGACGACCTGGGTCTGACGGGCGACGAGGCGACCGGTGTCGCCATCGTCCGCCGCTCGCTGGTCGAGCCGACGCGCTGGATCGCCGAGAACGCCGGTCTCGAGGGCTACGTGGTCACCCACAAGGTCTCGGAGCTGTCGGCGGGCCACGGCCTCAACGCCGCCACCGGCGAGTACGGCAACCTGCTCGACCAGGGTGTCATCGACCCGGTCAAGGTCACCCGTTCGGCCGTCCAGAACGCCGCGTCGATCGCCGGCATGCTCCTCACCACCGAGGCGCTCGTCGTCGAAAAGCCGGAGGAGGAGCCGGCCGCCGCCGGTCAGGGCCACGGTCACGGCCACGGCCACTGAGCCGTCCTTTCCACTGGGCCGTTCCTTTCCGCACCCGACCCGCGCCTGATTCCAGGTGCGGGTCGTGTGCTTTCTCCGGCGCGCCCCTGGTCTCGTACCTCCGCAAAGCCATGTATGGCATATGACATACGGGCAATCCAGGCGAAGCTGCTGAGAGGGTGGGCGAAGGGCGATGAACCGGGAAAGCGCTTTATTCGGGTAAACCGGATGTGTGGCTTAAGCGTCTAGGCGTCTGACAATTTCTGCACATTTGGGGTTATGGGATGAAATATTCTTCCGCAATAAAGGCTTAGTGTGGCCGGTCGATTACTGGCCGTTATCGCCGCGTCAATGTGACCAATCCGTAGCCGTTCGCGATGACGACAGGCCCGATCAGTGCGGGCATCATGCCTATCGTGAGCGAGGGAAGCGTCGCCGACGCCAAAATTGGGGTAAGGCTCGCGTCGAGACTTCCGGCACGGACGGATGACTCCGACCTAAGGGAACTGACGAGCCTCGCCGTGCAGGGAGATCGCAGTGCGATCGAATCTCTGCTGGGCGAGTTGCGTCCGATGGTGGTGCGCTATTGTCGCGCCAGGCTGGGCAGGGTTTCAGGGCAATATCACATTGCCGATGACGTAGCCCAGGAGGTGTGCATCGCGGTCCTGTCCGCGCTGCCGCGATACCGCGACATGGGACGGCCTTTCGCCTCCTTCGTCTTCGGTATCGCCTCGCACAAGGTGGCCGACGCGTTGCGGAGCTCGGTCCGCTCGGCCGTACCGACTCAGGATCTACCGGACGGGCCGGACGATGGACCGGGGCCCGAGGAGACGGTGGTCCGCTACATCGAGGTGGAGTATGCCCGCAGGCTGCTCGCCAGACTCCCCGACAACCAGCGCGAGTTGCTGTTGTTGCGGGTGGTGTCGGGGCTGTCGGCGGAGGAGACCGGTAATGTACTCGGTATGTCACCAGGTGCGGTCCGTGTTGCCCAGCATCGAGCGCTGGCGAGGCTGCGGCAGATGGCCGAACTGGAGTCGGCTTGACGCCGGAGGAGCAGACTGACGCGCTCCTCGACGTGCTGGCCCGCGGCGAGCTGCCCGATTCTCGCGATCCGGCCGCACGGCTGCTCGCCGTGCTGCTGGACGACGTGGATCAGCGGCGCTCCTCGGTGTCGATGACACCGTCGACGTAGCCTCTGGCGTATTCCCAGGTCACGTAGTCGGCCGGGTCAGGGTGAAAGGCCGGCTCGTGCATCTGGGGCTGGCCTTTGTCGATCATCTGGCGCAGATTGCCGCGCAGCAGCTCCCAGTCGAAGAAGTGCTGCTCGCCGCATTCCGGGCAGTCGAGCACCAGTCCCAGCACTCCCTGCTGCTCTAACAAGGAGCGGAAGACCTCGACGTCGGCCAGGTCGGTGATGGCCTCGTCGCGCTCGGAGGCGGTCAGCGGTTCGGCGTCGTCGAGCTCGCCCATCGCTGAGGAAGGGTCGTTCGGGTCGTCCGCGAACGGGTCGCGGGGGACGTCTTCCAGCACCTTCCCACCATATGACCGATGCGGCCACCGCGGTGGTGATTAGCTCAGCCAGCCCCGCCGCGCGGCCTCCACACCTGCGTGAAAGCGTGATTGCGCGCCAAGCTGAACCATGGCGTCGGCAAACCTTGCCCGTACCGTGCGTACGGAGACACCCAGCTGACGGGCTATGGAGTCGTCGCACATGCCCTGCGCCGCGAGCCGCAGCACCTGCACCACGCCCTCGCCGCGGCGACCCCAGGGCAGGGGTACGGCCCGGCCCCACAGCTCCTCGAAGAGCGACCGGAGCATGCCCACGACGATCGGCGTCCGTACCAGGTAGAAGTTGTAGGCGTGGTCGGGCAGGTTGCCGCCCCATAGCGCGGGCAGGCCGGCGGCGTCGGCTCCGGCGGTCATGAACCAGCTCGGCACCCGGTCCAGCGTGCGTACGGCCCCGCCGGCGGCCAGCAGTCTGGTCAGCTGGTCGCGTACGCCGGGCAGGGTCAGCGTGGAGACCGGGATGACGGCCCGCACGTTCAGCAGTTTCCGCTGTTGTGCATCGATCCAAGGATCGGCAAATTTTCGGACGAAGTCCGCCATGGTCCGCTCGTCGGGAATCGCGGTGAGTAAGCGCATCGGCGGGGACTGCACCGCCATGCCCACCACGCTTTCGTAGAGCACGTCGGCCCCGCTCACCATCTCGACCCGGAACGCGCCGTTCTGGTAGTCGTGCCCCACGTCGTAGTCGCGGATCAGCCCGCGGATCGAGCCGAGCGCGGAATCGATACGCCGGCTCTCCTCGGCCAGCCGGTCGAGGCGGTCGGCGATCAGCCGGCCGAGCGCGGCGGCGGGGTGCCGGGCGAGGTATTCGCCCGATTGTTCGTCGATCACTCCGAGCCTGACGAGATCGTCGAGCTGTCTGCTCACTTTGTCGACGGGACCGTCCATGGCCTGGGCCAGTTCGGTACGCGTGGCCCTGTGCAGGCGCAGCACCGCCGTGTAGAGCGCGGTCTGAGCCGGGTCCAGGCCCAGCGTCGCGAGGGGATCGGACACGGTGGGAGACTCGCTGCGCATAAAAGGGGCTCCGTAGGGGGGACACGGGCGTGTCGTGAGAATAACTCGGCGATACGTCCTTGTCCGCTCCTTGCGTGGACTCCTTGGCCACATGTGCAACTTCGTGCAATTGCACGTTTTCACATTGCGGTGTGCCGTTGAGTAACGCAGGCTTAACCCAGCGTCGGCATCCACTTGAGCTGGCAGCGCTGGCCATCAGGACGCGGAGGGGGGTTCGGTGGCGCTTTAATGCGCTTCCGCCCGGATGTCGGTGGCCGGAGGATGGGGCGGATCACCGACCGCCCCATCCTTCGGCTCTTTGGGATGCCGGGGGTACGACGGGCCGTGGGGGTCATCGTGCTCCCGGCCTCGGGACGTTTTGCATGTAGGCCCTAGACTTGCCTCATCAGCATCGGCAGGAGGGGCCGCAGCATGTCCAAGTTCACCGAGACGGGTCTGACCTTCGACGACGTGTTGCTCGTCCCAAGCTATTCAGACCTGCAACCCGGTGACGCGGACACCGGTTCGCGCCTGTCGCGCGGCATCAACCTGTCGATCCCGCTGGTCTCCGCCGCGATGGACACGGTCACCGAGGCCCGCATGGCCGTCGCCATGGCCCGCCAGGGCGGCATCGGCATCCTGCACCGCAACCTGTCGGTGGAGGAGCAGGCCCAGCAGGTCGACCTGGTCAAACGGTCCGAGGCCGGGATGGTCACCAACCCGGTCACCTGCACTCCCGACAACACGCTGGCCGACGTGGAGCGGCTGTGCGCGACGTACCGGATCTCCGGGGTGCCCGTCACCGACCTGTCCGGCGTGCTCGTCGGCATCGTGACCAACCGCGACATGCGCTTCGAGACCGACCAGTCGCGGCCGGTGCGTGAGGTCATGACTCCGATGCCGCTGGTCACCGCCCCGGTGGGGGTGTCGCGCGACGACGCGTTCGCGCTGCTGCGCCGCAACAAGATCGAGAAGCTGCCCCTGGTCGATCCCGACGGCAGGCTGCGCGGCCTGATCACGGTCAAAGACTTCACCAAGAGCGAGCAATATCCGCTGGCCACCAAGGACGCGGACGGCCGCCTGGTCGTCGGCGCCGCCGTGGGCGTCGGCGGTGACGCGGAGCTGCGGGCCAAGGCGCTGATCGAGGCGGGCGTCGACGTGGTCGTGGTCGACGTCGCGCACGGCCACTCCAAGGGCCTGGCCGACATGGTCGCCAAGCTCAAGGCCAACAGCAAGGTCGACGTCATCGGCGGCAACATCGCGACCAGGGCGGGCGCCCAGATGCTCGTCGACGCGGGCGCCGACGCGGTCAAGGTCGGCGTGGGCCCCGGCTCCATCTGCACCACCCGCGTCGTGGCCGGCGTGGGCGCGCCGCAGGTCACCGCCATCTACCAGGCGTCGCTGGCGTGCGGGCCCGCCGGGGTGCCGGTCATCGGCGACGGCGGCCTGCAATACTCCGGCGACATCGTCAAGGCCATCGCCGCCGGCGCCGACACGGTCATGCTCGGCTCGCTGCTGGCCGGCTGCGAGGAGTCGCCCGGTGAGCTGATCTTCATCAACGGCAAGCAGTTCAAGTCGTACCGGGGGATGGGCTCGCTCGGCGCGGTCCGCAACCGCGAGCGCGGCGGCATGTCCTTCAGCAAGGACCGCTACGCGCAGGCCGACATCGGCGGCGAGGACAAATACATCCCCGAGGGCATCGAAGGCCAGGTCCCCTTCCGGGGCCCGGTCGCGGCGGTCGCCCACCAGCTCGTCGGCGGCCTGCGCCAGGGCATGTGGTACGCCGGCTGCCGCACGATCACGCAGATGCACACCGACTGTGAGCTCATGCCGATCACGGCGGCGGGACTCACGGAGAG
Source organism: Nonomuraea aurantiaca (assembly GCF_020215705.1). Lineage (GTDB taxonomy): Bacteria > Actinomycetota > Actinomycetes > Streptosporangiales > Streptosporangiaceae > Nonomuraea > Nonomuraea aurantiaca. The sequence goes on along the minus strand of NZ_JAIWNB010000010.1, from coordinate 267,595 downwards.
CCATCCCCACGACATTCAGATGACCGTGGAAGCCCCGAACTATCACAGAAGGTAAGACATGACTCAGCAGGTGGAGATCGGCCGGGGCAAGACCGGTCGCCGGGCCTACGCGCTCGACGAGATCGGCCTCGTACCCTCCCGGCGCACTCGTGACCCGGAGGAGGTCTCGATCGCCTGGCAGATCGACGCTTACCGGTTCGAACTACCCGTGGTCGTCGCCCCCATGGACAGCGTGGTCTCGCCCGCCACCGCGATCGAGATCGGCCGCCTCGGCGGTCTGGCGCCCCTCGACCTCGAAGGGCTCTGGACCCGCTACGACGACCCGTCGCCGCTGCTGGAGGAGTGCGCCTCGCTCGACGCCGAGGCCGCGACCAAGCGGCTGCAGGAGATCTACACGGCGCCGATCAAGGAAGAGCTGATCGGCCGCCGGATCGCGGAGATCCGGGAGTCCGGCGTGACCACGGCGGTCCGCCTGTCTCCGCAGCGTACGGTGCAATATCACAAGACCGTCATCGACGCGGGCGTGGACATCTTCGTCATCCGCGGCACCACGGTCTCGGCCGAGCACGTCTCGGGCCGGGCCGAGCCGCTGAACCTCAAGCAGTTCATCTACGAGCTCGACGTGCCGGTCATCGTGGGCGGCTGCGCCACCTACACGGCCGCCCTGCACCTCATGCGCACCGGTGCGGCTGGCGTCCTGGTCGGCTTCGGGGGCGGCGCCTCGCACACCACCCGCAACGTGCTGGGCGTGGCCGTGCCGATGGCCACCGCGATCTCCGACGTCGCCGCCGCCCGCCGCGACTACATGGACGAATCGGGCGGCCGCTACGTCCACGTGATCGCCGACGGCGGCATGGGCACCTCGGGCGACATCGCCAAGGCCATCGCCTGCGGCGCCGACGCGGTCATGGTCGGCTCGCCGCTCGCCCGCGCGACGGAGGCCCCCGGTCATGGCTTCCACTGGGGCTCGGAGGCACACCACCCGGACCTGCCTCGAGGCCGGCGGGTGGCGTTCGACACGGTGGGCACCCTGGAGCAGATCCTGCACGGGCCGTCCAGCGTGGCTGACGGGTCCATGAACCTGATGGGGGCGTTGAAGCGGACGATGGCTTCGACGGGTTACTCGGACATCAAGGAGTTCCAGCGCGTCGAGGTGGTCGTCGCTCCCACCCAGCGCTGATCGTTTGGGCGCCCACCCGCTTCGGGCCTAAAGGGCTTCGCGGGTGGGCGCTTCGCGCTTCGGGGGCAGACGTCGCTTCCAACGGTACTGATCGTGGGCGGCACCCCGGTGCCACCACCCCGGCGTGACGCCGTACCGCCGCTCCAACGGTGTCTGCGGGCAGATCCCGGCCGGCCGCCGGGCCGAAGGGCCGGGGCGGTCAGTGGGTGCCTGGTCTGGGGATGTGGATGCCGGCGGCGCGGAGCTTGGTCTCGACGAGCGCGACCCCCTGGGCCGCGGCCGAGCCCTGCTCTTCGCCGTGGAGGGCGATCAGTTCGTATCGGGTCGCGGCCTCGGTGCGGGCTTGCAGACCGGTCACGATCTTCAGCTGTGCGGGGTTGGCGAGGAAGTGGTCGGCCATGGCGGTGGCGAGCTCGGCGATGCGCGGGTCGTCCGGTTCCCAGTCCGCGGCTTCGGCGCCGCGCTTGATCAAGGCGACGAACCGGGTGTCTTCGAGGGCCTGCTCGACATGAGTGAGGTAGTCGTCGAAGCCCTCGGGGACCAGGGCCCTGGCCAGCACCCAGCCTTCCCTGGCGGCCGCCACGTCCGCCGCGGAGAAGCCGAGGCCGGACAGCCGCTCCAGCAGCGCCACAGCACGGTCAGGCAGCAGAGCCCGGTCACCATCGGCGAGCCGGCGCAGCGTGTCACGCCGCGCGATCAGCTCCTCGATCCGTTCGTCGAGCTGCCGCTCGACGTCGGCGAGCGCGGTGGCGAACAGCGCGGGGTCGGCGTCGAGCAGAGGCCCGATCTCGGCCAACGGCACCCCGGCGGCGGCCAGCGTCCGGACCTGGACAAGGCGCAACAACTCGGCCGATCCGTACCTCCGGTAGCCGGAGCTGTCGCGTTCCGGCTCCTTCACCAAGCCAAGCTTGTGGTAGTGCCGCACCGTCTTCACCGTGACGTCGACGAATGCCGCCGCCTGCCCGATCGTGACTCCGTTCATCTGCGCAATCCTGCCTTGTGCTCGAGCTCGGCGACTAAGCAGACCACAGCCGAGCATGTGGACGGGCCACGCCGAGCTCGGCGTGGCCCCGGTTCGCGTTCTACCTGATGCCCGCCCTCGAGGCGTACGGGTCACAGGTGCTCAGTCCGTCGGCTGAGCCGGATCGGTCTGCCCACCACCGAACACCTCGTTGAGGAGCCTTTGCTGAGCGTTCTGGAATGCGGCCGCGATGGACAGGTCGGCGTCGTCCACGCAGTTCAGAGCGGCGATCAGGGTCTTGCTGCCGTCGGGTGTGCTGGACATCAGCGCCGCATGGCCCACGGCGGCGCCGTTGTGGGAGATGACCGTGCCGTTGTCCGTGGTCACCACGAACACTCCCAGGCCGTAGTCCATGTTCGGGATGCCCGTCGGGTGCGGGGTGCACATCTCGGCCAGCAGCGGGGCCGGCAGGAGCTTGCCGCCCAGCAACGCGGAGATGAACGTGTGGAGGTCCTGGGTGGTCGAGATCATGTCACCGCCGCTGGAGATCCAGGAGGGGTTCTGGCGGGTGATGTCGATCGTTTTCTGCTCGCCCGCGTCCTCGTACTGGTAGTAGGCGTGGGCGTGCGGCGCGGGGATCTCCGGCGAGGCGTCCGGCAGCATGGTGCCCGACAGCCCGAGCGGCTCCAGGATCAGCCGCCGCATCTCCTCGGCGACCGAACGGCCGGTGACCTTCTCGATCAGCAGCCTGGCCAGCACGTAGTTGGTGTTGGAGTAGCTCCAGCCCGTGCCCGGCTCGAACCGCGCAGGCTTGGACAACGCCAGACGTACCAGCTCCTCCGGCCGGTAGGTCTTGAGCCGGTCGTCCACCCACTCCTTGCCCGTGGTGCCGTAGGGGATGGGGATCCCCGGTACGACCGTCCCGTCGTCGTAGACCTCGCCGCTGAAGTTGAACACCCCGCTGGTGTGCTGCAACAGCATCCGCACCGTGATCCGCTCGTCCAGCCCGAACTCGGGCAGGTAGTACGCCGCCGGGGTGTCCAGCCCGACCTTGCCCTCGGCCACCAGCTGCAGCACCAGGGTCGCGGTGAAGGTCTTGGTGGCGCTGCCGATCCGGACATGCCCGTCGATCGGCGGCTTGGCGGTCCCGCCCAGCACGGCCGCCCCCGCGCTGCCGGCCCACTCGCCCCGCTCATCGTGCACGCGCAGCGAGACCCCGACGAAACCGGAGTCGACGATCTCCTCGATCGCCTTCCGCAACTCCGGGCGATCCTGCCCGGTAGCCGTCTCTGGACCGGCCTCGCGGTCCGCAGTGTCTACCCTGGCGGCGTCGAGGGCCGCGGTGATCTTGCGGGCCATCTCAGTCGTGGCAGGGCTCGGCTGGCCCTGGTGAATCTGGGCGGTCTCGACAGCGATGAGAACGGTGCCGCGGAAGTTGTCGGCCTCGGCCGGATCCTGCTTCTTCAGCAGGTTCATGGCCGTGGTCAAGGCCGGCAGCACGCGGTCGGCGATCTCGGCCACGGACTTGCCGGCCAGGTCCTTGCCCTTGGGGTACGTGGCGAGCACGTGACCGATCAGACCGGTGGCCGAGCCTAGGGCGATGCTGCCGTTGGCAGCGATCTTGTGGGGCTTGCCGGCGGCGCCGGCGGCGGCCATCAGCGACACGGCGCCGTACGCGGCGATCCGCAGGGTGCTCTTGTCCTGGTCGGAAAGGGTGATCGTCATGGTGGTTCGATCCTTCGAATCCGTTATGTCCGGGTCGGCGTTTGCCGCTGCGCCGAGCTTCCACCCTGACCCAAGGTCAACCTCAACTGTGATATAGCTCACAGCTGTGGCGAGGCCGACGACTGACATGGTTACTGCGACCTGCTAGGTTATTGGTCAATCACTAACATAGGAGCGGATATGACAGCCGAGCCAGACGACGCCGGCCGCCGCGCCGCTGCCCAGCACACCGTGGCCGAGCATCTGCGGCTTACCGCGGCGGGCCGCGTCGACGAATGGGTGACGCTGTTCGCCCCGGACGCGGTGCTCGAGTTTCCGTTCGCGCCGGCCGGCGTGCCGCTACGGGTAACGGGGCGCGACGCACTGCTCGCGCACATGAGCAACTTTCCCGAGACCTTCGACGTAGAGTTCGTCGACCTGGCGTTCCATCCCACGGTCGATCCGAGTCTCGTGATCGCCGAATTCCGCTCGACGGGCACTGCACTGCCGACCGGGAAGCCGTACGAGCAGAAGTGCATCTCCGTCGTCCGGACCGATGACGAGGCGCGCATCACCCACTACCTGGACTACTGGAACCCGCTGGTGGCGATCGAGGCCCTCGCACCCCACGACGTGCCGTCCGACCCTGACCTCAGCGTGACTTTTGGAGGCTGAGAGCCCATGCCCGCCGCCGGCACCAGCACGAAGAGCGACGAACGACGTCGGGCCATCGTGGCCGCCGCGATGGACTGCTTCGCGCAGAAGGGTTTCTACGGTACGACGACGCACGAGATAGCCGAGCGGGTCGGCATCTCTCAGCCGTACCTCTATCGCCTGTACCCGAACAAGCAGGCGCTGTTCGCGGCGGTGGTCGACCACGTGTCCGTCGTGATGACCGAAACCTTGGTCACGCACTCGCGGGTGTCGGGTGGGGTCGGTCCGGTGTCCGAGGCGGCGTCTGGTGGGGCCGGGCCGACGTCCGAGGCGGTGTTGGATGCGGCGCGCGGCGCGTATGCCGCGCTCATCGCGGATCGGACCATCCTGCGTTTCCTCATGCACGCCAACTGTGCCGCCGGTGAGCCGCTGGTAGGGGAGGCCGTGCGTCGGTGCTACGCCAAGCAGGTCGACGTCGTTCGGCAGTTGCTGGGCAACGACGACGCCGTGCGGCGCTGGTTCGGCGCCGGAATGCTCGACAACGTGGTCGCCGTCCTGGGTCTGGCCGACATCGATGAGCCGTGGGCGCGGGTCCTCGCCGCTCGATGACCTGACATGGGGGGATACGCCCGCCGACCGATCTAGGCGGGCAGGCTCTACGAGGAGCCGTCGGGGTCGCCGAGGATTATGAACGGCTGACCAACGGGCACCCCCAGCGAGGCACTCGACTGCGCCTGCACCCTCCACCTCATCCTCTGCCACGGCGTGAACTCGAAGGCTGCTTCGTGGCAATACTGATGAGGATCCAGATGATAGAGGTATGCATGAGCTCGGGTAGCGGCCTGGTTCCCGGAAAGCCGCCCGCGATCACCGATCTGCTTCGTATCGGGATCCCGTAGGAGACCTGAGGGATGTGGATGTCTGGGCGATTCCTACCCGTTCGCGGTCGGATGGGGCGTGCGTGACGGTGGCTTGGTCCGGTCTGCGCGGCGGGTGAAGTCGAAGGCGTCGAAAATCCGAAACCAAGATCCAGACTGTGTTAAGGTCACGAACCTGCATCGGGGGATGCCATGACGGGGCGCAGATGTCATCGAGCGGCGGGTGATAAGCCGCGAAGGGCTCTGAGGTCGTCACCTATGAGCGGGCTCGGACGGGTGAGCTCACGGGGATAGCCCCCGGCCATGCGGTGCGATCGCCCTCGCCGGGGGCTGGTCGTGTGACGGTTGCCCCTCTGAGTGCTCTTTCCATGGACGAGCGAGCCCGTTCCTCGCTGTGTTCGAGGTCCGCGTCACCTACCGACAAACCTGGACTCCCTAAGCCGGGAACGTCTACCCAGGAGGATTACAGATCGTGTCTATTTTCCGAACCAGAACGAGTCGTGCCGTGGCCGCGCTGTCCACCGCCTCGCTGCTGTTAGCCGCCGTGACGCCGCCGGCCCAGGCCAGCGCCGATGCCGGCGGCGTCGCCGCCTTCCTGCAAGACACCATGGACGATCTGCGCTTCGAGCAGGTCCTGGACCTGGCGCCGCCGACGTCCCCGCAGGCTCGGACGCTTTCCGGCGGGGTCGACAAGGACGCGAGGACGGCCGCCGACTACGCCCGGTTGTTCGCCAATGCGGCCGATCCCAAACCCATCGTCCAGCAGCCGCAACTCGACGTGACCGTACTGGAACTGGACCGGCGGGGCCGGCCGGTGTCGTCCGGCACGGTCCTGATGAGCCCGCAGTATCCGAACGGGATCGTCGTGCCGGTGGACCAGAACTTCCACACCGACCAGGTGCGCTGGCGGCAGTGGGACGACGCCGGATGGTACGCCAACCAGGGCAAGGGCACCATCGACATCGTGCCGGGCCGGGAGAACGCGCCCATCGACTTCATGCTCCCCTACCCGGCCTCCGTCCTGAAACTGATGGTCAACTTCGGGGTGCTGCGCCTGGTGGACAAGGGCGTGATCAAGCTCGACGACACCTACGACTACCAGCCGACCACGGTCAGCTCACTGTGCGGTGGACCGTCGAGCAACACCATCAGCGCCTACATGGACGCCTCGATCACCTCCTCCTCCAACGCCGCGTCCTGTGCGCTGGTGAAGCTGCTGCACGACAAGGGCGCGGTGGACGAGCTCAACCAGACCTTCCAGGACCTGGGCCTGGAGACCATGCAGCTGAAGAACACCAACCCCGCCAACGGCGGCCGCTGGTCCAACCCCGTCACGATGAGCTCGTTGGACACGGCCAAGCTGCTCGCGCTGGTCGATGGCGTACAGGGCACGGCGTGGACCGCCCCCAACGGCGCACCGGTCACCGGCGCGGTGCTGAGCCCCACCTCCCGCCAGGTCTTCAAGAAGCTGCTCGGCGAGCAGGGCTTCAACGACATGCTCTCCACCACCAACCGGTGCGGCAGCGCGTACCCGGCCGCGGGCATCCCGCAGCGGGTGGCTTCGCGGTGGGTGGCCGCCGATGGCACGGTGACGGTCGAGGGCAACAAGTTCGGCAAGGACGTCCGGCCCTGCAACAAGCAGGCGCAGGTCACGTTCGCGCACAAGACCGGCTGGGTCGGCAACTCGGGAGCTGACGCGGGCATCGTGCGGTCCCTGCCGGGCAAGGCGGGCCGCCACTACGTCGTCGTGGCCTTCACCAACCTCGGCACCCAGTACGTGGACGCCAACCGGCCGGCGACCGAGCCCGGCATCTACCCGGTCGCCTACACCGAGAAGCTGGCCCAGCTGGGCTCGGCGATCGACCGGTACGAGGCCGCCTGGCTCGCCCGACGTACCAAGAGCTGATCATCCGCAGGGCCCGCCGCGTTGACGGCGGGGCCATGACCAATGTTCCCGGCCCGCGACCGTCGCGCGCCGGGAACATTGTCGTCTCTGCTCACTCTCATAACGCCTTTTCGGCAGCTGACCAAGAAGGGAGGTAATCGACGAAGGGAGCATGGCCGGTGCGTCGCAGACAGTCGGACATCGCCACAGACCCGGAGGCTTTCGAAGCCTTCTACCGGCGCCACGTCGACGCGATCACGCGGTTCCTGGCTCGCCGGGTCGATGATCCGCACACGGTCGCCGACCTGGTGGCGGAGGTCTTCCTCGCGGTGCTCGACTCCGCCCACACCTACCGGCCCGGGCTCGGTAGCGAGATCGCGTGGTTGTACGGCGTGGCTCGCAACACTCTCTCGGCCGAGCGGCGGCGGGCGTTCAAGGAGACGAGACTGGCCGATCGCATACGCGGGCGAAGGCAGCTCGACTCCGACGATGTCGCCGAGCTGGAAGAGCGGATCGACGCGGAAAGCGCGGCCAGGCAGGCCTTCCAAGCCATGGCCGGATTTGCAGGCGGCGCCGCTGGCCAGACTCCCGCCCGCCTGCCAGATTCCCGCCCGTCTGTCACACTCCCGCCTGGCAGCCGTCACGCGATCCGCCCCACGGTGGGCGGCTGAACGAGGGAGGCGGAGCGGTAGCCGTCCGTGGCCGCGATGAGCTCGTGCAGCGTGCCGGGTTCGGCGCCCGCGTGACCGGCGTCCTCGACGATCCGCAGCTCCGCCTCCGGCCAGGCCAGATGCAGGTCCCACGCCGCGTCAGGCGGCGTCTTCATGTCATAGCGGCCGTTCACGATCACGCACGGGATGTGCCGGATCGCGGCCACGTCGAGCAGCTCGCCCTCCTCCAGGAAACACGCCTGGCTGAAGTAGTGCGCCTCGATGCGGGAGAAGCCCACCAGCTCCCGGTCGTCCAGAGGTGGCGGCGGGGCGGGGAGCAGGGTGTTCGCCGACAGTTCCCAGGCCGCCCAGGCCCGCGCGGCCGGTACGTGCACCTCCGGGTCCTGGTCGGACAACCGGCGGTGGTAGGCGGCGACCAGGTCGTCCCGCTCCGTCTCAGGGATGAAGTCGCGGAAGGCCGCCCACTCCCGCGGAAAGAGCCGGGCCGACCCGGTGCCGGTGAACGCCCACGCGTCATCGGCCTTGCTCGCCAGGTAGACGCCGCGCAGCACCAGCTCGCTCACCCGCTCCGGGTGCCGCCGCGCGTACGCCAGCGCGAGCGTCGACCCCCACGAGCCACCGAACACCTGCCAGCGCTCGATATCAAGGTGCTGCCTGAGCCGCTCTATGTCCGCCACGAGGTGCCAGGTCGTGTTGGTCTCCAGCGACACCCCGGGGTCGGCCGCATGTGGTCGGCTGCGCCCGCAGTTGCGCTGGTCGAACAGGACGATGCGGTACGCCTCGGGATCGAAGAACCGCCGCTGCGGCGGTAACGACCCGCCCCCGGGACCGCCATGCAGAAAGACGACAGGATTTCCGTCGGGGTTGCCGCTGACCTCCCAATAGATCTCGTTCCCGTCGCCCACTTCGAGCATCCCGGTCTCGTACGGCTCAATCGGTGGATAAAAGGTCTTTTGTTCCATGGCTATCAGACATACACGCCGACGCCACTCCGCGCGCACACCACGTCGCCCACCCCGACACGTGGTCGGGGTGGGCGGGCATTCCTGTCCTTCGGAAGATCCGGCGCGACCCAAGGGCTACCAGACCTGGAGCAAGGCGCCGAATTCCAGGTCCACGTCCCAGACGCGGGAGAATATGATCACGGATCCGCCGTCCGCGGCGCCGCAGTACACCTTCTTGCTGACGGCCGAGGTGATGCCCTGGGCGGCGACCTCGTCGAACCAGTTGGTGTAGGAGTAGACCGGGCCCCCGCTGTCACCGTGTGCGACGGCGCAGCCGCCGCCGACGCTCTTGGCGCGGACCATGTGCTTGACGTACTGACCGTTGGTGTAAGTGCCGCTCCAGCCGGTCTCGGTCACCTTGATGAGGCAGTTCTCGCCCAGGGTGGCCCCGGAGTTGCAGACGAAGTTGCCCACGTGCGCCTTCCACAGCGCCACCACCTTGTTGCTGGTGGAGGCGGTGCTGCTGCCGTCGAAGACGTTGGCGGTCGCGTCGGCGAGCACGATCGCGGCGTCTCGCTTGGCGACGCGCCAGGACAGCTGACCCATGTGGTTCGCCGGGCTGATGCCTCCGCCGTCGTAGAACTGGTCCCAGACATTGCCGCAGTGAGCGGCGGTGAGGAACCCCGGGGTGCCGTACTTGTCATAGACTGCGAAGCCGGAGCTGCAGCCGGCCCCCGACTGCTGGTTCCAGGTCCGGCCGCCCGCGTAGTAGCTGGGCACGTCGTCCTGCCTGCTGTAGGCCGGGCTGAACTCCTCTCCCTTCTCGAGGGTGATCGGCGCGGTCGTGCCGCTGGGCCGCTGCAGCTGCTGCGGGTCGGTGTCCTGCCCGGTGACCGAGAGCCGGATGCCGCTGCCGTCCGGCTGCGGCGCCGCGCCGCTCGCCTGGCCGGCCTCGGCCCACTTATCGGCCTCCTGCAGGAGTTGCGCGTTGGTGTAGGCGGCCGGCAGTACGGTCACCGGAGCCGTCTGCCGTCCCTGGTCGATCGTGGTCTGTACGGCGGGCGGCACCGTGCCCCGCCAGTACAGGCGTACCTCGTGGTTCTCCGGTGCGACGATGATCCCTCCGTACCCGTCGGCGTTCTCGGCCGACTCGGTGAGGCGGTCGGCCACCCCGTTCAGCCGAGTCTGCTCCGAGAACAGCGCCTTCCAGTCGGCGAACCCGCCCGGCACCGCCCCCCGCGGCCCTGTCGCGTCCCTGTCCGGAGTCTTGCCGCCCGAGTCGTCGGTGGCCCGCGCGGTCATGGCCGGGTCGTCGGTGGCGGTCTGCGCCGTGGCTGCCCCCGCGCCCAGAAAGGGCAGCAGCGCACAGGCGGTGCTGAGGATGGTCAGGCGTAAGCGGACTTTCTTCTGCATGAGTTGAACCCCCGTGTGTGTGACAAACGCGAGTCATCACAGCATGGGAATCACGGCATGTTCCGCGTCCAATTACGGGCGCGGTCTGTGCACCCCGCCCTTGCGTCGCATACCGGCTCGTCTACGTAGCGGGAGATTCCGTGTGCTTCTGGTCACCCTGGGATGGGGCTCGGGGAGCGGGTCCCGGGGATAGGCTCGAACGAATGAATCGAATCTGCCTGGTCACCGGGGCCAACCGGGGCATCGGATTGGAGGTCTGTCGCCAGCTCGCGCTGGCGGGGGACACCGTCATCCTTACCGCCAGGGATCTGGGGAAGGCGGAGAAGGCGGCGAGCGGACTGAGCGGGATCGTGGTGCCGCGGCAACTGGATGTCGGTGATCCTGACTCGGTGCGCCGGTTCGTCGAGGAGTTGCCGTACGACAAGGTAGATGTCCTGGTCAACAACGCCGCCATCCACTACGACACCTGGCAGCGAGCCGAGAACGCCGACCTCGACGTCGTGCGGGAGGCTCTGGAGACGAACCTGCTGGGGACCTGGCGGGTGACGTTGGCGCTGCTGCCGTCGTTGCGGGCCGGCGATCATGGGCGGGTGGTGAACGTCTCCAGCGAGGCCGGGTCGCTGGCCGTCATGGGCGGCGGCACTCCCGCGTACACCGTGTCGAAGACCGCGCTCAACGCGCTGACCAGGATGCTGGCCGCCGAGCTGCGCGAGGATCGGATCCTGGTGAACTCCGTCTGCCCCGGGTGGGTGGCCACCGACATGGGCGGGGCCGGCGGGCGGCCGGTCGCCGAGGGGGCGCGGAGCGTGCTGTGGGCGGTGGATCTGCCGGATGGCGGGCCTACCGGGGGGTTCTTCCGTGACGGCGAGGCTCTGGCCTGGTAGTCCACCCGTCAGCCGGTGGTCCGGCGGCGGTGGGCCTTCTGCCTGCAGGCGCCGCCGCAGAAGCGGGGTGGGCGGCCGGTGCGGGGCGCGTGGATGATGGTGCCGCACTCCTCGCAGCGAGCCGCGGGAGCGGGCTCCGCAGAGGTTTCGTTACGGGACTCAAGTTTCGTCACAGGTTTCGTTACGGTGGGCAGCGGGGAGCGTCCGGCGCGGAGGCCGTCCAGGACCAGGGCGGTGGGCCTGCCGGGGGTGGTGCTGTGCGCCTCCATCGTGAGGCATCCCGCCATCAGCGCCATGACGTCCGTCAGCTGCGCGTCCGGGCGTACGGCGCCTGCCTGGCGGGCCCGGTCGAGCAGGGCGGCGAGGGCGAGGCCGTAGCGTCGCCGGGCCTCCAGCGCAATCTCCGCCTTGAGGCCGGAGGCGAAGGATTCGCAGAGCGCCTTGTTGAGTCCGGCCTGCTCGACGGTCGAGGAGAAGGCGGTGAAGAACGCCGCTCCGGTCTCCGCTTCGCCGGTGGCCAGCAGGGCGGTGAGCTCGTCGGCCAGGCGTTCGATCCGGTCGTGGACCACCGCCTCGAACAGCGCCTCCTTGCTGGGGAAGTGCCGGTAGACCGTGCCCGCGCCGACGCCCGCGCGTCTGGCGATCACGTCGAGCGGCACTGACAGACCCTCCGCCGCGAACGCCTCCTGGGCCGCCTCCAGCACGCGGGCGCGGTTGTGCCGGGCGTCCGCGCGAGCGGCGCTCGTCATGTGGCCTCCCATGCGTCGGGCGGTGCCCGGATTGACAAGCGGAACGAGCGTTCCGTAGCGTCTAACCGGGTTGACCGTTCCGATTCTACGCAGAACGAGGAGTTCGCATGACCGTACCGACATACCCGACCGCCCGAGAGGTCGTCGATCGCTTCCTGCGGGCGTCCGTGGACGGCGGACTGGCCGACCTGTACGCCCCCGACGTCGTGATCGAAATACCGTTCGCCCCGGCCGGCATCCCTCGGCGCTCGCAGGGACGTGAGGAGCTGCGGGCCAGGTTCAAGGCCGCCGAAGGCGTGCTGCGCTGGGAGCGGACGGACAACGTGCTGATCCATGAGACCACTGACCCCGAGGTGGTCATCGTGGAGTTCGACATCCACGGCTCTCTCGTCGCCTCGGGGCGGTCCGTCGTCTCGTCGTACATCATGGTCATCCGGGTGCGGGACGGCTTGATCGTCCATTCCCGGGACTACGGGAACCCCATGGCCATGGAGGAGTACCGCGAGGAGCTCATGGGCGCGCTGAACTCCTAACGCGCGTACCTCATGACGACCGCGCCGTTGCCGAACGTGCGCGTCGCGGTCAGCTTGAACAGGGTCGGTCGGAACTCTCCGTCGAAGGCGGGGATGCCCGACCCCGCCACCACCGGATAGGTCTTGACGATCAGCTCGTCGATCTCCGGCAGCAGCGCGCCGGCCAGCTTGCCGCCGCCGCAGAGCCAGATGCCGAGGCCGTCGTCCTCCTCCTTCAGGCGGCGGACCAGCGCGAGGGGGTCGCCGGAGACGAGCTCCACCGCCGGGTCGGCGATCTCCGGGATCGTGGTGGAGAAGACGTACTGACGCAGGTGGGCGTAGGGGCTGGTCAGGCCGATGTCGAGGACCGGCTGGTAGGTGCCCCGGCCCATGAGGACGGTGTCGAAGCACTTGTTGGGCGCGGCGAGACCGATCTGCTTCCGGATGTGGGTGGGGACGATCTCGGGGGCCTCTTCGTTCATGTGGGCGGCCAGGTCGTCGGACACCGGGTAGAAGTCGAACTCGCCGTGCGGGCCGGCGATGTAGCCGTCGATGGAGGTCGCGACGTAGTAGGTGAGGCTTCGCAAGATGATTACTCCAGTTGTAGTACTGCGGATGAAGTGTCTTCATCGTAGTACTACAACTGGAGTGGTTTCTACGTATACGCCGTAAACGTTCTCCGTGTACGCTGTATACATGACAGCGGAAGACGCCACGCTCAAGGTCGTCCCCCAGGAGAAGAAGCCCAGGCGGCGCCTGCGGCGGATCATCATCGTGACGGTGCCCGTGCTGCTGGTGGCCCTGGTCGGCGGCGCCTTCGGGCTCGCCTGATGGGGGAGCGACCTCGCCATCAAGCCGGACCATCGCTTCTCCACGCACCCCGACCACTCCAACGTGGTGCTCGAAGTGAAGCGGGTCGGCTCCGGCGAGAACGTGGTCATCGGCTCGCCCAACGCGTACACGCGAAGGCGCGGGACGTTTCGGATGGTGTGGGACGGCGCCGAGGCGAAGATCGGCGATGTCGTCGCCGGTTCGGCGGGCGCCGTGGAACGGCCCATCCTGAGCGGCCCGGCTCCGTCGGTCGGGACCACGGTGGACGTGACCGGCGTGATGATCAGCGACCCGAAGAGCTCCCTCGGGCTCGACTACTCGGAGGTCTCGGTGCGCACCGAGCTCGGCCCGGCCCCGGCCTGGTACGTACCGGCGTCCGGGTCGACGTGGGTGATCGCGGTCCACGGGCAGAAAGACACCCAGGCCCCGCTGGCGATGGACCGCGTTTTCGTCGCGGCGGCCAAGAAGGCGCACTGGCCGGTGGAGTACGCGGAGTTTCCCGGCGCTGAGCACGTCGAGTCGTGGAACTCCGACCCGGCCCGCTACGAGAAGGCGGTCACCGACTTCTTCACCCGCACGGTGGTCGCGACCGAGCGTGGCCAGAGCGGAGCCGCTGGGCTCAGCTTGTGAGGACGCCGAGGAGGTGGGTCACCTCACGGGCCACGGCGTCGCGGCCCGCCCGCAGGTACTTGCGCGAGTCGACCACCTTCTCGTCGCCGGCCAGGTAGTCGCGTACCGCGCCGGTGAACGCCTTGTTCAGGTGCGTGGCGATGTTGATCTTCTTCATGCCGTGCCGTACGGCCGCGCGAAGGGTGTCGTCGGGCACCCCCGACGAGCCGTGCAGCACCAGCGGGACCGCCACGGCGGCGCGGAGCTCGGCGATGAGGTCCAGGTCGAGCACGGCGTCCTTGGTGGTCATCGCGTGCGAGGTGCCCACGGCGACGGCCAGCGCGTCGACGCCGGTACGCGCCACGTAGTCCACCGCCTCGTGCGGCTTGGTACGCGCGCCCGGCGCGTGCACGCCGTCCTTGCCGCCCACCTCGCCCAGCTCGGCCTCCACCCACACGCCCCGCTCGTGGCACCAGGCGGCCACGTCGGCGGTGGCGGCCACGTTCTCCTCGTCGGGCAGCGCCGACGCGTCGAACATCACCGAGCCGACCCCCAGCTCCACCGCCTCTTCGACCAGGGCGCGATCGGTGGCGTGGTCGAGATGCACCGCCACCGGGACGGCGGCTCCTCTGGCGACCGCGAGGCAGGCGAGCGCGATGGGTTCCAGGGCGCCGTGGTAGCGGACGCAGTTCTCGCTGATCTGCAGGACGACCGGCAGGCCCAGGGCCTCGGCGCCCCCGATGATGGCGGTGGCGTGCTCCAGCTGGATCACGTTGAACGCGCCCACTCCGGCGGGTGATTCGCGGACGATGTCGCCGATTCGGGCGAGGGGCATGACGGCTCCTTTGACGTTTCCTCGGGCGATTCTTCAGATGGTGAAGGCGGTTCCTCGGGCAACTCTTCGGACGGCGAAGGCGGTCCCTCAGACGATGACGATGCGGGGGTGGATGTCGGCGTAGACGTCGCGGTCGAAGTCGCCCGCCACGGGCGCCGCGACCGCCGCGGCGCCCAGCGCCGCCGCCCGGGTGAGCCGCTCGGGCCACGGGGACCGCTCCACGAGCCCCAGCGCCAGCCCGGCGACCAGCGAATCACCGGCGCCGGTCGGATTACCTTTCACCTTGTACGGCATGCGCGCCCGGAAGATCCCCTCGGGCGTGACGGCCAGCAGACCGTCGGCGCCCATCGACACGACCACCGACTCGGCCCCGCGACCGCGCAACGCCTGCGCGCCCTCCTCGGGACCGCCGTCCGGCACCGCCCGCGCGAGCTCCTCGGCGTTCGGCTTGACGATCGAGGGGCGGCCGCCGGGGGCATGCCGCAGCGGCTCGCCGTCGGCGTCCACGATGGCGGGCACGCCGTGCTCGGCGGCGAGGGCGGCCAGGGTCGCGTACGCGTCGAGCGGCACGCCCCTGGGCAGGCTGCCCGAGATGACGACCGCATCCGCCGTGACCAGCAGGTCGGTGAAACGGCCGACCATCCGCCCGAACTCGGCCGCCGTGACCTCCGGCCCCGGCTCGTTGAACAGCGCGGTCTGGCCTCCGGAACCCCGCTCGCCGCCTGGCGCGGCCCCTCTGGAACCCTGCTCGCCGCCCGCCACAGCCTGGCCGGAATCCGCGACCACCAGCGTCGTGCGCGAGTCGGCCGCGATCCCCACGAAGGCGTGCGGCAGTCCGGCCGCCTCAAGGTCGGCCTCGATGGCCCGGCCGGTCGGGCCGCCCGCGAGGCCGGTGACCAGCACGTCCTGACCGAGCGCGGCCAGGACACGGGCCACGTTGACGCCCTTACCGCCGGCCCGCCGGTGTACGGCGGCGACGCGGTTGACCCCGTCCCAGTCGACGCGGGGCACCTGGTAGGTGACGTCGAGGGCGGCGTTGAGCGTCACGGTGAGGATCATCAGGGCTCCACGATCCAGGCTCCGCGCTTCATCACACCCGCCACCTCCAACTCGTCGGACAGGACCACCAGGTCGGCCGCCTTGCCCACGGCGATCGAGCCGGCGCGGTCGGCGACGCCCAGCACGCGGGCCGGCGTCAGCGAGGTGAGCTGGACCGCCTCGGACAGCGTCAGGCCCACCTCCCGCACGGCGCGGCGGAAGGCCACGTCCATGGTGAGCGTGCTGCCCGCGATCGAGTCGCCCTCGGCCAGCCTGGCGACGCCGTCGGTGACGATCACGTCCATGGAGCCCAGCACGTACGTACCGTCGCCCATGCCGGCGGCGGCCATCGCGTCGGTGATCAGCGCGGTCCTGGTGGGCCCGGCGACCTCGTAGGCCAGCCGCAGCATGGCCGGGTGCACGTGCACGCCGTCGTTGATCAGCTCGATCGTCACCCGCTCGTCCTCCAGCAGCGCGGCGACGGGGCCGGGGGCGCGGTGGCCGAGCGGCGGCAGCGCGTTGTAGAGGTGCGTGGCCACGGTCGCGCCGGCCTCGATGCCCGCCAGCGTCTGCTCATAGGTGGCGTCGCTGTGGCCGAGCGCGGCGAGCACGCCCTCGGCGGCGGCCAGCCGGATCGTCTCAAGGGCGCCGGGCAGCTCGGGGGCGATGGTCAGCATGCGTACGTGCCCGCGTCCGGACTTCAGCAGCCCGGCGAACTCCCGCGGCGACGGCTCGCGCAGCAGCCCGGGGTTGTGGGCGCCGCAGCGGGCCCGTGAGATGTACGGGCCTTCGAAATGGATTCCGGCCAGCAGGCCGTCGTCGCACAGCTCGGCCAGTGACGACGTGGCGCGGGCCAGGTCGTCGAGCGCGCCGGTCACCAGGCTGGCCACCATCGTCGTGGTGCCGTGGCGCTCGTGCAGCGCCACGGCGTCACGCGCTCGGTCCTGCTCGCCGGTCGGGAACGAGCCGCCCGCTCCGCCGTGGTTGTGCAGGTCGACAAAGCCGGGCACCACGTGCCGCCCGCCCAGGCTGTGGCCCGCGCGAGGGGCGGCTCCGTGCCCGACGTGCGTGATGCGGCCGTCTTCGATGGTCAACCACCCGTCGTGAACTCCCTCGGGAGTCACGATGCGGGCGTCGGCAAGAGTAAGGCTCATGAAGAAAGGATCACAGATCGGGTGAGGTGCAGGGGCTCGTCCGGGTCGAGACCCCTGGCGAACGCCCTGGCGACCGCGACCCGCTGCGCCCTGATCAGCTCGGCCATCGGGTCGAGCCCGGTCTGGAAGAACGTGCCGCCGGTCTCCTCGACCTGCTCGCGCAGGCCCTCGGGGGCGGTGCCGAGCATCCAGGTGACGCGTCCCGGGCCGGCGATGCTGATGGGGCCGTGACGGTATTCCATCGCCGGGTACGCCTCGGTCCACGACCGTGACGCCTCGCGCATCTTCAGCGCGGCCTCCTGGGCCAGGCCGACCGACCAGCCGATGCCGAGGAAGCTGAACTGCTCCGCGTCGGTGAGCTCGGCGGGGAGCGGGGCCGCCACGGCCTGTTCGGCGTCGGCGATCGCCTGGGTGAGGTCCTCGCCCAGGCTGGCGCGGAGCATGGCCAGCTGCGTGGTGGCGAACCGGGTCTGCACGACCGACTGCTCGTCGGCGTAGTCGAGCACGATGACGTCGTCCGCGGCCGTCATGACCGGCGTGTTCGGGTCGGCGGTGATGGCCGTGGTCCTGGCGTCCGTCCTGCGCAGCAGCTCCAGGACCTCGGTCGTGGTGCCGGAGCGCGTCAGAGCCAGCACGCGGTCGTACGAGCGGCCGGTGGGTGCCTCCGAGGCGGCGAACGCGTCGGTCTCGCCCAGTCCCGCGCGCTCGCGCAGGGTGGCGTAGGCCATCGCGATGAACCACGACGTCCCACAGCCGATGACGGCGACCCGCTCACCGGGGCGGGGCAGCGCGCCGACGGGTACGTCCGCGACGGCGCGACGCCAGCACTCGGGCTGGGAGCCGATCTCGGCCTCGGTGTGGGTGGTCACCACTTGCCTCCCCGTGATTGATTGTTTCTGCTGTTTTTATAGCATAAAGGAGCAGAAATTTGCACCGGTGGCTTGACCTCCCAGGTTGTGCCACGCTTGGCCCCGACGGATCTCAAAGGGGAGGCATCGTGTCCCGCTACGATCGTTGGAACGCGATTCTCGAGCTGCTCGCGCAGGAAGGACGGCTCTCCGTCGAGGAGGCCGCCCAAGAGCTCGACGTCTCCACCGCCACGATCCGCCGCGACTTCGACCAGCTCGCCCAGCAGCAGATGCTCATGCGCACGCGGGGCGGGGCCGTCGCCCAGAGCGTCAGCTACGACCTCCCGCTGCGCTACAAGACCGCCCGGCACGCCGACGAGAAGCACCGCATCGCCGCGGCGGCCGCCGAGCTGGTCTCGCCGGGCGCCGTGATCGGGCTCAACGGCGGCACCACGACCTCCGAGCTGGCCCGCACGCTGGCCACCTGCCCAGCGCTGGAATCGGGCGTCACCATCGTCACCAACGCCCTGAACATCGCCTCGGAGCTCACGGTCCGCCAGCACGTCAAGATCGTGGTCACCGGCGGCGTGGCCAGGCCGCAGTCCTACGAGCTCATCGGCCCGCTGGCGTCGGGCGTGCTCGAACAGGTGACGCTCGACGTGGCCTTCCTGGGCGTGGACGCGCTCGACGTGGAGCTGGGCGCCTCGGCCCACCACGAGGGGGAGGCCAGCGTCAACCACCTGCTCATCAGCCGCGCCGCGCAGGTCGTGGTGGTGGCGGACTCCTCCAAGATCGGCAAGCGGGCGTTCTCCCGCATCTGCCCCACCAACCAGATCGACACGCTGGTCACCGACGCCCAGCTCTCCGACTCTCTCGCCGGCGAGCTGACCGACGCGGGCGTAAAGGTCATCCGCGCCTGACGGGCCGCACCGCTCGCTCCCGCCTCCGTCTCAGTGTGTTCGTCCACTCCTCCGCCTCAGCGCGTTCCCCGACTCTTCCGCGGGCCGTAACGGCGCTCGGCCACCATCCGGTCAGAGGCCGTCTCCTGGAGGCCCCCAAACATGGTCGGCGGGTGGCGGGTGACCCATGCGTGCCGTACAGGAGCCATCTCCTGAGGACCCCAGGCATGGTCGGCGGGTGGCGAGTAACCCATGCGTGCCGTACAAGAAAAGAGTGAAGTTTGTCGCAGGAGACCCTGCGGCGGGTAAGAGGAGGGGCATGGCGGGAAGGGGAATCGCCCGGCTTGGGCCTGGAGAGCGGACCTCGGCGCTGGATTGGATGGGGGCACAGGAACTCGACGTGGTCGTGGTCGGCGGGGGAGTCGTCGGCGCGGGGATCGCGCTCGACGCCGTCACCCGAGGGCTCGACGTCGGCCTGGTGGAGGCGCGCGACTTCGCCTCCGGTACGTCGTCGCGATCCTCCAAGCTGATCCACGGCGGCCTGCGCTACCTGGAGCAGCTCAATTTCGAGCTGGTCAGGGAGGCACTCCAGGAGAGGGCGCTGCTGTTGCAGCGAATCGCGCCGCATCTGGTCCGGCCGGTGCCGTTCCTGTTTCCGATGACCCACCTCGGGTGGGAGCGGCCATACGTGGGGGCGGGGGTGGCCCTCTACGACGCCCTGGGGTTCGCCTCGGGGCTGACCCGCGGGGTGCCGGGGCATCGGCACCTGTCCAGGAGCAGGGCGTTGCGGCTGGCGCCCGCGTTGAAGCGGACCGCGTTCACCGGCGCGGTGCAGTACTGGGACGCGCAGGTCGACGACGCGCGCTACGTGATGACGATGCTGCGCACGGCGGCCACCTACGGCGCGCACGTGGCGCCGCGGGCCCAGGTCGTGGGGTTCCTGCGCGAGGGCGAGCGGGTCACCGGCGTGCGGGTGCGCGACCTGGAGAGCGGCGCTGAGCTGGACGTACGCGCCCGGCAGGTGGTCAACGCGACCGGCGTATGGAGCGACGACATCCAGGAGCTGGTGGGCGGCCGGGGCCAGATCCATGTACGGGCCTCCAAGGGGGTCCACCTGCTGGTCCCACGCGACCGGATCCACTCGCTCACCGGAATCATCCTTCGCACCGAAAAATCCGTACTTTTCGTGATTCCGTGGGGGCGGCACTGGATCATCGGCACCACCGACACCGAGTGGAAGCTGGACAAGGCGCATCCCGTGGCGTCGCGGGTCGACATCGACTACCTCCTCGACCACGTGAACGCCGTCCTGTCCGTGCCGCTGACGCGGGACGACGTCGAGGGCGTCTACGCGGGGCTGCGGCCGCTGCTGTCAGGTGAGTCGGAGGAGACGTCGCAGCTGTCGCGCGAGCACGTGGTGGCGCATCCGGTCCCCGGCCTGGTGATGATCGCCGGCGGGAAATATACGACTTATCGGGTTATGGCGAGGGACGCCGTCGACGCCGTCGCCCACGGGCTCGACCAGCGGGTGCCGAGATCGTGCACGGACCGCATCCCGCTCGTCGGCGCCGAGGGCTACCAGGCGCGGTGGAACGCCAGGCACCGGCTCGCCCACACCTCGGGCCTGCACGTGGCCCGCATCGAGCATCTGCTCCAGCGCTACGGCTCGCTCGTCGACGAGGTCCTGGAGCTGATCGACCACGACAGGTCGCTGGCCCGGCCGCTCGGCGGGGCCGACGACTACCTGCGCGCGGAGATCGTCTACGCGGCCACCCATGAGGGTGCCAGGCATCTCAACGACGTACTGACCAGGCGGACGCACATCTCGATCGAGACCTTCCACCGCGGCCTGGCCAGCGCCCACGAGGCCGCCGAGCTCCTCGCCCAGCCGCTCGGCTGGGACGGCGAGCAGGTCAAGCGCGAGGTCGAATACTTCACCAAGCGCGTCGAGGCCGAACGCCTGTCCCAGCAGCAGGACACCGACCAGGAGGCCGACGCGATCAGACTCGGCGCGCCCGAGATCGTGCCGGTCGCCCTCCCCGAGCAGTGACCCCCTTTTAGCGGAGCGGGATGTACGTCTGCTCGGCCAGCGTGGTCGCGTCGTTGACCTGGACGCCGTCCGTGGAGACGGTCCAGATCGAGTCGCCGATGACCATCGCGCGCTGGATGCTCGGCTGGTACGCCCCGTCCTTCGGCCGCTGGACCGGATGCTTGATCATGCCGAGCTTCGTCACTGCGGAGTCGTCGATCTTCAGGACCACGGCGCCGATCTCTTCCTTGTTCTGCTCGTAGGTGTTGAGCGGAATCACCGACAGGCCGGTCTTGGGCCAGTACAGGAACGCGTGCGGGTCCCACTCCGCCTCGGAGCCCGAGTTCTTCTGGAACATCTGCGACAGCCGCTTCGGGTTCGCCGGGTCGCTGACGTCGAAGAGCGAGATCTGCGTGCCGAGCGTCCGGCCCTTCTCGCTGGCCTCCTGCCCGATCCCGATCAGCCGGCCGTCGCCGCCGGGGTGGAGGTAGGCGGAGTAGCCGGTGATCTTCAGCTCGCCGGTCACCTTGGGCGCGGCCGGGTCGCGCAGGTCGAGCGTGTAGAGCGGGTCTACCTGCTTGAACGTGACGCAGTAGCCGACCGGGCCGATGAACCGGACCGAGTAGATGCGCTCGCCCTCACCCAGGCCGCCCACTTCGCCGACCTTGTCCAGGGTGTCGGCCTTGAGCACGTACACGCTGCTGGTGCTGGTCTTCTGGGCCTCGGAGTTGAGCGTGGTGGCGACGCGCAGGTTGCCGTCGTACTCCGACAGCGAGTACTGGTTCAGCAGCCGTCCCGGCACCTTGCCCGAGGCCACATAGGTGGGCGGACCCGGGTGGCCGATGTCGAAACGGTGGACCTCGGTCTCTTCAGGCGGGGCGGTCGGTGTCGGAGTGGGCTCGGGGCTGAGCGTGACCTTGGCCGAGGGGGTGGGTTCGGTCGGGTCGGGTTCGGTGGCGGGGGCCTGGGGCGTGTCCTCCACGGCCGCCATCGGCACCGGCCACCACCAGCGCGGGTTGCTGGTCACGTACAGGCTCTGGCCGGTGCCGTAGACCGTGTCGCCGTCGGCCGCGAGGCTGATCGGGTCGGTGCCCGCCTCCGTGAGGCCCTGGGCCAGGTCGATGGTGTGCACGGTCAGCAGCGAGGTGCCGGTGTAGTCGGCCGGATGGCTGACCCGCGCGCAGTCGACCGTCTTCTTGGTGACGGTCCCGGCCGCGTCCGTGATCTGGATCTTGGGCAGCCAGGCGTCGAGCGGCGCCCGGCGTACCGCCGCCGCGTTCGCCTTCTTCATCTCGGCCTCGGAGGCGTTCTCCTTCGGTTGCGGAAAGGTGATGTCGGGCTGGCTGCGGGTGACGAGCCGGACGGTCGAGCCGACCATCCTGGCGTCCACGTACGTGCCCTGCGGCTTGATCGTCCCGAGCACCTTGGGCTCACCGGACAGGTCCACCAGCAGGTATCGGGTCTCGCCGACGGGCGCGAACGTCTTGTACATGATGTCGCCCCCGCGATACAGCACCAGCGCGCGGTCGCCCGAGACGAGCAGGTCGGCGGGGGCGTAGGCGGGCTCGTCGGCCTTGGTGAGCTTGACGGACCCGGTGAGCTTCCTGGAGGCCGTGTCGATGATCCGCAGCGTGCCGCCCGCGACCGTGATGATCCGGTTGCCGTCGGTCTTGACCAGGTCGGGCTCGTCCACTCCCGCTTCGTGGGTGTTGGTCGTGGAGTGCTCCGGGGCGGTGTCGGCGGTCGCCTCCATGGACTTCTGGCGGGTCATGTACATGGGCATCGGGCCGCCGAAGCCCCACTGGCCGACGTTGCTCGCCGCGTGCTCGCGTAGCCCGGCGAGCATGTCGTCGCACCCGTTGTAGGAGACCAGGCGCACCTGCAGGCGCTGCTTCACGGGCGCGGTGCCCCCCGGCGCCGAGGTGCAGGCGGAGATGGCCGTCGCGAGGGCCGCCCCGGCCACGACCGTACGGATCAGCGTCTTCATGACCTCATTGACGGATCTCCGCGCCTGGCGGTTCACGATCATCCAGGAGGATCGACCGTGAAGACCGGGCTGAAGTCGAGGTTCTCGGGGATGTCGAGCAGTTTGCGGACAAGTTTGCCCTGGAAGTCCGCCACCTGGATCTCGTCCCTGGGGGAGTTGTCCTGCTCCCAGCAGTAGACGTGGGTCTCGTTGTACCAGCCGAGGACCTTGTCGCAGTCGGAGGTGAACCGGCGGACCCGGTCGCCGCTCTCCGTGTTCCAGACGCAGTGGTCGCCGTCTCCGCCCTTGGGGCAGTTCGTGATGAACACCTTGCCGGAAGGGGAGAAGATGTCCTGCGTGCCGGAGGCCAGCGAGCCGATGTTCGCCAGGGTGCGGGTGGCCTGGCCCTTCGTGTCGTAGAAGCGCAGGCCGCGCCCGGGGGACATGTTGACCACGCCCTCCTCCTCGCCGTCCCAGCCGAAGGCGGTCTTGCGGATCGTGGTGTCGGCCACGGTGACCACCTTGGCGTCCTCGGCCGCCACGTCGACGATGACGAAGCCGAGGTAGAGCCAGTTCTTGCCCGACTCCTTCTCGATGTTGAGCAGGATCTTCGAGCCGTCCTTCGACCAGGCGCGGATGCTGCTGATCAGCGGCTTGCGCACGGTCTTGATCGTGGTCCTGTCGCCGGACCGCCGGTCGGTGATGATCACCGAGTCGTAGTCGTCGGAGGTGTAGTTGCGGCCGCGGCCGACCATGGAGTGGCCGTCGGGCGAGACCAGCGTCTCCCAGTTGCCGGCGTATTTGGTGAACGTGCCGCGCAGTGAGTTGCGGGCGTAGTCGATCCAGTCGTCGGCCTTCTTGTTGTAGATCTCGTACGAGGTCAGCGTGATCGGGTCGGCCGGATTCTCGTACAGGGAGATGGCGCCACCGGGTATTGCCCGCTTCGTGCCCCTCCGCGGCACGCCCGGCGGCGTGGTGCTGGGCTTCCTGGCGGACTCCGTGGTGGAGGCGCGGCTGTTGGCGGTCAGCGTGGCGGCCGGGGGCTTGGTCTGGCTGATGACCACGCCGACGCCGGCCAACACGAGCAGCGCGACGGCCACGGTCACGCCGATGACGATGGGCGCCCTGCTCTTCTTCTGCTGGGAGTGTCCGGGGGAGTACGGGCTCGGATGCGTCGGCCGGTGGTCGCCCGTGGGCGGCGGTCCGTAGTGGTGGCCGGGCGCCGAGGGCGGCCCGCCGGGCAGAGAAGGCGGCCCCGGGTGAAGAGGTTGACCGGTCACGGGCGGTTGGGCATAGGGCGCCCGCCAGGGCTCCGCCGGGGCGGCCGCCGCCGCGGCCTGGGCGAGCATGCCGGAGTTGGGCTCCGGGTGCTGCAGCAGGCGCATGATCACCTGCTCCGCCGTCGGCCGCTGCGCCGGATCCTTGGCCAGGCACGCGGCCACCACGTCGAGCAGCGGACCGTGCAGCCCGCTCATGTCCGGCTGGTGGTTCAGCACCCGGTTGATCACCGCGGGCATCGTGTCGCTGCCGAACGGCGAGCGCCCCGAGGCGGCGAACACGATCGTGCTCCCCCACGAGAACAGGTCGGCCGCCGGTCCGACGGTGTGGCCCATGACCTGCTCGGGCGGCATGTACGAGGGTGTGCCCACCGGCATGCTGCTGATCGTCGAGGTGGCGTTGAGCGCCCTGGCGATGCCGAAGTCGATCACCCGCGGCCCGTCGGCGCCAATGATCACGTTGGCCGGTTTGAAGTCACGGTGCACGATCCCGGCCTGGTGGATCGCGGCCAGCGCGGTCGCCGTGCCGATGGCCAGGCGGTGCAGGGCCGTGCCGGTGCGCGGGCCCTCCTCCTGGACGACCCGCTGGAGGGAGGGGCCCTCGATGAACTCGCTGACGATGTACGGCCGGTCGTGCTCGATGCCCGTGCCGAGCACCGCGGCGGTGCAGAACGGCGCCACCTGCTGGGCGACCTGGACCTCGCGCAGGAACCGGCCCACGCTCACCTCGTCGCCGGCCTGTTCGGGGCGCAGCCACTTGACCGCCACGTGCGTGCCCGCCGGGTCTCTGGCCAGGTAGACGACGCCTTGGCCGCCTTCGCCCAGCCGGCCTAGGAGAGGCAGACCTCCGAGCCTCTCGGGGTCTCCCGGTCTGAGTGGCGCGAAGGAAGGCATGAAGGGATTGTGTCCCCATGCCATGGATTGGCAAAAACTACCCGCCGGTAGCGATCCGGAATACCCTGCTTCCATGCACGTGACGTCCAGTGGCAAGACGGCTGAGATCATCGCACCGTTCACCGGCGAACCCCTCGTCGAGCTGCCCGTTTCCGGGGTGGATGACGTACATACGGCATATGAGAAGGCGCGGGCGGCGCAGGCGGAGTGGGCCGCGCGGCCGGTCGCGGAGCGGGCGCGGCCGTTCCTGCTGCTGCACGACGCGATCCTCGACCGCAGGGACGAGATCCTCGACATCGTCCAGAACGAGACCGGCAAGGCCCGCAAGCACGCCTTCGAGGAGGTGCTGGACGTGGCGGGCTGCAGCCTCTACTTCGCCCGGCGCGCGCCCGGCCTGCTCGCCCCGCGACGGCGCGCCGGCATCTTCCCCGTGGCCACCCGGGTGACGGAGCTGCGCCGGCCCAAGGGCGTGGTCGCGCTGATCACGCCGTGGAACTACCCGCTCTCCCTGGGCGTCACCGACGCCGTGCCCGCGCTGCTCGCCGGCAACGCCATCGTGCATAAGCCCGACACGCAGACCGCCCTGTCGACGCTGTGGACCATCGACCTGCTGGCCGAGCTGGGCCTGCCGCGCGAGGTCTGGCAGGTCGTGCTCGGCGAGCCCGCCGAGGTCGGCGACGCCCTGCTCGACGGCGCCGACTATGTGGCCTTCACCGGCTCCACCCGGGGCGGCAGGAAGATCGCCGAGGAGGCCGCCAAACGGCTCATCGGCTGCTCGCTGGAGCTCGGCGGTAAGAACCCGATGGTGGTGCTCGACGACGCCGACCTGGACCTCGCCGTCCAGGGCGCCATCCGCGCCTGTTTCACCAACGCGGGCCAGCTCTGCCTGTCGATCGAGCGCCTGTACGTGCACACCGCCGTGTTCGACGCCTTCGCCGAGCGCTTCGCCGGGCAGGCGGCCGAGCTCAAGATGGGCACGGGCCACGACTGGTCGGTCCAGATGGGCTCGCTCACCTCGCGGCGCCAGCTGGACGCGGTCAGCGCGCACGTGGACGACGCCGTGGCCCACGGCGCCACCGTGCTGACCGGCGGCAAGGCCCGGCCCGACCTCGGCCCGCTGTTCTACGAGCCCACCGTGCTCACCGGCATCACCGAGGAGATGCGGCTCTGCCGCAACGAGACGTTCGGCCCGGTGGTCGGGCTCTACCGGTTCTCCTCGGACGAGGAGGCGGTGGCGCTGGCCAACGACACCATCTACGGGCTCAACGCCTCGGTCTGGACGTCCGACCTGACGCGGGGCCGCGCGCTCGCCGCCCGGATCAAGGCGGGCACGGTCAACATCAACGAGGGGTACGGCTCGGCGTACGCCTCCTATGACGCGCCGATGGGCGGCATGAAGGCGTCCGGGCTGGGCCGCCGGCACGGAGCCGAGGGCCTGCTCCGCTACACCGAGGCGCAGACCGTCGCCTCGCAGGCCACGTGGCTGGGCTTCGAGCCGCCCTTCGGCATGACGTACGACAAATGGGCGGGCGTGCTGGTCACCACGCTCAAGACCATGAAGAGGCTGCGCCTCAAATAGGTTTACGCTGTACACGTGAGAGATGGGGGAACGGCCGCCCGCATCGCCGAAGTCGCGCAGCGGATCCTCGTCGAGCAGGGCGCCGAGGCGGTGAGCATGCGCCGGGTCGGCGAGGCCGTCGGCGTCACGGCGATGGCCATCTACCGGCACTAC
Source organism: Nonomuraea aurantiaca (assembly GCF_020215705.1). Taxonomy (GTDB): domain Bacteria; phylum Actinomycetota; class Actinomycetes; order Streptosporangiales; family Streptosporangiaceae; genus Nonomuraea; species Nonomuraea aurantiaca. Next base: position 241,048 of record NZ_JAIWNB010000010.1, on the reverse strand, counting down.
CCCAACCGCGAGGCGCTGCTGCGCGCCGTCGCCACCGCCAGCGGCCGTGAGCTGGCCGAGCAGTGGGAGCGACTCCCGCCCGCCGGCCCGCTGGAGGAGCGGATCGACGTCCTGCTCGACGGCTTCCTCGACTTCGCGCTCGGCCGGCCGCACCTGTACACGTTCCTGATGTCGGACGCCTGGGCGCAGGCCCGCCGTTTCCCCGAGGACTTCCGCGCCGGGCAGGGGCCGCCGTTCACCGTGATCGTGGAGCTCGTCGAGGACGGGATGCGCACCGGCATGCTCCGCCGCGACGACCCGCTGGAGGTGGCGCTGACCATCACGTCGAGCGCACAGGGGCTGATCCACCAGTACCTGAGCGGGCGCGTCGCGATGGACGAGGCCGGCTTCCGCGCGCTCTGCCACCGGTCCATGTGGCGGATCATCGACGGCCTGCGCGCGTGAGGCGGAATACCGCGTCCGGCGCGGGTGTCATGATCTCCATGGAGATTCGTTACGTCGGCGGGCCGACCGCGGTCCTGGAGATCGGCGGAGTGCGGCTGCTGACCGACCCCACGTTCGACCCGCCCGGCGACTACCCGATCGGGAACCGGGCGCTGGTCAAGACGGCCGGACCGGCCTTCGGGCTCGACGACGCCGGGGCCGTGGACGCCGTCCTGCTCTCGCACGACCAGCATCCCGACAACCTCGACAAGGCCGGGCGCGCCTTCCTGTCCTCGGCGCCGGTGGTGCTGTCGACCGGCTCGGCGGCCGAGCGAGTCGGCGAACCGGTGCGGGCCCTGCCGAACTGGACGCACACCGAGTTGGCCCGCCCCGGGGGCGGTGTGCTGCGGATCACCGGCGTGCCCGCGCAGCACGGGCCCGACGGGAGCGAGCACCTGGTGGGCGAGGTGACCGGGTTCGTACTGAGCGGTGAGGCCCTGCCGACCGTGTACGTGAGCGGGGACAACGCCTCGCTGGACGTGGTCAGGGACATCGCGGCGCGCGTCGGGCCGGTGGACGTGGCGGTGCTGTTCGCCGGTGGGGCGCGCACGCCGCTGGTGGGTGACGCGTACCTGACGCTGACCAGCGACGACGTGGCCGAGGCGGCCGAGATCCTGGGCGCCCGCCACGTGGTGCCGCTGCACTTCGAGCACTGGGGCCACTTCACGCAGGGCCGGGACACGCTGGTCAAGTCTCTTGCGGGGCTCGGCGACCGCGTGCACCTGCTGGAGCCGGGCGAGCGGGCGACCCTCTCCTAACCGGTCTTCTTCCTCGCCCCTCGCAGGACCCCAGCGTCATAGGGATCGAGGCGAGCGCGTGCATCCGCTGGAGCGGGTGACCCTGTCATGGGAGATGCTGTGGGGATGAGCTGGGAGACGGCGGCACTGGATCTGCTGGCGGCCGGGGCGCCCACGCCGTTGATCGAGTTCCCCGTCGGGGCGCCCGGGGTCACGCTGCTGCTGAAGGACGAGTCCGCTCAGCCCACCGGCAGCCTGCGGCACCGGCACGCCAGGGCGCTTCCCATCCCCGAAGGGGGTACCCAGCCGCCACGGACCGTCACAGAGACCGAGGCGGTCGTGTGACAGGGGAGGAGGGCGTCAGCTCAGCCGGTGGCTGACCCAGACGTTCGGCTCGACGTAGACGGCGTGGTCCTGTGCCACGTCGCAGTACACCGGGCTGAGCGCACCGGGCACCTCGACCGGCCCGGTCCGGTCGAACGGCAGGCCGGTCCACTCGCGCCACTCGGCGAGCGTGCCCGGCACCACCATCGAGCGCGGCGCGACCTTGACGATCTCGCCGCCGGCCCGGACGTGCACGCGCAGCCAGGCGTCGTACGGCAGGCCGTCCTCCCGGGACCTGAAGGCGTACTCCGTCATCGGCGTGTGCGGTTCGAGATGCTTCTGGTTCGGCCGGACCGGCGCCACCAGCTCCCGGAACCCCAGCCGCGCGGCGTGGTCCCGCATCCCGGCCACCATCGCCGGCGACACCCCCGAGCCCAGCAGGTCTCTCCTGACGGTGATCTCCAGCGCGGACACGGCGTCAAGGGGGCGGTCCAGCTTGCGGGCCAGCCACCCCCGGCGGATCACCCCGTCCCAGCCGTCGTCGGGCAACTCGCCGCCGTCCCTGGCCGGGAAGGGGATCATGCAGCCCCTGGCCACCATCCGGCCGGGCTCGGCGTCGTCGTCGGCCACCAGCACGTAGTCGGCGTAGTCCGTCGCGGCGACGGGATAGAACAGGTCCGCGATCGGGTCGTTGAACATGAAGACGCGCCACGAGTGATCCATCTCCCATAACGCGGACGCGAACTCGGGACGCTCGGCGAGCGTGGTGATCCGGAGGGACATGCGGATCATTGTCACACCTGTCGCGACCTTCCTTCAGCCCATTTCCGCCGGCCGCTGGACGGGCTGGTGCTCGGTCTTGAAGATCAGGGTGGTGTGCAGGTGCACGATCTCCGTACGGATCAGGAACCGCTCCAGGGCCAGCCGGTGCAGATGGTCGGCGTCGGCCACGGCCACGTGCACCAGGAAGTCCTCGGTGCCCGCGACGTGGAACAGCGTGATCGTCTCCGGCAGCCCCAGCACGAACGTGCGCAACGGGTCCACGATCCGGCTGGTGTGCGGCCGTACGCGCAGGGCGAGCAGCGCCTGGAGCGGGCGGCCGAGCCGGGCCGTGTCGACGGCGGCGCGGAAGCCGGTGATGATCCCGCGGCGGCGCAGCGACCGTACGCGTTCCAGGGCGGTGGAGGGCGCGACACCGAGCCGCTCGGCGAGATCCTTGTTGGGCAGCCGGGCGTCCTTCTGCAACTCGGCCAGGATCGCGAGGTCGATCGAATCCAGTTCGGCGTTATGCACTATTACCGCCCTCCAATTCGGCAAGGCTAGTCGTACGCCGGCGAATTGCCGAGTACGGCGAGCTGATCGCCAAGGGCGGCATGACGCCCGCGACCTACCGGGACTTCCTGTGCCGAGGCTCTTCACGGCCGCTGATTGGCCGGATCCCGTTGGACTCCGGTGCGCTAGCGTCGGCGGCATGACGGAACTCGACCCCAGGCTCCGCGCCATCACGGATCTGAACGTGCCCGACGCGCGCGAGTCGGGCGGCAGACACGAATACGACGGCAAGATCCAGGATCTGTCGCCCGAAGGCGTACGGGCCGGGCTGGCGCGGCTTGGAGAGGGCGCCGCACCGGCCGACCCGTACGACGCGGCGCATCTGCGGGTCTTCGAGGACGGCCTGCGTACCCAGTACGGCGAGCTGGAGCTGCACCGGAGCAATCCGCTGCCGCACCTGTCGAACCTCGACCTGGCCTGCTACGACCGCGACTATGCGCCTGAGGCCGAGCGCGAGGCCGCCAAGGCCGCGCACCTGGCGCGCTGGCCGGAGGCGGTGACGCACGCGATCGCCGCGCTCGACCGGGTCAGCGCGCCCGTCGCGAGGTCGCTGGTCGCCCCCATACAGGGACTGTCCGCCGGTGTCACGGACGAGGCCGCGCTCGACGCGCACGGCCTGCTGGTCGCGCACATCGAGCGGGCGGCGGCGGTCGGCGACCCCGACGCGTCGCTCGGCGGCGACGCGCTGGCTCGGCTGATGGGCGACACCGAAGGGCTGCCCGTCGACCTCGGCAGGCTGGCCGAGCGCGCCGACGCCGAGCGCGACCGGCTCATGGCCCTGCTCACCGAGGCCTGCGCCAAGCTGGGGCGACGGGGTGAGCCGCCGCTGGACGTCGTACGCGAGCTGGTCAAGCAGCACCCCGACGCCGACGGCGTCATCGAGGCGGCCAGGATCGGCACCGAGAAGGCCATCGCGTTCACCCGTGAGAAGGACCTGGTGCCCTACCACGACGGGGAGTGCCTGGTCGGCCTGGCGCCTGCGTCGCGCCGCTGGGGGATGGCGATGATGTCGTGGAACTCTCCCGGCGAGCCGGAGGGTCCCTCCTGGTACCACATCACCCCGCCCGACCCCGCTTGGCCCGCGCAGGACGCCGAGGAGTGGCTGGAGGTCTTCAGCGACACCACGCTGCCCGCGATCAACGTGCACGAGGTCGCGCCCGGGCACTTCTCGCACGGCCGCGCCCTGCGCCGGGCCGGCTCGGACGTGCGGCGGCTGCTGCAGTCGATGTCGTTCGCCGAGGGCTGGGCGCACTATGCCGAGGAGCTCTGCGTGGAGGAGGGGTTCGAGGCCCAGGACCCGCGCTTCGAGATCGGGGTCTGGGTGGAGGCGCTGATCCGGGTCACCCGGCTGGCCTGTGCCATCGGCGTACACACCGGGCAGATGACGGTCGAGGAGGGCGCCCGGCGTTTCGAGTCCGACAGCCACCTGACCGGACCGGCCGCGCTGTCGGAGGCGAGGCGGGCCACGTTCGACCCCACCTACGGCCGCTACACCTGGGGCAAGCTGCTCATCCTCGACCTGCGCGAGCAGGCGCGCAAGGAATGGGGCGCGGGCTTCACGCTGCGGCGCTTCCACAAGGCCCTGCTCGACCTGGGCTCGCCACCGCTGGGGCTGATCGGCAGCATCCTCTAGGGTCCACGGTGGGGCTGGTCGGGAGCATCTTCTAGGGCCACCCCCGATACACTTGGGAGCACCGCATTCGCTTTGGGGGGTTCTCTCGGTGTCTGAGTTCGACACAGTGCTCGTCGTCGACTTCGGCGCGCAATACGCGCAGCTGATAGCCAGGCGGGTCCGTGAGTGCCACGTCTTCTCCGAGATCGTCCCCTCGACGATGCCGGTCGAGGAGATGCTGGCCAAGAAGCCGAAGGCGATCATCCTGTCCGGCGGGCCCTCCTCGGTCTACGCCGAGGGCGCGCCCGCCGTGCCCCACGGGCTGTTCTCGACGGGGGTGCCGACGTTCGGCATCTGCTACGGCTTCCAGGCCATGGCCCAGGCGCTGGGCGGCGAGGTCGCCCAGACGGGCGTGGCCGAATACGGCGGCACCGACCTCGACGTGCTCAGCGAGGGCGTGATCTTCGCGGGGCTGCCCGCCGCGCAGAAGGTCTGGATGTCCCACGGCGACAGCGTGGCCACCGCCCCCGAGGGCTTCACGGTGACCGCCTCGACCCAGCAGACGCCCGTCGCCGCCTTCGAGGACACCGGGCGCGGGCTCTACGGTGTGCAGTTCCACCCCGAGGTGCTCCACTCCGAGCACGGCCAGGCGGTGCTCAAGCACTTCCTCGACGCGGCGGGCTGCCGCCCGACCTGGACCATGCTCAACATCGTCGAAGACGCCGTCGAGGCGGTCCGCCGGCAGGTGGGCGACGGCCGGGCGATCTGCGCGCTGTCCGGCGGCGTCGATTCGGCGGTGGCCGGCGCGATGGTCCAGCGGGCCATCGGAGACCGGCTGACCTGCGTGTTCGTCGACCACGGCCTGCTGCGCAAGGGCGAGGCCGAGCAGGTCGAGCGCGACTTCGTCCGCGCCACGGGCGTCAAGCTCCGCGTCGTCGACGCCGCCGACCGCTTCCTCAAGGCCCTCGAAGGCGTCAGCGACCCCGAGGAGAAGCGCAAGATCATCGGCCGCGAGTTCATCCGGGTCTTCGAGGACGAGCAGCGCGCCATCATGGCCGACGGCCCGGTCGACTTCCTGGTGCAGGGCACGCTCTACCCCGACGTGGTCGAATCCGGCGGCGGCACGGGCACCGCCAACATCAAGTCACACCACAACGTCGGCGGCCTGCCCGAGGACCTGCAGTTCAAGCTCGTGGAGCCGCTGCGCACCCTGTTCAAGGACGAGGTGCGCCGGGCGGGCGAGGAGCTCGGCCTGCCGACGGCGATGGTCTGGCGCCAGCCGTTCCCCGGCCCCGGCCTCGGCATCCGCATCGTCGGCGAGGTCACGCGGGAGCGCCTCGACCTGCTGCGCGAGGCCGACGCGATCGCCCGCGAGGAGCTGTCGCGCGCCGGGCTCGACCGGGAGATCTGGCAGTGCCCGGTGGTGCTGCTGGCCGACGTGCGGTCGGTGGGGGTGCAAGGGGATGGGCGTACGTACGGGCATCCGGTGGTGCTGCGGCCGGTGACGTCCGAGGACGCGATGACGGCCGACTGGTCGCGGGTGCCTTACGACGTGCTGTCCCGGATCTCCACCCGCATCACGAACGAGGTCCGCGACGTCAACCGGGTGGTGCTCGATGTGACGAGCAAGCCGCCGGGCACCATCGAGTGGGAGTAATGCCGCAGCGCTAAATCACCGGGTGCGCCGATGCCCATGCGTCGTGCCTCGATATCGTCTCGCGTCGGCCACCTTGGCGCTCCATGTCTCAGTCGAGCATTGCGGTGGCTTCGATCTCGACCAGATGGTCGGGCACGTCCAGTGCCGCAACGCCCAGCAGCGTGGCCGGCGGGACCGGAGTGACTCCCAGCTTCGCGGCTCCCCGGGAGATCCCTTCCAGGAGCGAGGGCATCTTGTCGGGGGTCCAGTCGACGACGTAGAAGGTCAATTTGGCCACGTCGTCGAAGGAACCGCCGATCTCGGCCAGGGCGGTGCCGATGTTGAGGTAGCACTGCTCGACCTGCGCGGCAAGGTCGCCTTCGCCGACCGTGATCCCGTCGGCGTCCCAGGCGACCTGGCCGGCGATGAACACCAGCTTCGTCCCGGAGACGATCGCCACCTGCCGGTAGACGTCGATCTTGGGCAACCCGTCGGGGTTGATCAGGGTGATGGCCATACTGCCTGCCTCCTTGCATGGGCGCACCTGTTAGCGCGCGCCCCTTGGTCTCTTGTGATTACTGAGAAACTTTAGGAGAGTGTGCGCTGACATGGAAGAACGCACTTTTCCGTGACTGGGGCACTCGATGGTGACCAAGCAGTTCAGGGGCTCATCCGAGGAAGCGAACTGAGACACGCGTACTCCCCGGCGCGGGAGATCTTCTGGAATGTCAGGCGTTGCTGATCATCGACGTGCGAGAAACCCGCAGGCCAGAAGCTGGCACCCCAATCGCGCACGAGCCGCGCCGACCTGAGAGCGTGGGTTGGGCACGACGATGACCGGCCAGAACATCTGGTCGTGGGGGTTCGGCACCCGTCTTCTTGACACATCGTTGTCACGATCATGGTGACAGATGGTCAAGTTGCGCTCATTCTTTGTTATGGTCACTTCTTGTCCCGATTTTGGGACAACCTTTACCTAAGGAGGACCATGAGGAACACTCCGAGAATCGTCGCTGTCACCACGGTGCTCGCGGCGGCTACGGCTCCCTTGCTGGCGCTCTCGTCTCCGGCGATGGCCGAGCAGCCCGCCAAGACCGTCCAGTCAGCCCAGAACCTGCCGCTGAACTGGCTCTCCCTCCAGGGGCTCACCGAGTCCGCTCACCTGCAGCGCATCAAGCAGTTGCTGGGTGCGGGCTATGTTCCCTCGGCGTTGAGCGTGACCAACGCGGCCAACCCGGAGTACACCTCCGTATGGGTCAAGGACGCCACCCGCAAGGTGAACGTCCTGCAGGACCTGTCGGTCACCGACCTGCCGAAGCGCATCACCGAACAGCAGCAGCTGGGCTTCCAGCCCACCATGATCACTGGTACGGGTGCGGGCGCGGGCGCCGTCTTCGCGGCGGTCTTCGAGAAGACCACCCGCAAGCTGCAGGCCAAGACCGACCTGACCAAGGAGGCCTTGGCGACCGCCAACACCCAGCTCAGCGCCGCCGGCTACCAGATTTCCTCGCTGGACGTGTACGGCACGGCCGAGAAGCCGCTCTACACGGCCGTTTGGGCTGCCGGGGCCGTCACGGGGACCCTCCAGGTGACCACCGGCCAGACCGTGGAGCAGCGCGGCAGGGAGCTCCTGGCGCGGGCGAAGCAGGGTCTGAGTCCCGTTGCCATGGCCGTCGAGCCCGGCAAGCTCTACACGACCGTGTGGGGCAAGGCCAGCTCGACCGGCCTGAAGGAGTACCTGCAGCTGTCCCGCGTGACCTACAAGCTCAAGTCTCTTGAGTTGAAGGGGCTGGGCTACCACCCCATTGTCATGAACGTCGAGGACAACGTCTACGCGGCGATCTGGAGCAAGAACTAACCGTTCGGTGGCCCGCCGCTGTCGGTGGTGGTGTCGAGTTCGCCCACCGGGCGGTCGCCGTACAGGATCGGCAGCGCGAAATATCTCCATCGGCGCTTGTGCGTCCAAAGCCGGCCGTCGAGCTCAAAGAGCTCGACGGCCGGCTTCGCCGGCGTACGGCCGCCGGGTCCCGCCCAGGCCAAGAAGTCGGCCACCGACGCCGGCCACGGTGCTAGCGCATTAGCCAGGCCTGGTCGGCGGAGTCCCGGCACGTCCACTGGATGATCCATTTGCCCGGCTTGCGTTCGGCCTTGCCGACCGCCAGGCACATGTCGGTGGCTCGGTTGCGCAGGCGCTGGTGCTCGTCGTAGATCCATTCCTGCTCGGTCCCGCCGTCGGTGCACGGCCACTGGATCGCGTACTTGCCCTTGACCTGGACACCGCGGGCGATCGCCAGGCACATGCCGGTCTTGGCGTTGATGACCTTGCGCTTGCGGTAGATCCACTGCTGGTCCTTGTTGGTGGAGCAGGTCCACTGGATGACCTTCTTGCCCGCCCGCACTTCGCTCTTGCCCACGGCCAGGCAGAGTTCGGTGGCGGCGTTCATCAGACGCGACCTACTCGCCCCGCTCGCCGCCGAGGCGGGAGCGGTGGCCAGGGAGAGTGCCATGACGGCTGTCGTGGCGACGGCGAAAAGCTTCTTGGGAGCGGCGTCCATGTCGATGACCTTCCTGAGCGGTGTTGATCGCTATGACGCGCGCAATTCCCGGTTTGTTCGGATCTGACGAGCTTCCGGAGGGAAGTCGCGGTTGGCGGAGCCACGGTCTTCAACGGTGGGTGTACGGATCAGCGGGGTCCGTACGCCAGCTTGCGTACCGCTCCGGCCACTCAGAGGCGGATGCCGGAGCAGGCCGTGCCTACAAGACTCCGGATATGCAGAGACGGTATGGCTGATGCTCTCCGTCGCGATCATCGTCAGCCTGGTGCTCATCTATCCGTACCTGGGCCTCGATATCGACAACAGCCGCCTCGATGTCCGCGACAGCCTGCACTATTACGTTCTGGTGGGCCATATCTTCACCGCCGCGGTCGCGCTGGTGCTCGGCCCCTTGCAGTTCATCCCGAAGGTGAGGGCGCGCAGGCGGATCCATCGAACGCTCGGCCGGGTTTACCTCCTCGCCGGGGTTCTGCCGTCCGCGATGACCACGATCCCGGTCGCGGTGTGGTCCGGCCGCCTCATGACGCAGATCGGCCTCACCACCGCCGCTGTCCTCTGGCTCATCACTGCTGGCCTCGCACACCCGGGCTGCCCGTCGGCACGACTTCATCAGCCACCGGAACTGGATGATGCGCAACTACGCGCTGACGTTCCTCGCGGTCACATCGCGCCTCCTTGTTCCCCTGCTGCTGGTCCAGATCCCCTTCGGTGGAGCCGAGTCGGGATCGATAGGAGAAGTTGCGACCTCCATGATTCCGGTCGGTCAGACCCTGGGCTGGATCATCAATCTGATCGTGGTCGAAAGCATCATCAGGAGGCACCGTTTGTCCCGCCTGTGGCAACGAGCCTGAATGCTGTGGGCGTCTGGGGCCCGAGCGGGGAAGACCGCGGTTAATCCGGGAATACGGTCACCACTGGAGACGGGCGCACGCTTGTCGGGGTTCACGATGGGTGGATGGATCGGTGGTGGTTGTGGAGCCGGTCCGGATAATTGGGTCGGGTCCACGGTCGATCGATCCACATTGGGCATCGTATCCGCAGGTCAGTACGGTTCCGCGAAGGGAGTGACGGTGAGCTTCGATCTAGCCTTTTGGCGGCAGAAGCCAGTTCCTACCGTAGAGGAGGCCGCTCAGATTTACGACCAATTGGCGGACGGGCTCTCGGGGGCCGTCGAAGTGAGTTCGGCTGTTGAGGATTTTCATAAGGCCGTGATCTCTGTGTTTCCGGACCTCGCTGAGGAGAATATGGATGAGTCGCCGTGGACCTCTCCTCTCTATGTCACCAGTGAGTGTGTGATAGCGGCTATATCCTGGTCGCGTTCCGGTGAAGTCTCCTCGGTTCTGCTTGATTTGGCATCAAGGCATGGGCTAATCGCTTATGACCCACAGGAGCAAGTGGTTTACGGAATTGCTGGAGAGGCTTCAAGTCGCTGAGAAGTGCAAACGGCAGTCGGTGCTCCTGTGGGCACGGCACGCTGCGCTTGACGGCGGTCGGGACCTACATCAGGTCGTCGAACTCGCCTGCCATAAGTCCACGGCGGAATGCGGCGAACTCGCTACGAGTGAAGTACAGCTTGGGGCCATCGGGATCTTTGGAGTCGCGTAGTGCAATCAAAGGTCTCATGCCGGCTTTGTGTGCTGTCCCGAGTGGTGGGTCATTTTTGGTGCCATCAACTAGTGCCACCTCGACGCAATCTCCGCCCGTTCCATTGGAAAAACTAGACTTGCGCCAGGTCGTACGGGAACGCTGCTCCAGATCCTCGTCTCGCCTACGGTCCACTAGATCCTCCTGCTGCCTGCTCGATGAGGCGTCGGCTCTGATCGGGCCCAAGTGCTCTTGCGCGAAGATGATCAAATAGTCGATTGTAGTCATCTACGTCATCTGGGGCTTCTAGGAAGATGCTGCCTCTCCAGTACTCAAGGTACACGATGTCTGGATCCGATAGCTTTGGGAACTTCAGGATGCGGAACCCGCCGTTCATAGCCGGATGGGCCCCGCTGTCGAACGCAAGTATCTGGATGTTGATGAAGTTCTGCGACGACAGCTCAAGAAGTCGCTGAAGTTGACGACGCATGACGCCTTCGTCGCCCACGTCCCGCCGAATGACAGCCTCATTCAGCACCATCCACATCTCGGGTGGCTTCGCAGAGACTAGACGTTCTTGCCGTTTCATCCGGATTGAGAGATTGCTGGTCAGCTCCTCCTCGGGCGGCAGAGTCGGCTCTGCGTTGATGACGGCACGCGCGTACTCCTCCGTCTGGAAGAGACCAGGGACGTACTCGCTCTCGTAGCCGGAGATCGAGGACGCGTCCTCTTCAAGGCCCACGTAGCTTTGGAAGTATTCGGGGATCGTGTCGGACATTTTGTCCCACCAGCCGCGTTTCCGCGCATCACGGGCCAGTTGAAGGAGTATCTCCTTCGTATGATCTGGTACTCCGTAGATCTCCAGCATCATGGTCACGTCGGTTATGCGGGCGCTGGTCTGGGCCGCTTCTATGCGAGTGATCGTCGGCGGCGAACATCCGAGCCGTTCCGCGACTACCTCGCGGGACATGCCTTTCTCCTTGCGCAAACTGCGCAAGATGGCGGCCAGGCGACGCTGGCGAGCTGACGGACTGCGCTGAGCGGCCATTCCACCTCCATGAGTACGCCAAGTCTCCTAGGTCGATCTTGGTTCCACAACTTGTACTAAGTGCATTCTGCGATATCTCTTGCACTGAGAGTTATGGACCATGCACACTCTGCATGGAAAGCATTGGCATTACCCCGTGTGTGGCCTGGCCTTTTTGTTGCTGAGTGGGCGCTTTGTCGATCCCAAGGGCTGGTTCTATCAGTGTGAACTAAGTACAGATTTGTTCTGATTGGGTCCGATACTCGAAGGGCAGGTCGAGCGATGCGACGTACGCGGAAGCAAGACGACGGGGCGCGATCGAGCCCAACGCCGCCGAGTCGGGAGCAGCAACAATTCCTCTATCTGGCTCGGCTGGCATGGGCTCTGAGAGTGCGAGGTCTGGCTGTTTCGGTTCAGCTACCGCGACGCGCCGAACCGTGTATCGCTGTCCAGCGAGTGTCGGGGCCATTGCTCGTACGGGCCGCGCTGCAGGGCGAGCGGTGGGTCTTCACGTGGGGGAGAGGACGTGATCCGTGGGTCGACGCGCTTGACGAAAGTGCGCCCGAACGAGTGTGGGAGATTGCGCGATGAGCGATCACGCCCTGGTGAGGATGACGCTTCCAGGTGTCGTACGTTCGGTGCCCCTGGCTCGTCGCTGGGTCGCGGACGCACTGACGGCGGCCGGGCATCGGGGAACGGACGGTGTGCGGCTCGTCACGAGCGAGTTGGTGGGGAATGCGGTGCTGCACACCAGGTCGGGACGGCCTGGCGGCGTGGTCATGGTGAAGGTCTTCGAAGTCGGTAAGGCGCTGGCCAGAATCGAGGTGCTCGACGAAGGGGCGTTGACCGTGCCAAAGCCACAGAAACCCGACGACTGTGACTGCCACGGGCGTGGACTGTGGCTGGTCCAGCAGACCTCAGTCCGGTGGGGGACGCGCACTGTGGCCCTGCGATGGAACTTGGTGTGGGCGGAGGTGGCCACGCAAGAGGCCGGCAGCGCGTCGGAGTTCTTGGGTGTGGGCGAAGAACCTGCGGCAGAAGTAAGCGAAGTCCGCCGACCAATGCCGGCCCTTGACGGTCAGAACGGTTAGGTGCCGTGATGGTCGGCAACGCACCAAGAATCCGGCGGGGTGCTCAGGACGCGTTCACCAAAAGGGTGCGGCCGTGGGCGGGGCCTTCCACGGCGTCCACAAAAACGCGCGCGACGTCCGCCGCCGGCGTACCAGTGACGGGATTCATGCCCAGCTCGAGGAGGGTCTCGCGCACCCAGCCGGGGCTGACGGTGTTCAGGCGGACACCTCGCGGCATCTCGATCGCGGCAGCGTGTACGAACGCCTCCAAGCCCGAGTTGACCAGATACCCGAGCGAACTGCCCGGGACAGGCTCCACGAACCGCCCGCTGGTGAGCGTGACGGATCCGCCGTCCCGTACGTGAGTGAGCGCTCGCCGGACCAGGTTCACCTGTCCAATCAGCTTCCCTTCGAGCCCGCTGCCCCAGAAGTCCGCGTCCGAGTGCGTGTCCAGGGGTGTCAGGCCGCCGCTCGCCGCGCAGCACACCACCGCGTCCACCTGGCCGACCTGCGAGAACAGGGCGTCGATTGACGCGGTATCGGTCATGTCCACGCGTACCGGGCCTCGGCGCGACGCGCGTACCACCTCGTGGCGCGCCTCCAACGCCTCGGCGACCGCGCTGCCGATGGTCCCTGTCGCACCGATCACGATGATCTTCATCATTTCTCCCGTTCCGTCTGGGGCAAACCGGAGACCAGACTGCGGCCGACGGTGATCCCCATCCAGCCCTCCGCCGGGGGTACACCTGACAGGTGCAGGCTCCACGGCCGCTGGTCCGCGACACTGGGCATATGGACGTACATGGTGAACTGGGCGAATTCTTGCGGTCGAGGCGGGCACGGCTGCAGCCCGAGGACGCCGGACTTCCCACGTTCGGGGGACGCCGCCGGGTGCCTGGCCTGCGGCGTGAGGAGCTGGCTCAGCTCGCCGGGGTGAGTGCCGGCTACTACACCCGGCTCGAACAGGGTCAGAGCCCCAACGCCTCCGACGCCGTGCTCGACGCCGTCGCCCGCGTCCTGCGCCTGGACGAGGCCGAACGTGCCCACCTCTACTCACTGGCCCGGCCCAAGGCGATGATCCGGCGTCGGGCGGCCAAGCCTGAGCAGGTACGGCCGGGCGTACAGCTCATGATCGAGTCTTTCGGGGACGTGCCCGCGTTGGTCATGGGGCGCTTCCTCGACGTCCTGGCGTGGAACCCGATGGCGCACGCGCTGCTGGCCGGGCACCTCGACTTCGACGCGCCGAGCCGGCCCGCCGAACGGCCCAACATCGCCCGCATGCTGTTCCTCGACCCCCACATGCGCGAGCTGTACGGCGACTGGCCGCGCAAGGCGCGCTCCACCGTCGCCGACCTGCGGCTGATCGCGGGCCGCTATCCCGGTGCCCCGGGCCTGAACGGTCTCGTAGGCGAGCTGACGGTCGGGAGCCCGGAGTTCGCGAAACTGTGGGCCGCGCATTCCGTCGGCGACTGCGGCACCGACACCCGCACTTACCACCACCCCATGGTGGGCACCATGGCGCTCATGGCCGAGTTCATGGCACTGCCGAACGACGAAGGGCAGCGCGTGGCCGTGTTCAACGCCGAACCGGGCTCCCCTTCCGACGCCGCCCTGCGGCTGCTCGCCGACCTGACCACCGCAGGGCGCGAGTCGGCGGCCGGACAAAGGCCGTGACACGCCGCGCCGCCACATGATCAGACCGAAGCGCGGCAGGTATGGCTCTTCAATCTGTTACGGCTTCTGCCCGAGCCGGTCGACGACGCCCATGACGGTGCGCGTGTACACCTGCCAGACGGTTCCCTTCTCGATGCTCCACTCCACACGCAAGGGATCCGGAACGAACTTGCCGTCCTTGACGGTGAACGTCTTGACTCCCGGTTGCTGATTCAGCTCCTCATGATCGGCCACCGCGGTTTCCCGCGCGCCTCGGAAGGCGTACGTCGACGGGTCCAGCAGGACCTCGCGTTTGAGCCACCCGTCGGAGACGCGAGAGACCGACAGCGTCGGACGACCCTCGTCATCCACCGCCGACTCGTTCACCGTCACGCCAGGGAGCTTGGCCATCGCCTTGAAGATGGCGGATTCCTGGGCCGGCGGGGCGATGTTCTGGCTCAGGGTCACGCCGAGCCGCTGGAAGATCCAGCCGTCCTGATCTCCGGCCCTCATGGTATTGATCTTGCGGAACCTGGCCAGCAGTTTGTCGGGGTCGGTGGGCAGCGTGGCCAGCATGGCATAGGTGTTCTCCGGCGTCCGCTTCCTAGGTTTGGTGGTTATCAGCTTGCCACCCACCTTGTAGCCGACCCGCCTGCCGTCGGCTCGCGTCCAAAACTCTTCGATCGTGTTCGTCAACGGCGTCCGTGGCGTGAGCCGCTTGCCCGTGGAGCTCGCGTCTTGGATCCGCATGCGCGACTCGGTGTAGATCCACTGATCGTCGCGTGGCGGCGTGAAGTCCTTCTTCTGTACCGTCGCCGCGATCCTGGTGAGCACCACCTGCGCGTTGGCGGCGGGGAGCGTCGGTTCTCCTCCTCCCACGGACTGGAACACGGTCGCCCCCGTCGCGATCACTACCGCCGAGGCGGCCACCGCCAGCGCCCGCATCGCCCACCTGCGCTTGGGGCTGGGCCTGGCGGCTCGCGCCATGAGGGCGGCGATCTCGGCCAGGGCCTGGGCGAGCCGGGATTTGCGCGCGACCGCGTCCACCGCCCCGGCGACTCGGTCGGCGTGATCCTCCATGGGGTTTTCCGACCCTGCTTTGGCCAGCGCCCGGTATCGGCGTACTTCGGCGCGGCGGTGGCGGGCGATGAGGTTGGAGGCTATGCCGTACAGCCAGGGGCGCGCGTCGGGGCGTGCGAGGTCGAAGCCGGTGCGCTTGTCGAAGGCGATGAGAAACGTCTCCGCGGCGATGTCGTCGGCTAAGGCGCTGTCCAGCCGGTGTGCGGCGTAGCCATGGATCTCGGGGTAGTAGCGGTCGAAGATGGCGGAGAAGCGTTCGGGCTCCCCCACGACTGCTCGATGATCACGGCGTCGCCGACGTGCGCGGGCAGCGCCCGTGACATCGCGATCATCTCTCGGTCCTTGGGTTCACACCTCTCCTTCACCGATCGAGCGGGAAGTGTTCGCGCCGCCGCCTCTCGAAGGCTTTGGCGGCGCAGTTGTGATTGATCCGAGTCCTGTCAGCCCTGGGCCGCGATAGGTGTTCCCCATATTGTCCTGCCCGGGAAGCAGGAATGGCCTGGCTCCCCCGAAGGGAAAGACAATGGCTCTCAAGCTTCCCGGCCGGCGTACGCTTGCCGCCGCATGTGCCGGTGTTCTGGCCGGTACGGTGATCGCGGGCGGATTCGCGTACGCCGAGTCGACGGGGAGCTCCATCTACGGATGTGTGGACAAGAGCACGCACGTCTTACGTGTCGTCGGCGTGACAACCACGTGCAGGAGCACCGAGACGAAGATCTCCTGGAACCGTCGGGGCCCCGCCGGGGCCGATGGCCTGGCCGGTCCGGCTGGTCCGGCGGGCCCGGCGGGCGCTCGGGGGCCGCAGGGACTCCAGGGCGCGAAGGGTGACACCGGGGCCCACGGCCTCCAGGGCGACACCGGCCCTCAAGGCCCCAAGGGCGACGACGGCAAGCAGGGCCCGGCGGGTCCCAGGGGTGACGACGGCAAAGACGGCAAGCAGGGCCCGGCGGGTCCCAAGGGTGACGACGGCAAAGACGGCAAGCAGGGCCCGGCGGGTCCCAAGGGTGACGACGGCAAAGACGGAAAGGATGGTAAAGACGGCAAGGACGGGAAGGACGGAGGCGCGGGCACGAAGGGCCACACGGTCACCCGCAACTTCACGATCACTGAGGCCGGCGACTCGAGTGTGTCCTGCGCTTCGGACGAGATCGTCACAGGAGGCGGCTACATCGCCTCATCCCTGAACCTCTTCCAGGTGTGGGGAAGCGCCCCGGTCGGCAACGGCTGGACCGTCAGGATGCGGAAGGACGGCAACACCTCCTCATCCGCCACCTTCGCCGTGTACGTCATTTGCGCCACCGAAGCCTGACCAAACCGGCGCATCCTTGAAAGACCCTGCTGGCGTAAGCGGCTTTGACGAAGGCTTGTAACAGTGGGTCATGGTGTGTGACCATCAGCGACATGCTTCACAAGAACACCGCTGTAACGCCGCGCGAGGTCCTCGACCGGATCGCCGGAAAGTACGCGATCCAGATCCTCGTGGCGGCGTCCGACGGGCCGGTCAGGTTCACCGACTTGGAACGACTCATCGAGGGCATCAGCCGCCGGATGCTCACCCTGACGCTGCGCGCTCTGGAACGTGACGGTCTGCTCGAACGTACGGTCTACGCCACGGTCCCGCCCATGGTCGAGTACGCGGCCACACCCATGGCGTTGGAGCTCCACGAGGCGATGCTGACGTTCACCAACTGGTCGGTCAGGCACAGCGCGAGCGTGGCGGAGTCGCGCGAGCGCTACGACGCCCGCCACGCGGCCGCCGGCTGACGGGCTAAGCCGGCGTCTCGACATGCTCGGCCGAGGCCGAGGCCGATGCCGGCTCCCGAGGGGGTAGGCGCCGGGCGAGCCGGCCGATGGAGGCGATGAGCAGCGGGACCAGCAGGACGCCGACGAAGATGGGGGAGGCCATGTACCGGAAGTCCTGGGCGGAGATGTTGGCCAGGATGGCGAGCTGCTGCCCCATCACCGGCGCAGCCACGGCGATCACATAGCGGTTGCGCTGCGCCAGCGCGCCCAGGGCCACGGCCAGATAGGACAGGTAGCACCAGAACGCCCCCCGCCACAGCAGCCAGTCGTACTGCGGCTGCTCGGCGGTGGCCAGCCACGAGCTCGCCGCCTGGTAGAGGCCCTGCGACATCGGCCTGAGCGAGTAGACCCAGCGGCCCTGGAAGTCGGGCACCTTGTTGGGTCCCACGTAGGTGTCGGCGTTCGGGCGGAGGGAGAACCGGTAGGTGCGCCCGCCTTCGGCCGTGTCGTCCCCGAACAGCTTCCAGGCGATCGCGCCCCGGCACAGCCTGGCGTCGACCACCATCGCCGGTTGTTCGAGGAGCAGCCGTTTCCAGAGGTCCAGCAGCTCACCGGCGTGCGCGTCGGCCTGCGGCCAGCTGAAGTCACGCCGCCAGATCAGCGGGTTGATCGTGTAGCAGGTGCCGCCCTCGGTCCACCTGGTCAGGGGCGCGACGGCCGTCATGAGGGTCTTGTCCTGCTCGGTGAACAGCTCCGGATGGTCCCGATACGCGACGGCGATGTCGCCGAAGGCCGTGTGGTAGACGTACGTCTTCGACGGGGCCGCGATGCCGAACTGGGGGAACAGCAGGTTGTTGAGCAGCAGCGGGATGGCCGCCGCCACCGTGCCGACCAGCGCCAGCCGTACGCGCATGGCCGAGACGACCACGAGCAGCACGACGATGGCGACGCCCACGATGAGGAAGCCGTTCGCCCGGAACAGCCCCAGCGCGGTCATCAGCAGGCCCAGCCCGAGCAGTCTGCGGTAGGTGACGGTACGGTCGGCGGCCATCGCGGCGCAGGCGGCCGCGATCGCGACCGCGCAGATCGTGAACGGCACGTCCTTCCAGAGCGTGACCGTGAACGCGCCGGCCGTGGGCACCAGCGGCAGGAGTACGGCCACCACCGTCGTCGACCTACGCGGCGCGCCGAGGTTCTTGAGCGCTTCCGTCAGGTAGGTGAGCGCCGCCGCCATGGCCGTGGTCTGCAGGAACGTGACCGTGCCGAGGTCACCGGTGGTCCTGAAGCTGAGCCACAGCAGCGAGTCGTAGAGGACCGAGTGGTCGCCCACCCAGGGCCCGACGAGGGTGTGGCTTAGGTAGAGGACCGAATCGCGGCTGAACAGCCCGGGATAGAACGCCGCCCACCAGCAGGCGAGAACGGCCTGAATAGCGACGAACGTCCCGAGTGGCACCCATCGCCGGCGCTTGGCGATTTCGATCTGCATAGCTCCCGATCCAGGCGGTTCAGGGGTAACTCACCCCGGCTTCCATCACCTTGCCGCGCTCCAGCGTCGGCACGGTGACGAGGTGGTAGCCGCGTTTCTTGAGCTCCTTGATGATCGCCGGCATGGCTTGTACGGTCTGCGGCACCACGTCATGCATGAGTATCACGCCGTCGCGCTTGGCCAACCGGAACACGGCCGCCTTGATTTTCGCTACGTTACGCAGCTTCCAGTCGAGCGTCGTACCGGTCCACAGCACCTGCGCGAGGTTCTGCGACCCCGCCAGGCCCAGCACGCGGTCGTCGGTGGCCCCGTACGGCGGGCGGAACATCTTCGGCAGCGTCCCCGTCTGCTCCTTGATGAGTTCCTGGGTGTTCTGGATCTCGGTGAGGATCTCGTTGTCGAGCAGCGTGGGCAGCGACGGATGCGAATAGGTGTGGTTGCCGATGGCATGGCCTTCGGCGGCTTCCCGTCTGACGATGCTGGGATATTTCTCGACCTGCGCGCCCACCAGGAAGAAGGTGGCTTTGACACGTTCCTTTTTGAGCAGGTCGAGCAGCTTCGGCGTATGGACGCTCGGACCGTCGTCGAAGGTCAAGGCCAGACATTTGACCCGGCTGCAATCGATCTCCGCGGGAGCGCCCGTCGCGGGGAGTGACGTCATCGCTAATGACGCCGCAAGTATGCCGTGAATCACCACATGGGCTAGCTTATGGCCAAAGCCGCCGCCGGAAGACTCGCAGATCGTTCCCATATATGACGCGGTGCGCGGTACGGGACACCTCCAGGGCGAGCCGGTTCTCCGCCGCCCAGTCCTCGATCGTGGTGATCGGCACCGGGTGGATCCACTCGCGGGCGACGATCAGATCGTGAAGCCGGCAGACGGCGTTGCGCCACAGAGGCCGCGCGCTCATGTCCTTGTAGACGAACAGGCCACCGGGCCGTACCGCGGCGCAGGCCCGGTCGAACACCGCCCGCTGCGCCGGAATCGGCAGGTGGTGGATGACGTCCTGCATGTGGACCACGTCGTAGGAGCGGGCCGGCCACGGCGAGCGGGCGTCGCGGTGCTCGAAGCGCAGTGTCGAGCCGCTGTCGCGCAGGCGTACGGCCATCCGCCCGGCCAGCCCGATCGCGACCGGGCACGGGTCGAAGCCGTGCCCCTCGACGCGTTTCCCGCGCGTCGCCATGAGGCCGAGCATCAGCCCGGAGCCGCATCCGATGTCGAGCACGCTCGCGCCCTCCGGCACGTACCCGATCGTCTCCTCGAACGGGCAGACCAGCACCCGCAGCCGCTGCTGGAGCCGCAGGGCCCGGGACGCGTCCGCGTACAGCCGCCGTGCGTCCTCGAGCAGCAGGGTCCGATCGAGCGACACGCCGGTCTCCTAATCCTCGCGGCGGGCACGCAGGAACAGCGTCACGCCCTTGAGCGAACCGACCGGCAGGCACCTCTCCAGCCTCACGACCGCGGACAGGCCGGCGTTGACCAGCGGGGGCACCGGCCCCAGGTCGCTGCCCGTGGACGAGTGCCGGTGCCGGGCGATCAGCGGGCGCAGGAGTACGTTCCAGCTCCACAGCTGCTCGACCCGTAGGCCCGCCTTCTCGACCACGCCGGTCAGCGAATCGCGGCAGTAGCGGCGTACGTGGCCGACGGCGTAGTCATGGGCCGACCACAGCGACATGTCGCAGGGGACCGCGATCAGCGCCCGCCCGCCCGGCCGCAGCACCCTGGCGATCTGCTCGGTGGCCAGGTAGTCCTCCTCGATGTGCTCCAGCACGTCCATGGCGGTCACGAGGTCCACGCTCGCGGGCTCGACCGGCAGGTCACGCGCGTCCGCCTGTACGGCTCGGAGCCCGCGACCCCTGGCCACCTCCACCGCGAGCTCGGAGCAGTCGGTCGCGGTCGCTTCCCAGCCCTCCTCGACGAGGACCACGGTGTTGCCGCCACCGCCCGCGCCGACGTCGAGCGCCCGGCCCGGCCGCAGGCGACGCACCTCGGCACGGAGGACGGCCCGGCGCTCCCGGTACCACCAGTGGCCGTCTTCGAGCGCGGTCATGCGGCGGATCTCTTGTGCTCGCATCTCGTTCATCTCTTGGAGGTGGCCCGCCTCGGGAAGACCCACCGGTCCAGTGCGGCGAAGCGCAGCAGGGTGAGCAGGCAGTACGTGCCGACGGCGGTGGTCGCCTCGAACAGGCGACCGCCCGGTGGCGGCAGGCCGAGCACCGCCATGGTGATGATGGCGTAGTCGGCCAGGAAGGCCGGCGCGGTCCGGACGCGTGGGACCGTACGGTGACCGCCGAGCACGTTGACCGTCCAGCGGCGGGTCTCGGCGCCGGCGAAGCCGGTGAGCAGCAGCGCGGCGAGGTTGGCCGCCGCGGCCGGCCAATGCTCACGCAACGGGAGATAGAGCAGCGCGTAGAGGACCGTCGAGAACACCGCGATCAGGGCGAACGACGCCAACCTGGCTGGCGTCACCGCGCGCGGCCGGGCGACGACCGCGTCCGGATGCGTGGGCGTGAGCTCGGTCGGGTCCGTAGGTGTGAGTTCGGTCTCGTTCGCCACCTTGAGTGCGGCCTTGCCGGTGGACATCGACCACGCCACCCTGGCCAGCCCTCTGAGGTCCTCGACCGCCGTCCTGATGATGCGGACGCGCGAGTCGAGATCCTCGACCCAGTCCACCGGCACCTCGTGGACGCGCAGGCCGTTGTGCTCGGCCAGCAGGAGCAACTCGGTGTCGAAGAACCAGCCGTCGTCCTCGACGCGGTCCAGGAGCGGCCTGATCACGTCGGTTCTGGCGGCCTTGAAGCCGCACTGGGCGTCGCTGAAGCCGACGCCGAAACCGTACCGGAGCAGGGCGTTGTAACCGCGCGAGACCAGCTCCCGCCGCAGCGACCTGCGAGTGCGGGCGCCGCGCGCGAGCCGGGTGCCGATCGCGACCTCGGAATGGCCGCTGGCGAGCGCGGCCACCATCGGGAACAGCGCGCCGAGCTCGGTCGACAGATCGACGTCCATGTACGCGACGATGTCGGCCGGGCTGTCACGCCAGGCGGCCTTCAACGCCGCACCCCGGCCCCTGGTCTCCAGCTTGCGGGCGTGCACCTGCGGGAACTCGCGCGTCAACCCCCGGGCGACCCGCCACGTGCCGTCGATGCTCCCGTTGTCGACGATCGTGATGCGCCACGGCAGCGGGAAGGAATCGCCGAGGAACGCATTGAGCGTCCTGATGCAACCGGGCAGTGCCTTTTGCTCGTTGAGCACCGGAATGACGATGTCCACGGTCGCCAAGGTGACCGGTTCGCCGAGAACGGCCGGACTCCTGTCCATGGCGGAACGCGTGTTCATAGGGGAATGCTGCTGCTGCCGTCCATTGATGCGCGGGCTGTTTCTCCGCATCATTCTTGGAGCTGGACAGACTTTTACCCGGCGCCGAGTTCGTAGACCGAGCACTGGCCGCTGCGGAAACGCAGCGTCGCGAAGCTGTCAAGGGCCGCGCCATTCTCGGTGAATGCCCATTTGACGCCATATTCGCGGACGAGTCGCGCGACATTCTCCGCCGACGGCTGCCGGAACACCGCGTCGTTCGCCGCCAGCCGCGCCTGGTCCGCGAACGGCAGGGCCAGGTAGGAGGTGCCGAACGGCTCACTCCGCGACATCGTGCTCTGGGCGTACGCCCACCCCTCCACCAGCACCCGGCGCTCGCTGTAGGCGGACACCCAGAAGTGGCGGCTGTCGCACACCTTCCAGCCGACGGGCCGGCAGTGCGCGTTGGTCGCCACCACATCGTCGGGCGAGGAGTGGTCCCGCAGCCACCGACCGGCCTCCAGCGCACCCTCCGGC
Organism: Nonomuraea aurantiaca; assembly: GCF_020215705.1. GTDB lineage: Bacteria > Actinomycetota > Actinomycetes > Streptosporangiales > Streptosporangiaceae > Nonomuraea > Nonomuraea aurantiaca. The sequence continues at coordinate 218,894 of NZ_JAIWNB010000010.1, read as the reverse complement.
ACCATACGCACAGGCGGCGCCGCCGCCCCGTGACTCGACGGCCCGACCCCTTGCGTCAAGGTGACCGGCAGCGCGTAACCGGTGAGCAGCGCGACCGCCGCGACCGCCACGGACCCGCGCCGTTCGCGTTGCGGCACGAACGCTACGGACCCGCGCCGCAGCGCGAGGACCGCGACGACGGCCACCACCACGAGCACGAGGTACGGCAGCACGAGGGGGAACAGTCCGTGGACCGGCATGTCCGGTCCGAGCAGCGCCCGGGCCGCCACCGCGAGCCCGGCCCCCAGCGCGACCCACCACTTGGCGGCGCCGAATCCGCGCTCCCGGCCGAGAACCGCCATCCCGGCCACGGACGCGATCGAGAGGTACGGTCGAGCGCCCTCCAGGAAGTAGTACTGGCTGGCCGACGGATGCCCCAGCAGCACGACGCCGCCGACGCCCCCCGCCCCAATGCCGAGCAACAGCAGCATGCCCGGATCCCGCAGGACCGCCCGCCTGGCCGGCACGCCCAGCAACCCCGCCCATACGCACGCCAGGCAGACGAGATGAATCGCCGTCAGCCCGGCGATCGGCCACATGGGTGCCCTGGCAACCTGCTTGGGGCCGAGGTCCATCACCAGCCCCACACCTGCCGCATGCTCGCGAACGGCGCGAGCACCAACCCTTGCCGCTGGGCCCCGAAGACCACGAACTGCGCGAACGCCAGACAGGCCAGCGTGATCCCGACACCCACGAGGGCAGGCCGCGACCACCGCCTGACGACCAGGACGAGCACCAGCCCACCCAGCAACAGCGGCAGGAACGTCGTCTTAGCCCCGGTCAGCGCTGCCGACAGCACCCCGACCAGCACCCACCCGCCCGGTCCGGTCCGCTCCCGGCGCAGGTACGCGACGAGCATGAGCGCCACAGGGACGCAGAGCAACGCCCCGAACGTCTGCGTCGGACTGGTCCACGCCGTGAACATCGACCGCGACGTGAACAGATCGCTCGCTCCCCGGTACAGCTCCGGGCTGAAGGCGAAGTACGTCACGAAGACCGCCGCCACGCCCGCCCACCACCGCCCGGTCACCCGCCTGGCGAGCACCGCCACCAGCACGACCATGGCCACCATCATCGGCAGCATCGACAGCCGGTAGAGGAGCGTCTGTGGTTCGATCCCGGTGACCCAGCTGGTGGCGGCCATCTCGGCGTAGACGTACCAGTGGTAGGACAGCGGCTCGCCCAGGACCGTCGGGACCGTCGGGGGCATGTGGTGCTTGAGCTCGCCGAGCAGGGCGAGGTGGTAGGGCATGTCGACGTAGGGCGTCGCGTTGCCGGGCCAGGTCAGGCCGTGGCCCCCGTAGAACGACAGGGTGCTCCAGACGACGAGATAGCCGACGACCGCGGCCAGTGCCCACGCGCACCACAGGGGCATCCGCTCGCGACCCGCCGTCCCCGGTCCCGGCCCCGACCGCCAATGCCGTCGTAGCCGGGGTACGGCGACGAAGGCGGCGATCACCGTAACGGGCCAGACGAGCACCAGCAGCGGCAGTCCGACCGCGCGCGCCGGGATGTAGGCCAGCACCTCGACCGCGTAGCCCAGCGCCAGGCCCGCCGCCAGCTCCTCGGCAAGCGACCCGCGACCTCCTGCCAGCGCCCGCCACAGCAGCGTCCCGGGAACCAGCACGCCGACACCGATATATCCCCCGAAAACCGCAAGGTCCCGGACGGAAACCCCACGCCAGACGAGCGCCGCCACGGCCACCAAGACGACCAGCCCCACCGGCACCCAGTCGGGCCACCCCCGCCGCCCGGCCACCGGCGAGGCCACCACCCTCTTCGCCGCCGTGATCGTCATGCGATCACCACGTTCTCTATGGCCGTGATCGTCCTGCGCATCACCACACTCTGGTCCGCCCTGATCGTCATACGATCACGGTCACCAGACGGGTGAACTCGGCCGTGAGGTCCACTCCATCCCAAACCCGGTGGAAGCTCAGCGCGCTCCCCACCGGCACCATCCGATCGACCCCCCGCCCGGCCAGCGCCCCCGCCAGCAACTCCAGCTCGGCCGGGACGAACCCGAAGTGCGTCATGGTCTGATCCCGGCGCTCCACCAGCCGAGCCAGCTCGCCGAGGCCGCCGAGCCGGGCGTGCGTGAACGTCCCGGCGCCCAGCCACCGGCGCGGCGCCGCCTCGGGACCGGCCAGGGTGACACTGGCCAGCGCGTTGCCGTGGAAGTCGATGGCATGGGCGTCGCCGTCGGCCGCCAGCCCGTACGTGGCGACCCGCTTCTCGACCGCCATCGCGGCGTCCACGGACCACCCCCGCTTGGCCACGGCCCGCGCGAGCCAGGCGGTGAACTCCTCGCGCGCCGCGTCGCAGTCGGCGGCCGAGCCGACCCAGTAGACGGTGCGCGGGGACGAGCAGGCCGCCTGGTCGAACCAGTAGGCGTCGTTGGCGAACCCCTCGGCGACCGCCCCCCGCGTGGCGGCCGACGCCGACAGCCAGGCCGCCGCCCGGAGCACCGCGAACGACGTCCGATCGGGAAAGGTGAGGTCACGCGCGTGCGGGGCGAGCGGATGGCGGCGGATCTCGCCGACCGCGGCGTCGCCGCCCCAGATGACCCGCAGGTCGCACGCCGCTGACAGGGCCGCCGTGACGGCGTCGGAACGGTCGTACGTGATGATGTGCTGCGTAGCGGCCACCACGGGATCGGCGTCGGCCAGCGACTCCCGCAGCGTCCGCGTGATCGTCTCGGCCACGGCGCCCGCGCGCGGCGACAGGCGTACCACGTTGCGGTTGCCCATCAGCGCCGACAGCGCCCAGGAGTAGACGAAGACGGTGTCGACGTTCGCGGGCGGGACGTGGAACACCAGGCCGCGCGGCGCCCGCAGGTGATCGCCCCGCGGCCCGTCGAGGATTCGCGTGAGCTCGCTGGGCCGCAGGAAGAAGCCCAGCGACGCCAGCTCGGGATGACGTCGCGCCAGCTCCGGACTCAGCAGGCGCCTCCCGAACCCGGTGAGGAACCCACGAATCCGCTCATCACCCACCGCGAGCGGCTCGCCCCCGGACACCTGGTCGATCAGCGTTTCAACCGACATATCCCGGCAATCCGGAAACCTGGCCCCCACCCACAGCTCGGACGCGACCTTGCTCATCACGCCGCCGACCGCGCCGAGGTGTCGCTGCAGCCGCGCGCCTCCGCCCTGGGCAGCCGCCCGAGCACCGAGAACCGCTTGCCCGGCCACACCCCGTCGTCCACCCCATGCACCACGCCGAGATCCTCCGTCAACAGCACGTGCCCCGGATAGGACGTGGGCAGCGTGCTGACCACCTCGATCAGCCCCGGAACGCCGGGCGGCGCCTCCTGCCACGTCTCCGGATCGCGGATCACGACATCGGCGAAATCTGGGCAGTAGAGCCCGCCTCCGTCCGGCCCCTCCAGGAACACGGTGCCGATCTGCTCGACCATCCCGTAGAAGTCGTGGATCCGCCGCAGCCCGCACTCCTCGCCCAGCCGCCGGCGGAACGTGGCGTTGTCGACGGCCTGCTCGGCCAGCCGTTTCCAGCCCCCGGAGTGGATCAGCACCCCTTGCGAGAGGTCGAGCCCCAGCTCGCGCAGGTGTGACCACGCCATGAAGGTGAACCCGAAGATCAAGTAGGGCGCACCACCGTGCCGCGCGAGAAAGGCCTTGACCGCTTCGGCATCCAGCCCGCCACCCTCGTCGAGCACGAAGGTGTGGTCCCTGCCGAAGTGCATCATGCCGAGCACGCCCGCCCCGCGAGCGCTCAGCGTGGCAGCGCGTATCGCCGACCGGCTGTCGACGATCAGCATCGGCAGCCGCCGCTCGCCCAGCACCGCGCGGAGCGTCGCCGCCAGCATGCGCGGCTGCGCGGCCGCCGCCTCGCGGTCGAGGTAGACGCGGCTGGGCCGCTGCCCGGTCGTCCCGCTGGAGGTGAGCACCCTGAACACCGCGCTCTCCGGCACGCTGCGCAACTCGTGCGTCTTGAACAGCCGCACCGGCAGCCACGGCAGATCCGCCACCCGCTCGTAGGGTCCCACCGCCCCGATCGCGTCGAGAATCCGGCGGTACGGCAGGCACGCCCGCCGATGCCGCTCAGTCAGCGCGACCAGCTCGGGCAGCAGCGCGGCCTCCTTCGCATCCTGGGACAAGGTGAAGACACTCACGTGCGGGCCTCCAGAGCGGGGTAGTCGATCTTCCCGGTGCCGAGCAGCGGCAGCCGGTCCACGCCGCGTACGTCGAACCCGCTCCAGTGGAGCCGCAGCTCGGACCCCAGCCGCCGGGCCAGCGTGGTGCATCCGTCGGCGTCGAGGCCCTCGGCCCAGACCGTGACGCGGTCGTCGCCGCTCGTGGCCGCGACGGGGCCGCGGTCGCGGAGCAGGTGTTCGATGTCGTCGAGGTTGACGCGTACGCCGAAGACCTTGGCGATGCGTTTCATCCGGCCGGTGATGTAGAGGAAGCCCTCGTCGTCGAGGTGGCCGAGATCGCCGGTGCGCAGCACGCCGCCCAGGTCGTCGCCTCTGGCCAGGTCGTCGGCCGTTTCGGCGTAGCCCATCATCACGTTGGGGCCGTGGTAGACGACCTGGCCGTCGTCGATGGTCAGGCGCCCGCCGGGGACGGCCAGGCCCACGGAGCCCGGCTTGGCGGCCAGGCGGTCGTGGGGGAGTACGGCGATGCGGGCGGTCGCCTCCGTCTGGCCGTACATGACGAGGAAACGCTGGGCCTTGGCGGCGAACTCGGTCACCAGGTCGGGCCGCAGCCGCCCGCCCGCCTGGGTCATGGTGGTGAGCGCGGGGTGCTCGACCGGGTCGAAGCGGAGCTTGCGCAGCATCTCGTACTGGTAGGGGACCGCCGCCAGCGAGGTGCACCGGTGCTCGTCGAGCATGGTCCAGAAGGACCGTTCGAGCAGGCCCGCGTCGGTCAGCACCACGGTGGCGCCCGCGGCGAGATGGCTGTTGAGCACCGACAGGCCGTAGCTGTAGTAGAGCGGGAGGCTGGTCGGCGCGATCTCACCGGGCCCGATGGCCAGGGCGGTGGCGATGGCGTGGGCATTGGCCGACACGGCCGACCGCGACAGCCGCACGAGCTTGGGGTTGCCGGTCGAACCCGAGGTGGCGAGCAGGACGGCCAGGTCCGGATGGGGCTCGGGGGTGCCGCCGCGGGCGCGCCGCAGGCCGTCGGCGGCCCGCGTGAAGCCGAGCAGGGCGGCGGGCTTGAACCTGGCGGCCAGCTCGGCCAGCGCGCCGGGCGGCAGATCGGGGTCCAGCAGCGCGATCGGCCTGCCCGCCCGCAGCGCCGCGAGGTAGCGCAGCACGGACGGCAGGTCGTTGCGCATGCCGCAGAACACCGGGCCGGGCGGCAGCGCGGCCAGCGCCTGCATGGTGCTCGCGATCCGAGCGCTCAGGCCGTCACCGGTGAGCACCCCCGGCTCTCCGGCGACGACTATCCGCGCTTCCGGATGCGGAAAGCACTGTGGAAAGCACTGCGGAAGGCGCTCGGGTGTCCGCGCGTCGGGATGTGGAAGGTGCTCCGGTGTCTGCGCGCCCGGAGGCATAAGGCCCTCCCGAGGAGTCAGACCCCCGCCGACCTGCGGTGCGGAACCGTCGGCGGGGTGGGGCGCACCGGAGTGTCCGGAGTGTAGAGAAGCGTTCATGAAGACCGCCCGTCCATCGTGTCGGAGGCTTACAGCACCAGCCCGCCGTCCACCCCGATGACCTGGCCGGTGATGAAGCAGGCGTCGGCGGAGAGCAGGAAGGCGGCCGCGGCGGCCACGTCGCCGGCGGTGCCCAGGCGGCCGAGCGGGGTCGCGGCGACGGTGTCGGCGCGTGCCCGGTCGTCGAGCGTGGAGAGCATGTCGGTCTGGATGTAGCCGGGTGCCACCGCGTTGACCCGGATGCCCTGAGGCCCCAGCTCCTTGGCGGCGGCCAGGGTGAGGCCGAGCACGGCGGCCTTGGTGGCGGAGTAGACGGCCTGCCCCGGCGCCCCCTTGCGGCCCATGACCGAGGAGACCAGGACCACGGCCGGGTCGGTGCCCCTGCGCAGCAGCTTGACAGCGGCCTGCAGGGTGTGGGTGGCGCCCAGCGCGTTGACGTGGAAGAGCCGGCTCACCACGTCGCTGTGCATCATGCCGAGCAGGCTCGCCGCGTGCCCGCCCGCGTTGATCACCAGGGCGTCGAGCCGCCCGTGCCGCCGGTGGACCTCCCGCATCATGGCGGACACCGCGGCGGGGTCGGCCACGTCGCCGTGGACCGTGTCGGTGCGGCCCCCGGTCTCGGCGGCCACCTCGGCCGCCGCCTTGGCGGACCGCTCCTGGTCGCGCCCGTGGAGGACGACCTCGTGACCGGTACGGGCCAGCCGCGCGGCGACGGCGCGGCCGATGCCGAGCGTGGAGCCGGTGACCAGCGCGACCCGGCGGTCAGGTGACGGCGTCGGCACCGTGCTTCTCCAGCAGCTCGGCGGCCTTGGCGAACGAGCTCATGTCGATCATCTCGTCCGTGTCGATCATGATGTCGAACTCGTCCTCCATCGCGGCGACGAGGGCCATGTGGGCCAGTGAGTCCCACTGCGGGATCGCCCGGTATTCGAGCCCGTCGACGTCCCGGTCGGCCGGCAGGCTCAGCGAGGCGCGGAAGACGCCGCGCAGGCGGTCGAGCTGGCTCATCTCTGCTCACTTTCTGTCTTCTGACAACCACGCAGTGTAGCCGTGATCGGCCGTCAACAGAAACCAAGCACCCGTCGTGAGTAATAGAACCGTATAACGGCGAGTGCCCGCCGTGTCGGGCTGAGAATGTCGCAGGGGGCGCGTCAACCGCTACAGGGGGAATGATGGACGAATCCAATCACTGGTACGGGCACTCCCGCATAATCGGCCGATACTGTGAACTGGCGGAAGACACCCCCCGGCGAATACAGGGTTTCCTGCAGCACGGCTGGAACTATCTTCACGGATTTCCGCCCAACGACCACTGGTGCAGCCCCGGTTACCCCCGTTTCGTCTGGTCTGACGTGCTCAGGAGGCGCGGCTGGTCGATGGGCCGCCGTGGTCACTATGTCATCGGCGCGCCGTGGATCTACCTTCTCGATATGGAGCCGGAAATGGCCGCGGTCCCCGAAAGGAAGGGTACGATCTGGTATCCCTTCCACGGCTGGGAAAAGCATTCGGTCAGTGGCGACCATGCCCGGCTGGCCGCCGAAATCGCCGAAGTGGAGACGGGGCCGGTGACAATCTGTCTTTACTGGTTGGAATTCGCTAATCCGGACATTCGGCGGGCTTATCGGTCGGCGGGTTTCCGGGTCATCTGCCATGGTGAGCGTGGTTCGCGGTGGGATGGCAGGGGACGCGACTTCCTGCCCGGCCAGCTCGCCGAGCTGCGGCGGCATCGCCGGGTGGCGTCCAATCGGCTCGGCAGCGCGCTGTTCTACGGCGCCTCCGTGGGCTGCGACGTCGCCGTCTACGGGGACCCGATGCAGCTGGAGGACGAGCGGCCCGAGTACGGCGGCACCGCCCGCCGCATGCGGCTCTGGCCCGAGCTGCACGGCGTCCGCGTCGACCCCGACGCGGCCAGCGAGGCGGCCCGGCAGGAGCTGGGATTCGAGTATCAGGCGACACCAGAGGAGCTACGGCGAATGTTCGGCTGGAAGCGGGCGCGATGCGCATGAATGAGGCACCCGAGAACGTCCGGCTGATCGGCGGCGAGATGCTGCTGTGGTCAGACTCGTCCCATACGTCCGGCGTCACGGACTGGCGGGGCGTGGCCCTGGAGCTGGTCAGACGCCTGCTCCCCATCGAAACGGAGGAAGACGGGAAGGCCAGGGTGCTGCTGGTCGGGCCGCATCCGCGCGGCTTGGTGGACGAGGTGGTGGCGCGGGCCGCGTCCGTGGCCGTGCTGCTGCGCTCCTATCCCGACGCCTGCGCTCTCGCCGAGCGCCATCCCGATCTGGCCGTGCACTGCGGCCGTCTGTCGGCCCTGCCCGAGGGCGAGCCGTACGACCTGGTCCTGGCGCTCGACGGGCTGCGGCGCACGCACTCGGCCGAGGAGGTGGCGCCGCCCTGGCGTGAGTCGCTGGGCGCGCTCGCCGCCCTCGTCGCGCCGGGCGGCCGGTTCGTCCTGAGCGTGAGCAACGACCTGGGCATCGACCGGTTCGTCGAGGCCAGGCCCGCCGACCGGGACAGCGGCGACGAGCACTGGGAGCCGCACGGGTTCGACCAGGGCTACCCTGACGGGCCCGGTGCCCTCGACGAGGAGCTGGCGGCGGCCGGACTGACCCCCGAGAGGTGTTACGCGGCCTATCCGGGCCGCGCGGCGCCACGCGCGCTGCTCGGCCGCGAACTGCTCGGGTGCGACCTGCCCGACGCGCTCACGGTGCCGTTGAGCGCCCGTGGCGGCGACAGGATGCTGGTGGCCGATCCGCTGCGGCTGACCCGGCTGGTGTTCAGCCACGGTCTCGGCGAGCAACTCGCCCCGCTGTGGGTGGCCATGGCGACCCGACCCTCGAACGCGCCCACGGTGCGGGCGGACGTGTCACCCGGCCAGTTCGAGGATTCGCCCACGGTGCGGGCGGACCTGCCGCTCGGCCTGTTCGAGGAGGGTCACGCCGTACACGAGGTCATCTGGGGCGCCACCCGCCGGCTGCCGGACGGCGTGGAGCGGGCCATCCCCGCGGGCCGGGTGCTGGAGGAGGTCCTGATCGAGGCGTGCGCCCGCGAGGACGTACGGGCGGTCCGCGACCTGCTCACTGTGCTGGGCGACTGGGTCGAGATGGGCGGCGACGCCGCGGCCGACAACCTGGTCTGGGACGGCGAGCGGTTCGCCGCCATCCATGCCCTGCCCCCGCCCCCCGCCCGGCCTGCCGACCGCGTGGTGTTGTGCCGGGTGTTGTGGCGGTTCGCGGTACGCCTGCTGGCCGCCGGTCACCACCACCCGTGGCCGTGGCCGCGGCAGGCCGAGCAGCTGACCCTGACGCTCTGCGGCATGGCGGGCCGGCCGTGCGACCAGGCGGATCTCGACCTGGCCCGCAAGCTCGACGCCGAGCTGGGGCAGCCGGCCGAGCTGAGCGACGCCGCCCCGACGTACCGGGACCTGCTCGGCGCGCGGGACCGGCTGGCCGACCAGCTGACCGCCGCGCTGGCCAGGGTGTCCCGCCTGGAGACCAAGCTCACCTACCGCGAGCGCGAGCTGCTGCGGGCCAGGGGCCGGCTGAGAAAGAGCCAGCGGAAGTCGGCCGCCTATCGCAGGACGCTCGGCTACCGGCTCTCGCGCCGCCTGGCCCGCCCGCGCAGGGTCGCCCGCCGGGTCCTGCGCCTGCTGTCCGGCTGACGAAGAGGAGTTCCCGTGCCGGTTCTTTCGGTGATCGTCCCGTTCTACAACGTCGAGAAGTACATCGGTCCCTGCCTGGATTCGCTGGAGGCGCAGAAGCTCCAGGACCTTGAGATGATCTGCGTGGACGACGGCAGCACCGACGCCGGCGCCGCCGTGGTCGAGGCCCGGATGGCGGCCGACCCGCGGATCAGCCTCGTCCGGCAGGCCAACCAGGGGGTCGGGCGGGCCCGCAACATCGGCGTCCGCCGGGCCACGGGGCGCTACCTGGCCTTCGTCGACGGTGACGACAGGGTGCCGCCCCGCGCGTTCCAGCGGCTGGTCGCCTCCTTGGAGGCCACCGGTTCCGATCTGGCCTGTGGCAACGTCATGCGGCTCCACCGCAACCTGCTCGTACCCTCCTGGGCGCACAAGCAGGCGTTCGCCGAGTCGCGCAAGCGCACGCACATCACCCGCCACCCGCTGCTGATCCGCGACCGCATGCTGTGGAACAAGGTCTACCGGCTCGACTTCTGGAACGCCCTCGGCCTGACCTTCCCCGAGCGCATGTACGAGGACCAGCCGGTCGCCATGGCCGCGCACGTGGGCGCCTCGTCGGTCGACGTGATCAAGGGCATCGTCTACCACTGGCGGCAGCGCGACGAGGAGGGCGCCTCGATCACCCAGCGCCGCCTGGAGCCGGCCAACCTGCGTGACCGCCTGCTGTCGGTGCTGGAGACGGCCGCGCTGCTCACCACCGGCGCGCCCGCGCTCAAGCCGGACTTCGACCGCGACACGCTCGAGATCGACATGAGCGTCGCGGTGGAGGCGATGGCCATGATGGGCGCCGCGGCCGATCCCGGCCTCGTCGACCTGGTCGTCCGCTATCTCGACGGCGTCGCGCCGGAGGCGTGGCAGAGCATCCCGTTCACGCAGCGGCTCCAGGTGCACCTGCTCCACAGGCGTCGCCTGGACGAGCTGGCGCGCGTCTTCGAGCAGGACCGCGCGGGCCGCCTGCTTCCCCGGGTCAGCCCTCCTGGCCTGCTGCGCAAGCGCTGGTACGGCCGGCACCCGGCCATGCCCAGGCACCTGTCGGAGGTGTCGGCCGAGCTCAAACTGTCGGCCCGGCTGGTCGGGCTGGAGTGGCGCGACGGCGAGCTCGGCGGTGAGGGCCGGGTGAGCATCGGCCGGTTCGACGTGTCGGACCTGCGCGGGACGAGTGTGCAGGTGTGGCTGCAGGAGCGCCGGACCACTGACATCGTCCCGTTGTCCGACCAGCGCGTCTCGCCGACCTGGGCGAGCGTCGAGCGGGAAGAGGGCGATGCGGCGGCCGAGCACGGTTTCTCCTTCGCGTTCGCGTTCGACCCGGCGACGCTGACCCGCGCGCAGCTCGCCCGGCGGGGGCACTGGGATCTGCGGGTACGGTTGCGCGGCCCCCGGCTGAAGCTGGAGGCGAAGGTCGTCGGATCGCGCTGGCTGCCGCCGCTGGTGCCCGCGCCGAAGCGCAGGGCGGGCGTGTGGCTGGTGCCGGTACGCGCCGGCGGCGGGGCCTGGGGACTGCGGCTGCGCCGGGCCGAGGCGCTGATCGGCGAGTGCCGGGTGGACGGCGACGACCTGGTCTTCTCCGGCGAGCTCAGCGACCCGGGCGACGGCGATCCGGTGCTGCGGTTGGTGCGCAGGAGCGACGGCGAGGAGATGTACTTCCCCCTCACGCTGGCCGGGCAGAGCTTCCGGGCCCGGGTGTCGCTGGTGGACATCGACGAGGTCGTCGGTCGCGAGTCGCGCTGGGAGTTCGTCATCGACCAGGGCCGGGAGATCCGGCCGCTGGTACGTACGCGGGCGCGGCCGATCGTGACGGTCGCCGAGCGGCGCTTCCTGGTGGACCGGGGCGACGACGGCTGCCTCATGCTCGCCGAGCGATGAGACAGCCGTCGGTTCCAGCGCCGTCGGTCCGGGATGGCCAGTGCATGGCCGGTGCCGTCAGCCCAGGATGGCGCGCAGCCGGTCGACGACCTCGTCCTGCTGCTGGTCGGTGAGGTCGGGGAAGAGCGGCAGCGAGAGCTGCTCGGCGTAGTAGGCCTCGGCTTCGGGGCAGATCCCGCGCCGGTAGCCGAGGTCCTCGAAGACCGGATGCCAGTAGGCCGGGATGTAGTTGACCTGCACCCCGATGCCCTCGGCCCGCAGGCGCTCGTAGACCTCCCGCCGGCGGCCGTCGCGGACTCTGACCGGGTAGAGGTGCCAACACGGCGTGGTGTACGGGCGCCACGCGGGCAGCGTCAGGCCCGGCAGGTCGCCGAGCAGCGCGTTGTAGCGGGCGACCAGCTCGATCCGCCGCGCGCGGAAGCGTTCGAGCCGCCGCAGCTGGCTGAGGCCGAGCGCGCAGAGCACGTCCGGCAGCCGGTAGTTGAGGCCGAAGTCGTGGACCTCCTGGTGCCAGCCGCCGTGGCCGGGATCACGCAGCTCGGCCGGGTCCCGGACCAGGCCGTGGTTGCGGAAACGGGCGGCACGGACATAGCGGTCACGGTCGCGGACGGCGACGGCGCCGCCCTCGGCGGTGGTCACGGTCTTGGTCGGGAAGAACGAGAACGTGGTGAGGTCGGCCTGCTCCCCGACCGGCCGGTCCTTGTAGCGCGAGCCGAGGGAGTGGGCGGCGTCGCCGATCAGCACGGCTCCTGCCCGGTCGGCGATCTCGCGGAGTTCGTCGTAGTCGGCGGGATGGCCCGCGTAGTCGACCGCGGTGATCGCCTTGGTGCCGCCGCCCGCCAGTGACTCGACCGACGCGGGATCAAGGTTGCCCGTGTCGGGCTGCACGTCGGCGAAGACCACCCGGGCGCCGCGCATGGCGGCGGTGGCGGCCGTCGCCACGAACGTCAGCGGCGAGGTGATCACCTCGTCTCCCGGCCCGACCCCGGCCGCCGCGTACGCGACATGCAGGGCCGCCGTGCCCGACGTGACCGCCAGGCACGGCACGCCGCCCGTCCAGCGGGCCAGCTCGGCCTCGAACGAGCCGACCATGGGCCCGGTCGTCAGCCACTCGCCACGCAGCACCTCGGTCACGGCCTCGACATCGGTGTCGGCGATCGACTGCCGCCCGTAGGGGAGCATCAGACGCCCACCGTCACGATGGCGCGCAGGTCCTCGACCGACAGCCAGCGGTCGTTGGTGTCGGAGCGATAGGCGAAGCCGTCCGGCAGCAGCTCGCCGCCCTGCGGGGGCACGTAGCCCCAGCTGGCGATCGTCGGCTGCACGACGTAGCGGTCGCTCAGGCGCAGGGTCCTGCGGCCGTCGTCGGGGCCGATCATCTCCTCGTGCAGCTTCTCGCCGGGCCGGATGCCGATCTCGTAGACCGGGCTGCGGGGCGCCAGTGCCTGGGCCAGGTCGGGCAGGCGCATGCTGGGGATGCGCGGCACGTACAGCTCGCCGCCCTGCATCAGGTCGAAGGAGTCGACCACGAATCGGACGGCCTGGTCGAGCGTGATCCAGAACCGGGTCATCCGCTTGTCGGTGATCGGCACGCTGCCGCCCTCCTGGGCCAGCCGCAGGAAGAACGGCACCACCGAGCCCCTGCTGCCCACCACGTTGCCGTAGCGGACCACGGCGAAGCGGGTGACGTGGCTGGCGGCGTAGTGGTTGGCCGAGACGAACAGCTTGTCGGCGACCAGCTTCGACGCGCCGTACAGGTTGATCGGGCTGGACGCCTTGTCGGTGGAGAGCGCGACGACCTTGCGCACGCCGCAGTCGATGGCCGCCTCCACCACGTTCTGGGAGCCGGAGACGTTGGTCCTGACGTATTCGAACGGGTTGTACTCGGCCGTGTCGACCTGCTTCAGTGCCGCCGCGTGCACGACGTAGTCGATGCCGTGCATGGCCCTGGCCAGGCGGTCCCTGTCGCGTACGTCGCCGATGAACCAGCGCAGCCGCTGGTCGTCGTCGAACAGGTGACGTGCCTCGTACTGCTTGAGCTCGTCGCGCGAGAAGACCACCATGCGGCGCACATCGAGGTGGTCCAGCGCGTGCCGGACGAAAGCCTTGCCGAAGGACCCCGTGCCTCCGGTGATCAGAATTGACGATCCACTGAGAATGCTCACGCGGCCCCCCGCCGTAGTCATCCGAGCTGCCCGGTAGCATAGCGCGATCGTTCGATGACACACGGTCACATAGGGGAATGGGGCTTCGGTGCGGATTGTCGGAATCATCCAGGCGCGCATGGGCTCGACGCGCCTGCCGGGCAAGGTCTTGCGCGATCTCGGGGGCCGTTCCGTGCTGGGCTGGGTGGTCCGTGCGGTACGCCAGGCGGACGCGGTCGACGACCTGGTGGTGGCGACCACCACGGAGGCGGCCGACGACGCGGTGGTGGCCGAATGCGGCAGGCTCGGCGTGTCCTGGCACCGGGGACCGGTCGACGACGTGCTCACCCGGTTCACGCAGGCGCTGCGGAGTCACCCGGGCGAGGCCGTCATGCGGTTCACGGCGGACTGCCCGCTGCTCGATCCCGTGGTGATCCGCGAGGCCGCGCTGGTCTTCCGCGCGGTGCCCGGTCTCGACTACCTGAGCACGGGCCTGGCCCGCACCCTGCCGCGCGGCCTCGACGTGGAGATCGCGGGGCTGGCCGCCCTGGAGCGGGCCGACCGGGAGGCCACCGCCCATCACCGCACGCACGTCACGTCCTACCTCTACACGCATCCGGGGGAGTCGCGGCTGCTCGGCCTCGCCTACGCGCCGGCGGCGGCCGACCTGCGGGTCACGCTCGACACCGAGGACGACTGGCGGCTCATCTCGCGGGTCGTCGCGGAGCTGGGCGACCGGTGCGTGCCGGTACGGTCGCTGGTCGGCTGGCTGCGGGAGCGGCCCGAGGTGTGCGAGCTCAACGCGCACGTGGCGCAGAAGGCGTTGCAGGAGGCGTGACGCACCGGGTGGGGTTCCGCTGCGACGCGGGCGTGGCGAGCGGGGTCGGTCACCTGATGCGCTGCGTGGCGCTGGCCGAGGAATTGTGCGGGCGGGGGGCCGAGGTGCTGTTCCTCGGGGACGTGGCGGGGTCGGCGTGGGCGGAGTCGCAGCTGCGGCAGCGCGCGTTCCCGCTGTGCCCGGCGCCCGCGGAGCCGCGGGCGCTGGCCGAGCTGGTGCGGGTGCTCGGGCTGGACGCGGTGGTGCTGGACTCGTACGTGCTGGCCCCCGGTACGGGCGCGGCGCTGCGGGCGGCGGGCACGGCCGTGCTGGCGATCGTCGACGGCGACCCGCTGGGCCAGGAGGCGGACCTCTACCTCGACCAGAACCTCGACGCCGAGCTACGCCCCTTCCGACGTCCGTTCTCGCGCCCGGGGGAGGCCGCGGACGGGTCGTGGGGTGGGCCCAATGGCGCGCCGGGGGGTGGGCCGAAGGGTGCGCCGGGGGGATGGTCATGGGGTGGGCCCGAGAGCGGGCCGTGGGATGGGCCTGGGGGTGGGCGGCTGGCGGGGGCTCGTTATGTGCTGCTGCGGGACAGCGTCCTCCTGATGCGGGGCACCGCCCGCCGCCGCCCGGCCCGGCCGGAGGAGCCGCTGGTGCTGTGCTTCTTCGGCGGCACCGACAGCGCCGGCGTGGCGCCGGCCTGGGCCGGGGCGCTGCGTGCCACCGGGCTGGCGTTCCGGGCGACCGTGGTCAGCCCGGTGCCGTTCGAGGTGGACGGGCCCGTCACGGTGATCCCGCCGACGGACCGGCTGCCCGGCCTGATGGCCGAGGCGAACCTGGTCATCACCGCGGCGGGCTCGGCCGTCTGGGAGCTGCTGCACCTGGGCGTGCCCACCGCGCTGAGCTGGGTGGCCGACAACCAGCTGATCGGCTATGAGACGCTGGTCGGCGGCGGGCTCGCGGCGGGGCTGGGACCGGCCCCGGACGCGGCGGCCGTCGGCGTCCTGGCCCGCCTGCTCGCCGACCCGGCGGCCCGCGAGGAGTACGGCAGGCGCGGCGCCGGGCTGATCGACGGCCGCGGCAGGGAGCGCGTCGCCGACGCGCTCCTCGCCCTCCTCTGAACGAGCCCTCCTCTGAACGAGCCCCCTCCGAACCAAGTGCCCGTCAGACCAGGTCCCAGGTCAGTGGTGTGCCGATCGTGGCGTCCCTGGCGAAGCGGCGACCCATCACCTGCGCCGCCGCCGCCGGCGGCAGCCCCCCGGCCGGCCGGATGGAGCGGACGTTCTGCTCCGTCACCGGCTCGCCCGCCCGCACATCCCGTACGACATACAGCGACCGCCGGAACCGCAGCCCCTCGCGCTCGGAGGCCCGCGGCCCGATGACCGCGCTGCCCAGCGACTGCCAGGCCCGCTCGCTCTCCACCACGAGCGCCGCGAGTTCGGCGGGCTCCAGCGAGAACGCCGAGTCGACGCCCCCGTCGCCCCGGTCCACCGTGACGTGCTTCTCGATCAGGCACGCGCCGAGCGCGACCGCCGCGACCGCCGCGCCGATGCCGGGCGTGTGGTCGGAGACGCCGACGACCGCGCCGGTGAGCCCGGCGAGCAGCGGAAGCGAGCGCAGGTTGCTCTCGGCGGGCGCGGCGGGGTAGGCGGCGGTGCAGGCCAGCATGGCGAGCTGCGTGCAGCCCGCCTCGCGGGCGGCCTCCGCGGCGGCGTGGATCTCGCCGATCGACGCCATGCCGGTGGAGATGATCAGCGGCTTCCCCGTGGCGGCGGCGAGCCTGATCAGGGGCAGGTCCACGATCTCCGAAGAGGCGATCTTGTAGGCCGGGGCGCCGAGACTCTCCAGCAGATCGATGGCCGTGGGGTCGAAGGGCGAGGAGAACGGGATGAGCCCACGTCCGCGAGCCCTGGCGAAGATCGGCTCGTGCCACTCCCATGGCGTGTGCGCCCGCTCGAAGAGCCGGTAGAGACGCTCGCCGCCCCACAGCTCGTGCTCGGCACCCACCCGGAAGGCGGGGCCGTCGGCGTCGACGGTGATCGTGTCGGGGCGGTAGGTCTGCAGCTTCAGGGCGTGCGCGCCGCTGTCGGCCACCGCGTCGACGATGGCGAGGGCCTGTTCGAGGCGGCCGTTGTGGTTGCCCGACATCTCGGCGATGACGAAGGGGGGCTGTCCCGCCCCGATAGCGCGCCCGGCGATGGAGATCATGCGCTGTCGTCCTTTCTGCTCAGTTGCACGGTGACGACGTCGCGGCGGACGCCGTCGATGTCGCGCCGGTGGACGGCGACCTCGGCGAACCCGAAGCGCCGGTGCAGCCCCCTGGCCGCCTCGTTGCGGGCGAGCACCTCGCCCCGCAGCGTGGTCAGCCCCAGCGGTCCGAAGGCGTGGTCGATGGCGGCCCGCTCGAGCCCGATCCAGGCCGGCAGCAGCGCGCCCGACGGCTCCAGCCCGGCCAGGTCGAGGTAGAACCCCCACTCGCCGCTCCGCGCGGTGGGGTCGAGCCCGGAGAACGTCACCACCCCCGCGGCGGTCCCGTCGTGGTCGTAGATCAGCACCCGCCTGGCCGGATCGTCCTTTACCGCGGCCCACCACCGGGCGTGCTCGGCCTCGGCGATGACGTGGGTGGTGAAGCTCGCCGCTCGCACCCTCGGGTGGTTGCGCCATCGGCGGATGGCGGGCAGCTCATGGTCGTGTACGGGTCTCAGCACGGCTTCCCCCTACTCAGCGCGCTCGATCCATTGCACAACGTAGCGGATCCATCCGGCAAAGAGCTGATCAGAGTGCGGCATCGAACGTCGTGCCGGAGTGATGGCCAGGGCATGCTGCCCTCGACCCCAACCCCGACCCCAAGGGAGCTCCTCGGTATGACGCCCATCCTCAGCGTCGTCGTCCCGATCTACAACGTAGAGCCGTATATCGGCGAATGTCTGGAATCTCTGGCGGCTCAGACACTGGAGGACATCGAGGTCATCCTCGTGGACGACGGCTCACTGGACGGAAGCGCGCGGCTGGCCGGCGAGTTCGCGGCCCGCGACCCCCGCTTCGTCCTGCTCGACCAGCCGAACCAGGGCCCAGGCCCGGCGCGCAACGCGGGGATCCGGCGGGCCCGCGGCACCTATCTGGCCTTCGCGGACAGCGACGACGTCGTGCCGCCCAAGGCGTACGAGCTGCTGGTGGAGTCGTTGCGGGAGAGCGGCTCGGACTTCGCGTGCGGCGGGGTGCTGCGCCTGGCGGAGGGCGAGCTGGCCGTGTCGTCCATGCACGAGAAGGCGTTCCGGCGCCCCGCGCGGGGCGCGCACATCCGGGAGCGCCGGTCCCTGATCAGGGACCGCACGGTCTGGAACAAGGTCTACCGGCAGGACTTCTGGCGTAAGCACGAGCTGGAGTTCCCGGCGGGGATCTATGAGGATGTGCCGCTCAGCATGCGGGCGCACGTGCTGGCGACGGGCGTCGACGTGCTCACCGACGTCGTCTACCACTGGCGCAAGCGCGAGGAGGGGGAGAGCTCGATCACCCAGCGGCGGGCGGAGCTGCCGAACCTGGCCGAACGGCTGGCCGCCATCCGCGCGGTCCGGGCCTTCCTCACCGAGCAGGCGCCCGAGCTCACCGACGCCTTCGACGGCCTGGTGCTGGAGAAGGACATCCTGTTCCTGTTCCAGGCGCTGGAGTACGCCGAGGACGACGAGATCGGGCCGCTGCTCGAACTCTCGCAGGAGTGGCTGGCCGGGCTGAGCCCCGTCGCCCTCGGCGAGGTGGCGTCGCTGCGCAGGCTCGAACTCCACCTGCTGAGCCGCGGCCTGGTCGAGGAGTTGCGGGTGGTGCGCAGGTTCAGGCGCGACTCGGTCGACGGCACCCCCATCGTGCCGCACGAGATCGGCTGGTACGGCGACTACCCCTACTTCCGCGACCGGACCCTCCAGATCCCCGACGCGGTCTTTGAGGCGAGCGACGAGGTCAAGCTGCTGGCCACGGTCCATGAGTGCGGCTGGACGGGGAGCCGCTTCGAGGTGCGCGGCGAGGTGGCCCTCCACCGGGTGGCGCGGGAGCCGAACCGGGTCGGCATGTGGCTGACCGACGGCGAGCGCCGGGTCCCGCTGGAGGTACGGCGCACGGGCGGGCAGGGCGTCTCGGTGGAGATCGACCCGGCGCTGCTCGAAGAGGGCGGCCCGAGCTGGCGGCTGCACGCACGGGTGGAACTGTGCGGCCTGGTGTTGAAAACGTGCTTTCGTGATGCCGAGGCGCAGAAGGTCTGGCGGCTGTCGGTTCCAGGATGGTCAAGAACCGGCATGGACATCGCCCAGTAGTTCCAGAGAGTAATTGGATCACGGCGTTGCGTCGCCATGCTTGGAAGCCATGAGGACCTATTCGCTCGATGACGTCTACGCGACACGCAAGCGGAGAGACTCCTGGTGGACCGTGTACTTCGTGGACCCGGTCGCCTGCCGGGCAGCTCTGCTGGTGGCCAACCACACGCGGTTGACGCCCAACCAGCTCACGGTGGTCTCGCTGGTCCTCGGCATGGTGTCCGCCGTATGTCTCGCGATGGACCTGCTGGCCGCGGGGGCGGCCATGTTCTATCTGAGCTTCATGGTGGACTGCCTTGACGGCAAGATAGCGCGGCTCAAGGGCTCGGGGACGCCCTTCGGCCTGTGGCTCGACTACGTCGGCGACCGGATCAGGGTGGTGTGCTGCGCCGCCGGTCTCGCCTACGGCCAGTACGCGCTCACCGGCGACGTTCGCTACATCGTCATGGGCGCGGCGGTGGCGGTGGTCGACCTGTTCAGGTACGTCAACGCGCCGCAGATGAAGCGGGTCCGCGAGACGGTCAAGGCCGAGCGGGAGGCCGACGGGGAGGCCCGGGCGGAGGAGGAGGACGAGCCCGAGGTGCGGATACCGCGCCAGAGGCCGCCGATGAGCCGGTCCCGTCGTCTCGTGCGGCGGATCAACAAGGCGATGGCCCGCCGCCGTATCCGCGCCCACCTGATCAGCGGCATCGAGTTCCACGCCGCGGTGTTCGTGGTCGCGCCGCTCGTGGGCACCGTGGCGCTGATCCCGGTTTCCGCGGTCGCCAGCGTCTCGTTGCTGGTCAACGAGGTCTGGCTCGTCCACCGGATGTGGCTCTTCACGCGCAAGCACAGCGTGCCCTCCACGAGGAGCCGAGAGCACGTTCTCGTCTAAGTTTTCGGGGGTTTTCATGTCAGACCGGCCCATTTTCGTCGTCGGCTGTCCGCGCTCCGGCACCACGATGCTGCAGCTCATGCTCCACTCGCACCCGCGGATCGCGGTGCCGCCGGAGACCAGGTTCCTGGTGCCCGTCTACCACCGGCGCCGCTCGTTCGGCGACCTGCGCGTCGAGGAGCGCCGCCGCGCGCTCGCGGAGTGGATCGCGGGCGACCGCAGCACCAAGTTCCGCGAGCTCAAGCTCGACAAGGAGGACTTCGTCCAGCAGGTCGTCGACGGTCCCGGGACGCTCGGCTCGGTGCTCGGCACCACCTTCCGCATGTACGCCGACCGCTTCGACAAGCCCCGCTGGGGAGACAAGCGGCCGAGCTACGTCAAGCAGGTCGACATCCTGCTCAGGCTTTTCCCCGACGCCCAGTTCATCCACCTGATCAGGGACGGCCGCGACTGCGTCTCGTCGCTGAAGGAGATGCCCTGGTACACCCTGGACTCCTTCCACGCGATCTCCACCTGGGCCGAGGCCATCGACGCGGGCAACAGGCTGCGGCGGATGCTGCCCGAGGACACCTACTACGAGCTGCGGTACGAGGACCTCACCGACGACCCGGCCACCGAGATGAAGAAGCTCTGCCACTTCCTCGACGAGGACTTCGACCCGAGTACGGTCTCTCCGCGCGAGGCGGCCACCGTGGCGGTCCCCGCGCACAAGGTCTGGCACAGCAACACGCACGGCGAGGTCACCCGCGCCAGGGTGGGCAGCTGGGCCAAGCGGCTGGAGGACTGGGAGATCTCGCTGTGCGAGCAGGTGCTCGGCGACCGGCTGGAGGCCAACGGCTACGAGCTGTCCGGCGCGCCGGCGGCGGCCAAGGAGCACCTGGTCACCTGCCACAAGACGATGCAGAAGCGCCGCGCCAACCGGATGCGCAAGATGGTGCGCGACCGCATCAACCGGCTGCGCGAGCCGAGCCCGGTCGCCGCGCTGCTCACCTCGAAGCAGCAGCTGCTCGCCGGGATACCGCAGCCGCGCAACGAGTCGCCCGAGCTGGCCCAGCGCGCGCGGTAGCAGATCTGCTCGTCACCTGGTCAGGTGGACGAACAGGGCTTCCCAGCGGTCCAGGACGTGGTCGAGCCGGAAGGCGTCGGCCCGTGCCCGAGCGGCGGCGCCCAGGCGCCGCCGCTCCCACGCCGAGCCCATCAGCCGGGCCAGCGCCGCGCCGAACGCGCCGACGTCCCCGGCCGGGACGAGCACCGGCCCCACCGACCGCACGCCGCCCGACACGTCGAACGCCACCGCGGGCACCCCGTGCGCCGCCGCCTCCAGCAACACGACCGGCAGCCCCTCGTGCTCGCTGGTCAGCCCCAGGATCGCCGCCTTCAGGTATTCGCCCGTCATCCGGGCGGCGGGGACGCGGCCCCTGAACACCACGCGCTCCCCGACCCCCTCACGCGCGGCGTGCGCGCGCAGCCGCTCCAGCTCGCCACCGTCGCCGATCAGGTGCAGCTCCCACGGCGCCGGCGCGCCGGCCCTGGCGAACGCGCTGATGAGCCGGTCGAACCGCTTGATCCCCTCCATCCGCCCCACTCCCAGCACCCGGGGCGTCTCCAGCCCGGACACCTCCTCCGGCCAGCGCGCCAGCGGGTTGGGCAGGGCCCAGGTGTTGGGCAGCAGCGCGTCCTCGGAGAAACGCCAGGCGTCGTCCTCGCTGAGGAAGACCGCCTGGTCGAGGTTGAGGTAGTGCTGTCTGATCGAGCCGAGGTGCCAGCAGCCGCGGGCGTGCTCGTACGAGCCGTGGTACTGCCCGACCCGATGGAGCGAGCCGGGCAGGACGGACGTCAGCCGCGTCACCACTCCCGGTGAGGTCAGCACCGCGAAACCGCCCCGCATCGGGTCGAACAGGGCGGCCAGCCGCTCGTCGGCCCGCCTGCGTGCCCGCGCGCTCTGCGGTCCCAGGGGCTCCGGGCTGATCACGTGACGCCGGTAGCCGGGCTCCTCGACGTAGCGGAACGGCGCCGCCGCCCGGTGCAGCCCGACCACGTGCACGTCGTAGCCGCGTTCGGCCAGCCCCTGCGCCAGGGTGTGCGTCACCTGCTGGATGCCCCCCAGCGTGTCGGCGTCCATGCAGGCGAACACCACGGTCACGACGCCGCCCGGTGCCCGAAGAAGGCGTCCACGACGCGCGCGGCGGCGTCTCCCCGCTCGTCCGCGCACCACAGCTCGCGGAAGGCCGCGTAGCGCTCGGCATGGGCCGCGTGTACGGCCGGCAGCTTCCGCAACGCCTCGACCACCTCCTCGGTCGTCGTGACGCACGGCCCCGGGGCGATCGCCGGCAGGTCGTGGTAGACGCCCCGCTCGGTCAGCCGGTACTCGTCCCAGTCGTCGATCAGGAACACCATGGGCTTGCCGGTCAGCGCGTAGTCGCACATCACCGACGAGTAGTCCGTGAGCAGCGCGTGCGAGGCCAGCATCAGGTCGTTGATCTCCGGGTACGACCCGGCGGGCCGGACGAAATGCCTGACGTGCTGCGGGGTCCTGAAGCGTTCCACCGGGTGCGTGCGCAGGATCAGCACCCACTCGCCGGCCAGCTCCTCGGCCATCAGCTCCAGGTCCGCCCGGATCGACTGCCCGCTGTTCTTGGCCCGGTCGCGATAGGTGGGCGCGTACAGCAGGATCTTCCTGCCGGGCGGTATCTCCAGCCGTTGCAGCACGTCGTGCCTGCTCTCCTGGCGCACCAGCGCGTCGCAGCGCGGCGTGCCGTACCTGAGGACCTGGCCCGTGTAGCCGTTGGAGGGCAGGAAGACCCGCGAGAACTCGGCGCTCGGGGCGATGAGCGCGTCCCAGCGGGCGACGGCGGCGCGCCACTCGGCGCGCGGGCGGTCGAAGTCGGCGCGCAGGTCGGGCGCGTCGAAGCCGACCGACTTGATGCCCTGTCCATGCCAGGTCTGGAGATAGCGGGTCCCGGGCGGTTTCGGGTAGTTGAGCGGGAAGCCGTGGCTGTCGACCCAGATGCCGGCGCGGGCCAGCAGCCATACGTACCGCCAGCCGCCGCGGCGGACGAGCCGGGCGTCGGCGGGGAAGTTCGCCCGGCACCTGGCCACCGACCAGAAGACGCGGATCGGCAGGCCGCGCCGCCGCAGCTCCTCGTAGATGGCGCGCGGGCTGCCGGTGTAGCCCTTGCCGACGTCGGCCTCGAACAGGGCCAGGTCAGGGCGGGGCGGAAGCAGGCGGATCACCGCCTTGTAGAAGCGCAGCTTCATCGCCGGCGTGCTGAGCCGCCGCAGCAGCCGGCGCTTGAGCCGGTGGAGCCGTGACCTGACCGATGGGACGCGCACGCGCAGGTACGCGGCGTTGCCCTCGGCCGTGACCCGGCGCCCCGCCGGCAGCGCGACCGGCGCCATGTCGGGCGGGGCCATCAGCCGGTCGGTCGTGGTGCGGCCGTCGCAGCTCCTGGTGAACCCGATGCGCGGCTCGCACGAGGCCGCAGGCGTGAAGGCGATCTCACTCACGTAGCCGCCGTCACCGGACGCGACCGGCTGGATGGGGACGCGTTGGCCGCCGAGCTGGAGGAAGGCCGTCCACTCGACCGGCAGCACGCCGAAAGGGTCGTAGGTGTGCACGCTCATCCGGATCCGCTCGCCGTCCCCGGCGATCTCGGTCACCTCGTGCCGCAGCCGGGCCGCGCTGTAAGGCAGCTCGGCCATCCGCAGCCGGGTGATGTCCATGCCGGGCGCGACCGTCGTGCCCCAGTACGTCCGTCCCTCATGGCGTACGGCGGCCCGTGGGGCGGCACACGGGTCGGGCAGCGACCGGGCGGCCACCAGCAGGTCGTCGACCCGGTCGTCGAGGATGAGATGACAGCAGACCCGGGCCATCGGCTCGATCCGCTCGAACACCTCAAGCGGGATCTCCTCCAGGTACGGCCGCACGACGGAGGCGAACTCCTTCGCCCACACCCGGCCGCGCCGGGGCAGCGGGTTGAGGTACACGCGCAGGTCCTGCCTGAGGAAGCGGTACTGCCGGTCGGGCACCAGGTCTCCGGCGCCATGGGCACGCAGCACGTCGTCGCTCATCCGGGCCGCCGCCACGCGATGCCGTACGTTGTCCATCTCCTTGATGTTGAGCGAGATGGAGCGGTCGTCGGGCGCGCGGTGCCAGTGGTAGACCACCCAGGGCACGACCGCGAACCGGCGCGAGACGGCGTACAGGCCGGCCGCGAAGACGTGGTCCTCGTAGTGGAGGCCCTCCGGGAAGCGCAGCCCGTTCTCGCGTAGGAAGCGCACGTCGTAGAGCTTGTTGGTGCTGAAGCAGTCGAGGAACAGCTCGGGCTCCGCGCCGATGCCCGCCACGACCCGCCGCCTGGCGAACAGTGTGGGGTAGTAGGGCGCCAGCCGGCCGCTCCGCTCGTGCAGCCGGGAGATCTGCCCGGCCACGAAGTCGGCGCCGGTCCGCTCGATCTCGCCGAGCAGGCTCTTGCAGGCGTGCCTGGGCAGCTCGTCGTCGCTGTCGAGGAACATCACGTACGGCGCGGTCGTCGCGTCGAGACCGTCGTTCCGGGGTGCGCCGCAGCCGCCGCTGTTGACCTGCCGGCGCAGGTAGCGGACGCGGGGATCGGAGCGCGCCAGCTCGCCGGCCACCCGGGGCGTGTCGTCGGTGCTCGCGTCGTCGGCGATGATCACTTCGAGGTCGTGCAGCGACTGGCCGAGTACCGATCGCACGGCCCGGGGCAGGCGGGCCGCGTCGTTGTAGGTGATCACGACAACAGTGCAGTCCGGCATGCTCATCTCCCCCGAATGTCCCCCGAAATAAGACATGTGGTGATGAACTGCCCCGGCTTTGGGAGAAGTGTCCGGACTTGATGGTGTCTTTGCTGA
The DNA here is from genome assembly GCF_020215705.1 of Nonomuraea aurantiaca. Taxonomy (GTDB): domain Bacteria; phylum Actinomycetota; class Actinomycetes; order Streptosporangiales; family Streptosporangiaceae; genus Nonomuraea; species Nonomuraea aurantiaca. The sequence goes on along the minus strand of NZ_JAIWNB010000010.1, from coordinate 194,656 downwards.
ATCAGCGCATGAGGCGTCTGATCAGCCAGCCGAGGAGCAGCAGCCCCGCGATCGCCCCGGCGACGGGTGCCAGGCGCTTCAGTAGCGGTGTCCCGGCGATCTCCAGCAGGTCGAGCGCCTCCTCGTCGGGCGTGCGCGACGTACGCAGCGTCCCGGCGGGCCGGACGTCCTCCTCGGGACCGGGCACCACGCTCAGCCGCGGCTCACTCTCCCCAGGCTCCAGGGGCTCCGGGGCCGCTGGTACGGCGGGTGCCTCGTGAGCCGGCTCGGTCAGCAGTTGCGCGAGGTTGGCGGCGAACCTGTCGATGAGCTTCGCGCCGACCTCGGCCATGACCCCGCGCCCGAACTGGGCGGGCCGGCCGGTCACGTTGAACGACGTCTCCACCAGGACCGTGGTGGACCCGTCGCGCGGCGTCAGCGTGGCCTTGACGGTCGCCGAGGCCGTCCCCGCGCCGCGCGCCTCCTTGCCCGACGCCTGGATGGTGAGTGTATGGGCGTCCTTGTCCACGTTCTCGAACCTGGCCACGCCACGGTAGGTCACGGTGATCGGGCCGACCTTGACCTTCATCCGGCCGGTGAACTCGTCGCCCTCGAAGAGGTCGAGTGACGCCCCCGGCAGGCACGGCGCGACCCGTCCGACATCGAGCAGCACGGCCCACGCCTGCTCGACCGGCACCGGAACGCTGAACTCATGCTCGAACCGCATCGCCATGGATCCGCTCCTCTCCGCTGATTGCGACATTACGTCTGAGAAGGGGCGCCCCGAAAGGGCGCCCCCTCGAACCGGTCAGGGAGACCCGGCGGCGTGGAGTATCGCGCGATGGGTCAGCACCCTGGCCAGGTGCCGGCGATAGTCGGGTTGGGCGTGCAGGTCGGAGGGCGGAGAGGTGCCGGCCGCCGCCTCCTCGCACGCCCGCCGTACGTCATCACCCATCTGCATACCCCGCAGAGCGGTCTCGACCACGCGGGCCCGCACGGGCGTCGGGCCCATGTTGGTCAGGCCGATCCGCGCCTCCTCGATCGCTCCGTTGGAACGCTTGACCGCCGCGGCCACTCCGACGGTGGCCCACGACTGCGCGGTCCGGTGGAACTTCTCGTAGTGGTAGCCCCAGCCGGCGCCGAGCTTCGGGAGCCGCACCCCGACCAGGACCTCTCCCGGCCCCAGCGCCGACTCCAGGTAGTCGACGAAGAACTCGGCGGCGGGGATCTCCCGCTCGCCCTCGGCCGACCTGGCCACGAAGACGCCCTCCAGCGCCAGGACCACCGCGGGCAGGTCGCCCGCCGGGTCGCAGTGCGCCAGCGAGCCGCCGAACGTGCCGCGGTGGCGTACGGCGGGATCGGCGACCGTCGCGGTGGCCTGCGCCACCAGCGGGCAGTCGGCGTTGACCACGCCGGAGCGCAGCACCTCGTCGTGCGTGGCCATCGCGCCGATGAAGACGTGGTCGCCACGGTCGTGCACGCCCGTCAGCTCGGGCAGGCGGCCCACGTCGACCAGCTTCGACGGGTAGGCCAGCCGGAGCCGGAGCAGCGGGAGGAGTGACTGGCCACCGGCGAGGACCTTGGCGTCCTCGTCGGCGGCGAGCTCCTGGACGGCCTCGCCGAGCGAGCCGGCGCGGACGTAGTCGAACTGGGCCGGGATCATCGCAGCGCCCTCCAGATCCGCTCGGGTGTACATGGCATCTGGATGTCGTGGATGCCGCGTGGTCGCAGCGCGTCGACGATGGCGTTGACGACCGCCGGGGTCGAGGCGATCGTGCCGGCCTCGCCGACGCCCTTGGCACCCAGGGGATTGCTGGTGGCCGGGGTCTCGGTCCGGTCGGTGACGAAGTCCGGCAGGTCCATCGCCGTCGGCAGCAGGTAGTCGGCCATCGTGGTGGTGAGCAGGTTGCCCTCCGAGTCGTAGACGGCCTCCTCGTACAGCGCCTGCGCGACGCCCTGCGCGATGCCGCCGTGGATCTGGCCCTCGACGATCAGCGGGTTGACCACCGCACCCACGTCGTCGACCGCCACGTACGAGCGGATCTTCGCCATGCCGGTCTCGGTGTCCACCTCCACCGCGCACAGGTGCGTGCCGTGCGGGAAGGAGTAGTTCTCCGGGTCGAAGGTGGCGTCGGAGTCGAGCCCGGCCTCGACGCCCTCGGGCAGGTCGTGGGCGGTGAACGCGGCGTAGGCCAGCTCCTGGATGGTCTTCTGGGAGTCGGTGCCCTTCACCTTGAACACGCCCTCGGCGAACTCCAGGTCGTCGGGCGCGCATTCGAGCAGGTGCGAGGCGAGCTTCCTGGCCTTGTCCTTGACCTTGTCACACGCCTTGAGCACAGCGATGCCGCCGACCGTCAGCGAGCGCGAGCCGTAGGTGTCCATGCCCTTGTGCGCGATCGCCGTGTCGCCGTGCAGCACCGTGATGTCCTCGAACGGCACGCCGAGCGCGTCGGCCGTGATCTGGCTCCACGCCGTCGCGTGGCCCTGGCCGTGCGGGGAGGTGCCGGTGATGACCTCGACCTTGCCGGTCGGCAGCATGCGTACCGAGCCGTGCTCCCAGCCGCCCGCGCCGTAGTTGGCCGCGCCGAGCATCCGGGACGGGGCCAGCCCGCACATCTCGGTGAACGTGCTCACGCCGATCCCGAGCTGGACCGGGTCGCCCCGGTCGCGCCGGTCGGCCTGTTCGGCGCGCAGCTTGTCGTAGCCGAACAGCGCCATCGCCTTGTCCGTCGCCGCCTCGTAGTTGCCCGAGTCGTAGGTCAGCCCGGAGATGGTGGTGTACGGGAACTCGTCGTGCTTGATCCAGTTGCGCCGCCGTACCTCCAGCGGGTCCAGGCGCAGCTCGGCGGCCAGCTCGTCCATGACCCGTTCGATGCCGTACGTCGCCTCGGGCCGGCCCGCGCCCCGATAGGCGTCGGTCGGCATCTTCGTGGTGAAGACGCCCGTACAGCCGAACTCGTAGGCGTCCATCTTGTAGATGGCGTTGAACATCGACGCGCCGAGCATCGGTATGCCGGGCGTGACCAGCATCAGGTAGGCGCCCATGTCGGCCAGTAGCTCCACCTGCAGCCCGCGGATCCGCCCGTCGGCCTCGGCCGCCAGCCTGAGGTGCTGGATCTGGTCGCGGCCGTGGTGCACGGTCAGGTTGCCCTCGGAGCGGGACTCCGTCCACTTGACCGGCTTGCCCAGCCGCTTGGTGAGCAGCAGGCACAGCACCTCTTCCGCGGTGACCTGGAGCTTGGAGCCGAACCCGCCGCCCACGTCGGGCGCGATCACCCGGATCTTGTGCTCCGGGATGCCGGTCACCACGGCCAGCATGACGCGCAGGACGTGCGGGATCTGCGTGGACGACCAGAGCGTGAAGGAGTCGCCGTCGGTGCCGGCGAGCACCGCCCGCGGCTCCATCGCGCTCGGGATGAGCCGCTGCTGGATGTAGGTCCGGTCGATGACCACGGGCGCGTCCCTGAAGGCCGCCTCGACGTCACCCGAGGTGATCTTCACGGTGTACGCCTGGTTGCCCGCCTCGTGCACCTTGGGGCTGTCGGGGGCGAGCGCCTCGTTCATGTCGAGTACGGCCGGCAGCGGCTCGTAGTCGACCTCGATCGCCTCCAGCGCGTCCGCCGCCAGGTAGTGGTCGGTGGCCACCACGCAGGCGACGGCCTCGCCCACGTAGCGCACCTCCGACACGGCCATCGGCGGGTGGTCGGGGATCACGATGTCCTCGCTCACCGGCCAGGCGCACGGCAGGCTGCCCTGCTCGGCGGCGAAGTCCTGGCCGCCGAACGCCGCCACGACGCCCGGCAGGTCGCGTGCCGCCGAGACGTCGACCCGGGTGATCCGCGCGTGCGCCATCGGGCTGCGCAGGAACATGACGTGCAGCATCCCCGGCTGCCGCAGGTTGTCGGTCCACTGGGTATGCCCCGTCAGCAGCCGCCGGTCCTCCTTGCGCTTCCTCGCCTTGCCCACCTCGGTCATGACGTCCTCACCGCCTGGCCCATCTCCTGCGCGCCCCGGCGTACCGCGCGGACGATGTTGCAGTAGCCGGTGCACCGGCAGAGGTTGCCTTCCAGGCCCTCCCTGATGGCGTCCTCCGACGGGTCCGGATTGTCCCTGAGCAGGTCGATCGCGGCCATGACCATGCCGGGGGTGCAGTAGCCGCACTGCAGGGCGTGTTCCTCGTGGAAGGCCTGCTGCATCGGGTGCATCGACCCGTTGGCGCCCAGTCCCTCGATGGTGACGACGTCGCAGCCGTCGGCCTGCACGGCGAGCACCGAGCAGCTCTTCACACTCTTGCCGTCGAGCATGACGGTGCAGGCGCCGCAGTTGCTGGTGTCGCAGCCGACCGGGGTGCCGGTCTTGCCCAGACGTTCTCGTAGCAGGTGGACGAGAAGGAGCCGCGGCTCGACTTCCTCCTCGTACTTGACTCCGTCGACGGTGATGGCCATGCGAGGCATACGTCCTCCCAGAGGAGCGCGGGAAAGGCGGACAAGGCCCAACGTACGCCGGTGTTTGCCCCGGTCAAGGGTTACTTGCCGCGGATCACCCGCGCGATTACGGCGACGAGCCCCGCGAAGCCCAGCCCGATGATCACCAGAGACACCAGGACCAGGGGGTCCGTGATCGCGCGGGTCAGGAGCAGGATGCCGAGCACCACGAAGAGCGTGCCGCTCAGCAGTGCCATCCAGTCCGTCCGGTGCACCCTGCGCGGCTTGTCGACCTCACGCGGCACGCCGCACCTCCATGTCGCCGAAGCCGCCCCGCAGGTTCAGCACAATGGTCGGGACGGCGCCCTTCGGCCGCGTGTCGGGCTCCAGCACCTTGTCGAACTTGACGTCGACGCCGCCTCTGAGCGACTGGTCCACCTTGATGTCGCCGACCTTGTTGGTGGCGTGCACCTCGACCCGTGTCGTCGGTGGCACGATCACGGTCAGCTCGCCGATCGAGACCTTGGCGTTGACCGTCAGATTCGCGCCCGGCGTGAGCTTGAGCTCGGACAGGTCGAGCCGGCCGTCCCCGACGCCCACGTCGTAGATCCGGCTCGCCTCCGCCACGGTGGTCGGCCGCCAGACGGAGTCGCCGACATTCCGCGGCAGGTCGCCGACCATCATGCCGAGGCCGATCAGCAGGGCGACCAGGGTGCCGGCCGCGACCAGTCCCGCGCCGCGACCCCACCAGGCGGCGATGAGCAGCCCGGCGCCGATGGTGACGAGTACGGCGCCGCCGACCAAGGTGGGACTGGCCCCCGAGGCGGACCTGGCTTGGACCGCCACGACGATCCCTCCAATGATGATTGCCAGCAACATGGTCATGGCGCCGATGAACGATCTGGGCCGCTTCTGCTTCTGGCGGGGCGGGGGTGTCTGCCTGCCGTACAGGGCGGGGTCGTACGGCGAGTAGCCGCTGGCCCGCCGGCGCGGGTCGAGCGGCTGGAAGGGGCCGTTCGGCGCGAACGGCTCGCCGTAGGTGAGTGCGGTCCTCGAGCGCGGCGGGGTCTCGGGGGCGGGCCTCTGGAACGGCTCCGCCCGCTGGTCGGGCGCCGCTCTCTCGTACGGCTCCGCGCGCACGGCGGCCGGCTCATCGGCCGGCCTGTCGCTCGGCGCTCGCGTCGGCTCGGCCGGCCTGTCGATCGGTGCTTCCGCCGGCTCGTCGGTGGCCCGGTCGTCGATCGGCACGTCGGCGGGGACGGGGTTGACGCGCGTCGGGGCGGTCGGCGGCTCCGATCCGGCGGGAGACGCGGTCACCGTCTCCGCCGGCGTCACCGTCTCCGTCACGGGTTCGCGTGGGTACGGCTCGGCGGCCGGGCGGGGCCGCGCATAGCTCGTCGTGGGCGGGGTGTGGCCGGGAATGGGCGAATACGTGAAGTCGTTCAGGTACGGCCCGGGCGCGCCCGGCCGGGCGCGGCGGGTGAGCCGCTCGGGCATCGACCGGACCAGGCCGAGCAGGTCCACGCCGTTGGTGTGCGCCGCGAGCAGCCCGATGGCCAGCATCATGCCGACCACCAGCGTGCCCGAGTCGAGCCAGACCGTCGCCAGGTTGAGGCCGAGCCCGGCGGCGAGCACCGCCGTCAGCAGCGCCAGCACGGTGGCGGCGTCGAAGTCACGCCCGGTCCACTGCTCGATGTAGCCGGGCCGTCCGTTCGGCTCCTTCATCAGCAGGAACGCCGCGATGTACAGGAACAGCCCCATCCCGGAGCCGAAGAGCAGCACCGCGAAGGCCACGCGGAACACCACCGGGTCGATCCCCGTGTATCGCCCGAGGCCGGCGCAGACTCCCATGAGGAAGCGCCCCTCGCTGCTACGTCGCAGCGCGGTCGGCGGAGCGGCCGGTTCCTTCGGTGGTGCTTCTGTCATGCCACTATCGTGGCCCCACCGGCCCGCCGTCTGCATCCGGGAGACCCCTGACCCGACCCGGGGGTTGTTCCCTGATGTCCTCAACGCGGCGGACATGTGACGATGGCGATGTTATGGCGGACCAGAAAATTCTTGCCCAAGCCGGTGGCGACGCGCCCTACCGCCGGATGATGCGCCCCATGGAGGGCCGGCTGCTCGGTGGCGTGGCACAAGGGCTGGCGGCTCAGCTGAAGCTCGATCCCGTGGTGATCAGGCTGATGTTCGTGCTGCTCAGCGTGGTCGGCGGGGTGGGCGGGGTGGCGTACGCGGCGCTCTGGATGATCACGCCCCGCGTGCCGTACGAGGGGCAGCCGCCGCAACGCGACTGGAGCCAGCTCGCGGCGTTCAGCGCGATCGGCGTGGCGCTGTTCGCGTTCGGCTGGCTGACCGGCGCCTCCCAGGGGGGCATCGCCATCCTGCCGTTCGCCGTGGTCGGCATCGGCGCGCTCATCCTGTGGCAGCAGGCCGATCCCGAACGCCGCCGCAGCTGGGTGAGCGGGGCGACGAAGAGCATCAGGAAGAACCGGGTCCGCACACTGCTCGGCATCGCCCTCGTCGTCATCGGTGCGGCGGGCTTCCTGGCCGCTCAAGGGGAGCTGTCCGCGGCCAAGCCCGGCCTGATGTTCACCATCGTGGTGGTCGGCGGCCTGGCGGTCATCGCCGCGCCCTGGCTCGCGGGCCTGTGGAAGGAGCTCCAGCTGGAGCGGCGCGACCGCATCAGGTCGGAGGAGCGGGCCGAGGTCGCGGCGATGGTGCACGACTCGGTCCTGCACACGCTCACGCTGATCCAGCGCGTCGCGCACGACCCGCGCGAGGTCACCAGGCTCGCCCGCGCGCAGGAGCGCGACCTGCGCAACTGGCTCTACCAGCCCGCCCAGGACGCCGACGCGACGCTCGCCGCGGCCGTACGCAGGATCGCCGCGGAAGAGGAGGACGCGCACGGCGTGCCGATCGAGGTGGTCTGCGTGGGCGACATCGAGCTCGACTCGGCCGGCAAGCTCGGCGCCATGCTGAAGGCGTCGAGGCAGTCGATGGTCAACGCGGCCAAGTACTCTGGCAGTCCGTCTATTTCCGTCTATGCCGAGGTAGAGGGCGAAGAAGCCACGATTTTCGTGAAGGATCGTGGCAAGGGATTCGACCTCGACGCGGTGCCTCTCGACAGAATGGGGATCAGAGAGTCCATCATCGGGAGAATGGAGCGTCACGGCGGCGCCGCCAGGGTGCGCACCGAGCCCGGTGAGGGCACGGAAGTGATGTTGACGATGAAGGTGGAGAGGCAATGACCAGGGTGCTGATCGTCGACGATCACCGGCTGTTCCGTTCCGGCGTACGGGCCGAGCTGGGCGACTCGATCCAGGTCGTCGGAGAGGCCGAGGACGTCGAGACGGCGGTCAAGGCGATCGCCGAGCTCGCCCCCGACGTGGTCCTGCTCGACGTGCACATGCCCGGCGGCGGCGGGCAGGAGGTCCTGCGCAGGGTGCTCGGCGCCGGGTCGCAGGTACGCTTCCTGGCCCTGTCGGTGTCCGACGCGGCCGAGGACGTGATCGGCGTGATCCGCGGCGGCGCCCGCGGCTACGTGACCAAGAACATCAGCGGCACCGAGCTGACCGACGCCATCCGCCGGGTGGCCGACGGCGACGCGGTCTTCTCGCCGCGGCTGGCCGGGTTCGTGCTCGACGCGTTCGCCTCGTCGGAGGCGCCGTCGATCGACCCCGAGCTCGACTCGCTGACGCAGCGCGAGCGCGAGGTGCTCCGGCTGATCGCCCGCGGCTATGCCTACAAGGAGATCGCCAAGGAGCTGTTCATCTCGGTCAAGACGGTCGAGACGCACGTGTCGTCGGTGCTGCGCAAACTCCAGCTGTCCAACCGGCACGAGCTGTCCCGCTGGGCCACCGCGCGGCGTCTGGTCTAGCGGTTTCGCGAACTCGGACCGGCGTCTGGTCTGGCGGCTTTTCTGGGTCAGAGGCGGCGTGTGTCGGTTTTGTCGGGCCGAAATGCTGGCTTAGTTGGCTCTGGCGTGCGACATTTCCAGAATGGGCAGGGACGTGCCGGTCGTCGTGTTCAGTCGGGACGATCGTCGGAAATATCGGGAAAAAGTGCGACGATGCCTGGACGTCTTCGCCCAGATGCTCCGCGATGCCCGCTTCGAGGTCGATCGGCCCCTCGCCGGGCTGGAGATCGAGCTCAACATCGTGGACGCCGCGGGCGAGGCGGTCATGCGCAACGCCGAGGTGCTCGCCGCGATCGAGCAGCCCGACTGGGCCACCGAGCTGGGCCAGTTCAACATCGAGATCAACATCGAGCCCCAGGAGCTGGGCGGCGACGGGCCGCTCAGGCTGGAGAACGACGTCAGGGCGCGGCTCAACCACGCCGAGGAGCGCGCCCAGTCCGAGGGCGGCCACCTGGTCCTGATCGGCATCCTGCCCACGCTGCGCGAGCAGGACATCGGCGAGGGCACGCTGTCGGCCAACCCGCGCTACCGGCTGCTCAACGAGCAGATCTTCGCCGCCCGCGGTGAGGACCTACACCTGTCGATCGAGGGCATAGAGCGCCTCGACACCCACGCCGACAGCGTCGCGCCCGAGGCCGCGTGCACCAGCGTGCAGCTCCACCTGCAGGTCAGTCCGGAGCAGTTCGCCGCGCACTGGAACGCCGCCCAGGCCATCGCCGGGGCACAGGTGGCCGTCGCCGCCAACTCGCCGTACCTGTTCGGCAAGGAGTTGCACCGCGAGACCAGGATCACGCTGTTCGAGCAGGCGACGGACACCCGTCCCGCCGAGCTGAAGGCCCAGGGCGTACGTCCGCGCGTCTGGTTCGGCGAGCGGTGGATCACCAGCGTGTTCGACCTGTTCGAGGAGAACGTCCGGTACTACCCGGCGCTGCTGCCGCTCTGCGAGGACGAGGACCCGCGGGCCGAGCTGGAGCAGGGCCGCATCCCCGAGCTGCACGAGATGACCCTGCACAACGGCACGATCTACCGGTGGAACCGGCCGGTGTACGCGGTGGTCGGTGGCACTCCGCACCTTCGGGTGGAGAACCGGGTGCTGCCCGCCGGGCCGTCCGTGGTCGACATCGCGGCCAACGCGGCCTTCTACTACGGGTTGATGGCCGTACTCCCGCATGCCGAGCGGCCGATCTGGAGCCAGATGTCGTTCGCCGCCGCCGAGGACAACCTGAACAGCGCGGCCAGGCACGGCCTCGACGCACGTCTCTACTGGCCGGGACTGGGAGAGGTGTCCGCGGGCGAGCTGATCCTGCGCCGCCTGCTCCCGCTGGCCCACGAGGGACTCGGCAAGTGGGGCGTGGACCGGCCCGTGGCCGACAGGCTGCTCGGGATCATCGAGGGCCGGTGCCTGTCCGGCCGTACCGGAGCGACCTGGCAGGTGGAACGGGTCCAGGCGCACGGCGGCGACCGGCACGAGGCGCTGCGGTCGATGACGCTCGAGTACATCGAGCGGATGCACGGCAACGAGCCGGTGCACACTTGGGAAGTGTGACGCCTTTCAGAAGACCCCTGGCCCTTGTCCTGGTGTTCCTCCTGGCCGCGTGCGGGCTGTCCCGGCCCGCTTCCATGGACGCGTCAGGGGCCGACACGTTCGAGGGTGACGTGCGGACGGCGCGGGAGCTGACGGAGGCATTCTGGAAGCAGCAGTTCAGCGCCCTCGGCAGGACTTACCGCCCTATTACCGATTTCGTACCCTATTCCGGGAAATCAGGGCCGAATTGCGGCGGCCAGCCTGCCGTTCCGAACAATGCCTTCTACTGCCCTGACGGACATTTCATTGCCTATGACCAGGACTGGATGAAGTCGCTCTGGAGCGAGATGGGAGACGGCTCGGTCTACCTGATCATCCCCCATGAGTTCGGACATTCGGTGCAGGCGCAGCTGCGGGCCGGCTTCGAGCTGAACGTACAGGCGGAGCTGCAGGCCGACTGCTACGCGGGCGGCACGCTGGCGTCGCTCGTCAGCTCGGGCGCGCTGCGGGCGGAGCCGGGGGACGAGGACGAGCTGTTCCTGAACCTGGAGGCGGCGGGCGACCCGACGGACGACTGGCTCAATCCCAGCGCCCACGGCACGGCCCAGCAACGCCAGCAGTCCTTCGCCAACGGCCTCAACGGCGGAGTAGGCGCCTGCTGATCTTTTGTCGGGGTTCGCGGTTGATGGGCGAGGGCCTGCTGGGGATGTATGCGCGTGTCAACCCAAAGGATGATGCGGCCGATCATGACGTCGGCATACCGTTGTCCCATGCCATTGGGAGAGATCGGCTGGCTGCGCGGGGGTGCCTGCAGATCCAGTGATCCTGAGCTGTTCTTCCCGCTCGCGCCCTCCGCCACCCAGGAGGCCCGCGCCAAAGCGGTCTGCGCCACCTGCCAGGTCCTGACCGAGTGCCGCTCCTACGCGCTGACGGCAGGGGAAACGGACGGCATCTGGGGCGGCCTGACCCCGGAGGAGCGCCGACGCTCCCGCTTCCCCTCCGGCTGGCGCAGCCCAGCCGCCAGCTAGCGCCGAGCATCGTGGGCCACGTGTGGGCTGCGCCTGGCACGGCCCGTGACGGGCGAGGGCGACGTAGCCTGCAGGAGTGCTGCTTCGCTCGATCGCCGTGCTGGCCGTGGCCAACGTCCTCAACAACCGGGTGGCGCCCCGCCTCGCCCCCCTGACCTCCGCCGCCGCGACCGCCGCCCTGGTGGCGATGGCGCGACGGTCCGGGGTGTCATGGCAGGAGCTCGGGTTCGAGCACGGGCCAAGGGGCGCGGCGATCGGCGGCGCCCTGGCAGCGGGTGTCGCCGCCGTCTACACGGCCGGGGTCGCGATGCCACGCACCCGGCCGCTGTTCCAGGACGACCGCGCCCTGTCGCTGTCGCGCGCACGCGTCCTGGAGGAGGCGCTGGTCCAGGTCCCTCTGGGCACGGTCCTGCTGGAGGAGATGGGTTTCCGCGGCGTCCTGTACGGCATGCTTCGCCGTACCCACGGGACCGTCGCCGCGACAGCGGTGTCGTCGGTGCTGTTCGGGCTGTGGCACATCCTCCCGGCCATCGACATGTCCCGCGCCAACCCGGCACTCGGCGCCCTGGCGGCCGGCGAGACCCCCGGCCGCCTGGACACGGCCCGCGTGGTGGCGGGCAGTGTGGCGTCGACGGCCGCCGCAGGCGTCCTGTTCTGCGAACTACGCCGCCAAGGCGGCTTGACGGCCCCGACCATGCTGCACCTGGCGACCAACTCTCTCGGCTACCTCTTCGCCCGAATCGCCGGAAAGCCGCCCGCGCCCACCAAATGAGATCGCTCCGAGTCGTCGGCTCGACGTCGACTCACGGCGGGTTGGCGCGGCCGGATGGGAGGAGGCCGAGCGAGCGGGCCTTCTGCAGCGCCATCACCCGGTCGTGCACGCCCAGCTTGCGGTAGAGGTTCTCCTTGTGCTTGTTCACCGTCGCCTCCTTGATGCTGAGCCGGCGGCCGATGGCGTACGCGGTCAGCCCTTCGCTCAGGAGCATCAGAACCGCCATCTCGCGCAGGGTGATCCTGTGCTCGGCCGGGTCCGCGAGCTCGGACAGGCGGAACACCACCTTCTCGTGTGCGTCGACCGTGTTGAGGAGTGAACGCGCGAGACCGGCGTATTCGAGATCCCGGCCGCTGTAGCCGGTGCCATCGCGGCTCATGATGACGCCGCGGATCTGACCGGGCCGGGAGTCCAGAGGCAGGGCGAGCTGGCGGTCGATGCCGATCGCCGCCCTGCCCGCGTGGTAGGCCTCGCTCCTCCACCAGTCGCCGTCGGCGACGTCGTCCATGGCCAGAGGTGTTCGGTCTCCGGTTCGTGCGTAGTGACGGAGCAGCGGGTGCGCACGCATGTGGGAATGGATGAGGGCGTCCAGCGGTGCTTGGTGCAACCAGTCGGGCGACCCGGTCAGCGCGTGCCCGGTGCCCGCCGCCCAATCCAGGTCGATGAGCACCGCCAGATCTCCCGGCAGGTCCGTCGTCAGCCGCTCCATCAGCAGGGGCCAGACGCGTACCGGCTCCCTCGCCGTGAGGATGTCCATCGCCAGGTCGTGAATGCGTCTGCCATCCTCCCTGAACAAAGACGTCATGGGCGCATTGTGCATGAACGATTACCATCTGGCACGGCGAATAGGAAGTACGCACTTCTTCGTATTCACCGGCACGGCCGAGCGGCGGGACAGTGTGGGACATGACGCGAGGAACTATCCGTTTCGGATTACGCCTGGCGGGAGCCGCGCTGCTCGTCACCACCACGCTGACGGCGGTGACGGCGGTGACGGAGGTGCCCGCCTACGCCAGCCCCCTCGACGCGATGCGCCGATGTACCGAGGGCCAGGTCGCGAACCACGACATCCCGCACCTGCTCGTTTGGGGCAACGGCGGCGGCGGGGTCCCCGTTGGCCGCGACCCGAGCAACATCATCGAGCCGGGTGACGTGTTCCAGATCATCCCGGACATGAGTTCGCGAGTGGATCCTGACGACTGGGAGGGCGGCAGCCTCGGCCCCGACGGCAACGGGCAGGTCGCGACCCAGGGATGGCCCTACCCCGGCCTGGCCCAGTACTCGGCCGTGCTGCGCTTCAACAACAAACCCGGAGGCTGGACGAGCGACGCGCGGCAGGCGACCGCGTTCAATCACTGCACGGTCTTCCAGGACAACGCCCCGGCCAGGTTCTCCTTCGGCGTGAACGACCCCAAGACGGGCGACAACCACGGCGCCTGGACCTTCCACGTGCTGATCTGGAAGGCATCCGCCCCGACCACCGGCCCCATGGACAGGTGCGGCCGGAACCTGCCGGCGACCGGGCCGCGGGATCGGGCCGACACCTCCCTGGGAGTCGCCGGCAACGGCAGTTTCGGCAGTTTCCCCACGGGGCCTACGCCGGGCAACTTCCTGAGGCAAGGGGACGTCCTGCGCCTCGAACCCGATTACGCGAGCAGAGCCCGCATGGACTACTTCTTCGCCGACCACGGTCCCAACGGCACCAGCAGACCGGCCGCCGCCACCGGCTGGCCGTACCCCGACCTGTTCGAGTTGTCGCCCATCCTGCGCTTCAACAACAACCCGGTCGGCTGGATAGGCGATCCCGTGCAGGCGACGGCCCTCGGCGGATGCATGCTCTGGACCGACGCCCGGCCCGTCCGGCTGCTGTTCGGCGTCAACGACCCCGATCTGTCCGACAACTCCGGACAGTGGAACTTCCGTATTCGGATATACGGCCGCGATTAGGGCGTGTCTCGTAGGCGGGGCAGCCAGGTGGCGCAACTCAGAAGGAGTGAGCAGATGCCTTTCGATGACTACCAGCGGGAGAGCTCCCGGCGGATAGACCACCAGCGGGAAATGGTCCGGCGCTCCACCGACGAGTCGGCGCGCAGGCGCGATCGCGAAGAATGGCGTGCCCGCCGTAACAGCGACAAGGACGACCTGAGCCTCGGGACGCAAGTCATCATCGCCGTCGTGGCTCTCGTCATCTTCTTTCTTGTGGTGTACCCGCAGCTGCCCCACCACTGAGGGGCGGCTGGTGAAGGACGCGCGCAATCGCTCCGCGGGGGTTACATCCGGCTCAGGGGGATGGCCCGGAGGGGGGTCAGGCCGTTGTGACGGTTTGGAAGCCCTCCGCGTAGTGGCCCTCGCCGAAGCCGGCCTGTTCGGCCCACGCGGCGAAGCGGGTCTTCACGAAGTCGGCGAAGCCCTCCACGTGTCCCACCTGGCTGACGTGCGACAGCAGGGCCGCCAGCTTGCGGTCGATCGCCTCTGTGATGTCCGTCCAATGGTTGGGGGTGGAGCCGCCCATGAGCCAGACCTCACGGACCGTCCAGGCGTCCAGGCCCTCGTCCTTGACCAACTCGGGGAAGGCGTACGGGTTGCGCGCGTCGGGGTAGACGGCGTCGAGGGTGGAGCCGCCCACCGCGCGGTGGTCGGGGTGACTGGGGGCGATGAACTGGTAGTTGCGGTCGGGGTGGTGGGTGATCACCAGGTCGGGGCGTACCTGGCGGATGACCCTGGCGATGTCCTTGCGCAGCTCCAGCGACGGCACCACCGTGCCGTCCGCGTGGCCGAGGAAGCGGACGTCCGTGACGCCCACCGCCTTGGCGGCGGCCGTCTGTTCGGCTCTGCGTAGTTCGGCCATGCCGGTGTTGTCGAGCGTACGTTCGTTGCCGCCCGCGTCGCCGTCCGTGACCAGCAGGTAGGTGACCTCGACCCCCCGATCGACGAAGAGGGCGACCGTGCCCGCGGCGCCGAAGTCGGCGTCGTCGGGGTGCGCGGTCACGACAAGTACCCGGTTGATCTCGTTGTCGGCGAGCATCTTCTCCCTTTCGGATCGTTCACTGACGACAACCAGCGGTTCGCGGCCGACATTCCGGGCTGCCGGCGCCGGCGATCGATGGATCCGCCGTCACGGTTTCCGGGCGGCCAGGCGGATGGGCTGCGGTGGCGGGGGCCGCGGTCCAGGGGTTTGGAGTGGATTGTCGGTTTTTTGGGGGTGGGATTCCAGGCGTCGAGGCGCCGTTTGTCGGTGGAGAGTCTTAACCTGGGTGCGTGCCGACCCAAGTCTCTGTTGACCACCCCTTGCTCGATGGCCTCAACCCGCAACAGCGGGAGGCCGTGATCCATCACGGCGGTCCGCTGCTGATCGTGGCGGGGGCGGGGTCGGGAAAGACGCGGGTGCTCACCCATCGCATCGCCTACCTGCTCGCCGAGCGTGAGGTGCATCCGGGCGAGATCCTGGCCATCACCTTCACCAACAAGGCCGCGCGCGAGATGAAGGAGCGCATCGACCGGCTCGTCGGGCCCAGGTCGAAGGCGATGTGGGTGATGACGTTCCACAGCGCCTGCATGCGCATCCTGCGCCGCGAGGCCAAGCGGCTCGGGTTCCCCTCCAGTTTCTCCATCTACGACCAGGCCGACTCGCAGCGGCTGATGGCGATGGTGTGCAGGGAGATGGACCTCGACCCCAAGCGCTACCCGCCGCGGTCGTTCTCCGCCCAGGTGAGCAACTTCAAGAACGAGCTGGTCGACTACGAGACCGCGCTCGACAAGGCGGGCTCCCACCTGGAGAAGGTGCTCGCCGAGGCCTACAAGAGCTACCAGCGCAAGCTCACCGAGGCCGGCGCGATGGACTTCGACGACATCATCATGAACACGGTGACGCTGTTCCAGCTCTTCCCGGAGGTGGCCGAGCACTACCGGATGCGGTTCAGGCACGTGCTCGTCGACGAATACCAGGACACCAACCACGCCCAATACATCCTGATCAGGGAGCTGGTGGGCCGCCCCGACCTGCGCACGACCGACGGCGAGCTGGTCCGTTCGGGTGCCGACCAGTCGGAGCTGTGCGTGGTCGGCGACGCCGACCAGTCGATCTACGCCTTCCGCGGCGCGACGATCCGCAACATCCTGGAGTTCGAGCGCGACTACCCCGACGCGCGCACGATCCTGCTGGAACAGAACTACCGCTCCACCCAGAACATCCTGGCCGCCGCCAACGCCGTCATCGCCCGCAACGAGTCGCGCAAGCCGAAGAACCTCTGGTCCGACCAGGGCGACGGCCCCAAGATCGTCGGTTACGTGGCCGACAACGAGCACGACGAGGCCATGTTCGTGGCCCAGGAGGTCGATCGGCTCAGCGACGAGGAGGGCGTCAAGGCAGGCGACGTCGCGATCTTCTACCGCACCAACGCGGCCTCCCGGGTGTTCGAGGAGATCTTCATCCGCACCGGCCTGCCCTACAAGGTGGTCGGGGGTGTGCGCTTCTACGAGCGCAAGGAGGTCAAGGACCTGCTGGCCTACCTGCGCGTGCTGGCCAACCCCGCCGACGTGGTGTCCATGCGGCGCATCCTCAACGTGCCCAAGCGCGGCATCGGCGACCGGGCCGAGGCGATGCTGGAGGCGCTCTCGTCGCGCGAGCGCATCTCCTTCTGGGAGGCGCTGCGCAGGGCCGAGGAGGCGTACGGCATGGCGACGCGCTCGCTCAACGCGGTGCGCGAGTTCGTCGCGATGATCGAGGGGCTGATCGGCAAGGCCGAGGGCATGCCGCCGTCGGCGCTCGCGGAGGAGATCCTGGTCGCCACCGGCTACCGCGCCGAGCTGGAGGCTTCGGAGGATCCGCAGGACGAGTCCCGGCTGGAAAACCTCAACGAGCTCATCTCGGTGGCCTCGGAGTTCGAGGAGGCCAATCCCGAGGGCACGCTGGTGGAGTTCCTGGAGCAGGTGTCGCTGGTGGCCGACGCCGACCAGATCCCCGAGGCCGACGGCGGGCAGGGCGTGGTCACGCTGATGACCCTGCACACCGCCAAGGGGCTGGAGTTCCCGGTCGTCTTCCTGACCGCGATGGAAGACGGCGTCTTCCCGCACATCCGCTCGCTGGGCGAGCCGAAGGAGCTGGAGGAGGAGCGCCGGCTGGCCTACGTGGGGATCACCAGGGCCCAGAAGCGCCTCTACCTCACGCGGGCCGCCGTACGCAGCTCGTGGGGCTCACCGTCGTTCAACCCGGCCTCGCGGTTCGTCAACGAGGTGCCGGTGCAGCTGCTGGACTGGCGTACCCCGCCGGAGAAGTCGGCCTGGAGCGCGGCGACCCGGCGCGAGCCCGCGCAGGCGGCGGCGCCGAAGAAAGGCGCCCGCACGGTGCCCACCCTGACGCCCGGCGATCGGGTGACGCACGACGCGTTCGGGCTGGGCACCGTCGTGTCCGTGGACGGAGTGGCGGAGAAGACCAAGGTCAAGATCGACTTCGGGAGCGGAGGCGAGAAGACGCTGCTCCTCGCCTACGCTCCGCTGGAAAAGCTCTGACCCGTAAAGGATCTGACCGGCCGCTCCCACCTGCCGGAAGACCCGGAAGGCTCCCGTCTGCCGGAAGACCTGCCGGACAGCTCCGGCAGGTCGGGGGCTCAGCTCTTCTGCTGGGCGCCGTTCGGGAGGGCGCTGCCCTTCTTCCACTCGGTCCAGTTGAGCTGCCAGTAGCTCCACCCGTTGCGCCAGTCGAGCTTGCGCTTGGTGCCGGTGATCTTCACGACGTCACCGCGCTGGGCGATGCCGTAGAACCACTTGGCGCCCGCCGGAGTGGCCCGGACGCAGCCGTGGCTCTGGTTGGACCGGCCCAGAAACTGGTAGTAGCCCGCGCTCTGGTGCACGTACTCGCCGCTGTCGGAGATGCGCACCGCCCACGGGATCTCCTCCTTGTAGTAGCGAGGGTCCTTCGGGTCGGTGACGCCCATCCACGCCGAGGTCATGGTCTCCATGGGCTTCTTGTTCATTGTGAGGTGGGTGCCGCTGGTGGTCAGGTAGACGTCCACGCCGTTCTTCAGCAAGCCGCCGCGGCCCGCGCTGATGGGGATCGACTTGACGAGCTTGCCGTCGCGCCGGACCTTCATCACGTGGCTGCGGGTGTTCACCACCGAGATGTTGGAGTAGCCGACGGCGAAGCGCCGGCTGACGTCCTTGGTCGCCTCGTTGCCGGGCAACTGGCTGAGGCGGGCGGTGAACTGCACCTTCTGGTGCGGACGGTAGTACGTCTTGGTGCGGTAGACGACCTTGCGGTCCGTCACCCAGCGCCAGGCGCCGTCGACCGGCCGGTCCGCCTGCACCTGCAGGACGGCCTCGGCCGCCGCCCTGTCGGCCACCTTGCGGTCGAACGTCACGATGATGGGGAAGCCGACGCCCACCTTCTCCTTGGCTTCCCCCTCGGGGGTGATGTCGGCGATCTCCAGCACGGCCTTCTTCGCCGCGATCTTCTGTACCGGGCTCTTCGGTACGGCCTTCCTCGGCACGGCGGCGCCGGCCGCGTGCACGGGGGTGGCGGCGGCGGCCTGAGCCACCGGGGCAGGCGTTCCTTCCGTGCTACAGGCCGCCACCGTGGTGATCAGGGCGGCCAGAGCCAGCATCCGGGGGAGGGGATTCAAGGGTTACTCCAGGACTATGTCTACGCATCAGGCGTCTCATAAGTGAGACAACCAAAAGATGCCATACGTGGTCGTCTGGCTATAACGATCATGTAACGCCTCTTGGGATCCTGGTTTGCGGCACGCCTGGCTCAGTCGTTGAGCTTGGTGGTGATCTTGCTCGCGGGCGGCGACTTGATCGACACCTTGGCGCCCCAGCCGGTGTAGCGGGTCTCGATCGTGACCGCCTTGTCCTCCCACCAGGAGATGTCCAGGAAGTCCGTGGCCTTCCACGTGGTGGTCAATTGGCTCGGCAGCCCCTTGGCATCGACCTTGAGGGCGTATGTGACGGTGGCCTCGGTGTCGGAGCGCATCGGGATCGAGCTGCTGAACCAGGGGGAGATCTTGAAGAGCTGGGTGAAGGTGATCTGGCCGCGGTAGGTGGACCCGCTGAGCTTGCCGTTCTTCACCAGGGCGGCGAGCGTCGCGGGCTCGGCCGGGCTCACCACCTGGCCGAACCAGCTGCTCATGGTGCTGAGGTTTATCTTGCTGTACGTCTTGAACCAGGTCTTGCCCTTCGGCATGTCCTCGCTCAGGGTGCCGCCCGACACCCACGCGACGTCACCGATCGCGATGGTGCGCTCGGGAGTGGTGTTGTGCCCGTCGTACAACGGACTGGAGAACTTCCCGGTGATGTCCCAGCCGGTGATCCCCTTCTTGCCGAACTGGATGCTGCCCGTGCGCCGGACCAGCGGATCCTCGTTGACGGCGCCGACGAACGCACTGACGTCGGTGAAACGGACCCCGTGCCCGGCCACGAGCTGCGCCTTCAACGCCGCGACGGGGTTCTTCGGCGCCGCTTGAGCGGGGACGGACGAGACGAGTACGGCGACGCCGGCCGTGAGAGCGGTGATCATGAGTTTCATGGAGCGCCATCCTGCCGACAAATGATCACGGCCGCACCTCATTACTCAATCGGGAGTACCTCGCCCGGGAAAGCCACGATGACGGCGGGACACCCGAGTCGGCGCGAATGACGCCTGGCTCGGCGGGGGACCCAATAGGGTGCCGGGATGCGGGTACTGATTTCGGGTGGGGCGGGGTTCATCGGGAGCACGGTCGCGTCGGCGTGCCTGGACGCGGGGATCACGCCGGTGATTCTCGACAGCCTGGTCACGGGGCGGCGGGAGTTCGCCGAGGGCCGGGCTTTCTACGAGGGCGATATCGCCGACGGGGCGCTGGTCGACAAGGTCTTCGCCGAGCAGCCCGACATCGAGGCGGTCATTCATTGCGCCGCGCTGATCGTGGTGCCGGATTCGGTGGCCGATCCGGTCGGCTACTACCGGGCGAATGTCACCAAGAGCCTGGAGTTCGTGGATCACCTGCTGCGCAACGGGTGCGAGCGGATGATTTTCAGCTCCTCGGCGTCGATCTACCGCACGGGGGACGATCATACGGTCGACGAGCGGTCGCCGCTCGACCCGCAGAGCCCCTACGCGCGGACGAAGGCGGTCTGCGAGGCGATGTTCGCCGATATCGCGGCGACCCGGCCGATCAACGTGCTGTCCCTGCGCTATTTCAACCCGATCGGGGCGGATCCCGCGATGCGCACCGGGTTGCAACTGCGGCGGCCGAGCCACGCGCTGGGCAAGATGATCGGCGCGTACGAGGAAGGCGTGCCCTTCCAGATCACCGGCACCGACTACTCCACCCGTGACGGCTCGGGGATCCGCGACTACGTCCACGTCTGGGATCTGGCGGCGGCGCACGTGGCCGCCTTGCAGCGCTTCGACGAGCTGGCCGAGGCGGAATCGGTCATCAACCTGGGCACCGGCTCGGGGACGACCGTGCGTGAGCTGGTCGACGCGTTCAACCGGGTGGTGGCGCGGCCGGTCGAGGTGGTCGAGGCCGAGCGGCGGCCCGGCGACGTGGCGGGCGCCTACACGCGCAGCGACCTCGCGCACCGGCTGCTGGGGTGGCGGCCGCGCTACTCGATCGAGGAAGGGATCAGGCACTCGCTCGAATGGGCCGCCGTACGGGACTCGCGCCTGGCCGGATGAGCGACCCGCCGCCGTCGCCGACCTGGCGTGGCCATCCTGGGCTCGTCCCGTGAACATCCTCGGCGTCGACAACATTCTGGTCGGCGTGGGCGATCTGGCGCGGGCCAGGGAGTTCTACGGTGGCGTGCTGGGGTTGCGGGAGAAGTCCGCGACGGAGGAGATGGCGCTGACCGACTACGTCAAGCAACCCCGTCTCTCCCGCCTGACGACGGGAGAGACGGGAGAGGCGTGAGCCCGGCTGTCTCACGGTGGAGCTGAGGGCGAGCCGGTCTGTCTTACGGTGGAGCCGAGCGTGAGCCCGGCTCGCTCCCGGTGAAGCCGTACAGCGGTGCGCTGGTTACTTCGCGATGCTGCTGAGCGGGAGCGTCAGCGAAGGAATCTCGTCCGTGCTGTCCGTGCCGTCCTTGAGCTCGTCCGTCACCTGGTCGGCCGGCGGCGCCGTGATCTTCACCGCGTTGCCCCAGCCGCTGTACAAGGTCTCGACGCTGAGGCTCGACTCGTCGTCCATGTTCGAGGAGAGCGCGGCCAGCGGCATCGTCGTGACCAGCCGGGAAGGCAGGCCCTTGGCATCGACGGTGAGCTTCCAGGAGATGGCGACCTTCGACGTCTTCTTGCTGGGCGCGCCGAGCAGGAGGTTGCCGCGGAAGGACGGGGAGATCCTGCGCAGGTCACCCACGGTGATCTTGCCCGCGTAGCCGCCCTTGGCCGGCTTCGCGCTCTTGAACAGGGTCTTGATCGTGGCCGACTCGGTGAGGTTGAGCGGCTGGCCATAGACGCCGCTCAGGCCGGAGAACGGCACGTTGCGCATCCTGACCCAGGTCTTGTCCGTGGGCAGCAGGTCTACCCAGAGCCCGCCGGACAGGTAGGACGTCTTGCCGATCGTGATCGTCCGCTCGGGCCTGGACAGGGCCTTGAGGGTCTTGTCCTCGCTGTCGGCCGGTCCCATCATCTTGACGTTGAACTTGCCGGTGATGTCGGACGCGGCGACGCCCGTCTTGCTGAACTGGTACGCCCCCGACCGGCGGGTGATGATGCCCCGCATGCGGCCTTGGATGGCAGTGGTGCGCTCGGTGAACTTCACGCCCTTGCCGGCGACGAACTGCTTCTTCACCGCGGCGACCGGGTCCTTGGCGGCCGGTGCCGCCTGTGCCGGCCCGGCAGCCATAAGTGTGGCGGCCGACGCTAAAGCCAGCCCCGTGATGATGCGCTTCATATCAATGCCCTCGTCTCTGATTTACGGAAGCGGGAGGATCCTGCCAAACGAAGATCACGACGATATCTCAACCGATTGTCCGCAGCGAGGAAAATATGTGGATTTTTCGTGCAGAAGGGCCCCGACGCCGTCGGGGCCCTTTGTTGAAATTTCTGACTATGGGGTGTTTCCATCGTCGTCAGGCGGAACGCTGACGTAGTTCCTGTCGATGGCGGCCGGCGGCTCTGGGGCCTTCTTCGTCAGCTCCTTGATGTCCGCGACCTGGTCGGATGGGGGCGCGGTCACGTTCACCGCGGTGCCCCACTCGGTGTATCGGCTTTCGGTCGCGGCGCTGAGGGTGACCTTCTTGGTGACCTTCATCGACCACGAGATGGCCAGCCGCTTCACCAGTTTTCGCGCGTCGAGCGTCAGGCGCCAGGAGATCACGGTTTTGGCGGGCTTGCCGGTCGGCTTCCCCGCGATCTGCTCGCGGAACGTCGGCGACAGCTTGTACAGCTCGGCGAAAGTGACCGAGCCGCGATACTGGGCGCCGCTTACCGTCTTCTTCGTGGCCAGCAGGTATTTGAGCGTCGCCGGTTCGAAGACGTTGATGAGCTGGTCGCCGTACGCGGCCGAGGAGGGGCTGCCGTTCATGCCGACCCAGCTCTTGTTCTCGGGCACCAGGGTGCTGTACAGGCCGCCGTTGACGTACATGCGCCTGCCGACGCTGACGAGGTAGATCCGCTCGGTGAGCAGGTCGACGGAGTCGGCGATGGAGGCGTCCTTCGCCGCCAGCTTGTCCAGCCGCGCCCGCTCCTCCCGCGAGAGGATCGGAGTACGGGTGTTCTCCGCGCCCGCGATGCCCTTGGGGCCGAACCCGATCACGCCCTGCCTGTCGGCCTGCGTGTAGGACTCACCGCCGACCTTGATGCTGGTCCGCTCGGTGAACTTGACTCCCTGCCCCGCGACGAACTGCTTCTTCAGCGCCGCCACCGGGTCCGCCGGCTTGGCCTGCGCGTACGCGGGACCGGCCACGGCCAGCGCGGAAACTGCCACCGCGCCGGCGATCCATCGCCTCATAGATGTGGGTGCCCTTCTTCAGATGTCCAGAAATATCGTGCTGAAGTGAGATCACCGTCACATAACGGGATAACCGAGACCCGATGACCTGGTCAGGTCAAGCTTGGGGCTAGGCTTCACTGGCGGAAACGCCCGGCACGCACGCACGGGGTGGCCCGGGCCGTCGAACATTTCAGTCGGACAAGCGTCGAACATCAGTCGGATAAGCAAGGACGGACCCTCGTGGACCTGTTCGAACATCAGGCGAAGGAGCTCTTCGCTGACTACGGCATTCCGGTGCCACGCGGCATCGTCGCCCACACCGTGGAGGAGGTGCGGGCGGCGGCTGAGCAGCTGACCGGCCGCGTCGTCGTCAAGGCCCAGGTGAAGACCGGAGGCCGCGGCAAGGCCGGTGGCGTGAAGGTGGCCGATGACGCCGCCGATGCCGTTGACAAGGCCAATGCCATCCTGGGCATGGACATCAAGGGCCACACGGTCCACAAGGTGCTCGTGGAGGAGGCCAGCGCGATCGCGGAGGAGTACTACTTCTCCTTCCTGCTCGACCGCGCGAACCGTACCTTCCTCGCGATCTGCTCCGCCGCGGGCGGCATGGAGATCGAAGAGGTCGCGCACACCGCGCCCGACAAGGTGGCCAAGATCCCGGTCTCCGCGCTGGACGGCATCGACCGCGCCAGGGCGCGGGAGATCGCGGCCGCGGGCGGGCTGCCCGAGAAGGCGCTCGACGGCGCCGCCGAGCTCATCGAGAAGCTCTGGTGCGCGTTCGTCGACGAGGACGCCACGCTGGTCGAGGTCAACCCGATGATCCTGTCGGCTGACGGCCAGGTGAAGGCGCTCGACGGCAAGGTCACGCTCGACGACAACGCCGCGTTCCGTCAGCCGGAGCACGAGGCGTACGCCGACAAGAACGCCGAGGACCCCCTTGAGGCCAAGGCCAAGGAGAAGGACCTCAACTACGTCAAGCTCGACGGTGACGTGGGCATCATCGGCAACGGCGCGGGCCTGGTCATGTCCACCCTCGACGTGGTCGCCTACGCCGGCGAGGCGTTCCCCGGTAAGCCGTCGCCCGCCAACTTCCTCGACATCGGCGGTGGCGCCTCGGCCGAGGTCATGGCCGCGGGTCTGGAGATCATCCTGTCCGACCCCAGCGTGAAGTCGATCTTCGTGAACGTCTTCGGCGGCATCACCTCCTGCGACGCGGTGGCCAACGGCATCATCTCGGCCTTCAAGCTGCTGGAGAGCCGTGGCGAAGCGGTGACCCACCCGCTGGTGGTCCGGCTTGACGGCAACAACGCCTTGCTCGGGCGGCAGATCCTGGCCGACGCCGCGCTCCCGCGCGTCGAGCTGGTCGACACGATGGACGACGCGGCCAAGCGGGTCGCCGAGCTCGCTGCGGTAGGTGCGTGACACATGGCTATCTGGCTGACCGAGAACAGCAAGATCATCGTTCAGGGCATGACCGGCGGTGAGGGCACCAAGCACACCCGCCGCATGCTCGCCTCCGGCGCCCGCGTGGTCGGTGGCGTCAACGCCCGCAAGGCGGGCACGACGCACGAGGGCCTGCCGGTGTTCGGCACGGTGAAGGAGGCCATGGAGCAGACGGGCGCCGACGTGTCGGTCGCCTTCGTGCCCCCGGCCTTCACCAAGGACGCCGTCAAGGAGGCCATCGACGCGGAGATCCCGCTCTGCGTGGTGATCACCGAGGGCGTGCCGGTCCACGACTCGACCGAGTTCTGGGCGTACGCGATCGCCAAGGGCAACAAGACCCGCATCATCGGCCCGAACTGCCCCGGCATCGCCTCGCCCGGCGCCTCCAACGCCGGCATCATCCCCGCCGACATCACCACGGCCGGCCGCATCGGCCTGGTGTCCAAGTCGGGCACGCTGACGTACCAGCTCATGTACGAGCTGCGTGACTTCGGCTTCTCGACCGCGGTGGGCATCGGCGGTGACCCGGTCATCGGCACGACGCACATCGACGCGCTCCAGGCCTTCCAGGACGACCCGGGCACCGACGCGATCGTGATGATCGGTGAGATCGGCGGCGACGCCGAGGAGCGGGCCGCGGCCTACATCGAGCAGCACGTCACCAAGCCCGTGGTGGCCTACGTCGCGGGCTTCACCGCCCCGGAGGGCAAGACGATGGGCCACGCCGGCGCCATCGTCTCCGGCTCCGCCGGCACCGCGCAGGCGAAGAAGGAGGCCCTCGAAAAGGTGGGCGTCCGCGTCGGCAAGACTCCGTCCGAGACCGCG
The DNA here is from genome assembly GCF_020215705.1 of Nonomuraea aurantiaca. Lineage (GTDB taxonomy): Bacteria > Actinomycetota > Actinomycetes > Streptosporangiales > Streptosporangiaceae > Nonomuraea > Nonomuraea aurantiaca. The sequence goes on along the minus strand of NZ_JAIWNB010000010.1, from coordinate 169,834 downwards.
CGCCTCATGCGCGAGATCATGCAGTCGCGCTGATTTTCGGCTGAAGAACGCCCCGCCCGTTTCGTGGCGGGGCGTCTTTTTTGTGCCGAGCCGATGGGTGGCGTCCCCTGTGAAACCGCGGAGACCCCCCAAAGAGGGCGAAAAATGGGAGAGGGAAAGCATCCCGCGCGGCGCGTCAACCAAGCGTTGGTTGGTAAAGCTTGAGAAAATAACTACTTGTGACGGCGCTCCTCGAATCGGTACTAGGTCGGCTGCCCGGCGTCTCGAGTGATGACGACGAGACGCGCCGGCCGCTGCCCGTGTCCGGGATGCTCGCCGCCGCCATCACGCTTGGCGTCGGCCTGGCCGTGCTCACCACGCTGACCCTGGTCGGGTGGATCGCCGCGCCGCGCGGCGCCCTGGGCGCGGGGCTGCCGGGCGTGTTCCGTACGGCGGCGCAGGTGTGGCTGGCCGCGCACCACGCCGGGTTCGCGATCCCCGGTGGCAAGGTGGGGCTGCTCCCGCTCGGCCTGACGATCCTGCCCGCGATGCTGCTCTACCGCGCCGGGCGGTGGATGGCGCGCGACGCCGACCTGCGGCTGAGGCTGCCCGCTCGGCTGCCCAAGAACAGCCCGCGCGAGCAGGCCAACGCGCGCCGCCGGGCCCAGCTCGTACTGGTCGCGCAGGCCGGGGTCTCGCTGGCCGCCCCCTACGCCCTGCTCGCCGGGCTCATCGCGCTCGTCGCCCGCAACGACATCACCCAGCCGTTCATCGGCGAGGCGCTGATCAGCCACTTCGCGCTGGCGTTCTTCGCGGGGGCGCTGGCCACGGCGCGGACGATCGGCCCGTGGCGGGCGATGCTGCGCCTGCTGCCCGAGCGGGTGCGCGCCCTGACCGTCGGCACGGCCGTCGCCACGTCGGTGCTGCTCGTCGCCGGGCTCGCCCTCGTGCTGACGGCCCTGATCGTGAACTTCGGCCAGGTACGCGAGCTGTCCAACGTGCTCGCGCCCGGCTTCGTGGGCGGCGTGCTGCTCCTGCTGGTCCAGGTCCTCTACCTGCTCAACACCGTCATCTGGGCCGCCTCCTACATCGCCGGGCCGGGCTTCGCCGTCGGCGCCGACACCCTGGTCGCGCCCACGGGCGTGCAACTGGGCACGGTGCCGAGCCTGCCGCTGCTCGGCGCGCTGCCCGAGAGCGGTCCTGTGCCCGGCTGGACGATGGCGGTGATCGCGCTGCCGTTCGCCGCCGGGACCGTGGCCGGCATCGTGGTGGCCAGGATGGCGCCGTCGCCGTCGTACGAGGCCGCGCCGCTGTGGGGGTTCTTCACCGGGATCACCACCGGGCTGGTCGCCGCGCTGCTCGCCGCGCTGTCCGGCGGCCCCATCGGCGGCGGGCGGCTGGCCACGGTCGGGCCGTCGCCGTGGGAGGTGGCGCTGTCGGTGGGCCTGGAGGTGGGCGTCGCCGCCGGCATCTCCGCGGGCGTGGCCAACGTGCTGCTGCTCAACCGGCGGGCTCGCGCCCCGCTCGACAAGGCCGCGGTCCCGGTACGCAAGGCGGGCGCCGCGATCGCCAGGGCGGCGAGCAAGGTCGGCCTGGCCGAGGCCGACGCCCGGCCCCTGCCCGGCCACTGGATGGACGCCACCGAGGCCGACACCCAGGCCATCCCGGTCATTCGCGACGACTGGCAGGACGAGCACGCCTCGGCCGCGGCGGAGACGCTGGCACAGGCCCTGCCGGTCCTGCCGGAGCGGGATCGGCCGCGACGCACGGACATCGTCGACGAGTCGGACGACCGTGGTGGTCACGTCATCTACGTCGACCCGTATGCGTGGGACCGCGACTAGTCCAAGGGGTTCCTGGATGGTCCGTCACACGACCGTCTCGATCCCTGCGACGGTCCGTGGTGGCTGGGGTCCTTGGGGGAGACCCCCTCTGGGGGAGGGGAAGTAGACGGTCCGTTGTGGTCGGGGGTCCCTATGGCGGGATCCCCTTCAGCCGAGGGAAGGGCCTAGGGCTGCACCGCGCCCAGGAGTTCGAGTACGTCCGGTGGGAGCTTCTTCTGGGCCGCGTCCCTGAACTGGGTGAAGCACTCGCCCTGCGACGAGACGGTGCCCGCGCCCTTCATGCAGTTCTGGTAGGCGGAGTATTCGTCCATCAGATAGAGCTGCATAGCCGTGGCCAACGCCGACAGCGTGAGGGCGATCGAGGAGACGGCGATGCCGCCCACGGCGATGCCCGGCGGCTTGCCCGCGTTCTTCAGCTGGGGCAGCGCGCGGATGCCCGCCATCAGCGCGAACACCGCCATGACCAGCCCCGCCAGCGGCAGCATGAACGTCATGGCCAGCGCCGCGATGGCCAACCAGATGGCTCGGCGGCCCGCGGAATCCGCGGGCTGCTGACCCGCCGGTGCCTGCACCGGTGTCGACACCTGACCTCCTCTGCGTCGCCGGACGAAGAGCGGATACGCTTGCAACCCCACCCCGGTTTTCCCATTGGAGTGCGCGTGTCAAAGGCTGGGCGGCTCGTCGTCCTCGTGTCCGGCTCTGGAACAAACCTACAGGCCCTGCTGGACGCTTCGGCCGACCCGTCCTACGGCGCCCGCGTGGTGGCCGTCGGCGCGGACAGGGACGGGATCGAGGGACTGGCTCGGGCGTCGCGGGCTGACGTCCCTACTTTCGTCGAGAAACTGGGTGATTACGAGAAGCGGTCAGAGTGGAATATCGCGCTCGCGAACCGGATCGCTTCCTACGAACCCGACCTCGTGGTGTCGGCGGGCTTCATGAAGATCATCGGCGCCCCGACGCTCGACGCGTTCCCGGTGCTCAACACCCATCCCGCGCTGCTGCCCTCCTTCCCGGGAGCGCACGGGGTGCGTGACGCGCTCGCCCACGGGGTCAAGGTGACGGGCTGCACGGTCATGCTGGCCGACGCCGGCGTCGACAGCGGGCCGATCGTCGCTCAGGAGGCCGTGGCCGTACTGCCGGATGACGACGAGGCGGTTCTGCACGAGCGCATCAAGACCGTCGAGCGCCGCCTGCTCGTCGAGATCGTCGGCCGGATGGTCCGTGAGGGCTGGACGGTCAGCGGACGGACCGTCCGTATCGGTGACCGACCAGAGGTCGGCGGACAGACCGTTCGCATCGGTAACCAATCAGAAGGGGAATCGAAGTGACTCGCATCGCCATCCGGCGCGCGCTGATCGCGGTGTACGACAAGTCCGGGCTGGAGGAGCTGGCCAGGGCTCTCGACGGCGCGGGGGTGGAGATCGTGTCAACGGGCGGCACCGCCGCCGCCATCGCCTCCTACGGCATCCCCGTCACCAAGGTCGAGCAGCTGACCGGGTTCCCCGAGTGCCTCGACGGCCGGGTCAAGACCCTCCACCCGCGCGTACACGCCGGGCTGCTGGCCGACCTCACCAAGCCGCACCACGTGGCCCAGCTCGACGAGCTGGAGATCGACCCGTTCCAGCTGGTGGTGGTCAACCTCTACCCGTTCGAGCAGACGGTGGCCTCCGGCGCGTCCGACGAGGAGTGCGTCGAGCAGATCGACATCGGCGGGCCCGCGATGATCCGCGGCGCCGCCAAGAACCACAGCACCTGCGCCGTCGTGGTCGACCCCCGCTTCTACGGCGACGTGGTGGGCGCGCTCGGCGAGGGCGGCTTCACGCTGACCGAACGCCGGCGGCTGGCGGGCATCGCCTACGCCCACACGGCCTCGTACGACGTGGCCGTGGCGTCCTGGTTCGCCAACTCCTACCGGGTCGACGACGGCTGGCCCTCGTTCATGGGCGCCACCTGGAAGCGCAAGTCGACCCTGCGCTACGGGGAGAACCCGCATCAGTCCGCCGCCCTCTACACCGGCGGCCTCGACGGCTTGGCCAACGCCGAGCAGGTGCACGGCAAGGAGATGTCCTACAACAACTACCTCGACGCCGACGCGGCCTGGCGGGCGGCCTGGGACTTCGCCGACCCCTGCGTCGCGATCATCAAGCACCAGAACCCGTGTGGCATCGCCATCGGCTCCGACGTCGCCGACGCGCACCGCAAGGCGCACGCCTGTGACCCGGTCTCGGCGTACGGGGGCGTCATCGCGGTCAACGGGGCCGTCACGGCCGAGCTGGCCCGGCAGATCGCCGAGGTGTTCACCGAGGTCGTCGTGGCGCCGTCCTACGAGCCCGAGGCGCTGGCCGTACTGACGCAGAAGAAGAACGTCCGCCTGCTGATCTGTCCCTCGGGCCCGGCCAACCCCGCCGAGTTCCGCCGGATCGACGGCGGCCTGCTCGTCCAGCAGAGCGACCGGGTCGACGCGCCCGGCGACGCGCCGGAGCAGTGGCAGCTCAAGGCGGGCGAGCCGGTCTCCGACGAGATGCTGGCCGACCTGGCGTTCGCCTGGCGGGCCTGCCGCTCGGTCAAGTCCAACGCCATCCTGCTGGCGTCCGGCGGGGCGACCGTGGGCGTCGGGATGGGGCAGGTCAACCGGGTCGACTCCTGCCGCCTGGCGGTGAGCCGCGCCGACGCGCGGGCCAAGGGGTCGGTGGCGGCCTCGGACGCGTTCTTCCCGTTCCCCGACGGGCTGGAGGTGCTCATCGAGGCGGGCGTCAAGGCCGTTGTGGAGCCCGGCGGATCGGTCCGCGACCAACTGGTCATCGAGGCGGCGGAGAAGGCGGGCGTGGCGCTTTACTTCACGGGGACGCGCCACTTCTTCCACTGACGGTCTACTTCACGGTGGCGCGTCACTCCTTCTCTTGAGAGTCCAACGCGCCACTTCCACTCACGGTCCAGGGTAAAAGGGCGGTATGAAGCCGCCCTTTTGCGCACAAGCATAAGTAATGTCCGGTTACGCTGTGGGCCTTGCCGCTCATCCGTTCTCCGGGAGTACTCCTTATGGCGCCGCTTGATTCGGTTCTGTATGCCTTCGTGACCATGAACGGGTTCGCCACCAGCCCGGTCATGCTGGTGGTGCTCGCCTTCCTGGGCGCCTACCTCGGGGCGCGCGTCGTGGAGGTCATCCCGTTCACTCGCCGCATCCTCGAGCGGCGCGCCGCGGCCCAGACGGCCGAGCGCGAATAGCCCACCCGGCCGCCTGAGCGTCTCAGGCGGCCGTACCTGAACTTCTCAGGCGACCGTACGGGACTGGCTCCAGGCGAGCTTCGCGGCTCCGGCGAGTCCGGCCCGTACGCCCAGGGTGGTCGGCTCCACCTTCACCGCCCTGACGAACGCCAGCCCGGCCACGTCGTCCAGCGCCCGCGCCAACGGGTCGAACAGGACCGGTCCCGCCGCTGAGACGCCGCCGCCGATGACCACCTTGGTGAGTTCGACCGCGGCCGCGGTCGAGGCGATCATGCCGGCGAGCGCCCTGGCACCCCGTTCGAACGCCGCCACCGCCACAGGATCCCCACCTGCCGCGTCCCGCGCCAGCGCCCGCGCGTCGGCCGTGCCATTCGGCGCGTCGGCCACGCTGTTCCTTGCGTCGGCCGTGCCCACCCGTGTGTCAGCCGCGCCGTTCCGCTCGTCGGCCGTGCCGTCCAGTCTGTCGGCTGTGCCGTCCAGCCCGTTAGGTCGGCCTGGGGTCCAGCCGTTGGCCAGCGCCCAGCGGGCCAGGTTCGGGCCGCTGGAGTAGTGCTCGACGCAGCCGCGCCCGCCGCACTCGCAGCGCTCGCCGTACGGGTCGATGGTCATGTGACCGACATGTCCGGCATTTCCGTTGGGGCCCAGGAGCGGGACGCCGTCGATCACCAGGCCACCGCCGATCCCGGTGGACACCACGATCCCGAGCAGCGAAGAACTCCCGCGCCCCGCGCCCAGCCAGTGCTCCCCGAGCGCCATGCACTGCGCGTCACCCGCCAGCATGGTCGGCAGGCCGGTCAGCGCGCGGACCTCCTCACGCAGCGGGAAGCCGCGCCAGCTGGGCATGTTGACGGGGCTGACGGTCCCGGCGGCCAGGTCCAGCGGGCCGGCACAGCCGATCCCGACCGCCTCCGGCGCCGGGCCGCCTCCGGTCACCTCCTCGACCAGAGCCGCCAGGGCGACCATGACCTCCGTCCGCGGCGTGGGCCGGGTCGCGGAACGCAGCATGGAACCCGCCTCGTCCACCAGCGCGGCGGCGAGCTTGGTTCCCCCGATGTCGATGGCGAGTACGCAGGCCATCAGTGTTTGTGGTGGTTGTCGGGCTGGCGGGGATCGCCAGGATGTTCCAGTCCGGGCACGAGTTCGACCTTGGCGGCCCGCGACTCGTCGAGCCACCGCGCGAACATCCGGCGCCGCGCCGCTTCCCGCTGCGAGACCGCACCGGGGGAGGGGGATGGGGTAGGCGCCGGATGGGCCACCGCTACGTGCCAGCCCAGGGCGTCCTCGACCGGACCGACGAGCATCCCGTACGGGCGGCGCGGGATGGCGTCGGCGATCGCCGCGGGCAGGGAGCCCAGCGTCACCGGCCCCAGCGGTTCCAGATCGTCGGCCGTGGCGGCGGCCGCCTCGGCGCGGTCGGCGAACACCCGATGGCGTACGACATGCCACGCCACCCCCTGCGCCGTCGCCTGCGCCGCCCCGTCCGCTGTCGTCTGTGCCGCCCCCTGTGCCCTCGTCGGCGAACGCCACTCCGGTGGTACCTCGACCGTGGCCGTCAGGTGCTCGAACAGCGCGCGGACCCACGGGCTCCCGTTGTAGGCGGAGGCGTTGATCGACCCCAGCTCCACGGCGGCCAGCGGGTCGAGCCGCCCGACCTCCACCGGCGACAGCCCGCGAGCCGCGGCCTCGTCCTCGCACAGCGCCTCGGTGAGGATCACCTGCGTCAGCCACCTGGCCAGCTGCCGGTCCTCGGAGCTGCCCGGCTGCGGCAGCGCCGCGCTGAGCGGGCTGTCGCGCAGCTCACGGACCCGCCGGTCCAGCGGCTCACGGGAGATCGGCCGCCCGCCGACCCAGCCGATCACCGCGCCGATGTCGGGCGCGGTGGCCGCCCCGGTCGCGGCGGGCCGCTCCCGTACGGGGCCAGCCGTCCCGGTCGCGCCGGGCAGTTCCCGTACGGGACTACCCGTCCCAGTGGTGGCGCGTTTCTCCTGTACGGGACCGCCCGCCGTATCGGTGAGAGCGTGGTTCATCGGGTTACCTCCAAGCGGACGGCGGGGGCGTACTGGCAGCGGCCGTACCACATGACCTTGGCCAGTGCCCAGGAGTGCCCGGCCGCCATGTCGTAGGGCACCTCCACGGGGAACGACACGTCGACAGTCTCGCCCGGTGCCACGGTGAAGCCCTGGATGACCGAGGGCAGGAGCTCCCACGAACCCCATGGGGCCGCGAGCTGCGACTCGCCGTGTATCTCGTCCGAGGTGGTGTTCGCCAGCCGTACGACGAGTGAGGTGCGGTCGCCGGGGCGGAGGGAGAGCGACTCCGTGAGGGCGGTGACGGACAGGCCGGTCGCGCGGCCCTCGGTGGCCCTGGTTCCGTTGAACGCGTCCCTCATGTTCGGGACGGCGCCCTCGACGGGCAGCTCGGGCGCCTCGCCCAGCGCGACGGTGGCGACGTCCTCCACCAGCTGGCCGCCCACCGAGGTGCGGGCCGAGACGAAGTACAGGCCCTGGCCGGGGGCGGGTGTGACGGTGACGGGGAAGCGGAGGTGGCCGCCGGGTTCGAGGCGGAAGGCGCGCTGGGCGGGCGTGGCGCTCCAGCCGTCCGGGACGCGGATGTCCACCACGCCCTCGTGCGGCGCGTCGACGAGGTGGGACGACACCACGACCGACACCTCGACCGCCCCCTGCGCGGCCGCGATGCGGTCGGGCGTGACGAGACCGGGCGTGACGGCGACCGACACCGGAAGGTAGCCGAGTGGCGCGGGCCCCTTGTTGTGCAGCCAGTAGCGGCTGTAGACGGGCTGGGCCTGCTCGGCGGTGGCGCCCAGGTCGGGGCGCGCCGGCCGGGGCGGGGCGGGGGCGAGGTAGGTGGCGACCTCGGCCCCGGCCAGGTCGAGCGTGGTCACCGGGTCACCGGGCCGTTCCAGCAGGTCGGCGTGGATGAGGCCGTCGAGGTCCAGGACCGGCGACTCGATCGCGGCCCGCGAACCGAGTCCGGTCGACTCCACGAGCCGGATGGTGACGCCGCCGGTGGGGGACAGGCCACCGGTGGCGGACTGGCCGTCGGTGGGGGACTGGCCGTGGGCGTGCGGGTTGCCGGTGGCCTTGATGGTGCCGAGCAGGACGTCCCGGGCGGGCTCCACCCGCAGGAGCGAGTGCACCTGGGGCAACGTGCCGTCGGCGGCCGGCGCGACCTCCCGCGCCAGCAGCGGCGTGATGAACTCCTGTCCCGCCGCCGGCAGGCGCAACGCCCGCCAGTCGCCGTCCCCGCCGGCCAGCGCGTACGAGAACTCATGCGTCCAGTGCTGCACCTGGAACCCCGCCCCATCAGGGCCGGTACGCCGAGGCGGATCCAGCCAGACCCCCGACGGCCACCCGGTACAGGACCGCATGAGCGACAGATGCAACGCCCCAGCGGAATCCACCGCGAACCCCGGCAACCCATATGTGAGCAGCGCGACCGTCCGAGACTCCAGCACTTCCTCACCCACCGGGCAAACGGCGGAGATCACCGCGTCCGCCAGATCCGCGACCAGTGCCTCCACCGGCCCGGCGACGATGAGCGCGGGCAGCGCGCGTACGTCACGTAGGTCGGCGCCGGGCTGCCACACCTCGGCCAGCGGCCGTTCGGCGGGCACCCAGACCAGCGGTGCCCCCGACTTGAGCGCGTCGAGGAAGGCCGGGTCGCTGCGGGAGAGGAGCTCGGCGGCCAGCGGGTTGGTGTCCGGGCCGCCCAGGAGGATGCGTACGTCCGGCAGGTTCGAGTCGACGTCCAGCCAGCCGTACCGGGACCCGGAGGCGGACGAGGTCGTGGCGGTCACGCCCGCGCGGGCCAGTGCCACGACCAGCGAACGGGCCCCGGGCGCGTCCTCCAGAGTGGGCACCACCACCTCGGCGACCCCCAGCGCCCGCGCGCCCGCCTCGCCCAGGTCCACCCTGGCCGTGGTGGACAGCCCGAACCAGGTGTTGGCCGGGTTGTCGAGCGTCCACGGGTGCTCGGCGGTGTCGACCTCGGGCTGTGCGAACCCGCGCCCCACCACCGCGCCCGCCACGTCGGAGACCGGCAGCGCGCCCGTCACGTGCGCCGGGAAGCGGACCCGGAGCAGCCGGTCGGCGCCGGTGTAGTCGAGCACGCGGGTGGTGAACTCGACCCGGTCCGAACCCGTCCACAGCGTGACGATCTGCTCATAGGACACCTCGCCCACCTGGCCGGTGATGGTCAGGCGCTGTCCAAGGGGACTCTGGGAGGCGTGTACGGCCAGCGCGGCGGCCTCGCCGGAGCCGGTGGCGTGACCGGTCGGCAGCAGGTGCCACGGTCCCTCGCCCATGTCGGGGTGTGTCGGGTATTCGTCGTACAGCCGCAGCTCGTTCCCGAGCCCCGACAGCAGTTCGCGGCCCGAGGCGCGGTCGAACACCGACTCCAGGCCGCCGCCCCGCGCCGGATCGGCGACGACGCGCCACCGGTCGTTCGAGATCGAGGTGGTCCCGGGCAGCGGCTGCCAGGTGTCGGCCGGCCCCTCGACGATCCGGTACGTCCGCCAGCCCATCGAGGGCACGTCCTTGGCCAGGAAGACCAGCGTGCCGTCCTCCTCGACCGCCGGGACCTCCGTCTCCACCCGCTCACCCGGCGCGAGACGTACCCGCACCAGGCCGTCACGCGCGAACGGCAGCGTGTTGGTGACCACGACGCTGCGGCCGTGGAGCGAGATCTGGCCGAGCAGCGCGTCCAGCGCGCGGTCGCGGGCGTCGGCGGCCAGGTCGTGCGCCTCGCGCCAGCCCGTCAGCAGGTCGATGTAGACCTGGTCCGACTCGGAGCCGGTGATGCCGTCGTGGTGCGCGCCGTACGCCAGCTGCCGCCACACCTTGTCCAGCGCGGTGTGCGGGTAGCCGCCCAGCCCCAGCAGCGACGCGAACGCCGACAGCCGCTCGGCGTCGAGCGCCGCCACCTCGGCCGCGCGCTGGGCCTGCTTGGTGTCGATGTACGAGACGTCTTTGCCGGTGTAGATGGGGTTCATATCCCGGGTCTGCGGGCTGAATGCCGATATTTCCCCGCGCACCGCGTCGAGGAAGTCCCGCGGCGTGCCGCAGACGAACCGGGGCCAGACGTAACGAGCCGCCCAGGTCCGGTGGATGTCGGTCACCCACTTGTTCGGCGGGGTGTAGTCGGTGCCGACGGGCAGCAGGATGTTCCGGGTCGCGGCCACCGGCTTCAGCGAGCGATAGAGCTCGTACGTCGCCCGCGTCGCCTCCTCCAGCGACGGCGAGGAGTCCATCCACCAGCCCGCCGAGTAGTGGGCGGGCATGTAGTGCGTCAGCACGCCCTGTCCCGACGGCGAGATCCACTCGAACTCGCTCGGGAACTGCATCAGGGAGGCGTCGTTCTTGGCCTCCCTGAAGTTCTTGCTGATCGGCCCCCACTGGTGGAACGGCCCCCGCGCCCACGCGCTGCCGGTCAGCCCGGCCGCCGCCAGGTAGCCGGGGAACTGCGGGTCGTGCCCGAACACGTCGAGCTGCCAGGCCGTACGCGGATCGCCGCCGAGGATGTCACGCTGGTAGCCGATGCCGTACACGATGTTGCGGATGGTGCTCTCGGCGCCGGTCAGGTTGGTGTTCGGCTCGTTGTAGGTCCCGCCGAGAAGCTCCACCCGGCCCTCGTCGAGCAGCGCGCGCAGGTCGGCCCGGCGCTCGGGGTGGGTGTCGAAGAACGGCTTGAGATAGTCGACCTCGGCCAGCACGAACCGGTAGTCGGGATCGCGCAACGCCAGCTCGATATGCGCCTCGACCAGCGCGAACGCGTTGTGCTCCCATAGCGGCCGGGTGGTGGAGTCGACCGAGAGCAGCTCCCAGGGGCTGGTGTAGGCGGCCTGCGTGTTCCACCAGACCGGGTCGTAGTGGAAGTGCGACACCATGTACATCGTCCAGCCCGGCTCCTCGGCCGTGACCTCGACGTCGAGCGACGCGTCGCCGTAGGTGACGGCGCAGGGCACCACGGTCCCGTACGGCACGGTGACGTCCAGCGGCACCTCGACGGTGACCGGGCCCACCCCCGCCGGCACGCTCACCGGCGCCGCGCAGGACACCCCGGGTCCGCGGACGTCGAGCGGCGTCTCCTGCCCACTCTGCTCCAGCGTGACCTTGAGCACCTGGTACGGTCGCTCCGCCGTGCCGACGAACAGGTCGGTCGACTCTGCGGACAGCAAGTGAGCAGGCAAGACGACTCCTTAGTGGGCACATAGGCGGTGACGTCACCATATGCCCTTCCAAGATCCATGACAACGATGTCATCGCCGCTCCCAGCGAACCCATGGAAGGATGACGAGACATGAGCGCAGTGAAACTCGACGGCAAGGCGACCGCGGCCAGGATCAAGGCCGACCTCACGACGCGGGTGACCGCGCTCAGGGAGCGTGGCATCACCCCCGGTCTCGGCACCGTGCTGGTCGGCGACGACCCCGGCAGCCAGATCTATGTGGCGGGCAAGCACCGCGACTGCGCCGAGGTGGGCATCTCCTCCATCCGCGTGGACCTCCCGGCCGACGCGACCCAGGCCGAGGTCGAGGCGGCCATCGACGAGCTCAACGCCTCGCCGGAGTGCACCGGCTACATCGTCCAGCTTCCCCTGCCCCGCCACCTCGACACGATGGCGCTGCTGGAGCGCATGGACCCGGCCAAGGACGCCGACGGCCTGCACCCGGTCAACCTGGGCCGCCTGGTCCACATGGTCGACGCGCCGCTGCCCTGCACGCCGCACGGCATCGTGCTGCTCCTTCAGGAGTACGGCGTGCCGATCAAGGGCGCCGAGGTGGCCGTGGTGGGGCGCGGCATCACGGTGGGCCGCTCGCTCGGCCTGCTGCTGACCCGGCGCAGCGAGAACGCCACGGTGACCCTCTGCCACACCGGCACCCGCGACCTGGCCGCGCACGTCCGCCACGCCGACATCGTGGTGGCCGCCGCGGGGGTGCCCGGCCTCATCACCCCGGCCATGGTCAAGCCGGGCGCGGCCGTGCTCGACGTGGGCGTCTCACGGGTGGACGGCAAGATCGCCGGCGACGTGGCCGCGGAAGTGGCGGAGGTGGCGGGCTTCCTGACCCCCAACCCCGGCGGCGTCGGCCCCATGACCCGCGCCCTCCTGCTCTCCAACGTGGTCGAGGCAGCCGAACGCACCTGATCCCACCCACCGTCTCGCTAGGGCTGGAAGTCGGGGTCCACGGCGACGGTCACCTCAAGCAGCAGGGGCTCCTCGCGGTCCACAAGCGTGGGCACCACCTCGTCGAGCACCGCCGCGAGCTCCTCCGCGGTGTCCACCCGCTTGGCCGCGCAGCCCAGCGACCGGGCCATCCCGCCCATGCTGACCTCGGTGAACGCGGGCCACGGCGCCTTGCCGCCCGCCTTGTCGGCCAGCCGGTCCATGATCGCGTACCGGCCGTTGGCGAGCACCACGAACAGCGCGCCCACCCGGTAGTGAGCCGCGCTCCACAGCGCGTGCACGCCGTACAGCGCCGAGCCGTCACCCACCACCGCGACCACCGGCCGGTCGGGCAGCGACATGCGCAGGCCGACCGCCGCGGGCACCCCGAACCCCAGCCCGCCCATGGCGGCCGACACGAAGCCGAGCGGGTTACGGGCCGGAACCAGCCGGTGCAGGTCAGGGCGCGACGACGGCGTCTCCTCGACAAGCACCGCATCGGCGGGCAGACGCCTGGCGAGCTGGTGCAGGACGTGCGCGGCGCGCAGCACCTCGCCTTCCGGGGGCAGCTCGGATCCGCCGGGCGCGGGCCGTAGTGGAGCGGGCCGGGCGGGCACGAGTACGGCCAGCCGCTCGCAGACGGCGGCCGGGGCGGCGAGATAGGCCAGATCGGCCGGACTGCGGTGCGCCTCGGCCGGGTCGTCGGTGACCAGCGCGACAGTGGTGCCGGGCTCGACCAGCGGACCGGTGTCGAACGGGTACTGACGGAAGACCGGGGCCCCCACGGCAAGCACCACGTCGTGCGCCGCCAGCGCCGCGCGCAGCCGGGCGCGATCGGCGGGCAACACCCCGGCGTACTGCGGATGGTCCTGCGGGAAGCCCGCCATGGCGCCGAACGACTCCTGCCAGACCGGACACCCCAGCCGCTCGGCAAGCGCCACCACCGCCGCCCAGCCCGCCGCCCGGACACCTGAGCCCGCGACGATCGCCGGGGAGCGGGCATCGGACAGCAGTGCGGCCAGGGGCGCGAGCGACTCGTCCGGCACGGCGGCGGGCCGCAGCAGCCGCGTCGGCGCCGCGATCGTCTCGTCCTCGAACGGCGCCGCCCAGTCGTCCAACGGCACCACCACCAGCGCGGGCCCCCGGAACGTGACCGCCTCGTGGTAGGCCCGCGCCAAGGCCCCTGGCACGTCCTGCGCCCGCACCGGTTGGTCGACCCACACCGGATAGTCCCCGGCCAGCCCCGCCAGCCGTCCGGTCAGGAACGGCTCCAACGCCAGATGGCGACGATCCTGCTGCCCGACCAGGATCACCAGCGGCACCCGATTGGCCCGCGCGGTGGCGATGGCGCCGACCGCGTTGCCCAGACCCGCCGCGGTGTGCAGCACGGCCAGCCCCGGAGCCCCGTGACCGATCGCCCACCCGGTGGCCATGCCGACCACCGACCCCTCATGCAGGGCCAGCACGAACCGCAGATCGTCGGGCAGCCCGGTCAGCAGCGCGACCTCGGTCGAGCCGGGATTGCAGAAGATCGTGGTCAGCCCGAACCGCCGGAGCACCTCGAACGTGACCTCTCGAACCGTGCTCACCGCGCTCACCGTGCCCGCCTGAGTCCGCCCACCGTGTGCCTCACAGAGCCCGGCTGACCTTGCTCACCAACCATGATCACTGTGGGTGACGACGATAGCACGACCACCCGTTGTCGCAGGTAGGCCGCCTGGAGAACCTATTGCGGCGTCCACGAACCTTCGCCGGGCTTCCACTCCCCGAAGGGGCGTTTCTCCCTGGGACCTCAGCCACCAAGGACGGTCATCTTCCGTCCCCCGGAGAGGGCATCCCTCCCAAGGGGCCTCAGCCTCCAGGGATCGTCAACTTCCGTCCCCGAAAGGGCCGTCCCTCACAAGCGACAGGGTATCCCCAGAAGGACCCCAGCCTCCACGGACCGTCACAAGGATCGCGACGGTCGTGTGACAGACCCCTGGGGTCCAGTGCGATCACCGCGCTACCGGCGCCGATAGCGGTCCGTGGCCTCCTTCGTGGCGCGGATCGCGGCGTCGGCCCTGTCGTACGTGCGCTGCGCCAGCCCGACGAAGATGCAGTCGACGATCAAAAGCTGGCTGATCCGGCTGGCCAGCGCCCCAGGCCGGAACGCGGTCTCCCGCCCCGCCGACACCAGCGTGTAGTCGGCCAGCCCGGCCAGCGACGACCGCGGATTGTTGGTGATCGCGACCACCAGCGCCCCCGCCTCCGCCGCCGTGCGGGCCGGGTCCAGCACGTCCGGCGTCTCCCCGCCGCAACTGATCGCCACCACCACGTCGCCCGCCCGCAGCAGGGCCGCGCTGGTCAATGCCAGGTGCGCGTCACTGAACGGGTGGCTGGACAGGCCGATCCGCAGCAGCTTCTGGGACATGTCGGCCGCCACGAGCCCGGAGGCCGCCACGCCGTACACGTCCACCCGCCGGGCCCCGGCGATGGCCGTGACGACCTCCCCGAGCGGCTCGGGGTCGAGTTGCGCCGCCGTGTCGGCCAGCGCCTCCGACTCGGCCCGCGCCACCTTGGCGATGACGTCGGTGAGCGGGTCGTCGGGGCCGAGGTCGCCCGGCACCAGCCGCTCGGGCTCCTTGGCGACGGCGGCGGCCAGGGCGAAGCGCATCTGCGAGTAACCGGCGAAGCCGAGCGCCCTGGCAGTGCGTACGATCGTCGCCTCGCTCGTCCCCGACACCCCGCTGAACTCGGTGATCGTGCTCCGGACGACCACGCCGGGGTCGGCGAGGATGATGCGCGCGATGGCCTGCGCGGCCGGCGTCAGCGACGGCAGCACCGCACGGACGGCGGCCACCGGGTTGGCCGGCTCGTTCATCCGCCCGCCCAGCCCGTCGACAGCCAGCCCGTCCAACTCGTCAACAACGAGCCCGTCAACAACGAGCCCGTCAACAGCCAGCCCGTCGATAGACGGAGGTGCCCGGTCATCGGGTCAGCCATTCGGCGGCCGCCTGCGCCGAGACGCGCGAGATGCCGTGCGTGACCAGGTGCGCCGCGCCGTCGGGCGCCCCGGGGATGCCGGTGTCCACGACGATCACCTCCGGCCGCACCTGTACGGCCCGCGCAACCGTCTCCCGTACCCACGGATAACGGGCGGCGTCGTGCACCACGAGGACGACCGGCCGGTCGTCGAACGGCGGCAGCTCGCCCTCCGGCTCCATCTGGATCCGTGTGGTC
The DNA here is from genome assembly GCF_020215705.1 of Nonomuraea aurantiaca. Lineage (GTDB taxonomy): Bacteria > Actinomycetota > Actinomycetes > Streptosporangiales > Streptosporangiaceae > Nonomuraea > Nonomuraea aurantiaca. The sequence goes on along the minus strand of NZ_JAIWNB010000010.1, from coordinate 154,385 downwards.
CCCGGCAGGAGCGTGCTGAGCGCCGCGGTGATGCCGGTCGGCGTCGAGGGGTCCACCGCCTTGTTGAAGCGCGTGTTGACCTCCACGACCAGCGGCGGCCGGGTCAAGGTGGCCGTCCCCGTCACGGTCAGCGCGGCTCTGGCGGCCTCCAGCCCCGCGCCCTCGTCGACGTCGGCCCGGACCTTCTCGCGCAGCGCCGACTGCCGGGCGTACCAGTCGGACAGGGCGAGGACCCGGGCGGCGGCCTCGGCCAGGCGCTCCTCCGGGAGCGCGCCCGACTGGACGGCGGCCACGATGGCGTCGCGGATGTCGTGCAGGCTCCGCTCGGTCGACAGGCCCACGCAGATGGCGTCGACGCCCGCGCCGAGCGCGCGGACCGCGATCTCCCCGGGGTCGAACATCGCGGCCACCGCCCGCATCTCGATCGCGTCGGTCACCAGCATCCCGTCGAAGCCGAGCTCGCCCCTGAGAAGCTCGGTCATGACGGTACGGCTGAGCGTCGCGGGCATCGACGGGTCGAGGGCGGGGACGAGCAGGTGACCCGACATGACCGAGCGCACCCCGGCCGCGATCGCGGCTCTGAACGGCGGCAGGTCGCGCTCGTCGATCAGCTCGCGCGAGGCGTGTACGGTCGGCAGCGCCAGGTGCGAGTCCGTGACCGTGTCACCATGACCGGGGAAGTGCTTGGCGCAGGCGGCGACCCCGGCGCCCTGTACCCCGTTGACGTAGGCCACGGTGTGGCGGGAGACCAGGTCGGCGGTCGGGCCGAACGAGCGGACGCCGATCACCGGGTTGGCGGGGTTGGCGTTGACGTCCGCGGAAGGCGCGTAGTTGAGGGTGATGTCCGCTTCGGCGAGCATCCGGCCGATCTGGCGGCCCACACGTTCCGTCAGGGCCACGTCGTCCACCACGCCGAGCGCCCGGTTGCCCGGGAAGGAACTGCCGGACGTGACCTCCAGACGGGTGACCGCCCCGCCCTCCTCGTCGATCGCGACGACGGCGCCCGGGTTCTCGGCGCGAAACCGCTGGACGAGCTGCTGCCCGGGGTTGTTGCGGGCGAACAGCACCAAACCGCCGAGTCCTTCGCCGAGCGCCCTGAGCAACCAGTCGGGAGCCGACGTGCCTTCATAGCCTGGCTGGAGCACTGTCATCGCTAGTCGGTACAGGTCAGGGGACATGCGGCATTTTCCTTCACGATTGTTGAATTGAAGGTAATTTTCTGTCATCGTCGCCCTCGACACAACCACTTCCGAGAGGCCAAACCCCCCATGCCCAGCCGAAGGACGTTACTGAAGGGCCTCGCCCTCGCCGCTGCCGCCTCCGTCGTACCGCTTCCCGCCTTCGCCGCAGACTACGTCCCGCCGTTGCGTCAGATGCGCGGCATGTGGATCGCCTCCGTGGTCAACATCAACTGGCCCTCCAAGACCGGGCTGACCGTCGAGCAGCAGAAGGCCGAATACCTCGCCTGGCTGGACCTGGCGGTGCAGCGCAAGCTGAACTCCGTCTTCGTGCAGATCAGGCCGACCGCCGACGCGTTCTGGCCGTCGCCGTTCGAACCGTGGTCGCAATGGCTGACCGGCACTCAGGGGCAGGACCCCGGCTACGACCCGCTGGGCTTCATCGTCGAGGAGACGCACAAGCGCGGGCTGGCCTTCCACGCCTGGTTCAACCCGTACCGGGTCTCGATGCAGGCCGACCCGGCCAAGCTGCACCCCGACCACCCGGGACGCAAGCACCCCGATTGGATCCTGCCGTTCGGCGGCAAGCTCTACTACAACCCCGGCATGCCCGAGGTGCGGAAGTTCTGCCAGGACGCGATCATGGACGCGGTCACCCGGTACGACATCGACGGCCTGCACTTCGACGACTACTTCTACCCGACGAACACCACGGCCTTCGACGACAGCGCCGCCTTCGCCCAGTACGGAGCCGGCTTCCCGGACCTGGCCACCTGGCGGCGCAACAACGTCGACCTCATGGTCTCGGAGATGCAGCAGCGCGTGCGCGCGGTCAAGCCGGAGATCGCCTGGGGCATCAGCCCGTCAGGCATCTGGCGCAACAAGGCCAGCGACCCGCTCGGCTCCGACACCAGCGGCGGCCAGTCCTACGACGGCCTGCACGCCGACACCAGGGGCTGGGTGAAGAAGGGCTGGCTCGACTACATCGCGCCCCAGCTCTACTGGTACATCGGGCAGCCGCCGGCCGACTACGCCAAGCTCGTCCCGTGGTGGTCCGACGTGGCGAACGGCACCGGCACGCTGCTCTGGATCGGCCAGGCCGCCTACAAGGCGGGCGACCCCGCCCAGACCGCGCCCGAATGGCAGAACCCGGCCGAGCTGTCCAAGCACCTCACGCTCAACCGGGACAACCCACCCGTCAGCGGTGACATCTGGTACAACGCCAACGACCTGCGGGCCGACCGGATCGGCTCCATCAGCACGGCCGTGAACGACCACTACACCCGGCCCGCCCTGGCCCCGGTGCTGACCAGACTGGCGGGCGGCCAGGCGCCGCACCGGCCGGTGCTGGCGTACGCGCTGCGGAAGCACGGCGGGGTGGAGGTACGCGCGGTCGCGACGGACCGGCACGAGCCCTTCCAGTTCGCCATCTTCCGGTTCCCCGGCAAGGCCGCGTCCAGCGCGTTCGCCGACGCCCGCAACCTGGTCGCGGTGCTGCCGGGCGACCGGCAGGTGAGCTGGGTGGACCCGGAGGGCAAGCGCGGGGATCACTACTACGTGGTCGCCGTCGACCGGGCCAACCGGACCAGCAAGCCGAGCAACGGGTTCCGGGTGCTGTAGCGGATTCCCCGGTGGTTCGTCACGCGACCGTCTCGATCTCTGTGACGGTCCGTGGTGGCTGGTGTCCCTTGGGAGGGATAGCCCCTCCGGGGGAAGAGGAAGAAGGCGGTCCGTGTCCCTCGGAAGGGACACCCCCTCCGGGGGAAGAGGAAGACGGTCTGTCGTGGCTGGGGTCCCCCGCCGCGGGAGCGGAAGAGACGGCCCGTCGTGGCTAAGGGTCCCACGAGGGACAGTGGAGGAGAAGGAGCGTGATGCGGGTTCTCGGCCTCATCTCGGGTACATCCCACGATGGGATAGACAGTGCGGTCGTGGACTGGTCGCTGGACGGCGGCGTGCTGACCGGCACGCTGGTCCACACCGGCGAGCGGCCGTACGACCCCCGTCTGAGAGCCCGTATCGTGGCCGCGCTGCCCCCCAGCCGGATCGACCTGGGCGAGGTCTGCGCCCTGGACACGCTCATCGGCCAGGCGTTCGCCGAGGCGGCGGCGGAGGGGCTGGCGGCCGACCTGATCTGCTCCCACGGGCAGACGCTCTTCCACTGGGTGGAGGGCGGCCGGGTGCTCGGCACCCTGCAGCTGGGCCAGCCCGCCTGGATCGCCGAGCGCACCGGGCTGCCCGTGGTTTCGGATGTGCGGGTGCGTGACGTGGCCGCGGGCGGGCAGGGGGCGCCGCTCGTCTCCTACCTCGACCTGCTGCTCATGGCCGGGCTGCCGGGGCGTACCGGGGCGTTGAACCTGGGCGGGATCGCCAACCTGACCGTGCGGGAGCCGGCCATCGCCTACGACACCGGCCCCGCGTGCGCGCTCATCGACGCCGCCGCGCCCCCGTACGACAAGGACGGGGTGCTCGGCGCGGCCGGGACGGTCGACGCGGCGCTGCTGGCGGAGCTGCTCGCCGAGCCGTACTACGCGAAGGAGCCGCCGAAGTCCACCGGTAAAGAGCTCTTCACGCCCGGGTACGTCAAGGCGGACCTCCCGCAGGCCGACCTCGTCGCCACGCTGACCGCACTCACCGCGGAGACCGTGGCGGCCGAGATCCGGCGGCACGGGCTCGACACCGTGATCGTCTCCGGCGGCGGTGTGCGCAATCCCACGCTCATGGGCATGCTGCGCGCACGCGTGCCGGGGACGCGACTCGTGACCAGCGACGAGCTCGGCGTGCCCGCCGACGCGAAGGAGGCGATCGCCTTCTCGTTGTTCGGCTGGCTCACCGCGCACGGCCTGCCGTCGACCGTGCCCAGTTGCACGGGCGCCTCAGGGGCGCGTGTCCTGGGCACGGTGACGCCGGGCTCCGGTCCGCTCGCGCTCCCGGAACCCCTCGCCGTGGCACCGGTCGCGATCCGTTTCCTCTAGTGGGCCACGCTCAGCGGCCCACCACAGGTAGCGGGGTCCGCACCTATGAAGCCCTGCGTCCGGCCGCCGTCGGTTGCTGTTGCTCGGCCGGCGTCCCCGACCGTTGTGGTGGCACCACGGGGGTCGGGCGCACCAGGCCCAGCGCGACGACCTCGTTGGCCAGCCGCGTGCGCCGGTTGGTGCCCTCGGGAATCCGGAACTTCTGGTACAGCCGCAGCAGGTGTTGCTTGACCGCGGCTTCGGTCACGACCAGGTCGTCGGCGATCTCACGTGCGGTCGCCGGGGCGACGAACGCCTCATCCGACAGCGCCGGCCTGCAGAGCGAGGTCAGCACATCGACCTCGCGCCTGGTCAGCTCGGGCGCAGCGGCCCTGCGCAGTTCGACCTCGGGGGTGAAGTCCTCGCGGGGGACTCCGCCGATGCGACCGCGCGCCGCCCCGAAGGAGACGACGTCGCCGTCGTCAAGCACCCTCCGGGCGATCGGCCTGCCGTTCACCCGTGTGCCGTTGCGGGACAGGCCCAGATCAACGACGTACAGGTAGGGTCCTCGCCTGACGAACTCGGCATGGAGTCGAGACACACTCGGGTCGGTCAGCCGGATGTCCGCGCCCCGGCCCCTCCCTACCGTTGTGATCTCGGGGCGCAACGGGACCACCTCGCCGGTGTCCTCGATGCGTATGAACGGCCCCTCCACGGCAGTTCCTCCCCAGGTAGCCCGCCGTAACTATTACTACAGCTCCGGCTTACCCAAACGAGGGGATGCGGAATCGCCTTTGCCATAAGGAGAATCCAGCATGAAATTGGTCTGGACCTTCGCGGACGGTTTTGCCTGCTCACGGGTAGACTTCGGGCGGAGATATGCGGAGGAAACACTCATGGCGGACAAGCCCACGAAAGGCCTGGCCGATGTCGTAGCCGCGTCGACAGCGCTCAGCGACATTGACGGGAAGGCCGGTCGTCTCTTCTATCGCGGATACGACATCCACGATCTGGCCGGCCGCGCGACGTTCGAAGAGACCGCTCACCTGCTGCAGTGCGGCAAGCTTCCCAATCGGGATGAGTTGAACAGGTACGGCGAGGAGCTGGTGCGGGGCCGCGAGCTCGGCGCCCTCGTCTCCGCGAACATCTCGGAGATCGCCGAGAAGCAGAAACCGATGGAGGCCCTGCGCTCGCTGGTCTCCCTCTCCGGGGCGGACGACCCGGACAAGGACTCCATCGCCCCCGACGCGAACCTGCGCAAGGCCGCCCGCCTGACCGCGCAGCAGCCTCTGCTGGTCGCCCGCTACCACGCCGCCCGCAACGGCGCCGAGGTCCCGGAGCCCGACCCGGCGATGAGCATCGCGGCGAACTTCCTCCTGCAGGTCACCGGACGCGTTCCGGCCCGGCGCGAGGTCGAGATCTTCGACACCTGTCTGGTGCTGCACGCCGACCACACCATGAACGCCTCGACGTTCGCCGCCCGCGTCTGCGCCGCGACCCTGTCGGACATGCACTCGGCCATCGTCGCCGCCATCGGGACGCTCAAGGGCCCCCTGCACGGCGGCGCGAACGAGCAGGTCATGAAGACCCTCGAATCGATCTCGCCCACCGGGGTGGCGCAGGCCGTACGCGAGAAGCTGGCCGCCGGCGAGAAGATCATGGGCTTCGGCCACCGCGTCTACAAGACCGAGGACCCGCGGGCCACGCATCTGCGCAGGATGTCGGAGGAACTCGCCGAATCCACCGGCGACGACACCTATTATCGGATGTCCAAGGAGATGGAGGAGGTCGTCTTCGAGATGAAGGGCCTCTATCCGAATGTCGACTTCTACGCGGCATCGGTCTATCACTATCTCGGCATTCCGACGGACCTGTTCACCCCGGTCTTCTCGATCAGCCGCATGTCCGGATGGACGGCGCACGTGATCGAGCAGCATGCCGACAACAGACTGATCCGCCCCGACAGTGAGTACATCGGTGAGCGTGACCAGAAGTGGAAGCCGATCGAGGAGCGATGAGCCTGGACCGGAGAGAGCGAGGCCACGATGCCAACGGAGGTCCGCAGCGAATGCGACCACAAGCGGGCGCGATGAGCCTGGACCGGAGAGAGCGAGGCACGATGCCAGCGGAGACGCGCAGTGATTGCGTCCGTAAGCAGGCACGTTGAGTCGTTCTGGAGAGAGTTGGGGGCCGTACCCGCTGGTTCTGGCGGGTGCGGTCGTCGGCGTTGCGCTGGTTTTCCTCGTGGACCCGCGGTGGGGCGGGTTCGCGCTGGGCGCCGCCGTCATGGTGGCCGCCGCGCTCCGTTTCGCCGGGTACGACGGGCTCGCCGTACGCAGCAAGAGGACGGACGTCATCACGCTCGGGGTGTTCGGATTCGTGCTCGTCCTCACCTCGCTGATCTTGGCGAACGACGAGCTCAAGGGAATGATCATGTCCCTTTTGGCCCGGTGACCCCACCTCCACCAACCCGATCGACGCAGGGCCGCCTTCGGGCGGCTCTTCCGTTTTCTCTAGAACATCTCTTGGCCCTCACAGAGCGTGACGGAGTTGATCAGATGGGTAAGAGTCCCTGGTAAGAGTCATAGGTGGCCCAGGGGGTTCGGATGCGATTGCGTCTTTTGAGTGGGGTGGGGCTGATCGCGGTCACGGCGGTCGTGTGCGGCTGTGGCTCGGAGCCGGCCGCCCGGCCGGTGAACACCGCGGCCAACACGGCGGCCAAGCTGAAGCAGGCCAAGGCCGCCCAGCTGGCGCTGGCCGCCAAGGTGAAGGCCAACGAGCTGGGGCAGATCCCGGTGCTGATGTTCCACCGGGTGATCAAGAACCCGGCGACCACCGACGACCGGACCCCCGAGCAGTTCAGGGGAGACCTCGAGCGGCTGGTCAAGGACGGGTACGTGCCGATCACCGCCGCCGAGTACGTCACCGGCAAGATCGACATCCCGGCGGGCAAGCACGCGGTCGTGCTGACCTTCGACGACTCCTCGCCGTCCCAGCTGACGCTGGACGAGATGGGCAACCTGGCGCCGGACACCGCCATCGGCATCCTGCGTGACGTGGCGGCGAAGAATCCCGGCTTCCGGCCGGTGGCCACGATGTACGTCACGCGCGACATGTTCGGCAAGACCGTGCGCGACGAGCAGGCCCAGATGCTGCTCTGGCTCAAGGACAACGGATTCGACATCGGCAACCACACCCGCGACCACATCAACCTGCGGGGCCGGTCGCAGAAGGAGGTCGAGGAGCAGATCGCGACCGTCCAGACGATGATCAGCTCCCTGGCCTTCGTCAAGCCGGTGACCCTGGCTCTGCCGTACGGCAACCAGCCGCACAACAAGAAGTGGGCCATGCACGGCAAGCTCGGCGACGTCACCTATGACCACAAGGGAGTCTTCCTGGCCGGTTACACGCCCGCGCCCGCGCCGTTCAGCAAGTCCTTCGACCCGCTGGGCATCCCGCGCATCAGGGCCATGGACAAGAAGGGTGACTGCAAGCAGTTCTGTTCGGTGGCCTGGCTCGACTGGCTGAAGAACAACCCGGACATGCGCTACACCTCGGACGGCGATCCGTTGACCGTGGCCTTCCCCAAGTTCAAGAATCCGTTCCTGCGGACGTCCTTCACCTCGCGGGCTCTCGCGTACTGAACGTGATGCCCGCCCGGCGCAGGCGCTCGATCAGCGGGCGGCCCATCGCGGAGGCGGTGGTGACCTGGCCCGCGATCTCCGGCACGTCGTCGAAGGCCAGGCAGAGCGCCGACTCGCCGAGCATCTTGGCCGTCTCGTCGTAACCGGGGTCGCCGCCCGCGACCTCGGTGACGACCCGCCGGCCGCCGCCCTCGCCGAGGATGGTGACCTTGAACCAGTTGCGGGCCCGCTGCTCGGGGGTGGGCCCGTCGCCCGGCTTGACGCGGCTCGCCATCCAGTCGCGTACCGGGGGGATCTGCGCGAGCGCCGCCATCGTGCCCGCTCCCGCCGCCACCGCGAGCGCGGCGGGCAGGGTCTTGACGGCGTAGTACTGGCGGTAGGTGAAGTCGGGGCCGTAGCGGTCGAGCAGGCGGGCCGAGCGGCCGACGATCAGCGGGTCCAGGCTCGGCATCGGCAGCGCCCACCCGCCGACATAGCGCAGGCCGCCGGGCAGTGAGCTGACCCGGCGGCCGAGAGGCAGCGGCTCGGCCGCGCGCCGCCGGGCTCCCGCCTCCAGGAGCTGCAGGGGGCGCGAGACGATCGTCATCCCGGAGGCCAGTGTGCCTCCCGATGCCCGCATGTGGCTCCTGAGGAACCCGCTGACCCTGAGCGGCACGTGCTCCGGCAGCCGGTCGACCGTGAAGAGCACGCCGAGGTCGTAGGGGATGGAGTCGAAGCCGCACGCGTGCACCAGCTTGGCGCCCGTGGCGGTGGCCTGGCGGTGGTGGCGGACGTACATCCGGTCCACGAATTCGGCCTCGCCGGTCAGGTCCAGATAATGGGTGCCGGCCTCGGCGCAGGCGGCCACGAGCGGCTCGCCGTACCGGAGGTAGGGGCCGACGGTCGTGACGAGGACGCGGGTCGCGCGGGCGATCGCGGCCAGCGAGGCGGGGTCGGTGGCGTCGGCGATCAGGATCGGGACGTCGAGGCCGAGTCGCTCCAGCTTGGCCCGGTCGCGCCCGGCCAGTGCCCAGCGCACCTCGGAGCCGGCCGTCCTGGCGAGGTAGGCCGCGGTGAGCGCGCCGGTGAAGCCGCTCGCGCCGAACAGCACGATGTCGTACGCACGGGCCATAATCCCGAGCCTCCTCGGTGCTTCTCGTAGTTTCGCCCTATTCTGGGGTAATTCGGCGTTTCTCCTCATCATGGTGATGGCGGGTGGCCATACTGCTCCTGGCGACAAACCGTGACGTCACGAACGGTTAACGGTTCCCTGAGAGCTTACTGAGCGTCGTAAAGTTTGCGTCGTTGGGCTTTGTTTGAACGTGGGGAAGATGGATGCCGCAGATCTCGCCGCTGGTCGCCGGCGACCCCGGCCAGCTGGGGTCGTTCCGGCTGGTCGGCCGGGTTGGGGAAGGCGGCCAGGGCATCGTCTACCTGGGCGTCACCGATGAGGGTGAGCAGGCTGCGATCAAGCTGCTGCATGTCAAGTTCAGCGGGGACACGATCGCCAGGTCGCGGTTCGCCAGGGAGCTGAAGGCCGCGCAGCGGGTGGCGTCGTTCTGCACGGCCCGGGTGATCGAGGCCGATCTCGACGGCGACACGCCGTACATCGCCAGCGAGTACATCGACGGGCGCGCCCTCAGGGACATCGTCGACGACGACGGCCCGCTGCGGGGGACGGCGCTCGACCGGCTGGCGATCGGGACGGCCACCGCGCTGACCGCGATCCACCACGCCTCGATCGTGCACCGCGACTTCAAGCCCGACAACGTGCTGATCGCCGCCGACGGGCCGCGCGTGGTCGACTTCGGTATCGCCAGGATCATCGACTCGAGCGGCACTATCACCAGCCGGGCCATCGGGACGCCCGCGTACATGGCTCCCGAGCAGATCGCCGGGGACGATGTCGGGCCTTATACCGACGTTTTCGCCTGGGGGGCGGTGATCGCGTTCGCGGCCACCGGGGAGACCGTGTTCGAGGGCAACTCGATCGCGGTGGTGCTCAACCGGATCCTCAACCACGAGGTCGACGTGTCCATGCTGCCCGAGCCGCTGCGCGGCGTGGTGCGGTCGGCGCTGTCGAAGTCGCCCGACGAGCGGCCCTCGGCCGACCAGATCCTGCTGCGGCTGCTCGGCCAGCCCGAGACGGTCGGGGCCTCCACGGCCGTGCTGACCCGGGGCGTACAGGTGGCCAGCGACGACACCACCCCCTTCATCAGGGTGCCGGCCGGGACGCTCGGCACGGGCTCGCCGTCGAAGGCGCAGCTCATGCATCCGCCGGAGCAGTCCTCCGTGACCGGCGGCGAGCCGATCCCCTGGGCGACCGGCTCCACGTCGCCGCCGCGCGGCATCCTGGACGAGCGCCCGGCCGCATCCGCCACGGACCCTCGCCCGCTGGCGCCGCGCGGCCGCCGCGCGGGATGGGTCGCACTGGTCGCGGCGATCCTGCTGATCGCCGCCGCCTCGGTCGTGGCCGTGCAGAACAACTGGCTCCAGCTCGCGCTCGGCGGCAACCCCTCGCCCCATCCCGCCCCGCCGAACTCCTTCACCTCCGTGGCCGACAAGGTGGCGCAGACGAAGAAGATCGTGATCGGCGTGAAGGGCGACCTGCCAGGCGTCTCCCTGGAACGTGACGGCGGATTCGAGGGCTTCGACATCGAGCTGGCCAAGCTCGTCGCGGCGCAGCTCGGCGCCAAGCAGACCCAGTTCGTCAGGATTCCCAAGTTCGAGAGGGAGAAGGCGCTGGAGGACGGCACCGTGGACCTGGTGATCGCCACCTACTCCATCGACAAGAGCGGCGTCGAGTTCGCCGGCCCGTACTATGTGGCCCACCACGACCTCCTGGTCAGCGACGGCGCCTCGATCGAGTCGATCGACGACCTCGAGGGCAAGAAGATCTGCGCCCCCAACAGCCCGTCCGTCGGCAATGTCCAGGCCCGCGTGAAGGTGGAGCTCGTCACGGCGACCGACTACGCGCAGTGCATGGACCTGCTCAGGAGCAGCAAGGTCGACGCGGTGCCGGGCGAGGACATCATGCTGGCCGGCTTCGCCAGCCGCGAGAACCAGCGCTTCAAGATCCTCGGCGCCAAGCTCAACGACGAGCGCTACGCCATCGGCATCAAGCACGGAGACGTGAAGACCTGCAAGGCGGCCAACGGGATCATTGCCGAGCTCTACCGCAAGGGCGTCGTCAAGAGCCTGCTGGCCCGGCATTTCGCCAACGTGGACTTCACCCCGGAGCTGGAAACGCCCTCGATGGTCTCCTGCGGATGACGAACGGGTAGCATCCGAAAGTCAATGATTCATCCTGCGAGTTAGGGGAAGGCCATGGCCACGCCCGTCAAGGTGACCGTCACCGGAGCCGCCGGTCAGATCGGCTACGCACTGCTGTTCCGCATCGCGTCGGGGCAGCTGCTCGGCCCGAACGTCCCGGTCAAGCTCAGTCTGCTGGAGATCCCGCAGGCGGTGAAGGCAGCCGAGGGCACCGCCATGGAGCTCGACGACTGCGCCTTCCCGCTGCTGTCCGGCATCGAGATCACCGACGACCCGAACGTCGCGTTCGCGGGCACCAACGTCGCGCTGCTCGTCGGCGCCATGCCGCGCAAGGCCGGCATGGAGCGTGGCGACCTGCTCGGCGCCAACGGCGGCATCTTCGGCCCGCAGGGCAAGGCGATCAACGACCACGCGGCCGACGACATCAAGGTCCTGGTCGTGGGCAACCCGGCCAACACCAACGCGCTCATCGCCCAGCAGAACGCGCCCGACGTCCCGGCCGACCGCTTCACCGCGATGACCCGCCTCGACCACAACCGCGCGCTGTCCCAGCTCGCCGCGAAGCTCCAGGTCCCGGTCACCGAGATCAAGAACATGACCATCTGGGGCAACCACTCCGCCACCCAATACCCGGACCTCTACCACGCCGAGGTCGGCGGCAAGATCGCGGCCGAGCAGGTGGAGTCCGAGTGGCTGCGCGACACCTTCATCCCGACGGTGGCCAAGCGCGGCGCCGCCATCATCGAGGCCCGCGGCGCCTCGTCGGCCGCCTCCGCGGCCAACGCCGCGATCGACCACGTCTACGACTGGGTCAACGGCACCGACTGGACCTCGGCCGCCGTCGTCTCTGACGGGTCCTACGGCGTGCCCGAGGGCCTCATCTCGTCGTTCCCGGTGCGGGCGGCGGGGGGCCGGTTCGAGATCATCCAGGGCCTGGAGATCGACGCCTTCTCCCGCGAGCGCATCGACGCCAGCGTCCGCGAGCTCACCGAGGAGCGCGACGCGGTGGCGTCGCTCGGCCTGATCTGATCCATCCCGACAAGGCGCGCGTCCGTTTCCGGGCGCGCGTCTTTTTGGTTATATGTACGGTTTGCGGCCTATTTCCCTTTTGTGCATCTACGGGCACATAGTGATGTGCGCAGCAGGATTCGGCGGGGAGGTGGCGAACAGCACCCCCGCCGCCGCCGCGAGGCTACCCAGCACAACGAGCACGCCGAAGACTATCTTCGTGACCCTTGGTGAAAAGCTCCTCACATTTCGATATCACAGCACATATCGGGACTTCCTATACCTATTTCCCGGAAAGCGCTGCCCAAGCGTCAGAGACGATCTCCCGGAGGGAGGGGCGCTCGGCCTTCCAGCCCAGTTCGCGCTGGATCTTCTCGGACGACGCGACCAGCACGGCCGGATCGCCCGCCCGGCGTGGCCCGACGACGGCGGGGATGTCGTGGCCGGTGACCTCGCGGCAGACCGAGATCACCTCCTGGACGGAGAAGCCGGCGCCGCTGCCCAGGTTGTAGATCTTGTGCTCCCCGGGGGTGAGCGCCTCCAGCGCCAGCAGGTGGGCGACCGCCAGATCGGCCACATGGACGTAGTCGCGCACGCACGTGCCGTCGGCAGTCGGGTAGTCGGTGCCGAACACGCTGACCGACTCGCGCTCGCCGGTGGCCACCTTGAGCACGTTCGGGATGAGATGGGTCTCGATGGTGTGCCGCTCGCGGAAGCGGCCGTACGCGCCGGCCACGTTGAAGTAGCGCAGGCTCACCGCCCCGAGCCCGTGCAGGCCCGCGTAGGCGGTCAGGGCGGTGTCGACGGCCAGCTTCGAGGCTCCGTACGGATTGGTGGGCCGCGTCGGGTCGCTCTCCAGGATGGGGGAGCGCTCGGGCTCGCCGTACGTGGCCGCGGTCGAGGAGAACACGATCCCGCGCACGCCCTGCTCCCGCATCGCGTCGAGCAGCGCCAGCGTGCCGCCGAGGTTGTGCGACCAGTAGAGGCCGGGCTTCTCCACCGACTCGCCGACCAGCGACTTGGCCGCGAAGTGCAGCACCGCCTCCACGCCCGCCAGCGCGTCGTGGGCCTCGGTGATGGACCCGCGGACGAACCGCGCCCCCTCGGGCACCGCGTCCTCATGGCCGGTCGACAGGTCGTCGAGCACGGTCACCTCGTGGCCCGCCTCGACGAGCTGCGCCGCGACGACGCTGCCCACGTATCCGGCGCCTCCGGTGACCAGCAATCTCATGTTCACTCCTGTGGTTATATGTTTAATTTTGTCGGGCTCGGTGTTCAGCATACGCGGGAAACGTGCCGAGTACGCTGCCAACCACCATGTTTGACACCCTCGCGGCCAATATCGCGCTGGTCCTTCTGTTCATCCTCGTCGGCGGCTTCTTCGCCGCCGCCGAGATGGCGATGGTCTCCCTGCGGGAGAGCCAGGTGCGCAAGCTCGCTCAGAAGGGGCGCCGCGGCGAGCGGGTCGCCAAGCTCGCCCAGGACCCCAACCGCTTCCTGTCCGCCGTGCAGATCGGGGTGACCGTCGCCACCATGCTGTCGGCCGCGTTCGGCGCCGACCGGCTCGGCATGCAGTTCGTGCCCGTGCTCGAACGGTGGAACGTGCCCCACGCCGTCGCCCCCGTACTCGCGCTGGTGCTGGTGACGCTGGCCATCTCGTACGTCTCTCTCGTGCTCGGCGAGCTGGCCCCCAAACGCCTGGCCCTGCAGCGGGCCGAGGGGCTCTCGCTGGTCGTGGCGCCCTTCCTCGACCGCGTCGCCATGCTGTCGCGCCCGGTCATCTGGGCGCTGTCGAAGTCGACCGACGGCGTGGTCAAGCTGCTCGGCGGCAATCCGGAGGCCGACAGGGAGGAGGTCACCACCGAGGAGCTGCGCGACATGGTCGTGGGGCACACCGACCTGACCGCCGACGAGCGCAAGCTGATCGCGGAGGTGTTCGCCGCGGGCAAGCGCCAGCTCCGCGAGGTCATGCTGCCCCGCACCGAGGTGGAGTTCATGGAGGCCGACACCACATTGGCGGAGGCGGCGGTGCTGGCCTCTGGGCTGCCGCACTCGCGCTTCCCCGTCTACCGCGAGTCGTATGACGAGGTCATCGGGTTCGTGCACGTGAGGGACCTGCTCGACCCGGTGCTCACCGGCCGGATCGAGCCGATCAGCGAGCTGGTGCCGATCCGGCCGGTCAAGTTCGTACCGGCCTCCAAGCGCCTGCTCACGACGCTCTCGGAGATGCGCGACGAGGGCCACCACCTGGCCATCGTCGTCGACGAGTACGGCGGGACGGCCGGCATCGTCACCCTGGAGGACCTGGTCGAAGAGCTCATCGGCGACATCAGGGACGAGTACGACGTCGAGGGCGACACCGTCGTCCTCCCGGCGGGCGAGATGGAGATCGACGGTCTGACGAACCTCAACGACTTCGCCGCCCAGACCGGCATCCGGCTGGCCGACGGGCCGTACGAGACGCTGGGCGGGTTCGTGATGTCCATGCTCGGCCACGTGGCCGCCGTCGGGGAGATGGTGGAGGTGCCCGGGTTCGAGCTGACCGTCACCGAGCTCGACGGCCGCCGTATCGCCAGGGTGAGGGTGAAGCGCCGTCCGGCGGTCGAGTCGCCGCCCGAGCTGGATTCCTGACACAATTGGCTGCTATGGCCAGACCTCGTGTCCTCTCCGGCATCCAGCCCACCGCAGACTCCTTCCACCTGGGCAACTACCTGGGTGCGGTCCGCCAATGGGTGACGCTGCAGGAGACTCATGACGCCTTCTACTGCGTCGTCGACCTCCACGCGATCACGGTGCCGACCGAGCCCGCCGCGCTGCGCCGTCGCACCCGCGTGGCCGCCGCGCAGCTGTTCGCCGCCGGGCTCGATCCCGAGCGCTCGACCGTGTTCGTCCAGTCGCACGTGCGCGAGCACAGCGAGCTGGCCTGGATCCTCATCTGCCTGACGGGCATGGGCGAGGCGGCCAGGATGACGCAGTTCAAGGACAAGTCAGCCAAGTTCGGGGAGAACGCGGCCAGCGTCGGGCTCTTCACCTACCCGGTGCTCCAAGCCGCCGACATCCTGCTCTATCAGGCCAACAGCGTGCCGGTCGGCGCCGACCAGAAGCAGCACCTGGAGCTCACCCGCGACCTCGGCCAGCGCTTCAACCACCGCTTCGGCGACACCTTCACCCTCCCCGAGCCGTACATCCTCAAGGAGGTCGAGAAGATCACCGACCTCCAGGACCCGACGGCCAAGATGTCCAAGTCGTCCTCCAGCCCGGCCGGCATCCTCGACGTCCTGGAGCAGCCGGGGCCGCTGCGCAAGAAGGTCATGCGCGCGGTCACGGACACCGGCTCGGAGGTCCTGTTCGACGAGGACGGCAAGCCCGGCATCTCCAACCTGCTGCGCATCCTGTCCGCGCTCACGGCCACGCCGATCCCCGACCTGGTCGCGCGTTATGAGGGGCAGGGCTACGGGACGTTCAAGAAGGACGTGGCGGAGGCCGTCGTGGAGACGTTCACGCCCATCCGGGAGCGCACGGAGAAGCTGCTGGCCGACGAGGCGGAGCTGGACCGGCTGCTGGCCATCGGCGCCGAGCGAGCCGGCGCCGTGGCCCGCCAGACCATGGCCGAGGTCCGCGAGCGGGTCGGTTTCCTGCCCCGCCTCTGACAGAGGTGCGCGACTTCCTGCCCCGCCGCTTGCCGAGCCGCCGAGCCGCCGGGCGGTCGCGTAGCCGATGCCCTCGTCGGCTCCTGAGCCTACGATCGACGATCCCCGGCATTCGTCAGTTGTGACTAGTGGAAGCGGCGGCGGCCCACTGCCAGGAGGACCTCCCGGAGGGCGTCCGCCGCTTTCCGTACCGTTTCCTCCGGGACGCCCGCCATCACCTCTTCGTGGGCCTTGCCCGAGACCTCCAGGGCCGTGTTGGCCAGGCTCAGGCCCTCGGGGGTGAGCTGGACCCAGCGGCTGCGCGCGTCGCCCTCGTTCGCCGCCCGCTCCACGTAGCCGGCTGCCGTGAGGCGCTGCAGGACGTTGCTCGTGCCGCCTGAGGTGAGGTAGAGGCCCTTGGACAGCTCGCTGGGCTTGAGCCGGTGCGGGGGGCCGGTGCGGGCCAGGGCGGCGAGGACGTCGAACTCGGCATAGGTCAGGCCCAGGTCCGCCAGCTCGGCCTTGATCGCCGTCTCGAAGAGCATGTTGAGGCGGGACGTGCGCTTGCTCAGCTCGAGGTCGGCGATGAGCGACGACGACAGGCCGGAGTTCTGCCAGCGGGGGACCATCGCGTCGACGTCATCGTGCTTCATGGATCGAGGATACTTGGCGGCATATTGCTTTCTGAAAAGCTTCTTACTAAGCTTTTGGCATGACAATAACCTTGATCAAGAACGGGATCGTCGTCGACACGGAGCCGGAGCCTGTCGTGCTCGGGCAGGTGGACGTGCGGGTCGAGGGCGATCGGATCGCCGAGGTAGGGCCGGATCTGCCCGAGGTGCCGGGGGCGGAGGTCGTCGACGCGACCGGGATGATCGTGCTGCCGGGGTTCGTCGACAGCCACCGGCACACCTGGCAGGCCGGCATCAGGGCGATCGCGCCGGACATGACGTTCGGCGGCTATCTGCAGCGCATCCTGGGTGAGCTGGCACCCGGCTACCGGCCCGAGGACGTCTACGCGGGCAACCTGGCCGGCGCGCTGGAGTGCCTGGACGCCGGGATCACCACGCTGCTCGACTGGTCGCACGTGCAGTTCACGCCCGAGCACACCGACTCCGCCGTACAGGCGCTGCGCGAGTCGGGCATCAGGGCGATCTTCGGCTACTGCCACGGCGGGCCCCGGGAGAACCTGCACAAGGAGGGGCGCCGGGTCCATGACGAGCATTTCGGCACGGCCGGCCTGGTGACCATGGCGATCGCCGCTCTCGGGCCGGAGATCGTCAGTGAGGACGACGCGCTGGCGGAGTGGCGGCTGGCCCACGAGCTCGACCTGCCCGTCACCGCGCATCTCGGCGGCCACGGCAGGGAGAGCTCCGCCAAGGGGCTCGCGTTCCTGAAGGCCAACGGGCTGCTGGCGCCGCGCACGACGTACGTGCACGCCAACCACTACAGCGACGACCAGCTCAAGCTCATCGCCGACAGCGGCGGCGGCGTGTCCGTGTCGCCGATCGACGAGATGGCCCTCGGCATCGGTTACCCGATCAGCGGGCGGGCGCGGGCCGCCGGGATCCCCACCTCGCTCAGCATCGACAGCGTGACGTGCGCGCCCGGTGACATGTTCAGCCTGATGCGGACCGCGTTCGCGCTGGAGCGGGGGCGCCCGGACGGGCAGGGGATGGGATTCCGGGCCCGTGACGCGCTGCGGATGGCCACCATCGAAGGCGCCGAGGTGGTGGGGCTCGGTGACACCGTCGGCTCGCTGCGGGTCGGCAAGCAGGCCGACCTCGTGCTGCTGCGTACCGGCACGCCGGGCATGGCGGCCGCGCACGATCCGATCGGCGCGGTGGTGCTCAACGCCGACACCAGCGCCGTCGACACCGTCCTGGTGGCCGGGCGGGTGGTCAAGCGGGACGGCAGGCTGCTGCACCACGACGTCACGGCGGTGCTCGCGAGGCTCGCGGAGTCCGCCCGCGCCGTCACGAGCGCGCCCCGCTCGTGACCGCGCGAAGCTCCTGGGTACGAAGCTCCTGGGTACGAGGCTTCGTGGTAGAAGAGCGGTAGCCAGGGCAGGTGCCCGGCGACGGCGGGGCACCTTGAAAGGCGGCGCGCGGCACGGTGTTGGCGAAGCTGATGGCACGCGTCGAGTCGGCCAAGGCCCGGAGTGGCCGCGTCGTCGAGTCCTGGCGGGTCCGCCGCCTCTGGATCGACCATCTGATGAGGACCGTGCAGCGCTACCAGCTGCGGTTCGGCGACCGGCTGGCCGGGGCGGTGACCTACTTCGCGTTCCTGTCGTTCTTCCCCCTGGTCGCGCTGGCGTACGCGCTGTTCGGCTACGTCCTGTCAAACGACCAGAACGCCATCAGCACCCTCGAGTCGGCGATCAAGGACCAGCTGCCCGGACTCGCCGACCAGATCGACCTCCAGGCCATCGCCAAGGCCAGGGCGACCGCCGGGATCATCGGCCTGGCCGGTCTGCTCTACGCGGGGCTGGGCGCCGTGGACGCGCTGCGCGGGGCGCTGTGGGAGATGTCGATGACCACGGTTCCGCCGCCGAACTTCTTCGTCGCCAAGCTGCGCGACCTGATCTCCCTGCTCCTGCTCGGCGTGACCTCGATCGTGTCGGTGTTGATCGGCGGGGCCGCGACGCAGGCGACGACCAAGGTCGCGGTGACTCTCGGGCTGGGCAGCGCGCCGGTGACGACCGGCACGCTCTGGCTGGTGGGCCTGCTGGCCAGCGTGGCCGCCGACTGGGTGCTGTTCCTGATCCTGCTGGGCTGGGTGGGCCGCGCCACCCAGCCCTTCCGGGTGCTGGCCAGGGGCGCGCTGCTCGGCGCCATCGGGTTCGGGCTGCTCAAGCAGGTCGCGTCGCTGCTGCTGGGGCAGACGCTGAGCAACCCGATCTACGGCGCGTTCGCCGTCATGGTGGGGCTGCTGGTCTGGATCAACTTCTCCGTCAGATTCGTCCTGTACGTCGCCGCCTGGACCGCCACGGCCGGGCTCTGCCCGCCGCCCTCACCCTCGCCCATCCCCTCCTCCAACGGCGTTATCTGACCTCACGCCGCGAGTTGCGCCGGCGGCGGATGCCGTAGCCCAGCCAGGTCAGGCCGAACAGCAGCCCGCCCCCGATCACGATCGAGCCCACCGTACGGCTGGTGTCCGTCTGCTTCGAGGCGGCCGAGTCGAGCAGCGGCGCCGTGGCCGGCGGCCCGGTGACGACCGGCGAGGTGGTCACCTGCTGCGCGGGCAGCTCGACCGGCAGCGGATCGACCAGCTGCCCGACCGGCGTGACCTTGCCCCGGGCGGCGAAGCCCCAGTCGAGCAGGCTCGCCACCTCCTCCCAGAAGTACCCCTCGTGCCGCATGATGGTCACGATGATCGTGTGGCCGCCACGTGTCGCGGCGCCGACGAAGCTGGCCTGGGCCTTGGACGTCCAGCCGTTCTTGACGCCGATCATGCCCTGGTAGCGCCACAGCAGCTTGTTGTGGTTGCTGATCTCGTAGTACTTCTTGGGCGCCGGGAACTTGGCGATCTTCGTACTGATATATCGACGGAAGTCGGGGTTGCCGAGGCCGGCCCGTGCGATGAGCGCCAAGTCGTACGCCGAGCTGCTCTGCCCCGGCTTGTCCAGCCCGCTGGGCGTCTTGGCCACCGTGTCGTTCGCCTGCAGCTGCTTGGCCTCGGCGTTCATGTCGCGCATGGTCTTGGCCAGGCTGCCGTTCGTCTCGGCCAGGGCCATCGCCGCGTCGTTGCCCGACGACATCAGCAACGCCTTGAACAGGTCGTCGACCTTGTAGAGCGGCTTGGTCGTCAGGCCGACGGCGGTGCCCTCCTGGTCGACCGCGTTCCGGCTGGGCTTGACCGTGAGGTTCTTGTCCAGCTTGGGGATGAGCGTGAGCGCGGTGAGCGTCTTGAGCGTGCTGGCCGGCAGGTAGCGCCCGTGCGGGTCCTTGGCCGCGAGCACCTCGCCGGTCTCCAGGTCGGCGATCACGTACGAGGTGGCCTTGGACTTCGGCGGTGCCTTGATGCCGGCGGGCCTCACCAAGCCGCGGCTGCCCAGCAGCTCCCCGCCGACGGGCTTCGGCGTCGGGGTAGGGGTCGGCGTGGCATGGGCGGTCCCCGTGAGCGCGACCGCCGCGAGGAGTGCCGTGAGGAGTGCCGTGACGGGCACCGGTTTCATCAGCATGGCGGTCTCAGCGTAGCTTCGTGTCATTGCACATGTGCCGACACATCCCCTGATGATCGGCACCTGATACTAGAGAAGTGGTCATGTCGCGAAAGATCGCCGGATTCCTCATCGTGCTCGGCGTGTTCATGGTGTTCGAGTGGATCAACCTCGGGTTTAACCTGGCAGACGGCCATCCCACGAGCTTCTACGTGGTGCACGGCATCCTGATCGCGGTCAATCTCATTCTCGCGGTCGTGCTGGCCGTCATCGGCTGGAAGGGGCTCCGCAGAGCGCGCGGCGAGTGAGCCGGTGCAGCTCGTCGGCCTCCTCGCGGGAGTCGCCGATCGTGGTGAAGCCGAGCTTGCCGTGCTCGGGGAGCGCCCCGAGCAGGTGGAAGACGTTTCCCGTCCGACGGGTGTGGTCGAAGCCGAGACCGAGCGCCTCGACCATCCGCACGACCTGGCCGGGGGAGCGGCCGCGCAGGCAGCCGGCCGCGCAGTTGTCGGTCGCGGTGTAGTACTTGGGCTGGTCACCGGCCATGAGCAGCCCGGTACCCGGATCGTAGGAGGCGCCGGTGGTCAGCACCGCGGCGCCGAAGGGATGCGTGGTGCCGCCGATCCGCAGGTTGATCTCGCACAGCAGCGCCGCGTATCCGGCGTCGGTCTCCAGCGCGAAGAAGTCCATGCCGAACAGCCCCACCACGCCCCGCTCCGCCATGACGCGGGCGATCCGCTCGGCCGACGCGCCCACCTCGGCCCGGTACTCCGGCGCCGCCGGGAACGTGCAGCCCTGGTAGACGTCCTGGTTGGCGCCGCCGAGCACCTGGTCGTGGGTGGCGACGACAGCATGCCGGCCGCCGGGCGTGATGCGGGCCAGCGCACTGGGATAGTGCAGCGGGCGGTGCTCGATGAACTCCTCCACGACCGCGCCGCGTTCGCGGATCTTCGCGGTGAAGCTCTTCCAGGTCTCGCCGTACGCGGAGAAGCTCGTCCCCGCCAGATCGCCCTTGGGCACGATGGCGTTGCCGAGACCCGAGTAGCCGTCGTTCAGCTTGACCATCACCCGCTCGCCCGGCAGAGCCTCGATCGCGTCCTCGATCTCGGCCATGGAGTGCAGATCTCCGAACCCGCGGGCCATCGGCACGCCGGCCTCCTGGCCGACCTCGCGGGAGCCGCTCTTGGAGCCGTAATAGGCGAGCGACGTGGCCGGGCCGTACACGGGGATGCCCAGCAGCGCGGCGAACTCCTCCTCCAGCTCGCTCAGCACGAACGGCACCAACCACGCGTCGCCGTCGATCGCCGCACGCACCTGCTCGACCACCTCGGGCCGCGAGAGCAGGGTTCTGGTGAGCGGCTGCGAGTGCGGGTCGTCGAGAGTGATCAGCCGCAGCCGTTTGGCGGCGTCATCCGGATCAGGCAGGAAGCCGAAATAGTAGGCGATGATGTCCGGATCGATGGGCGCGGAGGAGAGGTAGATCACTTTGACGCCGGGCTCGCGGAGCGTGAGGAGGAGGAAGAGCAGGCGCTCCTCATAACATCTCGCACCGGTGATGCGGCGCAGCTCGTCCTGCGGAAGGGAGAGCGAGGGTACGACCACCAGGGTCCCCTCGCTCGGCTCGAAGATGCTCAACCCGGCATACTTCTCCCCGAACGGGATTTTAGTGATCATATTGCGAGTGAAACACGCATTCTACGCTAAAGCATCCATCGTCGGAGTGTCATGACCATGACGGGAGGTGACAGGATTCGAAAGCGCAGACCACGTTTGGAAGTCGTGTCCACGGGTCACCATCTAATGATCCCTTGTGACTATTTTCCGGGTCATCTGCGCCCTCACTCACGGTGACGACCTGCGGTTACGGGCATGCAGTCGCCTGGCTTTCGGGGTTTCTGTCGGCGCGAAGCCACCCGCAAGAGATAAAGTTGGAACATCGCCTTCGGGTTCATGGCCGACCGCCGTGTTTCCGCAGTGGGTTGTCCTCAGGAGGGGATCACAACCCCGTGCTGACGATCTCTGGCACCGAAACCTGTGGGTGCGGCATTTTCGCCGGACGGCTGCTCTGACCGGACAGCCGACCGCAGCGAGGCCAAAGGACGATTTACGGCGCTATAAGCCGTGTGACTTCGGGCAGTTGACGATCACATGGCAATTGGACGGGACGGTGACTCATGCGGGGACGTGAGCTTCGGGGGGAACTCGACGCGTTCCTGACGGAGACCGATCAGGAGTTGGTGGCATTCCGCCGCGACTTGCACATGCATCCTGAGCTGGCCTTCGCTGAATATCGCACGACTCAGCGCATCGCCGAGCGGCTCACCGCCGCCGGCCTGGTGCCGTCGGTGCTGCCCCGCGGCACCGGCCTGATCTGCGACGTGGGCAGCGGAGACGGCCCCACGATCGCGCTGCGCGCCGACATCGACGCGCTGCCGCTGCACGACGAGAAAGACGTGCCCTACCGCTCGACCGTCCCCGGCGCCTGCCACGCGTGCGGCCACGACGTGCACACCACGATCCTGCTCGGCACCTCGATCTTCCTCGCCCAGCAGGCCGCCGCGGGCCTGCTGCCCGGCCGGGTCCGGCTGATCTTCCAGCCCGCCGAGGAACTGCCCGGCGGCGCGCTCGAGGTCATGGCACACGGCGGCATCAGCGGCGTGGAGCGCATCTTCGGCCTCCACTGCGACCCGCGCGTCGACCTCGGCCACGTCGGGCTCAAGCCCGGCCCGATCACCTCCGCCTGCGACAAGCTGGCCATCAGGGTGTCGGGTCCCGGCGGCCACACGGCCCGCCCGCACCTCACCGCCGACCTGGTCTTCGCCCTCGCCAAGATCCTCACCGAGTTGCCCGCCGCGCTCTCGCGCCGGGTGGACCCGCGCTCCTCGCTCAGCCTGGTCTGGGGCAGGGTCCAGGCCGGTTCCGCGGCCAACGCGATCCCCGACGACGGCGTGGCCGAGGGCACGGTGCGCTGCCTCGACGAGAACGCCTGGCACGCCGCGCCCGACCTGATCAAGTCGCTGCTGGAGTCGGTCGCCGGCGCCTACGGCATCGACGCGAAGATGGAATACACCCGCGGAGTGCCGCCCGTCGTCAACGACGAGATGAGCGTCGACATGCTGGCCGAGGCGGTCGAGCGGGCGCTGGGGCCGGGCGCGGTGGTGCCCACGCAGCAGTCGCTCGGCGGCGAGGACTTCGCCTGGTACCTCGAGTCGATTCCGGGAGCGCTCGCGCGTCTCGGCACGCGCACGCCAGGTGGCGTGACGTACGACATCCACCAGGGGACTTTCGACATCGACGAGGCGGCGATCGCCATGGGCGTCCGCCTCATGGCCGCCACCGCCCTGACCGCGCTATGGGAGCCCGTAGTCGATTCTGTTCTCGCTTGATTTTTTTCCTTTACGGCAAGCATGGGCCAGCCCCACCCTTCTGGGCGGGGCTGGCCTCTGTCCAGGGAAACAAACGCTCCTCCGGTTTACCGGGTTGAGCGCCGTGACGTGCGCATTCTTGGCCCCGGCCGCCCTACGGCCTGACCACCGGCAGGACCAAGGATGACTTGGCCGGGTTGACAGTGAATTTCGAGCCCTCCGGGTAGCGGAGCGTGTAGTCCCTGTCCGTTGACGTGATGATCAGGCCGATCTTGTGGCCCTGGTCGAACCGGTAGTCCTTTGGCTGGAAGTCCCAGGTGAAGGTGTACTCCTGGGACGGTTTGACGGTCTCTGTTCGTGCCGGGTCGTGGCGGTTCCTGATGTCCAGCCAGCCCCTTGAGACGATCTTGTATGGGGTGGTCGCGGTGCCAAGCTTGCGCAGTGCCGTGCAGCCCGTGTCGCCCGGGACGCCTTCGCCGTAGCAGAGGGTCTCGCCTGTGGGGACCAGGGTTCCGTCCGCTCGAGTGCCCGTGCCGTAGTCGACCAGCAGGGCCGTGAGGTAGGGGCTGGAGCCGCTGTCGCGGGCCGCGCGGAGCGAGATCGTCGGGGTGCCGGAGATCCGGACGGCGGCCGGCAGTTCGGGCGTCAGGTAGGCCAGGCGGTTGGGGTCCGCGGCCGGGGCCGCCTCCACCAGCTGTTCGGCGGTGCGGGACTTCTGGTCGACGAAGGACTCGCGGGCCGCGTACTGCGGGAAGGCGCTCAGCTTCGAGCCGGAGCCGAGGTGGAGGGCCACGGGCTTGGTGGCCGGAAGTGGCCACGATGCGTGAGTGCCCCACTCACCAGGGGCGATTTCGACGTCCGCCTGCGGCTCGCGCATGATGCCGCTGTCGATGCCGTACAGCCAGTAGTCGAACCAGCCGTGCAGCTGCCGCAGCCATTCCACGGTGCGCAGGTTGAAGGGGTTCATGTGGGTGCCCTGGTGCAGCCAGATCTTGCGCGGCACGTGGCGCTTGGACAGGGCGTACCACCACTGGGCGAACTGCTTGGTCTTGACATTCCAGTCGTTGAGGCCGTGCACGACGAAGACGCTGGCCCTGACCTTGTCGACGTCGTTGAGGTAGTTGCGGGCGTCCCAGAAGCGGCTGTAGTCGCCGCTCACCCGGTCCTGTGTCGCCGTCAGGTAGTCCATGACGGGGCCACAGATTTTCTGCCCGTCGGCGCGGGTGAGCACGTACTTGGCCAGCACGTCCGCGTCCTCGCCCTGGAAGCCGCCCGCCGCCAGCACGCCGCCGTTCGCCCGGTAGTAGTCGTACCAGGAGGAGATCGCGGCGATGGGCACGATCGTCTTCAGCCCCCGGACGCCCGTCGAGGCGACCGCGTTGGGCAGCGTGCCGTTGTAGGAGACGCCGATCATGCCCACGTTCCCGGTTGACCAGGTGGCCGAGACGGGCGCGCCCTCCGGGGTGAACCCCTTCGCGCGGCCGTTCAGCCAGTCGATCGCGGCCTTCGGGCCGGCCGTCTCGTTGCGGTCGCCGGTGGTGGGGCAGCCGGTGGCGCGGCCGCTGCCCAGATTCTCCACCAGCGCGATCGCGTAGCCGCGGGGCAGGAAGTAGTTGTCGTAGTAGCCGTCGAACGGCTCGGCCGCCAGCTTGTTCGCGAACGAGCGCAGGGTCGGCAGCGGGTTGCCGTTCTCGTCCACGTCCACCACGTGGTTCGGCACGTCGTTGCCGCCCGCGTAGTAGGGGCTGGCCTCCATGATGACCGGGACCTTCAGGCCCTCGTCGGTCTCCTTCGGGCGCAGGATGTCCACGGCGACGCGGTCCGGCAGGCCGTCGCTGTCGCTGTCGGTCCCCGCGACCTCGACGTACACCGTCTGCTTGACGGCGTCGGCGCGGGAGAAGACGGGCTGGGTGGCGTTGTTCTCGATCTTGATCGACGGGAGGGTGGGTGTATCTGCTGTGGCGGGCGCCGCGCCCATGGCCGCGATGAGGACCGCGGCCATGGGCATGATCATGGCCTTCCAAGGATGCATGTCGGGCTCCAGGATGAAATCCACCGTTGATCAGGAATCTCTGCCATGATCGACCTGACGGCAAGGGCCCCCTGGTGTCCAAAGTTGGGTAAAGCTTCCAGCGCCGGTCTCCGGAGCGCATCCGCAGATTCAGGTCACGGACGCGAGTGATGTCGATAACGGAGCGGTTGCGACCCTGTGTGCCGGTTTTGTCCGCCCTGGTCAACCAACTATCTTCCGTGCAGGGTTGCCGTACATTTCTTCGCGCCTGCGACGAAGTTTGACGGCGGGGAAATGGAAAGGAGTCGCCTTGCTCAGCAAGCGATTCGGCAGGATGGCGGCCGGCTCGATAGCGGGTGCCATGCTGATGGCGGCCGCGGCCTGTGGCGGCAGCGGCGGCACGGGAGGCGACGCCACGTCCAGCGCGGCGCCGACCTCTGGAGCCAGCAGTGAGGCGCCGAAGTCCGGCGCGCTCAAGGTCGGTCTCGCTTTCGACGTCGGCGGCCGTGGCGACAAGTCCTTCAATGACGCCGCCTACGCGGGCCTGGAGAAGGCCAAGACGGAGCTCAAGGCCGACATCAAGGAGCTGAGCCCCGCGGCCGACGGCTCCAACCGCGGCGAGCTCCTCCGCCAGCTGGCCGACGCGGGCTACAACCCGATCATCGGCGTCGGCTTCGCCTACGGCGACGACATCAAGAAGACGGCCGAGGAATACCCGGAGATCCAGTTCGCGGTCGTCGACTCCGCCTCGAACGCGCCCAACGTCACCGGCCTGCTGTTCGCCGAGGAGCAGGGCTCCTACCTGGCGGGCGTCGCCGCGGCGACCAAGGCCAAGAGCGGCCACGTGGGCTTCGTCGGCGGTGTCGAGAACGACCTGATCAAGAAGTTCCAGGCGGGCTTCGAGGCCGGTGTGAAGTCGGTCAAGAAGGACGCCAAGATCGACATCAAGTACCTGACCCCCGACGGTGACTTCAGCGGCTTCAAGTCTCCCGACAAGGGCAAGGTCGCGGCCGAGAAGATGTACCAGGACGGCGCGGAGATCGTCTACCACGCCGCCGGTGACTCGGGCCTGGGCGTGTTCCAGGCGGCGGCCGCGGCCAAGAAGAAGGCCATCGGCGTCGACTCCGACCAGCGCCAGACGGTCAAGGAGGCCGACCTGCAGCCGGTCATCATGACCTCGATGCTCAAGCGCGTGGACGTCGGCGTGTTCGAGTTCGTCAAGGCGTTCCAGGGCGGCGCCAAGGGTGGCAGCAACACCATCTACGACCTCAAGGTCGACGGCGTGGGCCTGGCCACCACCGGTGGCGAGATCGACGACATCCAGGACAAGCTCGATGCTGCCAAGCAGGACATCATCGACGGCAAGATCACGGTTCCGTCCAAGCCGTAATTGAGGTAGGAACGTTGACCGAGGGCCCGGAGTCCAGACCGACCCCGGGCCTTCGGCCTATCCGCTCTTGGAGACACCAGTGAGCGGAGCGATTGAGGAGCGGTGAGCGATCTGTGAACGCCGACACCCTCGCCGCGGTGCAACCCGCCGTCGAGCTGGAGGGCATCACCAAGCGCTTCCCCGGCGTCGTCGCCAACCATGACATCCGCATCACCGTCGAACCCGGCACGGTGCACGCGATCGTGGGGGAGAACGGCGCGGGCAAGTCCACCCTGATGAAGATCCTGTACGGCATGCAGAAGCCGGACGAGGGCACGATCAAGGTGAACGGTGTGGAAGTGGCCTTCCGCACGCCGAGCGACGCCATCAACGCGGGCATCGGCATGGTCCACCAGCACTTCATGCTGGCCGACAACTTCACCGTGCTGGAGAACATCGTCCTCGGCGCCGAGCCGAAGAAGGGCGGCCGCCTCGACGCCGCCGGGGCCCGGGCGCGCATCAGCGAGCTGGCCGCCGGCCATGGCCTGCGGGTGGATCCCGACCGGCTGGTGGAGGACCTCGGCGTCGGTGACCGGCAGCGAGTGGAGATCCTCAAGGTCCTCTACCGTGGCGCGCGCATCCTGATCCTCGACGAGCCGACCGCGGTGCTCGTACCCCAGGAGGTCGACGAGCTCTTCGACAACCTGCGCGAGCTCAAGGCCGAGGGCCTGACGGTCATCTTCATCTCCCACAAGCTCGACGAGGTGCTCAGCATCGCCGACGCGATCACAGTGATCCGGCGCGGCACCACGGTCGCCAGCGTCGACCCCGCCGAGGTCACCGCGCGGCAGCTGGCCGAGCTCATGGTCGGCAGCGAGCTGCCCACGCCCGAGACGCGCGAGTCCACGGTGACCGACGAGACGGCGCTGAAGGTGTCCGGCCTCACCATGGAGGCCGACGGCTTCCGTCCGGTGCCCAAGGGCACCTCGATCCCCCTGTACGTGGAGAGACTCCGCGCGGAGGGTCGCCGGCTGCTCCTCGACGACGTGTCGTTCGAGATCCACAGGGGCGAGATCCTGGGCATCGCCGGGGTCGAGGGCAACGGCCAGTCCGAGCTGATCGAGGCCATCATGGGCATGCGGCCCGTGCACGGCGACATCTCGCTCGACGGCGCCGACATCAGCACCTGGTCCACCCTCAAACGCCGCGAGTCGGGCATCGGCTACATCCCCGAGGATCGCCACCGCCAGGGTCTGCTGCTGGAGGCGTCGCTCTGGGAGAACCGGGTGCTCGGCCACCAGACAAGGCCGCCGGCGCGCAAGGGCATCTGGGTCAACCGGCGCTCGTCCAGGGCCGACACCGAACGCATCGTCAAGGACTACGACGTCCGCACCCCGAGCGTCGATACGCTGGCGCTGGCCCTGTCGGGCGGCAACCAGCAGAAGCTGATCGTCGGGCGGGAGATGAGCGGCGAGCCGAAGTTCCTCATCGCCGCCCACCCCACCCGTGGCGTCGACGTGGGCGCGCAGGCCGCGATCTGGGACCACCTGCGTAACGCCAGGGCGGCGGGCTTGGCCGTACTCCTGATCTCGGCCGACCTCGACGAGCTCATCGGCCTGTCCGACACGCTGCGGGTGATCTACGGCGGGCGGCTCGTGGCCAGCCTCGACCCGTGCGACGTCACACCTGAGCGGTTGGGCGGCTACATGACCGGGGCCATCACCAGCACTGAGGAGACGTGATGCCCGCCGGGCTCTACCGGGCGCTACTGACGGTCGTCGGCGCCATCGCCGCCATCGTCCTGGCGATCGTGATCTCCAGCGTCGCGATCATCGCGGCGGGGGCCAGCCCCGAGGCCGCGTTCGCCGCCTTCTTCGACTTCGGCGAGACCGAGCGGGCGGTGGTCAACGGCATCGTGACCATGCTCAACCGGGCCGTGCCGCTGTTCATCGCGGGCCTGGCCGTGGCCGTCGGCTTCCGCATGAACCTCTTCAACATCGGCGTGGAGGGCCAGTACCGGATCGCGGCCGTCTGCGCCGCGTACGTCGGCTCCACGTTCGCGGCGCCTGCCTGGATCCAGATCCCGGTGATCATCGTGGTGGCGATGGCCGTGGGCGGCTTCTACGCGCTGATCCCCGCCGTGATGAAGGTCACGAGGGGGGTGAACGAGGTCATCGCCACGATCATGCTGAACTACATCGCGATCAACCTGGCCGCCTTCCTTGTCCGCGGCCCCTTCACGGGGGAGCGCGCCAAGGGCGTGCTCACCACCACGACGCCCACGCTGCCCGAGTCGGCCTGGTTCCCCAACCTCAACGTCCTGTTCGAGATGTTCGGGCTGCCGGCGCCCCGCGGCGGCGGTCTCTGGGGCTTCCTCCTGGTGGCCGTCCTGCTGGGCATCGGGCTCTGGGTGGTGCTGGAGCGGACTCGGTTCGGCTTCGAGGTCAAGGCCAGCGGTCTCAACGCCTCGGCCGCGCTGGCCTCCGGCGTCAGCCCGAAGAAGATGGTCATCTCCGCGATGGTGCTCTCCGGCGCGATCGCCGGGCTGATCGGCATGCCGGAGATCCTCGGTGACAAGCACTCCTTCGGCTCCAACTTCACCCCGGGCCTGGGCTTCCTGGGCATCGCCGTGGCGTTGCTCGGCCGGAACAAACCCGCGGGCATCGCGGTCGCGGCGCTGCTGTTCGGCTTCCTGGACCGGGCGCAGGGTCCGCTGCAGTTCGCCAACGTGCCGCCCTCGGTCATCATGATCATGCAGGGCACGATCGTGCTGCTGGTGGTCATCGCCAACGAGATCACCAGCAGGATCGCGCTGCGGCGCGAGGAACGGCGGGCCGCTCAGCAGCTCGGCAGGAACACTCCCGTTGAGGTGGCAGCATGACAAAGGTCAGCCGATATCACCTGGCGCTCATCGGCGTGGCCGTGCTCATCCTGGTCATGTCGGTGGTCCGCGTCGTCTCCGGGCAGGACGACATCACCTCGTCCGGCACGTTCAACGCCGCCCTGATGCTGTCGGTGCCGATCGGCCTGGCCGGGCTCGGCGGCCTCTGGGCCGAGCGGGCGGGCGTGGTCAACATCGGCCTCGAAGGCATGATGGTGCTCGGCACCTGGTTCGCCGGCTGGGCCGGATACCAGTGGGGCTTCATGGCCGCGCTGGTCGCCGGGCTGATCGCGGGTGCGCTCGGCGGTCTCATCCACGCGGTGGCGACCGTGACGTTCGGCGTCGACCACATCATCAGCGGCGTGGCCATCAACCTGCTCGGCCCCGGCATCACCCGCTTCCTGTCGGAGGTCCTCTACGCGGAGGGCGCCCGCGCGGCCGCGGCGGGCGCGGGCATCACCACTTCGCCGGCCATGTCGTCGGAGGCGCCCGAGGTCAGCCTGCCGCTGTTCTCGTTGGGTCCCGACTGGCTCGGCAGCCTGGAGCGCACCCACTGGTTCCTGGTCTCCGACGTCGCGGGTATTCTGCGCGGGCTCACCCATGGGGTGAACGTCCTGGTCATCCTGGCCGTGCTGCTGCTCCCGCTGACGTTCTTCGTGCTCTGGCGTACGGCGTTCGGCGTGCGGCTGCGCTCGGCGGGCGAGAACCCGTGGGCGGCCGAGTCGCTGGGCGTGAACGTCTATCTGATCAAGTATGTGGCCGTCGTCATCTCCGGCGCGTTCGCCGGGCTCGGCGGCGTGTTCCTGGTCTTCGTCTCCACCAAGTACGTCGAGGGCCAGACGGCGGGCCGCGGGTTCATCGGCCTGGCCGCCATGATCTTCGGCAACTGGCGCCCCGGCGGGCTGGGTGCGGGCGCCGCGCTGTTCGGGTACGCGGACGGCCTGCAGCTGCGCAGCTCCGGGGCCGTGACGTCGTTCTTCCTGTTCGGCGCCATCCTGCTGCTCATCTACATCGGCACCAAGGTACGCGCGCTGCTGTCGTCCGGTCAGCCGGCGGAGATGGTCACCAGGGGCGCCAGGGAGTACAACCTGATCGCGGCGGCCGCCGCGGGCATGATCGTGCTGATCTGGCTGTGGCTGACCGTCGACCGGTTGCCGAACGAGTTCGTCTTCATCACACCACACGTGCTCACGCTGCTCGTGCTCCTGGTGGCTTCGCAGCGACTGCGGATGCCCAAGGCCGACGGCGTGCGCTATCGCCGGGGGGAACAGCATTGAACGTCGACTGGGACGGCCTGCGCACGGAGGCCGTCGAGGCCATGCACCACGCGTACGCGCCCTACTCCAAGTTTCCCGTCGGCGCGGCGGCGCTCGTTGACGACGGCCGCGTCATCACCGGCTGCAACGTCGAGAACGCCTCCTACGGCCTGGGCCTGTGCGCCGAGTGCGGCCTGGTCTCGGCGCTGCACTCCTCAGGCGGCGGCCGGCTGGTGGCCTTCACCTGCGTGGACGGCCACGGGGAGCTGCTGATGCCGTGCGGGCGCTGCCGTCAGCTGCTCTTCGAGTTCGGCGGCGAGGAGCTGCTGGTCGAGACCGTGGACGGGCCGAAGCGGATGGCCGAGATCCTGCCCTACGCCTTCGGCCCCGACGACCTGTCGAGGTCTGCCTGATGTCCATGGACGTCATCGAAGTCATCGTCGCAAAACGGGACGGTGGCGAGCTGACGGGCGCCCAGATCGACTGGGTGATCGACGCCTACACCCGCGGCGAGGTCGCCGACGAGCAGATGTCCGCGCTGGCCATGGCCATCCTGCTGAACGGCATGAACCGGCGGGAGATCGCCGGCTGGACGCAGGCGATGATCCGCTCGGGCGAGCGGATGGACTGGTCCGCGCTGGACCGGCCCACCGCCGACAAGCACTCCACCGGCGGCGTCGGCGACAAGATCACGCTGCCCCTCGCCCCGCTGGTGGCCGCGTGCGGCGCCTATGTCCCGCAGCTCTCGGGCCGCGGCCTCGGCCACACGGGCGGCACGCTGGACAAGCTGGAGTCGATCCCAGGCTGGCGGGCTTCGCTGTCCAACGACGAGATGCTCTCGGTGCTGCGCTCGGCGGGCGCGGTCGTCTGCGCGGCCGGCTCGGGCCTCGCCCCCGCCGACAAGAAGCTGTACGCCCTGCGCGACGTCACGGGCACGGTCGAGTCGATCCCGCTCATCGCTTCGTCGATCATGTCGAAGAAGATCGCCGAGGGCACCGGGTCGCTGGTGCTCGACGTCAAGGTGGGCTCGGGCGCGTTCATGAAGACGCCGGAGCGGGCCCGCGAGCTGGCCGAGACGATGGTCGCGCTGGGCACCGACGCGGGCGTGCGTACGGTCGCCCTGCTCACCGCCATGGACCGCCCCCTGGGCCGCGCCGTGGGCAACGCCCTGGAGGTCGAGGAGTCGGTCGAGGTCCTCGCGGGCGGCGGGCCGCCGGACGTCGTGGAGCTGACCGTACGGCTGGCGCGGGAGATGCTGGAGGCGGCCGGGATCTCCGGTCCGGACCCGGCCCGGGCGCTGGCGGACGGCTCGGCCATGGACGCCTGGCGCCGGATGATCACCGCCCAGGGCGGCGACCCGGACGCGGTCCTGCCCAGGGCGGCGGAGACGATGGTGGTCGAGGCGCCGTCCTCGGGGATTCTGTCGCGTTTGGATGCCTATGCCGTGGGCCTGGCAGCCTGGCGGCTGGGGGCGGGCCGGGCTCGTAAGGAAGATCCGGTGTCGTTCGGAGCGGGCATCGTGCTGCATGCCAAGCCGGGTGACCTCGTACGTGCGGGGCAGCCTCTGATGACGCTGCACGCGGACGAGACGGGTCGTTTCGAGCGGGCCTTGGCGGCGCTGCAGGGCGGCTACGAGGTCGGGACAGGGAGCGCCGAGGTGCTGCCTCTGGTGCTGGACCGGATCACGGCCTAGTACACACGGGCGTCGGCGGGCTTTGGGCACGTCGGCGCTTTGTGCTTCGACGATTGTGCGCCGCAGCCTCAGCGTACGAGCACGGGCGCGTCGGCGAAGATGTCGGCGAGGACGGCGCGCTGCGTCGGGAGGGCCTCCTTGTGGCGCGCTCTCCCCGCCTCGGTGATGCAGACGAAGACGCCGCGGCGGTCCTGGTCGCACACCCCGCGCGAGACCAGCTGAGCCTTCTCCAGCCGCGCCACGACCCTGGACAGCGCGCTCTGGCTCAGGTGAACCTCGTCGCAGAGCTCCTGGATGCGGAGCTTCTTGTCGTGATGGACGATCCGGTCCAGCACCTCGAACTCGCTCGGCCCCAGGCCGTGCTTGTCGCCCAGCTCGCGTTCCAGCGAGCACATCGCCTTGGCGTGCTTCGCCAGGACGTAGTGCCAGGTCTCGACCACGAACTCCTCGTCCATGTCGCGGAGGTTACCACTTCGCTAAAACTGATGCAACGGCATTAAATGCGTTTGCATTAGATGCGGTTGCATGTAGTGTACTGACCCATGTCCTCTCACTCATCCCGTTGGGGCGCGCTCGCCGTGCTCTGTGCAGTGATCTTCCTTGACGCCCTTGACGTGTCGATGGTCGGCGTGGCGCTGCCCGCGATCCAGCACGACCTGGGCCTTTCTACCTCTTCTCTGCAGTGGGTTGTCAGCGGCTACGTGCTCGGTTATGGCGGTCTTCTGTTGCTGGGCGGCAGGACCGCCGACTTGCTCGGGCGACGCAGGGTGTTCCTGGTCGCGCTGGGTGTCTTCGCCGTCGCGTCGTTGCTCGGTGGTCTGGTGGACGACGGCGCCTTGCTGATCGCGGCCAGGTTCATCAAGGGGGTGGGCGCCGCCTTCACCGCGCCGGCCGCCCTTTCGATCATCACCACCACGTTTCCCGAGGGGCCTGAGCGCAACAAGGCGCTCAGCATCTTCACCGCTTGCGGCGCCAGTGGTTACTCGCTCGGGCTGGTGCTGTCCGGCCTCCTGACCGAGATCGGCTGGCGGTGGACGCTGCTGATGCCGGTGCCGGTCGCGATCATCGCGCTGGTCGCCGCGCTCAAGGTGCTGCCGCGCGGCGAGGAGGAGCGGGCCGAGGGCGGCCATGACCTGATCGGCGCCGTGCTGATCACCGCCTCGATGCTGCTGCTCGTCTTCACCGTCGTCCAGGCGCCCGAGGCCGGCTGGACCTCGCTGCGCACGATCGGCTCGCTGGTCGCCGTCGCCGCGCTGCTCGGCCTGTTCGTCCTCGCCGAACTGCGGATGCGGCACCCGCTGGTCCGGCTGGGCATCCTGCGCTCCGGCTCGCTCGTCCGGGCGAACCTGGGGCTGCTCATCCTGATGGGCTCCTACGTGGCCTTCCAGTTCGTGGCCATGCAGTACTTCCAGAACCTGCTCGGCTGGTCGGCCCTGGGCACCGCGCTGGCGTTCCTGCCCGCCGGGCTGCTCGTCGCGATCACGTCGACCAAGATGGGCGACTTCGCCGACAGGTTCGGCACCACCAAGCTGACCATCATCGGCGCGGCGGCGCTGGCCGGTGGCTACGCGATGTTCCTGGGCATCGACGAGCACCCCAGCCTGGGCGGTCTGGTCATTCCCGGCATGCTGCTGCTGGGCATCGCGTTCGCGCTGTCGTTCGCGCCGCTGAACATCCAGGCCACGAACGGCGTGCACGACGACGAGCAGGGGCTGGCCTCCGGGCTGCTCAACACCTCCGGCCAGGTGGGCGGCGCGATCGTGCTCGCCGTGGTCTCGGCGGTGCTGACCTCGAACGGCGCCACCCTGTCGATCGAGTCGCTCCGCTCGGCGATCGTGGTGTCGCTGGTGCTGGCGCTGGTCGGGGTGGCGATCTCGGCCACCGGGCTGCGCGTACGCAAGCCGGTGGCGGTCCCGCAGGAAGAGGCGAAGGTGTACGAGACGGTCTGACCTACGCCGTCCGATTCGTCGGCAGGGCCCCGCGCGGTCGCGTACCGCGCGGGGCCTTCCCGCTCATCTCGTACGCTCGCCGCTTGTGGTCCTCTGTACTGGGGAATCAATCTGGGTATGCGCCCGTCACCCGCGCTCGGGCATCCGTCGCGACGCCGCCCGGCCCACGCCGCCGCTTTGGCCTGCCTCGCCTGTCTCGTCGTACTGACCGCGTGCGGTACGACCGCGCCGGGCGGTGCCGGGAGCGGCGCGACCACGAGCGCGTCAGCCGAGCTCACCGCCCCACCCAGGGTCGCTACACCATCGACATCGGACGATCGGACCTCCACCTCCACCTCGACTTCCTCGTCCTCCACCTCCACCTCCGTCTCCGTCGACACGGGCAGGCGGGAGGCGGCGCCGACGAGCACGGTCGAGGTGGACGTACAGCACAACACCGACGACCCGGCCGTCGTGCTGGCCGTCCGCTACGCCACCCACGACACCTACGACCGGGTGGTGATCGACCTCAAGGGCTCCATGCCCGGCTACAACGTCAAATGGGTGGACAAGCTGCTGCAGGACGGCTCAGGCGAGGACTTCGACCTCCCCGGCGGCGCGTACCTCCAGCTCATCCTCGCCCCCGCCGACGCCCACGACGCCAAAGGCCGGCCCACCTGGAAGGGCGGCCCCATCTTCCCGGCCAACCTCGGCAACGTGACGCACGTGGTCAAGACCGGCGACTTCGAGGGCCGCGTCGGCGTCGGCCTCGTGCTCAACCATCAGGCGGCGTTCGAGCTGAAGGAGCAGTCCCACCCCGACCGGCTCGTCATCGACGTGGCACACTGACCTGGTGGTGAGAAAGATCGAAGCGGCGACCCGCATCCCGGTGCCCGGCGGCAAGCTCATCGACGAGCACGTGGGCCGCGTCAACAGCGGCGACGAGGCGATCTCCATCGCCCACATGGTCGCCCCGCCCGGCTGGGACGAGCCCGCCCAAACGCCCTCGTTCACCGAATACACCGTCGTCCTGCGCGGCACGCTCCTGGTGGAACACGCGAACGGCACGACCGAGGTCACGGCGGGCCAGTCCATCGTCACGGACCCAGGCGAGAAGATCCGCTACCGCACCGGCCCGGACGGCGCCGAGTACATCGCCGTCTGCCTGCCCGCCTTCTCCCCGGACGCGGCCAACCGCGCCGAGGCTTGACAGGCAGCTTGATCAGCACGGATCACTCTCGGCTGATTGCCGTCTCCCATCGCCACAGCCTGGCTCAGATCGATGTCCGCGGCGTTTTCGCCGCTCACATGGTGTGAAGCGATTTCGGATCGAGCATGGGCGCCCACCTTGCGTATACGGAGCTGACGCGCTGAGCGCTGTCCGGTGGGCGTCCGGCCGGTGCGGTCGTGGTCATCTTCTCGGCGTCGAGGTCGGCGGGCGCGACCGGTCCATCACCGGACCGAACCCCTGGAAGGCATAAGCCACACAGCGCCGCCCATGAAAACGTCCTGCATGCCGTCTCCCACAAGGCCGGTTAATCGTCGCGCGCTCTGGCGCCTTCAGACGTCGACGATCGGCGACGAGGTGCTAGCAATGTGATATCATCCAGATATCATGCGATATTGAGGCTCGTTGACTGCTGGACTCATCATGAGCGCGAACACGGGCAAGGACATGTCCGCACGTCGTATCGGTCGACGGCGGCGATCACGGCCGATGGTCGACGGCGTGGATGTGACGAGGCCGCCGGCGGGTTCCCGATGGTGGGCGGTGCCGTGGCCGGTGTGGCTGGCAGCCGGGCTGATGGTCGCCGGGTTGCTCAGCCTGTCGGGGGCCTACGGCTTCCATGGTGACGAGATGTACTTCGTGGTGGCGGGGCGGCATCCGGCGTTCGGGTACGTGGATCAGCCACCGCTGACGCCGTTGCTGTCGGCGGCGTCGGTCGCGGTCCTGGGGGCCTCCCCGACGGCGGTGCGGATCCTGCCGGCGCTGGAGATGGCCTCGGTCGTGATGATCGTGGGGTTCATCGCCCGCGATCTGGGTGGCTCGCGCCGGGCGCAGATACTGGCCGCGGTGACGGCCGGCGTCTCGGGGTATCTCGGCGCGGGGCATCTGGACACCACCACAGAGCCGGACCTGCTGGTCTGGGCGGTGCTGATGTGGTTACTGGTGCGGCTGCTCGCCGGCGGCGATCGGCGGCTGTGGGTGGCGGTGGGGCTGAGCGCGGGCATCGGGCTGGAGAACAAGGACACACCGCTGTTCCTCGCCGCGGGACTCGCTGTCGGGGTGCTGCTGTGCCGGCGCTGGGAAGTCCTCCGCTCACCGTGGGCGTGGGCCGCGGCCGGGATCGCGGCCGCGATGTGGGCACCGAACCTGGCATGGCAGGCCGTGAACGGCTGGCCGCAGCTGACGATGGCCTCGCGGATCGCCGGGTACGCGGCGACGAACCGCGCCCAGGTCCTGCCGTTTCTGTGGCTGTTCACCGGTCCCTTGCTGTTCCCGGTCTGCGTCATGGGCCTGGTCTGGGTCCTGGGGTCGCGGGCGGCCACGCCTTGGCGACCGCTCGGGGTCGCCGCCCTCGTGGCCATGGTCTTGGTCCTGATCAGCGGCGGCAAGGCGTACTACGCGATCGGCAGTGCCGCGCTGTTCATGGCGGCCGGCGGGATCGTCCTGGACAAGTGGATCGCCCGGGGCCATCGACGGCTCAAGATCGCGGGGTTCGGCGCGGCGGGCCTCGCCTCCGGTGGGCTGATCGCACTGCTGACCCTGCCGGTCCTGCCGGTCGCCGCGTACGCCAGGACCACCCTGCCGGCCACGGTGCCCGACGTGGCCAACCAGATCGGCTGGCCGCAGTTCGTGGCGACCGTGGAACAGGTCGTGGCCGCACTGCCCCCGGCGCAACGCGCTCACGCGGTGATCCTGGCCAACAGCTACAGCGAGGCCGGCCCGCTCATCCTCCTCGGCAAGAGCCTGCCGCCGGTCCACTCCGGCCACAATTCCTCCTGGACCTGGGGACCTCCGCCCGCCGAACGCACCGTCGTCGTCCACGTCGGGGACTGGCGACCGGCCGACTGGGCCCAGTACTTCACCGGCTGCCGGGACGTGGCCCGTATCGACAACCGGCTCGGGATCGACAACGGCGAACAGGGCAAGCCGGTCACGGTGTGCACCGGCATCCGCGCCCCGTGGACGACGATATGGCCCGCCCTCCGCACCATCAGCTGACCCGGCAAGCGCGCGATCACGGAACGCCTCGCCGGCGGGAGTGAGCCAGGTTTTCATAGCTCCTCACCCATCGACCGCCGTCTCCGCAGCGGGGCGGTGCCGTGTGATCGGCCTGGTACCAGTGAGGTGGGGACGGGCCCGAAGCGGACGACCGTCATACTGACGCCCAGAGCACAAGCCGGCACCGGCAATGACGATGGAACGAGAAGCCCATGCGCTATCTGCTCCCCGGACGTCGCGCTGCGCCTGGCCGCCGGCTGGCAGCTCGACCACGTCAGTGTCGGTTCGGCCGGACACATCAACTCCGCCAGCCGACTCGGCCGATGGGATTTCGGGCGCGCATTGCTCACAGCCTTCACCGCCGGCACGCGTCGGTCCTGACCGGCCTCCCGCCGTGATCGTAGTTCAGGCGCTCGTCCGACCCGCAGCCACGACGATCCTGATGTACGAGCGGCAAGCGTTGATCAAGAGGGCTGTAAGCCGATGCCTCTAGTAATGGGCTGAAAGTAATGGACTGAAAAGCGCATCATGTGGGAGCACACCGGCCGCCGGGGCGCCCAAGGGATCTGGAGGCTTCGCCATGACACGTATGCCCCTCGCGAAGTCCCGTCCCGCCGCCGGTGCGTATGTGCTCGGCTTAGCCATCGCCGGTGTGCTGCTCGCCGGATGTAGACCCCATGCGGAAAAGGCCGAAGGCGGCGACACCAAGACGACGGGCGGCTGCTCGCTCACCGCGGAAGAGCTCTCCAAGGCCACGTCGTTGACCTGGGAGCTGAAGGAGAAGAGGGACGACCACCCGCTGGAGACCCTCGAAACGGTCAAGGCGAGCGTGTGTCTCTACACGACGGCGGATGCTCCGCAGGCGGGGTCTGATCCGCTGGTGCTGAGGACCGACACCGTCGGCGGGAAGGACGTCGCCGCGGTTCGTCAGGATTTCACCGACTCGTGCACGGGGTACGACGGCAAGGTACGCAAGTCGGCGGCCGTTGACGGCGCGGTCGTGTGCGACCGGGGCGGCGCCGTGGTGGAGGGGCTGGTGGGTGTCGCCGACCGGTTGGTGAGCGTCTATTTCGTGAACGCCGACAAGAGCACGGCCACCAAGCTCACCAAGAAGTTCGACGCGATCCTGAGCGCCGTGGGGTGAGCGGCGACATCGGCCCAGTTGGAGCGCGGAGTTCGTCGGCGGAAGACGCATATCATGGGCGGATGAGGCCCACGCTTGACGAGATCCGACGGGCGCCCAAGGTGCTGCTGCATGACCACCTCGACGGCGGCCTGCGGGCCGAGACCATCGTCGGGCTGGCTCGCGACTCCGGCTATGGCGAACTACCCACGACCGACGCGGACAACCTTCGGGAGTGGTTCGAGGAGGCGGCCGACTCGGGCTCACTCGAACGCTACCTGGAGACGTTCCAGCACACCGTCGGCGTCATGCAGACGCGCGAGGCACTGACCCGCGTCGCCGCCGAGTGCGCGGAGGATCTGGCGGCCGACGGCGTCGTCTACGCCGAGGTGCGTTTCGCCCCCGAGCAGCACACCACCACGGGGCTCAGCCTCGATCAGGTGGTCGAGGCGGTGCTGGACGGGTTCAGGCAGGGCTCCGAGGGGCGCGGGATCAAGGTCGGCACGCTGCTGACCGCGATGCGGCATCAGGCGCGGTCCATGGAGATCGCCGAGCTGGCCGTGCGTTATCGGGACGGCGGGGTGGTGGGGTTCGACATCGCCGGGGCCGAGGCGGGCTACCCGCCCACCAGGCACCTCGACGCGTTCGAATACCTGCAGCGGGAGAACGCGCACTTCACGATCCACGCGGGCGAGGCCTTCGGGCTGCCGTCGATCTGGCAGGCCATCCAGTGGTGCGGCGCCGATCGGC
The DNA here is from genome assembly GCF_020215705.1 of Nonomuraea aurantiaca. Lineage (GTDB taxonomy): Bacteria > Actinomycetota > Actinomycetes > Streptosporangiales > Streptosporangiaceae > Nonomuraea > Nonomuraea aurantiaca. The sequence goes on along the minus strand of NZ_JAIWNB010000010.1, from coordinate 114,962 downwards.
TCGGGCACGGGGTGCGGATCATCGACGACATCTCGGTGTCGGACGACGGCTCCGCCAAGCTGGGCCGCCTGGCCGCCTACGTCCGTGACAAGCGCATCCCCCTGGAGATGTGCCCCACCTCCAACCTGCAGACCGGTGCCGCCGACTCCATCGCCGAGCACCCGATCGGGCTGCTGCGCCGCCTGCACTTCAGGGTGACGGTCAACACCGACAACCGGCTGATGAGCCGCACCAACGTGTCGCTGGAGTTCGACAAGCTGGTGGAGGCGTTCGACTATGGCTGGGATGATCTGCAGTGGTTCACGGTCAACGCGATGAAGTCGGCGTTCATCCCCTTCGATGAGCGGCTGGCGCTGATCAACGGTGTGATCAAGCCTGGATTCGCGCGGATGAAGTGGCAGTCGTGAAAGAGACCTATCGCTCCAAGACCGCCTTCGTGCTCGGCTGGGTGTGGCTGGCGTTCGTCGCCTTCAACATCTGGGATCTGACCGCCCGCTACAACGGGAAGCCCTCGCTGGTGGCGGGTGCCGTGCTGGGCGCGCTGACCGCCGTGGTCTACCTGGTCGCGCTCCGTCCCGCGACCGTGGTGACCGAGGAGGGGCTGGTGGGGCGCAACCCGCTCCGCTCGACGTTCGTGCCCTGGGCGTCGGTGAACGACGTGGTGGTCTCCCACACCATCAACGTCCGCTACGGCGCCGAGCAGGTGCTGCGGCTGTGGACGCCGATGAGCACGGCGCGCGAGCGGGCCAGGGCGCAGCGCCGGGCCACGCCCAGGCAGGAACGCGGTCGCTTCAAGACCGAGCCCACGCTGAGCAAGGCGGAGCAGGCCGCCGCGGAGGCGTTCGCCGGGAAGACGCACGCCGACTGGGTGGGGCAGCAGATCACCGAACGGGCGGAGTCGGCCAGGCGCCGCGACGTGGCGGCCCCGCCCGCCCGCGCCAGCTGGGCGATCGACTCGTTCGCGGTGCTCGCCGCGGCGATCGCGCTCGTGGTGATGGCGGTCGTGATCGGCTAGCCAGAGGTACGAGGCGACGCCATGGCGTTGACCCTGACACCGTGTCAGGCCCTACACCTGGAGGGGTCATGTTCAGTATCGGAGACTTCGCCAGGCTCGGGCTCGTGTCCGTGCGCATGCTGCGTCACTACGACGCGATCGGGCTGCTGCGCCCCGCGCACGTGGACCCGGCCACCGGCTACCGCTCATACCAGGCGGCGCAGCTGTCCAGGCTCAACCGCATCGTCGCGATCAAGGACCTCGGCTTCACGCTGGAGCAGGTGAGGGCGATCCTCGACGACAAGGTCAGCACGGAGGAGCTGCACGGCATGGTACGCCTGCGCCGCGCCCAGTTGGAGGCGCGGATCAGCGCCGACCTGGCCAGGCTGCGCGGTGTCGAGGCGAGGCTCCGGACCATCGAGACGGAGGGGCACATGCAGACCGACGAGGTCGTGCTCAAGGAGATCGCCGCGACCAGGGTCGCCGAACTCAGCGCGCGGGCCGCCAGCTACGAGGGCGAGGACATCGGGCCGGTCATCAAGCCGCTGTTCGTCGAGCTCTGCCGGCGGCTGGAGTCGGCGGGGGTGGCCATCGCGGGTCCCGGCATCGCGTACTACATCCCCGAGGACGACGGCGCGGTGATGGTGCACGTCGCGTTCCCCTTCACGGCAGAAGAGCGGGACGGGTACGACGTCCAGTTCGTCACTTTGCCGCGCATCGAGACGGCGGCGACGATCATCCATCATGGCCCGATGGAGGAGGTCGGCCCGACGTTCCAGGCGCTGGCGCACTGGATCGAGGCGAACGGCTACCGGTCGAGCGGCCTGGCCAGGGAGATCTCCCTGCACTGCCCGGAAGACCTGGCCGAATGGGTGACGGAGCTCCAGATCGAGGTGACCCCGGTCTAGTGGAGGAGCTGGAGCGGCACCGTGCCGAGCTGACCGGCTACTGCTACCGGATGCTGGGCTCGGGGTTCGAGGCCGAGGACGCGGTGCAGGAGACGCTGGTCAAGGCATGGCGCGGCCTCGACCGATACGACCCTGACCGGGCGCCGCTCCGCTCGTGGCTGTTCCAGATCGCCACCAACGTCTGCGTCGACATGCTGCGGGGCGCTCAGCGGCGGGCGCGGGCCATGGACCTCGGCCCCGCCGGGTCACCGGGCCCCGACCTCGGCCCGCCGCTGCCCGGCCACGCCTGGGTCATGCCGATCCCCGACCGCCGGGTGCTCCCCTCCGATCCGGCCGAGCTCGCCGTCGAGCGGGAGACGGTACGCCTGGCGTTCGTGGCCGCGCTGCAGCACCTTCCACCACGGCAGCGGGCGGTGCTGATCCTGCGTGACGTGCTGCGCTGGAGCGCGGCCGAGGTGGCGGAGCTGCTGGAGGGCAGCGTCGCCTCGGTCAACAGCGCGTTGCAGCGGGCCAGGGCGACGCTTTCCGAGGTGCCCGCCGGTGGCGGCGAGGTGGACCGGCGGTTGCTGGAGCGGTATGTGGACGCGTTCGAGCGGTATGACGTGTCGGGGCTCGTCGCGCTGCTGCACGAGGATGCCACGATGTCGATGCCGCCGTTCGCGTGGTGGCTGCGGGGCAGGGAGGAGATCCGCAAGGCCATGCTCGCGGCGGACGCGCCCTGCGGCGGCTCGCGCCTGGTCCCGGCGGGCACGGCCAACGGCTGCCCGGCGTTCGGACAGTACCTGGGAGGCGAGCCGTTCGCGCTGCTGGTCGTCGAGGTCTCGGGAGACCGGGTCAGCGCGACGACCACATACCTGGACACACGGCTGTTCCCGCTCTTCGGCCTGCCGATGAGTTTCGCCGGCCCGCCTCGTATAGGTGAGTGAAGGAGGGCAGAACAATGCCGAACATCATTGACCGTCCCGACCGCCCCTACGTGGGGGTCCGGGGGACCATCAGCATGACCACCTTCGGCCTGGTGGCCGACCGCATCGGCGAGCTGATCGGCTGGCTGGCCGAGCGCGGGGTGGCACCCGCCGGGGCGCCGTTCCTCAGGTACCTCGCCATCGACATGCCGGCCGACCGGCTGGAGGTCGAGGCGGGCGTGCCGGTCGCGGCCCCGGCGGCGGGCGAGGGGGACATCTTCGCCGCCCACCTGCCGGCCGGGCGCTACGCGACGGTACGCCACCACGGACACCCCGACCAGCTCAGAGGCGTCATCGAGAACCTCCTGACCTGGGGCGCCGAGCAGGGCCTCAAGTGGGACATGACACGTGACGGCGACACCGAGCTGTGGGGCTGCCGCCTGGAGCTCTACCAGACGGATCCCCGCGTCGAGCCCGACCTCAACAACTGGGACACCGACCTGGAGTTCCGCCTGGCCTGACCCCTCCGGCGCCTGAAGGGGCCGCGCCTGAGGGGGCGATGCCTGGGGGCGGCGCCTGAGAGGGCGGGTGCCTGGGGGCGGGGCGGTGCCTAGAGGCCGAGTGCGGCGCCGACGTCCGCTTTCAGGGCGTCGAGCTCTCGTACGGCCAGCGCTCGGGCATCCCCCACCGGACCGGTCACCGGTACGACCACCTCCAGGTAGCACTTGAGCTTGGGCTCGGTCCCCGAAGGCCGCACCACCACCCGGGCGTCACCGGACAGCACGTACCGCAGCCCGTCGGTGGGCGGCAGCCCGCCGTCACCCAGGCTCAGGTCGTCGGCCCGTTCGACCGCCCGGCCGCCGAGCGCGGCCGGGGGGTCGGCGCGCAGCCGGGCCATGGCGCCGGCGATGAGCGACAGGTCCTCGACCCGGACGGACAGCTGCGCGGTGGCGTGCAGCCCGTAGCGCCGGGCCTGGTCGTCGAGCAGGTCGAGCAGCGTCCGCCCGGCACGCTTGGCCGCCGCGGCGATGCCGGCCACGGTCAGGGCGGCGCCGATGCCGTCCTTGTCGTGGACGGGCAGCCCGGTGTCGGAGCCGACGCTGTAGCCGATCGCCTCCTCATAACCGAAGATCAGCCCGGGGCCCGCCTTGATGATCCACTTGAAGCCGGTCAGCGTCTCGCCGTAGCGGACGCCGTGGGCGGCGGCGATCTTGCTCAGCAGCGTCGAGGAGACGATCGTGGTGGCCACCAGGCGATCGCCGGACGTGTGCGTGATCACGTGCTCGGCCAGCAGGCCGCCCACCTCGTCACCGGTCAGCATGCGCCAGGAGCCGTCGCCCAGCGGCACGGCCACGGCGCATCGGTCGGCGTCGGGGTCGTTCGCGAGTACGAGATCGGCGTTGATCTTCCTGGCCAGAGCCACGGCCAGGTCGATCGCGCCGGGTTCCTCCGGATTGGGGAACGCCACCGTCGGGAAGGCGGGGTCGGGGTTGCGCTGCTCCTCGACGGCCATCGGGCTCTCGAACCCGGCGGCCAGGAACGCGCCGGTCAGCGTGGCCGACCCGACGCCGTGCAGCGGCGTGTAGGCGATCCGCAGCTCGCGGGCGTCGCCGAGCGGCAGCGCGGTCACCGCGTCGATGTAGTCGTCGATGATGCTCTCGCCCAGCTCGGTCAGCGTGCCGGGCGCGTCGAGCGGCAACCGGTCGACGCGGCCCACCGCCTCGATGGCGGCGGAGATCTCGGCGTCGATCGGCGGCACGATCTGGGAGCCGTCGCCCCAGTAGACCTTGTAGCCGTTGTCACGGGGCGGGTTGTGGCTGGCGGTGACCATCACACCGGCGTCGGCGCCGAGGTGGCGGACGGCGTAGGCGAGGATGGGCGTCGGCAGCGGGCAGGGCAGCAGTGAGGCGTGCAGCCCGGCGCCGGTCAGCACGGCCGCGGTGTCGCGGGCGAACACGTCGGACTTGTGGCGGGCGTCGTAGCCGATGACGACGTGCCTGCCGGGACCGAGCACCTGGGCCAGACCGGCCGCGGCTCGCATGACGGTCACCCGGTTCATCCGGTTGGGGCCCGCGCCCAGCTCGCCGCGCAGGCCGGCCGTACCGAACTCGAGCCCGGCTCCGAAGCGGTCGCGCAGCGCCTCGACGTCACCGGAGTCGAGCAGGGCGGACAGCTCGGCCCGGGTCTCGGGATCAGGATCCTGAGCCAGCCAGAGACGGGCCGCCGGGACCAGGTCGGCGGCTGTACGAGCGCCAGCGGCCGCGACGGCGTCACCGATCGGTTCGGTGGTCGCGGGGGTGTCGCCCGTCGGGTCGCCGGCGGCAGGGGACGAGGATGCCGGGTCGCCGGTCACAGGCGGTCCACGATCTTGGCCAGCAGGGTGCCCATGCGGGCGGCCGTCGCGCGGCCGACCTGTAGGACCTCCTCGTGGTCGAGCGGCGCGTCCGCCAGCCCCGCCCCCGGGTTGGTGACCAGGGAGACGCCCAGCACCTCGAGACCGGCCTCACGGGCCGCGATGGCCTCCAGGACGGTGGACATGCCGATCATGTCGCCACCCAGCGTGCGCAGCATGCGGATCTCGGCGGGCGTCTCGTAGGTGGGGCCGCGGAAGGCCACGTAGACGCCCTCGGCGATGGTCGGGTCCACCTCCTGCACGAGCGCGCGCAGCCGCCGCGAATAGACCTCGGTGAGGTCGATGAACGTGGTGCCGGTGATCGGGTTGGCCCCGGTCATGTTGATGTGGTCGCTGATCAGCACCGGGTCGCCGACCTGCTGCGTCTCGGGGCGCAACCCGCCGGCCGCGTTGGTCAGCACGATCGTGCCGACCCCCGCGGCGGCGGCGGTGCGTACGCCGTGGACGACGGAGTCGACGCCGCGCCCCTCGTAGAGGTGGCTGCGACCGAGGAAGACGAGCGCGTGCCGCCCACCGGGGGTGCGCAGAACACGGATCTTGCCGCCGTGCCCGGCCACGGCCGGAGCGGAGAAGCCGGGCAGGTCGGTGAAGGGGATCTCCGTGACCGTCTCGCCGATCGCGTCCGCGGCCGGCACCCAGCCGGACCCCATGACGAGGGCGACATCGAAGGTGTCGAGGCCGCAAGCGCCCTTCAGCGCCTCGGCGGCGGCTCTGGCCAGGGTGTACGGGTTATTGGTCACCATGCACCTCCAGCGTGGCTGCCTCGCCCGTCAGGGTGATGAGGAAATGTAGAACGGTCGGGCACGATGATCTCCTGGTTTTGTCGGTGACGGTCGGTAGTTTGATCGGCGTGTCCCGCTACCGCCTCCAGCCGTCGCCTGGCCAAGAGAGAGCGTTGCTGGAGCACTGCGCGCATGCCCGATTCGTCTGGAATCTGGCGGTGGAGCAGCACGCCCATTGGAAGGCAGGCCGCGCGTCCGCTCCGGGGTTCGCCGAGCAGTGCCGTCAGTTGACCGAGGCGAGGGCGGCGTTCGGGTGGCTGGGTGCCGGGTCGATCATCGTGCAGCAGCAGGCGTTGAAGGACTTCGCCCAGGCGATGGCGAATTTCTTCGGCAAGACCCACCGCCGCCCGACCTGGCGCAGGCGTGGCCGCAACGAGGGCTTTCGGATCGTGGCGGTGAAGGCGGGTGAGGTGCGTCGCCTGTCGCGGCGGGTGGGCGAGGTGCGGGTGCCGAAGATCGGCTGGGTCCGCTTTCGCTGGTCGCGGGCCGTGCCGGAGGGGGTGAGGTCCTACCGGGTCACCCGTGATGCGCTGGGCCACTGGCATGTCGCCTTCGCCGTGATCCCTGCTCCGATCCCAGCGCCGGGGACGGGCGCCGTGGTAGGCGTGGACCGGGGCGTGAGGGTGGCGGCGGCCTTGTCTACCGGCGAACTGCTGACCGTGCCGGCCCTGCGCGAGGCGGAGCGAACACGACTGCGGCGCCTGCTGCGCAAGCTGGCCAAGGCGAAGCTCGGATCCAACCGGCGCGGCAGGGTCAAGCAGGCGATCGGCCGATTGAGAGCCCGGGAGAGCGACCGACGCAAGGGTTGGGTGGAAAAGACCAGTACCGACCTGGCCTGCCGCTTCGATGTGATCGCAGTGGAGGACCTGAAGATCGCCGCCATGACGCGGTCGGCCAAGGGCGGCATGCAGGCGCCTGGCCGCAACGTCCAGCAGAAAGCCGGGCTGAATCGGGGCATCCTCGCCAACGGGTGGGGTGCCCTGGTGAAGCGGCTGGAGGAGAAAGCTCCGAGCCGCGTCCGAAAGGTTAACCCGCGCTACACGTCGCAGACCTGCAACAGCTGTGTGCATCGCGCGGCGGAATCGAGAGAGAGCCAATCTCGCTTCCGCTGTGTCGCCTGCGGATGGCGTGACAACGCCGACGTGAACGCGGCCAAGAACGTCCGAGATACCGCCGCAGGGCATGCGGTGGCTGCGCGGGGAGGCTTGCCGCTGGACGAGCCTGCGAACCGTGATCCTCAGCGTGATCTCTTCCTCGTGGAGTAGACACAGTTGGAATCCCCCACTTTTCAAAGCGGGGGAGGATGCCAAGTCAGTAGTTTAGGAGGAGCCTGTCGAGGACCCGTACCCCGAACTGGAGCGCGTCCACCGGCACCCGCTCGTCCACGCCGTGGAACATCGACGCGAAGTCCATGTCCCCGGGCAGTCGCAGCGGTACGAACCCGAAGCCGCGCACGCCCAGGTCGGCGAAGAAGGTCTTGTTGTCGGTGCCGCCGGACATGCAGTAGGGCACGGCCCGCGCGGTGGGGTCCTCGGCCTTCAGCGCCGCGATCATCGACTCGACCAGGGCGCCGTCGAACGTGGTCTCCAGCGCGATGTCGTGGTGCACGAACTCGCGGCGGACGTTCGGCCCGATCAGCGAGTCGATCGTCTTGAAGAACTCGTCCTCGTGGCCGGGCAGGAAGCGGCCGTCGATCACGGCGGTGGCCTGGCCGGGGATGACGTTCGACTTGTAGCCGGCGTTGAGCTGGGTCGGGTTGGCGGTGTGGCTGAGCGTCGCGCCGACGAAGCGGACGAGCGGCCCGATCTTGTCCAGGATGGGCGCCGGGTCGTCCTCGTCGAAGGGGAGGCCGAACGCGTCCGCGACCTCGGTGAGGAACTGGCGGACCGTCGGGGTGAGGGTGATCGGCCACTCGTGGTCGCCGACCCTGGCCACGGCCTTGGCCACCTCGGTGACCGCGTTGTCGGTGTTGAGCATCGAGCCGTGCCCGGCCGTGCCGTCGGCGATGAGCTTCATCCAGCCGAGGCCCTTCTGCGCGGTCTCGATCAGGTAGAGCCGCAGCGACGGGTCCACCTCCAGGGAATAGCCGCCCACCTCGCTGATCGCCTCGGTGACGCCCTCGAACAGCTCCGGATGGTGCGCGGTGAGGTGCTTGGCGCCGTAGTTGCCGCCCGCCTCCTCGTCGGCGACCCAGGCGAAGACGAGGTCGCGGCGCGGCTTGCGGCCCTCGCGGGTGAGCTGGCGGAGTACGGCCAGCATCATCGCGTCCATGTCCTTCATGTCCACCGCGCCCCGGCCCCAGATGTAGCCGTCGCGCACCTCGCCGCCGAACGGGTCGACGGACCAGTCGGCCGCGTTGGCGGGCACCACGTCGAGGTGGCCGTGGACCAGGAGGGCGGGCAGCGACGGGTCGGTGCCTTCGACGCGGGTGACGACGTTGCCCCGGCCCGGCTCGCTCTCGATGTAGGTGGCCTCGATGCCGACCTCGTCCAGCCTGGCCATGACGGCCTCGGCGGCGGCCCGCTCGCCGGGGCCGGTGCCGTCCCCGTAGTTGCTGCTGTCGACGCGGATGAGTTCGGCGCAGAGTTCGGCGACTTCGTTCTCGGCGGGCGTCATGGTGTCCTCTCCAGGGTGAGCAGGCCGGACTTGTGCAGATGACCGCGTTTGTAGGCGCGGGTGATGAGGGTGATATCCAGGTCGGTGACCTCGTCAAGGGGGCCGACGACACCCGTCAGGAAACGGTAGAGGTCGGCCTCATGGGCCACCGCCACCTGGACGATCAGGGAATGGGTGCCCGACGTGGCCGCGCAGTAACGCACGCTGGGGTGCGCCGCGAGCCGCTGGCCGACCAGGTCGAGCCCGTGCGGCCGGACCTTGAGCCAGAGCTTGCCCTCCACCTCCAGACCGAGCAGCGCGGGCTCGACCTCGGCCCGCAGCAGCAGGAGCCGCCGTTCGAGCAGCGAGGACACCCGCCTGCGGGCGGTCGGCACCGAGATGTCGAGCCGCTCGGCGATCGCCGTGAACGCGATCCTGCCGTCACCGGCCAGCAGCTCGGCGATCTCCTGCTCCAGAGGCGAAAGACCGTCCTCGTCGGGCAGGACCTCGAGGACCGGGGCCGGCCGCAGCTGGGCCGCCTCCTGCTCGCTGAGGTAGGGCGCGTGCCACTCGGCGACCGTCCTGAAGGTGTGCAGGACGACTTGCGTCTGCGTCTGCAGCACCCCGTCGATGTCGCTGATCTCCGCGGTGAGGATGTCGTGCAGCTCCTCCCGCGACCGGGCGACCAGCTCGCAGGCGAGGTCGGCCGCCCCGGTCAGCGAGTAGACCGAGCGGGTGTCGGGCCGGTCGGCCAGCGCCTTGGCGACCTGCGCCGCCGAACCCGGGCGGACCTGGACATGCAGGTGCACGGGTCGGCCGTGGCCCGAACGCAGGTCGTCATAGATCGCGGTGACGCGCACCATGCCGTCGGCGATCAGCCGCTGTAACCGGCGCGCCACCGTGCGTTCGTGCTCGCCGACGGCTCGGCCGATCTCGCCCCACGACGCGCGGGGACTGATCTGGAGGGCGGCGACCAGCCGCCGGTCGAGAACATCCACGGGGAGCCGTCTCTATGTCGGGTTTGTAAATATGTTGCCAGGCATTTGACTGTTTCGGTCGCCCGAATGCACAGTAGGCCATCATCGCAGTTGTCAGCAAAGGAGCCCCCGTGGCGACCTCCCCCGTGGCACCATCGCCACTCGGCATCCCCAAGAGCCGTGTCCGCCAGCTCATGGCGGCCAGCATCGGCAACGTCGTCGAGTGGTACGACTGGTACGCATATACCTTCCTGGCGACCTACTTCGCTGTCCAGATCTTCCCCAAGGACGTGGACAACAGCCTGGTGCCCCTGCTGAGCACCTACGGGATCTTCGCGGTGGGCTTCTTCATGCGCCCGCTGGGCGGCCTGCTGGTCGGTGCATTCGCCGACAGGTTCGGACGCAAGGCCGCTATGACGTTCACCATCGTCTTGATGGGCGCAGGCTCGCTGCTCCTTGGTCTGACCCCGACCTACGAAGCTGTGGGCATCTTCGCGCCGATCATCCTGACCCTTGCCAGGCTCATTCAAGGCCTGTCAGTGGGCGGCGAGTTCGCGGCTGCGACCACGTTCCTGGTGGAGTCGGCGCCGCAGGGGCGTCGCGGCCTGTTCTCAAGCTTCCAGTACGTCAGCACGACCATCGGACAGTTGTTGGCCTCCGGCCTGACCGCTCTGCTCGCCACCAGCCTGGTCAAGGCGGACATGGGTTCTTACGGGTGGCGTATCCCGTTCCTCGTGGGCGCGGTGATCAGCCTCGTGGGCCTGTGGATCCGCAAGGGCGCCGATGAGACGTCGGCCGTGGCGGAGGAGATTCAGCAGGGCAAGGCCGAGCGTCCGGGATTGTTTGACTTCCTGCGGTATTACCCCAAGTCCGCTGCCCTGATCGTGGGCATCACGGCCGCTGGCACCGTCGCCTACTACACCTGGACGAGCTTCCTGCCGACCTACGCACAGATCACGGTGAAGTTCGACATAGCCCAGTCGCTTCAGGTGAGTACGATCTCGCTGTTCGTCTTCATGGTGCTGCAGCCGCTACTCGGCATGCTGTCGGACCGTGTCGGTCGCAAGCCGCTGCTGATCACCTTCGGGCTCGGCTTCCTCATCCTGCCTGTGCCGCTGCTCAACCTGCTCTCCAACTCCTTCGCCAGTTTGCTGATCGTCCAGCTCATTGGCATGGTCTTCCTCGGCTGCTTCACCTCGATCTCGGCCGCGGTCAACTCGGAGCTCTTCCCGACCAGGGTGCGCGCGGCTGGCGCGGGCTTCCCGTACTCGCTGACCGTGGCGATCTTCGGAGGCACCGCTCCGCTCATCGGCACCGCGCTCCAAAAGGCGGGCAACGTCGCGTACTTCCCGTGGTACATGTCGGCGCTCGCCCTGGTCTCCACGCTGGTGTACGTCTTCGCGTTGAAGGAGACCAAGGACCAGCCGCTCAGCTAGTCGCCGATCGATTTGCAGGGGCGTCCCCGCAGCTCCTTGACGTAGTCGTCGGGGGCGCCCGCCCGCTCGGCGGCGTCGGCCAGGATGCCCAGGTAGCGGGCGGAGGGCAGGCCGCCCTCATAGCCGTCGAGCACGTAGAACCAGGCCACCTGCTCGCCGTCGAGGGTCTGCACCCGCAGCCGCACCTTGTGGTAGAGGCCGCGGACCGCGCCCTCCCACTGGTCGAGGGAGTTGGCGTCCAACTCGGGCACGTCGTAGAGGACCACGAAGACGTGCTCGTCGGGGTCTTCGACGATGGTGGAGAGCGCGCCCTCCCAGCCGAAGTATTCGCCGCCGAACGTCAGGCGCCAACCCTGCAGCCAGCCCACGCCCCGGATCGGGGAATGAGGGGCGCGCATGGCCATCTGCTCGGGGTCCATGTTGCTGCCGTAGGCCGCGTATACAGGCACAGCTGATAAGAGTAGCGCGCGAGGGGCCGCCCCGTTCGTCGTCAGCGCGCGTCATGCGGGAGAATGGGCACGTGACGAGGATCGTGATCATCGGTGGCGGACCAGGCGGCTACGAGGCGGCTCTGGTGGCGGCGCAGCTAGGCGCGCAGGTCACCATGGTCGAACAGGACGGGCCAGGCGGGGCATGCGTGCTGACCGACTGCGTGCCGTCCAAGACGCTCATCGCCACCTCCGTGCGTAAACAGGCCCTCCTCGATGCCCCCTCGCTGGGCATCGGATTCTCCGGCGGACTCGATGGTGACGTCGGCGTGGCGAGCGTCGATCTGCCGCTGGTCAACAAGCGGGTCAAGGAGCTGGCGCAGGCCCAGTCGGCCGACATCGAGACGCGGGTCGCCGCCGAGGGTGTCGAGATCATCAAGGCCCGCGGGCGGCTGGTCGACCCGCAGCTGGTCAAGGCGGGTGACCGCGCGATCAAGGCCGACGTGGTCATCGTGGCGACCGGCGCGACGCCGCGCATCCTGCCGGGGGCCGAGCCCGACGGCGAGCGCGTTCTCACCTGGCGCCAGCTCTATGACCTCGACGCGCTGCCCGAGCACCTGATCGTGGTCGGCTCCGGGGTGACGGGCGCCGAGTTCGCGGGCGCCTACCGCTCGCTGGGCGCCGAGGTCACGCTGGTCTCCAGCCGCGATCGGATGATGCCCAACGAGGACGCCGACGGCGCCGAGGTGCTCGAAGAGGTCTACCGGCGCCGCGGCATGAACGTCATGGGCCGCTCGCGCGCCGCCTCCGTCAAGCGGACCGCCGACGGCGTCGTGGTCACGCTCGAAGACGGCCGCACGGCTGAGGGCTCCCACGCGCTGATGACGGTCGGCATGGTGCCCAACACGGGCGGCATCGGCCTGGAGGAGGCCGGGGTCCAGCTCGACAGGAACGGCTTCATCAAGGTCGACAAGGTCTCGCGTACCTCCGCGCCGGGCGTCTACGCGGCCGGTGACTGCACCGGCGTGCTCATGCTCGCCTCGGTCGCCGCCATGCAGGGCCGCATCGGGGTCTGGCATGCGCTGGGCGAGGCCGTCCAGCCGCTCCGGCTGGCCACGGTGGCCTCCAACATCTTCACCGATCCGGAGATCGCCGCGGTCGGCGTGGCCCAGCGCTCGATCGAGGCCGGCGAGATCGAGGCCAACGTGGTCAAGCTGCCGCTGGCCACCAATGCCCGCGCCAAGATGCAGGGGTTCAACGACGGCTTCGTCAAGCTGTTCTGCCGTCCGCACACCGGGATCGTGCTGGGCGGGGTCGTGGTGGCGCCGCGGGCGTCGGAGCTGATCCTGGCGCTCTCGGTGGCGGTGCAGCAGCGGCTCACGGTGGATCAGCTGGCCCACACCTTCGCGGTTTATCCGTCTTTGTCGGGATCCATCACCGAGGCGGCCCGCCGGTTGATGCAGCCTGAGGCGCAGATCGGGATCTGACCGGGCTTTCACGAAAACGGGCGCGTCCCCCGAAGGGAACGCGCCCGGTCATTCGCTGGTCGTTTTACCAGTCGCCGCCGCCGAAGTCGCCACCACCGAAGTCGCCGCCGCCGCCGAAGTCGCCCCAGCCGCCGCCACCTCCGCCGCCGAAGTCGCCGCCGCCACCGAAGTCGCCGCCACCGCCACCGCCGTCGGAGAAGCCCTCGGCGTAGCCGGCGCCGTAGCCGCCGTAACCGAAGCCGCCGCCGAGCAGGCTGCCCATCATGGTGCCGATGAACATGCCGGTCATGATGTCGCCGAAGCCGCCGTAGTAGCCGTAGGCGTAAGGCTGGTAGGCCGGGCCCGCGTCGTAGTAGGGACGCCGCTGGCCGTCGACCATGACCTCCCGCATCTGCGGGTCGAAGCCGCGCTCCACGGCCTCGGCGTCGCTCGCGCAGGCGGGTACGTCGCGCACCGCGCCGCCGGGCGGGGCCCAGCGCACGTCACGTACGGACGGGCCGTGCTGCGGGTTGAAGAAGCAGGGCGCCCGCCGCTCGGGGACCGGCTGGTTGTTGACCTTGGCCTTCACCACGGCCAGCGCGTAGCGGCCGTCCTCCAGCGTCTGGGTCACCTCGCGCACCTGCTCGGCCCGCTGCACCGCCGCGAGCTGCGTCTTGGCCTTCTCGTAGGAGTCGAGTGCCTGCTGCCACTCGGTGATGTGCTGGCCGCTCTGGCCGGAGAGCGCGACGTCGGTGTCCAGCGTGGTGATCTCCTCGCCGAGCTTGGTGACGTCCTCCTCCACGGTCTGCTTGACCGCGGCCAGGTCCTTGGCGTCCTGGATGGCCTGCTTCTTCTTCTTGTTCTTGGAGTAGACGAAGTAGCCGCCGCCGCCGACCACGACGAGCGCGCCCAGGGCGATCAGCGCGCCGCTGCCACCGCCACTGCCGCCCACCGGGCCGGAGTCGAGTGCGGCCTTCTTGCCCTCGGAGGCGAGGTTGATGCGCTCCACGAAGTCGTTCATGCCGGACACGACGTCGTCGTGGTTACGCACCGCGAGCTGGGACAGCCGGTTGGTGAGACCGGGCTTGCCGAAGTTGGACTCCGCGAACAGGGAGTTGCCGTCGAGCACCGCCACGGTGACCCGGCCCCCGTTCTTGGCGGCCGCGGTGGCCGTGCCAAGGGTGTCGAGGTACTGCTTGGCATTGTCCGTCGTCAGCGTGCCGTCGGGCAGGGCCGCGACGTAGATGTCGCTCTTGGAACCCTTCAACGTGTCGCGGATCTCGGACTGCTGGTCCGAGGTCAGCGGCGAGCCCGGCTGAACGAACAGCGGATCCTTCTTGTCCTTCCAATAGGACACAATGCTCGATGCGTCAGGGGGTGCGGCCGCCGCGTTGGCGGCAGGGGACAGCGCAAGGACGACGAAAAGACCGGCGATCAGAGCCGCGATCGCGGCCCCTGCTCGGCGCAGCGAATGGGTCATTGGCAGCAAGCCTCCTTCGCCCAGGATGACGAACGGGCGCTCGACAAAGTTCCTCTACAGCGCACGTTACCCGTATGGAGTCGGTCGAGCGCTGGGCGTGGTCAAGGTTCTCCGAGCCTCCGGCACGATCAAGCGTCCTTGATCTCGCAGATCGTGGCGCCCGACGTGACGGTCTGCCCGACCGCGGCGGTCAGGCCCGTGACGGTGCCCGCCTTGTGCGCGGTCAGTGGCTGCTCCATCTTCATGGCCTCCAGCACCACGATCGCGTCGCCCTCGGCCACCGTGTCGCCGTCGGCCGCGACGACCTTGGCGATGGTGCCCTGCATCGGGCTGACCAGCGCGTCGCCGCCCGCCGCGGGCTTGCTCGCGCCGCCGCGTCTGGGCTTCCTGGCCGCGGGCGGGGCGGAGCCTCGGGCGGTCGTACCGAGGCCGGAGGGGAGGACCACTTCGAGGCGTTTGCCGCCCACCTCGACCGTCACCGACTCTCGGGAGGCGGGCTCGTCGGCCGAGCCGTCGCCCGCGTAGGGCGGGATCGTGTTGTCGAACTCGGTCTCGATCCACCGGGTGTGGACGGCGAACGGCTCGGCGGTGAAGGCCGGGTCCGACACGACCGCGCGGTGGAAGGGCAGCACGGTCGGCATGCCGTCGATCTCGAACTCGGCCAGCGCCCGGCGCGAGCGCTCCAGCGCCTCCGTACGCGTACGGCCGGTCACGACCAGCTTGGCCACCAGCGAGTCGAACGTCTGCGGCACGGTCATCCCGGCCTCGAACCCCGAGTCGAGCCGCACCCCGGGACCCGACGGCGCGCGCATGACCATGAGGGTGCCCGGGGCGGGCAGGAAGTTACGGCCGGCATCCTCGGCGTTGACCCGGAACTCGATCGAGTGGCCGCGTGGCTGCGGATCGGCGTAGCCGAGTGTCCCGCCGTCGGCGATGCGGAACATCTCACGGACCAGGTCGAGGCCCGACACCTCCTCGCTCACCGGGTGCTCGACCTGCAGGCGGGTGTTGACCTCCAAGAAGGAGATCGTGCCGTCCTGGCCGACGAGGAACTCGCAGGTGCCCGCGCCGACGTAGCCGGCCTCGCGCAGGATCGCCTTGGAGCTGATGTAGAGGGTCTCGACCTGCGACTCGGACAGGAACGGCGCGGGCGCCTCCTCCACCAGCTTCTGGTGGCGGCGCTGGAGCGAGCAGTCGCGGGTGCCGACCACGACCACGTTGCCGTCGCGGTCGGCCAGGCACTGGGTCTCGACGTGCCGCGGGCGGTCGAGGTAGCGCTCCACGAAGCACTCGCCGCGGCCGAACGCGGCGGTCGCCTCGCGTACGGCCGAGTCGTAGAGCTCGGCGACCTCCTCCAGCCGGCGGGCGACCTTGATGCCCCGGCCGCCCCCGCCGTAGGCGGCCTTGATCGCGATGGGCAGCCCGTGCTCCTCGGCGAAGGCGACCACCTCCGCCGCCCCCGACACCGGGTCCTTGGTGCCGGCGACCAGCGGCGCGCCGACCTTCTGCGCTATGTGCCTGGCCTGGACCTTGTCGCCGAGCGCGGCGATGGCGGCGGGCGGCGGGCCGATCCAGATCAGGCCCGCGTCGATGACGGCCTGGGCGAAGCCGGCGTTCTCGGCCAGGAAGCCGTAACCGGGGTGTACGGCGTCGGCGCCGGAGCGCCGGGCTATCTCCAGCAGCTTGCCGATGTCGAGGTAGGTCTCGGCAGCGGACCGGCCGCCCAGCGCGTACGCCTCGTCGGCGATCTTCGCGTGCAGGGAGTCGAGGTCCTGGTCGGCGTAGACGGCCACGCTGCCGATCCCGGCGTCCTTGCATGCCCGTGCGATCCGGACGGCGATCTCGCCCCGGTTGGCGATCAGAACCTTCTGCACCGACCTAGATCCTTCCGACGCCCTTTCTCCACAAGCATTGAACGGAGTGTAAGTGCTCGTTGTCGGCCGACCCTCAGCGACCCAAGTACGCCCCGCCGTTCACATGGAGCACCTGCCCCGTCAGGTGCCGCGCACCCGGAGTGGCGAGGAACAGAACAGTGTCGGCCACGTCAGACGGGGTGCCGGGGCGGCCGTTGCGGGTGTTCTCGACACGGGCCCTGATGCCCTCCTCGGTCAGGCGGCCGCGGAAGAACTCGGTGTCGACCACCAGGCCGGGGGAGACCACGTTGGCGGTGACGCCCCGGGGGCCGAGCTGGGCGGCCAGGTCGGCGGTCCACGCCTCGACGGCCGCCTTGGCCGCGCCGTACGAGCCGGAGCCCGTACCGCGGGCGGCGATCGAGCCGATCGTGATGATCCGCCCGCCCTTGGCGAAGCGCGGCAGCAGCGCGGTCGTGACGAGGACGGCGGACAGCAGGTTGGCGTTGAGGTTGGCCAGCCACGCCTCGGCCACGTCCAGCAGGTCGTCGGACTGCCGCCGGTCGAGGTTGGTGTTGCCGCCCGCGTTGTTGACCAGGACGTCGACCCGTTCGGGCAGGCGGCTCGCCGCCACCTTCACGGCGGCGGGGCTCGCGGCGTCGAAGGGCAGGAAGTCGGCGCCGAGCCGGGACGCGGCCTCCTTCAGCACATGCTCGCGCCGCCCGGTGATCGTTACCCGGTCGCCCGCGGAGACGAACGCCGCCGCGACCGCGTAGCCGATCCCGGTGCCACCGCCGGTGACCACAACCTCGCGCATGGCCGGATGCTCCTTAGATCCGAATATTCCTCTGGAAGACCATAGCCGCTCGGCATAACAGGAGCGAGGTGTGAGTGACGCGTCTATGTTGAGGGCGCTTTCAGTCGATCCAGGAGGTATGCATGAGCCAGAGCCTGCTCGGTGGCGACCCCGCGGAAATGCAGCAGATGGCCACCCAATTCACCCAGCAGTCCGAGGCGGTGCGCACCACGATGACCGCGCTGGACCGCGAGGCCGCCAAGGTCGGCACCGCTTGGACGGGCCCGGGAGCCGAGCGCTTCCAAGGGGCCTGGCAGAACTACCGGACGGCCTTCCAGCGCATGACGGAAGAGCTCCAGGAGGCCTCCCGGGTGATCAACACCTACCGGGGCAACATCGAGTCCGCCACCCGCTGAGTCTCGCGGAGGGGCCCCGGCCTGACCGCCGGGGCTTCTTTCCCTTAGGGACGCCGGGGTACTTTCCTTCAGGTCGGCAGGCTACGCTCTTCCGCCATGATCGGACGGACTCTCGCGGCGGGCGTGCTCGCCCTGCAGCTCGCCTCGGCCCCCGCCTTCGCCGCGGTGGAGGCGGAGAGGGCAGCGCCCGTCGAGTGCAAGCCGCGCAAGGGGACGACGCAGCTGCCCGGCACCGAGCCGTGGGCACAGCGAAGGCTCGACATCAAGAACGTGTGGCGCATCACCCGGGGCGCGGGCGTGAAGGTCGCCGTCGTCGACAGCGGCGTCGACTACCAGCACCCGCAGATCCAGATCTCCAAGTTCATCGACATCACCCACACCGGCTACCGCGACTGCGTGGGGCACGGCACCGCCGTCGCGGGCATCATCGCCGGTCGCTACCTCGCCGGGGTCCCCTTCCACGGGGTCGCCCCCGAAGCCCAGCTCATCTCGGTGAAGCAGAGCAACAGCGAGGAGGGCGAGGTCGCCGACCTGGTCAAGGGGATCAAGGAGGCGGTGGACCGCAAGGCGGACGTGATCAACGTCTCGGTGCGGGCCGCCGACCATCCCGACCTGAAGGCGGTCATCCAGTACGCGCTGTCCAGGGACATCGTGGTCGTGGCCGCCGCCGGCAACATCACCAAGGAGGACGGGCCGCCCGAGCCCGCCTACCCCGCGGCCTACGACGGCGTGCTCGCCGTCGGCTCCGCCAACAGCAACGGCCAGCGCGCCGACTCCTCCAACACGGCCACGCCGGTCGGCGTGCTCGGGCCGGGCGTGGACATCACCGCCCCGTGGACGGGCAAGAGCTACATGCGCGGCCTGGAGGGCACCAGCTTCGCCGCGCCGTACGTGGCCGGGGTGGCCGCGCTCGTCCGCGCCCGCTTCCCCAAGCTCGACCAGCAGCAGGTACGCCAGCGCATCACCGCCACGGCCGACGGCTCTGTGGGCACGGGCACCGGAGCCGGGATGGTCAATCCGCTGCTGGCCGTCACCGCGACGCTGTCCTTCGACCCGGCCGGCGCCCCGGTGGTCGCCCCGCCACCGCCCTCGCCGCTGCCCGCCGACGCGGTGGCCAAGGTCCCGGCGCCCGACGAGCACGCGACGAACGTCTCTCTCCTGGTGACGGTCGGCGCGCTGGCCATCGCCGGCGTGGGGGCGGCCTGCGCTCTGCTCATCCCGCTGGGTCGCCGGCGCGGATGGCGTCCCGGTCGTCCGGCGGCCTGATGTCCTGACGGTTAAATGTCAGGTTGCGTCCGAAACTACTGATGCAAATGTGACAGGTTTGGTTGAATGTACTGCAGATCGCGTTTTGAGGTGAAGGGAAAGAGATGCACCCTCTGCAGCCGGGTGATCCAGAGCGCTTAGGAGCTCACACCCTCTTTGGACGGCTGGACGAGGGGCCGCGAGGAGTCGCGTACCTCGGCAAGGAGTCCGACGACGGACCCACCCGAGTGATCAAGCTGCTCCCGGCCGTTCCGGGCGCGGGCCCGCAGGACGCCGAGCGGTTCAAGGGCGTCCAGCGCATTTCGAGTGTGTACGTCGCCAGGACCCTGGACGCCGGCATGCACGGCGAGCAGCCGTACATCGTGCGCGAGCACATCGAGGGCCGCAGCCTGGCCGAAACGGTGGCGGCCGAAGGGCCACTCGACGGCGACACCCTGGAGCGGGTGGCCGTGGGCGTGCTGACCGCCCTGACGGCCGTCCACCTCGCCGGGGTCACGCACCGCGGGCTCACCCCGCACAACGTCCTTCTCGCCGCCGACGGTCCGCGCGTCACCGACATCGACCTCGGCGAGGCCGTCGGCGAGCTGGGTTACCGCTCGCCCGAGCAGCTCAGCGGACTGGGTTACGGCCCCTACGCCGACGTGTTCGCCTGGGCCGCGTCGATCGTCTTCGCCGCGACCGGGCAGCCGCCCTTCGGGCACGACGCCCAGGCGGTGCTCAACGAGGAGCCCGAGGTCGGCGCGCTGGCCGAGCCGCTGCGCCGGGTGGTCCTCTCCGCGCTGTCCAAGGACGTCGCGCAGCGGCCGACCACCTACACCGCGCTGCTGCAGCTTCTCGGGGACAAGAGCGGGGCCGCCGCGCCACGGGTGGGCGTCGTCGCCACCGTGCCGCCGCTGGCGCCGCAGGACGAGCTCTTCCCGCCGCAGACCATCCAGCTCCCGCCGCTGCAGGTGCCGGTCGAGCACCAGCAGCCGCTCGAAGGGGTGCCGGTCCCGCAGCAGACGTGGGGCCCGCCGCCCGTGCCGCAGCAGGGACCCACGTGGGAAGGGGCGCCCGGCGGGCAGCCGCCTGCCCAGGTGTGGCAGGTACCGGCCCAGGGCGGCGCCGCCGCTCCCCGGCGCAAGTCGTTCCCCATCGGGCTCGCCGCGGCCGTCACCGCCGTCATGCTGCTGTCCGGCGTGGGGCTGTGGGGCGCCGGTCACTACGCCAAGCTGGAGCCCGTCTCCAACTCCGCGTCGGAGGCCACGAAGAGCGGCACGCTGGCGATCGGCGGTGGCGGCGGTGACTCCTCCACACAGCAACAGCAGCTGCAGCCCGGCCAGCCAGACCCGCAGCAGTCGCAGCCCGACGTGACGGTGCCCTGGGCGTCGGCCAGCCCCGACCCGACCGACGTGGCCCCGTTGGTGCTGCCGACCGACTATCCCTCGCAGGCGCCCACGGCGCCGGAGTTCAGCACGGTCCCGACGCCGCAGCCCATCCTCACGCAGCCGGTGACCCAGCCGACGGTGACGCAGCCGGCCGCGCAGCCGACGGCGACGCAGCCCACCGCGAGCGCCTCGACCGAGCGCAAGGGCCGGAAACGCCACACGCCGACACCGACGCCGACCGAGTCCAAGCAGGACCCGACGCCGGACCCGAAGCCGACGAAGACCAAGGAGCCGGAGCCGACGCCGGAGCCGAGCAAGACCAAGGAGCCGGAGCCGGAGCCGACGAAGACGACTGAGGCGCCGAAGCCGACGCCGACGAAGACCACTCAGTCGCCCAAGCCGACGCCGACGAAGACCACGGCCAAGCCGACGCCGACGAAGACCACGGCCAAGCCGACGCCGACGAAGACGACGGCCAAGCCGACGCCGACGCCGCCCAAGACGAACCCCTACACGCCGACGCAGGTGTGCGGATCCGGGTTCAGCGTGCAGCGCAGCGGTTCGTTCGCGGGCGGGGTGACCTACCAGCTCTACAACAGCGGCAGCGGCGAGAACTGCGTGGTCACCATGAAGACCACGAACGTGGGTGTGAAGAGCCAGGTCAGCGCCACCCTCGACGTGCAGGGCGGGGGGAGCAGGACCGACTCCGGCATGTACGACTACTACGCGGGCCCGGTCAAGCTTCCCGCCAAGGGCAAGTGCGTGAAGTACGCGGGCAGCACCGCCTCGGGCAGCACCAGCGCCCCATACGGCAACTGCGGCTGAGACAGCGCGAAAAGCGGGGCCGGTGAGGAGTGATCCTCACCGGCCCCGCTGCCGTCCGGGGGTCCTCACGGGCACTGCCGTTGCCCGGGGGTCAGTCCTCCCAGGCGCGCTGGGTGCGGCGCATCCCTTCGAGCCGTTCGCCGGTCTCGCGGGCGTAGGCGTCCTGCAACTCGTCCAGGTCGCGCTTGAACGTGCCCAGCACGTCCTCATCGCCCGGCACCATCCCGAGACCGAGCAGGTCGCGCGCCTGTCGCTCGTGGTCCTCCTGGGCCGCGCGTACGGCCTCGACCACGTCGCGGCCCAGCTCTTCCGGATCCAGCCGCATGGCCCGGTGGGTGATCTGCACGTCGACGAGCCTGCTGTCGGCGTCCACGCGCGCGGAGACCGCTCCGCCGCGGCTCTCACCCGAGCCGGTCAGCTGACGTAGCGCCTGCGTGGCGTTTTCGAGCTCGCGCATCGTCCGTTCGCTGGCCTGTACGAGCCGGTCGAGCTCCACGAGGCGGGGGTCACTGGAATCCATGCGCCCCACGCCACCGGCAGCAGGTTAACGAACGCCAATCGGAAGCCGTCCAGTCGTCTAACTGATCATTAAGACTGCCATGAGAGCGGGGAGACGAGACCCGACATCAGGAAGAATTCGTACATATGACGATGAAAGCGGCTACGCCGGGACAGGAGATCTACGTCACTTCCACGGCCATCGGTCACCTGCGTGATCGGGTGGACGATGAGCTGAAGGTGGCGATGTCCTTCGTCAGGAGCCTGGTCGGCACGGTCGGGATCGAGTCGCCTGGCTTCGGCGTACTCGGGGAGATGGTGCTGGGCGGCACCTACGACGGCATGTGCCGGTGGGCCGACAGCACCCTGGGCGAGGCGGAGAAGACGATCGACAGCTGGTCGGGGGCGCTCGAGCGGGCCGAGCGCAACTGGCATACCGCCGAGAAGGCCAGCGCCGTGAGGTACCGCAAATGAGCTCCTACGACAACCTGCGGCATCCTGCCTACAACCCGCCCTCCACCGCGAACACCGGCTACTCGCCCTACAGGTATCCCGGCTACAACGCGCCCAACACGCCGGGCTACAACGCCTACAAGCCGCCCACCTTCGGGCCGCCTCCGCAGATGCCGGAGCCGATCGGGCCCAAGGTGCTGGAGTCGATCAAGCGGCTGGGCCGGATGTCGGCGTGGCTGGTGCCCGCCGTGATCGTCGCGGGTACGGCCATCGCCAACGAGCCGGGTATGGCGCAGGCGGCCGCGAACTGGAAGAACGGCATTTCCAACCGGCTCGACGACGGGGTCAAGCAGCTGCTGCCCCAGCTCGTCGCCACGTCGCGGAGCGGCTGGATCGCCCTCGACCAGCAGGAGTTCGAGCGGGTCGTGTGGCTCTTCCACCGGGAGATCGGTGCGCTGCGCGGGGTGCTCGGCGACGTCGGGGGCATGGTCGACGAGGTGGCCGCCGGGTACCGGAGCTACTGGGTCAAGCTGGCCACGCTGGGCGTGACGACGGCCACCCTGCTGCTGTTCGCCAAGCAGCTGCAGGCGTTCCCCCACACCAAGCTGTACGGCGGGCTGCTGGAGAAGTTCATCGCCTCGGGCACCACCGGCGCGGTGGCCGTGCTGACCTTGACGCTGGTGTCGGGCCTGCGCGGGGCGGGCGACATCATGTCCACCGTGATCAAGAAGGAGCACCAGTTCGGCTACATCAAGCCGGGCGGCGCCGCCGAGATCGACTTCGAGCAGGCGACCATCGACGCCGCGAAGTTCCCGTCGTTCAAGGCTCCGCCGAAGCCCGGTCAGCTGCCTCCGGGCTCCGACAAGTTCGACTGGGTGGAGCCCAACCAGGAGACCACCTAGTAGGGGCGGTACCCGCCGCCCCGCTCCAGTGAGGCGATGCCCGGGTGCTCGCCGAGCGATCCGTACCGCTTGTACGTGTACAGGACCCCGGCGATGATGTTGTCCACCGGCTCCAGGATCTGCTTGTGCCCCGGCAGGCTGTTGGAGTCGAACGTGGGCGGGATGGTCTGCATCAGCCCCTGCGACGGTATGCCGTTCTTGGCGTTGATGTCCCAGTTGTTGATGGCGCTCGGGTTGCCCCCGGACTCGTTGTAGATGATGGTCCAGATCCGCTGGATGTCCTTGGGGTCGTTCGGGTCGAGGTCCTGGATCTTGTCCAGCAGCCCCCTGGCCCGCAGCGTGTCGGCCATCTCCGGAGACTTGATGATCCGGAGGGCCTCCTTGATCCACTCCACCACGTCGGCCTTGGGCGCCGGCGCGTTGTCGGCCGAGGAGACGCCGCCGCTGAAGGCGTAGCCGGCGCCGCCGCCCGCGCCGCCGCCGTCGCTGCCACCGGCGGCGGCCGCCGACTCCAGCGAAGTGCGCTTGTCCTCGAACGGCGTCCTGACCCACTCGACCTTGTGGTCGCCCGGCTCGAAGTCGGCCCCGTCCGGCCGGGGGACCTTGGTGAAGAAGCCGAACTCGCCGTCCGCGCCGAGCTCCTTGGCCAGCGCCTTCTTGGCGTCCTCAAGGTCGCCTTCGGCCTTCTCGACCAGCTTCTCCGCCTTCGTGACGTTGCCGCTGACGATCGTCGTCTTGGCCAGAGCGTCCTCGGCGTCCTGGGCGGTGGCTTTGGGGTTCAGCTTCGCGTACTGGGTCTTGTACTCCGCCGCGCGTTGGACCGCGTCCTGGCAGAGGGCGTTCACCTTGCCGTGGGCGTCCTCCAGCGAGGTGGCCGCCTTGTCGAGAGCGTCGGCGCAGGCCGACAGCGCGTCATTGAGACCGGCGCTCGCCCGCGGGTAGGCGGCCATGTGCTTGGTGAACGCGTCGGCCGAGCCGCCCTGCCAGGCCTTGTCCACCTCGCCGACCGACTTGGTCAGGGAGTTGGTCGACCTGGTGACGTGACCGGCCGCCGTCCGCCACGCGTTCGCGGTGCTCCTGATCGCCTGCGGATTGCCGGTCACCTTGGCGAGGAGGGCGGCCAGCCGGCCGCCACCGGGAAGGTCGCCGACGCCGCTCATCCGCCGGAGGCCTTCGAGGCTTTGCGCAGGTTGGTCTCCACCTGGTCGATGGCCTTCTCGACGCTGGTCAGGCGGCTCTTGCCCGCCTGCAGCTCGTCATTGAGCGCCCGCCAGACCTTGTCGACGTCCGTGGCCAGGCCGCCGGAGTCCTTGAGGTCGCCGAAGGTCTTCGACGAGGTCCCCCCGGTCGGCGCGGTGGACTTGGTGCCCTCGAACGCGTCGTCCAGGTCGAACATGTTCGCCACTTTGCGGGCCCGTTTCCCGCATTCTTCGAGCGCCTGGAAGTGCACGTCGACCCAGCCGCTCATCGGACCCCCAGACGTATTGCTGCGAAGTGCACGAAACATGAGCATAGTGGACAGTTATCGGGGATGTCCCTGAGGAAGGAGAAACTATTGGGGCAGCAAGACGGCTACTCCGCGCAGTGGACAAATATCCGGCGCGGGGCCGAAAAGGTGCGGGAGGAGGCCGAGCACGTGCGCGAGGTGCGTGAGGAGCTGCGCCAGGTGTTCGCCGCCGAGGGCCGGCCCATGGGTGACGACCAGTACGGCGCGGAGTTCGAGAAGAGCTTCCCCAACCGGACGAAGGCCATCTTCAAGGGCTTCGACAACTACATCGACGAGCTCGAAGGTACCCGGGACGGGATGCACGTCACCGCCAACACGTACGAGGCAGCCGAAAACGACACTCGAGGCTGACGTTCGTGCTGCTCGATGGGATACCCGTGCCCGCTTGGGTCCGTCCGTGGGCGGGCTGGGTGCTGGGGACGGACTGGCCCAAAGGCGATGAGGGTGGTCTGTTCCGGCTCGCCGACGCGCTGGTGAAGGCGGCCCGGGGGGTGGCCGCCGGGGCCGACGGGGACGGCATCCGGCTGTACGCCGACGGGTGGGACGGGCCCGCGCTGCGGGCATTCACCCGCAAGGTGTCCCGGGAGGTGGGCGGCCGCCAGGCGGCTCTGGTGCGGTCCCTGGTGGACCTGGCGTTCGCGTGCAACGAGCTGGGCGTGCAGCTCCAGTTCACCAAGCGGATGATGCGGCTGGCCGTACTGCTGCTGGTGGTGCAGCTGGCGTGGCTGACGTGGGCGCTGGTGTCGCCCGCGGGCGGCCTGGCGCTGCGGCTGATCGGCGTACGCGCGCAGGCGGCGCGGTGGACGGTACGCCAGTTCGCCCGCCGGTTGATGATCAACATCGCGCTGTTCGGCGGGTTGCTCGGCGGGATGGACCTCCTGGTCCAGCTGACGCAGTCGCGCCGCGAGGGGGTGGACTGGCGGCAGGTGGGCTCGTCGGCGGCCACCGGAGCGCTGACCGGCGGGTTGCTGACCGGGCTGGCGTGGGCGTTCCCGACGCGCTCGCTGTGGATGCTGATGGGCCAGTCAGGGGTGGCGAACGCGGGCGCCGTGCTGGGCTCGGAGCTGTGGAGCGGTGACGGGTCGGTCGATTGGCTGATGGTGCTGAAGGGCCTGTCGTCGGGCGTGGCGGGCGGCGCCGACGCGCACTGGGCGAGCTGGAGCCCGGACGGCGGCCACCCCGGCCCCAGGCCGCTGGACGAGCACGCGCGCTTCGATGACCCGGGTGACCACGGGCCCCGGAACGGCAGCGAACTGGATGACGCGGACGTGAGCGGGCGCACGAGGCTCGCCGACGCCGGTGACAGCCCTGTGCTTGCCGACGGTGAGCACGCCCGGCCCCACCCGTACGAGGAGCGGAACGTCTTCCGTCGCAGCATCGACCAGCTGATCAACTGGGCGCGCTCGGGCGAGACCGGACCCGTCCGGCTCAGGGACCACGCGACGTTCAGCGAGAGCGCCCGGCGCGGGGTGGTCGCGCGCGAGCCGCTGGCCGGGGCCGGCGGCGAGACCGTGAAGGTGGAGAAGGTCCGGCTGGCCGACGGCAGCCACGCCGTCGACAAGGAGTTCTCCGGGACGGATCGGCGGGACCGCGACCATCTCAGCTCGCGGCTCGGCCGCGCGGTCGGCGCCGACGTCGCCGCGACCCACATCGTCGGCGAGCGACGGCTGCTCATCGACTGGGTCGACGGCAAGCAGGTGCCGGTCCAGCGCGACCCCGACGGCAAGTGGCATCTGTCGCGGCTGCACAACACCCGCGAGGGGATCCTCCTCGGCCTGCTCGACGCGCTCAGCGGCAACCACGACCGCTTCTCCCCGAAGCGCGTCCAGCAGGACTTCCTGGAGGGCACCGACGGCAGGGTCAAGGGCTACGACGGGGACAAGGCTTTCTCCGGGCTGTTACCCGACACGAACAGCCCCTTCAGCCGCCACTTCTTTCGGGACAAGGGCGAATCGGCCGACTGGGCGCCCAACCCGCTCAGCAAGGCCGACGTCGAGGCGCTTCGGCCACGCGTCGAGGCGCTGCGAGAGGAGTTCCGGGCGCTTGGGCGCGGCGACTGGTACAGCAGCGTCGGGTTCGCCTTCGAGCAGATCGCCAAGAACGCCAGCGGCACGGTCTCGGTGCTGGACGCGCCCCCCGGGTCCGTGATCGTGGAGCCGCGGGCGGCCTGCCCGACGTTCGGGGAGCGGCCTCGGACGTTCGAGGGAGCCGCCCCGCCGCGTGCAGTGGAGCCCTTGCCGCAGAACGCTTCCGGCGAGATGAGGGCGCACCCGGCACGCAGCCAGGAGCTCGACCCGGATTATCGGACGCCGCTCCTGCCGATCCACGGCGACAGCGTCACCAGCGGAGTGATGGCCAATGTCATCGACCCGAGGCAGGCGGTCAGGGCGAGCGAGTGGGCCCACCTCAGGAGCAGAGCGACTGCCCACCTGATCGAGAACCGCGTGGGTTACCCGGATCTCGACGCCAGTGCCCGCGTGGAAGCACGCCGCTTCGCGATCCGGGGTGACGGTGGCCAGGTTCGGCGGGTCACCGAGTTCACGGTCACGATCCGGTACGTCGCCAAGGAAGGCATGACGGCCGAGCAGGTGACGCGGCTCAAGTCCAACGCTCTCGACGGCATGGACCTGTACTACAACCACCAGCACCGGCTTTCCGACGGCAGCCAGTTGCATGTCCGGCTCAAATTCGAGGAGGTGCGCACCGCACGGCCCGGCGACCCCGGCGTGGTGACCTTCCGCGCTGGCGGCCATCCCGACATAGTGAACTGGTGCGCCAACACCGACGCGCACCTCCACGCCCACGAGCTCGGACACCATCTCGGGCTGCCGGACGAGTATCGCGACTACCGGACTCAAGGTCGCAGGACGCTCACCGACCAGGGCCTCGAACCAGGCGCCAACCTGATGGGTGACGCGTCCCGCGTGCGCTCGGCCGCCGAAAGCGTCCTGATAGATCACGCGGGCCACGAGGTCCCGCCACGGGCAACGCTGCTCGACCACCACCTGGCTCACTTCTCTGACCTGCTGCCCCGCTCCGACCGCTTCGCCGAGGGCGCCGCAGGGTTCCGGCAGCCGGCCGACGAATGGACCCGGCCGGTCCACACCCCCGAGACGCTGCGCCTTCCCCGGTACCTGCGCGACCTGCTCGTCCAGTTCCCCCATCGAGGCGTTGACCTGCTCGACCACGTGCAGGTGCTGGATCGCGCCCACTCCCTGTTCGGCGATCGGGTCACCCAGCGCCACATCGCCTACACCGGCGCGCTCTTCGACGCCGCCCACTCGCTCTACGGCGCCGTCATGGACGCCCCGACCGTACGAGACCTGCGCCGCCTGCACGGCCTGGTCAAGTTCCTCGGCAGGGGGCCGGACTCGGGGTTGCCCGACGCGGCGTGGCTCAAGGCGGAGACCGAGGCGGTCCTGGGCCACAACCAGGTCGCTCCGAGGACCGTCGAGGGCCTGTCGAGGCTCGCGGAATGGTTCGCCTACACCGGCGGACAGCCGCATCCCGGCGAGGCCGGAGCGCCGGCCCTGCGCAGGGCGGCCGGAGAGTTCCTCGGCGAGCCCCCGAGCGAGGCCGCCGTCCGCCGCGCCTCGGCCGTGTTCAGCTACGCGGCGGAGCACTCGCCCGTACTGGCCGAGGGAGCCGTGGACTTCGTCCGCGTCACCACCGAACTGCGGACCCTGCAGGCGGGGGAATGGCACGGCCTCGCGTTCGACGGTGCGGACTTCGCCCGGCTCGTGGAACGGCTGCACGACGACCCAGGATCCGGGCAGCCCGCCGGGCCGCCCAAGGCTCTTGGGGAGTTCCCGCATACGGGCTCGCACATGAAGGGGGAGACACGGGACGCGCGAAGGGTGGGCGAGGCGGTCACCGACTGGGGGGCCACGCCGCACGGGGAGAAACCGCACACCTTCCGTCCGGCCGATCTGGTGGCCGCGCGCAAGCGGGCCCTGCCGGTGAACATGAGGGCACGTGACCCGGGGGTCGCGGCCATCGAGCGTCGCGACATGACTGTCAAGGCACGTGACGGAGTGATGCGGCCCGTCACGGAGTACACCGTCAGGTTCGCCTACCGTTCCGATATGTCGCGGGCGGACTTGGGCTACTTCGGCAGGCGCGTGCGGGCGGCTCTCAGCCGGTTCGTCGACGGCGGGTACGTGCTGCCGGACGGCTCGGTGCTGCTCGTCCGGGCGGAGTTCGTGCCTTCAGAACACCGGGGTGTGACGATCGGACACCGTGACGAGGCACCTGGCAGTAGGCCGTTCGACTTCCCCTACGAGGCGTCACACGTCGAGCTGGCGCTCAAGGTCCTCGATCAGCTGGGCGTGGACGACGTGCTCGGCCCACCGCGGACGGCCGAGGCCGCCTCGACCGAACCGGTTCCCCAGCCGGACGCCGTAGCCGCGCGCGAGCGGGCGGCATGGGACGCGCGAAGGGTGGGCGAGGCGGTCACCGACTGGGGGGCCACGCCGCACGGGGGGAAGCCGCACACCTTCCGTCCGGCCGATCTGGTGGCCGCGCGCAAGCGGGCCCTGCCGGTGAACATGGGGGCACGTGACCCGGGGGTCGCGGCCATCGAGTGTCGCGACATGACTGTCAAGGCACGTGACGGAGTGATGCGGCCCGTCACGGAGTACACCGTCAGGTTCGCCTACCGTTCCGATATGTCGCCGCTGGGCCACCTTGGCACGCGCGTGCGGGCAGGTCTCGACCGGTTCGTCAACGGCAGATACGTGCTGCCGGACGGCTCGGTGCTGCTCGTCCGGGCGGAGTTCGTGCCTTCAGAACACCGGGGTGTGACGATCGGACACCGTGACGAGGCACCTGGCAGTAGGCCGTTCGACTTCCCCTACGAGGCGTCACACGTCGAGCTGGCGCTCAAGGTCCTCGATCAGCTGGGCGTGGACGACGTGCTCGGCCCACCGTAGACGGCCGAGGCCGCCTCGACCGAACCGGGCGTGGGACGGTTCGGCCCGTTCTGGGTCACTGCGATTCTGGGGGCGTTAGGCGGCTCAGCCCGTTATGGGTGACCGCGTACAGATCGCTGGACAGGGCGAGCGGGACGTCCCCCAGCCGGGTCTCGCCGACCCGCTCGCCGTCCGGCAGGCGCCACAGCCGTACGGTGCCGTCGTCGCAGCCCACGGCCAGCACATCGGGACCGTGGAAGCGCAGGCACCGGACCGTGCCCGGGTTGCCGCCGAGTACGACGACGTTCTCGCCCGTCTCGGCGTCGCGCACCGGCACCAGCCCGTCATAGCTGCCGGCGGCGAGTACGGCGCGCCCGCCGACCGTGCCGAATGCCAGCGCGTACACCGGCAGCGGGTGCCCGTGCACCACCGACAGCGGCCGGCCCGTCGCCGCGTCCCAGGTCCTGACCGCCCGGTCGTACCCGCTCGACGCGATCACGACCCGGCCGCCGACCCGGCCCGTGGCCAGGCACGTGACACCCGCCGTATGCCCGAGCAGGCGGCGCAGCGGCCGGCCCGAGACCGCGTCCCAGGTCCTGACCGTGCCGTCCATGCCGCCCGAGACCAGCAGGTCGCCGTCGAGGGCGAGCGCGAGCACCTGGCCGGTGTGCGGGGTCGGCACCGCGACCACGCCGTCCACCGGATGATGTACGCGGACGGTGCCGCTGCCGGTGCCACAGACCAGTCCGCCGCCGTCGAAGGCCAGACTCGTGACACCGCCGTCCCCGGAGGCGGCAGCCGTGGACGCCTCGGGCAGTTGATCGCCGTCGGCCAGCCGCCAGAACCACAGCGTGCCGCCAGGGGAGCCGGCGGCCACGAGCGCCCCGTCGGTGGCGACCGCGTCCGCGGCGACGCCGGTGAGCTCCCGCGACAGAGTGCCGTCGGCCGCCCAGACACGGACCCCATCACCGGCGGTCACCAGCCACTCCGGCACGCCGCCGCCTCCGGCGGTGGCCCGCCCTTCACGCGTGGCGGTGGTGGCCGGTCCTTCGGGTGCGGCGGGTTCTGTGGGCGCCGGTGGCTTTGGTGCGGTGCCGATGGCGGCGGCCCATTCGCCTGAGCGCCAGGTGGACAAGAGGATTCCGGTGTGCGGGTCGTGGACGGTTACCCGGCCGTCCAGCGCGCAGGACGCCAGCGCCGGGCGCCCCGCCACGCTGAGGAAGGTCAGCCCGGTCACGCTCGCCTCGTGCCCCTCCAGCGCGCGGAGCTCCTGACCGGTGGCCGCGTCCCAGACCCGGATCAACCGGTCGGAGCCGGCCGACGCGACGAGCCCGTCAGCGGCGGCGACCGCGTTCACCCAGCCGGTGTGGCCGGGCAGCGAGTGCAGGGTGCGGCCGTCCGACAGGTCGGTGAGCCGCACGGCCCCGTCGTCGGAGCCGGTGACCAGCAGCGTGCCATCGACGCACACCGCGTTGATCGCGCCCTCGTGCCGCTCCGCCAGCTCGCCCAGCGACCCCGCCGCGTCCCAGACGCGCAGCACGCCGTCGGCGCCGCCGGTGTAGATCAGCCCGCCGGACGCGGCCAGCGCCGGGACCGGGCCGCCGTGGCCGGTCGTGGCGTGGAGCTGCTGCCCGGTGCCGGTGTCCCAGACCCTGATGATCAGGTCGTCGCCACCGGTCGCGACGATCTCCCGGCCACCGGCCGTGCCGAGCGCGACCGCCCGGGTGGGCGCGTCGGTGACGGTGGCGCTGCCCAGGTCCTCGCCGTACGGCAGGCCGTACAGGCTGAAAGTGCGACCGGGGCGGGACAGCGCGTACGCCGGCCGCCCGCCCACGGTCCCGAAGGCGGCGGCGGCCGGTGAGCCGGGGTCCAGCGGCGGCAGCGCCGGGTCCGGGGCGGAGCGGTGGGCCAGCCTCGGCACCTCGTTCGCCGTCTCCCTGACGGCACCGTCGCCGACCTGGTACACCAGCGCGTCGAGTATCCGCAGGGCCGGCCCCAGCCCCAACTCACCACCATCACGCCACCCGAACAGCAACGACCCGCCCAGCCCACCGTCCACCGTCAGTTCGCGCAGCGTGGAGCCCGGTAGCGGCGTTGGCGCCGCCACGTGTGGGAAGCCCGCCGAGCGCAGCGTGTCCAGGAGCCACGGCCACACGGCCTGGTCCAGCTCGGCGGTCCAGGCCCGGACCCCGCCCGCTCGCGCGTGCTCCAACCGGGCCCGCCCGTCGGCCCACACCGTCAGGTCCACGGTGCCGGGGAAGGACGTGCCGGTCAGCCGGTAGCGCACATGTGACACGGGTGACAACCTACGGCGTGTCCAGGAAGGCCGTCTGGATCAGGCGCGCCCCCGCCCTCCGGTCCACGTAGAAGCCGCGCCCCTGCGGGAGCGGCTGCGGCCGTACGTTGCCGAACAGCGCGCCCTCGTCCTTGTTGCCCGACATGATCAGCGCCGGGCTGGCCATCTCCTTGAGCCGCTGGACGGCCGGGTCGAACATGGACCGGCTCGCGCCGCCCATCTGGCGGGAGATGATCAGGTGCAGGCCGATGTCGCGGGCCTGCGGCAGCAGCTCGGCCAGGGGCGCCAGCGGGTTGTTGGAGGTGGCGACGAGGTCGTAGTCGTCCACGATGATGTACAGGTCGGAGCCCTGCCACCAGCTACGCTCCCTGAGCTGCTCCGGCGTGAGGTCCGCCGGGGGCAGCCGCTTGAGCAGCGCGGTGCGGGCGTCCTGGATCAGCTCGGCCGCCGCGGTGCTGGAGGCCGCGTACCCGATGCGGTGGTCGGTGACCGCGGTGTCGAGCAGGGCGCGCCGGTAGTCGAGCACGATCATCATGCATTCCTTGGGCGTCTTCCTGGCGACCAGGCCCTCCATGATGAGCTTCAGCACGTTCGACTTGCCGCACTCGGTGTCGCCGAACACGATGAAGTGCGGGTCCACGTCGAAGTCGATCGCGACCGGCGCCAGGGCGGCCTCGTCGATGCCGATGGCGATCCGGTTCGGCCCGGTGAGGGCGGGGTCGGGCAGCGCCGTGGCGGGCAGCAGCGACGGCAGCAGCCGCACGGGGCGGGCGGCGGGACCCTGCCACGAGGCCCGTACGACCTCCACCAGCGACCGCACGCCGGCGGAGAGGTCGTCGGCGCCGCGCACCCCGTCGATGCGCGGCAGCGCGGACAGGAAGTGCATGCCCTCCTTGGTCAATCCGCGTCCGGGCACGCCTTCCGGTACGGCCAGCGCCGCCTTGCGGCTGACCTCCGACTCGTAGGCGTCACCGAGCTTGAACTCCAGCCGGGTGCCGAACAGGTCCCTGATCCCCGCGCGGAACTCCGACCACTTGTTGGTGGAGGCGATGATGTGGATGCCGTAGCCGAGCCCTCGGGCCGCGATGTCGGTGATGACCCCTTCCAAGGCCTCGAACTCCTGCCGGATGGTCAGCCAGCCGTCGATCAGCAGGAAGATGTCCCCCCAGCCGTCGCCCTCGTACTCTCCGGCGGCCACGACACGGCGGTAGGTGGCGATCGAGTCGATGCCGCTCGCCGCGAAGTCGCGCTCGCGCTGCTGGAGGATGGCGGCGATCTCCGCGACGGTCCGGCGTACCCGGTCCGCGTCCATGCGGGTGGCCACGCCGCCGACGTGCGGCAGGCCGTCCAGGGCGGCCAGCGCGCCACCGCCGAAGTCCAGGCAGTAGAACTGCACCTCGCGCGGCGTGTGCGTGAGCGCCATGCTGGTCACCAGCGTGCGCAGCACGTTGCTCTTGCCGCTCTGCGTGCCGCCCGCGACGCCGACGTGGCCGGCCGCGCCCGACAAATCCAGCCAGTACGGGTCGCGGCGCTGCTCGAACGGCTTGTCGATGATGCCCACGACCCCGGCGAGGCGGCCCCTGCCGTCCCAGCCGGGCGTGGACAGGCCGAGCTCCGGCGTCACGGACAGCGGAGGCAGCAGGTGCGCGAGGGTCGGCGGCTCGCCGAGCGGCGGCAGCCAGATCCGGTGCGCGGCGGGGCCCTGACCGGCCAGACGCTGTACGACGATGTCAAGCAGGCTGCTCCGCGGCCCCCGCTCCTCGTCCGGCTTGGCGACCTCCTTGGCCGGCTCCTCCACGACCGGGAGCGGCGCGTAGGCCGGGCCGTACTCGACCACCTGGCGGATCGTCTTGTCATCGCCCTCGGCGGCCGCGCCGCGGGGGTCGCTCTGGTGGGGGCCGGAGACGTACGCGGCCTTGAACCGGGTCATGCCGGTGGTGTCGAACTTGAGGAAGCCGTTGCCCGGCGCGGACGGCAGCTCGTAGGCGTCGGCCACGCCGAGCACGACGCGGCTCTCCATGGCCGAGAACGTCCGCAGGCCGATCCGGTACGACAGGTGCGTGTCCAGCCCGCGCAGCCGGCCCTCCTCCAGCCGCTGGGAGGCCAGCAGCAGGTGCACGCCGAGGGAGCGGCCGAGCCGGCCGATCATCACGAACAGCTCGATGAACTCCGGCTTGGCCGACAGCAGCTCGCTGAACTCGTCCAGCACGACGAACAGCGTCGGCATCGGCGCCAGCGCGGCGCCCTGCTCGCGGGCCCGCTCGTAGTCGCGCAGCGAGGCGTAGTTGCCGGCCGAGCGCAGCAGCTCCTGGCGGCGCACCATCTCGCCGTGCAGCGCGTCGTACATGCGGTCGACCAGCGGGAGCTCGTCCTCCAGGTTGGTGATGACCGCGGAGACGTGGGTGAGCGTGTCGAGCCCGAGGAAGGTGGCGCCGCCCTTGAAGTCGACCAGGACGAAGTTGAGTATCTCCGACGAGTGGGTGACGGCCAGGCCGAGCACCAGCGTGCGCAGCAGCTCGCTCTTGCCGGAGCCGGTGGCGCCGATGACCAGGCCGTGCGGGCCCATGCCGCCCTGCGCCGACTCCTTGATGTCCAGCTCGACCATCCGGCCGTCGGCGCCCAGGCCGATCGGCACCCGCAGCCGGTTGCGGCCCGCCCGTGGCCGCCAGGTCAGCGCCGGGTCCAGCCGCGTGGGGTCGCCGATGCCGAGCAGGTCGGTCAGCGTGGTGTTGACCGACAGCACGTCCTCGACCTCGCCGCCGCTGCTGGCCGAGGCGCGCAGCGGCGCGAGCTGCCTGGCCAGCCCCTCCGCCCGCAGGTAGTCGAGCTTGTCGGGGTCGCCGAGCCGGGTCTTCTGCTCCTTGCCGGCGTGGTCCAGCTTGATCATGTGGAAGCCGTCGGGCTGGATCTCCAGCCGCAGCATGGCCTTCTCCTCCACTGGCCCCGTGGCCCCGGACAGGTCGATCACCGTGACACCCTGAATGGCGTCCGTGCCGAGCTGCGAGTCGTGGGGCACGTGCCCGCCGTCGACGATGAGCACGTGGTACGGCAGGGCGTCCGCGGGTGAGCCCGGCCGGAACCTGGCCCGCTCCTTGAGCTCGGCGCCCACCAGGCGGTCCAGCTCGCTCATGTTCTCGGCCATCAGCCGCACCGGTCCGGCGGCGTCGACCTCGTCGGGGTGCAGCGCGTGGGGCAGCCACTTGACCCAGTCCCAGTGGCCCATCCACTCCTGGCCGGCGCACACCATGATCCGCAGGTCGTCCGGCGAGTGGAACACCGCCATCTGGCCGATCATGGCCCGCACCAGCTCCCGCATGGCGGCCGGGTCGCCGCTGAGCTTGATGCGCGCGAACGAGCCCAGCGCCACGGCCACGGGCAGCTCCGACACCGTCGCGTGCGCTCTGACGAACCTGCGCAGCGCGCCGGCCGACAGCGCGTCCAGGTCCTCCACCGGCTTGGAGTCCGGCGGGATGAGCTGGATGGCCAGCTTCTGTACGCCGGTGCCGAGCCGTACCGTGCTGAAGTCGTCGTCGCGGGGCCGGCGTTCCCACAGGCGGGGGCCCATCGCGATCCACCAGAGCGCGTCGGGCTCGGGGCCGCTCCACTCCAGCGCCTCGCGCTGCTGCTTGGCCGCCCGCCTGACCTTCTTGCGCACCTGCGACAGGTAGCGGAAGTAGTCGCGGCGGGCTCCGTTGAGCTTGTACTTGCGCTCGCCCGACTGGCGGCCCATCTGTCCTATCGACATGCCGACCATGGAGACCGCGAACATGCCGCTCGCCACGTACATGATCGGGTTGGAGTTGCCGCCCGCGGTGAACATCAGGGCCATCGCCGCGGCACCCGCCAGCATGGGCAGGTACGTGAGCACCAGCATGAAGCCCTGCCCCTGGACCTCGGGGATCTCAGGGGGCGATTCGAGCAGGATCTCCCCGCGCGGCGGCTTGGGGCTGGGACGGCGTTCGGGCCGCCGGACAACGACAATGCTCACCGTTGGATGGTCCTCCGTATCGGTTGCTGACCTTCTTACCAGAAGCGACCCGATATGTTCTCTCTTGTCCATGATGCTCGTGGGACGGAGTCCAGCCATGGGATCGATGGTCCACGGACCGGCCGTTCAGGGGCCGTATCCGCAGGGTCCCCCGCGCCTGCCAGGCCCGCCGCACCCGCCGGGACCCCCGCATCAGCAGGGGCCCATGCAGGTGAGCTCGCTCGCCCAGGTGCACGTGCCGCTGCCCGCGCTGTGCCACGTGACGATCGTGGGACCGCGGCGCAAGGCCGACCTGGCGCTGCCCGCCGACATCCCGCTGCCGCACGTGCTGCCCGGCCTGCTGCGCGCCCTGGACGAGCTGGGCGGCGAGTCCGCCGCCGCGCCCGGCTGGACGCTGCAGCGGCTCGGCGGCTCCCCGCTCGACCTGGGCCAGAGCCTCGGCGCGCTGGGCATACTCGACGGCGAGGTGCTCTATCTGAGGCCGCGCGAGGCGATCCTGCCGCCCGCGCTGTACGACGACGTGGCCGACGTGGTCGCGACCGGAGTCAAGAATTCCGCGGGCACCTGGGAGACCAGGCACACCCGGATGATGGGCGCGAGCGGCGCGCTCGGGCTGCTCGTCCTGGGCGCGATCGCCCTGGCGCTGTCCGGAGCGCCCGCGCTGGTCGTCACGGTGGTGGCGGGGCTGATGGCGCTCGTGGTCGTGGCCACCGGCGCGGCCCTGTCGAGAGCGGTGGGCGACTCCCTGGCGGGTGCCCTGATCGGGCACGCGGCGCTGCCGTACGGCTTCATCGCGGGCCTGTTCGCACCGGCCAGCGGCGGCACCCTGGCCGGCCTCGGCGCGCCCCACCTGCTGGCCGCGCTCGCCTGCACCGCGCTGGTGGCCACCATCGCGGGCGCGCTGATCTCCGACGGCGTGCCGGGATTCCTCGGTACGGCCGTCGCCACGACGTTCGGGGCGATAGGCGCGGCCGTGGTCATGGTGTGGGGATCGCCACCCGCGGGAGTGGCCGCGGTGACGGTGTCGATCCTGCTGGCGTTGAGCCCGCTGGTCCCCACGCTGTCGTTCCGCCTGGCCAAGGTGCCGCTCCCGGCCATGCCCACCACCGCGGAGGAGCTGCGGGCCGACAACCAGCGCCTGAACAGCGCGGCCATCCAGGAGCGGACGGTCATCGCCCAGCGCTACGCCACCGGCATGATCATCGCGATCGGGCTGGTGGCGCTGGTCTCCGAGGTGCTGCTGGCCACGTACGGCGGCTGGATCGCCTCCCTCATGACCGCGACGCTCGGGTTGACGCTGATGATGCGGGCCCGGGTCTTCCGTGGGGTACGCCAGCGGCTGTGGCTGATCACCGTCGGCCTGACCGCGTTCGGCCTGCTCGCGGTGACCCTCGGCCCGAAATCCGGCGTCATCGGCGCCGTGGCCGTGGCGATCGGCATGCTGTGGCTGGCACTGACCGCCGTCGGCATCGGCCTCTGGCTGCCCACGGGCAAGCCGTCGCCGTTCTGGGGCCGCGCGGCGGACATCGTGGACGTCATCCTGATCGTCGAGCTCTTCCCGCTCGCGCTGGGCGTTCTCGAGGTCTATTCCTGGGTGCGCGGTTTGTCCGGGTGATAGGTTGCTGCGCGATTTAACAATGTTGTGAGAGTGGAGTGAAGATGCAGGAGTTTGGGGACTTCGCGAACATCGACATCGAGAAGCTTCTCAAGGGCGCCGATGAGCAGTTCGCCCGCATCGAAGAGCTCCAGAAGAACATGACGGACCTCGTCGGGCGGGCCCAGGACGACGACGGCCTGGTCACGATCGCGTACGGCAGCGAGGGGCTGCGCGAGCTCCAGCTGCATCCCAAGGCGATGCGGCTGAGCTCGGGCGAGCTCGCCGACCTCATCAAGCAGCAGCTCCAGGCCGCGACCGCGGACCTGCAGCACCAGGTCACCGAGGCCATGGGCCAGGCGTTCGGCGACGAGGACAACCCGATGAAGTACGTCGAGGACCCCGACGCCGCCCTGACCAAGATCAAGGAGGCCGAGTCCGCCTACAACCGGACGTTCGAGGACGTCATGGGCGAGCTCGACCGCATCCGCCGCCGCCTGGACCTCTAGGCGTCCTTCTTCATGCCCAGCGGCTGGCCGTCCTTGTCGTACGTCGGCAGGTTGGGGATGTAGACCTGCTCGAACGCCGGCGTCGACTTGGGGTCCGTGGGCGTGACCGCCTTGCTCATGTTCTCCGAGGCGCTCTGGCCCAGGTACATGGCCGCCGCCGAGGCGACGCCCGCAGCCGCCATGTAGACCTTCAGGCCGCTGCTCGCGATCGTCCTCAGCGTGGCGAGCGCCGCCCCGCCGGAGGCGGTGGTGGCCAGCTCCGTCGCCACCGTGGCGGGAGGGAAGAGCTTGCCCGCGGCGCTGGCATGGGAGAGGGCGACCAGAACCGTGGCGACGGACACGCTGGCCACGGACATCTGGAAGGAATGCTTGGCGAGCTGGTCGAGCGCTCCCGCGAGCCCTTCGTAGGACTGCGAGCTGTTCTTGGCCTCGGCGGTGAACTTCTTCACCGCGCTGTCGACGTCCGGACGCGCCATCTTCTCCCAGTCGTCATGATCAATGGTGTCCAGGGCCGAGTCGATGGACGCCGCCGCGTTGTTGACCGTCGTGGTCATGCCGCGGGTGTTCCTGGCCGCTTCGCGGATGTCGCTGGGGCTGGAGTACATCGTGCCGATTATCGTCCCGGTGAACTTGCAGATCGTTTTCAGTGCGGGATTGGACGGCAGGACCGCGCCATAGAGGCACAAACCCATCGCCACGGAGTAGTAGGTCGATCCGTTCGAGTAGTAATCCATGTCGCCCCTGAGGTCAGTTCTTCGCGGTGCTCTTGTCGTTGGCCAGACGGACGATGTCGGCTCCCCGCTTGAGCTGCTCGTCCCAGACGCCCAGTTGGTTCTTGGCGCTCTTGAGATAGTCGGCGGCCGACGTGCGGGCCGAGTGGTACGCGGGGGTGAACGCCATCGCGCCCATCAGACCGAACCCCGGGAAGCCGATGTCGATGTTCCGTGCGGTTTCCTCCGCGGCGCCCATGTGGTCGCCGGGGGTGTCGCCGTCGCCGCCTTTGCTGGGGCCGATCTTCTTGCCGAGCTTCTCCATGACCTCGGGGCGGGCCTTGTGCCAGCCGCCGCCGAGCTCGCTTCCGGTGAACTTGTCGTCCTTCGTGGTGCCGCCGGTGTCCTTGCCGCCTGTCTTGCCGCCTTTGCCGTCTGCCTTGCCGTCGCCCTTGTTCTGGCCGCCTCCGCCACCGCCGCCTCCGGAGGAGTCGGGAGTGGGGATGGACGGCGTGTCGCCGCCTCCGGAGCCGGGGGTCCCAGCGCCGGGGGTTCCAGCGCCGGGGGTTTCCGGGGTCGGGGTAGCCGGCAGGTCGGTGCTCGGAGTTTCGGGAGTGGGCGTTTCGGGAGTGGGGGTTTCCGGGAGGCTGGAGCTGGGGTCTTCGGCGCCGCCACCGGCCGGCGGGTCCGTCGAGGGAGTCTCGGGAACGGTCGTGTCGTCCTGGCCGCCCGGCTGGCTGGGGTCGGTCTGGCCGGGATCGGGCTGGTTCGGGTCTGTCTGGCCGGGATCGGGCTGGTTCGGGTCGGTCTGGCTCGGGTCGGTCTGGCTCGGGTCGGTCTGCGGGTCCGTGGGGTCCTGCTGGCCTTGGGGGTCGGAGCCGGCGGGGTCCTGCTGGCCGTCGGAGGTGCCGGGGTCGGTCTGCGGGTCCGAGGCGTCGCCCTGGTCACCGGTGTTCGACTGGTCGCCGGTGTCCGTGCCGTCCTGGTCGCTGGGGTTGTCCGGGTTCCCGGTGTCGTCCTGGCTCTGCGGGGCGTCCGGGTCCTCGGTCGCGTCGTCCGACGTGTCGGAGTTGTCCGGGTCACCGCTCGCGTCGGCGTCCGAGGGCTCCCACGCCGGGTCACCTTCGGCGGCCTGCGGATCGACCGAGCCGGGCTCGCCGTCGATCACGTCGTCCACCGACTCGGGCCCGAAGCTCAGCTGGTCGGACTGGATCTCGGCCACCGTCGGATCCCCCTGGCCGTCGGCCGCCCCGACCTGATCCGGCGGGATCTGGTCGTTGGCAGGTCCTACCTGGTCAGGTGGGATCGACGGATCGTCGACGGGACCCGCCTGATCCGGCCGCGGAGAATCACCCCCGCCCGCGGTAAGGACGGTCGTCGCGCCGTCGACCGAGCCGGGGGGCGCGGTGCCCACCTGAATCTCACCCGGCCCGTCCTGTGGCGGGGGAGAGCTCCAGTTGAGCAGACTGTCGATGCTCGGCCGCCCCATACTCCCGACTTCGGCCACTCTGTCGCCCTCCCAGCAATCAACACAGAAGCGGCAAAAGCGTAGCCGTGAGGCTGCTGAGCCGTACAGGTTGTGAGCTTTACGACCAGCCGCGACGTCAGGCCGATGGCCGGAGTCAGAAATCGCCAGCCCGCCCACCTGCATGTTTACCTGAAAGTCGCCCAACGGTGATCTAGCCGTTATGTTAAGTATCTGTTATTTCTGGGGCGGATGGGGGCTAGCATGCCGTTTGATGTTGTTTGCGGGGGTACGCGGGTTGACCGGACCTACGGCGCCGCCGTACAGAACCAGACCTTTTGACCTGGAGGTCCAATGGCAACACTTATGGGTACCGCGCCCACGAAGCTCATCAAGGCCGCAGGCCAGTGCGAGACCACTGCCCAGTACATCGAGGGCATGCGTCAGCGGGTGCAGACCATCAAGGGCGACCTGATGGCCGCGGGCTGGAAGGGCGGCGCCTCCCAGCAGTTCGGCAAGGCGCTCGACGCGTGGGATGTCGACTTCCAGCAAGTCATCAAGATCCTTGAGAGCATCTACGACAAGCTGAACATGGGCGCCGGCGTGTACTCCACCGCCGCGCAGCAGAACATGGACATCTCCAGCGGGCTCAACTCCGCGGGCGCCGGCGGTCGTATCGACTCGCTGATCAACGCGTCGAGCTAAGCCCCCCCCAGTACGTAGGCAGGACGGAGACACTCATGGCCGACACGTTCACCCCAGAGGACTACACCTACGCCCACTTCCCCAACATGGAAGCGGCGTACGAGCAGCTGAAGTCGATCGTCACCGAGCTGGACCGGGTGACGGACGACCTCTACAACGACGTCAGGACCACCCTCGGCACCGACTGGGAGGGTGAGGCGAAGACGTTCTTCGACGGCAAGAAGGCCCAGTGGGACGCCCTTGAGGTGGAGATGGGCAAGCAGCTGTTCGAAGCGGCCAAGGCCGTCAGCATCGCCAAGGGCAACTACGAGAACGCTGAGCGGCGCAACATCAGCATCTGGACCGACTAGAAGTCCGTTGCGGCGATCGTGCCTCCCTCGGCCGGTGCCTTGCAGCGCCGGCCGGGTTCCTTTTTCTATGGGGGATGGGGATGACCCAGAAGGACGCAATGGAGGGGCAAGACCCTCTGCACATCGATCCTGATCTGTTCGACTCGGGACCGGGGCGAGAGCATTCCCCCACCCAGATGCGAGCGATCGCCGAAGAGCTCAAGTCACACCTCGGTGGCATGACGGGACCCGGCTCGGCGGAGGGCTACACCAACGGCTCCGTGAACGGCATCCTGGACCACTGCCAGCTGTCCGAGGCGCAGATCGGCACGTGGCACGACGCCAGTGCCTTCAGCAGGACCGTCGGCGCCAACAGCGGCGGCAAGAAGTTCGCACAGGTTTATAAGGAATTCGTCGACGCCTACAAGGACGTGATCGCCGCCGTCGAGGCGAGCGCCGCCAACCATGGCGCCGGCGACAAGGCCAACGAGGGCAAGGGCTGATGGCCGAGGGCAAGGGCGGCCGGCAGGTCGTCGTCATCCTGTCGTTCGACAAGATGCCAGAGGGCGGGACGGTGAACGCATCCAAGGACGAGATCCTGACGATGCTGAACAACACCCAGCCCAGCCAGATCGAGGATGCCGGGTTCGCGTACGACAAGGCGTCGAGCGCGATCGAGTCGGCCGTCAACGCGCTGGAAGAACACGCGGGCAAGATCCTCACCGTGTGGAAGGGCCCCGACGCCAGCAAGGCGCGCCACGCGCTGCAGATGCTGCACGCCTCCGGCGGCGAGCTGTCCACCAAGCTGGAGATGATGGGCTCCGCCCTGCGCCAGTACGCGAGCTACCTCCCCGAGACGAT
Source organism: Nonomuraea aurantiaca (assembly GCF_020215705.1). Classification (GTDB taxonomy): domain Bacteria; phylum Actinomycetota; class Actinomycetes; order Streptosporangiales; family Streptosporangiaceae; genus Nonomuraea; species Nonomuraea aurantiaca. The sequence goes on along the minus strand of NZ_JAIWNB010000010.1, from coordinate 73,331 downwards.
CGCCAAGGTCGAGGGCATCTCGGCGAACAAGAGCTCCCAAGGCGACGTCCCCAGCTCCGAGATCATGGTGGACGAGGCCGCCAACGCGAAGGCCGCGAAGGCCGCCGCGGACCGCGAAGCCCAGCAGGCGATGCAGGAGCTCAACAAGAAGATCGTTGATCTCTACAACGTGCAGGTCCCGCACGACGTGTCCTACGAACTGCCCGCCGTCTCGATCCCGGGCGGTACGGGCACGTACCGCGACCCCGGATACCCGACCGGCAAGGGCATCAACGCCGGCGGGAACGGGACCGGCGGGAACGGGTCCTCGGACGGCTACGGCGGTTCTTCTTCCGGGGGTACGGGCTCCACAGGTAGCGGTACGGGCTCCGACGGTTCGCGCGGCGGCAGCACGGGCGGCTCGGGCTCCGGCGACCACAGCGGCTCCGACTCGGGCGGCAGGCCGGGCTCGGACACCGGCAACGGCCAGAACGGCAACGGTCACAACGGCAGCGACCAGAACGGTGGCGGTCACAACGGCGGCGACCAGAACGGTGGCGACCAGAGCGGTAACGGCACCGGTGACCAGAGCGGCAACACGCCGGGCGACGGCACCGGCAGCCAGGACCCCTCGCAGACCGGCGACTCCGGCAACCGGGACCAGACGGTCCCGCCGGTGCTCGGCCAGGACGACAAGACCAGCAGCGACAACCCCAAGGGCGGCCTGGACCCGAACGGGACGGAAGTGTCGTCCTACTCGCCGACCACGCCGGTCATCACCCCGACCGCCGTCACCCCGACCGGCAATCCGGTGAGCACCATCGCCCCCAATCCGGTGGGTGTCCTGTCGCCTACCGGCACGCCCAGCGTCCCCTCGGTGCTCGGCTCGCCGAACGGCGCCATGGGCGCCCCGGGCCAGGGGCTCACGGCGGCCATGCGGGGCTCGGCGAACGGCATGAACGGCATGCCGTTCATGCCGATGTCCGGTGCCGGCGCGGGCCAGGAGCAGGGGGACTTCGAGAGGATGACCTGGCTCCCCGCGGACCAGGACGACTGGAACTCCGCGCACGACGTGACCGACCCGGTCATCTGCTGACCGCGCTACAGGGAGTGGGATGGGCGACTCGAATTCCAGCCAGGCGGCTCAGCTGGCGCAGTTGCAGAACGGCGGCAAGCTTCCGTCGATGTCGTCCGGCGTCTCGTTCAAGACCAGCGCGCTCGACACCAACAGTCATTCGATAGACGAACACACTGGGGTCATCTCCCAGCTAGAGGGCAAGACGGAGAACCTTCGCGTCCAGTGGCCGCACTTCGGCGTGATCGGCATCGGCGTCAACAGCGTCCATGACAAGGCGATCGAACGGCAGGCGGCCGCGCTGGCCACGGGGCGCAAGGCGCTGCAGAGCTGGAAGACCGCGATCAAGCAGGCCGCCAAGAACTACCAGGCGGCCGACGATGCCAACGCCGACGGGGTCAAGAACATCGGCTTCGACCCGAACAGCCTCGGCGGCGGGCCCAACGGCCTCGGGAACCTCGGGAATCTCGGCAACTCCGGCCTGCCGGACACCGGCGCCGGACTGCCTGACCTGTCCGGCGGAGGCAAGCCGGGGACCGGCACCGGTCTGCCCGGAACCGACCTGCCCAAGACGGACCTGCCCTCGACGGACCTGCCGAAGACGGACCTGCCGAAGACCGATCTGCCGTCGAGCGACCTCCCTTCGACGAGCCTGCCCAACACGAACCTGCCCAACACGGACCTGCCATCGGCTCCCGTGGGCAACCAGGCCGACATGAAAGTGCCGAGCATCGACTCCGCGCTCAACGGCCAGCCGCAAATGCCCGACCAGAAGCTGCCCGGCATCGACAGCAAGCTCCCCGACGGGACGCAGCTGTCCCAGTTCGACCCCAACTCGCTGAACACCCCGCAGGTCAAGAACCCGGACCTCAGCAGCCTGTCTCCGGACCTGAACGGTTCCGCCACCAGGACCGGCCCCGGCTCGGGCGTCGGCACGGGCAGCGGCGCCGGTACGGGCACCGGGTTCGGCACGGGCATCGGCGGAGGCATGGGTGCGGGTACGGGTGCGGGTGCCGTACCGGCCGGTCTGCGAGGTGCTAACGGTACGAGCGGCATGCCCATGATGCCGATGATGCCGATGGGCGGCGCCGGGGCCGGTGGCGACAAGGAGAAGGAACGCGAGAACGCGCTGCTCGGCGAAGACGAGGGCGTCTGGGGCGGCGACGATGAGATCGCGCCTGAAGTGATCGGGCGGGATTCCAGGTGAGTTACGAGTCAGACGCGTCGCTGTACAAGCTGGCGGCGAGCACGGCGGCCGCCGCGGCGGTCGCGATCCTGCAGCCCTGGGCCTTCTACGTCGCCGCCGGCATCGGCGTGCTGGTGTCGAACCCCGGCGCGATGTCGGACGCCGCCAAAGCCTGGCAGAGCGTCGACCACGCCGGGCTGATGTCCGAGCTGGACGAGTTGGCCGACGGGCTGGACCACCTCAAGAAGCAGCTGAAGACCTCCGGCAAGTGGGATGGCGCGGCCTTCGAAACCTTCGAGGGCATCCACACGGCCTTCAAGAATGGCGTCAAGTCCCTCAAGGACACCCGTAACGACACCGGAGACGCCGTCAACTCGGCGGCCAAGGCGTACCACTACGGCGCCCTCGTGGCCATGGCGGTGGCCACCAGCATGTTCGTCATGGGCATGTGCAAGCTGGCCATGCGGGCCACCCCGTGGACCGCGATCATGGCCGAGGGGCTGTCGGCCGTGCGGGGCTCCATCACCCTGCAGGCGGTCAAGAAGCTGCTCATCAAGCAGGGCATGATCGTCGCAGGTCTCGGCGGGGTCCTCTACATGTCCGCCCAGCAGACAGAGATGACCGGGAAGCTCTTCCCCATGCTGGAGGCGTCCATCCCCACCGAGATGACCGCGATGAAGTCAGGTGGCATGCCGCCGTTCTCCGACGCCGGCATGGCCTACGACGAGAAGATGGGCGGCCTCACCGTGAAGATGGACGACTCCCTGACCGGGAAGCTGCCCGGCGGCGGCACCGCCGAGGCCTGACCCTCACTCGTCCAGCGGGATCCGCAGCACCTGGCCGGGCTTCAGCTTGCGCGGGTCGTCCCCGATGATGTCCCTGTTGGCGTTGTAGATCTCCTGCCACCGGTTCGGGTCCCCGTACACCTTCTGGGCGATGTCGTACAGCGAGCCGTTGTCGACCGGCCAATAGCCGACCTTCGCCGTGCCGACCCGCGAGGGCGGAGTCGCTTGGCCGTTGGCGACGGGCAGGTCCGACTTGGGCAGGTCGCCGTAGTCCGGGTTGGTGGCCAGGGACCGCCACACGCGGAAGGCGGAGGTGGGGATGCCACCCCAGAGCTGCTTGTGGAAGTTGCCGGGCTTCCCCGCGATCTTGGCTCCGGGCAGCTTGTGCTTGACCTGCTCGTACGCCCAGTTGCGCATCGCGACGAAACCGCCGAAGGCCATGCCGGACTCGCCGACGGCGGCGCCTGTCTTGGTCAGCGTCGCCGCCCAGCTCGCCGCCGTACCGCCCTGGAGCAGCCCCTTGCCGAAGAAACCGGACATGGGAGCGAAGGTGCCCACCAGCGTGGCGCCCGCGGTGATACGGGCCGCCTGGGTGAAGGTCAGGGGGCTGAGGTTGAAGATGCTGTGGCCGCTGATGCCCTGGCCCGCCATCTGCGTGCCGATGACTCCGCCGTACACGCTGCCGGAGGTCTTGGCGTACGTATTGAAGCTCGCCGCGCCGAACTTGTTCGCATAGGCCGAGTACTTCTTGAACTTCGCGACCGCCAGCTCCGTCTTCGTCATGGCCGTGGCGGTGCGTGTGGCGGTGCCGAGCTTGGCCACCCACTTCAGCCGGCCGACCACGGGCAGGACCCTGAGGGCGCCGGCACAGATCCTGAGGACGGACGCGAACCTGGTGAGGACCTGGACCGCCATGAGCACGATCTTCGTCGTCCGCATGTAGGCGGCCCCCGCGGCCAGCCATCCGCCCCACATGCCGGCCGCCCACCGGAGGGCGTAGAAGGCGACGTACCAGATGACCGCCGTCTCGAGCAGCTCGATGATGGCCTTCCTGGTGTGGGCGGCCGAGTCGGCGACCATCCTGAGGATGTTGGCGATCTCCGTGCAGCTCTTCATGAGAGCGACGCGGTTGTCGTGCCGGAGTACGAGGCCCCAGACCTTCCTGAAGTCGTCGGCGGCCTTGCCCTTCCACTCCTTCACGATCTTGTCGACGTAGCCGGCGTGCTGGCCATGGGCGCGCGAGTCGAGGACCTCGAACACCTTGTTCAGGTTGGTGGCGAGGTTGTCGTGCGCGGTGGCGGCGGCCTTGAGTCGTCCTTCGGTCTCATCACCGCCGATGAGCGTGGGGAGCGCGCGCCACATGGACTTGATCGTGTCGAGCAGCGGGGCGGGATTGAGCAGCGAGCCCCAGTTGATCTCGAAGTGCCAGGCCGTCCAGTCCCATTCGAGCGGGTTGATGCTGCCGTGTTGGCTCATCTGGGGCCTCCGACGTCGCTGGCCTGGTGGGCGGCCTTGTAGTTGTACGCCGAGACCTCAAGGGCCGTGGTGATGAACTCCAGGGCAGCGGCCAGGTCGCCGAGGTAGCCGTAGACCGACTCGTACCGCTTGTCCTTGTGCTCGTTCTCCGCGGTGCCGTCGACGTACGCCGCGCCCAGCTCGTCGGCGCCGGGCGCGAGGCCGAAGTCGCTCTTGTGCAGCTTCGCGGGCGCGAAGGCGATCATGGCGCTGCGGACGATCGGGGCCTGCTCGGCGCAGGTCTCCATGGCCTTCTTCAGGTCCGGCGGTATGACCTCATATCCCTCGGCCTTGTCCCCCATGAGCCCCCCACGTAGCACAAAGTACAAAATGCACCTTTGATACTAGTGTTTACAAGGATTTGCCGTCCAGGAAACCTCCTGTTTAGGAACCCGTCGGCCGGATGACCGGGGTGTCCGAGACCGGCGTCCTGGCGGCCGCCGGGTCGAGCGTCGGCCCCTCGGGGATCAGGCGCAGGAGGTGGGCGGGCAGCGGGGCCACGTCCGTGGCGTCGTAGCCCAGCTTGGTCAGCACGTCGGGCGAGGCCAGCCGGTACTTCTTCCCCTGGTCGGTGACCAGATAGAACTGCTGCACGGAGGAGAGCTGGTTCTCGCCGGGCAGCAGCCCCACCACGGCCGCCGCGCCCGGGGGCAGCAACACCTGGTCGAACCTCTCGGGGTTGCCGCTCGACCCCGGCGTCTGGATGGCGATCCGGCTCCCGACCGTGAGCGTGCCCTTCACGGACCCCTTCGCGGTGTTGGCGTAGACCATGCACAGCGGTACGGAGCCGGCGGGCACCTGGAAGCGCGGCATCGTCGCCGGCATGCCGCCGCCGGTGATCCGCTGGGCCGAGAGTTTCGCCGCGTTGGCGTTCGCCGCGTCGATCGGGATCTCCCGTACGGGCTGCTTGCCGTACGCCGCCTGGCTGGCCGGATCCTGGATCAACAGGGTGGCCTGCGTCTGGGTGATCGGCGCGATGCCGTCCGCGAGCATGACGTACCAGCGCGCGGGGGCCCCCGCGACCGCCGCGACCTTGAAGACCTGCCCGACCTTGAACGTCCTGCCACCGGGACCGTGGATGTTGCGGCCGCGCTGGGGGATCGGCGGGGCGGCGAAGTCCGACCCCTCGGCGATGGCGTTGATCCATGAGATCGGCACCCGCCGGGGCGTCTGGTCGGTGAGCCGGTCCACGTTCCGCACGGCCATGCGCTGGTTGCCCCAGAGCGCCCAGTTCTGCCGCCCGTCGCTGACGACCAGCGCGTCGTTTCCGGCGGGTTTGCCGCCGACGTCGGTCCCGCCCACCAGCGTCACGTACGACTTGCGCCCCCCGGCGGGGTCCGTCGCCTCCACCACGCAGGCGGACCAGGGCGACTTGATGAGCCGCTCGGGCTTGGGCAGCGAGTCGGGCGCGCCCGCGATGCCCACCTGCCCGCCACGCGCGAACCCGGCCAGCGACTCCGCGGACACCGTCTTGACCTTGATGGAGTCGCTGTCCAGCAGGAGCCGGGCGGAGACGTAGTTGGCCACGGGCAGCAGCCGGCCGGTCTGCTGGCTGTAGACGTAGGCGGCGCCGGTCTCCTCCTCGACGATGAGCTGACCGGCGTCCCTCAGGTTGGTCGCCCCGCCCGGCTTGAGCATGCCCCAGATGCCGAACCCCGCGACGATGAGAACGCCGACCAGGATCCCGGCGAACGTCGCCACGTTGTGCCGCCGCATCGGCGACTCAGGGAGGTCTGGCTCGCCCTGCAACAGGGCCATACCCAGGCGCTGGGTCATGAGCCGATGTGCCTGGTAGAGATCCTTGCGGGTCTGCATGCCACTCCGTTCCGGTCCGGCTTGAGGACAGCATAGGAGTATGGGACCAGCGGGGGTTATGTCCTAAATGGGGTCATGAGATCGTGATATACGAGTAAAGTCGGTGGCCAGTGGTGTTCGGGGAGGGTGCTGTGTCAGATCCCGATAAGTTGAGTCCGCCGCCGGCCCAGGGCTGGCGTCTGGAGTCGGATTGGGCAGGGCTCGATCCCGAGCGCGAAGGCGTCACGTACAGCGCCGGCAAGCTCAAGAAGCTCGCCGAGCAGCTCCAGGACGAGTTCGCCAAGTTCGTCGGGGACAAGCCCGGATCCGTCAACGACCTCGACATGAAGGCCAATCTCGTCGGCATGAAGATGGCCGTCGAGCAGATCAAGCGATGGGAAGGCGGCCAGACCTTCGTCGCCACGGTCCAGAACGGCCACAAGGAATTCACCGAGGCTTACCGCGAGGTCGCCGAGAAGACGCGGATCGCCATCGAGCTGATCAACGCGGGCGCGGGCAACTACGAGCGCGTCGACGTCGCCAACGTCGGCACGAAGGAGGTGTAGGAGCCCCCCATGGCCGAGGACAAGAAGCTCAAGGTCCAGAAGAAGACGCACATGATCAAGACGTCGTGCCCGCCTCTTGAGGTGGACGACGACGGCAGGAGCGTCGCCGAGGTCAAGAACTTCGTCAAGTCCCTGGACCCGACGGCCGTCAAGCAGGCGGGCAACGCCTACCTCGACGCCTGCTCGACCCTCGCCGGCGCTCAGAAGGTCATCGAGCAGATCAACGTCGAGATGGCCAAGTGCTGGGGCGGCAAGGCGTCGGTCGAGGCGCAGGAGGCCCTCCGGGTGTTGCACGCGACGGTCCGCGAGCTGTCGGACAAGCTCAACTGGATGGGCCGCCCGCTGCAGTCGCTCGGTGAGAGGCTCGTCGAGCACCAGGAGTTCATGGACAAGTCGGGCTTGGCCTGGAGCGACAACACCTTCACTTTCGACGACTCCAGCCCCGGCTGGTATCGCACCATGGACAAAGGCGTCGAGTGGGGCTCCCAGGACGAACTCGCCGGCCAGCACCTGCGCCTCCTGAACGACGACCTCACCCTGACCTACCAGCAACTGCCGGACTCCTTCCACAAAGAGGTCCCGGACATCAAGGACCCGGCCGGCGTACCCCCTCCCGTCACGCCCCTGAACACGGACTTCTCCAACCCCGGGGGCCCCGGCGGACCGGGCGGGCCGGGAAACGGCTACAACGGCTACAACGACACCGGCGGCTACAACGGCACGGGTGACAACGGCGGCCTGGGCGACAACGGCCGCGGCATCGGCTCCGATGGCTCGAACCGGAACGGCGTCGACACCCCCACCACGCCCAAGTTCCCGAACGACACGCAGACCCCCGACCCGACCGGCAACGGCACCACGGACCCGACGAAGGGCGCCACGGTCCCCGGGGCAACGGACCCGACAAAGGGTGCGACGGACCCCACGGGCGGCATCACGGACCCCACCAAGGGCCTGACGGACCCGACGAAGGGCATGACCGACCCCACGTCCGGCCTGACCGACCCCACCAAGGGCCTGTCCGCCCCCACCTCCACCAAACTGGAGGACTTCCAGCCCCCCTCGGACTGGAACCCCACCCACACCCCCACCTCCACCCCGAACTCCAACCCCACGATCACCAGCCCCAACGCCAACTTCCCGAGCTCCCCGAACTCCTCCTCCCCTTCGTCGGGCCCCCTCACGAGCGCCGGGGGCAGCGGCGGCATGGCCTCGGCCCTGCCGACCACCCAGGCCGGCCTCAAGGCAGGCACCGGGAACGGGATGGGCATGCCGTTCATGCCGATGGGCGGCGCGGGCGGGGGGACCGAGGAGCGGACCAATGAGGGCGGCACCTGGTTGACCGAGGACGACGACGTGTGGGGCGGCGAGACTGACGGCGTAGTCAGCGACCGCATCGGCTGACCCCCACAAAGGGCTCGCCATCGGCGCTTCGCGCTCCTGGAAGCTCGGCGCTCTCCCCGGAGCCTTCGGCTCCTCCCCTGCGAGGGCAAGCCCTCGCGCTCCCTCGCTTCGCCACGGTCAAGCCATGGAAGCCAGCGGCGGGCTCTCAGCCGGGCGTCTGGAACGTCCGGTCCTAGCCCACGGCGCCGCAGTTCAACGAGACCCCCGTTCCCATCTCGCAAGAGACGGGCACGGGACGCTGAGCCACACATCGGTGCACCGCAGCTGTCCGTCCTCACCAGATGCGCGCATCCATGAGTCGGCCTAGGAAACGGGCGAGGAGTTCATCGCGAGCGGTCACGCGGATTCTGCGGTAGATCGCCTTGAGGTGGTGGTTGACGGTATGGGCGACGCCCAGGGTGGCACCTGGTTGCCCGAGGACGCCGGACGTGTGGGGCGGCGAAACCGACGACGTCGCCAGCGCCTGGACCGGTTGGCAAGTTCGGTGGCGAGGCGACGAGAGCGGCGTCGCCAGCGCCGGGGCCGGTTGACGAGTTCGGTGGCGAGGCGACGGAGGGCGGCGTCGTCAGCGACCGGAGCGGCTGACGGCTTCGCGGGCGGCCGGGGCACTCGTACGCAGCACCAGCCTCTTGTCCAGTACGGCGGACAACCCCACGGTCCCGAGCGCGGCGATCCCAAGCCCGGCCCCGATCCAGGCCACCACCGGGTACCCGAACCCCGCCCCGATCGCCAGCCCGCCCACCCACGGCCCCACGGTGATCCCGACGTTGAACGCCGAGAAGTTGGTGGCAGCGGCCAGCGTCGGAGCATCCTTGCCCACGGTGAACACCCGCGTGTTCAGGGCCGGATTCGTGGAAAACCCGAACGCCCCCAGCAGGAAGATCAGCCCGATGGCCACCCCAGGCATCCCGGCGAAAACTCCCCAACCAGCCGAGATGACAACAACTCCCGCTATGCCCACGTACAGCGTCGTAAAAGGCCGCGCGTCAGCATGACGTCCACCCAGGCCGATGCCGATCAGCGACCCCACCCCGTACAACCCCAGCACCACAGGAATCCACCCCGCCGCCAGCCCGGTCGTGTCGACGAGCATCGCACCGAGATAGCTGAACGTGACCAGCACCGCGCCGGTCGTCAGCGCCGTGGTCCCGTACGAGAGCCAGAGCCGGGAGTTGAGCATGTTCCGCAGCTCCTGCCCCAGGTGTGGCACGCTCCCCGGCTCGGGCCGCCCGCCGGGAATGGTGGCCGCCACTCCGACCGCCGCCAGGCCCGACAGCACCGTGACCGCCCAGAACGCCGCCCGCCACCCGAACTGCTGCCCGATGACCGTCCCCGCGGGAAGCCCCACGATGGTGGCCACGGTAAGCCCTCCCGCCACGATGCTCATGGCCTTGCCCCGCGCTCCCTCCGGAACGAGCCCCACGGCGGTCACCGCCGCCACCGCCCAGAAGCCCGCGTACACGAACGCCCCCACCACCCGGGTCCCGAACAGCACTCCGTAGCTCGGCGTCACCGCCCCTACGACATGCGTCAGGGCAAAGATCGCCAGAAACGTCAGCAGCGCCGTACGACGCGGCCACCGCAGGGTCACCACGGCCAGCACCGGCGACCCCACCAGCATCCCGAGCGCGAACCCGGAGATCAACAACCCCGCATGGGGAACGGACACCCCCAGGTCAGCCGCCATTTCGGGCAACAGTCCGGCGAGCAAGAGCTCGGAAGTGCCCTGGGCGAATATCGCCAGCCCCAGGATGTACACGGCCAACGGCATGGGAACTCCTCGTAGTTTTAGATCGAACAGTGCAAAATCAAGAAACGCGAACGACGCGTGCTCGTCTGGGGCGGTGAACCACCTGTCCGGCGTGCTCATGCGCAGCCGCGCCAGCCTTTTGCGCGGGGCGCGTCGGCTGCTTGCGTGGAGCCGCCCCAGGCCACTCGCGTGGGGCTGGGCCAGGCCGCTCGCGTGGGGCTGGGCCAGGCCGCTCGCCTCGGGTTGCTCGCGCGCAGCTGCGTCAGGCGGCGTCAGAGAAGCGCGTCGAGCGTGGTCTTCGCGACCGACTCCAACGCCTCTCGATCCGAACCCCCGCGCGCCATCACCCGCATGCCACTGATCGCCGCGACCACGAAATGCGCCAGCGCGGCCGGATCCCTATCGGCCTCCAACTCGCCTCGGCTCTGTCCGAGCTCAAATGCCGCCCGGAGCGCCCCCAGCCGCCGCTCACCGTCCCGCCGAAGCTGTTCGGCCACCTCCGGATCTCGCGGCGCCAACTCCACCAGCGAGTTGACCACGAGACACCCGACCGGATCCCCGGTCTCAACATCGACGGCCTGCCACAACAGAGCCCGCACCTTCTCCCGAACTGGAAGCTCCCCTTCGAGCAGCTCCATCAGCGAGGCGGTCTTGCTGTCCATGTAGCGCCGCAGGGCCTTGTCGAACAGATCATGCTTGCTCTTGAACGTGTTGTAGATGCTGCTCCGCCCCAGCCCGGTGGCCTCACACAGGTCCTGGGTCGAGGTCCCTTCGTAGCCGGCGCTCCAGAATGCCCGCATGGCCGCCTCGATCGCCCGCTCCTCTTCAAACTCCCTCGGTCGCGCCATACCGCGACGGTAGCACGTTTTGGACAGATCAGTGCAATATGCCCTCCGCTCTGGCCTCGGTGGGGGTGAAGGCCACCCGTGCCTCCAGATAGGGCGTGAAAGGCGGCCGTGCAGCCAGGTAGGGCGTGAAGGCGGCCGTGCACCGAAGTGGGGGGCGAAGGAGGCGCGCGTGCACCCATACACCTACGTCCCGGGGTGAAGGGCACCCTGACACCGAGGTGCCTGACGTTCAGCCGGAGGTCTGGTCCGCCCGGTTCTACGGCGGACCGGTGTCCGAGATGGCCGCTTGGATGGGAGTCGTGTTGCCCATGGTGATCAGCAGGCCGCGTCCCGGGGGCCCTCCGACGGCGCCGCGTGGTAGGCGGACCGTGAACAGGTCGCCGTCAGCCGGGCTCTGCACCGACAGGAGTACGCCGGTGCGCGATTTTCGGGTTTCGGCGACGAAGCCGCGATAGGCCGTCGCCAGGTCGCCTGTCGCACCCGCGATGATGAGGCCGTGGTCGCCGTCCCGGCCTGATCGGAGGACCTCTTCCAGGACCGTCCCGAGGGGTGAGTCCGGGTTGATCAGCTCGGCGTCGTCCACGATCACCACGTAGCGGTCGCGGTCGGCGAGCAGCTCCTGCAGTCCCGCTCCGTCTCCGCCGAGGATGGCGAGGGCGCCCTCCAGCGTACGTAGCGGGCTACGACGAGGAGCGATGGCGATGACCGGCGTGCCGTACGAGATGAGCGACCTGGCGGCCGTCACCAGCACCGAGGAGCGACCGGAGCGGGCCGGTCCGGCGACGACGGCGCCGGGGCCGTAGGCGAGGAGGTCCAGGCCCATCGGAGCCAGGGCGTCGCCGCCTGCGCCGATCAATGCCCACAGGGGCGAGGGGTGGGGGAAGTTCGGCTCCAGGTCCATGGCCTGGCCGGCGGTGATGCGCATGGGAAGTGCGTCGACGCGCAGTGGCGGCTCTCCCTCCCAGAGCCACGCGCCGCGTCCCAGCCGAGTCGACCGGCCCCTTCCGCCCACGCCCTCTGGCAGGCCGCCCCGGAAGTCACCACCTGACGCGCCGCCTGAGATGTTGCCGCTTGAGATGCCCCCTGAGATGCCGCTTGAGGTGCCGTCCGCGTCGCTGGTTGAAGCGCCCGCGCTGCCCGCGGCACCGCCTGACATGCTGCTCGGAACGCCGTCCGGAACGCCGTCCGGGAGGTCGCCGTATGGTGAGGCCGCGCTGCCCGAGATCCCTCTCGACGTGCCGCCTGATGGGCCGTCCGGGGCGCCCACCAGGGCTTCACGGTGGTTTGTCGCAGAGGTCGCAGAGGTGGTCGCAGTGGGCTGGGGGATGGCTCTCGCGGGTGTCGCGGTGGATGCGTACGTCGGGACGCTGCGGAGCGGGGCCGCGGCGCGGGCGAGAGACTGGAGGGCGGCCACCTGGGCGGGGCCCGACGGGTCGTGGGTCAGGAGGGCGATCTGGCTCTCGATGATGCCGTGTTCGCCGATCGAGAGGGCGCGGCCGGCGGGCATCGACGCGGGCAGGCCCTTCATCGGCAGGCCGGCCAGCCCGTAGTCGGCCGGGTCCGCCAGGCGGAGGAGGAGGCGGTCGTCGAAGACCGTGGAGACCTGGCCGAGCAGGCACGAACGGTCGCCCGTCACCACCGCCCGCAGCCCCACCGCCGGACCCTCTCTGAGGAGTTGCAGGAGCGACTCCGTGAGGCGGCCGTAGTCGTAGCCCTCGAAGGCCGCCACATAGCCCTCCCAGCGGTCGACCATGAGCACCAGCCAGGGGAGGCGGTGGCCCGCCTGGCGGTATTCGGCCAGTGAGGCGTGTCCGGCCTCGGCGAGCAGTTGCTGGCGACGGCCCACCTCGGCGCGGAGGCGGGACAGCAGGCGTTCGACGCGGTCGAGTTGGTCGCGGGTGACGACAGCGCCACAGTGCGGCATGGCCATCAGCGGGAGCAGCGCGCCCGATCCGCAGTCGATGGCGTGCAGGTGGACGTCGGCCGGGGAGGCCTGTGCGGCGATGGCGCCCGCGATCGTCCGTAGCGCGGTGGATCTGCCGCTGCGGGCGGCTCCCGCGATCAGCAGGTGGCCGCCCTGGGCCAGGTCCAGCGCGAGCGGGCGCCGGTCCTGCGCCCAGGGTCGATCGATCATCCCGAAGGCCAGCGGACCGACTTCGGCGAATGTCCCTGATCCGGAACGCGGCCCAGCCGACAAGGCAGTGGTGACCTCGTCGAGGGTCACGGCCGAGGGCAGCGGCTCCAGCCAAGGGCTCGGTTGCTCCGGTACGCCGGTCAGGCGCGCGGCCTCGATGAGGGCGTCGGCGAGGATGGTGAGGTCGGTGATCGTCGACCCCTCCGGCGGCTCCGGCAGTGGCGGCAGCGCCCGGCCCAAGGACCGCCAGTCCACGTCGACCACCCGCAGCTGACCGCCCGCACCCGCCAAGCGGCCAGGGCTGAGCATCGCGCCTGGGCCGAGTGTCGCGCCCGCGCCCGTCGGGTCGGCTCTGAGTGACGCGCTCGCCACCGGGCTCCTGCCGCCCACCCGCGCCGTCTGTACGGCCGCCGCGGCCCCCACCCCCGACTTCACGTAGCACCGGCCAGGCGTCGACTTGGAGATGTGCGCCGCGTCCGGCAGGTCGATGACGTCGGAGGACTCGGCGGGCTCCGTGACCCGGAGCGCGATCCGCAGCGAGGTGTTAGCCTGGATGTCGGCCGTGACCACGCCCGCCGGCCGCTGGGTGGCCAGGATCAGGTGGATGCCGAGCGAACGGCCCCTGCGGGCGATGTCGACCAGGCCGTTGACGAAGTCGGGCAGCTCGGCCACCAGGGCCGCGAACTCGTCGATGATCAGCACGAGCCTGGGCAGCGGCTCGCCGGTGTAGTCGTCGATGTCCTTGGCGCCCGCGGCCAGCAGCAGGCGTTCGCGGCGCCGGATCTCGGCGGCCAGGGAGTCGAGGGCCCGCTGCGTCAGGTGGCCGTCGAGGTCGCTGACCATGCCGACCGTGTGCGGCAGCCGTACACATTCCTTGAACGCGGCCCCGCCCTTGTAGTCGACCAGCACGAACGTCAGCTGGTCCGGCCGGTTGGCCACCGCCAGCGAGCAGATGAGCGTCTGCAGCAGCTCCGACTTGCCCGCGCCCGTGGTGCCGGCGATCAGGCCGTGCGGACCGTCCACCCTCAGGTCGACGGAGAACGGGCCGTCGGGGCCGATACCGATGACCGCCTTCGTGGAGCCGTGGCCGTGCCAGCGGGTGGCGAGGTCGTGACCGGAGGGGGCGGGCAGGCTCAGGAGGTCGAGGAGGCGGACCGCCTCGGGGAGGTGGCCGGCCGGGTCGTCCCTGCTCACGTCACGGATCGGGCCGAGCGCCCTGGCCACGCGGTCGCACCACGACGGTGAGACCAGGTCGGCCAGCACCGGGCCGATGACCTCCAGACCGCCGCCGAGGAGGCGCACCTGACCGTCCGCGGCGCACGCGGCGACGGTGGCGCACTCCTCGGGGAGCAGGCGCTGGTCGTCGTCGATGGCGAGGGTGAAGACGCCCGACCGGGGGCCCTGGCGCAGGATCTGCGGCATGCCGGGCAGGCCGCGCAGGACCTGGGCGCCGTCGAGCACGACGAGGACGTCGTAGGGGCGTACGTCGTAGGAGGTCAGAGCCGGTGTCTCAGGCCCGCCCAGGTCGTCCCAGCCGGTGGGGATCTTGCCGAGCTCGGGGATGGCGGTGTTCTGGCGTTCGTCGATGAGGGCGGCCAGCTCGGCGACGCGGTGGGCGGCGGATTCCGGGTCGGTGCCGACCAGGGCCACGCAGTCCTCGCCGCCGCGCGGGGCGCAGTGCGGCAGCCAGCGGACCCAGCCCCAGCGGCGCTCGCCGTCGGCGTGCGCGGACAGGACCACGATGGCCAGGTCGCGGGGGCTGTGCAGGGTCGCGGCCTGGCCGATCAGCCAGCCGGTCAGGCCGGTCGCGGTGTCGCGCGGGCCGGTGACACCCGCCACGCCGAGCCGGCGCATGGCCAGAGCCACCGGCACGGACCGGCAGATCGGCGGGGGGATCGCGCCGCCCTTCTCCTCGGACAGCTCCAGGTTGGCCGGGAGGTCGGCCAGCCCGACCCTGAGCCGCAGCGCGTCGGGATCATGGATGCGGCGCTCCCACAGCCGCCTGCGCGGGCCGGTAGCGGTGAGCAGCACCTGGGCCGGGTCGGGCGCGTCGGATCGGCGGATCAGCTCGTCCTCGGCCCTGGCCTGCTCGACCGCCAGCTCGTACGCCTCCAGGCGCTCTTTGTATTTCTTGGCGGCCTTCCTGTGCTGCTTCTTGCCGTGCCGGCGGTCACTCCACCACTGCCCGATCATGATGAGGGGGGTCATCAGGGCGATGAGCAAGTAGTAGGGCTGACGCATGACATAGGCCAGCGTGAGGCCCATAACCGCGGGCAGGAGCGCCGCCAGCAGCTGCAGGCGCATCCCCTCGGCGCGGGTGGGCTCCAGGGGTCGTTCGAAGGTGCGCTCGGGCTCCGGCCTGCGCAGCCGCGGCGGCCGGTTGTAGGCGACGCCGCCCTCCGGGAGAGGCGCCAGGTGCGCGTCCTGCGGCTCGATCGCGGTCAGCGTGAACACCGAGGAACCGCAGGTCAGCAGCGTGTGCTCGGCCCAGTCGACGGCTTCGGTGAGTGGCCGGGCGGCCAGCTCGGGGGGCTCGTAGTGGACGGGCTCCGCCTCGGCCGCCTCGCGCTCGGCGACCCGGGCGGTGAGCTCGGCGACCTCGTCGGCCCACCGGCCCTTGAGCTTGAGGCGCTGCGTCTGCTGGGGCGCCCGGTGCCGGGCCGGCTCGACCGTGATCGCGTCGGGGGTGACGCGCAGGATGGCGGCCTCGGGGGCGAGGGACGGGTCGGCGACGGTCATCGCGCACATCGGGTCGGATCCGATGGCATGCACGCCCAGGCCCAGCCGGTGAACGGCGCCCGCCGCCGGGCCGCCCACCACCCGCACCTCGGCCACGCCGCCGGGCTCCTCGATGAGGGTGGCGCGGGCGAGGTGGGCGTCGAGGGTGACCTTGTCGCCGTCGCGCAGCACCGCCCCGGCCAGGGCGCGCGGGTCGAGCGGCCGCCCGTTGCGCCAGAGCACGGCGCCCGCCCGGCCGAACCCATCGCCCGACCTGCCAAGCCCGTCGCCCCGATCCCGGATGGACGCGCCGCCGACGTCACGCCGATCAGGATCGCGGGCGCCCGGGACGTCAGGGGGGTGGGGGGCGTCGAACCGGCCGGACTCGGACGATCCGCCGGGCCGGGTGTGCCGCGCCGAGAGGCGGGCGCCGGGGTCGGGAGCCGACATGCCGTAGGGGGCGCGTGCCCTGGGCAGGCGGACGACCTCGGCCAGCGGTGCCTGACCGCTGAGGGCTTCACTCACCCTTGCCACCGTGGCGCCGTTGTCACCCTCGATCACAACGTCACGATCGCCTTGCTCGCCGAGCACGGTGAGCATGATCCGCATGTGCCGTCTCCTCGATCGGGCCTGGGCGCAAAGGTAACGCCAGAACAAAGGGTAGGTCCGGCGGTTGTCGGCAATGGCATGGATGGGCCGACCTGTGGATAACCGCGGACGGCAATTACGGCCTGTGGAAAGTAGTCGATTTGGATGCCCATTTAGGGCTCGGTGGCCATCACATGTTAAGCGAGGGGATGGTGTGAAAAAAGAGGCGCGGGGGATCGCCCCACGTCAGCAACGCCAAGTTCGCGAAATAACCCCGCTCTGTCTCGACATCGCCGCGCTTATCCCGAAAAACCACCCAGGTCAACTCACTGTAAACAATAGGCATTGATTATTTCTTGTTGACATCGCGCCACCTGCGAAACGAGCATGGTTCCTCGCATTCCAGCCCCGCCCCCACCGGCGGGTGCACATAATGGCGTGAATTCGACAATTCACAATGGGAGCCCCCCACCCATGAGGACCAGTGAAAAGCCTGCCGTCAACACGGCGGGGTTGTCCGGCCCTGCTTCGCGCAAGCTCCCCGTGCCACCCCGCGAACGCAAACCCGCCCTGGCCGCTCTCGCCGTGCTCCTGATCCTCGGCGGCGCGCTCGCCACGACGCTGCTCGTGCTGCGCAGCGGCGACCGCGTTTCCGCGATCAGGGTCACCCAGCAGATCGGCGCCGGGCAGCAGTTCACCCCGGCGGCGCTCGAAGAGGTGCAGATCGCCAACACCGGTCTCGACTACGTCTCCTGGTCACAGAGGTTCGAAGTCGTGAAGAGCTTCGCGGCCGTCACGATCGTGCCCGGCACCCTGCTGACCCACAACATGGGCGTCAAAGCCAGCAGCGAGCTGGTGCCCGGCAAAGCCAAGGTGGGCCTCTCCCTGAAACCTGGGCAGTTCCCAGCGGGCCTGGACAGAAGCCATCGAGTCCAGGTCGTGTACGTCCCCGGCCGCACCGACCAGGCGGAAAGCCGCGTACTCGCACAGAGCGCTCTCGTCGAGAGCGTCAGCGACGGCGGCCGGGCCGGCGGATCCATCCTGATCACCGTGATCGTCGACGCACCGGCGGCGAAGACCATCGTCCAATACGCCTCCAGCGGTGAGATCGCCGTGGCCGACCTGCCCGGAGTAAGTTGACGTGGCGCTGATCGTACTGGCCGCCGACAAGGGCGCGCCTGGTGTGACCACTGCCGCGACGGCCCTCGCGGCGGTGTGGCCGCGTCCCGTACTCCTCGCCGAATGCGACCCCGCGGGCGGCGATCTCGCCTACCGGCTGCCCGCCGCCGACGGCGGCGTGCTCAACCCGGGCAAGGGCCTGCTCACGCTGGCCGCGACCGCCCGGCGCGGCCTGGAGCCCGCGCAGATCCACCAGCACACCCAGAAGATCGTCGGCGGCCTGGACGTGCTGGCCGGGCTCACCCACGGCGAGCAGGCGGCCGGGCTGACCTGGCTGTGGGGTCCGCTGGGCAGGGCGCTGGCCGCCATCCCCGACGCCGACGTGATCGCCGACTGCGGCCGGCTCGGCGGCCATCCGCAGCTCGGCGACCTGATGGCGCAGGCCGAGCAGGTCGTGCTGCTCACCAGGGCCACCCTCGACCATGTCGCCCACCTGCGCGAGCGCCTGTCCATCACCAAGGCCCACGGCGTGGCCGTGATCGCCGACCCGCGCAACTACCGCTCCTCGATCGACGACGTACGCAGGATCGTCGGTCCGAGCGTCAAGTTCGTCCACGGCCTCGCGCACGACCCCAAGGGCGCTGAGCTGCTGCGCGGCCAGTGGGGCGGGCGCCTCGACCGCTGCCTGCTCATCCGGACGGCACGCGATCTCGCGGGACGATTGGTGAGCAACCTATGAATTTCGGTATGGCATTCAACCTCGCGAGAGGTCCGCTACGTACAACCCGGAGTACGACACGCGTCCTCGCGAGAGTGAGCAGCCCGTGATCGATCACTCCCTGGTCAAGCGCTTCCGCCAAGAAGTCGGCGACCGCCTGGCCCACCAGCGCCGCCTCGACCAGGTCAACGGCCTGGTCTCGATGACCGGCGAAGACGAGCGCCAGTTCGCCAGAGCGCTGATCTCCCAGGTCCTGGAGGAGCACGCGCGCAGCGAGATCGGCCTGGGCCGCACTCCGCCCACGGTCGAGGAGGAGGAGGCGCTGGCGGCCGGGATCCACGCCGCGCTGTTCGGGGTGGGCCGCCTCCAGCCGCTGCTCGACGACACCGAGGTCGAGAACATCGACATCAACGGCTGCGACCGCGTCTTCGTCAGCTACGCCGATGGCCAGGAGCTCATGCAGGAGCCGGTCGCCGAGTCCGACGACGAGCTCATCGAGCTGATCCAGATCCTGGCGGCCTACTCGGGGCTGTCGAGCAGGCCGTTCGACACCGCCAATCCGCAGCTCGACCTGCGGCTGCCCGACGGATCGCGGCTGAGCGCCGTCATGGACGTCACGCTGAGGCCGGCCGTATCGATCCGCCGGGCCCGTCTGGGCAAGGTGTTCATGTCGGACCTCGTGGGCAACGGCACGCTGAGCCCGGAGGTGGGCAGGTTCCTCAGCGCGGTGGTCGGCGCCCGCAAGAACATCATGATCGCCGGCTCCACGAACGCCGGTAAGACCACCCTACTCAGGGCCCTGGCCAACGAGATCGCGCCGCACGAGCGCCTGATCACCGTCGAACGCGCCCTGGAGCTCGGCCTCGACCAGTTCCCTGAGCTCCACCCCAACGTCGTCGCCTTCGAACAGCGCCTGCCCAACTCCGAGGGTCAGGGCGAGATCAGCATGGCCGAGCTGGTCCGGAGGTCGCTCCGGATGAACCCCAGCCGGGTGATCGTCGGCGAGGTGCTCGGCGACGAGATCGTCACGATGCTCAACGCGATGACCCAGGGCAACGACGGCTCCCTGTCCACCATCCACGCGAACTCCAGCATGGAGGTGTTCAACCGCATCTCCACCTACGCTCTGCAGGCCCGCGAGCGGCTGCCGATCGACGCCACCCACATGCTCATCGCGGGCGCGATCGACTTCGTGGTCTTCGTCGAGAAGCGCAACGACTACAGCCGCGGCGGCACGTTGCGGCGCTACGTCTCCAGCATCCGCGAGGTCAACGGCTGCGACGGCCGCGTCCTGTCGAGCGAGGTGTTCATCCCGGGCCCCGACGGCACCGCCCTGCCCCACGCCCCCGTCTCCTGCCTGGAGGAGCTCGCCGCCCACGGATACAACCCCGGAGGCTGGCTGTGATCGACCTCGATCCCCTCGCCCTGCTCGCCGGCGCGCTCGTCGGCGGCGGCCTGTTCCTGTTCATCCTCTCCCTGTACGGCATGCGCGTCCGCCCCGCCCGCCCCAAGCGCGAGCTGGTCAAGACGCTCACCACCCGCACCGCGATCGCCGCGGTGGCCGCCACCCTGGTGCTGGTCGTGACCCAGTGGGCGGTCGCGGCGGTGGGCACGGTGCTGCTGGTGTTCGCCTGGCGCGGCCTGTCGGGCGGCGCCGCCGAGGAACGAGCCGCGATGCGCCGCCTCGAAGGGCTGGCCGCCTGGACGGAGTCGCTGCGCGACACGATCGCCGGCGCGGCCGGGCTCGAACAGGCCATCCCGTCGTCGATCAGGGCCGCCGCGCCCACGCTCAAACCGCACCTGCGCGCCCTGGTCGACCGCCTCCACACCCGCATGGCGCTGCCGGAGGCGCTCGCGCTCTTCGCCGACGAGCTCGACGACCCCTCGGCCGACCTGGTGGTGGCCGCGCTGATACTCAACTCCAAGCTGCGCGGTCCCGGCCTGCGCGACGTGCTCGGGGCGCTGGCCGTGTCCGCCCGCGAGGAGCTCGACATGCGCCGCCGCGTCGAGGCCGAACGCCGGGCCACCAGGCGCAGCGTCCAGATCGTGGTGATCACCGCGCTGGTCTTCGCCGGGCTGCTCGTCGTCTTCAACCCCTCGTACGTCAGCGAATACCACGGCCTCCTCGGCCAGGCCGTGCTGGCGGTCGTGGCGGGGCTGTTCGGCGCCGGATTCGCCTGGATGCGGCGGCTGGCCCGGTTCGACAAGCCCACCCGCCTGCTCGTAGGGGGCGGCAATGGATAGAGGGGGCCGTCATGGTTGAGGGTGTGCTGGCCGGCTGCGTGCTGGGGCTCGGTCTGTTCCTGCTGATCAGGGCGCTGTTCCCGGCCCGTCCAGGGCTCGTGTCGCGGCTGCTGGCGATCGAGGCCGTCCGCGAGGACGCCGACGCGCCGCGCATCCAGCTCGCCCTGCCCGACGAGGAGGTCTCCGCCTTCCGCCGCGGCGTGGGCGTCCGGCTGGCCCGCCTCTACCAGGCGCGGGGGTGGGAGGTCCGGTCGGTCAAGGCCGACCTGGCGCTGGTCGGGCGGTCGTTCGAGGGCTACCTGGCCACGAAGGCGCTGCTCGCGTCGGCCGGGCTGCTGGCGTTCCCGGTGCTGCTCGGCTGGCTGGCGCTGATGGGGTGGGGCACGTCCCTGACCATCCCGTTCTGGTCGGCCGTACTCGTGTCGCTGGTCTTCTTCTTCCTGCCCGACGTTCAGGTACGACGCGACGCGGCGGCGAAGAGGCGCGACTTCCGGCACGTCGTCGGCGCCTTCCTCGACCTGGTCTCGATGAACCTCGCGGGCGGGCGCGGCGTGCCCGAGGCGCTGATGATGGCGGTCTCGGTCAGCGGTGACGAGCCCAACTGGGCGATGTCGCGCATCCGCGAGGCGCTGGCCGGCGCCAGGATCGTCGGCATCACCCCATGGCAGGCGCTCGGCCAGCTCGGCGAGGAGATCAACGTCGATGAGCTGCGCGACCTGTCCGCCGCGCTCGGCCTGGTCGCCGACGACGGCGCCAAGGTCCGCGCCTCCCTGACCGCGAGGGCCGCCACGCTGCGCCGCCGCGAGCTGGCCGAGATCGAGGGTCGCGCCGGTGAGCGTTCCCAGTCGATGCTCGTCGCCCAGCTGCTGCTCTGCGCGGGCTTCGTGATCTTTCTCAGTTATCCCGCCGCTATGAAGATGTTGGGGTCCTAATGAACCATCCCTGGGTCATCTACCTGCAGGCATACCTCGGCGTACGTATCCAGCGCGCCCGCACCGCCCCCAGCCGGGGCGCCTCGGCGGTCGAGTGGGTGATCATCTCGGCGATCATCGCCGGCGTCGCCCTCGGCCTGGCCACGCTGATCAAGCAGCTGGTCGAGGGGAAGCAGAGCGAACTCCAAACCAGCTTCGGCCAGACCGGCGGGCGCACGTGACAGGTGCCCGGCGCCCGCGCGGGCACCCTCGGCGACCGGGCCGGCCGGCGACCGGGCCGGGCCGCCGAACAGGGGGGCGCGGACGGCGCGACCGCGGCGCCTCGGTGATCGAGCTCGCTCTGCTGATGCCGGTCATCCTGGCGGTCGTGCTGCTCATCGTGCAGGTGGCGCTCTGGTTCCACGGCCGTCAGGTGGCCGAGGCGGCCGCCAAGGAAGGCGCCAGGGTGGCCAGGTCGGCCCCCTTCGACTCGGGCGACTGGGAGGGCGCGGCCTCCACCAAGGCCACCGACATCGTCCGGGCCATCGGCCCCCGCCTGCTCTCGAACGCCGCGGTCACGACCGCGGAGAAGGATCCCGACGAGCGCTTCGTCACCGTGACCGGCAGCGCCGTACAGGTCATCCCGCTCCTTCCGGAGCTCACGTTCACGATCACGGCCACCTCGGGCGGCCCCATCGAGTGCTTCCGCCCGGACGACGGGGGTGACGACTGCGGATGAGCCAGAACCGACTGCGGGTGAGCCGGAACCGGTGGCGTGAGCGCGGCTCGATGGCCGTGGAGACGGTCATGCTGGCGCCCGTCTTCCTGCTGTTCCTGATGTTCCTGGCGGGGGCGGGCCGGCTGGTCGAGGCGCAGGGCGAGGTCAACGGCGCGGCGCGGGACGCGGCTCGGGCCGCCTCGGTGCGGCGGTCGTTCGGTGACGCGGGCGACGCGGCCGACCGGAGCGTCAAGGCCGCGCTCGACGGGCGGTGCCAGAGCCCGGCGGTGTCCCTCGCCGGCTCCAAGTGGGAGGAGGGGGGCCAGGTGCAGGCGGAGGTCACCTGCGAGCTGGACCTGGGCTTCCTGGGCTTCTCCGGCACCAAGCGGATGACCGGCACCTCGGTGGTGCCCCTGGAGCAGTTCAGGAGGACCGAATGAGCCGCGGTGCCTCTGGAGCGATGCAAGAGGACCGAGCGAGCCGCCGCGACCGCGTCACCCGCCGCGACCGCGTGAGCCGCCCCGACCGCGTGAACCGCCCCGACCGCGTGCGCCGTCGCGATCGCGGGTCGATGTCGGTCTTCACCGTGCTGTTCTCCGTGGCGGTGTTCCTGCTGGCGGGGCTGCTCGTCGACGGCGGCGGGGCGATCAACGCGCGGCTGCGGGCCGCCGACGTCGCCGAGCAGGCCGCGCGGGCGGGCGCCGACCAGATCGACGCCGACCACCTCCACGAGACGGGCGAGATCCGGCTGCTCGGCGACGGCCAGGTGTGCGACCGGGCCGACGAGGTGATCTCGGCGGCGGGCAGCGCCGACGTGACCAGGGGCACCTGCACCGTCGCGCAGGGACAGGACGGCGTGACCGTCTCCGTGAAGGTGCGCTGGACGGCCTTCTTCCTGCAGGCCATCGGCTTCCCCGGCACCGAGATGGAGGGCGAGGCCACGGCCGGGCCGCAGGCCAGGTGAGCCAGACCGATTCCGCTCACTCGATGGATCAGAGCACCACCACGCAGGACCCTGAACACGGAGAAGGGAGAGCCGATGCCGACGCGAGACCCCGCGCGTCCAGCGGGCCGGCCGCGCGGGCCCGGGCAGGCGCCCGTGCGCATCCCGGCCAGGCGGAGCGCGGGCGACGTGCTGGCGGGCCTCGGCGCGCTCGCGGTGCTCGTGGCGATCGTCGGCGGCGTGCCGTACGCGCTGCTCACGTTCGTCGGGCCGCCGATCTCTCCCGAACTGCTCGATCTCGACGTGCTCAACAGCCGCGTGGGGCCCAGCACGATCATGGCCGTCCTGGTGCTGTTCGTGTGGCTGGCCTGGCTGCAGTTCTTCTCGTGCGTGATCGTCGAGGTCTACGCGGGCGTACGCAGGGTGGGCATGCCGGCCAGGGTGCCGCTCTCCGGCGGGTCCCAGGCGCTGGCCAACAAGCTCGTCTCGGCCGTGCTGGTGCTGTTCACCGCCGGGGCGATGGTCGTGCCCCTCGTCAAGCTGGCGGCGCCGCCGCCCACCGCGCCGCCCATGACGACGGTCGCGTACTCCGCGCCGATCGTGGAGCAGCCGATGGAGGCGCAGGCCACCAAGAAGGTGTACGTGGTCCAGCCGCCCCACGGCCGGCACCACGAGAGCCTGTGGGAGATCGCCGAGAAGTGCCTGGGTGACGGGCGCCGATACCCGGAGATCTACCGGCTCAACCAGCACAAGGAGCAGCCCGACGGCACCCGCCTGCGGATGGCCGACCTGATCAGGCCGGGCTGGGTGCTCGACATGCCCGAGGACGCGCGCCACGCGCACGTCGTGCCGGTGAACCAGGCGCGGGCCCAGACACTGAAGCAGCACCCGGCGGGCTCGCACGGCGAACACCAGCGGGTCGCCGACGAGGCGCGCCAGACCTCCAGCGTCAAGCAGGGGCCGGCGCACGCACGCCACGAGACCGGAGCCGAGCAGCCCGTCGTGCAGAGCCCCGCCGCCGACCTGACCGACTACCTGGCCGCCGCGTCGCTGGCCGCGGCCGGTCTGCTGGTCGTGCTGGCCAGGCGGCGGCGCGAGCAGCTGTGGCGGCGCGCGTTCGGCCGCCGCATCGTCCGGCCGCGCGACGATGCGGCCAAGGCCGAGGTCGCGCTGAGGCTGGGCGCCGACGCGCCGGGCACGCGCATCCTCGACATCGGGCTCAGGTTGCTCGGCGCCGAGCTGGCCACGCAGGGCCGCACCCCGCCGACCGTCTACGCCGCCCACCTGTCGCCACGCAACCTCGACCTGTGGATCCACCCGCCTGACGGCGACGCGCCCGCGCCGTGGACGGCCCAGGACGGCGGCCAGGTGTGGCGGCTGGCCGCGCACGAGGGCCGCCTGCTGGAGGAGCAGCCCGGCGGCGCCCCGTACCCCGGGCTGGTCTCGCTCGGCGCCGACGAGAGCGGCCGGGTGCTGATCGACCTGGAGGCGGCGCAGGGCCTGATCAACATCCGCGGCCCGCAGACCACCGCGGCGCTCGCGGCGCTGGCCGTGGAGCTGGCGACCAACCGCTGGTCCGACCGGATGCGCATCACGCTCGTCGGCTTCGGCGACGAGCTGACGGCGATCGCGCCCGACCGGATCAGGGCCGTGGGCAGCCTGGCCGAGGTGCTGCCCGAGCTGGAGGCCACCGCCGCCCCGCGCCAGGAGGTGCTCACCGGGCGCGTCACCGGCAGCCCCCGCGACGCCCACTACCTGCTGTCCGCCGTGGCCCCCACCCACGAGGAGGCGCGCCGCCTGGCGCTGCTCGCCCGCAAGGACACCGCCGGATACGTGGTGACGGGCGACGTGCCGCACGCCACCTGGACCCTGGAGATCACCGAAGACGGCAAGGCGAAGATCGCCGAGCTGGGCTTCGAGGTGACCGCCCAGCTGCTGCCGCGCCGCCACTACCAGGCACTGATCGACCTCTTCCGTACGGCGGAGCAGCTCGACGGCGAGGCGGTGCCCGAGGCGGAGCCGTTGGAGGAGCTGGCGCCACCCGCGGTGGAGGTCAGGATGCTCGGCCCCATCGAGATCGTCGGCCGCGATCCGCTCGAAGAGGGACGGATGGCGCTGGCCACCGAGCTGCTGGTCTACCTGGCCACGCATCCCGGCGGCGTACACCCCGTCGTGCTGGGCGGCGTCCTGTGGCCGCGTGGCGTGCAGCCCATGGTCAGGGACGCCACGATCGCCAGGGTCGTCGACTGGCTGGGCCGCGAGCACCTGCACGTCGACGAGGCGGGCAGGCTGCGGCTGGGGCCCGCGGTACGCACCGACTGGGCGCTCTTCCGCGAGCTGGTCCGCCGCTCGCACGGCGATCCCACGGCGCGGACCGTACTCCTGGAGAAGGCGCTCGGCCTGGTCAGAGGCCCGTTGCTGAGCGGGCGGCCGCTCGGGAGATACGCGTGGCTGGCAGGCGACGACCTTGAGTACGACGTCGCGGCCGGGGTCGCCGACGCCGCCCACCGGCTGTGCGAGCTCCGGCTGGCGCACGGCGAGCCGGACGCCGCGGTCGCGGCCGTACGCGCGGCCCTGCTGCTCGCCACCGACGACGAGGGGCTCTGGCGCGACCTGCTGCGGGCCACGCACGCCACCGGGGACGTGCTGCGGCTCCGGACGGTCGTCGAGGGGCTGACCAGGCGCGCGTCCTCCCACCCCTATGGCGGCGGGATGGCACCCGAGACCGAGGCGCTGATCGACGAGCTGCTGCCGTCGTGGCGCATCCACATAGTGAGGGAGTCGACGGCATGAGGCGGATGGCGGTAATGCTGGCGCTCCTGCTCGCGGCGGGCTGCGGCCCGCCCGAGCGGCCGTACACCCCCAGTGACGTGGCGACCCCCGTCACCGGCGATACCGCCGCGGCGCCCGCTCCCACACCCGCCCAGTCCAAGACGGTCGAGGTCGGCGACGAGCTGAAGGTCAAGGTGGAGAAGGGGAGCTCGGCCAGTGCCCTGCAGCGGCTCTTCGCCGACTACTACGTGGAGCGGTGGAAGGCGGTCGTCATCGGCGACACCGGTTACCTGCGTCATGTCGAGCCGTCCATGATTCCGCGGGCCGGCGAGTGGGTGCGCGGGTTCGCCGACCGGCAGGAGTCGGCGCGCGGCGTCGCGCGTCTCTACAGGCTGCGGATCACGTCGGTCATGGGCAAGGGAGCCCAGGTCGACACCTGCGTGGACGAGCGGGGTGTACGCCTCGTCTCCACGCCCACAGGCAAGGCCGTCGCGCGCCAGCCCGACTGGGTGCGCGCTCCTTACCTCCAGGCCGTGCTCGCGCATCGCGGCGACGACGGTGTGTGGCGGATCAGGGAATTCCGCCAGGACAAAGAAGGGTGCACCTGATGAATCCCCTGATCCCGGTGCTCATGGCAGGCTCGCTCCTGCTGGCCGCACCTACGCCCCCACCTTCCACGGACGCCACGGCGACCAACAACGGCAGAACGAGAACCCTCACTCTCAGGGACTCCAAGATCGTGGTCAGCGGCGACGTGGGCAAGGGCGGCAAGAGCGACGGCTACCGGATCAAACGGCCCTGCTGGTACGAGCCGGGGCTCAGCGCCGACGAGATGCTCAAGTTCCAGACGGACTCGAAGACCCAGTTCGCCAGGGTTAAGGCCGACGAGGACAGTTTCAATAAGTTCGTCCAGCAGTTCAAGGACAAGAAGGGGCAGCCGGGGAACTGGTGGACGCCCGCCTACGACGCGTCCGACCCCAACGGCGCCACCTGCTGGGCCGGGCTCGAACTGTTCGTCTTCGTGCCGCCGAACGACACTCCGCCCTCCGGCATCACCTTCGAGCAGCTGGCCGAGATCGCGCGGGCGGCGATCACCGTGCCCCAGCCGACGGTCAAGCTGAGCCCGGACGCCAAGAGCTTCGTCAACCTGCCGACGTTCGTGTGGCTCGAAGGCATCGGTCAGCCTCGGCGCACGGCGACCGCGACGCTGCCCGGCGTCATGAGCGCCACCGTGGTCGCCACGCTCCAGGACATCAAGATCGACGCGGGCACCGGCAAGGACCGGGCCGAGGTACGCGAGCAGTGCGGGGCCACCGGCAAGCCGTACGCCAAGGGGGCCGCCTTCACCTGTGGCGTGCAGTATCTGCGCTCGTCGATCGACCAGCCGCGGCAGGTCTACCAGCTGACCGTGACGACCGTGTGGCCGGTGACCGTGGCGGACCGGGCGGTGCCGGTGCAGTTCGCGCCGGTCCAGGTGGGGGCGACCCGCGACGTGCCGGTGGGTGAGGTACAGAGCAACGTCAGACCCTAGACGGCGTCCTGACGAGTGCTTCAGGCGACGACGGCGGCGAGCGGGGCCAGCTCCGGCAGCTCCGCCGCCTCCGCCAGAACCTCCTTGAGCACGGTGTCGTGCGTGGGGCCGGCCTGGGCGAGCAGCTCGCGGCCGGCCGGGGTGACCTCGGTATAGATGCCCCTGCGGTCGTCCTCGCACAGGTAGCGGGACAGCAGCCCACGGTTCTCCAGCCGCGTCACCAGACGGGTGGTGGCGCTCTGGCTCAGCACGACCGCGCGGGCGAGCTGCTGCATGCGCATGTGCCAGCCGTCCTGGCGGCCCAGCACGTCGAGCACGGTGTACTCGCTCACGCTCAGCTCGTGTTCCTTCTGCAGGGCCCGCTCCAGCCGGTCCTCGATCCTGGCGTGCAGCGCGGCGAGCGTGCGCCAGCCCTGGGCGCGCGCCTCGACGGCGTCATCGGCTAGCGGCATGTGACACCTTCCCAGACAAGGTTGTATGGTCGTTTAGTCGGCGCGTGCAAATAATGTCTACGCTGACTAACGTCGTCTGAGGAGTATTCTATGCCACTCGCCCTGTTCGCCCTCGCGATCAGCGCCTTCGGCATCGGCACCACCGAGTTCATCATCAACGGGCTGCTGCCGGAGCTGGCCGCGGACTTCGCCGTCACGATCCCCGCCGCCGGCCTGCTCGTGTCCGGGTACGCCCTGGGCGTGGCCATCGGCGGGCCGCCCCTGACCATGCTCGGCGGCCGGTTGTCCCGCAAGACCATGCTGCTGTCGCTGATGGTGCTGTTCATCGTGGGCAACCTGCTCTCCGCGCTCGCCCCCTCGTACGGCGTGCTCATGGTCGGCCGGTTCCTGTCGGCGTTCGCGCACGGCGCCTACTTCGGCGTCGGATCCGTGGTGGCCGCCGATCTGGTCGCTCCGCAAAAGCGGGCCAGCGCCATCGCGCTCATGTTCACCGGCCTGACCCTGGCGAACGTGCTCGGGGTGCCGCTCGGCACCTGGATCGGGCAGGCGTTCGGCTGGCGGGCGACGTTCTGGGTCGTGGTGGCCATCGGCGTCGCCGGGCTGATCGGCGTGCTCGTCCTGGTGCCCGCCCAGCCGCGGCCCGAGGGCGGTGGGATGCTGCGCGAGCTGGCGACCTTCCGCAAGGGCGGCGTATGGCTGGCGCTGGCCATGACCGTGTTCGGGTTCGCGCCGGTGTTCGCGGTGATCACCTTCATCTCGCCGATCATGACGGGCGTCGGGGGTTTCTCCCCGGGTGCCGTGCCGGTCGTCATGGCCCTGTTCGGGGTGGGGCTCGTCGTCGGCAACCTGATCGGCGGCCGGCTCGCCGACCGCGCCGTCATGCCGAGCATCTACGGCTCGGTGGCCCTGCTCGCGCTGCTGGGCCTGGTCCTCGCGCTGGTGGCGGGGAACCAGGTGGCGTTCATCGTGACGATCACCCTGTTCGGGGTGGCCGCCTTCGCGACCGTGCCGCCGCTGCAGACCCGGGTCCTGGACGCCGCCGCGGGTGCGCCGACGCTGGCCTCGGCGGCCAACATCGGCGCCTTCAACCTGGGTAACGCGATCGGGTCGTTCGTGGCGGGGCTGACCATCGACGCGGGCTTCGGCTACACGGCTCCGGCCTGGACCGCCGCGCTGCTCGGGCTGACCGGGCTGGCGGTGGCGGGACTCGCCGGCGTGCAGTCCCGCCGCCAACTCGTCCCGGCCGCCTGACAACGCCACCGGCGCCGTGCCTCCGGCTCAGCTGAACAGCTCGTCCACGCTCAGCGCCGTCACGGCCCGGACGGTCCAGCGGTCGAGGAGGCTCTGGTCCGTGCATGTGCGGATGCGGGACCGAGCCTCCTCGGGCACCGAGATGTCGCGTGCGTCCAGAAATCCCAGGATCAACTGAGCCGGCGTCCGCTCCGGCTCGCCCCTGTATTCGTGTGCTCCGCCCATCCACCCAATCGTACAGAGAGCTGCCGGGCCATGACGGGGAGTTGCTAGAGCCGGCCGGACTCGTGGGCGAGCAGCCACTCCTTGACCGGTACGCCGTAGTAGTAGCCGCCATAGCCGCCCGAGCCGGGCAGCACGCGATGGCAGGGGACGAAGGGGGCGATGAGGTTCTGGGCGCAGGCCGACCCGGCCGCGCGGGCCGCCGTCCTGGGCATGCCGGCGCGTTCGGCCAGCTCGGCGTACGAGACCGTGGTGCCCGGCTTGACCTCCCGGAGCGCCTGGTGGAGGCGCTTGCGGGTGGCCGAGCCCGGCTGCTCGACCGGGATGGCGTCCAGGGCCAGGAGGTCGCCGTCCAGGTAGTCGCGTACGGCCTGCGCGGCGGCGCCCAGGTCGCCGACCACGTCCAGCCCTTCGGCCTGCAGCGCGGGCGACAGCCGGACGAACATGTCCGAGGGGTCGGCGGTGAAGCCGGCCGCGACCAGTACGCCGTCGCGGCACAGCAGGGACAGCGGGCCGATCGGGGTCGGCATGACTTGGGCGTCGATCATGAGGAGCTCCAGAGATGCAGGGCGGCGTAGGCCCGCCAGGGCCGCCACCGTTCGATGTGATCGTCGGGAATGCCCAGGCAGGCCATGCGCTTCTTGAGCACCAGGTCGCCGATGGGCCAGGCGTCGGGGTCGCGGAGGGCGCGCAGCGCGACATAGCTGGCGGTCCAGGGGCCGATGCCGGGAACGTCGAGCAGCTCGGCCACGGCCTCGCCCGGATCCTGCCCGCCGTCGAGGTCGATCCGGCCCTCGGAGACGGCGATGGCCAGCTCCTTGAGCGTCGCGACGCGGCGGTTGGTGAGCCCCAGCCCGGTGAGGTCCGCCGCGAGTAGCTCCGCGGCGGTGGGGAACAGGTGCGTCAGCCCGGGGCGCTCGGTGAGCCGGCCGGCCCGCGAGACGATCCGGCCGAGCAGGGTGCGGGCGCCCGCGACGGAGATCTGCTGGCCCACCACGGCGCGTACGGCCAGCTCGAAGCCGTCGAACGTGCCCGGCACCCGCAGGCCGGGCCGGGACTCGATGAGCGGGCGCAGGGAGGTCTCGCCCAGCGCGGCCGCGATGGCGTCGGGGTCGGCGTCGAGGTCGAGCAGGCGGCGGCAGCGGGCCACGATGCGGGCCAGCTGCCGGGTGTCGTCCACGGCGACGTCGAGCGCGATGTGGCCGGGCTCGGGGGTGAGCGTGATCGTCCCGCCGGGAACGGCCCGGCTGTAGGACGTGGGGCTCGCCACCTCCAGGCCGGGGATCGCGCGCGAGGTCAGGAAGGAGAACACGCCCGCGATGTCGTACGGCTCCCGCCGGTGCAGGCGCAACCGGAGCGTCGCGGGCCCGGCCACGACCTCGACCGCCGACGGCGCGGAAACGGAAGGGCCGCCCGCGGTCGCGCGGAGCTCGCTGGGCGTGAACCCGTACGTCTCCCGCATCGTGGCGTTGAACTGCCGCACGCTCCCGAACCCGGCCGCGAACGCCACCTCGGTGACCGGCAGCCGCGTCTCGGTCAGCAGCTGCTTGGCCAGCAGCAGCCGCTTGGTCCTGGCCACCGCCAGCGGCCCCACGCCCAGCTCGGCCACGAACAGCCGGTGCAGGTGCCGCTCGGTGATGTGCAGGCGCGTGGCCAGCCCCGCCACGCCGCGCTCGTCGGCGGCCCCGTCGTCGATCAGCCGCAGCGCCCGCCCGATGAGGTCACCGCGCAGGTCCCATCCGGGGTCGCCGGGGGAGAGCTCCGGGCGGCAGCGCTTGCACGGGCGGAAGCCCGCAGCCTCGGCCGACGCCGCGTGCCGGTAGAACCGCACGTTGCGCGAGGCCGGCGTGCGAGCCGGACAGATCGGGCGGCAGTAGATCCGCGTCGAGGTCACCGCCGTGTAGAAGCGCCCGTCGAATCGGGCGTCCCGGGCGGCGACCGCCCGGTAGCAGGAGTCGAAGTCGAGCTCAAGTGGTGACATGACACCGAGCGTATGCGTTCGCCCGGCCCATCGACTGGCGGGAATCGGACCTGATCGTTAAATCGCTGGCCAGCAGGTCAAACCCGCCGACCAGCGGAAATCGGACATCACTTCGACAAGCCGCCCACAGTCACTTCGACGAGACGCCCACACCCAGGTCGAACTCCCGGTAGACGCGCGCCCAGAACCCGTCGCGCAGCCACACCCGCGCCTCCGGGAACGGCCGCAACGAGTGGCCGAGCTCCTTCTCCGCCTCGATGAGCAGCTCGGTGTCGATGACCGTCGGCAGGATCGGACCTGGCAGCAGGTCGCGGATGTTGTCGCGGCCACGCGTGAGGATCCACTTCTGTGCCACGTGCTCGCCCACATCCTCGACGCGTGGCCGGCTGGGCCCGAGCTTGGCCACCTGGCCGGGCTTGACGTGCGGTTTGACGGGCGCGCGCCCGGCGAACACCTGCGCGGGCGACGGAGCGGTCACCGGCGGGGCGACCGGAACGGGTTGCGGAGCACGACTGAAAAAGGGCCTCAGGAATTCAGCAGTGATCACTTCCACGGTGTCCGACTCCCAAACCAGCCGTTCGGCCTGGTTGGTGCCGTACGGCGGCTCGACGCCCCACAAGTGGATGCGCACCCCGTACGCCTGCGCCGCCTCCACCGCGGGGACCATGTCCTCGTCTCCGGCGAGCAAGATCGTGTCAGTCACCGCATGATGCCGGGCCAGGGCCTCCAGATCGCTCCTGATCTGCGCGTCCACACCCTTCTGCTGGCCACGGGCGTTCAGGTTGCCAAGCCGTACCTTGACCCAGGGCAACTGGGCGATGACCCGCTGATCGACGGTCGGCACACGGTCGCGAGCGGCGTCATACCAATAGATCCGCAGCAGTTCGCCAGATATACGTTCCAGCGCATGTTTCTGTAGACTCTGGATCAGCTCGTCGGCGGCAACTCGATATTCTTTGCGCTCCTTGGCGCCCAGCAGCACTTCGCCTGCGGCAGCATAGAGATAACCGACGTCCACCAGGACGGCGTACTTCGCTGCCACAGCATGCGGCATGAGGTCTGGGATGGCCATGTGTCCTCCAGGCCGCGGTTAGTTGATCGGCTGACTATATACGCCTACTTTCTCTAGATAGTCCCAACTCCTCGAGAACTTGACACCCGATTCCCGGGATCTATCTCGGTAGAGCGCTCATCCGCCAACCCGACTTCCCCGGTGCGGCTGCCTTACGCATCGCTCTCGCCGGGTTTCGCCATGTTTGACTTCGCGCTACGACCGCCGGCTCCGGTGCGGCCTGCTGCCGGGTGGCGAGGACGGCCACGAGGGCGGCGATCTCCTCCGGCGTGGCGTCCCCACAAACAATCCGCAGATAGGCGCTCATAGCGGGATGTTCCCATGCTTCTTCGGCGGCAGCGAGGCTCGCTTGTTCCGTAGCGCCCGCAGCGCCCTGACGACCTGAGCCCGGGTCTCGGCGGGTCTGATCACCGCGTCGACGTAGCCGCGCTCGGCCGCGATGTACGGGTTGGCCAGCGTGTCCTCATATTCGGTCACCAGCCTGGCCCGCTCGGCGTCGGCGTCGTCGCCCGCCGCGGTGAGCTCGCGCCGGTAGAGGATGTTGACGGCGCCCTGCGCGCCCATGACCGCGATCTGCGCCGTGGGCCACGCCAGGTTGACGTCCGCGCCCAGGTGCTTGGACCCCATGACGTCGTATGCCCCACCGTACGCCTTGCGGGTGATGACCGTCACCAGTGGCACGGTCGCCTCGGCGTAGGCGTAGAGGAGCTTGGCGCCGCGGCGGATGATTCCGTTCCATTCCTGATCGGTCCCTGGGAGGAATCCCGGGACATCTACAAAAGTCAGGATAGGGATATTAAAAGCATCACATGTTCGAATAAAGCGGGCTGCCTTCTCGGAGGCGTTGATATCCAGGCACCCGGCGAAATGCATGGGCTGGTTGGCCACCACGCCCACCGCCTGCCCGTCGACCCGGCCGTACCCGACCACCACGTTCGGCGCGAACAGCGCGTGGACCTCCAGGAACTCACCGTCGTCGAGCACGTGCTCGACGACCCGGTGCATGTCGTAGGGCTGGTTAGCGGAGTCCGGGATCAGCAGGTCGAGCTCGGGATCCGGCTCCAGGTCGGCGGCGCCCTCGAACACCGGCGCCTCGTCCAGGTTGTTGGACGGCAGGTAGGACAGCAGCGCCTTGACGTAGTCGAGCGCGTCGCTCTCGTCGGTGGCCTGATAGTGGGCCACGCCCGACTTGGTGTTGTGCGTGTGCGCGCCGCCGAGCTCCTCGAAGGTGACCTCCTCGCCGGTCACCGTCTTGATCACGTCGGGCCCGGTGATGAACATCTGCGACGTCTGGTCGACCATCACCACGAAGTCGGTCAGCGCGGGGGAGTAGACGTGCCCGCCGGCCGCGGCGCCCATGATGAGCGAGATCTGCGGGATCACGCCCGAGGCGTGCACGTTGCGCTTGAAGATCTCGGCGTACAGGCCGAGCGCGACCACGCCCTCCTGGATGCGGGCGCCGCCGCCCTCGTTGATGCCGATGATCGGGCAGCCCGTCTTCAGCGCCAGGTCGAGCACCTTGACGATCTTCTCGCCGTAGACCTCGCCGAGCGAGCCGCCGAACACGGTCACGTCCTGCGAGAACACGCACACCTGGCGCCCGTCGATCGTGCCATGGCCGGTGATCACGCCGTCGCCGTACGGTCGCCTGCCCTCCAGCCCGAACATCGTGGACCGGTGCCTGGCGAACTCGTCGAACTCCACGAACGAGTCCTCGTCGAGCAGCGCCAGCACCCGCTCCCGCGCGGTCATCTTGCCCTTGGCGCGCTGCTTGGCCACGGCCGCCGCCGAGCCGGCGTGGACCGCCTCGTCAAGCCGGCGCTCCAGGTCGGCGATTTTGCCGGCGGTGGTGTGAATGTCCGGCGGGTCCGGTACGGCGTCGGCAGCAGTCATGCGCGCAACATTAACCCGGCTCCTACAGTGGATCCATGACGGAGGCGGTTCGCACGCACGGCCTGTTCAAGCGCTACGGCCCGCAGATCGCGGTGGCCGGCATCGACCTCGTGGTCCCGGCAGGCAGCTTCGCCGGGCTCGTCGGCCCCAACGGCGCCGGCAAGACGACCTCACTGAGCATGATCACCGGGCTGCTCCGCCCCGACGGGGGCCAGGCCGAGATCGACGGCTTCGACGTGTGGCGCGATCCCGTCGAGGTCAAGGCCCGCATCGGCGTGCTGCCCGAGGGGCTGCGGCTGTTCGAGCGCCTGTCGGGCCGCGAGTTACTCCTCTACAACGGCAGGCTGCGCGGCATCCCCAAGGCCGACGTGGAGCAGCGCGCCGGCGAGCTGCTGCGGGTGATGGACCTGGCCGACGCGGCCGACAAGCTCGTCGTCGACTACTCCACCGGCATGCGCAAGAAGATCGGCCTGGCGGCGGCGCTGCTGCACAACCCGTCCGTGCTCTTCCTCGACGAGCCGTTCGAGGGCGTCGATCCGGTCAGCGCCAACACGCTCACCGAGGTGCTCTGGCGCTACACCGCGTCGGGCTCGACCGTGATCTTCTCCAGCCACGTGATGGACCTCGTCGAGCGGCTCTGCGACTGGGTGTCGGTGATGAGCGCCGGGCACATCGTGGCCCAGGGCCCGCTGGAGAAGGTACGCGCCGGACGCAGCCTCAACCAGGCGTTCCTGGAGCTGGTCGGCGGTCCGCGCGACAACGGCGACTCGGGCCTGACCTGGCTCGGCCGGGGCAAGCAGGAGCCGGCGTGAACACTGTCGCGCTCTTCGCCCAGCTCAAGCTCCGGCTGCTGGTCGGCAACCTCCGAGGCGACATCCAGCGCAAGCTCGGCTTCGTCTTCACCCTCATCATGTCCGTGTTCGTGAGCGTCATCGGCTTCCTGCTCATGAGTCTGCTCCGGCTGGCGCCGCACGACGTCGCGGCGTCGATCGTCGTCGTGGTGTTCTCGGCCATGCTCATCGGCTGGATGGTCGTGCCGCTGCTGGCGTTCGGTCTGGACGACACGCTCGACCCGGCGCGTCTGTCGCTGTTCCCGCTGCCCACCCACCGGCTCGCGGTCGGCATGTTCACCGCCTCCGCCACCGGCGTCTGGCCGCTGGCCACCCTGATCATCACAGCGGGCGCGCTGGTGGGGCTCGCCACCGGCGTCGGCGGTGTCCTGCTCGGGATCGTCGCCGTGCTCCTGCAGTTCGCGCTCTGCCTGGTCGCCTCCCGGCTGGTCACCACGGCGCTGTCCAGCGCCCTGCGCACCAGGCGCGGCCGGGACGTGCTGGCCGTGGCCGCGATCTTCGTCGTACTGCTCGCCCAGCTGCCGAACCTGCTGATCAACAGCGACATCGGCGACCCGGCGGGGATGCTGCGCGGCGTCGCGGCCCTGCTCAGGTGGACACCCTCGGGCATGGCCGCGCACGCGATGGCCGACGGCGGCCTGACCGGACTGGCCGAGCTCGCCGTCGTGGCCCTCGTGGTCGTGGTGGTCGGCTGGCTGTGGATCAAGGCGCTGAGCCGGGCCCTGGTCACACCCGACTCCTCCACCCGCGCGGCCTCCGTACGCAGGGGCAGCGGCCTGGTCGACCGCTTCGTGCCGAGCGGGCCGCTGGCCGCCGTGGTCACCAAGGAGCTCAAGTACATCAGGCGCGAGCCCCGCTACCGGGTCGGCTGGTTCTCCTCCGTCGTGGTGGCCCTCGTGCTGGGCTTCTCGGTCACCCGCTCCGGAGAGGTCGGGGCGTCGATGCCGATCCTGCTCACCGCGTCGGCCGGGATGATGATCGCCCTGCAATCGGCCAACTCGTTCGGCATCGACGGCCGCTCGCTCTGGATGAACGCCGTGACCATGGGCTCGGAGCGCGGCCTCAGCACCGACCTGGCCGGGCGCCACCTGGCCGGCGCGCTGGTCGCGGCGCCGCTGCTCGCGCTGCTCGCCGTCGGCGCCGGGCTGTTCGCCGGCCACCCGGAGGCGATCGTCCCGGCAATCCTCATCGGCCTGGGCGCGCTCGGCACCGGCTTCGGCGTCGGCTCCGTGACCAGCGTCGTCATCCCCTACACGCTGCCCGAACGGATGAACGCCTTCAGCGGAGCCGCGCCCGGTCAGGGCGGCCAGGCGTTCGTCTC
Source organism: Nonomuraea aurantiaca (assembly GCF_020215705.1). Classification (GTDB taxonomy): domain Bacteria; phylum Actinomycetota; class Actinomycetes; order Streptosporangiales; family Streptosporangiaceae; genus Nonomuraea; species Nonomuraea aurantiaca. The sequence continues at coordinate 36,990 of NZ_JAIWNB010000010.1, read as the reverse complement.
CGGCCTCGGCGCGCTGCTGGGCATCTCCCTCCTGTCGCTGCCGTTCGTGGTGCCGCTGCTCTTCGGGCTGCTCTGGGTGTCCGTGCTCGCGCCGTTCTACGGTCTGCTGGCCGAGGCGCTGGGCCGGCGGCTCGGCGCGAAGATCGGCTTCCCCCGGCTCCCCGAGCTCCTCGCCGCGGTGTCCCGGCCCACCTGACCATTGGTCTAGTCCAATACGTGAGACCGCCTTACGGACATTCCACCCTTGTGGATACCGTGGAAGCATGATTGACCAGGGGATTGAGCGTCGCAGTGCCGCGGTCACCGAGATGCCCGATGAGCTGCGCAAGGACGTGCGATTGCTCGGCAAGCTGCTCGGGCAGGTGATCGCCGAGCAGGGCGGCGAGGATCTGCTGGCCGACGTCGAACGCCTGCGCAAGGCCGTGATCGCCGCCCGCAGGGGCGAGGTCACCGGTGACGAGATCACGGCCATGGTCGCGCAGTGGGAGATCGACCGGGCCGTACAGATCGCCCGCGCGTTCACCTGTTACTTCCATCTGGCCAACCTGGCCGAGGAGCACTACCGCATCCGCATCCTGCGCGAACGTGACACCGAGGGCCGGGTGGAGCGGGAGTCGCTGGCGGAGGCCGTACACGAGCTGGGACAAGAGCGCGTCGCCGAGCTGGTCGAGGGGCTGGAGCTGCACCCGGTCCTGACCGCGCACCCGACGGAGGCGCGCCGGCGCGCGGTCGTCACCGCGATCCAGCGGATCAGCGGCCAGCTCAGCGAGTACAACGCCGCCGGGCGCGGCGCCTCCGAGCGCGCCGAGAGCCGCCGGCGGCTGCTGGAGGAGATCGACCTGCTGTGGCGTACGGCCCAGCTGCGCTCCACGAAGCTCGACCCGCTCGACGAGGTACGCACGGCCATGGCCGCCTTCGACGAGACGCTCTTCCGCATGGTGCCGCAGGTCTACCGCTCGCTCGACGCGGCGCTCGGCGACGGCTCCGGCACCCGCCCGCCGCTGGCCAGGCCCTTCATCCGCTACGGCAGCTGGATCGGCGGCGACCGCGACGGCAACCCCAACGTGACCGCCAAGGTCACCCGCGAGACCGTCCAGATCCAGTCCGACCACGTGCTGACCGCCCTCGAGACGGCCTGCACGCGCATCGCCCGCACGCTCACCGCGGCCGAGCAGTTCGCGCCGCCGTCGCCGGAGCTCAGGGCGGCCCTGGCCGCGGCCGTCGACGCCCATCCCGAGGTGGTCTCGGAGATGGCCACCCGCTCGCCGAGCGAGCCGCACCGGCAGTGGCTGATGTTCGTGGCCGCCCGCATCGCCGCCACCCTCCGCCGCGACCTCGACCTCGCCTACCGCGCGCCGGCCGAGCTGCTCGCCGACCTGCGTCTGGCCCAGGACTCGCTCTCCGGCCACGCCGCGCGTCAGGCGTACGGGGAGTTGCAGCAGCTCATCTGGCAGGTCGAGACATTCGGCTTCCACCTGGCCGAGCTGGAGGTACGCCAGCACTCCCAGGTGCACGCGGCCGCGCTGGAGGAGATCAGGGCGGGCGGCGAGCTGTCGGAGCGCACCGAGGAGGTGCTGGCCACGATCCGGGTGATCGCCTGGATCCAGGAGCGGTTCGGCGTCACCGCCTGCTCCCGCTACGTCGTCTCCTTCACCCGCTCCGCCGACGACATCGCCGCCGTCTACGCGCTGGCCGAGCACGCGCTCGGCAAGCGCGCGCCCGTGCTCGACGTGGTGCCGCTGTTCGAGTCGGGCCAGGACCTGGCCAACTCCCCGGCCGTGCTGTCCGGCATGCTGGAGCTGCCGCCGATGCGCGAGCGGCTGGCCGCCAACGGCCGGCGCATGGAGATCATGCTCGGCTACTCCGACTCGGCCAAGGAGCTCGGCCCGGCCGCCGCGACACTCCGCCTGTACGAGGCGCAGGAGCAGCTGACCGCCTGGGCGCTGGAGCGCGACGTGAAGCTGCGCATGTTCCACGGCCGCGGCGGCGCGCTCGGCCGTGGCGGCGGCCCCGCCAACCGCGCGGTGCTCGCCCAGGCGCCCGGCTCGGTCGCCGGCCGTTTCAAGGTCACCGAGCAGGGCGAGGTCATCTTCGCCCGCTACGGCCACATCGCCATCGCCCGCCGCCACCTGGAGCAGGTCACGAACGCGGTGCTGATGGCCTCCTCGCCCTCGGTCGGCTCCCGCACCGCCGCCGCGGCCGACCGCTTCCGCTCGCTCGCCGAGCAGGTGGCCACGGCCTCGGAGCAGGCCTACCGCTCGCTCACCGAAGCCCCCGGCTTCCCCGAGTGGTTCGCCCTGGTCAGCCCGCTGGAGGAGATCGGCTCCCTGCGCCTCGGCTCCCGCCCCGCCCGCCGCGGCCTCGGCGCCCCCCGCTCGCTCGACGACCTGCGCGCCATCCCCTGGGTCTTCGCCTGGGCCCAGACCCGGGTCAACCTGCCCGGCTGGTACGGCCTGGGCACCGGCCTGGCCGCGGTGGCCTCACTCGAGGAGCTGAAGGCGGCCTACGCCGAGTGGCCGCTGTTCAACGCGCTGCTCGACAACGCGGAGATGTCGCTGGCCAAGACCGACCGGTCGATCGCCGAACGCTACCTGGCACTCGGCGGCCGCCACGACTTCGCCCGCCAGGTCATGGAGGAGTACGACCGGACCCGCAGCCTGGTGCTGCAGGTCACCGGCCACACCCGGTTGCTGGAGAACCGCAAGGTCCTGTCCCGCGCCGTCCAGCTCCGCGACCCGTACGTGGACGCGCTGTCGCACCTGCAGCTTCGCGCGTTGACGGCCATGCGCACCGGCACCCTGTCGGACCACGAACGCGAACGCCTCTCGACGCTGCTCCTGCTGTCGGTGAACGGGGTGGCGGCGGGCCTGCAGAACACCGGCTGACGTCAGCCGAGGCTCTCGAAGAAGGCGCTGATGTCGGCGGTGATGGCCGCTGTGGCGGTGTGGGCCGTGTAGTGGCCGTGGGCCGGGGCTTCGAGGGTCTTCCAGGAGACGATGCCGGTGTGGTCGCGCTCGGCGAAGGCGCGGATGGATTTGAAGTCGCCCTCCGCCATGGCCAGCGCCGTCGGCACGGTCGTGGGCTCTTTCGGCGTCTCCATACGGGCGTTCTCCCAGTACAGGCGCAGGGCCGAGCCGGCGGTGCCGGTGAACCAGTGGATCGCCGCGTTGGTCAGCACGAAGTCGTCGTCGAGGTCCTCGTCGAGGAGCTGGGCGAGCCAGCCGAGCAGCCCGGCGGGTGAGTCGGTGATGGCGTGGGCGAGCGTTTGCGGCTGCTGCGACTGCAGGACGTTGAAGGCGCCCTTCTCCTTCCAGAACCAGTCGAGTACGGCCAGCCCGGCCTGGTCCTCCTCGCTCAGGTTCGCGAACTCGGCCGGGTCGCCGGAGGGGAAGGAGAACAGCTGCGTCACATGGACGCCGACGACGTGCTCGGGGGCGAGCCGGCCGAGCTCGGGGGAGATCATCGAGCCCGCGTCGTTGCCCACCGCGCCATAGCGGTCATAGCCCAGGCGGGACATCAGCTCGGCCCAGGCCCGGGCGATGCGCTGGTTGTTCCAGCCGAGCTCGGTGGTCGGGCCGGAGAAGCCGTAGCCGGGGAGTGACGGCACGACCAGGTGGAAGTGCCGCGACAGCGGTTCGAGGGCGTTGAGGTATTCGACGATCGAGCCCGGCCAGCCGTGGGTCAGGATCAGGGGCAGGGCGTCGGGGTTGGCCGAGCGGACGTGGATGAAGTGGATGTTCTGCCCGTCGATCTCCGTGGTGAACTGCGGGTAGGCGTTCAGCCTGGCCTCCTGGGCCCGCCAGTCGAAGCCGTCGAGCCAGTGGCCGACCAGGCGGCGTAGCCGCTCCACGCCCACGCCCTGTTCGGCGCCCGGGATCTCGTCGGTGAAGCGGGTCATGGCGAGGCGGGTCCGCAGGTCGTCGAGGTCGGCCTGCGGGATCTCGATGCGGAAGGGGTGCACGCTCATCGGGGGCTCCTTGTCGGAACGGGTTGTTCTGTTCCAATGATAGCAGAACGGAACGCTTTATTCCGCAATAATCCGCTCCGAACCCGCATACACGTTGCACCGCTGCCCGCGCAGGAACCCGACGAGCGTCATGCCGAACTCCCTGGCCAGGTCCACGGCCAGCGACGAAGGGGCCGACACGGCGCACACCGCCGGGACGTCCGCGGCCAGCGCCTTCTGCATGATCTCGTAACTGGCCCGGCCGCTGACCATCAGCACGTGCTCGGCCAGGGGGAGCCGCTGGCCGAGTGATGCCCAGCCGATCAGTTTGTCCACCGCGTTGTGCCGGCCCACGTCCTCCCTGAGCGCCATCAGCGTCCCGTCGGGCCGGAACAGGCCGGCCGCGTGCAGGCCCCCGGTCTTGCCGAAGACGCCCTGGCCCGCCCGCAGCGCGTCCGGCAGGCCGTACAGGATCTCGGGGGTGAGTTCGAGGGTGCCGCGGGGGAGCGGCGCGCAGCGGTCGTGCAGGTCGTCGAGGCTGGCCGAGCCGCACACGCCGCAGGCGCTGGAGGTGAGGAAGTGGCGGTCCAGCGAGGGCAGGTGGGGGATCGGGCCGTGCAGGCGTACGGTGACCGTGTTGTAGCGGGCCTCCGGCGGGAGGTCCTCGTCGGTGCAGTACGCGATGGCCGCGATGCCGCCGGGCTTGACCAGGCCCTCGCCGTGCAGGAACCCGGCGGCCAGCTCGAAGTCGTGGCCGGGCGTGCGCATGGTGATGGCGACGGTCTTGCGCGTTCCGTCCAGCGCGGTGAGCCGGATCTCCAGCGGCTCCTCGGTGGCGAGGTCGTCGCGTCGGTCGCGGACCGTGGAGCCGGACAGCTCGCGGACACGGATGCGGGTGGTGGGACCCACGCGGGTCAGCCGGTCGGTCATAGCCGCCGCACGGTGACGAGCGCGTTGTAGTCGGGGATCCTGGCCTGGGGCGAGCGCCTGGCCTCGTCGAGGAGTACGTTGCCCTCCGGCCAGTGGATCTGCAGGTTGCCCGGCATCACGGGGGCCCGGAGGATCTTTCCCCCGTACGTACGCTCGCCCGAACGCAGCTCCACCGGAGTGCCGTCGGGCAGGCCGAGGCGGTCGGCGTCATAGGGGCTCATCAGCACGGCCTCGCGCATCGCGCCGTTGAAGCCGTCGAGGCGCTCGTGGACCATGCTGTTGAACTGCTTGCCGCGCCGCGTGGCCACCATGAACGTGCCGTCGGGGCGCTCCAGCGCGGGCGGCTCGACGGCGGAGAACACGCCCCGCCCGTCAGGGGTGTTGAAGCGGCCGTCGGCGAACAGGTGGCGCCCCCCGTACTGGACGTTGTCCCCGAAGGCCTTGAGGTCGGATATGCCCTGGTAGAACGGCACGGCCTGCTCGATCTCCTCGCGGATCCGCGAGGTCCCGGTGAAGCGGACTTTTGCCGAAATTTCGGGGTTTGTGTGGGCGGCCAGTTCGCCGAAGATCTTCCACTCCGGCCACGCCTCCCCGATCCGCGGCCCCTCGATCTCGGGCGAGAAGATGATCCGGCGCTCGGTGGACGTCTCGGTCACCCCGCCGGTCATCTCGTAGCGGGTCTGGGCGGGCAGCAGCAGCACGTCGCCCTCGGCCGGCACCAGCATCTGCGAGGACAGCACGATGTCGATGTGCACCCGGAGCTTGAGCCGGGCCAGCGCCTCCCGGCAGTAGCCGGGATCGGGCAGCACCTCCAGGAAGTTGCCGCCCGAGGAGATGAGCGCGTCGAGGTCGCCCGAGTGGGCCGCGTCGATCATGTCGGTCGCGGTCAGACCCGGCGCCGTCGGCACCTCAAATCCCCAAATATCGGTAAACTTTGCGGCGTTTTCTGGCGTGATCGGCAGGCCGCCCGGCAGACCGGTGGCGTACGCGCCCATCTCGGCCCCGCCCTGCACCCCGCTGTGCCCGCGGATCGGCATCAGCCCGCAGTTGTCACGCCCCAGAAACCCGCGTGCCAGGGCCAGGTTCACGATCGACCGGACGTTGTCCTCGCCGAAGGCGTGCTGCGTGATGCCCATCGACCAGACCAGCACCGCCGACTTCGCCTCGCCGAGCAGCCGGGCCAGCCGGAGCATCTCGTCGCGGGTCGCCCCGGACAGCGCCTCCAGAGACTCCCACGACTGGTCCGCCAGCGCTTGGCGCACGTCATCGAAACCGGAGGTCCGCTGGTCGACGAACGCCTTGTCCACCCAGTCGTTCTCGATCAGGTGCTTGAGCACACCGTTGAGGAAGCCGATGTCGCCGCCCACGTTCACGCCGAAGAACTCGTCGGTGATCTTCGTCCCGAACACCGCCGACTCAGCGTTCGACGGCACCCAGTAGCGGTCCATGCCGGGCTCGCGGTAGGCGTTGACCATGGCCACACGGGTGCCGGCCTTCTTGGCGTGATAGAGGTACTTCATCGCCACGGGCTGGTTGTTGGACGGGTTCGACCCGATGAAGACGATCAGGTCGGAGCCGATCCAGTCGGTGTAGGAGCAGGTGGTGGCCGCCGCGCCGATCGTCTGCTTGAGCGCGACGGTCGAGGGGGAGTGGCAGATGCGCGCCGCGTTGTCGACGCTGTTGGTGCCCAGCGCGCGGACCGCCTTCTGCGCCACATAGTAGTTCTCGTTCGGCATGCCGCGGCTGGTCAGGTAGGCGCCGAAGCGCGCGTCCCGCAGCCCGCCGGCGGCCACGCCCAGCGCCTCGTCCCACGAGATCCGCCGGAAGCCCGGCTCACCCGCCCGCCGGAGCATGGGGTACGGAAGCCGACCCAGCTCCCGCAACTCGGCGCTCTTCCTACCGGCCAGCCCGGAGACGTCCTCCAGCAGCGAGACGTCGAGCGCCGGCATGGTGTTCAGCGGCAGCAGCCGCAGCCGGATGTTGCACAGGTGGATCTCGTCCATCGTCCAGTCGCGCATGCCCCGCGTGCCCAGCGCGCACCCGTCGCACGTGCCCTGCTGGAGAATCCGCCAGGCGTAACGCCTGTTGCCCTTGACCGATCGAAACGCCTTCAGCAGTTCCAGATAGTTGTTCGGCTTGCGCAGCCCGAGGCCGAACGGCCGCCACGAGGCCCAGTTACGCGGATCCAGACGTCTGCTCATGTCCCCATCTTCCCCGCGTGGGGCGCCAGAGGACAGTCGAGCTTGGGCGAAGATGGAGGAATGCCGGACTCGCGCTACTCCGACCTCGACCGCCCGCCCCTGTCCGAGGTGGCGCTCAACCGCGCCCTCGTACACCCTGGCAGCCTGTGGACCGGCGTGAGCGTCGTCGAGAGCACCGGCTCGACCAACGCCGACCTCGCCGAGAGCGCGAGACAGGGCGCCGAGGAGGGCCGGGTCCTGGTCGCCGAGTCGCAGGTGGCCGGCCGGGGCCGGCTGGGCCGCACCTGGACCGCGCCGCCGCGCTCAGGCCTGACCGTCTCCGCCCTGCTCCGCCCGCGGGTGCCCGTCGCCGCGCAGGGGTGGCTGGCGCTGCTGTACGGCGTGGCGGCGGCCTCGGCCGTGCGCCGGCTGGCCGAGGTGGACGTACGGCTCAAGTGGCCGAACGACCTGCTGATCGGTGAACGCAAGCTGGCCGGGATCCTCGCCGAGCGGGCAGATGACGCCGTGGTCATCGGGATGGGCCTGAACGTCTCGCTCAAGCCCGAGGAGCTCCCGGTGGAGACGGCGACCTCGCTGGCCATCGAGCAGGCCGCGTGCGTGGACCGGGATCCGCTGCTCAGGGCCGTGCTCAGGGAGGTCGAGAGGCACTACCGCGACTGGTCCGAGGCGGGCGGCGACGCCGACGCGTGCGGCCTGCGCGCCGCCTACCAGGCGTCGAGCGCCACCATCGGGCGGCAGGTACGGATCGAGCTGCCCGGCGACCAGGTGCTGACCGGCCAGGCGACCGGCATCGACCAGGCCGGACACCTCCAGGTGACCGCCCATGGCCAGCGCCACACCTTGAGCGCGGGTGACGTCGTCCACGTTCGCGCGTCCTCGTAGCCCCGGGGGCGCGGAGGTGGCACCATTTGCCCATGACCCTCCCCGACCACCACTTGACGCAGGGTGAGCGACGCATCAGGTCGTTCCACCCGCACTGGAAGCGGCTCGTGGTGCCCTTCATCGCGCTCGTGCTGATCGTCGCCGCCTCGGGCGTGGCGCTCTTTCTCATCCCCGGCAGCTTCGAGTACGCGAGCTACGCCAGGATCGCCGTCGGCATCGTGGCCGTGCTCCTGCTGACGATCTGGTCGTTCGTGCCGTACCTGCAGTGGAAGAACACCGGCTACGTGCTCACCACGCACCGCTTCACGATCAGCATGGGCGTGCTCAACAAGTCGACGGACGAGATCCCGATGGCCAAGGTCAACACGGTCAGCTCCGACCAGACCTTCTTCGAGCGCATCCTCGGCTGCGGCACGCTCACCGTCGAGTCGGCGGGCGACCGGGGGCAGATCGCCCTGCGCGACATCCCCCACATCCAGGACGTCAGGACCGACCTGTTCCGCCTCCTGGAGGACGCCTCCGACGGAGATATCGACGGCCATTGAACAGGCCCACCGCTGAGGAGATCGACCGGCTGCTGGTCGGCATGCCCGCCCGTCACACCAAGGCGGGGGTGTCGGCCGAGGCCGGCGTGTCGCCGGCGCTGGCGGAGCGCATCTGGCGGGCGCTGGGCTTCGCCTCGCTCGCCGACGACGCGGTGGCGTTCTCCGACGGTGACGTCGACGCGCTGCGCCGGGTGAGCAGGATGCTCGACAGCGGCCTGCTCGATGAGCAGACCGTCATCCGGATGGCCCGCGCGCTCGGCCAGACCACGGCCCGGCTGGCCCAGTGGCAGGCCGAGATCATGATCGGCGCGATGCTGCCGCCCGGCGAGCGGCCGTCCGACGACGACCTCGGCCGGGTGCTCGACACGGCCCGGCAGCTGCTGCCCGACTTCGAGCAGGTGCTGATCCACGTCTGGCGGGCCCAGCTGGCCGCCGCGGGCACCCGCCTGCTGTCCGTCGCCGACCTCGACGAGGAGAACATCCCCGCCCGCGTGTCGATCGCGGTGGGCTTCGCCGACCTCGTCTCGTTCACCCGGCGCGCCCGCGAGCTCGACGAGCGGGAGCTGGCCGCGCTGGTCGAGGGGTTCGAGGCGCGGGCCTCCGACGTGGTGGCCGCGCACGGCGGCCGGCTGGTCAAGACGCTCGGCGACGAGGTGCTGTTCACCGCCCAGACCCCGGCCGACGCGGCGGCGATCGCGCTCGACCTCGTGGAGCCGGGCGACCTGCGCATCGGCCTGGCCTACGGGCCGGTCCTGCCCATGATGGGCGACGTCTTCGGCACGACGGTAAATCTTGCCGCCCGGCTCACCGCCATCGCCCGGCCCGGCACCATCGTCGTGGACGCCGAACTGGCCGAGGGTCTCGACGGCGAGACGGGCTTCGAGCTCCGCAGGATCCGGCGCCGGCCGGCCCGGGGGCTCGGGATGGTGCAGCCCTATGCCTTGCGGAGATCATCCCCTTGACACAAGATGGCTGCCATGCCGTACGAAGTGCAGGGAGTCATCGCCCGAGGTAAGGGCCAGGAAGTGTCGGTCGAGACGGTGCTCGTGCCCGACCCCGGACCGGGGGAGGCGGTGGTGACCGTCCAGGCCTGCGGGGTCTGCCACACCGACCTGCACTACCGGGAGGGCGGCATCAACGACGAGTTCCCGTTCCTGCTCGGGCACGAGGCCGCGGGGGTCGTCGAGGCGGTGGGCGAGGGCGTCACCGCGGTCGAGCCCGGCGACTTCGTGATCCTCAACTGGCGGGCCGTGTGCGGCCAGTGCCGGGCCTGCCTGCGCGGGCGCCCTTGGTACTGCTTCAACACCCACAACGCCGCCCAGAAGATGACGCTGGCCGACGGCACCGAGCTCTCGCCGGCGCTGGGCATCGGCGCGTTCCTGGGCAAGACGCTGGTCGCCGCGGGGCAGTGCACCAAGGTCTCCGCCGACGCGCCCGCCGAGGTGGCCGGGCTGCTCGGCTGCGGCGTCATGGCCGGGCTGGGGGCCGCGCTCAACACGGGCAACGTCTCCAGGGGCGACACGGTCGCCGTCATCGGCTGCGGCGGCGTGGGCGACGCCGCGGTCCTGGGCGCGTCGCTCGCCGGCGCCGCGAAGATCATCGCGGTCGACGTGGACGACAACAAGCTCGAATGGGCCCGCGGCTTCGGCGCCACCGACACGGTCAACTCGCGGGCGAACGACCCGGTTGAGGCGATCCGCGACCTCACCGGCGGCTTCGGCGCCGACGTGGTCATCGAGGCCGTCGGCCGGCCCGAGACGTACAAGCAGGCGTTCTACGCCCGCGACCTGGCCGGCACCGTCGTGCTCGTCGGCGTGCCGACGCCCGAGATGGCGCTGGAGCTGCCGCTGCTCGACGTGTTCGGGCGCGGCGGCTCGCTCAAGTCCTCGTGGTACGGCGACTGCCTGCCCTCGCGCGACTTCCCCATGCTGATCGACCTGTTCCTGCAGGGGCGGCTGCCGCTCGACAAGTTCGTCTCGGAGACCATCGCGCTGGACGAGGTCGAGGAGGCCTTCGCCAAGATGCACCGCGGCGAGGTCCTGCGCTCGGTGGTGGTCCTCTAGATGATCGACAGAGTCATCACCTCGGGGACGTTCTCGCTCGACGGCGGCACGTGGGAGGTCGACAACAACGTCTGGCTGGTCGGCGACGCCCGCGAGGTGGTCGTCATCGACGCGGCGCACGACGCGCGCGCCATCGCCGACCGCGTCGGCGAGCGGACGGTCAAGGCCGTCCTCTGCACGCACGCGCACAACGACCACATCAACGCCGCTCGGGAGCTCGCCGAGCTGACCGGGGCGCCGATCCGGCTGCACCCCGCCGACCAGGTCCTCTGGGACCAGGTGTACGGCCAGGAAGTGCCGTACGAACCCCTGGCCGACGGCGAGAAGGTCGAGGTCGGCGGGATCGCGCTGGAGGTGCTCCACACGCCCGGCCACGCGCCGGGGGCGGTCTGCCTGTACGCCCCCGACCTCGGCGTCCTGTTCAGCGGCGACACGCTGTTCAAGGGCGGTCCCGGCGCGACCGGCCGGTCGTTCTCGTCGTTCGACACCATCGTCGACTCGATCGCCCGTCGGCTGCTGGGACTGCCCGGCGAGACGGTCGTGCACACCGGCCACGGCGACTCGACCTCGATCGGGGCCGAGGCGCCGCACCTGGAGGAGTGGATCGCCCGAGGTCACTGATCTGTGTCGTAGTTAACATAGGCAAGCCTTACCGAAGTGGGTTACCTTAGGTGTGCCTAACCTTTGGTTCCCCTTCTTCGTGAGAGGCTTTTCCCCGCATGTACGTGTGTGTCTGTCGTGCCGTGACCGAGAACGAGGTCCACGACTGCATTGCCGCGGGTGCGAGGAGCGCCAAGCAGATCCGCGACACCACGGGCGCCGGGGGCGACTGTGCGACTTGTGTCAGGAAGATATGTGCGATCCTGAAGCGGTCTGAGGAACTCACAACCGCATAGCACGAGGGGCCCGTTCATGCAGGGCGACATCCAGATCATAGAGCTGCTCAACGAGCAGCTCACCGCGGAGCTGACCGCGATCAACCAGTACTTCCTGCACGCCAAGATGCAGCAGAACTGGGGCTACACCAAGCTGGCCGAGCACACCCGAGCCGAATCCATCGATGAGATGCGCCACGCCGAGCGTCTCACCGATCGCATCCTTTTTCTTGAGGGGCTGCCCAACTACCAGCGCCTCGGCACCCTGCACATCGGGCAGACGGTCGAGGAGCAGTTGCGGGCCGACCTGGAGGTGGAGCTGTCGGTCGTGGCCCGGCTGCGGCCGGGCATCCAGCTCATGCGGGAGAAGGGCGACGCGACCTCCGCGCGGATCTTCGAGGACATCCTCGCGGACGAGGAGCTCCACATCGACTACCTGGAGACCGAGCTGTCCCTGATCGGGTCGCTGGGTGAGCAGCTCTACCTGGCTCGCTACGCCGAGCCGCCCTCCTCCGAGGAGTGAGGGTCCACCGAGCCCATCTCTCTTAAGGCCCATCTCTCTTAAGGCCCGTCCCACGCGCCCGCCGGTACTCCCGGCGGGCGCGTGCGTTTTCGCGACACGCCGGGCGGCACAGAAGGTTTTGCGATTCTGCAAGATCGGGAATCGCGTTTGTCTCCGGCAAGCGCGGTAATTTAAGCGGGACTAACCGTCATTTATCTGTGTTTGCCCAGGTCAATGGATAGGTCAACGACGAGTCAAACCGCGCGCTGTGGCCGGGAAACGATCGCCTAAGGTCCTACGATCGCTTTATGACCTGCGTACTTCTCGCCGAGGATGACACCTCGATTTCCGAGCCGCTCGCGCGTGCGCTACGCCGCGAGGGCTATCAGGTTGAGGTGAGCCCCGACGGCCCGCAGGCCCTGGAAAGGGCCCTGTCGGGTGGCATCGACCTCATCGTTCTTGACCTCGGCCTGCCAGAGATGGACGGGCTGGAGGTTGCGCGCCGGATCCGCGCCGAAGGGCACGGCACCCCGGTCCTGATACTCACCGCCCGCGTCGACGAGGTCGACACCGTCGTTGGCCTCGACGCCGGCGCCGACGACTACGTCACCAAGCCGTTCCGGCTCGCCGAGCTGCTCGCCAGAGTGCGCGCGCTGCTGCGCCGGGGCACCTCGGAGACGCCGGTGGTGCAGGGCGTCCGCATCGACGCCGACTCCCGCCGAGCCTGGATGGGAGAGAAGGAGCTGCATCTTACGACCAAGGAATTCGACCTGCTGCGCGTGCTCGTCCGCGACGCGGGCAAGGTCGTCACCCGCGAGCAGATCATGCGGGAGGTGTGGGACACCAACTGGTGGGGCTCCACCAAGACCCTGGACATGCACATTTCCTGGCTGCGCCGGAAGCTGGGCGACGACGCGGCCAAGCCTCGCTACATCACCACCGTCCGAGGAGTCGGCTTCCGCTTCGAACGCGAGTAGGAGATGCGCCGCCGCCTGCTCACATCCACCCTGCTCGTCGCGGTCATCGCGGTCCTGCTGCTGGGGGTCCCCCTGGGCATCGTGGTCAGCCGTCTGATCGTCGACGAGGCGGCCCAGGAGCTCAGGGCGGAGGCGACGCGCCTGGTGGGGGAGGTCGAATACGCCCGAATCCAGGACACACCTCTCGATCCTCAGCAACTCAAACAGAAGTACCCCGACCGCTACATCCAGATCTACGAGCGCGCCACCCAGCCCAAGGCGACCATCGTCGGCACCGCATCGCCGGCCGGCCACGAGATGACCGCGGACGCCCAGTCCGAGAACGGGATCTATGTCCGGGTGAGCCGCGACCGGGACCAGGTGGAGCAGGATGTTCGAGCACGCCTGCTCCTGATCGTGGCCCTGGCCGTCGCGGCTCTGGCGGTGGCGGTCGGCCTGGCCATCGTGCAGTCACGCCGCTTGACGCTGCCCTTGCAGGACCTGGCGAAGATCGCCGACCGGCTCGGGTCCGGGGACGCCCGGCCCAGCAAGCATCGCTACGGCATACCCGAGCTCGACCGGGTGGCTCAGGTTCTCGACCGCAGCGCCACCCGCATCTCCGACCTGCTCACCAGAGAACGCGAGTTCGCCACCGACGCCTCCCACCAGCTCCGCACCCCGCTGACCGGCCTCACCATGCGCCTGGAGGAGATCGTCGCCGCCTGCGAGCACCCGGAGGTGGTCCGTGAGGAGGGCGAGGCGGCCATCGTGCAGGCCGAGCGACTCACCGCCGTGATCGACGAGCTGCTGGCCGCCGCCCGCCGCCAGCGGCACGCCCAGGCCAAGCCCGTCGGCATCGACGAGGTCCTGGTCCAGCAGGTCACCGAGTGGGAGCCGGTCTTCCGCGGCGAGGGCCGCTCGCTGCTGCTCGAAGGCTCGCGCGGGCTCAGGGCGCTGGCCACCACCGGCGGGTTCGGCCAGGTCATCGCCTCACTGCTGGAGAACTCCCTGCGCCACGGCGGCGGCACCGTCACCGTCACCACGACCAGTGGCGACAACTACGTGGTGACGGAGGTCTCCGACGAGGGGCCCGGCATCGCCGACGACATCGCCCCCAAGGTCTTCGAACGCAACGTCAGCGGGGCCGGCGGCACCGGCCTGGGGCTTACCCTGGCCCGCGCGCTGGCCGCCGCCGACGGCGGTCGTCTGGAGCTCGTACGGCGCCGTCCGGCGACGTTCGCCATCTTCCTGCGCCACGCCGAGGAGAACGACAGGACCCGCGTGGTCAGCGGTCCTGCTTGACCCCGGGCAGCTCCGTGGGGATGGGCTCGGTGGCCTCCAGGAACACCCACTTCTTGTACGACCAGTAGCGGAACAGCGTGCCGAGGCCGACGCCGACGAAGTTGGCGATGTTGAGGCTGAGCAGGTCGTGCAGGTGCAGGGTGTACTTGGTGAACCCGATGGTCAGCAGCCCGAACAGCAGGGCGATGCCGTTGAGCAGGAAGAACAGGAAGTATTCGCGGCCCAGCCCGCTCTGCTCGCGATGCCGGAAGGTCCAGAAGCGGTTGCCCAGGTAGGCGAACGTCGCCGAGACGACCGTGGCCGCCACCTTGGAGGTCAGCGGACCCATGCCGAGCGCCAGGAACACGTTGTACAGGCCGGTGTCGACCACGAACGCGACGGCGCCGATGGTGCCGAACTTCGTCAGCTCATGCAGGAGAGACGAGAACCGCTGGTAGAGCCCTTTGGCGAAGTCCACGTCTGCTACTCGGCCCTTCCCGGTCGTGGCGCAAATCAGGTCATGACCACTTCAGCGTACCGGCCGTAAGGCTGGTGGTGGGCCACAGCGGATGACATCCAACCCCTATCAACACGCCTACAAATATCGCCTTATGCCCGACAATTACGAATCGGGAGCGTTACGCTGCGGTGGCAGATCGCCGGTGCGTACCGGCGATGGGCTCAGACGGACCGCCGTCGCAGACGGCCACGACCCTCGGGGTTCACCTGTGCCGCTTCGACTGCTCGTCCTGCTCGCCGGCCTGACCGTCATGGCGGCCGGTTGCGGCACCACAGGCGTCGCCACGGTGGCGCCCCCCGAGGATCCGACCTCCGCGCCGGCGGCCGCCCACAGCGTCGACACGGCGACGGCCGAACAGGCGTTCCAGCTGCTCGGCCGGCTCGACCAGGCATGGAAGCGGCGGGACTGCGCCGCCGTCGCCGAGCTGACCACGTGGGTGGAGAGGACGCTGGGCGGTCGTGCCTGTGAGGCGACCCGGAACGGCCGCCCGGCTCTCTACAGCGATCCCAGCTTCTTCCTGCCCGGCGAGGGTGACTGGTTCGCCGCCCTGGCGAGCAAGCCGTCGCCGGCGTACTTCGTGTTCCTGCGCGAGGGCGGACGCTGGCGGCTCGGCGCGGGTCCCATCCCCGCGCGCGGGGCCGCGCCGGAGACGCCGACCACTGTCGCCCCCGACGCGGGGCTGGTCAGCCAGGCCCGCGTGGTGGCGCAGCGTCACCTCACCTACCTCACCGACCCGGCCGGCGTGGCCGGCGTGCGCTTCCCGGCCGGGGATCCGGTACGCGGCCTGCGGGACGAGCTGGCCGCGCTGCCCGGCCGGGTACGGCCGGACCGGCTCGACATCGACGTCGAGCTGCCCGAACAGCCCACGATGGCGCTCCCCCTGTCGGCCGACACCATGCTCGTCTTCGACGCGCTGCGCGTGGTCTACCGGCAGCGCCCGAAGGCGGGCTCGTCGGCCCTGGCCCATCCGCTGAAGAAGGAGGCCGAGATCATCGTGCTGGCCGGCGTCATCAAGGCGGCGGGGGGCCTGACCACGGTCGGTGTGCGGCGCGGTCCTGCCTGAGCAGGTTGGGTAAGCTCAGCTGGCGTGAGTGCAAACAGTCCTATCGGGCCGGTCGTCGGCATGGTCGGCGCCGGACAGCTGGCCAGGATGACGCAGCAGTCCGCCATCGCGCTGGGCGTCGAGTTGCGGGTGCTGGCCAACACATCTGACGAGAGCGCCGCCAGGGTCATCGTCGACACGCGGCTCGGCGACTATCGCGAGCTGGGCGACCTGCGCGAGTTCGCCACGGGCTGTGACGCGATCACGTTCGACCACGAGCACGTGCCGACCGAGCACATCAGGGCGCTGGCGGCCGAGGGATACGCGGTGCGGCCGGGGGCCGACGCGCTGGTGCACGCCCAGGACAAGGCCGTGATGCGCGAGCGGCTGACCTCGTTCGGCGCGCCGTGCCCGGCCTGGGCCCGCGTGTCGGGCGTCGAGGATGTCTCGGCCTTCGCCGCCGAGCACGGGTGGCCGGTCGTGCTGAAGGCGATCAGGGGCGGCTACGACGGCCGCGGAGTGTGGGTCTGCCGGACTCCCGCCGACGTCGCGGAGGCCCTGAGCGGCGGCGTGCCGCTGATGGTCGAGGCGTTCGTGCCGTTCGAGCGGGAGCTGGCCGTACTCGTCGCCCGCTCGCCCCACGGACAGGGCGTCAGCTACCCGGTCGTGGAGACCGTGCAGCAGGACGGGATCTGCGTCGAGGTGCTCGCGCCCGCCCCCGGCCTCGACCCGGAGGAGGCCGCGGAGGCCCAGCGGATCGCGCTGCAGATCGCGCACGAGCTGGGCGTGACCGGGCTGCTGGCTGTGGAGATGTTCCAGACGGCCGACGGGCTGCTGGTCAACGAGCTGGCCATGCGGCCGCACAACAGCGGCCACTGGACGATCGACGGCTCCCGCACATCGCAGTTCGAGCAGCACCTGCGGGCCGTGCTCGACCTGCCGCTCGGCTCGCCGTCGATGAGCGCGCCCGTCGTCGTCATGGCCAACCTGCTCGGTGGCGACGATCCCGACCTGTTCAAGCGGTACGAGCACGTCATGGCCCACGATCCCGGCATCAAACTGCACTTCTACGGCAAAGAGGTCCGGCCGGGCCGCAAGATCGGCCACGTGACCGCCGTGGGCGACGATCTCGAGAAGGTACGCGCCCGTGCCAGGCACGCCGCGGTCTACCTGACCACTGGGGAGTACACATGAGACCTCTGTGGGCAAGGGGGGCATCGTCATGATCGGCATCGTGATGGGCAGTGACTCCGACTGGCCGGTGATGAAGGCCGCGGCCGAGGCGGTGGCGGAGTTCGGCGTGCCGTTCGAGGCCGACGTGGTCTCCGCGCACCGGATGCCGACCGAGATGATCGAGTACGGCCGTCAGGCCGCGGCGCGCGGCGTCAAGGTCATCATCGCCGGCGCGGGCGGCGCGGCCCACCTGCCGGGGATGCTGGCCTCGGTGACGCCCCTGCCGGTGATCGGGGTGCCGGTGCCCCTGAAGTACCTGGACGGGATGGACTCGCTGCTGTCGATCGTCCAGATGCCGGCCGGGGTGCCGGTGGCGACCGTGGCCGTGGGCGGGGCGCGTAACGCGGGGCTGCTGGCCGTACGCATCCTGGGGGTGTCGGACCCTGAGCTGCGGGGACGCATGGAGAAGTTCCAGGGCGAGCTGAAGGAACAGGCCCACGCCAAGGGCGAACGCCTCCGCGCGGAAGCGGCCCGGCTGGGCGGTTAGTGCCCGCTTGCCGACCGTTGGGCAGGTGCCTTTCCGGCCTATCTGGCCTTCCCGGCCTTTCGGTCGGCGAGCGGGTTTTGATGCTTTAGTGGGTTAGGGGCGGCCCAGGGCGCGGTAGTGCCAGCCCGCCGAGCGCCAGGTTTCGGTGTTCAGGGCGTTGCGGCCGTCGACGATGCGGCGGGCCGCGACCACCTGCCCGAGCTCCTCCGGGTCCAGGTCGACGAATTCCGGCCACTCCGTGAGCAGCAGCACCACATGTGCCCCTCGGACGGCCTCCAGGGCCGATGCGCCATAGTGCAGCTCGGGATGTGCCTTGCGAGCGTTGTCCAGCGCGATCGGGTCGTACACGGTCACCTGGCCGCCCTGCTCGCCGATCGTGACCGCCACGTCGAGCGCGGGGGAGTCGCGGATGTCGTCGGAGTTCGGCTTGAAGGCGGCGCCGAGCACGCCGACCGTACAACCGTGGAAGGAACCGCCCGCCAGCTCGCGCGCCAGGTCCACCATGCGGGCGCGGCGCCGCATGTTGATCGCGTCGACCTCGCGCAGGAACGTCAGCGCCTGGTCCGCGCCCAGCTCGCCCGCGCGCGCCATGAACGCGCGGATGTCCTTGGGCAGGCAGCCGCCGCCGAACCCGAGCCCGGCGTTGAGGAACCGGCCGCCGATGCGGTCGTCGTACGACAGCGCCTTCGACAGCTGCGTGACGTCGGCGTGGGCGGCCTCGCAGACCTCGGCCATCGCGTTGATGAAGGAGATCTTGGTGGCGAGGAACGCGTTGGCGGCCGTCTTGACCAGCTCGGACGTCGCGAAGTCGGTGACCACCATCGGGATCTCCCCGAGCGGTTGGTAGACGTCGCGCAGCACCTTCTCCGCCCGCTCGGAACGCACGCCGATCACGATGCGGTCGGGCTTGAGCGTGTCCTCGACGGCATAGCCCTCACGCAGGAACTCGGGGTTCCAGGCGAGCTCGACGTCGGCCCCGGCCGGGGCGAGCCGGGCCAGCTTGTCGGCGAGGCGCTCCGCGGTGCCCACCGGCACCGTCGACTTGCCCACCACCAGGCACTCGCGGTCGAGGTGCGGGGCCAGCGACTCGATGGCGCTGTCCATGTAGGAGACGTCGGCGGCGTACTCGCCGCGCTTCTGCGGCGTGCCCACACAGACGAAGTGCACGTCGCCGAAGGCCGCCGCCTCCTCATAGGACGTGGTGAAGCGCAGGCGGCCGGAGTCGAGTCCACGACGGAGAACGGGTTCGAGCCCCGGTTCGTGGATCGGGAGCTCACCGCTGTTGAGCCGGCGAACCTTGTCGGCGTCTATATCAAGGCCCAGGACGTCGAATCCGAGATCCGCCATGCAGGACGCATGCGTGATGCCCAGGTATCCGGTCCCGATCACCGTGAGGCGATATGGCACGAGAGAGCTCCTTTCGATCGCCAGGCATGTTACCGGCCCGCGCTACCTCGTTCTGTGCCACCTGGGCATTTCCGCAAACTGTACCGCCTAGTAACAAGATGGTCGGACGTCCTAGTATTTCGCCCATGGACTTCCCTTTGTACGCGCCCGCCGAAGAGCACGACATGCTCCGGGAGACGATTCGAGCCCTCGCCGACGAGAAGATCGCCCCGCGCGCCGCGGAGACGGATGAGACGGAGGAGTTCCCCTGGGACGTCTACAAGGCGCTCGTGGCGGCTGACCTGCACGCCGTTCACGTGCCGGAGGAATACGGGGGCGCCGGGGCGGACGCGCTGGCCACGGTGATCGTGATCGAGGAGGTGGCCCGCGCCTGCGCGTCGTCCTCGCTCATCCCGGCGGTGAACAAACTCGGCACGGTGCCCCTGCTGCTGTCGGCCTCGGCCGACCTCAAGGCCCGCTACCTGGCGCCGGTGGCCCGTGGGGACGCGATGTTCTCGTACGCGCTCTCGGAGGGTGAGGCAGGCTCGGACGCCGCGGCCATGCGCACCCGGGCGGTGCTGGACGGCGACCACTATGTGCTCAACGGCACAAAAATGTGGATCACGAACGCGGGCGTCTCGGAGTACTACACGCTGATGGCGGTAACGGACCCATCGGCCGGCCCTCGCGGCATTTCCGCATTTATCGTGGAAAAATCCGACGAAGGCGTCTCTTTCGGGCCAAAGGAGCGGAAGCTGGGGATCAAGGGCTCGCCCACCCGTCAGGTGATCCTGGAGAACGTCCGCATCCCCGCCTCCCGCATGATCGGCGACCCCGGCACCGGCTTCAAGACCGCCCTGGCGACCCTCGACCACACCCGCATCACCATCGCCGCCCAGGCCCTGGGAATCGCTCAGGGGGCACTGGACTACGCCATCGGGTACGTCAAGGAACGCAAACAGTTCGGCCGGCCGATCGCGGACTTCCAGGGGCTGCAGTTCATGGTCGCGGACATGGCGATGAAACTGGAGGCGGCTCGGCAGCTGACGTACCACGCGGCGGCCAAGTCCGAACTGGCCATGCACGGCCAGCCCCAGAAGGACCTCACGTTCCTGTCCAGCGCCGCGAAGTGCGCGGCGTCGGACGCGGCAATGGAGATCACCACGGACGCGGTGCAGCTGCTGGGCGGGTACGGGTACACGCGGGACTTCCCGGTGGAGCGAATGATGCGCGACGCCAAGATCACCCAGATCTACGAGGGCACCAACCAGATCCAGCGCATGGTCATGGCCCGGCAACTCCTCAAATAGCCGTTGACCTGTGAGAACCCTGCTCTCTTCTTCTCGGGGGTGGGGTTCGTTGTGTAGGTCTCAACGCCTCTGAAGGGCCATGTTCCGTGGCTGTTCCGTGAGAGCTCGTACGCGCGGGAGATCCAACCGACCGTGAAGTGTCGGTAAGCCTCTGTAGTCTCTGCTGCGACGCGGCTGTGATCGCGAGCTGACAAGGGGGTCGGTGATGAGCGCGAGTCAGTACCGGAGCCAGTTGGAGCGCAAACGCAAACAGCGCATCGAAGCGGAGAAGAAGGCTGGGGAGTACCGGAGTAAGGAAACCGGGAAACGTACGGCGGCGGCCAAGGCGCGTACGGCAGCGGCCAAGGCCAGTAGCACTAGCACGACAAACAGTAAGCTCCGCGAGGCTGAACGCTTCGAGAAGGACGCGGCGACAGCTGGCAAAGAAGCCGGCCGCTGGGGGGATAAGGCGGTTGGTTACGCCAAGGACGAGGCTGGCTTGCAAGGCAAGCTCGCCAAGGCTGAGCAAGCCGAGCGCGACGCGGCTGAACAGCAGCGACAGCGTGAGCAGCAGCAAGCGCAGCGTCAGCGTGCAGCCGAGAGCGCATCTTTCCAACACCGCATCAGCCGCACGGAGTCGGTAGTGCAAAGAGCCATTCGAGAACTACGGGCTCCCAAGCCAGAGAAGCTGCGAGTATTGATCTTGGGCGCAGCATCTCAGGGGACCTGCGCGTCGGGCGCGAGCAGAAGCGTATCCGTAGCGCTGTCGAGTCTGCACTGCACCGAGACCTCATCGAACTTGATGTACGTCCCGCTGCGACGACCGCTGATCTTCTCGACGGGATCACCAAATTCCGCCCCCATGTTGTCCACTTCTCTGGGCATAGTGACGACGACCTCATCGAGTTCGAAGATGAACGCGATGAGCACCATGACGGGGTAGTAGTCAGCGCACGCGCTTTCGCCGCCGCGGTTAAAGCCACGGACGATCCTCCGCTGCTGGTACTCCTGAACTCATGCAACTCTGCCGCCCAGATCGATCGCCTCATCGAGGAGGTCGCGCCCTTTGCCATCGGGATGGCGGACGAGATCGATGACGGCGACGCCATTACGTACGCCGCTCAGTTCTACGCCGCCGTCGCGAACGGGCAATCCATCAACTCCTCCCATCTGTCGGCTCAAGCGGCACTTCAGCTCGCCGGACTGTCCGGCGCCGAACTGCCAACGCTGGCCTGGGCCAGCGACGTGGATCCCGCGACGACCATCCTCGTCAAGCCAGCTAAGTGATCGCGTTCCCGGCCAGTCAGGAGCCCGTACGGGCACGCCCACGCAGGCAGTGAGTAGCCTTGAGATCCGTGAGAGTGGCGTTGATCAGGGAGGGGCTGGTCCCTGGTCCGCTTATGAGGCGGCGCGGGGGCGGAACAGTCGGTCGTCGATGGCCCTGCGGGCACGGTCGTGGGAGCCGGGCATCATGTGGGCGTACACGCGGAGGGTGAAGCCCGGGTCGGCGTGCCCCAGGTACTCGGCGAGTTCCTTGACCGACACGCCGCTGGCCAACATGACGCTGGCGTAGTAGTGGCGGAACTGGTGTAGCCCTTCCTTGCGTGAGGTGTTGTAGCGGCTCCGCTGGCGAGTGTCCTTGTCTGGCGCCGGGATCACGCCTGCAGCCACGAGCGCGGGCTTCCAGACAGTTTCGCTGTAGCTCCTGGCTTTGATGAAGCGGTCGTCCGTCCAGCGGAACA
This sequence comes from Nonomuraea aurantiaca, assembly GCF_020215705.1. GTDB lineage: Bacteria > Actinomycetota > Actinomycetes > Streptosporangiales > Streptosporangiaceae > Nonomuraea > Nonomuraea aurantiaca. Next base: position 15,110 of record NZ_JAIWNB010000010.1, on the reverse strand, counting down.
GCAGGTTGTGCGTGCGGAGCTTGCCGTCCACCTTCTCCCAGGGCAGGGAGCAGGCCAATGGCGGATAGACCGAGACGTGCCGCTTGATGGCCTCGGCGGCCCAGTCAGGCAGCGGTACGACCCGCTCACGGTCGTTCTTCGGCAGGGCGAAGATGTGGTCGGCTCCCAGCTTCTTGATCTGTCGTCGGACGCGAACAAGGCGCTCCTCGAAGTCGATGTCTTCGAGCGCCAGGCCGAACAGCTCACCCTGCCGCAGTCCGCACGCGGCCCCGAGCATTGGGAGCAGGCGGAAGAGGGCCGGATGAGCGTCGATCAGGGCGTGGACCCGTTCGTCCGACCACGCCGTGATCTCTTCGGGGATGCGCTTCGGCACCTGGACGATCGGCGACTTGGCGGGACTCCGCTTGATCGCCTCGTCGGCCACGGCTAGGTCGAGGATGCCCTGAAGGACCAGAAAGGCCGTCTGTACGGTTGAGGTCTCGAAGCGGCTGCTCAGGTCACTGATCCACGCCTGTATCTGGGATGGCTTGATGGTCTTCACCTGGCGCTTGCCGTAGGTCGGTGCGACGTGGAGGCGGTGGATGTATTCGTACCGGATCTTGGTCGATGGGTCCACGATGCGAGAGGCGAGCCACCGTTCGGCGAGGTCGCCGAAGAGCACCTTGCCGGCGTTCGGGTCGATGTAGTCGCCGCGCGCGATATCGGCGCCCATGGTAGCGATCTTGCGCTCGGCGTCGGCCTTGCGGTCGTACGCGGTCGAGCGCTCGTTGCCGTCGGGGTCTACCCAGACGGCGAGCCAGCGCTTGCCCTTGCCGTGGCGTGCGGTCTTGACCTTCTGCGGCTTGCCGTCCGGGGTGCGGACTGTCTTGGTCCAGAGGTCCTTGACGAAGGCCATGGGCTACTCCTGGCCCTGGACCCAGGACATGACGTCCTCGGGCACGTAGCGCAGGTGTCGGCCGATCTTGCGGCCTCTCGGGCCTGTGCGGTGGTGCCGCCATTGGTAGAGCGTGGCGACCGGGACGCCAAGGAAGGTGGCTACGTCCTCCACAGTCCAGAGCTTGGCAAAGGTGTTCATAGACAGCCACCGGCGAGGGCAGCGGCGAGGAGTTGGTCTCCGGCGGAGTGGCCTTTGCCCGCGTAGGTCCATTCGCTGATCACGAAGACGGTGTCCTCGGCGAAGAGGGGCAGGCGGCCGGTGGTGAACTCCTGGTCACGGACGTGATCTTCGCGTGCGGCGCGAAGGGCGCCGAGGGTGGTGGAGTAGCGGCGGGAGCGGGTGGAGAAGTGGCCGCGGAAGCCCAGCATGTGCGCCCATTGGGTGAGGCGGAGGTCGGCCAGGTCCTCGATGGTTCCGAGACGCATGCACTCGGCGATGAGGCGCCGAGGGTGGTCGCGGAGATCGAAGGCGTCGAGGTTCTCGAGGGGGTTGATTCGGCGGTCCAGGGTGCCGACGCATTCGGCGGCCTTTGTTGCGTACTTGGCGATGTAGCCGGCGACGGCTTGTTCGGTCAGGTCGCCGTCGAGGGTGATGGGGCGGATGTCGAGTTGTTGGCCCCACTTGAAGAGGCGGGCGGGTTGGTCGTCGATGGCGGGGACCAGGGCGCTGACGACACGGGCGGCGTGTTGGACGGCGTTGGCCAGGGTGTCGGTGGTGGCCCAGGCCGGGGGCGCTGCGGTGGGGCCGCCGGGTCCGTCGAGGCGGATGACGGCGTGGAAGTGGACGACGCCGCGCCGCTGATACTCGGCGACCTTGGTAAAGGAGACGGTGAGGTGTTCGCGGAGTTCGCGCAGCTCGCCGCGACGGGCGGCCCCGGCAACGCGCAGCTCACCTGGACGGGCTCGACGGACAACGTGGGCGTGAACGGCTACACGATTCACCGCTCCACGACGCCGGGATTCACCCCGTCGGCCGCGAACCAGGTCGGCTCGTCACCGACCACCACGTTCATCGACGCGGGCCTCGCGGCGGGGACGTACTACTACCGGGTCCGCGCCTCCGACACGGCCGGCAACCTCAGCCCGCCCTCGAACGAGGTCTCGGCCACCGTCACGGCCCCGCCGACGAACCCGGGCCTGGTGGCCGCGTACGGCATGGAAGAGGGCACGGGCACGACCGTGGGCGACTCCTCCGGGAAGAACAACACCGGAGCGGCCACCGATACCACCTGGGCAAACGGTAAGCACGGCAAGGCCCTGTCCTTCAACGGCACCTCCAGCTGGGTCACCGTCAACCACTCACCCTCGCTGAAGATGACCAACGCCCTGACCCTGTCGGCCTGGGTCAAGCCCAGCGCCGTCGATGGCTATCGCACCGTCATGGGCAAGGACAACGCCACGATCGACGAGCTCGGCTACGGCCTGTACGCCTCCAACGGCTCCACGCCCATGGGTCTGCTGGCCACCGACGACGCCTTCAGTTCGGTCCCAGGAAGCGGATCGCTACCGGTCGACACCTGGAGCCACCTCGCCGTCACCTACGACGGCGCTACCGCCTGGCTGTACCTCAACGGCGCCCGAGTAGGCCAAGGCCTCGCCACGGGCGATCTGTTCGACGACGGCGGCGCCTTCCACATCGGTGGCAACTCGATATACGGCGAGTATTTCAAGGGCGTGATCGACGAAGTACGCGTCTATAATCGCGCCCAGACCGCAGCCCAAATCCAAACCGACATGAACACCCCCATCGGTGCCGCCGCCGCAACGAGTGGGACAGCCGAGCGGCAACGCACAAGCGCCGCCGACCCTGCCTTCGCGATCGAGAAGCTGACAGTGAACGGCAGCCGCTCCGCGGACGGCGTCACCGTCGCCTCCACCCTAACCCCCCACCTGACCGCGTGGCTCCCCGCTGAGCGCAGCGGTGAGGCAAAGGTGGAAGTGGAGGTCGCGCACAAGCTTGCAAAGGCCGCCAAGACGGACAAAACGGCCGAGGGTAAGCGGCTGATCTGGTCGGGCCAGTTCACCGCCAAGCCCGACGATTCCCAGGTGACGCTGCAGGTCCCCAAGGACCGGCTGCGGGCTGGCGAGAAGGTGAGATGGCGGGTCCGAATCACCGCCGCAGGCGTTAATGGTCCCTGGACCACCTGGCACGCGCTCAGCGTAAAGGCGTCGGACTCCGCCGCTCAATCTCAAGTGAGTCGAACCCAAGTTGCTGCGGCCACTCCGGGACCGTGGCCGACACTCCCCACCAATCGGCTCGATTTCCAGAAGTGCTCGGCCAGTAGTAAATCGAACAGCAAGGCGACATATCCGCACGGCTGGGTTCGCGATTCGTACAACTGGTGTTCAGTGCGAACCGTAGGAAAGTCGAGCACCGATAAGGTGCGAGAGTGGTGCGGCTGCCCCGGAAGCGGCGGGGGCTGGAAAACGACCTACAAGGTCAAGGGGAAGCTGGAGTTTCTCTTCAGTGTGGCCGGCCACACCTTCGCGGGTGGTGAGCGTGGCAAACCCTACGCCGAAATCGACCAGAACAACGGCAACATCAACAGCCGGACGATCAAGATGTGGGCTCGGGTCGACGACATACACATATCGGGTTCATCCGGGTCCATCTCTTTCCCCGAGACTACAGACCTGACCGTGAACATTGCCAGCGGCACACCAAGCGGCATGAACTGCGCACCATCGAGTGGCGGGGCTCGCACGTCCACCATCGCGCAATGGCGAGACCCGGCGAACCGGCAGCAGTACTTCGAGTTCGTCTCTAACAAGAACGCCAGTACGGGACCGCATCGGCTTAGCGTGTGCACGTTCACACCAACCCTTGCGTTGGGCTGGCAGGCAAATGTCCGGACCCCTTTCATCAACACGAAGATGATCGACATGCCGGTACGCTGCGATACATCAGAGGAACTAGCGAGCTACTACGGGGGATGCGTCTACTCGGCACACGTGCCTACGTTCCAGACTCCGCTGATCTACGGGTGGAAGGACGGTTCCCCCATCATGAATGAGTCAACCGACCTTATCCGGCAAGCGTTGGAGGAGCCAGAAAAGACCGACCCCAAGAAGACCGATGAGCCAAAGGTGATCCCGGGCGCACGCGACATCGGGCCGCTTCACCGCTCCAGTAGCACCACTCGGGACGGCCAAAACCGTGCACAGTCGGTCAAGTACTGCGCACAACTGCTCATTGGAGGAGAGCCGTCACCCAAGGGTAAGGACTGCGACGAATATCCCTTCGCCGCCACACACGAAGGATCCGCAGGGGCTACTACCAACCGGAACGTTGCGGTCGACTTCATCGCCCACGACCACAACCGGAGCGTCGGCTCCAAGCTGAGGTGGTTCTGGCAGAGCTACCGAGTCTTCGGCTCGGACGCAGCCAACGCAGAGGATAAATTGCATCCCTTCGAGAGCTTCTATGTGAAGACTCCCAAAGGTTAGACCGACCATCCCAGAAGCTGCGGCCCTCCGTGATCACCTCACGGAGGGCGGCAGCGAACAGCTCTTTCTCAAGGACAACAATGTCGACGGATCTCGAATCCTTCTACGGCGGCGTCGTCGCCGACCTCGCCGAATCCCTTCCGAACGGAAGCATCACCTGGTGTCACGCCGCGAGCGCCGACGACGTGGCCGTTGCGCTTGAAGGAGAGCTTTCGAGCGTCGCGCCTCGCTCCCTCTCCGAGGCGAGTGGGGAGGCAGGGCACCACGTCCAGTGGTCTGGCCATGGAAAGACGTTGGTCATCGGAGAGTTGGACTCGTGGTTCGTCGTCATGGAACCCGACGACTGGACTGGCTCCGAAACCCTGCCGCGGCTCTCCGGAGGTGGGGAAGCCGTGTCTTTGTACCTCGGGGACACACTCAGGCGCTATAACCTGCACTACGCCCGGAACGGAGAACAGCTGTGCCGCTTCCAGTGGGGAGCCGAGCCCGACGGTGACCCTTCCCCACTCGCCAGCCTTCTTTCGGGGCTGTTAGTGACGTCGACGACGACGCCGTTCGACGAGTGGAAGGCACACGCCCTCATTCTGGTGGAGCGGATCACCGGAGTCCGCCTAACCACGGAGTGGCTGAGCCGTGAGCACACGCGATTCGTCCAGGGGCCCTACTTTCGTGATGTGCCGCCTGATGATGGAGAGCTTTGGGCTTAGTCTCCAATTTCTCCTGGCGGAGGAGGTTGTTCGGGCCTAAAAATTGGAGTGGTTGCCCGCTGACGTCGTATCTCCTTGCTCGTTGAAGCCTGCTTTAGTTGGACGCAGGAGCCGCCCTGTTAACCGCCCCGGGTTTGATGGAGACCGCCGAACCCAGGGCGATTCACCTTCATCAAGACTCGTGTGTCAGACGGGCATCACCGCCCCGATCGCCACAGACATGTGACGCGTGGTCAATGGGGGACATGCGCGGGATGATCATATGACTGCAAGCGCCGCAGAGCGTGTTCTCGCAGGTCATCCCTAGCGGCGAACCAATACCGACCACGCTCTCCTAATGCGGGTGTCTTTCGGGATCGGTCATATCCGCATGAAAGGGACCTCGTAAGCGGGTGGCTGAATGCTCATCAGGTCGATCAGGGTGTCATCGGTGAGGCTGAGGTCGAAGGCGTTGCCTGCTTGGCACGGGTCCCAGCCGCACTCACGAGCCCTGCGTATAGTCGCCGTCACGAGCGCCGGTCGTATGGCCATCGTCCGCTCCCCGAGCCATGCGTCCGGTCGAGAACAGGGAAGCGAGACCACGAGAAAACGCCCTGGCCCGTCAGTTGACTCGACGGCGAAGGTCAGCGGACCCCAGCTGTTTCCCTGGCAGTACGTGGGCTTGCGGCGGACCCGCCAGCGGTAAGTGACGTCGTCGACTGTGATGAGCCGTGAGCCCTTCTTGGGGATCGACATGAAGACGGGCCTCCTGCTCTGTTCCGTCGCTGTTCCGTGGGAGAGTCGAAACCAGTGACAAGTGACGCGAGACACCCGCAAGCGTAATCCCTGCTCAGGCGCATGATCGAGCCGTTTTCGCAGATGGCCGGATCCGGGGCCGGAGATCACCCAAATCTACGAGGGCACCAACCAGATCCAGCGCATGGTGATGGCCCGGCAGCTCCTCAAGTAGGGCGTTCACCTGCGGAAACCCGGCGACGGCAGGTGTGCGGTGTCGGGTTTCTCATTCTGACCATGCCTCACACAGGAGCCTTGGATGGCACGCCACCGCTGACGACCACGCGCAGCTCACGACCCTGATCGAGACCACTACCAGCTGACCGCCCGAGAGAAGGCCGACTTGCCTCTGGCGCGGTGCATGAGCCAGCAGGAACAATTCGCTGTACAGCGGCAGGCCGGGAGGCGTGATGGTCAAACGCGGTATGGCGGCTGGGTTCACGGTCGTGGTGGCGGCGGCGGTGAACGTGGCGACGGGAATGCTGACCCAGCACTGGGCATGGGCCTGGTGGGCGGCCGCGATCGTGCTGGTGGCCCTGGGCGCGGCGACCCAGATCTGGCTGACCCTCACGGAGCGCGATGCCGGCGCCGCGCGGGGCGATGGCGTACGGGTGACCGGGGATGTGTCGGGCATTATCTCGACCGGCGAGCGCTCGATCAACACGCAGATCAACCCGCCGGGCACGTGATGTCCGACAGGATACGCGTCCGGATCAACAGAGGCATCGTGTCGTCCGGCGCGAATACCGTCAACATCATCAACAACACCGTTCAGGCCGCGCCGCCGATATCGGCCGCGAAGGTGGCGAGCCCTCCCCGTGTAAGACGGCTACGCTCGACGACTGCGGCCACCCGCCTATTCGTGGGACGGGAGAACGAGCTCGCGGCACTCGCCAAGACCCTCAAACAACGTTCCGGCGTGATCGCCCAGACACTGACCGGGCTCGGCGGGATCGGCAAGTCCACACTGGCCGAGCAGTACGTGCAGACCCAGGGCGGCAGACACAATCCCATCTGGTGGATCGACGCCGAAGACCCGGCCCAGATCGAAGCGGGACTGGCGGCTCTGGCCAGGCGCCTGCATCCGGGAAATCCGCCAGATCGGCCGGCCGAGTGGGCCAAAGCGTGGCTGGCCAGTCACAAGGGCTGGCTCGTGATCCTCGACAACGTAACGCGGCCACCGGACGTCGCGGAACTGATCGGCTCACTTCCCGGTGGACGGTTCCTGGTGACCAGCCGCCAGACGGTCGGCTGGGAAAGCATCGCCGCGCCGATCCGACTGGGTGTGCTGCCGACACGCCAAGCCGTGAAGATGCTGCGCCTGCGCGTCGGGGATCGCGATCTCCTCGATGGCGCTGAGGAACTGTGCCGGGCGCTCGGCGGACTCCCGCTCGCCATCGCGATGGCCGGCCACTACATCACCCAGAACCACATCACCGCAGATACCTATCGGCAACGCCTGATCCAGGACGACGGTGCGGTGCTGGACTGGACGCACGCCGGTGGAGACATCGACCGGACCGTGACGCGGACCTGGAGGGTCACCCTGGACCGGATCACCGCCGAGCACGGGCCACAGCCGGAGCGGATCCTGCGCACCCTGGCCTGGTACGCACCCGACGACATCCCGATCGGGCTGCTGTCCACCGTCCCGGAAGCGGACGAAGCCGTCAGCTGCCTTGTGGCTTACGGCCTGGTCACCCGGGACGGCGACGCGCTCTCGATCCACCGACTGGTTCAGGCCGTCAGCCGAGCGGCCGAGGGCCGGCCCCTCGCGGGCCAGATGCTACTAACCGCCTGGACGGGCGGCACGGAGCCCAGCGCTCGCCTGTTTCCGCACCTCGCCGCCTTCGCCTCGTGGGGTGGCCTCGATGGCCTCGACGAAGGCTCCGCTGAACTGGCCATCGTTTACGGCGTTCACTTGGCCAACGGTGGATCGAGCCGGGAGGCCATCGAGTTTCTCGACAAGACAGTCGCCGGCGCCCGGGAGCGGCCGGGATTCGATCACCTGGTAATCCTGCACATCCGGGAGGTCCTGGCCGTCATCCGCGCAACCTTCGATTCCTCTGACGCCACGATCGATGAGTTCGCTGAACTCCTCGCAGATCAGCAGCGAGTGCTCGGCCCAAGGCATCTCGAGACCTTGGAGACCCGGCTCAGGCTCGGTGACCTCTACACGCGAAGAGAGGAATACCCCCGCGCCATCGCCCACTACCGGCACCTCGCCAGGGACGCTGAACTGGCCTTGGGCCGTGACCATTCACTCACCCTGCAGACCAAGTGGGACCTGGCATGGGCCTACCTCGACTCGGCCGACTCGGGAGACGGGCCGAGGATCAAGGATGCCAAGGACCTCCTCCTGGCGCTCTCCCTCTGGCGAGAGTTCCTCGCAGGTCTCCAGCGCACGCTAGGCCCCGATGACCGGACGACGATCGAGTATGCGATGGAGATCGGAAAACACCTCAACGCGTTCGCGCTCACCCCCGATCCGCTGCTCAGATCGATCCTCAACCTGTCACGCGGGGCGGCCGGTGCCCGCCGTCTCGACAATGTGCGCCGCATACAGGAGATCAGCCACCGCCTCGGCGCCAAGCGACCTGGCTGAGTGCGCCCGACAGCAGCCTTCGACCGGGGGGAACTGCACCCCACCCGGACGGCAGCGCCACCTGCCGCACCGGCAACCAGGAGAGCGCCGGTGCCCCTTGCGGGGGGCGATCCGCGCTGATCACCCTGCTCTAGCACGATCAACCACCCGCCACAGGACAGCCTGTAGCCTCCGAGATCGTGTCGCACGTGTGCGTCCCCAGGCCGCTCCCACAGCGAGCACGATCGCCTAATTGCTCATGATCACTCGGAATTCAGCTCCGCACTGTTGCTCACTCCCAACAACATCGCAGGTGGCCAGCCTGCCTGTAAGTGCTCACGAATCCGCGGAACCTACAGTGGCCTCCGGACTGGCTCGAGACGACCGGCATCAGTGAGGCTGAGCTGGCGCATCATGAGGAGGGTCTCGGCGTGCGTCTTCCGCCGAGTTGCAGGGAGTGCACGACGGCGAACTCGCCGGCGGCCGCGGCGCCTGCGGCGGTTGCGGCACGCGCGGCCGGACCGAGTTCGCCGATGAGGTCTTTCAGGGTCTCGGGTCCTCGTGAGTTGGCGATGACGACGTGGTAGCCGCGCGCGATCTGGCTGCCGACCTCACCCGCGCCGATGATGCCGATCACTGTCATGGGTTCGCGCCCAACGGCAGCACGTTCTGCATCGATCGCTGCGGAAGGGTTAGACTGCGGGGGTGGAGACCAAGCAGCGCCGCCCGACCGGCCGACCGCGGGGATTCGACGCCGACGAGGCACTCGAGCGCGCCCTGCTGGTGTTCTGGGAGCAGGGGTACGAGGGGGCCAGCCTGGCCAACCTGACCGACGCGATGGGCATCTCCACCACCAGTATGTACGCAACCTTCGGCAACAAGGAAGAGCTGTTCCGCAAGGCTCTGGAGCGCTACACCGAAGGCCCGAGCGCATACCTGGCCCGAGCCCTGGACGAGCCGACCGCCCTCGGCGTCGCCACCGCGATCTTTGCCGGCACCGTTCGAACCACCACTCGCCCGACAGGTCCCCACGGGTGTCTGGGCGTCCAGGGCGCCCTGGCCACCGGCGACTCCAGCCGTGGAGCCCGCGACCTCCTCGTCGCGTGGCGCGACAGCGGCTACTCCCGCATTCGAGAACGGTTCGAACGAGCCGTCGATGACGGCGACCTGCCACCGGAGGCCAACCCGGCATTGCTCGCCCGCTATGTCACCGCCTTGGCCTACGGCATCGCCGTGCAAGCCGCCAGCGGCGTCAGCCGCGACGAACTCCAGGACATGGCCGACGCCGCCCTGCGCACCTGGCCACCCTGCTGAGAACCGCCCGGCGTTCGTCTTCGCGAACAACGGTTTCGCGTCAAGAGCATCAGGGTGCTGCCTGCGGAGAGTCCCTTGCCGCATCTCGGCCAGGTGCCCGGCTGATCTCTGAGGCAACGACTCCTGCGTTCTGCGCAGCCTGGCCGGCTGCGGCGCTTCCTGAAGGTGCACGAGCCGTCCCGGCGCGGCCGGTCTCACGCGTCACTTGATTGCAGTCACCGTCCCCATCCCCACAGGTCCCGCCCTTCTGTAGTGATCGATGCGGAACGTGCTACGGTGGACTTCCGCATCGATCAATGCGGAAGTCGGCGTAGGTCGACGTCCTGTAGGGCTTCTCGACTGGGATCGATCGCCTTCCCGGTGCCGTACGCCTGCCATGCAGAAAGGGACATCTGATGCCCGACAGTGATCTGCGCGGGTTCTACCTGCGCTACATCGGTGAGCTCAACGCCCACAGGTTCGATCAGATGGACCAGTTCATCGACGACCGGACCACGTTGAACGGTGAGCCTGCCACCCGGGACGACCTCATCGCCGTGCAGAAGGCCGACGTGGACGCGGTTCCGGACCTGCACTGGGAGCTCCAGGAACTGCTCTTGGACGGTGATCGCCTGGCCGCGCGGCTGGTCAACACGGGCACGCCGGTGAAGGAGTGGCTCGGTGTGGCACCCACCGGCGCCTCGTTCGAGATCACCGAGTACGCCATCTACCAGGCGCGCAACGGGCGGTTCGTGCACATGACGGCCCTGCACGATGCCGGTGAACTGCTCCGGCAGCTTGCCGGCTGACCCTTCGGGGCCGGCGCCGGCGACGTGGAGAGCAGTCGCACCCAACGGTCCACTCGGGCCACACACTTCGAGAGGAAACCCATGACCGTCACACTGATCACCGGGGCCAACAAGGGCATCGGCTTCGAGACAGCCAAACAACTTCTGGAACTGGGGCACACCGTGTACATCGGTGCACGCGACATCGAGCGAGGCGAGAAGGCCGCAGCCGCCCTGGGCGCACGGTTCGTACAGCTCGACGTGACCGACGACGCCTCGGTGAGCAACGCGCTGGCGACGATCAGTGCGGCCGAGGGACAGCTCGACGTCCTGGTGCACAATGCCGGCGTCCTCGGGAACGAACCCCTCGACGGTCCCACGGCCCTGTGGGTGTTCGACACCAACGCGGTGGGGATCGTACGCGTCACAGAAGCGGCACTCCCTTTGCTGCGCAAGTCCGCGAACCCCACCGTGGTCACCGTGTCGAGCAGCGCCGGATCGTTCTGGGCGGTGAACAACCCTGACCGGCCCGAGTTCCACCTGCCGCTGGCGCTCTACTCCGCGTCCAAGGCGGCGGCAACCATGCTGACGGTCCAGTACGCCAAGTCCCAGCCGGGCATCAAGTTCAATGCCCTGGAGCCCGGCACTACGGCCACCGACATGACCGCGGCCTTCGGGATCGGAAGATCGCCGGAGGAGAGCGCCAGAGCCGTCGTACGCCTGGCCACTCTCGACGTGGACGGCCCGACAGGAACCTTCCAAGACGAGACCGGGGAACTGCCCTGGTAGTCGCCACGCGGGTGTAATCCGGTGGCGCGGAGCCCGACCGCGGAGAGGAAGCGGAGTTCATCCGCCGTCTTGTGCGGATGCCCGGTATTACCGGGCATCCGCAGTAGCTTGCAGCGGGAAGCGAGCACGCTAATAGGAGAGGTCCGCTGCCTTGCCTCGCCGCTCATGATGCGCATCCAGAGGTCTCGGGCGCGACGGTCGATCATGCGCTCGCCCTCCATGACCGAGATGGGTAGGCGGACCATGTAGGTGTTTCCGCTGAGACCTGCTGCGACCGTGTTCTAGGTTTGCTCGCGTGACGCGGCGGCGGCGCGGCTTTGCGAGCCTCTTTCGGGCGTACAGAGACGTAGCCGCCTGGTCGCGGTACTGGTGGCGCTTGCTCGGACTGTCACGGGGAAAATCGCTCCGGACGGAAGTCCGCAAGCATCTCATCTCTCTTCCCGCTGAGAATTTCCGAAGCGAGCAGCCGGCCGATTACCGGCCCGAGCGTGATGCCGCTGTGGGAAACGGCCTCGTAGTAGCCCGGCACAGACGGCACCGCCCCCACCGAGGGGAATCCGTCGGCTGGGATGGGCCGGTTGGATACCCGTGTCTGTACGACGCGGGAGTTGCCGAGTTCGGGAACGACGTGCCGCGCCGATTCGTGGAGCAGCCGTCCGAGTTCCGCTGAATCTTCGACTGTGTCGATGAGTGCGTCGATCTCGCGGCTGTGGAGGACTAACGAATCGTCTCCGTCAGGACGGATCTCGATGTGCGGCGCGTGCATGGCCCGGCGAACCGGGACCTGAGCGCAGCCGATCCGGGCGACGGCGCCGGGTTCCCGACGCATCGGCAAGTGCCGTGCGACGAGTCCGGCGATGTGGGAGGCGCTGGGGCCTGCCGCGTTCACGACGACGTCGACGTCGAGACGGCTCCCATCGGAGAGAGTAACTGTCCGGATGCTCCCGTCGGCACCGGTGCCGATGTCACAGACCGCGGTGCCGAACCGGTGCTCGGCGCCGGATGCAAACGCCTGGCCGACCAGGCGGCCGACGAGATGACGCCCGTGCACCCAGGCTTCGTCGGGGTAGTACAGGACCGGAGCCTCGTCGGGCATCGTGAGAGTAGGTTCGAGGCGACGGCGCACCTCGGCCCCTGTGCACACCTCGGCCCGGTAGTCCCAGTCAGCCAGCAGCCTGGCTGTTTCCAGGAGCTTCGCCTCCGCTGCGGGATCGTCTGCCCAGCGCAGGTGTCCGCTGGGATGCCACCATGAGTCTGGCCCGAGGGTCCCGGCAAGCTCACGGTAGGCTGCCATGCCCGCGACGTTCAGGTCGAAGTAGGACTTGCGCGCGGTCTTGTTGCTGGCATTGACCCATGAGAAAGACCAGTTGGTGACGCCTTCGCCCGGCTGGCCTGCGTCGATGAAGACCACCTTGGCGCCGTGCCGGGACAGGTTCCAGCCCACGCTGGCTCCGAGGATGCCCACTCCGATGACAGCGACACGTTCAGGCTTCTTCACAGACCCGAGCCCCACGGACGCCCCCTTCTCAGATCGCCGGCGAACTCCCATTTCTAGCATGCAAGCATGTGGAACGGTGATCACTATGAAGGGACGGGCGAAGGCTCCTGAAGCGGGCGGCCACGATGCCGGCTTCTTGGTGACGTCAGGCGATGGCACTGACATTCCCGGGACGGATGCCTTGGACGCAAGGCGACGGCGATCCTGGCTGACATTTGCTGGCCGGTCATCATGGCTTCCGCCCTGGGTGCTCGTGATGCAATGACGCTTGCCGGAAAAGGAAAATCCAGATAGTTCTAGATGTAGACCCACGATGAGAACGTCTGCTTGTCGCACATTGATTACACCTGCCTCGCTAAGAGTAATAGCGGTCACGATCTCTCGGAGGAAATGTCATGACCGAAAAATGGGAAGCGGATCCAGCCGCATCTTTCCTTCGGCGCATAGGAAAGTCATCCCATGAACTCGGACAGACATCCGGAAATTCGAGCTGTCCGGATATCTGGGAGCTTGACAATGGTGACGTCGCGGTCATCGGGTCGGACCTTACGGCGTCGTATGAAGGTCGCCTCCCTCATGGGGTCAGTGTCGACCCCGGTGAACGGCTGGTTATCATCCCACGGAAGACGATCCTGGCGGCGAAGGCGGACATTCCCGATGCCTAATCTGCTCGTCGGCGCAGTCGGCGAACGAATGTAGTTGGCTGCCTATTGCGCTGACTTTGAGCGCAACTTCTGGGCGATCGCAGACCTGGGCTTTTGGAAGCTGAAGCGGCGGAAGTCCTTCAAGCGCGGGGCCGGGATGGTCGCAATCTGTCCAGACGATTGACGCAGAAACAGCGACCCTATATACATCCGCCTGCCGCGTCTACTCTGGTCGCCGTGGATGAGGGGGAGGCAAGCGGCCGGGCTTGGAGGGGCCTGAATTTGCGAGGGCGCCAACCAGCTGGCTGATCATCTCCGATTCGGCCCGGACCAGCTCGCCGGGTCTTCCTCCCACGCCCGAGGAAACCACTGCGGCGGAATCGGTGCGATCATGCTACAGCGGGAACCGCTGGCAGCGAACGTCCATCCGCGGATCGCGGTCGAGGCGATGATGCCGACCTCCGTTTCCGAGCCCCTAATCCTCAAGCAAGGAGTGCGGTGAAGCGCTGGTTATGGCGCCTGACGGTCGCGGCCGTCGTGGCGCTCTCAGGAATGACCGGGCCGGTCATGGCCGCCGAGGCGGTGCCGGTCTCGGAGACCAACATCAGCGACGACTGGGAGATCGCTGTCTTCCTGTGTACGCCGTCCGCTGACGGGTGTCACAAGCGATACGCCACGGCGAAGCAGAGGCGGGACGTTGAGACATTCCTGACGGCCACGCCTGAGGTGACCGAGGTGCGCTTCGTGAGCCGGGCCGCAGCGTACGCGCGCTTCCGCCAGGAGTTCGCAGGGCAGAAGAAGGTGCTGGCGAGTGCGCGTGCCAAAGACCTGCCGGAGTCGTTCCGCGTGCGGGTGTCGGGAAGGGCCGACCGAACCCGGATCGTGCTCTCGGCGAACCGGCGGCCAGGGGTAGGGCTCGCCGTCGACAAGGGAAAGAGTCGTGTCGATACTCCGTGGGCGCCGGAAATATCTGCATTTCTATGTATGAAAGGCTCGGACGGGCCTGCCTGTCTGCATGGACGGGGTAAAGCGAACAAGCCGGCGGCCACGGTCAAAGAGAAGAAGGCGATCGTCGCCGTCATCAAGCGCATCCCCGGACTCGAATCGTACGTCTACGAAGACCAGAGGACGGCGTACCGGAACTTCGTCAAAACGTTCGCGGACAACAAAGCGCTCGTCGCGGCCACCAGGGTGTCGGACATGCCTGAGTCGTATCGGCTGTCGATGCGGTCCAAGGCCGACTTGGGCGCCCCACGCCGTCGGCTGGCGCGGATGCCGGGCGTGAATCGGGCGGTCGACCTGGGGTGCATGTTCCGGAAGGCGCGACTGTGGTCGGAATATGGGCTGCAGAAACTCGGGTCCGTAAACGAGAACTGCGGGTAAGAGCAGTGGCGGCGGCACGAGCTATCAAGCGGCGTCCAAGGTGGGCGAAGTACACCGTCTATGGCGGTGACCGTAGCAGCGCGCCGTTCCCCACTGCTCGATGGCTGCTCCGGTCAAAGAGCCGCAGCCACTGCTGCCGGCTAGTGCTGTGACCGGAAACGATCACCGGGTTGGCGTGTAAGTCGCTCCTGCCGATTGGATGGTGCTGATCACGTTCGATCGGCGCTCAGGAGGCCAGGTGACGCAACCGGTCAAGGTCCGCAGGCT
>NZ_JAIWNB010000001.1 GCF_020215705.1 Nonomuraea aurantiaca | reverse complement strand
CGCGGGTCCAGCGCTGGTTGGTTCCTCCGGTGCAGGTCCAGATGCGCGCCTTGGTGCCGTTGGCGGTGCCACCGACGTCCAGGCACTTGTTCGCGCCGACCGCGGTGACGGTGCCGTCGGCGTTGAGGCGCCACTTCTGGTTGTTCTGCCCGTTGCAATCCCAGACGATCACCGCGGTACCGTCCGCCGTCCCGGCCCCGTTCACGTCCAGGCACTTGCCGCCAGAGGCCCGCAACTCACCCGCGGCGGTCGAGGTCCACTGCTGGTTGGACTGCCCGTTACAGTCCCAGAGCTGCGCCTGCGCGCCATTGGCCGGCGAGGCGCTGACGTCCAGGCACCGCCCAGACCCCATACCCTTGAGGACGCCCGAGCCGCCCGGTGTGCTGGTCAGTTCCTTGACGCGGATGTTGCGGAACGACACCACGTCGCCGGACCCGTGGTTCTGGATGCCGATGTAGCCCTGCTGGAGTGAGCGGACCGGATCGGTGTTGGTGAAATCATTGATCTTGCTGCCGTTCAGGAACACCTGCAGCCGCTCACCCTCCACCAGCAGTTCATAGGTGTTCCACTGACCCGGCGGGTTCAGCGCCGCGTCGCGGGCGGCGACGTCGGCGGTCTTGAACCCGTAGATCGCCCCGGTCGTCTTGTCCGGCGTGTCGGTCGCGTCGATCTGCACCTCATATCCGGTGTTGAGCGCCGCGTCGGGGTCACTGGTGGCCGGGAAACCGACGATGACGCCGGAGTTGGAGTCGCCGGTCATCTTCCAGTCGAGCTTGACGGAGTAGGAGCGGAACTCCTTGGCGTTGTACCACAGCATGCCCATGCCGCCCTGGGAGGTCAGCGTGGCGTCGCTGTTGGCGAACGACCCCGGCCCGGCCTGCGACCAGCCCGTCGTCGAGCCGTTGTACAACGTCGTGTACCCGGTCTCCGGGCGGCAGTCGGCGTTGGTGGCCTTGGCCACGTACCGGATTCCGCCGAGCAGCAGCGTGCGGAAGTTCGGATCGGCGTACGACTCCTTGGTGTGGCCCAGGCCGGTGTAGAAGGCGCGGCCGGAGGACTGGGGGTGGCACCAGGTGATCGGGTGATCGCCCATGCCGCCGCCGCTGTAGCTGCCCTCGTCCAGGCTCTGCAGCACCCGGACGTTCGAGCGGGGGTTGGTGCGGTAGTTGTACCACTCGTCGGTACGTGACCAGGTCGCCCCCAGGTGGGCGGTCGCGGCGTGCGCCCGGTCCTCGGTCCGCACGGTGGCCTGCTGGATGGCCGGATGGTTGTTGAACCAGGCCCCCATCAGCTGCCCGTAGTACGCCCAGTTGTACTCGGTGTCGGCGGCCGAATGCACCCCCAGGTAACCGCCGCCGCCGTCCACGTACGTCTGGAAGGCGGCCTGCTGGTTGTCGTTCAGCACATCACCGGTGGTGCTGAGGAACACCACCGCCTTGTACTGGGCCAGGTTGGCCGTGCTGAAGGCGTTCGAGTCCTCGGTGGCATCGACGGCGAAGTCGCCGGCGGCCCCTAAGTCGCGGATGGCCTGGATCCCGTTGGGGATCGAGTCGTGCCGGAACCCGGCTGTCTTCGAGAAGACCAGCACCTTGAAGGCGGCAGCCTGGGCGGGGACTGCGGGGATCACCGTCGCGGCGGCGGTGATCGCCACCACCGCCATTGACAGGCGTCGCAGCACAGATGTCCTTCGGTCGCTCCCCGCGATGCGCCCGAGCGCGGCGGGGATGAGGGGTCGCAGCATGGGTGTCCTTTCAGACGCGGGTCCAGCGCTGGTTGGTTCCTCCGGTGCAGGTCCAGATGCGCGCCTTGGTGCCGTTGGCGGTGCCACCGACGTCCAGGCACTTGTTCGCGCCGACCGCGGTGACGGTGCCGTCGGCGTTGAGGCGCCACTTCTGGTTGTTCTGCCCGTTGCAATCCCAGACGATCACCGCGGTACCGTCCGCCGTCCCGGCCCCGTTCACGTCCAGGCACTTGCCGCCAGAGGCCCGCAACTCACCCGCGGCGGTCGAGGTCCACTGCTGGTTGGACTGCCCATTACAGTCCCAGAGCTGCGCCTGCGCGCCATTGGCCGGCGAGGCGCTGACGTCCAGGCACCGCCCAGACCCCATACCCTTGAGGACGCCCGAGCCGCCCGAGGGCGGGGTGCCGGTGTCGAGAGTGAAGGCGTCCACGTCGAACAGGTAGCCCTGTCCGGTCGGGCCGCGGAAGACCAGATAGAGGGTCGTGGTGCCGGTCGGCGCGCCGCTGAGGTTCGCCGAGACGTCGGTGAAGGTGTCCCAGCTGCCGGTGCTCGCCACGTTCACCGTTCCCAGCAGTGTGCCCGTCGCCGAGCCCGCGCGCACCTCGATCCGGCCGCCCGCGCCGGCCGAGGACACCCGGGCGCTGATCCTGGTCGCGTTGCCCAGGCTGTAGGGCTGGAAGGAGATCCAGTCGCCGTCGTCGGTGAAGCCGACCGTCTTGCCGCCTTCCGCGGTGGCGTGGTCAGCCGTCTGGACGCCCTGCTGGACGCCGAAGTGCTCGGCCTGCCTGTGCCGCGGCTGGAGCGTACGGTCGCTGGTGGAGGTCAGACCGCCCTTGTCGGTGTAGGAGGCCACGAAGACGCCGTAGATGTTGGCCGCGGCGTCATGCTCACCGTCCACCGGCACGGAGATGGAGCCCGAGCAGCCGGTCGTGGAGGTGATCTGGTGGCGGTGGCTGTCGTGGCCGAGGAAGTAGGCGACGGTGACCCCGGTGCAGTCGATCGTGCCGTCCTCCGGGTCGGTGACGGTGACCTGGAAGGGCACGGTGTCACCGAAGGAGAACAGCTGCCCGGCGGCAGGGGTGGTGAGGATGACCGTCGGCGCGGTGTTGCCGACGTTCACGATCACATTCGCCGTGCCGGTGAGACCCTGCGGGTCCCGGACCGTGAGCGTCGCCGTGTAGGCGCCGTTCGTGGTGTAGGTCTTGCTCGGATTCGCCGCCGTGGAGGTGGTGCCGTCGCCGAAGTTCCACGAGTACGTCAGCGCGCCACCCTCCGGGTCGGAGCTGCCCGCCGAGGAGAAGCTCACCGTCAGCGGAGCCGGTCCAGACGTCTTGTCGGCGGACGCCTTGGCGATCGGATTGCGGTTGGCACTGCCGATGTACTCGATTCGATACAGCGCCTGGTTGTTGTTCCCGTCGCCGTAGTCGAGGACGTACAGGGCCCCTTCAGGACCGAAGGCCATGTCCATCACCTGCGTCCCCGACCAGGGGAACGCCGAGATCTCCCCATAGGCGCCGTCCGGCTTGACCTCGATCGCCTTGATCCAGCGCCGGCCGTACTCACCGGCGAAATACCGCCCGTCGAGCGCCTGGGGGAACTTGACGGCCGAGTTCACGTTGGGGTCGTAACGGTAGACCGGACCACCCATCGGCGACTCCGACCCGGAGCCGAACTCCGGCGGGCTTCCGGCGTCCCCCGCGTACCTGATCCAGGCCGGCTTCGCCGGCGGCAGCGTGGTCAGGCCGGTGTTACGGAAGGAGTTGTTGGTCGGGCCGCCCGCGCAGTTGTACTTCGGACCGGTGCTGTTGGTGGCGAAGTTCCACTCGTTATAGGTCTCGCTGGTGGTGTTCGTGCCCGTGCAGTACGGCCATCCGTAGTTGCCCGGACCGGTGATGCGGTCGAACTCCACCTGCCCGCTCGGCCCTCGGTTGGAGTTGGTCACACCCGCGTCCGGCCCGTAGTCGCCGAGGTAGACGATGCCGGTCGCCTTGTCCACGCTCATCCGGAACGGGTTGCGGAAGCCCATCGCGTAGATCTCCGGCCGGGTCTTCGCCGTCCCCGGCGGGAACAGGTTGCCGCTGGGAATCGTGTAGGTGCCGTCGGGCTGCGGCTTGATGCGCAGGAGCTTGCCGCGCAGGTCGTTGGTGTTGCCGGCCGAACGCTGGGCGTCGAACTGCGGGTTGCGGTCGCTCCGCTCGTCCAGCGGGGAATAGCCGCTCGACTCGAAGGGGTTGCTGTCGTCGCCGGTGGTCAGATAGAGGTTTCCGGCAGCGTCGAAGTCGAGGTCCCCGCCCACGTGACAGCACAGGCCGCGGTCGTTCTGGACCTGCAGGACCACCTTCTCGCTGGCCATGTCGAGAGTGTCGTCCGGCTTGAGGATGAACCGGGACACGTGCAGCTCGCCCTTCCACTGGTCGAACTGCGCCTGCGAGCCGTTGCTCGGCGCATCACCGTTCGGCGTGCTCAGCCGCGGCGAGTAGTAGAGCCAGATGTACCGGTTGGACGCGAAGTCGGGGTCCACCGCCACACCCTGCAGGCCCTCCTCGTCGTGACTGTAGACGTTGAGCCTGCCGGCCACCTTCGTGTTGCCGTTGACATCGGTGACGCGCACCGTGCCGTCGCGCGCCGTGTGCACCACCGACCGGTTCGGCATGACGGCCAGCGACATCGCCTCACCCAGCTCGGCACCTCCCGACGCGAGAGACACCTGCTGGTAGTCGGCCGCCGGAATGGCGAGGGCGTTCGCCGGGGAGGCGTCGAGCGCGAGCGCTCCGGAAATGATCAGCGCCATCGTGGTCAGCAAGGTGAGCCACGGACGTCGGGACATGAGTGTTCCTCTGCTATCGAATCGATTCGAACGAAAGGAGGGCCCGCTTTCTCGTCCCCGAGAGTGGGGCGCCGAGGGCGCGTCGCCAGACGGTGTCAGGCGCGCGCCCACTTCTGGTTGGTGCCTCCAGTGCAGGTCCAGATGCGCGTCTTGGTGCCGTTGGCGGTGCCGCTGACGTCCAGGCACTTGTTCGCGCCGACCGCGGTGATGGTGCCGTCGGTGTTGAGGCGCCACTGCTGGTTGTTCTGGCCGTTGCAGTCCCAGATGATCACGGCTGTGCCGTCGGCGGTGCCGGCGCCGTTGACGTCCAGGCACTTGTTTCCGTACACCCGCAGCTCACCCGCCGCGGTCGAGGTCCACTGCTGGTTGGTCTGGCCGTTGCAGTCCCAGAGCTGCGCCTGCGCGCCGTTGGCCTGCGAGGCTCCGCTGACGTCCAGGCACCGCCCAGACCCCACACCCTTGAACGCACTCGCGCTCCCCGAAGGCTGGCCCTGGGGACCGGCGGAGGCCATCACGGCCTGGGCGCCCGCGGGCCAGGCGCCGTTGGTGACGGTGACATTGTTGTTCACCACGTTGCCGCGGTCGCCGTTGGTCACGTTGGTGCTGCCGTTGGTCGACCAGTTGCCGGTGACGGTGAAGTTCCCCATGTTCTCACCGCCCCAGTAGTTGGCGGTGGCCCAGGTGCCGGTGTTCGAGAGCACGTTGCCGGTGACGGTGTAGTACTTGGAGCCCTCGTCGAAGTAGATCCCGAACCAGCCGTTGGTCCGCAGGCAGTGGTTGCCGCTGATGACGGCGTTCGGGTTCCACGACAGCGTGTAGATACAGCCCCCGTCGGTCATCTGCCGCATGACGTCGTGCACGTAGTTGCCGACGAGCCGGTTGCCGGACGCGGTGGTGGCCGTGGTGTAGCGCGGCTGGTAGTCGTACAGGCCGCGGTTGGCGTACTGGTTGCTGCCGCCGGGCTCGTTGGCGCCCCAGCCGTAGCCGATCGACATACCGGTGTACGGCAGGTTGTAGACCTCGTTGTGTGACACGTCGGTGCCGGTGACGTAGGTGGTCAGGACCGAGACGATGCCCCGGTGGTCCAGGCCGAGGTCGTGGATGCGGTTGTTGCTGACGGTGATGTTCCGGTTGACCATCCGCTGGTCACTGGGGTGGTGCGCGTCGGCGCGCACGCCGCCGACCACGATGCCGCCGGCCGAGCTCTGGGCGATCTCGGACCGGGTGACCGTGATGTCGGCGGCGCCCAGGCCGACGCCGCTGGCGTGCGCGTTGGCGTCGTTGCCGATGCCGACGGCCGTCTGACCGAGGTTGACGAATCGGGAGTCGGTGAAGGTGATGTGGTTGGCGGCGGAGACCTGTACGGCTGCCGGCATCTGGTACCAGTTCGGCCGCGCGGCCTCGAACTGCCGGCAGCCCTCCTGGCAGGAGGTCAGCCTGTCGGCGGGCCAGTTCCAGGTGCCCGCGATGTAGGCGCCGGTCTGCTGGTCCGCGTAGCCCTGGTTGCTGCTGGGCCCGAGCCAGCTCGTGCCGGTGAACGTGATCCCGCTGAAGGTGATGTGGTGCGCGGGCGAGTCGTAGGTGCCCCCCACGTCCACCAGCGACTGCAGCACGGGCAGTTCGACGCTGACGTCGCTCATGTTCTGCCCGGCAGCCGAGATGTAGTACAGGACGCCGGTCCCGGGGTTGATGTACCACTCCCCCGGTGCGTCCAGGAACTCGTAGGCGTTCTCCAGGTACAGCGGACCCGCCCGGTGCGGCTGCGTGAAGGTGTCGTACCCGAAGGTGTTGTTGTTCCAGCCGGGCTGCTGCATCGTGATGAAGTTCCCGCTGATGCCCTGCACCCGCACGTACCGGTCGGTGAACGAGCCGACGCTCTCCATCTCGACCCGGCTCTGGTCGGCCAGGTTGTTCAGATAGTTCAGCGCGCTGTTGCCGAACCTCAGGCCGGTGCCGGTCGCGGTGAAGTCCGACCGGTTCACGGCCGTACGCGCCCGCGTGGCGAGGGCGCCGTTGACGTACAGCTGCCGGGTGTCGATCCCGGTGCCGACGTCGGCGCGCCAGATGTTCTTCCCCGAGTCGGCCACGGTCCATCCGGTGACCGCCCTGGCTCCGCTGATGACGGGATGGGCGCCCGCCGCGGCCTGCCATGTGACGGAGTAGCCGTTGTTCCCGGAATCGGCGGCGGCCAGCCGGAGCGGCGCGGAGAGCCGGTACACCCCGTCGGCCAGTTCCACGACGATGTCACCGGACATCGCGCCGTTCAGCGAACGTACCGCCGTCTGCGCCGCGGCCGGCGAGCACGGCTGGGCGGACGTGCAGGCGGTGCCGGTGCCGGCGGGTGACGCGTACAGGGTCGTGGTGGCCGCCAGGGCTGGGGCGGCGGGGGCGATGAGGGCGAACGCCGCGGCGACGATGCCGATCAGAGCCGGTCTCAGTGCCGTGACGGGCGAAGATGACTGCACAGTTGTTCCTTTGGGGGGTACGGGTGTGGCCAGGTCACGCCCTGCTGCTCAGGCAGGTGACACCCTTCTGAGCGTCCTCGCCTCTAATTACGTTGTGAGTATTGATAGCCGTCAAGACCTTAAGCCCGCTTATTTCACCATTTGCACACCTAGCGCATGGCCATAGTTAGCGGCATTTCTTCGTTACCTGCGGCAATGCGGGCCATTGCGGTTACCCGCGCCAATCGTCCTCGTATGAACCGTTCATATGTGTCGTACTAATCGGCAGTACGTCTGAGCTTGGGAGGAACCCACATCAGTCATACTTTGCAGGGAACGGCGAGGAGGAAGCACGGTGACCGACACCCCGCGCGAGAGCGGATACCGGCCGGGCTACGAGGTGGCTGCCGAGCAGGTACTCGAATACATCGTCCGGCTCGGCCTGCGCCCGGGCGACCGCATGCCGACCGAGATCGAGCTGGCCCGGCAGCTGGGCACCAGCCGCACCGTCGTACGCGAGGCGGTGAAGATCCTGTCCGCGCTGGGCCGGGTGCGCGCCCAGAAGGGCCGCGGCCTGTACGTGGCCGACGACGAGGGGATGTTCGGCACCGGGCGCTGGGCGTCCTTCTTCCTCCCGACCGACCTGGACCATGTCTACATGCTGTTCGAGTTCCGCAGAGCGCAGGAGATGGAGACCAGCCGGCTGGCCGCCCGCCGCGCCACCCCCGCGGAGCTGAGGGCCATCGAGGAGGCGGCCGGCGTGTGCCGCCACGGCTTCGAGACCGGACAAGAAGACCTGTTCAACAAGGGCGACGACACCTTTCACACCGCCATCGCCACGGCCTCGCACAACATGTTCCTCCAGGTGGCGGTGCGGGAGGCCCGCAGGCTGCAGGCGCAATCCAATCTCATCGGGCTGCGCGGCTCGGTGGGCGGGCACGCCGCCAAGGCCGTCGAGGAGCACGACGCCATCTACCAGGCCATCCGCGCCGGCGACCCGGAAGCGGCTGCCCAGGCCGCGGCCACGCACATCGACAACACCCTCGACGACTACCGGAGAGAGATCCAGCAGCGCCTCTTCTCCTCCCAGTGATCCGGCCCTCCGAACCGGTTCGCTCTGCTGGGAACTGACGGGACCTGATCAGCCGGGCCGACGGCGGATGAACGTTTCATCGAGCCCGGCCACGAGCGTGAGCCCGGTGCTCCTTTCAGCAGGCCGGCCGAGATGGTGGTGGTGTGGCGGAGCAAACATGACGCGAGAAGATCCGTCAAGGGCCCGCTCTCTTCCATCGCGGTTCCGCCGCGTCCCGAAGTGGCCTGATCAGAGCCGACCGGGCGCGGTCGTAGTGTCGCGGCGGGCGAGGTGATGAAACGTTCATCCGGTGGCAGCGGGGCATGACCAGGACGCACCAGCGCATCGGCCTCCTGAGTGCCGACCATCCAATCGAACCGATTCGTTCATGGTCTTGACATGTTTCGTAGTCGTTTCCACACTGAGTCCGCACGGCGGCTACCTCCTACCGGAGTCGGTGGTGAACGGCAGGAGTCCTCGGCTGTGAGGCGTCCGGAGATGCGCTGGTCGTGGATCGCGGCCGCCTCCCCTGATGCCGTCGTCCGTGAGCCGGCAAGGGCCCCGCCCGCGGCCCGCTCAGCCTGCACCGCCCCTCCGTGACCAAGGAATCACATATGGACGCCACATTCCGCAGGCGGCACAGAGGCCGCCGCCGGATCGCCGCCTTCCTTGCCGCAGGCGCCCTCGTCGCCGCCTCCGTCGTGACGGCCGCCCCGTCGGCCCTGGCCGCGGACCAGGCCATCACCGTCGACTTCTCCGCCGGTGGCGGCTCTCCCACCTACCGCGCCTCCGGGTGGATCTACGGCATGACCGAGAACGCGTCGGCGCCGCCGGACCGCTTCTACACCGATGTGAAGTTCCGGTACATGCGCGCCGGCGGGGCGCAGCTCGACAGCCCGGGCGGGTGGGTGTCGGGCAAGTACGACCGCCGATGGAACTCCACCCGCGCTCAGTTGCTGCGCACAAGATCGCTGGGCGGGGAGTTCATCCTGCTCGTCCACGACCTGTGGGGTGCCGACGGCTACCCGATCTCGCGATTCCCCGGCGACAACGGCGACTGGACCGACTATGACAACTTCCTCACCCGTCTGATCAACGACGTGCGGGCGACGGGCGCCACCGTACAGTGGGACCTCTGGAACGAGCCCAACATCACCTTGTTCTGGAACCGCCCTCAGTCCCAGTACTTCGAGATGTGGCGGCGCGCCTACCAGCGCATCCGGGCCGCGTTCCCGACGCATCTCATCGTCGGGCCGAGCTGCGCGTGCGTACCCTCGACCACGAACCCGTTCTGGGTCCAGTACCTGGACTACGTCAAGGCCAACAACGCGGTCCCGGACATCATCAGCTGGCACGCCCTGCCCGGCGACCCGGTCGCCAACGTGGCGGCGGCCGACACCACACTGAACTCTCGCGGCATCCCGCATCCGCGCCCGTACCAGATCAACGAATACGGGGCGTCCAACGAGCAGAACCCCGGCGACGGATCCTGGTACATCGCGCGCCTGGAAAGGGCCGGCGCCGACGGCCTGCGCGCCAACTGGGCGGGCGGTGGAAACCTGCACAACGACCTCGGCAACCTGCTCGTCCGCAACTCGGCAGGCGAGTACCAGCCGAAGGGCGAATGGTGGGTCTACCGCTTCTACGGCTCTCAGACCGGCCAGATCGTGTCCGTCACCCCCAGTTCCTCGTACGACGCGTTCGCCACCAAGGCGGCCGGGACGGCCAAGATTCTGGTGGGCGGCGGCAGCACGACCGGCAACATCGCCGTCAACCTGCGGCGCCTGGACATCACCAGCGGCATCGTGCAGAACAACCAGGTAAGAGTAGTCGCCGAGCGCATCCCCTACAACGGCGGCGGCGCCGTCCAGGGGCCGGTCACCGTCCAGAGCTCCGTGGTGACGCTGTCCAACGACGGCGGCACGACGGTCAACCTGCCGCACACCGCGATCGACGACACCTACACCATCACACTCCTGCCCCCCACGGACTCGGGACCCGGCGGGTCGACGTCGGTGTTGCGGAACGTCAACGCCGGCCGGTGCCTGGACGTCCCGAACGCGAGCACCGTCAACGGCACCCAGCTCCAGCTCTGGGACTGCGGCGGCAACAACCAGCAGTGGACTCTCACCTCGTCCAGGCAATTGCAGGGGTACGGCGGCAAGTGCCTGGACGCCAAGGGGCAGGGCACCGGCAACGGCACCCAGGTGATCATCTGGGACTGCAACGGGCAGGCGAACCAGCAGTGGAACGTCAACAGCGACGGCACCGTCACCGGCGTGCAGTCCGGCCTCTGCATGGAGGCGAGCAACTTCGGGACCGCGAACGGAACGAAGGTGCAGCTGTGGTCCTGCACCGGCACGACCAGCCAGAAATGGACAAAGAGCTGACCCGATGGCCGGCGGGGATCACCGGGCTGGGACCGGCAGAAGCCAGCGCCCGATGTCGAAGGAGACCCGGCGGCGCAGCCGGGCGGTCATCAACGAGCTCGCCGCAGCGTGGACGGGTCCAGGGACGGCACGACATGGGCTCCGGGCGGTCTGACCCGGCCAACCATGTCGTCGTGTGAGCGCAGGCTTACGGCATAGCGACCCTGACCTGGGTCCCTCATTGGAGGCACATGCGAAAGTTCAGGGTGCCGCCCCAGGGATTCGAACCCTGAACCTCCGCCTCCTGAAGACGGCGCCTCTGCCAGTTGGGCCAGAGCGGCTTGTTAGCCCCGGGCTCGGCTGGCGTGGGCCGAGCCCGGGGCTGGGGCTGTATCCAGCCGGGGGGCGCCATTCCCGTCGGCCAGACCGATGCCCGCGGCCCTTTGTTCCGTGGGCCGTCGTCCGTGAGATGAAAAAAGCCGCCTCGGAAGGCTTCCGGGCGGCGTCGTCTCTTTGCGAGGGATCACCCGGAATCCGGACCCAGGAGCTCAGGAAGCAGTTCGAGGGACTTCGCGTAGGTCACTGCGCTGCCTTCCTGTCGTGGTGGACGCTGTCCACGTTAGCCGGGTGATCGCGACGGGTGCCACGTATTTTCCGCCGGCGGATGTCGAGGCCGCGCGGACGGCTTCGACATATTGGGTACCGACACGGACGCGACCGCATGGAGGCCACCGGTGAAGTACCTCATCCTCATCTACAGCAACCCGACGAGCAGGGCGGTCTGGGAGACGCTGAACGACGAGCAGCGCGTGAATTTCGGGCGCGGCCATATGTCCTTCACCGAGGAGCTGGCCGCGTCCGGAGAGCTGGTCATTTCGGAGGGGCTGGCCGATGTGTCGACGGCCAAGCGGGTCGCGGTACGCGAGGGCAGGACGATGACGAGCGATGGGCCGTTCGCCGAGGCCAAGGAGCATTTGGCCGGGTTCTACCTGATCGAGTGCGACAGCATGGAGCGGGCGGTGGAACTGGCCGCGAAGGTGCCCGACGCGGCCTTCAACGAGGTTGAGGTACGGCCGATCTTCGACATGAAGGGCCTTGAGCTGTAGGAGGCCTTGAGCTGTAGGAGGAACGAACGGCGTGGGTGGCGGCGGGCTGGGATGATGCGGAAGGTGACCAAGGAATCCCCGGCCCCGCGCCACCGGGTGCTGCTCGGCTCGCTGGCCGGTGCCGCCGTGGTGGCCGTGCTGGCGGTGGCCGCGCTGACGAACCAGGGCGAGCCCGCCGGACGAGCCACCCCTGCGGCCGCGAGCTCGCGTGATTCCGCGACCGCGAGCACGGGGGCGAGCACGGACACCGCGAGCCCGAGCACGAGCGCGGCCGGCTCACCCACTCCGGCGGTGACCACCGGCGGGCCAGAAGCGACCCCCACGCCCACTCCGACGAGTTCGGTGCAGGTCTGGGAAGGGCCGACCCCGCCACCCGTCGACCCGAACCTGTCCAAGGGCTCGGCGCAGGCGCCGGTCACGATCGTCGAGTTCGGCGACTTCAAGTGTCCCAACTGCCGCCGCTTCGCCCAGCGGATCGAGCCCGTGCTGAAGAGCCGCTACCTCGACACCGGCATCGTGCGGATGTTCTGGCGCGACTACCCGATCAGGGGACGCGACTCCGTGCGGGCCGCCGTCGCCGCCCGCGCCGCGTCCCGGCAGGGCCGGTTCTGGGAGTTCCACGACGCCCTGTACGCGGGCGAGCGGCCTCGCCTCACCGACGCCGACCTGCGCTCCGTGGCCGCCAAGATCGGGCTCGACCTGCGCAGGTTCGACGCCGACCGGCGCGGCGAGTCCGTACGCCAGGTCGTGGACGGCGATCTCGGCTTCGCGCTGGAGCTCGGCCTGCCCGGCACGCCCGCATTCCTGATCAACGGTGAGGTGCTGTTCGGCGCCCAGCCGGTGGCCGCGTTCGAGAAGGCGATCGAGAAGGCGCGCCACGGCGGATGAGCGGCATCGGCTATGCCGCCGCGTTCCTGGGCGGCCTGTTCTCGCTGGTCAGCCCGTGTGGGGCGCTGCTGATCCCGGCGTTCTTCGCCTACGCGTTCCCGGGCCGCCGCCGGTTGGCCGGCCGCACCCTGCTGTTCTACGTGGGGCTGTGCGCCGTGCTGGTGCCGCTGGGGATGGGGTCGGCGCAGGTCGCCCGCCTGTTCTACGGCCATCAGGAGCTCTTGGTCACGGTGGCCGGATGGGCGCTGATCGTCCTGGGCGTGCTGCAGGTGGCCGGTCAGGGCTGGACCATCGGGCCCCTGGAGCGGCTGAGGGGGCACGTTCGAGGTGATTCGGCCGGGGCCGTGCTGGTTCTGGGGGCGGTGTCCGGGCTGGCCGGGTTCTGCGCCGGACCGGTGCTGGGGGCGGTGCTCACGGTCGCGGCGGCCTCCGGTGACGGGCTGCGCGGGGCGGTGCTGCTGGCCGTCTACGCGGCGGGCATGGCGGCCCCGTTGCTCCTGCTCGCGGGCCTGTGGCAGCGCTACGACCTCGGCGGCCGGCGCTGGCTGCGCGGTCGCGGACTGCGGCTGGGACGGCTGCGGCTGCACACCACCTCGCTGCTGTCCGGGCTGGTCTTCGGCGGGCTCGGGGCGCTGTTCCTGCTCTCCGACGGCACCCGCGGGCTGGCCCTGCCGATCCCCGACTCCTGGGAAGCCCGGCTGGAGGACCTCGCGGCGACCGCCCAGGACGTACTGCCGGACCTGTTCGTCGTCGGGATCGCGGCGCTCACCGTGGCCGCCGTCACCGCGTGGCGCCTCAGACGCCGCTGACCGGCCGGCTCCGCCTGACGATCACGCTCACCTGCCGGTCACACCTGCTGACGGTCATCGTCCGCTGGGGGTCACGCGCGCTGCCGGGCGCGGAAGCCCGCCGCCTTGGCGCGGTTGCCGCACTCGTGCATGTCGCACCAGCGCCGCGACGACCCGCGCGAGGCGTCGACGTACAGGCGGGTGCACACCTCTCCCCCGCATTCCTTGATCTGGACGGCCCGCGGCCCGCCGAGCAGCTGGACCGCGTCCCTGGCGACCGTGGAGAGGGCCGCGTCGAGGTCCCCCGAACGCTCGACCCGCCCGGCGTCGTTCAGCAGCACGGACGCCGGCGGCCCGGCGGCGACCCGGTTGACCAGCCGCCGATCGTCCACCACCGACCCAGCCCCACCGACCCCGAGCCCGAGCCCGAGCCCGTCAATGGCCTCCCCCGCCGCCAGCCGGTAGATGGCCTCCCGCAACGTCTTCCCCGCCGCGAGATCGGCGTCGCCGACCGCCGGTGGCACGTCGAGGATGCCCGCCTCGACCGTCCACCGCGCCAGGTCCGCCGGCTCGCGCAGCAGGTCACGCCGGTCCGACCGGCGGTGTTGCACGGTGCCCGCCAGGTCGAGCCCCAGATTGCCGCTGATGAAGGTGAAGCTCGTCACACCCACATAGTAACCATGTTGACAGGTTATGCGAAGACACGGAACAGTGACATAACCGGGTTAAGGGGTTATGGAGGGTGTGCCGTGGCGGTCAGCGTTATGGAGGCCAGGAGCAAGGCGACGGCACTCATGCCGTCCCTGTTCGTGGTGATGTGGAGCAGTGCCTTCATCGCGGGAGTGGTCGGCGTCGGGTCGGCGCCGCCGTTGCTGCTGACGTTCGCCAGGTTCGCGCTGGCGGGGCTGTTGCTGGGCGGGTTCGCGCTGGCCGTGCGGGCGCCGTGGCCGCGCGGCCGGCGGCTGGCGCACGTGGTGGTGTCCGGGATCCTGGTCCAGGCGGTGCAGTTCGGCGCGTTCTACTCCGCGATCGGCCTGCACGTGCCCGCCGCGGTCGTGGCGTTGGTGCAGGGCCTCAACCCGGTGGTGATCGCGCTCCTGGCGGGGCGGCTGCTGGGCGAGCGGGTGAGCCCGCGCCAGTGGGTGGGCTTCGGGCTCGGCGCGGCCGGGGTGGGGCTGGCGGTGGCGGACCGGTTGAGCTTCTCCCTGGCCGGGGTGGCGTTCTGCGTGGTCGGGCTGCTGGGGTTGAGCCTGGGCACGGTCTACCAGAAGCGGTTCGCCGCGGACATGGACGTGCGGACGGGCACCGCGACCCAGTTCTTGGTCGGCGCGCCGCTGGTGGGGCTGGCCTCGCTGGTGTTCGAGACGCCGCGGGTGACGGACTGGGGCGCCTTCTCCGGCGCCGTGGGCTGGCTGGTGCTGGTCAACTCGATCGGCGCGTTCCTGCTGCTCAACACCATGCTGAAGAATGCGCCCGCGAGCCGGGTGAGCACGATGTTCTTCCTCACCCCGTCGGTCACCGCGGTGATGGCGTGGCTTCTCGTCGGGCAGGCGCTGCATCCGCTGGCCGTCGCGGGCCTGCTGGTCGGCGGCGCCGGCGTGCTGCTGGCCAACCGGCGCTGAGCCTCAGCCCGGCATGAAACGGCTCAGCCCGGCATGGAGCTGGTCCATGGCACCCCCGCGCGGGTCTCCGGGGTCTCGATGCGGAAGCGGGGCAGGGACTCGGGGAAGTTCTCCCTGATGTAGCCCACGAGGTGTTCGCGTACGTCGCACTTGAGGTCCCAGGCGGAGGGCGAGTCGGCGGCGCTCATCAGCGCCCGCAGCTCGACCAGTCCGTTCGGCAGCACGTCGGTGACCTGGAGCGTCCAGTCCTTCTGATCCCACAGCGGGCTCTCCTGGATGAACCGGTAGAGCTCTTCGCGCAGCTTGCCGATCGGTATCGACCAGTCGACGCGCAGGAACACCACGGCGAGGACCTGGCTGCCGTGCCTGGTCCAGTTCTCGAACGGGTTCTGGGTGAAGTAGGACACGGGCAGGACCAGGCGCCGCTCGTCCCACAGGCGTACCACGACGTAGGTGAGCGTGAGCTCCTCGATCCTGCCCCACTCGTCGTTGACCACGACCACGTCGTCGAGGCGGAGCGCGTCGCTGAAGGCGAGCTGGAGCCCGGCCAGCATGTTGCCGATGGTCGGCTGGGCGGCGATGCCGACGATGGCGCCGGCGATGCCCGCCGAGGCGAGCAGCCCGGCGCCCAGCGCCCGGACCTGCGGGAAGGAGAAGAGCATGGTGCCGATCGCCAGCACGACGAAGGTCACGGCGGCGACGCGGCGGACCAGCCCGATCTGGGTCATGATCCGCCGTGCCCGGCGATTGCGCTCCCCCTTGACGAGGACCAGCCGGTCCAGGACGACGTCCGTGAGGGCATAGCTGGCCTGGACGACCAGCCAGGTGGCGCAGGCGATGGTGACCAGGCCGAGCACCCGGTCGATCGTGCCGCCGAGCTCACGTTGGCGGACGCTCTCGCCGATCATCCCCGGCGAGAACACCAGGTTGGCCGCCACCACGACCCCCACCGAGAACGCCGCCCAGGTGCAGTGCTCCACCAGGTGCCGGGCGAGCGCCCACTTGTGGCCCGCCCTGACCAGCAGTCTCCTGACCACCTCCACCACGAGAATGGCGCCCGCCACCGAGATGGCGAGAATGAGCCAGTCGGTCGGCGACTGCACGTTCATGCCCCCAATGTCTTAAAAGGTCTCGTCAAATGTCACATTGCCCTCAACAGCCACTTGGTATGCGGAGACACGCCGTTCGAAGAAGTTGGCCAGCTCCTGGACGTCCTGCAGCTCCATGAACCCGAACGGGTTGGCCGTGCCGTATCTCTGCGGCAACCCGAGCCGAGCCAGCCGCTGGTCGGCGACATATTGAAGGTAGTCGCGCATCTGCTCGACGCTCATGCCGGGCATGCCGTCGCCGCACAGATCGCGGGCGAAGGCCAACTCGGCGGCGACGGCCTCCTCGATCATGCGGGTGACCTGCTCCCCCAGCTTGTCGTCGAACAGCTCGGGCTCCTCGGCCCGCACGGTGTCGACGACGCTGAAGGCGAACTCCATGTGCATGGACTCGTCACGGAACACCCAGTTGGTGCCGGTGGCCAGCCCGCCGAGCAGGCCCCGAGACCGGAACCAGTATACGTAGGCGAACGCTCCGTAGAAGAACAGCCCCTCGATGCAGGCGGCGAAGCAGATCAGGTTGAGCAGGAACTGCCGCCGCTCGTCGGCGGTCTCCAGCCGCCGCAGGCCGTTGATCGAGTCGATCCACCGGAAGCAGAACTCCGCCTTGTCCCTGATGGAGGGAATGTGCTCCACGGCGGCGAACGCCTTGACCCGTTCCTCCAGGTCAGGCAGGTACGTGTCGAGCAGCGTCAGGTAGAACTGCACGTGTACGGCCTCCTCGAACAGCTGCCTGCTGAGGTACAGGCGCGCTTCGGGGGCGTTGACGTGCTGATAGAGGTTGAGCACGAGGTTGTTGGCCACGATGGAGTCGCCGGTCGCGAAGAAGGCGACCAGCCGGTTGATCAGGTGGCGCTCCTGCGGCGTCATCCTGGCCAGGTCGGCGAGGTCGGAGTGCAGCTCCACCTCCTCGACGGTCCAGGTGTTGCGGATCGCGGCGCGATAGCGCTCGTAGAAGTCCGGATAGCGCATGGGGCGCAGGGTCAGGTCCATGCCGGGGTCGAGCAGCATTGCTGGGGTCTCCGTTCGAGGGGGCTACTACTGGCAGGCTTCGCAGGTTTCCGGGTTCTCCAAGGAGCAGGCGACGGCGTCG
Organism: Nonomuraea aurantiaca; assembly: GCF_020215705.1. Lineage (GTDB taxonomy): Bacteria > Actinomycetota > Actinomycetes > Streptosporangiales > Streptosporangiaceae > Nonomuraea > Nonomuraea aurantiaca. The sequence continues at coordinate 1,256,142 of NZ_JAIWNB010000001.1, read as the reverse complement.
AGCGCGATCGTCGTCTGGGCGATCCGGGTGGCCGGGCGCGAGCGCAGGTAGTAGGTGGTCTTCAAGCCCTGCTTCCAGGCATAGGCGTACATCGAGGACAGCTTCCCGATCGTCGGGCTGGCCATGAACAGGTTGAGCGACTGCGACTGGTCGATGTACGGCTGACGGGCCGCGGCCAGGTCGATGAGCGCCTTCTGCGGCAGCTCCCAGGCCGTGCGGTACAAGGTCTTGAGGTCATCGGGAATGCCGGCGATGCCCTGGATCGAGCCGTCCGCCCGCTTGAGGTCGTCGCGCATCCGCTGCGTCCACAGCCCGCGGGCCTGGAGGTCGGCCACCAGGTAGCGGTTGACCTGGAGGAACTCCCCCGACAGCGTCTCGCGCTTGAACACGTTGGACACCTGCGGCTCGATGCACTCGTAGCACCCGGCGATGGAGGCGATGGTCGCGGTCGGGGCGATGGCCACCATCAGCGAGTTGCGCAGCCCGGTCGCGGCGATCTTCGCGCGCAGCTCGGCCCAGCGCGGCGACGCGGCGGCGTCGTAGTGGTCGGGGTGCAGGACTCCGTCCGCCGCTCTGGTCTCCTCGTACGACGGATGCCTGCCGCGCTCCACAGCCAGGTCGGCGGAGGTGTCGTAGGCGGCCAGGGCGATCTCCTCGGCGACGCGGGTCGACAGCCCCAGCGCCTCGGGCGAGTCGAACGGCAGCCTGAGCGCGAAGAAGACGTCGGCCAGGCCCATCACGCCGAGCCCGATCGGCCGCCAGCGCTTGTTGGCCGCCTCGGCCTCGGCGGTCGGGTAGAAGCCCAGGTCGATGGTCCGATCCAGGAAGCGCACCGCCGTACGGACGGTCGCGCGCAGCCGGGCCCAGTCGACGCCCTCGGCGGTCAGGTGGGCGGCCAGGTTGATCGAGCCGAGGTTGCACACCGCCGTCTCGCCGTCGCTGGTGACCTCGAGGATCTCGGTGCACAGGTTGGACAGGTGGATGACGTTCTCGGGCCGGGCCGTCTGGTTGGAGGTGCGGTTGGCGGCGTCCTTGAACGTCATCCAGCCGTTGCCGGTCTGGGCGAGGGTGCGCATCATCCGGCCGTAGAGACTCCGGGCGGGCAGCTGCCGGGCGTAGCGGCCCTCGACCTCGTAGGCGCGGTAGGCGCGGGTGAACGCCTCGCCGTACAGGTCGGTGAGGTCGGGGACCTCCTTGGGGTCGAACAGCGACCAGACCTCGTCGGCCTCCACCCGCCGCATGAACTCGTCCGGCACCCAGTTGGCCAGGTTGAGGTTGTGCGTACGCCGGGCGTCCTCGCCCGTGTTGTCGCGCAGCTCCAGGAACTCCTCGACGTCGGCGTGCCAGGTCTCCAGGTAGACACAGGCCGCGCCCTTGCGGCGGCCGCCCTGGTTGACGGCGGCGACGGAGGAGTCCAGTGTGCGCAGCCAGGGCACGATGCCGTTGGAGTGCCCGTTGGTGCCCCTGATGAGGGATCCGCGCGAGCGCACCCGGGTCCAGGCGATGCCGATGCCCCCGGCGTACTTCGACAGCCTGGCCACCTGGCCGTAGCGGTCGTAGATCGACTCCAGCTCATCACGCGGCGAGTCGAGCAGGAAGCACGACGACAGCTGCGGCCGGCGCGAACCCGAGTTGAACAGCGTCGGCGAGCTCGGCAGGTACGACAGCGTGGACATGAGGCCGTACAGCTCGGCGGCCTCGGCAACCGTCTCCGACAGCCCGCAGGCCACGCGGAGCAGGAAGTGCTGCGGCCGTTCGAGCACCGTCCGCGACTCCGGGTGCCGCAGCAGGTAGCGGTCATAGACCGTACGCAGGCCGAAGTACTCGAAGCGGTCGTCCGCCTCGCCGGAGACGAGCGTGTCGAGCTCGGCGGCGTGCGCGCCGACGAACGCGGCGAGCGAGTCCTGGATCAGCCCGGCGGCGTGGGTGGCGGCGATGGACTCGGAGAAGGTCCGTACGCCGTGCCCGGCCGCCTCGTCGGCGATCTCCTCGGCCAGGAGCCGGGCGGCGACCCGGGAGTTCGCCGGATCCGTGATCACCCTGGCGGCGGCCTCCTCGATCGCCAGCCGCCGGTCGACGGTCTTGGCGGTGGCCGGCCGGTGATCGGCCTCAATGATCTGCGTCACGTGCTCTCTCCTCGCGAGCTCATCCCCGTGAGGGCGCGCGAGAGCACGGCGGCCCTGGACTCCACGGCCGCGACGCCCCCGGCCCTCCCTCGAGGCCATGGACACTTCGATGGGCGGAGCCGGCCGGCTCCCCCAACGTCGCCGGCAGGTCTTCGGGCTCGCGGGCATGATCGATGCTTCCTACTGGCCGTCGCTTCCCGGAGGTCTCCAGTGCTCGTGACGGCGGTCGTTCCCGCTCACCGCTGCGGGGCAGCCCCGGAATCGCACCGGGTTCCCTTTTGCTCCGCCCCGAGGGGCGAACCAGCGACGAGCAGAATCCTACATCTAGTGGCCGCGGTCGCAACTACCCCAGCATGTTGTGTTAGCGGTGTCGATCATGCCCAGATCGCGGAGCACGGCCCTGGTCCTGCCGATCTCCGAGGCCAGCCACTGTTCGAAGTCGTCGCCGCTGAGCGGGATCGAGGTCCATCCCTCCGCCCGGCAGGCCGCCCGCCACGAGTCGGACGCCGTGACCTCGTCACAGAGCCGGATGGCGACCGCCTTGCCGTCGTCGGACATCCCCTCGGGCCCCACGGCCGCGCACCAGTCGGCGAAGTCCACCCGCACTCCGCACTCCAGCAGGCTCGGCGCCTCGACGCCGTCCACCCGGCGCGCACTGGAGACGGCTAGCACCCTGACCAGTCCCTTGCCGATGGCGCGGCGCCAGTCCGCGAGCGTGCCGGTCGCCGCGGCGGCCTTGCCGCCGAGGAGCGCGGCCGCGGCCTCCTCGCTGCCGGGAAAGCCGGTGTAGTCGACCTGCCGGGTGTCGGCGCCCAGGCCCTTGGCGATCAGCCCGAACAGCAGGTGGTCGGGCTCGCCCTGCGGTCCGCCCGTCAGCGGCGTGCGGTCGGGGTGGGCGACCAGCTGCGCGCCGAACTGGTCGAAGGTGGCGAACTTGGAGCGGGCGGGCACCACCACCACCTCGATCTGGCCGGTGAGCCGGGCCAGCGGCGTGGCGGTGTCGAGCAGCGACAGCCCGTTGTTGAGCTCGGTCGCGGCCAGCGCGGGCAGCCCGGTGACGGTGATGCGGGTGACGGGCGGCGTGTCGGAGACCGGGAAACCGGCGTCGCGGGCGGTCTCGACGAGCGCCTTGGTGACACGGGCCCAGCGCCCGGCGCCCGGGACGATCGCGAACCGGCCCGAGAGGCCGGCCGCGTTGACGGCACGTCCGCCGAGGCCCCTCTCCGTGCCACATCCTGTCGCGCAGGCCGCCACCGCCAGCCCGAGCGCGAAGAACCCCCGTCGGCGCATGGCGTCCTCCCCCTCGCACCCCATTAACTACCCCAGGTCACTGACACTTAACGCACTGTTACACATCAGGGCTGTCATTATCTGGGATCACGAAAAGTCGGGAAGAACTACGAAGTTTTCTCGCCCACACCGACGAGCAGGTACGACGGCAGCGAGGGCTCGCTGACCAGCCTCGGCCGGTCGGGACGCCAGTCGGGGGCGTGCACCAGACCCGGCTCGATCAGCTCGAAGTCACCGAAGAACGCCCGGATCTCCCTCGGCGTCCGGTCCGTGCCGGCCCCGGCCGACGTGGGCCGGCGGAGCGGCGTGGCGCCCTCCTCGAACCGCCCCCGCGAGGTCGCGTGGGTGAGCACCAGGTGGCTGCCGGGCGCCACCGCCTCGCGCAGCCTGGTCACCATCTTGCCCGGGTCGCGGGCGTCCGGGATGAAGTGCAGGATCGAGACCAGCAGTACGCCCACCGGCTCGTTCAGGTCGAGGAAGCGGGACGCCTGCGCCAGCACCTCGTCGGGGTCGAGCAGGTCGGCCTGGACGAAGACGGCCCGGCCCGCCTCCTCCAGCAGCGCCCTGGCGTGCGTGGCGACGACCGGGTCGCGGTCGACGTAGACGACTTTCGCCTCCGGTGCCACCTCGTGCACGTTGCCCTGGGTCGGCAGCCCGCTGCCCAGGTCGAGGAACTGCCGGACGCCCGCGTCCGCCAGGTGGCGGACCGCGCGCTGGAGGAAGGCCCGGTTGGCACGCGCCAGAAGGACGGCTTGCGGAAGCAGGGCCGCAAGCCGGTCGATCGCCTCGCGGTCGACGGCGTAGTTGTCCGTGCCGCCGAGCATGTAATCGTACATTCGTGCGAGATTTGGCGTTTCACCATGAAACTCGGGCACAGTTTCGATCTTAAGTCCTGCCGGTCCACTTATCACGGGCTATGTGCCTATTGTGGCCGCCGGGTCGTAGCAGTTACTCGACTGTGACGCTCTTAGCCAAATTGCGTGGCTTATCCACATCGCGCTCGAGGGCCACGGCGGCGTGGTACGCCAGCAGCTGCAGCGGGATCGTGAGCAGGATCGGGTCCAGCTCGATCTCGTTCTTCGGCACCACGATGACGTCGTCGGCCAGCTTGGCGTCGGGTTCGCGGTGGCCCACCATGAGCACCTTGCCGCCGCGGGCGCGGATCTCGCCGAGCGTGGTGAGGTTCTTGTCGAGCAGCTCGTCGTCGGGGACGATCGCCACCGTCGGCATCTCGGGGCCGATGAGGGCGAGCGGCCCGTGCTTGAGCTCGCTGGCCGGATAGGCCTCGGCGTGCACGTACGAGATCTCCTTGAGCTTCTGCGCGCCTTCGCGGGCCACGGGATAACCGCGGACCCGGCCGACGAACATCATGCTCGGATAGTTCGCGTACTTCTTCGCCAGCTCGGCGATCTTGTCGCCCTGCGCCAGGATCTCCTCGATCTGGCCGGGCAGCCTGCGCAGGCCCTCGCAGACGCGGCGGCCGTCGGCGGGCGAGAGGTCGTGCACCCGGCCGAAGTGCAGCGCGAGCAGCGCGAACGCCAGGGACGTCGAGGTGAACGCCTTGGTCGAGGCGACCGAGACCTCGGGCCCGGCGTGCAGGTAGACGCCGCCGTCGACCTCGCGGGCGATGGCGCTGCCGACCGCGTTGACGATGCCGATGACCCGACCGCCCTTGCGCTTGAGCTCCTGTACGGCGGCGAGCGTGTCGTAGGTCTCGCCCGACTGGCTGATCGCGACGTAGAGCGTGTCGGGGTCGACGACCGGGTTGCGGTAGCGGAACTCGCTGGCCGGCTCGGCGTCGGCCGGGATGCGAGCCAGCTCCTCGATCAGCTGCGCGCCGATCTGGCCGGAGTAGTAGGCCGAGCCGCAGCCGATGATCTTCACCCGGCGGAAGGAGCGGGTCTCGCGGGCGTCCATGTTCAGGCCGCCCAGGTGCGCGATGTGGAAGCGCTCGTCGAGGCGGCCGCTCATGGTGCGCGAGACCGTGTCGGGCTGCTCGGAGATCTCCTTGAGCAGGTAGTGCTCGTAGCCGCCGGTGTCGTAGTGCCCGGCGTCCCAGTCGACGGTCAGCGGCTCCTTGGCGGTCTCGCGCGCGTCGCTGGCGAAGGTGTGGAACCCGTCGGCCTTGAGCACGGCCAGCTCGCCGTCCTCCAGGTGCACGACCTGGCGGGTGTAGCGGACGAGCGCGGCCACGTCGGAGGCGGCGAACATCTCCTTCTCGCCGATGCCGAGCACGATCGGGCTGCCGTTGCGGGCCACGACCACCTCGCCGGGGCGCTCACTGTCGAGGACCGCGATGCCGTACGTGCCGACGATGCTCTTGAGCGCCTTCCGTACGGCCTCCTCCAGCGTGTCGGTCTCCCCGACCGTACGGGCGATCAGGTGCGCGAGCACCTCGGTGTCGGTCTCGGAGAGAAACTCCGCCCCGTCGGCGGTCAGCTTGGCGCGCAGCTCGTCGGCGTTCTCGATGATGCCGTTGTGCACGACCGCGATCCGCTCGTCGGACGACAGGTGCGGGTGCGCGTTGAGGTCACTGGGCACGCCATGGGTGGCCCACCGCGTGTGACCGATGCCGAGGGCACCCTTGAACCTGGCGGGTACGACCTTCGCCAGGTCGGCGACCCGGCCTTTGACCTTGCGTACCTTGAGCCCCTTGTTGGACACGACGACGCCGGCCGAGTCGTAGCCTCGATACTCCAGCCGTTGCAGCCCTTCCAGCAGGATGGGCGCCGCATCCTTCGACCCAACATAGGCCACTATTCCGCACATACGACGCTCTCCTCTATCTTTGGGGCTTTTCTACCCTTTTGTCCGCTTTTATCCGTACACGATCCTGCGCAGTTGCCGGAGCGAGAGCTCCGGCGGCGCCACCCGGCGCCCGCGCAGTTCCGCGGCGACCCTGGGGAAGATCTCGTCGTTGGTCAGACCGCGAGACTTCAGCTCCCCATGACGCCGCCGGACGAACTCCTCGACCGGCTCGGAGAAGTACGACAGCACGTCGGCCACCACGCGCGCCGCCTCACCAGGACCCAGACCACTGGTCCTGACGAGATGGGCGACGAGGTCTTCGTAGGGATGCCGTGCCAGGGACACAGATGAGGACACTACGCAACTGTGATGCGACACGCTAATATCCTGCCCGAAATCGGGCAGGATATTAGCTAAAGCACGGCCGATCGACCCCATCCCTTACCGAGACGGCGCCAGGCGAACGCGCCGGCCGCCGCACCGAGGCCGATGAGGACGGCCGCGGGGCCCACCGTGGCGGACACGTCGCCGCGCACGGCGGCCTGCAGCATGGTCGTCGCCCAGTAGCCGGGCGAGGCCGGCGCGATGGTCTGCGCCCATGACGGCATCAGCGCGTACGGCACCAGCGCCCCGCCCAGCGCGCTGACCGACAGGGCGCCGATGTTGCAGAGCGTGCTGAGTTCGCCATGGCTGCGGACCACCGCGGCCAGCGCCGTACCCACGCCGAGGAGGGCGAAGCACCACGCGGCGACGGCCAGCCCGAGCGGCCAGAGCGGCCCAGTCGGCCGCATGCCCACGGCGAGGATCCCGTAGACCAGCAGGACGACCTGCTGGACAGCCAGGATGGCGAAGACCGGCAGGGTCTTGCCGATGATCAGCTCGGGCACGCGCGCCCGGGTCGCCCTGATCCGGTCCCAGGTGTGCCAGACGCGCTCGGTCAGCACGGCGCTCGCCACGTCGGCCATCGACAGCACCGAGAACATCACGAGCAGTCCCGTCACCACCTGCGCGGGCTGCCCGAGCATCGACTTGAAGACCAGCATGAGCACCATCGGCATCACCAGGTAGCTGACCAGGTGGGCGGGATCGCGCCTGCGCAGCAGCACGTTGTGCCCGACCAGCACCGCGATGCGATGGAGCGAGTCACGCGACATGGGCCGACTCCGTTCTTGCCTCTCCCCCGAAGGGGGCATCCCAGATAGACCCCAGCCCCGACGGCCCGTCTCCGCCGTTCCCGAAGGGGGATTCCTCCTCAGGGACCTCAGCCACGACGGACCGTCACAGAGATCAAGACGGTCCCGCGACCAAACACCCGAGGAACCACTGCGGTCCCCGCATCAGTGAATGCCGGACAGCTCCTGGGAGGCGCATCACGCCACATGGGACAGCTCCTTGTAGAGGTCGTCGAGCGACGGCTGGCGGATGTCGATGCCACGCACCGGCCGGTCGAGGCCGCGCAGCAGCTCGGCGAGCGTGGCCGTGGGGTCGGCCGTGGTGACGGCGAGCTCCTCGTCGTCGAGAATCACCCGCACCTCGCCCGGCAGGCCCTTGAGCAGCTCCTCGCCCGTACCTCTGGCGATCACCCTGCCGCTCTTCGCGACCGCGATCGTGGCGTCCAACTCGGTCAGTTCGGGCAGGTAGTGGGTGGCGTACACGACCGTGGCGCCGTTGTCGGCCCGGCGGCGGACGGCCGCGAGAAGAGCGGCTCGCGTCTCGGGGTCGGCGCCGACCGTCGGCTCGTCGAGCAGCAGCACGGCCGGGTCGGCGACCAGCGCGGTGGCGGCCTGGGTGCGGCGCTGCTGGCCACCGGACAGAACGCTCACCCGCCGGTCCAGCTCCTTCGTCAGCAGCATCTCCTCGGCGATCCGGTCGATGGCCTGCTTGAGCGCCTGGCGGCGCAGCCCGGCCAGGCCACCGAAGAAGCGCAGGGTCTCGCGGACGGTGACGCTCGGGTAGAGCGCGAGCTGCTGCGGCGCGACGCCCACCTGGCCGTCGATCACCACATGTCCCGACTCGGGAGCGATGAGGCCGGAGGCGATCTCGAAGAAGGTCGTCTTGCCGGCGCCGTTGTGCCCGACCAGACCCGCGATCTCCCCCGGCGCCACCTCCAGGCAGAAGCCGTCCAGCGCGGCCACCTCGTTGAAGCGCTTGACGAGTTCGGTCGCCTTGAGCATGTCTCCCGCCCTTTCTCGGTCTACCTTGTAGACTCCTCTACACCGTAGACTGAGGCGGTGCGGAAACTCAAGACCGAGCGGCAACCGGAGATCCTCGACGCCGCCCTCGCGATCGCCGACGAACGCGGCCTCGACGCCCTGACCATGCGAGCGGTCGCCGAACGCATCGGCCTGACGCCCATGGCCCTTTACGGATATTTCCGCAACAAGGATGAGCTGCTGGACGGACTCGTCGGGCGACTGCTGACGACTCTCCCGGCGGGCCCGCCCAGCGAGTCGTGGGACCAGCGGCTGAGCGCGTTCGCGTGGGCCACCAGGAGGCTGGCGCGGGAGCATCCCAGCGTCTTCCCGCTGCTGTTCGCCCGGCCGTCGGTCACGGCCGACGCGGTGCGGGTGGTGGACTGGATCTACCAGGCGCTCATAGACGCGGGGGTGCCCGACGCCGAGGTGCCGCGGATCGAGCGCATGGTCAGCACGTTCGTGCTCGGCTTCGCGACGTCCGAGGCGAACGGCCGGTTCTCGGCGGCCAGCCACGACGTCCGCTCACGCCGGGGCCGGGGGGACTTCCCGGCGCATCAGCGGCTGATGCCTTACCTCGACGCGCCGGCCGACCTGGACGCGGAATTCGCCGCCGACCTCGCGGACCTCGTCCGTATCATCCGCCCCGCCTGACCCATCTCCTTTCGAGGAATGGTTACTCTCGGTGGTTGCACTGTTGCGTGCTGTTCCGCCGTGTAGGGGGTCCTCATGTTGCTGTGGGTCGTCGTCGGTCTCACCGCGTCCACCGTCGCCATGCCCGGACTCCCCGGACTGCCCGAACTACCGGACCTGCCGGACCTGGGCGGCGTAGGGCATCGGGCTGACATGAGCCGCCAGGGCGACTTCGCGGCGGCGGCGCGGGAGTTCGGGGTGCCGGAGAGCGTGCTGCTGGGCGTGTCGTACCTGGAGGCCAGGTGGAACGCGAACGGCGGAGCACCCAGCGTGGCCGGCGGCTACGGCCCGATGCACCTCGTGGACGCACCGGCCGTAACGGGAGACAGGCACATCGCGGATCCGCCGGCGGTAGCCGGAGGCACGCACCTCGTGGACGCGCCAGCGGTAGCCGGAGGCAGGCACCTCGCGGACGCGCCGGCTGAAGCGGGGGGCAGGAATCTCGTGGAGGCCCCGGGCGTACCCGGACGCGTGCGTGACGGGGCGGCCGCACGGGAGGCGACGCTGCGGCTCGCGGAGCGCCTCACCGGACTGGCGCCCGCGCGACTGCGCGCCGATCCCGCCGCCAACATCCGAGGCGGCGCCGCCGTGCTCGCGTCCTACCAGCGCCGGCCCAGCGCGGACCCCGCCGACTGGTACGACGCGGTCGCCCGCTACTCGGGCGCGCCCGACCCGAACGCGGCCCGCGCCTTCGCCGACGAGGTGTTCGCGGTGATCCGCGCGGGAGCCACCCACCGGACGGACGACGGCCAGCCGGTACGGCTGACGGCCATCCCCACCCTCCGCCCCCTGACCCATCTACGCCCAACCCACCTCACCCCAACCCGCCTCACCGCACTTGGTCCCGGCGCGACTCCCGTGGCAGCAGCACCTGTAGCGGGCGGCCACCCCTCAACCTCACGGAAGACCGCGAACACCGCTGGAGGTTCCTCGGCGGCATCCGAAATCACCGACGCCGGCTACCCGCCCCCCTTCCCACTCCCGGCCCCAGCCCCAACCCCGCCCCCAGCCCCGACCGACGTGGCACAACCCCGGCCCGACGTGGCACAACCTGTGGCAGGCCAGGCAAAACCTGCGGCGCCAGAAGACCAACCGCCGCCCCCCGGAACCGACACGAGCCGTCCGACACTCCCGGCACCGCACACAAGCACAAAAGCAACCACAAACACGGCGAACGTCGAATGCCCCGCCTCACTGGCCTGCGAGTGGATGCCCGCCGCCTACAAACGCACCGGCAAGGGCGACTACGGCAACCACGACACCCTGAATGGGCCGAGACGCATCGACTACATCGTGATCCACGACACCGAGGGCACCTACGAAGGCGTCCCGTCGATGGTGAACGACCCCGAGTACGTGAGCTGGCACTACACGATCCGCTCCAGCGACGGACATGTCGCCCAGCACGTACGTACAAAGGACATCGCCTGGCACGCCGGCAACTGGGACATCAACTCCCGCTCCATCGGCATCGAACACGAGGGCTACCTGGCCAGCGGCGGCACCTGGTACACGGAGGCGATGTACCGCTCATCAGCCAAACTGGTGAAATATCTGGCCACCAAACACCACATCCCCCTCGACCGCGCCCACATCCTCGGGCACGACAACGTCCCGGGCCCGAGCCCCGAAACGCTCCCATCCATGCACGAGGATCCCGGCCCGTACTGGGACTGGGCACACTATTTCCGCCTGCTGGGCAGCCCACTCAAAAAGGCCAAGAAGGGCACGTCGATCATCATCCGCCCCACCTATGAAACCAACCAACCACATTTCACCGGCTGCACCGCCAGCCCCAGCAATCCCACCAATCCCATCGAGATCAACCCCATCAAACCAATTGGGAACTCCAACCCCGCCCAGCCTGGCCAGTCCGTCAAGCCTGCCCAGCCTGCCAATTCCGCCAACCCCACCGAGCCCGCCAAATCCGCGAAGCCCACCAAATCAACTAAATCCACCGGGCCCTGTCCCCCACACGGCGCCTCCGCCGTCTTTCTGCGCACAGAACCGCGCGAGGACGCCCCACTCGTGGACGACATCGGCAAACGCGTCGGCAAGCCCAGCACGTACAGCGTCTACGACCACAGCGCCCGCGCCTCGACCGGCCAGCGCTACGCCGTGGCGGACCGGAAGGGCGACTGGACGGCCATCTGGTATCTAGGCGGCAAGGCCTGGTTCTACAACCCCGCCGCCGCCCCCACCGCCATCCCGGCGAGGGGCCCGCTCGTCACCCCCCGCAGAAAACACATCAAGGTGTACGGCCGTGCATACCCCGAAAAATCCGCCTACCGAGGCGCCGTCGCCTACCAGCCCTCAACCCCGCTCGACTACGTCGTACACCCCGGCCAGTACTACTCGCTCGGCCTCACACTGCCCGGCTCCTACCACGCGACGAACTCTTTCAACCCGACCAAGCACGTCACCGTCACGGGCAAGGACCGCTACCACCAGATCCAGTTCGGCCACCGCGTCATGTTCGTCATGGCCAGAGACGTCCGCGTGACCCACCGAGCCCCAGCGGTCCGCATAACCCATCGGCCCCCACCGATCCGCATAACCCACCAAACACCACCAGCTCGGGCGGCCCAGCGACCCCACCGGCCCGCGTGACCCACGAGCCGCACCGCCCCGTACAGCCCGCCGAACTCCACCGCCGCCTGACCCAACGAACCACACCTGCCACCTGACCCGCTGAATCTCACCCGCACCCCCGCTCACCGCACACGCGCACTCCCCGAAGGCGATATGGTTTTCCCGTGGCCGGTACGTCGCCGGAAACACGCGGAAGTGGCTCAGTGGTAGAGCATCACCTTGCCAAGGTGAGGGTCGCGGGTTCAAATCCCGTCTTCCGCTCGGAGTTCAATCTCCTGGTGGAGTGGCCGAGAGGCGAGGCAGCGGCCTGCAAAGCCGTCTACACGGGTTCAAATCCCGTCTCCACCTCGGTCGCTGGACAGCGGACCCTCCCGGGTCCGCTAAAGTTAAGTGTGGCACCACGCGGAAGTGGCTCAGTGGTAGAGCATCACCTTGCCAAGGTGAGGGTCGCGGGTTCGAATCCCGTCTTCCGCTCGGAGTTCAAGTAACTCGATAAGGACGATTAGCTCAGCGGGAGAGCGCTTCCCTGACACGGAAGAGGTCACTGGTTCAATCCCAGTATCGTCCACCACGCTCCATGGCGGGCCAGAGCTCATCTGGCCAAACAGGAGTTATAGCCCCAGCTCACGGCACACGCCGGAAGTCTGGGGCTTCTTGTCGTTCCGGGTCGATCATGGCTGCTGTCAGCACCGGCGCCGGCATGGTCGCCATCCGCCTCGCCCGGCCATGCAGCATCTGGTAGGCGGTTATCCCGTTGACGACCAGCGTCACCAGCGGCGACCAAACCCTGGACGGGCAGCTACGGTCCTGGGCTCGCATCCAGGAACGGCCGGACGTCAGTCCCCGCGTCGCCGGTGCCGCCATCCTCATCTGGACCCGGGTCCACGGGATCGTGAGCCTCGAACTCACCGGATTGCTCCACGACCATCCCCTCGACGCACAGCGGCTGATCCGCCTGGAGATCGACAGCGCCCTCCAGCGGCAGCTGGCCCCGACCGCGAACTAAGCGGCCTTCCGGACCTCAAGCGCGTCGGCCGCCGTCTCCAGTGCGGCGAGGTGCTCGTCGACCGAGCGGAGTCCCGCCCGCATGGTGTTGACGGCGAGGTGAGTGGCCCCGGACTCCCGCCACTGCCGGGCCGCCTCGCGTAGTTCCTCCGCGTCGCCCGTCCAGCTGACCCGGCCTTCCATGCCCAGCGTGGCGGGGTCGCGGCCCGCCTGCGTGGCGGCCTCCGCGACCATGGCCTTGGCCTCGTCGAGCTTCGGTCCCGGAGGCATCTGCGGAAACCACCCGTCGGCCAGGCGTCCGGCGCGGCGGTACGCCGGGGGCGACTGCGCGCCGAACCAGACGGGAATCGGCCGCTGCACGGGCAGCGGCGCCAGCCCCGCGCCGGTCACCCGGTCGAAGGTGCCCTCGAACGTGAGCGACGGCTCGGTCCACAACCGGCGCATCAACGTCACCTGCTCCTCGATGCGCTTGCCTCGGGTGCTGAAGTCCTGGCCGAGGGCTTCGTACTCCACCTTGTTCCAGCCCAGTCCCACGCCCAGCCGGAACCGGCCGGAGGTGAGCAGGTCGACCTCCGCCGCCTGCTTGGCCACCAGGGCCGTCTGCCGCTGGGGCAGGATGATGATGCCCGTGACGAGCTCCAGCGAGGTCAGCGCGGCGAGGTAGCCGAACAGGACCATCGGCTCGTGGAAGGTGGTCCGTACGTCGTAGGGGCCGTCCCAGCCCTCGTGGACCGCCGGATCGGCGCCTACGACGTGGTCATAGGCCAGTACATGCCGGAACCCGAGCTCCTCGACCCGCTGTCCGTAGGCCCGTACGGCGCCCACGTCGGCGCCGAGCTCGGTCTGAGGAAAGACGACACCGATTTGCATGCGTGGCTCCCGTCAAGATCCGGCGATTCCTGAAACATCATCGGGTATCCGGCGTCGATCATCCAGATCCGACACCTGCTCAGGAGCCGCCGGTTCCGCGTGCTAGTCCACCTCCACGACCGGCCGGCCGAACTGGGCCGAGTACAGGCGGGCGTAGGCGCCGTCCGCGGCCAGCAGCGACTCGTGCGTGCCCTGCTCAACGATCCGCCCGTTCTCCATGACCAGGATCAGGCTGGCGTCACGGATCGTGGACAGCCGGTGGGCGATCACGAAGCTGGTACGCCCCTCGCGCAGCGAGCTCATCGCCCGCTGGATGAGCACCTCGGTCCGGGTGTCGACCGAGCTGGTGGCCTCGTCCAGGATCAGGATCGCCGGCTCGGACAGGAACGCGCGGGCGATCGTGATCAGCTGCGTCTCGCCCGCGCTGACCGTCGCGCCCTCCTCGTCGATCACCGTGTCGTAGCCGTCGGGCAGCGTGTGCGCGATGCGGTCGACGTGGGCGGCCTCCGCGGCGGCCTCGATCCGTTCGCGTGTGGCGCCCTCCGCCCCGTAGCCGATGTTCTCCGCGATCGTGCCGCCGAACAGCCAGGTGTCCTGCAGCACCATGCCGATGTTGGCGCGCAGCTCTTCCCTGGACATCTCCGCGATGTCGACGCCGTCGAGCGTGATGCGCCCGCCGGTCACCTCGTAGAAACGCATGATGAGGTTGACCAGCGTCGTCTTGCCCGCTCCCGTGGGGCCGACGATGGCCACGGTCTGGCCGGGTTCGACGGTCAGCGACAGGTTCTCGATCAGCGGCCGGTCCGGCGCGTACCGGAAGGACACGTTCTCGAACGCCACGCGGCCCCTGACCTGCTCGGGCCGTGCGGGCTTGGCGGGCTCGGCGGACTGTTCCGGGGCCTCCAGCAGCTCGAAGACTCGTTCGGCCGAGGCGACGCCCGATTGCACCAGGGTCGCCATGCCGGCCACCTGGGTCAGCGGCTGGCTGAACTGCCTGGAGTATTGGATGAAGGCCTGTACGTTGCCCAGCGAGATCGAGCCCGAGGCCACGTTGAACCCGCCCACCACGGCGACCAGCACGTAGTTGAGGTTGCCGATGAACATCATCGCCGGCTGGATGAGCCCGGAGATGAACTGGGCGCGGAAGCTGGAGGCGAACAGGGCCTGGTTGTGCTCGTCGAAGGTCTCGGCGACCTCCTTCTGCCTGCCGAACACCTTGACCAGCGTGTGCCCCCCGAACATCTCCTCGATGTGGCCGTTGAGCTTGCCGGTCGAGGACCACTGCTTGATGAACTGCGGCTGCGACCGCTTTCCGATGACCGTGGTGACGTACACCGACAGCGGCACCGTGACCAGCGCGATGAGCGCCAGGAGCGGCGAGATCCAGACCATCATCACCAGCACGCCCACGACCGTCAGCACCGACGAGATGAGCTGGCTCATCGTCTGCTGCAGCGTCTGCGCGATGTTGTCGGTGTCGTTGGTGGCGCGGCTGAGGATCTCGCCGCGCGGCTGGCCGTCGAAGTAGCTCAGCGGCAGCCGCGCCAGCTTGGCCTCGATCTGCCCGCGTAGCCGGGACGCCGCCCGCTGCACGACGATCGTGGTCAGCCGGAACTGCACGATCCCGAGCAGCGCCGCCACCAGGTACAGCGCCAGCACCCAGCCCAGCACCTGGGCCAGCGCGGTGAAGTCGATGCCCTGGCCGGGCACCACGCTCATCGCCGACACCATGTCGGCGAACGTGCCCTGGCCCCTGGCGCGCAGCCCCGCCACGGCCTGCTCCTTGGTGATCCCGGCGGGGAGCTGGGTGCCGATGATGCCCGAGAAGATCAGGTCAGTGGCGTGGCCGAGGATCTTGGGGCCCGTCACGGTCAGCGAGACGCTGACCGTACCGAGGGTCAGGATGACGGCCAGCAGCGCGCGCTCGGGGTGCAGCAGCCGGAGCAGGCGGCGTAACGAACCGCCGAAGTCGTGCGCCTTCTCGGCCGGCCCGGACATCATCATCCGGCCCGGCCCGAAAGCGGGCGCGGGGCGGCGCGCGGGGGTCTGGGTGGTCATGAGCTCTCCTTCGCCGGTCGCATGACCAAGGTGCTGTGCATGGTGATGAGCTCGGTCATGCCGCGGCCTCCTGTTCGGTGAGCTGAGACAGCACGATCTCCCGGTAGGTCGGGCAGGTGTCCATGAGCTCGGCGTGGTCGCCGCTGCCGACCACGCGGCCGTCGTCGAGCACGATGATGCGGTCGGCGTCGCGGATCGTGTTCACCCGCTGGGCCACGATGACGATCGTGGCGTCGGTGATCTCCTCGGCCAGCGCGGCGCGCAGCCGGGCGTCGGTGGCGTAGTCGAGGGCGGAGAAGGAGTCGTCGAACAGGTAGATCTCGGGCCGGTGCACCAGCGTCCTGGCGATGGCCAGGCGTTGGCGCTGGCCGCCGGAGACGTTCGTGCCGCCCTGGGAGATCGGCTCGTCCAGCCCTTCGGGCATCGCCTCGACGAACTCGCGGGCTTGTGCCACGTCAAGCGCCTGCCACAGCTCCTCGTCGGTCGCGTCCGGCTTGCCGTACCGGAGGTTGGAGGCGATCGTGCCGGAGAAGAGGTACGGCGACTGCGGGACCAGGCCGACCGCCCGGGAGAGCGCGGCCGGGTCGAGGTCTCGTACGCTGACGCCGTCGACCAGCACCTCGCCGGCGGTCGCGTCGAACAGCCGCGGGATGAGGTTGAGCAGCGTCGTCTTGCCGCTGCCCGTGCTGCCGATGATCGCGGTGGTACGGCCCGGCCGCGCCGCGAAACTCACCTCGCACAGCACCGGCTCGTCGGCGCCCGGGTAGCGGAAGTCCACGGACCGCAGCTCCAGCTCACCGATGTGGCTCTCCGGGGCGACGGGGGTGGCCGGCGGGTGGACGGTCGGCTCGGTGTCGAGGACCTCCTCGATGCGCTCGGCGCAGACCTCGGCGCGGGGGATCATCATGAACATGAACATCGCCATCATCACCGACATGAGGATCTGCATCAGGTAGGAGATGACCGCGGTCAGCGCGCCGACCTGCATGCTCCCGTCGGCGATGCGATGGCCGCCGAACCAGACCACGGCGACGCTCGACACGTTCACCACCAGCATGACCGTGGGGAACATCAGCGCCATCAGCCGCCCGACCCGCAGCGACACGTCGGTCAGCTGGTCGTTGGCCACCGCGAAGCGCTCACGCTCGTGCCGGTCGCGGACGAAGGCCCTGATGACCCGGATGCCGGTGATCTGCTCGCGCAGGACCTGGTTGATCCGGTCGATGCGCTCCTGCATCGTGCGGAAGAGCGGACGCATGCGCATCACGATCACGCCCACGATGACGAGCAGGACGGGCAGCACGACGAGCAGCAGCGACGACAGCGTCGCGTCGTGGCGCAGCGCCAGCACGATCCCGCCGACGCACATGATCGGCGCGGCCACCATCATCGTGAACGTCATCAGCACGAGCAACTGGATCTGCTGTACGTCGTTGGTGGTCCGGGTGATCAGGGACGGCGGGCCGAACCGGTTCACCTCCTGGGTGGAGAAGTCCTGGACCCGGTGGAAGATCGCGGCCCGTAAGTCCCTGCCCAGGGCCATCGAGGTCCGGGCGCCGTAGTAGACGGCCACGACCGAGCAGATGATCTGGAGAAGCGTCACACCGAGCATCACCAGCCCGACGCGGGCGATGTATCCGGTGTCACCCTTGACGACCCCGTTGTCGATGATGTCGGCATTGAGGGAGGGCAGATAGAGCGTGGCCAGCGTCTGCACGAACTGGAAGAGGACGACGAGCGTGATCTCTTTCCCGTACGGCCTGAGCTGTGCCCGCAAGAGACGGAGCAGCATCAAGAAGTGCTTTCTGTCGAAGGAGTGGGGGAAGGCCGCAGGAGCAGCCCGTCGAGCAGAACGGAGACGATCTCCGCGTCGTCCATGTCGCCGAACTCGCCGCCCTGGCCGAAACCGCGATGCACACTCACCGCGATCAACATCAGGAGCAGCTGTGCCGTGGCCTCGGGAGAGCGGCGCAGCCGGTCGCGGTCGGGCTCGAGCAGAGCGGCGAGCGCGGCCAGTATCTGACGCCGGCTGTCCATCATCCGCTCGCGGAACTCGACGTCGTCGACCATCAGCTCCTTGGGGCTGGAGATGAGGTTGGCATTGGCGGTCATTCCCGCCCGCAGCATCGTGACCGCCTCGCGCAGCCGCGCGCGCAGCTCGGTCCGCGTGCCGATGGCCGTCAGCGCGTCCACCGCCGACTGCGGGTCGAACGCGCTCATCACCGCCGCACGCACCAGCGAGGCCTTGTCGGGGAAGACCCCGAAGATCGTCCCCTCGGCCACGCCCGCGGCCTCGGCGATCTGGCGCGTGCTCACCGCGGTGCCGTACTCGCGCAGGAGGGGCAGCGTGGCGGCGATGAGTGTGGCCCGACGCTCTTCCGGCGCCATGGCCGGCACTCTTCGCCTCTTCGTCATGGGGAGGATCCTAATGAGCGAGTACTCACTCGTTCAAATGGTTTTATCCGGGCGACGATGAAATCCCCTGACGGGCCCCTGTGACGGTCCGTCGTGGCAGAGGCCCCGAGGAAGGGACTCTCTTGCACGTTTTGTGGGATTCGCTGGGGTAGTGGGTGTTTCGGAGGGTCGAGGAAGCATGGTGGAGATCGAACGTAAATACGATGTCAACGGCCCCGCCGAGCTCGCGATCGAGGACTTCGCCGGCCCGGACGGCAAGGTCACGGTGGATGAGCCGGAGACGTGGCGGCTGGTGGCCGACTACGTCGACACCCCGGCCCTGACGCTCGCCGCCCACGGCATCACCCTGCGCCGCCGCCGGGGCGGCCAGGACGCCGGGTGGCATCTCAAGTTGCCGGTGGCCAAGGGGGCCAAGCGGGAGGTGCACGCGCCACTGGGCGCCGGTGTGCATCAGGTGCCCGCCCGGCTGACCGACCTCGTCGCGGCCCACCTGCGCGGGCGCGACCTCGTCCCGGTCGCCACCCTGACGACCACCCGCACCACACGCAGGCTGCGCGACCAGGAGGGCCGGGTGCTGGCCGAGGTCAGCGACGACGTGGTGGTGGGCCGCCGCCAGAACGCCGACCGGCCGCCCGTCTCCTGGCGCGAGATCGAGGTCGAGCTGGTCGACGGCCCCATGGACGTACTCGATGCCGTCGAGAGCAGGCTGCGGGACGCCGGAGTGGTGCCATCACCGGCCGGTTCCAAGCTGGCGCGCGTGCTGGGCGCCGACCTGCCCCCGGAAAGCGGCCACGAGGACGGGCGGAGCGCCGGGGCGGTCCTGATCGCCTACCTCCGGCGTCAGCGCGAGCAACTGCTCGCCAACGACCCGCTGGTACGCCTGGCCGACCACGACGACGACTCGGTGCACGCCATGCGCGTGGCCCTGCGGCGCATCCGCAGTCTCCTGCGCACCCACGCTCGGCTGCTGGACGGCGACCGGATCGGCCCCCTCGACGCGGAGCTGCGATGGCTGGCCGCCGAACTGGGCACGGTGCGCGACCTCGAAGTGCTCACCGCCCGATTCGCCCGCCGCCTCGCCGACCAGCCGGCCGTCGGTCCCCGGGAGGCGGAGTGGCCTGCCGTGCTGGCCGAGCGCGAGCACAAGGCCAGGCGGGCACTCAAGAAGACGCTGCGGACACCGCGGTACTTCGCCCTCCTGGCCGCCGTCGACGATCTCATCGCTGACCCGCCCTTCCGCGACGGGGCGAGCCGCCGGCCCTCGGCCCTGGTGGCCAAGAGCTGGCGCAAGGTCCTGGCCAAGTACGCCAAGGCCGCGCACCTGCCCCCGGGAGAGGAGCGCGACCAGGCCCTGCACGCCACCCGCAAGGCGGCCAAACGCGCCCGCTACACCGCCGAAGCCGCCAGCACCGTACTCGGCAAGCCCGCCGCGAAGCTCGCCGAGCACGGCGAACGACTGCAGGACGCCTTCGGCCGCCGCCAGGACGCGCTGGTCGCCCAGCAACAGCTCACCCAGCTCGCCACCAGGGCGGACCTGTCGGCGGCCGATGCCTTCACCCTCGGCCTGCTGCTCGCCGAGGAACGCCATGAGGCCGCCGAGGCCTACCGTGACCTCGCGCCGATCTGGAAGAAGGCCGCCAAACCCAAGCTCCTGCGCTCCCTCAAGCGATGACGATGACACCGCTGGTCAGTCAGGAGGCTCCCCGTCCGCCGCGGCTCGGGCCCGGTCGCCGACCCACACGGCGATCTGGGCGCGTGAGTTGAAGCCGAGCTTGTTCAGGATGTGCTCGATATGCCCCTCGGCAGTGCGCGGGGCGATCACCAATGCGGCGGCGATCTGCTTGTTGGTCATCCCCTGGGCCACCAGCTGGGCGATCTCCGTCTCGCGGCGGGTGAGCCGCGCCGGCTCCCCCTTCGCCGCCTTCTCGTCCTGGGGCGGCTCCTCCTGGAGCGCGTAGCCGAGCGCCTCCTCATAGGAGAGCCGGGCACCCCGCCAAACCTCGGCGTCGAAGGCCGCGTCTCCCAGGGCCGCGCGCGTGCGGCGCTCGCATTCGTCGTGGTAGCGGACCAGGTGCCCGTACCCGGACAACGGCGCGCCGATCGAATTCCAGACGGTCTTCAGGATGCCCAGCAGCCGGGCGGCTCTCGGATAGTGCTGCTCCGTCTCGGCGATCCAGGCCAGCACCTCGAGGTTGACCCCGACGCCCAGCGGATCGTCGAGCGAGCGGTTGAAGACCAGGCTCTCCTTCTCGAGTTCGGTCGCGCGGCGGACGTCCCCCTGCCGCCACACCTCCACGCCGAGCGCCATCATCGTGTACGCCTTGTGCCACCCCTCCCCATAGGCGTCGCACACGGCCAGGCAGTCGTCGCCCAGCGAGATGGCCTGCGAGGAGTCACCCAGGTAGGAGTGCGCGAGGGACAGCCGGATGAGGGCCAGGGCCAGACCCACGGGGTTCTCGGTGTTCCGGTGGAGTGCCACGGCCTCCTCGTACAGCCCGATGGCCGCTTCGGTGTCGCCGCGGTACATGGCGATCATGCCCGAGTAGAGCGCGACGTACCCGCGGACCAGCTCGTCACCCAGCCGCTCCCCCAGGATCCGGCTCTCCTCCAGCATGGCCGCGGCGGCGGTGATGTCGGCCTGGATGATGGCCAGCCAGCTGTTGGCCCACAGCCCCCGGGCGCGTACCTCGCTGGGCTCGGTGTCCAGGGCCAGCCCTCGGTCCAGCCAGCGCCGGCCCTCGCCGAGGTAGTAACTGGTGATCCAGTGGTAGAGCAGGTCGGCGGCCATGCCCAGGCCGACCCGGACCTCCGCCGGGTCGCCGTAGAAGCTGTCGATGGCGGTGCGCAGGTTGGCGTGTTCGAGCTGCAGCCGGTCGAACCACGTCACCTGCGAGGGGCCGAACAACTCCGCGTGGGCCCGCGCCGCCAGTGCCCGGTAGTAGGCGCGGTGCCGCCGTTGCAGCGCCGGCTCCTGGCCCGAGGCGGTGAGCCGTTCGCGGCCGTACTGGCGGACGGTGTCGAGGAGCCGGTATCTCACCCCTCGGCCATGCTCCTCCCGGAGGAAGACGGACTTGTCGACCAGGCCCATCACCAGGTCGATGACCTCCTCGCGGCTGATGCCGTCGCCGGAGCAGACCGCCTCCGCCGCCTCCAGGTCCAGCGTGCCGGCGAACACCGACGCGCGCTCCCACATCAGCTGTTCCCGCTCCGAGCAGAGGCCGAAGCTCCAGTCGATCATCGCGCGCAGCGTCTGGTGGCGCGGCAGCGTCGCCCGCGAGCCCGCGGTGAGCAGCCGGAACCGGTCGTCCAGCCGGTCGTGGAGCTGCTGGAGCGACAGTGCCCGCAGCCGCACGGCCGCGAGCTCGATGGCGAGCGGCAGCCCGTCCAACCGGCGGCAGATCCGCAGCACGAGGTCCCGGTTGTCCTCGGTGACGGCGAACGTCGGCAGGACGGCCCGGGCCCGCTCGGTGAACAGCCGCACCCCGTCACACTGCATGAGCGTCTCGGCGGGCATCCGCGGTCTGTCGGAGTCCGGCAGCGGAAGCGTCGGCACGGGCAGCATCTGTTCGCCGCTGATGCCCAGCGTCTGCCTGCTGGTGGCCAGGATCCGCAGCTCAGGGGCGGCCCGTAGGAGCGTGTCGGCCACCACGGCGCACTCGTGGACCAGGTGCTCGCAGTTGTCGAGGATCACCAGCGTCTGCTTGTCGCGCAGGTGGCCG
Source organism: Nonomuraea aurantiaca (assembly GCF_020215705.1). Lineage (GTDB taxonomy): Bacteria > Actinomycetota > Actinomycetes > Streptosporangiales > Streptosporangiaceae > Nonomuraea > Nonomuraea aurantiaca. Next base: position 1,234,434 of record NZ_JAIWNB010000001.1, on the reverse strand, counting down.
ACGAGCACCTGCAGGGGCGTGCAGACGGTGTGGTCGCGGATCTCCAGGGCCTCGGCCACGACCTGAGCGAGCAGCTCCGGATCCTCCAGCGAGGCCAGCTCGACCAGCCACACGCCGTCGCGGAACGCCCGCCGCACCTCCAGCCCCACGCGCAGGGCCAGCCGGGTCTTGCCCACCCCGCCCACGCCGATCAGGGTCACCGTCCTGGACGCGGACAGCAGCGTTTTGACCTCGGCAACCTCGTGCCGACGGCCCACGAAACTCGTCACCTCGGCCGGCAGCCACCCGATCTGCTGCCGCCGGGACTCCCCTGTTGCCCTGATTGCCATGACGCCCTCGTGCCGGCTCGGCCAAGCAGGTCATCACCGTGCTGAATCCGGGCCCTAACTACCCAGGTTATGCCCAGACCGTTTCCCGGTGCACAGCGTGATGAAGTGGACATAGCCTGGTGGTGAGTGATGGCGCGGATACAGAGGCGCCACAAGGCAGGATGGACGCGGAGGTGACCGGTTCTCCGGAACGTCGGCGGGTAGACGGCCCCGGCATCGTCGGGCGCAGGCATGAGATGTCCGCTGTGCGGCGAATGTTGAGCCATACCCGGTTGCTGACCCTCACGGGCACCGGTGGAGTCGGCAAGACCCGGCTGGCCGTGCAGGCGGCCGGGGCCCTGCGCGGGGCGTTCGCGCACGGAGTCGAGCTGGTCGAGCTGGCCACTCTCGAGGATGCCGACCTTCTGGAGTCGGCCGTGGCCACGGCGCTGGGCCTGCGTGAACAGGGCCCCTGCTCCATGACCACGCTGGTGGACTACCTGGCCGACCGGCGGATGCTGCTGGTGCTGGACAACTGCGAGCATCTGCTGGAGGAGTGTGCCCTCCTGGTGGACCGCATGCTGCGCGGCGCTCCGCGGCTACGGATCCTGGCGACCAGCCGGCAGGCGCTCGGCGTCTATGGCGAGCAGGTGCTGCACGTCCCGCCGTTGTCGACCCCGGATCCCGGCGAGGCGGTACGCGACATCGCCCGCCATGACGCGGTCCGCCTGTTCGCCGAGCGCGCGGCGCGGGCCCACCCGGGGTTCACGGTCGACGCGGCCAACGCCGCGACGGTGGCCCGGCTGTCACAGCGCCTGGAGGGGATTCCGCTGGCGATCGAGCTGGCCGCGGTGCGGCTGCGCACGACGCCCGTGGAGCAGTTGCTGCGCGAGCTGGACGAGCACTTCGAGGCGCCGGCCGAGGACGCGCGTTCCGGCCTGCCCCGGCACCGGTCGCTGCGCGCCACCCTGGACTGGAGTTTCGGGCTGTGCTCGGCGGCCGAGCAGCGGCTGTGGAGCCGGCTGTCGATCTTCGCCGGCGGCGTCACGCTGGAGGCCGCGGAGGCGATCTGCTCTGGAACGGAGATCGAGAAGGAGGATGTCATAGATCTGATCGCCGGCTTGGTAGACAAGTCCGTACTCATCGCGACAGAGCGCGACGCCGGGGTGTACTACCGCATGCTCGACAGCATCCGCTCGTACGGCCGTGAGGAGTTGGGCGCCGCCGAGGCGAGGGCGCTGGGCCGGCGATACGTCGAGCATTACCGGGGCGAGGTCGAGCGGCACCGGTTGGATCGGCTCTGTGCTCATCAGCTCGAGGGGTTCAGGGCCCTGCTACGTGAGCTGCCCAATCTGCGCGTCGCGCTCGACCAGTGCTTCGGCCGGGCGGGCGAGGCGTCTGTGGGGCTGGAGATCGCCTCGGCGCTGTGGGTCTTCTGGATCATCGCCGGCTCTCTCACCGAGGGCCGGCACTGGCTGGATCGTGGCCTGCGGCTCGTGCCGGAGGCGAACTCCGCCCGGGCCCACGCCCTGTGGGTCGACAGCCTGCTCGCCCTCCACCAGGGCGACCTGAAGACGGCCCTGCCGCAGCTCGAGGAATGTCAGATGCTGGCCCGGCGGCTGGGTGACGCGTCGGCTCTCGCGTTCGCCACCCAGGTCTCGGGCATCGGCGCCTTCTCGGCAGGAGAGCCCCGGCGGGGTCTCGAGCTCCTGGAGAACGCCCGCGCCGGGCACCTGGCCCGCGGAGACGTCGACGCCGCCAGCATCAATCGGTTCTACGCCGCCGCCTATGGCGCGGCCGAGGCCCCGGAGCTCAGTATCACCCTGGGCGACTGGTTCCTCGCGCTGTCGGAGGCCCGTGGCGCCCAGCTCTCACGCGGCTACGCGCTGTTCGCCTTGGGCATGGCCGCGTGGAACCAGGGTGACTGGCGCAGGGCCGAGGCCTTGATGAGGGAGGCGGCCGAGCTGCGGAACAAGATCAACGACCGGTGGGGTCTCACGCAATGCCTGGAGGTGCTCGCCTGGACGGCCTGCGCGCAGGGCCGATACGAGCGGGCGGCCACGATACTCGGCACCGCGCACCCGCTGTGGCGGGCGATGGGCGCCTCACCGACCCGGCTGTTTCCCCACGTACGGGGCCACGAGCAGTGCATGGCCCGCACCCGCGAGGAACTGGGCGGGCGGGCGTTCACGGCGGCCTTCCGCCAAGGGGCGCGGCTCGGGCTGAAGCGTACGATCACGTACGCGATCGGGCGGCCCGGCGGCGAGTGACCCTCGGATACGAGAACGGGACGCCGGGACCGATCTCAGTGGTGACCCGATCGGCTCCGGCGTCCCTTGTTCAGGGGGTTCCGTAATGATCGTTTATTCAGTATGGCAACCTCCGTCCTGACGGCGTCCGCAGATCTGGCCGATCATCTGTGGTGCGGATAGGACGTTTGCGGACACGAATCTGGCGCATGAACTCTCTCTCGTCACCTTTCCGGATCGTGGGCGAGTGGGCCCGGGTTTCAGCACTGGCGCATGCCGACCGGCAGTTCGCACCAGACGACCTTTCCCCGATGGGTGCGGATGCTTCCCCAGCAACACGACAGTGTGTCGACCAGGTGCAGTCCGTGACCCCTCTCCTCGTCCGGACGGGGTGCGCGCGCCTGAGGCAGTTCGGGATTCGCATCCTCGACCTCGAAGCGCAACAGCCCGTCCTCAGCGGAGAGGCTGAGATCGACGGTCCCTTTCACATATTTCAGCGCGTTGGTGACCAACTCGCTGACCAGCAGTTCGGCGACCTCGCCCTGGCCGTCGAAGCCCCATTGGGACAGCAGCGCACGTGTCAGGTGGCGTGCCTTGGGCACCGAGCCGAGTTGGTGCGGGAGCCTCCATGAGGCAGCCCGCCGCGCGTCGGCTGGACAGTCGCTCTCGACCCTGGCCGCGAACCTGTGCCGTTCCTGCGCACCATCCCCTTGCGGCACAGACCCCATCCCTGCTCCAAGCAGTAGGTGGCGAAAGATTTCGCCTCGCGGTCGGAAACGAAGGGGGGCGGACTTGGAGGGCTGATGCTTGTACATGGCTCGCAGCCTCGATCCTCACTTCCAGCGGTTGGTACTTTGGCCATCAGCCTTCCTCACACCTCGCGATGACGAGACGTGAGAAACCCCCATAGGACTACCTATTTCGACTACGTAGGTAGTCGCCGGGACCCCTCCCTGCTCGACCTGGCCGATGGTGCACAACCGACCCGGCTCAGCCGGTAGCTTTCTGTAGTATTCCAGTTACGTTAGGTAGTTTTCGCTGCTGGGCATCGGTGCAAGGGGTCCACTCCTGATCGAAAGGAAGCCGATGCGCATCCCCTCTCTCGCGGCGTCATCACTCGCCCTCGTGGCGCTGCTCGAGATGCAGACCGCCGAGCGCGCCGCGCCGTTCGTCTTCCAGCTCACCGACCCCGCGAAGATCGAGCACGCCCGGCGGATCCTCAGCGGCGAGGAGCGGGAGGAGGTGCACGTCCTGGGCCGGATCGTCAAGAGACCGGTCCCCTACAACCCGCGCTGGAGCTTCCACTACGACCCGAACACGATCAGCTTCTTCGCGGTGGCCATCGAGGCCTGCGACGCCACGGTGCCCTACACCGAAGACCACCTCGACGAGGCGTGCGGCGCCTTCCTGCCTGGCTGCGTCTTCTGTCCCTGGACGTCCAGGCTGGCCCGCGAGATCCCCGCACCCTGAGAAACCAAGAGCCATTCCCCGCACCACCGAAACCTCCGCGGTCACGCCCGCGGAGGTTTCGGTGTTGACGGTGTGTGTTGACCCGCGAGCGCCGAGAGCCTCGTGTCGTTCGGCAGAAACTTGACCATGGTCACGGAAGCGCCTTACGTTCGAGCGATGAATCCGACAGGGAGAGCAGCCGGCATGAACGTCGAGGAGCTCGTCGCGATCGACGTCCACACGCACGCCGAAGTGTCCAAGGACGGCCACGGCTCGCTGAGCCCGGAGCTGTTCGGCGCGTCGGCGGAGTACTTCAAAGGACATGCGCGGCCGGGCATCCCCGAGATCGCCGCCTACTACCGCGAACGGAAGATGGCCGCGGTCGTGTTCACCGTGGACGCCGAGCACGCCACGGGTCACCCGCGCATCTCCAACGAGGAGGTGGCGGAGAGCTGCGCCGAGCACGCCGACGTGCTGATCCCGTTCGGCAGCGTGGACCCGTGGAAGGGACGGGCGGGCGCCCGTGAGGCGCGCAGGCTCGTCGAGGAGCACGGCGTGCGCGGCTTCAAGTTCCACCCCAGCATTCAGGGCTTCGCGCCGAACGACCCGATGGCCTACCCCCTCTATGAGGTCATCGAGGAGCTCGGGGTGCCCGCGCTGTTCCACACCGGGCAGACCGGCATCGGCGCGCGGGTGCCGGGCGGGGGCGGGATCCGGCTGAAGTACGGCAACCCGATGCTGGTCGACGACGTCGCCGTGGACTTCCCCGAGCTGCGGATCATCCTGGCCCACCCATCCTTCCCCTGGCAGGACGAGGCGCTCGCGGTGGCCACGCACAAACCGTACGTCTACATCGACCTGTCAGGATGGTCGCCGAAGTACTTCCCCCCGCAGCTCGTCCAGTACGCGAACACGCTGCTCAAGGACAAGGTGCTCTTCGGCTCCGACTACCCGGTGATCACCCCCGACCGCTGGCTCGCCGACTTCGCCAATCTCGACATCAAGCCCGAGGTCCGTCCGATGATCCTCAAGGACAACGCCGTGGGCCTGCTCGGGCTCCGGCCATGACCTTGACTATGGACGCCTCCAAACCACATTAAAAGACGACCGTATTCCCAAAAGGGTGTGATAGTACCTTTTTGGCATGTTTATCATAATTAAGATGGAGGTATTTTCGGACAGGCTACTGACCGTCCAGCTTGTGACCTAATTTTCTGACCTGCTGTTTTTCGCCAACGCTTCACGACGCCCAGATTCCCACCCGCTCCCCGACGCGGAGTTAGGAAGCCCAGAAAATATTTGCGGTTCCGGCCCGAAATATGATCGGTTACGATCGTGAGAAATTTTCTCATCGTGGGCGGCGGGGTGGCCGGCGCGAGCGCGGGGTACTTCCTCGCCGAGTCCGGTACCGTGACGCTGCTGGAGATGGAGCACGCTCCCGGCTACCACGCGACCGGACGGTCCGCCGCGCTCTTCTCGGAGTACTTCGGCAACCCGGCCGTACGAGCGCTCACCACGGCGAGCCGGCCGTTCCTCACCGCACCACCGCCCGGCTTCGCGGACGGTCCGCTGCTCACCCCGCGCGGCGTGCTGACGCTGTGTCCCGTGGGCGCGGAGAAGCGGTTCGCCGAGATGCTGGCCGACGGGCTGGAGGCCCCGACTCCGGTCCGTGAGATCGACCACGATGAGGCACACCGGCTCTGCCCGATCGTGCGGTCCGGCTGGTACAGCCGCGCCATGCTGAAACCCGGGGCGATGGACATCGACGTGGCCGCGCTCCACCAGGGCTTTCTCGGCGGCATTCGGACGCGCGGCGGCCAGGTGATCACGTCGGCCCGGGTGCGGAGCCTGTCCCGGCGAGATGGGCTCTGGCGGGCGGAGACCGACGCGGGCGAGTTCACCGCGCCGATCGTGGTCAACGCCGCCGGCGCGTGGGCCGACGAGGTGGCCGGGCTCGCCGGCGTCCGGCCCATCGGCCTGCGGCCGCTACGGCGCACCGCCTTCCTCACCGACCTGCCCCAAAGCGGCGCGGGCGGCTGGCCGATGGTCACCGACGTGGCGGACACCTTCTACTTCAAGCCCGAGTCGGGACGCCTGCTCGTCTCGCCGGCCGACGCGACCCCGATGCCGCCCGGCGACGCCCGTCCCGACGACCTCGACATCGCGATCGGCGTGGAGCGATTACAGCGGGCCACCACGCTGGTGATCCGCAGCGTCCGGCACGCGTGGGCCGGCCTGCGCAGCGCAGTGGCGGACGACACGCCCGTGGTCGGCGAGGCCCCTGACGCACCGGGCTTCGTCTGGCTGGCCGCGCTCGGCGGGTACGGCGTGCAGACCGCACCCGCCGTCGGCCGGATCGCCGCCGCCGCAGCGACGCGCACCCCGCTGGACGTCGCGTACGACCACCTCTCACCGGAACGCACTCACCTGGAACGGCCTGGAACGCCTATGAGTAGGGCGGCATTCCTAACGGAGAGGTGGAAATGACCGGACAGCCCACCGGCAACGACCAGGAAGGGTCCCAGGGGCAGGGACCAGCTCCTTCCGAACCATCGATCGAATCCCAGAGCTTCGCCGGCCGAACGGTCGACTTCGGGGCGTTCCGCCCGATCTCAGCGCTTATAGAGGAGCAGACCGACCGCCATCCCGAGCGCCCGGCGGTGTCGTTCGAGGGCCGGATGCTCACCTATCGGCGGCTGGACGAGCTGGTGAACGGCCTGGCGGTCACGCTGACCGGGCACGGTGTGGGCAAGGGCGACGTGGTCGCGGTCCTGCTGGTCAACTCTCTGGAACTACCGGTCACGTATCTGGCGCTGATGAAGCTGGGCGCGGCCTTCGTCCCGCTCGACCCGTCGTGGCCGGAGGATCGGCTCCGCGGCACTTTCGGGGTGCTGCCGGCCGGGCCGATCCTGTGCGCCACCGCCGATGCGCTGCCGCAGGAGTTACGGCATCGCGCGGTCACCGTGGAGGTCGACCGGATCGTCCCGTCGTCCCGGCGGCCGGCGGTACCGGTGGGTCCCGATGACCTGATCTACGGCTATTTCACCTCGGGCACCACGGGCACTCCGAAGTGCGCGATGAACCGGCACGCGGGGCTGACCAACCGGTTTCGCTTCATGACGCGCTACTTCGCCGCGACGGGCACGGACGTCGTCCTGCAGAACAGCAGGCACACCTCCGACTCCTCGCTCTGGCAGCTGTTCTGGCCGCTGACCACGGGCGGACACACCGTACTGCCCGTACAGGAAGAGTTCCTCAACCTGCAGCACACCATCGACCTGATCGCCGAGTACGGCATCACGACCGCGGACTTCGTCTCCAGCGTCTTCAACGCGCTGGTGGCCATCGTGGACAGCGACGAGCAGACGCTTCGGAAGCTGTCGTCGCTGCGGCGGCTCGTCGTCGGGAGCGAGGCGGTCAACCCCCGCGCGGTGCACCGGCTGATGGCGCTGCTCCCGGGCCTGCGGGTGACCAACGGCTACGGCCCGACGGAGGCGTCCATCGGGATGGTCTTCCATCCCGTGTCCGCGGCCGACGGGGACACGATTCCGCTGGGCCGCCCGATCGACAACTGCTATGCCGTGGTGGTCGACGACGACCTGCGCCCGCTGCCGCCCGGCACCACCGGCGAGCTGGCCATCGGCGGGGAGTGCCTCGGCGAAGGGTATTTGGGCGACCCGGCCGCGACCGCCAAGGCGTTCGTCCCCAACCCGTTCCCGGAGATCATCCCTGGCCCCCGGCTCTACCTCACCGGCGATCTCGGTCATCTGGACCACGAGGGCCGGCTGTTCTTCTCCGGACGCAAGGACTTCCAGGTCAAGATCCGCGGTGTGCGGATCGAGCTGGGCGAGATCGAGGTGGCGGCCGAGAGGTGCCCCGGGGTCCGGCAGGCGGAGGTCCTGGTGGCCGAGCAGCGGGGGACGAAGGCGCTGGCGTTGTTCGCCTCCGGCACCGGCCTCACCGAGGCCGCGCTCAGCGAGCACCTGCGCCGCACCCTGCCCAGGACCAGCATGCCCCGCTACTTCTTCCTGCTGCCGGAGATGCCGCTGAACGACAACGGCAAGGTCGACCGGGGGCGGCTCCAGGCGGTCCTCGACGGCAGGCTGGCCGAGGACACCGCCCGGCTGGCCGAGAGCGCGCCGACCACGAACCTGGCCGACCAGGTCCTGCGGGCGCTGCGCTCGGCGCTCGGCCGGCCCGGCCTGACGGGCGACGCGCACTTCGCGGAGGCGGGCGGCGACTCCATCCAGGCCCTGTCCGTCGTGCACATGATCACCGCGGAGTGCGGTGTGCGGGTCGACGTCAAGGATCTGTACGACCACCCGACCGCGAACGAGCTGACGCCCCTGATCGAGACCCGGCGGCGCGACGGCGTGGCCATCGAGGACGAGTCCGTGCTCATGGCCCACGACTCGACGGTGCCGGAGGGCGAGCCCATCCGGCCCGCCGACCGGTCGGGCAGGCTGCGGAGCGTGCTGGTCACCGGGGCGACCGGCTTCGTCGGCAGCCGCCTGGTCCATGAGCTGCTGGCCCGTACCGACCTGCGGGTTCGCTGCCTCGCGCGGGCCGCCGACGACACCGGCGCGACCGCGCGGGTCGTCGAGGCGCTCCTCGAACGGGGCCTGTGGGAGCCGCGGTTCGCCGACCGGCTCGAAGGGTACGCGGGCGACCTGGCGTTACCAGGCCTCGGGCTGACCGCCCGGACCTGGGAGCACCTGGCACGCACGTGTGACCTGGTGCTCCACAACGGCGCACTGGTCAACTTCCTGTTCGACTATCGCGCCCACCGCCAGGTGAACGTGCGCGGCACCATCGAGCTGGTCCGGCTCGCGATGGCCTACCGGCCGGTGCCGGTGCACTATGTCTCGACGCTCGCGGCGCTCCAGGACGAGGCGCTCCGGCACCCCGACCGCCTGCCGGAGGACTACGAACCGTCCCTCGCCAGGACGCCCGCCGGCGGGTACAGCCGGTCCAAGTGGATCGCCGAACGCTACCTCGCCGAGGCCCGGCGCCGGGGCGCGCTGGTCACCGTTCTGCGGCTCGGCGAGGTGATGCCGAGCGCCGACAACGGATACCCGAATCCGGTGGCTCTCACCCATCTGCTGCTGTCGGCCTTCCTGCGGCTGGGCGTCCGGCCCGAGGTCGCCACGCGCTCCGACTACACCCCGGTCGACTATGTGGCGGCCCGCGTGGCGGCGGCGGTGTGCGACGACGGCGCCTGGGGCCGTACCCTGCACGTCTTCCGCGCCGAGAGCGTTAGCTTCGACGACGTCCTGCTGCGCGCCGGCGCGGCCATCGCGCCGATCCCGTGCGGCGACTTCGTCACGCTGGTCCGCGAGGCGGCCCGGGCGAGCGCCGACCGCGAGCTGGCCGCGCTCGCCTCCCTCCTGCCCACTCCGGAGGGCATGGGCGAGGAGGGGCTGAAGCGGGCCTTCGCCGGCCTGCTGACCGACAACCCCGCGCTGTTCCGCAAGGACGAATGCCGCCGGCTGGAGCAGCGCTGGCAGCTCGACGACGGCAGCCTGGACGGCTCGATCACCGCATACCACGCCCGGCTGGCGAGCGGAAGCGGGGACGGCCGCGCGGTGAAGGGACGCCCGCTGATCACCACGCGACAGAGAGGCTAGGGATGCGACACCGCAAGATGGGGAACCTCGGCTGGGAGGTCAGCGAGGTCGGTTACGGCATGTGGGGCATCGGCGGCGGCCCCGGCAACTTCACCGGCTGGGATTACGACGTCGCCCCGCGCTGCCTCGACGAGGCCGTGGCGCTGGGCTGCGACTTCTTCGACACGGCCTGGGTGTACGGCCGGGGCGTCAGCGAGCAGATGCTCGGCGCGCTGCTGCGCCGCCATCCCGACCGGAAACTGTACGTCGCCACGAAGATCCCCCCGAAGAACCGCGAATGGCCGCCCGGACCGGACGACACCCTCGACGACGCCTACCCCGCGGACCACATCAAGGAGTACACCCATCGCAGCCTGGAGAATCTCGGGGTGCCGCGCATCGACCTGATGCAGTTCCACACCTGGGAGGACCGGTGGGCGGCCGACGAACGCTGGCAGGAGGCGATCACCGACCTCAAGCGCGAGGGGGTCATCGACGCGGTCGGCATCAGCGTCAACCGGTGGGAACCGGCCAACTGCTTCGCCGCGCTCGACACCGGGCTCATCGACGTCATCCAGGTGATCTACAACATCTTCGACCAGGCGCCCGAGGACGAACTGTTCGAGCGCGCGCTGCGCGACGGCATCGGGATCATCGCCCGCGTACCGTTCGACGAGGGCACCCTCACCGGCACGTTGAGCGCCGACAGCAGCTGGCCGGAGGAGGACTGGCGCAGCACTTACTTCTGCGCGGAGAATCTCCTACCGAGCGTCGAACGGGCCGAGCGCCTCAAGGCGGCCCTCCCGGAGGGCACCTCGCTCCCCGAGCTCGCCCTGCGGTTCATCCTCAACCACCCGGCGGTCAGCACGGTGATCCCGGGCATGCGCAGACCCGAGCACGTACGGGCGAATCTCTCCGTCAGCGACGGCCGGCCGCTCGACGACGCGCTGCTCCAGGAGCTCCGCCGGCACCGCTGGGACCGCGTCCCGGCCTGGTGGTCCGGGTGAACCCGCTGATCGTCATGTGGGCGCACTCCCGCTCGGCCTCGACGGCGTTCCTGCGCATGATGATCGAGCGCGGCGACGTGACCGTCCTGCACGAGCCGTTCCTCGCCCTGACCGAGGAGGGCGCGGTGCCGGTCCCGTCACCGGACGGCGGCCGGGCGATGGCGCGGTCGGAGAAGGAGCTGCTCATCCGCCTCAGGGAGCTGGCCGGCGTGCGGCCGGTGTTCGTCAAGGAGGTCGTCGACTACGACTACGCCTACCTCTTCGACCACCCCGAGGAGCTCGCCGGGATGGTCCACACCTTCATCGTCCGCGATCCCAAGCCGACCATCAGCTCGCACTACGCGATCAAACCGGCGGTGACCTGCGCGGAGATCGGCTACGAGCGTCTGTACCGGCTGTTCGAGCTGGTCCGGTCGGCGACCGGGCGCAGTCCGCTCGTCATCCGCACGGAGCGGCTGGTCGGGGAGCCGGCGAAGGTGGCCGAGGCCTTCTGCGAGTACGCCGGTCTGCCCTTCCTCGCCCGCGCGCTCACCTGGGACTCCGGAGACCGGCCCGAGTGGCAGCGCACCCGCCGGTGGCATCTCGACGCGATCGGCAGCGCCGGCTTCGAGAACCGCCGCAACACCTACCCGGACACCGTCGACAACAACTCCGCCCTGAAGGCCTTCTACGACCACCACCTGCCCTTCTACCAGCGGCTCATCCAGCACGACTTCTGACCGAGAGGCCCCATGTCAACGGACACAGCCCCAGCTCCCACCGCCGTGAAGCAGTCCCCGGGCGAGGCGTTCGCGCGGGCGTTCGCGGCCGACCCCGGCCGCGCCGAGGTGACCTTCGACTACACCATCACCGAAGCACACGAGCCGACCAAGGACAGACCACGGCTGACCGTACGGAACCTGCTCAAGGTCCGCCCCACCGACGACGTCGCCCGGTTCTGGACGGAGTCCCGGCCCACCGCCGAAGAGCAGAAGGCGGTACGCGGCTCCGACGTCCGCCGGGAGGCGGCCTTCAGGTTCGGCATGGGCGAGGCCGGGGTGCACCCGATCCGGGCGTGGGTGCAGATCCCCGACGGGCTGGCCGACGACCCGGCCGCGCTGGCCACCTTCCTCGACTACCGCTTACTGGTACGGCTCGCCACCGCCGAGAACCTCGCCCTGACCAACGCCCTGCTCGACCACCCGGAGATCGCCCGGCTCCCCTACGACACCGACTACGTCACCGGAGTCTTGACGGCCTGCGACGAGGTCGAGCAGTCGGGCGCCACCCCGCACGCGATGATCATCAACCCGAACGACTACTACCACCGGCTCGTCGGCCGGAACGGCCTGCTGGCCGACCTGGCGGCGGGCAACGGCATGAAGATCAGCCGCAACCGGTGGATCAGCCCGGGGTCCGCCCTCGTCGGCGACATCTCGGTGGCGGCCAGGCTCCTGGACGCCCGCCACTCGGTGATCCGCGTGGCCGAACCGCCGCCGGGCACGTTCGCCCGGCCCGGGGTGGCCGTGTGCGCGGAGGTGTACGAGGGGGTCGCGGTCCATCTCCCTGCCCTGTTCTACCTCGTCACCCCCGCCTCGTGACCATGGTCCCCCTTCGCCATACGACCGTCTTGGTTCCTGTGACGGTCCGTGGTGGCTGGTGTCCTTTTGGAGAGATACCCCCTTCGGGGGGCAAAAGGGTGGCCCCCTCCGGGGGAACGGAGGATAAAACCCTTAGGCGATGAATTGCGGTAAATGCCGTACTTTGAATTTCGGGCAGATCAGCAGCAGACGAAGGCGTCCGCGGGGCGCCTGATGGAAGGCAGGCGAGCGTGACGGACACACATGAGGAATATCGGCGCAACGGTTGGTGGCGAAGCACGACTTTCCTGGATGACCTTCGGCATCATGTGACGGAATTTCCCGACAAGCCTGCGCTTATCAGCCGGCGCGTCGCCGAAGGCCATACCGACGTCGTCAGCTACGCGGAGCTCGACCGGCTGACCGACCGGATCGCCCACGGCCTGATCCGGCTGGGCGTACGGCCGGGAGACTACATCGCTGTCCAGTTACCCAATCGCCGCGAGGTGCTGCCCCTGACGCTGGCCTGCATCAAGATCGGCGCCCGCATCGCACCGCAGTTCCCCATCTACCGGCATCGCGAGCTCGACTTCATGATCCGGCTGACCGAGGCGCGCGTCTTCATCACCGTGAACCGCCTCGGTGACCTGCCGACCGCCGAGACCGCGATGACGCTCGCGAGCGAGATCCCGGCCCTGGAGCACGTCGTCGTGCTCGGCGGCGACGGCCCGGCCGGGTCCATCGGATTCGAGGAGCACCTCCTCGACCCCGAACCCGGTGACCCCGCGGACCTGGCCGGGCGCGCGCTGGGTCCGGACGATCCCTTCCTCATCCTGTTCACCTCGGGGACGACCGGAGAGCCCAAAGGCGCGCTGCACAGCCAGAACACCCTGCATGCCGCCATCCGCGGCTACGGGGACGCGTACGGCCTGGACGACAGCCTGGTCATCATGACGGCGCAGACCTCCATGCACTATGTGGGCCTGGTGATGACGTATCTGCAGGCGTTGATGCTGGGCGGCACCGCGGTCACGGCCGACATCTGGAACCCCGGCGTCTACCTCGACCTCATGGCAGAGCACGGCGTCACGATGTATTACGGCACGCCGCCCTTCGCCCGGGAGATCAGCGAGGAGCAGAAGGCCAACCCGCGGAAGATCCCCACTCTGCGGATCTTCGTGTCCGGCTCGGCGCCCGTCCCGCCGCACCTGGTGGAGCAGGTGAGCGAGATTCTCGGAGTACGGGTGTACGCGCTATGGGGCATGACCGAGAACGGCGGCGTCACCATGACCCGGCCCGAAGACCCGCCGGAGCGGGCGGGCGAGAGTGACGGCACCGTCGTGGTGGGCATGCAGGCGCGCATCGTCGACGAGGAGAACCAGCCGGTCCCGGCCGGCGAGATCGGCGCGTTGCAGGTACGCGGCGCGGCCCAGTGCCTCGGCTACTACCGGCGCGAGGAGATCTACGCCAAGTCGCTCACGCCGGACGGCTGGTTCGACACCGGCGACCTGGCCCGCGACGACGGGTACGGCGGCGTGCGCATCTCCGGCCGGACCAAGGACATCATCATCGCCAACATGTGTCTCAAGCTGCCGGTGAGCGACATCGAGGCGCTGCTGGGCAGGCACCCCGCCGTCCGCGACATCGCACTCATCGGCATCCCGGATCCGAAGCTGGTCGAGTTGGTGTGCGCCGTCGTGACGCCGGCCGGCGAACCGCCCACGCTGGATGATCTGCGGACGCACCTGAAGGACGCCGGCGTGAACAGCTGGTTCTGGCCCGAACGCCTCGAAGTCGTCGAGGCCATGCCGCGGACCGTGACCGGCAAGATCCGAAAGGTCGAACTCCGCGAGCGGTTCGGCGCGGCTACCAGCTGAGGTGCGCGGATCCCGGGCGCTCCCCCTGGCGGTGCTGTGCGGGAGCGCCTTTCTGGGTGCGATCGACGTACAGCTGGCCAACATCGCCTTCCCCGACATGCTCCGCAGCTTTCCGAGCAGCGGGCTGCCCGAACTCTCGTGGGTGTTCAACGGCTACGCGATCACGTTCACGGCGGCGCTGCTGCCGGCGGGCGGCCTGGCGGACCGGTTCGGCTACCGGCGGGTCTTCCTCGCCGGGCTGACGGTGTTCGTGGTCGGCGCCGCCCTGTGCGCGGTCGCCCCCTCGGCCGGCATCCTGATCGCCGCCAGGGTCGTGCAGGGCGTGGGCGGCGGCGTGATCACCCCGCTGACGCTCGCGCTGATCCTGCCGTACTACCCGCCGGAACGACGGGGCACGGCGATCGGCCTGTGGAGCGCGACGCAGTCGGTGGCGACCGCCTCCGGGCCGTCGCTCGGGGGGCTGCTGGTCGCCGTCTGGGACTGGCGTACGGTGTTCTTCCTCCACCTGCCGGTCGGGCTCGTCGTGCTGTTCGGCGCGTGGCGGACCCTGGCCAGGACGCCGCCGTCCGCCCCGTCACGGATGCCGGACATCGTCGGCCTGGTCCTGCTGGTGGCGGCCATCGGCCTGCCCTCGCTGGCCATCGTGCAGAGCGACGCGTGGGGTCCGGGCAGCCCGGGTACGATCCTCGCCCTCGCCGCCGGTGTCCTCGTCGGCGTGCTCTTCATCCGGCGGGCGCGCTCCCACCCCGCTCCCATCGTGGACCTGAAGATCCTCCGGGCACGGGGCACCCAGCGGGCCAACCTCGCGATGTTCCTCCTCGGGCTGGTGATGTTCGCCCTTCCGCTGGCCAACATCCTGTTCCTCACCAAGATCTGGGGATACTCCGAGGCCCAGGCGGGGCTCGCCGTCACTCCCGGCGCGGTCGTGCAGGTCCTCACCGCACCGCTCGCCGGGCGGCTGGCGGCGCGCACCGGGCACCGCAGGCTGGCGTTGGGCGGGGTGGTGCTGCTGTCGCTCGCCACCGGCTACCTGGCGCTCGCGGCGGGGGGCGGCCAGGCGTACCTCTCGGTGGTCCTGCCCGCGGTCGTCGCGACCGGGATGGGCGTCGCCGTGCTGGTCAACGCGCTCAGCGGTGCCGCCGTCGCCGAGATTCCGCCCGCCCGGCTGGCCACCGGCACCGCCATGTCCGTCACCTCGCGCGCCTGCGGGGCGGTCATCGGCGTCTCCGCGCTCGTGCTGGTGCTGTCGGGGGATCGCCTCGGCTCGACCGCCGCCTACCACGGTGTCTGGGCGACCATGCTCGGGCTCTGCGCCCTCATCGCGGTCGCCGCCTCGGGGCTGCGCAGCCCCGAGGCACCCGCTACGGCCGGCGCGGGCCGGCGCGAACCCGGCTCCGAGCCGCCGTGACCCTTGGGCGCCGTGGTCTTCGCGCGGGCCTGCTGGAAGAGTGATCCACGACGTAGGTCGCCGCTCTCGAGAAAGGCCCAACTCGTCGTGACGGAAGCGATGCGCCAGGCAGTGCCCTCGGCCCTTCCCCGCCCGGAATACCCTCGGCCCGCCCTGATGCGTACGGACTGGCTGAACCTGAACGGCGACTGGCAGTTCGAGATCGACGCCGGCGATTCCGGCCTCGAACGCGGGCTGGTCGAACGTGAGCTGTCGGGCCGGATCACCGTGCCCTTCGCCCCGGAGAGCGAGCTGTCCGGCGTCGCGAACGTCGATTTCATGGAGGCGGTCTGGTACCGGCGGACGGTCCGCGTCCCTGAGGCGTGGGCCGGTCGCAGCGTGCTGCTGCACTTCGGCGCCGTCGACCATGACGCGACCGTCTGGGTCAACGGGCACGAGGTCGTGCGGCATCGGGGTGGCTTCACCCCGTTCACAGCCGATCTCACCGGCGTCGCCGCACCGGGCGAGGACGCCGTGATCGTGGTCCGCGCCCGCGACAGCCGCCACAGCCTCCAGGCGCGCGGCAAGCAGTCGAGGGAGTACGCCAACGCGGGCTGCCTCTACACCCGGACGACGGGAATCTGGCAGACCGTGTGGCTGGAGCCGGTCGGCGGCGTGCACGCCCGTGAGGTGCGGGTGGTGCCGCAGCTGGCCTCGCCCGGCTTCGACGTCACCGTCCTGCTGCCGGCCAACCGGCCGGGCCATCGGGTCCGGCTCCGGCTCACCGAGACCTACGATCACGACACCAACCGTCCGGCCGGCGCCGTCCTGGCCGAGGCGGGGGTGCGCGCCGATCTCGACCTCTCCCCCAGGCTCACCCTGCGGCTGCCGGAAGGCGCGGTCAGGCCGTGGTCGCCGGCGGATCCGCACCTGTACGGGCTGAGCGTCGAGATCCTCGACGCGGCCGGGGTCGTGGTCGACGAGGCCAGGTCGTACGCGGGGCTGCGCTCGGTCTCGATCGACGGTAACCGGTTACTGCTCAACGGCCTGCCGGTGTTCCAGCGGCTCGTACTCGACCAGGGGTATTGGCCGCAGTCGCTGATGACGGCCCCGAGCGACCACGCGCTCGCCCACGACATCGAGCTGGGCATCGCGGCGGGCTTCAACGGGGCCCGCCTCCACCAGAAGGTGTTCGAGGAGCGATACCTCTACCATGCGGATCGGCTGGGCTATCTGGTCTGGGGAGAGTTCGGCGACTGGGGTGTCGACACGTCCGGACCGGCCGGGGACAACCAGCGGCCGACGGCGTCGATGGTGACGCAGTGGCTCGAAGCCGTGCGCCGCGACCTGAGCCATCCGTCGATCGTCGGCTGGTGCCCGCTGAACGAGACCTCGCAGATCCTGACGGACCGGATCACCCAGCTCGACGACGTGACGCGGGCGATGTGGCTGGCGACGAAGCTCGCCGACCCCACGCGTCCCGTTCTGGACGTGTCGGGCTACGCGCACCGCGTCGCGGAGACCGACGTCGTGGACTCGCACGACTACGAGCAGGACCCGGCGGTCTTCGCCGCGAACCACGCGGGCCTCGCCTCCGGGCGGCCGTTCATGAACACGAGCCCGGATGGCCCGATGTCCGCGGCCTATCGGGGGCAGCCGTACTTCGTCAGTGAGTTCGGCGGCATCTGGTGGGTCGCGGGCACCGAGGAGGGCGGTGATGCGCTCGATCGGTCGTGGGGGTACGGCGTTCGTCCGGCCGGTGAGGAAGAGTTCTACGTACGGTTCGGCGGTCTCGTCACCGCGTTGCTCGATAATCCGGACATGTTCGGCTATTGCTACACGCAGCTCACTGATGTGTTCCAGGAGCAGAACGGCATCTATACCTTCGATCGCTCCATGAAGCTCGATGTCGGAAGGATCCGCGCGATCCAGGTGAAGCCCGCCGCCGTCGAACGGCGGTGACGCGTACACGAGGCAGCCTTGGCTGAGCGGTCGGCATTCAGTCGGAGTAGCGCCGCTGTCTCACGCTGGCGGCCAGTGCGGCGGCTCTGGCCGCCTCTGCCGGGGTGAACGGCAGAGCGGGGCGGCTGACCAGGAGCGCCCGTTCGGGATGGACGGAAATCACCAGAGTGGTGCCGGACTCGCCGCTGTCGGCGAGGGTGTCTCCGGGGCGTCGCCACTCGACGTCCGCGGCGCGCAGCAGCTCCGCCATCGCATGGGGCAGCTGCTCCGGGTCGTCGCTGACGGCATGGGCCAGGACGAGGGCCTGGACACCGGGGTCGACCAGGTCTTTGACGTAGGCGCGGACGATGATGATGTCGAGTCCGCCGGCCTTCTCGACCGCCGACCGCAGGACTTTCTCGCTCAGCTGCGTGGGCGCCTCGACGACGAACTCGTCCAAGGCGGCGCAGCCGGATGGAGAGATCGCGCTGCTGCCCGTCGCGGCGATGTGCAGGGCCAGCACGTTGCAGTCCAGCCTGGCGAACGCCGTGGCCAGCTCCGCCAGACGGCCCGGCCGGTCGACCACCCGCGTGCGGATGCGCCACAATTTCATCGGCCGGCCTCCCTCGATATCGATCACCTCGGCGGCTTGGCGCTCGGTTCCCCATCGTCTGCGGCCTTCGCGGCCCAGGCGTTTGCGGCCGGGTCGTCGGTGGGCCAGGCGTTTGTGGACGAAGGTACACGCGATGAGCCCCGCACCGAGGGTGATCAGCACCGCGGGGCCTGGGGCGGAGTGCCCCATAAGAGTGGCGAACAGGTGGGCCAGACCGACCGCGACGAAAAGCACCGCCAGTTCTATGACCTCACGCTTCCACGAGGCGGCGGCCTGTTCAGGAGTGTGCGCCCGATCTACGTCTTTCGCATCGCTCATGCGGACAGGCTGGCAGTCCGCTGTTTCGCAACCACGCGACGTGCGGTTTCACCGACATTAACCCTGGCCCGGGGCAGCCGGGCTCGCGGCACACGCCCGCAACGCGACGAGCCGGGGCCCGCACCTCTTCAGGTGCGAACCCCGGCTCGTTGTGCGTGACTAGCGTCAGGCGGGAACGATGTTCTCGGCCTGCGGGCCCTTCTGGCCCTGCGTGATGTCGAAGCTGACCTTCTGGCCTTCCTGCAGCTCGCGGAAGCCCTGGGCAGCGATGTTGGAGTAGTGGGCGAAGACGTCGGCGCCGCCGCCGTCCTGCTCGATGAAGCCGAAGCCCTTTTCAGCGTTAAACCACTTCACGGTGCCAGTCGCCATGTCGATCTCCTCTAGGATAGGCGAAATAATCAGAACCCGCAGGTCACGGGCCCCACGTCGCCGAAATGACCCATCCGGAAATGACCGGCAAACAAAATGCGCCTGAGGGCTACGTCCCGTCAGGCGCACACAAAGTTCATTTGGGTACCAGAACTGCAACTAAGACGAGCTTACCATGCCTCCCGCGCCAATGTGTCGACCCCCGCATCGGCGCGCCGCTCACGGTCGGCGGAGGCGGATGGCAGCGGGGCGAGACCCCTGCCTGGCCCACCGATGCCGGCGGGTCAGGGCTTCCGGGCGATGCCGCCGTACATGAGCCGCTGGCCGACGCTGAGCACGTCGGGGACGGTGTCCTCGGGACGCCACAGGGGCAGCGGGACGACACCGGGCTCGACCAGCTCGTACCCGTCGAAGAACGAGGTGATCTCCTCGGGAGTCCGGAAGCGGCCGGTGCCGAGCAGCGCGAGGAACTTCTTCTCCGCGTCACGCGCGTCCTGGGTGGCGGAGCAGAAATGGGTGATGAAGACATAGCTGCCGGACGGGACCGCCGCCATGTAGGCGTCCACGATGCCCTTCGGGTCCTCGCTGTCGTGCAGGTGGTGCAGGATGCCGACCAGCATCACGCCTACCGGCCGGTCCAGGTCGATGAGCCGCTGGACCGTCTCGTCGGCCAGGATCGACTTCGGTTCGCGCAGGTCGGACGTGACCACCCCGGTCCGGTCGTTCTCGGCCAGGATCGCCCGGCCGTGGGCCAGCACCATCGGGTCATTGTCGACGTAGACCACGTGCGCGTCCGGGTCGGCCCGCTGCGCGACGTGGTGCGTGTTCTCCACCGTCGGCAGGCCGGAGCCGAGGTCGACGAATTGCGTGATGCCGCGCTCGACGAGAAAGCGTACGCCCCGGCCGAGGATCTGCCTGTTGTAGGTGGCCACATCGTAAATCTCGGGGACGACTTTCACGATCTCGGCGACGAACGCGCGGTCCACCTCGAAGTTGTCCTTGCCGTTGAGCACGACGTCATAGGCCCTGGCGATGCTGGGCCGGGTGGTGTCGATGCCATTTGCCCACAAGTCCGAATTTTCGGCCACGGTGGACTCCTCGTGAGATCGGGAACCAGTCGCAATGATCATAAGACCGCTGAATAGCCATAGGGCGGGAAAGGCGGGAGGCGGGCGTTCCCTGACATGCCATTTGAGGAATCTTGGGGTGATTGATGACTTATGTCGGATCTAGGCTGAGAGGGTCTTGCGCCAGATGTCTACAGGAGGAATGCCATGACGAGGTTCATGGATGTCCACCACCACATGGTGGGCATCACGGACGAGCAGCTCCGTGAAGCGCACGAGGCCGACCTCGCGATCCAGGGCGAAGAGGGCGTGTCCTTCATGCAGACCTGGGCGGATCCTGAGGAGGGTGTCATCTACTGCCTGTCCGACGCACCGAGCGCGGAGGCCGTACAACGCATTCACCAGCGCTCGGGCCACCCCGCCGACGAGATTCACCCCGTACCGCTGTCGCTCTGATCACCCTCCAGGAGCAGGTCCCGGAGGGCTTTGGCGGCGCCGCTCAGGAATCCGTGGCGTCGTTGGATGAGAACGACCGGGATCGAGAAGGCGGCCTCTGCGATGTCAGCCGCGTAGCCGCCGGGTGAGGCTGGTGCCGGCGAGAGTGCCGACGAAGGCGAGGACTGCCTCTCCGGTCCGTCCGCCGCTGAGCTCTCGGACCGAGTCGATGCTGTCCCGCATGACGGTGAGCAACCCGGTGCCGCGTCGTCGCCGGGGGCGCGAACAACGTGCTCGCCGAACCCGGCCTCGCCGACGCGCTCGCCCGAAGAGGCATCCTGTACGCGCCGGACTTCCTCGTCAACGCCGGTGGGCTGGTGTAACTTCCTCCAGCCGTTCACCGACGCGTTGACCCCACCGGTCACCCGTCTCGCCGGGTCCGTGCTCCGCGACATGGTGGGTGATGGGGCGGAGGCGCTGGCCAGGCTGATCCCGGAGGCCGCGCCGACGCTGCGCCAGGGGCGCCACGGCACGGTCGGGGAGGTCGGGCGGCGATCGTCGTACGAGGCGGTGGCCGCGTTCCTGCGGGCTCTGGCGGCCAGGAAGCCGGTCCTGCTGGTGCTGGAGGACCTGCACCTGGCCGGGACGGCGACCGTCGAGCTCGTCCACTACCTGGCCCGCCGGGTCTCCGGCGGGCGCCTGCTGGTCGTCGCGACTGCGCGTTCAGGGGAGGGCGCGGCGGCGATGGAGGCGCTCGGGCGCGCGGCCGGCCGGCTGGAGCCGGGGCCGCTGCCCGCTCAGGCGGTCGCGCGGCTGGCCGCGCGGAGCGGTCAGGGCAGGTGGGCGGAGGACGTCTTCCGCCGTACACGCGGCCACCCGCTGTACGTCGTCGAGCTGCTGCGCGGCCTGGCGGCGGGTGAGCACGGGGTGCCGGCGGGGTTGAGCGCGGCGGTCCTCGCGCGGGTCCACCGGACCGGCTCGCTGGTGGAGCGGCTGCTGCGGGCCGCCTCGGTGTTCCGGGGCGCCTTCGAGCCCGCGTTGGCCGGCGAGCTGCTCGGTCTGCCGCCGCAGGTGGCCGCCGAGCTGTGTGAGCGCGCGCTGCGGGTGGGCCTGCTCGTGGTGACGGGCAGCGGGTACGAGTTCGCCGACGAGCTGACCCGGGAGGCCCTGTATTCCGCCACGCCCGTCCCGACCCAGCTGGTCTACCGCCGCCGCGCCGCCGACCTGCTCGGCCACCGCGGCAACAGGCCGGTGCTCAACGGCCGGAGCCACCGCCCCGAACCCCGCTGAGGGGGAGTTCGTCGGCGTACATGCGCGCCTGCAACTCGTACAGCTCCGCGTATCGACCGGATCGGGCGATCAGCTCGTCATGCGTGCCCTCCTCCGCCAGCGCGCCCTCGTGCAGGAGGTAGATCCGGTCGGAGTTGCGCACGCTGGCCAGCCGGTGCGTGATCAGGATGACGATCCGGCCGGTGGCGAGGCGGCGCAGTGACTCGTACACGGCGAACTCGGCCTTGGCGTCCAGCGGTGCCGTCGGCTCGTCCCAGATCAGTACGGGCGCGTCGCGGAAGACGCCGCGGGCGACGGCCAGCCGCTGCCACTGGCCGCCCGAAAGTTCCTGGCCGCCGCGGAAGTACTTCGAGAGCAGCGTCTGCCAGCCGTGGGGCAGGTCCGCCACCACGGTGTCGGCGCCCGCCAGCTCGGCCGCGGCGCGCAGCCCCAGGTCGCCGGGGTCGTCGCGGTCGTGGCGGCCGGCTCGGACGTTGGCGCGGGCGGTGTGCGGCCAGCGGATCGGGTCCTGGAGCACCATCATGATCCGGTCGCCGACGCTGTGCGGGTCCATCTCGCGGATGTCCACGCCGTCCCAGCTCACCTGCCCGGCCGTGGGCTCGTACAGGCCCGCGATGATCTTGGCGAGCGTGGTCTTGCCGGAGCCGTTCTCGCCGACGAGGGCGATGGTCTGACCGGCGCGGACGGTGAGGTCGATGCCGCGCAGCGCCTCGCGGCTCCCGCCCGGGTAGCCGAACCCGACGCCGCTCAGCGTGATCACCTCCGGCGCGGCGGGCGCCGTGCGGGTGGCCGCCGCGCGGCTCCTGGAGGCGGCGTCGTCGACGAACTCCTGGTAGTCCGCCACGTACATGCCCTGCTCCAGCAGCTGGTGCGCCGAGTGGACCAGCCGGCTGAGCGCGGCGTTCGCGGTGCGCACGGCTATGACCGCGCCGCCGGCCACCGCCAGCGGGATCCAGCCCGCCTGCAGCAGCAGGCCGAGCACGGTGAACGTGATGGCGGACATGAGCCCGGTGAGCGCCCGGCCGACGGTGCCGACGCGTACCTGGCCGGTCTTCACCCGTACCTCCTGGTCGCGCAGCGGGTCGGCCACCTCGGCGTACTCCCGCAGCAGGAAGTCCTCGGCCTGGCAGGCGCGGATCTCCGGGGCGGGCTCGCGCTGCGTGCCCAGCTCGGTGATCATCTGGACCCGGCGGTTCAGGGTGACCGTGCGGGTCATGTGCGCGTACGCCAGCCGGGCCGAGCGCTGCACCGTCCAGGCCGACGGGAGTACGCCCAGCACCAGCACCGGGAGCAGCGCGGCGTGCAGGACGGCCAGGCCGGTGAACGCGGCGGCGAACGCCAGCGCCGCGCCGACGAGGTCGACCAGGTTGTCCACGGCCCGCGCGAGGTGGAACAGGCCCCGGTCGCGCGCCCGCTGCATCCGGTCGTAGAAGCCGGCGTCGTCGTAGGCGGCCAGCTCGACGCGGAGCCCGGCCTCGAACAGCTCCCCCTCCGCCATCCGGCGCACCGCGGGCGTCAGCCGGGCGTACGCGGCCGCGATGGCCGTCTCGACCGCGCCCCGCAGCAGGTACGCCCCGCCGACGAGGAGGATCATGGGCAGCGCGGCCGCCATCACCTCCACGGTGGGGCCGGTGGCGAGCAGCCGTTCCAGCGCCCCCGTGGTGGCCAGCAGGCCGAAGGCCGTGGCGGCTCCCGACACGACCTGGAGCAGGACGACCGTGACGGCGTGCCGGGGCGCCGCCCGCGCCACGATCGCGAGCACCGCCCGGCTGGTGGCCGGCAGCCGCCGGCACATCCGCCAGAAGCCCATGTCGCCCGCATCGTCGAGTTGCCAGTAAGGCGACACCATCTGAGCGTCGGCGGACGCGCTGGAGACGGCTTCATCGGCATCGGCGGACGCGCTCAAGACGGCTTCACGGTGCTGGAGAGCGGGCCGGGGTCGGGCAGGAGCACCGACGGCAGTGGGCATTCGGGATGCATGCGGAGCAACTGGTACGCGACTCCGCCGAGCCCCGGCATCAGCCCCG
This sequence comes from Nonomuraea aurantiaca, assembly GCF_020215705.1. GTDB lineage: Bacteria > Actinomycetota > Actinomycetes > Streptosporangiales > Streptosporangiaceae > Nonomuraea > Nonomuraea aurantiaca. The sequence continues at coordinate 1,210,932 of NZ_JAIWNB010000001.1, read as the reverse complement.
GCACGAACGCGTCCCTGGCGAACCCGCTGACCGGCCCGTGCTCCTCCACACTGCCGAGCAGATGGGCCTCCAGACGGGGCCGGTCCAGCCCGCCCGCGCCGAGCCCCGCGGTGACGGCGAGGTCCAGCACCTCCCAGGCCCCGAAGTCGCCGTGGCACAGGGTGTGGTTCCAGCCGATGCCGTCAGCCTGGCTGGCCTGCGCCGCGCGCCGCAGCAGGTCGCGCAGCCGGTCCGGGTCGCCGCGGCCCTCCATGAGCTGGTCGGCCGCCACGACCGCGATCCCGACGGATCCGTGGCACCACGCCGCCCCGATCTGGTCCGGGCCGCGCAGGTCGCGCCAGCTGCCGGTCTCGGGGACGTACAGGGTCTCCTCGTAGGCGAAGGCGGCCTCGGCGACGGTCACGCAGTCGGTGTCGCCGGTGGCCGCGGCCAGCCGGGACAGCGCCCAGCCGATGCCGGTCGCCCCGTGGGCCAGGCCGCCGATGCCGTCGGGGAAGCCGTCGATCGTCCAGCACGCGGTGTCGCCGCGTATCTGTGCCGCCGACACCAGCTTGCGGCCGATCGTCCTGGCCAGGTCCCCCGCGTCGGCGTCGCCCGCGCTCTCGTGGAGCCGCAGCAGGGGCACCACCGCTCCCGCCATGCCGCGTACCAGGTCGAGTGACGGGTCGGAGTCCAGCGCCGCGGGCAGCTCGCGGACGAGGTCGGCCGACCGCGAGAACGCCTCGGCCGGCTCGATCACGCCGAGGCGTACCAGCAGCAGCCAGCCCCAGATCCGCGAGGCGAGCCCGAGGTAGCCGCCGGCGGGCGCGGGCCGTCGCGTCTTGATCTCGGCCCGGTCCTTGGCCCACTGCTCCTCCGCCATCCGCACGGTACGCAGCACATCGGCCAGCAGTTGCCCGACATCCGGCACCGGGTCGGCCCGTCCCGCCTCCATCTCGCGCAGGTAGCCCGCGAGCAGCACGGCGATGCCGGCCGCGCCGCCGTACATGTCGAGGCCGAGCGGCAGCACCGCCCATCCGGTCGGGTTGAGCACCGGCGCGATCCAGGTGACGGTGCCGTCCTCGGCGCGTACGGCGGCGTCGGACAGCGACCGCATGATGTCGGCCGCCAGCGCCCGCCGCCTGCGGTCCAGGTCGTCGGTGTTCAGTACGGCCGGGAGCAGGCGCCGCTGGTCGGGTACGCCGCCCTCGTTCAGGTACGCGCTGACCAGGGCGGACTGGATCACCTGGTGCTCCAGCGCGAGGTCGGCCGACCGCCACCGGCCCAGCGTTCCGGCGATCAGGTCCTGGGCGGGACCCCACTGGGTACCGCGCGGCCCGGTGAGCCGGCCAAGGCGCGGCGTGGTGGCGAAGAACGGCACGTCGCCGTCCAGCAGCTCCTCGACCTCCGCCTCGATCACCTCGGGGTCGTCCGGCCGGCCGGGAGCGTTGGCCGCCTGCCTGGCCAGCAGGTCCGCCGCGCGCCGCCGGGCGGCGGGCTCGTCGTGCAGCGAGTGCGGATGCCAGAGCATCCGCTGCAGCTCGGCGTAGCTCTCGGTGGACCTGAGCACGACCCGGACCGGCAGGTCGGCGAACTCGCCGAGCCACCCCGCCAGCTCGCCGCCCTCGTCGAGCTTCCTGAGCCGCCCGGTCAGCCGGGTGAACCCGTCGACCACCAGGTCCCAGTGCCTGCTCAGCACGGGCTCCGGGCTCGGGTGGTTGAGCGAGAGCGGGACGCGTACGGGCGCGAGGCCGATCCGCGCCTCGTCGGTGCCGAGACCGAGGATGACGGGCAGCTCCGTGACCGGCTGCTGGCCGGGCAGTGAGCCGATGGCGGACATGTCGACACCGCGCCAGCCGAGCGCCAGCCCCCGGCCCGGCAGCAGCCCGGTGCCCAGCACCGAGCCGCCGATCAGCGCGCCCGCCCGGTCCGCCGCGAGCCCGTAGCCGGAGACGCGCGTCGGCGGCTGGGGCGTGAACAGCGTCTCGCAGTCCACGACGGTCGGGATCGGTCCTGCGGCGATCAGGTTCTCGGCGTGCAGGTCGGTGCCGCCGATCAGCCGCATCACGGCCAGCCAGTGCCCGAGGTTGCGGTAGAAGCAGCGCATCTCCTCGTCATCGGCGCAGTACCGATGGGCGACGTGCTCGGCCCAGCCGTAGCCGTCGCCGCTCACCACGTCGGGGACCCTGATCCGGGTGTCCGCGGGCTCGTCGGCCAGCAGCCGGCTCAGCAGCCGCGCCGCGGCCAGGTCCACGGCGACGGACCGCGGCTTGTAGACGACCTTGCCCGCGGCGCACGTCAGGATCGCCACGCTCTGGCCGCCGCGATGGCTGTCGCCCGCGCCGAACTCGACGCTCACCAGTTCCCCCGGCTCACCCCCTTCGGGCTGCCCCGGCTCGCCCCCCTCGAGCGGCCGGAGCAGGGTCGTGAGCAGCGGCCGGTCGGTGGCGAAGCGGGAGGCCAGGCTCATCGCCGCCGCGCACCTGTGGCCGATCAGCCGTCGCAGGCGTGGGAGCAGGGTCGGATAGTGGCCGCCCAGCGACTCCCAGAACTCCGGGGTCGCCGCCTGGGACTCCCAATCCCGCCACCTGGCCTCCGGGTCGGCGCCGGTGAGCCTGCCGGTGATCCTGGCCGCGTTCAGCTCCAGGAGCAGCACCCGGTTGGTCCTCATGCGCACGGTGTTCAGCAGCGCCGTGGCGGCGCCCGCGTGTACGGCCCGGCGCTCCGTTTGCGCCAGGCCCGCGACGGACCCGAGCCGGGCCGCCAGTCGCTCCAGTGAAGGTTCGAGCAGGCGGTCCAGCACGGTGTCGCTTACGGTGTATTCCCCCATGTCAGATCAGCAGCACAAGCGCCCGGCGGAGGCGCTGCACGCGGTGCCGCAGCCGCCCTCGGTGAGGGGAGGGGGAGGCGGGTTGCAGCCCGACGCGGCGAGGATGGATTCGAGGGTGATGTCCGCTTCCGCGTACTCACCGCTGGCGAACAGCGGGCCCGCCGGGTTGCCCCATCCTTCGACGAGCTGCGTGCCGCTCCGCCAGCCGGCCACGATCCGGTCGGCCTGCTCCGGGGTCAGTTTGGGCATGAGATCGGTCCCTTCCTTGAGCCGAACAATCCGCTCAAGATGCTGCCAACCGACGTTGCAAATCCGTTGCAGCCGGGACATCGAGCACACGGCTTGCCGAGCGCGTGCTCGTGGGATCAGGCTTCTTCTGCCAGGACGCGCTGCGCGACGGCGAAGGCGGCGTTGGCGGCCGGGACCCCGCAGTAGATCGCCGTCTGCAGGAGCACCTCGCCGATCTCGTCGGGAGTCAGGCCGTTGCGCAGGGCCGCGCGCACGTGCATGGCCAGCTCGTCCAGGTGGCCGCGGGCGACCAGCGCGGTCAGGGTGACACAGCTGCGGGTACGGCGGTCGAGGCCGGGCCGGTTCCAGATCTCGTTCCAGGCGTAGCGGGTGATGAGGTGCTGGAAGTCGCGGGTGAAACCGGTGGTGGCGGCGACGGCCCGGTCCACGTGGGCGTCGCCGAGCACCTCGCGCCTGGTACGCATCCCGGCCGCGTGACCGGAGTCGCCGCCCAGGTGGCCGGCGATCGCGGACGTGACGGTGTCGGCCCGCTCCACGCTCGCCAGATGGGCCGCGTCAGGCACCACGCGCAGCAGCGCGCCCGGGATGCCTTGGGCCAGGGTGAGAGCCTGGTCCAAGGGCGTGGCCGGGTCATCGGCACCCGCGACGATCAGCGTGGGGGCGGTGATGGCGGCCAGGCGTCCGGTCAGGTCGCAGGAGGCGATGGCGGTGCAGCAGGCCGCGTACGACTCGGCGTCCACGTGTTCCAGCATGTCCGTCACCCAGCGGCCGTCGTAGCCGGCGGTGAACCAGCGGCCCGCCAGCACCGGGGCGAGCTGGGCCACGCCGGAGGCACGTACCAGCGCCGCCCGCTCCAGCCACGGCCCCGGCTCCCCGAACCGCGCCGACGTGCAGCACAACACCAGACTCCGCACCCGATCCTGCCGACCGGCCTGCTGCTCACCGGCTTCCTGCCGACCGGCCTGCCACCGACCCGGCTCCTGCTGACCGGCCTGCCGCTGACCGGCCGCGATCGCGGTGGCGATCGCGCCGCCGAGCGAGATGCCGCCGACCGCGAACTCTCCGTCCTCCGCGTCCCCCACGTCGTCCACCAGGTCCAGTACGGCCCGCGCCAGGTCGTCGATCGTCAGGCCGGAGGCGGCGGGGGCCGAGCCGCCATGGCCCGGCAGGTCGTACCGGAGCACCCGCCACGACCGGGTGAGCGCGCTCAGCTGCGGCCGCCAGATGTCGAGCGTGGTGCCGAGCGACGGCCCGAGAACCAGCAGCGGCGCTCCGGCGGGACCGTCGACGCGGTGATGCAGCTTCATGCTCACGATCACTTCCGGTAGTCGGCCGGGACGCGGCGCTCGCGGTAGTCGGCCAGGAGACGATCGACGAGTTCCGGCGCGGCACCCAGGTAGTCCTCGGGATCGAGCAGTTCCTCCGGCCCCTCCAGCGGGCCCGGACGGCTCAGCGCCTCGTCGAGGGCGTCGCGGCCGAGGTGGACCGCGAGCCGTTCCGACACGATGCGCCCGCCGGTCAGGCAGGCGTTCTCCCGCATCCTGTCGGGGAACACCTGAAGCCCGGCGATCAGCTCGGCGGCCGTCTCCGCGGCGCCGCCGGTCAGGCGCAGACATTCGCGCAGCGGCGACCACTCCGCCTGCCAGGCGCCCGCGGCCCGCTCGTGCTCCCCCGCCTGTCCCAGTAGCTGGGCGTACGCGGGCACCTGGAGGGCCGCCGACCGGATCAGCACCGACAGGGCCGGGTTGCGCTTCTGCGGCATGGCCGAAGAGCCGCCCCGTGACGACTCGGCCACCTCGCCGACCTCGGTCTGGGCCATGAGGATCACGTCGGTCGCCACCTTGCCGAGCGCACCCGCCGTACCGGCCAGGGCAGCGCCCAGCTCGGCGGTCACAGACCGCTCGGCATGCCACGGCGCGAGCGGAGCGGCCAGCCCGAGCTCCTCGGCATACAGCTCGACCAGCCGAAGCACCCGCACCTGCGCACTCTCGCCACCCCCGGGTTCGGCGTCGGCGGTGCGGGCGGTTTCGACGAGGGCGGCCAGGGTGCCGGCCGCGCCGCCGAGCTGGGCGGGCAGGCGTAGCGCGGCCAAGCGGTCGCGGGCGTGCAGGAGGCCGGTCAGCCAGCTCGCCGCCTTGAGCCCGAACGTCGTGGGGACCGCCTGCTGGCCCAGGGTGCGAGCCGCCATCAGCGTGCCGCGATGCCGCTCCGCCAGCCCGGCGAGGACGTCCATGGTCGCGTCCAGATCCGCCGCGATCAGGGCGACGGCACGCGCGGCGACCAGCATGGCGGCCGAGTCACAGATGTCCTGACTGGTGGCTCCCCGGTGGACGAACACGGCGGCCCCTCTGCCCCCAACGGCCTCTCGCGCCTCCCCAGCGCCTCCGGTAGCGGCGGCGGCTTCGGCTTGGGCGGCGGCGTTGACGGCTTTTCGCAGGTCGGCCACCAGGGGGACGACGGGGTTGGCGGCCTGCCTGGCTCGCTGGGCGAGGTCCGGTAGGTCCGGGGTGAACCCCGAGGCCACCCGGTCGATCAGGGCGGCCGCCGCGCCGGGGATCAGCCCCGCGCGGCTCTGCGCACGGGCCAGCGCCGCCTCGGCGTCCAGCATGGCGCGCAGCCAGGCCGCGTCCGACGTCACCGCCTCCACCCGGGTGCCCGCCCGCACCGGCGCCAGCAGCCCGCTGTCCGCAGCAGCCCCGCCGGAGGCCCCCTCAGAAGTCCCGTCAGCAACCCTGCCAAAAGCGGCGGCAGTCCCGTCAGAAGTCAAGGAACACCGTCTCCCCATCCCCCTGGAGCCGCACGTCGAACCGGTACCGGTCCCCCGACCCCGTCGCGATCAGTGTCCCCCGCCGTTCCGGCTCCAAGCCGTCCAGCAGCGGATCCGGCCGATCCTCCAGGTAGACGCGGGTCAGCAACGACCGCAGCAACCCCCGCGCGAACACCTGCAGCGACAGATAAGCCCCCTCAGGCCGCACTGTACGGAACCTAAACGAACCATCCGGAGCCGTCGCACAGCGCCCGAAGCCGGACACCTCCCCATCCCCTCGCAGCAGCGCGCCGCGGTCGCCGGTGCGGCCCAGCCAGAGTTCCAGCAGCGCGTCCGGCACCGGCTCGCCGGCGCCGTCCAGCACGCGGCCGGTCAGCATGATCGCGCCCGCGTGCCCGGCAGGCACCAGCTCCCAGTCGTGCGGGTACGGCAGCGCGTGGCTGAAGAACGGCCCCACGGTCTGGGAAGGCGTGGGGTTCATGAGGACTCCGTCGGGGTTCGGCCCAGCACGATGTCGAAGGAGTAGCCCAGCGACCATTCGGGCTCGGTCAGCTCCATGGAGAAGGCCGAGACGAGCCGTTGCCTGGCCGCTTCGTCGGGGATCGACTGGAGGATGGGGTCGAAGGGCATCAGCGGGTCGCCGGGGAAGTACATCTGCGTGACGAGCCGCTCGGTGAAGGCCCGCCCGAACACGGAGAAGTGCAGGTGCGCCGGCCGCCACGCGTTGTGGTGGTTGCGCCAGGGATAGGCGCCTGGCTTGATCGTGACGAACCGGTAGCGGCCGTCCTCGTCGGTGAGGCAGCGGCCGGCGCCGGTGAAGTTCGGGTCGAGGGGGGCGGGGTGCTGGTCGCGTTCGTGGGCGTAGCGGCCGGCGGCGTTGGCCTGCCAGAGCTCCACGAGCGTGCCGCGGATCGGTTTTCCGGCGGAGTCCAGGATGCGGCCCGTGACGGAGATGCGCTCGCCGAGCGGCTCCCCGGCATGCTGCCTGGTCAGGTCGGCGTCGAGCGAGCCGACCTCGTGGTGGCCGAAGACCGGGCCGGTCAGCTCGATCGCGTCGGGATCGGTCCTGAACGCCACCGGCGGCCGCGCGGGCGCGCGCAGGATCGTGCTGCGGTAGCCAGGGCTCAGGTAAGGAGGATGGGTCATGGCCGCCCTTCGAGGTTGATCATGGAAGCCCCACGTAGTTCTCCGCCAGCGTCGTGGCGGCCGCCTCCGAGGAGGTCACGTAGTCCAGGTAGGACAGCTGCAGCCGCCGCCCGTAGTCATCGTCGGAGTCGAACGTGTGCAGCAGGGTCGTCATCCACCACGAGAAGTGCTGGGCCCGCCAGACCCGCTTCAGGCACGACTCGGAGTAGGTGTCGAGCAGGTCGGCCGAGCCGGTGGAGAAGAACCGGTCCAGCGCCTCGGTCAGGACGCGCACGTCGGCCACGGCGAGGTTCAGCCCCTTCGCGCCGGTGGGCGGCACGATGTGGGCGGCATCGCCGGCGAGGTAGAGGCGGCCGTACTGCATGGGCTCGGCGACGAAGGCCCGCATCGGCGTGACGCCCTTGTCGAAGATCTCTCCGGTGTCGAGGGTGAAGCCGGGTACGGTCTCCAGCCGCGCCTTCAGCTCGGCCCAGATCCGCTCGTCCGGCCACTCCGCGACGGTGGCGTCGGGCGGGACCTGCAGGTAGAAACGGCTGACCGTGGGCGAGCGCATGCTGTGCAAGGCGAAGCCGCGCTCGGTCCTGGCGTAGATGAGCTCCTCGGACGAGGGCGCCACCCGGGCCAGGATGCCGAGCCAGGCGAAGGGATACTCCCGCTCGAACAACCGCAGAACGCCCGGCGGGATGGACGGCCTGGACACGCCGTGGAAGCCGTCGCAACCGGCGATCACGTCGCAGTCGAGCCGCTCGCCACCGAACGTCAGGTACGGCTCGGCCTCAAGCCCGTGCACGGCCACGTCCTCGATCTCGAACCGCACGTCGCCGCCCGCCTCCAGCCTGGCGGCGATCAGGTCCTTGACCACCTCCTGCTGGCCGTACACGGTGATGGACCGGCCGGGCACCAGCTTCTCGAAGGCGATGCGGCGGCCCTGCCCGCCGTACCTGAGCTCGATGCCCCGGTGCGGCAGGCCCTCGCGCAGCAGCCGCGCGCCGACGCCCGCCTCGACCAGCGTGTCCACCGTCCCCTGCTCCAGTACGCCGGCGCGCACGCGGCGCTCCACGTACGCGCGGCCGCGCTTCTCCAGCACCACGGAGGAGATGCCGCGCAGGTGGAGCAGGTGGGACAGCAGCAGGCCGGCGGGCCCCGCCCCGATGATCCCTACCTGAGTGCGCATGAGGGAAGCATCCTGCTTCGGCGGCCGATTGTTCGAGACGCCTCTTCCACTGAGCGGAAGAATTGTGCAGGATTTGCGATATGTCAGGCGGATCCCAGGGACGTACGGTGACGTCCAAGGTGCTCGCCATCCTGGGCGCGTTCGACTCCGGCCACCCGCAGCTCACGCTGACTGACCTGGCCAGGCGCAGCGGCGTGCCGCTGAGCACGGTGCACCGCCTGGTCGGCGAGCTGGAGGAGTGGCAGGCGCTGAGCCGCGCGCCCGACGGGCGGCTCCGCATCGGGCTGCGGCTGTGGGAGCTCGGCCAGCTCGCGCCCGCCAAGCTCCAGGACCTGGCCCATCCGTGGTTGCAGGAGCTGTTCGCGAGCACCGGCGAGAACGTGCACCTGGCCGTGCGCGACGGCCTGGAGGTCCTGTACGTGGACAAGGTGGCCGGTCGGCGGGCCGTGCCGATCGTGTCCAGGACGGGCGGGCGGCTGCCCATGCATCCGACGGGCGTCGGCAAGGCCCTGCTCGCCTACGAGCCCGAGTGGTTCGTCCGGTCGTACCTGGACCGCGTGCTCGAACGGCCGACCCCGCACACGATCACCGAGCCGGGGCGGCTGGCGCGTGAGCTGGCCACTGTACGCGCCCAGGGGTACGCGCTGACGTACGAGGAGATGACGCTCGGCTCCTGCTCGGCCGCGGCCCCGGTCCTCGTCGACGGCCGGGCCATCGCCGCGCTCGGCATGGTGCTGTCCTCCAGGCGCGCCCGCGAGCTCCCCCGGCTGGTCGAGCCCCTGCTGACCGCCGCGAACGGGATCGCCAGGGCGTGCGCCGCCACGCCGTAGCCACTTGCCCAGGAGTGCCCGCGCACCATAACGTGCTCCGGTAAGCGCTTTCCAAAGGTCCCCAAGGAGGTCGCCCGTGCCGTCCCCCCTGCGTGTCGCCGTCGTCGGCGGCGGCGCGATCGCGAGCTTCGCGCACATGCCCGCCTTCCAGGAGCTGTCCGACGACATCGAGGTGGTCGCCGTCGTGGACGCGACCGCCGAGCTGGCCCAGGCGTTCGCCGACCGGTTCGGCGTGCCGTACGCCTCGGACGACCTCGAAGGCATGCTCGCCGAGGTACGCCCCGACCTGGTCGACGTCTGCAGCCCGCCCTCCCTGCACGCCGCGCAGGTGGCCGCCGCGCTGCGCGCGGGCGCGTGGGTGTGGTGCGAGAAACCGCCGTGCCTGTCGCTGGCCGAGTACGACGCCATGGTCGCGGCCGAGCGGGAAGGCGGCCCGTACGCGGCGATCGTGTTCCAGCAGCGGTTCGGCTCCGGCGCGCAGCACCTGCGGCGGCTGATCGAGAAGGGCGCGCTCGGCACGCCGTACGTCGCGCACTGCCAGACCACCTGGTACCGCGACGACGCCTACTACGCGGTGCCGTGGCGCGGGCGCTGGGAGACCGAGGGCGGCGGCCCCGCGATGGGCCACGGCATCCACCAGCTCGACCTGCTGCTGGAGCTGCTCGGCGAGTGGAGCGAGGTACGCGCCATGGCGGCCAGGCTGGCGCGCGACGTCGAGACCGACGACGTCACGACCGCGCTGGTCCGCTTCGAGTCCGGCGCCCTGGCCACGGTGGTCAACAGCGTGCTGTCGCCGCGGCAGGTCAGCCACCTGCGCATCGACCTCGCCGACGCCACGCTGGAGCTGACCCACCTGTACGGCTACGCCAACGACGACTGGACCTGCACCCCGGCCGAGCACGCCGGCCCGATCGACTGGCCGCCCGCCGAGGACGAGCCCACCTCCCACCTGAAGCAGCTGCGGGCCCTGGTGGCGGACCTGCGCGCGGGCCGGCGGCCCCGGGCCAGCGGGCGGGACGGGCGCCGGTCGCTGGAGCTGATCACCGCCATGTACAAGGCGGCACTGACCGGCGGCACGGTACGCGCGGGCGAGGTGGGCCCCGGCGATCCCTTCTACCGCAGCCTGCACGGCGACACACCCGGATGGAGCCCCTCATGAGCGCGATCGTCTTCGAGGCGCACGGCGTGGAGCTGATGCGCTACGTCCACGAGCCCGACCCGCAGCCGTTCGAGGCGCCCAAGCCGTACGTCCACCCGCTGCGTACGCTGGCCGGTGACGTGGTGACCTCCTACCGGCCGCACGACCACCGCTGGCACAAGGGCCTGCAGCTGACCGCCTCGCACGTGTCCGGCCAGAACTTCTGGGGCGGCGGCACCTTCGTCCGCGAGGAGAAGCGCTACATCGACCTGGACAACAACGGCACGATGCGCCACGACACCCTCGACGTACGCGAAGACGGCCTGTCAGGGCAGCTGACCTGGCGCAGCTCGCGCGGCGAGCCCTGGGTGGAGGAACGGCGCGAGCTCACCGTCGAGGCGGTCGATCCGGCGAACGGCTCCTGGGAGCTGGTCTGGCACACGATACTCACCGGCCTGCGAGAGGAACCGCTGCGCTTCGGCAGCCCCACCACGCACGGCCGCCCGCTCGCCGGATACAGCGGCCTGTTCTGGCGCGGCCCGCGCTCGTTCACCGGCGGCGAGGTGCTCGGCCCCGACGGGATGGGCGGCGAGGAGATGATGGGACAGCGGGCCCGCTGGCTGGCCTTCCAGGGACGGCATGACGAGGTGGACCGGTCGTCCACGCTGGTGTTCGTGCCGGAGCCGGGGCCGGAGTCGCACTGGTTCGTGCGCAGTGGCCCGTTCGCCGCCGTCAACCCCTCATGGGCCTTCCACCAGGAGTTCGAGCTGGCGCGCGGTCAGACGATCTCCCGCCGCTACCGGATCGTGCTGGCGACCGGCTGGTGGGGCACCGAACGGATCGAGGAGCACCTGGCCAAGCGCCGAGCCGCTGACTAGTCGCCGAGCCGCTGGATCCGGTCCTTGAACAGGGTGGTGGCGATGGCGGCCCGGTGCGGCTGGCCCTTGATGAACGCCTGGGCGAAGCTCTTGGCCTGGTCGTAGGAGACCTTGGCGGGCAGGGGCGGCTCGTTCGGGTTCACCTCCACGTCCACCAGCGCGGGCCCGTCGTAGGCCAGCGCCTGCTGGATCGCGGACTCAAGATCGCCGGCCTTGGTGACCTTGACCCCGAACCCGCCGCAGCCCCGGGCCCAGCCGGCGAAGTCGCCCGCCGGTTCGGGGAAGCGCACGCCGTGCTCGGGGTAGCCGAGGACCATCTGCTCCCACAGGATCTGGCCGAGCGAGCGGTTGTTGTTGATGACGACCTTGACCGGCAGCCGCTGCTGGGCGGCGGTGAGGAACTCGGCCATGAGCATGGCGAACCCGCCGTCGCCGACGTACGCGATCACCTGCCGGCCCGGGTAGGCGTGCTGCATGGCGTTGGCGTACGGCAGGCCGGGCGCCATCGAGGCCAGGTTGCCCGACAGGTAGAACGCGCGCCCGCCGCGGATCGTCCAGTGCCTGGCCGCCCAGGTGGCGATCGTGCCGCTGTCGCAGGTCATGATGGCGTCGTCGGCGGCCAGGTCGTCGAGGACCGACACCACGTACTGGGGCGCGATGGGGTCGCGGTCGGCGTTCTCCTGCGCGTCCATGTCCTCACGCCACTTGACCATTTTCTTCTGATATTTCGCTAGATGGGCGTTCCCGTCGCGGGCGGAGAGCAGCGGCAGGAGGGCCCGCAGGCCCTCCTTGGCGTCGCACACGACCGGCACGTCGGTGGCGATCCGCGCCCCGGCCCTGGCGGGGTCGGCCTCCAGCTGCACGACCCGCGTCCCTCCCGGCTCCGGCAGGAACTTGGAGTAGGGGAAGTTGGTGCCCACCATGAGCAGAACGTCGGCGTCCTCCATCAGGTCCTCGCTCGGCCGGGTGCCGAGCAGCCCGATCCCGCCCGTCGTGTACGGCGAGTCGTCGGGGACCACCGCCTTGCCGGGCAGCGTCTTGACCACAGGCGCGCCGAGCGCCTCGGCGACCGCCAGCACCTCGTCCCTGGCGTGCAACGCGCCCGCCCCGACCAGGATGGCGGGCCGTTCGGCCGTGTTGAGCACCTCGGCCGCCCACTCGATGTCCTCCTGGCGGGGGATCCCGCCGGGCTCGAGGTAGACGGGCGCCGTCTGCGGGGTCCTGGCGGGCGCCACGTGCTGCCAGGGGTCGGCGTCCGCGTCGGCCACCTGCAGGTCGTTGGGCAGCGTGAGGTGGGCGACCCCGCGTCGCGCGTACGCGGTGCGGATCGCCACGTCCACCAGCGCCGGCAGCTGGGCCGGATTGGTGATCATCATGTTGTACTCGGCCACGTCCGCGTACAGCCGATCCAGCTGCACCTCCTGCTGGTAGGCGGTGCCCAGCACGGAGCTCTCCTGCATCCCGGTGATGGCCAGGACGGGAGCGTGGTCGAGTTTGGCGTCATAGAGCCCGTTGAGCAGGTGGATGCCGCCGGGGCCCGAGGTGGCCAGGCAGACGCCGATCCGCCCCGTCGCCTTGGCGTAGCCCGTGGCCATGAAAGCGGCGGCCTCCTCGTGGTGCACCAGGACGAAGCGCACCTTGTCGCGATGGCGTCGCAGGCCCTCCATGATGCCGTTGATGCCGTCGCCCGGCATGCCGAAGACGGTGTCGACGCCCCACTCGGCGAGCCGCTCTACCAGGGATTCCGCTGCTATGCGTGCCATGACAGCGGCTCTACCCCCGACTGGGGTAGGCAGACCCTTTGACCAAGCATGCGCTGAATTTCGTTGTCATTTCGGGAGAATTCCCAGGCTGCGGGTAGGGGCGGGGAATGCACATTCTGGTCACGGGGGCAACCGGCACGCTGGGCAAAGCGGTGGTGCCCACACTCCTCAGGACGGGTCACGCGGTGCGGGCGTTGAGCCGCGAGGCGCACTCAGGCCGGGACGTCGAATGGGTATGGGGTGACCTGACCGGGGGCAAAGGCGTCTACAGCGCCGTGCGGGACGTCGACGCGATCATCCATCTCGCCACCTTCGCCCGCAAGGGCCACCGGGCCGGCTCCGTCGACGTCGCGGGCACCGCGGTGCTGCTCGACGCGGCCAGGGAGGCCGGGGTGCCCCACCTGGTGTTCACCTCGATCGTCGGCGCCGACCAGGCCGCGACCGGGTATCTCGAGGACAAGCTCGAAGCCGAGCGGCTGATCAGGGAGAGCGGGATCGGCTGGACGATCCTCCGTTCCACCACCTTCCACCAGCACCTCGACCAGCTGCTCCGGGAGCTGGCCGCCACCTACCCCGCGATCCCGGTGGACCGCACGCTCCCCTGGCAGCCGGTGGACCGCTCCGAGGTCGCCGGGTATCTGACCGATCTGGTCGCCGCCGGTCCCGAGCGGGGCGTGATCGAATATGGCGGGCCCGAGGTGATCGGCATGGACGAGGTGGTCAGATCCTGGCTGCAGGCCAGGCGGGTGCGGCGCCTGCTGCTGCCGGTGCGCTATCCGGGCGGCCGGTGGGCCGCCCAGCGGGCCGGCTGGCACACCACGGACGCCATACCGCTGGGGCGGATCAGCTGGCGCGACCATCTCTTCCCCGACCCGCCCGAGCCGTCGGACGACTTCGCCATCGAGCACACCGCCTCACCGACCAGCCCGGCCACCCAGCCGGACCTCCACCCGAACGCGCACGTCTACGGCGGGGACGACGGCTACGAGCGCCCGACCCGCGCCTGACCCGCCTTGAATCCGGGCCCCCTCAGGTCCAGGGGTCGTAGTCGACCTCCAGCGGCTCCTGCGCCGGCCGCTCGGCCTCCGGGACGTGCTGGAGGTTGACCCTGATCCGGTACCACACGCTGCTGCGCCCGCGCATGCCGTCGACCAGCACGTCGGCGGGCTGGAGATGGCCGGCCACCTCGGGATGCCTCGCCTTCCACCGCTCGAACCCGGCCAGCGCCTCGTCCTTGTGCTGCGCCCTGGCGATCTCGACGACGGGAAGGTCCTCCCGCTCGGGGGCGGGCCCCTGCGACTCGGCCAGCTCCAGCAGCGACTCCAGGCCGCCCGGATGCAGGTCCATGTCCGCCCACGGGTCGCCGAGCTCGGCGAACCTCTTGGGGACCGTGTCGATCGTGTGGTCACCCGGCCGGCAGCCCGGCACCTCGTCCCAGGTCAGCGGCGTGGAGACGCGGGCGTCGGCGACCGGCCTGACCGAGTAGGCGGAGGCGACCGTGCGGTCATAGGCGTTCTGGTTGTAGTCGACGAACACGCCGTGCCGCTGCTCCTTCCACCAACGGCTGGTGGCCACCTCGGGGGCGCGCCGCTCGACCTCCCGGGCCACCGCCTCGGCCGCCCGGCGCACCTCGGCGAACGTCCAGCGCGGCTCGATGCGGGCGTAGACATGGAAGCCCCGCGATCCCGACGTCTTCGGCCAGGCGGTCAGGCCGTGGTCGGCCAGCACCTCGCGGGAGACCTGCGCCGTGCGCAGCACGTCGCCCCAGCGCACGCCCGGCACCGGGTCGAGGTCGATGCGCAGCTCGTCGGGGTGGGCCAGGTCGGCGGCCAGCACCGGGTGCGGGTTGAGGTCGACGCACCCCAGGTTGACCGCCCACACGATGTGGGCCGTCTCGGTCGCGACGACCTCCTCGGCACTGCGCCCGGAGCGGTAGCGGAGCTCGGCCACCTGGATCCAGTCGGGCCGCTTGGCGGGCGCGCGCTTCTGGAAGAACGCCTCCTCCTCGATGCCGTGCACGAACCGCTTGAGCACCATCGGCCGTCCCTGGACGCCGCGCAGCGCGCCCTCACCGACCGCCTGGTAGTAGCGGATCAGGTCGAGCTTGGTGTGCCCGGTGCCCGGGAACACCACCTTGTCGGGGTTGGTGATGCGGACTTCGCGCCCTGCGACCTCGATGTCAGGCATGAGGGTCACGATACGTGGCGCCCCCGACAGATCAGCTTCGGCTCCGCGCCTCCCAATAGGTCAGGCCGAGCCGCCGGTGCGTGTCGATCGCCGCCCGCCGGTGCTCGTCCGCCTCCTCGGCACGGCCCAGGCGTACGGCCAGCGCCGCGAGGACGTCGCGGATCGAGCCCCAGGCGGCGCTGCCCATGCCCATGACGATGAGCTGGTCGGCCACGGGCAGCAGGATCTCGTACAGCTCCTCCGGGTCCGGCGCGCCGAGCCGGGCGGCGATGAGGCCCCAGATCGGCACCACGAAGTCCCCCGACCAGTCGTCCCGCAGCTCCGCGCCCCACCGGGCGATCAACGCCCTGGCCAGCTCCTCCTTGCCGACGTCGAGGGCGGCCAGGACGGCGAGGGGCCGCATCGGGGTCATCTGCGGGAGGTCGCCCGCGGCGATGAGGTCGTCGAGGAGCTCGGCCACCCGGCCCTGGCCGCGCCGGCAGGTGTAGAGCGTGGTCAGTCTGCGGGCCTTCGCGCCCCACAGGCTGGAGCCGTACTTGAGGTCGGGGAAGTCCTCGACCAGCGCCTCGGCCTCCTGCCAGCGGGCGTGCAGGGTGTGCCCGCCCGTCTGGGCCACCCGGACCATGGCCTCCAGCTCGGGGCGGCGTACCTCTTCCAGGAGCCGCTCGCAGCGGGCGAGCTCGCGTTCCCACTCGGCCTGCTCCCCGGCGCGGAGCAGGCAGGACATCCGCAGGCCCCGGCCACCAGCCGGGCCTCCCTGGTCAGCCCGGGCAGCGCCGCCATCTCCTCGGCCGCGCGCAGCCTGGCGGGGTTGCGGCCGAGGACGAACCCGGCGAGCAGGTAGTTGTTCAGCGTCCTGGCCATCAGCGCCGAGTCGCCCAGCGTGCGGGCCAGCTCCACGGCGTCCGCGGCGAGCAACTCGCCCTCGGCGCGGCGCGGCCCGTAGTGCAGCTCGACGCCGAGCGTGCCCAGCAGCATGGCTCTGGCGCGGTCGTCGAGCGGGCCGGCCAGCAGGTCCTCCATGATCGTCACCAGCTCGTCGTCCACCGTGCCGTACGGCCGCCAGTTCCACACCGACAGCCCGCCGAACGACGAGAGCGCCGCCACCAGCGCGTCGCGGTCGCCGAGCCGCCTGGACGCCGCGATCGCCTCGGTCAGGTCCTGCTGGGCGCCGTCGGCGTCGCCCACGGTACGGCGGGCCTGAGCGAGCTCGGTCAGCAGGTGGCAGCGGGCGGCCGAGTCGCCGGGCGGCAGGTGCTCGATCGCCAGCTGCCAGAACGTGGCCGCCTCGGTGTAGCCGTGCCGGGCCACCGCCTCCCGGGCCGCGGCGACGGCGTAGGCCGCCGCCCGCTCCGCGCCGCCCAGCTTCGCGGCCGCGGCGAAGTGGCCGGCGAGCCGGGCGGGGTCGGCGCCGGGCATGGCCTCCAGGTACGTACCGGCCCTCAGGTGCAGCCGGGCTCTGGCCAGCTGGGTGAGGCCCGCGTCCAGCGCCTGCCGTACCAGGGCGTGCGAGAACCGGTAGTCGGCGGGCCGCGCGTCCTCGGTCAGCAGGCCGACGGCGAGGGCGGGCTCGGCCAGGGTCATGACCTCCTCCACCGGCCGCTCGGTGAGCGCGGCCAGCAGGTCGACGGTCACCTCCCGGCCGGCCACCGCGGCGGCTCTGAGCAGGTCCTGCGTGGCGGCGGGCAGCCGGGCGAGCCGCCGGTCGATGACATCGCGGGCACCGGCCGGGACCAGGTCCCGCTCGCTCTGCGGCAGCAGGAGCAGCTCGGTCAGATAGAACGGGTTGCCGCCCGAGCGGTCGAGCATCGCCACCGGATCCGCGTCCACGTGGCGCAGGCGCAGGTAGTCGAGCACCTCGCCGGCGTCGAACGGGGCCAGCGGCACCCGGTGGCTCTCCCGCGCCAGCGCGCCCAGCGTCTCGCGCAGCTGCTCGGGATGGTCGCCCGGCTCGGGTCTGAGCGTGACCAGGACCAGTGCGGGCGTACGGGCGAGCTCACCGGCGACGTGGCCGAGCAGCCTCAGCGACGAGACGTCGGCCCAGTGCACGTCCTCCAGCACCAGCAGGAGCGGGCCGCCGCGCAGCCGCGACACCACGCCGTCGTACAGGTCGAACAGCTCGGCCTGCGGCTGCGCGGGGATCAGCCCGGCCTGGGTCCAGGGCCAGAAGGGCGGGGCCGTCTCGCCGTCCAGGCAGCGGCCCCAGGCCGTCTGGAAGCCGCGCGCGGCGGCCACCTCGGCGGCGGCGCGCGCCAGGCTCGTCTTGCCGATGCCCGCCTCGCCGGTCACCAGCAGCAGGCCGCCCCTCCCCCGGCGGGCCTCGGCCAGCAGCTCCTCGACCAGGTGCAACTGGCCGTCCCGCGCGACGAGCCGCTGACCGGCCCTGTCCCGACCGCTGACCGAGTCGTCCGCCGGCGCGCGCCGCCCCTCGAAGCGGTTGTCGGGAACAGGGGTGGTGAAGGCGGTCGGGGCGGTGAGGCCGGGCGCGGTGAGGGTCATCAGATCGGGCGACTGGTCGAACACCGCCTGCTCCAGCCGCTTCAGCTCCGGGCCGGGCTCGATGCCCAGCTCGCCATTCAGCAGCGCCCGGACCCGGCGCAGCGCCCCGAGCGCGTCCGCCTGCCGGCCCGCCCGGTAGAGCGCCAGCACCAGCAGCGCCCACGCCCGCTCCCTATAGGGATGGGCCTCGACCAGCGCCTCCAGATCCGGCAGGCCGGGCTCGCCGAGCGCCAGCCGCGCCTCGAACCGGTCCTCGGCCGCCCCCAGCCGCAGCTCCTCCAGCCGGTGTACAGCCCGCCGGGCGAACTCCAGGTCGGCGAACTCCCCCAGCAGCTCGCCCCGCCACAGGCCGAGCCCGCGGTCGAGCACTTCCAGCGCCTCGGCGTACCTGCCGCCCCGCAGCACGCGCCGCCCGTCCTCGGCCAGCGCGGTGAAGCGGCCCGCGTCGATCTGTCCCGGCGCGATGTCGAGCAGGTAGCCGGGCTCGCGGGTGAGCAGCAGCCGGGGCGGTGTGCGCGGCTTCCTGCCGGGTTCCAGCACCCGGCGCAGGTGGGAGACGTACGCCTGGAGGGTCGCCGTCGCCTTGGCCGGTGCCTCCCCGGCCCACAGCTCCTCGATCAGCCGGTCGAGCGGCACCACACGCCCTGGTGAGAGGGCCAGCACGGCGAGCACGGCCCGCTGCTTGCGGGTGCCGAGATCGAGCCGAACACCATCGGCGGAGTCGACCTCAAGCCGGCCGAACAGACGAACGTCCACAAACCCCAAGTCAACCCCAAATCCCCCTCAAATGGTAAAACGCACACTTGGTCCCATGAATGACATCAAAGTGAACGGCACCCTTCTGCTCCCCGGCGACGCGGGCTTCGACGAGGCCCGCAAGCCCTGGAACCTGGCGGTGGACCAGCCGGTGCGCGCGGTGGTCGAGGCGGCCGACGCCGACGACGTGGCCGCCGTGGTGAGCTACGCGCGGCTCAACGGCCTGGCGGTCACCGCCCAGCCGAGCGGCCACGGCGCTTCCGGCGACACCGACGGGACGATCCTGCTCAAGACCACGCACTTGGGCGGCGTGAGTATCGAGGACGGTGTCGCGCGGGTCGGCGCGGGCGTGAAGTGGGGCGAGGTGCTGGCGGCCGCGGGCCCGCTCGGCCTCACGGGCCTGGCGGGCAGCTCGCCGGTGGTGAGCGTGACCGGCTACACGCTCGGCGGTGGTTTGAGCTGGTTCGGGCGCAGGTACGGCTTCGCGGCCGACAGCGTGCGGGCCTTCGAGGCGGTCGACGCCGCCGGGGACCGCGTCAGGGTGACGGCGGAGTCGGATCCGGATCTGTTCTGGGCGCTGCGGGGCGGCGGCGGCGACTTCGCCCTGGTCACCTCGCTGGAGTTCGGCCTGAACCCGGCCCCCGAGCTGTTCGGCGGGCGGATGATGTGGCCGGTCGAGCGGGCTCGGGAGGTGTTCGACGCCTTCGCCGAGACCACCGCCGAGGCGCCGGAGGAGCTGACGCTCTGGTTCGACCTGCTGAAGTTCCCCGGTGCTCCGGGATTCGTCGCCGTCGACGCCACCTTCCTCGGCGAGCACCCCGGCGCCCTGCTGCGCCGCTTCGACCGGATCGGCGGGCTGATCAGCGACACCCGGCGGCCGACGCCGGTGGCCGAGCTGGGCTCGATCTGCGCCGAGCCCACGGACCCCAGCCCGGGGTCGGGCCGGTTCGAGCTGCTCACCGGGCTGGAGGGCGTGGCGGACGTGCTGCTCGGCGCGCCGATCGACCCGCTGATCAGCGTGCAGGTCCGGCACCTGGGCGGAGCGCTGGCCCGGCCCGCCGAGGGTGGCGGCGCCGTGGGGCACCTGGCCGAGCCGTACTCCGTCTACATGTTCGGACGGCCGACGCCGGACACGGCCGAGCGCATCACCGACCTGACGAAGGCGCTCGTGCCGCACACGAGCGGACGTAAGACGTACACGATGCTGACTCAGGGCGAACGTGCCGCGTCCGCCTTCCCCGCGAGCACGCTGGCCCGGCTGCGCGACCTCAAGCGGGCCCGCGACCCGCACGGCGTGATCCGCGCGAACTTCCCCGTGCTGAGGTAGTGACCGCGGGGATGGGACGTCGCGGCCTTCGGTCCGGTCGAGTCGGCCGGACCGGTCGAGTCGGCCGGACCGCCGGGCGACAACCGGGGTCGCTAGAAGGTGCCGTGGCGGCCCGCGCCCGCCGCGAAGCGGGCGGCGCCGCCGACCGCGTCGGGCAGGGACACCAGCCCGTGGCGCAACTCGTTCCGCATCGCCTCCCGCTCGGGCAGCCCGTCCTGCTCCAGCGCCGACAGCCGGTCGCCGCGCAGGCAGGTCTGCGGGAAGCCGGCGATCTCGCGAGCCAGCTCCTCCGCCTGGCGCCTGGCCGTGCCGGTGGGGACGACGCGGTTGGCCAGGCCCATCTCGTACGCCTCGCGGGCGCCGACCGGACGGCCGGCGAGGATCAGGTCCATGGCCCGGGAGGCGCCGATGAGCCGCGGAAGCCGTACGGTCCCGCCGTCGATGAGCGGCACGCCGAAGCGGCGGCAGAACACCCCGAAGACCGCGTCCTCCTCGGCCACCCGCAGGTCGCACCAGAGCGCCAGCTCCAGCCCGCCCGCGACGGCGTGCCCGGCGACAGCGGCGACGACCGGCTTGGACAGGCGCATCCTCGTCGGGCCCATCGGCCCGTCGCCGTCCTCGCCGACGTGGTTGTCGAGCGTCTTCAGGTCGGCGCCCGAGCAGAACGTGCCGCCCTCACCCCACAGCACGGCCACCGCGGCGTCGGACTCCTCGAACGCCCTGAACGCGTCCACCAACGCGTCGGCGCTCTTGCGGTCGACCGCGTTGCGGACCTCCGGCCTGCTCAGTATTACGGTCGTGACCTGGCCTTCTCGCTCCATGCGTACGGTCATGGCTGCCTCCGTGATGGGTGGTCGCCGGAACGTGAGCGTACGGCGGCACCGGAGGTCACGCCAGCGCCCGATCCCTTGCGGCATACGGCTACCCGTATCCGGACTTTATTCTCACAAGAACGTGGTCGCTGCGGTCAGCCGGTCAGCGGGCGGCGGGACCGGCCAAGCTGCACGCCCGCGACCGCGCCCAACTCGTGGTCCTCGCCTGCGAAAGCGGCCTGGTAGCCCCGGGCAAGTCCTGACATCTGTGCACTCCACGCAGATGCGCTTCTTTATACACTGCGAATATATCCTCAGGGTATAGTCCGTCGACATGATCGAATCCCCGAACCGGGCCACGCCGGATGACAGCCATCGCGAGCCCCGGCGACGTGGCCGGCTAGCCATCATCACCGGGCTCGTCACCGTCCTGGCCGCCACCGGACTCGTCCAGGCCCTGCCGGCCGCGGCGTCCCAGACGGTCACGCCGTTCCTGCCCGCACCGACCGGCTCCCAGCCGGTCGGCACCACATCCCTGTACCTGAAGGACACCTCGCGTCCCGACCCCTGGGTTCCCACCGTCAAGTACCGCGAGCTCATGGTCTCGCTGTGGTACCCGGCCAAGTCGCCAGGCCGCAAGCGAGCGCAGTACATGACGGCGAAGGAGTCCGAGCTGCTGCTCAAGGACGGAGAGATCACCACCATCCCGTCCGACACGCTGAGCAAGACGCGCACCAACGCCTTCACCGACGCCCGTCCCGCCGGGCGCAGGCACAGCCTGCCCCTCGTGGTGCTCTCCCCCGGGCACAGCAAGCCCCGCAGCGAGCTCACGGGCCTCGCCGAGGAGCTGGCGAGCCGGGGGTACGCGGTGGCGGCCATCGACCACACCTACGAGAACGTCGCCACGACCTTCCCGGACGGACGGGTCACCACCTGTGTCACGTGCGAGATCAGCAAGGGGCAGGGCTGGTGGGTGAAGCTGGAGAAGAGCCGGGCCGCGGACGTGTCCTTCGTGCTCGACCAGCTGACCGGCAAGCATCCGAAGTGGAAAGGCGCCGGCCTGATCGATACGTCGAAAATCGCCATGGCCGGTCACTCGGCCGGCGGCGCGAGCGTCGTCATGGCCATGCTGAAGGACTCCCGGCTGCGCGCCGGCATCGACATCGACGGAACCGTGGCGAGCACGGTCCCCGCGTCCGGGCTGTCCCGGCCGTTCCTCTTCTTGGGCAAACCCGCGACCTACACGCCGGGCAAGGGTGAGGCCGCCGCCTCGTGGGAGCGCGTCTGGACGGGACTGACCGGCTGGAAGCGCTGGCTGCTGATGTCCGGAGCCGTGCACATGTCCTTCACCGACCTGGGCGTACTGGTCGACCAACTCGGTATCGAGGTCGGCGCCGACATAGCCGGCGCCCGCGCTACGAACATCACCCGCAGGTACGTCACGGCCTTCTTCGACCAGCACCCGCGCGGCAAGCCTCAGCCTCTGTTGAACAAGTCCTCAGCGAGCTACCCCGAGATCACCTTCTGCAGCCCGCCGGAGAAGACCTGCGCTTGACGCGCTCGCCGAGTAGCCCAGAGACGGACGTAGCGCGGCCTCTCACAGATCGATGACGAGGCGGGGCGACAGCGAGCGGGACACGCAGGCGTACATGCGACCGGGCGCGGCGCCGATGTCGTCGCGATGCTCCGGCTCGCCCTCCAGGACGGTGAGCTCGCAGCTGCCGCAGACGCCTTCCCGGCAGCCTGCGGGCACGGGGAGGCCGGCGTGGGTCAGGGCGGCCAGCAGCGACTCGTCCGCGGGTATCCGCACGGTCCGTTCCGATCGTGCGCACACCACGTCGAACGCGGTGTTGGGCGCGAACGTCCTGGGCGTCGGGCGGAAGCGCTCGGTGTGCAGCCGCTCGGCCGGAAAGACGGCCTCGGACGCGGTGAGCAGCGAGGCAGGCCCGCAGCAGTACACGACGGTCTCGGGTCCGAGGCCGGCACCGAGCGCGGCGAGGTCGGGGCGCCTGTCGCGCTCGGTGGCGACGATCGTCACCCGCTCGCCGTACGCGTCGCGCAGGTCGCCGGCGAAGGGCATGGTGGCGTACGTGCGTCCGGTGTAGACCATCGCGCCGGACGCGCCCTCGTCGACGGCCGCCCGCAGCATCGGCAGGATGGCGGTG
Organism: Nonomuraea aurantiaca; assembly: GCF_020215705.1. GTDB lineage: Bacteria > Actinomycetota > Actinomycetes > Streptosporangiales > Streptosporangiaceae > Nonomuraea > Nonomuraea aurantiaca. The sequence goes on along the minus strand of NZ_JAIWNB010000001.1, from coordinate 1,188,432 downwards.
ATGCCGATCCCGCCCGCGAGGAAGAGGTAGTCGGGAGCCGGAACGAGCGGGAAGTTGTTGCGCGGCAGGGACACCTCCAGCGTGCGGCCCGGCCGGAGATAGCGATGGATGTAGTCGGAGCCGCCTCGGCTGAGCCGTTCGTGGCGCACCGCGACGCGGTAGTGCCCGCGGTCCGCCGGGTCGCCGCACAGGGAGTATTGCCTGGTCAGCCAGTTCGGCAGGGCGAGGTCGATGTGCGCGCCCGGCTCCCATGGAGCCAGCGGACCGGTCGCGCCGCGCAGGGTGAGGGCGACGACGTCCTCGGCGACCCGGTCGATGCGGTCGAGAAGGGTGAGCTGCATAAGATGATCACTTCGGGTCTCGGTCAATAGAGTTTCCGGTAGTCCTCTTCGAGGCTCGCTTCGATGAGCCGCGGGTCGATGTCGAGCCCGAACTGCGCCGCCGCCACCTCACCGAGCGTCGGGAGCTCGTCCGCGAGCGCCTGACTGGCGGGGTCCCACAGCCGGGAGCGGATGAGCGCGCGGCCGCAGTGGAAGTAGGCCTCCTCGACGTCGACGACGAGGGCCAGTTCGGGCTCGCTGGCCTCGATCTGCATCCGGGCGAGCACGTCGGGCTCGTCGGTGGCATAAGCGCGGCCGTTGACGCGCAGACTCTCCCGCGAGCCGGGAATGAGGAACAGCAGCCCGATCCCGTCGTTCTCGGCGAGGTTGCGGAAGGAGTCGGCGATCTTGTTGCCGGCCCGGTCGGGGATCGCGAGCGTGTGTTCGTCGAGGACCTTCACGAAGCCCGGGTAGTCGCCGCGAGGCGAGCAGTCGGCCCGGCCCGAGGCGTCCGCGGTGGCCATCGCCAGGAAGGGCGAGTGAGCGATGAAGAGGCGGATGTGCTCGTCGATGCGATCTTGGATCTTGTTCGCGACCATCGCGTCGGGCTCGCCGAGCCGGGCACGGACCTCTTCCATGGACACCTCGCGGGGCCGCCGACAGGGCTCGGGGAGTGGCGTATTTTGCCTGCTCATGGCACTATTATGAGCAATTATTCAGTTCTTGCGCTACTCGCTTTCGCGCTCTTCGGCAGGAGGTCCGCGGTGTCGGAGAAGCAATGGCTTCACCCGCGCAAACAGCCACGGCAGGCCCGCGCCGAGCTGACCCGCCAGCGCATACTCAAGGCGGCTGCTCACGTTTTCGCCGAGTACGGCTACGCCGCCGGCACCACCAACCGGATCGCCGAGCGGGCCGGCGTGTCGATCGGATCGCTGTATCAGTACTATCCGAACAAGGACGCCATCCTTTTGGAGCTGATGGCCGGCCACTTCGACAGCGGCGCGGCCGAGGTCGCCCGCCGCCAGGCCGAGGAGCTGCCCGACACCATCGAAGGCGTCATGCGCGTCTTCGTCCAGGCCGCCATCGCGAACCACCTGGACGACCCGCAACTGCTGCGCATCATGGTGGAGCAGGCGCCGCGCTCCCAAGACCTGATGAAAAAGGTCTACCAGTTCAAGGACGCGCGGGTCGCCTATGCCCGCGAGCTGCTGCGCCGCTATCCCGAGGTGCGGGTCTCCGACGTCGACACCGCCGCCCGGATCATCAACGCCTCGATCGAACTGGTCGTCCACCAGGTCATCGCGGAGCACGAGCCCATCGACCTGAAGCGCCTGGAGGACGAGCTCGTCGCGATGTTCACCCGCTACCTGACATCGGCGTGATCAGCGCCTTCCGGCCGCGTCAGAGTGTGAGAGCGCCCGCGAGAAGATCGTCAAAGCGGTCCAGCCCCTCTGCCGGGCGGTCGATCCCCCGCAACGGACCGTGGTCCGCGAGGTGCGCGTCGGCGTAGAGCCGGGCCACCAGTGCCTTGCGGTCGGTGCCGAGCTCCCGTGCCTCCCAGGCTGCCTGCTCCAGCAGCAGCGCCGCCGCGTAGACGTCCGCCATGTACGTGGCCAGCGCGAACAGCCGAGCCTCCGCCGCGACGGGGCTCAGGGAGGACCAAGCGGTGATCGCCTTGCGGAGGTCCTCGATCCGGCCGCGGACCAGAGCCACGGTCTCCGCATCGACGGACGAAGCCGAGTCGACCGCCGAGGCGAGCCGGTCGAGGAAGGGCTCGTGGGCGTTCTCGCGCAGCATCGCCCGCCGTACGTCCAGGCACAGGATGTTGTCCCCGCCCTCCCAGATCGGGTTGACCTGGGCGTCGCGCAGCAGCCTGGCCACCGGCCACTGCTCGATGTAGCCGTTGCCGCCGTGCACCTCGATCGCGTCACTGGCCGCTGTGACGCCGAGCCGGGCCGCCCGCAGCTTGATCAGGGCCGGTGCGATGCGCAGGCGGGGTCCGACGAGGCCGTCGAAGACGAGCGCCTGGGCCGCCTCGACCTCGACGATCAGCTCGGCCAGCTTGCGGCGCATCAACGGCTGTTCGATGAGCGGCCGGCCGAACGCCTCGCGAGAGCGCGCGTAGCAGAGCGACTCGACCAGGGCGCGCCTGGCCACGCCGGCACCCATCATCGCCACGCCGAGCCGGGAGGCGTTGGTGAGCTTCATCATCGTGCCGAGCCCCGAGCCGGAGCCGCTCCCGGCCAGCAGGAACGCCTCCGCGTCGGCGAACTCCACCTCGGCCGACGCGACGGACCGGGTGCCGAGCTTGTCCTTCAGCCGCCTGATCCGCACCCCGTTGCGCGAGCCGTCACGGCGCTCCCACAGCACCAGGAACGGCGCCACGTCGCCCTCGGGAAGCCGGGCGAGCACGACGAAGGCGGAGCCGTTGGCGTTCGAGGCGAACCACTTGAACCCGGACAGCAGCCAGGAGTCGCCGTCGGGCACCGCCGTGGCCTCCAGGGCGGCCAGGTCGGAGCCGCCGGTCCGCTCCGTGAACATCTGAGCGGCCTCGCCGGAGTAGAAGCCGTTGGCGAAGATCGCCCGTACCCGGCCCCGTACGTCGTCGGGCGCGTGCCGCTCGGCCAGGGAGACCACCATGTCGCCGCCCGTGCCGAGCGCGCAGCCCATCCCGATGTCGGCCTGGTCGAGCAGGTACGTCCAGGCCGCGGCGAGCGCGGCGGGATTCGCCCCGTTCGCCCGAGCCTCGTCGGCGAACGCAGGTGCGGTGAAGTTGTTGGCCATGAGGGCGTTCCTGGCCGTGTGGAAGGAGGGCGGCATCACGACCTCGCTGACGTCCCTGCCCCACTTGTCGTACTTCTCCAGCCGCGGCGGGTGCCGATCGGTCTCCTCCGCGCACTCGGCCACGGTGCCGCCCATCAGCGCGCCCAGCTTCTCCAGGTAGGGCGTGGCCCAGGCGAAGCCGTCACCCAGGTGGCGCCGCATGAGCAACTGCAGCGTCGGATCGCAGCTCCACCAGTTACGTCCCGTCGCGCCCTGATAGCGCTCGGTGGCGTAACGGTCGCTGCTGTCGAACGATTCGATGAGATAGCGCCCCATACCCCGGACATTACATATACTCGACACGCGATGGAAGAGCGTAACAATCTCAGTGCGAGGTCGGCCGTGCTGAGCGCGCTGCTCGGCAGCCATCCGCCCCGGCTGGCCGCCCGCCACCTGGTGCGCATCGGCGCGCTGTTCGGCATCGCCGAGGGGACCGTGCGCGTGGCGCTGTCACGCATGGTCGCCGCGGGCGACCTGGTCCAGTCCAGCGGCCGCTACACGCTGTCGGACCGCCTCATCGAGCGTCAGGGCAGGCAGGACGAGAGCCGCGACCCGCACACCAGGCCGTGGGACGGCACCTGGGAGATCGCGGTCGTGACGGCCGAGCGCCGCGCCCCGGCCGACCGGGCCGCCTTCCGGCACACGATGACCGCGCTGCGCCTGGCCGAGCTCCGTGAGGGCACCTGGCTGCGCCCGGCCAACCTGCTGCGGCAGTGGCCGGAGAGCGTCACCGCGCAGTGCACGCTGATCGACGGCCGCCCGCGCGACGACCCCACGCCGCTGCTGTGGGACCTCGACGGCTGGGCGGGCGAGGCGCGCCGGCTGGAGAGCGCGCTCGACCGGGCCGAGGGCCTGACCGAGGGGTTCCTGGTGTCGGCGGCGGTGGTACGCCACCTGCTGGCCGACCCGCTGCTGCCCGAGGAGTTGCTGCCCGGCGACTGGCCGGGGTCCCGGCTGCGCGCCCGCTACGACGACTTCGACCGCCACTACCGCGAACTGCTGTACCAGCATCTCAACGATTGACAGCGCCTCACAGATTGACGCCGAAGATCATCCGCTTATGCCTGAACTCGGTGACGCTCCACAGCCTGCCGCCCTGCACGGTCAGGTCCTCCGGCCCGATGGGATAGGGGCGGGTGACGAGCTTGCCCTCGGTGCTGACGTGCAGCTTGCCGTTGGTGTTGCCGTCGGCCGCCTGGCTCATGTACCACTTGCCGCCGCTGGTGAGCGCGCCCTGGATCTTCGGCAGGCCCATGACGTAGGCGTCCCTGGGCACGCCGTCGCTGAGCTCCAGGTCCCAGCGGGCGACGCGGCCGTTGGGGTCGTTCTCGTGGTATTCGCCGCAGATGAGGGTGTGCGGCGTGGTGGTGCGGTCGATGGAGGCGAACGAGAAGAGGGCGCCGGTCGTGGCGAGGCGCCAGGAGTCGCTCTGCGGGATGACGTAGCGGTAGCCGAACGCGTGGTACTTGCCGCCCTGGCGGCCGATCCGCGCCGGATCGCCCAGGTCGTTCTGGGCGGTGCGCAGGTCCAGCAGGTGGTTGAGGTCGAAGACCCGCAGTCCCTTGCTCGTGTCGGCCACGTAGAGCAGGTCGCCGTGCCAGGCCACGCCGCCCGCGTGGATGTTGATCGCCCCGTACGACCCGTCCGGCTTGGCCTCGACGAGGAGCGCGTGCTGGTACTTCAGCGTCTGCGGGCTGAGGAAGCTCACCCTGATCCCGCGTTCGACCACGGGCGGCGACGGCTTGAAGTACCAGCTGGCCACGAACACCGGGACCCCCGCCGAGCCGGAGTCCTCGCCGCAGGTCAGGCCCTGCGGATACCAGTCGGTCGTGTCCTGGTCCTTGTCGTCGAAGGCGTACCAGTCGGCCGGTCTGGGGTTCATCGAGCCCAGCGCCCCCGTCGCCCCCTTGCGCTCGCCGGTCCGGTTGGCGTGGGCCAGCACCGCCGCCACCGAGACGGCGCCGATGCCACTGGCCAGCTTGGCCGCCCCCTCGGCCAAGGTTCCCGTAGCCCTGCGTAAGGTGAAGGGCGTCTTGTCGATCGGAACCATTCCCGGTGCAGCCATACTTCCCCCGCCTTTCCGTCGATGTCTCGTGTATTCGACGGATCGGCGGGCGGAATAGTTCGGCTAACTCCAGGTATGTACGGGTTGCCCGGAAAGGGCGAGCTCCCGATAACGCCGCACCAGCCGCTCGGTGTCGCCACCGAACTCGGCCAGCGTTTCGCGCTGCCACGCCGCTCCGGTACGGCGCAGCCGGGTCCGCTGCCTGATGACGTCGAGCGCGCCGTCGGCGTCCGAGGGCGTGACCCCGGCCGCGAGCAGCCCCTCCCTGGCCTCGGGCAGCAGCTCGAGCACCAGGTCGGCGGCCGCGAACTCGCCGTCCCGGCCGGGCCAGGACAGCTTGGCGTCGAGCCCGTGCATGGCGGCCCGGTAGAAGTTCTGGTACGCCTCGGCGAACGCGAACTCGGTGAGATCCCGTTCCGCCTGCGCCATTGTCAGCCCGATGAGGAAGGCGGTGTTGGCCGCCATGTCCGCGCACGACGGGCCTGCGGGCAGGGCGCGCATCTCGATCCGCAGGTGGCCGCCGTCGGACGGGTCGTAGACGGGCCGGTTCCAGTGCCAGATCGTGCCCTGGTGCAGCCGCAGCTCGGGCACGTCCAGCGGGTCCGTGGTGTCCGTCAGCTCGGGCAGGACCGGATCGTAGTCCCGTACGTACCGCTCGAACAGCTCATAGGCCCCCTCACGCACCCAATCAGACCCGAACGTGACCCGGCCGTCCTTCCGATAGCGCCGCTCCAGGTCCCGATCGTCGGCCGCCTCCTCCATCAACGCGATCCTGGTCTCCTCCCGCAGCTGCCGGCCGAGGAAGAACGGCGAGTTGCCGCAGGCCGCCAGCACCGGCCCGGTGGCCAGCTGCGCCGCGTTGAACAGCCGGGCGAACCGGTCCGGCGGCGTGCGGATGTGCACCTGCCACGAGGTGTTGGCGCTCTCCAGGATGACGTCCTCGACCGCCAGCTCCAGGTCGTCGATCTTGACCAAGAACGGCTCCAGCCGCAGCCGCCGCAGCCCCCGGCTCATCGCCCGGTAGCGGTTCTGGTCGCTGATCGCCTCCTTGGTGAAATCGTCGGCGCTCAACGTGGGCAGGATGCCGATGGGCACCGCGCCGCCACCCTCCACCGCCTGGTCCACGCTCGTCAGGGTCTCCTGCACCTCCGCGCCCAGCTGCTCGAACGGCCGCCCCTCCAGCGGCAGCGGAGTCAGGTTGACCTCCAGGTTGTACCGGCCCAGCTCCAGGACCACGCGGGGGTCGCCGAGCGCGTCGCGCACCTCGGCGTTGCGCGGCAGCGGGCGGCCCGCCTCGTCGATGAGGAACAGCTCCAGCTCCGCGCCGATGGTCGTCGGCCCCTCGCCGAAGCCCGGCCTGCCGAGCAGCTCGCGCAGCACGCCGAGCTGCTCGTGGAGGCGCTCTCCGAAGCGGGCGTACTCCGCTTCGGAGAACCGCTCTTTGTCCAAATCTTGTCCCATGCCTCCTTACTGTCCGGACATCTCCCTTCCACACCTCACCACGTCAGCGGGCCGTCCTCATCCAAGAAGGCGCCGGTCGGGCCGTCGGCGCCGAGGGTGGCCATCCGTACGGCGATCGTCGCGCCCTGCTCCGGCGTGCGCGGGCCGGTGTGTCCGTTGAGATCGGTGGCGCAGTAACCCGGGGTGACGGCGTTCACCTTGATCGAGGTGTCCCAGAGCTCCTTGGCGTAGGAGACGGTGACCATGTTGAGCGCGGTCTTGGAGGAGTTGTAGCCCATGAAGTTGCGCTCCCAGAGGCGGCCGTCCGGGTCCATCACCAGGGACAGGGAGCCGAGCTCGCTCGACATGTTCACGATCCTGGCCGCCTCGGCCCGGCGCAGCAGGGGCAGCATCGCGTTGGTCACGGTGACCACGCCGAACACGTTGGTCTCGTACACCTGCCTGAGGTCGTCGACACTGGTGGCGCTGGGGCGCGGGTCCTCCGCCCAGATCATGGCCCCCGCGTTGTTCACCAGGATGTCGAGCTTGCCGTACTCCTGCTCGATCCACTTGGCGGCGGCCTGCACGCTGTCGGCGTCGGTCACGTCGAGCCGCACGTACGGCTGGCCGATCCGCTCGGCGGCGGCCCGGCCGCGCTCCTCGTCGCGCGCCCCCACGATGGCGGTGACGCCGCGCTCGCCGAGCAGCCGCGCGATCTCGAAGCCGATTCCCTTGTTGGCACCTGTGATGAGGGCTGTTGTCGTCATGGTTCAACGCTCGCGCGGATCGGGCCGGAGCGTGAGAGACCTCCCTATGCTGGGATCGGCGGTACCACCCAAGCAGCCACGATCTGCCAGAAGATAGAGGGATGGACCGCAACAAACTCGCCGAGTTCCTCCGCAGCAGGCGCGCCCGCATCACGCCCCGCGACGTGGCGCTGCCCGAGGCCGGGCGCCGGCGCACGCCGGGCCTGCGCAGGCAGGAGGTCGCGCAGCTCGCGGGCATGTCGATCGACTACTACATCCGGCTGGAGCAGGGACGTGGACCCCATCCGTCACGCCAGGTGCTCAACGCGCTGGCCAGGGCGCTCATGCTCAGCCAGGACGAGCGCGGCCACCTGTTCAACCTGGCCGGCCAGGCGCTGGAGACGCCGCGCATCAGGGCCGACGTGCCCGAGGCCATCCTGCACCTCATCTCCTTCCTGGAGGAGGTGCCCGCCTATGTGGTCGACGCCAAGTACGACATCCTCGCCTGGAACCCGCTCGCCGGCATGGTCATGGGCGATCTCGACGCACGCTCGCCCGACGACCTCAACGTCATCCGCTGGCTGTTCCGCTCCTCCGACATCGCCGCGCACCTCGCGGACGAGGAGAAGAGCCGCTTCGCCCGCGGGTCCGTGGCCGACCTCCGCGTCGCGGCGGGCCGTTACCCGGACGACCAGGGCCTCCAGGCGCTGGTCGCGGAGCTGCTCGCGCTGAGCCCCGAATTCGCCGAGATCTGGGCCAGGCACGAGGTGGAGGTCCGGCGGCGCAACACCAAGCGCGTCGACCTGCCGAACATCGGCGTCATCGACGTCACCTGCCAGGTCCTCGCCGTGCCCGACCGCGAGGACTTGCGCATCGTCATCTACACGACCGAACCGGGCTCACCCTCGCACCAAGCCTTGCGCAAGTGGCGACGGTTGACCCTAAGCTCATGAGATGCGAGCCGTTGCGTTTGACCTGTTCGGTGGGGAGCTCGACCTGCGCGAGCTGCCCGATCCGTCGCCGGCGCCACACGGGGCGGTGATCAGGGTCGAGGCGACGGGCCTGTGCCGCAGCGACTGGCACGGCTGGCAGGGCCACGACCCCGACATCCGCGTCCTGCCCCACGTGCCGGGGCACGAGCTCGCGGGCGTCGTGGAGGCGGTCGGCGCCGAGGTGCGCGGCTGGCTGCCCGGCGCCAGGATCACCGTCCCGTTCGTCTGCGCCTGCGGATCCTGTACGGCCTGCGCCGCCGGCCAGCAGCAGGTGTGCGAGCGGCAGACCCAGCCGGGCTTCACCCACTGGGGCTCCTACGCCGAATACGTGGCGATCGACCACGCCGACGTGAACCTGATCCCGGTCCCCGAGGAGATGGCCTACGTGACCGCGGCCGGGCTCGGCTGCCGCTTCGCCACCGCCTTCCGCGCCATCACGCAGGTGGGAGCGGTGCGGCCGGGCGAGTGGGTGGCCGTGCACGGCTGCGGCGGGGTCGGCCTGTCCGCCATCATGATCGCCACCGCCGCCGGGGCGCGCGTGGTGGCCGTCGACATCAACACCGACGCGCTCCAGCTCGCCGAGCAGGCGGGTGCCACGCACTTCGTCGACGGCTCGGCCGGTGACGCGGGCGCCCAGGTCAGGGAGCTGACCAGGGGCGGGGCGCACCTGTCGATCGACGCGCTGGGCAGCCCCCAGACCTGCGCGGCCTCCGTCGAGAGCCTGCGCCGCCGCGGCCGGCACGTACAGGTCGGGCTGCTGCCCGGCGCCGCGACCCCGGTGCCGATGGACCGGGTGATCGGGCACGAGCTGCGGCTGCTCGGCAGCCACGGCATGGCCGCGCACGACTACGCGCCGATGATGGAGATGATCAGGGCCGGGATCCTGCACCCCGACCAGCTCGTCACGCGGACCATCGGGCTCGCCGACGCGGGCAAGGCCCTGTCCTCGATCGGCAGCGTGCCCGGCGTGACGATGATCACCCCGCGCTTCCCCCTCTAGCCGGGCCCAGGAGCCCGACCGGCCGCTTGGTACGCCGCTGACCGCTTTGCAGGGGATGCCGGATACGTCAGACTTATAGGCTCACAGGCTTGCTGGCTGACCGTGAGGACAACAGTGATCCGAACCTTGCTCGCTGAGGACATGCATCTGGTGCGAGGAGCGATCGTGGCATTGCTGGCCTATGAGGAGGATATCGAGATCGTCGCGGAGGTCGACCGGGGTGATCGCATCCTCCACGTCGCCCAGACGGTCCGGCCCGACGTGGCCGTGCTCGACGTCGCGCTGCCCGGCAAGGACGGGCTGGAGGCCGCCGGCGAGCTGCACGACAAGCTGCCGGAGTGCGGCGTGCTCATCCTCACCGGCGTCGGCACGCCCGGGCTGCTCAAGCGGGCCCTGGACGTGCACGTGCGGGGGTTCATGGCCAAGGACGCGCCACCCGGCCGGCTCGGGGACGCCATCCGCAGGGTGGCCGCCGGGGAGCGGGTCATCGACTCGGAGCTGGCGATCGCCGCGATGAGCCCGCCGGAGGCGCCGCTGACGGAGCGGGAGCTGGACGTGATCGGCGCCGCGGCCGAAGGGGCCACGGTGTCGGAGATCGCCGCGTCGCTGTTCCTCGCGGAAGGAACGGTCCGAAATTACCTCCACCGCAGTACGGCGAAGCTGGGGGCGCGCAGCCGGATCGACGCGATCCGCATCGCCCGCGAGTCCGGCTGGATCTGACCCTGCCCGCTTGGGACCGGCGACTCAGGGCATCGGTTCCAGGCCGGTGTGGGCGGCGGCGAAGGCGAGCACGTCGGCGGCCAGGCCGATCGACCTGCTGACCGCCCTGGCCCCGTGGCCGACGTCACGCTCATGGCGCAGCAGGATCGGCCGCTCTCCCGCCGTCGCCCACTGCAGGGCCGCGCACATCTTGCGCGCGTGCATCGGATCCACCCGCGAGTCGGCGCCGGAGACCGTGAACAGCGTCGCCGGGTAGTCGATCCCCTGGCGTACGTGATGGTAGGGCGAGTAGCCGAGCAGCCAGCCCAGCTGCTCGGGAAGGTCGGCGGAGCCGTACTCACCGGTCCAGGCCGCCCCGAGCCCCGACCGTTCGTACCGGACCATGTCCAGCAGCCCCGCGGAACACACGACGGCCGCGAACAGCTCCGGCCGCCGCGTCATCGCGGCCCCCACGAGCAGGCCGCCGTTCGACTCGCCCCAGACGGCCAGCCGGCCGGGGGTCGTCCACCCGTCGGCGATCAGCTTCTCGGCGGCGGCGGTGAAGTCCTGGAAGACGTTCTGCTTGCGCTCAAGCATGCCGTCGCGGTGCCACGCCTCGCCTTCCTCCCCGCCGCCGCGCAGGTTGGCCACGGCCAGGACGCCGCCGGCCTCGACCCAGGCCAGGGAGTCGGCCGCGTACCCAGGGGTGAGCGACATCCCGAACCCGCCGTAACCGGTCAGGATCGTCGGACGGGGGCCGCCGGGGTGCGGGCCCGCCACGACCACCATGCGCACCCGGGTCCCGTCGGCGGAGTCGTACTCGAGGTGGTGGCTCTCCACCCGCGAGACCCGCGAGACCCGCGAGCCCGTCACCGCCGCGCCGCCCGCGGCCGATGACCAGAGGGTCGTCGTCCCCTCGCGGGCGTCGTGGCGCCAGACCTCCGCCGGGGTGACCGCGTCCGTGTAGACGAACCACGCCTCGTGGCCGCCGCCGGGGCGCGAGGTCAGCGAGGCGATGGAGCCGCTGCCGGGCAGCGGGACGCTGCCGGTGCGCTCCCCCGTGGCGGCGTCGTGGACCGCGAGCTCGCCGACCGCGTGGCGGATCCTGGAGATCAGCAGCCGGGCGCCGTCGAGCAGCGTGAAGGTCCCCAGTACGGCCATGGGGTCCTCGGGCACGAGCTCCTCCCACGCGGCGGGGGTGGCCGGGTCGGCGACGCAGAGCCGGCGCCGGGGCGCGTCCTGGTCGGTGAGGATGTACAGGCGGCCGTCCGGGCCCATCGCCGCCGCGGCGCGCGCCGCCACCCCTTCCTGGATCACCTTCAGGTCGAGGCGCTCGGGCGGGCCCGCGGAGAGGTCGGCGAGGTAGAGGTCGTTCCGGGCGGGGGTGCCCGCGGAGATCACCAGCCAGCGCCCGTCCGCGCTGATCTGCAGGCCGTACGAGAGCGCGCCCCGCGTGAAGACCTGGACGTCGCCGTCTCGCCGGTGCAGGTGTACGCCCTGGTGGAAGCGGACGTAGAAGAACTCCCTGCCACCGGGCAGCCAGGCGACCGGTGAGTAGCGGCAGCCGCCGATCGGGCCGTCGACGATCTCGCCGGTGTCGATGTCCATGACGTACAGGTCCGCCCGCTCGTCCCCGCTCCTCGACAGCTGGTACGCCAGCAGGCGCCCCTCCCAGTCGGGCTGCCAGTCGTCCAGCGTGGTGAGGCCGGTGTCGTCGAGCTCCATGGGATCGAGGATCGCCCGGTCGTCGCGGTACAGCACCGGATGCTCCTGGCCCGCGGACTGGGACAGGTGGAAGCGCCGCTCGCCGCGCCACAGCGGCGGGGTGGTCATCCCGGTGACGCTGAGCTCGGTCAGGCGCTTCTGGAAGTGCTCACGGAGGGGGAGGCCGGCGGCGTGGTGCCGCCAGAGCCGGTCCTGCTCGGCCTGCCAGGCGAGGGTGGCCGGATGGGTGGCGTCCTCCAGCCGGCGGTAGGGGTCGGTGACGAGGTGGCCGTGCAGCTCCTCGACGAGTGACAGACGCTCTGCGTCCGGATATTTCATGACACGGGCTCCGGTTGCCAGTGACCGGCCAGGTCAGCGTATGTGGGTGAGATGCGCACCAGCTCGTCATGCGTGCCGGCCACGGCCTGACCGGCGTCCATGAGCAGGATGCGGCGGGCGCGCGTGGCCGAGGTGAGGCGGTGGGCGACGACGATCAGCGTGCCACCGCGCTCGGCGAACGCGGCCTCCACCCGTGCCTCTGCCGCGGGGTCGAGATGGCAGGTGGCCTCGTCCAGGATGACCAGGCGAGCCGAGGCCAGGTAGGCGCGTACGAGGGCGATCATCTGACGCTGCCCGGCGGACAGGGAGCCGGGGTCGAGCTCCGGAGGGCCCGCCAGCAGGCCGGTGGCGCCGAGCGCGGTGACGGCGGCCTCCACCTGGTGGGGTGGTGCGTCGCTCAGGTACGTGAGGTTCTCGTGCAGCGAGCCGCGGAAGACGTACGCCTCCTGGGGGATCAGCACCCGCGCGGCGGGAGGCACGTCGGCGGCGGGCACCCCGCCGATCCGGACGTCGCCGCTGTCCGGCTGGAGAAGACCGCTGACCAGGGCCGCCAGGGTGGACTTGCCGGCACCGCTCGGGCCGACGACCGCTAGGTGGTCGCCCTCGGGGATGTCGAGATCGAGCCCGTCGATCACCGCCTCGGAGTGCGGCCCGTACGCGAACGTGACCCCCCTCAACCGCACGCCGCCCGCGCCTGCCCGCCCCGGCCCTGCCACCAGAGCCTCGGGAGCCTCTAGCGGGGCCGAGGTCTGGAGCGGGGCCGGGGGGCCGGAGGTGGCGATGCGGCGGAGGGTGGCCACCAGGCTGACGCCGCTGACGCCGAGGCCGTGGACGAGGCCGTTCAGGGCGGGGGCCAGCGACTGGGTGACGTAGGCCAGGGCGCCCACGACGACCCCCGCGCCCATGCCGCCGCCGAGCAGCCAGGGGGTACCGGTCAGGAGGAGCACCACGGGCAGCCAGGCGCCGACGGCGAGCGCGATCGTGCGCGCGGCGGTCACGCGGGCCAGAGCGCGCGCCGCCGACGCCTGCGCCTCGACCCGGTCGGCCAGCGCCGCGCCCACGCGGTCCTCCGCCCCGCAGGCCACGATGTCGCGCAGGCCCCCGGCCATGCCGGTCATCGACTCGGCGAGCAGTTCGTCGGCCATCAGGAACGCCCGCTGCCGCCGCGCCAGAGCCGGCAGGGACACCAGGAACAGCCCCAGCCCGGCCACGAACGGCGGCAGCACCAGCACCGCCGCCTGCGGAGCCAGCGTGAGCAGCCCCAGCACCACGCTCACCACGGTGAACGCGAACCCGCGCACGGTGGTGACCACCGCCGCGAAGGCGTCCCTGGCCAGCTCCACCTGGAGACCGGCCCTGGTGACGGCGGCGGTGTCCGGGCGGGCGGTCACCGACTGGGCGGCCCGGCGCATGGCTCCGCCGACCACGTGAGCGAGCAGGTCGTCCCGGAACGGCTCGGCGACCGCCGCCACGGCGAGAATGATCTGGCGGGCGGCGACGGCGGCGACCAGCCACGCACAGCCGAGCGCCGCCAGCCAGACCAGCCCCAGGGCCGGGCGGCCCACCGCGAAGCCGTCCTCGATGGCGCGCGCGACGGCGTGCCCGATGAGGAACGCGGGCGCCGCCTCCAGCACCGACCACAGACAGAGACGCAGCAACGCGTACGGCCGCCGCCGCAACGCCTGCCAGAGCAGCGACTTCATGAGAGGTCTCCCCCGCGTCCGTCGGACCCGCCGAGTTCCTGGGGGCCCTGGAAGACGGCTCGGTAGCGTGGGTCCGCCCACAGTTCGTGGTGCGGTGCGTGGCCCAGCACCCTGCCGTCCTCCAGCCAGACGACCCGGTCGGCGCGGGACGCCGTGGTGAGCCGGTGGGCCACGATGAGCCGGGTACGCCCCCGGGGGTCTGCGGTGAGGGCGGTGCCGACCTGGCGTTCGGTGACGGTGTCGAGGCTGGAGGTGGCGTCGTCGAGCACCAGCAGGCGCTCTCCTTGCGCGAACGCCCTGGCCAGGCCGATCCGCTGCCGTTCGCCGCCGGAGAGCGGGGTGTCGGCCATGGGGGTCGCGTACCCGCCGGGCAGGCGGCGGATGAACCCGTCGGCGCACGCCGCCGTCGCCGCCGCCGCTACGACTCCTTGGCCATCCGCACCGAGCCCGATGGCCGCGCCGACGGTGTCGCCGACCAGGACCGGCCGTTCGAAGGCGTACCCGATGGCCCGTCTCAGCTCGGCGCGGTCAAGCTCCGGCAGCGGCACGCCGTCGAGCAGCACCGTTCCCCCTGCGGGGTCCGCCAGCCGGGCCGCCAGGGCGGCGAGCAGTGACTTGCCGGATCCCGACCGCCCCACCACGGCCGTGACCGACCCAGCGGGGATCACCAGCTCGTCCACCGCCAGACCGGGCATCGTGACCCCACGGAAGTCCACGGTGCCGCGCCCGGCGGGTGCCGCGGAGGTGCCGGCCGGCGGGTGGGTGGCCGGGAGGAGGCGGGTGCCGTAGCGGGTGGTGGGGAGGCCGAGGATCTCGGCGACGCGCTCGGCCGCCGCGCGTGCCCTGGCCAGGCCGCCGATGTAGCCGAGCGAAGTGCTCAGTGCCGCGCCCAGTACCGCGTACCTGGCCGCCGCGTACAGTTCGCCGATCGTGAGCTCGCCGGCGGCCAGCCGGAGCCCGCCCACGGCGAGTACGGCCACCTCCACCAGCGGCACGATGAGGCCCGCCTGGACGCCGGCCGAGGCGTTCGCCCGCCACAGCTCCATGCCGTGGGCCCGCAGCCGGTCCATGGGCGCCAGGACCCGGCGCGTCTCGCGGTCGGCGGTTCCGGCGGCGGCGATCGTCCGGGCCCCGCCGAGCGCGTCCACCAGCCGGACGGCGATCTCGCCCTGAACCTCCTGGTAGCCGCCCGCGATCGTGGTCGTGGCCCGGAGGAAGGCCCGCAGGACGAACAGGATGAGCGCGATCCCGGCGACCAGCGTCGCGGTCAGCACGGGGTCGATGAGCGTGAGCGCCGCCAGCGCGCCGAGCGTGGGGACGAGCAGCGCCAGCGCGCCGGTCACGGCTTCGGGCGCCCGGCCGGCCTCCTCGGCGTTCAGGCCGGCGCGGGTGACCAGCTCGCCTTCGGGGAAACGGCGGGTCGCGGCGGGGCCGACGCCCAGGACGTGCCGCAGCACCGACAGGCGCAGCCGGGCGGCCGCGTACGCGCTGCTCGCGCCGCGTGCCCAGACCCCGGCGCTCTCGCAGAGCATGATCCCGGCCACGATCACCGCGCAGGCCGCCAGCCAGGACGCGGTCCCGGGCCGGGCGGAGACGAAGCCGTCGACGGTGCGGCCGACCACGTAGGGCAATGCCAGCTCGGCGGCCGCGCCCCCGATCGCCGCGACCGCGAGGACGGCGGGCCATGGGCCGCTTCGCCGTACCGCGTCCATCACCAGCCGGTCTCCGGCCCGCACGACCGTCTCCTTCATAGGGCGCAATGGACAGACATCAAGAGACCAATCCCCGCGCCGCCATGAGCAGCGCGGGGATCGGCGCTAAATGTGTCAGTGACAAAGTGCGACACTGAGGTTGCTCGGGTGGCCTGAGTGACACGTCAGAGCGGTCAGAGTGCTGCCGCCACTGGCGACATCGCTGCCGGCCGGGGTCTCGAGACCCTGCAGGTCGAGAAGTACCATGGTTTACACCTCCTTCTGGGACTGGTTGGAGACAGGCCGCCGGTCGGCGGCGGCCTCGAGGAAGGGCAGGCGTCCCGGCTGTTCGCCCATCACTGTGCCGAGGGCGAACAGGACGCCTGCCGTTCCGGTCGCGAAATCCATGGAGAGGCGCAGCAACTGGTCACCGGGGAAGGCCAGTCCTCCGCCGTACGGCAACGCGTGCCAGCGCAAGCCCTTGACCTGGGCCTCAGACGCGCCGTCAAAGTCGAGCCCGCAGCCGAGTGCGGCCACGATGCCCGCGCGCCCGGTGAACAGCCCCGGCTGGACGAAGAACCCCGAACGCGCGACCAGCCGAAGATCACGCAGCGCGGTGGCGAACCTCTCGTCCTCCCGGTGCGCCAGGTAGCGGGCGAGTACCAGGCCGATCCCGACGGACCCCTCGTCCAGGTACGGCAGCAGCCGCCAGCCCTGGTTCACCTGGAGTGAGCCGTCCTCGGCCGCGCGGCAGCGGCGCAGGTCCTGCCGGAGCGCGACGGCGGCCAGGTCGAGCAGCGCCGTGTCACCGGTGCGCTCGTAGGCGTGCAGGAACAGCAGGGCGGGTCCGCAGGAGCCGTACATGAGCCCGGCCCGCGGATTCGTGCCGCCGCTGAGCTCCGGGACGTCGTCGGCGCCGCCGAGCCGGTCCGCGCAGATGTCGACGGCCCGCAGCGCGCTGCGCTCCAGCTCGGGCTCGCCCAGGTGGAAGAGGTTCAGCCCGATGCCGGACAGGCCGGAGAAGAGGGCCGATTCCAGGCCGTCCCACTTCTCGCGCAGGCTGATCTCGACCACGTCGAGCGCGTCCTGCCGATGGCCGAGCAGGTCAAGGGTGTAGGCGATGCCATGCAGGCCGTCGTAGAAGCCGAGGCCGGAGCCCGGCGCCGGGCGCTTGGCCCGCGCGAGCAGCCAGCTCTCATACTCGGGGAAGCGGCCGGCCCCGGTCGAAGCCAGGGCGTACAGGACGCCGGCGGCGCCGTAGGCGAGGTTCAGGCCGCCGCCCGGCTGGAACTGGGCCACGTCGCCGGGGAAGAGCCGGTCGTCGCGTCCGGGCGTCGCGGACGTCGTGATGGCCCGGCACATCGCGGCGCGCAGCTCGGGCCAGGTGGCGCTCCCGGGCATCGGCAGGGCGCGCATCTCGCCCTCGTCACGGTCGTCGCCCGCGATCGTGGACACGGCCGTCGCGATCTCGCGGGTGAAGATGTCCGACACGATCTCGCCGAGGTGCGCGACCTTGGCCCGGTGCAACGGCAGCATGATGGTGCACTGCGGGGCGAACAGCCCGAGCCGCAGGCAGGCCATCGCGTACCTGTCGACCTCGGTGCCCCGCCGGTCGGCCGGTGCCGCGTACGCGGGATGGGCCAGCGCGGCGCGGCCGCCGTCCTCGGCGAGCGTGGCGACCTCGTAGTCGATGAGCACGACCCGGCCGCTCTCGGTGAGCAGGATGTTGTCGGGATGCAGGTCGCCGAAGACCACGCCGCGCTCGTGCAGCGACGCCAGCGCCCGGTCCACCCGGTCCAGGGTGTCGAGGGCCCAATCGGTGTAGCCGGCGAGGTCGTCCGGCGTGCACGTCGCGCGGGTCAGCGGGTACCTGTGCACCAGGCGGCGTTGCAGCGTGTTCCCGTCGACGAACTCCTGCACCAGGAAGTGATGCTCACCGAGGGTGAAGTAGCCGAGCAGCTGCGGCGCCGCGGACAGCCCGGCCAGGCGGGCCAGTATGTCGCGCTCGTGCGTCAGCCGCGCCACCGCGTCCCGTCCCGCGTTGTCGAGCCCGGCGTACGGCCTGGCCTCCTTCAGCACGACCCGGTCGCCCGTTCGCTGGTCACGGGCGAGATAGACGCCGCCGCCGTTGGAGAAGTGCAGCACGTTCTCGATCTCGTACGGCAGGCCGGTCGTGGTCACGGCGTTGCGCGCGGCGAGATGGGGCTCGAGGAACTCGGGCAGCGTCGTCCAGGGTGGCACCGAGAACGTGGCGCCCCGCACGTCGGGCACGAGCTGTCCGCCGCCGTCCTCGACGGCCAGCACCCGCTCGCCGCCGGACAGGCAGTGCCGCTCGGCGAAGCCGCCGTAGCGGACGAACAGCGGTCCCTCGCCGTAGCGCAGGTCGCTCAGGATGTACGGCCCGCGCACGTCGCGCAGGAGTTCGTGCAGCTCTTTGAGAACGAGTTCGAGCTGGGCCTCGTCCCTGGGATAAATGGTGACCAGTTTGCCGCTCGACGCCCTGGACGCGGCCTTGGAATTGAGCATGACCAGGACCGGGAGGCCGCGCAGGAACTTGAACGCGATCCCGCGGGGCAGGCAATAGTCCCAGACGGCCGCCAAGGCCCGTTCGGCGTCGTCGACACGGGCCGAAACATGGATCTTCCAGCCCTGGGAAGGCAGGGGCGCCACGCCGCCCGGCGCGTAGTAGCACCAGGTCTCCGTCGCCTCGTGCAACCATCCTTCGGGGACCGGCCGGTGCGCGATAGGAAAGTCGGCGTCCTCGGCGGTGCTGTGCTCGAGGGTGTCGTAGAAACGACCGTCCGCGAGGCAGTACAGCTCATACTGGTCCATCCGGTGCGACCTCCCGTGCGTTGTCATTAAGAGAATGGCAACGCACGGGCAAGGCGTCTAGTAACACACGACATTACCGATGTGTGCTTACCTCATAGGCATTTGTGAATTTCACACGTTTGTTTATCTGAGGCACATAAACCGAGAAGGTGAATTGCCCGCTACGGACCGCGGTGATCTCCAGCCAGCCGCCCACATCGGCCATCCGCTCGGTCAGGTTCATCAGCCCTTGACCCGACTCTCCCGTCCTGCGTACCGGGCGGACGCCGTCGTTCTTGATCGACAGCCGGACCAGTTCGCCGCGATCGAGCAGTTGGATGTCGCACTGCCGCGCCTCCGCGTGGCGCAGCACGTTGGTCACGCCTTCGCGCAGGGCGTGCGTGAGCGCGTCGGCGACGTCCCCGGGCAGGTCGGGACACGCCACCCGGATCTGGCACCGCACGCCCACCGATTCCAGCAGGGCGCGGGCCGAGCTCATCTCCACTTCCAGCGAGGAACGCCGCCCGCCGTGGGCGACGGCCCGTACGTCTCCCGCCAGGGTGCGCAGCAGTTCGAGGGTCTCGCCGACCTCCAGCTTCGCCTTCTCGTTCTCCTCGTCCACCAGCCGATCGATGAGCTGCGTCTTCAGGACCAGGGCGGTGAGCCGGTGGCCCACCAGGTCGTGCAGGTCCCTGCTGAAGCGGCGGCGTTCGAGCGCCACGCTCGTACGGATGGCGTCGGTCCTGGCGGAGGCCAGCCATTGCGCCCGCGCGGCCAGGCTCACCAGGGCGTACTCCATCAGGCCGAGCACCGGCGCGGCCAGCGCCCACCCCCGGTCCGCGAGCCCGTCGTGGGGAGCCGCGAGCAGGACCGGTCCGCAGCACACGGCCAGCGCCACCAGCGTGGCCGAGCTGATGCGCCCGGCCACCAGCAGCAGCGCACCGGCCAGCAGCCCGCACATCGGCGTCCACGCCGCCCCGAACACGGCCAGCGGCACGTACGTCAGCCAGGCCTGCACGCCGACCAGCCACCACCCCCCGGCCCTGCCGGCCAGGCCCCCCAGCACGAACCGGGCGTGGACGGCCAGCAGGAGGAGCAAGGTCACCGAGGCCGCCGGCGAGAATCCCGAACCGGCGAGCTCTGCCTGCACCGGAACCGTCACAGTGAGGAGCCCCGCCATCAAGGTCAGCCAGGCCATGTCCAGGGGAGACGAGGGAAGGTCGCCGAGAAGACGCAGCCGAGGAGCCGGCTCGCTTCCTAATCCATTCACTTGTCCCCCGTTGCGCTGCGTCACGAGCACCGAACCGTCCGTTGTCCCTCTCCAATCGACCCGATGTACCGCCTTCTGTAAAGCGCAATGTCGGCTTCGAGCAGAACTTTCTGCCCGCACCCGCCTGACTTAGGCCGGGTGACGTCGTCATAGGGTTGCGGCTATGGATTACAGACGACTTGGTGACACCGGCCTGCGGGTCTCGCGCATCTGCCTCGGCATGATGAGCTTCGGAGATCCGGCCAGGCAGGAGTGGGCGCTGCCCGAGGACCAGGCCGAACCGCTCGTCCGCCGGGCCGCCGACGGTGGGGTGACGTTCTTCGACACAGCCGACGTTTACAGCGCCGGCGAGAGCGAGGTCGTGACCGGAAACCTGCTGCGCAAGATCTTCCCCAGGCGCGAGGACTACGTACTGGCCACCAAGGTCTATTTCCCGATGGGCAAGGGGGTCAACGACCGGGGCCTGTCACGCAAGCACATCTTCGACGCGATCGACGCCTCGCTGCGCCGGCTGGGCACCGACTACGTGGACCTCTACCAGATCCACCGGTGGGACGACGAGACGCCCATCGAGGAGACCATGGAGGCGCTGCACGACGTGGTCAAGGCGGGCAAGGTCCGCTACATCGGCGCCTCGACGATGTGGGCGTGGCAGTTCGCCAAGGCGCAGCACGTGGCGCAGGAGAACGGGTGGACCAGGTTCGTGTCCATGCAGAACCACTACAACCTGCTCTACCGCGAGGAGGAGCGGGAGATGCTCCCGCTCTGCGCGGACCAGGGCGTGGGCGTGATCCCGTGGAGCCCGCTGGCGCGCGGCGTGCTGGCCCGCGCGGGCGCGTCCCAGTCGACGACCAGGGCCGGTTCCGACGCGCGCATCGACGCCCTCTACGACCCTGAGAACGACCGGCTCATCCTTGACCGGCTGGCGGAGCTGGCGCGCGAGCTCGAGCTGCCGGCCGCCCAGATCGCCCTGGCTTGGGTGCTCCAGCAGCCGGCCGTCATCGCCCCCATCGTGGGCGCCACCAAGCCCGGCCACGTGGACGACGCCCTCGCCGCGGTGTCCGTGTCGCTTTCGGACAAGGACCTGGCCTCCCTCGCGGAGCCTTACCGCCCGCGCGACGTGCGCATGTAACGCGTTTCACGGGCTGCCCGGGCGGTCGGCCGCCGCGTCAGGAGGTCGGCGGCTTGGGCTTCTGGTAGGGCTCCGGAATCTCGCGCTTGGGAGCCACGTACGTCGAGGGCGGCCGCGTCGAGATCCTGGCCCGATGGAAGTCGATCTCCACACTCCCGGTCGGCTTGAGGTTGAACAACTGCCCCAAGGACTGGCTGCTGGTGGCCAGGGTGGCGCCCGCCACGGCGAGGAAGACCGCGAAGATCTTCGTGTTCTTCGCGATGACGAAGTTCGTGAGGGCGACGAGACGGTTGAGCAGGACCTCCGCGTAGGCCCTCGTATAGGGCGTGAGCCTCATGAGGCCGCAGGCCACCACATAGCCCACCACGGTGACGGCGATCGCGGCGATGTCCATCCAGTAGCGGTTGTAGGCATCGCGTACCTGGTCGACCTGGCCCTCCAGGTTGTAGCAGAGCCCGCTGAGCTTTTGCAGGTCACCGCCGAAGAGCGTGCACGCGTTCAGGAACGCTTCCCGGTCGTCGGCCACCCAGTCGGCGCGGGACAGGAAGACCGCGTTGCCCAGCATGCCGGGGTATTCGACTTCGAGAGCCTTGGCCAGCGCCCCCCAGTTGGCCTTGGCGTCGCCCATTCCGGGCAGGTTCGCCACCGCTGTGACGGCGACGGCCACGCCCGTCCATAGAGCGGGCGCCGACCTGGCGGCCTCCCCGAGCGCCTGGAGGGCAGCCTTGGACTGGAGGGCGGGGAAGATGGGGGCCATGGCCGCCTTTCCGCTGGGCCGTCATTTGTAGACGACGGTGCTATTGAGCTCTGCTTTGACCCAGTTCTTCTTGATGGTCTCCAGCGCTTCGATCCACTTCTCCACGGTGTCGATGGCGTCGTCGACCATCCCCCGCACGTCATTCTGCGTACCACCGTACTTGCCGATCATCAGCAGCCCCAGGGAGCCGAACCCGGGGAACGGAACGCTGGTGGAATCGACGTGTCCCTTCAGCTCCCGCAGCGCGGGAATGAACGTCTCCCCCAGGTTCCGCTGAATGTCCGCGATGGCCGATGAGGTGACATGAATCTCCTGCGACAAAACCCTGGCCTCCCGTGGGCGCGTCACCGTTCACCGGCACTTCGCTGTCTAACAGTCTGTCGTTCACCGTGTTAGGACTGTATCTTGCGTTTTGCAGCGTGTCTGCAGTGATTATTGTTACGAATGATCACGGAGTGAGAGGATTTCCTGATGTCCGCCTTCGGCTTGGACCCGAGCAATTTCGACCCCGAGAACCTCGACCGGGTCGTCCAGGAGGCCGAACAGACGATGAAGCGGCTGGCCTCCGTCGAGGGCGAGCTGGCCCACGTACGCGGCACGGCGACCGGTGCGGACGACATGATCTCCGTGGTCACGGACGGCAACGGGCGCTTGGAACGGCTCGACCTCGACCCGCGGACGAGGCGGCTGGAGACCCACGTCCTCGCGGAGGAACTGCTGAAGACGATCCACGCAGCGCAGGACGACGGGGAGCGACGGACGCGCGAACTGGTGGGTGAGGCGCTGGGCGGTGTGGGGCTTCCCCACGGAGGATTCGACCCCGCGGAGATGGAGCGGCGGTTGACGGAGGCCGCGGAGTCGTTCGACCACGCCATGGAGTGGCAGACGGCTCGCCTGCGCGCGTCCGGAGCCGAATAGCCGCGGCCGGCCTCACGCGCGGCCCCGGTTTACTCCCGGCCCCGCCCTGACTCGCGGCCGCTCCGACCTAGCCTGTCGGGAGATCACCGCATCGTCGGCGTCCAGCGCCGCCCTCGACCGCGCCGTTTGTCGGAGGGAATCCCTAAGCTGGCTCCATGGCTAGGGCTAACGATGATGCGGCGGCGGCGCTCTCCGAATACGCGGAGCTGTTCGCGCTGACCGGCGGCGACGCGTTCCGGGTGCGGAGCTACCAGAAGGCCGCCAAGGCGATCGCCGGGTTCCCCGAGGACATCTCGGTGGCCGACGTGCGCGATGTGCCGGGTGTGGGCGAGGCGATCGCCAAGAAGATGGAGGAGTTCCTGCAGCGCGGGAGCTTCCGCCAGCTCGACGACCTGCGCGGCCGGGTGCCCGAAGGGGTGCGGCGGCTGACCCGCGTGCCGACGCTGGGGCCGAAGACGGCGATCATGCTTTTCGAGGACTACGGCATCGACTCGCCCGTGGCGCTCGGCGAGGCGATCGCCTCGGGGCGGCTCGACGGCGTCAAGGGACTCGGCCCCAAGACCCTCGCCAACCTCCTCAAGGGCATCGAGCAACTGGAGCAGTCGGGCCGCCGGGTGCACATCGGCGTCGCCATGTCCCTGGCCGAGCAGGTGATGGCCTCGCTGAAGGCCGAGCGGATCGCCTACGCCGGGTCACTGCGGCGGATGAAGGACACGATCGGCGACATCGACATCCTGGCCGTGGCGCCCGAGTCCATCATGGAGGACTTCCGCGCCCAGCCCTATGTCGCGGACGTCATCGCGGCGGGCGACAAGAAGACGTCGATCCGCACGACGTCGGGCCTTCAGGTGGACCTGCGCGTGGTGCCCGCCCAGTCGTGGGGCGCGGCAATGCAATACTTCACCGGCTCGAAGGAGCACAACGTGGCCATCCGGGAGATGGCGGTGAAGAAGGGGTGGAAGCTCTCCGAGTACGGACTGTTCGAGGGTGAGACGGTGATCGCCTCGGAGTCCGAGGAGGAGATCTACGCCGCGCTCGGCATGCAGTTCGTACCCCCACCCATGCGCGAGGACGGCGGCGAGGTGAAGGCCGCGCTCCGCCACGAGCTGCCGGATCTCGTCCAGCTCCCCGACCTCAAGGGCGACCTGCACACGCACACCAACCTGACGGACGGCATCGCCTCGCTGGCGGACATGGTGGCGGCAGGCCACGCCCGCGGCTACCTCTACTACGCCATCACCGACCACGCCCCCGACCTGGCCATGCAGCGGATGACCCTGGACAAGGCGCTGGAGCAGCGGCAGCAGGTCGCGGAGCTGCAACAGAAATATCCCGACATGCGGCTCCTGCACGGCACCGAGCTCAACATCGCCCCCGACGGCTCCGTCGACT
The DNA here is from genome assembly GCF_020215705.1 of Nonomuraea aurantiaca. Classification (GTDB taxonomy): domain Bacteria; phylum Actinomycetota; class Actinomycetes; order Streptosporangiales; family Streptosporangiaceae; genus Nonomuraea; species Nonomuraea aurantiaca. The sequence goes on along the minus strand of NZ_JAIWNB010000001.1, from coordinate 1,164,630 downwards.
GGCCCGGCGAGATCCTCCGCGAGTTCGACGTGTGCGTCGCCTCGGTCCATTCGCACTTCGGCATGTCCCGCGACGAGATGACCCGCCGCTTCATCGCCGCCTGCGAAAATCCGTACGTGGACATCATCGGCCACCCGACCACCCGCAAGATCGGCAAACGCCCGCAGGTCGACGCCGACTGGGACGCCGTCTTCCGCGCGGCCGGCCGCACCGGGACGGCCATGGAGATCGACTCCTTCCCCGACCGCTCGGACCTGCCCGCCGACCTGGTCCGCCTGGCCAAGCACCACGGGGTGAAGTTCTCGATCGACAGCGACTCACACGCCATCCCCCACCTGGCCAACCAGCGCTTCGGCATCGGGATCGCGCAGCGCGCCTGGCTGACCACGGAGGACGTCATCAACACCTGGCCGTTGGAGCGCATGCTCGCCTTCCTCGGCCGGTAGGCGCGGCCATCGCTCGATCGTCTGCGCGCAACAGGCTCAGGTTCGGTCATCGCTCTCTCGCACGCACGGAACAGGCTCAGGCCCGGTCATCGCTCGATCGCCCGCATGGAACAGGCTCAGGAGCGGTGATCTCTCAAGCCACCCCCTGAGCCGCCCCGACGCGCTACTTCTTCGCCACCTCAAACCTCAGGTGCGTGGCGAACGGAGACTCCAGCGCCCGAGTCCAGTGCAGTCAGACGCGCTCGCTCCCGATCTCAAACAACCTGATCCCTTCCCCCAGCAACACGGGCGCCAGGTGGATCTGCAGGTCGTCGACGAGCCCGGCACGGAGAAACTGCCGGCCCACATCGCCCCGCCACCGATCGCGACGTCCGATCTCCAGCCACCGCCCGAGCCTGCGCCAACGCGCTCTCAACACCGCCAGTGACGAACGTGAACAGCGAGCCGTCCCTGACCCACTCCTCCGGCGGCCGATGAGTCATCACAAAACAGGGCAGTCCACCCGGGCGAATGACCACCCCAAACGCCCGACACATCGAACATCCTCCGCCCCACGATGATCGCCCCCACCTCAGCGACCAACCCGCCCAGGACCTCCGCATCGATCCCTGTCGCTCCGAAACTGCCCCACTCACCACCATGAACCCAGTCGTACAGAACCTCCCCGCCCCCGAGCCCCGCCCTCCCGAGCCTGCCCTCCGAGCCCGCCCTCCGAGCCCGCCCTCCCGAATCCGCCCTCCCGAATCCGCCCTTCCGAATCCGCCCTCCCGAGCCCCATCTCGGCTCGTCGTACAGCGCGGCGATGAAGCCATCGAGCGACATCGAAATCGAGAAGACGACCTTCCCCATGGAGGCTCTCCAACCACTCGTGGTCGCCGTTCTGTCCCCCATGAAGAGCCCGGCACCTCACAACTCATCACGCGAGAGCCCACCCCGGCTACCCCACAAAGGCGATCCCCTCGACCAACAGGCCGCCACGACCACCCCGCCTGCATGTCATCCCCCAGAATGACCACCCACAGGTGGATGTGGCCACCAACGGATTACGCGAAAGTAATCCTCACCTCCACCCCCACGAAAGGACGGCGATCATGCCACCGGCGCCCAAGCGGTCGAGAGCCCGCAAGATCTGGACCCGGGCTCTCGCAGCGCTGGCCGTGCTGCTCGTCGCCGCAGTCGCCGGCGTGGCGGTGGCCTACCCCTCCGTGGCCGCCACGACGTGCCCCGGCTGCTATGGCCTGACAGAGCTCCGCCCCGGCGTCTACGTCGAGCCCGACCTATCGCCCCAGCAACGATCACAAGTCAGCCAGACGGTCGACACCGCCACGAAGCGAGTCGACACCTTCTACGGCGGCAGAAAGAGCTCACCCAGCCTGCTCATCTGCACCACCGAGGAGTGCTACCAGCACATCGGCGGTCACCAGGAGCGTGGCATCGCCGTTCTGAACCGCTCCGTGATGCTGTCACCGCGCGGCCTCGACACGGTGATCGCCTCACACGAGATGTCCCACGTCGAGCTCCACACCCGCTTCACCTCCGGGGTAGAAATCCCGCAGTGGTTCGACGAGGGCCTCGCCGTAGTCGTCTCCGACGATCCCCGCTACCTCGCCCCACGAACGACCGGCGACCGCTGCCTGGTCCTCCCGACCGCGCCGCTGCCGGTCTCCTTGGACGAGTGGCTGAGTACGGCCAGCAAGGAGACGAACACGTATGCCAAGGCAGCCTGCCAAGTAGACCGCTGGCTCCGAGCCAACGGGGACCGGCGGGGCTTGGAGTCCCTCATTCAGCGCCTCAACGCCGGCGAGACATTCGACTCACTCGTCCCCAACTGAGCACCCGAGCACTCAGCCAGAGCTGAACCTCGCCCATCAGCGCCCCGAGCGGCGGACCCGGAGGGCCCGCGCAAGCACCCCTATCAGCCCCGCCCTGCGAGAATCTCAGGCATCAGCCCCGCCCTGCGGGAATCTCAGGCGGTCCGAGGGGGCGAGTACAACCACGGGTCGCGCAGGTCGAAGTAGGTGAGTTCGCCCTCGAACAGCCCCTTCCACGCCTCGAAGAGCTCCCGCATCTCGTCCGGGAGCTGCTTGCCCTCGCCTTCTCTGGCCGCCTGCTCGGAAGTGAAGTACGCGACCTCGGTGTATCCGCCGTCCCCGTGCAGGGCGGCGAACCCGCCGATGAGGTCGGGCCGGAATGCGGCCATGGCCCGCTCGCTCTGAGCGGTGATCTCCCGCATCCGCTGCGGGTCCCGGACCCGTCCCTGCATCACCTGGACGAACCCCGCCGCATCAGACCCGCCCTTCAGATACGTGTACGCCTCGGTGCAGTCGTGGAAGGTCACCTCACCGCTGAAGAGTTTCGCGGTCTCGGCCCACCACTGACCCTGCTCCGGCCGCTCGCTGTTGCGCCGTGCCACTTCCTGCGACTCGAACCGCGCCGTGTTCACGAACATGCCGTCGTCCGTCACCCCGGCGGTCGTACCGAGCCAGCCGTCCACCCCTGGCGCGAGCTCGGCATGCCATCGGTCCAACGCCGCCCGCATCTCGCCGACGTCCGTGATCTGTCCCTGAATGACCTGGATGAACATCGCGGCCCCCTCGCTGTGTACCTCAGATCCACGATAAGAGCCCGCCCGAGAAGGCCGAGATGTCGAGGCCCCATGCCATGCCCAAAACTTGCCGTCGCCCCGTTGACCTCGGCGGACGGGACTCCACCCGGGAGGTACTACCAGTACACCCTTTGGCAGAGCCTGTTTGTCTGGACGCAAAGCCGGTTACCTGAAGGCAAGGAACTCCTCGTCCAGGTCGGCGACGCCTCTCGCGAGCCGGGCTCCATCCTGACCCTCATCTGATACATCTCATAACCCCGTACGTCTGAGAGAGACACCATGGAATTCGTCAAACAGCAGGCCACCACCAAGGCCCCCGCGGATTGGTTCACCGGCGACGTCTGGTTCGACGTGATCTACGCGGGCCAGGAGCCGTCCCGGATGCGTGCCAACATGGTCCGTTTCTCCCCCGGAGCCCGCACCCACTGGCACTCCCACGTACTGGGCCAAACCCTGCACGTCGTCTCCGGCATCGCCCTGATCGGCACCCGCGACGGCACTGTCTTCGAAGCCCATCCCGGCCAGACCGTCCGCTGCCCCCCGAACGAGGAGCACTGGCACGGCGCCACTCCCGACCGCTTCATGGAGCACCTGGCCATGTGGGAAGGCGCGGGCGACGGCAGCACCGAAACCACATGGAACGAGCCGGTCACCGACGAGCAGTACAACCGCGCCCGCACCCACTGACCAGGTAAACCGTCTTCTTCCCGCTCCGGCCGCGGCAGCGCCGAGGTACACCGGCGATCCCGGTCCCGCAGCAGCCGCCGCGCACCGCCGGGCCGAAGGACTGCCAGCGAAAGGATCTTCGATGACCGAGCAACCCCGGCAGATCGGCGGCGGACGCCGCATGATCGGCGATTTCGCTCCGAAGCTCGCCGAGCTCACCGACGATGTCCTGTTCGAGGACGTCTGGAATCGCCCCGAGCTGGCCGCCCGCGACCGCAGCCTGATCACCGTCGCCACACTCGTCGCCGGCGGCGACGCCGATCAGCTCCGCTTCCACCTCGGGCGAGCCAAGGAGAACGGCGTCACCGAGACCGAGCTCATCGAGGCGATCACCCACCTCGCCTTCTACGCCGGCTGGCCGAAGGCCATGACGGCGATCACGACCGCGAAGCAGGTCTTCTCAGGTTGAGCGCCGAGACGAACGTGGTGGTGAATTCGTGAGTCGGATCTTGGTGACTGGTTCCGCGGACGGCCTTGGACGTGCCGCGGCGGATTCGTTGTTGTCCGCGGGACACAACGTGGTGGTGCACGCCCGCAACCGGGAACGCGCAGCGGGCCTCGACGCGCTGGTCGGCCGAGGGGCACACCTCGTGGTGGGCGACTTCACCGAGCGAGACGCCGTACGACGCATCGCCGCGGAGCTGAACGACGCGGAGCCGCTCGACGCGGTCATCCACAACGCCGGCGTGTGGAGCGGACCGGCGGTCATGCCGGTCAACATCATCGCACCGTATCTGCTCACGGCCCTGCTCCGCGGGCCGCGCCGGCTGGTGTACCTGAGCAGCAGCTCGCATTTCGACGGGCGCCCGTCGGTCACCGGAGTCGACTGGCGGGGCCGGAACGTCGGCTCCTACGCCGACAGCAAGCTGTTCGTCACCACGCTCGCGGCCGCAGTGGCTCGGCTGTGTCCCGGGCTGCTGAGCAACGCCGTCGATCCGGGCTGGGTGCCGACGAAGATGGGCGGCCCGAGCGCACCGGACGATCTCGAGCTCGGCCATCAGACACAGGAATGGCTCGCATCGAGCGACGACCCGCAGGTCCTGACCACCGGCGGGTACTGGTACCACCGCCGGCGCCTGCAGCCGCACCGCGCGGTCCACGACGAGGCGTTCCAAGACCGCCTCCTGCAGAGGTTGGCCGAGGAGACCGGCACAGCGCTGTCAGCAGCGTGAACACGCCATACGTCGCCACCCATCCGCCCCGACGCCCGCAACCCCACCAGGCGCCGTCCACAACGAGCCGTTCCAACACCGCCCCCTACAGACGTTGGCCCACGAGACCCGCGGCGGCGGCATCATCGGATTGCAGTGGGTCGTGGACGGCTACACCCTGATGTTCGCCGCTCTGCTGCTGTCGGCCGGCGCCCTGTCGGACCGGATCGGTGCCCGCCGCGCGTTCGCGGGCGGACTGGTGCTGTTCGTGATCGCCTCGATGGCCTGCGGGCTGGCCCCGTCGCTGCCGGCGCTGGTCGCCGCGCGCGTGGCGCAGGGCATCGGCGCGGCGGTCATCATGCCGACCTCGATGGCGCTGGTCCGGCACGCCTTCCCCGGCCCGGCCCGCCGGGCCCGCGCGGTGGGGGCCATGGGCGGCGCCGTGGCGGCGGCAGGGCCCGTGCTCGGCGGTGTGCTGAGCCTGGTCTCCTGGCGGATGATCTTCTGGATCAACCTGCCGGTCGGCGTCCTCACCCTGCTGCTTCTGGCCCGCGCCCCGCATTCTCCGACCCGTCCGGCGCCCTTCGACTGGATCGGGCAGGTCACCGGGATCCTGGCCATGGGCGGGCTGACCTACGGGGCGATCGAGGCCGGGGCGGCCGGGTTCACCGCGCCTCGGGTGCTCGGGGCGCTCGGTGTGGCGGTGGTGGCGTTCGCCGTGTTCGTGACCGCGCAGGCCAAAGTGGCCCATCCGATGGTGCCGCTCGAGCTGTTCCGCTCCGGGACGGTGGTGATCGCCACCGGGATCGGGTTCGCGTTCATGGTCGGCTTCTACGGGCTGCCGTTCCTGTTCAGCCTGTACTTCCAGCAGCAGCACGGTTTGTCCGCCCTGTCCGCCGGGATCGCGTTCCTGCCGATGATGCTGCTCAGCGCCTGCCTGACCCCGTTCTCCGCGCGGATCGCGGAACGCACCGACCCGCGCGTGCCGATCATGGCGGGCCTGGCGTTGATCGCGGCCGGGTCCGTGGCGCTGGCCCTGGTGCCGGGGTCGGTGCCGGTGTGGGTGACCGCGCTGCTGCTGATCCCGGTCGGACTGGCGGGTCCGCTGGTGATGCCCCTGACCACCGCCCTGCTGCTGGAGCACGTGCCCGCCCACCAGACCGGCACCGCCAGCGGCGTGTTCAACACCAGCCGCCAGGTCGGCGGGGCCCTGGCCGTGGCCGTCTTCGGCGCACTGATCTCCGCTCCCGCGGGTTTCGAGTACGGGCTGCGCATTAGCCTCGCCCTGGCCGCCGCCGTGGCGCTGGCCGCCGCGCTCGCCGCCACCCGCATGGCCACCACCCGCAGGGCCGCTACCCGACGCGTCGCCTCAGGCTAGGAGTCCTGGTGGTTGCCGCCCGGTCACGTTCGGCGCCCGCGGTGCGTCATGTCCATGACGCGACCGCGCGGGGAAAGGTGACGGATGGACGAGCACAAGATTCTGGCCGGACGGTTCGAGGAGCACCGTCCGCGGTTGCAGGCGGTGGCCTACCGGATGCTCGGCTCGCACAGCGAGGCTGAGGACGCCGTGCAGGAGGCGTGGCTGCGGCTCAGCCGTTCCGCCGCCGGCGAGGTGGAGAACCTGGCCGGCTGGCTGACCACCGTGGTAGGGCGGATCTGTCTGGACCTGCTCCGCAGGCGCGCCGCGCGGCATGAGGAGCCGTTGGGCACGCGCCTGCCCGACCCCGTCGTCGGCCCCGCCGAGGGGGCCGATCCGGAGCAGGAGGCTCTCCTGGCCGACTCGGTGGGGCTGGCGCTGCTCGTGGTGCTGGAGTCGCTGAGGCCAGCGGAGCGGCTGGCGTTCGTGCTGCACGACATGTTCAGCGTGCCGTTCGAGGAGATCGGGCGGATCGTGGGCCGTACGCCGGACGCGGCGAAGCAGCTCGCGAGCCGGGCGCGCCACCGGGTACGCGGCTCCGTCCCACCGCCCGGCTCCGTCCCACCGCCCGGCTCCGTCCCACCGCCCGGCTCCGTCCCACCGCCCGGCTCCGTCCCACCGCCCGGCTCCACCCCAGCGCCCCGCTCCGCCCCACCGCCCCGCTCCAGCCTGACCCGGCAGCGTGAGGTCGTCGACGCGTTCCTGGCCGCCGCCCGTGATGGCGACTTCGAGGCGCTGATGACCGTATTGGACCCGGATGTCGTCGCCCGTTCCGACCTGCGCGGCTCTGGGGGGCTGACCGTGGTGAGGGGCGCGGCGGCGGTGGCCAGGCAGGCGATCGGCTGGGCCCGCATCGCCGGGTCGTCGTGGCCGGCGCTGGTGAACGGCTCGCCGGGGTTCGTGACGCTGCGGGACGGGCGGCCGTTCGCGGTCATGGGGTTCGCGATCGTGGAGGGACAAGTGGCGGAGATCGACGTGCTCGCCGACCCGGACCGCGTCGCCCGGCTGGACCTCAGCGGCCTGAAGTAGCGGCCTGAAGCGCGCAGTCTCAAGCACACGGCCTCAAGCACACGGCCTCAAGCACGCCGCCTCAAGCACGCCGCCTCAAGCACGCCGCCGCAAGCACGCCGCCGCAAGCGCGCCGCCGCAAGCGCGAACTCGTTGTCGTCCAGTAGCCCGCTCCCCCAGTCGAACAACGGCCGCCGCGTCTCCTGGACGCGGCGGGCAAGCTCGTGCCCCCGCTCGGCCAGGGCCATCTCGACCGAGGGCGCCGGTTCTCCCGAGAGAGCGTGCGCTGGACCAGTCCGGCCGTGTCGAGGCGGTCGATCAGCCGGGTGAGTGCCGGAGCCGGCCGCTGGCGGGGCACGGGCACGGGCTCAGCCGACACGATTAAATGGTTTCCCTGTAGGAAATACATGCTGTGGAGGTAGCGCCCATGGAGCAAGCTCTGGCGACGATCGTCAAACCGCTGCCGGCCCACCTGTTCACCGTGTACGACGGCAGCGCCGAGATGCGGTGGGAAGCCATGGCCGGGCAGGGATACCACACCCCTATAGACCGATTTTTCGTGCGAAATCATACGTACACGCCCAGCATCGATCCCACGACCTGGCGGCTGCGGCTCCACGGCCCCGGCCTGCGATGTCCGGGCGAGTACGACTACGACCAGCTTCGTGCCATGCCGTCACGCACCCTCGACGCCGCGATCGAGTGTGCCGGGAACGGCCGGCGACTGTACGCGGCGCAGCAGCTCAACCCGACCCCGGGCACGCAGTGGGGGCTGGGCGCGATCGGCGTCGCGCGGTGGCGCGGGGTGCCGCTCAGTTACCTGCTCCGGCACGCGGGACTGCGGCCGGATGCCGTGGACCTGCTGCCGAGCGGTCTCGACGCGCCGTTCGAGGACCACGGGCACGTGCGCAGGCCGCTCCCCGTCGACAAGGCCATGGACGACGTGCTCGTCGCGTACGAGATGAACGGCCGGCCGCTCCCGCCCGACCACGGATTTCCGGTACGCCTGGTGGTGCCGGGCTGGGTGGGAATAGCGTCGATCAAATGGCTGGGTGATATCGAGGTGGCGACCCGAGAGCTTACTTCCCCGTGGAACACCGTCTTTTACCGCGACGTTACGACTCAGCCGGTGAAGAGCGCTTTCGAGCTGGCGTGGAATGCGCGCCTGGCGGTCGGCCGGCCGTACGTCCTGCACGGCAGGTCGTGGTCGGGTCGGGGGCGGATCGTCCGGGTCGAGGTCAGCGTCGACGGCGGACTGAGCTGGCAGCGGCCCGCGCAGCACGGCCCGCACCTGGTCAGCGCCTGGTTGCCGTGGCACATCGGCTGGACGCCCCGGCGGCCGGGGCCGTACGAGCTGATGGCGAGGGCGACCGACGAGACGGGCGAGACGCAGCCCCTGACGACGCCGCACCACCCGTTCGGATATCACTTCGACGCTGTCGTGCGGCACCCTGTTTCCGTTGTCCATGGATAGGGAATTGTCCCCGATCAGGGGTGAGCTGCGCATTTACTAAATGATGGGACAGCGCATCCGAATTCATCTGGAAGACTCTCGCGGAAACGTCGCGGCAATCCTCGCATGTGATGGTGGCCAGATTCCGGGAGAAAGGGAGAGCAGATGCGCCAGCTCACCGCGCTCGACGCCCAGTTCCTCAACGTCGAATCCGCGACCACCGCCGCCAATGTGGCGGGCCTGGCGATCCTCGACCCCGCCGGGGGCCACGTCACCCGCGACAACCTCGCGGCCCTGCTGCTGGAGCGGCTGCACCTGTCGCCGGCGCTGAGCCTGCGGCTGGCGGAGGTGCCGTTCGGGCTGGACCGGCCCTACTGGGTGCCCGACACCGAGTTCGACATCGGCAACCACCTGTTCGAGACGACACTGCTCCCGCCCGGCGGCGAGCGGCAGCTGGCCGAGACGGTGGCGGCGATCCACGCCCGGCGGCTCGACCGGGCCCATCCGCTGTGGGAGATGCACCTGATCAACGGGCTGCCCGACGGTCTGGCCGCCGTCTACACCAAGGTGCACCACGCGGCCATCGACGGTGTCTCCGGCGCGGAGACGCTCGCCACCCTGCTCGACCTCTCCCCCGACGCCCGGGACCCGCTGCCGCCCGACTGCCGGTCAGGCCGGACACCACGCCGGCAGGATCAGCCGGACCAACCGGCGCCCGGCCTGGTGAGCATGCTGGCCGCCGCCGCCGTACAGACCGCGATCCACCCCATGCGCGCCGTCCGCTCGGTGGTCAGGGCCGCCGGTGACCTCGACGCGATCCCCGTGGCCTCCGCCCTCCCCGGCTCGCGGCTGATCGCCAGGGCGGCCAGGTTCGTCGCCGGCGACGACAAGCCGCGCCCCGAGCTGCCCGGCCTGACCGTCCCGCGCACGCCGTTCAACGGGCCGATCAGCGGGCGGCGCCATCTGTCGTTCGGGTCGGTCTCGCTCAAGGACGTCAAGAGCGTGGCCAAGGCCAACGGGATGAGCGTCAACGACATCGTCATGGCGCTGTGCACGTCGGCGCTGCGGTCGTGGCTGGAGGAGCGGGCCGCGCTGCCCGACGAGCCGCTGGTCGTCGCGGTCCCCGTCGCGGTCCGTACGGCCGGTGCCGGGGAGACGGTGGGCAACCAGATCTCCGCCATGATCGCCCCGATGCCCACGAACGTCGCCGACCCGGTACAACGCCTGCGGGCCGTCGGCGCCACCATGAGCGCGGCCAAACGGCGCTTCGCCCTGGCGCCGCCCGTCTGGCTGGACGAGCTCTGCTCGCTGCTGCCCGCGCCCATCACCAGCCTGGCCACACCGGCGATCTTCCGGCTGGCGTCGGTGACGTTCCCGCCGATCAACCTGATCATCAGCAACGTGCCGGGGCCGCAGTTCCCGCTGTATCTGTGCGGGGGACGGATCCTGTCGTACTACCCGCTGTCGGTGCTGACCGACATGAGCGGCGGCGTGAACATCACCTGCTTCTCCTACGACGGCATGCTCGACTTCGGCGTGGTGGCCTGCCCCGAGCGGATGGACGACGTGTGGGGGCTGCTCTCCCACCTGAGGACGGCCCTCGACGAGCTGTCAGACGAGCGAGTGGGCGATGAGTTCCGCGACCGCGTCGGGATCGATCTGGTGGCCGGTTAGCTGGCAGAGGTTCTCCTGATAGAGCAGTACGGCCGCGAACGTGGCCGCCGCCACCTCCAGCCGGGCCGCGTCGCCCCTGGCCCCCGGCAGCGCCAGCTCCAGCGCGAACCTGGCCCGGCTGATCAGCTCGCCGTTGAGCCGGCCGAGCCGCTCCTTGACCGAGCCGTGCGTGTCGGCCTCCCGGAACAGGATGCGGCGCATCGCCGGCGAGGCGCGCAGCGGCAGCCTGCGGGCCAGCCGCGACAGCGTGCCCGCCGGGTCGCCGGGCACCGCCTCGACCTCGTGCCCCTCCTCCACCAGCGTGCGCTCGTCGATGAGCGCCACCAGAACGTCGATCTTGCGCGGGAAGTAGTGGAAGATCAGCCCCTTGGGCACCGCGGCCAGCCGGGCGATGACCGCCGTCGGCGTGGCCTCGTAACCGCCACCGGCGAACAGCTCCTCCGCCGCGTCCAGAATGCGCGTCCGCGCGTCACCGACCTCCACAGCCGCACCCTAACGTCACCCCATAGCCCCTGGTAAGGGCATAGAAGTCGACGACACCCTCACTGGGCGCCGATGGCCCGGGTGAGCATGGGGTAGGCCCGGTGCAGCTCCCGCTGCCAGGATTCGTGGTTGTGCCCACCGCGATAGAAGTGCGTCCGTACAGGCACGCCCAGCCGCTCCAGCCGCCCCGCGAACGCCCGCGCGGCCCGGTTGGCGAGGTCCTCGACCAGGTCGCCCGCGCCCGCGGCCACGTACAGCTCGACCCCCTTGAGCTTCCCGGCCTGGTCATAGGGGTTGTGCGCGCGCCAGACGGAGCGCTGCGCGGCCGGATCCCCCCAGACGCGCTTCCAGTCGGTGCCGAAGCAGCCGATCGTGGTGCCCGCCATGACGGCCTGCGGCACGCCGGGTTCGAGGATGTGCACGGCTCCGCTGAAGGAGGCCGCGGCCTTGAAGTACCCCTTGGCGGCGTACAGCATCGCGCCCTGACCGCCCATCGAATAGCCCGCGATGGCCCGCTCCCGCCCGGCGCGGTAGCGGGATTCGAGCAGCGGCAGCAGCTCTTTGAGGTGGTACGTCGCCCAGCGCGGCGGGCCGCCGTCGCCGCCGTTCCACCAGTCAGAGTAGCTGCCGCACTTGCCGCCGTCAGGCATGACGACCATCAGCCCGGAGTCGCGGGTGAGCGCGTCGACGTCGGTCTTGGCGGTCCACGAGGCGTAGTCGTCGAGGCCGCCGTGCAGCAGCCAGAGCACCGGCCAGTCGCGCCGCGACTCCCATCGCGAGGGCAGCAGCAGCCGTACCTTCGTGGTGCCGGCGAGCGCCGGCGACCTGATCGTCAGCTCCATCCTGCGCTCGTCGAGCCGCTTCTCCTCGACGACTTCGGCCGCCTCGGCCGCCCGCGCGCCGCTCGACGGAGCTGGCCGGCGGGCGGGCTCGCCATCGCGATTGAGCAGTACGGCCACTGCCCCCACCGCGAGAAGGCCGCCGATGACCAGCCAACCACGTAATCGGGGTGCCATCGAAGCCTCCCTTTTCGATGCGCGGATAATAGCGAGATGAGATCTTCTGAGTTGAGATCAATCGCCACTACGGACCTATCCGTGTTCCCGATATGTCTGGGCACCAACGTCTTTGGCTGGACCGCCGACCGGGCGGCGTCCTTCGAGGTGCTCGACGCCTACATCGAGGGCGGCGGCAACTTCATCGACACGGCCGACGTCTACCCCTACTGGGCCACCGGCGAGTCCACCTCCGAGACGATCATCGGTGAGTGGCTGGCGGAGCGCGGCAATCGCGACTCGATCGTGCTGGCCACCAAGGTCGGCATGCTGGAGGGCGTGAAGGGCCTGGCGCCCAAGACCATCCGCACCGCCGTCGAGCACTCGCTGCGCCGGCTGCGTACCGACCGGATCGACCTCTACTGGGCGCATGTCGACGACCAGGACACCCCGCTGGCCGACACGCTGGCCACGTTCGGGCAGCTGATCGAGGAGGGCAAGATCCGCCACATCGGCGCCTCCAACTACGGCGCCGACCGGCTGGCGGAGGCGCTGCGGGTGGCCGACGACGAGGGCCTGCCCAGGTACGTCGCGCTGCAGCAGCAGTACAGCCTGATGGAGCGCGACTACGAGGGTGGCCTGCGCGACGTCGTGGCCGCCGAGGGGCTGTCCAGCACCCCCTACTCCACGCTGGCCCGCGGCTTCCTGACCGGCAAGTACGCCCCGGGGGTCACGGTCGACAGCCCGCGAGCGGGACAGGCGGCCAAATACCTGGAGACGGAGCGCGGGCCGCGGACGATCGAGGCCCTCACCAAGGTGGCCGCCGAGCACGACGTCGAGCCGGCCGCGGTAGCGCTGGCCTGGCTCGCCGCCCAGCCCACGATCACCGCGCCGATCTCCAGCGCCCGCGACGTCAGGCAGCTCCAGCCGCTCCTCGCGGCGGCCGCGCTCACGCTGACCGCCGACGAAGTACGCGTCCTCGACGAGGCCTCCCGCCCCTGACCACGGATACCGCGTCTCAGCGAAACGCCGCGTGACGGCCTGGCTGCTTGACGCAGGTCGGAGCGCGGCGGATCTTGGCAGGTAACCGCTGCTGAGAGGGCCGCCTCATGACGACGTCCGGTGACGACCTGCTGTCCGAGCGGGTGGCGGGCGGGATCCTGCCGAAGGTGCTCACCACGTTCGACATGGTCGCCATCTTCGTGGCGATCGTGCTGTTCATCACGAACGCCGCGGTGATCCAGAGCGCCGGTCCGGCCGCGTTCGGCTGGTGGATCATCGCGTTCGCGCTGTTCCTGATCCCGTGCGCGATCGTGACCGGGCAGCTCGGCGCCATGTTCCCCGGTGAGGGTTCGATCTACCTGTGGACCAGCAAGGCGTTCGGGCCGTTCTGGGGGTTCTTCGCCGGGTTCTGCGCGTGGTGGCCGGGCGTCCTGGTGATGGTGGCCACGGGCACGCTGACGATCTCGTTCCTCGGCTTCGTCTTCCCCGCCGTCGGCGCCCTGTCCGTGCAGGCGCAGGGCGGGTTGATCGTGGCGATCCTGGTGCTGGCGGCCGTGCTGGCCGTGCTGCGGTTCCGCCTGACGCAGAACGTGGTCAACATCGTCTTCCTCGCGTACGGCCTGGCCATCCTGCTGATCTTCGGGGCCGGGCTCGTCCACCTGCTGCGGGGCAACGCGGCGGCGACAAACCCGTGGGACTTCTCGGCCTGGAGCCCGTCGGCCGAGCACGGGATCAACCTCGGCAACTGGAGCTTCTTCGGCCTGGCGGTGCTCGCCCTGCTCGGCGTCGAGGTGCCGCTGAACATGGGCGTGGAGATCCGGCAGGACCGCGCGGTCACCCGCTACCTGCTGTGGGGCTCGCTCGCCGTGATGATCGCCTACCTCACCGCCACCTGGGGCGTGATGGTCTCGGTTCCGGCGGACCGGTCGGCGCAGATCACCGCGGTGGCGGCCGCGGTCGGCATCGGGCTGGGCGCCTGGGCGGGCAAGCTGGTGGCGCTCGTGCTGGCGGCGATGTTCTTCATCATCACCGTCGTCTACAACTACTCCTTCGCCCGCCTGATCTTCGTCTCCGGGCTCGACCAGCGGCTGCCCAAGGCCGTCTCGCACGTCAACGCGCACAAGGTGCCGGACGTGGCGGTCTGGATCCAGACCGTGCTGGCCGCGCTGTTCACCGTGGCGGCGTTCATCGTGGTGCCGTTCGCGTCGGCCGCGCCGGCCGACGCGCAGACCGAGGTCTACAACGTGCTGCAGGCGGCGGTCACGGTCATCTGGTGCCTGTCGATCGTGGTGCTGTTCGTCGACGTGCTCATCATCGTGCGCCGCTACCGGACCCAGTTCGAGGCGCGGCGGCTGGCCTCGCCCGCCGTGTTCTGGGTGGCCTCGATCGTCGGCGCCCTGGCCTCGCTCGTGGGGGTCGTCTCCACGCTGTCGGGCTCGTGGACACCGTTGATCTCCAACAACGCCGGCTCGTTCGCCCTGCTGGGGGCGGAGATCTCCTACGGCACGTGGTTCTGGCTGGTCGGCGGCATCGCCCTGGCCTCGCTCGTCGTGGGGGCCCTGCTGTACCTGCTCGGCGCGGGCGGCAGACGAAAGGGCCCGGCCTGAGCCGGGCCCTTCGACCAGTGCGTGTCAGTGCTCGGTGGCCTTCTCGGCGCCGACACCGGTGAGCGAGCGGACCTCGATCTCGGCGTACTTGGCCGCGTTGTACTCCTTGCTCAGGACCGTGCCGAGGTAGCCGAACAGGAAGCCCAGCGGGATCGAGATGATGCCCGGGTTGCTCAGCGGGAACCAGTTGAAGTGCGCCGTCTTGAACAGGGCCGTCTCCGACCCGGACACCACCGGCGAGAAGATGACCAGCAGGAGGGCGGAGATCAGGCCGCCGTAGATGGCGCTGACCGCTCCCGCGGTGTTGAACCTCTTCCAGAACAGGCTGTAGAGGATCGCCGGCAGGTTGCCCGAGGCGGCCACCGCGAACGCCAGCGCCACCAGGAACGCGACGTTCTGTCCCTGCGCCAGGATGCCGAGGCCGATGGCGACCGCGCCGATCACGAACGCCGAGACGCGGGCCACCAGCACCTCTTCGCGCTCGGTGGCGTTGCCGCGCCGGAACACGTGCGCGTACAGGTCGTGCGAGAAACTGGAGGAGGAGGCCAGCGTGAGCCCGGCCACCACGGCCAGGATCGTGGCGAAGGCCACCGCGCCGATCAGCGCCAGCAGGATCGTGCCGCCCGCCGACCCGAGGAACGTCTCGCCGATGGCCTTGGCCAGCAGCGGTGCGGCCGTGTTGCCCGCTTTGTCCGAGGCGGCGATCGCCTTGCTGCCGACCAGGGCCGCCGCGCCGAAGCCGAGGACCAGGGTGAGCAGGTAGAACACGCCGATGATGCCGATGCCCCAGAGCACCGACTTGCGGGCGTCCTTGGCGGTCGGGACGGTGTAGAAGCGGATCAGGATGTGCGGCAGACCGGCCGTGCCGAGGACCAGGGCGAGACCGAGGCTGATCAGGTCGATCTTGCCCGCGAGGCCCTGTGCCTCGGTGCCGTACTTGAGGCCGGGGATGAGGAAGTTGCCGTTCTTGCCGCTCTGCGTCGCCGCGTCGCCCAGCAGGGACGACAGGTTGAAGCCGTAGTGCGCCAGGACCAGGATCGTGATCAGGGCGGCGCCGGTCATCAGCAGCACGGCCTTGACGATCTGCACCCAGGTGGTGCCCTTCATGCCGCCGAACACCACATACACGATCATCAGGGCGCCCACCCCGACGATCGTCCACGCCTTGCCCGAGGGGCTGGTGATGCCGAGCAGCAGGCCGACCAGCGCGCCCGCGCCGACCATCTGGGCCAGCAGGTAGAAGATGCTCACCGTGATCGTGGACACGCCCGCAGCGGTCCTGACCGGGCGCGGGCTCATCCGGAAGGCCAGCACGTCGGCCATGGTGAACTTGCCGGAGTTACGCATCAGCTCGGCGACCAGCAGCAGCGCGACCAGCCACGCCACCAGGAAGCCGATGGAGTAGAGGAACCCGTCGTAGCCGGACAGGGCGATGATGCCGGCGATGCCGAGGAAGGAGGCGGCCGACATGTAGTCGCCGCCGATCGCCAGACCGTTCTGCACGCCGGTGAACGACCGGCCGCCGGCGTAGTAGTCGGCGGCCGTCTTGGTCTGCCTGCTGGCCCAGAACGTGATGACCAGCGTCAGCGCGACGAAGGTCAGGAAGAGAATGGTGGCCAGGGTCTCGGACTTCACTGGATCTTCTCCTCGACCTCGTGGCGGAGCTTGTCGGCGATGGGGTCGAGATGCTTCTCGGCGTGCCTGGAGTAGGCCCACGCGATCGCGAACGTCGACACGAACTGGAGCAGTCCGAAGACGAGCGCCACGTTGATGTTGCCGAACAGCTTGATCCCCATGAAGTCACGCGCCCACCCGGACAGCACCACGTAGAGCAGGTACCACACCAGGAACGCCGCGGTCATGGGGAACGTCCACCGCCGGAAGCGCCGCTTCAGGTCCTGGAATTCGGCGCTCCTCTGAATCTCTTCATAGACGGATGCGTCATGTTTATCAGTCGTCACGAGTCCTCCACTGTGATGCGGATCACGCACAAGATAGGAGCGAAACCTACCCTTCGTGGAGGCCTTGAGTCGCGTTGTTCGACGAGCCGCCGCAGCTCAGCGCCTAGTTGGGAGGGGATTGCGGTGAAAGGTCACATCCGCACGATGAACGGTCACAACAGCTCGCGCTTGCGCCGCAGCAGTGCCGCCCGCCGCGGCTGCCCCGCCGGCGCGTACCAGACCCCGAACCACGCCGCCCTTACTATGAGCGATCAAATGACTACCCTGCGGGGCGATTGTGGTGGGCCTTCCCGGCATGCTGATGTGATCGGCGTGATTCCATCGGAGGATCGCCTCTTCCGCGAGCTCAACGCGGCGATGGGGCAGGGCGCGAGCCCCGACGAACTGGGCGAGGCGATCTCGCGCGCCGTCTCGCGGTGGGTGAGTCATGACGCGCTGCGGCTGGTCGGCACCAGCCCGGCGACCGGACTGGGACTCGGGTCCTTCAGCTTCTGGCACCGCTACGAGCCGGCGCTCATCCGCGCGCTCGCGATGAGCCGCTACCTCGACGACGATCCGTGCCGCCCGGCCGCGCTGGCCCGGCGGCCCGTGCCGGTGGGCCTGGTGGGCGCGGGATGCGGTGGCAGCCGCTGCAAGCAGCACGGCGAGGGGCCGTGCGACCTGCACGGCGACCGGCTGACGCGGGAGGTGCTGCTGGCGCACGGTGCGGGCTGCGAGCTCCGGCTGCTGCTGCGCGACTCCCACGGCGTGTGGGGGTTGCTCGGGCTGATCCGCTCGGAGGGCGGCCGGCCGTTCGGCGCCGAGGACGCGGACAGAGCGGTGCGGCTGGCCCCGGCGCTGCTGTCCGCGCTGCGCCGCTATGTGACCGTCGCGCCGCTGACCCCGTCGTTCCCGGCACTGCCCGCGGGCCTGATCGTGATAGGCGCCGACCACGCCGTCCACTCGGTCACACCGCAGGCCCGCGCGTGGCTGGCGCAGATGTGGACGCCCGGCCGGTGCGACCTGCCCGGCTGGCTGGCCGACACCTCGATGATCGGCCTGTCACTCGACACGCGGACGTACGCCCGCGACCCGGGCTCCTGGCGGCCGCTGATCTGCGCGCCCGCGGCCAGCTTCGGCCGCTGGACGGCGATCGAGGGCCAGCCCCTCTCCCCCGACGGCGACGGTGACGTGGCCATCGTCATCCAGGCGGCCACCGGCCCGCTGCTGCTCCCGTCCTTCTGCGACTGGTACGGCATCACGCCGCGCGAACGGTGCGTCGTGGAGTGCCTGTACGACGGAGCGGCCCCCAAGCAGATCGCCCGCCGCCTCGACCTGTCGGTGCACACGGTCAACGACCACCTGAAGGCGGTGTTCCGCAAGACCGGCGCCAGCGGCAGAGACGAGCTCATGGCCGCGCTGACCAGCTGACGGCCGTCACCCCTTGACGGCGCCGGCCGTGAGCCCTTCGACGATGTAGCGGCGGATCGCGGCGAACAGCACCAGCGTCGGCAGCACCGAGACCACGGTGGCGGCGGCCATCGAGCCCCAGTCGATGTCGTACTGGGTGATGAAGGAGTTCATGGCGACGGGGATGGTCTTGGCGTCCTCGCTGTCGATGAACGTGATCGCCAGGAACAACTCGTTCCAGCACTGCACGAAGGCGAAGATGAACGTCGCGGCGATGCCCGGCAGCATGACCGGGATCACCACCCGGACCATGGCGACCAGCCGGGAGGCGCCGTCGACCTGCGCGGCTTCCTCGAGCGCCACGGGGATGCGCTCGTAGAAGCCGCGCATGATGATCGTGGCGAACGGCACCAGCATGGCGATGTACACGAGCATGAGCCCGGCCAGCCGGTTGAGCAGGTCGAGGTCGGACATCAGCAGGTAGAGCGGGCCGAGCGCGATGAACAGCGGGAGCATCTGGGTGACCAGGAACGCCAGCATGAGCGCGCCCCGCCCGGGGAAGCTGAAGCGGGCCAGCGTGTAGCCGCCGAGCACGCCGATCATGGTCACCGCCCCGGCCGCCACCAGCGAGACGAGCAGGCTGTTGAGCAGGTAGGTGCCGAAGTCGGCGAAGGAGAACAGGTCCGCGTAGTGCTCGAACGTCACGTTGCCCGGCCAGTATTTGATCGGCATCGAAAAGATCTCGACCTTGGGCTTGAGCGAGGTGACGACGATCCAGTAGAGGGGGAAGAGCGTGATCAGCAGCCAGACGCCGAGCACGATCACTTTGGCCAGGCGTCTCATCGGGCCTTCTCGAATCGGGTGGCGTTCAGGTAGAAGACGCTGAAGGCGAGCAGCAGGCCGAGCACGAGCATGCCGACCGCGCCGCCCCGGCCGTAGTCGCCGCCGATCACCTGCTGGATGAGGAACGTGGTGATGATGTCGGTGCTCCCCGCGGGTCCGCCGCCGGTCATCGAGTAGATCAGGTCGGGGAAGTTCAGGATCCAGATGATGCGCAGCAGCACGATCAGCGCCAGCGTCGGCCGGATGTGCGGCAGCGTCACGTGCCAGAACTGCCTGAGCCGTGACGCCCCGTCCACGTCCGCCGCCTCGTAGAGCTCGCGGGGCACCGACTGCAGGGCCGCCATGATCATGATGGCGAAGAACGTCACGCCGTACCAGACGTTGGCGACGATGACCGAGGTCATCGCCCACCCGGGCGTCGCGAGGAAGCCGATGCGGTGCTCGATGATCCCGCTCCTGAGCAGCAGGTCGTTGATCACCCCGAACTGCCCGTTGAACATCCACCGCCACAGCAGCCCGATCAGGAACCCGGACATCGCCCAGGGGAAGAACACCCACGCCTGGTAGAGCCCCCGGCCGCGGAAGTGCCGCCGCAGCAGCAGCGCCAGCCCGAAGCCGAGGAAGAACTGGAAGAACAGCGACACGGCCACCCAGGTGCCGGTGTTGCGGAGCGCCGTCCAGAACCGGTCCTCGGCCAGCACCGCGCGGAAGTTCTCCAGGCCCACGAACGGCGTCGAGGTCAGGTCGAACAGGTTGTACTGCTGGAAGGCGATGATCGCGCCGCGGATCACCGGGTAGTACGTGAAGAGCACCACGAACACCACGCCGGGCAGCAGGCACAGGGCGATGAACCTGGCCTTGCGGGTGGTGAACGCGGGCCTGGCGGATCCCACGCTCACGAGACCTTCTTCGCCTGGTCCGTCCAGAACGCGTCCCACGACTTGAGCACCTCGGCCGTGGTCTTCTTGCCGGTGAGCAGCGCCTGCACGTCACGGTCGGAGTCGACCTGGAACTGGCTCCAGCCCGGGTAGTCGACCGGCCGGATCGTGATCACCTGCTTGGGGTCCTGCTGCGCCTGGAGGTAGGCCTTCCAGGCGCCCTGGGAGAACTGCGGGTCGCCCTGGGCCTGCTTGGAGATCGGGATGAGCGAGTTGCCCTTGGCGAAGGCGATGCTCTGCTTGGCCTCCGACAGGAACTGCACCAGCTTGACCGCCTCCTTGGGGTGCGCGCTGAAGGAGGTCGCGCCCCAGCCGGCGTAGCCGACCGGCTGGAAGGCGTAGCCCGACGGGCCCTTGGGGATCGGGGCCGTGGACCAGGTCTTGACCGAGCTCTCCTCGACCGTCTTGATCACCTCGGGGTCCTGGATGAGCATGCCGGTGACGCCCGAGGTGAAGCCCTGGACCATCTCCGGGTAGCCCCACGACACCGAGTCGGGCGGCGAGATCTCTTTGAAGATCTTCACGAACAGGTCCGTGGCCTGGACGGCCTCGGGGGTCGAGAAGATCGTCCGCTTGTCCTTGAGGAAGAAGGATTTCTCGGGGTTCAGGGCCTCGCCGTTGTAGGCGCTGATCATCTGGACCACATAGTCGGCGCCGCCCTTGCCACCCCGGAAGGAGTAGCCGAACCTGTCGCCCGAGGTCATCTTCTTGCCGGCCTCGTAGAGCTCCTGCCAGGTCGTGGGCGGCTGGGCCATGCCCCAGTCGGTCCGGTAGAACAGCGTGCGCTCATAGAAGCCGTACGGGATGAGGTACGGCTTGCCGCCGACCTCGACCGCCTTCTTCTGGGCCAGCTCGGTCAGGTCCGACCAGCCCGCCCATTCCGTGGTCGGCAGCACGGCCAGCCAGCCGTTGTTGGAGAAGGACTTGGCCGTGTGGTCGCGGACCTCCAGGACGTCCAAGCCCTTCTTCGTCTGCAGGATCTGGGTGATCTTCTGGTCGGCGCTGTCGAGCGGCGGCGAGATCAGCTCCACCTTGACCTTCGGGTTCGCCTTCTCGAAGTCCGCGATCAAGGTCTTGATCAGCTTCGTCCGTTCGGGACTGGTCAGGCTCTCGATCATGCGCAGCCGTACCTCTCCCGAGGACGACGACCCGGAGCCGCAGCCCGCGAGCACCAGTGTTGCCGCGGCGAAAACAGGAAGGAGGGGGGTTCTCATCTGAGCCTCCAGAGAGGAAAGACAGCGCTGTCAATCACGCTAGGGGACTGGCACCCTCCAGCGCTAGACCGAGGTCCTTGATCAACGTATCGGCGGGTTCCAGCCCGACCGACAGGCGGACCAGCCCGACCGGGATGCCCATGGTCGCTCGCACGCTCTCCTCGGTCGAGAGCGCGGGCGCGTTGACCAGGCTCTCAAAGCCTCCCCACGACACCCCGATCCTGAAATATCGCAACAAATCAATGAATGCTGCGACCACCGGCCGGGAGTCGGTGTCCAGTTCCAGGCTGAACAGGCTGGAGAAGCCGGACATCTGGCGAAGTGCCTGCGCGTGACCGGGATGCGAGGGCAGCCCCGGATAGTTGACCCGCCGCACCGCCGGATGATCCGCCAGGAAGCCGGCCACCGCCAGCCCGCGCTCCTGGTGCGCCGCCATCCGTACCGGCAGCGTACGCAGCCCCTTGATCACCTTGGCCGCGTCGTGCGGCGACATGGCCGCCCCGTAGAGCTGGTACTCGGTCAGCGCCAGCGGCCTGATGAGCCGCGACGGTCCGATCACCACGCCGCCGACCAGGTCGCTGTGGCCGCCGATGTACTTCGACAGCGAGTGCACGACCAGGTCCACCCCGAGCGTCAGCGGCTTCTGGAACAGCGGCGTGGACCAGGTGTTGTCCATCACCGTCACCAGCCCCCGCTCCCGCGCCCACGCGGTCACCTCCGCGATGTCCACGACGGCGTAGGCCATGTAGGAGGGAGACTCGAAGTAGAGTAGGCGGGTGCTCGCCGTGATAGCGCTGTCACAGCCCTCAAGATCATCGACGTGCGTATGCGTGACGCCGAACTTCTCCAGGTAACGCAGGAACTGGGTGGTGGGCCCATAGACCGCGCCCAGCACCAGCACATGGTCACCGGTCTTCACCAGCGAGGAGATCGTCGCGGCGATCGCGCCCATGCCAGAGGCGAAGCACTTGGCCCGCTCCCCCCGCTCCAGCGCGGCGAGCTTGCGCTGCGCCAGGTCGACCGTCGGGTTGGTGCCCCGCCAGTAGACGTAGCGCTCGTCCTCGTTCCTGATCGCCTCACCCAGTTCGCCGGCCGTCTCGAAGGTGAACAGGGAGTTCTCGAACACCGGCGGGTTGACCGCGCCCAGCATCCACGGCTCGTCCTCGCCCAGCCGTCCACAGATCCAGTCATCATCCATGGGGGCACCATATGACAGGCCACAAGGGAGCCATCAACCCGACTATGGCCGACGTCGCCAGGCGCGCGGGTGTGAGCCTGAAGACCGTATCGCGGGTGGTCAACCAGGAGCCGCACGTGAGCGCGCCACTGCGGCAGCGGGTGCAGGAGGCGATCAGCGCGCTCGGCTTCCGCCGCAACGAGGCGGCCAGCCGGCTGGCCCGCCGGGCCACCATGCTGACGCTCGGCCTGGTCATGGAGAACATCTCCAACGAGTTCTACTCCCGCCTGGCCAAGGCGGTGGAAGCGGCGGCGGCCGAGCACGAGGCGCTGGTCATCTTCGGCTCCTACGAGGAACGGCCGGAGCGGGAGCGGATGCTCGTGGAGTCCATGTACGCCCGGGGGGTCGACTCGCTGATCATCGTGCCGTCGGCCGCCGACCACGGCTGGCTCGCCGAGCACGGCGGCCTGACCACGGTGTTCGTGGACCGGGTGCCACATGGCCTGGAGCAGGCGGACGTGGTGCTGCTGGACGACGTCAGGGGCGGCCGGATGGCGACGGAGCACCTGCTGAGGCACGGACACCGGCGCATCGGGCTCATCTCCGACGATGACGGGCTGAGCTCGGTCCACGACCGCGCCTCCGGCTACCGCGCGGCGCTGCGGGCGGCGGGAGTGGCGGTGGACGAGTCGCTGGTGGTGCGGGAGGTGTTCGACCCGTGGCGGGCCGGGGAGGAGGTGACGCGGCTGCTGTCGCTGGCCGACCCGCCGACGGCGTTCTTCGCCACCAACAACCGGGCCGCGATCGGCATCCTCCAGGCACTGCGCGAGCGGCCCGAACGCCCGGCGTTCGTGGGGTTCGACGACTTCGCGCTGGCGGAGGTGTTCAACCCGGGGGTGACGGTGGTGCGCTACGAGGTGACGCGGCTGGGCCGGAGCGCGGTGGACCTGCTCCTGGACCCCTCGGACCAGCAACGGCGGGTCAAGGTCCCGGTCGAACTGATCACCCGCGGCTCCGGCGAGCAGCCCCCTCAGGGCCGGCCCTCTTAGGACGAGCGGGGCCGCCAGTCGCCGCGGTCCAGGTCGAGGTCCTCCGGGGTGTGCAGACGGACCATGGTCCGCGCCACCCCCGCCGGGACCCGGTGCGGGGTCAGGAACGACACCGACACCATCACCGCGAACGCGATCGGCACGGTCCAGGCGGCCGGCTGGGCCAGCAGGGCGCCCGCGAGCCCGTCCCATGGCCCGCCGGTGATCGTGGCCAGCACCGCCGCGCTGGCCAGCCCGCCACCCACCAGCAGGCCGGCGAGTGCGCCCGCGGTGCTGAGCCGGCGCCACCAGATGCCGAGCACGAGCAGCGGGCAGAACGACGAGGCGGCCACCGCGAACGCCAGTCCCACCACGTCGGCCACCGGCAGGGCCCGCGCCCACAGCGCCAGGACCAGCGGCACCGCGACCGCCATGAGCGTCGCGGCCCTGAACGAGCGGACGCTGCCCTTGAGCAGGTCCTGGGCGATCACCCCGGCCACCGACACGGTCAGCCCCGACGACGTGGACAGGAACGCCGCGAACGCCCCCGCCGTGACCAGCGCGGTCAGCAGGTCGCCCAGGGTGCCGCCGACCATCCGCTCCGGCAGGGTCAGCACGACCGCGTCGGTCCCCACCAGGTCGGGCACGTACATCCGGCCCAGCCAGCCGTACAGGGCGGGCAGCAGGTAGAACGCGCCGAGCAGCGACAGGACCACGAGCGTGGTGCGGCGGGCGGCCCGGCCGTCCGGGTTGGTGTAGAAGCGGACGAGCACGTGCGGCAGGCCCATCGTGCCGAGAAAGGTGGCCAGGATCAGCGAGTACGTCGAGTACAGGCCGTACTCCTTGCCGCCGGCGAGCGGCACCTGCCAGGTGGCCGCGTCGGCCGCGCTCACCGTGGGCGCCCCGTCCGCGCGCCACGCCATGAGCAGGAACACCAGCGGTACGGCCAGCGCCGTCAGCTTGAGCCAGTACTGGAAGGCCTGCACGAACGTGATCGACCGCATGCCGCCCGACAGCACGTTGACCGCCACCACGGCCGCCACCAGCAGCCCGCCCACCCACACCGGCGCCCCGGTGACCGTCCGCAGCACCAGGCCCGCGCTCTGGAACTGCGGCATCAGGTAGAGCCAGCCGATGAGCACGACGAGCACGCTGGCCGTGCGGCGCACGGTCATCGACTCCAGCCTGGCCTCGGCGAAGTCGGGCAGCGTGTACGCGCCCGAGCGGCGCAGCGGCGCGGAGACCAGCACGAGCAGCACGAGGTAGCCGCCGGTCCAGCCGACGGGCAGCCACAGCATGTCGGCGCCGAACGACAGGATCAGCCCCGCCACGCCGAGGAACGAGGCCGCCGACAGGTACTCGCCGCCGATCGCCGAGGCGTTCCACAGCGGGCTGACCGAGCGGGAGGCGACATAGAAGTCGGAGGTCGTACGGGAGAACCGGATGCCGAACGCCCCGATGAGCACGGCCGCCACCACCACGACCACGACCGCGGTGAGGCTCATGGGCGTTCGACCAGGTCGGCGAAGTGGCGCTCGTTGCGTTCCGCCTGCCGTACGTAGAGCCAGGCGCCCACGACGAAGGCGGGGTAGATGAGGCCGGCCAGCACCGCCCACGGCAGCGGGATGCCCAGCAGGTCCGCCTCGCGCAGCTCCGGGATGGCCAGGAACAGCAGCGGCAGACCGCACACCACGCACGCCAGCACCGTGCAGACGAACAGGGCCAGACGGAACTGGGTGCGCAGCAGCGAGCGCATGTACACCTCGCCGAGATGCGTCTGCTCGTCGATCTCACGGGTGGCCGGGTAGCGGGGGCGGCGCGCGGCGGCGGTCCGGGGACTCGTCACCGTGACCCGGCGCGCGGTGTCGTGGCGGGCGAGCGGCACCCGGCGGGCGGGGCGGGGCTCCGGGCTCACTCCGGCCGTCCTCTCTTGGCCCTGCGGACGAGCATGTCGCGCAGTTCGCGGGTGTGGCGGCGGCTGACCGGGATCTCGGTGTCGCCGACCCGGACCGTGCACTTGCCCGAGTCGATGTGCAGCTCCTCGATGTGCTTGACCGCGACCAGGTGGCTGCGGTGCACCCGGACGAACCCGGCCGAGGCCCAGCGGTCCTCCAGCGTGGCCAGCGGGATGCGTACCAGGTGGCTGCCCGCGGCGGTGTGCAGGCGGGCGTAGTCGCCGTGCGCCTCGACGTAGACCACGTCGGCGCTGGAGACGAACCGGGTCACGCCTCCCAGCTCGACCGGAATCGTGTCGGATTCGCCGAGCTCGACCGGTACGTCAGCCGAGACGGCCACCCGCCTGATCGCCTCGGCCAGCCGTTCGGGGCGCACCGGTTTGAGCAGGTAGTCCTCGGCCTTGATCTCGAAGGCGTCGACCGCGTGCTCCTCGTACGCGGTGACGAACACGACCCTGGGCGGGTTGGCGAACTGCGACAGCAGCCGCCCGAGCACCACGCCGTCGAGCCCGCGCATCCTGATGTCGAGGAAGACGGCGTCGATCGGCCGGCCGTCGGCGATGGCACGGTCGAGCAGCCTCAGCGCCGCGGCGCCGTCCCTCGCGGTGGCCACCTCCCCGATGCGAGGATCGGCGCGGAGCAAGTACGACAGGTCTTCCAGAGCGGGTAGCTCGTCGTCGACGGCGAGGACCCGGAGTTGTGCCATAGACAGTGATAAAACAGACAACAAAGATCGAGGTCAACGGGCCGAGACGCCGGGGTGATACTTCGGCAACCTGATGTTGACCTTCGTGCCCGCTCCGGGGCCTGTCTCGACGACCAGCCCGTACTCGTCTCCGTACACCTGGCGGAGCCGCTCGTCCACGTTGGCCAGCCCCACGCCGCCCGCGGGGGCTATCTCACCGGCGAGGATGCGGCGCAGGTTGTCGGGCTCCATGCCGAGGCCGTCGTCCTCGACGTTGATGCGGCACTCGGCTCCGGCGTCCTCGGCGACGATCGTGATGCGGCCGACGCCGTTCTTGCTCTCCAGGCCGTGGCGGACGGCGTTCTCCACCAGCGGCTGCAGGCACAGGAACGGCACCGCGACCGGCAGCACTTCAGGGGCGATGCGGAGGGTCACCTGGAGCTGGTCGCCGAAGCGGGCGCGTTCCAGGATCAGGTAGCGGTCGATCGAGCGCAGCTCCTCGGCCAGCGTGGTGAACTCGCCGTGCCTGCGGAAGGAGTAGCGGGTGAAGTCGGCGAACTCCAGCAGCAGCTCGCGGGCGCGTTCGGGGTCGGTGCGGACGAACGACGCGATCGTGGTCAGCGAGTTGTAGATGAAGTGCGGCGAGATCTGCGCCCGCAGCGCCCGTACCTCGGCCTCCATCAGGAGGGTGCGGGAGCGGTCCAGCTCGGCCAGCTCCAGCTGCGAGTCCACCCACCCGGCCACCTCCTGGGCGGCCCTGACCAGCCCCGCCGAGGCATGCGGGCCGTAGGCCGCCAGCGCGCCGACGACCCGGTCGTCGGTGGTGAGCGGTACGACCACGGCGTGCCGGATCGGGCATTCGAGCAGCTCGCACTCGATGGCGAGCACCTGGGTGCGGCCGTCCTTCAGCGTCGCGCCCGCGTGCTCGAACGCCTGACTCGCGTGGTGCTCCCCCGCGCCGTCGTAGACGAGCAGCCGCTTCCCGTCGGTGATCGCCAGCGCCGAGGAGCCGAGCAGCGTACGCAGGTGCCGCGACGCCTTCTGGACGGCCTCCTCGGTCAGCCCGGCGCGCAGCGGCGGCCCGGCCAGAGACGCGGTGTGCAGGGTCTCGAACGTGGCCCGCTCAGCCGGGCTGGTGCCCAGCTCGCGCCGCCCGCGCAGGACCCTCCAGAGCACGATCGCGGGCACGCCCACGAGCACGGTCACCACGGCGACTCCGACCAGGTACTCCACGTCGCCGGAGCTTAATGCCCGCCTTGACGCTTTTGCAGTCTCGATCTACGTTCCGACAAAAAGCAAGGAGTTCTGTCATGGGCCTCGATCCGAAGTACACACCGGCGGGCTGGGTCGGATGAATCGCTGGTTACTCGCGGCAGCCGCGGTACTCTTCCAGCTCGCACTCGGCGCCGTCTACTCCTGGAGCGTGTTCTCCAAGGCGCTCCAGGCCAAGGCCAGCGACTTCGACCTCACCAAGGCAGAGGCCGCGCTGCCGTTCTCGGTGACGATCGGCATGATCTTCCTGGGCACCTTCATCGGCGGCCGGATCCAGGACATGCGCGGCCCCCGGCCGGTCGCCCTGGCGGGCGGCGTGCTCTACTCGGCCGGCATCCTGCTGGCCGGCTTCGCCGCCGATCACTCGCGGTTATGGCTGCTCATCCTCGGCTACGGCGTCATCGCGGGCTTCGGCCTCGGGCTCGGTTACATCGTGCCGATCGCCATGCTGCAGAAGTGGTTCCCGGACAAGCGCGGGCTGATCACCGGGATCGCGGTGGGCGGCTTCGGCTTCGGCGCCGTGGTGACCTCGCCCGTCGCGCAACGGCTGGTGGAGTCCAACCCGGTGGTGCCGACCCGGGCGTTCCTCACGCTCGGGGTGGCGTACCTGGTGATGACACTGGTGGGCGCGTTCTTCTTCCGCAACCCGCCGGCGGACTACCAGGTGGCCGCGACCGGGCGGATCGCCGCCAGCGGGCGCGAGTACACGCAGGGCGAGGCGCTGCGTACGCCCCAGTGGTACCTACTGGCCGGCGTCCTCTGTCTCAACGTGACCGCGGGCATCGCGCTCATCTCGGTGATCAGCTCGGCCGCCACGTCCATCGCCGGGTACACCGCGGCCGCCGCGGCCACGCTGACCGGTGTCATGGGGCTGTTCAACGGTGCCGGGCGGATCTTCTGGGGCTGGATCTCGGAGCGGACCGGGCGGATGGTCGCCTTCGCCGGGATGCTCGGCCTGCAGGGGATCTGCTTCCTGCTGCTCGGCCACGCCTCGCAGGTGGCCGTGTTCGCGGTCCTGTCGGCGGTGGTCTATCTCTGCTACGGCGGCGGGTTCGGCACCATGCCCGCCACCGCGGGCGACTTCTTCGGCCTGCGCAACGCGGGAGGCATCTACGGGCTGATGATCGTGGCCTGGAGCGTGGGCGGCATCGTCGGGCCGCTGCTCGCGGCCGCGCTCATCTCGGGCGACAACTACACGACGGCGTTCACCGTGATCGGGATCATCGCGCTGGTGGCCCTCGTGCTGCCGCTCGTCACCCGGCCGCCGAAGGCCGAGCGGGTCGTCACTCCGCAGGAAGCGCTTTAGCGATCAGCTCGGCATAGGACCGCGCCTCGTCCTCGGAGGCGTACTTGGTGCGGGGCCAGAAGAAACCGCGCAATCCGTCCTTCGGGTTGCGCGGCACCACGTGGACGTGCAGATGGGCCACGCTCTGGCTGATCCGGTTGTTCATCGCGACGAACGTGCCGGCCGCCTCCAGGCCCTCCTCGACCGCGCGGGTCACCAGCTGGACCCGCTCGAAGAAGGGGCCGACGTCGTCGAGCTCGCCGAAGGTCTCGACATGGATCCTCGGTACGACCAGGACGTGGCCCTTGAAGACCGGGCGGACGTCGAGGAAGGCGACGGCGACCTCGTCGGAGTGGACGATGTGGGCGGGCCGCTCGCCCGCGACGATCTCGCAGAACAGGTCGTTGCTCACCGGCCGACCCTACCGGGCTTTATCAGGCGGACCTGTCCGGGCGGCCTGGCCGGCTTTGACGGGCGGCCTGCCCGGCCTTATCGGGCGGCCTTGTCCGCGAAGGCCGTCCAGCTGGTCACGTTGGGCGCCGACCACTCCTCGGGCGCGTGCAGGAAGTGCTCGCCCACGTGCGCGCGGAGCCGGTCGGGCACCTCGGTCGTCTTGTGGCCGCGGCAGTGGTAGACCAGCCCACCCTGGCGCTGCCCCATCGCCATCCACGGCAGCCACGGCGAGACCCGGCACCACGAGAACACACACGGCACGCTCGGCACCCCGGAATCGAGATCCTTGGCCGAGGCGAAGAACTGGAACAGCTCCAGCGCCCGGTAGGTGTCACTGGCCGAGTTGTCGGGATAGTCGGCGACCTTGAGCGGTGACGGGTAGGCCAGCCGGATGTCGGCGTTGAAGACGACCTGGTCGCCGAGCCTGGTGGTGGGGACCGGGTAGGCGCCGAAGCGCTGGTTGACCGGGTCGTTGAAGACGTGCTGGACCTCGACGGACGCCCCGGTGAACGGGTTGTCCCAGGTGCCGAGGATCTCGCGGGACTTCGGGTCGAGGTAGGCCGCGGCCTCCCTGGTCAGCATCTGCCAGCCGCCGTCGGTCTCGACCGCCCTGGCCACGTTGACGCCCTCGAAGCCGAACAGGTGGTGCGGGCCGTCGTCCTGCTGCCAGCCGTAGACGTCACCGGTCCACCACGAGATCGTCTCCGCGCCGTCGGTCGAGGCACGCACGCGCATGAAATCCACAGGTCTCCCCCACGGGTGCTCTATTTGACGACGACCGCGAAGATCGCTTCGCCCGACTGCGCCTTGCTCTGCTCGTCGACGGGGCTGGCGCCGGCACTGGGACAGCGCCAGCAGTCGTACAGCCTGATCTCGGTGTTGCCCGGGTGCTTGCCGTTGAAGACGAAGTAACTCGTGCCGCCCGAGCCCGTCCCGCCGCCCTCGCTCTTGTATTCCTTGCTGATGAACGAGGCCACCTTGGCGTCGGGCACCGCCACGAGGCGCCACTGATCGCCGGTGGACGGGTTGTCGACCACGGCCAGCGAGAACCGCTGGCCCGGACCGACCTCCACCGTGACGGTCGAGCCCTTGGCGCCCTTGATGACCTTGCCGTAGTCGTTGACGGCCGACCCCGCGCCACAGCCCGTGCCGGCCCCCAGCATGAGGAGGGCCAGCAGGGCTGTGGCGGCCGTTCGACGAATCACTCAGGCAGGCTATCGGCTCGGGGGCTCACTTGCTCTTGTTGCGCCTCATGATCCGGCGCAGGACCAGGGCCACGAGGGCACCGGCGGCGGCGATGGCCAGCACGGGGCGCTTCCTGGCCTCCGTGGTGACCTTGTCGGCCGCTTCCTTGACCTGGTCGGGGGTGACATCTCGTACCTTGTCCGCCACCTCGGCGGCCTTGTCCTTCGCGACGTCCGCCACTACGGCGGCCTTGTCCTTGGCGACCTCGGCCACCACCGCCGCCTTGTCCTTCGCGACCTCGGCCACTACGGCGGCCTTGTCCTTGGCGACCTCGGCCACCACCGCCGCCTTGTCCTTGGCGACCCCGGCCACCTCGGTGGCCTTGCCCTTCGCCGCCTCCGCCGCGTCGTTCGCCCGGCCCTTCACGTCCGCCTTGTCGGCCAGGGCCGCCACGGTGTCTCCGAGTTCCTGACGGGTTTCCTTGATGTTTTTGTGCACGTCGTCCTCTTCCTCATCATCGTCGTCGGTCGCCGATTCCGCCCTCAGCGACTCCGTCTCGCCTTCCCTGGCCTCCGCCGCCTCGGTCCGGTCGTCGACCAAGGGGGGTTCGGGGATGAAGGTCTCGTGCTCCTGACGGGCGGCCTCCGCCTTCGTCGCGTTCTCCGCCGCGCCCGGCCTGGTCGGCGGTACGTTGACGGACTCGTGGTCCGTCGGCATGCCGACCGTCGTCCGGCGGGCGCCCACGTCCCCGGCGTGCTGCTCGCTGTATCCCTGCTCGCCGTATTCGGGGTCCGTCTCACTCATCGCCGAGCCCTCTCCTTGACCACGTCGATATCGGCCTTGACGCTGGCGATCGTCTCTTCCGGCACCAGCGGCGCGGCCTGTTTCACCTGGTTCTTACCGATGAGACCCAGCACTGCGGCAACGGCGAACAAGGCGCCCGCCACAACCGCGGCAGCCGCCCAGGCGGGCATCACCAGGGCGAGCAGCAGAATGACGGCCGCCACCAGGGCGGCACCGCCGAAGAACGCGGTCATTCCCGCCGCCCCGAACAGGCCCGCGCCGAATCCCGCCTGCTTGCCCTTCCGCGTGAGCTCCAGCCGCGCCAGCCGCAATTCGTCTCTGACGAGCCGGGAGACCTGCTCGGACAGTTCGTTGACCAGCTTGTGGGTGTCGTTCACGTCGCCTCCTCTGCCGAGGAGGCGACTACCCAGCGAAGTGGCTTTCTATCACCGCTTGGCGGCCCGCAGCAGGAAGTCGACGACGGACAGAACTGGGGACTTGGGAACGTCGCACCAGGTGTCGGGCTTCTCGGGCTTGCTCCACGGGGAGGGCAGCTCACACGAAGGAGCCGACGGCTTGGGCCGTTCGCACCACGATCCGGGAGGATTCATATTTTCACTGTACAACTTCCCCTGCGGGTGTCACCGGAATCGCCGACCCGCGCGGGGATGGGGAACCTCACCTGCGGGTGTCACCGGCCTGCGCGATGATGTGGGTCAGCGGGGCCACCCGCCGGTAGGGGTCGCTCGCCCCGGCCCGCTCCTCGCACTCCAGCAGGAGGTCCAGGTCGTCGGGGAGGGGCGCGTCGTCGGCCGCCAGGTCCGTGAGCACCCGCACGCCGTACCACTGCCGGACGCCCAGCCCTCGTACGGCCAGGCGCCGCGTCAGGTCGTCGAGCCGGTCGGCCCGCGCCCGGACGCCCAGGCGGTTGGTGTACGCGTCCGCGTCGAACGCCTCCCTGGCCGCCGCCCAGTCCCCCGTCATCCCCGGCCGCATGGCCAGCGCGTCACCGTTGCGTACGAGCAGGGACAGCACCCCGCCGGGCGCGAGCACCTCCGCCATGGCCGCCAGGAGCGGCTCGGGATCGTCGAAGTACATGAGCACTCCGTGGCAGAGGACCACGTCGAAGCTCCCGCGCCCGAACAGCTCCCCCAGGCGCTCGGCGGGCGCGTGCACCACCTCGATGGCCATCCCCGGCTCGATCCGCTCTTTCAGCAGCCCGAGCAGATCGCTGGAGGCGTCGAGCGCGGTCACCTGATGCCCCTGGGCGGCGACCCTGAGCGTCTGGGTCCCCTGCCCACAGCCGACGTCCAGCACCCTGGCCGGGGCGGGCGGGAGATGGGCCGCCAGCTGTCGGCTCACCAGCTCCTGCCTGACCACGTCACGCAGGCTGCCCAGCCGCTCCCGCCACCTTTTCTCGCCTGCTGAGAACCCCATCATGAAGGCCTTTCACAGAGTAAAACATCGGTCACGCAGTGTAGTATTTCCGATGACGCGAGCGAAAGGATGACCGCGATGGCCACCGGCACTACGCGCAGAAAGACACGCAGGCGTGCAGCCGCGCCTGAGCCCGGCGGCGACTGCCGGCCGTCGCCCGCGTGGGGTCCGGGCTGGGGGCGATCCGGACCGACCCAGACCGAGCTCAAACGCGAACAGCTCTGGCAAACCCTCATCGGAGAGGGTTGGAGAGCCGAAATCATCCGTGGAAGGGTCGTAGTGAGCCCCTGGACGAAGAGACGTCATGCGCAGCTGGTCCACCGCGTTCAGATGCAGCTTTTCGAGTTCGCGCTTGACAAGGGGTGGGAGTTCTACCAGACCTGGGCCGTTCACATCCCGCCCCATCGGGGCGACAAACGGCTTCCCGATCTGCTGGTCGCACCACCGGACAGCCCCGAGTTCGACGAGAACCAGGCCTACGGCCACGGCACGCTCCTGGTCGTCGAGATCACCTCCTCCGACAACCGGACCGATGATCTGCAGGTCAAGCCCGCCGAATATGCCCGGGCCGGCGTGCCCATCATGCTGATCGTCGACGACTTCTCCGCCCCTCGGTCGGTCACGCTGCTGTCGGACCCGCGTGATGGCGAGTATCGCAGCATGGCCAAGGTGGATGAAGGCGAGCAGGTGAAGTTGCCGGAACCGTTCGGGGTCGTGCTCGACACCGGCCTGATCTTCCGCTGAGCAAGGCACCCAGCCGGGGGCGCAGGTACGGGGCCTGAACAGCTTGATGACGCGAGCGAAAGGACGACCATGCCCACCGGCAGCACGTATGGGAAGGCACACGGGCACGACCCCGCCCTGGGTGCAGAGCGCCCGCCGATCGCCGCACCCACGTGGGGCCCTGGATGGGGCGCCTTGGGACCCACCGACGACGAGCGCCGCCGCGAACAGGTGTGGGAGAGGCTCGTCGGCCAAGGGCTGAGGCCGGAGATCGTCGATGGGCGGATCTATGTGAGCTCCAGGGCCAAGAGACGGCACTGCGTCCTGGTCGACCGGCTGGCGGACCAGCTCTGCGACGTCAAGCGGAAGAACGGCTGGGAGTTCTACCAGTCCTGGGCGGTTCACATTCCGCCGGGGCGTGGCGACAAACGGCTGCCCGACCTCCTGATCACCCCGCCGGGGAGCCCGGAGTTCGACGGCAACCAGGCCTACGGATACGGCACGCTGATGGCCGTCGAAGTGGTGTCGTCCGACAGCCGCGACGACGATCTGGAGGCCAAACCCGTCGCCTACGCGCGGGCGGGGGTCCCGATGATATTGATCCTCGACGACTTCTCCACCCCTCCGTCTGTCAGGTTGCTTCACGGGCTGTCCGACGGCGTGTACGCCACCTCGATCGTCGTCGAGGCGGGGCAGCCGCTGCCGCTGCCGGAGCCGTTCGGAGTCACGCTCGAGACCGGGCCCATCTTCCTCTAGAGGGGAGATACGCTGCCGAGATGCTGGTCGTACACGGGGTCTGGGCAGGAGACGCCCTCGCCTTCTGGGCAGAGGACACCGACGGCACCTCGCAATCCGCCGGCGCGCCCGCCGGCGGGACGACCAGCGGCGCCACCACCCACCCAGCCACCGAAACGACCGCGGGAACCGCCCAGCAGGCCGTCGGGACGGCCGCGGGAGTGGTCGTGCGGCCGCATCCGTTCGCCGCGACCGCTGCCGCGCTCGGCGATCTGCTCGGCCTCCTGCCTGACCCGGACGTCGCGCTCCATGACCACGCCTCCTCCGCCGGAAACCCGGCGCTCGGCGATCCGCCCGGCCTCGCGCCCGACTCAGCCATCACGCTCCGTGACCACGCCGCCTCCACCGAGGGCCTGCGGGAGGCATTCACGGAACGACAGCCGGCCGATCGGCTGCCGCCGGTGCCACTGGGTGGCTCCGTGCGCGGTCTGCGGTTGATGTTGCCCGGCTCCGCCAAGGAGCCGCTGGCCTCGCCCGAGGCCGGGCGACTGTCGGCGGTAGCCCGGCCGCGCCTGCATCTGTGGGAGGTGCCCGCCGTCGTCCCGGCCACCGATGACGCGCTGCGGGTCCTCGCCGAACACCCCGGCGCCGCCACCGTACGCCACTGGGGGGTGGTCGCCGAGTTCGCGCGCGATCTCGTACGGCGGGGCCGGGTCATCCCTCAGCTCATCCCCCAGAACCGGCAGCACTCGCGAGAAGCCGATGGGCGGGCGGTGTGGCGGGCGGTGCTGACCGGGGCCGACGCCGCCTACTTCCGGGACCTCGCCCTCGCCATGCCGCCCGCCTGCCGTACCTCCGAGATCGAGCGCCCCTCCGTGGAGGTGCTCGGGGCGGCGCTCGACGCGTTCGCCGACGCGCTCGTCAGGGCGTCGCTCACCGAGCCGCTCGTGACCGCACCCCGTACGGGCCAGGAGCGGTGGCTGGCGGCGCTGACCGGTGCCGACGACAGCTGCCCGGACAGCCCGGAGCTGCGCCGCGAGCTGGAGGAGTGGCGGGCTTCCGTAGCCGCCGCGGACGGGGCCGCCAGGGTGTGCTTCCGCCTGCTCGAGCCCACCGCCGACCTCGAACGCCTGGACGGCACCGCCCCCATCTCTGCCGACCACCTCGACCGACTGGGCGGCACCGCCCCGCCCCCTGCCGACGACCTCGACCGACTGGATGACACCGCAGGCACCGTGAATACCGCAGGCACCACAGGCACCGACGATGACGATGCCCGCGGCTGGCGGGTCGAGATCGCGTTGCAGGCCGCCGACGACCCCAGCCTCTACGTACGCGCCGAACGGGTGTGGAGCGGCGAGCCGGTGCCCGGCCTGCCCAGAAGCCCGGAGCGCGAGCTGCTGGCCGGGCTGGGCCGTGCCGTACGCCTGTACCCCGACCTCGACCGGGCCCTTCGGGTCGCCGAGCCGACGGGGCTGGAGCTGGACACGGCAGGCGCGTTCGAGTTCCTGCGGCAGGCGGCGCCGCTGTTGCAGGCCGCCGGGTTCGGGGTGCAGCTGCCGCGCTGGGCCGGCCGTACGAGGCTGGGGCTGAAGCTGACCACCCGCACCAAGAAGCAGAGCGCGGCCACCGCCCAGGGGTTCGGGCTGCGCGAGCTGGTGGACTTCCGGATCGACCTCGCGGTCGGCGGCGAGACGATCAGCGAGGCGGAGCTGGCCGAGCTGGCCAGGCTGAAGGTGCCGCTGGTACGCGTCCGCGGGCAGTGGGTGGAGCTCGACGACCGTCAGCTCAAGGCCGCGCTGAAGGCCGTCGGGGGCGAACGCACCGGCGAGCTGCCCGCCGCCGAGCTGCTGCGCCACGTGGTCCAGGGTGACGACGAGCTGCCGCTGCTGGAGGTCGACGCCGACGGCGTGCTCGGTGATCTGCTGTCCGGCCAGGCCGAGCGGCGGCTCCAGCCGATGGCCACGCCCAGCGGCCTGGACGCGACGCTGCGGCCCTACCAGGAGCGCGGGCTGGCCTGGCTGAGCTTCCTGTCGGAGCTGGGGCTGGGCGGGGTGCTGGCCGACGACATGGGGCTGGGCAAGACGGTCACCACGCTGGCGCTGCTGGTCCACGAGCGGGCGGGCACGCCGACGCTGCTGGTGTGCCCGATGTCGCTGGTGGGCAACTGGGAGCGGGAGGCGGCCAGGTTCGCGCCGGGGCTGCGGGTCTATGTGCACCACGGCAGTGGCCGGGACGCCCAGGCGATCGGCGACGCCGACCTGGTGATCACCACGTACGGCACGGCCCAGCGCGACCTGGAGACGCTGCGGCAGGTCGAGTGGCGGCGGGTGGTCTGCGACGAGGCCCAGGCGATCAAGAACAGCGGCACCCTGCAGTCGCAGGCGGTCCGGGCGATCCCCACGGGCACGCGGCTGGCCCTGACCGGGACACCGGTCGAGAACCATCTCGCCGAGCTCTGGTCGATCATGGAGTTCGCCAATCCGGGGCTGCTCGGGCCGCGGTCGCGGTTCAGGACCCGGTTCCAGGAGCCGATCGAGGCGCGCCAGGACGAGCAGGCCATGCGGGCGCTCAAACGGGCGACCGGGCCGTTCGTGCTGCGCCGCGTCAAGACCGACAAGTCGATCATCTCCGATCTGCCGGAGAAGATGGAGGTCAAGGAGTGGTGCCCGCTCACGCCCGAGCAGGCCAGCCTCTACCAGGCCGTCGTCGACGACATGCTGGGCCGGATCGACGACAGCGAGGGCATCGAGCGCCGCGGCCTGGTGCTGGCGGCCATGGCCCGGCTCAAGCAGGTCTGCAACCACCCTGCCCACCTGCTCAAGGACGGCTCGCTCCTGTCGGGCAGGTCGGGCAAGCTGGCCCGGCTGGAGCAGCTCGCGGAGGAGATCGTGGCCGAGGGGGAGAAGGCGCTGGTCTTCACCCAATACGCGGAGTTCGGGACGATGCTCCAGCCCTACCTCGCGCAGCGGCTCGACCGGCCGGTGCTCTGGCTGCACGGCGGCCTGCCCAAGAAGACGCGTGACCGCCTGGTCGAGCGTTTCCAGCATGACGACGAGCCGATGCTGTTCCTGCTGTCGCTCAAGGCCGCGGGCGTCGGCCTCAACCTGACGGCGGCCAATCACGTGATCCACGTGGACCGCTGGTGGAACCCCGCGGTCGAGGACCAGGCCACCGACCGCGCCTTCCGGATCGGCCAGCGCAAGAACGTACAGGTGCGCAAGCTCATCTGCGCGGGCACCCTGGAGGAACGCGTGGACGAGATGATCGAGCGCAAGAAGGCCCTGGCCGAGAGCGTGGTCGGCACCGGCGAGGACTGGCTGACCGATCTGTCCACCGGCGAGCTGCGCGAGGTCTTCCGCCTGACCGCCGAGGCGGTGAGCTGAAATGGCGTGGTTCGAGGCCGCCAAGCCGATCAGGGTCGAGGGCGGGCTGCGGGCGCGTACACAGCGGGGTTCGATCGGCTCCACCTGGTGGTCGCGGCGCTTCATCGACATCCTGGAACGCGTCTGCGACAAGGGCCGCCTGTCCCGGGGCCGCGCCTACGCCCGCGCGGGCCAGGTCCTGTCGATAGACCTCGCCCCCGGCCTGGTCACGGCGGCCGTCCAGGGCTCGCGGCGCCGGCCGTACGACATCAGGATCGAGATCGAGGCGTACGACGAGGCGCGCTGGACGGCCATCGAGGAGGCGATCGCGGCGCAGGCCGTCTACCGGGCGAAGCTGCTGGCCGGTGAGATGCCGACGGAGATCGAGGAGCTGTTCGCCGCGCTGGGCATCGACCTGTTCCCCCGGGACCTGGACATGGAGTGCTCGTGCCCCGACTGGGGTCTGCCGTGCAAGCACCTGTCGGCGGTGCTGTACCTGCTGGCGGAGTCGTTCGACGACGATCCGTTCCTGGTGCTGGCCTGGCGCGGGCGCAGCCGCGAGCGGCTGCTGGGGTCGCTGGCCGATCCGGAGCCGGAGCCGATCGCGGTGCGGGACGTGCCGTTCGCCGACCGGCTGGCCGACTTCTACGCCCCGGGCGCCACCGCCCACCGGCCCGAACGCCGTCCCGCCGCGGCGGCCTCCGATCTCCTGCCCCGCGTCTTCCCGCCGCCGCGCGATCTGGCGGACCCGCTGGCCGCGGCGTACCGCCGCCTCGGCGAACCCCCGCATGATGAGAGCCAACCGGGGGTATCGCCACCGGATGGCATGCCGTATCAGTGAGTTGGTGCTCGACTGTCGAGATCCCGAACGTCTTGCCGCGTTCTGGTGTGAGGTGCTCGGCTACGTCATTCTCGATCGGGACGAGGACGGCAGCATCGAGATCGGTCCTGAGGCTGAAGGCTTCGGCGGTCTCCAGCCGACACTCGTCCTCAGCCCGGACGACCATCCGAAAACCGGAAAACTGCCGCTGCACATCGACGTGAACCCCACCGACCGCGACCAGGACGCCGAGCTCGAACGCCTGCTGGCCGCCGGTGCCAAGCCCGCCGACGTCGGACAGACGGGCGATGAGTCCTGGTACGTCCTGGCCGACCCTGAGGGCAACGAGTTCTGTCTTCTGCGCCGGCGCTTGAACGACTAGTCGCCAAGTCCTAGCGGTCGTCGAAGTCGGCGGGCACCATGACGCGCACCCCGTTGGGCACCACGCGGAGCCGGATCGGGGTGCGCAGGCGCACTTCGCCGTCGACGTCGGCCGCCATCGGCGGGTCGGTCTCCAGCAGCATCTCCTGACCCATCACGAACGGGCCGCCCGCCAGGCTGCGCCAGCGGCCGGTCGTGGCGCGCACCAGCGTCTCGCCGAGCAGCCGCAGCTTCTTGCCCGAGCCGAGTTGGTAGGCGACCAGCATGCCGTTGTCGATGCTGACGTCCTTGGCCAGCTGCCAGCCGCCGTGGAAGCGGCCGTTGGCGATGTTGAGCTGGTGGGTGAACAGCTCGTGGCGCGTGCCGTCGACCGTGATGTACGCGCGGAACGGCCGGTGACCGGGCAGGACCCGCAGCGCGGTCAGCGGGTAGGCGGGACGGCCGAGAATGCGCTTGAGCCACGGCTTGACCGTGCCCGCCACCTCGACGGACACGCCGAAGCTGGCCAGGTTGGCGAACGGCCGGTCACCCGCCATGCCGAGGTCGATGTCGGCCACCTTGCCGGTGGCGAACACCCCGACCGCCCCGGCCAGGTCGAGCGGCAGGCCGAGGCTGCGGGCGAAGTTGTTGGTGGTGCCCAGCGGCAGCACGCCGAGCGCCACGTCACGGTGGGCCACGTGGCGGACCGCCGAGGACAGTGTGCCGTCGCCGCCACCGACGATCAACAGGTCGGGCCGGGTCTCGAGAGCCTGGTCGAGCAGGGCGCGCAGCCGTTTGGGGTTGGAGACCGACAGCTCGGCCTGCGGCTCGAAGCCGAGGGCGTGGATCTGGTCGATCACCTCGAAGTAGTGCCGGCGACCCCGGCGCGAGCGAGTGTTGACCACCACCGCCACCCGGCGGTCCTGGAGGATCGCCTCGGTGTGCTCGGTCTTGGTACGCAGTTCGCTCATGGTCATCAATGGTAGGTGCGTCGGGGGCCACCTGCGGCCGACCTTAGGTGAATGGAACGCTACCCGCGGCCAGCCGAAAGGGGCCGCCGGATGTCCCGGCGGCCCCTCGATTTACTTCAACAGCCGGTTACTTCCACAGCCGGATGGCTGTTACTTCTTCGGCGGGATCACCTGGACGATGGCGCCCAGGTTGCCGGGCAGCGGCGAGACCAGCTTGAACTGGACGCCGAGCGCCTTGCCCTCGTCACCCGGGTTGCCGGAGCCGGCCACGTGGCCGCCCCCCAGGTCCGTGCCGTACAGCTCGGTGGCCGGGGTTCCGTCGAGGTTCACGACGCGGGTGCTGTACGGCTGGTCGCCCTTGGACGGGACGACCACCGACGCGTCGAAGTCGCGGTAGAACAGGCTGCCGTTCTGCACTTCCAGACCCGGGTACCAGGTCTTGGCGTCGGTGAAGTTCGGCACGCCCTTCAGCGCCGCGATGTCCGTGCAGTACTCGCTGAACGGCTCGTCCGCCGCCTCCAGGCACTCCTTGAGCGGGTACGTCTTCCCGAAGGAGAACGCCGCGTTGGACGACTGGGTGCGGCCTTCGAGGTTCTTGTGCCGCGTCGGGTCCTTCTGCGCCGCGGTGCCGGTGCGGCGCAGCGGATCGAAGTGCGAGTCCACGACCAGCAGGCTGCCCTTCGACCCGATGCTCGGCTGGAGATCGAGGTTGTTGGACAGCGAGTTGTTGGTGAACGTCGAGTCGCGGTACCACACCAGCAGGCCAGGGGCGTTGTACTTGACCTTCTCCACCTTCCACGCCCCGTCACGGGAGTAGTTGGTGTCGTAGGCGTACTGCAGGCCCTGGTCGAACCCGTCGAAGTTGCGCCACTCGGCCAGGTAGAAGCGGGACACCTCGCGCGAGCCGTTGTTGATCGTCCAGCCCTGGCCGCTCGTGTTGGTGTGCGTGCCGCCGATGGCCTTCCAGCCGTTCTCGCCGCCCTCGACGTCGTCGCTCCACACGGCGGTGCCGCCGTTGGTGAGCTGGAAGTCGTCGGCGTGCCAGCCGCGCGGGGTGAAGGCCGCGTCGGTGTTGTACGCGAGGCGCAGCTTGATCGTCTTACCGGCGAACGCGGTCAGGTTGACGTAGTCGTGCCGCCAGCCGTTGGTGTTGCCGGTGAGCCCGTACTTCTTGTTGCCGAACGTCTTGAGGTTCTTGTTCGGGTCCGGGTAGCCGTCGGGCGTGCTGACCTCGTTGCCCGCCTCGTCGTAGACCTTCTGCTGGGCCCAGGTCTCGCCGCCGTCGGTCGACACCTCGACGAAGCCGAAGTCCCAGTCCTGCTCGATCTCGTAGTTGTTCCACATCCAGAACCGCAGGTCGGTTCCGGCGGGCACCGCCACGTCACGGGTCAGCTTGACGTCCGCCCATTCCTGGTCCAGCCCGGACCACCAGGCGTTGGCGCCGCTGTGCGGGTCGACCATCTTCAGCGGCGTGGAGGCCAGGTTCACTCGGACGCCGTCCTGGGTGAGCTTGGGCGTCCGCGACGACTGTCCGACGGTGACCAGCTTGGCGGCGTCGCCCGGGTTGAACGTCTTCGGGTTCGCCCAGCCGAGCACCCACTTGTCCCACAGACCCATGTGGGTCGGCATGGACTGGAAGATCGGCCCGGAGTGCGAGCCGCTCGACATCAGGTCCCAGAAGTCGACGGCGGAGCTGGCCTGGCCCGAGGTGTCGTACAGGTCGGGCAGACCGAGGTCGTGGCCGTACTCGTGGGCGAAGACGCCGACGCCGGAGTCCTCCGGCTGCACGATGTAGTTGGAGATCTTCTTGTCGCTGCCGGGGATCTTGTAGCCGCCGGCCACCGCGCTGGAGTGCGCCCAGATCGCGTACGTGCCCTCGGCGCCGCCGTTCGACGACTTGTCCTTGCCCGCGTGCACCATGACCAGGTGGTCGATGACGCCGTCGGGCTCGCTGAAGTTGCCGTCACCGTCGACGTCGGAGACGTCCTCGACGTCGTAGTCGGCCCACGGGAAGTTCGGCTGGCTCTTGGCCAGCGCGTCCACCGTGTCGATGGCGAGCTGGCCCGCGCCGAGCGGGTTGTCCGGGTGGCCGGTCATGTCCTGGGGAGCGCCGCCGCAGGCCGCCGCGCCGTACCAGGCCTCGGAGTGCGGCGCCTTGATCCAGCCGACCGCGGAGCCGGTGACCGAGTAGGCGCCCTTGGACATCTCCTCGTACATCTTCTTCATGGTGAAGCCGGAGATGTCGATGCCGGGGCGGCCGTCGCGCGGGTCCTTCAGGTCGGGACGTACGCGCTGGGTGATGCCCTTGTCGGTGTAGAGCATCGTGTTGAAGTGCGAGGTGCTGAAGTCCTTGACCCAGAAGCTGTTGTTGTCCTTGTGCGGCAACGTCGCGGGGTCGGGGATGTTGTTGTGCAGCGGGCCGTTCTTGACCGTGCCCGCCGGCTCGACCACGCAGTCATCGGGCGCGCTGTTGACCGTGCGCAGGCGGTTGTAGCCGGAGAAGTCGTCGTTGGCCTGCTCGTTGAACTCGACCAGGACGGTCAGCAGCTTGGCGACGCGGGTCTGCTTGGACTTCTTGAAGATGAAGTCGGCGGGGTTGCGACCGGTCTTGATCGCCTCGTTCTCGCGGGCCGCGAGCACCCGGGCGGCGGCCGGGTTGCCGCTGGTGAACTTCCTGTCGGTCTTCTGCGCCGGGCTGAGCGAGCGGGCCTTCTGGTTGGGCAGGAGAGGCTCGTCGGGCGTCTCTTCGACGCTGGGCGGCGCATAGTTGATGTAGAAGTCGGATGCGCCCGGCTCGTACCTGGCGGCAGAGGCAGGAGCGGCGGGGACCGTCAGCGCGGCGCCGAGGAGGGCGACCGCGGGTAATGCGGTTAACAGACGCTTTGTGCTGGGCACTGATAACCCTCTCTGCCCGGGATCGCCGGGCCGCATGGCCACAGGGTGCAATGCCGGAATTTAGAGGGTGAGTAAAGCCAACGTAAAGAGCCCGGTCGAAATGTGATGAAACTAGAACAAAAGCAGCGCCCCAGTCACGGCGCCCACAATCGCCCCGCCGTAGCAGAGCACCGCGATCAGCGAGTCGTAGCGGGCGATGCCGAACAACTCCTCGCTGGTGAACCGGATCCGATGCGCGGCGTGGAACAGGCAGAGCACGATGACCACGAGCAGCGCGAGCCGTACGAGGACGTTGTCCAGGAGCGCGCGCAGGTGCGCGACGGTCGGCCAGTCGATCACGCCGAGCGGCATGAGCACGCCGAACAGCAGGACCAGCACGGGCAGCAGCAGCGCGGCGGCCACTCCCCCGCCGCTGAAGAGCAGCCACAGGTACGGCTCTATCGTCCGCTTCACGGTGACCTCAGGATGAAGTAGGCGATCAGGACGGACAGCGCCAGCCACGCCGAATGGTTGCCGCCCTGGATCATCCAGGCGGGCACCCGCCAGCCGTCGAGCCGGACCACGGTGGCCTTCGGCGCCAGGTTCAGGAACGTGACGGCGTGGAAGGCGGTCGCGACCAGGGCCACCACGTTGACGGCGATCATCCAGGGCCGGGCGGCCAGGGCGGTGAAGTCCTGGAAGGTGCCGTTCAGCAGGGCGCCGACCAGCAGGAGCAGGAAGACGACCGTCCACGCGACCAGCACGCTGGTGAGCTCGCGCAGGACGAAGATGGTGTAGTTGCGGGTACGGGCGAACCAGAACGCGTCCCGCGGCGGCCGGTAGGTGCTCGTCGCTCGCTCGCTCCCGGGCGGCCTGGTCATCGCTTGCTCCAGGGCAGTACCGAGCGCAGGGCGGCGGTCAGCTTGCCGCGCTGGATCGCCTCGGCCGGGTCCACGTGCTTGGGACAGACCCGCGTGCACTCTCCGACGAACGTGCAGCCCCAGACCGCCTCCTCCAGGTTGAGCACGTCGAAGCGGTCGCCCATGTCCCGGGAATCGAGGTTGTAACGCTGCGCCAGCGCGATCGCGGCCGGGCCGAGGAAGTCGGGGTTGAGCACGTACACCGGGCAGGCCGAGTAGCAGAGCATGCAGTTGATGCACATGCTGTACTGCTTGTAGGCGTCGAGCTGCTCGGGCGTCTGCGCGTACTCCGTGGTCAGCGGCAGCTCCTCGCCCTCCCTGATGAGCCACGGCCGCACC
Organism: Nonomuraea aurantiaca; assembly: GCF_020215705.1. Classification (GTDB taxonomy): domain Bacteria; phylum Actinomycetota; class Actinomycetes; order Streptosporangiales; family Streptosporangiaceae; genus Nonomuraea; species Nonomuraea aurantiaca. Next base: position 1,121,351 of record NZ_JAIWNB010000001.1, on the reverse strand, counting down.
GACGACAGCTTGGCCAGGAAGTCGTCGATGTCCACGACCAGATCCCTGATCACCGGGAAGCCCTTGAGCGGCTCGATCCTGATCGGCCCGTCGCCGTACTCGGTGAGGAAGGTCCCGCAGGTCAGCCGGGGCTCGCCGTTGACGGTCATGCCGCACGAGCCGCAGACGCCCATGCGGCACGACCAGCGGAACGACAGGCTGCCGTCGAGCCGGTCCTTGACGTAGTTCAGGCCGTCGAGCACCGCCCAGTCGGCCGTCAGCGGCACGTCGTAGTCCTGGAAGACCGGCTCGCTGTCCTGCCCCGGCCGGTAGCGGGCGACCTCCAGCCGGATCGTGCGGGTGGCCGCCGCCTGCCGTACGGACTCTTCGGTGTCAGTCACGTCCATAGACCCTTTCCCCCGGAGGCCAGCGGGTGATCGTCACGGGCAGCAGGCCGACCGACGGCGTGCCGTCGGGCGCGCGGTGCACCAGCGAGTGCGCGAGATAGGAGGTGTCGTCCCTGGCGGAGAAGTCGGTGCGCTGGTGCGCGCCGCGCGACTCCTTCCGGTTGAGCGCGCAGGCGACGATGGCCTGCGCGACATCGAGCATGGTGTGCAGCTCCTGCAGGTTGATCAGCTCGGTGTTGAACGTCGTGCTGGAGTCGTCGACACGCGCCTCTTGCGCGCGTTCGCGCAGCTCTGCGAGGGTGTCGACGGCTCTGGCGAGCACGCCGCCGGTCCGGTAGATCCCGGCCGCGCCCTCCAGGGTGTGCTGCATCTCCTCGCGCAGGTCGGCGATCCGCTCGCCCTTGCCCGGCGCATCTCGCGCGCGTTCCAGCCGCCGCCGCTCGTCATCCCCCTGTGTCCGTACGGCCTCGTGCTCGCCGTGCTCTTTGTGCTCTTTCGCGAACCTCGCGGCGGCCAGGCCCGCCCTTCTGCCGAACACGAGGATCTCCGGGAGCGAGTTCGAGCCGAGCCGGTTGGCGCCGTTGATGCTGACGCACGCGGTCTCACCGGCCGCGAACAGCCCGGCGACCGGAGTGGCGCCGTCGAGGTCGGTGTGGACGCCGCCCATCATGTAGTGCACGACCGGGCGGACCGGGATGAGGTCGGTGGCCGGGTCGAGGTTCTGGTAGCTCTTGCACAGCTCGCGGACGAACGGGATACGGGAGTCGATCTTGCCCTCGCCGAGGTGGCGCAGGTCCAGGTAGACGACCGGCCCGTACGGGGTGTCGACCGTGCGGCCCAGCTGCTGCTCGTGCACGAACGCCTGGGAGAGGCGGTCGCGCGGGCCCAGCTCCATGCTGCGCAACTTGGGTGTCGGCGTGGGTTTGCCCAGGTCGTAGTCCTGGAGGTAGCGGTAGCCGTCCTTGTTGATCAGCCAGCCGCCCTCCGCCCTGGCCGCCTCGGTGATGAGGATGCCGGTGAACGGCAGGCCGGTCGGGTGGTACTGGACGAACTCCATGTCCTTCAGCGGCGCGCCCGCCCGGTAGGCCAGGGCCATGCCGTCGCCGGTCTTGATCGCGGCGTTCGTGGTGAAGGGGAAGACCCGGCCGCAGCCGCCGGTGGCCAGGATGACGGTCCTGGCGGCGATGGTCTCGATGCGGCCGGTTCGCAGCTCGACGGCCACGACGCCGTGGACCCGGCCGTCGTCGACGACGAGCTTGGTGACGTGCCACTCGTCGTACCGCACGATGTCCGGATATTTCAGTGTTGTTTGGAACAAGGTGTGGAGAAGGTGGAAACCGGTTTTGTCGGCCGCGTACCAGGTGCGCATCCGCTTCATCCCGCCGAACGGCCGGACGGCCACCCGGCCGTCCGGCTCGCGGCTCCACGGGCAGCCCCAGTGCTCCAGCTGGATCAGCTCGCGGGGCGCCTCCTCCACGAACGCCTCGACCGCGTCCTGGTCGCAGAGCCAGTCGCCGCCGGAGATCGTGTCGTAGCAGTGCTCGTCGAGCGTGTCGCCGACGCCGATCACCGCGGCGGCGCCGCCTTCGGCGGAGACCGTGTGGCTGCGCATCGGGTAGACCTTCGACACGACCGCCACCGTGAGCGCGGGGTCCGTCTCGGCGACCGCGATGGCCGCGCGCAGACCCGCTCCGCCTCCTCCGACGATGAGCACGTCGATCATGTGCGATCAGCTCCCGTGGTCGGGTTGTATCGGGTCCTTCACCCGCTTGCCGTCATGGCGGATGGCGGAGAGGTGGATGCTGCCGTCGTGGTACTCGTGGCGGATCCGGCGGCAGCCGCAGTCGAAGATCTGGTCGCGGATCACCAGGCCGTAGCCGTCGTCGTCGACGAGGCGCTCGCCGGCGGACTTCTTGCCGCAGGGGGCCGTCTCGGGGGTGAAGGGAGTCTTCGTGCCGGTCATCGCCGATCTCCTTAGATGGGCGAAACGTCATCTCCACACAAGCACCCGGACCTGCTTCGGAGAAGGCCCGGCTTTCGGAACGGCTCTTTGGCACGGCTCTTTGGCACGTGCCGGTCAGCCGGGCTGCTCCTCGGTCTCTTTCGAACCCTCTTCCCCAGTCTCCTCTTCCCCGGCCCCCTCTTCGAATTCCTCCTTCGGCAAGTGCGGATAGTGCAGATCGAACGCGGGCCGTTCCGACCGGATGGGCGGGAGGAAGGTGAAGTTGTGCCGTGGCGGCGGACACGAGGTGGCCCACTCCAGGCTGTTGCCGTAGCCCCAGGGGTCGTCGAGCGTCACCTTGGGCGCCCGCCTGGCGGTCTTCCAGACGTTGTAGAGGAACGGCAACGTCGAAGCGCCGAGCAGGAATGCCCCGATGGAGGAGATCTCGTTCATCCCGGTGAAGCCGTCGGCCGGGCTGTAGTCGGCGTATCGCCTGGGCATGCCCATCGCCCCGAGCCAGTGCTGGATCAGGAACGTGGTGTGGAACCCGATGAACAGCGTCCAGAAATGCACCTTCCCCAGCCGGTCGTCGAGCATCCGCCCGGTCATCTTCGGCCACCAGAAGTAGAACCCCGAGAACATGGCGAACACCACGGTCCCGAACACCACGTAATGGAAGTGCGCCACCACGAAATACGTGTCGCTGATGTGGAAGTCGAGCGGCGGCGACGCCAGGATGACCCCGGTCAGGCCGCCCAGCAGGAACGTCACCAGAAACCCGACCGCGAACAGCATCGGCGTCTCGAAAGACAGGTGGCCCCGCCACATCGTGCCGATCCAGTTGAAGAACTTCACCCCTGTCGGCACCGCGATGAGGAACGTCATGAACGAGAAGAACGGCAGCAGCACCTGACCCGTGGGGAACATGTGGTGCGCCCACACGGTCATCGACAGTCCGGCGATCGCGATCGTCGCCCCGACCAGCCCGCCGTATCCGAAAATCGGCTTGCGGCTGAACACCGGGATCACCTCGGTGATGATCCCGAAGAACGGCAGCGCGATGATGTACACCTCGGGGTGCCCGAAGAACCAGAACAGGTGCTGCCAGATCAACGGCCCGCCGTTGGCGGCCTCGAAGACGTGCGTACCGAACTTGCGATCCGATTCGAGCACGAGCAGCGCGGCGGCCAGCACGGGAAACGCCATGAGGACGAGCATGCTGGTCAGCAGGGTGTTCCAGGTGAACAGCGGCATCCGGAACATCGTCATGCCCGGCGCCCGCAGTCCGATGATCGTGGTGATGAAGTTGACGGAGCCGAGAATCGTCCCGAGGCCCGACAGCGCGAGCCCCATGATCCACAGATCGCCGCCTATGTGCGGCGTGAAGGTGGCGGTGGAGAGCGGTGTATAGGCGAACCACCCGAATTCGGCGGCCCCGCCCGGCGAGGCGAACCCGGCCAGCACGATCAGGCCGCCGAACAGGAACATCCAGTACGCGACCGCATTGAGCCGGGGAAACGCGACGTCAGGTGCGCCGATCTGCAAGGGCATGATCACATTGGCGAATCCGGCGAACAGCGGAGTGGCGAACAACAGCAGCATGATCGTGCCGTGCATGGTGAACAGCTGGTTGTAGAGCTGCTGGCTCACGATTTGCATCCCGGGCTGTACCAATTCGGCCCTGATCACCATGGCCATAATGCCCGCGACGAGGAAGAACCCGAACGAGGTGATCAGATAGAGATAGCCGATGACCTTGTGATCGGTCGTCGACAGCCAGGACACAATGATCTTACCGGTGCGCCGGCGTCTGACCTGCTCGATCGAGGTCTCGCGAACTGTCGTCACGAGTGCTCCCTCCTTTGCGGAGTGTGCTCTGCCCCGATCCTCCAATTCCACGCCAACGATCGCCATACGGGAAGCAATTTTCAACATTCATCGCACACGTCTTTGCCTGGCACCCCTTTTTCGGTCCGCAGGGCATGCACTCGGCGCATGGATTCCATGCGAGATCGTCGCTGGTGGACCACCTTCCACCCCCGTAACGTTTCGCAATATGTCCCCCACCCCACCCGCCACCGGACCTTCCGTGGGACCTTTCACCGAACCCTCCACCGGACCCTTCGCCGAACCCTCCATCGGCCTTCACATGCCGAACGGCTTCGCCGCCGCCGACCGCCAGGGCGCCGCCCGGGTGGCCAGGCTCGCCGAAAGCCTGGGCTACGAGTCGCTGTGGACCGCCGACCACATCGTCCTGCCCAGCCCCCGAGTGGACTCCGCCCCTCTGGAACCGGACGTGCCGCTCCTGGACGCCGTGGTCTCGCTGGCCTTCCTGGCCGCGCACACCGAGCGCATCCTGCTGGCCACCGGCTGCGTCGTACTCCCCCAGCGCGACCCGCTGATCCTCGCCAAGCAACTGGCCAGCGTGGACGTCCTCAGCGGCGGCCGCCTGATCTTCGGCGTGGGCGCCGGCTACCTGGAGCCCGAACTCCGCGCCTTGGGCGTCCCGATGTCCGACCGCGGCTCCCGCCTGGAGGAGTACCTGACGGCCATCCGCTCCCTCTGGCAGGACGAGAAGCCCGCCTTCGACGGCCGGCACGTCTCCTTCAAGGACGTGGACGCCCACCCCCGCCCCCTCCAGCGCCCGGTCCCCGTCGTCATCGGCGGCCACACTCCGGCCGCCCACCGCCGAGCCGCCACGCTGGCCGACGGCTGGTACGGCTGGATGCTCGGCCTACGTGCCACAGCCACCCAACTGGAGTCACTGAGGGCCGTGTCGACCAAACCCCTGCACATCTCGGTCACCCCGGCCCGCCGCCTCGATGCCGCCACCGTGAGGTCGTATGCGGAACTGGGCGTGGACCGCCTCATCGTGGCCACCCCACCGGGCCTGTCCTTGCCCGAGCTGGAATCTTTCGTCACCCGAAACGCCCCAGCCGAATTCCTCACTTAAGTCCCGAACCTTTTCCCATTCCCCGGCATCCAACTCCGCATCACCATAAAGAAGATCACCTTGCGCACCCCAGCCACAACGGGCTTCGCTTCACCGGCGCTTCGCGCTTTCGAGGCTCAGGCGCTTCTTCCAGTCGAGCCAACGGCTCGACCCCTGTAGGGCCTCGCGTTGCTCGGGCTGCCTTCCTCGGGCGCGCCTTCGGCGCGCAACCCCTCACGACCGGCGCTTCGAGAGAGTGGGCAGTTTATTGTGGCTGCCCACGAAATTTGCTGAGTCGGTCGCCTTTCCATACGCCGCGACTCCGGTCCTCTGCTTCCAGCGCCACGCCAGAGCCGGTCACGTCTCTCAGATCATCACGGCGGGCCTGACCATAGCCGAGTAAGGCCCGGTGTCCGTGGCTATGGCTCTTGCTTGCATCGATGGTGGTGTTTCAGGAGTCCTTCCCAGACCGGCCGGGCGTCCGAGTAGCGGCCGCGGGCTGTCTCCTCATAGTGCTTGCCGTTGAAGCGCAGGATGAGGAACTTGCCGCCCTCGCTGCACCACTCGTACTCCCCGCAGCAGGAGGTTTCGGTTACCCGGAGGGGGCCATAGGGACTGTGCGGTTCCCATTCGGACGTCGCGATCTGGCTCCGTCCCACCTTAATCGCCAGTGGCGATCACGGTCGGCGGGCTGGCCTTGATGCGGCGCAGGCGCAGCAGGGTCCTGCCGTAGATGTAGGAGGGTTGCCGCGCGTGGCGGTCGAGACGCGCCAGCCGGACCGTCCCGGTGGCACCAGGAGCCAACAAGCCGAGCGCTTCGGTCAGCAGTGCGGCAGCCCGTTCGGACTCAGCGGTGATGCCGCACGCTCCCCGGCCGGAGTGGTCGATGGCCATCCATGAGAAGAAGGCATCGGTGTCGAAGTGCATGAATACATCAGAGCTGTGCGTGGTAGCACGCCAGAAGAGGACACTGGGAGGCGCTCCCGGATGTCCGCCCCCCGTGTCCGCCCGTCTCTGGAGGTGCGCTGGATGACCGATCACGTCCCGGCGGTTCCTGTCTGGGCCACCCGGCTGCTTGCCGCCCGTACCACCCGAGGTTGGTCGCAGCGCGAGCTGGCCCAACAGTTGGTCAAAGCCTCTGCCAAGCCGCTCCCCGAGCCGGCGAACCTGATCCGGCGCATTCGCGGCCACGAGACCGGCGAGCACCGGCCCGACGCCTTCTACACCAAGCTCTACTGCACTGCGTTCGGCGTGACGGAAGACCAGTTGTTCGGCACCGTCATAAAGCCGGTCCCCGCCCTCGCCCTTCCGTCACTGGCGCCCGACCCTGACCTGTACGAACGCATCACCCGCGCCATCAAGAACCCGCCACGGGTCGATCTGGAAACAGTGCAATGGCTGGAACACTGCCTGGCCGAACACCGCCGCGTCGAGGACACCATCGGCAGCCGTCCGCTGCTACCACTCGTCCACGCGCAGCTGTCCACCGTGGCAGACCTCGCGAGAGGCGCCAGAGGACCGCTGGCGGACCGCGCGGTCGCCGTCCTCGCCCAGTACGCCCAGTTCGTCGCATGGATGTGCCAGGACTCCCGCAACCATCCTGCCGCGCTCGCCTGGTACGACCGCTCCCACGCCTGGGCCGTCGAAGCCGGAGACGCCTGCCTCGCTTCAACCACCCTGAACATGCGCGCCCACCAGGCATGGAGCCTCGGCGACCCACACCGATGCGTCCGCCTCGCCGAGGCCTCCCGCTGGCAGGACGGCCGGACAACGCACGGTGTGCGAGGCATGGCCGCCCAGATGGCCGGCAGGGGGCACGCCCAGATGGGCGAGGCCAACCACGCACGCACCAGACTCGCCGAAGCCGAAGAACTCATCAGAACCGCGGCCGAACACCCCGACGACGAGCCGCCCTGGATGTACTTCTACGGCGAGGGCTGGTTCCTCATGCAGCGCGGCATGGCGGAACTGGAACTCGGCGACGGCCGCCGCGCCACCGACTACATCGAACGCGGGCTGTCGACCCTGCCTGAGCCTTACCGGCGCGATCGAGCATGGTTCGGGGCCTGCCTGGCGCGAGCCCACATCATGCAGGGCGATGCCGAGGCCGCAACCTCCATCGCCTTGAACGTGGCTCCGGATGCTGCGGCGGTCAACGCCTACGCCGTAGCCGAGCTCCGACGTGCCGCGCACGAACTGGCGGAGGCAGGCGCGCCCGGAGGACAGGCGATCAGAGACTCGCTTCTCGCCACATAGCGTGGGATACGTCGGCTAAGCGGCGCCTGCTTGGACTACTCAGGCCGCGTTGGTGCGGTGTCCGGTGAAGCTCACCTGGGTGTCGTCGTTGTCGAGGGCGATGTTAAGGGTGGCGTCAAGGGCCTCGGCCAGCTTGGGGAGAAGCGGCAGTGTGGGAACGGTGTCAGAGCCTTCGATCCGGGAGACCTTCGCCTGGGTGAGGCCCGCCCGGTCGGCCAATTCAGCCTGAGTGAGCCCGAGTTCGGTGCGCCGATCGTACACCGCCTTCGCCAGGGCCATGGACAGCCGGATCTCGCGACGAGCCTCGGCCACGTCCTCCGGCTCGGTGAAACCCGCGGCGAGCTTGCGTTCGCGCAAGGTCTTCCAACGGCTGTGGCTCATTGCTCCACCTCAACTTCCTCAATGGTGCGGATGAACTCCTCGTGTGCTGGACCGTATTCGTATGGCAGCACCGTCGAGGGTGGGCCGCAGCTAAAATCGGCGACGACTCGGTGCACGCCACGAGGGCCACCAAGGGGACGAAGTCGAATCCCGTACCCCAGACCCAGCAGTTCATCGCGGTACGCAAAGAACGCGGCCGTAGCTATCTACTGGGACCGGCACAACGACGATCAGAACCCTCGCCAAGCACCAGGCAGACGCGACGAAGATGGCCGCCAAGCTCTGCCGCATCGGCAATTGCTGAACGTCCTGGCCAACAGTCAGTTCAAGGAAGATCCTGGTCCTTCGACGAGTTGCATGCATACCCGGCCGGGCAGGACGCTGACGTCGCCCTGCTCATCTGGCGGAAGCAAGCCCTGGTTTCCAGACAGCCGTGCGTCTCCCCACATCGGTCCGGCCCTCTGGTCACCGGGCCTCGCCCCGCAGGATCTGCTCGAAGACATACCTGGCCATCGAGGTCAACGTCCATGGGGTTTCGCGGACGGTTTGCTCCGTGCGGTCGGTACGGCGGACGAAACTCTGACCGGCGGCGGCGCACAGTTCGTACGTCGTTTCGCGGCATTCACAAGTGTGGGAGATCACCCGGATGCGTGACGCCCGGGGGTGGGTTAATGCCAGGTCAGCTTGACATGCTCCGGCGTGGGTGGCGCGACGTGCGGGCCGTGAAAGTCAGCAAGCTCGTCGGCCGGCATGTCAGCGGGTCCTTCCCTCGAAGATCTCGACGAGGTCCTTGAGAGCTAGGTTCACACGGATCATGACGAGGTCGTGGATGTGATCTCCGCCTGGAGGCAGCCGGTAGCCGTGCTTCTCGAGTACGGCTCGGATCTCGACTGCCAGGCGGGGTTCGAATCGTAGGTCTGTGACGGGGTTAGCCATGGGTCGGGCCTCCGGCATCCGATCAGGGTTCGCCCAGCGCCATCTCTTGGTCGAACCTCGACATCTTGAGAGCCTTGCACTGCCAGCCTAAAGCAAACGTCCGCAAACGTCTGCCCCTAATGTCAAACATGGGTGGCTGACGGACTACGGAGGCGGACATTTACGGTCAATGCTTATGACGATCGACCATGAAGGGCCCACACCGCTCTACCGGCAGCTCGCCGACCTGCTGCGGGCCCAAATTGTGGATGGCACTCTCCCACCCAACCGGCCGATCCCGACCGAGCAACGGCTGATGCATGAACACGAGTTGGGCCGCGACACCGTCAGAAAAGCCGTAGCCATCCTGCGCAAGGAAGGCTTGATCATCGCGATCCGTGGCCGCGGAACCTTCGTGGCCCCCAGCAAGAGCCTGTCCGAGACGGAGTCGCAGTAGAACTCAGGCGATCGCGTCCACCACCCCGGGCGTTACCTGATCCCTGCACTCAGTAGCCATCGGAGCGGCCTGGCCTGACACCCAAGGCCATTGCGTTCTCGGCTGGTGCAACTGCTGCACCCCTGGGCCGGGCGGCCGAGTAAGGGCGCCCCAATGCGGAGATGACAAACGCGACCCCTGATGATCGTCGGTGTCTAGCCAGTCGATCAAGAACAGGGGCCGCGTTCGCGTGCCATCATCCCCGATCGACGTGCTCTCCCGCCACTTGGAGCACGTCACCCTCACCGACCCGGCCATCGACCTGCCCACCCTGGCCGAGGTACTCGACGCCGTCCCCGACCCCCGCAGCCGCAGAGGACGCCGCTACCGGCTCGGACCACTGCTCGCCTTAATCCTGCTCGCCGTCCTCAGCGGAGCAACGTCACTGGCGCAGCTCGCCAGGTTCATCGCCGGGTACGACCCCGGCCTGCGCACCCAACTCGGCCTCCCGGCCACGACGCGACCGGCCGCCTCCACCCTGGGACGACTGCTGGCCCGCCTGGACGGCGACGCTTTCGACGCCGCGACCTGCGGCTACCTCGCCGCGTTGGCCGCCTGCCAACCACCCGAACAGGAGACATCCGCCCGAACGCCCCTGCTCGGCCTGGCCGTGGACGGCAAGACCCTACGCGGCAGTCGCACCGTCGACGGCACCACGGTCCATCTGCTGGCCGCCATCCGCCACGACACCCAGACCGTCCTGGCCCAACGCCAAATCGAAGCTAAAAGCAACGAGATCCCCGCCTTCACACCCCTTCTGCGCAGCTTGGACCTATCCAGCACGGTCATCACCGCCGACGCCCTGCACACCCAGCACGACCACGCCCGGCAGATCATCGCCGCCCGCAGCCACTACCTCTTCATCGTCAAAGGCAACCAGCCCACGCTCCTGCGCCGGCTCAAGGCCCTGCCCTGGCGAGAGGCGATCCTCAACGACCGCACCGACGAGACCGGGCACGGCCGCCGCGAGATCCGCCGTATGAAGATCTGCACCGTCCGGCCCGGCCTGCCCTTCCCGCACGCCGCTCAGGCCATCCAGGTCAAACGCCGCCGCACTGACCGCAGAACCGGCAAAACCACCGTCGTCACCATCTACGCGATCACCAGCCTCCCACCGGGCCGGATCACTCACACCCAACTCGCCGCATTGATCCGCAGCCACTGGAGCATCGAGGCCCTGCACCACGTCCGCGACGTCACCTACCGCGAAGATGCCTGCCGAGTCCGGACCGGAGCAACCCCGCGCATCATGGCCAGCCTGCGCAACCTTGCCATCGGCCTGGCCCGCCTGCTCGGCTGGGCCAACATCGCCTCCGCCGCGGACTACTACCGCAGCCACCCAGCCGACGGCCTTCACCCACTCGGTCTCACGACCTGAGAACGCTTCGGCCCTGGCCTGACACCGGATCGATGTTCACGTCCGGGCATGGCGGAATGATTAACTCGGCAACATCAACCGGGATTTCAAGACCCTCTTCGAGATGCGCGGGCCTGCTCAAGATCCGGTTCCACGGCTTGAGATACTCATGCGCCCCGCTCCTGCTGGATCAAGACGCGTATATCGTCGTGATCAAGGAGTTGCTTGGTCACGCCCACATCGCGATCGCCGCCGACAACTACGCCCATGTCCAACTCCCTCTGCAGGGCGACGCCACCGAAAGCATGGCAACTCCCTCGACAACCACCGCGAAACGTAGCCGTCAGAAAACGATCAGGACTTTCGTGCCGACAGGCAGGCCTAATCCCCTTCGCCCTGTGCGTCGACATGTGGTTCATGAGTCCACATATCCGACCAAAAAACAAGTTTTGCCATGGGCGCGTCAATAAGAGCCAACGAACGCCTACCATCATTTAGCTGAATTGAAACTAGCCTCACTTCATCGGCTTCATACTCAGCCAAGAAGCGGACGAGCCTATTTACTTCAAGATATTTTCGATGACTTGCCGAGAGGCGCCGCAATCTGCGTTCATATGTTCTTCGAAGTTCTTCGACCTGGACCAGCGAATGCCTATCCTCAACATGGGAGATTTCATCCAGGAAGCAGACAAAGTCTTCGGGCACGACTTTTCGCGCTATCGCCTGAATAGCCATAGCGCGGAAAGCTTCAATTATCATGCCTCAACCTCATTAGCAGCCGGGACGATGCCAGGGCCCTCCACCGATGCTTACTTCCGCCCCGGTCTGAATCCCAGCTATAAGAACTTCACTCTCATCATATATATCAGGAGATTCGAAAATCCTATTAGGCGAAACCGCACCCTTGCGAATTCTCAGAACAACCCCAGGCGGCCCCATCTCTTCTGCCGCGTCTCGGGCCACCCCATCGAGATCAGTCGTCCACGACGTAAACTTGCTTCTCGTATTTCCGCCATTATGGCGCGCAGGATCGCTATGACCGCCGAGCGGTGGCGCTATTCCGCGAAGCGCGCTCTGGTAGAACCAATGCCCCTCCGGGATTCCCCTGTAAAGGTAGTCGTCATCTCCAGCATCGTTGTGGACAAGGATAGCTCGGTCGCCTGCCACCACATAGTAAGTGTGCAGGTCATCGACAGCCAGATTGTGGACACGACGGGTCGCGGTCCATTTCGCGATCGCTGTTATCTGCACATATGTGCCCGTTGACGTCTGCAACCACATGCCGGGCTTCAGCTGGTCGGCAGGGAGCCACAGCCGGAGAGCGGGTACCCAGAACGGGTGGTTGTCGGTAGCGGTGATTGCTCCGGTCTTGTCGCCCCGGTCTCCGTCGATGTCAATCGTAAGCTTGACGAGCCGTTTGGTGCCCTCGCCCGTAATCAGTGCGGTGACAGGTCTGGGTTCGGTGTGGCCGGTCGCCGGGTCGGCGGCTACGACCTGGTCGCCGATCTTGACGTCTTCGATCGACTTGGTGCTGCCATCGGCCATGAGGACCTTGGTGCCGGAGACGAAGCTGTTACCTGGGTTGCAGTCAAAGATGGGCGCCGTTGGTGGCGGGCCGTCGGAGTCAGGGTCTGTCTCGGTGGGCTCGACCGCGGCGACACCGTCGGTGCAGGTGCCTGTGCCATATCGAGAGGAGTCGCATTTGATGATGGGATCGCCATACTCGACGCCGTGATCACTCAGATTGTCTACGGAGGAGTCATCGAGAGTAATCGCGTCTGGGTTCGCGCACGGTTGACCGGTTGAGCATGGCTTCGGGCAACTCGACTCCGGGCATGGAGGGCTGCACACCGACTTGCAGCCTCCGTCCGCCCCTCCCTTCTTTACTTTCTTGGAGACATCCTTTTCCCTGTCGCAATTTGGCTTACATGACCTCGTAGTGGGTGTGCCTGAGGTGACACAGCCGCCAGGTTTCACACATCCGCGGGATTGCGATCGCGGCGTGGACGATGCAGTACTCGTGGTCTTTGGTTTGGTTTTAGTCTTAGTTCCGCTGTAGAGATCTCGCCTCGGCTCCGGGCGATCATAGCGTGTTGAGGAGTTTGTCTTGGAGTCCGGCTTTACCTTCGGAACCTGATGAGCATTGGCGGAAGTTTTAGCTAATTGCGCAGCTCTAGCTGCTGCGCGGACTGCATTGGCTGCCCGCTCAACTGCCTGGGCGGCGGCCCGTGCTGCTGCTGCTGCCGCCGCACCGGCGCCTACCGGTATAACCGGGGCCCCGTTTCCCCCTCCACGACTCATGGTCGCCGTATTGCTACCCCCGCCGCCAACTTGGCCCATGTCATCATGATGACCTGAAGGATCTATTCTAGAAAGAGGGCCAGCGCTGGCATAGGCGTAGCGGTTCGATTGAATTGAAGGTTCTGGAGAAAGGCTCCAAGTATCGCGGGAGGAGAAGCCTGCAGTACCGGGTTGGTACCAGCGGGCGTGCATGTTGACTTTGCCAGTGTCGGGGTCGGTGTATTCGCTTTGGTAGCCGAGCCTCGACTGGGTGCCGGTTTGGGCGATTACTTCGCCATAGGGGTTGTAGGCCGTGGTGCTGGCCAGGGCGGTGCCGAAGAAGGTGCCGACTAAGTCGTCGTGGATGTCGGTCATGGCGCCGAGGGCAGGACCGCCGGCTTCCTGGGTGCTGACGAGGCCGCCGAAGGGGTCACGGCCGTACTTGGCTTGGACGGCGCCGCTCTGGTCGGTGATGGCGATGATGTCGTTGTCGAGTCCGGCGTAGGCGAAGCGTTGCTGGCCGCCGCCGGACTTTTGGCGAGTGGCCATGCGGTCGAAGGCGTCGTAGGTGTAGGCGGTGTCGCCGTCGTTGATGAGCCGGTCGAAGGCGTCAAACGTGAGGTTCCGGGTGGTGCCGTTCTTGGTCTCAGTGGCAAGGGTGCCGCGCGGGGTGTAGGTGTAGTCGGTGCCGTCGCCGCTGGTCAGGCGGTTGCGCTGGTCGTAGGTGTAGGTCTTGTTGCCCGCCTTGGTGCGGTTGCCGGACTTGTCCCACTCATAGGCGGTGGTGGTGCCGTCCGGGCCGGTCCAGGAGGTGAGGCGGCCGGCGTGGTCGTAGCCGTAGGTGTTGTTGCCGGCGCCTGCCGTCCCTGCGGTGATCTTGCTGGTGAGGTTGTCGTCCTTGTCCCAGCCGTAGGTGATCTTCGCGAGTTGGCCGCCAGTGCTGTTCTTGAGGGTGTGGGTTTTGAGGCGGTCGGCGTCGTCGTAGGTGTAGCTCTGGGTGTTGACCGGGTTAGTGGAACTGATGGTGGTCAGGCGGTCGGCGTTGTCGTAGTCGTAGGTGTTGGTGCGGCCGCTGACCGGGTCGACAACCGTCCTGAGGCGGCTGCCATTGTCCCAGGTGTAGGTGGTGGTGCCGGTGGAGTCGATGCGCTGGGTGGGGTTGCCCAGGTTGTCGTAGGCGAACGAACTCGAACCTGACGGGCCGGTGACCTCGGTGAGCAGGCTGCGGTCGTTGTATTCGAGGGTCTGGTCACTGACCGTGGTGACGCGGTCTGCCAGGTCGTAGCCGTAGGTCTTGTCGGGAGTCACGATGCCGGCACCCGAGCCGCTGACCTTGGTGACCCGGTTGAGCTGGTCGTACTCCCGATCGAGGCGGACGCCGCCGGGCTGGATGAGCGCGGTCTCGTTGCCTGCGACGTCGTAGACGTGGGTCCAGGTGCGGTCGGCCAGGTCGGGGTGGGCGGTGGTGGCGGGCTCGGTCAGCGTCTCGATCAGGCCGAGGGTGTTGTAGCCGGTCCAGGTGGAGTTGCCGCGGCCGTCGGTCAGGCGGGTGCGGGCGCCGGTGGCGTCGTAGCCGAAGCTGGTGATGATCGAGTCGGTGGCCGAGACCGGTTCGACGAGCTGGGTGAGCAGGTCGGTGGCGTCGAAGGTGCGCCGGGTGATGTGGCCCTCACCGGAGGTGATCTGGGTGAGGTTGTCGGCGGCGTCGTAGCTGAACCCCTTGGACTTGACCGTCGCACCGGCGCTGTCCAGGTTCTTCAGACTGGTCAGGCGACCGGCCGGGTCGTAGTCGGCGCTCATCGCGTTGCCAAGCGCGTTGGTGACCTTGGCCGGACGGCCAGCAAGGTCGTAGGCGTAGGTGGTGGTGTGGTTGAGCGGGTCTGTTTTGGTAATGACCTGTCCAGCGGCGTTTACCGTGTAGCCGATGGTCTTGGTGGTGGGCAGGGTAACCTTGGTGGGGTCGCCAGCGTCGTTGTATTCCAGTTTGGTGGTGTATGCCGCAGTGGTTGGCTTGCGTTCGACGGTGGTCTGGGTGATCTGGCGACCGAGGTCGTCGTAGGTGGCCTCGTTGCGCGCCCCAGTGGGGTCGATCGCGGCCAGTTCCTCGCCCAGCAGGTCGTACTGCGAGATCCACTGCCCGGCGGGTTGGCCTGCGGCGGGGGGCGGGTCGGTGCGGCGGACCGGGTTGCCGAGCGCGTCGTATTCGACGGTGGTGACTTGATTGCGCGGGTCTGTGGTCTTGACCAGGCGGCCAGCCGGATCGTAGCCGTAGGTGGTCTTGGGGACGAGGGTGCTGCCGCCGGGCGGGGTGTACGGCGCGCCGGTCACTGAGGTCAAGCGTCCGACCCGGTCGAAGCCGGAGGTGGTGATGCGGCCTTCGCCGTCAACGCCGTGGGTCTGGCGGCCAGCGTTGTCATAACCGAAGCGAGTGGTGACCCGCTTTTGCTGAGTGGTGCCCGCCTTGTCGATCTGTACGGGTGGTGACGTGGCCTCGACCAACTGACCGGCCAGGTCGTAGCGCATGCTGGCGGTGTAGGCGGCCGGGTCGGCACCGGACAGGTTGCCGCGTCCGTCGACCGCCTCCACCACCAGTCCACGGTCGTCGACCTTCCACGTCGTGGTCAGGTCCTGACTGTCGTTCTTGACCGTGCGGCGGGTGGGGTAGTTCTCCTTGTTGTAGGCGAACTCGCTGGTTTCGACCCTGGTCGTGCCCGTGGCGGTGCTCTTGGTGGTGATGACGTTGTCGTTGGCGTCGTAGCCGTATGTCGTCTTGCGTCCGAGTTTGGCCGGGTCGAGAGTTTCCGATGTCAGGCGGCTGGCGGCGTCGTAGACGTAGTCGGTTCGGGTCGTCGTGCCGCCGAGTACTTGCTGGGTGCGGTTCCCAGCGTTGTCGTACGTGTTGGCCTCGACGACCACATCCTTGGTCGTGGTGGAGCCGTTCAGCTTGACGTCATCGGCGATCACCTCGGAGAGCAGGTCGTCGTCGAAGTAGTTGTAGGTGGTTATGCGACCCATCGCGTCCGTACGTCCGGCCAGGCGTCCGGCCGGGTCGTAGGAGAACGACTCGAGGGTGATCTCTTTGGCGGGGATGGGGGCGACGGGGCTGCCGGTCCAATTTTTCAGCGCGCGCGTCGCCAATTCGCCGCGTTTGGTGTAAGTGAAGCCGGTGATCGAGCCCAGCTCGTCGGTGACGGTGGTGCGAGCGCCTATTTCGTCCCAGGTAGTCCGGGTCACTCCGCCTTCCGGCCCAGTGGCGGTGTCTTCTCGGCCGTGGCCGTCATAGGTATAGGAAGTGGTCCGGTCCGGGTCGCCGCCGGTCAGGTCCTTGTCGGTCTGGGACAGCACGTTGCCGTCCGGGTCATAGGCATAGACCGTCTGCGCCGTGTGGGTGACGTCGGTGACCTCGTTCTTGACCCCCGCGCCGGTCTCGGTGACCAGCCGACCTAGATCGTCATAGGTGTAGGTGGTCGTAACCCCGCCGGGCTGTGCCGCAGATACCTCGGTTCGGCTCTTCATCCGGCCCAGGACGTCGAAGGCGGAGTTGACGACCAATCCTTCCGGCTGGGTCTGCTGGGCGAGATCACCGGCGGCGGTGTAGCGGTTCGTGCCCGAGTTACCCCGAGCATCGGTCCACGATTTCACCAGCCCAGCCGGTGTCACTCCCCCACCGACTGCGGGCTCGCTGCCGTCGGTGTAGGCGATAACCGTCGACCGGCCGCTGGGGAAGTCGGTCGTAGTCGGTGTCGTCTCCTTAGTTTGCTCGCCGTACTGGTTGTACTCGTAGCTGGTGGCGTAGGTGTTGTCGGCAGAGCCCGATGAGCGGGCGTCGCGCACCTTCAACACACGGTCATTTCGCGCGTCGAACTGGTCGTCCTTGTTGAAGTAGAACTGCATGTAGGCGACCTGGCAGCTGCTGTCCGTACGACACGTGCCGGTGGAGAGCGTGTTCCCGCGCTTGTCGTTGTACCAGGTCGTGGTGTTGTTGTTCGCGTCGGTCATTTCCGACAGGAAGCCGCCGGTGTCATAGTCGTAGGTCGTCTTCTTGCCAAGTTGGTCGGTCCTGGAGATCAGCCGGTAGCCGCGCCAGACGTCGTGAACGGCCGTCAGCTTCTCATTCTTCGGATCGGTCACTACGACCGTCGAGGTGCCCGCCGTACGGTCGAGGGTCGGCTCGGCCAGTTGCCAGGTGCCGCCGTGCTGGTCGGTGTGGGTCTTGATCCGCTCAGTGGAGGAGTCGTAGATGTTAGCGGCCCAGACCCGGCCCGACGGCAGGGTGACCTTGATTAGTTCGTGCGGCGCCGCCACACGAGCCGCGTAATGGCGGGCCACCTCCACCGCCGACAACGGCCGATCATAAACCGCGGTCTCATCGACGGTGGCGGCGATCCCGCCACCGATGTCCAGCGCCTCATCATCGGAGAAGCCGGCGAGGGTTTCGGTCACCGTCCCGGCTGGCTGGCCGTCCACATACAGGGTCTGCACCTTGCCACCGACGGTGACCACCGCGTGGTGCCACAAGCCGTCCTTGACCGACGCGCTGGTGACAATCGGGGTGGAGTTTTCCTGGTAGGCGGCCGACAGCTTGCCCGCAGCCGTCACCTCCAACAACGGATGCGGCTCGCGGAGGAATCCATACCCGGTGGTCATCAGCGTGCCGGTGGCGGTGGTCTTGAACCAGGTCTCCACCGACCCCCACGCCCCGATCCGCGAAATGGCATCGGAAGACAAGTTGATATTCGGAGTACTGGAGGCGGCGATCTGCACCGCGGTGTCCGTGGTGCCCGCCAGGGCGCCCGGCTTGGCGAGGGTGTAGTCGATGTTGTAGTGGGCGTCCCCGCCCTGCCAGCCGAGGTTCTTCGAGGTCGATCCGGTGCCTTCGCCCAGCCGCCAATAGCCCATCGGGTCAGAATCGAGCACCGTACTGCGATACAGCGACCCCGGGTTGAGCTGGTAGAGCGTGCAGGCCGTACTCGGGTCACACACCTTCTCCAGCATGTCGCCGTTGTAGGAGTACGCCCAGCTCAGAACCTTGCCGTCCACCGCGTCCGTCGAGACGGTGGTGACATGCGCGCCGCTCCAGGAGAACGTCAGCGACCTGCCTCCAGGCGCGCTCACCTTGCCCAGCTTGCCGTCCGTCCCATACGTCAACTCCTGGCTACGGCCCCTGCTGTCACTCACCTTCAGCAAGCGCCCGCCGACATCGAACAGATACGAGGTAGACGACTTGTCCATCAACCGCCAACTGCCGTCAGCGTTCTTGGCCAGGGTCGCGTACATGCCCGGCGGCGGCTGATACGTCCCGTCATCCTTCTTCGCGAAGCGCACCTGACGACCATCCGGATAGGTCACCAGCGCGGCGTCACGCGCGCGCACACTCTCCGCCACGATCCGCATGTCCCAGCGCGTC
Source organism: Nonomuraea aurantiaca (assembly GCF_020215705.1). Classification (GTDB taxonomy): domain Bacteria; phylum Actinomycetota; class Actinomycetes; order Streptosporangiales; family Streptosporangiaceae; genus Nonomuraea; species Nonomuraea aurantiaca. Next base: position 1,102,999 of record NZ_JAIWNB010000001.1, on the reverse strand, counting down.
GACCAACCAGCGCCAAACGCACCGTCACGGCGCGGGTCCATGCTGTTGTACGCACGCACCACCGACAGCGGCGGCCCCGCCACAGCCACCTGCGCATCAGTGAACGTCGTGGTGTAGTTACCGGACTGCTGATTGAACTCCTGGCCGTTAACACCCCGCACCGACAACTGCGAGGTGATCGTCGGCTGACGCACACCGATGACGAAGGTGTACGTCGGCGAATACCCGCTCGACCCGCCGATCGTCGACGCGTCACTGACCAGCGCCCGCCACCAGTACTGACGGCCCCACCCCAACGTGTCCTTGGGAACCGTCCAACTGTTGTCGAAAGGATATTCCCTCACGCAACCCGTCATGGAAGGGCTCTCGCAAACCTCGAACGAGTATCCGATCGAGCCCCCCGGCCACGTCGTGGCCTGAACAGTCAACGTCGGCTCCGTGGTCATCAACTGGATGCCATTGTCGGGAGACATCGACGTCACCGTGGGCGGCGGCGGCTTGGGACAATCCCCGATCAGCAACCAGCCGGTCCCCTGCTCCTCAGGAGGATAGATATTGAGGTTGGCAGGAATGTTCTGAATGGCTTTCCAAATACGCTGACCCGACGCCACATACGTGCCGTACGCCACGTACACGGACCGCTGCCACGGCGAATACGAGCCACATGGCGGACCAGCCGCCGCGACCGGCGCCGCCCCACGGATCAATGACGACGCCAGCGGACCGGCCTGCTTGGTGCGGACTACCCCCTCCCGCACCTCCCTCGGCAACGCCTTCTTCGGGACCGCGATCTTCGCCTTCGGCGTACCCGGATCCACCTTCGCCTTCGTCGCCTCAGCAGACACAAGCGACGGCAAACCGCCAGCAGAACCTGACATCTGCTTCGGCGTATCAGGCACGCTTCCGAAAGCCGAAACAGCGTTCGCGGAAGCAGCGGCCACCGGCTGCGGCTGCAAAGCCAGAAGACCCGGCAGAGTCGCCACCAAGGTCAAAAACACAAGGCCGAACCTGAAACGAGCAGAATGAGCCCATGCCAGCAAGCGGCGCATACGCCGTCACACTCCGAACCACGCAGGGCGCCCAAAAGCGCCGGACGAAGCCCCACCCCCACGACCCCGACCCGAAGGTCCCTAGCTCGTGCGACTCGGAGCATGACTGCAAACGGACAAAGCGTAAGCTCGGCATAAAGGGCGCACAAGATCTATTTAAGTGATCAAACATGACGGAGTGCGACTTACCGCTTCATTCGTCCGGCTTCGTGGCAGCTTCCCGCAGCCGCGTCCTCCAAGTGCGTGGTCCTGCCTGCCCGACCGGCCATCCACATGGCGGACCGATTCCTGCTCAGGGCCGTGCGTCTTCTATCCTTCGTATCCGACCCGATCGGAGGAGTAGATCCAGTGAACGCTCAGCGCGACTACGCCGAACTCGTCCAGCGTGGCCTTTCGCTCGACCTGACCCGGGGGAAGCCGTCGCCGCGACAGCTGGATCTCGCCAATGACCTGCTCAAACTGCCGACGTCCTACAAGGCGGCCGACGGCACCGACGGGCGTAACTACGGCAACCTGCAGGGGCTCAGCGAGCTGCGGGAGCTGTTCGGGCCGTTGCTGCAGGTGCCGGCCGAGCAGTTGGTCGTCGGGGGCAACTCCAGTCTTGCCGTGATGCACGACACGATCGTGCACGCGCTGCTCACCAAGGTGCCCGGGGCCGAGCGGCGGTGGGTGGAGGAGCCGGAGATCACGTTCCTGTGCCCGGTGCCGGGGTATGACCGGCATTTCACGATCTGTGAGCGGTTCGGGATCAAGATGGCGCCCGTGCCGATGAACGGCGAAGGGCCCGACATGGACGTCGTCGAGCGGCTGGTCGCCGAGGACGCGAGTGTCAAGGGCATCTGGTGTGTGCCGAAGTACAGCAACCCGTCCGGTGTCACCTACAGCGACGAGACCGTGCGGCGGCTGGCCGCCATGGCTACTGCGGCGTCTGATTTCAGGATTTTCTGGGATAACGCCTATGCGGTTCACCACCTCACCGACACCCACGCCGAGCTGGCCGACCTGCTGGCCCTGTGCGCTGAGTACGGCAACGCCGACCGGGCCTTCGTGTTCGGGTCCACGTCCAAGGTGACGCTGGCGGGCAGTGGCGTGTCGTTCTTCGGGGCCTCGCCCGCGAACGTCAAGTGGTTCCTGGCCAACACCGCCAAGCAGTCCATCGGGCCCGACAAGCTCAACCAGCTCCGGCACGTCGAGTTCCTGAAGGACGCCGACGGGGTGGCCGCGCACATGCGCAAGCACGCCGAGCTGGTGTGGCCCAAGTTCGAGCTGGTCGACCGGGTGCTGGCCAAGGAGCTCGGCGACCTCGGCACCTGGACGAGCCCGCAGGGCGGCTACTTCATCAGCCTCGAGGTGTCGCATGCCGGTGAGGTCGTGGCCAGGGCCAAGGCGGCCGGGATCGCGCTGACCCCTGCCGGGGCCACCCACCCCTACGGCCAGGACCCCGACGACCGGACGATCCGGATCGCACCCACTTATCCTGATCTGGATGAGCTGGAGCAGGCCATCATGGGCCTGGCCGTCTGCGTCCGCGCGGTGGCCGAAGAGCGCGCCTGACACCTGCGGCTTCCGGTACGGCCTGCCCGCCGTACCGGAAGCGCGGGGCTAGGTGGTGCGGGTCTGGCGGAAGCCGAAGATGTACTCGCGGGTCTCGCTCGGGTGGAACGACACCCCGACCCCCGGCTCGAACACCACGTTGTCCCGCGGGCAGTAACACAGCTTCTCCCACACGGCGAGCGCCTGTACCCGAGCCGGGGCCTCCGCCGTGTCCCGTTTGCGTGCCCCGTACGACCCCAGCACGAACAGCAGCCCGAACCCCCAGAACAACCCGGTCAGGCAGAAGGGCGCGAGCAGTACCTCGGTCCAGTTCGCGTCCTTGCCCATCGCGATCACCAGCGCGGTCACCAGGTGGACCAGGGCGGCGACGCCGAGCAGGATGTAGCCCTGGTTCCTGGTCCACGCCGTGTAGTGGCGGCTGGGGAACGACAGCCAGACCGCCAGCTGCGTACGGCTCATGAGGTGTTTCGAGGCGCCCAGCGAGGCCGCCGTCGGCAGGTCCACGATGTCGCGCGTGGCGGCCATCCGGGCGCGGCCGATCCGGTACGTGGTGCCCGCCGCCACCACTCCCGGGACTGCGGAGACCTGGTCAGACTGGCTGCATACCGGACACGTGACTTCCACCTTGGGCAGTCTGGCCTTTAGCCGCGGTCGGCGCAAACCGTAAGGTTTCCCTTGTGAGACCCATTGATGCCTTGGTGAACGCCCTGCCTGAGGGCCGCGTCCTGACCGACCCCGACGTCATCGACTCCTACGCACGCGACCGTACGTTCCTGGAGCCGGGCAAACCGCTGGGCGCGGTGCTCGCCACATCGCGTGACGATGTGGTGACGACGCTCAAGTGGGCGACCGAGCATCGGGTGCCCGTGGTGCCGCGCGGCGGCGGTACGGGGCTGGCCGGCGCCGCCACCGCCGGCGACGGATCGGTGATCCTCTCCGTGGCCAGGATGACGGCGATCAAGGAGCTCTCCCCCGCCGACGAGATCGCCGTGGTCGAGCCCGGGGTGATCACCGCCGACCTCGACCGGGCGGCCAGGGAGCACGGGCTGATGTACGCGCCCGACCCGTCGTCGTACGAGATCTCCACGATCGGCGGCAACCTGGCCACCAACGCGGGCGGGCTGCGCTGCGTGAAGTACGGCGTGACCCGCGACTCCGCGCTCGGCCTGGAGGTGGTGCTGGCCGACGGCCGGATCCTCGAGACGGGCCGCCGCACCATGAAGGGCGTCACCGGGTACGACCTGACCGGCCTGTTCGTCGGCTCGGAAGGCACGCTCGGCGTGATCACCTCGGCGACGGTACGGCTGCGCAGGGCACCGGACAAGCCGCCGGCGACGTTCGCGGCGGAGTTCGGCTCGCTGCGCGACGCGGGTGCGGCCGTGTCGGCGATCATGGCCGCCGGGTGCCAGCCGTCGCTGATGGAGCTGCTCGATCGGGCGACGCTGGAGGCCATCGACGACTGGCGCAACATCGGCCTGGAGACGAGCACGATCGCCATGCTGATCGGCCAGTCCGACGCGTCGGACAGCGAGTCGGTCGTCAAGCGCATGGAGCAGCTGTGCGTCGACAACGGCGCGTCGTTCGTGGCGGTCTCCTCCAGCCCGCAGGAGACCGAGGAGCTGATCGGGCTGCGCAGGATGGCCTACGACGCCAAGGAGCGTATGGGCGCGTGCCTGGTGGAGGACGTGTGCGTGCCGCGTTCGGTGCTGCCTGACATGATCATGGCGATCGAGGCCGCCGCCGTACGGCACGGCGTGAAGATCGCCACGGTCGCGCACGCCGGTGACGGCAACCTGCACCCGGTCTTCATCTTCGAGCACGGCATGGCCGAGCCGCCGCCCGAGGTGTGGGCGGCGGCGGACGAGGTGTTCAAGCACGCTCTGGGGCTCGGTGGCACGCTGACCGGCGAGCACGGTGTCGGCCTCCTCAAGCGGCGCTGGCTCGGCCTGGAGTTCGGACCGGTGGCGCAGGAGATGCAGCAGGGCATCAAGGCCGTCTTCGACCCGCTTGGCCTGCTCAATCCGGGCAAGGCGATCTGAGTTCACCAAGCCGTGACCTAGTCCGGTCAATGTGGACACGACCTGCCCCGAAACGCTGACATTCTGCGTCAAAAGGTGAAACATCTGACAGGTCCGGGCCACGCCCCAAGGGTCACGCTGGTAGCGTTTCGCACCATCTGTCGATTTGTTGTGCGTGGTCTTGGGGGTACGGCGTGAATCAGCACCAGCCGCTGGCGGCGGACGACCCGCGGCGGCTGGGGGCCTACGACCTCGTCGCCCGGCTAGGTGAGGGCGGCCAGGGAGTCGTGTACCTCGGCCAGAGTGACAGCGGTGAGCAGGCGGCGGTCAAGCTGCTGCACAACGCGCTGGTGGCCGACGCTGACGCCAGGAGCAGATTCCTGCGCGAGGTCGCGGTGGCGCAGCGGGTGGCCAGGTTCTGTACGGCTCCGGTGCTGCACGCCGACCTCGAGGGCAGCCGGCCGTACATCGTGAGCGAGTACGTACCGGGGCCGTCCCTCCGGCAGCTGGTGATCAACGAGGGCCCGCGCCGGGGAGCGGCGCTGGAGCGGCTCGCGATCAGTACGGCGACCGCGCTGGCGGCCATCCACCGGGCCGGGATCCTGCACCGCGACTTCAAGCCCGCGAACGTCCTCATGGGACCCGAGGGCCCCGTCGTGATCGACTTCGGCATCGCCCGAGCGCTGGACTCCCCCGGGGCGACGGCCACGGGCATGGCCATGGGGACGCCGTCGTACCTGGCGCCCGAGCAGCTCAGCGGGGCTGCCGTGTCCGAGGCGGCGGACGTGTTCGCCTGGGGCGTCACGATGGTGTTCGCGGCGACGGGCAAGCCCGCCTTCGGCGCCGACTCGATTCCCGTGGTGATGAACCGGATCCTGAACGAGGAGCCGGAGCTGGGCGAGATGGAGGGGGCGCTGGGACAACTGGTGGCGGCGTGCCTGTCCAAGGACCCGTCGCAGCGGCCCAGCGCGGACCAGCTGATCGTGCACCTCACGGGGCAACCGGCGCCGCCCGCGGCCGTGGACCCGCTGACCACGGGTGCTCAGCGCGGCGCCCAAGCGGGCGCTGTCGCGAGCGCCCAGCCTGGCGCTCACACGGGTGCCGTCGCGGGCGCCCAGACCGGTACGGGGCCGCAGCCGGGAGCGAACCCGCAGGACTCCTACCCCGGCCCCTGGATACGGCCCAGTGCCGCGCCTCAGCCCGGTCAGACGGGCCCTGCCGGCCAGACGGGTCCGACCGGCCAGACCAGTCACTTCGGGCTCCCCGGCGCGACCAAGAGCGGCGCTCCAGCTCCCATGGCGGCGGCAGGCCCCTCGGCCGGTACGTCCGGCATGCCCCAGGGCCACCCCCCGACCGGTCAGAACATGCCGCACGGCAACGCGCCGACCGCCCCCGGAATGCCCGCCGGCGGGCAGGGAGCACCCGGCGGTCCGACGCGACAGGCCCCCATGGCCCAGGGGGCGGGCGTTTCCGGTCAGCCCATGGGCGGCGCTCCAGGACAGCCGATGGGCGGCGCTCCAGGCCAGCCCATGGGCGGCATACCGGCGCAGAGCGGCGCTCCGGCGTTCGGCGCAGGCGGCCCGGCATACGGTCCTGGCGGCCCCGGCGGTCGTGGGCCGGGCGCGGGTGGGCCCGGTGCGGGTGGGCCGGGGCAGGGACCTCAGGACGCCGGGTCGGCGAAGCAGCGTCGTACCCTGACCTTCGCCCTGACCGGCGCGGCCGCGGCGGCCCTGCTGGTCGTCGGCGGCGCGGTGATCGTGCAGGCCAACAGCGGCGGCATCCAGAAGGTGGTCGCCGTCGGCACCACCTCCGAGGCCACCCCCACCGACGGCTCAGGGGCCGGACAGCCCGTCGAGCCGCCCCTGACGGAGGACAGCCCGGTCGTCTCGCAGCCGGTCCCGACGCTGAGCGAGCCCGAGCCCACCAAGAGCAAGACCAAGGAGCAGGTGATCCAGGACCCGAGCACCCAGGTCCCGGTCACCGTCCCCACGGTCCCGCAGACGTCGAAGCCGACGACGCACAAGCCGGAGTCGGATCCCAAGCCCACCAAGACCAAGCGCACCGACATGGTGGACCCGGACCCCGATCCCAAGACCTCGCCCACCGAGGACAACACGGACGACCCGAACCCCCAGCCGAGCACCAAGCCCACGACGAAGCCCACGACGAAGCCGACCGTGAAGCCAACGGTGAAGCCGACCGTCGCGCCCAAGCCGAACACCTTCAGCGCCACGGCGGTGTGCGGCTCCGGCTTCAAGGTGATCGACAGCCACGCGCTGGGCAGCAACGCGACGATCTACCTGCTGTACGGCAACGGCAAGAACTGCGTGGTGACGATGTCCAAGCTGGTGTATCCCGGCAAGGTCCCGATGAACGCCACCCTCCAGGTACAGAACGGCGGCAGCGGCAGCAACCCGGGCAAGTTCACCGCCTACGCGGGCCCGGTGCGGGTGGCGGCCGTCAAGAAGTGCGTGATCTGGGGCGGCTCGTGGGGCACCGCGTCCTGGAAGTCCGGCTGGAGCCACTGCACCTGACATAGCCCTCCACGAAGCCCTCCACGACGGCCCTCCACGACGGAAAGGATCGTCGTGGAGGGCTTTTCTCGTGCCGGACTAGCGGGTTACGCTAGTTGACGTGATCGTCAAGTCCGAGCTGACCGCCAGAGGACGGCGTACGAGGGACGCGCTCGTACGGGCGGGCCGGGAGGCGTTCGACGAGCACGGCTACGAGGCGGTGCGCATCGACGACGTGTGCGCCCGCGCCGGGGTCTCCCACGGCACCTTCTACACCTACTTCGACTCCAAGGAAGCCCTGTTCGGCGAGGTGGCGGCGGCGGTGGTCGGGGAGATGTTCACGGCGAGCGTCGTGGGGCCCGGCGTTCCCGGCGACCCCTACGCGCGCATCGAGGCGGCCAACCGGCTCTACCTGCGTGCCTGGGCGGCCAACTCGCGGCTGGTCAGGATGCTCGAACAGGCCGCCACCGCCGAGGAGAGCCTGCGTGGGCTGCTGCTGGAGCTGCGCGAGGTGTTCGTCCGGCGGGGTGCCGAGGGGCTGCGGCGATTGCAGGAGCAAGGGCTGGCCGACCCGGCGCTCGATCCCCGGCTGACGGCCGTCATGCTGGGCGGGATGGTGGAGCACTTCGCCCACGTCTGGCTTGACCTGGGCGAGCGGGCCGACGAGCGGACGGCCGTGGAGCTGCTCACCAAGCTCTGGGCCAGGGCCATCGGGTTGACATCGGCGTCAAGTTGGCAACAGGAGGGCGTGTGATCCGGAGCAGGCTCGATCCCAGCGGCGCCGACCATCAGGAGCGGCGCGCGGCGATGCTGGGCAAACTGGACGAGCTCGACGCCGAGCAGGCCAAGGCGGTCGCGGGCGGCGGCGACAAATACGTGGAGCGGCACCGGAAACGGGGCAAGCTGCTGGCCCGCGAGCGGATCGAGCTGCTCGTCGATCCCGACTCCCCCTTCCTGGAGCTGTCGCCACTGGCCGCGTGGGGCAGCGAGTTCCCGGTGGGTGCCAGCATGGTCACCGGGATCGGGGTGATCGAGGGCGTCGAGTGCGTGATCACCGCGAACGATCCGACGGTCAGGGGCGGCGCGTCGAACCCGTGGACGCTCAAGAAGTCGCTCAGGGCCGCCGACATCGCGCTCCAGAACCGCCTGCCGTACGTCAATCTGGTGGAGAGCGGTGGCGCGGACCTGCCGACGCAGAAGGAGATCTTCATCCCGGGTGGGCGGATATTTCGGGACCTGACGCGGATGTCGGCGGCGGGGATTCCGACGATCGCGCTCGTGTTCGGCAACTCCACGGCCGGTGGGGCCTACGTGCCCGGAATGAGCGACTACGTGGTGATGGTGAAGGAGCGGGCCAAGGTGTTCCTCGGCGGGCCGCCGCTGGTCAAGATGGCGACCGGCGAGGAGTCCGACGACGAGTCGCTCGGCGGGGCCGACATGCACGCGCGCACCAGCGGCCTGGCCGACTACCTGGCCCTCGACGAGCACGACGCGCTGCGGATCGGGCGGCAGATCGTCCGGTCGCTCAACTGGCGCAAGCTCGGCACGGAGCCTCAGGCCGTACAAGAGCCGCGATATCCGGTCGAAGAGCTCCTCGGGATCGTGCCGCAGGACCTGAAGGTGCCGTTCGATCCGCGCGAGGTGATCGCGCGGATCGTGGACGGCAGCGAGTTCGAGGAGTTCAAGCCGCTGTACGGGGCCTCCCTGGTGACGGGGTGGGCGCGGTTGCACGGCTATCCGATCGGGATCCTGGCCAACGCGCGCGGGGTGCTGTTCAGCGAGGAATCGCAGAAGGCGACCCAGTTCATCCAGCTCGCGAACCAGTCGCGCACTCCGTTGCTGTTCCTCCAGAACACGACCGGTTACATGGTCGGCAAAGACTACGAGCAGGGCGGCATCATCAAGCACGGCGCGATGATGATCAACGCGGTGTCCAACTCGACGGTGCCGCACCTCACCGTGGTGATGGGCGCCTCCTACGGGGCCGGAAACTACGGGATGTGCGGCCGGGCCTACGATCCGCGGTTCCTGTTCGCGTGGCCGAGCGCGAAGTCGGCGGTGATGGGGCCCACGCAGCTCGCCGGGGTGCTGTCGATCGTCGGGCGGGCGTCGGCCGAGGCCCGTGGTCAGGTGTACGACGAGGAGGGCGACGCGGCCATGCGGGCGATGGTGGAGGCGCAGATCGAGGCGGAGTCACTGCCGTACTTCCTGTCGGGGCGGCTCTACGACGACGGGGTGATCGACCCGCGCGACACCAGGACCGTGCTGGGGCTGTGCCTGTCGGCGATCAACAGCGCCGCGGTGCCCGAGGCGGCGGGATTCGGGGTGTTCCGGCCGTGATCACTCGTCTGCTCGTCGCGAACCGGGGCGAGATCGCCCGGCGCGTCTTCCGTACCTGCCGCTCGCTCGGCATCGAGACGGTGGCCGTCTTCTCCGACGCCGACGCCGGGTCGCCGCACGTGGCCGAGGCCGACTACGCGGTACGGCTGCGCGGCGCCAAGCCCGCGGAGACCTATCTGGACATCGAGCGGATCGTGGCGGCCTGCCGGTCGGCGGGCGCCGACGCCGTGCATCCGGGATATGGGTTCCTGTCGGAGAACGCGGGCTTCGCCCAGGCTGTGCTCACTGCCGGGCTGGTGTGGGTGGGCCCGCCGCCGGCGTCGATCGCGGCCATGGGGTCGAAGATCGAGGCCAAGCGGCTGATGGGCGAGGCCGGGGTGCCGGTGCTGCCATCGCTGCCGACAGCCGTCACGGAGTTCCCCGTGCTGGTGAAAGCATCCGCCGGTGGTGGCGGGCGGGGTATGCGGGTGGTCCGCGACCCAGCCGAGCTGGAGCGGGAGATCGCGTCGGCGCGGCGCGAGTCCGAGGCGGCGTTCGGCGACGGGACCGTGTTCGTCGAGCCGCTGCTCGAAGGGGCCAGGCACGTCGAGGTCCAGATCCTGGCCGACCGGCACGGCACCGTGTGGGCGCTCGGCGAGCGGGAGTGCAGCATCCAGCGACGGCACCAGAAGGTCGTGGAGGAATGCCCCTCGCCCGGTATCACCCAGCGGGTCAGGGACGAGCTCTGCGAGGCGGCGGTCAGGGCGGCCAGGACCATCGGCTACGTCGGGGCCGGGACGGCGGAGTTCCTGGTCAAGGGGGATCAAGTCGCCTTCCTGGAGATGAACACCCGGCTCCAGGTCGAGCACCCGGTCACCGAGCTGGTCTACGGTGTGGACCTGGTACGGCTGCAGATCGAGGTGGCCGAGGGGCTGGCGCTGCCGGGCTCCCCGCCGCCGCCTCAGGGGCATGCGGTCGAAGTGCGGCTGTACGCGGAGGACGCGGACTATCTTCCGCAGACCGGGGTCTTGCGGCGGTTCGAGGTGCCTGAGGACGTACGGGTTGATTCGGGGGTCGAGGCGGGGTCGGTCGTCTCCGCTCATTACGACGCGATGCTCGCCAAAGTGATCGCTCATGGCTCGTCCCGGGACGAGGCGATACGGAAGCTGACGACGGCGCTGCGACGCGCTCGGATCCACGGCATAACCACCAACCTGGATCTGCTGGTTAGCGTCCTGACAAATCGTGACTTCAGGGCTGGGGACACGCACACCGGGTTCCTGGACGGACACGACCACGGCCAGAGACACCTCGATGAGCTGGCCGTACTGGCCGCCGCCCTCGCCCAGGCCGCCGCCAACCGGGCCGCCGCGCCGGTCCTGCGCAGCCTGCCCTCCGGCTGGCGGAACGTCCGTTCGCAGCCCTCGCGCGCCGTCTTCGACGAGGCCGAGGTCGTCTACGAGCCGCTTCCCGACGGAATCGAGCTGGTCCATGCGGACCCGTCCAGGATCGTCCTGGAACGCGGCGGCGTACGGCACACCTTCGAGATCGCCCGCTACGACGGGAAGGTCTGTGTCGACTCCCCCAGCGGTTCCGTCGAGCTGACGCCCGCGCCCCGGCTGCCCGAGCCCGTCGAGCAGGTCGCGCCGGGCTCACTCCTCGCCCCCATGCCGGGTAGCGTGCTGCGGGTCGAGGTCGAGCCGGGTGACCGCGTGGTGAAGGGCCAGGCGGTGCTGGTGCTGGAGGCGATGAAGATGGAGCATCAGATCGCCGCGCCCGCCGACGGCGTCGTCTCCGGCGTACACGTCGAGAAGGGGCAGCAGGTCGAGGCGGGCGCCGTGCTGGCGATCATCCGGGAAGGGGACTCATGACTAGCCTGGTCCACAAGGAGTTGGACGGCGGCATCGCGACGATCACGCTGGACTCGCCGGCCAACAGGAACGCGCTGTCGGTGCGGCTGCTCGGCGACCTGGAACGCCGGCTGAACTGGGCGCTGACCGAGCCGGACGTCCGGGTGATCGTGCTGACCGGCGCGGGGCCGGTGTTCTGCTCGGGCGCCGACCTGAAGGAGCAGCGCGTCGAGCCCGCTTCGGGGGTCGGCGACGCGCCGGTGACGGCGTCGTTCCCGGAGATCCTCTCGTTGATCTGGGAGAGCCCGAAGCCGGTCATCTGCCACCTGAACGGCACGGCCCGCGCGGGCGGGCTCGGCCTGGTGGCCGCGTGCGACTTCGCGATCGCGCCGGTGACGGCCTCCTTCGCGTTCACGGAGGTACGGCTCGGCGTCGTGCCCGCGATGATCTCGGTGCCGGTCCTGCGCAGGCTCGATCCCCGGGCGGCGGCCGAATACTTCCTGACCGGCGAGGTGTTCGACGCGGCCAGGGCGGCGGAGATCGGGCTGCTGACGCGGGCCGTACCCGCCGAGGAGCTCGACGCGACCGTGCGGCACTATGCCGGGATGCTGCTCAAGGGCGGCCCCGAGGCGCTGGCCATCACGAAACGGCTGGTCAGGGAGCTGCCGCAGCTGTCGTTCGAGGAGGGGCTGCGGCAGATGACCGCGCTGTCCGCCCAGCGCTTCACCTCCGAGGAGGGCCAGGAGGGCATCGCGGCCTTCATGGAGAAGCGTCCGGCCAGGTGGGTCCCCGGCATATGACCTTGCGCATCGCCAATTGCAGCGGCTTCTACGGTGACCGGCTGTCGGCCGCGCGGGAGATGGTCGAGGGCGGGCCGATCGACGTGCTCACGGGCGACTGGCTGGCGGAGCTGACGATGCTCATCCTGGCCGGCAACCGCCTCAAGGGCCGCCCCGGCTACGCGCCGACGTTCCTGACCCAGCTCGAAGAGGTCCTCGGCACCTGCCTCGATAGAGGCATCAAAATCGTGACCAACGCCGGAGGGCTGGACCCGGCCGGGTGCGCCGCCGCCGTACACGAGCTCGCCGCCCGCCTCGGCCTCTCCCCCAAGGTCGCCCACGTCACCGGCGACGACCTCACCGGCCGCGACCTGGACCTGACCAACGCCGACACCGGCGAGCAGCTCGCCGCGACGCCCCTGACCGCCAACGCCTACCTGGGCGGCCGCCCGATCGCGGCGGCCCTGTCGGCCGGCGCCGACGTCGTGGTGACCGGCCGCGTCACGGACGCGGCCCTGGTGACGGGCCCCGGCATCTGGCGGTACGGCTGGGGACCCGGCGACCTCGATCCCCTGGCGGGCTCGGTGGTCGCGGGCCACATCATCGAATGCGGCTGCCAGGCCACGGGCGGTAACTACGCGTTCTTCCAGGACGTACCGGATCTGGCGCACTGCGGCTTCCCCATCGCCGAGCTGCACGCAGACGGCTCCTCTGTGATCACCAAGCATCCGGGGACGGGCGGCCTGGTCTCGATCGGCACGGTGACGGCCCAGCTCGTCTACGAGATCGCCGGGCCCCGCTACCTCGGGCCCGACGTGGTGGCCCGCTTCGACACCATCACCCTGACGGACGACGGTCCCGACCGGGTGCGCGTCTCCGGCGTACGCGGCGAGCCGCCGCCCGGCACGCTCAAGGTCGCGGTCAACTACCTGGCCGGATACCGCAACACGATGACGCTGGTCCTGACGGGCCTGGACATCGAGGCCAAGGCCCGCGTGGCGGAGGAGGCGATCTGGGCCAGGGTGCCGAAGGAGTCGTTCGACGCGGTGGACGTCACGCTCGCGGACGGGGGGCTGCTGCGGATCACGGTCATGGACGCCGACCAGCGCCGGGCCGGCCGCGCCTTCTCCTCGGCCGTGGTGGAGACGGGGCTGTCCGGCTATCCCGGCTTCTACGGCCTGACCCCGCCGGGCAACGCGTCGCCGTACGGGGTGTACTTGCCGGTCCTGGTACCGGCCGCGGAGGTGCGGGCCCAGGTCTTCCTGGACGGCGAGGAGGTCCCCGTGCCCGTGGGCGTCTCGGCAGCGGCCGGCTTGGAGCCGGACGTCGTACGGCGTCCCCCATCGCGGCTCTCGGCGGATCAACCCACCGTCCGCCTCCCGCTGGGCCGCCTGGCGGGCGCCCGCTCGGGCGACAAGGGCGGCAACGCCAACCTGGGCGTCTGGGTCGACACGGCGGAGCGGTACGACTGGCTGGCGGCGCACCTGACGACGGACCGCCTGAAGGAGCTCCTCCCCGACCTGGCGGCCCACCGGATCACCCGCTACGAGCTCCCGAACCTCCACGCGCTCAACTTCGTCGTCCACGGCCTGCTGGGCAGGGGCGTGGCGGCCAGTCCCCGCATGGACCCCCAGGCCAAGGCACTCGGCGAGCTGCTACGCGCCCAGCCTGTCGACGTGCCGGCGATGCTGCTGCCCTGATAGCGGAATCCGCTTGTCTGATCACACTCCGTAGCCATATTGTTGCGGCGGGATGACTATGCGGAGTCGCTAACTAGGCGACGGAGATCGTCATGGGTAAGCACGAAGGCGAGTCGAAGAAGTACAAGGAGTTCGTTGCTGAGAAGCCCGACCGCGGAGACAGGTTGGAGGGTGGAGACGGCAAGCACAACGGCGGGAAGAGCGGCAACGAGGACAACGGCAACAACGGGGACAAGAAGTGAACGTCCCCGACCGAATCGAGCGGATGCTCGACGAGATCCAGGCCGTTTCCCCACGCAGCAAGTGGGTGCTCAGCGCGCTGCGAGCCGTTCCCCGTCACTTGTTCATCCCGTCGATCGCGCAGGGGTTCGTCGGGATGGAAGAGCGTGAGATCATCATCGACCGCGACGCCGACCCCGATACCTGGTGGGAGGTGGTCTACTCAGACAGCGTGCTGGTCACCCAGCTCGACGACGGTGCCACCGAGATCCAGCTCGGCGCCACCGGCTTCACCTCGTCCAATTCCGCGCCCAGCACTGTAGCCGACCTGCTCCAATGGCTGGACCCCGAACCCGGCCATCGGGTGCTCGAGGTGGGCACCGGCACCGGCTGGACCGCTGCCCTGCTCTCTCACGTGGTCGGCGAGACCAACGTCACTTCGATCGAGATCGACAGGGCAAACGCCGAGCAAGCGGCCAAGAACCTCGTCGCCGCCGGAGTACAGCCGCATCTTCTCGTCGGTGATGGCGCGTACGGCTTCCCCGGCCACGCCCCCTTCGATCGGGTGCATGTCACGTGCGGCATCCACACCGTGCCCTACGCCTGGATCGCACAGTCCCGGCCCGGCGCGGTGATCGTCGCCCCCTACTGTCCCGGCTTCGGCCTCAACCATGCGGTGCGGCTCGTGGTCAGGCCGGACGGCACGGCGATCGGCCGCTTCCCCGGCTTCGCCTCGTACATGATGATGCGCTCCCAGCGGTGGGCCGGAGTCACCGCCGTCGATCCTGAGGAGGCGCGCGATTTCACGACCACGGTCGACCCGCGCACCCTCGCCTACGCCCCGGCCGGAGCCGATCTGGCGATCTCGGCGCTGACCCGCCTGCACTCTCATACCTACCGCGAGCCTGGCTTCTTTCGCATGTGGGTCATGGGTGACAGCGACCGGTGGGGGGCGGCGGCCTGGGAGCCGAAGCGTGACTATTACGACGCCTACCAGATCGGCGACCGGGCCGTCTGGCAGGAGGCCGTGGACGCCTACTTCCGGTGGGTGAGCTGGGGCGAGCCCGGCCGTGACCGGTTCGGCATGACGGTCACCCCCGAGGGCCAGCACATCTGGCTGGACACGCCGGAGCGGGTCATCGGCTGATCGGTTGCCAGTGGGTCTCCTGGGCGCGCCAGCCCAGGAGGCCCGCGCCCAGGAGGCCCGCGTGGACGCCGAGGGCCGAGACGCGCAGGGCCGGTGGGCGACGGAAGGTGAGCAGGGACGCCAGCCGGTCGCGCAGGGGCGCGATCAGGGTGTCGCCCGCCAGCGAGAGGCCGCCGCCGATGACCACCAGGGCCGGGTCGAGCAGCAGGGTGTACGTGGCCAGGGCCAGGGACAGCGCCTCCACCGCCTCGTTCCAGACCGCCACGGCCTGAGCGTCGGCCGTCCGCACGCGGGCGACCACGTCGGCGGCGGAGCTCGCGCCGCAGCGGGCCGCGATGGCCGAGGCCGAAGCGTACGCCGCCAGGCAGCCGCGCTGGCCACAGGCACAAAGGACACCGTCGGGCCGTACCGGGATGTGGCCGATCTGGCCGGCCCAGCCGGCGGCTCCGCCGTACAGGCTGCCCGACAGGACCACCGCGCCCGCGATGCCGGTGCCGATGGGGAGGTACAGCACGTCTCCCGATCCGCCGCCGTACGCCAGTTCGGCCTCCCCCGCCGAGCGGACGTCGTGGCCGAGCGCGACCGGCAGGTCGACCTCGGTGAACGCCTCGACGGGCACGTCGCGCCAGCCGATCGCGGCGGAGAACACCGCGTGCGTCGCCGTCACCAGCCCCGGCACGGCCAGCCCCACGGCGACAGGCTCCAGTACCCCACCACCGGAAGAGCGTGCGCGGGAGAGGTCCGTGACGAAGGCCGAGATGGCGGCGATCACCTGTCCGGGGCCGTCGGCGCGTGGCGTGGCCCGGCGCTCCACGTACAGCGGAGTGCCGTCGCGGCCGACGAGGCCGCCCTTCAGCGTCGTCCCGCCCACATCGACCGCCACAACGCACTCCACACTCCTAGTAAATCGTTTTGAACAAGCGGCCGGGGACCAGGAAAGATGTCCGGCATGAATCCGCGCCTGCTGTCCCGAGCCGACCTCGACGCCTGCACCCGGCTGGCCCAGGACCGCGAGTGGCCGCCCGAGCGGCACAAGTGGGGGCTGCTGTTCGAGGTCGGCGAGGTGTACGGGATCGATGCGCCCGACGGGGACGGCCTCGCCGCGACGAACATCCTGACCCGCTACGGCCACGGCCACGCCGTGATCAGCATGGTCCTCACCGCCTCCAGGTACGGCAGGCAGGGATTGGCCGGCAAATTGATGGAGCACGTGCTGCGGCAGGCGGGAGGCCGCGTCGTCTGGCTGCACGCGACCGAGAACGGGCGCCCGCTGTACGAGCGGCTCGGCTTCCGTACCGTCGGCAGGGTCGCCATGCACACCGGCGTCTTCCGGGGCGAGCGTTCCGGCCGCACCCGGCCCGCCACGCAGGAGGACCTCGGCGCGATCCTGGCGCTGGACGCGGAGGTGTTCGGCACGGACAGGTCGCCGCTGCTGCGCCGCATGTTCGGTTTCGGGGAGCAGGTACGGGTGGCCGAGGGCGGCTTCGGGCACGCGTGGCGCAACGACGGCAACGTGGTCATCGGCCCGGTCGTGGCGCGCGACCAGGCGACCGCCGAGGCGCTGATCGGCGACCTGGCCCTGGACGTGGGCGGCGTCGTGCGACTGGACCTCGACCTGGCCAAGGACGGCCTGGTCAGGTGGGCGGGTGAGCACGGCATCGGCAACCCGTGGCCGGTCTCGCTCATGGTGCTGGGCGGCGAGCTTCCTGGCGACCGGGCCCGCCAGTTCCTGCCGTACATGCAGGCGCTCGGTTGACCGGCCGAACGCGCCTCTCATAAGGTACTAGAACTTCATTCTACAAAAGGGCGGCGATGACCTCCACCCACATCGACGTCGGCGCCATCGACTTCGGCGCGCTCGGCGCCTGGATGGACGCCCGGGGCCTGCCCGGCGGCGTCATCGGCGACGCCGTCCCGGTCCTCGGCGGCACGCAGAACGTCATGGTCCGCTTCGAGCGCGGCGGCATTCCGTACATCCTGCGCAGACCTCCCCTGCACGCCCGGCAGCAGAGCAACGAGGTGCTGCGCCGGGAGGCGCGGGTGCTCGCGGCGCTGCGCGACACCCCGGTGCCCGCGCCGAGGCTGGTGGCCGCGCAGACGGCGGACGAGCCGGTCTTCTACCTGATGGAGCCGGTCGACGGCTTCAACCCGTCGAACGGGCTGCCCGAGCCGCACGCCTCCGACCCGGCGATCCGGCACCGGATGGGGCTGGAGGCGGCGGCCGCGCTGGCCGAGCTGGGGCGCGTCGATCCCGCCGCGCTGCCCGGCTTCGGCCGGCCTGACGGGTTCCTCGAACGGCAGGTGCCGCGCTGGCTCAAGGAGCTCGACTCGTACGGCCGACTCGACGGCTACCCCGGCCCCGATATCCCCCGCCTCGCCGAGACGGCCGAGTGGCTGGAGCGGCACCGGCCCGCGACGTTCACACCGGGGGTCATGCACGGCGACTACCACTTCGCGAACCTGATGTTCGCCCACGACGGCCCCCGGGTGGCGGCGATCGTCGACTGGGAGATGTCCACCATCGGCGACCCGCTGCTCGACCTGGGCTGGCTGCTGGCCACCTGGCCGTCGAACAACGACCACGTCCCGGGCCTGCCAGCGCCGGGAGAGCTCGTCGCCTACTACGCGGCGCTGTCCGAGCGCGACCTGTCGGCCATCGACTGGTACGCCGTGCTGGCCTGCTTCAAGCTGGGCATCGTGCTGGAGGGCAGCCATGCCAGGGCGTGCGCGGGCCAGGCCCCCAAGGACATCGGCGACATGCTGCACGCCACCACGCTGGCCCTGTTCGCGAGGGCCCAGGAGTTCATGGACGGACTCCTCTAAATTCCGATTTTTCCCAAAACGATCATTTATGTCCGCCCGACCCATACAATTGCGCGCAATTGCAGTTGATACTCGGGGAAGGATAGACATGCGGATGCGGTTCCTCGGCTCCACATCGGAGGCGGGCGCCTGCCCCACCCTGTACGAGACCGATCGGGGCACGATCGTCGTTCAGGGCCTCGAACTCACCGACAAAGAAGCGCTCGCGGACCTTCGCGACATCCTCGATGGCGAGACGGCCGTGGAGGTCCCCCGCGAGCTCATCACCGAAATAGCCCGCCGAGTCCTGGCCGAAACCCCGGCAACCGCTCTCCCAAGCAGGGACGGGACACCCCCAGCGACCGATTGATCACAATTGCAAACCGGGTCTGGCATGATCCACGCAACCCGGTCTAGCCTCATGCGGTGACGTCGTTTCAGCAGGCGCGCGTCGACCTCGGCAGCCAGCTACGCCAGTTGCGCGAGGCCGCCCACCTTTCGGGCAAAGAGCTGGCCGAAAGGCTCCGGTGGCAGCCGTCGAAGGTGTCACGCCTGGAGAACGCCCGGCAGACCGCCACAGAGGACGACGTGGTCGTCTGGGCGGCTGCCGTACACGCGCCTTCGGAGACGGCGGACGACCTGATCCGGCAGTCCATCGCGCTGCTGGAGCGGCACGACGACTGGAAGCAGCGGCACCGCAGCGGCCTGGCCGCGCTCCAGGAGGACATCCGCGATCTGGAGGCGCGCACCAAGCTCTTCCGGGTGTTCGAGCCGGCGATCGTCATCGGGCTGCTGCAAACCTCCGAGTACGCCAGGCACGTCTTCCGCAAGGTCAAGCGCCTCTACAGCGCCGCCGACCAGATCGACGCGGCGGTCCGCGTACGGATGCAGCGCCAGGAGATCCTCTATGACCGCAGCCGCACGTTCAGGTTCGTCGTGACGGAGTCGGCGCTGCGCACCCGGATCGCCCCGCTCGACGTCATGCACGGCCAGCTCGACCGGCTGCTGGCGGTGAGCACGCTGCCGAACGTGGAGTTCGGGGTCATCCCGTTCAGCACCGAGATCCCCTCGTCGCCGATCAACGGGTTCTGGATCTACAACGAGGCCATGATCGGCCTGGCCACCATGACGAAGGACCTGGTGCTGCGCGACCCCGACGACATCGCCTTCTACGTGCGGGCGTTCGAGGACTACGCGAAGTGCGCCGAGTTCGACGAGGCCGGTCGAGACGTCATCATCCGCATTCTTAACGACTATCGGCAACAATCCTCACATTAACCATCGCAATTGCTTGCCTCCCACCACAAGATCGTGCAATTCTGTCGCGAGACGTTGCGGAGGTGACGCATGATGCTTGACACCGCGCTCAGCCTCGAGCGGTTCGCTTGGTATGCGAGACGGCACGCCGACCTGGCGATTCAGAACCTCGCTCTGTCCAGCGACCCTGCTTATGTGTCCGTGCGCAACCGCTTCTCCGCCACCCTGGCCGAAACCGTCACTCTCTCCGAGAGTGGAAGTTTCATCACCTCGTGGGGATATCGGCTCGGCACGACGGACGACGTCGAGGGCGCGGCCGCCCGGCTGGCCTTCCTCCTCGCCGCGCTGCCCGCGTAGCCCCTTTTTTGTGCCTCGCGGGAAAGCGCCTTCCCTATTCGAACGACGAAGGCTCGATCCCGGCCTCTCTGGCCGCCGCCGTGTGTGCGTGGTCCAGCAGGCGGGAGCGGGTCAGAGCCGCCGGGTGGAGGGTATAGCGGATGATCAGGCCGTCCAGCATGGCGTCGATGCGCTCGGCGGAGGCCGCCGGGTCTTCGCAGCTGAACTCGCCCGACTCCGTGCCGTCCGCGAGGACCTGAGTGAGGGCGCCCAGCCACGCCGATTCGAGCTCCAGCATGATCTCGCTGACCGCCGGCTCGCGGAGCGCGGTGTTCCAGGCGTCGATCCACAGCAGCCAGCTCTGGTCGGAACGGGACTCCGGGATGTAGTAGCGCAGGACCCGGTCCAGGCGCTCGATCGCGGTGCCGGGACCGGCCACCAGCTCCCCCAGGCGGGCGCCCTCGATGTCGAGGGTGGCCCGCAGCATGGCGGTGATCAGCTCGTCCTTGGTGGCGAAGTGGTAGTGGATGAGGCCGCCGCTGACGTTGACCGACTTGGCGATGTCGGCGATCCGGGTGTGGGCCAGGCCGCGCTCCAGGACCACCTTGCGGGTGGCCTCCAGGAGCTCGGCCCTGCGCTGGTCTGCCTGCTCGGCCCGGTTCGTACTCCGCACCGGGTCAGCCTATCGGCCCTCAGCAGCCCGCCTTGTAGAGGATCTTCTGGATCTCGGGGCTGTTCAGGTTCTGCTTGGTGACGATCGTGGCGTCGGTCGGGATCGAGGCGGTGACCGGCTGGCCCTTCACCGCGGCGACGGCCTGCTCGACGCCCTTGGCGCCGATCTCGCCGGGCAACTGGGCGATCAGGGCGGACACGACGCCGTCCTGGAGCTGCTTGACCTGTGCGGGACCGGCGTCGAAACCGACCATCTTCACCTTGTCCAGCTTGCCCGCCTGCTGGAGCGCGGAGCCCGCGCCGGTGGCCGAGTTGAGGTTCGTGGCGAAGATCCCGGCCAGGTCCGGGTCCTTGGCCAGCGCGGCGTTGACGATCTTGGAGGCTTCGCTGACGTCATTGTGCGAGTACTGGACGCCGAGATAGGAGATCCCCGGGTGGCTCGCCTTGATCTCCTGCTCGAACCCCTTGATCCGGGCGTCCACCGAGCTGACGCCCGGGTCGGTGGAGATGACCAGCGCCTTGCCCTTGTCGCCGATCTGCTCGGCCAGCGCCTTCGCGGCGGCGGCGCCGCCCTTGACGTTGTCGGTACTGATCCGGGACAGGCCGATGCTCGGGTCCTCGACCACCGTGTCCACCAGGATGATCTTGATGTCCTGCTGCTTGGCCTGGGTGAGCGGCGCGATCAGCGCCTTCACGTCGGTCGGCGCGATCAGCATGGCGTTGGGCTTGCTCGCGATGACCGAGTTGACGATCGGCGTCTGCAGCGTCGGATCGAACTTCTGCGGCCCTTGTACGTCGAGCTGCACGCCCAACTCCTTGGCCTTGGCCTTCGCGCCACAGGCCATGGTCTCGTAGAACTCCTCGCCGGCCAGCCCTTGGATGAGCGTTATCTTGGTGGGCCCGCTCTGGGCTGTCGTCCCCCCACCACCACAGGCCGCGACGGTGAGCAACAGCGTCGCGAGTGCCAGAGCCTCACGCATGGTCGTCTCCTTACTGGTCGCGCCTGCCGCGCTGCCACTGGTCGACATAGACGGCGGCGACGAGCACGGCGCCCACCACCACCTGCTGCCAGAACGGCCGCACCCCGAGAATCTGGAACCCGTTCTGCAGCACCACCGGGATGAACACCCCGATGACCGTCCCGACCACGGTCCCCACGCCGCCGAACAGCGAGGTGCCGCCGATCACCACGGCCGCGATGGCCTGCAGGTTGTCGGTGGAGTGGGCGGAGACGCCGGTGATCCCGTACTTGGCGAGCGACAGGTACCCGGCCAGGCCCGCCAGCAGCCCCGCCAGGCCGTACACCTTGATCAAGTGCCTGTTCACGGCCACGCCGCCACGGCGGGCCGCCTTGGCGTTGGAGCCGATCGCGTACGTGTGACGGCCGAAGCGAGTGCGTGCCAGCGTGACGCCGAGTACGGCGGTGATCGCGGCGCAGATCCACGCGATCACCGGCACGCCGAGCCAGCGCGCCAGCCCCAGGCCGAGGTTGAGGTCGCCGGGCGCGCGCAGATCCACGCCGCCGGTCAGCAGCAGCGCGCCGCCGAGCGACATGCCCAGCGTGCCGAGCGTCACGATAAGCGCCGGGATGCGGCCCTTGGCGATCAGAAAGCCGTTCAGCAACCCCCAGGCCAGACCGGTCAGTACGGCGGTCGCGGCGCCGAGCAGGAGTGAGCCGGTGGCGTCCATGAGCTTGGTGGCCGCGACCGCGCTGAACACCAGCACGCCGCCGACGGAGAGGTCGATGCCCGCGGTGATGATCACGTAGGTCATGCCGGTGGCGAGCAGGAGCAGGATGGCCGCGTCGCTGACGAGGTTGAGGAGATTGAAGGAGGTGGCGAAGCTGGTGGGGCGCAGGATCGAGAAGACGGCCAGGAGAGCGGCCAGGACGGCGGCGATCCAGACGACTTGGCGGTCGCGCAGGCGGGTCTTCTCGGGGGCGCTCGTTTCGGGCGGCGTTTCAATTACGCTCACTTCAGCCTCCGCACGACGACGCTCACCTGGGTATCTCCGGCTGGCCGGTGGCTTGCTCAGCGGCTTGGCCTTCGGCTTGCTCAATTGCTTGACCGGAGGCTTGCTCAGCGCCTTGACCGGAGACTGCTTCCTCAGTGGCCTGTTCGATGGCGCCCGTCATGGCGCCGACCAGATCCTCCATCGAGACCCTCGCCGTCTCGAACCTCGCCACCCGCCGCCCCAATCGCAGCACCTCGACCCGGTCGGACACCGCCTTGACGTCCTGCATGTTGTGACTGACCAGCACCACCGCCACCCCGGAGTCCCGTACCCTGCGGATGAGCTCCAGCACCTGCTGCGTCTGCACGACCCCGAGCGCGGCGGTCGGCTCGTCCATGAACACCACCCTGCGCGCCCACGTCACCGCCCGCGCGACCGCAACGCCCTGCCGCTGCCCGCCCGACAACGTGGAAACAGGCGCGCTCTGCGACTTGAGCCGGACCCCGAGCGTTTCGCAGGCTTCTCTGGTACGGGCCCGCATGGCCGCGTTGTCGAGCAGCCCGAGCCGACCGCGCAGACCCTTGTGAAGCAGTTCCCTGCCGAGAAAGAAATTGGCCGCCGGGCTCAGATCAGCACACAGCGCGAGATCCTGATAGACCGTCTCGATCCCGGTATCCCTGGCCTCCTCGACCGACCCGAACTCCACCGGCTCGCCGTCCACGACGATCTCGCCGGCGTCCGGCCTTTCGGCGCCCGAAAGTATGTTGACCAGCGTCGACTTCCCGGCGCCGTTGTCGCCGATCAACGCGACGACCTCGCCGGGGAGCAGCGCGAAGTCCGCGCCGCGCAGCGCCTCCACGTGGCCGTAACTCTTGACGATCCCGCGGGCTTCCAGCAGCGGTGCGGACATAGGACTATCAAGTGCTGCTAATGACATCGTTGTCAACCCAGATCTTCACACGGCTTGGTATGGCCGCCTGAAGCCTCGCACGAAGCGCGAAACCGGGCAGGGCGCTGACGAGCGACCTTCGAGAAGATCATCACCCGGGCGCTCATCTCCCAGCTCCGTCTGCCAGGATTCGAGCTATCCGATCTATTCGATCTAGAAGGAGGAAGTCTTGACATGGCAGTGACCGACACCGGGATACGGCGATTACTCGCGGACTCGGGAGAACAGCGCGGCTGGGTGTCACCCAGAACGGACCTGGTCACCGCGCTGCTGGGCGTCTGGTTCGGCATCGGACTGATGATCGACGCGTGGGCGCACTCGAACCTGACGCAGTTGGAGACGTTCTTCACGCCTTGGCACGCGGCGTTCTATTCGGGGTTCGCCGTGGTCTCCGGCTGGATCATCTGGCAGGTGTGGCGCAACGTCCGGACCGGCCGCCAGGGGGTCGCGGCGGTGCCCACGGGCTACCTGGCCGGGCTGCTCGCGGTGCCCGCGTTCGCCGTCTTCGGGCTCCTGGACATGATGTGGCACACCTTCCTCGGCATCGAGACCACGATCAACATCCTGTTCAGCCCCTCGCACCTCGGGCTGATCGTGACGATGCTCCTCATCATCACCACACCGCTCCGCTCCATTTGGAACGCCCCGGACGTGGGCCCTCGACCCTCGCTCGGCCGGCTGCTCCCGGCGCTGATCGGGCTCGCGTTCGCCACCACGCTGGTGTCGCTGTTCCTGGGGTACGCCGACGCCCTGCAGTGGAGCCCGCAGGGCATCGTCAGGGCCTTCTCCGAGATGCACGACCAGGGCGCCGACCGGCTGGCCAGCGGCATGGTCATCAGCAACATCGTCACGCTCGCCCCCGTACTGCTGCTGGCGCGTCGCTGGCGCCTTCCCTTCGGCAGCGTGACCATCCTGCACGCGGTGGGCATCCTGATGTCGGGTGCGCAGACGGCGTTCGGGAACCTGCCGGTCCTGCTGACGTTCGTCGTCGCCGGCCTCGTGAGCGACCTGCTGATCCTCTGGCTGAAGCCCTCGGGCGAGCGACGGGGCGCTTATTGGGCGTTCGCCGGGTTGTCGGGCTTCCTCACCTGGTCGCTGTACATGGGGGCCGCGTCGGTGGCGGCCGGCGGGCTGCCCACCGTCCCTGAGCTGTGGACCGGCGCGCCGGTCGTGGCCGGACTGGTCGGGCTCGCGCTCGGGGCGCTGTTCCTGCCCAACGCGGTCACTGCCGAGCCGGTTCGGCCCAGCGCGGCCGACTCCGAGCCGGTTCCGCCCAGCGCGGCCGACACCGAGCCGGTTCCGTCCACTGCGATCGACGCCGAGCCGGCTCCGCCCAGCGCGGTCACTGCCATGCCGGTTCGGCCCAGCGCGGCCGACACCGAGCCCGTTCCGCCCAGCGCGGCCGACGCCGACCGGGCATGATCCGAGTCCTCCGGGTCCTCTGTCTGGCCGCCGTTCTGATGCTGGCGGGCGCCGCTCCGGCCGCCGCGCACAATGTCACGGTCGGAGCGGATCTGCGAATCGCCCAGACGATCGCGGGCACGGAGCTCACCATCGTAATCAAGGGGACGAAGCGGGTGCCCGGGCCCTTGCAGATCGGTGTCATCGCCTTCCAGCCGGTGACCGACCTGCCGGTCGCCCTGGAGCTGCGCTCGGTCGCGGACGGCCGTACGGTGACGGGCGTGGCGCGAGCCGCGTACGAACCTCAGTACACGCAGCTCACGGTGGACCGGACGGGCCCGCACGAGCTCACGCTGCGGGCGGGGAACGAGACCGCCGTGGTGCCGTTCCGTGTCCTGGTGGATCGCGGGTCGCCGATAGAGCTGCTGATCTACGGTGGCCTGCTCGTGGCGGCCTTGCTGATGATCGGCGGCCTGCTCACCGGAGCACTGGCCCGTCGCAATCAGGCGATGCTGCTGACCGGCGGCGCCGCGATCGGTTTGACGGTCGCCGCCATGGTCGTCATCTTCGAGCCCCTACTCCCCGCCGCCCCACCCGACGGCGCCCCACCCACGGTGGCGCCGACGGTGGGAGCGGGGGCGGGAGCTGGGGCGGCGTCGGGGGCGCAGACCGGCGGACGCCCGTTCGCGCAGGGCCGGATGGCCACGCTCCCGGCCCGCCCGGCCGCCGGAGAGGAGTTCACGTTGCGGCTCGACCTGGTCGACGGCTCCACCGGCCGGCCCGTGGACGACCTCGTCCTGCACCACGAGGCCCTCGCTCACGTGATCCTGACCAGCGAGGACGGGCGCTACTTCCGCCACATACATCCGCTGCGCACGGCACCGGGCCGGTTGGAGGTCAAGATGCGAGCCGACCGGCCGGGCCGGTATCTGGCGTACGCAGAACTGGAGCGCGGGGACTCCGGCGGGCAACTGATCACCGGCGAGTTCAGCGTAAACGGTGACGCGTCTGACGTTTCGGTTGGAGCAGAGACACCCATTGAGGCCGTCACGCCGCTCCTGAACCCCGCCGCTCCCGTCGCGGGCCGCCCGACGACGATCGAACTCAGCACATCCAGCACCCCACGCCCCTGGCTGGGCATGACCGGCCACCTGATCGTCCGCAGCCAGGACGGCACCTTCCTCGGCCACGTACACGAGATGGGAACGCCGGGCCCCCGGCTCCGCTTCACCTTCAGCTTCCCGTCGCCGGGCCGCTACCTCGCGTGGACCCAGTACGCGACCGGCGACCACATCGTGACCGCGCCTTTCACCATCAACGTCACGGCATCGGGGGCCTCGCAGTGAAGCGGGCTGCGGTGGCCGTCGCCGTCCTCGCGGTGGCAGTGGTGACGTTCCTCATCGTAGGAAGAAACTCGGCCCCTGATCCGCTCCGGGTGACCGCCAGAAGAACGCACTACGCCGCCACTGTCTCGATCGACCGACCGACCACGGGACGCGTCGTCGTGGACGTGCGGCTGACCTCGGGTGACGCGGACAGCGCGGCCCTGTCCACCGTGATGCCTGCCATGGGTCACGCCATGCCGGAGATCACCGCCCGGGAGCCGGAACCCGGCCACTTCGTCGCAGAGGGCGAGTTCTTCCCGATGACCGGCGTCTGGGAGCTCTCGATCCGGCTGAACGGGCCTGCGGGCGAGGAGGTGCTGACCGTGAACGCGCCGATCACCGGCTGACTGGTGCGTGATCGGTCAGGGTAACGCGAGGCTGGAAGACGGTCTCGATCCCGGCGCTTTTCTTTCCGGCTCTCCCTCGGCAGACTGGCAGGGGTTGTTGGGTTGTACTCCACGTAGCGCCAGGCCACAGCGTTGCTGATCGCGAATCGTGGAGATATGCGGAGGGAAGGTCCGAGTCGATGACCCACACTGGCACGATCGGTTCGCGTCTCCGGGCGGTTCGACGCGATCGGGGATTCACGCAGGAGGAGCTTGCCGAGCGTTCGGGCCTGTCTCGTGACCTGATCGCCAAGCTGGAGCAGGGACAGCGCAGCTCGGCCCGCCTCACTTCCCTCATGAAACTGGCCAACGCTCTGGACGTCGAACTGAGCCAGTTGGTCGGCAAGCGCGACCAACTCGGGACCGGCCGCGACGGAGCGAGCGTCCTGGATCTTCGCAATGCTCTGCTGTCGCCATCGCTCCTGCCCGGCCTGGACGACGGCCACGATGGTGAACCGACCCCGCTACGCGATATCGCCGAAGCGGTTGACCACGCGTGCCGCTCCTACTGGACGGGCGACTTCGCCACCTTGATCAGCCGTCTGCCCGATCTGATCCTGGAAGCCAGGCTAACCCACTCGGTTATGGGTGAAGCAGCCGTCTACCCATTGGCGATGGCCTACGACCTGGCCGCCAGCGTCATGGTCCATCTCGGCCGCGAAGATCTGGCCGCGATCGGCGCCGAACGTGCCATCAGGGTCGCGCGCAAAGGGACCGACGAACTGCTTTGGGCCACCCTGCATGCCACCTACGCCTGGGTGCTGCTGCATCAGGCACGCTTGGAGGAGGCCGAACGGCTCGCCGTCACCATGGCACAACGCATCGAGCCCGCCTTCTCAGCACCACCTCACCACGTGGCGGCCTGGGGCAACCTGGTGATGACCGCTCTGGCACCCACGGCGGCGGCCGGTCGAGACGTGGCTGACTACATCCACCTGGCGACGGCCGGTGCCCAACGGCTTGGCCACCGAGTCGCCCTCTACAACACCTCTTTCGGACCTGCCGCCGTGGCGACACAGGAGACCCACGCCTACACGGTGCTGCGGGAGCCAGCCAAGGCGCTACGAGCCGCCCGGCGCATCAGACCCGGAGATCTGACCGGCATTGCCTACGGTCGGCACCTGCTGGACGTCGGACAGGCGCACCTTGACAACAGGCACCTGGCCACAGCTACCGAACGGCTGATGGAGGCCCGCTCTCAATCGGTGGGGTGGTTCCGCCACCAGACAGTTGCCCGCCAGCTAGTGGAGAGCATCCGAGAAAGGGAGATGCGCCCTTCGGCGGCCATTCGGTCACTGGCCAGCACCCTCGACATCTGAAGTAGGACACGACGTCCTGGTCATATGAGGCTGTCAGCACAGGTAGGACACACCGTCCATGGAGAATGGTCACTCAGAGTCATAGCTTCACTACATGGCTTTCCGGGACCTGCTCTCGCTGCTGGCCGCGATCCGCTGGCGCGTCGAGCCCTCGCCACGCTCCCTCTGTACACCGCAGGGATACCTCCTTGGGGACGGTGACGGCTTCTATGCCTGGGGCATCACGAATGGGAGTAGACGCGGAGCGTGTGGCGTCACCAGGGAGTACCAGCGCGCTACCGCCAGGCTGCTTGAGGCACTGCTGGCATCTGCGCCGGGGGCAAGGGGCACGATCTGGTGTGTCCGCCTTGACCTCGCAGCGCGACACCCGAGCTATCAGTACGGGCCTGCCTTGATGCACGTACGCCGAGACAACGTGAGCGGCGAGCTTGTGTTCGAGCGCGACGGATGAAATTTACGCCACCGTGACGCGCCATGAGAAACCGTACGTCCGAGAGGTCATATCCGCGTGACAGAAATGTCCTGGCGCGGGACATATGAGCGGACGTGACAGTCACACACGGTCACGGCATTTCGTTCACGCAGAGCGATCAAACGACAGCACCACCCAGTCAAACGAGAAAACCCATTCAACCGAAAAACGAAAATCGCACAGGGCTAGAATAACATGGCGACCGGTATCGTATCGCGAACCTCGAAATCAATCTCTCTACACTCAGCCGCACATTATACGCACCAGCTTGTCTCCAAGCTCTTGCGGAAGGGATCTGGTAATGAATTTTTTCTGGATAAACAAATCTTTTTGCTTACGTCGAGCACTTTTCAGTAGAACTTCAAGGCAACTTTCAGCTTCAACGCGAAAGGTGCCAAACGGCCAGCTCTGCACTTCGTCCCACGCTCCACCAAGTGAAGCCAATGCGTTTCGAATCAGCAGAAAATCCGGTCCACCAGGCAGTCGCTGATCATCAAGTTCGATACCCCCTCGAAAAGCGACATCATCAAAGGAGGCAGCTGAAAAATCGTTGCCTCGGTACTCGTAGGCGATCTTGCCGCCTTCGACAGGCTCGCCCCAAGGGTCCGCATCAAACACCACGCCTTGAAGCTTGCCCGTGAAAACACAGTCAACAAGCTCCGCCCGAAGAAACCTAACGTCGCGCATTTTGGTGTTGCGAAAAGTGCATGAAACGAATCTTGCCCGACCCGGAGAGACTCTATGAATTATAGAGTCGTCGAAGGTGCAATCGTTGTATACCGTTACCGCTCGACCACCCCCCATGCTTCCAGAAGTTAGCTTGATTCCCTGGAAGTTGCATCGAGTAAAACTGCTGGCCGTTATGGCGAGGTAAGATATTTTGCGGTGTGAAAAATCGGCGTTTTCCATTTCGACACTACGAAGCTCCAGTTCGTCGACCTGCGGACTGAAGCGCCCGCGTGCGCGACTAGCCTTTATCTCGATGGAATCCCCATCCTCGTGATTCACGCCCAGCCCCTTTCCCTCGAAAAGACTATTTTAGCATAGCGTAATTAGAACAGGAGCAATGCCACCTATTCTTCGTGACCGGCCCCCCGACCCGTCAACTCGTCCGCAATGCGGCGGGACGGAAGTGTGCCGATCCTGTAGAGAACATAAGCAGCGAATCGATAATTCGTATTCGTCCTATTTAGATGACTATCGAAAGCCCTGAACGTAGTGATTTCTATCCTGATATTCTTTGCCCTATCCAGTAAGTCCACTTCACCCGAAGCGAAGTACTGGAAACGACCTGGTTTCATCAGATCCAATTCTGCCGCTATTGCCTCATGCAGCGCCGTTCCAAAAAACCTGCGAGCGCCGTTAAATTTCTTCAGGCCTATGAGTCTCGCGTATTCGTTGTACTCCGCGTCGCTTAGCGTGCGCAACACATAGTCGGGCCCTTTATCCATAACCCGTCGAGCGGCCCAAATAACCATCCGGGCCGAGTCTCTTGCCTTTCTATCCTTTGGGTCAACATTACCTATGACAACGGCGATGTTGGTCGTTAGTAAGGCTACATAAGAGAATGGTTTAACACAGTCTCCCCCGACTATCTGACAAAACCTCTCATCGATCCTCTCGAGGAAAATATCCCGCAAAAGCCCATCTTTGCTTGCGAGAGCATTATGAATTTTATCATAACCGTACTTCTTGCTCATGTCTTGAATGGCTTGAAGGTAGGCTTTCCTCCATTTCTTCTCGTCGTCGACACGCTTGATGCAGTAGCTCGTTGAGTGCATCTTTTCACATGCCGCGATTTCTTCGGTCGGGTCATCATCGTCGGGTAGATTTGATCCGGCAGCAGCCTTTGTGCTCAATTTCGCTATTTTTGCAAGAGCCTTGATGCTTCCTGCTGGATCGCGCAAGATTTGATGGACGAGCCGTATAATCCCAAGCGGGTCACCCACACTCTCGAGCAACCATAAAACTGCAACGTGCCTTTTATCTTCGTCTGATGACTCAGACGAAACGATGGCACCAGCGCACCCCCAGATGTCGCAGGCGATGGGGCCGCTGCCTCCGCCGATTCCGCAGCTCCCGATACATTGACCACCGCTTCCTGCGAGAGGTGGGCCGTCGTAGCTGGGGTTGTCGCTGCCCCAGCTGTCCATCTGGGTGGTGTAGTGGCCGGTGGGGTCGGTGCCGGTGAGAGGAGAGGCGTTGGCGTAGGTGTAGCGGTTGGCCTGCACCGACGGGTTCGGATTCAGCGTCGCGGTATCGCGGCTGGTGAAGTTGCCGGTGCCGGGCTGGTACCAGCGGGCGTGCATGTTGACCTTGCCGGTGTCCGGGTCGGTGTATTCGCCCTGGTAGCCGAGGGTGGTCTTGACGCCTGTTTGGGCAGTGACGGTGCCGAACGGGTCATATGCGGTGGTGGTGGCCAGCGCGGTGGTGCTGTAGGTGGCGACCAGGTCGCCGTGCAGGTCGGGCAGTGTGGCCAGGGCGGGGTTGGTGCCCTCTTGCTGGCCGAGGAGCGTGCCTCCTGCATCGCGGCCGTACTTGGCCTGGACGGCGCCGCTGCTGTCGGTGATGGCGGCCAGGTCGTTGCTCAGTCCGGCGTAGGCGAAATTCTGCTTGGCCGCCCCCTTGATGCGCGAGTTGACCCGGTCGAGGGCGTCGTAGCTGTACAGCGAGTCGCCGTCGGCGATGAGGCGGTCGAAGGCGTCGAAGGTGTAGTTGGTGGTGGCGCCGGCTTTGGTTTCCGTGGCCAGGGTGCCGCGCGGGGTGTAGGTGTAGCCGGTGCCGTCGCCTGAGGTTAGGCGGTTGCGTTCGTCGTAGGTGTAGGCCTTGGTGCGGTTGCCGGACTTGTCCCACTCGTAGGCGGTGGTGGCGCCGCCGGGGGCGGTCCAGGAGGTGAGGCGGCCGGCGTGGTCGTAGCCGTAGGTGTTGGTGCCCGCTCCGGCCAGGCCTGCGGTGGTTTTGGTGGTGAGGTTGTCGTCCTTGTCCCAGCCGTAGGTGATCTTGGCGAGTTGGATGCCGGTGCTGCTGCCCTTGCGCAGCGTCTGGGTTTCCAGCCGGTCGGCGTAGTCGTAGGTGAAGATCTGGGTGTCGACGGGGGTGGTGCCGGTGGTGGCGGTCAGCGAGGACAGGTTGTCGGCCGCGTCGTAGCCGTAGGTGAGTTTGCGGCCGGTAACCGGGTCGGTGGCGGTGGCCGGGCGGTTGTTGGCGTCCCAGGTGAAGGTGGCGGTACCAGCGGCGTCCACGCGTTGGGTGGGTTGGCCGAGGCCGTCGTAGGCGTAGCCGGTCAGCTGGGTTGTGCCGCGCTTGATCGACAGGGGCAGCGTGCGGTCGTTGTAGTCGACGGTCAAATCGCCGATGGTGGTGGGACGGTCGGCCAGGTCGTAGCCGAAGGTGCGCTCCGCAGTGGCGGCGCCGCCGCCCGCGCCACTTTCCTTGGTGAGCCGTCCGAGGTGGTCGAAGGTGCGGTCGATGCGCACCCCGCCGGGCTGGATGACGGAGGTCGGATTGCCGGCCGCGTCATAGCCGGTGGTCCAGGTACGGTCGGCGGCGTCCGGGTGGGCGGTGGTGGCCGGTTCGGTGACCGTTTCGGCCAGTGCGAGGCTGTTGTAGGTGGTCCAGGTGGCGTTGCCGCGGCCGTCGGTGAGCCGGGTGCGGGCGCCGGTGGCGTCGTAGCCGAAGCTGGTGGTGATCGAGTCGGTGGCCGAGGTCGGCTCGATCAGCGAGGTGGCGCGGTTGAGGGCGTCGAAGGTCTGCTTGGTGGTGTGGCCCTCGCCGGAAGTAACGCTGGTCTGGTTGCCGGCCGGGTCGTAGCCGGCGCTGGTGGTGCGCCGGATCGTCGTGCCTTCCAGGTCCTTGGCGGCGATCTTGCGGCCGGCCAGGTCGTACTCTGTGGTGGTGGAGTTGCCTCGCCCGTCGGCGGTCTTGATCAGGCGGCCGGCCAGGTCGTACTGCATCGTGGTGGTGATCGCCGTGGCCGTGCCCTTGGCGACGATCTGCGTCTCGACTTCACCGGCCGCGTTCGGCGAGTAGTCGATGGTCTTGGTGCCGGGCGCCTCTGTTTTGTAGAGGAAGCCAGCCTGGTTATAGAACAGCTTGGTGGTGTAAACGGCCGCGGCCGGCTTGCGTTCG
Source organism: Nonomuraea aurantiaca (assembly GCF_020215705.1). Lineage (GTDB taxonomy): Bacteria > Actinomycetota > Actinomycetes > Streptosporangiales > Streptosporangiaceae > Nonomuraea > Nonomuraea aurantiaca. Next base: position 1,070,791 of record NZ_JAIWNB010000001.1, on the reverse strand, counting down.
ATCTGCGTCTGGGTGACCTGACGGCCCAGACCGTCGTAGGTGGCCTCGCTGCGCGCGCCAGTGAGATCGACGGTCGCCTTCTTCGAGCCGTCCATGTAGTACTCGATGATCGACCGGCCGGGGGTCTGGCCGTCCGGGGCGGGGTCGGTGATGCGGACCTGGCGGCCGAGCTTGTCGTACTCGAACGTCGTGACGTAGCCGCGCGGGTCGGTGGTGGTGATCAGCTGACCGGCCAGGTCGTAGGTGTGCGCGGTGGTGGGGGTGATGGCGGTGCCGCCGGGCGGAGTGTAGCTGGGGGCGCTCTGGCTGGTCAGTCGTCCGGCCTTGTCGAAGACCGAGGTGACCGTGCGGCCTTCGGCGTCGGTCTCGTGTGTCTTGGCGCCGAACGCGTCGTAGCCGAAGTGAGCGGTGGGGTGCGCGTCGCTGGATGTGCCGGCCTTTTCTACCTTCACCTTCGGACCGCTCGCCTCGATCAGCCGGCCCAGCGCGTCATAGCGCATGGTGGTGGTGAAGTCGGCTGCATTCGCGTCGGTGGCGTTACCGCGCGGGTCGATGCTGGCGACGGCCAGACCGCGCTCGTCGTACGTGGTGGTGGAGACCAGGTCTTGGTCGCCGTTCTCCACGGTGGTCTTGTTGGGCTGGTTGACCTTGTTGTAGGCGTACTCGGTAACCTCGGCACGAGTGGAGCCGGCGCCGGTGCGGGTGGACTTGAGCACATTGCCGTTGGCGTCATAAACGAAGGCCGTCTTGCGGGCCAGGCTTGAGGGATCGAAAGTCTGTGAGGTCAGTCGGCTGGCGGCGTCATAGACATACTCAGTGGTGATCGACTTATCCCCGCCGGTGACCAGTTTGATCTGGTTGCCTGCCGCGTCATAGGTGTGATTCTCCAGCACCACATCGCTGGTGGTGGTCGTGGAGTCATTCAGCAGGGCGCCTACGGCAGTCTTCTTCTCCAGCAGGTCGTCCTTGAAGTAGCTGAAGGAGGTCGTGCGGCGCATCGCGTCCGTCTGAGTTTCAAGGCGGCCGCCTGGGTCGTAGGTGAACGACTCCAGAACCTCGTCCTTGGCCGGTTGCGGATTGACCGGGCTGCCGGTCCAGCCCTTCAACGTGCGCGAGGTGAGTAAACCGCGCGGGTCGTAGCCGTACTCCACCACCGCGCCGCGGGCGTCGGTGATCGTGGCCAGCTGACCGATGGCGTTCCAAGTCTGCCGGACGACACCGCCCTCGGGGTCGGTGGTCGTTTCCAGCTTGCCGTGGGTGTCGTAGGTGTAGACGATGGCACGCTCGGCATCTCCGCCGGTCAGGTCGGTGATGGTGTCCCTGAGCTTGTTGCTGTCCGGGTCGTAGCCGAACGTGGTGCGCTTGGTGTGCGTGACCTGGGAGACCTCGTTCTTCACGCCGGGCTCGGTCTGTGTCGCGGGGCGACCCAGTCCGTCATAGGTGAAGGCGGTCTTCACTCCGTCCGGATGAGCTGGTGATACCTCTGACTTCTCGCGTAGCCGCCCCAGGGCGTCGTAGCTCAGCTTGACCAGCAGACCGGCGGGATTGCTCTGCTCGGCGAGATCTCCGGCGGCGGTGTAACGATAGGTCCAGGTGTTGCCCCGGGCGTCGGTTTGCGAGGCGATCAGACCGGCCGGGGTGGAGCCGCCCCCGATCGCCGCCTCGCTGCCGTCTGTGTAGATGACGCTGGCCGAACGGCCGTTGGGGAAGTCCGGAGTGGCCGGGGACGTCTCCTTGAGCTGCTCACCGTACTGGTTGAACTCCCACTTGGTGACGTAGGTGTCGTCGGTTGCTCCCCACGAGCGTGCGTCGCGATAGGTGAGCTGCCGGCCGTTGCGCGGGTCGAATTCGTCGTTCTTGTTCAAGTAGTACGTCGCATGGGTCCGCTGACAGTCATCCGCCTTGCGGCAGGATTCGCCACTGATCGGTTGCCGCGTTCGTCGTTGTACAGCCTGAAGACGTTCCCGTTGCGGTCAGTGATCTTGGCCAGGAAGCCGCTGCTGTCGTACTCGTGCTTTATCACCTTGCCGAGCTGGTCAGTCACCGAAATGGGACGGTAGTCACGGTCGCCCTCGTTGACATAGGTCAACGTGCCATTTCGGGGGTCGGTGACTGCGGTTGTCACCGCGATACCGTCTTCTGCGACGACGTCCCCGTTGTACTGCAGGCTGCCCAGCTTCCAGGTGCCGCCGTTGTTGTCGGTATGTGTCAGCAGGCGGCCGCCGTCGGCATCGTAGGTGTTGATCGACCAGACTCGCCCGGACGGCAGGGTGACCTTGGTCAGTTGCGGCTGCGCCAGCCGGGCCGCGAAGTGAGTTCGGACCTCGGCCAGACCGAGTGGCTTTCCGTAGACCGCGACCTCGTCGATGTCACCCGCGAACGGGAAAGCACTGCTGGTGGTGACGGTCGACGGCCAGGAGGCGGAGGCATATCCGTAGCCGATCTGCGCATCGCTTCGGTCGAGATTGGTGATGGTGCCGTCGAGGGTGCCAACGGTTTGCCCGTCGAGGTAAAGGGTTTGGGTGTTCTCCGCTCCAGACAGCACGACGTGATGCCACTTGTCGTCGTTGACGATGGTGGCCGAGGTGATCGGGCTGGCTGTGCCGGTGTTGAACTGGCCGCGAAGTTTGCCATCCTTGCCCACATAGATGGCCGGGATTGCAGCGCCACCCGAGAGGGTGTCGTAGCCGATCACCGTGCCGGAGGCAGTCGTCTTGAACCAAGCCTCGAGTGAGAGAAAACCGCCGTTGCGGCTGATCGCAGCATGCGGTAGCTGCACGTAGGTGGAGTTCGAGGTGCCCTTGAAGCGCATCGCCTTGTCGCTGGTCCCGGCAAGAGCTCCGGCGATCCCAACGGTGGCGTCGAAAGTACCGCCGTCGAGAACGGCCTCGTTCGGGTCGACGTCCCATTCAGCAGAGTCTGCGATTTTAGAACCCAAGGCGACTTGCGTGTCGCCCAGGCGCCAGTAGCCGGTCGGCCTGGTGTCCACCGCTACGGTGCGGTAGCGCGAGTTTCCGGTGTAGGCGTAGGTGGTGCACTCCGTCCCGGCGGTCGGCGGGCACACCGCGGTGAGCGTGTCCCCGTCGTAGCTGTACGTCCAGGTCAGCGCCTTCCCGTCGACCGGGTCGGTGGACACACCGGTGACATGGTTGCCCGTCCAGACCAACGTCAGCGACCGGCCTCCCGCCGTCGTGGTGATCTTCGCGAGTTTTCCATCGGTGCCGTAGGTCAACTGCTGCGCCCGGTTGCGAGCGTCACTGATCTTGGTCAGACGACCCTGGGCGTCGAACCAGAAAGAGGTGGACGTCTGATCCATCAGCCGCCAGCCACCGCCTGCGACTGTGGCCAGCTTGGCCAGCACGCCCAGCGGAGCCGCGTAGCTGCCGTCTGCCTTGGCGGCGAACCGATACTGGCGTCCGTTGGGATAGGTGACCAGGACCGTCTTGGTTTGCGGTTCGTCCTGGATCCGCGTGTCCCACTGCGTCGTCCATCCCGCGCCGAACGGGGCGTCGGACCGCGGGTCGAGGCTGTTGTAGGTCCGGGTGATCGACAGCGGCGCCCCCACGGTGGCCACTGAAGCGTCGGTGGCCGTCTGGGTGTAGTTGCCGGTCACATGGTTGAACTCGCGTCCGTCGGTGCCGGAAGCCAGTAGCGCGTTGATCGTCCCCTGCCCCGGGGTGACTGTGAAGGTCCGCCACGGCGAGATCTCTTTCACGCCGCTGGCGGCGGCTTGCACCTGCCACCAGTAGGTACGGCCCCATTTCAGCTTCCCGGCGGGTACATCCCAGCCATTGGACAGCCCCCAGTTGTTCGAGCTCTCGCACCACGTCCAGTTGCCCGGCGTCCCCTCACAGACCTGGAACCAGTACGTGACGTCCGCCGACTCATCGCCGGGCGTGGCAGAGGCGGACAACGTCGGCGTCAGCGAGTTGACCTGTGAGTTGTCAACCGGCGAGACCCAGTCCACTGTCACCGGCGCGACCTTCAAGGATTGCCACTCCGACCACGGTCCGGCAACCGAATCCGTCGACGCTGCCCATCCCTGCACGCGCCACTGCACCGACCAGCCATTGGACAACTTGCCGTCAGGCATGAGGATGGAGATACGCGAGCCAGACGGTGACGTCGCAGCGGTGCTCTCGGAGTAGATCAGGCCCGTCCCTTGAGACGGGACGCCCGGATCATGCCGCACCTCTAGATTGACGCCAACATTGCGGTTATCTGGATCCTTCACCACCGCCGTCAGCAGCGGCCTCAACGACGAGGTGACCCACGTCTTCGCGTCCAGCCTCGCAGGGGACGGCAACAATGACGACACCGACGGCTTCGACCGGTCAACCCGCAGTGACTGCCACGCTGACCAGACACCGTACGTGCCCGACGCACTGGGGCGAATGCGCCACTGCACTGACCAGCCGTCGAACAGTTTCCTCGTGGGAACATCCACCGATATGAGGGATCCTGAAGCGGAAGAGGAGCCGGTATCGGTCGACCAGATCAGCCCTGATCCCTGCGCTGGCACAGCTGGATCGTGCTGAATCTCCACCTGCGCACCGACCTTGCGATTATCCGGATCCGTCACAACCGCCGACAGCAACGGCGTCAGCGACGGCGTCACCCAACCGTTCGCCGACGACGTCCCCGGAGACACCAACAACGACGACGCCACCGGCGTGGACGCATTGGGAGCGAACGTCACTTCCGCATGCGGTTCCTGGCCGGGCTGGATCCCGTCCAATGACCGCTTGTCCGCCTTGCTTTTGCGGTCAGCAAGCGGCGGAGGAGTCCTCAACCCCTTCTCAGCCTGGCGGAGAGCACATGACGCTTCTCCAACGGAAGTGCACCCTTGGGGGGCTTCGGATCCTGCTTCGGCCTCTTGGCCGAAGTTTCGCCCACCCTGGAGGGCACCTGCGCCGCTGTGCTGAAGCCCGTGCCGTACTGCTGCTGGGGAGTGAGCAACGACCCCTGAGCCACAGTCTCCGCAATCGATGCCGCAGCCGCGCCAGCAGGCCCAACAGGAAGCAACAAGAGCCCCGGCAGCAGGGTCACAGCCAGAACCGCTACCAACCACTTATGAACAAGCGAAAGCACACTAAACAGGCTGCGGCGCATACGCCGTCACACTCCGAAGCACGCGGGCCGCCTTGCGGCGCCGGACGAAGCTCCACCCACCCGGTACGAACCCGAAGATTCTTGACCCATGCGGCTCGGAGCAAGATTGCCAAACGGGCAAAGCGTAAGCTGCGCATAAAAGGGACACAAGATCGATTTTTGCGATCAAGGGTCACGGAATGCGACTTACCACAGGATCAGTCCCGCATGACGACATGTATGCGCATGACATGCTAAGGAGTGGTATATCGCTCAGGTTCGCTGGACAGAGAGGGCGTTCACTAGAGGCCGGATCAAGTGCAGGCCATCATCGGCCTGCTGAATGAAGCGCGTGTACTCCAGGCCTTGGACGTCCTGTCCATTCTGAGCCCGGCCGTACTGGCCGTTCTGAACCTGGCCGTCCTGCGCATACTGGCCGTTCTTGCCCTGGCCGTTCGGTGGGGTCATGGGGGGCTGGCCGTTCTGGCCGGGGCGCATCATGCTGCGGAAGCCGCAGCCCGGGGCCGAAGCCTGCGCTGCCCGACGGTCCCGCCGTCGGGTTCAAGCCGTTGACCTGGGGCTGGAGCGGCGTCACCGCGTACGCGGCCGGGCCGGCGAGCCCGGCGATCACCGCCGACGCCAGCCTGATCGCGGCCAGCCGGACCGCGACCTCACGACGGAACATGGCCAGGACCAGCCCCACCACTGCGACAACCGTCGCGGTGAGCATCACCCAGGCCAGCCACGGTACGAAGTGGGGCGTACGGCGCAGGACCATGAACGACCACGCGCTCGCGGGGGCTAGTCGGTGCCGAGGATGCGCAGATCGTGGTGGGTCTTGAAGTCCTCGTAGTCCTTGAGGTTGAGCGTGGCCAGCGGTAGGTCGTAGGTGAGACAGCAGGCGGCGATCCACATGTCGTTGATCGGGCGGGGGCGTCCACGCTGGATGCCGGCGGCCGACAGCCGGCCCCACATCGCCGCGACCGGCTCGTCACCGGGCAGGATCGGGAGAGCGCCAGTCGGCCAGCTCCTGGCGGCTGTGGGTGCCCCAGCGGCGGATCTCGGCCCACTTGGTCAGCTCGCCGAAGGTCACGAAAGTGATCAGCGGCTTACGGCCGATCAGACGGGTGGCCAACGGGCCGGTGAGTTTGCGCTTGTGGATCAGCGAGGCGACCTCGGTGTCGTAGATGACAGGTTGCGCAGCGTTGGTTCAGGCTACGTCGTGATGGCGCTCGGCGTAGGTGGAGGCCAGGAACTCCTCCAGTTCCTCGTCCGACTCGAAGGTGTCGGCGGCGAGGTCGTCCACGGAGCGGATCGGCTGGGTGTTCTTGGCCGCGAGCAACTCCTCGACCGACAAGCGGGGCCTGATCGGCGGGTAGGCGGGGTGGTCCGCTTCGGGTGTGCTCATGAGGACCTCCTCCGGAGCGCTGCTAGCTGGCAGAACTCAGCATTCGATGCCCAGCCGTCGTGGATACTGGGCTTTCACTCTTCGTTTCTTCTATCGCCGCCATGTTCGCATCCGGTCCGTTTGACGTGCGACGCCGTATTGCTGTTCGAGGTGGGTGGCGCTGGTGAGCCTTTGCCGGGGCCTCCATTCGCCCTGTTCGATGCGAGCTCGCAGCAGCAACGCAATCTGCTCATACACCGGGGAGCCGGCTTCGTAGGCAACCACGTACCGACAATAGAGAGGCTCCGCTGTTTGAAGGTCCGCTCTGGGGCGCCCCGTCGCCATTGATCGCGGCGCCCCTTGCCTCGGATCATGCGGTGCAGTCGTACAGGCCGTCCTGACCGGTTACGGCCTTGCAGTTGGCCTGGACCCAGGTGGTGACCTCGTTGTTGCCCCTGCCGGGGCCGCCTCGGTCGTCGCCGCCAGCCAGCACGTAGCGGAGCTCGCCGGACGCCACCAACTCCTTGAGGCGGGTGACGGTCATGGCGGGGTCACTGCCGGTAAAGCCGCCCATGGCCATGACCGGCTTGCCGGTGGACAGGATGGTCGATGACGCCTGCATGGCGCTGCTCACGGCCACAAGCCACTCCGCCTTGCCCTGGTTGGCCTCTAGGTAGGAGATCATCGAGCTGCTGATGCCGCCGCCGAAACTGCCCATTCGTCCGAACCGGCTGTCCGCGCCCTGCCCGTCCTGCCCGTCCTGAGCCCGGTCGTACTGGCTGTCCTGCACATCCTGGCCGTTCTGGCTCTGGCCGTCCTGGCCGTTGGATGGGGTCATGGGGGGCTGGCCGTTCTGACCGGGGCGCATCATGCCGCGGAAGCCGCCGCCAGGGCCGAAGCCCGCGCTGCCCGACGGTCCTGCCGTCGGGTTCGAGCCGTTGACCTGCGACTGGAGAGGCGTGACTGCGTACGCGGCCGGCCCGGCGAGTCCGGCGATCACTGCCGCTGCCAGCCCGATCGCGGCCAGCCGGACCGCGACCTTGCGACGGAACGTGGCCAGGACCAGCCCCACCACCGCTACAACGGTCGCGGTGAGCACCACCCAAGCCAGCCACGGTACGAAGTCGGGCGTACGGCGCAGGACCGTGAACGACCAGGCGCCCGTGACGGCGATGCCCAGGGGCAGGACCCACGCCCACGCCCGCGAGTGCCGGTAGGCGTCCCACATGGCCAGTCCGCCGAAAGCGGTGACGGCGGCGACGGCAGGTGCCATGGCGGTCGTGTAGTACGGGTGGAAGGTGCCGCTGGCGAAGCTGAACACCATGAAGTGCACGACGAGCCAGCCACCCCAGACCAGCCACGCGGCGAGGCTCGCTCCAGGCTGAGCAGCAACCCCTGAAGCGCCGGCGAGTATGGGCGAGGCAGTGACTTCGGACGCGGCACCACCCTTAGGCGCGGTGCCAACCACGGACGCGGTGCCGACTTCGGATGCGGCGCCAATCTCGGGCGTGACCAGGCTGACCCAAGGCGTGGTCGCCTCAGGCTTGGCGACGCCGCTCGCGTCCGCAGCGCCCCCATGCCTAGCGGCGGCGCTGGTGTCCGTGTCGGCCCCAGGCAAGGCAGTGAGCTTGGCGCGCCGCCACCGAGCGGTCAACGCGAAGATCAGGGCCAGCCCGCAGAACGGCAGCAGCCACGAGATCTGGCCCGCCATCGTGTCGTTGAACAGCCGGTCCGCCCCCGCCGCCCCGCCGAACGAGGCGCCACCGCCACCGCCGCCACCCGGACCGCCACCGCTCTGGCCGAAGACACGGCCCAAACCGTTGTAGCCGATGACCAGGTTCCAGACGGTGTTGTCGGTCGAGCCGCCGATGTACGGACGGGAGTCGGCGGGCCAGAGGTCCACGATCACCATCCACCAAGCGCTCGACACCACCATCACAGCGCCCGCCGCCAGCAGATGCCCGACACGCTTCACCCACGAGACCCGTGCACACAGCAGGTACGCCAGGGCGAGAGCGGGCACGACCACGTACGCCTGGAGCATCTTGACGTTGAACGCCAGTCCCACGAACAGCGAGCACACCAGCAGCGAGCCCAGCCGCCCGGTGCGCAGTGACTCCAGGCAGAACCAGGCGGCCAGGACGAGCAGCAGCACCAGGATCGTGTCGGGGTTGTTGTCGCGGTTGATCGCCACGGTGATCGGGGTGAGGGTCATGACCACGGCCGCGATCAGGCCCGCCACGTGTGCCTGCCGTACCTCCGAGTGGGCAGACACGACGACGGGGTAAGCCCGTCGGACGGCGGAGAAGACCAGGCCGACGGAGGCCACGCCGGCCAGCGCCTGTGGGATCAGCATGCTCCAGGTCGAGAAGCCGAAGATGCGCGCTGACAGGCCCATCACCCACAGGGCCAGCGGGGGCTTGTCGACGGTGATGTACGAGCTGGAGTCGATCGCGCCGAAGAAGAACGCCTTCCAGCTCTTGGTGCCCGAGAGGATGGCGGCGGAGTAGTACTCGTTGGCATTGCCGCTCAGCGCCCAGGTGTAGAGGACGAGGGCGACAGCCAGGACCGCCCAGAGCGCGGGACGGGACCAGCGGGGGTCCTCCGGGGCGCCACGCCAGATCTGGGCTGGACGGGACATACGGCGGTGACTCGGACGGGCGAGGGTCGTGGTCACGAGGTCCTCCGGCGAAGGTTGGCGAACGCGATGCGCATCGGTCATGACGTTCTCCGGCGCAGATGGAAGATCCGGACGCGCATCCGTCATGACGTCCTCCGGCGAGGGTTGAAGACCCAGACGCGCAGCAGCAAAAAGCGGACCAGCGTGGCCAGCGCGTTCGCCACCACGACCGCCACCAGCTCCACCCCATGAGAGGCCCCGTCCGGCAGCAGCGCCAACACGCCGCTGGTCAGCGCCAGCCCCACGAGGAACGCGATCAGCCCCTCGAACTGGTGCCGCATGGCCCCCGCCGACCCCGTCACCCCGAAGGTGAAGCGTCGGTTGGCGGCCGTGTTGGCCACGGCCGTCACCAGCAGCGCGATCGCGTTGGCCGCGAGCACCGGGATCGCCTGCCGCAGCCCCGAGAACAGCAGCAGGTACGCCAGCGTGCTCACCATGCCCACGACCGCGAACCTGGGCAACTGCGCCGCCATCCCGCGCGGCAACCGCGCCTGCGACACGCGGGCGGGCACCGGGATCCGGGCTGCCCCGGACAGCGTCTTGCGGGCCACCCTGACCAGGCCGCGCAGGTCGTCCATGGCGGTCTGGAAGACGTCCACCCGGCTGTCGGGGTCGTCCACCCAGTCGACGGGCACCTCGTGGATGCGCAGCCCGTGCCGCTCGGCCAGCAGCAGCAGCTCGGTGTCGAAGAACCACTGTTCGTCCTCGACGGCGGGCAGCAGCGCCTGCGCGATCTCGGTGCGCACGGCCTTGAAGCCGCACTGGGCGTCAGAGAATTTGGCGCCCATGACGGAGTGGAGCAGCAGGTTGTACGAGCGGGAGATGAACTCGCGCTTCGGCCCGCGCACCACCCGCGACGTCCTGGCCAGCCGGGTGCCGATGGCCAGGTCGCTGTGGCCCGACAGCAGCGGGGCCACCAGCGGCAGGAACGCGTCCAGGTCGGTGGACAGGTCGACGTCCATGTAGCTGACGACGTCCGCGTCGCTGTCCGACCACACCTGGCGCAGCGCCCGCCCGCGTCCCTTGCCGTCCAGGTGTACGGCCCGTACGTGCGGCAGTTCGGCGGCCAGCTCTATGGCCAGCTGCCAGGTGTTGTCCGTGCTGGCGTTGTCGGCGATCGTGATGCGGTAGTCGTAGGGGAAGGTGCCCGAGAGGTAGGCGTGCAGCCGGCCGATGCTGTCGCGCAGGGCCCGCTGCTCGTTGTAGACCGGGACGACCACCTCGACCAGCCGGGTCTTGACTGTTGTGTGCATGCCCCAGATCCCATCGCGGGGGTCTTTAACGGGACTTAGCCGATTATGAGTGAGGGGTGAGATTCCCGGGCAGTTCGACGATCGCGATCGCGCCGCCGCCGGGCGCGTTCTCCAGGCGTACCTTTCCGCCCGCCTCGGCCACGGCCTGCGCGACGATCGCCAGGCCGAGCCCGGAGCCGGGCAGGCCGCGCGCGGCCGGGGAACGCCAGAAGCGTTCGAAGACGTGCGGCAGGTCCTCTTCGGGGATGCCGGGCCCGTGATCGCGTACGGTCACCTCGCCCTGCCGCAGGCTGACCTGGACCTCGCCGTCCGGGCTGAACTTGGCGGCGTTGTCGATGAGGTTGAGTACGGCACGTTCCAAGGAGGCGGCGTTGCCGACGACGTACCAGGGCTGGAGGTCGAGCGTGACGTCGGCGCCGCGCAGCCTGGCCCGTTCGACGGCGGCGGTGACGACCTGGTGCAGGCCCAGCTCGACATGCGGCTCGTGGTCGGTGTCGCCGCGGGCGAGCTGGAGCAGGTCGCCGACGAGCGCGGTGAGCTCGGCGAACTGGGCCTTCACGTTGACCAGCAGGCGTTCCTTGGCACCGGGGTCCAGGCTGCGGCCCGTCTGCTCGCTGCGCAGCAGCAGGTCGATGTTGGTACGCAGGGTGGTCAGCGGGGTGCGCAGCTCGTGCCCGGCGTCGGCGACGAGTTGCTGCTGGCGCTCGCGCGACGCGGCCAGAGCGGTGATCACGGCGTTGAACGCCAGGCTCAGCCGGGCGATCTCGTCGCTGCCCTTGACGGGAATGGGGGTGTCGAGGTCCTCTGTCCGGGCGATGTGCTCAACGGCCTTGGTGAGGCGGCCGACGGGCGCCAGCGCCGTACGGGAGATGGCCAGGCCCGCCCATCCGGCGCCGAGCACGCCCAGAGCGGCGACGGCCGCCAGTGCGAACGCGGTGTTGCGCAACGTGTCCTGGAGGTGGAACAGCGGCCTGGCCTCCAGGACGGCCGCACCTGGCGCGAAGTTCACCGTCACGACGCGCACCGGCATGCCGTCCTTGGTGACGCCGTAGCGGTAGATCGGCCGGCCGGGGTGGGGGATGGCCGGCTTGTCCTCCTCGGTCACCACGATCGGCGAGCCCAGCGAGCAGGTCGTACCGTCCGCGTACAGCAACGTCACCAGGCCGGCGGCATATTCGGCGGGGGTTCCCTCCACCGAGCAATGGTCCCTCAGCCACCTCTGGTCCCCTTTGCCCTCGGGGTCCATGATGGTCTGGTCGAGCTGGCGGACCATCTGCTCGCGCACGATGAACCACGACAGTCCCGCGCAGGCCGCGATGGCCAGGGCCACGGCGACCGTGACGAGGAGGGTGAGCCGGGAGCGCAGGCTGTATCGCCTCACGGCGCGGCCCGCAGCGTGTAGCCCACCCCGCGGACGGTGTGGATCACCCGCGGTTCGCCGCCGGCCTCGGTCTTGCGGCGCAGGTACATCACGTACACGTCGAGCGAGTTGGACGTCGGCTCGAAGTCGAACCCCCACACCTCGCCCAGGATCTGCTCGCGGGTCAGCACCTGGCGCGGGTGCGTCAGGAACAGTTCCATCAGCAGGTATTCGGTCCTGGTCAGGTCCAGCCGCCGCTCGCCCCTGGTGACCTCGCGGGTGTCGGGGTCCATGCGCAGGTCGCCGTAGGTCAGCGTGACCTCCGGGACGGCGGAGTTGAGCGCGCCCCGCCGCAGCAGGGCGCGGACCCTGGCCAGCAGCTCGTCCAGCTCGAACGGCTTGACCAGGTAGTCGTCGGCGCCCGCGTCGAGTCCGGAGACCCGGTCGCCGACCGCGTCGCGCGCGGTCAGCATGAGCACGGGGATGTGGTTGCCCGTGGCCCTGAGCCGGCGGCAGGCGGTCAGCCCGTCGAGGCGCGGCATCATGACGTCGAGCAGCACCGCGTCGTACGTCTCGCGCGCCACCTGGTCGAGCGCGGCCTGCCCGTCGTTGGCGGTGACGACCTTGTAGCCCTCGAATTCCAGGCTCGACTGCAGCGCCTCGCGCAACGCGGGCTCGTCGTCCACCACCAGCAATCGTGCGGGCTCACTCATAATCTTTACGCTAAGGCCCCATCATGAGAACGCCATGAACGGTTCCGGGCTGTTTCATGAGTGCTATTGCAGCTACCACGTGACGGGCATGGCGTTCGCCCCAAAGATGACCTGACTGTACTTGAACGACACCTCCTCCTCGTCCACCGCGAGACGCAGCGACGGGATCCGCTCGAACAGCGTCCGGTAGGCGATCTCCAGCTCGGCCCTGGCCAGGTTCTGGCCGAGGCATTGGTGGACGCCGTAGCCGAAGGCGACGTGGTGGCGGGCGCCGCGGTCGATGTCGAAGTCGTCCGGCCGCTCGAAGGCCCGCTCGTCCCTGTTCGCCGAGGCGCCGAGCACGAAGATGCCCTCGCCCTTTTTGACGAGTTGCCCGCCGATCTCCTGGTCCTCGATGGCCACCCGGTCGAAGGCCGCCCAGTCGACGATCGACAGGTAGCGCAGCAGCTCCTCGATCGCCATCGGCCACAGTCCCGGGTCCTCGCGCAGCCTGGCCAGCTGGTCAGGGTGGCGCAGCAGGGTGAGGACGCCGAGCGGGATCATGTTGGCGGTGGTCTCGTGGCCCGCGACGAGCAGCAGCGAGATCATGCCGACGATCTCGTCGTGGCTCACCTCTCCCGCCGCGATCAGCCGCCCGAGCAGGTCGTCCTTGGGCTGCTTCTCGGCCTCGGTGACGAGGTCGTCGAGGTAGCTCTTGATCTCCAGGATCGCGGCGAAGCCCGTCTGCGGGTCCTCGGCCGACACCATCTTGCGGGTACGCGATTGGAAGAACTCGTGGTCGGCGTACGGCACACCGAGCAGCTGGCAGATGACCAGCGACGGCAGCGCCAGCCCGAAGTCGGCGACCAGCTCGGCCTCCGGGCCCTTGGCGAGCATGTCGTCGATGAGCAGGTCGGCGGTCCGCTGGATGCCGGGCCGCATCTCCTTGACGCGCCTGACGGTGAACTCGGGGATGAGCAGCCGCCTGAATCGGCCGTGCTCGGGCGGGTCCATGTCGATGAACTGGCCGACCCTGAACTGTTCTATGACCGCGCGCTGCTCCTCGGTGGGCTCCTCGGTGGATAAGGCGTTGTTCGGATGGCCAGGGGTGGCCGGGCTGGTGCTGATGCCTGGGCCGTTCAGCACCTGCCTGGCTTCGGCGTACCTGGTGACCAGCCAGACGTCGCCGTTGGGCAGCGACCTCCGTACGAGCGGCGCCTCCTCGCGCATCCGCTCGTACTCGGGCGGCGGCGCGTACGGACACGTGCGCGGGACAGGGAAGGAGGGGGTCATAGTCTTGCTCCCTACGAAGCCGGAATCGCATTGCTTACTTACGCGAAAGTAAGCAATGGAGGGGCCGGCCGTCAAGCGAACGGAGTGAAATGGCAGGGCGGCGGACCGATACACGTGAGCGGATCCAGCGGGTCGCGATGGAGCTGTTCGCCGAGCGGGGCTACGACAAGACCACGTTGCAGGAGGTCGCGGAGCGGCTGGAGATCACCCGGCCGGCGCTGTACTACCACTTCCGGACGAAAGAGGAGATCCTCTCCAGCATCGCCGACGGGTTCATCGCCTCGCTCGACGAGCTCGCGGAGTGGGCCCGTGCGCAGCCGGACACGTTCGAGGCCCGGCGGGAGATCCTGCGGCGGATCTCCGAGTTGCTGGAGGACAAGTGGCGTCCCCTGATGCGCTTCGCGCAGATGAACCAGGGGGCGTTCGCCCAGTCGTCGGTGGGCGACCGGATGCAGGACCGCATTGTCACACTGGTGTCGGTGCTGAGCAGGCCGGGGGCCGACGCGATCATGCAGTTCGAGGCGCGGCTGGCGGTGTTCGCGCTGATCCTGGGCGGGGTGCCGGAGGTGTTCGGCATGGACCTGCCGCCGTCCGAGCTGGCCTCCACCGCCATGACCGTGGCGGTCCGGCTGGTCTCGGACCACGAGCCCTCAGGTCAGTAGGGCCATCGCCGCGTTGTGGCCGGCGATGCCGCTGACGCCGCCGCCCCGCCGGGCGCCGGCGCCACACAGCAGGATCCGCTCGTGCCCGGTCTCCACCCCCCAGCCGCCTTCCTCCGCGTACGGCCAGCTCAGGTCGCGGTGGAAGATGTGGCCGCCGGGCAGGCCCGCCTCGTTCTCCAGGTCCACCGGCGACTTGGCCTCGACGCAGAGTGTGCCGTCGGGGGCCCGCAGGATGCAGTCCTCGATGGGCTCGGCCAGCACGCTGTCGATGGAGGCCAGGGTGGCCCTGAGCGCCTCGTCCCGCGCCTTGTCCGGATCTTCGCGGAACAGCCGGGCGGGCATGTGCAGCCCGAACAGCGTCAGCGTCTCCGCCCGGCCCCGCAGCTCGGGGCCGAGGATCGACGGGTCGGTCAGGGAGTGGCAGTAGACCTCGGCGGGCGGCAGGTCGGGGATCCGGCCCGCCGCCGCCTGCGCGTGGGCCCGGGCCAGCTGGTCGCGGCCCTCGTTGATGTGGAACGTACCGCTGAAGGCCGCGCGCGGGTCCACCGAGTCGTCCTTGAGCCGCGGCAGCCTGCTCAGCACCATGTTGACCTTCAGCTGGGCGCCCTCGGGCAGCTCCGGCGTCGCGCCGAGCAGCCGGTCGAGCACGGCCGGCGGCAGGTTGGCCAGTACGTGCCGTCCCGTGACCGTGTGCTCGCCGTCGTCCGCGCGGAAGGCCACCTCGCCCGATGGGGAGATCCCGATGATCTCCGCACCGGTTCTGATCTCGGCGCCCGCCTGTCTGGCGGCCGCTTCGAGCGCCCCCGACACCGCGCCCATCCCGCCGACCGGCACGTTCCAGTCGCCCGTCCCGTCGCCGATCACGTGGTAGAGGAAGCACCGGTTGGCCAGCAGGTCCGCGGCGGGGTCGGCGAACGTCCCGATCAGCGCGTCGGTCAGCACCACGCCGCGCACGGTGTCGTCACCGAACCGCTCGTCCACCGCCTGCCCGATCGGCCGCTGGAACAGCTCCCGCCACGCCTCCGCGCCCACCAGGCGCTCGATCTCGGCGGGGGTACGCAGGGGTTCGAGCAGCGTGGGCGCCAGGAGCCGGGCCACCTCGGCGGTCAGGCCGTAGAACTCCCGCCACGCCCGGTGGTCGGCGTCGCCTCCGGTGACGGTTCTGAACGAGGCGGCGGTCGCGCCTTCGTCGCCGTCGTCCACGAGCAGGCCGGTGTCGCCGTGGGGCGTGTAGGAGGAGTAGCGGCGCCGGCGCAGGTCGAGGCGGAGCCCCAGGTCGCGGACGATCTCGGTGGGGAGGAGGCTGACCAGGTAGGAGTAGCGCGACAGCCGTACGTCCACGCCGGGGAAGGGCCGCGCGGAGATCGCCAGGCCGCCGACGTACCCGAGCCGCTCCAGCACCAGCACCCGCCGCCCGGCCCGCGCCAGGTACGCGGCCGCCACCAGCCCGTTGTGCCCGCCACCCGCGACAACGACGTCATAGGACCCCATACCGGCACCATACCTAGTGATCGCTCTCGTAGAGTCCGGGGCATGACGAGTGAGCACCCGGCCTGCGTCACCAGAGGCGGACGCCCGGCCTACGTGGTGAATGTCGAGATCTTCCTCCAACGAGAACGAGACGGCCGCTGGCTGCTCATCAAGCGCGGGGAGGGGGAGGCTCACGCGCCGGGCGTCCTCAGCGGCATCGGCGGCAAGGTCGAGGGCGACGGCATCGGCGCGGCCGTCCTGGAGGAGACCGCCCGCCGGGAGGTCGCCGAGGAGGTCGGCGTCGACATCACCGGAGTCGGGCTCTCCTACGTGGAGAGCGCGTTCTTCGTGACCGACGACGGCGACCCGGTGATCAACGTGGTGTTCTCGGGATCGCTGCCCGCCGACGCCCGCCCCTTCGCCGCCGCGGCCGATGAGGTGGCCGGGCTGGTCTGGCTCACGCTCGCGGAGGCGGAGGAGGACCCGAACTGCCCGCCGTGGATCCTCCGTACCATGCGCAAGCTCTAGGTCCGTGAGACGACGTCGGCCAGTGGGGTCGCGTGGTGGCCGGTCAGGCGAGGGATGGCGTCACTGACCGCGTCGAGCTCGCCGTTGGCGATGGCGGTGTAGGTGGAGACCCAGGCGTCGAGCTGCCAGTCCGGGGCTCCGTAGGAGGCGCGGGACCGGTAGGCCTCTTCCACGCTCTCGGGGTGGTACGTGATGGCGCGCCCTGTGGCCCGCGACAGGATCGCGGCGACGTCGGCGAGGGTGAGCGGTTGCGGGCCGGTCAGGTCGTAGGTGGCTCCGGCGTGCTCAGGGGCATGGAGCAGCACAGTGGTGGCGGCGTCGGCGATGTCATCCTGCGCGACGACCGCGGCTCGCCCCTGTCCGCCCGGACCGCGGATGACGTCGTCGTCGCCGACCAGGGCCGGCGTGAAGTCGGCGTAGAGGTTGTCGCGCAGGAAGGTGAAGGCCAGGCCACTGGCGCGGATGTGCTGTTCGGTGGCCCAGTGGTCGCGGGCCAGGGTGAACGTGGCATCGGGGGCGGCGCCGTAGAACGAGATGTAGACGAGGTGGGTGACCCCGGCCTCGGCAGCGGCGTCGACGAAGGTGCGGTGCTGCTGGAGGCGTTCGGGGGTTTCCGAGGCCGACACCATCAGGACCCGGTCGACGCCGTGCAGTGCCCGCAGGACGGCGTCGCGGTCACCGAAACCGCCGCGGACTGCGGTGGCGCCCGCCAGCTGCGGGGCGCGGTCCAGGTCGCGTACCACCATGGTCTGCGGGATACCGGCGGCGGCGAGCCGCCGGACGACGCGCCCGCCGAGGCGGCCGGTGGCGCCGGTCACGGCGATCCTCGCGCTGGACTGGCTGATCATGGATGGGCCCTTTCTGGTGAAGCGCGTTGATTATGGACGGCTGGCGATCGCCAGGAGGGTGGCGGCCGGGGCGGCGAGTGAGCGGCCGCGGCGCCACACCGCGCGCAGGCTCCTGACCAGGTTGATCCCGGCCAGCGGCACCTCCACCAGCCGGCCCGTGGCCACCTCCGCCTCCACGGCGTACCCGCTGAGCACCGCGGGCGCCGCCCCGGCCTGGGCGGCGCCCTTGACGGCCGAGTTCGAGCCCAGCTCCAGTCGCGGGCTGGCCCGGTGCAGGCTCCTGAACGCCACGTCCAGCGTCTCCCGCGTGCCCGAGCCGGGTTCGCGGACGACGAGCGGGGTGGCGGCCAGCTCCGCCCCCATCAGCGCGGTACGGCGCCGCGCCCAGGCGTGCCCCGGCGCCACCACGACCACCAGCCGGTCGGTGCCCACCACCCGGCTGGCCAGCCCCTCGGGCACGCTCGGCCCCTCGACGAAGCCCAGCTCCACCTCCTCGGCCAGGACCCGGGCGGCGACGTCGGCGGAGTTCACCACGTCGAGGCCGACCTGGACGTCAGGCTCCCGGTTCTGCAGCTCGCCCAGCCAGCGCGGCACCAGGTACTCGGCCACCGTCATGCTCGCCGCCACCCGCAGATGAGCCGCCTCGCTGTGCCGTACCGCCTGGGCGGCGCGCATCAGCTCGTGGGCGGCGGCCAGCACCTGCGCGGCCCAGCCCGCCACCATCTTGCCCTCGGCGGTCAGCGTGGACCCGCGCGGCGTACGCTCCAGCAGCGGCAGGCCCAGCCGGCGCTCCAGGTGCGCGATCCGCTTGCTGGCCGACGGCTGGGCGATGCCCGCGACCTTGGCCGCCTGCCCGAGGCTGCCCAGCTCGCCCACGTCGACCAGGAGCTTGAGCGAGTCGAGATCCGGCAGCGTACTCATAGCCCAAGGCTATGACCTACCAGGCAACGCGTGGCTACCGAGCCCTCTCGGCGCTCAGAAGACTGGGATCATGTACTCCACCGCGCGTGTGCCGCAAGATCGTCCGCCTGTTGATCGTCTGCGCGACGATCGTCTGCCTGGGGTCGGCGCGGCGGCGCTGGCGGTGGTGTTCGCGCTGGTCGTGAACCGGTTCGTGCCCGTGCTCAGCCCCGCGGCCGTCGCCGTGGTGTCGGGCGCGGCCCTGGCGAACCTGGTGGGCGTCGGCGAGCGGCTCAAGCCCGGTCTGCGGTTCGTGGCCAAGCGGGTGCTGCGCATCGCGATCGTGCTGCTCGGCCTGCAGATCGCGGTGCCGCAGGTGCTGGCGCTGGGCTGGCGGACGGTGGCCGTCGTGGTGGTGGCGACCGGCGTCACGTTCACCGTCACTCCGCTGATCGGCCGCCGCCTCGGCCTCACGCCGGGCACGTCGCTGCTGGTCGCCACCGGCGTGTCGATCTGCGGAGCCGCCGCGATCGCGGCCATGCGGGAAAGTACCGACGGCTCCTCCGACGAGGACGCGGCCGGTGCGCTCAGCGTGGTGGTCCTGTACGGCACCGCCGCCATCGCCGTGGTGCCGCTGGCGGCGTCCTGGCTCGGGCTGTCGGCGACGCAGCTGGGGGTGTGGGCCGGGGCGGCGGTGCACGAGGTGGCCCAGGTGGCCGCGATCGGGGCCGCCTCGGGCGTGCTGGCCACCGCCGTCACGGTCAAGCTGGGCCGCGTCATCCTGCTCGCCCCGATCGTCGCCCTGACCTCGTACCGCCACCGCGTTGACTCCCCCGGCCGGTCCAAGCGCCCGCCGGTCATCCCGCTGTTCGTGGCCGGTTTCCTGGCGATGGTCGCGCTCCGCAGCAGCGGCCTGGTCCCCGCGGCCGTGACCACCGCGATCCCCCAGGTCACGAACGTCCTCATGGCCGCGGCCCTGTTCGGCCTCGGTACGGGGATCGACGCCCGCGCGCTGATCAAGGGCGGGCGCGTGCTGCTGCTCGGCGCCATCGCCACCGGCATGATCGGGGCCATCTCGCTCGCGGGTGTCATGCTGCTCGTGTGATCACCGGCGGACGCCCTCCTTCGTAACGTGCTTATCCGGAACAAACTTCGTAAAATAGACCGTTCCACCAAGCCGTTCTACGAAGGAGTACGAAACCCACATGCGCCGCGCCGCCGACCCCATCCTCCGGCCCTCCGACGAGGTCGCCGAAGCCCTTGCCACCGGCGCTCCGGTCGTGGCCCTGGAGTCCACGATCATCTCGCACGGCCTGCCGCAGCCGCGCAATCTGGCGGTCGCCCGGGAGCTGGAGGACATCGTCAGGGCGGCGGGTGCCGTACCGGCCACGATCGCGGTGCTCGACGGCGTCGCCCGCGTCGGCCTGGACGAGGTGGAGCTCGAACGCGTCGCGACCGAGTCGGGCCTGCGCAAGCTGGGCCAGCGCGACCTGCCGGTGGCGGCGGCGCTGAAGGCGAGCGGCGCGACGACCGTGTCGGCCACGTCGTTCCTGGCCGCCCGCGCGGGCATCCGGATCTTCGCCACCGGCGGGCTCGGCGGCGTGCACCGGGGCTGGACCCAGGCGCAGGACGAGTCGGCCGACCTCGACACGCTCGCGCGTACCCGCATCACCGTCGTGTGCGCCGGGGTCAAGTCGATCCTGGACGTGCCCTCGACCCTCCAGCGCCTCGAGACGCGCGGCGTGACCGTGGCGGGATACCGTACGGACACCTTCCCCGGCTTCTACCTGCACTCCTCCGGCGAGCCGATCGACTGGCGGATCGAGTCGGCCGACGAGGCCGCGGCCATCATGCGCGGACAGGACGCCTTCGGCGGGCAGGAGACCGCGCTGATCGTCGCCAGCCCCATCCCGGTGGACCAGCAACTCGATCCGGCGCTGCACGACCGCGTGCTGAGCGAGGCGCTGGCCGCCGCCGACCACGAGGGCGTGAGCGGGCAGAAGATCACCCCGTTCCTGCTCGGCTACCTGGTACGCGGCACCGGCGGCGCCTCCCTTGAGGCGAACCTGGCCGCGGTCCGCGGCAACGTCGCCCTCGCGGCCCAGATCGCGCTCGCCTGGTCACGGGCGTGAGCGGCGGCGGCCTCCTCGTCATCGGCGACGTCGTCACCGATGTGGTGGCCCTGCACGACACTCCGGTCATGTCGGGCACCGACACGGCCGCCGACATCGTGCTCCGTCCCGGCGGCTCTGGCGCGAACACCGCCTCCTGGGCCGCCCACCTGGGCGCCGACGTACGGCTGCTGGCCCGGCTCGGCTACGACAGCAGCGAGTGGCACACCGCCGAACTGCGCAAGACCGGGGTACGCCCGCACGTACGCGTCGACCCGGACCATCCCACGGCGATCGTGATCGCCATGGTGGACCGGACCGGCGAACGCTCGTTCCTCACCAACCGGGGCGCGGGCGGCCGGATCTCCGCCGAGGACTGGGACGGCTCGCTGCTCGACGGCGTGGGCCGCCTGCACCTGTCCGGCTACACGCTCTTCGCGGAGGCGGGGCTGGCGCTGGCCAGGCTCGCCATGGCCGAGGCCCGCGCCGCCGGGGTGACCGTCAGCATGGATCCCGCATCGACCGGCTTCCTGCGTGAGTTCGGCGTCGATCGCTTCCTGCGCGAATCCGCCCCCGCCCATCTCATCATCCCCAACCGGGACGAGGCCCTCCTGCTCGCCGGAGCACGGACGCCCGAGCGAGCCGCCGAACTTCTCAGCGAGAGGTACGGCACCGCGATCGTCAAGCTGGGACCCCAGGGCGCTCTGGCGGCCACGGAGGGCACCGTGACGGCAGTGACAGCGGGGGTTCCAGCCGAGGTCGTGGACTCGACGGGGGCGGGCGATGCGTTCGCTGCGGGATATCTCACAGCGAGGTTGAACGGCGCCGGTGAAGGGCAGTCTTTGGACGCCGGATGCCGGGCCGGAGCCGAGTGCGTGGCCCTGGTGGGCGGTCGGCCACGGTACGGTTTGGAGCTGAACCTTCTTTACCCTATTCACACCGATTGATAGCTTGCCGCGTAGGCTG
Organism: Nonomuraea aurantiaca; assembly: GCF_020215705.1. GTDB lineage: Bacteria > Actinomycetota > Actinomycetes > Streptosporangiales > Streptosporangiaceae > Nonomuraea > Nonomuraea aurantiaca. Next base: position 1,049,550 of record NZ_JAIWNB010000001.1, on the reverse strand, counting down.
CACCAAGAACCACATGCGTATTGAGTGGCATCACGCGGCTCACTGGGGAGGATAAGGTCCGCCGATGGAAGTCGAGTCATCGATCTGCCTGAGCGACCTGGTCCCTGCCTTGCGCTGGAGCCGTCCCCAGCAAGTCGCGGAGGCGCTGGGCGATCCGCGCCTGCCCGCCGGGTGGTGGTCGTCCGTCGCCCTGTCGAGGGCGCTCGGCACGACCGGACTCGACTGGATCTGCGACCGGCTCGCCCTGCTGGCCTCGGCCCGCTGGGACCACCTGGCGCTCTCGGACGTGCTGCCCGCGCTGACCGTGCACCCCATCGACCCGGCGCTGCCCGGCTGGCCGGAGGCCACCAGGACGGCGATCACCGGTCTGGGAGGCTGGCAGCGGTTGCGCCGCCTGTCGCCCGGCGACCTGGGCACGCCGTCGGCCACGCCTGAAGTGGTGATCGGCTCGGTGTTCCGCGAGGTGCTCAGCCGCATCCCGGTCCAACGCGAACCCGGCCAGTCCGCGACCCAGCCCGCACCGCAGGGTCATCCGGCACAGACCCGGCCGGGTCAGCCCGTCCATCCCGGCCAGGGCCAGCCCGCCGCCCAGCCGGCACAGGGCCAGCAGCCGGGACAACCGGGGCAGGGCCATCCAGAGGTGACCCGCCCGCTTCAGCGCGGCACGGTCCCCGGGCAGCGCGACGGAGGACCGAGCCAGAGCCCGACGCACACCGGCCCGCTGCCCGTCGCCCAGGACAACGGCGGCTCTCCCCGCCAGACCGGCTCCTTTCCCGTCCAGGGAAGCCCGCAGTCGGGTTCCTTCCCCGGTCAAGGTGGGCCGCAGACCGGCTCCTTCGCCGCTCTGGGCGGGGGCGCCCGCCAGCCCGGCTCGTCTCCAGCACCGGGCGGACCCTCTCAGACCGGCTCGTTCCCGGCGCAGAACGAGGGCGCCCAGTCGCCGACGGCCGGCCGGCAGCCCTTGTCCGCTCCGCAACCTCAGTCCGGCCCCCAGGGCGCCCGCCAGGACACGAACTCCCCCGGCGCCAATCCGCCGCCCGGCACCGACCGGCAGGGCGGCCTCTTCCCCGGCACCAATGCCCCGGGTTCCGGCCAGCAGGGCGGCAACCAGCAGGGCGGCGGTCAGCAGGGCACCGGTCAGCAGGGCACCGGTCAGCAGGGCAGCGGTCAGCAGGGCAGCGGGCAGCAGGGCGGCGGCTTCCCGAACACCGGCCTCCCGGCCGCCAACGCTCCAGGCACCGGCCTTCCGGGCGTTTCGGGAACCGGGCATACAGGCGTCAACGTCCACGGCAACGCCGACCCCGAGCGCACCGGCCCGCACACCGGTCCCCAGTCCACCGTCAGCCCGCACACGGGCCCGCACCCCACTGCCGCCGGTCCGCACACAGGCCCACACCCGACCGCCGCTGGTCCGCACACCGGTCCGCACTCCACCGTCGGCCCTCAGGCCGGTACGCCGCCCACCGGCGGCCAGTTGCCGCCCAGCCCCCAGTCCGCTACCGACCGTTCTGGTGGAACAGCCCAACCAGGCTCCCAGCCCGGCTCCCTCCCGGGCGCCGACCGCCTCCCCGGCAGAACGCCCCACACCGGACCACGCCCCGCCACCGGACCGCTCACGGGCAACGGAACGCCCGCGGGCAACGGCTCCGTCACAGGCACCGGCTCCTTCCCTGCGGTCGGCTCCGTCACAGGCACCGGCTCGTTCCCCGCGGTCGGGCCGCTCGCGGGCACCGGAACACCCGCAGGCAACGGATCATCCGCCGGAACCGGCGCGGGATCGCATCCCGGAGGCGCCTTCCCAGGCGACCTGGGCGCCCCGCCCCGCACCCCGATCGCGGACACGCACACCGGCGACGTCTCTCTCCCGGTGACAGGCGTTCCGGGCCTCGGCGGCGCGTACGACACACCGCCGCCGGTCGGTAGCGCCACCCCGGCGACGCCCGCGCCCTCCGAGACCGACCACGCCATGGTCCGGGTCGTCGACAGCCTGTTCCGCAGCCTGGACAAGCTGGCGCTCGCGGTGGCCGTACACCGCCTGTTCGCCGAAGACCCCGTCAGCCTGCGTACGCTCGCCCACAAGATGCTCGTCGACCGGGACGCGCTCTCCCAGGCGCAGCGGACGGCGGAGGAGCGCGTGCTGCACTGGCTGCGTTCGTCGGAGTCGGCGCCGGTCACCGGGCACATGTTCCGGCTGACGGAGTGGCTCGGCGCGGCCGCCACGCAGGACCAGCTCATCGGCGCCGACCCCGCGCACCCGGTGATGGTGCCGTCGCTGCGCACACCGCTCTGGCGGGTGCTCGTGACGCTCATGCCCGACCGCCGCCTCCAGGACGGCTGGCTGGTGGTGGGCGACCTCCACGGCCTGCAGGCCCGTACCAGGCAACTGCTGGCCAGTCAGCCCGCAGACACCGACGTGGTGGAGCTGCTCAGCGAGCTGGGCATCCGCGCGCACTCGGCCAAGGCGTGGCTCGACGCGCTGCCGGACACGTCGGACCCGGTGGCGTCCGCCCCCTCACCGGCCCAGCCGCTCCCCCGCCGTACCCCCGGAGCCAACGGCCACCACCACAGGGGCGGTCAGCCCATCCCCTCGGCCGAGAACAACGCCATCGACCCTTCGGCGGCCCTCGCCACGCTCTCCGCCCTTTCGGGCGGCCGGTCCGGCATGCTGCCCCCCACGCTCGCGGGCACTCCCGCCACCCCACCGCCGCCGCTGCCGAGCCCGTCGTCGGACCCGCGCCGCTGGCAGCGCATCGAGGTCACCAACGAGCACCTCCGGGGCGGCCCGGTCCCGGTGCCGGAGGGGTACGCCACGCAGCTCGGCATGCGCCCCGGCACCCTCCTGTCGGTGACCGGGCCGGGCGACAACGCGATCGTCCTGGTCTGGCAGGGTCACCAGCCGGTCTTCGACTCGCTCCAACCGGTCCTCATGCGCCTCAACGCCCGCCCCGGCGACCAGGTCTATGTCACGGTCGACGGCTACCGCCTGGAAGCCCAGCTCACCGGCTGACCACAACCGCACGGACACCGCTCGACCCCAGAGGCCAAGCGGCAACCCGCGCCTTGGTGACGGGGTCGAGCATTCCTCGGGGGCAGGCGCAGGCGCCGGACCGTGCAGCCGGTCAGTCGTCGGCGAAGAGGCGGATCCGATGGGCCACCGCGGATGCCTCGCCGCGGGAGGCGACGCCCAGTTTGGCCAGGATGTTGGAGACGTGCACGCTCACGGTCTTGACCGAGATGAACAGCTCCCCCGCGATCTCCCGGTTGCTGTGCCCCTCGGCCACGTGCCGCAGCACCTCCAGCTCGCGCGCCGTCAGCCCCAACGGCAGCCCGTCGGGCACCGGGTCGTCGGCCACGGCGACCCGGCCCCGCCGCGCGAACGCGTCCAGCCGCTCGACCAACGGCGCCGCACCGAGGTGCTCGGCCAGCTCACGGGCTCTCGCCAGTCTGACCCCCGCCCCCTGCCGATCACCGGCCTCCAGCGCCGCACGGGCGGCACCCTCCAGGGTCCAGGCTTCGGAGTAGGGCTCCCGCAACCCCGCCCAAGCCGCCACCGCCGCGTCCCACGCCTTGAGCCGCCAGGCCGCGTCATCGAGACCGGCCACGGAATCAGCCGCGGATCCGACACCAGACCCGGAGCCCAGCTCCGATCCGGCACCCGACTCAGGACCAGACCCCAAACCCAGCTCGGACTCGGACAGCCCCGTCAAGGCCATGAACGTGAGCCGGTACGCCTCCTGGCTGTCGCCCTCAGCCTCGAGCCGCCCCGCGACCGACCGCAGCTCCCCCACAAGATCCCCGCCCAGCTGCGCGATCACCACCAGCAGCGGCCAGGCGTAACGCGGGCTGGCCAGCAGATCCTGCTCACGCAGCGTCCGGGCCGCCGCCTCCCGCGCCTCGTCCAGGCGCCCCCGCGCCATCAGGAGCTCGACCTCCCTGCAGGCGTGCGGCAGCACGCTCTGGTCGCGGAACCGCCCGCGCGCCAGCACGCTGCGTGAGGCCGCGAACAGCTCCTCGGCCCGATCGACCCGCCCGCGCGCGAGCGCGATGTCGGAGGCCAACCCCTGCAGGCTGGCCCGGTAGGGCGGCGGCGGCATGAGCTCCAGGGCGTGCTCGATCACCTTCAGCGCCTCGTCCCAGCGCCCGAGCGACCACAGCGGCTCCGCCAGGTTGATCGACAGGAACGTGCCCGACGTGCGCGCCACGCCGTAGCGTTCGGCCTCGGCGATGCCGTCGCGGGCGACCTGCGCGGCGCGTTCGTGCCGGCCGGCGCCCTCCAGCAGGTCGGACTCGGAGATGGCGCAGCGCAGCATCGCGTTGTAGGCGTCGGCCGCGGCCGCGATGCGGCGCGCTTCGGCGAACCCGTCCAGGTAGGCGTCGATGTCGGAGAACTTGCACCGTGCCCAGGTCAGGCTGATCAGCGCGTGCGCCTCGGTGTTGGCGTCGCCCACCTCGTGGCCGATCTCCATGGCCAGCCGGGCCGTCGAGATCTTCTCCTGCCAGTCGTCGTAGAGCATGCGCGCCAAGCTCTCCAGCACCTGCGCCCGCAGCTTGCTGGGCTTGTCGGCGGGCACCAGCGACGCCGCCCTACGCAGGTCGTCGACATGGCCGGGCCGGCTGAGGTCGTAGCCAGTGAGACCGCGCTGGCGCAGCAGCCTGGCGGCCCTGGCCGGCTCGGCCGTCTCGTCGATCTCGGCGAGCCCGGCGGTGGCCAGGGCGATCGCGCGTTCGTACTCGCCCGCCAGGTGGGCGACCGTGGCCGTCTGCCTGAGCACGTCGACGTGGTCGGTGCCGATGCGCTCCGCGGCGTCGGGCACCTGATCCCACAGCTCCAGCACCCGCGACAGCATCCTGAGCTGCTCGTCGTAGGCGGCGGAGCGGCGGGCGGCGGCCGCGGCGTGCCAGGCGCTGATCAACGCCCACGTGGTGTCGTGGGCGGCGTGCCAGTGGTGGGCCAGCTCGATCGCGCCGCGCGGGACGGGCAGGATCGACAGGTCGCGCTCCAGCGCCTCGGCGAAGCGCGTGTGCAGGCGGGTGTGCTCGCCCGGCAGCAGGTCGTCGTGGAGCGCCTCGCGGATCAGCGCGTGCCTGAAGGAGTAGCCCTCGCCGTCGACGACCAGCACGTTGCCGGCCACGGCGGGCCGCAACGCGTTGGACAGCGCCACGTCGTCGCGCCCGGCGACGGCGGACAGCAGGTCGTGCTCGATGCGCTGGCCGCCCGCGCTGGCCACGCGGAGCAGCTCCTGGGTCTCGTCGGGCAGCCGCTCGACGCCGGCGAGCAGCAGGTCGCGCAGCGACTCAGGCAGCGCCTCACCGCCGCCGGACTCGCTGAGCAGCGCCTCGACGAACAGCGGGTTGCCCTCGCTGCGCGCGTAGATCAGGTCCATGTCGGGGCCGGACGGCTCGCGCTCCAGGATGCTCGCCGCCTGCTCGACGACCTCCCTGCGGGTGAGCCTGCGCAGCTCCAGCCTGGCCACCCAGTCGACCCGGCCCAGCTCGGCCAGCAGCGGGCGCAGCGGGTGGGTGCGGTGCAGCTCGTCGGCACGGTAGGTGACGACGATTAGCAGCCGTACGCCGGAGCGCTGGTAGCGGACCAGGAACGAGAGCAGGTCGCGGGTGGAGCGGTCGGCCCAGTGGGCGTCCTCGATGACCAGAACGACCGGCTGGTCTTCCGCCAGCCGCTCCAGCAGGCCGAGCAGCTGCTCGAAGAGCCGGGCGCGGGCCTCGGAGCCGTCACCGTCGGGCTCGCCGAACTCGGGCAGCAGCCGGGCCAGCCCGCGCGTGGTGCCGCCGGGCACGAGCGCCGCGACGCCGTCGCGGCCGAGCTCGCGCACCAGGCCGCGCAGCACCGCGGTGAAGGGGGCGAACGGCAGGCCCTCGGTGCCGAGCTCCAGGCAGCCGCCGACGAGCACCATCGCCTCGCCCGCCCGGTCGGCGAACTCCCTGACCAGCCGTGTCTTGCCGACGCCCGCCTCGCCGCCGACCAGCACGGTGGACGTCGCGCCGGTCCGGGCGCCGGCCAGCGCCCGCTCGAGCGCGCTCAGCTCGCCGGCGCGGCCGACGAAAAGCGGGCTCACCGCGTGGATGCTCACGCCCCAAGAATGCCATCCGGCGGCGACAGAAACGGCCCCGGGCTGATCACCAGTACAGGTGCCGCGTTCGCTGACGCGCCTCAGGCGCGATTCTCCCAGAACAACCTTTCGTCCTTGTCCGGATCGTTGACGATCCCGCACTCGGCGTCGAGCTCGGCACCCTGGTACGTGCGACTCAGCTCCCTGCGCAGGCCGGCCTCGTCGATGCGGATGTCGGGCGGCCCGAAGAGAGTCAGCTTCTCGGCCGTAAACCGTAAACGACCGAGCTTGCAGCTCCTCGCCGTCGATGGCTTCGACGGTCTGGTCCGCGTCAGGCAGCGTGACTCACTGCCCAGCCCGTCTCACCGCGTGCGGCGATGTTGCGGGCTGCGTTGACGTCAGCGTGCTCAGCGAAGCCGCACGACGTACACGAGAAACAGGCTTGATCGAGCCGGTTCTTGCGGTCCACATGCCCACATGAGGAGCACTGCTGGGAGGTGAAAGCCGGATCGACGTAGATCACGGCGACCCCGGCCCGGGCCGCCTTGTAGCCGAGGAAGGTCGTAGTTGCGAAACGTGCGCAGGGCGTGGGCTTGGCGGGAGACCTGGCAGGCGGCCGCGTTGACCGCGCGCAGGGTCGCCTTCAGCGCCGTCGCCTGCTCGCGGGTCGGCAGGAGCTTCACCTGCACCACCAGCCTCACAATCGAACACATTACCCTTCGGTCCACCTCACCGCGCTGGGAACCCGATCCCGATATCCGCAGGGGACGCACCCTCGTCTACAGCCTCCACGCCCATGTGGTCTACACCCCCAAATACCGGCACAAAGTGTTCACCGACGAGATGCTGCGCCGCCGTGAAACCATCGCCGCCTCTGCGACGGCACCCCACCGTCGATCATCAACGAGTACATCGACAACCAGAAACAGCCGGACTGATCCGCCCACACGAACCCGGCCGACACGGCACCGCCCGGGCCTGGAGGCCCTCCCGCGCTGTCGTTTTCCCCCGGCCGCAAACGCCTCGGGGTTCCACGCCAGATTCCGCTGAAGAACACCGTTTCATCCCGGCATGTGCCGCACATCAGCGGCTTGCCGGCCGAGAAGGACGCGACGCCGTCGGCGCTAGCGGAGGATCTTCCTGAACATCGTCGCCGACGCCTCGTAGCCCAGCGCGTGGTAGAACTCGGGCGCCCGCCGGGTGGCCATGGCCACGTAACCGGCCTGCCGCGAGCGGGCCCACGCCTCGAACTCCACCAGCAGCGCCCGGCCGATGCCCTGCCGGCGTGACCCGCTCTGCACCATCGCCTCCTCGACCCAGGCGACGGGCCCGTTGGCGAACAGCGTCAGGTGGACGAACCCCAGCAGATAACCGTGCACCCGGCCGCCCACCACGGCCGCGATCAGCATGACGTCGTCATCGCGCAGCAACTGCGGCAGCGCCGCGTCGAAGGCCTCCCGCTCGGGCCTGAAGGTCAGCCCGAACTCCATCGCCAAGGCGAACAGCTCGTCCGCGTCGGCCTTCTCCGCTCTCCTGATGTGGAGATCGTCTGACGTCATGTCGTACGACCCTAAGTCGTGGCGTGGCCGCCGTCCAATCAGGTCGGCTCGCCGGCTCGGTCAGGCCGGCCCGTCAGCCTGTCGGGCCCGCCCAGCAGCCCGGTCAGGTCAGCTCGTCAGCGCCTTGACGGCCTGCTCGGCGACCTCCTGGGCGCCCTTCATGAGCACGTCCTCGGCGACCGGCTCGGTGTCCTTGCCCTCGGCCAGGATCTGGCCGTTCTTGTTGTCGGTGCCGAAGTAGCGGACGTTGATCGTCGTGTTGCCCATCACGATGTAGGCCCAGACGTTCGAGGTGCCTTTGAGGTTCTGGGTGTACATGGCGTGGGTCTCGTCGCCGACGCCGTCGAAGTCCTTCATCTGACCGTACGTACTCAGGAACCGCAGGCCGGGGTTGTCCTCCTTGGTACCCGCCATGTCCTTCATCGAGTCGAAGTTGAAGTCGGCGTCGTCCCGCGCGGCCTCGACACTGGGCCAGACGTTGACGGCCAGGTGAATGGCCCGCGATTCCAGGGTGCCGTTCTTGATGTTCTTGGACGCCTGGGTCCACTCGCAGCCCTTGCGCAGCGCTCCGTACCCATCCTTCTGGACGCCCGGCGCGGACTGCGACTTGGGCGCGAGCCGCCTGGTCAGGCTCGCGGGCAGCAGGTCGCACACCTCCGGTACCGCCTTCAGCGGCGCGAAGGTGGAGGTGGCCGCGGGCGTCTCGGCCGGATCCGACGAAGGCGCCTCCGAGGGCGCCCCGGACGACGAGGGGAGCCCCGACGATGAGGGCAGCGACGACGGCAGCGTGGACGGCAGGTCCGAGGGCAGGGTGGACGGCAGGTCGAACGAGGGCGACGGCAGCGCCACCGGAGGCGTCTCCTGGCCGACGTTGCGTACCGCGATGAGCGCCCCGCCCAGCACCGCCACCGCGGCGGCCCCCGCCAGCACGCCCTTGGCCCAGCCGGGCGCCTTCGACGAGACGGGCCGCTCGCCACCGCCGTCCGGCCAGTACGAGGCCGGCGGAACGGGCGGCGCCTGCGGTGCCTGCGGGCCCTGGATCATGGCCACCCCTCATCGCGGATCATTACGAATGGGATGCTGTTGACGCGTCCGGGATGGAAATATAGCGAACCGAAAGTCTTGCACACTATGGTCTCCAACGTGCCTGGTCTGGGGGATTCCAAAATCGCAGGCCGCTATCGGGTGCTACGGGCGCTCGGTCAGGGTGGCATGGGCACCATCTGGCTGGCCCACGACGAGCTGCTCGACCGCCAGGTCGCCATCAAGGAAGTGCTGCTCCCGCAGTCCCTCGCCCCGGCCGAACGGGCGGAGGCGCTGCAGCGGGCCATGCGCGAGGCGATGGCGGCCGCCCAGCTGCGGCATCCGGGCATCATCACCATTCACGACGTGCTGTCCGAGGACGGGCGGCCATGGATCGTCATGGAGCTGCTCAGGGGCCGTGACCTCAAGGACGCGGTGGCCGCCGAGGGCCCGTGGTCGCCGGAGCGGACGGCGGCGATCGGGTCACGGGTGCTGGAGGCGCTGTCCGTCGCCCACGCGCACGGCATTCAACATCGCGACGTCAAGCCCGCCAACGTGTTCCTGACCGACGACGGCCGGGTGGTGCTGACCGACTTCGGCATCGCCAGGCTGGAGGACCAGGTCACGATCACCGAGTCCGGGCTGCTGATCGGGTCGCCCGGGTTCATCGCCCCCGAGCGGCTGCGCGGCGAGCGCGGCGGGCCCGAGTCGGACCTGTGGTCGCTGGCCGCCACGCTCTACGCGGCCGTGGAGGGCCAGGCCCCGTACGTCGGCACCTCTCCCATGTCGGTGCTGCGTGACGCGCTGACCCTGCCGCCCCGGCCGCCCCAGCGCGCCGGGCACCTCGGGCCGGTGCTGATGCTGATGCTGGCCCGCGATCCGTACCAGAGACCCGCTCCGCAGGCGGCCGAGCAGCTGCTGCGGCGGGTCGCGGAGGGCGGCCCGGCGCCGGCGGTCACGCAGCCGATGGCCGGGCGCGCGAACCGGCTGCCGCTCATCGTCGGCGCCGCGGTGGTCGCGGCGGCGGTGGTGGCGGGTACGGTGGCGTTCGTGGCCCTGCGGCCCGCGGACACCCCCGCGACTCCCGCGGCTCCCGTGGCGGAGACCGTGAAGCAGCAGCCGCACACCACGTCCCCCACTCCCACCCCCAGCAAGGAACCCGAGCCGGCGAAGACCCCCAAGTTCACCGCCGCCGTTGACCTGTGCACGCTGCTCACCCCCGCGCAGGTCGCCAAGCTCGTGCCCGGCGTGGGCAAGGGCAAGCGCGACGGCGACATGTGCGAGTGGACCACCCGCGGCAAGGGGCTGTCCGCCGAGGTGCTGGCCAACACCGGCGGGGCCGACAGGTGGAGCACGGTCCCGGAGGACGCCGAGGAGGAGTACATCAACCGGCGCAACGGCGCCGGCGAGGGAGCGGAGATCACGTGGACCTGGCCGGAGGTCGGCCTCACCAAGGGGATCAAGCAGCAGCGCCGCCACGTCGAGGACATCGACGGCATCGGCGATGAGGCGTACGGCTACGAGTTCGTCAGCCCCAAGGGCAACGCCGAGAACGTCACCGTGGTCTTCCGGCTCAGCAACGTGAACGTCCAGATCGGCTACGTCAACGTCAACAAGATCGGCGACAACGCCGCCCTGCGCAAGGGAGCGCGCGACGCCGCGCGATGGCTGGCCGAGGCATTGAACCGCCAGGAGTGAGGCAATGAACCAACCGCGACTCGTGGGCGGCCGCTACCAGCTGCTCGAACAGCTCGGCCGCGGCGGCATGGGCATCGTCTGGCGCGCGCACGACACCATGATCGGCCGTGAGGTGGCGGTGAAGCAGGTGCTGATCCCGCCGAACCTCTCCCCCGCCGACCAGGCCGCGCTGCGCCACCGTACGCTGCACGAGGCCCGCGCGGCGGCCGGGATCCGGCACCCGGCGGTGGTCGGCATCCACGACGTGATCGACGACGGCGACCAGCCGTGGATCGTCATGGAGCTGGTCCGCGGGCGCTCGCTCGACCAGGTCGTCAAGACCGGCGGGCCGATGGGGGCGCCGTGGGCGGCCTCGATCGGGCTGTTCGTGCTGTCGGCGCTGGCCTCGGCGCACGCGCGCGGCCTGCTCCACCGCGACGTCAAGCCGGGCAACGTGCTGCTCGCCGACGACGGGCGCGTCCTGCTGTCCGACTTCGGCATCGCCGCCCCGACGGGCGCTGCCCCTCAAGCGGGCCGGCAGGGCGGCGGGCCGGTGGGCACGGCGGGGTTCACCGCGCCCGAATGCCTCACCGAGAGCGTCGCGCCGGGGCCGCCGTCCGATCTGTTCTCGCTCGGCGCGACGATCTACACGGCGGTGGAGGGCGTGCCGCCGTTCCAGCGCAACACCGCGATCGCCACGCTCGGCGCGGTGATGACCGAGCCGCCCAGGCCGGCGCAGCGGGCCGGCGCGCTCACCCCGCTCCTGCTCGGCCTGCTGGCCAAGGACCCCGCCCACCGGCCCGACGTACGCACGCTGCGGCGGGGACTGGAGCAGGTGGCGGGCCACGCCGTGCCCACCGTCAGGACGCCCGCGCCCGCGTGGGTGGTCTCCCGCACGGCCGCGTACGGCTCGGCGGCGGCCGTGGTCGTGGCGTTCGTCGTCGCGGTCACGCTCATCCTGACCATGGGGTCGTCCGCCGCGCCGCCGCAGGCCACGCCGGCGGCGGCGCGTACCACGAAACCGGCGCCGAGCAAGGCCGCCCCGACGAGTGCGGCGCCCACGGCTTCGGCCTCCGCCAGTCCCTCGCCCGCCGTCACGCTGCCGGCCGGCAAGTTCTCCAAGGTCCCCCGGCCCTGCCAGCTGCTCACCAGGGCGCAGGCCACCCAGCTCGTCGGCGCGTTCATCACGTCCTCGACCGACCCGACGTTCAGATGCGCGTGGTCCACCGCGGGCCTCCCTCCGGCGGGCAAGGAGCTGAGCGTCTTCCTGACCCTCTGGCTCTACGCGCCGCAGGGCGACGGCTACGAGACCACGCTCGCGCAGGAGCACGTCGCCGGGGCGCGGAAGGAAGCCGAGGACAAGGCGGGTAGGGGCGGCTCGGGCGAGAAGCAGGGCGAGGTCTTCGAGATCCCCGGCGCGGGCGAGGAGGCCATCGCGTACGAGATCTCCCGCGTGAAGTTCAACAACAAGCGGGAGGCCGAGGTACACGTGCTCTTCCGCACCGGCAACATGGTGGGCGAGTTCCGCTTCGTGCACGACGTGGCCAAGGACGCCGCGCTGCGGGACAAGGCCGCGCGGGCGGCCAAGTTCCTGGCCGCGAACCTCGACGCCAAGGCCTCCTGACCATGCGCGTGATCGCCGGACGCTACCAGCTGCTCGCCCCGCTCGCCGCGGGCGGCGCGGGCACGGTGTGGCGGGCGCGTGACGAGCTGCTGCACCGCGAGGTCGCGGTCAAGGAGGTACGGCTGCCGCCCGGCCAGGACCAGCAGCGGGCCCTGGTCGACACGCTGCGCGAGGCCAGGGCGGCGGCGGCGCTGAACCACCCGTCGATCATCACCGTGCACGACGTGATCTCCGAGGGCGGCCAGCCCTGGATCATCATGGACCTGCTCGCGGGCACGTCGCTGGGCGATCTGGTCAAGGCGCGCGGCCCGCTGCCGCCCGGCCACGTCGCCACGATCGGCCTGCGCGTGCTCGACGCGCTGGAGGCCGCCCACCATCGCGGCATCCTGCACAGGGACGTGAAGCCCGGCAACGTGATGATCACCGAGGTCGGCGAGGTCGTGCTGACCGACTTCGGCATCGCCGCGCACACAGGCGACGCCCCCGGCGCGGGTACGGCTGCCGCCGCGGCGCAGGCCGGCGACGTCGCGGGCTCCCCCGGCTATATCGCGCCCGAACACCTGCGCGGCGAGCCCGCGGGCCCGATGGCCGACCTGTGGTCGCTCGGCGCCACCCTGTACCTGGCCGCGGAGGGCCGGGCGCCGTTCGAGCGCGACTCGGCGATGGCGATCGTCGCGGCCGTGCTCACGCTGCCACCACCGCCGCCCGTCAACGCGGGCCCGCTCGGCGGCCTGCTCCTGGCGATGCTCGACCGGAACCCCGCCGCCCGGCCGCACCCCCGGGCCATCAGGGCGCACCTGGAGTCGCTGGCGGTCCCGCTGCCCGTCCGGCCGCGCGAGACCGCGCCCGCCACGATCCCGGTCCGGGCCCGCACGGGCCGCCGCACACCGCTCGTGCTGGGCGGCCTGGCGGCGGGTACGGCCGTCGCGGTCACGGCGGTCGTCCTCGTCAACAGCTCCGGAGGCTCCCCCTCCGTCACGGCGTCGGCCACCCAGGTCGCCCAGCCCGCCTCGACCACGGCCCCACCCCCATCGCCGACCACGGCGCCCCCGACCACGCCGGCCAGGGGCGACGGCCAGTTCGGCCGGCCGCCGAAGGCGTGCTCCCTGCTCACCGACGACCAGGCGCAGACCGTCCTGCCCGGCTCCCACTCCAAGCAGCCCGGCCTCTACGACGAGAGCGAATGCTACTGGTCGGTCGGCATGACCGGGCTCCTCGACCACACCTCCATCAACCTCAAGGTCAAGTACTCCGGCACGGTCAAGGCCGCCGAACGTGTCTTCACCCAGACCGTACGGGCCCGCGACACCAAGGCGGGCACCCAGCAGACGGTGACGACCTCACGCACCAGGACGGTGCGCGCGGGAGACGCGGCGGCCGCCCAGGACAACGAGGCCGGCTTCACCCACACCTCGACGACCACCATATGGATGCGGGTCAGCAATGTGATCATCCAGGTGGAGGCCAGCCATCCGAAGCGCACGAAAGTGACCCCCCAACTCCGGGACACCGCTCTCAAGACCGCCCGCGCGGTGGCCGACACCCTCCAGAAGGCACGATGAACGACTACCAGCAGCAAGACTTCCCGACCGCGGCCGTGCCGCGCACCGCTCCCACCCAGCAGTCCCGCCCCGGCCTGCGGGTGACGCCGGCGATCCTGAGCGGGGCGGCGGCCGTGGTCGTGCTCATGCTGTTCACCGTCCTGTTCCTGCTCACCCGGCAGCCCGACAAGACGGAGGCCGTGGCCGTACCCGTCAAGACCACGCGGGCGGCCGAGCCCTCACCCAGCGAGGCTTCGCCCACCGAGCAGGCCACCACGAGCGAGCCCGCGCCGACCGGGGCCGCCACCTTCACCAAGACCGTCGACCCCTGTACGGTCACGGACGAGGACCTGGTCAAGAAGCTGACGTTGTTCCCGGACAAGACGCAGATCAAGGCCGAGGAGTGCGAGTGGTCGACGCTCGCGCCCGGTTCGGGGATGCCGGGCAACATGCAGTTCCGGCTCCAGGTGTACGTGAAGGTGTTCCCAGGCGACGTGGCGGCGGCGCACGAGCAGTTCAGGGCGCAGCGGCAGGAGGCCGTACTTCTGGCCAAGATCTCCGCACCCGCCGAGCCGCCCATCGGCGACGCCTCCTGGACCACCCTGTACACGCTGCCCGGCGACACGGGCAGGGGGCCGACCATCGCGACCGCCGGCGTCCGGGTCAGCAACGCGGTGATCCAGGTGACCTACCAGCGGCGCGTCACCGAGGACCCGGCGGGCAGGCTGACCAAGGGCGCCCTGGACATGGCCAGATCGGTCGCCGAGAAGCTCGGCACGTCGAACTGATCGGTTTACAGGTCGCCCAGCCCCAGCTGACGGGCGATCAGCATGCGCTGCACCTCGCTGGTGCCCTCGCCGATCTCCAGGATCTTGGCGTCGCGGTAGAAGCGGCCCACCGGGAACTCGTTCATGAACCCGTAGCCGCCGAAGACCTGCGTCGCCTCTCGGGAGTTGTCCATGGCGGCGTTGGAGGAGACGAGCTTGGCGATCGCCGCCTCCTTCTTGAACGGCACGCCGGCCAGCATCTTCTCGGCCGCGTGGTAGTAGGCCAGGCGGGCGGTGTGGGCGCGGGCCTCCATGTCGGCGATCTTGAACTGGATGGCCTGGTAGTGGCCGATCGGGTGACCGAACGCGCGTCTGTCCCTGACGTAGCGCAGGCATTCGTCCACGCAGCCCTGGGCCAGGCCGACGCCGACGGCGGCGATGGCGATGCGGCCCTCGTCGAGCGTCTGCAGGAACTGGGCGTAGCCGCGGCCGCGCTCACCGAGCAGGTTCGCGGCGGGGACGCGGCAGTCGGAGAAGGACAGCTCCCTGGTGTCGGAGGCGTTCCAGCCGACCTTGGAGTACTTCTTCGAGACCGTGAATCCGGGCGTCCCGGACGGCACGAGGATGGTGGAGATCTCCCGCTCGCCGGTCAGCGCGGCGACGCCGACCACGCCGGTGATGTCGGTGCCCGAGTTGGTGATGAACGCCTTGGTGCCGTTGATCACCCATTCGGCGCCGTCGAGCGTGGCCGTGGTGCGCATGCCGCCGGGCACGTCGGAGCCGCCGCCGGGCTCCGTCAGGCCGAACGCGCCGAGGGTCTCGCCCGCCGCCATTCCGGGCAGCCAGGTCGTCCGCTGCTCGGGCGTACCGAATCGGTAGATCGGCATGGCGCCCAGCGACACCGCGGCCTCCAGCGTGATCGCCACGCTGGAGTCGGCGCGCGCCAGCTCCTCCAGGGCCAGGCAGAGCGCGAAGTAGTCGCCGCCCATGCCGCCGTACTCCTCGGGGAAGGGCAGGCCGAACAGGCCCATCGCGCCCATCCGGCGCACGATGTCGTACGGGAACTCCTCCCGCTCGTAGTAGTCGCCGATCACCGGCGCCACCACGTCGCGGGCGAACGCCTCGACGGTCTTGCGCAGCTCTTCGTACTCGTCGGTCAGCATGGCGGGTCAGCCTTTCGCGAGGGCCTGGACGACGCGGGACGGGCTGGGGCGGCCGAGCCGCTCGGCCAGCCAGGTGCTCGTGGAGACGAGCTTGTCGAGATCGAGGCCGGTGTCGATGCCGAGCCCGTGCAGCATCCACACGAGGTCCTCGGTGGCGAGGTTGCCGGTGGCCGACTCGGCGTAGGGGCAGCCGCCGATGCCGCCGGTCGAGGCGTCGACGACGGTCACGCCCGACCGGAGCGCGGCCAGCGTGTTGGCCAGGGCCTGGCCGTAGGTGTCGTGGAAGTGCACGGCCAGCCGGTCGGGATCGCGGAACGCCTCGATCAGCGCGGTCACATGGCCCGGGGTGCCGACGCCGATGGTGTCGCCGAGCGACAGTTCGTGGCAGCCGAGGCCGAGCAGCCGCTCACCGACCGCGACGACCTGCGCGATCGGCGTCGGGCCCTCCCACGGGTCGCCGAAGCACATCGAGACGTACGCGCGCACCTTGACGCCGTTGTCGATCGCCCTGGCCACGACCGGCTCGAACATGTCGAACTGGCTCTCCAGACTCCGGTTCAGGTTCTTGGCGGCGAAGGTCTCGGTGGCGCTGGCGAAGACGGCGATCTCCTCGACGTCGTGCGCCAGCGCCCGGTCCAGGCCGCGCGCGTTCGGGACGAGCACCGGGTAGCGCACGCCCGGCCGCCGGTCGAGCCTGGTGAGCAGCTCTTCCGCGTCGGCCAGCTGCGGCACCCAGGTGGGGTGGACGAAGCTGGTGGCCTCGATCACCCGGTGGCCCGCGTCGGCGAGCCGGTCGATGAACTCGGCCTTGACCTCGACCGGGACGATCGCGGACTCGTTCTGCAGGCCGTCGCGCGGGCCCACCTCATAGACGGTGACCTGGTGCGGAAGGCCCTCCATCGGGTACGGCCTGCGCATCAGGACTCCCCCGCGGTGACGACGGCCAGGACGGCGTCCATGTCGACCGGCTGGCCCGCCTGCACGGGCAGCTCGGTGACCCGTCCGTCGCAGGGGGCGGTGACGGTGTGTTCCATCTTCATGGCCTCCACGATGAGGAGCGGCTGGCCCGCGCTCACCCGGTCGCCCGGCTGGGCCTTGACGACCAGGACGGTGCCCGGCATGGGGCTTCTGACCACGCCGTCGCCCGCGTGCGCGGCGCCGGGGCGGTCGCCGGGGTCGCCGATGCGGTGGCGGGTCAGAGCCCAGGACTGTCCGTCCCTGCCCAGCCAGAGGGTGTCGTCGTGGCGGGCGAGGGTGTAGTGGTGGGTACGGTCGGCCAGGGTGATCGTCAGCTTGGCGCCGTCGACCACAAGCCTGGCCGGGACGGCCTCCCCGGTCTCCTGGGGTGCGCGCCCGATGCGGATTTCTGCTGATTTGTCGGGCAGGCCGCGTACCTGGATCGTGTGGACGCCGTCCCGCGACTCCAGCCGCCAGGCCGTCCACGCGCGCTCGCCGACCCGCCAGCCGTCCGCGACCTCCCACGGATCCGTACCCTGAGGCACGGCGTGGAAGGCCAGCGCGGCGGCGGCCAGCACTTCGTCGGGCGGGCCGGCGGCCGGGACCAGCGCGGGCAGGACCCGCTCGACCAGCCCGGTGTCGAGCTCGCCCGCCCGCACCTCCGGGTGCGCCGCGAGCGCCCGCAGGAACGGCACGTTCGTGATCACCCCGAGCACGACCGTCTCGGCGAGGGCCTGGTCGAGCCGCCGGAAGGCCGCCTCCCGCGTGGGCGCCCACGCGATGACCTTGGCCAGCATCGGGTCGAACTCGCTGCCCACGACACCGCCCTCGACCAGCCCCGAGTCGACCCGGACACCGCCCTCGACCGGCCCCGAGCCCACCCGGAGGCCGCCGGGCTCCGCCAGGCGCAGCACCCGGCCGCCCGTGGGCAGGAAGCCGCGCGCCGGGTCCTCGGCGTAGACGCGGGCCTCGACGGCGTGGCCGCGGAGGCGTACCTCGTCCTGGGTGAAGGGCAGCGGCTCGCCCGCCGCGACCCGGAGCTGGAGCTCCACCAGGTCGAGGTCCGTGACCAGCTCGGTGACCGGGTGCTCCACCTGGAGACGGGTGTTCATCTCCATGAAGTGGTGCTCGCCGGTCGTGCCGTCGACGATGAACTCGACCGTGCCCGCGCTCATGTAGCCCACCGCGCGGGCGGCCTCCACCGCCGCGGCGCCCATCCGCTCCCGCATCGCGGCGTCGACGAAGGGGGACGGGGCCTCCTCGATGATCTTCTGGTGGCGGCGTTGCAGGCTGCACTCGCGTTCGCCCAGGTGGACGACGTTGCCGTGGGCGTCGGCCAGGACCTGGATCTCGATGTGGCGGGGGTTCTCGACGTAGCGCTCGATCAGCAGGGTCTCATCACCGAACGCGGAGCGGGCCGTACGGCGGGCGGACTCCAGCGCGTCGGGCAGCTCGGCGGCCGAACGGACCAGCACCATGCCCTTGCCGCCCCCGCCCGCCGACGGCTTGATCAGGGCGGGGAAGTCCGTCCAGGACAGCAGCGAGTCGCCGGGCTCGGCGCCGCCCGGCACCACGGGGACCCCGGCCGCCGAGACGGTGGCCTTGGCGCGGATCTTGTCGCCCATGGCGTCGATGGCCTCGGGCGGCGGGCCGACGAAGACCAGCCCCGCCTCGGCGCAGCGGCGGGCGAACTCGGCGTTCTCCGCGAGGAACCCGTATCCCGGGTGTACGGCCTGCGCCCCGGACGCCTCGGCCGCCGCCACCATCGCCCCCATGTCCAGATATTTCGGGATCTGGAGGGCTGTGTCTGCCTCGCGGACGTGGCGGGCGTCCGCGTCCGAGGCCGTGTGGACGGCCACCGACGTGATGCCGAGCGCGCGCAGCGTGCGGATGACCCGGACGGCGATCTCGCCCCGGTTGGCGACGAGAACACAGGTGAACATGGGCAGCGTGGTCAACGTGGTCACATCCGGAAGACGCCGTAGCCGACGGGGTCGAGCGGGGCGTTGGCCGCCGCGGAGAGTGCCAGGCCGAGGACCGTCCGGGTGTCGAGCGGGTCGATCACGCCGTCGTCCCACAGCCGGGCCGTGGAGTAGTAGGGATTGCCCTGGTGCTCGTACTGGGCCCTGATGGCCTCCGCGTCGGCGTTGCCGACGGTGGTGAGCACGTTCGCGGCCTGCTCGCCGCCCATGACCGAGATGCGGGCGTTCGGCCACATCCACAGGAACCTGGGCGAGTACGCCCGCCCGGCCATCGCGTAGTTGCCCGCGCCGAACGACCCGCCGATCACCACGGTGAACTTCGGCACTCTGGCGCAGGAGACCGCGGTGACCATCTTGGCGCCGTGCTTGGCGATGCCGCCCGCCTCGTACGCCTTGCCGACCATGAACCCGCTGATGTTCTGCAGGAACACCAGCGGGATGCGCCTGCGGTCGCACAGCTCGATGAAGTGCGCCCCCTTCAGCGCGGACTCGCCGAACAGGATGCCGTTGTTCGCGACGATCCCGACCGGGTGCCCGTGCAGGTGGGCGAAGCCGGTGACCAGCGTCGCGCCGTACTCGGCCTTGAACTCCAGGAACCGCGAGCCGTCGACGAGTCGTGCGATGATCTCCCGCACCTCGTACGGCCGGCGGGTGTCGGCGGGCACGATCCCGTAGAGGTCGCGCGGGTCGTGGCGGGGCTCCTCGGGCTCGGCCCGGTCCCAGGGCCGTTCGGCTTTCGGGGCCAGCGTGGAGACGATGTCGCGGACGATGGCCAGCGCGTGCGCGTCGTCGTCGGCCAGGTGGTCGGTGACGCCGCTGACGCGGGCGTGCAGGTCGCCGCCGCCCAGCTCCTCGGCCGTGACCTCCTCGCCGGTGGCCGCCTTCACCAGCGGCGGGCCGCCGAGGAAGATGGTGCCCTGGTCGCGGACGATGACGGCTTCGTCGCTCATGGCCGGGACGTACGCGCCGCCCGCCGTACACGATCCGAGCACGGCGGCGATCTGCGGGATGCCGCGCGCGGACATCGTGGCCTGGTTGTAGAAGATGCGCCCGAAGTGCTCCCGGTCGGGGAAGACCTCGTCCTGCTTGGGGAGGAACGCGCCGCCCGAGTCGACCAGGTACACGCACGGCAGGTGGTTGTGCAGCGCCACCTCCTGCGCGCGCAGGTGCTTCTTGACGGTGATCGGGTAGTACGTGCCGCCCTTCACGGTGGCGTCGTTGGCCACGACCACGCACTCGCGCCCGGCGATCCGGCCGACGCCGGTGATGATCCCGGCGGCCGGCGCCTGGTCGTCGTAGAGGCCGTTGGCGGCCAGCGGCGACAGCTCCAGGAAGCGGGAGCCGGGGTCGAGCAGGCCGTCGACGCGGTCGCGAGGCAGCAGCTTGCCGCGTTCGACGTGGCGCTGCCGCGACCGCTCGGGGCCGCCCGCGGCGGCCACGGCGAGGCGCTCCAGCAGGTCGGCGGCGAGCCGCTCGTTGAGCTCGGCGTTGTGCTTGAACGCCTCGCTTCCGGGGTCCGCGGCCGAGTTCAGCACCGGCCAGTCGCTCATGTGTCCCCTTCCGTTATGAGGCCGATGTTAGTCATCATTAACGTAACCGTCTACCATGTGAGACGTGACGACGACGCGGAGCCGGGGCAGCCGGCGCCTGGAGATCCTCGGCGCGGCCGCGAACCTGTTCGCCGCGCGCGGCTTCCACGGCGTCTCGATCGAGGACATCGGCGGCGCCGTCGGCGTCTCAGGGCCGGCGCTCTATCGCCACTTCAGCGGCAAGGAGGCGCTGCTCGCCGAGATGCTGCTGGGCATCAGCTCGCGGCTGCGCGAGTCGGCCGCCGCGGCGGTCACCTCGCCCGGCGGGCCCGAGGAGACGCTCGACGCGCTCCTTAACGTGCAGATCACCTTCGCGCTCGAACAGCCCGCGCTGATCACCGTGCACGACAGGGAGCTGGGCAACGTGCCCGAGCCGGAGCGGCGGCAGATCAGGCGGCTGCAGCGGCTGTACGTCGAGGAATGGGTCACCGTGCTGGCCGAGCTGCACCCGTCGTGCCCGCCCCCGCGACTGCGGGCCGCCACGCACGCCGTGTTCGGCCTGCTGAACTCCACGCCCCACAGCGCCGGCGAGCTGCCCGCGCGGGCCATGCGCCTCCTGCTGCACGCGATGGCCCGGGCCGCCATCGCGGCTTCAGTTAACGCTCACTAACAAGGCGTTACAACGCCGCGAAATAGGGCTTTTCTCGCCAACTATCTAGATATATCGTCACGCTATCTCGATAGTTGGAGGCGTGATGCGTGATCCACACCTTTGGGAAGGGCCGCCCGGCGCCCCACCGCCGCCGCTCCCCCCGGGCCCGCCCGGTCCGCCCGGCCCGCCGGGCTTTTCGAGCGGCGGGCCGGGAATGGGAGGTGTGCCGGGCATGGGCGGCCTGCCCGACGCACCCCCGATGGGCTGGGAAGGCGGCGCTCCGCGCGTACGGCGGGGAGACGTCAGGGCCGCGCTGCTGAGCCTGCTCGCCGAGGGGCCGAAGAACGGCTACCAGATGATCCAGGACATCGAGGAGCGCAGCCGCGGAGTGTGGCGGCCCAGCCCCGGCTCGGTCTATCCGGCGCTCCAGCAACTGGAGGACGAGGGCCTGGCCACCGGCGACGACACCGGCGGCTCCCGGCTCTACAGCCTGACCGAGCGGGGCCGCGAGCAGGCCGTACGGCACCTCGAAGGCGAGCCGCCCTGGGACGAGGTGGCGCGCTCCGTGCCCGAGGACCGGCACGAGCTGCGGCTGCTGTGGGCGCAGCTCAACGAGGCGTTCAGCCACCTGGCGCGGACGGCCAACGACCAGCAGGTCGCCCGGGCCAAGAAGCTGCTCAAGCAGACACGCAAGTCCGTTTTCCAGATCCTCGCGGAGGACTGAGCGATGACAGACGCGGCGGTGGCCGTACACGGCTTGAAGAAGGACTACGGCAAGGTCGAGGCCGTCAAGGGCGTCGACTTCGACGTGGCCCCCGGCGAGGTCTTCGGCTTCCTCGGCCCGAACGGCGCGGGGAAGACCACCACGATCAGCATGCTCTGCACGCTCGTCAACCCGACCGGCGGCAGCGCCACGGTCGCCGGGTACGACGTGGTGCGCCAGCGTGACGAGGTACGCCGGAACATCGGCCTGGTCTTCCAGGACCCGACGCTCGACGGCTACCTGAGCGCCGAGCAGAACCTGCGCTTCCACGCCGAGCTGTACGGCGTGCCGAAGAGCGTCGTCGGCGACCGGATCCGGCAGGTCATGGAGATGGTCGCGCTCTGGGACCGCAAGGACGCCAAGGTCATGACGTTCTCCGGCGGGATGAAGCGGCGGCTGGAGATCGCCCGCGGACTCCTGCACTCACCCCGGGTGCTGTTCCTGGACGAGCCCACGGTCGGCCTCGACCCGCAGACCCGCTCGGCCATCTGGGGCTACATCAACCAGCTCCGGCTCCTGGAGGACATCACCATCTTCATGACCACCCACTACATGGACGAGGCCGAGTACTGCGACCGGATCGCGATCATCGACCACGGCGAGGTCGTCGTCATCGACTCGCCGGAGGCGCTGAAGGCCAGCATCGGCAAGGACCGGGTACAGATCCACACCGCCGACGACGCCGCCGCGATCCGGGCGCTGCACGACGAGTTCGGCCTGGAGGCGGCCGTGCACGAGGGGGCGGTGACGTTCGCCGTGGCGTCGGGCGAGGAGTTCGTGCCCCGGCTGTTCGCCGAGCTGGGCATGCCGATCAGGTCGGTGAGCGTCTCGCGGCCCTCGCTCGACGACGTGTTCATGAACTACACGGGGTCCACGATCCGCGACGCCGAGGAAGGCGCCGAGTCGGGCGGCAGGGCGTGGATGAGAGCGATGGCGAGGCGGTAGTCATGGCCGGGATCAATGCGATGGCGCGGATGTATTCGACGGCGAGGTGGTAGGGATGGCGACAGAGGCGATCGGCGTCCGAGTGCCGGTGCACAGCACCGGGCACGACCTGCGGGCGGTCAAGGTGGTGCTGCACCGGGAGCTGCTGCGGTTCGTCAACGACCGCACCCGCATGCTGTCGATGCTGCTGCAGCCGGTGCTGTGGCTGTTCGTGATGGGCACCGGGCTCGGTTCACTCGTGCGCGGCGCCATCCCGGGCATCGACTACCGCACCTTCATGTATCCCGGCATGATCTCGATGACCGTGATCATGACCGGCATGTTCTCGGCCGGGTCCATCGTGTGGGACCGCGAGTTCGGCTTCCTGCGCGAGATGCTCGTCGCCCCGGTCTCACGCGGGGCGATCGTGGTCGGCAAGTGCCTGGGCGGGGCTCTGGTGGCCACCGGGCAGGGCGTCATCATCCTGGCGATGGCCGGGCTGGTCGGCGTACCGTACTCGCCGGCCCTGATCGTGACGCTGCTGGCGGAGATGTTCCTCGCGGCGTTCACGATCACGGCGTTCGGGGTGATGCTGGCGGCCCGGATGCGGAACATGCAGACCTTCTTCGGGCTCATGCAGATGGCGATCATGCCGATGCTGTTCCTGTCGGGGGCCATGTTCCCGCTGGCCAACCTGCCGTCGTGGCTGCACCTGCTGACGGTGATCAACCCGATGACGTACGCGGTGGACCCGATGCGGCACGCGGTGTTCTCCCACCTCGACGTGCCCGCGCAGGTGAACGCGGTGCTCAACCCGGGGGTTCGGTGGTTCGACTTCCAGGTGCCGGTGGGGGTGGAGCTGGGGGTCGTGGCCTTGCTGGGGGCCGTGCTGCTGGGGGTGGGGATCGCGCAGTTCAGGCGGGCGGAGTAGGTCGCACAGGTTTTCGCATCTGGCTGCGACGATCTCCTCACGGAGGGTAACTTTCCTGATGGGTCCGCGCCCCATCCCCCTTCGTCAAAGGAGAACCAGCGTTGGATTTGCACTTGGCAGTCAACGATCTGCGGCATAGGGTCTCGACGCTCGAAGCCAATACGATGAGTGGCATGCCCAAGACGACGGTCGCCGAACGGTTCGACAGCCTGCACGACCGCATGGACATCGTCGGGACGAACGTCCTCGACGCGGTCAGCAAGCTCAGAAGCGACACGATCAAAAACCTCGTCGATGTCCATCAGCAGATAGGACATGTCGCGCTGAGACTCGACAAGGTCTACCTGCGGCTCGATCAGCACGATGGCCGGTTCAACGATCTCGAGTCGGCCATGGACGAGAAGTTCGGAAAGGTCGACAAGGACATAGCCGAGCTCAAGACCGATGTCGGCGAGCTCAAGACCGATGTCGGCGAGCTCAAGACCGATGTCGGCGAGCTCAAGACCGGGGTCGGTGAGCTCAAGACCGGATTCGGTGAGCTCAAGTCGATGCTCATCAGCCTCGGCGCGAAGGCCCCCGAGTCGTAGCACCGACAGCTGAGGCCCGGGGCAACCGCGCCCCCGGGCCTCAACCTTGCCGTTCCGAACCGGTTACCGCTTCACGCGGACATAGTCGCTACGGCTGCTGTCCCCGTAGAAATCGTCGTCCCCGCCGAACACGAACTTCCACGAGCCCGACTTCCACGCCTTGACCCTGACGTACAGCTTGCCGCTGTCACCGGACCGCGTGGTCTTCACGTACTGCCACTTGTGCGAGCCGACCGGCTTGAAGTACAGGGCGACCTTGCCCGCGTACCCCTCCCACGATCCGCTGTCGTCGATCTGCAGCACGCCCCTGGCCTTCAGGTACCTGCCGCGCTTGACCGGCTCCGGGTAGGCGTTGAACTTGATCACGCGGCTGGCCGACTTGTCCACCGTCGGCGGCGGGGTGGGCTCGACGACCTTGACCCAGGCGGCGTCGGAGACCGACCCCTTGACGCCTCTGGTCCCCGCGAACGCGGCCCGCCACCAGCCCGAGGACTGCGCGGTCGCGGTGGCCCAGAAGCGGCCGTCGCGGTTCGTCACGTCGCTGGTGACGTACTCCCAGCGGCGCGAACCGTCCTGCCTGAAGTAGATCGAGACCCGCTGGCCGGGCAGGGCCTGCCAGCGCTCGACCTGCAGGGAGCCGGTGAAGTTCAGCTGGGCGCCCTTGTCGGCGGGCGCGGGGGTGACGTCGAAGCCGACGATCCTGCTGTCACGGTCGTGCCTGATCCGGACGTCGACCCGGTCGCTGTCGCTGACCGATGCCCTGGCTTCCTTGTTCCCGCCGAACTCGGCCCGCCACCAGCCGGTGGCATCGGCGCGCACCCTGGTGCTGAACCAGCCGTCGCGGCCGGTCGTGACCGTGGTGACCCGGCGGTAGGCGTCGGCACTCCGCTCACGGAAAGTAATCGCCACGACCCCGGCGTATCCCTTGCCGTCGGCCAGGAGCCGGCCGGAGACCTTGATCATGTCGCCGCGGTGCACCTGGCCGGGGCTGGCGCCGAAGTCCACGATCTTGGTGACGAGGGCCTTCTGGACACCGAAGGTGCCGCTGGCGGACTTGTCGCCGTCACCGTGGGCGATGGCGAGGAAGCTCCACTTGCCGGCGTCCTTCGCCTCGAAGCTCTTCGTGCCGGTCCACTTCGTCCACTGGCCGAACGGCGCCGACTTGAGGTCGATGGGCGTGCCGACGCTCAGGCCGGGCGGCTTGAGCTGGAGTTCTGCTTTGCCGGCGTCCTTGGTGGTGAACGCGAACGTCACCGTGACCGGGTTGTCGAAGACCACGACCGGGGAGCCCGGACTGAGGTCCACGTCGGAGATGGAGGGGGCCTTGGCCGCGGCCGACGCCGATGGTGCCAGGGCGAGAAGCCCTGCGGCCGTCGCGAGCGCGACGGCGGCGACACGGATGCGTTGTAACATGCGGGTTCCTTTCTGGATCCCCTGGTGCTCAACGCGGCATTGAGGGTGCCACGCTTATCTTTCCCAGTAGACATTCAGGTTGGCCAGAAAGTTGCACAATCTGACAATTTGTTATGGATCAGGGTCAAACGGACCGGTCCACAACATGTCACTCCCGACGGGCAGACGAACCCCGGATCGGGGCGACATAATCGCCTTGTGGCGCGCGACACTGTTGAGACTCATTTCACCCAGGCCATTGCGACCCTGAAGGGGGGCGCGGCCCGTGATCCCGGCCGGCCCGTCCGCGAGGGCACATCACTGACCGGTGAGCAGTGCCGCACCCTCTTCCAGCGCCAGCTCGACAGCCGCCTGCTCGACATCGCGGCCCGCTGGCTGCGCGAGCAGGACGAGGGCTTCTACACGATCGGCTCGGCCGGGCACGAGGGCAACGCGGCGGTCGCCGCCGCGTTGCGGCCCGGCGACCCCGCCCTGCTGCACTACCGCTCCGGCGCCTTCTACCTGACCAGGTCCGAGCAGGCCGGACGGCTGCCCGAGCAGGGCATCCGCGACGTGCTCATGGGGCTGGCCGCCGCGGCCGACGAGCCGATCGCGGGCGGCCGGCACAAGGTGTTCGGCCATCCCGACCTGGCGATCATCCCGCAGACCTCGACGATCGCCAGCCACCTGCCGCGCGCGGTGGGCGTCGCCTTCGCCATCGAGCGGGGGCGCGCGCTGGGCGTTCCCACGCCGTGGGCGGACGACGCGATCACCGTGTGCAGCTTCGGCGACGCCTCGGTCAACCACGCCACGGCGCTGACCGGGTTCAACACCGCCGCCTACGCCACGCATCAGGGGCAGGCGCTGCCCATCCTGTTCGTGTGCGAGGACAACGGCATCGGCATCAGCGTCCGCACGCCCAAGGGCTGGGTGGCGGCGAGCGCGCGGCGTCCGGGCATCGAATACTTCGCCGCCGACGGCTGCGACCTCGCCGACGCCTACGACACGGCCATCCGGGCGGTCCAGCACGTACGCGCCAACCGCTCCCCCGCGTTCCTGCACCTGAGCACGGTCCGGCTCATGGGCCACGCCGGGTCCGACGTCGAGTCCGCCTACCGCACCGCGCGGGAGATCCGCGCCGACGTGGAGCGCGACCCGCTGCTGGCCACCGCCCGGCTGCTGGTCGAGGCGGGGCTGGTCACGCCCGACGAGCTGCTCATGCAGTACGAGTCGTCACGCGAGCACGTGCTGCGGATCGCCCTGGAGACCACCCGCAGCCCGCGCCTCGGCTCGGCCAAGGAGATCATGGAGCCGCTCGCGCCCCGCCGGCCCGAGATGATCGCCAGGATCAGCCCGGTGGCGGCCGAGGCGTCGGTCAGAGAACGCGCCTTCGCCGGCTCCCTGCCCGAGGCCGAGAAGCCGCTGACACTCTCCCAGGCCATCAACCGCACGCTGACCGACGCGCTCGCCGTCTACCCGGAGATGATGGTCTTCGGCGAGGACGTCGCCAAGAAGGGCGGCGTCTACGGCGTCACCCGGGGGCTGCAGAAGCGGTTCGGCGGCGGGCGGGTGTTCGACACGCACCTCGACGAGCAGTCCATCCTGGGGCTCGCGCTCGGGTCGGGGGTGTCGAAGCTGCTGCCCGTGCCGGAGATCCAGTATCTGGCGTACCTGCACAACGCGCTCGACCAGCTCAGGGGCGAGGCGTCGACGCTGTCGTTCTTCTCGCAGGGCGCCTATCGCAATCCGCTGGTGGTGCGGGTGGCGGGTTACGCCTACCAGAAGGGGTTCGGCGGCCACTTCCACAACGACAACGCGATCGGGGCCCTGCGCGACATCCCCGGCCTGGTCATCGCCTCGCCGTCGCGGCCCGACGACGCGGCGGCCATGCTGCGCACCTGCCTGGCGGCGGCCCGCACGGAGGGCTCCGTGTGCGTCTACCTGGAGCCGATCGCGCTCTATCACACGAAAGACCTGTTCGAGGAGGGTGACGGGGGCTGGCTGGCGCCCTACGCGCCGCCGTCGCGCTGGCCGGAGACGCACGTCCCGATCGGGCGGGCGCGGTCCTACGGCGACGGGCGCGACCTCACGATCGTCACGTTCGGCAACGGGCTGCGGATGAGCCTGCGCGCCGCCGTACGCCTCACGCAGGAGGGCTACGGCTGCCGGGTGCTGGACCTGCGCTGGCTGGCGCCGCTGCCGGTGGAGGACCTGGTACGTGCGGCGGAGCTGACGGGCAAGGTGCTGATCGCTGACGAGACCCGCCACACGGGCGGGGTGTCGGAGGGGATCGTGGCCGAGCTGATGGACGCGGGGTTCTCCGGGCAGGTGGGGCGGGTGACCTCGGCGGACAGCTTCATCCCGCTGGGCGAGGCGGCCTCTCACGTGCTGATGTCCGAGGAGGAGATCGAGCAGGCGGCACGGAAGCTGCTGGGCTGAGGTCTCCTTTCAGTCGGCTCACTACGGCTTTCAGGACGACTCAGTACGGCGAAGCGCCGCCGAACATCTCCGCTACCCGAGAGGCCAGCGTCACGTCGCCCGTTATCTGGAGGCGGCCCGACATCAGCAGGGCGGCCGGGTTCGCCGTGCCCGCGAGGACGCGGAGGAGGTCCGCGGCCGGGAGGGTGAGCGTGATGGACGGGGTGCGGGCCGGGCCGGGGAAGGCGCGGGCCCGGCGGCCCCGGATGGCGATGGTCCAGGTGGCGCGGGGTTGGAGACGGAATTCGAGGGCGCCCTGGAAGCCGAAGGCCTTGTCCGGTCTGAAGGAGCGGGCCATGAGGGTGAACAGGAACCGCTGACGGCCGGGACTCAGCCAGCGGGTCAGATCCTCGTCGGAGCGGCCCGCGACGAAGCGGGACAGGAGGTACCGGCCCGTGAGGCGGGCTCGCTTGCGGGCCGCGGCGAGGACGTCCGCCGGGGTGGGCGGCGGGCGGTGGGTGACGCGGGACAGTTCCGCGTCCTCGTCGATCACGTACGGCTGGGAGAGCGTCCTGGCCGGCGAACGCCTGGACAGGGCGGCTTCGATGGCCGGCGCGAGCCGGGCGGACTTGGCACGCTCGCGCTCTTCACGGCCTTCGGTGAATGCGGGCAGAACCTTTTTCCCGAACAATTCAAGGCTTTCGCAAATGTGCTCATGGCGATTGGGACCGGCCTGGAGTACGAAGATCATTTGATCCACGCCCGCCGCCTCGTAGCGGGTAATGAGGTCGATGAGTTGCTGCGGACTCCCCAATGCCCCCGCGAGCGGATCTCTCCCCTGCGCGCCCACCTTCGGCTGATCTTTCGTGAAATTTCCCCAAATGCTGCTGTGGCCGGGAGTGTGTTTCGACGGCCCGTAATAATGCGCCAGAGCGTAAGCGAAGAACGCCGCCCCCTGGGCGCCCCGGTGCCGAGCCTCGGCGGGATCCTCGTGGCACATCATCGGCAGCACGACCGCCAGATTGGCGTTGACCGCGAACCCCGCCGGCACACACTCCGCCGACTCCAGCAGCCGGTAGTAGTCCCGCGACCACTTCTCCGCCTCCTCCGGATGCACGAACGCGAACGACAGCGCCCCGATCCCGTTCCGCGCCGCCAGATGGATCGTCTCGCGCCGCGAGCAGGCCACCCACAGGGGCGGGTGCGGCTTCTGCACGGTCTTCGGGATCACGTTGCGCGGCGGCATCCGCAGGTACGGCGAGTGCCACCCGGCGAACGGCTCCTCGACGAACATCCGGGTGATCGCGTCCAGCGAGTCCTGCCACATGGCCCGCTTCCGCTCCCGGTCCACGCCGAACCCGCCCAGCTCGGCCGCCGAACTGGCCTCCCCGGTGCCGAAGTCGACCCGGCCGCCCGAGACGAGGTCGAGGGTGGCGACGCGTTCGGCGACCCTGGCAGGGTGGTTGACCGGCGGCGGCACCTGCACGATGCCGTGGCCGAGCCGGATGTTCCTGGTGCGCTGGGAGGCGGCGGCGAGGAACACCTCGGGTGCCGCCGAGTGTGAATACTCCTCCAGGAAGTGGTGCTCGACCTCCCAGACGTAGTCGAACCCCACCCGGTCGGCGATCTCGACCTGCTCCAGCGCGTCGGCGTACAGGCGCTGCTCACTGTCCGGCTCCCAGGGACGGGGCAGCTGATGCTCGTAGAAGATTCCGAACCGCACCTCAAGCCTCCGGTTGGAGAAGGGGCTTTCTACCTGGTCTTTTAGACGACCGTCTCCCGAACTGGACGCGCCGTCAATAGCGTGGACCGCGCCTGGCCGACATCAGACCCGGCACAGTGAATACTTGCCCGGAGCGTGCGTGAAAGCGATCGGGCGGATCGGGGGATAAGAGATATCCGCTGATCGTTCGAAGGGTGGCACATGACGGGGCAAGCATCGTGAAGGGGCGACCGTGGTGACGGCACTGTCCTGGATCTCCGGCCACGCCGCCCAGGGCTCGGGCGACCGGAGTGAGGTCATGCAAGGGTCGCTCGTGAACGCCGAGGTGTTCGGGGCGGTGTTCGACGCCTGCTTTGGCGACATCCACGGCTATGTCGCCCAGCGTCTCGGCGCGGACCATGCCGAGGACGTCGTCTCCGACACGTTCCTCATCGCGTTCAGAAAGCGGGCGCAGTACGACCCGGCGCGGGCGACCGTACGGGCCTGGCTGTTCGGCATCGCGACGAAGCTCATCGGCAAGCATCGCCGCCTGGAGGCGCGGACGCTGCGCGCGCTGGGACGCTACGGTCCCGACCGCGACGCGCCGGGGCACGAGGACCGGGTGACCGCGCGGGTCAGCGCCCAGAGCCTGCAGCCGAGTCTGGCCTCCGCCCTGGCGGCGCTGGACCAGCGGGATCGCGACGTCATCCTGCTCGTCGCGCTGGCCGGGCTGAGCCATGAGGAGATCGCCACGGCGCTCGGCATCCCGTACGGCACGGTCGGCTCACGGCTGAGCCGGGCCAGGAAGAAGCTGCGGGGCTCCCTGGGCGACACCAATCCGATGCTCGTCCCCGAGGAGGCCGACCATGGATGAGCTGTCGTCGATCCGCGAACTGTACGGCGAGCCGCCCACCGACCCGGCCCTCAAGGCCAAGGTCCGCGAGCGGCTGGACGCCGAGCGCTCCTCCCGTATGTCGTGGCTCTCCTGGAGGGGGATCGTGGGCGGCCTCGCCGCGGCGGCGGTCGCCGTGACGGCCGTGGTGGTCCTCGCGTCGCCCCGTACGCCCGCCTCGCTGGTCTCCGGGCGGTCGATCCTGCTGGCCGCGGCGACCACGGCGGCGTCGGGTCCCGCCGGCAAGGGGACGTACTGGCACATCGAGAAGCTTCACGACGGCACGAAGGTCACCGACCTCTGGGCGACCCACGACGGGAAGGCGTGGACGGGCGAGCGGGTGCCGGGCCGGCCCGCGAAGATCGTCGCGGTCTCGGGCCGGGCGCCGTTCAGCATGGCGGGAAAGGATCTGACGGTCGAGCAGATCCAGCGGCTGCCGTCCGACCCGGCCGCGCTGAAGGAGTGGGTGATCGGCATGCTGCCCGCCGGGTCCGGCGACGATGTCCTGGCGGACGCGCTCAGCGGGCTGCTGTGGAGCAAGCCGTCGCCACCGGCCGTCCGGGCGGCGGCCTACCGGCTGCTCGGTGACCTGCCGAACGTCCGGTACCTGGGTCGAAAGACGGACCCGCGGGGGCGTACCGGTGACGCGTTCACCTTCAGCTTGGCAGGCGATCCGCCGGTCCAACGCACGCTGATCATCGATGTGACCAGTTCGCAGGTGCTGGCCAGCTCCAACACCACGGGGGCGAGCGGGCCGCAGACGTCCGAGGTGGTCCTGGGCGCCGGTTGGACCGACAAGGGCCCGGCGGAATCCACGAGCACCCGCCCATAACCCCATAAGTCGGGGCACATCCGTGCCCTGACCACACCGCCGCAGCGGTCCCCCGCCCAGCTCGGCCGCACGCGGATCTGCCGCTCGGCGCCGCGCCGCGCGGGCGTCCACGCCGCACCATCGCCGCCGCGCTCGGTTCTCGCGCGCCGCGCCCTCCCTCGCCCGTGAAGCTCGCGCGTCGCCGTTCGCGCCGCGCGTGGGTTTCGCGCGCCCGAAATCAGGAGTCCCCACGTGTTCTGGCGTGCCCGTACGACGCCCGGCCGGGCCATCTGCCTGGCCGACCAGTTCCCCAAGATCAAGGCGCCGGAGGTGATGGCCGGCCGGGTGACCTTCGTCGGCCTGCCCCCGGTGGACCTCGGGCAGGACATCGACTGGCGGCTGAACCCGCACGGCAACCGCTCCTGGGCGCTGAACCTGCACACCCTGCGCTGGATGGGCCGCCTGGTCGCCGAGTACGAGCGTTCGGGCGAGCGAACCTACCTCGACCGGGCCGAAACCCTGGCCGACGACTGGATCCGCAAGAACCCGCGTGGCCACGCCGATCTCAGCCCCTGGGCCTGGGCCGAACACGCCGTCGCGCTGCGCGCCCCCGTGCTCGTGTGCCTCAGCGCCCACGTGGACAGCCCCCGCCTGCTGGACAGCCTCGCCGAGCACGGCGAGATCCTGTCCGACCCGGCGCTCTACCGGCAGGGTCACAACCACGGCCTGGACCAGGACATCGCGCTGCTGGTGGTGGCTTGCCGCCTGGGCAGGGACAGGTGGCGTGACCTGGCGATCCGCCGGATGCTCGCCTCGGCCGAGCTCGCCATCGACGAGCAGGGCGTGCTGCACGAACAGGCCCCGAGATACGGGCTGTACGTGCACCGGCGGCTCGGGGTGGCCTTGCGGGCGATCGAGGAGAGCGGGGCCGAGGTCCCGAACCGGCTGGCGGCGCGCCGGACCGCCCTCGAAGCGTACATAGCCCATGCCACGCAGCCCGACGGCTTCCTGGCGCCTCTTGGGGACAGCCCGGCCGACACGCGGGCGGCCGGGTTCGCGCACGACGGGGCGACGGTGCGGGTCTTCGACGGCGGGTACGTCTTCGGCCGGACCGCCTGGGACGACCCGAAGTCGGCGTTCTACTCGATCAGGTTCGGGCCGGGGCGGCGGCTGCACGGGCACGAGGACCATCTGGGCGTCACCTATCACGCGCAGGGCCGCCCGGTGCTGGTCGAGGCCGGTTTCCATTCCTACGAGAAGACGGACTACGTGGAGTGGACCAAGTCACCCGACGCGCACAACGTGCCCTCCGTGGTGGGCGCGGGCTTCCGGGCGGGTACGGCCACGCGCCTGGAGGCGTCGGACATCGGCCCGTCGCGGCAGTCGTACCGGCTCAGCGACAAGGCGTATGGCGTGCGCCGTACCCGCGAGGTCCTGGTCAGCCACGGACCGGACCTGATGGCCGTACTGGACTCGGTGCCGGAAGGGCACGCGGTGCGCGACCTGTGGCACTTCGACCCGTCGCTGCGCCTGGTCGGCCGGCGCGATGGCGTCGTGGTGCTGGGCGACGATGCCCGCCGCGTGACGCTCCTGCAGCTCACGACCGACGGCAGGCCGGTGGGCGGTCAGACGGTACGGCGGGGCACGGTCTCACCGGCCTACCTCCGGACGGCCGAGACCGTGACGGTGTCGTCTCCTGAGGCTGCCCGGCTGCTCACCGTGATCGTGCCGGGCAGCGACGACCCGGCGGTCTCGGCTGAGGGCGACCTGATCACGGTGCGTACGCCCGGCGGCCCGGTCACGTTCCGCGGGTCGACGCTGTGCCCGCTGCGGTGATCGGTCGCCGGTCGCCTGGGTGAGCGGGTGCGGACCCGAGGAGTCGTCCAAGCGCGACGTCAGACACAACTATACCGGCCGGTTCAACTAGCTGAACCGTGTAGTTGCACATGAACGGTCTGGATAACTATGTTGAACCCATGAGTTCAACAGATGATCGTTTGGATCCGCGGCTTCTGGCGGTGATCGCGGTGATCCTGCTCGGCGGGCTGCTGGGCATTCTCAACAGCACGATGGCGGCTGTGGCCACCGGCACCCTGGCCACCGTGTTCGGCACTTCGCTCAGCACCGTCGGCTGGGCCTCGACCGGCTTCCTGCTGGCCGTCACCGCCACCATCCCGTTCACCACCTGGGCGGTCGACCGGTTCGGCGGCAAGAGGCTCTGGCTGGCGGGCCTGGTGGTGTTCGTGGCGGGTTCGCTGGCCGCCGGGCTGGCCTGGAACGTCGGCAGCCTGATCGTCTTCCGCGCCGCCCAGGGGGTCGGCGCCGGGATCCTCGACCCCCTGGTGCTGATCCTGCTGGCCCGCGCCGCGGGACCGCACCGCGCGGGACGGGTGATGGGGCTGATGGGAGTGGTGCTGTCGCTAGGGCCCGTCCTCGGGCCGGTCGCGGGCGGCGCGGTGCTCAACGCCCTGAGCTGGCGCTGGATGTTCCTGCTCAGCGTGCCCGTCGGTGTGCTCGCCTACCTGCTCGCGCGGCGCGTGGTGCCCGCCGACCAGCCGGTGGAGCAGGCACGGACCCGGCTGGACGTCCTGGGCCTGGCCCTGCTCGCGCCCGGTTTCGCGGCTCTGGTGCTTGCGTTGTCGCAGTCGGCCGAGCAGGGCGGGCGCATGGTCCTGCCGCTGGTCGCGGGCGCGGCGCTGCTCGCCGGCTATGCCGTGCACGCGCTGCGGGCCCGCGAGACGCCGCCCCTGATCGAACCCAGGCTGTTCGCCGGCCGCGGCTTCATCGCCGGCGTCACCATCATGGGGCTCGGCGGCCTGGCCAACTTCGCGACGCTGTTCGCGCTGCCGCTGTACTACCAGCAGGCGCACGGGCACGGCGTGCTCGCCGCCGGACTGCTGATGGCTCCCGCGGGCCTGGGCGGGGCGATCGCCATGCCGCTGGCCGGACGGCTGTCGGACCGGCTCGGCGCCCGCGGCCTGGCGGCGGCGGGCGCGATCCTGGCCGGGCTCAGCGCGCTGGCCTTCACCCGGATCGGCGCCGGCACCGCCGAGGTCTGGCCGGCGCTGGCCGCGTTGGCGATCGGGCTCGGCATGGGCTGCTTCAGCGCCCCGACCATGGGGTCGCTCTATCGCAGCCTGCCCGGCCCGCTGGTGGCGCAGGGCAGTTCCGTGCTCTACATGCTCAACCAGCTCGGCGCCGCGCTGGGCGTCGCCCTGGTCACGCTCGTCCTGCAGACCGCCGGTGACCCGATCACCGGCTTCCACGGCGTCTTCTGGCTCGCCCTCGCCATGATCGCGATCGTCCTGGCCGTCATCCCGCTTCTGCCCGGCCGTCCTTCGACCGCTCCTGAACCCGCTCTGACCGGAAAGAAGGCATCCCTTTGAAGACCTTGGTGATCACAGGCGGCACCGACGGGATGGGCAAAGAGGTCGCCCGCACCTACCTGCGCCGCGGCGACACCGTCGTCATCGTCGGCCGCGACAAGGACAAAGCCCTCCCCGGCGCCTGTCTCATCGCCGCGGACCTGAGCCTGGTCAGCGAGAACAGGCGGGTCATCGACGAGATCAACGCCCTCTACCCGGCTGTTGACGCACTCGTGCTGTGCGCCAGGTACTTCCGCTCCACCCGGTTCGTCACCGCCGAGGGAATCGAGGCCACTTTCGCGCTGGAGTACCTGAGCCGCTACCTCCTCAGCCACGGCCTGACCGATCCCGGAGTCATCATCAACGTGTCCGGCCCGGGCGTCCCCATGGGCCGCGTCCACTGGGACGACCTGATGCTGGAGCGCGGCTATGACGGGGTGGCGGCCCAGATGCAGGCCGGGCGTGCCAACGACCTGCTCGGCACCGCCTTCGCCGCCGAGCGGCCGAGCGGCCGTACCCGATATGTCCTGATCAACCCCGGGCCCGTGTCCACCGCCTTCCGCGGCGAGTACGACGCCGCGACCGCCGCCCACGTCGAGCAGCTCAAAAGGCATGGCGCGCCGGTCGCCGAAGGCGTCAAACCCGTCATCGCCCGCGTCGACGCCCCGCCCGCCGCCCCGCTCAGCGCCTTCATGCGGAGCGAGCCGATCAGCCTGGACCACCCGTCATTCTCGTTCGATGCCGCCGCGAGGCTCAGCGGCGTCACCCGCCACCTGCTGCGCTCCCTGGAGGGCTGAGCACATGACCACCACATGGACGGCGGCCTTCAGGTCGGCCCCGGTCAGCCCGTACGAGTCGATGACGCTCATCCACCCCTCGCGTGCCTTTCGTGACCAGACCCTGCGTCAGGTCGTGCGCGTCCGCGGGGCCGGTGATCGTCTACGGATACGTCTCAGCAACCAGTACGGCAAGCAACCCCTCACCATCGCCCGGACCAGCGTGGCCACGCACGACACGCAATCCTCGATCACCGCGGGCACCGACACCGCGGTCACCTTCGGGGGGACAGCGCATGTGACGATCGACGCCGGGGCCGAAGCCGTGAGCGATCCCGTCGGCTTCGTCACAGCGGGCGAGAGCGACCTGGCGGTCAGCACGTATCACGCCTCAGACGCCGGGCCTGCCACCTACCATCCCTTCGCCCTGCAGACCGGTTACGTGGTGGCGGGCGATGCCGTCTCCCGGACACGCCTGACGGCTGCCGAAGAGGTGGAATCCCGGTTTCACCTGGGCGGCATCGACATCGAGGCGCCCGAGGGACGCCAGGTGGTCGCGGCCTTCGGGGACTCACTCACCGACGGAGTGGGCACCGCCCACGGCACCCACCATCGTTTTCCCGACCTGCTGGCCGGCGAACTCGCCGACACCTCCGTGCTCAACCTCGGCATCGCCGGCAACAGGCTGCTCAGTGACGTCTTCGGCGAACGCGGCATCGCCCGATTCGAGCGCGACGTGCTCGCCGCGCCGGGGGTGACGCACGTCGTCGTGGAGCTGGGCCTCAACGACATCGGCATCCCGGGCATGCTGGGCCTGCCCGCCGTACCGGCGGACGAGCTCATCGACGGGCTCGGCTCGATCACCCGGCAAGCCGCGCGAGCGGGGCTGACGACGGTCGTCGCGACCTTGACGCCCTTCGGCGGAGCGAACGGGGTCAGCCCCGGATTCGACAGCCCCGAGGGGGAACGGACACGGCAGCACGTCAACAAGTGGATCCGCGCCCACTTCGACGTCGTCGCAGACTTGGATCACGCGCTGCGCGACCCAGCCGCGCCGGCTGTCCTGCGGTCCGACTACGACAGCGGCGATCACATCCATCCCAACGACGCGGGAGCCGAGGCCATGGCCGACGTCGTCGCCAGAGCCATACTCTCCGACCGGCCGGTACGCGGCCTCCTCTAGGGATCCGCCTATCTCGGAGGTAATCGACAGGCCGCGCCAGGATCGGACAGGCTTGCGGCATGACTCCTAACGCCGATGCCACCCGTGACATCGTGGAAGCGCTGATGCGGCGTATCGCCGAGGGCGATCATGACCGTGTCGCCGAGTTGTTCGCCGAGCCGATCGACTGGCAGCTCGACTGGCCCGCCGAGGGGCACCCGGCGGTGCCGTGGATCCGGCCGCGGTCGAGCCGAGCCGACGTGGCGGACCATTTCCGGACGCTGGAGGCCCATCACGTGCCCGAGCTGAACGGCACGTCGGTGGCGCGAATCCTGGTGGACGGGGCGGACGCCGTCGTCCTGGGGGAGATCGTGCAGACGGTACGGAGCAGCGGCACCGCTTACGCCTCGCCGTTCGCGCTGCACCTCACCGTCGAGGACGGACTCATCACCCGCTACCACATTTACGAGGACAGCCTCACGGTCGCGCACGCCCTCAGCGCTCAGGCAACGGAGAGTGCGGTGCGCGCTCCGGCATCAGCGAGCCGCTGACGACCCGTCACGCCGCCGAATCGCTCAGAGCCAGTCGCGGCGCTTGAAGACCGTGTAGAGGATCAGGCAGACCAGGCCCATCAGCAGCATCGCGAACGGGTAGCCGAACACCCAGTGCGTCTCGGGCATGAAGTCGAAGTTCATCCCGTAAATGGTGCCGACCAAGGTCGGGGCGAACAGGATGGCCGCCCAGGCGGAGATCTTCTTGACCTCCTCGCCCTGCCGGATGCTGGCCTCGGTCATCCGGGCGATCTCCTCGTTCTGCGCCTGGGTCACCAGCGTCGAGTTGACCAGCAGGATGTCCTGGAGCATCTGCCGGAAGGAGGCCACCCGCTCGTTGACCGTGATGGCGTGGTCGGCGACGTCACGCAGGTAGCTCTGCAGTTCCTCGTTGACGCCGTACTTGGTCGCCCCGGCGATGAACCCGTCGATCATCCGTACCAGCGGCGTGGTGGCCCGCTGGAACTCGATGACCTCGCCCGACAGCTCGTAGACGCGCCGGGAGACGGACGGGTCGCCGCCGAACACCTGGGCCTCGATCTCCTCGATGTCCTTCTGCAGCCCGGCGACCACCGGGGCGTAGCCGTCGACCACGGCGTCGAGGATGGCGTACAGCACCGCCTGCGGACCCTGCCGGAGCAGGTCTGGGTCCGACTCCATGCGCTTGCGTACGGCCTGCAGGTCCGGCGCCTCCGCGTGCCGTACGGTGATGACGAAGTTGGGCCCGACGAAGACGTGCAGCTCGCCGAACGCGACCTCCTCGACGTCGTCGAGGTAGCGGGCGGCACGCAGGACGACGAACAGCATGTCGCCGTAGCGGTCGGCCTTGGGCCGCTGGGAGCCCACGATGGCGTCCTCGATGGCCAGCGGGTGCAGCTGGAACTCCTCGGCCAGCCTGGCCAGCTCCCAGTCCTTCGGCCGGTAGAGGCCGATCCAGGCGAGGGTGTCGGGCAGTTCCTTGAGGCGTTCGAAGGCGTCGGCCAGCGAGGCGGGGTTGTCGATCCGCTTGCCGTCCTGGTAGATCGCGTTGTCGATGACGGTGGGCTGGTAGGGGGCCTCTTCGCCGGGGCGCGGGTCCATCGAGTGCTCAGGCGCCGGCTCGCGGGCGCTGCCGCCGCGTCCGAAACCCTTTATCCGTGCCATTTCCGCCCCTTAGCCGAAGTCTCTACTCGAGGTCGTCGAGTGCGCGCGTCGCCCGGTCCCTGATCGACTTGCGCCACATGGGCGTCCAGCCGAACAGCAGGCCGTGCGGCCTGCCCAGCGCCATCCGGGACCAACGCTTGAAGTCGAAGTCGTCGTGGTGCCTGACGATCAGGCCGTCCTCGAACCTGAACAGCGCGTCGATCTCGTTGACCACTTCGCGACCCGTACCGGAGAAGGTGTAGCGGGAGGTCCAGCGCGCCGTGCCGGTGAAGTCGTCGGCCGTCACGTCGCTGAACTCCGACGTCAGCCCGTCGCTCACGCCCAGCTGCAGCCGCCACATCGCCATCACCCTGCGCCGCCCCTCCACTTCCTGGAAGACGGGGTCGCCGAAGCTCACCTCCGGGTGGTAGCAACTCTCCATCGCCGCGTAGTCGGTGCGGCCGAGTGCCTCGTAGAAAGCGCGGATCAGCGCCACGTGCTGGTCGTTCACCTTGCCCATCAGATCATGGTTGTACCGTTATGCCAGCATACGGCCCTCGGCCAGTCGTCTCCCAGATCGAACGGGTGAAGAGCGGCCAGCCGGTGCGCGTACGTGTGGGGAATTGTCGGGAAATCTGTGCCGAGCACCACCTTCCCCCCAAGAACCAGATCAAGCAGAGCGGGTCGCAACTTGTCCGGAAAAGGCAGACGATGCCGCCGGCCTCGTTCAGAATCTTGTTCTGTGAGCACGGGCGAGACTTTACGTGGATAGGGTCATACCTCGATGGACAAGCTCTGGGCTCACCTGATCGAGGTTCAACCTGCCCCCGACCCGTGGGTCGTGGTGGTCTCGGCACTCGTCGCGCTCGCGATCGTCAGTTTCGGCATGTCCTGGCAACTGTCCAGGGGTCTGATCACGATCGCCCACGAAGGCGGCCACGCGCTGATGGCGCTGGTCACCCGGCGGAAGCTCGAAGGCATTCGCCTGCATTCCGACACCTCCGGCGTAACGCTGACCAGAGGCCGGCCCACCGGTCCCGGCATGGTGCTGACCGCGCTGGCGGGCTACCTGGCGCCGTCGCTGCTCGGGCTGGCCGCCGCGTGGTTGACCGAGCAGGGGCGCATCACGCTGCTGATGTGGACCGTGCTGCTGTTCCTGGTCTGCATGCTGCTGCTGATCCGCAACCTGTACGGCGCGCTGATCCTGCTCGCGACGGGTGGCGCGGTGTTCGCCCTGTCGATGTACGCGCCGGACAAGGCGCAGCAGGTCGTGGCCCTGGTGGCGGTCTGGTTCCTGCTGTTCGGCGGGGTGCGGCCGATCATCGAGTTACAGCGCAAGCGGCGCAGGCGGCAGGCGCGTGACTCCGACGCCGACCAGCTCGCCAGGCTGACCATCCTGCCCGGCGGCTTCTACGTGTTCTTCTTCCTGCTCGTGGCGGGCGCCTCCGTGGTGGCCGGTGCCTATCTCATGAATCCGCTCTAGTCAGGAAAAATCACATTAAACTCGCCCGTGACAGGGGGGAGTACTGTGCTGCCAGTCGAGGACGCGCCCGGCTACCGGGTACTCGATCAGGCCGGCCAGGGCGGGTTCGCCATCGTCTACCGCGCCTACCAGGAGCGCCTCGATCGGATCGTGGCGCTGAAAGTCCTGTCCGTAGACCGGGTCGACCAGCGGACCATGCGCAGGTTCCAGCGCGAACTCCAGCTCACCGGCCGGCTCACCGGTCATCCGAACGTGGTCACCGTGTTCGACACCGGCGTGACGCGCTCCGGCAAGCCGTACATCGCCATGGACTTCTTCGAGAACGGCTCGCTGCGCGACAAGGTACGCAAGGAGGGCCCGCTGCAGGTGCCAGATGTGCTGCGCGCGGGCGTGAAGCTGGCCGGGGCGCTGGCCGCCGTCCACGAGGCGGGGGTCCTGCACGGCGACATCAAGCCGCAGAACATCCTCATCTCCCGGTACGGCGAGCCGGCCGTGGCCGACTTCGGCGTGGCCAGGGTCGTCGACTCGGCGGAGATCTCGGCTACTGCGCAGGCGTTCACGCCATTGCACGCGGCGCCGGAGGTGCTGACCGGGCAGCCGCACTCCGCCTCCTCCGACATCTACTCGCTCGGCTCGACGCTCTATCACCTGCTCGCCGGGCAGCCCGCCTTCCACAGCCCGACGGACCCGTCGATCGCGCCGCTGATGTACCGGGTGCTGAGCGCGGATCCGCCGCCGATCAACCGCCCCGACGTGCCACCGGTGGTGTTCGAGACGGTGCTGCGGGCGATGGCGAAGCAGCCGGAGGTGCGGTACGGCTCGGCTCGCGAGTTCGCGCACCGGCTGCGGCAGGTGCAGGCGGAGCTGGGACTGCCGGTGACGGACCTGGTCGGGCAGGATCCCGGGCCCCCTGTGCCTTCGACGGCTCCCCGGCGGGCGGACAGTGCCGAGCCTCCGGCGCCCGGCCCCTCGACGGGCGCGCACTTGGCCGGGCCCGCGACCGGTGCCGGCGCGCACTTGCCCGGGACGGGTGCCGGCGCGCACCTCGCCGGGCCGGTGACCGGTGCTTACGCGCCCAACCCGGCGGGCCAGGCGGGCGGCCCGCAGCCGACCGGCTACAGCCCTTTCGCGCCGCAGCCATCGGGACCTCAGCAGCCTGACCAGAACCCATTCGCGCCCCCGCCCTCAGGGCCTCAGCAGCCTGACCAGAGCCCTTTCGCGCCGCAGCCGTCCAGCGCGCAGCAGTCCGGCTACCACCCCGCTGGGCTCCAGCCGTCGGGCCCGCAGTTCGGCGGGCCGCAGGCGACCGGTTCCCAGCTCAGCACGGACGGGTCGAGCGCTCCCGCCACAGTCCCACCGGCGCACCCAGCGCAGACCGGCTCCTCCTTCGGCGCCGCATTCCCATCGCAACCGACCTATCCACCCAGCGCCTATCCCACCCCGCAGAGCCAGCCGGCCGAGGGCTATCCGGCACCGCAGGGTCCCCAGCCGGGCGGACCTTCACCAGCCGCTGCCACGCACGCGTCGAGCGGGCTGCCGTCCGGCAGTACGAAAACGCGGGTGATGGCGATCGGAGCCGCCGCCACGATCGTGGCACTCGCGGGCGCCGGGTTCGCCGTCTACCTGTCGAGGCAGAACGAAGCCTCCTTTGCCGACCCGCAGCGGTCCCAGCCTCCGTCGACCGCCGCCAAGCCGTCCGAGAACGTCGGCAAGGACGCCCTGGCCGCACTGGCCCCGCGCCGGGTACGCGTGGTGGCCGACCGCAGCACGCTGGTGGAGCTGCGGTGGGCGCTGCCCAAGGAGTCCGCCCGCTACCCGGTCGTGGTCCAGCGCTCCCCGGCCAGGCAGGGCGAGCAGGCGATCACCGCCCTCCAACCCGGCACCACCTCGACCCGCGTGTCCGGCCTGGACCCGGACACCGGCTACTGCTTCCTGGTGGGCGTCCCGCTGCAGATCTCGAAGACGAGCAAGGTCGCCTGGTCCAAGCCGATCTGCGTCAGGGGCGCGGTCGCCAAGAACGGCTAGATCGGCTGCCGGTCGACACGCAGCACTACGACCTCGAGCTGCCCACCCTGATGATGAAGCTTTCATGGTGTCCGTGATGTTCGCGCTGGTCGTCGGCGCCGGGCGGGGGCGGATCTTGCGGCGGTGCGGTCCTTGCCGTCCAATTCACGGTGATCGCTCTTCGCGATTTCCGGCCCTTCATGAGGGGAGAACTGGTGCGTCGCCGAATCACCGCCTTGTCGCTTCTCGCGGTCACCGCTCTGACGCCGATCCTGGCCACGAGCACGCCAGCGCACGCCTCGTCCACGCTCCAAGTCGTCTACAGCAACCTGCCCTATGACGTCTGCATCAGCTTCGGCCGGTCGGGCCAGGAGACCGGGCGCTGGCAGACCTGGTGGTGCAGCACCCACCAGCCCGAGAACCCGATGTTCTACACCTACGACATGTGGGCGTACGTGAACTGAGGCGTTCGAGGTCTTCTACCGAAAACACGCCGAAGGCGTGAGCCGCTTCGTGGCCCGGCGGGTGACCGATCCGCACACGGTGGACGACCTCACCACCGAGATCTTCCTGGCCGCCATCGACACCGGGGGCACGTACAAGGCCGAGCGGGGCAGCGAGGTGGCGTGGTTGTTCGGCATCGCGCGCAACGTGGTGGCGTCCGAGCTGCGCAGAGCGGCCAGCGAGTTGTACAAGAGCGGCAGGGCGGCGGGACGGCGCACGCTCGTGCCCGCCATCGTGAACTTCGTCCCGGCGGGCCAGAAATGCAAGGGGCCGCGCGCCGAACCCGTCACGGACATTCCCCGCGGTCTGTATTACGCGCCCAGGAACATCCCCGGCGACGACGGCAGCTCGGGCTGGCAGATGCAGATCAACACCAAGCTGTTCAAGCCCGGCCAGACCTTCGTCTGGACCCTTGCGGTCGATCCCGTCTACGGGGGGAGCGACACCAGCACGATCCTCATGCGGGACCCGGTGGCGCCCTGCGAACTGGTTCCCGATGACGAACAGCACGTCGTGCCGAAGATGCCCGTCCCGGAGGACACGTCGCTGGGCGGGTACCGGGTGGAGGGCAAGACCGTGGGCGAGGTCCGGCCGGAGATCGAAAAGCGTGGCCTCAAGGTCACCTATCTGATCACCGAACCCCCTCCCGAGCGCTATCCGGGCGACCCGTACCTGATGTATCCCACCAAGCAGAGCACTCCGGTGGGCGAGGACTGGTTCGTCTGGCAGGCGGACGAGCCGGAGAAGGGAGTGATCCGCCTGATGGTCACGCAGAAACTCCAACAGCCTTAACCTCTGGCTTTGGGGTTTCCGGAGGGTCAGCGGAGGAGCAGTCGCTTGCGGAGGCGGGTCTTGAGCGGTGTTCTGGCGCGTACGGCCTGGCGGACGGCGTCGCTGTGGCGCCAGGCCGCGTCGGCGGCCTCGTGGGCGACGTCGTCGGGGGCGTAGCGGACGAAGTTTGAAATATCGGCGAGTGGTCGGAGGTGGGCGGATATGTCGGCGGGATGCCGGGCCACCACGTCCTCGGCCGTCAGTGCCCGCTCCCCCTTCAGCCCGAGGTCGTCGCAGGTCTGCGACCAGGCGCCGAGCACCCGCCGCTCCGCGCCCGTCACGCTCCTGCGGGCCCGCCTGCGCCACCACGGCAGCACCATCGCCGCACCCGCGTACACCACCAGGACCCCCGCCCCCACCGCCGGGACGATCACCCACAGCGGCGGCCCGGCCGAGGGCTTGCGGCCGCCACCCCCGGTGGGCTTCTGACCGGCCTTCGGCTTGTTCACCGTGCCCTGGGTGAACTCGCCTTCCAGCTCCTCGCTCTCCTTGAGAGCGGAGGACACCACGTCGTGGTCGTCCTTCGCGCCGCCACGGCCGGGCGTGGGGTAGAACGGCCGCCAGCCGAGCTTGTCGAACTTGATCTCCGCCCACGCCATGACATGGCCCGATTTAACGTGGTAAATCCCGTCGGATGCCTGCCCCGGCCGGAACCCCACCACGACCCTCGACGGCAGCCCCAGCGTCCTGGCCATGAGCGCGAACGTGGACGCGAACTGCTCCGACGTCCCCCTGTGCGTGGTCTCCAGGAAGAACTCCAGGCCCTTGAGCGAGTGCCCCGGCGGCGCGGTGACGTCGTAGGTGGCGCTGGTGCGCAGGTAGCTCTGCAGCCGGTACGCCTGCTTGATCGGCACGTCCGCGCCCTTGGTGGCCTGCTGGGCGAGCTTGCGGAACATCGCCTCCTGCGGCCCGGCCGGGAACGCGGTCAGCGCGGGATCGTCGACCGGCGTGGCCGCGAGCAGGTCGGCCTTCGACGGCTCGGCCACCCGCGACGTCACCTCGTACGTGAACCCCTTGACCGGCCGGCTCGCGGCCAGCAGCGCCCCGCTCCCGGGATCGACGGCCAGGCCGCGCACGCCGTCGACCTCGACGGGACGTTCCGCGCCGGGCAGCCAGGTGCCGGGCAGGCCGCTGAACGTGATCGTCTGGCGTACGGTCTGCGCCTTGCCCGTCCAGTCCCCCGCCGGCACCCGCCCGCCCGTCGGCTGGAAGCGGGCGCCGGACGTCCAGCGGACGCCGTCATAGCGGTCGAGTACGGCCAGCCGCCAGTTGAGAGGCTTGGCCGCCTTGACGGTGAACAGGTCCCGGTCGGGGATCTGCAGCCAGGCGGACACGCGGTCGAGCGGGCTGACGCTGTCGACGCGTACCGGGGGCGGCAGTTCGGCGTCGTCCCGCGGGTTGTACGGCTCGGCGGCGATGGGCAGCAGCGGCCCGGCGACCAGGGCGACGGCGGCCAGCGCGGCGGCGGCCGGGACGCCGGCGAGCAGCCACAGCGCCGGCCGGTCGTCCCGCAGCAGGGCCAGGGCCGCGA
This sequence comes from Nonomuraea aurantiaca, assembly GCF_020215705.1. Lineage (GTDB taxonomy): Bacteria > Actinomycetota > Actinomycetes > Streptosporangiales > Streptosporangiaceae > Nonomuraea > Nonomuraea aurantiaca. The sequence continues at coordinate 1,005,259 of NZ_JAIWNB010000001.1, read as the reverse complement.
TGAGCACCACGAGGGCCGCGGCGAGGGGCAGGTTCGAGCCCTCCCCGTCCACCCCGAACAGCAGCGCCACCCCATACACCACGAGTCCGGGCACCGCGGCGGCCACGCGGGTCCTGGTGCGGGTCAGCGTCTCGGCGCCGACCACGGCGGCGGCCCAGACGAGAGTGTGCGCGAGGACCAGCAGCCGCGGCTCCGGCTGGGCGGGCAGGAGCGTGGTGAGCAGCGCCCGCCACGAGTCGGCCAGGTCGCCGAGCAGGCCGGGAGCGATCCCCTTGTACAGCGGTACGGTCCCGGCGAACCACAGCACCAGGTCGAGCACCAGCGCCAGCCAGAGGGGCCGCCGCCAGGTGAGCGCGGCCACCAGGGCGGGGACGGTCGCCGCGGGCACGACGGCCAGGAGCAGCTCGGTGCCGGGGAAGACGCGATGGAACCCCCACCCACCGACCCCGGTGACGGCCGCCACCAGCGCCAATCCCCCCAGCCGCCGCCACACGGGCCCGCCCGCACGCCCGGTCTCGTCGACCGGTGGGCCGCCGTTCGGTTCAGCCCGGCGGCGGCTCATCGCCTGCCCCAGGCCGGCGGCAGCGCGGCCAGGTCCGCGATGGGGACGACCGTCACGCCGGGCGCACTGAGCGGATCCGTCCCGATATATACGCAGATGATGCGGTCGAACCGCCGACGCGCCCCCGCCGCTCGGGCAGCCTCGGCCGGGTCTCCGGTGATGACGACCAGCGAGCCGCCGCGAGCCAGCCGCACCGCCTCGCCGACGCCGGACGTACCGGATCCGACCAGGGCGAGGCGGTCCAGCAGCAGCTCGGGGTCGGTCTTGGTCTCGGCGAGCGGCCCGTCGCCCGTGAGCACCCGCACGGGGAAGCCCGACCGGGCGGCGGCGACGGCGGCCGAGGCGGCGGCGTCCACGGCCAGTTCGGTGAGGTCGCGGGTGTCGAGGACGACCGTCGTGGTGGGCAGGCTGGCGTCGATGAGCTGGCGCACCATGAGCGTGCCGGTGCGCGCGCTGGACTTCCAGTGGACGTGGCGCAGGTCGTCGCCGACGACGTACTCGCGCAGGGTGTGGAAGGTGGCCGTGCCGCTGGGGGCGTTGTCGCTGGTGGGACCCTCCAGGTGGTGGGCCTTCCCCGACGGGGGCACCGGCAGCGCGACCGTGCGGGGGCGGACCAGGAGCGTGGCCGTCTGGCCGTACCTCCTGATCCTGCGTGTCAGGCCGAGCGGGTCGGCGCGGACGAGCAGGAGCGGGCCGACGGGGATCTCGCCGCGCACGCCGGTGGGCAGTGGGTACGACACCGTCCTGGCGGCGCCTCTGGGCAGGCGGGGCAGGTCCACCGTGTGCTCGGCCGTGCCGATCCGGTCCTGCGCGCGCAGCCCTGACAGGCCCCGGCGGCCGAGATTGCTCACGTGAAGGACCGCGACCGCCGCGTCCCCGCGCGGCACCTTGAGCGGAGTGACCTCGCGGTGCACCTCCAGCCTCGGCCTGGGGGCGGTCCAGGCGAGCGCGGCGGCGAGCGCGAGCACCCCGCCGGTGGCCAGGACGACGGGCTCCGGGTAGCCGAGCGCGAACCCGGTCGCGTAGAGGATCACGGAACCGGCGAGCGTCCCCCAGCCCAGCGGTGTCAGCACCTTAGGCCGCCTGCGGCACCGGCATCCCGGCGAGGAGCTCGCCGAGCACGTGCGCCGCGGTGACCTCGCGTAGTTCGGCCTCCGGGGTGAGGATCAGCCGGTGCGCGATGACCGGGACGGCCAGGGCCTTGACGTCCTCCGGCACGACGTAGTGGCGTCCGGCGGCGGCGGCCTTGACGCGGGCGGCCCGCAGCAGCGCGAGGCTGCCGCGGGGGGAGGCGCCGAGCCGCAGGTGCGGGTTGGTGCGCGTGGCGCCGCAGAGGGCGACGATGTAGTCGTAGACGGGGTCGGCGACGTGGATACGGGTCGCGAACTCGATCATCCCGGCCACGTCCGACGCGCGGGCCACCACGGGCAGCCGCTCGACCTGCGGCCCGGTGGGCATGCCCTTGAGCACCTCGACCTCCGACACATGGTCGGGGTAGCCGACGGAGATCCGCATGAGGAAGCGGTCGAGCTGGGCCTCCGGCAGCGGGTACGTGCCGTCCATGTCGACGGGGTTCTGCGTGGCGACCACCAGGAACGGCCTGGGTACGGGGTGCGGTTCGGCGTCGACCGTGACCCGGCGCTCCTCCATGACCTCCAGCAGCGCGGACTGGGTCTTCGGGGAGGCGCGGTTGATCTCGTCGGCGAGCACGATGTTGGCGAACACCGGCCCCTGGTGGAACTCGAACTTCTGGTGCGCCTGGTTGAAGATCGACACGCCGGTGATGTCGCTGGGCAGCAGGTCGGGCGTGAACTGGATGCGCCGCCACTCGGCGTCGACGCTGGCGGCGATGGACCTGGCGAGCGTGGTCTTGCCGGTGCCGGGCACGTCCTCGATCAGCAGGTGTCCCTCGGAGAACAGGCAGATCAGGGCCAGCTCGATGGCTTCGTGCTTGCCGCGGATGATGCGCTCGATGTTCTGGGCCAGCATCTGGAAGCGCTGGGCGAACTGTGCCGCAAGCTGCTGCGGTTGCTGCGTCTGCTCGTTGTACAACTGAGGTCCCCTATCTCAGTCGGTGCATTCGAAGAGCGGAGCCTCCGGGAAGCCGCCCCCGTCCGGTGTGGCCACCAGCGTGTCGTTGAGGTAGCCGTTGCCTGCCGACGACTCGATCCGGTTCCAGATGTCGCTGGACTTGCCGGTGGACTTGTCGGTGTAGGACGAGCCCTTGACCTGGCAGATCACTGTCAGCGTGATGTACTGGCCCTGGGGGATCCTTCCGGCCTCGCCATTGGCGGACGGGCCCGGCCGGATGAGCGTGTTGGTGTCGTCGTTGCTGGCGTTCTGGTACTGCTGCCGCGGGTAGGCCAGGTCCACGTCCGCCGTGGCGGCGTCCTGGCTCTCCCCCGCGTCGTTCTTGGCCTTGAGCTTGAACTCGTGCTTCTGATTGTTCTTGAGCCCTTCGGCGGTGAACGACGTGCCCTTGAGGCCGTCATTGGTCGCCGCGCCGGAGAGCACATACGTGATGCCTTCGCCGCCGTTCTCCGGGGCGTCCCAGGTCAGCTCGGCGCCGCGGTTCTTGGGCTTGGCCGCGAAGTTGGCCGGTTTGCCCGGCGCCACGCAGGGCTTGACCCCGGCGCTGGGCTCCGACTCCACCTCGCCGCCCGACCAGTGGGCGACGACCGTGAAGGTGTACTCGTCGCCGCAGTTCCCCCCGGAGAACTCGAACTGGAACGGCCCGTCGGCGTCCACCGACTGCGGCGTGGTCCTGCCGTCGCCGCCGGACACCTTGAGCGTGTAGCGGTCGACCTTGCCGCCGGTGGACGGGCTGAAGTTCACGCTGACGTGGCCGGGCCCCGACTTGGCGCTGACGGCGCCCGGTTTGGTGGGCGCGCTGGGCGTGGGGGTGGGAGTGGGAGTGGGGCTGCGGGTGGCGGAGGAGGGAGTCGGGGTCGACGTCGGGGTCCTGGTGGGCTTGCGCGACGGCTCTGGGGCGTCCGTCCGCGTCGGCCGCGGTTCGTCCGTCCTGGTCGGGTCGGGCCTGGGGTCGGTGTTCGTCGGCTCGGACCGTGGCGTCTGCTTGGGCTTGGGGGTGTTGGTGGGTCCCGGTACGTCCGAGTCGTCCTTGTCGACGTCGTGCTTGCGGCCTTCGGTGTCGACGACGACGGCCTTGTCGCCGTTCTCGTCGTTCGCCCAGAGCAGGCCGTCCTTGACGAACACGTCGACCGGGCCGGGGCCCTGGGCCACCTGGAGCTTGGTGGGCTGACCGCCCGCCGCGCTTTCCCACACGATCAGGCCGCCCGTACTGCGGTCCGGGACGTACACCTTCGAGCCGAGCACCTGCGGCACGCCGAGCGCGGCCGGATCCTTCACCGCGAACTTGGTGTTGAGCACCGAGTTCGACTCCGTGTCGACCACCACGAGGAGCCCGGAGTCGCCGGGCGTGAGCAGCGGCACCAGCGAGCCCTCGGTCGAGGCCGGCGCCAGCACGCCGCCCTTGGCGGCCTGGGCGACCTCCTTGGGCAGCGTGATCTCGCCCACGCCGCCGTCCGCGCCGACGATGGTGGCGGTCGCGGCGCGGGTGTTGACGATCACCGGCAGGCCGCCCGCGATCGTGACGGCCAGTTCCTCACCAGGCTCGCCGACCTTGACGGCGCTCGCGGCGACGCCCTTGGTCACCGGCACGACCTCGCCCTTGGCCGTCACCGGCACCCAGAGCCGCCCGCCGCCGTCGATGCGGGCCGAGCCGAGCGGGCCCGGCAGCGACAGCGGCGCGCCGACCGAGTTGAGCGTGGCCGGGTCGATCTGCTGGACCTTGCCCTCCGGGTCCACCGCGTAGCCGACGGCGCCCGAGACGACGAGTTGCAGGCCGGCCGTGCCGAAGTTACGGATCTGCGCGACGCTGAGCTGACCGGGCTCGATCCGGCTGACGTAGCCGCTGCCGTCGTCGACGAGCAGGACGTTCGAGCCGTCCTGGACGACGCGCAGCCGCTTGGCCGACTTCTTGTCGAGATAGCCGTCGACCTCACCGGACAGGCCGTTGACGTGCACGATCTTGCCTCGGGCCTGGGTCCATAACCAGGCGCCGACGTCGGCCAGTTTCGGCGTGGCGCTGGAGACGCCCACGCCGAAGACGGCCGCCAAGGCGACCAGGATCACGGCCACCGCACCGGCGATCACGGCCGTGGCACGGTCTCCGCGGAGTACGCGGATACGCAAGGCGTCACTCACCCCGTACGTACGATTACTGAACGTTTGCCCCCGTATTACCGTGGATCACCCTAGCGTGCGGCGTGACTACTCGCAGGTAAGCACGTCAGGTTGGGCACTACTCGCAGGTGAGCCGGTCAGGTCGGGCCGAGATTGTCGGTGCGAAGCCGTACCTTAGAGCCCGTGTCCGAACAGCCCTTGACCCTCGACGCCGCCCTCTCGGAGGAGGCGGTGCTGTCGACCTATCGCCGGATGTTCGCGGCGCTGGCCCGCGACAGCGGCGCGGTGGTCGACGACCCGGCCCTGGTCGACATCGCCGAGACGCTGTTCGCGGCGTTCGCGGAGGCGGGCGAGGAGTGGCTGACGCACGAGCAGATGCGCTTCGCCTGCCGCGCCTATCCCGGCGACCAGTTCGACAACCGGCTGCGCGTGCTCAAGGGGCTGGGCGCGATCCGCGAGGTGTTCCCCAAGCCCAACCAGCTGCGTTATCGGGCGTCGTTCACCAGCGTGGTCGGGCTGATGTTCATCAGGCGGATGATGGACGACGGCGGCCAGTCGGAGATGCACCGGCTGCTCGCGCTCGAAGACCTCAACGTCGCCGACCCGCGCACCACGATGGAGGAGGCCAGGCAGAGCGCCGCCAACCTGGCCAGGGCGTTCCGGCTGTGGGCGCTGGAGCTGATCACGCTCACCATGGGCACGATCGAGGAGCTGCGCGAGCAGGCGCCCAAGCTGTGGGGCACCGAGGAGATCGCGCGCCGGGCGCAGGGTCTGCACGGCACGATCCTGACCCGCTGGCCCGCGCTCGACCGGGTCTGCACCGATCTGCGGGCGGCCATCTACGCCTACAGCGACGCCTCCCGGCGGGCGGCGGGGCGCCTGGCCGACTCGGCGGGCACGACCCGCAACCTGACGCTGCTGCCCACCGAGACGTGGCGCACGTTCTCGCAGACCGCTTCGCGCGAGCGGCTCGCGGCGGTGCTCGACGGCTTCGTCTTCGACGCTCCGGCGCCCTGGCACGACCCGGCGGCGATCGCCCGCGCGGTCGACGAAGCGCCCCGCCCGGCTCCGGCCCAGCCCACTCCCCCGCGCTCCACCCTCGCCGACGCGGGCCCCGAAGGCTCGCTCGACTCCGCGCCCAACGCGGCGATGGAGCGGCTGACGGAGGTGGCGGAGTCGCTGCTGGGGGCGTCGTCGCGGGTGGCACTGGCCGACGTACTCCGGTCCGACTGGCCCTCGGCCCGCCGGCTGCTGGCCGACCTGACGACGGTCGATCTGCGGCCTGAGCTGCCTTATCGGCTCGTTTGGGCCGACGACCTCACGATCTCGCCAGGAGGCGAACCGGCCTGGCTGTCCCACGGCTACCTGGAGCGCACATCATGACCGGCACCCGACTCTCTCCAGAGGCCGCTGACCCGGACCTTCCCTCCTCGGAGCCCGCCGGCGCGCGCGGCTCTTCAGGGAGCACCGGTGCGGGTCGCACTTCGGGAGGCGCCGGTGCGCGGCGCGTGCTGGGGGAAGATGCGGTCGCTCACGTGCGGGCGCGGTCGGGCGGGCCGCTGCGGCTGGGGGCCGGTGTCGCCGCGCCTGCCGGGATGCTACGGCTCACACGCCCCGACTCCACCGGCCAGGCCCTGCCGGTGTGGCCCGACGCGGCCACCCCGTCGCTGCTCGACGAATACCAGGTGTCCCCGGTCCCGGTCGAACGCTCGGGCGAGACCCGGCGGGTGCTGGCGGCAACGCTCAAGTGCTGCTGGAGCGACCTGTCCGTCGACCCGTGGCCGGGCACTCCGGCGCCGGCCGAGCTGATCCTCGACACCTACCGTGCGCTGATCGGCCGGGCCGACGACCTGATGCGCAACTGGGCCATCGGGGCGCTGCGCCGGCTGCACGACTCGGCGTGGATCGTCATGTCCGACGGCGTGGTCTCGCTGGGCCCCCGCTGCGCCCTGTGGCCGGTCGAGTCGCACGCCCAGCTGAAGGAACTGGTCCGGCGCATTCCCACACCGGAGCAACGGGACCTCACAGTGGTCGCGGACGCCGACATCGTGGCGGCCGCCACGCAAGTACCCCACGGGCTGCAGGAACCGCCCACCGCGGAACAACCTTCCGCCGCGCAGGGGCCCCTGGTCGTACAGCAGCCCTCCGCCGTGGAAGGACCGCCCACCGCACAGCAACCGCCCGAGGTGCAAGCAACGCCCGCCGCACAAGGACCGCTGGTCGTGCAGCCACCATCACCTGAGGCGCAAGAGCCGCCCAGCGCGCAGCAGCCGTCCGAGGCGCGGGTGCGGGCGCAGAATCCCACGACGGCAACAGCGGTGGCGGGACGGGTCGAGGGCGGTGCGGCGGAGTTCGACGAGTTGCTGAGCGGCTATGACGAGCGGCGGCGCGCCGAGTTGGTGGCGGCGTTCATGGCGGTGGAGCATGGCGCCGAGCCGGTGCTGGAGGCTCGGTTCGGGGGGCTCCGCGATCCCGCGCTCCGCCACACGCTGGCCGAGATGCTCGCCCGACGAGGCCGGACGTTGATCCAGCACCGCGAGCGATGGACCTCGGGCTACGACGACGCCTACCGCACCGACCCAGCGCCCCCGACCACGCCTGGGGCCGGGGCCCCGGCAGCGACGGGGCTTGGTGAGAGTGAGCGGGCGGTGTTGACGCTGGTGCTGGTGCATTCGGTGGCGATCCCGCGGGCGGAGGGGTTGCTGCCCGACGACACCTGGCTGTCGCCGCACCCCACTCCCGTCGACGAGCTGCGCCGCCACACCCAGCTGCCGATCGGCGAACTGGAGGCGGCGCTGCGGGTGCTGCGACACGCCGGGCTGCTGACTCAGGTCAAGGCGGGCGAGGAGGCCGGCGGCTACGCGCCGGGACCGCAGTTCCACCGGCTGACCCCGGCGGCGCGGCGACGACTGCAGGAGGAGCTGATCCTGGCGGCCGGACCGCACAGCCCGCTGGCCACAGCCGTACGCGCGCGGAGATCGGCAGGGTAGCCACCCGGACCTGTCGGCCGGATAACCACCCGAGCCTGGCAGGCACCAAGCGTCGGCCCCGGTGGGAGTAACGCGGTGAACAGGCGCCAAGCGTCAGTCCTCGCCCGGCCGACCCGACGAACAGACGGCAACAGCCCCGCCCAGGGCGGCGCGGCGAACAGACAGCGTCAGTCCCGGCCGGGGCGGCGCGGTGAAACGGAAGGACTACGGGGGTCACAGGTGTCGCAGGTGGAGAACGTCGTCGGGGACCGGGTGCTGATCGCCATGCAGGCGGTCAACATCTCACGGCTCTCGACCCATCCGGTGCCGACCGTCCCCGGCACGCTCATCGTCGTCGCGGGGGCCGGGCCCAAGGACTCCAACGGCGCGGGCAAGTCGTCGTTCATCGCGTCGATCACGGCGCTGCTGGGTGACGAGCAGTGGCGCTTCGCCTCGGGCGCGAAGGCGGTGTCGGAGCTGCTGTTCAACGCCGAGCTGGCCAGTGGCGCGGGCGCCCGCCAGTGGGCCAGCGCCGACCACGGCTACATCGTCGGCGTGTTCGGGCGGCCCGGCGCGTCCTTCGACCTGCCCCTCCGAGCCACCGGACCAGTTCCCGACGCCCTCACCTCAGATCAGACCACCGAACCGGGGCACGGCACCCCCGCCTCGGGCCAAGCCACCAGAGCGGAGCATGGCGCCTCTGCCGCGGAACAAGCCACCAGACCGGGTCGCGGTGCCGCTGCCTCGGACGCTGTGGCTGCCGGGGAAGCGGCTGCCGTGTCCGTACGCTCAGCGTCTCGCGGGGCGGCGACGCTGGAGACCTCGGAGGCGCGTACCCGCACCGGAGCCGGGTCTCAGCAGATCACCGTGGGCGCGGAGCCGGCCGGGCCGGATGACGGCGAGTTGTTCCCCGTGCCCGACACTTCCGGCGGGGCCGTCACCGTATGGCTCAAGGTCAACCAGGAGGCGCCCCACCTGGAGATCCGCTGGCGCGACGGCGTCCACCTGGCATCTGCCGCATCCGAAGCCGAGCGCGTGGCGCGTGCCGACGAGATGTGGGCGACGCTGCCCAAGTCCGCCGGGCGTCGCGACGTGGTGGCCCGCGACCTGACCAAGGTGCTCTACGGCGACCGCATCCGCTGCGTGTCGTTCCTGTCGACCTCGGTCCGGAGCAAGGTCGCCACCAACCTGCTCTCCCAGCCGCTCAACGAGATCTCGCCGGAGCGCGTGTTCGAGGCCATCGCGGCCCTGACCGGCCTCGACGCCGAGCTCGAGCAGGAGCGGGAGGCCCGCCGGGACGAGCATGCCAAGCGCGTACGGGCGGCGCAGGCGGCCGATCGGCTGGCCGAGTTCGAGACGGAGTCGCGGGCGTTGCTGACCACGTTCGACCGGCGCGATCAGGCCCGGATCCGGCTGGCCGACGCGCTGCGGTGCTGGCGGGGGCGCCAGGCCCGCAAGCTGGACGACGCGGCGGCAAAGGACGAGCTGCTGGTGGCCGAGCTCGAACGGCACCGGGCCGCAGGCGAGACGGCGGCCGAGGCGCTCTCCATGGTGAAGGCCGAGATCACCACCCTGAAGGACGACACGCTCGATCGGCGGGTGGCGGAGGCGCGCAAGGAGCTGGCCGCGATGCAGGCGCGGGCCGCCAAGCTCGACGCCGACCGGGCCGTGGCGGAGAACTCCGCCGACGAGTTGCGCGGCCTGATCCCGGCGCTGGAGGAGACGCGCCGGTTCTCGGACGGCCGCGATGTGCCCACGGCCGAGCGGGAGCTGCGGGAGGCGCGGCTTCGGCTGAACGAGGCCCTGAAGGCGTTGGGCGTGGCCGACCGTGAGGTGGCCTCGGCCCAGGCCGCGCTGGACGACGCCGAGGGCGGCCCGGCCGCCGCCCAGCTCAACGCACTGGCCGCGGCGGGCGTCGTGGCAACGGGTCTCCTGGACGCACTGGATGTGGCCGAACAAGCCCGGGACTACGCCCACGCCGGCGGTGACCAGACCGGTTCCGCCGGTCGCCCATCCCCCAAAGCAGCCGCGAGGGCCACCGGTCAAGCGGCCGATGGCGCAGCCAGCGGGGCAACCAGTGGAGCGGTTACGAACGCTGGCGGTGGAGTGCCTGGTGGGGCCGGGCTCGGGCTGGAGGAGCTGCGGGGGTGGCCGCACGAGCATGCCGTGATCGTCGACGCCGGCCAGCTCGAAGCGGCCGCCGCGGCCTTGGTTGAGCTGCCCGGCTCTGTCCTGGTGAGTGCCGCAGGGGTGAGCGTGGTAGGGGCGTTCGACGGGGAGGCGACCGGTCGGGAGGCGCGGATCAAGGCCGCCGAGCACCGGCTCAACCGGGCCAAGGATGCCCAGGAGACGGCGGCGCAGACCGTACGCGATGGGGAGGAAGGTGTCGCGGAGGGACAGCGGCGGCTGGAGGGGGCGCAAGCGGGAGTACGGCTCGCCGAGCTCGAGACGAAGCTGGCCGAGCGGCGGGCGCGGCTGGGCGAGCTGACGGCGGCGCTGGAGGAGCTGGCGCCCGCGGTGGCGGAGGCCGAGCGGCAGGCGGCCGCACTCGACTTCCGGGCCCGCACCAAGGACATGGAGATCGAACGCCTGGAGGGGCGGCGGCAGCGGCACGAGAGCGAGCGGGCCCGCTCGCGCCAGGACGAGACGAGGGTGAGCGGCGAACGGGAGGTGCTCAAGGTCGAGGCGCTGGCCGCCGACTGGGGCGGCACCGCCGAGGGAGCGCGGGAGTGGCTCAAGGCGCTGCCCGAGGGCGAACGATCGCGCACCGCCGAGGAATGGTGGCGCGTCGCCGAACGCCACTTCGACCAGGCGTTGCGCGACACGTTCCCGGAGGAGGACGCGGAGATCCCGGAGGAGCTGCGGTTCCTGCTGTCCGAGCGTGGGGGGAGCACGGCGCGGGAGCAGGCGACGTTCGCGGCGGTGTGCGGCTCGCTGGCCTCCTACCTGCGCGGGCAGGAAGAATACGAGAAGCACCAGCGGCGTCAGATCGAGGCGCAGGTCGTGTCGAGGCAGCGTGACCTGGCCGCGGCCGACAAGGGGGCGGAGGAGGCGGCCAGATCGACGGCCGTACACCGGGCGGCGCTGACGGCGGCCATCAAGTCCCGGCTCACGCGGGTCGCCGAGGAGTTCGAGCAGCTCGACACGTCCTACGGAGGCTACGGGGCGACGCTGGAGTTCCCGGTGCCACCGGCGCCCGCGGATCCGGAGCAGCGCTGGCAATGGCGGGTCACGCCCAAGTGGCGGCGCGGCGAGGGCCAGGGCTTCGTCCCGTACAACCGGCGGGCCAACACCGCGCTCATGGACGAGAAGGCGGTCAAGCTGGTGTGCGCGGCGGCGATCGCGTCGTCCGGGGGCGGGCATCTGTGCCTGGTGCTCGACGAGCTGGGCCGCAACCTGGGCAAGGAGCACCGGCGGGAGGCGGTGGCGCTGTTCCGGCGGATCGGCGAGACGTACGGGATCACGGTGATCGGGGCGCTCCAGGACGACATGGAGCCGTACGCGATCGACGCCTGCGGACAATACATCAAGCTCCGGCGCTCGTCGGACGCGATGCCGTACAACGAGCCACCGGTGATCGTCGGGCACGACGAGCACGCGGAGCGCGTGCGGGCATTGGCCGCCTACGTGGACAGGAGCGGGCACACGCCAGTGGCCGTCACCTGATCAGCGGGTCCGCTCTACGGGTGCGGGACCCGGCTTGATCACGAGCGGGCACTCCCCCGTGGCTGTCACGTGATCAGCGGGTCCGCTCCATGGGTGCGGGCTGTCACCTGATCAGCGGGCCGACGTACGCGGCGCGGAGGCGGAGGAGGGAGCCCTTGGCGTATTCCTCCATCGCGTGGGCCAGCCACCCGGCGGTTCTGGCCACCGCGAAGATCGCCTCGCCGGACCCGGGCAGCATTCCGGCGACTCCGACGAGGGTGGCGAGTGCGTAGTCGACGTTCTGTTCGGGCAGGCGTCGCCGGCGGACTTCAGCCAGTACGGCCTGGACCACGGCGATGCGTTCGTGGTCCGGCGCGGCCTCCTTCACCAGATCGAGCAGGAGGCCGCCGCGGGCATCGCCGTTCTTGTAGACGCTGTGGCCGAAGCCGGGGATGCGCTCGCCCCGGCGTACCCGTTCGGCGATCGCGCGCGGGGCCTGGCCGGGTTCGCGCACCTCGGCCAGCAGTCGTTCGGCCGCGTGGGACGCGCCGCCGTGCAGAGGGCCGCCGAGCACGCCGAGGCCGGTCAGCACCACGGCGTACGGGTCCGCGCGAGCGGAGGCGGCGACCCGGGCGGCCAGCGTGGAGGGGGCCAGCTCGTGGTCGGCGAGCAGTACGAGCGCGGCCCGCAGCGCGGCCAGGAGGGCGGGGGTCGCGGGCCGCGGGCACAGACGGGACCAGAGCCGCTCTGCGATCGACTCGCCGCCGGGGTTGTGGAGGGCCGGCAGGGCGTCGACCAGCCCGGAGATGAGGCGACGGCCGGTGGCGGCGACGGAGGCGGGATCGAGCTGGTAGCGGAGGGAGTCGGCGGCGCCGAGGACCGTGGTGATCACCTGGAGGCGGTCCAGGAGCGGCAGACCGTCGGGGAGGCCGCGCTGAGCCACGATCGCGGCCTGCGCCATCTCCGGATCGCTCGCCCAACCCCGCAGCGCGCCGCCCGACGTCTCGGAATCACGCGCCCAATCCCCCGCCGTGTCGTCTGACGTCTCGGAATCGCGCACCCGACCCCCCGCTGCGCCGCCCGACGTCTCGGAATCGCGCACCCCACTGTCGGATGTCTCCGGAGCACGCACCCGACCCCGCGCCCCGCTGGCGGACGCCTCTGAACCACGCCCCCGCGCCGCACGGTCCGAGGCGAAGGTGTCGGGGTCGCCTGTCCACAACCACTCGGCCACCATTTCGAAGTCGGCGGTTCGGGCCAGGACGAGGGCGTCGCGGCCGCGGTAGTACGGGCGGTCGAGGCCGAGCGCGGTGATGCCGGACTCGATGACCAACTCCGGTGGCTGGCTGCGCGGCCGCCCGCGACGGGCCAGCTGTTCGATCTCCGCCGCGTCGAACAGGCTGCGCCGGTCCTCACTGTGACGTCGCTTGAGCACGCCCCGGCTCACGTACGCGTAGAGGGTGGCGGGCTTCACGCCGAGCCGCTCGGCCGCCGTCGCCGCGTCGATCCACTCCACGCCAAGCCTCCCATATTGATGAAAATCAATATTGATACACATTGAGCAGGCGTGTCAACGTGTGGACATGCCTAAAGTTCACTTCCTTGACGTGACCAACCGAGACGGCGTGCAGACCGCGCGCACCGGCCTGTCGAAGTTCGGCAAGACCATGGTCAACTTCTATCTGGCCAAGCTCGGCGTGGCTCAGTCCGAGATCGGTTTCCCCTTCCTGTTCCATGAGGTGCCCTACGTACGGGCGCAGACGGCGCTGGCCGAGGCAGGTGCGTTCGGCGAGCTGCGGCTGTCGGGCTGGTGCCGCGGCGTGCCGCAGGACGTGGAGAAGGCGGCGCCGCTCGGCCTGAAGCACTACAACCTGTCCATCTCCACATCGGACTACATGATCCAGAACAAGTTCCGCGGCCGCCTCGACCGCGGCGCGATCATGCGGGAGATGACGGCGGCCGTGCGGGCGGCCAAGGCGGCGGGCGCGCTGACCGTGGGCGTCAATGCTGAGGACGGGTCGCGGACGGATGACGGATTCTTGCTGGAGTTCGCGCTGGCGGCCAAGGAGGCGGGCGCCGACCGGGTCCGCTACTGCGACACGATCGGCGGCGACACCCCCGACCGGATCCGCGAACGCTTCGCCAAGCTGGCCTCGGCCGTCGGGATGCCCGTCGAGACGCACTGCCACAACGACCTCGGCCTGGCCGTGGCCAACTCCATCTCGGGCGCGCTCGGCGACCTGGAGGCCGGGCAGGACGCGTGGATCAACACCTGCGTGAACGGCATCGGCGAGCGTTCCGGCAACGCCGACCTGCTGTCCACGATCCTCGCCTTCGAGCACGGCTTCGGGCTTGAGGCGGAGATCGGTGACGCCATCGACCTGTCGTGGGCGCGCCGGTTCGGGCTGTGGGCGAGTTACGCGTTCGGGCAGCCGCTGCCGTACAACCAGGTGGGGGTGGGACGCAACGCGTTCGCGCACGAGTCGGGCATCCACGCCGACGGGGCGCTGAAGGATCACGGCAACTATGAGCTGTACGACGAGGCGACGCTCGGGCCGTTCCCCGAGGACTGGCACGCGCGCAGCGGGCGGGTCGTGCTGACCGGCGAGTACGGCGGGAAGGCCGGATTCCGGCACGTCATGGACGGGCTCGGCGTGGACGTCCGGGAGGAGGACCTGGCGTTCCGGCTGGTGCAGCTCTGCAACGCGATGACCGGCCGACCGCTCACGGACGACGAGCTGCGGCTGATCGCCGAGTATCCGCGGGAGCTGGCACTGCTGTTCCCGGAGTACGGGTGAGGGCCGGCCAACGATCCTCGTCCGGATCCGGCAGATGTGGCGGCTCATAGCATGAGCGCATGCAGATCGAGGAGCGGACCGTTGCCGACGCCGACCTGACCGCCCTGCTCGCCGCGGCCTTCGACGAGCTGGTGAAGCGCTACGGACCCGAGGGGCGTTCCGTCGTCAAGGCGCAGGCCCGCTACCTCGTCGCCTACGCCGGCGAGCATGCCGCCGGGTGTGGCGCCATCCAGCCGGCGGGTCCGGACATGGGGGAGCTCAAGCGGATGTACGTGGATCCCGCCTTCCGTGGGCAGGGGATCGCCAGGCGGCTCTTGGCGGCCTTGGAGGATCTGGCCCGGGGCATGGGCTACGAGACGGTGCGTTTGGCGACCGGGGTCAGGCAGCCTGAGGCCATAGCTTTGTACGAGAGCAGCGGGTATGTGCTTGGCGAGTCGTACGGGACGTACGTGCACCAGCCGCTGACCCGCTGCTATCAGAAGAAGCTGGGTTCGGCCTGATCACGGCTACGCATGGTCGGCCGGTCCTCCCCCAATCGCCGACGCGTGGACCCGCGCCCCGGGCGGGTAGGCCGTAAAGGCAGGCGGCACGATCACCGGGAGAGACCACGATGCGGACCAACCCGACACCGGTAGGCGGCCCCACGGCATGGACCCCCTCCACCCTGCGCGAACAGGACTGGCTGCTCCCCATCGACCAACCGCTCACCGCGATGGCCACCGGGCCCCAGCCCGAGTTCCACATCCCGGCACTGACGCTCCTGGCCGAGAGAGCCAAGGCCGCGCTCGAAGCGGGTCCCGGCCTGGTGGTGATCCGGGGATGGCCGATCATGGACTGGCCCGAGGAGCAGATCGATCTTCTGTGCTACACGTTCGGCTCGCTCCTCGGCACCCCGCGCGCCCAGAAGGCCGGGCTGGTGACCACCGGCGAGAACTCGCGCAGAGGCATGGACGACCAGGGCCTGGCCTTCCACACCGACCGGGGCGGGCCGCCCGGGCCGCCGCACCTGCTGGGCCTGCTGTGCCTCCGCGCGGCCGTCCACGGCGGGGAGTCCCTGCTGGTGAGCGGCCACGCCGTACACGACCGGCTGCTGAAAGAGCGGCCCGACCTGCTGGCCGAGCTCTATGAGGACTTCCATTTCGGCGCGGGCACGGTCTCGGACTTCGACCGCGTCTACCCCGTCTTCGAGTGGCGCGCGGGGCGGCTCCGCGTCCAGTACAACCGCCACTGGATCGAACGCGCCCAGGAAGCCGCTGGGAAGCCGCTGACCTCCTGCGCCGTGGCCGCCCTGGATGCTTTCGACGAGATCCTCGCCGACGGGGACATGGTCCTGCGCTTCCCGCTGCGCCCGTGCGATCTCCTGCTCGTCAACAATGACGTGGTGCTGCACGGCCGTACGGCGTTCACCGAAGACCCGCGCGCCCGTCGCCGCCTGGCCCGGATCTGGCTGGACTGAGCACCCTGAAGACAGGTTGACCATATTTCGTTTAACGGAGTATGGTCTCCCGCATGTTCACTAGATCAACTCTTGCCGTGACCGTGCTGTGCGCTGTCACGCTCGCCGGCTGTGCCTCCAGCCCTGAGGCGCAGCCTGCCAAGACGACGGCCGCAAGCGGCAAGTCGGACAAGCCGCAGCGGATTCAGTCGGCCATCGCCGACTGCATGAAGCAGAAGGGCTTCCGTTACGTCGCCTGGGTCCCGAAGCCCAAGCCGGAGACGGACAACGACAAGGCCGCCAATGGCGACTACGAGGCCATGAAGCGGGTGCGCTCGAAGCAGGGCTTCAATGTCTTCTACCAAGTCGCTGACCCCGGCTCCTTCAGAAAACAGGCCGCGTACACCCGCGACGACGACCCCAACTCTTCGATCAGGGACTCGCTGTCGAAGGCGCAGTTGCGCAGCTACGACAAGGTCCTCGACAGCTGTAACGTCAAGGCCCTCAAGGATGTGACCGGCAAGGTCGTCAAGAGTATGGACGACGAGTACGAGCAGTACGAGAAGGCCTACAAGGCCGCCTTCGAACGTGAGCTGAACGGCGACCCCAAGCTGCTCGAGCTGGCCGCGACCATGGGTGACTGCGTCAAGGGCAAGGGCTACCGCGTGGACTCCGTCAGCCCGACGAGCATGGCAGATCGCGGCTACCGGGAGTTCTCGGCGCAGATGAACGCCATCGCCAAGAAGCAGGGCCTGGTCGACGAAGACGCCGGCGAGAACACCGTCTACCAGCCACGGCTGTCACCGGCGACCGCGAACCAGTACCTCGCCAAGGAGATCAAGGCAGCGCTCGACGACCTCGAGTGCGGCAAGGACTTCTACGCCGACTTCTACCCCAAGTCCGGACGCATCGGCGACCGCCTCGACTCCGAGTTCGGCCGCTGGCAGCTCTGATCGCCGAACAGAAAGGCCCACTAATGGCCCTCTAGAGGGTCTGCTCCCCCGTTTCGGGCAGGCCGAGCAGGCAGAGCAGGCTCAGTACGGCCATCGCCGACACGTACCCCCCGACGCCCAGCACGCCGGCACCGCTCGCCTGCAGGCCGGTCGCCACCAGCGGCGGCACCGCGCCGCCCAGCACCCCGCCGAGGCTGTAGGCGATCGACGCGCCACTGTAGCGGTATTCGGTCCTGAACAGTTCCGGCAGGAAGGCCCCCATCGGCCCGAACACCAGCCCCATCAGGCCGAGCGCGCCGGCCAGCGCGAGCCCCACGAGCACCACCGACCGGGTCTCCATCAGCGGGAACATCACCAGCCCCCACGCCACCGCCACGGCGGTCCCGGTGAGCAGCGTGCGGCGGCGGCCGAAGCGGTCGGACACCATCGCCGACGCCACCGTCCCCGCCGCCATGAACACGACACCGATCATGGTCAGCGCGAGCATGGTGGTCTTCGGGATCTTCAGCGCCTGCGTGCCGTACGCCAGGCAGTAGGTGGTCGCGGTGTAGAAGAGCGTGTACGCGATCGTCATGGCGCCCGCGCCGAGCAGCACGCGGCGCCACTGCTGCCGCATCAGGCCGGCGAACGGCACCTCGGCGATGCGGTGCTGGTCCATGGCGGCCTGGAAGACCGGGGTTTCGGCGATCTTCAGCCGTACGTACAGGCCGGTGAGGACGAGCAGCAGGCTCGCCACGAACGGCAGGCGCCAGCCCCAGCTGCCGAACCGCTCGTCGCCGAGCACCTCCCCCAGCAGCAGGAACAGCCCGTTGGCCACGATGAACCCGACCGACGGCCCGAGCTGCGGGAACATCGCGTACAGCCCGCGCTTGCCCGGCGGCGCGTGCTCGGTCGCGAGCAGCGCGGCGCCGCCCCACTCGCCGCCGAGTCCGATGCCCTGCGTGAAACGGAGCAGCACGAGCAGCACCGGGGCGGCGACGCCGATGGCCGCGTAGCCGGGCAGCAGGCCGATCGCGACCGTGGACAGGCCCATGACCAGGAGCGAGGCGACGAGCATCGACTTGCGCCCGATCCGGTCGCCCCAGTGGCCGAACACCGCCGAGCCGAGCGGCCGGGAGATGAACGCCACCGCGAACGTCGAGAACGCGGCCAGGCGGCCCGCCACCGGGTCCATCCCGGGGAAGAACGCGGTGTTGAGCACCAGCGCGGCGGCGGTGCCGTAGATGTAGAAATCGTAGAACTCGATGGCCGTGCCGACGAGGCTGGCGGCCGCGACCCTCGATCGGCTGGGCGTCGTCCTGGTTGTGGGGGAAAGCGGCATTACGTCTCACTATGCGAATTCGCGTCTTGCCAGGTGATACGAAGACGCTATCAGCTGGGCTGCCGTGCGACCTCTTGACTCATTCTCGTTCCGAGTGAGAACGTTATCAACGTCAAACTGAGAACGTTCTCAAAAGGAGTCTCCTGTGACCGACCTGCTGCCGCTCAAACCGATCGAGTCCGACCTGGCCGACAAGATCCGCGCGACGCTCGACCAGCGCCCCCAGCTGGCGCAGCTCGTCTCGGACGCCATCGACAAGGGTCTGCGCAATGTGTTCTTCGTGGGCGCCGGCGGCTCGCTCATCGCCGCCTACCCGGCCCACTACCTGCTCGAACGCGAAGGCACCTGGCCCGTCTACAAGCTGCAGAGCGACGAGCTCAACACCGCGCGCCCCCGGCGCATGGGCGAGGGCTCGCTGGTCTTCCTGGCCTCGTACACCGGCAAGACCAAGGAGACCGTCGCCGCCGCGCAGTACGCCAGGAGCACCGGCGCGACCGTGGTCGTGGTGACCCAGGAGGGCGGCCCGCTGGCCGAGGCGGCCGACGTGGCCTTCACCGGCAAGAGTGATCTGTTCATGCAGCTGGCGGCCTATGCCCTGCTGCGCAGGTCCGGCGTGGAGCGCGACTGGGCGCTGCTCGACCAGGCCCTCGACGCGCTCCCGGACGCCCTGGTGTCCGCCGCGCACGAGGGTGAGGAGCGGGCGCGGGTCATCGCCGAGACGCTGAAGGACGAGCCGATCACGTACGTGCTCGGCTCCGGCCCCAGCTACGCCTGGGCGTACGGGCTGGCCATGTGCTTCCTGCAGGAGATGCAGTGGAAGCACGCGGCGGGCTTCAACTCGGGCGAGTTCTTCCAGGGCGCGTTCGAGGTGGTCAACGACGACGTGGCGGTGATCAACCTGCTGGGCGAGGACCCGTCGCGGGCCATGGCCGAACGGGCCAAGCGCTTCCTCGACACGTACGCGGCCAAGAAGACCTTCCACATCGACACGGCGGACCTCACGCTGCCCGGCATCCCGAAGGCGCTGCGCGGCGAGGTGTCCCCGCTGGCGATCGCCGTGCTCATGGACCGGCTGGCCCGCCACTACGAGGCCGTACGCGGACACGACCTCGACAAGCGTAACTACATGTTCCAGGTGGACTACTGATCTACCACTGATCGCGGCGCCGGGCGGCGCACCGCCGCCCGGCGGCACGGCGGGGAAAGGAGCTTGGTTTGCCGGTCGAACTCGTCATCTTCGACTGTGACGGGGTGCTGGTGGACAGCGAGCGCATCTCGGTACGCGTCGGCACGGCGGCGCTGCGCGAGCTGGGGTGGTCGATCGACGAGGAGGAGTACGCCGCCCGGTTCGTGGGCTGCAGCGACGAGGAGTGGGACCGGGCCGTCGGCGAGGTTCCTGCGGGGTGGCGCGAGCGGCTGGCGGCGGCGCACGAGGCGGCGCTGACGGCGGAGCTCGTTCCCGTGCCGGGGATCGTGGCGGCGCTGGATGGGCTGAGCGTGCCGGTGTGCGTGGCGTCCAACGGGAGCCACGCGAAGATCCGCCGCAGCCTGGAGCTCACGGGACTGGCGGAGCGGTTCGCCGGGAACGTCTTCAGCGCCGAGGACGTCGCGCGGGGGAAGCCCGCACCCGATCTGTTCCTGTTCGCGGCGAGTGCGCTCGGGGTGCCGGCGGAGCGGTGCGTGGTGGTGGAGGACAGCGCGTACGGGGTGATGGCGGCGGAGGCGGCGGGCATGCGCTGCCTGGCGCTGGTCAACGGCCTGGTCCCACCCGCCCGCCTCTCCCCCGCCACCCACGTCGCCGACCCGGCCCTCCTGCCGTCCCTGATCGGGCGAGTCTTCAGCGCGTAAGTCCGTTCGAGCATGAGGACGCGTGGGGAAGGCAGCTCTTACCCGCCGGATAGATCGAAAATGAGTTCGAGCATGGAAGTCTAGCCTCTCCGCACCGGGCGCACGGGGGCCCACGACGCGAGGAGACTTCGCCATGCCCGTTCTGACGTCCTTACGCGCGGCAGTGCTCACCTTGGTGACCGCCACCGCGCTCGTCTTACCGATCACACCCGCCCACCCGGCGGCGGCGGCGCAGCCCAACGTGGTGGTCAGGTGGAACACCGCGATGCTGGCGGCGGTGCGCGGCGGCGCGCTGGGGCCGCCGATGGTGGCCAGGGCGCTGGCCACCGTGCACACCTGTGCCTATGACGCGTGGGCCGCCTACGATCCGGTCGCCGTCGGCACCCGGCTGGGTGGCACGCTGCGCCGGCCCGCGGCCGAACGCACGGACGCGAACCGGGCCCAGGCGATCAGCTACGCGGCCCACCAGGCGGCCGTGGATCTCTATCCGGCGCAGCGGGCGGTGTTCGACGCGTTGATGACCGAGCTGGGCTACGACCCGGCCGACCAGTCCAGCCAGCCGGCCCAGACCGGCCTGGCCGCCTGCACGGCCGTGCTCGAATACCGGCACGCCGACGGCTCCAACCAGCTCGGCGGCTACGCCGACACCACCGGCTACGCGCCGGTCAACGCTCCGATGGTGGTCGCCGATCCGCTGACCACGGTCAACGACCCGAGCCGCTGGCAGCCGCTGACCTTCCGCAACAAGGCGGGCGTGGTGGTCACGCCGCCGTTCCTCGCGCCGCACTGGGGCGGGGTCGCCTCCTTCAGCGGTCACGCGCGCGACCTGGCCGACCAGGTGCCCGCACCCGCGACGTACGGCTCGGCCGCCTACCGTGCCCAGGCCGCCGAGATCGTGTCGGGCACCGCCGCGCTGACCGACCGCCAGAAGGCGATCGCGGAGTACTGGGCCGACGGCCCCAGCAGTGAGACGCCGCCCGGCCACTGGTGCCTGTTCGCCCAGCAGGTGTCGGCGCGTGACCATCATGGCCTGGACCAGGACGTGAAGATGTTCTTCGCGCTGGCCAACTCGGTGCAGGACGCCGGGATCGCCTCGTGGGAGGTCAAGCGCGTCTTCGACTCCGTACGCCCGATCACCGCGGTCCGCTTCCTGTACCAGGGGCAGCAGATCGCGACCTGGGGCGGCCGGGTGATCGACGGCGCGACGTGGGTGCCCTATCAGGTGCCGACGTTCCCGACGCCGCCGTTCGCCGAGTACGTCTCCGGCCACAGCACGTTCAGCGCGGCGGCGGCCGAGGTGCTGCGGCGCTTCACCGGCGGCGACGCGTTCGGCGGCTCGGCCCTGATCGCCAAGGGCTCCTCGCAGGTGGAGCCGGGGGTGAGCCCCGCCAACGACCTGACGCTGAGCTGGCGTACCTTCAGCGCCGCCGCCGACGAGGCCGGGATGTCGCGGAGATACGGCGGCATCCACTTCCGGGCCGGCGACCTGCAGGGCCGCGCCCTCGGCCGGGCGGTGGGCGGCGCGGCGTGGCAGCGCGCGGCGGCCTACTGGTCGGGACGCGGCTGAGAGAGCACCACACGTTGGACTACGGCAGATAGATGAACCCCGGCCGGGCAACTGGGTGATTCCAGCGGCCCGGCCCCTGGGACATCGCGCTCCCGCCCGAACGGTCTTCTCGCGTTTAGCCCCAGGCGCTGGGTGAAGAGGGCATGTCCGCGTATACGGAAATGTTCATCGGGGAGGCGTTCGGGTGGCCGATCAGGACAGCAGGCCCAAGCTGTGTCAGGTGGTGCTCGACTGCACTGACGCCAGAGCTCTGGCGGAGTTCTACCGGTCCCTGCTGGGCCTGGTCTACCGACCCGGTGATGAGCCGCCCGAAGCGGGCGAAGTTGACGAGCGGGGCCGCGACTGGCTGGTGTTGCGCACTGCGGGCGGCGCTCCACAACTGGCCTTCCAGCAGGTCGACAAGCTGCCGGAGGCGACGTGGCCGCAGGGTCAGGTCCCCCAGCAATCGCACTTGGACCTGACCGTGACGTCGGTCGAGGAGCTGCGGGCACAGCACGAACGCGTCTTGCGCCTCGGCGGCCGGCTGCTGCTGGACCGCATAGACGACGCTGAAGAGCCCCTGCGTGTGTACGCGGACCTGGCCGGACATCCGTTCTGCATTTTCGTCTCCAGCCGCAGCCTCTTTTGACGATCTCCGACTCGCCCGGGTGCGACGGCCCGGCGAGCTTCGGCTACAGGGACGTCCCGGTGGGAGTCCGCACAGATCTGGCCGACTCGCGCTCGACGAAGCGGGTGGGCAGGCGGCGGTGTACGGGGCGGCGGTCGGTGCCGTGGACGCGGTCAAGGAGCAGGCGGCCCGCCTCCGCCCCCAGCTCGTACACCGGCTGGGCCACCACGCTGAGCGGCGGGGAGATCGCCTCCGCCCAGTCGGCGTCGTCGAAGCCCACCAGCGACACGTCGGCGGGACAGCGCAGCCCCAGCCGCCGCAGCGCCTGGAGCACCCCGAGCGCGAGCAGGCTGTCGAGGGCGAGTATCGCGGTCGGCGGGTCGGGCAGCCCGAGCAGGCGGGTCGTGGCCGCGGCGGCGTCCTCCCTGCGGAAGCCCTCGGCGCTGACCAGCTCGGGCCGCGGCTCGATGCCCTGTTCGAGCAGGGCGTCACGGTATCCGGCCGCGCGGGCGCCGACCGTGGTGGCGCCCAGGCGTTCGACGCCGCGCAGTCCCGTGCGGGCGAGCCGGGGCCGCAGCTTCTCATCGCCGCCGGTCAGTAAGGCGATGCTGCGGTGGCCCAGCGCGAGCAGACGTTCGGTGGCGTCCTTGGCGGCGGCGCGGTTGTCGATGCCGACCGTGTCGGCCTCGAGCCCCGGGACCCGCCGGTCGAGCAGGACGACCGGGATCCCGGCGTCGACGACGTCCTGCAAGGCGTCGCGGTCGGCGGTGTCGGTGGGCGCGACGACCAGGCCGTCTACGCGCCGCTCGGTGAGCACGCCGAGCGCCTTGCGTTCAAGCGAGAGGTCCTCGTCGGTGTTGACCAGCAGCACCTCCCAGCCGCGCTCGTGCGCCACGTCCGCGATGCCGCGCAGGGCGCGGGAGAAGAACGGGTTCTCGATGTCGGGTACGAGCACGCCCAGCGTGTGGGTCAGCCCGGTGATCATGCTGCGGGCCAGGCTGTTGGCCCGGTAGCCGAGGCGTTCGGCCGCGGCCAGCACCGCCTCGCGGCTCTTGCCGCTCACCGAGCCGTAACCGCCGAGTGCCCGCCCGGCCGTCGCGGTGGAGACCCCTGCCTCCTTGGCGACGACCTCGATCGACGGCATGCTCCGCCGAGCGCTGCCGCTCATCCGCACCCCCGGTGCTGCTAGATCGTGTCCACACCATCATGCTCCCACTGACGAGAGGCGATCACCGTAGCGGATTTCGCGAGGGCTATTGACATGCGTCTCAGCGATTGAGAACGTTCTCACTCAAGCGAGTGAGAACCTTCCCAGTCACAGGAGACCGTGTGGAGCCACGCTTGATTCGCCTGGTGGCCGTCGGGGACAACGTCGTCGACCGCTACCCCGATCTCGGCGTCATGTATCCGGGCGGCAACGCCGTGAACGTCGCCGTGCACGCCCGCCGTACGGGCGCCGAGTCGGGCTACCTGGGCGCGGTCGGCACCGATGAGGCCGGGCGCGTGGTGCGCGACGCGCTGGCCGCCGAAGGCGTGGACCTGTCGCTGCTGCGGACGGTGGACGGGCCGAACGCCTTCGCCACCGTCCGTCTCGTCGTGGGCGAGCGCAAGTTCACCGGCGGGCGCGAGGGCGTCTCGCGGTTCCGCCTCTCCCCCGAGGATCTGGTACGGCTGGCGGCCGCCGACATCGTGCACACCGGCGAGTGCTCGTTCCTGGAGGGCCAGCTCGACCAGCTGGCCGCGCACACCAGGCGGCTGTCGTTCGACTTCTCCGAACGCCCGTGGGACTACGTCGAGGAGCATGCCCGGCACGCCGGGATCGCGATCCTGTCCAGCCCGTCCGGCTCGCGCGACGAGGCGCTCGCGCTGGCGCGGCGGGTCAGGGCGCTGGGCCCGGCCACGGTGGCGGTCACCCTCGGCGCCCACGGTGCCGTCCTGGTCTCCTTAGAGGGCTCCAGAGACGTGGTCGCCTGGGGTGCCGCCGAGCCCGTCGCCGTGGTGGACACGCTCGGCGCCGGTGACGCGTTCATCGCCCGCCTGCTGGTCGGCCTGGCCCGCGGCGAGGACCTGCCCGCGCTGGCCGTCGCGGCCACCGCCTACGCCTCCCACGCCTGTACCTCCTACGGCGCCTTCGGACACGAAGCCCCCCTGTCAAGCACCAAGGAGACCTCATGAACACGCATCGCTGGACCGCCCTACTGCTGGGCACGGCGCTGGTCACCGCCGGTTGCGGTGGCGGATCCGCCGGCGCGCCCGCCAAGGCCGACCTGTCCGCGCCCAAGGACAAGTCGGGCACTCTGACGATGGTCACCAAGTTCGCCGATCCGAAGTACGCGCCTTACTTCGAGAAGGTCGTGGCGGCGTACAAGACGGCCAATCCGAAGGTCGACATCAAGCTCGAGCAGGTCGGCGACCAGCCGTACAAGGACAAGATCCGGGTGCTCACGGCGTCGAAGGACCTACCGGACATCTACTTCTCCTGGGCCGGCGACTTCGCCAACAAGTTCGTCCGGGCCGGGCTGGCCGCGGACCTGACCGGCGTCATCGGGCCGGACACCCCGTGGGGCTCGACGTTCGCGCCGGCCGCGCTGAAGGCGTTCCAGTACAACGGCAAGTACTACGGCATGCCGGTCGACCTCGACGGCAAGTACCTCGCCTACAACAAGGCGGTCTTCACCAAGGCGGGCGTGCAGGTGCCCAAGACGTTCGAGGAGCTGCTGACCGCCTGCGACACGCTCAAGTCCGGGGGCGTGCAGCCGATCGCCTTCGGAAACCAGTACGGCTGGGCGGCCATCCACTTCATCACCCAGCTGAACGCCTACGACGTGGCCCCCAAGACGCTGGAGACCGACTACGCCCCGGCGACGGGCGCCTTCACCGATCCCGGGTACGTCACGGCGCTCAAGCAGTTCGGCGATCTGGTGGCCCGCTGCGGCACCAAGGACGCCAATGGGCTGTCGCACGAGACCGCGCAGGCGCAGTTCCTGTCCGGGAAGGCGGCCATGCACTATCTGGAGTCGGTCGAGTTCGACGTGCTCAACAAGTCGAAGCTCGACTGGAGCTTCCTGCGCCTGCCCGCCCCGGCGAGCGCCCCCGGCGACACGAACGCGCTGACCGGCGCCCCCGACGGCTTCCTGGTCAACGGCCAGAGCAAGAACGCGGGCCTGGCCGTGGACTTCCTGAAGTTCCTGTCCAGCAAGGAGAACGCGGCCACGATGACCAAGGACATCGGCTGGCTCAGCCCGGTCAAGGACTCGGCCACCTCCGCGAACTCCTACCCCCAGCTCACGGACGCTCTGCAGGACATCGGCAAGGCCGGCAGCTTCGCCATCTGGCTGGACACGATCACCAACGCCGAGGTCGCCGGCGCGTACCTGTCCGGAGTCGAGGGCATGCTGTCCGGCTCCCGTACTCCCGAGCAGGTCATGGCCGGCGTCCAGAAGGCGGCGGCCAAGGCCAAGAAGGAAGTCGGGTGACCGTGCTGAGGCGGTGGCGTGCCTGGGCCTGGGTGCTGCCCGCCGTCGTCCTCCTGCTGGTGTTCGTCTACTACCCGATCGCCGACAACCTGCGGCTGAGCCTGTTCTCCTGGAACGCTTTCTCGCCCGAGCCCCGGTTCGTGGGCCTGGACAACTACGCCGAGGCGTTCGGCGACCCGGTGTTCTGGCGGGCGCTGGGCAACAACGCCGCCTACGCCGTGGTCTCGCTGGTCTTCCAGGGCGGGCTGTCGCTGGTGCTGGCCGCACTGCTGGAGGAGCTCGTCGGGCGGCGCATGCGCGGCCTGCTGCGCACGCTCTACTTCATCCCGGCCGCGATGTCGATCACGGTCGTGGGCGTGCTGTTCTCCTTCCTCTACAACCCCCGGTACGGCCTGCTGAACGAGGCGCTCAACGGCCTCGGCCTCGGCCACCTGGCCAGGGCCTGGCTGGGCGAGGAGGGCTCGGCCATCTGGAGCGTCATCGCGATGAGCCAGTGGCAGTCGGTCGGCTACACCGCCGTGCTGTTCGTGGTGGCCATCCAGCGCATCCCCCGCGAGTACTACGAGGCCGCCAAGGTCGACGGCGGCGGCCCGGTGCGTACGTTCTTCTCCATCACGCTGCCGATGGTCAGGGAGATGACGACGCTGGTGGTCATCCTCACGATCTCGGGCGCCTTCCTGGTGTTCAACGAGGTCATGGTGATGACGGCCGGCGGTCCCGACAACTCCAGCCAGGTGCTCGGCACATGGCTGTACCGCAAGGCGTTCATGGAGGACGACATGGGCTACGCGGCCACCGTCGCCACGGTGATCTTCGTCATCACGTTCGCCATCGCGGCCGTACAACTGGCCGTGTCCCGCCGCCGGAGGTACGACTCGTGATCTCGACCAGCCTGACCCGCCCGGCCGTGGTACGCGCGGAGACCCCCATACGGCTGCGGTCGGTCGTGGGCCGGCTGCTCGGGTGGAGCCTGCTGGCCGGGTTCGGGATCGCGGTGCTTTATCCGGTGCTGTGGATGGTGCTCAGCGGGTTCAAGGACAACCAGGAGATCTTCAACCAGCCGTGGGGGCTGCCCGGCGAGCTGCGCTGGGACAACTGGGCGCGGGCCTGGGACCTGGGTGTCGTCCGCTACTTCACCAACAGCGTGATCGTCACCTCGGCGTCGATCGTGGCCACGACGCTGATCAGCGCGTGGGCGGCTTACGGGATGTGCCGGTTGCGGCTGCCGTTCGGGAACGGGGTGGCGTTGCTGGTGCTGGGCGGGCTGCTGCTGTCGCCGACGGTGGCGCTGATCCCGCTCTTCCGCCTGCTGACGTCGATCGGGCTCTTCGACACGTACTGGGCATTGATCGTGCTTTACACCGCTTTTCGGGTGCCTTTCACGATTTTCCTGATCCGGGCGTACATGATCGAGCTGCCGCGCTCCGTGGACGAGGCGGCCACCATCGACGGCGCGTCCACCACGCAAATCTTCTGGCGGATCATCCTGCCGATGTCGCGGCCCATCCTGGTGTCGGCGGCGCTGCTGCAGGCGCTGTTCGCGTGGAACGAGTTCGCGTTCGCGCTGGTGTTCGTCAGTGACGACTCGCTGAAGACGCTGCCGGTCGGGCTGATGGCCATGCAGAGCCGCCTGCTCACGGACTGGCCGGTGATGATGGCGGGGCTGACCATGGCAGCGCTGCCGACGATCGTGCTGTTCCTGATCGGCCAGCGCCAGTTCCTGCGCGGCCTCACGGAAGGGGTGGGCAAGTGACCCAGGGCCGCCTGGCGCGGCCCTGATCTCTCTCAGGTGGTTCGTCGAGGGCGGCCGATGCGGAGAACACCTTCTTCGTGGGGGAGGAGATGCGGTTCTCTCGCGTCTGCTATTGACGAGGGGCTCAAGGCCAATGGACGATCGGCGCGAATGGAGAAACTCCAAGAAATCCGATCAAGGAGCGGCCATGCGCCTGCGATTCCTCGGAAGCAACAGCGAGCAAGGCACCTGTCCCGCCGTCTACGAGACGGACCGCGACACGATCGCAGTCCAGGGAAAGCTGATCACCGATCCCGAGGCCCTCGGCGATGCCGTCAACCTGGCCCCCGACGAGATCATCATCGAGATCCCCAAGGACCTCCTGCCACACTTCCCCCAGGGGTGACCGTGCTTCTGTCCGAGGCAGAGCTGGGCGACCTGCTCGCCACCTTCACCACCAGCGCATTCCGGTTCGAGCTCCGGGAGCGCTACAACAGCGCTGTGGGCGCCGAGCCGTTCCGCAAGTGGCAGGCCGGCGAGTCGGACGACTACGCGTGGCATCGGTCTTGGATGGAGAAGATCAGCCGCGACGTCGCATCCGGGAAGACCTGGCAGCGAGTCCGCATCGTGTCCGTACCGCCGTCCGACTACACGAGGTACGGCATGAAGGTGGCTCAGCTCAGCGTGCGGGCCGGGGAGGACATCCGCTATCTGCGCCGCGATGTTGCCGCGCGGCTTGGCCTCGACCCGTACGACGCCTGGCTGCTCGACGGCTCCCGCCTGATCTGGTTGCACTTCGACGACGCCGACGACACGTTCGCCGGCGCCGAACTCGTCACCGATCGCGAGGTTGTCTCGCGTCACCTGGCGTGGCGGGATCTGGCCCTGAAGCATGCCCAGTCGCTGGACGAGTTCGCCGCGCACCTCCGGTGAATCAACCCCTTCTCGGGCAGCAAGCCGTTCAAGCGCTCGGCATCCGCCTGCGAGACCTGAGGCGCGATGCCGGGCTGACCGGCCGCGAGCTCGCCACCTCGTGCGGATGGGTGCCGTCCAAGGTGTCGAAGATCGAGCTCGGCAAGCAGGTTCCCTCTGAAGATGACATCCGGGACTGGTGCGTTGCCTGCCAATTCCCCAGCGAGATCAGCGATCTGGTCGCGGCTGTCCGCTCGATCGACGCTCAGTACATGGACTGGAGGCGGTCCCTCAAGACCGGTACGCGGCGTCGCCAGCGCGCCAACATCGACGCCTACGAGAAGACGCGGCTCATCCGGGCCTGGGAACCCACGGTCATCCCTGGGCTGCTCCAGACGGCCCCGTACGCGCGCGGCATCCTGACGACGGTCATCGATTTCCACGGCATTCCTGACGACATTGAGGAGGGCGTACAGGCCCGACTGGAGGCCCAGCGGGTACTCGGCCGCGCCCATCGCCGGTTCCTGTTCCTCCTTGGCGAGGCAGCGCTGTACACCGCAGTAGGCGACCGCGAGGCGATGACGGAGCAGCTGCGCCGACTGCTGGATGCCACTCATGCGCCGCGTCTCAGCCTCGGCATCGTGCCGCTGGCGGCGCCGTACACGGTGCCCAGGAATAACGCGTTCACCATCTACGACAGCCGCATGGTGACCGTGGCCACGTACACCGCCGAGCTGACGCTGCGACAGCGCCACGAGGTCACGATCTACGAGAAGGCGTTCGACCGTCTTATGGCCTTGGCAGTACGCGGCGAGGAGGCACGCCGACTGGTCGGCCAGGTACTGAACGATCAAGGAGAAATCTAAAGCAACTTCGTTGAGCTCCGCGCTCCTCGATCCGTAGCGTTCCGTACATGGACAGTCACGGGTCCGAACCCCCTCGCAAACGCCCGCCCCGATGCCGGACACAGGCGCCACAAGCGTGACCGCCCTTATCGACGCCGTGCACCGCACTCGGGGCGGCTGGCGGATCCCAGACCAGAACCTCTGGACCGGCGAGGTCGAGGAGCACGCACTCACGTTCGCCTTCGATCCCGCAGCCGGCGCGCTGTTCCTGACGTACGAGGACCCACGCCCGCACGACTGGGAACGCGGCCTTCTCTGGTTGCGGCACGGTCAGGACCGGTCCGGGGCGTACAAGTGGCGGGCGATCAACACACCGCGCACCCGCCGCATGATGAACGAGCACCTGTGCATGGTGTGCAGCGGCTCGTGCCGCCAGAAGAAGGACGGCCGGACCACGTGGCTGTTCGTGGACGACCCGGCGACCACACCGACGGCACGCCGATCACGAACCTGCCGCCCACCTGCCCGGACTGCGTTCCCGAGTCGCTGGCGACGTGCCCGCGCCTGAGCGAGCGGGCCCGGCTCGTCACCGTGGCGAAAGCCAGGCCGTTCGCGGTCACCGCCGACCTGTACGAGCCGGCCGAGGGTTTCCCGGCCCCGGCCGTGAAGGTACGACACGAGATCCACATCCCGTGCGGGCCGGAGACGGCGTACTGGCTGCGCTTCGCCCTCGGCAAGCAACCATGGCTGGCCTTGGACGACATGAGAGACGAGCCCAAAGGCCGCTTGCGCCGTCAGACCCCCGCACCACGAGAGGAGACAGCAGTGGGCCGACACGAGGACCCGAACAGCCCCAAGGAGAAAGAGGTCACCGGCAAGGAGGGCGGCACCGGCAGTACCAACGACCAGCAACAGAAACCCCAGGGCGACCACGCCGATGGGAAGGGCAAGGGGAAGTGAGCGTCACGCCCGAGCGCCTCGCACGACTGAGCGCCGCCCTGGATCCCGAGGGATCCGGAGACATCAGCCCATCCATCACGGACGCCGTGCACGCCGTGCCTCGCCACCTGTTCATTCCCGCCGTGGGCCTGGTTGTCGAAGAGGAGGGGGCGCCGTACCTGATCGACCGCGACGCCGACCCCGCCACCTGGTGATCGGGGAGAGGTGACCTCCATCGAGGTGGACCCACAGGTCGCTGAGCAGGCGGCGAAGAACCTCGCCGAGTCCGGGACCCATCCGCGGCTGCTCGTCGGCGACGGCGCGCTCGGCTGCGCGGACGGGGAGCCGTACGACCGGGTGCACGTCACCTGCGGCATCCGCACGATTCCGTACGCCTGGGTGAAGCAGACCCGTCCCGGCGGCGTGATCGTGCTGCCGTGGCATCCCGGCTATGGCACCAGTCACGCGCTACGCCTGGAGGTGCGGGACGACGGCACCGCCATCGGGCGGGCGGTCGGGTACGCCGGCTACATGATGATGCGGTCGCAGCGGCTGAAACCGGGCGAGGACCCGCCGCCGGGCAAAGGGCGTCGGCATTACCGGACGGCGCTCGACCCGCGAGCGCTCGACCGGCTGGGCGCGGGCGCGGATCTGGCCATCGGTGCGCTGACGGGTCTGCGGTCGCACACCACCGAGGGTGCCGATGAGGACGGCGAATACGTGCGCACGTGGATCTACGATCCCGACGACGGCCGGTCGTGGGCGGTGGCCACCTGGCGGCCCGGAAGTGTGGGTCACGGGGTTCAGCAGGTGGGCGACCGGCCTGTGTGGGATGAGGTCGTCCAGGCGTACGCGCAGTGGGTGAGCTGGGGCGAGCCGCACTGGCGCCGCTACGGCCTCACCGTCGCGCCGGACGGCCAGTCGATCTGGCTGGATACACCGGAACGGGTACTGAGTACCACCTGAGTCCTGAGCAGGCGCGCGGAAGCGTCTGCGCCACAGCTGGGACTCCTCCGTGCCATCCGGCCTCAGGAGTGCCAACCTTTCGCCGCGCCCACAGCGTCTGGAGGTTACCGACTTGAGGAGAGACGTTGGATCGCGATGCCAGTTTCCAGGCGGTCGTGGATGCTCACCAACGCTCGTTGATGCGCCTGGCCTATCTGCTCACCGGAGAGGTCCACCTCGCGGAGGACCTCGTACAGAGTGTGCTGGTCCGCATGATCGGGCGGCAGGCGTTACGTTCGGCTCCTATCCCGCCCGGCTGGACCTGACAGAACTCCAGCGGGTCGCCGATCTGGCCCGCGCCTACACAAGTTGATCAAACGCCCGGTAGAGGTCAGGAACACCGTTGCGAAGGGCGGGTGAGCCCGGCCGGGTGCCGGGCGCAGGCGGCGTCGGCTCTCGGCCCTCGGCGCTCGGCTCCCGCCGGGCTCCCGGCTCTCGGCTGCTACGGTGCGGGGAACAGCTCCGGCAGGGCCGTCCTGGCGATCGGGCGGAGCCGCTCGGCGTGCTCCTGCTCCACCGACCGGTACGGCCAGCGGACGCGGGTGCCGATGTCCGCCCAGCCACCGACATGGGCGAGGAACTTGTCGAGCGCCGGATTGGCGTACCCACCGGACGCCAGCGGCTGGACGTGCTCGGCGAAGAACAGCCCGATCCGGCGCTCCACATCGCGCGCCGCCGCCTGGTCGGCGCGCATGAGATGCTGCCAGGCCATGGCACCGGCCGGGCTGAACGCCGCGATGTTGGAGTAAGACCCCGCCGCGCCCAGTTCCGTACCGGTGGCAAGGGTGTGCCCCGCCACGAAAACCGGCAGATCGGCCGCCTCGGTTCGCATCTCGCGATACCAGCCCGCATCGCCCCCCGCGACCTTCACCCCGACCAGCGCGGGAACCCGTGCGGCCAGCATGCCGAAGGCGGCGGGCGTGAGGCGGGTCTTGGCGTGCGGCGGGTTGTACAGGACCAGCGGCACGGGGTCGGCGACCTCGGCGACCCGCTCGAGGAAGCCCACCACCTCGGCCAACGACGGCGGCGCCCAGTCCGGCAGGATCACCTGGATGGCGCCGGGGTGGAGCTCACGGGCGAGCTCTACCCGCCGCAGGCAGGTGGTGGCGCTCATGTGACTGGCGCCTATTTGGTACGGCAGGCCGGCGCAACGCTCCGCGAGCAGCTCGTTGACCTGCTGGTATTCCTCATCGGTTATGGCGTGGAACTCCCCCGCCGTACCGTGGGCGTACACGCCGTCCAGACCCGCCACGGCCAGCCGGTCCAGCTCGTCGGCCAGCCGGGCGAAGTCGATCGAGTCGTCGGGGCGGAGCGGCAGCAGGACGGTGCCCCACGTACCACCGAGGGTCTTTCGCCTGAGAAATGTCGTCATACGCCGAAATATCATCAGACACCGGTGCGGCATGGGTAGACGCGGCGGCTCTGGGCCGGTCGTCAGCCCACCCCGACCGCCGACAGCGTGGATCCGGTGCGCGTCTTGGAGACCCTGAGCTGGGCCGGGATCCTCGATCGCAGCTCGGCGACGTGGCTGATGATGCCGACCGCCCGTCCTCCGTCGCGCAGCCCGTCGAGGATGTCGAGCACGCCGTCGAGCGTGTCCTCGTCGAGCGTGCCGAAGCCCTCGTCCACGAACAGCGTGCCGATCTCGGCGCCGCCCGCTTCGGCGGTCACCACGTCGGCCAGGCCGAGCGCGAGGGCCAGCGAGGTGATGAAGCTCTCCCCACCCGACAGCGTGGCCGGGTCGCGGTCGACGCCCGTCCATCCGTCGGCCACGCGCAGCCCCAGCCCGCCCCCCGAACGCCCCCTGGCCCCGGCCGTCTTCCGCAGGTCGTGCCGCAGCAGGTAGCGTCCGGCCGACATGTGGTCGAGGCGCTCGTTGGCGGCGTCGACCACCTGCCGGAGCCGTTCGCCGAGCACGAACGACGACAGGCTCATGTTCCACTGGTTGTCACTCGACGTACCGCTGGCCAGCGCCGCCAGCCGCTCGGCCAGCCGGTGCCGGTCGGCGGCGGGCTGCCACCGCTCGATGCACGCGGCCAGCTCCGCGCCCAGCTCGGCCACCCGCTCCTCCCGCTGCGCGGCCCGGTCCCTGGCCGACGCCAGGGCCGTGTGCGCCTGTTCGGCCTCGTCGCGCGCCGCCTCGGCGGCGACCAGATCGGGTACGTCCTGCCGCGCGGCGGCCACCAGCTCGGGATCGGCCAGCGTACTGGTCACGGCCGCGTGCTGCGCGTCGAGCCGCCGCAGCAGCTCCGCTTTGCCGTCCCGCTCGTACTCGCTCCTGGCGGCGGCCTCCACGTCGGCCACATCGCCGAACCCCGCCTCCAGAGCCGCCCGTCCGGCCGCCTCCACCGCGCTGACCCGCTCAGCCTCGGTGGCGACGGCCGCCTGCGTGGCTTCCAGGGCCTCCCGGAGCAGTTCGGCCTCGTCGTTCAGCCTGGACAGGCGGGCGGTGAGCGTGGGGTCGTCGCCGCGCGCGCTGTCGAGCCGCGCGGTGAGCCGCCCCGCGTCACCGCTGAGCTCCTCCTGCCTGGTACGGCAGGCGGCCAGGCGGGCGGTGACCCGGCGCGCGCGCTCTTCCAGCGCCACCCGCTCCTGGCTGAGCCCGGCGGCCTCCCGCGCCAGCCCGGCCTCCCGACCGGCCGACTCCCGAAGCCGCGCCACTTCCTCCTCGGCCACGGCCAGCACGGAGGGCGCCAGCTCGGGACCGATCTCCGCTCCACCGCCGTCGGCCGGAACCACTCCGTCAGAGGCCGCGTCTCGGGTGTCGGCATCGGGGCGGCGGCTGTCGGGGGCAGATACCCGGGCGTCGGCGTTGGGGCGGTGGGTGTCGAGGAGGCCGCTCTGGAGGAGGCGGGTGACGAGGCGGGCGCGTTCGGCCTGGAAGTGGGTGCGGTGGGTGCGGTGGGCCGTGAGTAGTTCGCCGAGCTCGCGGGCCTGCTCCCGGACGCGGTCGCGCTCCGTCTCGATGCGGTCCAGCTCGGCGGCCAGTGCGGGCTCGCGTTCGGCGATCGCCTCCAGGCGGGCCAGCTCCTCCTGGGCCTGGAGCGCCGCGGTCTCGGCGGTGCCGGTGTCGAGGCCGCCCGCCGCCGACACGGCGTCGGCGTGGCGGGACTCCAGGGAGGCGAGTGCGCGTTCGGCCGCCTCGCGTTCGGAGAGGGCCCTCTCGTGGGCGCGCTCCGCCGCCAGCTCGTCGTCGGGGGACGGGGCGCTGGGGGCGGGCGAGGCCGGGTGGGGGTGGTCGGCGGAGCCGCACACGGCGCACGGGCTGCCGTCGGACAGCTCGCGCGCCAGCTCGGCGGCCATGCCGTCGATGCGTGCCTGCCGTACGTCCAGCCAGTGCTCGCGCAGGCCCTGGGCGCGGTCCACCAGCGACTGGTGGTCGGCGGTGGCGGACTCCAGCTCGGCGGCCAGCGTCTCGGCCCGGTGGGCGGCATCTCGTACGGCCCGGGCCGCGTCGAGTGTCGCGACGGCGGCGGGGATGGCGGCCGTCTCGGCCCGTACCTCGGCGAGGCGGGCGTTGACGTCGGCCAGCCGTCCGGGCAGCTCCGCGTCGGCAGCGGCCACCTCGGCCTCGCGTTGGGTGAGCCCGTCCAGCTCCGCGGTCAGGTCGGCCAGCTGCCGGCCGACGGTGATCAGCTCGGCCGCCGCGGTCCGTACGGCCTCGGCCGCCGGGATTCTGGCGGCGTCCAGCCTGGCCCGCGCCAGCTTGCGTTCGGCCTCCTCGACGAGGGCGGGCAGGGCGGCGAGCCGGGTGGCGGCGGTCTCGTCCTCGGCGGCCAGCCCGGTCAGCTCATCCTCGACGCGCTGCAGGTCCCGGCGGACGACCAGCAGTCTGGCTTCCTCGGTGAGCAGCTCGGACAGGCGGGCGATCTCTGCCTGCCGGGCTCGCTCCATGGCATGAAGTCGCTCGGGCTCGACCCAGCCGACCAGACTCGGTCCGGTGGGCGGGGTGGCTTTCAGGAGGGGATGGGCGCGGGCGACGGCGTCCGTGGCCAGGGAGTGGGCCTTGGCGGCGGCTTCGGCGCGCTGGCGGGCGGCCCGGATGAGCGGAAGCACGCGGTCCGCGCGGGCGGCGTCGTCGAGGATGGCCTGGAGC
Organism: Nonomuraea aurantiaca; assembly: GCF_020215705.1. GTDB lineage: Bacteria > Actinomycetota > Actinomycetes > Streptosporangiales > Streptosporangiaceae > Nonomuraea > Nonomuraea aurantiaca. Next base: position 970,343 of record NZ_JAIWNB010000001.1, on the reverse strand, counting down.
TCGGCGCGTTCCTCGGATCGCTCGTCCAGGGTGCGGCGCAACGTCAGAGCCTCGGCGTGGCGGCGCTGGCGGTCGGCCAGTGCCGTCGCCTGCTCGAAGCGGGAACGCGCCGAACGCAGTGCGTGCCCGGCCGCCGCGTGTTGCTCGGCCGTCCGGACGACGACGGCGCGGGCGGCGGCGAGCAGCGCGCCGGCCCACCCCAGCGGGTCGGTGTCCGGATCAGGCGGATCGGCGTCGGCACCGGGCGCGGCAACGCCAGCACCGGAAGCCACAGCGCCAGCACCGGACGCCACGCCATCGGCACCGGGCACGGCGGCGTCGGCACCGGGCGCGGGGGCAGCGGGCGTGGGGGCAGCGTCCGAAGCCGAGAGGTCGCCTGCCGCCTCCTCCAGGCGTTGGATCGCGAAGTCCACCTGCTGCCGCAGCTCCTGCTGATCCCGCCAAGCCGCCTTGCGGTGCTCGGCCAGCCAGGACTCCGTCTGGGTGAACACCTTCACGGTGAAAAGACGCTCCAGCAGCCGCCGCCGGTCATCCCCATCGGCGCGCAGGAACCTGGCGAAATCCCCCTGGGGCAGCATCGCGACCTGGCAGAACTGGTCGGCGTTCATGCCGAGCAGCCCGCCCACCAGGTCGCCGGCCTCGTCGGAGCGGGTCGTCAGGCCGTGCCAGGCGGACCCGACCCGTTCCTCGACGATGACCTTGGCCTTCTCCTCGGTGAACCCGGACCCGCGCAACTTGGGCCGCTGCCACACCGGAGAACGCTGGATGCGCAGTAACCGGCCCCGCAGCGACACCTCAAGCGAGACCGAGGGCCCGACGGACGGCGCGGCGTGGTCGCAGCGCAGCGCGCGGGCGCTGTTGCGCTGGCCCGGGACCTGGCCGTAGAGGGCGAAGCAGAGAGCGTCGAGGATCGTGGTCTTGCCCGCGCCCGTCGGCCCGTGGACGAGGAAGAGGCCGGCCTCGGCCAGAGCGTCGAAATCGACCGTCTCCGAACCGGGGAAGGACCCGAAGGCCGTGAGCGTGAGCCGGTGCGGCCGCATCTACGCCATCGTCTCCTTCACCCTGGCTGCCTCGATCGCCTGTCTTAGCAGGTCTTCCTCGTCAGGTCCGGCAGGCTCGCCGCGTACTTCCCGAATGAAGTCGAGCGCCACCTCCGCCTCCGGCCGGCCGCTCAGGCGGGCGGGCTGGGAGACGGGAGCGCCGCCTGACGGCTCGAAGGACAGTGCCAGCGTGTGGGGAAAGCGGGCGCGCAGCCGGTCCATGGCTGATTTGGGGCGGATCGGGTCGGTCAGTATGACCTGCAGCCAGTGGTCTTCCACATCGTCATATGCCGAGGAGGTCAGCAGATCCTCCAGCAGACCGCGCAGGCGGCCGATCGGCCGGGGCACCGGCGCGGGGACGAAGTCGACCTCCATGGAACCGAGGGTGACCAGCCACGACCCCTTCTTCTGGTTGACCTCCGAGAAGGAGTAGGCCAGGGGGGAGCCGGAGTAGCGGACCGTCTCCGACATCCGCTGGCGGCCGTGCAGGTGGCCGAGCGCGACGTAGTCGACCCCCTCGAAGGCCGACAGCGGCACGTGCGCCACTCCGCCCACGCTGATGTCGCGCTCGCTGTCGCTGGCCTCTCCCCCGGTGACGAAGGCGTGGGCCAGGACCACCGAGTGGCGGTGTCGGGGAGCGTCGGCGCGGATGTGCGCCATGGCGTGGGACAGCGCGGCGGTGTGGCTGCGGTCGGGCAGCTCCCAGGGGCCGCGTACCAGCTCGGGCTCCAGGTAGGGGATCCCGTAGAAGGCGACGTCGTCCACCAGCACGGGCTCCCAGGCGCGGGACGGGTCGGTGCGCAGGTGGACCCCGGCGGCGTCGATCAGGTCGGCGCCGAACCCGAGCCGCCGGGCCGAGTCGTGGTTGCCGCTGATCAGCACGGTGCGGGCGCCGGTGCCCATCAGGCGGCGCAGCGCGTCGCCGCAGAGCGCGACCGCGTCGACCGGCGGCAGGGCGCGGTCGTAGACGTCGCCGGACACCACCACCACGTCGACCCGCTCGGCGCGCACCGTCTCGATCAGGTGGTCGATGAACGCGGCCTGGCCTTCGAGCAGGCTCTCGCGATGGAACGAACGTCCCAGATGCCAGTCGGAGGTGTGCAGGATCCGCATTCGCAGGAAGCTAACAGGTCTCACCGACAAATGCGGTCCCCTGCGTCACACGTCTCGGGAGTAGGCTGAAAGATCAGCGGGCAATTCAACCCACATGGGGAGGCCGATGCGCACTGGCCGTGGCACCGTGAGCGTCGCCGCAGGTTTGGTGCTGGTGGCCCTGGCCGCCGTCGGCTACGTTCTGCCACCCGCGTTCAACCCTCCGCCACTTCAGGCCGATCGCACGATGCAGGCGCTCCCGCCCCAGCCCGCGAACGAGCTGCGGCCCGTGGTCGCGGCGGGTCCCGTGCGCCAGGAGGAGATCTCGCTCCAGGCGGAGGGCCAGACACTGGTCGGAACGGTCCGCGCCCCCACGACGCCGGGCCGGCATCCGGCGATGGTGTTCGTGTCGGGGTCGGGCAACGGCTCGCGGACGGAGTTCACGCCGCAGGCGGAGTTCCTGGCCAAGGCGGGCGTGGTGACGCTGGCGTTCGACAAACGGACGGTCGGCTACAACTTCCGCGACCGGGACTTCGGGCTGCTCGCGGACGACGCGCTGCGCATGGTCGAGTACATGCGCACGCGTCCCGACGTGGACCCCACGCGCACCGGGTTGTGGGGGGTCAGCGAGGGCGGCTGGGTGGTGCCCATCGCGGCGGCCAAGAGCCGCGACGTGGGGTTCGCGGTGCTGGTGTCGTCGCCGAACGTGTCGCCGCTCAGGCAGGTGGCCTGGGCGTTGAACGAGCAGCTGCAGCGCCTGCACGCGCCGATCGGCGTGCGCGACCTGCTCACCAGGGCGATGGGCGGGGTGGGCTTCAACTTCCTCCGGTACGACGCGATGCCCGCGCTGCGCCAGATCAGGCAGCCGGTGCTGGCGTTCTACGGGACGATGGACCCGTCCATCCCGTTCGTGGAGTCGTCCCAATCCCTGATCACCGCGCTCAAGGCGGCGGGCAACGACCAGTACACGATCCGCTTCATGGACAAGGCCGACCACGCCATGCGGATCAACGGCGGCCCGTTCGCGCACGGCTACCTGGAGACGCTGGCGAACTGGATCATCGGCCTGCCCGGCACGGCACGGCCCCCGCTGCACGTGGCGGGCGCGACGCCGGTGCAGCGCTTCGAGGCCAGCGACGTCCCCGCCGCTCCGTGGTACGCGGGCGGCACGATGCTGGGGCTGACGATCTGCCTGGCCGCCGTCGGCTACGTGGCGGGCCCCGTGGCCGCGATGGTGGTACGCCTGCGCGGCCGCCGGCAGACCCCGGCCGACACGAACGCCAGGCTCTGGCCGCCGATCAGGCGGAGGCTGCGCCGGATGGCGTGGACGGGGCTGGGGCTGCTGGTCTCGGTGCTGGCGTTCATCACGGTGCTGGTGCTGTTCTCGGTGAACCAGGCCGGAGCCTGGCCGGCCGTGCTGGCCGGCTGGCTGGTGGTGCGGGTGCTGGCCGTGCTGATGCTGGTGCAGGAGGTCACGGCGGTGGCGGCGGTCGTGGCGGGGCTGCGGGAAGGTATGCGGCCGAGCCGCTGGCAGCACGTGGCGATCGCGGGCGTGCTCGGCGGCACGGGGCTGCTGCTGGTGGCGGCGGCCTACTACGGGCTGTTCGCGTTCCCCTGGTAGAGGAGGGCGCTCAGCCACCGACCTGGTAGACGAACGCGCTCAACCTTCGGTCTGGTAGACGAAGGCGTTCAGCCAGCGGTCGATCTGGGCGAACACCTGCTTGCGCACCGGCTCGGCCGACAGCACCAGGTCGTGCATGCCGTCGGGGATGCGTACGCACGTGACGTGCGGGCCCACGCAGGTGGCCCAGCGGGCGATGTGGCGGGGATCGAGTACGGTGTCGGCCGAGCGGGCCTCGGGCACGAAGTCGCGTACCCGCAGGCCCGTGGCCGAGGCGAGCACGAGCACCGGCACGTCCACGGCCAGGCCGGCGTGCAGCCGCCGCTGCGCCCGGCGGATGGCGGCCAGCCAGGTGGCGTGCACGGAGAAGCCGCCGAGCGGCTTGAGCGCCAGGTCGTAGTCCCATTCGCCCTGTTCGGTGCGGTGCAGGCTCTGGCCATACGCGAGGCTGACGCCCAGCGGCAGCGCCCGGCTGGAGTACGACAGCGGCGTCTTGAGCAGGTCGGCGGCCAGGCGCAGCGGGGCGGGCACGTTCAGGTCGAAGAACGGGCTGTTGAGCACGAGCCCCTGCACCAGGCCCCGGCCACGGACGCGGTCGGCCCACAGCGCCGCGACCAGGCCGCCGGTCGAGTGCGCGTTGATCGTCAGCTCGTCGTGGTCGCCCTTGATGACGCGTACGGCCTCGTCGATCTCCGGGAAGTACTCCGTGACGCTCCTGACCAGGCCCCTGGTCTGGTGCGGCAGCAGCGACCTGCCGTATTTGCGCAGGTCGAGGGCGTAGAAGTCGACGCCGCGGCCGAGGTAGTGGTCGGCGAGGTGGTCCTGGAAGAAGTAGTCGGTGAACCCGTGAAGGTAGAGCACCGCCCTGCGGGAACCGGCTCGGCGGGAGATCAGCGTCGCTACGACGTCGCCTTCGAAGTCGGGCGGCATGGACAGAACGGTGGTGTCGTACATGCTAGACACGATAGGGATTTACCGGCCATGACGGCACACTGCCCGGCAGGTCCTCACTGATCTTCATCGGGAACTCGGCCGGCCGCTTCTCCAGGAACGACGTCACCCCCTCGACGGTGTCGGGCGCGGACCCGAGCTCGGCCATCAGCCGGGAGTCGGCCGCGTGCGCCTCCCAGGGCGACGAGGCCGACAGACCCGACCACATCAGCCTGCGGATCGCGGCGACCGACACGGCGGAGGTGTTGTCGGCGATCTCCCTGGCCAGCGCGTAGGCGGCGGGCAGCAGCTCCTCGGCGGGCAGCACGCGGGACACCAGACGGCCCTCCAGCGCCTCGGAGGCGGGGAAGACGCGCCCGGTGGCCACCCACTCCATGGCCTGCGCGATGCCGACGAGCCTGGGCAGGAACCAGCTCGACGCGGCCTCGGTGACGATCCCGCGGCGGGCGAACACGAAGCCGAACTTCGCCGTGTCGGCGGCCAGCCGGACGTCCATCGGCAGTGTCATCGTGACGCCCACACCGATGGCGGGGCCGTTGATGGCGCCGATGACCGGCTTGAGCGACCGGGCGATGCGCAGCGCGACCGTGCCGCCGCCGTCGCGCGGCGCGCCGTCGACGAGTTCGCCTTCACCGGGCTCGCGGCGACTGAAGGTGTCGCCGCCACCGCCCAGGTCGGCCCCGGCGCAGAAGGCCCGGCCCGCGCCCGTGACCACGACGGCGCGCACATCGTCATCGGCGTCCGCGAGGTCGAACGCCTTTACCAACTCTCCGCGCATGGCAAAGGTGAAGGCGTTCAGCCTCTCGGGGCGCTTCAATGTGATCGTGGCGACCCGGCTGGTCACGCCGTAGTCGATCTGGGAGAAGGACATACGCCGAATCTTATTCGGTTACTAATGTTCACTCTCCCCTAAAGACATATTTCGCATTCTGTCCGTAGGCTGCCGCCTCGATTCGGCCTACGGTGAAGTTCGCGGGGAAACGGGGATGGCGTGAGGCAGGCAAGGAAACCGGTGAGCGCCACGGCGGTTCTCGGCTGGCTGGTGCTGGCCGCGCTCGCGCCGGGGGCGGCGCATCTGCGCGCCGGATGGCGCAAGACGGGTCTGATACTGCTCGGCTGTTACGCGGCGGGGCTGCTCGCACTTCTCGCCGTCAGGCTGAGCACCGACAACCTGCTGGGCGATCTGACCCAGGACAGCTGGCTGACGGGCATCACCGCCGGCGCCGTCGTGCTCGGGCTGGCGTGGTTCGCGCTGATCGTCCACTCGTTCATCGTGCTGCGGCCCGGCAGCCTGCCGCAGGCCGGGCAGGTCCTGGTGGGCACGTTCGCGGGACTGCTCGCCGTGGTGGTCGTCATGCCGTTCGGGATGGTCACGAGTTACGTCTGGACGTCCCGGAACGCGCTCAACGACATCTTCGTGAACGAGGGCACCCCCGAGCCGCAGGCCGAAGAGACGACGACCCGCCCCGAGGACCCGTGGGCGGGCCGTACGAGGGTGAACATCCTGCTCATCGGCGGCGACGCCGACGACAACAGGATCGGTGTACGCACCGACAGCATGAACGTGGCCACCGTCGACGTGAAGACCGGCAACACCGTGCTGATCAGCCTGCCGCGTAACCTGGAGAACGTCCGGTTCCGTCCGGGCACGCCGATGGCCCAGCACTTCCCGGACGGGTTCCGCCTGCCGCCCGACCCGGGTGGCGGCCGCAGCGACCTGCTCAACAGCGTCTGGGAGTACGCCGACGCGCACCCCGAGATCTTCGGCGGCAAGCAGCACCAGGGCCCCAAGGTACTGATGGACACGATCGGCTACACCCTCGGGCTCAAGATCGACTGGTACGCCCTGGTCAACATGTGGGGGTTCGCCCGGCTGATCGACGCGATCGGCGGGGTCACGCTCACGGTCGAGCAGGACGTGGTGTTCGGCCGGTACAACGAGGGCCTGGTCAAGGCGGGCACGCGCAAGCTGAAGGGCGCCGACGCGATGTGGTACGCCCGCTCGCGTACCTTCAGCGATGACTTCACCCGGATGCGCCGTCAGCGGTGCGTGATCGGCGCACTGCTCGACCAGGCCGACCCGGCGACGGTGCTGACCAGGTTCAACCGGATCGCCGGGGCCACCAAGGAGCTGATCAGGACCGACATCCCCCGGCCGATGCTCAAGCACCTGGTGCCGCTGGCGCTGCAGGTCAAGAACGCCAAGGTGACGAGCATCCAGTTCGTGCCGCCGCTGATCAGCACCGTCTCCCCGGACTGGGCGAAGATCCGCGCCATCACCGAGAAGGCCATCCGCGATTCGGCGGGCGGCCGGCCCACCGCGGCCACGGCTTCACCGGAGTCTTCTTCGGCGCCGAAGTCCACCAAATCGCCCTCGTCCAAGAAGCAGAAAGAGAGCGACCCCACCAAGACCCTTACCGAGGGCTGCGGCTCGCTGTGAAGATCCGGCCGACCGGCGCGCCGCCGCCGAGCACGGCCACGCTCTCGAACGCGGCGGCCGACGACACCTCACACCCCATCTCGCGGAGCACGGACAGGGCGATGACCGTGGTGGCGCGCGGGCTGCCGTCGATGACCTTCACCGCGACCGAGTGCCCGGACTCCGTCGCCACGACCAGCACGCCTTCCGCGCCGCCCTTGACCAGGGCGCCGGGCAGGGCGCGCATGAGCTCGGTGTTCTGGTGGCCGGTCCCGCCGACGTACTCGGGGTGCTCGCGCATCGCGTCAGCGACCTGGCGCGGCGCGCTGCCAGGCGCGGCCAGCACGAGCGCCTGTACGGCCCGCGCCAGGCCGGTCAGTGAGAGCCCGAACAGGGGTGCCCCGCAGCCGTCCACGGCGACGTGGGCGGCCTTCTCCCCCGCCAGTTCCTCGGTGACCGAGCGCACCCGGAGCTGCACCGGGTGCTCGGCGGCCAGGTAGGAGTCCACGTCCCAGCCGTTGGCCACGGCGGCGGCCAGCATCGCGGCGTGCTTGCCCGAGCAGTTCATCCGCTCGCGGGAGACGCCCTGCTCCTGCCTGATCAGCGCGTGCATGGTGGCCTGGTCCTCGGGCCAGGTCGCCGGGCAGCCGAGCGCCCCGAAGTCCAGCCCGTAGTCGGCCAGCAGCTCGCCGACCAGCCGTACGTGGAAGTCCTCGCCCGTGTGGCTGCCCGCGGCGATCGCCAGGCGTGGCCCGGTCAGGGCGGCGCCCGCCACCAGGCAGGCCAGCGCCTGGAACGGCTTGGCCGACGAGCGGGGCAGCACCGGCGCCTCGACCCAGCCGAGCTCGACCGCGGCCCGGCCCGACGGGTCGAGGCCGACGGCGCTGCCGTAGTGGAGGCTCTCGACGAATCCGGAGCGCACGACCTCGGCGAGGAGGGCGAGTTCAGGCACGAGCGAATCTCCTTCTGGTTCTGGGGATGGCAGGGGCCGCGCGCCGGCGGGCCTCCAGCGTACGGGCCAGCTTGGACAGCGACGCGTTGACCACCAGGTAGACCAGCGCGACGACGAGGTAGGTCTGGATGAGATAGCCGTTGTAGGCGGCCAGGACCTTGCCGCTGTAGAGCAGCTCGGCGTAGCTGACGACGAACCCGAGCGCGGTGTCCTTGAGCAGCCCGACCGACTGGCTGACGATCGACGGCAGCACCCGGCGGGCGGCCTGCGGCAGCACGATCAGGCGCATGGTCTGGCCGTGGGTGAGGCCGACCGCCAGGCCCGCCTCGCCCTGGCCGCGCTCGATGGAGCGGATCCCGGCGCGGAAGATCTCGGCGAACGCCGCCGCGTTCGACACCGACAGCGGCACCACGAGCTTCCAGAACAGCGGCAGGTCCAGCCCGTACTTCGGCAGCGCGAACAGCACCACGTACACCAGCAGCAGCGCCGGGATGGTCCTGACCACCTCGACATAGGCGGCGGCGGGGACGCGCAGGAGGCGGTGGCGCGACAGCCGGCCCAGGGCCAGCACCAGCCCGAGCGCCATCGCCAGCGCGGCCGAGACCACCGCGGCCAGCGCGGTGGACCACAGCCCGGTCAGGAGATAGCGCCACATGGGCCAGGTGGCGTACGGCTGCCAGCGCGCGGCGTCGAGCTGCCCGTTGGCGGCGAACTGCCGGACGGCCAGCGCGAGCAGCGCCAGGGCGGCGAGCGTGCCGGCGACGGTCGCGATCCGGATCCGCCGCCGCGCCCGGGGGCCCGGCTCGTCGAACAGAGCGGTGCTCATGCCTTACCCCAAGTGCTCATCGCAGGATCGCCAGCCGTCGTTCGAGCCGGCCGGTGACGAAGCCCGCGCAGGCGGCGATCAGCGCGTACGCCGCGCCCGCGCCCACGAAGATCGGGATGGGCTGGGCCTCGAGGAGGTTCACCCGGTTGGCCGCCGCGGTCAGGTCGACGACGCCGACGGCCGCCGCGAGCGCCGTGTTCATGGTGAGCGCGATGAAGATGTTGCCGATCGGCTGCACCACCGTACGCAGCGCCTGCGGCAGGATGACGTGCCGCAGCGACTGGCCGAACGTCAGCCCGATCGCGCGGGCCGCCTCGCCCTGCCCCTTGGCCACCGAGTTCACGCCGGACCGCAGCGCCTCGCCGATGTAGGCGGCCTCGTACACGGCGATCACCGCGATGGCCGTCACCCGCAGGTCGGCCTTGATGCCGATCTCCGGCAGCCCGAAGAACGCCAGGACGAGCAGCACCAGCAGCGGCAGGTTCTGGAAGGTCTCGACGTACGCGGTGCCGAGGGCGCGCAGCACCCGTACCGGGCTCACCCGCAGGGCGGTGACCAGCACGCCCAGCACCGCCGCGCCGAGGAACGACGCGGCGGTCAGCTGGAACGTCACGAGCAGCCCCTGCCACAGCTCGGGCAGGTGGTCGAGGAGGACGGACATCAGGACCCCGGCACGGAGCCGATCTGGGGCGGCTGCGGAGCCTCGCCCACGACGACCGTGCCGATGGAGCTCTTCCAGATCTTCTGCCAGGCTCCGGCGTCCTGCATCTTCTTCAGCCAGGCGTTGGTGAACGTCTTGAACTGGTCGTCACCGTGCTTGAGCCCGATGCCGTAGGGGTCGACGGTGAAGGGCTTGGTGACGATCTGGATCGACGGGTCCTTCTTGGCGTCGGCGATCAGCAGCGTCTCGTCCTGGACGTAGGCGACGCCCCGGTCCTGCTTGAGCGCCTGGAGGCACTCCGGGTCGCTGCCGAACGTGATGATCTCCGCCTGCGGCGCGAACTTCTTGATCGCCGGGATGGCGGGCGTGTTGGCGCCCGCGAGGACCTTCTTGCCGTTCAGGTCCTCGGGCTTGGCGATGCCCGTCGCGCCCTTCTTGACCGCGATGGTCAGACCGGAGGTGTAGTACGGCCCGGCGAACGCCACCTGCTTCGCCCGTTCCGGCGTGATCGTGTACGTCTGGAAGACGACGTCCACGGTGCCGTTGGCGAGCAGCGCCTCGCGGGTCTCCGAGGCCGAGTTGACGATCTTCACCTTGGGCTGGCCGATGATGTACTTGGCCAGCGCCTTGCCCAGATCGGCGTCGAAGCCCTCGACCTGGCCGGTGGCCGGGTTCTGCTGGGAGAGCAACGGCGCGTCCAGCGAGCCGCCGACGATCAGCTCGCCGCGCTGCTTGATCTTCTCCATGGTGGAGCCGGGCAGGATGTCCGCGGCGGCCGCGACAGGCGCCTGCGCGAGGACGTCGTCCTTCTTGGCCTCTCCTCCGGGCACGGCGGGGCTGCTCGTCTCGCCGCAGGCCGCCAGGCCTAACAGGGAAACGGCGACGACAGCGACAAGTCTCTTCATGACCATCCACTTCCTTCGAAATCGAAGATGAAGCGGAACGTAGTGGCAGATTTCGTACGAAGTCAATACGTTGTCGCAGGAAGACCGGACATGATATTCCTCTCAGCATGAACCAGCGGCTGCCCGTGAGCGGGGCACAGGGGGACCTGCTGCGTCTCGTGGCCACCGGCCGGGCCGAGTCGCGGGCCGACCTCGCCCGCTTATCCGGACTGGCCGCCTCCAGCGTCTCGCTGCGGGTCGAGGAGCTGATCTCGCTGGGCCTGCTCGGCGAGGAGGGGTCGGGCGCCTCGCGGGGCGGGCGGCGGCCCCGGCGGCTGCGTCTGTCGCCGTCGGCGGGGGTGCTGGCGGTCGCCGACCTCGGCGCGCACCACGCGCGGCTCGGGCTGCTCGACCTCAGCGGCGCCCCTCTCGTGGTCGAGGAGCGGCCCTGCGAGATCGCCCGGGGTCCGGAGGCCACGCTGGACCTCCTGTCGGACGCCTTCGACGAGCTGCTGGCCGTACATGTGCCGGATGACGTGCCGTTACGCGGGGTGGGCACCGGCATCCCCGGCCCGGTGGACCCGGCCACCAGCCGGGTGGTCACGCCGTCGCGGATGCCGGGCTGGAACGGGTTCCCCGTCGCCGAGCACCTGGGCCTGCGCTACGACCTGCCGATCCTCGTCGAGAACGACGCCAACCTGATGGCCGCCGGCGAGGCCAGGCACTGGCCCGGCTGCGACAACCTCATGGTCCTCAAGGCCGGCACCGGCATCGGCTGCGGCGTGATCGTCAACGGCCACCTGCACCGGGGCCGGGGCGCGGCGGGCGACATCAGCCACGTACGGGTACGGTCCGACTCCTCCGTCCTGTGCGCCTGTGGCCACCCCGACTGCCTGGAGGCGTACGCCAGCGGGGCCGCCCTCATGTCGGCCCTGGCGGACGCCGGTATCACCGTGGCCCGTCCCGCGGACATCGTGAGCCTGGTGGACGACGCGATCCCCGAGGCCACCAGCCTGGTGCGGGGCGCGGGGCGGCGGATCGGCGAGGTCCTCACCGTGTTGGTCAACTTCTTCAACCCGGACGTGATCGCGGTGGGCGGCAGCCTGTCGGCGGCCGAGCCGCTGATCACCTCCATCAGGGCGGCGGTGTACGAGCGCTGCCTGCCGCTGGCGACCCGCGACCTGGAGATCGCCCCGGCCCGGGCCGGCCGGGACGCCGCCCTCCTGGGCGCCGGAGCGCTCCTGCTGGAAGCGGCGCTGGTTTAGGCGGCCATTCGCCCTTGCGACACACCGGAAGCACCGTCACCACGGTGGCGGGCGCTTTTACGCTAACGTGCCGCAATGTCTGGGCCCGCAAGCACTGGACCCGCCGCTGCTGACGCGGCCCCGTACTCGGCCGGCCCGTCCGCGCAGCGGGCGGGCCAGCACTACTCCTCGCCCACCAGGTCGAACAGCTCGCGCCATTTGCCGACCGTGGCGAACACCACGGACATCGCGGCCAGCGCCGGGTCGCGCGCCTCTCCGTAGGCGGTCGTGCAGTCGCTGGCCACGTAGGGGTCGAAGCCGCGCTGGTCGGCGGAGCGCACCGTGGTCTCCACGCAGACGTTGGTCAGGATGCCGACGGCAAGGAGCCGGTTGACCCCCAGGCCGCGGAGCAGGACCTCGAGATCCGTGTACAGGAAAGCGTCGTAGCGGTTCTTGTCGATGACGTGGTCGCCCTCGGCGGGTGCGAGCTCGTCGATGATGTCGGCGTCCCAGGAGCCCCGTACGAGCGGCTCCGGATCGCGCGGCCACAGATTCGCGGAACGGGCCGGCATGTCGATCAGGCCGGGCCGGAAGACATGCCGCGTGTAGATCACCGGCAGGTGAGCGGCACGCGCGGCGGCGAGCAGCTCCTCGTTCGCGGCGACGACCGAGGACAGGTCGGGCAGTTCGCCGCCCAGGGACGCGATGGAGCCTCGGGGGTGACAGAACCCGTTCTGCATGTCGACGACAAGGACGGCGGCGGCGTTCATCGGCGCGCTTCCTTCGGGATCGGCTTAAGGTCCGGAAGCCACACCAGACCCCTATCGCGGGATCAGCCCCCGGATGTCGGCGAAGAGCCGTTCGTGCGCGGCCGCCGCCTCTGGGCTGGTCAGGTCCATGCCCTGGATGAATCCGTGGACGAGGCCGGGTTCGCACCGGTGCGTGACGTCGACTCCGGCTTCGGCCAGGCGGCGGGCGTAGGCGTCACCCTCGTCGCGCAGCGCGTCGTGTTCGGCGGTCACCACCAGGGCGGCCGGCAGACCGGACAGATCCGGCTGGTGCAGGAGACTCGCCGACCGGCGCCCAGCCGGGTCAGGCACCCACTGGGCGACGAACCAGCTCAGTATGTCGGCGGCGAGCCCGTAGCCTGTCCCCTTTTCGGTGACGCTCGGCAGGGAGAGCGTGAGATCAGTGTTCGGACATATCAACATTTGTACGACAGGCAGCGGGGCACCCGCGTCCCGCAACCGCAGGCAGGCCATGGCGGCGAGATATCCCCCCGCGCTGTCGCCCGCCACGGCCACCGGCCCCGCCCAGCGGAGCACGTCGACGACGTCGTCGATCGCAGCCGGGTACGGATCCTCCGGAGCCAGCCGGTAGTCCACCGCCAGCACCTCGACATCGCACTCCTTGGCGATGCGGCGACAGGTCCTGTCGTGCGTCTCCAGGTCACCGAAGACCCACCCGCCACCGTGCACGAACACCAGCAGCGGGCGCGGCTCGGCGGAGGGCCGATAGTGGCGCAGCGGCAGACCTGAGGGGCTGGTCACGTCCGCGACGTGCGGCAGGCCGGGCCCCTTCGGCCGGGTGCCGTTCCTGCTCCGCGCGCTCTCACGGAGTTCACTGGCGAGAAATCGGGACACGCCAACGAATGATAGAGGCCCCCTCAAAGGGGAGGAATGCCACGGTCTTCCCCGCTGACGCTGCCGCGGTTCTCGTCGCTGACGCCGCTGCGGTTCTCCTCGCTGACGCCTTTGCGGTTCTCCTCGCTGACGCTGCCGCGGTCTTCCTCTCTGGCGGCGGGGCGGTGGAAGGTGGCGCGGCAGCGGTGGCGTTCGGGGTCGCGGAGGTCCTCGATGCGGTCCGCGACCAGACCCTCCGTTGCGAAGGACGCGATCTCGGACGGCGTGAGAGGCCACGGCGGCGCGAACACCGGCCCTCCCTCCTCACGCGCCGAGGCGATCACCAGAAGCGTGCCGCCCGGCCCCACGAAGTCGGCGATCGAGGCGACGGCCCGCGCGTGGAGGTGCTCCGGCAGGGCTTGGACGGTCATGATCTCCACCACCAGGTCGAACGCCTGCCGCCACTCGCCGGGCGGAGCGAGCAGGTCTGCGGCGCGATACTCCACCCGGGACCCGGGGAAGCGCTCCTGGGCCAGACGCACGGCCGACTCACTGACGTCGAAGGCGACCGTGTCGAAGCCGAACCGCGACACGTACTCGGCGTCGTCCCCCAACCCGCACCCGACCACCAGCGCTCGCCGACCCACTCCCGTTCCGGGCCCTATTTCCGCCCCGGAACCGGAGCCGAGACCGGAACCCGAGCCTGACTCCGAAGGGAGCCACTCGACGAGCAGTGGGTGGGGAGTCTGTGAGTCCCACGGGACGATCGCCTCACCCGTCTCCGACTCCGCGTACAGACGCTCGAACCACCCCGTCGGATCGCCGGCCGCCAGCGACTCCGCCGCCAGCCGCCGGGAGTCCTCATCCCGGTCCCGCTCCGTCAAAGGTCCTCCAAGTTCGAGTCCATACGGCAGGCCGCGCCCCGCTCTGTCGGCGAGTGCCACCAAGTCGACCGTATCGCCCAGCGGCCCGACAAAGCTGCGTTGCTGGAGGACCGGGGCGACGTACCCCAAACGCCACAACTCACCACCGAAGAACGGCATCAGCACGCAGACGGCCGGGCTGGGGTGCGGGCACGGGAGGTCGGCGTGCCACCAGGAGAGCTCCCCCGCCCGGCCGTCGACGGCCAGCTGGACGACGTCCCGCGCGGTGGCCTGCCGCCCGAGCAGCTTGCTCGCGGCGACGATGACCTGGTCCCGCCACTGCGCATGAAACGAGCCCCATCCGTCCCAGGGAATGTCATGCAGGGAGTGGAAGGCGCGCGGTGTGGCCCTGGTGCGTTCCCACAGGACGACCTGCCCGAGCCTGCGTTCCAGCTTCTCCGTGACACCGGCGACGACCGGGTCGGCGACGGCGTCAACGGGCTCGCCGGAGTTCCACCCGAGCTCCTCCAGCAGCCTCGCCTCGTGACGCTCGAAATCCTCTGCCACGAAGGAGTCGACATTCGGCTGCATCCGCCCGAGCAGACCGTCTTCCCTGATCTTCCAGAGGAAGCTCTGATAGATGTCCGCGACATAACCCCCGCCATGCGACATCGCCGGGCCCGCGTACCGCTCGAGGTGCCACTCGAAGGCACAGTCGATCATGCAGGCCCGCCGCGTGGCGCGGGCCAGGACGTCGCGTCCCACCAGCTCGGCGGTCGCCGACCAGAGGTCACTGCGGATCCGGTGAGCGTGTACGCGCAGCCACTCCCGCTGTGGCAGCGACTCACCCTCCGCCTCCCGAACGCGGTCCAGGAAATTGAGGTGGAGGATCCAGCGCACCCGCCAGGTCGCGGACGGAGCAAGGGTCAGCTCCCTGACGACCAGAGTACGCAGATCGTCCTCGTCCAAGCCTATGAGCAGCGGCAGGCCCAGGAAGAGGACACATCCGTCGCGCCGGTCGGGCCAGGCCGCCAGACCGCCCCAAGCCCCCGGGGTTCAGGCGCAGGATGGCGACCAGCGTCCGCCACCTGGTTAACGCCGGTACATCCCCCACATCAAGCCCCTTTATCGCGAAATTTCGGGATAAAGGTAGGGGGGCTAGATCACATAGCCGTCACGAGATACCGGTAAGAAACATGCCGTGAGCCCCGAACGGTCTTGTGACTTTGCCTGGTCAATGCTGGGCGGTCATGAAACACCCCGATGGAGCGGGTTGTGCCTGCGCATCCTGCAGGCCGCCCTCGTGTACCTGTTGACTGAACTAACGAGAGTGTTTGTCGAGTTCAGAAGACAGGCACTGAGAGGGGCGTCTATGGTCCCGGCTCGTGATCGAAAGGGACGATTCCCAGCGGGATCTCGCAGCGTTGGTCATGCCGAGGGTGGGTGCGTTCGTCGAGACGGGAGATGTGTGGGGCCCTACCGGCTGGTTGATCCGGCCGGGCAGGTAGTTGGGCCGGTCGCGGTGTACCTGAGCGATTTACAGGAGATCGGACGACCGCCGACGACGCAGCGCTCGTACGGGATGGACCTGCTGCGCTGGTTCCGGTTTCTGTGGGCGATCGAGGCCACGTTTTGTGAATGATCACGCAACGCTTCAGTTCGGATGCGGGTAGTCCGGTGAGCGATGCTGGAAGGACAGGATGGCGGGGTTCTGGATGACGCCGTCACGGATCTCGATGGCTTGCCGGATGGTGTCGCTCTCGTCCCAGGCCGTGGGGCCGGTGAGCACCGTCCGCAGATGCGGCAGTAGGGACTCGCTGATCTCCCAGGTGGCGGAGTCCCACAGGTAGGACGGGCTGTGGTCGACGGCGTAGTAATGGACCTTGTCCCCCACCTCGAACATCGGCTGGGTGAACGACGTGGGCCGCGCCCAGCTGAAGCCCATCCCCTCATCGCACGACACGTCCACGATGAGAGTGCCCGGCGCGAAGGCGGCCAGATCGTCATTGTTGGCGAACATCAGCGGATTGTCGGTGTTCTGGAGCACGCAGTTGACGACGATGTCATGGTCGGCGATGAACGAGGCGAGCGGTATCCGGCCGCTGTCGGTGAGCGCGTAACTGCGGTTGAGGTCGTCGGCCTCGTGCTCGAAACGCACGATGCGCGCCGAGTGGATGGGCGAGGCGACCGCGGTGACGTCGCGAAAGGTGAGCAGATCGATGTCGTTGACGCCGTGCGCGTTCAGGGCCGTCACCGCGCCCCGGCCGGTCGCGCCGAAGCTGATGACGACCGCCCGCAGCCGCCGCCCGTAGTCGCCGGTCTTCCCGGTGAGCGCCAGGGCGTGCAGAACCGAGCAGTAGCCGGCCATTTCATTGTTCTTGTGCAGGACGTGCAGGTTGAAGCTGCCGTCACTGTTCCAGTGGTTCATCGCCTCGAAGGCGATCAGAGTGAGTCGCCGGTCGATCGCGAGCTGGGTCACTTCCTCGTCCTGTACGCAGTGCGGCCAGCCCCACAGGATCTGTCCGTCGCGCAACTCCTTGAGGTCCTGGGCCAGGGGCTTGGGGAGCAGGATGACATCGCAACGCGCCACCAGCTCCTCCCGTGACAGCAACCCGGCCACGTGCGGCGCCAGTTGCTCATCAGAGATGCCGAAACGCTCGCCGTAGCCGCGTTCGAGGTAGATGAGGTGCTGAAGATCGGCTTCGATCCGCTCAAGGTGCAGCGGGTGGATGGCCAGCCGGTGCTCGTTCTCCTTGCGCGAGTGTGACACGACGCCGAGACTGAGCTGATCCATACGGGCTCCCTTGGGTTGACCCTATGTCTAGCAGGTCCACATCGGTGTTACGCGCAGTGGCCATCAGCGTGAGGGTTCCCAGCCGCGCCGAGGCGCGCGGGCGCCGGTGGTCTGGTCGGCGCGGCTGCGGTAGACGATGTAGGGGCGGGTCAGGTAGCCGATGGGCGCGGTGAGCATGTGCACCAGCCGGGTGAACGGCCAGATGGCGAACAGCAGCAGAGCGCTGAGCACGTGCACCTGGAACAGGATCGGCGCACCGGCCATCAGCGCGGGATCCGGGCTGAAGAAGAAGATCGACCGGAACCACGGCGAGCTGGTGGCGCGATAGTTGTAGCCGCCCCCGATGACGTTGGCCGCCACCGTGGCGGCCAGACCGAGCACGATGGTGATGCTCAGTACGGCGTACATGAGCTTGTCGTTGCGGGTGGTGGCGGTGAAACCGGTCCGACGGTGCGTCGCCGGTAGATGAGGACGGCCAGGCCGCCGAGGGTGGCGGCGCAGTGCTATGGGCTGCGATCGTGTCAAGTGCGGCGTCGCTCCTGTCTGTGGTCGGCCGGGCGGTTTTCGCCGCGGCAAGTTGGGCGCGGCGGCGGGCGTGCGGGCGCGCCGATCCCGCTGATGACCCACGATGGCCGGCCTCGGGGGCACGCACCCGCGTCGAGTACGGCCGCTGGTGCCGGCACGCGTGCGGCATGGCCTGCCTGCAGATGGCCCTCGATCACCGCGACGGGCACGCCCCGCCGCTGCAGGAGCTCCTGCATGGCTGCCGCGCCTACGGCGGCTACGTCGAGCACGACGACGGCCGGATCAAGGGCCTGTACTACGCGCCGTTCGCCGACTACGTACGCGCCGCGCATCGCCGGCGCGCTGGCCGGCGGTGAGCGCGCCAGCCGCGCCGTCCTGACCGCCCCGGCCGATCCCGCCGCCGCACCCACCGTCGAACGGCTCACCGCGTTTCGCGACACCGTCGCTGAACGCGTACACGCCCGGATGAACGACATCGCCGGCGGCCGCGTCACCGCGCCGGGCCAGCTCACCGTTGTCGCCCGCCACCTCCTGGTCGCCCTGATCAACCACGAGTATCAGCACGACCAGTGGATCGGCGAAGTCCGCGCCCATGACCTCGGCCACGCCCTTCCTCCTGACCCGGGCACCGGCCAGGTCTCCCGCTTGGACGGATACCTCGTTCTCAACCCGCTCGCCTGACCACACGCCAAAGGACCGCGAGCTCTTGGCACCGCGTCACGCGCGAAAGGAGTCCTTGGCCATCCGGCGTACCCGGGCCTCGTCGATGATGTGCCCCAGCCCCGCCTGCGTCAGCGGCACCGCCACCACCCCGCCGTTCGCCCCCACGATCGGCGTCACGATCTGGTTGTTGCGTGGCGGCTGCGTCACGTCGCACGGCAGCGTGCACCCCGGCAGGCTGGCCACCGCCACCGTGGCCGCCCGGGCCAGGCCGGCGCCCTGGCCGCCCGCGCACTGGATGTCCCAGCCGGCCGCGGCGGCCCGGTCGTGCGCCCGGCGGGCCTCGCTGAGCGACGGGAAGGCGGTGGGCCGCAGGATCAGCACCCGCGCGGCCCGCAGGGTCAGGTAGTCGTCGAGCTCCGCCGACGAGCGCACCTCGACCGCCACCGAGGCCGCCACCTCGTCCTGCAGCGAGGCGTGCGCGTAGACGTCGCCGACGGGGAAGGGCCGTTCGATGACCTCGACGCCGTAGGAGTCCAGCGCCACGAGCTGGCCGCCCTCGGAGTAAGCGCCGCCGCCGTCGACGGCCAGCGTCAGGGCCGGATAGGCCAGGCGTACGGCCCGCACCGGCTCGACGTCCCAGCCGGGACGAACGTCCAGCGTCACGTGGCCGTAGCCCGCGCAGACCTGCTGGTTGACCCGTGAGACCAGGCTCTCGAGCGACGGGTCCGGTTCGAGCCGGACGGTGGCCACCAAGGAGGTGCGGGTGCCGCCGATCGCCTCGGCGAGCGGCACGCCGCGCATCCTGGTCCACAGGTCCCAGCAGGCCATGTCGACGGCCGGGTCGCCGCTCGCGACGGCGTCGGGATGCTCCCAGTCGACGCCGATGAGCTGGGCGCTCAGCGACTCCTCCAGCCGGGTCCAGGTCTTGGGCTCCGGGTCCAGCGCCTCACCCCAGCCGGTCATGCCGGCGTAGTCGGTGAGCTTGACGAGCAGGCTCTCCGACCGCCTGCCATACGGCAGGACCAGCCGGAAGACCTCTAGCTCCCGCACTCGCGGCATGTACCCCCCTCTGCGACGAAGCTACGAAACGACTCCTTCCAGTGTGCCTGCCTTCGTGTGCTGGGCAAAACGCGGGGCGATGACGGCAGCCAGTACGGCGAGGGCGAAGGTGAAGGCGAGGCCCACCAGATAGGTCTCGCCGGTGGCGGTGAACAGGGCTCCGGTGACGGCGACGGCAACGACGGTGAACACGGACTCGCCGACGCCGAGGGCCGCGGTGTTCTGGCCCGCCTCTCCCGGCGCGGACATCTCCAGCACCAGTACGGACACCGTGGGGTGCAGCGCGCCGATGCCGAGCCCGGAGATGGCCATGGCCACGTACGCGAGGGCGATCGGCACGGAGTCGACCAGCACGAGCGACATCAGCGCGATGCCGGCGGCGATCATGATGGCGCCACCGCGCAGCGCGGCCAGGTGGCTGATGGCGCCGCGGCCCTTGATCCAGGATCCGGTGGACCAGCCGAGCGCGCCGACGGTCAGGACGATGCCGGCGCCGGTGGGCGTCAGGCCACGCTCGCTGATCAGCATGAGCGGGATGAGGACCTGGGCCGCCATCAGCGAGCCGTAGGCCAGGCCGCGGAGCACGGGAGCGCTCGGCAGCCCGCGGGCGGCCCGGAGCGAGCCGCGGGGCAGCAACCTGGGCAGGGACACAGCAAGCAGGACGATCCCGGCCGCGAGCAGGGGCAGGCCGCGGAGCTGGAGCGCGCTGCCGTACTGGATCAGCGCGGCGGCGACGGCGGTCAGCGTGGCCCAGACCAGCTTGCGCCCGAGGCCGGGGGCGGGCTCGGCGTCGCCGCCGCTGAGGCCGGCGCCCGCGGTGCCGCGCCACAGGAGCAGCGCGCTGGGCACGACGATCAGGGAGACGCCGAGGAAGATCCACCGCCAGTCGGCGTTCTCCACCACGAACCCCGCGATGGCCGGGCCGACCATGGAGGGCACCACCCAGGCGGCCGAGAACAGCGCGAACACCCTGGGATGCATCTCACCCGGATAGACCCTCGCCACGAGCACATAGAGGGCCACCTGGATCAGGCCCGCGCCGAGCCCCTGGATGAACCGCCCGGCGACGAACACCTCCATGTTCGGGGCGAACCCGGCCACCAGCAGTCCGGCCACGAAGCCCGCCACGCCGGTGCCGACCGGCGGCAGCGGGCCTTTCACATCGCTCCACCTGCCACCGAGCACGGTGGCGATCACGCTGGCCGCGAGGGTGGCGCTGAAGGCCAGGTTGTACAGGTGCATGCCGCCGAGCTCGCGCGCCACGACGGGCATCGCCGTCGCCACCGCCATCGCCTCGAACGCCACCAACATGACGAGCGCCACCAGCCCCACGCTGAGCGCCCGGTACTTCGCCGACACCACACTGACGGGAGGTGCTTCAAGAGTTGCGGTCATGTCCGGCAAACTATGCCGAACACCCCGGTCAGCACATCGGGCGCCGGCCCTAGGCCCTTGGGCTTAGGGAACCCGGGGCCTGCGGGCCTAAGGCATCCGGGAAGCGAGACCGTCGATCATCAGATCGAGGCCGTACTCGAAGCGCGCCCGCCCGCCCTCGGCGATCAGATCGTCGACGTGCTCGCTGATGTGCGGGAACTGCTCGGGAGGCAGGGCGCGGTAGTGGCTCTCGATGTGGCCGACGAACGACTTGAAGTATTCCTCCAGGCCGAGACCCGTGGCCCGCATCCTGCCGAAGTGCAGCGAGCCTTCGAAGGCGTCGCCGGAGATGTAGAGGGCGATCCGGTCGACGGCGAGCGAGGCGTCACGCGGCGACATGCCCGCGTCGATGAGCAGGCCGAAGACGTATTCGGCGATCCGCAGCGCGTTCGGGCCGATGGGGATGCTGGCCAGCGCGGCCCTGGCCACGTCGGCATGGCTGCCCAGCACCCGGTGGCACTCGATCGCGTACTCGCGCAGCTGCTCCTTCCAGCGCGCCGGGTCGGGGTCGGCCAGGTGGATCTCGCCGAGCACCCGGTCATAGATGAGCTCCAGGAGCTCCTCCTTGTTGGCGACGTGCGCGTAGAGCGAGGCGGGCCCGGTGTCGAGCTCCTGCGCGACGCGGCGCATGCTCAGCCCGTCGAGACCCTCGGCGTCAAGGATCCGCAATCCCGTCTCGACGATCAGGTCCTGGCTGAGCTGCCGCCTGAGCTGAACCGGCTTACGCGCCTTGCGCCACGGCGGGGTCGGGACGTTCTCGCTGCTTCCCATGACGAACATTGTACTTGACACGAACGCCGTTCGCCAATAAAACAGTGTTCGTAGCGAACAGTGTTCGTAGTATGAAACGGTGTTCTACCAAGGAGTCCTCATGACCGTCACCGCCCCCCAGGCGGGCTCGGAGGTCCAGCCCTACCGCTGGCGCTGGGTCGCGCTGTTCGTCATCCTGGCCGCCGAGGTCATGGACCTGCTGGACGCGCTGGTCACCTCCATCGCCGCGCCGACCATCCAGAAGGATCTGGGCGGCTCGTCGAGCCTGGTGCAGTGGCTGGTGGCCGGTTACACGCTGGCCATGGCGGTCGGCCTGATCACCGGTGGCCGGCTCGGCGACCTCTACGGCCGCAAGCGCATGTTCGTGATCGGCGCCCTGGGCTTCACCGCCGCCTCATTGCTGTGCGGGATCGCCGCGAACCCGGAGATGTTGATCGCCGGGCGCGTGGTGCAGGGCCTGTTCGGCGCCGTGATGCTGCCGCAGGGACTCGGCCTGATCAAGGAGATGTTCCCGCCGCAGGAGATGGGCAAGGCGTTCGGCATGTTCGGCCCGGTCATGACGATCTCGTCCGTGGGCGGTCCGATCCTGGCCGGCTGGCTGATCGACGCCGACCTGTTCGGCACCGGCTGGCGCATGATCTTCCTGATCAACCTGCCCCTCGGGCTGGCCGCCGCGCTGGCCGGGATGCGGTTCCTGCCGGAGTTCAGGCTCTCCAACGCCACCAAGCTCGACCTGGTCGGCATGCTGCTGGTGTCGGCCGCCGCGTTCCTGCTGATCTTCCCGCTCATCCAGGGCCGCGAGCTGGACTGGCCCGCCTGGACGTTCGTGTCGATGGCCGCCTCGATCGTGGTGTTCGCCGTCTTCGGCCGGTACGAGAGCCGCCGCGCCGCTTCAGGAAAGGACCCGCTGGTCACGCCGAGCCTGTTCCGCAAGCGCGCCTTCACCGGCGGGCTGGTGGCCGGGCTGGCCTTCTTCACCGGCATGATCGGCCTCAGCCTCGTCTTCACCCTCTACACCCAGGTCGGGCTCGGCTACAGCCCACTCAAGGCCGGCCTCACCGGTCTGCCGCAGGCCATCGGCGGCGTGATCGGCTTCGGCCTGGCCATGTCGGGCCTGCAGGAGAAGCTCGGCCGCGGCCTGCTACAGATCGGCACCGCGGTGATGGCGGTGGGAGCGGGGGTGCTGGGCCTGACCATCCACCTGGTCGACACCGACGTCAGCCCCTGGCAGCTGTCCCCCGGTCTGGCCTTCGTGGGCATCGGGATGGGGCTGACCATGGCGCCGTTCTTCGACATCGTGCTCTCGGGGGTCGAGCCGCACGAGTCCGGCTCGGCGTCGGGCACGCTGACCGCGACCCAGCAGCTCGGCGGCGCGCTCGGCAGCGCCCTGCTCGGCACGCTCTTCTTCAACCTGCTCAAGAGCCAGTGGAGCTTCGGCTCGGCGATGCAGGTCACCATCTGGGTCGAGATCGGGCTGCTGGTGCTGACCTTCCTGCTGGCGTACCTGCTGCCGCGCAAGGCCAGCGTGGAGCAAGCGGGGCACTGAGCTTCTCAAGGGCCGCGACCTGGCGTCGCGGCCCTTTCGCAGCGTTTCAGGAATCCATGCCGACGTGCCGTTCGGCCCACTGGGCGATGTCGCGGCGCTCGATCGCGGCGGCCATCAGGTCCGGGAACGCGTCAGGCGTGCACGCGAAGGCCGGGACTCCCATCGCGGCCAGCGCGGCGGCGTTCTCGTGGTCGTAGAAGGGCGCGCCCTCGTCGGACAGCGCCAGCAGCACGATCACCTGGACACCCGCCTGGGTCATCGCGGCGACCCTGCGCAGCATCTCCTGCCGCATGCCGCCCTCGTAGAGGTCGCTGATGAGGATGAAGATCGAGTTGGCCGGCCGCGAGATGAGGCCCTGGCTGTAGGCGATGGCCCGGTTGATGTCCGTACCGCCGCCCAGCTGCGTGCCGAACAGCAGCTCGACCGGGTCATGCAGCTGATCCGTCAGGTCCACCACGGCCGTGTCGAACACCACCAGCGACGTCTTGAGCGACCGCATCGAGGCCAGCACCGCGCCGAACACGCTCGAATAGACCACCGAGGCCGCCATCGACCCGCTCTGGTCGATGGCGAGCACCACCTCGCGTTGCACGGACCGCTGCCGGCGCGCGTAGCCGACGAGCTGCGAGGGCACGACCGTGTTCTTCTCGGGCAGGTAGTTCTTGAGGTTCGCCCTGATCGTCCGGTCCCAGTCGATGTCGGACACCCGCTTGGGCCGGTGGGTCCTGGCCGAGCGGTCGAGCGCGCCGGTGACGGCGGCCCGGGTCTTCTGGGCGAGCCTGCGTTCGAGCTCCTGTACGACCTTGCGCACCACCGCCCTGGCCGACTCGCGTGCCTGGTCGGGCATGACCCGGTTGAGCGCCAGCAGCGTGCCGACCAGGTGTACGTCGGGCTCGACGGCCTCCAGCATCTCGGGTTCGAGCAGCAGCCTGGTGAGGTTGAGCCGCTGGATCGCGTCCTTCTGCATGACCTGGACGACGGTCGAGGGGAAATAGGTTCTGATGTCGCCCAGCCACCGCGCCACCCGGGGCGCCGAGGCGCCGAGGCCGCCGACGCGGTCGTACACGGCGGCCAGCGCCCGGTCCATGTCCGCGTCGGCGCCCTCGAGCCCGCCGACGCCCGCACCGCCTTGGCGGCCGGCGCAGATGCCGTCGGCGTCGCCACCGCCCAGCACCAGCCGCCACCTGCGCAGCCGCTCGTCCATACGGTCAGTCATGCTCTCTCCCGCCGATCCGCGCTCTCCCCCGGGACCGCATGCTCTCCCCCGCCAACGCGCGCTCTCCCTAAGATCGCCAGTACGGTCCGCTCGGCCGCCGCCGCCCACTGTTCGTCCACGTCCTGCTCCCCTGCCCGCTCCGACCACTCCGACCGCTCCGCCGATCGGACGCGCTCGCCGATCGCCCGGCGTTCGGGTGCGGCGAAGCTCCCGAACGTACGGCGGAGCAGCGGCAGCACGTCGACGAACTGCGCGCCGTCCAGCCCGGTCAGCCAGGTGTCGACCAGGCCGAGCAGCCTCGGATCGTGGACCAGCAGCAGCCCGCCGCCGCCCAGGAAGCCCTCGATCCACGAGGCGGCCCTGGTGGGCGCGTGGCCCCGGGACATCGCCCGCGACATCCGGTCGTCGGCGTCGTCGAGCTCGCCGGCGTCGAGCAGGATCCTGGTCAGTCGCCCCTCGATCAGCCCGTGCAGGTCGGGGCGGTCACTCATCCCACGCAGTGTGACCAGCCACCGGCTACGCGGCGACGCCGCACGGGAGCCCGGAGCCGTCGGCTCCTCTGACATCAGTGCGACGGCCGTGTGGACGGCGTCGACGCCGCTGAGCAGTGCGGCGGCCGCCTCGTCGTCGAGGCCGGTGACCGCGACGGGCAGGCCGACGCAGATGCGGTCGAGCATGGATCGGACGATCACCGCCAGGCCCTCCGCCGACGTGCCGCGTACGTCGCCGTAGCGGTGGGCGCGGACCATCGCGGGCAGCGCGGCCATCAGGTGGGTGACGTCGGTGTCGAGCGCGGCCTTGGCCGAGAGGGCGGCCAGGACCTCGGGCAGCGCCTCCGGCAGGTCGGCCAGCAGGCAGCGTTCGACCAGCCCGGTCAGGTCGGCCAGCGTCACCGACTCCGCCGAGGCGAGGTCACGGGCCCGCTGGGCGGCGGCCGAGGCGACCGTGATGCCGAGGGCCGCCGCCTCCACGAGCGCCAGGTCGAACTCGGGCCGCCACTGCAGTGTCCACGTCTCCCTGAACGTCCCCTTGCCCCTGGCCTCCCCCAGCACCCCCCACTCCACGTCGAGCAGCCGCAGCCGGTGCAGCAGGTGGCTGCGGTCGAGGTCGAGCGGCTTGCGCAGGTCGAGCCCGAACTCCCGGTCCAGCGCCTCCGGCTTCAGCTTGAGCCGTCGCTGCTGCTCACGCAGGTCGCGCTGGAGCGGCACCATGGGCGTGCCGTCGGAGACGTGGCCGAGCCGATCGCCGACGACCAGGCGCCGCTGGATCAGCTCCACCGCCAGGTCGTCGCCCTCGCACAGCACCGCCCTGGCCGCCTCGGTGACCTCGCCGAGCCCGGCCAGCGGGCGTCCGCGCAGGGTGGCGAGGCTGTGCGCGAGGCGTACGGACTCGATGACGTGCGCGGACGACACCGCGAGGCCCTCCTCGCGGAGCACCGCCGCCGCTCCGGCCAGCCACCGCTCCACGGGCCGGTCGGGGGCGGTGAACAGGTGGTGGTACCAGCCGGGCGAGGAGATGCCCGCGCCGTAGCCGCTCCACGAGGCCAGCCGCCCGTACGTCCACGGCACCCACGTCAGCTGCGCCTTCACCTTGGGCAGGCCGCGCAGGAGGGCGTCGTCGGCCTTGGCCGGGGGCAGCGGGGCGGTCAGGGCGGGGACGTGCCAGGCGCCGCAGATCACCGCGATGCGGTCGTGGCCGTGTTTGATGGCGTTGCGGATGGTTTTGCGCATGTACGCCTCGCGCCTGGCCTCACGCTCGTCGGGCTCGTGGCCCTCGCGGACGGCGGCCATGGCCTCGGCGATCACTTCGAACGGGGTGTCGCCCCGGTGCTCGACGACGTCCTCCCACCAGCGCTCGGGATCGTCGTAACCGGCTGCCGCGGCCAGGGTGCCGATGGGATCGACCCGCAAACGCTCGGGGTCGGCGCCGGGCAGGGGCTCGGGCTCCGCCTCGGGGCCGAGCTCAGGGTCGGCGTTGGGAGGGTCGGCGTTGGGAGGGTCGGCGTTGGGAGGGTCGGCATCGGGGGTGTCGGCATGGGGAGGATCGGTGTTGGGGGTGTCGGCGGTGGGAGGGTCGGCCAGACTGTGGGCTGCCGGGAGGTCGCAGAAGCGTACCGGGATGCCGGCCGCCGTGCCGTACAGGATGGCCTGCCACTCGGGCGAGAACCCGGCGAACGGCCAGAAGGCCGCGCTGGACGCCTGGCCGGGCACGTGCGCGAGCAGCGCGACCGGCGGTTCGAGCTCGGGCGCCAGCGCGACCAGTGCGTCGGCCTCCGGCGGTCCCTCGATGAGGATCAGGTCGGGGCGGAGGCGTTCGAGCTCCGCCCGGACGGCGCGCGCCGAGCCGGGGCCGTGGTGCCGGACGCCGAGGATCGAGACGCTCATGAAGCCTCGCGGCAGGCGCGGTAGAAGTCGCGCCAGTCGGAGCGCTCGCGGACGACCGTTTCGAGGTATTCGCGCCACACCACCCGGTCGGACACCGGCTCCTGCACGACCGCGCCCACGATCCCGGCGGCCACGTCGGAGGGCCGTAGCACGCCGTCGCCGAAGTGGGCCGCGAGGGCGATGCCGCTGGTCAGCACCGAGATGGCCTCGGCCGTGGACAGGGTGCCGCTGGGTGATTTGACCTTGGTGCGGCCGTCCTCCGTCACACCCGTACGCAGCTCCCGGAACACCGTCACCACGCGGCGGATCTCCGCCAGCCCCGTGCTCGTCTCGGGCAGCTCCAGCGAGCGGCCGAGCTGGATGACGCGGCGCGAGACGATGTCCACCTCCTCCTCGGCGGTGGCGGGCACCGGCAGCACGACGGTGTTGAAGCGGCGGCGCAGGGCGCTGGACAGCTCGTTGACGCCCCGGTCGCGGTCGTTGGCGGTGGCGATGACGTTGAAGCCGCGTTCGGCCTGGACCTCGCGGTTGAGCTCGGGGATCGGCAGCGTCTTCTCCGACAGGACGGTGATCAGGGCGTCCTGTACGTCGGAGGGCATGCGGGTGAGCTCCTCGACGCGGGCGATCCGGCCCTCGGCCATGGCCCGCATGACGGGTGACGGGGTCATCGCCTCGACGGACGGGCCTTCGGCCAGCAGCCGCGCGTAGTTCCAGCCGTAGCGGATGGCCTCTTCTGCCGTCCCGGCCGTACCCTGCACCAAAAGGGTCGAGTCGCCGCTGATCGCGGCGGCCAGGTGTTCGGACAGCCAGGTCTTGGCCGTGCCGGGCACACCGAGCAGCAGCAGCGCGCGGTCGGTGGCCAGGGTGGCGACGGCGACCTCGACGATGCGGCGGGCGCCCACGTATTTCGGGGTGATCTGCCGGCCGTCGCCCAGGATGTACGTGGTCACGGCCCACGGTGACAGCTTCCAGCCGGGCGGCCTGATCCGGTCGTCGTCCTTGGCGAGCACGGCCAGCTCCTCGGCGTACTGGTCTTCCGCATGGGGGCGCAGAACGGTCATGAGAGCTCCTTCATCAGGTCGGCACGGAAGCGCAGCAGGGCGGCGACCTGCTGAATGGGCGGCACGGGCGAGTAGTTCTCGGCCAGTTCGGCGAGCGTCGGGTCGATGTGCTCGCCGGCCAGTTTGATCAGCTCGCCGAGGTTCCACGGCTGGGTGGTGGCCACCTTGGTGATCTTGCGGAGGACGGCCGTCGCCAGCTTCTCCCGCCAGTGCGAGGACACGCCGCCCAGCACCATGATCAATTGGCTGTCCAAGTCATGCTTTTTCACGAAATCGGCGGCAAGCTGCTGCTGCTCATCCGGCCCCAGCGCCTCCAGCAGGTCCGCGATCGGATCCCACGCGAACATCGCCCGCGCCCACTCCGGATCCCGCTGCAGCACGGCCGCGCGCACCCAGGCCGTCTTCACCTCGCCGTCCCAGTCGGGGATCTTCATCTTGAGCAGCTTGGCGGGGCTGCCCCAGAGCCCGAGGGGCGCGCGGGCGACGACCTGCTGGAGCCACCAGGCCCGCTCACCGGTGCCCCTCGGGGGCTTGGCCCGGATGCCGTCGCGCTCCATCGCCTTGTCGCACGCGGTGGGCGCCTCGACGAGGATCGTGCCCTTGGTGACGGTCAGGCAGCTTCGCGCGCGTACGGCCATGCGCTGGGCCAGGCGTGAGTCGGGGAGGCGGGTGAGGAGGTTGGCGGCCTGCTGGCGTACCTCTCGCCTGCGGTCGTCGAGGGCCTGCTCCAGGAACGGCTCGTCGTCCATCGACAGCCCGTCGGCCAGCACCTCGACGAACGCCGCCCGGTCGTCGGGCCCCTCGCGCTCCCAGCCGGCCTCCAGCAGTTCCCGAGCCTGCTTGGGCTCCTGCCTCCGGAGGTGGCTCAGGTAGGCGCGGCGGTCGGCCGGGCTGCCCAGCTCCCACGTCTCGCCGGTCGGCTCTTCGAGCAGGTACGCCCAGGCCGGGTTCAGGGCGGCCAGCCACCTGCCACGCTGCCCGGCGACCAGGCCGAGATTCGCTCTGATGGAGGGGTCGCGTCTGCCCCGGTCGAGCAGCTCGGGCAGAACGTATGGGGGCACTCTGCGCCCTGCGGTGGAGGCGGCGGCCAGCCATTCGGGGAGCAGGCGGTCGTACTCGCCGCCCAGGATCCTGGCCAGGCGCTCGGCGGCTTGGGCGGTCACGGCGGGCAACTCCTCATCGTTCGCCCGCTCCTGCTCGGCCGTCTCACCGAGCTGCTGACCGGCGCGACGGCGCACCACTTCAACGGCGGCGCTTTCCAGCAGGTCTCCCCCGTACGGCCTGCGGTCGGTGCCGACCAGTGCCGTCGATGCCAGGTCGTCCCAGGTCACAGGATCACCGCCGTTCCGTCGTCGGCCCAGGTGGTCAGTGGACGCAGGCCCAGCGGGGTCCATTCAGCGGCCACGGTCACCGGCCGGCCGCCGGAGACGGCGATCAGCCGCCACGGGTCACGTGACCTCGGGTGCAGCGGAAACCCGCCCACAGAAGTGCGGCCGGGAACCACGCCCGCCAGCACCACGGGCCAGGAGTCGGTCCACGGGTCGGCGGCCACGGCGGCGGCGATCTCGCCGAGCGCCTCCTCCGGCGACGTTCCGGGCGGGACCGGGCCGCCGAGATCACCCCGACCACCGAGATCACCCCGGCCCCCAAGGTCCACCCGGCCGGGGAGATCCGCCCGGCCGCCAAGGTCCGCCCGGTGGGCGAGATCCGCCCGGCCACCGAGATCCGTTCGGCCACCGAGGCCTGCTCGACCGTCGGGGACGCTCCGGTCGGAGGTGTCGCCCTGGCCGGCGATGGTAGTCCGGTCGGCGGGAAGGCTTCGAAGGGTGGCGTGGCGGGTGGCCACCAGGGCGCGGAGGGGTGCGGCGCCCGGGTAGAAGACGACGTCGGCGTCGATCGTGGTGCCGGTGACCAGCGAGGCGTCGAGCGGCTGGCCGGAGGCGGCGAAGGAAAGAACCAGCGCCGCCCGGCCCGTGTCGTGGCCCCGGAGCCAGACCCGGCGGGCGGTCAGCCGGTCGTGTTCCTCGTCGCGCCTGCCCACCACGTGCCACCGGTCGCGCACGACCGGCCGAACCAGCACGTCCTCCCGTGCGACGGGGAAGCCCGCGCGGATCAGGACGGTCTGGCGCAACGGCCCCGGCAGCTCGGCCCGCCGCCGGTAGGCGACCGCCAGCAGGTTGATCAGCGAGTATTCGGTCAGCAGCCGACTCGGCCAGTCGTCAGCCATGCGCACCTCCCGCAACCGGGAGAGCGCGTTGG
Organism: Nonomuraea aurantiaca; assembly: GCF_020215705.1. Classification (GTDB taxonomy): domain Bacteria; phylum Actinomycetota; class Actinomycetes; order Streptosporangiales; family Streptosporangiaceae; genus Nonomuraea; species Nonomuraea aurantiaca. The sequence continues at coordinate 940,456 of NZ_JAIWNB010000001.1, read as the reverse complement.
CGACACCCGGCGCCTGGGCGTCGACGAGGCGCTTGGCCAGGTCGTCCCATTCGTCGGCATCGGTCCCCGCCAGGCCCTGCCGCACCTGGTCGGCCAGCCACCGTTCGAGCTCGGCCAGCCCGGCAGACACACGGGCATGCCGTACGAACTCAGCCCCCGCACCTCGCCCGCCACCCGACCTACCTGAGGACGACGCCCCGGCACCACCGACCGCCACGCCCGAGCCATGCCCATCTTCCGAGCCCGAGGCCGTGCCCGGCTCAGGGCCCTGGTGAGCGCCCTGCCCCTCGTCCGGTGCCTGTCCGTCGGCCGACTCCGGGTCGCTCTCGGCTTCCGCGGCCGCACGGGCGCGGGCGGCCTCGAGCTTGGCCGCCGCCTTGTCGGCGCGTTCCGTACGCTGAGCGATCCACTCCGCCGCCCACGGCGGCAGCGCATCGGCGGCGGGCACCCCGTCCGCCGACCACATGAGCAGCAGCCCGAGCGCGTGCTTGCACGGGAACTTCCGGCTGGGGCAACTGCACCGATATGCGGGCTCGGAGAGATCGACGCACGCCTTGTAGGGCGTGGCACCGCTCCCCTTGCACTCACCGAACAGCACGTCGTCAGTCGTGCCGCGCAAGCTCCATTTGCCAGGTGTCGCCACGCCCTGCGCCGCCTTCTGGGACGAGGCGTCGGGGGCGAGAGCGAGCACCTGATCACGGCTCCACCGTTCGATCACTTGCCGCAGACTAGCCAGCTCGACCGACAATTACCGAACGGTGAACTCCTTGCGCAGGTAGTGCGAGGAGACGCCCTTCAACGAGTTGACTCGTTTGCTGATCGCGACCTTGGGCGGGTAGTGAACGAGCAGGTGGATGTGGTCGTGTTCGCCGTTGAACTCGCGGAGTTCGGCCTCGAAACTGTCGCACACCTCGATCATGATGTCTTCGCAGCGGCGCAGCATCACGTCGTCGAACACGTTCTTGCGGTATTTGGTCATGAAGGCCAGATGGATGTGCGTCGCGGAAGCCACGTGTGTGCCGCAGCGGTTATTCCCCTTCCGAGCCCATTGGCCAGACGATAATGTGTTCGAGTCGGTGAGACGTGGACGTCGCGTGGGAGACGGGGGTGTTGCGCATGCTGGTGGGCCGGAAGTACCGCTTGGAGTTCGACTTCGGGCAGCGGGCGTTCGCCGAGAGGCTGGGCGGGATCTGCCGGGCCGTGTGGAACACCGGTCTCGAACAACGGCGGGAATACCGGCGGCGCGGGCAGTGGATCAACTATGCCGAGCAGTGCAAGCAGCTCGCCGAGGCGAAGAAGGACCCGTACTGCGGCTGGCTCGCCGACGCTCCCGCCCAGGTGATCCAGCAGACCCTCAAGGACCTGGACCAGGCGTGCCGCAAGCATGGCACGTGGAAGGTGCGCTGGAAGTCGAAGGCGAAGTGGCGGCCCTCGTTTCGGTTCCCCACCGCCCAACACCTGCCCGTGGAGCGGATCGGCCGCAGGTGGGGGCGGGTGTCGCTGCCCAAGTTCGCCGTCAAGCCGAAGCCCGACCCCGGCCGGCCGGGCAGGTTCCTGTGCAACGGCGCGGCGGCGAAGTCCGGGCTCAACAGGGCGATTCTCGACAAGGGTTGGTATGGCCTGGAGGTCGCGCTTCGCTCGAAGGCCCGTTACACCGGCAGTGTCATCCATAAGATCAATCCTGTGTACACGTCTCAGACGTGCCCGGAATCTGCGTGCGGGAAGGTGGACGAGAAGAGCCGCAAGAGCCAAGCGATCTTCTCCTGCACTTCTTGCGGGCACACCGAGCACGCCGACATTGTCGGGGCGAGAAACATCAAGAGCAAAGGGCAGGCGGCCGGGCTGGTCGTCTCAGGGCGTGGAGACCCACCCGGGTCCGCGAAACGTCAAGCACCCCGTTCCACAGCACGGGCCGCGCAAGCGGCACGAGCTGCCGCATAGCGGCACGGGAATCCCCGTCCCTTCAAGACGGGGAGCAGGTCAACGCCCGCTCCGACCGATAGAAAGAAGATTCACACGGCGACTGGTCAGGGTGAGACGACTTGCACCCGGCCATCCGTTCGCCACTGAGAGGCGGTCCGGCGGCGGCCTCACCGCCGCCGCAAACCCCAGCACGTAGGATCTCCCACGTGGAGCTGACGATCTATCCGGGCGGCCCGTCCATCCAGGTCGCCGACGAGGCTGAGGCCCTGGCCAGCGAGCTGGACGGCCAGCTGGTCCTCGACGGCACCCGATTCCTGCGCCGTGACGTCACCGGCGCGGCGATCGCGTTCGAGGATCGCCCGCCCATCGCCCGCGCCCTGGACCTGCTGCCCCATCCCGAGGGCGGCTGGTTCCGTGAGACCTGGCGGGCGCCCGTCTCCTTCCTGCCCGCCGGCTATCCCGGCTCCCGTTCCTCCGCCACCGGCATCTACTTCCTGCTGGGGCCCGGCGAGGAGTCGGTCCCGCACGTGGTCCGGTCCGACGAGGTGTGGCTGTGGCACCGGGGCGGTCCGCTGAGCCTGACGATCGGCGACGAGAGCGTCATCCTGGGCCCGCTGGTCGAGGACGGCCAGGTGCCGCAGGCCGTGGTGCCGGGCGGCGTGTGGCAGTCGGCCCGGCCCGCCGGCGGCGAGGAGGTCCTGGTCAGCTGCGTCGTCTCACCGGGGTTCGACTTCGCCGACTTCACCGCGCGTACCGAGTAGGAGCCATGGACGTACGACCGGACAGCGAGCATCCCATCAGGCGCCTCTCGACCGAGGTCGTGTACGAGAGCCCGTACCTGCGCATGCGCGAGGACCGCATCCGCCGCCTGGACGGTTCAGAAGGCATCTACTCCTACGTCGAGAAGCCCGACTACGCGCTGGTCATCCCGGTCGAGAACGACGGGCTGCATCTGGTGGAGCAGTACCGCTACCCGATCCGCGCCCGCTCGTGGGAGTTCCCGCAGGGCACGTTCCCGCAGATGCGGACCGGCGATCCCGAGCACCTGGCGCGCGAGGAGCTGCGCCAGGAGACCGGCCTGACGGCGGCGGACATGCGGCACCTGGGGCGGCTGAGCTGCGCCAAGGGCATGTCGTCACAGGGGTTCGACGTGTTCGTGGCCACGGGGCTGGAGCCGGGACCCAACGAGCTGGAGGTCGAGGAGCAGGATCTGCTGCATCGGTGGTTCAAGCGCGCGGACTTCGAGGTCATGATCCGCGACGGCGAGATCACGGACGCCGCGACGCTGGCGGCCTACACGCTGTTCCTGCTCTCGAGCCAGTAGGTCATCACGGCACCGCTCGAACGGCAGCAAGGGCAAAGGGCTCGATCGCCGACCTTTTAAGGACGGGATCGTCAAGAATTCACGATGGCCATCGATAGGACGGCATCTAAAGCGCCGTCTGCACAGCAGCACTGAGCCTTTTCGTCTCGCGGCGAGGGAGTGCGACTTCCTCACACCAGCAGGGTCCCGGCTCCGCGTGGCCACGCCGACGCTACCCGGCGATCGTAGCCGTTGGACGGCGGGCCGACAGGGCTATCCCCCCGCCATCCAGGCCGTGGAGACGGACAGTGACCATCTCTCACCCGCGCCCCGGCACATTACCCACTTGTCCAGCTCCAAGTCGGACCAAATGTCAAGATGCCGCACCCCCTAGAAATCCCTGATTTGGCGTGTACTAGGACGGCATAACCGAACAGATGTGACATGCTGCCCACAAATCACGGAAAAGAGTTCGCATGTGCGGTGCGTCACTAAGAGTGATTATCTGTGATAAATACGCGATAACCCGATTCGGCCTCCTGTCGATCCTGGCGTCCAGGGACGACGTCAACGTGATCGAGACCACCGACAGCGGAGTCCATGCGATCATGCTCGCCCGCAAGCATCATCCCGAGGTCGTGGTCACCGGGCTGACTCTCGGCGGGCTGTCCGGGCTGGAGCTGATCCAGCGATTACGGGCCGAGAAGCTGGACCCCGAGCCACGGGTGGTCGTGTTCACCGTCGACCACACCGATCAGACGGTCACCGACGTGCTGCGCGCGGGCGCGAACGGGCTGCTGACCCAGGATTCCACGCAGGACGAGGTCGTCGCCGTCATCAGGGCGGCGGGCCGGGGGCAGACCATGCTCTCGCCCGTCGTGACGCAGCGGCTGGTCGACTGGTTCAGGCAGCGGGAGCCCCCTCCCGCCGAGCTGGAGCAGCCCACGCTGGCCGGACTGACGCCGCGCGAGCAGCAGGTCCTTCTCCTGGTCGCGCAGGGGCGGTCGACCGAGGAGGTGGCGGGAGAGTTGTACATCGGGGTCAGTACGGTACGCACCCATTTGCACCGGCTCCGCGCGAAGCTGAAGGCCAAGGATCGGGCCCAGCTGGTCTCCTTCGCCTACCGCTCCGGCCTCATGTCAACCTGACGGCCGTTGGTCTCCTTCGCCCCTCGCCACTCCGGCCTGCCGGGTAGGGATCTGGCGCGTCGCCAGTGGGCCGAGGGCGAGTGAGCCGAGGACGACGGCCGCCGCCAGCGCGAACGTCCCCGGATAGCTGATGTCCGCGACCACCCCGCCGACCAGCCCCGCGAGCCCGAAGAAGATGTCGTACAGCGAGCTCAGCGCCCCCAGCGCCGCCCCCCGCTCCGCCTCCGGCGCCCGGCTGATCGTGATCATCGCGAGTGACGGGTAGAGCAGGGTGAACCCCGCCCCTGACAGCACCGCCCCCGCCGCCGCCACCCACCAGCCGGGCGCGAATCCGATCATGGCCAGACCGGCGGCCTCCGCGAGGCTCGACGCGACGATCACCGGCATCGGGCCGAGCCGGTCCGGGAGGCGGCCGGCCACGAGCCGGGTCGTGATGTACGCGGCGCTGAACACGCTGAGCAGTACGGGCCCGTTGGAGATCCCTCTGGAAGCCAGGGCCAGCGCGCCGAAACCCACCAGCACGCCGTACCCGAACGCCCCCATGCCCAGTGCCAGCCCCGGCAGCACCGCGGCGCCCGGGATGAGCTTGCGCGACACGACCGGCAGCCGCGCGCCGGACGGCAGCAGGCTCAGCACCGCGACGGCGACGAGCGGCAGGACCACGGCGGCGGCCCACACCGCCGGGTAGGAGCCGAGACGGTACAGCGCCTCGCCCAAGGCGGGACCGGCCATGAAGCCGCCCCACATGGCCAGGCCGTACCAGCCGACGATCTGTCCCCGGCGGTTCTCGGGCGCGAGCTGGACCGTCCACACCGACCCCGCCGTGAACAGCAACGCCTCGGCGACGCCCATGACGAGCCGGGTGGTGATGAGGCCGGGCAGGCCCCACGGGAGCGCGTACAGAGCGCCGACGACGGCGGCCAGGGCCGAGCCGGCCAGCATCAGCCGGCGACCGCCGAAGCGCTGCGCGAGCTGGCCGCCGTAGGGGCGCAGCGCCAGTGTCACCGCCGCCGTCGCGGTGAAGGCCGCGCCGACGGCGAACGGCGTGCCGCCCAGTTCCTCCGTCACCAGCCGCGGGATCACCGGCACCGCCGCGCCGAACGCCGTGAACGTGACGAACAGCGCCGCCACCAGCCCGGCGAACGTCCGCGCCCAAGTGGTCACAGGCCGCAGGCGCCGCCGTTCATCAGCAGGACCACTCATGAACGAGCACCGCTCACAGGCCGCGGGTGTTGCCGCCGTCAACCAGCAACACCACGCCCGTGATGAAGGAGGTGTGCTCGCTGGCCAGGAACGCGGCGATCGCCCCGAAGTCGCCCGGCCGCCCGATCCTGCGCATCGGCAGCCCCTCGGCCACCCGGGCCAGCGCCGCGTCCGCCTCGTCGCCGAACTGGTGGTCGAGCGCGGGCGTGCGGTGGAAGCCCTGGGCGAGGACGTTCACGGTGATGCCGCGCGGGCCGAGGCTCGGTACGAGCCCCTTGGCGAAGCCCAGCACGCCCAGCCGGGCGACGGCCGACAGGCCGGTCAGGGGCAGCGGCTGGCGTACCGCCTCGGAGGTGAGCATCAGCACCCTGCCCCAGCCGGTGTCCAGGTGCGGCAGGGCGGCCAGGACGACGCTCACGTGCGGGATCGTGTTCTCCTCCAGCGCCCGCCGGTACACGGGCACGTCGAACTCCTCCAGCGACCCGTGCGGCACCCCGCCCGAGCTGCTGACCACGATGTGCAGCGAGCCGAACTCGTCGGTGGTGCGCCCCACCCACTTGGCCACGGCCGCCTCGTCGCGCACGTCCACGCTGGTGCTGAGCACCCGTCCCGGACCCGCGGCGTCGATCTCGGCGTGCGCCCGCGCCAGCCGGTCGGGCTCGCGCGCGCAGATGGAGACGTGCGCGCCTTCGGCCGCCAGCGTGCGGGCCACGGCCAGCCCGAGCCCGCTGCTGGCCGCCGCCACGAGCGCGACACGTCCGTTCAACCCAAGGTCCATGACCAGACACCTCTCAGGAGAGCAGCAGGAAGTGCTGCGGCAGATGTACGGCCAGGCCGACGCGAGTGCTCGCCTCGATGACCTCGGTGTCCCGGCGCAGCCGCAGCGTGGACTGCGCGGGGTCGAGCAGCGTCACGGCCGCGCGGAAGTCGCCGAGCAGCGCGTCCCCCGCGCCGATCATGCGGGTGCGCGAGACGCGGATCCCGGCCGTCGCCAGCCGGTCGAGCGTCCCGTCCCGGACCAGCTTCCAGTACAGGCCCGGGTGGGTGACGATGCCGTCGCACGAGCCGCCGGTCTCCTCGACCTCGGCCGCCGCCGCGGTCAGCGCGTCCTCGGGATCGCCGTCGAACGGCGCGTGGCGCGAGTCCGCCAGGTGCAGCAGCCCGTCGATCGCGCCGTCGCCCGATCCGTGCAGCAGGATCTGGTTCTCGACCGTGGACAGCCGTACGAGCACGCGATAGTCCACGAAGGCGGCCAGCAGGCCGGGCTCGTCGAGCACGCCCTTCGGCACGGGCACGCCGACCTTGACCTCGGTCAGGGCGGCCACGCGGACGCTGGCGGCGAAGACGGACTCGGGCGTCTCGGCGTACGAGGTGCCCGACGGCGCCAGCTCGGGCGGCGGCGCCTCGTGCACGTAGGGCACCTGCCCGTCGCCCACCTTCGCGCTCTTCAGCAGGTGCCGGACCGTGTAGCGCGGCCGGGTCTTGAACAGCGGGAACGCCTCGGTCAGCGCCAGCCGGTACGGTACCTCGACGTCGCCGCCGTTCCGCGAGCCCGCCACCGCCCACGCGAACTCCTCGCCAGGAGACATGCCTTGCCCCTCCCCGAAAGACCGTTGAAATGGTTGTCAACGCTGAGCTGATTTGGTGGCTACAAACCGTCCGAGCACGAGGTAATCCATCTCGGTCTTCAGGAAGCAGTCCATGGCGTCGGCCGGAGAGCACACGATGGGCTCGCCGGCCACGTTGAACGAGGTGTTGATGAGACAGGGCACCCCGGTCAGCTCGGTGAAGGCACGGAGCAACTCCGCCAGCAGCGGGTTGTCCTCCTCGCGGATCGTCTGAATCCTGGACGTGCCGTCCACGTGCGTGGCTCCGGGAATCAGGTCGCGGTAGCCGGGCCGTACGGGGAAGACGAACGTCATGTACGGCGAGGCCCGCTTCTTTCCCATCTCGAACACCTCGGGGGCCACGTCCTCGAGGACGACGGGCGCGAACGGCCGGAACGGCTCCCGGTGCTTGATCCGGTCGTTGATGATGTCCTTGATATCGCCGAACCGGGGATTGGCCAGAATGCTCCGGTTGCCCAGCGCGCGCGGCCCGTACTCGGTCCGGCCCTGGAACCAGCCGAGCACGCACTTCTCCCGCAGCAGCGCGGCCGTCTCCCGCGCCACGTCGCCGGGTGCCAGCTCGCGCCATTCGACGCGCCCCGCGTGAGCGTCGAGCGTGGCGCGGATCTCCTCGTCGCCGTACGCGGGCCCCAGGTACGGCGAGCCGGAGACCCTCGGCTTGTCGCCCGCCTCCTGACTGGCGTAGAAGGCGGCGCCGATGGCCACCCCGGGGTCGCTGGCGCCGAAGCTCACCTCCATCTCGGTGAACCTGGACCCTTCGAGCAGCTTGGTGTTGTTGACGCAGTTCAGCGCCAGGCCGCCCTCGAACAGCAGCCGCGGGAGCGCGCTGCGCTCCTCCAGCGCGCGCAGCTGGTGGGCCGTCACCGCCTCGATCATCTCCTGGGCGGCCCCGGCTACCCGGACGCGCACGTCGAAGTCCTCCCGCCCGTCCGGGTCCGTGTCGAAGATCCGGTCGAACAGCGCGTAATAGGCGCGGACGGCCCGCGGCGCGTAGGGGATGGTGTAGCGGCCGTTGTCCGTCAGCGCCACCACGTGCTTGAGCAGCGGATTGGGCTCCGGCGGCGGGCCGTAGCCGGCCAGCCCCATGACCTTGTACTCGTCGTTGTTGGGCACGAAGCCGAGATACCTGGTCAGCACCGCGAACAGCAGGGCCAGCGAGTTGTCCCCGTCCACGGTCGCGTCGTCGAACAGGCGCACCTTGCCGTCGCGCACCTCGCCGAGGATCGCCGACAGCCACTCCGCCCGGCCGTCGCTGACCACGAAGGCCGCGTCCCCGCCCCCGGACAGGTGGTATCCCGTCATCAGGTGGGCGAGGTGATGCGGCACCGTGACCAGCTTCTCGGCCGTCAGCGGGTGTCCCGTGTGCTCGTGGAAGTCGGCGAGAATGGCCTCCCGGCTGAAAATCCGGGTATAGGTGTCGTCGAGCCGCCGCAGCCTGGCGAATTTCTTGTCCACCGGCGCGTCGGCGTCCACGATCTCGACGATCATGTTGTTCATGACGTCCTGGGAGAAACGCCAGGAATGCGCGAAGACATCGACCTCTTCGTATGTCTTCCCGGCCTCCCTTAAAACCCATTCGATGGCCTGGGCCGGAAACCGGGCGGTCTTCTTCTCGCGATTGAGCCGCTCCTCCTCGACGGCCGCGACCAATTCCCCGTCCACCATGAGGGCCGCCGAGGAATCATGGCCGTAAAGCATGTGGCGGTCGATTCCCGTCGACCCGTAATAACGCGCGAAGAGTTCGGCGACCTTACCGAACCCGTTGTATCCGAGGACGATCACGAGAACTCCTTGCGGTGAAGGACCCGAGTCCCACCAGTGAAGGTCATGCCGCCCTGGACGGCGTCCACTTGGTGATGACCCCGGGGGCGACGCATCGTTGAGCCGGTGGACGCGGCTCAGCGGACGGCCGAGGGCGCGACGTTGTAGTTGGCGCGGAAGAAGTTGTCCGGGTCCAGCCGCCGTTTCACCGAGGTCAGCCGGTCGAAGGCCGTCTCGCCGAAGGTCTTCCTGGCCCGGTCGCCGGTGGACGCATAGTTGATGTAGCCGTCGCCCCAGCGGCTGTACGGCTCGGCGGCGGCCGAGACGGACCGCGCCCAGGCGATCCGCTCCTCGTCGGCGGCCGGGTCGGCCCAGATGGCCGTGCCCGTGACGTTGAAGGCGGCGCCGCGGAAGGGCACGGCCGTGGCCTCGGCGGGCACCCGCCGCACCGCGCCGTGCAGCGCCTCCACGAGGATCCCGTCCCTGAAGGGCCCCAGCCACCGGCCGGCCAGGAACCGCTCGACCAGCGCGTCGGCCAGCGCGTCCGGCAGGGCGTCGGCGAAGCGGGCGCTCCAGTAGTGCCGGAGCCCGAACGCCAGGCGGCCGAGCGCGGCCTGCAGCGACAGGTACGACCTGGGCATGAGCTGCCAGTCGAGGATCTCCGGCCCGCGCAGCCGCTTCTCCAGCGCCGCCCGGTAGCCTTCGTCGTCGCCGCTGTAGGCCACGCAGATCACCGCCGCCGGGACGTGCGTGGGACCGTACCTTTTCAGGAACAGCGTGCAGTTGAGCTCGTCGGGCGCGTCGAGCATGAGCTCGCGGAACAGGCGCACCGCCCGGCCGAGCTCGGCGCGCGGATAGGCCACGCAGCCGCCGTACAGCAGGCCCACCGGGTGCGTACGGAAGCGGAACTCCGTCACCACGCCGAAGTTGTGGCCCGCGCCGCGCAGCGCCCAGTCGAGCTCGGGATCGCGCTCCGCGTCCACCTCGACCACCTCCCCGGCGGCCGTGACGAGCTGGTAGGAGAGGACGTTGTCGCAGGTCAGGCCGTATCTGCCCATCAGGTGTCCGAGGCCGCCGCCCAGGGTCAGGCCGCCGACGCCGGTGGTGTCGAAGGTGCCGCCCGTGGTGGCCAGCCCGTACGCGGTGGTCGCCAGGTCCACCTGGCTCCAGGTGGCGCCGCCGCCGACCGTGGCGATGCGCTCGCCCGGATCGACCGTCACCGAGCTCATCAGCCGCAGGTCGATGACCAGCCCGTCCTCGACGGAGGCGTACCCGGCGACGTTGTGCCCGCCGCCGCGCACCGCCGTGACCAGCCCGGCCTCGCGCGCGGTACGGATCACCGCCCGCAGCTCCGCGACGTCACGCGGCAGGCAGATCAGCCGCGGCCGCAGATCGTGCATGCCGTTGAAGAGCAGCCGCACCTCGTCATAAGCGGGGTGGCAGGGTCCGACCACCCGATCGGGACAGGCGGCGTTCAGAGCGTTCAGCGTGGAGACCGTCACTGGCTCGTTCCTTTCTCAGGTCGAGGTTCTTCGACGGCTTATCACGCATTTGTGACACACGCGAGGGGGGTTGCCTTTCCGGGGACTTGCCGCGATAGTCGGCTCTTAGGTCCGACGCGCGCTCTCAGGTCCATCGTGTAATTCACTACCCGGCCAATAGCTCACGTTATTTGCATCAAGAGATTCGAGGGACCGGTGAATCCACCTCTGACCACCTGGCCCACTTATGACAAGGGCGATGTCTTCCTCAGCCCGGAGGACCTCGCCGCGGCGATCGAGGCGCTGCGCGCCCAGTTGTTCTTCCGTTACGATTTCCGGCCGCACGAGGAGACATTTACCGGGCTCTTCGAACGGCGGCTGTGCGAGGTGTTCGGCGCCCGGCACGCGCTGGCCTGCGCCAGCGGCACCACCGCGATCACCCTGAGCCTGCTCGCGCTCCAGCTGCCCGCCGGCTCGCCGATCGCCTGTCCCGCGTTCACCTTCGCGGCCACGCCGAGCGCGATCCTGCTCGCCGGGCACCGGCCGGTGCTCGTGGAGTGCGACGAGAACCTCCACCTGGACGTGCGCGACCTGCGCCGGGTCTTCGACGAGGGCGCCAAGGCGGTCGTCGTGGTGCACATGCGCGGCTTCGCCAGCGACATGCCGGAAATATGCCGACTGGCGGAGGAGTACGGCGCCTTGGTGGTCGAGGACGCGGTGCCCGCCCTCGGCGCGCGGCTCGACGGCCGCTACCTGGGTACGTTCGGCCACTTCGGCGCCTTCAGCACCCAGTCCGACAAGTCGCTCAACACCGGCGAAGGCGGGTTCCTGCTCACCGACGACCCCGAGGCGTACGCCCGCGCGGTGGTCTACAGCGGCGCCTACGAAGGCCGGATGGCCCGCCACTTCCCCGGCAAGGTCCCGGACGTCGACGACCGGGCGTTCCCCATCTTCAGCTTCCGCATGGACGAGATCAGGGCGGCGCTGGCCGGGGCCCTGCTCCACCGGCTGCCCGACCGGCTGGCCGCCCATCGCCGCAACTACGACTACGTGGCCGAGCGGCTGGCGGACCTCGACGGGATCGCGCTGCGGCAGCCGGTGGCGCCGGGCGCCTACCTCGGGGAGGCGCTGGTCTTCCGGCTGCCGGGGGCCACGCCGCGGGAGTGCGTCGCCTTCGCCGAGGCCGTCGCGGCCGAGGGGGTGGACGCCCGCGCGCTGGGCGACCGCGACGACGTCAACGTACGCGCCTTTTGGAACTGGCACTTCCTGCTCGGCGACAACCCGGAGGCCGCGCGGAGCCTCTTCCCGACGTCGGCCCGCTATGTCAGCGAGGCGATCGACATCCCGCTCTCGGCGAACCTGGACCTGGCCGACTGCGACCGTCTGGTGACCGCCGTCAGAAAAGCCGCCGCCCAGAGTGCGCTCGCCGGACGGACCGCGAGCCGATGACCCCCGCGGCGCCGCGAGTGCTCTACGTCACGGGCTGGTGCAGATCGGGCAGCACGCTGCTCGGCAACCTGCTCAACGAACTGCCGGGCGTCGCGCACGTGGGCGAGCTCAACTACCTGTGGTCCAACGGTGTGCTCGGCACCGGCACCAACAGCACCTGCGGCTGCGGCAAGGACCTGCAGGACTGCGACGTGTGGCGGCAGGTGCTACGCGAGCTGGACGGCCACTCGCTCGCAGCGGAGATGATCGGCCTGCACAACGCCCGCCTGCGCACCCGCTTCACCCAGGAGCGGCTGCGCGAGGCACGGGGCCTGGCCCGGCCGCCGCGCGACGTGCGGCGGATCAGCGAGGTCAAGCGGCGGCTCTACACCGCGATCGGCGCGGCGCTGGACGCCGAGGTGATCGTCGACACCTCCAAGTTCCCCGCCGAGGCGGCCCACCTCATGGGCCTGCCCGACCTGCGGCCCCAGGTGCTGCACATGGTGCGCGACCCCAGGGCGACCGCCTACTCCTGGCACCGCGCCAAGGGCTACATCCCGGCCATGAGCCCCCTGCGCAGCAGCGCGTACTGGACCGGCTTCAACGCGGCGTCGGAGTGGATCGCGCGCGCCTATCCCGGCAGGTGCCTCAGGCTCAGGTACGAGGACTTCGCCGCGCGGCCCGCCGAGACGATCGGCCAGGTCATGGCGTGGGCGGGTCTCCCGCCGCCCGGCCCGGTGCTCGACGGCGACACCGCCCGGCTCGGCGTCAACCACACCGTGACCGGCAATCCCGACCGGCTGCGCACCGGGCCCGTGGCCATCAGGCCCGACGACGCCTGGCGCACCGCCCTGCCGGCCTCGAGCGTCGCGCTGAGCACCCTCGCCGCGCTGCCGCTCATGAGCAGGTACGGCTACCGCCTGACGAGCCTCTGACACGCCGATGGGAGCACCCGTGAACTGGCGAAGCAACGCCGAGCACTGCTACCGCGAAGGCTGGTGGCGGGACGGCACACCCTTGGACGACCTCCGGCGGGCCGTGGAGCGCTCCCCCGGCCGCGTCGCGATCACGGCGCACCAGGCGGGCGCCGCCGACCTGGTCAAACTGACATACGCGGATTTATCGCGACTCGTGGAGCGGTTCGCCGGGGCCCTGACCGAGCTGGGCGTCGGCCCCGGCGACGTGGTCGCGCTCCAGCTGCCGAACTGGTGGCAGTTCCCGCCGCTCGCGCTGGCCTGCATGCGGGTCGGCGCGGCGGTCAACCCCATCATCCCGATCCTGCGCAAACGCGAGGTCGGCTTCATGCTGGAACGTACGGAAGCGAAGGTCTGCGTCGCGCCCGCGTCGTTCCGCGGCTTCGACTACGCCGGGATGCTCGCCGAGATCGCCAAGGAGGTGCCGACGCTGCGGCACGCGGTGACCATCGGCGGCGGCCCGCTCGACTTCGACGACGTCTTCATGTCCGGCGGCGACGTCCGGCTCGGCCAGCCGGAGGCGGACCCCGACGATCTGGCCCAGGTGATGTTCACCTCGGGGACGACGGGCGAGCCCAAGGGCGTGATGCACACCCACAACACGCTGTACGCCGGCATCCGCACCGAGGCGGAGGCCCTCGGGCTGGACGAGGATCTGGTCGTCCACATGGGCTCGCCGCTCACCCACCAGGCCGGCTACCTCTATTGCTTCCTGATGCCGCTCCAGCTCGGCGGCCGGGCGGTGTTCCAGGACGTGTGGGACCCGGACGTCATGCTCGGCCTGGTCGAGTCGGAGGGCGTCAACTTCGGCATGGGCGCCACCACGTTCGTGGTCGACGCCATCGCCGCGCAGCGCGCCCGGCCCCGTGACCTGCGGACCCTCGACTCCTTCGCGTGCGGCGGGTCGCCGATCCCGCCGAAGGTCGTGGAGGAGGCGGCCGAGGTGCTCGGCGTGCGCATGTACGCGCTGTGGGGCATGACGGAGAACGCCACGGTCACGATCACCCGCCCCGAGGACCCGCCGGATCTCGCCGCGCGCTCCGATGGCCGCCCCGCTCCCTGGATGCAGGTCCGGATCGCCGGCGACCGCTTGCAGGTACGCGGCGCGAACCAGTGCGTGGGCTACTGGAAACGCCCCGACCTGTACGCCGAGTCCCTCACCGGCGACGGCTGGTTCGACACGGGCGACCTGGCCAGGGACGACGGCGAGGGCGGCATCCGGATCACCGGCCGGGCCAAGGATCTGATCGTCAGGGGTGGGGAGAAGATCCCCGTGGTCGAGGTGGAGGCCGCGCTGTGGCGGCATCCGCGGATCAAGGAGGCCGCGCTGGTGGCCTACCCCGACGAGCGTCTCGGCGAGCGGGCGTGCGCCTACGTCGTCCCGGACGGGGAACCGCCCTCGCTCGCCGACGTACAGCTGCATCTGGAACGGCTCGGCATGGCCCGGCAGTTCTGGCCGGAACGCCTGACGGTCGTCGCCGAGCTGCCGAAGACGGCCTCGGGCAAGGTACAGAAGTTCGAGCTGCGCGAACGGATGGGCTGAGCATGGACTTCGCCTTCGACGACGAGCAGGAGCGGCTGCGCGCCCGGGTGCGCGACTTCGCGGCCGAGCGCCTCGCCCCGCACTACCAGTCCGACGACCGGGCCGCGGCCATGCGCCCCGAGCTGCCCGGCGAGCTGGCCCGCATGGGCCTGCTCGGCCTGCGCGTCCGCAAGGAGTACGGCGGCGCGGGCGCCGACGCCGTGACCACCGGCCTGGTGCTCGAAGAGCTCGCCCGCGCCGACGTGAACAGCTGCTACCTGGTGCTCAACGCCGCGCTCGTGGCCGACATCCTCCAGGCCAACGCCTCACCGGAGCAGCGGGGCGCCTGGCTGCCCGCCCTGGCCTCGGGAGAGCTGATCCCGGCCATCTGCCTGACGGAGCCCGAGCACGGCTCGGACGCCGCCGCCATCGAGTTCCGCGCCACTCCCCAGGACGGAGCCTGGCTGCTGCACGGCGAGAAGACCTCGATCATGCTCGGCATGACCGCCACGCACGGCCTGGTCTTCGCCAGGACGGGCGGTCCGGGCGCGCGGGGCGTCACCGCCTTCCTCGCCGACCTGGCCGCGGCGAAGCGGGAGGCGTTCACCGACCTCGGCAACCGCGCCGTGGGCCGTGCCCACCTGACCTTCGACGGCCTGAGCACCGGGCCCGAGACGATCGTGGGCGGCGAGGGCCTCGGCTTCGTCCAGGTCATGCGGGGCTTCGACTACTCGCGGGCGCTGATCGCGTTGATGGCGACGGGCACCGCGCAGGCGGCGATCGACGACGCGCTGGAGCGGGCGCGCACCCGCAGCGCCTTCGGCCGCCCGCTCGGCGCCTTCCAGGGACTCAGCTTCCCCCTGGTCGAGTACGCCACGCAGCTGCGGGCCGGCAGGGCGCTCTGCTACGAGGCGCTGTGGCGCAAGGACCAGGGGCTCCCGCACACGACCGAGGCGAACATGGTCAAGTGGTGGGTGCCGAGGATGGCCGCGGACGCCGTCCAGCAGGCGCTGCTCACGTTCGGGCAGGCCGGTTACTCGGAGGAGCTGCGGCAGGCC
Organism: Nonomuraea aurantiaca; assembly: GCF_020215705.1. GTDB lineage: Bacteria > Actinomycetota > Actinomycetes > Streptosporangiales > Streptosporangiaceae > Nonomuraea > Nonomuraea aurantiaca. Next base: position 925,027 of record NZ_JAIWNB010000001.1, on the reverse strand, counting down.
CAGCGGCTGCGCGACGTGATCGCGCTGCAGATCGCCGACGGCACCGCCCAGATCACCAAGCTGGTGGTCGCCCGGCAGCTACTCGGCCGCGACGCCGCGCCCTGACTTTTCCGGGACGTACGGCGGCAGGTGCAGGCGGGCGCGGATGTTGCGCTGGACGGTGGCCTTGTCGTCGCGGGCGTCGACCGTCATGACGTACTCCTTGCCGCGGAACAGCTCCACGACCGGGTCGATCTTGTCGTGGTATTCGCGCAGCCGCGTGGCGAGCGCGTCCGGGGCGTCGTCCTCGCGGGTGACGAGCTCGCCCCCGCACACGTCGCACCTGCCCTCGGTCGCGGGCCGGTGGGCGATCAGGTTGTAGTCCATCCCGCAGCGCGAGCACAGCCGCCTGGCCAGCACCCGGCGCCGCACCTCCGCGTCGGGCAGGTCGAGGTGGATCACGCCGTCGATGTCGTAGCTCTCCAGGAAGAACTCCGCCTGCCGCCGGCTGCGCGGGAAGCCGTCGATGATGAAGCCGTAGTTCCAGTCGTGCTGCTGGAGGCGCTCCCTGACGACGTCCTCGACCAGGTCGTCGCCCACGAGCTCACCGGCCGCGACCAGGCGGCGGACCTGGGCGCCGAGCTTGGTGTGGCTCTTGACGTGCCAGCGGAAGATGTCGCCGACGCTGATGTGCACGAGGTCGAGGTCGGTGGCCAGCAGGGTGCTCTGGGTGCCCTTGCCGCTGCCCTGCACGCCGAGGATCACGTATTTCCGCATGTCTCATTCTCCCCCGGGGACGGGGAGCATGATCTCGGTGGCCGCCGCGCCGCGATCGACGAGCTCCTGGACCCGCTGGGGAGCGTAGATCCCGTCCACGAGCAGCTGCGCGAGCCCGAGTATGCCCGCGTCGGGGTCGAGGTCGCTGCGGACGATCTGGAGATTGCGGGTGGCCAGCGGCAGTGACCGCCGGTAGACGATCTCGCGGATGCCGGCGAAGAGCTGCTCGTCGGTGTGCGCGAGCTGGCCGCCGATCGCGATGATGCGCGGGTTGAACAGGTTGACGGTGTCGGCGATGGCGCCGCCGAGGATGCGGGCGGCGCGCCGCGCCAGGCGTACCGCGGCCAGGTCGCCCGAGCGGATCAGCCCCACGGCGTCGTCGACGGTGGTGACGTCGCGGTCCGCCGCCTGGAGATCGCGGACGAGCGCCCAGCCCCCGGCGTAGGCCTCCACGCAGCCGAGGTTGCCGCACCGGCAGAGCGGCGGCTCGGCCACGTCGTCGACCACGACCTGGATGTGGCCGATGTCGCCGGCCGCGCCGTCGGCGCCCCGGTGCACCTGGCCACCCGCGATGAGGCCGGTGCCGACACCGGTGCCGATCTTGACCATGAGCAGGTGCGGGACCTCGGGGTAGCGCAGGCGCTGCTCGCCGAAGGCCATCGCGTTGACGTCCTTGTCGACCAGCACCGGGCAGTTGTAGCGGGCGGTGAACCAGCCCGGGATGTCGAAGCGGTCCCAGCCGGTCATGATCGGCGGGCTGACCACCCGCCCGCTCGCGAAGTCGACGGGACCGGGCACGTCGATGCCGATGCCGAGCACGTCGCCCGGCTGGTGGCCGCGTTCGTCGAGCAGCTCGGCGAACAGCCCGGACACGATCGTCAGGATCGCCGCCGGGCCGCTGGTCACGTCGGCGCGGACGTCCCGCTCCGCTCGCACCTCCCCGCCCAGGTCGCACACGGCGGTGCGCAGGCCGGTGGCGCCCACGTCGGCCACCAGCAGCACGCCCCGGTCGCGGTTGACGACGAACTGACCGGCGGGCCGGCCGCCCGTGCGCGCCTCCGTGGGCGCGGGGATGAGCAGCCCGGCGGTGAGCAGCCCGTCGAGGCGCTGGTTGACCGTGGTGCGCGACAGGCCGGTGCGCCGCATGACGTCGGCCTTCGTGAGCCCGCCGGGGATGTCGCGGAACAGGCTGAGGATCTCGCCCGAGCTGACTCCCATCCGCAAGGCGGACACGCCTGTTATGGCCATTAGTCCACTCTATCGGCGACCGAGAGTGCACGTAAGTCAAGAATGTTTCGACTTAAAAAGTCGAAACATGGGTTGTCAGAGTTCAGAAGTAGCCATACGGTCATCCCATCGACGCCGAAAGGGGCATCCGATGCACATGACCTCGCAGGGAAGGCGGGCGACGGCGGTCACCGCCGCGCTGGCGGCCGGGACGCTGGCTCTGGGAGCCTGCGGCTCCAGCGTGTCCGCCGGGCCGTCCGGCAAGAACGCCGCCGCCGCCGAAGCTCCGAGCGTCGCCGCGGTGATCAAGGGGCTGGACAATCCCTTCTTCCAGACGATGAAGCAGGGGATGGACGACCAGGCCAAGGGGAGCGGCGTGGCTCTCACGGTCCAGGCGGCCGACTCCATCACCGACACCACCGGGCAGGCGGACAAGCTCAACGGCCTGGCCGGGCAGCCCTTCTCCTGCTTCGTCGTCAACCCGATCACCGGCACCAACCTCATCCAGGGCCTGGCCAAGATCGGCGCGCAGGACAAGCCCATCGTCAACATCGACAGCCCGGTCGACGCCGGGGCCGCTGGCAGCGCCAACGTCAAGCTGGCCACCTACATCGGCACGGACAACGTCGAGGCCGGCAAGATGGCCGGCAAGCGGATGAGCGAGCTCGTGCCCGCCGGTGACGTCGCGGTCATCGGCGGCATCGCGGGCGACGTCACCAGCGGCGCCCGGGTCGAGGGGTTCCAGCAGGGCATCGGCCCCCATCTCAAGGTCGTCCAGACCGTCGCCGCGAACTGGGAGCGCCAGACCGCGCTCACCGCCGCGACCGACGTCATGCGCGCGCAGCCGGATCTGCGGGGCTTCTTCGTCGCCAACGACGACATGGGGCTCGGCGTGGCGCGGGCCATCGCCAACGCCGGCAAGGCGGGACAGATCAAGGTCATCAGCGTCGACGGCATCAAGGACGCCCTCCAGGCGGTCAAGGCCGGCACGCTGGACGGCACCGTCGCCCAGTACCCGTACGCGATGGGCCTGATGGGCGTCGAGGCGTGCCAGGCCGCCACGAAGGGCAAGGCGCTGCCGCCCAAGGTGAAGTCCCCGGTCGAGCTGGTCACCAAGGACAACGCGGACAAGGCGCTGGCGGCCACGCCAAAGCCGTTCGGCACCTACACCGACCCGTTCAAGAGCCTCATCCAGTAGGACAGAGATGGCAAACACCGCAATCGCCACGCCCGACCGCGAAGCCTGGACCACGCGCCTGAAGGACGTCGGCTTCTGGGCCGAGTGGGCGGCCCTCGTCGGGCTGGTCGTCCTGGTGATCGTCTTCCAGGCGCTGAACCCCACGTTCCTCAGCGCCGGCAACATCGCCTCGATGCTGGTCGCCGCGGCCATCCTGATCATCCTGAGCGTGGGCCAGACGTTCGTCATCGCCACGGCGGGCATCGACCTGTCGATCGCCTCCGCGATGACCTTGGGCGCGGTCGCCTTCGGCCAGGCCTACGCGATGGGCTGGGGGCTGTCGCTGTCGTGCCTGGCGGCCATCGTCGCCTCGGGCCTGGTCGGCGTGGTCAACGGAGTGATCATCGCCCGGGGCAGGATCACCGACTTCATCGTGACGCTCGGCACCCTTTCGGCGGCCTCCGGGCTGGCGCTGATCCTGTCCGAGGGCAAGCCCGTGACGATCATCGACGCGGCGCTGCTGCGTCTTTCGACCGGCGGGATCGGGATCTTCGGCTGGTCGTTCGTCATCGCGGCGGTCGTCGCGGTGCTGGGGCACGTCCTGCTGTTCCACACCCGGTTCGGCACGCACGTGCTGGCCACGGGCGGGGCGGCGGAGTCCGCGACGGCCATGGGGATCAGCACCCAGCGCGTCAAGATCGCCGTTTACACGATCTCCGGCGTGCTCGCCGGGCTCGGGGCCATCCTGCTGGTGGCCCGGATCGGCGCGGCCGAGCCGGCCGCCAACACCTCCTTCCTGCTCAACTCCGTGGCCGCGGTCGTGCTCGGCGGAGTGAGCCTGTTCGGCGGGCGGGGCAGCATCATCGGGCCGGTCATCGGCGCGCTCCTGCTCGTCGCGCTGGTCAACGGGCTGACGCTGCTCGGCGTCTCGCAGTTCTACCAGCCTCTCGCCGTCGGCATCGTCGTGGTGCTGGCCGCGCTCCTGACAAGGTTCCAGCGATGACGAACACCCTGCTCGACTGCCAGAACGTGTCCCTGTCGTTCGGCAACGTCCGCGCCCTCGCCGACGTCTCGCTCTCCCTGCGCCAAGGAGAGATCACGGCGCTGGTCGGCGACAACGGCGCCGGCAAGTCCACGCTGGTGCGCTGCGTCTCCGGGATCCACCGGCCCGACAGCGGCCACATCATCTTCGAGGGGGAGCAGGCCGACTTCCACTCCCCCGACGACGCCCGTAGGGCGGGCATCGAGACCGTCCACCAGAACCTGGCCCTCGTCGAGGACCTCACCGTGTGGCAGAACCTCTTCCTCAACCGCGAACTCGTCCGCGGGTTCGGTCCTGTCTCGTTCCTGGACCGGCGGGCGATGCAGGCCCGCGCGCGGGAGATGGTCTCCACGCTCGCGGTCAACGTCCCCGCGGTGAAGTCGCGCGTCCGGCGGCTGTCCGGCGGGCAGCGCCAGGCCGTCGCCATCTGCCGCGCGGCGGGCTTCAGCTCCCGGCTCGTCATCATGGACGAGCCGACGGCCGCGCTGGGCGTCCAGGAGACGGCCCGGGTCGAGGAGCTCATCCTGCGGCTGCGCGACGAGGGGCACACGGTGCTGCTCATCAGCCACAACTTCGCGCAGGTCATGCGCCTGAGCGACCAGGTCTGGGTGATGCGCGCCGGTCGCTGCGTCGGCGGACGCCGTACGTCCGAGATCACCGGCGAGGAGATCGTCTCCCTCGTCACCGGCGCCACCGCCCAGTGAGCCCCGTACCGAACCACCGAGAAGAAAGCACCACGATGACCACCACGACCAACCCCATCGGCGTGCACGCCCTCGTCTGGGTCGGCGACACCACGCCCGCGTCGGTGGAGCACGCCGTCCGCAAGACGAAGGAGACCGGGTTCGACCTGCTCGAACTGTCCCTGCACGACTCCGCCAACCTCGACGTCGCGGCCGCCCGCGACGCCTTGCGGTCGGCGGGCCTCGGCGTGGCCTGCTCGCGCGGCCTCGCCTTCGACGCCGACGTCTCCAGCGACGACGCGGACGTGGTCGCGCGCGGCGAGAAGCTGCTGCACGACTCGCTCATCGTCACCCACGAGCTCGGCGGCACGCACTTCACCGGCGCCCTCTACAGCGCCCTGGGCAAGTACGACCGCCCGCTCACCGACGCCGGCCGCCGCAACGTGGTGACGGTGCTGCGCGGCCTGGCGCAGGAGGCGCGGGGGCGCGACATGACGCTCGGCCTGGAGATCTGCAACCGCTACGAGACCAACGTCATCAACACCGCGCGCGACGCGCTCCGGCTCGCCGACGACATCGGGGAGGACAATGTCCTCATTCACCTCGACACTTACCACATGAACATCGAAGAGGACGATCTCGTACGCCCGGTGCACGACGTCGGCGACCGGCTCGGCTATGTCCACATCGGCGAGAACCACCGGGGCTACCTCGGCTCCGGGCATCTGGACTTCACCTCGTTCTTCCACGCGCTGGCCGACATCGGCTACCAGGGGCCGATCACCTTCGAGTCCTTCTCCTCGGCCGTGGTGATGCGCGGGCTGTCCAACGACCTGGCCATCTGGCGCAACCTGTGGTCCGACGGCGCGGACCTGGCCCGCCAGGCCCACGGCTTCATCACCGGCCAGCTCCACGCGAGCCGAGCTCGATGACGACCCTCCACGACCTGGCGGCCCGCGCCCGCTCCCTCGTACGAGACGGCCACCGCGCGGTGCTGGGCATCACGGGCAGCCCCGGAGCCGGCAAGTCCACGCTCGCCGAGAACCTGGTCCAGCTGCTGCGACAGGACCGGCCCGCGCTCGACTGGGTGGCGCACGTGCCGATGGACGGCTTCCACCTCGCCGACGTGGAGCTCGAGCGGCTCGGCCGGCGCGACCGCAAGGGCGCTCCCGACACCTTCGACGCCGCCGGGTACGCCGCGCTGCTGCGCCGCCTGCGCCAGGACGAGGACGACGTGATCTACGCCCCGGCGTTCGAACGCGACCTGGAACAACCGATCGCGGGCAGCATCCCGGTCCCGCGTACCGCCCGCCTCATCGTCACCGAGGGCAACTACCTGCTGCTCCACGACGGCGACTGGACCCGGGTCCGGCCCGAGCTCGACGAGGTCTGGTACTGCGATCTCGACGAGGACGAGCGCGTGCGGCGGCTCGTCGCCCGCCATGAGCGGTTCGGCAAGGAGCACGACGCGGCCGTGGCCTGGGTGATGGGCACCGACCAGCGCAACGCGACCCTGGTCACCGGCACCCGCACGCACGCCGACCTCGTGATCTCCGACCCGACCCTCCGCACGCTCAAGGCCTGACGCCCGCACGCGCTCCGGCCGACGCGGACGCCTGCGCGCCCCGGCCCGCGCGGACGCCCGATGACCGCCTGCTCCTCCGGGGTGCACGCGTCGAGGTCGCCCGCGATGGCCAGCCGCGCCTGCAGCCGTACCTCCGCCTCGGTCGCCCGTTGCTCCCCCCTGGATGAGGTCGGCGACCAGCTCGGCCGGGTCGTCGCTGTAGCTGCGTCACCATCCGTGCACCAGCTCGTAGGCGTACGGCGTGCCGTCCTGTTTGAGCGGCTGCTGCGGCGTGCGGTCGACCCCGACGTGGATGTGGCCGCCGGTGGACGTGGTGATCTCGCCTCCATGGGATCGGATGATGTCGGCGACCGTCGCCAGGTTCGCCCACGTCTCCGGGCTGTCGCGCAGGATCGGGGAGATCACCTCAGCCGCCACGAGATGGTCGCTGAACTCCAGCTCCACCCGCGGTGGACGGCCTCGTCGTAGGCCTCTGGAAGGCGTCGAAGCCCCAGCCGAAGTGGTGCCCCAGCCGGGCGGCGGGGCCGGCGTCGACGGCGATGAGCGGGGTGTCCCCTGTCGCGTGGTCCGCCACCTGGTAGAGGCGGTCCATCATGACCTCGTACTCGGCGTGCAGGCCGTGCCGTTCGAACTCGGGCCGCAGCGCCTGCAGGCGTTCGGTGATGAGGTCGACGTCCTGTCTGGTGAGCGGGTTGTCGACCCAGCCGAACAGGCCGTCGGGCCGCCGCCCGACGAAGTTCGAGGCGAACGGCTGGTCCCGGTGGATGGTGATCCGGTCGCCGTCGAACGACCGCGCGTGGTCGATGGCGAAGAACCGGCCGTCGTCGGTCACCATCAGGTTGCGGGCGGCCCGGTCCGAGTTCGCCGTCAGCACGTCGAGCAGGCCGATGAGGATCGCGTCCCGCCTGCCCTTGAAGCCGGACAGGATGTGCGCCACCTCATGGGCGCCCGAGGCGTCGATGAAGTCGGCGAGCACGGCGCCCTTGGCGTAGGGGTCGAGCATGGCGCGGGCCACGTTGGCCCCGATCGCCTGCCCCACCTGGGAGACCACCACCTCGATGCGCGCCGGGCGCTCCGCCCGGCCGTGCATCTCCTTCCTGATGGCCTGCGGCACGTCGTCCAGCGTGATGATGTCGACTTTCCCATCCGATCCCCCTCGGATGGGGACGTAGGTCGCCTCCTCCGCGTCGATCGCCGCGCGCAGCGCCTCGGGAGCCGCCGGTACGCCCTCCCCCGGCGGCCTCACCTCGGCGGCCATCGCCGGCCGTTCGACCCTGGCCTCCGGCACGGCGATGTGCCAGGCGCCGTCACCCCGGTGGGGGAGCATCGGGCGGCCGTCGGCCGTGTAGCCCTGGATGTTCGCGGTGTGCGCCTGCCGGTCGGCGCCGATGTAGACGTACCTGTCGCCCGCGATCACGTCGCGGCCGGTCACGTCGGCCAGCTCCTGCAGCAGGCCGCGGTTGGCGGCGGTCCCGCAGCCGAGCACCCGCAGGGCCGCGTCGGGCGCGTCGACCAGCCGGGGGTCGTGCACGAGCATGGTGCCGAGATCGCCGGCGGTCAGCCGGTGCTCGCCGATGAGGAAGTGGGTGCCGTCCGCGGCGACGCCGACGTCGATGATGCCGGAGGTGGGACGCAGCAGTCGCGGATCGGCGGTGGGCATCGACATGGACCCCGGGTCGCGGTACCACACGCCCGCCGCGACCTCCTCCCTGAAGCGGCCGATCATCTCCGCGTGCCGCGGTTCGAGGTGCGGCGCCGGCTGTACGGGTAACGGTTCGTGTCCGACCTCGACCAGGTAGAGCCTGGTCCCGGCCTGGCCGTCCGGCGCGATGTAGGCGCCCTCGTGCGCGCCGAGGACCCGCATCCTGGTGCCCGGCGCCTGGGCCACCTGGCCGTCGCGAGGTCCCGGCCCGTTCTGGAGTAGGTGACGATCTCCGTGGGGGCGAGGTGGTCCGCGGTGTAGGACCGCGTGTTGAGCACCATGTCGGGCAGCGTGAACTCGGCGCCCGGCTGCATGTCCCTGACCGGGAAGTCGACCCTCCGGTAGACGGTGGCCGCCGTCTCGGTTTCCCGTCCGACGCGGTTCTGGCCGTTCGGATCGCCACCGTTCGGTTCGCCACCGTTCCGGCCGCCACCGTTCTGGCCGCTCTGCCCGGTCTGCCCGTCGCCGTTCCGGCCGAAGTGGTGCATCAGAGCGTCGGCGATCGGCCGGGGAGCGGGGGCAGGCGCGGCTTCCGGGTGTGGCCGGGCCGTCTCCTGGGACGCTTGAAGCACGTGGGCGTCTCCGCCCCGGTTGATCAGCTGGTCGATGCTGCGGCCGTGGGAGCCCTCCCGTACATGGGCGAGGTCGGTGTGCCGCGCGTCCGCACCCCGCGCCACGCGCGGTCTGGACCCATCAGGGACAGGGCCATCAGGGACGGCCGCCGGCTCCTGCGGCCTCGGACCCTCACCCCTGGTCGGCGCCGGCTTCTCAGCATCGGGCCGGGCCGCCCCGCCACCGTCGGCGCGAGGCCCGTGCGGACTCCAGCTCGCCAGATGACCGTCCGCGACACTGACCACACCCGAGGTGAACGCCTGGGCCACCACCTTCAAACTGACCGGCCGGCCGCTCAGCAGCGCACCCGCCACCGTCGCGCCGGCGGACGCCACCCCCGAATGCCCCATCAACATCCACAACGACCGCGTCGGGAGCGCCCACGCCAGCCCCGTCAGCAACCCGCCGTTCAGCGCCCCCATCCCCGCCGACGTGCCGACCTGCTTCCAGTCGATGGCGTCGCGCCGCGACTGGGTCCCCTGGACGTACAGGTCCATGGCGCCCATCAGGAGCCCGAAGCAGGCCACGTTGACCGCCAGGCGCTGCCCGAACTGCCGGACCATCCACCGCGCCGCCTGCGCCCGTACCTTGAACAGCCCCCGCACCGTCAGCCGGCCGGCGGGATGCAGCAGCGCCCACGCCAGCCACAGCATCTGCACCATGAACAGCAGCACGGTCAGCTTGATCATCCGCTTGGTGTACTGCACCTGCACACCCAGGTCGTTCAGCCCGATGGCCATGGTGACCAGCTGCTTCACCAGATCGGCCTGCCGCCCCCCGACGACCTCCCCCGCCCGTTTCACGAACGCCTTGAGCGCGTCGCCGTCCCACTCCCCTTGCACCCCGCGGGTCAGCCACTGCCCAGACCCGTCGGCCGTGGCCACGATCCGCCGCGCGGCCCGCACCAGCGCGTCGGCCATCCGGAACAGCGCCCGCTCGTCGGCCTGCGGCCAGTCCGAGCCCACCACCCAGCCGACCCACGGCCGCAGCCACCCGGGGATCTCCATCCCGTCAAGCCACATGGAACCCAGCCCTTGGGATCCTCTTCTTTCTCCGGCACACCAAGATCTCTCCCACTATGCCGGGATTTTCCGCACCTTGCAGGAAGATGTCAGCTCTTTGGCGCCGAATCTGTCAGCTCGCGCACGGTGCCGGTGAGGGCCTCCCACGCCGCCCGGGTGTCGGCGCTCAGCTCATGGGGCGAGCGCAGATCCTCGACGTAGAGGGCCACGTCCTCGATGGCCCAGCGCAGGCGGAAGAGCTCCATGACCGCCGGGTCGGGCCGCCGCCCGGTGAGGTCGGCGTAACGCGCCAGGTCATCCGGCCCGTCGGCGACCAGCCACAGATCACGCTCGGGCGGTGCCAGCCCCACCGTGTCCCAATCCACCAGCACCGGGCCGCCCTCGGCCATCACCACGTTGCCGGGATGCGGCTCGCCGTGGGTCACCACGAGGTCCGCGCCGCTCGCCTCATCGACCCGCCGATCGAACTCCGCCAGCCGCTCCCGTAGCTTTCCGGCGCAGCCGGCCACCAGAGCGCGGGCAGGCTCCGCGTAGGGCCCACCCCGCCAGACCCCGCCCGACGCCTCGATGGCCTCCTCCAGCCGATCCCGCATCGGAACGCGCAACGGCCGGACGGGGGTCGACGGCGGCGGCGTCGTACGGTGCAACTCGGCGAGCATCTCCACGATCTTCCGGCGCTCCCCGGCCACCAGGCGGTCGCCGAACTCCCCGGGACGACCGCTCACCAGCGGAAATACACTCACCGCGTATCGGGGCCCGAGCAGCTGAAGCGACTCACCTCCAGCGGCCGCCAAAGGCGCGACGACGAAGTCGAGCCCCTGCGCACGCAGGGCGACGGCGGTGTCCATGGCCCGGCGTAGCGCGCTCTCCCCGCCCCCGGCCGGGCCTTTCTGCGTCAGGTCCGCGACCGTGACGAACCACCGCGGCCCGCCCGCGTCAGCCGCGATCCAGTGGTAGTCCCCGAAGCCGACCGGCGCGTACTCCAGCGAGACGACCCCGATCCCCCACTTCTCCAGGGCATCCCGCAACGCCCACTCGCCAACTCCCGCCGGCCGGTCCTTCATGCCCGCCAGGTTAGCGACCATGATCGTGCGTCACCATACGCCCGGACGAACTCCGTACCGAGTGACGGGCCGGGCTACGTCAGGACGAGCCAGGTTCGGCCATCGGTCAGCTCGCGTGCCGCGTCGAGGTGCCCGGCATGACACGCCGTCTCGGTGATCACATGCAGGATGACCGTGAGCAGATCCCGGGGCGGCGAGTCACCGAAGAGCTCGCCGGGCCACCAGGCCGGTTCGGCGTCGAGTGGAGTGGCGGCGATGACGGCGTTCGCCAGCTCGATCTCCCGCCGGTACAAGTCCAGCACGGTCTCGACCGGCTCGTCGGGGGCGACCTGCCAGGCGGCGTCCCCGCTTTCGAGCTCGACCGATTCGCCGGCCACGACGGCGCGGAACCAGAACCGCTCGACGTCGAGGGCGAGGTGGCGGACGAGTCCCAGGCACGTCCACCCCGACGGCAGCACCGGCCGCCGCAGCGCGTCCGCCGGAAGGCCGTCCAGTATCCCGAGCACGTGCTCACGCTGGCTGTTCAGGGACGCGAGGAGCGTCTCCGTCTCCTTGGTCATGATCGGTCCTCCACCGTTCGAGGTGGCGCCGATCTTAGCGTCCGCCCGCGAAGTGCTGACAGACCGCCTCATTCCGCCGTTCGGGGGCGCGGCGGATGTCCGATCATGAACGGGCCGGTGGTCTCGGAGACGGCCACCGGAGAGAGTCCCGCCGCGATGAGCTGGGCGCGCAGCGCGATCACGGTACGTTCGAGGGCGCGGATCTGGGCCTGGAACTGGCGGATCTGCTCGCGCATCGCGGCCGCACCGGTCTGCTCGCTGGCCAGGTCGGAGCTGACCTGGGCGGCCTGGCCCTGCAAGCGGGCCACCTGCTTCTCCATCTGGGTCAACGCGTCTTCGTAGATCGTTTTGGCGCGGACGAAGGCGTCGGCGTCCACCTTGGAGCGTTCGAGCTCGGCGTGCCGTTCGGCCTGCATCAGCGCCGTCTGCTGCGTCTTCTTGTTGGCGTCGGTGGCCGCGCGGAAGGCGAGATAGGCCACGCCGAGCGGGACGATGCCGACGGAGAGCTGGATGAGGATGTTACTCAGGTTGGACACTGCCGCCTCCGACTGGCCGCACCACGCCGGTATAGGTGACGCCTTCATCGCCGTGCCAGGCGTTGACGGTCAGGGCGATGGCGAATTCGCTGCCGTCGCGGTGCAGGCCGACCAGCGGGATGTCCCGCCCGGCCAGGTCGGAGCGGCCGGTGGAGCCGACCCGGGCCAGGCCGGCGGCGTGCTGGCCGCGGAAGCGGTGCGGCATCAGGATGGTCAGCGACCGGCCGACCGCCTCGTCGATGGTCCAGCCGAACAGGGTCGCGGCCTGGGGGTTCCACGATTGGATGACTCCGGCGCCGTCGGCGACGATGACGGCCGCCGCGTCGGCCCGGCCACCCGGAAAGCGACTCACCACCACCGCCTCGGGCCAGGTGGCGATCAGCGCGATCCAGCCGCCGAAGGCCAACCAGACCGCGCCCCCGACCCACCCCCGCGGGTTGACGCCGGTGAACGTCGAGAGCAGGTAGACCAGGCCGTACATCATGAGCAGCGCGGTGGCCGCGGCGAAGGCCATCCGGTCCGAGCGCATGAACATCTGCACCAGGCACAGAGCGCCGGTGGCGCACCAGACCAGCGCCCAGACGGCCAAAGGGGCGATGGAGGCCAGCATGGCGTAGCCGGGGGCGACCCGCTGGTCGGCCGGCACGAACGCGAGGGACGCGGCGATGGCCATGCTCAGCAGACCGATGAACCCCAGGGAGGCGCCGCGCCGCCCGATGCGGCGCAGAACGCGGGCGATCGTACGGCGAAGGCGGGGGGCGCCGACAGCGGCTCTGTTACTCACGGTGGCTAGATTAATGCACATAGTTAGCGATCGAGGGGTTACCCACACGCCACCCGCGCGGCCTCATCCCTCGGGCAGCTGATCCAGGGAGCGTCAGGCCAGCTGGGAGTGCCGGCGGCTGTAGCTGAAGTAGATGATCAGCCCGAGCACGAACCAGACGGCGAACCGCAGCCACGTCAGCGGATCCAGGAACGTGATCAGCCAGATCGAGAAGAGTGCCCCGAGGGCCGGCACCACCGGCATTCCCGGTGTGCGGAACGTGCGGTGCAGCTCGGGCTGCCGGTAGCGGAGCACGATCACCGCCACGCACACGACCACGAACGCCAGCAGGATCCCGATGTTCGTCAGCTCGGCGGCCTCCCGGATGGGCAGGAACCCGGCGATCACCCCCGACGCGACCCCCACGATCCACGTGACCCGGGTGGGCACCCGGCGTACCGGGTGCAGCTTGGCGAACCACTGCGGCAGCAGCCCGTCGCGGCTCATCGAGAACCAGACCCGGGTCACGCCGAGCATGAACGTGAACATGACCGTGAGGATGCCCACCACGGCGCCGGCCGCGATCAGCGAGGCCAGCCCGGACAGCCCGACGGAGGCGAACGCCGTGGCGAAGCCGCTCTCCGGGTCGATGTCGCGGTAGTTCTGCATGCCGGTGAGCACGAGCGTGGCCAGCACGTACAGGATCATGGAGATGGTGAGCGAGTAGATGATCGCCTTCGGCATGTGCCGCTGGGCGTCCCGCGACTCCTCGGCCGCGGTGCTCATCGCGTCGTAGCCGAACACCGCGAAGAACACGGTGGCGGCGCCGGTGATCGCGCCACCGACCCCGAACGGGAAGAACGGCGTGTAGTTGGCGGGCTTGATGTAGAAGAAGCCGACCACGATCACCAGCAGCACGACGGCGATCTTGATGGCCACCACCCACGTCTCGAACCTGGCGGCGGCGCGGATGCCGAGGTTCAGCAGGTACGCGATGAGCAGGCACAACAACACCGCGAACAGGTCCACCACGTGCCCGGCGCCGGTGCCGGGCGCGCCGAGCATCCACGCGGGCAGCGTGAAGCCGAGCTGCTGGACGAGGAAGCCGAAGTAGCCCGAGATGCCGATGGCCACGACCGCGACGATGGCGGTGTACTCCAGCAGCAGGTCCCAGCCGATGAACCAGCCGACGATCTCTCCCAGGACGGCGTACCCGTAGGTGTAGGCGGAGCCCGACTTCGGGATCATGCCCGCGAACTCGGCGTAGGAGAACGCGGCGGCGGCGCTGGCCACGCCCGCGATGAGGAAGGACACCAGCACGGCCGGCCCCGCCGTCTGGTTGGCGACCGCGCCGGCCAGGGCGAAGATGCCCGCGCCGATGATGCCGCCCACGCCGATGGCGGTGAGCTGCCACAGGCCGAGTGACCTGGACAGCTCCCCCTCGTGCTCGGTGGCGATCTGCTCCACCGGTTTGCGCCTGAAGACACCCTGCGACGCGACCATGACGCCCCCATCAATGGCTACTTGCGTCCCTCTTTCCCCTCTGAGCTGGCACTATGCGTGCCGCCGGCACGCAGGGCGCGGATGAACCAGTCGAGCGCCGGCGCCAGGCTCTCCGGGGCGGGCCAGCCGTTGATCACCGCGAGCAGCCGGAGGTAGCGCTCCCAGCGCGGGTCGTTGACGCTCTCCAGCCGTACCAGCAGGCGGCGCCGGAGCTCGTCGTCGTCGGGACAGTCGAAGACGTGCGCGTATCGGGCCGTGACCGCCGCCACGACCGCCTCGGCCCGCGGCGAGGCCGGGTCGATGCCGGCCGCCAGGGCCGGGCCCGCCGCGTCGCGGACCAGCGCGGCGGAGTCGCGGCGCAGGACCGTGGTGTCGCCCTGGGCCCGCTCGGCCGCGTACTGCTCGGCCATGCGCCGCACGACGGCCCGGAAATCCGGGTCCTGGGAGAGCTCGGCCAGCTCCACCCACGCCTCGACCTGCTCGGGCTCGGGATTGTCGGGCAGTTCGGGGGCCATCGAGCGCATGATCCCCGCGAACTCGGGGTGGCCGCCGAAGGCGGTGTCGAGGAAGTCGCCGATCAGTCGGCGGCGTTCGTCCTCGGAGAGCTTGGCCAGCTTGTGCATGAGATCCGTCTCCTCAGGTGTGGATCCGCGCCTGGCCACCGCCGTCAGCACCGCGCGCCGCAGCCGCAGCGTGCGGATCTGCACCGCCAGCGCGTCGGCGTGCGCCGCGGCGACCTCGGCGAGCGAGACCTCACGGTCCACGACCTTCCGGATCGTGGGCAGGTCCAGCCCCAGGTCGCGCAGCGTCCGCACCAGTTCGAGGCGGGCGAGGGCGTCGACGCCGTAGCGGCGGTAGCCGGCCGGGCTTCGGTCGGTCGGCGGCACGATCCCGCGGTCGGAGTAGAACCGGATGGTCTTGACCGTCAGGCCGGTCCGCCGTGCCAGTTCGCCGATCGAGTAGAGCGTGTCGCCGTCCATGCCTTCACCCTCGCGCCTCCCCTTAATGGAGACTCAAGCCCGCCACTACTCCCAGACGACGACGTTGCGGCGGACCGGCGCCGAGCCGGAGTCCGTGGCGAACAGTTCCGGCGAGTGCTCCCGGATGCGTTCGACGTCGTTGAAGACCGCCCTGAGGTGGGTGCGCATGGCCGTGCGGGCCAGCGTGACGTCGCCGCGGACGACCGCGTCGAGGATCTCGACGTGCTGGGCGGCGAAGCTCGCCGAGGAGGTCTCATGGAGGCCGAGCCGGCGCGCGCGGTCCAGATGCCCCTTGGCCAGGGCCACGGTCGTCCAGGCGCTGCCATGCCCGCTCAGCCGCAACAGGCCCTGGTGGAAGGCCTCGTCGAGCGCGAAGAACCCCTCGATGTCGAGGCCCGGCCGCTGCTGGTCCCTGAGGTTCTGCCGCAGCTCTTCGACCAGGTCGGTGTCGAGCTCGGCGGGCAGGTCGTCGAGTGAGGCCATCTCCACGGCCTCACGCAGGAACTGCGCGTCGGCCACCCTGGCCGGGTCGACGCGGGAGACGAACGAGCCGACCTGGGGGAAGATCTGGACCAGGCCCTCCTCGGACAGCAGGATCAGGCTCTCCCGGACCGGCGTGCGACTCACCTTCAGCGAGGCCGCGAGCTCGTTCTCCGACAGGGCCGTGCCCGGCGGGAGCTCGAGGGTCAGGACCTTGCGGCGCAGGGCCTCGTAAACAGTGCGACGGCTGGTCCGCCGCTGGTTCGATCCGGCCACACGCTCACCCTACCCGGTCATCGCACAACTAGTATTGCGCATCTGTGCGACAGCTGCTTGTATATCAATACTGCTCGACTACAGGATGTCGGAGATCGTCCGAAGGAGTGGCATTTGTGAGCAAGATCGAGCGTGCCGAGGTTTTCGTCGCCTCCCCGGGGCGGACCTTCGTCACCTTGCGCATCACGACCTCGGACGGTGTGACCGGCCTCGGCGACGCCACGCTGAACGGCCGCGAGCTGGCCGTCGCGAGCTACTTGCAGGAGCACCTCGTCCCGCTGCTGATCGGCAAGGATCCGGCGCGGATCGAGGACATGTGGCAGTACCTCTACCGTGGCGCGTACTGGCGCCGCGGCCCGGTCACGATGACGGCCATCTCCGCCGTGGACACGGCCCTGTGGGACATCAAGGGCAAGGTCGCCGATCTGCCGGTCTACCAGCTGCTCGGCGGGCGCTCCCGTGAGGGCGTCATGGTCTACTCGCACGCCAGCGGCGTGGACGTCCCCTCCCTGCTCGACGACGTCGAGCGGTTCCTCGATCTCGGCTACAAGGCCGTCCGCGCCCAGGCCGCCGCCCCGGACTGCGGCGGCCCGTACGGGCACCGCTCGGGCACGGTGCACGCGCCGGCCGCGAGCTCGCGGCCCGACGAGCAGCCCTGGGACACCGAGGCTTATCTCGGGTTCGCGCCGACCTACCTCGAAGCCGTCCGCGACCGCTTCGGCTTCGGCTTCCACCTTCTGCACGACATCCACCACCGGCTCACGCCGATCGAGGCGGCCCGCTTCGGCAAGCGGGTGGAGGACTGCCGGCTGTTCTGGATGGAGGACCCGACACCGGCGGAGAACCAGGAGTCGTTCCGGCTCATCCGTCAGCACACGACGACGCCCATCGCGGTCGGGGAGGCGCTGACCTCGATCTGGGACGTCCAGCACCTGATCACCGAGCAGCTCATCGACTACGTGCGCACCACCGTCGTCCACGCCGGCGGGATCACACACCTGCGCCGGATCTTCGACCTGGCCGCGCTCTACCAGGTCCGCACCGGTTCGCACGGGGCGACGGACCTCTCACCGATCACCCTGGCCGCCGCGGTGCACGTCGACCTCTCGGTGCCGAACTTCGGCATCCAGGAGTACATGGGCCACCCCGACGAGGCCGCGGAGGTCTTCCGCGGCGGGGTGACGCTGGCCGACGGCATGCTCAACCCGTCGGAGGAGCCCGGTCTCGGCGTCGAGTACGACGAGAAGGAGGCCGCGCGCTTCCCCTATGAGGCTCGCTACCTGCCCGTCGCGCGGCGCCTCGACGGCTCGGTGCATGACTGGTGAAGACCTCGATCCTGCCCTCGCTGAGCCTCGCCACACTCGACCGGATCGCTCCCGACCTGCGCCCGGCCGTCGATCCCCGGGAGCTGCGCCCGAAGGTCGTCCACTTCGGCCTCGGCGCGTTCCACCGGGCTCACCAGGCGGTCTACACCGAGAACGCGGCGGCCCGTAGCGGCGAGCCCTGGGGGATCGTCGCTGTGGCCCCACGCTCGACGCGGGTGGTCAAGGCGATGCGCGTTCAGGACTGCCTGTACTCGGTGACCGAGCGCCACCCCGCAGCCACCACCACCCGCGCGATCGGCTCCATCGTCGGCGCCCTGGCGATGCGCCAGGACGCCGGGCGGGTCGACGAGCTGCTCGCCGACCCCGGCGTCACGGTGCTGACCCTGACGATCACCGAGGCGGGCCACTACCGCCGCCCCGGTACCGGCGGGCTCGACACCGGCGCCCCGGAGATCGCGGCGGACCTCGCGGCGGCGCGGACCGCCGACATCACCACGGTCGTCGGCCGGCTCGCCGCGGGGCTCGCCGCGCGGCTGCGCGCCGGTGGCGCCCCGATCAGCGTCGTGTCCTGCGACAACATGGCCGCCAACGGCGCCGCGCTCGGCACGGTGGTACGCGGCTTCGTCGAAGCCTCGTCGTGGCCGGACCGGCAGGCCGTCCTCGACTGGATGGCGACGTCGGTGGCCTTCCCCGCGACGATCGTCGACCGCATCGTGCCGGCGACGACCGACGCGGACCGGGAGGCGGCCCGCGCCGCGCTCGGTGTGTGGGACGACGTGCCGGTGGTCGGCGAGCCGTACCGGCAGTGGGTCCTGGAGGACTCCTTCGCCGGCCCACGGCCGTCATGGGAGCTCGACGGCGCCCTGTTCGTCCCCGACGTCGTGCCGTACCAGCTCACCAAGCTGCGGTTGCTCAACGGGTCCCACTCGGCCCTGGCCCATCTCGGCGCGGCGGCCGGCTGCGCGACGATCGCCGACGTCCTGGAGACCGGCTGGGGTGAGCGGCTGGTCCGGGCGCTGAGCGCGGAGGTCGCGCCGACGCTGCCCGCTGGTGGTCCCGACCCGGTCGCCTACACTGACGACCTGGTCAAACGGTTCCGCAACCCCAGGATTCGGCACCTGCTCCGGCAGATCGGCTCCGACGGCTCCCGGAAGATCCCGGAACGCTGGTTCGGCGCCCTGCGCTCGCTGCGCGCCGCCCGCGCCCGCACCCCGGCGCTCGAACTGGCGCTCGCCGCCTGGGCGAACGCCACCCGCCCCGCCGACGGCGACCAGCCGGCCGGCGCGACAGATCCCACCGGCCGGCCGTTCGGCACGACCGATCCCGCCGGCGGTGGCCAGTTGTTCGGCACGACGGACCCCGCCGCCGCGACGCTGGCGGCCTGCTGGCACGAGGCGGCCGACCACGAAGACACCATCCGCCGCCTGCTTCACGTGCTCGGCGCGGCGGACCTGGCGGATGACGGCGCACTCGTCGCCGGAACCGCCGCCCGGCTGCCCGCCCTGCGGGCCGGCCACGTCGAAATCTGACCCGGAGTTCACGATGAAAGACAGCACGCACATGGAGCCCGCGGGCGCCGTGACCAGAACGACCCGCGACCTCGTCAGGGCGGCCATGTCCGGCTGGCTCGGCACGGCGATGGAGTTCATGGACTTCCAGCTGTACTCGCTGGCGGCCGCCATCGTCTTCAACAAGATCTTCTTCCCCGACGTCAGCCCGGCCATCGGGCTGATCGCCGCCATGGCCACCTACGGCGTCGGCTACGTCGCCCGACTGGCCGGCGCCATCTACTTCGGCCGGATGGGCGACCGGATCGGCCGCAAGAAGGTCCTCATCATCACCATCCTGCTGATGGGCGCCTCGACCACGCTGATCGGCGTACTGCCGACCTACGCGGTGATCGGCATCCTCGCCCCGATCCTGCTGGTCGCCCTGCGGCTCATCCAGGGCTTCGGGGCCGGCGCCGAGATCGCCGGGGCCACCGTCATGCTCGCGGAGTACGCCCCTGTGCGACGTCGCGGCCTGGTCGCCTCGCTGGTGTCGCTCGGCACCAACACCGGCACGCTGGCGGCGTCGGGCCTGTGGGCGATCCTGCTCGCCGTCCTCAGTGAGGACCAGCTGCTCACGTGGGGCTGGCGGGTGCCGTTCCTGCTGAGCTTCGTGCTCATGGTCTTCGCGGTGTGGGTACGCCGCAATCTCAAGGAGAGCCCGGTCTTCGAGGAGCGCCCCGACGTCGTGGACGGCGTCGCGATGTCCCGTACGCAGGCGGAGGCCGCCTTCCAGGATAAGGACCTTCAGGATAAGGACAAGGGCGTGCTCGAGGCCGGGCTCCGGCAGCGCAAGGGCAAGGCGTTCTTCCTGGCGCTCGGCCTGCGGTTCGGCCAGGCCGGCAACTCGGGCCTGGTCCAGACCTTCCTCGTCGGCTACATCGCCGCCACGCTGCTCGTCGACCGGTCGATCCCGACCAGCGCCATCGTCTACGGCTCGCTGCTGGGCTTCGTCACCGTACCGGTGGTCGGCCTGCTCGGCGACCGCTTCGGCCGCCGGCCCATGTACATCGCGGTCACCCTGCTGACCATCGCCTTCGCCTTCCCGATGATGCTGATGATCATCTCCGGCAGCACGGCGGCCCTGATGCTGGGCATGATCCTGGGGCTGAACGTCGGCGTCCTGAGCCTGTTCTCGCTGGAGAGCGTCACGATGGCCGAGCTGTTCGGCTCCCGGACCCGCTTCACCCAGCTCGCCCTGGCCAAAGAGATCGGCGGCATCCTGGCCACCGCCATCGGCCCGGTCGTGGCGGCCACCCTCACCGCCGTCACCGGCAGCTGGTGGCCCATCGCGGCGATGCTCGTCGTCTACTCGCTCATCACCCTGCTGTCCGCGGTCCTGTCTCCCGAGTCCCGCGGGCGTGACCTGGTCCGGCTGGAGGACGCGGTATGAAGTCGGCTGTCGTACACGGTCCCGGCGATCTCCGGATCGACGAGCGCCCCGATCCGGAGCCGGGGGAAGGGCAGGTCCTGCTCGCCATGGAGTGGGGCGGGATCTGCGGCTCCGACATCTCGTACTGGAAGAAGGGCGCGTCCGGGACCGCCGTGCTCAGGCACCCTCTGGTGCTCGGGCACGAGGTCGCCGGCCGGATCGCCGGGATCGGCGCGGGCGTCAGCGGGCTGGCGGTCGGGCAACCCGTCACCGTGCACCCGGCCGAGCTGGTCGGTGACGGCCGCCTGCCCGACCGGCTCGCCGGCCGCACGAACCTCTACCCCCGCGTCCGCTACTTCGGGTCGGCCGCCTTCGACCCGCACACGGACGGCGGGTTCAGCGAGTACCGGGTGGTCCGCGCGGCACAGATCCGGCCGCTGCCCGAGGGCGTGGACACCGAGCGCGGCGCCCTCGCCGAGCCCCTCGCCGTGGCGATGCACGCCGTGCATCGGGCCGGGGACCTGCGCGGAAGGACCGTGCTGGTCAACGGCTCCGGCTCGATCGGCTCGCTGGTCGTCGCCGCCGCGAAACACCTCGGGGCGGCCACGGTCATCGCCTCGGACATCTCCACGGCCTCGCTCGCCGTCGCCCGTGCCATGGGCGCGGACGAGACCGTCGACGTCGGCGGGGACGCGACGCTCCCCGAGGACGTCGAGCTGGTCTTCGAGGCCTCGGGCAGCCCGGCCGCGCTCGGCTCCGTGCTGCGGGCGACCGCCCGTGGCGGCACCCTCGTCCAGGTCGGCAGCCTGCCCGGCACGGCCGCCTCCGCGGCCCTCGGCGACCTGGTGACCAGGGAGATCACCTGGATCGGCTCCTACCGCTTCGCCGACGAGATCGACGAGGCCCTGCGCGCCATGCGGGACGGCCTCGACGTCTCCCCGATCATCAGCCACCGCTTCGACCTCGACCGGGCGGCCGAGGCGCTCGCCATCGCCGCCGACCCCGCGAGCGGCAGCGGCAAGGTGATGCTGCGGCTTGGATGTTCTTGCCCTTCACCGGGTTGACGACCAGCATGCCGAAGTCGAACGGCGGATAGTGGGCCGAGTCCTTGATGTATCCGGACCAGATGTACATGGTCCGCGCCGCGAACTTGCCGTACGGAGCCGCGCCGTTCTTTAGGCCGGGACGAAGACGAGGTTCTTGCTCCACTTGCCCTTGTCGTCGACGAGCGCGTGCCCCACGGTGACGACCACGTCGCCGTCCTTGCTCCGCACCACGTTGCCGGCGGCCACGAAGTCGTTGCCGGCGGCGCCGGTGCCGAAGACCTTGCCCGCCTTCTTGACGATGAGGCCGCCGGACTTCCAGGTTTGCTGCTTGGCGGCCGACGTAGCGTACGGAAGGACCGAGCGGTTGGTCTGGGCGGCTACCGTGGCCGGGAGGTCCACCTGCGGCCCGGCGGCCTCGGAACGACACGCTCCGCCGGGGCCGCGCCCTCCGCCGGCGCCACCAGCGGCTCGGCGTCACGCATGCGCTCCGGCGTCCAATAGTCGCCGGTTCCGTTGCAGGTCCACCCCCGTAGCGCGTCCTGGCGTTCGATTCCAGCCGGATGGTGCCAGTAGCCCGATATGGTCATGAGCACCGGCCGAGGCTGAGGCGGCTAGGTTCTTTGTCACGCGGGATGTTTGGTGGAGGAATGATGTGGGAAGTTGAGTTCGCCACGCTTTCGGCCGTCGCCGCGCGCCAAGGAGGGCTGATCACGGAGGCGCAGGTCGCCAGGATGGAGATCGACAAGCAGGCGCTGCTCCGGTTCGCCGAGTGCGCGCTGCTGTACGAACTGGACTGGTCGGTCTATCAGTTCGCTTGGGCGTCCTTGGGACCGCGTTACGTCTATCCGCTGGCCGCCTGGCTGGCGATCATGCCCGAGAGTTTCCGCTGGGAGAGGTCGCAGTCCCCCCATGAGGACGCCGTCCTCTCGCACGAGTCGGCCTGCCGCCTGTACGGGCTGGGAGTCGAGCCGAGCCCTTTGGTGACCTTCACCGCCCCGCAGGAGTTCGAGGGTCCCCGGGCAACGAAAATCCATGGCGCGTCTCTGAGGCCGGATGATGTGGCCGTGGTCGAGGGGGTTCCGGTGACGACCCCTCGTCGCACGATCGTCGATGTCGCGGCCGGCTGGGCCGAGCACGGCGAGCTGCGCCGTGTCCTGATGGACGCCGTGCTGAAGGATCTCGTCGATCTGCGTCAGATCCACGCCGACCTGGCGCCGCTGGCGCGACGGCACGAGTTCCCGGAAGACGGCGCGGAGTTCGTGGCCTACTTCATCCCGGACATCTCCCCGGCCGGTTTGTCCCCCCGCAACCAGCGGAGCTACGCCGCCCTGGCGCACCCGGACCGGGTGGCTCAGCTCCAGCCCGGCGTGGCGCGGCTGATTCCGGAGGCCGGGGATGAGACGTTGAGCTGGGACATAGCCGCCGAGATCATCGGGCGGATCGGGTAGGCACCGGTTCGTCCGGATACAGGTCCCGCCACAGGCGCCGCAGGAACAACTGCGTGCTGCCGTCGCTGTACCGCACGGTTCGGTACAGCGAGGGCGCCTGCTCGGGAAAGGCGAGAGCATGGCGCAGCTCCGCCTTGAACCGGGTCATCTCCGCGTCTGCCGGCCGTCCGGCCAGCCGTTTCAGGCTCTCGTAGGCTTCCTCGTCGGCGTCGGGATGGCAGTGGACGCCGCAGATGCGGACCAGCGTCGAATTCGTCATCTCACCCATCTCCCGCAGGTGGCGGGTCCACGAACATCGTGGAGATCTCGTACCCGTCCCTTTGCCGGTTGACCTGGAAGAAGAACTCGACGGTGCCGGCCTCGAAGCTCCGCATGGGCGCGGCCTGCGGCTCCGGCACGCCCGGCTCCTCGCCCGCGCGCCGCGCCCTGACCCAGATCGACCGGTTCGCGACGGCCTTCTCCGCGCTGCCGTCGACCGGCACGATCCGGAATCCGGCACAGTACAGATGACCGTCGGGGCCGAGCAGGTCGTCGATCGGCAAGGACACCCGGCCGGGGCGCCGGTCGGGGTCGAACGGGGTAGCGAGAGCTTCGCGCATGACCGGGTGCTCCAGGCTGCGCGCGAAGGCGACGGCGAAGGCGACGAGATCGTGGATGGCCGTGGCCGTGTCAGGGCAGCGGTGCTCCCTGTCCCCCGGCCGGAACGCGTCGGTCGCGCGGGCCCGCAGGTTCTCGTCGAGCTGCGCCGGATCTTCGAGGCGGGCGACGCGGCCATGGAGCCTGCCGTCGGCGGCGAATGCCCCGTGCCGGGCCAGATGATGACCCTGCCCCTGGTCGATGGTGACGATCACGCGCTGGACGGCGGGGTCCAGGCGGGCCGCAGCGGCCAGCCACGGCCGAGCGGCTGCGTGTCGCGCGATGTAGGCGGCGGCTTCCCGCGTGCTCACCGCCGCAGGGGCGTCGAACCGGTCGAGCACCTGGCGCGGCGTCGGCTGCCCGTCCCCGATGGGGACGTCCAGCCGGTCGGCGTACGGCCGCACCTGCGGCGCCGTCACGCGGCCGACCGCCTCCCCCAGGTCACGGACCTCCGACGGGTCGAGCTGGAAGAGCCGCAGGTCCTCAAGGGCCTGGCGGGCGAAGCCCGGCGAATCGAGCAGGGACTTGATCGCGTTCGTGACCGCGGCGGCGCGTTCGCCCGGATCCAAGCCGTAGGCCCGGGAGATCCGGACGGCGTCCACGTCGAGGCGGGAGCGATCGAGGTGCAGCACGGTGTACGGATGCGCCAGGGACCCGCCTTCGTACTCCTGATCGACGGTGAACTGCGGCTCCAGCACGCCCAGCAGGGCGAGCCGGATACCGTGCCACTTGCGGCCGGCCTCCTCGGGCGTCCTGGCGTCCACGCTCGTCCATCGGCGCAGCTGCTCGGCGTAGTACGCGCTTCGCTTCCAGTCCTGCTCGCTCCAGTACGTCCAGCGGTCCCCGTCGAGCGTGGCAGTGCGGCCCAGCCGGTCCGGCCACAGATCCAGCTCACCGCTGCTCACCAGCCGGTTGATCCGGTCCACTGTGACCGCGACCCGGGCCGGGTAGTAGACGGCGACGGGCTGGCCTCGGCGGTTGGCCGGGTCGGGCAGGTCGGGCCCGAACAGCAGCCGCCGCATCGCCGGAAGCGGAGCCTGGATGGTCCGCGCCGTGACGAACCTCGTGACGGGCCGCCCGCCCGAGTCGAAGCGCGGATTGCGCTGCTCGTCGAGGACCTGCTCGAAGTGGCCGTAGGCCCAGTCCTGCCAGTAGAGCTGCCAGCGGTTGCCCTTGTTGCCGTCGTGCTCCCTGGCCTCGAAGTAGACGGTGGGCATGCCGAGCATGGCCGGGATCTCCAGCGCCCCGCTCTCCATCCCGATCTGCACCACATCGTGCTGGGTCGTCAGCTGATGGAAGAACAGGCCCTGCTCAGCGTAGCTCAGGGCCTGCCCGTCGTTGCGCCCGGCCGTCCAGAACTTCACCAGCGTCTCCGTGTCGACCCCGTCCAGCACCCCTTCCTGGCGCCAGGCCTCTTCTAACTCGGCACGGCCCGCGAAGACGTCGTCGCCGAGCAAGACGACACGCCGCCCGGGGTGCCGCGCGCGCAGCGCCTCGATCGTCTGGCGCAGGACCTCGGGCCGGGTGTCCAGGTGCGGGCCGTGCCTGCCGCCCACCGGCTGGCCCCGGGTGTCGCGGACCCAGAGCAGGGCGTACTGGCCGGCCTGCCCGTTGGCCCGCGAGAGCCGGTCGACCACCGCCTGGGCGCGCGCCGTGCGCCGAGCCGCCGTCATCTCCTCCGGCCCCAGCATCGCGTTCACCATGCGCTGCCGCGCCGAAACCGGGTCGGCCTGGATCGCCCGCAGCGCGAAGAGCTGAGCCCGCATCCACTGCGACTCGCTGTAGTGGCTCTTCTGACTCGTGTTGGCGAACGCCAGCCGGACCCGGTGCGGTTCGACGCCGTAGTCGTCGATCAGCCGCTGCCGCAGGGTCAGGGCGTCCCGCAGCGGCTTGGCATGCAGCTCGATGAGATCGTCGATCAGAGCCGCAGGGCCGGTGCCGTTGACGCCGCGTCCCTTGACCATCCGGTACATCGCGGCGGCGTTGGCCTCATCCAGCGTGATGCCGCTCGGCACGGCGCCCAGGTAGGCCCGGTGGGACTGATGGGCGTCCCACTGGAAGGTCTTGAAGCCGCGGTCCGGTTCGTAGGCGATCTCGACAGTCGTGTCCGGATCGGTCATCAGCGCCGCCGCGTGACTGTACAGCTCGCCGCGCTGGTGGGCGTAGAAGCGCAGGTGCTTGAAGTGCTCATTGTCCGGGCCGGGCACGCGGGTCAGCTCGACGTACGCGCTGTCGTACATCATCCGGCCGCGGATGAAGTCGATCTTCTCGGCGGGGGACAGGTCCGTGCGCTGCTTGAGCCGCGACAACTCCGCGTCGAGGTCGCCCGCGGACAGCCGATCCCACATCGCGATCATGTCCGCGGACGCGTGGACCACCGACGCCGGAGCGGTGCTGGGCACCCCCAGCTGCCGTACGTCCGCGGCGCCGTCCGGGGCGACCGTGTCACCGGAAACGTCCGGAGCCGGCGCGTCGTCCGTCCCCACCCAACGCCGGAGGTCGGGGTCCCAGCGGCTCGGCGGCGGCGCCTCGTCTGCCAGCAGCGGATCGAGGAACGCCTGCGCCACCGGAATGGCCTCGGTGAGCCCGGTGTACGGCAGACCGGGCGTCGTCCTGGCGTACTGGTCGAACTTCCGGAACCAATCCGGGCTGGGAATCTCGAAGGCCGGCGGCACCTTCAGGTTCTCGCCCTGCTCCAGCCGCCAGGCGAACTCCGCGTGCAGCATCGCGTGCGTGGCCGGCCCGTCCCACGAGGAGTCCAGGATGATCATCAAGATGTCGACCAGGTCCTGGCACCGGTACGGCAGGTCGCCCGCCTTGCAGCTGAACAGCCCCTTACCCCGGGCGACGCAGTCGTGGCAGCGCGTCTCCAGCGTTCTGATGCCATGCGTGTAGATGCCCGACACCTTGTGCGCCAGCGTGTCGTGGTAGGAGATGACCCGCAGGTTCGGGCTCTCGTCGGAGTGCCCGGTCGAGAGGATCTGCCGGGGGAAAGGGATGATCTCCGGTTCCTTCCACACCGAACGGGTACGCGGCGGGGCGAGGTCGACGCTGAGCCGCATGATCTCCATGTCACCGCAGTAGACCGTGTGCCCCATCCTGACGGCCTTGCCGTGCAGAATGTACGTCTTGGAGTCCCGCACGAATCTGAGCTGGTCACCGTGATCGCGGGCGAGCGCGGCCTCATACTCATCGGCCATCGCGTCCGGATCCGGGTCCCCCGACATGCGCACGAGATCGATGTCGGTACTCGCCCGCCCGCCCGGATTCCTGGAGAGCATCGCCTGACCGCCCTTGAGCATCCAGTCATCGGGATTGGCAGCGAAGATACGGCCGATCGCACGCTGGAGCGCGAACTGCTGCAGCTCGTCGAGCGCTGACGTCCCGCGCCGGTGAGCTTCGGCCCGCACCTGGCTCATCAGATCGCGCCAGAACCCCAGGAACTGCCGGGGCTCACTGTCCGCGTTCCGGTCGCCGGTCGGGCTGCGGCTGGAGCCGACCCCATCGCTTCGGTCCTCGGCCGGGTCGTCTACAGGCGCTTCCCGCGAGACAGCGCGTTCGGACGGAACATCGCCCTTGCCGGCTAGGAGGTCAAAGAAGCTCCGGCCGCCCATCGCCGGATCGGCGGTGCTCCCCTGCGGACGCCGAGAGGGGGCGTCCTCTGCGGTACGCGGGCTGTCGCCCGGGGTGTCCGGCTGCACCACGGCTGCCGGCTCGGCCCTGCCGGCGGTGTCGGTCTGGGTGGAGCTGAGGTTGTCCCGCACCTTGTCGAACGAGGGATCACCGTTGACGGCGGCGCTGTCCGGCGGGACGTGGGGCGTCTCGTGGTGGCTCGCCTGCGTGACATCCGCACGGTCGGCCACGTCTGCGCGACCCGTCGCCTCCGCGTGTCCCGCTGCCTCTTGGTGATTCGGTGCCTCTTGGTGATCCGCCGCCTCTTGGTGAGCCGCCGCCTCTTGGTGATCCGCCGCCTCTTGGTGATCCGCCGCCTCTTGGTGATCCGCCGCCTCTTGGTGATCCGCCGCCTCAGCGCGATCTATTGCCTGCGCGTGCTCGGTCGTCTCCGTGGGACCCGCCGGTCGTGGGCGGTCGGGCTGGTTCGCCTGCTCTTGTGACTGCTGGTGTGGCTGTTCCGGCCGCTGCGCCGCCCTCGCCGTGCCGGCCTCCGTCCTGGACGCCGGCGCCTTGCTGTCCGGTACGCCCCGAGCATCCGTACGTTCCCGAGAAGCGACGTCCTGGACGGGGAAGCCCCTGGTCTCGACCGGCCCACCACCAGCAGGCACGTCCGGAGGCGCCGGGGCCGCAGCCGCGGCGGTGGCGGCCATGCGGGCCGTGTCACTGGCCAGGGCGGCGGTGACGGCCGTGTCGAGGGCCTGGCGCGGATGGCTGATCGCGCTCATGACGTCGACGCTGAACGGGCTGATCGTGTTCGTCCGCCCCACGCCCGCCACGACGCCGCCGAGCAGCGATTCCGCGGTCGGCATGTCCCACTTGCCGTACACGATGCCGTTGGAGATCATGCCGACCGGCGCGGAGATCACCGCGTTCGTGAGGCCGGTCTGCAGCGCCCGGCCGGGAAAGCGCATGACGGCGTTGAGCGCTCCGGGGGCCTCGCCGGCGGCGGCGTTGAGCGACCTGATCCCGGGCATCCGCCCGACGAACCCGGCCACCGGCCCGGCCACCTTCGACGCGAGCACCGCGCCCGAGGCGTCGCCCAGGATGGTGGAGGCGGTCTTCTGCCCGTCCCACTGCGTACGGGTGCCCCGATCCAGCTGCTCCCTCTGGGCGACGTAGTCCATCAGGAAGCCCTCACCGATCTCCTCGGGAATCTCCCTGAGCATGTGGCTGGCCGCCGCCCTGGCCAGCAGCCCCTTGCCGGCCTGCCGTCCGCCCAGCGCGGCCAGCTTCGGCGCCTGCTTGATGGCGGCCGACCCGGCGTACCTGCCCTTCGCCACCCGTTCCAGCCAGGTGAACACCTTGTCCATGAACGTCCGCAACCGTCCGGCGAACTTGCCGATCAGCGGCATCAACACGCCCGCGCTGGCCGCCGTCGCGAACGCGGAGATGGCGATGGACGAGACCGTGATCCAGAATCCGGCGTTGATCAGTAACTTGGCGTATTGCGTCTCACGCGCGTAGCTGTCGTGCTGGAGGGCGTACGCGTGCGCCAGCGCGGCGAGGGCCGGGATGCCCTTCCCCTCCGCGAGCAGCTGGTCGGCCTGCCTCTTGAACTCCTCAGCGGCCGAGCCGAAGTACCCCTGCATGATCAGGTCACGCGCGGGGCCCCCGGCCGCCGCGAACTCCAGCGCCGCCTGGCTCCAGTCCTCGAAGGCGACGGCCAGCGCCGCCTCGCCGGACTCGCTGGCCTCCGGCCACATCTGTCCCGAGGACAGCAGCGCGATCAGCGCGTCGCACCACGCGGGCAGGCTCGTCCCCCACGCGGGCGTGATGTCCGTGGCATAACCGCCGCTGCCGATCGTGTCGTCCTGCCCGGCCAGGGGGCTGGTGACCGGGGTGCTGACGTTTCGGGTCACGCCTTCCCTTCTCCAAGCATGATCAGGACGGCATCACGCGTCCGTCCGCGCCCTGGACGCCACCAGGTCGGCGTCGGCCCCCGCTGAGTTGGCCACGTTCTCCGTCACCGCCGGGCCGGCCGCCACCGCGAAGTCCGCCGACTCGGCGCCCGCCCGGAGCATGGCGTTGGGGCCGTCGTCGGCTATGTAGGCCTGCTCGAACTCCCGGCCGGCCGAGTCGTGCCCCCACGGCGCGGCGGCGTGCAGGCTCTCGATCCTGCCCCTGGCCTCGGCCAGCTTGTCCCGCAGCTGGACGGCCGCATCCGTCCAGCGCGCCACCCCGCCATCGACCACGTGCCGATGGATCTCCAGCCGCTCCCCCATGGGCCTGTCCTTCACGCGCGTACGCCTGTGCCGCGAATAGACGCTAGTGCGCGACGGACTCACCGGAGCCACGCTTCACCGATCGTCGAAACGATCGACGATCCCGGCCTTCACAGGCGGCTGACGAACCAGTCCGTGGCCAGGCGGGCCACCTGCTCAAGCGTGCCGGGCTCCGCGAACAGGTGGGACGCGCCCGGCACGATCTCCAGGCGGACCTCGCCGGGCATCCGCCGCATCGCCCGGAGGTTGAGGTCGATGACCGCCGGGTCCTCGCCGCCGACGACGAGCAGGGTGGATTGGCGTACCCGGGTGAGGAACTCGTCCGCCAGATCGGGCCGCCCGCCTCGGGAGACGACGGTCCGCACCGCCTCGGGCCGCTCCGCCGCGGCGACCAGGGCGGCCGCGGCGCCAGTGCTGGCGCCGAACAGGCCGATGCCGAGGTCCGCGGTCCTGGCGTCGGCCCTGGCCCAGTCGGTCAGCGCGGCCACGCGGCCGGCGAGCAGGCCGATGTCGAACCTGAGCTCGCCGGTCACGGCGTCGCGCCGTTCCTCCGCCTCGGTCAGCAGATCCGCCAGTACGGTGACCAGACGGGCGGCCTGGAGCCGCCCCGCGACGTAGCGGTTGCGCGGGCTGTGGCGCCCGCTGCCGCTGCCGTGCGCGAACAGCACCGCGCCGCGCGGCTGGGCAGGCACGGCGACGTCGGCGTCCAGGGCCACCTCACCGATCGGGATCCGTACGCCGGCCTCCGCGATGTCCATGCTCCCCTCCCCCAAGGTCCCCTCCCCCAAGGTCCCCTCCCGAAGCTAGACCGCGAACGGGTACGTCTCGGGCGCCTCGCCCCGCTCCCAGACGGCGGTCCGCTCGAGCGGTTCCAGCGCCCGGGTGTCGTCGATATGGATCACCGCGTCGAACTCGTCGGCCACCCTGGCCTGGAAGTAGTGGCTCTGCCGCTCGGTCCGCGGCCGGTAGATCACCCCGATGGCCCGTTGCAGCCGCGCCGCCCGCAGCACGTCGGCGGCGGGCCCGGCGACGTCGAACCAGAGCATGAACTCCCCGCTGCTCGCCTGGTGCAGCAGCTCCTCCACGCTGCCGGGCAGCGCCGACCGGACCACCTTGCGCTCGGCCGGGCCACCCCAGTCGTCTGCGGCGGTGACCGTACCGGAATAGGTGGTGAAGCCGATCAGGCGGCACTGGCCGGGGTGGCGCTCGCGGACCAGCCGGCCGACGTTGAGCTCGCCCCGGGCGCCTATCTCGGTCGCCCGCGCGTCGCCGAGGTGGGAGTTGTGCGCCCACACCACCAGTTTGGCGGGCTCACCGCGGACGCGGCCGAGGTGGTCGGCCAGGTCGTCGAGGGCGTCGGCCATGTGCTCGTCGCGCAGGTTCCAGGAGGAGATCCGGCCGGTGACCATCGAGCGGTAGTAGCGTTCGGCCGACCGCACGCTCATGGCGTTGCGCTGGGCGTGGAACAGCTCGTCCTCGGCCGGCAGGCCGTCCCTCCTGGCGTACTCGCAGGCGTGTCGCTGCAGGTCGGCGAGCTGGGCGACCACCTCTTCCTCGCACGACTCCCCCGCGCCGAAGGCGGCCGCCAGCCCGTACGACTGGGCGTCGCCGTCGGCGTGGTCGAAGCACGCGTACCGCTCGCGGGCCCGCGCCGCGGCCTCAGGGGAGACACGATCGAGGTAGTCGATGACGTCCTGCATGGACCGGTGCAGGCTGTAGAGGTCCAGCCCGTAGAAGCCGACCTTCCGCGACTCGTCGCCGACCCGGTCGTTGTGATCGCGCAGCCAGCCGACGAAGTCCACAACGGCCGTGTTCCGCCACATCCACGTCGGGAAGCGCTCAAAACCGCGCAGCGCCTCCTCCGCTGTCTCGTCCTCGCCGCGATCGCGTACGTAGCGGTTCACCCGGTAGGCGTCCGGCCAATCGGCCTCGACCGCCACGCCGTGGAAGCCGCGTCGCTCGATGAGCTTCTTGGTCATCTCCGCCCGTGCCGTGTAGAACTCGGCGGTGCCATGCGAAGCCTCGCCGATCAGTACCAGCCGGGTATCTCCGACCAGCCCGAACAGGGTCTCGTCCGAGGGCACGCCGTTCTCGACGACCGCGGCGGCCATGCGGACGATCGCCGCCTCGGACCTCCCGCCGCCCGTGCGGGCGCTGTCCGGGTTCCCGGGCCGTGCCGCCGTCCGCAGCAGCTCGCGCACCTCTTCGTCGGTGACCTGGTCGAAGTCCCAGTACGCCTGCCCGACGGCGAAGAACGGGGACGGCGTCGTGGCGCACACGACCTCGTCCACCTCGAGCCGCAGCTCCTCGCAGGTCGAGCTCGGCGCGGCCGGGACCGCCACCACGACGCGCTCCGGCCGCAGCCGCCGCACCGCGAGCAGGGCCGCCCGCATGCTCGACCCGGTGGCCAGACCGTCGTCGACCAGCAGGACGGTACGTCCGCCCAGCTCCGGCATCGGCCGCCCCTCGCGATAGGCCAGCTCCCGCCGCACCAGCTCGCGGCCCTCCCGCTCGGCCGCCTTCCGCACCACCGCCGGCTCGATGCCGAAGCCGCGTACGACCTCCTCATTGAGCACGATCACCCCGCCGCTGGAGATCGCCCCCATCGCGAGCTCCTCGTGTCCCGGCACGCCGAGCTTGCGCACCAGGAACACCTCCAGCGGGGCCTCCAGCGCGGCGGCCACCTCGTAGGCCACAGGTACGCCGCCGCGCGGCAGCCCGAGCACGATCACGTCGTCACGATCGCGGTATTGAGTGAGCAGACCGCTCAGCGCCCGTCCGGCGTCCCGGCGATCACGGAAGGTGTGATCTGCCATAACCGTCCCATCCCATCTCGTGACAGAGCGTGTGACCTGCTCCTACCCCCTCCCTTCCCTCCCTTGGACAATCAGTCCCTCCCTCGAACCACTCAGTCGTGTCTGGTCTCGGCGGGACCGGCGGTGAGCCGGTGGGTCGTGGCCCTATACGGCTGAAATGCTCAGCACGTTAC
Organism: Nonomuraea aurantiaca; assembly: GCF_020215705.1. Lineage (GTDB taxonomy): Bacteria > Actinomycetota > Actinomycetes > Streptosporangiales > Streptosporangiaceae > Nonomuraea > Nonomuraea aurantiaca. The sequence goes on along the minus strand of NZ_JAIWNB010000001.1, from coordinate 892,799 downwards.
GCGGTCTCATCTATGGGGAAAATTCTGTTTCCCATGCCATTTTCTAACCGTGGGGTCAGTGAAAGGAAACCAGGTCAGCGCGAGATCAAGTCCGGCAAGACCCAACTCACCCGCCTTATTGCCCTTGAACACAGTTTCGCCGAGCAGGAATGTCCCCGCACTCAGGGCGCCCCCTAGACAGGAGATATCGTTTCCGCCGAAACACCCAATAACGCTGTCCGCCGTTCCGAGCGCCCAGAGGCCTTTCGCTGCGGCGCACACCCAGCCGAAAACACACAACGCACTGGCGACCGCACCGAGTGTGCCGAGGATCTTGCCTCGGTTCTCCCACACCCACCCGAAGAAATTGCCCAGCCTGTCGAGACCCTGTCTGATCCCATTTTGGATCATATGCTGCCAGTCCACCTGGAGGAGGACCCCATACCAGAAACTTTTGTCCAGCAGGACTCGCCAAGGGTAATCGCCCTTATAGTCCTCGTATCCCGGGCCGTGGGGGCCCGAATAGTCCTCGTACCCCGGGCCATGGGAGCCCTTATACGGGACGTACTTACCGAGATTCGGATGCGTTCTGCCCCAGGCACGTAGACCCCGGGCGACTTTCTTTTTCAGTTTGATCTGCTGCTCGGTGTGCTTCCGCAGGGCCGTTATCATCCGCTTCTTGGCAGTATTGCGGTGCTTCGTGAGCGCCTTTTTGAGGTGATCCTTGGGAGAGGAGTAGCTCAGCCCGTCGGGGTCGCTCATCGTGGCCGGGTTGTTGTTGCTGTAGGCGTAGGCGTTCATCTGTTGCGGGTCGTACGGGTCGATGACCGGGTCGACCGAGAGGAACCTGCCCATCGCCGGGTCGTATTCGCGGGCGCCCAAACGAGTCAGCCCGGTTTCCGGGTTCGCCGTGCCGCCGACGAAGCCGCGGTCGCCGGCGGACCATGCGGTGGCCGCTCCTCGGGGGTCGCCGAACAGGTCCAGCCGACGGGATGTCGCGACCAGGGTGGTGGCGTTGACAGCAGTCTGGGAGGTGCCGTGCTGGTCGGCGACCGTCCAGGTGAAGCCGTCACCAGTGCGGGTGCCGAGGTCGTCGTAGTAGCGGGTTCCGGTGGTGGAGCCGGTGGCGGTGTTGAGCCGGAGCTCGCCGTCACCGACGAACAGCGTCACCGAGCCGGGATCACGCCGGATGAGCTGCCCTCCCTGAGCGTCGTAGAGGTAGGAGGTGACCTTGCCGCCGGCGGCGATCGATGCGAGCAGTCCCTCGTCGTCCCAGGTCAGGGTCTGCGAGCCACCGGCTCCCGGCCGGCTGGTGGTGTTGCCGGCCGCGTCGTAGCCGTAGGCCGTGGCCGTCGAACCCGTGGTCGTGGCGGTCACCGCGTGCGGCCGGGCGACGCCGTCGCCGGCGTTGGGGTAGGAGTAGGCGGTAACGGTGCCGGTGGTGCCGCCGACGCCTTTGACGGTCTTGGTCTTGCGGTTGCCCGTCAGGTCGTAGCCGTACTGGTGCCAGTAGGGCGCCGGGCCGCCGATGGCCGACGCGGACGGTGTGGTCGCGCAGGTGTCGGTGCCCTGGGTCCAGGCTTCGGTGATCCGGCGCAGGTAGTCGACAGTGAAGCACTGGGTGTCCTTGGTGGACCCGGCGGTGCGGTCCGTGATGCGTGTGACGTTGCCCGCGGGGTCGTAGCCGTAGGTGAGGTCGTTCACCATGACGCCGTTGACCTGTTCGCGTTCGGTGAGCGCCTCGGTGATCCGGCGGGTGCCTTCCTCGTAGTAGGTGGTGCGCCACAGCCGTTTCGCGGCGGGACCGAGCTCACGCTGGGCGACCTCGCCCAGCTCGTTGTACTCCGTGTCCGTGAGGTAGGTCAGGTCGCCGCCCACCGTGTCGGGGTGACCGAGATCGTCGTAGCCGTAGGTCAGCGTCTCCTTCGGGAGATCGCCCAGTTTGGGGAGGGTCTTGGTGGCGGGGCTGCCGTCGGCCGCGTACGTCAGCGTCGTGGTGTAGGTGCCGGCGAGTTGCTGCTCCACCCCCGGGATGGTCACCGACGTCGCTTCCGGGCGGCCGGCCGCGTCATAGCCGGTGACGGCGTTCACGTAGGGCTGTCCGCCGACGTACCGGGTCGAGGAGGTCAGCGCGCCCTTGGCCAGCGTGTCGTAGACGGTCTTGGTCAGCAGCGTCCCGGTGGCCGAGGTCAGATGGGTCTCCGCGGTGCGGCCGAGGTCGTCGTACACCGACACGACGGTCTTGCCGCGCGCGTCGGTGGTGGTCAGCTGCTGGTCGGCGTCGTCGTAGGTCATGGTCGAGGTGCCCTTGTCCGGGTCCTCGGCCTTGACCTTGCGGCCGAGCACGTCGTAGGCGTAGCGCCAGACGTTGCCCGCCGGGTCGGTGACCTTGGCCAGGTCGCCGGCCTTGGTGTAGGCGTAGCGGGTCACGTCGTTCGGGCCGCTCAGGGTCCTGCCCTGCCACTGCACCAGCGCGTAGACCTGGTCGCGGGCGTCGGTGTACGTGGTGGTCACGGTGCCGCCCTCGGGCGGGATGACACTGACCCAGTTGGCGCTGTACGACGTCGACGTGCGCCATCGCTCGCTCATGGTCCCGTCGGGCTTGAGCGTCATGGTGATCTCGGCCCTCTTGCGTTCCGCGCCGTCGTAGGTGGTGACGAGCGCGTTCGGCACGTTGCCGCCCTCCGGCTGGTAGAGCGTCGTCCCGGGGGCGTCGGTGTGGTGGTAGGCGGCCCGTTTCACGCTGACGAGGCCGCGCGAGTCGTACAGGGTGTCGGTCAGGATCCGGCCCCCGCCGGGGCTGGCGGCCTGGGTCTGCCGGGGCCGTAGGAAGCCGTCGTACAGCGCGTACGTCACGATGCGGTTCCCGTTGGGCCCCAGCGTGCTGGTGAGCACCCAGTTCGGCCCGCCGCTCCGGCGCAGACCGTACTCGTAGCGCGTGTTCGGGGTCTGACCGGCCGCCTCGGTACGGCCCGGCTGGTACACCTTCACCAGCCGGCCGAGGGCGTCGTAGGTTAGCGAGGTGGTCCGATCGTTGGCGTCCTTCTCCTGGACGGTGTTCCCCCGTGCCGGGTCGAGGGTGGTGGTCACCGTGTGGCCGAGCGGGTTGGTCACCTTGGTCTCGGTGGTCAGCCCGTTGACCTCGGTGTACGACGTCGTGGTCAGCCGCAGGAGCGCGTCACGCGCCTCCTTGACCCGGCCGTAGGAGTCGAACGTGGAGGTGTCGCTCACCCGGTAGACAGGGGTGGCGCCCTCGTAGGACTTGGCCTCCTCCGTCCTGGTCACCTCTCCCCGGAGCGGCGGCATGCCGAACTCCTGGCCGTCGTACGACAGCCGCGTGTCGGAGATGGCGTCAGCCGGGTAGGACGGGTCGGTGCCGCAGGCCACGCCGACGGTCGTGGTCCTGCTCGGCAGCTCCACCAGCATCAAGGGGACATTCCGCGCGTACGTGGTGGTGGTGCACCGGTCATCGCCGGGCACGGCGACATCGCCGAGATCGTTGACCTTGGTGGGGTTGCCGTACTCGTCGTAGGTGGTCTCCACGCGGGTCACCCGGTTGGTGCCGGTGCCGTACGGTTCGCGGGTCTCTGTCCGGGCGGTCTCCACCTGGTTCGCCTGGAGGCTGCCCTGGGTGGCAGTGAGCCGGATCCACGGATCGTTGATCGCGCCGGTGACCTCCTTGGTGCCGTCGTAGGTGATCTGCTCGCGCAGGAAGCCCTTCAGCGGCTCGGCGTCGGCCAGCGCCACGCCCGCGGAGTCGGTGACGTTGGCCTGCTTGGCGCCGCCGGCGGGGTTGAGCCGGTCGCCGTTCATGCCGCGGAAGTACAGGTACTGGGTCTTGGACTCGGGTTTGTTCTCGTCGTTGGCCGGATCGCCCTTGCGGACCGTGACCTTCTCGAACCCGCGCCAGTCCGACCAGGTGCGTTGGTTCTCGGGGACCAGCGGGTTGTCGTTGTACGCCCAGGCGCCGCCCCCGACGTAGTCGTAGCTGGTCACCATGTCCTTGGTGTCGGTCACCGCGTCGTCCTCGACCACCTTGCTCACCACGTACTTCTGGAACCAGTCGTTGACCGGCGTGGTCGCGGGCGGCATCGTCCACCGCTGCGGGAAGCAGCGCTTGGTATTGGTCTCCGCCGCCGCCGGCAGGGCGCCGGGGGCGCAGTCGGGCCGCGCGTAGCTCACGTTGATCGCGCCGCCGGACTCGGAGACGATGCTGGTGATCCGGGGTTTGTTCAGGGCGGGCAGGCCGTCGGCGACGAAGTTGACCCGGTTGGCCATCATCGTGCCGTCGAACGTCACCGCGTCCAGCGTGATCGCTGTACCGGCCAGTCCGGTCTGGGTGACGCTGTTCAGCCACAGCGCCTTGTCGCCGGAGCCGTCGTTGGCCGGCGGATAGGTGTAGGCGAATTCCCACTGGTCCACGCCGCGGTAGTTCCCGCCGCCGATCGACACCTGGGTGGTCACCTTCGCCAGGCGCTTGGTGGACCAGAACGTCGGCGAGTACCTGTCCGCGCAGGCGATCGACGCGCAGTCGGTGTCCCACGGCACGTCCGGCCAGACGGCGGTGGTGTGGGTGGCGCAGTTCTGGTCGGGCACGCAGCGGTCGGCGGAGTCGAACACCACCCGGGCCGGCGCCGGGCTGGAGTACTCCTGGCCGGCGCGGGTGCCGTAGTCGATGCGCGCCAGGGTGCCGCCACGGGTGTAGGTGCCCGTGCTCGCGCCGTTGTTCTGGGCGTACCGATTGCTCTCCTGGTTGTAGAAGTAGCTCATCGAGTTGCCGTGCGCGTCCACGACGTAGTCGAGGTTCCAGCGGTAGGCCTGCTGGCAGGCCGAGGCGGCGAACGCGGTCTTGTTGTAGCACGGCTCGTCGGTGTCGTTGCCGTACACCGGCTCCGTCCAGGCCGACTGCGTGATCTCGCGCCCCGCCGCCCAGCCGGGCAACCGGTTCAGGCCGAAGAAGTACTGTGTGCCGTCGCCGGTGGTGACCTTCCAGTACTCGCCGTTGTCGTCGCCGTTGGCCTGGGGGTCGTCACGGAACAGGTGCTCGACGCGGGTGCCGTCGTCGTCCTCCGGCCGCCACACGCCGTTCTGGTAGACCAGCGGCCCGGACTGCTCGCCGAAGGACAGCGTGGCGTTCTCGGTCTCCCAGCACAGGTCGCCGGTCTTGGTCTGGCCGTTGTTGCCGCCGAGGTCCTCCGCGCAGCCCTTGTACGACCGCTCGATGAAACCGGGCGCCAGGTTCCAACCCTCACCCACCCACGACGGCTGGTTGTTGGTCGCCACGGTGTGCCCGTCCACCGCGCCGGAGGAGTAGGACAGCGCCAGGGGCGGGTCGAGCTCCCCGGGCACCGGTGGCGTCCGCATCGGGTACGACCAGGCGAAGTCGCCGTTCTGGGCGGAGACCTGCCACTGACTCGACGGGGCCAGCGAGGTGGCCTTGTAGTCGCCCTTCGGCCCGTTCGGCGCCGCGGTCAGCGCGAAGGTGCTCCCGGCGTCGCCGACCGACACCTCGGCCGACACGGTCTCGGCTTTGAGGTCGTTGCGCACGGCGGTGACCGGCGTCCGGTCGCCTGAGGCGGGAGCGAGCCGCAGGCGGGACGCCCAGTCAGCGCCGTACGCGTCCTTGAAGGCCGAATAGCCGACCGTGACCGTCACCGGCCCAGGCTCGGCCTTGCCGTCCGTGCGCCGTACCGAGACCAGCAACCCGGACACGCCCGCCCGCTCGGCGGCGGCCCGGTCCCGTACCTCGACCTTCACCCGCTCCGGCCCCGGCCGGCCCGTGGCCGCCACCCACACGGGCAGCGACCCGGCCCTCGTCTTGGTGGCCGCCGCAGAGCGACCCGACAGTGTGACCTCGGCCATCCCCGTCTCCGGCCAGTCCGCCTTGGCGGCGGACCGGCGGGCGGGCGCCGCCTCCGGGTCGGGCCGGGCGGCCGGCGGCGCGAAGTCCGCGCCAGGCACGGACTCGACCTTGTCCGGCTCGCTCGGCTTGACCGGCCCTTGGAGTGCCATGACGTCCACGACCTGGGCCGGCGTCGCCCCGGCCGGGGTGCTCGCCATGAGCACGACGAACAAGCAGGCCAAGGCCGTGATCGGCCACAGCCGCCAGCGGTTACGGCGCATCAGTCGAGATCCCTTTCCGGGTCAGAGGCCGGTGACGGCGAAACCGAGGGAGCGATCTGGTGTCTGTCCCTCGCACTTGGGATCACGTGAGTCGAACAGGTCGCCCCAGCTCGCCCGGCAGCGGAACAGCTCGACGCCGACGGCGCCGGGCGCCCCGGGCACGGACTGCGGCGCGCTGGTCCAGATGAAGCCGAGCCTGCGCACGACCGTCTTGCCTTCGCAGGCGGCGTCGGCGGAGGTGAAGGTGTCGGTGCCGTCCTGGCAGCTCATCAACGCCGTGGTGCCGGGCAGCTGGGTCATCGACAGGGTCCCCATGTTGCCCTCCGGACGGTAGTTCGCCGGGAGGCGGGCGGTGTCGCTGGCGTGGTCGTACGGGTAGCCCGTCGTGTTGTGCCTGATCAGATGGGTGTAGGCACGCGTGTAGCCGAGCTCGAACTCCTTCGTCTGGCCCTCACACCCGGGATCCGTGGAGGCGAAATGCCCCACGCCGGGAAACTGGCACCGGTAGACCAGGCGCGTGGGCACGCCGGCGGGCGGCGTGATGTAGAAGCGGCCGACGCTGCCGAGATCGGTGTAGGTGCCGCAGTTGTCAGGGTTGAGGAAGTAGTCGGACGTCCCGCTCCGGCAGGAATAGATGACCCGGGTGTTGGGCTCATCGGTGCCGGCCGGCTGACCGAGGGAGAACTCGAAGTGCGAACCCGCCGGCACCGGCCCGTCCGTCACGATGTGCGGGCCCGCGAGGTTGACGTATCGGGCGATCTGGCTTCCGTAAAGACTGCGTCGCTTGGTGACGGGCTTCTCCTTGTCCGCCTTGATCTGGTCGGCGGTACGGACGCCGGTCCACGCGTGCACGTCGTCGATGTCTCCGGCGAACGGCGTCGCCGCGGCGCTGTTCTGCCGGCCCCGCCCGATCTGGAAGGCGCCTGTGGCGTTCACCGTGGCCGTGGCCTTCTTCCAGGCCACCTTCGAGCCGTCGACATAGAGCTGGATCTCCTGAGCCGCCGGGTCGTAGACCCCGGCCAGCTGCGTCCACGCCCCGGCCTGCGCGCTCTCGCCCGAATCGGCGCTGAGGGCGGTCAGCTGGGTGTCGGTCGCGGACTGCGGCAGCGCGAACGACCACTTGTGGGTGTCACCGCGATAGCGCAGCTGGAAGCCGCTCCCCTGGCCGGCGTCCTGGCTGAGGACCGTCCGCCACTGATCGTCGGCCGCCTCCAGCCTGGCCCACGCGGTGACGGTGAAGCCGGCATCGGTACGGAGCACCGGCACGCCGGTCGACAGGGTCTCGGTGCCGCCGCCGAACCGCACCGCCCCGTTCCCCACCTTGCCGGTGGTCCAGGACGCGGCGCTGCCCAGGGCGCCGATCCGGTAGCTGCCGGACACCTCCTGAGCCGTCGTGCCCGTCCCGTCGTCGAGCGGCAGGAACAGCTCCTCGGCCGCCGGGCTGCCGGCCAGGTCGTGGATCTCCTCGGTGGCCAGGGCCCGGTCGTAGATCCGCACCTCGTCCAGCGAGCCCGGCCAGTAGTCGACCGGCCCGGCGGCGTAGCGGGCCCGGCCCAGCTGCACCGTCCCGGTCGCGCTCCACGGCGTGGTGTGAGCGGCGGGCGCGCCGGCGACGCCGTCCACATAGAGCTTGATCTCCCTGGCGGCGGCGTCGTACACGCCGACCAGATGGGTCCACCGGCCGGCGACCGCCGGGCCCGCCGATTCCGCGACGTGACGCTCGGCGGCGTCGGCGTCGGAGGCCGGCATCATGAAGTTCCACTTCTTGGTGCCCGGGTTGTACTGCAGGAAGAACCCGCTGATCCGGGTGCCGTCCTGGCTGACCGCCGTCCGGTAGGCGGTGTCGAGCCGGTCCGGCTTCACCCAGGCCGAGACGGTGAACGTCTTCGCCGTGTCCACGGTGGCGCCGCCCGCGGTGTTCGCGTACGCGGTGCCGCCGTCCAGCCAGAGCGCGTCACCGTGCCGGCCGGTCCGCCAGCGCGCCGCGGTGGAGAGGGTCGCGTCGTGCTGGGCGGGCGACTCGTCGACGGCCTTGGTCTCGACGTACCCGTCGAGCTTCCAGTGGCCCCTCGGCGGCGTGCCCGGCCCGACGATGAAGTGGTAGCGGTACTGCGGCCCCAGGTTGCCCGCGCGGTCGACGCTGCGGGCGTACAGGTCCAACGAGCCGTCCTCGGGCGGCGTGACCAGCACGTTCGCGCTGCCCGAACTGGCGGTGGCGGAGGAGAAGGTGTTCTCCAGGCCGTACAGGGAGTACTCGAATCCCTGCACGTCGCCGACGCCGTCGGCGCTCAGGGTGAATCCGCCCGTGCGCCCGATGCCGCCGCCTCTGGGGCAGGGGTCGTAGTCCGGTGGCGGGCATTCGGGGTAGGTCACCGAAGTGATCTTCGGCGCCTTGTCCGGGCCCTTCCTGTCGATGGTGACGTCACACCACTGCCCCCACGGCCCGAAGTCGACGCCGTCAGCGCCCCGTACGCGATAGGCCAGATTGGCGCCGTCCGCGGCGTTCGCCGTCGGCACGTCCATGGTGAAGGTGGAACCGGACGCCTTGTACTCCGTGGCGGCCACCCCGAGCCGCGCGCCGAACCTGGTGTACCACTCGAACTGGGCCTGCACCAGGCCACCGTCGGGATCGGAGACGACCGCCGCCATCTGCGGCCCGCGCGGTCCCTTGTTGGGGTCGTTGTCGATGTAGGGATTGATGTACGGCTCGTTCGGCTGCACGGCGCACGCGGTGTTCTCCACCGTCTGGCCGGTCGGCGTGTTGGGGTAGCTGTTGTACGTGATGACCAGGCTGGGGTTGGTGTTGAACTTCTTCCAGCCATACGCGTCGCCCTCGTTCGCCGCCTTCAGCATGATCGCCGTGAGGCCGTTGCTGTTCGCCACCGCCGTGTTGACCGCGGCGGTCGCGTCGAACCCGACCCAGTTGCCGGGGCAGGCACCGCTGTAGCCGTAGGCGACGTTGACCGTTCCCAGGCCGACCGGGCCGCCGCCGGGGAAGGGCTGGTTGTTCCAGGTCGTCCCCGCGCCGACGGGGTTCGTCCCCCACGCCTCGACCGGCCGGGCCGAGCATGAGGGGGCGTAGTTCTCGAAGGCGTTGAACTCCGCCACCTGAACGTGCTTGCCGACCATGAACGACGCGTCGTACTGGAAGTACGAACGGGCCACCCCGATGCCGTTGCAGCCCGGCCAGTTGCAGTAGCCGACCTTCGCCAGGTTCTCCCCGTCACCGCCCCAATAGGCCTGCGACGGATGGCCGGACAGCACCATGGCGAACCCCGTCTGGCCCGCGGCGAAGTCCGGATCGATGTACATCGGGAACGTCGCCGCCGGATCGGCCAGCAGCTTCTTGTCCGGCCGCAGGACCAGCGTGTCCTTGCCCAGCTCCAGCTCGCCCACGGCCCGCTTGGCAGCGGACGGCGTCGAGTCCCACGTCATCGGCGCGCCGGACGCGAAGACCTGCTTCCCCTTGTCGTCGAAGGCGGCGATGTTCCCGTGCCCGTCGTCGCGTACCGAGACGCCCTTCGCCGCCAGGCCGAACGTCAGCTCGGCTAGCTTCGGATTCGCCGCCGCGGCCTTGTCCTTCACCACCAGCACCTCGGTGAAGCCCTGGGCGGTCGCGGTCATACGCAGATCCACCCCCGCGATGACGTCTGGGTAGGTCGCGGAGTCCCGGCTCAGCACCGGCTTCGGCAACGGCGCCGGCCAGCGCAGCTCGACCTGCGCCTTGCCCTGCCCCAGCCGTACGAGAGGCTGGTCCCCGCCGCCGGAGAAGACGACGGGAACCGTGGTCGCGCCCGGCTCCACACCGCCGTCGGCCCGCAGCCGCAGCGCCGTGTCGACCGGCACCCACCCGGAGTCACGCTTGACGCGAACCGGGATGGTCCGCAGCTCGGCCGTGAACGATCCGTTCGGGTTGGCGTAGACGTCCCGGCTCTCGGCCTGCTCCGCGGTCACCGCGACCCGCTTACCGGACCGCTTCGCCTCACCGACCGCCCAGGACGCGGAGCCCACCGGATCGCCGGCGGTGAAATGGGGTGAACTCGCCTCTGCCGGCGCCGGCGCCGCCACGGGTAATAAGCCGGCACATAAGGCCGTCAATCCCACGAGCGGAGCACGCAAACATCGCCACATCAGGTCTCCAAAAGGTCATCGGGGGCAGCCTGCAACGGTCCTGTTGAGGTGCCGGTTCCGGGGGAAGAGGCCGCACGTCTTGGCCAGGCTCAGTGTCAGCTGCCGAAGATCCTTGAGCCAGGGCATACACCGGACATTTGGCGGACTTTGTCCCGCCTTACGCACCAGGTCTGGCCGGGGGCTCGCGGTGATCTCAGGAGGTGCGGGACACCGCCCTGTCCGGAGTGGTAAGCCAGAGGCGTGCCCGATGTACGGCTGCGGATGACCTTTCGCTACATCCACGAACCGCTGCACGTGGACGAAGACGCCTTTTCCATGCTCGGCAACGAGGCGTTCGTGGCCGAGCTCAAACAGCGGTTACGCTGGCTGACACGCTGTCCTACGTGGCCGGCCTGGGCGTCTTCCGGCTCGACCTCAAGCCGGCCAACATCATCGTCAATCCTGCCGACGGTCCGGTGATCGTCGATGTCGGCATCGCGAAGAGTGCCGAAGACCACAACTCGACCATGCCCAACATGAGAGTGGGCACCCCCTCGTACATGTCACCTGAAGGAGTACAGGGGACGACGCAGGACCTCAGATCGGATATTTACACACTCGGGCTGGTTCTGGCCTTCGCCGCCACCGGCCGTTCGCCGGCGGGCAGCGAGAACATCCAGGACGTGCTCCTCCGCATCCTGCAGGGCAATCTCGACTTCACCGGCATCGAGCCGCCGCTGCTCGACGTGATCAGACGCGCCACCCGTCTCTATCCGGCCGACCGCTTCCAGAACCCCGGCGAGCTGCGGGCCGCACTGCTCGGGCAGAGCACCCCACCGCCTCCCCAGTCGATCTCCGAGTACGTCGAAGCCGACCTTGACGATCCAACGCCGCTGGCCACCCACCCGGACCTGCCGTATGCCCCACTGGGGCCCGAGAACGCCGGGACCATGGTCTACGGCGTGAGGTGTCCGAACGGGCACTTCACCGACGGGGAGCGCCGCACCTGCATGGTGTGCGAGGCGGATTTGGGGCAGTATCCGACGAACTACAGCGCCATCCGTCCCAAGCTGGGCGATCTCGTGCTCGACGACGGCCGCGAGCTCCCTCTTGACGACGGTTACGTCTTCGGCGGCAATCCAGGGGACGACGCATATGTCCGTACGGTGAGGGTGGAGGGCGCCGACAAACAGCACCTGATGATCCAACTGGACGGCTGGCGCATCTACGCCTACGACCTGGACTCGGCGAGCGGGACGGCGATCAGGTTCACCGAGGACGGCGAGTTCCAGGACGTCCCACCCGGAGCCATCGTGAGCCTGCACCCGGGGATGTCGATCCGCCTGGCCGGCCAGGCCACCATCACCTACCGAGGCCGTGCCGGCTGACCGCTGTCACGTTGGCTCTCCAACACCAGGCGAACGACGGCTACCAGCCCGTCCCATGGATCTTGGCTCGTGAGCGCGTCCAGGAGTTCCCGGACGCATGCCGACTCCAGCCGAAGCGAACCGCTGCGGAGCCGACTGCTGATGTACCAATTCCGATTCGTAGATAAAGGCGAGGTGGCATCATGACCAAGACCTTGATCGACCTCGACGACGAAGCCTTGGCCGAGGCCGCGAAGCTGCTCGGCACCTCCTCCAAGAAGGACACGGTCAACGCCGCCCTGCGAGAGATCGTCGATCGACGCAGACGCGCGGCGGCCGTGGCTCGCATGCGCGAGATGGTGGCCGCGGGAGAGATCGACTTCTCCGTCATCGACAAGGGTGACAGCGCGCAACAGGGCGTGGCGTGACGGAGCTCTACCTCATCGACACCAGCGCATTGGTCCGCTTCTACCGCGGCCAGGTCGGGACAGAATGGGACCAGGCCGTCTCCGCCGGGCTCGTCGGCATCTGTGAGCCGGTCAGACAGGAGTATCTTCGCGCCGTCGGCGGCCGACCCGCCTTCTACGAGGTCGGCAATCTCCTCCACGAAACCTTTCCGTACTACTTCATCCCCGAATCGGCCTGGAACGAGAGCGGCGAGTTGCGGCGCGAACTCGCCGACAAGGGCTGGCACCAATGTGCCTCGCCGGTCGACCTGCTCATGGCGGTGACGGCCCGGCACCACAAGCTCACCGTGCTGCACGCGGACGCCTACTTCGACACGATCTCCCGCCTTACCGGGCAGCCGGTGCGCTGGATCAGCTGACTTGCGCAGGGCGTGACCCTGGCTCGCAAGGTCACTATCACGGCCGAATCTCCTGTCTGAGCCGCGGTTTCCAGGTACGTTCGCGGTGAACGCGGCGAGCCCTCCCGTCTCCTCTCGCGATCCGGCCACGCCGCCATGTGTGTGCCTGGAGGGTTCCTGGTGGCAAGAACTCGCCGAAACAAACAGAGCAGGGGGCTTCGGCCCGCGAAGCCCTCCCCCGATCGCCCGCCCCCAAAGAGGCAGGCGATCCGGCGGCGGCCGAGTCCGCCGAGGCCGGGCGAAGCAGACCGGCGCTGGTCTGAGGCTTCGGACGAGTTCGATTAATCGGGACATGTAATATCCCTGATATGTTCATGGGCGAGGGCGTCGAGTGGGGCCTGCACTGCTGTCTGGCACTGGCATGGCTGGAAGAACAGGCACCGGTGGCCACGAGCCAGCTGGCGGAGATCTTCGTGCTCCCGCCCGCCTACCTCAAGAAGCGGCTACAGCCGCTGGTCCGGGCGGGCATCCTGGCGTCCACCCCGGGCGCGCGCGGCGGCTACCGCCTGGCCCGTACGCCCGAGCGCATCACGCTCATGGACGTCGTGAGCGCGATCGAAGGGTCGGCCGAGGCGTTCCGCTGCGCCGAGATCCGGCAGCGCGGCGCCGGCGCGGAGACCCCGGCCCGGGAGTTCGAACGCCCATGCGGCATCGCCACCGCGATGCGCCGAGCCGAGATGGCCTGGCGGCGAGAGCTGGCCGCTCAGACGCTCGCGGACCTCATCGCCGCCAGCCCCAGCGGCGCCCCCCGCCGAGTACAACGCTTCCACCAGCGACTCGGCAGCTGACGCCACGGCCCGGCCGATCGACTGGGCTCTTACGACCGACGACACGGCCCGGCCGATCGGCCGGGCCCTCTTACGAAGGAGAATCGGGATGCCAGATGTCTCGATAATGGTCGGCCGAGCCGCCGCACCACCGACGCGCCGGGGGCGCCGGCCGGTCGGCCGTGCCGACCGGGGCGGGGCGGCTCACCAGCACCCATCCCGGCCGGACGGGCTGGGCCCGGTCCTGGTCCTGGCCCTGGGCACCTTCTCCGTGGGCACCGACGCCTTCGTCATGGCCGGCTTCCTGCCCAGCACCGCCGCGAACCTCGACGTATCCACCGCCACGGCCGGGCAGGCCATCACGGTCTTCGCCGTGGCGTACGCCTTCCTGTCTCCGCTCCTGGCCGCCGCGACCGCCCGCGCCCCGCGCCGCGCGCTCCTGGTCACCGCCCTGCTCGTCCTGGGCCTGGCGAACCTCGGCTCCGCCCTGGCCCCTGACTTCGCGCTGCTGATGACCTCCCGGATCGCCGCCGCCGCAGGAGCCGCCGCGTTCACCCCGAACGCGGGCGCCGTCGCCGCCACCCTCGTACGCCCGGAACGACGAGCCCGAGCACTGGCCGTGGTCATCGGCGGGCTGACCATCGCCACCGCGCTCGGCGTGCCGCTCGGCGACCTGGCCGGCCACTGGCTGGGCTGGCGTTCCGCCCTCGCGCTGGTCGCCGGCCTCTGCCTGATCACCGCGATCGGCGTGGCCCTCCTGCTGCCCGCCCTGCCCGCGAACCCGGCGGTCCCGCTGCGCACCCGCCTGGCCGTCCTGGGCAACCCCGCCTTCCGCGCCATCCTGCCGCTGACCGTACTCGGCATGGCAGCCGCCTACATGGTGTACGCCTACAGCGTCCCTGCTCTGTCAGCCGTCGGAATCAGCCCCTCGGCCACCGTCTGGGTCCTGGCCCTTTACGGGGTGGGCGCCGTCGCAGGCAACCTCGCCGTCGGATACGCCACCGACCGCTGGGGCGGCGTCCGCGTCTTGACCACCGGCTACCTGACGATGGCCACCGGCCTGGGGCTCCTCGGCACGATGGCCGCCACCCACACCACTTCCCCGGCCTTGGTCGGTCTGCTCGCCATGGCCTGGGGCGCTGGTAGCTGGTGCCAAACGCCGCCGCAGCAGCACCGGCTGATCGCCGCCGCCCCACAGGAGGCTCCGCTGGTCGTGGCCCTGAACTCCTCCGCCATCTACGTCGGCATCGGCACCGGAACCCTCCTCGGCGGACTGACTGTCTCCTACGGCGCCACGAGCATGTACGCAGCCGCCACCGCTCTGGCCGTCCTCGCCTTGACCTACCTCCTGGCCACCGTCGGCAGAGCTCGGGGCAACAGATCTCGGGGAAAGGAAGCCGAAGGCAGCCCCTGACCGGCGACCTGGTGCTCAGTCTGTGGACGCTTGGTTCTCGGCGCGTTTGGTGTCGTTGGGCACGCCGACGAAGGTCCCCTTGCCCAGGACCGAATAGAGCGTGCCGTCGGCCAGCAGGGCATTGAGCGCCCGGCGGGCTGTCCCTTTGGAGACACCCAGTTCGACAGCCAGTCGCGGCTCGCCAGGGACGGGCATGCCCGGTTGGTATACGCCTGCTGCGATCCTTCGGCGGATCTCGTCTGCTACGGCCTGCCAGCGGAGCTCATCAGGCTTGAAGTCCACGGGGCAACGATAGGGCCAAGTACCCACTCATTCCCCGAGGTACCTACGAGGAGGCAGTGGGCCCCTGATCGCTGGCTCGTTGACGAGAACGTCCAGCACCGGCCGACGGACAGCCGACTACCCCTGGTCACTGACCTCGATGATGGTCTGGTCTGCGGGCAGCAAGCGAGTTTCTCCGTCTGGGGATGTGATGACCAGTATCGGGATGCCTTCAGCCATGCCGAGTTCCTTGCGCTCGGGTTCGGTTGGCATGCGTGCCATCAAACTCGTGCCGTGAGCGATGGGAACGGTAACCGCCTCGCCTGCGTCTCGGACGCGTGAACCTCGGAGTTGGGTATCGATGAGCCCTTCGCCTCTGAGTACGGCCATAGCCCGACGGACAGAGTCACGGGAGATACCGAACTCGGCCACATAGTCGCTCTCGGCGGGAAGCCTCTGCCCAGGGCGAAGCTCTCCCTGTTCGATGCGCGCCCGGATCAGGTCCGCGAGCTGCTTGTAGACCGGGCGGTCGGCGCTGGGATCGATGGCCATGGCTTCGAAGCTACGTAGCACTGTACGTGCTTCACATTGCAGATACGTTCGTATGTAGCTACATTCGTAGAAGCATTGACCAGTCTTAAGCAAGGCAGGCCCGTGACACTTCATGAACTCGCAGCCCAATACCCGAGCTGGGTGATCTGGCGCAGTACGGCCGATAACGGCCTCGGATCCTGGTACGCCACACGGCGCGGAGTCCCCCTGACCAACGTGCAGGTGAATGCCGGGATGGCACAGACGGTGTGTGCCGATGATGACGCCGCCCTGGTCCAGGAGTTGCGACGGCAACAGGAGATCGCCCTTCCGTCCGGCGACGAGGCATAATCCCATGGCGAATCTGGCCCAGCTCGATGACGAATACCACGGGCTTCACGCAGCGGCGGTGCAACCTGGCTACAGGCGCGTGGCCTGGCAGGAATGCCATGAACGCACCACACGGGTGCGCGTCTGCGACTACACCTGCGAGTGCCAACAGATCGTCTACGAGTTGTGTCAGGCGGGCGGCTTGATGTTCGTCCGGCGCTTCTACCGCCGCGATGGCGTGCTCGAACATCAAAGCGATTGGCTGCGTGCCCCCGCAGCGACACAACTGTGGTCGCGCATCCTGCTGGGGCAAGCTCGATGAAGCCTGGTCGCCGATCAACTGCGGTAGCTCAGCGACTGGGCCCGCCGGTCAAAGGAGTGCTGACGACCTTGCCAGGCACTTCCTGGCCCCAGACGGTCAACCCCCGGGGAGCGCGAGGGGCCGGGGCCCCTCGCCGGGGCGGAGCCCCAATGAGCACAGTCTGAGCGCAAGCGGAGCCCATGCTTGTGAGCAGGGGGAACAGCCTGAGCGCAGCGAAGTCCGTGCTTGAGGGATGATGGGCTGTGGCTGAGGACCAAATGAGGAGGCTCCGGTGACCCGTCAGATCGTCTCCGTTGTGGGTGGCAAGGATGCCGCCGGCACCGACACGTACGAATCGACCAACCCCGCACGCATCGCCGAGGTCGTCGCCCGCGTCGGCCTGGTCGATGCCCAGACGTTCGCCGACGCCTGCCGCACCGCCAAGGACGCGCAGCGGGAGTGGGCCAAGGTGCCGGCTCCGGTGCGGGGGCGGGTGATCGCGTCGATCGGGCGGCTGGTCGAGGCCAATGCCGAGGCGCTGGCCCACCTGGTCACCCAGGAGATCGGCAAGCCGTACGCCGAAGCCCTGGGCGAGGTGCGGGAGATCGTTGACACGTGTGACTTCTTCCTCGGCGAGGGCCGCAGGCTGTACGGGCAGACCGTGCCGTCGGAGATGCCGGACAAGAAGCTTTTCACCTTCCGCAACCCGGTAGGCGTGGCGGCGGTGATCACCGCCGGCAACTTCCCGGTCGCGGTGCCGTCCTGGTATCTGGTTCCGGCGCTGCTCTGCGGCAATGCCGTGGTGTGGAAGCCGGCCGAGTACGCGGCGGCCTCCGCGCACGCGATGTACCAGCTGTTCGCCGCCGCGGGGCTGCCCGACGGGGTGCTGAACATCGTGTTCGCCGACGGCGTCCAGACCTTCCAGGGGCTGGAGCTGGCGCTGGAAGAAGGCACGGTGCACAAGGTCGGGTTCACCGGGTCCAGCGAGGTCGGCAGGAAGATCGGGGAGCTCACCGGGCGGCATCTGCAGGCGGCCTGCCTGGAGCTGGGCGGGAAGAACCCGATGGTGATCATGCCGGACGCCGATCTCGATCTGGCCGTCGAGGGGGCGCTGTTCTCCGGCTTCGGTACGGCCGGCCAGCGCTGCACCAGCCTGGGCACGGTCATCGTGCATGAGAGCGTGCACGATGAGTTCGTCGAGCGGTTCGCCCAGGCCGTACAGAACGCCAAGATCGGTGACCCGGAGCAGGACGTGCTGGCGGGCCCGCTGCTGGACCAGAAGTTCGCGGATCGGTACGAGGAGTACCTGACCTGGATCCAGCCCCACCACCGCGTGGTGTCAGGAAATATCGGGAAAATCACTGACCAGGCCCCGCGCCAAGACTTCACCGGTGACGGCGGCCTCTTCTACCACCCCGTGGTGGTCGATGGCGTCAAGGCGACCGACCAGCTGTTCCTGGAGGAGACGTTCGGGCCCATCGTGGGCGTGACGACCTTCGAGACGATCGACGAGGCCATCGAGCTGGCCAATCTGCCCGGCTACGGCCTGTCCAGCTCGATCTACACCACCGACGCCCGGCACGCGTGGAAGTTCCGCGAGGGCATCTCCGCCGGCATGGTCAGCGTCAACAACTCGACGTCCGGCGCCGAGGCGCACCTGCCCTTCGGCGGCAACGGCAAGTCCGGCAACGGCAGCCGCCAGTCCGGCATGTGGGTGCTCGACCAGTTCACCCGCTGGCAGGCGATGAACTGGGACCACTCCGGTCACCTGCAGAAGGCCCAGATGGACGTCGTGGACATCGCGCCGGATATGAGCTTCCGGCTCTAGGTCCTTCTACCTTGAGGGAAGAAAACCACCCCGCCGGGAAGCACCGGCTTTCCGGCGGGTGATGGCCGTGTCACGATAACGGCGCCTTCGATTACAGGGAGAAGCCGATGCGTGACGATCCGACACCGTTAATCGAGGCGCCGACCACCCCGGCGCCGTCGACCAAGGCGCGGGCTACCCAACGGGCTGCTCAACAGACCGCGCAACGGACGATCCGGCTGCGGGCAGGCTTCCCCTGCCGCTGGAGTGTGTGGAGCACCGACGGCAAGGGCTGGTTCCCGCGCAACACCCCGCCGGCCCGCGACCTCGACGGCCTGCCGTACTTCCACGGCGACGACCTGGTGCTCCACGTCCCCCACGAACCGCTGACGGTCAGGGCGGCCCGAGGCATGGAGTACGGCTGGGCGGAGACGACCCTCGTGCCGGGCGACGGCGAGACGCTGGTCGAGCTGACGCCGCGGCGCATCTACGACGCGGCGGCCCGCGGCTGGTACGGCGCCGACCTGCACGTCCCCCTCACCCGGTCGTCCCAGTGGGTGGCCGACTCGCAGCACGGCGAGGACCTGCACGTGGTCAACCTGCTGCCGGGCGACCAGGACGCCGTCGAACGATGGTCCGGGCGCGATCTGCCGTGGTCGGACGAGACGCACGTGGCCAGGGTGGATCTCGCCCACCACGCGCTCGGCCCCGAAGAGGGCTACGACAACGTCCGCAAGCTGCGCGAACGGGGCGCGCTCATCGGCTACGCCAACGCCTTCCGCGGTCCGGTCGAGACGCCCGAGCAGCTCGTCGGCGCCGGCGATCCGCGCTACGACGCGCGGCTGTCGGTGGTCGACGCGGCGCTCGGCCTGGTCGACAGCTTCTGCTCGGCGATCGGCTCGGACCGCGCCTACCGCCGGCTGATCGGCGCGGGCAACCGCGTCGCCGCCGTCGCCGGTACGGCCCACCGGCTCGGGCCGATCGGACGCGAACGCACCTACGCGCACGTGGCCGGACGGCTGACCGCCGAGTCCTACGCCGACGCCGTACGGTGCGGCCGCACGTTCGCCACGACCGGCCCGTTTCTTGAGCTGTCCATCGAGGGCCAGGGCCCCGGCGCCACCCTCGACCTGGCTCCCGGCAGCAGGGTGCGGGTCATCGGGCGGGTGATCGGGCCGCTGGTGGAGAACGTACGGCTGCTGACCGCCGACGGCGAGCTGGCCGCGGGCCCGCCCGGTGAGGTGGCGGCGGAGCTGACGGTGATCTGGCCGACCTATGTGGTGGCGGTCGCCGAGGGCGGCGGCCAGGTACGGGCGCACACGAGCCCGGTCTACCTCGACGTCGAGGGCCGCCGGGTGGCCAGGGAAGAGGACGTGACGTTCTGCCTGCGCTGGCTGGAACTGCTCGAAGAGCTCGTCAGGGACCGGGTGTGCGCCGACTACCTGGCGGTCGTGGAGGAGGCCCGCAGGGTCTACCAGTCCCGCCTGGCGTGAGAAAACGGAGGAACGCGGGCCCCATATCGGGGGTGCCCGCGTTCCTCTTCACGTATTACCGGGAGGATCAGACCTGGCCGGCCTTTTCCAGGGCCGAGCAGCAGGTGTTGACCAGCAGGCGGGTGACCACGTACGGGTCGACGTTGGCGTTGGGGCGGCGGTCCTCGATGTAGCCCTTCTTCTCCACCTCGACCTGCCACGGGATGCGTACGGAGGCGCCGCGGTTGGAGACGCCGTAGCTGTACTTGTTCCACGGGGCGGTCTCGTGGGCGCCGGTCAGGCGGCTCTCGATGCCCACGCCGTACTGGGTGATGTGCTCCATCGGCTTGTCGCCCTCGCCGAGGGCCTCGCAGGCGGTGATGATGGGCTCGTAGCCCTCGCGCATCGCCTTGGTGGAGAAGTTGGTGTGCGCGCCGGCGCCGTTCCAGTCGCCACGGGCGGGCTTGGCGTCGAGCGTGGCCTCCACGCCGAACTCCTCAGCCGTGCGGTAGAGCAGCCAGCGGGCGATCCACATGTGGTCGGAGACCTCCAGCGGACCGGCCGGGCCCACCTGGAACTCCCACTGGCCTGGCATGACCTCGGCGTTGATGCCGGAGATCGCGAGGCCGGCCGCGAGGCAGCGGTCGAGGTGGAGCTCGACGATCTCGCGGCCGAAGATCGCGTCGGCGCCCACGCCACAGTAGTAGGGGCCCTGCGGGGCGGGGAAGCCGCCCTCGGGGAAGCCCAGCGGGCGGCTGCCCTTGAAGAAGGTGTATTCCTGCTCGATGCCGAACCAGGAGTCCTGGTCGGCGAACTGCTCGGCGATCGGGCGGAGCAGGGCGCGGGTGTTGCTCTTGTGCGGCGCGCCGTCGATCTCCTCGACCTCACACAGGACCAGCACGCTGGAGCCACCGCGGATCGGGTCAGGACAGGTGAAGACCGGACGGAGCACGCGGTCCGAGGAGTGACCCTCGGCCTGGTTCGTGCTGGAACCGTCGAAACCCCAGACCGGCGGCTCGGCTCCGTCAGCCAGGATTCTGGTCTTCGAGCGCAGCAGGGCGGTGGGCTCGGTGCCGTCGATCCAGATGTACTCAGCCTTGTAGCTCACGTCGGTCCTTTCAGGGTGTCTCACAGCCACGCCGAGTCTTGCGGTCAACCGTTTCCCGCTTTTTGCCCGAATGTGAACGTCGTGTTAATCAGTACCGAGAGTCCACCGCGCCATAAGATCATTCATGAGAAAATAGGGGGATCTTCATGTACGACCTGTGGTCCGGCGCCTTCCTTGCGCCGGCGGCCGCCGGGCTGGAGCGCCGGTGGTAGTGACCGACCTCGATGAGGCACGCAGGCCACGCGGCCACAAGCACGATCCGGAGGCGCTCACGCCGGGACAGCGGCAGCTCGGGCGGCACCTGATCGACGTGCACGACGGCTACCGTCAGGAGATGCGGCAGGTCCTGGACGCGCTCGACCAGGTCGCCGCGGGCGCCCTGGACGCGGCCGCCCTGCGCTCGGTGATCAACCAGCTGACCATGCGCCAGAACTACTGGACGCTGGGCGCGTTCTGCGCGACGTTCTGCCGGCTGCTGACCGTGCATCACACGATCGAGGACGAGGCCATGTACCCGGCGATACTCGAGCGCGACGGCTCGCTCGGGCCGGTGATCGACAAGCTCAAGGAGGAGCACGAGGTCATCGCCGGGCTGCTGACCCGGCTCGACCAGGCGTGCGTGGACCTGGTGGCCGGCGACACCGGCCTCGACCGGGTACGGGCCGAGGCCGAGCGACTGGCCGCCGTCCTGTCCTCGCACTTCGCCTACGAGGAGGAGGAGCTGGTCGAGCCGATCGGCCGGCTCGACATACGCGTTTAGGGCCTCCTGTCCGTTTCCCTGCCGTCGTAGCCGAGCAGCCGCATGGCCGTGTCGGGGTCCATCGCGGCGGCCAGCAGTTGTGCCCTGGCGTGGGCCTGGTCGCGTTCGTGTTCCGCCTTGGCCTGCGCCGCTCGTACGGCCTTGATGGCGATGAGCGCCAGGCCGGCGCCCACGATCACCGCCACCACGACGACGAACAGGACGAGCAGCAGTCCGGGCGAGGCCAGCCCGGCGACCGGGGCCGCGCCCGTCAGGGCCAGGCCGGTGAGGAGCGCCAGCACGACGAGCGCCAGCAGGCTGGCGACGACGACCCACACCCGGCGCCTGGGTGGCGGCGGTTCGACCGGCAGGGGCGACAGCGCCGCGTAGACGGGCGCGGGCTCGGGCGCCCACGGCACGAACTCCGGCCGGCCCGGCTCGGCGACGAACTCCGGCCGCCCCGGCTCGGCGACGAGCTCGGCGGTCACCACGACGGGCTCGGCGGCCGGGCTCGCGGGCTGGACGGCCGCGACCGGCCCGGGCTGAAGGACCTGGCCGGGGTGAAGAACCGGCCCGGGCTGAAGGACCGGCCCAGGTTGAAGGGCCGGCCCGCCCGGCCGGCCAGCAGTCTGGCCGTTGGGCTGGTAGGCAGGCTCCTCCACCTGCCCAGGCAGGTCGCGCTCGATCCGGCTGTGCTCCTTGTGCGCTCTGGCCGCGTCCCGGTGGTACTCCTCCAACTCCCCGTACAGCTCGTCGGAGGCGTAGATCGTGCCGTCGATGAGCGGCCCGGTCGCCCGCTCGATGATCGCCACCACGTCGTCGCCGTTGAGCGTCTTGTGCGTCTCCAGCGCGTGCGCGAGGCAGAGCACGTCCCGGCGATGCTCCTCCAGCAGCCGCTCGGTCTTCTCCAGCAGCCGGACCAGGTTGAACTCGATCCGCTCGCCCAGCACGTCGGGCGCCAGCTCGGCCTGGCTCCGGCTCGGCTCCCGCTCGGTGATGCCGATGGGGCCGCCACCGCCGCGCCGTGGCATCGCCTTGCCGCCGTGGATCTCCAGCTCCTGCAGCGCGGGAAGGGAGGTGACGCCCGAGCCCATCCCCCAGTACGACTCCATGAGCGCCGTCAGGAACGTGGCCGAGTGCAGGTCGCTGGAGACGCCGGAGGAGTTGTCCTCGCCGAAGAACATCCGCTCCCCCGCCAGGGA
This sequence comes from Nonomuraea aurantiaca, assembly GCF_020215705.1. Classification (GTDB taxonomy): domain Bacteria; phylum Actinomycetota; class Actinomycetes; order Streptosporangiales; family Streptosporangiaceae; genus Nonomuraea; species Nonomuraea aurantiaca. The sequence continues at coordinate 870,423 of NZ_JAIWNB010000001.1, read as the reverse complement.
GGCGAGCGAGACCATGATGTCGGCCTCGTATTCGGACTTCCACCGGGTGAACTGGTCCTCGGGCTTGATCGAGGCGACCATGCCCAGGTAGTCGGCGCCCTTCTCGATCGTGGCGATGTCGATCTCCAGGTGGAAGCGGGTCACGTAGGCCACCACGGCGTGGCATGCCTCGTGCACCGCCACGGCGTGCCGCTCCCGCTCGATGTACTCGACGTCCTCGGGCGGGCCGAGTTGCTTGAGCCGCTTGGCCCGCAGGACGTCGGACCAGGAGATGGTCTCCCGGCCGTCGCGGATCGCGGTGATCAGCGACTCGTTCACCAGGTCCTTGATCGTGGCGCCCGTCGCGTACGGGGTGATGGTGGCGAGCTTGTCGATCTGCTGCTCGGTCAGCTCGTGGTCGACCTTGTCGAAATAGCCCTGGTACGTGCGGACCCGTCCGGCTTTGGAGGGGTAGCCGACCTTGTAGATGCGGTCGATGCGGCCGGGCCGCAGCAGCGCCTCGTCGAGCGCGTCGGGCCGGTTGGTGGCCATCATGACGAGGATGCGGAACTTGGGCGGCGGCTTGGGCCGCATCCCGAGCAGCCGCCTGACCAGGCGGTTGAAGAAGCCGCGCGGCTTCTTGAGCCCGGACAGCTCGGTGAGCAGGGCCTGCAGGGTGCCCGGGTCGCCGCTGTTCATGCCGCCGCCCATGAAGAAGCGGTTGCGGGTCTCCGGCTCCTCCACCTCCCGCCGGGCGCGGAAGGCGAGCACCGAGCGGGTCTCCTCGGACAGATAGGTGGCACCGTGACAGCCGGAGAAGCCGCCGCCGCCCTGTCCCGGCGGGCCCTGCTGGGCGAGCCGGCCGCGCTTGCCGAGCGAGTCGGCCTCGTCGAAGAAGACGATCACCCCGCCGTACCTGAGCGCGAGCTTGCGCAGCTTCCTGAAGAGCGTCTTGACCTTGAGGATGCCGATGCCCATGAACATGTTCGTGAACGCGCCGGGGTCGACGAACACGTACGGCTTGCCAGTCTCACCGGCCACCGCCTCGGCCATCAGCGTCTTGCCGGTGCCCGGCGGCCCCCACAGCAGCAGGCCGCTGGGCACGTACCCGCCGCGCTTCTCGATCTCGTCGGGTCGTTCCAGGAAGACGATGTTCTCCTGGACGCGTTCGACCACGTGGTCCTGTCCCCAGACGTCGGAGAAGCGGGTCTTGATGTCGTCGGGGAAGTACGTCTCGACGCCGCCTCTGGACAGGAACCAGAACAGGCCGACGAACTGGATGATGACCACGAAGAACAGGAACACGATCTGGATCAGGAACGGCATCGCCTTCCAGATCAGCGCGGGCGCGCTGAACAGGGCGAGGAACGGGCTGGTTTCGAGCACCGCGCCGAGTACCAGCGCGATCAGCACCACCCAGAAGATGATCTTCGCCGCGCGGGAGAAGCGATACCTGGTCCAGTCGTCGAAGCGCCGGTGGGACCACCGCTCGAACCCGCCGAAGACGCGATGGCTCCAGAAGCGGTGGTAGGCCGACCACCGCTCGCTGACGAAGAAGTGGAGCTGCCGCAGCGCCTCGACGCCCAGCAGCCAGAAGATCCACTGGTAGGTGTACGCGATGACCCACATGGCCTCGCCGAAGGACACGATGCCCTCGTAGTCGGCCATCACCTTCCAGGTGAGCACGAGGAAGGCGAGGACCAGCCCGATGAGGAACTTGCTGCGATCCCAGAACCGCATCTTCTTCCTGGTCACGGCTTCGGGATCGGAGGGGCCGCTACCGGGCGCGCGCAGCCCGCCGTGATGCGTGGTCGTGGTCAATGACGCTCCCTCATCCGGGCAGCCGGAGCAGCTTGAAGGTTTGCTCGATCTTGTCGAACTCGGCCGCGCGCGCTCGGAAGCAGATCGCCTGGCAGCCGATGAGCATCACGGAGACCGTGGCTCCCTGCTCGTCGAGGATGGCGGTGTGGTCGAAGGTCTGGACGTCGCCGCCGATCTGGTAGTTGAAGCGAACCCGCACTCCCCTGGCACCACGGTCCAGCTGGAGGATCTGATCGCTGATCGACTCGAACCGGTTGAACAGCGGCTGCCGCCCCGCCTCGGTCGCCTTGGACAGGTAGACCGCGCGGATCTGCGCGGTCACCGGCAGGACGAAGTCACGCAGCCGATCCAGCGACATCGTGTCCCGCTGCTCGTCGGTGAGCTTGTGCACGGTGGCGTAGATGAACGGATCCGTCGAGCTGAGCAGGTGCGCGACGGACGGCTGCGCCGACTGGTCGAAGGCCGTGGACCAGACCCGCTCGCGCCGCAGCCGGGCCGCCTCCGAGTTCGGATGGTCGCCCGACAGGGAGAGCTCGATCGGATAGGCGTTGAGCTGGCTGAAGGAGGACGGCACCTTGAAGTAGGTGGTGCCTTCCCTGTCACGTACGTAGGTGAAATCCGGCTGCCCGCACGCTGACAGCATGACGATCGCGGTCATGAGCGCGATCCAAGCCCGTGTCTTTTTCACCAGGGCTTACCTCCGCTTTACGGACCAACGGAGTTGTTGTGCCCGTTTTCATGCGGAATGAGGCCGAGTGTACGGTGATAAATCTTGACCAAATCTTGGCCGGGCCTTGTCTTCAGTTGTTACAGATCCTCCCGGAGCGGGGGCCGATGCCCGTACTACGTTGGCGTGCCCCCATTGGTTCAACCGGCAAAGTAGCGAAAGATAGAGGGATCCCTGCTACCCGGAGCGGACAATGACAGAACCGGCCATGGAGACAGTGGACAGCTTCGGCATGACGGCGGAGCGGATGTTCGCCGACGTCTGGTCGCGCGGCGTCCTCTCGGCCAAGGAGCGCCGCCTGCTCCTGCTCGGCCTGCTCGTCGGGCAGGGCATCGACGACCAGCTGGAGGTGCAGCTCGACGCGGCGTTGCGGGCGGGCGAGCTGAGCGAGAGCGAGCTGCGGGAGGCCGTGGTCTTCCTCACCCACTACGCGGGCTGGACGCGCGGCTCGCGGCTGAACAACCAGGTCGAGGACCTCATCGAAGCCGTCAGGCGGGGTCGATCCGACAGACGGGACCTTGGCGGCTGAGCGCGTAGAGCTCCCCGTCGAGCCCCTCCCCGAACGACGAGAGCTGCTCGACCTGCCCGACCTTGGCGCCCTTGGTCAGCTCGTCCACGGGCGCGGCGGGTGGGGGGTCTCCGCCGCTGCCCCCGTCGCCCAGCGCGATGTTGAGCAGGCCGTCGGGGCCGAAGGCGAGCCGGCCGCCGTTGTGGTTGGCATAGGGCTGTCCTGGGTCAGAACGTCCCGCCTGCGGGTGGCCTTCGTGCCGTCGTACGCCCATTCGGTCCAGGGCGCGGTGCACGCCGCCCATCCTCGCACGCCCATCCCTAACCGGGACATATCACCGCGCATAACCCTCTGCCCCATCGATCGGGGCGCTTGGTCGTACGATGGCGGTATGAGGCGTAAAGCCATCGCACTTGTGGCAGCCGCCGCCGCCCTCGTGGTGGCGGTGACGGTGGTCGTGATTTTCCGTGGTCCCGCTTCCGACGAGGCGGCGACAGGCGTCCACAATACGCGCGCTCCGCAGGACATCGCGTCCCACTGGACCAAGGAGCGCATGAATGAGGCCAGTCCGGGATGACGAAAAGCGAGGGGCCGTTAAGCCCCTCGCCTCTTTTATCGTGATTAGTGGGCTGTTACATCGTTATAAACGTTGACAGCCCCGTCACCGTGGTAGGGCGACTTGTAGACGATGCTGGTCGGGTTCTGGTTGGCGTCGACGTCCCGGTGGCTGTTGGCCCCGATGATGTAGCCCCAGCCGCGGCTCACTTGCAGGTCCTGCAGCCAGGGGCCGCCACTGGAGCCGTGGAACATGTCGTTGTTCATGTGCATGCGGTCGTCGGACGAGCCGGCGCGGGTGACGTTGCCGAAGCAGTACCACAGGTCGTTGCCGGTGAAGTCGGTGCGCTGGTAACCGTCCTGCGGGAAACCGAATGCGTTGATGCCGGTCCACGCCTGGCCCTGGTTGAACTTGTAGCCTTGAGAGCCGAGCCAGTCCTGGAGGTTGCCGCGGGCCGGCTGCGGGTTGAAGGCGATGGCCGCGATGTCGTAACTCCAGTTGTGGTTGTTGAACCAGCCGTTGGTCGTGTTGGCGTATCGCCAGGTCCAGCGGCCCTGGGGCTCGAGACCGTTGTCGGCGTCGGGGACGAAGATGAAGTCGCGGAACCAGCCGGACGCGCCACCGCTCCCCGCGTGCACGCAGTGGCCGGACGTCCAGACCGTGTTCTTGTTGGCGGCGTTGATCACGCTGCCGGTGCAGTAGCCGGAGCTGTTGTCGTTACGGGTGTAGTAGATCTTGCCGATCGTGAGGGCGGGCATGCTGCCCTGGCGACCCCAGCGCTCGGCCCGCTGGCCGGCGAGCAGACCGGTCGACGGGCCGGCGGAACGGCTGATCCTCCTGGTCGGCAGCGATCCCTCGGCCGCGCGGGCGGGCAGGACGTTCTTGACCTGCTCCGGCACCGCTTTGTCCGGGACCGCGACGACCGGCTCCGGCGTGGCCGCGCGCATGCGTTCGGCGGTCCAGTGGGCCTGAATGCTCTTGCTGTCGGACTTGTTCACCGCCCCCGTGGCGGATGCGGCAGGGGAAGGTGCTGCCGTCGCGGTCGCGCTCAACCCCGAGACGGCCAACAATGTCGCAAAAGCGACAATTGCGGCGTGCCTTGAGCGTGGACTCATGAATCTTCCCTTCCATGAAGCGATTGTGACGAACTTTTTCATCTTGAGAGGTCGCCGCTTCAATGTGAAGGGGTAAGGGAATTAATTTTCGCCGACGCTCGAATGACGGCGCTGATTTTGATATCTAACATTTCACACGACAATAAATAGCATTTGTGACGGTACTGGTGATGGGCGAGTCAATAGCGGTGTTGTTGCACCAGTGACGCTGTGTGAAGGAGCAGCCACAAAGGTATTGATGCTGCGAAAACACGCCCGCGGCCCTATTGTCACCCCTCGTGAGAAAATTTCCGATCATGACGCTGACCGTCGCGTCGATGCTCTCCTTAGCCGGTACGGCCAGCGCCGCGACGACGGCGGCCGACCCCGTCAAACACCCCAAGCTGATCGCCAACCCCCTCTATGAGGCCGGCGCGCTGCCCGCCACGACCTGTGACGAGCCGCCGGTCAAGCGCAACGACCGCAAGCTGGCCCGCGCCTACATCGACGCGATCGTCGCCTGCCTCGACACCACCTGGGAACAGCACCTCACCGCCGCCGGCCTGCCCTTCAGCAAGCCCAAGGTGCGGCATGTGGACAAGCTCCCGAAGACGTACTGCGGCATGAAGACGAACAACGAGGACTCAACGACCTACTACTGCGGCCGCACCAACACGCTGATCTTCCAGGTCGGCAAGTCGTGGCTCAAGGACCCGTCCGACATGTGGCTGCTCAGCACGGTCTCCTACATGTACGGCTGGCACGTCAAGAAGCTCGTCGGGATCGCCGACGCCTTTGACGTGCTGTCGGTCCATAGCAAAGCCGAGGACCGCGAGCTGAGCCGGCGCAGCACGCTCCAGAACGAGTGCCTCTCCGGCGCGTTCATCAAGAGCGTCTGGCCGCTGAAGGGCAGGACCACCAAGGACTGGAACTACCTGCAGAGCATGCAGGATGGCGACGCACCCGGCGAGGCCCGCTGGTACGGCAAGACGGCCACCATCGTCGCCTGGAGCAAGCGCGGCTTCGCCACCGGCGACCCGGGCTCGTGCAACACCTGGGCGGCACCCTCCTCCAAGGTGGCCTAGCCCTTTTCCCATCGGCATCCGGCGACCGCCCTACCGCGGTCGCCGGATCGCCATGCAGGCCGTCCGTCGCCGAGAATTACGGTCATCGGAGACTCTAGGTAGTCTTAATATCACCCTAAGCGACATACTGGCGAGGAGGCCGGCATGGGCAAGCACGAGCGTGAGCGCGACGAAAAGGATGAGCAGGAGGGCAAGTCCTTCGAGACCGAAAAGCCGGGGCCGGACCAGCGGGCAGGCGGACGCGGCAAGCACAGCAGCGGTCGCGGCGAGAAGTGACCGAGGACGCGCCGCGGTAACCAGTTGACAACTCCACCCGGAGGGAACTTATAATTCCAGCTGTAGGTTTCCTCTTGGACGGAGGATAGGTATTCCGGGGGACCGAGGAGCCCCCGGGTGTCTTCGGAGGTGAAGCGCGATGCTGCTCACGTCGATCGACCCGTTCATCCAGGAGTTCGAGCGTCAGTTCGACCGCCTCGCCCGCCAAGCAAGCGCTCAGGGCAACGGGGCGACGATGCCGATGGACGGACTCCGCCGCGCCGACGATGTGGTGCTGCGGTTCGACCTGCCCGGCGTCGACCCCGACTCCATCGAGGTCACCGTGGACCGCGGCGTCCTGTCGGTGACCGCTCGACGCGAGGAGGAGTACGAGCAGGACGAGCGCCTGTTCGTCCGGGAGCGCGTCATGGGCTCCTTCACTCGCCGGGTCTACCTCTCCGAGCACCTGGACGCCAACGCGATCGAGGCCGCCTACAACAACGGCGTGCTGGCGGTGCGGATCCCGGTGCTGGAGCAGGCCAAGCCGCGCAAGGTGGCCATCCAGCGCACCACCGAGTCGCACAAGGCGATCAAGAGCTGAACGCCCGCGCGGCGCCCCTGCACCTGGCCAGGCTACGGCCCCGCCCCGGTACGGCCCCTACGTGCGCCACCGGGCGGGGCCGCCGCATTCCGACAGGAGGAACGGTCATGAAACTACCCATGGACGACGAGCACGCGGCCCTCTTCACTGTGGGCCAGGTGGCGAACATGCTGGACGTACAGCAGGCGTTCCTGCGCCGCATCGACGACAACCAGGTCGTCTCCCCCCAGCGCTCGGCGGGCGGACAGCGTCGCTACAGCCGCCACGAGATCGGCCGCGTCCAAGAAGTGGTGACGATGATGGACCAGGGCATGACGCTGCCGGCCATCCGCCGCATCATCGAGCTACAGCACGAACTCGCCCAGATCACCCGCGAACGCGACGAACTCGCCCGGCGCCTGGCGGACGCCGAATCCCGCCCGGAGAAAAAGTAAGCAGAGCCCCGCTCCGCCGGGTTGGCCCAGTCGTGGGCCATCAACAGCATAGCCCCGAACCCGCCGGACTGGTCGAGCAGCCGCCGCACCTGCGCCTTCGCGTCCTCAACGGTGCCGATCACACAGATGCCGTACTCCACGTCCCGGACGGCCTGCTCGCGAGTCTCGGCGACGTGCATGACGCCGACCAGCCGCCAGGCGGCGCGCTCGACGGTGGTCCCGTATGTCGCGGCGCGCTCCTCCATGACGTTCCAGTGGTGCGCCAACGCGTCGAACCCGTCGGCGGTGAGCGTGGCGCCGATCGACAGCAGGCCGAGACCGTGGCGCCCGGCCAGGCGCGGGCCGGGCGGCGACGCCACCGCGGCGACCGCCACCTCGAACATCGGGTCGCTGTACGGCCGCAGCTGCAACCCACGCCGAGCATGACCCGGCCGCGCGTCAGGTGATCCAGCAACGCCATGCGGTCGGCCACCCAGAGCGGGTTGCGGTCAGTCCACTCGAGAATCCCCACCACGGCAATACGCTCCCACCAGGCGGTGACGGGAGAGGCGTTAGGGTGCTGCCATGCCTACCGCATTGATCACTGGCGCGACCGCCGGCATCGGCGCCGCCTTCGCCCGCCGGCTGGCCGCCGACGGGTTCAGCCTGGTCCTGGTGGCTCGCGACGAGGCCCGGCTGGGCGAGGTCGCGGGCCAGCTCAAGCTCAGGTACGGCGTCAGCGTCGAGTCGCTGCCCGCCGATCTCGCCACCGACGACGGCCTCACCCGGGTCGAGGCGCGGCTGCGCGACGGCGTCGATCTCCTGGTGAACAACGCCGGCTTCGGCCACGCCGGCAGATTCCTGGAGGTGCCGGTCGAGGACGAACTCCGCATGCTCAAGGTCCACTGTGAGGCCGTGCTGAGGCTGACCCTCGCCGCACTGCCCGGGATGAGGGAGCGGGACAGGGGCGCCGTGATCAACGTGGCCTCCGTCGCGGCGTTCTTCGTCCACGGCACCTACAGCGCGTCCAAGGCGTGGGTGGTGAACTTCAGCGAGGCGACCGCGGCCGAGCTGGGCCATCCGCGCGTCAAGGTGATGGCCCTGTGCCCCGGCTTCGTACGCACGGAGTTCCACGACCGGGCGTACATGGACACCTCCCACATCCCCGGCTTCCTGTGGCTGAAGGCCGACAACGTGGTCAACGCGGCCATGCGCGACCTGGCCCTGGGCAAGCGGGTGTCGATCCCGGACCTGCGCTACAAGGCGGTCGTGGCGATCGGCAGATTCGTCCCTCGTACGATCGTCAGCGGCACGGCGGCGAAATTCGGCCGCTGACGAGGCCGTGCGAGGTCGGACAAGCAAGCGGGCCCCTACCGCGGGAGGGGGTCGCGGTGGGGGCCCTGGCTGGGTGCGAGGTGGTCGCACCCAGGCGGGTGTGAGGGGGACTCACGCCCAGTCCGGCCGTGAGCGGGCTCACTACCGAGATCAGGTGGAGATCACTTGCCGACGTTCGCCTCGTGGCCGATGGCCAGGCCGGAGGTCGGGTCGAAGAAGTGCAGGTTGTGCGTGTCCAGCACCAGGTCGAGGCTCGAGCCGGGACGGGCGTGACTGCGGGCGTTCACGCGGGCGGTCCACAGCGACTTGTCGCCCAGCAGCGGCAGCGCCGCCTCCTCGTCGTCGCCCGTGTCGGCGGCGGCGACGGTGTCCTTGTGCTCGACCGGCGGGGCGTCGATCAGGAACAGGACGTTGATCTCGGAGCCGAGCTCCTCGGTGACCTCCGCCTTGACGGCCAGCGTGGCCCAGCCGTTGGCGTTCTGGCCGGCGGAAGCGGCGTCCTCGAAGTCGGACGGGCGGATGCCGAGGATGACCTGCTTGCCGATGTACTGGTCGAGGCCCGGCTTGTCGCTGAACGTCGACTCCGGGATCTCCAGCTTGATGTCGGCGAACGTGACGGCGGTGCCACCGTCGCGGACCAGCTCGGCGGTGACGAAGTTCATGGCGGGCGAGCCCATGAAGCCGGCGACGAACAGGTTGACCGGCTTGTCGAACAGGTTCTGCGGCGTGTCGACCTGCTGCAGGATGCCGTCGCGCAGGACGCAGACGCGGTCGCCCAGCGTCATGGCCTCGACCTGGTCGTGCGTGACGTAGACGGTGGTGACGCCGAGACGCTCGTGCAGCGTGTTGAGCGAGGCGCGCATGGAGACGCGGAGCTTGGCGTCGAGGTTCGACAGCGGCTCGTCCATGAGGAACGCCTGGGGCTCGCGGACGATGGCGCGGCCCATCGCGACACGCTGGCGCTGACCACCGGACAGGGCGGCCGGCTTGCGCTTGAGGTACGTCTCCAGGCCGAGCATCTTGGCGGCCTCGTTGACGCGCTTCTGGATCTCCGGCTTGGGCATCTTGCGAAGCTTGAGGCCGAAGGCGAGGTTCTCCTCGACCGTCATGTGCGGGTACAGCGCGTAGTTCTGGAAGACCATGGCGATGTCGCGGTCCTTCGGCGGCAGGTGGTTGACCACCTTCTCGCCGATCGCGATCTCGCCACCGCTGATGTCCTCCAAACCGGCGATCATCCGGAGCGCGGTCGACTTACCGCAACCGGATGGGCCGACCAGCACCATGAACTCGCCATCCTTGATCTCAAGGTTGAGCCCGTTCACAGCCTTAACGCCACCGGCGTAGATCTTGTCGACATTGGTCAGAACGATGGATGCCATGACATTCCTTCGCGCTCCCGGGCGGGTGACCCGGATGATGTGCGGGGAGTACCCATTCGCATGGATACGTTTTCAAGCATCTCACCCGAAACGGACAAGTGTGTCAAGAGATCAGGGCATGTCAGTGTCATGGTCTTCCAGGGCGGCGGAAAGCATGATGGAATCGTTTCCATGGAATCGAGGCGGGCGACCATCAAGGATGTGGCCGAGGCGGCGGGCGTCGGCGTCGCGACCGTGTCCCGGGTCCTGTCCGGCGGCTCGGCCAGCCCGGAGACGAGGGAGCGGGTGCTGGCCGTCGCCGCCCACCTCGACTACCGGCCGAGCGCGCTCGGCCGCAACCTCCGCCAGCGGCGCACCGGCGGCATGGGACTGTTCGTGCCCGACCTCACGGACACCTTTTACGGCCAGCTGGCCGAGGGCGTGCTGGCCTGCGCGCGCTCGGCGGGCGAGCCGGTGGTGCTCGGCTCGACGGGCGACGATCCCGAGCAGGAGGCCGAGCTGGTCGGCATGCTGCTGGAGCAGAGCGTGGACCGGGTGATCGCGGTCCCGTCGGGCGGTGCCGAGACGTGGGCCCCGGCGATCAAGGCGGGCATGACGGTGGTCTTCGCGGATCGGCTGCCGTCCGACGCGCCGTTCGACGCGCCGTCGGACAGGGACTCCGCGTCGCGTGGCGTCGCCGACCTCATGCTGCTCGACGGCCTGCCGCCCGCCTCGCGCGCCCGGCCGCTGGACGTCCCCGCCGTGCTGGCGGACGACCGGGCCGGCATCCGTACGGCGGTGCGCTACCTGAGAGGGCTCGGCCACCGGCGCATCGCCTTCCTCGGCGGCCCGGGGCACGGCAGGCGGGTGGCGGCCTTCCGCGAGGCGGTGGGGGCGCCCGTGGACGAGGAACTGGTCGTGTTCGCCACGGGCAGCCGCGACTCGGCCTACGCGGCCGCGTCCGGGCTGTTCCAGAGCCGTCCCGACCTGACGGCCGTGGTGACCGGCGGCAACGTACTGGGCGAGGCGGCCGTCCTGGCGGCCAGGGAGCTGGATCTGCGGGTGCCGCGCGACGTGTCGCTGGTGATGTACGACGACGTGCCGTGGGCCGAGCTGTGCTCCCCACCGCTGACCGTGATCGCCCAGCCGGGCCGCGACATCGGCTACCGGGCGGCGGAGCTGGTGCTGCGGGCGGGAAGCAGACGGCCCCGGAGCGTACTGCTCCCGACGGAACTCATCGTCCGCGGCAGTTGCGGCCCTCTGCACTAGCCGCCCCTGCCGCCACCCGGCGCCCCGGGCGTCTGTTCTTTTGAGGCACCCCAGCCACGGCGGACCGCCTTCTTCCGCTCCCCCCGAAGGGGCATCCCTCCCCCGGGACATCAGCCACAACGGACCGTCTAGACGACCTTCTCGATCGCCGCGATGACCGCCGGGTCGTCCGGGGTGGTGCCCGGGCGGAAGCGGGCGACCACGGCGCCGTCGCGGTCGACGAGGAACTTCTCGAAGTTCCACTGGACGTCGCCGCCCGCCCCGTCCGCGTCGGGCGTCTCCACCAGCTCCTCGTAGAGCGGGTGCCGGCCGGGCCCGTTCACCTCGGCCTTCTCCAGCAGCGGGAAGTCCACGCCGTACGTGGTGGCGCAGAACTCCTGGATCTCCTCGGCCGAGCCGGGCTCCTGGCCCATGAACTGGTTGCACGGCATGCCGACCACGCTGAACCCGCGCTCGCCGTACTGCCGCTGCAGCTCGACGAGGCCGGTGTACTGCGGGGTGAGGCCGCACTTGGAGGCCACGTTCACGATGAGCACGGCCTTGTCGCCGACGAGCTCGGCGAGGGTGGTCGGGGCGTCCGCGAGGGTGCGGACCGGAATGTCACGAAGACTCATGAGCCGACCCTACAGAACGCCCCTCTCACGCCCCCTCTCCCGGTTTGTGATGCACTCCACATTTTTCCGACATTTCCCCTGAACAGCCCTAAAAGGTGATCTTTGCCAACGATCTACTTTTTCATGGTCAATTCGCGGTAAATCGGGCGGATAGGGCAGGGTGGCGCGGTCCCCCGAACCCATCGAAAGGGAACCCGCATGCCCATGCTCCGCCGTACGAGCGCCTTGATCCTGTCCGCCACATTCGTGGCGACAGGCGGCGCGACGGCCGCACAGGCGCAGAGCTCCCAGACCAGCTCCCAGGCAAGCACGCAACGCGCCACCGATAAGAACAAGGCGATCGCCAAGCACATGGTCGCCAAGCGCGGCTGGACCAAGGCCCAGTACCGCTGCCTGGTGCGCCTCTGGTCCCGAGAGAGCGGATGGAACCACCGGGCCGGCAGCGGCTCGGGCGCCTACGGCATCCCGCAGGCGCTGCCCGGCCACAAGATGGCCACCAAGGGCCGCGACTGGCGCACCAACCCGCGCACGCAGATCGCGTGGGGCCTCGGCTACATCAAGCAGCGATACGGCTCCCCGTGCCGCGCGTGGGCGCATTTCCAGTCCCACCATTGGTACTGATCCACACCCCCAGCCCGTCCCTGTTTTTGCCAAAGACCAGGTCAACGGGCGAACGGGCCGCGCCATGGCGGTCCTGCGAGCCTGCCAAATATCTCTAGCGATCACGCCAGCGTCTTCCCAAAGCCAATCACCGAGAGTGATTGACGGTGACTGTGCGTAATAGAAACCGGCTAGAGAAAACGTCGTGGAGCCCTCCGGGCCGCCCAGCAGCATGTGGGTGTCAACGGAAGCCCGGGGGGCCGCGCGGACCCTCCTCGTCCGAGCCACGGACGCGGACCGGCAAGGGCGCCGGGGAAGCGAGAGCGCCTGTCCGTACGCGACCTGGCAGCAAGGATCGACATGGACAGCAACCGCGCCCTGCGCTACACGTTCATCACTCTGACCACGCTCACGGCCGTCACCGGCAGTTCGACCCTCGTCTGGGCCGAAGCCGGACCGCGAACCGCACAACCACGAACAGCCCAACCGCGAATAACCGCACCGCGAGCAGCACCGCGGATACCCAAGCCCCGGCCCATCGAGGGCTCATGGCACGCCCCCGTGATCAAGACCCGTTCCTGGACCACCTCCGCGCGGCCGAAGATCAAGATCAAGGCCAAGGCGCCGAAGAGCCGGAACAAGGGCATCGCCCTGAACCAGGTCGTCCAGCGCGCCTGGTCCTACGAGGAGTTCCAGTGCCTGGACAACCTCTGGACCAGAGAGAGCAACTGGAACCACCACGCCTACAACAGCTCCTCAGGCGCCTATGGCATCCCGCAGGCGCTCCCCGGAGGAAAGATGCGGGGAGCGGGCGAGGACTGGAAGTCCAACCCTGAGACGCAGATCCGCTGGGGCCTGGGTTACATCAAGGGCAGATACGGCAAGCCGTGCGGCGCCTGGGGCCACTTCAGAGCGCACAACTGGTACTAGAACAGGAGGGCATCCGGGATCACCGGGTGCCCTCCCTCTTCCGCTTCGGCAGCACCGTGATCGCCTGGATCAGCAGCTCGACGCCGAAGTCGAAGTCGGCGTCGTGGTCGCAGCTGGACAGCAGCGGGGCCAGCGCGTTCACCTCGGGGAACAGCGCGGGATCGACGTCGTCCGGGTTGACCATGTGCTGGCGCGGCGGGGCGAACGTCGGCGTGACCCCGACCTCGCGCAGCAGCGAGCCCACGATGTAGGCGATGAACATCCGCAGCACCCGCACCGCGTCGACCCCGTCGAACCCGGCGCTGCGCAGCGTGGCCAGGGCCCGCTCGACCGGCAACAGCCCGGCGTTGGAGTGGAGCTGGCGGCTGACGACGAGCATCGTGGAGCGCGGATGACCGTGCGCGATCTGGCGGAAGGCGCGGGCCTGCATCCGCACCCGGTCGGTCCAGTGGGCGTCGGGGTCGTCGGTGAACTCGATCTGGCTGAGCACCGCCTCGGCGACGCCGTTGAGCAGGGCGTCCTTGTTGGGCACGTGGTTGTAGAGCGACATCACGCCGACGCCGAGGTCCGCGGCGATGCGCCGCATGGACACCGCGTCGGCCCCCTCACGCTCGATGAGGTCGATCGCCGCGGCGACGATGCGGGTCCGCGAGAGAGGCTCGGTGGGCATAGCTCATTCTATTGACGTACGTACGCCGTACGTGCAAGCCTCGACAGTGGACGTACGGTGTACGTAGCCCCCCTGCGGAGGACCCCATGTCGACGCACGATCTCTACACCATCCCGGCCGAGCTCTCCACGTGGGACGTGGAGATGTCCGGTGCCACCAGGTTCACATGGGAGTACGACGACGGCAGGGATCGGATGCTGGCCCTGTACCAAAAGGGCAAGGACAAGCAGTGGGACTCCACCAAGCGCATCGACTGGGACCTCGAGGTCGACCCGTACAACGTGCTGGGCATCCCCGACCAGACGATCGCCATCTACGACACGCCGCTCTGGCACCGGATGGACGACAAGCAGCGCCAGGACGTCCGCCTGCACGGCGCCGCCTGGCAGTTCTCGCAGTTCCTGCACGGTGAGCAGGGCGCGATGATCTGCTCGGCGAAGATCGTGGAGTCGGTCCCCGACCTCGACGCCAAGTTCTACGCCGCCACCCAGACCATGGACGAGGCCCGGCACGCCGAGACGTACGCCCGCTTCCTCCAGGAGAAGGTGGGCCTGGCCTACCCCATCAACGAGCACCTCAAGTCGCTGCTCGACTCGACGCTCAGCGACTCGCGGTGGGACATGCCCTACCTGGGGATGCAGGTGCTGATCGAGGGCCTGGCGCTGGCCGCGTTCGGCGTCATGCGCGACATCACCACCAAGCCGCTGCCCAAGCAGATCCTCGCGTACGTCATGCAGGACGAGGCCAGGCACGTGGCCTTCGGCCGGATGGCGCTGCGCGACTTCTACGGGAACTTATCCGAGGCCGAGCGGCGCGAGCGCGAGGACTTCGTCATCGAGGGCTGCTACCTGATGCGCGACCGGCTCAGGGGCCGGGAGACCTGGGAGAACCTGGGCCTGTCGAAGGCGGAGGTCGAAGAGGCGGAGGTGGCCACGGAGCACTCGGAGTATCTGCGGCTGTTCCGGTCGCTGCTGTTCAGCCGGATCGTGCCGTGCGTGAAGGACATCGGGCTGTGGAGCCCGCGGTTGCAGCAGGCGTACGCGGACATGGGCGTGCTGGAGATGGCGGGCCAGTCGCTCGACGCGCTGATGCGGCAGGACGAGGACATCGCCGACAAGCTCGACGAGGCCCGCTTCGCCGAGGAGGAGGCCGAGCGGCACGCCGAGGTCGCCGCGACCATCGAGATGGGCTCCGGCTGACGGTCGCCGACCCCCCAAGAGCTCCGGCGAGTGGTTTAAGTGTTGCCTCCTGTGCCATATGCACCTTGTGAGCATTCGCCGGAGGGGGCATCTCGCCATGGTCCAGGAATCAGCACGGTCCAGCAGGCCGCATGTCGTCGTCGTGGGCGCGGGCTTCGCCGGGCTGAGAGCCACCCGGGAACTGGCCCGCGGCGGCGCGCGCGTCACGCTCGTCGACCGCCATCCCTACTCCACCTTCCAGCCGCTGCTCTACCAGGTGGCGACGGCCGGGCTCGCCGCCGGGGACATCACGTACCCGACGCGGGCGTTCGCCGCCAAGTATCGGCGGGCGCGGGCCCGGCGGGGCGCGCTGACGAAGCTGCACCCGGCCGAGCGGCGGGTGGAGTTCGACGACGGCACCTCACTCGACTACGACTACCTCGTGCTCACCACCGGAGTGACCACCAACTGGTACGGCATCGAGGGCGCGCGGGACAACAGCTACCCGATCTATTCGGTCCAGGACTCGATCGTGCTGCGTAAACGGCTGCAGAGCCTCTTGCAGCAGGTCGCGGAGGGCAAGCGCGAGAGCGCGCACGCGGTGGTGGTCGGCGCGGGCGCGACCGGGGTGGAGATCGCGGGCACGATGGCCGAGCTGCGCCAGCGGACGCTCCCGGTGACCTATCCGGAGATCAAACCCGATCAGACGAGCGTCACCCTGGTCGAACGGTTCGACTACGTGCTCGCCCCCTACAAGCCGCGGCTGCGCGACGCGGCCGCGAACGCGCTGCGCAGGCGCGGCGTGCGCCTGAGGCTCGGCAGCACGGTGGCCTCGGTCGAGCCCGACGCGGTCGTGCTGAGCGACGGCACCCGGCTGCCGAGCGACGTGACCGTATGGGCACTCGGCGTCGCCGCGCCCGCCGAGGTGTCGAACCTGGGCCTGCCGCAGGGCAAGGGCGGCCGGATCGAGGTCACCCAGGCGCTCAACGTCGCGGCATACCCCGAGATCTTCGTCGCCGGCGACCTGGCCGGGCCGCCCGAGCCGCTGCCGCAGCTCGCCCAGCCCGCCATCCAGATGGGCGAGCACGTGGGCAAGCAGATCCTGGCGCTGGCCCATGGCCGTCCCGCGGCGCCCTTCTCCTACAGCGACCCCGGCATCATGGCCACGGTCGGCCGGGGGTCGGCCGTGCTGCAGCTGTCCAACGGCATGACCATGCACGGCCCGCTCGCCTGGCTGGCCTGGATCGGGCTGCACGTGACCTACCTGCTGGGCGGGCGCAACCGGGTGAGCGTCCTGGTCAGCTTCCTCACGCGGTACGCGGGGCCGCGCCGCAGCGCGGCCACCGTCGTCGAATAGCGGATATCAGTTCGTTACGCCCGCTAAGCCCGATCGAGGCGCTGCTGCTATAAATCTGCAAAGCGATCAAGAGCGGGGAGGGGAGCGATTGGACCGGTCCTTCCTGTACGGCCTGGCCGACCGGGCGCTGAACCGCCACGGCCGATTACCCGCTCGGACAGGTGGCCGATGAGCCCCCTGGAAAGTCTCATGCGGCATCGGATCGGCCAGGACTGCCTGCATGTGCCGTCGGCCCGGTTCGGCCTGCTGCTGGCGCTGCGCCACTGGTTCGACCCCGGCGACCGGGTGCTGATCGCGCCGACCACCTCCGAGGCCGTGCTGTTCGTCGTGCTGGCCGCCGACCTGGAGCCGGTAATGGCGCCGGTGTCGTGGCGCGACGGCAACATCGACGCGCCGCGCGTCAACTGGAGCGGCCTGGCCGGCGTCATCACCACTCACCTGTACGGCCAGCCGGACCAGATCAAGGACCTGATCAGGCAGTGCGAGCGGCGCGGCCTCGTCCTCATCGACGACGCCGCCCACGCCTTCCAGACGATGGTCGGCGGGCGCGCGGCCGGCACGTTCGGCCAGGCCGGCGTGTTGAGCCTGGCCAAGCACGGCCGGGCGTCCGGCGGCTTCCTGACCACACCCAACCCCGGCGCGCTGGCGGCGCTGGCCGAGGCGAGAGACGCGCTGCTGCTGTCCGGTGAGCCGCGCGAGCAGCTGGAGGCCGTGCTGCAGCCGATGCTCCGCGAGACCCTCCACCGCACCGGCGCGGTCCGGCTGATGTGGCACCTGTCGCGGCGCCTCGGGATCGTCAAGTGGAGCGGGCACCGCCCCACACCCCATGAGGACGCCCTCATGGCCGTCAGGGGAAACCTGTCGGCCATGGACCCGTGGCTGGGGATCGACCACGACGGCTGGCGGATGCGCCCGGGTCCCGCGCTCTGCCGCTACCAGCGCTCGCGCCTGCGGGCGATCGACCGCGAGCGCGAGCGCCGCCTGGCCGGGGTGGAGGTGCTGCGCCGGACCCCGTGGGTGGCGGCGGGCGTCCGCGAATCCCCCGTACGTCCGCTCCTGCGGGTGCCGCTGCTGGTCGACAGACGAGACGAGATCGTCGCCGGGCTGGAACGGCTCGGTGTGGTGCCCGGTTTCGTCTACGATCCGCCGCTGGACGACTATCTGCCGACGATCCGGCAGGGGCCCACTCCCGAGATCGCCCGCTGGTGGACCGGCCATGTGCTGCCGGTGGATCCGCTCGACGCCCCGCGCATGGTGCGGCTGCTGACCCAGCTGGGTGCCCGCCCGGCGGAGGGCGCCCGATTTGCCTGATCAGCCGTGGATCACTATCTCGCAAAGCAGGACGTATCCCTTTATATCGTCAGATAAGGTCGTTCAACGCATGAAGCGGGCTATCTCGCTAACCGCCCGCCGAAGCGGAACAGTGTCGTTAGCATCCCCGGCAGTGCCGGTGAATTTTTCCTCCCAGGAGTGACCTTGACCGTCGATGCCGATGTCGCCAGGCGACGTATCGAAGAGCTGCTCCGCGAAAACGAGACGCAGATCCTGCACCGGTGGACCCTGATCGCCAAGGCGTCGAGCGAAGAGCTGAGCGACATCTACCGGGCGCTGCTCACCTCCCTCGAACACGGCGGCGACCTCGCCGACATGCGCGGCCTGCTCGCCGAATTGTCACGTTCCCGCGCCCGCCAGGGCTTCACCCCGGCGGACACCGCCAGGGCCGTGTTCGGCCTGAAGGAGGCGCTGTACGAGGCCGTCGAGAGCGACGGTGGCCCCGAGGCGCTGCGCGGCTTCATCTGGTTCTCCAGGCTCATCGACGACCTCGGTCTGTTCACCTTCGAGACGTACACGACGGCCCGCGAGCGGATCATCCTCGACCAGGCCGAGCAGCTGCTGGAGCTGTCCACGCCGGTCGTGAAGCTGTGGGAGGGCATCGTGGCGGTGCCCCTGGTCGGCACGCTCGACTCCGCCAGGACCCAGGTCGTGATGGAGAAGCTGCTGCAGACGCTGGTCGACACGGGCGCCGAGCACGCGGTGATCGACATCACCGGCGTCCCGGCCGTCGACACCCAGGTCGCCCAGCACCTGCTGAAGGCCGTCGTCGCCGCCCGGCTGATGGGCGCCGAGTGCGTCATCTCGGGCATCCGCCCGCAGATCGCGCACACCATCGTCACGCTCGGCATCGAGTTCGGCGACATCGTGACCAAGGCCTCGCTGGCCGACGCGTTGGCCCACGCGCTCAGGCGCAGCGGCATCGAGGTGATCGCGCCGAAGGCGACCCGCCTGGCGGTGCGGACGGAGAACGTCTGATGGACCGGGTGCCCATTCTCAAGCTCGGGGACATCCTGATCATCTCCATCCAGATCGACCTGGACGACCAGAGCGTGCTCGCCCTGCAGGAGGACCTGGCCGACTCCGTGGTGACCCACGGAGCGCGCGGCGTCATCATCGACATCACCGCGGTGGAGATCGTCGACTCCTTCATCGGCAGGATGCTGGCCACCATCGCCGCGACGTCGCGGTTGCTCGACGCCCAGACCGTGGTCGTCGGCATGCGGCCGGCCGTCGCGATCACCCTGGTCGAGCTCGGCCTGTCGCTGGGCGGCGTACGCACCGCACTCAACCTGGAGAAGGGAATCGCGCTGCTCGACCATGTGAGAGGCGCGACGTCGTGACCGGCGGCTGGGAACTGCCCATCGCCAGCAACTCCGACGTCGTGATGGTCCGCCAGCGGGTCCGGAGTGTCGCGGTCGAGGTGGGACTGTCTCTCATCGACCAGACCAAGGTGGTGACGGCGGCCAGCGAGCTGGCCCGCAACGCCCTGGTGTACGGCGGCGGCGGCCTGGCCCGCATCGAGATCGTCGAGAACGGGGCGCGCCGCGGCCTTAAACTCACCTTCAGCGACGAGGGGCCGGGGATTCCCGACATCGAGCAGGCGCTCACCGACGGCTGGACCACCGGCACCGGGCTGGGGCTGGGCCTGAGCGGATCACGACGGCTGGTCGACGAGTTCGACCTGGTCTCGGCTCCAGGTAAGGGCACTACGGTGACAGTGACGAAATGGGCTCGATGACATGGTGCCGGTGAGCTACACGCGTGATGACATCTGGGTGCGAGCGGAGAGCCCCAGCGCGGTGGGCGCCGTACGCCGGATGGCCGTCGAACTCGCCGAAGCCGCCGGGTTCGACGCCGAGCGTACGGCGCAGACGGCGGTCGCGGTCACCGAGGCCGTCTCCAATCTGGTCAAGCACGCGGTGGAGGGCGTCGTCATGGTCCGTTCCCAGCCTGGGGACCAGGCCGTCGTGGAGCTGATCGCCATCGACAAGGGGCCGGGCATGCCCGACGTCGCCCGCGCCCTGCGCGACGGCTACTCCACCTCCGGCACCCTCGGCATCGGGATGGGGGCGATGGCCCGCATGTCGTCCTGGTACGACGTCCATTCCCTGCCCGGCAGGGGCACGGTGCTGGTCATGCGCTTCGCCGCCACCGGCGCGCCCACCTCGGCGCCGCACGCCAGCGGCCTGAGCCGCCCCATCGGCGAGGAGGTGGTCTGCGGCGACTCCTTCGCGATCGCCGCCACCGGCGACGGCGCCACACCCGAGACGACGATCCTGCTGTGCGACGGTCTGGGCCACGGCGAGCCGGCCGCCCAGGCGTCCAGGACGGCGGTGGAGCTGTTCCTGCGGGCGACGGACGAGGAGCCGCTCGCAACACTCCAGCGCCTGCATCGGGGCCTCGTCCATACCCGGGGAGGCGCGGTCGCGGTGGCCCGCGTCAGGGCCGCCACCGTCTCCTACGCCGGGCTGGGCAACATCTCCGGCTGGATCGTCGGCGCCGACGGCCGCCGGGGGATGATCTCGGTGCCCGGCATCGCCGGACACCAGGCGCGGCAGCTGCGCCAGTACGAGTTCGAGCTGCCCGAGCACGCCACCGTGGTGCTGCACTCCGACGGTCTGACCGAGCGGTGGGATCCGTCCGCCATGCAGGGCCTGTTCGCCCGCTCCCCCGCCGTCGTCGCCGCCGGGCTGCTGCGCGAGGCGGGCAGCCGCCGGGACGACGCCTGCGTGGTGACCGTGAGGCCCGGCGATGACCGCGACTGAGCTGGCCAGGGCCGCGCTCGAACACGACCATGACGTCTTCGTGGTGCGCCGCCTGGGCAAGGCCGTCGCCGAGCTGGCCGGGCTGGAGGCGCAAGACCAGGTCAGGGTGGCGACCGCGCTGAGCGAGGTCTGCCGGGAGCTGCTCGGCACCGGGGCGGTGGTCGTCTTCTCGCTCGATGAAGGGAAACTGCTCATCACGATGGATCACGCAATGGGCGCGGATTTCGCCCGATCCGAGGGGCTGGCACTGGCCGGCCGCCTGGTCGACGTGGTCACCCTCGACGCCGAACACGGTCGCGTCACCATAGCCAAGCGGCTGCCTCCCCACTCCCCGCGGCTCCCGATCGACCAGATCCGCGAGCGCCTGTCCCGGATGGCGCCGGTCAGCGCCCTCGAAGAGCTGCGCCAGCAGAACAAGGAGCTCGCTTCGACCCTGGAGGACGTGCTGCGGCTCAACGCCGAGCTGCAGGAGACCAACACCGGGGTGCTGGCCCTGTACAACCAGCTGTCGGCCGAGCTGGAGGAGACCAACCGCGGCGTGGTCGCCCTGTACGGGGAGCTGGATGAGAAGTCCTCCCAGCTCCGCGAGGCGGCCGAGGCCAGGAACCGGTTCTGGGCGACCGTCAGCCACGAGCTGCGCACCCCGCTCAACTCCATCATCGGCCTGGTCAGGCTGATGGTCGGACCCGGCAGCGAGCCGCTCAGCGAGGAGCAGACACGTCAGGTGCGCTTCATCGGCGGCTCGGCGGAGTCGCTGCTGGAGCAGGTCGGCGAGCTGCTCGACATGGCCAAGGCCGAGTCCGGGCGGCTCGACCCCCAGTCGTCGGTCGTCCACCTGCCCACGCTGGCCGACCACCTGCGCCTGGCGATGCAGCCCACCAGCGGTCCCGGCGACGTCACGCTGCGCGTCGACGTCGCGCCCGACGTCACCGACGTCTACACCGACGAGGGGATGCTGGTCCGCGTCCTGCGCAACCTGCTGTCCAACGCCCTGAAGTTCACTCAGGAGGGCGAGGTACGGCTGAGCGCGCGCGCCGACGCGGCCGCCGGCGAGGTGGTCATCACGGTCACCGACACGGGCATCGGCATCCCCCGGGAGTATCTGGCGACCGTGTTCGAGGAGTTCTTCCAGGTGCCGAGCGCGCTGCAGGTCAGGGTCAAGGGCACCGGGCTCGGCCTGCCGTACGCCCGCCGGCTCACCGAGGCGCTGGGCGGCACGCTGGAGCTGGCCAGCGACGTCGGGCGGGGCACCACGGTGACGATACGGCTGCCGCACCACGACGGCACGCCCGAGATCGCGCGGGTGCTGGTCGCCGACGACGACGAGGCGTTCCGCGCCGCCGCCCGCAGGATGCTGTACGGCTTCGCCGTCGAGGTGGAGGAGGCCGCCGACGGAGTCGCCGCGCTGGAGATGATGACGGCACGCCCGCCGGATGTGATCCTGCTGGACATGCTGATGCCGCGGCTGGACGGCACCGCGCTGCTGCAGCGCATGGCCGAGGACCAGGCCCTGGGGCGGATCGGCGTGGTGGTGGTGACGATCCGGCCCGACGCCGCGCCGTCGGGCCACCCGGTGCTGTCCAAGCAGGGGCTGCGCCGCGACCAGCTGCTCCAGGCCCTCCGGGGCGCTGCGGGGACGGACCATGACTGAGCACATGGCCGGCGCGGTGACCGAGCCCGTCGCCGGCGCCGCGACGGTGCTGGTGGTCGACGACACCCCGACCAAGCGCTACATCCTGTCGAGCTGGCTGCGCAGGGCGGGCCACACCGTGGTCGAGGCGGCCGGCGGCGAGGAGGCGCTGGCCATGCTCGCCATGAGCCGCCCCGACCTGGTCGTGCTCGACGTACGGCTGCCCGACATCGGTGGCTTCGAGGTGTGCGAGCGGATCAAGGCGAACCCGGCGACCACCTCGATCCCGGTCATCCAGGTGTCGGGCAACGCCATCACCTCGGCCGACCGTACGGAAGGGCTCGAACGCGGCGCCGACGCCTACCTGTCGGAGCCGATCGAGCCGGCCGAGTTCGCGGCGACGGTAGAGGCGACGCTGCGCTACTACCGCGCCAGACGGCGGGCGGAGCTGATGGCCGAGCGCCTGGCCAAGCTGGCCGACGTCACGCTGCGGATGAACGGGGCCGACTCCTTCGACCGGCTCCTGGCCGTGGCCGTCGAGGGCACGGTCGACGTGCTGGGCCGCCACGCGGGCGCGCTGGCGCTGCCGCCCGACGGCCGGATGCGCCGCTTCCGCGCCCGGCCCGGCGAGACGGCCAGCAGCAGGTCCGCCGCTCCCCAACTGCTGGACCGGCTCAGCGCGATGTCGCTGGGCGCGCCGGCGGGCGCCAAGGTCTTCACCGTGGAGGCCGCCGAGTGGCTCACGTTGGTGAGCGACGTACAGGTCAACGCGCCGGTGACGGGGGTGCTGTGCCGTACCAAGAGGGGCCAGCCGCCCGTCTACCTGGGGCTGGAAGCCGACCCTCCGCTGGACGCCGACGAGCTGAACGTGCTGAGGCAGCTCGGCCAAGGGCTGGCCCTGGCCGTCGACGCGTTGCGCGTCTACACCGAGGAGCACACGATCTCGCTCACCCTGCAGCGCAGCCTCCTGCCGACGCGCATCCCTGAGGTGCCGGGGCTGAAGGTGGCGTTCCGCTACCAGCCGGCCGTGGACAACATCGAGGTCGGCGGCGACTTCTACGAAGTGCTGCGGGTCGGCGACCGGGTGCTGGTGGCGATCGGCGACGTGGCCGGCCACTCGCTGCACGCGGCGACCATCATGGCCGAGCTGCGGCACGCGCTGCGCGCCTCGCTGATCGACTCGGTCGACCTGAGCGCCTCGATGGACCTGCTCAACAAGGTCCTGCGCCGCTACCACCCCGGCATGACGGCCACCGTCTGCCTGCTGCTCATCGATCCGGAGACCGGCGAGGTCGAGCTGGCCAACGCCGGGCACATCCCGCCGATGCTGGCCGGACCCGGTGCCCACTACCTGGGCCTGGGCAACCTGCTGCTGGGCGTGGCGCACGAGGACTACAAGGTGAACCGGCTGGAGCTGCCCGCGGGCGCCACGATGCTGCTGTTCACCGACGGGCTGGTGGAGGACCGCGGCATCCTGCTCGACGACAGCCTGGAGCAGGCCCGGCAGGTGGCGGAGACGGTCGAGGACGATCTGGAGGAGTTCTGCGACCGGCTGCTCGCCGCGTTCGGCTCGCGGGAGGACGATGTGGCCATCGTGGCGGTACGCCGCGGGGCCTGACGTCGCGAGAGCCTGGCCCGCTGCCCGCCACACGCGATGGTCAGCCTGATCTGCGCCTGCGGTAGGCGCGCTGCTGGCAGGCCCGCGAGCAGTACGCGCGCGGACGTCCCGACGCGGCCCGCTCCACCGGCACACCACACATCTGACATGTTTCATCACGCGTTTCATCACGCTCCTGGACCAGCATCTCGATGCCGTCCAGCACCCGGCGCAGGCCGAACTCGAACGGGTCCTCCGGCTCGTCGTAGCCACCCTGCTCCCACAGGCGCGTGAGGGTCGGGTAGCGCTCGAAACGCGCGTAGAGCGAGTCGCGGGAGCCCCACCACTCCTCCTCGCTGACTCCGCTGAGCCGCTCGGTCCGCGCCACCTCGGCCAGCCGCAGGGCCTCGGAGTCGACGAACCGGGCGACGAGCCCGACGACGGCGATCATCTCGGCGGGCGTGAGACCGGTGCCGGAGACGGCGCTCAGCATGTACTCGTAGTGGGCGACGGCGTTGGGACCCGGCACCCGGCGAGATCCCCGCACCTCGGCCAGCCAGGGATGCCGTTCGCGCAGCCGCCACCCTTCACGCGCG
Source organism: Nonomuraea aurantiaca (assembly GCF_020215705.1). GTDB lineage: Bacteria > Actinomycetota > Actinomycetes > Streptosporangiales > Streptosporangiaceae > Nonomuraea > Nonomuraea aurantiaca. Next base: position 846,150 of record NZ_JAIWNB010000001.1, on the reverse strand, counting down.
CACGCCTCCAACCGCGCCCGCCACCCGCCCCCCTGCTCGCCACCCTCCTCGGAGAGGACCGTGCCCGGCGAGCCCATGACGGCGTCGCGCATGAGGTCGAGCAGGTGATCGCGGCCGGGCACGTGGCGGTAGAGCGACATCGTGGTGAACCCGAGCCGGTCCGCGACCTTGCGCATCGACAGCCCTTCGAGCCCCTCGGCGTCCGCCAGCTCGATCGCGGTCCGGACGATCCGGCTCAGGCTCAGCCCCGGTCGCGGCTCGACGTCGCCCTCTCGCCACAGCAGTTCGACCCCCTCATCGGGATCTCCCGCGCCGCCTCTCGCCATGGACACCTCCCTTGTTTATGGTGTACTACCTCGTGTACACCATAAACAGCAAAGGGGCGGTACATCATGACCGAGTTCCACGTCGATCCCGCGGGCAGCGACTCCTGGCCCGGCACCGCGGAACGCCCGTTCGCCAGCCTGCACCGCGCCCGCGACGCCGTACGAGACCTCGTAGGGGACCTCGACGGGACCGCGACCGGCGATGTCGTCGTCCAGTTGCGGGGTGGCACCCACATGCTCACCGAGCCGTTCGAGCTCACTGAGGCCGACTCCGGCCGTGACGGCCACCGGATCGTCTACCAGGCCCACGGCTACGGGAGCGCCGGCCAGGAGGAGGTCGTCGTCAGCGGCGGTCGTGAGATCACCGGCTGGCGGGTCGAGGACGGCATGTGGCTGGCCGACGTGGGCGACCTGGACACGCGCCAGCTGTACGTGGACGGCCGCCGGTCCGAGCGCGCCGCCATGGACGGCCTGCCCGGCACCGTGACCATGACGGAGACCGGCTACGAGAGCGACAACGCGGCCCCGCGAGCCTGGCACAACCCCGCCGACGTCGAGTTCGTCTACCGCGGCGTCTACCCATGGACCGAGGCCCGCTTCGGCGTCGCTGCGGTCACCACCGGGCCGGACAGTGGCGCGACCATCGTGACCGACGGTGACGTCACCACCGGGACGGACAGTGACGCGACCACCGTGACCGACGGTGAGGTCACCACCGGTCCGGACGGGGGCGGGGCGACCGTGATCACCATGGCCCAGCCCGGCTTCGGGTGGGCCCTCGACCTCTACAACTACGCGTGGGACGGCAACACCTACCACGGCCCCGGCCTGCCCACCCGGGTCGAGAACGACGTCACCTTCCTCACCGAGCCCGGCACTTTTGTCCTGGACCGCTCGCGTCCCGGCCACCACGTCCTGCGCTACCTTCCCCTCCCGGAGGAGGCGCCGGACCGTACGCGGGTGGTCGCCCCCGTTCTCGAGACGCTGCTGCGTGCCACCGGCACGAGCGGGGTGTCCTTCCGCGGCCTGGTCTTCGCCGACGCCACCTGGCTGCGGCCCGGCCGCCCGGAGGGCTTCCCGCACTACCACGGCAGCGGCTACTACGAGGGCGGTCCCGTCGACAGGGTGGAGCTCGTCGAGGGGCAGGCGTGGGTGACGGTTCCGCGCGAGTCGGCCAGGATCCCGGCGTGCGTGGTGATCGAGGACGGTGTACGCGTGGAGGTCGAGCGCTGCCGTTTCACCCGCATGGGCGCCGCCGGCCTGGAGCTGACCGGCGGCGCGGACGTCAGCGTGCGCGGCTGCGATTTCGACACGCTCTCGGCCGGCGCGGTCTCCGTCACCGGCACCGCGAACCCCCTGGTCGAGGACAACTGGATCCATCACACCGGCCTGGAGTTCACCGGCTCCCCCGGCATCGCGGTGCTGGGCACCAAGGGCTGCACGCTCGCCCACAACCAGGTCGAGGAGGTGCCCCACTGCGGCATCGTGGCCGGGCCCGCCGAGGGCACCCGCATCCTGCGCAATCTCACCGTCGGCACCATGGGGGTGCTGGCCGACGGCGGCGGCGTCTACCTGTCGGGGCCGCAGGGCGACTCGTACGAGAACGGCGCGGTGATCCGCGGCAACGTCATCAAGGACACCCGCACCCCGTACAACTTCGCTCTCTACACCGACTACGGCGCCGCCTGGGTGACCGTGGAGGAGAACGTGGTCGCGCGCGCCGACAACACCGCCGTCCTACAGGTGTCGCCGCCGCTGGAGAACGTCGTCTACCGGGGCAACTTCTGGGACGCCGACCCGGTCGGGGCGGCCGACGTGCCGGCGGGCGTCACGTACGAGGACAACACCACGCTCCCCGACGAGGAGAAGCTGGCCGCCGCCACAGCCGGCATCCAGCGGCACGCCGGCCTGCTCCACCCCCGCTCCCGCTGAACGCGAGCACATGAACGCCGGACGCCCGAGTTCACTGGACCCGGGCGTCCACTGGACGCGGGCGTCAGCGGACGCGGCGCCAGCGTGACTCGCCGAAGCAGTAACCCGCGAACAGCACCAGCCCCAAGGCGACCACCACGAGCAGCCAGGGCCCCACGGGCGTCTCGGCGAAGGCCCTGAGCGTCGCGTCCAGCCCGCCCGCCTTGTCCGGGTCGTACGTGATCGCCGCCTCGACGACGAAGACCCCGGCCAGGCCGGCGATGACCCCGCGCGCGACGTACCCGGCGAGGCCGAGCTTGTCCATCACCGAGCGGGCCCGCGCGGACATCTGGCCGAGGTTCAGCTCCTCCCGGAACCTCTTGGTGACGCCCTGGTGCCCCCAGCGGACGCCGAGCACGACGAGGCCCAGCCCGATGGCCCCCACGATGAAAGGCCCGCCCGGCAGACCGAGCAGCGCCTCCGTCGCGTCCCGCGACTTCTCGTCGTCAGAGGTGGCTTTCCCGGCCCGCAGCACGCTGAGCAAGGTGCTGCAGATCAGCGCGTACACGCCGGCCCGGCCGACCGTCTCCAGCCGGTCCCCCACGCCGAGCCCGCCGAACACCGCCTCCGACACCTGCCAGAGCGTCAGCGCGACGAACCCCGCCACCATCACCCACAACATGACCTCCCCGAACGGCAACCGCGCCACGGTCGAGATCGCGCCCGCCTTGTCCGCCTCCCGCCCCCCTCCTCCGCCGAGTGCGATCCGCAAGGCCACCACCCCGATCAGCGCGTACAGCACTCCCCGGCAGGCCAGCCCGACCCTGGCGAGCCGGTTCATCGCCGGGTGCGCCGTCGCCTTCCTGGCGGCGGCCCGAGCCTGCCGCCCCGCCTTCTCCGTTGCGGTCACCGTCTCCTCCTTAGCGCGCAAGACCCTGGCAAGTGCCCCAGCCGTGGCCGTCTAGGCGCTCCACCCCCGCTTCTCCACCCGTATCTCCACCATCTGGCGGTGCCGCTCCACCCGCTCCGATCCGTAGTTTCGCGGTCATGGACAGAAACGAACTGCTCAGGCTCGCAGCCGACAAAGCGCAGGAATCGCTCAAGGGAGGCAAGATGAACGGCAAGACGTGGGTCGGGATCGCGGTGGTCGCCGGTGTGGTGCTGGTGGGGTTCATCGCCTACCGGCTTCTTCTCATCGAGCTCATCACCCGCCTGCGCTGACCAGCCCGTACCTGGTGGAATCACGCGCATGGAAGAGAAGCGGTCGCTGCCGGACACCATCGCGCCGGGCTGGCTGGTGGTGCAGGTGTTCGGCACACTGTTCGTGGTCATCACCCTGGTCACCGCCCGGGAGAGCGCGCTGTGGGTCTGGGCGCTGTACGGGGTCAGCGCCGCGTGCTGGCTGCTGTTCGTGGCGCTCGACCGGTCCCGGCCCCGGCTCACGGCCGGGCTGCTGGGCGCGGCGACGCTGCTGCCCGCGGTGGCGCTCGGGGCCGCCGAGGACAGTACGGCGCTGCTCCTCACGGCGATCATCCTCGGCCGGTTCGCCGCGCTCTCCACCCCGTCCGTGGCCGCCATCGTGGGCGTCGGCGCGGGCACGATGGCGCTGGCCATCCTGACCTGGCCGCTCTCCGGGGAGACGCCGGTCGGCGCGTTCGGGCAGGCGCTGGTGCTGCTGGCGATCACGCTGATCGGCGTCAATCACCGACAGCACGTCGTACGACGGGAGCAGGCCGAACGGCTCCTGGAGCAGACCCGGCTCGCGCAGGCGGAGCAGGCGCGAGCCGCCGCGCTGGACGAGCGCACCAGGATCGCCCGCGAGATCCACGACGTGCTCGCGCACTCCCTTGGCGCGCTGGGCGTGCAACTGGAGCTGGCCGAGGCCCTGCTCGCGGAGACGAACGACGTGGCCGGCGCGCTGGCGGCGGTGCGGCGCTCGCGCGGGCTGGCCGCGGACGGCCTGGCCGAGGCCCGCACCGCGGTGGCCGCGCTGCGCCAGGACATCCCCTCGCTGTCCGACGCGCTCGCCACACTGGCCGAGGTGCACCGGCGCGACCACCGGTCGCCGGTGGACTTCCGCGCGGACGGGGTGGCGCGCGGGCTGTCGTCGGCTGCCATCGTCTCGCTGGTCGGGACCGCCCGGGAGGCACTGACGAACGCGGCCAAGCACGCGCCGGACGCGCCCGTGTCGATGACGCTCGACTTCACCGCCGATGTGGTGCGATTGCGGGTACGCAACCCGCTGCCCGCCGACGTCCCGGCGCGGGGCGGGTTCGGGCTGACGGGCATGCGCGAACGGCTCGCGCTGGCCGGCGGCACCCTCGACTCCGGCTACGAGGACGGGACCTGGCAGGTGACCGCGGAGGTGCCGGAGTGAGCGGCGCGGCAGACTCGGGAGCGATCGGAGCGGCGAACGCGAAGGCGGTCGGTTGTGGAGGTACGGAAGTGATCAGGGTGGTCGTGGTGGACGACCAGCAGGTGATGCGCGAGGGCCTGGCCGCCCTGCTCGGCCTGGTCGAGGACATCGAGGTCCTGGGTACGGCCGGAGACGGCCGCCAGGCCCTCGACCTGCTGGCCGCCAACGCCGCGGCCATCGCGAACGGCACGGACGGCGCCCACCCCGCGGACGTCGTCCTGATGGACCTGAGAATGCCCGTCATGGACGGCGTCGAGGCGACCGGCCGGATCGTCAGCGAGCATCCCGGCATAGCGGTCATCGTGCTCACCACCTACACCGACGACGAGTCGATCACCGGCGCGCTCAGGGCGGGCGCACGCGGCTATCTGACCAAGGACGCGGGCCGCGCCGAGATCGCGGCGGCGCTGCGCTCAGCCGTCGCGGGCCAGTCGACCTTCGCCGCCAAGGTGTCGGACCGCCTGGTGGAGGCGATGCACCGCGCACCACGACCCAGAGCGCGCCAGTTGCCCGACGGCCTGACCGCCCGCGAGGCCGAGGTGCTCGGCCTGATAGCGAGCGGCCTGAGCAACCCGGAGATCGCCGAGACCCTGTTCATCGGCGAGGCCACGGTCAAGACCCACATCAACAACGCGTTCACCAAGATCGGCGTCCGCAACCGCGTCGAGGCCACCCACTACGCGAGCCGCCACGGGTTAACGGGCTGAGCACTCCCGCGTGGGTCGTCAGGAGTGCAGGAGGCGGCTTCTGGTGATGTCGTGGAAGCCGAGGCCGCGATACAGCCGCGCCGGAACGGGGTAGTCGTCGTCTCCGCGCGGCCCGACCACGGCGCGCGTCGCGCCCGCGTTCCGGGCCGCGTGCAGGGCCGCCAGGCAGACCGCGCGGGCGAGGCCGCGGTGCCGGTGGGCCGGGACGGTGCCGACCGGTTCTATCTCCGCCGCCCGCCGGGCCGGGTCCAGCCAGATCAGGCAGTACGCGGCCACCTCTCCGTCGGGCGCCTCGGCGATCCAGTCCAGGTCCGCCCGGTACGGCCAGGCGCCCCGTACGTTCCGGTAGCTCTCCTCCGTCACCCGCGAGGGGTGGAACGCGGCCCGATGCGTGGCAACGCGACCCGGCACGTCGGCGGCGTCCACGGTCCGGAGCCGGTAGCCGGGCGACGGCTCGGGCTCGGCGAGGTCCCGCAGGTCGTGGGACATGTTGACGACGAAGGGCAGCCCGTCCCCGGCGTCCTGGTAGCCGTGCCGGGCGAGCGCGGCCAGAAGGTGGGTCTCGGAGTCGAGCACGGTCACCGTCCGCCGTACGCCGGGTGCCGTCGCGGCGAACCAGTCCAGCACCTCATCGGCGAGCCCGTGCCCGTCGTACGCCGGATCGACCGCCAGGTTCAGCTGGTCGGGCAGCTCGATCCAGCCCCAGGCCACGACCCGCTCCCCCGCCCGCCACAGCCGCGTCGGCCACTCCGGCTCCCTGCCGGTGTGCTGGAAGCGGCCCCAGGCCAGATCGCCGACGTGCCAGCGGGCGGCCGGCGACCAGAGGCGGCTGGTCAGCTCCTGCATCGCCCGCAGATCCGCCTCGCCCGCATAGTCGCTCACCGACGCGTTCATGCGAGGCAGTCAACTCCATCGGCAGCCCGCGCCGCATCCGGATAAATCACCCCACGGGGCTCGGACCAGGGCCCTCAATGGGCTGGGCGGATGCAAAACTGTTCCGCTTTGGCCGCAGTGAGCAGTCGGTGGGCGCCAGAAAATCGGTTGATCCAACGTATTAGCCTGGATGGGATGCCTCCCGATACGCATTCTCCTCGCCGTCCCCTGCCCATCTTCACATCGATCTCCTCCAACGCCCTGTGGCGGATGAAGCCCTATCTCCGCCCCTATGTCATCAGGTTGGTCTTCATCTGGCTGGCCGCGATCATCGGCATCGGGGCGAGCATCGCCCTGCCTCTCGTGGGTAAGGAGGTCGTCGACGGGCCCGTGCTCCATGGCGACTCCGGCGCCCTGCTCCCCCTCGGCCTCATCGCCCTCGGCGTGGGCGTGCTCGAAGCGTTCCTGATCTTCTTCAGGCGCTGGACGCAGACCGGCCCTGTTCTCGGGCTGGAGACCCAGATCCGCGACGACCTCTACGCGCACCTGCAGCGCCTGCCGATGGGCTTCCACGGCGACTGGCAGTCGGGCCAGCTGCTGTCGCGGGCCACCACCGACCTGTCGACGATCCGCCGCTTCCTCGGCTTCGGCATGCTCTTCCTGGTCATGAACATCCTGCAGCTGACCACCGTGACGGTGCTGCTGCTCAACATGTACTGGCCGCTCGGGCTGCTGGTGGCCGCCTCGGCGGTGCCGATCATCCTGGTGTCGCTGAGCTTCGAGAAGAAGTACATCAGGATCTCCCGCCAGGTGCAGGACGAGCAGGGAGACCTCGCCACGGTCGTCGAGGAGTCGGCGATCGGCATCCGGACGATCAAGGCGTTCGGCCGCCGTCACCACGTGTTCGACCAGTTCGACGACTCGGCGCGCAAGGTCTACGGCACCTCGATGGACAAGGTGCGGCTGTCCGCCCGCTTCTTCACCTTCCTCGAGGTGATCCCCAACTTCACCCTCGCCCTGGTGCTCCTGCTCGGCGCGCTGGCCGTGGGCGGCGGCTCGCTGACGCTGGGCACGCTGGTCGCCTTCACCACGCTGATGCTGCAGCTGGTCTGGCCGGTCGCCAGCCTCGGCTACATCCTGGCGATGGCCCAGGAGGCGATGACCTCCGCCGACCGGGTCATGGAGGTCATGGACACGGTCCCGGCCATCGAGGGCGGTTCCGGCTCGATCGAGCGGCCGCGCGGCCACCTGCGCTTCGAGGGGGTGGAGTTCCGCTTCCCCGACTCCGACCAGCCGGTGCTGCGTGACGTGTGGCTCGAGGTACGCCCGGGCGAGACGGTGGCCATCGTCGGCGCGACCGGCTCGGGCAAGACGACGATGACCTCGCTCGTACCCCGCCTCATCGACCCCACCGGCGGCCGGGTCACGATCGACGGCCACGACGTACGCGACCTGTCGCTGCCCGCGCTGCGCGAGGTGGTGGCCACGGCGTTCGAGGAGCCGACGCTGTTCTCGATGAGCGTGCGCGAGAACCTCACGCTCGGCCGCCAGGACGCCACCGAGGAGGAGCTCGACGAGGCCATCCGCACCGCCCAGGCCATGTTCGTGTACGACCTGCCGTGGGGCCTCGACACCCGGATCGGCGAGCAGGGCATGTCCCTGTCCGGCGGCCAGCGGCAGCGCCTCGCCCTGGCGCGAGCCGTGCTGAGCAGGCCACGGATCCTGGTCCTCGACGACACGCTGTCCGCGCTCGACGTCGAGACGGAGGCGCTGGTGGAGGAGGCGCTGCGCCACGTGCTGCGCGAGGCGACCGGCATCGTGGTCGCCCACCGCGCCTCCACGGTGCTGCTGGCCGACAAGGTGGCGCTGCTCAGGGACGGCACGATCACGCACGTCGGACGGCACCACGAGCTGCTCGACGAGGTGCCCGAATACCGCGAGCTGCTCGCCCAGGACGCCGACTTCGACCCCTCGGAAGGAGCCCTCCGATGACGACCACCACCACTGCATCGAGCACCACGACATCGAGCGCGGCCGACTGGCGGGGCGTCGCCTCCGAGAACCAGGACGACCTGTCCGAGACGGTGACGGTCTTACTGCGGGAACGCTCCCGCAGGCTGCTCGGCGACCTGCTCACGCCGCACCGCAAGGCGATGGCGCTGCTCACCACGATCATCGTCGTGTCCAACCTGGCGGGCCTGGCGATCCCCTACCTGGTGAAGGTGGGCATCGACGCCGGCATCCCGCCGATGCTCAAGGGCACCGGCCCCGGCACGCTGCTGACCGTCGTCGGCGTCATCCTGGCGGCGGCGGTGACGCAGGCCCTCACCCGGCAGGTGTTCCTGCAGATGGCGGGCCGCATCGGCCAGAACATCCTGCTGGAGCTGCGCAGGCGGGTCTTCGACCACTTCCAGCGGCTGTCACTGAGCTTCCACGAGAAGTACACCTCCGGCCGCGTCATCTCCCGGCTCACCTCCGACATCGACGCCATCGCCGAGCTGTTGCAGTCCGGCTTCGACGGCCTGGTCACCGCCGTGCTCACCATGTTCGGCACGGCCGCGCTGCTGCTGGTGCTCGACGTGCACCTGGGCCTGGTGGCGCTGATCCCGCTGCCGCTGCTGCTGCTGTTCACCCGGTGGTTCCGCCGCCAGTCGGCGATCGTCTACCGCCGCACCAGGGAGACGGTGGCGCTGGTCATCGTGCACTTCGTGGAGTCGATGACCGGCATCCGCGCCGTGCAGGCCTTCCGCCGGGAGCCGCGCAACCAGGAGATCTTCAAGCAGCTCAACGACGACTACCGCGGCGCCAACGCCAGCAGCATGCACCTCATCGCGGTGTTCATGCCGGGCATCAAGCTGATCGGCAACGTGACCGTGGCGGCCGTGCTGGTCTACGGCGGCTGGCTGGCGCTCCACGGCGAGGTCACGGTCGGCGTGCTGGCGGCGTTCCTGCTCTACCTGCGCCAGTTCTACGAGCCGATGCAGGAGATCAGCCAGTTCTACAACACGCTCCAGTCGGCGGGCGCCGCCCTGGAGAAGCTGTCGGGCGTACTGGAGGAGGAGCCGGCCGTGCCGGAGCCGCGCGAGCCGGCGGCGCTGCCCAAGGCCCGCGGCAAGGTCAGGTTCGAGGGCGTCAGGTTCGCCTACGTCGAGGACCGGCCGATCCTGCCCGGACTGGACCTGACGATCCCGGCGGGGCAGAGCGTCGCGCTGGTCGGCTCGACGGGCGCGGGCAAGACGACGCTGGCCAAGCTGATCTCCCGCTTCTACGACCCGACGGCGGGCCGCGTCCTGCTGGACGGCGTCGATCTGCGCACGCTCGACGAGCCCACGCTGCGCAAGGCCGTGGTCATGGTGACGCAGGAGAACTTCCTGTTCAGCGGTACGGTCGCCGACAACATCAGGTTCGGCCGCCCCGGCGCGTCCGACCGTGACGTACGCGAGGCCGCCAAGGCGATCGGCGCGCACGAGTTCATCTCCGCGCTGCCCAACGGCTACGACACCGAGGTGGGCAAGCGGGGCGGCCGCATGTCGGCCGGTCAGCGTCAGCTGGTGGCCTTCGCCAGGGCGTTCCTGGCCGATCCAGCAGTGCTCATCCTCGACGAGGCGACCTCCAGCCTCGACGTACCGAGCGAGCGGCTGGTGCAGCGGGCGCTGCGCACGATCCTGGCCGACCGCACGGCGCTGATCATCGCGCACCGGCTGTCGACCGTGGAGATCGCCGACCGGGTGCTCGTCATGGAGGGGGGCGAGATCGTCGAGGACGGCTCGCCGGACCGCCTCATCGCCGCCTCCGGCCGCTTCGCCGGGCTGCACCAGGCCTGGCTGGACAGCCTCAGCAGCTGACGGCAGGACAGCGGGGTGCGATGCACCCCGCTGTCCGTGTCGTCAGTGCGGGTGCACCACGCGCGTCATGTTCTCGTACAGCTCGTAGCCGACGAACAACGCCACGGGCAGGCCGACCGCCAGCAGGAGCCGTCCGGGGAGGGGTGCCCGTGTCATGGGCACCCGCCTCGCCGCCGCGGACACGGCGGCCACGGCGGGCGCCTCCGCCACGGGCTCCGGCACGGGCACCAACTCGGGGTGTCGTGACAGGTATCCCGTCGGGAACGACGTGACGTGGTACGCCCCGCAGCCCGGACAACACATTCCTGACCAGGGCGGTTGCACGGTCACACCGCCCCGCAGCCAGATCGTCACTTCGTTGCCGTAGTCGTCCATGAGGTGCCTGACGACGTACTCCTCTTCCCAGACATGTAAACAGCGCATGCACTCGAAAGGCCATGTCTCCTGGGTATTGAACCCATCGCGCACCAGGACCACCCCCGGTCACGTGCCGCCATCCGATTAGAGTGTCCACCTCGCCCCGCCACCCGGCAAGACGGCACTATGACACTCAGGGCTATGAAATGCTCACCTACTGTCAGGTTAGAGCGGGTAAACCCGTCTCTGGACCGGACTGAGGAGCGGTGTCGCGTCGGGCGTAACAGGCTCGGCCGGCGGCCTCAGCTCGGGATGCCGGCTGAGATAGCCCTCCGGGAACATGGTCGCCTGCTGGCAGCCGCAGTTGGGGCAGATGGCGCCCGACGAAGGCGGTGGGACCGGCACACCGGAGCGCAACCAGATCTCGCGCTCGTTGCCGTGACGATCGTCGAAGCGCCTGACGAGGTATTCCTCTTCCCACACATGCCAGCACCCGCGGCACTCGAATGGCAGGATCTTGAGCTCTTCTTCCATGAGTCACCCCCTCCTTTGAGTGTCGTCCTATTTGTCGCGAACTGGCAACCGCCCCCAGGGCAGCCGCCATACCATGGAGGCATGGGCGCTGACCTGGTGACCCTGTGCCTCTGTGGCGACGTCATGCTCGGCCGAGGTGTGGACCAGGTCCTGCCGCATCCTGGTGATCCCGCCCTGCGCGAGCCGCACATCGACGACGCGCGCATCTACGTCGAGCTCGCCGAGGCGGTCAACGGACCGGTTCCGCGCCCCGTCGGCTTCTCCTGGCCCTGGGGCGACGCGCTGCCGATCCTCGACGCGTACGCGCAGGCCGTCAGGGTGGTGAACCTGGAGACGGCGGTGACCACGAGCAGTGCGTACGCCCCGGGCAAGGCCATCCACTACCGCATGAACCCCGGCAACCTTCCATGCCTGGCCGAGGCCCGGCCGGACGTCTGCGCACTGGCGAACAACCACCTGCTGGACTTCGGCCGCGCCGGGCTCGCCGAGACGCTCGACGCGCTGGCCGCCGCCGGGTTCGCGACCGCCGGGGCGGGCAGGGACCTGGACGAGGCGCGCCGTCCGGTGCCGGTGCACCTGCCGGGAGGGCGGCGCGTGCTGGTGTTCTCCTTCGGCATGCCGTCCAGCGGGGTGCCACCGGACTGGGCGGCGGCCGCGGAACGCTCCGGCGTCGACTTCGTGCCGGAGCCGTCGCCGACCGCCGCGGCCGAGATCACCGAACGGGTACGGCGGGCCAAGCGGCCGGGGGATCTCGCGGTGGCCTCCATCCACTGGGGCTCCAACTGGGGGTATTTCGTCTCCCGGGAGCAGATCGTCTTCGCGCACGCGCTCATCGACGGCGGCGTCGACGTGGTCCACGGGCACTCCTCGCACCATCCGCGCCCGATCGAGATCTACCGCGGCCACCTGGTCCTGTACGGCTGCGGCGACCTGATCGACGACTACGAGGGGATCGGCGGGTACGAGGAGTACCGCGGCGACCTGCGGCTGCTCTACCTCGCCTCGCTCGACCCGGACTCCGGACGGCTCGCCGCCCTGCGCATGGCGCCCATGCGAATGCGGCGCCTACGGCTCCGCCACGCCGCACCCGACGACGTGGAGTGGCTGCGCGCGACCCTCGACAGGGTCGGCTGCGGTTTCGGCGGGCGGGTCCGCAGCGAGCCCGACGGCATGCTCGCCTTGGTGACGGCCTGAGCGGGGCCGGCGCCCGATGTAACGCTTCTCACCTTTGACGCCTCGGCGGTGATCCATTGGGACCGCCGTGACGAATTGCCTCGCGGGGTCTGGTGATCGGTACCCCAGGGGAGGATCAGTGGACTGGCGGGCGATGGTACGGCTGACCGGCGCGGGCCTGGTCGCGCTCGGCGGGATCGGTGTCGTGGCGGCGTTGTTCGTTCCGTGGTCCTGGGCCGGCCTGCCCAAGGATCCCCCGAGCACGACGACGTGGGTCGTGATCCTGGCTCTCGGGCCGGTGACGAGCGCCGGAGCGGCGCTGTCGGCCATGCGCCGCCCGGCAGCCGGCAAGAGCCCGACGGCGGGCAGATCCATCGGCGCGCCGCTGACGGCCGCGGGCGCCGCCCTCCTGGCCGGCGGGATCGCCACAGTGGTCCTGCTGGACATCACCCCGGACGAAGGCATCCGAGCGGGCGGGCCGGTGACCGTGCTCGCCTGCGCCGCCGCTGCCGCCGGTTGGCTGCTGCTCATCCCCATCCGCCGTACGCCGCTGCTGCTCCCGGACCGCCGTACGCCCCAGCCGCTCCCGGCCCGTTATGCGCGCCTGCGCCGGGCACCGGGCTCGATCGCCGCGGCTTCGGCGGTCCTGCTGCTCGTGGGGCTCGGCGCCGTCCCCGCGATCGGCTGGTACACCGAGGGCCGCTTCGTCCGGCACACCACCAGCACGGCCCTGCCCGCCGTGCCCGGCGCCCCGCCGTCCCAGCTCGGCCGCCATCGCTGGCAGGCACCCGCGGAGCCGTTCCGGCTGATCGTCGAGCCCGTCGCCGCGGGCCGCCACGTGATAGTTCCGGAGGGCAGGGGCGTACGGGCGCTGGACGCGGTCACCGGCCGCCCGCTGTGGTCCTATGAGCGTGACGACGTCACCAGAGACGACGATCTCGCGGGCGTCGTGGTCACCACCGGCGGGCTGATGACCGTCCTGTCGTACCACTTCTTCACCGGCGCCATGGTGGTGGCCCTGGACACCGCCACCGGCCAGGAGCGCTGGCGGCGCGAGCTGCGGATGAGCCCGGTCGCCGGGCTGCCCCGCCTGGTCGACGGCGGTGATGTGCTGCTGGTCGACAACACCGCCCTGGGCGGGGAGCTCGTCGCGCTGAATCCCCGCGACGGGCGGCCCCGGTGGCGATGGGACACGGAGAAGCTCGAGAACGGCTGCCGTGAGGTCGCCACGGCGGTGGCGGTGGCCGGCCCGGTCGCCGCGCTGCTGGCCGGCTGCCGCGGCAGGCCCGACGCGGACATGGTGATCGCGCTGTCCACCGCCGACGGCCGGCAACGCTGGACGTGGCGGCCCCCGGCCGGAGCGGGAGCGCGGACCCTGGGACTGGAACTGCCGATCCATGCGGCCGGGGACCGATTCTGGGTCGCGTACTCCCGGACATCCCCCGGCGAGAAGACGGCGACTCGGACCGCGGCGCTGCTCAACGCGGACAGCGGCGCGATGGCGGCGGAGCACCCCCTGCCTTCCGACCAACTGGAGCATTACCGGTTCCCGCTGTTCGTGGACGGCGTGATCATCTATCCGGGCGAGCCGGCCATCGGCGTGGACGCGGGCACGGGCCGGGTGCGCTGGACGCGGCGGATGACCGAGCCGGCCGGGTGGGCGCCGATCGACGCGGTGAGCCGCGACGGCATCGCGTACCTGCTGCTGGGTCCGGCGGAGGACGCGGCGGAGGACGCGGCGGACGACCCGGCCCGATCCGCGCTGCTGCTGCTCGCGCTGGATGTCGCCACCGGCCAAGTACGCGCCCGGCAAGCCTATGACCCCTCAGGATGCGGATCGAGCTGCGGCCGCAACACCACGGCCCGGCTCCTGACGGGACCGGGCCTGCTCGTCGTGGGCTCGCTGGAGAAGGACGGGACCCGGCTACGCGGCATCGGATGACCAGGTCAGGACGTGACGCGCGCCGCCGTACCGGCCGGGCGAGAGCAGGGGCGAAACTAGGCGAGAGCCAGCACGAACGCGAGCGCTCCGGCCGCCACGCTGAGCGTGCCCAGCCAGGCGAACAGCGCGTCGAGCCCGGCGTCGACGGGCCGGCCGCCGTGCAGCGCCTCCTGGACGCGGCGGAACCGTATCCGGGTCCTGAGCAGCAGCACGGCACCACAGAGCGCGGCCGGTACGAACGTGACGACGACGGCCAGCGGCAGCCCGTGCCGCGCCGACAGGCCCATCGCGCCGAGACCGCCCGACGACAGGGCCACGGCGGTGCGTACCCAGGCCAGGCGGGTCCGCTCGCTCTGCAGCCCAGGATCCCAGATCTCCTCGGACATGGCCGGCTCAGGCGCCCATGACGATGACCACCAGGGCGATCACCGCCACCGCCGCCACCCCGTAGCCGAAGACGGCGGCGAGGGCGGGCGGCGGCAGCGGCGCGCGCTCGCGCAGCGCGCGCTGGATGTTGCGCCAGCGCGGATAGGCCATGCCCGCCGCCAGCGCGGAGAGCGAGACCAGGACCACGGCCAGGGCGGTGCGCACCCAGGGGACGAACAGGTGGTCAGGGAGCGCCGCCATGGCGACGCCCCCCGCGCTGAGTGCCAGCGCGGTGCTCAGCCATGTGAGGAAAGTACGCTCGTTCGCGAGCGTGAAACGCGGGTCAGGCTCCATACGAACGACGCTAATTGGCACACATTCCCCCTAGAGAAGCCGGGGTTAGCCGCCGCAGGCCTTGGCGACCTTCTCCAGGTAGGCGGCCGTCTCGGAGCCGACCTTCTGGACCGCGTCGACGGCGTCGTTGACGTCCTTGACGTTGATGCCGCTCAGTGTCTTGGCCAGGTCGTCGGATGCCTGCTTGAGCGTGGTGTTGGCGGCCTTGTCGGCCACGTCGTTGAGCTTGGCGGCGCTGTCGTCGAGGGCCTTCTCCATGGCCTTCGGGTCGTCCTTCAGTTCGGTGAGCTTGGCGCCCAGCTCTGTGACGATCTTGGGGGCCTCCAGGCAGGACTGGGCCTTGTCGATGGTGTTGTTGACCTCACCGCAGCCCGCGGCGAAGACGAACATGGTGAAGGCGGCAAGGGGCACGAACCGGCTTTTGAGGCGACGCATACTCAGAACCTACCCAACGGGTTCGCGCCCCGGCGGGCCCAAGCGGGGAGGGGTGCGGGCAAATGGCCGTGCCACAGAAGCTCTAGGATTTCACTTATGGCAACGTGTGAGCATATTTCCCAAGCGGACGACCCGGCCCCGCGTACGCCCGAGGGCTGCGAGGAGTGCCTGGCGGCAGGTGGCCGGTGGGTGCACCTGCGCCGCTGCCTGGACTGCGGTCATATCGGGTGCTGCGACTCCTCGCCCAACAAGCACGCCACCAAGCACTTCCACGCCACATCACACCCGGTGATGCAGTCGTACGAGCCGGGCGAGAGCTGGAAGTGGTGCTTCGTCGACAACGCGATGGCCTGACGCGGGCCTAACGCTCCAGGATGGCCTCCTCGAAGTCGAGCTCGGCCATCACCTCGCGCAGCACCTCGTCGTCGAGGCGGCGTTCGTCGCGTAGCCGGACGAACGTCTCGCGCTCGGCCTGCAGCATCTCCCGGCGCAACCGGCGATAGAGCGTGCTGGGCGTCTCGGCGCCGCCCTGGGCGGTGCCGCCGCCCAGACGCTCCCACGCGGTCAGCGAGCGCCGCCACGACTTCTCCCTGAGCTGGTCGATGACCTGCTTCTGGATCTCGTCCGGCTCGCCTTCGGCCTCGATCAGCCTGTCGAGCACCTCGGTGCCCGCGGCGAGCGCGGCCTGCTGTGCCGCCGCCTCGGCCAGCCTGTCCTCATACTGCTCCTGCTCGCTCGTCACGCGCAGCCGCCTGATCAGCGCCGGAAACGTCGTGCCCTGCACGAGCAGCGTGCCTATCACGGTGGTGAAGGTGAGAAAGAGCAGGATGTCGCGGTCGGGCATGCCGACCGGAATGGCGAAGGCGGCGGCGAGCGAGACGACCCCGCGCATGCCCGCCCAGCTGATGATCACGGTCGGCGCGGGCGCGGGCGCCGGTTCGTCCCTGCGCCTCCCGGTGAACAGCCACGTCAGGTACGTGACGGGGAACATCCACACGAACCTCGACAGCA
Organism: Nonomuraea aurantiaca; assembly: GCF_020215705.1. Taxonomy (GTDB): domain Bacteria; phylum Actinomycetota; class Actinomycetes; order Streptosporangiales; family Streptosporangiaceae; genus Nonomuraea; species Nonomuraea aurantiaca. Next base: position 829,900 of record NZ_JAIWNB010000001.1, on the reverse strand, counting down.
CGGTCACCAGGAACACCACGACCGCGTACAGCGCGACCTCCCAGGCGCCGTAGCCGCCGATCCCCTTGATCACCGTGACCAGCTGCAGGCCGATCAGCGCGAAGACGATCGCCTCCAGGAAGAAGTCGGTCACCTTCCACACCGCGTCGGACACCAGCCGGGTGCCGAACCCCCGCTTGTGCATCTGGTTGCCGAGATAGAGCCCGACGATCACCACCGCGATGACGCCCGAGGCGTGCACCGACTCGGCCGCCAGGTAGGCGGCGAACGGGATCAGCAGCATCAGCGTGTTCTCGACCAGGGAGTCGCGGGTGTGCCGGAAGATCCAGGCGAACAGGAACGCCAGCGCCAGCCCGATCGCCACCCCGGCCGCCGCCGAGTAGAGGAACTCGCCGACCCCTTCGAGCAGGTCCACCGTGCCGCCCACGGCGGCGCCGATCGCCACGCGGTAGAGGGTCAGCGCGGTCGCGTCGTTGAACAGGCTCTCGCCGATGAGGATGGTCAGCGCCCGGCGCGGCAGCCCGAGCCGCCTGCCGACCGCGACGGCGGCCACGGCGTCGGGCGGCGCGATGATGGCGCCCAGCGCGAACGCCGCCGCCAGCGGCAGATCGGGCAGCAGCAGGTGGACGACCAGCCCGACGACGGCCGTCGTGAACAGCACCAGCCCGACCGACAGCAGCGCCACGGCCCGCTTGACGTCACGCAGGCGCAGGTAGGAGCTGTCGAGCGCGGCCGAGTAGAGCAGCGGCGGCAGGAACACGAACAGCACCAGCTGCGGGTCGAGCGGCACGGCGGGCACCAGCGGCGAGACCAGCAGCCCGGCGGCCACCAGCAGCAGCGGCGCCGGCCAGCCCTTGCGCCGGGCGACGGCGGCGACCGCGACCGCCCCTGCCGCCACCAGCAGCAGTTGCAGGCCCATCGTGGGGTTCACGGCGCTCCTCCACCTCGGCACGGGCACGCGAAGGCAGCGTACCGCCCATGAGATGTGCGGCCCGCCTCGGGCTCACCACTCCCTGCGGCGGTCCCTGTCGTCGTCGTACTCCTGGTCGGGGCGGAGCCGCTCACCGGTGGAGAACATCGGGTCGCCCACGTAGGGCCGGGACAGATCCGTCTGGTACGGCGTGCCCTGCTGCTGGTTGCCGCCCATCGAGAACAGCGGGTCGACCGGGTTGGGCGGGGTCTGGTAGGCGGGGAAGCCGTCCGTGGAGGGGTAGGGCACCTGCGTCGGGTACGCGTCGCGGTTGGCGTAGGTGATGGGCTCGCGGGGCCGGCCCGCGCCCGGGATGCCGTGCATCGGGGTGCCGAGACCGGCGGCACCCGGGTCCGGCTGCTGCGGCGGTTGCTGCTGGTATCCGCGCTGGCCATAGGGGTCGTGCGGCTGCTGCTGGGCGAAGGGCTCGGGCTGCGGCCGGCTCGGCGGGGCCGACTGGGAGGGGAAACCGAGCGGGTCGGTGTTGGGTGCCTGCCTGCGGCGGTCGCCGGGCATCTGGTAGACGGGCTCGCCGGGGTCCTGGACCGGTGCCGGCTGGGCGTACTGCTGGGGGCCGGTGAAGGGGTCGCCGGTGTACTGGGGACCGCCGCTGTAGGGGTCCGGGGCGGCGGGGACCGCGTACTGCGGGCCGGTGAAGGGCTCGGGCGGCTCGGGCTCGGTGTACTGGGGGCCGGTGAACGGCTCGCGGGGATTCGGCTGGCCGTACTGCTGCGCGCCGAAGGACCCCTGCTGGCCGTACTGCTGGCCGAGGGGGTCGCGCGGTGGCGCCGGCGCGGTCGTCTCGCCGTAGGAGGCCACCAGCTTGTCCTGAGGCGGAGTGCCCCTGGCCACCAGGACGTCGTTGGGGGACAGAGCGGCGGTGGGCCGGTCCTCGTGCGGTGGCGGAGAGCTCTGGTGCGGCCGTTGGTATTGGCCGGTGCCGGGGATCACCTCGGTGCCCGGGTCGTGCGCGGGCACGGCGGGCTGCTCGCCCGTGGCCTCGGCGAACCCGTCATCGAGGGTGTCGAGCAACCGGCCGACATCGTCCATCGGCATGCGGAAGCTGGCGGTGCACATCTCTCCTCGCCACAGGCTGAGCACCAGGGTGCCCTCATGCCACGTGACCCGGAGGCACCGCTCCTGACCTCGAGCATCGAAGAACACTTCGCCGAACGACGGCAACGGGACAACTTCCGACATGGCAGACATACTGCTTTAACCAGCCTTTATCCGTCCACTCAACCCCGGCAAACCCTACTGAACCGGCTCTCCCCATCTGACCTCATACCCCACTGGCCACTTCCAGGCAGGTCTTTTGAGCCAGTTGGAGTTCCGATCGTTCAGTGTGCCACGCGAGCCGCTGTGGACGTCCCAGAACGCCGGGATGCGTCCACACGATCACACGGCGTTCGGCGCGTCGGCCCCTGATTGCAGGTACCGTTTACTGCCGTGCCGGACTCCCATCTTCCCTCAGCCGAAGAACTGCTCAGCATCGCGGTCAACGCTCTCGGAGGGAGCGAACGGCGGGGCCAGATCACGATGGTGCAGGCCGTACAACGGGCCATCGAGGAAGAGGAGCATCTGGCGGTCCAGGCCGGCACGGGCACCGGAAAGTCGCTCGCCTACCTGGTGCCCTCGATCAGGCACGCCATGGAGGCCGACAAGCCGGTGGTCATCTCGACGGCCACGATCGCGCTGCAGCGCCAGCTCGTGGACCGCGACCTGCCACGGCTGGCCGAGGCGCTCGGCAAGGAGCTGCCGCACGAACCGACGTTCGCGATCCTCAAAGGCCGGCGCAACTACCTGTGCCGCTACAAGGCGACGGCGGGCTGGCCCGAGGACGACGAGCAGGACCAGCTCTTCGATCCCCGCGAGGTCGGCGCGACGGGCCGGATGGTCCAGCGCATCCAGGAGTGGGCCGAGGAGACCGAGACGGGCGACCGCGACGAGCTGGTGCCGGGGGTCAACGAGCAGGCCTGGCGGCAGTTCTCGGTCAGCGCCCAGGAGTGCCTGGGCGCCACGCGCTGCCCCAGCGGCACCGAGTGCTTCGCCGAGCTGGCCAGGAGCCGGGCCGGCGAGGTCGACGTGGTCGTCACCAACCACGCGCTGCTGGCGATCGACGCGATGGGCGACATCCCGGTGCTGCCCGAGCACGCCATGGTGGTCGTCGACGAGGCCCACGAACTCGTCGACCGGGTGACCTCGGTGGTGACCGCCGAGCTGTCGGAGAGCTCGGCCGCGCTCGCCGTGCGCCGGGTCGGCCGGCTCATCGAGCAGCCCATCGCCGACCAGCTCATGGAGGCGGCCGAAGACCTCAAGGCGCTGCTGGCCGCCGCTCCCCCCGGACGCGTCGACGAGCTGCCCGAGGTGCTCGGGCTCACGCTGGCGCTGATACGCGACGCCTCGGCGCGGTGCGTCTCGGCGCTCGGCCCGCGCGGCGGCGACAAGGACGATCCCGACAGAGCCGGCCAGCGCAAGGCCGCCTTCACCGCGCTCGACGAGGTGCACGACACGGCGGTGCGCATGCTGGAGGCCTACGGCCACGCCTCGGAGGAGGACCGGGCCGAGGTGGTGTGGCTGGAGGGCGCCACCGACCGCCGCCCGCCCGCGCTGCGGGTGGCCCCGCTCAACGTGGGCGGCATGCTGCGCGACCGGCTCTTCGGCGACCGCACGGTGGTCCTCACCTCGGCCACGCTGGCGCTCGGCGGCACCTTCGACGGCCTGGCCCGCCAGTGGGGGCTGGGCGACAAGGGCTGGCAGGGCATCGACGTCGGCTCGCCGTTCGACCATCCACGGGCGGGCATCCTGTACGTGGCCAAGCACCTGCCGCAGCCGGGCCGTGACGGCCTGCCGCAGGCCTACCTCGACGAGATCGCCGAGCTGATCGAGGCGGCGGGCGGGCGCACGCTCGGCCTGTTCTCCTCGATGCGGGCCGCCAAGGCCGCCACCGAGGCGCTGCGCGACCGGCTCGACGTGCCGCTGCTGTGCCAGGGCGACGACTCCACGATGCTGCTGGTCAAGCAGTTCGCCGAGGACGAGGCGACCTGCCTGTTCGGCACGCTGTCGCTGTGGCAGGGCGTCGACGTCCCCGGCCCCTCGCTGCGGCTGGTCATCATCGACCGGGTCCCGTTCCCGCGCCCCGACGACCCGCTCACCTCGGCCCGGCAACGGCACGTGGCGGCCAAGGGCGGCAACGGCTTCATGACGGTCGCCGCCACCCACGCCGCCCTGCTGCTCGCCCAGGGCACCGGGCGGCTGCTGCGCGCCCAGCACGACAAGGGCGTCATCGCCGTTCTCGACCCGCGCCTGGCCACCGCCCGCTACAGCGGCTTCCTGCTGGGCTCCCTGCCCCCGTTCTGGCGCACCACGGACCCGGCGATCCCCCGAGCAGCCCTCAAGCGCCTGTCAACGGAAGACTGATCCACCCCTCGGGACGTCCCTGCTCGCAGGGGCGCCCCATCGTCAGCTGAGGGCCGTGCCCGGTAAGAGGGCCGGTCAGTGGACCCAGGGGGCAAGGTCGGGGCGTTTCGGGTCGAGGCCGTCGCCCGAGGAGGCGCCGCGCAGGCGGCGGGTCACCCACGGCACCAGGTGCTCGCGGATCCACTGCGCGTCCTCACGGCGCCGGGCGCGCGGGTCGAGGGTGCGCTCGGGCCACACCTTGTGCCAGTCGTCGAACGGCACGCCCAGCACGTCGAGGACCCGGGCGGCCACCAGCCGGTGCCCGTCCTGGTTCATGTGCAGCCGGTCCTCGCTCCACGCCCGCCAGTCGCGCAGCCCCTGCATGGACCACTGGTCGACGAGCCGGCACCCGTACAGGTCGGCGATGGAGCGGACGTGCAGGTAGAAGATCGCGAATCGGCCGCGCAGCCGCCGCATCAGCGGCGTGTCGCGCGGGTCGACGCCGGTGAACAGCAGCACGTCGGCGCCGGTGGCCCGCAGGTCGCGCACGGCGCGGGCGAGCCGCTTGGCCATCACGTCGGGGTCGCTGCCCGGCCGGAGCAGGTCGTTGCCGCCCGCGCACAGGCTGACGAGGTCGGGCGCCATCTCGACGGCGATCGGCACCTGCTCGGTGACGATCTGGTCGAGCAGTCTGCCGCGCACGGCCAGGTTCGCGTAGCGGAAGGCCGGGTCGTCGGCCGCCAGCCGCTCGGCCACCCGGTCGGCCCAGCCACGGTAGTGGCCGTTGGTGCCGGGGTCGTTGAGACCTTCGGTAAAGCTGTCACCAAGAGCCACGAAAGAGTGATATTGCCTCATGACCTGCTGTTCATCTCCGCCGTGCCGTGGTGCGTCAGGACATCTGACTGTAGTGCGAACCCCGCCGCCACGCCCGACGCCACCCCGACTCGCGGGCAAAGCAATGGAGCGGAAGGCGGTTGAGGAAAGACGATCGGGGGAAAGGCGTCACCGGCCGACCGCCCGGTAAGCGGCCTCCAGGAGCTCCTCGGACGGCCCTTCCAGGCGCCCCGGCTTCGCCAGCCCGTCGAGCACGACGAAGCGCTGCTTGGCGCCCCGGTTCTTCTTGTCGAGCCGCATGTGGTCGCGGAGTTGCGGCCACGCGTCGGCCCGGTAGGTCGTGGGCAGGCCGACCGAGGTGAGGATGGTCCGGGTGCGTTCGACCAGGTCGATCCCGATGCGCCCGTCGAGCCTGGACAGCTCGGCGGCGAACACCATGCCGATGGCGATGGCCTCGCCGTGGCGCATGGTGTAGTGCTCGGCCCGCTCGATCGCGTGGCCGAGCGTGTGACCGTAGTTGAGGATCTCGCGCAGCCCGGCCTCGCGCAGGTCGGCGCCGACGACGTCGGCCTTGATCTGGATCTTCCGCTCGATCAGCTCGCGGGTGTGCGGCCCCTCGGGCGTGGCGGCGGCCTCGGGGTCGTCCTCGACCAGCATGAGGATGGTGGGGTCGGCGATGAAGCCGCCCTTGATGATCTCGGCGAGCCCGGCCGCGTAGTCGGCACGCGGCATGCTCGACAGCGTGCTCAGCTCGCACAGCACGCCCGCCGGAGGCAGGAAGGTGCCGACGAGGTTCTTGCCCTCGGGGGTGTCGATGCCGTTCTTGCCGCCGACCGCCGCGTCGACCATGGCCAGCAGCGTCGTCGGCACCAGCACCACCTGGACGCCGCGCAGCCAGGTCGCGGCGATGAACCCGGCCAGGTCGGTGGTGGCTCCCCCGCCGACACCCACGACGGCGTCGGAGCGGGTCACGCCGTAGCGGCCGAGGGCGGACCAGAGCTCGGCGGCCACCTCGATCGACTTGGCCGCCTCACCGTCGGGCACGGGCAGCTCCACCACGTCGTATCCGGCGCCGGACAGCGCCTCGCAGACGGGGCGGGAGATCTCGGGCAGGCCCGCCGGGTGGATGACCGCGACCGTGCGTACGCCCGGCTTGAACAGCCCGGCCAGCTCCAGCAGCACGCCGGTGCCGATGACCACCTCGTAGGGGCTGTCGCCGCGGACGGCGATCCTGGTCGCGCTCACGACTGGAGCCCCTTCATGATCTCTTCGGCCAGCTCGGCGGGCTCGCGCTTGTCGGTCACGACCGTCAGGACGGCGAGCCGCTCGTAGATCGGGCGGCGCTCCTCCATGAGCTTCTTCAGCTGGCTGCGCGGGCTGAGCACGAGCAGCGGCCGGGCCGAGGCCAGGCCCACCCGCTGGACCGCGTCGGACAGGCCGACCTGGAGGTAGACGACCGGGTGGCCGGCGAGGAGCTGCTGCGCCTCCTCGTTGAGCACCGCGCCGCCGCCCAGAGCCAGCACGCCGTCGTGCTCAGCCAGCGCCTTACGTACGGCCAGCAGCTCGAGCTCGCGGAAGCGGGCCTCGCCCTCCTCGATGAAGATGTCGGCGACGGGCTTGCCCGCGGCGGCCTCGACGTCGGCGTCGGTGTCGCGGAACGACACGCCGAGCAGGCCGGCCAGCAGGCGGCCGAGGGTGGTCTTGCCGGACCCTGGCGGGCCGATCAGCACGGCCTTGATCATTTGATCACCATCGATGAGAGGTAGCCGGACAGGTTGCGGGCGACCTCCTCGACGGAGTCGCCTCCGAACTTCTCGAGCGCCGCGTCGGCCAGCACCAGCGCGACCATCGCCTCGGCGACGATGCCCGCCGCCGGGACCGCGCAGACGTCGGACCGCTCGTGGTGCGCCTTGGCCGCCTCGCCGGTCTTGACGTCGATCGTGGCCAGCGCCCGCGGGACGGTGGAGATGGGCTTCATCGCGGCGCTGACCCGCAGGATCTCGCCGTTGGTCATGCCGCCCTCGACGCCGCCCGCGCGGTTGGTGATGCGCTTGACGCCGTCGGCCGCGGTGTATTCGATCTCGTCGTGGGCGCGCGAGCCCGGCCGGCGCGCGGTCTCGAAGCCGTCGCCGACCGCCACGCCCTTGATGGCCTGGATGCCCATGAGCGCCCCGGCCAGCCGGGAGTCGAGGCGGCGGTCCCAGTGGGTGTAGCTGCCGAGGCCGGGCGGCAGGCCGTAGGCGAGCACCTCGACGACGCCGCCGAGCGTGTCGCCCTCCTTGTGCGCCTGGTCGATGACGGCGACCATCGCGGCGCTGCCCTCGGGGTCGGCGCACCTGACGGGGTCGGCGTCGATGCGCTCCAGGTCGCCTGGGCCCGGCAGATCCTCGGTGGGCGTCTGGGCGCCGCCGATGGAGGTGACGTGGCTGACGATGTCGACGCCGAGCGCCTGCTTGAGGAAGCGCCTGGCCACCTCGCCGAGCGCGACGCGGGCCGCGGTCTCGCGGGCGCTGGCCCGGTCGAGGACCTGGCGGGCGTCGTCGAAGCCGTATTTCTGCATCCCGGCCAGGTCGGCGTGGCCCGGCCGGGGGCGCGACCTGGGCGCGTTCCTGGCCAGCCCGTCGAGCTCGGCCGGGTCGACCGGGTCGGCCGACATGACCTTCTCCCACTTGGGCCACTCGGTGTTGCCGATGCGGACGGCGATCGGGCTGCCCATCGTGCGGCCGTGCCGGACGCCGCCGGCGATCGTCACCTGGTCCTGCTCGAACTTCATCCGGGCGCCGCGGCCATAGCCGAGCCGGCGGCGGCGCAGGGCCTCGTCGATGGCGGCCGTGGTCACCTCGACCCCGGCCGGCAGGCCTTCCAAGACGGCTACGAGCTCGGGGCCGTGGGACTCTCCGGCGGTCAACCAGCGCAACATGCGTACAAGTCTTCCACGTGCCGCCTAGTGGGATGTCCGGTGTTCACTGGCCGAGACAGAGCGCCGTGAAGGCGCCGAGCAGCATGAACGGGCCGAAAGGGAACTGTGTGTCGCGAGTGGCGCGTCTGGTGACGAGCAGGACGATGGCGTAGAGGGCGCCTGACAGCTGGCCGCCGACGGCCGCGACGACCCACGCCTGCCAGCTCATCGCCGCGGTCGCCATTCCGATCAGCCCCGCGAGCTTGACGTCGCCCAGCCCCATCGCCGCCGGCCGGGCGAACCAGAGCATGGCGTACGCGGCGGCCAGCGCCAGCGCGCCCAGCAGCGCTCTGGGCAGCTCTCCCGTGGGCAGCAGGGTCAGCGCCAGGATCGGGTACGACGGCAGCGTGATCACGTCGGGCAGCCTCGTGGTCCGCCAGTCGATGAGGGCCAGGGCCGTACCGGCCAGGGCGAAGTAGACGTAGGGCAGGCCCGCGCGCCAGGTGACGAGCGCGGCGACGGCGGCGGTGGCCACCTCGACGGCGGGCGGCCAGCGCGGCACGGGCACCGTGCGCAGCACGGCGGCCAGGGCGGCGCGGGCCTCCTCGCGGGTGTCCGGGGGGTTCGGTACGAAGCAACCGGCGAGCGTCCTGACGTAGCGGCCGACGATCAGTCCGAGGAGCGCGACGAGTGCCACCACTCCGCCGACACTACTTCCTGGAGAACCAGCGGCGCTTGCGTACCGGCTCGACGTGGGCCACGGTCACACCGGAGACCTCGTCGAGCGTGCCGGACTCGACGGCGGCGAGCGCTTCCAGCACGCCGCCCTCGATCACGAACGGCACCGGCCCCGCCACGTCCACCACGACCGCCGCGACCCGCTCACCGGCGGCGGCCCGGCAGACCTGGAGCAGGGTGGCCTGGATCGGCCGGGCGTCGGGGCGCCATCTGGCCAGGGACTCGGCGCCGGTGAACGCCGGCACCGCCTCCCTGCCGTCCTTGCCGACGAGCTTGGGGAGCGCCATCTCGCTCTCCTTCTCTTTTCGCAACCGGTGCTCCTGGCGCAGCCCGTGCTCACCCACCTCGGACTCGGTCAGCAGGGCGACCACGGGGACCAGGAGCCGGGCGCCGGTCAGGGCGTTGAGCACCTCGGTGGCGTCCGCCGCGCCGCGCTCGTAGGAGGCCAGGGCGGCGGCCACGGCGGGCGCGGCCGTGCCGTCGTCGCCGGGGTCGAGGGGCTGCGGAATACTGGGCACAACGCCCGAGACTACCCGCGACCCGGCCTACGGTCAGACGCGCGGCCACACGCCCCGAGCATTTCCTATCCCAGGTCGGCGATGGCGGCGACCGGGCCGCCTCCCGACGGGCCCTGGTGGACGGCGGCGACCGAGACGAACACCGCCGGATCACCCGTGACCGCCGCCGCCACTCCCCCCACCGTGGCCTTGATCTGGCGATGCCAGTGCACGTCGGAGTCGTCGAGCATGATGTTGCGCCGCCCCCTGACCCGGCCGGACGGGTCGGCCTCGCACTTCATGAAGACGTTCACCAGGCGGTCGCCGAGGTCGGTGTGGTGCGGCCGCTCGGGGAGCGCAAGGCCGGAGTCGCGGATCGCGTCCCAGATGCCGTCGGCGTCCAGGGCGTCCCGCATCACGCCGTGGCCGATCCGGTAGCGCCCGCCGATCCCCCGTACGTTGCCCACCAGCACGATCTGCGCCCGGTCCAGCTCGACCCCCGACGAGCACGACGCCACCGACGAGTACAGGGACAGGTCCTTGTGGATCTGATCGGCTCGCGGCGGGGCGATCTCGCCGAGGGCGACGGCGATGCCGAGGGCCGTGGTGGAGTTGGACAGGTCCATGGAGGGGCCGGTCTCCTCGATGGCGGTGTCCTGGCCGCGGCTCTTGGCGTCGGTGATGGTGGCCAGCGTGAGCAGGGGCGTCTTGGTCTGCACGTAGTGGACGTCGCGCGGGTCGTCGATGCCCGCGATCTTCATCGCCTCGCGCACCCCGGCCGCGACCTTCTCCACCATCGCCGGGCGGCCGATGTCCTCCGGGAGGATCACGTCGCTCATCGCGACGCCGACCGACACGCGCGGCTCATCCGATCGCGGCGCGCCGGCCGGGTCGGTGGTGGCGAACACGGTGGCGTGCGGGCTGAGCACGCCGTCCGTCCCTCCGGACCACACCAGGGGTACGGTCTCCGGCGCCGGATGCCCCTTGGCCGCCAGCACCTCGCGGAAGGCCCGGTCGGCCAGGATCCGGGTGTAGTCGTTCACACCCCCGTTGCCCTCGGTCTTGCCGATCACCGCGAGCACCCGGTGCGCCTCGATCACCCCGTCGTCGATCAGCCGTGCCAGGCCGGAGGCGTCCGTCACGCTCTCGATCGGCACCTTGCGCACTTCTATCGGATCCGGCATCTCAACCCCTGTTCGATGATTCCCGCGACTCCCAGACGTACCCCGGCGGCACGCAGGACACGCTATCCACCAGCCGATCGGGCTCTCACCGGCAATCTCTGCCCAACGTGGCGGCCGGCCTCGGGGATAGGGTCACCGGTGTGATTCGCGAAGCGCACGTCAACGGGATCAAGCTCGTCTATCGCGAGGAGGGAGACCCGGCCGCTCCCCCGCTGGTGCTCATCCACGGGCGGACCGCCGACCACAACGACTGGAACGGCATCACCCAGCACTTCGCCGCCCGCTATCACGTCTTCGCCATCGACCTGCGGGGGCACGGCGCCAGCGACTACCCGGGCGCGTACGCGCTGGCCGACATGGCGCGGGACGTCGTCGCGCTGCTGGACGAGCTGGGCTTCGAGCGGGCGACGCTGGTGGGGCACTCGCTGGGCGGGGCGGTGGGCTATCTCGTGGCCATGACGTGGCCCGACCGCGTCGAGCGGCTGGTCCTGGAGGATCCGGCGCCGCCGTACGCGATGAAGAACCGCCCGCCGATCGTGGAGGACGGCGAGTCCCCCGGCTTCGACTGGCGGATGGTGCACGAGACCGAGCGGCAGTTCCTCGCGCCCGATCCGGCGTGGGCCGAGGGGCTCGCCTCGATCACCGCGCCGACGCTGGTGCTGTCGGGCGCCAGTCACCTCGACGTCGAGGCGGTGGCCGCGCGGATTCCGGGGGCCAAGCTGGTCACGATCGAGGTCGGGCATCTCATCCACGTCTCCGCCCGGGCGGCGTTCCTGCGGGCCGTGGACGAGTTCCTTGCCGATTGAGCGCCTCAAGCTGGGTAGGCCAGGGTGGGTGCAGGTGAAACGGCGGCTCAGCAGGCTGGCGCTGATGATGCCGACGATCGGGCAGTGCGCCGTGGCGGCGGCACTGGCCTGGTTGGTGGCCAAGGACGTCCTCGGGCACAGCCGCCCGTTCTTCGCGCCGATCGCGGTGATCATCTGCATCGGCGTGGGTCTCGGGCAGCGGCGGCGCCGGATGGTCGAGATGGTCGTCGGGGTCAGCGTCGGCGTGGGCGTCGGCGACGTGCTGGTGTCCTGGATCGGCTCGGGCGCCTGGCAGATCGCGCTCGTGGTGGCGCTGGCGATGGCCGTGGGCGTGCTCCTGGACAGCGGTTCCCTGATCGTCCTGCAGGCCGGGTCCTCGGCCGTACTCGTCGCCACCCTGCTGCCCCCGACGGGCACCGGCGGGGTGAACAGGATGCTCGACGCGCTGGTCGGCGGCGTCATGGGGATCATCGCGATGGCCCTGCTGCCGGCCAGCCCGTTCGCCCTCGTGGCCAAGCAGGCATCGGGGATGTTCGAGGCGCTGGCCGACGCGCTGCGGCGGATCGCGGAGGCGATCGAGGGGTCCGATCCCGGTCTGGCGGCCGAGGCGCTGGAGGCCGCGCGGGGGACGCAGGCGAGCGTGGACACGTTCCGGCAGGCGCTGGGGACCAGCTGGGAGATCGCCACCATCTCACCGCTGCACTGGCAGAGCCGCCACCGGCTGGAGGGGTACGAGAGGGCCGCCGTACCGCTCGATCACGCGGTCAGGAACGCCAGGGTACTGGCCAGGCGGGCCGTCGTGGCCCTCGAGGGGCAGAGCCCGCCGCCCGCCTGGATGCCGGGCGCGCTGCGGGACCTGGCCGACGCGACCCAGCTGCTCCGCGAGGAGCTGGCCCAGGGGCACGAGCCGGATCGGGCCCGCGAGGCGATCCTGGCGGTGGCGTCTCGGCAGGGGGAGAACGAGCGCTGGGGGTTCTCGGCCGGGGTGATGGTCGCGCAGTTCCGGTCGATCGTGGTGGACCTGCTCCAGGCGAGCGGCGGCGACCGCGAGCAGGCGATGTCCGCCCTCCCGCCCCTGGACACGGGCGAAGAGGATGTCCCCTGACGCGGTGATCACCGCGGTCCTGACACGCCCGAATACGGGCAATGTGACCTTAATGTCACAAAGATCCGCCAAGGTAGAGGGGTGCGAACGAGGCTCAGCGATCATGTACGGGAACGGCTGAGCGGGTTCGGCCTGATGGCGCCCTCCATCGCGCAGTGCGCGGTCGGCGCGGCGCTCGCGTGGACCGTCGCCATCCAGCTGCTCGACCACCCTCGCCCGTTCTTCGCGCCGATCTCCGTGCTGATCTGCGTCGGCGTGGGCCTCGGGCAGCGGTTGCGCCGGGTGGCCGAGCTCGTGGTCGGGGTCAGCCTCGGCGTCGGCGTCGGCGACCTGCTGGTGTCCTGGATCGGCTCGGGCGCCTGGCAGATCATGCTGGTGGTCGCGCTGGCCATGACCGCCGCGGTGCTGCTGAACAGCGGGGCGCTCTTCGTGGCACAGGCCGGGTCGTCCGCGGTGCTGGTGGCCGCGCTGGTGCCAGCGGACGGCGCCGGGGGCTGGGACCGGATGGCCGACGCGCTCACCGGCGGCGTCATCGGCATCGCCACGGCGGCGCTGCTGCCCGCCAGCCCTTTCACGATCGCCGCCAAGCACCTGTCGGGCGTGCTCGACGCGCTGTCCACGGTGCTCGAACGGGCCGCCGAGGCGATCGAGAAGCGCGACGTGGACCTGGCCGCCGAGGCGCTGGAGGAGGCGCGCAACACCCAGGCGGCGGTCGCGGAGTTCGAGCGGGCGGTGGAGACCAGCAAGGAGATCACGCTGATCTCGCCGCTGCACTGGCACCGCCGTGGCCGGCTGGCCAGGTACGAGACCGTGGCCGTGCCGGTGGACCTGGCGCTGCGCAACGCCAGGGTGCTGGCCCGCCGGACGCTGGCGGCGCTGGGCGAGACGAGCCCGCCGCCGACCTCGCTGGCCGAGGCGATGCGCGAGGTGTCGGAGGCGGCGCTGCTGCTCCAGCTCGAACTGGCGGCCGGACGCGAGCCCATGCTGGCCCGGCAGGCGCTGCTCGCCGTCGCGGCGCGGGAGCGCCCCGAACGGCTGGGCTTCTCGGCGCACGTCATCATCGCGCAGCTGCGCTCCATCGCCGTGGACCTGCTCCAGGCGACCGGGATGGATCACGAGGAGGCGACGGCGACGCTGACCCCGCTGGACGCGCCGCAGGTCGAGGACCCGAACGACACCAAGAGCGCCAAGGGCTGAACCGTGGCGGAGGTGGACACCCGGAGAGCCCACCTCCGCCACGGAAGCGCGGACGGCGACCGCCCGACCGGCCACCAGCCGACCGGCAGCCGTCAGAGCGGCAGTCGTCAGAGCGGCGGCCGTCAGAGCGTGATCAGGGCCGCTTCGGCTTCGAGGGTGGCGGCGGTGGCGTTGATCACGGCGGCCACGCGCAGCGCCTCCTGGATGTGCTCGCGCGGCAGGCCGGAGCCGCGCAGCACCCGCTCGTGCGACTCCAGGCACCGGCCGCAGCCGTTGATCGCGGAGACCGCCAGGCACCACAGCTCGAAGTCGCCCCGGTCCACACCCGGATCGCCCATCACGGTCATCCTGAGCCGGGCGGGCAGCGTCGCGTACGTCTCGTCGCCGATGAGGTGGGTGGCCCGGTAGTAGACGTTGTTCATCGCCATGATCGAGGCGGCGGCCTTGGCGGCGGTGAACGCCTCGGCCGACAGCTTGCCGGCGGCCTCCGCGCAGACCGCGGCGATGACCCGCCCGGACCTGGTGGCCAGCGCGGCGGCCAGCACCGTGCCCCAGAGCTGCTGGTCGGTCAGCGGCGAGGTGGTCGTGATCGAGCCCAGGTTGAGCCTGATGTCCTTGGCGTAGCCGGGCAGCGCCGCCTTCAGCTCGTCGATGCTCATGAGCCCTCCGGCCGGCCGTGTCCGTAGATCCGCTCACTCACTGGGCCAGCAGCCTCCGCGCGTCGAGACCGGCCTCGCCCTTGCTCCAGTTGCAGGGGCACAGCTCGTCGGACTGCAAGGCGTCGAGGACCCGCAGGACCTCCTTGACGTTGCGGCCCACGGATCCGGCGGTCACCATCGTGAACTGGATCTCGTTGTGCGGATCCACGATGAACGTGGCCCGCTTGGCCGCGCCGTCGTCGCCGAGCACCCCGCACGCGCCGCTCAGCTCGCGCTTGACGTCGCTCAGCATCGGGAACGGCAGGTCACGCAGGTCGTCGTGGTGCTTGCGCCAGGCGTGGTGGACGTATTCGGAGTCGACGGAGACGCCGAGCACCCGCGTGTCGCGGTCGGCGAACTCGCCGTTGAGCCGGCCGAACTCGGCGATCTCGGTCGGGCAGACGAAGGTGAAGTCCTTCGGCCAGAAGAACACCACGCGCCACTTGCCCTCGTAGGTCTTGTGGTCGATCTCCGCGAACGCCCGCTCGGGGTCGAGGCCGACGCACGCCGTGAGCGCGTACTCGGGAAAGCGGTCACCAACGGTGAGCACGATCTCGTCTCCTTCGGGGGGTCGGGGCCCAGAGATGATCCCTGTCGGGGAGGGGCTCCTACCCTAGCTCACCTGCGCTCATTTCTCGCTGTAGCCGAACAACTACACTTCCGAGTGTCGGCTAGGCCGACAGGCGCTTGAGCCGGGTGACCGCCTCGTCGATGACCTCGTCCTTCTTGCAGAACGCGAACCGGACGAAGTGCCTGCCCCGCTCGGGGTGGTCGTAGAAGACCTGCGTCGGGATGGCCACCACCCCCACCAGCTCCGGCAGCCGCCGGGTCAGCTCCAGCCCGTCCTCGAAGCCCAGCGGCCGGATGTCGGTCTGCACGAAGTAGGTCCCCGACGGCCTGAGCACCTCGAACCCGGCCGCCGTCAGCCCCTCCATCAGCCGGTCCCGCTTGTGCCCCAGCCCGTCGCAGAGCGCCGACACCCACTCCAGCTCGTTGCGCAGCCCGTACGCGACCGCGAGCTGCCACGGCGCGCTCGCGGTGAAGGTGAGGAACTGCTTGACCGTCTGCACCGCCGTGATCAGCGAGGCGGGCGCGCAGATCCAGCCCGTCTTCCATCCGGTGACGGAGAACGTCTTGCCTGCCGAGGAGATCATCACCGTGCGTTCGCGCATGCCGGGCAGCGTCGCCAGCGGGATGTGCTCGACGCCGTCGAACGTCAGGTGCTCGTACACCTCGTCGGTGATCGCGATCAGCCCGGCCTCCTGGCAGAGCTCGGCAATGACGGTCAGCTCGGCGCGGGTGAACACGGTCCCGGTCGGGTTGTGCGGGGAGTTGACGAGGATCGCCCGGGTACGCGGCGTGACGGCGGCGCGTAGTTCGTCCGGGTCGAAGGTGAATCGTCCCTCCACGGGCCGCATCGTCACCGCGACCAGCCGGGCCCCGGCCAGCGCGATGGAGGCGGCGTAGGAGTCGTAGTAGGGCTCGAAGGCGATCACCTCGTCGCCCGCCTCGCACAGCGCCAGGACGGCGGCCGCGATCGCCTCGGTGGCGCCCACCGTCACCAGGATCTCGCCGTCGGCCGCGTAGTCGAGGCCGTAGTGGTCGGCCCGGTGCTCGGAGACGGCCTGCCGCAGCTCCGGGACGCCGGGGCCGGGCGGGTACTGGTTGGCGCCGGACACGATGGCCTGCACCGCCCGGTCGAGCATCGCGGCGGGCCCGTCGGTGTCGGGGAATCCCTGGCCCAGGTTGATCGAGCCGGTCTGTACGGCCAGCGCGCTCATCTCCGCGAAAATCGTCGTGCCGAAGGCGCGCATCCGGGATACAAGTGGTTCCGTCACGGCCCCACACTATTAGTCTCGTCCCGTGATCATTCGGGTCCTCCTGGCACTTGCCCTCTCCGCGCCGCCCGTCATGAGTCCGGGCGGTGTCGAGAAAAGCGCGTGTCCCGTCGTCATGCCCGACCATACGACCTGCGGCTTCCTGGTCGTCCCCGAGCGCAGGGACACGCCGGGCAAGGTCATCAAGGTCGGCTACGCCGTGCACGCCTCGACGGCCAAGGACCGCAAGCCCGACCCGGTCGTCTACATGAGCGGCGGCCCGGCCTCGGCGTCGATGCAGCTGACGGGGTTCTTGAGCCAGATGTTCCCCGACCGTGACGTGGTGGCCGTGGAGCAGCGCGGCAGCAAATACTCCCAGCCGACGCTGGGCTGCCCGGAGACGGCCGAGGCCATGCTGGACCGGCTGCGCGAGCCGTCGGCCGACGTCGGCGCCGCCGCGCTGAAGTGCCGCGAGCGCCTCGCGCAGCAGGGCGTGGACCTGCGCGGCTACAACACCAAGGAGATCGCCGCCGACGTCGTCGAGCTGCGCAAGACACTCGGCTACCCCACCTGGAACCTGTTCGGGGTCAGCTACTCGACCCGGGTCATGATGGACGTGGCCGCCGCCGATCCGGCGGGCGTGCGCTCGGTGGTGCTCGACTCGTACCTGCCGGAGAAGGTCGGCTGGTACGACGACGCCGACCGCAATTTAACCGACACCGTGACCAAGCTGGGCCTGCGCGAGCCGTTCGAGGCGATGGTGACGCGGCTGAACGCCCGCCCCGCTCGGGTGCCGACCACCGACCCGCTGCTCGGCACCGGTTTCGCCGCCCGCCTGACCGGCGACGACGTCTCGACGATCATGGCGGAGGCGCTGCACGAGGCCGACGTGCTCGCCGTGGCGCCGGCGATGATCGACGCCCTGAGCAAGGGCGACGACGAGCTGCTGCGCCCGCTCGCCGACGAGGTGGGCGACGCACTGGTCTCGCACGAGTTCGGGCTGTATCACGCGGTGCAGTGCCAGGACGAGGTCCCGTTCAACACATTCACCACAAAATCCCGACTTTTCACCGTAAATAGTGACAAAGCGGTGTGTGATGCCTGGAAGCTTCCCAAGTCGGCACCCGTCAACGCCACCACGAAGGCCCCGGTGCTCGTGGTGGGCGGCCAGTACGACCCCACGACGCCGACCAGGACCAGCGAGCCCGCCGCCAAGAGCCTGCCCAACGCCCGCTTCGTGGAGTTCGCGGGCACGGGCCACGCGGTGTTCCTGGTCAACGGCTGCGCCCGCCGCCACATCCTGGCCTTCGTCGACACCCCGTCAGGCGGGGCGGCCGCACCGTGCTCGCCCGAGAAGGCGGCCGTCTACCCGCGGCTGAACCCGGGCGACGTACGGGTGACCGGCGCCTCCTACCAGATCTCGTTGTCGCCCTGGCTGGCCGCCCCGTTCGCGCTGTTCGCGCTGGTGTCGCTGGTCCAGCTGGTCGCGGGCGCGCTGAAGGGCCGGGCAGTGGCCGCCTTCGCCGGGCTGGCGGGGACGGCGTTCACGGGGCTGGCCGGGGCGGCGGTGTGGGGCATGCTCAAGGAGAACGAGACCGCGCTGGCCGTCGGCCTGCCCGCCTCGGTCTGGCCGTACACCTGGGTGGCGGTCGGCTCGGCCGTGCTCACGCTCGGCGCGCTCGCGCTGCGCCGGGGCTGGCCGCAGGCGGTGGCCGCCGTCACGGCGGCCGGATTCCTCGTATGGTGGTTCGCCTGGATCCTGTGAGGCGTATCCGAGAGCTCGACGCGCTCCGCGGCTTCGCGGTGGGCGGCATCATGCTGGTCAACACCTGGCAGCACGCCGTGCACGAGCCCAAGAACGGCATCGACTGGACGATCGACGCGCTGTTCCAGAGCCGGTTCTATCCGATCTTCTCGCTGCTGTTCGGCATCAGCTTCGTCCTGGTCCTGGAGCGGGCCGGGCGGTGGGTGCTGGTGCGCCGGCTGTTCTGGCTGCTGTGCTTCGGGCTGCTCCAGCGCACCTTCTACAGCGGCGAGGTGCTGACGGCCTACGCGGCGTTCGGGGCGCTGGTGCTGCTGCCCGCCTCGTTCCTGGCCGGCGGGCTGCCCATGGTGATCCTCGGGGTGGCCACGGTCGTGTGGGCGGTGTGGGTCGGGGCGGGGCCGATCCTCATCCCGGCGCTGTTCCTGCTCGGCATGGCGCTGATGGAGTCGCGCCCGTCCGGGCGGCTGCTGCTGCCGGTCTTCGCGGTCAGCGCGCTGGCCTCCGCCCTGCTCACCGCCGCCTGGACCACCAACCACAACTGGACCGTCTACAGCACGGCCGCGCTCGCCGGGGCCACCGCCTACTCCACCGGCCTGCTGCTGGCCCTGCGGACCCGGTGGTCGGCGCCGCTGTCGGCGGTGCTGGAGCCGCTCGGGCGGATGGCGCTGACCAACTACATCTCCGGCACGCTGGTGATCTCCCTAGCGGGCCACCTGCTCAAGAGCGACCCGACGCGCTGGTGGGTGCTCGTGGTCACGGTGGCGACGCTGGCCGTACAGGTGCCGTTCAGCGCGTGGTGGCTGTCGAGGTTCAGGTACGGCCCACTCGAGTGGATCTGGCGATGCCTGACCTGGTTTCGAGGGGTGCCCAACCGGTTAGAGTCGGGCCGTGACCAGAATCGCCCTCTGCCAGATCCCGGTGTCTCCTGACCCGCCGGCCAACCTCAAGAGGGTCCGCGAAGCGCTCGCCAGGGCCGAAGGCGCGGACCTGGCGATCTTCCCCGAGGCGACGCTGACCCGCTACGGCAGCCGCATCACCGACCTGGCCGAGCCGCTCGACGGGCCGTTCGTCTCCGGCGTGGCGCAGGCGGCCCGCGAGCACGGCATCGCGGTGATCGCCGGCGTGTTCGAGCCGGGCCCCGGCCGGGTGCACAACACCGCCGTGGCCATCGACGCGCACGGCTCCGTCAAGGCCGCCTACCGGAAGATCCACCTGTTCGACTCCTTCGGCGCGAAGGAGTCCGAGCTGGTCGCCCCGGGCGGCGAGCCCACCGTGGTGGAGCTGGCCGGACTACGCGTCGGGCTGATCACCTGCTACGACGTCCGGTTCCCCGAGCTGGCCAGAGCACTGGTCGACCAGGGCGCCGAGCTGTTCGCGGTCATCGCCGCGTGGGGATCGGGCCCGCTCAAGGAGGACCACTGGATCACGCTGGTCCGGGCGCGGGCGCTGGAGAACACGACATGGACCGCCGCAGTCGGCCAGGCACCCAATCCGGCCGAGTCGACCGACGGTTTCGGGGTGGGCCGCAGCATGCTGGCCGACCCGCTCGGTGTAGTCCGCGCCGATCTGGGCACCAATCCGGGCATTCAGGTCGTGGAGGTGGACCCGGAGGTGACCGCCGCGGCCAGGACCGCCCTGCCGTGCCTCGAACATCGCGTACTAGGTATCAAGCGATCGTAAAGTAGAACAGTGAGCAGAACGCAGATGCAGAAGGTCGTCCCGCCGCGTCTGCTCGTGCCATACCTTTCGGGTAAACGCACGGTCATCTCCGGCTACGTCTACCGGCTCCAGGACTGCGTCCGGCTGACGACCCCCAGACAGCTCTACTACGGACTCGACCTTTCGTTCGAGGGATCGGAGCTGACGGCCGACGTGCCCGAGCTCTATGTCATGCGCTGGTACGCCCGCGACGCCGACACCTACGCCGTTCCGTACGGACCGCATATGGGCGGTGACTGGAGCGACGCGCCACCGTTCGCGGGAAACGGGTTCACCACCTCGCGCGAGCACGTGGTCCCGCAGTTCCACACCACACCGATCCCCATCCCCGCGGGCGCGCAGATCGTGCACATCACCCCCGAACATGAGCGGCCGTTCGCCGCCTACGACGGGCTCACCTGGCGGCCCGCCGCATGAGTGACGACATCACGCCCGTAGCCGCCGGCTTCGTCGCGCGGTTCGCCGAGCGCACACTGCCCGCCGCGCTCGGCCCGGAGAGCGACCAGGTGGTGCTGTTCAGCGAGGAGGAGCTCGACGGGTTCGAACCGGCCTCCGGCTACTGGCGGCGCACTGTCGGCCGCGCCGAGCTCGACTGGCTGGTGCTGATCCGCACGGTCGGCGCGTTCGGCGGCGAGCCGTGCATCGTGCTCGACGAGGACGACGACGGCCTGCACATCGCCTACACCGGCCACAGCGGCATGAAGGCGGAGGCGCTCGGCTACTGGATGGTCGACCACGGCGCCTACGAGGTCGTGGTGCCTCGCGAGGAGGTCTTCTCGATCCGCGTCGAACGGATTCCCGTCCCCTAGTCAACCGACGCCCGCCTTGGGTGTCTCTGTACTGTGATCGACTCCTCCACCATGGCGCAGCCGTCATTCGCCGAGCTGTTCGCCGCCCACTACCATCCCCTGGTACGGCTGGCGGGCCTGCTCGGCGCCGACGACCCGGAGGACATCGCCCAGGAGGCGTTCTCCCGGCTGCACACCAGACGGCTGCGCGACGACGGGGCGGCCGTGTCGTACCTGCGCACGATCGTCTGCAACCTCACCCGCAACCGCCTGCGCCACCTCAGGCTGGTCCGGCTGCGCCGCCCCGATCCTCCCGAGCATGAACGCAGCAGCGAGCAGGCGGTGATCGTCGCCGAGGAGCACCGCGAGCTGCTCGCGGCGCTCGACCGCCTCCCGCGCAGGCAGCGCGAGGCCCTCGTCCTGCGCTACTGGCTCGACCTGTCCGAACGCGAGATCGCCGACGTCATGGGCGTCTCGGCGGGTTCGGTCAAGACCCACGCCAGCAGGGCCCTGGCCGCGCTGGGCAAGGCGCTGAAGGAGGAGGACCAGTGAGCGATCTGGAAGCACGCCTGCGGGCGGCACTCGACGCCCAAGCCCAGACCTACGAGGCCGATCCGAACGCCTGGCTCAAGGTCCAGCGCCGCACTCCCCCGCCGGTGCCGCGCGGGCGGTGGCTGCTCGCCGCCCTGCCCATCGCGCTGCTCGCCGTCTTCATCCCCATCCTGCTCAACGGGGGCCTGGGCCGAAACAGCGCGAGCGACCCCGACGAGGTCTACAAGCAGCTCATGCAGGACAAGACGGCGGCCGGCGAGCAGGTGGTGGTGGACGACCCGGCGCAGGGCAAGCCGCTGCGCCTGTGGTTCGCGCGGAACCAGGACGGCGTTCCCCTGGTGTGCCAGGTCGCCCAGGCCGTGGACGGCGATCCCTTCGGCTCGTGCCACGACCTGGGCACGGCCGAGGTCTTCGAAGGTGGCGGCACGTACGAGGGCACCACCCGGAGCGACACTCCGTCCGCCTATATGGACTACGGGTTGTCCATGACCGACGTGACGAAGGTCACGGCCGTACTGACGGACGGCAGGCGGGTGGAGGCGACGCTGCATCGGTCGGAGGGCGCCCCGATGGTCATCTGGACGCTGGCGCTGTCGGCCGCGGACCGGGTGGCCAAGGTGGAATTCACCGACGCCAAGGGCAGGCAGGGCACGGACCAGTCGCCCAAGTCCCTCATCCACGAGAGCAGCAGAGGCACACCGATCGGCCAGGCGCTGCGGCTGCCCGGCGCGGTCACCGTGCGCCCCTACGACTACAAGGTCCAGGGCCGCCGGATCTTCTGGTTCCGCCAGGGCAAAGAAATCGGCTGGATCAACCTGGACACGAAGGATCCGACGCCGGACCCCGTGCCGATGCTCTTCACCGATGAGGGCCTGATCTTCACCGCCGCGAGCAGGGACACCGCCAAGATCCAGCTGGCGACCGGCTCCGACGCCCCGATCACCCTGGAGGGCAGCCCCGATCCGTGGAACCTCGGCCGCAACCTGTTCACCCTCGCACGCCTAGCGCCGCTCGACTGGACCCCCGGCGGCTGGGTGGCGGGCTACGACGCCACGGGCAAGCAGCTCTGGCGCAAGGACTTCCCACCCCGCCCCTCATCGACGAAGTCGAACTTCAAGCGGACCGGCGAGCCCATCACCGTCCCCGGAACCGACGACTTCAGCAACGGGCCGGTACGGCTCTCGTTCGGCACGCAGCCCTACGAGGACGGCCTGCAGCTGTGCGCCACCGGCGGTACCGGCTCAAACAGCAACAACCCGAGCAGTTGCACCCCGGTGCGGCCCGAACCCCCGTTCGGCCGGTTCTCCAGCAGCAAGGTGCAGACCTATCTGCCGCTGCCTGGCAGCTTCCTCGCCTTCGGCGCGGCTGAGGACGACTGGCTGTCCATCGAGGCGGTGATGGAGGACGGACGTCGCCTCCCCGCCACCCTGATGCGCGGCAAGGACTTGCCCGCGCCCGTGTGGTGGGTCAGGTACCCGCGCGACGCCAAGCTCGGCGCCTTCGTGTACAAGGTGCGAGGCAAGCAACTCGAACAGGTCGAGTCGAGGCAGCGCTCCTGGTGCTGGGACGACAAGAAGCCCCTGGACGCCGGCCACGTCTTCGCCGGCGGGCTCACCGCCCACCTGTACGCCGACGCGTGCGTCAAGTGGACGAAGGACGGCAAGGAACAGCCCGGCTCCTTCCAGCCCGCTCCGGGCGGGAAGCTGAGCGACATGATCGCCGCCCCGGAGCTCCCGCTGAAATGGTCGTCCCATAAGGGGCAGTGGTACGGCTTCACCCTGCCCGGCACGGCCAAAGTCGATATCACGCTCAAGGACGGCGGACACGCCACCGCGAGCACGGTGCCCGACCCCTGGGGGCAGGGCGTGCGACTGTTCGCCGGGCCGGTTCCCGAGGCGGCTACCAAGCAGGGGCTGTTCTGGCCGGGCGTACGGCTCACCGGCTACGGCGCCGACGGCCGCGTGCTCTGGACGTACGAGCCGAAGGAGCCCTCGCGGTAACCAGCCTGGCGAGCCCCAGGCTAGCCGCCCAGGTTGCGGTAGCGGGCCTGGCGGGCCACTCGACGGTCCGCCGGGCTCCGCGCCAGCAGCCCGGCGATCTCGTACTCCAGCGCCCGTCCCACCCGCTCGCAGAACGCGCGCGGCTCGTACGCGGCGTCGGGCACCTCCGGGATCACCCGGTCGACGATCCCGTCGCGCCGCAGATCGGTGGCCCGCACCCGCTGCTGCTGGGCGATCTCCGGCGCGAAGTCCACGCTGCGATAGAGGATCGCCGAGGCCCCCTCCGGCGGCAGCGGCGACAGCCACGCGTGCTGCGCGCACAGCACGCGGTCGGCGGGCAGCAGGGCAAGCGCCGCGCCGCCCGCGCCCTCACCGAGCAGCAGGCACACCGTCGGCGCGTCGAGCATGACCAGGTCGGCCAGGCAGCGGGCGATCTCCGCGGCCAGCCCGCCCTCCTCGGCCGCCTTCGACAGCGCCGCGCCCGCCGTGTCGATCACGGTGACCAGGGGCAGCCCCAGCTCGGCGGCCAGCCGCATGCCGCGCCTGGCCATCCGCAGCCCGCCGGGGCCGAGCGGCGAGCTGGGCCGGGCCCTGCGCCGGTCCTGGCCGAGCACGACGGCCGGCGCGCTGCCGAACCGCGCGAGCGCCAGCAGCAGGCCCGGCTCGTTCTCGCCCGCGCCGTTGCCGGTGAGCGGGGTCACGTCGGTGGCGGCCAGCTTGAGCAGCGTGCGCGCGCCGGGACGGTCGTCGCGGCGCGAGCGGGTGATCGCCTCCCACGCCTCCACCGGCCGCAGGTCCTCCTCGGGCGGCTCGCCGGCGACCAGCCCGGCACGTTCGGCGCACAGCACGGACAGCGCCCTGATCGCCACCCCGCGCGCGTCTTCGGCCGACACCACCGCGTCGACCAGCCCGTGCTCGTGCAGGTTCTCCGCCACCTGTACGCCTTCGGGGAAGGGATAGCCGTGCAACGACTCGAACACCCGCGGCCCCAGGAACCCGATCAGCGCCCCCGGCTCCGCGGCCGTGACATGCCCGAGCGAGCCCCACGACGCGAACACCCCGCCGGTCGTCGGATGCCGCAAATACACCAGGAACGGCAGGCCCGCCGCGCGATGCGCCTGCACCGCGGCGGTGATCTTCACCATCTGCACGAACGCGAGCGCGCCCTCCTGCATCCTGGTGCCGCCCGATGCGGGCGCGGCCAGCAGCGGCAGCCGCTCACGGGTGGCCCGCTCGGCCGCGGCCACGACCCGCTCGGCCGCCGCCACCCCGATCGACCCGGCCATGAACGAGAACTCCGAGACCACCACGGCGACCCGGCGCCCGTCGAGCAGGCCCTCGCCGGTGATGACGGACTCGTCGTAACCGGACTTGGCGCGGGCCGCGGCCAGCTCGTCGGCGTAGGAGGAGCCCGGCGTCACCGGATCGGCGGGCGGCGCGTCCCACGACTTCCACGATCCCGCGTCGAGGACCGTGTCGATCAGTGTGCGCGCGTCCGGACGGCTCACCATGGCTCCCTACTAACCGGCGATGTTGGAATGTTGACGCACGAGAGCGCCCGCCGGTGCCATCGGATCCGCATCACCCCTCGCGCTCTTCCAGCCAGCTGAGCACGGCGTCGCCGTCCTGGCCCAGGGCGGGCGGCGCGGTGTGCGTCACCTCGGCGCCACTCTCTTCGGGGCCACTCTCCTCTGTGTCGTCTTCGAAGCGCAGTGGGGGGCCCGGCAGTTCGATGCGGCCGAGGACGGGATGGTCCACCTCGATCACCAGGCCCTGCGAGCGGGTCTGGTCCCAGGAGTAGACCTCGTCGATCGAACGGATCGCGCCCGCGGGCACTCCCGCCTCGCCGAGCCTGGCCAGCCAGTGGCCGCGGTCGTGCGCGGCCAGAGCCTTCTCCATGTCGGCGATCAGCTCATCCCGGTGGGCGAATCGCTCCCTGTTCGTCGCATATTTAGCCACATCTGGGTTTATGCCCAGTAGGGCGGCGACCTTCTTCCACTGGCCGTCGTTGGCCGCCGCGATCTGCAGCATCCCGTCGGCGCAATGGAAGGCGCCGTAGGGGGCGATCGAGGCGTGGTGGTTGCCGTTCGCGCCGGGCACCTGGCCGCCCACGGTCCAGGCCGTGCCGTGGTAGGAGTGCACACCGGTGACGGCGGCCAGCAGCGACGTACGCACCACCCGGCCCCTGCCGGTCCGCTCGCGCTCGTACAGGGCTCCGGTCACGCCGTACGCGCCGTGGATGCCCGCGAGCAGGTCGGCGATGGACGCGCCCACACGGTACGGCTCGTCACGCGAGGGGCCCGTCAGCGACATCAGGCCCGCCTCGCCCTGGGCGATCTGGTCGTAGCCCGGCCGGCCGCCCTCGGGCCCGTCGTGGCCGAAGCCGGTGATCGACAGGATGACCAGGCGCGGGTTGAGCTCGTGCAACCGCTCGACGGAGAAGCCGAGGCGGTCGAGCACGCCGGTACGGAAGTTCTCGATGAGCACGTCGCTCTGGCGTACCAGGCGCTCGGCGAGTTGTCTGCCCTCCGCGGACTTCAGGTCGATGGCGATGGACTGCTTGTTACGGTTCGCCGCCAGAAAATAAGTGGAAATATCGTGATCCGGCCCGACAAAGGGCGGCCCCCAGCCCCGGGACTCGTCCCCTCCATCTGGATGCTCCACCTTGATCACCCGCGCGCCGAGATCGCCGAGCATCTGAGCGGCATGCGGGCCCGCCAAGGCCCTGGACAGATCCAGCACCACGATGTCACCAAGGGGTCCGGGCAAGGTCAGCCTCCAGAATTGCGTTCGTGGCGAAAGAGTAGTCTTTCAGGCTGCGTGTCTCCTTCACCTACCCTGGGACCCGTGGAATCGCCCGCCCGCCGCATTCAGGCGCTCGATCCGTCGTGCGGGCCGGTCCGGCTGGTCGCCGTCGACGGCCCCGCCGGATCGGGCAAGACCACGTACGCGGGCGAACTGGCGGCCGAACTCGGCTGCCAGGTGGTGCACAGCGACGACTTCCCGGTCCCGTGGGACGAGGGCCCCGGCGGCTGGTTCGACGCCCTCGACACGCAGGTGCTCCGCCCGCTCCAGCGCGGACTCCCGGGCGCGTTCCGCCGTTATGACTGGGTACGCGGCGAATACACCGACCTGATCACGGTCCCTGCCGCACCGGTCCTGATCATCGAAGGCGTGGGCACGGCCCGCAGATCGGCGGCCCACCTCCTGGCGTTCACCATCTGGGTGGAGGCGCCTGAAGAGGTGCGGCTGCGCCGGGTGATCGAGCGCGACGGGCCGGAGCTGGAGCCGCGGTGGCGCGTGTGGTTCGCCACCGAGCAGGAATGGTTCGACGCCGACGACACGCGGGGCCGGGCCGATCTCGTCAGAACGACCGCGGGTGGTTGACGTCGTCAAAGGACCGCAGGTGGTCGATGTCGTTGAAGGACAGCAGCTCAAGGCGCCCGTCCAGCGCCCGCCACGTCGAGACCGACGCGTTGAGCACAGGAGCGAACTCAGCCATGGCGGCCACGTCGGCATCGGGCGTCTCGGCGATCACATGCCGCAGGGCCAGCACCACCGTGTCGTGCGCGACGATCAGCACCCGCCGCCCGGCGGCCCGCGCGCCCAGCTCACCGACCGCCGCGCGCACCCGTACCGCCACGTCACCCACCGACTCACCGCCCGGCGGCCGATAGTCGTAGTCCCCCGCCGCCCGCCACCGCGCCAGCTCCTCGGGATGCCGCCGCCCGATCTCCGCCTCGTTGTACGGAGCGAGCATCCCCCGCTCCCGATCCCTGAGCCGCTCGTCCGTCGTCACCGGCAACGTCCGCCACACCTTCGAGGCGCTCGCCCAGGTGTCGAGCGCACGCACGTAGGGCGAGCACCACACGACCTCGGGCGCCTCTTCCTCCGGCAGCGCCCCCAGCAACTCCCCGAGCGCCCCGGCCTGCCGCCGCCCCAGGGCCGTCAGGGTCACCTCGTCGTCACCACGTTCGTAGACGAGTGGCGTGTCGCCCGCCCGCCGGTAGGCGGCGTTCGCCTCGCTTTCGCCGTGTCGTACGGCGAGGATCCGCGACGGTCCCATGTAGTGCATGGTGTCATGGTCATTTCTCGGTAGGCCGGTGGGTTGCCGGGCCGGGAATGCGCCGCACGTCTTTATATTGACGAGCAGTGGGCGTGCGTCGTGCCTGGTGTTGAGTGGTCGGAGTGAACATGGTCGGTGGAGCGTCCGGCGATCCCAGCCCGAAAGGGAAGCGTGGTTTCTCCGACATCGACCCCACTTTCCGGGCCACCGCGGCGGCATCGGCGGGTGGCACACTCGCCATCTGGTGGCCCGCGTTCACGCTCGGCGCGTACGACGCCATCTTCTTCGACGCCGTGCTGGGCATCTGGGCCGTGGCCGCGGCGGTGCTGCTCTCGGGCCTGCTGCTACGCGTCAGAGGCGCACTGCACTGGGCAGGGTGGGTCGCCCTGATGCTGCCCTCGGCGTGGATCGTGCTGGCCTTCATCGCGCCGAGAACTCACGGGGTTCGCTACCTCCACTACTTCGAGGTGGTGCTCACCCTGGCCGGCGCGCCGGCCCTGGCATGGCTTCTGTCGAGAATCCTGCTGCCCGATTACGCCGAGCTCCCCGAACTGCACCGGCTGCGGGCAATCGCCGTCACCATCGCGGTCGGGATCCTGGCCTTCCTGCTCGGCAAATTCAATCACCTGTTCCTCACCTGCGCCGATTTCGACGTCAGCGGCAACAACACTCCGCCCGGCTGCGCGCAAGGCCCGCCTTTCCACCTCCTTTGAGGGACTTCGTACCGGTAGAAGCGGGCACGGATGACGGTCCTGGGGGGTTTGGAGGCCTGGACGGCCGCCGCCTTTACAAAGTAGATCCGGTCCTGCAAGGCGTCCCGCCTATGGGCAGGGCCGACACGACGTCACGCCCGGCCAGGTCGTACGGGCGCCGCGCCGTCGGCACCGGCGGGCGGCATGGCGGCCAGCACCTTGGCCAGGGCTTCAGCCAGGTGGGCGGCGTGGCGGGGATCGTCCATGAGCATCGACTGCCGGACCCAGACCACCTCCCGAGCCGCCGCCTCGGCGGCGGGGCACGGCTCCGCCCGAGCGCCCTCCCGAACGAGCGCCGCCATCGTCCCGAGCGGCGGGTACCCGCCTTCGAGCGGCACCCCCTCGGCGGCCATCGCGGCCAGCAGGAACTCCCGGTCCACTGGCTCGTGGAAGCGGAGCATGAGCAGATGGCGGGAGTCCCGGGTGGTACCCGGTGGCCGCGGCACCACACTCACCGAGCCCGAGCCCGCACCCGCCGATTCACCGCCGTGCGTCGCACCCCACTCGGCGGCCAGTTCACGTTCGACGGCGGCACAGAAAGCCTCGCGGCGGTCGATCTCGGCGTCGAGGCGGTCGAGCCAGGGCAGCAGGAGGGCGGCCTGGATCTCGGTGAGCCGGAGGTTCCAGCCGACCGATGGGTGGCCGTACCACTGGCCGCCGAGTTCGCGGCCGAGGTTGCAGACCGACCAGATCGCCTCGTACGCGGTCTCGTCGCGGCAGACGATCAGGCCGCCCTCCCCCGCCGTCATGGCCTTGCTCGCCTGGAAGCTGTACACCCCGGCGTCGCCCAGGCCGCCGACCGGGCGGTCCTTGTACGTCGCGCCGTGCGCCTGGGCGGTGTCCTCGACCACGACCAGGCCGTGGCGGGCCGCCACCGCGTTGAGCGGGTCCATGTCGGCGGGGCTGCCGGCCAGGTGGACGGGCATGATGGCGGCCGTTCTGCCCGTCAGCGCCGCTTCGACGGCCTCCGGTGACAGGTGCAGGTCCGCCGGGTCCACGTCGGCGATCACGGGCGTGGCGCCGGCGAGGAGCACCGCCGTGGCCGAGGCGACGAACGTGTAGGCGGGCACGATCACCTCGTCGCCCCGCCCCACGCCCATGCCTCTCAGCGCGGCGAACAGGCCCAGTGTCGCGTTCCCGACCGCCACGCCGTACGGCACGCCGGATCTGTGGGCGAACGCGGCGGTCAGGTCCGTGACCGTGGAACCGCCCTGGGTGGCTCCCCACCGGCCGCTCTCCAGGACCTCGGTGACGAGGGCGCGCTGGGCCGGGTCGAGCGGCGGCGGCCACGCGGGCCAGGGCGCCGAGCGGACCGGTGTACCACCGTGGAGGGCGAGGGTCACGGGGAGCGTCCCTTTCGATTCGGCTCAGGGCGGGGCGTATTGGGGTGAGCCGGCGGCTCAGGGTGGGGCGGGGCGGGGATTATTGAGGGAGAGCGAGGAGGCGGGCGAGGTTGGCGCCCTGGACGAGGGTGCGGTCCGTGTCGGTGAGCGGGGCGAGGGCGATGCGGCCGAAGCCGGTGCGCAGGTCCAGGAAGCAGGCGTCCGAGCCGAACACCACCCGGTCCGCTCCGATCATGTCCACGAGGCGGGCGATCCAGCGGCCGGTCATCCTGGAGCCGCAGGTCTCCAGGTAGAGGCTCGGGTGGTCGGCCGCCAGCCGCGCGGCGCGGGCGAAGCCGTACGCCCAGAGACCGGTGTGCCCCATGAGCAGCGGCACCGCCGGACGGCGGGCGGCGACGGCGGCGAACTGGGCGGGATCGCTCCACGGCGAATCGGTCTGGGCGTGGGCGAGCACGGGCCGGCCGAGCTCCCACACCGGCTCGTAGAGCGGGTCGTCCAGACGGCACTGGTGCACGTCGGGATGCAGCTTCACGCCCCACACGCTCTCCGTGGTCAGGGGCGTACGGCGATGCGGGTTGTAGACCTGCCAGACGCCGAACCGGCCGGGGAAGCGCTCGGCGATCTCGGCGGCCAGCCGGTTGCCGCGTACGGCGTCCGGGCCGACGGCGAGCAGGTGGCTGATGCCCATCGCGGAGACGCCGATCCGGTCCATCGTGGCCACCAGGCCCTCCGCGGACGGATCGGGGATGAGGAAGTCGGGCCAGTCGCCGACGTGACCGTGCGCGTCGAGGATCACGTCGGCCCGCTCAGGGAGGGGGTCCACATCGGCCCGCTCAGGAAGGACGGTCACATCAGCCCGCTCAACGAACCGGCGGCGATCAGGTCGACGGCGGACGGCTCCAGGTCGAGGTGGTCGAGGAGGAAGCGGGGGCCGCAGTCGTCGGCGATCGGCGCGCCCGTACCGAAGACCAGCCGGTCGGCCCCGAACCGGTGGGCGAGCCATTCGACGCCGCCCTGGGTGTTGACGGTGCCGATCTCCAGCCAGAGGCGGCGGGTCTCCGCCATCAGTTCGGCCACCGCGCGCAGGCGGCGGTAGCCGGGGTTGAGCAGGAGGACGCGCTGCTCGGGCAGCCGCTCCATCAGCGTGCCGAGCTGGGCGGGCGAGGTCTCCTCCAGGTCGATCGCGACGGACAGGCCGAGGGCGGCAAGCCAGCGCAGAGCGATCGGGCCGGTGAGGTCGAAGCGGTGGCGTTCTGGACAGAGCCTGATCATGCGGACGTTCCACCCCAGCACCTCGTGCAGCTCGGCCGGCGCGGACGCCCCCGTCACGCCGGGCACCACGACGGGCACCGGGATGAGCCGGGGGTCGTCCAGCCGCAGGAGGGCCTCGTTGCCCGCCTGCGCGTCCGAGTAGAGGCTGAGCGTGTGGGTCGCACAGGCCTGGTCGATGCCCAGCCGGTCCATCTCGGGCCCGGGGTCCGACGGCAGGTCGTCGAACGGTACGGGGCCGATCAGCCGGTGGGCATCGATCACTGATTTCGGCACAGACCGAAATCTAGCCAGCGGTCGCCGGGATGGTCAAGGGCGGGCAGCCGGGGTCGAGCCTGATCCGGGCCAGGTTCCGGCCCACCAGGGCCCAGGCACGCCAGCTGCCGGGCTCGAAGTGGAGCTGGGGATTGGTGTACCACTCGTCGCCCAGGCCGGTGGCCAGCAGCTTGGCGTCGGTGCCCAGTTCGTAGGCGTTGCCGCCGCCGAAGAAGGTGGACACGAACACCTTGCCCCGATGCACGGTCAGCTCGCCATAGCCGGCCAGCTTGCCCTGGCTGACCACCTTCTTGGTGGCCAGGCTCATCGCGATCCAGGCGCCCGAGTCGCGCTTGTACACCCCGTACAGGAGCCCGTTGTGCACCTTGATGTCCTGGAACGTACGGAAATTGGCGACGGGATCGACCTGCCAGAGCACCTTGCGCTTCCTCAGATCGAACGCCGCCACGGACGCCGAGGTCTTGACCGGCGGGGTGCCCCCGCCGCCGAGCACGTCGCCGCCCAGGTAGACGACGCCGGCGCCCAGTGAGAGGCTCATCAGGCTCTGGCCGGGGATGACGTCCACGTAGACGTCCATCTTGCCGGTGTCCGGGTCGACCACGGACAGGGCGCCGGACAGCTTGGCGCCGAGCGGCGCGGAGGCCACCAGCAGCTTGTCGGTCAGCGGGTCGTACTCGATGTCCCACGGCCGCTGCTGGTCGTGGCCCAGGTAGCCGAGCCCGCGCACCTGGTCGGTGCGGATGTCGATGGAGAGGATCTGCCCGCTGGGGTACATCGCCGCGTAGATCTTGTTGCCGCGCCGCACCAGGTCCTTGGGCTCGCCGGGCAGGCGGAACCTGCGCTTGGCGCCCGTACGCAGGTCGCGGACCTCCATCGAGAAGTGCCCGCCGATGTAGAGGGCGCGGTTGGGCACGAGCAGCATGCTCTGCGGCCGTTCGGCGCCGGCGGGGATTCCGGCGTCGATCAGGTCCACGAACTCCGACTTGCCCGTCCGCAGGTCGAGCCACCACATGCCACCGCTGCCCGAGACGCCGAAGAGGGTGTTGTCGTCGAGCAGTTGCAGCCGCCTGGTCTCGTCGCCGAGGGACGGCGGGTCGGCGATCTTCGTGAGCGTGGCGTCGCCGGACCGGTAGCGGTAGACGGCGCCGTCCGGGCGGGTGGTGGCGTAGACCGTGCCGTCGGCGGCCACCGTGAGCATGTCGAGGCTGCCCTCCGCCAGGGCGGGCTGCCGGAGGTCGGTGCCGTCCTTGCGCACGTCGATGAGGGTCCCGCCGCTGGCCGCGAACACGCGGTCGCCGTGCTCCGCGACGGCGCCGAACCCCGTGGGGCCGGTGGCGAGCCGCGTGACCGCGCCGGTGGCCCGGTCGATCGACATGAGCTGGGCCTTGTCGAGCAGACCGGCGTAGACGTGGTCGGCGTCCGCGGCGATGGCTCTGACGTAACGCTCGCCGGGCGCCAGTACGCCGAAGTTCCGGACCGCGCCGGTGCTGGGGACGTACTCCCAGACCTTGCCGTCCGGGTACGTCCCCGCGTAGAGGGTGCCGTCGGGCGCCGCGGTCAGGCTCCAGACGAAACCGCCGTTCTTCCCGAACGAGTACAGGCGCTTCACCTCACCCGTCGCCGGGTCGAAGCTGTAGAGGTCGGGGACCGGGTACGTGCCGACATAGATCTTGCCACCGGACACGGCGGTGGCCCAGCCACCCTCCGCCTCACCAGCGGCCGGGCCGTCGGGGAGCGTGACGCTCCTGACGACCTTGCGGGTGTCCAGGTCGATCTCCGCCAGTACGGGCGGCTTGGGTCCGCGTTCGACGACGTAGGCGTGTCCTTCGTGGACGACGGCGCCGACGATCGCGCCGGTGACCGACGCCGGTCCGAACGTCTCCACCGCCGGGCTCGCACAATCAGTGGCGGCGACGGCGGCGGTGGGGGCTGTGAGGAGGGCGGGTAACAGGCCGGCCACGACGACCATGAGTGAGCGGAGCATGTGGGCCTCGCGTTCATTTCTGAGCAATTATGGCCCCGACCGTAATCTTATGCGCTCTGTTCGTCAATGGCATGATTGGGCGCATGGCGATTAAGGACAAGGCCGGTATGGCGTTCGACGCTTGGGGGCTGATCGGTGGGCTGGAGGTGGCCCTGGACGTCGACGTGCTCGTGGGCGCCTACCCGGACCGCGACGGGCCGCCCGGGACTCCGGCCACCGTACGGGCGATGCTGGCGGCGCACCGGATCCGGGCGGGGGCGGTGGCGAGCCTGCGCGCGGCACTCTTCGACGTACGCTCGGGCAACGACGCGACCCTCGCCCTGGCGGCGCCCGACGACCTGGCGGCGGCCGATGCCTTGGCGGTGGTCAACGGAAGGGCGACGCCAGGCGGGCCGACGGCCGGAGCGCCGGTGGCGTTCGTGCCGGTCGGGGTGGTGGATCTGCGGGACCCCTTGCGGGCGGGGCGGGAGATGGACCGTCTCGCGGCCGCGGGCGTCCGGGCGGTCCGGCTGTTTCCGGACGAACAGGGTGTGGAGGCCGCTTTCCCGTCAGTGCGGCATGTCGCCCGTCGGGCGGCGCGGCTGGACATGACGGTGCTGACCGGTGGCGACGTACGCAGGTTCTGGCAGCCGTTCGCCGGGCTGGAGGCCAGGGTGGTCTTCCTCGACACGCACTTCTACCATCTGGGCGACTTCCTGGTGGCCGCCGCCGACGAGCCCGGCTTCCACACCTCCACCCGCCTGCTCAACTCCCCCGACGCGCTGGAGACGGTCGCCGCGGAGATCGGCGCCGAGCGACTGCTGTACGGCTCACGAACCCCCCACTACGAACCCATTGTCCCGCTGCTCAGGCTGGCGACCAGCGGCCTGAAGCCCGACGAGGTGGCCGCCGTGGCGGGCGGCAACGCCAGGAGGCTACTCGGATGATCATCGATGTCCACGCCCACTGGGGCCCCTGGTTCTTCACCATGGACGTGGCCGGGGCGACCCTCGCCACCATGGACCGCTATGGCATCGACCGGGCCATCGTGTCGTCCACCGAGGCGGTCATCTACGACGCTCCGGCGGGCAACCGCGCCCTGGCCACGGCCCTGAACGCCCAGGCAAACGGCGAAAACGGCGAGCGCGGAGGCGACCCAGACAACGGGCGCGGAGACAGCCCGGACGGCGGGCGGGGAGGCGGCCGGGGTCGGTTGTACGGCTATGTCACTATCAATCCGCGCAGGCTCCAGGAGGCGGTCCGGGACCTGGCCGAATACCTGCCGACCGGCCGGTTCGTCGGTGTCAAGATCCACACCGACTACACGGGCTCCCCCGCCACCTCACCCCAGTTGCGCGACGCCCTCGAACTGGTCGCCTCGGCCGGCTGCCCGGCGCTGGTCCACACCTGGGGCCGCTCGGTGCTCGACCTGGCCCAGGTCTGCCTCGACACGCCGGGGCTCCGGGTGATCGCCGGGCACATGGGCGCCGACGGGTTCCGGTACGCGATCGAGGCGGCCCGCGCCTGCGACCGCCTCTACTTGGAGCCCTGCTGGTCCCACGCCCCGGCGGGCCGCATCGCCGAGGTGGCGGCGAACGTGGACGCGCGCCAACTGCTGTTCGGCACCGACGCGACGCTGATCGACCCGTCGTCGGCCTTCGGCTCGGTCGCCGCGGCGAACCTCACCGGCGAGACGGCCGAGCGGATCGCGTGGCGCAACGCGGCTGAGCTGTTCGGCCTGGAGACGGCCTAAAGCCCGATCTGGACATTACGGCCCGGGCCGTTATAGCGTGCGGCGAAACTTCACCAAGGGAGCCGCACATGATCCCCCGTCGTCGTTTCCTGCGAGCGGCCGCCGCGGCCGCCTCCCTCACCGCCGTACCGGTCATGCAGGCCCGGACCGCCGAAGCCCGATCCGGCCAGGAGACCAGCAGCCGCGAGCCCGAGGGCACCGTCACCGGCCTCGGGCCCGCGAGCGTCGCCAGCCCGCTGGGCAACGGTGAGTTCGTCGGCGGCGTCCTGTACGTGGGCTCCCGCGGCCTGTCTCCCAACGTGGTGGGCGCCTACGACCTGGCCAAGGATTCGGTCACCACCCATTTCGACATCCCCACCGGCGTGGGCGTCTGGGCGATGTGCCGGGTGGGCACCGACGTCTACGTGGGCACGCACGCCCGTTCCGACCTGTACCGCATCGACACCGTCGCGGGACAGGTGACGAAGGTCGCCGAATATCCCGACCACTACATCTGGACCATGGCCTCCTCCCCCGACGGCAAGGTCTACATGGGCACGTCGGAGCCGGGCCGCGTCTGGGAGTACGACCCGGCCACGGGCACCAGCCGCGACCTGGGCCGGCCCGCCCCGGGCGAGGCGTACGTACGCAGCATCCAGGCCGACGACAAGTACGTCTACGCGGGCGTCGGCTCCCACGCCCACCTCGTCGCGATCGACCGGGCGACCGGCGAGAAGCGGGAGCTGCTCCCGGCCGCCCTGGCCGACCGTGACTGGGTGTCGAGCATGAACATCTCCGACACCCACATAGCGGGCGGCATGAACTCCCTCGCCGAGCTGGTCGTCCTCGACAAGGCCGCGCCGGGCGACTACAAGGTGGTCAAGGCCACGGCTCCGGGTGAGAAGTACGTCGTCGCGGTGCTGATCCACGACGGCCACGTCTACTTCTCCGGCCGCCCCTCGGGCACCTTCTACCGTTACGAGCCGGCCACGGGCAAGCTGGAAGTGCTCGGCGTGCCGTACTTCGAGGCGCTCACGCACCGGCTGCTGGCCCACGAGGGGCGCGTCTACGGCATCCAGGACAGCGCGGTCTTCGTGTACGACCCGGCGACGGGCACCCTCGACTACCTCAATCTGGTGCAGCGCGGGCTCAAGGCGGCGCCGGAGGAGCCGATGTCGGTCCACTCCGACGGCCGCCGCGTCTACGTGGGCGGCAAGGGCGGCGCCGACGTCCACGACCTGGCCACGGGCAAGGTGAGCAGGCTGGGCATCTCGGGCGAGCCGAAGACGCTGATGACCGTCGGCGGCACCACCTACCTCGGCGTCTACACCCAGGCCGCGCTCTACTCCTACCGGCCGGGCGACGCGGAGCCGAAGCTGCTGGCGCGTACCGGCAACCAGCAGGACCGGCCGCGCGACCTGGCCTATGACGCGCGCACGGGCCTGGTCGTGATGCCCACGCAGCCGGAGCCCGGCCACATGAACGGCGCGCTGTCGCTCTACTCACCGCGCACCGGCACGTACGAGACCTACCGTCCCGCCGTCGAGCGCCAGACCGTCTACTCCGTCGCCACCCGCCTCGGCACCGCCTACCTCGGCACCACCACCCAGGAGGGCCTCGGGCTGCCGCCCGTCACCACCAGCGCCAGGCTGGCGGCGTTCGACCTGGTCAAGCGGAAGCTGCTGTGGCAGATCGAGCCGATCGCGGGCGCGCGGTCCATCTCCTCCCTCGCGCTGGGCCCGATCACCTTGTACGGCATGGCGAGCACGGGTGAGGTGTTCGAGTTCGACCTGATCCGCAAGAAGGTCACCAGGACGCTGAAGGTGGGCGCCAAGGGCGGCGAGCTGTTCGTCACCGGCCGCGTCGCCTACTGCACCGACGGCGACAAGGTGTACAAGCTGGACCTGGTCACGTTCACGGCGAAGACGATCGTCGAGGGTCTGGCCGGTCAGTGGTTCGGCGGCGAGCCCAAGCTGGCCCTGGACCCCTCCGGCAAGGCCCTGTACGGCGTGCGCGGCCGCGACCTGGTCCGCATCGCCATCTCAGGCCACCGCTGACCCGTCAGAACAAGAGCCAAGAGCCAAGCCAGTCAGATCCAGCCGCGTTCCCTCGCCGCCATCCCCGCCTGAAAACGGGTGATGGCGTTGAGGTCCTGCATGAGGTCGTGAATGCGGCGCTGCACGGTACGCAGCCCGAGCCCGAGCGCCCGCGCGATGCCCTCGTCGGTCAGTCCCCCGGCCATCAGCGCCAGCAGGTCCCTGGCCAGCTCGTCCGGACCGTCGGCGGGCGGCCGGGGCACCGCGCGTAACGGGAAGCCGCGCAGCCACTCCCGCTCGAACAGCGCGATCAGCGCGTCCAGCAGCGCCGAGTGGTGCAGGATGAACGCCGCGTCGATCGAGTAGGTTCCGTTGCGGATGGGGATCAGCGCCAGCGCGTCGTCGGCGATCCACATCTTCACCGACGCGTCCGCCACCACGCGCGCCTTCTCGCCGCGCGCCGCCGCGTCCTGGATCAGCTCCAGCCGGCCGGGCATCGCCAGCACCTCCAGGTCGTAGACGCTGCGATAGTCGATGCCCGCCTGGATCATCCGCTGCTCCCGCTCGACGTTGTTCGAGTGGTCCGGCATGACGTACGGGGGCTTGTCGATGTTGCGGAACATGCTCTGCGCGCTGTCCTGGAGCGCGTACGCCCGGCTGATGATGTTGTCGGTGCCCATGACCACCTCCACCTGCTCGGCCGGATGCGCCGCGTAGCGCGAGGCCCGCTGGAACGACGTGGTGAGCTCGTGGATGGCCGTCCGCACCTGGTGCAGCTCCTCCTCCTGGCGGCTGAGCATCGGCCGGATGGCGATGTCCGGCGCGACCGCCACGTACCTGGCGCGGCGGCCGGGCAGGCGGCTGGCCAGACCGCGCCGGGCGAATCCGGCGAGCGTGCGCGCGGCCAGCGGCGTCGACACCCCGCAGTGCGTGGCGAGCTCGGCGGCCGATGACCGCGGATTCTCGACGAGCATCGTGTACAGGCGGCTCTCGGCCGGTGACAGGCCGATCGCTTCGAGCATGGCGGCACCCTTCTGACCGATGGCGGGATACCGCCACCTGGCGGGTTTTAGCCCCTCCGGCGTACTTGTGCCCTGACTAATTCCCAGATTAGGTCAGCGAGGAAACGATCTCCACCGCACAGGAGAATGCCGTGCGCATGCTGTCCACCCCCCGGCGCCGCGGTCTCGGGGCCTTACTCGCGTTCGCGCTGGCGGTGCCGCTGGTCGCCATAGCCGAGCCGGCCACCGCCGCGCCGACCGCCGCGCCCGCCGAGGCGCCCGCCAACGGGTCCGCCAACGCGCCCGCCGCCGTCAAGGCGACGGGGACGGCGCCCGTCAAGATCACCCTGGTCACCGGGGACACCGTCACCTACTCCAAGGACGCCGCGGGCCGCGCGGCGGTCGTCGTGGACCCCCGCGACGGCCACGAGGCGACGAACTACCAGGCCCAGCAGGACGATCACGGCTACTACGTGATCCCCGCTGACGCCGGTCCTTACGTCAGCAGCGGCCTGCTGGACAAGGAGTTGTTCAACCTCGACTACCTGGCGGCCAACGGCTACGGCGACGCCAAGGCCGACCGGCTCCCGCTCATCGTCCAGTACCAGCCGCAGGTGAAGTCCGGCGACGTCGCGGGCAAGGCCCGGTCGCTGAAGGGCGGGGCGGAGCCGCTGGTCCTGAAGAGCATCGACGGCGCCGCGCTGAAGGTCGACAAGAAGCAGGCCGGAGCCTTCTGGCAGTCCGTCACCGGAGAGACGAACCTGGAGGCGACGGCCAAGGCGAGCCCCGCCCTCGAGAACGGCCTGCGCAAGGTGTGGCTCGACGGGAAGGCCAAGGCGCTCGACGACGTCAGCAACCCGCAGATCGGCGCGCCGAAGGCGTGGGCCGCCGGGTACGACGGCACCGGTGCCACGGTCGGCATCATCGACACCGGCATCGACGCCCGGCACCCCGACCTTCAGGGCAGGATCGCCGAGGCGCGCAGCTTCGTCCCGGCCGGCCGCCCCGGCGGCGGCGACCCGGCCAACGTCTCCGACAAGTTCGGCCACGGCACCCACGTGGCGGGCATCATCGCGGGCAGCGGCGCCGCGTCCGACGGCCGCTACAAGGGCGTCGCGCCCGGCGCCCGGCTGACCATCGCCAAGGCGCTGGACGACACCGGCAGCGGCAACAACTCCGAGATCATCGCGGCGATGGAGTGGCAGGCCGCCACCGAGCACGCCCGGGTGGTCAACATGAGCCTGGGCAGCAACGGCGCGACCGACGGCACCGACCCGCTGAGCCAGGCGGCCAACGACCTGACCGCCGAGTACGGCACGCTGTTCGTGGTCGCGGCGGGCAACTCGGGCCCTGACCGGTTCACGGTGGCCGCGCCCGGCGCGGCGACCTCGGCCCTCACAGTCGGAGCGGTCGACTCCGCCGACAAGATCGCGTCGTTCTCCAGCCGCGGCCCGCGCCTGAGCGACGACTTCGCGATCAAGCCGGAGATCACCGCACCCGGCGTGAACATCATCGCGGCCCGCGCCGCCGGGACCTCGCTCGGCGAGGGCAGCAGCGTCCCGGGCGGCGGCCCGATCGACGACAACTACACGGCGGCGTCCGGCACCTCGATGGCCACGCCGCACGTGGCCGCCGCGGCGGGCATCCTGGCCGCCCAGCATCCCGATTGGACGCCCGACCAGCTCAAGACCGCCCTGGTGGGCACCGCGCAGCCCCTTGACGCCACCTCGCCGTACGACCAGGGCGCCGGGCGGCTGGACATCGGCCGGGCCGTCGCTCAGCAGGTCTTCGACGACCTGTCGGCGGTGTCGGCCGGGTTCACCGACCCGTACACCGGCCAGACGCTCACCAAGAAGGTGACCTACCGCAACACCGGCAAGGCCCCCGTCACGCTGGCCCTGTCACTGGCACTGGCGCACGACGGCACGCAGGCGCCCGCCGGGATGGCCACGATCACGCCGTCGTCACTGACCGTCCCCGCCGGTGGCACCGCCGCGGCGGACCTGACCATCGAGCCCAAGCTCGGCGACCCCGGCTGGTACGAGGGCCGGCTGACGGCGACGGCCGGGACCGACCGGCTGACGGCGCCCATCGCCTTCCGTAAGCAGGCCCAGATGGACACGGTGCACGTCAAGCTCGTCGGCAAGCCCGAGTGGGCGAGGCTGAACCCCGGACCGCTGGCCGTGATCAGGGTCAACGACACCGATCCGATTCTGGCCGGCGAGCCGCGCACCGTGACCACCGAGAACTGGCGGACCACCGACGTGCCCGGCACGGTCGAGGTGGACGTGAAGCTCGCCCACGGCGGCATCTACTCCGTCAGCGCCCAGCCGTGGTGGTACACCATGCCGGCCCACCAGCTCCAGTACGGCCTGCTGATCGCCCCCGAGACCAAGCTCACCGGCGACACCACGATCACCCTGGACGCGACGAAGACCGAGCGGCTCCGCATCAGCACGCCGCGCGAGTCGGAGCCGGTGTTCCTGAACGTGATGAACGTCCGCACGACCGCCTCGGGGCAGATGTACGCCGGCGCCTCGCTGCTGAGCTACGAACCGGCCATCACCGGAAACTACTGGGTCACGCCGGTCACGGCCAAGCCGACCGTGGGCACCTTCACGTTCCTGTTCGACCAGATCCGGCGGGCGCCGGAGGTCTCGCTGAGCGTGCCTGGCCTGTCGCTGCACCCGCACTACGTCAGTGAGCATGACGCGCTGGTGCCCAAGTTCGCCGCCGACCAGCGGCTGAGCCTGACGCCCATCGGCGCGGACGTACGCGGCAAGCTGGTCTACCTCCCCGCCAGGGACTCATTGCAGCTCCTCCTGACCGACATGGAGACGGCGATCAAGGGCGGGGCCGCGGGTGTGATCACCAACGACCGCTTCGCCTGGCTCCTCAGCGCCGACGCCTACCTCGCCCAGAACAAGCTGCCCCTCCTGTGGCTCGACAGCGCCGAAGCCGACGCCCTCGGCAAGGCCATGGCCCGCAAGCCGTACCCGGCCGGGAAGCTGACCGTCCAGCCGACCAGCCCGTTCGAGTACAAGCTCGCCTACTACGTGAAGGGCACCACCGCTGACCGCTTGACCTTCGCCCCGAAGGCCCGCGACCTGACCGCGATCGACACCACCTACCACGCCGAGTTCCCCCAGAAGGCCGGGAGGTGGGGGGCGTACCCGAGCTTCAACGAGGTCAACCACACCTTCATCCCCGTCCAGCCGCTCAGCGTCCGCGGCTCGCACCTGTTCGACGTGCCCGTCTCCAGGACCGAGTACTACAACACGACCGGCAGCGAGGTGTTGTGGCAGCGCGACTACCAGTTCCGTGACCCCGCCACGGACCTCACCCGCCTGGCCACTTCCGAGCGGGCCTTCGTCCGCGCCGGCCAGGAGCGGGAGAACTGGAACGAAGCCCTCATGCCCACCCAGATCACCGCCGGGCCTGACCGGCCGGACTGGCTCGATCCGTCGGTGTTCTGCGACGGCTGCCGCCAGGGCGACCGGATGCGGGTGCGCGCGCTCGTCCCGGCCGGCCTGGGCTACTACACGGACGCCTCCGACCCCAGCCACACCTACGTAGGGGCGCCGGGCGACGAGCAGACCCACCTGTTCAGCGGCGAGACGGAGGTGCAGCCCCAGTACGACGAGATCGGCCTGCCCTACTACGGCGTGCCTGCCGGGTCGGGCACGTACCGGCTGACCAATGTGTGGAAGGACGGGTTCACCGGCAAGCACGCGGGCAGCAGCGTCGAGTCCACCTGGACGTTCCGATCCGCCCGCCCGGCCAAGGACAGCGCCCCGTACCAGTGCCTGGACGGCCTGCTCTTCGGTGACAAGCAGCCGTGCGCGCGGCTGCCGCTGATCCAGCTCCGGTACGAGCTCAACCTGCCGGGCAACGACACCGTGGCGGCCGGCCGCCCCTTCGCGTTCACCGTCAAGGCCGAGGGCGGCGCGTCCGCGCTGCGGGTCTGGACCTCCGCCGACAAGGGCGCCCACTGGACGCCGGCCCTGGTCCTGCCGGGCTCGGGCGACTCCTACAAGGTCCTGGTGGTCAACCCCGCCGGCAGCATCACGATCAAGGCCGAGGCGAAGGGCAAGGACGGCAGCGCCGTCACGCAGACCGTCGCCGACGCCTACATGGCGAGGTAGCCCCCCGCCCTCGCCACCGCGGCCCGTTCCTGCTCCGGCAGGGACGGGCCGTAGGGGTCGTGGGCGTGGGACTCCGGGATCCGGCCCTCGGCCGCCGCGAGCCACAGCATGCGCTGCACGTAGCCCTCCATGGGCTCGGTGAAGGTGGCCGCGGCCAGGCGGTCCAGGCGGCCCGACGCCGCGTCGAAGGCCCGCAGGTCCGAACCTCGGTAGGCGGCCATGACTCCGGCGGTGACGGAGACCGACGCGGCCGCCAGGCCCACCAGCGCGGCCTCGGCGCCCCACAGGAGCGACGGGCCGAACATGCGGTCCTCACCGGTGATGGCCAGCCTGCCCGTCTCCCTCGCGAGGGTGATGGCGCGCTGGCAGCCCATGGCGTCGGACAGCAGCGCGGTCTTGATCCCGGCCACGCCGGGATGCCGGAGGAGGTCCCGCATGGTGTCGGCCGGGCAGGGCCGGGTGTAGAGGTCGAAGGCGATCATGGGGATGCCGGCCGCCCGCCAGATCGCCTCGTGACCGCCCAGCCGGTCGCCCTCGGTGGGGAAGACGAGGACGCCATCGGCGCCGAGGCTCGCGGCCACCCGAGCCTCCTCCTCGGCCTGTTCCGGCGCGCCGCCGACGCCGACGATGACCGGCACGCCGAGCGCGACCGCGCGCTCGATCACGGCGGCGCGTACGTCCGGCGTCAGGTACGGCCCGCGGCCGGTGTGCGCGAGCACCGCCAGCCCGTCTGCACCGTCCTCGACCAGCCCGGCGAGGTAGCGCGACACCACGCCGAGGTCCACCTCGCCCGACTCCGTCATGGGGGTGGCCGCGGCGGCGAGCAGCGTGCCGCGAAGACGATCACGGAGGACTTGTGCCGAAATATCCACCCGAGAGAGCTTATTTCAGCCCAGTCATCGCGATGCTGTTGACCAGGTACCGCTGCAACAGGAAGAAGACCAGCAGGCACGGCACCACGGAGATCGCCGCCGACGCCATCAGCACCGACAGCTGCATCTCCTCGGTCCGCAGCGTGGTCAGGCCGACGGTGAGCGTACGCGTGGCGTCGCTCTGCCCCACGACCAGCGGCCACAGGAAGTCGTTCCAGTGCCACAGGAACACGAACACGCCCAGCGTGGCCAGGACGGGCCGGGTCAGCGGCACCACGATCGTCCAGTAGACCCGCAGCTCGGAGGCGCCGTCCACCTTGGCCGCGTCGAACAGCTCGTCGGGCAGCCCCATGATGAACTGGCGCATCAGGAACACCGCCTGCGAGTTGGCCAGCGTCGGCACGATCAGCCCCCAGAACGTGTCCACCCCGTCCAGGCTGTTGACCAGCA
The DNA here is from genome assembly GCF_020215705.1 of Nonomuraea aurantiaca. Lineage (GTDB taxonomy): Bacteria > Actinomycetota > Actinomycetes > Streptosporangiales > Streptosporangiaceae > Nonomuraea > Nonomuraea aurantiaca. The sequence continues at coordinate 787,027 of NZ_JAIWNB010000001.1, read as the reverse complement.
CGAACGTCGGGATGAGGGTGGCCTGGAAGGGCACCATCATGGTCGCGAGGAACGTCCAGAACATCGCCTGGCGGCCGGGGAAGCGCTTCTTGGCGAACGCGTACCCGGCCATCGAGGCGGTGAGCAGGATGATCACCACCGAGACCACGGAGTACACCAGCGAGTTGACCGTCCACCCCACGAAGCCGGAGGCGGACAGCACCCGCGTGAGGTTGTCGAGCGTGAGCGAGTCCGGCCACTGCGCGGGCAGGGTCGGCGCGCCCGCGGGCGACAGCGCGACGACCAGCATGGCGGCGAACGGGCTGACGGTCAGCACCGACAGCACGCCGAGCAGCGCGACGAGCGGCCATCTCTGCCGCGTGCGCGTCATGTGTTCCCCCGGTCCAGGAAGCGGCGCTGGATCAGCGACACGATGAGCACCAGGGCGAACAGGACCATCCCCCACGTGGCGGCGTAGCCGAAGTCGAAGGATCTGAAGCCGTGGTCGTAGATGCCGTAGATGAGGGTGTAGGTGGCCCTGGCGGGACCGCCACCGGTCATCACGTAGACGGTGTCGAAGGTCTGGAAGGCACTGATCGTCTCGATCACCAGGACGAAGAAGAGCGCGGGCTTCAGCAGCGGCAGCGTGATCCGGCGGAAGCGCTGCCACGCCGAGGCCCCGTCGACCCGGGCCGCCTCCAGGTAGGAGCCCGGAATCGCCTTCAGCCCGGCCAGCAGGATCAGCATCGAGTAGCCGAAGCCCTTCCAGGCCGACACCACGGCCAGGGCCGGCAGCACCAGCGACGACTGCTCCAGGAAGGCCACCGGGCCGAGCCCCGCCTTGCCCAGCACGCCGTTGATCAGGCCGTCGAACTCGTAGATCCACCGCCAGATGACGCCCGCCAGCACGAAGCTGGTCACGTACGGCAGGAACAGCATGCCGCGGAACAGGCCGCGCAGGAACACGACCTGGTTCAGCAGCAACGCCGTGCCCAGCGACACGAGCAGGGTGAGCGGCACATAGACGGCCACGTACACGAGCGTCACGCGCAGGCTCGTCCAGAAGATCGTGTCGTCGAGCAGCCGGGCGTAGTTGTCCGCGCCGACGAAGCTCCACTCCCCGCCGATGTTCCAGTTGGTCAGGCTCATCCCCGCCGCGCCGAGGGCGGGGAAGATCCGGAAGATCAGGAAGAGCACCAGCACGGGCAGCACGAACAGCAGGCCCGTGACCGGGTCACGCAGGCGTTGGCGCATCCCTATCCGCCGCTGCCCAGCAGCGCGTCGGCCTCCTTGGCCGCCGCGTCGAGCGCCGTCTTCGCGTCCTCCTTGCCGAGCAGGGCCGCCTGGATGTGCGGGGCGATGACGCCCATCACCTGGCGGGCCTTCGGGTGGGTGTCACCGGGGAAGGCGTACTGCAGCGACTTGGCGAACTCCGTGGCCGCGGCCGACTGTCCCGGCACGGTCACGTCGGTACGGGCGGGGAAGAAGCCCGACTCCGCGGCCAGGCTCGCGGCGACCTCGGGCGAGGACAGGTAGGTGGCGAACTTCTTCGCCGCGTCCTTGTTCTCGGCGTGCTTGGCCAGCACCAGGGCGCCGGGGATGCCGAACGCGACCCGCTTGGTGCCCTCCAGCGGCAGGCCGATGCCGACGTTCTCGGCGCCGATCGCGGCACCGAGCTGGGTGGCCTGCAGGGCGGTGGCCGCGTGGTACATCGCGCTCTTGCCCTTGGCCAGGGCGCCGCCCTCGATCTCGTTGCCCTTGCTGGCGGCGTCCTCGGGCAGGCCGCCCGCGGCCTTCAGGTCGAGCAGCAACTGCAGGCTGTCGACGCCCTGCTGGCCGTTGAAGGCCACCTTCTTGCCGTCGGGGGCGAAGACGCTGCCGCCGTTGGCCCACAGGATGGGGTAGAAGCTCTGGTTGAGGCTGACCTCGGGCTTGCCGGGGTAGTCGAGCACGGCGACCTTCTTGGCGGCCAGCTTGGGCGCCGCCGCCTTGAGCTCGGCCAGCGTCTCGGGCACCTTGTCGACGCCCGCCTCGGCGAACAGCTTCTTGTTGTAGATGGGCGCGGTGATCGTCTGGTAGATCGGCACGCCGTACAGCTTGCCGTTCACGGTCAGCGCGGTGAGCGCGCTGGGCAGGTAGGAGGCCTTGTCCTTGCCCACCACGTCGTCGACGGCCTCGACGGTGCCCTGCTGGGCGTACTGCGGGATCTGGTCGGGCCCCAGGACGACGAGGTCGAAGCCCTTCTTCGAGACCAGTGCCGTGGTGACCTTCTCCTGACGGCCCTCCCACGGCTGCTGGTCGATCTTGATGTCGATCGACGCGTTCTTGGCCTCGAAGTCCTTCTCGACCTTGGCCCAGAACGCCTGGCTCTTGGCCTGGTCCCCGATGACGGGGTACATCCAGAGGGTCACGGTGCTCTTGTCCGAGCCGCTGGATCCGCACCCGGCGGCGGCGAGGGCCAGGGTGGCCGCCAGGCCGAGTGCCGCTGTCTTCCTCATCGGCGGATTCCTTTCGAGTAATACCGGTCCTGACCGAAACCTAATGACGGGACCTCGTGCGGTCAATGGGCGATACCTGAACGTAACTACGGTCACCGGGTCAACTCGCGGTGAAGCGGGTGATCTCGCGGGCGACGGCGTCGGCGTGCTCGGCCGTGTAGTTCTCGTTCCAGTCGATGATCAGCAGCGTCTCGGCGACCAGGCGTTCGGCCTCGGGACACGGGTTCGGGACGTAGCCGTCGAGCGGGTAGCGCGCGGAGCCGTAGACGGGCCGATCCCACAGCGGGGCGCGGTTCAGCGGCTCCTCCAGGTAGCCGGCCCGCGCGGGTATCCCGGCCGCGGCCAGGTGCGCGGCCAACTCCCGGGCGTCACCCTCGGGCCGCACGATGGGGAACAGCCACCAGGCGTGCCCCTCCGGGCGCGGCAGCCGCACCCCTGGCAGGCCCTGAAGGGCGTCCAGCAGCCGTACGGCCGTGCTCCGGCGGGCCGCGACCACGCCGGGCAGCTTGGCGAGCTGGGCCCGCGCCACGGCGGCCTGCAGCTCGGTCATGCGGTAGTTCAGGCCGAAACCGGCGTGCGAGCGCCCGGCCGCCCGGTCCCAGCCCTTGTCGGCGAACAGCCGCATGCGGCGCGCCAGCTCGTCGTCCTCGGTGAGCGCCAGGCCGCCGTCGCCGCAGGTGATGTGCTTCCACTGCTGCAGGCTGAGGGTGGCGACGTCGCCCGCCGTGCCCGCCGGCCGCCCGTCCGGCAGCTCGGCGAGCCACGCCTGGGCGCAGTCCTCGATCAGCGCGAGGCCGTGCTCGTCGGCCAGCGCCCGCAGCTCGGCCACCCGGGCGGGCGCGCCGAACAGGTGCACGGCCATGATCGCCCGAGTCCGGGGGCCGATCAGCTTGGCCACCGCACCGGGGTCGAGATTGCCGTCCGAGGGATCTACATCCGCGAAGACAGGGACCGCGTTCTGCGCCAGGATGGGGGCCACGGTCCCGAAGTCGGTGATCGGCGTCGTGATGATCTCGTCTCCGGGGTCCGGCGCAGCCGCCACGACCGACAGATGGAGGGCCGCGGTGCCGGAGCTGCACGCGACCGCGTGGCGCACGCCGTACAGTGCGGCTACCTCGCGTTCGAGCGCTCGCGTCTCGGTCCCCCAGACGGAGCTGAGCATGCCCGAGCGGATCACCCGCGCCGCGGCGGCCACCTCCTCGTCGCCGAGCGTACGGCCGGCGGCCTCGGCCATCGACGGGAACTTCACAGGGGCACCTCACAAGATATAATTGCGGTCTTGACCGAAATGAGTGAGAGGGAGGCGTGGGTGGGAATCGTCATCGGGGTCGTCGGCCCGCATGATCTGGTCGACGACGTCGCGGCCATCTGCGAGGAGCAGCCCGGTGTCACCGCGCTGCGCCTCGACTACGACCACGAGTCGCAGGCGCCCGCGATCGTCGAGGCGCACGCCGCCGCCGTGGAAGGGTGGCTGTTCACCGGCATCGTCCCGTACATGCTCTCCCGTGACGCCGAGGCGCTGAGCCGGGCCGCCGCGTTCGTCGACTACTCGGGCGCGACGCTGCTCAGCGCCCTGGTACGCCTGCAGCACGAGGGCCAGGACGTCACCGGGCTGTCGATCGACACGCTGCCCGCTGCCGACGTGGTGGCCACGTTCGCCGAGGCCGGGCTGCCCGCCGACACGCTCAGGACGCTGCCCTACCGACCGGAGATGACCTCCAAGAAGGCGATCGCCTTCCACCGGCGCGGCCCCGCCCATCCGGTGATCACCTGCCTGAGCTCGGTGCACGAGGCGCTGCGCGGCGAGATGCACGTGCTGCGCCTGGCGCCCTCCGTCCACTCGGTCCGGGTGGCGCTGCGCCAGCTGCTGCTGACCGCCGAGGGGCAGGCGCAGGAGGACGCGCAGATCGCGCTCGGGCTGATCGAGGTCGAGAACGAGGAGGGGCTGCTGCGCGAGGCCACCGCGCTGGGCGGCACGCTGGCCGCCTTCCGGGGCGGCACCCACCTCCTGGTCACCACCCGGGGCCCGCTGCACGACGCCACGGGCGGCTTCACCGGCCTGCCCATGCTGAGCCGCCTCGCGGCGCAGAACCAGGTGGTACGCGTGGGTTTCGGGCTGGGCCGCAGCGCGGCGGAGGCGGAGAGCCTGGCCCGCCGGGCCCTGGCCCGCGCCCGGCGCATCGGCGACATCGCGGCGGTGCTGTCGTTGCGCGCCGACACGGACATCGTCCTGGAGTCGGTGGCCGGGGTCCCGGAGTCGGAGCGCAACCTCTCGGTCATCGCCCGCCGCGTGGGGCTGTCGGTGGCGACGATCGAGCGGCTGCTGGAGGCGCGGACGGCGGCGGGCGACGAGCCGCTCACCACCAGGGAGATCGCCGACCGCCTCGACGTCCAGCAGCGCACGGCCCGGCGCATGCTGCACCGGCTGGAGCTGGCCGGACTGGCCGAGCGCACGGGCAACCTCACCAGCGGCTCCAGCGGCCGCCCCCTGACCCTGTACCGCCTCACACTCTGAGGCGGCGGGCTCGGGGACGGCTGACTCGGGGACGGCCGGTTTGGGGACGGCCGCCTCGGGGACGGCGCCGCCGGCTCGCATGAGGATCAGGCGAGCCAGCGCGACAGACCGGCGCTGACGAAGTCGTCGTCCCGTAGCCAGGGGTAGGCGGCCCAGACCCGGTCGAGCTCCGCGAGCTGGCCCGGTGAGAGCTCCTCCGCCGGGTCCAGGCACCAGCGGCCCGCCAGCAGCCCCTGGCGGCGCAGCACCTCGTGGATGCCGGGGATGCAGCCGTGGAAGCCGTTGGCCGAGTCGAAGATGGCGGCGTTGGCGTCGGTGAGGTGGCCGTCGAGGGTGAGCAGCCGTCGCATGGCCGTGTTGTCGCCCGAGCGGGCCAGTTTGGCCTCCTCCAGTAGTTCGACCGCCCGCCGTACCCATACCGCCCACTGACCGAGCAGCCCGCCGACGAACTCGATCTCCACCTCGTGCCCGTCCACGACGACCCGGTGGGTGGTGACGAGATCGGCCAGGATGTGGTCGTCGTTGCCGGTGTAGAGGGCGACCTCGGCCGCGCGACCGGCCCGGACCACGCCGTGGAGCACGTCGAGGGTGCGATAGCGGTCGAAGGGGGCGACCTTGATGCCCACCACGGACTCGATCGCCGCCAACCTGGTCCAGAAATTCCGCGACAAGGGGCGTCCGCCGACCGCGGTCTGCAGGTAGAAGCCGATCACCGGCAGCACCTCGCCCACCGCCCGCGCCCGCTCGATCAGCCCGTCCTCGCCCAGCTCCCGGCACGGGCTCAGCAGCACCATGTGGTAGCCGAGCGACCTGGCCAGCTCGGCCTCCGCCACGGCCTGCCGCGTGGACCCGGTCGCGCCCGCCACCAGGAGCACCTCGCGCTCGTACTCCCCCGCGGTCCGCGCGGCCAGCTCCAGCACCGGCGGCAGGAGGTCGGTGCCGTGGATGGCGAACTGCGTGGTGTGCACGCCCACCGCCAGCCCGCCCGCGCCCGCCTCGACGTAGTAGCGGGTCAGCGCCCGCTGCCGGCGCTCGTCCAGCTTCCGGTCCTCGGTCAGCGCCAGCGGGTGCGCCGGAATCACCAGGCCGCGCCTGAACAGCTCGCGCACGGACGTCTGCGCCTCTGGAATCGTGCTGAGCACGTCGGATCCCCCTCGGGTCAATGGGCCGGGCACGCGGCTAGAAGCGGCCGTCACGGCGTTCGAACTTGGTGGGCTTGCCGAGCAGCGGGCCGCCGTCGGCCACCCAGCGCGCCGTGTGCTCGATCAGCTCGGCGGGCGTCAGCTCGGGGTAGCCGAACAGGCGGTGGCACTTGCCGGCGTTCGACAGCAGCGCGGTGGGCGCCTCCTCGCCGCTGAACACCGGCTCCTTGCCCAGCGCCGCGCCGAGGTCCAGCGCCGCCTGCCGGACCGAGATCAGCTCGGGCCCGGTCACGTTGAGCACGTACGGCGGCGACTCGGCGAGCAGCAGCGAGCGGAGCACGACCTCGTTGGCGTAGCCCTGCCAGACCACGTTGACCTGGCCGGTGGCCAGATCGATCGGCTCCCCGGCCAGGATCTTCCCGGCCAGGTCGACGAGCACGCCGTAGCGCAGCTCGACGGCGTAGTTGAGCCGCAGCAGCGACATGCGCGTGCCGTACGCCTCCGCGAAGTGCGACAGCACCCGCTCCCTGCCGAGGCAGCTCATCGCGTAGTCGCCGACGGGCCCGGTCGGCGAGCCCTCGGTGCTGCCGCCGCCGACGGGGACCAGCGGGTAGACGTTGCCGGTGGACAGGGCGGCGATCCTGGCGTCCCTGAACCTGTCGGCGACCCTGCCCGGCAGGTAGGCGTTGGTGAACCAGGTGGCGTGCTCCCGGCCCTCGGTGCCGAACTTGGCGCCGACCAGGAACACCACGTTCGGCGCGTCGGGCAGGTCGCGCAGCGCCCCCTCGTCGGCCACGTCGGCGGCCACCACGGTGGCGCCGTCGTCCTGGAGTGCCCGGGCCAGCCCGGGTTCGGAGAACCGGGACACCGCGATGATCCGCCGGTCTCCACGCGTGGCGTTGAGCGCCAGCCGGACCAGGCTCGGGCCGAGCTTGCCGCCCGCGCCGAGGATCAGGATGTCGCCGTCGAGCCTGCTCAGGTCGTCGACGAGGGCGGCGCCCGGCCGCGCCAGCCGCTCCTCGAGTTCCGCTGTGGTCCGCACGCGGTCTACCTCCGTTACGTCATTTACGGTCCAGACCGTAACTGCGCCGGAGTTCGGCTGTCAATGGGCGCGCTCGGGCGCCTGCGGGCGGGCGTCCTCGGACACCTGGGGGCGGGCCTCCTCGGACACTGTGGCGGGCGTCCTCGGGTGCCGGTCAGCGGACGGTTCGCGCGCCGGTCATCGCGTGGTTTCGCGGGCCGCGACCAGGACCTCCAGGATCGCCCGGGTCTGCGCCCACAGGACGGGGCTCGGCGCGCCCCCGATCATGGCCAGGAACGCCTCGATGGTCCCCTCGTAGCCCAGGCCCTTGACGTGGTCGTCGCCGCCCTCGATCACGACGGTGTCGGTGCCGCCGCGCCGGTGGACGGTGACGGCGTAGGACTCCTCGTCGGAGACGCCGAGGATCTCGACCGTGCCCGTGACGCCGCTGTCCCAGCGCAGGGCCATGACGCCGGTGTCCTCCGAGCGCAGGCCCGCGTAGTGCCTGGTGGCCGAGGCCGCGCCCACCAGCCTCACGTCCGGGCCGAAGAGCGCGACCAGCAGCTCTACGCCGTGGATCCCCATGGTCACCAGCGTCCCGCCGCCCTCGCCGGGGGTGTCCTGCCAGGCGTTGTAGCCACCGGCCCAGAGGCCGACGTCATGCCGTACGGTGGCCCGGACCGCGAGCACGTCGGCGGGGTCCACCCGCAGCCCGGCGAAGGCCGGGGCGAAGCGGAGCACCGAGCTGGACAGCACGCGGTCGTGGATCCGCAGCAGGTCCAGCTCGCGCAGCTGGGCGCGGGTGGCGACGGCGGGCTTGTTCACGAAGCAGGCCGCGCCGGTGCCGAGCACGGCCGCCAGGGCCTCGGGCACGCGCGGGCTCGGCACGGTCAGCACGACGCCGTCGGGCTCGGCGGCCAGCAGCGCGGCCAGGCTCGGCAGCACCTCGGCGCCGGGGTGCTCCCCGGTGAAGCGGCTCAGCCGCTCCGGGTCCTCCTCCCACACCAGCAGGTCCGCGTGGCGGGCCAGGGTACGGGCGTCGGTGAAGGGATGACTGGTGGCGAGACCGGCTAGGGCGACACGCATGGCTGGCTCCATTTCACGACATGTCAGGAAATGGAGCCCATCATGGCATCCGCTAAAGCTCGTCCACCTCCGCGTGGGAGCGGCCGCCCGACAGCTTCGGATAGCCGGGGCCACGGTCGAAGAAGCGGCCCGCCGGCGGACGCAGATTGGCGCGGAGCTCGGCGGTGCCCTGCTCGTCGATGCGGTCGCCGTCCAGCACCACGCCGTAGTCGCCCAGGGCGCCGGCGATCGACACCTTGCCGTCGCGGACGTCCGCCGCCACGGCGCGCGGGTCCCGGTCGTACGGTGAGCCCCAACCGCCGCCCCCGGTGGTGCGGATGCGGATGGTCTCGCCCGCCTGCACCTGGTGGTCGTCCACCAGGCCCTCCATCTCCTTGCCCGCGATCTCGACCCGGAACGGCCGCCCGGCCAGCCCGCCGTTGACGCCCCAGCACGACAGGATCGACCGGTCGGCGATCGACATGTACGAGGCGTCCCTGAGCATCCTGATGTGCTTGTCGTAGCCGAGCCCGCCCCTGAACATGCCCGGCCCGCCCGAGTCGCAGGCCAGCGCCAGCCGCTCGACCCGGAACGGCCAGCGCGCCTCGGCGAACTCCACCGGGATGTTGCGCGAGTCGGGCACCACGTGGATGGTGTCCTCACCGTCGGCGTACCAGCGCCCGCCGGAACCGCCGCCGAGGACCTCCCGCATCAGGTACGGCACGCCGTCGGCGTCTGCGCCGTGGACGCCGGTGTAGCGGATCGTCTCCTGGTCGGCCGGCATGCGGCCGCCGGTGGCCTTGGCCAGCACGCCCGCCAGCACGCCGAGCAGGCGCAGGATCACGAACGTCCGCGCGTTGGTGGGCGCGGGGAAGATCGGGGTGAGCAGCGTCCCCTTCTCCGGGAAGACCATCTCGATCAGGGGGACGACGCCCTCGTTGACGTCCAGCTCGGCCATGCGCTCCGGGGTGTCGGCGAGGTTGCGCAGGATGGGGGCCAGCCACTTCTTCAGGAACACACCGTCGGCGTAGTCGCCCGCGTGGTTGATCGGCCCCTTGGCCTGCGGTGACGTGCCGGTGAAGTCGATCTTCAGCGGGGCGTCCGCCGCGTGGTCGACGGTGAGCGTGATCCGCTGGGCGTGCAGCCGCGGCTCGTCCACGCCGTCGTGCTCGGCGTAGTCCTCCCAGGTGTAGGTGCCCTCGGGGATCTTGGCCAGCAGCTCGCGCCGGAACGTCTCCGTCGTCTTGCCGATGATCGCGTCGAAGCACTCCTCGACCTCGGCCCGGCCGTACCTGTCGAACAGCTCGCCCAGGCGGCGCGCCCCCATGAGGCAGGCCGAGCACTCGGCGTCGAGGTCGCCCGCCAGCGAGTCGGGCATGCGCGAGTTGCGGGTCATGATGCGCAGCGCGGCCTCGTTGGGCACGCCCGCGTCCCACAGCTTGATCGGCGGGACCATCAGCCCCTCCTCGTACACGCTGCGCGCGTGCGAGGGCATCGAGCCGGGCACGGAGCCGCCGATGTCGTCGTGGTGCCCGAACGCCTGCACGAAGGCCACCACAGAGCCCTCGTGGAAGACCGGGACGGTGACGCACAGGTCGGGCAGGTGGCCGATCCCGCCTTCCGACAGGTAGACGTCGTTGTGGAAGAAGACGTCGCCGGGCTTCATCTCCTCGATCGGGAAGTCGCGGACGATCGGCTGGACGAGCGCGCTGTAGGAGCGGCCGGTCAGCTTGCGCAGCCGCGCGTCGTGGATGCCCGCGCGGAAGTCGTGCGCGTCGCGGATCATCGGCGAGCGGGCGGTACGCGCGATCGCGGTCTCGACCTCCTTCTCCACGGAGGCCAGGGTGCCCTCGACGATCTCGACGAGGATCGGGTCAGCCACGCCGCACCTCCACGTTGCCGTAGTCGTCCACCTGGGCGGTGAAGCCGGGATGGATGGGGATCGTCGAGCCGTACTCCTCGATGACCGCCGGGCCCTCGACCACCGTGCCCGGGTCCAGGTCGGACCGCTGGTGGATCGGCGTGTCGGCGGCCGAGTCGAAGTGCACGCTCCTGGTCGCCGCCGCGGGCCGCTCGCCGGCGTGGGGCTCCCTGCGGCGGATGGCCGGGCGGGTGATGGGACCGATGCCGGAGACGCGCAGGTTGACCCATTCGACGCCGTGCCGCTCGTCGTCGCGGTAACCGTAGCCGTAGAGCTTCTCGTGCGCCTGGTGGAAGCGGTCCAGCACCTCCCGGCGCCACTCCTCGTCCACCTCGCCCGCCGGTGCGGCCACGCGCACCTCGTACGCCTGGCCGTAGTAGCGCAGGTCGGCGCTGCGGGCGTAGACCGGCTCGTCGAAGCCCTCCCGGTCGAGCGCCTGCGCCGCCTCGCCCTCCAGCTCGCGGAAGATCTCCCCGGCCGTCGCGGGTGACAGGTCGCGGGTGACGTGCGTACGCACATAGTCGTTCTTGACGTCCACCGTGAGCAGGCCGAACGCCGAGACGTTGCCCGGATCGGGCGGGACGACCACCGCGGGCAGCCCCAGGATGTCGATCAGCCGGCAGGCCAGCAGCGGCCCCGAGCCGCCGAACGTCACCAGCGGGAAGTCCCGCACGTCGAGCCCGCGCTTGACGGTGAGCTGCCGGATGGCGTTGCTCTGGTTGAACGCGCTGATCTCCAGGATGCCCGTCGCGGTCCGCTCGGCGCTGAGCCCGAGCTTGTCGGCCAGGGCCTGGATGCCGGTGCGCGCGGCCGCCACGTCGAGCGGGATCTCCCCGCCGAGCAGGTGCGGCGGGATGCGGCCGAGGAAGACGTGCGCGTCGGTGACCGTCACCTCGGTGCCGCCCCTGCCGTAGCAGAGCGGTCCCGGATCGGCCCCGGCCGACTTGGGGCCGACCTTCAGCGTGCCTTCGGGCGAGATCCAGGCGATCGAGCCGCCGCCCGCGCCGACGGTGACGATGTCGATCATCGGGATCTTGCACGGGTAGCGGCCGATGACCCCCTCGGTGGTGATGGACGGCTCACCCTCGATCACCACGGAGACGTCGGTGGACGTGCCGCCGCCGTCCAGGGTGATCACCGACGGGTGCCCCGCCGTGGAGGCGATGAGCGCCGCGCCCAGCGCTCCGGCCGCGGGCCCCGACAGCACCGTGGTGATCGGCTGGTTGACGACCTCGCGGGCCGACAGCACGCCGCCGTTGGACTTCATCACCGAGAACGGCATGCCGAGCCGGGCCGACAGGTTGGCCAGGTAGCGGCGCATCGTCGGCTTGACCGCCGCGTCCACGAGCGTGGTGACCGACCGCTCGTACTCGCGGTATTCGCGCAGCACGTCGCTCGACAGCGAGACGATCGCCTCGGGGTGCTCACGGGCCAGCACGTCCCGCATGCGCCGCTCGTGGTCCGGGTTGGCGTACGAGTGCAGGAAGCACACGCCGATCGCGGTGACGCCCTTGGCCCTGAACCAGCGGGCCACCTCGGCGGCCTGCTCCTCGGTGAACGGGCGCACTTCGCCACCGGTGTGGTCCAGCCGCCCCCCGACGGTCTTGACCAGGTGGATCGGGACGATCCTCGGCGGTTTGACCCAGAAGTAGGAGTTGCCATAGCCGTCGGGCACGCTCTGCCTGGCTATCTCCAGGATGAACTCGAAGCCCTCGGTCGTGATGAACCCCAGGTTCGCGATCCGGTCCTCGAGCAGTTGGTTGGTGGCCACAGTGGTGCCGTGCACGACGGAACTCGCGTCGAGCGGCCCCAGCTTCTCGATGCCCTTGACGAACCCGTCGGCCGGGTTCGCGGGGGTCGAGGGGGTCTTGGTCGTGACGATCTCACCGGTCTGGTCGTCCACGGCCACCACATCGGTGAACGTGCCCCCGGTGTCGACTCCAATACGGACGCTACGCATGGCTCCTCAGCTTCGGCGCCGGCCGAGCACTTCATCGATGACCCGGGGCGCGTTCTCAGTGCCAACATAGGCTGCCAAGCGCACCACCAGCTCCTGCGACCTGGCGAGTTCGGCCTCGACCCTGGCCTTGCCCGACTGACCCGCCTGCACGCCGAAGTAGGCGCCGATGATCGTACCCACCACTCCGGCCACGCCCGCGAACAACGCCGCGAACTCCTTCGTGGCGAACACGGCGGCCCCGAAGGCCACCAGCACCGCGACGATCCCCGCCACGACCACAAGGAAGCCGTACCGCCACCTCGTGGCGTCGGCCTGCGCCGCCGTGAGGTCGTCGGCCGTCATCATCGCGTCGAGCGAGGGGGGCTTCTCTGTGACCACGGTTCCTCCTGATAACTCCAGGGGAGAAATCTCCCACGAGGTCAGGTAACAAGCCAAGCCGCTAAGGTGGCCCCCTGTGACCGACACGTTTGCCCTGTCCGCCGTCCCGTCCGGCGCCCGTGATGCCGTACTGAAGTTCTACTTCGGTCCCATGGACTGCGGGAAGTCCACGCTCGCGCTCCAGATGAACTACAACCACGGCCGCCAGGGCCGGCGCGGTCTGGTCCTGACCAAGCACGACCGCTCGGGCGGACCCCAGGTCACCAGCAGGATAGGGCTCGGCCTGGACGCCATCGAGGTCGTGGACTCCCTCGATCTGGTGACGCTCGTGACCGGGCACGACAGGATCGACTACCTGATCTGCGACGAGGTCTGCTTCTACACCGTCGACCAGATCGAACAGCTCGCCGACCTGGTGGACGAGCACGGCATCGACGTCTACGCCTTCGGTCTGGCCTCGGACTTCAGGTCCGTGATGTTCCCGGCGGCACAGCGGCTGTTCGAGCTGGCGGACGAGGTGTGCCGGTTGCAGGTGGAGGTGCTGTGCTGGTGCGGGCGCCCCGGCCAGCTCAACGGGCGGATCGTGGGCGGAGAGCTGGTCCGTACGGGCGAGCAGGTCGTGATCGGCGACACGGACGCGTCACCGGTCCGCTACCAGGTCCTGTGCCGCCGCCACCACCGCTCCGGCCTCCTGGGCGAGGGCACTGTCTGAAGGGTGTCCCTCCAGGGGACCGCGGCCACGACAGACCGTCTTCCTCCCCTCCCCCTGGAGGGGGTTGTCCCACCCTAGGGACCCCAGCCACCACAGACCGGCACAGGGATTGCGGAGCAGTTCCCCGAGCAGTCCCTAGATCAGCTTGTCGAGCAGCTCTCTGAGGCGGGCCGCGTCGTCGGGCGCCAGCTTCGCCAGGAACGCGCGTTCCGCCTCGTCCACGGCCTGACCCCCGTCGCGCAGCGTGTCGCGGCCACGCGGAGTCAGCTCGACCATGTTCTTGCGCCGGTCGTCCGGATGCGGCCGGCGGCTGACCAGCTCCTTGCCCTCGAGCGTGTCGATCATCGCGACCATCGTCGTCCTGTCGATCCGCAGCCGCGTCGCGGCCTCCTGCTGGGACAGCGGGTCGGCCGAGTCGAGCACGTTGAGCACCGCGAGCTCGCGGCCGTCGACGCCGTACGGCTCCAGAGCCGGGCCGGTGTGCTGGGCCAGGCGCAGGTTGGCGTGCTTCAGCAGGTATCCAAGGCGACGTCTCGACACCTCCCGATTCTCGCACTAGCCTAATCGTCAGTAGTGCTGACAATCAGTGGAGCTGTTAAATGCTGAGCTTCGGAATGAAGACCGTCCCGGTCGGCGTCACGTACGACACGCTGCTGCGGACCTGGCAGCAGGCCGACGCGGTTCCCGCCATCGAGCACGCCTGGCTCTGGGACCACATGCTGCCGCTGTTCGGGCCGGTGGACGCGCCGATCCACGAGGGCTGGACGATGCTGGCCGCCCTCGCCACGCGGACCTCCCGCCTCCGGCTGGGGCTCATGGTGACGAGCAACCTCACCCGGCCGCCGGCCGTACTCGCCAAGATCGCGGCGACCGTGGACGCCATCGCGCCCGGCCGGCTGGTCCTCGGCCTCGGCGTCGGCGGCACGCACCAGCCGGGCGACACGCTCGTGCCCAGGGAGTACAACGCGTACGGCCTGCACATCGCCTCCCCCGGCGAGGGCGTTGCGAGGCTGGCCGAGTCGTGCGCGATCATCAAGCGGATGTGGACCGAGGACCGCTTCGACTTCGACGGCCGCTACTACCAACTGCGCGACGTGGTGTGCGCGCCGAAGCCGGCCGTCCCGCCACCGCTGCTGATCGGCGGGTGGGGCGACAGGACGCTCGATGTGGTGGCCGAGCACGCCGACATCTGGAACGTGCCGGGGCCGCCGCACAACACGATCGAGTTCATCCGGGAACGGAACAAGGTGCTCGACGAGAAGTGCGCCGCCATCGGCCGCGACCCGGCGGAGATCACCCGCTCGACCCAACTCGTCGTCTCCACGGAAGACCCCGCCGCCGCCCGGGCAGCGGTCCGGGAGCTCGCGGACGCCGGTCTGACCCACTTCGTCCTCGGCGTCCGCCTACCCGGTCCCGCGAACGTGGCCGAGTGGCTGGCCGAGGAGATCATCGCCTACACGACACGGTAGCGGGGGCCGTCGCTGACATGGCGCGGTGACCGTCGCCGTCGCTGACACGACGCAGCGGCCGTCGTTACCGCGCACACGACGCAGCGACCGTCACCATCACCGCCAAGGCGGCGCAGCAGCCGCCATGTCCTCTCAAACGGCGCAGTAGCCGTCGTCGCAGCCGTCGGCCGGGGGCGCGAGGATGGTCACCGGGGTCTGGCCGGTGCGGGCCGCCACCTCGTCGAGGGCGGCGTCGAACGTCTCCGCCGGCTGCGCTCCCGACACCGCGAACTGCCCCTCGAACAGGAACAGCGGCACACCCGTTATCCCCAGCGCCCGCGCCCGGTCAAGCTGCTCGCGTACCTCCTGCGTGCCCTCACCCGCCGGGTGATCCACGCCCAGCTCGGCGGCCAGCTTCGTGAGCACGTCCTGGTCGCCGACGTTGAGCCCGTCAGTGAAGTGCGCGTGGAACAGCCGATCCACCGCCTCCAGCCCGCACCCCTGCCGGGTGGCGAGTTCGACCAGCCGGTGCGCCTCGAGCGTGTTCGCGCTGATCGCCTGCGAGAAGCGCAGGTCCAGCCCCTCTTCCGCCGCTACGGCGGTGACGTGGGAGGTCATCTGCGTGGCGTTCCCGCCGAACTTCCGCTCCAGGGCCGGGAGCAGCGGCTCGCCTTCGGCGGGGGCGTCCGGGTTCAGCTGGAACGGGCGCATGGTGATGTCCACGATGCCGCCCTTGGCGCGGAATCGGTCGGCGGCCCGGCTGAAGCGGGTGTGGCCGATGTAGCACCAGGGGCAGACGATGTCCGAAAATATCTCGACTTTCACGCTCGACCACAACCTCTACGCCCCGGACCCCATTCCACCGACCTTGGCCGTATGTGCGCGTGATCTTGGCCGGACGCACGCGCGACGTTGGTCGGACACGCACGGCGTTGGCCGTGCTTCCGCGCGGTCTTGGCCATGTGCGCGCCTTGTCCAGGCCGCTTCCCAGCAGACCGCTCCCTGGCGGCCCGCTCCCTGGCGGCCCGCTCCCCGGCGGACCGCTCCCCGGCGGACCGCTCCCCGCAGAGCCGCTCCCCCGCGGGGCTGGTCACCCGTAGGGCCAGCCACCCGCAGGGCCGGTCACCCGGCCGCCAGTTCCTCCAGCCGGTAGGGAAGGTAAGCCGAGTCGTCCACCAGGGCGGAGGCGCCGCGCCACCAGCCGAACCACTCCCCGCTGCGCCACATCCAGTCGACCCGCTCGATCGCCGCCACCACGTCGCCGACCGTCTGCCACCGCTCGCCCAGCTGCTCGCGGGTAGCGCCGTGCCGGAGCGCCCAGGCACGCAGGATGCCGGAGGCGGCGGTGGGCACCTCACGGGCGTACGGGTCGGGGTCCTCGTCCGGCAGCCGGTGCGGCCCGAGCCCGGCCGCCACTCCCCAGCTCCATTGGGCCTCGGCGGGACGCGAGTAGCGCAGCGAGTGGAAGTCGAGGTTCGACCCCAGATCCTCGTCGGGCCGCCGGGTGACCACCGCGTCGAGCCGCCCTCCGGCGTCGAAGTGTACGACGAGCCGCTGCCCCGGCTTCGCCCCGTCCGGCAGGTCGAAGCGGTCCTCGGCCTGCCACGAGTTGAGGTCCACCTGGGCGGCGGGCCGGCCCCACAGCTGGTCGGCCGCGTCGTCGGCGATCCAGGCGGCGAGCATCTCCAGGGCGGTGAGGTCGGTCCACGGCTCGATCGCGACGGCCGTACGCAGCACCTCGTCGGGCGCGGGCAGCTTGCCGCCCCTGGGCCGTGTCCACCACTCCTCACCCAGCTCCCGCGCACCGACCAGCAACGCGGCGATGGCGGCCAGCTCGGCGGACCGCCTGGTGAGAGAGGCGCCGAGCGCCAGGCTCAGACAGCGGCCGACCCGCTCCTCGCCGAGCACGGAGCGCGCGTCGCCGATCAGCGCCTCGGCGGTCGGGCGTTCCTCTCCAAGTAGGTTGCGGATGATTCGCCGGGCCTCGGTTCGTGCGTCTTCAGCGTGTGCCTGCCGCATATAGCCACGCTACGCCTGGAGATCCTTTTCCGCGAGAGCCCATCCCGCGCTCATGAGCAGCCCGTTTGACGACACGACCGCCCTCGGGCACCGGCCGGCCGGTTCAGTGGGGCAACGGTCAATGGCGTGGACGGCGGCCTGCCCGGCCGAACAGCCAGCCCACGGCGACGCCGGTCAGCGCGATGCCCGCCCCCATGCCGAACGACGCCAGCATCACCCACGGCCTCGTCTCGGTGTGGCTCTTGGGCGGGCGCTCGTACACGCCGGACGGTCGTTCGTACACGGCGGCCGCCCGGCGCCCCTCCGCACCCTCGACCTCGTCGGCCGTACGCGCCATCGCGGCTCGCCGGGCGGCCAACTCGTCCACCCCGGCCCCATGCTCGGCCCCGCCCTCCGGGGCGCGCAGGTGGTCCTCGACGGCCGCGAAGAACTCCCCCGCAGTCCTCTTGGCCACCGAGCCGAGCATGCGCTGCCCCACCCCGCCGATCATCCCACCGACGACCGCGTCGGCGTCGTAGTCGACGCGGGTCCCCTCATCGACCTCGCTGAGCCGTACGAGCACGGTGGCCTCCACCGTCCCCGGCGCGCCCTGGCCGCGCGCCCGCAGCACGAAGCTCTCCGGCGCCGACGGTTCGGTCAGCGACACCTCGCCCTGGTAGACGCCCTTGATGGACGCGACCCCCGCCGTCACCGTCATCCGGTACGTGTCCGGCCCCGTCTCCTCCAGGCGCTCGCACCCGGGGATGGTGCGTACCAGCACCGCCGGATCCTGGAGCGCGTCCCACACGCGATGCCTCTCGACGCCGATCATGGCGCTACCTGCGACCTTCACACCGCCACTCTAGGGATCCGTCTGGCGAGTGTTGCCCTTTTGAAGCGCTCCCCACGACTAAAGTCGGGGGATTCCAGCCGGCTCGGGCTCCGTCTGCGCGGTGGCCTGGGCTGCTGTTGCTTGGCGGTTGGCCTTCCGGCCCACGCGGTTGCGTGGTTTGCGCGCCCCAACCCGCACACCCGATCTGAGTTGTGCGTGCTCCGCCCTCCCGGCGGTGAGGATGTTCTTGGCGGCGCTCACGTCGGCGTGCTCGGTGTGTCCGCACGAGGTGCACCGGAAGACCGCTTGACTCTCGCGGGACTTGCGATCCACCACCGTGCACACGTTGCACGTCTGACTCGTATACGCCGGATTGACAGTGATCACGTTGGTGCCCGTGTACCGGGCCTTGCTCCGGGTGGCCAGCTCGATCCGATACCAGCCCTTGTCCAGGATGGAGCGGTTCAGGCCGGTCTTGCTCGCAGCCCCGTTCGGCAGGAACACGCCCGGCCGTTCAGGGTCTGGCCTGGGTTCGACACCGGCAGTCATGTTCCTGGTCGCCAGCGCCTCGAACACCACCAGCTCAAAGCTCGTGGCCAGGGTGTGGGCGGTCTTGGCGGCGAAGTCCTCCCGGCGTCGGCGGATCTTCCGCGCCAGCTCGGCGGCCCGCGCGGCGGCTCTGCTGCGCCGGATGGATCCCTTGGTGGTCCGGGCGAGGTCCCGCTGGAGCTTCTTGGCGTGCCCGACTTCCCGATCCCGGGCGAACACCTGATGGTGAAACAAGCCGTCCGAGCGGGTGACGACCTTGACCACGCCCCGGTCGATACCGACCGCGCTGCCCGGGTTGGCGTGCCGCTCAGGCTCGATCAGGCCGTCTTCGACGAGGAAACTGATGTACCAGTGCTTGCCGTCCCGGCTGATGGTGGCGTTCTTGACCTTCCCGCCCAGCGGGCGGGTGATGCGGAAGCGGACCCAGCCGAACTTGGGCAGTTTCGCCCGCGCCCAGCGCCGGTTCAACCGCTCGATGG
The DNA here is from genome assembly GCF_020215705.1 of Nonomuraea aurantiaca. Taxonomy (GTDB): domain Bacteria; phylum Actinomycetota; class Actinomycetes; order Streptosporangiales; family Streptosporangiaceae; genus Nonomuraea; species Nonomuraea aurantiaca. The sequence continues at coordinate 768,530 of NZ_JAIWNB010000001.1, read as the reverse complement.
CGATCTTGGCGCCCTCAGGAAATCGGAATGACGGCGGATTCCCGGCCTTGGACTTCCAGCGGACCCCCCACGTGCCGTGCCGGGAACACGCCTGGTCCAGGTCGATCAACGTCTGCTGAAGGCAGTGGCCGGGCGCCTCGCCCAGCCACGCGAACTCCTGCTTGGCTTCGGCGAGCTGGCGGGCCTGGTCGTGGTAGCCGATGAACGCACCGCGTCGCCGGTAGGTGCGGCGCTGCTCCAGAGCGGTGTTCCACACGCTGCGGCACGCCCCGCCGATCCGCTCGGCGAACACCACCTGGCCCGAAGCCAGATCCAGGCGGTACTTACGTCCGGTCAGCAACCGCGATCACCGGTTCTTCTGGTTCTCGACGTACCGCTTGACGACCTCCAGCGGCGCCCCGCCGATGGTGGCCACGAAGTAGGAGTTAGTCCACAGCGTCGGCAGCTTCGACCTCAGGCTCGGGAACTCCTGAGGCGCGACGCGCGACGAGCGACCCTTGACGGCCTTGACCAGCTTGTGGATCCCGAACCGCGGACCCACCTCGACCAGCAGGCGCACGTGGTCGGGCATGACCTCCACTTCCACCAGCCACGCCCCCTTCTCCTCGACCACCTCGCCGAGGAGCTGCTTGAGTCGTTCCTTGATCCCTCCACCCAGCACCCGCCTGCGGTACTTGGGACACCACACCACGTGGAAGACGCACTAGAAGGCGATGTCGCTGTTCGTCCGCAACGTCACGGCCATGGATCAAGATACGGCGTTGATATATCTACCGCTCAAAGATTCGACAGAAGGGCTCACCCCCATGGCTTAAGCCAGGGGTCCGCGCCCTAGATCACCGATCGGATGCGCCCGCCTGGCGATCAAGACTGGCAGGATGGGACCGGTGTGCAAGGGGCGAGCCGAGGGACAAGACATGACGATCGTGGCCGATGCGGCCCGAACGGCCCTGATGGGCGATGTGGCCCCTGTGTTCCGGTCCGTCCGCGTTGCCGCCGTGGCGGCGGTCGCGGTCCTGCTGGCTGGCTGCGCGACCAACGGCAGGTCAGGCGGTACGGCGGACGGCCCAGGAGGCGACACCACCGGCGCCGCCCTAGGCAGCACGGCCACCACCGCCGCCCCCAGGTCCGACGCGACCACCCGGCCGCTCGACGGCCCGCCCGGCGCGGTGCCCCGGCGTGGCGAGGTGAAGGAGATCCAGGCCACCGGCTCCTTACCTCCGGTGATCAGCTCCATCCCCACCAACCGCAAGGTCGTCTTCCTGACCATCGACGACGGGTGGGAGCAGGATCCCGGCTTCCTGGCGCAGGTACGTGACCAGCGCATCCCGATCACGGCGTTCGCCATGCGGGACGCGGTGGAGGCCAAGGGCACCCCCGACCCCGCCGGTGGGCCCGGCCGCTTCGTAGGAGCCGGGAAATGGGGATATTTCCGCTCGCTGCGTGACGCCCGCGTACCCGTCGAGAACCACCCCCTGACCCACCCGAACCTCCGCCTCCTCGGCTACGACGCCCAGCGACAGGAGATCTGCGGCGCCTCCATCACCCTCAGGAGGCAGCTGGGGACCAGGCCGACGCTGTTCAGGCCACCGTTCGGCAACTACAACACCGACACGCTCAGGGCCGTCAAGAACTGCGGCCTGAAGTCGGTACTGCTCTGGACGGCCACCGTCCAGCCGGGCGGCAAGATCGCCTACCAGGTACCCGACAAGCGCCTGCGCCCCGGCGACATCCTCCTGCTGCACTTCCGCCCGAACCTGGCCAGGGACTTCCGCATCCTGGTCGACAAGATCAAGCGCCGGGGCTTCGAGCTGGGCAACCTCCAGGCGTACCTGGACGCCGCAACCCCCCGCCGCTGAGACAGCGGGCCATCCCCGCACGTAAGCGAGTTGCCCTGGGCATCGGCGCGGGGTCAGCCCCTGGACGTACGCGGGGATCAGCCCCTCGGTTGACGCGCCCGCCTGCCCCCGTACGCCATCGTGGGACCACCGATCCGCAGGCTTGTGACGAAGATCGCATAGCCGTGCTCTACAAGCTGTAGTACTACTGTAAGTAGACGTACTACAGCTTGTAGAGCTAAGCACCCGGTGGGGGGAAGATGGACGCGCTCGATCTCGCGCGGTGGCAGTTCGGGGTGACCACCGTTTACCACTTTCTGTTCGTGCCGTTGACGATCGGCCTGGGCGTCTTCGTGGCCGGTCTTCAGACCGCCTGGCACCGGACGGGGAAGGAGCACTACCTCCGGCTGACGAAGTTCTTCGGCAAGCTGTTCCTGATCAACTTCGCCATGGGAGTGGTCACCGGCATCGTGCAGGAGTTCCAGTTCGGCATGAACTGGAGCGAATACTCGACCTTCGTCGGCGACGTGTTCGGGGCGCCCCTGGCCATGGAGGCGTTGCTGGCGTTCTTCATGGAGTCCACGTTCCTCGGGCTGTGGATCTTCGGCTGGGAGCGGCTGCCGAAGAAGGTCCACCTGGCGTGCATCTGGGCCGCCGCCATCGGCTCCAACTTGTCCGCGTATTTCATCCTCGCGGCCAACGCCTGGATGAAGCACCCGGTCGGCTACGAGGTGGTCGACGGCCGGGCCAGGATGACCGACCTGTGGGCGGTGCTCACCAACCCCACCGCGATCGCCCAGGTGCCGCACGTCGTCGCCGCCGCCTTCATCGTGGCGGGCGGGTTCGTGCTGGCGGTCAGCGGCTACTGGCTGCTGCGGACGAAGGCCCCCATGTGGCGCAGCGCCGCCCGGGCCGCGCTGGTCATGACCGCACTGGCCGGCGCCGTCGTCGCGGGCACCGGCGACACCTCGGCCCGGCTGCTGTACGAGCAGCAGCCGATGAAGCTCGCCGCCGCCGAGGGCCTCCAGCGCGACACCGCCGGAGCCCCGTTCTCCATCGCCCCCGGCATCGAGATCCCCGGCCTCCTCAGCCTCCTCGCCACCCACGACCCCACCGCCACCGTCCAGGGCACCGAGGACCTGCAGGCCAAGCTGGAGCAGCAGTTCGGCCCCGGCGACTACCGGCCCGACCAGACCATCGTGTTCTGGTCGTTCCGGGTGATGATCGTCTTCGGCCTGACCGCGGTGGCGCTGTCGGTGCTCGGCCTCTGGCTCACCCGCCGCAGGCGCGAGCTGCCCCCGTGGCTGGCCCGGATCATGGTGCTGGCCCTGCCGCTGCCGTTCCTCGCGATGATCTCCGGCTGGCTGCTGAGCGAGATAGGCCGTCAGCCGTGGACGGTGACGGGCGAGCTGCTCACGGCCGCGAGCGTGTCACCTGGGGTGAGCCTCACCGAGGTGGCCATCTCACTCACGATCTTCACGCTCCTGTACGGCGGGCTCGCGGTGGCCGAGGCCGTACTCCTGACCAGGCATGTACGCAAGGGCCCCGAGCAGACGGAGCCCGCCCCCGCGACCGAGCGACTCCAGCCGTCGCTCATGTACTGAGGTGGAGACAGTGGTCAACCTGTGGTTCGTCATCATCGCCTTCCTCTGGACCGGCTACTTCGTGCTGGAGGGCTTCGACTTCGGCGTGGGCCTGCTGGCGCCGTTCGTGAGCCGGGGCCCGGAGCAGCACCGGCAGAGCCTGGAGACGATCGGCCCGGTCTGGGACGGCAACGAGGTGTGGCTGATCACCGCGGTCGGCGCCATGTTCGCGGCCTTTCCCGCCTGGTACGCCGGGATGTTCAGCGCCTTCTACCTCCCGGTCGTGCTCATCCTGGTCGGCCTGATCGTGCGCGGCGTCGGCCTGGAGTGGCGCGGCAAAGTGACCAACCCGGTCTGGTGCGACCTGGGCATCGTGGTGGGCAGCGCCCTCCCGGCGTTCCTGTGGGGCGCGGTCTTCGCCGACGTGCTCTTCGACAGCACTCTCGCGGCGCTCGTGGGCGGCCTGTTCACCCTGGCGACCTGCGTACTCCACGGCGCCGTCTTCCTGTCCCTCAAGACCGACGGCCCCGTACGACGTCGCGCCCGCGCGGCTGCCCTGGCCGCGAGCGCCGTGGTCCTGCCGCTGGCCGTGGCGGCCCTGTCCAGCCTGGGCTCGATCCCCGCCCTGATCTCCATGGCGGCGCTGGCCGCCGGGGCGGCGCTGACGTACCGCCGCAGGGAGGGCTGGGCCTTCACCGCCACCGCCGGCGCCATCGCCCTGGCCTCGGTGGCGGTCTTCGCCGAGCTCCGCGGGGCCCCGCTACCGGGCATCACGCTGACGGACGCGGCCTCGGGACCGTACACGCTGACGATGCTCAGCTGGATCGGGCTGATCACGCTGCCGTTCGTGCTGGTGTACCAGGGCTGGACCTACTGGGTGTTCCGCAAGCGGGTGGCCCTGACGGCGCACTGATCGCTCTGCCGGCCTGCCGGTCTGCCCATCTGTCGGACTGCCCATCTCCCGGACAGGCGATCCGGCGGCCAGGCGGTCTGAATGGCCGCCAGACCGGCAGGCGCACGGTCACCGCGCATAGCTGATCTCCACCCTACGGTTTCTTGGCGCGGCCCTGGGAGCGCTCGCCCCTCGGGCGAAGCGTTGCGGGCGGTCGCCCCGTCGGGCGAAGCGCTGAGGGCGGTTGCCCCGTCGGGCAGGGTGTTGGGGGCGACCGGGTCGGCCTCACGAGGACGTACGGGACAGGATCAGCGGTGGGTGCGCAGCGCGGTGAGCAGCCATTGGAAGGCCGGGACCGCCGGCAGATCCGGCGGCAGGCCCTGGAGGAGCTGCAGAAGCTGCCAACTCCAGGGCGGCGGCCGCGTGCTCGAGGGCCAGGGGCCGGATCGGTGTCGGCGCCGACCTACGCGAGGTGCCGACCCGGCGCGGCTCGTACGAGTCGTACTATCCCGAGCTCGCCGCGGCGCTACGCACGAGGTCGCGACCACCCGTCGATCCGCGCGACAGCATCGCGGTAATGCGGATCATCGAGGCGGCTCTCAGCTGACCGCGACAAACCCGCCCGGCTGGCTTGCGACAGGAAAGAACGGATGGGTTCGCCTTCCTCGGCCCGCTGCTCGAGGCGCTCGACCATGGCGCGATGCTGCTGGTCGACGAGCGCTGGACGGCCAGGAGGCCACTTGTCATGATGCCTGGCCCCATGGTCGGCAAATCTCTCGTCCACGAGAGGCACGTTCATCGCGTCTCGCAGGATCGACGCGTCCTGATTCAGCGAATCGCGCTCTCTGACGCTCGTGACCACGTGCAACCTGAACCCGTCCCCGTCGTAACGCGGAAACACATGCAAATGCACATGGAAGACCTGTTGGAACGCCGCCTCACCATCAGCGAGGAAAATGTTGACGCCCTCACAGCGGAGGCCTGAGCGGCGCAGTGCGCCCGCCAGCCGATGGCCGATCCGCCACATGTGGACCCCGGTCTCCTCGTCGAGGTCATCCAGCCCGACAGCATGGACGCGCGGAATGACCAGCGCATCCCCCGGAGCAACGGGATTGATATCCATGATCACGACCACCAGATCATCCTGGTAGGGCATGCTCGCTTCCGCTCGGCCCGCCATGATCTCGCAGAACACGCAGGGAGAACTGGTTGCGCCACCCATGTCCCCAGGGTTTCACCTCGCTCAGGACGATCCACCGCGGGCCCCTCCGGGCAGTCTGAAACTTTCACCGGGGACGCGCCCCCGACCTGCCCGGAGGCCAGCCGTCGGGCGCCGCGCAGGCGGTCTCATTGACGATCGTTCCTGACGTCGAGTCCACTGACGGAAGGCGCCCCGGCCGCTGGGAAGTGCTCTACTACGCGCCGCGCCCGTGACGATCCAACGATGCCGGGCACGTCAAGGTCGCCAACCGGCTCGCCCCCGTCGTCGCACCCAAGATCGGACTCTCATGAGGACCCGGCTGCTGCTGAGCACGCTCATCGTCGCCCTGGTCATGGCGATCACGCCGCGGGCCGAAGCGGCGAGGGGCGACGGCTCCCCCACCGACACCAACATCTCCTTCACCGGCCGGTGGGACACCTCCGTCCCCACCGCGTACGTGCCGTACTGGGCGGGCGCCTATCTCACCACCGGTTTCACCGGCAGGACGGTCAAGCTGAGCCAGCGCAACACCATCGATCTGTACTACAGCATCGACGGCGGCGCGTGGGTCTACATCCAGAACGTACGTGGCGCGGTCAGCCTCACCCCGACGCCGCTGGCCGCGGGGAGCCACACTTTACGCGTTTCCTATCGGGTCGTCGCCGGGTCCTATCACGGTGACGCCGTCTTCCAGGGCCTCGTACTCGACTCGAGTGCCACGACGTACGCGGCAGCGGCCCCGCCCAAGCTGATCGAGTTCGTCGGGGACTCCATCACCGTCGGCACGACCACCTCCAAGAACGCCTTGACCGCCTATGGCTGGCTCATCGGCGAGCGGCTCGGGGCCAGGCACACCCAGATCGCCCAGGGCGGCGCCTGCCTGGTGGCGACCGCGGACGGCTGCGTCGGCCTGGAGGCGCGCTTTCCCAAGCTCAACCCCAACGCCGGCACCCCGAACTGGGACTTCTCCCGCTACCAGGCCAATGCGGTCGTGATCAACCTGGGCACCAACGACGTGGGGCACGGCGTGAGCACCACCACCTTCCAGACGTCCTACACCCACCTGCTGCAGGAGGTGAGGGCGGCGTACCCCGCGGCGGCGATCTTCGCGTTGGAGACCTTCACCAAGCGGTACGCCGCGCAGACGCGAACCGCGGTCGCCGCTCGCAATTCCGCGGGTGACGCGAACGTCTACTACGTCCCCACCGAAGGCTGGTTGACCAGCGCGAACATGTCCGACAACGTTCACCCGAACGACAGCGGCCATGCGGTCATCGCCGATCGCCTGGCCCCGATCATCACCGCCAGGCTTTGAGCCTGGCCGGGGTCCCGCCTCCGCCTGTCGCCACCGTCGCGGGATCGGCATGTTCACCGGTGTCGTAGCAGGCACGCGCCTCGGCGAGCAGTGCCGTGGTCGTCCCAGAAGCGGTAGGCGCAGCGTTCATCGCCGGCCCTGCGCTGATCAGCTCCCGGTGAAGGCGTTGATCAGGTGGTGGGGTGTGCCGTCGCCCAACATCGCGTGGAGATCGGGGGCCCCGGCGTTGGACGCGACGCTGCGCGCGAACATGGCCCGCTCGTATTCGGCGAGTGCGGTCTCGATGTCGTGGGGGTGCGCTGCGATGGCCTTGCCCAGTTCGGCGCCGTCGTACAGGGCCAGGTTGGCACCTTCGCCGTTGGGAGCCGTGAGGTGTGCGGCGTCGCCGAGCAGGGTCACCCCCGGTGTCCGATCCCACCGGTGCTCGATGGGCAGGGTGTAAATGTGGCGCAGGACCGGCGCGGTCTCGCCGTCGGTGACCAGCGCGGTGAGCTCCGGCGCCCAGCCGTCGAACTCCCGCACGATCTGTGCGGTGGCCGCGGTGGGATCGGTGAAATCGATATCGGCGAACCAGTCCTGCGGCCTGGAGAGCATCACCCAGGTGTGGAGGTTCCCGCCGCGCTCACGGTGAGCCAGGATCCCCCTTCCCGGCTCGAGCACCATCATCGCGCCGCCGCCGACGGTCTTGGCGCTGGTCGGGTGCCGGTTGTCGCCATCGAACAGGTGGATCTCGATGAACGAGAAGCCGGTGTACTCGGGTGCCGCACCGGAAAGCAGTGGCCGGACCCGGGACCAGGCGCCGTCCGCGCCGGCCAGCAGGCTCGTGGTGGCGGTGGTGCCGTTGGCGAAGGCCACCTCATGGCGGCCCTGGCCGACGGCACGGACGCCGCTGACCTTGTGGCCCCACCGGACGGTGCCGGCCGGGAGCGAGTCGAGCAGCATCTGCCGCAGTTCGCCGCGCTGCACCTCGGGGTTGCCACCCGTACCGTCGTCGGGGACGTCGAGCAGGACGTTCCCGTCCCGGTCCAGCAGCCGCATCGCCTGGCGTCCCTCCAGGATGAGCTCGCGGAACTCCTTGGTCAGGCCCGCCGTCTCCAGCGCCGGCCGGCCGTTGTAGTCGCGGATGTCGAGCAGCCCGCCCTGCGTACGCGCCGATGAGGAGGATTCCGCCTCGTAGACCGTGGACGGGATGCCGTGCACGTGCAGCACACGGGACAGCATCAGGCCGCCCAGACCCGCTCCGATGATCGTGACCGGTGTCGTCATGGTTTCCTCCCGAACTCGCAGGACCGATCCCGATTGGATCGTCGCTCCAAAAAGCTAGCACGGCGTTGGAGTGACGCTCCACTCGTGCGATGATGAGGGACCATGGAGAAGAAGCGATCTCAGCGGGCCCCGCGGCGCACGGACGGCTTGTCCAGAGAGCTGATCATCCAGGCCGCGACCGAGCTTCTGGACAGCGGCGGCGAGAGCGCGTTGACCTTGCGCGCGCTCACCGTTCGCCTGAGCACCGGCTACGGAGCGATCTACCACCACGTCGCGGACAAGAGCGACCTGCTCGCGGCCGCCACCGACGACATCCTCACCCGCGTACTGTCCGGCGCGGTCGTCGATACGGACCCGCGCGAAACCCTGCGCCGCCTGGCCCTGGGCCTGTTCGATGCGATCGACGCACACCCCTGGGTCGGGGCAGAGCTCTCCCGGCAACCGTGGCGACCCGCGCTGCTGGACTTCTACGAGAGCATCGCCAGACTGCTGGACGCACTCGCCGTCCCCGAGCGAGCGCGCTTCGACGCGGCCGGCACGCTCATGAACTACGTCCTCGGTGTTGCCGTGCAGAACGCCGCGAACGCCCGGCGCCTCGCCGACAGCGACACGGACCGAGCGGCCTTCCTGGACGCCGCCGCCGCGCAATGGGCGCAAGTGAGCCCCAGCCAATACCCGTTCGTGCACGCGGCGGCGACGCAGCTGCGCGAGCACGACGATCGCCGGCAATTCCTCGCCGGTGTCGACATCTTCCTGACAGGTATCGCCGCCCTGCGCTAGACACCCGCAAACGGCGGAGGCCCCTTAGCGCGGCCCGATGGTGCTGGCGCGCAAGATGACCGTTCCCGGCACTCGTTCGATCCGCCGTCGTCCCCGTCCCCCATCACGCAGGGCCAGAGCGATCACCCGCTCCCCCATCTCCTCCAACGGCAGCGACACCGTGGTCAGCGGTGGGGTCAGGTCCCGTACCACCGGGATGTCGTCGAAGCCCGCCAGCGACACGTCGTCCGGCACCCGCAGCCCGCGCTCCCGCAAGGCGGCCAGCGCTCCCACCGCCATCACGTCGGTCGCGGCGAACAGGCAGGTGGCGTCCAGCCCTCGGTCCAGAAGGGCGCAGGCCCCGGCGTAGCCGCCCTCGCGGCTGAACGGGCCCTCCTCGATCTGGTCGACCGGCACCCCGGCCGCGGCCAGGGCGTCACGGAAGCCGCCGACCCGGTCCACGACCGTGCTGAGGCCGGGCGGGCCCGACAGGATGGCGAAGCGGCGGTGTCCGAGGGCGAGCAGGGCGCGGGCCAGGGCGGCGGCGCCCTGACGGTTCTCCGGCAGTACGGTGTCGACGCGCAGGCTGCGGTGCCGGCTGACCACGGCGACCCGGCCGCCGGCGTTCAGGTAGGGGCGCAGCTCGACGTCCATGGCCCGTTCCCAGCGGCGGTCCTCGAAGCCGGAGCCGATCAGCAGGATCGCGCGGGCCCGCTGGGCGCGCAGCATGGAGACATAGGCCACCTCGCGCGTGCTGTCGCGGAACGTACTGGCCAGCATCACCAGCAGGTCGCGCTGCGCGGCGGCGCGCATGACGCCCCTGGCGATGCCGGAGAAGTAGGGGTCGCTGACGTCGTGGCAGATCACGCCGACGGTCTCGTTGGAGGCCCGGACGAGGGCCTGGGCGTGGGCGTTCGGCGTGTACGCCAGCTCGGAGGCGGCGGCCTCGACCCGGTCGCGCAGGTCTTCGCGGACCTTGGCGGTGCCGTTGAGGACACGTGAGGCGGTGGCTAAGGAGACTCCGGCGGCCATGGCCACATCCCGCAGAGTGACGTGAACGCGATCGGCCACTCGCCCTCCTGTAACAGGAAGTTAACGACCATTGACCCCTGGACCATGCCGGGTTAGCGTACCGCAGGAAAGCGCTTTCAGATAGCGCTTTCTCGCATATGGCCTGATGGAACGCGATGGAGGGATACCTTCGATCGTGGTACAGACCGTTGATGGAATCGTGCGGCGCGAGAGTCCGAGCTCGCGCGACCGCGTCGTGGAACTGGCGGACCGCTCCTGGCGGCCCTTCGCCCTGCTCGCCGCCTGCTATGCGATCTGGTGGGCGATCACCAAGTTCGAGATCGTGCCCAGGTTCCTCGTACCGTCGCCCGGAGTCACGCTCCAGGTGATGGCCGACAAGGCCGGCTATCTCGCCCACCACACCTTGGTGACCGGCTACGAGACGGTGCTCGGCTTCGCGATCGCCGTGGTCGTCGGCATCGCCGCGGCCGTGCTGATGGTGGCCTCGGCGGAGGTCGAGAAGACCCTCTACCCGCTGCTGCTGTTCGCGCAGGTCGTCCCGAAGATCGCGATCGCCCCGCTGTTCGTGGTCTGGCTCGGGTTCGGGCTGACGCCCAGGATCGTGGTCGCCGTGCTGATCGCGTTCTTCCCCGTCGTCATCTCCATGGTCACCGGCCTGAAGTCGGTGGATCCGGAGATGCTCCAGCTGGCTTCGACCATGGGCGCGAGCCCGGCGAAGACCTTCGCCAAGATCAGGTTTCCCGCCTCCCTGCCGTTCCTGTTCTCCGGGTTGAAGGTCGCCGTGACGCTCGCCGTCACCGGGGCGGTCGTAGGCGAGTTCGTCGGCGGCAACGACGGGCTCGGCTCGGTCATCCTGCAGGCCAACGGCAACATCGACACGCCCATGCTCTTCGCGGGACTCCTCGTCATGTCCCTGCTCGGCGTCGTGCTCTTCGTCGCCGTCGAGTTCGCCGAGCGGCTGCTGCTGCCCTGGCACGCCAGCCGCCGCGGCGACGCCGTCACCGTCACGTACTGAAGCCACCCGAGAAAGCCGGAAGCCACCCGACTGAGGACGCCCATGAAGACACGCACGCTGATCGCCGCCGTAGCCCCGGCTCTGCTCCTGTTCGCCACCGCGTGCGGCTCCGGCGGCGGCGAGAAGACCACCAGCTCGTCGGGCAAGCAGCTCGACAAGGCCACGCTCACCCTCAACTGGTATCCGTACGGCGAGCACGCGCCCTTCTACTACGGCAAGTCGAAGGGCATCTTCGAAAAGCACGGCATCGACCTGACCATCCAGGCCGGGCAGGGCTCGCAGAAGACCGTCCAGGCCACCGGCGCCGGCCAGACGGACTTCGGCTGGGCCGACACCCCCGCGCTGCTCGGCGGTGTGAGCTCGGGCGTGCCGGTGAAGAGCCTGGGCGTCTTCCTGCAGACGACCCCGGCCTCGGTGCAGTTCTTCCAGGAGAAGAACATCACCAAGCCGGCGGACCTGAAGGGCAAGACGATCGCCTCGACGGCCGGTGACGCGCTCACCAAGACGTTCCCGGTGTTCCTCAAGGCCAACGGGATGACCGACGCCGACGTCAAGATGCAGAACACCGACCCGGCCGGCAAGATCGCGGCGGTCATGTCGGGGCAGACGGACGCGCTGCTCGGCTACGCCTCCGACCAGGGTCCGACCATGCAGAACAAGGCCGGCAAGCCGGTCGCCTACCTGCGCTTCTCCGAGTTCGGCCTGAACTACTACAGCAACGGACTGCTCACCTCGTCCTCCTTCCTGCAGAGCAAGGCCGACCTGGTCAAGCGGATGGTCGCGGCCACCAGCGAGGCGTGGGCGGCGGCGGAGAAGGACCAGCAGGCCGCGGTGGACGCCATGAAGGGCGCCTCGGAGCAGCTGCCACCGGCCCAGGTGCTGCTCGACCAGTTCAAGACCACGACCACGCTGCTGCACACCGACGCCACCCAGGGACAGGCGCCGGGCGTCAACACCGAGGGCGACTGGCAGAAGACGATCGACACCTTCGCCAAGGCCGGTCTGGTCTCCAACCCGCAGGCGCCCAGCGCCTACTGGGACGCCAGCGTGGCGCCGAAGGGATGACCGTGACGCAACAGGCCCCCGCCGTCGAGATCGACAAGGTGGCGGTGCGGTTCCGATCGAAGAAGCGCGACGTGGTCGCGCTGGAGAACGTGTCGATGGACGTCCGCCCCGGCGAGTTCGTGTCCATCGTGGGCCCGTCGGGCTGCGGCAAGTCGACGCTGCTCAAGCTGGTGTCCGGGCTGCTCAAGCCGTCGGCGGGCGCGGTGCGGCTGCTCGGCGGCACGGTCGGCGGCCCGCGTCACGACGTCGGGTACGTCTTCCAGCGCGCCGCCCTGCTGGAGTGGCGTTCGGCGCGCAAGAACATCCTGCTGCAGGCCGAGATGCGCGACATGCCGCAGAAGGAGGCCGCCGCCAGGGCCGACGAGCTGATCGAGATGACCGGGCTGACGGGCTTCGAGGACGCGTTGCCGCATGAGCTGTCCGGCGGGATGCAGCAGCGGGTGGCTCTCTGCCGCGCGCTGCTGCACCGGCCGCCCGTGCTGCTCATGGACGAGCCGTTCGGCGCGCTGGACGCCCTGACCCGGGAGCAGATGAACGTCGAGCTGCACCGCATCTGGCACGAGACCGAGACCACGGTCCTGCTCGTCACGCACTCCATCGCCGAGGCGGTCTACCTGGGCAACCGGGTGGTCGTCATGACGCCGCGGCCCGGCACGATCGCCGAGGTCATCGACGTGGCGCTGCCGCGGGTACGTGACTACGCGGCGACCATGTCCCAGCCCGCGTTCGCCGCCGCGACGAGCCACATCCGCGACCTGCTGGGGGCCGCCACGCACAACGATTGACCGCTCGGATCCACCCCCTCCCCCACTGAGAGGATTCCGATGCCCACATTCGTCCGCTTGTGCGCGCTCGCACTGGTGCTGGTCCTGGCCCAGTTCATCGCGCCCACCGCCCATGCCGCCGACCAGGTGGATGCCGCCGCGAAAGCGCGCGACTGCTCGTTGGGGCGCACGACCGTCCGCAACACCAACGCCGCCACCAGCTGGGCCCCGGTGACCCCCGCCAAGTGGCAGTTCCCCGGCGACCAGGTGATCCTCGCCGAAGCCGGGGAAGCGCGCCCCGGCCCGCGCCGCCCCTTCGAGTACGCCGTGCTGACCAAGGGCCCGGTCTTCGGCTCGGTGCAGATCGACGCCGAGGTACGGCTCGACACCCCGACCAGCGTCAGCAACCGCGACGTGATCATCGTGTTCGGCTACCGCTCCGACCTGCAGTTCGACTACGCCCACCTGTCGCAGGACAACACCATCTATCCCCACAACGGGATCTTCGTGGTGAACAACGCCGACCGCCTGCGCATCGACGACCAGTGGAACGGCCAGGTCGGCGCGCCCCCGGCGGTCACCGATGAGGCGTGGCACAAGGTCCGCGTCCGCTACTGCACGGACACCGGCCGCATCTCGGTCTTCATGGACGGCTCCGCGACACCGCTGATCACGGCCACGGACCGGACGTTCACCTCGGGCCGCGTCGGTTTCGGCTCGTTCGACAACATCGGGCGGGTACGCAACCTGACCGTCACCGGCACACCGGCCTGCGCCGACCGCTCCGAGTCCTGACCGCCCGCTTCGGTCACCCTGAACCCCTGATGTCACCCTTCTTGACTGCTCCCCCTTCTCCCTTTACCGTCCCCGGTAAGCGCTTTCCAACAACCCCCCAGGTGGTGCACAGGAATGCCGAAATCCCCCCTCCGGTACCTCTTAGCCGCACTGCTGGCGACCGCGCTCTGGGCGCCGCCGGCAGCCGCGATGGACTCGACCCCGATCGACGATCCCATCCCGGAGAATCCCACCGCGTCCGGTCTCACGCTCACGCTGACCGAGTACGCCACCTTCCCCAAGTCCGAGCCGGTCCCCACGCCCACCGATCAGCGGCTGATGCGCTGGGCCAGGATCAACAACATCGGCGAGATCCCCGACGGGTCGCACCGCCAGTTCGTCAACGACCTCAACGGCAAGCTGTACCTGCTGAAGAACGGCCAGCCGCAGGAGTACCTCGACGTCGGTGCCACGTTCGCGCCGGACTTCCTCTCCGGCCGCGGCCTGGGAGCCGGGTTCGGGTACGTCGCCTTCCATCCGGACTTCGCCCGTAACGGCAAGTTCTACACCGTGCACACCGAGTGGGGCGCGGCACTCACCACCAAGACGCCGGACCTGACGCCTCAGCCCGACACCAAGTTCCACGGCGTGCTCACCGAGTGGACGGCCACGAACCCGAAGGCCGACACCTTCAGCGGCACCCGCCGTGAGGTGCTCAGGCTCGGCTTCAACGGCCAGGTCCACGGCATCCAGCAGATCGACTTCAACCCGTACGCGCGGCGCCGGGACGCCGACTACGGCCTGCTCTACATCGCCGCGGGCGACGGCGGACGGGGCTCGTCGAGCGACGACCCGCAGAACCTGGCCATCCCGCAGGGCAAGCTGCTGCGCATCGACCCCCTGGGCACGAACGCCGCCAACGGCAAGTACGGCATCCCGGCCAAGAACCCGTTCGTCACCCGGGCCGGCGCGATCGGCGAGATCTACGCGTACGGCATGCGCGACCCGCACCGCTTCAGCTGGGACCCGCAGGGCGACAGGCTGTTCCTCGGCCACATCGGCGAGCACGCCATCGAGGCCATCTACGAGGTCAAGGCCGGTAACAACCTGGGCTGGAGCGAGCGCGAGGGCTCCTTCGTGTTCAACAAGGCCGACCGCTGCCACCTGTACACGCTGCCCGACAACGACGCGTCGTTCGGCTACACCTACCCGGTCGCGGCCTACGACCACGACCCGCCGCCCGGCCACTCCTGCACGGCCGACAGCGGTCACGCGGTGGCCGGCGGGTTCGTCTATCGCGGCCAGCGGCTGCCCCTGCTGTACGGAAAGTACCTGTTCGGCGACATCGTCGACGGCCGGGTCTTCTTCACGATCGCCGGCCAAATGCGGCAGGGCGGCCCGCGGGCCACGATCTACCAGCCCAAGCTGGTGAACGCGAGCGGCGCCTCGGTCACCATGAAGGACCTGGCCGGGGACGCCCGGGTGGACCTGCGCCTGAGCCGCGACGCCGCGGGCGAGCTCTACCTGCTGTCCAAGGCCAACGGCAAGATCTGGAAGGTCACCGGTGCCTGCTTGACGGCGACGTCATGAGCCACCGGTATCTGGCCCCGGTGGTGGCTCTCGTCCTGACGGCGACGGTCGCCACCCCGGCCGCCGCCCACGACCGGCCCGGCGTGCTGCCCACGCTGCGCCACAACCTCATCGCCGCGTACGACTTCGAACACCCGGTCCCCGGAAACCCCGCACAGGAGCGCGACCAGGGCAGATCCGGCACGGACATCACGCTGATCAACGGCGGTGCCGCCATGCGCAACGACGACGGCGCGCATCGGGGCAGCCGTCACTCGATCCAGCTCCAGCAGGTGAACCCCGCCACGATGGGCAACGACGACTGGAAGGCCGGGATCTACTCCGAGACCGGAGTGCCCACCCTCCACGCCTTCAACGCCGTCAAGGGCGCCACCGTCATGGGCTGGTTCAAGATGACCGGCGAGAACCCCAGCCTCAACTCCAACACCGAGGACCCGGCCGACCGCTACGGAGCGATCGGGCTGGCCGGGGTGCTCAGCGGCAACTCCCAGGGCCACGACGTCCGAGCGCTGCTCGAACTCATCACGGTCAACGGGGAGCTGCGGGTGGTCGCGCTGGGCAGGCGTGTCGACGGCAGCAGTTCCCAGACCTTCGCCGCGAGCGAGCCGTGGCAGAGCGTGCTTCCTCAGGACGAATGGGTCTTCCTGGCGGCCACGTTCGACTACGACAACGCCGTGATGAAGCTCTACAAGAACGGCCGCCCGCTCGACGGCTTCTACACGCTCACGGGCGATCCGTGGGGCGTGGAGGGGGCGCCGGAGCCCGATCTCACCTCGGCCACCGACCCCAGAGGCATCAAGATCGGAGGTAGCTATCCGCAGAACACCAGAGAGAACAACCCCTGTAACTGCCGGATGGACGATCTGATGTTCCTCGACAGGGTCGCGGCCCCCCTGGAGATCTGGGCCCAGTACAAGCTGGCGACCCGAGGCTGAACGGCTGGGGCTGGGAGGACTCCCACCGCCTTCCCAGCCCTCCGTCAGCCGTTAGTCTGCATCTGTTTGGTCCTGTGGTCCTTGAGATGGAGCTCACCGTGGAGTCGCTCCTTCAACGCGTCTAGCACCTTGCGGCTGGACAGCACGGTCCATCGGTTGCCGACCAGGTGCGGGTTGTATTCGGGCGCGGTGTCCATCCAGGCGTCCTTGCCGGCCTGGGTGGCGAACGTGTTCACGAAGAACTCGCCGTCCTGGGTCTTGCAGAAGCCTGTACGAAGCTCCTTGGCGTCGACCTGGATCTTCGGCGTGCAACCCACCTTCTCGGCCAGTTGCTCGACGGTGTAGACGTTGTTGTCGACCGTGGCGGGCTTCTGCACGATGGGCTCGCCCCCGGCCATCGCGGCGCTCTGGCCGGCTCCTACGGAACCGCTGGCGTTCGTACAACCGGCCACGAGCCCGACCAGCAGCGCAGTAGCGGCCAGACGTGGAAATGTCGTCATGTGCCGAGATACGCAACCCCGGGAGGTGGGGTTCACTCCGGCCGAGATTAAACCGAGATTAATCCGAGACCTCAGCCCGAGAACCGCGCTCTCAGCCGGAGAACCGCGCTTTCAGCCCAAGAGCCGAGGCCTCAGCGCAGGACGACGCAGCCGCGCTCCACCAGGCGGCGCAGCGCGTCAGGCTCGCCGTCGAGCTTGTTCCAGCGCAGGTCGAGCTTCTCCAGCGCGGGCAGCTCGCCGAGGCTCTCGGGCAGCGTCCTGAGCCGGTTGTTGCGCAGATCCAGGTGCGTGAGCCGGGCCAGCCCCGCGACGGCGCCGGGCAACGAGCGCAGCTGGTTGTTCCGCAGGTCGAGCACGCGCAGCTCGCCGAGCCCGCCGATCGAGTCGGGCAGCGCGGCCAGCCGGTTGCCCTGCAGGTGCAGCTCCCGCAGCCGGCCCAGCCCGCCGATGGAGCCGGGCAGCGTCTCCAGCCGGTTGTTGTAGAGCCGCAGCTCGACCAGCGACGCCATGCGGCCGAGCGCCTCGGGCAGGGCGGTCAGCCGGTTGTCGGTCACGTTGAGGTAGGCGAGCCGGTCGAGCCGGCCGATCGCGGCGGGCACCTCGGTGACCCGGTTGTCGCTCAGGTAGAGGTAGTCGGTCAGGCCCAGGTCGCCGATCTCCGGCGGGATGGTGGCGAGGTCGTTGTGCCCGAGGTCGAGCATGCGCAGCCGGGTCAGGCCGCCGATCGCCGCGGGGACGTCGGTGAGCGCGTTCTCGGCCAGGTTGAGCGATTCGAGCCGGGTCAGCTTCCACAGCGCGTCGGGCACGCCGGTCAGCCGGTTGCCGCCCGCCGCCAGGTGCCGCAGCCCGCCGCCGAGCCGCTCGGGCAGCCTCTCGATGGCGTTGCCGTACAAGTACAGCGTCTCCAGGTACGGCGGGCAGCCGGGCACCTCGGTCAGCCGGTTGCCGTCGAGGTGCAGCGCCCTCAGCGCGGTGAGTCCCGCCAGGTCCGGCAGCGAGCGCAGGCGGTTGCCGTCGAGCCGGAGCTCCACCAGCGATGTCAGGCCGCCCAGCCAGACGGGGAGCTCGGTGAGCTCGTTCCAGGCCAGGTCGATCAGCCGGACTTCGCTGAGCTCGGCGGGGTCCGAGCCGGGGAACGTGGTCAGGCCCGTGCCGGGTGCGCGCAGTTCGTCATGGATCGTCACGGCGCCGATCATCGCACGCCGCCCGGACATGAAAGGGGTGCCATATCTGGCACCCGCCGTGCCCCCAAGCGCCTCAGGCCAGAGCGAACTCGGCCACGCACAGGTCGTGGTCGGAGAATCCTTCCACGGTTTTCCCCCAAACCCGGCGCGCGCCCTCGCCGTACAAAATGTCGTCGACATCGCCGGCCACGGCAGAAGTGAGCGGCACGCCCTTGGCTTGAATCAGGTCTCTGCGCCTGGTGTTCAGGTCGCCGACCACGAAAGCCCGACCCCGCACCTGCCGGGAGACCTCCTTCCCTAGGAACTCCCAGACATAGGCGAACTCGTCGTCTTCGGCACGGCGGTCGAAGCGATGGAAGGGGAACATGTGAAGCGTCGCCACAGTGATGAGGCGGCCCTCGGCTGTGAGCGACGCTGTCAGCATGCCCTTGTCGAAGGAATGAGACCCATTCAGGCTCAGCCCTGGGTTGGGGAAGACGGTCCTGGCGATCGACTCCAGAGGAAACCTGCTGACCAGCCCCAGACCGGAACGTCCAGATGTGTGCATGGCGGCCGACAGGACATGCTCGGCGACGAAGGGGAGGCCGCTCGCCTCAGCCACCTGGGACAGGAGCGGAGATCCGGAGTCGATGAAGGGAACCTCCTGGAGCGCCAGCACATCCAGCCGCATCTCACGGGTCAACGTCGCCACCTCGCCCACTACATCGGTGTCCCCAACAGCGGAAACACCCTCCCGGATGTTCCACGTGCCGACTCTGACGACAGGGAACTCCACAACAGCCCGATCAACGTGCGCCACTGCACGCTCTCGCTTCCTTCAAAGGGGCAGGCGCAGACGGAGACTGCCCGGCCGTACGGAGGTGTTCGACCCGACCCTATTACCCAGCCGAAACCCTTCTAACATGAGCGTCGGGTATGGCGTTGTGACGTTCGGCACCCCAATTGCGATATCGGTACGGAAGCTCGCCCTCCAGTCATTCTGAGGTGACATGCCCTCCATCGATCTCCCAGACCCTCAGGGCCAAGTGAAGAAGGCGGAGGCATGGCTTCGCTCCGTCTATAGGAAGACGCCCACCGCAGTCGGGTGGGGTCACCACAGGAACGAAGATCCCACAGAGTGGGGCGGCACTCTGGACGGCATTCGCGGCCTGATCGCGGTGAAGGAGAATCCGAACTCTCCGCTGCTGGTCGACGCCTCGACCTGGCTGAAGGGCCGACAGAACTCGGATGGCGGCTTCCCAGCCCGGGAGATGAAGTACTCGCCGGCCGAGGCCACGGCCTGGGTGGTGATCGCCCTCCATGACATGGGCTGGGACAGCCGCAACGACGTACACGTAGAGAAGGCCATCCGCTATCTCGAAGCCTGTGTGGATGTCGACGGTGCCGCCGCGACAACTCCTCGTGACATCACCAACCCGCGTACCCTGCCCACCGCCCTCGTGCTTTGGGCCCTTGCGCTCCAAGACGACAGTCAGGAACAACGCCGAGCCAAGATGGTGACTCGCCTCCGGCATATGCAGGAACCCGAGAGTAAGGGGTGGGGCATAGGTGTCGGTGCCACGCCTAATGCGGCCACGACCGCGCAGGTCCTACATGCTTTGCGCATAGCCGGAGTGCCAGAAGATCGCGATTGGATCCGCGATGGCGTTACATACCTGCTCAAACACCAGAACAGTGACGGATCCTGGCAGAACAGCTATGACGAGTGGTTCACCGCCGACCTCGACCGTGTCCCCTCCAGGTGCGTCCACTATGGTACCGGGTGGGTACTACTGGCCCTGGCCGACTTCTCCGACGAGCCGCGATGCCGTGAAGCCGCCAAGCTGGCCATGCACTACCTGATCAATCAGCAGTCCGATTCTGGCGCCTGGCTATTCGAGGAGTACGACCCGACCGAATTCGTGTGGTGCACGACACAGATCATGGTGGCCCTCACCAAATGGCAGGATATCAGGACTAGCTTTCTTGGACACGTCCAAAGAGTCGGACTGAGGAATGAACTGGTCAGGTCCCTGCGCGCGTTCTCAAACTGGACCCGCGAGTCGTTTCTCTACCTCGCGTTCGGCGCATTATGTATTGCCGAAATCTGGGGATACATCGCGCCCGGATTGAGGTCAGTTCTGATGAGTTTCAAGCTGGATTCCGCAGGAATTTGGACAAATCTTGCCAGCTCCGTGATCTGGGCCGCTCTCGCGATCGCGGTCGCCTGGCTGGGAAAATGGTTCCATCGAGGGGGCGGAGATCGATCTTGAGTCCCAATTGAACTTGTGATCAGAAAGTGACATGATGTTAGATCCATCGCCACAACTTTGAGTATCCAGTCACCAAAGATGGGGTGTCGGCCTATGATTCAGTCACTCGTAATCACCGACAAGACAGCAGATCAGCGGACAAACCGGGGAAGGTGAGCGGTGAGCTTCTACGTGTTCTCCGAGCCTCGGGATTGGAGCTTTGAGAAGCTCGGGCATCGGGGCAAGCTCTTCGAGCCGAACGGCCATCTGAGGAGCAGCAGTCATCTCATTGTGGAGATCGACGGACGCCTTCCTGCGTGGCTCAGGCAGCTTGAGTGTGATTTCGTTTACTACATCCTGGACGGCGAGGGGACGTTCCTCATCGAGGATCGCAAGGAGCACTGCGGTCAGGGTGATCTCGTCACCGTCCCCAAGGGTGCGAAATTCAGCTATGAAGGCTCAGGGCTGCGGATGCTGCTCTCCTCCACACCGCCGTGGGAATCCGGGCAGGAACAGGTCGTGGACGACCGATGATCGCTACTTCAGCTCGCTAAGCAGCAGGTCGAGCTTCTGCACGATCTCCTCGCCGCTGAGTCGGCGCATCGACTTGGTGCGAGGCATTGGCGTGCCACACGGCACCAGCACATGCGAGAAACTCCGGCGCACCGGTCCCTTAACGACCATCGTCGCGGTCAAGGGCGATTGAGACGGCGGCGAGGCAAGCACCCGATGATAGGTGTCATGGTCCAGCCGGTAGAACGAGCCGGCCGCCGCAGTTGCCTGGAAGGCCACGGCAAAGGCCGTCCTGCCAATCAAGGAGAATTCGTAGTCACCGGCCCGGCCACCCAAAGGCATGTTCGAAGCGTAGCGATCGTACGACTCCCCGCCTGCCGCCCGATCCAGCAACTCGAAGGTCAGTGAGCCGGTCAGCACGAGCGAACTGAAGTCCCAGGCATGATTGTGGATGCTCTCATCGGACGGTACCCCCATCCACCACAGGTGAACGCGCACCTCGCGCCCTCCTCTCTCTTGGCAGAGGGAAATTCGGTCAAACCCATTCGTATGAGCGTAGGAGCGAGCCGCCACCGATTCCCGCAACCGTGAGTCCGTGCGTAGCACGTCAGTGATTTCCGCGAGCAGATCATGACCTATGAGACCTGCCACATGGCTCGCCCCGACGGGGGAATTCGCGTTCAGAACGCTTCTGAGAAGGTGGAACGCATCACTGCTCATCTGGCTCTCTTGGAGTATGGATTTCTCGGTCTCCTGAGGTTACGACCATTATGAAGCGCGGGAAAGGGGCCTATCGACCAAGAAGACCTTACTGTGGGCGGCGACGACTGTGTGGACGATGGCACGGATATCGAGGTGACGATGACACGAACTCACGCGTGCCTGTTCGAGAGACAGTCAATCGCTTCTCCTCGACACGGGCGGTCATGGCGACTTCCCGTTAGGTGATCGGCCGGGAGTCCGGCGCGAGGTTCCTGAGGTCGAACAGCTCGGACGGTGAGATCGGCATGCGGTCGATCTCGATGCCCTCCGCGTCCTCGATCGCCCCCGCGATCACCGCCGAGACCGGGATCACCCCGGCCTCCCCCGCCCCCTTGATGCCGAGCGGGTTGAGCGGCGACGGCGTCTCCAGGTGGGCGGTCTCGATGTGCGGGATCTCCGTGACGTACGGCATGAGGAAGTCCATGAACGAGGCGTTGAGCAACTGCCCGTGCCCGTCGTACACCATCCGCTCGTACAGGGCGCCCCCGATGCCCTGGGCCACGCCCCCGTGGATCTGCCCCTCCACGATCATCGGGTTGATCAGCCGGCCGCAGTCGTGCACGACCGCGTACCGCAGGACCTTGATCGCGGCGGTCAGCGGGTCGGTCTCGACGATGGCGGCGTGCATCCCGGCCGCGAAGGTGGACCTGATCGGCGAGTAGTAGTCACGGCCCTCCAGCCCCGGCTCGTCGCCCTCGGCCACCGGCGGCTTGTCGGGCGAGGAGATGCCGGAGAACTGGGTCGCCTTGGCCGCCTCCTCGTCGAAGGCGTACCGCAGCGGGTTGGCCAGGACCGCGACCGTGGACAGCGGGATCGAGGCCGTCGGGGTGCCCACGACGTGCACCAGGCCGTCGGCGATCTCCAGGTCGGCCGGGTCGGCCTCCAGCGCGTCGGCGGCGATGCGCAGCGCCTTCTCCCGCACCTTGCGGCAGGCCAGCGCGATGGCGTTGCCGCTCATCACCGCCGCGCGGGAGGCGAACGTGCCGACCGCGTACCCGAACCTGCGCGTGTCGCCGGTGACGACCGAGATCCGCTCGATGGGCACGCCCAGCTCGGTGGCGGCGATCTGGGCGAACACCGTCTCGTGGCCCTGCCCCTGCGAGGTGAGCCCGGTGGAGACGTGGACGCGGCCGTCGGAGGTGATCTGGACGTGGCCGCCCTCGTAGGGGCCGACGCCGGTGCCCTCGACGTAGCAGCCGATGCCGATGCCCCGGTGCCGGCCGGGCTCGAAGTCGTCCCAGCCGATGAGCTCCTTGAGCATGCGGAGCATCTCGGGGTAGTCGCCGCTGTCGTAGATCAGCGGGCGTCCGTCCTGGAAGATCAGGCCCTGGTCGTAGGGGAACTCGTCGGGCCGGATGAAGTTCGCCGCGCGCACCTCGGTGCGGTCCTTGCCCAGGTAGCGGGCGATCTTGTCCATCGTCCGCTCCATGCAGAACACGGCCTGCGGCCGTCCCGCGCCCCGGTACGGGGTGACCTGCACGGTGTTGGTGTAGACGGCGGAGAACTCGACCCGGTAGGCCCCGATCCGGTACGGCCCGAGCAGCTGCGTCGAGGTGATGATCGGGACGATGATCCCGTACGGCGTATAGGCGCCGTGATCATGCAGGATCGTCACGTCCAGCCCGTTGACCACCCCGTCGTCGTCGAAGCCGACCCTGACGTGCTGCACCTGGCCCCGTTCGTGGGCGGAGGAGATGAAGTGCTCACGCCGGTCCTCGGTCCACTTGACCTCCTGGCCGAGCCGCATCGCCGCCCACGGCACCAGGATCTCCTCCGGCCACGGGTGCACGATCTTCACCCCGAACCCGCCGCCCACGTCGGGCGCGATCACCTCGACGTGCGGCAGGGGCAGCCTCAGGGCCGCGGCGACGGCCATGCGGACGCTGGTCGAGGTCTGCGTGCTGGTGTAGACGCGCAGGTCGGAGCCGTCCCACCGGGCGTACACGCCGCGGCCCTCCAGCGGCATGCTCGCGCTGCGCTCGATGTCGAGCCGGAAGCTCAGCGTGTGCGGCGACGCCTCGATGGCCTCACGGGCGCTCCGGCCGGCCTCGTTCGGCACCTCCTGCACCAGGTGGGCGCCCACATTGCCCGGTACGTCCTCATGGACGAGCTGCGCGCCCTGGACCGCCTCCTCGATGCCCACCACCGGCTTGAGCGGCTCGTAGTCGACCTCGATCAACGCGCAGGCGTCCTCGGCGAGGTAGCGGTCCCTGGCCACGACCATCACCACGGGCTCGCCCACGTGCCGGACGACGTCCCTGGCCAGGGGGTAGGCGGTGCGGCCGTGGGTGAGCGCGGGATGCGGGATCAGCAAGGGCAGGGGCCGGCCCACGCGCTCAGGGAGGTCCTCCCAGGTGTAGATGGCGACCAGGCCGTCCACGTCGAGCGCGGCGCTCACGTCGACGTCGCGGACGCGGGCGTGGGCGTGCGGCGAGCGCACGAACGCCGCGGCCAGCGCGCCGGAGCCCAGGTCGTCGAGGTAGCGGCCCCCGCCGGTGAGCAGCCTGGGGTCCTCCCGGCGCTGGACCGGCTCCCCGAACAGCCTGGTGGTCATCCCTAGGTCTCCTCGGCGATCAGCTCCGCCGCCCGGTGGACGGCCTTCACGATGTTCTGGTAGCCGGTGCAGCGGCACAGGTTGCCGGAGATGCCGTCGGCCACCTCCTCGTCGGTGGGCGCCGGGTTGTCGCGCAGCAGCGCGGTCACCGTACACAGGAAGCCCGGCGTGCAGAAGCCGCACTGCAGCCCATGGCACTCCGCGAACGCCCGCTGCACCGCCGACATGCCGTCCGCCCCGGCCAGCCCCTCCACCGTGGTGATCTCGCTCCCGTCGACGGTCACCGCGAACGTCAGGCACGACCGCACCGGCTCGCCGTCCAGCAGTACCGTGCAGCAGCCGCACACGCCGTGCTCGCACCCGACGTGCGTGCCGGTCAGCCCGAGGTCGTGGCGCAGGCAGTCGGACAGCAGCCGCCGGCCGGGCACCCGCACCCGCCGCGCGGCTCCGTTCACCACCAGCGTGATCTCGCGCTCGCGCTCCAATCCGGCCTCCCTCACGTACCTGCTGAGCTGCTACCCCACGGTCCCGCCGCATCACGGGCCGCGTCCTTCAGCGCCCGCTCGGCGAGGACGCCGACCAGATGCAGGCGGTACGCGGCGCTCGCGTGGATGTCGTCGTCCGGCTCGGTCACCTCCCGTACGGCCCGCGCCACACCCGCCCAGTCGACGCTGGAGGCGGGACGGCGCTCGCACAACCCGCCCACGTCCACGACCACCGGCACGGGGCCGACGCTGACGCAGGCCACCCGGGCGGCGGTGATGCGCAGGTCGTCGTCCAGCGTGACCACCGCGCACACTCCGGCCAGGGCGTAGTCGCCGTGCCTCCTGGCCACCTCGCGGAACGCCGTACCCGACCGTTCCGGCGGTGTCGGGAAATATGCGGAAACGGCGAGTTCGCCGGGCTGGACGGCCGACTCCATCGACCCGACGAAGAAGTCGGCGGCCGTCACCTCCCGGCTCACCACGCCCTCCGCGGCGTCCAGCCGGGCCAGCCGTACCGACCCGCCGAGCAGCGCCAGCACGGCGGGCAGCTCGGCGGCCGGGTCGGCGTGCACCAGGCTGCCCACCACGGTGCCCCTGTTGCGGATCACCGGGTGGGCGACCAGCCGGAGCGCCTGGCGCAGCAGCGGATGCCCGGCCAGCCGCTCCACCTGGGCGTGCCTGGCCAGCGCGCCCACGGTGACGCCTTCGGGGGCGAGGTCGAGGGTGGCCAGCGACTCGACGCGGTTGATGTCGACCAGGTGCTCGGGCGCCGCCAGTCGCATGTTGAGCATGGGGATCAGGCTCTGGCCGCCCGCGAGCACCTTGCCGCGCGGGCCCACCTCGGCGAGGACGTCCAGGGCCTCGCCGAGGTCGCGCGGCGCGTGGTGTTCGAAGGGCGGCGGTTTCACCCGGCGTCGCTCCCCCTGTCTGTGGCGGCCGCTTCGGCGGGCCGCCCGGCGATGACGCGCAGCAGGTGGTAGCCGCCCACCACGACGATCGTGCCGAACGCGATGCCCTCCAGCCGGAAGTCGCCGCTGATCAATTGCTTCACCGGTCCGATCGCCAGGATGATGCCCGCCCCGATGGGGACCATGTTGACCGGGTCGGCGAAGTTCACCCGGTTCTCGATCCAGATCTTGGCGCCGAGCAGGCCGATCATGCCGTACAGGATGACGGTCACGCCGCCCAGAACGCCTTCCGGAGTGGCGGAGACCAGCGCGCCGAACTTCGGGCTGAGCCCGAACAGGATGGCGATGAGGGCGGCGATGTAGTAGGCGGCGGTGGAGTAGACCTTGGTGGCGGCCATGACCCCGATGTTCTCGGCGTAGGTGGTGGTGGGCGAGCCGCCGACGGCGCTGGTCACCACGGTGGCCAGGCCGTCGGCGGCGATGGCGCGGCCGATGTAGGGATCGACGTCGGTACGCGTCATCTCTCCCACGGCCTTGACGTGACCGATGTTCTCCGCGATCAGCGCGATCACCGCGGGCAGCACGAGCAGCACGGCCGAGACCTTGAAGTCTGGCAGATGAAACGGCGGCAGGCCGAACCATGGCGCCGCCTCCAGCTTGGAGAAGTCGACGCGTAGATGCGGGGCGATCTTGAGCGCGCCGTCGGTGTAGGCAGGGACCTGGCCGAAGAGCCGGTCGGCCACCCAGGACAGCGCGTAGCCGACGATCAGGCCGAGCAGGATGCCGATACGCCCGATGAACCCCTTGAACGCCACCACGATCACGAACGTCACCAGCATCGTGATCAACGCCATCCACTGGTCCTTCGGCCAGTAGACGTCCGCCACCACGTAGGCCAGCCCGAACCCGATCAGCATGACCACCGCGCCGGTGACGATCGGCGGGAAGATCCGGTGGATGATCTGCACACCGAGAAAGTGCACCGCGAGCCCGGCCAGCGCGAGCACGAACCCGACGACCAGGATCGCGCCGGTCACGATGGCATCGGCGCCGGGGGTGTCACCGCCGAACACCGCCCTGATGGCCAGCACACCGCCCACGAACGACGCGCTGGTGCCCAGGTAGCTGGGGATCTTGCCCTTCACGATCAGCAGGAACATGATCGTGGCCACGCCGGACATCATGATCGCGACATTGGGGCTCAGCCCCATCACCAGCGGGAACACGAACGTCGCGCCGAACATCGCGATCACATGCTGCGCGCCGAACCCGATCATGCGCGGCCAGGTCAGCCGCTCGTCGGGCCTGACGACCTCTCCGGGAGCCAGATGCTTGCCGTCGCCGTGTTTGGTCCAACCGAAAACCATGTGAGCCCCTCTTCACCCGGGCTGCCGCTTCCAGTGCCGCCCCGCAGGCTCCTTCCGCATCCCGCTCGAGATTCGTGCTGCCGTTGCGGGCACATTAGGCCCGTAGGCGTGCTCGTACACGGGCATGATCTGCCAAATTCGCTTTCCTGACCAGAGGAGTGGTTGCGCACTACCTTCGGGGGGTTCCGGTGAGCGGTCAGTTCCAGTGCGGTCGCGGGACCTCAGTGCACCCGGATCGAGAACCCCTCCCCCGTCACCACCTGCCCCGTCCGGATCTTGCACGTCTTCCGGAGCTCCACCTCCCCGTCCACCGACACCAGCCCCTCGGCGATCAGGTGTTTGGCCATGCCGCCCGTCTCCGTGACCCCGCAGTACTTCAGCAGGTCACACAGCGGGATGAAGTCGGAGCGCAGTTCGAAGTCCACGACCACTCAGCCTAGATGCCCCGCATGCGCAGCACGTGCAGGGCCAGGGTCAGGTTGAGGCGCAGGTGGGGGTCGTCGGTGAAGTTGCCGAGCAGGCGCTCCAGCTTGCCGATGCGGTAGCGCAGCGTGTTGTAGTGGAAGTGCAGCCGCCTGGCCGTCTCCGCCACGTTGAGGTTCGTCTCCAGGAGCACCTGCAGGGTCCTGCGCAGGTCGGAGTTCTCGGCGTCGTTGTCGAGGGCCAGCGGGCCCAGCGTCTCGCGGACGAACGCGTGCAGTTCCTCCGTGTCGTTGACCAGCGACAGCAGCCGATACACGCCCAGCTGGTCGAAGTGGGCCACCGCGCCGGGGCCGTGGAGCTGGCGGCCGACGCGGGCCGCCTTCAGGGCCTGCGAGTACGCCTCCGGCAGCAGGTCGGCGCCGGGCGACGGGCGGGAGGTGCCGGTCGAGAACGTGGCGGGCGGCACGTCGGCGAAGGCGGAGGCGGCGTCCTTGGCCACCCTGGCGGCGTCCACCGTGGCGTCCAGCACGGCCACCACCTCGTGCGAGAAGCCGGCGACCGCGCCCTGGGGATCGTGGCGGCGCATCGCCGCGACCCAGCAGGCGACCAGGCGGTCCTGGGTGGCGCGCTCGTCGCCGTCCGGGTCGAGTTCGGCGACCAGCACGGTGACGGGCCGTTCCAGATCCCAGCCGAACGCCCTGGCCCGCGCCGTGACGCGCTCGGCCGTGCCCGCCCGGCCGGTGAGCACGTCGCGTAAGAAGTCGGCCCGGTACTTGCTCTCGACGGCGTTGACCGCCTCCTGCCTGGTGACGACGAGGGCAGCGACGGTCGCGGCGCGCTCCAATATGCCGACGTCGCTGTCACGGAGCGTCCCCGCCGGGCTGTAGGCGACGATGCGGCCGTGGTGGTGTCCGCCCGCGAGGACGGGAACGGAGGCGAACGCGCGCGTGCGGCCCGCCGTACCGGAAGCGGGCCCGCCGGAAGGAGTGCGGCCCGAGGCGGGGACGAGCGGCGGCCCCTCGTGCGCGATCGACTCCCACAGGAGGGTCACGTGGTCGGGCGGCCCGGCGGTGGCGAGCACCCGCCCGCCGCCGTCCACCGCCGCCACCGCCACGTCGAGCAGCGCGGCCACCTCGGCGGTCACCTCGTCCAGGCCGCCGCCGGCCAGCACCACCTGGACCAGCGCCCGGTGCGCCTCCTCGGCGCGGGCGAGCACGGCGGCCTGGCGGTTGAGGATGTCGGTCAGCACCTGGTTCAGGATGTCGTCGAAGCCGACGTCGTTCGGCAGCAGGATGAGCGGGAACCCGAGCCGGTCGGCCTGCTCGACCATCTCGTCGGGCAGTTTGTCCACGTATCTGCCGAGCTTGATCGCCAGGGCCGCCAATTTGCGCTCGTCAAGGTCGGCCACCAGGCGGCCGAGCGACTGGGGGGTGTTGCGCAGCGGGTAGCCGGTGGTCAGCAGCAGCTCGTGCGGCTTGACCCAGGCCAGGATGTCCGGCACCTCCATGACGTTGAGGCGCTGCACGATGCGGCCCAGCCCGCTCTCCCCCGCTATCAGGCGGGCGTCCGCAAGGGTCGATACGCCGAGCACCTCCCCCACTGACACGCCGTGGGTGATCGTGCCCGTGCTGGCGAGACGGACTGGGGGCTCCATGTGGAGATTGTGACCCCAGAAGCGGTCTGTCAGGAAGAGCCAACCTTCACGCTGACTCTTGGCAAATTTCTCCGTACGGACGGTTGTGCGGCACGTTCTACGGTCAGGTCCAGAGCCGGTAGGGAGGTTCGGTGACCGTCGGTATTCATGCGAGGCGCCCGCGCACCCATGTGACAGGAGCGGCCAGCGCGGCGGTACGCCCTGTGCTGGAGGCGCCCCGCAGCCCCGCGCGGGTGCTGGCCGTCTTCCCCGCCGGGGCGTACCTGGAGGTCAGGACCGAACTGGAGCCGTCGGTGCTCGCCGTCATCACGGGCGCGGCGACGCGGCTGCCCAACTCCGTACTGCTGGCCGCCGACCTGCCGCGCGTCACCGTGGGTGACGAGGCCGCCGTGGGCGACGGTTCGGTCGAGCTGGGGCGGCTGAGCGTGCGGGCGCGCCGCTGGTGGGATCCCGCGCCGCCGCTCGGCCGGGTCGATCCCGTACGGCTCAGGCAGGCCGCCCCTCGACTGACCCCCGGCGAGCCGGGACTGGCGGGCAACGACGCCATCGAGCTCCTGGCGGCGGGCTGCGCGAGCGGCCGGTTGCTGAGCGCGGTGACGGCGGCCGAGCGGCTGGTCGGCCTCGGTCCGGGGCTGACGCCGAGCGGGGACGACGTGCTGGCCGGGCTGCTGGTGACGCTCAGGCACCTCGGCGCGGCGGCCGGGGCGGACCGGGCGGTGTGGCTGGCGGACTGGCTGGCCGCGACCGTGACGTACGACGCCCGCACCCGTACGACGCCGATCTCGGCGACGCTCCTGCACTGCGCGGCCAGAGGCGAGGCGAGCCCCGAGGTGATCGCCGTGCTGCGCGGCATCGCCGGACGGCAGGAGCTCGAACCGGCGCGGCGGCAGCTGCGGCGGCTCGGCCACACCTCCGGATCCGACCTGCTCCAAGGCATCTCCATCGGCCTCGACACCGTCCTGGCCATGACGGAGGCACCGAGCCCGGTCCTTGTCCCGGAGGCCCCGCGCCCGGTCCCTGCCCCTGAGGCCCCGAGCCTGACCTGCGCCATGAGCGTGACCGCATGACCCGTGACGCGGTGCTGCTGCGCAAGGGCGTCTACCACGACTCCGTCACCCTCATGCGGGTGAGCCGCTCGCTGTCGGACCTGCCCGGCATGCGGGTGGCCATCGTCGCCATGGCCACGGAACTGAACCTCGCCCTGGCCCGCGACCTGGGTTTCGACCTGCCCCCCGCCGACCCGGGCGACCTGCTCGTCGCCCTGCGCGGCGACAGCGTGGACACCGCCACCGGCGAACTCGACCACGCCCTGGCCCGGCTGTCCGCCTCCCGGACCCAGGCGGCCGCCGACCAGCCTCCGCTCACCACACTCTCAGCCGCCAGAAGCCCCGCCGGCCTGGTGCTCGTGTCGGTTCCGGGGGAGCACGCGTTCGTCGAGGCGCTCGACGCGGTCCACGCCGGACTCCCCGTGATGATCTTCAGCGACGGCGTGCCGGTCGCCCAGGAGCGGCGGCTCAAGCTGCTGGCCGAGGAGCGTGACGTGCTGGTCATGGGCCCCGACTGCGGCACCGCCGTGATCGCCGGGGTGGGGCTGGGCTTCGCCAACGTGCTCCGGCCGGGCCCGGTCGGTGTCGTCGCGGCCTCCGGCACCGGCGCCCAGCAGGTGACGTCCCTGCTCGACCAGGCGGGCGCCGGGGTCAGCCACGTTCTCGGCGTGGGCGGCAGGGACCTGTCGGCCGAGGTGGGCGGGCTGTCGACGATGCGGGCACTGCGCATGCTGGACGACGACCCGGCCACCGAGCTGATCGTGCTGGTCTCCAAGCCGCCCGACCCGGCGGTGGCGCGGGCCGTACAGGAGGTGGTGGAGACGCTGGGCACACCGGTCGTCTCGGCGCTGCTCGGGGAGCGCGATCTGACGGCGGCCACGGAGGAGGCGCTGCGCGCCCTCGGCAGGCCCGTCCCCGCCTGGGAGTCGTGGCCCGGCTGGTCGCCCACATCGGCGTACACGAAGCTCAAGGGCGTCTACTCGGGCGGCACGCTGTGCGCCGAGGCGAGCCTGATCGCCGGAGCGGGCGAGTTCACCGACTACGGCGACGACGCCTACACCAGGGGCCGCGCCCATCCGATGATCGACCCGACGCTCCGCCTGGAGGCCCTCGCCCGCGTGGAGCCGGGCGACGTGACCCTCATGGACGTCGTGCTCGGGCACGGCGCCGACCCCGACCCGGCCGCCTCCCTCGCCTCGGCCGTCGCCCACGCCACCCACCATGGCGCCACCGTCGTCGTCGCGCTCATCGGCACCGAGGGCGACCCTCAGGGCCTGCACCGGCAGGCCGCGGCGTTCCGCGAGGCGGGCGCCGCCGTCTTCACCTCCAACGCCCAAGCCGCCCGGCACGCCAGGAACCTCCTTTGACTCTGCTCTCCGTACCGCCCCACGTGATCACCGTCGGCGCCGGCCTCCTCCAGGAAGCGCTCGACGCGCAGGCCGTGCCGACGACCGCCGTCGCATGGCGGCCGCCCCTGCCCGGCACCGCGGACGCGCTCGCGCGGGTGCTCGCCGACCCGCGCCTGCCCGCGGCCAACGAACGGGCCGTCGGCCGCCTGACCTCCGCCCGCCCCCAGCTCGTCGGGGTACGGCGGGCCTCGGAGGTGCTCGACCTGCCGGAGCGGATGTTCCTGCACGCGGGGCCGCCCATCGACTGGGAGCGCGCGTCGGGCCCGATGCGCGGCGCGCTGATCGGCGCGATGCTGCTCGAGGAGTACGTCCGCGACGTGCCGTCGGCCGAGGAGCAGCTGGCCTCCGGCCGGATACGCCTGGAGCCCTGCCATCGGCACGCCACGGTCGGCCCGATGGCGGGCGTGGTGAGCCCGTCGATGTGGATGCTGGAGGTACGCGATGCCGAGCACGGTGGCACGGCGTACTGCTCGCTCAACGAGGGCCTGGGCAAGGTGCTGCGTTACGGCGCGTACGGGCCCGAGGTGCTGGAGCGGCTGAGGTGGATGGACCGGGTGCTCGGGCCCGTCCTGTCGGCCGCGATCGAGCTGGGCGGTCCGATCGACCTGCGCGCGATGATCGCGCAGGCGCTGCAGATGGGCGACGAGCTGCACAACCGCAACCGCGCCGCCACCTCGCTGCTCCTGCGCGAGCTGGCCCCCTGGGTGGTCGAGGCCGCGGCCGGCAGCGCCGCCGAGGTGCTGCGCTTCGTCAACGGCAACGACCACTTCTTCCTGAACGCCGCCATGGCCGCGGGCAAGGTGAGCACCGACGCGGCCAGGAACGTCCCCGGCTCCTCGATGGTCGTCGCCATGGCCCGCAACGGCACCGATTTCGGGGTCCAGGTCTCGGGGCTGGGCGATCGGTGGTTCACCGGTCCCGCGGGCGTGCCGGACGGGCTCTACCTCGGCGCGTACGGCCCGGCGGACGCCAACCCGGACATCGGCGACTCCACGATCACCGAGACGTCCGGTCTGGGCGGGTTCGCGATGGCCGCGTCCCCGGCCATCGTGCGGTTCGTCGGCGGCGAGGTGGCGGACGCGGTGGCGGCGACCCGGTCCATGTACGAGATCACGCTGGCCGAGCATCCCGCCTACCAGATCCCGGGGCTCGGCTTCCGCGGGACGCCCGTCGGCATCGACATCACCCTGGTGGCCAGAACCGGCGTGTTGCCCGTCGTCAACACCGGTATCGCGGGCCGCGTGGCGGGCACCGGACAGGTCGGCGCGGGCCTGGTGAAGCCCCCCGTAGAAGCATTTACCGCCGCATTGCTCGCCCTGGCCGACGACCGTAAGCGATCTATTTGATACGCGATATTGCGGTACGTCAAGGCATTTGTAAGAACCGAGTTGTGGTTCCCTTGGGAATGACCTGCCTATATCGTGGCCAACGCTCATAATCTTGACGTATGGCGGCGCGACGCTTGTGACCGATGAGGCTGGAGATTGGGGCGGGAACATGGCAGCCGACCGCTTGCTCAGCGGACCCGGTGCGGAGGGGAACGCTTCACAGAGCCAGGGTCGTTTGATCGGCAGGCGCTACCGGTTGATGTCACCGGTCGGCCGCGGCGGCATGGGGATGGTGTGGCACGCGCATGACGTGTTGCTCGCCCGCGACGTGGCGGTCAAGGAGCTGATCCTGCCGTACGGGCTCGACCAGGCGGGCAAGCAGGTGGCCCACCGGCGCATGCTGCGCGAGGCCAGGTCCGCCGCGCGGCTGACGCACCCGGGCATCGTGACCGTGCACGACGTCGTCGAGGAGGACGGCCGGCCGTGGATCGTCATGGAGCTGGTCCGGGCGTGGTCCCTGGAGCAGGCGGTCCGGCAGAGCGGACCGCTCCCGGTGATCCAGGCCGCCGAGATCGGCATCCGGGTGCTCGACGCGGTACGGCACGCGCACGCGGCCGGGATCCTGCACCGTGACATCAAACCGGGCAACGTCCTGCTCACCTCCGACCGCGTGGTGCTGACCGACTTCGGCATCGCCGCGATCGAGGGCGACGTCACGATCACGCAGACCGGGCTGCTCATGGGCTCGCCCGCCTACATCCCGCCGGAGCGCCTGTCCGGGCAGTCGATCACCCAGGCGGCCGACCTGTGGTCGTTCGGGGCGACGATGTACGCGGCGGTGGAGGGGCGCCCGCCGTACGAGGGGCCGGACCCGATCGCGGTGCTGGGCGCGGTCCTCACGCAGGACCCGGTCACGCCGCAGCGGGCGGGCGCGCTGGCGCCGGTGATCGAGGGCCTGCTGCGCAAGAACCCGGCCGAACGTCTCACCGCCGAGCAGGTCGGCGAAATGCTGGAGCGCATCCTGCACGCGCACGGCTCGACCCGCCCGCGACCCGCCGAGACCTCGCGGTCCCTGCCCACGCAGGCGGACTCGACGCCCGCCGGGCTGCTGCCGCCGTTCGACTCGCTGTCCGGGCCGATGCCGTCGCGGATCGTGGAGACGCCCTCGGGGCCGGTACGCGTCCCGTACGACCCGCTGAACAGCCCGTCGGGCGGCTACTCCATGCCCTACGAAGGGATGTCGAGCCCGTCGGGCAGCCATCGCACGGACGCGCTGCCGTCGCTGCCTCGGGCGGACGGGTTCGAGGCGTTCACCAGCCCGTCGGGGTCGCACCGGATCCCGGAGGCCGGGGAGCGCCCGCCGACCGGCCCGCACCCGTCGCTCAGCGATCCGGCCGGACCGTCGATGACCGGCCCGTCCTTGGTCCGCCCCCTTCCGGGCAGCCCGTCGGGCGGCCACCCGTCGGGCGGCTTCCCGGCGAGTGGACCGCCGTCGTCCCCGGGTTTCCCGTCCGGGCCCGTGTCCTCACCGGGCTCCCCGTTGGACGGGCCGCCGTCGTCACCGGGCTTCCCCGCGAGCGGACCACCCTCGTCTCCGGGCTTCCCGGCAGGTGGGCCGCCCTCGTCGCCGGGCTTTCCCTCCGGCGGCCCGCCGTCGTCGCCGGGCTTTCCGTCCGCCGGGCCGCCGTCGTCGCCGGGTTTCCCCGCGGGCGGGCCGCTCGAGGCGCCGCCGTCGTTCGGCGGGCCGTCGGGATCGCACCGGGCGTCTGACAGCGCGGCGTTCGGGAGCCCTTCGGGACCGCGCCGGATCCCGGAATCGCGTGCGGGCTCCCGGGGCCCGTCGGGCCCGCAGCCGATCCTCCCCCTGACCAGCGACAGCCGCGCCACCCCCTGGCCGCTGGCCTCACCGGACCACCTGCGCGACCAGGCCATCGACCTGTCGCGCGACCTGACCCACGATCGCCTCACCAGGCTGCCCAGCGCCACCTCGGAGCGCCTGACCAAGAGCAGGCGCAGGCACGAGGACGACGATGAGGGCGGCTGGCTCCGCGACGGCCGCCCCACCCCGCGCCTGATCGTCACGGCCATCGCGGCGCTCGGCGCGATCGTGGCCGTCGTCCTGTACCTCCGCGCGGGCAGCGCGCCCGCGCCGGTGCCGAGCGTGGCGATCACCGCCGAGACGTCGTCGCCACCCGCCGCCGATCCCCTGACGGCGACCGTGCCCAAGGGCTTCAGCGAGCAGACCCCGCCCGGCTTCTCCGCCGCCCTCCCCGACGGCTGGAAGCTGACCGCGTCAGGCGGCGACGCCACCTTCACCGGGCCCAAGGACTCCGGCATGACGGCCCGCATCGAGCAGACGACTCCCCAGCAGGACGGGGGCCTGTCGGAACTGACCCGCGAGGAGGCGGCCGGCCGCGTCGACGGCTACATCCAGGTCCAGCTCCAGGCGACGCGGTATCGCGACTGGAAGGCCGCCGACTGGGAGTACACCTACACCCTGGCCAACGGCGTCCCCATGCACGCGCTGACCCGTTTCGTCACGATCGACGACACCAACGCGTACAAGATCACCTTCAACATGCCCGAACTCAAGTGGGACGACCAGGCCGAAACCCGCAAGGTCTTCTTCGACACCTTCCGCCAGACGTGACCCGCCGGCCGCCTCGCGCTCAGCCGATCGTGGCGGCCGGTGCGGCGCGGTGGCCGGACAGGGCTGACCCGCGTTCGGCGCCCCGATCGGTGGCGGATGGGCGTGGGGTACGGTCGGCGGCATGAAGTTGGCGAGCATCCACATCTATCCCGTCAAATCGACAAGCGGGCACGAGGTACCGGCGGCCGAGGTGCAGCCTTGGGGCCTGGCCGGTGACCGGCGCTACCTCATCGTCGACGAGCACGGCGAGATGCTGACCGCCCGCGAGCTCCCCCGGCTGCTGATGTGCGTACCGGAGCCGGACGGCGAGACGGTCAAGCTCACGGGCCCGCACGCCGCGCCGCTGCGGGTCACCCCCACCTCCGGCCGTTCGAAGATCAACATGCGGAAGATGTCGATAGAGCTGACCGACTGCGGCGACGACGCGGCCGCGTGGCTGAGCGCGCTGATCGACCGCCCCGTCCGGCTGGCCTGGCAGGACGACCCCACCAGCCGTCCCGTCGATCCCGAGTACGGCCGGCCGGACGACCGGGTCAGCCTGGCCGACGCGTATCCGCTGCTGCTCACCTCCACGGCTTCGCTGGCCCGGCTCAACGACTGGATTGCGGAGACGGCGGTCGAGCGCGGCGAGGAGCTTCCCGCGCCGCTGCCCATGAGCAGGTTCCGGCCGAACGTGGTCGTGGACGGCGTGCCGGACGCCTTCGCCGAGGACGGATGGCGGCGCATCCGGGTCGGCGAGACGGAGTTCCGGGTGGCCAAGGGCTGTGACCGCTGCGTGCTGACCACCGTGGACGCCGCCACCTACACCAAGGGCAAGGAGCCCATCCGCACCCTGGCCAGGCACCGCCGGTGGGACGGCAAGGTCTGGTTCGGCATGAACCTCATCCCGGAGGCCCCAGGCCGCATCGCCCAGGGTGATCCGGTGACGATCCTCTGAGCCGGACGACGCACCTCTGAGCCGATGACGGTCCGCCGCCCGGCTCGGACCTCCGAGCCAGGGGCGGACCTCCGAGCCGGGCGGCGATTCTTCGGAGTCCGGCGGCGAAGAACCCCCTCTCACCCGGACAAGCACCCGAAAGAAGCCGTAAGTAGTTGAATAACGCTGCGTGGGGCGATTTGGGCCTTTGGGGGGATCTCATGGGCTATGCGAGACTTCACACGTGACCAGCGCCCCTATAAAGCCCGATATTTCATCTCCTGACCGGATCCGGGCCGTCCAGCGGCGCACTCTCGCGATCCTGTCCGCCGCGCAAATAGTGGGCGGCGTAGGCGTCGCCGTCGGCCTGGCCCTGAGCTCCGTCGTCGTCGACGAGCTCTCCGGATCCACCGTGATCAGCGGCTTCGCGGGCACCGCGACCGTACTCGGCGCGGCCCTCCTGGCCCTGCCGACCGCCAAGGCGTCCGGCCGGGGCGGCCGGCGGACGGGCCTGACACTGGCGTACGTGGCCGCGCTGGCGGGCTGCGCGTTGTCCGTCGGCGCCATCAGCCTCGGCAACTGGCCGCTGCTGCTGGTCGGGCTGGTCCTGGTGGGCGGCGGCAGCGCGGGCAACCTGGCGGCCCGCTACTCGGCGACCGATCTGTCACCGCCAGGACACGCCGCCAGGCACCTGTCCCTGGTCGTCTGGGCGGCCACCATCGGCTCCGTCGCCGGCCCCAACCTGGCCAAGCCCGCCGACCAGATCGGCATGAGCGTGGGCCTCGGGGAGAAGGCCGGGCCGTTCGCGTTCGCGGCGCTGGCGTTCGCGCTGGCGCTGCTCGTCATCCTGGTGGGCCTGCGCCCGGACCCGCTCAAACTCGCCCGCCGGCTGAACGGCACGCAACCCCCCGCCGCCGGCCGGAACCGGACGATCAGGAACGCCTGGACGACCCTGCGCACCACCCCCATGGCCCGCAAGGCCCTGGTCATGATCGCGGTCAGCCACACCGCGATGGTGTCGGTCATGTCGATGACCCCGGTCAAACTCCACCACGACGGCTCGAACCTCGACATCATCGGCTTGGTGATCAGCCTGCACATCGCCGGGATGTACGTCCTGTCGCCGGTGGTCGGCTGGCTGGCCGACAAGGCGGGCAAGGTGCCGGTGCTGCTGCTCGGCATGGCGCTGCTGCTCAGCGCCGCCGTTCTGGCGGGTACGGCCGGGCACCGCGTCTGGCAGGTGACCACCGCGCTGGTGCTGCTCGGCCTCGGCTGGTCGTGCGGCCTGGTGGCGGGCTCGGCGCTGGTCAGCGAGTCGGTGCCGGTCGGGAGCCGGCCCGCCGTGCAAGGTCTGTCCGACCTGCTGATGAACGTGTGCGGCGCCACCGGCACGATCGTCGCGGGCGCGATCGTGGGCGGGCTGTCGTACGGGGTGCTCGGGCTGGTGGTGGGGGTGATGGTGACACTCGCCGGAGTCTGGCTGGCGATCACCTGGCGCCACCTGAACAGCGGCCCGCTGACACCCGCGGAATCAGCCGCCTCCTGACGCCCCGCGCAACCCGCATCCGACGCCCCGCGAAACCGCCACCCGACGCCCGCGGAATCTGCCGCCCACAGACGTCCGGACAGTCAGCCGCCACCAGACATGCGCGAAGTCACTTCGCGTCGGCGTAGCAGGAGACCGCGACCGCCTCCATCGGGAACCGTACCGGCGTCCCCCCGAACAGCAGGCGGCTGGCCTCGGCGGCCGACTCCGTCACCGCGGCCATCACCTCTTCTGCCTGGTCGAGCGGGCAGTGCACCATGATCTCGTCGTGCTGGAAGAACACCAGCCTGGCCGGGCCGGACAACCGCCCCCGCAGCACCGCCATCAGCACCAGCGCCCACTCGGCGGCGGTGGCCTGCACGACGAAGTTGCGGGTGAACCGCCCCCGATCCCGGATCGCCCGGCTCCCCTCGGGCCCCGACACGAGGGACTTCCACCCCTCGGACGGCGGCGGGCTGGTGCGGCCGAGCCAGGAGCGCACCAGCCGCCCCTCCTCTCCCGCCTTGGCCGCGTCCTCGACGAACTGGTAGGCCTTGGGGAAGCGCTGCCGCATCACCGCCAGCAGCTTGGAGGCGTCACCGCTGGTGCCGCCGTACATGGCGGACAGCATCGCGATCTTGGCGTTGGCGCGCTCGCCCCCGAACGACTTGGCCAGCGCCGAGTACAGGTCGATCTCGCCCGCCGCCCGCGCCAGCCCCCCGTCGGCGGCCATCGCGGCCAGCACCCGCGGCTCCAGCTGGGCGGCGTCGGCCACGATCAGGGTCCAGCCGTCGTCGGCGACCACCACGCGGCGCATCACCTTGGGGATCTGCAGCGCGCCGCCGCCGTCGGTGGCCCACCGCCCCGACACCACGCCGGCCACCACGTATTCGGCGCGGAAGCGCCCGTCGCGCACCCACTGGTCGGCCCAGACCCACCCGTGGAAGCTGTAGAGCCTGGCCAGCTCCTTGTAGGCGAGCAGCGGCGCGATCGCCGGGTGGTCGAGCTGCTTGAGCTCCCACGACCGGGTGGTCTTGAGCGCGACGCCCGCCCCCTTGAACGCCTTGATCAGCTGCTGCACCGAGTCGGGATTGACCGGATGCCCGAACGCCGCCGACACCTCGTCGGCCAGCGCCTGGAGCTTGGCCGGCCGCATGCCGTGCACCGGGCGCGGGCCGAGCAGCTCGGTGAGCAGGGCGTCGTGTACGTCCCGGCGCCATGGCATGCCGTCGTGGCCCATCTCGGCGGCGATCAGCGCGCCCGCCGACTCGGCCGCCACCAGCAGCCGGAACCGGCCCGGCTCCGGCAGCGCCTCGATCCGGCGCAGCTGGTCGGCCAGCACCTCCGCCACCGCCTCAGCGCCGAGCGGCTCGGGCGCGAACAGGGTGTCGGGCATGCTGGGCCGGTCGTCGGGCACCGGCAGGCCGTGCAGCCTGGCGTGGGCGGCCTTGGCCGAGCGCGGCTGGCCGTATCGTCCCTCGTACGCCAGCAGCAGCCCCTCGGTGAGCGTCACGTCGTGGCAGCGTGCCACCCGCACGCCCTTGGCCAGCAGGAGCGGATAGACCTCGCGGGCGTCCGCCCAGACCCAGCGCGGCCGCTCGGCTTCGAGCTCGCGCACGGCCCGCGCCAGGTCGTCGACCCGGCGAGCCGGACCACCGACCGGCAGGATCGTCCCGTCTGTCACCACTACGTGCACGCCGTCCAGAGTGCCAGGTGACTACGACAAACTGATGTGCACCTCGTCCTCCATCGGCGGGTCCACCTCCTGCGGCAGGCAACCGGTGGCGGCGAAGCAGCGCACCGTGAGCAGGTCGGGCGTGACCGAAAGATGCAGGAACTGCTTGAAGAACGGTGGTGTGTCCCAGTCGGACAGCTCGGAGAGGTAGCGGTGGAAGACCGTGCCCACGGGCAGCCGGAGCGGCATCGGCCAGGCCCCGAGCAGCCGGGCCGCCCACCTCATCCGCCGAGTGATCTTGACAGGGCTCTCGATGGGACGTACCGGGGTGTTCTTGATCTGGTCCGCCATGATGCAGGCGGCCTCGGCCGGGGTGAGGTAGATCCACTTCATCCGGAGCCGCTTGGCGTACAGCTGGCTGTAGAAGGACAGCGAGTCGCCGCGCAGGGGGTAGCACTTGAAGTCGTCCTCGTGCACGCCCGCCACGTCCACCCGGCGGGTGGTGTGGGTGGCGTGCATGAACGCGCCCCCGCCTCCGGAGACGATGTACTGGATCACCCGGTCGCCCACCCTGACGGGATAGCGCTGGTAGTTGTGCACGTCGCCGCCGATGGCGGCCACGTAACGGTGTTCGGGGGCGCGGATGATGTCGTCGATCGTGCCGCCGCCCTCCAGCGGGGACGGCTTGTAGTCGTTGCGCGTGTAGATCGGCTTGCCGGTGACGAGGATCTTCGGGCGCGGGTCCAGGGAGGTGCGCCGCAGCCATGCGGTCTGCTGGGCGTCGATCTCCCCCTGGATGCCGGTGTCGACGCCCACGATGAGCAGGCTGGGGGTCTCGATCGCCCAGTACGGGCCCGGCTGCGCGGCCCGCTGCGCCGGACGGTCCCTGAACGCGCGGGCCTCGGCCAGACGCCGCTCGTCGATCGTCTCCGACCTGCGCCAGAGCAGGCCGCGTAACCCGGCATCCCGCTTGGCCGGCAGCGGCGGGGCGTCGCAGAACACGCGCATGAAACCGCCGAGCCCGTCGTACCAGTCGTGGTTGCCGGGGATCGCGTAGATCGGCGCGTCATAGTCCTTGTACGGGCGGAAGAACTTGTTCTCGTACTCGTTGCCGGACCCGGCCGGATAGAGCACGTCGCTGGCGATGACCGCGAAGGAGGTGCCTTCGCCCACCTTGAGCAGGCCGGGCACGACCGCGTACTGGGAGGCGTCGCCCTCGCCGGTGTCGCCGAGCAGCAGGAAGCTGAAGCTCTCCCCCACCTCCGGCTTGACGCGGAAGTCCGGGTCGGCGCCACGGGCCTCCTGCTCGGCGACCCACCTGCGGCGCACCTTCCCGGACGGGTCGCCGAAGAGCCCGGCGACGATCTGGTTGCGCGAGTGCCACAGCGTGCGCGGGCTGAGCCAGGTGAACCCCTTGTTGTCGGGCCTCAGGGCGTTGAACGTGCCGATCCGCTGACAGGCCCACCCCGCGCCTTCCTCCGACACCCGGGAGGAGAGCTGCTTTCCACGCTCAGCCGCGACTTCCACCATGACCCCATCTTTCCGCGATCTTCCCGAAGCCGCACCCCCTTCCCGAAGCGCGTCCGAACGGAGCGTGCCGTTGGGAACACAATCGGTTCGCGATGGTGTAGCCTCACGCCCCAAGCAAGCGGTTCGTCGCCGCGAGGGGGGCTGCCATGGCCCGGAACGGTTCAGACGACGCCACCCGGAGGGGCACCGCGGGGGTGGCCGCCGTAGAGGGTCTGCTGGCGTACGCCGGCAGACGGTCGCGCTGGGGTGGTGGGGCGCTCGACAGGGTCCACCAGGCGATCGGGCTCAGCCGGGAGCTGGCCGCCGCGGACCCCGACGAGCACACGGTGCTGCTCGCCCGCTGCCTGCTGGCCGCCGCCAAGCTGCTGCTGAAGCGCGGCCGGGCCGCGGAGGCGCTGCCGCACGCCGAGGAGGCCGTCGAGCTCTGCCGTCCGACGGGTGGCGCGCCGCTGATCGTCGCGCTGGCGTGCCTGTCCGACGTGTACGAGGCCCAGCAGCGCTATGGGGAAGCGGCGGCGGCCATGACGGAGGCCGCCTCGGTCGACCCACCGGACTGACCACCAGACCTCAGCTCCAGACCCCAGCTCCGCGGTCTCAGGTCCGCGGTCTCAGGTCCGCAGGTCGGTCTCAGGGGATCAGGATGCCCGGGTTCAGGATGCCCGAGGGGTCGAGCCGGGCCTTGACGGCGCGCAGGATGTCGACGCCCAGGGGTCCAAGCTCGGCCGCGTACGCCTCGCGGTGGTCGCGGCCCACGCCGTGGTGGTGCGAGATCGTGCCGCCCGCCGTCACGATGGCCGCGTTGACCGCCTCCTTGGCCCGCTCCCACTGCGCCACCGGGTCGCCCTTCTGCGCGGCGACGACGGTGAAGTACAGCGAGGCCCCGGTCTCGTACACGTGCGAGATGTGGCACATGACCAGCGGCGACTCCAGTGCCCCGAGCAGGGCCAGCCGTACCGCGTCGTACAGGCGCGGCAGCGCGGACCAGAACCCGGCCGTCTCCACGGTCTCCACGGTCGCGCCGACGGCCAGCAGCGAGTCGCGCAGGTACGGCGCCGAGAACCGGCCGTGCTCCCACGCCCGTCCTGGCTCGGTCCCGAGCGGCACCCCGCCCATCCGCGCCAGCACCGCCCCGGCCCCGGCCCTGCGCCCCTCGACCGACGTCGCCAGGGAAGCCGTCCCCGGCCCTTCGACCGGCCCTTCGACCAGCTCCTCGGCCGGGCCCTCGTAACCCGCGATCACCAGGCAGCCGCTGGAGCCGCCCCCGATGTCGTCCGGCCGGGCCAGCCCGATCATCGTCTCCGTCTCGTCCGAAAGCCGCAGCACCGTCGGCAGCGGCCCCTCCTGCGCCAGCACCCGCAGCGCGGCCGTCCCCTCCCGGAACGACCCGAACCGCCACCCTTCGTACACCCGCCGCCCCGGCACCCGCCGCACCCGCAGCCGCAGCGCCGTGATCACCCCGAACACCCCCTCGGACCCCAGCAGGAGCTGCCGCAGATCCGGCCCCGCCGCCGACTTGGGCGCGCGCCCCAGATCCAAGTCGCCCGAGGGGGTGGCGACGGTCAGACCCACCACCATGTCGTCGAAGCGCCCATAACCGGCCGAAGCCTGCCCGCTGGACCGGGCCGCCGCGAAACCGCCCAGGGTGGCGTACTCGTACGACTGCGGGAAATGTCCCAGCGTCAGCCCGTGCCGTTCGAGCAGCCGTTCGGCCTCGGGCGCCCGCAGTCCCGGCTCGGCGGTGACGACCATCGACTCGGCGTCGACCGAGACGAGCCGGTCGAGCCGGGCCAGATCCAGCGCCACCACCCCGGCGAAGCCGGACCGCGACGCCACCAGCCCGCCCACCACGGAGGTGCCGCCGCCGAAGGGCACCACCGCGATCCGCTCGGCGGCGCACAGCCGCAGCAGCGCGGCGACCTCGTCGTGGGAGCCGGGCAGCAGCACGGCGTCGGGCGCGGCCGAGCCGTCTCCCGCGCGCATCCGCAGCAGGTCGGGGGTCGACTTGCCGCGCGTGTGCCGGATCCGGGCCGCGCGCGAGGTCAGCACCCGTTCGTGGCCCACGACGTCGGCCAGGGCGGCCAGGTGCGCGGGCGAGAGCGCGACGGGCGCCAGCCGTACGGACTCGAACGAGGCGGCGGGCGCGGCCGGCTCGTGCACCCCCAGCAGGTCGTGGAGCAGCTCGCGGATCTGCGGGGGCAGCTCGCGGGCCTTGGCCGGGTCGCCCCAGCCCGACCAGAGCATCGGTTCGTTCAGCACGTCTACACTGTGACATATGACGTCGATTCGTCACAATGACGGCGTGCTGAACGCGGCCCGCGACTGCGTGCTCGCCTACGGGGTGCGGCGCACCACGCTCACCGACGTGGCGCGGCGGGCCGGGGTGTCCCGGATGACGCTCTATCGCCGCTGGCCCGACGTGCGGAGCCTGGTCGCCGACCTGATGACGCGGGAGTGGGTGCTGGCCGTCACCGATCTCGACCTGTCGGACCCGGTCGCCGCCGTCGTCGAAGGGGTACGGCGGCTGCGCGGCCATCCGCTCTGGCGCAAGATCGTGGAAGCGGACCCGGAGCTGCTG
Source organism: Nonomuraea aurantiaca (assembly GCF_020215705.1). Classification (GTDB taxonomy): domain Bacteria; phylum Actinomycetota; class Actinomycetes; order Streptosporangiales; family Streptosporangiaceae; genus Nonomuraea; species Nonomuraea aurantiaca. The sequence continues at coordinate 725,266 of NZ_JAIWNB010000001.1, read as the reverse complement.
CTGCCGTACCTGCTGGATCGGCGCGGCGCCACCCACGAGGCGGTGCTCGGCGTGCTCGAAGCCGCCGTCGGCGACCGCCGCAAGGCCAGGGCGGTGCTGCTCGTGGCGCAGTCGTTCCTGCTGTCGGCGCCCACCATGCTCGACCCCGTGACGCTCGACGAACTCGACGCCGAACTCGCCACCCTGCTGGAGGCCTACCTTGGATAGCCCGCCGAACGCCGCGCGACCCCTGGACAGCTCGCTGAACGCCGCGCGACGAGCCCGCGAGCTGGCCGTGGTCGCCGAGGAGACGGTCGACGTGCTGGTCGTGGGCCTGGGCGCGACAGGCGCGGGCGCGGCGCTCGACGCCGCTTCGCGCGGTCTCAGCGTGGCGGCGATCGACGCGCACGACCTGGCCTTCGGCACGTCGAGGTTCAGTTCCAAGCTCATCCACGGCGGCCTGCGCTACCTCGCCAGGGGCCAGGTGGGCGTGGCCCGCGAGAGCGCGGCCGAGCGCGGCGTCCTGCTGCGGCGGACGGCTCCGCACCTGGTCAAGGCGCACCCGTACGTGCTGCCGCTGACGCCGGAGGTCTCCAGGTCCCGGGCGGAGCTGCTGATGACCGGCTACCGGCTCGGCGACGCGCTGCGCGCCGCCGCCGGCACGCCGCGCCGGCTGCTGCCCGGCCCGTCCCGGCTGACGGCCGCCCGGGCGCACACGCTCGCGCCCATGCTGAGCGAGCACGGCCTGCGAGGCGGCCTGCTGTCGTGGGACGGCCGCGTGTACGACGACGCCCGGCTGGTGGTGGCCATAGCCAGGACGGCGGCGGCGTACGGCGCCCGGATCCTGACCCAGTGCCGCGCCCTGGAGCTGACCGGCGCGGGCGCCAACGTCCGTGACGAGCGGACCGGCGCGGAGTTCGGTATCCGGGCCAGGACGGTGATCAACGCCGCGGGCGTGTGGGCGGGCCTGCTGGACCCGCGGGTGAGCCTGCGCCCGTCACGCGGTACGCACCTCGTGCTCCGCCCCGGGACCCTGCCGGGCCTCCTGTCCGGACTGCACATTCCGATTCCCGGACAGAGCAACCGATTCGCGCTCGTACTCCCCCAAGCCGACGGCCGTGTGTACGTGGGCCTGACCGACGAGCCCCTCGACGGCCCCCTCCCCGACGTGCCCGAAGCCCCCGAGGAGGACATCAGGACGCTCCTGAGCGTGCTCAACACGGTTCTGGCGGCACCAGTGGCCCGCGAGGCCGTCGCGGGCGCCTACGCGGGGCTCAGGCCGCTCCTGGCGGCGGACGGGCGGACGGCCGACGTCTCGCGCAGACACGCCGTGTTCGCAGATGGGGAGACGGCGGGCGAAGGGATCGTCACGGTCGTGGGCGGCAAGCTCACGACATACCGGCGGATGGCGGAGGACGCGGTGGATCGAGCGATCTCGGTGGGGAACCTCCCGGCGGGCCGGAGCCGTACCAGGTCGATCCCGCTCGTCGGAGCCGTCCGGGATCACGGCGCCCTGACCCCGCGGACCGGGGCGGGCGCGGACCGGGGCCGCCCGCCCGAGCGGCTGGTCGCCCGCTACGGCGTCGAGGCGGCGGCCGTGCACGAGCTCGTCCAGGCGCATCCCCAGGAGGTCGGCCTCGGCATCACCATGGGCGAGCTGCTGTGGTCCGTCGCCCACGAGGGCGCTCTCGACGCGGACGACCTGCTCGACCGCAGGACCAGGATCGGCCTCGTCCCCGAGGACCGGGCGGCCGCCCTGCCCGCCGCCAGGGCGGCTTTCACCTGATAACCCGCACATCCCTCTTGCCGTTAGGTTAGTCTTACCTAATTCGTAAGTAAGGGGGAGGGCGTTGACCAGGGGCTGCGAGCATCCGGATGGCTGCCACACGGGCGGTGTGCCGAATCTGGCCAGCGCCACCGTGGGGGCCCGGCTGTGGCTACTCGTCGAGTACGACGGGCCGTGGCCGTCACATCTGGAAACCTTCGAGCTTCCTGAAAGAATCTCGACCCTCGTGCGCCGAGCCCAAGAACGTGGCATCAGAGCCCAGCTCATCCGCCGCCCCGGCAAGCGGGTCCGCCCACAGGAGCAGGACATGCGTGTGCTAGTGGGGTACGCCACGGGCCCCAACCCCTGGCTGGCCAGCGGAGTCATCGCAGGTACCGAGGATCTTGACCTGGACGCGCTGGTGGCCGGAGTGGTCCCGGAGTCCTGCATACTTGAAGACGAGCCGGTATTTCTGGTCTGCACGCACGCCAAGCGCAATGCGTGTTGCGCCCGCATTGGACTGCCCATCGCTCGAAGTCTGGCCGAAAGCTGGCCGGACAGAGTATGGGAAACGTCACACGTTGGCGGCGATCGCTACGCCGCCAACCTCGTGTGCTTGCCACACGGAATTTTCTACGGCAGCATGTCTCAGGCTGCTGCGATCGCAGCGGCTAACGCGTACCGGTCGGGCGAGATCATTCTCGACCGTTACCGGGGACGCGCAGGCATCCCTGAGCCATTGCAAGCCGTCGAGCACTTCGCCCGAACCCATACGGGAGAGTGTTCTGTCGGCGCAGTGGCCGTGGAATCCTCCAGGTCGGACGGCGACGTCACCGAAGCCATCGTGCGCTGCGGCGACGTCCGGTTCGAGGTTGTGGTTGAGCCATCGGTGTTCCAAGCGCCGTGTGGTACGGCTTGCGCCGAGAAGATCACCACCTACCGGCTGGTTTCGCTGGACAGGCTCACGCCTGTGCGGTACGCCACGCCCGCCCTTACCTGATCACGGGAACACTACGGCCCACCTTTGCGTTGGAACAGTGACGCCGAAAACGTCCAATGCGGCTCAATTACCGAAATACCTCTCACGAAGGTGGTTTTCTCATGTCTCAGGTACGTCGGCAGCTCGCCCGCCCGCGCCCCAGCTGGGGTTGGCAGGATGATGCCGCGTGCCGGGGTGAGGACCTCGTGCTCTTCTTCGGCCCCGATGGGGAGCGGCAGCCCGAGCGTGACGTGCGCGAGCGGAAGGCCAAGGCGATCTGCGCCCAGTGCCCTGTCCGCAACGAGTGCCTGGACTACGCGCTGTCCCGTCCGGAGAAGTACGGCACGTGGGGTGGCCTCAACGAGGACGAGCGCGCTTCCGAGCGTCGCCGTCGCATGCGCCGCGCCGCCAGCGCCGGCATCTCCGCCGCCTGACTCCACCCGGCAGCGATCACCGCGTGATCATGCAGTTGCTCCGATGAACCGGAGCCTGGCCCGCCACGTCCAGGCTCCGGCGAACCCGGTCGGGGCAACTGCTTGATCAGGCAAAGACCTCAGCCCCCAGCACGCGCTTCAGCCCGGCGTCATCCGTGACGCCGGGCTGAAGCGGTTTCCGGATCGATGCTTCCCGAGCTTCGGGGCCGGGCTCAGACGATCAGAGCCTCAGACGATCAGATCGTCGAACTCGCCGTCCTTGGCGCCGAGCACGAACGCGGTGATCTCATCCCGCGTGTAGACCAGGGCGGGCCCCTCGGGGAAGCGCGAGTTACGCATCGCCACCTCTCCCGTGGGCAGATCGGCCACCTCGACGCAGTTGCCGTTGGGGTTGCTCCGCCTGCTCTTGCGCCAGACGGCGGGAAGGCGACCGGCGGGCGTTCCGTTGCGGAACTCATGCATGGCGAAGCTCCCTCGCGCGCTTACGGATGCACGTGCAGCCGTGGTTGCGAGATCACGATACGGCAGCGCCAAGATCGCCATATAGGTGACGACCAAAATCCCGATATGGGGTGGATCACACCGACAAAAGGCGCTCCAGGAAGCGTTTGGTCTGCTCAGGGGAGTCGGCCTGAACGCTCAATCGGTCCATGACCTGCATGTAATGCTCGGACTCGGTCGGCTTGTCCAGATAGAGGGCACTCGTGAGCTGCTCCAGGTACACGACGTCGGGCAGGTCACGCTCGGGGAAGCGCAGGATGCTGAACGGCCCGCCGGCGGCCGCGTGCCCGCCGCGCTCGAACGGTATGACCTGAACGGTGACGTTGGACCGTTTCACCATCTCCAGCAGGTGCTCGACCTGCCGGCGCATCACCTCACGGCCGCCGAGCGCGCGCCGCACCACGGCCTCGTCGATGACCGCCCACAGCTTGAGCGCCCGGCCACCGGCCAGGCGCTCCTGCCGCCTGGTGCGCAGCGCCACGCGCCGGTCGAGCTCGGCGTCGGGGGTCGTCTCGTGCGCCAGCTTGATCACCGCCCTGGCGTACTCGGGCGTCTGGAGCAGGCCGGGGATGAACTGGTTCTCATAGGTACGGATGATCGAAGCCGCACCCTCCAGCCCGATGTAGACCTCGAACCAGCCGGGCAGCAGGTCGCTGTACTTGTGCCACCAGCCGGGGGCGTTGGCCTGCCGGGCCAGCTCCAGCAACGGCGCCCGCTCGGCCTCGTCGGTGACGCCGTAGAGGGTGAGCAGATCGGCCACGTCGCGTTCCTTGAAGCTGACCTGCCCGAGCTCCAGGCGGCTGATCTTGGCGTGAGAAGCGCGAATCGCATACCCCGCGTCCTCCCGCGAGATACGCTTCTCCGTGCGGAGCCTGCGCAGTTGCGTACCCAGCAGGATCCGCAGCACCGTCGGGCTTCCCGGCGAGTAGCCGACCACATTCCCTTCCGCACTCAGTGCGCTCACACCTATCGCTCCCAGATCATCTGCACGTGCAGATGCTATTTGCATCTGTAAAACACGAAAAGTCTTGCATCGGTAAGCACACGCCGTAAAGATGGGCATTGGATCACCTAGACCGCGCTTCGGGGGCCAGGATGACGACTTTCGACGCTTGGCCGCAAGCCGCCACGTGTGCCCAGGCACCCGAATGGCTGCTGCCCATTCTGCTCGAAGGGCGGCGCGGTCCGTGTGACGAGGTCTTCCGCTTTCATGAGCTGAGCACGTTCGAGCCCGTCTGTGTGGCCTCCGCCAGGCGGTTCGTCGACCGGACGCTCACCTCGTGGGGCTCCGACGGCATGGTCTTCGACGCCCAGCTGGTGGTCTCCGAGCTCGTCACCAACGCGATGCGGCACGGCGGCGGCGCCATCCAGCTCCGGCTGCTGAGCCGCCGGCCCGAGGTGGCGTGCGTGGTGAGCGACTACAGCCGGCACGCCCCGGCCGCCCCGCCCACCACCGACGTCTTCGCCGAATACGGCCGCGGCCTGCGCCTCGTCGAGGCCCTCACCACCGCCTGGGGCTGGCTCACCCCCGGCGCCCAGGGCAAGCTCGTCTGGGCCGTACTCTCCAACTGACCCCCACGACAAGCCCCGACGGCCCGTCCCCTTCCTCACCCCCGCAAGGGGAATGCCCCCGTAGCAACACCAGCCCCGACGGACCGTCTCTTTCCTCACCCCCGAAGCGGATATCCCTCCCAAGGGACACCAGCCCCAACGGACCATCACAGGGATCGAGACGGTCGCGGGACGAAACACCCCCGCTCAGGCACCCGCCAGCAGTTCCAGCACGTCGGCGTCGCTGAGCTGGTCGAAGTGCTCGTACCACTGCCCCACCGCCCGGAAATCCGCCGGCACCCGCAGCACCACCACCTCGTCGGCCTCCTCGCGCATGGCCTCGACCGTGTCGCGGGCGCCCACCGGCACGGCCAGCGTCACCCGGCCCGGCTTGGCCGCGCCGACCGCCCGGAGCGCGGCCCGTGCGGTGGCGCCGGTGGCCAGGCCGTCGTCGACCACGATCACCTCGCGTCCGGCGAGATCGGGCAGCGGACGGTCACCCCGATACACCTTGACCCGGCGGGCCAGCTCGCGCCGCTCCTCCGCGACCACGTCCGCCACCGATTCGGGCGTCATCCCGAGCCTGCGCAGCAGCAGCAGGTCGAACACCGGCTCGCCGCCCTCGGCGATCGCGCCGACGCCCAGTTCGGGCGTCGGCGGATAGCCGATCTTCCGGGTCACCAGCACGTCCAGCCGGCCGCCGACGCTGCGGTGGATCGGCACGGCCACCGCCACGCCACCGCGCGGGAGCGCCAGCACCACCGGGTCCTGCGCGTCGAGCAAGCGCCCCGCCAGCATCGCCCCCGCTTGCGCGCGGTCCGCGAACAGCAGGTCCATGCAGTGGTGTTACCCCGGTCAGGGCCGGTTTCTGCCCGCGCGCCGCATTTCCTTGTGGATGACCTTCCACTTGTTCTGCTGCTCCTTGCGGAGCCGCGCGTCGGTGCGCGAGGCCATCCAGGCGGCCTCGCGCTGGAGCTTGCGCCAGCTGATCAGCCGCCGCTCGGGCAGCTCGCCGCACTCCAGCGCGGCGAGCACCGCGCAGCCGGGCTCGCTCTCGTGGCCGCAGTCGTCGAACCGGCAGCCCCTCGCCAACTCCTCGATGTCGGAGAAGACGAGGTCGACGCCCTCGCTCATCTCATAGAGGCCGACCCGGCGGATGCCCGGCGTGTCGATGACGAGGCCGCCGCCCGGCAGCGGGATCAGCTCCCGGTGCACGGTGGTGTGGCGGCCCCGGCCGTCAGCGGCGCGCACCTGCTGGGTGTCCATCGCCTCGCCGTCCACCATGGCGTTGACGAGCGTGGACTTGCCGGCGCCCGACGGGCCGAGCACGACGGCCGTGCGCGAGCCTTCGAGGTAGCCGCGTACGAGCTCGACGCCGTCGCCGCGCACCGAGGAGACGGCGTGCACGTCGACGCCCGGCGCGGCGGTGCGCACGTCGGCGAGCAGGTCGTCGAGGCCGCGTTCGAACAGGTCGGACTTGGTGACGAGCACGACCGGCGTGCCGCCCGACTCCCAGGCCAGGGCGACGAGCCGTTCGATGCGGCCCAGGTCGGCGAAGTCCGTGGCGTGCATGGACGGCTCCGCGACGAAGACGATGTCGATGTTGGCCGCGAGCACCTGGCCCTGGCCGTCGCCCGACAGGCCGCCGCGCGAGTCGCGGCTGACCCCGCCTCTGACGAAGGCGCTGCTTCGCGGCAGGACCGCGTCGAGCTCGTAGCGGCCCTCTGGGAGCTCCCGAAGGGCGACCCAGTCGCCGACACAGGGCAGCGCCACCGGGTCGTCAGCGGACGCCCTGCGGACGCGCGCGCCGTACTTGACGTGATGCTGCCCATCGGCGGCGATCACTTCGGCCGCCCCGCGATCGACCCGGGACACCCGGGCGGGGACGGTCTGCGGTGGTAGCTCGGCGACGCGGGATTCGGTCCAGCCGAGCGGAAAAAGCGTGGAGAACAACGGAGTGACACCTTTGTGGTCGAGAAGGACCCGGGTGACCACGCGTGTCTAAGCGGGCCCCCGGAGGATGACGGACGGCAAGCCGAGCAGAACAGCCCGCATGGTCCTCACCTCCTCGCTCGAGTTCTCGGTGCAGCTGGGGAGTGACTTTACGCATCCCTCCTGCGACTTCGCAACGACTTTCTTCCCGATCTATTGAACCGCGCCAGGGAATCTGTCCGTACTTCCTGCCGACTGCACTTTGAAAGGGGAATGATGCGAGTCAGCACGTGTCCCCCGCCCTCGGCCGAGGGAGCCGCCCCCATGGGCAAGCCACGCTCACGCCACCGGATGAGGCGAGTACGTCCGGATGACGAAGTGGTCGTCTCCACGCTCTACCGGGAGTACCACCGGCCGCTGCTGGCCTTCGTGATCCGTCTGACGGCGGGCGATCGGCAATGGGCCGAGGATGTCGTGCAGGAGACCATGATCCGCGCCTGGCGCAGTTCGGAGCAGCTCGATCCGGACTCGGCTTCGCTCATGCCCTGGCTAGCCACCGTCGCACGCCGTATCGTGATCGATGACCGGCGGCGCAAGGAAGCCCGCCCGCCGGAATCAGGCGACGGCCCGCTGGAGAGCATGCCCGTGCCGGATGAGATGGAGGGACTGCTGCACCAGGTGGTCGTATCCGAGGCGCTGATGGCGTTATCCCCGGCCCACCGCGAGATCCTCAACGAGACGATCTTGCGGGACCGGTCGGTCAACGACGCCGCCGTGGCGCTCGGCATTCCCGTTGGCACCGTGAAGTCCAGGGTTTACTACGCGGTCCGCGCGTTGCGCGTCGCACTGCAGGAGAGAGGGGTGACGGCGTGAACAGAGTCGAGCATACGGACGTGGGCGCCTACTCCCTGGGCCTGCTGGACGACGACGACAGACTGGCCTTCGAAGCGCACCTCTCCCTCTGCCCGTCATGTCGGGCGGAGCTGTCGGAGCTGGCCGGCGTGGCCAGCGTGCTGACGGGGATCGGTCCGGTGCGCGAAGACCCCCCTCCTCCCGATTACGGACAGGCCGATGTCATCGACCTGCTCCGGCGTAAGAAGGCGGAGGACCGGCGGTCGAGGCGGGGCACATTCGTGATCGGGCTGGCGGCCTCGGTCACTCTGGTGGCCGGCGGTCTCGCGGTCGGCACCCAGCTCGGGGGCGGTGACGCGGCGCCGAGCGTGGCGGCGGGCCATCCCACGCAGCATCTGGGTCCGGCCGAGCAGTTCTACGCCGACGGCAAGCCCATCCAGGGCGTCGGCGCCGACGGCGTGACCGGCGGGCTGGTGCTGGAGTCCAAGGGCTGGGGCACGCATGCCGCGCTCATGCTCTCGGGGGTTAAGGGCCCGCTCGAATGCGAGCTGATCTCGGTGTCCAAGACGGGCAAGAAGCGGATCATGACGGGCTGGTCGGTGCCGCCCGCCGGATACGGCGTGCCCGGGTCGCCCGATCCGCTCTACATGCACGGCGGCAGCCCGTGGAAGCTCCAGGACATCGATCATTTCGAGGTGGTCACCACCTCAGGTAAGACTTTACTTACCGTCAGAGCCTGAATTTCCCGGGACGCACCTCACAGAAGCCCTTCCACCGCAGGTGGGAGGGCTTTTTTGCGCTCGCTTCCTTATGTGTAAATTTACGGATTCCACGGTTGAACCGCTTCGGGCCGGGTCGCGTACTGCTTGCCGTACCGACCCCAATGACAATCCTTGAAGAGGTTTCATCATGTCGATTCGTACGCTCGCCCTCTCCGGGGCGCTGCTCGCCACCGGCCTTCTCGCTCCGGTCACCGCTGCTCAGGCGACTGTCTCGGCCTCCGGTGACGACGTGTACCTCGCCGCCGGTCTGCGCGGCGCCAACGAGGTGGGCGTCAAGGGTGACGCCGATGGCCGGTCGACCGTCGTCATCAAGATCAGCGGTAACGAGGTCACCTTCGCGGCTCGCTGGAACAAGATCGACTCACCTACCGCCGGACACATCCACCAGGCCGCCAAGGGTGCCAACGGCGACGTCAAGCTCGAGTTCTTCACCAAGCCGCTGCCCAAGTCCGTGCTCGGCGTGACCGGCACCGTCACGGCCGACCCGGCGCTGGTCAAGGCGCTGATGGACGACCCGGGCGGCTTCTACGCCAACCTGCACGACGCCGCCCACCCCAAGGGCGCGGTCCGCGGCCAGTTCCACCGGCTGAACAAGCCGATCGACCTCAACGGCGTCCTGCAGGGCAGCAACCAGGCCACGCTCTCCGCCCGCGCCGACGGCACCAAGGAAGTGCCGGCCGACGACGGCAAGAAGCGCGGCGACCAGGACGGCCAGGCCACCTGGTGGCTGCGCCCGAACGGCTCGACCATCGGCTACACCGCCTTCTGGACCGGGCTCGCCCCGGTGACCAACGGCCACATCCACAAGGGCGCGAGCGGCAAGAACGGCGACGTGGTCGCCGACCTGTTCGCCGACGCCGCGGGGCTGCCGTCGAACCTGACGGGTGTCGCGGGCGAGGCCAAGGTCGCCGCGCCGATCGTCAAGCGCATCGCCGCCAACCCCGGCCGGTACTACACCAACCTGCACACCACGGAGTTCAACGGCGGCGCGGTGCGCGGCCAGCTGTCCGGCGACCCGTTCGACCACCCGCGCGCGGTCACCGCCGAGGTGCTGAAGGGCGCCCAGATCTACGCCTGCACCCAGCAGCCGGGCGCGGCCCCGGCCTTCACCCAGTTCGGCGTGGCGGCCAAGCTGCGGCGCGGCATCGACCACTCCTTCGTGACCCCCGCCGCGGGACCGCCGCAGTGGATCGCGCCAGACGGCAGCGCGGTGCGCGGAGCGGTCGTCACCAAGACCCCCAATGGCGACGGCAACATCCCCGAGCTGGTCCTGGATGCCACCCAGTCCGGCAAGAACACCGGCCTGCTGGCCCACGCCACCACGATCCTGCGCCTCAACACCGAGGGCGGCGTGGCCCCCGCGGGCACCTGCACGGTCGGCGCGCAGACCCAGGTCGACTACAAGGCCGACTACCTCTTCCTGGGCTGACCACCCTGGGCAAGACCAATAAGACCAACTGAAGAGCAGGTCCGCGCGGGCGATTCGGTCCCGCCCGCGGGGACCGCCCCCGGCCGGTAGCGGCGCCACCCGCCACCGGCCACCGCCTCCGGGGACCACCGGCCCGTCCCCGAAGGCACCCGACGCCCCGCCGTAACCCTCCGTACGGCGGGGCGTCCTCATGCCCGCAGCAGGTCCCGAGCGCGGGCGTCCTCATTGCCCGCAGCACGATCCGCTGCCGCGTCCGCTCCACCTTCGGGTCGGCGACGGGGGCGGCCGACAGCAGGCTGTGCGTGTACGGATGGCGCGGCGCCGTGAACAGCTCCTCCGTCCCGGCCGGCTCCACGATCTGCCCCAGGTTCATCACCGCGGCCGGCGAACCAGACCTCCCCGCCGCCCGCCTCGACGAGCCGCAGGATGACCCTGGTCAGGGTGGTCTTGCCGCAGCCGTACCGGATGGCCTCGCGGGTCGGCACGCAGATCGCGCTGCACAGCACCGCGATCGGCAAGGCGATCCTGGCCCACCTGCCCGAGGAGGAGGCCCAGGCGGTCATCGCGGCGGCCTCGCCGCTGATCAGCGACACGGCCGCCACGATCGTGGACCCGGAGCTGCTGCTCCAGCGACTGGAGGCGGTACGCTCGCGCGGCCACGCGATCGACGAGGAGGAGAACGAGGCGAACGTGCGCCGCGTCGGGGCGGTGGTCCGCGACGCGAGCGGGACGGCGGTGGGCGCGGTGAGCATCGCGGGTCTTACGCTCAGCCTGAGCCAGGACGACATACCGCTGCTGGGACCGCTGGTGGTGGCCGCCGCCGCCCGCGTGTCGGCGGCGATCGGGAGGAACGCATGACGGATGTGCTCGCGCGGGCCCGCGCCCTGGGGGAGTTCTCCGGCGCGGCCTGGGCCTACGGCAGGTCGAACGGCCCGCTCTCGCGTGGCCGGCTCGGCACGCTGGCGTGGAACGGTGCCCCGGTCACTGACGACACCCTGTGGGACCTGGCCTCGCTCACCAAGCCGATCGTCGGGCTGGCCGTCATGGCGCTGGTCGAGTCGGGCGAGCTGACCCTGGACGATCCCATCGCGCTGCACCTGCCGGAGTACGCCTCGACCGACAAGTCCGGCATCACGGTGTTCGAGCTGCTGACGCACACCTCGCGCATCCCCGGGCGGCAGCCGCTCTACCGCGACCACCCGACCCGCGACGAACTGCTCGCCGCGGTGGCCCGGCTGCCGCTGCGCCCGTCGCCCGGGGTCGAGTACAGCTCCCAGGGGTTCATGATCCTCGGCCTGATCGCCGAGCGGGCCGCCCGGACCCCGCTCGACCGGCTCGTACGGGAGCGGGTGACCGGGCCCGCCGGCATGGACGAGACCCGCTTCCTGCTGCCCGAGGCCGACCGGCGGCGCGCCGCCGCCACGGAGGACTGCCCGTGGCGCGGCCGGATCGTTCAGGGGACCGTGCACGACGAGAACGCCGAGGTACTGGGCGGGGTGGCCGGGCACGCGGGGCTGTTCGGCACGCTGGACGACCTGGCGCGGCTGGGCCGGGCGCTGTGCCGGGGCGGCGGCTTCTTGGGTGCCCGGACGCTCGAGGTGATGACGCGGACGCGGATCGGAGGCCGAGCGCTGGCCTGGGAGGGCTGGGAGCGGCCCGGATGCAGCGGGGGCGATCTGCTGAGCCCGGCGGCGTATGGGCACACCGGGTTCACGGGGACGAGTTTGTGGGTGGATCCGGAGCTGGACGTGTTCGTGGTGCTGCTGACCAACCGGGTGCATCCCGGCCGGGGTTCGGACGCGATCGACCGGATCCGCCGCGCCTTTCACAACACGGCTGTCGCGGAGGCGCTGGCATGACCGGCGACGCGGGTGCGGGCGACTTCGGGGCCGACGGGTTCGGGACCGACGGGTTCGGGACCGACGGGTTCGGGACCGACGGCGCGGGTGCGAGCGGCTACGAGATCGGCAGGGCGCTTCGGGTGGTCGGTTCGTCGTCGGTGGTGCGGCTGGTGCCGGGAGGCGGCGGGCTGGTGCTGGAGCCGGCACAGGAGCGGCCCGGGGATCTCTGGATCGGGCCCGGCTGGGTGGATCTGCACGCCCACGTCTACGACGCGATGACGGTGATCAGCGTGCCCCCGGACCGGGTCGGCCTGGACCAAGGCGTGCACGTGGTCGCCGACGCGGGCAGCGCGGGCGAGGCCACGATCGACGGCCTGGCCCGCTATGTCGTCCCGGCCGCCGAGACCGAAATACGCGCCTGGGTGAACATCGGCTCCCACGGCCTCGTTCACCTGCGCGAGACGGCCGACCCGAGTTTCATCGACGTGGACGCCACGCTGGCCGCCATCGAACGGCACCGGAGCCTGGTGTGCGGCGTGAAGGTCCGCTCCAGCGGCGCGGTAGTGGGCGCGATGGGGCTGCAGCCGCTCCAGCTCGGCAAGCTCGTCGCCCGGCAGGCGGGCCTGCCCCTGCTGGTGCACGTCGGCGAGGCGCCGCCGCTGATCGAGGACGTGCTCGACCTGCTGGACGAGGGCGACGTGATCACCCACTGCTACCACGGCAAGACCGGCCATCCGTGGCGGCCCGACGGCACTCCTGTCCCGGCGCTGGCCCGCGCGCTCGACCGGGGCGTGCTGCTGGACGTGGGTCACGGCGCGGCCAGCTTCAGCTTCGACGTCGCCGAACGCGCGATCGCCGCCGGTTTCCCGCCGCACTCGATCAGCACCGACATCCACGTACGGAACATCGGCGGCCCCGTACACGACCTGGCCACCACGATCACCAAGCTACTGGCCTGCGGCCTGCCACTGGAGAACGCGATCACGGCGGTCACGGACGCACCACGCCGCGTCCTCCGCATGGACACGCCGGACTCGGAATGGCTGGCGGACAACGGCGCGATACGGCACGCCACGGTGTTCCGGCTGGCCGAGACGGCCACGGGGCTCCGGCCAGCCGGAGAGGCCACGGAGTTCGGGCTGGCCGAGGAGACGGAGCGGGTCTATGTGGATTCTCGCGGAACCCACCGCGAGCCCACCCACCACATCCTCCCGGTGGCCACCATCCGGGAGGGACGCCTCCGGCCCACCGCACCGCGCCACCGGTCAACGACACGCACGTAACGGCGCCGAGCCCTGTGCGGGCTCAGCGGCCGTTTTCCTGGAGGCCCTCAGCCACGTATGGCGGGTGGCGGCGCCGTAACGGAAACTGTCAGGAGAGACCCGGCGCCGGGAACTGCGCGGTCAGCTCGCTCACCTCGTGATGCACCCGGCTGATCACGTGCTCGGCGTCGCCTTTGGCCAGGGCCGTGACGACCTCGTCCATCCACGCGCCGATCTGCCGCATCTCGCCCGGCCCCATCCCCCGCGAGGTGACGGAGGGGGTGCCGATGCGGATGCCGCTCGGGTCGAACGGCTTGCGGGTGTCGAACGGGACCGTGTTGTAGTTGGTCTCCAGGCCCGCGCGGTCGAGCGCCTGGGCGGCCGGCTTGCCGCCGATGCCCTTGGGCGTGAGGTCGAGCAGGATGAGGTGGTTGTCGGTGCCGCCCGATACCAGGTCGAAGCCGCGGCTCGACAGCTCTTCGGCCAGCGCCTTGGCGTTGGTCACCACCTGGTGCGCGTAGGCCTTGAAGTCGTCGGTGGACGCCTCGTGCAGGGCCACGGCGATGGCGGCGGTGGTGTGGTTGTGCGGGCCGCCCTGCAGGCCGGGGAAGACGGCCTTGTTGAGCGCGGTCGCGTGCTCGTCGGTGGTGGCCATGAGCATGGCGCCGCGCGGGCCGCGCAGCGTCTTGTGCGTGGTCGTGGAGATCACGTCGGCGTGGCCCACCGGCGACGGGTGCGCGCCGCCCGCGACGAGGCCGGCGATGTGCGCGATGTCGGCGGCGAGTACGGCGCCCACCTCGCGGGCGATGGAGGCGAAGCCCTCGAAGTCGATCGTGCGCGGGATGGCCGTGCCACCGCAGAAGATCAGCTTCGGCCGGTGCTCCAGCGCCAGCGCCCTGACCTCGTCGAGGTCGATGCGGCCGGTGTCCTGGCGCACGCCGTAGCGGACCGGGTTGAACCACTTGCCGGTGGCCGAGACCGACCAGCCGTGCGTGAGGTGACCGCCGAACGGCAGGCCCATGCCCATCACGGTGTCGCCCGGCTGCAGGAAGGCCATGTAGATGGCCAGGTTGGCGGGCGAGCCCGAGTAGGGCTGGACGTTGGCGTGGTTGACGCCGAACAGCGCCTTGGCCCGCTCGTTGGCGAGGGTCTCTACCTGGTCGATGACCTGCTGGCCCTCGTAGTAGCGCTTACCGGGGTAGCCCTCGGAGTATTTGTTGGTCAGGACGGTGCCCGTGGCCTCCAGAACGGCCTTGGACACGTAGTTCTCCGACGCGATGAGCTTGACGGTGTCGGCCTGCCGGCGCTCCTCCGCCTTGATGAGCTCGGCGATCTGCGGGTCTACGCTTGTGAGAGAACTCATGACTCTCCTGTCATCGTTGACAATGTGCGAAGACCCAGGCGCACGGCCTTCTGCCCTTCCGCTCCCTGGTGGTTCGCCCCACCTAACGCGCCAGTCGCGACGTTCTAGACGATAGCGGATCGTGCAGGGGGGACCGGGCACGGATCAGGTGATCAGGCAGATGAGAGGGCCACGTTCTTGATCGTTCCGAGCGGTCCCAGGTTGACGTCCACGCGCTCCGCGTCCTGGGGCACGCCCTCGAAGAGCGCCCAGAGCTGAAGCTGCATACCGCCCCCGAACGAGGCCGTGGGGACGTCGGCGCACTGGCAGGCGTTGTCCTTCCTCGCCGGATACAACGGCATGCCCACGCCGGGAGGGACGATGCTGATCCTCGACACGGTGTTGTCGAGGGTGCTCGCACCGAACCTGTCGTAGAGGGGCGCGTTGTTCGTGCCGACGTTCTTGACCGTCCACTGCAGGCGGGCCGTGGGTGCCCTGCCGTACGAGGGAGTCGATGCGTACCTGGAAGGTGGTGTCCAGGGCGTCGATGGTGCGGGTGACGGCCGCGATCCACCAGGCCGGGCCGCATCGTCTTCAGCGCGCCGCGCCTGCCTGCGGGGTCCTCAGCGAGGTACACGAACCCCATGCCGCCCTCGCCCAGCTTCCTGAGGAGCATGTGGGGGCCGACTCTGCGCTGTGCGTCCACCGGGGGGATTATTCCTATTTGGTACGACTGGCGCCGGGCCAGAGCCGATCGACCTCGGCGTTCAGGATGGCCCCGATCAGCACGGCGAGCGCGGTGATGTAGAGCCAGAGCAGCAGCGCGATGGGCGCGGCCAGCGAGCCGTAGACGGACACGGGCGAGAACCACGCCGCGAGCACGGCCCGCAGCACGGCGGCGCACACGATCCACAGGAACAGCGCCAGGATCGCCCCCGGCAGCTCCCGGTACCACTTCGTCCGGACCGGCACGCTCACGTGGTAGAGCACGGTCAGGAAGAGCACCGAGCCGATGACCACCACCGGCCAGTACAGCAGGTCGACGAGGATGCCGTACTCCCCCGGCAGCGCGTCCTTGAGCAGCGTCGGGCCGATGACCAGCACCGGCATCACGATGATCCCGATGACCAGCCCGATCACGTAGAGCCCGAACGACATCAGCCTGGTCCTGATGATGCCGCGTTCCTCGCCGAGCCCGTAGGAGACGGAGATGAGGTCCACGTAGACGTACAGGGCGCGCGAGCCCGACCAGAGGGACAGCAGGAAGCCCACCGAGATGATCGACACCTTGCTCGCGTCGTCGCTGAGAACGTCGGTGATGAGCGGGTTGACCACCTTGTGCACCGCGTCGTCGGTGAACAGCAGCCCGGCCTGGTCGATCACCCAGGTCTTCACCTGCACGACAACCTGGGGTCCCAGCCAGGTGCCGAGCTTGGCCAGTACCCCGATCAGTCCCAGCACGAACGGCGGGAGGGACAGCAGCGCGAAGAAGGCCGCCTCACCCGCCAGACCCGTGACGCGGTAAGTGACTCCCGCGTTCGTGGTCGCGCGGACGGTCGCCCACGAATTCGTGTCGAGCACCCAGTTCAGCCTGGCACGGGCGTTGGAGGCGAGCCGCCTCCTCATCGACCGGCTAGGCGCATCGGTGGACGTCATGGCACCCAACGGTTATTAGCAGTGACTCTTCGGGACAGCTTACGTCCCCCGGGCACTGCCCTAGTCGACGTCGACGATGCGCGCACCCAGCGGGAGCAGCGAAACCGGGATGAGCTTCAGGTTCGCGATGCCCAGCGGGATGCCGATGACCGAGAGGAACAACGGGATCGAGGTGAGCACATGCCCGACCGCCAGCCAGATGCCGGCGAAGACGAGCCAGATGACGTTGCCGATCGTGGAGAGCGCCCCCGCGTCGGGGTCGCGCACGACGGTCCGGCCGAACGGCCACAGCGCGTACGCCGCGATCCGGAACGAGGCGATGCCGAACGGGATCGTGACGATCAGGATGCAGCAGATGACGCCGGCGATCGCGTAGCCGATGGCGAGCCAGACGCCCGCGAAGATCAGCCAGATGACGTTCAGGATTGTCCGCATGCTTACAGCATGTCACCGGGGCTGCCTCTCACATCATCGGGAATGCCCCTGGCCCTTCCCTGATCGACCCTTACCGGGTGGTCCGGCGAACGCCTGCGCTATCTCCATCCAGGCGCGCGCCGTCTCCCCGGTGATCTCCAGGTCGGTGTCGTCGCGGTGGACACGCTGGGTGACGAGCAGGCAGAAGTCCAGCATCGGCCCGCGAACCGTGTCGGCGGCCTCCTCCGGCCCCGCCGCCCAGGGCGTCCCGTCGGGCATGGTCAGCTCCACGCGCACCGGCCGCGACGGAAGGGGCAGATTCCGTACGGCGAAGCCGTAGGGCATGGCCCTGAACCCGATCATCGCCACGTGCCGCAGCCTCGGGGTGGGCTCCCTGGTGACGCCGAGCGCGTCCGCCACGTCCTGGCCGTGCGCCCAGGTCTCCATCAGCCGGGCGGTGACGAAGGACGCAGCCGACATGTCGGGCCCGTACCACGGCAGCCGGTCCCGGGCGGACAGCCCGGTGAACGCCTTGATGCTGCGGGCGCGCGCCGTACGGAACCATTCGAGCAGTTCGTCGGCGGCGAGCCCGCGGAACTCCGCGGCCAGGTCGTCGGTGGAGGTGAAGTGCGCCGCCGCCGCCCGGAACACGTCGGGATCGGTCACGGCGGTGCGCGCGGCCTCGTCGAACCAGGCCAGGTGGCTCACCTGGTCCCGCACCGCCCAGCCCTCGGCGGGCGTGCCGAGCTCCCAGTCTCCGGCCTCCAGGGGCCGTAACAGCCCGTCGAGTGACGCGGTCTCCGCACGCAGGTCGCTCAGCAACTCGCCCATGAGGTCCACGGGCGCCAGCCTAACCGAACAAGGTTCTACGAGGAATAATGCGAGGGTGATCTGCGAGAAGTGCAAGGAAAAACGCCACGAGGAGTGTCGCGGCGGGTCCTGGTGCGATTGCCAGCACCAGCAGGCGGAGGAGCCGGCCGAGTCGGACCTGGACTGGCCCCGTCAGGGGTGATCAGCGTCCACAGTCTGGACCCAGTCTTGGACATACCGGATACCTAGCGTATCTTCGAACTATGCCAGCGGACCCCATGCTTGTCGGTCGACGACACGTCGATCTTCAGCGTGTCCGCAGTGCCATCTGTTGCGACGCCCGTTAACCCACCCGTTTTCTCCGTTGCGCGCGTCGCAAATCTCCTCCTTCACCCCTGCCCTCAATGATGAGGCGGGAGGAAGCCTGCGCGCGCCCATGAACCGAAGGACGCGCAATGAGCACCCCTGCCAGCCGGCATCACAAACGCCCGCGCGGCGAAGGCCAGTGGGCTCTCGGTTACCGGGAGCCGCTGAACAAGAATGAAGAGAACAAGAAGAACGACGACGGCCTCAACGTCCGCCAGCGCATCATCGACATCTACTCCAAGCGTGGTTTCGACTCGATCGACCCCGCTGACCTGCGGGGCCGGATGCGTTGGTACGGCCTCTACACCCAGCGCAAGCCCGGGATCGACGGCGGCAAGACCGCGATCCTGGAGCCCGAGGAGCTGGACGACCGCTACTTCATGCTGCGGGTGCGCATCGACGGCGGTCAGCTGAGCATCCCGCAGCTGCGGGTCATCGCCGAGATCTCCAACGAGTACGGCCGCGGCACCGCCGACCTGACGGACCGGCAGAACGTCCAGCTCCACTGGATCGAGATCGAGTCGGTGCCCGACATCTGGGCGCGGCTCGAAGCGGTCGGGCTGTCGACCACCGAGGCGTGTGGCGACACGCCGCGCGTCATCCTGGGTTGCCCGCTGGCCGGGATCGACACCGACGAGGTGCTGGACGCGACCGACGAGATCCGCGTGCTGAACGAGCGGTTCATCGGCGACCCGGCCTACTCCAACCTGCCGCGCAAGTTCAAGTCGGCGCTGAGCGGCTGCCCGTCGCACTGCACGGTGCACGAGATCAACGACGTGGCGTTCGTGGGTGTCGAGTTGCCCGGCGGGGAGAAGGGCTACGACCTGTGGGTCGGCGGTGGGCTGTCCACCAACCCGATGTTCGCCAAGCGGCTCGGGGTGTTCGTCCGGCCCGAGCAGGTGGCCGACGTCTGGGCCGGTGTGATCGGGATATTTCGTGATTACGGATATCGGCGGCTGCGGCACCGCGCGCGGATCAAGTTCCTGGTCAACGACTGGGGCGTGGAGAAGTTCCGGGAAGTCCTGGAGACCGAATACCTCAAGGAGGCGCTGCCCGACGGGCCCGCGCCCCAGGCGCCCCGTGGCTCCCGCCGCGACCACGTCGGGGTCTACCCGCAGAAGGACGGCAACTTCTACGTGGGCTTCGCGCCCAAGGTCGGCCGCCTCGACGGTGACAAGCTGCACGTGATCGCCGACGTCGCCGAGCGGCACGGCTCCGGCCGCGTCCGCACCACGGTCGAGCAGAAGATGGTCATCCTCGATGTCGCGCCGGACCGGGTCGACTCCCTGGTCGCCGAGCTGGAGGCGAACGACCTCCAGGTCAACCCGTCGACGTTCCGCCGCCAGACGATGGCCTGCACCGGCATCGAGTACTGCAAGCTGGCCATCGTCGAGACCAAGGCCACCGCCGCCAACCTCATCGACGAGCTGGAGCGGCGCCTGCCCGACTTCGCCGAGCCGCTCACCATCAACGTCAACGGCTGCCCCAACTCCTGCGCGCGCATCCAGGTCGCCGACATCGGCCTCAAGGGCCAGCTCGTCGTGGACGAGCACGGGGAGCAGGTCGAGGGCTACCAGATCCACCTGGGCGGCTCGATGGGCGTCAACCCCGGCTTCGGCAGGAAGGTACGCGGACTCAAGACCACCGCCGAGGCCCTGCCGGACTACGTCGAGCGGGTCGTGACGCACTACGACGCCCAGAAGAAGGAAGGCGAGGCCTTCGCCGACTGGGTGCAGCGAGCGGACGAGGCGGACCTGCGATGACCACGCGAGCCGTCCCCTTCCACTGCCCCTACTGCGGCGACGAGGACCTCGAACCCTACGAGGGCGATCCCGACGCGCCCGACCCCGCGGCGCACGGCGGCTGGTACTGCCGGTCCTGCGCCCGCGCCTTCAAGCTGAAGTTTCTTGGAATCGGAGTGAAGATATGACACTCGTCGACATCGAGGTCGGTTTAAGAGAGCAACGCGGCGCGCTCGACCTGCAGGACATCGTCGAGTCCGCCGCCGTCTTCCTGGAGGACGCGTCCGCCCGCGAGATCATCCGATGGGCGGCGGCGACGTTCGGCGACCGGCTGTGCCTGACCTCCTCGATGAGCGACGCCCTGCTCATCGACCTGGTCAGCCGGGTCAAGCCCGGGGTGGACGTGTTGTTCATCGACACCGGCTTCCATTTCGCCGAGACGATCGGCACCCGTGACGCGGTCCAGCAGGTCTATGACGTCAATGTGATCAATGTGCAGCCGTCGCGCACGGTGGAGGAGCAGGAACGCGAGCTCGGGCCGCGCCTGTTCGGCCGCAATCCCGACCTGTGCTGCTACCTGCGCAAGGTGGAGCCGCTCAACCGGGCGCTCGAACCGTACCTGGCGTGGATCTCGGGCATCCGCCGCGACGAGGCGAGCACCCGCGCCGACACCAAGGTCGTGGAGTGGGACGCCAAACGGCAGATGGTCAAGGTCAACCCGATCGCCAGGTGGACCCAGGACGAGGTCGACAACTACATGGCCGACAACGGGGTGCTGATCAACCCGTTGCACTATGACAACTACCCCTCGATCGGCTGCGCCCCCTGCACCCGGCAGGTCGCGGAGGGCGAGGACCCGCGCAGCGGCCGCTGGGCGGGGCTGGGGAAGGTCGAATGCGGCATTCACCTGTAACCCCCAGCTTGTGGCCCGTCCCGTTGGCAGACGGGACGGGCCGGGACGTGCCGCTGGTCGCGGTGGCGCACGGGTCTCGCGATCCGCGCGCCGCCGCGACCGTGGAAGCCCTGCTCGACGAGGTACGGCTGGCCCGGCCCGGACTGCCGGTGCGCACGGCGTACCTCGACCACGCGACCCCGTCCCTGGGGCAGGCGCTGAGCGGGCTGGACGCGGCCGTGGTGCTGCCGCTGCTGCTCACCGAGGCCTACCACAGCCGGGTGGACCTTCCCGCGGCGCTCAACGAGGCCCGGGCGCGTGACCCGCGGCTGCGCGTGCGCTACGGCGCGACGCTGGGACCGCACCCGCTGCTCCTGGCGACGCTCGAACGGCGGCTGGCGGAGGCCGGGGTGGCGGCGGGCGATCCGGACACGGCGGTCGTGCTCGTGTCGGCGGGTTCGAGCGATCCGCGGGCCAACGCGGTGGTCGCCGGGATGGCGCGCTCCTGGTCACGGGCGACGTGCTTCCCGCGAGGGCTGTCGGCGGGCCCGCGTACCCCCGGCGGGTGGTGGGCGGTGACGGCGGCGTACGCGTCGGCGGCCGAGCCGACGCCCGCGCAGGCGGTGGCGCTCCTACGTGAGGCGGGCGCGCCCCGGGTGGCCGTCGCGCCCTACCTGCTGGCGCCCGGTTATTTCGCCGACAAGGTGCGGCGGAGCACCCTGGCGGCAGGCGCCGACGTGGTCGCCGACGTGCTCGGCCCGGCCCCCGAACTGGCCGAGGTCCTGCTGGAGCGCTACGCGACCGCCGCCCGCGCCCCGGCCGGTGCGGCGGCCTCGTAGACGTGCGGGCCCGGCCCTTCTACCGCGGTTTGCGGGCCAGGAGGTGGGCCTGCGGGGTCGGTTCGGTCTCGTAGGCCTCGCGCAGCAGCGTGGCGTGCATGACGAACCCGGCCTCGGTCAGCATGTCGACGATCCGCTCGGGCGATCCCCGGTGGAAGTCGAGCGACACCGTGTGACCGAACGCCTCGTCGTAGTGCATGATCCCGTCGCCGACCTGGAAGGCCACCGCCAGGTGCCCGCCCGGCGCCAGTACCCGGTGGAACTCCGCGAACACCGCCGGCAACGACTCCGGCGGCGTGTGAATGATGGAGTACCAGGCGACGAGGCCGGCGAGATCGCCGTCCTTCAGGTCCAGCTCGGCCATCGCGCCCTCTTCGAACCGCAGCCCCGGATTGTCCCGCCGGGCCAGCGCGAGCATCCCCGGCGACAGGTCGATGCCGAAGACGTCCAACCCGAGCTCGTGCAGGTGCCCCGTCACCCGCCCGGCGCCGCACCCGACATCGGCGACCACGCCGCCACCATCGGCCTGCACGAACTCGGCGAACGCCGCGAGAAACGTCCGTTCCCACGTCCTGGCCTGCAGTTCGGCCTTGAAGTGCTCGGTGAAGTCGACGGCGATGGCGTCGTAGCCCGTCCGGGTCGTAGTCAGGTAGGTGGGTTCATCCATAGCCGAGGACATTAGCGGTGAAAGGTCAGCCCGTCTCGCCCGCCAAACTCTCGAAGCACGGCCGCAGCAGGGCGATGACGTCGTCGGCGGGCGCGTCCGCCAGGGAGCTCAGCTTGAGCAGGTAACGATCGATCACCACCCCGTTGATGATCGCGCTGATCAGCGCCGCCCGCAGCCCGGCGTCGGCGGCCGGGATGGCCTCGCTCATCCGGTCGAGCCAGGTCGCCGCCGCCGCCCGGAACTCCCCCGACGCCTCCGCGTGCGTGAGCACGGAACGCAGCACGACGAGCGAGGCGACCGGTTCGTCGTCGAGCCGCCGGCGCAGCGAGGTGAGCAGCGCCTCCGCCGGATGCCCCACCGGCAGTTCCTCCTCCGGCAGCTTGGCCGCACGCGAGAACAGCTCTTCCTTGCTGCCGAAGTAGTGCATCACCAGCCCCGCGTTGACCCCTGCGGCGGAGGCCACGTTGCGGATCGTCGTGCGCTCGTATCCGAGCTCGGCGAAGGTGGCACGGGCGGCGGCGAGGATGCGGGCCTCGCTCTCCCGGCGCTGCTCGGCTCGGGTGCGGCGCGGCTGCTCGTCGGACACCGATTCATTGTACGGGCGTTGACTGAATCACCGGATTCGTTCTACGGTTGTTCAATGAACACACGTTCAACGAATGAGGTGGCCGTGAACGCACGTGAGGTGGCCGAGCGGGTGCTGGAGACGAGCCTGGCGGCGGACATGGAGGGGTTCGTGGCGTTGATGGCCCCCAACGGGGTCATCGAGTGGCCCTACCGTCCCGAGGGCGTCCCGGAGACCCTCAACGGACGGGACGAGATCCGTGCGTTCCTGGCCACGGGTGGGCGGCTGATCGAGTTCGAGACGCACGCCGATGTGGTGATCCACGAGACGGCCGATCCCGAGGTGGTCATCGTCGAGTACACCGTCCATGGTCACGTCGCCGCCACCGGGGCGCCGTTCACCCAGCGGGTCATCGCCGTGATCCGGGTGCGTGACGGACTCATCGTGCACTATCGCGACTACATCAACCCGCTGCCGCTGATGGCGGCGATGGGTTCCTGAGCGCGTCAGTAGCCCCGGCGCAGATCGCGGCGGATGCTGCGATGATCCTCACGGAGCTGCCTGCGCATGCTGCGCCACTCGTCGCCGTGCAGCTTGCGCCACTGCTCGCGCCACGCCGCCAGGCCGCGCTGCAGCGGCTGCGCCTGGGAGTCGCCGATCACCTTCACGTCGCCCATGACCGCGTACGCGTGCACCCGGATGACCGGCGCGTTGGTGCCCGGCGCCGCTTCCAGGACGTCGACCCGCTTGTCGCCCATGATGGCCATGCCGTCGAGGTCCACGTTGACGCCGTCGGGGACGATGATCTTCACGTCGCCCATCACCGAGACGGCCATGATGTCGACCAGGTTCGTGCGGACCTCGGCCTCGCGCAGGTCGAGCAGCACGTCGCCCATCACGGCGACCGCGCCCAGCTCCTGGTCGATCCGCCAGGTGCCACGCCGCTTGGAGTCGCCCATGACGCCGACGAACCAGCGCCGCTTGCGCGTGGGACCTTCCTGGCGAACCGGCGGCACGGGCGCGGCCCCCGAGGCGGGCAGGTCCTGGACGAGCAGGGCCAGCTCGGCGTGTGTGGAGGCGGTGTAGGCGGCCTCCGTGCGGTCGGTCAGCTCGACGAGCGTCAGCCGCCCGTCGACCGAGGCCACGCGGAGCTGCTCCACGACGGCTTCACGTTCGGCGTCCGAGGCCCTAACCTCGCCGGGGTCAGTCATACTCGCAACATATCGCGTTTCGCGGTGATCGGGATCCTTCCGGAGAAGGAACAGTCATACTCCGAACCGCTCACCTCACGTGCCCGAGGGGCTGACACGGCCGGAGGCCGATCCAAGCTAGGGTCCAGTCATGCATGAGGAACAGCTCTACCGGGCCGCGTTGAACGGCGAGTCGGAGAAGGTGAGCGAGCTGCTCGCCGGTGGCACCGACCCCAACCAGGTCAGCGCGGGCGAGGAAGACGGGTTGCCGCTCTGCGCGGCGGCCGCCTGGGACCGGGCCGAGGTCGCGGGCCTGCTGCTGGCCGCCGGGGCCGACGTCAACGGCCGGGAGAGCGGCGGCTGGACCGCGCTGCTCTGGGCCGCGGCCAAGGGGCACACCGAGACGGCCGAGCTGCTCGTCGAGGCGGGGGCCGAGATCGACGCCGCCAACGACGTGGGCGACACCCCGCTCACGCTGGCGGCCAGGCGCGGCGCCCTGGGCGTCGTACAACTGCTGCTGGACAGCGGAGCCGACGCCGGCAAGTACGACGGAGACGGCGACAGCCCGCTCGAGATCGCCGTCGACTGGGTGGGCGTGCATCTGGAGAGCGCGCTGCTCGACCAGATCGGCCAGGACGACTGGGAGTACGTCGTGGCGCGCCAGTTCGCCAAGGACGGCACCGAGCTCGTCACCGTGGCCGGGCGCTCCCCTGACGGCGAGCAGACCGAGCAGGTGCAGGCGCAGCGCGGCCACGCCGCCATCGCGACGCTGCTGGAGGACGCCACGGGCGTCTACACGCCGGCCGACCAGCTCGTGGCACGGGCCCTGGCGCACCGCGACACCGACGAGGACGCCGAGACGTGGTGGATCGTCGCCGACTCGCTGGGCAAGCGGGCCGACGACGAGACGTACGAGGTGCTGGCCGGGCTGTGCGTGAGTGAGGACGCCAGGGAGCGGGAGTTCGGCGTCGACGCGATCGCCCAGTTCGGGTTCGCCGACGACGCCAAGCCCTACCTTGAGCAGACGCTGCCGCTGCTGCAGAAGATGGCCACCACCGAGGGCAACCCGCAGGTCCTCCGCTCGGTGCTGGCGGCGCTCGGCCATCAGGGCGACCCCCGGGCGCTGCCGCAGGTGCTCGACATCATCGGCCGTCCGGATCACCGGCGCACCATGACCGACGCGATCGCGCTGGCCGACGTGCTGCCGCCGGACCACGAGGAGGGGCTGGCGCTGCTGATCGGCATGACGCGGGACGACGAGGCGGAGGTCCGCGACTGGGCCACGGCCGGGCTGGCCTCGCTCAAGGCCGACACGCCGCAGATCCGCGAGGCGCTCGCCGACCGCCTCGACGACGCCGACTTCCGTACGGTGGCGGAGGCCACGCGCGGGCTCGCCGAGCGGGGCGACCCGCGGGCCGAGCAGGGCGCCAAGCGCGTGCTGGCGGAGAGCGACGACGAGTACGCCAGGGACCTGGTGACACAGACCCAGTCCTGACGTCGCGGATCACAGGGACGTGGTGACATCGACCGGCCCTGGCCGCCTGCGGGGGGAGTGGTGACATCGACCCGGCTCTGACCGCCTGCGGGCGAGCAGGCGTCAGGGGCCCGAAAGGGCCGGGGCGGTGTTGAGGATGTCGTGGGCCAGGGCGAGGTCGCCTTCGAGGTCGGCGGGGAACGACCGCGGGTCGCACCGCCCGCCCAGCAGGAAGCAGAACCCCACCACGTCCGCCGTGATGTGCGCGTCCGGGGCACCGCCGCCGCCGGCGGGGTCCGCCACGCCCAGCGGAACGTGCCACTCCCCTCCCCCGGGCCCGGTCAGCGTGAGCAGGAGCGTGCGCCCGCTGCCGTCCAGGCCGGACAGGAGCATCGTCCACGGCAGCAGCCGCGCGCACAGGTCGGCCGTCGGGTGGATGTGCTCGGGGATCGGGTCGGGGAGCCGGAGGCCGCCGGTGCGGGCGGCGTCGTCGGCGTGCACCCACGTCTCCAGGCACCGGGCCAGCACGTGGTCGGAGACCGGCGCGTCGAGGCCGTCGAGGTTCGCGGCGGTGCCGGGGTCGAGGTCGGCCAGGTGGCGGCAGAGTGCGTCGGCCTGGGCGCGCCAGTCGCGCCTGGTCTGTTCGGGGCTGCGGGCCCGCTCGTAGTTCTGGACGTCGGCGGTACGGCCGAGGGAGTCGTTCGCGCCGATGGCCGGGCCCAGTACGGGGGCGCCGACCGAGGCCGCCAGCAGGCCGTCCTTGGCGGCGAGGTGGGCGACGAGTTCCTGGAGCGTCCAGCCCTCGACGATGACCCGTGACCAGTCGTCCTCCACGGCGGAGGCGAGCAGCGCGTCCATGGCGGCGACGCGCCCCGCGTACGGCTCCGCCCAGGGGGCGGTGGGCGCGGCGGGCCGGCGCCGGGCCCTGGCCCCGGCCAGGAGCTGGGGCCGCAGGGAGCGTTCCGGTACGGCCGGGTCCTCCATCAGCGCGTCCAGGTAGAGACGCTCGACGGGCTCCATCACACCTCTTCCTCTGCCAGCGCGTCTGCCAGGCGGCGTAGCGCCAGCCGGATCCGCGACTTGGCCGTGCCCTCGGGCACGCCCAGCTCCTCGCCCACCTGGCGGTAGGTCCGCCCACCGTAGTAGGCCAGTTCGACCGCTTCCCTCAGGCCGTCGGGTAACGCCATCACCGCCTGCCGTACCCGCTTGGCCTCGTCGGCCGCGAGCACGTTGTCCTCCAGCCTGGCGGGCTCGGGCTCGTACAGGCGGGGGCCCAGCGCGGAGACGCGCCTGCGCTCCTCGGCCCGTACGTGGTCGACCGCGCGGCGGTGGGCGATCGTGGCGAGCCACGCGCGCAGGGTGCCACGATCTGGGTCGTAGGCCAGCGGCCGTTCCCAGAAGACCAGGAACACCTCCTGCGTGATGTCCTCGGCGATCACCCGGTCCCTGGTGACACGCAGGGCGAGACCGAAGATCAGCGAGGAGAGCCGATCGTAGACCTCCCCGAGCGCGGCCTCGTCGCCGCCGACCACCCGCTGATGCAGCAGGCGGTCGTCGTACGGTGCCTCCACTGGCACCACACTCCCGTGATCCGGACCAAGGCGGCGGGTGCGCCGCGACCCGAGCATGTCATTATTCGCCGGAAATGTGCACACGGATGACCGAGCCGCAGAACTTTGTCGGGCTCGCGATAGGGTCGGAACTCCTACGATCAGAGGGAGCAACCACTATGGCCACCACTCGCACCGCCACCACTCAGTGGAAGGGCGCGCTGATGAACGGGTCGGGCACGGTGTCGCTGGACACCTCGGGTGTCGGCACGTTCGAGGTCACCTGGGCGTCCAGGTCCCAGGACGCCGGCGGCAAGACCTCGCCCGAGGAGCTCATCGCGGCCGCCCACTCCTCCTGCTTCTCGATGGCGCTCTCGCACGGCCTGGCCGGCGCCGGCACGCCCCCGGAGTCGCTGGAGACCAGCGCGGACGTGACGTTCCAGCCCGGTGAGGGCATCACCGGGATCGTCCTGACCGTGAAGGGGCAGGTGCCCGGGATCACGGCCGAGCAGTTCCAGGAGGCGGCGGAAACCGCGAAGGCGAATTGCCCGGTGAGTAAGGCGTTGACGGGCACGACGATCAGCCTCAACGCCGAACTCCTCTAGCGGGACCGCGATCGCGTGCGACAATTGGGTCACATGCGCGAGGTCTGGCCGGGCGAGCCCTATCCACTTGGCGGCACCTGGGACGGCGTGGGCACCAGCTTCTCGCTGTTCTCCGAGGTGGCCGAGCGAGTTGAGCTATGCCTCTTTCACGATGACGGCTCCGAAGAACGCGTGGATCTGCCGGAAGTCGATGGATTCGTCTGGCACGGCTATCTGCCGGGCATCGCGCCGGGACAGCGCTATGGCTACCGCGTGCACGGCCCGTACGAGCCGTCTCACGGGCACCGGTGCAACCCGGCGAAGCTCCTCCTCGATCCCTACGCCAAGGCGATCGACGGTGATCTGACGTGGAACGAAGCGCTGTTCCCGTATCACTTCACCGATCCGACGCGGCTCAACTCGGCCGACAGTGCGCCCTTCATGCCGAAAAATGTGGTCATCAACCCGTTCTTCGAGTGGGGAAACGACCGGTCACCGCACACCCCGTACCACGAGACCGTGATCTACGAGGCGCACGTGCGGGGGCTCACCATGCGCCACCCGGCGGTGCCTGAGGAGCAGCGCGGCACCTACGCGGGCGTGGGGCACCCGGCGATCATCGACCACCTGCTCGCGCTCGGGGTGACGGCGGTCGAGCTGATGCCGGTGCACCACTACATGCCCGAGCACTTCCTGGTGGCACGGGGGCTGACCAACTACTGGGGCTACAACACGATGGCCTACCTGGCCCCCCACGGCCGTTACAGCAGCGCGGGCACGCGGGGCGAGCAGGTGCTGGAGTTCAAGGCCATGGTGCGGGCGCTGCACGAGGCGGGCATCGAGGTCATCCTCGACGTGGTCTACAACCACACGGCCGAGGGCGACCACATGGGGCCCACGCTGGGGTTCAGGGGGATCGACAACTCGGCCTACTACCGGCTGCACGACGGTGACCGGCGCTACTACCTCGACTACACCGGCTGCGGCAACTCGCTGAACGTCCGGTCGCCGCACGCGCTCCAGCTCATCATGGACTCCCTGCGTTACTGGGTGCTGGAGATGCACGTCGACGGGTTCCGGTTCGACCTGGCGTCGGCGCTGGCGCGGGAGCTGCACGACGTCGACCGGCTGAGCGCCTTCTTCGATCTGATCCAGCAGGATCCGATCATCTCGCAGGTCAAACTGATCGCGGAGCCGTGGGACGTCGGACCCGGCGGCTACCAGGTCGGAAATTTCCCGCCATTGTGGACCGAGTGGAACGGGAAATACCGCGACATAGTGCGAGATTTCTGGCGCGGCACCCACTCGGCGCTGCCCGAATTCGCCTCCCGCCTGACCGGCTCCGCCGACCTCTACGCCTCCTCAGGCCGCCGGCCCGTCGCCTCCATCAACTTCGTGACCTGCCACGACGGCTTCACCCTCACGGACCTGGTGTCGTATGACCGCAAGCACAACGAGGCCAACTGCGAGGACAACCGCGACGGCACCGACGACAACCGTTCCTGGAACAGCGGCGCGGAGGGGCCCGTCGAGGACCCCGAGATCGTCCGCGTCCGCCACCGGCAGCGCCGCAACTTCCTGACGACGCTGTTCCTGTCGCAGGGGGTGCCGATGCTCTCCCACGGCGACGAGCTCGGCCGCACGCAGCGGGGCAACAACAACGCCTACTGCCAGGACAACGAGCTCGCCTGGATCGACTGGTCGCAGCTCCACACCGAGTCCGACCTGCTGGAGTTCGTCTGCGGACTGTCGCGACTGCGGCGCGAGCACCCGGTCTTCCAGCGCCGCCGCTTCTTCCACGGCCGCCACCCGGACGACGGCAAGCGCGACCTGGTGTGGCTCACGCCGGGCGGCACGGAGATGACGGCCGGAGACTGGCACATCGGCTACGCCAAGTCGCTGATGGTCTACCTCAACGGCGAGGCGATCACGGAGCCGGGGACGCGTGGGGAGCGGATCGTGGACGACTCGTTCCTGCTGCTGATCAACGCCCACCATGAGGACATGACGTTCACGCTGCCGGGCGCGGAATTCGGCGACCACTGGCTGCCGATCCTGGACACCGACGACAAGGGGGTGTGCGACGGCGAGTACGCCCACTCCTCCCAGGTGACGGTCACCTCCCGCAGCATGCAGGTGCTCCAGCGTCCCCTTTCTTAGGAGCAGTTTTTACGGCAGGCACGGTGGGCCCCACCCTCCGTACGAGGTCGGCGTCTGTCCAGGGGGACGCTCCTCCGGTGGAGGTGGCGGGGCGCCGTGACGAGACGGTGAGACCGAGGCCTTCCT
This sequence comes from Nonomuraea aurantiaca, assembly GCF_020215705.1. Classification (GTDB taxonomy): domain Bacteria; phylum Actinomycetota; class Actinomycetes; order Streptosporangiales; family Streptosporangiaceae; genus Nonomuraea; species Nonomuraea aurantiaca. The sequence continues at coordinate 695,582 of NZ_JAIWNB010000001.1, read as the reverse complement.
AGCGCGCCTCACGCCGCCGCGCGTAGATGGCCCTTCGCGGCCGTTAGAGCGGGCCTGGAGACCTCATCGCGGCCGTAGAGCGGCACTGCAAGCCATCACGGGCTCAGGAAGCGGCCCTGGAAACCCAGCGCAGCTCCGGAAGCCCAGCGCACCCCCGGGAAACCCAGCGCAGCCCTGGAAGACGCGCCCAGGCTGCCGGGGCCTCAGAGCAGGCCCGCGACGCTTGCCGTGAGGATGACCAGGACGAAGGTCGCCATGCCCGCCAAGCCGTGCAGGAGCACCGCGAAGAGCGGGAAGCGCCGTTCCGCTCCCCTCGCGTGGCGGCCGGCGCCCAGCCAGCGGGTGAACATCACGAAGCCCAGCAGGGCCGCCGCCGCCAGGACCCCGAACGCCGTCCACGCCAGCGCGCGGTTGCCCGTGAGCAGGAAGGCCACCCAGCAGGCCAGCGCCGACACCCCCAGCACCGGATGGGAGAAGATCAGTGTCACCGGAAAGCGCGTGACCTTCGTAGCCTGTTGCCGCAGCCCACCGCCCGACAGCCACAGGTAGAGCAGATAGATCCCCACGAGTGCGGTGAACAACCATGTCACAGCGGCGACCAACCCCACTGGGCCCTCCCCTCAAGTGCCCGATTCCCCTGCTGCCACGTTATGCGCGTCACGCTGCGTACGTCCCTAGATACGCCAAAGTGCTATCCCTGGGCGCAGGCCGGGCGGCCAATCGCCCGGTCTGGGCCCGTGACGCCGTCGTCGAGGGTCCTTCGTCGGCTCGTTGTCGGAGGCGTGTGCCAAGGTAGAGGAGTGCGTCGCATCCATCCCGACATTCAGGACGATCCAGATATTCAGCAGGCCTACGCCTATCCGGTGGACCGGCCGTGGCTGCGCCTCAACATGGTCGCCAGCGCCGACGGGGCCGCCTGGCTGAAGGGCCTGTCAGGGGGGCTGTCCAGCCAGGGCGACCGGCGGATCTTCCGGATCCTGCGCGGGCTGGCCGACGTGGTCATGGCGGGCGCCGCCACCGTGCGCACCGAGGGATACGGTGCGGTCAAGCCACGCGACGCCTGGAAGGAGTTGCGGGGGGATCGGCCGCCGGCTCCGCCCCTCGCGGTGGTCACCCGCCGGCTCGACCTCGATCTGGGCAGTCCGCTGTTCACCGAGGCCGTGAGCCGGACGATCGTCATCACCTGCGAGGCCGCGCACGCCGAGCTCCGCGCCGAGGCCGCCCGGGTGGCCGACGTCGTCGTGGCGGGCGGCGACCGGGTGGACATGTCGGTGGCCGTACGCGAGCTGCACGAGCGCGGCCTGACGCGGATCCTGTGCGAGGGTGGCCCCCGGCTCAACGGGCAGCTCGCGACGGCCGACCTGATCGACGAGCTCTGCCTGTCGGTCAGCCCGCTGCTGGTCGGGGGCGGGGCGGCGCGCATTCTCAACGGCGAGGCGGCACAGGTCGAGCTGCGGCTCAGCCAGGTGCTGGAGGAGGAGGGGGTCCTCTTCTGCAAGTACACGAGGGAGTCGACGACATGACCGAACCCACCCAGCCGCCCGCCGAGGCACCGGTCGACCCGCCGATCGAGGCAGTGGTCGCACCAGCCGAGGCGCCGATCCATCCGCCGGTCGAAGCGGTGGTCGAGGCGCCGGCCCACCCCCCGGCCGAGGCGCCAGCCAACCCGCTGGCCGAGGCGGCGGCCCACCCGCCGGTCGAGCCACCAGCCCACTCGCCCGTCGAGGCGCCGGTCGCCGAAGAGTCGAAATCGGAGCCGAAACCGGAGTCCGAGCCGGAGCCGGAGCCGGTGCCTAATCTGCCGGTTCGGCCGCCGGTGGCGCCGATGCTGGCCAAGCCGGTCAAGAAGATGCCCGAGCAGGACGGCACGCTGTTCTACGAGCCGAAGTGGGACGGGTTTCGGTGCATCGTGTTCCGCGACGGTGACGAGGTCTACCTGGGCAGCCGCAACGAGCGGCCATTCACGCGCTACTTTCCCGAGCTGGTCGAGGCGGTCAGGGCGGAGCTGCCGGACAGGTGCGTGGTCGACGGCGAGATCGTGCTGCCGCAGGGGTCGCAGCTCGACTTCGACGCGTTGCAGCAGCGCATCCATCCGGCCAAGTCGCGGGTCGCGATGTTGTCGGAGCGGACTCCCGCGTCGTTCGTGGCGTTCGACCTGCTGGCGCTGGGCGACGAGTCGCTGATGGAGGCGCCGTTCAGTGAGCGGCGGGCGCGGCTGGAGCAGATCTTCCCGGAGAAGGGCAGGTCCATCCGGCTGACCCCGGTCACGACCAACACCGAGCAGGCGGGCGAGTGGTTCGAGATGTTCGAGGGGGCGGGTCTCGACGGCATCATCGTCAAGCCCGGCGACCAGCCGTACATCCCCGACAAGCGCACGATGTTCAAGGTCAAGCACGAGCGCACCGCCGACGTGGTGGTGGCCGGTTATCGCGAGCACAAGACCGGGCCGATCGTGGGCTCGATCCTGCTCGGCCTCTACAGCGACGACGGCAGGCTGCATCACGTGGGCGTGGCGGCGTCGTTCCCGATGGCGCGCCGGGCCGAGCTGGTCGAGGAGCTCCAGCCGTACATCGCCGAGCTGGGCGAGCATCCGTGGGGCCATTGGGCCGAGCAGGCGGCGGCGACCGTCGGGCAGCCGGCGGCCGGGCCCGCCACGGGCGGGCAGCGGGTGCCCGGCGCGGTGTCGCGTTGGAACGCCAAGAAGGACTTGTCGTTCATCCCGCTCCGGCCGGAGCTGGTGATCGAGGTGGCTTATGACCAGATGGAAGGCGACCGGTTTCGGCACACCGCGCAGTGGCGGCGGTGGCGGCCGGACCGCACGCCGGAATCGTGTACGTACGAGCAGTTGGAGAGGCCGGTCTCGTACAACCTTGACGATATCCTTGCCCGATAGCCCTTTATCCCGTTATATCTCGACATATGAGTACCGGTGATGAGCTGCGGGCGGCGGTGGGCGCCCGCCGGGACCTCGGTCCCGATTTCGAGGATGCGATAGTCGAGTCGTTCCTCGACAAAATGGGGCAGGAGGTCGACCGACGGGTCGACGAGCGGCTCGCCGCCGCAGACCCCAAGGGCAAGAAGGCCAAGCAGCAACAGCAGCGGCCGGCCGACGGCCAACGGCTGGCGCTGGCGATCGTCTCGATGGCCCTTGGCACGCTCCTGACGTTGGCCGTGATCATGGGCCAGAAGGAGATGTGGGTGATCGCGCCGATCTGGTTCGCGATCATCGTCGTCAACGGCATCTTCTCGGGCAACGGCAAGGGCTGACCCACCCACCCGGCCGTTCCCGAGCGTAGGTCCCGCCCGGCCGATCCCGGGAGCCGTTCCGGAGACGCCGGTACGGGGGTAGCCCCGGGGCGCACGGCTCGGCGGTAAAGGTCTCCGGGGCGCAGGGCCCAGGCCGGGTGCCGGTCCAGAGGGGCGTAAGTCCCGGGGTGCGGGGCCCCGTGCGGGGCGCAAATCCCCAGGAGTCGCAGGTCCCGAGGGGTGCAGATCTCAAGGCGGGGTGCTGGTGTCCGAGTGCGGGGCTTGGTGGGCGCCGGTGGTCAGGCGAGCCAGATGAGGCCGGCGAAGCGGCCGCCGGGCTGCTCGCGCCGGTGGGAATAGAGCTCCTGCGACTCGATCGTGCACCGGGCGTCGTGCCGTACGTCGGCGACGCCCGCCGTACGCAGCTGGGCCTCGATACCCGCTCGCAGGTCCAGCGCGGGTGTGTCCCACGAGGTGGTCGACCAGGTTTCCGGTACCTGGGACGCGACCCGTTCGCGCAGGTCGGCGGGCACTTCGTAGCAGCGGCCGCACGCGCCGGGGCCGATGAGTGCCACCATCCGCGCGGGTGCCGCGCCCTTGGCCGTCATCGCCTCGACCAGGGCGGTCGCGATCCCCGCCTCGGTGCCCGGACGTCCGGAGTGGGCGGCGGCCACCATGCCGGCGACCGGGTCGGCGACGAGCACGGCCGGGCAGTCGGCGCCGAGCGAGGCGAGCGCCAGCCGTGGCTCGGTGGTGAAGACGCCGTCGAGCGGCGGCGCGTCGTCGCCGAACGGCTCACTGACGTAGGCGACGTCGGCGCTGTGGACCTGCCGCATGAACACGATGGCCCGCACCCCCAGCTCGGCCGCGACACCCGCCCGGTTGGCGCGCACCGCCTCGGGGTCGTCACCGACCAGCCCGCCGAGGTTGCGCGACGCGTACGGCGCGGCGCTCACGCCCCCGTGGCGATCGGTGATGGCGACGTGCACTCCGGGGGCCAACTCCATGCCCCGATCTTAGTGCCCGTGGACAAAATGATCGTCAGGAGTGCGTGGGAGAGGCGGATCGCGCGAGCCGTCGTCCCATGAGGATGATCACCGCCCCCAGGGCTATGGCCCCGTGGTGCTCGGATAACCGTTCATAGTCACGTACGCACCGCCTGCGCCGGGAGATCCACGATAGTGTCCTCTCCACCGCGCCTTGCAGCCGCTGTCACGCGTGTCCGCTGGACTGCTCCAGGATCGCCTCGCCGCAGAACCAGCGCCCAGGAGGCGCCGGCCTGTCGCGGCTCGCGCCGTCAGCTGCTGCCGCGCCCCAGCGGCCCGAACGCGACGTCCTTCTCCTGCCGCAGCACCTTCCCGTCGGTCCCGTATGCCGTCACCGTGACGGGCGGCGATTCCAGGATCGTGGCCTCCTCGCTCTCGGGGTCTTGCGGGTCGCGCACCAGCTTTCCGGTGATTCGTACGATGAAGAACCCGTTGGCGATCCGCGCCGACGTACGCCGTCCGTCCGCCCAGTCGACCTCCACCCGCCGCACGGCGTCGCTGACCCGCCCGGTGACGACCCGGTACACGTCGGATCCGCCGCCAGCGGGTGGCTGTCTTGGCCAGCGCCGTCTGCAGCAGGTCCTCGGCGGCGTGCTGGTCGTTGGTCAGGACGTAGGCGAGCCTGATCAAGCTGTCGGATCTGCTGGCGACGAACTCGGTGAAGTCGCGCTGATGGTCAGGGTGCAAGGCTCTCCTCGTATCTCGCACTGATAGACGCAGGAGAGCTGACGGATCTATGGTGCGCGTCAGCAGGCACCGCCGATGGCCTGGAGGCGGCGGTCAGTAAGTGGGTCGATCTCCTGCTCGGGCAGAGGGAGGACCATCTCGGGAAGGAACGCAATGACTGATCGCCTCGCGGAGCTCAGGGCCGCGATCGGGTGGACGGGGCCGTCGCGGGAGGACGTGGTGGAGCATCGCCAGGCGTACCGGCACGCCATCGGTCTCGACACCGTGCCCGATGATGAGGTGCCTGCGACGTTCACCGCCTGCTTCCTCGACGAGCCGCCCTCGCCGCCGCCCACCGCCGCCTCCTACGGCGACGGGTGGCTCAACGGCGGGGACCGGTTCGAGTACCACGCACCGCTCCGGCCGGGCTACGTGATCAGGTCCCGGCCGCGCTTCACCGGCGTCGTCGAGAAGTACGGCTCGGCGGGGCCGATGGCGCTGCTCACGTTCGAGACCGAGTTCATGCGGCCGGACGGCGAGCTGGTGGACAATCACGTCGGCCCCCGCATCCGGAAATAAGGGCCCTTTCATGATGGATATCCCGCCCCTGACGGAGACCACCACGCTGCGCAGGCTCATGGAGTACGCCGGAGCCTCGGGCGACTTCTACGACATGCACCACGACGTCGACTTCGCCCACGCGCTCGGCCACCCGGACCTGGCGAGCCGATCATCTACGAGGAGAACTGACCGATGACCACCCTTGCCGACCTGCACGCCCTGATGGCTCGCCTGGGACATCCGGTGGTGACCGCCCCCGCGCCCTCCGTGTCCCGGTTCGCGGACGGCGCTCCGTACCGGTTCGAGATTCCCAGTGTGGAGGGGCCGGAGGTTCTGGAAGCCGTCGTCGCGGAGGGGGACCTCCTGAACGTACCGGTGCACCGGACCTCGCAGGGCAGCGGCGTGATGATGCTGTCGGACGCGGAGATCACCCGCATGGCGCGCATCGGCGCCGAGCGCGGCATCGAGATCAACCTGTTCCTCGGCCCGCGCGCCGCCTGGGACACCGGCGGCCAGGCCAAGGTGACCCAGGCGGTCGGCGCCGCGGCCAGGGGCAACGCGATGGTCGCCGCCTGCGTGGCCGACGCGCTGCGGGCCTGCGAGCTGGGCATCCGCAGCCTGCTCGTCGGAGATCTCGGCACGCTGGAGGTGCTCACGACGATGAAGGCCGACGGCGCGCTCCCGTCCTCCCTGGTGCTGAAGACCTCCGTGCTCCTGCCGCTCACCAACGGTCCCACCGCCACGATCCTGGAACGGCTGGGCGCGAGCACGCTCAACGTCGGCACCGACCTGACCGTCCCGCACCTGGCCGAGATCCGCGCCGCCACCGGCCTGCCGATCGACCTGTATCTGGAGGTGCCCGATGACCAGGGCGGGTTCGTCCGCTTCTACGAGGCGGTGGAGATCGTCCGGGCGACGGCACCGGTCTACCTGAAGATGGGCCTGCGGAACGCGCCGAACATCTACCCGTCCGGCGCCCACCTCGGCGCCGTGCCCCGCGAGCTGGGCCGGGAGCGGGTACGCCGGGCGGCCCTGGTCCAGCGATTGCTGGACCAACTCGACCCCGACCTCGCCAAGCGCCCCACCTCAGCCCGGCGCCCCTCGGACCTCGGCATCCCGCAGGCGTAGCGAGCTGAACCTAGGAGCGGCGCGGGCAAGCATCATCGCCGTTCACCTGCGAAAACGCCCTACTTTGCGCCACTGGTCTGGGTGCGGCACGCTCCGATCCTGGGTAGCTACTCCCTGAACATGTATGAATGCACAAAGTAGCTAGCGAGGGATCTATGGGACTTCCAAAAGGACGGTTCTCCATCTACCGGGGCACCGAGCTGCACCCCCAGAGCCGGCTGGACTTCGCGTACGGCACACAGTCCGCCGTCGGCCACCCTTCGTACCTGGTGGACACCAAGTGGCTGTGCTGGGGCGCCGTCGATTCCGCCCAGGCGCGCTTCCGCGCGGTAGACGGCCAGGAAGAGGACGGCGGCTGGAGCTGCCGAATGGAAATCGACGACGGCCCCTACGCCGGCTACTGGCTGGACTCCAGCGACGGCTACGTCTGCGCCGTAGGCTCCTCCAGCCAGCGGTGGAGGTTCCTGGGCGGCGGCGACCAGTGCGAATGGTGGCAAGACGCACGGCCGGTAGTGATCAGCGACCACAAGCCCGCCTCCAACGTGGGCAGCGGCCGGCAACTGCGCGCCCAGCTCGGCGCCACCCCGCAGGTGTACACCATCAGCCGGATCGACGGCTGAGCACCGGTCGCCAAACCCTACCCATCGTGATCACAACAGTTTCTGCGATCACGATGGGCACCCGGCCCACCGCGGCGCCCGCTAGCCCGTGCGAGGCAAGCAAGCATATGCTTGGCAACGTGGCTGACTATCGCAACTTGATCGGCGGCAGGCTCGTCCCGGCCGCCGACGGTAAGACCATGGACTCCGTCAACCCGGCCACCGGCGAGGTGTGGACCAGGATCCCGGCCGGCGGGCCCAAAGACGCCGAGGCGGCCGTCGCGGCGGCTCAAGAGGCGTTCCCCCGCTGGTCGGCCATGCCGGCGCTGGGCAGGGCGCACTTCCTGCGCAAGGTGTCCGAGCTGTTCGCCCAGCACGCCGAGGAGCTGGCCAGGCTGGAGACGCGCGACAACGGCAGGATCCTGCGTGACACGCTGAAGAAGGACCTGCCGGGCATGGCACACCTGTGGCAGCTCGCCGCGGGCCAGTGCCTGGAGGCGGTCAAGGGCGACACCGTCATCCTGGGGCCCGACGCCCTGGGGCTGACGCGGCGCGAGCCGTACGGCGTGGCCGTCTGCATCATCCCGTGGAACTCCCCCATCTCGACGTTCTCCGCGAAGGCCGCGTTCGCCCTCGCGGCCGGCAACACGGTCATCGTCAAGCCCGCCGAGCAGGCGAGCGTGTCGGTGTTGCGGCTGGGCGAGCTGCTCGCGGAGGTGTTCCCGCCCGGGGTGCTGAACATCGTCAGCGGCCTGGGCGAAGAGGTGGGCGACGCTCTGGTACGGCACCGGGGCGTCGGCAAGATCAGCCTCACCGGTTCGACGGCCACCGGCCAGGCCATCACCCGGGCCTCCGCCGACTCGCTCAAGCCGATGACCTTCGAGCTAGGCGGCAAGTCGCCAAATATCGTCTTTCCGGATGCTGATCTGGACGCGGCCGCCCAGGGCATCACCGTGAACTCCATCTTCACCGGCAACGCCGGGCAGGTCTGCGTGGCCGGTTCGCGGATCCTGGTCCACCGGTCCGTCTGGGACGAGGTGCTGGAGCGTACCCGCCAGATCGCGGAGACCCTCATCCTGGACGACCCGCTCGACCTGGCGACCACGATGGGCCCGATCGTGTCGGCCGGCCAGTACGAGCGCGTCGTCTCCTACCTGGAGGTGGCCGAGAAGGAGGGCGCGGAGCTGGTGTTCGGCGGCCGGGCGGGCGCCGAGGTGGTGCCGCATCTGCCCGGCGGCTACTGGGTGGCGCCCACGCTCTACACGACCGGCGACAACGCGCTGCGCATCTGCCAGGAGGAGATCTTCGGGCCCGTGGCGGTGGCGATCCCGTTCGAGACGGACGAGGAGGCGCTGACGATCGCCAACGACTCGCCGTACGGGCTGGCGGCCGGTCTGTGGACGCGTGACCTGCGCCGCGCCCACCGGTTCGTCCGCGATCTGCGGAGCGGGACGGTGTGGGTGAACACCTTCCGGCAGATGCCGCCGGGGCTGCCGTTCGGCGGCGTGAAGGACAGCGGCTACGGGCACGACTCGGTCCTCGAGTACACCCGGGAAAAGGCGGCCATCATCCAGATTTAGTTAGATAGATTCCCATCATGAGCGAGGGGATCAACGAAAAGCCGGAGCTTTCCGAGGCTGCCGCACAGTCTCGGGCCTCGGTGCTGCGCAGCCGGGCCGAGTCGTACATCGCGCTGTCGAGACACGACGCCGCCATCGCCGATCTTACGGAGTCGATCGCGCTCGTGCCGGACAATGCCCGAGCCTGGCGGCTGCGGGGTGAGAGCCACCGGATCATCGAGCGCTACGAGGCCGCGCTGTCCGACTTCGACGAGGCGCTGCGGCTGGAGCCGGACAGCGGGTACGCCCTGGGCTCGCGCGGCCAGGCGTACGCCTCGCTCGGCCGCTTCGAGGAGGCCATGGCCGACTTCGAGCACGCGCTCACCCTCTCGCCCGAATCGCTGTGGATCCTGGAGGCGAAGGCGGACACCCTCGCCGATCTCGGCCGCCTGGACGAGGCGCTGGAGGAGCACGCGAAGATCATCGCCCTGAACGAGGAACTGGCGTACTCGTGGCTGGCCAGGGGCGAGCTCTACCAGCGCATGCACCTGTACACCGAGGCCATCGACGACTACACGCGGGCGCTGGAGGTGGAGCCCGAGTACGTACGGGCGTTCAGCAGGCGCGGCGAGGCCCTGCGCATGATCGACCGCTACGACGAGGCTCTGTCCGACCTGAACCGGGCCATCGACCTCGACCCGGACAACGACCGGGCGCTGGGCAGCCGTGGGGCGGTGCTCAGCGAGATGGGCGACAACGAGGGCGCGGTGAAGGACCTGGACCGGGCGATCGAACTGGACGAGGACTACATCTGGGCGTACCGGGTGCGGGGGGAGGTGCTGCAGGAGATGGAGCGGCACGAGGAGGCGGTGGCCGACTTCACCCGGGCGCTGGACCTGGAGTTCGGCGGCTCCTGAAAAGCGCTCATGATTTGGCAGGGCGAGTTGGGTGCGCCTCGTAATCCCCGTTTGGTTTGCGCAGCACGTCAGGGCGGGTCACCGTGGGTGCGGGTGGTCGTGGCCTGGGGGGCGTCGGGCCAGGGTTCGTGTGCGGGCGGTGACCTCGTCCGCGGACACGGTGCCTTGGCCGACGAGCACGTCCTGCAGGGCGTCCAGCCAGTGCTGGTAGTAGTTCCAGTTCTCGTCCTTGACCGGAGCGCTCTCCCAGGCCGAGATGCGGGCGATCAGGGCCGCCCGGAACTGCGGCCAGGTGAACACGCCCGCCTCGGACAGGGTGACGGCCATGCCGAAGGCGCGGCTCTGCCACGGCTCGACGAACACCAGCTCGCCGTTGGAGCGGGGCGGTGCGGCCGGCCCCTCGGCGTCCAGCGGGGCGGTCGTGGCGCTTTGACCTTCGAGCGGGGTGGTCATGGCGCCTTGACCTTGGCCACGCCGACCATCGCGTCCCGGGTCACCAGCGGCACGAGCTGTTCCTCCGGCAGGTGCTCGGTGCCGGCCGGCCGTTCGGGCAGCACCAGCCAGCGCACTTCGCTGGTGGAGTCGCGGACGGTGATCCGTACGTCGTCGGCGAGCTCGAGCCCCATCTCCGACAGCACCGTACGCGGCTCTTTGACCATGCGCGCCCGATAGGCCGGGTCCTTGTACCAGCTCGGCGGCAGGCCCAGCACAGGCCACGGGTAACACGAGCACAGCGTGCAGACCACCACGTTGTGGGTGGTCGCGGTGTTCTCCACCACGACGATGTGCTCGCCCTGCGAACCCGAAAAGCCCAGCTCCTTGATGGCCGCGGTGCCGTCCTCGAGCAGCCGTCGCCGGTACTGGGGGTCGGTCCACGCCCTGGCGACGACCTTGGCGCCGTTGAGCGGGCCCACATTGGTCTCGTAATTGGTGATGATCCCGTCCATCACCTTCGGGTCGATCAGGCCCCGCTCGGTGAGCAGTTGCTCGAGCGCCTCGGTACGCAGCGCCGCGGGGAGAGGTCCGCCGGTGGTCATGAGAGTGCCTCCAGGTAGCTCTCGTACAGCTCCGCGGTGACCCCGAAGGGTTCGGTGTCGGCCCCCCACAACTCCCGGGAGTCGAACCGCACCGAATAGACGTACTGCGGGTTCTCGCCCAGGAAGTGCGCGTTGGTGTCCGGCAGCAGCGCGGCGGGCTGGATGAGGTCGACAACGCCGGTATGTCCCCGGACGTATCCCGGCAATCTGGTGTGCCCGGGCGGTGACATGTCCTTGGCGCGTACCCGCTCGCCGACGGCGAAGGCCGGCGGGACGTCTACGGAGCGCAGCGAGCCCGCAGCGGTCGGCGCGTAGTCGGGCCGTGCGGGTTCGGAGATCGGCGGTTCCGCGACGTGTTCGCCGCGCAGGTTGCGGGCGCGGGCGTCGATCGCGGTCGGTGCGAGGATGGCGCTGTCGGTGAGCATCAGCTCCGCGGCGTTGAGCCAGCGGCCGAAGTATCCGTCGTCGAGGTAGGCGGCTCGGTCCAGGCGCTCCTGCGCATGCCGGAAGGCGTCCACGTTCCGCCCGGACACCCGGATGGACAGCAGCGTCAGCGCGAACGCCCGGCCCTGCCAGGGCTTCTGGAAGACCGGTTCATCGCCTCTCGGCGGATGAGTGGGGCCCCAGCCGCCGGTACCCCCCATATCGGCGATCCCATCCATGAAATCCCCCTATATTCCTACATAGCGGTACATATACCCACGCGGTCAGTGGGTGATGTGGAAGGTGAGTCGCCTTTCGGTCTCTCCGGCGGGGACGGTGTGGACGTAGCCGTGGGCCGTGCTGTAGGCGCCCGCGCCGCCGGTGATGGGGATGTCGATCGCGGGAGCGGGGGGCAGGTGGAGCAGGGCCTGTCCGGCGATCTGCCCGCGGGGCAGCGCGAAGGTGCCCACGCACTGGAGCTGGCCGGGGTCGAGATGGACGTAGACGCAGACGACGCTGTGGTCGCCGATCTTCTTGCCGTCCTGGTACAGGTCTTCGGCGATGATGCGCTCGTCACCCAGCCCGAGCCCCTTCTCGCCCAGGTCGAGGGATTGGGACTGGGTCTGCTTGGCGACCAACTGGATGATTTCGGTGCGCTGGTGAGCGTCTTGCACGCTGTCGCTGAGGACCGATGCCAGCGGGGTGGCGGCGAGGGCGGCGGCTGCGCCCAGGTAGCGTATGTTGATCTTGCGCATGGTGCGTCTCCTGACGCTGTTTCTCAGTGGATTCCTTCGGCGGCTTGTGATCATTTGGTCAGCGGCCGGTTGAGCGATTCGCCCCTCGAACGACAGCCGTACCCGCGCACAGCCGTCGTTCACCGTCGGCGCGGCCGGCGTAGCATGACGCCGACTGTGCGTGATCTGTTGCCTCTGACCTCTGGAGATCGACACACCGGGCTTCTAGATTCGGTCGCATGGGGATCGGGCTGACCGAGGAACACCGGGCGCTGGCCGCCTCCGTACGCGGGCAGGCCGAGCGGGACACGAGCCACCGGGCGCTGGCCGAGCAGGGTGTGCTCGGGCTGCACCTGCCCGAGGCGTACGGCGGTCAGGGCTACGGGCTGCTGGAGCTGGCCGTCGCGCTGGAGGCGCTCGGCGAGCGGCGCGTGCCCGGCGCCTACCTGCCGACCGTGCTCGCCTCGGCGGTGCTCGCGCGGTCCCCCGGGCCGAAGGACCTGCTCGGCGGCCTCGCCGACGGGTCGCTCAGCGCGGCGGTCGCCCTGCACGGTACGGCCGGCGGCGACGCGCTGCTCGCGCTGGGCTCCCCCGACGCCGACGTCTTCCTGCTGCCGGTCGGGGACGGGGAGTGGTCGCTGTTCGAGTGGGAGGACGTCACCGCCGAGCCGTTCGAGAGCGTGGACCTCGACCGGGCGGTGTGCTCGATCGTGGGGTTCTCCGGGACGCGGAAGCGGCCGCTCGGCGTCGTACCGGTGCGCGAGGTGGCCGCCGTGCTGCTGGGCGCGGACTCGTGCGGGGTGGCGGCGTGGGCCGTGGCGACGGCCGCCGAGTATGCCAAGGTGCGGGAGCAGTTCGGGCGGCCGATCGGGCAGTTCCAGGGGGTCAAGCACCGGGTGGCGGCGGCGCTGGTGGCACTGGAGCAGGCACGCGCCGCCGTCTGGGACGCGGCCAGGGCACTGGACGAGGCGATCCCCGCCGCGCCGACCCTCGGCCGCAAGCGGGTGACGAGCGGACCGGCCGCGAGTCGTACGCGGCCGTGGATGGTTGACGATGAGGCGCGGCTGACGGTCGGGGTCGCGGCGGTGCTGGCGCCCGATGCGGCCGTACGGTGCGCCGCCGACGCGATCCAGGTCCTCGGCGGCATCGGCTACACCTACGAGCACGACGCACATCGCTACTACCGCCGAGCCCTGTCCGACCGGATGCTGGCCAACGATCCGGGCGTGTGGGCCGAGAAGGTGGCCGAGCTGGCCGCCGCGGGGGTGCGGCGGCGCATGGAACCCGACCTGCCTGAGGAGGCGGCGAAGGTACGCGACACGATCTGGGCCGAGGCGGCGTCCCTGCGGGCGTTGGAGCGGGAAGCCAGGCTGGGGAGGTTCGCCCGGGAAGGGTGGATCATGCCCTACCTCCCGAAGCCGTGGGGCCGGGCGGCGTCGCCGTTGGAGCAGGTGATCATCCACCAGGAGTTCCGCGACCTCGGCCGGCCGAACCTCGGGATAGCGGCGTGGGCCGTGCCGTCCATCGTCAAGTACGGCACTCCCGAGCAGGCCGAACGCTTCCTGCCCAGGACGCTCACCGGCGAGATCGTGTGGTGCCAGCTCTTCAGCGAGCCGGGCGCGGGCTCCGACCTGGCGGGCCTGTCGACGAAGGCGACCCGGGTGGAGGGCGGCTGGTCTCTGACGGGTCAGAAGATCTGGACATCACTCGCCCAGTACGCACATTTCGGTATTTGTCTGGCGAGGACCTCCCCCTCGAAACCCAAGCATGAGGGCATCACTTACTTCCTGGTGGACATGGCCACACCGGGCATCACCATCAGGCCGCTCAAGGAGATCAACGGCGAGGAGATCTTCAACGAGGTGTTCCTGGACGACGTGTTCGTCCCCGATGACCTGGTGGTCGGCGAGGTCGACGGCGGCTGGCGAGTGGCCCGCGACACGCTTTCGCACGAACGGGTCGCGCTCGGCGACTCCTGGGGTCCCGGCTCCCAGCACACCGACATGATCGAACTCGTCGGCAGGCTGCCCGACCTCCGCCAGTCCCAGCGCGAACAGGCGGGCCACCTCTGGGCGGAGGGCCAGGCCATCTCGGCGCTCGGCCTGCGCGTGACGCTGTCCCAGCTCTCGGGGACAGACTCGGGTACGGCCTCCAGCGTGCGCAAACTCCTCGGCATGCGCCACGCCCAGGCCGTCTCCGAATACTGCTGGTCGCTCGACCCGTCGAACGCCCGCTGGTCACGGACGATCCTGACCACCAGGGCGTTCACCATCGGCGGCGGCACCGCCGAGGTCCAGCTGAACATCATCGCCGAACGCGCCCTGGGCCTACCCCGCGACCCCTAGCCCTTGGGATAGTACGGCGCCGCCAGGTGGGCGAACACGATGGTGTTGTCCCGATAGCTGTGCGCCTGCCGGTCAAAGGTCCCCCCGCAGGTCACCAGCCGCAGCCCCGGATAGTCGATCTTCCCGTACACCTTCTTGGTGGGGAAGCTCTTCTTCGGCGTGTGCTCGACCCGGTCCACCACGAACACGGCCACGGACCGATCGGCCCGCAGCACCTGCACCTGCTCGCCGCGCCTGACGCTCTTGAGTCTCGCGAACACGGCCGGGCCGCTCTTCGTGTCGAGATGACCGGTGATCACGGCGGCGCCGCGCCCGCCGGGGACGGCGCCGTAGCGGTACCAGCCGGCGAGGTTCGGCGGGTCGAAGGGCGGGTTCTGGATCGCCCCGGCGGCGTCGAGGCCGAGCTCCATCAGCGGCGCCGACACGCCGATCGAGGGGATGTAGACGGCGGTCGGCCGCGCGGCCTTCATCGGCTTGGCGACCTTGTCGAGCGGCACGTCCACGTCCAGCGACGGCAGGCTCGTGGCCTTGAGCGAATGGGGCACCTGGGGCCCGGCAGCCGCCACGGACTCGGACTCACCGTCACCGAGCATGCCGCTGATCCCGAACCCGATCAGCAGCACCCCGGCCAGCGACACCACACCCGCTCCGGCCCAGATCAGCTTCGAGCCAGCCACCGTCTCACCGCCCCGTTTCCCATGCCAACGGCCGCTTCAGCGTTGGACGGCCTGAGCCATCCCCTCCGCGTCCGTGTCGTCCTTGCCGCGCCGCACGGCGTACCCGGTCAGCCCGGCCCCGGCCAGCAGCGCGGCGCCGCCCGCCGCGAACGGCCACACCGGCGGCTCAGGAACCAGGCCGCCGGCGCCCGTCTCGGGATGGCCCTGCGGCATCCGGTGCTCTTCTTCGTCCGCCGGCTTCCACGGCCGGTCGGGCTCCTTCGAGGGCTCCGGCTCACCGGGCGGCGGCGACCATGAGTCGTCCGCCGCGGGCGCGCTGGACCAGCTGTCGAGCGGGTTGGGGATGGGCAGGTCGGGCACCGCGAGCGACGGCTGGACCTCGCACGGCAGGATGGGCAGCAGGCAGGTGGCACCCGCGTTCGGCTCGTCCTGCGTGGTGGCCGAAGCGGTCCCGATGCCCGCCATCATGCTCACGCCCCCGACCACGAAGGCCGCCAAGGCTCCGGCGGCTGCGAGACGTCGCGCTCTTGTCATAACAAGGCTCCCGAATCGGTTGTCACGCCCCGAGATAGAAAGAGAGCCTCGCGAACTATTAGACCAAGAGTCAAGTAATGTGACCGAAGTGAAATCAGTCACTTACTCTGAGTTTTCTCCCACCCTGCAAACCGCAGGAGAGACCTACAGGCAGTGACCGCAGTCCGAACGGGACCATGACCGCGCCCACCGCGCACGTACCCGACCTCCGGAGGACAGGCGGCCACTCATATCCGCCGGGCCAGCGAGCGGAAGCGGCTTCGCGATTGATACTTGACACACGATAGCAAGTACTTGCTATCGTGCGTCAAGTGAGTACGAGCGAACACGTCGCGTTGGCTGGTGAGCTGGTCAGACTGATCGAGCGGCGGATCGTTGATCCGTTGGAGATCTTGTTCGGCTCGGACGAACAGGTGGATCCGGTCAGGAGTCGATTGCGGATCGAGGCCGAGGTGTGGGCCGCGCAATTGCTGGGACCGGACGACAGGCTCGCGGTTCATATGGCAGCGCGGCTGATCGCTGCGGTCTTCCCCGGAGACAGTCCGTTCGATCCACCCGACGAGTGGTGGCGCACGGCCTTTGGCCGGACGGTGGCCAGACGTGTGGGCCACCCGGGCAAGACCGCGGTGCCGTTCGCCACGGCGGGGGCGATGCTCGGCATCACCCGACAGGGCGTTCACGACCTCGTCAAACGCGCGAAGCTCGACCGGCATCCCGACGGCGGGGTGACCACAGAATCCATACACGAACGACTGAACCAACCTCAGGAGCGTTATGCCGCACGACGTGATCATCACTGAACACGAAATCCCCCTCGCCGCGCGGGACTTAGGCGGGGACGGCGAACCCGTGCTTCTTCTCCACGGGCTCGGCGGCACCCTGGAAGCCTGGGACGCCCTGGAATTCGGAGACCACCGGGCCGCGGCCATGGATCTGCGGGGCCACGGCCTGTCCGGCGATGGGCCGTGGGAGTGGGAAAGAGTTCTGGACGACCTCGAGGTCGTCGTGCGGCGTTTCGACCTCGGCAACCCGGCAATAGTCGGGCACTCGCTGGGCGGAATGCTCGCCGTACTGTGGGCCCGGCGCCATCCCGAATGCCCGGGCATCGTCAACCTGGACGGACTGCGATCCGCCGAGAACGACCCGGACAACTATCCGGGGATGGATCCGGCCGCAAGGGACCAGGAACTGGCGAAACTCAAGGCCATGTTCGACGCGCAGGCCGCGAACATGGGCCGGCCGCTACCCGCCGAGTTCCAGGCGATGTTCCCCAAGAGGGCTCTCACCGAGAAGGACGGGAACACCTACGCCCGGCCCAGCGCGGAACTCCTCGAAGCGGTGCGATACACGCCGGAGTTCCGCGACGCGATTCCGCTGCTGCGTCAGGTCACCTGTTCCGCGCTGGTGGTGATCCCGACCCAGGATCCGCCGGGGCTGTCGGGCGGGGAATTGATGGAAGCGTTCAGAAGAGGGGTGCGCCGCGACCTCGCCGACGTGCCCTCCAATATTCAGGTCAAAGAGCTGGACGCCAGCCACAACATGCTCGTCGAGCAGCCGAAGGCGGTCGCCACGCTAGTAACAGACTTCCTCACGGCGGATAGTCCCGGCAGCGCGTCGCCAGCGTGAATCCGTAGGCCTCCGGGGACGGCCGCCGCCTCGGGGTCGTCGGCAGATCAGTCTTGCTCGCTGTCCCTGGCCTTGCTGGGCTGCACACGCTTGGGCTCGCCGGGCATCTTCGGGTAGTTCGGGGGATAGGGCATGTCGCCGCGTTCGTCGCTTTCGTAGCGGTCGAGCAGGGCCTCGATCGAGTACGTCTGGTCGTCGATGGCGGCGTGGACGTCGCCCAGCTTGGCGAAGCGGGCCGGGACCGTGCGGATGTCGAAGTCGCGCGGGTCTGCGTCCGCCAGCTCGTCCCAGGTGAGCGGGGTGGAGACGGTGGCGTCCGGCCTGGCCCTGACGGAGTAGGCACTGGCTATGGTGCGGTCGCGGGCGTTCTGGTTGAAGTCGATGAAGACCCGCTCACCGCGTTCCTCCTTCCACCAGGCGGTCGTGACCAGGCTGGGGTCCCGCGCCTCGACGGCTCTGGCCAGGGCGATGCCCGCGTACCGTACCTGGACGAAGTCCCAGCGCGGCTCGATCCGCACGGCGATGTGCACGCCGCGGTTGCCCGAGGTCTTCACGAACCCGGTCATCCCCAGCTCCTCCAGCACCTCGCGGGTCAGGAACGCGGCCTTCCGCGCGGCGTCGAACTCCAGGCCGGGCTGTGGATCGAGGTCGATGCGCAGCTCGTCGGGGTGCTCGGTGTCGGCGGCGCGCACCTGCCAGGGGTGGAAGTCGATGGTGCCGAGGTTCGCGCAGTAGGCGATGGCGGCCACCTCGGTGACGCGCAGGGAGTCGGCCTTGCGCCCGCTGGGGAACGTGACGGTCACGGTCTCGAGCCAGTCGGGATGCTTGGGCGGCATCCGCTTCTGATAGATCGCCGGGCTGTGCACCCCGTCGGGGTGGCGTTTCAGGTTGGTCGGCCGATCCTTGAGCGCCCGCAAGGCGCCGTCGCCGACGCTCACGTAGTACTCGACCAGCTCGCGCTTGGTCGCCCCAATCTCCGGGAAATACACCTTGTCGGGATTGGTGACCTTAACGGTCCGCTCCCCCACCTCAATCTCAACAAACGGTGACGCCATGCCCCCAACCTAACGCGCCGCCGCTGGAGATCGCCTGCGCGCCGTACCTCATTCTCTTGACGATCTTGTACGGCAGGCACGGTGAGCCCCACCCTCCGCGCGGGGCGGGCGCCTGTCCAGGGAAACGCTCCCCCGGTGGAGGTGGCCAGGCGCCGTGACGTGACGGCACGACCGCCCGCGTGGAACGGCGCGCGCGTACCGCGGGAGGTTGTAGCGGCGCCCAACCGCTCCACCGGAGGAGCGTGCCCCCGGAGCAGCGTCGCCCGTCCATAGGCGGTAACGACCCATCGGCGCCGTCCTGCTCAGTGGCTGGGACCCCTCGTGCGACCGGCCCCATAAGGGAAATTCGGCGATGAGGCGTGCACGTAGTTGGGCTGTCGCTCAGGGTCGATGCTGAAGTTATGGTGGTGGAGATCCACGGACGGTACCCGGCCGCGTTGGAGTACGACCGTGAGTGACGTAGCGACCGAGGCGAGCAATGAAGAAGGGATCCCAGGAGAACGCGTTCGTCGACTGGTAGGGGGCGAAGGTTCGGCTCGGGCGGCAGGCGGCGGCAAACGTAGTTTTGATTGGACTGGGATCCATCAGCTTCTTCATGGTGCTGCGCTGGATCATTCATCTCAGACGGAGTCGAACGTAATGCAGATGTACCATCCCAAGCTCATCGCACCGATACGGAGGGTGGGGAGGCGAGAATTCGATCTGGCGCGACACATAGTCGTGATGGGCATTGTGAATCGCACGCCCAACTCGGGCCTGGATCCGAATAGGTCGATGGAGCTTGGTGAGACGATCGCGACGGCGGAGCGGGCGCTACGGGATGGCGCGGAATGGCTTGACGTAGGGGGACGGGCGTTCCGCTCTGATCAGCCGCCGTTGTCGGGAGCGGAAGAGATAGACCGAGTGGTGCCCGTGATCAAGGGCATTCGGGAGAAGAGCGACGCCGTGATCAGCGTCGACACTCACCTGCCGGAGGTCGCGGAGGCGGCCTACAAAGCCGGCGCCGATGTGATCAATGACACGAACGGGCTCCGTTCGCCGGGGATGGCGAGCCTTATCGCCGAGACGGGGATGAGCGTGGTCATCACCCACAGCATCGGCGGGCCCGGGGAGGTGGTAGCGAGTCCCCAATATGGGGATGTCGTCAGCGAGGTGACGGAATTCCTTCGCCAACGGGCGGACGCCGCGATTGGACATGGCATCAGGCCGGAGAAGATTTTTATCGATCCTGGGCACGACCTGAACAAGACCACCGAGCACTCGAACGCGATAACTCGCCGCCTGGGAGAGATCGCGGCAATCGGATATCCCGTCCTCGTGGCGTGCAGTAACAAGCATTTCATTCGGGAAAGCCTCGGGGTGGCGCGAGACAGCGAAGCACTGAAGGCAGGAACGATCGCGGCGAACACGATGTGCGTTCATCAGGGCGCGCGGGTCGTGCGAGTCCATGATGTCGCGGGGAATGTCACCGCGATGAGAGCGGCGGAATCACTGCTCGGTTTGGCGTAAATCCGTGCGACGGGAGCCGAGCCGCCCACCTGATGCGTGGCCCCCCGAAGGGCGAGCGTCAAGCGAGATGAGCCGGTGACTTGGCGGACGTTTGCTGAGGTGCGCGGCCGGTGCGTGGGCTCGGCGAGTCGAGCGGGCCAACGGCACGCAGTGCGGCGCCCAGCCCGTGGGGTCTGCCAAAAGCTTTGAAAGCGAGATGACGCGGCGCTGCCCAGCTCTCCGTTCGTACCGGTCACGTTCGACCACATCTCGGTGACGCCGTACGTGCACGGCCGGCCTACGCCCAGCCCCTTGCGGCGACTCGGGCTGACCGTGCTTGCCGTAAAGAAGACCCAGTGATGTTGGTACGAGGTGGTCCGGCCCGGAGCGGGCGCGGTGGCGGGACCGGCGCTCGACGGGACGGACCAAAAGATCACTCGCCACCGTTCCGGGCGCTGGCGCGCCGCCCGGCCGGTCTCCGGATCGCCGGCGGCGCCAGCACGGGCGTGGGCTGTGCCGCGCAGGCGATCCGGCGAGTGATCTCACCTCTGGGCAGGAGGTGATGACACCCCCTTGTCGTCAAAGACGCAAATTGGCCCCAGAAGGGATGCTTCACCCAACGGAGATCTCTTTTTGCCGGATCTCGTACGCTGGAAGCATGGAAAAGGTGGTCAAGAGCGATGCCGAGTGGCGGATCCAGCTCTCTCCCGATGAGTTCCACGTGCTCAGGGAGGCGGGCACCGAGCGTCCGTTTACCGGCGAGTACGTCGATACCAAGACCGAGGGGGTCTACTCCTGCCGGGCGTGCGGGGCCGAGCTGTTCCGGTCGGACACGAAGTTCGAGTCGCACTGCGGGTGGCCGAGCTTCTTCCAGCCGTCGGACTCGGACGCGGTGCGGCTGATCGAGGACGCCAGCCACGGCATGGTGCGGACCGAGGTGCGCTGCGCGCGGTGCGACTCTCATCTGGGGCACGTCTTCCACGGCGAGGGGTACGCCACGCCCACGGACGACCGTTATTGCATCAACTCCGTGTCCTTGCGGCTCGAACCCAGCGCGTGAACGAGCGGCGACACCGCGTATCGAGCGCGTGGAGCGGGTAAGTACTCCGCTGTGAATCTTGTTCATCTTCGTCACCGCTGGCACACGATCGAGGCCATCGGCCGCATCGTGACCCAGCGGTGCGAAGTGTGCTTCAAGACCCGCACGCGCGTGCGCTAGCTCTCCCGACGACCAGGGACGAGCATGGGTTCGGTCATGTCCACGACGCGGCGAAGCGCGAGCGGTGGTGACTCATAGCGCTGCGACGCGGGCGGTCATGACCACAGCGCCGCCACGCGGGCGACGAGGGCGGCGCCCTGGGCGTAGCCGGCCTTGGCGCTGGCGCCCCGCACGGCGGGGTCGAGAGGGTCGGCGCCGACCGCCGCCACTGACGCCTCGTCGGGCTCGATCACCTCGACCTTTCCGCCCGTCACCGCGGGCTCGGAGCCGAGGTCGGGCATCGGCGCGAGGATGAGGATCCGGTCGTAGCCGGAGGCGAGGTCGGCGTTGGTCATCGAACGTATGCCGCCGTCGATGTAACGCACGCCGTCGATCGTCACCGGCGGCCAGACACCCGGGACCGCGCAACTCGCCGCGACCGCGTCGACCAGCGCAACGCCCGAGCCGGGCCCGAAGAAGGCGGCCTCGCCCGTGACCGCCTCCACGGCCACGATGACGAGGTCGCGTTCCGGCCAGGTGTGGACGGGCAGGCGCGCCTCGATCACCCGGCGGCGTTCGGGCTCCCCGACGGTGTCCGCGGCCAGGGCCAGCGCGCCGAACCTGCGCCGCTGCTCGGCCGGATCCTCCGTACTCTCGTAGACCCCCTGCATGGTCGCCCACAGCTGGTCCATGGGGACGCCGCTCGGAAGCTCCGGAGCCTGGAGGGCGGGGTTGGTCTGGCGTTCGAAGAGGTCGGGCAGCGACAGGCCGCTGGTGACCTGCGCGGCGACGGCGGATCCCGCCGAAGTGCCGATGATCTTGTCGGCGGAGGCGGCCACGTCCACTCCCCCGGCGGCCAGGCCGGCCAGCACGCCGGTGGTCCACGCGATCCCGGCGACCCCGCCGCCGCCCATCACCAGTGCCCGTTTGATCTCGCTCATATGTAGGCCCCTTGCTCGCTACCGAAGACGACGTAACCCCCAACGAGCCGCGAGCCGATCGTCTTCCTGGTAGGGACAGCGGGGTTACCACAATGGTTTCCCGGGTGGTTCGTCACGCGACCGTCTCAATGCCTGCGGCGCTCTGTGGCGGCTGGGTCCCAAAGGAGGCCTGCCCCCTACGGGGGAGCGAAAGACGACGGTCCGTCGTGGCAGAGGTCCCACGGAGGCACACCCCTCGGGGGACAGAAGGAGACGCCCGTCGCGGCAGAGGTCCCCCTTCCGGGGCGAGAAAGACGACGGTCCGTCGTAGCAGAGGTTCCCCGGGTAAGGACGCCCCTCCGAGAGAGCGGAAGCAGACGGCCGTCGCATGGAGGGACACCTCCTCCAGGCAAACGGAGGAACGGATACCCGGCGAACGTTCGTGGAGACCGCGTTAGTCGGGTTCGGGGTAGGTGACACGGCAGCTCTTGTCGGCCGGGCCGAGGATGTTGGCCAGGACCGGGTTGCCGTTCTCGCCGAACTTGGCCTGGACGAAGATGATCGGGTTCGTCTCGCCGCTCTCCCTCAAATACTGCAGGCCGCGTTCGCACAAGGTGATGGCTTGGCTGGAGTTGCCGGCCGACTCCGGGAGGTCGGTGTATAGCCGGAGATATCCGCCTATGCTGCGGATGTCCTTGAGGCGTTTGGAGGCCTTGTCGTTCGCGGGCCAGTGGGTGCGGAAGTATCCGGCCGCCTGCTGGTCGGTGTGCATCGAGGGGCCGTCCGCCTTGTAGTCGGATCCGTCGTCCCCAGTCGACAGATCTCCGGTCAACGCATCGACACTCGACGGGTTCACGGTGCCGCTGTCCTGGGGCGCTACGGCCTGAGGGTCGTCCCCTGTCACGGAGCCCGGCGTGGCGCCGGCCGGCGGAGCCTTCGAGGCCGGGGTGTCGTGTGTCGAACCGCCCGAGCGCTGGGCGCCTCCGCCCAGTGGGGTGGGGGTGACGCTCATCGGGATGCGGGTCGCGCCGCCCTCCGCGAGGGCCTGGCCGTGCTTCCCCGACCCGCTGTGGACACCCGAGTTCGTACTCCCGCGCAGGCCCGGGTCCGCGGCCACGCCCGTGTCCGCTCCTCCGCTCGCATCCGATCGGGCCGTCAGTCCACCGCCGAGCGGGCCGGCCAGCGGCCCAGCAAACGGACCGGCGAATAGGCCGTCCGTGCCCAGCAGTCCCAAGGTCGCGCCCGCCAGCACCAACGCCCCCGCCGACAACCCCAAGGCCCACGGCCGCCGAGCCTTCGTACGACGCCGCCGCCCGGCCCGCCGCGACCTCCGCGGCGAGTTTCGCGCCGACCCGTGAACGGCCGCCTGCCGCGTCCCCCCGCGACGCTCCGGGCGTCCCGGCGGAGGCACGTCGGACCGCTCCCGACGCGGCGGAGGCGCGTCGAACCACCCCCGACCCGGCAGAGGGGCATCGGACCGCTCTCGTCCCAGCGGAGGCGCGTCGAACGGCTCCCTCCGCGGCGAAGGCCCCTCCCGTCCCAGCCTGCTCCGCAGATCGGCAGGGTCCGCCGCATGTCGCCCAGAGGTGTGCCCTTCCGACCGCCGCACCCGGCCCGCCCCCTTGGAACGTGGACACCCTCGCACCGCACAGGCAAGGGATTCCCCCGATTGTGGCAAGGAGCGGTAGATCAATTCAGTCGGATCCCCCAACTCGGGGCGCCAGTGAACAGGGAGGTTGAGGTTACGGAAGTGCCGCGATGAGTTCCTGGACGGGCTTGCGCACGCCCGTGTAGAAGGGGACCTCGATGCGGGTGTGCTCGCGGGCCTTGGCGCCCCGCAGGTGACGCATCAGGTCGACGATCCGGTGCAGCTCGTCGGCCTCGAAGGCCAGCATCCACTCGTAGTCGTTCAGGGCGAAGCAGGACACCGTGTTGGCCCGGACGTCCGGGTAATCACGTGCCATGTGACCGTGCTCGGCCAGCATCGACCGCCGCTCGACGTCGTCGAGGAGGTACCACTCCAGCGAGCGCACGAACGGATAGACGCTGACGTACGCGCGCGGCTCCTCCTCGGCCAGGAAGGCCGGGATGTGGGACTTGTTGAACTCGGCCGGCCGGTGCAGCGCCATCGCCGACCAGACCGGCGCGCTGTGGCGGCCGAGCGCGGTGCGGCGGAAACGGGAGTAGACGTCCTGGAGGTCCTCGGCCGTCGGCGCGTGCCACCAGAACATGTAGTCGGCGTCGGCCCGGAACCCCGCCACGTCGTAGAGGCCGCGGGTCACGACGTCTTTCAGCGCCGCCTGTTCGAGCAGCTCAGTGACCTCGCCGGTCATGCTCTCGCGGTTGGCGGGGCAGGGGTCGGTGGCCTTGAAGACCGACCACATCGTGTAGCGGATCACCTGGTTCAGATCGCGGGCCTTCGGCCGCGGTGCGCCCTCAGTCATGGGTCCATTGTCCTTCCGGCGAGAGGTGGTCCAGAATCCGGGCCGCCGCCGTGCGGGCGGTGGAGACGCACGCGGGGATGCCGAGCCCGTCGTAGGCCGCCCCGCACACCGCCAGGCCGGGCTGCACGGCGACCGCCGCGCGGATGCGGGCCACCCGGTCGAGGTGGCCGACGTCGTACTGCGGCAACGCCCCGCCCCAGCGCGACACCCGGGTGTCGACCGGCAGCCCGCGTACGCTCATGACGTCGCCCATCTCGGCCGTGGCCAGGGAGACGAGTTCGGGGTCGTCGCGCTGGAGCAGTTGTTCCTCGCCGATCCGGCCGATGGAGCAGCGCACCACCACCAGGTCGCCGGCCAGGTGCGGCCACTTGACCGAGCTGAACGTCACCGCCTTGACCGGCCGCCCCTCGACCGGCGGGACGAGGTAGCCGCTGCCCGTAGGCGGTGTGGGGAAGGCGTCGACGGCGTAGGCGAGGGTGACGATGGCCATGCTGGCGTAGTCGATCCGGTCCAGCTCGGTCGCCGCCTTGGGCGCCTCGGCCCGCAGCAGCCTGGCGGCGGCGGCTCCCGGCGTGGCGACGATCACCGCGTCGGCCTCGATGACCTCGGGGCGCGGCACGGGGCCGGTCACGAGCCGCCAGCCGTGCTCGGTCCGGTGCAGCTCGCGTACGGTGACGCCGGTCCTGATGTCGGCGCCCGACGCCTTGGCGACCGCTTCCGGCAGGCTGCCGAGCCCGGTCCTGAGCGAGGTGAAGACGGGTCCCGCGTCGCGGGGCGCATCCTCCACGATCTGCCTGGCCGCCGCGAGCAGCGAACGCTCGGAGCGCGCGGCGGCGGCGATCGCCGGCATCGTCGCCTCCAGCGACAGCCGGTCGGCCCGGCCTGCGTAGACGCCGCCGAGCAGCGGTTCGACCAGCCGCTCGAGCACTTCGCCGCCCATCCTGGCCCGGACGTAGGAGGCGACGGAGACGTCGGTACGTACCAGCGTGGGGGGCAGGATCTGGTCCAGCGGCACGCGGGCCAGCCCGCCGGGCGACACGATGCCGGACCTGACCAGCTCCATCAGGTCGGCGGGCACCCCCATGACCTGCCCCTTGGGCATCGGCCGCAGCGCGCCCCTGCTGTAGACGGCGGCGCGGGTGGTGCCGGGGTCCACCAGGTCGTCGCCGAGCCCGACGGCCTGGGCCAGCTCCTTGCCCTCGGGCCGCCTGGCCAGCATGGCCTCCGCGCCGGCGTCGACGTCGACGCCCGCGACCTCGGAGACGAGCAGCTTGCCGCCGATGCGCGGGCTGCCCTCCAGCACGGTCACCTTCACGCGCTCGCCCGCGCCCTGTCTGAGGTGCCACGCCGCGGCCAGACCGGAGATCCCGCCCCCGATGACGACCACGTGCGCTTGTTTCCCTGCCACGCCTCCCGACGCTACCGTCTGGGGAGCTCGACCAGCCGCTCGGGGAGCCGCTTTTGGGATCACGCTGGCGGCATGTGACCTGACCGTGACGCCCGTGGTCAAACCCGTCGGAGCCACCACCCGTCTTACGTGCATGGAGAGATTCCGGTACGGCATAGCGTTATCGGCCGCCTGCGCGATCCTGGTCCTGTCCGGCTGCGGCGGTAGCCAGCCGAACATCATGTCCGACCAGGCCGGGGCCCCGGCGGTGGCGCCCGAAGCGGCGGCGTCCGGCCAGGCAGAGTCGAGGGCCGCCCAGGACAGTGCTTCCACCCCGCAACGAAGAGCCCCCAAGTCAGCCGAGAACATCGCCTCGAAGGTCAAGGTCACCCAGCAGGACCGCCAGGTCATCTACACGGCGAGCATGACCGTGCGGGCCAAGGAGGTCACGGGGGCGGCGCTCCAGGCCAAGCAGATCGTCACCGCGGCCGGCGGCTACCTGTCGAAGGAGGAGTCGAACTCGGCCGAGGGCAGCGAGGCCAGCGCCCTGCTGGAGTTCAAGATCCCGCCCGCCCGCTACGGCGAGGTGCTCGCCGCGCTGGGCAAGAACCTGGGCAAGCAGCTGTCGGTCCAGCAGGGCACCCAGGACGTCACACTGCAGGTGGCCGACGTCAACAGCCGGTTGAAGTCGGCGCAGCAGGCGCTCGACTCGCTGCGTACGCTGCTGAAGAAGGCCGACACAATCGGCCAGGTCCTGCAGGTCGAGCGGGAGATCTCCGACCGCGAGGCCGACCTGGAGTCGCTGCAGTCCCAGCAGAAGGAGCTGGCCACTCAGGTCGGCATGGCCACGCTCACGCTCCGGCTGGTCGGCCCCGTCGCGGTCGTGAACGAGCCGTCTGAGGAGCCGGCCGGCTTCCTCGGCGGCCTGAAGTCGGGCTGGAGAGGACTGGTCGGGGTCGTGAAGGTCGCGCTGACGGTCCTCGGGGTGCTGGTGCCCTGGCTGATCGTGGTCGTGCCGGTGATCGTCCTGACGGTCGTCCTGGCACGGCGCCGCCGTCCGGCCCGCCCTGCGACGGCACCGGTGGAGACTCAGGCTTCGTGAACCAGGTCGGTCAGGCGCATGAGCTGGTCGGGGTCGGTCGAGGGGAGTACGCCGTGGCCGAGGTTGAACACGTGGCCCTCGGCCGCCTCGCCCCGGCGCAGCACCTCGCGCGCCTTGCGCTCGACGACCTCCCACGGGGCCAGCAGGATGGCGGGGTCGAGGTTGCCCTGCAGCGCCTTGCCCGGCCCCACGCGGCGGGCGGCCTCGTCGAGCGGCACCCGCCAGTCGACGCCCACCACGTCGGCCCCGGCCTCGCCGAGCAGGCCCAGCAGCTCGCCGGTGCCCACGCCGAAGTGGATGCGCGGCACGTCGAGGTCGGCCAGGCCGTCGAAGATGCGGCGGGTGTGGGGCAGGACGAACTCGCGGTAGTCCTCGGGGGCCACCGCGCCCACCCACGAGTCGAACAGCTGGACGGCCGACGCCCCGGCCCGCACCTGGATGCGCAGGTGCTCCAGGACGATGGCGCTGAGCCGGTCCATCAACGCGTGCCACAGCGCGGGCTCGCCGTACATCATGGCCTTGGTGCGGTCGTGGTTCTTGGACGGTCCGCCCTCGATGAGGTAGGAGCCGAGCGTGAACGGCGCGCCCGCGAAGCCGATCAGCGGCGTGGCGCCCAGCTCGCCGGTCAGCGCCTCGATGGCCTCGCTCACGTAGGGGACGTCGCCGGGCTCCAGCGGGCGCAGCGCCTCGATCCCGGCGGCGTCGCGGACGGGGTCGGCGACGACCGGGCCGACTCCCGGCTTGATGTCCAGGTCGATGCCGATGGCCTTGAGCGGCACCACGATGTCGCTGAAGAAGATGGCCGCGTCGACGCCGTAGCGGCGGACGGGCTGCAGGGTGATCTCGACGATGAGGTCGGGCGTCGCGCACGCGGTCAGCATGGGCACACCCTCGCGAACCTTCAGGTATTCGGGCAGCGACCGCCCGGCCTGCCGCATGTACCAGACCGGGGTGTGGGGGGCGGGCTGACGGCGGCAGGCACGAAGGAACGCTGAGTCGGCGAGATTCACCTCTCAAGGGTCCCATGACCTCGTGCCGGTCCGTTCACCGGCGCGACGTGTCGGAAAAGTATGCATTGAACGACCAAAATCATGATCAGATAGCCAGATGGATGTTTACCGGTCGGCTCGGCATCGGCGCCCCACACGGGTCGAACAAACCCCATGGGCGACCAGAAAGCCGGTCTCGTCTGGACCAAAAGTTGGCCAAGCCACCGCGCGGCATCGATTCAGCATCCACTTTCGGGACACGCCGAGTGCGTTGCGGCGAATTGTCAGCGTGCCGTGCCAACGTCGGAGCGACGACCCGAAGAAAGGCTCCGGTGCGATGACCGCGTTGTGGGGTTCCCCAGAACACCGCAGTGAGCACTGCGCTCCCTGCGCCGGCGAGCGGCTGTTCGAGCAGCCTCCGTGTCTCGACGGGCACGAGCCGGGAGAGTGTCCGGAGTGGGCCTGTGTCGACTGCGGCCACGCGCTCGTCCTCGGCGGGATCACCCTGCCGGTCCGGCAGCTAGCTATGGCATCGGTTTGATCGCGAACTATGAGCACCCCCGTGGTCCCCTTCCGCCCGTCTTCGACCTACGCTTCGGCTATGACCCTCGGTGAGCAGCCGCCGGCCCCCGCCTCCTTCAGGCGTGCGGTCGACAGCCTGCGTCAGGCCGAGGTCAGGCCGGAGATCGAGCTCGAAGACCTGCCCGCCCCCCAGCGGCTGGCCCCCTTCTCGGCCGCGATCGGCGCCTCGGTCTACCGCGAGGACGACGAACTCGCGGTCGGCAGGCTGATCCTGCTCTTCGACCCCGACGGCCAGCGTGGCTGGGAGGGTCCGTTCCGGCTGGTCGCCTATGTCCGGGCCGACATGGAGCCGGAGATCACCTCCGACCCCCTGCTCGGCCCCGTCGCGTGGAGCTGGCTCACCGAAGCGCTCGAGGCTCATCAGGCCGACTACTCCGCCGCTGGCGGTACCGTGACTAGAGCCGTGTCCGAGGGATTCGGCAACAAGGCCGAAGACCCGGTCACCACCGAGCTGGAGCTGAGGGCGTCCTGGTCGCCCGCGCATGAGGATCTTTCCGGCCATGTCGCAGCCTGGTGCGATCTCATGTGCCTGGCGGCCGGGATCCCGCCGCTCCCTCCCGACGTGGCCGCCATGCCACGCCGACGTGAAGATCCGGAGAGTGACCGTACGAAGTGAGGGCACCAGTCAATACCGCACAAGCGTCATGAGAACGGTGATCTCATGACAGAAGAACGAACCGTCGTCCCACTGCTGGAGCCACGCGAGGGCATCCCGGCGGTCGTCGAGGACGCCGCCTCTTTGGCGCGCGTCGTGGCGGCCTTCCGGGCGGGCACCGGTCCCGTGGCCGTCGACGCCGAGCGGGCCTCCGGCTACCGCTACGGCAACCGCGCGTACCTGGTGCAGCTGCGCCGGGCGGGCGCGGGCAGCGCGCTGATCGACCCGATCGCCTGCCCCGACCTGTCGGAGCTGGACGAGGCCGTCTCGGGCGCGGAGATCGTGCTGCACGCCGCGTCTCAGGACTTGGCGTGCCTGCTGGAGGTCGGGTTCAGACCGCGTGACATGTTCGACACCGAGCTGGCGGGCCGGTTGCTCGGCTACGAGCGGGTGGGGCTCGGCACGATGGTCGAGACCGTGCTGGGGCTGCGGCTGGAGAAGGGCCACTCGGCGGCCGACTGGTCGACCAGGCCGCTGCCCGAAGACTGGCTACGCTATGCCGCGCTCGACGTCGAGGTGCTGGTCGAGCTCCGCGATGTGCTCTACGGCGAGCTGGTGGAGAGCGGCAAGCTGGAGTGGGCGCGCGAGGAGTTCGCCGCCGTGCTCAACACCCCGCCGCCGGTCCCCCGCTCCGATCCGTGGCGGCGTACGTCGGGCATCCACAAGGTGCGCAACATGCGGGCGCTGGCGATCGTGCGGGAGCTGTGGACCATGCGCGACCGCATCGCCCAGGAGAGCGACCTGGCGCCCGGCCGGGTGCTGCCCGACTCGGCGATCGTCACGGCCGCGCTGGAGGTGCCGCGCACCAAGAAGGCGCTCACCGAGATCTCGGCGTTCACCGGACGCAGCGCGCGCCGGCACATGACCGACTGGCTGGCCGCGGTGAGCAGGGCGCGCGGGCTGCCCGAGTCCCAGCTGCCGCAGCCGAGCACGCCCGGCGACGGGCCGCCCCCGGCCAACCGCTGGGCCGACCGCGATCCGGCGGCGGCCAAGCGGCTCGCCGCGGCGCGCGCCGTCGTGGCCGCGCTCGCCGACGAGCATCGGATGCCCACGGAGAACCTCCTGCAGCCCGACGCGGTCCGCAGGCTCACCTGGGAGCCGCCGGTGGAGATCACCGACGAGACCGTGACCGAGCGGCTGCGCGGGCTCGGCGCCCGCGAATGGCAGCTCTCCCTCACCGCCCATCCGCTCGCCAAGGCGCTGGCCCGGCTGGAAAGCAAGGGCGAGCTCTAGGTACGGCCTACTTGACGCCCCCACGGGGGCGGCCTTACCGTTCGGGAAAGCGCTTTCCGCGAAAGGATCCTCATGAGCGTGCGCACCATCGGCGTCGTGATGAACGGCGTCACCGGCCGGATGGGTTACCGCCAGCATCTGGTCCGATCGGTCCTGGCCATCAACGAGCAGGGCGGGGTCGTCCTCTCCGACGGCAGCCGGGTCAAGCTCAGGCCGGTCCTGGTGGGCAGGAGCGCGGACAAGCTTTCCCGGATCGCCGCCGAGCACCACATTTCCCGCTACACCACGGACCTCGACGCGGCTCTGTCCGACGACGACAACCTCATCTACTTCGACGCCCAGGTCACCAGCGCCAGGGTGAAGGCGGTGCTCAAGGCCATCGAGGCCGGCAAGCACATCTACACCGAGAAGCCCACGGCCGAGTCCGTCCAGGAGGCGGTCGCGCTGGCGGAGGCGGCCAAGGCCAAGGGCATCAAGAACGGCGTGGTGCAGGACAAGCTGTTCCTGCCGGGCCTGCTCAAGCTGAAGCGGCTCATCGACAGCGGTTTCTTCGGCCAGATCCTCTCGGTCCGGGGCGAGTTCGGCTACTGGGTGTTCGAGGGCGACTGGCAGGAGGCCCAGCGGCCGTCGTGGAACTACCGCGCCGAGGACGGCGGCGGCATCGTGCTCGACATGTTCCCGCACTGGCACTACGTGATGGAGAACCTGTTCGGCCGGGTCGAGTCCGTCTACGCCAAGGCTGTGACGCACGTTCCCCAGCGGGTCGACGAGCAGGGCAAGACCTACGCGGCCACCGCCGACGACGCCGCGTACGGCATCTTCGAGCTGGCCGGCGGCGTGATCGCCCAGATCAACTCCTCCTGGACCGTCCGCGTCAACCGCGACGAGCTGGTGGAGTTCCAGGTGGACGGCACGCACGGCAGCGCGGTCGCGGGCCTGCGCAACTGCCGCTTCCAGCACCGCGCCGCCACGCCCAAGCCGGTCTGGAACCCCGACCTGCCCGCCACGGCCCGCTTCCGCGAGGGCTGGCAGGACGTGCCGGACAACGCCGACTTCGACAACGGCTTCAAGATCCAGTGGGAGGGGTTCATCCGCCACGTGTGCGAGGACGCGCCGTTCCCGAACGACTTCGCCTCGGGCGCGCGCGGCGTGCAGCTCGCCGAGCTGGGCCTGCGCTCCTCGGCCGAGGGCCGCCGGATCGAGGTGCCGCACCTGTGATCATCGACCTGCCCGGCGGCGCGTACACGCTGCGCGAGCCCGTGACCTGGCCCGTCGTCGACGCCCCGGCGTCCAGCCGCGTCGTGTACGCGGCCGCGCACGTGGTGGCCGACCCGCTCGGCGACAACACGCCCGGCTCCCCCGCCGCCGTCGACTGGGACGCCACACTCCGGTTCCGCAGGCACCTGTGGTCGTACGGCCTGCGCGTCGCCGATGCCATGGACACCGCCCAGCGCAACATGGGCCTGGACTGGGCCGCCACCAAGGAGCTCATCCGGCGCAGCGCCGCCGAGGCCCGCTCGTTCGGCGACCCCGCCGCGCTGGTGGCCTGCGGCGCCGGCACCGACCACGCCCCTGACGCCGCCGACCTGAGCGCGATCACCGCCGCCTATACCGAGCAGCTGGAGACCGTGCAGACCGCGGGCGCCGGCGTGATCATCATGGCCTCGCGGCAGCTCGCGCGGGTGGCGAGCGGGCCCAAGGACTACCACCAGGTGTACGGGGAGCTGCTCGGGCTGGCCGAGCGGCCGGTGATCCTGCACTGGCTGGGCGAGATGTTCGATCCGCAGCTGGCCGGTTACTGGGGCTCCGCGGATGTGGCGGCGGCCACGGAGTCGTTCCTGGAGCTGATCCACGCGCACGCCTCGAAGGTCGACGGCGTGAAGGTGTCGCTGCTCGACGAGGAGCACGAGGTAGGGCTGCGGGCCGCACTGCCCGCGGGCGTCAGGCTGTACACCGGCGACGACTTCAACTACCCGTCGTTGATCAAATCGGGGTCGCACGCGCTGCTGGGCATCTTCGACGCGATCGCGCCGGCGGCGGCCGCGGCCCTGCGCGCGCTGGACGCCGCCGAGCAGAGCACAGGTGCGGAGGCCGCCCGAAATCTCGCGCTTTACGATGAGATCCTGGCGCCGACCGTGCCGCTGTCCCGGAAGATCTTCGAGACGCCGACGTACAACTACAAGACCGGCATCGTCTTCCTGGCCTGGCTGAACGGCCACCAGGACGCGTTCGCCATGGTGAACGGCGCCCAGTCGGCCCGCTCGCTGGTCCACCTGTCGGAGGTCTTCCGCCTGGCCGACCAGGCCGGGCTGCTGGCCGACCAGGCGCTGGCCGTACGGAGGATGAAGGCGCTGCTGGAGGTGAACGGGCTGTGAGCCTGTCCCTGAACCAGCGGACGACCAAGCGATGGTCGGTGGCGGAGGCCGTCGAGGGCTGCGTACGGCACGGTCTGGAGGCCGTGGGGCTGTGGCGCGAGGAGGTGGCGGAGCAGGGGCTGGCCGAGAGCGTCAAGCTGGTCCGCGACGCCGGGCTGCGCGTGTCGTCGCTCTGCCGTGGCGGCTTCCTGACGACCCCCGCCGACCCGGCTCCCGGCACGAGCGGCCGGGCATCCGGCGGGACGGCCCGTCGGGCGGCGCTCGACGACAACCGGCGGGCCATCGACGAGGCCGCCGAGCTGGGGGCGGCCTGCCTGGTCATGGTCGTCGGCGGCCTGCCGGGCGTGCGGCCCGGCGAACCGCTGCCGGGCGAGCCGCTGCCGGTGGTGCGGCCGGGTGAACCGCTGCCCGCCGATCCGGACGGCGCGGGGCGGCCGTTCTCGCGCGATCTGGCCGGGGCCCGCGAGCAGGTGGCCGAGGCGCTGGAGGTGCTGGCCCCGTACGCCGGGGAGCGGGGGGTCAAGCTGGCGCTGGAGCCGCTGCATCCGATGTACTGCGCCGACCGGGCCGTTCTGTCGACGCTGGCCCAGGCGGTCGATTTGTGCCTGCCGTATCCGGAGGAGCAGGTGGGGGTGGTGGTCGACACCTTCCACGTGTGGTGGGACCCGCGGCTGTTCGAGGAGATCGCCAGGGCCGGCCGCCGGATCGCGTCGTACCAGGTGTGCGACTACCTGCAGCCGCTTCCGGCGGACGTGCTGCTGGGGCGGGGGATGATGGGCGACGGGGTGATCGACTTCCCGCCGATCACCCGCGCCGTGGCCGCGGCCGGCTACACCGGGGACGTCGAAGTGGAGATCTTCAACGCCGACGTCTGGGCCGCCGACCCGGACGAGATCGTGGCCACCATGAAGCACCGCTACGCCCGGGTGGTATCCGTCTGACCCCTGATGGGGTCAGGCCGGGCTGGCGGCCTGTTCGTCCCGTGCCGCGGCTTCGTCCGCCGAGTCCGGCTCATCGGCCTCGGTGATCGTCACCGTGCCGGCGGCTCCGTTCACAGTGATCTCCTGGCCGGTGACGATGCGGTGGGTGGCGTCCGGGACGCCGGCCACCGCCGGGATGCCGTACTCGCGGGCCACCACCGCGCCGTGCGACATGGCGCCGCCCATCTCCATCACCAGGCCGCCCGCCGTGAGGAACAGCGGCGTCCAGCCGGGGTCGGTCGACGGGCAGACCAGGATCTCGCCCGGCTCCAGGTGCGCCCCGACCGGGTCGAGCACCACCCTGGCGCGGCCGGTGACCGTGCCCGCGGAGGCGGCGCTGCCGATCAGCGCCCCCGCCGCGGCGGGGGCCGCCAGGGCCTCTGGCTCGGTGCCGTCCGACAGTATGATCCTCGGCACGTGCCTGCGGCGCGACTCCCGCTCGTAGGCCGCCCGCCGCTCGATCACCAGCTCGCGCAGATCGCCCCCGTCAAGGGCCGACCGCGCCTCCTCGATCCGCAGGTAGAACACGTCGTCCGCCGCGTCCAGCACGCCGGTGGTCACCAGGTGCTCGCCGACGACCCGAAGACTCCGCCGGATCGCGGCCAGGGTCTTCACCAGGTAGTACTTCGGCATCTCGCGTACCCCGGCGAACATCCGGGTCCGCCGCAGCCCGAACCGGGCGACGGCCCCCCGGAGCGCGCCCTTGCGGCGGGCCGTCGCCACGATCCGTGCGACGGCCGCCTCGGCCTCGGCCGCTCCCCTAGCGAACAGCGCGTCGGGCGCGAGGTCGGCGCCGCCCTCCATGCGCAGGTAGTTGGCCAGGACGCCGAGGATGTGCGTCGGGTCCTCCGACCAGCGCGCGACGCCCAGGTCGATCTCGGCGATGCCGCGATGCCCGTACTTATCCAGAAAAGCAGTGATGCCCTGCTGGGCCTTGGGGGGCAGCTCGCCGGCCCTGAAGCGGCGCACGAGCTCGCTCACCGGCTCGTTCCTGAACGGTTCGGGCTCGATGCGCGTCGCCAGCGCCCAGAGTTCGAGGTCCATCTCGGTGGTCGGGTTGTTGGGGACGCTGCGGAGCACGTCCTGCATGTCGCTCATGGACAGGCCGGAGAGCTTCGCCGCCAGCGCGAACAGCCCATAGCCGGCGATCGCGATCGGCATGAGCGAGACGATCGCCGGGAACGTGGTGCTGAGCATCCGCTCCGCGTGGTCGAGCCGCTGGACGGGCGTGGCGGAGCCGGGCACCCGCAGCCGCCGGTCCAGCTCGTCGCCCAACCGCCTGGTGTAGGCGATCGCCCGCTCGGGCCGGGTCAGCGCCTGGAGCAGCCGCTTCGGGGCGTGTACGCGGCGGGCGAAGTGCGCCACCGCGCGGAAGAACGGGCGGCGCGAGGTGTGGATCACCGAGAACCTGGGCTCCTCGAACAGGTCCGTCAGCACCGCCCCGGCCCTGGCCTCGCCCATCAGCAGGGCGCGCGGCATGATGGCCCGGCCCATCCGGCTGCGCAGGGCCGTGGTGAGGTCCAGCCAGACGCGCTCCCCCGCCTCGAACATGAACGGCGCCCCATCACGCGCCCTGGCCGGACCGTAGCCGAACACCCCGGCGGCACCCGAGCCGAGCAGCCGGAACGCGGACAGCCCCATCGGGGTGAGCGGGCCCATGACACCCTGCGCGACATTGACGGAGAAGTAGACCCGCAGGCCCTGCCTGGTGGTCTCGGGCAGCGGGTAGAGCGTGGTGATCGGCCTGGCCTGGGTGAGCCAGAGCTTGCCGTCGGCGTCGATGGCCCACTCGGTGTCCTGGGGCGCGCCGTAGTGGTCCTCGACGCGGGTGCCGAGCGCGGCCAGGTCGCGTACCTGCTCGTCGGTCAGGCAGAAGCCGTCGTGGTCGGACTCGACGCGTTCCGTGCCGCCGCCGGGCAGGGCGCGGATCGTCAGCCGCTTGTCGCCCGCGTGCCGGTCGAGGATCTGACCGCTCGCCGCGTCGACGACGAACCGGTCGGGGTTGACGGCGCCGGAGACCACGGCCTCGCCCAAGCCGGGGTTCGCGTCGATGACGGCCTCGTGCCTGCGTCCGGTGAGCGGGTTGGCGGTGAACAGTACGCCGGCCGTCCGCGCGTCGACCATGACCTGGACGACCACCGCCAGCCGTACGGAGGCGTGGTCGATGCCGTTGGAGTCGCGGTAGGCGACGGCGCGGTCGGTCCAGAGCGAGGCCCAGCAGCGGCGTACGGCGTCGAGCACGTCGTCGGCGCCGACGACGTTGAGGTAGGTGTCCTGCTGACCGGCGAAACTGGCGAACGGCAGGTCCTCCGCCGTGGCCGAGGACCGCACCGCGACCGGCGCCGCGTCCTGGTGCACGCTCTGACTCAGGGTGGTGTACGCCTCGCGGATCGACCGCGCGACGGCCTCGGGGATCGGGGCCGCCAGCAGCCGGGTCCTGGCGGCCTCCGCGAGCCCCGGGCCGCCGGTCGCGATGACGTCGTCCAGGCCCGCCGCCTGCGCCACCTCGTGGTACGCCTCGGTGGTGAGCGCCCAGCCGGGCGGGACGGGGAGCCCGGCCCGGGTCAGCTCACCGAGATTGGCCGCCTTGCCGCCGACTTCGGCCAGCATGCTGCCGTCGATGTCGGAAAAGTCCAGTGCCGTCTTCATCGGGTGTACTCCCACCGTTCAGCGTCTCGCTACGAGTCTCACGCTTTACGGCAAAGAATTCAACACTTGATGAACAGTGGCGTCGGTCACACCTCCAGCGGCACGCCGTCGAGATCGCAGGCGGGGTCGGACTCGATGCCGAGCAGGGCCAGCGCGGTCGGTCCGACGTCCACCAACCTCGGACCGGCGAGACGGGCGCCGCCCAGATCGGCACTCCCTACGTCCGCGCTGCCCAGATCGGCGCCGCCCAGGTCCGCGCTCAGGCGGGCGGCGATGACGAAGACCGTTCGCTCCTCGATGGAGGTGCCGCCGTGGCCGCCTTCGTCGACGTGGCCGTGGTCGGTGGTGACCAGGACGGTCCAGCGCTCGCCGGCGAACGTCGGCCTGCCCCGGATCGCGTCGAGGAAGCGGCCGAGGTAGGCGTCCTGGGTGTGCAGCGCCGCGGTGTAGTCGGGGCAGTGCGGGCCGAGGTCATGGGCCACCTCGTCGGTCTCGCCCAGGTAGACGAAGGTGAGGTCGGCGCCGGTGCTCGCGAGGTGATTCTCGGCGGCCGCGGCGACCTGCTTGTCGGCGGTCGGCCAGGTGATCGCGTAGCCGTCCAGGACGAAGCGGGTCCCGATGGCCGGGCCGAACGCGCCGTGCTCCGCCAGCGCCGCCCAGGAAAAGAACGCCGCGGTGGTCAGGTCGGGACGGGCCGCGTTGGCGCGAGTCAAGAAGTCCGGATATTTCGCGAATTGGTGGTGGGTGAACGCGTTGTCCACGACGCCGTGCCTGTCGGGCCACACCCCGGTGGCGATCGACGACCATCCGGGTCCGGAGTCGGTCCGGGATCTGATGACCCGACCAGAGGAGACCTCGCCCGAAGCGGCGGTGTCCTCGCTCGAAGCCGGGGAGCCCTCACCCAAAGTGGCGGCGTCCTCGCCCGAAGCGGCGGTGTCCTCGGGGACGATCTCGCCGGGAGACTCCGTCCGGGGAGCGGCGGCCTCGCC
This sequence comes from Nonomuraea aurantiaca, assembly GCF_020215705.1. GTDB lineage: Bacteria > Actinomycetota > Actinomycetes > Streptosporangiales > Streptosporangiaceae > Nonomuraea > Nonomuraea aurantiaca. The sequence goes on along the minus strand of NZ_JAIWNB010000001.1, from coordinate 658,438 downwards.
GTACGGGAGCAGGCTCGTCCCGTACGCACCCGCCGCCATCAGCCCGCTCAGCACCGGCGGCTCCAGCGCGACCAAGCGGTCGAAGCGCAGGCCGTCCATGCCGACCACCAGCACCTTGTCCCTCACTGGGCCCCAAGCTGGGTCCCTCACCGAGTCGCTTGCTGGGTTTCTCACCGGGCCGCTCGCTGGGTTGCTCGCCGGATCCCTCACCAGGCCGCTCGCCGGGTCCCTTACCGAGTCGTTCGCCGGGTTGCTCGCTTGGCCCTTCACCGGGTCGCTCGTCACTGGCTACTCCCTTCGGAAACGCCGCACCCACTCGGCGGCCCCAGGCAGTATCTCCTCCACCGGCTCGACCTGCGGATACCAGGTCCGCTCCCACTCCAGCGACACCCACCCGGAGTAGCCCCACGAGCGCAGCAGCTCACCGGACTCGTCCAGCGGCACCGTGCCGTTCCACATGGGCACCGGCGTGGTGTCCTGGGCGGAGACCGCGTCCTTGACCTGGACGTAGGCGAGGTGCGGGCCGAGAAGGGCCAGGGTGTCAGCGGGAGACTCGCCGTGCCGCCAAGGGTGGAGCAGGTCCCAGAGCGCGCCGGTGGTCTCGGGGCAGGCCGCCTCGTCGAGCAGCCGCGCGACGGCAGCGCCGGTGGCCATCTGGTCGTGCGTCTCGACGAGCACCCGCAGACCGAGCCCTGCGGCCGTGGCGGAGACCGCCTTGAGCCTGCGCGCTCCGATCGACGGGTCTTCGCCGCGCGGGAACACCCGGACGCCCGGGGCGCCGAGGTCGGCCGCGAGCGTCAGGTCCGCGACCAGCGCCTCGACGACGGGCTCGTCAGGGCCCGGCTCGCATACGCCGACATATCCGGCGAGCGCCGATATTTCCAGACCTGCGGCTTCGACCCGCTGCCGCACCGACGACCGCTCGTCCGCCGACAGACCCCGGTGTACGCCGGTGTCGGGGTGCAACCGCAGTTCCAGGCCCTGGCACCCGTGCCCGGCCGCCACCTCGATCGCCCTGTCGAGCCCGTAGCCCGGCATCCCGAGCGTGCTGACCGCCAGTTTCATGGTGCCCTCCCGAGCGACCGTCCTGCCTGTGCGACGCGTCCCCTTCGGATGCGCCCCTGCGCCACGCCCTGTACGGCGCGCCCCCTTTCGGACGCGCCCTGCCACGCGTACTCGATGCCTCCCCTTCGGACGCGTCCTCTGCGGACGTGCCCTGTACGCCGAGCTCAGCGCAGCGCGCGTACGCTCTCCCGCAACACCACCTCGCCCGGCACCTGCTCCACCGTCGGCTCCTCGTCGGCCGCCAGCGCCAGTTCGAGGGCCCGGGCGCCCATGTCCTGCAGCGGCAGCCGTACCGTGGTCAGCGCGGGCACCTGGTCGCGCAGCGTCGCGATGTCGTCGAAGCCGGCCACCGACACGTCGTCCGGCACCCGGATCCCCCGCTCACGGTAGGCGGCGAGCGCTCCCACGGCCATCACGTCGTTGACGGCGAACACGCACGTCGCGTCCCCCGTCTCCTGGGCCGCCCGATAGCCGCCGTCGCGGTCGAAGGGCCCCTCGATGACGCGCGGCTCCGGCAGGCCGAGCTCGGCCAGCGCCGACACGAACCCGGCGCACCGGTCGCGGGCGGTCATCAGGCGCGGCGGCCCGGCCAGTACGGCGAAGCGGGTGTGGCCGAGCCCGGCCAGCGAGCGGGCCAGGGCGGCGGCGCCCTCGTGGTTGGCAGGCGCGACCGTGTCGACGCCGAGCAGGTCCTGGCCCACGCACGCGGCCCGCCCGCCACTGGCCCGGTAGCGGTCCAGCTCGGCGCGGAGCCGCTCGGTGACCTCGGGGTCGGCGACGCGGGAGCCGACCAGCAGCACGGCGCGTACGCGCTGGGCGTTGAGCGTCGCCACGTAGGCGATCTCCTGCTCGGGATCGCGGTGCGTGGTGCCCACCATGACCAGCAGGCCCTCGCCGGCCGCGGCCCGCATCGCGCCGTCGGCCAGCGCCGCGAAGTAAGGGTCGGTCAGGTCGTGGACCACGATGCCGATGACATTGCTCGCCCCGCGGGCCAGTGTCTGCGCCGCGATGTTGGCGCGGTAGCCCAGCTCGTACGCGGCGCGCTCGACGCGGGCCCGCAGGTCGGCGCCCACCTGGCGGGTGCTGCCGTTGAGCACCCGCGAGGCGGTGGCGAGCGAGACGCCCGCCTGCTTGGCGACGTCTTCCAGCGTGACCACGAGACCTCCCGGAAAGCGGTTTCCCAGTGTGCCAGACCGGCACCTGGGTCCGCATCCTTACACGCCTCGGGGCCGGCGCGACACGAAGTCGCCGCCGAAGGGCATCATCCCCAGGGGAAGAGGATGTCGAACAGGCCCTTCTTGGTCTCCGTCGGAACCGGCGCCGGAGCCTGCGTCTGGACCGCCTGCGTCGGCTGGCTGGTCTGCTGCTTGGCCGTCGGCTCCTGCGTCGCCTGCTTCTGGGTGGTGCCGGTGTCCGTGTCCTTGATCGTGCCCTGCGTCGCCCGGGTGGCCCGGGGGCTCGGCTTGGCGGTCGGCTCGCCGATGCGCGTGCGGGTGGCCCGGGGAGAGGGGGTACGGCTGGCGCGCACCCGGGCGGCGGTCGGCGACGGGGCGGCGGTGGCCGACGCGGTCGGCTCCGGGGAGTCCGACTCCGTGGGGTCGGTGGCCTCCGCCTCCGTGTCACTCGGCTCCGGCTCCGTGGGAGAGGCGGCCGGCGCGCTCACCTGCTCGGCGCTGGCGCACTTCCCGGTCCCGCACGGGTCGTCGGACGACGTGCCGGTCAGCATCCAGCCGGCCCCCGCGCCGAGCACGACGACCGCGACGGCCGCCATGAGCAGCACCTTGGTACGGCGGCGCACCTCCTTGTCGCCCTCGGCCTGGTGACCGCCCCCCTGGGAGCCGTCGGTCCAGCCGGAGCCGAGGAAGCCGCGCTTGGGCTCCGCGGGCTCGTCATCGTCATAGGAGGAGCCGTAGCTCTTGTCGAGCGGGAGGTAGGCGTCACTTGGCTGGTCACCGGTGTAAAGCGGCCCGCTCGGGGCGTCGCCCGTGTAAAGCGGGCCGCTCTGCGCGTCGCCCGTGTAAAGCGGCTCACCCGCGGCGTCGCCGCTGTAGAGCGGCCCACTCTGCGCATCGCCCGTGTAAAGCGGCCCGCCGGCCGGGTCGCCGGTGTAGAGCGGCCCGCTGGGCGCGTCACCGGCGTAGAGCTGGTCGCCGCCCGCGTAGAGCGAGTCCCCGTAGAGGGGGCCGCTGGCCGGGTCACCGGTGTACAGCTCACCCTCGGCGGCCGTCGCGCGGTGCTGGCCCTCGGTCGGCGGGGTGTACAGCTCGGGCGCGCCCTTGTCCGGTGGGAGGATGTAGGTCTCGTTGCCCGAGACCACGATGGCCGGCTGCTCGTCGGTGTCGTCCGTGCTCCAGCGCGGGGACAGAACGTCGCCGGTCAGCTCCGGGTTCGCCGGCCTGCCCTGCCCATCCTCATATGGCCTGTCGTTCTCGTCGCGCGCCACGATGGAACCTCTCTAATACGAATCTGGACCGCGACCCTTCCTAACAGACTTCTCCACCACTTGTCCGGAAATTTCACAAGATGCTCATAAATAAGCTGGAGTCACAACTGTGATCTTTCGTTTCAACGGACCCCCCGGAGGGGTATGCCTGAGGGTTGCCTGCACATGACCACGCACCTGCTCCAGCCCTATACACACGGTAATCGGACACGGCCCACCTAAAGCCAGCAAAGGCCGCGCATGACGGCGCTGATCTCGGTCAGGACTGGAGTTTCGGGCCAATCGAGGGCTCCATCCAAAAGACCGGAATTCAGGGCGCGGTCACGCGCGGTGACGACATCATGACCCCCATGACCGAGGCTGCACCCCCTCCCGGCGCCGTGGCGCTGACCGGATTGCGCGCGCGGGCCCGCGCCGCGCGCCGGACCGCGATCGCCACGCTCTCCGGCTCGCTCGCGCTGATCACCTTCTCCCAATCGCTCGCCGAACGGGTCCCGGCACGCGCGGATACCCTGCCGCTGGCCGTACTCGCGCTCATGCTCTTCCTCGCCGCGCTGCCCGCGCTGGCGCTCACGCAGACCGTCTGGGGCGCACGCGTGCGGGCCGTGCGCAGGCGCGAGCGCGAGCTGTACGCGAGCCCGCCCAGGACGCCGCCGCGGGCCCTCAGCAGGCTCTCCGTCGGCTGCGGGTGGGCGGTGACGCTGCTGCTCGGCTGTACGGTGCCGCGCCCGTTCCGAGAGTCGGGCCTGTACGGCTTCGCCGACGCGATGAGCCGGGTCACCGAGGCGCTGGCGCTGGCGGGTTCGGCGGCGGGCGTGTGCTTCCTGGTCTGGTGGGCACGGGGGGCAGGGGGGAAGCCGGCGCGTGCCGGCCGGCCGGGAGGGTCACCTGGCGATCCGTGGGATCCCGACCGGCTCACGCGCCGGCGACGGGGTCCGGCGCTCCACACCGGCGCGGCCGTGGCGGTCGCGGCCCTGGTCGGAGCCCGCGCCCATCTGTGGGAGCCGTCGACCCTGACCCTCTCCGCACTGCTGGCGGCCGTCCTCGTCTGCGGCGTGGTTACTGACGAGTAGCATAGGCGCGGTAACTGCCGAGCAACGAGGAGCGAATCGGTGCCTTCCTCTCGTGACGTCGTGTTCGTCGACGGCGTACGCACACCTTTCGGCCGGTCGGGGCCCAAGGGCATGTACGCGGAGACTCGCGCGGACGACCTGGTCGTCCGCGTCATCCGCGAGCTGATCCGGCGCAACCCGGGGCTGCCGCCGGAGCGCGTGGACGAGGTCGCGATCGCCGCGACCACCCAGATCGGCGACCAGGGCCTGACCATCGGCCGCTCGGCGGCGGTGCTGGCCGGGCTGCCCAAGACCGTGCCCGGCTACGCGATCGACCGCATGTGCGCGGGCGCGATGACCGCGGTGACCACGGTCGCGGGCGGCATCGCGTTCGGCGCGTACGACGTGGCGATCGCGGGCGGCGTCGAGCACATGGGCCGCCACCCGATGGGCGAGGGCGTCGACCCGAACCCGAGGTTCCTGTCGGAGCGCCTCGTCGACCCGAGCGCCCTGGTCATGGGCATGACGGCCGAGAACCTGCACGACCGTTTCCCCACGATCACCAAGGACCGTGCCGACGCCTACGCGGTGCTGTCGCAGGAGAAGGTGGCCAAGGCGTACGCCGACGGCCGGATCCAGCCCGACCTGGTCCCCACGGCGATCAGGACGGCCGAGCGGGGCTGGGGCCTGGCGGTCGAGGACGAGGCGCCGCGCCCCGGCACCACGCTGGACGGGCTGGGCTCGCTCAAGACGCCGTTCCGCGCCCACGGCAACGTCACGGCGGGCAACTCCTCGGGCATCAACGACGGCGCCACCGGCTGCGTCGTGGCCGCCGCCGAGACGGCCGCCGAGCTGGGCCTGGCGCCGAAGATGCGGCTGGTCTCCTACGCCTTCGCCGGCGTGGACCCCGAGGTGATGGGCGTGGGCCCGATCCCGTCCACCGAGCGGGCGCTGCGCCTGGCAAATCTTGATATTTCCGATATCGGGCTGTTCGAGATCAACGAGGCTTTCGCCGTACAGGTGCTGGCCTTCCTGGAGCACTTCGGCATCGCCGACGACGACCCGCGGGTGAACCCCTACGGTGGCGCGATCGCCTTCGGCCACCCGCTGGCCTCCTCGGGCGTACGGCTGATGACGCAGCTCGCGCGGCAGTTCGGCGAGCGCCCCGACGTGCGCTACGGCATCACCACCATGTGCGTCGGCATGGGCATGGGCGGCACCGTGATCTGGGAGAACCTGGCATGAGCAACGTTGAGACCTGGCGCTCGCTGCTGACCGAGCGCGACACCGGCGAAGTCGTCACCAAGGCCCTGGTCCGCGACGTCGAGCTGCCCGGCGGGGCCGGCACGATGGCGCTCATCACCCTCGACAACGGCTTCGACCACACCAAGCCCAACACCTTCGGCCCGCACGGGCTGTTCGCGCTGAACGGCGCGCTGTCCGAGATCGCCGCCCGCACCGACCTGGCCGCCGTGGGCGTGACGGGAAAGCCGTTCGTCTTCGCGGTCGGCGCCGATCTCAAGGGCGCGGCGACCATGGCCTCGCGCGAGGAGGCGCGGGCCATCGGCGCGCTGGGCCACCACGTGTTCCGCCGCCTGGGCGAGCTGCCGATCCCGTCTTTCGCGTTCGTCAACGGCGCGGCGATGGGCGGCGGCCTGGAGGTGGCCCTCCACTGCACCTACCGGACGATCTCCTCGGGCGTCCCGGCCATCGCGCTGCCCGAGTGCTTCCTCGGCCTGGTGCCGGGCTGGGGCGGTACGCAGCTGCTGCCGCACCTGATCGGCCCGGCCCGCGCGATCAAGCTGATCATCGAGAACCCGCTGTCACAGAACCGCATGCTCAAGGGCGCTCAGGCGTTCGAGCTGGGCGTCGCCGACGCGATGTTCGAGCCGGCCGACTTCCTGGAGGAGTCGCTGCGCTGGGCCGCCCGGGTGCTCACCGGCGACACCGTCGTGGCGCGCGACTCGCACGCCGACGACGTCTGGGACAAGGATGACTGGGACAAGGCGGTCGCCGACGCGCGCTTCCTGGTCGACATGAAGCTGCGCGGCGCCTCCCCCGCCCCCTACCGGGCGCTCGACCTGATCACCTTGGCCCGTACGGCCTCGCGCGACGAGGGCTTCGCCGCCGAGGACGAGGCGCTGACCGACCTGCTCATGGGTGACGAGCTGCGGGCCGGGCTCTACGCCTTCGACCTGGTGCAGCGGCGGGCCAAGCGCCCGGCGGGCGCCCCCGACCCCGCGCTGGCCCGCAAGGTGACCAAGGTCGGCGTGGTGGGCGCGGGGCTGATGGCCTCGCAGATGGCGCTGCTGTTCGCCCGCCGCCTGGAGGTGCCGGTCGTGCTGACCGACCTCGACGAGAGCAGGCTCGGCAAGGGCGTGGGCCACGTGCACGCCGAGGTCGACAAGCTGCTCGCCAAGGGCCGTGTCTCGGCCGACCAGGCCAACCGGCTCAAGGGGCTGGTGACCGGCTCGCTGACCAAGGACGCCTTCGCCGACGCCGACTTCGTCATCGAGGCGGTCTTCGAAGAGATGTCGGTCAAGCGGCAGGTGTTCGCGGAGGTGGAGGCGGTGGTCTCGGCCGACTGCGTGCTCGCGACCAACACCTCCTCGCTCTCGCTGGCCGAGATGGGCGCCGCGCTGGAGCGTCCGGAGCGGCTGGTCGGCTTCCACTTCTTCAACCCGGTCGCGGTGATGCCGCTGCTGGAGATCGTCAAGGCGCCTTCGACCGACGACGCGACGCTGGCCACCGCCTTCGCCGTGGGCCGGTCGCTGAAGAAGTCGTCGGTGCTGGTGAAGGACGCTCCGGCGTTCGTGGTGAACCGGCTGCTCACCCGCTTCATGGGCGAGGTGATCGCCGCGGTCGACGAGGGCACGCCGCTGGAGGTCGCCGAGCACTCGCTCGACGACCTCGGGCTGCCGATGACGCCGTTCGCGCTGCTCCAGCTCGTGGGGCCGGCCGTCGGCCTGCACGTGGCCGAGACGCTGCACGCGGCCTTCCCCGAGCGCTTCGGCGTCTCGGCGAACATGGCCAAGCTGGTCGCCTCCGGCAAGCCGGGCGTCTATCTGCCCGACTTCTCGCTCGACGCCGAGGCGGTGGCGCTGTTCGCGGGCGGCTCGGCGCCGTCCACCGCCGCCGAGGTACGGCTGCGCGTGCTGCGGGCACTGGCCGAGGAGATCCAGATCATGCTGGACGAAGGCGTGGTCGCGGCGGCGCAGGACATCGACCTGTGCATGATCCTCGGCGCGGGCTGGCCGTTCCACCTGGGCGGGATCACCCCGTACCTGGACAGGTCGGGTCTTTCCCGGCCGCGATTCCTCCCGGCCGGCACCGCGTCCGTGCCCGCCTGAGACGGGCCGGCTTGACCGAATCTTGGGAGGCCCGTCCGGCGGGTCTCCCAGGGTAAAGTGATCCGTCACGTAGCGTGTTCGCCGCGCTACGAACGGAGAAGATCCATGATGAGAGCAGTCGGCACGATCGCGTTGTGCGGAGTCGCGCTGGCGACGGCGCCCCCCGCACTCGCCGAAACGGCCCCCAAGTCGACGCTGAAGATCGTTGTCGTGGTGGACGGCCTGCCGAAAGGGGCCACCCTCACCTGTGACCCCGACGGCGGCAGCCACCCCACCCCCGCCGCGGCCTGCGACCTGCTGCGGAAGGTCAAGGGCGACCCGGCCAAGCTGAACGTGGTGCCCAATCCGGTGTGCACCGACGAGTACCAGCCGCACACCGTCGTGGTGGTGGGCAAGTGGCGCGGGACATCGCTGCGATGGACCTACGTCTTCCCCAACTCCTGCCGGATGAAGGCGGCGGGCGGGGCGGTCTTCACCGTCAGACGGCCGGCCGCCTGACCGCCGAGGGGTGGGCGCCCCGCGCGCCTACCCCTTCGGGCCGGCCACCTGGACCCGGCTGTGGCGGTAGCCGTAGACGAAGTAGAGCACGGCACCGATGACCAGCCACACCACGAACCGCAGCCATGTCTCGACCGGCAGGTTGAGCATCAGGTAGACGCAGGCCAGCACCGACAGGATCGGCAGCAGCGGCACCAACGGCGTACGGAAGGCCCGGTGCAGGTCCGGCTGCGTACGGCGCAGCACGACCACGCCGGCCGAGACCACCACGAACGCGAACAGCGTGCCGATGTTCACCAGCTCGGCCAGCGCGCCGAGCGAGATGAACCCGGACAGCACCGTGGTGACCAGCCCGATGATGATCGTCAGCCGGGCCGGCGTGCCGAACCTGGGGTGGACCTTCGCCAGCCCGCGCGGCAGCAGCCCGTCGCGGCACATGGCGAACAGCACCCGGCTCTGCCCCAGCATGAGGATCATCACCACCGTGGTCAGACCGGCGATGGCGCCGATGCTGATCAGCGTGGCCGCCCAGGACTGCCCGACCGCGGTGAAGGCGTCGGCGAGCGGCGCCTTCTCACTCAGCTTGTCGTAGCGCTGCATGCCGACCACGACCAGCGACACCGCGACGTACAGGACGGTGCAGATGGCCAGGGAGCCGATGATGCCGCGCGGCAGGTCGCGCTGCGGCTTGATGGTCTCCTCGGCGGCGGTGGCGACGATGTCGAAGCCGATGAAGGCGAAGAACACGACCGCGGCGGCCGAGAAGATGCCGATCACGCCGAAGGCGACCGGCGTGATGCCGAACAGCACCTGGATCAGCGGCGCCTTCAGCCCCTCGACCCCCGGCGTGGACACCGGCGGCGGGATGAACGGCGAGTAGTTGGCAGTGTTGATGAAGAACAGCCCGGCCACGATGACGAGCAGGATCACCGCCACCTTGATGGTGACGATGACCAGGTTGACCCGCGAGGACAGCTTGATCCCGGCGGTCAGGACGCCGGTGAGGATCAGCACGATGACCATCGCGGGCAGGTTGACCACGGGGTGCTCCCCCGCCATCCAGCCGGGCAGTTCGAGGCCCAGCGAGGACATCAGCGAGGCGAAGTAGCCCGACCAGCCGACCGCCACCACCGCCCCGGCCAGCGCCATCTCCAGCATCAGGTCCCAGCCGATGACCCAGGCCGGGAACTCGCCCAGCGTGGCCAGCGAGAAGGTGTAGGCCGACCCGGCCACGGGGATCGACGAGGCGAACTCCGCGTAGCACAGCGCCGCCAGACCGCAAACGACGGCGGCCACGACGAAGGAGAGCGCCACCGCCGGGCCGGCCGTCTCTTTGGCCACGCGGCCGGTGAGGACGAAGATGCCGGTGCCGACGATGACGCCGATGCCGAAGACCGTGAGGTCGACGGCGGTCAGTCGCTTTCGCAGCCGATGCTCGGGGGCTTCGGTGTCGAGGATCGACTGCTCGACGCTCTTGGTGCGAAAGATGTCCACACTCAGCGTCTTCCCAAACCCCTGGTTGATCATTCCTCACCAGGGTGTGACAGGGCGATCAGCGCGGCGCGGACTGGCTCTCGATCGGGCTGCTCCGCTTGGCGATCGCCTCGGTGATCTCGCGCGCGAGGTCCTGGCCGGTCAGCCCGATCTGGCCGAGGATCGCGGCCCGCTTGGCATGGTCGAGGAAGCGCTGCGGGATGCCGTAGCCGCGTACGGGCACATCCACGTCGGCGTCGCGCAGCAGGCGGGACACCGCGTCGCCGGCGCCGCCCACGCGGCCGTTGTCCTCGACGACCGCGACCAGCTTGTGGGCGCTCGCGGCGGCCACGAGCGCCTCGTCGAGCGGCTTGACCCAGCGCGGGTCGACCACGGTCGCCGAGATGCCCTGCGCGTCGAGCAGGAGGGCGGCGTCCATGCAGACCCGCGCCATCGGGCCGACGCCCACCAGCAGCACCTCGGGCTCGCCCGCGCGCAGCACGTCCATCGTGCCCAGCTTGCCGACGGCCTCGATCGGCTCGGCGACCGGGCCCTTGGGGAAGCGCAGCACGGTCGGGCCGTCGGAGACCTCCACGGCCTCGCCGAGCAGCTCGGTCAGCCGCTCGCCGTCGCGCGGCACGGCGATCTTCAGGCCGGGGACGACCTGCAGGATCGACAGGTCCCACATGCCGTTGTGGCTGGCCCCGTCGTCGCCGGTGACGCCGGCCCGGTCGAGCACCACGGTGACGGGCAGCCGGTGCAGGGCCACGTCCATGAGCAGCTGGTCGAAGGCCCGGTTGAGGAAGGTCGCGTAGACGGCCACGACCGGGTGCATGCCGCCGAGCGCCAGCCCGGCCGCGCTGGTCAGGGCGTGCTGCTCGGCGATGCCGACGTCGTAGATGCGGTCGGGGTAGGCCTCGGCGAAGGCGGCCAGGCCGGTCGGGTGGAGCATCGCGGCGGTGATGGCGACCAGGTCCTCGCGGTCCTTGCCGAGCCTGACCAGCTCCTCGCTGAACACGTTGGTCCAGATGCGGCCCTTGGGCTTCTCCGCGCCGGTGGCCCGGTCGAAGGCGCCGGGCGAGTGGAACTGGTCCTCGTCGTGGTTTTCGGCCGGTGAGTAGCCGCGGCCCTTCTGGGTGAGGGCGTGCACGATGACCGGGCCGCGGAAGTCGCGGGCCTTGCGCAGCGCCGCCTCCATGGCCTGCTCATCGTGGCCGTCGATCGGCCCGACGTATTTCAGGCCGAGGTCCTCGAACATGACCTGCGGGGCCAGGACGTCCTTGACGCCCTTCTTGATGCCGTGGAGCGCGTCGTAGAGCACGGGGACGTTCCCGATCTTCTCTTTGACGTATTCGAGCATGTCCTCATAGCGGCGGTTGACCCGCAGCGAGGACAGGTGGGAGGCCAGGCCGCCGATCGTCGGCGAGTAGGAGCGGCCGTTGTCGTTGACGACGATGACGAGCCGCAGGTCCTTGCCGGCCGCGATGTTGTTGAGCGCCTCCCAGGCCATGCCGCCGGTCAGCGCGCCGTCGCCGATCACCGCGATGGCCGTGCGGTCGTGCTCGCCGCGCAGCTTGAACGCCTTGGCCAGGCCGTCGGCGTAGGACAGCGCGGTGGAGGCGTGGGAGTTCTCGACGAAGTCGTGCTCGGACTCGGCCTGGCTCGGGTAGCCGGACAGGCCGCCCTCCTGCTTCAGCGCGCCGAAGCCCGCGGCGCGCCCGGTGAGCAATTTGTGAACGTACGACTGATGGCCGGTGTCCCAGACGATCGGGTCGCTCGGCGAGTCGAAGACGCGGTGCAGGGCGATGGTGAGCTCGACCACACCGAGGTTGGGGCCGAGATGGCCGCCGAACCGGGCGCAGCAGTCGACGAGCAGGTCACGGATCTCCGCCGCCAGCCCCGGCAGCTCCTCGGCATCCAGGCGTTTGACGTCGTGTGGTCCCTTTACCGAGCCCAGCAACCCGCTCACGGATGCGATCCCCTCTGCTCCTGTGCGCTAACCCGATCGAGTCTAGTTCGTGCCTGCCTTGCTGACTCCATCGCGCTCCATAGAGTCAATTGCACCCACATATGTCCGATCTTGACCTAGTCTTTCCTTCACTATGAACACTCTCCCCATGAAGAAGCTGTCGTCCCTTGTGGCCACAGGCGCGGTTATCGCGCTGGCCGGCGCGGGAACGGCGACAGCCGATGTCAAGCCCGTCTCCGCAGGTCAGCAGGTCGTCCAGCAGGCCGCTCAGCAGGCGGCGCCGCCCCGCGGCAAGGCCGCCGCGACGGCCAGCCCGCTGTACCGGACGGGACGGCTCGCCAGCTCCAACTGTTCGCCCGGCAGCCTGCCCAAGGGCAGCACCACGGCTTACAAGCGCTTCCTCACGAGCGTGACGAACTGCCTGAACCGCTCCTGGGCCTCCCAGTTCCGCAAGGCCGGTCTCTCCTTCAGCAAGCCGCGGCTGCGCATCATCACCAGGAAGGTCCGCACCCCCTGCGGCCCGTGGAGCGCGGGTGCCGACGGCATCTACTGCTCGACCGACCGCACGATGTACATGCTGATCACCAAGACCCAGCTGCGCCAGCCGTTCGCGCTGGGCATCACCCGGCTGATGGCCCACGAGTACGGCCACCACGTGCAGAACATGTCGGGCATCTGGAACTACTACTGGGCCGCCAGGAACGCCAGCGGCAGGTCCGGCCAGCTCGCGCTCTCGCGCCGGTCGGAGTTGCAGGCGGAGTGCTTCTCCTCGGTCTTCATGCGCACGGTCGAGAGCACGCTGCCCGTCGACTCGGGTGAGTGGGACTACACCGTCAACTGGTTCCGCAAGAACGGCGCCAAGGGCTGGCCGCAGAACGACCACGGCCGTGGCCCGTCGCAGGCGTACTGGATGAACCGCGGCTACGGCTCGGCGTCCCCCGGCTCCTGCAACACCTGGGCCGCGCCCGCGCGTACCGTCGCCTAGTTCTCCCGCTGTGATGCGGCCGCGCCCTACGGCGCGGCCGCATTGCGCTTTCCGGACAAAGCACGGGACTCGCGAACAGGGCCCCACCTAGTGGTCTAGTATCCGCGATCGTGCGTATACCCCTTATCGCCGCATCTGTCGGCATGGTCGTGGGTTTGGCCCTATCTGGCACGGCCAACGCGGAGACCACGGCCCCGCAGGTCGCGCAGACCGCGCCGCCCGCCGTACTGGCCAAGAACAAGATCTATCGGTCCGGCACCCCGTCGCCGCAGTCGTGCGCGATCCCCGCGATCCGCAAGGGCAGCGCCGCCTCGCTCAAGACCTTCCACCGGGCCATGGCCCGGTGCGCCAACACCTTCTGGGCCACCAGGTTCAAGGCCGCCGGGCTCCGCTACAGCCCGCCGAAGATCGCCATCACGACCGGCAGCGGGTCGGTCTGCGGCAAGATCACCAGCAACGGCGCCCAGTACTGCCCGGCGCAGCGGACGATCGCCATCCGGATCATGAAGCGGGACCTGCAGGACCCGTTCCGTATGAACATCGCGCACTCCGTCGCCCACGAGTGGGGCCACCACGTGCAGCAGCTCAGCGGCATGCTGGACGAGCAGAACAGGCTCTACTGGCGATCCGGAGGGAGCGCGCGCACGATACTCAGCCACCGCCTGGAGATGCAGGCCGAGTGCTTCGCCGGCGTCTTCTACAGCTCCACGCTCGACTCCATCGACCCGGGCATCACCTGGGACGAGTGGACCGACGCCGTCAGCAGGGCCGGGGAGAGCAAGGTCCACGGCAAGCCCGCCAACCTCGCCTACTGGCAGGACCGCGGCTACAGCGGCGGATCGGCCCGATACTGCAACACCTGGAGCGCGCCGAAGAGCCGGGTCTCCTAAGCGTTGGCCCTGGCCAGCACTTCCAGCGGGTCCGCGAGCACGTGGGCGAAGGCCAGCTCGGCCGCGCCCACGAGCGTCGCGTCATCGGCCAGGGCCGAGGTGCGCAGCCGCAGCTTCTCCCGCTGCGGCGCCATCGCGTGCAGCGTCAGCCTGGTGCGCACCTGAGCGGCCGAGCCGAGATAGATCTCCCGCAGCATCCCGCCGAAGATGACCATCTCCGGGTTGAAGATGTTGACCAGGTTGGCGACGCCCAGGCCGAGCCAGTCGCCGACCTTCTTGAGCGCCTCCTGCGCCACGATGTCGCCCCGGTCGGCGGCGTCGACCACGGCGCGCACCGCGTCCCTGCCGTGCTGCTCGCCGGCCAGCCGGCCGGCGGTCTCCAGCAGGGCCCGCTCCCCCACCTCGGCCTCCAGGCAGCCGTGCGAACCGCAGCCGCAGGCCCGCCCGCCGGGGTTGACGACCATATGGCCGACCTCGCCGCCGTAGCCGTCGTGACCGCCCAGCAGGTGACCGCCCGCGATGATCCCGCCGCCGATGCCGACGTCTCCGTGCAGGTAGATCAGGTCCCTGACGGCGGCCCCGACCCCGCGGCTGTGCTCGGCCAGCGCGGCCAGGTTGGCGTCGTTGCCCACGCTGACGGGCAGGCCCAGGGCCAGCCTGCGGCCCAGCTCCTCGCCGAACGGCACCTCCTCGGTGCCGAGGTTGGGGCCGAACCTGATCATGCCGTCGCCCTTGCGCACCCCGCCGGCGACCGCCGCGGCCGCGCCGACACAGACCGTGTCGGCCCTGGTCTTGCGCCGCATCTGCCGGGCGAAGCCGGCCAGGATCCCGGTCAGCTCCTCCAGCTCGAACGGGCCGCGCAGGCGTACGGCCTCCCTGCGGTCGAGGATCACCCCGCCCAGCCCGACGCGCGCGACGGCCAGCCGGTCCGGGCCCACGTCGAAGGCGAACACGTAGACCCGCGCCGACTCGGGGCGCACCACGAGCGAGGGGCGGCCCGCGCGGCCGGTCTCGCGCGGCAGCTCCTCGCGCACCAGCCCGGCCGCGGTGAGGTCGGAGGTGAGCGCCATGATCGTGCTGCGGTTGAGGCCCATCTTCGATGTCAGCTCGGCGCGTGAGGTCGGCCCGCCCAGATGGACGTGTCGCAACAGGGCGCCGAGGTTGTGACGCCTGATGTCCTCCTGGGAGGGACCGGCACGCATCGTCTGGGCTTCCTTAAAGGGGTGGGAGTCGCTGATCACCTTAGACCAGCGGCAGCCGCCCGCTTGCGCGCCAGAGCGTCGACACCCGCGGCCAGGAGCAGGACGAACCCCGTGACCAGGTATTTCACACTCGCACCGTATCCCATCAGGCCCATGCCGTTCTCGATCACCGCGACCACGGCGCCGCCGAGTATCGCGTCGAGGACCCGACCCTTCCCGCCGAACAGGCTGGTGCCGCCGATGACCGCGGCGCCGACCGCGTACAGCAGCACGGAGCTGCCGCCGGTGTTCGGGTCGACCGAGCTGGCCCGCGAGGCGGCGACGATGCCACCGACGGCGGCCATCGCCGAGCAGATCACGAATGCGCTGATCCTGATCCGGTCCACGCTGATACCGGCTCTGCGGGACGCCTCCGCGTTCCCGCCGACCGCGTAGATGTGCCGGCCGAAGGCGGTACGGCGGAGCACGAACGTCCACACGACCAGCAGCACGAGGATCACCGGCACCACGATCGGCACGCCCATGAGCGAGCTGATGGCCGGGTTGCGGGAGCGCTCGAGGTTGAGCACGTAGACGACCACGCCCCCGATGATCGCCAGCGCGCCCACGCGGGCGGCGATCAGCGAGAACGGGTCGGCCACCAGCCCGCGCTTCGCGCGCCGGCCGGCCCTGATCAGCTGGAGGGCGGCGTAGCCCGCCACGCAGGCCGCGAAGAGCGCCCAGCCGAGCCAGACCGGCAGGTTCTTGTTGGCGACGGCGATGATGACGGGATCCCGGATCGAGATGTTCGTCCCCTCGTCGACCAGCACCAGGACCAGCCCCTGGAAGGCGAGGAAGGCGGCCAGCGTCACCACGAACGACGGTATGCCCACCTTGGCCACCAGCGTGCCGAGCACGGTGCCGATGACGATGCCGGTGAGTATCGCCGCCCCCACGCAGACGTACCAGGGCAGGCCCATGTTGGTCAGCGTCACCGCGAGCACCGCCGCGCACACGCCGCTGGCGAAACCGGCCGACAGGTCGATCTCGCCGAGCAGCAGCACGAACACCAGGCCCATCGCGATCACCGTGACCGCGGCGCCCTGGGTGAACAGGTTCGCGACGTTGATCGCCGTGAGGAAGGCGGGACGTGCGATGGCGAAGACGGTGCAGAGCACCAGCAGGCCGAGTACGGCCGGCAGCGCGCCCATGTCGCCGCCGCGTACCCGCTCGATGTAGGCGGTGACGCTGTGCCCGATCGACGGCGACTGCGTCGCGGTGACGATCGCCTCGCCGGGGAGTTCCTTGACCTTGTTCATTGCGCGATCCCCAGGTCTCCGCTCCGGCCGGATGTGATCAGTTCGACGACCTGCGCGTGCGTCACGTCGGCGGTCCTGACCTGCGCGGCCATCTTGCCGAGGTAGAGCGCCGCGATCTGGTCGGAGACGGCGAAGACGTCGTTCAGGTTGTGGGAGATGAGCACGACGGCCAGGCCGGTGTCGGCGAGCCGGCGTACCAGCTCCAGCACCTGCGCGGTCTGGGCGACGCCGAGGGCGGCCGTCGGCTCGTCGAGGATGACGACCTTGCTGTTCCACAGGACGGCCTTGGCGATGGCCACCGTCTGGCGCTGGCCGCCGGACAGGCTGGACACCTGCTGTCTGATGGACTTCACCGTACGGACGGACAGCCCGTCGAGTGTCTGCGTGGCCAGTTCCTCCATCGACGCCTCGTCGAGCACGAGCCCGCTGCGGCGTTCCCTGCCGAGGAACATGTTCTGGACGATGTCGAGGTTGTCGCAGAGCGCGAGATCCTGGTACACGATCTCGATGCCCAGCTCACCGGCGTCACGCGGGCCGTGCACCTGGACGGGCTTGCCGTCGAAGAGGATGTCGCCCCCGTCGATCGGGTAGATGCCGCCGATGCACTTGACGAGCGTCGACTTGCCCGCGCCGTTGTCGCCGACCAGGGCCGTCACCTCGCCGGGGTAGGCGGAGAACGTGACGTTGTGCAGGACCTGTACCGGGCCGAAGCTCTTGTCTATCCCGCGCACTTCGAGCAGGGGGGTCATGAGGCTCCCTTGGGGAGGGGTACGGCCGCCCTCTTCAGGTCGCGGCCGTACCCGGTTCCGCTTTCTTACTTGCCCTACTGGATTCCGGCCGAGGTGCACTTGGCGGCGAAGTCGCCGGTGCACAGCTCTTCCTTGGTCACGTAGCCGTCCGCCACGACGTCCTTGACGTTGTCGAGGTAGATCGGCTGCGGGTCGAGCAGCTCGGACGGCACGTCCTGGTTGCTCTGCGGGTCCTTGACGCTGCTGCTCGCCGTGGGCTTCTCGCCCTTGGCCAGCGCGACCGCGAGCTTGGCCGCCGCGTCGGCCTCCTTCTTGACGGCCTTGTAGACGGTCATGCACTGGTCGCCGACCAGGATGTTCTGCAGACCCTGGACCGTGGCGTCCTGGCCGGTCACCGGGACCTTGCCGTTGAGGTTGTTCTTCTTCAGCACCGTGATGGCGGCGTTGCCGAGACCGTCGTTGGCGGCCAGCACACCGGCGATCTTCGGCGCGCTGGTCAGCATCTGCTCGAAGATGGTGCCGGCCTGGGCGTTGTCCCAGTCGGGCACGGACTGGTCGGGGCCCTTGACGTAGTCGCCCGAGTCGTACTTGGGCTTGAGCACGCCGTCGTACCCGGCCTTGAAGAGGGTGGCGTTGTTGTCGGTCGGCGAGCCGTTGAGCTCGGCGATGATCGGCTTGCTGGCCTTCTTGTCAGTCAGGCACTTGACCAGGCCCTCGCCCTGCAGGGTGCCGACCTTGGTGTTGTCGAAGCTCACGTAGTAGGCGGCGCCGCCACCCAGCGTCAGCCGGTCGTAGTCGATGGTCGCCACGCCCTGGGACTTGGCCTTCTCGATGACCGTCTTGCCGGTGCCGCTGTCGAGGTTGACGATCATCAGCACGGTGGCGCCGTTGGTGATCATCTGGTCGGCGATGGTCTGGAAGGCCGTCTTGTCGTTCTGGGCGTTCTGGATGTCGTAGGCCACCCCGGCGGCCTTGAACGCCTCTTCCAGGTACTTGCGATCCGCCGTCTCCCAGCGGGCCGAGGACTTGCTGTCGGGCAGGATGACGCCGATCTTGCCGGCCTTCTGCGAGCTCTGCGTGCTCGGCGCGGAAGACGTGGACGAGGTCGGACCGCTGTTGCCCCCGCAGGCGGTGAGACCGAGGGCTAGAACGGCGGCCGCGGCGGTCAGGCTGAGGATCCCCTTGCGCATAGTGCAGGGTCCTTTCTTCCGGAGGGCCCGGATGAATGTTGTTTGCGGCAACGTATTCCGGGACGGCCTGCTTTGGAAGACCTTCGGAGGGGGGAGTTTGTTGTTCCGGATAACAATCTAGAAACGCGCCTGACATCGGAGGTTCACCGTACTGAGCGTGTGAGCGATAGATGGCCAGTGTGAGCAGTAGGTGGCCACCCTGAGAGCGGTAGCTGGCCACTCCGCACCCTGTCAGCGAGAGACAGGGACGTCACAAGCCCGTGTTTCTTGCGGGAACGGGTGGTACGGCTGGTTCCAAGGTGCTGTGGTTGAGTGGTGACGGTCGGCGACTTACCGGAAGTGCGGTCGGAGACCTGTGGCTTAGAAGAGCTGTTCTCTGCTCATATCGCCAGCGACCGGTCGCTGAGGCCGCTGGCAATGGGCTCGCAGTGGCCCCGGCGATGGAGCGCGACGTGGCGGACATCGGCGGGCGAACTGGTCTGCCCAGCTCGAGATCTCGCGGCGGTGCCCGTGTTGGAGTGCGTACCGGTTCGCCGGTTCTCCTGGCGGGCGAGCCAGCGCCATCGGCCCGGGCTGGAATTCATGGTGTCGACGGGCCGCTTGCATGGGTTCGAGTCGCTGGAGGAGCAGCGACTGCTGCTGGCGTTGGACTTCGCTGGCTCCGTGGCCGAGGTGCTGCCGCAGCCGTTCCAGCTGCGGTTCGAGACCGGCGACGGCTTCCGCGAGCATGTCCCCGACTTCCTGGCTGTGCTGCGAGACGGGTCGGGATGGCTCTTCGACGTCCGGCCCGCTCCGTTGATCCGGGACCGGGACGAGGTCGCCTTCGCCGCGGCGCAAGAGGCGGCGTGGGCGGTCGGATGGCGATATTCGGTGGTGGAGGGGTGGCGGCCGCACGTGATGTCGCACGCTGGAGCAGCGGCGAACGGCCAAGGCCACAGAACTGGCGGCTCTGGAGAAGCAGGAAGCACAACTTCTCGGACTGGACCAGATGAGTGAGCGGACGCTCAGGCGCATGGCCGCGAAGTGTGAGGAACTCGGCGCGCTCGGGTGCACGGATGGCCGATGGACGCGCTCCAGCAAGGGCCGTCACAGCATTACGGAGGAGGTTCGGGAGGCGATCTTCGCGGCGCGGGGCGAGAGCCTGCGCCGATCGAAGATGACCATGAAGGCCCGCTGCGTGCTGATCCACCAGTATGTCCTGGAAAAGTTCGGGCCGCAGATCGATGTCCCCAGCTATTGGACCTTACGCGCTGTCTGGCTGGAATGGTTCGGCCCTGACGGTGCTCGGCAGCGCTATGCGCGCTCGGCCGCAGCGGTGGAAACCTCCCATGCTCGCATCGTGGTGCACCGGCCGGGCCAGGTCGTCGCCCTGGACACCACGCCGCTACCGGTCAAGGTCCGCGAACGAGTGTTCGGCGATCCACCCCCGAAGCCCGCAGCGAACTCGATACCGGGGGTCGCGGTGGGGTGTACTGGGGTGGTGGGATTTGCGGGGTCGTCTGGGGAGCGGATGGTGGGCCGGGCTGCGGAGCTGGCGGCGATCGACGCGGTTGTGGCCGCGGCGGCCGGCGGGCGCGGCACGAGCGTGATGGTGATCGGGGAGGCGGGCATCGGTAAGTCCCGGTTGCTGGCGGAGGTGTCGGCTCGGGCGTCGGCAGCGGGGATGGAGGTGTTGCAGGGCCGTGCGGTGCCGGCGGGGGGAACCTACCGGGCGTTGGCCACCGCGTTGGTCGGGCGGTTGCGGGATGCCGGGCTCGCGGACGATGCCGAGGTGCGGCCGTACCGGGCGGCGTTGGGGCGGCTCATCCCCGATTTCGGGTCGGCCGGTAGTGCGGAGCCGATGGTGGATCCCGCCGTGCTGGTCGGTGAGGGGGCGTTGCGGCTGCTGCGGGCGGTCGGCGCCGGTGGTGGGTGCGTGCTGGTGCTGGATGACCTGCATTGGGCGGATCCGGACACGCTCGCGGTTCTGGAGTACCTGGTCGAGCAGGTGGTCGATCAGCGGGTCCTGATCTGCGGGGCGGCACGTGACGAGCCGCGCACCGCTGATCAGATCGAGCGGATCGGGCGGCGACCAGCTGTGCGGGTGTTGCGGCCGGCTCGGCTGGATGCGGCCGAGGTGGCTGAGCTGGCCGCGGATCGGGCCGGGGCGCGGCTCGGGGCCGCGATGGCCGGCTTCGTGGTGGAGCGCTGTGACGGGCTGCCATTGCTGGTGGAGGAGCTGACGGCGGGGCTGCGGCGGGCGGGCGTCGATCTGGCCGCGCCGGAGGGGCCGACGCCGGACATCGGCGTACCGCCGACGCTGCGGGCGCTGGTCGGCGAGCGGATGGCAGCCCTCGCCGACGAGCACCGACGGGTCCTGAACGTCGCGGCCGTGGTGGGGGCCGATCTGGGCTGGGACGTGATCGCCTCGGTGGCAGGGGTGGACGAGGCGGCGTTGCTCGCGGGTTTGCGAGCCGCCGCAGAAGCTCACCTGCTGCACGCGGAGGCCGAGGAGCTGACCTGGCGGCACGCGTTGACCCGGGAGGCGGTGCGGGCGGCCTTGCTGCCGCCGGAACGGGCGGCGATCGCCCGAAGTGCCGCGGAGTTGCTCGATGGCGGGGGTGCCGGGGAGGGCGACGTACGGGCGGCCGAGCTGTTCGGGGCGGCGGGAGATCGGGAACGGGCCGGCCGGATCCTGCTGCGGCTGGCCCGCCACGATCTGTCGCGTGGGGCGTTGCGCAGTGCCAGGGGGTTGCTGGCGCGGGTGGATGCCACCGGTGCGATCCGCATCGCCTGGGCCATCGAGCGAGTACGGCTGCTGACGCTGGCCGGTGAGGTGGATGCGGCGCTGCGTGCGGGCGAGGAGGCCATCGACACCGCGATCGGAGACGAGCACGTGGAGCTGTGCCTGCAGCTGGCCCGGGGTTGCATGGTGGGTGGCCGGTGGGCGGCTGCGATCGCCTACGTCGAGCGGGCCGGTCGGCCGCACGATCCCCGTTCGGCGATCGTGCGCGCCGAGGCCGCCTATGGTGTGGGTGATCCGCGACGAGCCGCCGCCCTGGCCGCCGATGCGGTGCAGGAGGCCGACAGGTCCGGCGACGGCGAATCTCTGGCGGCGGCGCTGCTGGTACGTGGCCGTTGCCTGGCGCATGACGATGCGGCCGCGGCCCGCGCCGCGTTCGGGCGGGCGGTGCAGGTCGCCGCCGAGCGCGGTCTCACCCCGTTACGGGTGGCCGCGCTGTTCGGCCTGGCCGCCGTGCAGCGCGGGCAGCCTGACCCGCCGGCGCTGGCCGAGGCTCGCGATCTGGCCGAGTCGGCCGGCCTGCTGGGGCAGCTGGCGGAGATCGACCTGTTGGTGGCCGACTTGGCGCTGACGGCGCACGGTCCCGGTGTCGGCGAGCCGGTGGCACGCCGGTGCGCCGAGCTCGCAGGACGGCTGCGGTTGACGAGCGTCCAGGCGGTTGCCGAGCTGTTCGTCGCAGCCGCTCGCGCCGGTACCGGGGACGACGACGGGGTGGAGCGATGGCTGCGCCGGGCAGAGGGCCGGCCGGACGCGCCGCAGGAAGTACGAGCCGGCCTCGGCCTGGTACGCGCGATCTCCGCTGTGGTCTCCGGGAACCTGTCGGGCGCGACCGCACTGGCCGACGATGGCGCCGCGATCCTGGCCGGCTATGCCTCGGCCGCTGCCACCCACTGGTGGGGCCTGTGGCTGCTGCTGCGCGAGGTGACCGGGGACAGGCAAGAGGACGCCCGTGCGGTGTTCCAGCGCTGCGGGGCGGGCCGCCGGCGGGTCAACCGCGGCGCACTGGCCTACGCCGACGCGATCGCCGCAGGCCGCCTGGGCAAGGCCGGCGATTCGGCTGAGGCGCTGGCCCGCGGCGATGCGGCACTCGAGACGCATCCGTGGTGGCATCGGCTGCTGCGACTGCCGGTGTGGACCGCCGCGGTGACCGAGGAGTGGGGTGATCCCATGCCGGGGCTGCGCGCCGATCTGGCGTGGCACGAACACAACGGCGACGAGGCGCTGGCCGGCCGCTGCCGCGACCTGCTGCGGCTGGCCGGCGCGCCGCCCCGCCGTACCCGGAGCACGACGGTGCCGCCCCACTTGCGCGCCGCCGGTGTCACCGGCCGGGAGGCGGAAGTGCTCGCCCTGGTCGCCGAGGGGCTGGGCAACGCGCAGATCGCGGCCCGGCTGCATCTGTCCGTACGCACGGTCGAAACACACGTCAGCCGGCTCCTGGCCAAGACCGGCGCGGCTGACCGGGCCCGGTTGCGTACGTACGCGCCCGGCCAACATCAGTAGACGGCACGGATGTGGCCAGGCTGCGGCCAGGCGAGTCTCGATGGCATGACCGCACATGACGACACCGTCCAGCAGCCGGCATCGGCGCGGCTGCTGGAGCTCCTGTCGGCCAAATGGCTGTCCCAGGCGGTCGGCGTGGTCGCCCGGCTGGGCATCGCCGACCTGGTCGCCGACAAACCGCGCACTCCCCTCGACCTGGCCACGGCGTGCGAGACCAACCCGCAGGCGCTCTATCGCATCCTGCGGGCCACCGCCTGCATCGGCGTTCTCGCCGAGGACGACCAGGGCCGGTTCGCCCTGACCCCGCTGGCCGAGCCACTACGCAGCGATGTGCCCGGCTCGCTGCGGGCCGCGGCCATCACCATGAACATGGACCCGATGTGGCGTCCGTACGGCCACATCGACCACAGCGTGCGCACCGGCGAGCCCGCCTTCGACTACGTCTACGGAACGAGCGTCTACCAGTACCTGCGCGACCACCTGGAGGCGGCCGCGTTGTTCCAGCAGACCGCCGCCGGGTTCTACGCCATGTCGGCCCCGCCCGTCGTGGCCGCCTACGACTTCTCGCCGTACCGCACCATCGTCGACGTCGGCGGCGGCATCGGGGCTCTGCTCGCCACCATCCTGCACGGGAATCCGCAGGCGCGCGGGGTGCTCCTGGAGGACGCGAGCGTCATCCCCCTCGCTCGCGACCGGCTGGCGGCCGCGGGCGTGGCCGACCGCGTCGACCTGGTCGCGGGGGACTTCTTCGCCGAGGTACCGTCCACCGGGGATCTCTACCTGATCAAGAGCTGCCTGCGCAACTGGGACGACCACGACGCCGGACGCATCCTGGCCACCATCCGGGCGGCCATGCCGGCGGGGGTGCGGCTGCTGGTCGTCGACGCCGTCGTGCCCACGGGCAACGACTTCCACCACTCCAAGATCTCCGACGTCGAGCTGCTGACCGTCGCCGGCGGCCGGGAACGCCGCGCCGACGAATGGCAGGCCCTGTTCGCCACCACCGGGTTCCGACCGTCGGCGACCATCCCCACCCCGGGACCGGTCGCCCTCATGGAGGTCGAGGCCGCATGACGCACGCCCCACCCATCGGGCCAACCACCTGCGCGAGGGGTTCATCGACCGCGAGGAGAACGACACCCATGCCCACAGACCCCATGGCGTCACCACGGTTCCCGCGAACCTCGCGCTACCACCCCGACTGGATTCGCTCCAGCGTCAGCGGCGGAGCCAACTCCTTGTGGCTGACCGAATGGCTCACTGAGGCGATGGCGTTACAGCCCGGCATGCGGGTGCTGGACCTGGGCTGCGGCCGGGGTGCGTCGTCGGTCTTCCTGCACCGCGAGTTCGACGTTGAGGTGTGGTCCACGGACCTGTGGTTCAGCGCGAATGAGCGGCTGGAACGCATCCGCGACGCCGGCGTCGACCACGCCGTGTTCCCCCTGCACGCCGACGCCCGAGCGCTGCCGTTCGCGACCACCTTCTTCGACGCCGCCATCAGCATCGACTCCTTCGTCTACTACGGCACCGACGACCTGTACCTGAACTATCTGGCCCGGTTCGTCAAACCAGGCGGCCAGATCGGCATCGCCGGCGCGGGACTGATCCAGGAGATCGACGGCCCGATCCCTGAACACCTGGCGGCGTGGTGGGAGCCGAGCATGGCCTGCCTGCACTCGGCCGGCTGGTGGCGTCGCCACTGGGAACGCAGCGGCATCGCCCGCGTGGACGTGGCCGACACCATGACCGACGGCTGGAGGCACTGGCTGGAATGGCAGCGGGCGATCGCACCGGACAACGAGGTGGAAATCCAGGCCCTCACCGCCGATCGCGGCCGCCATCTCAGCTATGTACGCGCGATCGCCCAGCGCCGATCGGACACCGCACTCGACGAACCCATCTCCTCAATCCCCGTCACGTATACGCAGCAGCCCGTATATCGCTCCTGAGGTATGTGGCGTGACGGGGCCTGCACCACTCGCTCTGTCCAGTGAACTTGTCCTTCCAGCTGCGAGGCCGATCGGCCTGCGCAAGACCGAAAAGAGAAGAGAAAAAATCAATGCGTACCATGCTCAAGGCCCTCACCCTCAGCGCTCTGGCCGCCGCACCGCTGCTGTTCATAGCGAGCCCGGCGCACGCGCTGACCAACGTGACGCTGACGGGCGGGCAGCTCTCGGTCAACTCGAGCGACGTGGCCGACAACATCACGATCAGCTTCAACGGGAGCTTCATCGACGTGGTCAACACCAACGACACACTGATCACCAACCCCGCCTGCTCGCAGATCAGCAACACGACCGTGCGCTGTCCGAGCGGCGGTGTCAACCGGCTCCTGGCCAACGTCCAGGGCGGCGGCGACATCGTCAGGAACAACACCACCCTGCCCCTGCAGGCCTTCCTCGGCCCCGGCAGCGACCAGTACTTCGGTGGATCGAACGAGGACCGGGTCTCCGGTGGCTCGGACCGGGACACGATGATCGGCAACGGCGGCAACGACATCATGGACGGAGGTTCGGGCATCGACACCGCCGACGGCGGCAGCGGTACCGACATCTGCGTTGCCGAGACGGAGACCGCCTGCGAGCTCAACTAGGCCGCACCATAACGCGGCCCTCGGCATCCGGTCGAGGGCCGCCAGGCGCGACGCCCCACGTTTGACGGTCAGTCGCCTCATGGATCATCAAGGGCGAACTCCGGCAGAAGTACAAAGAAGGCCCGCTCGTTGCAGGCGTGGATGCATCGCATAGAGTCCTCACCTCTGCGGGCGCGCTGCGTGCCATGGAGACCGACCTGGTCAAGCGGTGGAGCAGGGTCGTGGCCGCTTTCCTGGACCTGGCCGACGAGTTTGCGTTGGTGCTGCGCGACGTCTATCAGGCCGGGCGCGCCGAGTAGGGCTTCAAGTCGTCGGGCAGAGGACGGCTTCGACGGTTTTGATCATCGCGGGGACGATGGCGTTATCGTGGGTGGTGCTCCGTGTGACGGAGATGGCGAATTGCCGCCGGCCGTCGGTCGAGGCGAAGGTCAGTGTGGTGAGGCCGGGCGCGGAGCCGCCGAGCATCTGGCCTTTCAGCTTTCCTCCACACAGGCCCGTGCCCTGCTGTGCGCTGCCACCGGTGAGGATCTTCTGCAGTGACGGCGGCAGCAGTTTGCCCTGGTTCAGGGCTCGCCGGAAGGCGCTGACGTCATGCGTGGTCGAGACGACGCCACCGGCGCCGTTGCCCCAGCTGGCGTTGAAGCGGTGCACGTCGCGTGGGGTACCGGTGGAGTCGGCGTAGTAGCCGTGCCCGTGCGGGCCCTTGATGCCCTCCGGGGGCTTGGTGGCCTGGTAGGTCCCAGTCATGCCGAGCGGGCGGAAGATACGCCGGTCGAGCTCGCGGGCCAGGGTGTGCCCGGTCATCTTCTCGATGATCATGCCTATGAGGGTGTAGTTGGTGTTGGAGTAGGTGTACGTCCCGCCCGGTTCGCCGGTGCGCAGCCGGCCCCGCGTCATCTTCACGATGTCGATGGGCCGGTAGTAGGTGGTGAAGTCGAAGACGTCGAACGCCGGGGCGGTCGAGCCGCTCTGGTGAAACCAGTCGGGGATGCCGGAGGTGTGCTGGACCAGCTGCTGGACGGTGATCTCGTCGGCCCGTTCCACCAGCCCGCCGGCGACCACCTCGGGCAGCAGATCGGCGAGCTTGTCATCCAGGCCGAGCCTGCCCTCCTCGACGAGCTGCAGGAGCACCGTGGCCACCATCGTCTTGGACTGCGAGCCGATGCGGAACCGGGAGTCTGCTGGAATCGTGCCGCCTTTGCCGTTGAGCAGCCGCGACCCGGCGGCGCCACGGCCGGTGGGCTTGCCGTCCACGTACGCGCCGCCGATCGCGCCCACCACGCCGGGCGTCGTGGCCAGGCTCTCCATGGCTTGCTGGACGTCGCCGAGCGTGGCGGCGCCGGCGGCCGTCGCGGGCGAGACGGTGGCCAGCAGCAGGGCTGCCGCGGTCGCGGCGGCAACGGACAAGTGCTTCAACGACGAACAACTCCCTTGAGGGGCGGAAAGGGGCAGGAAGGTGCCCATCACGACATCCGCAGCTGGACGGGCACCCCAGCTTCCCCCACTCCCAGCAGGACAGGCACTTCCATGGCCAGGTGACTCCGGAGCCAGAGCACAGGCGCGGACTTCAGACACGCGGGCAACCCAACCGTCATGAGCTGGACAACGGTGATCACGACTGCCGTGAGACTGGCACAATTCACCACGTAATCGGCCATGTTGATCAGCTGACCTGGCCGCTGCTGATAGCCGACGGCGCGGAGGCCCCCATGCCGGTCAGTTTCCTGCCCGCCGAGCAACGCAGCCGATACGGCACCTTCAACACCGTCCCTGACTTCGCCCAGCTGGGCGCCTTCTTCCACCTGGATGCCGACGACCGGCGCCGGGCGATGGCCGCCAACGGCGCTCGCAATCAGCTCGGCTGGTCGGTGCAACTGGGCCAGGACCGCGAACATGGACCGGCCCTCTTTGGTGCCCAGATCGAAGTTCGCTTCATCTCATGCACCATGACGATCACGCGCCGGTGCGGGACGGCCTGCTTGAGGGTGCGGGCGTACTCCATCGCCTGAGTGAACGCCGGCCGCGTTGCCGGGGAGCATGCGCAGGATCAAGTCGACGGCGTCCTCCGAGTGGACTCCTGGAGTCAGGACTTCCTGTAAGAGCAGGCCGCGGATCGCGGCAACGGCGACGGTGGCCATGGTCAGCGCTTCCCCGGTGTCGTGCCCTTCGCGTTCCGCGAGTGAGGCCAGCATTTTGGTCAGGTCGTCGAGCGAGTCGATGAACTCGCGGAAGTCCTCCGGCCTGTACGCGGCCAGTCCTACGACGTGGAAGAAGCCGCGGACACGCGACAACTGCTCCGGGCGGGTGTAGGTCCGCCAGATCGCCACAACGAGGCTGGCGAAGGTGCCCTGCTGGGCGGCTGCGAAAAGGGCCTCGTTGTCACGAGATCGCTGTGCCTTGAGCATGGCCGCCAGGACGCCCGGGAGTGACCCGAAGTGGTATCGCAGGAGGGCGTGGCTGGTCTCGGTCCGGGCGGCGATCTCGCGGAGCGACACCTCCGGTGAGGGAAGGGCCTCGTCGAAGGTGTCGAGGAGCCGGGCCAGGAGGCGCTCGCGTGCGTCGCCTTTGCGTTCCGTGGTTGACAGGATCACTCCTACAGTTTATCCATTGGAAAAGATTTCTGGCGGCCCGCGTTGCTTCGTACATGGTCGCAGTCAGCTCGCGACGGCGGAGGGAACGACTCGTGGGACGTTTGCAGGTGGTCGGCGCGGCGGTCGCCGACGGGACGGGGCGCGATCCCATAGACGTCGACGTCACCGTCGAAGACGGGCGGATCACCCAGCTCGGGGCCTCCGGTGGCGAACCCGGCGAGCGGCTCGACGCCGGGGGACTGACGATGACGCCCGGCCTGATCGACGCGCACGTTCACCTGGGCCTGTCGAGCCCGATCCAGCCGCAGTTCTCGTTCCAGATCAGTGCCGCCGAGATCGCGGCGGATATCTTCGCCACGGCCGGCGCAGCGCTCGACGCCGGCTTCACGACCGTCCGGGACACCGGCGGGATCGACGGTGGCGTCGTCACCACGATCGCGAAGGGCAAGGTCAGGGGACCGCGCGTCCTGTCGTGCGGACCGGTGCAGTGCCAGATCGGTGGGCACGGCTACTACGGAGCCGACTGGGAACCCACCGAGCTGTGGAGCGGCCATCACCTTCCGGGTCTGTGTGCCCTGTCCATGATGTCGGGCAACGCGGACGAGCTGCGAGGCAACGTACGTGAGGCCTTCCGCCGCGGAGCCTCCTTCCTGAAGCTCTGTGTGACCGGGGGAGTGGTCAGCGCTCACGACCGGCTGACCGACACCCAGTTCACCGTGGAGGAGATCGCCGTCGCTGTGCAGGAAGCCGCGGCACGGGGCACTTACGTGACGGTTCACGCCCACAACAATGAGGGCATTCGGAACGCGGTCGAGGCCGGGGCGCGCTGTGTCGAGCACGGCACCGACCTCGATGAGCCCACGGCCACCTTGATGGCCACGCGCGGGGTCGCCCTTGTGCCCACGTTCGCCGTCGTCGAGCGACTGCTGCACGACCCCGCGGAAGCCGGCCTCGGCGAGTCGGTCCGCGATCGTGCGCTGGGTGTCCGTGAGCGGATGACCGAGGCGCTCGCTGTCGCCAAGGAGGCCGGAGTGCGGATCGGGCTGGGTTCCGATCTCATCGGTCCGGCTCAGGACCGTCGCGGCAAAGAACTCAGCCTCCGCGCAGCCCTCGAGACGCCGATGGAAGCGCTCGTGGCGGCGACCCAGACCAACGCCGAGATCCTCGGCCTGTCCGGCCAGGTGGGTGTCATCACTCCCGGCGCGCAGGCAGACCTCGTTCTTTGGAACGGCAACCCGCTCGAAGACCCAGAACTGTTCTCCGACCCCACCAACGCCGTCCTCGTAATCCAGGCTGGCCAAATCGTAAAGGACCTCAGATGAGCACCATGTGGCAGGGCTGCCTCGCCCACACCGACTACTTCGAGATGCGCTCCAGCGGTGGGCACGACTACGGCGTCTGGGTCACCACGCCACCGCGCTACGACCCTGCCGCGGCGCAAGCGCCTGTCGTGTACGTGCTCGACGGCAATTGGGCCGTGGGCATGACCGCCCCACTCATCGTCACGCAACTGGACCCCATGCAGTCGATTCAGCCCTACGTCCAAGTCAGCGTGGGCTACGCAGGCGAGGAGGCAGAGCACTGGGAGCGGTTGCGCAACCGCGACCTCGTGCCCCCCGGCGAACCCATCGCGAAGGAGTACATCGATGCGGTGGAGATGGGGGTCGAAGCGGGCACGATGACTCGCGAGCAAGCCGACGCCTACCTCGCTGAATTGAGCGACAGCCGCGGGGATATGTTCCTGAACTTCCTTACCGACGACCTACACCCGCGGATCGAACGCGACTACGGCACAGCCCCGAGCGGTCACGGCCTCTTCGGCTATTCCTACGGCGGACTCTTCAGTCTCTACGCCTGGCTCACCAATAGCACCTTCTTCGAGAGCATCGGCGCGGGCAGCCCCGGCATTGTCGGTGCAGACAGTCAGGTCTTCGCTCGTCTTCAAGCGATGGGTGACACCCTGCCTGCTACCAAGCTTCACGTGACCTTCAACGACCGAGAGATCCTCGGAGACGTGGCGGTCTACCAGAATCTCGCGAAGAACGCGGCCACGTTCCTTCACCGCCTCACCTCACGCAGCGGATCCGTCACCAGCGCACTCATGCACGAAACGCACGTGACCGGCCTGCAGGCCTCGTTCCTCAGTTATCTCAGGACCTGCCGTGCCCGGTAAGCGCACGGATGTCGTGGTGATCGGGTCGGGGGTGATCGGCGCGTCGGTCGCCTTGGAACTCGCCCGCCGTGGCTGGCAGGTGACGGTGGTCGACAAGGCCGGGGGCGCCGGCCACGGCTCCACGAGTGCGTCCAGCGCGGTGGTGCGGTTCAACTTCTCCACCGCCGCGGGCGTCGCCACCGCCTGGGAGGCGCACTTCGGCTGGAGGTCGTGGGCGGAGCACCTTGGCCGCGACGTCGGGCCGTTGGCTCGGTACGTACGGTGCGGGATGGCGATGCTGGACGTGGACGTGGCTCCTCGGTCGGTGTACCTGCCGTTGTTCCGGAACGCGGGTATCCCGTTCGAGGAGTGGACGAGTGCGGACCTGTCGGAGCGGATCCTGGGTATCGACGTCGGCAGGTACTGGCCACCGAAACGTATCGACGACGACGAGTTCTGGGCCGAGACCGAAACCACGCTGGGTGCCGTGTACACACCTGATGCGGGGTTCGTGAACGATCCGCAACTGGCGGCGCAGAATCTGGCCGCCGCCGCGCGGGCACACGGTGCCGAGTTCCGGTTCCATACGTCGGTGCGCGGGATCGAGCGGGCTCATGGCCGGGTCACCGCGGTGACACTCGCAGACGGGAGCAGGATCCCCTGCGGCGTGGTGGTCAACGCCGCAGGCCCATGGTCGACCCGCATCAACGAGCTGGCGTCGGTCGGATCCGACTTCACCGTGGGATGCCGGCCGTTACGGCAGGAGGTCGCGCACGTCGCGGCCCCCGCGGGTTTCGGCGCCGACAACCGCGCCGGGATCTGCATCGCGGACATGGACCTGGGTGTCTACCTGCGCGGTGAGGCCGGCGGGGGACTGCTGGTGGGTGGTACGGAACCGGAATGCGACCCGCTGCAGTGGGTGGACGACCCGGATGCCGTCACCGCGCATCCGACGACGGCG
Source organism: Nonomuraea aurantiaca (assembly GCF_020215705.1). Classification (GTDB taxonomy): domain Bacteria; phylum Actinomycetota; class Actinomycetes; order Streptosporangiales; family Streptosporangiaceae; genus Nonomuraea; species Nonomuraea aurantiaca. Next base: position 627,695 of record NZ_JAIWNB010000001.1, on the reverse strand, counting down.
GTGTTCGAGGCCCAGGTGACGAGGGCTGCGCGACGGCTACCGACGTTGGAGATACCGAATCGGGCTCGCGGGGTCGTGGGAGTCTACGACGTCGCCGACGACTGGACGCCGATTTACGACCGTACGGAGCTGGACGGGTTCTACGTCGCCATGGGGACGAGCGGCAACCAGTTCAAGAACGCGCCGGTCGTCGGCAAGTTCCTCGCCGCGATCATCGAACAGACCGAGAACGGCGTAGATCACGACGAACGGCCGGTACGATTCGTCGGCGAGCACACCGGCCTGGCCATAGACCTTTCGGCGTTCTCCCGCAAGCGTCCCCGCGGCACCGAGAACTCGGGCACAGTTCTGGGCTGATGCGCCTTCTTGACATCTCGTCCACTGATGTCATCCGCCTGGGATTCGTCGGCTGAATCCGTACGGTGTCGGTTGTGGCGCGTCCAGGACCGTCCGCAGTGGAGATCCATGAGGAGCCATAGCCGGTGCAGGACCTTGCCCGGCGACAAGGTCAGAAGCGCCCACGGGCAGCAGTCGCACTGCGGCGAACGTGTTCGGGACTTCCCCCAAGGCCAGGTAGTTAAGGTTTCTGGGCTGCTGCCACCCCGCCGCCCGCGAGTCAGCACCCGCAAGGTCAAATCACCCATCTCCCGTTACAACGAACGGCTCAACGACGGCAGGCCCGATCACAGCCGCACCATCACCGGCCTTGAGATCACCCTCCTGCCACCCCCACCCGCGCTGCCTGTCGCGCCACGAGACGAGCGGCCCATCGCTGCGGCCGACCGCCGCAGACAACAACAGGTCCTGGCCCTCCTCCAAGGGTCCCGGTAGTAATGGCGCGGGATACAACAGATATGCCTCTCACCTGCGCTTATGTAGAGGTCTCCGGCTGATGGGCCAGCCCTGAGCCTTGCCTATCGATGCAGGCCAGAGGCATATCTGTTGGATTTTCGGCCGAAGCTATGGGACCACAGCCAGTCTCCCGACGCTCGGCAGGGGAAACGACAAGTTCTTGGCAGTGGTGGCGACGCTTCGCCACCACCAATCTGAAGTAGGCGAAGGCTGCGCAGGGACGCCGGGCTCAAGGTCGGGGCCGGGTGGCGTGGATCTAGGGCATCACCCGCACGTGCGCGCCTGACGGCGGGGCCACGGTTCTCGACGGGAACTGGGGGTTCGCAGGGACCTATCCGGTCTTCCTGCTCTGGGGGATGTTCCTGCTCGCCGCGACCGTGGGCTACCTCCACACCAGTGAGCGGAGAGCGAGGTGCGGGGGATGACTTCCGCTGCTGCGGCCCGTCCCGCCGACAGCCATGGCACGTCCCGACTCGGCGTTCGGGCGCCGCACCGGCCAGGGGGGTCCGGCCGGTGCGGCGGCTCTTCGGCGGGGGTCAGCCGCTCGCGGCTGCCCCGGGATAGGTCAGGTTCATGGGCCTGCCCGATTGACGGTCCAGGAGCCGAACCCGCCCGGTGTTGACGTCGACCGCGTACGAGCGCTCGCCTTCCTTGCCCCCGTACAGCAGCGTGACCTCGGACTCGCTCTGCCAGATCGTGGTGCCGGCGACGCCACCGCGGTCGTCCGGCAGGCCGCTGATGGGCACCTTGCGCAGGGTCTTGCCGGTCTTGGCGTCGAGCAGGGTCAGCGTGCTCTTTTCGAGCCTCGGGGACTCGCGCTTACCGACCCTCGGGAACTCGAACGCGACCACCGTACGACCATCGGGCGCTACTTCGCTGAACATGATGAACACGCCGTTGAAGCGGACCGGCTTGCCGCCCCCCGTGACGGGCATGAGCCACAGGTCGGTCTTGCGGTACCGGACCAGCTCGGCGACGCCGCCCTTGACGCTGACCGGCTCGTACTTGCCGTTGACGGGTGTCGTCCTGCCGGTGCGCACGTCGATCAGCATGCCGGGATACTTGCTGCCCTCGCGCGGGTCGAAGGCGATGTACCGGCCGTCGTCGGAGAGCACGAGCATGGAACCCATGCCGATCCGCTCCTCCTTGATGGTGACCGGCGACGTCGTCTCGGTGCCGCCCACCAGGTCGCGCACCACGTGCGCCTGAGCGTCGCGGCTGTAGTAGGCGAGCAAGCGGCCATCCCGGCTGATCGCGACGGGCACCCGCTCGTCCTTGGCGGTCTCGGCGAGCGCCTGCGGCACGCGGTAGGTCTTGCCGGCGCGGGTGATCACCCGCCACTCCACCGCGGCGCAGTCAGCCTCACGCTCAACGACCTTGCAAGATGTCATGTACGCGCGGCTGATCGCTCCCACCTTGCCCGAGGGCAGGTCGGGTACGGCCTCTTGGCCCTGCTGCGTGGCCGTCCGGGCGCCACGCGGCCACGGCACCGCCGCCACCACCGCCACTGCCGCCGCCGTCACGCACAGCACTGCGACGGCGGATGCCGTCAGCACGGTCCGCCGCCTGTGCCGGTGGCCCGCGATGGCCACGTCGGCGAGGCTCACCAGTGGAGCCTCCTCGGCGATGTCCCCCAACGCCTCACGCAGTCTCGTCATCGTGCCACCTCCACGACCTCGGGATCATCCAGCAGATGCACCAGCTCCGGCGCGACCTCGCGCAGGCGGGCCAGCGCGTGATGGGTCTGGCTCTTGACGGTGCCGACCGCGCAGCCCAGCACCTCGGCCGTCTGCGCCTCGGTCAGGTCCTCCCAGAAACGCAGCACGATCACGGCTCGCTGCCTGCGCCCCAGCTTGGCCAGCGCCTGACGCAGCACGATCCGGTCGAGCACGGCTCCGTCGGAGTACGCGCCCCGCTCGGGCGGGTCGCCGCTCGGCACCTCGGGACGTGGTCTGCGCCTCCAGGAGATGTACTGGTTGACCATGGCCTTGCGGGTGTACGCCTCCGGGTTGCCGTCCTTGACCAGCTTGGACCAGTGGCCCACGACATTGATCAGGACGCTCTGCAGCAGGTCCTCGGCCAGGTGCGGGTCTCCCGTGAGCAGGTACGCGGTCCGCATCAGGGCTTGCTGGCGGGCGAGCACGAACTCACGGAAGCCGTCGTGACGGTCCAATGTGATCTCCTCTCCCCCGTTGCCAACGCGACTTGTGTGACGAAAGGTTGTATCGCCCGCATCCCCGATCACCGGAGCACGCAAAGGGGGCTCCGGTCCTCAGGAACTCATGCGGCGGCCGGTCTGGGATCGTGACGGGCAAAATCAGCGCTGACGGCTCGATCCGTCAAAGCGGCGCGTGTTCCAGCGCCTGCCTCAGGCCGGCCCGATTGCTGACGCCGAGCTTGCGGTACACGCTGGTCAGGTGTACCTCCACGGTCTTGGGGGTGACGAAGAGGCGCTGGGCGATGTCCCGGTTGGAGTGGCCCGCCGCGGCGAGGGCGGCGACCCGCTGCTCGGCGTTCGTCAGTGCCTGCGGCCCCGACAGCAGGCGGCCTCGCCGGGGTCGAGCTCCCGCTGCCAGCAGTTCGTTCCTGGCCGCCTGGGCGAGTCCGGGTGCGCCGCAGGCCACGGCCAGGTCGAGCGCCTCGGTCAGGGGCACGCGGGCGGCGGTGAGCGTGCCCGCCCGGCGTAGCACCGCGCCGAGGTGGTACAGGCTGTGGGCGTACTCCAGCCTGGCGGATGATCCGCGTAGCACCTCTACCGACTCCCGCATCAGCTCGCGGCCCTGCTCGCCGCCGGTCAGCAGGCCCAGCACCCGTAGTGCGCGGCCGAGCGCGCGGGGCGCGCCCCATCGGCGCGCCAGTTCGAGCTCTTCCTCGGCGAGCGCCCGCGCCTGCGCGCTACGGCCCCGGGCGTGCAGGCTCTGGGCGGCCCGGGTACGCCACGGCACGCACGCGGGATTGCCGAACCCGTGTACAGCCAGGTTGTCGCCGGCCGCGACGGCCAGCACGGCGGACTCCTCGTACCGTTGCTGAGCCTGTCGCACGGCGGCCAGGGCGTCGAGGTAGAAGTACCACGGCCCGACCGGCGGCACGGGATCGGGCGCGCCTACCCACTCCAGCGCCGCCGCCGCCTGGTCGGGCAGCTGCCGCTCCAGCAGGGTGAGGGCCAGGAACGCTCCGGCGAAGGGGCGCCCCGAGTCGATCCCGGCGAGGTCGATCACCCTTACGGCCTCTCGCAGGTCGGCCTCGGCGTCGGGCAGTTGTCCGCGCCACAGTCTGCCCAGGCCGCGATAGGTGAGCACGGCGGCCAGGGCGAAGGTCGATCCGTGTGCGCGACCGTGCTCCAGGGCACGTTCGATGCTGGCCATGGGATCGTCCAGGTCGGCGGACAACAGCACTCCCCACACGCCGTTGAGCGCCGGCCAGCCGATGGCCTGATAGATCAGCACATCGTCGGCGAGGCCGCGCAGCCCTCGCTGGATCGCGGCCGGATCGCCGGCCATGCCGTCGCGCGTGGCGATCACGCAGTCGAGCATGCGTCCGCCGGCGCTGTCATGGGGCGTCAGAGCCCGGAGTTCCTGGAGCTCACGGTCGGCGGCATCGCGGTCGGCTCCGGTGAAGATGCTCTTGACGAGCGTCGTACTGGCCAGCAGCCTGCGGCGTAGTTCCTCATCCTCGTCGGGCACCCATTCCCGGGCCCGCGCCAGCACGCTGAGCGCCTCGTCGATCCGGCCCACCAGCGAGCAGGCGAGGGACAGGGCGTAGGCCAGCTCCGCCCGCTGACGGGGCTCGGTGGTCAGCTCCAGCGCGTCGGCCAGGTGGGTGACCGCGGCGCTCTGGTCGACATGGGCGGCCGCCATGCCCGCCGTCGTCAGCACCTCCACCCGCCGGACATCGTTCTCGTCCATAGCGGCCAGGCAGCACTGGAGGTAGCTCAACGCGGCCTGCGGCGCCCCACGGGCCCGGGCGTCATCGGCGGCGCGGCGCAGTGTGGCGATGGCGGTACGGTCACCGCCGGGCGGAATCCTGAGCAGGTGGACCGCGGCCTGCTCGGCCGGGGCACCCGCGGTGGCCAGCAGCCCGGCGGCGCAGCGGTGCCGATCGACGCGTTCGGTCACGCTCAGCCGGTCGTAGACGGCCGCCTGCACCAGGGGATGGACGAACTCCACCCGGCCGCCGTCCACACGGAGGATGTCGGCCGTGACCAGGTCCGCGATGGCGTCCGCGGCTTCCGCCGCCGGCAGACGGGCCAGCTTGGACGCCATGGCGATCGGCGCACCGCCCAGTGTCGCGACCGCCCCCGCGACCGCCGCGTCGGCCTTGGGCAGCCTGTCGAGCCGGAGCGCGATCCGGCGGCCGACCGCGTCCGCGCCAAGGCCCGCCACGCGCGGGGCGTTGGCGTTCGTCGGCGCGAGGTCGCCGGTCCGCACTGTGCACGCCAGCTCGCGCAGCAGCAGCGGGTTGCCGGCCGCGGCCGTCTGACAGGCCACGACGAAGTCGTCCTCGCAGCCGTCCGGCAGCAGCTCGTGCAGCAGTTCCGCGCTGGCGGTCCCGCTCAGCGGCGCGAGCCTGCGCACCTGGCAACCGTCATCGGCGGTGATCAGATCCAGCAGTCTGGTCGCGGCACCCGTCTCGCCGGGCCGCAACGCCGCCACGACCATCAGTCCCAGCCCGTCCAGGCGCGGCAGCAGATAGGCCAGGAACCGCAGCGACGACTCATCCGCCCAATGCAGATCATCGCAGAGCAACGCCAGTGAGCCGCCTCGCGCCGCGAGCCCGTACAGGCCGTGCAGCACCGCGAAATCGCCCACCGCGCCCTGCCCCGGTCTGGCCGGGCCGAAGACGGCCTCGGCCGCCGCGCCCGCATCCGGCAGCAGGGCGGCCCGCTCACCCGCCGGCATGCCCGCCAGCCACGGCTCGAACAGCTGCCGCGCCACCCCGAAGCCGAAATCGCGTTCCAGCTCAGTGCCGCGCGCCGTCAGGACCCGCAATCCCGCCGAAGCGGCGATCTGCCGCGCCTGCGCCAGCACGCTGGTCTTGCCCAGACCAGCCGATCCGCTGATCAGCACGAGCCGGCCCTGCCCGGCTCGGGCCGACCTCGCGGCGTCAGCGAGGGACGCGAGGTGATCCTCACGCTCCCGCAGCCGCACCTGACCCACCATCGCTCTCACCGCCCGCGTCACCATCGCACGGCGACGGCCCCTATGTCTGCGCAATAAAACGCCTCCAGCGGACGGGGCGGGTCCGCCAAACCTTGGGGTCGCGGTTGGGGGTCCGCCCTGAAGCCCTCGGCACCAGGTACGGGCCAGCCTGATCTGGACGCCTGGTCCGCACCCTTGGCTCAGGCAGCGGAATTCATCTCATAGAGGGACTAGCACCATGTCACGTCGCATGAGGCGAGCGTTACGCCCCCGACGGCCCGGCCTCACCGCCCTGGTCGTCGCCGCCGGTCTGGCCGTGCTGGCCAGCACCGTAACCACCGGTCCGGCGATGTCAGCCGCACGGCAAGTCGCCGTTCCATCCGAAACCGTCACTGTTGACCGGGTGAGCATCCAGGACGGGAGGCTTGCCGGGACCAGCGAAGCGATGCCCTTGACCAGGTTCATCGACCCCAGCATGTCGGCGAAGGACGAGCCCGCCTACGACCCGCCACCACCAGTCAAGATCTCGCAGCAGCTGAGCGACCGGCTCGACAGGGCTGCGAAGGCCGACACGGCGGACAACCAGCGTGTACGGGTGCTGGTCACGTTCACCGACGACGAGGTCACCATCCCGCAGTTCCCCGAGTCCGACCCCACCCAGCCGAAGAGCGCCGCGGTCAACGTGGCCGCCGCCGAGCGCTCCTCCGCGCTGGTGTCTCAACTGACCGCGCAGCGCGAGCCGGGTTACCGGCAGCTCCGCTCCGACTTCCACGCGCTCGGCGGCGAGGTGCTCGACACCTACTGGCTGATCAAGGGCGTCAGGGCCGAGGTCCCGCTGGCCGCCGTGCCGGCCCTGGCGCAGCGGGACGACGTGCTGTACGTCCAGCCGGCAGAGGAGTACCTCGAGCTCGCCGACACCCCGATCGGGGACGACGGCAACCCGTTGAACGACCCAACCGCCGCCCGAGACCTGCTCCGTACAAAGCCGTGGCAGGGATTCTCGGCCGCCGGTGAGCGGATCGGCTTGATCGACACTGGTGTGCGCGCCAGCCACAAGCTGCTGTCCAACCCCTCACACCTGGGTCTCCAGCTCGACCTGGCCAACCCTGGTGCGCCCAACCCCGACGACGACTGCCGCAACCACGGCACCAAGAGCGCCGCGGTGCTGACCGGCAACAGCGTCTTCGGTGAGGCCTACCGTGGCGTCACCGACATGACCGTGGACAGCTACAAGATCCTGCCGGCCGGACCCGACTCGACCACTGACAGTGGCTGCCACCTCATAGATCCCGCAGTCGCCGTGAAGGCGTTTCAGCAGGCCGCCGCCGGGCTGGACAAGGTGATCGTGGCACCCATCGGCAGCGCGGACAGTCCGCTGAGCAGCGTTTCCCTCGCGGCCGACCACGCGTTCGAAGCCGGCTCCGCCGTCATTGCCGCGCAGGGGAACAGCGGGCCCGGCACCGGCACTGCGGAGTCCCCCGGTAACGCGCGAAAGGTGATGGCCATCGGCGCGGTGGACATGCAGCCGCCGTTCACCCCGTACGAGAAACAGAGCCGCGGGCCCGTCCCGCAGGACGGGCGGATCAAGCCCGACGTGGTCGGGCCCACGAACGTCGTCACCGCCACCAACGCCTTCGGCAACGGCAGCGGCATCGACTACTACACCGCGACCAGCGCGGCCACCGCGCTGGTGGGCGGCATGGCCGCCACCCTGCGCAACGTCCTGCGCACGACCGGCCCGGTCCAGGCGGGGGAGGTCTACGCCGGCATGATCGCCGCCGGAAGCCACACCACCGGTTCGTTCGACAACGTCGATGGCGCGGGCAAGCTCGCCCTGCCGACCGGTGACGGCATCATGTGGAAGACGAAGGTGCAAATCCATGACCAGGAGTCCGTCAACGTCACCATCAAGGTGCCGACCGGCGTGCCGACCTCCTGCCGGTTCACCGCCGCCCTGTGGTGGCCGGACTTCTACAACAACCACCACGACATCGACCTTCAACTCATCGCCCCCGACGGAACCGTACGGGCCACCAGCCAGGCGATTCCCACCACCTATGAACTGGCCAGGATCAACGGGCCGGTGACCGCCGGCACCTGGACCCTGCGAGTCAAGGGCTTCAGTATCCCCACCTCCAACGCGCGCCAGGATGTCTACGTCGCCGCCTCCACCTGCCGGTGACCACGAAGGCGGGCCGGTTCCCAGAGGATCGGCCCGCCTGAGCCGAGGGCTGGGCGGACCCATCGAGCCCTCCGCGAACTTCAGCGACTTCGCGGTCAACGCCTTCTGCGGGAACGCGCCGACCACCAATTGCAGCCGAACCATGCTCGACGTCTCACTGAGGGCGACCTAGGCGCCGTACAACCGCTTACAGGCTCTGACCGTCAGCCGGTCAGGGCCTGACGCTTGGCCGATCAGGCACGGATGACGTGGAGGCGCGGACGCGGCGGGCGGCTCAGGCGGTCAGGCTCTGACCGATGAGGGCGACGGCCGAAAGGGCGGCGACCACCAGCACCGCGGTCCGTACCTTCCCGCCGTCCAGGTAGCGCCGCAGCGGCCCCGACACCAGGAACCCGAGCACCATCGGCACGATCAGCACGGCCCCCGTGGTGGCCGCCCGGCCGGAGAACTCCCCCACGAAGGCCAGGATGGCCAGCGACTGCGCGGCGCCCAGGAAGAAGACCATCGCCAGCGTCGCCCGGATCTGCGGCCCCTTGGCGTGCTGGTAGACCAGCGCGATCGGCGGCCCGCCGACGCCGGTCGTGGTCCCGGTGATGCCCGAGAAGAACCCGGCCCCCGCGATGGTCGCGGCGTTGCGCGGCACGCTGACCGCCCACGCCGTGAGCCCCACCGCGACGAGCACCATGACCCCCACGAAGACGCCTCGCGTGTAGACGGATATGTAGACCAGGACGACTCCACCGATGGCCGCGCCGGGCAGCCGCCCCAGCACCGCGAAAGCCACCCCGCGCCAGTCCACCTTCCGCCACTCCGCGGCCAGCGTGAACAGCGGCAACGTGATGTTGACCACCTGGATGGCGGTGGGCATCAGGGAGTGGTCGAGCATCGTGAGCACCGGCGCGGCCACCAGCCCCAGCCCGAACCCCACGCTGCCCTGGACGACCGCCCCAACGAAGACCGCCAAACCGCCAACAATCAGCACTAATGCCATCTGAGTCACGGAGGAGAGTCAATCATCATTACTCTGTGTTGCCATTTGGCATATATTCGTGACGGCAAAAATGTAGGTTTGCTCCTGGCGCAAACGTAGCCTCCGGGTGTCAACTACCGCCGTTTGAAGCTGGTGGTTTGCTCTCGCGGTCCCGTCTGGGTGAGGGGAGGCCGGTAGCGTGTGGCTGGTTGATGGCAGCCCAGCCCGCAGCGCCGCGTGTGGCGATGTTGCGGGCTGCGATGTGGTCGGCGTGCCCAGCGAGGCCACACCTTTCGCAGACGAACCGGCCCCGCGCCGGCCGGTTCGCCCTGCTGATGTACCCGCACTCCGGACACGCCTGCGAGGTGAAGGCGGGGCCGGGCAGCACCACGCCGTCGCAGGTGACCGCCAAATTGGCCACCCCTTGATCCACCCCGACGAAGCCGCCGACCGGCTCACGCACCTCCGGTCGGGGCAGGGTGAGGGCGACCTGCAGCAGCCACACGCCGCGCCGGCAGATCAGGTCCGCCTCCCCTCTCGGCAACGCGTCCACGGCTTTGAGGTCTTCTGGTCGGCCGGTGTAGGGGATGGTGACGCGGCCGGTGGGGGTCCACAGCGACACGGTCCGGGCGTCCCGGTTGAAGCTTGCACACCTGCACCGCCGCGGCCAGCGCCCCAGCTTGGGCCGGGGTGGGCGTGAGCCGCAGTTGCACGATCGTGGGCAGGCCGTGGCGTTTGGTGGCGGAGCGGCGGATCGCCATCGCGCACCTCCTGTCACAGCGGCCTCACCCACCGCACACATTACCTATCTCGCCGAAGCCGAGCTGGTCCAGGGCCCACCGTCGAGCTGCCCTCGCATCGCACCCGAGTGGGAGGGGCTCATCACGTTTTCCAAGGAGAGAGATGAGGGGGATCCAAGGCAAGATCTGGCTCCCTGAGCTGGGCGAGCCGACCGGACGAGAGCAGGGTTACCGTCGCCCCGTGCTCGTCGTGAGCAACGACAACTTCAATGCCGCGGCCGCCGTAAAGATCATTGTCCCCCTGACAACGACCGAGCGCGGATGGGACAACCACATCCCCGTCAGCCGCGAAGGCACGGGGCTCGACAAACCCAGCTGGGCCATGGTTGAGCACGTGCGGAGCGTGTCTCCCCAGCGATTCACCAGGAGAGTCGGGATCGCTCCCGACGAGGTCGTCCGCGAAGTGACCGACTGGATCGCGGACATCGTCTGACGATTAGTGCCATCCGGCGAAGCGGAATTTCGCCGGGTGGCACCCTCATCGTGCCAGACTCGCCGATCGACCGTCGCCAACCGCCTCAATCGGCGGCGCTCCCGCTGGACAGTCGCAGCCGCATGCCGTCCAGGATGAGGGCCAGCCCCGCCTCGAACGAGTGGTCGCCCTGCGGGTCGCCCTCCTCCATCAGGGCCGCCATGATCCGCGGGTAGCGTGCCTGAAACTCCGCCATGTCGGGCCCCGGCTCGTCCGTGTCCGGCCGCATCCGGTCCGCCTGCTCTTCCAGCACGAACCCGGCCACGTAGTTGCTCACCGCGAACAGTCCCCGCGCCGCGTCCGCCACCGTGAAGCCCGCCAGCTCCAGCGCCTCCACCGCCCGCTCCACCATCGCGAACATCTCAGGCGACGACCGCGTCCCGGCCGCCAGCCTGGCCCCGTCGCGGTGGGAGTTGAGTATCGACCGGCTGCCGCGGGCGTAGTCGGCCACCCACTCCCGCCACTGCGAGGGGTCCGTGAACACGGGCCGCGTCACGTGCGGCGCCTCCATGGCCACCGCCATCGCGTCGAGCAACTGCTGCTTGTTCTTGAAGTGCCAGTAGAGCGCCGGTGCCTGCACGCCGAGCTCCGCCGCCAGCCGCCGCAAGGTGAGGCCGTCGAGGCCCACCTCGTCGAGCAAGCGGAGCCCGGTCGCCACGATGGTGCCTTTTTCGAGTGCCACGGTTGACAGTTTAACGTTGACAGTTTAACAACGTTCAATGCATCCTTAACAGCGTTAGATTTAACGACGTTAAGGAGGTTCGTCGTGATTCACGCGGAAGGGCTCCGGAAGCGGTACCGGTCCAAGGAGGCACTGGCGGGCATCGACCTGTCCGTGCCGGCGGGCACCGTCTGCGGGCTGCTCGGGCCCAACGGGGCGGGCAAGACCACCGCCGTACGCATCCTCACCACGCTCCTGCGCCCCGACTCCGGTCACGCGGAGGTGGCCGGGCTGGACGTGGTGCGGGACGCGGCGCGGCTGCGCTTCATGTTCGGGCTCGCCGGGCAGCACGCGGCGGTCGACGAGTTGCTCACCGGGCGGCGCAACCTGGAGATGTTCGGCAGCCTGTACCACCTGCCCAAGGCGTCGGCCCGGCGCCGGGCCGACGAGCTGCTGGAGCGGTTCGACCTGGCCGAAGCCGCGAACCGGCGGGTCAAGACGTACTCGGGGGGTATGCGCCGCCGCCTGGACGTGGCCGCCAGCCTGATCGTCTCGCCGCCTGTGCTGTTCATGGACGAGCCCACGACCGGCCTCGACCCGCGCAGCCGCCTCGGGCTGTGGGAATTGCTGCGCGACCTGGTCGCTGAAGGGACCACGCTGCTGCTCACCACTCAATACCTGGACGAGGCCGACCGTCTCGCCGACCAGATCGTGCTGCTCGACCAGGGGCGGGTCGCCGCCTCCGGCTCGCCCGCGGAGCTGAAGCGGCGGATCGGCGGCGACCGGGTGCAGGTCGTCCTCCGCGCGGCCGCCGACGTCCCTCAAGCCCTCGATCTGGTACGGCGCGCGGCCGATGAGCGGCAGGTGGAGGTCGTGGACGAGCGGCGGGTGACCGTGGCGGTCGAGCAGGGCGCGCAGTCGCTCATCCGCATCGCCGGCGCGCTGGACACGGCCATGATCCCGGTCGAGGACCTGTCCCTCCGCCGCCCCACCCTGGACGAGGTCTTCCTCCACCTGACCACCTCCTGACCCACCGGCGAACCGCCCGCTTACCGCCACCCGACCACCTGAGGGGACTTCCCATGGCTCTTGTCCACGTACCCACTCCACCGACGACGCTCGGCGAGCGCCTCCGCTGGACGATCTCCGACTCCCTGACCATCGCGCGCCGCACCTTCTCCAGGCTGAGGGCACAACCAGGGGAATTAGCGGGATATCTGGTGTTTCCCATCGTCATGACGATCCTGTTCGGCTACGTCTTCGGCAGCGCGATCACCCTCCCCGGTGGGGGCGACTACCGCAGTTACCTGATGCCCGGCATCTTCATGCAGGTCATGGCGATGACCGCGGCCGCCGCCGCCACGGCGGTCGGCGAGGACATGGAACGCGGCATCATCGACCGGTTCCGCGCCCAGCCGATCGCCCGCGGCGCCGTGCTCATCGGCCGCAGCGTCGCCGACCTGTCCATGCACCTGCTGTCGCTGGCCTCGATGGTGGCGGCGGCGATGCTGCTGGCGGGGTGGCGGGCACACGGCACCCTCGGGCAGACGGCGGCGGCGTTCGGCCTGCTGGCCCTGTTCGGCTTCGCGATGATCTGGGTGGGCACCTACATCGGGCTGTTCGTCAAGAGCGGCGCCCAGGCGGACGCGGCGACGTTCGGGTGGCTGTTCCCGATGACGTTCCTGGCCAACACGTTCGTCCCGACGGAGGGGCTGCCCGCCTGGCTCAAGCCGGTCGCCGACTGGAACCCGATGAGCGCCGTGGTCGCCGCCGCCCGCCTGCTCTTCGGCAACCCGACGTCGCACTCCACCGCCTGGCCACTCCAGCATCCGATCGCGGCGAGCCTGCTGTGGTCCGGGGCGATCATCGCCGTCTTCTTCCCGCTGGCCGTACGCGCCTACCGCCGCATATCCCGCTGATCCACCGGTTGTCTCAGGGTGACCTGTACGCCTTGACGTACTCGGTTCCCAGGACGTTCAGCAGGGCCAGCGCTTCGGCGCCAGGGGATCCCGGCGGCGCGCTGTAGAGCACGAGGTGCTGGTCGCGGTCCGTGAGCGTGAGCGAGTCGCAGTCGACGGCGATCTCCCCGACGACCGGGTGACGGAACGTCTTCGTGAGCGTCGGCGCGGTCTGCACGTCGTGCCGCTCCCAGAGCCGGGCGAACTCGGGACTGCCCTCGCGGAGCTCGTCGACGAGTCCGGTCACCGCGGGGTCGGACGGGTACCGGGCGAGGGTGGCGCGCAGTCTCATGACTGCGTGGTGCCGGAACTCCGCGGCGTCGGAGACCCCGTACAGCGTCGCGTCGGCGCGCTCGGGGCCGAGGAACGCCCGGCGCGCGAGATTGCGGTCCCGAGGGGTGAGCTCGGCGAAGTCCTCCATGAGCGCGGCCGCGAGGTCGTTCCAGGCGAGCACCTCGAACGCGGCCGACACCACGAAAGCGGCCGTCTGCGGCAGCCGCTCGATGAGCGCGAGGATGCTCGGCCGGACGTCGCGCCGATGCAGCCCGCTACGGCTCGGCGCGGTTCCCGCGAGGAGGTGGAGGTGGTCGGACTCGGCGTCCGTGAGCCGCAGCGCGCCTGCGATCCCGGCGAGTACCTCGCCCGACGGTCGCGGCGCCCTGCCCTGCTCTAGCCGGACGTAGTACTCCGTGGAGATGTGCGCGAGGACCGCGACCTCCTCGCGGCGAAGTCCCGGTGTCCGGCGTCGCGGGCCGGAGGGCAGGCCGAGGTCCTGCGGCCGGAGCCGCTCGCGACGGCTGCGGAGGAACGCCCCGAGTTCCTGTTTGTCCATATTCCCAGTGTGCACGCTGCCCGGCGATGGAGCCTGGTACCGTCTGTGCCTGCATCCGGCCTGGTGGCCGACCTGACACTGTCGTCATGACGAACACCACTGATAGCGCACCCATCGGCCTGCTCACCGGCAAGGTCGTGTTCATCACCGGCGCCAGCCGCGGCATCGGGGCGGCCGCGGCCCGGCTCTTCGCCTCCGAGGGGGCCGCCGTCGTGCTCGCCGCCCGCGGCACCGACGCCCTGCGGCGGATCGTCACCGAGATCCGCGCCGACGGCGGCGTCGCCGACGCCGTCACCCTGGACCTCGCCGACCGCGCCGGCATCCGCGCGGCGGTCGACCGCGTCGAGGAGTTGCACGGACGGCTCGACGGCGCGTTCAACAACGGCGCGGTGATCCAGCACCCCGGACCGCTGGACACCACGAGCGACGAGGACATCGACGCGCAGTTCGCGGTGAACTTCCGCGCGCACTGGACCGCCATGACCGCCGAGGCCGCCCTCATGCGACGCAACGGTGGCGGGGCGATCGTCAACACCTCGAGCATCGGCAGCCGCCGCGCGAACCCCGCGCTGCCCGCGTACGGCGCCATGAAGCGCGCGCTCAACAGCATCACCGAGACCGCCGCGGTGAGCTGGGCCCGTGATGGCATCCGGGTGAACGGCATCACCCCCGGCGGCACCGCCACGAAGATGATCGACGACTGGGAGGCGGCGACCCCCGGCATCGTCGAGCGGGCGACGGCCTCGATCCCGCTCGGACGGATGGCCGAGCCCCACGAGGTCGCCGAGGTGGCAGCGTGGCTGCTCAGCGACCGGGCCTCGATGGTGACCGGCGCGATCGTGCCGGTGGACGGCGGCGCGGGCGCCTGAAAGGGAGAAGCGCCGCCCGGCGGTGTGGTGCCGGGCGGCGCTTCGTGGTCGGGTGGTTCACCCCCGATGTGGGCGCGTGAGGTCGCGCCCGCCCGGCCGCGGGAAGTGCGGCGCGGGACCCCGGCGGCCTCCGCTCAGCTGGTGGCCGAGGCGGAGGCGCGGGAGGACTTAGGAGGACTTGGCGAGCAGGGAGCGCAGGACGTACTGCATGATGCCCCCGTGCCGGTAGTAGTCGGCCTCGCCGGGCGTGTCGATGCGGACCACCGCGTCGAACTCCACCTCGCCCGCCTTGACGTGCACGGTCGCGGGGATGCCGCCCTTGTTGAGCTCCTCCACCCCGGTGATGTCGAACGTCTCCTCGCCGGTCAGCCCCAGCGAGGCGGCCGAGACGCCCTCCGGGTACTGCAGCGGCAGCACGCCCATCCCGATCAGGTTGGAGCGGTGGATGCGCTCGTACGACTCCGCGATGACGGCGCGGACGCCCAGGAGCGCGGTGCCCTTGGCCGCCCAGTCACGCGACGAGCCCGAGCCGTACTCCTTGCCCGCCAGCACCACCAGCGGCGTCCCGGCCGAGGCGTAGTTGACCGAGGCGTCGTAGATGAACGACACCGGCCCCTCGTCCTGGGTGAAGTCGCGGGTGTAGCCGCCCTCGGTGCCGGGCGCGATCTGGTTGCGCAGGCGGATGTTGGCGAACGTACCCCTGATCATGACCTCGTGGTTGCCGCGCCGCGAGCCGTAGGAGTTGAAGTCCTTGACCGCGACCTCGTGAGCCTGCAGGTATTGGGCGGCGGGCGTGCCGACCTTGATGGAGCCGGCCGGCGAGATGTGGTCGGTGGTGACCGAGTCGCCGACCTTCACCAGCACGCGAGCGCCGGAAATGTCGGTAACGGGGTCAGGAGTGGAGGGCATGCCCTCGAAGTAGGGAGCCTTGCGCACGTACGTGGAGGAAGGGTCCCACTCGAAGGTGTTGCCCGTGGGGATCGGCAGCGACGTCCAGTGCTCGTCGCCCTTGAACACGTCGGCGTAGTCACGCTCGAACATGTCGCGCCCGATCGAGGAGTGGACCACGGCCGCGATCTCCTCGGGCGACGGCCAGATGTCGCGCAGGAAGACCGCCGTGCCGTCGGCGCCGACGCCCAGCGGCTCGGTGTCGAGGTCGAGGTCCATGGTCCCGGCCAGCGCGTACGCCACGACGAGCGGCGGCGAGGCCAGGTAGTTCATCTTGACGTCGGGGTTGATCCGGCCCTCGAAGTTGCGGTTGCCCGACAGCACGGCCGTGACGGCGAGGTCGTTGGCCTGGATCGCGTCGGAGATCTCCGGGAGCAGCGGCCCGGAGTTGCCGATGCAGGTGGTGCAGCCGTAGCCGACGAGGTTGAAGCCGATCTTGTCGAGGTACGGCTGGAGCCCCGAACGCTCGAAGTAGCCGGTGACGACCTGCGAGCCGGGAGCCAGGGAGGTCTTGACCCACGGCTTGCGGGTCAGGCCCTTCTCCACGGCGTTGCGGGCCAGCAGGGCGGCGCCGAGCATGACGTACGGGTTGGAGGTGTTGGTGCACGAGGTGATCGCGGCGATGGAGACGATGCCGTGGTCGATCTCGAACGAGGTGCCGTCCTCGAGCGTCACCGCGACCGTCTTGTGCGGGCGGGAGCCGTTGGCGCGGGAATTGGAGGCGGGCGCGTCGGAGGCGGGGAAGCTCTCCTCCACGGCCTCGTCGATGCCGTCGCCGTCGAAGTCGGTGACGTAATTGCGCACGTCGCGGCGCCAGGTGTCCTTGGCGGCCGACAGGGCGATGCGGTCCTGCGGGCGCTTCGGGCCGGCGATGGACGGGACGACGGTGCCGAGGTCGAGCTCGATGTACTCGGAGAAGACCGGCTCGGGCGCCGACGGGTCGAGCCAGAGGCCCTGGGCCTTGGCGTACGCCTCGACGAGCGCGATCTGCTCCTCGGAGCGGCCGGTCAGGCGCAGGTAGTCGACCGTCTGGCCGTCGATCGGGAAGATCGCGCAGGTGGAGCCGAACTCGGGGCTCATGTTGCCGATCGTGGCCCGGTCGGCCAGCGGCACGGACGAGACGCCGTCGCCGTAGAACTCGACGAACTTGCCGACCACGCCATGCTTGCGCAGGATCTCGGTCACCGTCAGCACCAGGTCGGTGGCCGTGGCGCCGGCGGGCAGCTTGCCGTTGAGCTTGAAGCCGACCACGCGCGGGATCAGCATGGAGATCGGCTGGCCGAGCATCGCGGCCTCGGCCTCGATGCCGCCGACGCCCCAGCCGAGGACGCCGATGCCGTTCTCCATCGTGGTGTGCGAGTCGGTGCCCACGCAGGTGTCGGGGTAGGCCTTGCCGTCGCGGATCATGACCACGCGGGCGAGGTGCTCGATGTTGACCTGGTGGACGATGCCGGTGCCGGGCGGGACGACCTTGAACTCGTCGAACGCGGTCTGGCCCCAGCGCAGGAACTGGTAGCGCTCGTGGTTGCGCTCGTATTCGCGCTCGACGTTGCGCTGGAAGGCGTCGGGGTGACCGAAGTAGTCGACGATGACCGAGTGGTCGATGACCATCTCGGCGGGGGCCAGCGGGTTGATGCGGGCCGGGTCGCCGCCCAGGTCGCGCACGGCCTCACGCATGGTGGCCAGGTCGACCACGCACGGCACGCCGGTGAAGTCCTGCATGATGACGCGGGCCGGGGTGAACTGGATCTCCACGCTCGGCGCCGCCTTGGGATCCCAGCCGCCCAGCGCGCGGATGTGGTCGGCGGTGATGTTCGCGCCGTCCTCGGTGCGGAGGAGGTTCTCCAGCAGGATCTTCAGGCTGAACGGGAGGCGGGCTGCGCCTTCGACGGCGTCCAGCCGGAAAATCTCGTATGACGCGTCGCCTACGCGTAGCGTGTCACGGCTGCCGAAGCTGTTCGCGGACACGATGATTCGCCTCCTCCATAGACATGTGCTCAGTTGAATCCTGCCGCACCCCGGGAGCAGTAAGAACGTTAGGTGAACCTAACCCGCGGGGCCGCGCGGCGGATGTCTTGATGTCAAGATATCTCTAAAAGTATCTCGACATCAAGTTAAACCGGCACCAGCCGCCAGAACAGCAGGCCGATGATGGCGATGGACAGCACGGGAGCCAGGATCTTCTGCTCGAACGTCTTCCCGGTCTTGATCCCGATCTTCCACGGCAGCACGAACCGGACCGACACCGGCCACAGCACCGGACAGCCCCGCTCGGTCATGCAGTCGCCGACGACGTGCACGAGGCAGCCGATGGCCACGGCCAGGCCCAGCCACGCGTAGCCGACCCCCTGCGACAGGAAGACGGCGTAGAGCCCGGCGGTCAGGCCGACGTTGACCATCGCCGAGCCGAGCTTGTTGCCCGGGATGCCGATGCCGATCGCGCGCAGCGCCAGCCCGATGAGCAGCACGACCATGATGTCGCGGCCGATCGGATAGGTGTTGGCCAGCCAGTGCGCCGCGAACCCGAGCACCACCGCGAACGCCAGCGAATGCGTCGCCCCCCGATGCCCGCCGCTCAGCCAGGCGACGGCCTTGCTCAGCAGCCAGGTGACCGGCCCGAACGTCTGCGCGATCGTCGCGCTCGGATGGTCGAGGTCCGGCAGCATGGCCGCGCCCGCGCAGATGATGGCGCCGGCGATGAACTCGGCCGGGGTGAGGGCGTTCGCCATGATCCCGGTCTCGATGAACCTGGACGATTCGGTCACCATCGGGAGCGCGGCGAGCCCGGGCGCGAGTCCTAGCCAGGCGATGGCCCCCGTCATCGCATGCGAATGCCCCATCATGATCGAAACTGTACGGCAAAGCCGTTCTTTACGCGCGGAGACCCGCCTGGGGCGCCATCACCCTCACCCCGGCGCTACGGACTTTGCCTGCCGCAGACCACCCCAGGCCGTCGGGGCCCATCGGGGAAATGTCCGGAAACGCAGACGAGGTCGTCTCCGCGGCGACAGCACCCCCCAGCCCTGCCGACGCGGAACGACCTCGTCTGCTCTGAACAACGACGCCCTCCCGTCTCCTGTTCCCGCAATCCGCAACTTTTTCGTGATCTGTCTCACTCTGCCCACCCGCTTGCGAACGACATATTGGCGATATATCTTTGAAGCATCGAGAACATTCACAAGCATTCACAAGAAGGAGAGTTTGACATGACTTCCGCACAAGCAGCAGGCCGGCCGTGGCCCGAGCCCCGCGAGTTCAAGCGTGCCGCCCGTGAAGCGCTCAAGGCCGTGGCCGAGGCGTGGGAACAGGGTGGCCATCACCACCATCACCACCACCGCGGCGGCCCGCACGAGGAGCGGCAACGCGGCCGGCGCGGATTCCCGCCCGAGTTCGGGCGCGGCCCCTGGGGATGGGGTCCCGGCGGCCCTGGCCCGTTCGGGCACCGGGGCGGCCGGGGTGGCCGGAAGGCCAAGCGGGGCGACGTACGCGCCGCGATCCTGGCGCTCCTGTCCGAGGAGCCGCGCAACGGCTACCAGATCATCCAGGAGATCGCCGAGCGCAGCGAAGGCGGCTGGAAGCCCAGCCCCGGCGCCGTCTACCCGGCGCTCCAGCAGCTCACCGACGAGGGACTGGTCGTCGCCGAGGAGAACGAGGGCCGCAAGACCTTCCGCCTCACCGAGACCGGGCTCGCCTACATCGAGGCGCACGCCGACGAGATCCGCGCCCCGTGGGACGAGATGCGGCCCGACATCGACGACAACACCGCGGACCTTTGGGACATCGCGCGCCAGTCGGCATTCGCGATGACGCAGGTTTTGCAGACCGGGAGCGACGCACAAATCCGCGAAGCGCGTAAGACTCTTGTAGAGACCCGGCGCAAGCTCTACCAGATTCTGGCCGACGGCGACCCGGGTGAGGAGTAACGCATGACCGGCGCCACCCTGGACGGCCGGTACGGGGAGAGCGAGGAACCAGTTATGGACCCCAACGATCTCCGCATCGGCGACGCCGAGCGCGAACAGACGATGGCCGACCTGCGCGAGCACTTCGCGCAGGGCCGCCTCGACCGCGAGGAGCTGGACCAGCGCATCGACCGGACGCTCGGCGCACGCACCGCGCGCGACCTCGCGCAGATCACCGCTGACCTGCCCGGTCAGCGGCAGTACGGCTACCGCGAGCCGCATGGCCTGCCTCCCCAGGCGTTCGACAGGGACGCCTGGCGGGCGGCGATGAAGGCGCACCGGCACCAGATGCAGTCGATGCGTCACGCGCAGCGCGATATGCGCCATGGCTGGGGACGGCCGCGCCATGGGCCGGGACCGTTCCTGCCGATCCTGTTCGTGCTGCTGATGGTGGGGTTCGTGTTCGGGGGGTTCGGCATCGCGAAGGTGCTGTTCTTCGTGTTCATCGGGGCCATGGTCTTCAAGATGATCCACCGGCACTCTCACCGCCGCTGACCCCCTTAGCCCCATTTAAAGCCATATATAGGTCCGATCGCCGCCGTCGCCCGACGTGCGGCGGTCGGCACAATTCGCGGCATGTTCCCACGCTCTCCGGCGGAGCACATGCCGCTCAGGACGACAGACCGCGACTTCGGGCTGCTCTGGGCCGGGCAGTCGTTGTCGCTGTTCGGAGACCAGTTCATGACGCTGGCGCTGCCGCTGCTGGCCGTCACCGTCCTGGGCGCTTCCCCGGCGCAGGCCGCGTTGCTGCCGTTCGCCCTGTTCCTCCCCTTCCTTCCGCTCGGCCTGCCGGCCGGGGCCATCGTCGATCGGCTGCCCCGCCGTACCGTCATGCTGGTCTGCGACGGCGTGCAGGTGCTGGCCTTCGGCGCGATCTGGGTGCTGGCCGCCCTGGGTGGGCTGACGTTTCCGCTGCTGTTCGCGCTGATCCTGGTGAGCGGGTGCGCGGTGGTGTTCTTCCAGGTCGCGTACACCTCCTACCTGCCCAGCCTGTACGGCGAGGCGGAGGCGCTGCATCGCGGCAACACGCGGCTGGCCCTGTCGGAGTCGGTGGCCAAGGCGCTGGGCCCGATGGCGGCCGGGCCGGTCATCACGGCGCTCGGCCTGGTCGGGGCGATAGCCGCCAACATGGTCAGCTTCGCGGCGTCACTCGCCTCGGTGGCGCTGATCCGCCACCGCGAGGAGGGCGCCACTACACCGGGGAGCGCAGCTGCATCGGGCACCGGACGTGAGCCCGGCTGGATGCGGCGCGACATCGCCGAGGGGCTGCGGTTCGCGCTCCGGCACCCGATCCTCCGGCCCGTCCTGGCGTGCGGCACGGTCTATGTCCTGTTCCTGTCCATGGTCGAGACGAGCCTGGTGCTCTACTGCCGCAACATCCTCGGCCTGTCCCCCGGCTGGATCGGCGTGGTGATCGGCGCCGCCGCGGCGGGCTACCCGATCGGGAACCTCCTGTCGACCCGGCTGATCCGCCGTCTCGGCTCGCCGCGCACCCTCGTCCTGGCCGCGTCGGTGTCCGTCCTGGGCATCGTCGCCATGCCCGCGCTCGGCTCCCTGGGCGGGGCACCCGGTGCGATCGGGCTGGTCGCGGGGAGCATCGTGCACTGCGTCGGCGAGGGCGCCTTCGGTCCCACGTCGATCACGATGCGCCAGGTCCTCACCCCGGCGGCCCTGCTGGGCCGGGTCGGTTCGGTGCAGCGATTCCTCCTATGGGGCGCCATCGCGCTGGGCAGTCTGCTCGCCGCCGGGGCGACCGCTCTGGGCGGGCTCACCGCCGCGGTGTGGATCGGCGCGCTGGGCACCGTACTGTGCCTGCCCGCCCTGCTCCAGCGCGGCATCCGCGCGGCGATGACCTCGGCTCCGGCCTCTGGCGTTCAACAAGACGCCACAAGAGAGTCAAACAATAGTCAGTAAAGTTCCTGTGTGTCCCTTTATGGTGTCGATCAGCACTGATCCACGGAAAGGTACGCGGAAGAACATGCGGGTCGCTCAACTACTGCTCGCGACGTTGACAGCGTCGGCCCTGCTCGCCCTCCCCGCCCAGGCGGCCGACCGGCCGGCGCGACTGCCGGCGGAGGTGAACGGCGGGGCCTGGCCGTCGGGCCACGTACAGGGGATCGCGGTCGACCAGAAGAAGGGGTACATGTACTTCTCCTTCACCAACCTCCTGGTCAAAACCGACCTTGAGGGCCGCCCGGTCGGCTCCGTCACCGGCTTCACCGGCCACCTCGGCGACCTGGACTTCAACAACCGCGACGGCCGCGTCTACGGCTCGCTGGAGTACAAGGCCGCCAAGTCGTTCTACATCGCCATCTTCGACGTGGACCGCATCACCAGCCTCGACATGAACGCCGAGACGTCCAACGTGGTCACGGCCGTCTACCTCAAGGACGTGGTGGACGACTACAGCGCCGACATGAACGGTGACGGCGTCTTCGACGGCGACACGGCCAAGACGCCGGACCACCGCTATGGCTGCAGCGGCATCGACGGCGTCGCCTTCGGCCCCGCGTTCGGCAAGCGGGGCGGCGGCGACAAGCTGACGGTCGCGTACGGCATCTACGCCAACGCCGACCGCCAGGACAACGACTACCAGGTCCTCCTGCAGTACGACATCAAGCAGTGGCGCCAGTACGAACGCCCCCTCACCCAGACCGAGCCGCACACCTCCGGCCCATCCCGCTCGGACGGCAAGTACTTCGCCTACACCGGCAACACCACGTACGGCGTGCAGAACCTGGAGTACGACGGCCACACCGGCAACTGGTTCATGGCCGCCTACAAGGGCATCAAGCCGACGTTCCCGAACTACTCGTTCTTCATGATCGACGGCTCCAAGCCCGCCGTGACCAAGCCCATCCAAGGCCAGCCCCAGCCCGAGCGCGGCAAGACGCTCTCTCTGGTCGAGCGGGGTCTCCATGATCAGGCGACCGGCATCTGGGGCTGGGAGTTCGGCGGCCAGTACGGCCTGGCCTCCCTGGACGACGGCCGCTACTACGTCGCCCAGCAGGGCACGGTCGTGGAAGACGGGGTGACCAAGCAGACCGGCCTCGCCCAGCTCCACCGCTGGACCGGCAAGGCACCGGCACCCTTCGAGCGGGTCCAGTAGCGGGTCGTACGCGATCGCACAGCTGGACCGTCTCCTGACAGCGGTCCAGCCCGACCTGGCCCACGACACCCAGGCCATGTTCGGGGGCGCACGACAGGCGCGGGTGGCGATCATCCCCTTCCGGCGATCGCCACCCGCAGCTGTCACGCATCGCCTCCGGCTGGCATGGTGAAGTACGGGTCGAAGGGAAAGTCCACGTACGCGAACGCCGATCCGTCCGGTGCCCGAGCCCCACGAGGTGCTCGATCGCGAGACGAAGCCCCTCAGCCTCGTCCACGTGGACATTGTCGACGTCGGACTTCCGCACCCATTCCCCGAGCCACACCACGGGCACGAGATCGCAAGCCGCCGACAGAGCGCTCGACGTCGGATCCGGATTGAAACGCGGCCAGCGCCTCCACCCGTTGCTCCATCAGCTCAGCGACGACGACATCCGTCGACCGCTCAACCGTCCTCGGACCCAGCGCCAACCCGAAGCCCTCTTCCGCCGCCCGGACGAACAGCCGCTCCATGAAGCGCACCTGAAACGGATGGCGGATCTCGAACACCTCCCCGATCAGCCGCGTACGATTCTGGCGAAGCAACCGCGCCGAGGCATTCGGCCGATACCCGAGCTCACTCGCCGCGGCGAGAATCCGCTCCCTGGACTCCGCACTCGGCCCGGGAACATCCCGCATCACCAGCGAGACCAGCTGACGCGACACACCCACATGGTCAGCGATGTCCTGCATCGTCGGCAGCCGGCCGGAACCCTTGTATTTCCGCGGCGTCCGTGCACCATCCACGCCGGTCGTCATGCGTACCAGTCTCGCACGTGCTAAACGGGTCACGTGTCGCAAGCGAACCGACCGGTGCGGCCGGTCTGCCATGACACTGTCGATCAGCTACAGAAGCCGACATGAACCCCTTACATCCCGGCCATGAGGGGTCCGACATGGGAGGGGGTCCGATCACGGCCCGATACGCCTCCGCCAGGTCGAAGGCGCAACCTCACCGACTACGTCGCCCGGTCACCGCTCGAGACCGGCGGACTCAGCACCCAGCTACACCCTCGACCATGAAGAGTTCCATTCATTCCATTTCCGGATGGATGGCAACTATTCTGACATCTTGCACTCGGGAAGCTTCGATAACAGATGACACGCTTTCTGGATGGCCCGTCACCGTGAATCCATAAATTTTTGCCTCGTCGACTTAATCACGAAGATCCGACAATTTCAAGCCCAAATTATCCCAGTTATTTCCGGTCCGACACGCGCAATAACGAAGCCCAGCGCCTGAACTGAGCCGCCGCTGAATTCCGATCCGTTTCCCTGATGCACAGATTTTGAATCCTCGCGATTCGAACAACAGGAACACATCGAAGTTACTGCTCCAAATACCAGCCATCGCGGCCGTGCCCGGCGGCGACCGGAGCTCATCCACGGCCTTCACGTACACGTCCGCAGGCGACTCCTTCAGCAGGACGATGGTTCTCTTGGCGTCAGCGGAACGAGCGGGGGCGCCGAAGGCTTCCAAGGCGGCGGTCAGTTGAGTCCGGGGCATTGCCGGAACCCGCACGTCTCCCGAATAAGACAGGACGAGCTTGTCTTGCCAGCTCATTTCGGCGGCGTCCATGCCATCGCCTTGACCCTCGAAAGTCACAGGTAGCTCCCGGCCGTCCCCGGCATCGCGAAACGACGAATCGGCGAAGTCAAACGCCACTTCGTAGTCCGGATTGGCGACGGCCAGGGCGTTCTTGAGCACGAGATATGCTCGCTCATCGCTCAGCGCTTCACCGGAAACGGCAGAGCGCACGAGCAGCGTCATGCTCAGAGCCAGGACGACATCTCCGGCTACCACGAATAGCCATCTACCACGAACTTTGCCCCCGGGGGATAGCGGTATGGGGGGCCGCGAACGCGGCCCCCCAATATTTGCGGTTTTACCCTACTATTCCCAAATCCACGACGGGAGATCGTTCTTGTCGGAGATCATGCGCCCGGTCTCTTCCCAAGAGATGCGGCGAAGTTCCGCTGGTGGCTCACCCAGCCCGTACTCGAGCTTGCGCGCCACGAAGGAATGGCCCACGTGGTGAACGTGCGGCGTGTACCAAGTTCCCTTGACCTTGTACTTCAGGTACAGATCGCTCTCGAAGTAATGGGCGAATCTGGAGATCACGCACTCGTCGATGTGCGTGACGAGACATTCGTTCACCGTTTCCGGGCGGGTCGCCATGTAGAGGCCCTTCGAGACCTTCTGGCTGAGATACGGCTTGCAGAGCTCGCCGATCTCGTAGTTGATCTTTTTGGAGACTCCAGCGTTCGCCGTCATCGAGACCTTCGGCGTGGTTGTTCCATCCACCGTGATGCCCATTGACGCGTTCTGGGTAACCTCAGTGGTGCTTTTCTCGTTTACGAAGCACAGCTGAGCCGTGAACTTCGGCTTGATGTGGTCCCACATATACTTGTTGTATTCTTCCTGCTTCTTGCTGTTGTTGTTCGTGCCCACCCTCATGTAGTTGACCGCGTGCTGGATGTCCCAGCGCTGGTCGCCACGGAGGTTCCGCGACATGTCGACATCCTTCGGATCCCAGTAGGCGCTGAACCGGGTGGAGACCCACCATCCCTTCACCAAGGTGTCGACCCACGACTGTCCTTCGCAGTTGAATTTCGGAGTTCCGCCGTCGTAGAAGTAATCGGTCGAGATCGGCGGCTTCACCGTGCACAGCGGCGACGCCCCGGCAGAGCCGCCCGCAGACGTATCGCCGGAGTCCAGAGAATCAGTGGGGTCCTGGTAGGCCGGATTCGGAGCCTCGATCGTGGTCATGTTTCCGCAGCGGTCGAAGACGTGGATAGTGATGGTGGATGGGTCAGGGTCGACCTGGCCGGGAGCGCCATCTGCCGGGCGCTTGGCGGCCGACTGTCCGGAGCCGGAAATCTTCCAGGTCCGTTTGACCTGAACGGTCACCCAGATCTCGCCGTTCGGCTTGGCCTGAACGACGCCCTTATCGAGCGTCACAGTGGAGTCGGTCCTGGCCTGGTTGGCTCGCTGCAGAGCCGTCCGCTCGGCTGTCAGCTCAGCGTTGAGCAGCGATAGCTTGGCTGTGCTCGGCGCCCTGGCCGTGACACCCGGCGCGTCCCAGATGGTTTTTGCACGACCTTCCAGTACGGCGTCCTGCGCCTGGTAGTAGGCCTTGACACGGTCCAGGTACGTCTGAGCGGCCGGATCATCCGAGTTCACGCGAGCGGTCGCGGAAGGTGGCTGGTCCAGGAAGGGGACACAGGTACCGTCATTGGGCTGTGGTGGCGGCACGGCCCGGGGGGTCGCCGTCGCAACTGCCCAGTCGCTCTTACCGAAGGGCGTCGTCGCGCGCACTTTGACCGTGTAGGCCATCCCATTGGTCAGACCGTCCGCTGTCGCCCACGGCTCCTTGGACGTCACCGTCTTCGCGACGGTCCCGCTGGCGTCCACCACCTCGATGTCGTAGCCGAAGATCATCGCGGAGCTGCCGCTCCTCTCCGGCAATCCCCAACTCGAGACAATGCTGGCGTCCCCACCGGACGTTGTGAGGTTGACGACCTCGCTGGGCGGGCCTGCGGGCAGGTAGGTGAGTTCAACCGAGGGTTGCTCGCTCACCACTGGGTCCGCAAAGGAAATGATGTCGTCCTTGTTGGAGGTCAGCAGCAGCCACTGGTACTCGCTCCCCGCAATGTCGGCCTGTGGGGCGCTCAGTGGCAGCGCGAGGGGCGTGACGGCGGTGTCGGCATCCCCCGCCAGCTCAGAACCCTTGGAGTCGCCTGTGACAGGGTTGTTGAGAGGCGTCGCTGTAATGATCGCATCAGCTGGGCAAGCGGCCGCCGGGCAAGTCGGCCTGCCAAGCTTCACGATCGCCTCGGTGACGGCCGCGCCGTCCGGCAGCGCATCCAGCTTGAGCCCGATCACAGCGGCGGTCTTGTTCGTCCCCGTACCGCCTATCTGGGCCGTGGCCGAATCCCCCACCGGGCACGGCGAGCCAGCGCAGGCGGTTGGATCGGTCTTGGCGGTTTTGATGACGAAGCTGTCCTTGCTCAGCGTGAGATGCCGGACGTCCTCGACTGGATCGGGAGCAGGTGTCCCCGGGGTGGTGAAGCTGACCGGAGCGGTCTTGGGAGTGCAGACCTCGATGGCCGAGCTGTCCGCAACGGCAGACGTAGCGGATCGGGAGGCTGCTGAGGGAGTCGCTCCGACGATCGGGGTATTCATGTCGGCCTGGAGTTCCGCGGCGGTTTGCGCGCGGTTGTAGACGCGTACTTCGTCGATCACGCCCTTGAAGTACTCGCCAAACGTGGTGTTACCGCCGATGTGGAAGGCGCCGCCGTCGTCGAGCAGATCGCCTGTGGCGAGGCTTTGGCCCACTTGGGCGCCGTTGAGGTACAGGCGGGCCATGGTGCCGTCGTACGTGACGGCGAGGTGGCTCCAGGTGTTGATCGGCAGCGCTCCACTTCCTGGGACCGATTTGAAATCGTCGCCGGTGGCCAGCAGACCCATGGGTGTGGAGCCGTTGGAGGCGTACAGGCCGTAGCCGAGATCGTCGAGCGTCGCGTTGTCCTTGCCCATGAGGGTGCGATAGCCATCGACGGCGCTGGGCTTGACCCAGGCCGACAAGGTCAGGGCGTTGGTCATCTTCAGCGAGGGTGAGTGGTTGACGGTAACCCAGCTGGAGGTGCCGTTGAAGGACAGGGCCTTGCCGTACTTGCCTGCCACCCAGGAGGTGCTGGTGGAGGTGCCGTTGTTGGTGCCGGTCTTGTCGGCGACGGCGGTTCCGGTTCCTGCGTCCATGCCGTAGGCGGCAACCAGGCCGCTCGGCGTCGGATTCGGAGTCGGGGTGGGCGTTGGGGTCGGTGTCGGCGTTGGGTTGGGTGTTGGGTCAGGGCCGGGGGTGGACGAGCCAGGCCCGGTTGCGCAGGCGACCATCTGCCACTTGTACGTACGCCCTGGCTGCACGGTGTTCGCGGGGACTTGGTACGAGGCCCGTTCGCCGCCGTTGACCGTACGGGTGCCGAGCGGCGCCGAACCGACTGGTGCGCCCGTGTTGTCGTACAAGTAGTACTTGGCCAAAACCGCGCCGCCGGACGGCCGGTTGACCATGCCGGACAAGATCGGCTGGGTCGGGTCGGCCATGCCGGTCTCGGTGTCGCTCGGCAGCATCGGCGCGTCCGAGGTGATCCGGTAGGCCGGGCTCTCGTTGCATGACGGCGGGACGACGCCGCTTCGGCACGCCTTGACCACGAACTTGAAGCTGGCCGGGTTGTCCAAGGTGAAGACCTTGTCCAATACCTGGCCCGAGGGGATGTCGTTGTGCGTGGTGGTACCTGGCACGCCTACCAGCGTCCGGACTTCATCCGCCGTCAGGACCCGCTGATAGACGTGGACGTCGTCCACCGATCCGTCGAGATTCTCGGCGAGTACCCGGCCACGGCCGATCTCGAACGGGCCGCGTGCGTTCCAGTCCAGGGAATAGGGCCGTTCGCCGGACAGTACCCCGTCCACGTACAGCCGGATCTTGTGCGCGGCCTGGTCATACTGTGCCGCGACATGTGTCCACTCACCGATTTTCGCCAGCCCGCTGGAGGGGACTCCTCGCTCTTGGATCGTGGTCGGATCATCCTTTGCGGTGGTCGTGAACCACCAGTGCTGGTCGACATCTGACAGCCCCGAAGTCACATAGTTCAGCGCGAAAGCGGCTTGGTTGACTCCCATCTGCGAAAACACGGTCTGGTCGGTTGCGCTGCTGTTGAGCCGCACCCAGGCTGCCACGGTGAAGCTTTGGTTGGTGTTGAGGACCGGTTGACTGGTGACGGCCTTTCCGCCGTTGGTGAGCTTCACGGCCTGGCCGAGCTGCCCACTGACGCGGCTGTAACTGCCGCTCAGAGTTGCGTTCCGGCCATTGCCGGAGGAGTCGGTGGCGGAGGCGCCGGATGCCTCGTCGAACTTCCAATAGGCTGCCTCCTGTCCCGGCAACTGGGGGGCCGGAGGCGTCATGGTGGAGTCGTTGACCGTGACGGTGTAGTTCAGGTTGGTGGCTTCGGGGACCCTGGAGCTGTAGGACACCTTGACGTTGGTGCTGCGTGCGATGGCGTCGTTGCCGCTCATGGAGTCGATCGATTCGGCGGAAACGGTGGGGATCTCCGGCGGGAGCACCCAGTCCACGCTCAGCTTGGGCACGTTCTGGTTGAACATCAACGGCCAGAACAGGAAGTCCTCGATGAAGTTCTTGGGGACAGGGCTTTCCGAGGTCAGGCTCAGCATCAGGCCGTTGTTGGCGGCGCCCGAGGCCCACTGCTGGGTCATGCTGGTCAGGTCCCAGCTCCACACCGAGCCGGTCGTGCGCGGCAGCGCACAGGGGTCGACGGTGGACCGGCCTTCCGGCGTGGTGGTGGGCTGGTTACTCCAGGAGGTTTTGTCGGCCACCCACGGCGTGGTGATGCGTTGTGCGACGATCCCCTGAAAGGCACTGCAGGAGGTGGCGTCCGCGCGCAGCATCAGCTGCATGGTCGATTTGACCACCTGGCGCCCGGCGATCGCGGCGGTGTCGAAGGCCATCAGTGCACGGGTGATCCGATCACTTCCGTTCACTTGCATTCGGCGGACGAACCCCGCTGACGACTGGAAGTCGGGGGAACTGATCCCGACCTCCTGGCTCACCCCGAGCGTGGTCGTGGGGTCCACCGTGACGGGATACTTAGTGTCCGGGTCGGCCAGCCACGCGGTCTCCGGTTTGAGCACCAGAACGGTCGATGCGTCCTTGCCCTCGACCGTCGTGTCGATCTTGGCCTGGCGGCCCGGGTGCTCAGCGCTCGGCTTGTCGGTCGCCGCGTCCCACATCAGCGGCGTCGGCGCCGATGCCACCTGCTTGCCCTTGGCGGCCGTCAGCGAGAGGCCGCCCGATTTGGTCGTCTTGAGGTCGAGCCCGCGGGCCTGCACCGGGATGCGGAACTCCACCGCTCCGGTCGGCCGTTCGCGTAACACGATGTCGTGCCGGAATCCGGTAGGCAGGACCGTCACCACCAGGTCCGCCGATGGGCCGGCGGCTCCTACGTACGTGGCTACGTTGCCCTTGATCTGAGGGTGTGGCAGTGCCGTCGGCCAGGACAGCCCGAACGAGCGGTCCCTGCCCAGCTTCATGGTCGCGAAAGGTTGTGTGCCGCCGGTCGACAGGCGCACGCCGCCCTTGGCGCGCTTGGGCCGTAGCACCCCGTTCTGCTCGACCAGGGACGTGTCGATCCACGCCCACGAGCCGTCGCCCTGCTTGAGCTGGGCCGGGCCTGAGTACGACTCCGTCGCCAGGTGTCCGTCCGGGTAGGCCCACGTACGTGATGTCTCGGTGAAGGCGGATTCGACGGGGATCGTCTCGTTGCGCTGCTTCGCCTCCTGGAGTGCGGCACGCAGGGGCGCGTCCGGATCATCCGGGTGGGGGAAGATGGTCTTCGTGGAAGCGGGAGCGCTCCCAGATGGGCCGTTCGGTCCCGGGTCGGCCATGGCCGAGGTCACCGTTCCCGCCACCAGCAGCGATGCTGCCACCGTGAGCACCGTCGCCAGGGTGATGTGCCGGGGCGGTTTCCCGCCCGTTCTCGTTGTACGTGGTAACTCGCTCACTAACACCCTCAATCAGGGATGAGTTGACATGACACAAGATCAATATCCTCGCCTGATCAAGGGGACAATATGAGAAAGGTCACCCTAAATTCGAACGCATTTTCTGTAACATCTGGAGTCCCAGGGCGATGGGCTCTCTACTACGAGAGCAAGATCGGGTTCTGACGAGCGACAACACCGGCAGTCCCTGATATCCCAGGCGCACTGCCACAATGGTTTCGGGCACGCACACTGAGGGACATCAACAGGGCCTGATCTTTATATCTGTCTTACAGCACCACCCGATCGAACGATCGACCGCCACCTGCGGCCAGTTGCGCTCATGGGGCCGCGACCTGGCGAGGGCAATGCTGGAGGTGGCGCGTGGCCTGGAAGAGGAGCACGGCCCAGACCGCGCAATACCCACGGAAGACCGCGCCGCTGCGGTCGGTGAGCGGCGCACCGCCCAGCATGCCGACCGCCCACACCGCTGCCATGCCGGTGCACGGCCACAGCAGGACGAGCAGGACCACGCGCGGCCAGCGCCTGTCGAAACGCACCTGGGCGGCCAGCAGGAACACGATGATCAGTAACCCGCTCGGGGGAGACCGCCCCTCATGTAGAGGGGGATCACCGTCCTAGTGGGTCACGCCTCTATGGTGCGAGTGATCCACGAGCGGTAGTGGGTCACGTCCGTCCAGATGCCGACCCCCGGTCCGCCGTCGGGGTTGGTGGAGCAGCCGACGCCGCCGCCCATCCGCTCGTCCACGTCGTCACCGTCGCGCGAGGTGGCGCCGATCAGCTCCCACCGGCCGGCGATCTTGCGGATCTGTGGGCCGCCGGAGTCGCCGTGGCAGGCGCTGGCCGCGCGCCCGGCGCTGTCGCTGGTGCACAGCTCGGTGCCCCTGTTGAGCTCGACGCAACGGTTGTCGGGTACGCGTACGGTGTCGAGTTCCTGCAGCTTCTCGGAACCGTTCTCGCATCTCGCCATGCTCTCGCAGGTCATCCCCCAGCCGATGACTCGGCTCGGGTCGCCCACTCGGCCGGGGCTGTCGGCGATGCGGATGGGGGTGAGGTTCACTCGGCGGTCCAGCTGGATCAGCTCGAGGTCGCCCTTTCGCTCCCCGCTCGTGTCGCGGCCGCTCCAGTCGGGATGGGTGACGATCCGCTTCACGCCGGCGACGACTCCGCCCTTGTCCCGGTCGAGAGAGCCGATGCGTACCCGTGTCTTGCCGGGCTTCATGAGGCCCTTGCAGTGAGCGGCGGTGACGACCCAGTCGGCGGCGATGAGGGCGCCGCCGCAGTGATGGTTGGGCACTTCGCTCAGCCGGAAGGACGCCATGAACGAGTAGGGCTCCGTCGCGTCCCTACCCCCGATGATGGCGGCGTGGTTCACGCCCGCAGCGGCCGTGGTGGTGGTGATCAGTGCGAGCCCTAGAGCCATGAGGGTGGCCAGCGCCATTGATCGCCTGCTGATTGCCTTGAACACAAGTCTCCTATCAGTTGGGGCGGCTGAGGAGACACTTTGAACGCTGCGAACTCAACGTGATGGCAGCCGCACCGGCTCGTGATCTGAAGGGGGAAGGGGTGTTGCGTGGCTGGTCAGAGGCACCCGCCACAGGCCAAGGCTACCTGCGGGTGCAAATGGTCGGCACCGAACGTGATCACTCGGTCACCCCAGGATCATGCTGGTCAGCGGTCCGCGATGAACAAGAAGTTGCGGGGGAAGCCCATGACGTCCCGGGGCAGCGGCGGATCCCACGGCCACCGGCCATAGGAGGCACCCGGCTCCCCAGGGGTCTTCAGCTCCGTGACCCGCCAGCCGCACCCCGCCAGGAACTCCTCCGGCTCGTCCGTGCCGAACAGCCACGGGCAGCCGTCCTCCGTCAGCCTGCGCAGTCCCTCCCGCGAGAACTCGCTGATCATCGACTGGTGGCTGAGCAGATCCCCGGCGAGCACGCTCCCCGGCGCCGTGATCTCCGCGACCCGCTCCACCAGCCCCCGAGCGGCGGGCTCCGGCATGTAGAACAGCAGGCCCTCGACCACCCACAGGGTCGGCGCCGCCGGATCCCAGCCGGCCTCCCGGAGGGCCTGCGGCCAGGCTCCGGTCAGGTCGGCGCCGACGGCCCGCCGGGCGCAGCGGTGCTGGGCGCCGAGTTCGGCGAGCCGCTTGTCCTTCTCCTCCAGCAGGTCGGCCTGGTCGATCTCGTACAGCACGGTCTCCGGAGGCCATGGCAGCCGTACGGAGCGCGTGTCCAGGCCGGCCGCCAGCAGGACGACCTGCGCGAGGTCGGAGCGTACGGAGATCACGTCGTCCAGATAGCGGGTCCGGATGGCGATGAACTCGCCGACGCCCGGGTTGTCGTAGCGGGCGAAGAGGGTCGCGCCCTCCTCTCCGGCGAGGTCCTCGGCCAGGTGGTCGGTGAAGATCGCGTCATCGCGTCGCGACTCCTTCGCCCTGGCGGCGGCCGTCCAGCGGGCGGTGGCGGAAACAGCGTGCATCGACACTCCTTCGGCAGAGGATCAAAGATCAACGGCGCGGGCCGCGTACCTGTTCGAGCAGGCGCCGCATCTGCTCCGGGATCCGGGCCGGAACCAGGTGGCCGTTCTCGTCGGGACGTACGCAGGCGATCCGCTGCTCCCCGGTGGCGACCAGTTCCTCTCCTCCGTCCGGGAGCTGACGCCAGTACTCGTAGGTCATCACCGACTGGGTCTGGCCCAGCTCTCCCTGACGCATCCTGATGACCACCTCGTCGAAGACCGCCAGTTCCCGCAGGTAGTCGCAGTGGCAGCTCACGGTCAGCAGGCGCACCCCGTCGGCGAACCCGGCCACCACGTCGGGGACGAAGTCCCGCAGGAACATCTCCCGGGCCCGGCCCTGCCAGCGGATGTAGTTGACGTAATTGACGTTGCCGAGCAGGTCGGTGTCCTCGATGCCCACGACGTGCCGGTACTCGTACGCGTCTCCGCTCATCGGAGCTCACCCGCCTTGCCGGCGTTCGCGTCGGTCGCGGCCAGGATCGCGAGGACGACCGGAGCCGCCACACCGCGCAGCCTGGTGGACATCGTCAGGATCCGGTCGTCACCGGCGACGAGCCCCACCCAGCCGCCGTCCCGCGCCGAGTCGAACGTCACCGCGGCGTCGACCGGCCGGCCCGCCTTCACCAGGCACTCGGCGGCCGTCCAGATCCGCGTGGCGGCGGTGTCGAAGTCCTCCCCCGTCTCGTCCGCGACGGTCTCGGCCAGTGTGAGCCGGTCGGCGCCGAGCAGCGTCGACCAGGCTTGCCTGCTCCGGGGTGTGACCGTCTCCAGATCGCACCCCGGCGTGGTGGTCGCCATGGTGACGCCCGCCGAGTGCGCGATCGACACGGTGTCCCCGCCCAGCACCTCCGGCTTGCCGTCCGGGCGCCAGACGACCTCGGCCTCGGCGCCGAACAGCCGCTGGACCGCCAGCCGGCTGGCCTGCCGCCGCTCCAGCCCGTCGCCGTCGGCGTCGAACACGACGCGGCCGGCCAGGTTCTGCTCGATGAGCACGTGTTCCAGGTACGAGCCCAGCAGCATGGGGACCCACTCGCGGGGTACCTCGTACTTGCTGACCAGCTGGGTCCGGAAGCCCTGCCAGGTCTCGATGACGTCGCCGTCGCGGTCGGTGACCTCGATGTCCCAGCACTTGTCGTCGAAGCGGTGCCGGATGTAGACGTCGGTCGGCTGCGCCCCGGTCGACGGGCCCGGCACGATGCGCTCCACGCCCGCGGGGATGGCCAGTACGGTCGGCCCGCAGGTCTGCATCGGCTGCATGTAGGCGTCCCGGGCGGCCGGGTCGCCGAGCAGCAGTCGGTCGGGGAGATACCGTCCGAACCAGGATGAGCCGGTGCCGGCCAGGAGCCGGCCCGTGACGTGCTGGGCGCCGGTGCGGTGGACGCTCTCGACCAGCTTGAAGCGCGGGCCGTGGAAGAGCATCGGCCCGTAGAGGTCCGTCGCGGGGTCGAAGGCCAGCGGCGGCAGCGCCACGTCGCCGGGCCGGGCGAGCCCGAGGGTCTCGGGCTTGACGCCGGAGTAGTCGCCGGTGTGCCCGAGTGGTTCCGGCTGGTCGCCGGTGTGCCTGAGCTGGGCGCCGGCGTAGTCGCAGACCGCCCGGAAGTGGTCGATCTGGAATTTGGTGGTACTCGTACGGACCGCGGTGACGACCCGGCCCGGCCCGGTACGCAGCGCCGCCACCCGTACCGTCACGGGGGCGTCCTCGGCCACGACGATGGCCCGGAGGAATTCGACGCCCTCCAGGACCGGCACGGTGTCCGTGCCGAGCAGGCCGGCCGCGGCCTGAGCCATGATCTCCATGCCCACCGTGCCCGGCAGGACCGCCCCTTCCCCGCCGCCGAAGACGTGCTCGGCGAGATAGGGATCGCTGGCCCAGCCGACCTCGGAGTCGGCGACCAGCTCGATGCCGGGGTAGTGGACGCGCGGCTGCTCCAGGAAGCGCAGCAGCGGCAGATCGTCTCCCCCCTCAGAGCCGGCGGTGAAGGTCACCGTCGGCATTTCGCCGAACCGCCCGGTGACCACGGTGACGACGGGCGCGCCCGGGTCGGCGATCAGCTCGCGGAGCATGGCCACCCCCTGGTCGGGCGTGATGGTGGTGACGCCCACGCGGGCGAGGTTCTCCACCGAGCCGAGCCGCTCCCCCATGCCGACGCCCGACCACAGGGACCACTCCACGGCCCGGCACCGGCAGTGCGGCAGCTCGCGCGCGAGCCGTTCGACGAGGTCGCTCTGCCACTCGTTGGCTATGGCGTAGTGGGCCTCTCCCCGCAGCCCGGCCCGCCCGGTGATGCTGCCGAACGTGACCAGCAGCTTCAGCGCGCCGGTCCCGACGGCCGCGAGCACCGCTTCGAGCCCCGCGACCTTGGGGTCGATCGTGGCCGCGTAGTCGGCGTCGGTGAGTTCCCCGAGCAGCTTGGGCACGTTGCCACCGGCTCCGTGCAGGACGCCGGTGACCTTGCCGAGGTGCCGTTCGATCGCGGCGACCGCTTCGGCCACCTGCGCCCCGTCGGTGACGTCGGCGCGCAGGTAGCGGGCGGTCACTCCGGTGGCCGCCATCCGCTCCAGGTTGGCGGCCAGTTCGCCGTCCTCCTCCGGATCGGATCGGCCGAGCAGGGCCAGCCGGGTGCCCGTCTCCTTGGCCAGGCTCAGCGCGCATTCGGCGGTGATGCCCTTGCCGCCGCCGGTGACGAGCAGCACGTCGTCGGGGCCGAGCGGCAGCTCGGTGCCGTTGAGCTCCACCGGCGTCAGGACGGGCTCCGTACCGGTGCCGTCGGCGCCGTAGAAGACCTCCTTGAAGCGGTCGGTCGCGGTGACCTCCGCAGTGATCCACGCGGGCGCCTCGGCCGCGTCGAGCGGGAGGGTCACGACGGTGGTGGCGACCCAGGGCGCCTCCAGGTGCAGGCTCTTGGCGAAGCCGGCCCCGCCGGGCTCCTCCTGGACGATCGCGCAGCGGGTCACCTCCTTGCCCGCGAGCACCGCCTCGGCGCCGGCGCGCAGCACCGCCAGCCGCTCGGCACGCTGCGGACCCGAGGGGAGGACGACCAGGACGCCGGTGCCGGTGGCCGCCGCTTCGAGCGCGGTCCGGACGGCGTCGGCGGCGGGATGATCACCGATGACCTGCCAAGTACCCGGGCCGCGGGGCGTCGTACGGACCGGCGGGGTGCTCTCGCGTCTCCCGACGGCGAAGCTGTGCACCCAAGGCGCGATGCCGGGCGGCACGATGCGGGCCGCCGCCGTCTCGGCGTCCTCGGCCGGGGCCTCGCCGTCGCGACCAGCTGCTCCAGCGTCTCGGCGACCTGGCCCAGGGTCGCGGTGGCGTACCCGGTGGGCGCGGCGGGCTCGGACAGCCCGAGCCGGCTCATGGCCTCGCCGACGAGCTCGCCCACCACGATCGAGCTGAGATGCAGGTCGTCCAGGAACTTGCTGTCCGCCTGCACCGCCTCCAGCGGGAACTCGGCGTGCGCGGCGACCAGCCGGCGCAGCAGGAGGAGCGGGTCTCCGGTGGGTTCGTCCAGAGAAGAAGGCCCCGACGCGGGAGCGGCGGCGCCGACCAGCAGGGCGGAGTCGATCTCCGGGACGACCTCGCACAGGTTGGTGATGAAGGTCGGGGTGGCGGCCGGGTCGAAGGCGCGGGTGAAGCGATCGTCGAACAGTTCGCCGACCTTCACGCCAGCGCCGACGGCGAACGCCGCGCCCAGCGTCTGCAGGATGCCGGCCAGGGAGTCGTCGTCCGTACGCGTGGCGACGGCGGGGACGTCGACGATGTCGCGCGCCAGCTGGGTCAGGACGAGGCCGGGCCCCACCTCGATGAGCAGGTCCGCGCCCTTGGCCGCCACCGTGAGCGCCTCGATGAAGCGGACCGGCGCGGTGATCTGCTCGCGCAGCAGTTCGAGGGGCTCGCCCACGACCGGCGCTCCGGTCACGGTCGAGATGACGTGCCGGCCGACGGGCTCGGGCCGCTCTTCGGCCAGCCGGCCCGCGAAGACATCGGCGGCCGGTGCGACCAGCCGCGAGTGGAACGCGTGCGAGACGGGGAGCCGGACCGCCGACAGGCCCTGGCGGGTGGCCCGCTCGACGACCCGGGTCACCGCCTCGGCGGGGCCCGACACCACGGTCTGGCGCGGTGAGTTCAGGCCGGCGACGACCACGGGATCGTCGCCGAGCAGCGCGGCCACGGTGTCGTGGTCGGCGGTGACGCTGGCCATCGCGCCGCCGCTCTCCGACAGCTCGCTCATCGCCCGTCCCCGGGCGGCGGCGATCCGCAGGGCCGCGGCCTCGTCGAAGGAGCCGGCCCAGTGCAGCGCGACGAGCTCGCCGAGGCTGTGCCCGACCGCGGTCCCGGCTTCGACGCCCAGCTCGGACAGTACCCGCAGCCCGGCCACCGAGGCGGTCACGATGCGCGGCTGGGCGACGGCGGTCTCGACCTGGTCGCCGCCGGTGGGCAGGGCCGCCATCTCGTACAGCTCGTCGACCGAGTCGAAGCGGCGGCGCAGCGCGCCTCCGTCGGCGCGGCTGCCGGAGCCCTGGCCGGGGAACATCAACACGATGCGCGGCAGCTCGCCGAGCGTGCCGAGGAAGACCCCGGCCGCGCTGTCGAGGTGCCGTTCCGTGCCCTGCCCGGCCAGCTTGGCGACCCGCCGCAGCCGCTCGGCGAGCGCGGCGGGCGTGCCGGCGACCACCGCGGCGCGGCTCGCCCTGCGGCCGATCTTCCGAGCCAGGTACGCGGCGAGGTCGGGCAGCTCGGATCGGGACAGGCCGACCGCGATCTCGGCGAGGCGGTCCGCCTCCTGCCGCAGGCCGGCCGGCGAGTCGGCGTCCAGGCAGAACAGCTCGACGTCCTGAGGGGAGTTCATGAGCGTCCGGGTCCGCCCGTCCAGGCGGGGCCGGCGCCGGCGCGGAGACTCGATCACCACGTGCGTGTTGATGCCGCCGAAGCCCATGGCGCTGACGCCCGCGCGCAGCGGCGCGTCCTGCGGCCACGGCTCGGCCTTGCGGAGGGTGCGCAGAGCCGGGGAGTCGCCGGAGAGGATCTTGTGGGGCCGTTCGCAGCCCGTGGTCGGCGGCAGCACCGCGCTGTTGACCGCCATGACGGCCTTGATCAGGCCGGCCATCCCGGCGGCCGCCTTCGTGTGGCCGATGTTCGCCTTGATCGAGCCGATGACGGCGGGCCGCGCGGCCGGCGCGGCCGCCCTTCGCGCCTCGGAGATCGTCTCCAGCTCCGCGGCGTCGCCGACGGCGGTGCCGGTGCCGTGTCCTTCGAAGTACGGCACCTCCTCGATGCCGAACCCGGCCCGCTCGTAGGCGCGGTCGAGGCAGAGCCGCTGGCCGTCGGACTCCGGCCGGGTGATCCCGCCCGCGCCGTCGGAGGAGACGCCCCAGCCGGCGATGAGGGCGTGGATGCGGTGTCCCCTGGCGACGGCGTCCTCCTCGCGCATCAGCACGACCATGCCGGAGCCCTCACCGGGCCAGAATCCGGCGGACCGCTGGTCGTACACGCGCATCTCGTCGACGGCGAGCGCGCCGGCCCTGGAGAAGCCGATCAGCTCGTTCGGGTCGATGCTGATGTCCACCCCGCCGGCCACGGCGACGTCGAGGTCGCCGGAGACCAGCGCGTTGCAGGAGGTGGTGAGCGCCAGCAGCGACGAGGCGCAGGCTCCGTCGACGGCGTAGCCGCCGCCGTTGAGGTCGAAGTGGTTGCAGATGCGTCCGGCGATCGTGTTGGACAGGCCGCCGGCCAGGTAGTCGCCGTCGGGCACCGGGAACGGCGCCTTGTAGTCGTGCTCCATCCGGCCGAGCAGCTCGGTGAGCTGCTCGGTGTCCAGCTTGCCCTCCAGGGCGTTGGCGACGATGCGGCGTACGTACGGCCAGCGCAGCCTGATCCCGGCCGCCCGCTGGCCCTCGCCGGTGAGCGAGTTGCCGATGACCACGCCGGTGGTCTCGTGCGGCGCGCCCTTGCCGTCGGGGAACCCCGCATCGGCGAGCGCCTCGGCGGCCACCTCCAGGGCGAGCCAGTGCACCATGTCGGTGTTGCGGAAGGTCGTTCCGGCCACCTTGAAGCGCAGCCGGTCGAACTCCCAGTCGCGTAACAGCGCCGCCTCGGTCGTGTAGAAGTGGTCGGGCGCCGAACGGTCCGCGGACCAGTAGTCGGACAGCCG
Organism: Nonomuraea aurantiaca; assembly: GCF_020215705.1. Lineage (GTDB taxonomy): Bacteria > Actinomycetota > Actinomycetes > Streptosporangiales > Streptosporangiaceae > Nonomuraea > Nonomuraea aurantiaca. Next base: position 588,653 of record NZ_JAIWNB010000001.1, on the reverse strand, counting down.
GATCCGTTCCGGGGGCAGCCGCCGGAACGACCTGCGGCCCGCCAGCGCGTTGTCCCACAGCTCACCGGCGGTGGCGGCGTCGGGAAAACGGCATGCCATTCCTACTACGGCGATACGAGAAGTCACGGGCCGTCCTCAAATCGAATTCGTGGTGCCGTTCCGGAGCCGGTGGAATGCGTTGACCCGCGCCGCGCGCAGCAACGAGCCCGGTGACGCGAACTGTTTGACATCGATGAGCCGGGAGGCGAAGTCGTAATAATGCCTGGCCGCGCCGGCGTCGCGGGCCGCCGCGGAAAGCAGCAGCCGCTCGAAGATATTGAACGGCCGTACGGCCGAATAGTCCTCCATCAGCTTGTGATGGCTGTCCAGCGCCGCGCGGTGCGTTTTGCCGTACTCCGCCAGGCCCGGCAGCACGTCGCCCTGGCTCGCCACGGCGCCCCCGACCGCGTCCACCAGCCACTGCGCGGACTGGAACGCCCAGCCGCAGCCGACTCCCCACAGCGGATCGGTGGCCAGGGCCGCGTCGCCGACCAGGGCGAGTCCCGGTCCGTACGGCTTGCGGTAGACGTTGGGCAGGTCGAGCGTCCCGACGATCTTGGAGACGCGTTCGGCCTCGTCGATGCGGGGCGCGTCGGGCAGGGCGCGGACGAACCGTTCGAAGCTGCCTTCGAGGTCCGCGCGGAAGGCTGAGCTGTGCCGTTCCTTGCTGGGCGAGCAGGAGATCACGGTGACGCCGTCGTCGTTGGGGAAGGCGAAGGCGGTGTCCGGGTCGAGGAACCACACCCGGCTCGGCGCGTCTTCCGGCAGGCCACGGTACTGGGCGAAGAAGCCCAACCGGTTGTTGGCGCTCAGCCTGACGGGCAGCCCGCTGAGGGCGCCCACGGTCGTGTTGCGCCCGTCCGCGCCCACGACCAGCCGCGCCGTCAGCCGGGTCTCCACGCCGTTGGCGGTGACGCTGACTCCGGTGAAGCGGCCGTCCTCCTCCAGGAGCCCGTTGACGTTCTGGCCGAGCCGGAGGTCGACGCCCGGCGTCTCGGCGGCGAGCCGCCTGAGCAAGGGGTCCAGGGTCTGGCGGCGGATGTTGAGTCCGTGCGGCAGCGGCTCCGCGCCGGGCGCGGGGCGCGGCTCGATCCAGCCCCAGGGGGTCCACAGGTGGGTGACGTGCCGGTGCGCCCCGGCCTCTTCGAGCAGCGGCAGCAGGCCCAGCGTCTTGATGACCGGCAGGCAACTCGGTTGCAGCGTATGGGTGCACAACACCTTGTACGCGTCCATGCCGGAATGCTTTTCCAAGAGCGCGACGCGAGCTCCCAGATTCGCGAACAGTATCGCGCCGGCGCACCCGGAAATGCTTGCGCCGACTATGACGACGTCATAGTCATCTGTCATGCGGGATTTCCCTACGAGGCTACGGCGAAGCCCACTCCCGCATACCTGGAAGTGGTTGAACCGTAAACGGGGATTGCGTTGATCATTAAAGAGTTACCCGATAGTAGGGAGCGAGCTCTGAGATCGTCAAGAGGTGCGCGAGGGCCGCCCGATCTGCTCGCGCAGCAGCCGCAATTCGGCGGCGATGCCGGCCAGGTTCCAGTGGGCGTTGAGGCCGCTCGGGTTCGGCAGCACCCACACCGGCGCGCCGCTCACCGGCTCGGCCTGGGGTCCGATCCGCGCCTTCGGCCGGGCGAAAGCCGTCCGGTACGCCGAGATGCCCAGCACGGCCAGCGCCCGGGGCCGCACCGAGGCCACCAGCCCGGCCAGCCGGGCCCCGCCCTCGATCAGCTCCTCACGGGTCAGCTCCGACGCCTTGGCGCTGGGCCGGGCGACCACGTTCGTGATGCCCAGCCCGTACGACGGCAGGAGGTGCTGCTCGGCGGGAGCCAGCAGCCGGGGCGTGAACCCGGACAGATGCAGCGCGGGCCAGAACCGGTTGCCGGGGCGGGCGAAGTGATGGCCGGTGGCCTCCGACATCAGCCCGGGATTGATCCCGCAGAACAACACCTCGATGGAGGGACCGAGCACGTCGTCAATCACGCATCGGACGCTAACCCATCTCCTTGAGCTTGCGCCCTTCGACTCCGGTATCGTCCCAGAAAGGATCATGGCGAATGGATGAGTTCGGAGGTATTACGTGACCGTTTCCGGCGGGCGTGACAACGTGGAAGTCGTCGGTGAGGCCGCAGACGGGCAGGTAAGTGCGGAGGTCGGCGCTGACGGCCTGCTGACGGTGCTTCGCCTTGACCCCCGGACGCTGCGATGGGGCTCGCGGGAGCTGGCCGGGCAGATCGTCGTCGCCGTACGGGCGGCGCAGCGGGCCCATCTCGATCGGATGGGCGAGAGCGGCGATGAGCCGGCGGCGCCGGGAGAGCACGAGGCAAAGACCCTTGCTCGGCGGCTGGACGAGCTGGAGGTCCAAGCCTCTCGCGACTTCGACCGGTTGACCTCGGCGCTCGATGAGACGCTTCGCCGGTTGGAAGGAAGGTGAACGGGATGACCCCTGATTACGTGAACATCGATGCCGGCGGCCGCCACTCTTCCGGGCGCTCCTTCAGAAGACTGGCCGATGAGTACACGGATTTCGCCACCGGACTGCGCAGTGAGTGGGGGGATGAGGCGCCGTTGCCGTACGAGGAGTTCTCTGGTCCCTATCTCGAGTTGAGGCGCACGCTGCTGGAGGCATGCGAGCGGCTCGACGGGCACCTGCGCCACGTCGGCAACGGTCAGGTCATCATGGCCGAGGTCAACGTCGAGGCGGAGCACATCAACACGGTGAATGTCACGCCAACGGGCCAGGCCCGAGCATGAGCCTGATGAGCGAGCCGGCGGTGGTCGCCGGTCTCGGCATCCTCGGCATCCCTCCGCTGCCCGACACCGGCCTGCTCGACAAGCACATCGGCGAGCTGGACCGGGCCGCCGCCTATCACCGGCGGCTGGTCCAGGACGGCGGGCACGCCTACCGGCTGGCAGGCACGAACGAGGGGCCGGCCACCGACGCGCTGCACGCCTACATGACGAGCCGCGACGGCGCCGTACCCCAGGCGGCCGACCTCGCCGACCGCCTCACCACAGCCGTCGGCAACCTGCGCGTCTCCAAAATCATCATCGAGTGGGTCGAGGGTCTGCTCGCGAGCGTGGCGGTCGCCGCCGGGATCGCCGTCGCCTTCGCCCCCCAGCTTCTCCCTCGTCTCGCCGCCATAGGCGGCCGGTTCATCGCCATGCTCCGCAACGCCCTGAGCCGCGCCGGACGCATCTTTATGAGCCTGTTCAAGACCCGGCAGGCTCGCAGGATCGACGCTGTGTCCGACCGCCTGCATGAGGCCTGGCGCGCTCCCCGCCGGTTGCCCGGCGGAGGCTACGAGGCGCGGGTCAAGACGACAACAGACCAGGCATGGATCAGAAGGCACGGCACTGATCAGGTCGATATCGCCAATACCCGATACAAGGACCTGCCGGCCGACTGGCAGAAGGAGAACAAGGAGTCGGCGACCGTGGCGGTCCGATTGGTGGATGACGCGAGCAGGCGCGGAGTCGATCTCAAGGGCGAGGAATTCATGGAGTCCGCCAGCGAGCGCGTGCACGACGCCTGGCTTCGGCGCAACGGTGAGTGGGCCCCGCCCGAGCAGAAACTGCCGTATCAGGAGCTGTCGCAGGTCGAGAAGGAAAAAGACCGTGTGGTGGTGCGCGAAGCGCTCGCGGAGCAGGACTAACCCATCTCCTCGAGCCGGCGCCCCTTGGTCTCCCTGACGAACTTGGTGACGAACAGGAACGACAACACGGCGAAGAAGGAGTACATGGCGTACGTCAGAGGCAGGTTCCACTTCGACAGGGCCGGGAAGGTCACCGTGATCGCCCAGTTCGCGATCCACTGCGCCGAGGCGGCCACTCCCAGGGCGGCGGCCCGGATGCGGTTGGGGAACATCTCCCCCAGCAGCACCCACACCACGACACCCCACGACAGCGCGAAGAACAGCACGAACACGTTGGCCGCGACCAGCGCGATGGGTCCCTGCGGGGCGGGCAGGCTGAGCCCGCGGGCGTAGGAGAACGCCCACGCGGCCGTGCCCAGCGAGATGGCCATGCCCGCCGAGCCGATGAGCAGCAGCGGCTTGCGCCCGATCTTGTCGACCAGCGAGATCGCGATGAACGTGCCGATGATGTTGATGACCGAGCTGGAGAAGCTGATCAGCAGCGAGTTGGCCTGGGTGATGCCCACCGACTGCCAGAGCACCGACGAGTAGTAGAAGATCACGTTGATGCCGACGAACTGCTGGAAGACCGACAGGGCGATGCCGATCCAGACGATCGGCAGCAGCCCGAACGCTGGTCCGCGCAGCTCCCTGATCGTGGGCCGCTGCTCGCTCTTGAGGACCTGCCGGATCTCCGCCACCCGGGCGTCCAGGTCCACCTCCGCGCCCTCGACCTCGGCCAGCACCGTACGAGCCTGCCTGATCCGCCCGGCCGCGATCAGATACCGGGGCGACTCGGGGATGGTCGAGGCGAACAGCAGGTACAGCAGGGCCGGCACGACGCACGCGCCCAGCATCCACTGCCACGCCTGCAGCCCCCACAGCGGGTTGTTGACGTCACCCCCGGCCAGCCGGGCGAAGACGTAGTTGACCAGCTGCGAGACCGCGATGCCGAGCACGATCGCCAGCTGCTGGAACGAGCCGAGCCGGCCCCGGTAGGCCGGCGGCGACACCTCGGCGATGTAGGTCGGGCCGAGCACCGAGGCCATCCCGATCGCGATGCCCGCCAGGACCCGCCAGAAGGCCAGGTCCCACAGGGCGAACGGCAGCATCTGCCCGATCGAGCTGGCGGAGAAGAGGATGGCCGCCACCTGCATGGTCCTGGTGCGTCCCCACCAGTCGGCCAGCCGGCCCGCGATCCAGGCGCCGATGGCGGAACCGAGCAGCGCGATGGCCACCACGATCCCGATCTCCACCGGGCCGACGTGGAAGTACTTCTGGATGCCGACGACAGCGCCGTTGATCACGGCGCTGTCGTAGCCGAACAGGAACCCGCCGATGGCCGCCGCCGCCGTGATGAAGACGACGTGGCCGAGGTTCTCCTGGTGGCCGGACTGAGTAGCCATGCGGGCCTCCTCCCCGAAATGGGGATTTACCCGCCGTCACTCCACGTACGGCCAGGATTACTCAAAAACTAGAGCCGCGGGTCCACCGGCTCGGATTCCAGGGCGAGTACCCCGAAGACCGGCTCGTGGACCCGCCAGCCCGCGTCGCCTTCGGCCAGGCGCGAGAGGGCCTCCAGGCCGAGCGCGTACTCGCGCAGCGCCATGGACCGCTTCTTGCCGAGGAAACGCCTGCGCAGCACGTCGAGCGACTCGGTGTAGTCGGGGCCGTAGATGATCCGCAGGTATTCGCGGCCGCGCACCTTGACCCCCGGCTGGACCCGCCCCGCCACGTACTGGGCGGGTTTGACCACCATGCCCTCGCCGCCCGCCGCCGTGAGCGACGACCACCACTCGACCGCCCCGGCCCGCGAGTCCGGCGAGTCGAGGGAGACGAACAGGTGCCGGGTAGGGGTGATCAGCGGCGAGTCCAGCAGGGCTAGCTTCGCCAGGTGCCAGACGTGCGGCTCCAGCGCCGTGGCCCGGCCTTCGCAGGCCAGGATCTGGAACGGCGCCACCCGTACGCCCTCCAGGCCGTCGACCGGCCAGCAGTAACGCGCATAGGCGTCGCGGAACAGGGCAGCGTTGTCGGTGCGGCGTCGAGTGCGGGCAAGCAGCCCGCCCACATCCAGCCCGCGCCCGGCGGCCGCCTCCAGAACCGACATCGCCTCGGGCAGCGCCGCCCGCGCCGCCGCGCCCACGGAGGCGTACTGGCTCCTGATCAGCTCGCCCGCCTTGGCCGACCAGGGCAGCAGCTCGCAGTCGAGCGCCACCCAGTCGGAGCCGAGCTCGGCCCAGAGCGGCTCGCACGCCGCGCGCAGCCGGTCCACCAGCGGCGCCATGTCGTCGAAGAACGGGCGCCCGGTACGCGTGTAGACGGCCCCCGCGGAGCCGTCGGTCACGCCGAACCGGGCGGCGGCCACCTCGGGCGTCCTGGCGAGCACGGCGACGGCCCGCGAGCCCATGTGCTTCTCCTCGCACACGACCTCGGTCACCCCGGCGGCGGCGAACTCCTCGAACGCCTCGTGCGGGTGCTCCAGGTAGCCGTCGAGCGTGGAGGTCTCGGGCGGGGCCATGGTCGGCGGGAGGTAGACCAGCCAGCGCGGGTCCACGGCGAACCTGCTCATGATCTCCAGGGCGGCGGCCGCGTTCTCCTCCATCACCTTGACGCGGGTGCCGAACCGGGTCTCGATGTGCCTGGTGCCCTGGACGTCGCCGATGTCGAGCATGCCCGGGTCGCGGGCGGGGCCGCCGCCGAGCGGCTTGACCGACTCGTACCAGACCTGCTCGGCGGGGACGGAGACCAGCTCGCGCTCCGGGTAGCGCAGCGCGGTCATCGTGCCGCCGAAGACGCAGCCGGTGTCGAGGCAGATCGTGTTGTTGACCCACTCGGCCTTGATCGTGGGCGTGTGGCCGTAGACGACCATGGCCCGGCCGCGGTACTCCTCGGCCCAGGGGTAGCGGACCGGCAGGCCGTACTCGTCGGTCTCGCCCGTCGTGTCGCCATAGAGGGCGAAGGAGCGGACGCGGCCCGACGCGCGGCCGTGGTAGGCCTCCTTGAGCCCGGCGTGCGCGACGACGAGCCGGCCGCCGTCGAGCCGGTAGTGGCTGATCAGGCCCTCCATGAACGTACGGGCCCGCTCGACGAACTCCGGCGGCTCGGCGGCGAGCTGGTCGAGCGACTCCTGGAGGCCGTGCGCGACCGTGACCTTGCGGCCGTTCAGCGCGCGCACCAGCTTCGCCTCGTGGTTGCCCGCGACGCAGATCGCGGTGCCGGCCGCGACCATGCCCATGACCAGGCGGAGCACGCCCGGCGTGTCGGGACCGCGGTCGACCAGGTCGCCGACGAACACCGCCGTACGACCGGCCGGATGCCGGGCGGTCACCGCCTTGCCCTCGACGCGCTCGATCTGCCAGCCCAGGCTGCCCAGTAGCGTCTCCAGCTCCGAACGGCAGCCATGGATGTCGCCGATGACGTCGAACGGGCCGGTCAGCTCGCGCTTGTCGGTCCACGCCTTCTCGTACGACAGCTCCGCGTTCTCGATGGCCTCGAGGCCGCGCAGCACATGCACCTTCCTGAAGCCGTCGCGGGAGATCTTGCCCAGCGAGCGGCGCAGGTCCTTACGCTGGCGGATCACCACGCCGGGCCCGAAGTCGCGGTTCGGGCGGCCGGCGTTGCGCTCGATCGCCACCTCCTCGGGAGTGTCCAGCACGATCGCGTCGGCCAGCACGTCGTGCTTCTTGGCCAGCTCGATGAGGCTGCGGCGGGCGGCGTACTGGACGTTCGTGGCGTCGACCACGGTGAACAGCCCCCTGGCCAGGCGCACGCCGACGATGTGGTGCAGCAGGTCGAACGCGGCGGGGGTGGCCGACTGGTCGTTCTCGTCGTCGGCGACCAGGCCGCGGCAGAAGTCGGACGAGATCACCTGCGTCGGCTTGAAGTGCTTGGCGGCGAACGTCGACTTCCCGCTGCCCGACACGCCGACGAGCACCACGAGGGACAGCTCGGGGACGCTGATCATCGGGTGAACACTCCCATCTGGGTAGGCGGCCCGACCTCGGGGTCGTCGTCGCCGACAGGCTTGAAGGTGACCTGGTAGCCGTAATCGCCGGCCACCCGCGAGGCCCACGCGGCGAACTCGGCGCGGCTCCACTCGAAGCGGTGGTCGCGGTGGCGCAGCCCGGTCAGGAACTCGTAGCGGGGGTTGTACTCGATGTTCGGGGTGGTCACGAGCACGTGCTGGGGCCGGGCGTGGCCGAACACGACGAGTTCGAGCGCCGCCAGGCGCGGCGGGTCGACGTGCTCGATCACCTCCATGAGCACGGCCGCGTCATAGCCGGACAGCCGCTTGTCGGTGTAGGTGAGCGCGCCCTGGAACAGCGTCAGCCTGGCCCGCTTGCTGTCGGGCATCCGGTCCAGCCTGAGCTTGCGCGCGGCGATGGTGAGCGCCATCGCCGAGACGTCCATCCCGGCGACCCTGGCGAACCGGGGCCTGGCCAGCAGCGCGCCGACCAGCTCGCCCTGCCCGCAACCGAGGTCGAGCACGCTGGTCGCGCCGAGCTCCTCCAGGGTCTCCAGTACGGCCTCACGCCGCCTGACGTTGAGCGCCTTCGGCTTGACCTCCGGCGCCTCGCCCTGGGCCTCGGCCTCTGCGGCCGCCGCCTCGTCGGCCGCGGTCTCCCCCGCCGCCGCGTCCTCGTCGACCGCGGGCTCCAGCTGCTCCTCGGTCTCGTCGCCCAGCTCGGCCAGCCTGGCCAGCGCCGTCCGGGCCAGCGCCCAGCGGCGCCCCAGGTAGCGGCGCATGATCAGGCCGCGCTCCGGGTGCCCGTACAGCCAGCCCTCACCGGCCCTGACCAGCTTGTCGACCTCGTCGGGCGCGATCCAGTAGTGCTTGCCGTCGTCGAGCACGGGCAGCAGCACGTACAGGTGATTGAGCGCATCGGCCAGCCGGACGGTCCCGCTGAGCGTCAGCCGGACGTAACGCGAGTCGCCCCACTCGGGAAAACCCTCGTCCAGGGGTACGGCCCGCGCCTCGACGGCCCAGCCGAGCGGCTCGAACAGCCGGACCGCCAGCTCGGGCCCGCCGCGGCAGGGCAGCGCGGGCAGCCGGATCTCCAGCGGCATCGGCCGGCCCGGCAGCTCCGGCCTGGCCTTGCAGCGCCCGGCCCGCGCGGTGCGGAAGACGTCACCCAGGGCCACGGCCAGCAGCGAGGAGGCGGCGTAGGGCCGGTCGTTGACGTACTGGGACAGGCTGAAGTCGGGCGAGTTCTTGCCGCGTGACCGGACCAGCGCGATCGGGTCGACCTCGAGCAGCAGCGCGGCCGTGCAGCGCTCCTCGCCCGACTCCGGGTAGAAGACCGTGGCCGTGCCGAACGACCGGTCGAACTCCTGCACCCGATCCGGATGCTTGTGCAGGAGAAAGCCCAGGTCGGTGGCGGGTACGGCGGTGGTCGTCATGGTCAGCAGCACGGGCCAAGTGTGCCGCAGTCCAACAATGGGGCGCTAACGGTTATGTCAGGCGTTGACGGCTATGTCACACATGCGGCAGTACCTCGGCCGCGATCAGCTCCAGGTGTTCGAGGTCGGACAGGTCCATGATCTGCAGGTAGACGCGCTCGGCACCGAGCTCGCCGAACCGGCCGATCTTGTCGACCACCTCGGCCGGAGTCCCCGCGAGACCGCCCGTGCGCAGCTCGGCCAGGTCGTGCCCGATGGCGGCCGCGCGACGTTCGATCTCGGCCTGGTCGCGGCCGACGCAGACGGTCTGCGCCGCCGACAGGAGCACGGTACGGCCGGTCTCCGCGCTCGCCTCGCGCACCCGGTCATAGGCCGCGCCGGTGTCGGACAGGGTCCTGAACGGCACGTTGTACTCGTCGGCGAAGGCGGCCACCAGCCGGGGCGTGCGCTTGGCGCCGACGCCCCCGATGATGACCGGCGGGTGCGGGCGCTGGACCGGCTTGGGCAGCGCCGGGGAGTCGACGAGCCGGTAGTACCTGCCCTCGAAGGAGTAGGTCTTCTCCGCCGTCCAGAGCCCCAGGATGATCTCCAGCTGCTCCTCGAACCGGCCGAACCGCTCCCCCACCGGCGGGAACGGGATGCCGTACGCCCGGTGCTCCTCCTCGAACCAGCCGGTGCCGAGGCCCAGCTCGACCCGGCCGCCGCTCATCTGGTCCACCTGCGCGACGCTGATGGCCAGCGGCGCCGGCAGCCGGAACGTGGCCGGGCTCACCAGTGTGCCGAGCCTGATCGTGGAGGTCTCCCTGGCCAGCGCGGCCAGCGTGAGCCAGGCGTCGGTCGAACCGGGGCCCGGTTCCCCTTCCCCGATGCGCATGTAATGGTCGGACCGGAAGAACGCGTCGAAGCCCAGCCGTTCCGTGGCCTGGGCGACGGTGAGCAGGCCGTCGTAAGTGGCACCCTGCTGGGGCTCGGTGAAGATCCGCAACTTCATAAGTCCCATTATCCGCTTACGTACCACCACACAATGGACGGCACCCGGAGAATGCCCCCGCCTCACCCCGCCGCTCCCCCGACGGCCATAGGATTTTGCGAGCAACGTGGCTTTTATCGGCGAGGGAGGGGTGAGATGGCGACCCGTCCGGAGACGGCGAAGAAGATCCTCCTCTACTGGATGGACGCCACGGTCGCCCTGATGGGCTTCATGCTCTCGATGCTGGTCCTCACCTCGGTCGGCGAGGGAGGGATCTCCGTACCGCACGCGGTGGCCGCCGAGGTGTGCGTGCTGGCCGCGCTGGCGTTCCTCCCGCTGATCCTGCGCGACGCCTACGACGACCGGCCGCGTCCCACGGCGAAGCTGGTCGCGTGCGGGCTCTTCTCCGCCGCCGCGGTGGCGCTCGTGCCGTCCTCCGTCACCGCCGGGTCATGGGAGATGGCCGGGTCTTTATGGCTCTCGGTCCTCGCCCTCTACCTCCCGCTCCGGGCGACGGCCTGCGTGGGCGCCGGGCTGGTCGCGCTGACCGCCTTCTACGTGTCGGCGGTCAGCGACCGGCCGTGGCCGTCTCTCCTGTTCTCCGTCACGCTGTCCGCCGTGCTGCTGCCCGGCACCATGATGCTCTGGCGCTGGCTGTGGTGGACGATCAGGGAGGCGTACGACAGCCGGGAGGCCAAGGCCACCCTGGCCGTGTCGAACGAGCGGCTGCGCTTCGCCCGAGACCTGCACGACCTGCTCGGCCACAGCCTGTCCGTCCTCACGCTGAAGAGCGAGCTGGCCGCCAAGCTGGCCACCATCGACGCGGGCAAGGCGGCCGCCGAGATGGCCGACGTACGCCGCCTGGCCGCGGAGTCGCTCGCCGAGGTGCAGGTGGCCGTGGACGGCTACCGGGTGCTCGACCTGGACGAGGAGCTCGCCGGGGTCCGCGCCGCGCTGGAGGCGGCGGGCGCGCGGTGCCTCATCGAGGCCAGGACCGACGACCTGTCCCCCGCCGCCCGTACGCTGCTCGCCTGGGCGGTGCGGGAGGGGGCCACCAACGTGCTCAAGCACAGTACGGCCACGCGCTGCGCGATCGTCATCGACGGTGGCGTGCTGGAGATGCGCAACGACGGCGTCCACGGGCCCGCGACCAGCGGCCTGAACGGGGCCGGGAGCGGGCTGCGCGGGCTGGCCGAGCGCATGGCGGCCGCGGGCGGCTCGTTCACGACGGCCGCCACGCCCGGGGGCGAGTTCCTGCTGCGGGCGGCGGTGCCCGCATGAGGGCGGTGAGCGGCGGCCGTTTCCGGGGGGCGAGCCGGGTGCGTCTCAGGCAGGCGAGCCTGGTGCGTCTCAGGCGGGCGAGCCGGCTCGACAAGGTGCGCTGGCTGATCGTCTACACCGCCGACGTCGCCAACCTGCTCGCCCTGCTCGGGCTCTTCGAGCTGTACGTCCGGTGGAGTGCGGGCTTCCCCGCGGCCCTGACGGTAGGGGCGGCCGTCCTGCTCCTGGTCCTGCTCGGCCTGGCCACCCGCCCGTTCAGGATCGCCGTCAGGGGCGGCCGGCGGCCGACCGGGCTGCTGGTGGTCGCCGGGGTCATCACGCTGCCCCTGGTCGTCTTGGCGCTGGTCTGGGCGATCCCGGTGTGGCTGGGAATGCTCGCCCCGTTCGTCCGCAGGCGTACCATCCTCGTCCTGGGCGCCGGGTCGATCGTGGTCCTCAACACGTACGTCACGCTCGCCGCCGGGTTCCAGATCCAGGTCCTCCTCGTCCAGACCATCTTCACCGGCCTCGTCACCGGCGGCGTCCTGGTGAACCTGTGGCTGTGGCGCGTGGCCAGGGACGCCCACGAGGGCCAGGAGGCCAGGGCCAGGATCGCGGTGTCGGAGGAACGGCTGCGCTTCGCCCGCGACCTGAACGACCTGCTCGGCCAGAGCCTCGCCGACATCTCGGCCAGGGCCGGGGCCGCCTCCCTGACGCTGCGCGAGGATCCCTCGGCGGCGGCGGGCGAGATGTTCGAGGTACGCGACCTGGCCAGGCAGACGCTGCGCGAGGTGCGGTCCACCGTACAGAGCTATCGGGCCGTGGACCTCGACGAGGTCCTCGCCAGCGTGCGGGCGGTGCTGGAGGCGGCGGACGTACGCTGCGTCGTCCGGGCGGACACGGTCTCGCTGACCGCCGAGACCCGCACGCTGCTGGCCACCGTGGTCCGCGAAGGCGCGACCAACATCCTCAAACACAGCAAAGCCGGACATTGCACGATAACGATCGAGGGTGGGGTGCTGGAGATGTCCAACGACGGGGTCGACGGGCCGGTGAACGACCACGCGCCGGACGGGCTCGGCGGCCTGTCGCAGCGGGTCAGCGCCGCGGGCGGCACGCTGTCGGCAGCACGTACGGACGACGGGGCCTACCTGCTCAGGGCGGCGGTTCCGGCATGACGACGCGTGTACTGCTGGCCGACGACGAGCACCTGGTCCGCGGCGCCCTCGCGGCCCTGCTCGACCTGGAGGCGGGCATCGAGGTGATCGCCCAGGTCGGCCGGGGTGACGAGGTGCTGGCCGCCGTCGTCGAACACCGCCCCGACGTGGCCGTACTCGACATCGAGATGCCCGGCATGGACGGGCTGAGCGCGGCGGAGCAGATCAGCTCCATGTGCAAGATCGTCATCCTGACCAGCCTGGGGCGGCCCGGCTACCTGCGCAGGGCGATGGCGGCCGGGGTGAGCGGATTCCTCGGCAAGGACGCCTCGGCCGAGGAGCTGGCCATGGCGATACGCAAGGTGCAGTCCGGCGGCCGCTACCTGGACGCCGAGCTGGCCGCGGCCGCGATGGCCGCCGGAGACAGCCCCCTGACCGACCGCGAACGGGACGCCTTACAGCTGGCCGCCGACGGCGCGACGATCATCCGGATCGCGGCCGAACTGCACCTCACCGAGGGGACCGTACGCAACTACCTGTCCAGCGCGATGACCAAGCTGAACGCCCAGAACCGCCTCGAAGCCATCCGTACGGCCCAGCGGATGGGGTGGCTGTCAGCTTCTCGGCCGTAAAGTAAACGACCGAGCTTGCAGCTCTTCGTCGTCGATGGATTCGACGGTTCAGGCCGCGTCGTCGGCAGCGTGACTCACTGCCCAGCTCGCAACGCCACGTGCGGCGATGTTGCGAGCCGCGTTGACATCGGCGTGCTCAGCGAAGCCACACGATGTGCAGAGGAAGGTTTCCTGGTTATCACCGGCGACCTGCCTGAACAGCAACGACAAGGGCCAGGTCTTCGGCTCGCCCTGCGATCCGGGCAGCACGAACCAGAGCTGGACATGGGGCCCTCGGGCTCGTGTCGGCTAGGCGATCGCTCACAGAGATCCCGTAACACCTAGCTCGGAGGATCACGTGATGTCAGATGGTGTGCAGAGGGCCGGCGGCGCGGACGACGCCTCGCTGGACCACTACCTGATCTTCGCCACGCCGGAAGACAGAGACCGTGGAGTGCCGCCTCTAGGGATCCTGGTGGAGGAGTTCGTGCTCTGCGACGACTACACCGCGGCCGGAATCGACGGCGTCGAGTGGTCGTCGGCGACCGGTGCGTGGGGTGATTCGTCCGCGACGAGCCGCAACCTCCGTACCGACGCCCTGCTGCGTTCGCGGGTGATCGCGGTGAGCCGTCACGACGCGAGTGACGCCTACAAGGCGTGCGGCGGGGGCGAGCTGCCACCAGCGGCGGAGATCCGCACCCTGTTCCGCGAACGCCAGCCGTTGCCGGCCGCCGCCCCGCTTGACCTGGGCGCGACGGGATCGCGCCGCTACCGCGTCCTGTTCGCCGGGGAGCTCGGCGGGGATGGCCTGGCGAACGTGCGGTCGGCCCTGAGGCTGGAGCCGGTAGCCGACCCCGCGGACCCCCTGGCCCGCGTGGTCGGCACGGCGACGGTGACCGCCGAGGGTCACACCTTCACCTGGGAGATGCGCCGGATCGGGCCGGGGATCGCCTGGTGCCTGGACATGACCGTACGCCTGGGGGCCGGCCCGGAGTCCACCATCGGGGTGCTGCTCCACCACCACCGGCAGGTGATCCGCGAGCAGGGCCTGATCCCCGTCACGATCGAACGCTTCGCCTGAGCCTCCCGGCCACGCGAGGCCGGTTTCTTCTCACCCGGCACCATTTGGCGGTGTGACAAGGAGCCGCGCGTCTGTGACGTTGTCGAACCGCGAGTCCCCGCCCCGGATCAGGAGGTAGTGTCGCCGCACGTCAGCGTGGTACGCCAGCATCGGGCCGGATGGCGCGAGGTCGTCGCCGGTGAGCTCCTTACCGGCGGGCAGGCGGGCGTTGAGCAGGGCGAGGGCCGCGCCGGGATCCTGGTCGGGCGCGGCGACCGCCTCCAGGTAGAGCGCCTCGGCACCGCCGACCGGGGCATGGGAATCGAACACCGTGATCGCCATCTCTGGACGTTCGGCGAGGTTGCGGGAGTGTCTGCTGTCACGGGCCGACACCCATACCAGCTGGTCGGCACCGCGTGCCGCGTAGAACACGGGAGTGACCCACGGCCGCCCGTGGCGATCAGCCGTGCCGAGCACGGCATAGCGGTTGTCAGCGAGCAGCCGGGGGACTTCCGCCCACATGTCGTTCATCGGACAATCTCCATTTCCGGCCTGGACCGCGGTTTCACGTTCGACAGCCGCAGGCCTGGATTGAGGGCCGCGGTGGAAGAGCGCCTTGCTCGCGGAGGGCAGGCGGCGCCTACGACAGGGAACGCCTCGTCCGGGTGCGCACAGTGGCCTATTCCAGCTCACCTTCCACGACCTCAGGGTCCTTCAGCGCGACGGTCGCTCGTGGCGTCTTGCTGCCCGTCTCCGGGAGCGTGAAGTAGACGGCGAGGCAGACAGCGACGATCACGATCATGTAGAGAGCGACGTACCTGGGGTGCCCGGCGGCGACGAACGCGGCAGCGATCAGGGGGGCGGTGCCGCCGAAGACGGCGATCACCAGCTGGTGGGAGAAGCCGATGCCGGCCACCCGGACCGACGCCGGGAACAGCTCCGCCTGGATGGTCGGGTACACCGCCTGCCAGATGCCCAGGACGAGCCAACCTGATGCGGCCACCACGACGTAGATCCAGAAGCCCGGCCGGTCGAGGAGGAGGAGCAGAGGGTAGAAGAGCACGATCATGCCGACCGCACCCACGATGGGGAAGATCTTGCGCCGACCGAGCCGGTCCGACAGCGCGCCGCAGATCGGCACGACGATGACCAGCAGGGTGAGCCCGATGACGCTGCCGACCAAGGTGGAGCCCTTGTCCCGTCCGCTGGTGAGCTGGGCGTAGGTGGGCAGGAACGTCGCCCAGGTGTAGTAGGCCACGGCCGGCGCGGACAGCGCCGCCGTCTGCAGCAGGGCCTTCGGATGCTCACGGAGCAGAGCCAGCAGCCGTGCGGGTGCCGACTTCTTGTCGACGAGGGAGCTTGCCTCGAATTCGGAGGTCTCGTCGGCGCGGGTCCGCAGGACGAGACCGACCACACCCAGGAGGCCGCCCACGAGGAAGGGGATGCGCCAGCCCCAGACCGCGAGCTCGTCCGGAGCGAAGGCTGTGGCGATGATCGCGGCGGCCCCGGTGGCGGCGAGGGTCGCCAGGCCGCTCGCCATGTTCGAGAAGGACCCGAACAGACCTCTCCTGTTCGGCGGGGCGTGCTCGACCATGAACGAGATGGCGCTCTGCTGCTCGCTGCCGGCCGAGATACCCTGCAGGATCCGGGCCACCACGAAGAGGATGGGCGCCCCGTAGCCGATCGTGCCGTACCCGGGGGTGAGCGCGATGATCAGGGAGCCCAGCGCCATCCCGGACACGGACAGGGTGAGGATGGCCCGCCGGCCGTAGCGATCGGCCAGCGGCGAGACGATGATCCCGCTGAAGGGGCGGACCACGAACCCGATCGCGTACGTGAGCAGCGCCGCGATGAGCGAGGCGAACGGGGAGTGGCTCGGAAAGATCTGCGGGGCGAACACCGCGGTCAGCAACCCGTAGATGTACCAGTCGTACCACTCGACGAAGTGGCCGATCGTGCCCGCCACCATGTTGACCGGGCGGCGAGGGCGATCCAGAACTTCAGAGAGCCCCGGAGGGCTTGAAGTCCCGGAGGCGTCTGGTGAGTTCGTCGTCATTGAGCGCTCCTTGGAGGGTGTGGTGCCGTGCTGGGCATCGTCAGGACGTGTTCGTCGAGGACATCGCCGTTCCTCGTCAGCCGGCCCCAGTCGAGGGGGCGAAGCCAGCGGTGCGGCAGCGCCTTGGTGTTCCTGGACCGGTCGAGCTCGTCCCGGGCTCCGGCCGTACGACCGTCATCGGCACCCGGTCCAGGTCAGCACATGCCGCCTGGTGCCGATCTGACGCGAGACCCGTTCCGGGGGTGCGCCACCCGGCGAGGCGGATCGCAGGGGCCGAAGGCTCTGCGAGCTCCCATGAGCGTCTCCCCAATGAGATCGGTTGCTGAGATCGGTTGCAGAGACAGTAAGGAGCATGCGACTATTTGTCAATCACTCTCTCAGCCAAGGGAAACAGGTGTTCACCAAGCTTGCGACACTGCGCACGATCGACGAGTCAGGCGCTGTGCTCATCGTTCGGCTGCCCGACGCGGACAGCGCGGAGCGCGTCGCGCACGCCGCGATCGAGGGCGGGTTCCGCGCCCTGGAGATCACGCTCTCCATCCCAGGGGCCGTCGAGCTCATCCGACGGTTGGCCACCCGGTACACACCGGACGGTGTCGCCGTGGGGGCAGGAACCGTCCTCGACGGCCACGCCGCGTACGAGAGCATCCGAGCCGGTGCGGCCTTCTTGGTCAGCCCGCAGCTCAACACCGAGATGATCCGGGTCGCCAACCGCTACCAGGTGCCGACGATCAGTGGGGCCTTCTCCCCGACCGAGATCCTCGAGACCGCTGAGGCGGGTGCGGACATCATCAAGATGTTCCCGACCGAGAACGCGGGTATTCCATACGCCAAGGCCGTGCTCGCGCCGCTGGCGCACCTGCCGATCATGCCCGCCGGTGGGGTAACTGTCGAGAACGTCAAGGAGTGGTTCGCCGCAGGCGTGGCGGGCGTCGGTGTGGGCAGCGCCGTCACCAAGGCGTGGCAGCCTGACGGCGACTTCACCCGGGTGACCGCCGCCGCCCGCGACGTCCTGATGGCGGTGCGGGACGCGCGCGGATGAACGCGCCGACCCTGCGCATCGTCATCGGCACAGCGGGCTCCGGCAAGTCGACGATCGCCCAGCGCCTCGCCCGGCAGCACGGCGCCGCCTACCTCGACAAGGACGCGATGAGCGCACGGTTCGTCGAGTCCGCCCTGGTGTCGGCCGGGTACGACCCCGGCGACCGCGAGGCCAACCAGTTCTACCGCGACAACATCCTGCCCCTCGAGTACGACTCGCTGCTCGACGTCGCCGGGGCCAACCTCCGCCTCGGTTGCCCCGTGGTGATCGACGCACCCTTCAGCCCCTACCTGTCCGACCCCGCCTTCATCACCGCGGCCGCGGAGCGCTTCGACTGGCCGCCGATTGACGTGGAGGTGATACGGGTCCGCGTCTCCCCGAGGACGCTGCAGGACCGGCTGCGCAAGCGTGGCCTCAAACGCGACCAGGTCAAGCTCGCCCATTGGGACGAGTACTGGGCCGTGCACGGTGGGCTGCGGTGCGCGTGGACCGGCGTACGACTGTCAGAGCTCTCCAACGACGCGCAGGAGGCAGGGACCGCCTCGGACGTGACGGCCCCGCCCGTTGACGTCGAGCACGGAGGACACGGCACAGACGGAGGCACCCGGTGATCAGCGGAACCACCACACTCATCGCGCACCTGGGCTACCCCACGCACACGTTCAAGTCGCCGCTGATCTGCAACCCCTGGTTTGAGAAGAACGGCATCGATGCCGTCGTCGTCCCGATGGGGATCAAGGCCGAGGACTACCCGGACTTCTTCCGATCGATCTTCACCCTCACCAACATCCGCGGTGCGCTGGTCACCATGCCGCACAAGGTCACCACCATGGAGCTGGTGGACGAGATCAGCCCGGCCGCCGCGATCGCCGGCGCGACGAACGCCGTCCTGCGGCGGGAGGACGGGTCGCTCATCGCCGACCAGTTCGACGGCGCCGGCTTCGTCCGCGGCATGCTGCGCAAGGGGTTCGACCCGACCGGGAAACGCGCGCTGGTCGTCGGCAACGGCGGGGTCGGTTCTTCGATCGCTGCGTCGCTGGCTGGCCTCGGCATGGCCGAGATCGGCTTGTTCGATCCCGACGCAGCCGCCTCTGAAGCGCTCTCCCAGCGCATCGGCCTGCACTACTCGGACGTGAAGGTCGTGATGGGGTCGAGGGATCCCGAGGGCTACGACCTGATCGTGAACGCCACCCCCATCGGAATGAAGGACGGCGATCCTCTGCCTGTCGACGTCGACCGCGTCGCCCCCGGTTCGTACGTCGGAGATGTGGTGCTCAAGACCGACATCACGCCGTTCCTGCAGGCAGCCAAGGACAAGGGCTGCACGATCCAGGTCGGCAGCGACATGTTGTTCGAGCTGATTCCCGCCTATCTGGAGTTCTTCGGCTTCGAAGACGCCGTACCCGACGAGCTGCGCAGCGAACCGTGACGACCACCGCTTGCGGAAGGTGTCCGTTGCCAAAGAAATACTCGGTAGCGGCCTGGCTTTCGGCAATCTACGAATAGGTCTACCAACGTTCGTCCCTATTAATCCCTAGCTATAGGAGTGTGCACGATGAGAGCTTTGGTCAGTGGTGGAAGTAGCGGCATAGGCGCATCTACATGCGTGAGGCTGGCAGAGGCGGCTCTTGCTCGGGGCGAGCAGCCGCAGATCGCGGTGTGCGGACACAAATTGACCACTAATCAAGAGCAAATTGTCCGTTCAATTCAGTCGCTGGGCGGTACCGCCATCGCGCTGGTGGGTGATCTCAGTGATCCCGACGTGCCAGGTCAACTTGTAGAAGCTACGGTAGCCGAATTTGGTGGCCTGGATGGGTTGGTAGCGAATGCTGGAATCGCCAGCCCCGGCGCAATATGCGACCTATCCGTCGAGGACTGGGACGATATGTTCTCCGTCAACCTCCGCGGCGCGTGGCTTCTTGCCAAAGCAAGCTACGCGCATCTGAAGCGTAGTCGCGGTTCGGCTTGTTTTACCTCCTCAATGTCCGGTCAGCTACCGCATGCCGGATCAGGTGCTTACAGCCCCAGCAAAGCTGCTTTGACGATGCTGGCCCAGACACTCGCTTTGGAGTGGGCACCTGACGGTGTTCGTGTGAATGTGGTATCCCCAGGTATGACTCATACACCGATGACTGAGAAAATGTATGCCGACCCCCAAATCAAGAAAGCAAGGGAAGGCATCATTCCGCTGTCGCGAATTGGGGACCCCACGGATATCGCGAATGTGATCGAGTTTCTGGTAGGCCCGTTGTCGGGCTATGTCACGGGGCAAGACATCTGTGTCGATGGCGGCTTCTCTAAGTCTATTCTTAGCCATATTCCCGGTCGGCCAAGCTCCAACTCTTAAGGCTCGATGTGCTTCGAGTAGAGTCAGCGCTAGAGGGCGTCTGAAAAGTGGCTGGTGGGTCATGCTGACAGGTGTCGGGGGCGTGAGCCTGGAGGCGTGCGATGGTTCCTCGGTGTCCGTACCCCACCGATTTGTCCGACGCTGAGTGGGAGCTGCTCGCCCCGCTGATTCCAGTTCCCAAGCCAGGCGGCCGGCCTGCC
The DNA here is from genome assembly GCF_020215705.1 of Nonomuraea aurantiaca. Taxonomy (GTDB): domain Bacteria; phylum Actinomycetota; class Actinomycetes; order Streptosporangiales; family Streptosporangiaceae; genus Nonomuraea; species Nonomuraea aurantiaca. The sequence continues at coordinate 568,870 of NZ_JAIWNB010000001.1, read as the reverse complement.
ATCCATGAGCGCCGGGAAATTGTCAATGCGCTGGCGTACTGGGTGCGGGCAGGCTGTGCCTGGCGGCTGCTGCCCCACAACCTGCCGCCCTGGCAGACGGTCTACCACTACTGGCGCACCTGGCGGATCGAGGGCCGCTGGGAACAGATCCTGGCGCGATTACGCGAACGCGAGCGCGTTGGTGGCGGTCGCGACCGCACGCCCAGCGCGGGCATCATCGACAGCCAGAGCGTCCGGGCCACCGATCGCGGCGGCCTACACGGTTACGACGGCGACAAGAGGGTCCCGGGGGTTAAACGGCACCTGCTGGTCGACACCCTAGGCACCGTGGTCACCGCCTGTGTCAACCCGGCGAGCGTCAACGATCGCGACGGCGCGGTCGTGCTGCTGGGCCGCGCTCGCGAAGCCTTGCAGCGGCTGAAGCACGTCTGGGTTGATCAGGGCTACCGCGGACAGGATTTCATCGGCTGGATCCGGGATCAGTTCGGCGTGACGTTGCAGGTCGTCGTGCGGCGTGATGGCGGGTTCCGCTCTACATGGGTCAAGGAAGGGACCCCGCCGCGGCAGGTCCCGCGGTTTTCGATCGTGCCCAGGCGTTGGGTGGTCGAGCGTACCTTCGCCTGGCTGGGCAAATATCGCCGCCTGACCACAGACTGCGAGTACCTGACCGCGACCTCCGAGAACGTCATCTACCTGGCGATGAGCATGATCCTGCCGCACCGCCACAGCGGCCGTTCGCCTTGACCCTTTTCAGACACCCTCCACCTCTCACACTTGAGTTAATTTCCCAATTTCCAGCCTTTATTTCTGAGGTCGTGCATTGCTTGGTGAACTCATATAGGGTGTTTTCTTCGCGAATGATCTCGAGAACAACATTACCTACTCCGCATGTTGCTTCGACGGCGTCGCCCAACCCTTCGAAATCTACCACTCCAGTGCCGATTGGATCATGACCCCATGTTTCCAAACCCGTATCAGAAATATGCACGAGCGCAATAGATTCTTGATGCGAGAGCAAACCCGCTACGGGATCCTCCTCTATGTAAGCAGCATTGGCGACGTCGTACACGATCTTAAGCACATCATCGTTGACCGTTCTGACGATACCCGCCAGGTCCCGGATGGTAGGTGTGAAGCAATAGGGAGTATTTTCCAGAAGGAGTCGTGTGCCAGCCTGTTTGGCCAGTGGAATCAGGTCGCCCAGACTCTCATACATCCATCCATAAGCTTTTTCGAGTGAAGGTGAAATCATAGGGCGTCTTGTGCCGGGGGATATGACAACTTCGGGGACATCCCAAGCTACGGCCAAGTCGATCACCGACTTGATGTGTTCAATACTTTTGCGGCGCATGTTTGCACCAGGGCTCGCCAAGTTGATGTCATATCCACCAGCATTGAGCGATCTGATTCTCGCGCCGTATTCACTGAGCCTTGCTTTCATGGCCGAGCGCTCTGAGATGGATATTTCATCCGGCCAGCAATGTGGAGAGCTAATCGGAACTTCGAAAGTCTTATACCCATTGTCGACCAATTCCGCAATTGCATCAATCGCCGTAGACGACCATAGATACGAAAATGTGTTGATAATCACGTCGAAACATCCCCCTCGGTTGAATGACGGTGGAAAAAACTTATGCCGTGCACAAGGCTCAACGACCTGACCGAGCCGGTGACGACGTCGGGTCGTCGCCGTCACTTCTTGGCATGGCTGCTCCAGGCCCGTCCGGGTTGCTCGTCGGTGGGGAGCCCGGCGGCGGCGAGGATGCGATCGAGGAGGAGCTGGGTCTTCACCGCGTCAGCCCCGGACGTCAAGGGCTCACCGCGGTCCCGGACACGGTCCAGGAAGTGGTGAACCGCTCCGGCGAAGCCGAACGTCTGCGTCGCCGTCGCCCAGCCGAAGGCCTCGGGCGACATCTCGCGCACGGTCGTCCCGTCGGGCCGGCTGATCGAGATCCGGTCGGGCGCGGTGACATTCGCGCTCGTCCCGTCTCCGTAGGCGTCGAGTTTCTCGCTCCAGCCGCCGGCGTCGCGGGCCCCCACGAGCACGCCGGAGTGACCGTTGTCGAACCGGACGAGCGCGGCCACGCCGTCCTCTTGCCAGCGGTCCTCACCGGCCGCGTGCGCGCTGACGTCGACGGGCTCGCCCCCGCAGTACCAGCGCAGCAGGTCGACCATGTGGATCGCGTTCTCGAAGGTGGCGCGGTACTCGGAGCCTGCCCGGTTCTTCTGGGCGACGCAGAAGCTCGCGCCGCTCTCCCCGAAAGCCGCGCGACCGGCCTCGTACACCGGAGCGAAGCGGCGGTTGAACCCGACCATGAGCACCCGTTCTCGTACGGCGGCCAGCTCGGCGAGGGACTGCGCCTCGGACGCGCTCGTCGCCAGCGGCTTCTCGCAGAAGACGTCGACGCCGGCCTCCAGCGCGAGTCGCGTCGCGTGGACGTGCTCCGACCGGGGCGTGAGGACGAACAACGCGTCCAGTTCCTCCGCCTCGAGCAACGCCTCGACCGTCGGATAGGCACGGCGGAAGCCCCAGCGCCGCATCAGGGGCTGCGGGTCATCCTTGCGGGTGACCAGGCCCCGCAGCTCCACGTCGTCGCGCGCGACGAGGGTCGGGAGCTGGGCGATGCTCGCGATGTTGCCGGCGCCCGCCACACCGATGCGCAGCACGTCTCCACTCGTCACGCGGACACCACCGTGGCGAGCATCTTGCGGAGCGCGAGCGCGGACTCCTTGAAGCCGATCGCGGGGTCGGGCAGGTCCTGAGGATGCCACCGGTACTCGTACTCGAGTGAGAGCACGTCGTCGTAACCGCGGCGCACGAGCTCCTCGAGGATGTCGGGCCACGGCACGACGCCCGTACCGACGACCCGGGACCTGACGGCGCGTTCCTCGGCCTTGACCCGGGCGGTGTCCGAGGCCCGGAAGGGCGCCTCCGGGTCCTTGAAGACCAGGTCCTTCACGTGCACGTGGCCGACGAGCTCGCCCTGGACGGCAAAGGCCTCCTGCCAGGTCTCGTCATGGGTGAAGGTCAGGTTGGCCTGGTCGTACAGGACGCGGACGGAGGGGAAGCCGACCTCGCTGACGAGACGGGCGGTATCGGCCGCGGTCTGCGCCATGGTGCCGAAGTGGTTCTCGACGCAGAGCACGACGCCCGCGTCCGCGGCCTCGGGCGCGAGGACGGTCAGCGCGCTCCGCAGCTGCTCCCAGTGCCGGGCGTAATCAGTGTCCCCCGGGTGCCAGGCACCGGCGTACACCCGGACGCGGGTCGCACCGACGGTGTGCGCGGCCTCGAGGCATGCGCGGAATTCGTCGATCCCCTGCTGCCAGCTCGCCGCGTCGACGCTGTTGATGGAGGTCGTGTACGGGGTGAGCGCGACGATCGGGACACCTTCGGCGTCGGCGATTGCGGCGGCCTGCTGCGCAGACCGCGGGTCCGACGGGCTGATGGACGCCGGATAATCGTCCTGGTAGATGACTTCGGCGGCGTCGAGACCTGCCCTGCCGAAGAGGCGCAGCGCTTCGGCGAGGTCACAGCCCGGGGTTCCCAGCGTGTGTCCGGCGATGATCATGCGAGAGAGGTGCTCCTTCTTGGCGGGCGGTTCCAGTCCGCCGGGCCGACGAGGTTCGGGGGGTTCTGCACTCGGGACCGGTCCACGAGCTCCATCAGCAGGCCCCAGGGGGTGACGAAGTACGTCCACCGGTTGCCGGCCACGAGGGGGCTGTCGGGACCGACTTCCTTGCGGCCGCCGAGGACCCGAACGTTCGGGATCGTGCCGAGGTGGGCGATCGCCGCGTCGACGTCGTCGACGACGAAGCACAGGTGATGACCGCCCCGGTCGCTGTGTCGAGGGTGCTGGGTCCGCTGGTCCACGGACTGCCACTCGAACAGCTCGACGTTCAGGTTCGGCGGGAGCCGCAGCATGGCGAGCTCGAGGACAGCGTCCGGCGGAACGTCGAAGTGCGCCGGCATGAACGACGGGTCGGGACCGCGCTGGGAGCGGTAGAGTTCCTCCGCCCCGAGGACCTCGACGAAGAAGCGCACCGCCTCGTCCAGGTCGGGGACCGTGTACGCAGCATGGTCCACGTGACGGAGCCCGGGAAGCAGCTGGCCAGTCACCGGACCGGCCTGGTCGAGGAGCGGACGAGTAGCTGCGGCTGGAGCACCACGTGCTCGACCGGGCCGCCGTTCGCCACCTGCTCGGCGAGACGGATCGCTATGCGGCCCATCTCGGCGATGGGTTGCTGCACCGAGGTCAGCGGCGGGTTGCTGCGGGCGCCGAGCGCCAGACCGTCGAAGCCCACCACCGAGACGTCGCCGGGGACCGACATCCCCCGCGAGCCGAGCGAGCTGATGAGTCCGAAGGCGACCAGGTCGTTGCCCGCGACGACGGCGGTCGGCCGCTCACGCAGGCTCACAAGCTCTTCTGCGGCACGTTCGCCGGCGCCGACGCCGATCCCGCTGCTGTCGAGCTCGATCGGCGTCATCCCGCGCTCCTCCGCCAGCGTCCGGTAAGCCTGGCATCGGTCTGCGGCGGTGTGCGTCCCCGCGATCCCCGAGACATAGGCGATGGAGGTGTGCCCGAGCTCGAACAAGTGGTCCAACGCGAGCGCGATCCCTGTCGCGCTGTCGACGGTCACCGTGGATATCTGGTCGCCGGACTCGACCCGGTCGATGACGACCAGCCGCTTTCCGAAGCCCCGGGACTCGAACTCGGCGGGAAAGACCCGGGCGTAGGGCGCGATCACCGCGAAAGGCGCGTACATCGCCTGCATGGCGTCGAGGTACCGGGCCGTGGCGTCCGCGTCATTCTCCGTCACGCACAGCACCAGCTGGTAGCCACGCTCCCCCGCGGCGGCCGTCATGGCCTTCGCGAGCTCGGCGAAGTACGGGTTGGTGATGTCGGGGACGACCAGAGGCACGAGGGTGCTGACCTTGGTTCGGAGCGCCTGGGCGAGCGGGCTCATCCTGTACCCCATGGAGGCCGCCACCTGGCGGATGTGCTCCCGGGTCTCCCGCTTGACGGCCTCGGGGCGGGAGAACGCCCGCGAGACCGTCGACCTGTGGACCCCGGCTGCCGCCGCTACCTCATCGATGCTGGGTGTGGACAACGGTTCTCTCCTGTCGGCCGTGCGCGTACGCGTCCCAGATGACGGCCATCGTGGTCTCGAGATCGCTGATCCGCGGGAGCTCCACGAAATCATGTCTTAGCTGCTCGGCCACCTGGCCGACGAACAATCCGTACAACGGGTCGCTGTCCACGTCGATGAGTGCGGTCTCCGTGACGCCGTCGATGGAGGTGAACGACGCGTTCCCGTCAGACCAGATGGTCGCGGTCCCCGCGGCACCGATCCGCATGAAGGAGCAGTGCCGCTTGAGCGGCGACCCGGGGAACGCATATCCCACCTCGATGGTGGCGATCCGTCCGTCGGCCGTGGTCAGCGTCATCGAGGCGTAGTCCTCGACGCTACGGCGGTGCAGCGTCGACGACAAGGCTGCCGTCACCGCTACTTCCTCCGCACCGGCCGAGCGGAGGAAGAGATCCACGAAGTGCGGAGCGAGGTTGACCATGCACCCGCCGCCGGCGCGCTCGGCGTCGACCATCCACGGACTGCCGTTGACGAGGTAGCGGTCGGGCGGGCCCGCGATGAACTGGACGCTCTCGTACACCGAGCGGCCGGCTCTCGCCAGCCAGCGGTCGGTCGGGCCTCCCCGCTGCACGAGAGGCACGGCGATCGGTATCCCGGCAGCGTCCGCGGCCGCCCGGACGTCGACCAGCTCCTGCAACGACACCCCGGCCGGCTTCTCCAGGACGAGCGGGATGCGCCGAGCGACGAGAGCGAGGCAGACCTCGCGCATCACGTCGTGCGGGACGAAGACGTACGCCAGCTCGGCGTCCCCGTGGGCCGCAAGCACTTCCTCCCAGGACTGGTAGAGAGGCGCGTCCCAGAGACGCGCAAGGTGCTCCGTGCGCGACGGGTCGGGGTCGCTGACCCCCACGACGTCGTGCTGCTCGGCGATCCGGTCTGCGCACAGGGGCACATGCCAGTGCGACGCGCCGAGGATGATCGTCTTGGCCTTTTTCATGTCTGCGCACCACTGCGGCTGAGCATCCCATCGGCGAGCTCGCTGGCCCGCAGGGCCTGACGGCGCCCGACCAACGCACGATCATCGAGGCCATCGACGGCACCAAGAGCCCGGTCATCAGCGTCTCCGTGCGACGGCTGGGGCAGCGCGTCGCAACGTACGCCGCAGGCATGCAGATCGCCAGGGCCAGTGGTCATGAACTCCCCACTGAGATCGGTTGCTGAGATCGGTTGCAGAAAAGTTAACGGAGGACCACCTAGGTGTCAACCACGGATCGATCCGACGCGGGTCCGCAAACCCGCCGGAGAACGCCGGAGGCGCTGGAACAGCAGCACCGTTATGAGGAGCGGGACGGTCACGATCATACCGGCGTCCATGATCCTGCCGTGGATGCTGTACTCCGCCGACGGAGCACTGCCGAGGTGATCCACGCACCAAGCAGCCATACCGGCGGCATCGACGGTCAGCACGCGAGGTGACACGTGCCATCATCACACGGACCTCCGATGCACCAGGATCAACCTGACGCGACCACGCCCTGGGCAACTGTGTCGTAAGCCGTGACCGCGCGATCCAGCGCGGAGGCGCCAGCATGCCTGACAAGACCCCCTGAAGACGAAGCCACGGTCAAATGTCTACTCGTTGGGAGGACTGTCGGCAATGTCACCTATCACCAGACCACACGCTGACAGATGATCTACCACCATGATCACCGCCCCTGGCCAGGCAGAACACCTCCAACAGAGATCAAACAAGGCCTCCCACCTGCACATTCAGGATGACGCACCCTCATTTGGGCGAGCTGTCAAACTGGCACGGTGAACAGGATCATCGTCTGCGGCATCTCCGGGTCGGGCAAGACGACGCTCGCCAGAAAGCTGGCCACCCGGCTCGGCCTGCCCCACCATGAGCTCGACGCCCTGCATCACGGTCCCGGCTGGGTCAAGCGGCCGGAGTTCGAGGCCGAGGTGGACGAGTTCAGCCGGGGCGAGCGATGGGTGACCGAGGACCAGTACCACCGCTTCCTGGGTGACCTCCTCTGGCAGCGCGCCGACACGGCCGTCTGGCTGGACCTGCCGCGCCGCACCGTGATGTGGCGGGTCGTACGCCGCTCACTCGGCCGCTCGATCACCCGGCGCGAGCTGTGGAACGGCAACCGGGAGGACTGGAGTGCCTGGCTCGAGCCCGACCACCCGATCCGGTGGGCTTGGACGCACCACCAGCGCCGCAAGACGCAGACCGCCGACCGCATCACCCGCCACCCGGAGGTGACGGCGATCCGCTTGCGTACGGCACGCGGAGCGAAACACTGGCTCGACGACCTGCACCCGAAGGGGTGAGCCACTCCTCCAGCACGTGGTGAGCCGAGTCATCTCCGTGCCACAGCTCGGCCCCGCCGGCTCACGCCCAGTCCCGCATTACCGCCGCGCGACGTCAACGGCCGCCGCTGGACGCGGCTGCCAGGGAGGCGGGCAGGTCACCGCCAGCGGCCATGTGCTCGATCAGGTCGAGGACGGCCTTGGAACCGCCGTTCGCCTGGAGCCACTGGCTCGCCCGGCATGCGGCCTTGGCATAGGTGTCCTGGTCGGCTTTCGCGGTGCGCAGCCAGTCGTCGAGCGTCCGCGGCAGTGCCGCCTGCGTGGACGCCCGGCACCGATCACCGGTTCCCTCGGGCTTCAGGTAGCGCGGGTCGCCGGAGACCACAACGGCCAGTCCTTCGTCGAACCATTGCGGGATCAGCCCGGCATCGGACCCTAGGCGGACGTGCAGCTCGACGTGTGACATCTCGTGTGAGGCGATCACCGGATCGATGCCGTTCGGTGACAGCATGACCGCGCGGTTCAGCACGGCGATCCCGCGCTCTCCGCCACCGCCGATCTTCTGGTAGCACGTGGCGCTCACGCAGGCCAGGATGTCGGGAGAGCTCCGGCGCCCGCCGTAGAAGTCCGTCACCCGGCGGTTGGCCGCGTCGACCGCCTCGGCCACCTGCCGCTCCCGTGCCGGCGGCAGCCCGGGCTCCAGATACAGGCCGGGCCGGACCTGTTTCATGCCGTAACAACCAGGACAGGTCGTGGCGGCGACCGACGGGAAGGCCACCGCGACACCGGCCACCACGGCCACGACCAACCCTGCGGCTATGGCCAGCAGCCACCGCCACGTCCTGCGCCTTCGACTCATCACACCACTCCATATGTTGACGTTCCGCATCATCCCGCCCCCGCCGAGCGGGGTCCCTGGGTGTTACGGGCTGGGTTGGACACCCGGCGGGCCGGCACCAGGGCTCGGCGCCGATGCCGATGGGGCTTCTTGCTTCTACTCATCGGAGGACACCAGGCCTGAGCGGTAGGCATGGATCGCGGCTTGGACACGAGTGCGCACGCCGATCTTGGTCAGGACGCGCGACACGTGGATCTTGACCGTGCCGGCGGCGATGCGCAGCTCCTCGCCGATCTCGGCGTTGGACCGGCCCAACGCGACCAGGCGGAGGACCTCCGTCTCCCGGACCGTCAGGTCCAGGGCATCGTCCCGCACCGGTGGGGTGGCGAAGCGGCGCACAAGCCTGCGCGTGACCTGCGGGTCGATCAGTCCTTGGCCCCGGTGAGCCGCACGGACCGCCGCGAGGTAGAGGTCGGGGTCACCGTCCTTCAGCAGGAAGCCCACGGCGCCCGCTTCGAGCGCTCCGAACAGGTATTCGTCGGTGTCGAACGTGGTCAGCGCGATGACGGGCACGTCCGGCGCGGAGGCCTGTAACCGGCGGATCGCGGTGATTCCGTCCGTGCCGGGCATCCGGATGTCAGTGAGTATCACGTCCGGTCGGAGCTCGCGCGCCATGTCGATCAGCTCGGCTCCGTCGCGCGCGGCGCCGAGAAACGCGATCTCGGGATCGCCGCTGAGGAGCTGCCGCAGGCCCTCCCGGGCGAGGTGCTGGTCGTCGGCGATCAGCAGACGGATCATCGGGCCGCCCGGGAGGAGGCAGGACGGTCGTCCATGGGGGGCGCCATCTGAGGGCCGGCCTCGCCACCGCGGGACTTCTCCACGGGCCCGCGTTCCTCTGACGGGTCCGGCGGGCGCGGCGGCAGGTCGGCGCGCACCCTCCAGCCGCCTTTCCCGTTCGGGCCGGCATGGCAACGTCCGCCGAGCGCCGTCACGCGTTCGTGCATCCCGGCCAGGCCGCGTCCCCCGTGGGGAACGCGGCCGTCGCCCGTGTCGTGGCCGGGCGAGCCGTGAGGTGGACCGGGATCGTCGACGGTGACGATGATCCGCCTGCCGCCCGCGCGGACCTTGACCGAGGCCGAGCCGGCCGCGGAATGCCGCGCCGCGTTGGTCAGCGCCTCCTGGACGACCCGGTAGACGCAGAGCTCGGTCTCGGCGCTTAGGGTGCCGTCGAGGTGCGGGCCGACGTCGAGGGCGACCACGAATTCCGACCCGCCGCTGCGCTCCGCGAGCGTGGCCAGGTCGGCGATTCCCGGCCGGTGCGCCTCGTTCTCCGTCTCCGACCGCACCAAGGTCGCCAGCATCGCCCGGATCTCGGCCAGCGCCTCGGCCGACAGGCCGGCGATCCCGCCCAGCGCGCGGTCCGCTTCGGGATCGCGGCCGCCCAGCGCCCGTCGAGCGCCGACCGCCTGCAGCCGAATCGCGCTGAGGTGGTGGCCGACGATGTCGTGGACGTCCCGGGCGATCCGCGCCGCCTCCTGCGCGCGCGCCCGCTCCTCCCGGGCGCTCTGCAGCCGTAGGGCCTGCACAGCTCGGTCGGCCCGCAACCGCAAGGCGTACCCGACGGCGACCGGCGCCGCGCCGGCCACCGCGTAGACGGATATGGCCGTCAGGCCCGGGCCGGCCTCGCTTTGAACTGCCAGCACCGCTGCCCAGGCGATGGAACCGGCCAGGAGAGCCAACCGCAGCCCGTGGCGATGATAGGCGGCCGACGCGGTGGCCAGGCCCAGTACCCAGATCCCGGCATCGCGTTCCAGCACGAGACCCACCGCCAGCACCACCGCCGCCGACGCGGCGACCGCGGTCAGCGGCAGTCGCCGGCGCACCGCCAGGGGGGCGCACGCCGCGAAGATAGGGACCGCCCACGCCGCTACCGCGCCCGCGTCGGTGATCTCTGGCGGGTGCCCCCGTGACCAACCCTCCAGCGCCGAGACCACCAGCGTGAGGGCCGCCGCCACGCATGCCAGCAGGGCGTCGCGACCCACAACCGGGATCCGCCGCCAAGAGGCGGCCGGGATCCGGGTGGGCAAGGACCACAAGGTCGGTGCTCTTGTCACAGCGACCAGTATCACGCCGGCCTTGCGGGGCACGTGGTGCCGGGCGCGGGCAGCTTGCCGTCGATCAGGTACCGGTCCACGTGCCTGATCACGCAGGGGTCACCGTGGTTGACGTACAGGCCGTGGCCGATGCCGTCGTAACCGATCGTGACCGATCCGTGGACCTGCCCGGTGACGGAGCGTACCGAACCGTACTCGTAGACGGGTGCGACGCCCAGCAGCGGCGGCAGGCCGCGGGCCGGCAGCCGCGCGAACGGGTTGGAGACGTCGGCCGCCGTCCATGGCGAGCACGCGAGGTGGACATTCTCCCGTACGCCGGAGAAGTTCGGCGATGTCTTCACCGAACGTCGCACCGCCGCGCGGTAGGCGCGGTAGCCGTCGTAGCGGAATCCGTCGGCGCACTTCACCGCCAGCAGGGCGCTCGGTTGCGGCGGCAGGCCGCGTCCCTGCGGGTCGAAACCGGACGCGTCGCCACCGGAGGCCGTCGCGATGGCCTTGGCGAACGCCGGCCAGTTCGCCTCGCGCAGGACCATGCTCTGGGCCAGTGCCTTGAGGTCGTCGCCGTCGTAGCGGCGGTCACCGGCGGCCTCGGCGCCGCGCAGAGGGGCGCGCTCGGCCCGTTTCAGGACGTCCTGCCAGGCCTCCTCCGCGTCGGTACCGCGCAGCGCGCACTCGGCGGAATCAGGGCACCAGCGGACGAAGCGCCTGAACACCTTCTCCAGGCCCTCGTACTGGAGCCGCTCGGATGTGGCCAGCGAGGACACCTGGTCGGGCACGCTGTCCAGCGCCATGGCCCGCACCCGTTGCGGGAACAGCCGCGCGTAGGAGGCCCCGAGCACGCCGCCGTAGGAGTTGCCCAAGTAGGACAGCTTCTCCTCGCCCAGGGCGGCGCGGATGGCGTCCATGTCGCGCGCCTGGCTGGCGGAGTCCATGTGGGCGAACAGCTTGGGGGCGGCATTCCGGCAGGCGGCGACCGCACGCGCGCTCGCCTTGACGGCCTGCTCGTACTCGTGCCGGTCCTCAGGAGTCGCGAAGGCGGGCCCCGTCGCACACGATGCCAGGGGAAGGTGTTCGCCGCTCTGCCCGCCGCGCGGATTCCAGGTCACGATGTTCATCCGGGCACGCAGACCCGCGAAGTACGGCAGCGACCGGGACAGTGCCGGGACGCCGGCCCCGCCTGGGCCGCCGGGATTGAACAGGACGGTGCCGGCGGCCTCGCCCTCACCGGTCGCGGCCGCCCGGGCCAGGGTGAGGGTGATCGTGCCCCCGCTCGGAGCGTCCCAGTCGACGGGGACGGCCAGTTCGGCGCACTTCAGCTCGGCCGCGGTTCCGGGGCCGCATGCGGACCAGACCAAGCCGCTCGCCGGTGCGGCCGAAGCCGCACCGGAGATGGCTTCGGCGGGAGACGCTCCCAGCGCCAGCAGCAAGGGTGTAACGAGTAGGGCCGATCTTGGCCAGGTCATCGGAGATCCTCACAAAAGGGGTTACGGCGAGCGCCGTTGATGCCCTTCCACGCTAGGCAGTGCTACCTCCCGCCACATCTGCCACAAGGCCTACTTCCTGATTCGCGGAGGCCACCCCGGTGGCGAGGGCGGAGGGAGCACTTTGCCGCTTCTAACCGATGAGGGCCTCAGCGATCTGGCGGGTGGTCTGCGCGGCGACCCGGGGGTTGTCGGCGGCGTAGGAGATGTAGGCGTTCAGGCCGGTGGCGAGCGCCCAGCCGCGGCCGCGGGTCCAGGTGGCGTCGTCCACGCCGAGCGCCGCGCGGAAGGCGGCCCGGCTCTCGGCCGACATCAGGGTGAAGGCGATGGTCAGGTCACAGGCCGGGTCGCCGATGCCTAGCTCGCCGAAGTCGATGACCGCGCTGAGGCGGCCGTTGACGGTCAGCAGGTTGCCGGTGTGGAAGTCGCCGTGGAACCAGACCGGTGGGCGGTCCCATCCGGGTACGCTCAGCGCCGCGTCCCACAGCTCGGTCATGGCCCCAGCGTCGAAAACGGCGCCAGAAGCGGTATCAGACGCGGCTTCGGACCCGGCCCCCGAGGATGTGCCGACCTGCGCGATGGCGGCCCGCGTGGCGCGGTCCCGGTCCGCCAGTGGCCGGCCGGTGAGGTCCTCGCGGGCGCCCGCCGCCGGAATGTCCTCAGGCGTGAACCGCTGAAGGGCGGTAAGGAACTCCGCCAGCTCGACGGCGGCCTCGGACGAGAAGGCCAGAGTCTCGACGGTCGCCACCTCGCCGTCCAGCCAGCGTGACACCGCCCACGGCCAGGGATAGCCGTAGCCGGGCTCACCCACCGCCACCGGCACCGGGATGGCCAGTGGCAGGTGCGGGGCGAGCCGGGGCAGCCACTCGTACTCCTTCTTGGCCTGCCCTATGGCCCCGGTGTGGCGGGGCAGCCGGACGGACAGCTCCTCGCCCAGCCGGTAGATCACATGGTCCGAGCCGGCCGGTTCGAGCAGCTTCAGGGGTAACTCGGCCCACTGCGGGAACTGGGCGTCGACCAGACGCCTGACCAGTGCGGCGTCGATGGGCGGGCGGGTGTCCGGAGTGCTTCCCAAAACCGCGTCAGCCCCTGGCCAGCAGCGCCACGCACTCCACATGATGGGTCATCGGGAAGGCGTCGAAGGCGCGCAGGTCGACCAGCCCGTAGCCGTCGTCGCCGAACCAGGCCAGGTCGCGGGCCAGCGTCGCCGGGTCGCACGAGACGTAGACGATCCGCGAGGACTCCAGCGAGGTGATCCGGTGGACCACGTCGCGCCCCAGCCCCGAGCGGGGCGGATCGACGACGACGATGTCGGCGCGCTCGATCTGGAACCGGTCCAGCGCCTCCTCCACCCGGCCGCGCTCCACCCGGGCCTGCGGCAGGTCGCGTAGGTTGGCGCGGGCGTCGCGGACGGCCGACGCCTCCGACTCCAGGCCGAACACCGCGCCCTGCTCCCCCACGCCCTCCGCCAGGCCGGCGGCGAACAGGCCGACCCCGCAGTAGAGGTCCAGCGCCCACTCCCCCGGCTCCGGCGCGGCGTAGGACAGGACGGCGTCCAGCAGGGTCTCGGCGGCACCCGGATGCACCTGCCAGAAGCCGCTGCCCGCCACCCTGAACTCGCGGTCGCCCACCTGCTCGCGCAGCACGCCCGAGCCCTTGCGCGGGACGGTGTGACCCTTGCCCTGGTCGAGCAGGATCGAGGCGGGCGCGTCGAGGTCGGGCACGGCCACGCTGCGCCTGGGGCGCGGCCTGACCACCACGGCCCGGTCGCCGGTCGAGGAGGCGATCACCTCGACGGCGGAGGCGCCCTGCCACTCGCGCTGCTCGGCCCCGACGGCCTCCACCTCCGGGTGCGCGATCAGGCAGGCGTCGACCACCTCGATGTCGTGCGAGCGGTGCCTGCGGAAGCCGAGCGCGCCGTCGGGCCGGGCGGCGAACTGGACGCGGGTGCGCCAGCCGAGCCCGTCCTTGGCGCCCGGCACCTCCTCGACCACGATCTCGCGCTCGATGCCGGCCAGCCTGCTCAGCTGCTCGGCCACCACGGCGGCCTTGAGGCCACGCTGGGCCTCCTGGGTGGCGTGCTGCCAGTCGCAGCCGCCGCAGCGGCCGGGGCCCGCGTAGGGGCACGGCGGGACCACGCGGTCGGGCGACGGGTCCAGCACCTGCACGGCGTCGGCCCGCAGGAAGCGGGTCGTCTCCTCGGTGACCTCGGCGATGACCCGCTCACCGGGCAGCGCGTGGCGGACGAACACCACCCGCCCGTCATGGCGCGCCACGCACCAACCGCCATGGGCGACCGGACCTACCGTCAGCTCGAGAGATGCCTGTTCCACACGGACACCCTATGCCCTGACCGGCACTGCCACTTTCCGGACTTAGCCTGTTACGCGGAGTGGTCCCCGGCCTTGACCTGCTTCTTGGCCACCTGATGTCCCGCCCGGCGCGAGGCACCGGGGGCGGCCGGCTCGGGCCGGCCCTTGAGCCGGTCGGAGGAGTGGAGCTGCCACGGCACGCTCGTCACCATGACGCCCGGCTTGAACAGCAGCCGCGCCTTCAGCCGCAGCGCGCTCTGGTTGTGCAGCAGGTGCTCCCACCAGTGCCCGACCACGTACTCGGGGATGAACACGGTCACCACGTCGCGCGGCGAGCGGCGGCGCAGCGTCTTGACGTAGTCGAGGATCGGCTGGGTGATCTCCCGGTACGGCGAGTCGAGCATCTTGAGCGGCACCGGGATGCCCCGGCGCTCCCACTCGTCCTGGAGCTGCCGCGCGTCGGCGCCCTCGACGCCGACGGTGATCGCCTCCAGCGTGGACGGCCGGGTGGCGCGGGCGTAGGCGAGCGCGCGCAGCGTCGGCTTGTGGATCTTGGACACCAGGACGATCGCGTGGTTGCGCGCCGGCAGCGTCGACTCGTCGTACTCCTCGGTGATCTCCAGCTCGGCCGCCACGTTGTCGTAGTGGCGCCTGATGGCCTTCATCATGAGGAACAGGACCGGCATCGCGAAGCACACGATCCAGGCGCCGACCAGGAACTTGGTCAGCAGCACGACGACCAGCACCAGCCCGGTCATGATGCCGCCGAAGAAGTTGATCACCCGCGAGCGGTGCATCTGGTGCCGGATCTTGGGATCGGTCTCGGTCTTGAGATGGCGGGTCCAGTGGATGACCATGCCGATCTGGCTGAGCGTGAAGGAGACGAAGACGCCGACGATGTAGAGGTTCAGCAGGCGGCTGACGTCGGCGTTGAACCCCCACAGCAGTAGGCACGCGCCCAGCGCCAGGATGACGATGCCGTTGGAGAAGGCCAGCCGGTCGCCGCGGGTGTGCAGCTGGCGGGGCAGGTAGCGGTCCTGGGCCAGGATCGAGCCGAGCACCGGGAAGCCGTTGAAGGCGGTGTTGGCGGCCAGGAACAGGATGAGCGCGGTGACCGCCGAGATGATCACGAACGGCAGCGAGCCACCGCCGAAGACCGCGTCGGCCACCTGCGAGATGATCGGCTGCTGGTAGTAGCCGGGACCGACCGGCTGCCCGTCGGGCCCGTGCAGGTCCGTGGCCACCACGGACGGCTCGGCCACCTTCACGCCCGAGGCCAGGCCCAGCGCGATGATGCCGCCGAACATGGTGATGGCGACCAGGCCCATCATGAGCAGCGTGGTGGCGGCGTTCTTGCTCTTGGGCTTGCGGAAGGCGGGCACGCCGTTGCTGATGGCCTCGACGCCCGTCAGCGCCGCGCAGCCGGAGGAGAAGGCGCGCAGGATCAGGAAGGCGGCGGCGAAGGTGGTCAGGTTGGTCTGCTCGGCGTCGATGGTGAACCCGGCGCTGGGCGCGTGCAGCTCGTCGCCGAGCACCAGCAGCCGGAAGCCGCCCCAGGCGATCAGCCCCAGCACCGCGACCATGAACGCGTACGTCGGGACGGCGAAGGCGGCCCCCGACTCGCGCAGACCGCGCAGATTGACCACGGTGAGCAGGACGACGATGACGATGGCGACGGCCGGCTTGTGCTCGCCGACGAAGGGGATGGTGGCGCCCACGTAGTCGACGCCGTTGGCGACCGACACCGCCACGGTCAGCACGTAGTCGACCATGAGCGCGCTGGCCACGGTCAGGCCGGCGTTCTTGCCCAGGTTGGTGGTGGCCACCTCGTAGTCGCCGCCACCGCTCGGGTAGGCGTGCACGTTCTGCCGGTACGACGCCACGACCGTGAGCATCACGACCACGACGGCGATCGCGACCCATGGGCTGTAGGCGTAGAACGACACTCCGGCCAGCGACAGGATGACCAGGATCTCTTGCGGCGCGTACGCCACAGAGGACAGGGCGTCGCTGGCGAAGACCGGCAGGGCAATGCGTTTGGGCAGCAGTTGCTCGTGGAGCTGGCCGCTTCTCAGCGCCCGGCCCACCAGCACGCGTTTGACAAGATCCGTTACCTTCGCCACGTTACGAGATGCTAGCCCCCTGCCGTAGGGGCACCGACGGTGCGCTCCCCTATCGCGCCATACTGGTGTCGAGCAACCGGCCGACCGCGAAGTGCGGGGGAGTATGCATATAGTGATCATGGGATGTGGCCGGGTCGGTTCGACCCTGGCCCACATCCTCGAGGACAACGGCCATACGGTCGCGATCATCGACCGGGATCCGCAGGCGTTTCGCCGGCTGCGGGCCGGTTTCCGGGGGCGCCGGGTGACCGGTGTCGGATTCGACCGCGACGTGCTCACCGAGGCGGGCATCGAGTCCGCTTCCGCGTACGTGGCGGTCTCCAGCGGTGACAACTCCAACATAATCTCGGCGCGGGCGGCGCGCGAGACGTTCGGCGTCGACAATGTGGTGGCCCGCATCTACGACCCGCGGCGAGCCGAGGTCTACCAGCGCCTCGGCATCCCGACCGTGGCGACCGTGCGGTGGACCGCCGACCAGATCCTGCGCCGCATCCTGCCGGAGGGCGCCGAGCCGCTCTGGCGCGACCCCACCGGCACCGTGGTCCTGGCCGAGGTCCCCACGCATACCGGCTGGATCGGCACCCGGGCCGTCGATCTGGAGGAGCGGGGCCGGGTCCGCGTCGCCTACCTCAACCGCATGGGCGAGGCGCTGGTCATCGCCGACGACACCGTGATCCAGGACGGCGACGTGCTGCACGTCATCGCCACAGAGAGCGACATGGACCGGATCAACAAGGTGCTCGCGGCGGCACCGGAAGAGGACGACTGATGCGCGTCGCCATCGCCGGAGCGGGGGCCGTGGGCCGGTCCATCGCGGCCGAGCTGCTGGAGAACGGCCACGAGGTCCTGCTGATCGACATCGACCCCAGGGCCATCAAGATCGACAGCGTGCCGCGGGCGGAGTGGCTGCTGGCCGACGCCTGCGAGATCGCCTCGCTCGACGAGGCGGGGCTCAGCAACTGCCACGTCGTCGTCGCCTCCTCCGGAGACGACAAGGTCAACCTCGTGGTGTCGCTGCTGGCCAAGACCGAGTACGGCGTGCCGCGCGTGGTGGCCCGGATCAACCACCCCAACAACGAGTGGCTGTTCAACGAGTCGTGGGGTGTGGACGTCGCGGTCTCGACGCCGCGCCTGCTGAGCGCGCTGGTCGAGGAGGCGGTGAGCGTCGGCGACCTGGTGCGCCTGATGACGTTCCGCCAGGGGCAGGCCAACCTGGTCGAGCTCACCCTGGCCGAGGACGCGCCCGTGGTGGGCCAGCGCGCCGGCTCGGTGCCGTGGCCCAACGACTCGGCGCTGGTGGCGATCCTGCGCGAGGGCCGGGTGCTGGTGCCGACCAACGACGACCCGCTCGAGGCGGGCGACGAACTCCTCTTCGTCGCCAACCAGGAGGTGGAGCAGGAGCTGGCGCACCTGCTCTCACAGCACTGACAGCTCTTACAGCACAGAGGCTAGGCGGGGGCGACCGGCGGCTTGATCGGCGTTCGCCCCTTGCCGAGCAGCCACAGCATCGCGCCGAGCGCGGCCACCTGGAGCGGCCAGCCCATCACGATCTTGGCCAGGCCGAGCGCGGCCACGGCCTCGTCGCCGCCGCCCACCAGCCACACGGGCAGCTGCACGGCCACCCTGACCACGCACGGCAGCATCAGCAGCCAGGTGAGCTTGACGCAGAGCTTCACGATGCCCGGATCCTTGTGCCAGGCCGTGGGGTCGCCGGTGACCGAGCCGATCAGGAACCCGACCACGGGCCACCGGGTGACGATCGACAGCAGCATCGCCACCGAGTAGCCGGCGTTCCACAGGATGCCGGGCAGGAAATAGTCCTTCGCGTCGCCGCTGCGGCTGGCGAAGAACGCGCCGATGGCGATGCCGATCAGGCTGTTGATCACGAACTGCGGCGTCGACCGCTGCGCGAGCCTGACCAGCAGGAGCAGGACCGCCAGCGAGATGCTGACGATGAGCGAGGTCTTCAGCTCCTCGGTGACGATCCATGACAGCGTGAACGCGATGGTCGGCACCGCCGCCTCGATGATCCCGCGCACTCCCCCGAACGCCTTGGCGAGCTGGGCTCGCACCGCCGCTTCGACGGTGTCGTGGGCGACCTCTTCCGCCTCAGCACTCACCTGATCAACTCCCTGGGCGCAACTCGTATCGAGGATTGAACATCACCTTGCGCCCGTCCTGCATGCTGACCAGGCCCTCGGCCTTGACGGTGCGCCCGGGCTCGATGCCCGCGATCTTGCGGCGGCCGAGCCACACCAGGTCGATGACGTCGGACCCGTCGTAGAGCTCGGCCTCAAGGGCGGGCGCGCCGCCCCTGGGTCGCAGTGTCACGGTACGTAGCGTACCGGCTACGCAGAAGCGGCGGCGGCCGCCACACGAGACGATCGGGGTCGCGCCGACCTCGTCGACGTCTTCCCGTAGTTCCTGGGCTTCGATTTCGGACTGGGTGGAGGCCAACCGACTGAAGAACCCGCGCAATCCCCCGCGTTTGGGGGGTTCTGCCGTACTCATGATGACTCAGCCTACGTGATGTGGGCGGTCAGCGAATCTCGCTGATCTCGGGACCTCGTTTGAACGGGTTGAGCCCCTGGCTGTCGGCCGTTTCGACGCCCTGCTCGTTGGGCCGGCGCAGCGTGATCGGCTCTTCCCGGGCCATCGGCTCGGTGCCCCGCACGACCACGACGTCCTTGATGAAGTCGAGGAAGACGTTCGCCACGTTCTCGTCGAGCGCGGCGCGGCCGCTGATCATCGCCAGCACGAACCAGCGCGGCCCGTCGATGCCGATGTAGCGGGCCTTGCGGGTGGTGTTGCCCTCGCCGCTGATCTCGCCGATCAGCTCGGGTCCGAAGGGGCCCTCCTGCTCGGCGAGATCCTTGGCGCCGGTCCGGATCTTGGCCCTGACCTCGTCCCAGAGCCCCATGCTCTTGGGCGCGGCCAGCGCCTGGAGCTGCAGCGAGCTCTCCTCGTAGAGCGCGACGACCCCGACATTTTGGTCTCCCACCGAGGCCAGCCGCAGGTCGAAGTCCGGGTTGTGCGGTAGGAGCAGCCCGCCGAGGTCGATCCTGTCGGTCTCGGGGTGGGGCTCGTCGGCGTCCCACGGACCGGACTCGCGCGTTGGGGCGGCGGAAACCTGCTGCTCTGCCGCCTGATCCGGCTGCTCACGACGGCGTCGTCGGAACACTGTGCTCACTCTCCCTGGTTAACGTCCTGTTGATCCGAAACCGCCGGTGCCGCGGGCCGAGCCCGGCAGCTGCTCCACCTCGGTGAACGCCGCCCGCTCGACGCGCTGGACGACCAGCTGGGCCACCCGGTCACCCCGGTTCAGGCGGAAGGGCTCCTTGGTGTCGGTGTTGATCACCGTCACCCGGATCTCGCCGCGGTAGCCGGCGTCGACCGTGCCTGGCGCGTTGACCAGCGTGACGCCGTGCCTGGCGGCCAGGCCCGAGCGGGGGTGCACGAACGCGGCGTAGCCGTCGGGCAGCGCGATCGCGACGCCCGTCCCGACCATGGCCCGCTCGCCGGGCAGCAGCTCGACGTCCGCGGCCGCGTAGAGATCGGCGCCCGCGTCGCCCGGATGGGCATAGGACGGCACCGGCAGCCCGTCGTCGAGTCGCTGGATGAGGACCTGCACGTCGGTCAAGGGTTCACCTCATGGTCATGGTGCTCGGCGGCGATGCGCCCCCTCAGCCTCAAGGTACGCCCTTCCGCCCGCGATCCCGTCGCACCGGGCAGGCGGGTGGAGTGTCGTGCCGCCGGGCGCCCTCATGAGAGCGGGGAGACGGCCGCCGATCTCCGAGGTCCCGCGGCGAGGTGGTCACGGGTGACGAGGTTACTCGCTGTCAGACGGACTATCGTCCTCGGCGGGAGAACCCGGAGCTGGGGAGCTCGCGGGCGCAGACGGCCGGGGGCCGGATGCCGAGGCGGACCCCGGAGGCGGGGCGGCTGCCGGGGTGGGCCCAGGTGGCAGGGCGGGCGGTTTGTGCACCAGTTCGGGCAGCGCCCGGTAGATCACCGCCGCCACGGGCACGGCCACCGCCGCCCCCGCGATGCCGGCCAGGATGCCGCCGACGGACAGCACGAGGATGATGGCCAGCGGGTGGAAGTTGAGCGCCCGGCCGACGATGAGCGGCTGGAGCACGTGGTTCTCCAGCTGCTGCTCGACGATCAGGATGCCGACGAAGATCAACGCGTAGACGGGCCCCTTGGCGCCCAGCGTGACCAGGGTGGCGATCGTACCGGCGAAGAAGATGCCGACGATCGGGATGAAGCTGGCGAAGAAGATCAGCACCGCCAGCGGCGCCCAGAGGGGCACCCCCATGCCGGCCAGCACGATGCCCATGATCACGCCGTGCACGGCGGCGACCGCGACGGTGCCCTGGACGTAGTGGGAGAGCGTGGTCCAGGCGGCCCGCCCCGCCCGGTCGACGCGCGGCGCCATCGAGCCGAACCCCCGCAGGAACCACGACCAGATCCGGTCGCCGTCCTTGAGCAGGAAGAACGAGACGAACAGCAGCAGCACGAGGGAGGCGAGCACCTCGAAGGCGACGGCGCCGGCGGTCAGGACCGTACTGGTGATGGCCGTGCGCTGGGCGTTGACCATCGTCGCGATCTCGTCGACATAGCTGGTGATCTGCGCCTCTTTGAGGTGCAGCGGGCCGGTGATCAGCCAGTTCTGGACGTCACGGGCGGTGGACTGGACCTGCTCGACCAGGTTGGGGAACTCCTCGGTGGCCCGCGCGCCGACCAGCCAGCCGGTGCCGGCGAGCACCGCGAGGGCCACCAGCATGGTGATCCAGGTGGCGTAGATGGGGCGCATGCCCGCCTCGCGCAGACTCCTGGTGAGCGGGAACAGCAGCGCGGTCAGCAGCAGGGCGATGGCGACCGGCAGGGCCACGAAGCTGAGCCGCGCGATGCCCTGGACGAAGAAGTAGACGACCACGCCGACGAGGATCAGGCACAGGCACCATGCCGCCATCTTGGCCAGCACGGGTGGCACGAGCTTGGTGGGGCGGTCGGTCAGCACGTGTTCAAGACTGGCACGTCAAGGACATATGTGCGCGTTGATAAAAGATCGGGTCTGGGCAACGGCATGATCACATGTCACCGTCATGCACATGAGGACCGTCGCGCTGGTTAAGGTGAGCGCGATCACCGCGGTGATCGCGTGTCTCGTGGCGGCCCCGGTGCCCGCCCTGGCCTCGCGCGGCGAACCCGCGCTCGACGTGCTGTCGAGCCGCGCCGACCGGGTGAGTGGCGGGGACGCGTTGGTCCGGGTACGGGTGAGCCAGGGCGTGCGGCTCAAGGTGCTGCGCAACGGCGAGGACGTCACCGCCTCCTTCAAGCCGGATCCCGGCGGCGAGTCCTTCAGCGGCCTGGTGACCGGGCTGATCGACGGCGACAACACGATCAAGGCGCTGGCCGGGCCGTTCAAGGAGACGCTGAAGTTACGCAACCACCCGATCTCGGGACCGATCTTCTCGGGGCCGCACCAGTACCCCTTCCTGTGCAAGACGGAGCGGAGCGGGCTCGGCCCGCCCGTCGCGGACAACCAGGACGGCCAGGGCATGCGCACCACGGGCGGATGGAGCAGGGACTGCTTCGCGCCGGTGCTGACGGAGCGGCTCTACCGCGCGACGGACGGCGCGTTCAAGACGATGCCCGCCGAGCGGCCCGCGGACATGTCGACCACCACCACCATCGACGGCCGGACGGTGGACTTCGTGATCCGCCGCGAGCGGGGCGTGATCAACCGCTTCCTCTACTCCATCGCGATGCTGGAGGACGGCTACAACGGCCGGGCGATCTACCGTTTCGACGGCGGCGTGGGGATCGGCCACGACCAGGGCACGATCGGCGGCAGCGCGCTCGACGCGTACGGGCTGGGCAAGGGCTACGCGATCCTGTACTCCTCGGGCACCCGCACCTCCACGCACTACAACCTGATCCTCGGCGGCGAGACCGCGCTGATGGTGAAGGAGCGGTTCATCGAGAAGTACGGCGTGCCGCTCTACACCGTCGGTGTGGGCGCCTCGGGCGGCGCCCTGCAGCAGTACATCTACGGCCAGAACTACGGCACCGAGCTGATCGACGCGGCGATCCCGCAGTATTCCTATCCCGACATGGTCACCCAGACCATCCACGTCGGCGACTGCGAACTGCTCGAACGCTACATGGACCACAACCCGCGCTGGGCCTCCTGGGACGCGCGGACCGCGCTGATCGGGATGAACGCCAGTGACACCGTGGACAACCCCTACACCGGCAAGCCGGGCTCCGACGAGTGCGTCAAGGGCTGGCGCGGGCTGACCCCGCTGACCATGAACCCCCTCTGGACCTCCAACAACGATGCCGAGTGGGCCAAGATGGACCCGCCCGGCGTCAAGGACACCGTCCAGTGGACGCATTGGGACGACCTGCGCGAGATCTACGGCGTGGCCCCCGACGGCTACGCCCGCTCCACCTGGGACAACGTCGGCGTCCAGTACGGCCTGGGCGCGCTGGTGAAGGGCGTGATCACGCCCGCGGAGTTCCTCGACGTCAACGCGCGCGCCGGCTCCTGGAAGGAGTCGAAGGACATGGTGCGGGAGGGCTGCCCGTTCACCCCCTCCCTCTGCCAGGACCCCGCCCAGTTCGACCCGTGGAGCGCGCGCAACATGCGGACCGGTGACCCGGCCCCGCGGCGCACGGGCGACCCGATCGCGATCAAGAACGTGGAGCGCAGCGGGCTGGTGTTCAGGGGCGACATCGCCATCCCGATCATCGACTGGCGCCACTATCTCGAGGACCAGCTCGACATGCACGACTCGCACCAGTCGTTCGTCTCGCGGCAGCGGATGCTGAACTACGACGGCAACGCCGGCAACCAGGTCATCTGGTTCACCGACGCCCGCCCCGACGGGCCGGCCTTCGACCAGACGCCTGAGGCGCTGCAGGTGATGGACCAGTGGATGGCCAACATCCGCTCCCGCCCGTGGCGCGGGGTGGCGGGCAACAAGCCCGCGGCGGCCGTGGACCGCTGCTTCACCAGCGCCGGGGCGCAGATCGCGGCGGGCCCGCACGTGTGGGACGGCATCCTGGACCACCGCGCCGCCGGCGCCTGCACCGCGCGCTTCCCGCTCTACTCCACCTCCCGCGTGGTGGCGGGCGGTCCGCTGGAGGGCGGCGTCTACCAATGCCGCCTGCAGCCGGTGTCCCGGGCCATCGCGCGCGGTCTGTACGGCTCGTGGCGCCCGTCCCCCGAGGAGCGGGGCCGCCTAGAGGCGATCTTCCCCTCGGGGGTGTGCGACTACTAGCGGCTACTGCTCCTCCAGCGTCACCTCGACGGCGAATTCGGGACCCTCGTCGAGGACGAACTCCTCGACGTTGCCCGCGCCGCACAGGTCGTCCTGCGCCAGCCGTACCAGGGCGATCTCGGGGCCCGACACGGTGAGGCGGGAGACCTCGGCGCGCATCGACAGCTTGGCGGCCGACTTGGCCTTGCGGATCCGCCCGAGCACGTCGGAGGCCACGGCGAGCACCGCCGGGTCTCCCGCGCCCGCCGGGACCGACGGCCAGGCCGCGCGGTGGACGGAGCCCGGACGCCACCAGGACCAGACCTCCTCCGTGACGAACGGCAGGAAGGGCGCGAAGAGCCGCAGCAGCACGTCGAGCGCCTGGCGCAGCGCCGCGTGCGCCGAGGCGGCCGCCGGGCCGCTCTCGTAGGCCCTGGCCTTGACCAGCTCCAGATAGTCGTCGCAGAACGCCCAGAAGAAGCGCTCGGCGGCCTCCATCGCCCGGGTGTAGTCGTAGCCCTCGAACGCCTGGGTGGCCTCCTCGACCACCCCTGAGAGCTGGGCGAGCATCGACAGGTCGAGCGGCTCGGTGACCGCCGCCTCGGAGTCGGGGAAGCCGAGCACGAACTTCGACGCGTTGAGGATCTTGATGGCCAGCCGCCGGCCGACCTTGATCTGCCCGGTGTCGAACGCCGTGTCGGTGCCCGGCCGCCCGCTGGCCGCCCAGTAGCGGACTGCGTCGGAGCCGTACTCCTCCAGCAGCCCGAGCGGCGTCGTGACGTTGCCCTTGGACTTGGACATCTTCTTGCGGTCGGGGTCGAGGATCCAGCCCGCGATGACCACGTCACGCCACGGCAGCGTGCCGAACTCCTGGTGCGCCCTGACCACGGTGGAGAACAGCCAGGTGCGGATGATCTCGTGCGCCTGCGGCCGCAGGTCCATCGGGAAGACCCGGGCGAACAGGTCGGGATCCCGCTCCCAGCCGCCGGCGATCTCCGGCGTGAGGGACGAGGTCGCCCAGGTGTCCATGATGTCCGGATCGCCCATGAAGCCGCCCGGCACGCCCCGCTGGTCCTCGGTGTAGCCGTCGGGCACCTGCGAGGAGGGGTCGATCGGCAGCAGGTCCTCCGCCGGCACCAGCGGGCGGGAGTAGTCGGGCTCGCCCGAGGCGTCCAGCGGGTACCACACGGGGATCGGCACGCCGAAGAAGCGCTGCCGGGAGATCAGCCAGTCGCCGGCCAGCCCCCGCACCCAGTTGTCGTAGCGGACCTTCATGTGCGGCGGGTGCCAGCGCAGCTCGGCGCCCCTGGCCAGCAACTGCTCGCGCAGCTGGGGGTCGCGGCCGCCGTTGCGGATGTACCACTGGCGGGTGGTGACGATCTCCAGCGGGCGCTCGCCCTTCTCGTAGAACTTCACCATCCGCTTGGTGGAGCGCGGGTCGCCGTCCAGGTCGCCGGACTCGCGCAGCAGCTCCACGACGCGCTCGCGCGCGCTGTGGACGGTCTTGCCGGCCAGCTCTTTGTACGGCTCCTGCTCGACGCCCTCGGGCGGCTCGGGCAGCAGGCGGCCGTCCTTGCCGATGATCGGCCTGGTCTCCAGCGCCAGCTCGCGCCACCAGGTGACGTCGGTGAGGTCGCCGAACGTACAGACCATCGCGATGCCGGAGCCCTTGTCGGGCTCGGCCAGGTGGTGGGCCAGCACCGGCACCTCGGCGCCGAACAGCGGCGTCAGCACCGAGGTGCCGAACAGCGGCTTGTATCGCTCGTCGTCGGGGTGCGCCACCAGGGCGACGCAGGCGGGCAGCAGCTCGGGCCTGGTCGTCTCGATCCAGACCGGCCCCTTCTCGCCGTAGAAGGAGACCCGGTGGAAGGCCCCCGGCCACTCGCGGTCCTCGAGCTCCGCCTGGGCGACGGCGGTGCGGAAGGAGACGTCCCACAGCGTCGGCGCCTCGGCCAGGTAGGCCTCGCCGCGCGCCAGGGTGCGCAGAAAGGCCCGCTGCGAGGCGGCCCGCGCGGCGCCGTCGATGGTCGCGTACGTCAGCGACCAGTCGACGGACAGCCCGAGCCGCCGCCACAGCTCCTCGAACGCCTTCTCGTCCTCGATGGTCAGCCGCTCGCACAGCTCGATGAAGTTTCCGCGCGAGACGGAGACCTGCCGCTTGGGATCAGGCTTGGCCGGAGGTGTGAAGTCCGGGTCATAGGGCACCGAAGGGTCACAGCGGACGCCGAAGTGGTTCTGCACCCGCCGCTCGGTGGGCAGGCCGTTGTCGTCCCAACCCATGGGGTAGAAGACCTCGCGGCCGCGCATCCGCTGGAAACGGGCGATGGTGTCGGTGTGCGTGTAGGAGAAGACGTGACCCACGTGAAGGGAACCGGAGACGGTCGGAGGCGGGGTGTCGATCGAGTAGATCTGCTCCCACGGCTTGGACCTGTCGAACCGGTAGACAGCGTCATCTTCCCAGCGCTCTACCCATACCTTCTCCAAGCCGTCGAGAGTCGGTTTCTCCGGCATGGCTGCATGGCGTAGTCGCTGCTGATTCATGCCTCCTTATGGTACGGCTTCACCGACCTAGGAGGCGTTACAGACTAGGGTTCGTTACATAGCGGAAGGAGACGTTCGGATGGCAGACGACAAGCCTGACCTCGCCTGGCGGGTCATCGGGGGACTGGTCGGATTGGCCACCGCGTGGGCGGCCCGCAAGATCCTCGGGTTCGTCTGGGTGAAGACCACCGGCAAGGAGCCGCCGCTCGACACAGACTCACCCGAGGTCAGCATGGGCGAGGCCATCGGCTACGCCGTGGTGATGGGCGTCGGGATGTCCGTGGCGCAGATCGTGGTCAATCGGACCGCCAAGAAGCGTTATGAGGCGTGGAAGACGGTAAAGCAGGTGTCTCAAGGGCATTGAGGAACTCTCCTGCCCAGCGGTCCACGTCGTAGGTGGCTACCCGGCGGCGCATCGTACGCATCCGCCGGGCCAGCTCGTGCGGCGTGGCCCGCATCGCCGTCATCATCTGGCGCTTGACGTCCTCGACGTCGTACGGGTTGACCAGGTACGACTGCCGCAGCTCGTCGGCCGCCCCGGCGAACTCACTGAGCACGAGCGCCCCCCGCAGGTCGTGGTGGCAGGCGACGTACTCCTTGGCGACCAGGTTCATCCCGTCACGCAGCGGCGTGACCACCATGACGTCGCTGGCCAGATAGAGCGCGGCCAGCTCCTCGCGCCCGTACGACTGGTGGAAATACTGGATCGGCTGGAGTCCGAGCAT
The DNA here is from genome assembly GCF_020215705.1 of Nonomuraea aurantiaca. GTDB lineage: Bacteria > Actinomycetota > Actinomycetes > Streptosporangiales > Streptosporangiaceae > Nonomuraea > Nonomuraea aurantiaca. The sequence continues at coordinate 542,061 of NZ_JAIWNB010000001.1, read as the reverse complement.
CGCGTGCTCGCCGTTGATCCGGCCGACCTGCAGCTCGATGTCGTCGCGCAGCCGGCGGTATTCGTCGACCCGTTCCCGGCTGGGCGTGGCGATCTGCACGAACACCGCCTCGTTGGGCTGCAGCCGCCCCTCCTTGAGCAGCTCGCCGAACGCCTCCAGCCGCAGCCCGATGCCCTTGGTGTAGTCGAGCCGGTCCACGCCGAGCAGCACGTGCTCCGGATCGCCGAGCTCCGCCCGGATCTCCTTGGCGCGGGTCATGATGTGCTCCTGGCGCACCATCGTGTCGAGCTCGCCGAAGTCCACCGAGATGGGGAACGCCTGCGTGGTCACGATCCGGTCGTCGAGGAAGATCTCGTTCCCCTTGTACGGCAGGCCGAGCAGCCTGCGGCACAGCCGCCGGAAGTTGGCGGCGCCGCCGGGCAGCTGGAAGCCCACCAGGTCGGCCCCGAGCAGCCCTTCGACCAGCTCCTTGCGCCACGGCAACCGCCAGAACAGCTCGACCGGCGGGAACGGGATGTGCAGGAAGAAGCCGATGCGCAGGTCCGGCCGGAGCTTGCGCAGCATGGCGGGGACGAGCTGGAGCTGGTAGTCCTGCACCCAGACGACCGCCCCCTCCTCGGCCACCTCGGCGGCGGCCTCGGCGAAGCGCTGGTTGACGGTGGTGTAGGCGTCCCACATGTCACGCTCGAACACCGGCGTCGCCACCACGTCGTGATAGAGCGGCCAGAGCGTGGCGTTGGAGAAACCCTCGTAGTAGAGCTCCACCTCGCGAGCCGAGAGCGGCACCGGGACCAGGCTCATGCCGTCCTGGTCGAACGGCTCCAGGCGCTCGTCGGCGGCGCCGTGCCAGCCCAGCCAGGCGCCGTGCCGGCGCTGCATGACGGGAGCGATGGCGGTGACGAGCCCGCCCGGGCTCCTGCGCCATGAGGCCGTCCCGTCCGGCTCGACCGTTCGATCCACCGGCAACCGGTTCGCGACGATCATAAACGAGTTACGGCCACTCACCCAGGTCCTCCTAGAGTCCATCCTTCACGTGCCGCGGGACACGGCACATGGTGGCGGCCACCCGCACGGGCTCCGCCTGGGAGATGATCGCGGCGACATGGGCGGCCGGCCTGACGATCCAGGCCTCGCCCCGCTTCCGCGCCCAGCGTCTTCACCAGGACTCGGGAGCGGTCCAATGCCGCGAACTCTCGCACGGCGAGCGGCGCCGTAGTGACCTTGCCCAGGACCTGCGCAAACAAACGCGAATTGCACATATCACCTGGTGTGATAGAGGTCATGGTCCTCTGAGCGTTTCGTCCCATGACCGTCTCAATCCGGGTGACGGTCCGTGGTGGCTGGCGTCCCTGGGGAGGAACACCTCCTTCGGAGGAGACGACCCACCGCCACAGAGACCCCAAGAACGGCTACCCGGCGGAGTCGGTCTGCGCCGACCGACGGGCGGCGGGGGCGGGCGTCTCTTGACAGAGATCAGGCCGGGCGGTGGAGTATTTACCGAACAGTCGGTCAGTTGAGCGAGGGAGACCTGCGTTGGAGAGCGCGCGGCGCATGATGGACGCCGACACCGCCTCCGCGGCCCTGGGGATCGAGCTGACGGAGCTGGGCGCCGGGCGGGCGGTGTGCCGCATGGAGGTCACCGAGCGGATGATCAACGGGCACGCGCTGTGCCACGGCGGCTACGTCTTCCTGCTGGCCGACACCGCGTTCGCCTGCGCGTGCAACAGCCACGGCCCCGTGACGGTCGCCGCGGGGGCGGAGATCACCTTTGTGGCGCCGGCCCGGATGGGCGACGTGCTTACGGCCGAGGCCGCCGAACGTACCCGCTACGGCCGCAGCGGCATCTACGACATCACGGTGAAGAAGGCCGACGGTGAGGTGGTCGCGGAGTTCCGTGGCCGCAGCAAGGAGATGAGATGAGACTCGGCGCCGCCCCTCAGCCCGGCGACCTCGACCCGATCGAGCGGGCCTCGCGCGATGAGCTCATGGCCCTCCAGTTGGAGCGCCTCCAACGGACACTCCACCACGCCTACCAGAATGTCCCGAAATATCGGCAAAAGTTTGATGAGCATGGCGTCCACCCCGCCGACTGCAAGGAGCTCGGCGACCTGGCGAAGTTCCCCTTCACCACGAAGCAGGACCTGCGCGACTGCTACCCGTTCGGCATGTTCGCCGTGCCACGGGAGCGGGTGGCGCGGGTGCACGCCTCCAGCGGCACCACCGGGCAGCCGACGGTGGTCGGCTACACCAAGAACGACCTCGACGTCTGGGCCGAGGTCATGGCCCGCTCTATCCGCGCCTCGGGCGGCCGGCCGGGTGACATCGTGCACATCTCGTACGGCTACGGCCTGTTCACCGGCGGCCTGGGCGCCCACTACGGCGCCGAGCGGCTGGGCTGCACGGTGATCCCGGTCTCCGGCGGCATGACGCCCCGCCAGGTGCAACTGATCACCGACTTCCGGCCGGACGTCATCATGGTCACGCCGTCGTACATGCTGGCGCTGCTCGACGAGTTCGACCGGCAGGGCCTGGACGCCCGCGCGTGCTCGCTGCGCGTCGGCGTCTTCGGCGCCGAGCCGTGGACCGAGGAGATGCGCGCGGAGATCGAGGACCGCTTCGACCTGGACGCCGTCGACATCTACGGCCTGTCCGAGGTGATGGGCCCGGGCGTGGCCAACGAGTGCGTGGAGTCGAAGGACGGCCTGCACGTCTGGGAGGACCACTTCTACCCCGAGACGGTCGACCCGTTCACCGGGGCACCCGCCGAGTCGGGCGAGCTGGTCTTCACCAGCCTCACCAAGGAGGCGCTGCCGATCATCCGCTACCGGACCCGCGACCTGACCAGGCTGCTGCCCGGCACCGCGCGGCCGGCGTTCCGGCGGATGGAGAAGGTGACGGGCCGTACCGACGACATGATCATCCTGCGCGGGGTGAACGTCTTCCCCACCCAGATCGAGGAGATCGTGCTGCGCGTGCCGGGACTGTCGCCGCACTTCCAGGTGCGGCTCACCAGACCGGAGCGGCTCGACGTGATGACGGTCAGGGTCGAGGCGCGGCCGGGCCCGGAGGACGGCACTGAGGCCCGCGCAGAGGCAGCGCAGACGGTGCGCAGGGCCGTCAAGGACACGATCGGCGTGCAGGTCGAGGTCGAGGTGGTGGACCCGGAGACGCTGGAGCGCTCGGTGGGCAAACTCCGGCGCGTCATCGACGAGCGGGACAATTAGCCCAGCACGACCCCGTACGTCGTCCTAGGGCCGGATCTCCGGTGAGCGGCGGCCGGGCGGCAGCTTGCCGCGCAGGTCGTCGCGGATGGCCTCGCCCAGCTTCTTGGTCGCCATCCGGTTGAGCGCGCCGCCGGCGACGGCGCCTGTGAGGAACGGGCCCAGCGTGGTCAGGTGGCGCCCGAGGGTACGCATGAGGCGGTTGCGCAGGGCGGTCTTGGTGGCCGCGCCGAGCGCGAGGGTGACGGAGGCGGGCGCGAGGGGGTCGACGCCGCGCTGTTTGGCCCAGGCCGCCGCGAAGACGGCCGCGCGCTGGGCGCCGGTGCCCGAGACGCGTACGCCATAGATCTCGTGGAGCTCGGCCAGCAGCTTGACCTCGATGGCGGCCACCACGATGGTCTCGGCGACGAGCTGGGCCGGAGCGGAGAGGAGGAGGGGTGGAGCCGCGAACTCGGCCGCGGCGAGCGCTCCGCCGATGGCGCCGACCGTCATGGTCGCCTTCTGGGCGGTGCGCACCAGATCGTCGGCGAGCTGCTCGCCGGTCAGGCCGTGGTGGTGCTCGGAGAGCGTGTGCAGATCTCTGATGGGGATGCGGGGCGCGATGTTCATGAACACATCCGCCAGCCAGCGTCCACGCCCCACTCCGGTCTCACGCGTCTTGCGCGCGCCGGAGGCCAGAGCGCGGGCTAGACGGCCGAGCAGCCTTCGCCGCTCGGCCGGCTCCAGCTCACCGGAGTCGGCGAGCCGACCTACGAGCTCGCCGACCTCTTGATCGGGGTCGGCGATCTCGTCGCCAGGTTGCCTGTCCTTCTCAGGTGCGGCCACGCGGAGCCTCCTCCTTCGTCAGGCGGCGCACTCCCGGCACACCTGCTGGCCGTTCTTCTCGGAGGCCAGCTGGCTGCGGTGGTGCACGAGGAAGCAACGCGAGCAGGTGAACTCGTCGGCCTGGCGCGGGATCACGCGCAGGCTGAGCTCTTCGTTCGACAGGTCGGCACCGGGTAGTTCGAGCGACTCGGCCAGATCGGTCTCATCGATGTCGATACTGCCCGACGACTTGTCGGTGCGCCGCGCCTGGAGCTCCTGGAGGCTGTCTTCCCCCAGGTCGTCGTCCGTCTTGCGCGGGCTGTCGTAATCGGTAGCCATCGTGCTTGCTCCATCCCCCTCATCTATACGTCTTCGCGCTCATCGCGCGTCTTCTAACGTCCAGGAGCCTCATCTTGTGCCCGTTCTGCCGGGGGAATTTTTGCATCGGTACCCAGCAGGAAGGAACCATGAACCTCCCAACACGTCAGGGCCCGCTGCCATCGGCAATGGTTAGCCAAATATGGCGAAACCCACAGCCTTGGCGGCATGCCCCACCGTGTTCGACGGCACATCCAACCACATGTGCGGCGAGAACGAGACGCCCGCCGTCGTGCAACACGCCGGATCAGCGGCTCGGCAGCCGAATGGTCACCACAAGTCCTCCGCCCTCCCGCGGCACGGCGGTCACATTTCCGCCGTGCGCCTGCACAACAGCACGAACGATGGACAGCCCCAGCCCTGATCCCTTCGCCGAATCCACACGATCCGCGTGGAGCCTCCGGAAGGGCTCGAACAGGCTGTTCACCTCGTACGCAGGGACATGCTGCCCCGTGTTGGCCACCTGAACAACCAGTGCACCGTCTACCATTCCCGTTCGGATCCATACTTTTCCGTTTTCCGGAATGTTGTACTTGACGGCGTTCTCGAGCAGGTTGCTGACGGACCGCTCCAAGAGCACCGGATCGCCTATGGTAGGCGCGCTGACCAGTTCGGTGGTGATGGTTACGCCGTTATCTTCGGCGAATGGAGTCACCTGCTCGACGGCCGTCTGGGCGACGTCCTTGACGTCCAGCGGCTTGCGTACCGCCAGCTCGCGTTCGCTCCTGGCGAGCAGCAGCAGTCCCTCGATGAGCTTCTCGTTGCGCGCGTTGACTTCGAGCAGGGTACGGCCGAGCGCCTTGAGGTCCTGTGACGCCTCGGGATCGGACAGGGCGATCTCCAGGACCGTCCGGTTGATGGTGAGCGGAGTTCGCAACTCGTGCGAGGCGTTGGCGACGAATCTTCGCTGGGTGTCGAAGGCGATGTTGAGCCGGGTGAGCATGGCGTCGAAGGTGTCGGCCAGCTCCTTCAGCTCGTCGTCCGGGCCCTCCAGGTCGATGCGCTGATGGGCCAGGGTGCTCTCGGAGAGCTTCTTGGCCGTGGTGGTCATCTGGCTCACGGGCCGCATCGCCCGGTCGGCGACGAAGTAGCCGAGGATCAGCGAGAGGATGCCGACGCCCGCCAGCGCCATGAAGGAGCTCTGCAGCAGCGCGTCGCGGGCGACGGCGACGGTCTGGTCCCTGGCGGCGTACCACCGGGCCTGCATGACGGAGGCGTTGAGGGCGTCGATGTTGCTGGTGTCGAGCTCCAGCCACGCGGTGGTGATCGCATTGCCGACGATGGCGTACATCGAGACGAGCAGCACCGCCGCGGCCACGAAGAACAGCGCGCTGTAGGCGAGGGTGAGCCGCCACCGGATGCTCACCCGGCCCGGCAGCGCCTTGACCACCTCCATCGTGGTCCGCTGCGGCCGATCGTAGGACGGAGGGGGCGGGCCGTCCCAGACGGGCTGGCCGCTCGGCGGCGGCGCCTGCTCCCCCCGCGCCACGGCCCGTTCCGAGTGCGGGCTGATCATCGGATGCGTCGGCATCGCCTCGCGCTCCGGCCGTTGAGTCACAACTTGTATCCCACTCCGGGCACCGTCTCGATCACCTGCGGATCCCCCAGCTTCTTGCGCAGGGTCATCATCGTCACCCGCACCACGTTGGTGAACGGGTCGATGTTCTCGTCCCACGCCTTGTCCAGCAGATCCTCCTGGCTGACGACGGCGCCCTCCGCCCGCATCAGCTCTTCCAGGACCGCGAACTCCTTCTTGGTGAGGATGACCTCCTTGCCCTCACGCTCGACCAGCCGCTTGCCCGGGTCCAGCCGGATCCCGCCCCGCTCCAGGACGGGCGGCAGGGCCGGCGCCGACCGGCGGCCGAGCGCCCGCACCCGCGCGACCAGCTCGACGAAGACGAACGGCTTGGCCAGGTAGTCGTCGGCCCCCAGGCCGAGCCCCTCCACCTTGTCGTCGACGTCGCCGGAGGCGGTCAGCATCAGGATGCGCGAGGACGTACGCTGCTCCACCAGGCGGCGGCAGACCTCGTCCCCGTGCACGACCGGCAGGTCGCGGTCCAGGACGATCACGTCGTAGTCGATGTACGAAGTGCGCTCCAGCGCACCGCCGCCGTCATAGGCCACGTCCACCGCCATGGCCTCGCGCCGCAGACCGGTGGCGATCGCGTCGGCGAGCACCCGCTCGTCCTCTACAACCAGCACTCGCACGACTGGCACCTCTCTCCGGATCCGCTGCCTCATTCTGCCCACACCTGCGATAAGCGCACGGTAAGGCATGTCGGAGCATGTGTACCGCAAGGCGCAGCCAAATTCATGTTTCGGTAAGCGAGGGGGCGGGGTATGCCTGCGGGACACCCATCGCCGTGTGCCTCTTTTTGGCCACCCCGCGCGCGGTGGGCGTTCTTCGCCCCGCAACCCCTGAAGAGAGTAGGTGAGATGGGCGAGTTCACGACCACGATCGAAAGCCGCCTCGACCAGGCTTACAAGGGCCTCCGGGAGGCCCGGTGCGCCGGCGACGATTACCTCGCCGACACCCTCACCGCCGAGATCGAGGACCTACGCCGCCTGGCGGATGACAACGGCGTCCCGTTGCCTCATTGATCGGCACCTGGTGTGACGAAACGGCCGGAGCCCTGGGCTCCGGCCGTTTTCGCGCCGTCAGGCGTCCCGTTGGGGATCCAGCGGCACGAGCAGGTCGTGCAGCTCGTCGAACAGCCCCGGCGCCGCGCAGAGCACGAAGTCGTTGCTGTGCGGCCTGCCGTCCAGCCCGCCGAGCCTGGCCCCCGCCTCGGTCGCGATCAGCCCGGCCGCGGCGAAGTCCCAGTAGTTGGTGCCCCGCTCGTAGTAGGCGTCCACCCGGCCCGAGGCCACCGAGCAGAGGTCGACGGCGCACGAGCCGCCACGCCTGATGTCGCGTACCCGCGGCAGCACCGACGCCAGCACCTGGGCCTGCACGGCCCGGCGTTCGCGCAGGTAGCCGAAGCCGGTCGCGACCAGCGCCTGCGACAGCGGCACGCCGGTGTTGCAGCGCAGCCGCTCGCCGCCGAGCCAGGCGCCCCCGCCGCGCGCCGCGGTGAACACCTCGCCGCGCGGCACCACGTTCACCACGCCCGCGACGATCTCGCCGCCCACCTCGACGGCGATCGACACCGCCCACTCGGGCAGGCCGTACAGGAAGTTGACCGTGCCGTCGATGGGGTCGACGATCCAGCGCACGCCGGAGTCGCCGGCGGCCTCGCCGCCCTCCTCGCCCAGGACGCTGTCGCCGGGCCTGGCCTCCAGGACGCGGGCGCGGATGAGCCGCTCCGACGCCGTGTCCAGGGCGGTGACCACGTCGGTGGGGCTGGACTTGGTCTCGACGACCTCCGACATCGTGGGGCGCTTGGCGAGCAGCATGTCGCCCGCCTCGCGCGCGATGTCCTCGGCCAGTTCGAGCAGGGCCCGCGGATCGCTCATCACGCCACCGAGTCCGGGCGCTTCCACTCCTGGTCGAGGACGTGCTGGCCGAGGAAGGCCAGGACGGTCTCGTACCAGGCGACGGCGTTGCCGGGTTTGAGTATCCAGTGGTTCTCGTCGGGGAAGTACAGGAACTTCGACTCGACGTTGCGGCGCTGCAGGTCCCACCACAGGCGCAGCGCCTCGCCGATCGGCACCCGGTAGTCCTTGTCGCCGTGGATGACGAGCATCGGCGTGGTGATGCTGTCGAGCCCGTGGTGCGGGGAGAGCTTGGCGTAGCGCTCGGAGCCGGGCTCGCCCATCTCGCGCTGCCAGTACTGGGCCGCGTCTGTGGTGCCGGCGAACTGGTCGAGGTTCCACAGGGCGGCGTGGGTGACGATGGCCTTGTAGCGGTCGCTGTGGCCGGCGATCCAGTTGGCCATGTAGCCGCCGTAGGAACCGCCCATCGCGCCGATCCGCTCGCCGTCGATGTCGTCCCTGGCCACCACCACGTCCACGATCGCGTCGAGGTCGGCGAGCGTACGCGGACCCCAGTTGCCCCACCCGCGGTCGATCATCTCCTGACCGTAGCCGGTTGACAGGCACGGGTCGGGCAGCAGGACGGCGTAGCCGTGCTGGACCATGATCCAGGGGTTCCAGCGCCACTGCCAGTCGTTCCACGAGGCGACGGGACCGCCGTGGATCCAGAGCAGGATCGGCGCCGGGTCGTCGGCCGAGGCGCCCTCGGGCAGCGTGAGCCAGCCGCGGATCGTGGTGCCGTCGTCGGCCGTCGCGGAGACCTCGGTCAGCGTGCCGGGCAGCTCGGGGCGCGGGGCGGGCGAGGGCAGGTCGGAGATCTCGCCGGTGGCGGTGTCGATCCTGGCCGGGCCGGGGGTGCGGTCGACGCCGCTGTGCAGCGCGTAGACGAACCTGCCGTCGGCCGAGGCGTTGAGCCCGAGGTAGGCGGCGTCGTCCTGGGTCAGCCGGGCGACCTCCCCGTCCAGCGGCACGCGGAAGATCGGGCGGCGGCCCCGGTGGTCGGCCGCGAGGTAGACGGCCGACGAGTCGGGCGCCCACTCGACGTCCGCCGGGAACAGGTCGGGCGCATAGGTACGGCCCGCTCCGGTGGCCAGGTCGCCGATCCACAGGTCGATGCGGACGGAGAGGTCGAGCCCGGCCAGGCGCTCGCGCGCGCAGGCGACGCGGGTGCCGTCGGGCGAGACCGCGATCGGGCCGTAGAAGTCGTGGCCCTCCTCGGTGAACAGCGTGCGCCGCTCACCGGTGGCCACGTCGATGGCGACCAGGTCCACCCGCAGCTCGGCGTCCGGGAGGATGGTACGCCAGGTCGTGATCACGGTGGCGCCGTCGGGCGTGAGCGCGAAGGTGACGTCGCGCAGCGCCTCGCCCGGGTCGGGGGTCAGGTCGCGTACGTCCTCCAGCCGGTCCGCGCCGAGCTTCGCGGCGAACAGCCGGGTGTGGCCGGGCCCGAGGTCGTGGTCCCAGTAGCGGACCGGGTAGCTCTCGTGCAGGATCGCGCTGATGCCGGCGTCCTTGCGCGCCTTGCGGCGCTCCTCCTCGGCCGCCTCCTCGCCGGTGAGCACGTCGGCGGCGAACACCACCACGTCACCGGCCGTACGAAAGGCGCCGACGCCGCCGGGACGGGCGGCCACCTGCCGGGCCTCGCCGCCCGAGCGGGGCAGCAGCCACAGCGAGGGCACCTCGTCGGTGCCGTCCTTGACGGTCGGGTCGGGACGGGCCGAGGTGAACAGCACGTCGCCCGCGTCGGTGAACTCCGCCGCGCTCTCACCCTTGGCCGAGCGGGTCAGCCGGTACGGCTCGCCGTCGATCGGAGTGGCCCAGAGCGCGGTGCCGTACGACTTGCCGTCGGGGTTGAGGGACTGGACCGCGGAGATCAGCCGGGAGCCGTCAGGCGAGAGCTTCAGCGAGAGAACCCGGGGGATGGCAACATAGTCACGAATGTCGTTGAATGCGCTCACTCAATCGAACCTACCCTGTCCATTGGCCTCACTCCCTGAGGCGGGCTCCTCCTCCAGGCGACGGCGCTCCCTCGCCGGAATAAGGTGGGTCTCGTGGGGAACTACGACGCTCTGCTGGTGCTGTCGTTCGGTGGGCCCGAGGGGCCTGAGGACGTGCTGCCGTTTCTGGAGAACGTGGTGCGTGGCCGGGGTGTGCCGCAGGAGCGGCTGCTGGAGGTGGCCGAGCACTACCAGGGTTTCGGCGGGGTCAGCCCGATCAACGGCCAGAACCGCGCGCTCATCGAGGCGCTGCGTCCGGTGGTCGATGTGCCCGTCTACTGGGGCAACCGCAACTGGGAGCCGTTCGGCGAGGAGACCGTCCAGCGGATGATGGCTGACGGGATCCGCAAGGCGGCGGTGTTCGCCACCTCGGCGTTCGCCGGCTACTCCAGTTGCCGCCAATACTACGAGGACATCGCCAGGATCTCCGTCAAGGGCGGCCCCGAGCTGGTCAAGATGCGGCACTTCGGGGACCATCCGGGGTTCGTCGCCGCCATGGCCGACCACGTCGGGCAGGCGCTCGACCGGCTCGGCCGCGACGACGCCCGGCTGGTGTTCACCGCGCACAGTGTGCCGGTCTCGATGGCGCGCACCGCCGGGCCCTACGGCGGCCTCTACGAGGCGCAGCTGCGCCGGAGCGCCGAGCTGGTCAACGAGGCGCTGGGCCGCACCCAGCCGTGGGACCTGGTGTGGCAGTCGCGCAGCGGGCCGCCCGAGGTGCCGTGGCTGGAGCCCGACGTCTGCGACCATCTGCGCAAGACCGACGCCCGGTCGGTCGTGCTCGTGCCGATCGGGTTCGTCTCCGACCACATGGAGGTCGTCTACGACCTCGACACCGAGGCCAGGCAGGTGGCCGCCGAGCTGGGCCTGCCCATGGAGCGGGCGGCGACGGCGGGCACCCATCCGGCCTTCGTCCGCATGATCCGCGAGCTGATGGAGGAGCCCGAGCCGCAGCCCTGCGGGCTCACCTGCTGCCCACCGCCCCGGCGGCGTCAGGCGTAGACGCGCGCGGGCGGCCACGGCGGCGTCAGGCGTTCCCCTCGCACTCCGAGGACGCGTCAGGTGTAGGCGCGGGCGTACGCCTCGGCGATGCCCATCACCTTGTTCACGTAGTCCCACGAGTGGTTGTAGAACCAGATCGACTTGCGCAGCTTCTGGCCGCCCTGGCCGGCGCCGTTCGCGCAGAGGTACTTGGCCGCGGCGGGCACCGCGTCGTACGGGCTCCAGATGTCAGACTTGCCGTCGCCGTCGCCGTCCACGCCGTAGTGCTTCCAGGTGGCGGGCATGAACTGCATCGGGCCGAGCGCGCCCGCGCTCGACGGGCCGTTGTTGCGGCCGTGCCCGCTCTCCACCTGCCCGATCGCCGCCAGCACGGTCCATGACAGGCCGGGGCAGTGGGTGGCCGAGGCTTTGTAGAGGTCGAGGTAGCTGCTGGGCCGCCCGACGTTGACCTGCTGCTGCGGCTGGGCCGTCTGCTGGGCCGGCTGCGTCGGCTGGGCCTTGGGGCGGGCGCCCAGCGTCACGACCTGGGCGCCCTTGCCGAGCAGCTTGCGTACGCCCGGCTCGCTGATGCCGGGCTTGCCGTGCAGCAGGACCGCGACACCCGGCGCCAGGCCGAGTGCCTTGCCCATGTCGGCGCCCACCAGGCCGTCGATCCCCGACAGGCCGAGCGTGGCCGAGGCCGCGACGCGGAGGCGGGGGCCGCCGTCCACCTGGTACTCGGCGCCCAGGATCATGCCGAGCCTGCGTACGGCCGAGGTCTCGGCGACCAGTTCGCCCCTGGACAGCGCGCTCCACACGGCCGGCTGGTCGGCGACGGCCTTGGGCGTCCAGGAGCGGAAGTCGGCCGGGTCGACGGCGAGCAGGTTCAGCCCGGTGCCCGACACCCGGACCGAGCCCGCGTCGACGATGGCGACCTTCTGCACGTGCTTGAGCTTCGCCAGCTCGAACCGGGTGGTCTTGGGCACCTCGGCGCGGGCGATCGCCAGCACGCGGGGCGGGGTCGGAGTGACGCTGGGGCCGCCCTTGCCGAAGTCCTTCACCGGCTCGGTCGTGGGCACGATCTTGTCGAGACCGGCGGTCTGCGGCTGCGTCTTCTGGGCCGGTTTCTGGGTTTTCCGTACCGGCTGCTGGTCGGCCGTACTCGCGAACAGGTCGTCCCGCGTGGACAGCGCCACTCCCACGGCCACGACCGTGACGGCGATGACCGAAGCGATCACGATCAGAACGGCGCGGAACGAGGGAAGACCGGACACCCGGCACACGTTAGCCGAGTTGCCGGAAAAATCACTTGCTGTCCGGTCAGCGCGCGCGTAAATGTTGGGGCGCACCAAGGGAGGAGAACGGACGTGGTCGGGCCTTATCGGGGGTTGTTCAACGGGCCCGGCATCAAGGGATTCGTGCTGGCCGGCTTCGTCGGCCGGATGCCGATGTCCATGCTCGGCATCGGCATCGTGCTGCTGATCTCCGGCCTCACCGAGTCGTACGCGACCGCTGGCGCCGTCGCCGCCACCACCAACGTCTCCTTCGCGGTGGCCGGCCCCATGACCGCGCGGCTGGTCGACAGGTTCGGGCAGGCCCGGGTGATCGTGCCCTTCGCGATCGTGAACGCGCTCTCGCTGGCCGCGCTCATGCTGTCGGCGGGCTTCGGGCTGCCCGAGTGGACGTTGTACGCCGCCGGACTGTCGGTCGGCGCGACCTCCCTGTCCCTGGGCGGGATGGTCCGCGCCCGCTGGTCGCACCTGCACGGCGGCTCGGCCAAGCTGCACACGGCCTTCGCGTTCGAGTCCGTCGCCGACGAAATGATCTTCGTCGCCGGGCCGGCGCTGGTCACCGTGCTGGCCACCGCGGTCAACCCGTACATGGGACTGCTGGTGGCGCTGGTCTGCATGCTCGGCGGCTCGCTCGCGCTCGCGGCGCAGCGGCGCACCCAGCCGCCGACACGGCCGGGCGAGTCCGGCGCCGGGATGGCCATCCTGATTCCGGGGATCGCCCTGCTGTCCTGCGTCTACCTGGCGCTGGGGGCGGTGTTCGGGTCGGTCGACCTGATCACGGTGGCCTTCGCCGAGGAGCACGGGGTCAAGGGCGCCGCCGGGTTCCTGCTGGCCGCCATCGCGGGCGGGTCGATGGTGTCGGGGCTCTGGTTCGGGTCGCGGCACTGGCGGCTCCCGCTGCGCCACCGGTTCGTACGGGCGCTCGGGGTGCTCGTGGTGGGACTGCTGCCGATCATGTTCATCGGCGACGCGCGGATCATGGCCTTCGGTCTCTTCCTGGCCGGGCTGGCGATCTCGCCGACGCTCATCACCGGCTTCTCGCTCACCGAGCGGCTCGTGCCGCCCTCGGTGCTCACCGAGGGGCTGGCGTGGATCTCCACGTCGATCGGGTTCGGGGTGGCGATCGGGGCGTGGGCCGGGGGACGGCTCACGGAGGCGTTCGGGGCGTCCAACGCGTACGGCTTCACGCTCGCCGCGGCGGCGGTCGCGGCCGTCGTGGGCGTCGGAGGTTCGGGTTTGCTGAGACTTCCCGAGGCACCTTCACCGGCCGGGAACTGATCCGCTACGGTCGAACAACCCTCGCAACACCCTTCACAAACGAAAGCTTCGTCATGTCCCGACAAATCACTTCACTTCTGGCTATCGCGGTTGTTGCTGTCACTCTGACACCGGCGACCGCGTCCGCCAGCCCCCGTCAGCCCGCCCCGGCCAAGTCGGCCGCCGTCGCCCAGGCCAAGGCGAAGGCAGTGGACTGCGCGCAGGTCAAGTGCCTCGCCCTGACCTTCGACGACGGCCCCGGCAAGTACGCGGGAACGCTCCTCGACACGCTGAAGAAGTACGACGCCAAGGTGACGTTCTTCCTCGAAGGCCAGTACGTGAAGAGCCGCCCCGCCTTCGTCAAGCGCATGGCCAAGGAGGGCCACGAGCTCGGCAACCACAGCTACACGCACAAGAACTTCACCACCATCGAGCCGGACGCCGTGAAGGAAGAGATCCAGAAGACGCAGGACGCCGTCAAGAAGGCCTCGGGCGTCGAGCCCAAGCTGCTGCGGCCTCCGTACGGCATGCTGGACATCCAGACATCGGAGGTCGCGGCCGGGTTCGGCATGCCGATGATCCTGTGGACCGCCGGTTCGCGCGACTGGGCGACCAAGAACTCCGCGGAGATCAAGAAGCAGACGCTGGCCGTGGCCAAGCGCGACGGCATCATCCTCATGCACGACTGGGTGAAGCAGACCGTCGACGTGATGCCGTCGCTCGTGCAACTGCTGCAGAGCCGCGGCTACACGCTGGTGAAGGTCTCCGACATCATCAAGTCGCAGAACCTGCAGCCCGGCGACGCCTTCCCGCTTCCCGAAGGCTGGGAGAACTGAGTATCGTTCACGTTTAATCCGAACGATTAATCCGAACGATGCTCTAGCGCGAGGGCGGCCATGGTCTTCACGAACTGGGCCCGCAACCAGACGGCCGCGCCCGCCGAGGTACGCACCCCGGCCTCGACCGAGGACGTCGTACGCGCCGTCAAGGACGCCGCCGCCACCGGCCGTCGCCTGCGCATGATCGGCACGGGCCACTCCTTCACCGGAGTGGCCCTCACCGACGGCGTCATGCTCCGCCCTACCGCGCTGACCGGCGTCACCTCCGTCGCCTCCCGCGCCGACGACCGCGTCACCGTGCGTGCCGGAACGACGGTGCGGGAGCTGAACTCCCTGCTCGCCGCGCGCGGGCTGGCGCTGGCCAACATGGGCGACATCACCGACCAGACGGTCGCGGGGGCCATCCAGACCGGCACGCACGGCACCGGGCGCGACAGCGGCGGCCTGGCCGACCAGGTGGAGGCGCTGGAGCTGGTGCTCGCGGACGGCTCGGTGGTGACGGCCTCCCCCGGGGAGGACCTGTTCGACGCCGCGCGGGTGGGGCTGGGCGCGCTCGGGGTGCTGACCTCGGTGACGTTCCGGGTGGAACCCGCCTTCCTGCTGCGCAACCGGCGGCGCCGGATGACGCTCAGCGGCATCCTCGACTCGCTCGACTCCCTCACCGCGGACAACGAGCATCTCGACTTCTTCTGGCTGCCGCACACCGACGCGTGCCTGGTCAAGACCAACAACCGCGACCCCGGTCCGCCCCGGCCGCCCGGCGCGGTCAAGCACTGGCTGGACAACGTCTTCCTGGAGAACACGCTGTTCGGCGCCGCCTGCGCCCTGGGGGCCCGATTCCCCGCGCTGATCCCGCGGATCAACGGTGTCAGCGCCGCCGCGCTCGGCGACTCCGAGGCCGTGGACACGTCGTACAAGATCTTCACCTCACGGCGGGACGTGCGCTTCCTGGAGATGGAGTACGCGGTGCCGCGCGAGCACCTCGGCCAGGCACTGCGGGAGACGCGGGCGCTGCTGGAGCGGATGGGGTGGCGGATCACGTTCCCGGTGGAGGTGCGGGTGACGCCGGCCAGCACGGCGTGGCTGTCCACGGCGTACGGCCGTCAGTCGGCGTACGTCGCCTGCCACATTTATCGGCCCACGCCCAACCCCGCGTACTTCGCCGGGGTGGAAGAGATCATGACGCGGCTGGGCGGGCGGCCGCACTGGGGCAAGCTGCACACCCGGGACGCGGCGTATCTGGGGACGGTCTACCCGCGGTTCGCCGACTTCGTGGCGCTACGGGACCGGCTGGATCCGGGACGGCTGTTCGGCAACGCCTACCTGGAGACGGTGCTGGGGTAGGCGGCCCGCTCTCACTGTGCCTCGGCGGGTTGGTCCTGCTGCGCCGGTTGTGACTGCTGCGGCGGCTCGGTCGGCACTTCGGTCATCCCGTCGGGGGCCGGGGCCGACGTGGTCGCGGAGGGGCTCGACGGCTCCACCGTGTTCTTGCCGGGGTCCTTGCTCGTGTCCTTGTCCGTGCCGGTGGGCGTCGGCGTCGGGCTCTGGGACGAGCGGGTCGGGGAGGCGGTCGGGCTCGGGGTCGGCGAGGCGGTCGCCGTGCCACTGGGCGTCGCCGGGTCGCTGAAGAGCGTCGTCCGGGGCTGGACCGCGGGCTCCTCCTTCTCCCTGGCGGGCGCCTTGCCGCGGTCGGTCGCCGGCTTACCGCCGGTGAGCTGGTCGTGCACGGTGGTCTGCGCGATGGTCTGGTACGTCAGGATGCCGCCCATGCTCACCCCGAACACCAGCGCCGCGGCCATGCCCGTCTTCGCCCACGGCACGCGCCTTCGCGCCGGCACCTCGATCGGCGCCATGACCAGCGTGGTCTCGCCAGGCCGCGAGGTCTCACCCGGCCCCTGGGCCGCCTCGGCGTTACGGACTGTAGCGTGCGCGGCCATCGCCAGCTCCCCCTGGCCCTCGTCACGCTCGGGCGGAGAATCCTGCGATCCGGAGTCACGCCAGGCGATCACCGTGTGCTGCTTGACCTTCTCGCCCGTACGTTTGAGGTAGTGCGTGTAGACGGCGGTGGCGACCGTGCTCGCCACGCTCATCAGGGCCGCGCCGATCACCGTTCCCCCCACGCCGAGGTAGGAGGCTGCGACCGCGGCCGTGACCGCCGCCAGGGCACTTCCCGCGATCTGCGGCATGCTCAGCTCGAACTTCCGCTGCTCGCCGCTCATCCCCCGGATCAGTCCTTTCTCGCCCGCGTTCGGTAAAGAGCTTTCTCGTGAATAGACGCGAGGGCGTGTCCTGTTGTTCCTGTGACGCGTGTGACAGGCACCCTCGTCGCTCGTGCCCCGACGAATCGGCCTGCCCTCTCTCTACCTCGCCGCGGCCGCGGCGACGGCCGTGAGCACCGCGATTCCCCCCGCCATGGCGCCCGCCTCAGGACTCGCCGCCCGGCCGCCGGTAAACGAGCCTACGCGCCCGTACATCGTTACGGTGCGTGACCGGGCCGAGGTTCGTCTCGCCCGCGACCTGGCCGGCGAGATGCGCCGCCTCTCCACCGCCGCGCTGTCCGGCTTCGCCACGTCGACCGAACTGGGAGAGCCCAGCGCGGACCCCAGGGTCCTGACGATCGAGCCCGACCGGGAGATCCACCCCATACCGGTCATCACTGACCGTGACACCCTTCCCGGCGGCATGAGGGGTGCGGCGATCGTGGACAGCGGCGGCGCCCACGACCGAACCGGGGAATCATGGCGGACCCGCACATTCCTCCCAGGTCTCCGCGTGTCGGGCCGCACGGGGAATCTCCGCGTGTCGGACGGATTGGGGGAGCGGCTCTGGTGGGCCTTCGACGCCACCGGGCGTACCCGCGAAGACCGTGGCGGCCAGGGCACCCGGGTGGCGCGCTCCGGCGTCTTCGTGGTCTTCGCCACCGGCCCCAGCCCGTGCCGGCTCTCCCCCACCGGCGAGACGTACTCCGCCAGATCCTCCCGCCTGGCCGGTGCTGCCGCCCGCTATCTGGAGCTCCATCCGGGCGCCAACCCATCCGTTCCGGCCTCTTGGCGGAAGTGCGCGGCGACGCGTGACACTATTCGCCAGAATCCGTCGAGGGCTTTGCGCGCGGGCAGGCCTTGAAGATGATGGAATCAACAAATGTGACCGGCGTCACATCGCCCCTGGGCTATCCCAGGAAGGCGATGTTCGGACATGCCGGGTACGGTGCTGGCAGGCAACCGGCACACGCGAGAGACTCAAGGGTCCGGGGGAAGAATGAGCAGCACGCTGACGAAGGGACTCGCATGCAGGAGCTCCGACTCGTCGCGGTAAGTGAGGACGGTACCTATCTCGTGCTGGCGACAGCAGGGCGGGGTACACGGTTCACGCTTCCCGTGGACGACCGGCTCCGTGCTGCCGTCCGCGGCAACTTCTCCCGTCTCGGCCAGTACGAGATCGAAGTGGAGAGTCCGTTGCGCCCCAAGGAGATCCAGGCCCGCATTCGTGCCGGAGAGACAGCCGAGGAGATCGCCGCCACAGCGGGCATCCCGGTCGAACGCGTCCGCTGGTTCGAGGGCCCCGTGCTCCAGGAGCGCGAGTACGTCGCCCAGCAGGCGCAGCGCGTGTCCGTACGCATGCCCGGAGAGTCCTCGGCCGGCCCGACCCTCGGCGAGCTCGTCGCCGAGCGGCTCACCAGGCGCGGCGTACCCACCGACGAGATCGACTGGGACTCCGCCAAGCGCGACGACGGCCTCTGGCGCGTCAAGCTCGGCTACGTTTGGAACGGTCACACCAGGCACGCCGAGTGGCTCTTCGACCCGCGCAGGCGGCACGTCACGCCGCACGACGACGAGTCGATGCGGCTCTCGGCCGCCGACTTCGACCCCAGCCCCGTGGTGGAGGACACCACGGTCACGCCGTTCACGCCGCGCGTGGCCAAGCTGCAGCCGGTGCCACCGCTGGCGTCGGACCCGCTGCCGTTCCCGTCGGTGATCCGCAGCGAACCGGAGCCGCAGGAGCCGGCGGTCGGCTACCAGCCGCGAGGCACGGAGTCGCCGTACGGCCGCGCCCCGTCCCGTGAGGCTTCCTCTCGCGAGACCCCGTCCCGCGAGACTCCCTCCCGTGAGACCGCCTTCACTCCGGCGCGAGAGGCCCCCTTCGACCGCGCGCCCGCAGCCGACCCCGCCGGCCGCACGGCGGAGCCCGGCTACCGCTCGGACCCGCCGGGGAGGGACTACCGCTCGGAGCCGTCCGCCCCGGCGCCCGGCTACCGTGCGCCCGCGCAGGAGACCGGCTACCTGACCGAGCCGTCGTCATCGGAGACCGGCTACCATGCCCAGGAGCCCGGCCACCGCACCCATCCTTCGGCGTCGGCACCCCCGGCATCGTCGGCGGCGGCGCAGGACACCGACTACACCCGCCCCGGCGAGCCTCCGGCACGTCACGGCGACCCTTCGTCCTGGCTGCCCGACTACGGCACTCCCCGCCCGCCTGACCGCCAGACCGGTCGGGACGACGAGGCCATCTACGCGGCGGCGAGCCGCGACAGCACGTCTGCAGACACCCGCAGCACTGCGTCCGCGCCCGAAGACGCTGCCACGCCGCCCCCGGCACCGGACGCGACCCCCGGCACAGGCGCCACAGAGGGACCGACCTATGGCGCACCCACCGTAGAAGGCCCGGCCGCCACCGCAGGCGGGGCAGAGGGATCGGCTTTCGGCGCGCCCACTGCGCAGAATCCGGTCGCCGCCAACGCGACCGCCGCGCGGGGCCCAGCTACCGACGCGCCCGCTATCGAAGGGTCGGCTTCAAGCGTCCCGGCGGTGGGCGACCGCGCCACAGAGCCGGTGGAGAAGCACACGCCGCCTGCTCCTGTGACCCCGGCCACCGCGCCCAAGGCCGATGCCGCCGTGGCGTCTACCGTCGCCCCCGACGTTGATGCCGCCGTGGCCTCCGCCGTCACAGACGCCACCCCGGCAAACGCCGCCGTCACAGACACCGCCGCGGCGAAGGCCTCCGCTGCAGACGCCGAAGTGGCGGACGCTGTTACCGCAGACGCCGTGACCGGGGGCTCGGCCTCCGCGCCCACCGCGCAGACCTCTGCGGCGTCGGCGCCCACCACGGATTCGCCTTCGTCTGCGGACTCGCCGTCTGCCGTGCCCACGGCGGCAGGCACCGACGCCCCGGCAGCGCAGTCCGTACACCCCGCTGAAACCCCGGAGCCCACCACAGCCTCGGGACCGACCACACCACCCCAGGCCGAATCACAGCCCACCGCAGAAGCGGCGGCCGAACCGCAGGCATCCAGCACCGTCTCCAAGACGGAGCCCAACAGCACTCTCGCCGAGCCACAGCCCGGCGAGCAGGAAGCCGCCGGTCAGGGAACTGCTGGTCAGGAAGCTGCCGGCCAGGAGGCCGCCGGAGTGGTCGGCACGCCCGCTACTACGGACAGCATCACCACCCCGCCCGCCACCGAGGCCGTGCCTGCGGCGAAGGACGCCACTGCTCCCGCAACGGCAGCCGACCAGGACGCCTCCAAGACCGCGTCCAAGACGGCCGCGCGGTCGGCAGCCGAGCCCACTGCCGACCCGGCAGCCGAGTCTGAGCCCACGGCAGCGGCTCCCAAGCCCAACCCCACAGCTCCCCATGCCCAGGCCGCTGCAGGCGCGCCTGAGGCCGACAGCACCCCGAAGGCCGACACCGCACCGACGGACGACACCACTCCGAAGGCTGACACCGCACCGACGGGCGACGCAGCCCCCAAGGCGACCCCGAAGGCCGCCACAGAGGCGACCGCCGCCGAGCCGGTACCGACCGCGCCGCCCGTACCCAAGCCCAAGCCTCAGCCCTCGAAGCCCGAGCCCAAGGCTGAGTCCCCGGCACCCGCCCCGACCACGACACCCGCGCCCAAGGCCGAGCCCGCAGTGACCAAGCCCGCAGCGGCCGAGCCCAAGACCGAGCCCGCCACTGAGCCCAAGGCTGAGCCGGCGGCGGCCAAGGCTGAGTCGGCGGCGAAGGAGCCTGCCGTACCAGCCGCGAGGACGAGCAAGGACGACACCGCAAAGCCCGAGCAGCCGGCGGCCAAGGAGGAGCCCCCGGTCCCGGTGCCCTCTCCCCCGCCCGCCCCTGCGGCCCGCCAGCCGCGCAAGGGCTCCAGGGGGCGTCGCGCCTCGGTGCCGACCTGGGACGAGATCATGTTCGGCGCCCGCCGCCAGGACTGACTCGGCCTCCGTCGCGTCCGACCGAACACCGCCCGCACGCACCGCTCAGGCGCCGTCCGCACACCGCCACCTGGGCGCCACCCGCGCATACCGCCCATGCACCGCCCGGCGGTTTGTCGGTGATCTCCCCGCAGGCCCTGCGCTGCCCCGGGGCCTCGGGCCTTCCGCCCAGGCCCAGGCGGAAGGCCCGAGGCTTAGGCGCGAGGACGCGAGCCGGATCGGAAGCGTGGGCGAGGCCGGGACGAGGGCCCACGGAAGCACGCACGAGGCCCTGCCGGGACATGCGGGGCCAAGCGGGACGCCATGGGCCACGGGGGCCAAGCGGGACCCACATTGGTCTCAGGACACGGGGCCTCAGGGCACAGGACCTCAGGACGTCCAGAGTCACATGAGGCACACCAGACGCACAGATGGGACGGGAGGGTGCAAGAGGTACAGGCGGGAGGTGCCTGTCTACTGTCCCTTGGACAGGAACGGAGCCAGCCACTCCGGCGTCACTTCGGCCGGGAAGCCGATCGCCTGCTGCTGTGAGACGTCGATCGCCGAGTAACCACCCTTACCCGCCCCCACCCCGGCAGTGAGCGTGTACACCCCGGCCCGCCGCTGGAACCATGTCTGCCTGATGTGCCAGCCCACCACCGCGCGGCGTTCGACCACCGCTTGCGAGCGGCGTAGGGAGCCTGAGCGGACCGCCAGGCGTACGCCGTCGTATCCGTGTCCCAGGGACCTGTACCGGTCGAGGCCGAGGGAGATCCCCGAGCCCGCCAGGAGGAGGGCGACCACGGTTCCGATCCACCAGATCGGCTGGGCGGTCAGCAGGGCCGTCAGCGTGGTGGCGACGGCCAGCGCGAGCCACGGGGCGATGGCGCGGAAGAGGCGGCGGTTGCGGGCGATGGGCGGGTGGGGACGGAGTTCGGCCTGATAGGTGCCGATGGCCTCCCCGGTGACCTGGAAGGCGACCGTGCGCGGGACGTCCGGCAGGAGTTGCCCGCGGGTCTGGGAGTCGCCGAGGCCCGTCACGATGGCCCAGACCCGGGCGACGCCCGCCCAGCGCTCGGCGAGTCCCTCGATGATCTCGTAGCCGCGTACGCGCCCCGCCTCCAGAGACACGCTGCGCCGGTTGATCAGCCCGCGTTCGGCCACCAGGTAGCCGTCGCGGCTGATGAGGCGGAAGTTCCAGTTGAACACCGCGTACATCACACCGCCCACGAACGGCATCGCCACCACGAGCAGCAGCACCACGGCGAGCAGCAGGTAGGGGTGCTCCCAGAGCCACTCCCCGACGGTGAGCGCGGCGTCCCGGCCGAAGCCGAGATCGTCGCCCCACTGGAACGCCAGTCCCACGGCACCGCCCGCCAGGGCGAACGGGGTCAGCAGATACGCGCCGGACAGCGGGCCGTACAGCAGCCACGTCCACGGCACGCGGATGATCTCCCGCTCGTCCTCCGCCGTCTCCTCACGGACCGCCGACATCGAGGCGGCGGCGGACGCCGAGGCGGCAGCGGGGTCCGTGGCTGCGGCGGGGTCCGTGGCGGAGACGGCAGCGGAGGTCTCACCGGGCATCGGGGCTCGGGCGGGGCGGGTGACGCGGGCGGCGCGGGTGCGTCGGAGGAGGACCGACTTCAGGCGTTCGGCCTCCTCGAGGGTGACGCCGTCGAGCTTGCCCTCCTCCTCGCCGCCGCTCGCCCCTGTGTCGATCTTGAGTACGGCCAGGCCGAGCAGCCGGTGCATGGGCGGGGTGGAGACGTCCACGCCGCGTATCCGCTCCAAGGGGATGGTACGGACCGACCGGCTGATCAGTGAACGCTTGATCTCCAGACGGTCGCCCACGATCTCGTAGCTGAATATCGCCCACCGGACGACGGCGAAGGCCAGCGTGACGCCGACCCCGACCGCTGCCCAGGTGTACGACATGCCGGAGAACCCACCCACGAACAGGAGCCCGACAAGGGGGACGATCAGCGACGGGATCATCCGCACCGGATGGATGAGCAGCACCTTCGGACTCAACCGCATCGGCAGCCGTACGGGCTCCGCGAGCGGCAACGGACCGGCGGGGACGGTCATCGGGGGAGGAGACGAGCCCTCACGATCAGGACCAGATGGTCCTTCGGGCGCCGACAGGTGCCTGGGAGGCCCGGGGTCAGCGTCGGGCGCGGAGGGGTGTGAGGGGCGAGGCTCGGGCGCGGACGGCCCTGGGCGAGGCTCGGGCGCCGACGAGTGCGCGGGAGGCCCGGGGGGAGGTTCTGGCGCCGACGGATGCGCGGACGGCCCGGGATGAGGTTCGGGTGCCGACGGGTGCGCGGGAGGCCTGGGGTGGGGTTCGGTCACGTGGCATCGTCCCTGAGTTGCTCCGCGCGGTGCGCCAGTTCTTCCGCCAGCCCCGCCGCCACCGTGTAGTCCAGGCCCTTGATCGTCGACGACCCCGCATGGGAGGCCGTACGGATCTCCAGGGTCGCCAGCCCGAGCAGCCGTTCGACCCATCCCTGCGCCTTGTCGACCGTCTGGATCCGGCTGACCGGCACGAAGACCCACTCCCGGGTCAGGAACCCCGACCGGGTGTAGACCACATCACCCGACAGCTCCCATCGATGTACGGCATAGCGTACGAACGGCTCGGCGACCAGGAACGGCGTGGTCAGCACCCCCACCCCCACGGGCAGCAGCCACGGGTCGTCCGCGAACCAGCCGGGCACCCACGACCACCCACTCCCCCCGACCCACTGCGCTATCAGGATCGAGCACCCCACGAGCAGCACGAACCCGAACAACGCCTCAGCCAGCCAGAGCCGCACGGCCTTAGGCGACACACGGTGCTGGGGATCACGCAACGGGCCAGAAGACGTCACGAGGCCAGCTTATGGCTCCCGCCCCGCGTCGGTGATCGGCCAGCGGCACCGGATGCCGCCGGAGACCACCTGATGCACATCGGAAAACTGTCGGTGCCGTAGGTCACAGTGGAGGCATCGAGGAGGAGGGGCGGGTCATGCAGTACGCGATTCAGGCAGACGGCCTGGTGAAGCACTATGGCGAGACCAAGGCACTCGACGGTGTGGACCTCGCGGTGCCCACCGGCCGGCTGCTCGGCGTGCTGGGGCCCAACGGCGCGGGCAAGACGACCGCCGTGCGCATCCTGGCGACGCTGCTCACGCCTGACGCGGGCACGGCTACGGTGCTGGGGTTCGACGTGCGCAGGCAGGCGCATCAGGTGCGGTCGCTGATCGGACTGACCGGGCAGTACGCCGCGGTCGACGAGATGCTGACCGGTGTCGAAAACCTGATGATGATCGGGCGTCTGCTGGGCTTACCGCGAGGTGAGGCGAGGGAGCGGGCCAAGACGTTGCTCGGCCGGTTCGACCTGGCCGACGCCGGGGGCCGGGCCACGAAGACCTATTCGGGTGGGATGCGCAGGCGGCTCGACCTGGCGGCGAGCCTGGTGGGCAGGCCGCAGGTGCTGTTCCTGGACGAGCCGACGACCGGTCTCGACCCGCGCAGCCGCACCGAGCTGTGGGGCGTCGTGCGCGGTCTGATGGCCGACGGCGTGACCGTGCTGCTGACCACCCAATACCTGGAGGAAGCCGACCAGCTGGCCGACGACATCTTGGTGTTCGACCACGGCAAGGTCATCGCGTCGGGCACGTCCGACGAGCTCAAGGCGACCACCGGCGCGCAGGTGCTGGAGGTGCGGCCGCTCAGGGAGGACCAGCTCGACCTGGTCGCCAAGGTGGTCACCGACGTCCTCGACGTGGCGCCCGACCTGTCCGGCGCCATGGTCACGGCCGCGGTGCGCGACCCGGCCGTGGTGCCCGCCATCGTCCGTCGCCTCGACGACCTCGGCATCGTCGCCTCCGAGCTGGCACTGCGCAAATCCAGCCTCGACGAGGTGTTCCTGGCCCTGACCGGGCACCGCGCGGAGGACGAGCAGACGGAGAAGGCCCTCGCATGACCGCCATCACGGCGACCCTGCCCGGCCGGGTCGGTCCCGGCGCCACCCTCAGGCAGACCATGACGCTGGCCTGGCGGAGCCTGGTGCAGATCAAGCACAACCCGTGGGAGCTGCTCGACCTCAGCATCCAGCCGATCATGTTCCTGCTGCTGTTCACGTACGTGTTCGGCGGTGCCATCTCCGGCTCGACCGGCGACTACCTGCAGTTCGCCCTGCCGGGCCTGCTGGTCCAGAACGCCCTGTTCTACACGCTGTCCACGGCGATCGGGCTCAACACCGACATCACCAAGGGCGTGTTCGACCGGCTGCGGAGCCTGCCGATCGCGCGCACCGCGCCCCTGTCGGGCCGGATCATCGCCGACACGTTCAAGCAGGTGTGGGCGTTCGCGCTGCTGGTCGGGTTCGGGATGGTGCTCGGGTTCCGGGTGACGACCAGCGTGGCGGGGCTGCTCGGGGCGCTGGCGCTGCTGGTGGTCGTGGCGCTGGCGATGTCGTGGATGTCGGTCTTGATCGGGCTCAAGGCGTCCAGCCCGGAGAAGGTGCAGATGATCTCCTTCTCGACGATGATGCCGCTGACGTTCACGAGCAGTGCGCTGGTGCCGGCCGACACGTTCCCCGGCTGGTTGAAGGCCTGGTCCGACGTCAACCCGGTGACCTACCTGGCCGACGCGATCCGCGGCCTGCTGATCGGCGGCGAGATCGCCTGGCCGACGGTGGTCTCGCTGCTGTGGTCGGCGGGGTTCGTGGTGGTGTTCGCGCCACTGGCGATCAGGGTCTTCCGCAGTCACGTATGAGATGTGAGAAGGGTTTTCGCAGCCACGTGTGAGACCGGTTCCCGTCCGATGTCCGTCCGGGTCCCGATCCGTCCGCGGACGGGCAGGAGACCGGTCCGTGTCCGTTCGGGCCCGGGTGCGTTCGTGGACGATGTCCCGCAGAGCGGTCTGGTTTCTCGGCCGAACGGCCCTGTTCTTCCCTGGTAGAAGTCATACAGCGGGATCGTGGCTTCCACCGCTCAGTGGGACACCACCCACCGACGGCCGCCCGGGGCCGTGTCCACGTACCTGGGCACCTGGTTTTAGCGAGCGCCGTGCCCCGGCAAGCGGACTGGACGCGCACAGCGTCCCTCGCACCCGCCTGGCATGCCGACACCCCTGCGCCCGCTCGATCGGCCGGTCGGGCGCGGCCATCGTCACGGCGACGAGAACCAGCAGGCCGGGACCCGATTGCCCGACAATCCTCGCCTTCTCCCGGCCCCGAAGGAGCGTCTACGGGCCGAGGGCGGCGAAGGTCATGGATGTGGCGAAGTTCACTCCTATCTTGTCCGGGTTGCGGCCCTTTTCCGGTCCTTTACCGACCACCGACCCTCGCGAAACGGTCGGCGCACGGCGGATAGCCGCGTAGCATCATGCGGCATGGGGCTGTGTAACACGGCAGGACGCGTGAGACACATCGCTGTCTCTGTGACAGCGGTGGCTGTCGTGCTCGCGTCGTCCGGTTGCGACTTCCTCATCGGAAGGTCCCAGGCCAGGGAGATCGCCGAGATCAACGTCTCGAGCCCGGAGTTGCACGCGGGCGAACCGCTGCCGCGCGAATACTCCTGCAAGGGCGCACAGGGCAGTCCGCCTCTGCGCTGGTCCAGCCAGCCTCTGCCCGACGCCAAGTCGATCGCGATCGTGGTCGACTCCCTCTCACCATCAGAATCCGCCGTCCAGTGGGTGCTCTACAACATCCCCGCGACGACGACCGAGCTGGGGCCGAACGCCGCCGCCAACCCTCTGCCGGAAGGCGCGAGCCAGGCCAAGGTGACCAGCGGCAAGGCGGGCTATCAGCCCCCCTGTGTAGAGAAGGCCAGCTACCGGTTCAGTGTCTACTCGCTGAACCGCAAGGTCGAGGTCCAGGAGGGCGCCCCCCTCTCCGAGGTCTTGAGAAAGATCGCGGACCAGACCATTGCCCGCGGCCGGCTCACGGTGGTGAACATCCAGTGAGACAGCAATCACTAAACGTAGTAATAGTTACCAATTCTTCACGTAGGGTGTGACAACGCTCATAGTGGTCCGACACAATCAGATCCAATCGCTAGGTGCTGGTGATCAAAGGGGGAAGGTCGCGTCGATGGCCGCGCGATCTCACCGGTGCCGCAGGGAGGCCATGGCTTTGAGGGTGGTGCAATGATCGCGGTCGTAGTCAGCTTGGTCGCTGTCGTGCTCCTCGTGCTCGCTGTCGTGGCACTGGGCATGCGTTCCATGAACCGTCGGGAGAGCTCACTGCCTCCCGAGCGGCTGAAGCAGATGGCCGAGAAGGATGAGAGGACTCAGACCCGTTCCACGGACGAGTTCTCCAAGAGCGAACCGCGCATGAACAACTTCAGCCCTGATTTCAGTCCTATCGACGAGGTCAAGGCCAAACCGGTACGCACCGGCCAGCGTGGCAAGCGTGGTGTGGACGAGTGGGGCAACCCTCACTCCGACGTCGAGGACGAGGAGTTCTGGGCCAACATCCGCAGCGACGCGGAAGAGGGCGGCTTCGGCGCCGGCGGCACGGTCGCGGCGCGCAAGGGCGCCTCGCGCCCCGTCGAGCGTCCTTCGGACCGCCCCTCCGACCGGCCCGCGGAAAGGCCGGCCGAAAGGCCCGCCGCGCGAACCCCCGCCGCACGCACCGCCGCCGAGCGGGAGCGGGAGCGCGAGAAGCAGCCCCGCGAGCAGCAGCGGCCCGCCGCCAAGCGGGAGCGGCCCGCCAAGCGCGAGCCCGCCAAACGCGAGCCCGTCACCGCCGTCGACCCCAACGCGGCCACCGTCCAGGCGCCGCTTCCCCACCGATCCCAGCGTTCGCGTTCCCAGCGGCCCGCCGCCGCGACGGCCTCGGCCGGCTCGTCCGGTCTGGCCGACCTCGTGGAGTCGGCACAACGTCCGGCTCCGACGGCCGCCGAGCTGGCCGACCAGCGCACGGTGACGTTCTCGGCGCCGACACCGCCCGATGTGATGAGCATCCTCGGTGTGGGCACGCAGCAGGCGCAGCCGCCCCAGCCCGGGGCCGGCAGCGGTTCCTTCCCCGCCGTCGGCAGCGGCACCTCGCTGAGCACCAACAGCCCGGCCACCACCAGCGGCTCGTTCCCGGCGGCCACCAGCGGTTCCTTCCCCGCCGTCGGCAGTGGCTCGTTCCCCGCCACACCAGCCGCCGCAACCAGCGGGGCGTTCCCCGCCGCACCGGTCTCCCCCATCGGCGGCACGCAGGCCGGCGTCCCGTTCACGGTCTACGGTCCCAACACCGACCCGATGGAAACCACCTGGACCAACCCGCCGATCGTGCCGACGGCGTCGGGTTCCTGGCCCGCGCTGCAGCACCACGACATCCTCGACGACCCCGCTCCCGCCGCTCCGTCGAGCGGCTCCTGGCCGGCCTTCGAGCCGCAGCAGTCCGCCGCCGCCCCCCGCTCCTCCTATCCGGCCTCCTATGAGGTACGGGCCGGCTGGGCCGTGGCCGACGACTCCGACCCGCTGACCGGCCCCTCCCCCGCCACCGGCACCCCGACGGCGCCCGCGCGGGCGGTCTCGGCCTACGACGACGTGCTGTCGGCCCCGCCCATGCAGCCGGCGCCGCAGCACTTCGCGTACGAGACGGGTGACATCACCAGCCTCCCGCCGGGCCAGATCGCGCAGACCTTCGCGTACGAGACCGGCGACATCACCAGCATTCCGCCCGGCCAGATGCCGGCGGGCTGGGGCGAGCCGCCGGCCGGCAATGCCGCCTGGCCCAACTACGGCGGCACGCCCGAGGCGGGCGCCCGGCAGGGCGGTCGCAACGGCGGCGGCCAAGGCAACAGCGGCGGGCACCGTCGCTCCACCCCCGAGCAGGAATTCCCCGACTACTACCGCTGATCGGCGAGCACCACGCCGACCGGCGGCCGAGTGACGGCGGCCACTCATTAATCTGTAAAGCCGCCGATGACCCCTTAAGCCCCCGGCACGCGGGGCAATAGGGTTCGACGTATGATCGGCACTCTGAGTCGCGTACTGAGCACGCTCAGGTACGACGTACCTGCCTCGCTCGTGGTCTTCCTCATCGCGGTGCCCCTCTCGCTGGGCATCTCGATGGCCTCGGGTGCCCCCTTGGCCGCCGGGTTGATCGCCGCCATGGTGGGCGGCATCGTGGCGGGCGCGCTCGGCGGCTCCGCCGTGCAGGTGAGCGGGCCCGCGGCGGGCCTGTCCCTGGTGGTCGCGGATCTCGTGCAGACGTACGGCTGGCGGGCCACCTGCATGATCACCCTGTTCGCGGGAGTGGTGCAGCTGGCGCTCGGGGTCTTCCGGGCGGCCAGAGCGGCGCTGGCGGTCTCGCCGGCCGTCATCCACGGCATGCTCGCGGGCGTCGGCGTGGTCATCGCGCTCTCCCAACTGCACGTCGTGCTGGGCGGCAGACCGCAGCGCTCGGCCCTGGCCAACATCATGGAGCTGCCCAGGCAGCTCGCCGAGATGCAGCACCACACGGTGGCGGTGGGTCTGCTCACGATCGGTGTGCTGGCGCTGTGGACGCGGCTGCCCAAGCGGGTCAAGGTCGTACCGGCGCCGCTGGCCGCGCTGCTGGTGGCCGGCGTGACAGCGTGGGCGTTCGACTGGGACGTCACCCGCATCGACCTGTCCAACGCCGTCACCTCCTGGGCCTTCCCCGTGCTGCCGTCCGGCGACTGGCACCGGATCGTGGGGGCCGTGCTGCTCGTCGCGCTGCTGGCCGGGGTCGAGTCACTGCTCTGCTCGGTCGCGGTCGACGGCATGCACGACGGCCCGCGTACCGACCTCGACCAGGAGCTGAGCGGGCAGGGCGTGGCCAACATGGTCTCGGGAGCGCTGGGCGGGCTGCCGGTGGCGGGCGTGATCGTCCGCAGCACCGCGAACGTGCAGGCGGGCGGGCGCAGCCGGTTCTCGGCGGTCCTGCACGGGGTGTGGGTGGTGGTGTTCGCCCTCGGGTTCGGCTGGACGATCAAGCTGATCCCGATGGAGGCGCTGGCGGCGCTGCTCGTCTTCATCGGCGTGCAGATGGTCAACCTGGGCCATGTCAGGAAGGTGCACGGCCACGGCGAGGTGCCGGTCTATCTGGTGACGATGGGGGCCGTGCTGGTCCTCGGGCTCGCCGAAGGCGTGCTGGCCGGTCTCGCGCTGGCCGCGCTGCTCGCCCTGCGGCGGCTGACCTGGGTCACCGTCAAGACACGGCCGGAGCAGGACGGGCGCGTCCACGCGACGATCTCCGGCTCGCTCACCTTCCTGGGCGTGCCCAGGCTCACCCGTGACCTGCGCGCCATCCCGCCCGGCACGGCCGTGGACCTCGACCTGAACATCGACTTCATGGACAACGCCGCCTTCGAGGCGATCCACTCCTGGCGGCTGAACCACGAGCGGCTGGGCGGCAGCGTGGACATCGACGAGCTGCATGACGAGTGGTACGCGATGGCGGCCAGCGGGACCCGCATGTCCCGGACCAAGACGCCGCGGACGCCGGACCGGTGGTGGCTGCCGTGGTCGCACCGCCACCACCGCCCCGCCCGGCACAGCGGGCCGGCTCCGAGCGGCCCCCGTCCGGCCAGCGTGGAGTGCCAGCTGACGGCGGGCGCGCGGGAGTATCACCGGCGTACGGCTCCGCTGGTGCGGCCCATCTTCACCGAGCTGGCCCGCAAGCAGCAGCCCACGCACCTGTTCATCACCTGCGCCGACTCAAGGGTCATCCCGAGCCTGATCACCGCGAGCGGCCCCGGTGACCTGTTCACCGTGCGCAACATCGGCAACCTGGTGCCGCGCAGGGGGGCCGAGCCGCACGACGACTCGGTGGTGGCGGCCATCGAGTACGCGACGCAGGTCCTGGGCGTGCACACGATCACGGTCTGCGGGCATTCGGGCTGCGGGGCGATGTGCGGGCTGCTCAGCGGCGGCGTGAAGGCGGGCAGCCTGCCGGGGATGCGGCGCTGGCTGCGGCACGGCTACCACAGCCTGGCCACGTTCATCGAGACCGCGGACGAGCCGCTCGACGGCGGGGCACTCGACCGGCTGTGCAAGGTCAACGTGCAGCAGCAGCTGGAGAACCTGCGGACCTACCGCAAGGTCGACGAGCAGGTGCGGGCCGGGCAGCTGGAGCTGGTGGGCCTGTACTTCGACATCAGCTCCGCCAGGGTGCACATGCTGCCGCCCCTCCCGTCTACGCTCTCCGTGAAGATATGACCGGTTTGCTGGTCGTACGCGAAGAATGTCGGCATGAGAGTACTGGTCATCGGCGGGACGAGATTTCTGGGACGGGCCATCGTCGAGGAGGCGCTGGCGCGGGGGCATCGGGTCACGACGTTCAACAGGGGGCAGAGCGGGGCCGATCTGCCCGGTGTGGAGGCCATCCGGGGTGACCGCGAGGTGACCGCGGACCTCGAACGGCTGCCCGACGGGCACACGTGGGACCTCGTGGTCGACACGTCCGGCTATGTGCCGCGGATCGTCGGCGAGTCGGCGCGGGCGCTGTCGGGACATGTGGGGACATACGCGTTCATTTCCTCGGTCTCCGCCATCGACGGCTTCCCCGGCAAGCCCGCCACCGAGGGTTCGGGGGTGTGGGACTGCGCGCCGGACGCCGGTCCTGACGACGGTGACTACGGGGTGCTGAAGGGCGGCTGCGAGCGGGCCGTGGAGCAGGGGTTCGACGGCAACGTGCTGATCGTGCAGCCGGGCCTGATCCTCGGCCCGTACGAGAACGTCGGCCGGCTGCCGTGGTGGCTGAACCGGATCTCCCACGGCGGCCAGGTGCTCGCGCCGGGTGATCCGGGCACGCCGATGCAGCTCGTGGACGCGCGGGACGTCGCCGTCTTCACCCTGGACCAGGCGGAGCTCGGGACGGCCGACCGGTTCGCGGTGACCGGCCCCGCGGGCAACACCACCTACGGCGAGTGGCTGGAGCTGTGCAAGGAGGCGACCGGGTCGGACGCGGAGTTCGTCTGGGTGGACGACCGGTTCCTCGTCGACCAGGGGGTGGGGACGTTCGTCGAGCTGCCGCTGTGGGGCGGGCCGCCGTCGGAGGAGATCGCCAACTTCTGGAGCGTGCCCACGGCCAAGGCCGAGGCGGCCGGGCTGCGCGTACGGCCGGTCGCGGAGACGGTGCGGGACACGTGGGCGTGGCTGCGTGAGGTCCCCGAGGCGGAGCGGTCGTACGGGGCCAAGGCGCTGCACGGCATCGCGCCCGAGAAGGAGGCGGCGGTGCTGGCCGCTTGGGCCGCCCGCTCTGCGTAATCGTCCACAGACCTCGGGGCGTTCGCGGGTTAGCGTCAGGGGTGTCGCGCTTGGCAGTCCTTGGTCCCCCACCCTGGCCCGGCGCGACGGCCGGTCCGCAATCCCAGGGGCCGGAGGGGCGGAGGTATCCGCTGTCAGTGGTAGCGGGACAGCCGGGTGGTCACCTCCGCCCCTCACCACCCCGGCTCGTACCGGGGAGCGACCTGATCAAGTCCGGGTCCGGTCAGGGCCCGAGGGGACGTGGGCGAGCAGGTCGTCGAGAGCGGCGGGCTCGGCCGCGCCGCCCGCCGCCAGGACGACGCCCCGCCGGTCGGTCAGCACGGCGTACGGCGGCCAGGGGATGCCGTGGCGGTCGAACACCCCGGCGTCGATGACCAGCGGCAACCCGACCCCCTGCGCGGCCAGGTAGTCGCGGACCTGCCCCTCCTCCGCGGCGCTCACCAGGACGACGTCCACCCGCTCCACCGCGACGAAGGCGGGCAGCATGGCGCTGCAGACGCCGCACGTCGGCCCTATCAGCGCATAAAGGATGCCGGGCCGTTCCGAGGTAAGGGCCGCGGCAGGTGGGGTCACGTCCCAGCGGGTGCCGGGGCGGGGACCGGCCCGGCCGCGCTCCACTGCTTGGATCAGCCGGGCGGGCAGAAAGGTCAGCGCGAGGTACGCCGCCCCCAGCAGCAGGTGGACGAGGGTGAACGGGGAAGGTCCCGCGACGGCGGCCATGACCGCCAGCACCGCGAGCAGGCCGGTACGCGTCATGGTGGCGGCGCCGACGAGGCCGTGGTCACCGAAGCAGCCGCAGCCGACACTCAGCCCGCGCCACAGCACGGACGCCATCGCGGCGAGGAAGACGGCGAACAGTGCCGCCGCGAGGAGCGCGCCCCAGCGCCGGGTGGGTGGCGCGATGAGCAGCCCGGCCGCCGCCAGTTCCGCCACCACCACCGCGACGGCGGCCACGACCGTGAGCCGCTGCGGGATCAGCCGGTAACCCGCGATGTCGGCGGCGAATCCCGCCAGGTCACGGGCCTTGCTCACGGCCGCGTACAGCAGGACCGCGATCAGCGCCGCGTAGGCCGACGACAGAACGATCATCGAAACGCCCAGGCGGTCATGTGGCCGCGTCCTGGTAGGCCTGTGCCTGGAGGGTGTACATGTCGGCGTAGAGGCCGCCCTCCTCCATCAGCTCGGCATGCGTGCCCTGCTGGGCCACCCGGCCGTGGTCGAGGACGTAGATGCGGTCGGCGTACCGGACGCTGGCGAGCCGGTGCGTGATGAGGACGATGGACCGGCCGTCGGCGTATTTGCGGATGCGCTCGAACAGGGCGTGCTCGGCGCGGGCGTCCAGCGCGGAGGTCGGCTCGTCGAAGATCACCAGGGCGGCGTCGCGGTAGAAGCCGCGGGCCACGGCGATCCGCTGCCACTGCCCGCCCGACAGATCGTGACCGCCTCGGAAGCGCTGGTCGAGCAGCGAGTCGTAGCCCTGCGACAGTCCCGCCACCACCTCGTCGGCCCCGGCGGCGGCCGCGGCGGCGGCCAGGCGGCCTTCGTCCAGCGGGCGGCCCATGAGGATGTTCTCGCGGAGGGTCAGCGGCCAGCGGGTGTGGTCCTGGGCGATCACCGAGATGAGCCCGCGCGTGTCGAGGCCGGCCAGGTCGGCGCCGTCCCAGCGGATGCTTCCCGAGTCCGGCCGGTACAGTCCGGCCAGCAGCTTGGCCAGCGTGGTCTTGCCGGAGCCGTTCTCCCCGACCAGCGCGATGACCTCGCCGAACCCCACCGAGACGCTGATCCCGTTGAGCGTGGGGCCACTCGCCCCCGGGTAGCTGAACGTCACCTGGTCGGCGGTCAGCCGCCCGGACGGTTCCGGGGCCGCCGTACCGGATGGCCGTCGCACGCGCGAGGCGGCCAGCTCGCGGAAGGACAGGTAGTCGCCGAAGTAGAGGCCCGACTCGTACAGCCGGTTCATCATCTGCACCAGCGCGGCAAGGGACATCTGGCCGGCACGGATGGCCAGCACGGCCGCGCCCGCCACCGAGAGCGGGATGACGCCGATGGCCAGCAGCCCGGCGAGCGCGGCGTAGACGGCGACGGTCGCGGCGCCGGTCAGCAGGTCGCCGGCGGCCTTGGTGACGGCACGGCGGCGCGCGACGTCGAGTTGCACGTCCTGTTCGAGGTCGGCGACGGTCCCGTATTCGCCGAGCAGGAAGTCGCGCAGCGCGAACGCGCGCACCTCGGCGGCGGGCAGCCGCTCGGCCATCAGGTCCGACAGCATGAACTTGCGCCGCCGCGCGGCCGACAGCCGGTAGTACGCCTGGTACTGCAGGCGCGCCGCCCGCACCGCGGCCCAGCCCGCGGGCACGACCGTGACCAGCAGCAACGGCGTCAGGAGCGGGTGCATGAGGCCGAGCGCCACAGCCGAGGCCAGCACGCCGACGACGCCGCCGATCACGGCGAGCGTCGCCTCGACCACGCCCGCGGCGTCGGGCACGCCGCTGTCGCGGGCTCTGCGCATCGCGTTGTGGAACTCGTCGTCGTCGAACGCGGTCAGCTCCACCTGGGTGGTCAGCTCGAAGAGCCGCGTCTCGGCCAGCCGTTCGACTTCCACCTTGAGCCGCGCCTGGGCCCAAGTGGCGGCGGTCAGCAGCGCCCCGCGCAGCCCGGCGGCGGCGGCGACCAGCGCCAGCGAGGGCAGCGCCGCCCGGACGCGCTCGGGCGTCGGTCCGCCGGCGAACAGCGAGGCGAGCACGTCGGACGTCGCGACCAGGCCGTAGACGGTGAAGATGCCGGCCGCCAGGTTTCCGGCCAGCGCGATGATCGTGTCGCGGCGGTGCGCCTCCCAAGCCATGCGCAGCGCGGACATCACCAGGTACGGCAGGCGACGCGCGATCTTCGCCAGGCTCGCCGTCAGGAGTTCGTCGCCATGGCTCTCCCAGTAGGCGACCGCCAGCCCCGACCTGTCCGCCGAGACGTCCGGGGCTCGCTTCTTCCAGAACGCCTTCATGCGGGGGGCCCGGGGATCACCTAGCCAATCTAAGTGACCGTTGTGTCGTCGTAAACCCCTTCTGTAAACGATTTCCCGTCAGTGCGGTCGGGGCAGGGAATCCTGTTCCATGACGCCTGGACATATTTGGCGAGATATGCACATAATGCGTCCGTTTGGCCGCGACAGGCGATTCCCATCGCGGTCAAGGCACGGGTAACGGCACTTATCCGGTGCCGTCCCGAGGCTCAAGCCCCGCAGCGGCCACCTACCGGTGGCCAAGGAAGGAGCCCTTATGTCCGTTCTTACACTGGAGCCCCGCGACGCAGGCGTTCTGGAGTACGAGGACCTCGCCGTCGACTTCGAAGGCGAGCTCACCGCACTGCTCCATGGCCCTCAGGCCTGCGTGAACACCTGCAAGCGCACCGTTTGCTCGACGTTCCCCTGCTGCCCTTCGATCGTGTAATCGAGCGGTAACGCGTTCGGCGTTCCGCGGCGGCGCGCTTCTTGCGCCGTACCGCTGTGGAAAGGCCATCGGTGCACTTCCGGTGGCCTTTCTTCGGGCATCCGGCCGGTCGGTGCAGAAGGGTTTTCTCGTTGACAGTAAATGTGGTCGTTTCCCTTACCCATTTTGCCGAGTCGAACACTAGGGAAATCTACGAGGGCGACACCTGGGTCAGCGTCCACGACCCGCGTGCCACCACCCCCCATCAGGGGTGGAAGCTGCATGTCTCCGCCCGTCCCGGCACCCTGGGCGACACGCTCGAACGGGTCCTGCCCGTCCTGGCCGGCGTGTCCTGCGACTTCAAGGTCGCCCGCTCGCCCGAGAAGCTCGCGGAGCTCAACTCCGGCGACCTCGACGCGGGCGCGGTCGGCAAGGCCATCACCGTCTACCCGCAGCCGGACGAGGTCGTCCCGCTCGGTCACCGGCTGGCCGAGGCGCTGGCGGGGCTGGCCGCGCCGCGCATCGTCAGCGATCGCCGGGTGCGCCGCGACGCGCCGGTCTATTACCGGTACGCCCCCTTCGCCCCCCAGTACCGCGTGGACGAGAACGGCGACTTCGAGCTGATCATCGTCGGTCCCGACGGCGAGCACCTGCCGGGCGCGGCAGGGCCCGAGTTCTCCTGCCCGCCGTGGGCGACCGACCCGTTCCGCCCGCAGAGCGGCGTCCCCGGCTCGCCTTCGGACTCGCTTCGTGAGAGCGCCACCGGCCCGGACTCCGGCGAGGCCCCGGCCAGGCTCATCGGCAACCGGTACCGCGTCACGTCCGGCGTCGCGCGTGGCCCCCGCGGCAACGTCTACCGGGCCGAGGACGCCGACGGCCGGCCGGTCGTGGTCAAGGAGGCCCGCGCCTACGTGGGCGAGAACGCCGAGGGTTGGGACCTGCGCATGTACCTGCGCAACGACCTTCGCATCCTCAAGGCCCTGGACGGCGTCGCGGGCATCCCCACGCCGATCGACCACTTCCGGCACGGCGAGGACGAGTTCCTCGTCATGACCGACGCCGGGAGCCTGGACCTCAACCGGTTCGTCGGCGAGCGGGGCCGCTTCACCGAGGGCGGCGGCGACCGGGACCTCACCGCGCTGGCGGGCCGGCTGCTGGAGGTGCTGGACGCCGTGCACGCGCGCGGCGTCGTCGTCAGGGACTTCTCCCCCAAGAACGTTGTGCTCGGCGAGGACGGCCGCTGCACGCTGATCGACTTCGGCAACAGCAGGTACGAGGGGCTGCAACT
Source organism: Nonomuraea aurantiaca (assembly GCF_020215705.1). Classification (GTDB taxonomy): domain Bacteria; phylum Actinomycetota; class Actinomycetes; order Streptosporangiales; family Streptosporangiaceae; genus Nonomuraea; species Nonomuraea aurantiaca. The sequence goes on along the minus strand of NZ_JAIWNB010000001.1, from coordinate 505,712 downwards.
GCCCGGGTGGAGCCGTGGCTACAGCGTGCCCGGCCAGCAGGCGGACCGCCCCTCCGAACCCGCCGACGACTACTTCTCGCTCGGGGCGACGCTGTTCTTCTCGGCGACCGGGATGAACCCCATCATGATCGACACCGACCCGGCCAGGAACGTCGAGCGGACGCTGATGTGCCTGGCACGGATGTTCCCCGGCGTCACGACGGGCGTCATCGGACTGCTGCCGCGCCTGCTCAGCCTCGACGCCGAGGAGCGGGTGGCGGCTGCGGCCGACCTGAGGGCTTGTGTCAGCGCCGACGCCGGGTCCGACGTCAGGGCCGGGCGGGCGGGTCGTACGGTGTCGCGGTCTGACGGGGTGCGGTTCAGCGGTGCTCTGCTGTCGCAGGTCCTCGAGCACACCACCCGCGTGTGCGTACGGTTCGCCGAGGGCCTGATGGACGGCCCGGCGGACTCCCGGACGTCGAGCCCGCCGGTGACGAACGTCTACGGCGGGTCGGCCGGGGTCGGCATGGAGCTGCTGCACCACCCCGAGGCCAAGACCGTCGCCGCCGACCTGGCCCGCTGGACGGCGCGCGTCATGCCGCCGACCGCGCTCCCCCCGGCGCTCTACTTCGGCCGCACGGGAACGGCGCTGTTCCTGGCCGCCGCGCGGCTGACCGCCGTCCCCGAACTGCCGGACCCCGGGCCGATCGTCTTGGAGGGCGAGCAGCGCGCGGACCAGGCCCATGGCGTCGCCGGCATCGGCACGGGACACCTCTCGCTGGCCGCGCTGGAACAGGATCCGCGCCACCTGGAAGTGGCCGCCGAGTGCGCCAGGCGGCTCGTCTCCGGCGAGGTGACGGACTCCGAGGACGCGGTGGCACCGGCCCAGGCCGGTTCGGGCGTCAACGTGGAGATGGCCTTCGCGCACGGCGCCGCCGGCTGCGCGGAGTTCCTGCTCTCCTACCACGAGGCCACCGGCGACCACGACGCCGGGCAGGCGGCCAGGGAACGCTTCGAGTCGCTGGCCGCCGCCACCGAGACCATGCTCGGCGAGCTCACCGGCCCGGACGCCAAGGCCATGGGCGCGTCCTGGTGCCAGGGCGCCTCCGGCATCCTCGGCCCGCTGGCGCACGCGGCCACCGCGTACGGCGAGGACCGCTACCTCGACCTGGCGGAGCGGGGCGCCAGCGCGAGCCTGGCCATCGCGCCGCAGGCGTGGGTCGTGTCCCAGTGCTGCGGCCTGGCGGGTATCGGCGAGGCGCTGATCGACCTGGCGATGGCCACCGGCGACGACTCCTACTGGCGTGGGGCCGAAGAGGTCGTCGAGCTGATGCTGATGCGCGCCGGCGGGGAGCTCTCCGCACCGGTCTTCACCGGCAACGATCTCGACAAGCCCGGCTACACCTGGGCGACGGGCGCGTCCGGTGTCCTGTCGTTCCTCCGCCGCCTCGACCGCCGCACCGGCTCCCGCCTGTGGACGGCGAACTGGCGGCTCCCCTAGCCCCCCGGGTGGTTCGTCACGCGACCGGCGCGAGCTTTCTGAAGGTCCGTGGTGGCTGGGGTCCTTGTAGAGGAATACCCCCTTCGGGGGCGAGGAAAAAGCCGGCCCGTCGTGGCAGAGGTCCCCATGGAAGAACACCCCGCCGGGGAGACGAGGAAGACGGCCCGTTCAGCGCAGGAGGCGGGTGGCGGCCAGGGCGGCCTCTGTCTGGATCGTGACGATCCGGTCGAGCGGATCGGTGAGCTGGACCAGCTGGCCCTCGGCCTCCGCGCAGAGGCGCCCCAGGCGCTCCTCCAGCGCCGCGCGGACGGCCGTCAGGTCGGCCGGGCGGTTGCCCGCCGCCGCCTCGGCCGCCAGCAGCCGCAGGAACATGGCGCTGGCCCGCAGCGGCAGGCGGCGGACGGTGTCGTGAATGCCGCTCGCCTCGGCCCGCGTGACGGTCCTGGCGGCGTCCTCCCGGTCCACGGCGCCTTCGAGCGAGGAGACCAGCAGGTGGGAGACGGCGAGCGTGTCGTCCACCGCCGCGTGGAACGGGGTGTGCGCGACGCACTGCGGCCGGACGTCCGTACGCGCGCGGGCCAGCGGCTCGATCTCCTCGCGCAGCCGTACCGCGGCCGTCTTGACCAGGTGGCCGAAGGAGAGCCCGGCGTCCGAGGGGTCGTCGCACCCCGGGGTGGTCCACAGGGGCACCTCGGCGATCAGCGTGAACGTGCCGTAGCGGTCGGCGTAGTGCCAGCTCGACGCCCCGTACGTACGAGGTGTGCGCGCGTCGCCGCCCGTCTCCACGAAGTCGATGTGCTCGGCCGGCGGCAGCAGCGTGACGCCGGGGCCGGCGACCTGGTAGCCGACGGTGTCGATGGGCCCCAGGTCCAGCGGGACGCCCTGACCCGCGGCGATCGAGGCCAGCTCGGCGGCCAGGCCGGGCACGTCGCGGGTGATCTGGAAGTAGGCGCCGCCGAAGTCGGCGTTGTGCAGCGACAGCATGAACGCGGGCCGCAGCTCGTCGATGACCCGCATCATGGCCAGGGTCTCCGGCAGCGGCCGGTCGAACCGCTTGCGCCCGGCGTGGATGGGGAAGGTCCATTCGGGCTGGTCGCTCATGGACGGCCGGTAGAAGTGGCGGTGGTAGTGGCTGATCGTGTACGGGCCCGCGTACCAGCCCTCGTTCAGCCGGGCGCCGTCGGGATCCACGCACGCGATGAAGTGCCAGGTGAACCCCCGCCGCTCGGCCGCGTTCTCGCACAGCACGGAGGCCAGGCGGAGCACGGTCAGGAAGCCGGCGGGCTCGTTGGCGTGGGGGCCGCCGAACACCAGGGCGTTCTGGCGCCCGTCCCCGATCGAGACCAGTTCCAGCGGCTCGCCCCGCCGGGAGGCGCCGATGAGGCGTCTGCGGCAGGTCGCGGGGAACCGGTCGCACAGCTCCCGCAGTAACGCGGCCATGTCGTCGATGGTCGGGATGACGCGCATGGGGGAAGCCTCTCAAGCGCGCGCCGCCACGTCACGTGGCCGATACAGGACGTTTCGCAACCTCGCCCGCCCCGAAGATCCCCGCGGAACGCAACCTCGGCCGCCTCGTAGGATCCCCGCGGAACGCGGCCTCGCCCGTCAGGCGGGATCCCCGCAGACCCGGCAGGTGTCGAGCCGGGTGACGGGCTGCTCCGCCGTCGCCATCGTCAGGAGGTCGAAGTGGACCACCCGGCCGACCAGGGCCGGCGGGACCACGCCGGTGAGGTAGCGGACCGCCTCGGCGGCGACGAACCCGGCGACGATCGCGCAGAGCGGGCCGAACGCCGGAATGCTCCGCCCCTGGTTGAGTATGGCGGGCAGCTCCCACCCGCCATTACGGCCCCGGAGCTCCTCGTCCAGGCAGGCCAGGCAGGCCGAGCCGCCCGGCACGACCAGCGGTCCCGCGATGCCCAGGTGCTGGCTGAACCCGCCCGGCAGGAGTGGCACCCCGGCGGCCACGCAGCCGGCGTTCATCCATTGGCGGATCTGCGGCTGCGGGCTGTCGGCCGTGGCGATGACCAGGTCCGCGCCCGCGACCAGGGCCGCGACGTCCCCGGCGCCGGTCAGCGTGCGGTGGTGCGTCTCCACCTTGACCGCCGGGTTGTGCTCGGCGAGCCGGCGGGCGGCCGAGTCCACCTTCGGGCTCCCGACGTCCTCCGCCGAGTAGAGGTATTGGCGGTGGAGGTTGGACTCGTCGACGTCGTCCTGGTCGACGAGCCGCAGCCGCCCCACCCCGGCGGTGGCCAGTTGCAGGGCGACGAAGCCGCCGATCCCGCCGACGCCGAGGACGGCCACCGTACGCCCGGCGAGGTCCCCTGCCATCTCGGCGGCCCGCGACGCGGGCTGGAACATGGAGAAGAACAGGGCCTGCCGCGACGTGGGCACGTGGCGCGTCAGCAGCTCGACGTCCTGCTCCTCGACCAGGATCCTGGCCCCGAGCAGAGCGGTGATGGCCTGGTCCACCTCGGTGGCCGTGACGCCGCCGATCCCCGCCGTGAGACTGACCAGCTCCTCACGGGGCAGCGCGGTGGAGGCGCACCGCCGTACCAGCTCGCGCAGGGCCGGGGAGGCGGACTTGAGCACCTTTCCGGTGCCCGGCAAGTCGCCCAGCCGGATGAGTTCGCGGTGGTCCTCAATGAACAGGGGAAACGCCGGGTTGACCAGAACGCGCGACAATTATCCGCTCCACGTCAGAAAAAGGCGCGGGATCGGCGACCCGGGTGGCCACCAATCCCGCGATGAGTATCAGCTGTTGCTGTTACCGCACGTGAGCTCCACTGCCTCTATCTCGGCAATCGTGATCTCCATGCAGTCCCCCCTCCTGATGATGCTGGGACATTTGGGGCTATAGCGAAGAAATGTCCTCGAGCGAGGAAGGTAGTTTCCCCAACCGTCAGTGTCCACCGCTTTGGTGATAAATGACCCACTTGAGCCAGTTTGTTCAGTAGCCCGTCTCCGAAACGGGCTTTAGGGGGAAGCCCTATCAGGCCAGTCGAGACGCCCCCGGGAGGCAGGATCCGGAAGGCAGGATAAGGTCAAGATCTTCGACGGGAGGTCCGGTGGGGAGACTGAGCAGGCGCGGGCTGCTGACCGCCTCCGGCGCGGGCGTGGTGGCCGGCGCGGCGGCGACGGCGGGCGCCTTCCTGCTCGGCGGGCCGGAGCCGCCGGCGAGCGGCGCGGCCCCCGCACAGGTGGTGGGCTTCCATGGGCCGCACCAGGCGGGCATCGCCACGCCCGTCCAGGACCGCCTCCACTTCGCGGCCTTCGACGTGGCCGTGAGCACGCGCGAGGAACTGGTCGCGCTCCTGGTCTCCTGGACCAGGGCCGCCGAGTCGATGACCGCGGGTCGCGTCACCGCCGACGACGACTCCGGTGAGGCCCTCGACCTGCCCGCCTCCCGCCTGACGCTGACGGTCGGGTTCGGTCCCACGCTGTTCGAGCGGGCCGGGGAGGATCGCTTCGGTCTGGCCGCCTCCCGGCCGCCCGCGCTGGCCGACTTACCGCCCTTCCCCGGCGAGAAGCTCGACCCGGCGCGCGGCGGCGGCGACATCGCCGTCCAGGCGTGCGCCGACGACCCGCAGGTCGCGGTGCACGCCATCCGCACGCTGGCCCGTATCGGGCTGGGCCGGGTGAGCGTACGGTGGTCGCAGCTCGGCTACGGCAAGACCTCCTCGACCACGCCGACCCAGCTCACCCCGCGCAACCTCATGGGCTTCAAGGACGGCACCGACAACATCCCGCACGACGACCACGCCGCGCTCGACCAGCACGTCTGGGTGGCCGCCGCCGATGGGCCCGCGTGGATGACGGGCGGCAGTTACCTGGTCGCGCGGCGGATCCGCATGCACCTGGAGTCGTGGGACCAGGCCTCCCGGCAGGACCAGGAGGCCACGATCGGCCGTACGAAGACCGAGGGCGCCCCGCTCGGCGGCAAGGGCGAGCGGGACAGGTTCGACCCGGCCAGGCTCCCGGCCGACTCCCATGTGCGCCTGGCCCATCCGCTGTCCAACGGCGGTGTACGGCTGCTGCGGCGCGGCTACTCCTTCGTGGACGGCAGCGACACCCAGGGTCGCATCGACGCGGGCCTGTTCTTCCTCGCCTACCAGCGCGACCCGCGCCGCCAGTACGTACCCGTGCAGCGCAGGCTGGCCACCGACGACCGGCTCTCGACCTACATCCGGCATGTGGGGTCGGGCCTGTGGGCGTGCCCGCCCGGCGTGTCCCCCGGCGGGCACTGGGGCGAAACGCTCCTCGGGCAGAGCGGCTAGAGCTCGTCCGGCCGGATCCAGCCGCCGGGCACCAGCAGGGCGAGCTGGTCGCGCAGCAGGTCGCGCAGCGGCCCGTCGGGCTGCTCGCCGTAGACCTGGAGGAGCCTGCCGGGCCGCTCCAGGATCTCCTCGGGGTCGTCCTGGCGGGCGGTGTACTCGGCGATCAGCTCCGGCAGGCGGGCGGTGACGTGCTCGTCCAGGCCGAGCCGGACCGCCGAGCACAGCGCGTACTCCCAGGCCACCAGGTAGCGCCAGAGCTGATCCTCGCCCTCGAAGGAGGCGCGCTCCAGCCGGGAGAAGGCGCCGAGCACCGCGCCGTGGTCGCCGTCGCGGTAGGCGAGCACGATGAGGTGGAACAGCGCCCACTGGTGGCCGCGCCGCAGCAGCTCCGCCCGCTCGAAGGCGGCCCGCGCCTCGGCGTGGGCGCCCAGCAGGTACAGGGTGTAGCCCCGCACGTAGTGGGCGTCGGCCGAGCCGGGGGCCTCCTTCAGCAGCCGCTCGCTCTCCCGCAGCAGCCGCCCGAACGTCTCGGGAACCTCAGGCCCGTCCTCGGCCGCCTCGATCAGCCCGGTTATCGAGGCGGGCGGCGTGTCAGCGGGCACCGCTCACCATCCTCCGGAGTGGCCGGTGGATCTGCCGTTGGCCATCCAGCGCTTGGCGGTGGCGCGCAGCTCCCTCTCGATCTCCGGCAGCATACCCGGGTGCTCCCTGATGAAGCGTTCGAGATCCCTGGCGGCGGCCTTGAAGCCCTCGCCGTGCCGCCCGCTCTCGAAGCTGGTGTCGCCCCGGTACCGGTCGCGGATCTCACGCTTGACGGAGTTGGCCCACTCCGTCGGGGACAGCCAGCCGCAGGGGTACTTGGGACGCGGGCTGTTGTGGACGAGGACGTCGGTGCCGCCCTGGCCCACGTGGTAGGTGTGCGGACCGTCCACGCTGAGGTTGTGGACGCGCTGGCTGTCGCGGTGCTCGGTCTCCACCGCCGAGACCTGGACGAGGGTGCCCGCCGAGGTACGCAGCCACATGCCCGGCCGCAGCTCGGCGGCGGGCAGCCAGGTCTTCAGCGCGGGCACCCAGAACGGGTGGTTGTCGGTGGCGACCAGCACGCCGCCCGCGACACCCACCTTGACCAGGTCCTTGGCGCCCTGGCTGGTCATGGTGGCCACGACCGGCTGTGACGTCGTCTCGCCGGTGGCGGGGTCGGTCGCCAGGACCTTGTCGCCGACCGCGACGTCCTCGATGGCCTTGGCGCTGCCGTCGGCCATCCGTACCTTGGTGCCCGGCACGAAGCTGCTGGTCAGGCGGCAGGTCTTGCCGACGCTCTCCACCACCTCGTCGCCGTACTTGCCGAAGCGGGCGAACTTGGTGCCGCCGAAGGTGATCGAGCCGAGCGCGCCCTCCAGGCAGCCCTTGCCGAAGCCCCGGGCGTAGTCGCCGAAGGAGTGCTTGCGGCCGAGCAGCGCCCCGGCGACGGTGTTGACCAGGCCGTTGCCGACGCACGCGCCCACGGCCGCGACCACCTGCGGCGGGATCGTGCCGTCGGGGTCGGTGTAGTCGGCCGGGTCGCCGAGCGCGTACTCGTAGAGGTTGTAGCCGCCGCCGAAGCCGATGGTGTCCTCGGAGACGAAGCGCCGCAGCGACGGGGAGTACAGCCGGGACCTGTTGTCCTGCAGCCCGCCGGGGATCGGCGCGCCGGAGACGCGGCCGGTCCAGCGCAAGGTGTTGGGGTCGTCGGCCGCGGAGGAGGTGGTGGCGCCGAACAGGTCGTAGCCGTAGGTGGTGGTGATCTGGCCCGAGCCGTCGGTCAGGGCCAGCGTGGAGCCGAGCGCGTCGGGCAGCAGCCCCTGGACCTGGCCGTCGCCGCCGATCCTGGCGAGGGCCTCGTCCTGGCCGAAGCCGTTGAGGAAGGAGACGTCCGTCCCGCCGGGCCCGCTCTGGCCGATGAGGGCGTCGCCGTCGAAGCGGAAGCGGGTGGTGTCGGCGCCCGTGGTGCTGCCGACCCGGCGTCCTGCCGGATCGTAGCCGAGGGTCGTGGTGACGCTGCCGTCCGACACCGTCACGAGCTCGCCGCGGGCGTTCCAGGTGTAGGTGAAGACGCCGTCGGAGGTCAGGTTGCCGGCCGGGTCGTAGCCCAGGGTCCGGCCGCCGTTGCCGGTCAGCCGGTTGGCGTCGTCGTAGGTGAGGCCGGTCGCGGCGGCGGGCAGCTGGGCGCGTACGAGGGTGCCGCGCATCCGGGTCCGGCGCCCGAGCTGGTCGTAGGTGTAGGTCACGTCGCCGACGCCGGTGGTGCCGCGCTTGTAGCCGATCGAGGTCAGCAGGCCCGAGTCGTCGTAGCCGTAGGCGGCCGTGATGCCGCCGGGCAGGGACTTGGAGGTCATCCTCGCGTCGTCGTCATAGCCGTACACGGTGCTGACCGCGCCCCGGGTGACCGACTTGAGCAGGCCGTTGGGGAAGTAGTCGTAGCCGACCGCCGGTTGGCCCGAGGCGGTCATGGTCTTCAGCCGCCCGGCCGCGTCGTAGGTGTAGCCGACGCTCCCCGCCGAGCTGGTCTCGGAGGTCAGGTGGTCGAGGTCGTCGTAGCCGTAGGTGATCTTCCCGGCGCCGGTGGTGCTGTCGCTCAGCTCGCGGATGCGGCCTCTGTCGTCGTACAGGGCGCTCTGCGTCGACTCGTAGTTCTGGCCGTTCTTGCCGAAGCCGGTGAAGGTGGCGCGGCCGAGCTCGTCGTAGCGGTACTCGGTGACCTTGCCGCGCCGGTCGGTGACCGTGGACAGGCGGTTCATGCCGTCGTAGGTGAAGGTGTCCTTCGCGCCGAGCGGGTCGGTGCGTTCGAGCAGCCGGTCGGCGTCGTCGTAGCGGTAGGAGGTGATCTTCCCGCGGGCGTCCTTGACCGAGGTGATGTTGCCGTTCTCGTCGTAGCCGAAGATCGTCTCGTCGCCACCCGCGTCGGTGACGGACCTGAGCACGTCGGCCGCGTCATAGACGCGCCGGGTGGAGGTCCCGTCGGGGGCGATCGTCTCGATCACCCGGTTGGCCGCGTCCCGGACGAAACGCGTCTTGCGTCCCTCGGGGTCGGTCACCGTGCTCAGGGCGCCGTCGACGTAGTCGTAGGTGGTGACGCGTCCCTGCGGGGTGGTCTGGGTGCGCGGGTGGCCCTGGTCGTCGTAGCTGGTCTTCCAGGTACGGCCCATGGCGTCGGTGATCTGCTCGGGGTTGCCGCGTGTGTCGTACTTGAAGCGGGTGACGGCTCCCGTGGGGTCGGTCAGCGTGTCCGGCCTGCCGTACGGCGTGCCCTGGTAGGTGGCGTGGCCGGTCACGGTGGCCGAGCCCGCCGCGCCCTTGAGCTCCAAGGGGTTGCCCGCGGGGTCGTAGGTGATCGTGGTGGTGCGGCCGAGGCCGTCGTCGATCGTCCTGGGCAGGTCGCTGTCCGGGTCGCGGGTGATCCTGATGGTGTGCTCGCGGTCGGTGCCCGCCGCCTGGGTGTCGGTGGCCAGGTAACCGAGATCGTCGTAGGTGGTCTTGCGTACGGCGCCGTCCGGCTCGGTGACCTGGGCGGCGACGACGCGCGTGCCGTTGAGGGTGTAGCCGAAGGCATAGGTGCCCTGGCCCAGGATCGTCTGGGCGGCGACCCTGCCGTTGGCGTCGTAAACGTTGGTCAGGTAGGTGTGGTCGCGGGCGTCGGTGATGGCGTTCATCCGGCCCGCGGTGTCGTAGCCGTAGGTGGTGGTCTGGCCGGTGGGGCCGGTCACGGTCTTGAGCCGGTCGCCCTCGTAGCCGTACGTGACCGAGCGGCCCGCGTTGTCCTCCACCTTCGTGACCTTGTCGGCGGCGTCGTGCGAGTAGCTGAGCCAGAACCCGTTCGGCGAGCGGACCTCGGTGACCGGCCCGAGGTAGCTGCCGAAGCTGTTCTTGTACTTGCGCAGGATCTTGACGGTGTTGCCCTGCGGGTCACGGATCTCCTGCAGCGGCGCCTCGTCGCCGAAGACGTAGGTCATGCCGTTGCGCAGCTTGAGGTGCCAGCCGCCCGCGTTGCACCCGCCCACGTAGCGGAACCCGGACCCGGTGAACTCCGGAGAGGTGTCGCGCGCCTCGAAGACCGCGTCACAGAACCCGGTGCCCGGCGAGGTCCGCACGTAGTGCACCTGGGACCCGTCGGGGAAGTTGAGGTCGGCCTCCTGGTACTGCTTACGCGACGACAGGTACATGTTGTACAGGTCGTTGCTCCCGATGCCCATCGAGCGCTTGCGGGTGTCGCCCGGGTTGTAGCCGCGGTTGACGGTCAGCGGCATGACATCGTCGACCATGAGGTCGGTCTGGCTCAGGGTGAACAGCCCGCTGCCGAGGTCGACCGGGTCACCCGACGAGTTCAGGAACTTCAGCAGCCACTTCCACAGCGGCTCCTCGTTGCCCGGCACGTTGATCATGGCGCCGTCGAAGTCGGCGATCGCCGTCCCCGCGTCGGGGACGACCTGCCGGGCGGCCGGATCGACCTTGCCCGCGCCGAAGATCTCCCAGCCCTCGCCGCTCTTGTCATAGTGCCAGAAGTTGACCCGCTGCCCCGCCTGCAGTTTCAGGTAGTTCGGGTAGGTGATCTGGGCGGTGCCGCCCACCAGCCGGCCGCCCGCGGGCTGGACCGTGTAGTAGACGGGCACGCGCACGCCGTCCGGCATGGGGATCGGCGTGCGGTCCACCGGGATCGGCGTGATGCCGACGCGCCGTACGGGCTTGCCGTCGGCGTCCTCGATTGTCACGCCCGCCGGGATGCGCACCTCCAGGCCGGGCACGCCCGGGTTGGACAGCACGACCTCCTTGGTGGTCGGCGAGGGGATGTCGATCTCGTAGTCGGTGTCCAGGGCGGGCAGGTACGGCGTGTAGAACAGCTCGTTGCCGCCCGCCTTGAGCGGCACCTGCACGTCGAACACGCCGTACTTGAGCTTGCTCGTCGAGGCGCTGCGGCCGTCGATGCGCAGGCGGCGCACGCCCTGGCGCAGGTCGGTGAGCTGGAAGGCGCCGCGTGCGTCCGTGCGGGCCTCGCGGCCGTCGGCGCGCAGGGTGACGCCGGCCAGCGGCAGCCCCGCGGTGGTCTTCACGACACCGGTGAGGCTCGCGTCCTTGTGCTTCTTCGCGGTGTACGACGCCAGGGGCTCGCCGCGCTTCACCCCGTCGGGCAGCGGCTCCTTCTTCCGGGATTCCGTGGCCTGCTTGGCAGCGGCGGCGGCTGTCGCGACCCGGATGGTGGCCGCGCCCGTCTCGGCGTCCTTGGGGTTGATCTTGAAGGTGTACGTGCCGGCGGCGGTCAGGGTGGTGGTGTGGCTGCCGTTCTTGGACAGGCACGTGGTCCACAGGCGCGCGCCGGTGGGTGACCACAACTCCGTGGTGGTGCAGGTCGCGTATGTCTCGTCGATCATGGTGATCTTGACGGTCTGCCCGGCGGTGGCGGTGAAGGTGACCGCCGAGTTCTGTCCGGCCTTGGCCGTGGTGACCACGACGTCCGCGCCCCCGACCGTCGCCGCCTTCGTCACGTCGGCGGGCACGTCGACCAGGGTGACCGTGATCGTGCCGGTCCAGGCGTCCTTCGGGTCGAAGGCCAGCTTGTACGCCCCGGCGACGGGTAATTCCAGCGTGTCGATGTACTCGGCCGCCTGGTAGATGCACGTGTCCTTGGCCAGCTCGGTGCCGTCGGGCTTGAGCAGCCGCACCTCCAGGGCGCAGGCGGGCGCCCCGGCCGGAACGGCGAGCTTGACGAAGAGGCGATGGGCGGCCGTACCGGTGAACGTCACGGCCCCGCCCTGGCCCGGCTTGGCGATCGCCACCGCGGCCGGGGCGGCGTCCGGCGCGCTCGCCACGGCCACGTCGGCCGGGACGCCCGTCAACGCGAACGTCAGCGTGCCCGTCCAGGCGTCCTTCGGGTTGATCGTGAACCGGTAGGCGCCGTCGGCGGGCAGGGTGATCGTGTCGATGTACTCGGCCGCCTGGTAGATGCACGTGTCCTTGGCCAGCTCGGTGCCGTCGGGCTTGAGCAGCCGCACCTCCAGCCCGCAGGCGGGGGTGCCGGCCGGAAGGGTGAGCTTGGCGAAGATCCGCTGCCCTGTCGTGCCGGTGAAGGTCACCGCGGCGTCCTGGCCGGGCTTGGTGATCGCCACCGCGGCCGGGGCGGCGTCCGGCGAGGTCGCCACCACCACGTCGGCGGGCACGTTCAGCACCTGCAGCGTCGGAGTGCCCGTCCAGGCGTCCTTCGGGTTGACCGTGAACCGGTAGACGCCATCGGCCGGCAGGGTGACCGTGTCGAGGTACTCGGCCGCCTGGTAGAGGCAGGTGTCCCTGACCAGCTCGGTGCCGTCCGGGTTGAGCAGCCGCACATCCAGGCCGCACGTGGGCGTGCCCGCCGGGACGGTCACCTTGGCGAAGATCCGCTGCCCCGCCGTGCCGGTGAACGTCACCACTCCACCCTGGCCGGGCTTGGTGATCGCCACCGAAGCCGCGGCCGCGTCCGGCGAGGTCGCCACCACCACGTCGGCGGGCACGTTCAGCACCTGCAGCGTCGGGATGCCGGTCCAGGCGTCCTTCGGATTGACCGTGAACCGGTAGACACCATCGGCCGGCAGGGTGACCGTGTCGAGGTACTCGGCCGCCTGGTAGAGGCAGGTGCTCCTGAACATCTCCGTGCCGTCCGGCTTGAGCAGCCGCACGTCGAGGGCGCACGAGGGCGCGCCCGCCGGAATGGTGAGCTTGGTGAAGATCCGCTGCCCCGTCGTACCGGTGAACGTCACCGACCCGTTCTGGCCCGGCTTGACGATCGCCACGTTGGCCGGGGCCGCGTCCGGCGAGGTCTGCACGGCCACGTCGGCGGGCACGTTGATCACTGCCGCCTTGTACGGACCACCGGTGACCAGGCCCTTGGGATCGACGGCCACCCGGTACGTACCGGACACCGGCAGCGTGACCGTGTCGAGGAAGGAGTCGACCTGGTACACGCAGGTGTCCTTCACCAACTCGGTGCCGTCGGGGGCGCGCACGCCGGCGGCCACGTCGCAGGCCTTCGTGCCGGTCGGCATGCCGAGCTTGGTGAAGACCCGCTGGCCGGCCGTTCCGGTGAAGGTGAAGGCGGCCTGCTGGCCGGGGACGGTCGTGGTGAGGGTCCCCTGCGCCCCGTCCAGGGCGAGCTCGGTCGTGGCGTCGGCGACGGCGGAGGCCAGGACGTCCACCTTGCCGGTCTGGTCGTCCTGCGGGTCGAGCAGCACGGCGTAGGTCCCGGGCTTCGAGCCCTCCGGCAGTTCCCATTCCCACGTGCTGGAGCACATGCTCTGGCTGAGCAGCGTGGTCCCGTCGGGGCCGTACACGGTGATGGGCAGGCAGCCGGAGAAGGTCTCCCCGGACATGTAGAGCATGGCGCGCTGACCGGCCGCCACGTCGAACAGCGTCAGCGCGATCTGCTGCGCCGCGCCGACCGGGACCGAGGTGAGGGTGTTCTGCGCCAGCCGCAGCGCGCCGCCCGTGCCGATGTTGGCGGCCAGGTAGGGGGCGGGCGGGACGACCACGTCACCGGCGGAGACCGCGCTGCCGCCGGGGTTGACGACCTTCACGTGCCCGAAAGCGGGACCCGGCGGAAGCTTGACCTTCAGGTCACCCGTGGTGGCCTGCGTCACCTGGATCTTCGCTCCGTTGAGCGAGGTGACGTTACGGATCTTGTCCGCGTCGAAGCCGCTGCCGGGGACGGTGACCTCGGCTCCCGCGTCGCCGACCGTGATGCCCGTCAGGGAGACCGCGGGCTTGGGCCGGGTTCCGAGGACCTTGAAGCCCTTCCAGACGGCGGACTTGCCGCCGACCGTCACGGTGACGTCGCCCGAGGCGGCGCCGCCGGGGACCGTCACGGTGATGGTGTGGTCGGTGACGGCGCCGGGTGTCGCGGTGGCGCCGCCGAAGGAGACCGTCACCGCCGACTTGTCCGTGCCGAACGCGGTGCCGTAGATCGTCACGCCGGTGGCCGGGGTGGCGCTGGGCGGGGAGACCTGGGCGACGGCCAGCGTGCCGGCGGGCAGGTCGCGGACCTCGGTGATGTTGCCCGCGGGGTCGTGGCTGATCTTCGAACCGTCGCCCGGCTGGGCGAACACCCCGGTGACGCGGCCGTTGGCGTCGTGCGCGTACGAGACGTCGGCGGCCTGCGCGGGTGCCTGCCGCTGCTTGGCGGCCGGTTCAGCAGCGGGCTGCCCCCGCGTCGTGGCGGCGACCGGGACGGTGGTGAGGCGAGGTGGTGCGGCGGGCGGCGGGGGTGCCAGACCGGCGATTAAGGCAGCAACGACTAAACCCGCGATCACCCGCATGAGTACACTCCGCCTCAAATAATGATCAACCCGGGCAAACCATAAGGATCATTACAAACCCCCGTCAATGATCTCGGCCCAAGTTGTACGAAGCCCCAGCCCAGCAGCCTGATCCGGGGGAACCCGGCGGCCTAGAAGGCGTGCGCGTGCTCGGCCGCCCACGAGCGGAACGTGCGTGCCGCGGTCCCGGTCACCTCCTCCACGGTGGCGGTGACCGGCGCCGGACCGAGCGTCATCTCGGCCTGGGCGCGCAGGATGCCGTCCACGGCCGCGGCCGGCCAGCCGCGGGCCAGCATCTGCCGCCGGGCGTCCTCCGGCGAGGTCTCCTCCCAGCGCACGGGGTGGCCGATCGCCTCGCCGATGACGCGTACCTGCTCGGCCTGGGTCAGGGAGTGCGGCCCGGTCAGCTCGTACACGGCGCCGGCATGCCGGTCCTGGGTCAGTGCCCGCACCGCGACTGCGGCGATGTCCCGCTCGTGCACGACGGACATCGCGGCCTGACCGTACGGGCCACGCACCACTCCCCCGCCGCGAATCTGCTCGGCCCAGCGCAGGGCGTTGGCCGCGAAGGCGTGCGGGCGCAGAATCGTCCATCGCACCCCGGACCCGGCGATCAGCTCCTCGGCCTGCCGCTCATGGTCCCGCACAGCCGCCGACGACAGGTACACCACCCTGCGGGCCTCGGCCATCCCCTTGAGCACCGTCTCCAGCCCCTCGGCCGTGGCGAACGGCCAGACCAGGAACACCGCCTCGGCCTCGTCGAAAGCGGCATGCAGAGAATCAGGGACCGACAGGTCACCACGCACGCCCTCGACGGTCGGTGGCAGATCGACCGGGTCCCGGGTCAGCGCGCGAACCTCGACCCCGGTTTCCAGCAGCTGCGCCATCACCTGGCGGCCGACCGTGCCGGTCGCCCCCGTGACCAAAATCCGTTGCGCCATCCTGCGCCTCCCATCCATCAGTGGTTCTACTGATGGTCAACCGTAGGAGGAACAGATGAGATGACCAATGCTTAAAGGTCTGGCATTCATACGCAATCGTCTTCAGGCCGAAAGGCTCAGACGGCGATTCGGCCCAGACCGCGGTCGACGACCATGATCAGCAGGAACAGCGTCGCGGCGCCCATCATGACCCAGGCCAGTACGGCGGCAACGCATCCTTGGCCGAAATAAGCCGCCCATGCTCCTGGTGCTCGTCGATGCGGGCGTATTGCGCCGCAGAATCGGCGGCCCTGAACTGATGCGTGAGCAACTCGGCCATCTGCAAGTCCGGCGACTTCCACCTTCTGCCCTAAAATCATCCGCATCACGCTCCCCGTCGCTGGACGACGACAGGCGCTGATGGCCGCCCGCCGTCGAAGACAAGGAACGGGGAGATGGGACTCACCGCCCGACAGCTCAACCGGGCCACGCTCGCCCGGCAACTGCTGTTACGGCGCGAATCGCTGACCGTGGCCGACGCCGTCCGCCGACTCGTCGCCCTGCAGGCGCAGGAGGCCCCGTCTCCGTATGTCGCCCTGTGGAACCGGCTCACCGACTTCGAGGCGAAAGAGCTGGACGTCGCGTTCGCCGACCGCGAGGTGGTCAAGGCCACGCTGCTGCGCATTACGTTGCACGCGGTGCATGCCGAGGACTACCCCGACTTCCACACCGCGATGCGGCGCACGGTACGGGCAGCGCGGCTGGGCCATTCCCGTTTCACCTCGAGCGGACTGACCATCGCCGACGCCGATGCCCTCCTTCCCCATCTCGCGGAGTTCGTGGCCAGTCCGCGTACCAGCACCGAGATCGAGGGCTTCCTCAAGGACAGGTACGGGGAGCCCAAGCGGGGTGCGTGGTGGGCGCTGCGGACGTTCGCGCCTTTGCACCACGCGCCGACCGGTGGGCCGTGGTCGTTCGGCGCACGATCGTCATTCCTCGCCGCAGGCACCACCTCAGATCCGGAATCTGAGGACGAGTCCGTACAGCGACTGGTTCTGCGTTACCTACAGGCGTTCGGCCCCGCCTCGGTGCCGGACATGGCGCAGTTCACCCTGCTCAAGCGGTCGGTGCTGCGGCTGGCAGTGCAGGCTCTGGCCGGCCAGGTCGAGGAGCGGGAGGGGCCGGGAGGGGTGACGCTGTTCGACGTGCCCGGCGCACCGCTCCCGGCGGAGGACACCGTCGCCCCGCCCCGCCTGCTGCCGATGTGGGACAGCGTCCTGCTCGCCTACTCCGATCGCAGCCGCGTCATTCCGCCCGAATACCGCCCGATCGTCATCAGGCGCAACGGCGACGTCCTGCCGACCCTGCTCGTCGACGGCTACGTCGCCGGTGTGTGGCGCCCGGTCGAGGGCGGCATCGAAGCGACGGCATTCCACCGGCTGGACGAGGAGGTGTGGAAGGGGCTTGCAACGGAGGCCGCGGCACTGGCGGCCTTTCTGGCGGATCGCGGGTCCACTGTCTATCGCCGCTACGCCCACTGGTGGACCAAGCAGTTGCCGAGCGCCGAAGTCCGTTTACTCCCCAGCTAGGCCGTGACAGCACCACACAAAGATCGTTAGCGCCTGTCTCGGTCCACGATGTGCAACGGTACGTCCCGCTCGACCCGCTCCAGCACAGCGGCCGCGTTGCCGCCCTTGGCCGCGACGTACTCCGCCTCGGTCAGCGCAACGACCTGCAAGAACGTCACACGGCCGTGCGGGGTGTCCAGCACACCCAACTGCGGGTCGACGGCGAACGCGAGCGCCGCGAGTTCGGTTGGATCGTCCGCCTCCTGGTCCGGGCGGTCGTTGAACGTTCCCCGGGCCACGTGGATCGTGTGGCCGGGCGCGAACGGCCGCTCCGCGAAGACGTACCTGGCCAACTGCTGCAACAGCACGGCCGGCCACTTCGGCGGCGCTTCGTCCTGTGGGCCACGGGCCACCCGGATACTGAACTCGATCCCCCAGCCCGACTCCTCCGGGTCGTCGGTCACCTTCTCGTAGAGCTCGGACATCCCGAAGCTCACCAGGTGCCAGTGCGGTCGCGGCTCGTCCCGGGCGTAGATCCGGATCGCGTCCAACGGATCGGGACCGCCCGCCGAGTACGGCACGTCGGGCGCGAACGTCCCCACCGGTTCGGTGTCGCCGTAGAGATCGTGCAACGCCGTCTCGATCGCCGCCCAGCCGATCGCCTCCACGTCCGTGGAGATGACGATCTCGGCCCCTTCCGGTAGGTCCTTCACCTGCCCGTGGATCTGGCCGGCGACGTTGACGCTGACCACGAAGTCGATGGCGTCGATGTTGTCGACCGCGACCCGACCACCGGCGACCGGCGGGTGCTTGAAGTCGTAGACCTGTTCGGCGTCGGGGACGATCCCGGCACGTTCGGCTTCCTGGGCCAGCCCGGCCATCAGATACCGCTCCTGACCCTCCGGCGTGTCCAGCTCCGCTCGCAGCACCTCGACGCCGTCCCAGCACCGGGTCAGCGTGCCGTGCACGATGCTGAGGAACCAGCAGCCGTCGTCGGACCGGAGGAAGACATCCCCGAACGGGGACGCGAAGAGCGGCACCTTGTCTCCGATATCGGCCCACTGCCAGGCATCCAGGGCGCGCGCGTACTGCTCCGGCGAAAACGCTCGAATCATATTCACGCGGGGATCCAACCACAGTCTTGTTCGGCGAACACATCGTCGCTTCGGCCCTCTGACCGGGTAAGGGCGGCACATCACTATGCCGCTGCACGGCTCATCATCACCCCGTGGCTAGCGAACGAGGCCGCACCTCCATGGGGGTGACCGGGTCTGCCGATGCGATGCCCGCCTCAGGAAGCGGACCGATGAGTGACTTGGCGATCCAACAGGTCGTGCTGCGATAGTGGGCGGGTGCGCGTCGGCATCCTCGGTTCCCTGGTGCTGGAAACCGCTACCGGCCCGACGCCGGTCGGGGGCGCGCGGCTGCGGGCGTTGCTGGCCCGGCTGGTGCTGGACCCCGGGCGTGCCGTCCGGCCGGCGACCCTGGTCGAGGGGCTGTGGGGCGAGGCGGCATCGGCCGATCACCTGCACGCGCTGCAATCGCTGGTGTCCCGGTTGCGGCGCGTCCTGGGCGACCCCGGGCTGCTCACCTCGGGCCCGGACGGGTACCGGCTGGCGGTCGAGCCGGACGCGATTGACGCCGTCCGGTTCGAGCGGCTGGTCCGCGCGGGTCGGCGCTCGCACGCGCAGTCCCGGCCCGCCGAGGCGGCCGCCACCTTGCGCGAGGCTCTGAGCCTGTGGCGGGGCCCTGCTCTGGCGGACGTATGATCTCATGCGTTCGCATACAACCCGTACGTCCATGACGTTGAACTGGTGAGTACAATCGACGGCATGAGCACCACGCGCGGGCGGATCGACAAGCGGCAGGCGATCCTGGAGGGCGCGTTCACGGTGTTCGCCCGGCTGGGCTACGCGCAGGCGGGCGTGCAGGACATCGCCGCCGAGGCGGGCGTGGCCAAGCCGACGGTGTACAACCACATGACCGACAAGGCCACCCTGTTCAGACACGCCCTGGAGGCCGCCGCCCAGACCGTGCTGAGCGAGCGGCTGGCCGCCCTCGATCCGCTCGTCGCGCCCGGCGACGACCTGCCCGCCACGCTGGAGGGCGTCGCGTACGAGCTGCTCCGGCTGCACACCGACCAGCGATCGTGCTCGCTGAAACGGCTGCTCTACTCGGAGATCACCACGTTCCCCGACGCTCTCGACCTCGTCCTGGACAGCGGCCCCCATCGGCTCAACCAGGCCCTGGCCGACCGGCTGGCCCGGCTCGTGCTCTCCGGACGTCTGCGCGCCACGGATCCCGACCTGGCGGCCGAGCAGTTCATGGCCCTGCTGACCGGCCCCCTGGAGGCCCGTACCCGGATGGGGACGCAGCAGATCACCGACTCGGAGCTGCGGACCATGGCCCGCGCGGCCGTGGAGACGTTCGTCCGGGCTTGGAGCGCTTCCTAAGGCAGCGATAGGAAAACCCAATAGCCCACGCTCATGCCGTCCGCCGCGTATGCGGCGAAGCGCAAAATAGACCTGAGCGCCGTCGCGATCGTCGCCGACGACTTTTGATGGATCTGTTCGCGGACTATACGGCCGAGGAGCATTGCATCGCGATGAGCACGCCAGCCACGCCTGACCTGTTATGCGTGTCGCACTTAACCAAAACCTACTTCAACGTCCCCATACTGCAGGACGTCAGCTTTTCGCTTGTCCATGGTGAGGCAGTGGCCGTTGTCGGCCCCAATGGCTCCGGCAAGTCGACCTTGTTGAAGTGCGTTACGGGGATCGAGGATATCGACGACGGCACTGTTGAGCTGAATGGCGAGGCATGCGCGAACTCGACCTGTCATCGGCGGCGAACCAGCTTCCGATCACCCTGTCCAGCGGACAGCGTCACCGGCTCGGCCTCGCCGCCTGCTTCGTACGCCCGCGTCGCCTGCTCATCCTCGACGAGCCGGAGCAACGCCTGGACGCCAAGGGTCGGGCCTGGCTGGCATCCCGGCTGCGGGCGGAGAAGGAGGCCGGCGTCGGCATACTCTTCGCCTCCCACGATCGCGAGCTGGTCGACGCGGCGGCCGGCAGGACCATCGAGGTGGCGGCGTGACCGTGGTCGACGCCCAGGTGATCGTTCCGAAGGCCGGTCAGATCCGCAGGAGGAAGCGGTCCGGGAGACCGCGGCGGTCCATCGCGTACACGCTGTCCCTGCTGATCGAGCGGGCGCTCTACTTCGCGATTCTGGGCGGCCTGATCGTCGAGGTGGTCCGCTCAGGTCTCGGGCGGATCGACGAGGGCGGCGCGCCGCCCGAGTCGCTGCAGATGTCGGTGACGCAGCTGACCGCCGCGGTCATCACCGTCTTGTGCCTGGTGCTGCTCGCCAAGGCGCTGCTGGCATTCGGGCCCCTGTACGTCGGCGCGCCGGCGCGCACCTGGCTGCTCAGCACGCCGGTCGACAGAGCCGGCCTGCTCATCGGACATCTGGCCGCGGCCGTGGCGATCGGCATGGTCCTGTCCGTGACGCTCGGCTTCGTCTTCCTCGCCGTGACCCGCCTGGCGATTCCGCCGGCGCCCTGGTTCACGCTGTGGGCGGCCCTCGGCATCATCGAGACGTGTGTCTGTGTGCTGGCCGAGCAGGACAGCACCTCGGTACAGGTGGTGTACGTCAACATGAAGATCGCGACACCGCCGACCTGCTGCCGCATGGTCTGTGCGAGCAGGACGAGTCGTTGCCGTTCGGTGGAGTGCCCGCCGATCTCTCCGTTGAAGAACGACATCATCCGCTCGACGGTGGCCTCGCGGCCGTGACGCGCGCTTCCGGAGCCGGCGTCAGCCGATGTCAGCCCCAGGCTTTGCCCGCGGCGACGATGACGTCGCCGACCGAGTCGCGCTCGGACACCATGAACAGACGCGAGGCGGCCTCGGTCACCCACCTTTCGACGCCGTTGGCCATGGACAGACGCGAGGCGGCGGCCACATCGGTGCTGCTGAAGGGCATCGGCGGCCGTTACTTCGAAGCCTGCGACGAAGCCGAGGCGCCCCGCGCGATCCCCGGGCCGTCCCGCTTCGGACGGCCCGAGGAGTTCGCCGGCCTGGCCCTGCGCCTGGTGGCGACTGGTCGTGCCGCCAGGGCCGCGTGCGCGGGGCGGGATGGGTTTACCAGGTCACAGGGAGTTCGTAGACTCCGTACACCGCCCCATCGTGCTTGAACGGGATCTGCTCCAGGTCGGCGGCCAGGCGCAGGGTGGGGATGCGCTTGTAGAGGGTGTTGTAGGCGACCTGCAGCTCCATCCGGGCCAGCGGCTGGCCCAGGCACTGGTGGACGCCGAAGCCGAAGGCCACGTGGCGGCGGGCGTCGCGGCGGATGTCCAGCTCGTCGGGGTTGGGGAAGATCTCGGGGTCGCGGTTGCCGATGTCGTTCGGCATGATCAGCCCCTCCCCCGCCCGGATGGTCTGGCCGGCGATCTCGATGTCCTCCAGGGCGACCCTGCGGCGTCCGCTGTGGGTGATGTTGAGGTAGCGCAGCAGCTCTTCCACGGCCCCGGCGACCAGGTCCGGATCGTCGCCGGCGCGCAGCAGCGCGAGCTGGTCGGGGTTCTGCAGCAGGGCGCACGTGCCGAGGGCGATCATGTTGGCGGTGGTCTCGTGCCCGGCGATGAGCAGGAGAACGCCCATCTGCGCGGCTTCCATCTGCGACAGCTCACCGGTCTTGACCCGTTCGGCCAGCCGGGACAGCAGGTCGTCGGCGGGGTTGGCGAGTTTCTCGCCCACCAGGGCGTTCAGGTATTCGGCCAGCCGGGCGCTGGCAGCGGCGCGGACCTCCGGGGCGGTGCCGCGGTTGATCATGACCTTGCTGCTCTCCTGGAAGAAGTCGTGGTCGGCGTACGGGACGCCGAGCAGCTCGCAGATCACCAGCGACGGGACCGGCAGCGCGAACGCCTCCACCAGGTCCACCGGCTTCGGACCGGCCAGCAGGTCGTCGATCAGATCGTCCACGATCTTCTGTACGGCCGGCCGCATGCCCTCCACCCGCCTGACGGTGAACGGCGCCTGCACCATACGACGCAACCGGTGGTGCTCGGGGTCGTCCATCATGATGAAACTGGCGAACGACCCGTTCATGGGACCCTGCCTCGGGTAGCCAGGGCGGGAGAACTCGGCGCTGACCCTGGGATCGGCCAGGAGCGCCCGCTGCTCGGCGTAGGTGGTCACCATCCACGGCGTGCTGCCGTCCCACAGCCGGACCTTGGCCAGCGGCCCCTCCTTCTGCAGGGCCTGCAGGTTCGGCGGCGGGTCGAACGGGCAGCGCGCCGCCCTCGTGCCGGGGAACTCCGGGACTTCGGGGTGACTCAAGATCTCGGTCATGACTTACGTCCTTCCACACAAGGCTGGAGCCACGCTGGGCATCGGTTCCGGTATCGGGTCCACGTCCGACTCACCTGTCACGGGCGCCGTCCATATCGCACGATCGGCGTCGATCGGGCCGATCGCCGCACCGTGTCGGCTGGCGCGGCGCGGTGCGGGGTGCGGCCCTCGGCCAGTGCCCGTTCGTGGTCGGCGCACGTGTGCGTTCATCAGGGTGCTGGTCATGTGCTTGCGCTCGGCTCGCACCGGCGGCGGGAGGTCGGGAAGGCAGCGGTTCAGGCCGTCCAGGATCCGTACGAGCGCGGGAGAGGTGAGCGCCTCGTCGATATCGCGCCTCAACGGGACTCCTTCCGAACCGGCTCTCCTGCATTGTCAGTAAACTCTCGCCACCGGATTAAGTCAATTGCTTGATTTAACCTGATGGCGTCAACGATCCATGCTGATCAAACTTCGGCGGTGCCAGCCTGATCGCTTGCCCACTGCTGGGGCTGCGGACTACGGACTACGGGACTACGGGTGCGACCGGGAAGTTGCGAGCTGCGGGCTACTGATCACAGCTGGCCGCTGTTAGCCACGCGTGCTACTGACTGGCCTACTGCCCCTGCTGCTGCGTACCGCGAGCCGGGCCACTGCCCACGCTGCCCGCTGACCTACCCCAGGCTGGCCGATTGCCCGCTGCGTATCGCGGGTTGGCCTAACTGCCTGCTGCGTACTGCGGGTCGGCCTACTGTCCCGCTGCAGGCACTACGGGGTGGGCAGGCACCCCTGGCGCGCTGCGACAACCAGGAACTTCTCGTACGCGCCGCCGACCCCACGCACGCGCACACTATTTTGCGAAACTGGCCGACCTGGCACCTCGCTTGCGTTGGCGGTCAGAAACCCCGGCCGGCGGTCACCGACGGTCCTGGTGGACGGCCCTGGGCTCCAGGCAGGCGGCCACGAAAGATCCCGGCGGCCGGACTCGTCTCCCGAGGGCCGACTCCCGTACCGGGATGGATGGGTCCGATGCGCTCGTCGGCGCGGCCCGGCTCCGCGTGGCGAGGTCCGGGGAGACCGTGCTCGATGCCGTGGGGCCGACGAAGGAGGCCCTGCTGCGCCGATCGCCCCCAGCCCGCCACAGCGCGGTAGCGGCAGGGCGGTCGGCGCAGCGGTCAGCTCGCGCACATCACCCACTCCATCGCAAGGAGGAAGGTTCAGCCGGTGACCCGGGCCAGGAACTGGCCCTTGGCGTGCTCGTCGGTCTCCCGGGTGCCGTAACCGGTGGCCCGCAGGCCGCCGCCCGGCACAGCGCCGAGCTGCTTGATCCGGTAGTCGTCGAGCAGCGGCGGTTTCGGCGCCTGCTGCCAGGCGGTGCCGTTCCAGCGCAGCAGCACACCGACGCTGCGCGCGGTGGCGTCGTCCTGCCCGCTGCCTCCGGCCCACAGCTCGGTGCCGTTCCAGGCCAGTGAGGTGATGGAGGATCCGTACCAGCCGGTGATCGCCGGGGTCGGCGCCACCGTCCACGCGCTACCGTTCCAACGCATGGCGAACGCCTCGCGCTTCTTGACCGAAATGCCGTTGACCTCGTAGGTGGTCCGCTGACCGGCCGCCCACACCTCGCCGGGCCGCGCGGCCACCGCGTCCAGGGTGGTCTCGACCAGCGCTTCCTTCGGCGGATCCGGCAGCCGGGACCAGGTGTGGCCGTCCCAGTGCAGCACCAGGGTGTGCGCGTCGGCGCTCGGCCCCTAGCGGTTGGTGGTACCGACCGCCCAGACGTTGTCCGGCGCCAGAGCATGCACCGCGCTCAGGTCGGTGTTGCCCGCGAGCGGCGGGAGGCTCATCTTCTGCCAGGCGGTGCCGCGGCGGCCGACACCGAGGTCAGCGCGCCCCGGCAGGTGTTATCCGGCCGGTCGTTCACCCATGTCTGACCGTTCCAGCGGAACAGGTCGGGGCAGACCACACCCGGCGGCGGGTACGGCCAGCCCTCCATCCGCACCTGCCCCACAGCCCAAGCTTGGGTGCCGCTCAGCGCGGCGACATCGTTGAGTTCTTTGAGTTGCTTCTCGGATTCGACGTATCCGTAGGGAAAGGACAGGAGGTCCCAGACCGGCGCGAGTGTCGCGCCCGCCGGCGCCGCGGTCGCCAGGCTCGCGGTCGCCAGGCCCGCGGTGAGCGCGACCGCGCCAAGAATTCTGCTGGATGTCAGGAATAATATTTTTCGCTTGGTCACGAACGCTTTCGTACCATCGCCGGTCAGCCCGCGCACATGGCCTAAGGGAATGCATAGGGGCCCTGGAGGAATCATAGGGGCCCCTAGGGGTGCTCACTGGCGCGTCCATTACGATAGGTATACGCGTAAGATTGGCGGCTGGTCCGTCGCCGACCATATGCGAGGAGAATTCGTCACGGAAGACGGCCATCGAGCTTCAGCGTCTCGAGATTGGCCAGACGATCATTCATTCTGACCCGTGGGCGCAGTATGCCGGCGCCTTGGCCGATGACGTTTTCTCGCTGAATTTCAGCTCATCTACCGGGTGCTCGAAATGGACGAGAACGAGCGCGGCGCGGACCAGATCGCTGACTCTGCTGGGGGCTGAGCGTTTCTGACGTATTGGCGGGGTCAGCAGTGGCGGTCCGCCAACGGTTCCCACGTTCCGACGCCAGCTACCGCAGGGCGATCGTAGGGCGCTCTGGCTGGCCACCATGATCGAAACCGGGACCCCGACGTGGCCGCCAGACCAGCTCCCCGGTGACCGTGTACCGGGAGAACTCCTGTCCGTCTGCCAGGATCCCCATGTCTGCCTACCGGGAGAAACTCCTGACCGTCCACAGCGTGGCTGGCCGACCCGACACCTCGCGTGTCTGGCCAACGTGGCAGCTCGCGTGGCTGGCCGACCTGGTGGCGAACAAACGCTGTACGACAACGCAACTCAATGTGACACGTACACCGGAGACTGGCTTCCGGACCACCTCATCGGCCAGTGACTACCGAGCAGTGAGGAAACCCCATGGACTTCACCGTCGAGACCGCCACCGACGCGGTCGTGGACAGTTTCCGGGGCACCGAAGATCAGCGACTGCGGGAGATTCTGGACAGCCTCACCCGCCACCTCCACGCCTTCGTAACGGACATCGAGCCCACTCTCGAGGAGTGGGAGGCCGCGATCGGTTTCCTGACGGCCGTCGGGCGGAAGTGCGACGACACCCGGCAGGAGTTCGTCCTGCTCTCCGACATTCTGGGCGTATCCATGATCGTCGAGACCATGAACGGCGCCGAAGAGGGCACCGAGAGCACCGTCCTCGGCCCCTTCCACATGACCGTCTCCCCGCGCCGCGAACTCGGCGACTCCATCGACCTAGTCGGCACTGGCCGTCCCTGTGTGGTCTCCGGCCAGGTGCTCAGCTCGGACGGCACTCCCCTGCCGGGCGCCGAGCTCGACGTGTGGCAGTGCAACGAGCAGGGCTTCTACGACGTACAGCAGCCCGACACGCAACCGCCGGGCAACGGACGCGGGCTGTTCCGCACGGACGACGAGGGCCGCTTCTGGTTCCGCTCCGTCGTCCCCTCCCATTACCCGATCCCCACCGACGGCCCCGTGGGGCGCCTCCTGGACGCCACCGGCAGACACCCCTACCGCCCCGCCCACGTTCACTTCATCGTGAGCGCCGCGGGCCACCGCCCGGTCACCACCCACGCGTTCGTCGCCGGCAGCCCGTACATCGACTCCGACGCGGTCTTCGCCGTCAAGCGGAGCCTGATCACCGACTTCACCGAGTCGTACGACGAGCAGGAGGCAGCCCGCTTCGGCGCGTCCATGCCCTTCACACACGCCAGGTTCGACGTCGTGCTGACACCGGAGGCGGCGGCATCGCAATGACCTTCACCTACGAGGCGCTGCCCATGCGGGCGGTTAACACTGAACTTCACGCGCGCGATCGGGCGAATCTCGGACGGACGAACGGGCGGGCGGACGAACGGGCGGACGGGCGGGCGGGCGGGCGGGCGGGCGGGCGGACGATCATCGAACATCGCGCGTGAACGCCGAACACCCCGGGGGCGGACGGGGGAACCTCGAACGCCGCGCGCGATCGGGCGAACCTCGAACATGGCGGGAGCGAACAGGCGAACGTCCCGCGTGCGATCGGGTTCAGGAATCGGTCGATTGATGAGCGGTGCTCACCAGCCCCGACTCGTAGGCGCTGATCACCAGTTGCGCGCGGTCCCGCGCCCCGAGCTTGGTCAGCAACCGGCCGATGTATGTCTTGACGGTGCCGGTGCTGCGGTGCAGGTATTCGGAGATGTCGGCGTTGGAGAGCCCACGGGCCACGAGCATCAGGATCTCACGCTCACGCTCCGTGAGGTCGTCCAGCGAGGAGCCCGGCGCCTGGTGCCCATAAGGAAGGCGAGCGAACTCGGCGATCAGGCGTCGGGTCACCGACGGTGCGAGAAGAGCCTCACCCGCGGCGACCGTGCGGATACCTGCCAGCAGGACATCGGGTGAGGTGTCTTTGAGGAGGAAGCCCGCTGCTCCGGCCCGCAGCGCGCCGTAGACGTACTCGTCGAGGTCGAAGGTGGTGAGGATGAGAACTCGTGTCCCGGCTGTCTCGGGAGATCTGGCAATGTTCCGGGTCGCCTCGATGCCATCCATTCCGGGCATCCTGATATCCATCAGCACCACGTCCGGGCAGAGCCGTCGGGCGCTCTCGACGGCTTCGGCACCGTTGCTCGCCTCGCCCACTGCGGTCAGCCCAGGGGCGGTGTCGATGAGCACCCGGAAGCTGCCTCGGAGCAGAGACTGATCATCGGCGACGAGTACTCGGATCGGTTCGGACACGTCCCTCTCTACCCGGATCGGTTCCGACACGGCCCCCTCTACCCGGAGCGGTTCGGTCACGCGGCTCCCTCTTTCCGGCTCGTGGCCGTGCTGTGCTCAAGTTCGGGCGAGAGACGAGCTGACACGGCGAACCCGCCGCCGGGCCGCGGGCCGGCGGCCAACGTCCCCCCGTACATCATCACGCGTTCGCGCATCCCCACGAGCCCGTGACCGCCCTTGAGCTCCGTCCCATCGGACACCACTGCGTTGCCGGCTCCGTCATCCACTACCTCGATATGCACATCTCCTCGCGAGTCGACGGTGATCGTCACCAGGCAGTGGGTTCCGTCGCCGGAGTGCTTGACCACGTTCGTCAGCGCCTCCTGAACGATCCGATAGATGGCCAGCGCGGGCCCCGTGGGGAGTTGGACGGCCAGCTGGGTGCGGAGTTTGGTACGGACTCCCGCCTGCTCGGCACGTTGGATGAGGGCCGGCAGGTCATCCAGTCCGGGAAGGGGAGCCATCTTCGCCGAGCCGGGATCTCCCGCGCGCTGATCGGCGGTTTCGCCGCGCAGCACCCCCAGAGCACGCCGCATCTCAGCGAGCGCCTCTCGGCCGGTCTGCTCGATCGTCCGAACGGCGTCGCGCGTCTCTTGGGGGCGTTCCTCTGCCACGTGGTTGGCGACCGCTGCCTTGACCACGATCACGCTGAGGCTGTGCGAGACGATGTCGTGCAACTCTCTGGCGATGCGTAAGCGCTCCTCGGTCAGCGCCTCCTCCGCCAGGCGCCGCTCCTGTCGGGCCGCTCGGGCTCGCCACTGGTGCACCACACGGCCGGCGGCCCAGGCTGCCCCGATGATCAGCCAGACGAACGCTGCGGTGCCGACGGCTTCCGACCACGGACCGGATGGCGTCATGACCGCCTCACCGGTGATGACCGCGGCTGCCGAGATCACCAAGGTCAGGGCGAGCGCCGCCGAAGCCCGGCGTACCGGCTCGACGAGCGCCACCACATAGGCGGCCAGGGCCGTTGATATGTAGGGATCGCGGGTGATGTCGAGGAATGTCGCCGCTGCCGAAGCGGCCAGAATCAGCGCCAGGGCTGGCAGGGGCCACAGGCGCCGCACAGCCAGCGGCGCTCCCACACAGACGGCCACCAGCCAGCCCAGCCACCACGGACCGGAGAACCGAGGCAAGCCGTCCGAGGCGTCTTGCCCGGCCAGGGCCACGTGTACGGCTACCACGCCGGCCGCCACGCAGGCGTCGAACGCCAGCAGGTGCGCACGTGTCCGCAGGTGCCCGCGTGTTCCCATGTGCGACCGTGTTCCTACGTGCTGGCGTATTCCCACGTGCTGGCTGGCCCACCGGCGCCACTGGGCTATGTGCATCGCACGACGATATCGATGCCCGCTCATCCGGCCTCCCCCGAAGTTCCCTGCTCATACGGTCTGCTCGAAGACGCCCGCCCCCGATGCCATTCATCCGGCCGACCCGAAGACGCCCGGCCCTCCGGTCTCCCCAAGACGCCCGCTCATCCGGCCTGCCCCAACAGGAACATGGCGACGCCCACCGCCCCTACCAGGAGGAGCCTTCCGGCGACCGTGGCCGTTCGCGGCACCGGCCCGCTGCGCAATGCGGCCACGCCCAGAGGGACGAGCGCGACGCACAGTCCCGCAACGGCGGCGACCGACCACGGAGTCGTTCCCTTCAGCACCCCCAGCGGCATCGCCGATGCCAAGCCGAGGGCCAAGGCACGTAGTGGTCCGAACACCCCCGAGCGGTACGCGCCGATGGCCAGCAGAATCCAGCCGCCCATGATGGCCGCGTTCAGCGTGCTGAAGATGTGGAACGCGCCGTAGGTCTCGCTCACGGTTCGAGTCGCCGATGCCGCCCCCTGAATGGTCACCAGCTGGAAGTCCAGATGGTCGACACCGGCATGAAACGTCCGGGCGAACAGGCCGAGGACCGTTAAGGTGCCGCCCCATGCAGCCAGCTCCCGGAAACCTTCGCCGATCCTGGCAGCGAGAAGCACGACTCCTGGCCAGAGCAGCACCCACCCGGCGGCGACAAAGCTATAGGACGCCGTCATGAGGGCCGGATCGTGCTCGTACGCGCTCAGCTGCGCGGGGAAGAAGAAGTCGTAGGGCAGACGAAGCAGGACCCCAGTGAGCAATAGCAGGGGTCCTACGACGAGGGAGGCGCCGCCCACCCAGCGTCCCGGCAGGGCAGGACTCGAAACGGCGATCGACGGAGTCGTGAAAGTCATGGGCCAACGATGCTGCAGCCGCATGCGCCACGTCGTCGGAGCACGGGCCACACTTTCAGATCAGACCGTGGTCGTACTGACCTGCCTCATGTCGGCTTCCAGTCCGGTCTTCATGCACGTGCCTCTTGGCGGCGCCCTTGCCCCAAGTACGCGGAGGCAGCCTCGGTCGCGGTACTTCAGCGTGTCATCCTCCTCCCCGGCCGGGGTCGTCACCAGGCTTGGCAAGCGGACGCCACCCGGAAGCTGTGCCTTGCGGGAAGGGATGGCAGCCGAGGGAATGGGGCCGTCCAGGGATGGTGAACCGTACATCGCCGGTGGACACGACTGGGCCACCGCCTCAAGCCTCGGCGACCCTCAGGTCAGCCATACGGACATCGACCCCCACCGAGCCGCTGGATCAGTGACCTGAAAGAGCAGCGCGTCTCGGTTCCGCTGCACGGAAGGCTAGCCTGGGGCGGGCGCGCGATCGGTGGGTACGACGTGCCCACGGCGAGTGAGGGAGACGATGTCGGCGACGCGACTGCTGGTCCTCGGCGTGGTACGGCTGCACGGTCAGGCACACGGCTACCTGGTCGGGTCCGAGCTGGATTCGTGGGAGGTCGCGCAATGGGCAGGGCTCAGGTCGGGCTCCATCTACCACGCTCTCCGTCAGCTGGCCAAGGACGGCCTGCTGGACGCCACGGAGGTACACGAGTGGCCGGGCCGCATCGACTACGCCATCAATGACAAGGGCGAGGCGGAGTTCCTGGGGTTGCTGAGAAGTGCTCTGAGCGTGCCGGACCGACGCCCGGAGCTGCTCGGCGCAGCCCTCGCGCTGCTGCCCGCGCTGCCCGAGAAGGAGGCGCTCGCGCTGCTCAAGGAGCGGTTGCAAGCGCTTGAGGTCGAGCAGACGCGAATCGTGGCCGCGATGTACGAGCAAGAGCGGCCAAGGCACCTGAGGGAGCTGTTCGGCCTGCGCGCGGCGCAGGCGGCGAACGACGCCGCGTGGACCCGCGGCCTGATCAGCAGGTTGGAACGGGGCGACGACCCGGCCTAGGGCGGCCGAAGTTGACGGTGGGGAGGCCGATGAGCCATAGTTCGATACCCAAATTTGGTTAACCAAATTTGGGTAGCAAACGATAGGAGTTCCATGCGCATCGCGGCAGCAGTATTACTGGCGCTGATCTCGATTCCCGTGACCACGACCATGATCCCGGCGACGGCAGCGAACGCCGCCACCCCTTGCAGAGCGGTCAGCGCCAAGGTGGCGATGACCGCCGGTGGGGCCGCCGACCAGCGCGTGGCCGGCACCCTGTGCCTGCCGCGCGGCCGTGCCACCAGCGTTCAGCTGCTCATCCCCGGCGGCTTCTATGGCCAGGCCTACTGGCAGATGCACGGGGACCGGCGGCGGCCCTCGTTCGTCGAGACGATGACCGCCGCCGGGTACGCCACGCTGGCCATCGACCGCCTCGGCACCGGCGCCGGCTCGTACCCGCCCAGTGCCCGATTCCAGCAGGACACCCACCAGATCGTCATCCGCCAGCTCATCCGGCAGCTGCGCGAGGGCCGTCTCGGCGGCCCTCGCTTCGCCAAGGTCGTCCTGGTCGGCCACTCGCTCGGCTCGACCCTTGCCCGTACCCTGGCCGCCGCGCATCCAGCGGAGGTGGACGGCGTCATCCTGACCGGCGAGTCGAGCGTGCCCAACGAGGCCGCGTTCGAGCAGATGGGCGCGGGAATCTACCGGGCCGCCGACGATCCCCGTTTCGCCGGCCGCGGGCTCGACGACGGCTACCTCACCACCCGGCCGGGCCTTCGCGCCACCTGGTTCTACCACCGGCCCAACGCCGACCCCGAAGTCATCGCCGCCGACGAGGCCGCCAAGACCACCGATGTCTTCCCGCCCGGCGACTCCTACACCCCGCCCTCGATCAACAAGAGCATCCAGGCGCCCGTACTGATCGTCAACGGCGAACACGACAAGCTGCTGGCCGGAGCCCGCTCCTCCTCCGCCGCGCTCCGCAGGCAGGAGGCCCCCTTCTACGGCCCGCGCGCGAGGCTGGAGGCCATCGTGGTTCCCGGCACCGGGCATGTACTGAACGCACACCGCACGGCCCCTCACTGGTTCGCGCAGGCACGCGAGTGGGTCGACCGCCGCGTGGGCGGGGCGGCCCGATGAGCGAGGTACGGGGCGGCCCGATGAGCCACGAACAGGGCGGCCCGATGAGCCATGAGCCGACCGACAGCCCGGCCAGGTGGGTGGCCAGGCACGTCAACAGCTACGTCGAGTCCGGTGGCACCCGAGGCCACCTCTTCCACGGCGCGCCCACTCTGCTGATCACCACCACCGGCCGCCGTTCAGGGCTACCGCGCCGCACCGCGCTCATCTACGGCCGCGACGGTGACCGCTACCTCGTGGTCGCCTCCAACGGCGGTGCGGCCGACCATCCGCTCTGGTTCCACAACCTGCTTGCCCAGCCGCAGGTACGGGTGCAGGTCGGCGCCGATGTGTTCGACGCGGTGGCCCGCCCGGCGACCGCGGACGAGCGGCCCCGCCTGTGGGAGACGATGACCGCGATGTGGCCGCACTACACGAGCTACCAGCGAAAGGCGCCGAGGGAGATCCCGGTCGTCGTCATCGAGCAGGCGGTCACGCCAGGCGGCCGCGGTCTTCAGACGGATGCCGCCCAAGCGAGCGGTACATCGTGAAGAGTGGTTCATCGTCTTCGTCATGGTCACCTGGTGACGTTGACCAAGGTGCCGGGCGGGAACGCGGCGCACGTCGCCCTGAAGTGGCAATACGATCAGACAAGAGTTGGCGAGCCATCTAGACGAACAGGCTGACGGGGATCCAGAGTTGGCGACCATGGACCCGGCCAACGATGCGATCTTCGACCAGCCCGACCTCTTCCCCGCGCCCGAATCCGACGTCGACGTCGACGTCGACGTCGACGTCGACGTCGGATTCGCCACCAGCTACCGCGTCACCGTCACCCGCACCGGAAAGCAGTGGACCGCCACCGCCACCGACCTTCCCGGCGGGCACATCGTCCAGGCCCAAGGCACAAGCTGGGTCGAAGTAAGGAGAAACATCGGCGGTCTCATCGTCGACCTGCTCAAGGACGAACCCGGCACGATTGCGCTCCATGTCGTCCCCGCCGACCCGGAGGCCGCCGCCGCCCTGGCGGCCGTCATCGAAGCCCGCCAGGCGCGCATGCTCGCCGAGCAGGCCGAGCGTGACGCGGTTCGCCACGCCGCCCGCCTCCTCATCGCCCAGGAATGGACCACCAGGGACGCAGGCAGCGCCATGCGCTTGTCCCACCAGCGCATCTCCCGGATCGTCTCGGCCGCTACCCCGTAGGTCGTACACGTCCCGGAAAGCGGCTCTTGAGTCAGTGAAGCTGGCCGGTCTCGTGCAGGTGATCGAAGATGATCTGGTCCACGGGGGCTACACGATCGCGGGCGGCGTACGTCAGCCAGATGACTTCTTCGATCTCGCTGCTGGGAGTGGGTGTTCCGTGGTGATCGGCGGTGTAGCAGGTCATCTGTACGGCAACGCCGTCGGCGTGGCCGTGTGCCTGCGCCTGGTAAGTGCCCACGTGGGTGGCTGTGGCGGGGTTGATGGCGACGGACAGTTCCTCATCGATCTCGCGAACGAGGGTGTCGAGATCGGTTTCGCCGGGTTCGCGCTTGCCGCCAGGGAGGTAGTAGACGTCCTTGCCGCGTGAGCGAGTGCTGAGGATTCTGCCGTCCCGCAGGTGGATCCAGGCGATCTTGTCGATGATGATGGCCATCGTGCGTCCCCCTCGCTGGTTGAGAACGGCCGCTTCGTCCGGTCGTTCGGATGAGTCTGGCATGACTGGAGGCGGCTCCGGCGCGTACCAGGGCGACGGCGCGAGGGGCGCCCATCGCGCACGTACCGATAAACCACGACAACAAGATCGGAGAGTGCATGGACACCCAGGCGAGCAAGCACACGATCGAAGTGCGGTCCGATGTCGTGATCAAGCGGTACCGACGGCTGGACTATGGCCAGCCTGAGCGGGAATGGCGAGCGTTGGAGCTGCTCAACGAGTATTCACCTGGACTCGCGCCGGCGCCGGTGAAGGCCGACCTGGAGGCCGACCCGCCAACCGTGGTGATGTCCCGACTCGGCGGCGCCGCCGTGGAGGGGCCGATCAAGGGACAACTGGCGGACGCGCTGGCCGACGCCGTCACGGGAGTCCAGCAGGCGATCCCTCAGCGTGTGCTGGAGCGGGTTCCCGATCGAGCCGGGCATCCAGTCGAACTGCTCGATCAAGTTCGATCATGGTGGGTGGCGGCGGCGCCTTCTGATGCGGAACCTGCGGTCAGGGACGCGTTTCGCGACGCTGGGAACTGGGTGCAGCAGCCCATGTTGGAGGGGCTGCTGGCCCAGCCGGGCAGTCCGGTGTTCGGCACCGGTGACGGGAACCTGGCCAACTATCTGTGGGACGGAACCAACGTCGGTGTCGTGGACTTCTGTAGAGGGCCGATTCCGCTCGGCCGGAGCCCACGCCGCGATGGACGGCGCATTTACCATCGTGAATTTCCCTGACCAGACTGCTCCAAGCATGGTCTATGCGGCAGCGGCTTCGACTGGCACCTGCTAGAAGCCGAACTGCACGGTCGCGGGCACGACACAGTCGCCGTAGACCTTCACATGTCCGATCCGCAGGCGGAGCTCTGGGACTACGCGGAAGCCGTGATCCCGACTGGTCGGCACGCAGCGGTCGGCCCTCGTCCGATATCGACGACGACTACGAGCTCTACCTGCGTGACGTCCCGTACGAGCTGGCCGAGCCGCGCATGTGCCGATGTCCCCACGATGGATTCTCTCAGGCCAGCCGGACGATCAGCTCGCGGACACCTTCGCTCACTCACGAACATCCTACATTCATCATCTGTTAAACATCCAACGTTGGACGTAGGATGTCCCCTCCATGACTGTCTCCTGTCAGGAAGGGCAAGGACATGCACGATGGTCACCCCCCAGAGGTCCGTACCGGGCGCTCCTGGCGCCGCCGGGCGGGCGCCGTAGTGGTGCTCGCCGGTTTACTCGTCAGCGGGTTAGGCGCGCCGGCGACCGCGGCGCCGGCGGACAGCTCCCAGGCCGGTGCAACGGGCGACACCGCGCCGTTCGTGGACGAGCAGGTGCTCTACAAGCAGGGCGACTTCGGATACGGCTGCTTCCGGATCCCCGCCGTGGTGCGGGCCACGAACGGCATGGTCCTGGCGTTCGCCGAGGGGCGGGTGAAGGACTGCGGCGACGACGAGGACATCGACCTCGTGCTGCGCCGTTCCGCCGACGGCGGGCGGACCTGGGGACCACTGCAGGTGATCTCGGAGGGCAACGGTACGACTCACGGCAACCCGGTGCCGATCGTTGACGAGCGCACCGGGCGGATCGTGCTGGTGAGCACCCACAACGGTGGGGAGCCGTGCCCGAACGGCTGTGACCGCGACCCCTGGGTGCAGTTCAGTGACGACCACGGGGCGACCTGGTCGGCCGCCAGGGAGATGACCGAGGGCAAGCGTCCGGAGTGGAACTTCTGGTACGCCACCGGCCCGATGCACGGCATCCAGCTCAAGCTCGGCCCGCACGCCGGCCGGCTGGTCGTCGGGGCGAGTTTCGAAAGCTGGGACCGGGTCGGCAAGCACGTCTACGGCACGCACCTGCTCTACAGCGACGACAGCGGGGTGACCTGGAACATCGGCGCCGAGACGTCCCGCGATGACGGAACGGTCATCGCCCAGGAGGTCACCGTCATCGAGCTCACCGACGGGCGGATCTACGCCTCGGCCCGCGAGCGCGGCACCGACGAGGGCAGCCGGGCGTACGCGACCAGCAGCGACAGCGGCGAGACGTGGGACGCGCCGTTCCGCACCATGCCGGCGCTGGCGACGACCGACATCCAGGCGTCGCTGCTGCGGTTCAGCAAAGAGCGCATCCTCTTCTCCGCGCCGATGCACCCGGGCGCCCGGGAAGCGATGGGGATCCGGTCGTCCTACGACGAGGGGCGCAGCTTCGAGACCTGGAACGAGGGCAAGGTCTTCTCCTGGGGGCCGTCGGCGTACTCGGACATGGTGCGCCTGGACGGCGACGAGGCGGCCTTGATGTACGAGGCCGGCACCATCACGCCGTACGAGCAGATCCGGTTCGCGCGGTTCAACGAGGCCTACCTGGAGACGCCGAACGGCACCCCGCCTGGCATCCCCGGCCCCCCGGCGCCCGGCCCGACGACGCCGGACAAGTCGCCATACCGCAACGAAGCGTATGTCCGCGGGGGTGCGCAGACCACCGACGGGCGGTTCGGCAACGGGCTGGCCCTGGACCGGGTGGACGACCGGGTGGAGGTGCCGTACGACGACTCCCTCGACCTCGGCGCGAAGGACTTCACGCTGACCTCCTGGATCCGGTACTCGGAGCAGACCGGCGCGCACACGATCCTCTGGTTCCACCGGGTGAACAGGGGCACCAACCCGCCGGCGCTGTGGCTGCGGGCCGAACCGGCCAGCAACCGCATCCGAGCGGTCCTCTCCGTCGACCGGTTCAACGTGACCGTACAGTCGCCGAGCGCGTACAACGACGGGCAGTGGCACTTCGTGGCGCTCCAGCGGGTAAGTGGCGAGCTCCGGCTCCTGGTGGACGGCGTACAGGTTTCGTCGGCGACGGCGCCGGCCGGTTCACTGACCCTCGGCAAGGAGTTCGGGCTCGAGGGAATCCACATCGGACAGCGGCTGGACGGTGTGGACCGCTTCCGCGGGACGCTGGACGAGGTACGCGTCTACCGGCGCGCCCTCACGGCCCACGAGCTGGACGTGATCCGACGGTGGAACCTCCCGATCGGCGGCCGGCTCGGGCTGCGGCTGCCGTTCGATCACGTCGGCTAAAGGGACACGAACCGCTTGGCGATGGCGCTCGCGAGGTCACGCGGGCGTCATCGCCGTGCCTTGACGATGTCCTTCGCTGCCGGCCATGGACACCCGGCAGCGAAGGACATGCTGCGTCTCGAACGCGCGGGAACCGGCAACGTCCGTCCGGTTGCCCATCTGTGTCGTCGGCGTAAATTTTCCTGCTCCGCCTGGCCTTCCAATATCAAGAGGTGGGATGTTTGGACATAAGGACTTCGACGAGCCTAGGGGCAGCATGCGTATGCGCGACGGCACGTCGCTTCAGGAGCGCATCGTCGCCCTGATCCACGAGCGCGGACTGGCCCCCGGGTCACCGATGCCGACCGAAGTGCAACTGATGGACCTGCTGGGGGCGAGCCGCAACACCGTCCGCGAGGCCGTACGGGCCCTGCGGGCGCTGGGCATCGTCGAGATCCGGCACGGTCATGGGACGTTCGTCGGGCACGCGCCGCTCGACGTGCTGACCCCGTCGCTTGCCTTCCGGGTACGTTCGGGGCCGGGCGGCGGGGTCCGCGCGCTGCAGGATCTGGTCGAGGTCCGCGAACTGCTCGAGACCGGGCTGGTCGGCCAGGTGGCCCAGAGCACCAGCGCCGCCCGGCTCGCCGCGTTGGACGCCCTGGTCAACGGCATGGACCGGGACCCGGAAGCCGATCGGGCGTTCCACGCGCTGCTGTACGAGTTGTGCGGCAACGAGTTGGTGCTGCAGCTGATCGGCCTGTTCTGGGACGTCTACCACCAGGTCGAGCCGACACTCGGCCCACCGGAGGAGCGGAGCGCGGAGATCGTCGTCAACCACCGCCGGATCGTTGCGGCGCTCCGCGCTCAGGACGCCGAGGCCGCCCGGGAGGCGATGCGGCTGCACTTCCGCGACGTCAAGGCGCGCATCGCGCGGGCGGAGGCCCGGCCCGTATCCGCGGCCGACCCGACCCGGCCGCCCGGCCATACCCGGTCACGCCAGGCCGACGGCTGATGTCCATGCCTAAGCCGAGGGCCTGACGGCCGCCGTCGGCGATGGGGCGTAGGCACTCGCCGTCGGCACTCGGGAGGACAGCCGCGAGGCCCGGTTCGACGTCTTCGCCAGGGCGCATCTTTTGAGTTCGTGAATGGGCGTCCGACAACGCGCGGTGGTTCGGCGTCGACACGGTCCCGCGTCGACGCCGAACCTACTCGTCGGTACCGATCATGCCGCGGGACCATCCGTTCAGAGGAGTCCGGCCGACGTGCCCGGCGATGGCCGCGTCACCCACACTCGCCAGAGGCATTGCTACTCCGCGTAGGGCTGGTCCTTTCCCTGGGCGCTGTAGGCGAGACTCCAGATGTAGCCGTCCGGGTCCGCGAAGGAGCCGCCGTACCCGCCCCACGGCAGGGCGCCGGCGGGCTTGAGGATCGTGGCGCCGGCCTTCTCGGCCTCCGCCATGACCTCGTCGACTCGCGCCTCACTACGGACGACGTACGTGAGGACCAGCCCGCTGAAGCCGCTGCCCTCCGGGCTCGTACCCACCTGGGAGGCCAGGCCATCGCGACCGTAGAAGCCGACGGGCGAGGCTCCGTCCGATTCGAAGAACACCGAGATGCCGTAGTCGTCCTTGACCTTCCAGCCGAGCCCCTCGGTGTAGAACCGCTTGGCCTGGTCCATATCCCGGACGCCGAGGAGGATCGAGCTGACGTGCGCTTTCATGCCTTGTCTCCTTTTGTGCTTCAGATGTACGTGCTGCCCGAACATCCGAGCCAGGCCCGGATGTCACACCGGCGTGGGTTCGCCGGTCAATTGGTATGACAGGCCCGGACGGAGGAACGTGACGGATGACTGACCAGGACTGGGTGAGCGAGCGGTTCGCCGAGCACCAGGACCGCTTGCGAGCGGTGGCCTACCGGATGCTCGGCTCAGCCGGCGAGGCCGAGGACGCGGTGCAGGAGGCGTGGCTGCGGGTCAGCCGCGCCGACACCGGCCAGGTGGAGAATCCGGCGGGGTGGCTGACCACGGTCGTCGCCCGGGTCTGCCTGAACATGCTCGACGCACGCCGGAGCCGGCGTGAAGACTCGGCCGGGGCGCTGCCGCCCGAACCGGACGCCGGTATCCACCCTCCAGGCCACGCCAGCCCCGAGGAGGAGGCGCTGCTGGCCGATTCGGTCGGGGTCGCGCTGATGGTGGTGCTGGACACGCTGACTCCCGCCGAGCGGCTCGCGTTCGTCTTGCACGACGTCTTCGCCGTGTCGTTCGCCGAGATCGGCACCATCATCGACCGCTCCCCGGTGGCGGCCCGGCAACTCGCCAGCCGGGCCCGGCGCCGGGTGCAAGGAGCGGCCGGGGCATCCGACGCCGCACGCTCGGCGAAGCGGGACATCGTCGAGGCCTTCCTCGCCGCC
Organism: Nonomuraea aurantiaca; assembly: GCF_020215705.1. Taxonomy (GTDB): domain Bacteria; phylum Actinomycetota; class Actinomycetes; order Streptosporangiales; family Streptosporangiaceae; genus Nonomuraea; species Nonomuraea aurantiaca. The sequence goes on along the minus strand of NZ_JAIWNB010000001.1, from coordinate 467,469 downwards.
TCCCGAGGCGGGGACTTCGCCGCCCTGCTCGAGCTGCTCGATCCGGACGCCGTGGTCGGCGAGGTCCGCGGCGACCAGGCGGTGGCGGCCTTCTTCGCCGGACGAGCCCAGGCCGCCCGGCTCGCTCTGGTCGACGGGGTACCGGCGGCCGTCTGGTCGCACCTCGGCCGGCCGAAGGCCGTCCTCACGTTCACCATCGACGACGAGAAGATCACCCGCATCGACATCGACACCGACGCCGACCGGCTCCGCGACCTCGACATCGTCATCCTTACCGCCGGCGACAAGGAGCGACGTTGAGCCGTACGGATCTCAAGCTCTCCGCTTGCACCCTCACCGTCCACGACCTCAACGAGGCGCTCGGCTTCTACCGCGACGTGCTCGGCTTCGAGGTACGCGACGACGACGGGTCTGAGGGGATGCGCTGGGTGAGCGTCGGCCCGCCGTCGCAGCCGGGCGCGCGGATCGTCCTCGAATCCCCCGGCACGGACCCAGGAGTCTCGCCGGCCGACCGGCAGGCGATCGCAGACCTGCTGGCCAAGGGCCTGCTGGGCCGTCTCGTCTTCCTAACTGACAACTGCGACGCCATCTTCGAGCACGTCGAGGCCGCGGGCGCTGAGGTGATGCAAGAACCGATCAATCAGCCCGAGGGCGTCCGCGATTGTGCCTTCCTCGACCCCTCCGGCAACATGCTGCGATTCACCCAGCCATGACAGGTGGTCCAGGCACACACCGCGAGGGACCGCCAGGCACCCTGAAGACCTCGGGCGCGGAAAGGGGGGGTGGCCTTCGTGGTGCTGCCGTTCTTCGCATGCGGTCGTGAGTTCATCCTCAAGCTTGTGGACAAGTTCACCGTATGGGCGCGGGTCATCGTCCCGAGGACCGATGCCAAGTGATGCCAGGGATGTGAGACGAGTCGGCCTGTAGGCCGGGTTCTAACGTGGCATGCTTTCGAGCTTAACGGGTTACAGGCATACAGCTTCCTGAAGTGCGATGACGCTGCCATGCTCTGCCATCGCGTGATGTAGTCCTACACCGCCATGTGCCCTGAAAATGCCCGTGATCGCCGGCAGCCGGGCGATCCTGAGTGAAGCACGAACCACATCACGCGCGAGGATTGCCAAGGCCCGAAGCCCGGCATTCGCATGGAGAGTCCGCATCACGTGTCCCGACCTGACACACCGCCGCTCAGGGCTCCGGCGAACGGTAAATCGTCCCTTCCTCAGCGAGGTGGACTGCCGCGAGCGCGACAAGATTCGGATCATTTCCCAGCGCGGCGGAATCGGGCTCTATTGGCGACGGCGCCGCACGCACGATGAATTCCGACAGCGCGAAGCCGGCGGTCGGCGTGCAGAGCGTCAGAAGCGGCGCCTCGTCCCCGATCCGGACGGCAAGCACCACATGCCTTCCATCGAGCGCCGAAAAGCCCTGCACCACGTACCGGAACCGGTGCCCGGACTGCATCCAGGCCCGCACACAGTCCGTGAACGGCAGATCGACGACATGAGTGACATGGCACGACTCCTCCAGTGGCCCCCTCCAGACCACCCGCCACGCGTCGTCGGCGGCGCAGGCTAAGGACACGTTCGCCAGGACTCCATGATCACCGCCGAGCCCCGCCAGGAACCTTAGCCGCGCCGGATCGTCGAGTTCGTACAACTCGACGACGTCCACCCCGTCCGATCGCTGGCGCCGTACCTGGACGGCCACGATGACCCGGTCCCGGGTGGCCCCGGCCGTCAGCCGGTACCGGTCGGCCAGATCACTCAGCCGCCGGGCGATGACGTAGATGTGCCGGTCGGGTCGTCCCCCTGAGAGGAGGCGTTCCGGTTCCACCGCTTCCGTCAGGGGCAGGAGCACCGCTTCGGGACGTGCACCCGGCCTGATCCGTTCACGGTCGAAGAAACCAAAGGTCCCCAGTTCGGAGTCGGTGTCAAAGGTGATCGGGAGGGAGAATTCCGTCCGCAGCAGCTCGACCATGCGCCGTTTGAGTTCCCGCACCTCGGGGGTACGCGGGGCGGGGTGCCCGAGCGCCTCGAAGTGGAGGCTCACCCGCTCGATCGCCAAGCGGCGCAGGCGCGACCAGAACAGCTTCAGTTCGGGAAGCCGCGCAAGTGGATCGGCCGCCATGGTGCCGTCGATCTCCGCCCAGGCGTCCTTCGCGAAGGCCGCCCCAAACCCCGCCCACAGGTCGTCCGCGGTGCGTCGCAGCAGGCCGAACCGCCAGTCGGGGCGGTGCCGCTCGGGCACGTCGGCGAGGTGGAATCGCGTGATCCCCCGCTCCACGAGTTGCTCCAGAGCGGGAGTCTGCATGCAGACGGCCAGCGCGCTGGTGACGGCGACCGCCCTCCAGTAGGGCCAGGATGAACCGTCCACGTCGGGCATCAATGATCCGGCCGCGAGGGCTCTGCCCAGGTGCTCCCAGTAGCCGGGATAACCGGAGAGCAGCACCTGCGGCTCGACCCCAGTCGTCCGGGTGAGGTCGAAAACGCTGGAGTGGGTCGCGTAGGCCTCGTGGGTGAGGCGGCAGGCTCCGACGAGTTTCCCGAGGAGCGCAGTGAACCGCGAGTCCGGGGAAGACCGGGAAGCCACCAGGACGGCCTGAAGCACCCCGCCCCAGGCAGTCGAACTGTTGAGGGCCATGTGGCCCGCCTCGTGCAGGGTGATCATTCTGCTGACGATCTCGTCGTCCAACCCGCCGGGGGTGACCTGCCAGTGGTCCTGGCCGAACCGACCGCGCCCGTGCTGGGCCTTCTCCTCCGGGAAGAACCACAGGATGTGGTCGTCCGGGTCAGGCACTTCGTCCATGCCGTACCTCCTCCCCGCCACACCCGTCGCGTGGCACCATGAGCGAATACGCCATTCCGGCTGGTTTGAGCATGACGTCTGTCACCTGCATCGACCCGGCGACAATCCCCGCACCGCGCAGTTCGTGTCAAGCCACGAGTCGCACCACCAGCAGCTCCAGCACTCGACGAGCTTTGGAGCCGTCACCCGGGTCTTCCACTCCCTGGGAGCCACCACCGGCCGGGTGGGCTACAGTGACCTGGCCTGGGTGCTGACCCAGGCCAGCACCCAGGCCAGGAAGTCTTCGCCTCTTAGGTGCTCTTGATGGCCCTCGGCTGGAGCCGCGAGGAGGTCATCGACCTCTTCCCTTCCTACGCCCGCTACTTCGACGCCATGACCGCTCTCGCCGAGTCGATCACCAGCCCCTACCTTCGTTTCCACGCGGGCCACGCGCTTGCCCGCGCCTGCATGCAGACGACGATCATCGACCGGGTCCTCGAAGCCGGTTTCGACGGCTTCACCATCGCCCGGCTCCGGGAGCGCGAACTGCCCGACTCCCGTTTCATGCGGTTGCGGCGTTGTCCTTTGCGCAGGCCAGAGGTTACCCATCCCGACCCCAGGACGAGACAGCCGGTGGAGGCCGACTCCCTCATCGCCGAGATGTTCGATGTGGAGCTGGAGAAGTGGTGGAACACGGCGAACAAGGCGATGTACGAGGCCGCCGCTCTCGGCCCCGGCTCGACGCTGCCGGTCAACGGCCACCTGGACCGGACGCCTCATCTCGTGACCACGGCCCGGCGCCTCGCCCGAACCCTCGGCGTCGAGGCGACCAGGCGGAGCCGGCCCGCCCAGGCGCGCGGCATCGTCCTGGAGAACATCGAGTTCGAGGTGTTCTCCGTCGCCGACCCTTCCCGCGCGGATTCTCCGCGCTGACGTTCCGGCCGAGCACCGCTAGCTACCGGCGTCCCTCTGGCCACCGCCGTTCCGCTGACGCTGGAGGACCGGGCGAACGTCCTGGGAGGCGTCCCCTCCGCGCTGATCTTGGACGTACCGCTGGTGGAACACCTCGACCACTGGCCGGCGACCCCGGGAAGCCTCTTCCACCACGTGTTCCTGCACATCGAGTCGTTTGGACGGGTCGCGCCATTCCTGATCGGCAGGCTGGACAACGAGGAGCGGGCAACGTCGCCCCTCATGATCCGCCCGCTCTCCCACACGGGCGTCCGCATCCACAAGGCCACCACCCTCGACGAACTCTACGGGCCGGACGGCAAGATCCGTGAGGACGGCACTTTCCTCAACGAGCACCAGGACGTTCTCGATCTCATCCTCGCGCACACGGCTGGGGAGGGTATCCGGTTCGGCCTGCGGTCATGACGGTGCGGGCCTGGTGAGAAGCAGCCTGATGCCTGGCGTCGGCTCCGCCGTCGTGCCCTCGTCCGCCGCGTCGCCCATGGCCTGGAGGAAGTCGCCGTAGTCCAGCGGATGAACGGTCTCGGTGAGATGGGCGGGCAGTGCCCCGCCGGTGACTGGGATCTCCACCCGGACGGGCCAGGCACCGGGAACGACCACCGCCGCCGCCAGGTCGGTGGCGGCCGGCAGCACCTGGGCGACCCAGGCGATGGAGTTGTCCGCCCATCCGGCCTCGACCAGCCAGGCAGCGACGAGCACCTGGAAGAGCCCACCGCGGTTGTGCTCGGTGTCCAGGTCCAAGCTCCACTCGTCGGGGTGCAGTTCGAACCACTCGTCGGTCGGGCGCTCGCCCCGATCCCAGGTCAGGCCGCACACCTTAGCCGTCGCGGCGATGAAGTCGTCGGGGTCGGCGCACCCCGCCGCCATCGCAAGCCGCTTCAGCTCAGGCGCCCGGACTGTTCCGATCGGGGCCTCCGACCGGCTCAGGATCGCCTCGATGCCGTCGTTCTCTTTGTTCATCGTTCCTTCTCCGGGTCGGCCGGTTCCCCCGGCTCGAAGCTGTCAGCGGGCTCGTCACCCAAAGCCGCTCGGTTGCGGGTGATCGTGGTCAGATCGTCGGCGAACCGTTCGGGATGGCGCTTCACCCAGGGGCCCAGGAGGTTGACGGCCTCCTCTAGGACCCGTCGGGCCCCGTCCCGGTCGCCGGCCAGGCGTCTGACGACACCCAGCGAGTTGAGGGCGCCCGCGAGCGCCGCCACATAGGCGTCCGGGCGGCGCGCCGACAGTTCCCGTCGGAGGGCGACGGCCTTCTCGGCCTCGATGAGAGCCTCGTCGAGGTCACCGTTCTGCGCGGCCGCCGCCCCCAAGTTGTCGAGGGTGTCGGCGAGCAGCGAGGTGTAGGTCCGGCGGTCGTCCTCGGCCAGGGCGGTCGCGAGGAGGACCGCCTCCCGTGCGTAGGCGTGGGCCTTCTCGACCACGCCCGCGACCCGGGTACGCACCGCCTGGTTGTGGAGCGCCGTCGTCAGGCCCGCCTTCCCGGGGTTTCCCTCCGACCGGTACGCCTCCACCGCCCGTTCCCCCGCCTCGATCGCCTCGCCCGACTGGCCGAGCGCGTCCCGCACAAGCGCAAGGGTCGCGTACGCCTCTGCAGCGGCGACGCCGCCGAGCAAGGCGGACACGGCCACCTCGGCTGCCGAGCGGGCCTCCTCCAGCCGCGCCGACTGGGCGACCGCCCGGGCGGCGAACCGCAGGCCCAGGCGGACGGCCTCCTCGCCCGACGACCGGCGCCAGGCCAGACCCTCACATGCCAGAGCGTAGGTCCCGAGCGTGACACTGCGCTGGGGCAGGCTCGCCGTCACCTCCGCGAGCGGCGCGTCGTCCAGGCCGTCCAGCGCCTCGGTCATGGCGGCCACGAAGGGGTCGGGCAACGGCGTCGCAGCCGCGACCACGACGCACAGCGGAAGCAGACGGGCGGGCGCCGCGCGCAACGCCGCCACCAGCTCCGGCGCGAGGCGCGGATGGTGGTCGAGCACCCCTGCGAGCACGCCAAGCGCCCGGACGGCCTGCCGGTCGGAGACCTCGCCCAGCATGTCGAGCAGGGTGGGGGTCCGGCGCAGCGCGTCGACGACAATTCCCCTGGTCAGACTGGCCGATGGAGTCCCGTTGAGCGCCTTATCGCCGGGATAGACTCCGCGCGCCCAGTCGGCGTAACGCTGGACCGACTCCGGGTTCGGCTCCCCCCCGCGGAAGGTGGGCAGGAGGCTGAGGGTGTGGACCGCCTCGGCGTCATCGTCCGCACCGAACAAGCAGCCGACGGCCAGCACCTGCGCGCACCGTGCCCTGTGCGGATCGAGCAGCTCGTACAGGTCGGCCAGGTGGTTCCAATAGACACGTTCGCGCGCCAGCAAGTCCGCCGAGCCTGACGTTCCGAGCAGATCGGACAAGGCCGCCTCGTGCGCCTCGAGCGGCGTGCCGAAGCCAGTCTTCCTTTCCGCGAGTTCCGGCACCGGCATCCGCAGCTCCCTCGCATAGGCCCGCAGCGCCCAGGTGTACTCGGTGGCGCCGTCGCCCGCCGTCAGTTCCATCTGGGCGACCGACGGTGCGAGCAGCCCACCCCACTCGACGTCCTGGATCTCCTCGAACCAGTCGCCCGGCGTGCGGGCGAGCGCAAGCACCGCCACCCTCGGTAGGTTGGGCGAACGTCCCAGGACCGCAGTCAATACGGCGTCAATCTGTGTGGTCCTGGTTTCCGCCTCGTCGACGACCAGCAGTGCGGGGCCGCGCGCCTTCCTGACCCGGCGCAGGGTCTCGGCGGGCAGGCCTGGCGGCACGAAGCCGACCGTCCAGTTCTCGGCTTCGAGACGACGGCACACCTCGACGGCGAGCCGCGTCTTGCCCACCCCGGCGGGCCCGGTCAGCAGTATGGCCGGGGAATCGGAGACGTCCCGGCAGCGGTCCGTCAGCGTGTCGGCGTCGCCGCCCCGGTCACGGAAGGGGACGACTTTCTCGCGCGGATCGAGCAGGGCACTCGGGCGGTTGGTGCGCGGCGGCCGCCGGTCCTTCCCGACGACGTCGCGCAGCCCCAGTTCGGGAAGCAGTCGCTCGATCATGCGGGCGAGCCGTTCGAGGTCGGTCTCAAGCGTGCGGTGGTGGAGCCTGGTGTGGTTCTGGACGGTCAACTCGCCGATGCTCTCCGGGATGGCAGACCTGGCCGGCATCTGCGCGTTCACCAGGACGGGGATGATCGGAATGCCCTCGGCGAGAGCAATCTCGATCTCCCGACGGACCCAGTCCTCCGGTTCCTCCAGCCGGGGTCGGCCGCCCTCGCCGCGAACCGAGGCCCACCCCGACCCGATGACCGCCACTAAAGCCGACGAGGTGTGGAGCCGGTCGAGGATCTGCGGCTGGAAGTCGCCGGCCTCCACAGAACGGCTCGCCCGGAAAACGTTGTCCTTGCCGAACCGCGCGCACAGTTCGACGTCGATCAGACCCGCGGCCCAGGGCTCATCCTGGTTGCGATAGTTGATGAATACCCCGGTCATCGTGTCATCTCCTGGGAGGACGGCGGGAGCGGATCTCCCGCGCCGCGAGAAAGAGCAGGTACGCTCCGATCAGCAAGAGGACAGCAGCGGACGCCCACCTTTCTCCGCCCGGCAGGTCGCGCCGAAGAGTCAACGCCACCGCCCCCCCGATAAGACAGAGACCGAAGAGCACGGCCCACAACGCCGTAAAGACATTATCTCCCCCGATTCTCCTCATGACATCTTGTCGCCTTTCCGGTCGGAGTAAATCATTGTTTTGGAACCTCCGATAGAGAACACAGGACCAGAATGCGGCCGTGATACAGTGCCCGCTAAGACCGTCGACTAGAATCCCTGAGAACCGAAATCCCGGCTGAAATTATCACCCAGGTACCCCATTGCGAACCTTGGACGACCTTGATGGAAAGATCGGAAGACTTCGGAATTGAATTGCGGCGGCGACGTGAGGCCGCGGGCATCTCTCTCGGGCAGTTCGCGGAAATAGCCCACTACAGCAAAGGGCATCTCAGTAAAATTGAGAACGGCCTCAAGAAGCCGAGCCGGGAGATGGCCGTGCGGTTCGACGCGCTTCTCGGCGCCGGGAATGCCCTCGCCCGCCTCGTCCTTCCGCAGGATGCCCCGGACACCGCCGCGCCTCCACATCCGGCCCGCCAGGACCGCTCCTGGGTGATCGAGCTGAACGCCGACGGCCAGGCCAGAGTCATCGCGATGAACACCCCGGGCTTCGGACTGCCGCCGACCCCCACCGCGGTGATTCGGCTGCACGGCTCCCACCCAACAGCGCTGGAACCCACGAAGGCCGCGCACGCGGACATGCTCACGGCGATTCGGCGGGTAGGGCAGACCGTCGGCCCGAGAGGGCTCCTGCTTAGCATCGTGCCCCAGATCCACGCGCTGAAGGCGCTGGCGCAGGCCACCCGGCGAGGCGAACGCGACGGTTTCCTCCTTCTCGCCGCCCACTATGCCGAGTACGCCGGCTGGCTCGCCCAGGAGAGCGGGGAACGCGAGATGGCCGAGGAGTTCACCCTCGACGCCGCCGCACTGGCCGAGGAAAGTGGTGACAAGGACATCCCCGCCTACGCCCTCATCCGCCTTGCTCTGATCCGCCTGTACGAAGACGACGGCCAGGGCGTGATCGACCTGGCCGAGCACGCGCTCACCCACCGGTCGGCCTCGCCGCGGGTGCGGGGACTGGCGCTGCAGCGCCTCGCTCAGGGACACGCGCTCACCGGAGACCTTTCCAACTGTCTGAAGAACCTCGAGGCCGCCGCCGGCTTGCTCGGCGACATCGAGCGGGCCGACGGAGAATCCGTCCGTCCCACTCTCGGATCGATGCACGTGATCAACCCGGTGGAAGCGGCCTTGGGCTGGTGCTTCTACGACCTCGGCCGCCCCCGCCAAGCCGCCGAGCACCTGACCCGCACCGTGGCCGTGCTTCCCCCCAACGCGCAGCGCAGCCGCGCTCGCTACGGCGCCCGCTACGCCCTGTCCCTGTACGCCATGGGCGAGGTGACCCAAGCCTGCGAGACCGCGTCCGAAGTGCTCGACCTGGCCACCGCGGTGGACTCCGCGACGATCAGGACCGATCTGAGGCGGCTCCGCCAGGGGCTCAGCCGGTGGCGCGGCCATTCGCCCGTCCGGGAACTGCTGCCCCGGCTCGACCGGCTCAGCCGCGGCGCCGAACGGGTGTGACGGCCCAGGGGCCCGTCTCCGGCCATCCCCGGCCGTCCCCGGATCAGAGCCCGGCCTCACTGGCGAGTTCCTTCGCCCGGCCGGGCGACTCCCAGGTGAACTCAGGTTCGTGGCGGCCGAAGTGGCCGTAGGCCGCGGTCTTCTGGTAGATCGGCCGGAGCAGGTCGAGTTCCCTGATGATCGACGCAGGCCGCAGGTCGAAGACCGCGACCACCGCCTCCTGGATCCGCTCGACGGGCACCCGCTCGGTGCCGAACGTCTCGACGAACACCCCCACTGGCCGGGCCCGGCCGATCGCGTAGGCGACTTGAATCTCTGCCCGCTCGGCCAGCTCCGCCGAGACGATGTTCTTCGCCACCCACCGCATAGCGTAGGCGCCCGACCGGTCGACCTTGGATGGATCCTTCCCCGAGAACGCGCCGCCGCCGTGCCGGGCCATGCCGCCGTAGGAGTCCACGATGATCTTTCGGCCGGTCAGTCCGGCGTCGCCCATCGGTCCCCCGACCTCGAAGCGGCCCGTCGGGTTAACCAAAAGCCGGTGGCCGCCGTCGTTCAGGCCGAACTCAGTGAGGACGGGATCGACGACGAACTCCTTGATGTCGGGTTCCAGCAGGCTCTGGAGGTCGATGTTCCCGGCGTGCTGGCTGGAGACCACCACGGTGTCGACCCGCACCGCACGCTGCCCCTCGTACTCAAGGGTCACCTGGGTCTTCCCGTCGGGGCGGAGGTAGGCCAGCTCACCGCTCTTGCGGACCTCGGCCAGCCGCTGGGCCAATCGGTGCGCCAGCACGATGGACAGTGGCATCATCTCGGGGGTCTCGTTCGTGGCGTAGCCGAACATCAGGCCCTGGTCGCCCGCGCCCTGGAGGTCGTCGTTCTCAGCCGGGACGCCGTCGGCCAAGCCGTCGACGCCCAGAGCGATGTCGGGGGACTGGGCACCGATCGACACCGAGACACCGCAGGTGCGGCCGTCGAAGCCCTTCTCGGAGGAGTCGTAGCCGATCTCGACGATCTTCTGCCGAACGACCGACTGAATGTCGACGTTCGCGGTGGTCCTGACCTCCCCCGCGAGGTGAACCTGCCCCGTTGCCAGCAGAGTCTCGACAGCCACCCTGCTCTGGGCGTCCTTGGTCAGCATCGCGTCGAGGACGGCGTCGCTGATCTGGTCGGCCATCTTGTCCGGATGTCCTTCGGTCACGGATTCGGAGGTGAACAGACGTCTCAATTTCGGCTCCCATCGAGATGGAACATTTCAGTCCATTGTCGAGAAAACCAGCTCCGATCTCCCTGGTTGCCCGCGTCCCCCATCCTTAGGAAACGGGAAACGGGAAACGGGAAAGGGCGTAAAACGAGCAGGGAGCGGGCCCTTCCCGGCCCGCTGCCCCACCCGTCCCCAGGGTTATCCCGCCCCCCCGCCCATACGTTCGAGCTCATCCTCCACGATTGCCGAGTCGAGTTTCTGGAAAAGCAGTCCCGGCGCGCTCAGCGGTATTCCCGGCTTAATCGGCACCGACTTCCACACCGCGCTCGTCGAATAGTCGCCCATGAGCACGGTGTAGGTTTCGCCGTCCTCCTCGACCTCCCGCAGTTCCGGCATCCCTGACCAGGGCGCGGATCCCCCCAGGATCCGGTGCACTCGTTCGGAGGACTCGGGCAGAAACGGGGTGAGCAGGCTCTTGCAGTCGTCGACGACCTGGAGCGCGACGTGCACAACCGTGGCGGCGCGTTCGGGATCCGAGCCGTGCAACGCCCAGGGCCGCTGCTCGGAGGTGTACTTGTTCGCACTCGCCACCACCTTCATCACGGCCGCCAGCGCCGCCCGCTGCCGCTGTTGCTCCAGCAGGTCACCAACCAGGCCGAAGGACGCTCGTGAGGAGGCCAACAGCTCGTGGTCGAGGTCGTTCAGCGCCCCGGCCTCGGGGATACCGCCGAAGTACTTGGCCGCCATCGAGACCGTCCGGTTGACCAGGTTGCCCCAGCCGGCGACGAGTTCGTCGTTGTTCCTGCTGACGAATGCGCTCCAGGTGAAGTCGGTGTCGGCGGTCTCCGGACCCGCAGCGGCCAAATAGTAGCGAAGCGAGTCACTCGAGTACCGTGACAGGAAGTCGCGCACGTGGATGACCACGTCACGCGAAGAGGAGAACTTCCGCCCTTCCATGGTCAGGAACTCGCTGGAGACGACCCGCTCGGGAAGGTTCAGACGGCCCAGCCGTCCGGCCGTCCCGCCCTTGGACCCCTCTCCGTTGTATCCCAGCAGGATGGACGGCCACATGACGCTGTGGAAGACGACGTTGTCCTTGCCCATGAAGTAGTGGGCCCTGGCGTCGGGATCGTGCCACCAGGCCTTCCACGCGTCCGGGTCGCCGGTGCGCCGAGCCCACTCCACCGAACCCGCGATGTAGCCGATGACCGCATCGAACCAGACGTAGAGGCGCTTGTCCTGCCGGTCGGCCCAGCCGTCCAGCGGGATCGGCACCCCCCAGTCGAGGTCGCGGCTAATCGCCCGAGGGGCCAGGTCGTTCAGCAGGTTCATGGTGAACTTTAGGACGTTTGGACGCCACCCCTGCCGGGTTTGCAGCCAGCCGCCGAGAACCTCGCCGAAGGCGCGCAGGTCGAGGAAGAAGTGCTCGGTCTTCACAAAGGCGGGGGTTTCGCCGTTTACCCGGCTGCGCGGCTGGAGGAGGTCGATCGGATCGAGCTGCTTGCTGCAGTGGTCGCACTGATCTCCCCGCGCGCCTGGGTCACCGCAGTGCGGGCAGGTCCCCTCGATGTAGCGGTCGGGCAGGGTTCGACCGGTCGACGGTGAGATCGCGCCGAGCATCGAGCGCGAGAAGATGTAGCCGTTGTCGTGGAGGCCGCGGAACATCTCTTGGACGATCGAGTAGTGGTTGCGGGTCGTCGTCCGGGTGAAGAGATCGTACGACAGGCCTAGGCCGCAAAGATCCTCGGAGATCACCCGGCTGTACTTGTCAGCTATGTCCTTCGCCCGTACCCCCGCGGCGTCGGCCGCCAGGAGGATGGGCGTGCCGTGCTCGTCGGTGCCGCTCACCATGAGTACGTGGTTGCCGCGCATCCTCTCGAACCGGCTGAACACGTCCGACGGGACACCGAAGCCCGCAACATGACCGATATGTCGAGGACCGCTCGCGTAGGGCCACGCGACGCCCGTAAAGACATTCTGACCTGCCATGATCAAGCAACACCCTTCTTGATTGTACCGGGCCGGAGTTTCCTGATCCGGGCGGCGGCATCGAGGAGTTCGGCGTCCGGTGCGGAGAAGCAAATCCTGATGAGAGGCGCGGACGGCGGCCCGAGATGGAACGCCTCACCAGGGACGGCGCCGACACCGGCCTCAGTGAGCAGCAGCTCGGCCGCCTCGGCCCCGGTGTCCACGCCGAGCGGGAGACAGCCGATGAACAGGTAGTAGGAGCCCTCGGGCTCCGGCACCGTGCAGCCGGTCTCCCTGAACGCCGACGCAATGATCTCCTTCTTCCGCGCGTACATCTGGCGCAGATCCGCGTAATAGCCGGTGGGCAGGCCGAGCGCCGTGCACGCGAGGCGCTGTAACGGCACCGGAGCGCAGATGGAGATCACGTCCGAGACCGCCCTGACCGGATCCACCAGGCGCGGCGGCCCGGTCAGATAACCGAGCCGCCAGCCCGGAACGCTGAAAGTCTTGGACAGGCCGCTGATCGTTACTGTGCGGTCGGCGAGATCCTCCACCGTGGCCGGTGACAGATGGGCGGCGTCCGTGAAGTGAATGTATTCGTAGATCTCATCGGTGATCACCAGCAGGTCGTGCCTTCTGGCCAGGGCCGCGACCGCCGCGATCTCCGCGCGGTCAAAGCGTCTCCCGCTGGGGTTGGCCGGGGTACACACCACGATCGCGCGAGTCCGCGCGCTGACCGCCCCGGCGAGCGTGTCTTCGGTCAGCCGCAGGCCGGGCCCGCAGAGCGGGGCCACCCGCGGGGTCATGCCGCACAACTCGATCGCGGCGCGGTGGTAGCTGTAGAACGGCTCGATGAGGACGACCTCGTCGCCGGACCGCAGATGTGCCCGCAAGGTGGCGTAGAAGGCGCTCGACGTGCCCACCGTCACGAGCACCTGGGTATCGGGATCGGCCTCGATGCCGTTGTCCCTCGCCAGCTTTTCCGCGATCGCGAGGCGCAGGTCGGGGATGCCCCGCGCGTCCGAGTAGGTGTGCTCCAGACGGTCGGCCCGCGCCATTGCCTCGATCAGCGGCACGGGCGGGTCCACCCGGCACAGGCCCTGCGCCAGGTTGATCGCCCCGGCCTCCACGCATCTGGCGGTGATCTCCCGGATCGGCGAGTTCCTCATGTCGCGCTCCATCCGCCGTCCACGGGGAGCACACAACCGGTGACATACGACGCCGCCGGGGAGACAAGGAACAACAGCGGGCCGACGATCTCCTCCGGTTGGCCCCAGCGTCCGGCGGGAATCCGGTCCAGCAGCCGCGGGCCCCTGACCGGGTCCTCTCGGGCCGGTTCGCTGAGCTCGGTGACGAAATAGCCGGCGGCGATGGCGTTAACCCGGACTCCGGTCCCAGCCCACTCGACCGCGAGGCAGCGGGTGAGCTGGTCGAGTGCGCCCTTGCTGGCGGCGTAGGACGCCACCTCCGCCATGCCCGACCTGCCGAGCACCGAGGAGATCGTGACGATCCGCCCCTCGCCGCGCCGCACCATCGTTCGACCCGCGGCGCGGGCCAGCGCGAAGGATCCAGTGAGGTTGACGTCGAGTACTCTTCGCCAGGAGTCGAGCCCGAGCTCGGCCGTCGGCCGCCGCTCGATGACGCCCGCGTTGTTCACCAGGATGTCAAGACGGCCCATCTCCCTGATCACCCGGTCGACGAGTTCGTCGGCGCGGTCGGCGGCGGCGACGTCGAACGCGCCGCCCGCCGCCTCATACCCCAAGGCCCGCAATCCTTTGACCGCCTCGGCGACCGTCTCCGCGGACCGCCCGATCAGGTATACCCTCGCCCCTGCCCGGGCTAATCCGCTCGCCAGTGCCAGTCCCAGGCCCCGGGTGCCACCGGTGATCAGAGAGACCTGCCCTTGGAGATCTTCCATGATCAGGAACCCGCCGAGACGGGCAGCCGCTCCGCGCTGATCGTGCTCTGGTGGTACCAGGTATTGCCCGCCGCCTCGGAGATCAGCTCCCGGGACCGGGTGTTGCGGTACCGGCCAAGTTCGAGGGTCAGAACCTGTACCAGATGCAGCGCGCAGAAGAAGCGGCGCGCGAACGTCGGCTGGCCGAGTTCGACGACGCGGACGGCCACGTTCGTGTTCTCCGGACGGGGCGCGGACAACAACGCCGCGAGGTTGGCGGCCTTCTCCTTGGTGTAGGGGTCGTCGTCGGAGGAGACGAACACCAGCACACTGTGCCGCCGTTCGGGGTTGGAAAGGGAGGCCACCTCGCTGTGGCAGAACTCGTGGATGAAGTTGCGTGTCGCCGGCACCATGGCGATCTCGTTCAGGTGCATCTTGCAAAGCTTCAGCAGACTCTCGTGGTACTTCGGCGACGCCACCATGACGACGTTGGCGTCACGGCTCTCCCTGCCCAAGGAGCGGGCGCGTGCCGTCCACGTCGCGTCGAAGTCGGCGCGGACGGCCGAGGCCAGCCCAAGGACCTCGGTCAGCGACTCCGGGCCGAGGATGCCCACCTTGACGAAGAAGTCCACGAGGATCGCGAAGTACTGGGTCACATGGAAGAGCGGATATTCCCGGTCGGGGTTCAGCAGCCGCCAGCGCAGGATCGAAATGCCGTGCTCGCGCGCCAAGTCGCCCAGGTCGCCGCCCGAGGTGAGTACCACTACCTGGTCCTTGCGGGGAAGCAGGCGCTGGAGGGCCAGCAGCGGCTCCCGGGAGAAACCGCTGTAGGAGCTAACGATGAAGAGCGTCCCGGCGTCGTGCACCACACTTCCAGGAAGCAGGCTGTCCCAGTCGTAGTCGTTCACCACATGCACCTCGAACGACGACCTCTGTTCCTTGAGATAACCGCGGATGATGTCGGAGACGATCGCCGAGCAGCCCATTCCGGTAAAGACGATCCTGCTGAACTCGCCTTCCGAGATGCGTCGGGCTAAGTCGTCGGAGAACTCGTCCGACGAATACTCGTTTCCCTTGAGAAAACCGCAGTGATACTCCTCGTTGATGAATTGGGAATATCTGGCGATGCGCGGCTGCAGGGGCATGGTGGCTACCTTCCGGTTCTCCGGTCGAGTCTGGCCTCGATTATCAGGTCCGGGCCAGAGACACTCCGGCGGTTTCCCCTTCCCCGATCGATGAGGAAACGGGAAACCCCGCGAAGTCCATTCCGGAGACCGCGGACCGCGCCGTTACCAAGACGGCAGTTTCTTCCGTAAGTAGTATCAAGAGCCGTGTCCGGGATATTTTTGAACTTCCGCTCGGCCGACGCCGGGTCATATGCCGCGGTCGTGCTGGACGAGATTCTGGGCACGATCTTCAGCTCCGAACTTGTGTTCCGGTCGAGCCGGACCATCCAGGCCGGGGTCCGTTTCGACGAGGTACTGCTCGAAGGCGTCACGACCTGCGACGTCATGCTGTCGCTTATCGGCCCCGAATGGCTGACTGCCGCCACCGCCGACGGGACCCGGCATCTCGACCGGACCGACGACTGGGTGCGAAAAGAGATCTCCATCGCCCTCAAACGGGGAATCCCGGTGATCCCGGTCCTGCTGACTGGCGCCACCCGGCCCGCCAAGGCCGATCTCCCATCCGACATCGCGGAACTCGCCGACCGCCAAGCCGTCTACCTACGGCACCGGCATATCGGCTCAGACATGGCCCACCTCATGAGCCAGGTGACAGCGGTGGCTCCCGCCCTCGCCGCAGCGGGAATCTTCGCGCCGTCCACCGCCCTCCCCGAGACCTACCTTCCAAGCATGCTGCTGCGCCCGGAGTACGGGGTCGTCCCCTTTAGTGGCAGGGAGGCCGAGCTCTCGGACCTGGACATGTGGATGGCCGGCCCTTCCGCGCAGGCGGCCCGGCTGATAACGGCGCCAGCCGGGCAGGGCAAGACTCGGCTCGCCCTGCGATTGTGCGAACTGGCCCGGGAGAGGAACTGGTTGGCCGGGGTGATCGCCGACGATACCCCGGCGAAGATGTTCGGCCGAGTCGCCCCCGTCTCCACCCCGCTGCTGCTGGTCGTCGACTACGCCGAAGGCAGGACGGCCCATCTGCGCGACCTCGTCGCCGCTCTTGTACGCGGTGCCGGAGCCAACCCTGTGCGGGTGCTCCTCCTCGCCCGCTCGGCCGGCGACTGCATGCGGGAACTGCATGACCACCCCGACGACCGGGTCGCCGACGTCTTCCTGCGGATGGTCGAACAGCGGCTGACCTCCCTGACCGACTGCGTCCGTGACCGGCACGCGGAGTTCGTACGGGCGCTAGCCGCGATGTCCGGACGGATCGGACAGTCGGCCGAGGGCTTCGACGCTCCGCCGCTCATCGAGACCGACCGCTACGACCGGGTGCTGGACGTCCACGCGGCCGCGCTGGCGGCGCTCCTCGACGAACACACTCAGGGCGAGAGCTCCGATCCGGAGGAGGACCCGGTGGCGCGGGTCTTGCATCATGAACGGCGCTATTGGAAGCGGACCTGCGCCGCCTACGAGTTGGCCGATCCGCACAGCGCCCGCCTCGACTCCGTCGTCGCGGCCGCCACCCTGTTCGGGGCGGCGACCGAGCACGACGCCGTCGAGCTGCTCGGTCTCCTGCCGACCTTCGAAGATCAGGGCAGGGACGTCGTCATGCGGTTCGTGCGCTGGCTCCAGGGCTCTATCCGGGACCGCAGGCGCTCAACTCTGTCCGCCCCGACCGGCTGGGGGAAGACCAGGCCGCCGCCGCGCTGTCCGCCGACTCCTCGATCGCGGTCAGACCATCACGGTTCGTGAATGATGGACAGCTGCGCCAGGCGCTGACCGTGATGGGTCGCGGCGCGCCCCGCCATCCGCGGCTCACCGGCGTCCTCACCGAGGTCTCGGCCCGGACCGGGGCCCGGTTCGTCGAGGCCGCCGTCACGGTCGCGACCCGGTTAGAGGATCCTCGCCCGCTAGTGGGGGTCTTGCGGGAAGCCGTCAACGAGAACGGCGACCAGGCGGTGAATCTGGTCCTTGCCCAGATCCCCGACACCACCCTGGCACTGGCGGAGTTGGCCGTCCTCGCCAACGAACGCGCCCTTGAGGCGCATCTCCTCCTGCCGGACCGTGACCCGGCCGTCACGGCTCACCTCCTGAACCGGCTGGCGCGCCGGCTGCGCCAGCTCGGAAAACCTCACGACGGGCTCATTGCGATCAGGCAGAGCTTTGACCTCTACCGGCGGCTCGCCGAAACCGACCAGGAGACCTACCTCACGCACTGCATGTCGGCGCTGCACATCGCGTCGTTGTGTCTCAGCGATCTAGGCGAGGCAGAGGCCGCGGCCGACCACGCCGAACGCGCCGTCATCGGGTACCGCGGGCTCATGGCAGCCCGGCCCGACGCGTACGCCTCGGAGCTGGCCAACTCGCTCAACACCTTGTCCAACCGCTACCGCGCCCTGAGCCGCCACCGCGAGGCGGTGGACACCGCGACAGAGGCCACCCAGCTTTACATCGGCCTCTGGGACAGCGGGCATGAGACCACGGTGATGCACGATCTCGCCAGGTCTCTCAACAACCTCGCGGTGCACCTGCGGGCCACCGGGGACCATGCTGCGGCCCTGGAGATCGTCCTCGACGCGATCGACCTCCGGCGCCGTTTGGCTGACCACCAACCGGACGCCTATCTCCCGGATCTGGCGAGCACCCTGAACACCAAGGCCCTCCTCTTGGAGGACATCGACCGGAAGGAAGAGGCCGCCGAGGCCGCCGCCGAAACCATCGAGATCTACCGCCGCTTGGCCATGCACCGCCCAGAGGTGTTCCTCAGCGACCTCGCCATGGCCCTGAACAATGGGGCGATCATCTCGGCTCCGGTCGGGCTTACCGCCGAGTCGCTGGCCATGGCTGAGGAGAGTGCCACCCTCTACCGCGAGCTCGCGATCCGGGATCCGGGGGTGTTCACCCAGGACCTCGCCATGGCCTTCAACACGAAGGCTCTGGCCCTCGGCAGACTGGGCAGGACCGAGGAGGCGCTGGAAACGATCAATGCCTCGGTGGAGATCAGAAGGAGCTTACTGCCGACCGAGGATCGAGAAATCCTGAGCGGGCTTGGTGCGGCGCTGGCCAATCTCGGCGTCCGGCTTCGGAGTATGAACCGGTTTGAGGAGGCAGCGGCGAATTCGGAGGAGTCGGTGGCCGTCTTCCGCGAACTTGCGGCGCAGGAGGACGGTTACCGCTCGCGTCTGGCCAACGCGCTCAACGGCCTCGCACTCGCCCGGGCCTCGCTCGGGCTGACGGCGGAAAGCGCCGCCGCGGCGGGCGAAGCCGTCGCCGTGTACCGCGCCATCCGCGAGGACCAGCCTTCGCTCTGCCGCAGAGACCTCGCTGCAGCGCTAACCAATCTAGCCGCCGCGGTCAACGGTGAGGAGCCGGAACGTGCGCTCGGGCTTCTGGAGGAAGCGCTCCAGCTCTGCGATCCGGTCACCGACGCCGCCCTCAGCGGAGAGATCCTAGACAGCATCGCTGCTCTCCGCCAATCCGGACCGGACGACCCGGCGGACACAGTCAACAGGTGAAGATCTCCCTGATCAGCTGGGTCGACTCACGAGCCGACGTCGCCATGACCCGCTCTCCGCCCGGCCATATATGTCCGAACCCGTCACCAAACCAACGCGGCACCAGATGGATGTGCAGGTGGAACACCGTCTGCGTGGCCGCGGCGCCCGCCGAGGTGATGATGTTGAGCCCGTTGGGCCGCAGCGCTTCCTTGATCGCCCGCGCCAGTCGCACGATGTGCACGTCCATCGAGAGCGTCTCCTCCGGCAACATCCAGATATCGGCAATGTGCACCCGAGGCACAACAAGAAGATGCCCCGGGTTTGCCGGTCTACGCGGAGCGAACGCCACCACGTCGATATCGGCATAGGCGATATCGGCCGGGGCCCTTCCTTCCACGATCGCACAGAACGAACACTGATTCATCTGACCTCACAGTGATCGGGCATTCCGGTACCGCTGCGGCTTGCCACAGCGGCCCACACTCACATCGGGAATGGTCGGGTAACACTTCCTGCCTTCCCCGAGCTCGGCCTCCAGAAAACCAGCTGATCCACCAAGAGTCGGTGACATCTGTAGCAGCAAAGCGAAGGAGGCCACGACGGCACGGTTCCCATGATCCATCACGAGGTTTCCGGTTTCCTCTGATAAGTGAAACAGGACACGGAGCAGTTTGACAAAGCTTGTTGTTTACACTCAGACAGCAAAGTGTCCCGAATAGTCTCCGATACTCAGGAGTTGCACATGGAAGGACTCGCTGGCCTTGGTGGCGTCTTCGTCGGCGTATGGTTGACCTACTGGCTCACTGTGAACCAGCGGCATCTGGCCATGACCTTCGAACTACACAAGGAACTACACGGCCCTGAAATGATCCGCGCCCGCTATACCTGCGCCGATATCCTCATGGAAAATCCCGGCCTCACCTATGATGAACTGGATCAGCATCTTGGCTATTCGACCATGGGAGACTTACGTCAGATCATCTATTTCTTCCAGCGCCTTTGGCTCTCCATCGAACACGGAGAGATTCGAAAGAAATACGTATGCCGCCTCTTTGGTGACACCTACTCCTGGTGGTACAAGACGACACTGGAAGCCAATCTAGTTCCAAACGGATCAGAAGTAGCAAAGGATCTCGAAGCACTTTGGAATTGGATGAACAAGAACTCCACCTCCGAACAAAGAAGAATCTGGCGAGGCTCAACACCCTCCCATCAGGGCTGATGCGTTCTCGTGAGGTGAGTGGCAGAGCTGGGCGAGACACGGGAGCGGAACGACGGACACGCCCCTCGATGATCTTAGATCTACAGTCCAGCCGACCATCGCGAACGGTCGCGTCCGTATGCAGCTCGGGTTTGGAACTGTACGGTTTTCGGCTCTGACACGAATTTGATGGTGACGGAGCGTGTGGGGTCTTGACCCGCCGGGTGGACGCCTCCCACACCCGGCGTCTGCCGGATGTGCCGGCCAGCCGCACGGTAGTCGTCGACCTGCGCGTACGTGGACTGGGGTGCGATGCCTGCGGCTGTGTGCGGCAAACGTTCCGCGAGCAGGTCCCGCAGCTGGCAGCCCGTCATGCTCACCGCACCGTGGAGCCGACCGCGCTGATCGCGGACCTGGCGGTGGTGCCGGCCGACCGCGCCGGAGCGGCCGTGCTGTCCCAGCCGGCGGTGAAGGTCTCGTGGACCACGGTGCTACGACTATTGATGGCCGTTCCCGCCCCTCCGGTCTGGTACCGCCGCCAAGACGGGCTGACCAGCGCCGAGAAGGACGAGATGGCCCGGCTACGACGTGAGGTCAAGCTGCTACGCGAGGAGAAGGAGATCTTGCATAAAGCCGCGGTTTTCTTCACGCGGGAGACGGATCGGCCGATATGAGGATCCGGCTGATCGATGCGGAGAAAGACCACCACGACGTCTCCCTGCTGGCCCGGGTGCTGGGTGTCTCACGCCAGGGCTACTACGCCTGGGACGCCGACGTCCTGAAGCCTGCGGTCTTCTCAGCGGGAGCACCGACGGACATGACGTTCCACGATCTTCGCCACACCTTCGCCAGTACGGCGCTCGCCGAAGACGTGCCCATCTCCGAGGTGTCCCGGTGGCTCGGGCACGAGTCCATCACCACCGTGGATCTCTACGGGCATCTGGTCCCCGAGGCGTCCGAGCGAGCTCGCACGGCCCTGGACCACGCCTTCGCCGTGGCGGGCGGGCTCGCGTGAATGTGCCCCCATTGTGCCCTCCGGCCGCTTTGATCTTGCCTGATCAGGGCTTCGCCGCAGGTCAGAGGAGAGTAAGGCGGACGAGTCGGCCTGTAGGCCGGGTTCTGTCCTTCGTCGGAACGAAGGGGCGACCATCCATCTAGGGCCGTCGTTGCCGGCGGCCTCAAGCGGTCTACCCGCGCGGCTCGGGCGGGCAGCCCTCGAACGTCGCGCGCGGGACGCTCCGGAGAGCGTCCCTTCTTGACCTTGCTCCGGGTGGGGTTTACCTAGCCGCCCACGTCACCGTGGGCGCTGGTGGTCTCTTACACCACCGTTTCACCCTTACCTCCAGAAGGATCTGGAGGCGGTTTGCTTTCTGTGGCACTGTCCCGCGGATCGCCCCGGGTCGGCGTTACCGACCACCCTGCCCTGTGGAGCCCGGACCTTCCTCGGCGGGCCCGTGAAGGGCCCGACGCGGCCGCCCGGCCGACTCGTCTAGCTGGAAGTTTACCAAACCCCCGTAGATCTTCCGTCGGTCGACCAGCCTGCTCCGCTGGGATGTCAGCGTAGGTGGGAGGTGTCGTTGAAGGACTTCACCGCGGACTGGCCGTCCGCGTAGTGCTCGATCAGCGACAGGCATGCCAGGTCCAGGTGCATACGGTAGAGCGCCGCAGGAGGTGCCATCAGCGCGAACCGCAGCAGCGTCTTGATGGGCGTCACGTGCGACACGATGAGCACCGTCCGGCCCTCGTACCGCTCGACCAGGCGCTCCTCCGCTCGCTTGACGCGCTCCGCCACGGCCTCGAAGCTCTCGCCGTCCGGGGGCGCGGTGGTCGGGTCGGCGAGCCAGGCGGCCAGTTCGGCCGGCCAGCCGCGCTGGACCTCCGTGAACGTATGGCCCTCCCAGGCGCCGAAATCGGCCTCCCTGAGGTCGTCGTCCACTTCTACGGCGAGCCCCGCGCGCTGGGCGACCGCCTCCGCGGTCTGCCGGGCGCGCTTGAGGGGGGAGGTGACGATCACGTCCAGGTGGTACGGCTCGCGGGACAGCCGCTCGGCGGCGGCCGATGCCTGGGCCAGGCCCTTGGTGGTGAGTTCGGCGTCGCCCAGGCCGGAGAAGCGGCGGTCGACGGACAGTGGGGTCTCGCCGTGGCGCAGCAGGAGCAGGGAGGTCGCCACTCGGGTCGGTGGGGCCCAGCCGGTGCCGCGGTCGCGCTGCTGGGTGGTGGCCGACTGGGAGGCGGCCACCGAGGCGGTAGGGGCGGACACGTTGTCAGCTATGTCCAGGAGGTCCGTCTGTTGGGTGGATGAGGGCCGGGGCCGGGCCGAGGTTCCGGAGTCGCCCCGCGAGTTGGCCCGGGTTTCGTTGCCGCCCCGGGTTTCGGACAAAGTTCGGGTTTCGGAGTCGGCCGGAGTAGACGTGGGCGGCGGCGAGTCCGTAAGGGCCGCGCCGCCCGCCTTCCAGGTCAAACCCTTCGCCGCGGCGTCCATCGCCTCGTTGGCCAGGCGGTCCGCGTGCCGGTTCTGGTCGCGCGGGATCCAGGTCCACTCCGTCACCCGCAGCCGTCTGGCCAGTTTGCCGGCCTCCAGGGCGAGCGGGCGCAGGCCCTCGTTCTTGATCTTCCAGCGGCCGGCCATCTGCTCGATGACCAGTTTGGAGTCCATGCGTACCGCGACCTGGGCGCCCTCGCCCCCCACCGCGAGCACCGACGTCAGCCCGGCGATCAGCCCTCGGTATTCGGCCACGTTGTTGGTCGTGACGCCGATCGCCTCCGCCGCTTCCGCCAGCACCTGGCGGTCGGTGGCGTCCATGACCACGGCGCCGTAGCCGGCGGGCCCGGGGTTGCCGCGCGAGCCGCCGTCCGCCTCGATGATGTAGGAGCTCATATGCCTGACTCTGGAGTACGTACGAGGATGCGGCGGCACTCCTCGCAACGCAGCACCTCGTCGTGCGGCGCGGCCTTGATGCGGTTCATCTCGGCGATCGACAGGGCCACCTTGCAGCCCTGGCACCGGCCGCCCCTGAGCATGGCGGCGCCCACGCCGTACTGGTCCTTGAGCTTGGTGTAGAGCGCGAGCAGGTCGGCGGGGATCTCGCCGGCGACGGCGGCGCGGCGGGTCTGGGCCTCGCCCGCCTCCTTGTCGAGGTCGACCAGCAGGGCGTCGCGGCGGTCCTCGGCGGCGGCGCGCGTGGCGGCGATCTCGTCGCGCTGCGCGATCAGGTCGAGGACCTTGCTGTCGGCGGCCTCGCGGCGTTCCATGATCTCCAGCACGACCTCTTCGAGGTCGCCCTGGCGCTTGTGCAGGGAGGCGATCTCGGACTGGAGGCTCGCCAGGTCCTTCGGCGAGCTGACGGCGCCGGAGTCGAGCCGCTTCTGGTCGCGGTCGGCGCGGCTGCGGACGGCGTCGACGTCGTTCTCGGCCTTGGCCTGCTCGCGGGCCAGGTCGCCGGCCTCGGTCTCGGCGCCGATCACGTCGGTGGCGAGCTTGGCGTAGCGCTTCGACTGCTCGTCGATCTCCGCCAGCTCCGGCATCGTACGGCGGCGGTGCGCCAGCCGGTCGACCACGGAGTCAACGTCAGCCAGGTCGAGCAGTCGTTTCTGGGCCTCGGGGGCTGCTTTCATGATCAATATCCTCTTGTCCAAGCATCGGTGACCGTGGCGGAGACACGCGTCTCAACGGTAACGCCACTCGAACCCAGGATGGACGCGGCGCTGTCGAGCCATGGCCACTCGGTGGCCCAGTGCCCGGCGTCGATCAGCGCAGGGCCGCCCTCCTCGATGAATTCGCTGGTCGGGTGGTGTCTCAGGTCCGCGGTGAGGAACACGTCCACACCCGCGGCGCGGACCGTACCGAGGAGCGAATCGCCCGCTCCCCCGCTGACGGCCACGCGCGTGACGCGGCGGGCCAGGTCGCCCGCGACGCGGATGCCCTGCGCGGTCTCCGGCAGCCCCGCGACCGCCCGCTCGGCGAACTCCGCCAGCGTCATCTCCGACCGCAGGTCGCCGACGCGGCCGAGCCCGCGCCAGGGATCGTCGGGGAACGGCCGCAACGGGACCAGATCGCCGGTCAGGCCGACGGCGCGGGCCAGAGCGTCGGAGACGCCGGGGTTCGCCACGTCGGCGTTGGTGTGGGCGGTGTAGAGGGCGATGTCGTTCTTGATCAGGTTGTGGAGCAGGCGGCCCTTGGGCGTGGTCGCGGCGACGCTCGTGGTGCCGCGCAGATAGAGGGGATGGTGGGTGACGATCAGGTCGGCGCCCCACTCGACGGCCTCGGCGGCGACGGCCGCGACCGGATCGACCGCGAACAGCACCCGCCGCACCTCCTGCGCCGGGTCTCCGCAGACCAGGCCCACCGCGTCCCAGGACTCGGCTCGGGCGGGCGGGTAGGCCGCCTCGAGCTCCTTGATCACATCCGCCAGCGTCACTCCAGCCACCAGCGCAGACTACCGGCCGCCCGGCCCCGGTACGTGATCGGCGAGGGGTGTCGTCGGAGGGACGCGCGGCGTACCGTAAGTGGATCCTGACATGTGGAGGATGCCATGGCGCCCAGGGTCGCGATCATCGGAGCGGGGTTCGGCGGGTTGTGCATGGCGATCCAGCTCGAACGGGCCGGCATCGGCTCCTACACGGTCTTCGAGAAGGCGGACGGCCTGGGCGGCACCTGGCGCGACAACAGCTATCCGGGCGCGGGCTGCGACATCCCGTCGCACCTTTACTCCTACTCTTTCGAGAAATATGCGAGCTGGACCCGCCGCTACCCAGAGCAGCCAGAAATTCTTGCCTATCTAGAGCATTGCGCCGATAAATACGACGTCAGGGGGAAAATCCGGTTCGGCAGTGAGGTCGAGCGCGCCGTCTTCGACGGCTCCCACTGGCAGGTCAGCACGGCCGGCACCACAGAGACCTTCGACGTCGTCGTCATGAGCGTCGGCCAGCTCAACCGCCCGCAGCTCCCCGACATACCCGGAATGTCCGACTTCGAGGGCACGTCCTTCCATTCCGCCCGCTGGAACCACGGCCACGATCTCACCCGCAGGCGGGTCGCGGTGATCGGTAACGGCTCGTCGGCCGCCCAGCTCATCCCGCGCGTCGCCGCCGAGGCCGAGCACCTGATCGTGTTCCAGCGCACCCCGAACTGGGTGATCCCCAAGCCCGACGCCACCTTCGGCCCCTTGACCAGGCTCGCGTTCCGGTTCGTCCCGGGCCTCCAGCGCGCCTACCGCGAGTGGATCTACCGCTACGCCGAGAACACCCTCTACCCCGCCCTGGCCCAGGGCTGGAGCGTCGGCCTGCTCAAGAAGCGGGCGCTCGACCACCTCAGGAACCAGGTCCCCGACCCGGCGCTGCGCGCCAAGCTCACCCCCGAGTATCCGCCGGGCTGCAAGCGGGTCGTCATCGACAGCACCTTCTATCCCGCCCTGACCAGGCCGAACGTGGACGTGGTGACGGAGCGGATCGTACGGATCACGCCGAAGGGCATCGAGACCACCGATCGGCCGTACGAGGTGGACACGATCGTCTACGCCACGGGGTTCAGGAGCACCGAGTTCCTCGCGCCGATGGAGGTCTCGGGGCGGGGCGGCCAGTCGCTGCGGGAGCGGTGGAAGGGCGGGGCGGAGGCGTACCTGGGCATCTCGGTGCCGGACTTCCCGAACCTGTTCCTGCTGTACGGGCCGAACACGAACCTGGGCCACAACTCCATCATCTTCATGCTCGAATGCCAGGTGAACCACATCATGTCCTGCCTGCCGTACCTCTCGGAGCAGGGGCCGATCGAAGTACGGCCCGAGGCGATGGCGGCCTGGAGCAGGCAGCTCGACGCGGCGATGGCGCGGATGGTGTGGGGCAACGGATGCCAGAGCTGGTACAAGAGGGCCGAAGGCCGCGTCACCAACAACTGGCCGGGCCCCACGACGCTCTACCGCCGCTTGACGGCCCGGCCGCCACGCACCGCCTACCGTCCGGCCACTCCAGGAATGGCTGGTCTGACCAGCGGCGGGTAAGTAACCGCAATGACGAGTGCGGAAGCGGCCGCCGCCCGTGAGGCGGCCGAGAAGACCGGTGTGACCATCCGCGAGCTGCGCGAGATCCACGATTTCCAGGAGGTCTACCGGCTGTACGACGACATCTGGCACCCCGACCCGCGCAACGCGCCCGTGCCGGTGGAGCTGATGATCGGCTTCGCCCACACGGGCGGCTATGTGGCCGGGGCGTACGAGGGCGAGAGCCTGGTCGGTGCCTCGGTGGGCTTCCTCGCGGCGGATCGGACGCTGCACTCGCACGTGACCGGGGCGGTGGTCGGGCGCGGCATCGGCTACGCGCTCAAGCTGCACCAGCGGGCCTGGTGCCTGGAGCGCGGGCTGGAGAGGGTCACCTGGACCTTCGACCCGCTCGTACGCAGGAACGCCCGGTTCAACCTGACCAAACTGGGCGCCCGGCCGGAGCGGTACTTGGAGGACTTCTACGGCGTCATGGCCGACGCGATCAACGAGGGCGACGCCTCCGACCGGCTGCTCGCCGTCTGGCGGCTGACGGAGTCGCCGCCGGAGCCGTCCGCCGGGCCGTACACGCGGGGGGTGGAAGCGGACGGGAATCGGCCGGTAATCGGCCTGGCCGACGGGCCGGCGGTGCTGGTGGCGACGCCGTACGACATCGAGACGCTGCGCCGCGAGGACCCGGAGGCGGCCCGCGCGTGGCGGCTGGCGGTGCGCGAGGTGCTCGGCGGGCTGATGGGGTCGGGCGAGCGCGTCACCGGGTTCACCGACAACGGGGAATATGTGGTGGAAACCGGCTGACTGCCTATTCCACTCAGCTTTCGGATCTCTGTAATGTGGCGCTTACGCACGTCGAGCAAGGAGATCCGCATGGCGGAATTCACCCCGACTGTTCCTGCGCGAGTCCTGCCCCCCGTCGCCGTCCGAGACCTGCCGGAGCCTCCGCGATCGAGCTGGCGCATCATCGGTCCCGGCCTGGTCGGCGCGGGGGTCGGGCTGGCCTCCGGCGAGTTCATCCTCTGGCCGTACATCGCCTCCCAGGTCGGCCTGGTCTTCATCTGGGGCGCCGCGATCGGCATCATCACCCAGTGGTTCCTCAACATGGAGATCGAGCGCTACACGCTGGCCACCGGCGAGACCGCGCTGACCGGTTTCAGCCGGATGTGGAAGCACTGGAGCCTCGTCTTCGTCGTGATGACGCTCTGCTCGAACCTGTGGCCCGGCTGGGTGACCACGTCGGCCACGATGATGACCTACCTGACCGGCACGGGCGCCGGCAGCGTGCGCTGGATCGCGATCGGCATGCTGCTGGTGATCGCGCTCGGGCTGACACTAGCGCCCGTCATCTACATCCTGCTGGAACGGGTGATCTTCGTGAAGATCGCTCTGGTGCTGATACTCGCGGTGGTCGCGATCCTGTTCGCCATCAACGCCGACAGCTGGATCGAGCTGGGCAAGGGCCTGAGCGTCGGGGCGCGGTTCCCGGTGCCGCCGCTGGAGTTCGCGGTGCTGATGGGCGCGATCGCCTACGCGGGCGCGGGCGGCGGCCAGAACCTGTGCCAGAGCAACTGGATCCGCGACAAGGGCTTCGGCATGGGCCTGTACGTGCCGCGCCTGGTCAGCCCGGTCACCGGCGAGGAGGAGGCGGCCGCCTCGACGGGCTTCCAGTTCGCGCCGACCAAGGAGAACCTGGCCCGATGGCAGCAGTGGTGGCGCTTCGCGAACATCGAGCAGGCGGCCACGTTCGCGCTGGTGTCGTTCCTGACGATCGCGCTGATGTCGATGCTCGCCTACTCCACGGTGTTCGGTAAGCCGGGGCTGGCCAACGGCATCGGGTTCCTGCAGGTCGAGGGCGAGGCGCTGAAGGCGTCGGTCGGGCCGTGGTTCGGCGTGCTGTTCTGGGTGATCGGGGCGCTGTCGTTGTTCGCCTCGGCCATGGGCATCGTCGACTACACCTCTCGGCTGGCCTCCGACGCGCTGAAGACCATTTACCTGCGCGACAAGGCCATTTCCGAGAACCGCGTGTATTTCTTCATCGTGTGGGCGATGGCGCTGCTCGGCATCGTGATCCTGCTGCTCGGGTTCGACCAGCCGCTGATCCTGCTGGTGTTCTCGGCCAGTTTCGCGGCGGTGATGATGTTCGTCTACTCGATCCTGCTGATCGTGCTGAACCGCCGGTCGCTGCCGGACGCGCTCAAGGTCAGGTCGTACCGGCTGGGCGCGCTCGTCTGGTCGATCGCCTTCTTCGGCACGCTCACCGTGCTGACGGTGATCCAGCAGGCGCACAAACTGTTCGGCTGACCCGCCATCGCGGAAGCGTGCTTTCCGCGATGGGGGGCAGACTGGCAGGCATGCTCGACACCTCGGCCCGCCTGCTCAAGCTGCTGTCCCTGCTCCAGGCGCACAAGGACTGGTCGGGCCCCGAGCTGTCCGCGCGGCTCGGGGTCTCCACCAGGACGATCCGCAACGACGTCGAGCGGCTGCGCAGCCTCGGCTACCCGGTGCACGCCACGCCGGGTGTCGCGGGCGGCTACCGGCTCGGCGCCGGGGCCGCGCTGCCGCCGCTGCTGCTGGACGACGAGGAGGCCGTCGCGGTGGCCGTCGGCCTCGGCCGCGCGGCGGGCGGCGGCGTCCAGGGCATCGAGGAGACCTCGGTACGCGCCCTGGCCAAGCTGGAGCAGGTGCTGCCGTCGCGGCTGCGCCGCCGGGTCAACGCCCTGAACACCTACACGGTGCAGATCCCCGGCGACGCGCCGTCGGTGGCGCCCGAGGTGCTGACCACGATCGCCAACGCGGCCCGCGACCACGAACGGCTCCGCTTCGACTACACCGGCCACGACGGCTCCTCGACCATGCGCGACGCCGAACCGCACCGGCTCGCGCACCGGCACGGCCGCTGGTACCTGGTCGGCTACGACGTCGAGCGGCGGGACTGGCGGACCTTCCGGGTGGACCGCGTCCTGCTGCGGACGCCGGCCACGGGACCCCGGTTCACGCCCCGCGAGCTGCCCGGCGACGGTGACGTGGCCGCGTACGTGGAGAAGGGCGTGACCACCGCGATGTGGCGCTACCACGCGACGGTGCTGCTGCACAGCCCGGCCGAGGTGATGCGCCGGTCGCCGCTGAAGCTGGACATCGAGCCGGTCGACGAGGCCACCTGCCTGGTCAGGCTGAGCGGCGACGACCTGGCGGGGATGGCCGTGTGGATCGGGTTCATCGGCGTGGACTTCGAGGTGCTCGACCCGCCTGAGCTGGCCGAGCACGTACTGCTCCTGGCGGCTCGCTACCAACGCGCCGTACGTCGCTGAGGGGGACGGTCAGTGGACCGTAGGGGAACGGTCAGCGCCCGCGGTCATTTCACCGCGAGTCGAGGTACTCCTGCCTGACCTTGGACCGCGACAGCTTCCCCGTCGGCGTGCGCGGCAGCGTGTCCCGGTAGTGGATCACCTTCGGATGCTTGAACCGGGCGATGCGCGGCTCGCAGTGCCGCAGCAGTTCGGCGGTGAGCTCGGGGTCGCCCGTGACGCCCGCCACCGGCTGGACGAGGGCGACCACGCTGTGCCCCCACTCCTCGTCGGGCACCCCGATGACGGCCACGTCCGCCACGAGGGGGTGCTCCAGCAGCGCGGCCTCGATCTCGGCCGGGTAGATGTTGACCCCGCCGGAGACGATCAGGTCGGTGCGCCGGTCGCACAGGAACAGGAAGCCGTCCTTGTCGAGGTAGCCGATGTCGCCGGGGGTGTACCACTCGCCGCGCATGCTGGCGGCCGTCTTGGCCGGGTCCTTGCGGTATTCGAAGGTCCCCAGGCTGGACTTGACGTAGATCATGCCGGGCTCGCCGGGCGGCAGCTCCTCGCCGGCCTCGTCGAGGATCCTGACCTCGAACGTGGGCGCCGGCTTGCCCACGGTGCCGGGCCGGGCCAGCCAGTCGTGCGGCTTGACCGAGAAGGCGATCGTCGACTCGGTCGAGCCGTAGTACTCGTAGAGCACCGGCCCCCACCAGTCCATGATCCCCTGCTTGACCGCCACCGGGCAGGCCGCGCCGGTGTGGATGACCTGCCGCAGGCTCGAGACGTCGTAGCGCGCTTTGACCTCCTCCGGAAGCCGCAGCATCCGGTGGAACATGGTCGGCACCATCATCGCGTTCGTCACCTTGTGGCGCTCGACCAGCTCCAGGATGTTCTCCGGCTCGAAGCGCGGCGTGATCACCACGGTGTGGCCGAGGTGCAGCGCGAACTGCGTGTGGGCGCACGGCGCCGAGTGGTACATCGGCGAGGTGACCAGGTGCACGGCCTCGCCGGGCACCAGGTCCACGATCTCGCCGAGGAACCAGACATAGAGCGGAACGACCGCCTCGGGCTCGGCTCCGGACAGCGGCCGCTGCACGCCCTTGGGGAAGCCGGTGGTGCCGGAGGTGTACCACATGACGGCCCCGCCGGCCCGCCCGCCGGGCGCGTCCCCGGGCTGCCCCTCGGCCAGCCCGGCCGTGCCGATCTCGCTCCCGGGTATGTGACCGTCCGCGGTGACCACGATCTTCGCGTCGCAGTCCGCCAGGATGTAGGCCACCTCCGCCTCGGTGAGATGCCAGTTGATCGGCACGTAGTAGAGGCCGATCTGCCCGGTCGCCATGATCATGATGACCGCGTCGAGGCCGTTCGGCAGCACGCCGGCCACCACGTCCCGGTCACTGAGCCCGCGGGCGCGCAGGCCGTGTGACACCTGGTTGACCCGGGTGAGCAGCTCGCCGTAGGTGGTCCGGGACCCGTCCACGTCGATGACCGCGAGCCGGTCCGGGTCGGCGGCGGCGATCGCGTAGAAGCCGGGCAGTCCGCTGATGTCCATCACAGCTCCAGCAGCTCGGCGAGACGGGCCCGGTGGATGCGGGGCGGGCCGAGCAGCACTTCGTCGGCCTTGGCCCGTTTGTAGAACAGGTGCGCGTCGTGCTCCCAGGTGTAGCCGATGCCGCCGTACAGCAGCAGGTGGTCACGGGCCACCTCGAAGCAGGCCCGCCCCACGTACGCCTGGGCGAGCGCGGCGGCGGCGGGCAGCTCGTCCGGCGACTCGTCGGCGGCCCAGGCGGCGAAGCGGACGATCGACTCGGCCTGCTCCAGCTTGCAGTGCATGTCGGCGAGCTTGTGCTTGACCCCCTGATAGGAGCCGATGTAGCGGCCGAAGGCGACCCTGATCTTGGCGTAGGCGACGATGGCGGCCAGCGCGGCGCGCAGCACGCCGAGCTGCTCGGCCGCCAGCGCCACGGCGAGCAGGTCGTCCACGCCGGCCGGCAGCGGGCCGAGCTCACGGCGGGGCACGCCGTCGTCCAGCACCACGCGGGCCTGGCCACGCGTCAGGTCGAGCGTCTCCAGGGCGGTCCTGGTGACGCCGGGCGCGGTGAGATCGACGGCCGTCAGGGTCTCGCCGTCGCGCAGCAGGAGGACGTCGGCCTCCATCCCGTTGAGCACCCGGTCGAGCGGGCCGGTGGCGAGGGTGGCGGCGATCCGGCCTTCGGCGATGGCGGTCAGCAGCTCCTTGTCCGGCACCCGGGTCAGCGCGATCGTGGCGAACGTCGTGGCCAGGAAGGGTCCGGGCAGCAGCGCGGCGCCCGTCTCCTCCAGCGCCACGGCCAGCTCCGCGAAGCCGGCGCCCGCCCCGCCGTACTCCTCCGGGACGATCAGCCCGGACAGGCCGAGCTCGCCGTTGAGCCGCGCGTACACCTCCCGGTCGTAGCCGTCGCGGACCTTGGTCAGCGGCGAGGCCGCGGCCAGGAACGAGCGGACGGCGGCGCGGAGCTCCTGCTGCTCCTGGCTGAGTACGAGCTTCACCCCTGCGTCCCCACCTTCAGGTCCTTGAACGGCACGGTCTTGTCCACCCGGGGCTCGGGCGGCAGGTTGAGCACGCGGTCGCCGATGATGTTGCGCATGATCTCGTTGGTGCCGCCGCCCAGCGACATGCCCGGGGCCATGGAGATCGCCTGCGCCAGCGGGTGGCCGCCGACGACCGCCTCGGGCCCGACGAGCCGGGTCGCGAGGTCGGCCTGGAACAGGTACAGCTCGGCCAGCAGCAGCTTGGCGGCGCTGCCGCGGGCACCGGGGAAGATCCCCGCCTTGGTCTCCTGGGAGAGGCGCTGGTTGAACAGGGCGAGCGCCCGCGAGCGGATGTGCAGCTCGACGAGCTCGTCCCTGACCAGCGGGTCGGTGGTGTCGACCACCTGGCGCAGCGCCGCCAGCGAGGTGGGGTCGTCCTTGCCCTGGCCCATGCCGACACCCGCCGAGATCGACAGCCGCTCGTGCAGGAGAGTCGTGACGGCCACGCTCCAGCCGTCGTTGACCTCGCCGACGCGGTGCGCGTCGGGGATGGGGACGTCGTCGAAGAAGATCTCGTTGAAGTTGGCCCGGCCGGTCATGTCCTTGAGCGGCTTGATCGTGACGCCCGGGTGGCGCATGTCGACCACGAACATGGTCAGGCCCTTGTGCTTGGGCACCTCGACGTCGGTGCGGGCCAGCAGCAGCCCCCAGTCGGCGTGGTGGGCGACCGAGGTCCAGACCTTCTGGCCGTTGACGATCCAGTCGTCGCCGTCGCGTACGGCCCTGGTCTGCAGGCTGGCCACGTCGCTGCCCGCGCCCGGCTCCGAGAAGAGCTGGCACCAGATCTCCTCGCCGCGCAGCAGCGGCCGGATGAAGCGTTCGCGCTGCTCGTCGGTGCCCCGGTCGACCAGCGTCGGGCCCGTCATGCCGAGGCCGATCGAGAAGACGTAGGTGGGCAGCGTGAAGTCGCGGGCCGCGGCGGCGAACGCGCGCTCCTCCGCCTGGGTCAGCCCCTGGCCGCCCCAGCGGGCCGGCCAGGTGATGCCGGAGTATCCGGCGTCGTAGAGCCGGGCCATGAAGTCCTTGGCCCTGGCGACCGGGTCGGCCTCCGGGGAGTCGCCGGCCGGAGCGTTTTCGAGGAGCCAGGCCCTGGCGGCATGCCGATACTCATCAAGGTTCACATCGTCTCCCTGGCATCAGTGCTCACTTACTCTAACCAGCCGAATGCGGGACGCATAGAGCGCCGTTCTGTTGGCGTTTTATCCGGATTTGTCGCTGAATCTCCGTTAATTAGGATGGTGACGACTAGGTGTGATCGGCTGATCGCCGGGGGGAAAGGCGTGGTCACACGGTTCGGGCGGTCCGTGCGTGCTCGGTTGACGCTGTTCGCGAGCGTCGCCATGGCGCTGCTGTGCCTCGTGGTCAGCGCGTTCGCGCTGCACGCGGTGCACACCACGGCGGTCGGGCGGCGCACCAACGAGGTGCTCACCGCCGCCCTGCGCGTGGTGCACCTGGTCAAGCGGCACGAGCTGCCCCCGATCATCAGCGGCGAGGTGGACGGGATCCAGGTCGTCGACTCGGCCGGACGCGTGGTGTCCACGACGGAGAACCTGACCGGCCGGCCGCGCATGAGCCGGTGGACACCCGACGCCGACAACGCCAACCGCACCCGCGTCGTGTGCGACCTGCCCGACTTCCCCGGTCGGTGCGAGATCCTGACCGTCCTGCGCGTCTACGAGCGGGGCGGCGACTGGCTGGTCTACGCGGCGGGGGCCACGGTGCCGCGGTACGTCCACCCGGCCGTGGTGGGTTTCCTGGGCGGCGACTCGCTCGCGCTGGTGGCGCTGACCTGGTTCGGCGTGTCCCGGGTGGTGGCCAGGACGCTCACGCCGGTAGACCGGCTGGCGCTGGCGGCCGAGCGGCAGCGCAGGTTCGTCGCCGACGTCTCGCACGACCTGCGCAGCCCGATCACCGCCATGCGCGCGGAGGTCGAAGAGGCCATGCTGTACCCCGGCGACGCCGACTGGCAGCGGACCGGCGGGGCGCTGCTGGGCAGCCTGGACCGTCTCCAGGCCATCGTCGATGACCTGCTGACGCTGGCCCAGCTCGACGCGGGCGCCCCCGCCGTCGACGAGCCCGTCGACCTGGCCGAGCTGGTCGGCGCCGAGACGGCCAGGCGTCGGTCGAAACCGGTGATCACCACGCTCCAGCCCGGCGTGACCGTCATGGGCGACCGGGTCCGGCTGGCCCGCCTGCTCACCAACCTGCTGGACAACGCGGAACGTCATGCCGAGTCCCAGGTCGCGGTGACCGTACGGCACAGCGATGGGGCGGCCGTACTCGAGGTCGTGGACGACGGCGCGGGCATCGCGCCGGACCAGCGGGAGGTGGTGTTCCAGCGCTTCACCCGGCTGAGCGCCGCGCGCGAGCGCGACGCCTGCGGCACCGGGCTGGGGCTGGCCATCGCCCGCGAGATCGCGCTGACCCACGGGGGCACCCTGACCCTGGAGGACTCCGACCGCGGCGCCCGTTTCGTGGCGCGGCTCCCTCAGCTCCCTCGGCCCCCTCAGCTCCCGATCGTGGAAGGCTGAACGGTGTTCGCCAGGTGGTCGGTGCGGCGCCGGATGACGGTGGCCGCCCTGCTGTCGACGCTGGTCGGCTACTTCGTCACCGCGGTGCTCATCACACCGCTCGCGCACAGCGTGCTCACCGGGTACCAGACCGAGCACGCGTCCAGCGCGGCGCGACGGGTCGCGGCCGGCGTCCAGCGGTCCGCGCCGGATCGGATGCGGCCGGTGACGGCCACCGAGGACGTCGACCTCATCCAGGTGATCGACGACCGCGGCACGGTACGCCAGGCCAGCCCTCGGCTGCTGGGCTATCCGCCGCTCATCAGGAACACCTTCACGGGCGACGACAACCGGCTGGACGCCACCGTCTGCACCGACCAGGTGCCGGGCGCGAAATGCCTGATCGTCGTGGGCTACCGGGTACCGGTCGGGTCGGCGTTCTGGACGGTCTGCGCCTACGTCCCGACCGTCCCCTGGTACATCAGCCCGCTCTATGTGGTGGCCGTGCTGCTCGCCGTGCTGCTGCTCTCCGCGATCACGGCGTACGTGGCCAGGACCACGGTGGCGAGGGCGCTGCGGCCCGTCACGGCCATCAAGACCGAGCTGGCCGAGATCACCGCCACAGACCTGGGCCGCAGGGTGCCGCCCTTGCCGCACCGGGACGAGCTGGACGACCTCGCCCGGACCGTGAACCAGACCCTCGACCGGCTGGAGCACGCGGTCCAGCAGGAGCGCAGGTTCGCCGCCGACGCCTCGCACGACCTGCGCACCCCGCTCACCGCGATGCGCGCCCAGCTCGAGGAGGCCATGCTCCATCCGGACGAGGCCGACTGGCCGCGGACCGCCGTAGCACTGCTGTCGAGCCTCGACCGGCTGCAGGCCATCGTCACCGACCTGCTGACGCTGGCCAAGCTCGACGCGGGCGCGCCCGGCCTCGGCGCCGACGTGGACCTGGCCGAGCTGGTCGAGGAGGAGCTGGCGCGCCGTCCACCCGGCAAGCTCGTGGAGCTGGACCTGCGTCCGGCGGTGGTGGTGACCGGTGACCCGCTCCGCCTGACCCGCCTGCTGGCGAACCTGCTCGACAACGCCGAGCGGCACGCCGAGTCCACGATCACCGTGACCGTCGACGAGCGGGACGGCTGGGGCGTACTGGAGGTCCTGGACGACGGCGCGGGCATCGCACCGGACCAGCGCGAGAACGTCTTCCGCCGGTTCACCCGGCTGGACGCCTCACGCAACCGCGACGCGGGGGGCACGGGACTCGGGCTGCCCATCGCCCGTGAGATCGCCAGGGCACACGGTGGTACTCTCACCGTCGAAGATTCCGACACCGGTGCCCGGTTTGTCCTACAAATCCCCCGGGCTAGTAGTTAAAGTGGCCCGCTGTGACACGGGGTTTCAGCCGATTACGGCGCGAAGATTTACTGAAGACGGCCTGCGAAGTGATCGCCGAGCAGGGGTTCGGGCATACCCGGACGATTGACATAGCCAGAGCCGCCGGCGTGAGCCAGGCGCTGCTGTTCTACCACTTCGAGACCAAGGACGAGCTGTTCGCGCAGGCGTTCGCCTATGCCGCCCGGCTGCATCTCGACACCTTGGACGCCATCGAGCGCTCGCCGAGCACGCCGCCCGAGCGGCTGCGCGCGCTGTTGCGCCGCTCCTCCCCCGCGGGCTCGGCCGATGGCTGGCGGCTGTGGATCGACGCCTGGTCGGAGTCCATGCGCAACAAGGAGCTGGAGCAGACCGCGCGACGGCTCGACTTGCGGGGCAGGACCCTGCTGCGCGGGATCATCGAGGCCGGCGTGGCGTCGGGCGACTTCGTCTGCCCCGATCCCGAGGAGTCCACCTGGCGGATCTTCGCGTTGCTCGACGGGCTGGCCATCCAGATCCACGTGCACCCCAAGGTCGTGTCGCGCCGCTGGGCCACCCGGCTCCTCCGCGCGACGGCCGCCGCCGAGGTCGGCCTGAACCCGGACGACCTGTGATCGGCGTCACTCTTCCCCTCTTATTGGATGCTTCGTACAATTACCGGGCGAGGAGAGGAGCAGGCGATGACACGCGCACCGAGCTCTACCACCGCCAGGGAGACCGACGAGCGGGTCGCCGACCGGAGCGCCTACGAGGCGGTCATCCAGCGCCTGTCGAAGGCGTCGGTCGACAAGCACTGGGAGCCGTACAAGGACATCCCCTGGGAGGATCCGGAGTTCCTCGTCGACCAGACCGATCCTCGCTGGGAGCTGCCCGGGGTGGACAAGCTCGGCGCCCATCCGTGGTACCGGAGCCGCTCCCCCGAGACGCGGGCCAGGATCGGGCTGTGGCGGCTGGCCACGGCGATGAAGATCGGGCTGCAGTTCGAGAACCTGCTCAAGCGCGGCCTGCTCAACTACGCCTACCGGCTGCCGAACGGCTCACCCGAATTCCGCTACGTCTACCACGAGACCATCGAAGAGGGACATCACGGGATGATGTTCCAGGAGTTCGTCAACCGGACGGAGCTCCCGGTGCGCGGCATGCCGGGGCCGCTCAGCCTGCTCGCCCAGGTCGCGCCCTGGATCCCGCTGATCTCGACCGAGCTGTTCTTCGTGTTCGTGCTCGGCGGCGAGGACCCGATCGACCACGTCCAGCGCAAGCTCCTCAAGGACGACCGGGTCCGCCACCCGCTCGAAGAGACGATCATGCGCATCCACATCGCGGAGGAGGCCAGGCACATCTCCTTCGCCCGGCACTACCTGCGCAACCGGGTGCCGAGGATGCCGCACTACCGGCGCCTCATGCTGGGCGTCGCCTCGCCGATCATCCTGGGGATCATGGCCAGGATCATGCTGGCGCCACCGGGGCCGATGATCAGGCGGTTCGCCATTCCGCGTGACGTGGTGACCGAGGTGTACCTGCGCAACCCGGCGGCCAAGCAGGAGATCCGCGACTCGGTGGGCAAGACCCGCGAGCTGTGCACCGAGATCGGTCTGGTGAACGCGCTCACCAGACCGATCTGGCAGGCCATGGGGATCTGGGCCTGAGAGGTTTCAGGAGCGGCGGGCGACCAGCACTTCGGTGATCGCCCGCTCTTCCCACAGGCCCGACGGGTTGGCGGCCAGGAGCACCCGCCGGACCGCGTCGGTGAACTCCGCCACCCTGCCGCCGAGCCTGTCGGGAGAGGTGAACGAGTACGACAGCTGCAGCCCGATCACGGTGTCGAGGTCCCAGGTCAGCCGCTGTTCGAACAGGCTCGACTCCAGCCGGTCGAACGGCGAGTCCGCGAGCACGTCGTCATGGTGCTCCCCGCTGGCCTGGAAGGAGTTGCCCGCCGTGAGCTCACTCATCGCGAACTCGGCCCGCACCTCCCGCACGACCGGCTCCCACGGGTGCTCGGCCGGGTCGCGGGAGGGTCCGATCAGGGCCACCGCCCCGTCCGGCGGCAGCAGCAGGTCCAGCTCGGCCAGTACGGCTCTGCGGTCCATCCAGTGGAAGGACCTGCCCATGACGACGTCGTCGAAGGGCGGCAGGGCGGCCAATGTCGTGGAGTCGCCGCTCAGCCAGCGGATGTTCGGTGTGCCGGCGGCGACGCGTCTGCCCTCGGCCAGCATGCCCGCGTCCGGGTCCACGGCGATCACCTCGCGCACGGCCCCCGCCAGCGGGATCGCCACCGTGCCGGGGCCGCAGCCGAGGTCTAACACCCGGCTGTCGGGGCCGAACGCCCGTGCCAGGCAGCCGATCGCCTCCTCCCCGTGTCCGGGCCGGTACTTGGCGTAGAAGGGGGCGGCGCCGCCGAACAGGTTCGTCATGGTGAGACGATATTCGGGTTCTGTTTGGCGTCCACTCTCCTTAGAGGGTGATGAGGAGGTCGCGTTGAGGGGCACGGTTCACCGGCTCACCCGGCGACGAGACTTTACGTGTTCGGTGAGACGGCTGGTCGTGATCCTGTTGCTCGCCTTCGCCGGGGTGGGCGTCGCCCTCCCGGCGCGAGCGCACAACGTGCTGGTCGGCAGCGACCCCAAGGACGGGGCGACGCTGAGCGCCGCGCCCGCGCGGATCACGCTCGTGTTCGACCAGGCGGTACGCCAGGGATACGCGCAGGTGGGCGTGACCGGGGCCGACGGCACGGCGTGGGCCGACGGATCGGCCGAGGTCGCCGCCGAGAAGGTGTCGATCAAGGTCAAGCCGCTGCGGACGGCCGGGGCCTATGTGGTGGGCTATCGGATCCTGTCGGCCGACGGACATCCGGTGACCGGGAAGATCGGCTTCACCCTCGCGGCGGGCGCCACGGCCGTACAGGAGGGCGCTCCGACACAGGACGCGGTCAAGGGCGGCACCGGGGACACCGGAGCCGAGGCCGCCGAGGCGGCGGCGAACGGCGGGGCGGGGATGGCCGTGGTCTGGATCGTGGGGGCGCTGCTGGTGCTGGCCGCCGGCACGGCCGTGTCCCTGCGCCGCGCCCGCACCCCGGCGCCAGCAGACAGCGAGAGGCGCGACAGTGAGGGGGCCGGCGCGTGACGATCACCGCGCCCCCTGGGCAGCGGATCGGCGGGCGGTGGGTGGTCGGCGCGTTCGCGGTGTGCGCGGTCGTCGCCGCCGTGGTGGCCAGCACGTTCACCGCCCAGGAGGCGGTGCCGGGCATCCCGATGCCGGGGCCGGTCGTGGCGTACGGGCTGCCGATCGTACGGGTGCTGCTCGATCTGGCGGCCGTGGCCGTGGTGGGGCTGAGCCTGGTGCCCAAGCTGCTCGGCTTCGACGCGCCGGAGCTGACCGAGCCGGTCCTGCGCAGGACGCGGCCGCTCACCGTCACCGCCGCGTGGGTGTGGGCGGTCTGCGC
Source organism: Nonomuraea aurantiaca (assembly GCF_020215705.1). GTDB lineage: Bacteria > Actinomycetota > Actinomycetes > Streptosporangiales > Streptosporangiaceae > Nonomuraea > Nonomuraea aurantiaca. The sequence continues at coordinate 428,489 of NZ_JAIWNB010000001.1, read as the reverse complement.
GTTGCTGACGATCGTGTTCCAGACGGCCGAGCTGAACCCGGGCGGCCTGCCCACGGTCGGCATGATCGCCGCCTACGTCGACGGCGTCGGCACCGGCCAGGGCCTGCTGTTCAGCGCCGCGTGCGCACTGGTGGCGGCGGGCATCGGGCTGATGGCCGTACGGTTCGGCGAGAAGGTGCCCGCCGAGCTTCGGATCATCGTGGCGCTGTTCGGCCTGCTGCCGATTCCGGTGACCGGTCACGCGGTCAACTCCGTCTGGCACGACCCCATCATGATCGCGATGGAGACGCACGTGATGGGCGCGGCGGCGTGGGCGGGCGGCCTGGTGGCGACGGCGGTGTTCGTCGCGCCGCGCCCGTCGCTGCTGGCCGCCGCGCTGCCGCGCTTCTCCAGGATGGCGACCGTCTGCCTGCTGCTGGTCGGCCTGTCCGGGTTGATCACCGGGCTCGGCACGATGGCGCTGACGCCCGGCGTGGAGCTGCCGGGCGCCATCGTGACCAGCCACTACGGGGTGCTCGTGGTCGTGAAGCTGACGCTCACCGCGCTGCTGGTGCCGCTGGCCGGCAACATCAGGTTCCGGCTGCTGCCGCTGATCCGCCGCGCCGAGCCCACGGCGGTGGTCGGCTGGGTGGCCGCCGAGGTCGCCCTGATGGGGATGGCCTACGGTGTGGCGGTCGCGATCACCCGGGCCTCGATCGGCTGACGCCGCGTCGCGAGCCACTCGCAGACCAGCCAGGCGATCATCAATCCCACCCCCGCCCACACGGCCGACGACGGGACCAGGGGCGGCGCGCCGAGCAGGCCGGTCTGCCCCTTCAGCGCGCCGTACACCGTTCCCATGATCGAGCTCTGCGCGGTCAGCGCGCCGTAGACGACGGCCGTCGCCACGGCCGCCCCGAGCACCGCGCGCACCGGCGCCAGACCCCGCGTGGGCAGCCGTACGGCGAACACGAGATCCACGCAGATACCGGCGGCCACCAGGAAGTACGGAAGCGCGGACGGCGGGAAATTGGTGAACGTCAGCAACGGCCAGGCCACCGTCCTGAACGCCAGGTAGGAACCGGCCACCAGCGTCGCCGCCCCGAACCTGCCGATCATCATCCGGGCCACGACCAGCACGGTCACGCCGACGACCACCGCGTACACCGGATAGAGGAAGTCCGGCACGGGCAGGGTGAAGTTGGTCATCATCACCCGGTCGACCGGACGGCCCATCTGGTCGGCGGCGAACCGCAGCAGGATGGGCTCGGCGTAGATGGCGTGGTTGTCCCAGGCGCCGATCGACAGGATGCCGTATTCCTGGTGCTGCTCGGGGAAGTGCACGTTCTCCAGGAAGAACGCGAAGAACGCGCCCAGCATGACCGTGCGCTCCCTGCCGGGCGGCGCGCCCATGAACCAGCCGCGGATCACCCCGGCGATCATGAAGAACGAGCCCCCGTACAGCATGAGGTGAGACGGGCTCCACGAGGTGATGTCCAGGCCGTTGACCCGGTGGTTGATCAGGTCGAGCGGCACCGCGACGAGGAATATGCCGGTGCCCCACTGGATCAGCCGGAGCGCCGCCTTGTCCACGCCGAAGCCGGTGTAGCCGTGGATCACGGTCAGCGCGAGGGCCAGGGCCGTGCCGACGGAGTTGAGCAGGTGGGGCGGCGCCAGGTCGTCGCGCAGCCACTTGAAGTGCCAGGAGACGTCCCAGGTCGCGCCGAGCACCTTGAACGTGAACGCCACCAGCCAGCCGTAGTAGAGAACCCTGAACAGGTCGGGCGGCGTCTCGCGCCCCGCCTGCCCGCGGGTCCAGTGCGGCAGGGCCCAGTCGGCGGCGGACTTGATGATTGCGGGAGCCTTCACGGCGGAAATCTTACGATGCCTTCTTCCGGAGCAATACGCGTATGTCCCTCGTCATCCGGCTCGCCATCCCTTGACTTCGAGACCTGTGCGCATAGTCAGGCGGAGGTCAACGGCTTTCCTCGGCGGCTCAGCCGTACAGGCAGGTGTTTGAGCCCGTTCTGGAAGTTGGACGTGAGACGGACGGGCGCCCCCGCGAGCTCGACGTCCCAGGCGAGCAACTCGGCGAAGACCGCCCGGAACTGGACGCGCGCCAGGTGGGCGCCGAGGCAGAAGTGCGGGCCGAAGCCGAAGCTGACGTGGTCGTTCGGGGTGCGGGCGACGTCGAACCGGTCGGGGTCGGCGAAGACGGACGGGTCACGGTTGGCGGAGGCGTGGTAGACGACGACCTTCTCGCCCGCGCGGATGCTCCGGCCGCCGAGCGTGAGGTGGCGGGTGGCCGTACGGCGGAAGTCCATCACCGGAGGCCAGAACCGCAGCATCTCCTCCACCGCCGAGCCGAGCAGGACGGGGTCGGCGCGCAGCCGGGCCAGCTGGGCGGGGTGTTCGAGGAGGGTGAGCAGGCCGCCGGGAATGCCGTTGCGCAGCGTCTCGTTGCCGGCGACGGCGAACAGGAAGAACATGTTCTCGAACTCCGCCTCGGTCAGGCCGCCGTCCCTCATGGCCGACATGACCGACTCGCCGTGGGTGGTCTTGGCCAGCGCGTGCGCGTACGCGAACATGTCCGCCAACGCCGCCCGGGAGCGGGGGTTCACCCCGGGCCCGAGCCGCGGGCGGGAGGCGGTGGCGAGGCGGCCCATCGGGCTGAGCGACTCGGCGTCGGCCGTGGACAGCCCCGCGTAGTCGGCGTCCTGGTAGCCGATCACCCGGGACGCCCAGTCGTACAGCAGCCGCCTGTCCTCGTCCGGCACGCCCATGACGTGCGCGAGCGTCCAGACGGGCAGGTCGGCGGCGACCTCCACGAAGTCGCACACGCCCGCGGCGAACAGGGAGGCGGCCCGCTCGGCGATCGTCCGCTCCAGCGCCCGCACCGCGCGCGGCGTGAAGGCGGCCGCCACGATCCTGCGCAGCCGGGAGTGGTCCGGCGGGTCCGTGTTCAGCATCATCGCCTGCACGAAGGCCAGGTCGGCGGGGGTGTCGGGGTCACGGATCTGCGTGGCGCCCAGGTGCGAGGAGAAGTCGTCCGCGGCGCGCAGCACGTGCTTGACGTCGGCGTGCCGGAACACGCCCCAGTAGCCGGGTCCCTCGCGCCACGGGCCCACGGCCGGTTCCGGAATCCGGCAGACTGGGGCTTCCCGCCGCAGCCGGTCGTAGAGGTCGTACGGGACGGCGTGCGCGTACGTGGACGGCAGAAAGACCTCACTCAGGGGCGGCTTTTCCACAGGCGGCGTCCGTGGCGGAACGTTATCCACAGGCTCTCGCCGCGTCTCCTCGCTCATGCTTGCCAGCCTGCATGATGGGCGGGTGACTCCAGAAGACGGTGAGGCCATTCTGCGCGACTACTTCGCGCCCTGGATCCAGCAGCTCGGGCTGCGCGTGCGGGAGCTGGGTGAGCGGCACGCGGTGGTGTGCCTGCCCTGGTCCGACGCGTTGGCCAGAGAGGGCGGCGGCCTGTGCGGCCAGGCCATGATGGCCGCCGCCGACACGGCCACGGTCATCGCGATCTCCTCGGCCAGGGGTGGGTTCGTGCCGATGACGACGGTGCAGCAGTCGACGACGTTCCAGCGGCCGGTGACGGGCAAGGACGTGCTCATCGACGTACGCATCTCCAAACTCGGCCGGACGCTGGCCTTCTCCGACGTGACGCTGACGGCCGACGGGGCGGCCGAGCCGGCCGCGCGGGCGTCCACGGTCTACGCGATCTTGGGCTGATCCACTGTCTCAGGGGTTTCTCAGGTCCGGAAAGTAGGCTCAACCACATGAAACGTGTGGCCGCGCTGGTCGCGGTGCTCGCCCTCGCGGGGGTGGTGACGTGGCTGGTGTGGCCGTCCGCCTCCGAGGCAAGGGGCCTCGACCAGCGCATCGCCGTCGTCGACGGGCCGGCCGATGACCAGCGGGTCGAGCTCGACGCGACGTTCTTCCCCGCCGCGGGTGGCGGGAAGGCTCCGGTCGTGCTGCTCGCGCACGGGTTCGGCGGCAGCAAGCAGAGCGTGCGTCAGCAGGCCCTGCGGCTGGTGCAGGACGGCTACGCGGTGCTGAGCTGGTCGGCTCGCGGCTTCGGCCGCTCGACCGGCGAGATCGCGCTCAACTCCGCCGACTACGAGGTCAAGGACGTCAAGCAGCTCATCGACTGGCTGGCCAAGCGGCCCGAGGTCCGGCTCGACGCGCCCGGCGACCCGCGGGTGGGCATCGCGGGCGGCTCGTACGGCGGCGCCATCGCGCTGATGACGGCCGCCTATGACAGCCGCGTGGACGCGATCGTGCCGCAGATCACCTGGGCCGACCTGGCCGACGCGCTGTTCCCCGACGGGGGCGGCCAGGGTCCGGCCAACGGCGTGTTCAAGCGCATGTGGGCGGGCTACTTCTTCGGCCGCGGCGCCCCGGTCCAGGGCGGCGGCGCGGCCCAGGGGCTCGGCGCGGCTCAGGGACTCGGCGCGCTCAGTCAGCAGAGTGTGCCGCTGACGGCCGAGCAGGCCAGGTGCGGCAGGTTCCTGCCCGCGGTCTGCGAGATGTACCAGCAGGTCGCCAAGACCGGGCGGGCCACGCCGCAGGCCATCGAGCTGCTGCGCAAGTCCAGCCCGGTCACGGTGGCCGGCCGTATCAAGGCGCCGACGCTGCTCATCCAGGGGCAGCGCGACTCGCTGTTCCCGCTCGGCCAGGCCGACGCCAACGCCAAGGCGATCGCCGCCGCGGGCACGCCGGTGAGCCTGGCCTGGTTCGACGGCGGCCACGACGGCGGCAACGGCGAGGCCGACTGGCTCTACGACCAGACGGCCGGCTGGTTCGGCCACTACCTCAAGGGTGACGGCTCACCGGTCCCGGAGCGGTTCACCGTGACCCGTGACGGCGGCCGCGACCCCGGCACCCGCCAGCGCATCAGGCTCCACCCCGAGTCCACCGCCTACCCCGGCCTCGGCGGCACCGCCACCACCACGGTCACGCTCAAGGGCCCCGAGCAGAACATCGCCAACCCGCCCGGCGGCTCCCCCGCCTCCATCTCCACGGTGCCCGGCGTCAGCGGCCTGCTCGGCGGGGGCGGCGGCGCGACCAACCTCAGTGTCGGGCTCGATATGCCCGGCCAGGTGGCCGTCTTCGAGTCGGCACCGCTCACCGCACCGCTCCAGCTCACCGGCAGCCCTTCGGTCAAGCTGAAGGTCTACGGCAAGGGCCAGGTGACGCTGTTCGCCAAGGTCTATGACGTGGCCGACACCGCGCAGCCGCCCAACCTGCCCGCCGGCCTGGTCTCGCCGCTGCGCGTGACGGTCCCGGACGGCGCCGACAGCGTGGAGACCACGGTCACGCTGCCCGCCGTCGACTACCGCTTCGCGGTGGGGCACCGGCTGCGGCTGGCGGTGACGACGACCGACATGGGTTACGCGACCCCCGTCGAGCCGGCCTCCTACCGGGTCGGCCTGGCCGCACCCGCCCTGGCCGTACCGACGGTGTCCGCGCTGGCCGCGCCCACGACCGGGGTGGCGTGGTGGGTGTGGGCGATGCCGCTCGCCGCCATCGCACTGGCCGCCCTCATCCTGGCCACCGGCCGGACCCCGTCCCGCCGCCGGATCCTCACCGTACGAGACCGCCGCCGGACCACCACCGCCCAGCAGGACGTCAGCCCGGACGACGTGCTCGCGGAGAACGACGCCCGCACCGTCACCGCCCAGCGGGACAACGGCCGATCCGACACCATCGCGAAGGACGACCGTCACGCCGCCACCGCCCAGCGGGACGACGGCCGGTCCGACGCCATCGTGAAGGACGACGGGCAGGCCGCCGCCGTCCAGGGCAACGGCGGATCCGGCGTCTTCGTGAAGGACGGCGATCCGTCCGGTGCGGGGCTGGTACCGGGGGAAGTGGAGCCCGTGTCCGGCGAAGAGGTGCCGTTGGAGATCAGTGGCCTCACCAAGGCGTACCGCAACGGTGAGCTGGCCGTGGACGACCTGTCGTTCCGGGTCGAGCGCGGTCAGGTGCTGGGCCTGCTCGGCCCCAACGGCGCCGGCAAGACGACCACGATGCGCATGATGATGGGCCTCATCCAGCCCGACGCCGGTGAGGTCCGCATCTTCGGCGACCGGGTGACGCCCGGCGCGCCCGTGTTGTCCAGGCTCGGATCGTTCGTCGAGGGACCCGGGTTCCTGCCGCATCTGTCCGGCCGCGACAACATCGAGCTCTACTGGGCCGCCACCGGCCGCCCCACCGCCGACGCCCGGTTCGACGACGCGCTGGAGATCGCGGATCTGGGCAAGGCGCTGGAGCGGGCCGTACGCACCTACTCGCAGGGCATGCGGCAGCGGCTGGCGATCGCCCAGGCCATGCTCGGGCTGCCCGACCTGCTCGTCCTCGACGAACCCACCAACGGCCTCGACCCACCCCAGATCAGGGAGATGCGCGAGGTGCTCAAGCGCTATGCCCGTGACGGCCGTACGGTGATCGTCTCCAGCCACCTCCTGGCGGAGGTCGAGCAGACGTGCAGCCACGTCGTGGTCATGCACAGAGGCCGTCTGGTGTCGGCGGGTCCGGTGTCGGTGCTGCTCAGTGCCGCCACCTCCACCAACGGACATGGGCCGCGCCTCGAAGACGTGTTCCTCGACCTCATCGGAGAGAAGTCGTGACCCACGGCTCCACGAACGGGACCGCGAACGGACCAGGTACCGGACCGGCGACCGGGACCAGGGCTGGGCCGGCGACCGGGACCGCGGCCTTGACCGGGCCAGGGGCCGCGACAGGCTCCACAACCACGTCCATGACCCGGTCGGCGACCGGCTACGCACCCCGCCGGACGTTGCCGTTGCGGGTCGAGATCGTCAGGCAGTTCAAGCGGCGGCGCACGCTCGTCATGTTCGGGCTGCTGCTCGCGCTGCCGTGGATCCTGGTGATCGCCTTCCAGTTCGGCCCGCAGTCCAGCGGGCAGCAGCAGTCGGCGCTGCGCATCTCCGACCTGGCGACGGCCAGCGGGCTCAACTTCGCGGCGTTCGCCCTGTCGGTGTCGGCCAACTTCCTGCTGGTGGTGGCCGTCGCCCTGTTCTGTGGCGACACCGTGGCGAGCGAGGCGAGCTGGTCGTCGCTGCGCTACCTCCTGGCCGCGCCGGTGCCGCGTGACCGGCTGCTGCGACAGAAGATCATCGTGGCGCTCGGCTACTCGGCGGCGGCGGTGATCTGCCTGCCCCTGATGGCGCTGCTGGCCGGCACACTGGCGTTCGGCTGGCACGACATCCAGGTGCCCGGCACGGGTGAGACGATCCCGGCGCTCGACGTGCTGCCGCGCTTCGGCATCGTGATCGGCTACGCCCTGGTGAGCCAGTTGGTGGTGGCGGCGCTGGCGTTCCTCATCTCCACGATGACCGACTCACCACTGGGCGCGGTCGGCGGGGCGGTGGGTCTGTGGATCATCAGCACCATCTTGCAGGCCGTGGAGGCGCTGGGGTCGCTGCGGGAGTTCCTGCCGACCTTCTGGAACACGGCCTGGCTGGACGCCATCGCACCGGAGCTCGACTGGAGCGGCATGGCCAAGGGTGCGTCGGTGTCGGTGACGTACGCGGCCATCCTGATCGCCGTGGCGTTCCGCCGCTTCCGCCGCAAGGACGTGGTCAGCTAAGACGTCCGCCGCTGCACACAGGTCCAGTCCCCGCCACCGCCACCGGAGCTGTCCACCTTCGGTGGCGCGGTCCCTTCAAGGCCCCTTCAGTGGTCTAGGCCCCTTCGGTTGTGCAGGCCCTTCGGTGGCGGACGCCCTCGATCGCGCGGCTCCTTCAGTGGCGCGACCCCGTCAGTGGCGAACGCCCCCGATCACGCAAGCCCCTTCAATGGCAAACGCCTTCGCTCGAGCAAGCCCCTTCGGTGGCGGGCGTCTACGCCAACCGGATTCTGGCCGGTGACGGACTTCTGGCGTATGAGGAAGGCGGCCTGCTGCGGGACTGTCCCGTGTCTGGCCTGCCCGACCTAACCGCGCCTGAAGGTGTCCAACGGTGCCTGACGGACGGTCACCCCCAGTGAGGTGGCTTGTCGTCCAGGTAGAAGGAGTCCGGGTCGGCGTCCTGGGAGTCGCGCCAGTCGCCCCAGCCGAGGTCCGTATCGTCGTCCGTCTGCTCCGGGAGGAATTCACTCACGGTATACATGCTACTCAGAGGGACAAACCCATTCCCGGCCCGCGCCGCTTATCCCGTACGGCGAAGGGCCCCGAGGGTACGATGCCAGGGCAGGTGTCGCCTATCCCCCGTGAGGTCGCCCATGGCCACCCCGACCGGCTGGCGGCGAGAAGGCAATCTGCCGTCGGAGCTGACCAGCTTCGTGGGGCGGACCCGCTTGCTCGCCAACCTCAAGCGACATCTCGCCGAGTCGCGGCTGGTGACGGTCACGGGCATCGGCGGTGTGGGCAAGTCCCGCACGGTGCTCCGGCTGGCGCACCAGATCCGCTCCCAGTACGAGGACGGCGTCTGGTTCGCCGACCTGGCCCGGTTGCAGGACGCCGGGATGGTCAAGCACACCATCGCGTCGGCGCTGGGCATCGCCGACCAGTCGTCGCGGACCGAGTCCGAGTCGCTCTCGGAGTGGGTCGGCGATCGGGACATGCTGCTCATCATCGACACCTGCGAGCATCTGGTGCAGGGCTGCGCCGAGCTGGTCGAGGAGTTGCTGGAGCGCGCCCCCAACCTGAAGGTGCTGGCCACCAGCCGCCAGTCGCTGCACCTGCCCTACGAGCACGTGGTGCCCGTCCCGCCGCTGCAGGTGCCGGGCGACGATCCGACCGAGAGCCTGTTCACCAACGAGTCGGTGCAGCTGTTCGGGGCTCGGGCCGGCGCGGTGATGCCCGACTTCGTGCTCGACGAGCAGAGCATCGGGGCGGTGGCCGAGCTGTGCCGCCGGCTCGACGGCATTCCGCTGGCGATCGAGCTGGCCGCCGTACGCCTGCGGGCGCTGTCGGTCGACCAGATCCTGGGGTTGCTGGCCGACCGGTTCAGCCTCTTGGCGGGCGCCAGTCGTACGGCACTACCGCGCCATCAGACGTTGCGCGCGGCGATCGGATGGAGCCACGAGTTGTGCGAACCGGCGGAGAGGCTGCTGTGGGCGCGACTGTCGGTGTTCGCGGGCGACTTCGAGCTCGACGCGGCCAGGTTCGTGTGCGCCGATGACCGGCTGCCGTCCGAGGACATCACCGACCTGGTCACCGGGCTGGTGGAGAAGTCGATCCTGCTGATCAGGAGCAATCACGCCGGCGTCCGCTACAAGCTCATCGACACGCTGGCGGAGTACGGCGAGGAGTGGCTGGACAAGCTCGGGCAGACCGAGCAGATGCGGCACAGGCATCTGGAGTACTACCTGAGCCTGGCGCAGCGCAGCGAGGACGCCTGGTCAGGGCCGAGGCAGATCTACTGGTTCGTCCGCATGCGCCAGGAGCATGACAACGTGCGCGTGGCCCTTGAGCACGCGCTGCGGTCGCCCGGCGAGTCCGTCCTGGCGCTGACCCTGCTGTCGTCGCTGTGGTTCATGTGGGTCTGCTGCGGTTTCGTACGCGAAGGCCGGCTCTATCTGGAACGCGCTCTGCAGGCCAACCCGGGAGTGAGCAAGCAGCGCTGCAAGGCTCTCTGGGTGCTCTCCTACGTACGCAGCGGCCAGGGCGACAGCGCCGGCGCGCTGGCCGCGGCCGAGCAGTGCAGCACCGAGGCGGTCAGGGTCGGCGACTCCAAGGCGGTCATCCTCGCCTCCAAGATGCAGGGGACGGCGGCCCTGCTGCAGGGCGACCTGCAGAAGGCCAGCGCGCTGCTGGGTGTGGCGATCGAGTTCAACACCGACAACAAGGAGCTCAACCCGGGCCTGCTGCCGGCCATCGTCGAGCTGTCGCTGGTGCTGTCCGCGCAAGGTGAGCTCTACGAGGCCGAGTCCCTGCTGCAGGACTGCCTCCAGGTGTGCAGGGAACGCGGCGAGCTGTGGCTGAGCTCCTACGCGCAGTGGTCGCTGTCCATCACCCGGCTGGCGACGGGCCGGGCCGAGGACGCGCTGCAGAGTGCGCGTGAGGGGCTGCGGATCAAGCGCCACTTCCACGACACGCTCGGCACGCTGCTGGTGCTGGAGACCACAGCCCGGATCTTCGCCGTCATGGACCAGGCGCCGCTCGCCGCGCGCCTGCTCGGCGCGCTCCATCAGAACTGGAAGACGGCCGGCCTGCCGATGCTCGGCGCGCCGTTCCTCACCAGCGACCATGAGCAGTGCGTCAAGGAGTGCCAGAAGGTGATGGGCGAAGACTCCTACAAGAACGCCTTCGACGAGGGCACACGGCTCGATCTCGATGAGGCGTCCGCGCTCGCGCTCGGCGAGCTGGACGCCCCAGGAGATCTCGACTAGACGGCCTGCGGCCAGCACGTGCCGGTCGGCCAGGCGTGGACGTAGCGGGCACTGCCGAGCGAGAACGCGATGTGCCCGCGCACCCAGTGTTCGAGACCGCGCACATACTTGTGCACCGGTAACGAGGCCCAGTGGTCGAGCGCCGCGCGCCTGTCGAGGAAGGCGGCGATGGCTTCGTTGTGCATGTTCGCCACTTCTTGCAGCGCCTCTTGCAGCGTGAGGGTCTTGTGCGTGGCCAGCACCGTGACGAGGTTGTGCCGGGCCTTGTCGTTGCCTCGCTCCTTGGCGTACGACAGCAGGTCATTGTCCCAGCCGATGAGGTCGCAGGCGAGATCGGAGAGCGCGCGCACGTCCGGATGGTGCCATTCCTCCGCTTCCAGCCGGTAACCGCCACCCACGTCGATGAGCGCGAGGCAGGTGTACGTGGCCCCGGTGATGCGGCGCATGAGCACGTAGTCCTCGGGCGTGGGAATCAGGTCGACCTCGCGGTTGGCCGCCTCCCAGATCTGGGCGAAGAGGTACTCCTTTACCGTGATGCGCCACCTGTCCACTTGAGCGGGGGTGGCGGTGTCCGAGATTCGGTGGAGCAGCTCGCTCAAGGCGAGCCCGAAGGGGTCGGTGACGTCCGGTTCCTTGCGGCCGTCGAGGATCTCGAGGAGCGGCGGAAGGGCGCGGGCCAGCGCAGAGGCCCGGTGTCCCATCAGCTCGCCCTCGCAGAACGCGTCGTCGAACGCGAAGAGCCAGTTGTACCAGTCGTTGATCAGCCTGAGACTGTCCCGCGGCACGGTGGGGTTGGTACGCGCGGCGAGGAGGCCGATCTTCGAGCGCCGGAAGTGCTCGATCGTGTCGGCTCCGGTGAGCATGTGCGAGGCGGCCAGCCATGCGTGGCTTTCCGAGTCGATCTCTGTGGCGTGCACGTTGATCTCGTTCGGGAACGGGCATGGCAGTGGAGGGATGCGAAGCGGTCGCCTACTGAAGGAGTGCGCAGAAGTAACCACACTCACAGCATGACGATGGACTGTTCGAAAGGCCACACTCGATAACTTCCCGGACATTTCGCCATATTTCGCACTATTTGCCGATTTGCCGGAACCATTCAAGGAACTGGTCGTTCGCGAACATCCGCGCCGTGTCCACCGCCGAGGGGGTTCCGGCCGCCGGATCCGCGCCCGCGTCGAGCAACGCTCTGACCACGGCAGACTCCTTCTTGAACACGGCACCCGCCAGAGGTGTCTGGCCACGGTCGTTCGCTCGTCCAGGATCAGCGCCCAGCTCGGCGAGCATCCTGACGGTCGCGGCGTGACCGTGATAAGCCGCAAGCATCAGCAAAGTGTCACCTTTGCTATTGGTGAGATTTGCCGGAACCCCGGCGTCCACGTAGGCGCGCAACGTCTCCGTGTCGCCCGCCCTGGCCAGGTCGAACATCCGCGTGGCGAACTCTTCGAGCTCCGGATCCTGGTCCATGTCCACCATTCTGCCTCGATAGGGTGCCTTGCACGGAATCGTTGCGGCTCGTCGTAGGTTCTGGAGAGAGTACCTAGGGAAAGGCTGTCCAACCGTGTTCGACCCGACGGATCTCTACAAGCTCGCAGAAGATGCGCCCGAGCTGGCCGATCCCGTGCTCTTGTACCACTTCGACGGCTTCGTCGACGCCGGTGGTGCCGGGCGCCTCGCGCTGGGCCACCTGCTGGCTGAGCTGGAGCACCGGACTGTGGCGACGTTCGACGTGGACCGCCTCCTCGACTATCGCTCGCGGCGGCCCATCATGACCTTCGACACCGACAGATGGGTCGAGTGCGAGAGCCCCGAGCTGGCCGTCTACGCCGCGAAGGACGCCACCGGCACCCCCTTCCTGGTGATGAGCGGACCCGAGCCGGACCGTGAGTGGGAGCTGTTCACCCGGGCGGTCGGCGCCCTCATCGACCAGCTGAAGGTCAGCAAAATAGTCACCCTGCACGGCATCCCGATGGCGGTCCCGCACACGCGGCCGCTCGGCATCACCATGCACGCCAGCCGTCCCGAGCTGATCAACGCCCAGACCAGCTCCTTCGGCCGGGTCCAGGTGCCGGCCAGCGTGGCCGCCCTGATCGAGTTCCGGCTCGGCTCCCAGGGGCACGACGCGCTGGGTTACGCGGTCCACGTGCCGCACTACCTGTCGCAGGCCGAATACCCGCACGCCGCGGTCGCCGCCCTGGAGGCGGTCACGCGGGGCACCGGCCTGCTCTTCCCGCTGGACGCGCTGCGCGAGGCGGCCCAGCGCACCACGACCGAGATCGAGGAGCAGATCCAGGCGTCGACCGAGCTGTCCACGGCCATCAGCGGCCTTGAGCAGCAGTACGACGCGTTCTCGAGCGGCTCCGATCGCGAGAACCTGATCGCCGAGGCCACCCCGATGCCCACCGGGGACGAACTCGCCGCCCAGTTCGAACGCTTCCTGGCCGAACGGGACGACGAGTAGTAGCGGCAGCAGCAGCCCACGGGACGGAGAGTCCGCCGTACGCCTGACCGCGCATGGCGGGAGACCCCCACCGCGCCGGGAGAGGGCGGTGGGGGCTCGCGTTACGCTGGGCCGATGAGCGAGATCGAGGTCGGTTTGGTCGGGTACGGCACGGCGGGCGCGTTCTTCCACGCGCCCCTGATCCACGCCACACCCGGCCTGCGGCTGTCCGCTGTCGTCACCGGAAACCCGGCGCGAGCCGACGAGGTGGCGGCCCGCTACGGCGCGGTTCCCGTGCCCGACTTGGCCGGGCTATGGGACCGCTGCGACCTCGTGGTCGTCGCCTCGCCGAACAAGACCCACGTATCGGTGGCCACCGAAGCGCTCACCCGCGGTAAGCCGGTCGTGGTCGACAAGCCCCTGGCCCGTACCGCCGAGGAGGCCCGCGAGCTCGTACGACTGGCGGCCGAGCGCGACCTGATGCTGACCGTCTTCCAGAACCGGCGCTGGGACGGCGACTTCCGCACCCTGAGACGGCTTACCGGAGAAGGCCGCTTCGGCGACGTGCTGCGCCTGGAGTCCAGGTTCGAGCGCTGGCGGCCGGTGCCCAAGGGCGGCTGGCGCGAGACCGGCGGCCCCGAGGAGGTCGGCGGCCTGCTCTACGACCTGGGCAGCCACCTGGTCGACCAGGCGCTGCAGCTGCTCGGCCCGGTGCGCGACGTCTACGCGGAGAGCGACATCCGGCGCGAGGGGGTGGCGGCCGACGACGACACGTTCATCGCGCTGTCCCACGCCAGTGGCGCCCGGTCGCACCTGTGGGCCGGCGCGCTGGCCGCTCAGGCGGGGCCGCGGTTTCGGGTGCTCGGGTCGCGGGGGGCGTACGTCAAGTATGGGATGGACGTGCAGGAGGAACGGCTGCGCGCCGGGATCTCGCCTGACTCGCCGGGGTTCGGCGAGGAGAGTGAGGCGATGTGGGGGCTCGTCGGGACTGATGACGACAAGACCGCGGTCCGCACCGAGGCTGGGGTGTACCTCGACTTCTACCGCGGCGTCGAGTCCTGCCTGCGCGCGGGCACGCCGCCGCCGGTGAGCCCTGACAGCGTGATCGACGCGCTGGCCGTCATCGAGGCGGCCCGCCTGTCGGCGACCGAGCGCGTCGTCGTCCAGCTACAGGAGAGTGCGGCTGAAAGGACCTAATACCGGGGTCCGTCACACGACGTCTCGATCCCCTGTGACGGTCCGCTGTGGCTGGGGTCCTTCGGGAGGGATACCCCCTCCGGGAGAGCGGAAGAAGCCGGTCCGTCGAGGCAAAGGCCCCCGGAAGGTAACCCCCTCCGGAAGAACGGACAAAGCCGGCCCGTCGAAGAAGGCGTCCCCAGGAGAGCGACCCCCTCCGGAAGAACGGACAAAGCTGGCCCGTCGTGGCAGAGGTCTCACGGAAGGACGCCCCCGTCGGGGGACGGACGAAGACGGCGCCGGAGGCGCCTACTCGCGTAGGCGGGACCGCATCGCCTCCGTGTCGGTCTCCGTCCACCCGTGAGACTCCAGCCACGCCGCCGGCCCGCCGAACCGCTCGTCCAGCACCGACAGGAACTGCTCCATGTACCGCGCCCGAGGCATGTGGTCGTCGGCGGGTCGTGAGTCGAGGTCGTCGCGGTAGGTGGCGCTCCCCCGCAGCCGCCGCAGCACCTGCTCCAGCCGCTCCCCGGTGGCCACGTAGTCGGCGATGATCCCCTCTCGGGTGACGCCCGTAATCTCCAGGGCCAAAGCCGACAGCACCCCGGTACGGTCCTTGCCGGCCGCGCAGTGCACCACGGCCGCGCCGTCGTTCAGCGCCATCGCCCGCAGCGCGGCCACCACCGCGTCGGGCCGGTCCCGCAGGTAGCCGTAGTAGAAACCGGTCATCCGCAGGTCCTCGTCCAGCTGGCGCTCCTGCCAGGGCAGCACCCGGTCGCCGTCGATGGTGTCGGCCTCGACGTCGGTGTGCCTGCCACCCTCGGCGAACAGCGTCAGATGGTGATGCGTCACCTCGGGCATCCGGGTCAGCGGCCCTGGGCCCTCCAGCGCGACCTCGGCGTTGGAGCGGAGGTCCACGACGTGCCGCAGTTTGAGCTCGCCGACCAGCCGGGACACGTCCTTGTCGGTGAGCCCTTGGAGATTGTCCGCCCGAAAAATCCGTCCGTAGCGGGTGACGCCGCCGTCATGGGTGGTGAGTCCACCCAGGTCGCGCACGTTGACGGCGCCTTCCAGATCGATCCATCGCGTCATCTCGTTCATTGATTAGACCCTATATGTCGCTTAAAAATGAGCGGATTCGAGGTTCATAACGCAGCATGAACGGTATGGATCCGCGTGCCCTGCCCCCGAGGCTGGTGATCGACCCGTCTCTGCCTCCGGACATCTCCATCCAGCTGCGATCCAGCCCGCACATCCTTCGCATGGCCAGAACCGGCCGGCGGATGGGCTCCTCCGTCAATCCCCTCCTGCTTCTCGTCCTTCCGGCGCTGCTGATGCTGATCTGGGCCGTGACCGACACGAGCGGCGCGATCGTGGCCGCGCTCGGGATGAGCCTGATCGCGCTGCTGCGGTGGATGGCGGTGGACTCGACGAACCGGGCGGCAAAAAAGCGTCTCCGGCTCGCCTCCGAGTACGCCGCCCACTACGTCTTACCCGAAGATCTCGACTATCCCTGCCAGATGCTGCTGCGCCGCGCCCAGGACGCCGTGGACGCGATCCTGAACTCCCAGGTGAACAGGGCAGGGCTGATCGACACCATCGACAATCGGGTGACGTTGCCGGAGGAGGTGTGGCAGATCGCCCAGCGGCTGGCCAAGCTGTCGGCCATGCACGCCGAACACGGCCGGCTCATCCCCCGTGACCTGCCCACCGGCATGGAGGACGCGTTCAAGCCGTACACCACCGCGCTGGACGCCGCCTGGACGTCGCTGTCGCGGCGGGTACGCCACCTGGAGAAGTACGCCAAGCAGGTGGTCAAGGCGGACAAGGTCTTCCACGCGCACCGGCGGCTGGAGGCGCTGGCCGCGCGGACGCCGGACTACCAGCAGCTGATCGCCGAGACCGTCCACGACGAGCAGGCCCGTACGCACATCAGGGAGCTGGCCGACCAGGCCGCGCACGTGCGCAAGCTGTTCGAGGAGAGCATCTTCCAGGCCCGGCAGGCCGCCGGCGAGCTCATCAGAGCTCCACTCCCCTGATCAGGACTCCACTTGCCTGAGCAGCTCCAGCGTCCTGCGCATGCCGGCCTCGTTGCCGAGGCTGCGGTAGATGTCCCTGGCCTGTGTCAGGGGCTCGACGGCCGCGCGCGGCCCGCCCGAGTCGAGGTGCGTCTCCCCCAAGTAACGCAGGCTGAGCGCCATCCACCACCGGTCGTCGAGCTCCTCGAAGGCGTGTACGGCCCGGCGCAGCTCGCGCTCCGACTCCTCGATCCTGCCCAGCCTGGCCAGCGCCCGCCCGGCCGACAGCGCGGTGCGCGCCACTCCCCAGGAGTCGCCGAGCGCCACCAGGATCTCCTCCGCCCGCCGGACGAAGTCGAGCTCGCGCAGCCCGTTGGACGGGTCGCCGACCTCACCGGCGGCGCGCAGGCAGCGGGCCTCCTCCCACAGCTCGCCCCGCTGCCGGAACATCTCGCTGGCGCGGTCGAGGCTGAAGCCGGCCTTGGTGAAGCCCTCCAGGGCGGCCCGGTGCTCGCCTTCGCGGTGCCGGCCGCGGGCCTGCGCGGCGAGCACCTCGCCGTAGGCCCGCAGCGTCTGGGCCTCGGAGTAGCGGTTGCCCGCCTGCTTGAACACCTCAAGGGCGTCTTCGAGCAGCTCCCTGGCCTCCTCGGGCCGCCGCTCGGCCAGCCGCATCTCGGCGAGGTTGCGCTGGGTGCGGGCCATCCACCAGAAGTCCTCTTCGCCCTTGAACGAGGTGATGGCGCCGATCAGGTAGGACTGCGCGCGGTCGAGGTGGCCGTCGTTGAACAGGGCCATGCCGATCGTCCGCATCGCCCTGGCCGCCCACCATGACTCGCCGAGGTCGGTGAAGATCTCCAGCGCCTGCTCGGCGCCCACCCGGCCCTGCTCGTGCCCGCCGAGACCGCCCTGCACGGCCGCGCGGTCGAGCAGCGCGATGCCCAGGGCGCGCCGGTCGCCGGTGCGCCGCGCGGCCTCGCAGCCCGCCTCGGCCACGGCGTGCCAGTCGGTCCAGTAGGCGCGCAGCGAGTGGCACAGTGAGCAGAACGCCCTGGCCAGCCCCGAGGTCAGCTCCCACAGCTCCAGGTTCCTGGCCAGGTTGATCATGGCGAGCAGGGACAGCCGCTCGGCGTTGAGCCAGTCGCCCGCGTGCGTCTGCCCCTCAATGCCGGAGCTGCGCCCGCCGCGGCTCCAGTCCTGCGGCCAGCGGTCCTGGGCCGCCTCCTCCGCGCGGCGGCGGTAGCCGGACAGCACCCGCTCGATCGCGGCCCTGCGCCGCCCCTGGTCGTCCTCCTCGGACAGCTCGGTGGCGAACAGCCGGACCAGGTCGTGCAGGCGGTAGCGCATGGCGCCGGTCTGGTCGACGCCCGAGCTCTCGGCGAGCTGCGCGTCGATCAGCGCCTCCAGTTGGTCGGCGCCGTCGAGCCCGGAGATGTCGAGCAGCTCGCCCGCCACCCAGCCGGGCACGTCGGGGGAGGTGAGCGTGGACAGCAGGCGCAGCAGGCGACGCTGCATGCCGGTGCAGTCGTCGTAGCTGAGCTGGACGGAGGCGCGCACGCTCTTGTCGACGGTCTGCGCGAGTTCGAGCTGGTCGAGGCGGCGGCGCTCGTCGGCCAGCCGGTCGGCCATCTGCCGCAGCGTCCAGTGCTCGCGGGTGGCCAGCCGGCCGCCGCAGATGTTGATCGCCAGCGGCAGGTAGTCGCAGATCCGGACGATCTCCTTGGCCGAGGCGAGGTCGTCGACCACCCGTTCGCCGCCGGCCAGCCTGGCCAGCAGCTCCACGCCGTGAGCCTCGCTGAACACGCCGAGCTGGGTGTCGTAGGTGCCGTTGAGGAACAGCGGCTGGCGCGAGGTGACCAGCACGGCGCAGCCCGGCTCGGCCGGGATCAGCGGCTTGACCTGGTCGGCGCCGTGCGCGTTGTCGAGACCGATGAGGATCCTGCGGTCTTTCGTCCAGGTCAGCCAGAGCTTGCGCAGCTCGTCGAGGCCGCCGGGATCGGTGGTCAGCCGGACGCCCAGCGCGCGCAGGAACCCGATCAGCACCTCCTCCGGGCGCACCGGGGCGTCGACGCCGCCCCGCAGGTCCGCGTAGAGGCGCCCGTCGGGGAACGCGCCGGCGACCTCCTGCCCGAACCTGGCCGTCAGCGCCGACTTGCCGACGCCGCCCCGGCCGTACACGGAGACGACCAGCGGCGGCGAGACGCCGCTGGACTTGCGCCGCTCGCCGAAGACCGTCCGCAGCTCGGCCAGCGCCTCGACGCGCCCGGTGAAGTGCTCGGGCACGGGCGGCCACTGGTCCGGCGGACGCGAGGACGGCTCGGCCGTCACCTCGCGCTTGGGCCGCGCCTCGGTCGTGGCCCAGGTGGTCAGGCCGACGAGGAGCGCCGCGATCATCGTCACGCCCACCTTGGCCATGGGCGGGATGTCCCACTCGACGGAGGCGGCCAGAATGCTGGCCGCCGCGGCCGCGAGGCCCGCCGAGATCGGCGCGGCCAGTGGCATCTTCCTACGCCCCGAACGCCGCTTCTCCGGCAGCTGCCCTGTCAACGAACACCCCCTCCGGGGGTGATTCAAGCGGATGGGGTACGGCCCGCGCCAGGCCGTACCCCGCCCTCACGCTAAAGGCCGATCACCGGACAGGTGGCCGTCACCGTCTTGGCCGGGTCGCTCTCCGACGTCGCGGTGAGCTTGACCTTGGCGAGCCGGTCACCACCCGAGGCGCGTACGGCGTTGACCGCGACCATCTCCTGCTTGCCGAAGTCGACGGCGGCCAGGGCGTTGGGCAGTTGGGCGGTCCAGCCCTTGCCCTGCACCTCGGCCTTGAGCCGGTAGACGTCGGAGTTGAGGTAGGCGCTGACGTCCTCGGGGTGCGTCCCCTGCGCCGGGGCCGCCTTGCCGGTGTTGAACAGCGGGAACTTACACGTCGACACGCCCTTGCCGGCCGGGATCCCGGCCGCGGGCAGCAGCTTGACGCCGCGCTTCTGCGGGCCCGCGCCGTCGAGGGAGCGGATCGCGACCGTGTACGACAGCGTGCCCTTGCGGTCGCGCTTCAGGTCGGTCACGTAGAAGTGCAGGCGGTTGGCCTGGTCGACGTACTCGTACTGGCTGCCGGAGCCGGTGCCCGCGTGGAAGAGGGCGTCGGACAGCTGGCGGTAGTCGCCGATCGTGATCGGCACCTTGGTCCCGTCGGGCATGACGTAGTCGGTCATCCCGATGTCCTGCGGGTTGGCGTCGATCACCCACTCGAACGGCGAGCGGTCCTGGTTCTTGGTCTTGGCCACGAGCACGCCGGAGTCGGGGGTGAAGGAGTCGGTGCCGACCCGGTCGACGACCTCGACCGTGTAGTTCTCGTAGCCGCCGCCGTCGCAGAGCGGGTTGGTCTGCGTGCTGCAGGCCGGGCTCTTGTCGCCGGTGTCGAAGGAGATGTTGACGCCCGACAGGTCGTTCTGGCCCGGCTGCACCTCGCGGGCGATGACCCTGGCCTTCACCAGGCCCGACTCGTCGAGGGCCTCACGAGACAGGCGCAGCACGTTCTGCTCGTCGACCATCGCCAGCTTGATCTTGTTGCGCAGCATGTGCTGGGCGCCCATGGACGCGCCGGAGGTCGGCGGGATCAGCCAGCGGGAGTGCGGGCCGCCCGGACCGTTGAAGCTGCCCCGGCTGAGCATCTCCCAGATGCCGGTGTAGGCGCGGCGGGCCGGGACACCGTACGGGTTGTTGTAGTTGTCCAGTACGCCCAGGATGTGGCTGAACTCGTGGGCGTACACGGCCATGCCGGAGCTCTCGGCCTGGACGGAGTCGACGCCGATGTTGGCGTTGGGCCAGAAGTTGGAGCCGGCCTGCCAGGAGGTCCAGTCGACGTAGCGGGTCTGGGCCCAGTTCGGCAGGGCGGGGTCGGGCGGACCCCACTCGTCGGTCACGTCCTCCTTGGTGGGAAATTTCATCATCCCGAACTCCTGCCAGGTGGACGACTCGTCCTGGCCGGCGCTCACGTAGAAGATGAAGTCGAACTGCTTGGCCGCCTCTTCGCCGATCGCGCCGATGAACGCGGCGTGACCGTCGGTACGCAGGCTCTTGTCGCAGGAGTCGCCCGCCGGGCAGGCGGTGCCGCCCTGGAACTCCATGGCGTACTCGTGGTCCTTGCCCGGCATGGTGTACGGGCCGAAGCCGGTCAGCTCGACCCCGTAACGCCCACCCGAGTCCTCCATCCAGTACTCGTGGATGGTGTGACCCTTGTTGAGGTCGTTCGGGGTGTTGAGGAAGTCCTGGTAGAACTTCGCCACCTGGTCGCGCGGGATGTCGTGGGCCTCGGCGCTCGGGTTGCGGTAGATCGTCGAGCCCTTGGGCTGGGTGACCACGAACGGCTGGTTCGGGTAGTCCAGGAGCACCAGCGCGCCCTTGAAGGTGCGCTTGGAGCCCTTGACGGCCGGGTCGTTCCAGCGGGTGCCCGGCACCTTCTTGTAGTCCGCCCACGTCATGTGGTCGGGGTTCTCCCAGTTCTGCGGGTCGATCGGCTCGATGCCGCCCACCGAGCGGCTGCGCAGCGACTGGGCGTCCGAAGGCGCGTCCTGTTGCCAGGGCTGGGTCTGCGGCCAGTGGTTCTGCCGCCAGGGGTATTCGGGATCGTCTGTGGGGGGTGCTGCGGAAGCCGGGGTCGCCACAAGGCTCATCGGAATCAGCACGAGGGCCGCCAGCAGACCTTTCAGCAGCTTCTTGGGGGCAATCACGGATCGACGTTATAGACGAAGTTGACGGAGATCACCGATCAGTTGTAGGGAAGACTTGTGGCGTGTCCTCCGACAAATGACGAAATATCCAGGTGACGTGGTGGCGGATCTCCAGCGGACCGTGGACGAGCTGGCCGCTCGTCTTGACAGACCGCTGTTGCTGGAGGACCGCGTGCAACGCGTCGTCGTCTACAGCGAGCAGAACGGCGCGATGGACGACGTCCGCCGCGACTCGATCCTGCGCCGGCACTCCACCCCCGAGGTACGCCAGTGGGTGCGCTCCGCCGGGATCCACGACGCCGCCGGGCCGTTACGCATCCCGGGCGCGCCGCACCTGGGCCTGCTCCCCCGGGTCTGCGTTCCGGTACGGCACGAGGCCGGGCTGCTGGGTTTCCTCTGGTTCATCGACGTCGGCCCGGCCATGTCCGGCGCGCAGGTCGCCGAGGCCGCCGCGGCGGCGCCCGCCCTGGCCCTGACACTCTACCACGAGAGCCTGGCCACGGGGCTGGCCTCGCACCGGGAGCTGGAGGCGGTCACCGGCCTGCTGCTCGGCGAGCGGGACTCGGCCCGGCAGCTGATCGAGGCCGGCGCCTTCCCGCAGGCCCAGCCGGTGACCGTACTGGTGGCCAGGCCGCTCTCGGACGAGCCGGACGAGGCGCTGCGGCTCGCGCTGGAGCAGGGCCTGCTCGCGCTGCGGCGGCGGCTGAGCGGCCACCACCCGCTGCACCTGGTCCGCTACGACCACGCCGTGCTGCTGACCGCGGGCGGGGCGATGGCGGCCGACGAGCTGCACGCGGCGATGTCGATCCCGGTGGTGGTCGGGATCGGGCGGCCCAGGCCCGCGCTCGCCGAGGCCGCCGGGTCGTACACGGAGGCGCGGCACGCGGCCGAGGTGGCCGCCCGGGTGCCCGACCTCGGCCGGTCGGTGGAGTGGGCCCGGCTCGGCGTCTATCGGATGCTCACCCATCTTCCGGACCACGAGCTGCATCCGGGGCTGGCGGAGCTGCTCGCCGACGATCAGTATCTGCCGCTGCTGGAGACGCTGGAGACGTACCTGGATCTGGCGGGCAGCGCGGTGGCCACCTCGCGGGCGCTGCGCCTGCACCGCACCTCTCTGTACTACCGGCTGCAGCGGCTGGAGGAGCTGGCCCGCACCGACCTGAAGGACGGCGGCGAGCGGCTGGCCCTGCATCTCAGCCTCAAGCTCGCCCGGCTCTCCGGCAGATACCGGCCCAGAGAGGCGCGGCCCGGCACGTGATTGCGTGCCCGGCCCCGCTCACGTTTAATGCCCAAAGAAAGTCCAGCAGGTATAGACCAGCGGGTAAAGCCCAGAAGGCTAAACTCAGCGATAAACCAGCAGGTCATCCGACGGGAGGTCCCCTTGCCGTCCGCGAAGCGTGCCGCAGCCGGCCGAGCGCCGAAGCTCGGCAGGCGCACGCCCGCGCCCATCGTCCTGCACTCCGCCCCGCTGGTGCTGCCGATCGGCGCCGACCCGCTGCGCGGCGCCGCGGTCGCGGTCCGCGGCGAACGGGTCCTCCAGGTGGGGCTCCGGGAAGAGCTGCTCGCCTCCTTCCCCGTCACCCGGGAGCAACGCTGGCCGGGCATGATCGTGGCGGGGCTGGTGGACGCCTGCGCCACAGCGGCCACGCCGCCGCCCGGGGTGACCGCGCGGGCCGGCGTCGCCGCCGACCCGGCCGAGCCGGCCAGGCTGCCCGGCGTCTCCTATGTCGAGGTGTCGTACGAGTCCGAGCAGGTCTGGGAGGAGACCGGGCGCGACGCGGTCATCACCGCGATCCGCGAGGTCGATCGGCCGCGTACGGTGGGCATCGCCGCGTACACGCCCGATCCGCAGGTCCTCGAGGACGTGGCGGTGCTGGCCAGGACGTTCAGCCTGCGGCTGCTGGCCGACCTGGACCGCCACTCGCCCGCCGCGCTCGACGAGGCGGGCATCCTGGGGCCGCACTGCCACGTGGCCTGCGCCCGGCCGCTCGATCCCGGCGAGCGCAAGCTGCTGCGGCTGCGCAAGAGCGTGATCGCCCTCTGCCCGTCGCCGCCCGACGACCTGCCGGCGCTCCTGGACGAGGGCAACCGCGTCGCCTTCGGCACCCGCGCCCCCGCCTCGGCCGGCCCGGTGGCCGATCTGCTCACTCTGGCCAGGTCCATCAGGCAGTACGCCAAGGGGCGCGGGGGGCGGTCCCCGGGACTCGACCGCAGGCTGGTCGAGGCCGCCACGCTGGGCGGGGCGCGGGCGCTCGGCATGTCGAGCGGGGCGGGCCGGATCGGCGCGCTCGGGCCGGGCAGCCGGGCCGACTTCGCGGTGTTCGACGCCCGCGGCCGCTACCCGTACGCCGCCCTGCTGAGCGGGGCGCCCTGCCTGGCCACAGTCGTCGGCGGCACAGTCGTCGAGAGCTGAGTGGTGCCTAGCGTGGCTGGCCGTCGACCACCCCGAGCAGCTCCTTGAGCTGGTCGCGCTGGTCCTCGGACAGGACCGCGAACAGGTCCTGACCCGCCTGCCTGCGCGCCTCCCGCGACCGCTCGTGCATCTCGCGGCCGGCCGGCGTGATCACGACCAGCGTGGAGCGCCGGTTGGCCGGGTCGACCTCCCTGCGGACCAGGCCGGCCTGCTCCAGGGTGTCGATGACGGGCGTCACCGAGCGCGGCACGATCCTGAGCTCGTCGGCGAGTTGCACCATCCTGAGCGGCCGGTCGGCGCCGGCCAGCGCGCGCAGCGCCCGCGCCTGCCCCGGGTTCACGCCGAGGGGTGCGAGGCGATGCGCGTAACCGTGCCGCAGACGGCGGCCGACCCGGTGCAGGAGCTCCGACAGCTCCACGTCCTCCATGCCGGACAGCTTAGCCGGAATAAGTATGAGTTAACCTCTGTTTGAGGGAGCATCTGATTAGGAGGCCTACTTGGCCGAGGAACCACGCGCGCCCTTGCGGCGCATCATCAAACTCTTCCGCGCCTACCGGGGCCGGCTGGCCGTGGTCGGCGCCCTCATCCTGCTGTCGTCACTGGTCTCGCTGGCCTCGCCGTTCCTGCTGCGCGAGGTGCTGGACGTGGCGATCCCCTCCCGCGACGCCATGCTGCTCGCGCTGCTCGCCCTGGGCATGATCCTGGTCGCGGTGATCACCAGCGTGTTCGACGTGCTGCAGACGCTGGTGTCCACCACGGTCGGCCAGCGGGTCATGCACGACCTGCGCACCGCCGTGTACGGCCACCTGCAGCGCATGTCGCTGGCCTTCTTCACCCGTACCAAGACCGGCGAGGTCCAGTCGCGCATCGCCAACGACATCGGCGGCATGCAGTCGGTGGTCACCTCCACCGCCACCTCGCTCATCTCGAACCTCACCACCGTGATCGCCACGATCGTGGCCATGCTGGCGCTCGACTGGCGGCTGACCGTGATCTCGCTCCTGCTGCTGCCGGTGTTCGTGGAGATCAGCCGCAAGGTCGGCGCGGAGCGCCGCCGCATCACCACCGAGCGGCAGCGCAAGCTGGCCGTGATCTCGTCGATGGTGCAGGAGTCGCTGTCGATCAGCGGCATCCTGCTCGGCCGTACGATGGGCCGCTCGCCCGCGCTCACCGAGCGCTTCGCCGACGCCTCCGACGAGCTGGCCGAGCTGGGCGTGCGGTCCAGCATGGCGGGGCGCTGGCGGCAGTCGTCGATCCAGATCGTCATGGCCGCGATGCCCGCGCTGGTCTACTGGGCGGTCGGCTACACCGGCGTGATCTCCGTCGGCACGCTGGTGGCGTTCACGACGTTGCAGGTCAGCCTGTTCAGGCCGGCGGTGTCGCTGCTGCGGCTCGGCGTCGAGGTGCAGAGCTCGCTCGCGCTGTTCGGCCGCATCTTCGAGTACCTGGACCTGCCGGTCGACATCCACCCGGGCACGCGTACGCTGAGCGACGTCCGCGGCGAGGTCCGTTACGAGCGGGTCGACTTCTCCTACGACGAGGAGCCCACGCTCACCGAGGTGGACATCACCGTGCCGCCAGGCACCAGCCTGGCCGTCGTCGGCGAGACCGGCTCCGGCAAGACGACGCTCAGCTACCTGCTGCCCCGGCTCTACGACGTGACCGGTGGCCGGGTGACGATCGACGGGGTGGACGTCCGCGATCTCACCTTCGAGACGCTGGCCGAGACGGTCGGCGTGGTCTCCCAGGAGACGTACCTGTTCCACGCCACCATCGCCGAGAACCTGCGCTTCGCCCGGCCGTCGGCCACTGACGAGGAGCTGGCGGAGGCGGCCAGGGCGGCGCGCATCCACGACCACATAGCCTCCCTGCCCGACGGCTACGAGACGCTGGTGGGCGAGCGCGGCTACCGGTTCTCCGGGGGCGAGAAGCAGCGGCTGGCCATCGCCCGCACCCTGCTGCGCAATCCGCCGGTGCTCGTGCTCGACGAGGCGACCAGCGCCCTCGACACGCAGACGGAGCGGGCCGTACAGGAGGCGCTGGACACGCTCGCCGAGGGCCGTACCACGATCATGATCGCGCATCGCCTCTCCACGGTCCGTGACGCGGACCAGATCGTCGTCCTGGACCACGGCCGGGTCGTCGAGCGCGGCACGCACGAGGCGCTGATGTCGCTGGAGGGCCACTACGCGGCCCTGGTGGATCGGGACCGCCCGCTCGAACCGGTCTGACCTGCCCGTGAGCCGCCTCACATTTCGGTCAGGCCGGAATCCGCTTCTCGGAACAGCGTGTTAGAAACCTGTCGCCCTTCAAAGAGAAAGACAAGTTTTGCCCACGCGTTCCCCCACGATGTTCCGTGCCCTCCGCCACCACAACTACCGGCTGTGGGCCGGTGCGGACCTGGTCTCCATCACCGGCACCTGGATGCAGGTGCTCGGCGTCAACTGGCTCATCCTCTCCCTCACCGGCTCGGCCACCAGCGTCGGGCTCAGCCTGGTCATGCAGGCGCTGCCCACGCTGCTGCTCGGCATGTGGGGCGGCGCGCTGGCCGACCGGCTGCCCACCCGTCCCGTCGTGATCGCCGCCCAGATCGCCCAGGCCGGGCTCGCCGCCGTGCTCGCGGCGCTCGCGCTGAGCGGCAGCGCCTCCATCTGGCCGTTGTACGCGGTGGCGCTGGCCGGCGGGGTGGTCTCGGCGCTGCACGGGCCCGCGCTCGGCCGCTTCGGCGCCGAGGTCGTCCCGCCGCAGGACCTGCCGAACGCGATGGCGCTCGGCTCGATCGTCAACTCCGCGGGCCGCATCCTGGGCATGAGCCTGGCCGGCGTGCTGCTGCCGTTCACCGGGAACGGCGGCCTGTTCCTGGTCAACACCGCCACCTTCTTCGTGGTGATCGGCGCCGTCCTGGCCATGCGCCGCGAGGAGTTCCACCAGCTGACCGCCGCCGAGCGCCGGCCGGGTGCCGTCGTCGAGGGCCTGCGGTACGTCCTGCGCACCCCCTGGCTGCTGGTCGTCCTCGCGCTCTCGTTCGTGCTGGGCAGCGTCGGGCGCAACTACCAGGTCACGATGGCCGCCATGAGCGCCGGACCGCTGGCCGCCGGTGGCGGCGGCTACGGCCTGCTGTCCACGGTCTTCGCGATCGGCACCGTGATCGGCGGCGTGCTCGCCGCCGCCCGGCCCCGGCTGACGCTGCGGCTGCTGCTGGTCACCGCGTTCCTCACGGGCGTTCTCCAGGCGCTGAGCGGGCTGATGCCGGGGCTGGCGACGTTCGCCGGGGCCATGCTGCCCATCGCGGCCGGCGCCGTGATCATCGACACCACGGTCGCGGCCCGGGTACAGATCGACAGCCCCGACGAGATGCGCGGGCGGGTCATCGCGGCGCTGGGCATGGTCGGGGCCGGCGCGGGCGCGCTGGGCGGTCCGGTGCTGGGCTGGCTGAGCGACTCGCTCGGGCCACGGGCGGCCCTGGAGATCGGCGGCGTGTCGTGCGTGGCGGTCACGCTGCTCACGGCCGTCGGACTGGCCCGGCTCTCGGGCCGGACGATCAGGCAGGCGGCCTGCCGGCGTCCGTCCTGGAGAACGCCTGACGGCACACCGCGATCTCGGGCAGGCGCACACCAGCCGTCCCTGGAGAACGCCTGACGGTACACCGCGATCTCGGACAGGTGTCCCGTCCCTGGAGAACGCCGGACAGCACCCCGTAATCTCGGACAGGTGCACACCACCAGATACGCCCCCAACGGCATGGTGTCCAGCGTCGACCACCTCGCCTCCTCCGCCGGGGTGGCGGCGCTGGAGCGCGGCGGGTCGGCCGCCGACGCGGCCATCGCCGCCAACGCCGTCCTGGCCGTCACGGCACCGCACATGTGCGGGCTCGGCGGGGACCTGTTCGCCCTGATCCACGATGGCTCGGGATCGGTCGGCCCCGGGCAGGAGGGCGCGCTCTCAGCCGACCCCGGGCAGGCGGGCCCTGTGAGCGCGCTCAACGCGTCCGGGAGGGCCGGCTCGGGCGCCGACCCGGACCGGCTGCGCGCCGAGGGCCACCGGCGCATGCCGCACCAGCACGACATCCGCTCCGTGCCGGTGCCCGGCTGCGTGGACGGCTGGCTCGCGCTGCACGCCAGGCACGGCCGTCTCCCCCTCGCCGACCTGCTCGCACCGGCGATCCGCCTGGCCCGCGACGGCTTCCCCGCCTCCCCGCTGATGCTCGCGGGGGCGCGCGTGGCGTCCCAGAGCCCCGGCGGTGGCGATTTCGCGGCCGTACGCACGGCTGGCGACCGCGTGTCGCGACCCGGTGTCGCCCGCACGCTCGAGGCCATCGCCGCGTCGGGACGCGAGGGCTTCTACGGCGGCGAGTTCGGCGCGGGCCTGCTCGAAGTCGGCGGCGGCGAGTACACGGAGTCCGATCTGTCCAGCCCGCTCGCCGACTGGGTCGAGCCACTGAAGGTGCGCGCCTTCGGCCACGACGTCTGGTCGGTGCCGCCGAACTCCCAGGGCTACCTCCTGCTGATGTCGCTCGGCATCGTCGAAGGGCTGAGCCTGCCGGTCTCACCGGGCCACGCCGCCTGGGCCCATCTGCTGGCCGAGGCCGCGCGCATCGCCGGGCACGACCGTCTCGACGTCCTCCATGAGAGCGCGAAGGACCTGCTCACCTCCGGCGAGATCGCCCGGCGGCGCTCGCGGATCGACCCGGCGGCGCCGCTGAGCGTGCGGACCCCGAGCGCCGACGGCGACACCACCTATCTGTGCGCGGTGGACGGCGACGGCATGGGCGTGTCGTTGATCCAGTCGAACGCGGCCGGGTTCGGCAGCCTGCTGTTCGAACCGCGTACCGGGATCAACCTCCACAACCGCGGCATCGGCTTCTCGCTCACCCCCGGCCACCCCGCCGAGTACGCTCCCGGCCGCCGCCCGCCCCACACCCTCGCGCCCGCGCTGATCACCCGCCCGGACGGCTCGCTCCGCTCGGTCGTGGGGACGATGGGCGGCGACGCGCAGCCGCAGATCCTGCTCCAGGTCATCACCCGGCTGCTCAAGTACGGGGAGACGCCCGGTCAGGCCGTCGCCGCGCCCAGGTGGCGGCTGAGCCCCGGCGACACCGGCTTCGACACCTGGGCCGCCCCGGCCGACCCGGTCATCGACCTGGAGGAGGGCGCCACGTGGGCGGACGGCCTGTCGGCGCTCGGCCACGCGGTGTCCACCCGGCCGTACGGGAGCCTGTTCGGGCACGCGCACGTCATCGACGTGCGCCCGGACGGGATGCTGGCCGGGGCGGCGGATCCACGCGCGCTCATCGGCGCCGCGCTCGGCCGGTAACGGTATTGCCAGGGGGCAGGATTCGGGCCGTGGCGCTGGGTAGGAGAGCGCGTATGACCGAACAACCTCCGGACAGGTACGGCTTGAGCGACGAGCAGAAGATCGAGGTCGACGAATGGACTGACGACCTCGGCCTCAGCCACGAGATAGAAGAGGACGACCCCGCGCACGAGGACACTCTCGACGAGCGGCTGCGGCGCGAGGCACCCGATAGGGAGCGCGCCCCCCGCCCCTCCCACCGGCTCACCCAGCCCGACGAGGGTCTGGCCCCCGACACGGAGAGCGAGGAGTGGGGCGAGGACTGGGGTCAGGACGACGGCGACCTCTCCGCCGAGGAGCGCGCGGTCCGCGTCGACCCCGATGACGAACTCAGGTGAGCCGCTCCGGCAGCCGGGCGGGATGACGCGTTCAGGCGAGTCGCTCCAGGGCGGGCAGCAGGGCGGGCAGATCGTCGACGATCATGTCGGCGGCCCGCGCCTGCGGCCGCTCGGCGTGCAGATACCCCCAGGGGCCCCGGCGCAGCAGCGCCGTGCGCATGCCCGCCCGGGAAGCGGGGAGCACGTCGTTGTCCAGCCGGTCGCCCACATAGAGGATCTCGGCGGGCTCCCGCCCGGCGATGGCCGCCACCTTGGCGAAGAACTCGGGGGCCGGCTTGGACACCCCCCAGCCCTCAGAGGTGTGCACCGAGTCGACGGGTAGGTCCATGGCCACCAGCGCGTCATAGGCCCTGGCCGGCTGGTTGCCCGCGACGATCACCTGGTATCCGGCCTCCCGCAGGGCCTTGAGGGCCTCGCGGACGTCGGGATAGAGGTCGTCGGCGTCGAAGTGGTTGCGCAGGCTGTGGGGTTCGTCCCGCTCCCAGGCCGCCATCTCGGCCTCGATGTCGAAGCCAGGACGTACGAGCTGGAACGCCTCGCTGTGGGAGCGGTCGAGCGCGGCCATTCCGCCGAGCGCGCCCATCAGCACGAACCTGCTCACGCCGAGCCGGTCGGCCCAGCGGGACCAGATGCGGGTCTCGTCGATGAGCGTCTCACCGACGTCGAACACCACTGCCTTGATCATCAAACCTCCTGGATAGTCCCCCCAACTGTACGGATTCCCCATCGATCTCCAGTAAGGGGACATGTCATCCGTTAAACGGGCGACGCCAGGAACCGGCAGCCCGAAGAGCTCCGGGCGCCGACGTGCCCATCAGGGACATCTCGGGACTGAGGGCTTGAGCTTCCTGGGTTTTGGAGTGTGTTCGAGTCGGGCACGTGGAATACTTAGCGTGCCCGTTCGAATACGAAGGGACAGATTCACATGGTCGCCATGACAATACGTCACGAAGAGACTACCGAGCAGGAGGCCCAGGAGCGACAGGAGCAGACCCGCACGAAGGAGCTGCCACGCACCGCCCGGGAACTGTTCGACGTCCTCCCCGAACTCCCCGGATTCCGCGCCGAAGTAATCGAAGGAACCCTGATCGTGAGCCCAGTCGGCACCCCAGAGCACGCCCGCTGCGCGATGCGTCTCTACCGCGCCCTCATGCCCGTCATGGACGAGCACGGTTGGGAGGGCTGGACAGGAAATGTAGACGTGTGCATCGAGGGTCCTCGCGAGCCGACCGAGCCTGACTTCGTGTTGGCACCGACCGACTGTCCTCGCTGGGGCGACCGGGAACTGCTGTCCTCGGGCCTGATCATGGTCGCCGAGGTCGCCTCAACCGGAAGCGCCCCCAGAGACCGCAACGAGAAGCCCACCCTCTACGCGACAGGCGGCGTGCCGATCTACTTGTTGATCGACATGGTCGCCGCTCCGCCCACCCTCGCTGTCTACAGCGACATCAGGGACGGCGCATACCGCACGACCACGACCGTCGAGGTCGGCACCTCGCTTCTCCTCCCCCACCCCATCGACGTCAAGCTCGACACCACCATCTTCACGACGTGAGCCGTTCCATCTGGCTTCAAGGCGCGAGCTTCTCCATCGCCTTGGCGATGCGTTTCTCCGATACCGGCGTGGGCGTGCCCAGCGTCTGGGCGAAGAAGCTGACCCTCAGCTCCTCGATCATCCAGCGGATCTCCAGCACGTCCGGATCCGAGCGTCGCGCCGGGTGGAGCCGGGCCAGCAGGTCCTCGTAGGCGTCCTCCATCTTGTGCACCCGGTCCATCCACTCCTCGTCCCGCCACGGCTCCTCGGGGAGCTTGGTCAGGCGGCGTTCGATGGCTCGGATATAGCGGAGGATGTCGGGTAGGCGGCGATAGCCCGTCGCGGTGATGAAGCCCGCGAAGACGAGCTTGCCCAGTTGGTCGCGGACGTCCGAGGTCGAGGCGCTCTGCCGCAGGGCGTCCAGGCGGGTGCCGATCGCGTGCCACACGGTCAGGATCTGCTCGGTCCGCCCCAGCACGTCGGCCGAGGTCTCGTACACGTGTGCGCGTACGTGCTGATAGAGGCGGTCGAACGAGACCGGGTCCCACGCGGGGCCGCCCACGTCGAGCATGAGCTTGTCGATCGCCGCGTTGACCACGTCGTCGAAGAGCGCCACCGCGCCCCCGTGCGGACTGCGCGAGAGGGCCAGCTTGGCCTGGTTGGACAGGCCGCCCAGCAGCGACTTGGCCGGGTTGGTGACGTTGAGCAGGAGCAGGCGGCGGGTGCCGGGCCAATGGGAGCGGCGCTGCTCGGCCTCCGTTTCGAAGATCTTGATCGACACGGAGTCGCCGTCGTCCACCAGCGCCGGGTAGCCCTTCATGCGGCCCTGCTCGAAGACCTTGGGCAGGGTGCCGAAGCTCCAGGTGTGCAGGCCCGACTGCTCCAGGTCGTCGGCAGCGGCCGAGAGCGTCTTGCGCAGGCGTGGCGCCAGGCGCCGCTTGAGGGCGTCGAGGTCCTTGTCCTCGGCGATCGTGCGCTTGCGCTCGTCGATCACCCGGTAGGTGATGCGCAGGTGGTCGGGGACCTGGTCGAGCTGCCAGGCGTCGTGCGGCACGCGGACGCCGGTCAGCCGCAGCAGCTCCCGCTCCACGGCCTCCAGCAGGGGTTCGCCGCCCTGGCGTACGCCTTCGAGCACCTGCTTGGCGTAGTTGGGGGCGGGGACGAAGTTGCGGCGCAGGTGCTTGGGCAGCGACCTGATCAGGGCGGTGATCAGCTCGTCGCGCAGGCCGGGAATCTGCCAGTCGAACCCGTCGGAGCTGACCTGGTTGAGCACCTGCAGCGGCACGTGCACCGTGACGCCGTCGGCGTCGGCGCCCGGCTCGAACTGGTAGGTCAGCTTCATCCGCTGGCCGAGCTGCCGCCAGGCGTCGGGGTAGTCGTGGACGCTGACGTCGGCGCCCTCGTTGACCAGCATCTCGGGCGAGTAGGTCAGCAGGTCGGGCTCGGTGGTCCTGACCTTCTTCCACCAGGAGTCGAAGTGGCGCGCGGACACGACGTCGGCGGGGACGCGCTGGTCGTAGAAGTCGAACAGGGCCTCGTCGTCGACCATGATGTCGCGCCGGCGGGCCCGGTTCTCCAGCTCCTCGACCTCTTCGAGCAGCCGCCGGTTGTCCTGGAGGAAGCGGTGGTGGCTGTCCCAGTCGCCTTCGACGAGCGCGTGCCTGATGAACAGCTCGCGTGACAGGTCGGGGTCGATGCGGCCGTAGTTGACCTTCCGCCCGGTCACCAGCGGCACCCCGTAGAGGGTGACCTTCTCCAGCGCGATCACCGCGCCCTGGTTCTTCTCCCAGTGCGGCTCGGAGTAGGTACGTTTGACCAGGTGCTGGGCGAGCGGCTCGACCCAATCGGGCTCGATCTTGGCGTTGACCCTGGCCCACAGCCGGGAGGTCTCGACGAGCTCGGCCGACATCACCCACTGCGGCTGCTTCTTGGCCAGCGCGGAGCCGGGGAAGATGGCGAAGCGGGCGTTGCGGGCGCCGATGTACTCCTGGATCGGGCGGCGTCCGTCGGGGGCCCGCTTCTCCATGACGTCCTTGACGCCGATGTGTGACAGGAGGCCCACCAGCAGCGCGGCGTGCACCTGCTGCGGGTCGGCCTGCTGACTCCCCGGCTGGGCGCCGAGGGACTGACGGATCTGGCTGTAGATGTCCTGCCACTCGCGGACGCGCAGGTAGTTGAGGAACTCCGACTTGCACAGGCGGCGGAAGGCGCTGGAGGACAGCTCGCGCTGTTTGTCCCGCAGGTGGTTCCACAGGTTGAGGTAGGACAGGAAGTCGGAGTCCGGGTCGGCGAAGCGGCGGTGCTTCTCGTCGGCCTGCTGCTGCTTGTCGACGGGCCGCTCGCGCGGGTCCTGGATCGACAGCGCGGCGGCGATGACCATGACCTCGCGCAGGCAGCCGTTCTTCTCGGCCTCCAGGACCATCCGGCCCAGGCGCGGGTCGACGGGCAGCCCGGCCAGCTTGCGCCCGATGCCGGTGATGCCGCCCTGGCCGTCGAAGGCGCCCAGCTCGTGCAGCAGGCTCACGCCGTCGCGTACCTGGCGGCGGTCCGGCGGCTCGACGAACGGGAACGCCTCGATGTCGCCCAGCCCGATCGAGGTCATCTGCAGGATGACCGAGGCGAGGTTGGTGCGCAGGATCTCCGGATCGGTGAACTCCGGTCGCTTGAGGAAGTCCTCCTCCTCGTAGAGCCGGATGCAGATGCCGTCGGAGGTACGGCCCGAGCGGCCCTTGCGCTGGTTGGCGCTCGCCTGCGAGATGGCCTCGATCGGCAGGCGCTGCACCTTGGTGCGATGGCTGTAGCGGGAGATGCGCGCGTAACCCGGGTCGACGACGTATTTGATGCCCGGGACGGTCAGCGACGTCTCGGCCACGTTGGTGGCCAGCACGATGCGGCGACCCGTGTGGCGCTGGAACACGCGGTGCTGCTCGGCGGCGCTGAGCCGGGCGTAGAGCGGCAGCACCTCGGTGTTGCGGAAGTCGGCCTTGTCGAGCGCGTCGGCGGCGTCGCGGATCTCCCGCTCGCCCGACAGGAACACCAGGATGTCGCCGGGGCCCTCGGTGACCAGCTCGCGGCAGGCGTCGACGATGCCCTGCGTCTGGTCGTCGTCCTCGTCGAGCGGCCGGTAACGCACCTCGACGGGGTAGGTGCGGCCCGAGACCTCGACGATCGGGGCGTCGTCGAAGTGGCGGGAGAACCGCTCCGGGTCGATCGTGGCGCTGGTGATGATCAGCTTGAGGTCGGGGCGCTTGGGCAGGAGCTGCTTGAGGTAGCCGAGGATGAAGTCGATGTTGAGGCTGCGCTCGTGCGCCTCGTCGATGATCAGCGTGTCGTACTGCTCCAGCAGCCGGTCGTTCTGCAGCTCGGCCAGCAGGATGCCGTCGGTCATCAGCTTGACCAGGGTGCGGTCGCTCGCCTGGTCGGTGAAGCGCACCTTGTAGCCGACCGCCTGGCCCAGCTCGGTGCCCAGCTCTTCGGCGATGCGCTCGGCCACCGTACGGGCGGCGATGCGGCGCGGCTGGGTGTGGCCGACCAGGCCTCTGACACCGCGGCCCAGCTCCAGGCAGATCTTGGGGATCTGGGTGGTCTTGCCGGATCCGGTCTCCCCGGCGATGATCACGACCTGGTGGTCGCGGATCGCCGCGAGGATGTCGTCCTTGCGCTGGGATACGGGGAGATTTTCCGGATAGCTCACAACTGGCACGGCTTCGCGACGCCGGGCCAGGCGTCGCTCGGCGCGTTCCACGTCGGCGAGGATCTCCGCGGTGATCTTGTCCCGGGCTTCGCGGGAGCGCACCCGGCGCACGCCGTCGAGCCTGCGCCGCAGTCGCCGCTGGTCGCGCGGCATCAACTCGGGCAGGCGCGACTGGAGCTCGGTGAGTGGAGAGGACAACGCAGAGGTTCCCATACTGCTATCAGGATATTTGAGCTCCGCGTCCCCGGAGCCAACCCACCATGCTGCCCGACGGCGCCGGTGTCCGCATCCGAATATCCGCTCGACCATGATCGCCCAGGTAGGGCCCGCACGCGCCGGTAGGCCGTGATCGCCCAAGACGGGCCCACTCTCCCCAGAGTTGTCGTCTTGGACGACCACGGTCACTAATGAGACTCCCGAGAAGCCCATCAGGTTGCGCTCCGGACCAACCTTTCTTGATCACCCAGGTCGGAGCGTTGCGAAGCAGATGGTCTCACCGTCTCGTACCGGCGCCCGGCCCGCTCCACCGGAGGAGCGTCCCCCTGGATAGAGGCCGGCCACGGGCGGCGGGTGGGGATCACCGTGCCGTGCCGTAAAGAAGTGTCATTTGACGGCGAGAGCCGCTCCTATGATGCCCGCGTCGTTGCGCAGGCGAGCGGGGACGACGGCGGTATCCACGTGCACGTACGGGAGGAACTTGTCGGCCTTCTTGCTCACCCCGCCGCCGATGACGAACAGCGACGGCGAGAAGAGCATCTCCACGTGCCGTAGATACTCCTCCACCCGCCCGGCCCACTTCTCCCACCCGAGGTCGTGCTCCTCGCGCGCGTGATCGGAGGCCCGGCGCTCGGCGTCCTTGCCGTGGATCTGCAGGTGCCCCAGCTCGGTGTTGGGTACCAGGACGCCGTCGACGAACACCGCGCTGCCGATGCCCGTCCCGAACGTCAGCATGATGACGGTCCCCATCCGGTCTTTGCCCTCGCCGAACCGCATCTCCGCGATGCCGGCCGCGTCGGCGTCGTTGAGGACGGTCGCGCCGTCGAAGAGCTTCCCCGCGTCGACGCCGATCCAGGAGTGGTCGACGTTCGCGGCCGTCATGATCACGCCGTCCACGACCACGCCGGGGAACGTGACGCCGACCGGCCCCGTCCAGTCGAAGTGCTTGACGATCTCCACCACGACCTCGGCCACCCCGCGCGGCTTGGCCGGCTGCGGCGTGGGGATGCGCAGGCGCTCCTCCGTCAGCCGTCCCGACGCGGTGTCCACGGGGGCGCCCTTGATCCCGGATCCGCCGATGTCAATGCCCAAAACTTCCATGTACCTCAACTCCCCAGGAAAACGCTCGATTGACGTCCGAGGCCAATATTTCTGACCGTTACTGAACCGCACTTGCGTCCCCCACGTATCTCCGGCCACAAGCGCTAACAAGGAGGCACGGATGCGGCTCCGCATCATCACACTCTGCGCTGGTGCGGTCGTCTTGAGCACGACCCTCACCGCCCCCGCACAGGCAGCGACGAATACCAAGTTTGACGTCGTGAATCTCATTTCCGACATCCAGGGGAAGGCAGCAGTCCACGATCCTAAACTGGTCAACCCGTGGGGACTGGCCATGGGCAAGACCCTGTGGGTCTCCGACACGGGCACCGGCACCGCGACCGTCTACTCCGGAGCGGGCAGGAAGGAGGCGACCGAGGTGGCCATTCCCGGTGGCGCTCCGACCGGCCAGGTGTTCAACTCGGGCGAGGGCTTCACCGTCAAGGGCAAGCCCGCCACGTTCATCTTCGCCAGCCCGAGTGGCGCGATCACCGGCTGGAACGCCGAGGTGGACCCGAAGAACGCGATCATCGCGGCCTTCACCCGGGGCGCCGACTACAAGGGCCTCGCGATGGTGAACACCGACGACGGCGACTTCCTGCTGGCCGCCGACTTCGCCAACGGGCGCCTCGCCGCGTGGAACTCGGAGTTCGAGAAGATCAACCTGTCCCGCAGGGCGTTCAGGGACCCGTCGGTTCCCTCCAATTACCACCCGTACAACGTGACGTTCAGCGGCGGCAGCGTATGGGTCGCCTATGCCCTGCGTGACTCGGAGACCGGGAAGTCCATCGCGGGCGCCGGCAAGGGTTTCGTCAGCCGCTTCAACGTGAACGGGCGCCTGGTCGGGCGCATCGCGCGTACCGGGCTCAACGCCCCTTGGGCCGTGACCGCCGCGCCGAAGCAGTTCGGTGCGTTCGCCGGATCGGTCCTGGTCGGCAACTTCGGCGACGGGACGATCCACGCCTACCGCGGCAACCGCCACCTGGGCGCGCTGCGCGATGGCAATGGCAAGACCATCTGGCTGCCGGGCCTGTGGGACCTTGAGCCGGGCACCGCCGCCACCGGCGGCGAGAACGCCCTGTGGTTCTCGGCGGGCATCGATAAGGCCCAGCACGGCCTGGTGGGCGTGCTCCGGCCCGCAGGCTCGGGATCGCAGGTAAGCACACCGTCGACGAGCCCCACGCCGACGAACCATTCGTCGCACAAGCCGACGACGACGTCCAGCCAGTCTCCGTACGGGAGTTACTGACCGGACCCGCTGAACGTTTCCGGCACGGCAGGCGCGAGCCGTGCCGGAAACAAGCACTTGTTTTATACGAGTTGTGTACGTCTTTTATGCGGCTTGGATGGGATATCACGCATCCTGTGCAAGTCCATAGGCATTTATGATCGTTCTTCCCACTAGTCGAAGAGCCCGGTGAGCGCGGGAGCCAGGTCGGCGATGCTCCGGTAGTGCACGCCGGTCATCCCCAGGGCTGTGGCGCCCGCCACGTTCTCCAGCCGGTCGTCGACGAACAGGCAGCGTTCGGGCGCGGCGCCCGCCACTTCGGCCGCGAGCTCGTAGATCCGCCGGTCGGGCTTGGCCACCCCCACCCGGGCACTGCTGACCACCGCGTCGGCGAAGTAGGCCAGCCCGAGCCCCTCCAGGTGCTCCTCCAGCGTGTCCATGGCGTTGGTGACCAGCACCACGGGCACCCGCTCCTGCGCCCGCGCCAGCAGCCCCCTGACCTCCTCGTCCACCCAGAACGGCACCGCCGCGAACTCGGCGACCGCCTGGCGGGCATGCTCGTCGCCGCCCAGCGCCACGACGACGGCCTCGACCCACTGGGCCTCGGTGATGTGACCGAGCGAGGCGGGGCCGATCAGGTCCGGATCGAAGGCGGTCTTCCTCAGGGGCAGGCCGTAACGGGCCTCGATGTCGGCCTGAACCGCGTGGTCGAAATGGCGGAGCACTCCATCGAGATCACAGAGAACCGCGTCAAATAGGGTCACAACCACCCATTGTGCCGTGCCAGCTGGGCGGCCTCGATCCTGTTCCGGGTGTTCGTCTTGCCGATGGCGGACGACAGGTAGTTGCGTACCGTGCTCTCCGAGAGGTGCAGCCGCGCCGCCACGTCCGCGATCGTGGCGCCGCCGAGCGCCGCGGCCAGCACGTCGCGCTCGCGGTCCGTGAGCGGACTGGGCCCGGCGTTCAGGGCGGCGGCGGCCAGGGCGGGATCGAGGATCCGCTCCCCCGCCATCGCCCGCCGGATCGCCGCGGCCAGTTCCTCCACCGGCCCGTCCTTGACCAGGAACCCCGCCGCCCCCGCCTCCATCGCCCGCCGGAGATATCCCGGCCTGGCGAACGTCGTCACGATCAGCACCACGCACTCCGGCAGCGCGGCCCGCAGTACGGGCAGCACGTCGAGCCCGCTGCGGCCGGGCAGCTCGATGTCGAGCAGCGCCACGTCCGGCCGATGCTCCGTGGCGGCCGGCACGATCGCGTCGCCGGAGGACACCTGGGCGACGATCTCCAGGTCGTCCTCCAGCCCGAGCAGCAGCGCCAAGGCGTCGCGCATCATCCCCTGATCCTCGGCGATCATGACCCTGATCACGGCGGCTCCCCTCGCGCTGCGCGTCTACTTCCAGAAGGCCAGCTGGTGCTCGGCAGCGTAGTCGACCGGCCGGACGGCCCCCGGAGCCAGGGACAGGGTGCCGGACGAGACCCGCGGCCAGGCGGACAGCCCGCGGCCGTTGGGGTCGCCGGTGCGGGCGAAGTTCGTCCAGTAGCTCATCATCTGCCTGGACAGCCGCTCCTGGGCGGGCGACAGCTCGGCCTTGGCCTCCGGGAAGATGTACGGCAGGTCGCTCGCGTGGTAGGCGCCCCAGTCGAAGTCCGCCTCCAGCGGCAGGAACATCGGCGCCTTCCGGTCGGCGAACTCGTAGCCGTAGACCGGCGCCTTCTTGGCCAGCAGCGCGTTCTGCTCATGGGTGGACCGGGCCCACATACGATCGGTCAACACGGTAGCCCAAGCAATACTCGGCGACTTATAGCGATTTACCGGATATTTCCGGGCAATTCTCTCAGCCTTCGCCCCGAACGCATCTTTTAGCAATTTCCGGTAATCCGGAGAGGTGCCCTGGACGTCGTAATTCATCCCGACAAAGATCCGGTGTTCGTCCTTCGTCGTCCCGGCCAGGACCGGCATCGGGCTGGTGTGCCCCTTCCGCATCGCGTCGGCCGGCGACTCGGGCAGGACGTCGTTGCCGTACGCGTACGACTGGAAGGCGTTCATGATCTGCGGGACCTCGAGGATCTTCTTGACCGGCAACGCGCGCAGGCACGCCAGGTCCGAACAGCCCAGCTGCTTGGCGTACACCTCTCCTATAGCGCTCACCTGTGCGGCGGGCCGCCACGCGAAGGACGGCAGGGCGGGCACGCCCGGCACCACGCTGTTGGCGGGCATGTCCATCAGGGTCTCGCCGCTCTGCATGATCGCCCGCTGGAACAGGCCCTTGGCGCCCGGCGAGGCGAGCTGGCCGCCGATCGACAGCGCGCCGTAGGAGATGCCGAAGGCGGTCACGTTGCCCGGGTCGCCGCCGAAGGCCGCCGCGTTCCGTTTGACCCAGCGCAGCGCCTCCTGCTGGTCCTGCAGGCCGTACGTGCCCGAGTCGCGCAGCCCCGGATAGCCGAATCCGCTGAACACGCCCAGCCGGTAGTTGATCGTCACGACCACCACGCCCTTGGCGGCCAGCTTCCGGGCGTCGGAGAAGTGGCCCGCGCCCACCGCGCCGTCGCCGTGGATCCATACCATGACCGGCCGGCGGGTGCCGGGGACGGCGGGCGTGGTGACGTTTAAGAACAGGCAGTCCTCGTTGTCGCTGCTGGTCTGCGCGTAGACGGTGCCGACCTGCGGGCACAGGGCGCCCGGCTTGGTGGCCTCCCGCACCCCCTGCCACGCGGGCGCGGGCTTCGGCGCCTCCCAGCGCGCCGCCGTGGCGTACTTGATGCCCTGGAACAGGCGGTTCGTCGCGGTCACCGTGCCACGGACGGCTCCCGACGCGGTCTCGACGACCGCCGGATCCGCGACGGGGCGTGTTGCGCCGACGGACGTTTCGCCGCACCCCGTGAGGAGTACGGCCAGTGTGAGCAGAATCTTCATGCCTCCACAGTCTCGGAGGCGGGGCGCCGGCAGAAGGTTCGCCTGTACGCGATCGCCCAGGACAAAAGTCCTGACGCAACGGTCGGCATTACCATCTCCGAGACAGGATTCGGTGGCGAAACGGTAGGGCATGAACGATCATCAGCTGCCACGTGAGGTGTGCCAGCTGTTCGCCGACGGCGGCAGAGGGCGGCTCCTGCCGGTCAGCCTGCCCGAGGGCGACGTCGTCTGGCCCGACCCCGGCTACACGCACCAGGGCGAGGCGTCCAGGCCCGCGTTCTGGATGAGCGACGCGGCCGTGGCGGGCGACGACTGGGCCCGGTTCCGGGCCGCCCACCCGCGCAGCGGGCTGTGGCCCGTCCTGCTGGACGAGTCCGCCCAGCCCTGGTCGATCGGCCAGATCGTGCCGGACGAGGCGCTGATGATCGACCACTTCACGGCCGAGGGGTTCATGGCCGAGGTGTGGCAGGAGTGGGTCTCCCAGATGCCACCGGACGCGCTGGCGGAGCTGGAGCCGTTCGGCGCGCTCTGCCCGGGTCCTGCCCCGCCGGGGGTGCTGCGCGCCGACCCAGGCGCGGTCGCCGACTGGTACGCCCGTGAGCTGTCGTCCAGGGGCCTGCCGCTTGGCCTGGTCGCCGCGCACCGGGGTGCCGACGCGCTGGCCGTGATGGGCTGGCAGGGGGCTTTGCACCACAACGAGTGGATGGTGCCGCTGGCGGCGGTGGTGCGCAGCTGGGAGGACCGGTTCGGGATCCGGGTGGTGGGGGTGGGCTTCAACACGCTGGAGCTGAGTGTCGCCGCGCCGCCGGTGGAGCCGGAGCACGCGCTGCACGTGGCGGCCGAGCACTGGACCTTCTGCCCGGACAACGTCGTCCAGGGGCCGGGGGATCTGCAGAGCTACGCCGAGCAGATCATCGGGCGGCACTACTGGTCGTTCTGGTGGGATTAGGGCGGGGGCTCGTCACGCGACCGTCTCGATCCTTGTGACGGCCCGTCGTGGCTGGGTTCCTTGGGAGGGGTACCCCCTCCGGGGGAACGGAAGGTCCCGTCGTGGCTGAGGTCCTTGAGAGGGATACCCCCTCCGGGGGAGCAGAAGGAAACGGCCCGACGTGCTGGCGTCCCTAAGCGGGGGCAAGGAAGGAGACGGTCCGAGGGCCCCGCCGAATCGTCGGGCCGGGCCCTCGGGGGCGGGCGTCCGTGTGACGGCCGCGAAGGCGCCGTGGCCGGTGGGTCAGGGAAGGCGGGCCACGGCGCCGTAATTGCCCGACGAGCTCGGCTGGTCCGCGCACACGGAGTCGCCGTCGGGTCGCCATTGCGGGACCCACACCAGGCCCGGTTCCAGCAGCTCCAGCCCGTCCAGGAAGGCCGCCACCTCCGCACGTGAGCGGATCACGTGTCCCGGCAGCGTCATCGCGAGCAGGTCGTTGATGGCGGGCAGCAGCTCGGCGGGGATTCCGTCGAAGGTGGTCTGCAGGATCGCCAGGTAGCTGCCGTCCACGACCGCGTGGCACAGGCGTTTGATCACGAAGGAGGCCAGCTCGTCGTCGGTGAGGCTATGGGTGGACAGGAGCAGCACTCCCACGGGCCGCTCCCAGTCGATGAACCGGGCCACGACCTCGTCGGCGAGCATCTCGTCGATCTGCCGGATGTCGCCCTCCACCACCCGTACGAGGTCGTTGAGTGGCTCGATGGTGACGCGGGCACTGGCCAGTATCAAGGGGTCGTTCTCGACATAGACGACGCGCACATCGGACGCGGCGGACGCGCCACGGGCGACGTCGTGTAACTGACGTCCGGGCGGCAGCGCGCTGGGCACGCCACTGCCGATGATCAGGAACTGGTCGATGCCGGAGCCGGCCAGGTGGGCGACCACCCGCGCCAGGTAACGCAGAACAGCTCGCGCGGCGGAACCGGTGACCGGAACCGCCTCGTCGTAACGGCGCACCGCAGCACTGTCAACCTCGAAGTGGTTCTTCCCTCCCGCGGCGGCGTCGAGTATTCGGGTGACACTCGCGCGGGTGGTGTCAAGGTTGGTCAGATTTCGGATGGCACGCTGACGCATTTGAGTGTTGCCCCTTTCCCCTCGCCGTATCTCACGGGAAAGTCGGTCCCACTGACCCCACTCAATTTGGCCCAACAATACCAATGATCCATCAACCTCAGGATCTGACAATACGAAGAACAATATTTGTTGGGAAATATCCATTTCCCGTTTTTCGTGCTAGGGAGTGTCAGATCACCGGTGGCTCAGACGGTCACGGTGCGCATACAGCAGCTCGTGCGTCTCGTCGCCCATGGTGGTGGAGACCGACAACTTGGTAAACGCCTGGTGGTAGGCCTCCACCGCGGTCGCGTCGGTGATCACTTCATCCGATTCGATGGCGTGGGCGCAGGCCACATCGGGCTCGAAGGCCTCCGGGAAGCGCCACATGGTGAACGGACCGCAACGGGGCAGGAAGATCGGATCGTCGATCGGCACGACGTGCAGGGAGATGTTGGGCCGCTTCGCGTACTCGATCAGCCGGTCGAGCTGAGCGGCCTGCGTCTCGGGGTCGGCGATCGAGCGCAGCAGGACGCTCTCGTCGATCACCGCCCACAGCACGGGCCCGTCGCCGTGGTTCAGCAGCGCCTGGCGGGACCGGATCAGGCGCACCGCCGCGTCGGCCGACGTCTGGCCGAGGCCGGCGCTGCCCGACACCTCGATGGCGGCCCGCGC
The DNA here is from genome assembly GCF_020215705.1 of Nonomuraea aurantiaca. GTDB lineage: Bacteria > Actinomycetota > Actinomycetes > Streptosporangiales > Streptosporangiaceae > Nonomuraea > Nonomuraea aurantiaca. The sequence continues at coordinate 386,284 of NZ_JAIWNB010000001.1, read as the reverse complement.
GTAGGCCTCGGTCTGCAGCAGCGGGGGGACGATCTGGGTCTGGTACGTGCGGATCAGCGACGCCCGCTGCTCCAGGGCGTAGGTGGCGGCCATCCAGACGGGCACGGAGCCGGCGTCGTACCAGGAGGGCGGGCGTTCGCCGCGGGCCAGCGACAGGACGTATTCGCGGGTGGGCGGGGCGGTCACGCCATAGAGGGTGAGCAGGCGCTCGACCGTGACCGGCGCGGGCGCGACGCGGCCCTCCTCTATCGCGCCGATGGCGGCGGCCCCTCTGCCCAGGGAGGTCTCGACCTCCTCCGGCGACATGCGCGCGATCAGCCGCAGGTTGCGCAGGCGGTCGCCGAGCGCCTCACGCTGCGGCGCGGTCAGCGGCGCGGCCGCCTCGGGGATCTCCGCGGTGGCGGGGGGCTGGTCGGGCAGTCCCTCGGCCGCGCGCGCGAGCTCTATCACGCCGCGCAGGATGGTCAGCGACCCGTCGGACAGCCCGGCGGCCGACGCGCCGATGGCGGCGGCCCGCAGCTGGAGCTCCTCGACCGCGCCCGATTCCGTGGCGTCCTCGCCCAGCAGCCAGCCCACGCTCACCTGGAGGCAGGCGGCCAGGGCGCGCAGCACCTGGAGGGTCGGGTTGGTCTGCTTGCCCGTGCGCAACTGGCTGACATAGGCACGCGTGATCGGGATGCCGGCTTCGGTGAGGGCCGCGGCGAGTTGCGCCCCCGTGAACCCGCGCTTGCTCATAGCGAGACCGAGTCGCTCGGCGAAGTTCGCCACTCGTACCTCCCAGCCGCCAGGAGCCTCCAGCGTAAAGGAAGCCTGGCTCGCCGTCCCCTGCCCTGCGGGGCGCGAAACTCCGCAGGGGGAGGTCAACATATACGAAAACTGTCAGTTGACACAACGAGCCGGGTACACCCACTATCGTACTGATCGTGGTAAGTGAGACTTGACAGCCGGAGGGTTCTGGAGAGTCTCCGGCGAGGAGGTGGCCGGACGTGACCGTCGATTCCGTCGATTCCAAGGTCCGTTCCTGGTTCTCGAAGAATCCGGCTCCCCCCGCGCAGGCCGGCGTGATCAGACGCGTCTGCGCTCGGGCGGCCCCTGAAAGGAACGTGATTCATGTAGCGGAGCTGCCACTTGGCGGCGTACAGGTCTGGGTGGAGGACACCCCTGACCGCTGGAGCGTGCAACACCGGATGGCCCGCGAGCTGAGGCTCGCCGGGTGGCACACGGAGGCGAGCACCGACCGCCTGCTGGTGCTCGGTTGGAGCGCCGACTGCCTGCACCACCGCGCCCGCATGCTGGCCTCGGCGCTGAAGGGGCGGCTGGCCGACTTCGACCAGACCGCGGTCATGGCCGTCATGATCGCCAACCCGCTGAAGGACCGGGACCTGTCCATCGACGAGATCGTCCTCGAGGTGGAGGAACAGCTCAGCCGCTCGCTGCGCTGGCCTGACCGGCTCGCCGATCTCGACGGCCTCGAACGCACCGCGACCGTGGAGTCGCTGCGGCTCCGGCTGGCGCAGATCGCCGGCCTGGAGGCCAAGGTGGCCCGCCGCTGTGCCGAGCACCTGAGCCTGGCCACGCAGGTCGCTCTCACGCTGGCCGGCGGCGAGGTGCCGACCAGGATCCGCGAGAACGGGCGGGACGTCGGCCTGTCCGAGCGGGTCGTCGCCGCGAGCGTGCCGAACAACAGCCCGGCAACGGTTCCCGCCGAACCCGCCCCGGCCCCGGTCGAGCCCGAACTCAGCTACGCGGAGTCGGCCCGATGACCTTGACGCCCATCCGCGAGGGCGTCGCCGGTCCCACGATGGTGCCCGCGATGCCGCCGGCTCGCCGACTCCGGGGGCGATTCGCCGTACTGCGGCTGGTCGCCTCCGGGGTGGTGGTCGCGATCATGGCGGACAGCACCGCGACGACGCTGGCGATCCCCGTGCTCAGCCGCGACCCGCTGGCGGCCGCGCTGCCGCTGTCCGAGGTCACCTGGGTGAGCACGGTCAACTTCGCCGCGGTCGCCGCACTGCTCGCCACCGCCGGACGCTTCGCCGACCTGCTGGGCAGGCGCAGCGTGCTCGCGCTCGGACTGGCCCTGTACGGGCTGGGCGCGACGACGGTCATCGCCGCCCCGTCCTGGACGCTGCTCCTGGCCGGACGGGTGGCGCAGGGAGTGGGCGCGGCGCTGATGTTCCCCGCCTCGCTGGCGCTGCTGCTCGGCGAGCTGCCCGCCAACCGCCGTGCCGGAGCCATCGCGCTGTGGAGCGCGTCGTCCGGCATCGGGGCCCTGGCCCTGCAGGCGGGCGGTGGCTGGCTGCTGACCGAGTACGGCTGGCGCGGCCTCTACCTGCCCGGCGCGGGACTCGCGGCGGCGCTGCTCATGCTCACCCCCGCGCTGCCCCGCAACCGCGGCACCAGGCAGGGCGTACCCGACCTGTTCGGCGCGGTCCTGCTGATCGGCGCGGTCGCGGGAGCGGTGCTGGCCATCTCCCAGGGCAGCCTGTGGGGCTGGACCTCCGCGCGCACGCTGGCGTGCGCGGGAGGCGGCGGGCTGCTGCTGGCCGGGGCCATCGCGATCTCGTGGCGGCATCGCGCCGGAGCGATCGACATGAGCCTGTGGCGGCGTCCCGGCTTCCTGTGGGCCGGCGCCACCTCCTGCATGTACGGAGCCGCGTCCTTCGTCGTGCTGGCCATGGGGCCGCTCTACCTGCGCAACGCCGAGTTCGACGCGAGCACCATCGGCCTCTGGCTCACCCCGATCTCCATCGCCATGATCGTGTCGAGCCCGATCGCCGCACCGATCAGCCGGCGCATCGGCATCAACGGCGTCATCTACGGCGGGGCCCTCATCCTCGGCACGGGCTGCGCGCTGATGCTGGCCCAGCCGTACCCGAACCTGTGGTGCCTGCTGGGCGCGGTCATGCTGGGCACCGGGTTCGGCTTCCTGTCCACCGGAACGTTCATGGTCGGCTCGATGGCCGCCGATCCCACCCAGTACGCCTCGGCGGTCGGCGCGATCAACACCGCACGCATGCTCGGCGGAGCCATCGGCGTGGCCGGCGCCTCGGTGCTGGTCGACCATCCCATGCTGGCCGGACCGATGCCGGGCTTCTCCACGGTGCTGGTGGCCTGCCTGGCGGTGGCGGTCCTGCTCGGCGTCGCGGCGCTGATCCGGGTAGCCGTCGCGGCCACCAGCAACCGGCCACGCCGTCCCTCCCTGCGCGAAGCGGAGGCGGAGCTGGTCGTGCTGCGCGGCCTGCTCGCCGAGCTCCGCGACAGCTTCGTCCAGGTCCGCAGCGAGGCCGAGCACGAGCTGGCCCGCTTCGGTGTCCGCGATCCGTCCGAGTTCCGGGCCCTTGACCAGCGCTGATAGGAGTGATCATGCTCGCGAACGAGACCCGCAGGCCGTACCCGCATCCCTACGAAGTGCGTTCGCCCAGGCACGTACTGCCGTCCAGTGCGGTGCCCGACACAGACGACACACAGCCCGCGAGGATTCCACGCCAGAGCATCCCAGCACAGACGATCCCTCGACAGGCCATACCTACGCAGACCGTACCTACGCAGGCCATCCCCACCCAGGCGGCCCCCGTGCCTCCGCAGGCCCCGCCCGAGCTGACGGCGCGCACCGTCCATCGGCTTCGCCACATACGGCAGGTGTCGGACCAGGCGATCAGCGTGATCGACCAGGTGCTTCACCACGTGCCCTGAACCCCCCAGGCTCCTTCGCAGGAGGTACTCATGCTCACCATCCAGGTCGAATCCCCAGCAGGACTAGCAGTCGACAGGCAACGGGAGTTCGCCGATACCGTGATCGGGGCAGCGGTGGATCTCCTAGGCGTGGAGCGCGGCGAGATACAGCTCGTCCTCACCGACCGGGACGAGGCGCGGGCGCGTCGAGAGGCGGCGTTCTGGGCCGCGGCTTGGTCGGGTTGCTGATGCCCGCCACCCTGACCCGCAGGGCCACCGCCGGCGAGGGCGAGAACGTCCTGGGGGCGTCGTTCCGCTGCCCTTACGGTTCCAGAAGGGTCACCACGGTGCCGGTGCCGCCTACCGTCCCCGTCGTACAAGCACTGAAGCGCAAGGCGGCCGCCGTCACGGACGCCGAGCTCGGGCGGCTGGCCTCCCGTGCCCCCGGCCTGGACGCGGCCGCCCGCGCCGAGATCAGGGACGCCGTCCAGCGAGTGGTCGACGCCTTCCTGTGCGAGCCGATCAACCGGGTGACCAGCTACGCCGGCTCCCCCCTGGGAGAGAGCTACGCGGACGCCTTACGTGAGCTGTTCTCCCTGGAACTGCCCGCCTTCGGTCCGGCCGGGAGCGCGGGATGAGCCGGGGCCGGGTCGGCGTGCTCGTACCGCCGGCGAACCCGTCGGTGGAGCCCGAACTGGCGCGCCTGTTCGGGTCCCGGGCCGACATGTACGTCAGCCGCTTCCCGGTACGCCCCGGCCTCACCCTGGCGGAGCGGCTGGAGAGCTACAACGAGGTCCTGCCCGCGATGATCTGCTCGTTCGGCGACCTGCCGCTCGACGCCCTGGTCATGGCGTGCAGCGGCTCGCGATATCTGTTCGCACCCGAGGAAGATCGCGCGAGGTGCGACAAGCTGAGCGGTGAGGCGGGCATCCCGTTCGCCTCGGCGACCCTGGCGACGCGGGAGGCGCTGGAGCACATCGGGGCGCAGGAGTTCGTGCTCGTCTCGCCGTATCAGCCCTGGCTCACCGAACTCGCCGAACGGTTCTGGGCGGCGGCCGGCCTGCACGTCTCCCGCGTGATACCGGTCAGGGCGCAGGGCGGCTTCGCACCGTACGCCGTCACACCGAACGAGCTGGTCGAGCAGGTGGAGCAGGCCGGCGTGCCGTCCGACGCGGTGGTGCTGTTCAGCGGCACCGGGATGTCCACGCTGCCCGCGCTGGGCCCCCTGGGCGCCGGAAACGACCGAGTCCTGCTCACCTCGAACCTGTGCAGCGCCTGGTGGGCGCTGGCGCACGCGACCGGTCAGCCGGTCACGCTCAGCCGGGTGCCGCACCGCCCGGTGGCACAGGGCCGGCCATCATGAACGGCGTCACGGTGGTCGGCGCGGGCCCGGTCGGGCTGACCGCGGCGCTCACCCTGGCCCGCGCCGGAGTGCCGGTGATGGTGCTGGAACGGGAGCCGGGCCTCGGCCGCCAGTCGCGCGCCTCGACCTTCCACCCGGCCACGCTCGACCTGCTGGAGGAGCTCGGGATCGCCACCGCGCTGATCGCCCGTGGCCGGGTGGTGGAGCGGGTGCAATGGCGTGACCGGGCGGGCCGGGTGCTGGCCGAGATGCTGATGGGCAGCCTCGACGGCCTGACCGAGCACCCGTTCCGGCTGCACGCCGAGCAGTCCACGCTCACCGCGCTGCTGCTGGAGGCGCTGTCGGCCTACCCGGAGGCGGACGTGCGCTTCGGCACCCCGGTCGACGGAGTGGCCGAGGGCGGCACGGGCGTCCGGCTGCGCATCGGCCGTACGTGGGCGCGGGCCCGGTACGTGGTCGCGGCGGACGGCGCGCACAGCACCGTGCGCAGCTCGCTCGGCCTGCCGTTCCCCCGCTCGGAGTATCCGACGCAGGCGCTGCGGGTCTTCACCGACTCGCCGCTCGACGCGCTGCTGCCCGGCCTGGCGCCGCTGACCTACATCCGCGACTCCCGGCAGTCGTGCAGCCTGCTGGCGCTGCCCGATCACTGGCGGATCATCATCAGGATCCCGCACGATGCCCGCGACCCGCTCAATCCCCAGAACGTGGCCAAGCTGCTGTTCCGTGCCCTGCCCACGGAGCAGGCGCCGATCCGCGTGATCGGGGCCGACCGCTACAGCCTGGCCCGCGGCGTGCTGGGCGACTACCGGTGCGGGCGAGTGCTGTTCGCCGGTGACGCCGCCCACCTGACCTCCACGGCCGGCGGCCTGAACATGAACGCCGGCATCCACGACGCCGTCGAGATCGGCCAGGTGCTCGCGGCCGTGCTCGGCGGATTCACCGCACCCGCCGCGCTGGACGCGTGGGCCTGGCGGCGGCGCACCGTACTGGTCAACCGGGTGATCCCGCGCAGCGAGGCGCGGGTGGCCGGTGTGCAGGACCGGGACAACACCAAACTGGCGGCGGCCATGGCCGGACTGCGCGCCATCGCCGGCGATCCGGAATCCACCCGCGCCTACCTGGCGCAGGCCTCGATGCTCGACACCGTTCCATCTGGCCCGACCCCCCATCACGTGAGGCACGGCTGACATGCGCATCTGGTTCCAGAAACACACCGTCGAGGGTCGTTCCGCGCTGCTGGACAAGCTCTACGCCGAGCACTTATCCAAGATCACCGAATCCGGCACCGAGGTGGAGATCCACACGCTGCCGGCCGACACATACGGCACCGACCTGCCCGAGCACCTGGTCGGATACGGGCAACTGGGACTGCTGTTCGGCAACTACTTCGCGCAGACGGCCGTGGCGGCAGAACGCGACGGGTGCGCGGCCTGGATCAGCGGCGCGGGGCAGGACCCCGGGCTGGCCGCCGCCCGCTCGCGCGTGTCGATCCCCGTGGTCGGCTACGGCGACGCGGTCTGGCAGGCGGCGCGCATGGAACGCCACCGGCTGGGCCTGATCGGCTTCATCCCGCATCTGGCCGAGCCCATCACCGACAACATCCGGGCGGCGGGCGCCGACCTGGCCTCCTATCAGGTGGTGGAGGACGGCACCACCCTCGTCCAGCGGGCCCTGGCCGAGGACTTCGGGCCGCTGCTGGCCGCCTACACCAAGGCCGCGAAACGGGCGGCGGACGCGGGGGCGCAGTGGCTGGTCCCCGCCGAAGGCATCCCGAACGAGATCCTCGTCCACCTCGGGGTGCACGAACTGCACGGCCTGCCGGTGATCGACCCGGACGGGCTGGCGGTCAAGACGGCCGAACACCTGTGCCACCTGCGCCGGCTCAACATCACCGCGCGCAGCACCGCCGGCTACTGGTTCCGGCTCCCGCCCGCGGACGCCATCAGGCACGCGGAACGTGTTTTCCTCGGCAAGGTAATCGGAGGCTAGAACCCATGAGCTTCCCCGCGGACCGTCCCCGCCGCCTGCGGCGCACCTCCGCCCTGCGCGGCCTGGTCGCCGAAACGCGACTGCACCCGGCCGACCTGATCCAGCCACTGTTCGTCCGCGAAGGACTCGACGAACCCCGAGAGATCCCCAGCATGCCCGGCCAGGTCCAGCACAGCCGCGACAGCCTGCGCAAGGCCGCCTCGGCCGCGGCCACGGCCGGCGTCGGCGGCCTGCTGATCTTCGGCATCCCGGCCGAAAAGGACCCCGACGGCTACGGCGCCTGGGACCCCTACGGCATCGCGCAGCTGGCCATCGCCGACGTCGCCGCCGAGGTCGGCGACGCCACCGTGGTGATCAGCGACATCAACCTGGACGAATACACCGAACACGGCCAGGTCGGCGTCCTCGACGCGACCGGCGACGTCGACAACGACGCCACCCTGCGCGCCTACGCCCAGGTCGCCATCGCCCAGGCCAACGCCGGCGCCCACGTGGTGGCCCCGAGCGGCATGATGGACGGCCAGGTCGCCGCCGTCCGCCAGGCACTCGACCAGGCCGGACACCACCGGGTGGCGATCCTGGCCTACGCCGCCAAGTACGACTCCGCCTTCTACGGCCCGTTCCGCGACGCCGTCGAATCGCGGCTGACCGGCACCCGCTCGACCGCCCAGCAGGACCCCGCCAACAGCCGCGAGGCGCTGCGCGAGGTGCTCCTGGACATCGAGGAGGGGGCCGACATGGTGATGGTCAAACCGGCGGGCCTCTACCTGGACGTCGTACGCATGGTGGCCGACGCGGTCAACGTGCCGGTCTCCGCCTACCAGACCTCCGGTGAGTACGCGGCGATCGAGGCCGCCGCCGCCCAGGGGTGGCTCATGCGCGACCGGGCCATCCGGGAGAGCCTCACGGCGATCCGCCGGGCGGGCGCCGGAAGCGTGATCACCTACTGGGCCACGGAGATCGCGGAGCAGTTACCCGGCTGAGGCTTCTGGAGGCTCTTCTGGACGCTTTTGGTGACGGTACGAAGGAGGTGGCACGGGTGATGTGGCGGACACTGACCGACGACGTACGCGAGGAAATCCGCGAGCTGTGCGACGAGTACGGATCCCACCTCTATGACTATTGCCGCACGGAACTCGCCCAGAGCGAGGCCGAGCTGGCGGTCGCCGGGACGCTGCTGTCGGCGTACGGCCACACGCACCGGGTCGTCGACTCCTCTCTGGTGCGGCCGTGGCTCTACGGGCTGGCCCGGGCGCATCGCGCGGCGGTGGCCGGCCCGGCGAGCATCGGCTCGTGGTCGCGTTCCGGCCGGATGCCGGACCTGCTGCCCGAGGCCCTGCGCGCGCTGGACGGCCCGCAGCGGGAGTTGCTGGACCTGTCCGTACGGCACGGTCTCGCGCATCAGGAGATCGCCGTGATCTTCGATGTGACGCCTCCCGACGTGGACGCCATCGTGAGCGAGGCGGCCCGTGGGGTCGAGCGCTGGTTCTCCGCCGTCATCGCCGCCCGGGCGGCCAACGGTTGCGGCCAGCTCGCGGCCAAGGTGTCGGCCTGGGCGACGACGCCCACGCGGCGCAACCGGGCCCGCATCAGCCGCCACATCCCCATCTGCCCCACGTGCCGGGCGGCGCCCCGGGCCGTGGTGGCCGCCACACTGCTGCGCGAGCTGCCCATCGCCACCGCTCCCCCCACGCTGCGCGACCGCCTGACGTGGGCACAGCCGCTTCCGGACGCGGGCGAGCTGTGGCGGGTGGACGGGTTCCCCGTGCAGGTTCGGGGGCTGGTCGAGGCCGCTCCGATGTTGATCTCCCCGATCGCCGACCCCACGGCGGCGATCAGGGGTAGCGCCTGGCCGGCGGCGGGCGCGGCTGCCGCCGGCCAGGAACGCAAACCTCACCGGAGCCATCGCGCCCCCGCCCCTGCTCCATCCCGCTCCAGCATCCCCACCCCTGCCCCACCTCGCTCCGGCACCCCGGCGTCTCCCCCAGCCCGCTCTGACACCCCGGCGTCTGCCCCAGCCCGCAGCGACGCCCCGGCCGCCATCCCGCACCAGCGGTCCGATCCGGATGCGATCGCGGCGGCTCACGACCACGAGACCACCGTTCCGCTCGCCCGGAAGCCCGCTGCCGGGCTCCTCCCGCGACGCACCCCGGCCACCGGCCCATCCGCTCCCGGCCTCCTGGCCGCTCCCGTCTGTGAGGCGCCTGCCGCTCCCCCACGTGACGCCCCGGCCGGCCCCCCACCCGAGCCGGTCTTGCGGCTGCCCGGGCTGGTCATCGGCGGGCCGCCCGTGCTGAGCGCCCCTGTCGGCGTCCCGTCCGCGCGCGACGCGTCGAACGGCCAGGCACTCCTGGACAGGGCGAACGGCCAGGCCTTGCCCGACACGTCGAACGGCCAGACGCCGCGCGACACGCCGAACGGCCAGGCGCCGCCCGCCGCGTCCGATCGTGGACCGGCCGGTGCCGGTCCGCGTGGTCGTCACCCCTTCGGGGATCGCCAGCGGGACGTCCTGGTGGCCACCGCCCGCGACCGGCAGGGCGTCTTCGTCGCGGCCAGCGGCACCCGCCGGGACACCCCCGCCACCAGAGGCCGCCCGGCCCCGTCAGCCCCGGCCAGCCGCCGGGACGCCACGACCACGAGCCCGCCCCGGGACGCGTCCACCTCCGGTAACCGCCGGGACACCCCCGCTCCCGACACCCACCGGAACGGACAGTTCGCCGCGACGGGCACCCGCCCCGGCGCCCAGAACGCGTCCCCCGCTACGGACGCCCTGATCGCAAGCACCCACCGGGACGCCCTGATCACCGCCCCCGGCACCCGCCGGGACGCGCCGTTCCCCATGACGGGCACCAACGCGGACGCCCGCGCGGAGGCCCTGTTCACGACCGCGGCCACGCTCCGAGACGCCCTGATCATCGCCACCGGCGAGCACCGAGACCTGCTGGTCGCGACCCAGAACACGGCAGGAGACGACGAGCCGGACGGTCCGGGGTCGGAGTTCTGGCGTGACCGTCAGGACGACCAGCAGACCGAGTTCTGGCGCAACCGCCCGGGCGAGTACGAGTCCGACGGCCGGTTCTCCATCCGGTCCATAGCCACAGTGGGGCTGCTCGTCGGCGCCGGGATGCTGGTGGCGAGTCTCGCCTGGTCCGGCATCCAGAGCCGGCACCGCCCCGACACGCCGGAGACGCACACCACCAAGCTGTCGGGCCCCGGCTCCGCTCCGGCCGTACCGCCGGGGAGCACCCCCAACGTCATGCTCAACCCCACAGTGGTCCCCCCACCCACCGACGTGACAGCGGCCCCGATGGCCACCGCCATGCCGTCCAACCCGGAATCCAAGCTCAGCGACACCGCCACCGGCGAGATCCGGCCGCAGAAGGTGGCCCTGGCCGACCCCAGACCGCCGGTCGCGCGGCTGTCGCCGTCGTCGATCAACCTGGGCACCCGCCGTACCGGATCATTCGGGCTGGTCTGTCCGGGAAGCTGCAGGATCACCACGGTGTCCGGTACGAAGGGGATCGCGGTCTCCGCGCACGCGTTCCGCGTCCAGGCGCCCGCGTCGCGGCCCGGCTGCCCCGGGCCGCCCGCCACCGAGTTCGGCAAGGTCACCGTACGGTGGACCGGCACGTCCAGCGGCGACGGCCAGAGCACCACGGGCCTCGTCCGCGGCAGCGGCACTCTCACCCTGCGCCTGTCCTGGACCGTCGCCAACGCCAAGGGATCGTACGTGTCCGACGGCAAGGGCAGCGGCTACTGGACGAACTGCGGCCGGCCCGCCACCGGCGGAGTCCAGCACCAGCCGCTGCCCGGCTCCGGCTGAACCTCCATGTGGTGGCGGGAGGTCCCGCCACCACATCGAGAGCCTAGAAGAAGGAGTTCTCCGGCTCCGGCAGGTCGATCCGCGCCGGTCCGCGGAACTGGGTCGTGTCCTTGGGCACGTCCACCAGCGGCGCCCCCTGCGTGAACGGCACGACCACACTGCTCCTGGACAGGTCGAGCGTGACGTTCGCGCCCGTGCCCGCCTCAGAGGTGTACGTCGCGTCGGTGCCCGCGACCACCAGGGCGATCCGGTGTCCCTTCCGGAAGGTGTAGTCGTGCGGCAGCGTCTGCCACTTGACCCTGCCCCACGTACCGACCGGCAGCGGGGACGACGCGCTGAGCGAGTCGCGGTTCTGTACGTCGATCCAGCCGCGGGCGACGATCTCGGCGGGCCGCGTCACGGTGTTCGTGGCCACCTTGTGGTAGCAGGCGTCGTCGGCGGCGGTGCTGTCGCCGTGGCAGTCCTCCTCGGCGAGCGTGGTGATGCCCTGGCCGCGTCCCCAGTCGACGCGGGTCGCGTCGCCGAAGTCGACGAGCAGGGCGGTCAGGTTGGCGGCCGGCTTGTCGAGCTTGACCCGCAGGTCGGCCGTGGGCGTACCGGACAGGCGCAGGTCGAGCGGGAGCGCGCCGCTGGTGAACGCCACCCGGCCCGGCTTGGCCGTACCGACGTCGGCGATCATCTCCTCCTCCTCGAGCGGCACGTCCGTGAAGGACGCGCCGGCATCGCGCCTGGCGGCGACGAGGCCGAGCGAGCCGTCGGCGGCCGGGCGGAGCGGGACGTTCGTCGCGAACGGCGCCGGCCAGTCGCGCTGGGTGATCCACTGCGTCGGTCCGGTCTGCACGTCGGCGCGCGGGGCGTTCATGATCCCGTTGCGTACGCCCTGCAGCCAGTAGTCGAACCAGCCGTGCAGCGTGTCCACCCACACGTCCCTGCGGCCCTCGAAGTCGAACGGGTCCACGTGCTGGTACTGGCCCACCCAGATCTTGCGCGGTACGTTCCGCTTCGCCAGGGCCTGCCACCAGGTGGAGAAGTTGTCCGGCTTGACGTTCAGGTCGTTGGCGGTGTGCACCACGAAGACGCTGGCCCTGACCTTGGAGGCGTCGCCGAGCAGGCCGTTGACGTAGTCGCGCTCGGCCCAGAAGGCGTTGTAGTCGCCGGTGTCGTCGCCGTCCTCGGCGTCCATGCGATCCCGTACGGCCTGGCACTTGGGTTCGGGGTCAGTGTCGATGTAGTTGGCCAGCCAGGAGGCGTAGTCGTAGTTGTAGACCACGCCGTTCGAGCGCTGGTACTTGTACCAGGAGCTGATCGCCGAGATCGGCACGATCGTCTCCAGGCCGCGCACTCCGGTGGCGGCGACGGCGTTGGCCAGCGTGCCGTCGTAGGACTTGCCGATCATCCCGGCCTTGCCGGTGGTCCAGTCGGCCACGGCCTGGGTGCCGTCCGCGCGGTAGGCCTTGGCCCGGCCGTTCAGCCAGTCCACGACGGCCTTGCCGCCCAGGACGTCCGCCTTGCCGCCGATGTCGGGGCAGCCGTCGGACTTGGTGGTGCCGAGCATGTCGACGTTCAGGACGGCGTAGCCCCGTGGCACGAAGTAGTTGTCATAGAAGAGCGGAAATTTCGTGACATTACCGGCGGCGTCGTAGACCTTCCGCTCGGCCTCGTTGCCGCGTCCAGAGTTGTCGTAGTACGGACTCTCGTCGATGATCACCGGCACCTTGAGCCGGGGACCGGACTCCTTGGGCCTGATGATGTCGACGCGTACCCTGTCCAGCCGGCCGTCGGAATCGCTGTCGACGCTCGACTCGACGTAGACGTATTCGCGGACGGCGTCCGCGTAGGAGAAGACCGGCTGCGTGCGGCCGTTCTCAACGGTGATCCTGGGTCCGGCGGCCGCTTGCGCGGGACTCGCGATCGCCATGGTGAGGGCGACGGCGATGAGGGCCGGGCGTAATTGAGGCACGCGTGTCCTCCGAGACGATGGGCGCCAAAGTACCCGCAATCTCTCACCCGACAGGGGGCCTGACAAGATCCGGTGCGCCTACGTGCAGGGGCGTGTCGGGCGGATATGGCCGCATCCGGCCAGTGACGTGAGTGCACCTCCGTGAGTAATGAGGCGTCCTCTCCATCCCGATCCCCTGGAGGGCCCATGCGCATTCTCAGCCTCACCGCCGTCGTCCTGCTCGCCGTTCCCGCTCCCGCGTACGCCGCCGGACCTCCCGCCGGAGTGCCGAAGGGCGCGATGAGCGTACGTGTGGCCAAGATCGTGAACGGCGACACGATCGACGTCACCACCGGCGACGGCAAGAAGACCCGCGTCGTGTTCCTGGAGTCGGACGCTCCCGCCCTTGGCCAGTGCTGGGCCAAGGCTGCGACCCAGCGCACGGCGGCGCTGCTGCCGGTCGGCCGGCTCGCGTACGTCGTCGCCGACAAGAAACCCACGGACGGCTCCGGCCGCCGGCTGTTCTACGTGTGGAACGCCAAGGGCGTGCACGTCAACCGCAACCTCGTCCGCTACGGCTACGCGAAGGCGCTCCTGGTCAAACCGAACGATCGCTACATCACGGTGATGCGGAGCGAGGAGGCCGTGGCCAAGCGGCAGAAGCTGCGCATCTGGTCCGGCAAGTGCGACACCGGCACCACGACCCCCGCCCCGACCGGCGATGACCGGCGCTTCCGGACCTGCGGTGAGGCGAACGCCGCCGGGTACGGCCCGTACCGGAAGGGTGTGGACCCCGAGTACGCCTGGTACCAGGACCGCGACGGCGACGGCCTCGTCTGCGAGCGCTAGACCCTGGGGGCAGGGCCGATGACCGATCACGTGGCGGCCGCTTAGGATACGGTTTCCCTTAGGCAATCACTGAGATGCGGCGAACGGCTCATGCGAAACGTGGCGCGGACCTCCCTCGTGGACGCCGCGATCGAGGAGCTCCGCGGGGAGATCACCAGCGGCGCGTGGCCGGTGGGGACCAAGATCCCGTCCGAGCTCCGGCTCGCGGAGACCCTCGGCATGAGCCGGCTCTCGGTGCGGGAGGCCGTACGCGTGCTGGCCCACTCCGGGCTGCTGACCACCCGCCAGGGCGACGGCACCTACGTCACAGCGGTCGACGAGTCGCAGGTCGCGCTGGGCAGGCGGCTGGCCAAGGCGGCCGCGATGGACATCATCGACGTGCGGCGCGGCCTCGACATGGTGGCCGCCCGGCTGGCCGCCGGGAAGCGGACCGAGGAGGATCTCACCGGCCTGCGGGAGGCGCTCGTCCGGCGGGACGCGGCCGGGCGGGCGGGTGACGTGGACGCCTTCGCCGACGCGGACGTCGACTTCCACCTGCGGGTGGCGGACGCGGCGCACAACCCGCTGCTCGGCGACCTCTACCGGAGCATGAGCGACGCGTTGCGCGACAGCGTCCGCCACATGGAGCAGGCGGCGCTGGTGCTCGACGGGTCGCATGAGGAGCTGCTGCGGGCGATCGAGGACGGCGATCCCGGCGCCGCGGTGGCGATCTCCGTCGCCATCCTCGACCAGCAGGAACGCGACCTGTGACGACCAGGGCCGGTGGGCTCGGCGGCTAAGGTCTGCGGGCCAGGCCGAGGATGTGGGTCAGGGCAGGCGAGCCCGGCGTAGCCCGGTGGACGAACCGGTCGGCGTCCTCGATCACGAACCCCGCCTCCCGGATCGCCGTCGCGGTGTCCCGGTTGGGGCGGCAGTCCCCGGCAATCCGCCGCCACAGCGGAGTGATGAGATCCTGCAGCACGCCCCGGATCGGGTTCGCCGAGCGTACGTGCTCGAAGAAGCGCAACTCGCCGTCCGGTCCGAGCACCCTGCGCAGCTCGGCCAGCAGCACGGCCGGGTCGGGGACGGAACACAGCACCAGCGACACCACGGCCGCGTCGAACGACCCGGCGTCGTACGGCAACGAACCGCCATGCCCCCGCACCACCGTGACGGGCACGGGCGCCAGGGCGGCGGCCCGCTCCCCCAGCGCGCGCAGCCGGTCCTCCGGCTCGATGGCGACGACCTCGGTCACCTGCGGGGGATAGTGCGGGAAGTTCAGCCCGTTTCCGGCGCCCACCTCCACCACCCGCCCGCTGAGCCCGGACAGCAGCCGGCGCCGCAGCCCGGTCATGCCGTTCCGCTCGGCCTCGGCGCTGAGCCGCTCGTACATGCGGGCGAAGCGCGGATGCTGGAACGCCGAAAGATCCTGCATGCCCCCAGGCTAAGTCGCCCCCCGGCCCACCGCGCATGCCCACTGGCATGGGCATGGCCGCCACTGGGGCGGCCATGGTCTCGCTCGGGGCTGGTTCCGTCAGGGGCTTATGGACACGGATGGGTGTGTCACCGGCCCGCTCACTCCGAGGCGCTGTTGTTGATGAAGCGCTCGATCTTCCACTCGCCGCCGGACTTCTTGAGAATGAAGAACTCGCGGTACTTCTCGCTGCCCTCGGTGCTGGTGGTCCGGACGAAGGCCACGCCGTCGACGACGCGTGCCTCGTCGAAGGTGTGCGTGGCGATCATCTTCGTCTTGAACAGTTCCTTGAACAGCGTGGTCAGCGCGTCGGTGCCCTGCGCGGTCGGCTTGCCCTCCACGGCCGCCATGCCGTCGGTGGCGAACGCCTCGACGGCCTTGTCCGCCTCTCCGGCCTTGGCGGCGTCGAAGTACGCCTGTACGGCCGCGCGCGGCGAGGTCATCGGCGCCGCCGGCCCGCTCTCGGAGGCCGATGGTTCGGGGCTCACGCCCGACTCGGATGGCATCGGGCTCATGGTGCCCGTATCCGATTCGTACGGTGACGGGCCTGATTCGGAGGGCATCGGCGATGCGGCCGCGCCCATGAGTCGCATATCGTTACCGCCCGCGGCACAGCCCGTGACGAGCAACGCCGGGACGACTGCCGCCAGCAGGAGTGCTCTGGCCTGGGATTTTGTGCTCATAGCGGGGTGATTCCCCGTAAAAGCCGTCCCGAATGCACCATTTATCCACTTCGGACGACCCCTTTACCAGCAGCCGCCTCAGCCCCGGGGATTGCTCACAGTAACCTTCACAGGAGTTGATGAGATCGTTCAGAGGTTGGATCGTTGCCGGGCCGCGACCAAACCGCCGCCGCCTCGCCGATAGCGTCCCACGAGTGCCGCACCTGGAGACGATCCTGAGCACTACCCCCGAACCCCTCCCCCAACGCGACGATGCGGAGCGCTGCGACAGCATCGACTCCGACCGGCGCTGTGTCCTGCCGGTGGGACATCAGGCCGCCCACGTGTACCCACCGGCGGACGTATTGGCCGAACCATAGAAGCGACCGGGCGTCCGCTAGGCGCCCGTACCCACCTGTACCAGCCCGGCCTCCACCCGTATCGGATAGACCGGGACGGAGAACTCCGGCTCATCCAGACACACCCCGCTCACCAGCGAGAAGACCTGCTTGTGCAGGGGCGACGCCACAGTCGGCTCCCCCTGCCGGGTGCCGACGATGCCCCGTGAGAGCACCTGCGCCCCGCTGAACGGGTCCAGGTTGCCGATCGCGTGCACCGTGCCGTCGAACGTACGGAAGACGGCCACCTGCCGGCCGTCCACCAGAGCGCAAACCCCGCGCTCCGGCAGCAGCCCCTGATAGCCACAGACTGGGATCCAACCACTCATCGGACAGCCACCTCCACGGGCTTGATCTGGTCGCGTTCGGTCTCGAAGACGATGGACGGGTCAGGGACGCCGGGCGCGTTGACGAAGCTGACGAACCTGCCGAGCTTGTCCGGGTCATCGATGGTCGTCTGCCATTCGTCCACGTACGTGGCGACGTGGTGCTCCATCTGGGCGTCCAGCTCGGCGCAGATCCCCAGGGAGTCGTCGATGATCACCTGCCGCAGGTAGTCGAGGCCGCCGTCGAGCGACTCCAGCCAGGCGGCGGTGCGCTGCAGCCGGTCGGCCGTCCGGATGTAGAACATGACGAACCGGTCGATCGTCCTGATCAGCTCCTCGGTGGTCAGATCCGCCGCGAGCAGGTCGGCGTGGCGCGGCTTGAAGCCGCCGTTGCCGCCGACGTACAGGTTCCAGCCCTGCTCGGTGGCGATGATGCCGAAGTCCTTCGACCGGGCCTCCGCGCACTCACGGGCGCAGCCGGACACGGCCGACTTGAGCTTGTGCGGCGCGCGCAGGCCGCGGTAACGCAGCTCCAGGTCGATGGCCAGGCCGACGGAGTCCTGGACGCCGTAGCGGCACCAGGCCGAGCCGACGCACGACTTCACCGTCCGCAGCGCCTTGCCGTACGCGTGGCCCGATTCGAACCCGGCGTCCACGAGCCGCCGCCAGATCTGCGGCAACTGCTCGACGCGGGCCCCGAACAGGTCGATCCGCTGCCCTCCGGTGATCTTGGTGTAGAGGCCGAAGTCGCGGGCCACCTCGCCGATCACGATGAGCTTGTCGGGGGTGATCTCGCCGCCGGGGATACGCGGGACGACCGAGTAGGTGCCGTTCTTCTGGATGTTGGCCAGGAAGGCGTCGTTGGTGTCCTGCAGGGCCGCCCGCTCGCCGTCGAGGACGTGCCCGTTGTGCAGCGAGGCGAGGATCGAGGCCACGGCCGGCTTGCAGATGTCGCAGCCCCTGCCCTGCCCGTGCGCGGAGACCAGCTCCGAGAACGTGGTGATGCCGCGCACCCTGACGATGTCGTACAGCTCGGCCCTGGAGTAGGTGAAGTGCTCGCACAGCGCCTTGCTCAGCTCGACCCCGGACTTCTCCAGGAGCTGCTTGAGCATCGGCACGCAGCTCCCGCAGGTGCTGCCCGCCCGCGTGCACGCCTTGATCCCGGGCACGTCGGTGAGCCCCTTGTCGGCGATGGCGGTGCGGACCGTCCCCGCGCAGACGTTGTTGCACGAGCACACCTGCGCGTCGTCGGGCAGGTCCAGCTCCATCCCCGACCCGGTGAACAGCAGGTCGGACGGCGCCGCGGGCAGCGGCTTGCCGACGAAGGGCCGCAGCGACCCGTACGGCGAGGCGTCGCCGACGCAGATGCCGCCGAGCAGCGTCTGGGCGTCGTCGCTGATGAACAGTCTCTTGTAGACGCCGGCCACCGGGTCCATGTAGGTGACGTCGAGCGCCCCGTCCATCGCGCCGAACTGCGCCACCTCGACTCCGAGCAGCTTCAGCTTGGTGGACATGTCGGCCCCCTCGAAGGTGGCGGCCCCGCCCAGGATGCGGTCCGCGGCCACCTCCGCCATGGTGAAGCACGGCCCGACCAGCCCGTACACCATGCCGCCCGCCAGCGCGCACTCGCCGATCGCGTAGATCGCCGGGTCCGAGGTGCGCATCCCGGCGTCCACCGCGATGCCGCCGCGCTCACCGACGTCCAGCCCGCTGGCGCGGGCGAGCTCGTCGCGCGGCCTGATCCCGGCGGAGAAGACGACGATCTGGGCGTCGAGCAGCGTTCCGTCGGGCTTGCGCAGCCCGGTGACACCGCGCTCGCCCGCGACGATCTCCTGGACGCCCGCGCCGGCGTGCACGCTGAGCCCGAGCCCCTCGATGTGGCTCTTGAGCACCGAGCCGCCGCCCTCGTCGACCTGCCGCGGCATCAGCCAGGGGCTCATCTCCACGATGTGCGTCTTGAGTCCCAGCCCGCGCAGCGCGTCGGCGGCCTCCAGGCCGAGCAGTCCGCCGCCGACCACCACGCCCTCGGTCGCGTCCTTGGCGGCCATCCTGATCGCGTCCAGGTCGTCGATCGTCCGGTAGACGTAGGCGTGCTCCGCGCCGGGCACCGGCGGCACGAACGGCGCCGACCCGGTCGCCAGCACGAGCACGTCGTACGGCTCGGCCGAACCGTCGGCCAGCGTGACCGTGCGCGCCGCGCGGTCGATCGCGGTGACGCGCCCGCCGAGCCTGGTCACCGTGCCCGGCGGCACCGGGTAGGTGAGGTCCTCGACGCTGGTCCCCGACAGGTAGGAGGTCAGCGCCACCCGGTCGTACGCGGGGCGGGGCTCCTCACCTATCACCGTGACCTGGCCACCGAAGCCCCGCTCGTGCAGCGTTTCGACGAGCCGGTGGGCGGTGGGTCCGTAACCGACGACAACGATCTTGTTCATGCCGAGATCCCTTCCTGCTCACACAGCCAGCCGACGATGCCCTCCACGGCATCCCGGCACGTCCCGCACCCGGTCGTGGCCCTGGTCGCGGCCGCCACTCCGGCCACGTCCCGCGCGCCGGCCTCCCAGCACGCCCTGATCTGGCCCTTGGTCACGTTGTTGCACTGGCAGACCTTCGCCGCGTCGGGCATCAGCACCGGGCTGTCGGCCACGGTGACCGCCCCCAGGCCGGGGAACAGCAGCCCGGCCCGGTCGCCCGGCAGCGGGCCGCCGCGGTCGAACAGCTGGGTGAGCGTGCCGACGGCGTCGGTGTCACCCAGCAGGATCGCGCCGACCAGCCGGCCGTCGCGGATGACGAGCTTGCGGTACGTACCGCGGGCCCGGTGGGTGAAGCGCACCACCTCGGCGTGCTCCTCGGTGAGGTGGGTCTCGCCCATCGCGGCCAGCTCGACGCTCCTGGCCTTGAGCCTGGTCACCAGCCGCGAGCCCCGGTAGAGCGCCTTGCCGCCGGTGATGATCTCCGCGGCGACGGCCGCCTGCTCCCAGGCGGGGGCGACCAGGCCGTAGACGGTGCCGTCGTGCTCGGCGCACTCGCCGATGGCGAACACCGCCGGGTCCTCGGTACGCATCTCGTCGTCCACGACGATGCCCCGCCGTACGGACAGGCCCGACTCCTTGGCCAGTGCCGTCATGGGCCGCACGCCGCAGGCCAGCACGACGAGGTCGCCCTCGACCAGCTCGCCGTCGGCCAGCCGCACGCCCTCCTCCAGGATCGCCTCGGCCGTCACACCGGTGCGGATGTCCACGCCCAGCCCGGTGAGCGTCTCGCCGAGCACCAGCCCGGCCTCGGCGTCGAGCTGCCGCTCCATCAGGTGGCCGGCCAGGTGCAGCAGCGTCACGGGCAGGCCGCGCCCGGCGAGCCCGCGCGCGGCCTCGATGCCGAGCAGCCCGCCGCCGACCACCACCGCCCTGCGCCCGTGCTCGGCCGCCGCCAGGATGCGGTGGCAGTCGTCGAGCGTGCGGAACGGGATCGCCAGCTCGGCTCCGGGCACCGGCGGGACGATCGCCTCGCTGCCGGTGGCCATGACCAGCACGTCGTACGGCGTGCTCCGCCCGTCGGCGGTGATCACCGTCTGGGCGCTCCTGTCGACGCGCACCACCTCGGTGCCGAAGACGGCCTCGACGCCGTGCGAGGCGTACCAGCTCGGGTCGAGCAGCCGCACCTGGTCGGGACCCGAGCTCCCGGCCAGGACGTTGGACAGCAGCACCCGGTTGTAGGGCTGCCAGGTCTCGGCCCCGAACACGGTGACCGGCATGTGCGGATCACGTGCCCGCACCTCGCCGACCAGCCGCGATCCGGCCATTCCGTTCCCCACTACGACGAGCCTCATGCCACCTTCTCCACCCTGACGGCGCAGACCTTGAACTCCGGCATCCGCGATGACGGATCGAGCGCGGGATTGGTCAGACGGTTGGCTCCCTCCCAGTGGAACGGCATGAAGACGGTGTCGCGCCTGATCGTGTCGCTGACCCTGGCGACCCCGGTGCTCTCGCCCCGCCGGCTGAGCACCCGCACGACGTCTCCGGCGGTGATGGCCAGCTGCTCGGCGAGGTCGGGATGGAGCTCGACGAACGGCTCCGGCGCGGCCTTGGTCAGGGCGGCGATCCTGCGGGTCTGCGCGCCGCTCTGGTACTGGGCGAGCACGCGGCCCGTGGTCAGGTAGACCGGGTAGTCGTCGTCGGGCTCCTCGGCCGCGGGCCGGTGCTCGACGGGCACGAACCTGGCGCGGCCGTCGGGGGTGGCGAAGGAGTCGAGGAACGGGCGCGGCCGGCCTGGGTCGTCCGGCGAGGGACAGGGCCAGAACACGCCGGTCTCCTCGGTGATCCGCTCGTAGGTGATGCCCGCGTAGTCGGCCGCCCCGCCCGCGCTGGCGCGGCCCAGCTCCTCGAACACCTCGCGCGGCTCGGCCGAGAACCGGTGGCCGAGCCGGCCGGCCAGCTCGCGGATGATCTCCAGGTCGCTCCTGACCCCTTCGGGAGCGGGTACGGCCTGGCGGCGCAGCAGGACCCGGCCCTCGAGGTTCGTCATCGTGCCGGTCTCCTCGGCCCACTGCGTCACGGGGAAGACCACGTCGGCCCGCGCGGCCGTCTCCGACAGCACGATGTCGCAGACCACCAGCAGGTCCAGCGCGTCGAGCCGCTCGGTCACGTGCGCGGAGCGCGGCGCGGAGACCACCGGGTTGGAGCCGAAGACCAGCAGGGCGCGCGGCCCCTGGGGCGTCCCGAGCGCGTCGAGCAGCTCGTAGGCCGAGCGTCCTGGGCCGGGCAGCTCCTCGGGTCGTACGCCCCAGATCGCCGCGACGTGCTCGCGGGCGGCCGGGTCGTCGATCTTGCGGTAGCCGGGCAGCTGGTCGGCCTTCTGACCGTGCTCCCTGCCGCCCTGGCCGTTGCCCTGCCCGGTCAGGCAGCCGTACCCGGAGCCGGGGCGGCCGGGCAGGCCCAGCGCCAGGGCCAGGTTGATGAACGCGGTGACGGTGTCGGTGCCCTTGGCGTGCTGCTCGGCTCCCCGACCGGTGAGCACGGCGGCCCGTCGGGCCGAGGCGAGTGCGCGTACGGCTTCGCGCATCCTGCCCACCGGCACGCCGGTGACGCGCTCGACCCGCTCGGGCCACCAGGACGCGAGCGACGTGCGGACCTGCTCGAAGCCCGAGGTCCTGGCGGCGACGTAGTCCTCGTCGACGAGCCCTTCAGCGATGACCAGGTGCAGCAGCCCGAGGGCGAGCGCCAGGTCGGTGCCCGGCGTGGGCTGCAGGTGCAGCCAGGCCAGCTTGGCCGTCGCGGTGCGGCGGGGGTCGATGACGATGAGCCGCGGCCCGGTCAGGTGGCGGACGAAGGGCGGCATGGTCTCGGCGACGTTCCCGCCGGCCAGCAGGACGACGTCGGTCTCGGCCAGGTCGGTGATGGGGAACGGCAGGCCGCGGTCCAGCCCGAACGCCCTGAGCGAGGCGGCCGCGGCCGACGACATGCAGAAGCGGCCGTTGTAGTCGATCTGGCTGGTGCCGAGCACGACCCTGGCGAACTTGCCGAGCTGGTAGGCCTTCTCGTTGGTCAGCCCGCCGCCGCCGAACACGGCCACTCCGTCGGGGCCGTGCACGGCGCGTATGGCGGTCAGCCGGTCGGCCACGTAGTCGAGGGCGGTGTCCCAGGCCACGGGCCGGCCGTGGAGCAGCGGCGTGGTCAGGCGCTCGCCGTTGGTCAGCAGCTCGGCCGCCGTCCAGCCCTTCTGGCACAGGGCGCCGCCGGAGTTGGCCGGGATGTCGGTGCGCGGGGTGATCGTGATGTCGGTGCCCGTGGCGGTGATCGTCATGCCGCACTGGAGGGCGCAGTACGGGCAGTGGGTCGCGGTCACCACGGAATCCTCAGACACGGGCGTCGGCCAGGCTGCTGACGAGCGAGACACCGACCTTGCGCGTGTAGCACCACCAGGTGAGCGTGAAGCAGGCCACGTAGAAGACGCCGAACCCGACGAACGCGGTGGCCGGGCTGCCCGTCTGGGCGAACGACATGCCGAACGCGCGGTTGATGAGGAAGCCGCCGAGCGCCCCGACCGCGGAGATGATCCCGATGGCGGCGGACGCCTGCCGCTTGCCGTACATCAGGGCCTCCTCGCCGGTGCCGCGCTCGGCCACCGCCTTGGCCTGGAAGATCGCCGGGATCATCCGGTAGGTGGAGCCGTTGCCGATGCCCGCCGTGAAGAACAGCACCAGGAAGGACAGGAAGAACAGCCAGAAGTTGCCCGAGGTGCTGCCGAGCCAGACCAGCACCACACCGACGCCCATGGCGGCGAAGTTCCACAGGGTCACCGGCGCCCCGCCCTTCTTGTCGGCGAGCCAGCCGCCCACCGGCCTGATCAGCGAGCCGACCAGCGGGCCGACGAACGCCACCGCCGCCCACGGCGAGCCGGGGAACAGGCTCTTGGCCAGCAGCGGGAAGGCCGTCGAATAGCCGATGAACGAGCCGAACGTGCCGATGTACAGGAACGACATGATCCACGTCTGCGCCCGCCCGGCCACCGCCAGCTGCTCGCGCGGCTTGGCCTTGGCAACCGTCAGGTTGTCCATGAAGAACCAGGCGCACACGGCGGCCACGACGACCAGCGGCACCCAGAACCAGCCCGCGGCGGCCAGTCCGAACCCACCGATCACCAGCGGCATGACCAGCTGCACGGAGCTGACCCCGATGTTGCCGCCGGCCGCGTTCAGCCCGAGCGCCACACCTTGCCGCGAGCGCGGGTAGAAGTACGTGATGTTCGCCATGCTGGAAGCGAAGTTGCCGCCGCCGACCCCGGCCAGCGCCGCGATCACCAGGAACATCCAGTACGGCGTGCCCGGATCGCTGACCGCGAGCCCGAGCAGCACCGTCGGGATGATCAGCAGCAACGCGCTGACCGTGGTGAACGTGGCCCCGCCGAACCTGGCCGGGCCGAAGGTGTAGGGGACGCGCAGCACGGAGCCGACGAGGTTGGGCAGCGCCACCAGCCAGAAGAGCTGGTCGGTGGAGAAGTCGTAGGCGCCCATCTTGGCGGCCACGATGCTCAGCAGCGTCCACACCGTGAACCCGAGGTGTTCGGCCAGGATCGAGAAGGCGAGATTGCGCCGGGCGATCCGCTTGCCGGAGCCTTCCCAGAAAGTCTTGTCGTCGGGGTGCCACTCGGCGATCCAGCGCGCCATCGTTCCTCCTACACTCGGCCCACTCGGCCATTCAGCCACTCGGCCTCTCGGCGTCGAGAACTCGAATGTAGGAATCGCGCGTTACGCACTTTGACAATCCGTGGCTGTGCGTTCGTTACATGTAACTCACTGGCGTAACGGGCAATACACATGTGTCACTGAGGAAACCTGTTGTTAATCTCCCGGTCCCCCATGGGCGCGACCGCCGGTGCCGCGCACGCCCGAGGCGGCGCTGGGGACACGTTCGGCCGGTCGGAAACCGATCGCGAGCTGGTCGGAAAATGTCGGTGCCGAGCGAGATGATGTCACCATGACCGACGCGCCCCCGAGCACTCTGCTCGCTGATCAGACCGCCTACGCCGAGGCCGTTCAGCTTGCCCTGGACGCCGCCGCGGCCTACTACCGCGACGGCACGTCGACGCTCGACGACGACGCCTACGACCGGCTGGTCCGGGGCATCCAGGCGTACGAGGCCGAGCACCCCGACGAGGTGCTGCCGACCTCGCCGACGGGCAAGGTGGCCGGTGGCGCCGTGGTCGGCGACGTGCCGCACACGGTCCCGATGCTGAGCCTGGACAACGTCTTCGGCGCCGAGCAGCTGGCCGACTGGGCCGCGTCGCTGGAGCGCAGGCTGGGCCGGCCGGTCACGGCGTGGAGCGTGGAGCCGAAGCTCGACGGGCTGGCGATCGCCGCCCGCTACCGTGGCGGGCGGCTGACGCAGCTGGTCACCCGGGGTGACGGCGTCGCGGGCGAGGACGTGAGCCACGCGATCGGCACCATCGTGGGGTTGCCCGCCAGGCTGGCCGAGCCGGTCACGGTGGAGTTGCGCGGTGAGGTGATGATGACCGCGGCCCAGTTCGAGCAGGCGTGCGCCAAGCGCCAGGCGCACGACGGCACCACGTTCGCCAACCCGCGCAGCGCCGCCGCCGGCACGCTGCGCGCCCAGGACCGGCCGTACGTGTGCGAGCTGACCTTCTTCGGCTACGGCGCGCTGCCGCTCCCCGACGACTCTTCCGAGCCGGCCACGCGACTGCGCGAGCTGGCGCACAGCGAGGTCATGGGGTGGGTCGCCGGGCAGGGCGTGCAGACTCCGGCCGTCACCGACGTCGGCGGGATCGTCGCCACCAGCCTGGAGCAGGTTCAGGAGCGGGTCGAGCAGATCGCCGCCAAGCGGGCCGACCTGGCCTTCGGCATCGACGGCATCGTGATCAAGTGCGATCTCGCCGCCGACCAGGCGCAGGCGGGCTTCAGCTCACGCGCGCCCCGGTGGGCGATCGCCTACAAACTGCCCGCCACCGAGAAGATCACCAAGCTGATCGGCGTCGAGTGGAACACCGGCCGCACCGGCATCATCGCCCCCCGGGCGGTGCTGGAGCCGGTCGAGCTCGACGGCAGCGTCGTCACCTACGCCACCCTGCACAACGTCGCCGACATCACCCGGCGCGGCCTGATGCTCGGCGACAGCGTGACCGTCTACAAGGCCGGCGACGTCATCCCGCGAGTGGAGGCCCCGGTGGTGCACCTGCGCACCGGTGACGAGCGGCCGATCGAGATCCCGCAGGCCTGCCCGTCGTGCGGCGACGCCATCGACAGCTCGCAGGAGCGCTGGCGATGCGTGCGCGGGCGCCAGTGCCGGGCGATCGCCTCCATCGCCTACGCCGTCGGCCGCGACACGCTCGACATCGAAGGTCTGGCGGAAAACCGGATCCAGCAGATGCTGGACGCCGGCCTGATCGTCGACTTCGCCGACCTGTTCTTCCTGACCCGCGAGCAGCTGCTGGACCTGGAGCGGATGGGCGAGACCAGCACCGACAACCTGCTGGCCGCCATCGAGCGGGCCAAGGGGCAGCCGCTCAGCAGGGTGTTCTGCGCGCTGGGCGTGCGCGGCACCGGCCGCTCCATGAGCCGCCGCATCGCCCGCCACTTCGGCAGCATGGACGCCATCCGCACGGCCGACGCGGAGGCGATCCAGGCGGTGGAGGGCATCGGCCCGGAGAAGTCGCCGGTGGTGGTGGCCGAGCTGATCGAGCTGGCCGACCTCATCGACAAGCTGGTCAAGGCCGGGGTCACCATGACCGAGCCCGGCTGGACACCCCCCGCCGACCCCGGAGCCGACCCCGAGGCGAGCGACACGTCCGCGTTGCCGCTGGCCGGGATGTCCGTCGTGGTCACCGGCGCGATGAGCGGAGCCCTGGAGGCACTGAGCCGCAACCAGATGAACGAGCTGATCGAACGCGCGGGAGGCAAATCCTCCTCCAGCGTCTCGGCGAAGACGTCCCTCCTGGTGGCCGGCGAGAAGGCGGGCTCGAAGCGGACCAAGGCCGAGAGCCTGGGCGTCCGGATCGTCGCCCCGGAGGAGTTCGCCGAGCTCGTCGGCCCGTACATCCCGTAATGCCGGCGGGACCGGCGAACGACCGCCGGGGTTCGGCGACTCCAGCGTCTACAACGCCGACAAGCACGGCGGCAGCCGCATCAGCCACCACGCGTGCTGGACCTTCCCCGATGAGACCAACCGCGCCTCGCTGGATGCCCTCGACCAGAACGGGCTCTGACCGCGACCTTCCTCCGCCGGAACGGGCTCTGACCGCGATCTTTTCGCCGCGACCACCCGCGCCACGGGTGGCCGCCCCAGGGGCGACCGCGATCGAGGCGGGGAAGCCCGGCCTCCCTCCTGCGAGGTGACGGCGTGCGTGCTGTGAGATGACGGCGTGCGTGGCGAAGCAGGAAGTCATGGAGCGCGCTCGACAGCGAAGTGACATTTTCTGAGCTCGCCTGTCGATTCGGGCCGTCCCTGTTCGTGTGAAGGGTGAGACGCCGGCGCGAGGCCGGCACCGAATCCGATCCGGCAGGAGCCCGCTATGAAGATTGTCGTGACCAGCAGCGTGACGCTCGACGGGGTGGCGCAGGCGCCGGGCCGTCCGGACGAGGACCCGCGCGGCGGCTTCAGCCACGGCGGCTGGGCCCGGCCCTACAGCGACCACGTCATGGGCGAGGTCATGGGCCGGCGGATGGCCGAGGAGGGCAGCCTGCTGCTGGGCCGGCGCACGTACGAGGACTTGTTCGGCTACTGGCCCAAGCAGAACGACGGCAACCCGTTCACCGAGGTGCTCGACCGGACACACAAGTACGTGGCGTCGCGAACGCCGTCCCAGCCGCTGCCATGGGCCAACTCGACCCTGCTGGACGGCGACGCGGTCGAGGCCGTGGCCGGGCTGCGGGCGCAGCCCGGCCCGGCCCTGGGTGTCATCGGTAGCCTGGACCTGGTCCGGCAGCTCGCTCGCCGTGATGTGATCGACGAGTACGTCCTGCTGATCCACCCGCTGGTCCTGGGCACCGGCAGCCGGCTGTTCGCCGACGACGGCGTCTCATGCCCACTGCGGCTGACGGACAGCGTGACGACCACCACCGGCGTGGTTATCGCCACCTACCAGAGGGAGGCCCGATGACCGAGTACCTGCTCAGCGTGTACCAGCCGGATGGGCCGCCACCGGCCCCGCCGGTCCTCGACAAGATCATGAACGACCTCGAGGCGCTGAACCAGGAGCTGCGGGCCGCCGGCGCGTGGGTCTTCAGCGTGGGCCTCTACCCACCGACCACGGCCACGGTGCTCCGCGCCCAGGGCGACGACGTACTGATGACCGACGGCCCCTTCACTGAGGGCAAGGAACACGTCGGCGGCTTCACCGTGATCGAGGCCCCGGACCTGGACGCGGCCCTCGTCTGGGCGGGAAAGATGGCCCAGGCCACCACCCTGCCCATCGAGGTCCGCCCCATCCGATGACACCGGACCCGACGCCGCCCGACCCGGTAACGCCCGGTCTGACGCCCCTCGACCCGGTGACGCCCGACCCGACGCCCCTCGGCCCAACACCAGCCGGCCCGGTGACGCCCGATCCCACACCGCCCGACCCGATCACGCGGAACCCGATGACACCCGATCCGATGACGCCGGATATCGAGGGCGTGTTCCGGGAGGAGTACGGGCGGGCTGTGGCGGTCCTGGTGCGCGTCTTCGGCGACATCGATCTCGCTGAGGAAGCGGTCCAGGACGCCTTCACCGAGGCGGTCAAGCGGTGGCCGTCCACCGGCCTGCCGCCCAGCCCCGATGGCTGGATCATCACCACCGCCCGGAACCGGGCCATCGACCGGCTGCGCCGCGAGGCGAGCCGCGACCGGCGGTACGCCGAGGCCGCCCGGCTGCACGTCCCCCACGAACCGGCCGAGGAGGGTCCCGTGCGCGACGACCGGCTGCGTCTGATCTTCACCTGCTGCCACCCCGCGCTGGCCCCTGCCGCCCAGGTCGCCCTCACCCTGCGGCTGCTGGGCGGCCTGTCCACCGCGGAGATCGCGCGCGCCTTCCTGGTCCCCGAGCCGACCATGGCCCAGCGCCTGGTCCGAGCCAAAGGCAAGATCCGCGACGCCCGCATCCCCTATCGTGTGCCCGCCGACGCCGACCTCCCGGCCCGGCTGCGATCCGTGCTGGCCGTGGTGTATCTGATCTTCAACGAGGGCTACACCGCGAGCTCCGGCGAGCGGCTGACCCGCGAGGACCTCGCCGCCGAGGCGATCCGGCTGGGCCTCCTGCTGGCCGCGCTGATGCCAGACGAGCCCGAGGTCCTGGGATTGCTCGCGCTGATGCTGCTGATCGAGTCGCGACGGGCCGCCCGCACCACTCCAGACGGCGACCTGGTGCTCCTGGCCGACCAGGACCGGGCCCGCTGGGAGCACTCCCTGATCGCGGAAGGTCAGGCCATCGTCCGAGCCTGCCTGCGGCGCGGCCGGCCCGGGCCGTACCAGATCCAGGCCGCGATCAACGCGGTGCACAGTGACGCGCCGTCGGCCGCGGCCACCGATTGGGGGCAGATCCTCCAGTTGTACGACCAGCTCGCCGCCGTGGCCCCGAGCCCGGTGGTCGCATTGAACCGGGCGGTGGCGGTGGCCGAGGTCAACGGGCCGTCAGCGGCACTCGCCCTGGTCGACGACCTCGACCTGGACGGCTTCTACCTGTATCACGCGATCCGCGCTGACCTGCTCCGCCGCCTGGGCCGTGGGGCGGAGGCGGCACGGGCGTATGAGGCGGCGATCGCCCGCAGCGGCAACGCGGCCGAACGCGCCTTCCTGCACCGTGCGGCTCTGGCGGCGAATCCGGCCTCAGACTGAACCGAGCGCCTTCTACCACTGATCGCGCCCTGGTACGGGGATTCCTCATCTCCAGCGGCGCGGCGCTGGGCGCCAACCGCTCCTACTCCACAAAGTACGAGTCGTGCTTGTCGAAGAACGTGGCACGCTCCTCCTCCGAAGCGTGTGCCAGGTGCGACACCTGCTCGAAGTACTCCTCGCGCGGGGCCCCCGGGGTGAACAGCAGCAGCATGTCGGCCGGAGCGTCGGAGTCGTTCCGGAAGGCGTGCAACCCGCCCTGGGGCACGTGCAGGAAGTCTCCCTTGCGGGCGTCGACCCACCGCACACCGTCGAACACGCGCACCGTGCCGTCCAGGATGTAGAACGACTCCGAGATCCGCTTGTGGAAGTGCGTCTTAGGGCCGCCCGCCCTGGGCCGCATCTCCACCCGGTACAGCCCGAACTCACCCCGGGTGGTGCCGGTGGTCGCCAAATAGTGGAGGGCGTCCTTGCCGGTACCGCTCTCACCGATGTCCGGTGGTGCGGTGGCCGGACGGAAGACGGCGCTGACCTCACCGTCCTCACCCCAGTACCTCTGCTCCGGGTACGGGTACGACATGTCTTGATCCTTTCGTGTACGGCAGGACCCGCGGGCATCCACCGGTGTGGACGGCCGGGAGTCCCCCGCCGGGTCTCAATCGATGGTTTGGTGATGGGCGAAGCGGGACACCAGCGGCGGTTCCATCAGCCAGCTGTGGGTCCGACCGTGCGGCCGGTGCGAGGCCGCGGCGGTCCGCTGCAGCATGCCGAAGGCGATCGACGCACCGATGGCCACCAGGCCCGCGCACAGCGGCATGGCCCGGCTGAACGACGTATCGAAGGCTGCGTCCGAACGGTAGGCGTCCGGTCCCATCCCGACCAGTAGCGGCAGTGCCGCCACAGCCACTAGCCCGGCCGCCCGGGCCGCAGCGTTGTTGATGCCGCTGGCCAGCCCGGCGTTCGAGGCGCTCACCGAGGACAGCAGGGTCACGGTCAGCGGAGCGACCATGACCACCATGCCGGCTCCCATCACCAGCAGGGCGGGGAGGACGTCGGTCAGGTAGGACGCGCCCGGCCCGACCCGCAGCATCATCAGCATGCCCGCCCCGCACACCAGCGGGCCGATGGTGAGCGGGATCCGCGGCCCCAGACGCTGGGCGAGCGCCCCGGAGCCGGAGGAGAACAGCAGCATCAGCAAGGTGTTGGGCAGCATCGCCGCACCGGCTGCCAGCGCCGAGTAGCCGACGACGATCTGCAGTTGCAGAGCGGTCAGGAAAAAGAACCCGCCCGTGCCCGCGTAGACGCACAGGGTGATCAGGTTGACGGCGGTGAACTGCCGGGACGAGAAGATGGCCGGCGGAATCATCGGGTCGACACTGCGCCGTTCCACAGCGAGGAAGGTGGCACCCGCCACCACGCCGCCGACGGCCGCGATGACGGCCACCAGACCGCCGTGGCGCGCCTCGGTCAGCGCGTAGGTGGCCAGAGCGAGCGCCAGGGCGCCCAGGACGGCGCCGGGTACGTCGAAACCGAGCCGCCGTCGGACCTCCGCGTCGGCCGCGACGACGGCGTCCTTCGGGGGCGTGCCCACGGACTCGGGGACATGGCGCAGCGCGACGGGCACACACAGCAGCGCCGGGACGATGCTCAGCAGGAAGGTCCAACGCCAGCCGGGGCCGTCCACCAACCACCCGCCCAAGAACGGCCCGAGGGCCGCGCCGATACCGCCGAAGCCCGACCACAGGCCGATCGCGCGCGGCCGGTCGTCCGGGTGAAAGGATGCCTCGATGATCGCCAGTGAGCCGGGGGTGAGCAGTGCGCCGCCGACGCCCTGCAGGGCCCGGGCAGCGATCAGCGTGGTGGCGTCCGGAGCCAGGCCGCACAGCAGGGAGGCCGCCGCGAACCACACGATGCCCACGACGAAGATGCGCCGCCGCCCGAAACGGTCGCCCAGGGACCCGCCCAGCAGGATGAGGCCCGCCAGGGTCAGCATGTAGGCGTTCACCGTCCACTGGAGGACGGCGATGTCAGCTCCGAAGTCGTCGCCGATATGCGGCAGCGCGACGTTGGTGACGGTCGAGCCGAGCAGTACGACACTGGACCCCAGCACGGTGGCCAGCAGGGTCCACCGGCCACGGGCACTGCTGACGCGGAGGGAGGCGGCGCCGTCTGTGGCGGTGGAGTGAGTCATGGTGTGTCCTGGCGTCGTCCGACGAAGCGCTCGCGGCCGGCGTTCTCCCGCCGCAGGTGGATGTCGTAGGGAAAACCGTGCAGAAGCAGCACGGTGTCGTTCGCCGCAGGGCCCGTCTCGTAGCAGGCAACGTCGAGTACGTCGGTGCGGACCCGGCGGAGCGGCGCAAGTGTGTGGTGTTCGGACATGCGAGCCTCTGGTTTCTGTTGCCCGTGGGACGGACGGTATGTGTCCGGGCGGGTCGGAGCGGCCGACTCAGCCGAACATGCCCGGTGTGTAGTCGCCGGCGGGCTGCCGGTTGATGACGTTGATGCGGTTGTAGGCGTTGATGACGGCGATCAGTGAGATGAGAGCGGCGAGCTGGTCATCGTCGTAGTGCTTCGCGGCGTTCGCCCATGCCTCGTCCGACACGCCGCCCGCGCCGTCCGCGATGCGCGTGCCCTGCTCGGTCAGCTCCAGCGCCGCGCGCTCCGCGTCAGTGAAGATCGTGGCCTCGCGCCACACGGCCACCAGGTTCAGACGCTGCTGTTCCTCACCCGCGGCGAGGGCGTCCTTGGTGTGCATGTCGGTGCAGAAACCGCAGCCGTTGATCTGGCTGGCACGGATCTTCACCAGCTCCTGAGTAGCGACCGGGAGGGCCGTCCGCACCGCCGCGCCGGTCGAGCTGAGGTGCTTCATGACCTTGCCGGCGAGGGCGTTGCCGAAGTAGTCGATACGCGCTTCCATGACGGATCTCCCTGGGTACGGAATGGTTACCACCTAATGACCGGGAGCCTCCCGAATCTGTGACAACCCGCGCGTACACCGGCACGGAACACGTGTGAAGATAACCGGTGTTTGCGGCCCCGACCTCGAGAACCACCGACGTGTGCAGCTGCTGGCATCGAACGCGTGGGCGAAGGCCGTCGGCCCGGCGACCGCGGCCGTCCAGGTCGATGAGCAGCCGCTCTCAGCAGCGCCGATGCTTCATCGTGCCAGCGCGGTTCTTCCCGTGTCGTGGGGCACGCGCGCTGGATCGTTCTGGACTTCCATCTACACTTGGTGGTCATTTCAACACTTGGAGTGATGCCCTGATCCCGGCGGAGTGGCCGGCGTCACTCCGTCAGGGCTGGTGCGGGGTGGTTTCCTACTGGAAGTCGCACCCCGGGTTCGGCGCGTCCACCGAGAGCGGCGCGCCGTGCGGGCTCACGTGCAGCACTTCCATGACGACGGGCTTGTCGCCCCGGCGCTGGCCGATGTGGACGTGGTCGGAGCCGCTGGGCTCGACGATGGTCTGCCCGGCCTGGTACACGCCGTCGGACTCGCAGGTGGAGTCGAAGTGGCTGAGCGTTCCCTGGCGGATGACGCCGTAGAGGGTGCCGTCGTGGTAGTGCCAGCCGGTGCTGCCGCCCGACTCGACCGTGATCTCGCGCAGGATGTAGTCCTGGTCACCCACTGTCCTCTGGAAGAGGACCGTGGCGTCGACCCCGCTGCTCGGGGGGTGCGTTCGCCGTGCCGGGAAGCAGGGCGAGGCTCGTGGCGGCGGCGGTCGGCGCGAGTCCCATGCGATGGGGCTTGTTCATCTCGTCCCTTCTGAGGCATGGCCGCCGTGCGCTTGGGGGGCGACCACGCGCGGGGAGGGACGGGTGCCGGTCAGCGCGGGATGGTGTCGTGGTGGGCGGCCAGCCACGTGTCGAACGACTGCAGCCTCGGGTTGAGGTTGCGCAGCAGCTCGAAGTCGATGAGCTCGGCGATGTCCGGGGCGGCCGCGATCAGGTACTGGAGCATGTTGCCGACCTCGCCCGCGCCCGGGAACCCCGCGGCCCGGATCATGTCGGGGCTGACCGCCTGGTAGGTGACGGGCTCGCCGAGCGCCAGGCTCAGCGCGGCGGCGTACTGCTCGCCGGTGAGCACGGACCCGGCGACGCTCACCCGCCTGCCGGCCATCCCGATCCCGTGGCGGAAGATCCCCAGCGCGGTCCTGCCGACGTCCTCCGCAGCTTGCGCGGCCACCCGCGCCTCGCCGAACCCGAGCGGCAGCACCAGCGCGCCCGTCTCGTCACGCCGGGGCGCGAACATGTCCCGGAACGCCTCGTAGTAGACGTTCGCCTGCAGGAAGGTGGTGGGCACGCCCGACTCCAGGAAGAACCGGTCGGCCTCGGCCTTGCCGTCGGCGTGCGGCACCTTATACGAGCCCTCGAAGCTCGGCGTCCCGTCGCCCGGCCGGAAGTAGCCGCGGGTGTCGGACAGCGTGGACCAGACGAAATGCCGTACGCCGGCCTCCTGTCCGGCCCGCGCCGCGTTGCCGGCCTGCTCCCGCTCCTTGGTGGTCGCGGGCCGCGCCCGCTCCTCCTCGGGCGTGCGGGGCTCCCAGAAGTTGGTCACCACGAAGGCGCCGTGGGCGCCGTCGAACGCCTTGCGCAGGCTGCCCGCGTCGTCGAGATCGGCCCCGACGACCTCGGCCCCGAGCGCGGCCAGCTCCCTGGCCCGCGCCGAACCCGGGTCCCGGGTCAGGGCTCGCGCGGCGAACCGCCCACTGCGGTCGTCGAGGATCGCGCGGACCAGCCCGCCCCCTTGCGCTCCGGTCGCGCCCACCACGGCGATGATCTGCTGCTCGCTCACAGAGACAAACCCCTCACGTGTTCAGGTTGATGTATCAACCCGTTCACCATACAGCGCCAGGTTGATACGTCAAGCAACGGGTAGAGTGGGGGTCATGGGATGGGAAGAGGAGCTCGGCGAGGCCGACCGGATGTGGCGCACGTACATCGAAATGGCCAAGCACCTCAACTCGCATCTGCAGCAGCACCTGCAGCGCGAGTGCGACCTGTCCGCGGCCGACTTCGAGGTCCTGGTCCGGCTCACGGAGTCGGAGCGGCGGGAGATGCCCGTCGCGGAGGTGGCCGCCGCGACCCAGTGGGAGAAGAGCCGCCTGTCCCACCAGCTCACCCGGATGGCGCAACGCGGGCTGGTCGAGCGAGTGGACTCCAACGACCGCCGCTACCCCGACGTGCGGCTCACCGACAAGGGCTACGCGGCGATCAACAAGGCCGTCCCCGAGCACACCGAGATGGTTCACGCCCTGTTCGTCGACGTGCTGGGGCCCGAGCGGCTGGCCGGCTTCGCGCAGGCCTGCGCCGACGTGCTCCGCGCACTCGACGAGCACCGGGAGCGGGACTGCTCGTTGTGATCACGAAGTAGCCGTCGGCGTTGGGCACGGGCCTGACCGATGCGGAAGGGACCGGCGTAGTCCGGAAGGCCGGGCGAGTCGGTCGCGGCGGCGGTGGGAACTGCGGCGGCGACCGACGTGCGCCTCAAGAACGTGCGGCGGTTGGTTGTGCTCGTCTCTTCAGGAGGGGTGAAGTTCGACAACGACGCGATAGCTGGCAGGTTCTGAGGTGATGTGAAGGCCCGGATCGTCGAACATGCGCTGCAGCGAGGCATGCCACTCGGGATTGCCGGTGGCTTTGTCGAGCGCGGTGCCCGAGGTCCACTCGGCGATGTGGACGAACCGCGCCTCAGGCGCGTCGGCGAGCGGCCTGTGCAGGCGGGAGCGGAGGAAGCCGGGCTGGGTCGACATGATCCGGGCGTTCTCCTGGTACACCTCGACGAAATAGTCGGCTTCGTCCGCCGGCACGGTGTAGCTCTTGATCACAGTTACCGGCCCGTCAACGCCGGTCTTCGATTCCAGGGATTGACTCATACCCATGGAGACCGGCGACGCCTCGAATTTGTGACACCAGCCGGCTGTTGACCTCGATGCCTCAGCCATCAAGCCGACTCGGGTGAGGGCCTCCGCTTGGCGGTGGTTTTCGCCTGGTCATCCGTTTTGTGTTTCCGTAGGGCGTGTCGTGGACGCCCGAGGCGCTTGGGTGGGCGTCGGCTTCCATGGGCCCAGGGCGGTGTGGTCACTCGTTCCGTGCTCGGCGGGGTGTCTTTGCGCTGGTCAGCCGGATGCTGGGAGCGCAGCGCACAAAGGCTTTTCGGGCAGGTGAGGAACGCGCTCTTCCAGGGCCAGATGGCGCTGATCTTCAAGATCCTGGGGCGGGCGTGGGTACGCGGCCAAGTCTCCACGGCTTGGTGGCATCCCGGTTGCGCCGCATGGCCTCTTCTAATAGGGGGAGCGCGCACGTACGCCCTCACGTGCGTGATCGCTGGAGCGACCGCGTCACACCCGCCGCCTCGCGGGGGACGACGGGAGCGGCCATGGACCGTCCCTGCGTGCGCGGGGGGCACGGGCACGTACTGCGTGCCAATGAGCCGGTCGAGGGACCATCCCCGCGGCTGAGGTTGAAGCCATCCGCGCCTCCGCCGCCCAGCAGCGCATGCGTACGGCCCTGGCCGAGTGGGAGGAGGCGGACGCCGTCGCCTGGGAAGCACTCGCTCGCGCGGACGACGGCGACCGCCCGCGCTGAGCAATCCGAGCAGACCGCCGAGGGCCGGTGTCACTCCCCTATTGGGTCTGGTCGGTCGGGCGGATGAGGATCTCGTTGACCGCGACGTGCTCAGGCTGGGTGACCGCGTACACGACGGCGTTGGCGATGTCCTCGGGCTGCAGGGTACGCATGGAGGCGGCCATGTTCTGCGCGGCGGCCCGCATCGTGGGGTCCGTGTTGTGGCCGGTCAGCTCGGTGGCGACGAAGCCGGGCTCGATGACCACGACACGCACACCCCGGGTGGTGACCTCCTGCCGCAGCGATTCGGAGAAGGCGGTGATGCCGAACTTCGTCGCGGCGTAGACACCGGCGTAGGCCGACGCGATCCGGCCCGAGGTCGAGGAGACCTGCACGATCGTGCCCCTGCGCTCCAACAGGTGGGGCAGACCCGCATGGACCATGTACATCGAGCCGAGCAGGTTGGTCTCGACCATGCGGGTCCATTGCGTGATGTCCGCACCCACGATCGGGCCGTTGAGCATCACCCCGGCGTTGTTCACCAGGACGTCCAGGGCGCCGAAGCGCTCGACGGTCGCCGCGACCGCGGCCCGCACCGACTCTTGGTCGGTCACGTCCAGTTCGAGGGCCAGCACCTCACCGGGCGCCTTGCGCGCCAGCGACTCCAACCGGTCGGCGCGCCGGGCCCCGACCGCGACACGTGCCCCTTCCGCTGAGAGGGCCAGCGCAGTGGCCTCGCCGATGCCCGACGACGCTCCAGTGACGAGGACGACCAGTCCATTCAAGGTGTTGCTCATGTGCTTCCTTTCCGCAGGGGTTCCCAGGTTTCGTCATGCCGCAATAGCTCGGCCGCGCTCAGGACGGGCGAGGAGCGCGGCGGTACTAAGACCGGACAGCCTCCTGGCTTGTGACAGCTGCGGAACACTGCCTCAGTCCCGATGGCGTCGTATCGGAGCTTGTGGACGGCATCCACGACGATGATCTACCGGCTCAGCTGGTGAGACGCAGGTCGTACAACTTGGCCTGGCGCGTGCCTTGGGTGTATTTAACGTCGTGCAACTGGTGCAAAAAGCGGGGGACCGTGAACGGACGTAGGCGGGGCGCCCGGCATGGTCAGAACACCGGGCTGGTCGGGAGGGAGCCGGAGCGCGCTCTCCTCGATCAGACGATCGCGGCCGTCCGCATGGGCGAGAGCCGCGTGCTCCTCGTGCACGGCGCGCCGGGAGTCGGGAAAACAACGCTGCTGGAGTACGCGGCGAACTCGGCGACGGGCATGCGGGTGCTGCGTGCGGCCGGCGTCGAGTCCGAGATGGAACTGGCTTTCGCCACTTTGCACCAGTTGTGCGCACCGCTGCTGGATCAGCTGGAGAACCTTCCCGCACCGCAGCGCGACGCCCTTGAGACGGTCTTCGGGATACGAGGGGGAACGCCGCCCGAACGCTTCCTGGTCGCGCTGGCCGTACTGAGCCTGCTGTCTGACGCCTCGGAGAAGGGTCCCCTGCTCTGCGTGGTAGACGACGCGCAGTGGATGGACCGTGCCTCGGCGCAGGTCCTCGGCTTCGTCGCCCGGCGGCTCCTCGCGGAGTCGGTCGCCCTCGTCTTCGGCTCTCGCGAACAGACCCAGGACCTGCTCGGACTGCCGGAGCTCGAGGTCACCGGCCTGACGGCGGAAGACGCGCACGCCCTGCTGACCTCGGTGACGCACGTCCAGATCGATCAACACGTCCGCGACCGGTTCGTGGCCGAGACCAGGGGAAACCCGCTGGCCCTGCTGGAGCTGCCGCGTGATCTTGCGGTGAGCCGGATGGCGGGCGGGTTCGGCCTCCTTGACGCCGACACGCTGCCCGGCAGGATCGAGCAGAGCTTCCTGGCCAGGATCGAGGGCCTGCCCGCGCAGACCCGGCTGCTCTTGCTGGTCGCCGCGGCGGAGCCGGTCGGTGACCCCTCGCTGGTGTGGCGTGCCGCCGAACGGCTCGGCGTCACTCCCGCGACAGTCCTGGCCGGCGGGACGGACGGGCTGCTGGAGTTCGGCGTGCGGGTGATCTTCCGTCACCCGCTCGTGCGGTCTGCCGTGTACCGCTCGGCGAAGGAAGTGGATCGCCGGGCGGTCCACCTCGCGCTGGCGGAGGTCACCGACGCAAAGGCCGACCCTGACCGCCGTGCCTGGCATCTCGCGTCCGCGGCCGCCGCGCCCGACGAGGGCGTCGCCGCCGAGCTGGAACGGTCTGCCGGCCGGGCACAGGCGCGCGGCGGGCTGGCGGCTGCGGCGGCGTTCCTGCAGCGATCCGTGGCTCTGACCATCGACACCTCGCGCCGTGCCGAGCGTGCCCTGATGGCGGCGGACGCCAGCCTCAGGGCGGGTGACATCGAGGCCGCACGCCGCTTCGCCGACATCGCCGACCGGGATGCCCAGAGCGAGTTCCAGCGCGTACGAGCGCACCTGACACGCGGTCACATCACGTTCGCGACCGGCTTCGACAACCAGGCGCCGCTGATGCTGTTGGCAGCCGCGCGGCGGCTGCAGCCGTTCGACCTGGACCTGGCGCGGGAGACGTACCTCATCGCCTGGGGTTCCGCGTCGTTCGGCGCGGCGAACCGAGGCAGCCTCATGGCCGTCTCCCAGGCGATCAGGGAACTCCCCGCGCCCGAGGGCAGCCCGCGACTTCTGGACCTCGTACTCGAGGGTTTCGCGCTGCTCATTACCGACGGCAGGAGAGCCGCGCTCCCCACATTGCGCAGGGCGCAGGCCGCGCTCGCCGACTGCCCCGTTCAGGAGCTCCTGAAATGGGGCTGGGCGGCCTTCGGCGTGAGCCCGCTCGTCTGGGACGACCTGGCCATGCCCGAGACCCGCGCCAGGGCACTGGACGAGGTGCGCACATCCGGCGCCGTGTCCGACCTTCCCGTCTATCTCCACTCGCTGGGGATACCGATCGTGCTGAGCGGGGACCTCGCCGCCGCGGCCGCGGTCGTCGCGGAAGCGGAAGCCGCCGTCGATGCGACGGGCGTGCCCATGGCGCAGCACACGCAGCTCCTGCTGACGGCGATGCAAGGCAAAGAGGCCGAGGCCATGGAGGTCATAGAGGCCACGATCGAGGAGGCCGGCGCCAGCGGCCAGCTGAACGGTGTCGCCACCGCCCAATGGGCGGCCGCGATCCTCTTCAACGGCCTGGCCCGCTACGGGCTCGCGCTGTCGGCGGCCCATGCCGGCAGCGAGAGCGCCAACCTGATCGTCTCCCAGTGGGCGCTGCCCGAGCTCGTCGAGGCTGCGGCGCGCTCCGGGGACGACGCGGCGGCCCGCGAGGCGCTCGACGGCCTGGCGGACGCGGCAGAACCATGCGACACGGACTGGGCGCAGGGGATCCTGGCTCGCTGCCGTGCGCTGCTGACCGACACCGCCGCCGCGGACGGGCTCTACCGCGAGGCCATCGAACGGCTGGGCCGTACACTTCTCCACCCCGAACTGGCGCGCGCTCACCTGCTGTACGGCGAATGGCTGCGCAGGGAACGGCAGCGGGCCGAGGCACGGATCCACCTGCGGACCGCGTACGAGATGTTCGTGTCGATCGGGATGGAGGCGTTCGCCGAGCGCGCCCGCCGCGAGCTCCTCGCTACAGGGGACCATGTCCGCGAGCGCAAGAGTTCCTCGATGAGCGGCGAGCTGACCGCGCAGGAGAAGCAGATCGCCCTGCTCGTGCGAGACGGCCTGTCCAACCCCGAAGTCGCGGCACGGCTCTTTCTGAGCCCGCGCACGGTGGAGTGGCACCTCCGCAAGATCTTCACCAAGCTCGGGATCAGCTCCAGGAAGCAGCTCGGCGACGTCCTGTCAGGCGGCGAGGCGTAGCCCCGCCGCCGCCGGGGCACTCCCTGGCCCCGGTCGACCAGTGGGACACCCTGGTTCGGCCCGGGGGTCGGCTGCGCGAGTCTCGTCGCGTAGGCAGTTCGGCTGAACGCGGGAGGCACGGTCGTGGGGATAGTTCATGATCAGCCGCTGGACGGCGCCGTCGCGCTCGTCACCGGCGCGAGCAGCGGAATCGGCGCCGCGACCGCATGTCGCCTGGCCCGTGAGGGCGCGGCGGTCGCTCTCGTAGCCCGCCGCCGCGACCGCCTGGACCGGGTCGCGGGCGACATCGCGATGCTGGGCGGTGAGGCGGTCGGGTTGGCGGCCGACATCACCGACCCCGAGCGTGCCGAGGACGTGGTGCAGGACACGCTGGATCGGTTCGGGCGGCTGGACATCCTGGTCAACAACGCCGGGATCATGCTGCTCAACTCAGCGCTGCACACCACCGTCCAAGAATGGGATCGGATGATCTCGCTCAACGTGGCAGGGCTGTTGCACGTCACGCACGCCGCCATCCCGCACCTGATCTACGCCGCGTCGACATCCCCCCGGCAGGTGGCAGACCTGGTGAACGTCAGCTCGACGGCCGGGCGGGTCGCCCGGCCGGGGAGCAGCGTCTACGGCCTGACCAAGTCCGGCGTGAACGCGTTCACCGAGTCGCTTCGCCAGGAACTGCTCGGCGAGCGCGTCCGGGTCAGCGTGGTCGAGCCCGGGACCGTGGACACCGAGCTGGTGAACCACCTGAGCGACACCGTCCGGGACGCGGCCCGCCGGCGGATCGACGGAATCGAAGCGCTGCGCCCGGAGGACGTGGCGGACGCCATCGGCTACATCGTCACGCGAGACCGGCTGGTCGCCATCAACGCGTTGCTGGTCCGCGCCGGCGACCAGACCTGGTAACCGCGTTCGATCGAGGAGACCGAGGAGGACGGATGGTCAGCTCCTGCGCAGGTTGCGGCAGGAATCGGGGTTGACGATCGAGGAGCTTTCGCACGCCTCGGGCGTGAGCGTGCGGGCGATCGGTGACATGGAGCGAGGTGTCAGCCGCAGCCCGCAACGGCGCACGGTGCAGGCGCTGGCCGAGGCGTTGCGGGTGGATGAGGGACAGCGAGCGGAGCTGGCCGAGGCTGCACGGGTGGGGCGGCCGCGGCTGAGCGGCCCGGTCACCGGTGCGGGCCAGCTGCCGCGCGGTACAGGGGATTTCGTCGGCCGCCTGCGGGAGCTCGATCTGCTGCGCGACCTCGCCGAGCAGGCGGAGACCGGGGAAACCGCGGTGGTGGCCACTATCTCCGGTCCCGCCGGGATCGGGAAGACAGCCCTGGCCGTCCACGCCACCCGGCACTTGGGGAAGGCGTTCCCTGACGGCTGCTTCTACGTGGACCTGCGTGGTATGGACAGCGTCCCGCTGGCGCCTGGGGCCGTGCACTCGCGGTTGCTGAAGGCTCTGGGTGTGGTCGAGCGAGGGATCCCGAGCGATGAGGATGAGCGGGCGGGACTCTACCGGGCGGTGCTGGGTCATCGCCGGTGCCTGATCGTGCTGGACAACGCCGCCGATGAGGGACAGGTACGGCCGTTGCTGCCGGCGGGCGGTCCGGGGATGACGATCGTCACCAGCCGCCGCTCGCTGGCCGGGCTGGAGGGAGTGCGGCAGATCCCACTGGACCAGCTGTCCAGCGAGGAGGCGGGCAGGCTGCTGCGGGCTATCCTCGGGGAGGAGCGCGCCGCGACGGATTCCGGCGGCGTGGCCGAGCTGGTCCGGCTGTGTGGGAACCTGCCGCTGGCGGTGCGGATCGCGGGTAACCGGCTGCAGAGCAGGCCTGGCTGGACGATCAGCCAGCTGGCGGACCGATTGGGGGACGAGGAGCGCCGGTTGGAGGCCCTGGCGGTCGGGGACCTGGCCGTGGCCGCAGCGTTCGCGCTGTCCTACCAGCAGCTGTCCGGGACAGCGCGCTGCAGCTTCCGGCGGCTGGCGCTGGCCGCCGCGCCGGACTTCGGGGTGCCGATGGTCGCGGTGCTGGCCCAGGTGGACCTGGTCGAGGCCGAGGACGCTCTGGAGGAACTGGCCGAGCTGGGCCTGCTGAGCTCGCCGTACGCCGGCCGTTACGTCTTCCACG
This sequence comes from Nonomuraea aurantiaca, assembly GCF_020215705.1. GTDB lineage: Bacteria > Actinomycetota > Actinomycetes > Streptosporangiales > Streptosporangiaceae > Nonomuraea > Nonomuraea aurantiaca. The sequence continues at coordinate 344,969 of NZ_JAIWNB010000001.1, read as the reverse complement.
ACCTGGTCAGGTTGTACGCCCGCGCCCGGTTGTCGGAGGAGGAACCGATCGAGGCGCAGGAGCGGGCCAGGCGGCGGATGGAGTCGTGGTTGCTGAAGGTCGCGGTGGTGGCCGGCCGCTGGTTCGAGCCCGAGTATGGCGCGCCGCCCCCTGACTGGCGGTCCCTGGTCCCGCTGGGCAGCCAGGAGGAGGGGGGCGACTGGCTGCAGGCGGAGGGCACGGCCTGGCTGGAGGCGCTGCGTTCGGCGGCCCAGCGTGGCGAGCACGCGACAGTGGTGGGGGTGGCCGAGTCGATGCACTGGTTCTCCGACCAGTGGATACGGTGGGGCTACTGGCGCGAGGTGTTCGAGTTGTCGTCGAGCGCGGCGCGGGCTATGGGCGACCGCCTCCGGGAGGCCGTGCACCTGAACTACCTGTCCTGGGCGTTGGCCACGTGCGAGGACCGCGTCGAGGAGGCGGAGGTGGCCGCGCTGCGGGCGCTGGAGCTGGCCCGCGACGTCGGCGACATACGCCAGCAGGGGTGGGCGCTGGTGTACGCCTGGGCGATCTGGCGTACCCCGGGAAGCCTGGAGCGGCACCTCGACTACACCAGGCGCGGCGCCGAACTCCTCCTGCAGGCCGGAGACTTCGAGAGCTATCCCCAGGCGGCGACGTCCTACATCACCGCCCTGCGAAGGGCGGGCCAGATCTCGGAATCCTTGGACCGCAATCTCGCACTGGTGAGGATGCTGAGTGACCCTTCGTACGGCGGTTCCCCCGCCATCACCAGTTTCTCTCTCGGGACCGCCTTGGACCATCTCGGCGCCGCCTACGCCGAGCTTGAGCGCTGGGAGGAGGCGATCGAGGCCTACCAGCAGGCGATGCCGGCACTGCGCGCGCACCCGATCGGCCTGGCGCTGGGCCGCACCCAGGCCAGGCTCGGCTTCGTCTTGTGGCGTGCGGGACGGGTCGAGGAGGCCAGGGAGGCGTACGCAGAGGCGCTGCGGCAGTTCGAGCGGTCCGGTGACGTGGAGAGGGCGGCGGAGGTGCGCGCGGAAGTCGAGAAGCTGGTGTCTAGTGTGTCTGATCCGTTGGGCGGATGAGGATCTCGTGCGCGATCCGGCCCGACGTCGAGGAGTGGCCTCCCTGCTTGTGACAACCACCGCGACGATCTGTCACAGATCGCGACGCCGTCCGGTCTTTTTGGGCGAACCGGACGCCGCAAGAGCGACAGGAGCGTGAGCGTGCCCTCAACCAGGACCACCATCCGGATCCGGGTCAGGATGAGCTCGCGGCCCATCGACGAGCCGCATCGCGCGTCGAGCCAGCTCGAGCTCCTCTTCGATCTCACCTTCGTGGTCGCGGTCGCGGCCATCACGGCGCAGTTTGCGCACGCCATCGCTGAAGGTCATGGCCTGACCGGGCTGGTCCCCTTCCTTCAGGTGTTCTTCGCGATCTGGTGGGCGTGGATGAACTTCACCTGGTTCGCCTCGTCCTACGACACCGACGACGTCCTCTACCGGCTGCTGACCATGGTGCAGATGGCGGGGGTACTGGTCCTCGCCGCCGGCGTGCCCGCCGCGGTCGGCCACTCCGACTACGGGATCATCACTCTGGGCTACCTCATCATGAGGATCGGGCTTGTATCCCAATGGCTGAGGGCCGCGTTCGAAGACCCGGCGAGCCGCCGTACGGGGCTCCGCTACGCCGCGGGCATAGGGCTGGTCGAGTTGGGCTGGTTGCTCCGGCTCGCTCTCGTGGAGGCGGGCCTCCTGCCAGCGTCACTCCAGCTGCCGTTCTTCGCCTGCCTGGTCGTCCTGGAGCTGGCGGTGCCGTGGTGGGCGGAGCGGGTCAGGGCAACCACCTGGCACCCGCACCACATCGCCGAGCGCTACGGCCTGTTCACGATCATCCTGCTGGGCGAGAGCGTCCTGGCCGCGAGCAGAGGGGTTGAAGGGGCGCTCGAAGCGGGTCCCCTCGTCGTCATCGCCGGATCCGGTCTCGTCCTGCTGTTCGCCCTGTGGTGGCTGTACTTCCTGGTCGAGGCAGGGGAGGGGCTCAGCGACCGGCGTCATCGGTCGTACTGGTGGGGGTACGGCCATTTCGGCATCTTCGCCGCGCTGGCGGCTCTTGGCGCCGGGCTCGAGGTGGCTGTGGAGCAGAGCGGGCGCCAGGTGGCGGCATCGTCGATGGCGATCGGCTACGCGGTCGCCATCCCGGTCGGGGTGTATCTCATCCTGCTCTGGGCGGTGCACGCGCTGGTCGACGCGGACTCCGTCATCCCCCGCACTGCCGTGGCAGGGTACGTCGGCGCCGTCGTGTTGTCGCCGCTCGCGGCGCCGTTGATCGGGGTGGCCGCCGTGATCGCGCTGATCGCCGCCGCCTGCGTCGCGCTGGTCGCCGTCGCCATCTGGGCGGCACGTAGCTGAAGGAGCACCATGCGCGCATCAGAGAACAGAATCGCCACGTCCGTCCTGGTCATCGGGACGGGAGGGGCCGGGCTGCGGGCGGCCCTCGAACTCGCCGAGCGCGGGGTGGATGTCCTCGCGGTCGGCAAACGGCCGAAGGCGGACGCGCACACCTCGCTCGCGGCGGGCGGCATCGACGCGGCCCTCGCCACGATGGACCCCGAGGACACCTGGCAGCAGCACGCGGCCGACACTCTCAAGGAGAGTTACCTGCTGGCCAACCCCGAGACGGAGCACGCCGGAGTGGTACGCGACGAGGGTGGCCCCGCACTGCAGGTCAACCTCGTGCGGTCCGGCCCCGGATCGGTGGAGCGGGAGAGCATCCCGCCGATTCCCGCCGAGATCGCGGCGCTCATGCGCGAGGTCTCGACCGTGGGAAAGCTCGTCGAGTAGCCGGATCTTGTCACAAGTGCCGGGGCTGTCCTGTCTTAGCTGGCAATCGGGCCCCATCACTGAACGGGGGAAGTTGTTGTGACCGCGTTGGCGATGGTCGCCGAGTTCGACGATGTCGCGGGCTGGACCGCCGACGCCGTCGAGCTGCTCGGGAAGCGGCATGCCGTACCGGCTGCCTGCCGTGGCAGCGCGAGCCCCGCGGCGCTGGCATGGCTGGCCGAGGCGTGCGAGCTGGCGCCCGGGATGCGGCTGCTCGATGTGGGCGCGGGAGTCGGCGGGCCGGCGGCCTGGGCGGCCGAGCGGTTCGGGGTCCGGCCGATCCTGATCGAGCCGATGTCGGCCGCCGGCCGCGCGGCCGCCCGGCTGTTCGGACTGCCGGTCATCGCGGCCGACGGGCGAGAGATCCCGCTCCGCACGGCAACCGCCGACGCCGCCTGGTGCCTGGGCGTGCTGTGCACCGTGCGGGACAAGGCCGCGGTGCTCAGGGAGATCCACCGGGTGCTCAAGCCCGGCGCCTCGCTCGGGCTCTCGGTGGTCGTGGCCAGGGGCCCGCAGGTTCTCCAGGCCCCCGACGGCAACCACTTTCCCACCTGCCGGGAGCTCGACGCGCTGCTCGAAGGCGCCGGGTTCCAGGTTCTCGAGCAACTCGACCAGCCCGGCCGGGCGCCTCTGTCGTGGTCGCGGCGCGCCGACCAGGTCGCCGCGGTAGTCGCCCGCCGCCACCAGGCTGATCCCGCCTACGCGCTCGCTGCCCGTCAGGGCGAGCGCTTCGCCCGCCTGTTCGCCACCGGCCAGATCGCCGTCCGTCTGATCCACGCGGTCAGCAGGCCGGCCGTACAACCCATGGAGGAGACATGTGCACCCCGAACGGTGAGAACGAGTTCCTGTACGAGCTCCACGTCGAGATCGAGGAGGAGCTGATCATCGCCGAGGCCAGCCACCCGGAGGAGGAGATGGAGCGGCCGGTCACCGAGTGGCTGTACGACCCGACGGACGTCGAGCGCGAGGAGATCGCTCTGCGGGTGCTGCGCGACGCGGTCGTGGTGCTGGCGGACGGCTCGCGGCCGGGTGGCGACATTGCCTGAGCCACGGATCGACACGCTCGACAGCCTCCGCGACCACCTGCAGTGGGCGATCGAGCTGGAGCACGCCACGCTGCCGCCGTACCTGACCGCGCTGTACTCCCTCGACCCGGAGCGCAACCCGGTGGCCGTCGAGGTGCTGAGCAGCGTCTTCGTGGAGGAGATGCTGCATCTGGCGCTGGCGGCGAACCTGCTCAACGCCGTCGGCGGCGCCCCGCGGCTCGACACGCCCGAGATGCTGCCGCCTCACCCCCGCAAGCTGCCCCACGGCGACCTCGAGCTGTCGCTGGTGCCGTTCGGCCCGGAAGCGCTGGAGATGTTCCTGCGCCTGGAACAGCCCGCACCGCCCGGAGCCCCGCCGGAGGACGAGGGCTACGAGACGATCGGGCAGTTCTACGCGGCGATCGAGCAGGGGTTGCGCTACCTGTGCGACACGCTCGGCGAGAAGGAGGTCTTCTCCGGCGACCCGGACCGGCAGGTGGGCGGCGGCCACTTCCGCCATACCGGCGGCAGGCTGGTCGCCGTCACCGACCTCGCCTCCGCGCTGGACGCGCTTGAGGAGATCGTCGAGCAGGGGGAGGGCACCGCCCGCAGCGAGGTCTGGGACGGTGACCAGGACGAGGTCGCCCATTACTACCGCTTCATGGAGCTGAAGCTCGGCCGCCGCTACCGGCGCGGGGACACCCCTGAGTCCGGGCCCACCGGTGAGAAGCTCTCGGTGGATCTCACCGGGGTGTTCCCCATGACGCCCAACCCCACGGACCGCGCCGCGCAGGAGGAGTTCAACCACACCTACTGCGCGATCCTGCACCTGCTGGAGGTGGCCTTCAACGGCAGCCCGAGGATGCTCGCCGTCGCTACCGGGGAGATGTACGCGCTCAAGGCCCAGGCGCAGGAGCTGATGCGGCGGGGCGGTCTCACCTTCGAGTACGTCCCGCCTGAGCTGCGCCGCTGGAGCGCGGGCGACCACCAGCGGATCGTCGTGCTCCGCAACGGGCCGTACGCCGTGTACGGCCGCGTCCCCCTGCGGCGCAAGCGGAAGATCGTCTCCGCCGAGCAGAAGAACGCGCTCACCTGGAAGACCGGCGAGCCGCTGGAGACCGAGGAGACCTATGCGCTGTGCCGCTGCGGCCATTCGGGCGCCAAGCCGTTCTGCGACGGCACCCACGCCGCGATCGGCTTCGACGGCACCGAGGCCGCCCCGATGCGGCCCTACCAGGAGCTGCAGCACGTGCACGACGGCGTCGGCATCTCCGCGCAGCGGGTGGGCGAGCTGTGCATCCACGCCGCCTTCTGCATCGGCCGCGCCAGGCCCATCGCCAAGATGCTCGACGACACCGCCGACAGCGACGTGCGCTCCGATGTCATGGGCCGCATCGATCACTGCCCCTCCGGCTCCTACAGCTACGCACTCGAACGCGGCGGAGAGACGATCGAAGCCGACCTCCCGCGCGCCATCTCGGTGCTGGAGGAGGAGGACGGCCTGGCCAGCGCGCTGTGGGTGACCGGCGGCATACCCATCACCCGGTCGGACGGCCGGCCCGTGGAGACCAGGAACCGGATGACGCTGTGCCGTTGCGGCCACTCCGGCAACAAACCGCTGTGCGACGGCACCCACCGCGAGATCGGCTTCCACGAGTGAACAACCGGAAAGGCAATCCCATGAACCCACCCGTCGTCCTCCTCGTCCACGGCGCCTTCGCCGAGTCGGCCAGCTGGAACCGCGTCATCCAGCGCCTGCGCAGCAACCAGCTCACCACGGTCGCCGTGGCCAACCCGCTGCGCAGCGTGGAGGGCGACGCCACCTACCTGCGCGACGTGATCAACGGCATCGGCGGCCCTGTCGTCCTGGCCGGCCATTCCTACGGCGGCATGGTGATCAGCCAGGCGGCGGCGGGCAACCCGGCCGTGCGCGCCCTGGTCTACGTCGCCGCCTTCGCTCCCGAGCCCGGCGAGAGCGCGCTGCTGCTGTCGAGCAAGTTCGAGGGCAGCACGCTCGGCCAGGCGCTGCAGGCCTACCCGGTGGCCTCCGGCGGCAACGAGCTCCGCATCGACCCCGCGAAGTTCCACCGCCAGTTCTGCGCCGACCTCGACACCGAGGAGGCCGCGCTGATGGCCGCGACCCAGCGGCCGGTGACCGAGCGCGCCCTGTCCGAAAGGCTCGCCGTCGACGAGGCGCCCTGGCGCACCATCCCGTCCTGGTTCGTCCACGGCGACAAGGACCTCAACATCCCGGCCGCCGCACTGCGCTTCATGGCCGAGCGTGCGGACGCTCGCGGCACCCGCGAGGTCGCCGGCGCCTCCCACGCGCTCGCGGCCTCCCAGCCCGACGCCGTGACAGCGACTATCCTCGACGCTGCCGACCACGCGCGAGGCTGACGAACCCCTGCCCAGGCCAACGGGCGAATCGATGTGGGGCACATGAACGCGGAATCCCGGGAACAGGCGGACGCTCTCGATCGGGCGGCGTCCGCCTTCGTCAAGCTGCGCCCGCGGCTGTTCGGCATCGCCTACCGTATGCTGGGCAGCGCGGCAGAGGCCGAGGACATCGTCCAGGAGGTGTGGCTGCGCTGGCAGGACACCGACCGCGAGGCAGTCGCGAACCCGCCGGCCTTCCTCGCGCTGGTCACCACCCGGCTGGCCATCAACCTGGCCCGGTCTGCGCGCGTGCGGCGCGAGTCCTACATCGGCCCCTGGCTGCCGGAACCCGTGGACACCAGTCTGGACCCCACTGTCGGCGCCGAACGCGGCGAAGCGCTGGAGCTGGCCTTCCTTCTGCTGATGGAGCGGCTCAATCCCACCGAGCGCGCCGCTTACGTCCTGCGCGAGGCCTTCGACTACCCCTATCCGCAGATAGCGGAGATCCTGCGGCTCACCCCGGTCAATGTCAGGCAGATCGTGAGCCGTGCCCGCAGGCGCCTGACCGCCGTACGCCACGAGCCCATCGACAGGCTCCAGCACCGGCGCATTCTGGAGACGTTCCTCGACGCCGCCCAGACGGGAAATGTCGGCGCCTTGGAGGAGCTCTTCGCCGCCGACGTCGTCAGCTCCTCCGACGGCAACGGCATCAGGGGATCGGCCAAGTTCCCCGTGCTGGGCAATGAGCGGGTGGCCAGGTTCGTGGCCGCGTTCTCACCGCGGTTCTGGCCGGGCACCGCCATCATGTGGGTCGAGATGAACGGGCTGCCAGGCGTGCTCGTCACCCGGGGCGGCAGCGGCGTCGCCCTGCTCGCCATCGAGGCCTCCAGAGAGGGGATCCACCACCTGTTGTGGATCCTCAATCCGGCCAAGATCGAGGCCTTCGAGCGGTCTCGTAGCCGCTTTGTCACAAGGTAAGGGGCTATCCGGTCTTATCTGCCAACAACGAAGGAGGCGGCAGACCATGACCGAGGCGGGCGCCGAGTCGCTGGCGGAGATGCTTGACGAACGGCAGCACCTGCTCGAGATCGCCCTGTGGATGTTCGGCTCGGACACCACGGCCGACCACGTCGTCCAGGAGACCTATCGCCGCTGGTACGCCCTCGACCAGGAGGAGCGCGCCGCCATCGCGGTGCCACGCGCCTGGCTGACGCGGACAGCGGGCAGCATCTGCCTGGAGCTCCTCGCCGACCCCGACCACGTGCTCGGCGGCCTGGTGACTCCGGCCCAGCCCGTGCCCGGTCCGACCTCGGGTCAGGCCGGATACGGCCAGGCGATGCTCGCCAGGCACGAGCGGGTGGCCCGCAGGTTCGCCGCGGCCTGCCAGGCGGGCGATACCGAGGCGCTGCGGGAAGTCCTGGCCGCCGACGCGATCGCCGTCAGCGATGGCGGCGGCAAGGTGCGCGTCGCCGTACGGCCGACTTACGGCGCGGAGGCGGTCACGCGGGTCGTCACGGCGTTGCTGATCGACCAGCCAGAAACCGAGCCGGCCATCGGGTCGGTGAACGGCAGGACGGGGCTCGTCCTGCGGCGGGCGGGCAAGGCCGTGGCGGTGGTCAGCGTGAGCGTGGCCGGAGCCGAGGTCACGGCGGTATGGATCATCCTCAACCCCGACAAACTCCAGCGTTGGCACTGAAGGGCATACCAGCGAACGACCAGATCCTCTCCACTGACGGCGCCCTCTCCCTAGAGCTGCGGATGCCTGACGAGCTCGGCGGCGACAACCCCGGACCGAACCCTGAGCAGCTCTTCGCCGCCGGATACGCCGCCTGCCTCCACGGCGCGCTCAGTCTGCTGGCCAGGCGACACCTGCTCGACCCGGCCGCGATCTCGGTGGAGGCCACCGTGGCCTTCGGCCGGGATCCCGCCGACTGTGGTCACCAGCCTTCCCCGCCGGATCAATGGGCTCCAAGGTCGAGGCCTGCGTCCACTTCGTCACCGCGACCGGGTGGGCAGCCGCGATCGGCGCGCTCCGGGACGCCGCCGCAGTCTTGAGGGCAGGGCGGGGAACGCCATCACCCACCGCTCGCCAGGAACCGCAGCAGCGCGCGGTTGAAGCGCAGGGGGTGAGTGGCCTGGCAGCCGTGCGGCGCGCCCTGGATGACCTCCAGGGCGCTGCTACCCCCGACCAGCTCGCCGGTGACGGCCAGCGGGGCGATCTCGTCGTGCTCGCCATGGATGACCAGAGCGGGCACGTCCATGGCGACCTCGCCGCGCAGGTCGCTGCGCGCCAGCGTGGCCAGCCCGGCTCCGAGCGCCCGCGGCGAGGCGGCCGCGGCCTGGGTGCGGTAGTGGTCGAGACCCACCAGCGCGGGCTCCTCCAGGTCCAGCCGTTCCAGCACCGCGCGCAGGTCGCCGGCCAGGGTGTCGTAGTCATAGCCGTCCCACGGTGCGGGAGGAGTCGCCGAACCCCCTGCGGTCGTAGGCGATCACCCGGTATCCGGCCTCCACCAGCGCGGGCAGTTGTGCCGCTCACATGTGCCTGGACAGGGGCCAGTCGTGCAGCAGGACCACGGGCCGGCCCTCGCCGTAGTCCTCGTAGCGGAGCTCGACCTGGTTGCGGCCGTCTTCGCCGATGGGCAGGTAGGCCATGAGGCCGTCTCCTCCTTTTCCGATGGGTCGCGGTTCAGCCGTCGTGCTCGACGACCAGCCGGGTCAGCTCCACTCGCGAGTTGACGTCCAACTTGGTGCAGGCATGCCGCACACGGTCGGCACCCACCTCTGGCACGCCTTCACCAAGCTGGGGATCAGCTCGCGCGTCGAGCTCACCAGGCTCGTCCTCGAACACGAGGCCGCCTGTCACAACTGAGGGGGGCTGCCTTGTCTTAGCTGACGAATGGGGCGCACCACAGCGCCCCGAAGGCCAGAAGGGTGCCAACAATGAAAATCGTGGTAATCGGCGGGACCGGGCTCATCGGGTCGAAGCTGGTGAAGAAGCTGGGCGAGCACGGCCACGAGGCCGTGGCCGCGTCGCCGAACACCGGAGTCAACACGCTGACCGGCGAGGGCCTGGCCGATGTGCTGAAGGGCGCCCAGGTCGTGATCGACGTGTCGAACTCGCCCTCGTTCGAGCGCGAGGCCGTCATGAAGTTCTTCCAGACCTCCACGGGCAACCTGCTGGCGGCGGAGGCGGCGGCGGGCGTGGGCCACCACGTCGCGGTGTCGATCGTGGGGACCGAGCGGATGCCGGAGAACGGCTACTTCGCGGCGAAGATCGCCCAGGAGAAGCTGATCGAGAAGTCGGGCATCCCGTTCTCGCTGGTGCACTCCACCCAGTTCTTCGAGTTCGCCCGCGGCATCGCCGACGAGGCCACAGTCGACGGCAAGGTGCACATCGCGCCGGTGCTGTTCCAGCCGATCGCGGGCGACGACGTGGCCCAGGCGGTCGGCAGGACCGCGGTGGGGACGCCGCTGAACGGCCGGATCGAGATCGCCGGACCGACCCAGTACAAGATGGACGAGTTCTTCCGCAAGGCGCTGGCCGCCTGGGGCGACACCCGCGAGGTCGTCGCCGACCCGCAGGCGCGCTACTTCGGCAGCGTGCTCGGCGAGCGGTCGCTGGTGCCCGGTGACGGCGCGCAGCTCGGCACCATCACCTACAAAGCCTGGCTCGACCAGTCCACCGCGAAGTAGAGCCGGGCGATGGACAAGCCGCGATCGACCGCGTGGCAGACGGCGCTGACCGTGCTGCAGGAGGCGCAGCCTCCGTTCATCCCCGAGGGCGCGCACGCGATGACCGTGGTCATCGAGTACCCGCCCGGAGACCCGGGCGCGCCGCCGCATCGCCACCCCGGTCCCGCCTTCGGCGTCGTGCTCGAGGGCGAGATGCTGATGGAGCTGGAAGGGGAGCCCGAGCGAGTGATCCGCGCCGGCGAGGCGTTCTGGGAGCCGGGCGGCGACGTCATCCACTATCAGGACGGCAACAATCGCGACGATGTCCCGGTCCGGTTCACGGTCACCATGCTGTGCGAGCCGGGCAAGCCGATGTTCACGCTGGTGGAAGAGGCCGAGCTGGCCCAGCGCAAGGACCGCCGCGCGCCACGCCCGTCCTGAACCCCGGCGGGGTACCCGCAGCGTAACGGCACCGGCTGCCGTCATCGCTGCCTGATCCCAGGATCGAACCAGGCCGCCGGCCCACCGGCCGGCGGTCCGATCCGCCATGCCAACAACCCGAGGTATGACACGAATGAACCACGAACGACCGGTTCGGATCGACACGCTGGACAGCCTCCGTGAGCACCTGCAGTGGGCGATCGAGCTGGAGCACGCGACGCTGCCGCCGTACCTGACGGCGCTGTACTCGCTGGATCCGGAGCGTAACCCGGCGGCGGTGGAGGTGGTGAGCGGCGTCTTCGTGGAGGAGATGCTGCATCTGGCGCTGGCGGCGAACCTGCTCAACGCCGTCGGCGGCACGCCGCGCCTGGACATGCCGGGGATGCTGCCGCCGCACCCGCGCAAGCTGCCGCACAGCGATCTGGAGGTGTCGCTGGTGCCGTTCGGCGCGGAGGCGCTGGAGATGTTCCTGCGCCTGGAGCAGCCGGCGGCACCTAGCGCGCCGCCGGAGGACGAGGGCTACGAGACGATCGGGCAGTTCTACGCGGCGATCGAGCAGGGGGTGCGCTACTTGTGCGACACGCTCGGCGAGAAGGTGGTCTTCTGCGGCGACCCGGCCCGGCAGGTGAGCGGCGCCCGCTTCCGTCACACTGCCGGATCGCTGTTCGCCGTCGAGGACCTGGAGTCCGCGCTCGGCGCGCTCAAGGAGATCGTCGAGCAGGGGGAAGGCAGCGCCCACGGCGAGGTCTGGGACGGTGACCAGGACGTCTTCCACCCCGAGCGGGACGAGGTCGCCCACTACTACCGCTTCCAGGAGCTCAAGCTCGGCCGCCGTTACCAGCGGGGCGACACCCCGAACACCGGCCCGACCGGCGAGGAGGTCGGCGTCGATCCGGACGGCGTGCTCCCGATGACACCCAACCCGCGGCCCGCCGCGCAGGGCAGTGCCGTACGGGCGGCGCAGGATCTGTTCGACACCACCTACAGCACCCTGCTGTCCCTGCTGGAGCAGGCATTCAACGGCGACCCGAAGCGGCTCACGGACGCCACCCGCACCATGTTCACGATCAGGGCCCAGGCGCAGGCGCTGATGGCGCTGCCCGGCGGCGCCGGTCCCACCTTCGCCTACGTGCCGCGCGAAGCACGTAGCTGATCCATAGCGAAAGAAGGCACATCATGAACAAGCACATCCTCGAGCCCGCCGCCTGGGAGCTGGCGCAGGCCACCTCGAAGCCGCCGTTCCTGTACGGGCTCGGCCCCGAGGGCGCCCGCAAGGTCCTCGACGACCTGCAGGCCGCCCCGATCGCCAAGCCGGACGTGGACGAAAAGTGGATCGTCGTCCCCGCCGGGGTCGGCAACGTGCGGGTGCGGATCGTCAAGCCGGTCGGCTCGACGGGCACGCTCCCCGTCGTCCTGTACGTGCACGGCGGCGGCTGGGTCATCGGCAATGCGAGCACCCACGACCGGCTCGTGCGCGAGCTCGCCGTCGGCGCGGGCGCGGCCGTCGTCTTCGTCGAGTACGACCGCTCGCCCGAGGCCCGCTACCCGGTGGCCATCGAGCAGGCCTACGCCACCGCCCAGTGGATCGTCAAGTCCGGCGCCGAGGAGGGGCTGGACCCCTCCCGGCTGGCCGTCGCGGGCGACTCGGTCGGAGGCAACATGACCGCGGCGCTGACCATCCTGGCCAAGCAGCGCGGTGACGTGCATTTCGTGCACCAGTCCCTGTACTACCCGGTCACCGACGCCGGCCAGGACACCGACAGCTACCGCGAGTTCGCCGACGGGCCGTACCTGACGGCCAAGGCGATGGCCTGGTTCTGGGACGCCTACACCACCGACCCCGCCCAGCGCGCCGAGATCACCGCCTCGCCGCTGCGCGCCTCCCTGGCCGACCTCGAGGGCCTGCCGCCCGCGTTCATCATCGTCGACGAGAACGACGTGCTGCGTGACGAGGGCGAGGCCTACGCCCGCAAGCTGATCGCGGCCGGGGTGCCCACCTCCAGCGTCCGCTACAACGGCACGCTGCACGACTTCATGATGCTCAACCCCCTCCGCGCCACCGAGGCCACCAGCGCCGCCATGGCCCAGGCCATCGACGTCCTCAAGACCGCCTTGAAAGCCGGAGAATCTCGGCGAGAATCGGCGCCGGTGTTGTCGACTACGCGCTGATCTTGGTCTACTTCGCGAGGGTCCAGCTGGTCGGGGTGGCCGCGCGAAGGAGAGTCTCCAGCAGCCTCGACTTCCTGCTCTCCGGGAGATCGTTGCCCGCCTGGATCACCGGGCTCGCCTTCATCTCGGCCAACGGCGCCGAGTACGGCATGCCGACCATGCACTACTACTGGATCGGCGCGGTCCCCGCGATGCTGTTCGTCGGCGTCGTGATGATGCCGTTCTACTACGGGTCCAAGGAGCGCAGCGTCCCCGAATTCATGCGCCGCGCTTTGGGCCCGGCGCGCACCTGGTGAACGCGATCAGCTTCGCGCTCGCCCATGTGCTCCCGGCTGGTGGCCGCGAGCCTCATCGGGTCGGTGTTGTCTCTGCTGCCCGGCCCTGTCGACCAGCTCTCCAGGGACGCGACCGCGGCCACCTACAGGGGGCAGGAGAGCCGGGCCCAGAAACCGCCTCAACCGTTAGCGCGGAACTGGCGATCCACCATGTGGCCGCCGGCATAGACGTGCTGCTGAGCCAGGAGAACGTCAGCGAGTTGCTCGCACAGGCCGAAGGCATCGCGAGCGGCGAGTGGCCGCTGCGTTGTGCGCTGTGTGACAAGCCGATCGGCGTCGCCGTGGCGGCCGAGGTCAACCTGGGACTGGTGATCTCGACGACCGGCGGGCCGCAGTCTCCCGATCTGGTGATCCCGGCTTGGACGCATCCGTCCTGTGGGCGAGCGCGCGTCTGGGCGCCTTCCATGACGAGCTCAGCCCCGGCCACCCCGCATGAGCGAGCCATTCGAGATCGTCCCGCACGCGGTCCTGCCGGCGGACAGCGCACCGCTCTTGTCCTCCTACAGGGGCGCCCGGAGGGAGGCGGAGGGGAGTGACCTCCCCCGCGAAGGCGGTCGTGGCTGTTTGTGTTCTCAGAAATGACTCATTTCTGAGAACGCCAGGCGGCTCAGCCGCGCGGCGCGTACATGATCACCAGGACGCCGGCCAGGCAGACCAGCGCGCCCATGACATCCCAGCGATCGGGCCGGAAGCCGTCGACGACCATGCCCCAGGCCAGCGATCCGGCGACGAAGACGCCGCCGTAGGCGGCCAGGATGCGGCCGAAGTTCGCATCCGGCTGCAGCGTGGCGACGAACCCGTACAACCCCAGGGCGATGACGCCGGCGCCGACCCAAGCCAGGCCGCGCTGCTCGCGGACGCCTTGCCAGATCAGCCAGGCCCCGCCGATTTCGGCGAGTGCGGCCAGGGCGAACAACACCAGGGAACGGACGATCGTCATGACAGGCAGTACAACGCATCCCAGCGGCCAGCCCCTCACCGGGCTGCCGGGGCTGGTGCAGTGTGGCGGGTGTTCAGCATCCGCAGCCGTTCCCGCTGCATCCGCAGCTTCCGACCGCGGCGGACCCGCCGACCGGGTCTCGGCCAGGTGGATCCGGCTACGGGCTGAGGTGTGCGGTCAACGCCGGTTGCCGCTGTCCGTTCCGTCACAGCGAGCGTTTCAGGAAGGCCACGGCCGGCGATGCGCCGTAACGGCGCCGGGCCCCGTGCGGGTCAGCGGCCGTCTCCCTGGAGGCCACCGACCCTGTACGGCGGGTGGCGCCAGCCCGGCGGTGCCGTAAAAGAAGGGAAAAAAGCATCGGGACGGAGGTCACGTGGCCACGTGGACGAAGTGGCCGCGGCGGGTGGGGAGGACGGCGGGGGACGCTTCGGGCTCATCGAGCCCGGCCAGCAGGATTTCGGCGAGTTGGCGGCGCTGAGAGCTGGTCAAGGTCATGGGCAGCACGATGGGCATCAGCTCGATGGCGTCGCCGGGCAGCTCGCGGACGTGGCAAGGCAGGAGGAGAGAGGAGTGATGCACGACCCCACTATCGCAGCCGCCACCGACATATCGCGGCTACTTGGTCTCACCGAGACCTGAGCGAAGCCTGCCCGACGCTGAAGGAGCGCGATTACCCCTCCTGACCTTGGGTAACAGGACCAGAACAAAGGGGGAATCATGATCAAAATGCTCCACAAGATGGGCATCAGGTCCAGTCACATGTACATGGCCGGTGTCGCGTCGATCGGTGCGTCCATCACGTCCTGGCTGATGTCGAGGAACCTGGAGAAGGCCAGCCTCGCGCGGGCGGATCGCTGGGGGATCTTCGTCGGCCAGTGGGCGCCCACGTTCATCGCTCTGGGCGTCGCGCTCCGCATCGAGGAGACGCACATGGAGATCGACGAGGAAGCGAAGGTCGAGATGTTCGACCGCGCGTCCGGCGGCGTGCGCCAGCGGACGCACGCGGGCACGTAACGCGAGCTGGACACACGGCACGAAACGACCGCAGGCCGCCTCTCACCGAAGCGGCCTGCGGTCCCATGCCGAGAGAAAGCCAGCCCCCGAGCCGAGAGACAACCGAGCGGCAGAGAGGGCTAGCGGTGCTCGGCCAGGCGCTTGAGCGGCTCGTCGGTCAGTCTGAACCTCGTCCACTCGTCGAGAGGTACGGCGCCGAGCTTGCGGTAGAACCCGATGGCCGGTTCGTTCCAGTCGAGCACCGACCATTCGAGCCGGTGGTAACCGCGCTCGGCGCAGATCGCGGCCAGCTCGGCCAGCAGCGCCTTGCCGTAGCCGGACCCGCGCATCTCGGGACGGACGTACAGATCCTCCAGATAGATCCCGTGCGTCCCCCGCCAGGTCGAGAAGCTGAGGAACCAGATCGCGAACCCGGCCACCTCACCGTCGTGTTCGACGACATGCGCGAACACGGCGGGCTCAGCGCCGAAGAGCACCTCGCACAACTGCTCCTCGGTCGCCCGCACCTCGTGCGAAGCCTTCTCGTACGTGGCCAGCTCGTGCACGAGCTGGAGCATCGCGGGGACGTCGTCAACGGTGGCGCGGCGAATCATGGGCCTCAGCGTAGTAGGAGGAGGCAAACGCCAGAACACCAGAATCGGTTGCAGTGATTTCGGCGCCTAGAGACCCGATGTCTTTTGTCCGATAACCCCTCGATCTGGATGTTTCCAAATCCTATCCCTTGTCACATCCGACCTTTGCGCCTAGCTTGAGCGTCAGGTCTGCAACCGACTGTTAGGCAGGAGCACACCCCCCATGAGCGAATCCGCCTTACCAAGAGCAGCCGCGTGGGTTGCCGCCGTCGTTCTGGCGATGTTCTCGATCGTCATCCCCGCCCAGTCCGCGGGGGCGCTGGCGGTGTTCAACGTCAAGGACTACGGAGCCACCGGCAACGGCTCCACGAACGACACCTCCGCCATCAACTCGGCCATCACGGCGGCCAACAGCGCCGGCGGCGGGACCGTGCAGTTCCCGTCCGGCACCTACAAGTCCGCCAACACCATCCACATGAAGAGCAACGTCACCCTCCAGCTCGACGCCGGCTCCACCATCATGGGCGCGTCCAACGACGACTACGACGCGCCGGAGTCGAACCCGAACGACAACTACCAGGACTACGGGCACAGCCACTTCCACAACGCGATGATCTATGGCGACCGCCTCACCAACATCGGGTTCGTCGGGACGGGCACCATCGACGGCGGCGGCAACCTCATCACCGGCAACCCCAACTCCGGCGAAGCGGACAAGATCATCTCGCTCACCCGGTGCGACGGGCTGACGGTCAGCGGCATCCGCCTGCGGCGCGGTGGCCACTTCGCGATGCTCACCAACGCCTGCAACAACATCACCTCGGACGACCTGCGGATCGACACCGCCAGCGACCGTGACGGCTGGAACGTCATCAGCGCCCAGAACGTCACGATCCGCCGCCCGAACATCGCGGCCAACGACGACGCCCTCGTCTTCAAGAGCGACTGGGCACTCGGCCAGACCTACGCGAACGGGAACGTCACCGTCACCGACGCCCAGCTCTCGGCGGTGTGCTGCAACGCGCTGATGTTCGGCTCGGAGACCTGCGGCAACTTCACCGGCTACCACTTCGAGCGCATCTCGATCAACGGCTCGAACAAGTCGGGTCTCGGCATGGTGTCGATGGACGGCACGGTCATCTCCGACGTCCACTACAAGGACATCACGATGACCAACGTACGGGCGGCGATCACCGAGAAGATCGGCACCCGCAGACGATGCGGCAACAGTCCGGGCGTCGGCCGGATCGAGAACATCACGTACGAGAACGTCACCTCCTCCGGCCAGAGCGGCAACAACTTCACCGCCACCCTGTGGGGCGAGTCGAACACCAGCAACCGGATCCGCAACGTCACGTTCACCAACGTCGACCTGACCGTCCCCGGCGGCAACGGCTGCGTGGGCACCGGCGTGCCGAGCAACGACCCGACCAACTACAACCCCAACAGCATCGGCACCCGGCCGGCGTACGGGTGGTACATCCACAACGCACACGACATCAAGTTCGTCGACAGCTCGGTCCAGTTCAACTCCAACGACTGCCGGCCCGCGGTGATCGCCAACACGGGCAGCACGGTGACCTTCGACCGGTTCACGGCCGAGCGGGGCAGCAACAGCCCGAACGACATGGTCTTCCAGACGATCACCGGCTACTGCGTCCAGAACAGCCAGAACACCGCCGGTGGCGCCCTGCGCGTCAGTGCCACCGGCTCCACCGAGAGCTGTACGCCGGGCAATCCCGGCACCGAGTTCCTGGAGGCGGAGGACGCCACGATCTCCCAGGGTGTCGTGGAGTCCAACCACGCGGGCTTCAGCGGCACCGGCTTCGTCAACGGTGACAACCTGGTCGGCAGCTACGTGGAGTGGAGCGCGCCGGCGACGCAGGCGGGCAGCACCACGCTGACGTTCCGCTACGCCAACGGCACCACGACCAACCGGCCGATGGACATCACGGTCAACGGCGTGCTGGTCGCCGACGAGTTCCCGTTCCCGCCGACCGGGGACTGGACCACCTGGCGGTCCGTGACGGTGACCGCGCCGTTCAACGCGGGGGCGAACGCCGTACGCGCCACCTCCACCACGGCCGGCGGCGGCCCGAACCTCGACTACCTCGACACGGAGGCGGCCGGGCCCGCCCCCACGGAGTACCAGGCGGAGAGCGCGACGATCTCCCAGGGCGTGGTCGAGTCCAACCACGCGGGCTTCACCGGCACCGGGTTCGTGAACTATGACAACCTGGTCGGCAGCTACGTCGAGTTCGCGGTGACGGCCGCCCAGGCGGGCAACGCCACGGTGGTCCTGCGCTTCGCGAACGGCACCACGTCCAACCGGCCGATGGACATCACGGTCAACGGCGTCCTGACCTCCGACGAGCTGGCCTTCCCGGCCACCGGCGCGTGGACGACCTGGAGCACCGCCACGGTGACCGTCCCGCTCAACGCGGGGGCCAACGTGATCCGGGCGACCTCGACCACGGCCGGCGGCGGCCCCAACCTGGACAGGATCTCGATCGCCTGAGCACAGCCTTTCCCCCTTCCGCCTTCCTGCGGGCGGAACGGACCGCCGCCCCGCCTCCACCGGCGGGGCGGCGGCTCCGTGAAAGAGGCCCGGCGGCTCGGCGGCAGCGGCGCGCGATATAAAGATCACCAAGAAAGGCGCGCCATTTGGGAGCGCTCCCAAAAGCCAGGTACTGGAGGACCTCCCCTTTGTTCCACAACCGCATCGCCGCGGTGTTCACCGGTATGGCACTCGTGCTCAGCACCACCGCCACACCCAGCTCGGCGACCCCGCCCACCACGACCGACACCGCCCCTACGACAGAGCCCAGCACCGTCACCCTGATCACCGGCGACGTCGTCGACTTCACGCCGGGCGAGAACGGCGAGCCGCCGAAATTAGCCACCCGGGCCGCGCCCCGGCCCGACGGCTCGACGGTGACGTTCGCCACGCTGCCCCACCGCGACGGAGGCACCCTGGTCATGCCGTCCGACGCCGCCGACCTGGTGGCCGCAGGCACCCTCGACGAGGAGCTGTTCGACGTCGAGACGCTCGTACGGGAGCACCGCGCCAAGGCGATCCCGCTGATCATCACGTACAGCGGCGCCTCCGTCGCGAAGGCCGCCGCGACCCTGCCCGGCACCGAGCGCACCCGGACGCTCGACATCATCCACGGCGCGGCCGTGACGGTGCGGACCGCCGAGTCCGGCAAGCTGTGGTCGGCGCTCCAGCCGGGCACCGCGCTCAAGAGCGGCATCTCCAAGATCTGGCTCGACCGCCGCGTCAAGGCGTCCCTCGACCAGAGCGTCCCGCTCATCGGCGCCCCCACGGCGTGGCAGAAGGGCCTCGACGGCGCCGGCACCAAGGTGGCGGTCCTCGACACCGGCATCGACGCCGGGCACCCCGACTTCGCCGGCCGCATCGTCGCCACCGAGAACTTCTCCACCACCCCGGACACCACCGACGTGGTCGGCCACGGCACCCATGTCGCCTCGACCATCGCCGGCTCCGGCGCGGCCTCCGGCGGCAAGTACCGGGGAGTCGCGCCCGCCGCGTCGCTGCTCGTCGGCAAGGTGCTCGACGACTACGGCTACGGCGAGCTGTCCTGGCTGATCGCGGGCATGGAATGGGCCTCGGCCCAGGGCGCCGACGTGGTGAACATGAGCCTCGGCGTGTGCTGCGGAGACGGTACGGACCCGACGAGCCAGGCGGTCAACGAGCTGACGAAGAAGTACGGCACGCTGTTCGTCGCCGCCGCGGGCAACGAGGGCGAGCCCCAGACGGTGAGCGTCCCCGCCGCCGCCGACAAGGCGCTCGCGGTCGGCGCGGTGGACAAGGTCACCGGTACGACCCTGGCCCCCTTCTCCAGCATCGGCCCCCGCCTCGACGACGCCGCGGTCAAGCCGAACATCGTGGCCCCCGGCGTCAGCATCGTCGCCGCCCGGTCCGGCGCCTCGGGCCAGCCGTCCATCCCGGGCAACGACCACTACACCTCCTTCAGCGGCACCTCGATGGCCACGCCGCACGTCGCGGGCGCCGCGGCGGTGCTGGCCCAGCAGCATCCCGACTGGGACGCCGACGAGCTGAGCGCCGCCCTCGTCTCCACCTCGGCGCGCAACGCGGAGCACAACTGGTTCGAGGAGGGCGGCGGCCGGCTGGACCTCGGGCGCGCGGTCACCCAGAGCGTCTTCGCCGACCCGGTCGTCGACTTCCTCCGCCTCGAACGGGACAAGGGCAGCGTCACCAAGAAGGTCACGTACCGCAACACCGGCGCCGCGCCCGTCACGCTCGCGCTGAAGGCCGACACCCGCGCCTGGAGCGGCGGCCCCAGCCCGGCGGGCGCGATCCGCCTGGGCGCGGAGACCGTCACCGTCCCCGCGAACGGCACCGCCACCGTCGACCTCACCGTGAACCCGGCCCTCGGCCTCGAGGGCGCCTACGGCGGCTGGGTCACCGCGACCGCGGGCGACGCCCGTCTGGCCACGCCCTTCAGCTACTACACCGGCCCGGACACCCACCTGCTGAAGATCTCGCTGACCAACTCGTACGGCGCCAAGGAGTTCTCCTCCCGTCCCGGCCAGGGCGGGCGGCTCGGGCCGCTGGTCTACATCGTGCCGCTGCGGCGGAGCAACAGCCCGGATGACCCCTTCCATCCGTACGCGTACTACTACGGCCGCCTCGACCTGACCGGGTACGGCGAGCAGTACCTGCCGGACGGCGACTACGAGGTGATCGCCGTCGCGAACGAGACCTACATGAGGACCCGCACCTCCCTGGTCATCCGCGACGTGACCCTGAAGGACGACCAGACCCTCGACCTGGACGCCCGCGACACCGTGCCGCTCAAGCCGACCTCGCGCACCGCCACGGACGCCGCCCCGGACGCCGCCATGGACGCCGAGGGTAAGGCCCAGTACGTCCGGACCTTCACCGACCGCCCCTCCCCCATCGCGATCACGGCGAGCACGGAGAACGGCAGGCACGTGGACCTGTACGCCACGCCGGTGAAGTCGGTCAAGGCGGGCACGATGAGCCTGTCGCACATGTGGCAGATGGAGCCCGGCGTGCTGGCCGCCGCCACGGCGGGCCGGCTCACCCTCGACCCGTCCTACGAGGTCGACACGGTCCGCTCGATGATCACCAAACCCACCGCCTATCCCCTGGTCTACGCCGGTCAGGGCAGGCCGGCGGACTTCGAGGGCCTGGACCTCACCGGCAAGCTGGTCCTGGTGGGGGTGCCGCTGGGCGCCGGCCCGACGCCCTACAGCGACGCGACTCCGCGGATGGACGAGGCGTCCGCGCTGGCCAAACAGGGCGGCGCCGCCGGTTTCATCGGCTTCTACGACGCCGACGGGGCCGGGACGCGGCTGCCGGGCTTCGCCGACACCAGGTTCCTGCGGTTCGGACTGGACGCGGCGCAGGGCCGCTCGCTGCGGACCGTCGTCCAGCGTGGGGCGACCTCGCTGCGGCTCACACCGTACTCCGGGGAGCCCTCTTTCTACCGGCTACGGTACGACTCGACGGGGAAGATCCCCCGCAAGCCGGAGAAGCTGGACCGGGACCGCCTGGTCCGCGTCGAGACCCGCTACCACGCCGACCAGCCGAACGCCCAGGGACATCTGCTGGTGACGACGTCCGCCGGTGCCGCCGAGCTGTCGTTCGGCCAGTGGGTGACGATGCCGTTCGAACGGACCGAGTACTACGGCCCGGCCCGCGACGACGTGCGCTGGTCACGCTCGGTCGGCAACCAGAGCCTGGAGCTCCGGTCGCAGGACACGTTCGCGCGGGCGGCCCGTACGGACGAGGACTGGTTCAAGGCCCCACTCGTGCCCGGCGCGGCCACCGCGCCGGCGGGGGTGCCGGTGCCGTGCGCGTTGTGCCGGGACGGAGACCGGTTCGTGCCCGCCGAGCAGTGGCTGGACTCAGACCCCCGCCACTACAGCGAGCTGAGCACGGTCTCCTCCGCTCCCCGTCTCGTGGCGGGCGGCACCGAGATCCCGGTGCAGGGCTGGGGCCCCCGCTCGTTCACCGTGCCCGCGGGCTCCGCCGCCTACCGGCTGGACACGGTGGACACCACCTACCGGCCGCTGTCCCCCAAGGTGACCTCCGGCTGGCGGTTCACCTCGCCGGGAGGGCCGTCCGGCAAGCCGCGCGGCGCCTCCTGCTCCTTCGGTCCCGCCTGCGCGTTCCAGCCCGCTTTGGTGCTCAGGTACGACCTGCCGGTTGACCTGCTCAACCGGGCCCCTTCCGGGCGGCCTTTCACCTTCGAGCTGACCGCCGGCCCAGCGGCGCGTTCGGCTTCAGATGCACGCTCGGCCCGGGTGGAGTACTCCGTCGACGACGGCGCCACCTGGCGTCAGGCCGAGAAGGTGCGCAAGCTCGGCGACGGCCGCTTCAGAGTGAGCGTCCTGCACCCGGCCCTGGCCGCCACCAGCGGCTTCGTCTCGCTGCGGGTGAACGCTGAGGACAAGGCGGGCGGCACGGTCACCCAGACCGTCGACCGCGCGTACGGCCTGAAGTAGGACCTGTGGCGGGCCCACGGCGGGAGCGGGCGGTGGGCCCCCCCGGGGGGGGGGGGGCGGGCGCGGGGCTTTTTGGGGCCGGGGGGCGCCCCTCGGTGGGTCCGGCGCGGGCCCCCGCCACGGTGGAGGGTCGGCAGGGATCGGATCAACGCACCAAGCCAGGCACGGCGTACTGTTCCCCGCGGAGCGTGAACAGCTCACGGGCCTGCCCCGTCAGGACATTCACCGCATAGGCCACTCCCGAGCCACCGCTCCGGGGCGACTCCGCGACGGCGACCAGAGTGACCTCCTTGGCGTTCAACCAGCCGCCCAGCTTGGCCGGCCGCAGATCTCCCGGGAGGCCGGACACCGGCACCCGCTGCTCACTGCCCCCGGTGAGGGCGTCGAAGGTGACGATCGTCCCGTCTTCCCGCACCATGGGCGTCCCATGGCCCAGAACCTGCCCCACTCGGACGAGCCTGCGGCCATCAGGGCTCAAAGCGCTGAACTCGTAGGTGAAGGTGGGGATGGTGACCGGCTTCCGGCCACGTACCCAGACCTGGGTGGTCTTGTCGTACGGCTTGGCCAGCACCACCGGGCCGTCACCATCTGCCACGCTCACCGGCCACCAGCCACTGTCCAGTTGCTCCACCGTCCCCTGCTCGACGTCCACGAGCATGTTCGGCTTGCGCCGGCCACCCCAGCCGGAGACGATGAATCGCAACCCGTTGGGTGACATCCGCAGGGTGTATTCGACCGCGAAGTCCCGCTTCGGCTGCTTCAGCGGCGCCTTCCAGATCTGGCCACTGGCCAGGTCGCGCACCATGATCCCGCGGTCCTTCTCGCTGTAGTAGGCGATCCGGCGACCGTCAGCCGTGGCCTCCACCGGCCCAGGCCCCGCGGGCAGTTGGAAGGTTTCGCCGCTTCGGGTCAGGATGCGCCACCCGGTCTCCCGGCATCCGCCCCGGCAGAACAGCCGATAGGCCTGCTCCACCGGCGCGACCCCCTTCTCGGGCAGCGGCACCGCCTTGACCTCCGGCGGGGTGAGAACGACCGGCGGCCTCGGCCGTACCTCTTGGAGAAGCAGGGCGGAGCCACCGGCGATCCCGACGACGACCACCACGGCGGCGGCCAGCGTCAGGCGGACCGCGCGGTTGCGACGCGCTCCCCTGATCGCCAGGTGAGCCAGGTCGACGTCGGGCGCGTGGGCGGCCAGCTCGTGCAGATCCTCGCGAAGCGTCTTCATCGATCCACCTCCTGGGGGGTGAGCGCGCGCAGCTTCGACAACGCGTAATGCGTCTGGCTCTTGACCGTGCCTAGCGACGTGCCCATGAGCTGGGCGGTCTCGTGTTCGGTGCGATCTTCGTAGAAGCGCAACACGATCACCGTCCGCTGTTTCGGGGTGAGCTGGGCGAGCGCGTGAAGCAAGGCGAGCCGCCGCACGGTCGCCGCGTCGTGCGACTGGCCGACCTCCGGAAGCTCGGCTGCCGGCAGCTCGACCTGCTTGCGTCTGCGCTACGAGATGTTCTGGTTGACCAGGGCCTTACGGGCGTACGCCTCGGGATTGCCGCCCTTGGCGAGCTTGGGCCAGTGCGAGGCGACGCGGGTGAGGACCGTCTGCAACAGATCCTCGGCGAGGTGGGTGTCTCCGGTGAGCAGGTACGCCGTCCGCATCAGCGATTGCTGGCGAGCACGCACGAACTCGTGGAACCCCTCATAACGGTCCATGCACTAAACAACTCCGCGGAAGGGCCCGAGGTTGGAAGCAGGAGAACCTTGGGCGCGGCTCCCGCCGTCATCTCGGACCTGCGAGCCCGAGGTCTCCTTACCGGCCGAGGACCGCGCTCCCCTCACAGAAAAGCGCCGCCACCCGCGAAGGGGTGGCGGCGCTCATGGCTCACACGTCAGCTGCAGTGTTCGAAGGGGCTGGTGTAGGTGGCCGTACCGGCCGTGCCGCCCCAGCTGACGCACTTGTCCGCCGCGCCGGCGGTTACCGGACCCGCGTAGTAAGTGAACTTGCCCGTGTCGGTGGCCTTCGTCTTGCCCTTGACCTGAAGGAAGGCGCTGGTGGCGGTGGCCTTGCCGAGGGAGGTCGCCTTGATCGTGGCCACGCAGTTCTTGCCGTTGGCCGAGTTGAACAGCAGGTAGACCTTGCCCGCCGTGCCCAGAGCGGCCGAGTCGATCACCTTGTAGCCGCTGCCGCACACCGACTCGGCGGTGTTCGGATTGCCGCCGCTGCCGCCTCCGCAGTTCTTGGAGGTGAGGGTCTGGTTCGGGTAGCCGAACGTGGCGCCGTTGAAGACGGCCTTCTGGATGTTCGACGGGTAGCTGCTGCCCTTGCGCACCTCGAAGTGCAGGTGCGGCGAGATGCCGTTGCCCGGCTTGCTGGTGTTGCCGACCGCGCCGATCTTCTGGCCCTGGGTGACCTTGGCGCCCGCGGCGACGGCGCGCGAGTTCAGGTGCGCGTAGAAGGTCGTGTAGCCGCCCCCGTGATCGATCTTGACCAGGTTGCCGTAGCCGTTGGTCGAGCCCTGGTGGGCCGAGATGACCACGGTGCCCGCCGCGGCGGCGACCACGGTGTCACCGAGGTCGGCGTTCGCCGTGCTGCCCCGGTTGAAGTCGATCTCGTACGAGCGGTGCGCGCTGCTGCCGCTGGAGTTGCCGGTCCACTTCTGGCCGCAGGGGAAGGGCAGCTGGAAGCGCGGGGCGGCCAGGGTCGACACCTGCGGCCCCTCCACCTGGTTCGGGGGGTCGTTGTTGTCCTCCCCAGAGGTCGGCGTGGGGGTGGGGGTGGCGGTGGCGGTAGGCGTAGCAGTCGGCGTCGGACCGGCCTCGGCCCCCGTCGTGCTCGCTAACGCGGCCTGGCCCGACGCGAGACAGACAAACAGGGCGAACCCCGCCGTGAGCACACCTTTGGGTCGCATGCCAATCCTTTCGACGCGTGCCAGAGCCGCGCATGGGTCTATGGGGTCGTTCCAAGCACTCTTGCTGGAGATCAAGAGTGCGGATGAGCCATACAGAGAACATCCAGAAGCCGCATAGAGCACCATCCGCTTCGAGCACGCGCGGGCCGGGAGGCGCAGTTTGACCTGCGGTTTCGCGCCCAGGCCGGGTACTTCAGCCCGCGGGCTCGTCCCCTTCGATCAGGACCCCGTTCGGCCGTGCGGGCAGGAGCGAGACCGTGCCCAGCAGCCAGTCCGCCAGCCGATCGCGTTCGACCAGGATCAGCGGCTGCCGGGCGCCGAGCGCCTCCAGCCGGGCCTGACGGGTCAGCGCCCCTGAGGTGACCAGGACTCCGGTGTGCCCGGCGAAGGTGTTGGCGAGCGCTCCCAGGAAGTTGCGGACCTCGGGCGCGCCGACGGTCTTGCTGTAGCGCTTGCACTGGATGGCGTACCTCCCGTGCCCGGGAGCGACGGCGGTGATGTCCACCCCACCGTCGCCGCTACGGCCTCGCTCCCGGACCTGCCGGAAGCCATCGGCGATCATCCGCTGGGCGACCAGGTGCTCGAACTGCGTTCCGGACATCCGGTCGATCTTCGCCAACTCCACGTTGGCCGCCAGGAACCGCCGTCTCCGCGCCTCGATGGCCTGGTAGCGCAGGAGAAGCCCGCCGCCGAGCAGCGCCAGGACCAGGCAGGCGATCGCCGCCGCCCAGACCGGATGATCGCGGACGAACGAGACCACGACCATCCCGGCGACGGCCACTCCCACGACCCCCAGGACCCATACGTCCTGTCTTCTGGATCCCCTCGCCATGGGTTCTCCTCCTCGATGGGTGGTGTCCATGGCGAGTGTGAGCCACCGGTCCGACAAAAACATCATGCTGAAAGGATCAGTGGCCCGCCGGCGCCGGCCAGTGGCGCTCGACGCCGATCTTGTCCAGCTCCCGGTGAACTCCTCCAGCAGGGCCTCCTTCTCCTTGACCTCCTGCGGCTCCACCACCCGGCGCAGGCAGTACGCGGCCAGCCGGCCCGCGACCTCCACCGGATGCAGGGATCAGCGACACCACGAACGCGGAGGCCAGCTCGCCAGGGGCATGGGCGATAAACGGGTGCACGGCACCGACATCCTCCCCCACGGCCTTGGCCAGCTCGCCGGTCCGGCGCCGGGAGAACCAGCCGATCGGCACCCGCCCCAGCCGCGCCGCCACCTGCCGGCGCAAGGTCAGCTGCACCTGGCCGTCGAGAAGATGCCCGAGTCCGGACAGCAGCCGTAAGGGCGCGGCATCTGTGGTGATGCGGAACGCTGCCTCGCCTCGGCGAGGTCGGTAATGGTCATCGCTCCCCCTTCGTGGATTTCGACGGGTCTGGCCTAGACATCGGCCCGCTTCTCCAGCCGGCTGCCACGCGGCAGGGTGACGGCCATGATGGTGCTGGGGATGTCCAGCTCGATGCGGTGCCATCGGCCGCGCGGGACGATCGCGGCGGTTCCGGCCACCAGCCTGATCTCCTCCTCCTGCTGTCCCGGCCGGTCCGGGCGGAGGTGGAGGCGGATCTTCCCGATGATGCAGGACACGACCTCCTCGGCCTCGGGGTGGACCTCCCAGTGGTCGGCGTGGACATCGGCGCCGGTCTTGGCGTGAAAGGCCGTCAGCTGCCAGCCGTCCTGGTCGGAGTCCGGTGTTCTTTTCTCGGTGTGCACGTGGCCGTCTGGGTGGAGGTGGAGAGAAGACGCCAAGAGATCGATGGGGGTAATCGTCATGCCCGAGAACTCCTCATGGGCTGATCATTCGTCCGGTGGCCGCCCGACCTGGGTTGCTCGCGACTTCACTCGGCCAGGGCGCGGCGCAGGGTGGCGGCCAGGTCGGCGAGCTGCCGCTGCGATACCTCCGCGGACAGGATCGCCTGCGAGCCGTGGAAGGTGCCGGGCCATTGGTGCAGTTCAACCGATACGCCCGCCTGCAGCAGGCGCAGCCCGTAGGCGAGGTCATCATCGCGGTTCGGGTCGAACTCCGCAGTGGCGATGTAGGCGGGCGGCAGGCCGGACAGATCGGCGGCCCGCGCCGGCGCCGCGAAGGGCGTGGCGGGCGCCGAACCCAGGTAGTACCGCCACGATGCGGTGACCGCGTCCCGATTTATCCAGGGCGTCTCGGTGAACTGCCGCGCCGACCACGTCTCCTGCCGGTCGTCGAGCTCGGGCTCGTTGAGCAGCTGGAAGCGGATCGGCGGCCCTTGCTGGTCACGCGCCCGCAACGCCACCGCGGCCGCGAGCCCGCCACCGGCGCTGTGCCCTCCGACCGCGATCCGTCCCGGGTCGATACCGAGCTCGGCGGCGTTCTCGGCCGTCCAGGTCAGTACGGCGTAGGCGTCGTCCAGGGCGGCCGGGAACCGGTGTTCGGGGGCCAGCCGGTAGCCCACCGAGATCACCACCACGCCGGAGTCGGCGGCGAGCCGGGCGGCCCAGAGGTGCTCGGTGTCCACGTCACCCATGACGAATCCGCCGCCGTGCAGCCAGACGATGGCGCCGCGGGCCTGGTACGGGCGGTAGATCCGCACCGGCACGTCCGGATCGGCGGGCACGGTGCGGTCCTCGATCTCCAGGTCCGCGGTGTCCGGTGCCGCCCTCTCGGCGGCCGACGCGGCGTACTGCTTGCGCGCGGCCACCGGGTCCGTCAGATCGACCTTGGGGACCAACGGGATGAAAGCTTCCAATTCTGGATTCATGTCGGTCATCCTCGCGGCCATCACCCCAGCGACCACCCGCCATCCGTCGGGCATTTCGCCCAGATGACGCGTCGATCGGCGCTGTCTTCTGGTCAGGCAGGCCCTATCCTCCTGTCATGGAGGCACTGGCCCAGCGGCTGTCGCACCTGGACTCGCACATCGAAGGCGCGATCCGCGTCGTCACCTTCTACGACACGCTGATGCGCCGACGGGTGGACCTGCCGGCGTTGGCCCGGGCCTCGGCGGGCCTGGCCGAGTGCGTGGCCGGGATCCGGCTCCACGGCACGGGACGGGTGATCCGTGTCTCTCCCGATGGCGGGGAAACCTCCGCCCCACCGCTGCCCCCGTCCTCCACGGTGACGATCACGCTCGACGAGGAGGAGATCGGCACGGTCTGGCTGGAACGCCCCGGCCCGGCGAATCCCCTCGACGAAGTGCTGCTGGACCGCCTCGCCATCGCCGCCGCGGCCGTCGTCGAAAGGTACGGCCCGGCCCGCACCACCATGGCCGACCCCGCCCTCGTCGAGCTGGTGATCAGCGCCGACAGCGACGAGGCGGCCAGAGCGCGGGCGCTGCGCCTCCTGGGTTTCCCCGCCGACCTGCCGGTCCGCGTCGCCGCCGTACACGCGCGGCTTCCGCTCGACCGGGTCGGCGGCCTGATCTGCCCGGACCGCCTCGTCAAGGCGGCACCGCTCGCCGACGTGGGCGTCATCCTGGCCACCACTCTGGACCCGGCCCGCTTTCCAGCGGACGTACGCGCGGGCATCGGCGCCGCCGAAACCCCCAACCGATCCTGGCGCCAAGCCCGCACCGCCCTCCGCTTCACCACCCCACGCCAGCCGGTCGTCCACTTCGACGACCTGGGCGCGCTGGCGCTCCTGGCCGAGATACCTCAGGACGCCTCGCGCGACAACACCGACGTGACCGCGATCGCCGCACTGGCCGCTGGTCATCCGGAAGATCTGGAGACGCTGGACGCCTACTGCGCCACCGGCTCCCTACGCCGGGCCGCCGACCTTCTCCACCTGCACCACAGCAGCGTCGCCCGCCGACTCGAACAGCTCGGCAAGACCCTGAGCATCGAACTAACCGAGCCCACCGGCCTGATACGGGCCAGACTCGCCCTCACCGCGTGGCGGCTGCTCGACGACTGAGGCCGTGGCGGCGGATTCGAAAGACTGGGGACGCCAGGCGACCTGCGTACCCCGCCTTTCAGATCGACGTCGCGATCAACGCTGCCCACCACTTCCAGAAACTACCCGCCATCCAGAAATTGCCGGGCGCCGCGCAACTTGGTGTGCAGCTTCCGCTGAGTCATGGCGCAGTCCAAGCGCACGTCCAGAGGGCCGGGCAACTTGGTGTCCGCCCGCCGACCCGAAGGCAACTGGTCCGCGTCGAGACCATCGCGACGAGCGATGAGCACCCCGAGCTCGTACCGGCTCACCGCATCGGCTCCGGCGACGTGGTGGACACCGCGATGCTCAGACGCGGCAAGTTCCAAGAGCGCCGCCGCAAGGTCAGCCACATGCACGGGACACCGCACATCATCGGTGAACAGCACTCCCCTCGACCTGCCGGTGGCAAGCGCATGCACCAGCAGCTCGTGCGGGGAGTCACCGTCGCCAATGATCAAGGATGTCCGGGCTATCACCGCGGCCGGCGCGATCGCGCTCACCGCCGTCTCCGCGGCGGCTTTGGCCGCGCCGTACGGACTGATCGGGTCTGGGACGCACATCTCGTCATAACGAATCGCGGCGCCGGAGAAGACCGCGTCGCTGGACACATGGACGAGCCGCCCACCCACCGTGGAGACGGCCAGTGCCACATTCACGGCACCGATCGCCGTGGTGGTCCAATCCGCCTGCCGGTACGCGGCGTTGATGACCACCTCGGGCCGGAAGGCGCCGATCAGCACCTCGACGTCCTCCCGTCGGCGCACATCGAGCGGCCCCCACTCAACGCCGGTGAGCTCCCCGGACCGGCTCAGATACGTCGCGGCGACCTCGTGCCCCGCCAACGAACACTGTCGAGCCAGCTCACGGCCGAGAAACCCACTACCACCGACGATGAGGATCCTCACGGCCGGTCACCCTAGCCGATCAGCCACTCCCAGACGCCCGCCCGACGCACAACAGCCCGTACCCCCAAAAGGGAAATTGTCTAGCGTTGCTTGAGGCGGAGTGCTTCTTTGCGGGCCTCGGCCTGGACGGACCGCTCGCGCTCCAGCCACGCGGGGTTCTCCGCCTTCAGCGCATCGATCTCAGCGGTGGTGAGGGGCTCGGTGATCCCGCCCCTGGTCAGGCCGGAAATGGAGACCCCGAGCTTCGCGGCGACGACCTGCTTGGGATGCGGACCGTTGCGGCGCAGGTCAGCGAGCCAGGCGGGTGGCGTCGACTGCAACTCGTTCAGCTCGTCCCTGGAGACGACACCCGCCTGGAACTCGGCGGGAGTGGCCGAAAGGAGGACACCCAGCTTCTTGGCCGCCGTCTCGGGCTTCATCGTCTGGATGGTCTTCGATTTGGACGAGGTCATGGCGCCAAGCGTAGTCAGTCGGAACGGGTTCCCCTGACATCGGTACTCTGTGGAAGTGACTGATGGGGAGACCGGCAGGGTGTTCCGGCTGGCGTACGTGCCTGGGGTGACACCCGCGAAGTGGGTCAACGTCTGGACCGAGAGGATCCCCGACGTGCCGATCACCCTCGTCGCGGTTCCCGCCGCCGAGGTGGTGGGCCTCCTGCGGGACGGCGGCGCCGACGCCGCATTCGTCAGACTGCCGATCGACCGCGACGGCCTCAGCGTGATTCCTCTCTACGTGGAGACCACGGTGGTAGTGGCGCCCAAGGACCACGCGGTGACCGCCGCCGACGAGGTCGCCCTCACCGACCTGACCGACGACGAGGTGTTGCACCCGCTGGACGACACCATCGAGTGGCCGGTCCGGCCCGGGCTACCCGCGTTCACCCGCCCGGACACAACGGCGAACGCGGTCGAGCTGGTAGCGGCCGGCACCGGGCTGCTCCTGGTCCCGCAGTCGCTGGCACGCCTCCACCACCGCAGAGACCTCACGTACCGGCCGGTGCCGGAGGCGCCGCAGTCTCAGGTCGCGCTGGCCTGGCCCAAGGACGCGACCACTGAACTGGTGGAAGACTTCATCGGCATCGTCCGCGGCCGCACAGCGAACAGCTCACGAGGCCGTACGCCCGCCGCCCCTGCGGAGAAACCGGCACAGCGGCAGGCACAGAAATCCGCCAAGAATGGCTCCGGCCGCCGGCCCGTACCGGCCGGCCGTAAAAGGAAGGGCAACCGACCTCGGTGACGGGCTGTCCCGGACCTCTGGGTTCGGGCCCTGCGTGCGCAGAGGCCATCAAGCTGTGCACGGGCTGCCCACTGCCGTACGCACGCCTCCCCGTATACACCTGAGCGCA
The DNA here is from genome assembly GCF_020215705.1 of Nonomuraea aurantiaca. Lineage (GTDB taxonomy): Bacteria > Actinomycetota > Actinomycetes > Streptosporangiales > Streptosporangiaceae > Nonomuraea > Nonomuraea aurantiaca. The sequence goes on along the minus strand of NZ_JAIWNB010000001.1, from coordinate 313,960 downwards.
CCACGTCGCCCACCGACCGCCGTCCTCCACGCCGACCGGGAAAGACCCGCTCGATGGAGACGAGGTCACCCGGGCGACCAACGGCCGCCTCTCTAGCCCGCTGCTCAAAGTCGGCGTGCGCGTAGGGCGTGGCGCGCAGGTCCCGCAGGTGAAGGATCTCCCGCAATTGGCGGTATCGCCATACCTCGCGCGCCGTGTCCAGAGCACTACGGTATTCGTGCACAAAGCGTTCACGCTCGACTTGGACTCTCCATGGGTGTCGCTCTGGCCGCCGTTGGAGCTGTCCGAGGGGACGGATCTGACCAGCGGTGAGCCGTTGGGGCAGGGCTTCCGCGAGCATCTTCAGGCGCGCAAGGGCGTGCGTTTCGATCACATCATGGAGCAGATCACCGCTCGCATGCCCTCTGCTCACGAGGTCAAGCAACTTGCCATGCCGAAGAATCAGCGCTTTCTGGCCGTCTTCGGCGCGGTACGGGACGCCTCTGGCCGGCCTTTGGCCGTCGTGGAGGTTCTGCTGCCTGCTGACCGGCACGAGCTGGAGGACGCCTACCCGATTGGGTGATCGCGCTGCCGTTCATGTGCAGCGAAGGTCCCAGTCGCTGTAGCTGATGTCGCCGAACTCCACGGTGACGGTTCTGCTGTCTCCGGTGTCTTCGCTCACGTGCAGGGACACCTGCGCCTCGTCGTCGGCTACTCCGGCGATCGCGGCCTTGTCGTAGTAGGCGTAGAGCTCCTTCAGTGGCAAGCCTGTTCGAAGCTCCAATCGGACCCGGTACTCACAGTAATCGCCGTTTCCTCCGGAGATCTTGCCAAAGGTGGCGACACTGTCGCTCTGCCTGTGTGTCTCGGGCGGTAGCGGATGGGCCAGCACTCGGCCACGGAAGTCGTCGAACCGGGCATCATCGCGCCACATCGGCATCTTGTACAGCAGGAACAGCCCGACCAGTGGGACCATCAGGACTACAGCTAAGCAGCCCCATACGATTCGCACGAGACCCTCCCTAGATGTCGGGCCATTGGCCTGCGCGACTGTCTATCGCATGAGTGATACCGCCGCCACCTTCGCCTTGTAACTTGCCCCAGCAAGCTACGGAGAGTTATCCCCGGAATAGGTCGAGTGCCTGTCATCCAAGTGAGGAGCAGATATGGCTCTGCAAGGCCCCATCCCCGTCACCTTCGCCATGGTCTTCCCGCACGGCTGCTACATCGTCGGCGAGGTCGAGCCCGTCAAGGACTTCGACGCCTCATCCAACGGCCGGTTCGTGCAGGCCCGCGACAAGCAGACCGCAGAGCTGGTCTGGCAGGTCGCGGTCATGGACGGTGACCCGGCCCTCAAGCCCGCCCAGAAGACGGGGGCGGTCAAGATCCTCGCGCCGGTCCAGCCGGTTCCGCCGTCCCCGATGCCGGGGCTGCCGTTCACGCCCGTCGAGTTCGACGCCATCTCGGTCACGCCGTACGTCAACGGCAACGGTCGCCTCGCCTACTCCATCAAGGTTCGACAACCAGCTGACATGGAGAGACGGATTTCGACAGCGGAACGCGGGTCCTACACGATGCGCTCGCACAAGGCGGCCACCTGGTCAGCGATGGCCATCTTGGATTGTTGCCCTCTTCTCGCAGGTCAAGGGTAATGATCTCTTATGGCGTATGAGGCATGTCGCCAGCGAGTGGGGCTGTACGCGGACCCACCTCCCTTCAAGTAGTTAACCCGATGAGCATGAACCGTGACTCACCGTCGCGTAAATGCTTATTATGCGTAAGACGCCTTGCTTGAGGCGTCCTGTCTCCGCGGGGTGGGCTCATGACGGGTGAGACGATCCGGCTGCGCGTTCAGATGACCGACACCGCCGCCGATGCGCAGGACCTGGACCAAGCCACTGCCAGCCTCAAGGACGAGCTGCTGGGACTGGACGTGGTGGTAAGCGCCGAAGAAGGGGCGGAAGCTCCCGAGGGCGCCCGGGGGGACCTGACGTTCACGCTCGGCGGACTGGTGATCGGGCTGGCAGGTACGGAAGTGCTCGCCACGATCGTGAACGCGGTGACCGCCTGGCTCTCTCGCAACCAGCACCGTTCGGTCAAGCTGGACGTAGAGGGTGACGTCCTGGAGGTGACCGGGATCGCGTCCAAAGAACAACGCGAGCTCATCGACGTGTGGTTACACCGTAGGCAGCCGGACACACCTGCGCCGGCAGGTCGGCGTGTGGCGCTGATCGTGGCCAGCGACGAGTACGGTGATCCCGGGTTGCGGCGACTGCGGGCGCCGGCCCTCGACGCCGAAGCACTGGCCGGCGTGCTCGGGGACGCGGCCATCGGCGGGTTCGAGGTACGTACGATGCTGAACGAGTCCACCGCTGTCATCAACGAGGCTGTCGAGGAATTCTTCGCCGACCGGCACCCCGACGACTTGCTCCTGCTGCACTTTTCCGGCCACGGGGTCAAGAACGACAACGGCGAGCTGTACTTCGCCACCCCCAGCACCAAGCTCAACCGCCTCGGCGCCACCGCTGTGTCCGCCGAGTTCGTCAACCGGCTGATGAGCCGCAGCCGATGCCGGCGCATCGTGTTGCTGCTCGACTGCTGCTACGCGGGCGCGTTCGGGCGCGGCGCGCTCTCACGGGCGGGCTCGGACCTCCACGTCGAGGAGCAGTTCGGCGGGCGCGGGCGGGTGGTCATCACCGCGTCCAACGCTCTGGAGTACGCCTTCGACGGACCCGAACTGGCCGATGCCCGGGACACGTCGCCTTCGGTGTTCACCAGCGCGCTCGTGGAGGGGCTCGAGACGGGCGACGCCGACCGTAACCAGGACGGCTATGTGGGCATCCACGAGCTGTACGACTATGTCTACGACAAGGTGCGAACCGGCACGCCCAAGCAGACACCGGGCAAGTGGACGTTCGACGTGCAGGGGGATCTGGTCATCGCGCGACGCAGCCGGCCCGTGAATCGGCCAGCGCCGTTGCCGCCCGAGCTCCAGGAGGCCGTCGACCATCCGATCGCGGATATCAGGGCCGGTACGATCGATACGCTGGCCCGGCTGCGGCGCAGTCGCCACGCGGGTCTGGCCTTGGCGGCCCGGCTGACGCTGGAAAGGCTGGCCGACGACGACAGTCGAATGGTCTCGGCCGCCGCGGCGCAGGCCCTCGGCGCCGACACGCGGGCACACTCCCCTGCCTCGACTTTCACTCCTACCGCTCCGCCGGCAGTACCACGACCGTCATCATCGGCGGCGGCCGCGAAGGGCGCAGGCGATCAGCCCGCAGGGGAGTCCGTGACGCTCGCTCCCACAACTGAGTCGGCAGGGGAGTCCGTGACGCCTCCCACAACCGAGTCGGCAGTCGTCCGGCGATCCCCCGTGCGGCGAGACGAAGACGAGGTCGTTCCCCGAGACACCTTCGCGAGTGGGCGTCGCCCGTGGACTCCGACCTTGCGCGCCCTCGCCTTCCTGTCCGCGCTGCTCCTGATGGTCGGTCCGATGGCTCGCGAGTCCGGTATCGGATACCTCTGGCTGCGGGGCGGCGTCGAGCCGACGTGGTTCATGCTGTTCGTGGGCACCGCGATTGTGGTCGGTCTGCTCAGAGAAGGCCGGCCACGTACGGTGATACTGGGTGCCGCGGCCGGCCTGGCCGCGCTCCACGTGGGCCTGTTCGCCCAGATCATCGCGATCGCTCGCCTGCAAGCCCCGTTCGAGGTGCTGATGACTCTCATGGGCACGGTGCTCATCCTGCTGGTGGTGCTCGTGGAGATGGCCTTGGCCCTGGAGGGCCCGGCCAGGGTCGTCGCGGCCGTCGCCGGCCTGTTGGCAGTGACAGTGACGGTCATCGATCTGATGATTCCCATCCCGGTGGCCGAGGTGGACGGCCCGACAATCGGATCGATGACAATCCTGGTCCTCATCGGCGCGCTCGTTGTCCGCGTGAGCCTGGACACGGGGCGGCAAAGAGCCTGGCGGTCGATCGTGCTGGGTATGACGGCCACGGTTCTGGTCGCCTTCGGCGTCCTCGGTCCCCCGAGCGGCGACAGTCCTGGAAGTTCGTGGGTACCCGCGTATCTCCCGGTCCTGCTGGTGTTGTTCGTCGTGGAGTCCCAGGTGACGCACGACCGGCTGGAACTGCTGGCCGGCGTCCAATTCATGGTGATCGCGGGCTTGATCCGCAACTTCGCGCTGGTGCCGACCGGGCCGGCGTTCCTGGTGCTGATGCTGACCGCGGCGGCGTTGGCGGGTGCTGCCGCGTACCTCGAGCGAGCGCCGGAACGGGCGCGGGTGAGCGCAAACCTCAGGATGATGTCCTGAGTTACCAGGGGAGGCGTAGGCGGGGTACGGCCCGCGCAGTGAGCAGGCCGTCCTCCCGCACCCTCAGCCAGGAGACGATGTCTCCCATCCCGCAGGCGCTCCGCTCATGATCACGAGCGGAGCCTTCTCACAGGTGGGCGGTACTGGGTTCGAACCAGTGACCCCTCGCTTGTAAGGCGAGTGCTCTACCGCTGAGCTAACCGCCCCTGATCGGCACTACACCTTACGACACCAACGGCTCCGATCGCACATCCACCACCCACCCGGCCCCCAGGTCTTCCCGGCCGGCCGCGCGCCAGCCCAGCAAGGCCGCCCCCAGCATGCCGGCGTCGACGCCCAGAGCGGCGGGCAGCAGGGGTGGGGCGTCTCGGAAGGCGAGGCGTTTGACGAGGCGGGTGCGGACGGGGTCGAAGAGGGCCGGGCCCGCCTCGGCCAGGCCGCCGCCCAGGACGATCATGGAGGGGTCCAGGAGCAGGGTGTACGTGGCCAGGGCCAGCGAGAGGGCCTCCACCGCCTCGTCCCACACCTCTACGGCCAGGGGGTCGTCCGAGGAGACGACCTGTTCGGCGCGGACGTCCTTCAGGCCGGAGCGGAGGCTGTAGCGCCGGCCGACCGAGGCCGCCGACGCGTACGTCTCCAGGCAGCCGAACTGGCCGCACGCGCACTCCTCGCCGTCCGGGAAGACCGGGATGTGGCCGATCTCGCCGCCCCAGCCGGAGGAGCCGCCGTACGGCTCGCCGTGGACGATCATGGCGCCGGCGATGCCCGTGCCGATGGGCAGGAAGAGGAAGTCGGAGACGCCGCGCCCCGCGCCGAGGACGCTTTCCGCGAGGCCGCCGGTACGTACGTCGTGACCCAGCATGACCGGCACGTCGAGCGCGGTGAAGTCGGAGGCCTGGACGTCACGCCAGCCGAGGTTCGCCGCGTAGACGGCCACGTCCTCGGACACCAGCCCAGGCACGGCCAGTCCGACGCCTGCCGGGATGCCGTCGCCGGAGGCGGCCAGGTGGCTGATGAACTCGCGGATGGCGGCCACGACCGCTTCCGGGCCCTCCGTACGCGGAGTCGGGCAACGCTCGCTCAGCAGCACCGCGCCGGACTCGCTGACCAGGCCGCCCTTCATGGACGTGCCACCGACGTCGAGCGCCACCACGAACGAACTCATTGCAGACACGCAGGAGACGATAGCGCAGCTCAGCAAATGTCTGGATAAAGGCGGGCTGCGCCCCCGACGCCCCCAGGGCTTCGCCTCCAACGCCCCCAGCGCTTCGCCCGCGACGCACCCAAGGCCGCGCCCCCGGCGCCCTCGGCGCCCCAGGTCAGGCCCGGCCGAGTACCCGGTTCAGCGCCGCCTCGACCTCGGCCGAGAGGCCCGGCGGGGCGCCCGAGCCCGCCATCGCGTCCGACCCCACGAACGCGTCCGCCCGCGCCTGCCGCACGGCCCCGCAGGCCCTGCACTCCACCTCACCCAGCCGGCAGATCAGCGCCGTGGACCCGCACGTGCCGCACGCGTCGAGGTCGAGGTCGTGCAGCCGTTGACAGTCCGGGCAGATGAGCACCTGCGTCTCGCGGCGTACCCCCCGCTTCCACGGGCTGGCGCCACGGACGGGGTCCGTCTGCCGGGCCCCGCAGCGGTAGCAGGGCATCGTTTCCTCCGTTAAGAAATGTCGGCGAGTGCCTTGACGTAATCGGCTACGTCACGTGCCTGGCTGGTCGGATTGACCACCGACCACCGGATCACGCCCGCGCCGTCGATGATGAAGGTCCCCCGCAGAGAAACCCCCTTCTCGTCATCGAACACACCGTACGCCCGCGCGACCTGTCCATGTGGCCAGAAATCGGAGAGCAGAGGGAACGCGTAACCCTCCACGTCCGCCCAGGCGCGATGGGTGAACATGGAGTCGACCGAGACGGTGAGGAGCGCCGCGTCAGCCAGGGATTCCTGGGCATCGCGCAGCGCCGACAGCTCCCGATGGCACACGCCACTGAAGGCAAGCGGATAGAAGACCAGCACGACCTTCCTCCCCCGGAGGCCCGACAGCTTCACCGGAGTGCCGTGCTGGTCCCGCAGTTCGAAGTCTGGAGCAAGCGCGCCGACCTCGGCAGGACGTTCGTTCACACACGCCATCCTGCCGCATGGCAGGCGCTCAGGCTCCCTAGCGCCGGCCCTTCGGCGAGACCAGTCTGGTCCCTGACCAGTCAGGCGCGGCGGAGATGCTGCTGGTCTGCGAGAGACCCGCGGTAGCGGCATCCTCCCCGATGTCGCTCGGCTCCACATGGCCGTCGCGCCCGGCCTTGGGAGTCAGCAGCCAGATCTGGCCGGCCTCGGCGAGGGCTCGCATGGCGTTGGTGAGGACGTCGAAGAGATCGCCGTCGCCGTCGCGCCACCACAGCAGCACCACGTCGACTACGTCGTCGGTCTCCTCGTCCAGCAACTCGTTACCGGTCAGGTCCTCGATGGAGTCGCGAAGCTCGTCGTCGACGTCCTCGTCCCAACCGATCTCCTGCACCACCTGACCCGGCTTGAGGCCGAGCCGTTCGGCCAGGCCGCGCTCACTTTGCGCCTGACCCGCGGTCGCGCTCACGTTTATCCCTCCTGCTTGAGTGGCCCCGCATATGCGGTTTATCGCTTCGGGACAGTCCACACGCTGTGACCCTTAGTCGTCAACGGTCGCCACGGGTACGGCCGTAGTCGGGCCGTATCAATCCGACAGAAACGACAGGCGGACCTGGCGTTGCGGGTTGTCGACATTAAGGTCGACGATTGCGATGGACTGCCAGGTGCCCAGTGCCAGACGCCCGCCGAGTACGGGGATGGTCGCGTACGGCGGGATTAGCGCGGGCATGACGTGTGACCTGCCATGACCGGCCGACCCGTGGGCGTGACGCCACCTGTCGTCGGCCGGGAGCAGATCGCGCAAGGCGGCGACGAGATCGTCATCACTGCCCGACCCCAGCTCCATCAGTGCCACCCCGGCCGTCGCGTGCGGTACGAAGACGTGCAGCAGCCCGTCCTCCCCCAGCGTCCGCACGAAGTCCGCGCAGTCGGAGGTGATGTCGTGCACCGTCTCCCGTGAACCCGTGGCCACGGAGATGATCTGAGATCTCACACACGAATTCTACTTAGGTACGACGACCGCATCAGGGCCGGGAAACACCAGCCCGGTGTGCCCGTCGTCGAACCGCACGATGTACGGGGGCCCACCGTCGGTGCCGTGGACCTCGATGATGATGCCACCGTGGTCCCGCTCGCCGACCGTGTTGCCGTGCACCAGCAGCCGGTCGCCTATCGTCGCGTTCATATCTCCAGACTCGTACGGAGAGCGCCGTTCGAAAAGAGGGACACACTCCTCCCTCCGTAGGGAGAGGGAGAATCCTGACCGAAACGTTACGCTGGCAGGATGCGGCGCTTCGAGCCGCACCTGTCATCCCCCTGCCGCTGTCGTGCTGGTCAAGGGCGGGATCGTCGCCCCCGACCCGCCGCCGGCGAGAGTGCTCAGAGGCTTGCGGCTAGACTCGCCCGGCGCATCGCGCCCCGGTGGTCCCTTCGACGGACCCTCCACGCCACGCCCGGCGAAATTTCGTAGCTTTTCCGGTCTTGTTAAATTGACGGGCCAAGGTAACCTTGGCCGGGATTCGTCCTACCATCGGTGGTCTAGGCCACTGATCGTGACCCTGCCAGCAGGGACACACTGGTTACCGGCCAGTAGAGATGCACTTTCTACGGTAAGCGACCAGGATGGAAGGCGACCCAGACCAGACATCAGTCATCCTCGGAAGGCGAGACCCAGTGGCTTCCGGACGCCAGCGATTCTCGATCATCAGCGACGGCCTACCCAGCCAACTGCCTGATGTCGACCCCAGTGAGACCAACGAGTGGCTCGAGTCCCTCGACAACGTCGTCAAGACGGAGGGCCGCAGCAGAGCTCGCTACTTGATGCTCCGCATGCTGGAGCGCGCCCGCGAGCACCAGGTCGGCGTGCCGGGCCTGCGCAGCACCGACTACATCAACACGATCCCGCCGGAGCGCGAGCCCTGGTTCCCCGGCGACGAGCACGTCGAGCGGCGGATCCGCGCCTACATCCGCTGGAACGCCGCGATCATGGTGTCCCGCGCCAACGCGCGCACCAACGTGGGCGGCCACATCGCCACCTACGCCTCGGCCGCGTCGCTCTACGAGGTGGGCTTCAACCACTTCTTCCGCGGCAAGGACCACGGCGAGTCGGGCGACCAGGTCTTCTTCCAGGGCCACGCCGCGCCGGGCATCTACGCCCGCGCCTACCTGGAGGGCCGCCTCAACGAGGCGCAGATGGACGCGTTCCGGCAGGAGCTCTCGCACGGCTTCCACGGCCTGCCCTCCTACCCCCACCCGCGGCTCATGCCCGATTTCTGGGAGTTCCCGACCGTCTCCATGGGCCTGGGCCCGATCGGGGCGATCTACCAGGCGCGGTTCAACCGCTACCTGCTCAACCGCCAGATCAAGGACACCAGCCGCAGCCACGTATGGGCGTTCCTGGGCGACGGCGAGATGGACGAGCCCGAGTCGCTCGGCGCGATCGGCCTGGCGGCCCGCGAGGAGCTCGACAACCTCACCTTCGTCATCAACTGCAACCTGCAGCGGCTCGACGGCCCGGTACGCGGCAACGGCAAGATCATCCAGGAGCTGGAGTCCTACTTCCGGGGCGCCGGCTGGAACGTCATCAAGGTCGTCTGGGGCCGCGACTGGGACCCGCTGCTGGCGGCCGACGTCGACGGCGTGCTGGTCAACCAGATGAACACCACGCCCGACGGCCAGTTCCAGACCTACTCCGTCGAGTCCGGCGGCTACATCCGCGACAACTTCTTCGGCGGCGACCCGCGCCTGCGCAAGATGGTCGAGCACATGTCCGACGACGACATCCGCAAGCTGTCGCGCGGCGGTCACGACTACCGCAAGGTCTACGCGGCGTTCAAGGCGGCCCGTGAGCACGTCGGCCAGCCGACGGTCATCCTGGCCCAGACCATCAAGGGCTGGACGCTCGGCAAGGACTTCGAGGCGCGCAACGCCACCCACCAGATGAAGAAGCTCACCAAGGCCGAGCTCAAGGAGTTCCGCGACCGGCTCTACCTGCCGATCCCCGACTCCGCGCTCGAGGGCGAGCTGCCCCCCTACTTCCACCCGGGCGAGAACGACCCCGAGATCGAGTACATGCGGGAGCGCCGCGCGGCCCTGGGCGGCGTGCTGCCCAAGCGCGTCATGCGCGCCAAGCCGGTCAAGCTGCCCGCCGACAACGTCTACGAGCAGTTCGGCAAGGGTTCGGGCAAGCAGCAGGTGGCCACCACGATGGCCTTCGTGCGCCTGCTGAAGGACCTGATGCGCGACAAGGAGATCGGCCACCGGTTCGTGCCGATCATCCCCGACGAGGCCCGTACGTTCGGCCTCGACGCGATGTTCCCGACGGCGAAGATCTACTCCCCGCACGGCCAGACGTACGAGGCCGTCGACAGGGAGCTGCTGCTGTCGTACAAGGAGGCCGTCCAGGGCCAGATCCTGCACGAGGGCATCAGCGAGTCGGGCTCGATGGCCTCGGCGATCGCGGCGGGCACGGCCTACGCCACGCACGGCGAGCACATGATCCCGGTCTACATCTTCTATTCGATGTTCGGCTGGCAGCGCACCGGCGACCAGATGTGGCAGATGGCCGACCAGATGGGCCGCGGTTTCCTGCTCGGCGCCACGGCCGGCCGCACCACGCTCAACGGCGAGGGCCTGCAGCACGAGGACGGCCACACGCCGCTGATCGCCTCGACGAACCCGGGCGCCCTCTCCTACGACCCCTCGTGGGCGTTCGAGGTCGCGCACATCGTCAAGGACGGCCTGCGCCGGATGTACGGCGAGCAGCAGGAGAACGTCTTCTACTACCTGACCGTCTACAACGAGCCCTACACGCAGCCCCCGCAGCCGGCGGACCTCGACGTGCAGGGCCTGCTCAAGGGCCTCTACCGGTTCGCCGAGGGGCCGCAGACGCAGGGACCGAAGGCCAACATCCTGTCGTCGGGCGTAGCGGGACCGTGGGCCGTCGAGGCCCAGCGGCTGCTGGCCGAGGACTGGGGCGTGTCGGCCGACGTGTGGTCGGCGACTTCCTGGACCGAGCTGCGCCGCGACGCGCTGGCGTGCGAGGAGCACAACCTGCTCAACCCCGACGCCGAGCCGCGCGTGCCGTACGTCACCCAGGCCCTCTCCCAGGCCGCCGGCCCGTTCGTGGGCGTCAGCGACTACATGAAGGCCGTACAGGACCAGATCGCGCAGTGGGTGCCGGGTGACTGGTCCTCGCTGGGCACCGACGGGTTCGGCCTGTCCGACACCCGCTCGGCGCTGCGCCGCCACTTCCACGTCGACGCCGCCTCGATCACGCTGGCCGTGCTGACCAGCCTGGTCAAGCGCGGCGAGCTCGACGGCGAGGTGCTGCGCGAGGCGATCGCCCGCTACCACCTCAAGAACGGCGTCACCGAGGCCGGTGGCGCGGAGAGCAACGACACCCAGTCGATGGGCGTCTGAGCGCACAACCTGACGGCGACGCCCCCGCGGAAGGTCTTCCGCGGGGGCGTCGCCATTTTCCGTCAGGAGGGGTACGTGCCGCCTCGCGCCGTTGATACGCACTCACGTATTGTGGGGAAAACTTCCCCCGGAGCTATCGAGGGGGAGATGGACATGCGACGCGTCCTTGCCGTTGTCACGCTGGCCACATCGGCTGCTGCCTGCATGAGCGCACCGACGAAACCGGCTGTGGATGGAGACACCGGCGCCGCCGAGCAGATCGCCTGGGGGCCGTGCACGGACCTCAAGCGGCCCGACGGGCAGCGACCGGCCAGGCAGGACACCTCGGTGCGGTGCGCCAAGCTGGCGGTGCCCCTCGACTACGCCGATCCCGGTGGAGACAAGATCGAGATGGCGCTCATCAAGATCCCCGCCACCGACCAGAGCAAGCGGCTGGGCTCACTGGTGTTCAACTTCGGCGGGCCGGGGGGCTCCGGCGTCGACACCCTTGACCAGGCCGCCAAGTCGCTCTCCAGCCTGCGCTCCCGTTACGACCTGGTCAGCTTCGACCCGCGCGGCGTGGAGCGGAGCTCGGGGGTGCGCTGCGGCGACACTGCCGAGCTGGACAAGTACATGGCCCTCGACACCCTGCCCGACAACGAGCAGACCCGCGCGGAGGGTGACGCGGCCAACAAGGAGCTGGCCCAGCACTGCGAGAAGGACTCCGGCAAGATCCTGCCGTACGTCGGCACGGTCAACGCCGCCCGCGACATGGACCGGCTGCGTACCGCGCTGGGCGACGAGAAGCTCAACTTCGTCGGCATGTCGTACGGCACGCAGCTGGGCGCCGTCTACGCCACCAAGTTCCCCACGAGGGTGGGCCGCATGGTGCTCGACGCCCCCCTCGACCCCACGGTCACGTTCGAGCAGCGCACCCTGGCCCAGACCCGCGGCTTCCAGCACGCGTACCAGAGCTTCCTGAAGTCCTGCGTCAAGGACCGCTGCGAGGTCGGCAAGGACGTGCCGACCGCCGCCGCGAACGTCGGCCGGCTAATGAACCAGCTGGCCGTCAAGCCGCTCAAGGTCGGCCGGCGCGACCTCACCCAGGGCCTGGCCTCCACCGGCGTCGCCGCCGCCCTCTACTCCGAGTTCGCCTGGCCGTTCCTGGGCAACGCGCTCGGCGCGGCGCTCAAGGGCCAGGGGCAGGCGCTGCTCTACCTGGCCGACTCCTACACCGGCAGGTCCCCGGACGGCACGTACTCCACGCAGATGACCAGCTTCCCGGCCATCACCTGCGCCGACACCTCCGAACGGCCCGACCTGGCCACGCTGCGGCGCACCGAGGACGCGGCCGTGAAGGTGTCGCCGCTGTTCGGCAGCGAGGGCCCCGGCGGGCTGTGCGCCGTCTGGCCGGTCAAGGGCGACGACGAGGCCAAGCACGTAGACGCGACCGGCTCGGCGCCGATCATGGTGGTGGGCGGCACGGGCGACCCCGCCACGCCGTACGAGTGGGCGCCCAAGCTGACCGCGCAGCTCAAGACGGCCACACTGGTCACGTACGAGGGCGAGGGGCACGGCGCCTACCTGTCGGGCAACAAGTGCGTCAAGCGGTTCGTCGACTCCTACCTGCTGGCCGGGAAGATGCCCGGGCGGGGTGCCACCTGCAAGTCGGTCTGATCTAGTCTCGGTCACGTGACGGACTATCCCCGGCTGGTGGAGAGCGAGAGCGCGCGGCTGGCCGAGCTGGCCACCGGAGCCGATCCCGGTACCCCGGTGCCGCACTGTCCCGGCTGGACCCTGGCGGACCTGATCACGCACGTCGGCACGCTGCACCGGTGGGTGGTGCACATCGTGGAGACGGGGCGGCAGGAGCCGATCTGGTCCCGCCAGGTGCCCAACGGCCTGGCCGAGGGGCAGCGCGGCGATCCGGCCTGGCTGGGCTCGGGAGCCCGGGAGCTGGTCGCCACGCTGCGTGCGACCGACCCGGACACGCCCGTCTGGGCCTGGGGCGGCGATCAGCGCGTGAGCTGGTGGGCCCGCCGGATGCTGTTCGAGCTGGTCGTGCACCGCTGTGACGCCGAGCTCGCGGTCGGCGTGGCGCCCGTCGTCGAGGCGCCGGTCGCGATCGACGGGATCGAGGAGTTTCTGGAAACGCTGCCGTACGCGTTCTGGGTGGCCAAGCGCCTGGCGGCGCTCGACGCGGAGGGGGCCACGATCCACCTCCACGCGAGCGACGCCGACGGCGAATGGACCCTCACCCAGGGCCCGGCGGGCCGGATCAGCTGGGCGCGCGGCCACGCCAAGGGCGACGCGGCCGTCCAGGGCCCGGTGAGCGACCTGCTGCTGATGTTGTACGGCAGGCGCTCACCCGACGCGCTGACCGTCCACGGCGACCGCGCCTTCCTGGACCGCTGGCTCGCGACCGCCGCGCTGTGATCAGCACGAGGTGGTCGATGGTGAGGCCCTGGACGCGCCGCCACTCGGCGGTCGGCGGCGAGTCCAGGGCGGGTGACCGCTCGCCAGAGCGGCTCGCGCGCGTGCCCCGGTCGGCGGGGAAGGTGCCTTCCTGGGTGCACGCCCGGTCAGGTCACCTGCGGTGGAAGACCCCGAAGAGGTTGCCCGAGCTGTCCTGGAGGTAGGCGAAGTCGGTGCCCGCGCCGTCGTCGATGACCTTCGTGACGACCTTGCCGCCGAGCGACTCGGTCTCACGGCACTTCTCCTCCACGTCGGCCACCTGCACGTGGAAGATCGCGTGGCCGGGGAACTCGCCCTTGGTGTTGAAGAGGCCACCCCCGGACTGCTCCGCACCCGGATAACCGATCATCCGGTAGTCGATCGGACCGCTCTCGGAAGCGCTGAACGTCCAGCCGAACAGCCCGCCATAGAACCGCTGGGCACCTTCGGGGTCGTCGGTCGCGACCTCGAACCAGGTAACCGTGTTGTCCATCGTCGTCTCCCTAGTTTCTCGAACAGGACTACGATCTAACGGATAGGCGACAACACTATGTCGGTGTTTTCGAATGATTAATCGAGCACCGTGCCGTGCACGAACATGTCCGGGATGTCAGTGGAGAACCTCTCCAGCGGCCGGTCGGGGCAGCGCTCGGCGATGACCGAGGCCGAGGCGATCCGGTCGAGGCGGAAGACCCGTACGTCATCGCGCAGGCGGCACCACGCCACGAGATACCAGAAACCACCGCGGCCGCCCAGGAACACACCGGGCTCGACGTCGCGCGAGGTCAGCGCCCCCTTGGCGTCGGCGTAGTCGATCCTGAGCACGCGCCGGCATTGCAGGGCCTCCTCGATCGCCCGGGAGATGCCCTCGCCGCCCAGCGGCTGGATCTCGGTGCCCGGCTCGGCCGCCGGGGTGACCATCCGGACCCGGCGCGCCAGCTCCCTGGCCAGCTCGCCCTCCCGCCCCGGCATGGCCGCGACGACCTTGCGCAGCGCGCTGCGCGCCTGCCTGCCGAACGGCTGGTCACCCGCCCGGCTCAGCGCCACGGCGATGGCGACCGCCTCGGCGGGGGTGAAATTGAGCGGGGGTAACGACATCTTCTTGTCGATCGCGTAGCCGCCCTTGCGCCCCGCTTGGGCGTAGATCGGCACGCCTGACTCCTGCAGCGCGATGATGTCGCGCTCGATCGTGCGGGCGCTGACCTCGAACCGCCTGGCCAGCTCGCGGGCCGAACGGCAGCGTGGCGAGATCGCGCGCAGGTCCTCGACGAGCGCGTAGAGCCGGTCGGTACGGTTCACACTCGTGACGTTACGCCGCGCCACCGACAATCGCGGGTCGCAAACCCCTTACCAGGCAGGCGATCCCGGTTTCAAGCGTGACGCGCCGACAAAGGTTCAAGCGTGACGCGCCAGCAGATCGGCGAGCGGCCAGGTGTTGACGATCCGCGCCGCCTCGATGCCGCACTGGGCGGCGCGCTCGCAGCCGTGGCGCTGCCAGTCGAGCTGGCCGGGCGCGTGCGCGTCGGAGTCGATCGCGAAGTCGCAGCCCATCTCGTAGGCCAGCCGCAGCAGCCGTTTCGGCGGGTCGAGCCGGTCGGGCCGCGAGTTGATCTCGACCGCGACCCCGAACCGCCGGCACGCCTCGAAGACCAGCTCGGCGTCGAAGTCCGACTCCGGCCGCACCCGGCCCCGCCGGCCGCCCGCCTGCACGACCCGCCCCGTGCAGTGGCCGAGCACGTCCACGTGCGGGTTCGAGATCGCCGTCACCATCCTGCGCGTCATCTCGTGGCCGCTCATCCGCAGCTTGGAGTGCACGCTGGCCACCACCACGTCGAGCCGCTCCAGCAGCTCGGGCTCCTGGTCCAGGGTGCCGTCCACGTTGATGTCGACCTCCACACCGGTCAGGATCCTGAACGGCGCGAACCGCTCGTTGAGCCGTTCGACCTGGTCGAGCTGCCTCTTGAGCCGGTCGGCGGACAGCCCGTTGGCCACGGTCAGGCGGGGCGAGTGGTCGGTCAGCGCCCAGTACGCGTGGCCGAGCGCCTCGGCCGCCTCGGCCATCTCCTCGATCGGCGAGCCGCCGTCGGACCAGTCCGAGTGGCTGTGCAGGTCGCCCTTGAGCGCCGCCCTGAGCGCCGCGGTCTCGTCGTCGAGGTCGGCGCCCTCGGTGGCGCGCATCCTGCGCAGGTACGTGGGCACGTCGCCGTCCAGCGCCTCGGTGATCGCCAGGGCGGTGACCTTGCCGATGCCCGGCAGCTCGGTCAGGCCGCCGACCCGTGCCAGCCGTACCAGCTCGTCGGGGGGCAGGTCGGTGACGACGGCGGCGGCGTTGCGGAAGGCCCGCACGCGGTAGGTGGGCTCGCCGGCCCGTTCGAGCAGGTAGGCGATCTCGCGCAGCGCCTCGACGGGTGTCATGTGTTGATACGTACCCAAGCCGAGGGCAAGCGGCCGGTTGTAAGCATTGAAGCGTTACGACGTGCGGCTATAGGCTGTTCGGCCAATGAAAGCAGGAGCTTGATGGGTTACTCGCCGCCCGTTCCGCCTCCCTCGCCGGAGGCCCCCAAGCGGTCGAAGGCGTCGAAGGTGGTCACGCTGTCCGTCCTCGGCATCGTGTCCGTCCTCTTGGTGGGCTACTGCTCGGCCCAGAACGACGACGACGTGACAGCCGACTGCGTCGACATGAACAACCAGCTGAGCGACGGCTCGTACGAGGTCGTCGACGAGTCCCTCTGCGACGATGACGACGACGGCACCTCCCACTTCTACGGCGGCTCACGCGGCGCCTACCACTGGTACTACGGCGGCACCAGGATCGGCACGCGCGTCCGCGCCGGCACCAGCTACCGCCCCTCCGACGTGAACATCTCCAGCCGCAAGGGCCGCGACATCCAGCGCGGCGGCTTCGGCAGCCACTGGAGCGGCGGCGGCTGACGGTGCGACGCGACCACGGCGCCCCCAGGAACGGCTGGGAGAAGACGATCGAGAGCCATGGGCTGGCCTACCACCGGGCCGCCCATCCGGAAGGGCTCACCCGTCCCTACTGGGACGAGTCCGTCCACTACGTCTTCTCGCTGGAGGAGGTGGAGGCGCTGGAGGAGCAGGTCGAGGAGCTCCACGGGATGTGCCTGCACGCCGTCGAGCACGTCGTCTCGACCGGGCGCTACGCCGACTTCGCCATCCCCGACTGGGCGCGGGACGACGTGGCACGCTCCTGGGAGCGGCGCGACCAGCACCTGTACGCCCGCTTCGACCTGCGTTACGACGGCACAGGGCCGGCCAGACTGCTGGAGTACAACGCCGACACCCCCACCTCCCTGGTCGAGTCGTCGGTGGCGCAGTGGTTCTGGCTCAAGGACGTCCACCCCGCGGACGACCAGTGGAACTCCATCCACGAGCGGCTCGTGGACCGCTGGCGGGAGCTGACCCTGCCCGCGGGGCCCGTCCACTTCGCCTGGACGAACATGGACGAGACCGGCGAGGAGGCGATGACCCTGGCCTACCTCCAGGAGACCGCCGAGCAGGCCGGGCTGAGCACGGTCGCCGTCGCCATGGAGGACATCGGCTGGGACGCGCTCAACCGCCGCTTCGTCGACGTCGAGGAGCGGATGATCCGCTCGGCGTTCAAGCTCTATCCGTGGGAGTGGATGCTGGCCGACCCGTTCGGGCGGCAGGCCGTCCGGCACGCGACCTGGATCGAGCCGCTGTGGAAGACCCTGCTGTCGAACAAGGCGCTGCTGGCCGTCCTCTGGGAGCTCTACCCGGACCACCCCAACCTGCTGCCGGCCTATCTCGACGGCCCCCGCGACCTGGACTCCTACATCGCCAAGCCGCTCCTGGGCAGGGAGGGCGCGTCGATGCGCATCGTCACGCCGGACGGCACCCAGGAGACGCCCGGCTCCTACGGTCAGGAAGGCTACGTCTACCAGGGGTTCGACGCCCTGCCCGACTTCGAAGGCGAGCGGCCGGTGCTCGGCGCCTGGGTGATCGCCGACGAGGCCGCCGGAATGGGTATCAGGGAGACTACCGGCCTGATCACCGACGACACCTCTTCCTTCGTCCCTCACCGAATCGAGCACCCATGACCCTGCTGGAAACCCTCGCCCGCGGCGCGGGCGCCATCGCCGCCTACGCCGCCGTGGGCGTCGTGCTGCTCATCGTCGGCTTCTACGTGATCGACCTCGCCACACCGGGCAAGCTGAGCTCGGTCATCCGCACCGAGCGCAACCCCAACGCCACGCTGCTGGCCACCTCGGCGCTGGCCGCGGTGGGCCTGATCGTCGCGGCCTCCATCTGGTCGTCGGGCGGCCGGCTCACCGAGGGCCTGGCGGGCACGGTGGTCTTCGGGCTGGTCGGCATCGTGGTGCAGACCGTCGCCATGCTCGTCTTCGACAAGCTGGTCGGCATCTCGGTACGCGATCTGGTCAAAGAGCCCGAGCTGCAGCCGGGCGCCCGGCTGCTCGCCGTCACCCACGTCGCCATCGGGCTCATCACCGCCGTCGCGGTCATCTGACCCCGACCCTTCCATGACCTCGGCCGTGCTCGCGTCGCGGTCATCTGACTCCACCTGGCACTCTAGGAGGCGTGACAGATCGGACCCGGGAGGACACCACGCGCAGGCTGGAGCGGGCCATGGGCTCGCTCGGCACTGCGGCCATGGCGCGCATGGACGATCAGCTGCCGTGGTTCCGCGCCCTCAGCGCCGAGGACCGCTCCTGGGTGGGACTTGTGGCGCAGGCCGGCATCGCCGCGTTCGTGGAGTGGTTCCAGCACGCGGGCGAGAACCGGCCCACGCCCAGCATCGAGTTCTTCGGCACCGCGCCGCGCGAGCTGAAGCGGTCGATCTCCCTGCAGCAGACCGTCGACATCGTCAGGGTCGTCGTGGAGGTGGTCGAGGCGCAGACCGACGAGCTGGCCGCGCCGGGCGGCGAGGACCAGCTGGAGCAGGCCATGCTCCGCTACACCCGCGACGTGGCCTTCGCCGCCGCCCACGTCTACGCCCGCGAGGCGGAGGCCAGGGGCTCGTGGGACGCCCGGCTGGAGGCGCTGATCGTCGACGCGCTGGTGCGCGGCGAGGTCGACGACGGGCTGCACTCCTGGGCCGCCGCGCTGGGCTGGACCTCCTCCCCCGTCGTCGTGATCGCCGGCCGCGCCCCCGAGGGCGACCCGCGCGCGGTGATCGACGGGCTGCGTGAGAAGGGCCGCCGCATCGGCATGGACCTGCTCGCCGGCGTGCAGGCCGACCGGCTGATCGTGATCGTGGGCGGCGCCGACAGCGTGGACGCCGCGGCCAAGCAGGTCGTGGCCCGCTTCGGTGAGGGGTCGATCGTCATCGGCCCGGAGGTGCCCGACCTGCACGCCGCCGCCAGATCGGCCAAGGCGGCGCTGGCCGGGCTGAAGGCGTCGTCCGGCTGGCCCGACGCGCCCCGCCCGGTGCACGCCGACGACCTGCTCGCCGAGCGGGCGCTCGACGGTGACGACGACGCCAGGGAGCAGCTCATCGAGAACGTCTACCTCCCGCTGGCCGGCACCCCGCTGCTCGATACGCTGGCCACGTACCTGGAGCAGGGCACCTCGCTGGAGGCCACCGCCCGGCTGCTGTTCGTCCACCCCAACACCGTGCGCTACCGGCTCAAGAAGATCACCGAGCTGACCGGCTACCAGCCGACCGAGGGCAGGTCGGCCTTCACCTTGCAGGTGGGGCTGATTCTCGGCAGGCTGGCGGAGAGCGCTGTTACCTGGCGCGCCCTAACGTAATTGCCCCGAAACCCCCACTGTAGGATTCCTACAAAACCCCTGGGACGAAGTTCGTACGGATCCTTATCCGCGTGTCGAACCTCTACAGGGCAGTGTTGATGTTGTGCTTGTACTCGTCGCCCCGGGCCAAGGTGCCCAGACTCCAGGCTTCCTGACACCCTGGCTCGAACTCCCCGGCTTCGCGGATCGGATGACCGCGTGGTCCGAGGTCGTGGGCCTCGATCTGATCACCTATGGGACCAAGGCCGACGCCGACGAGATCCGTGACACCGCGGTCGCCCAGCCGCTGCTCGTGGCCGCCGCGATGGCCTCGGCCGAGGTGCTCGGCGCGGCCCCCGACCTGCTGGCGGGCCACAGTGTCGGCGAGTTCGCCACGGCGGCGCTGGCCGGCGTGCTGACCCCCGAGCAGGCGCTGAAGCTGGTGCGCGAGCGCGCCCAGGCCATGGCCAAGGCCGCCGCCGTCACCGAGACCGGCATGACCGCGGTGCTCGGCGGCGTGGAGGACGAGGTGCTGGCCGCCATCGACAAGCACGGCCTGACGCCCGCCAACGTCAACGGCGCCGGCCAGATCGTCGCGGGCGGCACGCTGGAGCAGCTGGCCGCCTTCAAGGAGGACGGGCCGGCCCGTGCCAGGCTGATCGCGCTCTCCGTCGCGGGCGCCTTCCACACCGTGCACATGGCTCCGGCCGTCGACCACCTGCGTACGGCCGCCGAGGGCATCGCCCCCGCCGACCCGCGGGTCAAGCTGCTGTCCAACGCCGACGGCGAGGTCGTCACCGACGGCGCCGTGCTGATGCGGCGCCTGATCGACCAGGTCAGCAGCCCCGTCCGCTGGGACCGCTGCATGGCCACGATGGCCGACCTGGGCGTCACCGGGATGATCGAGCTGCTGCCGGGCGGCACGCTGACCGGCCTGGCCAAGCGCGCGCTGCGGGGCGTACGCACCGTGGCGCTGAAGACACCCGACGATCTAGACGCGGCCAGGGAGCTGACCAAGTGAGGATTCCCGACATCGCCCCGGGCGCCAAGGTGCTGGCCCTCGGCCACTACCAGCCGTCCAACGTCGTCACCAACGACGACCTGGCCAAGACCATGGACACCAACGACGAGTGGATCCAGTCACGCGTCGGGATCAAGGAACGCCGGGTCGCCGGCGCCACCGAGTCCGTCGAGGACATGGCCGTGCAGGCCGGCGGCAAGGCGCTGGCCGCCAGCGGCCTGTCGGCCGGTGACATCGACCTGGTCATCGTCGCCACCTGCACGCTGGAGAGCCAGATCCCCAACGCCTCGGCCGTCGTGGCCCACCGCCTGGGCATCAAGGCGCCCGGCGCGTTCGACGTGAACGCCGCCTGTGCCGGCTTCTGCTTCGCGCTCGGCGTGGCCAGCTCCGCCATCCGCGCCGGCTCGGCCAGGCACGTGCTGGTCATCGGCGCCGAGAAGCTGTCCCAGTGGATCGACTGGACCGACAGGTCCACCGCCGTGATCTTCGCCGACGGCGCGGGCGCCGCGGTGGTGGGCCCCTCCGGCACGCCCGGCATCGGGCCGGTCGTCTGGGGCAGCTCGGGCGACAAGTCCGACGCGATCATCATCAACGACCGCAACGACTCCCTCCATCAGGAGGGTCAGACCGTGTTCCGCTGGGCCACCACCGCGCTGCACCCGGTGGCCAAGGAGGCCTGCGAGCGCGCCGGGGTCGACCCCTCGGAGCTGGCGGCCTTCGTACCTCACCAGGCCAACCTGCGCATCATCGAGGCGATCGCCCGCAAGATCGGCGCCGACCAGGCCGTCATCGGGCGCGACATCGTGACCGCCGGCAACACCTCCGCCGCGTCCATCCCGCTCGCGCTCTCGCGCATGCTGGAGCGTGGCGAGGTGCGCTCGGGTGAGCTCGCGCTCATCCTCGGCTTCGGCGCGGGCCTGACCTATGCGGGTCAGGTCATCGAGATTCCGTAGGATCCGGTACGGCTCATTCCGTACCCGTCAGAGCTTGTACGGCCTGAGCCGTACAGAACCAGAAAACAGCAAAAGGAGAAATAGCGACATGGCTGCCACCGAGCAGGAGATCCTCGAGGGCCTCGGCAAGATCATCAACGAGATCACCGGTATTCCGGCGAGCGACGTCACCCCCGAGAAGAACTTCGTGGACGACCTCGACATCGACTCCCTGTCCATGGTCGAGATCGCCGTGGCCGCCCAGGACGAGTTCGGCGTCGAGATCCCGGACGACCAGCTCAAGAACCTGAAGACGGTCAAGGACGTCCTTACCTTCATCCAGAACTGACCTCACTCCCCACCTGATCGACAAGGAGCGCGAAAACGTGAGTGCAAACCGGGTACGTGTCGTGGTCACCGGGCTCGGCGCGACGACGCCCGTCGGTGGAGACGTCACCTCGACCTGGTCGGCGCTCCTCGCCGGTCAGTCGGGCGTCGAGAGCATCACCGCGGACTGGATCGACACCGTCCCCGTGAAGTTCGCGGGGACGGCCGCGGTCGATCCGACCGAGGTGCTGGCCAGGCCCGAGGCCCGTCGCCTCGACCGCAGCGAGCAGTTGGCCATGGTCGCCGCTCGCGAGGCCTGGCAGGACGCGGGCGCCCCCGAGGTGGCGCCCGAGCGGCTCGGCGTCGTGGTGTCCTCCGGCATCGGCGGCATCACCACCACGCTGTCCGCCTACGACACCTACAAGGAGCGGGGCTGGAACCGGCTCTCGCCCTTCACCGTGCCGATGCTGATGCCCAACGGCCCGGCCGCCTGGATCGGTCTCGATCGCGGCGCCCAGGCCGGCGTGCACGCGACCGTGTCGGCCTGCGCGTCCGGCGCGGAGGCCATCGGCTACGCGATGGACATGATCAGGTCCGGCCGCGCCGACGTGGTGATCGCGGGCGGCACCGAGGCGGCGATCCACGGCCTGAACGTGGCCGCCTTCGCCGCCGCGCGCGCCATGTCCACCCGCAACGACGACCCCGCGGGGGCGTCGCGGCCGTGGGACCGCGATCGTGACGGGTTCGTGCTCGGCGAGGGCGCGGGCATCATCGTGCTCGAGTCCGAGGAGTACGCCCGTGCGCGCGGCGCGCGGATCTACGCCTACGCCTCGGGCGTCGGCTACTCCGCCGACTCCCACCACATCACCCAGCCCGAGCCGGAGGGCCGGGGCATCAGCATGGCGATGACCCAGGCGCTCAACGACGCGGGCATCACCGGCCAGGACGTCAAGCACGTCAACGCGCACGCCACCTCCACCCCGGCGGGCGACGTCATCGAGGTGCAGGCGGTGGCCAAGGCCATCGGCACGCACCCGCTGGTCACCTCGACCAAGTCCATGACCGGCCACCTGCTGGGCGGCGCGGGCGGCATCGAGTCGGTCTTCACGATCAAGGCGCTCCAGGAGCGCATCGTGCCGGCCACCATCAACCTGGACAATCTCGACGACGGCATCGAGGTGGACCTCGTCTACGGCGAGAACCGCCCGCTGCCGGAAGGCGACCTCGCCGCGGTCAACAACTCGTTCGGATTCGGCGGTCACAACGTGGCGGTCGTGTTCAAGGGGGCTTAGATGACTGTGCTCGACAATCGGGTGGCGCCGCAGGACTCCGATCAGGAGCCCGCCGATCCCCGTGATCCGGTCGTCAGGCTGACCGCGCTGCTCGACGAGGGCTCGCTGCGGTTGATCACTCCCGAGGACAAGAGCGGCGTGCTGGCCGCCATGGGCCGCGTCGAAGGTGTCCCCGTCGTCGCCTTCTGCAGTGACGCCCGCTTCCAGGGCGGCGCGATGGGCGGCGAGGGCTGCGAGCACATCGTGCACGCCTACGACGTGGCCGTCCGTGAACGGGTGCCGGTCATCGGGATCTGGCACTCCGGCGGTGCGCGACTCGCCGAAGGCGTCGAGTCGCTGCACGCCGTCGGCCGGGTCTTCGCCGCGATGACCAAGGCCTCGGGCGTGGTGCCGCAGATCTCCGTGGTCGTCGGCCCCGCCGCCGGTGGCGCCGCCTACGGCCCGGCGCTGACCGACCTGGTGATCCTGGCCGACTCCGGCCGCATCTTCGTCACCGGCCCCGACGTGGTCCGCAGCGTCACCGGCGAAGACGTCACCAGTGCCGCGCTGGGCGGCCCCGAGCCGCACAGCAAGCGCAGCGGCGTGGTCCACGTCGTCACCAAGTCCGAGACCGACGCGCTGCTGCGCGCGCGGCAGCTGGCCGTGCTCCTCGGCCACCAGGGACGGGTGCGCACCACGGGCATCGACGAGGTCGACTTCTCCACGCTGCTGCCGGAGTCGGCGCGGCGGGCGTACGACGTCAAGCCGCTGGTGAACGGCCTGCTCGACGAGCCGGGCATCGAGCTGCACCCCAAGTGGGCGCCGAACATCGTCACGTCGCTGGGCCGCCTCGGTGGCCGGACGGTCGGCGTGATCGCCAACAACCCGCTGCGGCTGGGTGGCTGCCTCGACGCCACGTCCGCCGAGAAAGCTGCCCGCTTCGTTCGTATGTGTGACGCTTTCGGCGTCCCATTGGTTGTCCTGGTCGACGTGCCGGGTTATCTCCCGGGTGTCGGACAGGAGCACGACGGCGTGGTCCGCCGCGGCGCCAAGCTGCTGCACGCCTTCGCCGAGGCGTCGGTGCCGCGCGTCACGCTGGTCACGCGCAAGGCGTACGGCGGCGCGTACATCGCCATGAACTCCCGCGCGCTGGGCGCCACCAAGGTGTTCGCCTGGCCGACGACCGAGGTCGCGGTCATGGGCGCGGTCGCGGCGGTGCGCATCCTGAAGCGGCGCGAGCTGGCCGCGGCCCCCGAAGAGGAGCGGGCCGAGCTGGAGCAGCGGCTGGCCGAGGAGCACGAGAAGCTGGCCGGCGGGCTTGAGCGGGCGCGGCAGCTGGGCGTGATCGACGAGGTCATCAAGCCGGAGGAGACCCGGGGGGCGATCGCCAAGGTCCTCGCCCAGGCCACCCCGGCCAGGGGTGCCCACGGGAACATCCCCCTGTAACCGCATGAGAAGGGCCCCGCACCTCCTGGGTGCGGGGCCCCTTCGCGTTCTGGCACGTCTCTCGGACGTTGTGGCGTGTCCCTCAGACGGGCGCCGGCGTGTGTGTGCTTCAGGCGGCGTCGTGCGTGTCTCAGACGGCGGCGTGCAGCCAGCGGACGGGTGCGCCGTCGCCCGCGTACCTGAACGGCTCCAGCTCCTCGTCCCACGGCCGGCCGAGCAGCTTGTCCAGCTCGTCCTCCAGCACCGCGCGCCCCTGGGCGGCCATCAGCATCGCGGTGCGCAGCCGGTCCTCGGGGATCATGATGTCGCCCGCCGCCCCGACGACCGCGCTGTAGGCGCCGAGCGTCGGCGTATAGGCATGCCGGGACCCGTCGACCCCCGGTGAGGCGTCCTCGGTGATCTCGAACCGGATGCGCTGCCAGCCCATGAGGGAGGAGGTGATGGCCGCCGCGATGCCCGGGCGACCCTCCCACTCCGCCTGCGCGCGCACGACGTTGGGCGCGGCGGGTTGCGGCGTCCACGTCAGGTCCACGGGTACGCCAAGAACACCCGCGACCGCCCATTCGATATGAGGGCACAGCGCGGGCTGAGCTGAGTGGACGTAGAGCACGCCACAAGCAGACACCGGACCTCCCGATTCGGTACGAGGTGCGCCTTCCCCAACGGCCTCGCCCCGGGATGATCACAAGTGACTAGGGAGAGACTACCGTCGGTCGCTACCGGGCACCAGAGGGGGGCCATACCAACTTGGTGCCGCAGGGGCGTGTGACACGCGGGTGAGCGCGGAAAGATACCCGCTCATGGACATCCAATCTGTCGGCGAGTCGCTCATACGGCCAGGTCAGATACTGACCGACCGGGGAGCGCTGTCCGCCGCGGCTCGCTGGACCCAGGCCGTCGCTGACGCCGACGGCGTCTGCGTGATCCACCTGTCACCTGGCGTCGACCCCATCGAGATCACCATGGACCTGCGGGAGCGCGGCTTCAGAGCCTCCCCCAACCATCTGCTCACGGGGCAGCCGCTGTTCTGGGGCGGGCCCGCGTCCCGGCCGTTCCCCACCCCGGCCGTACCGTACAGACCGGGCAGGGCGCGTTCGGACATCGTCGTGGGCCTGCTCGACACCGGGATCGGCCCGCACCCGTGGTGGGCCGACAGCGATTGGTACAAGGAGCAGCCCAGGGACGACCCTGAGATGCTCGAAGGCCCCCAGGCGGGCCACGGGACCTTCCTCGCCGGGCTGCTGCTGCGGCAGGCGCCGGGCGTGTCGCTGCGGGCGTGGCGGGTGCTCGACGGGCAGGGCGTCGGCGACGAGGCGGGCGTGGTCCGCGCCCTCAACCGGCTGCGCGAGCGCCCGCCCCAGGTCCTGAACCTGTCCTTCGGCTGCCACACCTTCGACGACCGGCCGCCGCCCCTCCTGGCCGACGCGCTGCGGAGCCTGACCGACACCGTCGCGGTGGCCTGCGCCGGCAACACCGCGAGCGACCGGCCGTTCTGGCCGGCCGCGCTGTCGGAGGTCGTGGGCGTGGGCGCGGTCGACGCGACGCAGGAACACCGGGCGCCGTTCTCCGCCTACGGCTCCTGGGTCGACGCGTGCGCCCGTGGCGAGTGGCTGGCCAGCAGCTTCCTGGAGCGCGACGACTTCGCCGGCTACGCCGTCTGGAGCGGCACCTCCTTCGCCACGGCCCTGGTCGCGGGCGCCATCGCGGCCGCCGCGAGGGACCTTCCCGCCAAGGAGGCGGCCGGGCGAGTCCTTGACCCTGAGACGACCCGGCAAATTCCCGATCTGGGAGTTCTCATCAGGTCGAGTCTGTAGAGTTTACGCTCAGTCCTCGGCCAATCACGAGGAGGCAGGGTGGCCTCCTCGTCCGTCACGGCGAAGGAGGCCGCATGCACGAGCCACGCGATCCTGCGGAACTGCTCAAGGCTGCGGCCGAAGACGACCACACGGCCTGGGACCAGCTTGAGTCCAGGTTCGGCTCGCGCATGTGGGCTGTCGCCCGCGCGTGCGGGCTGAACGAAGCCGATGCGGCGGACGCGGTCCAGGGTGCCTGGCTGCGCCTGCTCGAAAACCTTCACACCATCAGGGAACCATCAGGCGTCGGCGCGTGGCTGGCGACGACCACGCGTCGCGAGGCGCTTCTGATCATCAGGAAGGAACCACCCGGATTTCCGTCCTTCGACGTCGTACACGACCCTGATCCGGCGACTGCCGTCCTGGAGGCCGACGGCAGACACCTGCTTTGGAAATCGGTCTCCGCCATGCACGAGCCCTGCCGCACCCTCCTCCAGCTGGTGGCGACGGATATGGGGAGCCAGCAGGTGGCGATGCGGCTCGGCATGCCCGTGGGCACCGTGGGTCCAACCAGGATCCGGTGCCTGGAAAAACTGCGCACCCTGCTCTCACTACAGGAGACGGTGCAATGATCAACGATGAGTATTTCCTGGCGGCTCTCCGGCTCGCCGCCGGGAGCGATCCGATCCCTGGGCATGTTTCCGCCGCCGCACGCGATGCCTTCGGACTCCGGGTCTCTCAAGCGGTGACCGCTCCGCCCGCCGACTGCGCCGCACCCCGTGGCGTACGAGGCGGCGACGGTCCCGGCATGATCCGCTTCGTCGCGGCCGGCCTCACCTTCGATCTGGAGGTGACGGTGGGCGACGGACTCATCGACGTCGCGGGACAAGTGTTCCCGCATCCCGGCGAGGGCAGCCACGTCGATGTGAGGACCCCGCATCTGACGCTCACCAGGCGTCTTGCGCGTTCGGGCCAGTTCGCGGTCACCGGCCTGCCTCCGGGCTGGCTCAGCGTGGTCTGCCACCGGCCCGGCTTCGCACCCGTCCAGACCAGGTGGGTGCGGATCCGCCCATGACCGACCGGGAGCCAGGCACCGCGTCCTACCCCCTGGCTCCCAACCCCTCCTCCAAGAAGCCCAAGGCGCCATGATCGCAACGTCGGACGACCGTTCCGCCCCCGACACCACCGGGCCGCTGGTGGTGGCGGCAGAGACGGCGGTGCTGCGTTCGGTGGTCGATCCCCAGCAGGCGCTGCACGCCGGCCGCACCGTCCTGGCCGCCGCCCGGGCAGCAAACTGCGCCGAAGCCGCGGTGGTCGCCCTCAGAGCGATGGCCCTGGCCGCCCGCGAGCTCAGCGATCTCGAAGCCGCCGAAGACCACCTCCGGCAGGCCATCGACACCCCCGGCATCACCCGACAGCGCCTGGCCCAGGCCCGGCTGTCCCTGGTCACGGTACGCACCGAACGCGGCCACCCGCTGCAGGCGCTCAGGATCGCCGCCCTGGCCTGGGCCTACCTCTCCCCGCTCGACCGGGCCAAGCTCGACACCCAGCGCGCCGTCGCGCTCGCCCACCTGGGCCGCTACCAGGAGGCCATCGCCTCGTGCGACCGCGCGCTCCAGGCGCTCGTGGCCGCGCCGGGCACCATCGACGACCGCCGGTTCCTGGCCGGCGGCCTGCTCAACCGGGGCCTCGTCCACGCCTACCGGGGTGACTGGGACGCCGCGACCCGCGACATCACCGCCTGCCTGGAGATCTCCCGTCACGCCGGGCTCGACCACCTGGCCCGCCTGGCCGCCGCCAACCTGCCCTTCCTCGCCGTCCGCCAGGGCGACATCACCGGAGCCTTCGCCCACTACCGGGCGGCCGAGAACACCCTGTTCGGCTTCCCCGAGCGGCTGGCCACGATGCGGGCCGACTTCGCCGGGGCGCTGCTGGCCGCGCACCTCCCCGGCGAGGCCAGGGCGCTGCTCAGCCTGGCCGTACCCGATCTGGAGTCGTCCGCCGCGCTGGTGGCGCTGGCCGAGGCGCGGCTGAAGCTGGCCCAGGTGGAGCTGCTCACCGGCGACGCGCGCCGCGCGCTGGCCGTGGCCGAGCAGGCGGCGGTCGAGCTGGCCGAGCAGGATCGCCTCTCATGGCTGCCGCTGGCCACGGAGGTAGTGCTGCGGGCCCGCCTGACGCTGGAGGGCCCCTCCCCTGACCTGCTCGACCAGCTGATCGCGTGCGCCGACGACCTCGAGAACGGTCCCGCCTACCTCGCGGGCGCCGCCGCGCTGCGCCTGGTGGCGGCGGAGGCGGCGCTGGCGCTCGACGACCACCCGACGGCGTCGGCGCAGCTGGCCCGCCTCACCCTGCACGCGCAGCGCGGCGAGCGCTGGGTTCCCGCCGGGACCCGTCTCACGTCGCTGGCCTCGGAGTTGCAGGCCAAGCACCTCGAACAGGTGTCACAGATCCCGGTGCTGGTACGTCAGCACGCCCTCGCGCTGGAGGCGGCGCTGCAGGAGGACGTCACCCAGGCCTTCCGCGCGGTCCACGACGGGCTGAGCGAGATGGGCGGCAGCATGGACTCCTTCGAGGACCCTTCGCTGCGGGCCCACGCGGCGCGGGCGGGTGAGCGGCTGGCGGCGTTCGGGCTGACGATGGCGGTGCGTGACGGGAGCGCCCAGGAGGTGTTCGATTGGGCCGAACGCTGGCGAGCGGTCGCCGCTCCCGCGCACGCCTGCGGGCTGGCCGATCCCGACGCCGTGCGGGCCGGGCTGGGCGGGGCGGCGCTGGTCGAGTTCGTCGCCGAAGGCTCCGCGCTGCTGGCCGTGCTGATCACCGGCGAACGGCTCACGCTGCGGCGGCTGGGCGATCCGCGACCGATTCGCGAGGCGCTCGTCCGCCTGCGCTACGCACTGCGCCGGGCCGTGCTCGGCGACAGCGCCGCCGCCGAGGCCCGGGTCGAGCCGGCCGCGGCGGAGCTCGAACGCCTGCTGCTCCGGCCGCTGCACCCCGAGCTCGGCGACCGGCCGCTGGTCCTGGTGCCAGCCGGCCCGCTGCACACGGTGCCGTGGGGGGCGCTGCCGTGCCTGCGTGATCGTCCGGTGTCCGTGGCCGCGAGCGCGGCCGCGTGGCTGGCGGCCGGGCGGCGCGTCGCCGTACCCGCCGAACGGCCCATGATGATCGCCGCAGCCGGGCCGGGGCTGGCGCACGCGCGCGCGGAGGTCGAGAAGGTGCTCGCCTGCCATCCCGGGGGAGGCCAGGTGCCCGCCCGCTCCGGGGCCGTGCTGGCGGCGCTGACCAGCGCCGACGTGCTGCACCTGGCGGCGCACGGGGTGTTCCACGCGCGTAGCCCGCTGCTGTCGGGCATCACGCTCGACGACGGGCAGCTCATGGCGTACGACCTGCTCGGGTTGTCCCGGACGGCCCCGCTCGTGGTGCTGTCGGCGTGCGACTCGGGGATGGCGCACACGCCCACGGACGGCGCGCCGCTCGGCTTGGCCGGAGCGTTCCTGGCCAGGGGCACCTCCTGTGTCGTCGCGGGGATGGTGCCGGTGCGCGACGAGGAGGCGTTGGCCGTGATGTCGGCCTTCCATGAGCTCCTCGCCGACGGCCGGGCTCCCGCCTCGGCCCTGGCGTCGGCCTCGGCCAAGACGGGAGCGCTCGGCTTCGTGTGCTTCGGCGCGGGAGACCGGCCGTTCACCAGAGGCCGGGCGGAGGCACAGGGCGCCAGGGGACGGGCGGCGGCTCAGCCGATGACGACGGGGGCTGAGCCGGTGGCGGCGGGGGCTCAGCCCGTGGCGACGGGGGCTCAGCCCGTGGCGACGGGGGCTCAGCCCGTGGCGACGGGGGCTCAGCCGGTGGCGATCGGACGGGCGGGGTCGGCGACCCACTCCGACCACGAGCCCACGTAGAGCGCCGCGGGCAGGCCCGCCACCTCCATGGCCAGCAGTTCATGCGCGGCGGTGACGCCGGAGCCGCAGTAGGCGCCGGCCGGCACCCCCTCGCCCACCCCGAGGGCGGCGAACCGCTCGCGCAGGTCGGCCGCGGGACGGAACCGGCCGTCGGGGCCGATGTTCTCCGTGGTCGGCGCGCTGACGGCGCCCGGCACGTGCCCGGCGACGGGGTCGATGGGCTCCACCTCGCCCCGATAGCGCTCACCCGCCCGCGCGTCCAACAGCACGCCCGACGTCGCGAGCGCCCCGGCCTCGGCCGCGCTCAGCAGCGGCATCCCGCCCGGCCTGGCGACGAAGTCACCGGGCCGCACCTCGGGCGTCTCCTTGACGACCGGCAGGCCCGCGTCGGCCCAGGCGGACAGGCCGCCGTCCAGCACCCGGACGTCCGGGTGACCGAAGTAACGCAGCGTCCACCAGGCCCGCGCGGCCGCCATCGACCCCGTGTCGTCGTAGACCACCACCGGCCGTTCGCCGGAGACCCCCAGCCGCCGCATCGCGCTCTCGAAGTCGTCCGGCTCCGGCAGCGGATGCCGCCCGGCCGTTCCGGGCGGCGCGGCGAGGTCGGCGTCGAGGGCGCAGAAGACGGCGCCCGGCAGGTGCCCCTCGCGATACATGTCGATCCCGGGCGGACCGCCGAGCCGCCACCGCACGTCGAGCAGGGTCACGCCGTCCAGCGCGGCGAGCTCCTCGGGCGTGATCAACGGGCTCATCGGACGTTCACCCCGGTTGCCATGGATGACCTCATCGACTGCTTACCTCCAAGAGTGGTACGTGCTGTTCGGCCGTCGTCATCGAACCGTGGTAGCCGGTGAACAGCGCCTCGATCGGATGCGCGCTCGGCGCGGTGAGGGCCAGGTCGGTGTACGGGACGGCCACGACGTCGCCGATGCGCCCCAGCCATTCGGACCGCACGCGCGGCCCGAACCAGCCGGACTCGACCGCCTCCTGCCTCGACACCACCCATGCCCTGCCCGCCAGGGTCTCACGCCAGGCGTCGAGCACCTCGGAGGCGGCGCCCGGTTCGGCGTACACATGCCTGGCCCGCGCCTCCCCGCCGAGCATCGCCACGCCCCGGCTCAGCGTGGGGTCGGCCTCGGCGTCGAGCTTCTCGGTCGCGTTGACCATGCCGTGGTCGGCGGTGATGTAGAGGGCGGAGCCGGGGGGCAGGTCCGCCGCCATGCGTTCGGCCATCCGGTCGACGATTTCCAGCTGGTCGAGCCACTCCTCGCTGCCCCAGCCGGTCATGTGGCCCATCGCGTCGAGGTCGCCGTAGTAGACGGTGACGTGGGCCCTCGGCTCGGCCATCGCCGTGCGTACCCTGGCCACGCGCTCGTCGACGCTGTCGGCGGCCAGGTAGCGCACGCCGCGGTAGACGGCCGCGGTCAGGCCGCTCCCCTCGAACTGGGCCGGCGCCACATAACTCGGCGTGATCCCCGCGGCGGCGGCGCGCTGGAAGACGGTCTCGGCGGGCTGCCATCGGCTCGGCTCCATGAAGGCACCGCCGGGCAGCGTCCACCGCAGGCAGTTGAACAGGTGCCCGGCGCCCGGGACGGCCAGCATCAGCCCCAGCATGCCGTGCTCACCCGGCGACACACCGGTGCCCAGCGAGCACAGGCTGGTGACGGTGGTGGCGGGGAACCCGGCGGTGAGCGTGGTCCGGGTGGCGGCGGCGAGGAAGGGCGCCCGGTCGGCGTGCGCTTGGAGCAGCTCGTCGCCGAGACCGTCGACGAGGAACAGGCAGACGCGGTCGGCGGGGGCGAGCTGGAGGGGGTTCGGCTCGGCCATGCCCAGCGCCGCGAGCAACGCCCCGGGCAGCTCGGCCAGCGACGCGGTGCCGTAGCTGGGAATCAGTGGCGCGTATCCGCCCATGACGCTCCATTCCGTTCGTCTGACACTCGATCATATGATCGCCCCGAGCCCGATCTTGTTGTCCGGCGCCACCAGGTCGAGGCCACGGGCAAACCCCAAAAGCCGATCTTGTTGTACGGCACCGCCAAGTGAGCGCCACCCGCCGCACATGGCCGGGGGCCTCCAGGAAAACGGCCGCTGAGCCCGCACGTGGCTGGGGGACGTTACGTGCGTATTCTTGGCCGTCTTCTTCGCTTGATCGGCTGGGCTCCATACATATGGTGCGGGCCGTTCGGGGGGAATCTCCGGCCGAAGCGGCGCGCCCAAGCGCGGCCGCATGGGCATCGTGAATGCCGTGAGCACCATGGGAGCCGTGGGTGCCATGGAAGCTGAGGATGCCGTGGATGCCGTGCATGTCGTAAGGCAGCCGGGGCAGGCGCCAGCGCAGGCGCACGGCCGCCGTGAACCGGACGGTGCCGCCGGGGTGTTGTCGGCTGGGCGCAGTTCAGCGACCCCGCCCGAGAGCGCCGTGCGCCGTCGCCGAGGTTCCCTCCTGGGCGTGGCCCCATGGACCGGAGTGCGCGTTGTCATGCGTCTTGCCCTGGTGACGCCGAGAGGGTGGGCGCCGGGGGTGGCCGGTCAGGTCGTGGCGCGGGCGGTGGCTTCGGAGAGGGATTTGGAGAAGGCGAGGACGTGGTTGACCGCGTCGGGGCCGTCGGCCGCCTCGCTCACCCGGAGCGAGAGGTCGTCCGCGGTGATGGCGCCCGTGTAGCCGTGGTCGGCCTCGCAGTTCTCGTCGCCGCAGGTGGCCGGCTCGAGGTCGACGTGGGAGATGGCGCCCCAGCCGATCGTGAGCGTGACCTCCGTGGGAGGGACGCCGGGCACGTAGGAGGCGGGGTCGGGGACAACGCGGGTGACCGCGACCGACTGGACGCGGCTCAGGCGTACGGCCTCCGTCGTCGTGGAGGCGTGAGAGGTCGAGACGCCTTCCACCGCCGGATGCTCGTCGGTGTGGCAGACCAGCAGCCTCGTCGTCGACAGCACCAGGACGGTGACGTGCCTGCGCACTTCCATCGCGGGATCGAAGGTGGCCTCATGATGGACCACGAATGCGGTCACAGCCTCCTTGCCCAGCGCGGATTCGACCGCATCGGTGACGAGGTCGGGGTAGTAGCCGCTGCGCTCGATCGCTTCACGCAGGCCCGCGGCTGAGACTCGGGTTTCCCTCATGGGTCCATCCTGCCAGGACCGGGCAGTGCACTCACCCACCAGACATAACGCTCTATAACGTCTTTTATCCCGTTATCTACGTGTACGGCCATGGGCAATTACCGGACGTGCCATTGCGCCTCATCACTGCCACCGTGCCGACCACTGGAGTGGCGAATGGTGAAATTTCATAGAAATGAGGTTTGGGGCGACCCTCCGAGAACCACCGTCCGGACGGACGCCTGGAACCCCCAAGTTCGCGATCAGTGAAACGATCACAAGCTCTCAGAAGAGCCTAGTTACGGTCAAGGCCCAAATTTTTCCCACCGAGCCACCCTCCTTCGCGGAAGCCGCTGCATCCTATTGACGATCAGTGCGCCAAAAGTTACGGTCAGGGCCGAAATCGAGCAGAATCAAATACGCTCGCTGGAGGTACGGACATGACGCGATCCCCTCTGGTAACCCTGGCCGGGTTCATCCCGCGCTTTCCACCCCCGCCTGAAGCCGACGACCTGACCACCCCCAGACTCGACGGGCGCCGGCTCACCGCGAAGGGGGCGTTATGAGGCGCCTGCCGGCGGCGACGCTGTCGGCGGCGTTGCTGGCGGCGCTGCTCACCGTCCCGCTCGCGCCGGCGCAGGCCGCCGACCTGCGGATCGTCAACGGCGGTTTCGACGACGGACTGACGGGGTGGAGCGGATCGCACAGCCCGGGCGGCGTCACGGCCGTGACCTGGGACGGCCGCAGCACGGCGCGCGTCGCCGACGCCGAGCCGGGCAACGCTTACGGCAGGGAGAGCCAGCCGGGCCTGGCCGCCACCGCCGGTACGCACTACACCGCCTATGCCCAGGTCTGGGCCGACAGCGGCAGCGCCGAGCTGTACCTGCGCTTCAGGGGAACCTCGGGCCAGCTCCTCGGCAGCGCGAACGCCTCGGTCACGGGCAAGCGGTGGAACGACGTCACGGCCTCCGGCGTCGCACCCGCCGGCACGGCCACGGTCTCGGCGCTCATCTACTCCGGCGTCGCCAATGTGGGCACCGCCTACTGGGACGAGGTGCTGATCACCAAGGACACGACCGATCTCGGCGTGCAGATCGAGAGCAGCGTGCCCAACGCCACCACCTTCGCCGGAGGCGACGCGTACGCGATCTACACCGGCACCGCGGACGCCAACCCGCAACTCGCGGAGATCGACCTGGCCACCGAGAAGGTGACCAAGAAGATCACCATCCCGGACAGCGCCGCCACGCCCACGGTCGGCGGCTGGGCGACGACCACGGCCACCGATGGCAGCGTCTACCTCGGCACGTACCCCAACTCCAAGCTCTACCGGCACGTCCCCGGCCAGACGACGGTGACCGACCTCGGCAGGGCGGAGGGCGGTTACTCCTTCATCTGGGACCTGGAGCCGGGAGCGGGCGGGAAGGTGTACGGCGGCACCTACAACGACGGCCGCTACTTCAAGTACGACAACGGCGCCTTCACCACGATCGGCAGCGTGCCCATCGTGGCCGGTGCGCAGTACGTGCGCAGCCTCGCCCACGACCCGGTCGCCAACGCCACCTATCTGGGCACGGGGACGAACGCCGCGGTGGTCAGGTACGACAACGTCACCGGGCGGACCGACAGCCTCCTGCCCGCCGCCTACGCGCACAACTCCATGGTCGGCGGCCTCACCTGGACAGGAGGCAGGCTGTTCGCCTGGATCGACCGTACGCTGCTCGTCCTGCAGATCATCAAGAACGCCGACGGCTCCTACAAGGCCGTCACCGACGCCACGATCACCGATGTGGACCTGCACCACTCACCGGCCGCCGACGGCAAGGTCTGGCTCGTCAAGGACGGCCTGCTGCAGTCCTATGATCTGGCCGCCAAGACCGTGCAGGCCACGACCGTACAGCCCGGCCTGGACGTCACCGGCTACACCTGGGCGGACGGCACGCTCATCGGTCTCGGCGCGGCCGGCGACGGCACCAGGATCTTCAAGTACACGCCCGCGACCGGTCAGTGGAGCAGCCGGGTCGTCGGCGGCACCCCGGTCCTGCCCGCCGCGATCAACGCGCTCGGCGCCGGTCCCGACGGGAAGATCTACACCGGCGGTTACCTGACGGGTGGCACCGGCGTCTACGACCCGCTGCGCGGCGACGCCGACGACGGTAACCCGGACACGACCCCCCGTACCGGACTCAGCCAGACCGACAGCCTGCTGGCTCACGACGGGCGGCTCTACATCGGCGCCTATCCCTCGGCCAAGCTCTACAGCTACGACCCGGACGGGCTGTGGCCGCCCACGCTCAGGTACACCGGCGGCGCGGTGGGCGACAAGGCCGACGACTGCGAGCCGGGTAACGGGCCGCCGCCGCAGGACCGCCCGTACGCGCTGGCCGGCGGCCCCGACGGCACGGTGTACATGGGCACGGTGCCCAAGTACGGCAAGCGCAGCGGCGCGCTCACCATCTGGAAGGAGGGCACGGCGGGCCGGACCGTGTGCGTGGTGCGGGACCAGGCCGTCGTCTCGCTGGCCTACGCGGGCGGCAAGGTGTTCGGCGGCACCTCCACACGCGGGGCGCTGGGCGTCGATCCCGTCTACACGCCGGGAGCCTCGGCCACCCTGTTCTCCTACGATCCCGCGACCGGCGCAGTGCGCACCCACCCGCTGCCGCTGACCGGGCCCAAGGCCGTCACGGCCCTCACTGAGGTGGACGGCGGGCTCTGGGGCCTGGCCGGTGGGTCGCTGTTCACGCTCGACCCCGCCAACCCCGACGCGATCGCCGTGAAAAGGCTGTTCGCCGACCCCGACTACACCGCCAAACCCAGCCTGGCCTGGCGCGACGGAGTCCTGCTGACCGTGGACAAGGATCCGGGCGGTGTGTACGGCACCTCCGGCGACCAGATCTTCCGGATCGACAAGTCGACCAAGGCCATGACCGTGCTGCTGACCGCCTCGGGGATGGAGGGGCTGACGGCCGACAGGTTCGGCAACCTCTACTACAAGATCAACGAACGGCTGCACAGGCTCTCGGTGACCGCGCCGTAACCGATCTCCTCCCGCACCACGTCCCAGAGAAGGACTTGAGCCTGTGAAAAGACTGCTTTCGGCGTTGCTCTCGCTGCTGGCAGGCGTGGCACTCGCGGTGGTCGCCGTGCCCGCCCTTCCCGCCCAGGCCGGCATCTGGCATGAGTATCCGTCCGCGGCCAACAGAACGTGCAACGACACCCAGTCGTACAACGGGACCGCCTACCAGGTGTGCCTGGAGTTCAACGCCCCCCGTACGCAGGTACGCGCGATGGCCTTCATCAATCCGGGCGCCTACACCAACTTCCAGGTCAATCTGACGCTGAAGTTCGGCGGAGGCGGCCCGACCATCTCCGATTCGTGCCCGACGATGACCACGAACGCCAGCCGGGCGTGCTACACCGCGTTCACCGATCTCAGACGTCCCTACGCCGTCGCCGATGCCACCTTCGGCATCGCCGGAACCTGGCGGCCGACCGTCCGGGCCCTGGACATGCGACTCTCACTCAAGCAACAGGAGAAGGCGAACTGGTGCGGGCCCGCCGCCGTGCAGATGACGCTCGCCACGATGGGCCACTCGGCTCCTCCACAGGCCGAACTGGCCGACAAGCTGGGCACCGACGAGGCGATCTACGGCATCACCTGGCCGGGACGGATCCCCGGCGTCATCAACCAATACCTGTCGGCCTCTGACTGGCAGTACTCGTTCGAAGGGCTGGACGTCAGCATCGACCAGACCCGCAGGGTCGTCTTCGACCGGATCGTCACCTCCCTGTCTCGCGGCAACCCAGTGATGATCATCGTGAAACCCGGCGCGTTGCCGTGGAACAACCAGGCCTCTCTCTTGCGGCACTACCTTGTCATTCACGGATACGGCGGCTTTTACGCCGACGGCTCCTTCTATCCCACGACGTTCAAGGTCGCCGACCCCGCGGACGCGACCGAACACTCCATCGACGCGCTGAACCTCGTCCTGGACAACGCGGGCACGGCGTGGAACTGGATCGACAACGTCGCGATCGTGCACGGCTGACCGAACCCTTGGCCGCCCTCGGAAATCCCCGAGGGCGGCGGCCCGAGGCGATCAGGCCAGCCTGCGGGGGCCGCCGTCCGGGCGGGGACCGGGTGGGGTGCGGATCGTGGCGCGGGCGCCGAGGATGATGACACCCTCCCTGCCCACCAGCACCTGGTCGAGGTCCAGACGGGCCACCTCCGGCAGGTCGTTGGCCAGGCGGCCCACCCTGACCAGGAGGTCCTCCAGGGCGTCGACCGCCACGGGCGGGTAGCCGTACTCGCCGAACAGCAATGGGGCCCCGCGGACCGAACGGACCAGTCCGGCGGCGTCCTCGCCCGTGAGTGGCGCGAGCCGGAAGCCCTGGTCGAGGAGGAGCCGCGCCGTGACCTCGCCCAGCCCGAACGAGACGACGGGGCCGAACGCCGGGTTCTCGGTGACGCTCACCACGGTCGGTACGGCGGGCTGCGGCGCCATCCGCTGGACCGCCAGCTCCACGTCCTCGCCGAACTGGGCGACGAACTCGGCGTGGGCATGCCGCACGCTGTCCGGTCCCGCGAGCCCGAGGCGTACGGTCCCGGCCCGGCGGGCGGCCTCGGCGCCGGCCACCTTGAGCACCACCGGCCAGCCCAGCCGTTCGGCGGCCACCACCGCCTCGTCCGGGGATCGCACCACCTCGGCCGGCCAGACGCTCAGCCCGTAGCAGGCGAGCAGCTCGGCCACGTCGGCCGCGTCGGCCTCGATCGGCGGTCCGGGCTCGGCGAAGAAGCTCCGCGTGGAAGCAGACGACGCGGACACTGAAGACGCGGATACGGAGGACGGGGGTACGGAAGCAGGCGCGGACGCGGACGCGGGCGCGGACGCCGCGTCGGCGGTGGCGTTGGCGTTGGCGGTGGCGTTGGCGTTGGCGTTGGCGGTGGCGTTGGCGGTGGCGTTGGCGTTGGCGTTGGCGGTGGCGTTGGCGTTGGCGGGCTGGTGGAGGGCGTGGTGGATCAGGGTGCGGGCGCGGTGGGGGTCGATGTCCGGGAGTTCGGGGGGCGGTAGGGACGGCCGGGCGCGCCATCTCGCGTAGCGGACCACGTGCGCCAGTGCCCTGACCGCCTCCTCCGGCGCCGCGTACGAGGGGATGGACCCCCGCGAGGGCACCGAGCCCACCAGCAGGTCGGGATGCATGCCGAGATGCCCCTGGAAGGTGGCGAGCACCGGCTTGGCCGAGTCCTTCGACACCCGCAGCAGCTCGGCCGCGACCGCCGAGTCCTCACCGGGGATCGGCGGCATGTAGATCACCACCACCGCGTCCACGGACGGCGAGTCGAGCCGGTCCGCGAGGGCCGTACCGAATGCGGCGGCCCCGGCGCCCGCCCCCAGGTTGACCGGGGGCAGCGGCTCCAGGCCCGCGGCGACGCAGGCGTCGGCGGCGAGCAGGCCCAGGGCGTCGGAGTTGGTGACCAGCCCGACCCGGGGGCCGGCGGGCAGCGGCTGATAGGCCAGGAGCTGGCCCACGTCGAACAGCTGGATGAGGTCGTCCACCCGGATCAGCCCCGCCTGCGAGAACAGCGAGCTGATCGCCGAATCGGGCAGCCCGAGCGCCTCCGCGGAGTGACCGGCGGGTGTGCCGCCGCTCTTGACGACCACGATCGGCTTGCTGCGTGCCAGGCGCCTGGCCAGGCGGGTGAACTTGCGCGGATTGCCCAGTGACTCCAGGTAGAGCAGGATCACCTCGGTCGAGGCGTCCTCCTCCCAGTATTGGAGCAGGTCGTTGCCCGACACGTCGGCCCGGTTGCCCGCCGAGACGAACGACGAGATGCCCATCCCCCGCTGCGCCACCCGCTGGAGCAGCGCGGTACCGAGCGCGCCCGACTGGCTGAAGAAGCCGACCCGGCCCCGGCCCGGCACGGTCGCGGCGAGTGTGGCGTTGAGCTTGACGGCCGGGTCGGTGTTGGCGATGCCGAGGCAGTTGGGGCCGACCACGCGCAGGCCGTACGCGCGGGCGATGCGGGCCAGCTCATCCTGCCGCTCACGGCCCTCGGCCCCCGTCTCGCCGAACCCGGAGGAGACCACGACCAGCCCGTGCACGCCCTTCTCCGCGCATTCCTTGACCACCTCGATGACGCCGGAGGCGGGCACGGCCACCACGGCCAGGTCCACCTGGTCGTCGATGGCGCCCACGCTCGGATAGGCGCGTACGCCCGCCATGGCGCGTACCTCGCGGTGAACCGGATAGACGGGGCCGCTGAAGTCGGCGGCGAGCAGGTTGCGCAAGACGGTGTGACCCACTCCGCCCGGCTCGCGCGAGGCGCCGATGACCGCCACCGAGCCGGGCGCGAGCAGGCGGGCGATGGATCTGGCCTCGGCGCGGTGTTCGCGGGCGGTCGTCACCTCGGCCGAGGTCTGCGTGGGGGTGAGGTCGAGCGTCATGCGGACGACACCGTCGGCGAAGGAGCTCTCGGCCGTGTATCCGGCCTGGCGCAGGACGCCCATCATCTTCATGTTGGCCGGCAGCACGTCGGCGACGAAGCGCTGGATGCCGCGCTCGCGGGCCGTGGCGGCCAGGTGCTCCAGCAGCACCGAGGCCACTCCCCTGCCCTGGTGGGCGTCCTCGACGAGGAAGGCCACCTCGCCCTCGCCCGGCCCCGTCCTGTCGTAGCGGATCACGGCCACCATCTCGGTGCCGATGGTGGCGATCAGCGCGACTCTGTCGACGTAGTCGACGGTGGTGAACCAGGCGACCTCCTTGTCGGAGAGCCGCGGCCTGGGGCCGAAGAAGCGGAAATAGATGGATTCGTCGGAGAGACGGGAGTAGAAGGCGCGCAGTCTGTCGGCGTCGGCGGGCTTGATGGGACGCACATGGGCGGTGCCGCCGTCCGCCAGGACGACGTCGGCCTCCCAGTGGGCCGGGTACGGAGCCTCCACAGTCCCGAGCGTAGACCCGCGTCCCGAATGCCACGCCCGGCAGGGCCTATTGGGCAACGCTTGTGCATCGACTGCCCCCCTGTGTCCGGGGTCCGCCCCACGGGCAGGCCGGAAGCTGTTAGTTTTGCCGTGGCCAGGCTCGTTCTGAAGGCAGCAAGGTGGTGGCATCATGACGCGGGTCGTCGTGGTGGGCGATCTCATGACCGACGCGGTCGCGCGCGCCCGTTATGCACTCGCCAGGGCGAGCGACACTCCGGCGATCGTGACGATGCACGGCGGTGGATCAGGGGCGAACATCGCTTCCTGGCTGGCCGTCGAGGGTGCGGAGGTGGCCTTCATCGGCCGCCGGGGCGCCGACATCACCGGTCGTAACCGTGACATGGAGCTGATGGGTTACGGGGTCGATGCCCGGCTTGTCATGGATCCTGAGCGGCCGACCGGCACCTGCGTGGTGCTCGTCACGCACAAGGGTGAGCGGACCATGCTCTCCGACCCGGGCGCCAACGCGGCGCTCTCGCCGGAGGATCTGCCGCGCGACCTGTTCGGCGGCGGTCATCTGCATCTGTCCGGCTACACCCTGATCAACGAGGGGTCCCGCGACGCGGGGCTGGCCGCGCTCGACATGGCTCGCCGGTCCGGGATGTCCATCTCGGTCGACTGCTCGTCGTCCGCGCCGTTGGAGCGTACGGGCGCCGAGCCGTTCCTGGAGTGGACCAACGGGGTCAAGCTGCTGTTCGCCAACGTCGACCAGGCGAAGGTGCTCACCGGCCGCGACGATCCCGAGGCCGCGGCCAAGGTGCTCACCGCCTGGTTCCCGCAGGTCGTGATCAAGATGAACGTCGACGGCGCGCTCTGGTTCGGCAACAGCCGATCGGAGCCGATCAGGGTCAACGCCGATCCGGTCGAGCGGATCGTCGACGGCACGGGGGCGGGCGACGCGTTCTGCGCCGGGTTCCTGCCGCCGTGGCTGGAGGGCAAGCCGCCGGCCGAGGCGCTGGCGGACGGCTGCCGCCTGGCTGCCAAGGCGATCGTTCATCTGGGAGCGCGCCCGCGCCTCTAGTGCGATCTTTCCGGTGCCCTTTATCGTAAGAATCCTTATCGTAAGAAGCCCCGATAAGGGACGATCCCCGATAAAGGACGATAGGGAGCCGGATGCTGGGCGTGCGTCCGTTACGGCCAGGCGACCCCGTGTCGGTTGGCTCTTATCAGGTCACCGGGTTCCTCGGCGAGGGCGGTCAGGGCAGCGTCTATCTGGGGACCTCCCCGAGCGGCGAGCGGGTGGCGATCAAGCTGCTGCACGCCAGGTTCGCCGACGACGAGCAGGCCGTACGACGTTTCCGGCGCGAGGCTGAGGCCGCCCGGCGGGTCGCGGAGTTCTGTACGGCGCGGGTGCTCGAGGTGGGCGCCGTCAACGACCAGCCGTACATCGTCGGCGAGTACGTGGACGGCCCGTCCCTTCAGCGCCAGGTGTCCGGGGAAGGCCCGCTGCGGGGTCAGGCGCTGGTACGGCTGGCCATCGCGACCGCCACCGCGCTGGCCGCGATCCACCGGGCCGGGGTGATGCACCGCGACTTCAAGCCGAGCAACGTGCTGCTCGCGCCCGACGGGCCCAGGGTGATCGACTTCGGCATCGCGCGGGCGCTCGACGTGAGCCAGAGCCTGACGACCAGCGTGGTGGGCACGCCCGCGTACATGGCGCCGGAGCAGTTCCACGGCGAGCCGTCACCGGCCAGCGACGTGTTCGCGTGGGCCGGGACGATGGTGTACGCGGCCACGGGGCACAGCGCGTTCGGGTTCGGGGCGCTTCCTGTGGTGATGCACCGGATCCTGAGCATGGATCCGGACCTGTCGGGAGTGCCGGAGCCGCTCGGGCCGCTGCTCTGGACGGCTCTGGGCAAGGATCCCCGGCGGCGGCCCACGGCGGAGCAGGTGCTGGGAGAGCTCATCCGGACGAGTGCTCCTCCGCCGCCGCCCCCACCGGCATCGGCATCGGCCTACCCACAGGCGGCATCCCCGGCCGGGCCCCACAGGCAGTCCGGGCCGCAGGTGCCTGCCGGGCCTCGCTGGGAGTCCGGGCCTCAGGTGCCCGGGCCGTACCCGCGACCCGCAGATCCCGGCGGTGTCACGCCCGTGACCGCGCCCGGCGTGCGGCGGCGCGGTGTGCTGGTGTCGGTGGGGGCGGTGGCCACGGCGCTCATGGTGGGCCTCGTGGCGTGGATCGTCATCCGCAACCTCCCTGGGACGGGCCCGACCGGCGGGCCGACGACCCCGGCCACGACGGCGCCCACCGGCTTCGACGCGGCGGTCGCGGCCGTCGCGAACCCGTCCACCAAGACCGGCGGCACGCTCCGTCTGGCCTCCGCGTACAGCCTGGACTCCAGCGATCCGGGCAACACCTACTACCCCGACGCCATGAACGCCATCCGCCTCTACGGCCGGTCACTGACGATGTTCAAGCCCGTCCCCGGTCAGGCCGGCACCCAGCTCGTTCCCGACCTGGCCGAGTCCCTGGGGCAGGCGAGCGACGGCGGGAAGACGTGGACCTACCGGCTGCGCGACGGGGTGAAGTTCCAGGACGGCGCGCCGGTCACCGCGGCGGACGTGAAGTACGCGGTACTGCGGAGCATGGACGACGCCACCTTCGGCAACGGCCCCACCTATTTCGACACCATGCTCGACCTGCCCGCCGGTTACCAGGGGCCGTACAAGTCGCCCGACGCGAACACGGACTCGGCCATCCAGACACCGGACGACCGCACGATCGTGTTCCACCTCAAGCAGCCGTACGCCGCCTTCGACAACCTCGCCCAGCTGCCCGAGACCGTCCCCGTGCCCAAGGCCAAGGACACCGTCGCCAAGTATCGGTACGCGGTGGTCTCGTCGGGGCCGTACAAGTTCGAGAGCGCGACGGACACCAAGATAGTCCTGGTCCGCAACCCGAACTGGGACCCCGCGACCGACCCGAACCGCAAAGCCCTCCCGGACCGGTATGAGCTCCAATTCGAGCTGGCCGCGGCCGACGCGAATGCCAAACTGCTGATCGGCCAGGCGGAGGTCGGCTCGCCGATCGCGACCTT
Organism: Nonomuraea aurantiaca; assembly: GCF_020215705.1. Classification (GTDB taxonomy): domain Bacteria; phylum Actinomycetota; class Actinomycetes; order Streptosporangiales; family Streptosporangiaceae; genus Nonomuraea; species Nonomuraea aurantiaca. The sequence continues at coordinate 271,165 of NZ_JAIWNB010000001.1, read as the reverse complement.
GGACTCTCCCAAGATCTACGACAAGCCCGCGTACAAGGCCCGCGCCGACGCCCCCGTCGGCTCCCAGATCCGCTATCTGGCGATCGATCCGCAGGTCCCGCCGTTCGACCATGTCGACTGCCGCCGCGCGGTGATCCGCGCCCTGGACCTGGCGACGATCAACCGTGCCTTCGTCGGCGGGCTGAACCAGGGCGGCCAGATACCGGCCTCGCTCGTGCCGCCGTTGATCCCCGGCAGGCACGCGCCCCTGCCGGGCCTCACCGCGTCCGGCGACGCGGACGCCGCCAAGGAGTCGCTGGCCGCCTGCGGCAAGCGCACCGGGTTCAGCACCACCTACATCTACCGTGACACGTTCGGGGAGTCCGCCGCGGCGCAGGCCGTGCAGGCGTCACTGGCCAAGGTCGGCATCAAGGTGCAGCTGCGGGGCTACCCGATCGCGGACTTCCACGCGAAGTACGGGGGCAATCCCGAATACCTCAAGAAGGCGGGCGTCGGCCTGATCGCCAGGGCGTGGGCGCCCGACTGGCCGGACGTGGAGTCGTTCGTCACCCCGCTGGCCGACAGCAGGGAGATCCTGGAGAAGGGCCACTCGATCAACGTGAACGTCCGTCTGCCCGCGCTCGACGCCCTCATCGACACGGCCAAGCGCGAGCTCGACGCCACCACGCGCGCCCGGCGGTGGAGCGAGGTCGAGCAGAAGATCGCCGACGAGGCCGTGCTGGTGCCGCTCTCCTGGGAGCGGACCCTGCTCGTACGCGGCCTGAAGGCGACCAACGTGCACGTCAGCCCGGTCTACGGCGGCTATGACCTGGCGACGATGGGCGTCAGCTAACCGTCGCCAGGGCCAGCGGCAGCACGGCGGGGGCGCCCGCGTGGCGGACCAGCGCGGCGGCGAGCGTCATCGTCCAGCCGGTGTCGATGCGGTCGTCGATCAGCAGGACGGGACCGCCGCACGCGGCGATGGCGGCGCCGACCTCCTTCGGCATGGCCAGCGTCGCCCGGACCGCCTGGACCCGCTTGGCGCTGTTGAACTGCTTGCCCGGCGAGCCGTCGCGGTAACCGAGCTCGCCCAGGTAGGTCAGCCGCCCGACCTGCGCGAGCCGCTCGGCGAAGCCGCGTACGAGCAGGGGCCGCGACGTGGACGGCACGTTGACCACGGCGACGGGCCGCTCCCGCCAGTCCCACGCGGACAGGACCTGGATCACGGCCTTGAACATGTCATCGGCCATCGGCCCGTCGGCGCCGTTGAACATCTCCCGCAGCCGGTTGCCCCAGCCGATGTCGGTGAGCCGCCCGAGCGCCCGGCCCGGCTCGGCGCCGAGCTCCGGCTTGATCCGGCCGGACAGGTCGGCCAGGCCGGTGGGCCACTGCCTGCGCGCGTCGATCTCGACGCCGGGCCTGGTCAGCCGCTCGCGGGCGCCCGCCACGGCCTGCTCGGCGATCTCCGGCGAGCGGTGCTCGCCGGTGCAGTTGTCGCACCTGCCGCACGGGCCGGCCGTCTCGTCGTCGAGGTGGCCGCGCAGGTAGCGTTCGCGGCACTCGGTCGTGGTCAGGTAGCCGAGCATGGCCTCCTGCTCGGCCTTGCGCTCACCGGCGATGCGGGCGTAGCGCTCGGCGTCGTAGTCCCACGGCTCGCCGGTCGCCTCCCAGCCGCCCTTGACCCTGCGTACGGCGCCGTCGACGTCGAGAACCTTGAGCATCATCTCCAGCCGCCCCCGGCTGAGGTCGACGGCCGTCTCCAGCGCGGGGGTGGAGAGCACGCCCCGCTCTTCGAGCGCCTGGAGCGTGGCCCGCACCACCGGCTCGGGCGGGAACGCCAGCGAGGCGAAATAGGCCCAGATATCGCGGTCTTCGGTGCCGGGCAGCAGGATCACCTCGGCGCGTTCGACACCGCGCCCGGCCCGGCCGACCTGCTGGTAGTAGGCGACGGGCGACTGCGGCGCCCCCACGTGGACGACGAACCCGAGATCGGGCTTGTCGAAGCCCATCCCGAGCGCGCTCGTCGCCACCAGCGCCTTGATCTTGTTGTTGAGCAGCGCCTCCTCGGCGGCCAGCCGCTCGGCGGGATCGGTCTGCCCGGAGTAGGAGGCCACCTCGTATCCCTGGTCGCGCAGGTATCCGGCGATCTCGTGGGCCGCGGCCACGGTCAGCGTGTAGACGATCCCGGAGCCGGGCAGCTCGCGCAACGCCTGGGACAGCCACGCCAGCCGCTGCTCGGCGGTCGGCAGCCGCACGACGCTCAGGTGCAGGCTCTCCCGCTCCAGCGGGCCCCGCAGGACCAGCGTGCCCTCGCCCATCTGCTCGGCCACGTCGCGCGTGACCCGCGCGTTGGCCGTTGCGGTGGTGGCGAGCACCGGGATGCCCGGCGGCAGCTCGTTGAAAAGCGTGGCGAGCCGGCGGTAGTCGGGCCGGAAGTCGTGCCCCCAGTCGGAGATGCAGTGCGCCTCGTCGACCACGACCAGGCCCGCGCTCTCGGCCAGCTCGGGCAGCACGTTGTCGCGGAAATCGGGGTTGTTGAGCCGCTCGGGGCTGACGAGCAGCACGTCGATCTCCCCGTCGGCCACCTGCCCGTAGATCTCCTCCCACGCCTCGGGATTGGCCGAGTTGATGGTGACGGCCCGGATCCCGGCCCGCTCGGCGGCGGCGATCTGGTTGCGCATGAGGGCGAGCAGCGGCGAGACGATGACGGTGGGCCCGTCGCCGAGCTCGCGCAGCAGGGCGGTGGCCACGAAGTAGACGGCCGACTTGCCCCAGCCGGTGCGCTGGACGACGAGGCACCGCCGCCGGTCGATGACCAGCGCCTCGATGGCGGCCCACTGGTCATCACGCAGCCGGGCGTGCTCACCGGCGAGCGCCCGCAACCGGGCCTCGGCCTCTTCACGCAGCGTCTCGGCGTCTGGGGCGTCAATCATGAGGTCCTTGTTACCAGCTCCCACCGACGTTTGGCGCATTGTTACGGTCCAGACAACCCCTCAAACCCCTTCCATCCGTTACGGCAAGCCACACCCACCGCCACCCGCCGCACACGGCTGAGGGCCTCCAGGAAAACGCCCGCTGAACCCGCACAGGGCCGGGCGCCGTTACGTGCGCATTCTTGGCCGGTGGCGGCCAGCGGTTCAGCCGGTGGTTCCCCAGCGGCTCGGCCGGTGGGGCGGCTTGTCGTAACGAAAGACGACGGTTTATTGGTGTTCTGGGAAGGCGTTGATAGTCACGCGGTGCATGCGGCGGCGCTCCGTGTAGTCGGCCACCGCGTAGTGCTGCGTCGGGCGGTTGTCCCAGAACGCCAGTGTGCCCGGGCGCCAGCGGAGCCGCAGCTGATACTCCGGCGACCGTATGTGGTCGATCAGCAGCGGCAGCAGCGCCTCGTTCTCCCGGTCGGACAGCCCCACCAGCCGGGTCGTGGACGCCCGGTTCACGAACAGTGCCTTGCGGCCGGTCTCGGGGTGTACCCGTACCACGGGGCGTTCGAGCGGTGGCCACTTCGCCTGGACCTCCGCCAGGTCGAACGGATGCCCCTTCGAGATGGCCTTCTTCATCGACATCGTGATGTCGTGCACCGCCGTGAGCTCGTCGCAGAGCCGCTGCAGCGGCGGGGAGAGCGTCTCGTAGGCCAGGTAGGTGTTGGCCCAGCAGGTGTCGCCGCCCACGCTCGGCAGCTGGACGCAGCGCAGCAGCGACCCCATCGGCGGCGTCGGCTCGAAGGTGTTGTCGCTGTGCCACTCGTCGCCGCCCTCCCCCTTGGGGTCGGTCTGGTCGAGTACGTGGATCGGGCTGGCGCTGTCCTTCTTGAAGGCCGGGTGGTTGAGCGTGCCGAAGTTCAGGGCGAACTGCAGGTGCTGCTCGTCGTCGATTTCCGCGTCCCGGAAGAACAGCACGAGGTACTTCAGCCAGCCGGCCCGCAGGGTCTCCACCTGTTCCTGGGACAGCGGCTTGCGCAGGTCCACGCCTGTCACCTCGGCGCCGATGTGCTTGGTCACGGGATGGAATTCGATCATGACGCCTCCGGAAGCGAGTCTGCCGCTTATTTCCGAACGTAAGCCCCAAGCAATTGCTTGGTCAAGCACACTCTTCCGGACCGGCGCGGCCGATGCGTCGCGGGCACTCGACTTTCTTCGGCACAATGTTCGACATGGCCCGACGTACGACTGCACCCCCACCCGAGGACTTCGAGGAGCGGATCGTCGACATCGACGTCTCCTCGGAAATGCGCGCAAGCTATCTCGAGTACGCCTACTCGGTGATCTATCAGCGTGCGCTGCCCGACGCGCGCGACGGTCTCAAGCCCGTGCAGCGGCGCATCCTCTATTCGATGAGCGAGATGGGCCTGCGTCCCGAACGCGGCCACGTCAAGTGCTCGCGGGTGGTCGGCGACGTGATGGGCAAGCTCCACCCGCACGGCGACGGCGCGATCTACGACGCCCTCGTCCGGCTGGCGCAGCCGTTCTCGATGCGCCTGCCCCTGGCCGACGGCCACGGCAACTTCGGCTCCCCCGACGACTCGCCGGCCGCCATGCGTTACACCGAGGCCAGGCTGGCCCCGGCGGCCATGCTGATGGTCGAGTCGCTCGACGAGGACACCGTCGACTTCAAGCCCAACTACGACGGGCAGGAGACCGAGCCCACGGTCATGCCGTCGGCGTTCCCCAACCTGCTGGTCAACGGCACGACCGGCATCGCGGTCGGCATGGCCACCAACATGGCGCCGCACAACCTCACCGAGATCGTGGCCGCCGCCCGGCACCTGATCAAGAAACCCGACGCGGGGCTCGACGAGCTCATGCGCTTCGTGCCCGGCCCCGACCTGCCTACGGGCGCCTCGATCATCGGTTTGCAGGGCATCCGCGACGCCTACGAGAGCGGCCGCGGCACCTTCCGCATGCGGGCCAAGTGCAGGGTCGACCAGATCACGCCGCGCCGCAAGGGCCTCGTCGTCACCGAGCTGCCCTACAACGTCGGCCCCGAGCGCGTCGTCGCCAAGATCAAAGAGCTGGTCACCAGCAAGAAGCTGCAGGGCATCGCCGACCTCAAGGACCTCACCGACCGGCACAAGGGCCTGCACCTGGTCATCGAGATCAAGAACGGCTTCATCCCCGAGGCCGTGCTGGAGGAGCTCTACCGGCTGACGCCGATGGAGGAGACCTTCGGCATCAACAACGTGGCACTCGTCGACGGCGAGCCGCGCACGCTGGGCCTGCGTGAGCTGCTGCGCGTCTACGTGGAGCACCGGCTCGAGGTCGTGCGCCGCCGCTCGGAGTTCCGCCGCCGCAAGCGCGAGGAGCGCCTGCACCTGGTCGACGGCCTCATCATCGCGCTGCTCAACATCGACGAGGTCATCCAGGTCATCCGCACCTCCGACGACTCGGCGCAGGCGCGCGCGCGGTTGATGGAGGTCTTCGACCTGAGCGACATCCAGGCCGCCTACATCCTCGACACACCGCTGCGCCGCCTGACCCGCTTCGACAAGCTGGAGCTCGACCGCGAGAAGCAGACGCTCTCCGACGAGATCTCCGAGCTGACCGGGATCCTGTCGTCGGACGCCCGCCTGCGCCAGGTGGTCTCGGGCGAGCTGGCCGACGTGGCCAAGAAATACGGCACGCCGCGCCGTACCGTCCTGCTGGAGGCCTCGGGCGTGGCCCGCGCGGCGGCGGTGGACCTCCAGGTGGCCGACGACCCGTGCCTGGCGATGCTCTCGTCCACCGGGCTGCTGGCCCGCACATCCGACGCCTCGCCGCTGTCGGGCGGAGACGAGCGAGCCGCGCACGACGTGCTGGTCTCCGTGGTCCGCACCTCCGCCAGAGGCGAGGTCGGCGTGGTGACGTCGGCGGGCCGGTTGATCCGCGTCGCGGTGGTCGATCTGCCCACACTGCCGCCCTCCGCCAACCCGCCGTCGCTGTCGGGCGGCCATCCCGTCTCCGAGTTCGTCGCGCTCGAACCGGACGAGACGGTCGTCGGGCTCGGCTCACTCGACCCCGACGGTCCCGGCCTGGCCGTCGGCACCGCGCAGGGCGTGGTCAAGCGGGTGGTGCCCGACTACCCGGCCAACCGCGACGACTTCGAGGTGATCACCCTCAAGGAGGGCGACAGCGTGGTGGGCGCCGTGGAGCTCGAATCCGAGGCGCACGACCTGGTCTTCGTCTCCTCCGACGCGCAGCTGCTGCGCTTCCCGGCCTCGCAGGTACGCCCGCAGGGACGTCCGGCGGGCGGCATGGCGGGCATCCGGCTCGACGGGACGGCCCGGGTGATCTGGTTCGGCGTGGTCGATCCGTCGCGTCCGTCCCAGGTGGTGACGGTGGCGGGCTCGTCCACCGCCCTGCCCGGCACCCAGGTCGGGGGCGGCAAGGTGTCGGACTACGCGGAGTTCCCCGCCAAGGGGCGGGCCACCGGCGGAGTCCGGGCCCAGCGCTTCCTCAAGGGCGAGGACGTGCTGCTGCTGGCCTGGGCGGGGCCCGCGCCGGCCAAGGCGGTGTCCTCGGTGGGCAAGCCGGTGCCGCTGCCGGACGAGATCGGGCGCCGCGACGGCTCGGGCGTCCGCCTCACCAACACCATCGGCGCCGTCGGCGGCGCTCTGGGAGCGGGCCCGGCCGAACCGGCCGAATCCGCCCCGTCGGGCGACGAAGCGCCGCTGTTCTAGCGTGCGGGCCGCCCGGCCCACGGACAGCCGGGCGGCATCACACAGGTTGACGGGGCTTGTTATAAATCGCTCCCGTGACACGATCCCCTCTAGGAGAGAGCGCTCTCTCTTCTCTTGGGAGGATCCATGTTCCGATTAAGGACCCCGCTATGGGCGGCGGTGGCCCTGGTGGCCGCGCTGGTCACCGCACCCCCGGCCCAGGCCGCCGCCGAACCGCTGACCGTCACCGACTTCGAGGCCGCGACCCTGCCCGCGGGCGTCTCCGCCTGGGGCAACGACACCGCCTCCACCCCGGCGCTGACCGTCGAGCCCGACGCGGCCAGGCCCGGCGCCCCCGCGACCAACCGGGTGCTCAAAGCGGTCTACACCGTGAGCCAGTGGGGCGGCTGGTCCCACGACCTGACGACCGCCCAGGACTGGTCCGCCTACGAAGGGTTCTCCTTCTGGGTCAGGGGCACCGGGTCCGGGCAGAAGGTGTTCTTCGAGATCAAGGATGGTGGCGGCGGAGCGGGCAGCGCCGAGCTGTTCGAGTCGTCCTTCACCGATGACACGGCCGGATGGCGGCAGGTGCGGGTGCCGTTCGCCGACTTCACCCGCCGCGGCGACTACCAGCCGGGCGGCGCCCCCACCGACGGACAGCTCGACCTGGTCGCCATGTGGGGCTACTCGATGCGACTCCCGGCCGCCTCCGGCACGCTGTTCTGGGACGACGTGCAGGTCTACGGCACCGCCCCGCCCCGGCCGGTACGCCTGGCCACGGACAAGCCGGTCTACCCGGTCAACGAGAAGGGCACGGCCGAGGTACGCGTCTCGGTCACCACCGCCACCGGCGGCCCGCTCCCCGCCGACCTGGCCGTCGGCTACCGCACCGGCACCGGCACGGCCACCCCCGGCCAGGACTACACGCCGGTCGAGGGCACGCTGACCTTCCCGGCGGGCACCGCGTCGGGCACGGCCAAGGCGTTCACGGTCAGGACGCTGGCCGACGGCGCGGCCGAGGTCGCCGAGACCATCCCGATCGAGCTGTCCGGCACGGGCACCAAGCCCCCGGCCGAGACTCCGGCCATCGTGATCAACGCGCACGGCCTGCCGTACCTCGACGCTCGTAAGCCCGTCAAGCAGCGGGTCGCCGACCTGCTCGGCCGGATGAGCACCGAGGAGAAGGTCGGCCAGATGACGCAGGCCGAACGCGGCGCGCTCGGCTCGCCGAACGACATCGCCACCTACCTGCTCGGCTCGCTGCTGTCGGGTGGCGGCTCCACCCCGCCGACCAACACGCCGAAGGCGTGGGCCGACATGATCGACGGCTTCCAGCTGCGCGCCCAGCAGACGCGGCTGCAGATTCCGCTGATCTACGGCGTCGACGCGGTCCACGGGCACAACAACGTGGTCGGTGCGACGATCTTCCCGCACAACGTCGGCCTCGGCGCCACCCGCGACGCCGGCTTGGTCGAGCAGGCGGGCAAGGTCACGGCGAAGGAGGTCAAGGCCACGGGCATTCCGTGGGACTTCGCGCCGTGCTTGTGCGTGTCGCGGGACGACCGGTGGGGACGCGCCTACGAGTCGTTCGGCGAGGACCCGGCGCTGGTCTCGCGGATGACCACGATCATCGACGGGCTGCAGGACAACGGCGTGCTGGCCACGGCCAAGCACTACGTCGGCGACGGCGGCACCACCTACGGCTCCTCGACCGGCGACTACAAGATCGACCAGGGCGTCACCCAGCTCACCAGGGAACAGCTGGCGGCCATCCACCTGGCGCCCTTCGCCGAGGCGGTCAAGCGCGGCGTGGGCAGCGTCATGCCGTCGTTCTCCAGCGTCGACTTCGGCCAGGGGCCGCTCAAGATGCACGCGCACAAGGAGCTGATCACCGACGTGCTCAAGGGCCGGCTCGGCTTCAAGGGCTTCGTGATCAGCGACTGGCAGGCCATCGACCAGATCCCCGGCGACTACCCGAGCGACGTGCGTACCTCGATCAACGCCGGGCTCGACATGATCATGGTGCCGTACGCGTACCCGCTGTTCACCAGCACGCTCAAGGCCGAGATCGCGGCCGGAGGGGTGCCCATGGCGCGGATCGACGACGCGGTCTCCAGGATCCTGACGCAGAAGTTCCGGCTCGGCCTGTTCGAGCGCCCGTACGCCGACCGCTCCGGCATCGGCGACGTAGGCTCGGCCGCCCACCGAGCGGTGGCCCGCACGGCCGCCGCGAAGTCGCAGGTGCTGCTGAAGAACGAGGACCGGCTGCTGCCGCTGCGCCGCGACGCCAAGGTGTACGTCGCCGGATCCAACGCCGACGACATCGGCAACCAGAGCGGCGGCTGGACGATCACCTGGCAGGGCTCGTCCGGACCCATCACGCAGGGCACCACGATCCTGTCGGCGATCCGCGGCCGGGCGGCCTCCGTCACCTACTCGGCCGACGCCTCCGCGCCGCTGACCGGGCATGACGTGGGTGTCGTGGTGGTGGGCGAGAAGCCGTACGCCGAGGGCCAGGGCGACGTGGGCGTCAACGGGCACACGCTCGACCTGTCGGCCGCCGACCGGGCCGCGATCGACCGGGTGTGCGGGGCGATGAAGTGCGCCGTGCTGGTCGTCTCCGGCCGCCCGCTGGCGATGGGCGACCTGTCCAAGGTCAAGGCGCTGGTGGCGTCGTGGCTGCCGGGCACCGAGGGCGCCGGCGTGGCCGACCCGCTGTTCGGGGCCGTGCCGTACACGGGGCGGCTGCCCTTCACCTGGTTCCGTACGGCGGAGCAGCTGCCGATCAACGTGGGCGACGCGACCTACGACCCGCTCTACCCGTACGGCTGGGGACTGCGCACCGACCGGGCCCGCGACCGGCTCAAGGCGGCCTACGACCGGCTCGCCGGCGGTGACGGAGCCTCCAGGGCGGCCTCGGCGGCGCTGCTGGTGGCGCTGCTGGGCAACAACTGGAACGCCGACGGCTCCGTGCGCAACACCCGGGTCGTGCTGGGGGCGCTCGGCACGGCGGCGGCGCTGCTCGACCGTTCGAAGACGGACGCGTACGCGCAGGACGACGCCGTCGTCTCGGTGGCCAGGGACATCGCCCAGGCCGGCGGCGGACGGCCCGACCTTCAGGCGTCGGCCGACCACGAACTGGCGGCCGGCAACGTGCACAAGGCGGTGGACCTGCTGACCCAGGCGGCCCGCTGACGCGAGGCGGTGGACCTGCTGACGTAAGGGCCGGCTTCTGGCGCCAGCACGCCAGAAGCCGGTCCGCTCCTCTGTTACCGGTCCACCGGTCTGTCAGACGTCCCTGCAGAGGCAGAACGTATGGCCGGCCGGGTCGAGGAAGACTCGGAAGGAGTCGTCCTCGCTCGGCTGGTGTTCGTGCTTGGTGGCGCCGATCTCCAGCACCTGGGCCTCGGCCTTGTCCATGTCGCCGACCGTCACGTCGATGTGCATCTGCTGGGGACGCTCCGCGCTGGGCCAGACCGGCGGCCGGTAGTCGTCGACGGCTTGGAAGGCCACCCGCGCGGGCGAGCCTCCATTGGTGACGACAGCCCACTCCTCGTCGGACCCCTCCAGGATGGGCCAGCCGAGCAACCGCGAATAGAACTGAGCCAGCTCCATCGGACGGGCACAATCAAGGACCGTGGTCCGGAACTCCGCGATGCCGTTCATTACTTACCTCCGCGACTGTTATCCCGATGGCCACCGACGGTTTCGTCGGGGCCAACAGCGACAATGGATGCCATGGCTGCCAACTCGTTCATGGTCCCACTCGGCTCTCCCGCGCCCGATTTCCACCTGACCGCGATCCACGGCGGCAGCGTCTCGCTCGCGGATCTCAAGGATTCGCCCGCCATCCTCGTGGCGTTCCTGTCGAACCACTGCCCCTACGTGCGGCGCATCGAGCACGGCCTCAGCAGCCTGGCCACCGACTACGGGCCCAGACTGTCGATGGTGGCCATCTGCAGCAACGACAGCGTGAACTACCCCGACGACGACCCGACACACCTGGCCGAGCAGGCGGCGCGGGCGGGCTTCCCGTTCCCCTACCTGCTCGACGAGACGCAGGAGACCGCCAAGGCGTATCGGGCGGCGTGCACGCCCGATTTCTTCCTGTACGACGCGTTGTTCCGGCTGGCGTACCGCGGCGAGTTCGACGATGCCCGGCCCGGCAACTCCGTACCCGTGACGGGCTCCTCGCTGCGCGCGGCGATCGACGCGTTGCTGACGGGCGACCCGGTGAGCGAGGAGCAGCATCCGTCACTCGGCTGCGGCATCAAGTGGAAGCCAGGCAACGCGCCTGCCTGACCACGGCCGGGCACCGTCGGCGATGGGACTCCAGGCGGAGGTGGATGGGACGTCAGGCGGAGGTGGCGATGGCGGCCGGCAGGGCGAGCAGGAGTTCGTGGGGCTCGCCCTGCCAGCCCCGGATGAGCCGGAAGCCGGCCTCTCCGGGGTCGAAGTCGTCACAGCCCAGCGGCCCGAAACAGCCTGCCTGGTCGAGCAGCACGATGAGCGGGTCGTCGTCGGGCAGGCCGCCCGCGTAGGCGGCCGCGTCGAGGAGCGCAAGCGCGCACCTCGCGTTGAGCCCGTCGTCTCGGGTCTCCACACGGTCGAGGCGGCGCCGGGCCTGGGTACGCAGGTACGCGGCGAGCGATTCGGACCTACTCACGACAACCTTCTTCGATCACACATGGGGCTGTTCATACGTTGGGCTACGACATCATCACGCAAAGTGAGTGTCGCGCGTGGGACCTTGGGCAACTTCCGCCGTGTCGCCACCCCGGAAAGCACTACGAAACGGACGTGAGGGATCATCTGTCACATGAGCCAGTTCGATGACCTGATTTCCGCCAACGCGAAATATGCCGCTAAGTTCCGGAATTCCGAACTGACCGGCCGGGCCGCTCGCGGACTCGGCGTGGTGACCTGCATGGACTCCCGCATCGACCCCCTTGGCCTGCTGGGCCTGAAGGCGGGCGACGCCAAGATCCTGCGGAACGCGGGCGCGCGCGTGACGGATGACGTCCTGCGCACCCTTGTCCTGGCCGTCTATCTGCTCGGCGTCGAACGCGTCCTGGTGATGCCCCACACCGACTGCGGCATGTCCAAGGTCACCGACGCCGACGTGCACGAGCTCACCCAGGGGCACGGCGTCGACACCCGCAGCCTGGAGTTCCACACCGTCCCCGACCAGGACGCGGCCCTGCGCCACGACCTCACGCGGATCCGCTCCTCGCCCTTCCTGCCGCCGGGACTGCCGGTGGGCGGCGCGATCTACGACGTGCACACGGGCAAACTGATGCCGGTCGACCTCACATGACTGTCCGTCTAACCCGATAACTCTGCGTTTTGTGAGAAATATCGCACTAGAGCGGTCTCTCACTTTGCCGTGCCGTTACCCGTGATATCCCTGTGACCCGTCGGCGATCTTGTCGCCGCGACAGAAACGGGGATGTCATGTCAACGATCAATCCAGTACCGCCTAACGATCGGTGATCGTCGCCGGGGGCCAGTCCCCCGCTCGACGCCCTGAAGTCAGCGCATTGGCGCGCTGCTCCACACCCATCGATTGTTAGGACGTTGATTTTGCGTAAGTCTCTCAACCGTTCCATGGGCCGCCTGGCCCTCGGGCTCAGCGCCGTGACCGTGCTCACCGCCGCCACGGCCATCCCGGCTTCCACCGCTCTGGCCGCCACCGGCCAGAGCGCCGAGGACGTCGCGTCGGCCCAGGCCGCCGCCGACGGCAAGCCCGTACCCGTGCCGAGCCTGTCGGACGAGTCCAGCACCACCGTCGCCAACCCCGACGGCAGCTTCACCGCGACCATCACCTCGGGCCCGTCCCAGGTGCGCCAGAACGGCCAGTGGGTGCCCATCGACACCTCACTCGTCGCCGACGGCGCGGTACTGAAGCCGCGTGCCTCACGCGCCCAGGTCGAGGTCTCCAACGGCGGCGAGGGCACGCTGGCGAAGATGACCGACGACAACGGCCACGTGTTCTCGCTCAAGTGGCCGACCGCGCTGCCCAAGCCGGTCGTCAAGGCGAACGTCGCCACCTTCACCGACGCGGCGGGCCCGGGGGCCGACCTCGTCGTCACCGTACTGCCGACGGGATTCCGTCACGACGTCGTCCTGCGCGAGAAGCCCTCCGGTCCGCTGGAGCTCCGCATTCCCGTACAGACCGAAGGCATCGATCTGTCCGAGTCCGCCGACGGCCGCCTTCTCCTGACCAGTACGGCCGGTGACAAGGTGGTCGCCGCCGGGCCGCAGCCGGTCATGTGGGACTCGAAGGGCCACGGCAAGCCCCGCGGCGACTCGCTCTCGAAGATCGACACCACGGTCGAGACGCAGAACGGCACCAAGGTCCTCGTGCTCAAGCCGGACACCAAGTTCCTGGCGGACCCGTCGCGCGTCTACCCGGTGACCGTCGACCCGGTGATCACGCTGCCGAGCGTGACGGACACCGACGTCGCCACCTCCTGGGCCTCACACCCCGGTGACCCGATGATCATCGCGGGCACGATGCCGTGGGAGAACGGTCAGGGCGGCGACGTCATGCGCAGCCTGGTCAAGTTCGACACCCACAAGCTGACCGGCAAGCGGGTCATCTTCGCCAACATGGCGATGTGGAACCTGGAGACGAACGCCTGCGGCCTCCTCGTGGGCTCCGGCCTCACCGCCCAGCGGATCACCAGCTCGTGGGACGAGACCGACCTGAACTGGGACAACAAGCCCACCACCACCACGCAGGGCGAGGTGACGAACCGCGCGGGCCGCGGCCGCACCTGGACCGCACCCTGCGCCGGGGGCGCCGGCTACCTGTCGTGGCCGGTGACCACCATGGCCAAGGCCTGGGCCTCGGGCGCCGCCAACTACGGCGTCCAGCTGAAGGGCGCCAACGAGACGGAGGCCACCAACTGGCGCGCCTTCGCCGCGTCGGAGAACAAGGACGAGGGCGTCAAGCCCCCGACCTTGACGGTCATCTACTGGCGCTGATCACCTGAAACCCGAAGGGGGCCGGGCTCTCCCGGCCCCCTTCGGCATGTCCGGACGGGCTCGGCGCGTCGGGACGAGATCGGCGTCCGGGCAGGCTCGTCGTGCCCGGAGGAGTCGAGGGCGGGTCAGCTCGACGGGCCGGGGCCGGAGCGCATCTGCTCGACCTCGTCCTGGAACACGGCCTGCGTCTTGTTCATGAAGTCGGTGATCACCTCAAGCTGCTCATCGCTGTAATCACTCAACGACGCCCGCCACGCCTTGATCAGCGGCGTGAACACCGGCGCCACATCCACCGCCGCCCGCTCCAGCACGAGCGTCACCACGACCTTCCGCCGATCGGCGTCGTCCCGCTCCCGCCGCACGTATCCCACCGATTCGAGCCGATCGATGACCCCGGTGACGGACGCGGTGGTGATCCCGGCCCGCCGCGCCAATTCGCTGGCCGTCAGGGCCCCCTCGCTCAACAGGTTGAGGCAGTGGAGATCGGTGGTGTTGATGCCGATGCGCCCGGCGGCCGCCTGACTCATCGAGACCGAAAGCACGTTGGTCTTGCGCAGCGCTTCGAGCAACGCGGTCACCAACGTCGCACGTCTTGACATCGCCCACCAAACTCTCTAGCTTTTCAAATATCTAGGAAAACTAGAGATAAGCATCTCTAGCAACTAGCCAATCGGAAGGATATCCCGATGAAGGACGTCATCATGCGCCTGTACGACGAGGTGCTCAACCAGGGCCGGTTGGACGTAGCCGACGAGATCATCGCCGCCACCCTCTCCACCGGCCCCAACGACCCACCCGGCCCGGAGCGCGTCAAGCAGATCTCCACCCACATCCGCTCAGCCCTCCCCGACATGCACTTCGACATCCAGGACATGATCGCAGAAGACAACAGAGTCGCCACCAGATGGACCCTTCGGGGCACCCATGCCGGCCCCTTCTTCGGCGTCCCACCGACAAACCAGCCCCTGGAGATCAGGGCCTGCGTCATCTTCGAACTCAAGGACAACCAGATCACCAACCTGTGGCCAATCCTGGACACCAGCACCTTGCGCCCCACCTGACGACAGACCGAACCCCCTCGACCCCCGGTCCCCGCCCGCACTCCGGGCCCCGACCTCGCGGGTGTTCCAGCCCCGACTTCGCCTTTTTTCCAGCCCCGACCCCGGCCTGGGCCCCGCCCCGCGTCCCGGTCCCCGCCTGCGCCCAGCCCCGACCTCAGCCTGGTCCCAGTCCCTGCCTCGGTCCGGTCCCGACCTCGGCCCCGGTCCAGCTCCCGGCGCCACCCCTGCCTGCGCCCCCAGCCTGACCTCGGCCCCGGCCCCGGCCCCGGCCCCGATCCTGGCCCCGATCCCACGGTCTCGTGACGTCAGCGGGCACCACCTACGAAGGACATCTCCCAGCTGACGTGATGTGGTCGAAGCGACGAGACCAGGACAGACCTCTCAGTTTTGGAGGGCGTGACGGGGCTTGGACGGGTGTGGGGACGGCCATGACCGGACTCAGGTTCGCACGGGCACCGGACTCGGAGAGGAGCGACCCGGCTCGGGTTCGCACGGGCACCGGACTCGGACGGGAGTGACCCGACTTGGGCTCACGGGTACCGGACTCGGACGGGGGCGACCCAACTCGGGCTCACGGGCACCAGACTCGGAGTGGGCCGACCCAACTCGGGCTCACGGGCATGACCGGGCTTGATAGAGCAGACCGGACTGAGGGGCGTGGGCGGGGCCGGACGCGCTGAGTAGGCAGAGCGGCTGGAGCGGCCCGGCAGGTGATGAGAGCGGCCCGAGCAGGTCGAGCGATCGGGCAGTTGGGGCGGCCTGAGCGGGTGGGGCAACCTGAGCGGGTGACGGTCGGATGTCGTCGTACACCACGACAGAGGTCGAGACGGATATACGTGCACAGGTAGGCCGTCGATTGAAGAGGGGCTGACCGGTTACCGGCGGCCGTCCGGAACGGAGATGAGCCCGCCTTCGTAGGCGGCGATGACGAGCTGGGCCCGGTCGCGGGCGTGCAGTTTGGCCAGGAGGCGGCCGATGTGGGTCTTGACCGTGCCGACGGTCAGGTGAAGGTGCTCGGCGATCTCGGAGTTGGACAGTCCCTTGCCGATGAGGGTGAGCACCTCGCGCTCGCGTTGGGTGATGTCGCTGAGATCTCGCCGGGCGGGGGCGGGGTGAGGGCCGAGCAGGAATTCGGCGATCAGCCGGCGGGTGACGGTGGGCGCGAGCAGTGCTTCGCCGGAGGCGACGACGCGGATGGCGGCCAGGAGCTCCGTCGCCGTCGCGCTCTTGACAAGGAAACCGCTGGCGCCGGCACGGAGCGACGCGTACACGTATTCGTCCAGATCGAACGTGGTGAGGATCAGCACGCGCACGCCGGCATTGGCGGGGTCGGCGCAGATACGCCTGGTCGCCTCGATACCGTCCATGTCGGGCATCCGCACATCCATGAGGACGACATCCGGTCGCTGCCGACGGGCCAGGACCACGGCTTCGGCGCCGGTGCCCGCCTCGCCCACGGTGGCCAGCCCTGGTGTGGTGTCGATGAGGACTTTGAGACTGTCGCGTACCAAGACCTGGTCCTCGGCGAGCAGGATCCGGATGGGAGGGGGCGGATCGTCCGGGGCGGCGTCGATGGTCATGCCTTGGTGTCGCTCGGGTCGTAGGGCAGTCGAGCCGCCACGCGAAAGCCTCCTTCAGGCCGGGATCCTGCGCTGAACGTGCCTCCGTACATCTTGGTCCGTTCGCGCATGCCGATCAGGCCGTGCCCGCCGTGGCCCGCTCGCGGCGGGCGGCCCTGGCGGGGACCATCGTCGACGACCTCGATCGTGACTTCCCGCCCGTCGATGTCCACGGTGACCGAGCAACGGGTGGGCGCGGCATGGGCGATGACGTTGGTCAGGGCTTGTTGCACGATCCGGTATGTCGACATCGCGACCGTGGGAGGCATCTCGCCCTCTTGTCGGACGGTCAGGTCCACCTCGACCCCGGCCGAGCGGGCGCCGGCAGCCAGCTCGGGCAGGTCCGCCATGCCGGGAACGGGCAGATGAGCCTGCTGGGGATCGCCATCGGAGCGCAGGAGGCCGAGGACTCGGCGGATCTCGGTGAGGGTGCTTCGGCTGGTCTGCTCGATGACGGCCAGCGCGGCGCGGACCTCCTGCGGCCGGGCGTCGGCGACGTGGTTGGCCACGGTGGCCTTGACGGCGATCAGGCTCATGCTGTGGCCGATGACATCATGGAGTTCGCGGGCTATGCGCCTGCGCTCGTCGGCCACGGCTGCCTCAGCGAGGTGACGGACGAGACGAGCGGTCGTGTCCCGTTTCCAGCGGACAACCGTGCCGATGGCCCATCCGGCAGCCAGCAGGACACAGATCACACCGATCTCTATCGGCCAGGCCGGCGGCACCTCGCTGGGCTGCGTCGCGGGTGCGAGGCCCGGGAACACCCGCTCGTAGAAGATCAGGACCGCGGCCACCGCACCGAACCCGCACACCGCCAAGCCCGCCACCGACCATGCGACCGAGGTGGTGGAGGCCACCAGGTACAGCACGAGCACGGTCGGCACGAACGACACCCAGATCGCGCCCGCCGCGACGGCACCTGCCACCGTCGCCAACGCGCTCGCGGTGCACGCCAGAGCGAGCATGGCCCGCGGCCGGCGCCGCCGGACGGCGACCGGAAAGCTCACGACCGCCGCCACCAGCCAAGCGGACCAAGCGGGCCCCCACGACGACCGCTCCGGCGGATCAACGATGGCGTAACCGACGATCAGCGCCACGATGACCGCCACGGCCGCGTCGGCAACGCCCCGTCCATCGAGCCGCCGAGCCCATTCCATGCCGAGAAGTTACCGCCTCAACAGATCACCCGGCATCTGACCGTGGTCGGACATCCGCATCAGTCTGGGGTCGTACCGCCGCTCGTGCATGCCCACGAAGATGCGACCTGAGCACGACGCGTCCCCGCCACACCGCCCTTCACCATGCTGATGCACCCGGCAGACCATGCCGAGACGCACCGACACGGACACGTTGGGCAGGAACCCATGAATGTTGATCTTGGCCGGCGAATCGCACGGTGGCGACAGGCTGACGCGGACCGGCGCGCGGCCAACGCCACAGCCAACCGGAGCCGACAACCCTCGTTTCCGGGACGATGGGTGAGCGCCATCTCGCTGATCTGCGGCCCCACCCTGCTCATGACCGGGATTCTCCTGCGCTCCCAGTTCCACTTCTTCTTCCCTGATCAGCTCGCCGCCTACACCCGGCACCCCGCCCTCATCACCGCCGCCTACACCTGCTTCGCCTGCGGAATCATCCTGCTGTGTCCGGCGGTCATGACGCTGGCGCAAAGGATCGCCGCCACCAGCCCGCTATGGGGCCTATGGGGCGGCTGTCTGGTGATCGCCGGCCTGTTCACTCGAACCTTCCAATTCGGCACTGATCACCTCGCCTTTCAGCTGACCGACAGCTTTGGCCTGCAACCAATGATCAACGGAATCAGCCACTATTACGCGGCATGGCGGGATATGACCTGGCATCCGTTCAGGACACTGTCTGGACCAGCCTTCCTCGGCTGGGTCGTGCTGGCCATCGGCGCCTACCGCTCCGGCGCCCTGGGGCTGGGCCGCTCGATCGCGCTCGGCCTGATGACGGCGCTCGCGCTCGGGACACTCAAAGGCACCGAACCGCAGTCCATCATCGCCGCAGGCGGCCTCTGCGTCGCGTTCGTCCCGCTGGGCATCGCCCTGCTGCGCAGCGGCCCTCCGCCGAGCAGACGCGCCATACTCTGGCTCATCGTCCTCATCGTCTGGCACATCCTTGGTGCGGCCTTCGGCTCAAGGGGATGAGGCTCCGGGGCCATTGGTACGCCGGCGGGCCCTGAAAACCACGGCACCAGCACAGGCGTCCGCACTTCTGCCGTACACCGCATCGCATGTTCATCCGTACGCCGACATCCGACGGTCAGCGACGGCAGAGGACCCCGCGGCCGTCGCGTACCGGGCCACGCGCATGGCGGCCCGCGAGGGGTGCCTCGACGCTGACCGACTTGTCAGGGATGGACCTCAGTCCGCTGTGCACGATCAACGGAATGCGGCCAACGCCACCGGCTGCCACTTCCGCCACGTGGCAAGTCGCTCCTCGTACTCGGCCGCGACCGGCTCCAACGACTTGCCGAAGAAGATCCGCGCCGGCGGGTCGTCGGTGTCGGCCAGCTCCAGGATCGGCCCGCGGGTCGCCTTGGGGTCACCGAGCTCCCACGCGATCTCGGCGCCGGCGCGGACCTCGGCGTAGTCCGGGTGCTCGGCACTGGCGCGGACGCTGCCGCCGCCGAAGTCGGTCGAGTACGGGCCGGGCTCCAGGCAGATGACGTCGATGCCGAAGTGCTTGACCTCCTGCCGGAGCGATTCCGACAGCCCTTCCACCGCCCACTTCGACGCGTGGTAGCCGCCGATGCCGGGAAACGCCCGGACGCCACCCTCACTGGTGACCTGAATGATCCGGCCGTGACCCTGCGCGCGCAGCACCGGCAGGACCGCCTGCGTCACCCACAGCGTGCCGAAGAAGTTGGTCTCCATCTCGGCGCGGATCTCGGTCTCGGTCAGCTCCTCGACCATGCCGAAGTGGCCGTAGCCCGCGTTGTTGACCACCACGTCCAGCGCGCCGAAGTGCTCGGCCGCCTGCCGCACGGCGGCGAACACGGCCGCGCGGTCGGTGATGTCGAGCCGCAGAGGGAGTACGGCCTCACCGAACTGCTCGGCCAGGGGACGCAGGTGGTCAAGGTCGCGCGCGGTGGCGGCGACCCGGTCGCCTCGTTCGAGGGCGGCCTTCGCCCACTCACGCCCGAACCCCTTCGACGTGCCAGTGATGAACCACGTCTTGGACACCGTCTTCGCCTCCTCTAGTCGATACCTTTCATAGTAACAGTAGCATGGACTGCATTAATTACATATGTAGTATCGTTGCCGCATGGAGGGTCGACGAGATCGGAAGAAGCGGGAGACCCGCGAACGGATCCAGGCCTCGGCGCTGGAGCTGTTCACCTCGCACGGCTACCGCAGTACGACCATCGCTGCGATCGCCGAACACGCGGACGTCGCGACGCGAACCGTCACGCTGCACTTCCCCACCAAGGAAGACCTGCTGTTCGCGGACGACCCGTTCGCCGCGGAATCACTGTCGGCCCGCCTGGACACCCGGCCCGGCACCGCGCTCGACGCCGTCGGCGAGTGGATGCGTGACACGATGCGCGCCCTCGACGAACGCGACGCCGACCAGGGCCGCAAGCCGGGCGAGACCTGGTCCCTCCGCATCAAGCGCGCCACCCTGATAGCCGAGGACGACGATCTCCGCGGCCACGCCCGCGCCAGCTACTACGAACTGGAACGCCTGATCGCCGCCGCCATCGGCAAGGACGTGGGCCTACCGCCCGACGCGCTGGCCCCGCGCCTGACCGCGTACACCGTGGTGGGCGGCCTGCGCGAGCTGTACATGACCCACGAGGCCCGCCACAGCGACCCCGCCACCGAAGCGCTACTGCCCCTGGTCGACCGCGTACTCGACATCGCCCGCACGGGCCTGGCCACGCTCACGGCCGGTGAGCCCCACCCCTGAGCCACGCCGATCGCCTTGACAGCCCAGCCACCTACTGTGAGGGATGGGCGCCAACAGGCGAACGTCGCGCTGAAACGAGCCTGGGACGGGGCTGGGCAGCGTAGGTGAGGAGCCTGAGGGCTGAGAAGCTGAGGAACCGCGGGCCGAATGAACGGGCCTGAGCGGCTCTGTGGCGTACTGAGCGGCTCTGTGGCGCGCTGAGAGCAGGTCCTGGGTGTGCTGGAATGGGCCTGAGCGGCTCTGGAACGTGCCGTGCAGGGTCTGGGCATGCGAACCCAGGCTGGGACGTGCTGAGCAGGTCTTGGCCTGCGAACACAGGCCTGGGGGACGTGCTGAGCAGGCCTGGGCGGACTCAGGCGGGCCTGGCCGCCCCATGGCCTGGCAGATGCGGCCTCGCCACGGCCCTTGGCGGACTGTGGGAACACGGGCCCAACCACACGGAAGCCATGGTCAACCATGCGCACGTCACGGCGCCCGACCCGCTCCACCGGAGGAGCGTGCCCCTGGACAGACCCCCGCCCGCTACGGCGTCTGGGGCTCACCGTGCCTGCCGTAAAAGAGAGCCCTTAAAAAAGGCACTGAACCGAGAGAAGGGTGTTTCTAGGCGTCAATATGGTCGCGGTCGACTTCGGCGGCGCTGTTGACGATGAACTCGCGGCGCGGAGCCACGTCGCTCCCCATCAGCAGGCTGAAGATCCCCTCCGCCGTCTCCGCGTCCTCGATGCGGACGCGGCGCAGGATGCGGTGGCGGGGGTCCATCGTGGTCTCCGCGAGCTGGTCGGCGTCCATCTCGCCCAGACCCTTGTAGCGCTGCACCGGGTCCTTCCAGCGCCGGCCGCGCCGCTCCAGGTCGCGCAGCACCTTCTGCAGCTCGGCGTCGGAGTAGCAGTAGATGTACTTCTCCTTGCCGCGGCCGGGGTTGGTGAGCTCGATGCGGTGCAGCGGCGGCACGGCGGCGAACACCCGGCCCGCCTCGACCATGGGCCGCATGTAGCGGTGGAAGAGGGTCAGCAGCAGGCAGCGGATGTGAGCGCCGTCGACGTCGGCGTCGGCCATCAGGATGACCTTGCCGTAGCGGGCCGCCTCGATGTCGAAGGACCGGCCGGAGCCCGCGCCGACCACCTGGATGATCGCGGCGCACTCGGCGTTCTTGAGCATGTCGCTCACGGACGCCTTCTGTACGTTGAGGATCTTGCCCCGGATCGGCAGGAGGGCCTGGAACTCCGAGTCGCGGGCCAGCTTGGCGGTGCCCAGCGCGGAGTCGCCCTCGACGATGAACAGCTCACTGCGGTCGATGTCGTCGCTACGGCAGTCGACCAGCTTGGCCGGGAGCGCGGAGTTTTCCAGGGCGCTCTTGCGGCGCTGGTTGTCGCGGTGCTCGCGGGCCGCGATGCGGGCCTTGGCCGCGGCGACGATCTTCTCCAGCACGGCGCGCAAGGGCTGCTTGTAGCCGCGCGGCGGGTTGGCGAACAGCTCCTTGAGCTCGCGGGAGACCACGTGCGAGACGATGCGGGTGGCCGCCGAGGTGCCCAGCACCTCCTTGGTCTGGCCCTCGAACTGCGGCTCCGGCACTCGGACCGTGACAACGCCGGTCAGGCCCTCGGAGATGTCCTCCCCCCTGACCGGGTCGTCGCCGTTCTTCAGCAGACGGGTCTCGCGCAGCAGCTCGTTGATCGTGCGGACCAGGCCGCGTTCGAAGCCGGTGAGGTGGGTGCCGCCCTTGGGGGTGGCGATGACGTTGACGAACGAGCGGATGGTCGAGTCGTAGCCCTTGCCCCAGCGCACGGCCACGTCGACGGTGAGCTCGCGCTGCACCTCGGTGGCCGTCATGTGGCCCTGGTCGTCGAGCACCGGGACGGTCTCGTGGAAGTGGCCGACCCCCTGCAGGCGCAGCACGTCGCAGACGGCCTCGTCGCGGGCCAGGAACTCGGTGAACTCGGAGATGCCACCGTCGAAGTGGAACTCCTCCTCGACCCGCTCCTCGTGCCTGCTGTCGATCACGGCCAGGGTCAGGCCGGGCACCAGGAAGGCGGTCTGGCGCAGGCGGACGTGGATCTCGTCGAGCGAGACCTCGGCGTCGGGCAGGAAGATCTGCTTGTCGGCCCAGAACCGTACCCGGGTGCCGGTGGCCCGTTTGTTCAGCTTGCCGCCGTCGCGCAGGCCGGACTTCTTCTTGAACTTGGCCTTCGGGCCGTCGCCGTCGAAGACGCCGGGAACGCCGCGGCGGAAGCTGATCTCGTGGATCCGGCCGTCGCGGTCGACCTCGACGTCGAGGCGCTCGGACAGGGCGTTGACCACGGAGGCGCCCACGCCGTGCAGGCCGCCGGACGCGCCGTAGGAGCCGCCGCCGAACTTACCGCCCGCGTGGAGCTTGGTGTAGACGAGCTCGACGCCGGCCAGGCCGCTCTTGGGCTCGATGTCGACGGGGATGCCGCGGCCGTCGTCGCGCACCTCGATGGAGCCGTCGGCGTAGAGCTCCACCTCGATGCGGCTGCAGTGCCCGGCGAGCGCCTCGTCGACGCCGTTGTCGACGATCTCCCAGAGGCAGTGCATGAGCCCACGGCTGTCGGTTGACCCGATATACATGCCAGGGCGCTTGCGGACCGCTTCCAGCCCCTCAAGCACCGACAGGTGACGAGCCGTGTAACCCGCCTCCACTAGCGTCACTCCGGCTCCCCTGCCTCTAAGCCTCGAACTAGGCATCGAACATGTGTGCGTAGCCTATCGTTCTTCCCCTACGCACGCGTACAAGCTTGCCATGACGGCACGTTTGGTGTTACCAGGCGACGGCTCTCCATCACTTCCGGCCACATTCTGCTCTCGGCGTAGCCGGGCAGTGATTGGGAACGTCCGCGTCCGGTTAGATGTTGTCCAAGTGACTGACGCCAGATCCTCGCTTCGGCGGGGGTGACCCGAAAGGCGATACGTGACTGGAGCTCTCGCCCCCGTTAAGCCGCTGACGGCCCTCGACCGTTGCGACCGTTGCGGCGCCCAGGCCTACATTCGCGCGACCCTGCCTGTGGGTGGGGAGCTGTTGTTCTGCGCTCATCATGGGCGTCAGCACATTGCAGCGCTTCGCGAGAAGGGCGCCGACATCCTGGACGAGTCTGCTCGGCTCAGCGAAACCCCAACAGTGGCCCCCAACGACGAGCGCTGACCTGCGCTGGTCGTGATGAGATAACAACATATTGCACGAAGCGGAACGGCGATCCCGGCAGGCCCGGGACCGCCGTTTCGTCATGTCTCAGCCGGGCTCATCTCACCCGGTAGTGATAGCGGGCGCGCACCTCGAAGCCCTCGCTTCGATACAGGGCCTGAGCAGCCTCGTTGGGCGCCGTGGTCACCAGATAGGCTGACCGCGCCCCACTACGCCGTACGAGAGCGCGCAACACGCTCCTGGCCAGCCCACGGCGGCGAGCCTGGGGCAACGTGGCCATGCAGTAGATCCCGATCGTCTCCCCCTGCGGCACACCTCGGCCGACGGCCACGGCCTGACCGCCCTCCTCGACCGCGGCGTACAGGGCAGGCACCCCTCGGCAGATCCGCTCGGCCACCTCGACACCCTCGGCGTAGCGCCCGTCCACGGCCCACCAGGTCTCCAGCCACCCCTGCCAGGGCCGCTCCTCTACCCGCACCGGATGGACGGCCTGGGACACGCCGCCGCCGACCATGATCACGGTCGGGTCGACGGTCTCATATCCCCGAGCCGACAGCTCGTCATCGAGCCCCGGCATGGCCCCCACCCCCACGGAGAACACGCTCCGCTGCCCCTTCTCGGCATAGAACGCCTCTGCGGCCTCGATCGCGCCAGTGAGATCGGCGGGCCGTCCCAGGGGGAGCACGGAGTTCGCCCGCTTGGTCACGCCTCCGGCGTAGCGGAGGATCCAGCCGTCGTACGTCCGCTGCTCATAGGCAGGCCAGGCCTCATGTACCAGCAAGTCGAAATCCACTCGCGCACCCTACCCAACCAGCGCAGACCTCCCGCGAAGCGGCCAAACCTCAGCGGCCGCATTCCGGCCCAGGCACGAGCGGCGGGTGGTGGGCATTGACTATGCTGTGGCGTGCTGATTTTGTTGCCGCCCTCGGAGGGGAAGGCCGGGGAGGGCAGCGGTGCTCCCCTAGGAGATCTTTCGTTCCCCGCCCTGGACAGACCGCGCAAGCGCGTACTGACCGCGCTCATGAGAGCGTCCAGACGGCGCGACGCCCTTGACGTCCTCGGCCTGTCGCCCGGCCTGGCGGGCGAACTGGCCAAAAACCTGGAGCTCCAAACCGCTCCGGCCCTCCCGGCGGCCGATCTCTATACCGGTGTCCTGTACGAGAAGCTCGGTCTCGGCACCCTGACGGACGAGGCCAGGAAGCGCGCCGAGGAGTCCGTGCTCATCTTCTCCGGCCTCTGGGGCGTGCTGCGGATCATCGACCGCGTCCCGCCGTACCGGCTGTCTATGGGGGTGACCCTGCCGGTGCTCGGCGGGCTGGCCGCGTTCTGGCGGCCCGCGGTGTCCAAGGAGCTGGAGCGCCTGGACGGGCTGGTGGTCGACCTGCGTTCGGCCACCTACGCGGGAGCCTGGCAGCCCGGGGAACGGTCTGTGGCGGTACGGGTGTTCCGCGATGGCAAGGTGGTCAGCCACATGGCGAAGGCGACCCGGGGCGAGATCGCCCGCACCCTGCTGGAGACCGGGGCGGACCCCGCCACACCCGGCGAGCTGGCCGCACACCTCACCGGTCACGGCTACGCGGTGAACCTGATCGAACCCGCCCGCCCCAACCGTTCCTGGACCATCGACGTCAGCCTGTGAAGTCACCCAGGTGATCCGCCACCCAGGTCGCGAACGTGCGGCCGGGGTGTCCGACCAACCGCTCGACATCCGTGGTGATCTCGACCGGCACGCCGTCGTTCGACTGCCACCAGTCCAGCAACGGCTCGGCGAACGACTCGGGGATGTAGTCCGCCATCTCCGCCTTCCACTCTTCCCGCGTGACGTTCCTGATGGTGATGTCCCTGCCGGTCGCCCGGCCGAGGATGCCGATCTGCTCGGCGAAGGTGATCGATTCAGGCCCGGTCAGCAGGTACGGCCGGCCGCCCAGGGCCGGGTCGGTGAGCACGGCGGCGGCCGCCTCGGCGATGTCGGCCTCGTGGATGGAGTCGTTGTGCGAGTCGGGGTACGGCAGGCTCACCGGCTCACCGGCCTTGACGGGCCAGGACCAGGCCAGCGCGTTGCCGGCGAACGAGCCCGGACGCAGCAGCGTGCTTCGGACGGGCGCGGCGGTCAGGGCCCGCTCCACGTCCAGGTGGGACTTGGCCAGGGGGCTGGCCTCGGGGTTCGGGCCGAGTACGGAGGAGGACGACAGGAGCACGATGTGCTCGACTCCGGCCGCGGTCGCCTCCTTGACGAAGGTGTCGATGTGCGCCGGCTCGGCGTACAGGAAGACCGAGGTGACGCCGGCCAGGGCGGCGGGGAACGTCTCGGGGTCGCCGAGGTCGCACCTGGTGATCGACGGCTCGCCGGGCTGGCGGGAGGCCGGGCGGACGGGCAGACCGCGCCGGCGGAGGATGGCGATGAGCTCGGTGGCGACGGCGCCGCGAGCGCCGGTAACAAGGGTGGTCATATCGGGATATGCCTTTCTGGCGATGTCTCTGTGTTTGATGATCTTGTGCAGGCTGCTCAGCGATGGTGCGGCTGAGCTCCGGACAGCGCGCCCATTCAGTGGCGGCGCGGTCGGGCCTTGCGCGGCAGGAGCCGCACCAGGCCGCAGCAGGCGATAACGGCGACGACCACGACGAGCAGGCTGCCGGTCGCGGCCTCCGTCTGGTCGCCGGTACGGAAGTAGACAGTGGTCACGGCGGCGGCGCCGATGGCGTTGGCCAGCTGCTGGACCGCGGAGAGCGACCCGCTGGCGCTACCGGCCTCGCGCGGGTCGATGTCGCCCATGGTGACGTCATAGACGGTGCCGAAGCAGGTGCCCATGCCCAGCCCGATGACCAGCGCCGCGAGGACGAGCGCCCAGGCGCCGTCCACGGCTCCGGAGACCACGGCCAGCAGCCAGCTGGTGCCGATCAGCGCGATGGTCAGGCCGATGGTGATCAGCGTGCGGCCGAGCCGGTCGATGAGCCGGTGGCAGGCCACCGAGGCGATGACGATGCCCACCGCCACCGGGGCCAGGCCGAGCGCCGCCTGCACGGGCGTGAAGCGCAGGCCGTACTGCATGAACAGCACGAGCACGTAGAGGAGGCCGGACACGGCCGCGAAGAAGACCGTGCCCAGGACCAGGCCGGCGGTGAAGCCGCGGTTACGCAGGAGCGACGGCTCGATCAGCGGGTTTGTGGCGGTGCGCTGGCGTACGCAGAACAGGCCGAAGAACACCAGCCCACCGGCCAGGCACAGGATCGGGACGAGCGTCCACCCGTGGGCCGAGCCGTCGATCAGGCCGTACAGGAGGCCCACCATGGTCACCGCCAGCAGTCCGGCACCGACAGTGTCCACCGCGGATCCCCCGGAGCGATCCCGGTCGCCGGGAGCGTCGGCGGGCAGGAGCCGGGCGGCGGCGACGAGCGCGGCGCCCCCGAGCACGATGTTGATCAGGAACATCGCGCGCCACCCCAGCCCGAACAGATCGGCCTCGATCAGAAAGCCCGCCACCACCGGCCCTCCGACCGAAGAGACGCCAAGTGCGGGCGCGAACACACTGAAGGCCTTGCCGAGCTGATCGCGGGGAAAGACGGCCCCGAGAATGCCGAAGCCCTGGGGGATCATCAGCGCCCCGAACCCGCCCTGCACCAGCCGGGCACCGATGAGCGCACCAGGGCCGACCGCCAGCCCGCAGGCGACGGACGCGAGCGTGAAACCGGTGAGGCCGAGAAGGAAGAGGCGGCGACGGCCGTACCGGTCGCCGAGCCGCCCGCCGACCACCAGCAGGACCCCGAGCGCCAGCGCGTACGCGGCGCCGAGCCACTGGATGAGGGCCGCTCCCCCACCGAGGTCGGCCGCGATGGTGGGGGCGGCGACGTTGGTGATCGTCGCGTCGAGCAGGTCCAGGACGGCGGCGGCGATGATGACGCCCAGGACGGCCCACCGCCGGTCAGCCTGGACGGGTGAGGCGCGGATGAGTGCGGACATGGGGATCCCCTCGATAGAATACGTACGTGACACAAAGAGTGCGCCACACAAAGATTGTGTGGCGCACATAAATATGAGGTATGGAGCAACCTGGTGTCAAACCGAGCGGAAACGCTGAAGCGGATCATCGACGAGAGCCAGCGGCACTATGCGGCATATGTGCTGTTCAATCAGGCGCTGGCCGACCATCTGGGCATTCACCCGACAGACCTGCAGTGCGTGGCACTGCTGGATCTGGAGGCCGGACCGGTGAGCACCGGGGAGATCGCCCGCCTGACGGGCCTGACGCCCGGCTCCGCCACCCGCCTGGTGGACCGGCTGGAGAAGGCCGGCCTCGTCGTACGGCACACCGATCCGGCGGACCGCAGGCGAGCGCTGGTCGCCCTCGCTCCCACGGCCGAGGCCAGGATCGGTGCTGCCTGGGAGACGCCGGGCAAGGCGTTCGCCGAGGTGATGGAGACCTACTCGGACGCGGAGCTGGCCGTGATCGCCGACTACCTGCGCCGGGCCGGCGCCGTCGGCCGCGCCCAGGCGGAACGCCTCAGCAAAGGGGCATGAAAGCACCTGGCCCCGCACAGCCGGAGCTGTGCGGGGCCAGGGGTGAAACGATCTTCCGTTAGTCCAGGTAGTCGCGGAGCACCTGGGACCGGGACGGGTGACGCAGCTTGGACATCGTCTTCGACTCGATCTGCCGGATGCGCTCACGCGTCACCCCGTAGACCTTGCCGATCTCGTCAAGTGTCTTCGGCTGCCCGTCCGTGAGGCCGAACCGCATCGACACGACGCCCGCTTCCCGCTCCGACAAGGTGTCGAGAACGGAGTGCAGCTGCTCCTGGAGCAGCGTGAAGCTGACGGCGTCGGCCGGCACGATGGCCTCGGAGTCCTCGATGAGGTCACCGAACTCGCTGTCGCCCTCCTCACCGAGGGGGGTGTGGAGCGAGATGGGCTCGCGACCGTATTTCTGGACCTCGACCACCTTCTCGGGGGTCATGTCCAGCTCGCGGGCCAGCTCTTCCGGCGTGGGCTCGCGGCCGAGGTCCTGCAGCATCTGCCGCTGAACCCGGGCCAGCTTGTTGATCACTTCGACCATGTGGACCGGGATGCGGATGGTCCGCGCCTGGTCGGCCATGGCCCGGGTGATCGCCTGCCGGATCCACCACGTGGCGTAGGTGGAGAACTTGTAGCCCTTGGTGTAGTCGAACTTCTCGACCGCGCGGATCAGGCCGAGGTTGCCCTCCTGGATCAGGTCCAGGAACAGCATGCCGCGCCCGGTGTAGCGCTTGGCCAGCGAGACCACCAGACGGAGGTTGGCCTCCAGCAGGTGGTTCTTGGCCCGGCGGCCGTCCTCGGCGATCCACTCGAGCTCGGCCCGGACGTCGACCGGCAGACCCTCGGTCTCGCCGCCGCCCAGCTGCTCCTCGGCGAACAGTCCCGCCTCGATGCGCTTGGCCAGCTCGACCTCCTGCTCGGCGTTGAGCAGGGGGACCTTGCCGATCTGCTTGAGGTAGTCCTTGACCGGGTCGGCGGTGGCACCGGCGGCGGCCACCTGCGCGACCGGCGCGTCATCATCGTCGTCGGAGAGGATGAGGACTTCGTCCTCGGTCTTCTCCGTGGCGGCGACGGCTGCCACGTCGGCGGCCTTGGGCTCGTCCTCGGTGTCGTCGTCGGAGTCGCCCTCGGTCTCGGAGTCGTCCGCGGCGACGATCTCCTCGTCATCGACCACGATGTCTTCGAGGTCCTCGAGGTCGACATCCGCCTCGATCTCGATGTCCTCGTCGTCGTCGACGCCCTCGGGGCTCTTCGGCTTGGTCTCGGCAGGCCCAGCGCTGTCTGGCTTGGCCTTCTTGGCGGGCACGGCCGCCTTCTTCGCCGCCGGAGCGGCCTTCTTGGCGGGAGCCGCCTTCTTGGGGGCGGGCTCGGCTTCAACGGCGCCCACGACCGCGGTCACGGTCTCAGGCTGCTGCTCTTTGGCGGCCGCTGCGGCCTTGGTCTTGACGGGGGCAGCGGTACGGCGCTTTGCTGGACCACGAGACTTTTTCGGCGCAGCCGAATCCGCGGCGGTCACCACCACGGTCACGCCCTCTTTACTGAGGTTCCGCAAAAATGCGGCGGCGTGAGACATGGGGATGTCCGCCTCCTCGAAGGCCTGACGGACATCCTCAGACTCGAGGAAACCCTGCGAGCGCCCACGCTCGAGCAGTCGCTGAATGACGGGCTCGTTCAGCTCTTGTGGCTTCGAGCGAGTCGAACTTGCAGGCGACACGAACACCTCTCGAACGAACGCGTGGCGACTATGGACCCAGATACCCGCTGGGGGGCTGTTGCCTCTCTCGGAGAACGGTGCGGCCGTGCGGATCGCGACGGACCTGTCCAGCATTCTGGCACGACCACGCACTCCATACGGCCACCTCCCGGCGGTTGACCTCCACCCTAGGCCGACCCGGACAGTAGTGCGTACGTAAGCGCGGCACTGATACCCGAAAGCAACCCTTATGACTGATTCATTCAGTCACTCTTCGTGGCGGGCGGCACGTGGATAGCCAGGGCGGTAACGTCATCATCCTGTTCATATCCAGACAACATCCGGTCAACCAGGAAATCCAGCAACATGTGCGGACTACTGACCACCTCAGGCGGCGCTTCGGTCACAACACTGCAAAGCTCTGCGAGTCCTGCGTCCAAACCGCGTTTCCGGTTCTCCACCAAGCCGTCTGAGTAGAGCACGGCGGTGTGACCCGGCGGCACCACGAACCGGAACTGCCGGCGGCTGGTCGGCCAGCCCAGCGGCGTGCCCGGCTCCACGTCGCCCAGGACCGCGGTGCCCTGCGGGGAGACCAGGACGGGCGGCGGATGGCCCGCCAGGGCCAGCGTGCCCTCGCCGGTGACGGGCTCGACCACCATGTAGGCGAGGGTCGTGACCTGCTCTTCCTCCTCGGTGGCGTCGAAGACCCGGTCGAGACCGGTGAGCACGGCCGCGGGCGGCGGGTTGGTCAGCGCCAGGGCGCGCATGGCGTTGCGGATGCGGCCCATGCCCGCCGCGGCCTTGACGCCCTTGCCCATGACGTCGCCCACGACCGCCGCGACCCGGCCGTCCTGCAGCACGAACGCGTCGTACCAGTCGCCGCCGACCTGCACGTGACGGCTGCCCGAGCGGAACCGCTGGGCCAGCACCAGGCCCTTGACCACCGGCAGGCGGTCGGGCAGCAGGCTGCGCTGGAGCGTCTCGGCGGTGCGGTGCTCGCGCTCGAACAGCGTGGCCCGCTCCACGGCGAGCGCGCACTGCCCGGCGAGCGCCTCCAGGAAGACGCCGTCCTCCTGAGAGATCTTCTGCGGCCTGGTGAACGAGAAACGCAGCGCGCCCAGCGCCCGACCGGCCGCCAGCAACGGCAGGCCGACCCAGGCCCGCTCGTCACTGTGCGTGAGATAATTGGTCAGCACCTGCTCGTCGCCACCGGCTTCGAGAAGCTGGGACTTCAGCCTGTCGGGCGACTCGGCGAAGACCGGACGGCGGCTGTTGACCGCCATCGTCATCACGCTGGAGGAGGAGAGCGGGATCTCCTCACCGAGCGTGTCGGACGCCTCGGGGACGCCCTCGCCGTTGATCAGCTTGAGCGCGGCGCGGTCGGGGTCCAGCAGCGCGACCGCGGAACGGTCGGCGGCCAGGGCGGTGCGGCCGACGTCGATGATGACCTGCACCACCTGCTCGACGGTGAGCGCCTCGGCCAGCTGGGCGGTGGTGCCCTGCAGCCGCGCGGTGCGCAGGGCCGCGGCGCCGAGCTGGTCGGTCAGCCTGCCGCGCATCTCCTCGGCCTCGCGCTGCGGCGTCACGTCGGTGTTGGCGCCGACCCACTCGACGACCCTGCCGTGCCTGATGATGGGTACGGCCCGCACCTCGAAGTGGCGGTAACCGCTGGCCCGGGTGCGCACGCGGTAGTTCCACTCGAACATGGTGCGGCCGCGCAGCGCCTCCTTCCAGGCTTCCTCGGTCTGCTGGCGCTCCTCCGGGTGCACGGCCTCCAGCCAGCCCAGGGCGAGGTATTCCTCCAGCCCCTGGCCGGTGATGGCGCGCCACTGCGGCGCGTCCTCGACCACCGTGCCGGTCGGCGAGGTGATCCAGACGAGCTGCGACTGCGCCTCGACCAGCGAGCGGTAACGCTCCTCGCTGCGCCGCAGGTCCTCTTCGATCTGGCGGCTCTCGGTCACGTCGAGGCCGATGAGCGCGATCGCCCGCAACTCGCCCGCGTCGTCGTGCACCGGCGAGAACGACAGCGACCAGTGCCTGGTCTCCCCCTCGGACGAGCGCACGCGTACGCGGCTCTCGGTGACCGGGGAGTCGCTCTCGGTGACGGCCTGGACCGCATGGGTGATGAGCTGGCTGAGGTCGGCCGTCAGCGTCTCGGCGGGCGCGCGGCCGACGAGCCGCTCGGCGGGTACGCCGACGACCTCGGTGAACACGTCGTTGACCAGTTGTACGTGGCCCGCGGCGTCGAAGAACGCGAAGGCGAACTCCGCCTCCGACAGCATGCCCTTGAAGAGGGCGGAGTCTGAGATGTCCACATCCGACTCCCGGGGACGGGGAACGGAGGTCTCGGCGCTCATGGTCGGCACCTCCGTCGCGTGCCAGGGTCTCCCACGCGGCACATCTCCATAACTGTGTATCGGCGTAGCGCAGCTCCGGGCGACCGGATTCTGCAGTACATCATCGGCGATGGGCAGGCGCGGACGGAAGCCCCGGCCGCCATACGGTCAACGCATCCTGTCAAAATCGCTCCACGTTGCGCAGCAAGATCAGGCTACTTGGCCTTGGCCGCGCGCTTGGCCTCCTGCTTGGCGGCCCGAACGCGACCCAGTGTGTCGGCGTCGACCACATCCGCTACCGAACGCAACGACCCCTCCTCGCCATAGGGTCCGGCCGCCTCGCGCCATCCTGGCGGTTGAACCCCCATTTGCTTGCCGAGCAATGCCAAAAATATCTGAGCCTTCTGCTTGCCGAAGCCGGGAAGTCCCTGGAGCCGGTTGAGCAACTCTTTGCCGTCGGCCACGTCACTCCAGACCCGCTCGGGATTGCCGTCGTAGTGCTCCACGAGGTAGGCGGCCAGCTGCTGGACCCGGTCCGCCATCGCCCTGGGGTAGCGGTGCACGGCCGGTTTGACGGCCAGCAGCGCGGCGAACTCCTCGGGGTCGCGAGCCGCGATCTCCTCCGCGGTGAGGTCGTGCCCGAGGCGTTCGGAGATGGTGTGAGGCCCCGTGAACGCCCATTCCATCGGGATCTGCTGATCGAGCAGCATGCCGACGAGCAGGGCGAGCGGACTTCGGCCGAGGAGATCGTCGGCCTCCGTCCGCTGGGCGAGCTGGATGCGCATGGGAACAGCTTCGCACGAATGCGGTTCCGGAGAAGCGAACACAAGCGTTGTGGAGGCTTGACACTCAGCCGAGAAAAGATGAAATGGGAGCGCAAGTCGCCCTGCATCCATTCCCTGGGGGTTTGCCCCTGGGGCTCCAGAGGAATCTCACATCTATGCTCGCTCTGGCCACACGCTTCCTCAGGGAGCCGGTCAGTCTCAGGCTGGCCGAAGAGTTCCTGACCATACCCGTGGACACCATCGACCGCTGTGTGTCCGACGTCTGCGCCTGCGCGCAGCACCTCGGCATCTCTCCGACACCCGATGTCATCGAACGCATCGCCCGCGAACATCTGCTGGCGATCGTGAACTCCGCACCGCCGCCCCGGACTCCCCGATAACATCGGGGTCACCAGGCCGCGTTCTACGCACCGTTTCGGCCTGGAATGCGAGAGAGTGAGGGCGTGCGCCGACACCGACGAGATCCCCGGGAGAGCACCCCACCAGACGATGTGTTCAAGGAGATGGTGCAGGCGGCTCGCGAGCTTCTGGCCGTGCGCAGCCCCCTTGACGCCGAGCTGATGGTCTCCGACATGATCGGAGCCTGGTGGGGCAGGCGCGTCAGGGGCGGCGACGTCGAGCAGGTGCTCGGCGAGGGTCTGGTCGACTACGCCGCCAAGGCCGGCACTCCGGCGTCACTGACGCTGCTCATCTGCCTGGCCTATCTCGGCACCGCCCGCCAGGGCGCCAAGGCGGAGGGCGCGGCGCTGGCGATGATGGAGTCGGGCGTGGCCCGGCCCGGCTGGGCCGAGCGGGTCGGCGCGGTCAAGCCGACCGGCTGCTACGTCTCCCGCGACGCCTACGGCGACCAGGACACCGTGATCTGCACGTTCGGCTACCGCTGGAGCGAGGGACCCCGCGACGAGCAGGCGGCCGGCGAGGCGCGGACGACCATCGAACGCGAGCAGGACCGGCACGCGCTGGTCATGGTCGTAGACCACAACATGTCGGGCATGGCGCGCGACGCCTGGGTCTCCTCCCAGGTCGACACGCTGCTGGACAAGGCACGCGTCGAGGCGGCCGGCAACCCGATGCTGCTGTTCGAGGAGATCGAGCCCCAGCAGGCCAGGGCGCTGCTGGAGTCGGCCATGAAGGCCACCAGGGAGCCGAAGACCCCGCCGCCGGTCAGCGACAGCTACAGCGCCTACCACGCCTTCGCCCGCGCCCGGCTCAAGGCCCTCCCGCCGGGCCGCAAGCGCCCCGCCCCCCTGCACATCGAGGCTCCCTACAGCCGCGAGCGGCGGGCGATGCTGGCCGCGGAGTTCCTCGCCTCCGACGCGGCCGAGCACCTGTCGGACCCGTCGGCGGCCTCGCGGTGCGCCGACCACATCATCGACTACGGCTGCGAGCAGGACTTCAACCGGCCGCTGCGGGTGAGCCCGACCAAGTGCGAGACGTTCCTGCTCGACTGGCTGCCGCGCAAGGTGCTGTTAAGCGTGGCCGAGCAGGAGGCCATGCCGCACGTGCTGTCGGCGTGGATCCGCTTCGCCGCCCGCCGTACCGGCCTGCCCGACACGGGGCTCAAGGACACGCTGGACGCCGTGTGGGAGGCGACCGGCAAGTTCCCGGAGGCCTACCGGGATCCGACCTCGTTCGGCCTGGACCGGCCGCTGCTGGAGCGGCTGCTGCCGGACGGCGACCTGTCGGCGCTGGCCAGGCGGGCCTTCGCGTTCCCGTTCCTGCAGGGCGTACACGGCGGCATCGACCTGGACGCGCTCAACCCGGCCGACGAGGCCGACCGGCGCACCCTCCTGGAGATCGACCACGTCGGCGCCATCGACGAGGAGCACCTGGCCTGGCACGAGGAGATCGCCGCGCGGCTGTGGGACGGGGACCCGCCGCAGCTGTGGGAGGCGGCCCAGCGGCTGCTCGACCTCGGCCACGACCGCCACGACGTGCTGCACGTGCTCATCGAGATCGCCGAGCGCATCGGCGGCGACCCGGACGAGCTCGCGTCCGCCCTCGACGACATCGCCGACATTCCCGACGAGATCTAGCGCTGCCGTACGCCCGCCCACCCGTCTGGCGTGCCATGTACGCCCGCCCAGCCGTCTGCTGTGCCATGTACGCCCGGTAGCCGCCCAGCGCGCGATGTATCGCCCGCCATTGCCCTCTAGCGCGGTTTACGCCCCTCTCGCCGCAGGCCGGGCGTCCGTGACCCCGTCGTCGCGCTGAGGTGGCCGCTACCGCCATGATGGGAGCATGGTGATCGACCTCAACGCGGATCTGGGCGAGGGCTTCGGTGTCTGGCGGCTGGGCGACGACCTGGCGCTGCTCGACATCGTCACGAGCGCGAACGTCGCCTGCGGGTTCCACGCCGGCGACCCGGTGACGATCAGGCGCACCTGCGCGGCGGCCGTGGACCGGGGCGTGGCGATCGGGGCGCAGGTGTCCTATCGCGACCTGGCCCACTTCGGGCGCAGGGAGATGGACGTCGAGCCGGAGGAGCTCTGCGCCGAGGTGCTCTACCAGCTCGCGGCCGTCGACGGCATCGCGCGGGCCATGGGCGGCCGGGTCTCCTACGTCAAGCCGCACGGCGCGCTCTACAACCGCATCTGCCGCGACGAGGCGCAGGCCGCCGCGGTGATCGAGGCCGTGGCCGACTATGACACCTCCCTGCCGGTGCTCACCCTGCCCGGCTCGGCAGTGCACGGGGCGGCCGCCGCCGAGGGCGTGCCGACGATCACCGAGGCGTTCGCCGACCGTGCGTACACCGCGGCCGGGATGCTGGTCTCGCGGCGCGAGCCCGGGTCGGTGATCCACGATGTCGCCGCGGTCTCCGCCCGCGCCGTGCGGATGGCCGTCGAGGGGCACGTGACCGCCGTGGACGGCAGCCCAGTGGCGGTCTCCGCCCGGTCCATCTGCGTGCACGGCGACACACCTGACGCGGTACGGCTGGCGCAGGCCGTACGCGATGGGCTGCTGGAGGCGGGAGTGGTCCTGCAGGCATTCGCATGATCCGGGTGGCCGGGGAGCACGGGCTGCTCGTGGAGACGGGGTCGCTGGCCGTGTCGCACCGGCTCGACGCGGTGCTGCGTGCCACGCGGCCCGCAGGGGTGGTAGAGGTCGTACCGGGGCCCGAGACGGTGCTGGTGGTGGCGCCTGGGGCGGACCAGGGCCGGTTGCGGTCGCGGCTCGACGAACTGCTCGGCGAGGCGCTCGATCCCGGGGAGCCTGGCAAGGTGCTCGAATCCCGGAAGCCTGGCGACGCGCTCGATTCCCGGCGGCCTGCCGAGCCCGTCGAGCCCCGGAAGCCTGCCGGATCGGTCGAGTATTGGAAGCCTGGCGAGGTTTCGTCCGGGGGCGGGCCGGAGGTCGTGGTCATTCCTGTCGTCTATGACGGGGAGGATCTCGATTCCGTGGCCGAGCTGGCCGGGATGTCGGTGGACGACGTGATCGCGCGGCACACCGGGCGGGAGCTGGTGGTGGGCTGGCTGGGGTTCGCGCCGGGGTTCGCGTATCTGACCGGGCTGGATCCGGCGCTCCATCTGCCACGGCTGGCGACGCCGCGCACGTCGGTGCCCGCCGGTTCCGTGGCGATCGCCGGCCCCTACTCCGCGATCTACCCCACGGCCTCGCCGGGCGGGTGGCGGCTGCTGGGCCGTACGGCGACGCGGATCTGGGACGTCGACGCCGACCCGCCGTCACTGTTCCGGCCCGGGACCCGCGTACGGTTCGAGCCGGCATGATCGAAGTACTCGCGCCGGGCCCCTACGCGACCGTCCAGGACCTGGGCCGCCACGGCTACGCGCACCTGGGCGTACCCCGCTCCGGCGCGGCCGACGAGGCGAGCCTGCGGCTGGGCAACCGGCTCGTCGGCAACCCGGAGACGGCGGCGGGGATCGAGCTGACGTACGGAGGGGCGCGACTGAAGTTCCACTCGGGCGCCTGGGTCGCGGTCACGGGCGCCCCCTGCCCACTGACCGGCCCTTCCCCCACCACCGGGGGATCCGGGCCTTCGCCGGAGGCCGGGCCTTCGCCCACCACCGTGGGACCCGAACCTTCGACGGACGCCGAGGCGGCCGGGCCTTCGCCCGTGCCCGTCGAGACTGGGCGAAGGACCGTTCCCGTGGAGACCGGGCGCTCGCCCGTCACCGTTGAGGCCGGGCGCTCGTCCGGTCCCGTGGGGGCCCGGCGCCCGCCCACCCTGGGGGCCGGGATGAATGTGCCGTTCTGGGTTCCGGCCGGGAGTGAGCTGCGGTTCGGGGCGCCCATATGGGGGTTGCGGACCTATCTGGCCGTGCGGGGCGGGATCGCCGTCGAGCCGGTGCTCGGCAGCCGTTCCACGGATTCGCTGTCCGGGCTCGGCCCAGCGCCGCTGCGCCAGGGGACCGTGCTCCCGGTGGGCGGCTCGGGAGGCCTGGTGGAGATCTCGGTGGATCTGGCCCCCGCTGGGGAGCCGCCGCCTGCCGTGCTGCGGATCGTGCCGGGACCGCGCGACGACTGGTTCGCGCCAGACGCACTCGCCGAGCTCTGCGCCGAGCCGTACGAGGTGAGCCAGGACAGCAACCGCGTGGGCGTACGCCTGCGCGGCCGGGAACTGACGCGGGCGCGCGAGGGTGAGCTGCCCAGTGAGGGCATGGTGACGGGAGCGGTGCAGGTGCCGCCGAGCGGGCAGCCGATCGTCTTCCTCGCCGACCACCCACCGACCGGCGGCTACCCGGTGATCGGCGTGGTGCGGGAGGCGGACCTGCCGATCGCCGCCCAGCTCCGGCCCGGTGACAGCGTGCGATTCACGCTCCGACCTGGCCGACCACGCACGTGACACCGGACCCGCCCACCCGAACCACCAGTTCCTGACCGCCGCCCTTGCTCCGGCCCGGTGGCAGCGTGCGCCTCACAGTTCGACCTGGCCGACAACGCACGTGACGCTGGAGCCGCCCACCCAGACCGCCGGCTCCTGACCGTCCTTGGGGCTCTGGCCCGTGGTGATGTGGACGCGTCCGGCGCGGCCCAGCACGGTGCCCTGGCCCGCCACGTAGGGGGCAGTGACGCGGCCAGTGCGCAGTAGCCACTGGGCGACCGAGGCGTTCAGGCTGCCCGTCACCGGATCCTCGACCGTACTGCCGTTGACCGGGAAGAACGCCCGCAGCTCGATCGCGAGCGGCGACCCCGGCGGGTAGGGACCCACCACGCCCAGGTCGATGTCGATCGGCCCGGGGCGCAGCGCGAGCACCTCGTCCGCGCTCCGCAGCAGCACCGCCACCCAGCCGGGCCCGTTGTCGGCCCACTCGGCGTCGACGATCTCGTCGCGGCCGATGCCCAGCATGCCCGCGATGCGCTCGACGAGCGGCTCTTCCACCGGGCCCGACCGCAGCAGCGCGGGCGCGGCGAACGCCAGTCCGCCATCCGTCCTGCACAACGTCACCAGCCCGGCGCCGCACTCCTGCACGACCGTCTCCGGCTCCTTCGGCGTGCCTCCGTTCTCCAGCCAGGCGTGGCAGGTGCCCAGCGTGGGGTGCCCGGCGAAGGGCAGCTCGCTCGTCGGGGTGAAGATCCGCACGCGGTAGTCGGCGCCGGGAGTAGTGGGGGGCAGGACGAAGGTGGTTTCGGAGAGATTCGTCCAGTGGGCGAACCTCTGCATCTCCTCGGTGCTCAGGCCATCGCCGTCGAGGACCACCGCGAGCGGGTTGCCCTGGTATGGCGTGGCGGTGAAGACATCGACTTGGCGGAAGGTGCGCAACATACCGTCAAGTATCCCCTCAAGACCGCGTATCCCCTTGGGGTCTGGGACGCCGTGATCACGTCGCACTGGGCGCCTACCGCCTCCATGGCCCAGGCAGTGCGGCTCGACAGCCAACGATCCCAAGCCCACACCCCACGCCAACGGCCGGTGTTCCCAGCCCGCACCCGCCGTCAGTCCTCGGGCGGGGTGCGGGCGAGGAGGGGGCGGACGCGGGAGATCGCGGCGTCGAGCAGGCTTTCGGGCACGGGCTCGAACAGGTCGGTCGTGACCCGGCCGTTCTTGGCCTCCCACACCCCCGCGACCCGCCCACGGTGCACGATGACCGGCGAGATCCAGCCTGCCTGGCGGCTGACCTTGGGTTTGACGGCGGCGGGCAGCAGCGGTGTGAGGGTGCGGGGAGCGGCCAGGATGTACTGGTCGAAGCCCGGCAACAGGTGCACATCCTCGGACGGCTCGGTGGCGGCTAGGTCGTCGAGCTGCTCGGTCAGGGCGAGCAGGGTGTGCCCGTCATCGGTCTCGACCTCGGTCAGCTCCGGAGCCAGGTCGCGGAACCACCCCTTGATCACCGCCTTCCTGGCCACGCCCCCGAACAGCCAGGTGTCGAACATCTCGGGCGTCGCCGGCCCGTGCGCGCCGAGGAAGGCCCGGGCCAGCCGTACGCCGGCCTCCTCGTGCGGCGGCAGCTCCGACGGCCAGCCGGGCAGCCAGCCGCGGGGGGCGGTGAAGGTCACCCTGCCGTCGCGGGGCGGGCCGTAGCAGAGCTCGCCGAGCCGGGCGAGCGGCTTGAGCAGGGCTCCCCAGCCCGAGGTGAGCGCCGCACGCAGGTGCTCGTCACCGGTGACCTCGACGACGGCCTCGACCAGCTCCTCCCGTGTCAGCGCCGGGCTCGGGGATACCTCCCCGGTCAGGGCGGAGCTTGGGGATACCTCCCCGGTCAGGCCGGGGGATGCTGCCCGGGACGTTCGCAGCGCTTCGGGGACGGCCTCGATGATCGCGGCGATCTCCGCGGCCGTGACGCCGTGGCCCCGTTGCCAGGAGCCTTTCTCCCAGGTCCGCAGCGTGGCCAGCGCCGCGCAGTAGTCGGCCAGCTCGTCGGCGGGCAGCAGGTGCAGGGTGCCGCGCATGATCCACGTCTTGACCAGCGTGCGCTCCTCCCACAGCGCCCGGCCGATCCCGCCCGGGTCGGGCCGGGCGCTCCGCACGGCCACGGCCAGCTGCGCCGAGGAGGCGACCTGGGTCTGCACGCCGCACAATCGGCGCGCGATCGCCACCGCGTCGCTCCCGTCGGCAGCGCTCACGAAC
Source organism: Nonomuraea aurantiaca (assembly GCF_020215705.1). Lineage (GTDB taxonomy): Bacteria > Actinomycetota > Actinomycetes > Streptosporangiales > Streptosporangiaceae > Nonomuraea > Nonomuraea aurantiaca. The sequence continues at coordinate 231,447 of NZ_JAIWNB010000001.1, read as the reverse complement.
TGCCTGCGGAGCCGCCAGGCGAGGATCTGGGGCCAGGTCAGCTGGATCGTCACGGGTTCACTTCTACACCGGCGCTACGACAGTTCCCCTAGCCCCCCGAGAGGCCACCGGTGCGGTGGAAACGGTCCGGGCATAATCTGATTGATGACGGCTCAGCCCTGACGGCATGAGGATCACGAAAGCCTGAGCCGCTGGAGCAGCCATGACTGAGGTGGCATCGCACGTCGGCGCGCGTCAGCACGCCTCGGACGGCCAGAACACATCATGATCCAGGCAGAGCGCGGTCGTACGGTCCGGGCCCGTCCTCGCATGGAAGGGTCCAGCTTCGTCGGGCGCAGGCGCGAGCTGGCCGCGGCCAGGAGAGGGCTGTCCCAGGCCCGCTTGCTGACCCTGACCGGCACCGGCGGGGTCGGCAAGACCCGGCTGGCGCACCAGGTCGCGGAGACCCTTCAGGGCACCTACAAGGACGGCGTCGAGGTCGTCGAGCTGGCCACCCTGGAGGCCGGCCACTTGCTGGAACCGGTCGTCGCCGGAGCGCTGGGGCTGCGCGAGGCGGGATCCGACCCCATGACGGCGCTGGTGGACCACCTGTCGGACAAGCGGATGCTGCTGGTCCTGGACAACTGCGAGCATCTGCTCGACGACTGCGCCCGTTTCGTGGCCCGGCTGCTGCGGAGCGCTCCCCGGGTCCGGATTTTGGCGACCAGCAGGCAGACGCTGAGTGTGTACGGCGAGCAGGTGCTGCAGGTCTCGTCGCTGTCCGTGCCGGGCGCGAGCCGCCCCCTCAGCCACATCGCCCGGCACGATGCGGTACGCCTTTTCGTGGAGCGGGCGGCGAGCGTGGCGCCCGGTTTCTCCCTGGATACGAGCAACGCGGCGACCGTCGCGCGACTGGCCCAGCGCCTGGAGGGGATCCCGCTGGCGATCGAGCTGGCCGCGGTGCAACTGCGCGCTCTGCCCCTGGAACAGCTGGCGCGCGAGTTGGACGAGCGTTTCGAGGTGCTGGCGACGGGGAGCCCGGCCGCGCTGCCCCGCCATCAGACGCTGCGCGCGACCATGGACTGGAGCTTCCGCCTGTGCTCACCGGAGGAGCGGCGGCTGTGGACCCGGCTGTCGATGTTCCCGGGCGGGGTCGACCTGGAGGGCGCCGAGGCGGTGTGCTCGGGCGAAGGGATCTCCCCCGCCGAGATGATCGATCTGGTGACCGGGTTGGTGGACAAGTCGATCCTGGTCTGTGAGCGGTGGGAGGCCGGCCTCAGGTATCGCATGCTGGAGAGCATCCGCGCGTACGGGTGCGAGCAGTTGACGCCCGCCGAGAAGCGCGTCCTGTGCCGGCGCTACATCGACCACTACCGGGATCTGGTCGACCGGAACCGGATCGACGAGATCGTCCCGGACCAGGCCGAGCGATACGTGCTCCTGCGCCAGGAACTTCCCAATATTCGCGTCGCGCTTGAAATGTGTCTCAATGAGCCACGCCTGGCTCGCGTGGGGCTCGACACGGCGTCGGGGCTGTGGTGCTTCTGGCTCCTGGCCGGTGCACTCACCGAGGGCCGCTACTGGCTGGAGCGTGCCCTGGAGCTGATGCGTACGCCGGACGGCGCGCGGGCGACAGCGCTCTGGGTGGACAGCATGCTCGCCCTGCGCCAGGGCGACCTGGCGGCGGCGGTGCCGAGACTTCAGGAATGCCATCTCATCGCCCGGCGACCGGGGAACGAGGATGTCCTGCCGTTCGCCATCCGGACCTCGGGTGTCGCCGCGTTCTCCACGGGTGACACCCAACGTGGCCTCGCGCTCCTGGAGGAGTCGCTCGCCCTCTTCAGGGCCGCCGGAGACGTTCACGGCGTCGTGCTCAACCTGTACTACGCGGCCGTGTACGGCTCGATCGAGAACCCGGAGCGGGCCGTTCGGCTGGGCGAGGAGCTTCTGGCGCTGTGCGAGGCCCATCACATGGTGGTGTCCCGCGGGTACGCCCAGCTGGCGGTCGGTATCGCCGTGTGGAACCTGGGTGACTACCCCCGGGCCGACGCGCTGGTGAGGGCGGCCGCCGAGTTCACCGAAGAGATCAACGACCGCTGGTGCCTCACGCAGTGCCTGGAGGTGCTGGCGTGGATCGCCGGTGCGCGTGGGGACCATGAAGAGGCCGCCCGGATGCTGGGGGCGGCGCACTCGCTGTGGCAGGCGGCGGACGCCTCACCGACTCGGCTGTGGTACCACGCGAGATGGCACGAGCGCTGCGCGGAGCAGGCCCGCGGCACACTGGGGAATCGGGCGTTCGCGGCGGCCTTCCGGGACGGAGCCAGACTCGGCGTGGAAGGCGTGCTCACCGGTGATGCGCCGACTTGTGCGGCGAAGGACTGAACCCGCCCGGCTTCGCGGCGCAGTCCGCGGAGAGTTCGAACCAGACGGTCTTTCCCCTGGGCGTGGATTCGCTGCCCCAGCAGCAGGCCAGCAGGTCGATCATGTCCAGTCCGCGGCCATGCTCGTCGCCCGGCCCGGCCTGGTGGAGGTAGAGCGGCGCGCTGCCCGCGTCCTCGACTTCGCCGCGCAGCAGGCCGTCACTGGTGTAGAGAGTGAGCCGGTGCGGTCCTGGCGCATGGCGCAACGCGTTGGTGACGAGCTCGCTGACCAGGAGCTCGGCGACCTCGGCCAGCTCATCGAGCCCCCATGCGGCGAGACGGGCACGGGTGAGACGCCGCGCCTGCGGCACCGAGGACATGCCCGGGGAAAGCGACCAGGAGGCGACCTCCATACCGGGCAGGTGGGTGGAGCCGGTGACCAGCTCTCCGACGCGCCGGATGCCGGCCTTGAGGCGGTCCCAGAGCGGGGTGTGACCGTTCCGGGACACGACCGTGTCCCCCGGCTCGTCCGGCAGGAGCGTGGTCTCGTTCATGAGCGCGGATCCGGAGTGCTGGTTCATGCTGCCCGTCCGTAGTGGCAATAGTGGGCGGGGACGCTACGCCCGTCAGGCAGGATCTCACCGTGGTCCTCGAAGACCACCACGCCGTTGCACAGCAGACCCCACCCCTGCTCGGGATGGAAGGCCACCAGGCGCGCGGCCTCGCGGTCGCAGGCGTATGCGGATGGGCACCGAGGCTGGTGCTGACACATGATCATTCCTTGATTCGGTCGCCGCTGTCACGGCGTTCTTTGCTGACCAAACCAGCATGCGCCTACGCAGGTTGGCGTAGGACGGGATAAATGCCCGGATAATTACCCGTTCCTACCTACGTAGGTAAGTGCACGTGGGTAGAGAGCGGCCTTCGTCGCAGGTCAGGACGGTGGCCGCTCACACCGGGCTCGCCGAACTCGCGTGGCCGAGATGAGTTAGCCTGAAAATGTCATGGGGACGATGACACGACGGCAAGCGGGGAATCTGCCAGCCGAATTGACGAGTTTCGTTGGTCGTCGGCATGAGCTAACCGAGACCAAACGTCTGCTTTCCGCTGGCCGGATGGTGACGTTGACCGGCGTCGGCGGGGTGGGCAAGACGCGGCTGGCGCTGAGGGTCGCCGCGGAGATGTCACGGGCGTTCCCTGACGGGGCATGGCTGATCGACCTGGCTCCGCTGGTGGCCGAAGAGCTGCTCGCGGAGACCATCGCGGACACGATCGGCTGCCGCCAGCCGAGCGTGGCCGCTCTGTCCGAGCATCTGCTCAACAAGCGATTGCTCTTGGTGCTGGACAACTGCGAGCACGTGCTGAACGAGTGCGCCATCCTGTCCGGCAAGCTGCTCGCCTCGACGACTGAGCTGCACATTCTCGCGACCAGCCGGCAGTCGCTCCAGGTGCCGAGTGAGCACCTCCTGGAGGTGCCGCCGCTGACCGTACACGGGACGGGCGAGGCGATGGTCGCGACCGCCGACGCGCGTTATGAGGCGGTGAGACTGTTCGAGGACCGTGCGGCGGCCGTCGTACCGGGTTTCACCGTCGATGCCGCCAACAGCGCGGCGGTGACACAGCTGTGCCAGCGGCTCGACGGGATTCCGCTGGCCATCGAGCTCGCGGCGGTGCGCATGCGGGCATTGTCCGTCGACCAGATCCTCGAGCGGCTGAACAACCGGTTCCGGTTGCTGGCGACTGAACGCACGGTCGTGGCGCCTCGCCAGAAGACGTTGCGGGCGCTGGTGGACTGGAGCCATGACCTGTGCTCTCCCGAGGAACAGCTGCTGTGGGAACGGCTGTCGGTGTTCTCCGGCGGCTGCGATCTGGAAGCGGTCGAAGAGGTGTGCTCGGGCGACGGGATCGCCCGGGAAGATGTTCCCAGCCTGCTGATAGAGCTGGTCGACAAGTCGATCCTGGTGCGGAGGACGCAGGACTCCGGCGTGCGTTTCGAGATGCTGGAGACCCTCCGCCAGTACGGATGGGAACGGCTCACCGACTCCCGGCAGGAGACGGCGCTTCGGCTGCGGCATCGCGACTGGTGCCGCGAACTGGCCGCGCGGGCGGAGGCCGAGTGGTTCGGCGAGAACCAGATGGAATGGCTCGTCCGGATCCACCAGGAGCAGGCCAACGTACGGGCGGCGCTGGAATTCTGCCTGAGCGAGCCGGGTCAGGCCTGGGCCGCCCTCGAGATCGCCGCCGCGATGTGGAGTCACCGGCTCTCGTGGTCCTCCCCCAGCGAAGGCCACCACTGGCTGGAGCGGGCGCTGGCCCAGGAGACCGGCCCCACCGCCGCGCGGGCCAAGGCCCTGTGGGTCGACGCGTGGCTCCTGCTGTTGCAGGGCGACCTCTCGGCCGCGCAACCCCTGTTGCTGGAGTGCCGTGGGCTGGCGGAGCGGCTGGGTGATGAGGCGCAACTCGCTGGCGCGCTCCACATCACCGGCTTCGCCGCGCTTCTGGCCGGAGACTTCACCCGATCGTTCACTCTCCTGGAAGAGGCCCTGGTCCGCCGCCGCGCCCTCGGTCACCGGGGTCATTCATGGGTCGCCCTCTTCCAGCTGAGCATGGTCGCCGTGGTCATGGACGACCCCCGCTCGACGGCGCTCTGCCAGGAGGTCTTGGAGGCATCCCAGAGGGCGAACGCGGCCTGGTCCGTCTCCTACGCGTTGTGGGTCACGGCTCTGGACCGGTGGCGGCACAACGATCCAGACACCGCCGTCACCATGATGCGCGACGCGCTGAGGTTCAAGCTGCGGTGCAACGACCATTTCGGCATCGCCGAAGGTCTGGAAGGACTCGCCTGGATCATCGCCGATCAGCATCAGGACAACCGCGCCGCGCACTTGCTGGGCGCCGCGCACATGGTCTGGCGGTCGATCGGGACATCGCTCTCCGGACTCGGACATCTGGCAGGTCTCCACGGCCGATGCGAGGCCCAGCTACGAGGAAGCCTCAGGAACGAGGCGTTCACCGTGGCCTTCACGCGCGGCTCGCAGTTCACGCTCGACCAGGCCGTCGCCTACGCGCTGGAGGAGAAGCCGGCAAGAGACCCCGCGAACTCCCCGCCCGAATCCGATGTCGCGTCCGTCCTGACCCGCAGGGAGCGGGAGATCGCCGAACTGGTCGCCCGAGGGCTGAGCAACAAGCAGATCGCGGAGACCCTGGTGATCGCCCAGCGCACCGCCGAAGGCCATGTCGAGAACATCCTGCGCAAGCTGAGTTTCACCTCCAGGTCCCAGGTCGCCAAAGCCTGGAGCTCGCGACAGCAGGCCGGCGCGCCGTGACCCTGCTCGCGGCGTCGCGGACCGCCTCGGAGCCGCTCATCCGCATCCGTGGAGTGAGCAAGCGGTTCGGCGGCACCTCCGCGCTGGAAGGGGTGGATCTCGAACTCCACCACGGTGGCATCCTCGCCCTGCTCGGACAGAACGGCGCCGGCAAGTCGACGCTGATCAAGATCCTGGCCGGGGTCTATCGCGCCGACGAAGGGGAGGTGACGGTGGCCGGCCATCCGCTGGGCAGCCATGCCGCCTCCCGCAGCATGTCGTTCGTCCACCAGGATCTCGGCCTCGTCGAGTGGATGTCCGTCGCCGAGAACATCGCCCTGGGCACCGGCTACCGCCGGCGCGGCGGTCTCATCTCCTGGCGTGGGGTGCGCGAGCGCTGCGTGGCGGCCCTCCGGTCCGTCGCGATCCACCTCGACCCCGATGAGCGGATCGCCGACCTCACCCGCGCCGAGCGGTCGCTCGTCGCCATCGCCCGCGCGCTGGCCGCCGAAACCGAGATCATCGTCCTCGACGAGCCGACCGCCAGCCTGCCCGCGCCCGACCGCGCCCACCTGTTCGACGCGCTCCGCGCGCTACGTGACCGGGGTCACGGGATCGTGTACGTGAGCCACCGGATCGACGAGGCGCGCGAGATCGCCGACAGGGTCGCGGTCCTGCGCAACGGGCGCCTGGTCAGCCAGGGGACCCGCACCGGCGGCCCTTCCACCACCCTCGTACGGGACATCGTCGGGCGCGAACCGGCGACCCACCGGCGCCCGAATCGCGACCCGGGTGAGGTGGTGCTGAGCCTCACCGGCGTGCGCACCGGGCAGGCCGGCCCGATCAGCCTCGACCTGCGGGCCGGCGAGGCCATCGGGCTCGTCGGCCTCGCCGGCGCCGGGCACGTGGATCTCGGCCGCGCTCTGGCCGGCGCGCACCCCATCCTCGCCGGCCGCGTGCTGCTCGACGGGCGGCCCTATGGTCCGCGGTCGGTGTCGGCGGCCGTCGACGCGGGTGTCGGCCTGGTGGCGGGCGACCGGCAGGAGGAAGGCGCCGCCCCGAGCCTCAGCGTCCGGGAGAACTTCCTGGCGAACCCGGGGGCATACGGCCGGTCTCCGCTGAGCTGGATCCGGCCCCGCGTGGAGCGGGCCGAGGCGGCGGCGCTCGTCGCGTGCTTCGGCGTTCACCCCGAGGATGCCGAGGCGCCTCTCGCCACCCTGTCAGGCGGGAACCAGCAGAAGGTCATGATCGGCCGTTGGCTCGGCACGAACCGCCGCCTCCTGATCCTCGAGGAGCCGACGGCCAGTGTCGACGTCGGCGCCAAACCCGAGATCTACCGGCTCCTCGACCAAGCCCTGGCCGGCGGGCTGGCGGCCATTCTCGTCTCCGCCGACTTCGAAGAAGTCGTGAACGTGTGTGACCGCGCCCTCATGTTCGTCCGGGGGGCGGTGACCACCGAGGTGGCCGGCGAGGCCCTCACGGTCACCGCACTCACCCATGCCGCGTCGGCCGCACCCGCTGCCACGGGTGCGCATCCCCGATGACCACGGGATCCCCGCGCCGGCGGCGCACCGCCGGCCACTTCATCGGCAGCTATGGGCTGCTCGCTTTGACGGTCGTCCTGTGCGTCGTGTTCACGCTCGCCCTGCCGGACACCTTTCCCACGATGGCCAACCTGACGTCGATCCTTTCGGCTCATTCGATCACCGCGATCCTGGCCCTGGGCGCGATGATCCCCATCGTCACGGGGAAGTTCGACCTGTCCATCGGCTATGGCGTCGGGCTCGGACACGTCGTGACCTTGCAGCTCATCATCGCCAACGGCTGGCCATGGCCCCTGACCTGTCTCGGCGTGCTCATCGGCGGCGCGCTCGTCGGCGTGATCAACGGTCTGCTCGTCGAGTTCGCCCGGATCGACTCGTTCATCGCCACCCTGGGCACCGGCAGCGTGCTGTACGCCATCACGGGCTGGACGACCAAGGGGGCCAGGATCGTTCCCGGCCCGCAAGGTCTTCCGCCCGCCTTCACCGGCATATCCGACGCGAAGTTCCTGGGCCTGCCCGCCCCCTCGTTCTACGTGCTCGTCCTTGCCGCGGCGCTCTGGCTCGTGCTCGAACGCCTGCCCGTCGGCCGTTACCTCTACGTCATCGGCTCGAACCCGCGGGCCGCCGACCTGATCGGCATCCCGACCCGCCGGTACGTCGTCTGCGCCTTCGTCGGTTCCGGGCTGGTCACCGGCTTCGCGGGCGTCCTGCTCGCCGCTCAGCAGCAGATCGGCAATCCGAGCGTCGGGCTCGACTATCTGCTGCCGGCGTTCGTCGCCGCCCTGCTCGGCTCCACCGCGATCAGGCCCGGCCGGGCCAACCCGCTCGGTACCGTCGTCGCCGTCGCCGTCCTGGCGATCGGCCTGTCCGGCATCGGTCAGCTGGGGGCGGACTTCTGGGTGACGCCGCTGTTCAACGGGGTCACGCTGCTCATCGCGGTCGGACTCGTCGGCTACGCGGCCCGGCGCCGGCTGCACGCGGGGGTGGCCGCACCACACCGCACGACACCATCTCCGCCTCCGTCAGGGGCGCCATCGGTCGAGTCCGCTGCCGCCGCACCGCCCGGCGGCCCATCCCCACCGGGAGTCGTGCCACCTTCGGGGTAGGGATCCGGACGTGAACCGCTTCTCACGCACCGCGACGGCGCTGGCGGTGGCCTGCGCGCTGGCCGGCGGCTGCTCCCGGGGCTCGTCCGGCTCGGCTCCCGGCTCCGTACCGGACCCGACGGCGAGCGCGTGTCCCGGTGTCCTGTCCACGGCCGGCCCGGCCGTCACGCGGGCCGAAGAGGCGACGCCCTGGAACGGTCCCACGAGCGGCCCGCGAGCGGTCCGCGGCAAGAACATCGTCTTCATCGCGGCGACCATGACCAACCCCGGCGTCGCGGGCACGGCCAAGGCGGTACGGGAAGCCGGCGAGTCCATCGGCTGGAACGTCCGGGTGATCGACGGCCAGGGCACTCCGGCCGGGGTACGGGAGGCCCTCGGCCAGGCCGTCGCCCTGCGCCCGTCGGGGATCGTCATCGGCGGGTTCGACCCGAACTCCGCCGCCGAGCAGGTCGAGCAGGCCAGGGACATGCGCATCCCGCTCGTCGGGTGGCACGCGGCCAGCCGTCCCGGACCCGGCGCGAACCCGAGCCTCTTCACCAACATCACCACCCGGGTGGAGGACGTCGCGAGGATCAGCGCGTTCTGGATCATCGTCCGGTCGAAGGGGCACGCGGGAGTCGTCATCTTCACCGACTCGTCGATCCCCTTCGCGGAGAACAAGGCACAGCTGATCAAGAGAACGCTGCTGAGCTGCTCCGGCGTCAAGCTACTGTCGTACCAGAACATCCCGCTTCCTGACACGGGCAGCCGCACCCCGCAGGCGGTCTCCTCGCTCCTGTCGCGCTTCGGCGATCGATGGACCTACTCGGTCGCCATCAACGACCTCTACTTCGCCGACGCGGCGGCGCCCCTGCGCGCCGCGGGAAAGGCCGGCGATGGGGCCCCCTACGCGATCGGCGCGGGTGACGGCGACCCGTCGGCGTTCCAGCGCGTCCGAGACCGACAGTTCCAGCAGGCCACCGTTCCCGAGCCGTTGAACGCGCAGGGCAGCCAGATCGTCGACGAGCTCAACCGCGCGTTCGCCGGGCGGCCCCCCAGCGGGTACGTCGCACCGGTGCATCTGACCACGCGAGGCAACGTCGGCGACACCATCTCATGGGACCCCCCGGGCTATCGCGCCGCCTACGAACGGATCTGGAACGGCTGACCGACCCGAGTTCAGGCGGCCGCTCTGGGTAGGGGACCCGCATGGCAACACTCATGGATCGGGTGCGCGCGTATCTGCGCAGCCCCCAAGGCAAGCAGACGATGGAGAAGGCCAAGCGCATGGCCAACGACCCGGAGAACCAGCGCAAGGCCCGGCGGTTCCTGGACAAGCTGCGCTCGCGGCGGCACTGACCTCAGCGGGTGAAGCCGATGTCCTGGTAGCGGAGGTCGTAGAAGCCGCGGGCCCCCACGTTGGCCAGCGTCTCGCTGACCGCCACGTTCTGCGGCCTCTGGTACAACGGCAACACGTTGACCTCCTGCCAGATCAGCTTGTCCGCCGCGTTGGTGTCCGCGTGCGCCTGCCTCAGGTCGAGGCTCTGGCCGGCCTGGTTCATCGCCGCGTCGATCTCAGGCGAGCCCACGCGACCGAAGTTGGCGTTCCATGTCTGCCCGTTCGGCGAATTGGCGTAGATCCCAAAACTGCTCGAAACCGGAAAAGGCGTGCCAATGTACGCGAACGGCGTCATATCAAAGTTGCCGGGAATGACGTACTTGGTGAAGAAGTCATCGCTGGGCACGGCCTGGATGGTGAGCTTGACCCCGATCTGCGCGAGCATGCTCTGCGCGAGCTCGCCCTCCGACTTGCCGGTCTGCACGCCCGAGGGGACCACGAAGCGCAGGTCGAGCGGCTTGCCGTCCTTCTGCCGGACGCCACCGGCCCCCAGCGGCCAGCCCGCCGCGTCGAGCAGGCGCCTGGCCTGGGCCGGGTCGTAGACGCCCAGGGCGCCGGCGTTGTCCTGGTAGCCCTCCTGGGTGTTCATGAAGAAGTGGTTGTTCAGCAGCGTGATCGGCCAGTCGAGGCCCTGCAGGTCGGACTGGGCGATCGCCTGGCGGTTGATGCCGAGCTGGATGGCCTGCCGGACCCGCTGGTCCTTCAGCAGCTCGCTGGAGCCGTTGAAGGTGATGTGGCGGAAGTCGGGGCCCGCTGCCTGGCGTACGGTCGCGCCCGGGGTGGTCTTGGCGCGCGCGTAGTCGGGCGCCGACGGGCCGACGTCGGTGATGTCGAGCTCGCCGTTGCTGAACGCGCCGATCAGGGAGTCCTGCTCGGAGGCGCGGTAGATGATCTGGTCGAGCTTGGCCCGGTCGCCCCACCAGGTGTCGTCGCGGACGAGCGTGATCGTCTTCGCCGTCTGGTCGAAGCCCTTGAACTTGAACGGCCCGGCCGTCACCGGGATCTTGTTCAGCCAGGCGGTGTTGTAGGCCTCGGGGGTGCTGTTGGTGGAGGCCGGCAGCAACGGGCTGAACAGCGACTTCCAGTCGCCGAAGGGCCGGGCGAACGTCACCACGACCGAGTAGTCGTCGCGCCCCCGCCGTACGTCGGAGATGTCCTGGTAGCCGGTGGACGAGACGATGTGGAAGGCGGGATTGGTGCCGTTGAGCGCCTTCCACTGGGCCTGGTAGTCGGCCCAGTCGATCGGCTTGCCGTCGGACCACTTGGCCTTGGGGTTGAGCGTGTAGGTGACGACCTGGTGCGGGTCGCGGGAGGTGACCTCGACGTCGATCAGGTAGTCGGGGTTCGCGGTGATGTCGGCCTTCTCGTCGGACCTGAACGGCGCGGGCAGGAGCGCGTTGCTGACCACCGCGGCCACCGCGAGGTTGCCGTCGACGTGGTTCCTGTTCCACTGGGTGGGGAACTCGTTGATGCCCCAGCGCAGCGTGCCGCCGTCCTTGACCTTGTCACGCGGCTGCGGGTTGATGTCGTACGCCTTGATGTTCCGCTCGTCTCCCCGTGGGCCGCCCGCGAGACCATCGCTGCCGTAGCCCCCGGGGCCCCGGCCGCAACCCACCAGGCACAGCGAGCCGGCCAGGGCGGCCACGATCAGACGTGCTGCTTTCATCGAGCGAATCCTCCCGCTTAGGTGACTTCGAGCTTCTCGGCGTAGTGACAGGCGGCGCCCTGGTCCTTGTCGAGCAGCCGCACCGAAGGCTCGACGGCCACGCAGACGGCGCGCTCGTCGTCGGTCAGCTCGGCCCTGAACTTCGGGCACCGGGTGCGGAAGCGGCAGCCCGACGGAGGGTCGGCCGGACTGGGAAGATCGCCTTCGAGCAGGATCCGCCGGCGCGAGCGCTCGCGGACCGGGTCGGGCAGCGGGATCGCGGACAGCAACGCCTGTGTGTACGGGTGCGCGGGCGCCTCATAGACGGCGTCCACCTGCCCGATCTCGGCGATCCTGCCCAGGTACATGACGGCCACCCGGTCGGCGATGTAGCGCACCACGGCCAGGTCGTGCGCGACGAACAGGTAGGACAGCCCGAGCTCGGCCTTCAGCGCGTCGAGCAGGTTGATCACACCGGCCTGGATCGACACGTCGAGCGCGGAGACCGGCTCGTCGAGCGCCAGGAACCTGGGTTCGAGCGCCAACGCGCGGGCGATGCCGATGCGCTGGCGCTGGCCGCCGGAGAAGTCCTGCGGGTAGCGGGCCGCGTGGGAGGGGTCGAGCCCGACCAGGTCGAGCAGCTCGGCCACCCGGCCGCCCGGATCGCCCCTGCCGTGGGTGCGCAGCGGCTCGGCCAGGATGTCGTAGACGGTCATGCGCGGGTCGAGTGAGGCGAGCGGGTCCTGGAAGACGACCTGCATGTCGCGCCTGATCGCCATCCGCTCGGCGCCGCCGAGCCGGGCGGTGTCGTGCCCGAGCACGACGATACGGCCCTCCTGCGGCTCGGCCAGCTCCAGGATCTCCATCAGCGTCGTGGTCTTGCCGCAGCCCGACTCGCCGACGAGCCCGAGCGTCTCGCCCTCGCGTACCTCGAAGCTGACCCCCGCCACCGCGTGCACGGTGCCGACCCTGCGCTTGAACACCGATCCGCGCAGCAGCGGGTAGCGCTTGACCAGCCCGTCGACCTTCAGCACCGGCTGCCGGTCCTGGCGCGGCCGGCCGTCGCGCGGCTCGACGGGGACCGCGTGCTTGGCCGCCACGCGGGGGCGTACGTCCTGCCAGCGGATGCACGCGGCCTGGTGCGCCGGGCCGACGTCGAACAGCGGCGGCTCGGCGGCCTCGCAGGCGTCGAGCCGCATCGGGCAGCGCGGCGCGAACGGGCAGCCCGGCGGCAGCGCCGCGGGCGAGGGCGGCGCGCCCTCGATGGGCACGAGCGGGTGCCGCCCGTCGGTGTCGACGCGCGGGATGGAGCTGAGCAGTCCGACGGTGTAGGGCATGCGCGGCCCGTAGTAGATGTCGTCGACGCCGCCCACCTCGACCGGCCGGCCCGCGTACATCACCAGCACCCGGTCGGCGAACCCGGCCACCACCCCGAGGTCGTGCGTGATCATGACGATCGCGGCGCCCGTCTCCCGCTGGGCCTTCTTCAGCACTTCGAGCACCTGCGCCTGGATGGTGACGTCGAGCGCGGTGGTCGGCTCGTCGCAGATGATCACGTCGGGATCGTTGGCGATGGCCATCGCGATCACCGCGCGCTGCCGCATCCCGCCGGAGAACTCGTGGGGGAAGGCCAGGGCCCGCTGGGCCGGGTTGGGGATGCCGACCAGGTCGAGCAGCTCGACGGCCATGGCCGCGGCCTGCGTCCTGGTCACCTTCTGGTGGACGCGCACGGCCTCGGCGATCTGGTCGCCGACGCGGTAGACGGGGGTCAGCGCGGACAGCGGGTCCTGGAAGACCATCGACATGGTCTTGCCGCGGAAGGCGGTCAGCTCCCGCTGCCGGGCGCCGATCAGCTCCTTGCCGTGCAGCCGCACCGAGCCGGTGACCGTGGCGCCCGGCGGCAGCAGGCCCATGACAGCGGCCGAGGTGACGGACTTGCCGGAGCCCGACTCGCCGACGATGCCGAGCACCTCGCCCTGGCGTACGGCATAGCTGACGCCGCGTACGGCCACCACGTCGCCGAAGGAGACGTTGAGGTCGGTGACCTCCAGGACGGGAGTCACCGCGGCCTCCGGGAGGCGGGGTCGAACGCGTCGCGCAGCGCGTCGCCGATGAGGTTGACCGCGAGCACGGTGACCACCAGCAGCCCGGCGACGAACCAGAACGTCCACGGCGCGTAGAGGGCGGTCCGGGAGCCGTCGGCGATGAGCGTGCCGAAGGAGACGTCGGGCGGCTGGATGCCGAAGCCGAAGTAGGACAGCGAGGTCTCGGTGAGGATGGCCGCGCTGACGTTGAGGGTGGCGTCGACGATCAGCAGCGACGACAGGTTGGGGATGATGTGCCGGAAGATGATGCGCACCGGCGAGACGCCCATGAACCGGGCGGCCTGGATGAACTCCCGCTGCTTCAGCGAGATCGTCATCCCTCTGACGATCTTCGAGGTGACCATCCAGAGGAACAGCGCCAGCATGATCACGAACAGCACCCACTGCCCCGCCCCGAACAGCGGCGACATGACGGCCAGGATCAGGAACGCGGGCAGCACCAGGAGCAGGTCGGCGCCCCAGGTGAGCGTCCGGTCGGTCCAGCCGGAGAAGTAGCCGGCGAACGCCCCGACGACGGCGGCCAGCGCGGTGGACACCAGCGCCGCCAGCAGCCCGACGATCAGCGACTTGCGCATGCCGCGCAGCGTCACCGCGTAGACGTCGGCGCCGGTCTGCAGCGTGCCGAACCAGTGCTCGGCCGACGGCGGGCTGAGGAAGGCGGTGAAGTCCTTGTCGGTGTAGGACCACGGGCTGAGGGCCGGCCCGGCGAAGGCCAGCAGGAACAGCAGCACGAGTACGGCGAAGCCGATCCGCCCCTGCGTCGACTGGAAGAACCGCCAGGCGACCACCCGCAGCCGCGAAGGAGCCCGCCTGCCGACGAGCAGCGCCGTCATCCGGCCCTCACCCGGGGGTCGAGGGCGGCGTGCAGCAGATCGGCCGCCAGCGACGCGCACAGCACCGCGATCGCGGCGATGACGGCGATGGCCGCCACGGTGTTGACGTCGTTGGTGAAGATGGAGTTGATCAGTTGCTCGCCCAGCCCGTGCCAGCCGAAGATCTTCTCGGTGAACGTCGCGCCGGTCAGCAGCGCGCCGAAGGTGAAGGCGAAGTAGGTCGCGACGGGGATCAGGGCGGTGCGCAGGGCGTGGTGGATGAGCGCCTGGCTCCGGCTCAGCCCCTTGGCCATGGCGGTGCGGACGAAGTCGGCGCCGAGCACGTCGAGCATGGTGTTGCGCTGGTAGCGGCTGAAGACCGCGGCCAGCCCCAGCGACAGCGAGATCGTCGGCAGGATCAGGTGCCGCAGCCGGTCGCTCACGGTCCCCCAGAAGCCGGTGTCGAGCCCGTCGCTGTATTCGCCGCTGACCAGGAAGAGCCGGTGCCCGAAGAGCCGCTCGTTGGCCAGGGTGCCGAGCAGGATCAGCATGTTGGCCAGCACGACCACCGGCATCGCGAGCACCAGGAAGGACACTCCTGTCGACAACCGGTCGAACCACCCGTACTGCTTGACCGCGGCGGCGGCCCCGACGAGCACCCCCAGCAGGCTGCCGAAGATCAGCCCGATCATCACCAGCCGGAAGGTGACACCCATGCGCCGTTTGAGGTCCTCGTTGACCGGCGAGCCGGTGACTGTTCGGCCGAAGTCGCCCTGCACCACGCCGCCCGCCCACGTCGCGTAGCGCTGGAGCAGCGGCGTGTGGTCGTTGAGGTTGAGCGCGGTGAGCTGGGCGTCCACGACGGCCGGCGGCGGCTTGGGGGTCCGGTCGGCGTAGTTGGAGCGCGGATCGAGGGCGCTGGCCGCGAGCATGTAGGCGAGGCTGGCTGCGACGGCCACGAGCACGAGATAGTTGAGCAGCCTGCGGGCCAGGAACCCCGCCATCGCCCTCCCCTTCGGCGCGCACGATGTGTAGTCATATTGCTACACCATGCGAGCATCGGGGCGCACGGAACTGCCAAACTGCAGTCTGCTTAACGTCCGGAAAGTTCGTCCACGGCCATGCGGACATCGTCGCTGGTGATAGTCGTCAGCTCGGCCGAGCTGGCCGACCCGCCACCCCCGGCCAGAGCGGCGAGCCGCACATCGCGGCGCATGGCCGCGCGCTCGAACAGCGACCTGGCGAAGCGCCCGTTGCCGAGCCCGTCGATCAACCGTTCGTCGCAGACCCAGGCGAAGACCTCGTCGAGGTCGCGCAGCGCCGCCTCGTCGAAGCGATCGCCCGATTTGTCGGCCAGCAGCACCGCGATCTCGGACAGCTCCCGCGCGGAGTAGCTGGGGAAGGCGACCCGCTGGTTGAACCGGCTGGCCAGGCCGGGGTTGGTGGCCAGGAAGGTGTCCATCTCGCGCTGGTAGCCGGCCAGCACGATGACGAGCCGGTCGCGGTCGTCCTCGGCCCGCTTGAGCAGCGTCTGCACGGCCTCGGCGCCGAACGCGTCGCCGCCGGAGTAGCCGGGGTTGACCAGGCTGTAGGCCTCGTCGACGAACAGCACGCCGCCCAGCGCCCGGTCGACCAGCTCGTTGGTCTTGATCGCGGTCGCGCCGAGGTGCTGGCCGACCAGGTCGGCCCGCTGCGCCTCGACCACGTCGGGCCTGGCCAGCAGGCCGAGCGCGGCGAAGATGCGGCCGATGACCCTGGCCACGGTGGTCTTGCCGGTGCCCGGCGGGCCGGCGAACACGAAGTGACGCATCTGCGGCGGCGTGGGCAGCCCGCGCTCCTGCCGCATCCGGGCGACCTGGAGCTGGGCGGCGATGGCGTGCACCTGCCGCTTGACCGGCTCGAGCCCGGCCATCCGGTCGAGGTCGGCCAGCGCCTCCTCGATGGTGGGCGTGTCCTCGTAGCCGCGGAAGCGGGCGGTCAGCTCGCCGAACGCCTTGGTCACGTCGGCGGTCGTGGTGGTCACGAGGTCCTCGGTGGTCGGCGTCCCGCCCGCGCCCACGACGCGCACGTCACGGGCCGTCGCCGCGGCCTCGACGAGGCTGCGGACGAACCTGGCGTTGCCCAGATCGTCGACCAGCCCGCGCCGATGGACGTCCTCGAACAGGCCGAGCAGCGCGGCGCGCGCGTCGGGTGCCATCGTGTCGCCCCGGTGCCGCTGGAGCAGCTCGGTGATCTCCGACAGCTCACCGGGCGAGTAGCTGGGGAAGCGCACCCGGGTGGCGAACCTGCTGGCCAGGCCGGGATTGCTGGACAGGAACGAGGTCATCTCCTGCTCGTAGCCGGCCAGGATGATGATCAGCCGGTCGCGGTCGTCCTCGGCCCGCTTGAGCAGCGTCTGCACGGCCTCGGCGCCGAACCTGTCGGGCTGGCCGTCGGAGGAGTTGATCAGCCCGTAGGCCTCGTCGATGAACAGCACGCCGCCCAGCGCCCGGTCGACCAGCTCGTTGGTCTTGATGGCAGTCGCGCCGAGGAACTCCCCCACCAGGTCGGCCCGCTGCGCCTCGACCACGAAGGGGGTGTCGAGCAGGCCGAACGCGTAGAAGATCTTCGCCACCGTACGGGCCACGCTGGTCTTGCCCGTGCCCGGCGGACCGAGGAAGACCAGGTGCCTGGTCGGGCGGCCGGCCTTGTAGCCGGCCTCGGCCCGCAGCCGGGACGCCTCGATGGAGGCGGCGATCGAGCGGACCTGCTCCTTGACCGGGGCGAGCCCGATCATGCCCTCCAACTCGGCCAGCGCCTCCTCGACCGAGATGTCGGGCAGCCCGCCGGCCTTCTCGGGCGGCGCCTCCGGCCTGCCGTCGCGGGCCCTGACCCGGACCTGCTCCTCGGCGCTCAGCGCGCTCCTGGCCCGGCGGGCGGCGATGAAGCGCTGGACGAGGACCGCGGCGGCGGCGCCGTAGGCGACCCAGACCGCGGCGGCGTCGGAGACGAACGAGAGGGCCGCGGCGAGCGCCCCGGCGGGGACGAGCGCCATGAGCACGCTCAGCCACGGCGTCACCCAGCGGATCAGGTGCGCGCCGGCGGCGACGGGCACGGCCAGCACCATCAGCAGCGTGGGGGCCAGTGAGGGCGGCGGGAAACACAGGTAGAACACCGGCAGCAGCGCGCACCAGCCGGCGAGCACCAGCACGGTCGCGGCGGCGCGCGGGAAGCGCAGCGTCAGCGCGAGGAACGCGAGCACCAGCAGGGTGATGAGAAAGGTCTTGAACAGATCCCAGCCGAGCGCGGCGGCCACGCCTACGGTGGCGATGAGCACGACCACGTGCATCACCCGGCGCATGGCCGGGGGAAGGTGGAAATAGCGCAGCCGCACCTGTTCAAACAGATCCCGCGCCGCGGTCCGCCCTGCGGCCTGGGCCCTGCCGGACTCACGCATCACGCCTCCCCGGTCCGCCCCTGGTTATACCGCACCAGACCGACGATTGGGCGGACCTGACACGCTAGGTGAGGGTGACGAATCGCGCGATGTGGCGGCCGAGTTCGCTGCCCGCGTCCTCCTGGAGGAAGTGACCGGCGCCCGTGATCACCGGATGAACGTGTCCCGCGGCGCCCGCCATCGACTCTTTGAGGATCGGCGCCATACCCCCTGTTATCGGATCTCCATCGGAGAATGCCACCAAAAAGGGGCGATCGAGCGTGGTGAGGACCTGCCAGGCGGCGCGGTTGGCGGGCGCGGCGGGGTCGTCGGGAGTGATCGGGACGAGCCCCGGCATGGCCTTCGCGGCGGCCTTGTACGACTCGTCGGGGAAGGGGGCGTCGTAGGCGGCGCGTACGGCCGCGGAGAGTTCAGTCTTGCAGCCCGATTGGACGAATCTGGCGATGTCCAGCGCGGGAGCGTTCATCACCGCGTCCCTGAAGCGATGCCACAATTCGGGCATGGGACTGTCACCCGTCGGCAAGCCCGTGTTGGCCGCGACGATCCTGGCGATGCGCTCCGGATGCTCACCGGCGATCCGCAACCCGATCAGGCCGCCCCAGTCCTGCCCGACCATGGTCACGCCGCTCAGCCCGAGCGCGTCGAACAGCAGCTCGCGGGTCCACTCGACGTGCCTGGCGTAGGTGTGGTCGGCCCGTTCGGCGGGCTTGTCGGAGCGGCCGAAGCCCACCAGGTCGACGGCGATGGCCCGCAGCCCGGCCGCCGCCAGCTCGCGCATGACGTACCGGTAGAGGAAGGACCAGGTCGGCTCGCCGTGCAGCAGCACCACCGGCGCCCCGTCGGCGCGGCCCGTCTCGACGTAGGCCATGCGCAGGCCGTCGGCCACCTCGGCGTAGCGCGGCTCGTAGGGGAAATCGGGCAGGTCGGCGAAACGCTCTTCGGGGGTACGGAGGGTCCGCATAGAACGATATTCTAGCTAGCGCCGCTGGTGCCGCCCAGGGAACTCCCCCATGAGCACCTGCTTGGGAGTGATCCGCAGCAGGTCCGAATCGGCCACGGCGATCCCGCGCACCTCCACCCAATATCTGCGCTGCAGCGGATCGGCGGCGAACACCGCCACCCGCGGATCCGCCTCGACGGCCGCCCGAGTCTGCGTCTCGGCGACCAGTCTGAGCTCCCCCGACGGGGTGACGGTCGCCGCCGTGCCCACGACGCGCGGGCCGAGGGAGTCGCCGAAGGCCAGGACGACGCTCCTGGCGTAGGCGAACGCCTGGCGTACCTCTGGAGTGAGCGCGACGGACGGGGCGTCGCCGGTGGGCAGGTCGCACATGATCAGTGACGCGCGCCACGGCCCCGGCCCACCACGCCACCAGGCGCGCGCGGCGCGCAGCGCGAACACCGCCACCGCCGCGCACAGCGCGCCGAGCCCGGCCCGCCAGGCCCAGACCAGCCCCAGCAGGCCGCCCGCCGCGCAGGCCACGGATGCCAGCACGACCAGCCCGGTCGCGACCGGCAGCCATCTGTCCTCGCGAGGGCGAACCCGCCGGTAGGAGGCCAGCAGCGGGTACGGCACCACCACCGCGAGCACGGCGGCCCGCGGATCCACGGCCAGCGCCCCGCACATCAGGGGCACCAGCACCGACCACGTCCTGCCGAGCACGATCCAGAGCGTGACCCCCGTGTTCCGCCTGGCCGTGCGCTCGGCGGGCACCCGGGCGAACTGGGCCAGGGCCCGCATCGGGCTGCCCCGCCAGAGCTCGGCCAGCGCGCGCATGCCCGCCGTCACCGGCCAGCCGAGCACCACGACGCCCGCCAGGCCGGCCCACACCGGGTCGAACGCCGACGGCAGGTCCGGCAGCGCGCCCATCGTCAGCCAGCCCGCGAACGCGGCCACCGACGCGACGGCCGAGGCCAGGGCGGCGCCCAGCCAGGGGTCACGGCCGAGCATGGCGGGGACGTAGGACCACACCCCCACCCTGCGCACCTGCCTGAGCGTGATCGGGACGAGCAGGATCAGCACCAGGAGGCCGCCGAGCCGCCCCTCCGGGCCCCGGTCGAAGGCCAGGGCGGCCACGACGATGGCGATCGTGGCGAGCGCGACCAGCAGGCGGGACTGGCGCGACCAGACCTCCAGGGCCCGCCTGGCCCGGCCGCTCTCGCGCGGGTCGATCGGCCAGGCGGGGTCGCGGTGGGCCGGGAGGCGGTCCCAGCGCAGCAGCGTCAATCCGAGGTTGACGCGGGCCTGCGGATGCGCGGGATCCCGGTCGAGCGCGGTCAGATAGGCGCGCCGGGCCGGCGCGTGCTCGGCGCGGAGCAGCGCCTGGTCGCCGCGGAGCACGTGGGGGTCGGCCTCTTCGGGGGCGTACGCGCGGGCCAGCGCCGCCTGCTCGACGGCCTCCTCCCAGTGGCCGGGGACGCGGCGCAGCGCGGTGCCCAGGCGCAGCCGGGCCGGCCAGGAGCCCAGAGCGAGGCGCACCGCGTGCTCCGCGGGCGCGACCGCGTCGGCGTCGCGGCCCTGGCGTTCCAGCGCGAGGCTGATCAGGCGGTAGGCCCACTCGTTGGCCGGGTCCATGTCGGCGGCCGTGCGGGCGGCCTCCAGCGCGGCTTCGGGGCGTCCCGCCCGCAGTCTGGTGACCGCCTCTTCGCACCACTCGCGGGGGGATCTGTCGGTCCTGTCGGCACTTTCGGCGGTCCCCACGGACCCCATGATCGGCTGACCGGACAGAGATGGATAGGCCGGGACATATGGCTGTGTCTCTCTAGAGAGGTGCCTCAGACCGTGGATCGGCCGATACCGCTGTCCCGAGCGGATGGCATGGCCTAAGCTGCCACGCAAGTTCATGTGGGCCTTGCGTGAGATCGGATCGGCCTGCAAGGAGGCCCCATGACCGTCACCCAGGCCGCCCCGGCCCTCCGGCGCGCGGTTCAGGAACATCGGGACAACCGCTGGTCCATCCTGGTGCTGCTCTGCCTGAGCCTGCTCCTGATCACCGTAGACGCGACCGTCCTGCACATCGCCGTGCCCGCGCTCACCGCGGCGCTGGAGCCGACCTCGGTGCAACTGCTGTGGATCATCGACGTCTACTCGCTGGTCGTGGCGCCGCTGCTGCTCCTGTTCGGCACGCTCGGCGACCGCTACGGGCGCAAACGGCTGGTGCTGGCGGGTTTCGTGCTGTTCGGCGTGGCCTCGGCCGCCGCCGCCTTCTCTCCCACGCCACTGATCCTCATCCTGGCCAGGGCGCTGCTCGGGGTGGGCGGTGCGATGATCATGCCGGCCACGCTGTCGCTGATCCGCCAGGTCTTCCCCGACCGGCGTGAGCGGGCCATCGCGCTGGGCGTCTGGAGCGCGGTCGCCGCGGCCGGCGCCGCCGTGGGGCCGTTGATCGGCGGGGTGCTCGTCGGCATCTGGTGGGGCGCGGTCTTCCTGATCAACGTGCCCATCCTGCTCGTGCTGCTGCCCGCCGCCGCCCGGCTGCTGCCGGAGTCGCGGCACCGGGGCGGGCAGCCGTGGGACGGTCTCAGCGCCGCGCTGTCCGTGTTCGGCATCCTGGCGGTGGCGTTCGGGCTGAAGGAGGCGGGAGCGGGCAGCCTGATCCCGTTCGGGGCCTCCGTCCTGGTCTTCCTCACCGGGGCGGGGCTGCTCGTCTGGTTCGTCCGGCGGCAGCTCCGGCTGGCCGCGCCGCTGCTGGAGGTCGGGCTGTTCCGGCGGCGGGAGTTCGGCACCGGTGTCGCCGGGGTGCTGCTGGGCGTGTTCGCGCTGGTGGGGCTGCAGCTCATGCTGGCGCAATACCTGCAGCTCGTGCTCGGCGACAGTCCGCTGCTCGCGGCCGTACGGATGCTGCCGCTGGTGATCTCGGCGATCTGCGGCGGGCTGGCCGCGGCGCACCTGCTGCCCCGGATCGGCCTGCGCGCCACCATGAGCGGCGGGCTCGGCCTCGTCGCGCTCGCGCTCACCCCCACGCTCACCTGGGGTGTCGAGGCGCATCCCGTGATGCTCTCGGTCTGCTTCGTGGGCGTCGGGTTCGGCGTGCAGGTGGCGCTGCTGGCCGCGTCCGACACGATCATGTCCTCGGCGCCCGAGGCCCAGGCGGGCGGGGCGGCGGCCATCGAGGAGACCGCCTACGAGCTCGGCGCCGGGCTCGGGGTCGCCGTGCTCGGCACGATCACCACGATCGCCTACGCGCCCGCGTTGCCCGCCGTTCCCGGAGTGTCCGGCGGTGGCATGGACGAGGCCCGGCAGTCTCTCGCCAGCGCCGCGCACGTGGCCGACCAGGTCGGCGGTGGCGCCGGCGGTGCGCTGCTCGACGCCGCCCGGTGGGCCTTCGTCAATGCCCTGCACACGACCGTCGTCGTGAGCGTCGTCCTGCTCAGCCTGACCGCCGTCGCCGTGGCCACGCTGCTGCGCCGTGATTGAGGTGTGTGATGTCCCGCTCAGGGCAGACAACAACCGTGAAACAGGCCTTTCGTGATCTTGCTTCGGTGGTCGCCCGCATCGGTGTGGGCGGCATCTTCTTCGCCAACGGCTGGACCAAACTCGAAGACGGCCTGAACACCACGGGGGCCAAGTTCCTGGCGCAGGGGGCGCCCGCGCCGCGCGCCTGGGCCACGGTCACCATGCTCACCGAGCTGATCGGCGGGGCACTGCTGATCGCCGGCTTAATCGTGTCGGTGATGGGGCTGATCCTCTTCGCCGAGGCCCTGGCCGTCTTCCTGATCGCGCCGCCGCTCAACCCGATCAGCACCAACGAGCTGGTCCTGCTGGGCGTGGCCGCGCTGCTGCTGGCCGTGGTGGGGCCCGGGCGGATCTCCGTGGACCACCTGGTGGTGATCCGGCGCAGGGAATCGGCGGCGGCCAACGAGTTCGCCGCCGAGACGGAGGCCGACGAGGTCATCGCGGCGCTCCGCGACCCCGACTCCCCCGGCTTCCGCCCGCCCGCCCGGCCCAAGGCCGGATCCTCAGGGGCCTCAGGCTCTTCAAGCTCTGGCAGTTCCTCGGACTCTGGTGGCTCGTCGAGCTCCGGTGGCTCGACGGGCGGCAAGTCGTCAGGAGCGCGGTCGTCGAGTTCGCGTTCCGAGAGCGGGCCGGAGACCTCCGCGCTGGAGGACACGGCACCGCATGCCCGGCCGCGCCGGCCGGGGACCGACCCTGGGGACGAGCCCACCCCCTCGACCGCATCGGGCGACACGCTCGTGGCCGGGCGCAAGAAGCCCCCGGCCCGCGGCCGCCGCACGACCCCCGACGAGTGATCCCCGCCGGGAGCCGGTCACCGGGTCACAGCTCGGCCGTCAGCCGGGCGATCACCCGCATCTTGTTCATCGCGTCCAGGGCGGCGACCTTGTAGGACTCGGCGAGCGTCGGATAGTTGAACACGGCGTTGACCAGGTAGTCGACCGTGCCGCCGCACCCCATGACGGTCTGCCCGATGTGGACGAGCTCGGTGGCGCCCGTGCCGAACACGTGGACGCCCAGCAGCCGCCGGTCCTCGGAGGAGACCAGCAGCTTGAGCATCCCGTAGGAGTCGCCGATGATCTGCCCGCGGGCCAGCTCCCGGTAGCGCGAGATGCCCACCTCGAAGGGGATCTTGTCCCGGGTCAGGTCGTCCTCGGACTTCCCGACGAAGCTGATCTCCGGGATGGTGTAGATGCCGATCGGCGGCAGATCGTTCATCTCCGCGACCGGCTCGCCGCACGCGTGCTGCGCGGCCAGCCGGCCCTGCTCCATCGAGGTGGCGGCCAGCGCCGGGAAGCCGATGACGTCGCCGACGGCGTAGATGTGCGGGACGGGCGTGGCGTAGTTCTCGTCCACCTTGATCCGGCCGCGGTCGTCGGCGGCCAGCCCGGCCGCCTCCAGGCACAGCTCCTCCGTCTTTCCCTGACGGCCGGCCGAGTACATGACGCAGTCGGCGGGGATCTTCTTCCCGCTCTCCAGTACGGTCAGCGCCCCGCGGGGCCGCCGCTCGACCGCGGCGACGTTCTCCCCGAACCTGAAGGTGACGGCCAGGTCCCGCAGGTGGTACTTCAGCGCCTCCACGATCTCCAGATCGCAGAACTCCAGCATCCGGTCGCGCCGCTCGACCACGGTCACCTTGGTGCCCAGCGCCGCGAACATCGAGGCGTACTCGATGCCGATGACCCCCGCCCCGACGACCACGAGAGTCTCGGGCACCCGGTCGAGGTGCAGGATCGCGTCGGAGTCGATGACCGTCCTGTCGTCGAACTCCACGCTGGAGGGACGGGCCGGCGAGGTGCCCGTGGCGATCACGATCTTGTCGGCCGTGACCTTCTTCTCCTCCTCGTCGCCGCTGATCCCGATCGTGTGCGGGTCGAGGAACCGGCCGGTTCCCTGCAGCATCGTCACGTGGTTGCGGCCGAGCTGGCTGCGGATCACCTGGATCTCGCGGCCGATCACATGCTGGGTACGCATGCCGAGGTCGGCGACCGTGATCTCTTCCTTCACGCGGTAGCTCGCCCCGTACAGCTCCCGCTGGTTGAGGCCCGTGAGATAGAGGACCGCCTCGCGCAGGGTCTTGGAGGGGATCGTCCCGGTGTTGATGCATACGCCGCCGAGCATGTGCGTCTTCTCCACGACCGCCACCCGCTTGCCGAGCTTCGCCGCGGCGATCGCCGCCTTCTGCCCGCCGGGGCCGGTTCCGAGTACGAGCACATCAAAGTCAAAAGGGGCCACACATCAAGTGTCCCCCTATCAGGACATCCCCGCCATCACACGATCCACGATTCCCTGGTTGCCCTCCTGGCGGGCGCAGTGGGCACAGCAGTACCAGTGCTCGCCCGACTGGACTCCGTGCCCGATCACCCGGGTACCGCAGTGCTCGCAGATGGGCGCCATGAACTGGATGGCGCACTGGAAGGAGTCGAACGTGTGCACCGCCCCCTGGGCGTGCACCTCGAAGGACATGTCGTAATCGTTGCCACAGACTTCACAGACGGCCATGGCCCGGGGAATACCCGCTTCCCCCTCCTCATTGCCTCAACGGACGGCAATTTTCCGTCCGCGCACCGAGATGGCCGACCACCAGGGGCACGGCCAGCAGTCCCAGCGCGGCGAGCGCGCCCGGCAGGCCGACCCGGGCCGTCAGGGCGGCCACGAGCAGCGGGCTGATGACGAACCCGGTGTAGGAGATCGCGGAGACCGTGGACACCAGCACCCCGCTCGCGTCGTCGGCCGCCGCGCGGCTGAGCACGGCGGGCACGATGGCGACCCTCCATCGGCGCCTGCCGCCCGCTCCCCCGGCGGCGGGCAGCCCCCGGCCCATGCGCAGGGCCAGGAGCGACAGCGACGAGGCGAGGACGATGACCGCCGCCGTCACCAGCACCGCGCCGGTGCCCATGCCCAGCGACCGGGCCAGCCCGGTGGCGGGAGCCGCGACTATCACGGCGACCGGGAAGGCGGCGTGCACCGCCTGGAACAGCCGGCGCCCGCCCTCCCGCTCGGCCCGGCCGGTGGCCAGGTTCAGCGCGATGTCGAGTGCTCCGCTGGCCATGCCGACCAGGAGCAGCGTCAGCCCGAGCGCCACCGGCGAGCCGACGGGCGCGATGGCCGCCACGCTCAGCGCGAAGGCCACGGTGACCGCGATCAGCGCCGTACGCTCCCTGCCGCCGGCCAGCCGCCCGGCCAGCGCCATGGCCGGAATCGCCCCCACCGGCACCGCGCTCAGCGCCAGCCCGAGGTCGGCCGTGGACGCGCCGAGTTGCTCCTTGATCGCCGGTAGCAGCGCCGACCAGGAGCCCCAGAACCCGCCCCAGGCCGCGCTGACCGCGATGAGCGGTATGCCGCGTTCCCTCACCAACCCCCCTCGCCGTGCATTACGGTTATGTGCCAGCAAAGATCGTTAATGTCCTAAATATTCCCCATCGAAGGGTTTATCGTGCTCACGCGAACGGTCATCGCGGCCAGTCTGGCCGCCGCCGGGATCGCCGCGACCCCCGCTGTCGCCACTGCCACCCCCATCGCTCCGGTCAGCGCCGCCGCCTCCGCGAGCGCCGCGCCGTACTCGCCGGAGAGGGTGTGCGGCTCCGGTTTCCGCCGGGTCAGGGACGGTCACCGCGCGATGAGGACGCGCGAGGGCGCGGTGTTCGGACACGTGTACCTCATGTACAACAAGCGTTCCGGGAAGAACTGCGTGGCCGCCATCAAGACGGCCTACCTCGGCACCAAGACCGTCACGGGCGCCAGCATCGAGGTGCGGGGCGGCGGCCGGTCCGAGGACGTGCAGAAGTACCGCTTCTACGCCGAGACCGGTCATGTCGACGGCAGCTGGAAGTGCGTGAAGTTCTGGGGCTGGACCCGCGACCCCAGCGGCCGCGTCGAGGCCCGCGGCGGCCGCAGCTCCTGGGGCAACTGCGCCGGCTGACCCCACCGGCGGGCCGGGCTATCGCCGGCAGACGTCGCGGTACGGGACATCCTTGAAGGCGGCGTCCCACTCCGTGGCGGAGAGCGTGCGCCCGGCCCGCCGGCACACCACGGCGGCCACACGTCCGGGGTCGACCGGCGTCTCATAGATGACCCCCTCGGTCGAGGCGTACAGCGCCTCGTGCTCGGGACGGCCGCCGAGCATGGTGCCGTCGCCGTTGCCGCTGGCCAGGGCGAGCAGCAGGTCACGGGCGGCCGGGCGGGCGGCGGGGTCCTTCTCCATCGCGGCCGACACCAGCGACGCCAGCCGGGGCGGCAGGTCGTCCAGGCCCGGCCGGGCGGACAGCACCCGGCGCATCACGCCGCCCAGGTTGTCGGCGGCGAACGGATCCCGCCCGGTGGCCGCGAACACCATGACCGCGCCCCACGCGAACACGTCGGCGGCCGTCCCGGCCCGCTGCCCGGTGAACACCTCGGGCGCCATGTAGCTGGGCGTCCCCGCCACCTCGCCGGTCTTGGTCAGCGACATGTCGTCCGTACGGGCGATGCCGAAGTCGATCACCCGCGGGCCGTCGGGGCCGAGCAGCACGTTGTCGGGCTTGAGATCGCGGTGGATGACGCCCGCGTCGTGGATCGCGGTAAGCCCTTCCACGGCGGATTAGATGGCAGCCGATCCTCCGAAGGGCGGAGAAGGCCGCGCTCGCGCTGACCGAGGAGGCGACCAGGCTGGCCGACCGGGCGGCCGTCCCCGACGAGGTGTGGCAGGAGGCGGCCGAGCACTACGACGAGCAGCAGCTCGCCTCGCTGGTCGTGGCGATCGCGATGATCAACGCCTGGAACCGGATCGGCGTCACGGCCCGGCTCACGCCCGGCGGCTGAGCGCTTCCGCCGGGGGAGGCGGCTCCCCCCGGTAGAAATACATGGAACGACCGGACGTCCCCGGTTAGGTTGTGGCACATGGCGGCTGCAACTCGCCGCCAAGCCACCGTCAAGCGGTGGCGTGCACAGTGCACGTAGAGACTGTCGAAGGCGAGCGTGAGAGGGGGCAGATCATGAGACGCGTGCGGATCGTCAAGTCGGCGAAGCGGCGACAGGACCGGAGCACGGGCCTGGACCTGCGGTCCCCATCGGGCCGCCGACTACCTTACTGAATCGCTACTTACACCTATCTTACCGAGGCACCTGTAGATAACATAGGTAACAAGAACGTCACGGGGGGCTCACGATGAAGAGACTAGTGGTGGTGCCACCACACGTCGCCCGGCACAAGATCCGCGACATCCGGTCGGGAGAGCGCCGCAGGCCTGTCGCGCGCGACCACGATCCCAAGGTCGTCGATCTCCAAGCCTACAGCGGCCGTAACGTCATCCGGCTCCCCGACGGCCCCACCCCCGCCGCCTGACCTCGAGGGTCAGCCGTACAGCTTCTTGGTGTAGGTCTCGCCGTAGTAGCTCTCCAGCTGTTCGAGGGTCTCCTCGACCTTCTGCACGTCCTTGACCAGGGTCGCGTGCGAGGGCAGCACGTCGCCCGCCCAGCTGTCGGGCTTCCACAGCGCCGACCGCAGGAACGCCTTGGCGCAGTGGAAGAAGATCTGCTCGATCTCGACGACGAGCGCCAGGCGCGGGCGGTGGCCCTTGACGATCATGTCGTCGAAGAACGGCGCCTCGCTGATCAGCCGGGCGCGACCGTTGATCCGCAGCGTCTCGTTGCGCCCGGGGATCAGGTAGATCAACCCCACGTGCGGATTTTTCAGGACATTGCGGAAGCCGTCCGCCCGGCGGTTGCCCGGCCGGTCGGGGATGGCGATCGTGGTGTCGTCGATGACGTACGTGAAGCCGGCCGGGTCGCCCTTGGGCGAGACGTCGCAGGCACCGTCGGCGTCAGAGGTGGCGATCAGGCAGAACGGCGAGTTCGCCAGCCACTGCCTGTCACGCTCGTGCAGCTTCGGCCGGTCCTTGGTGGCCGCGCGCGGCATCACCTCGCCCAGCAGTTCGCGCAGCTCCGCTTCCGTCTCGATCTCCACCCAGCTCATGCCGTCTCCCTTCGGGGGTTTGGCCAATTCTGTCAGGGAATCGGGTGGAGCATCCGATGCGGGGTACGCAGGGCGACACTGACCGGATCGTTCCTGATGCCCTTCAGGCCCGGGCCGGGGCGTACCTCTACTTCCTCGATCGACACCTGCACGCCGCAGGCGGCGCAGCGGGCAGTGCCGTCGATGCGGGAGCCGCAGGTCAGATGGTGGAAGACGCGGCGCGGGCCGGTCCCGGACAGGTGGCGCTCGCCCCACTGGGCCAGGGCCACGACCGGCAGCCAGAGCTCGTGGCCCACGGGGGTCAGGACGTACTCGTCGCGCGGCGGCGAGTCCTGGTAGCGGCGCTTGTCGAGGACGCCCGCCTCGACCAGCGTGGCCAGCCGCTGCGAGAGCACCGCGCGGGGAATGTCCAGGTGGGCGAGGAAATCGCCGAAGCGCCGCACGCCGTACATCGCGTCGCGCACCACCAGCAGCGTCCAGCGCTCGCCGATCACCTCCAGCGCTCTGGCCAGCGAGCAGTCCTGAGCGTCGTAGTTCTTGCCCAGCGCCATGACACCCCCCTCAGTTCGTTCATTGAACCATGGTAGCTTGCCAGGCATGAGTTCAATCACTGAACCGACGCCGGTGATCGCGCCCGGCAGGCGAACACTCGCCGTGGCCTCGTCGGCGCCCCTGCTCGTGCTGACGAATTTCACGGTGCCGACGGTCACGCTGCCCCTGACCGCGCGGGAGCTCGGCGCGGGCCCGACCGGACCGGTGTGGATCCTGGGCGCGATCTCGCTCGGCCTGTCGGCGCTGCTGCTGGTCTCCGGTGGGCTGGCCGACGACTACGGCCGCAAGCGGGTGCTGGTGGCGGGCACGATCGTGCTCGCGGTCGCCAGTGTGGTGGCCGCGTTGAGCACGGCCGTGGTGGTGTTCGTGGCGGCCCGGCTGGTGCAGGGGGGCGCGAGCGCGGCGATGCTGGCGGCGAGCCTCGGCATCGTGGGCCACGCCTTTCCCTCGGGGACGGAGCGGGTGCGGGCCACCGGCCGCTACGGCGCGATGATCGGGCTGGGCACCACGGTGGGACCGCTTCTGTCCGGGGTGCTGGCCGAGGTGGCCGGGTGGCGGGCGGTGTACTGGCTGATGGCGGCGTGCGCGCTGGCCCTGGCCGTGGTGTCGGCGCGCACGCTGGAGGAGTCACGCTCGCCGGCGCCCCGGCGGTTCGACGTGCCCGGTGTGGTGCTGCTCAGCCTGGGCGTCGCCGCGCTGCTCACGGGCGTGACCGAGGGCCGTCTCGGCTGGTCGCGGCCGGTGGTGCTGGTGGCGTTCGCGGCGGCGGCCCTGCTGGTGACGACCTTCGTGCTGGCCGAGCGGCGGCGGGCGGAGCCGCTGATCGACCTGGAGCTGTTCCGGCGGCCGGTGTTCCTGGTGGCGACGGGCGGGGCGCTGGTGGTCGGCGCGGCGGTGGTCGGGCTGCTCACCTACCTGCCGACCGTGCTGCAGACGACGCACGGCTTGACGCCGCTCGAGACCGCGCTGCTGTTCGTCTTGTGGTCCGCGCTGTCGTTCGTGTCCGCGCTGCTGTCGCGGCACCTGCGGCTGCCCACGGCCGCGCGGCTGGCGCTCGGTCTGGCGCTGACGGCGCTGGGCTTCGCCGGGCTGCTGGGCCTGGGCGGGGAGTTCGTGCCCGCGCTCGTGGTCGGGGGGCTGGTGGTGAGCGGCGCCGGGGCCGGGGTGATCAACTCCTCGATCACCCATCTGGCGATCGAGAGCGTGCCGTCGCATCGGGTCGGTATGGGGTCGGGCGCCAACAACACCGCCCGGTACGTGGGCAGCTCACTGGGGGCGGCCGGGGTGGCGGGGGTCATCGGCGGGCTCGGGGCGCAGCAGGGGGTGATGGTCGCGGTGGCGGCGTGCATCGCCCTGACGGCGGCCACGGCCGTGGCCGCGCTCGTCACCCGCCACTGAGCCACGCCTGCGGCCAGACGACGGTGGCTACCAGCGCCGGGCCTGGCTCAAGGCGTCGAGCAGGACGTCGCGCTCGGCGGCGAACACGGCCGGGTCCGCGCCTTCGCGTTCGGCGCGCAGGTGCAGCATGGTCAGCTCGGTCGCCGCCTGCTGGTAGTCGCCCATCGCCCGGCCCAGCCCCACGCCCTTGGCCCACTTGCGCGCGGACCGGCGGGCGGACAGCGTGCTCAGCATCTTGATGTCCGGCGGGGTGAGGAGCCCGGTGGGCTGGTACGCGGGCAGGTAGGTGCCGATCTTGGCCACCAGCTGCCTGCGCTCGCGTACGGTCACCAGGACGAGCCCGATGAGCGCTCCCATGATCACCAGGTAGGCCACGCCCATCCAGCCGAGCGACTGGAGCATGGCGGTGCCGTTCCAGAGCCCATGCAGGAAGACCGCGCCGAAGTAGCCGAGCGGGATGGCCGCGAACCGCGCGGGGCCGCGGCGGGTGAGCGCGTACGCCACGCCGAGCCCGGTCATCGCGGTGTAGACGGGGTGGCCGAGCGGGTCGATCAGCCCTCTGATCACGAACAGCTGCACGGCCCCGCCCACACCGTCCTCGGTGAAGGCGCCCAGGTAGTAGCCGACGTTCTCGACGGCCGCGAAGCCCAGGCCGGCCATCGAGCCGTAGACGATGCCGTCGGTGAGCCCGTCGATCTCCCGCCTTCTGACCAGGAGGAGCAGCAGCGCCGCCCCCTTGAGGGCCTCCTCGATCACCGGGGCCAGGAAGGCCGTCCCCAGCTGGTCGACGGTCTGCTCGCCGTAACCGGCCCTGGCGAACACGGCCTGGCCGGCGAGGGTCAGCACGATGCCCAGCACGATGGCCACGCCCGCGCCCCACGCGAACGCGAAGCCCAGGTGCAGCCCTGGCTCGGGCTCCAGCCGGTCGAGCGAGAGCACCGCCGCGAGAAGCAGCGGCAGGGGCGCCAGCGCCAGCAGCATCGACAGGCCGAACCCGAGCGGGCCGCCGCTCAGTAGCATGCCGACCAGGACGATCACCGCCAGGGCGCTCGAGATCACCAGCCAGATCAGGAGCGCCTTGCTGGGCCGCTGCGGGAGCGAGGAAGGTCGGGTCGGTACTGTCATCGCCACACCTCTTCATCGCCGAACTCTTTCGGACGGGCTCCCACTATGGATCGGGCCCGTCGACAGACGCTTGACGATTACTTGCCGAGCTTGATCACCGTGTGGCTTCCCGGTAGTAGGGATCGGCGACCCCGTCCTCGTACGAGTACACCTCGCGGCCGTCGACGAAGACCCGCAGCGCCCGGCTCATGATGTCCAGCGGGTCGCCGGACCAGATCACCACGTCACCGTCGAGCCCCGGACGCAGGGCGCCCACCCGGTCGTCGAGGCCCATGATGCGGGCCGGGTTGACGGTGATGGACCGCAACGCCACCTCCCGGTCCAGCCCCTCCTTGACCGCCAGCGTCGCCTGGTGGACCAGGAAGTGGATCGGCACCACCGGATGGTCGGTAGTGATCGCCAGCTCGACCCCGGCGCGCGCGAGGATGCCCGGATTGCGCAGCGAGCGGTGCCGGAGCTCGACCTTGGAGCGGCTGGTGAAGAGCGGCCCGATGATGACCGGAATGCCGCGCTCGGCCAGCACGTCGGCGATCAGGTGCCCCTCCGTGCCGTGGTTGATCACCACCCGGTAGCCGAACTCGTCCGCCAGCCGCAGCGCGGTCGCGATGTCGTCGGCCCGGTGCGTGTGCTGGCACCAGGGCAGCTCGCCGTCGAGCACGCGGACGAGGATCTCCTGCGTGGCGTCGCGCTCGAACGGCTTGCCCTCGTCGGCGGCCGCAGCCCGCCTGGCCCGGTAGTCCTGCGCCTTCATGAACGCGTCGCGGATCACCGCCGCCACGCCCTGGCGGGTGGAGGGCAGCCGCTTCTGGTCGCCGTAGACGCGCTTGGGGTTCTCGCCGAGGGCGCTCTTCACGCTCACCGGCTCCCGGATCAGCATCTCGTCGACGGTCCGGCCCCAGCACTTGACCGCCACCGTCTGGCCGCCGATGGGATTGGCCGACCCCGGCTTGATCACGGCGGTGGTGACGCCGCCGGAGAGCGCGTCGGCGAAGCCCAGGTCGGCCGGGTTGATGGCGTCGAGGGCGCGCAGGCGGGCGCCGTTGGGGTCGGTCGTCTCGTTGGTGTCCTGGCCGGCCCAGCCCTCGGCCTCTTCGTACACGCCCAGGTGGCCGTGGGCCTCGACGAAGCCCGGCAGCACCCAGCCACCGGCCGCGTCGACGACAGGGGTTCCCGACGGTATCTCGACCTCGCGGCCGACCGCGGCGATCTTCCCGTCCTGGATCAGCACGGTGCCGCCCTCGATCGGAGCGCCATCGACCGGCACGACATATCCGCTGGTGATCGCAAGATTCATAACAGCAACCTACATTGGCCGATATTTCGGCATATAGCAGACAGGGCGCTTCGCTCGTCGACCAGGGCTTCGGTAGGGTTTTCGGCAACAGGGCAAAGGAGATTGAATTGGCCGAGGATCAGGCCGCCGACGAGCCCGGCCCCAGCAGCCTGCCGGACGAGGACCTGTCCCACCTGCTCAGCCAGCAGCGCTTCGGCGCGCTGGCCACGCTGGGCGCCAACGGCCGCCCGCACCTGTCGACGGTCGTGTACGACTGGGACTCCGACCACCGCGTGGTGCGTGTCGCGACGGTCGACGGCCGGCTCAAAGTACGCCATCTGCACAAGGACCCGCGCGCCGCCCTGTACGTGGCCAGCGATGACTTCTGGTCGTACGCCGTGGCCGAGGGCCTGGCCGAACTGTCGCCGGTGAGCGTCGAGCCCGGCGACGAGGTGGGCCGGGAGCTGCTGGCCATGCGGTTGGGGCGGCCGGCGGGCCCCGAAGACCCGGTCGGCGCGGCCGCGTTCCTGGGTCAGGCGGTCGCGGACCGGCGGCTGGTGATCAGGCTCCGGGTGTCCCGGCTGTACGGGACGTCGTTGCCGGCGCCGCCCGCCGGATAGCCCGGCGCCGGTTGTAGGCCACCACCGCGACCACGGCGAGGATGAGCGCCAGATCTATGGCGGCCGACCAGCGCATCGCGCCGATGTAGTCGCCGCCGGCCGAGGCCGCGAAGAAGACCGCCCCGATCACCGCGACCCCGCCCGAACCCCCGAACTGCTGGGCCGTACTGAGGAAGCCCGAGCCGATGCCCGCCTGGTGCGGCGCGACCTCCACCAGCGCCGCCCCGATGAGCTGCGGGATCACCAGGCCGTTGCCGAGCCCCACGAGCACCAGCGCGGCCATGATCCACGGCAGCCCGGCCCCTGCCGTGCCCAGCAGCAGCGCCAGGCCCGACGCGGTCACGATGCCGCCGATCATGACGACGATCAGGCCGTACCTCCCGACCAGGCGGGTCCCCAGCAGCGAGCTGATCGTGAACAGCACGCCCATCGGCGCGAACGCCAGTCCCGCCTGGAACGCGGTGAGCCGCAGGCCACCCTGGAGCAGCAGCGTGAGCATGAACATGAACGAGGCGAAGTAGGCCATGAACGCGGTGATCGCGCCGACGCCCGCCAGGTAGGAGTGCACCTTGAGCAGCGCCAGGTCCAGCACCGGCTGACCGCCGCGCCTGCCGAGCACGTACTGCCAGCGCAGCGTCAGGCCCAGGAGGGGCAGGCTCGCGCCCATGCAGATCCATGTCCACGCGGGCCAGCCGGCGCCGTTGCCGAGGCCGAGCGGCACCAGGACCAGTGCCAGCCCGGCGGCCAGCCCGGCCGCGCCGAGCAGGTCCGGCCGCGCGCGCCCGGCCGGCTCGACCCTGGGCAGCAGCCAGGCGGCCAGCGGGACCACGACCAGGCCGACGGGCAGGTTGATCAGGAAGATGACCCGCCAACCGAGCCCGAACAGGTCGGCCGACAGCAGCAGCCCGCCCAGCACCTGGCCGGCGATGGAGCCGAGACCGCCGGCCGCGCCGTACCAGCCCACGGCGCGGCGCCGCTCGTGCGGCGGGAAGACCGCGGAGATCATGGCGAGCACCTGCGGCACCATCGCCGCACCGGCCAATCCCTGCAGCAGGCGGGCGGCGACGAGCTGGGCCGGGTTCAGCGCGATGCCGCACAGCAGCGACGCGATCGTGAACGCGACCACGCCGCCGATGAACATCCGCCGGTAGCCGTACCGGTCACCGAGCCGCCCACCGGTGATCATCCCCGCCGCGTAGGTGAAGGCGTAGCCGCCCACGATGAGTTCCAGGGCGGCGGGGCTCGCGTGCAGCTCGCGTTCGAACGACGGCGCGGCGACGTTGACCACGAAGAAGTCGAACTGGGCTATGAACCAGGCGGACAGAAGCACGGCCAGCGTCCCGCCGAATCTCATTCCAACCAGGCTAGTGCGGTGGCCACGGGGGTTTCCCGGGAGTTCGTCACACGACCGTCTCAATCCCTGTGGCGGTCCGTGGTGGCTGGGGTCCTTTGGAAGGGATACCCCCTTTCGGGGGAAAGAGGACGACGGCCCGTCGTGGCAGAGGCCCGGGGAGGGCCACCATCGCGGGAGTGGAGCAAACGCCCCGTTCCAGCAGCGGCCCCTACGGAGGGACACCACCTTCGGGGAACGGAAACAGATGCCCAGCGGGTGTTCGTGGGCGCCGTGTCAGGCTTTCGCTGCTGGCGGGGATCGAGTGGGGCGGGCAGAGTGGGGGCATGGATCATCTTTCCCACTTCGGCCGGGAGATCCGCGCGTTCGAGGCGGCGTGCCGGGCCGCCGACTCCGGTCTGGTGCCGTCCTGTCCGGGCTGGGGCGTGCCCGATCTCGTCATGCATCTGGGCGGTGTGCACCGCTACCTGGTGTGGGTCATCGGCGACCGTCTCACCGAGCAGCCGGACGCTACGGACCTGTCCTTCCTCGGCTTGCCGGCCGATCCGGCGGGCTGGCCGGATCCGGCACGGGCACCGGCGACCGGGCCGCTGCCGGCCGGGCTGCTCGACTGGTTCGCGGAGGGCGCCGCCAAGCTGGAGGCCGCGTTCGCCACCACGGATCCGGGCGTGCCGGTGTGGACGTGGTCGGGCGAGCAGAGCGTCGGGTTCTGGCTGCGGATGCAGACCATCGAGGCGGCCATCCACCGCTGGGACGCCGAAATGGTGACGGGGACCGCCGGGACGATGGACGCGGAGTTGGCGGCCGACGCGGTCGGGCAGACGTTCGAGGTGATGGCCCCGGCCCGGCGGGCCTGGACGGCGGCTCCGCCCGGAACGGGAGAGACGTACGGCTTCCGGCAGAGCGACGGGCCGGGGCGGTGGACGGTCCGCTTCGACGGGCCCGACGTGAGCCTCGCGGAAGGGACCAACGTGAGCCTCGGGGACGGGGCCGACGTGAGTCTCGGGGACGGGGCCGACGTGAGTCTCGTGGAATCGGGCGGTTGTGACGTGGAGGTGGCCGGGACCGCGTCGGACCTCATGCTGTTCCTGTGGCATCGCATCCCCTACGAGCGGCTCGACGTGCACGGTGACCGGGCCGTGCTCGCCCGCTACTTCACCCTCGTCCCGCCCGTCTGAGCACCATCGTCCTCAGCGATTCCCCGGCCGCCGTTCAGTCCAGGGTGTCGCCCAGCGACTCCAGGAGCTCCTTGAGCTCGCCGGCCAGGGCGGCGCGCCGGGGCTCGGAGAGCGCGGCGAGCAGCCGGCGCTCGGTCTCGACGTGATCCGGCAGCGCCCGGTCGATCAGCTCCCGCCCCTCCTCGGTGAGCGCGACGTGCACGACTCGGCCGTCCTTCTCGCTGGGCGTACGTGACACCAGGCCCCGGGACTGGAGGCGGTCGAGGCGCTGGGTGATCGCACCCGAGGTGACCATGGCCGACTTCATGAGCTCGGCCGGGGTCAACGACCGTCCATTGCGCCGCAGCGTGGCCAGCACGTCGAACGACGCCGAGTCCAGCTCATGAGCGCTGAACGTACGCGTGAGCTCCGCGCTGATCAGCCGCGACAGCCTGGACAGCCGCCCGATGATCGCCATCGGCGACACATCCAGGTCGGGGCGCTGCTCGGCCCACTGCTCCAGCACCCGGTCAACATGATCAGTCACAACTTCACCCTACCGGATGTCTTAGCGATGAGATACATTGTCTTAGTGCTAAGAAATCGACTTGCCCTGATCATGGTGACCGCGCTGGCCCCGGCCATCTGGGGGACCACCTACCTCGTCACCACCGAACTGCTGCCGCCCGGCCGCCCGCTCCTGGCCGCGGTCGTCCGGGCCCTGCCCGCCGGGCTACTGCTCCTCCTGCTCACCCGGCGCCTGCCGCAAGGCGTGTGGTGGTGGCGCGCGTTCGCGCTCGGTGCGCTCAACATCGGGCTGTTCTTCGCGCTGCTGTTCATCGGCGCCTACCGGCTGCCCGGCGGGGTGGCCGCGACCATCGGCGCGGTGCAGCCCCTCCTGGTGGCCGGCCTGTCCTCCGGCCTGCTCGGCGAGCGCCTGTCCGCGCGTACGGCGATCGCCGCCGTGGCGGGTGTGGCCGGCGTCAGCCTTCTCGTCCTGCGGGCCGACGCCCGGCTGGACGCCATCGGCATCGCCGCGGCCGCCGGGGGCGCGATCGTCATGGCCACCGGAGTCGTCCTCAGCAAGCGGTGGACCTCTCCGGCGCCGCTGCTCGCGACCACCGGCTGGCAGTTGGTGGCCGGCGGCCTGCTGCTGCTCCCGGTGGCCCTCCTCGTCGAGGGACCGCCGCCCGCCGCGCTGAGCCCGGCGAACCTGACCGGGTACGTCTACCTCGCCGTCATCGGCTCGGCCGTCGCCTACTCGCTGTGGTTCCGCGGGATCCGCGCCCTGTCCCCCACCCACGTCACCTTCCTCGGCCTGCTCAGCCCGCTGGTCGCCACCGCGCTGGGCTGGCTCGCCCTCGGCCAGTCCCTCACCGTGCCCCAGATCGTGGGCGGGCTCGTCGTCCTGGCGGCTCTCGTCGCGGCCCAGACCAGCCGCCCCCGGCGCGGCCCTCGTAACAGCCCAGAGCAGACGCCGCCAGGTCAGGCGGACGCGCCCATTCGTGACCGGCTGATCCCCACGCCCTGACCGTCCGGCCGATCCCCACCCCCTCATCTCTGCTTCTCAAGGAGAAACCATGCGCATCACCGTGTTCGGAGCGGCGGGCGGCGTCGGCGCTCGGGTGGTCGCCGAGGCGCTGTCCCGCGGCCACGAGGTCACCGCCGTCGTACGCGACCCGGCCCGCTTCCCTTCGCTGCACCCCGGCGCCCATCCCCAGGTCGGCGACGCCGCTCATGTCGAGGACGTGACCAGGCTCAGCACCGGTCAGGACCTCGTGATCACCGCGACCCGCCCGCCCACCGGCCGCGAGCACGATCTCGTCACGACCGCCAAGGCGCTGCTGGCGGGGCTCACGGGGACCGGCGTCCGGCTGCTGCTCGTCGGCGGGGCGGCCGGGCTGACCGTTCCCGGGTCCGGCGGGCGTACCGTGCTCGACGACCCGCGCTTCATGTCCGACGCCTATCGCGACATCGCACTGGCCTGCAACGATCAGCTCGAAGTGTGCCGCGCGGAGACCGGCGTGGACTGGGCGTACCTGAGTCCGGCCGCGCTGCTGGCGCCGGGCGAACGTACCGGCGTCTATCGACTGGGCGCCGACGAGCTGCTCATGGACGCCGCGGGCAACTCGGTGATCTCCATGGAGGACCTCGCGGTCGTGCTGCTGGACGAGGCGGAACGGCCCAGGCACCATCGGGTCAGGTTCACCGCCGCGTACTGACCGCCGGGCGTGACGCATCGCCCCGTACCGACGTCAGCCGCCCTCGCGGACGCGGTCGTAGAACAGGCACAGGGCGCCACTCGCCGTGGTCTCGACCTCGCTCGCGAGACGCCAGCTCGACGACGGCAGCCCGTCCTCGAACAGCCGTGCCCCGCCCCCGACCAGCTCCGGAGCGAGGATGACGCTCAGCCGGTCCAGCTCGTCGGCCAGCAGGAGGTCCTTGATGACGCTGCCGCTGGCCAGTACGACGATGTCGCCGCCGTCCTGCCCGCGCAGGTCCTTGATCACCTCGGCGGGGGCGGCGTCGACGATGCGGCTGTTCTCCCAGGGCGCCTCCTTGAGCGTCGAGGAGAACACCACCTTCTCCGCGGTGTTGAGCCACCGGGAGAAGGACCGGTCCCGGGGGTCGGCCGCGTCGTCGTTGGCGACCGACGGCCAGAAGCCGCCGAATCCCTGGTAGTTCTTGCGCCCGAGCAGCACCGTGGTGGCCGTCTCCGTGATGCGGGCGACGTGCTCCCTGGCGCCTTCGCTGATGGCGTGCGGCACGATCCAGCTCATGTCGTACTCGCCCGCCGGGCCCGAGACGCGGCCGTCCAGGGACAGGAGGATGTTGCCGATGACGGTGCGGCCGGCGTTCTGAGCTGTGGTCATGAGTCACTTCCTTATCGTTTGCTCCGTTGCCACCATCTTCGGGAGTACGGCGAGCGACAACATCGGCCAGGTGGCCGATCTGCGGCATTCGTACATGGTCAGAGGCAGGCAGACCGGCCCGGCCTCCACGACGTCTGCCCGCCGAGCTGACGTCGTTCGTCGGCCGCCACGCCGAGCTCCGCCCGATCGCCGTCGCCCTCACCGGCGCGCGCTGTCTGACCCTGACCGGGCCGGGAGGCTGGCCCTGGGGGCACCCGCGTGCGACGACGTGCTGGCCGAGGGCCGTCTGATGGACCTCGACGAGGCCATCGCCTACGCGCGGCGGGCCCGCACCGGACGGCGAGCGGCTGGGCCGGCCTGACCCCGGCCGAGCGCGAGGTGGTCCAGCCGGCCGTCGACGGGCTGACGAACCCGGAGATCGGCAAACGGCTCTTCATGAGCCGCAGTACGGTCAAGACGCCCCTGGCGCACGCGTGCGCGAAGCCGGGTGTCGCGAACCGTACCGAACTCGCCAAGTCAGTGGCGTCAACGGTCTCCGAGTAGCCGCGTGGTCTCGTCGTCGGCGGGGAAGTACGCCTCGACGGCGACCCCTTCGAGCGTGATGTCGAACGCCGCGCCGAACGTCGTGATCGTACTGAAGAAGCAGAGCTCCTCCCCCCGATGCGTGATCCGTATGGGCAGCGCGATGTCGGCGGGGTCGGGCGGCGGCGCCTCACCGTCGTCCCCATAGCTCAGCAGCTCCTCGTAGAGCGCGCTCAGCTCCGGATCCCCCGCACGGGCGACCTGCCTGGCGAGCCGGGGCAGCAGGAACCCGCGGACCTGCGCCAGGTTCCGCACGCGCGGCGCGAACCCGTCCGGGTGAAGTCCCAGCCGCATCATGTTCACCGGCGGCTCCAGGAGGGCCGGGTCCACGTCGTCGAGGAAGACGTTCATGGCGTCGTTGGCCAGCAACAGGTTCCACCGGTGGTCCAGGGCGAGCGCCGGATACGGCTCGTGCCCGCGCAGGATCCGCCGGAGCGCCTCGTACGCCTTGCCCAGGTCGGGGTCGTCAAGCGGCCGCTCGGGATAGATGGGCGCATATCCGGCCGCGACCAGCAGCCGGTTGCGCGCGCGTAGCGGCACGTCGAGCTGCTCGGCCAGCCGCAGCACCATGGACCGGCTGGGGATCGTCCGCCCGGTCTCGACGAAGCTGACGTGCCGCGCGGACACGTCGGTCTGGAGGGCCAGGTCGAGCTGGGTGAGCCCGCGCCGGTGCCGCCAGTCCCGCAGCAACTCCCCTATCGGCTGATCCATGTGCATACTGGCCGGTTCTACCTGGTCGGACGGGTGGTGTCGATTACCTGCCATGTCATGTCAGCGGGGACCACCTCCTGGATGGCGCCCGATTTTAGACTGTTTACAAGTCTTTGACCGTTTTGTTAGTGTTCGTCCCGCCTAATCCACTCACCTGCGTGGAGCCGGGGACCCAAGTTCCCTCTGGGGCGAATCGGCATCGCCGTAGGGCCACTTCCAGGCCCGAGCCCGTCAGCTAACCCGGTAGGCCGTATGGAAGGACACAGCAGTGGCTCCCCTCGCCATCTGCCTGGCGGCTGCCGTCGCCGGGCTCACTCTGGCCGCTCCGGCCCACGCCGACCCCACCACCCCTAACGGCACCACCACCCCTACCAGCACCGAGAGCAAGCCCGTCCAGCAGCAGCGCCAGACCACTCCGGCCTGGAAGGTCGCCCTGAAGTTCGCCATGAAGAAGCGCGGTATCCCGTATGTCTGGGGCGGGACCAGCGACAGCGGCTACGACTGCTCCGGGCTCATGCTCCGGGCGTACGAGCACGCCGGGATCGAGTTGCCGCGCACCACGACGGAGCAGTACAGCGCGTTCTCCAAGAAGATCTCCTGGGACCACCTCAAGCCAGGTGACCTGGTCTTCTTCCACGGCCTCGGGCACGTGGGGATGATCTCCAGGCCCGGATACATGGTGCACGCACCGCACACCGGAGACGTGGTCAAGGAGGAGAAGCTCTCCGACTGGCGCAGGGACTCGTTCGCGGGCGCCGTACGGCCGGACCCCAAGGGCGTGCGGCTCTCCATCGAGCAACGCAAGACCACCATGCTCACCGCCGGCCTGTGGCCAACGGCGGGGGCCCTGCGGATCAAGGTCCGGTAGCGCCCCGGCTCAGTGACGGAAGCCGTCGCGGCGTGCGGAACCCCCGGAAGGTCATGGGCTTGCGGGTCTCGAAGCCGAACCGCTCGTAGAGGGCGATCGCGCCGGTGTTCGCCTCGGCCGAGCAGCTGGGCGAGGCCGGCCCATTCCTACGGATCCGGGTCGGCGGTCACCGAGGAGAAGGTCGCGACATCCGGCTGGTACGTGGCCCCCGCCGAGTCAGCGGGCATGCTCCGCGTGGTGACCGCGCATTGATGCGCCCACCGGGTCATCGAGCGCGGTGGCGTCCCACTCGCCCTGCTCACCGTGCTGGGCACCGACCATTTCGCCGCCCACACCGAGTAAGGCGATGAGCCTACGCGGGTTGCGCCATTACATCCCATGTAATCGACACCGCCCCGCGGCCGCTGTCAGCGTTCTCCCATGACGAGCAGCAAAGAAATCATCATGGCCGGCTTCGCGGAGTTCGCCGCGGGCAACATCGAGGTGCTCCAGACGCTCCTGAGCGAGGACTTCATCGAGCACAGCCCGGGCAACCCGTCGGGCAGGCGTGCCTTCATCGACTTCATCAGAGACTCCCCGCTGGCCACCTCCCGGCTGGAGCTCAAGCGGGTCGTCGCGGAAGGCGATCTCGTGGTGATGCACTATCACCTGATCCCTCGGGAAGGCGGGCGCGGGCTGGCGGTCGTGGACTTCTGGCGAGTCGAAGACGGCCTGATCGCCGAGCACTGGGACGTGGTCCAGCCGGTCCCCGAACCGGCGGAGGTGCCACACGGCATGTTCTGACGCGGCCCCCAGCCCGGCGTCGGGCCACGTCGCCACCGAGACGGCTGGAAATCAGCCGGCCGTGTCGGTGGCGCCGGGTGGCCAGATGCCGACGTCCAGGAGCTTGTGGGCATAGGAGTACGCCACGAGCTGACTCCGGTTGCTGCAGGCGAATCGGTCGAGGAGCTTGCTGATCCGCTCCGCCACCGTATATCTGCTGAGTTTCAGCTCGCGGGCGATCCTTGTCGTGGTGTATCCCCTGGCCAGCAGGACGATCAGCCGCGTGTCGCGATCGTTTATCAGATCGTCGAAAACAAGATCCATAGCAAGTCCCGGTTCGGATCGCTTTGGCCAGAGGCGCCCCTGGTGAAGCGCCTCTGTGTGCAAGCTAGAAGCGTCTGCTTAATCAGCGGTATGGCCGGACCATGCGGCCGGTTAAGGATCGGCTCTGGCGAGTTGCCCCTGGAAGATCTCCTCGTAGAGATTCCTGAGTACGGGGCTGGGGTCGATGCCGAGTTCGGCCACGAGATGCCGGCGTACGGTCTCGAACTGCGAGAGCGCCTCCGGCGCGCGGCCGCAACCGGCGAGAGCGGTCATCCTGGCCGCCACGAGCCGCTCGCGCGCGGGAAAGAAGGGCACCAGGTCGTCGAGCCGGTTCAGCGCCTCGACGTGGCCGCCCCGCTCGATCTCGAGTTCCGCCCAGTCCTCATTGACGGTGAGGTACAGGTCGGTGAATCGGCCGACCGCCTCATCGACCAGGGCGACACCCGAGAACTCCGCGAGCGGCTGACCGCTCCACAGGCGCAGGGCGTCATCGAGCACGGCCAACGCGGCATCGGCGTCGCCCCTGCGCCGCATGTCCCGGCCGGCGCCGGCCAGCCGCCGGAACCTGAGGAGGTCGAGTTCGTCCGGCCCGGCGTCGAGACGGTATCCCCAGCCTTGGTAGGAGATCCGATCCCCGAAGCTCCTCCGCAACGCCGAGACGTAGACCTGGAGGTTCTTGCGTGCCGTGGGGGGCGGTCGTTCTCCCCACAAGGAGTCGATCAGCTGGTCCGTCGGAATCACCTGGTTCGGGCGGGAGAGCAGGATGGCGGCCAGCAGCCGGGCCTTCCTGGCGCTGACATGCACGATCGTGCCGTCCACCCGCACCTCGAGCGCGCCGAGCACGCGGGCGTCCATGCGGGAGGTCACGGCTTTCGCCCGCTTGATCCGGTCGGTGCCCAGCGCCAGGAATCCGGCCAGGTCTATCGTGGCCGAACCCGCCCTGGCCACCTGGCGGTGGAGGGCGCGCACCGTGGAAAGCGTGGCGATGGAGACGTCGTCGACACCGGCCTTCGCTTCGAACCACCGCCAGTCGCCGTCGCGATTGACTTCGAGGAAGACCGGCCCTTGCCTGGTCAGCAGGAAGTCGAAGGCGCCGTAGCGCAGGCCCCAGATCCCGGCGAGCCGGCGCACCGCCTCCACCACGGGCTCCGGCGCCGCCGCCGGAGCCACCGTGACCGACGCCGCGTCGCGCCAGATCGCCTCCGGCGATGGTTTGCCGACGCGGAAGGCCCGAATCTCGCCATCCACGAAGTAGACGCGCAGCTCCGCCCAGTGCTCGACGTACTCCTGGACGATCATGGGCGCGTCCCGCGCGGGCAGCCTTCTGGCCGCGACTCCGGCCACGATCTCCGGGAAGACCCCGTGCAGGGTGCCCGGTTCGGTCTCGACGAAATGCTGGTCGAGGGCCTTGACGATGATCCGGTCGCTGGCCAGCGCCGCGCTCGCCGCCCCCAGGTCGGTCGTGGCGATCGTTCGCGGGGTACGGACCCCTGCCTCTGCCGCGCCGTCCAGCTGAACCAGCCGCCCCAGATCGCTGCCGCCGGGCAGCCGGGTGGCCGACAGCGACGACAGCTGGTCGATGAGGGCGGCCCACGAATCGGCCCGGAACAGGGACGGCGCCGAGCCGTTCTCCCCCTGCACGGCCCGCGGTGACAAGTGCCGTACCCAGGTGACGGTGGGGATGATGCGGCGGCCGTTCACGGTCAGCGAGCCGTCGTCGAGCCGGGTGAGGATCCGCAGGCCGCCGATCGACCCGGCGTCGATCCGCACGCTCGGCACGCCGAGCGTGCGCAGCCCGCGCTGGAGCACGGCGAACTCGGAGATACCCGCACGATCCACGAGGACCACGCACGGCAGGGGCGCCGCCGGGTCGCTCTCCTCCGGGAGCTGCCAGGTCACGCCGGGACTGCCGGCCGGCATGCGCAGGGTGTACGGATCAGGCGGCTTGGCGTTCACTCGGATGCCACCGCCTCGATGGTCCCTGAGCTTTGGCTGAGATGCGCGACTGAACCGGGTCCATGTGCCGATGATGATCAGCGCGGCGCGAGCGCACAATGTGCCCTCTGTCGTTCGGCATACCGTCGCGTATAGCCCACGTTTGTGGGGTTGTGTCACC
The DNA here is from genome assembly GCF_020215705.1 of Nonomuraea aurantiaca. Classification (GTDB taxonomy): domain Bacteria; phylum Actinomycetota; class Actinomycetes; order Streptosporangiales; family Streptosporangiaceae; genus Nonomuraea; species Nonomuraea aurantiaca. The sequence goes on along the minus strand of NZ_JAIWNB010000001.1, from coordinate 187,662 downwards.
TGCTGATCGCCGGTCCATACTCGACCTGCGACACATCTCCAGCAGCCGGCAACCTGCACGTTTGGTGGAGCGGGAAGTGAAGGGTGGTGCCGTGTCGAGCGATGTGGTGACGGCCGTGGGGCTGACCAAACGCTATCGGCGCAGCGAGAGACCGGCGGTGGACGATGTCTCGTTCGAGATCGCGCGGGGAGAGACCATCGGGCTCCTGGGGCCCAACGGCGCCGGGAAGACGACCCTGATCAAAATGATCTGCGGGGTCACCACCCCTACCTCCGGCCAGGTCCGCGTCTTCGACGCCGATCCGGTGCGCCAGCCGGTCGCCGCCAAGAGCGGCATCGGGGCGATGCACCAGTCAGGCCCGTTCGACATGATGCTGCCGGCGCTCGACAACCTGCGGATCGCCGCCCGGTTCCGCGGTCTGAAGTGGCGTGCCGTGCGGCCGTGGGCGCTCGAACTGGCGGAGTTCCTCGGCTTGACGGAGTCGCTGCCGCGATTCTGCTTCCAGCTGTCGGGCGGTCAGCGGCAGCGGTTGCAGCTGGTACGGGCGTTGCTCACCATTCCGCGACTGCTGATCCTCGACGAGCCATCCGCGGGACTGGACGTGGTGGGGCGGCGGCACATCGAGCGTTTCGTGACCTGGCTGCGCGAGGAGCACGGCGTGACCGTGCTGTGGACCAGCCACCACATCGACGAGCTGGAACGCAACAGCCAGCGCGTGATGGTCATCGACCACGGACGGGTGCTGCGCTTCGCCAAACCGCGCGAACTCGTCGAGGAGTTCGGCACCACCCACTTGCTGGTGACCCTCGATGATCCCGCCGCCGGCCTGGTGGTGGCGGCCTGGGCGGAGCTGGCCGGGCTCACGGCCACGACCGAGGAGTCCGACGTCCGCATCCACGGCGCGCGAGCGCGGGAGGTGCTGCCGGAGCTGTCGCGGCACTGCCTGGACCACGGCGTCGCGATCTCCGGCGTCTCGACCGTCACGGACTCGCTGGAGCAGGTGTTCCTCCGGATGACGGAGACCGAGGACTGACCAGCAAAAGGGCCCGAAAAGAGGACAAAAGGGGATAAATGTGGCCGCCAAGCTGGCATTCGACAACACTCCTCCGACCGGGACCCCGAAGGCGGCCGACCTGTCCGCGGTGCTCTACCGCGAGTACGCGCTGCTCGCCCGCAACCGGGTGTATCTCATCCTCGGCCTGGCCCCGATGCTGATCTACCTGCTGCTCGTGAACACCTCCCTGGGCAACCTCCTCAGAGTCGTCCACTACAAGGGCGTCGACGTGCCGTTCACGATCTTCCTGCTGCCCATGACGCTGGCGATGTCGGTGGTCAGCGCGGCGGGAACGTCCGGCATGGCGGTGTTCCAGGAGGAGATGAGCGGCGCGGCGACACAGCTGTGGTCCTACCCGCTGCGCAGGTCGCGGTTCCTGCTCGGCAAGGTGATCGCGGGCGTGTCGCTGGTGCTGGGACAGGCGCTGCTGGCCCTGGGCGTGGCGGTGCTCATCTTCGCGTTGCCGTTCGACCTGCAAGCCTGGGTCGGCCTGCTGTCGACGCTCACGCTGGCCGCCCTGGCCTTCAACGGGCTGTATCTGGCGACGGCGATCTTGATCACCGACTACCAGGTCTTCATGCTGCTGTCGAACGTGTCGATCCCCGTGCTCGTGTTCAGCGCCCCGTCGCTCTACCCGATCGACAGCATGCCCACCGTGCTGCAGTGGGTAGCGATGATCAACCCGCTGACGTACGCGATCGACGGCATGCGCAACGCCGCGTTCTTCGGTTTCGCCGACGCGTGGCTGGACCTGCTGGTTTTGGCCGTCCTGGCGGCCATCAGCTACACCGTGGGCGGCCGGGCCCTGATCAAGCGCGCTCGCAACATCTGAACTCGTCAAGGGCAGGGGACGATGCGGACAGACAACTCCTCTCTCTCGTGGCTTCTCTCGCGGTCCGACCGGTCCAAGGTCCGGCTGCCGGGCACGGACAGAGCTCACGACCCGACGGCCACGCTGGAGATGGCCGGCCGTGCGGCCCGGATGGTCGGGATCACCAGGGTCGCGGACATCACCCGGCTGGACACCATCGGCATCCCGACTTTTCAGGCGATCAGGCCGACTTCCCGGACGCTCGCCGTGTCTCAGGGGAAGGGAATCACGCCCGAGCTGGCGAGGCTGTCCGCGATGATGGAGGCCGTCGAGCTCTGGCATGCCGAGCAACCCATGACGCCGGTGACGACGGCCTCCCCTCGCGAGGTCGGCGGGCAACTCGGCTATGACGTCCGTGACCTGCCGCTCTCCCCGCCGACCGTGCTGCACGACGGGCTGCCGCTGGACTGGGTCGTCGGCCGGTCGCTGGTCGACGGGTCGGAGCGGCTGGTGCCCAAGGAATCGGTGGGATTCTCCCTCCTGCGCAAGAGCGGCTGGAACCCGCCGGTGTTCTTCGAGTCGACGAACGGCCTGGCCAGCGGGAACACGCTGGTCGAGGCCGTCCTGCACGCGCTGTACGAGGTGATCGAGCGGGACGCCGTGACCACCGCGATGGCCGGCGGCGACAAGGGCGTCCTCGTCGACCCGGGGACGCTGGGGTCGCCGGTCGTCGACGAGCTGTGCGGGCTGCTCACGCGGGCCCGGGTCGGTCTCGAGGTGAGGTCCCTGCCGTCGCCCACCGGGCTGCCGTGCTTCCTCGCCCGGATCTCCTGCGACGACTATCCACCGGCGTTCATGGGATTCGGCTGCCACCTCGGCTCGGAGATAGCGCTCACCCGTGCCGTCACCGAGGCCGCGCAGGCCAGGCTCGGCTACATCTCGGGCGCGAGAGACGACCTCCATCCGGGCGTCCACGACGGCGCGCGGCACCGGCCCGTGCCCGCGACGGACACCGGTGAGGCGATCCCGAAGCTGACGGCTCACCAGAGCCTGGTCGATGATCTGGCGGACGTGGTCGGCCGGGCCGCGGCCGCGTTCTCCGCCGCCCCGCTCGTCGTCGATCTGACGAGGGACGAGATCGGCGTCCCGGTGGTCAGAGTGGTGGCGCCGGGCAGCCGCGTCACCCCGGAGGTGTTCTAGTGAGCCGCCAGAAGACCAGCCGCCAGAAGACCGTCGTCTACGCCGGGCCGACGATCTCGCAAGACGAGGTCCGCGCCGTGCTTCCCGGCGCACAGGCGCGGCCGCCCGTGGCCCGGGGCGATCTTCTCCGGGAGGAGTGGGGCCGGGACGACACCGCCGTCATCATCGACGGGTACTACCGGGAGCGGCTGTCCGTGGGCCACAAGGAGATTCTCTGGCTGCTCAACGAAGGCGTGAACGTCATCGGGGCGGCGAGCATGGGGGCGCTGCGGGCGGCGGAGCTGAGCCCGTACGGGATGCGGGGCGTCGGATCCGTCTTCCACATGTACGCGAGCGGCGAGGTCGATGGGGATGACGAGGTGGCGGTCCTGCACGGGCCGGCGGAACGCGGATACCCCACCGGCACGGTGGCCATGGTCAACATCCGCTACGGCTGCCAGGAGGGCGCCAAGAGCGGCCTGGTCCCGGCGGCGGCCGGCGAGCGGATCGTCGAGGCGGCGAGGGCCCGGCCCTTCGTACACCGGACCTGGCGGGAGCTGGAAGAGGCCCTGGGCCCGGACGCCGGCGACGCGCTGAGCACGCTGGAGCGCAGGATCGGGACGGGTGAGTGGGACCTGAAGCGGCTGGACGCGATGGCCGCTCTGAGAGCCGTGGGCGGGCACCATGCCGAAGCGCCCGACACGTGGGCGGCCGAGGTGGCTCTGACGGGCATCACCCACTATGAGGCGCTGGCCTGGCGGTCGATGCGGGAGTACGCGCCGGGCAGGTGGATGTCCGATCTCGACGTCCTGGACGCGGCGCGGCTGTTCGGTCAGGACTACCCGGGGCTGCACGAGGAGGTCCTGACCGGCCTTCTGGCGGACTTCGCCGCCGGGCGGGGCCTGGGGCTGGAGGCGTACACCCGCGCCAGGCTCGGTGTCGATGACCAGGCCGGCCTGCCGCACGTCCTCGCGCCGTGGCTGTCGGAGACGGAGCGGGCCACCCTGCCCGTCGCCGAGCAGCTCCGCCTGGTCATGGTGCGGGTGTGGCCCGTCTGGCAGTCGGCGGATTGGCGGCCGATCGTCCTGGAGCGGATCCGGGAATCGAGCCGCTGGCCCGAGTGGTCCGACCTCGTCGCCCGCGCCGATGAGATCGCGGAACAGACCCGCGGCCGGGTGGTCGTCCCGGCGCCGGCGATCTGCGGACGGATCTTCTCCCGCCACTGGAACGGCCCGGGAACGACCGCCGAGGTCGAGCTGGCGCGGCGCGGGTTCCTCAGCATGGCGGACCTGGGACAGACCGCCGCCAGGTTCTTCGCCCTGGATGTGCGCAAGGCCAAGGGGCGATGAGCGCGACCGGGCTTGAGCAGACGTTCGACCCGACCGGCTCGCAGCACCGCCGGGACCCGCACCCGCTCTTCCACCGCATGCGCGAGCGGGCGCCGGTCTACCGCCACGCCCCGGCGAGCGGTCGCGTGTCCTGGTACCTGACCCGGTACGCCGACGTGCAGCGCGCGCTCCACCACCCGGACATCGGGCGGCAACTCGACCGGCTGCCCGCCGAACTGGCCGCCTTTCACCGCCGGTGGGAGAACGACCCGCTGGCGACGGTGCGGCGGAACATGTTCAACCTCGACCCGCCCGACCACACCCGGCTGCGGCGGCTGATGGCGCCCGCGTTCGGACCCCGGACGGTGGCGGCGCTGGAACGGCGTATCCATCAGGTCGTCGGCGAGCTGATCGACGACCTGGCGGCCGCCGGGGACGGGGCCGACCTGATCGAGGTCCTGGCCCTGCCGCTGCCGTTCCTGATCGTCGCGGAGCTGATCGGCTTCCCGATCGGCGACCGGGGCCGGCTGCGCGGATGGAGCGACGACATGCTGCGCAGCCGGGACGCGGCGCTGGTGCGCCGTACCGGAATCGCGTTCGTCGCCTACGTCAACGAGCAGCTCGACGAGCGCCGGGCCCGCCCGGGCGCGGACCTGCTCTCCCAGCTCGTCCGGTCGACGGAGATCACGCGCGCCGAGCTGGTGTCCAGCGTGTTCCAGTTGCTGCTGGCCGGAGACGAGACGACGGTCAACCTCATCGGCAACGGAGTGCTGGAGCTCCTGCGCCACCCTGACCAGCTCGAACGCCTCCGCGCCCGTCCCCAGCTGATCGACTCCGCGGTGGAGGAGGTGCTGCGCTTCAACGGCCCGGTCGGGCACTCACGGCCGCTGTTCGCGCTGGCGGACGTGGACATCGGCCCCTCGGTGATCCCCCGCGGTGACATCGTCGTGCCGGTGCTGCTGGCCGCCAACCGCGACCCGGCGGTGTTCCACCGGCCGGATGTCTTCGACATCGGCCGCACCCCGAACCGGCACCTGGGCTTCGGCCACGGCATCCACTTCTGCCTCGGCGCCGCGCTGGCCCGGCTGCAGGCCAGGGCCGCCATCGGCGCGCTGGTGCGCCGTTTCCCCGGCCTCGCCCTGGCCGTCGACCCGGCCGACCTGGAGTGGACGCCGGACCTGTTCCTGCATGGTGTCCGCCGCCTGCCGCTGCTGTTGGAGATGAGCTCATGATCAAGGGGTACGGAGAGCTGTCCCGGATGGCGTTCGGCTACGCCACCTCGCAGATCCTGTACGCGGCCGTCCGCCTGGGCATTCCGGATGCCCTCGCCGCCGGTGCGCTGCCGGTCGAGAAACTGGCGCACGCCATCGGGGCCGACCCGCGGGCGCTGGCGCGGCTGTCGCGGGCTCTGGTGGTCCTGGGCGTGGTCGATGAGGTGGCGCCGGGACACCTCGCGCTGGCCGAGCTGGGTCAGCCGCTGTGTGCCGACCATCCCTGGTCGATGCGCTCCAGCGTGCTGCTGCTCGGCGACCCCGCCACCTGGCAGGCATGGGGGGCCTTGACCCACAGCGTGCGTACGGGTGCGGCCGCCTTCGATCACGTGCACGACCAGCCGCTCTTCGCCTACCTGGCCGGCCATCCGGACCTGTCGGAGATCTTCAACACGGCCATGTGCGAGGGCACCGAGCGCGTCGCGTCAGAGGTCGCCCAGGCGTACGACTTCACCGGCGCCCGCACCGTGGTCGACATCGGGGGCGGAAACGGCGCGCTGCTCGCCGCGGTACTGGCGGCCACGCCCGGCGCCCGGGGCATCCTGTACGACACCGCCGACGGCGGGGCCGCCGCCACTGAAACGTTCAGGCAGGCGGGGCTGGCCGACCGGTGCACCAGGCAGGTGGGCGACTTCTTCAAGGCCGTGCCCGAAGGCGATCTCATGCTGCTGAAAGGCGTCCTGCACGATTGGGACGACCAGCGGTGCACCGCGCTGCTGCGCAACTGCCGCGCCTCGATCGCGGCGGGCGGGCGCCTGCTGGTGCTGGAACCGGTGACGCCGGCCGGCCTCGGCACACCGGAGGCGGCCGGCGTCGTCATGAGCGACATCGCCATGCTCGTCTACACCGGCGGCCGGGAACGCGGCCGGGCCGAGTTCCACGCCCTGCTCGCGGCCGGCGGGTTCCACCTGGCCGACGTCACGCCGCCGCTGCGGGGTTCGGCGATTCGGATCCTCGTCGCCGATCCGTCCTGAGGGCCGATTCTCCGGGTGTCCGCCCCGACCGATTCTCCGAATGCCGTCCCGAGAACAGGGCCGATTCTCCGGTTGCCGTTCCGACAACGCGGACCACAGGCAGTCATGAGTATCTCTCACATGCGGCCGGCCGACGTGAGTAACGCCGCTGCTCTGGCTGTCCGGGAGGCGGACGCGCATAGTGTGCCGGTCGAGCAAACGGGCTCAAACTCGGGTGGTCAGGTGGCGCAACCGATTGACTCGAGCTCTGCCGGCGAGGCCATGCCCATTCTGCGAGTCGTCGTGGGCGAGCCGGACCGGGTGGTGCGCGCCAGGCTCAGGAGCGTGCTCCACATGGGCAACGGCATCTACGTGGTGGGCGAGGCCGGCGCCGCCGACCGGCTGGGCGATCTGGTCGTCCGGCATCGGCCGAGGGTGGCGGTGGTGAACGCGGCGCTGCGGCAGGCTGACGGCGTGGAGTTCGCCCGGATCGTCGCGGCGCAGGCGAGGAACGGGATGCGGGTGGTGGTGGTCTCCGAAGCGCTGGACGAGGAGCTGCTCGGGCGCGCGCTACGCGGGGGCGCGGGCGGTTTCGTGCACCGGGCGTCGCTGGTCGAGGAGATCGTGCCCGCGATCCGCCTGGTCGCCGCCGGGCACACGTTCATCTCCAGCGCGATGATCACACGGCTACGCGATCGCATCGCCGCGGTGACCAGCAGGGTCGATCACCGGCTCGCCGAACTCACCCGCCGCGAGGCCGAGGTGCTGGCGCTGGTCGCGGCCGGCCTGTCGAACGCCGGCATCGCCGAGAAGCTCGGCATCGGCACCGGCACCGTCCGTTCGCACCTGGCGCGCATCCTCACCAAGCTGTCGGCGGCGAACCGGGCGCACGCGGTCGGCATCGCGTACGAATCCGGCTTCATCACCGCAGGCTCGGCTCCCGGCCGCCGCGCACGCGGGTAAGCGCGTCCCACCACGCGTGCAGCGCGGGGTACTGCATGACGGCCTCCCGCGTCGTGAGAAGGGGATCCGGTTCTCCCGTCAGCGCCCGTACCACTGCCGGTCCGTCTTTCGCGGCCCGTGCGGGCAGCAAGGTCTGCGCGCGGAAGAATTCGGCGGCCAGCTCCGGGCTGCTCAGCAGGGCCCGCGTCCTGCGGGCGAGAATCTCGCGCTCGAACGCGGTCGCCTCCCGCCGCCCGGCCGGTCCCGCGTCCTGGGCGAGCGCCATCCGCCACGACGACTCCGCTTCCGCCGCCATGGCCGCCCGCAGTTCGGGGGCGGCGGCCGGATCGAGCCCGCGCCGGGTCAGCTCCCTGTCCAGCCGGAGCGTGCTCAGCGCGGCGACCGACATCCCGTGCGAGTGAACGGGGTTCACCGCGACGACCGCGTCGCCGATCGCGACGAAGCCGGCGGGCAGGCGCGCTCGTTCGAAGAACCTTCTCCGGTTCGAGGTGTCGCGGTACGGCCGGATGCCGCCGAGCGGGGTGGCCGCCGCCATGAGGTCCGCCACGATCGGGTCACGCAACGAGCGCGCGAAGTCCGCGAAGCCCCGCTCGTCCGCGGGCGGCTCGCCGCCCCGGGTGCCGGTCAGGGTGACGATCCACCGGCCGTCCTCGATCGGGAACAACGTCGCCCCCTGCCCCGGCCGCCCCCTCGCCGGCCGCGGATGCAGCATGATGGCCGGAATCTCGCCGGCGAGTTCGGCGGGCGCCTGATAGACCCGGGTGGAGTAGGCCAGCCCGGAGGAGACGGTCAGCTCCTCGATCTCCGCCCCGCCGAGCTCGGCCAGCCACCGTGGCGCCTTCGATCTGCGCCCGGTCGCGTCGACGACGAGATCCGCCTCGATCGTCTCCGGCGCGGCGCCCTCGCGTCTGACCGAGACCCCGGTCACCCGGCGCGCGTCCCCCACCAGGCCGAGCGCCCGCGTGCCCGCCCAGGTCGAGACCGCGCCCAGCGCCCGCTGCCGTACCACCTGGTCCAGGAGCCCCCGGCTGCACGAGATGAGGTACGCCCCGGTGTCCAGCCGCCGGAACCACCCCGCCGCGCCGAGGATCAGCGCGTCGCCGGGCAGGCGCCGGTGATGGGCGCCGCGCGCGAAGAGCGCTTCGAGCGTCCCCGGAAGCAGCTCCTGCAGCGCCCGCGCGCCACCGGCCACGAGGACGTGGCTGTGATGTGACTGGGGCAGGCCCCGCCGGGCACGGGGACCGGACGGATAGTGATCGTCCTCGATCACGATCACGTCGTCCGCGTGCCTGGCGAGCACGGCGCCGGCCAGCGCTCCCGCGAAGCCGCCGCCGAGGACGACCGCTCTGGTCATGCAGGATGCTCTTCGATCAGACCCCGTTCGATCATGCTGCCGAGGAACTCCTGCACGTCCTTCAGCACGCGGACGCTCATCGCGAGGTTGTCTCCGGCGAACTCGTGGGACAGCTTCGCGACGATCGGCTCTCGCTCCCCGTCGCTCGCGACGAGCTCCCATATCCGGGAGCCTGTCTCGTTCAGGGTGTGGAAGTCCCCGGTTTCGGCGTGGTACAGCGAGATGCCCCCCGCGGTCTCCTGCCAAATCACCGAGTCACTGATCTGGAGTGACACACTCCACCTCCTCTATACCGGCGTTATGGGAAGCAGCGCGCCGACCTTGACGGCGTCGGCTGAGGGGAGAACGTAGGTCTTCCAGTCGTCGAAGACCGGATGGACGTCGTCGTTGGCGAGCAGGCGGGGTGTCTGCATGTCGGGATCCTCGGCGAGCTCCGCGGGATCGACGCCGGATTCCAGCCAGAGTTGCGTGACGATGCCGTGCCGCAGGATTCTGCACTGATGGCGGCTGTTGCGCCGCAGGTCCCCTGACTCCGCCATGTGAGCGGCGCGGCAGCCTCCGCCGCAGGATGACTTGATGTAACACTTCGCGCAGTCGGCGTGGTAGTCGCCGCCGAACACGGAGCTCGTCCGCATGTCGTACAGGACCGGGCTGCCGAAGATCTCCGCCAGGGACTGCCGTCGCACGTTGCCCGCCAGGTGTGAGCGTCCCGTGACGAGCTTGCACGGGTAGACGTCCCCCAGCGAGTTGATGTAGATCTCGTTGCCGCCCATCCCGCAGTTGGCCTTCACCGAGCACAGCTGCAGCGTCTTCGGCCCGTCCGGGAGCAGCTTGCCGGCGACGGGTGAGGTCCAGGTGAGCTGCTGGATCCTCAGATGGTCGTCCCAGCCGAAGTCGTACTCGTCGCTCTCTCCCCGGCCCAGGTTGTTGTGGTACATCAGCCGGATGCTGTGCACCTCGATCCCCTCCATGAACGAGGCGAAGCCTTCGAGCTCCTCGACGTTCTCCGAGGTGACGATGTGGTTGATCATCGGCACCACGCCCGCGTCGTTGAGCAGCCGCAGGGCCTTGTGGGTCTTGGCGAAGGAGCCGGCGCCCCGCGTGCGGTCGTGCGTCTCGGCCGTGCCGCCGTCGACGCTCACCGTGACGCCGGAGAACAGCTCGGCGAACCGCTCCGCCATCGCGGGAGTCCTGATCATGGTGGCGTTGGTGATGATGTTCGACTTCAGGCCGCACCGGTTGGCATGCTCCACGATCTGGAACAGGTCCTTCCTGAGCATGGGCTCGCCGCCGGTGAAGACCACGGTGGCGGCGCCGAAGTCGGCGATCTGCGAGACCAGGCGGAGCGACTCCTCGGTGTCGAGCTCACCCGGCAGGCACTTCTCCGAGGAGGCGTAGCAGTAGGGGCAGCGAAGGTTGCAACCGTCGGTGATGGCGTAGTACGCCACACGAAGCGGCGGCTCCTTCACCTTGATCCGCGGATGGTTCCCGTTGTAGTAGACGATCCAGCTCAGAATGAGTTTGGCGAGGACTCGATCGGTCTCGTCGGTCTCTTCGAGCCGCGCGTAGGGCCGGGTCAAGGCACGCAGGACGCCGAACTCACGCGAATCGAGGACGCACCGACCACCGGAGTGCGGGTTGACCACCAGATAGTCCCCGGCGTGCATGAAATAGGTAAGGTCTTCTGGTACGTAGAACAACGCGTGGTTCCGGGCCAGCTTCCCAGACATCCATTTCCCTTCACGCTCTCAGCGGCAGGCGGGCGGCCCCGGCCCTGTCCGGCGACAGGCGACCGGGACCGCACTCGTGAGCCGTCGGACTAGGGGTTCGGCTTGGTCGGGTTGGACCCGGACCCGGAGCCGGACCAGGCTCCGCACAGGCACGACGCTTCGGGGGACTCGTTGTGCACCTCGACCTCGGGCCTGGCCCACTGGCCACCCGCCATGACCACGGGCAGCGCGGCGGGCAGCTTGTCCTTCAGCGAGATGAGCAGGTCGGTTTCCTCTTTGGTCAAGGTGGCGAACGCCGCCTCGACTTCCGCGGCGATCGGGTCGTTCAGGACGCCGGCTGCACGCAGGGCTTCCTTCGGATCGAAGGCCATGCCTTCACCTCTCCGTCTTAAGGGGACGCGTTGCAGGTCGAGTATCGGCTGGCGATGCGGAGGGGACACAACCCCACAAACGTGGGCTAACCGCCTTTCACCAGGCAGAGCGAAGACCACACGAATGTGGGTGTCCTGATCTCTTGCGGTCCCTGATGAGCCGTCTCAGGCTTGTGGTTCATGAACGCAACCGGATCGGGCGGGTTCGACGCGCTGGCCACGCTGCGGGCGGGCGGGCATCCCATCGACCTGCTCGATGAGCGGCAGCGAACCGTGTTCGCCTCGCTCACGGAGACCGAGGTCGCCGTACTGAACTCGATCAAGAAGCGGCTGGACGACCACACCGGCGAGGTGGAAGGACAGGAGCTCAAGCTCGTATGAGCGACAGGGACCCGCGACCCGCCCGCCGTAACGTCGTGGTCCTGTTCATCGACATCGTGGGGTCGACGGAGCTCGCCGAGCGTCTCGACCCCGAACTGCTCCTGCGGATCCTCGACCGCTACTACGCGGCGTGCCGGACGGCGATCTTCGAGCACGGCGGCGCCGTGGAGAAGTACATCGGCGACGCGATCATGGCGGTGTTCGGCGTCCCGGTCAGCCGGGAGGACGACGCGCTGCGGGCCGTTCTGGCCGCGGACGCGGCGATGACGGCCGTGCACCGGCTCAGCGCCGAGATAGCCCCCACCCACGGAGTCCGGCTGGACGCCCATTGCGGCATCGCCTTCGGCCAGGTGATGGTCGCCGACGGGTCCGGCTCGAACGTGCGGGTGATCGGTGACACGGTCAACACCGCGAGCCGGCTGCAGTGCGCGGCGGGCGCCGGCGAGATCCTCCTGGGCGACGACGTGGCCCGCCTGGTCAGGCAGCACGCGCTGCTGGACGGCGTCCCCCCGCTGACGCTCAAGGGCAAGAGAGATCCGGTACGGGCGTGGCGGCTCATCACCGTGGAACCCGATCGCGGCGCGCCGGAGACCGACACGGTCCCGTTGATCGGCCGGACCGAGGAGCTGCAGCAGCTGACGCGCTTCCATGACCGTGTCGTACGCGGCCGGCAGTGCTGCATGGCGACCCTGCTCGGCGTCCCGGGCATCGGCAAGTCCCGGCTCGTCAGGGAGTTTCTGACGAACCTGCCCGAGGACGTGACCGTGCTCGCCGGCCGGTGCCCGTCCTACGGCATCGGCGCCACGTACCGGCCCATCACGGAGATGCTCGAGGCCCTCAACGGCGACTGGCCCGCCATCGCCGAGGCCATGGGCGAGGAAGGCGCGCGGGCGTTGCGCGGGCTGGCGTGCTGCGGTGACGCCGATTACCAGGACGATCCCGGGGTCGCGGAGATCGCGCAGGCCGTACGGTCGCTCTTCGAGGTGCTCGCCCAGCGCCGGCCGCTGGTGGTGGTGCTGGACAACCTGCAGTGGGCCGAGCCGACCCTCCTCGACCTGGTCGAGGACTGCTCGGCGTGGCTCGCCGACGTGCCCGTGCTCCTGGTCTGCGTCGCCCGGCCCGAGCTCTACGAGACCCGCCCCTCCTGGGGAGGGGGCATGACCTGCGCCATGTCGCTGGAGCTCGGCCCGATGAGCCCACCTCACATGGCCCGGCTCGTGGCCGAGCTCCGCGCCGGGCGCGCGGACGTCGTCGCCCACGACGACGACGGCACGTACCAGCGGGTGATCCACGGTTCGGACGGCAACCCGCTCTTCGCCGAGCTGATGCTGGAGACCCTCGCCGAGGGCGCCGCCTCCCTCCCGCCCACCATCCAGGCGCTGCTCGGGGCCCGGCTTGATCGGCTGGGCGCGGCGGAGCGCCAGGTGCTCGAGCGGGCCGCGACCATCGGGCACTCCTTCTCGGTGGAGCAACTGGAGGCCCTCTTCGACGGCGAGCCTCCCACGGCCGCTCCGTTGCGCCGGTTGCGGCGCGAGCGCCTCATCCGGCGGGGCGCGCTCCCGGGAGCGTACGAGTTCGCGCAGACCCTCACCCGGGAGACCGTGTACGCCCTGACGAGCAAGGAGGTACGGGCGGACTGGCACCGAAGGCTGGCCGACTGGTTCGGCGACCGGGCCGGCGACGCCTCGGAGCAGGCTCCGTTCCTCGGACCGGCGTCCGGAGACGTCAGCCGGCACCTGCTGGCGGCCTGCCGCCTCACCCAGCAGGTACGCCCCGGCGACCCCCTCCTGCCCGAGCTGACCGGCCGGGCCGCGGACTGGCTCATCAGGGACGGCGGTCAGGCCCTGCACCGCAGGGACCTGCCCGCGGCGATCGCGCTGCTGGAGCAGGGACGGGAGATGCTGCCCCCGGGCAGGGACGAGCACCGGTCGCTGGCCGTCCGCATCAGCGACGCGGAGCTGGCACGGGGAGAGGCCGCCTCGGCCGCCGCGGCCCTGGACCGGGCGGAGGAGCTGCTGCCGGAGGACCCGCGGACCCGGCTCACCTGCGTGATCCAGCGGGAGGTCCTCGCCCTGCGCTCGGGCGCCCGCGCGCCGGAACTCGAACCCCTTCGCGGGCGGCTGGCGCTCGACCCCCGGGACGACCTGAGCTGGTGCCGCTTCCACCAGCTCCAAGCCCTGATCCACATCCAGGAAGGCCGTTTCGGCGCCGCCGACCGCGCGCTTCGTGACGGTCTCGCGCCGGCCCGGACGATGGACGACCGCTACGAAGAGGACCGGCTGCTCGGCGGGCTGTGCGAGCTGGTGCAATGGTCTCCCACGCCGGTGCGGGAAGGGCTCGCGCTCTGCGCCGACCTGCTGACCCGCTTCGCCGGCGATCGCGCCCTGCTGGTGCCGGTGCTCGTCACCAGGGCCCGCCTGCTCGCGCTCTCCGGTGACCTCGGCGGCGCCCGTGAGTCGCTCGACACGGCCGGCCACTACGCGGAGGAGTTGCACCTCGGCCTCTCGGCGATCGCCGTCGTCCAGGTGCGGGGGCTGGTGGAATCCCTGGACGGCAACCACGAGGACGCGAGGGAGCTGTTCAGGCGGGCCGCCGCCGCGCTCCGTACGGCAGGGCATGGGGGGTCCGCCGTCACCTTGGAGATCTACGCGGCACGGGAGACCCTCCGGCAGGGAGACGTCCGGCAGGCGGCAGGGGAACTGGCGCGCAGCGAAACGGGGCCGCCGCAGCTGCGCGGCGAGCTCACGGCCATCGCGATGAGAGGCGCGATCGCCTCGTTCGACGGGCGGCACGCCGACGCGCTGAGCGCCGCGGAACGCGCGAGCGCGCTGCTCGAATCGACCGACGACCCTTGTCTTCGAGGGGACGTCCTGGCCGAGGTCGCGCGGATCCGCCGGGCCGCCGGACACGACCCGGCCGAGGCCGCCCGGCGCGCGCTCGACGCGTACCTGAGCAAGGGCGCGGACCTGCCGGCGCGGCGGGTCCGCGACTGGATGAAGGGACCGCGATGACCACGCCGCCCTGGCGCCGGGACCAGCGCGCGCACTTCCCCGGGGTGCCCGCGTGGGGGCTGGCCACCACGCGGCAGGCCCCGGAGCCCTTCCAGATCAGCCCGCTGGCGGGGGTGAACAGGGAGTGGGCATGGGGCGGGTCCGACGGCACGGGAGTACGCGTGTGCGTCGTGGACACGGGGGTGGCGGGCGACCATCCCAAGATCGGCGGCCTTGATCGGTCGGTCGAGGTCGTCAGCGGGGACGAGGGCAGGCTGACCGTCGCCGACTGCGCTCCCGTCGACCCGGCCGGGCACGGCACGGCCTGCGCCGGAGTGATCAGGTCGGTCGCCCCCGGAGCGGCGATCACCTCCGTACGCGCGCTCACCGACGGAAAGTCCGGCACCGGCAACGCGCTGGTGACCGGGCTGCGCTGGGCCATCGACCAGGGTTACGACCTGGTCAACCTCAGCCTCTCCAGCACGAGGTCGGGCCTGCGCGAATCCCTCCACGAGCTCGCCGACCGCGCGTACTTCCGGCGGTGCCTCCTGGTAGCCGCCGCGCACAACATGCCGGTGCTCAGCTACCCGTGGACGTTCTCTTCGGTCGTCTCGGTGGCCAGCCACGACGAGGCGGACCCGATGACGTACTACTACAACCCCGCCCCGCCCGCGGAGTTCCTCGCGCGAGGGGTCAGGGTGCCGGTCGCGTGGCCCGGCGGCCGGGAGATCCGCAGCACCGGCAACAGCTTCGCGGCGCCGCACATCACCGGCATCTGCGCGCTCATCCTGGGCAAGCATCCGTGGCTGACGCCGTTCCAGCTCAAAACGGTCCTCTACCTGGCCGCGGACAACACCATGACGCAGAACGGAGAGCCCCATGTCCCCTGACTTCCCCGACACTCCCGGCTCTCCCGGCTCCCTCGACGGCACCGAGCGCAGGCTGCTGCAGTCCATCGTCGAGGTGGCCCGCCACATGTTCGGCGCCGCCGCCGCCTCGATCTTCCTGGTGGACCCGGACACCGGTGACCTGGTCTTCGAAGCCGTCTCGGGCGAAGGCGAGAAGGAGCTGGTCGGGAGCCACTTTCCGGCGGGAACCGGGATCGCCGGCTGGGTCGCCGCGAGCGGGCAGCCGATGGTCGCGGACGACGTGTCGGCCGTGACGCAGTTCGCCCAGGACGCCGCGGAATCCACCGGTTACGTCCCGCGGACCATCATGGCCGCGCCGCTCATCCGGTTCGAGGAGTGTGTGGGCGTCCTGGAGGTGCTGGACCGCACGGCCTCCCGCAGCGATCTGGACGACATGGAGCTCCTGGGCATGTTCGCCACGCAGGCCGCCTGCGCCCTGGAACTCCTGCTCCGCGTCCGGCGGAGCGATGGCCGGGAGCCTCTCGACGACCCGCACGCGCTGCTGCGGCGGATCAGCGAGAGGCTGCGGGGCAGGGACCGGTCGTCGGACGCGGCAGCCGTACGCCTGCTCGCCATCGCCGACGACCTCCTCGCACCGTAACGAACAGCCCGTCCACACCACCCCTTCGAGGCCATTTGGGCCTGGGCGGCCTCACGTGGGTGGCCGTTGGCGTGGCCGGACACCATCACGCATGGTCACCGTCCGGCCACGCCTGTTTGAAGGGTGTCAAAGGGGAGCACCCTTCACGTGGAGAAGATCAAGGACCTGCTTGGGTTTCGGGCGGGGGACGCGGCATGAGAGTCGCCGCTGGGGGCATCTCCGGTCAGGGCACGACGTCGCAGTGTGACGACATCCGGAAGGGACGACATGGCAGACAGCCGTCCGCACGACGGACGCCCCGGGAACCTTTGGCCACTCGTCGGGCGCGCCGCGGCGCTGCGCACGGTCCTGTCAGCGGCGGCGCAGGCGGACGTCGGCGGCGTAGTGATCGTGGGCGCGCCGGGTGTGGGCCGCACGCGCCTGGCCAAGGAGGCGGTCGCGCGGCTCGCGGCGGCGGGTCACCCGACGGCCTGGGCGACCGGGACCCGTGCCGCCGGGGCGATCCCCTTGGGCTCATTGCTGCATCTCGCGCCTCCACACGATGCCGCGGGCGCCGTCACGGCGCACATCTTCGGCCAGATCGTGGAACGTTTCAGCGTTTCCACCGGGAAGCGGCCGGTGTTCGTCGTGGACGACACCCACCTGCTCGACGACGTCTCGGCCGCGCTGGCGTACCAGCTCGCCGTGCACACGAGGACCTTCGTGCTGCTCACCGTGCGGCAGGGGCACGCGGCGCCCGACGTGATGACGGCCTTATGGAAGGAAGGGGTGGCCCGCCGCGTCGAGCTGCGGCCGCTGAGCGACAGCGAGGTGGACACCCTGCTTGAGCGCGGCCTGGGCGGTCCGCTGGACGCCGTCACGCGGCACACGTTCCGTCGCCTGTCCGCCGGCAACCCGCTCGTGCTGCGCGAGCTCGCCCAGTCCGCGTTGGAGGGATCCGCGCTGCTGCGCCGCGACGGCCTCTGGCATCTGGGCGGCCACCTGCGGATCACCGGCCGGCTCGGTGATCTGATCGAGGCGCAGATGCAGGTCGACGATCCGGCCGTGCTGGCCGTCCTCGAGGTGCTCGCCTGCAAGGAGCCGCTCGGCCAGCCCGTGCTCGAGGACCTCACCGGGCACTCCGCCGTGGTGCGGGCCGAACGGCAGGGGCTGGTGGTGGTCGAACCCTCCGGAGCGCGGCACCAGGCGCGACTCGCGATACCCGCGTACGGGGAGGTCATCCGCGCGCGCATGCCACGCGCCCGAGCGCACGAGATCTGGGCGCGGCTGGCCGGGTCCCTCGCCGCCTCGCCACGCCGTCGCGCGGACGACGCACTCGAGCTGGTCATGTGGCGGCTCACCGCGGGCCTCGACTCCTCCGGGCAGGAACTGCTGGCCGCCGCGGAACGCGCCGCCGAACGGTTGGAGCTCGAGGTCGCCGAGCGGCTGGCGACCGCCTCCGGTGCCGCCGACGGCGGGGTGGACGCGAACCTGACCCTGGCCGAGGTGCTGGCGTTGCAGGGCCGCTTCGCCGACGCTGCCGACGCACTCCCGGCTCCAGGGGAGTGCGACAACGAGGAACGCGCCGCCCGGCGGGCGATGGTCAGGGAGAAGATCGAATACTGGCAGCACGAAGCCGCACCGGCCCAGGGGAATCCGACCGGCGAGCGGGCGGCGGAGGCGGTGCGAGCCTGGACGATGCTGATCGAGGGACACGTCGCGGGAGCACTGTCCATCGGTACGGCGCTGCTCACCCGGCCCGGACCGCGGCTGCCGGCGGAGGCGGCGGCACGGGCGGCCACGGCGGTCGTGCTCGCCGCGGGTCTCATGGGAGACATCCGCCTCGTCGAACGAGCGAGCGCCACCGGCCTGGAGGTCGCCTCCGCGCATCGGACCGCCTCGCCTTGGACGGAGGCTCAGGTCGGCGCGGCCAGATGTGTCGCGCTCGTGCTGGCCGGCGCTCTCACCACCGCGGCCAAAGCCGTGGACATCGCGTATCGGGAAGCCGTCGAGACGCGCATGGCGCCACCCATGGTCGGCATGTGGGCGATCGTGCGGGGCTTCGTGGCGAAGGCTCAGGGACGGGTGAAGCCGGCCCAGCAGGCGCTGCGCGAGGCGGTCGTGTTGCTCGGCGAGCACGACCCGCTGCGATTACCGGCTTTCTACCTGGCAGAGCTGGCCGGCGCGTACGCGATGGCAGGAGACACCGTCCAGGCGGACGCGTGGCTCTGCCGGATGGACGGCTGCCCGCCACCACGGGGTGCGCTCTTCGACGCCTGGATCGAGCGCGACCGCGCCTGGGTCGCCGCCGCCGCGCTCGACCTCCCCAGCGCCGCCGGCCACGCCCTGGGGGCCGCGAAGACCGCGGGCAAGGCCGGAGTGCCGATGATCGAGGCCCTGGCGTTGTTCGACGCCGCGCGATTCGGCGCCGCGAAAGAGGTGTGCGACAAGCTGCACCAGCTCGCCAGGGAGACCGCCGCACCCGCGACGGCGGCCTTCGCCACGATGGCCACCGCGCTCGCCACGGACGACGCCCACCTGCTCGCGCAGGCGGCCGAGAGCCTCCATCGCCTCGGCCATCTGCTGCCCGCCGCGGAGGCGGCCGCGACGGCCCACCGGCTGCATGCCGGGGCGCGCCGGCGTACGGCGGCCAAGGCCGCGCTCGTGTTCGCTCGTGAGCTGCTCACCGAGTGCGACGGCGCCCGCACCCCACTGACGGACCTGACGGGCAGCGAGGTGTCGTTGACCCCTCGGGAGCTGCAGGTCGCGAAACTGACCGCCTCAGGACTGCCCAGTCGCGCCGTCGCCGACCGCCTCGGCCTCTCGCTCCGAACCGTCAACAACCATCTGGGCCGGGTGTACGCGAAGCTCGGGGTGTCCGGGCGCGACGCACTCGCGCAGGTCCTGGGCCAGCCGGAGGGCGAGGAGTCCCAAGAGCTCCGGGATGCTGCCTGCCGAATGCGGGCCGACCAGTAGCGGCTGTCGTGCTCACGGACTTCGTACTCGCGGAAGTCACAGCCAGTACGTGTCGTGCTCGCGGAAGAACTCCGCCCTCTCCTCGTCGCTCTTGCCCGCCAGGGTCAGCAGCCCCTCGAAGTAGCCCTCTCGTGGCGCGCCCGGCGCGAAGTGCAGCAGCATGGACGCCGGCGCCCCCGACTCGTTACGGAACGCGTGGACGCCACCTTCCGGGACATGCACGAAATCGCCCGGCGTCGTGTCGATCCAGCGCCGCCCGTCGTAGATGCGCACGGTGCCGGACAGGATGTAGAACGACTCAGAGATCGACCGGTGGAAGTGCGCCGCCGGGCCACTGGGCTCCGGTCCCATTTCCCAGCGGTACATCCCGAACTGTCCGTTGGTCGACGCGCCGGTCGCCAAGTAGTGCACCGTGTTACCAGTCGGGTAGACCAGCTCCGGCACCGCATCCGGGCGCCGGTACGTCGCGCTCAGCTCGCCGGCGTCACCGTCATAGGTCGGCGGTGGATAGGTCATGGCTGTCCTGCCCTTCAGGTCGCGGATCTTCATCAAGTATGGGCAGAACACGACAACAGCGGGCGCGGATCAGCGGCGGGAAGCCGGGCTTCCCGCCGCTGATCTGCTATTTCGCCCTAGAGAAGGCCGGCCTGAGCCTGGACCTAGCTGCAGCCGCTGGTGGAGCCGCAGCCCTCGCAGACGTAGCAGCTGCCCGCCGGGCGCATCTTGGTGCCGCAGGTCATGCAGAGCGGGGCGTCGGCGGTGATGCGCTGGTGGTTCTCCAGCGTGAACTCCTGCATCGGCTCCGGCTCCGCCTGCTGCTCCGCCTCCTGCTTCGCCTCGATCGGCGCCGACTGGGCGAGCGCCTCACGGTCGACCGCCTCCTGGAGCGCGGCCGGGTCCTCGCCGCGCTGCTGCGCGGCGCGCTCGGCCGCCGAGAAGATGCCCAGCGCCGCCCGCTCGTCGTAGGGCAGGTGGTCGAGGGCCAGGCGGCGGAAGATGTAGTCCATCACCGAGGTGGCCATCCGGATGTCGGGGTCGTCCGTCATCCCGGCGGGCTCGAAGCGCATGTTGACGAACTTGCTCATGTACGTCTCGAGCGGCACGCCGTACTGGAGCCCTATCGAGATCGCCACCGAGAAGGCGTCCATGACGCCCGCCAGCGTCGAACCCTGCTTGGACATCTTCAGGAAGACCTCGCCGAGCCCGTCGTCGGGGTAGGACGAGGCGGTCATGTAGCCCTTGGCGCCGCCGACCGTGAAGCGGGTGGTCATGCTCGGCCGCTGGTTGGGCATCCGGCGGCGGGTGGGCCGGTTGACCTCGATGACCCGGACCTCGGGCTCGGCGGCCTCGGCCGCCTTGTCGGCCTTCTCGGCTTCCTTCTTGCTGCCGCCGGCCGACAGCGGCTGGCCGACCTTGCAGTTGTCGCGGTAGACCGCCAGCGCCTTGAGGCCGAGCCGCCAGCCCTCCAGGTAGACCTGCTCGATGTCGTCGATCGTGGCCGACTCCGGCAGGTTGACCGTCTTGGAGATCGCGCCGGACAGGAACGGCTGCGCGGCGGCCATCATGCGGACGTGACCCATCGGGGCGATGGCCCGCTCGCCCATCGCGCAGTCGAACACCTCATAGTGCTCCCTGCGCAGGCCGGGGGCGTCGACGACGTGGCCGTGCTCGGCGATGTACTCGACGATGGCCTCGATCTGCTCCTGCTGGTAGTTGAGCTGCCTGAGCGCGCGCGGGATCGTCTGGTTGACGATCTGCATGGAGCCGCCGCCGACGAGCTTCTTGAACTTCACCAGCGCCAGGTCGGGCTCGATGCCGGTGGTGTCGCAGTCCATCATCAGGCCGATGGTGCCCGTGGGCGCGAGCAGGCTGGCCTGCGCGTTGCGGTAACCGTTCTTCTCGCCGACCTTGAGGCACTCCGACCACTGACGGGACGCCTCGGCGTGGATCTTGGCGTCCATCGAGCCGACCGTGCGCAGGTCGTCGTTGGCGGCGGCGTGCTTGCGCATGATCCGCTTGTGCGGCTCGGCGTTGCGGGCATAGCCGTCGTACGGGCCGACGACCCCGGCCAGCTCGGCGCTGCGCCGGTAGGACACACCGGTCATCAGCGACGTGATCGCCCCGGCGACCGCGCGGCCGCCGTCGGAGTCGTACGCGTGGCCGGTGGCCATGAGCAGCGCGCCCAGGTTCGCGTAGCCGATGCCGAGCTGGCGGTAGGCGCGGGTGGTCTCCCCGATCTTCTCGGTCGGGAAGTCGGCGAACGTGATCGACACGTCCATGGCCGTGATGATCAGCTCGGTCAGCTTGACGAAGTTCGCGACGTCGAAGGTGTCGTCGTCCCGCAGGAACTTCAGCAGGTTGATGCTGGCCAGGTTGCAGGAGGAGTTGTCGAGGTGGACGTACTCGCTGCAGGGGTTGCTGGCGGTGATGCGCCCGGTCTCCGGGGTGGTGTGCCAGTCGTTGATCGTGTCGTCGTACTGGACGCCGGGGTCGGCGCACTCCCAGGCGGCCTTGGCCATCTTGCGGAACAGCTCCCGCGCGTCGACCTTCTCGATCACCTCGCCGGTCAGGCGGCCGCGCAGGGCGAAGTCGTCACCCTTCTCGACCGCGTGCATGAACTCCTCGGAGACGCGCACCGAGTTGTTGGCGTTCTGGTATTGGACCGAGACGATGTCCTTGCCGCCCAGGTCCATGTCGAACCCGGCGTCGCGCAGCGCGCGGACCTTGTCCTCCTCGCGGGCCTTGGTCTCGACGAACTCCACGATGTCGGGGTGGTCGACGTCGAGCACGACCATCTTGGCCGCCCGGCGGGTGGCGCCACCGGACTTGATGGTGCCCGCGCTCGCGTCGGCGCCGCGCATGAACGAGACCGGCCCGCTGGCCGTGCCGCCGCTGGACAGGAGCTCCTTCGAGGAGCGGATGCGGGACAGGTTGACCCCTGAGCCCGAGCCGCCCTTGAAGATCACGCCCTCTTCTTTGTACCAGTCGAGGATCGACTCCATCGTGTCGTCCACGGCCAAGATGAAGCAGGCGCTCACCTGCTGCGGGCTCGCGGTGCCCACGTTGAACCACACCGGCGAGTTGAACGCGAACACCTGGTGCGTCAGCGCGTGCTTCAACTCGTGGTCAAAAATCTCGGCGTCCTCGTCGGTGGCGAAGTAGCCGTGCTCCACCGCGGTCTTGGTGTAGACGCCGACGACCCGGTCAACCAGCTGCTTCAGGCTCCACTCGCGCTGCGGCGTGCCCACCGCGCCGCGGAAGTATTTGGTGGTGACGATGTTGGCCGCGTTGACCGACCAGAACTCGGGGAACTCGACGCCCCGCTGCTCGAAATTGATCGAGCCGTCGCGCCAATTGGTCATGACGACGTCGCGGCGCTCCCACTGGATGTCGTCATATGGGTGCACACCGGGCTTGGTGAAGATGCGCTTCATCTTGAGCCCCTTGCGCGGACGCTTACCTCCGCGCGTGACTGAACCGCTGGCCGTCTCCGTCATGACTCCCCCTTCTCCGCCTTCAACTGTTCGATCTCGGCCTCGAAGTCCGCCAGGCTCTCGAAACCGCGATATACCGATGCGAATCGCAAGTAGGCCACCTCGTCCAACTCCCGCAACGGACCCAGGATCGCCAGCCCCACCTCGTTGGAGGGGAGCTCGGCCGCACCCTTGGCCCGGATGGCCTCCTCGACGCGCTGGCCCAACTGAGCCAGCGAATCCTCGCTCACCGGCCTGCCCTGGCAGGCCCGTCGCACGCCCGCGACGACCTTGTCGCGCGAGAACGGCTCCGTCACTCCGCTGCGCTTGCTCACCATCAGCAGGACGGTCTCCTGCGTGGTGAACCGGCGCCCGCATTCCGGACAGGTACGGCGGCGCCGGATGGCCGCGCCGTCCTCTGTCGAGCGGCTGTCGATGACCCTCGTGTCGGGATGACGACAGAACGGACAGTGCACGTTTGCTCGCCCTCCTCGACCATGCGGTCACCACAGGCGTAAAGCGCTGTTCTGCGTACGCTCGCGCACGCCCCACGGCTTGCCATGGTGCGGTCAGAGAAACACAATTTGTGGTGAACTACATCGGTGTAACTACTAGATGTTGTGGTCCAACCGTAGAAGCGAGCGACCATGAACGCAAGTTGGACGGAGCCGTGCCGCCGAAGTCGCTGATCAGCGCAGCCACCTTGGTCCCGGCTCGGGCGTGTCGTCGTCAATACCGGCCGGCGGGGGTGTGTTCCCGCCTCGCTGGTCACGTTGGTTGGCCGGTCTCACGTGGGTGAACACGGCTCACAGGCGTCTCGCGGGCCACATGCGTGTGCGGTCGTCTCCGCGCTTTCGGTTGGGGACGGACCGTATCGCTACTGGGTGAGGACGGCCCGCCGTGGCGTTACCGACTGGCGACGGGTCGTGTCATTACCGGTGGAGGAGGGACCGCGTCGCTACCGATTGGCAACGGACCGGTTTCAGGGCGCCATGGCATCGCATGGCAGGCATCGCATGGCAGGCATCGCATGGCAGGCATCGCATGGCAGGCATCGCATGGCAGGCATCGCATGGCAGGCATCGCATGGCAGGCATCGCATGGCAGGCATCGCATGGGGGCTGGCTCGTCGGGGCTTCATTCGGGGCTTACGGCAGGGCACGAGCGCTCGGGACGTACAGGCGGCTGCCGGGGCGGATGAGCGAGCCGGGCAGGCCGTTCAGCCGCTTGATCTCGGTCACCACCGCTCCGGGGTCGCCCTCGTCGGGAGCCACCGCGTCGGCGATCGTCCAGAGCGTGTCCCCCTCGTGGACGGTCACCCAGGGCAGGCCCACGTGACTCGGCACGGCGGGCGCCGCGGCCGCCTGACTGGCCGCGCGGGTGCCAAGCCAGAAGCCGCCCAGGGACAGCAGAGCCATGGCCATCACCAGTACGGCCCGCCCCCGTCGCGTGAGCCGTACGGGGGGATTGCGCCGCCCCCGTCGAGTGACGCCGGCCTGCCTCCTGGACAGACGGGTCCGATCTGCGGGCAGAGGGCCCTTACGGCGGGGACGGTGCGTGTACGAGCCCGGCACCTCACGACCCCGACCCCCGGAACGACCACCTGCTTCCCGAACCCGGCCCCCGGAACGACCACTTGCTTCCCGAACCCGGCCCCCGACACGCCCACCCACACCCCGAGACCGCGCACCGTACCGGCCACCCGCCCGACGCGACCGCCCCTCCGACCGGACCACATCCTCCCGAGACTGCAACTCGGACCGGCCACCCGATTCACGGGCCGGACCCTCGGACCGGCCACCCACCCGACGAGACCGGTCCTCCGACCGGCTCTCTACCTCACGGGCCCGAACGTCTGCGTCGCGAAGAGGTACCTCCGTACGGCTCTCACCCGCCCGAAGCATCGAGTTTCCGGGCTCTGCCGATCGCCCAACTTCCGCTGAGTCTCCAGACTCCGCTGGGTGTCCAGTCGCGCCCGTAGGTCGTACTCCTCCACCAGACGACGGCGTGTCGTCGGCATCAGGTCGGGGCGCGGGCACCAGCCGCAGGAGCGGCCTTCCCTGTGCCGCAGCCCGACGACCGAGAGGCCCTCTGCCAGATGATCCTCCCCCGGCACGTACGCTGCCTCCCCCAGGACGACCCCCGCTGCCGTACTCGGGACGACCTCCGCCCGTACGTGCAGGGCGTCCCCCGCCCTCCCCGCCGAAACGGCTTCCGTCTCCACTCGAGCGAACGCTCCCGCCCCCGCTCCGCGAACGACCCGCACCCCCGGTTCCGGAGCGAGCCCCGCCCGCCATCCCGAGACGGCCTTCTGATCCAGGAGCAGACGAACCCGGACCGACCGATCCCCGACCGACGGACCCCGAACCAGCAGACCCCGGGTTGGTGAGCACTGAACCGACAGAACCCGGACCAACAGCCGCCAGTCCAACAGACCCCGGCTCGACAGACCCCTGGTCGACGGACCCCGGACCGGCCAATCCCGAACCCACGGCCCCCGCACCAACAGACCCTGGACCAGCAGATCCCGGACCGGCAGACGCCGCACCAACAGACGCCGGACCCGCGGACGGCGAACCAGCGGACCCTGAATCAATGGACTCCGGAGCCCGGTTGTCGGAGTTGTCGCGGGTATGCGGGAGTTCCCGATCTGGCCGGTTGGCGGAATCGCCACCCCGACAACCGTCCCCCCGGCCGTCACCCGTGTCGCAGCCCCCTGCCACCGGCCGCCGGGTGGCGTCAGCCAGGAGGGTGAGTCGCTTGACGTCGTCGCTGGTCGCATCTGTGATGGTGGTCGCTCGCATGTTTGACCTCCCAGCCGTCCCGGCCCGAAAAAAAGACCCAATAAAGATCGGCAAATCGAACACGGTGTCGATCGAACTCCCGTACGATGTTGTACACCACGCTGCCAACAATTTCGAGGAAGACTCGAACAATTGTTTGAAGATGATCTTCAACAGCGATACGGTCGCTGTGTGCGACACGAAGACCACGGACCGGGAGATTCGCCGGTGAGGCGGGCCGCCGGGCGAGGAGGCAGATCATGAGCGATCGGGATGACACCAACGGGGTCAGTGACCTCGCGGTGCGTCGGCGTGACTCCCTGGGCCTGACGCCCAGGCAACGCAAGATCCTCGAGGTGATTCGCGACTCGGTCCAACAGCGGGGCTACCCGCCGTCCATGCGCGAGATCGGCGAGGCCGTGCAACTGACCAGCACGTCCAGCGTGTCGCACCAGCTGACGGCGTTGCAGCGCAAGGGCTACCTGAGACGCGACCCCCACCGGCCGCGCGCGCTCGAGGTGCGTCTGCCCGGCGAGCCTGTGCTCTGGGTCGACCCCGACGCCGCCAACGAGTCCGACCCCCCGGTGAGCAGGCCCACGGCCGCGTACGTGCCGCTGGTCGGCCGGATCGCCGCCGGTGGCCCGATCCTCGCCGAGGAGAGCGTCGAAGACGTCTTCGCACTGCCCAAGCAACTGGTCGGTGAAGGCACCCTCTTCCTCCTGCAGGTCGCCGGTGATTCGATGATCGACGCCGCCATCGCCGACGGCGACTGGGTCGTCGTCCGCCAGCAGCCGGTCGCGGAGAGCGGCGACATCGTGGCGGCCATGATCGAGGGCGAGGCCACGGTGAAGACGTTCAAGCGCAAGGACGGCCACGTCTGGCTGGTGCCGCACAACGCCAACTACGACCCGATCCCCGGCGACGAGGCCAGCGTCCTGGGCAAGGTCGTAGCGGTCCTCCGCCGCCTCTGACGCCGCACACACTTCCGGGCGCATGAGGTTTCCGGGCGCATGACAAGATCATGCGCCCGGAGCACTGTCGGCGTATCTTATGGGTGATCATGGACCGTACGGGTGGCTGATGGGTATGGCAGGAAGACGCCACTCCGGTGATCCACGAGCGGTTGGTGCTGTTTCACCACCAGCCACCTTCCGGGCCTGCCATCGACGAGCGTTCGAGCATTTCGGCGAAGCTGTTGCTCTTGGTCGACAACGCATCTACCAGGGGCTTCTCTGCTTGTAGATCTAGCTCAGGAGCTCGCGATAAGCCTGTGACCTGCCGCTTCAGGGCGAAAAGGGCTCGCCGAAGTGAATATCTATTGCCGCAGCTGCAGAAATCAGTGCGGCGCGCGGTTAGGTTTTATGGCGTAACCGACGAACGTGGACCCTCGCTTTCCTCGGAAACGAGCACTGTGATACTGTCGTTCTCAGTTGCAGTTGTGGTTCCCAAAGACTTCAAGTGCCCTCGCCGGCGTCCTGTGCCGGTGGTGGCACTTTTGTATTGCCGGTGTTTTTCCGGACGGGGCAATCATCGCGGCGACGCGAGGCTCGCACGGAGCGAGCCTTACGGGCACTGCCCCGAAGGAGATACAAAATGGCTACTGGCACAGTGAAGTGGTTCAACGCGGAAAAGGGTTTCGGCTTCATCGAGCAGGATGGTGGCGGCGCTGACGTCTTCGCCCACTACTCGAACATCGCCGCCCAGGGCTACCGCGAGCTCCAGGAAGGCCAGAAGGTGAGCTTCGACGTCACGCAAGGCCAGAAGGGCCCGCAGGCCGAGAACATCGTTCCCGCCTGACACTGACGCACCACGCAGCTGGGGCCCGCGCCGTAGGGTGCGGGCCCCAGCGCGCTGCTTTTGTGGTACCCAATGTGCCGTGAC
Source organism: Nonomuraea aurantiaca (assembly GCF_020215705.1). Classification (GTDB taxonomy): domain Bacteria; phylum Actinomycetota; class Actinomycetes; order Streptosporangiales; family Streptosporangiaceae; genus Nonomuraea; species Nonomuraea aurantiaca. The sequence goes on along the minus strand of NZ_JAIWNB010000001.1, from coordinate 160,676 downwards.
GGCCTTACAAACCGCGAAGAACAACATGTCTGTTCTTCCGCCACACACCGATACACCCCTCATGACTCCGGTTCGGGCATAAGTCCGCTCCAGTCCTACGGCCCGGCTTCGCCGCCATTCTTTCCGGCGAATGCCGACCATTTCGACGTACGAGGCCAGGCTGTTTTCCGCCGACTCGACTCGTCTTTTCTTCGGTTCGTGCTCGCTGTTCTTGTGCCGCTCATCGCGTCGAGAATCACCTGACACGTGCCGCATCAAGGAAGGTTCTGCATGAACCGTGCAACTCGCACGCACGACCGCTACTCCCCGACCCGTACGGGCGGCTCTGCCAACTCCGGCAGGGGCGGCCGATTCGGCTCGTCGGCTCAGGGCCGTTCAGGCGCCCCCAGTCGTTCCGGCTACGGGCGGCGGCCCGCCGCGCTCCAGGGGGAGTTCGCGCTACCGGTCACCGTCACCCCGGCCCTGCCCCCCGCCGCGACATTCGCTGAACTGAACGTGCCGCCCGCGCTGCTGAAGATGCTCACCAGCCTGGGCATGAATGAACCGTTCCCGATCCAGGCGGCCACGCTGCCGAACTCCCTGGCCGGCCGGGACGTCCTGGGGCGGGGGCGCACCGGATCAGGCAAGACACTCGCCTTCGGCCTGGCCCTGCTCGTCCGCACCTCCGGACAGCGTGCCGAATCGCGGCAGCCGCTTGCCTTGATCCTCGTCCCTACTCGGGAACTGGCCCAACAGGTCACCGACGCACTCACCCCGTACGCGCGATCACTGAAGCTGCGGCTGGCCACCGTCGTTGGCGGCATGTCGATCGGCCAGCAGGCCAATGCGCTGCGCAGCGGTGCCGAGGTCGTTGTTGCGACCCCGGGACGGCTCAGGGATCTCATCGAGCGCGGCGACTGCCGCCTGGACCAGGTCGGCATCACCGTGCTGGACGAGGCCGACCAGATGGCCGACATGGGCTTCATGCCGCAGATCACTCACCTGCTCGACAAGGTGCGCCCAGGGGGCCAGCGGATGCTGTTCTCCGCCACTCTGGACCGCAACGTCGACCTACTGGTCCGCCGCTATCTGACCGACCCGGTGGTCCATTCGGTTGACCCCTCGGCGGGCGCGGTCACCACGATGGAGCACCACGTGCTGCACATCCAAGGCGCCGACAAGCAGGCCACCACTGTGGAGATCGCTGCTCGCGACGGCCGGGTGATCATGTTCCTGGACACCAAGCACGCCGTGGATCGGCTCACCGAGCACCTACTGAACAGCGGAGTACGCGCCGCCGCGCTACACGGGGGCAAGTCCCAGCCCCAGCGCACCCGTACCCTCGCCCAGTTCAAGACCGGCCACGTTACGGTGCTGGTGGCGACCAACGTCGCGGCCCGCGGCATCCACGTCGACAACCTCGACCTCGTCGTCAACGTAGACCCGCCAAGCGACCACAAGGACTACCTGCACCGCGGCGGCCGCACCGCCCGCGCCGGCGAGTCCGGCAGCGTCGTCACCCTGGTCCTGCCCAACCAGCGCCGTGACATGACCCGCCTGATGGCCGACGCCGGTATCGTCCCGCAGACCAGCCAGGTCCGCTCGGGCGAGGCTGAACTAAGGCGTATCACAGGCGCTCAGACGCCCTCTGGGATCCCCGTGACCATCACCGCACCGGTGGTAAATCGCCGGGCAGGACGGAACGGCCGACGATCCTGGTAGCAGTGGGTGACCGCCTCGCGCAAGACCATGTGCGGACCTGTACCGCGTCATAACGCAGCCACGACGGCTCTGACCTGTGGTTCGACTGGGCCGATCGGGCTGCTCTCGCGGCACTGGCCCGGTGGTTGCCGGCGATACTGCGCGCTCGCCGCTGGTCACCCCGGCAACCTTGCCGGCATGGCATCCTCGTCCGCAATCTTCTTACGGCCACAGGCCAGAGGGCTTGTGGAAGCGGCCTTTGAGCGGGGGGAGATGAGGGGATTCGAACCCCTGACCCCTTCGATGGGAACGAACTGATCGAAGGCGAGACCGGGCTGGGCGGCGAGATGGGGTGGCCGTGGGACGGGGTGGCCAGAAACCCGGTGGTTTCTAGAATGGCCGCGTGACCGATACAAAGCGGGCAGAAGACCTCAAGGCAACTCACGACGGATTCAAGTGGGCCAAAGCCGCCCCCGGCGTCATTCCCGCCTGGATCGCCGACATGGACCTTCCCACCGCCCCAGAAGTCGTCAACGCCCTCCAACGACGGGCCCACGGTGACCTCGGCTACCCCACCTGGCTGGACGATCCCCGCTGTGGGCCCCTGGCCGAGGCGTTCGTTGAGCGGATGGCCGGGCGGTACGGCTGGGAGCCGGAGCTTGAGTATGTGCGGAGTTATTCCGACATCAATCAAGCGCTCCAGGTGATCCTCCACGTATGGACCCGCCCAGGCGATGGCGTGGCCGTGCATACCCCCACCTATCCCCCGTTCCTCGGCACGCTGGAGACCATGAACCGGCCGCTGCATCCCCTCCAGCTGAGCGCCGACGGGGACTCGTGGCGGTTCGAGGTGCCTGATCTGTCCCGGTGCAAGGTGCTGCTGCTGGTCAACCCGCACAACCCCACGGGCCGGGTCTTCACCCGTGAGGAGCTGACCGAGCTGGCCGAGCACGCCGAGCGGCATGATCTGCTCGTCATCTCCGACGAGATCCACGCCGACCTCGCGTACGCCCCCAACCAGCACATCCCGTTCGCCACCATCCTGCCCGAGCGGACCGTCACGCTCACCTCTGCCACCAAGGCGTTCAATCTCGGCGGCATCCGGTGCTCGGTCGCTCATGTCGGCTCGCCGGAGCTGCGTAAGGCGCTCGACGCGCAGCCGCCCTTCGTGTTCGGCTCGGCCAACCTGTTCGGCGTGGAGGCGACGGTGGCGGCCTGGCGGCACGGCGACGCCTGGCTTGAGGAGACCCGTGCCCTGCTGGACAGGAACCGCCGGACGATCGCCGAGCGCCTGCCCGAGGGGGTCGGCTACCGCGTCCCGGAGGCCACCTACCTGGCCTGGCTCGACTACGGCCGTCCAGGCGTACAGGAAATGCTCGAACGTGACGCGAAGGTCATGCTGAGCGATGGCGCCACGTTCGGGCCCGGCGGCGCGCACTGCGTACGGCTGAACTTCGCCACCACCGAGCCCATCCTGACCGAGATCCTGGACCGCATCACACAGACGGGGAGCCCAAGTTCTCAGTCCGCCGGGCGGTAGTCCAGGACGATGGCGCCTGAGCTGAAGGCCGAGGTGCCGGCCAGGTTCCACGCGGAGGTGTTGATCCCGTCAGGGAACAGCCGCCTCGACCACGCCGTCCATCGAGATGTAGATGACCGCGACGACCTTGCTCATCGCTTGCTCCTCCTGCTGGGGGTTCGTCGGGGTCCACCATGCCGAAGGCGACTTAAGGTTTTCTTACCGTGCACCGGTCACAACCCCCGGGGCGGAGCCAGGCACGACAGCCGACCCGCATGACCGCTAGAAGCGAGGGAAGTCCGTCTCCCCGACCCCCGGCGGTCCGGCGCCCACCGAGTCCTTCTTCAATGCCTCTCCCACCAGGTATTCCAGCCGCGCCGTGATGGCCCCCTGAATCAGTACAAGGGCGAGGGACAACCGCCACCCCACCTTGATGGACGCCAGCCGGGCAGCCGGGTTGACGGACGCGACCAGGCGCAGCGCCGCGATCACCCCCAGCTCGGTCATGGTCGTCCAGAAGGCGTACGAGTGCAGCCGGTTGAGCTGCTTCACCGCGTCCTGCAACCCGACGGCCCGGCCCGCGGCGTAGTCGGCGAGCTGGATGCCCGCCGTGACGAAGTCGCGTAGCTTCTGGTCGGCCACGTTCTTGGCGCCGCCGTGCCATGCTGCCGCCAGTGCCTCCAGCTTCATCGGGTCCCCGGCCCCGAAGGTCTCGCCCAGAGAGTTGGCGGCGTGGCGCCAGGCCGCGATGGCCTCGTCGACCTTCTCGTCATGCCAGGTCACGGTGGCCAGCCAGAGCATGAGCCCGGTACCGGCCGTGATCGACATCGTGGCGGCGACCTTGAGCATGGACAGCGTGCGCTGGCTCAGGTTCGCCATCTTCGCCGCCTCGGCCGACAGGTTCGCGAGCCCGGCGGTCGAGCCGCGCTGGAGGTAGGAGGACGCCTCCGCCAGCCGGATGAGGGTCACGCCCGTGGTGCCGAGCGACGTGAGGCCATATCCCACGCCGTTTCGGACTTCTGACTCCGGTGAAGGCGCGTCCCCGCGTACGAGAGGCTGCCGGTGGCCGCCGACGGCAAGGACCGCGCGCATGACGTCGTTGGAGGCCCGCACGTACCCGTCGGCGGTGAGCTTCAGGTTGTGCGAGATGCCCTCGGCCGAGTCCACGCCGCGCCGCACGCGGTTGTTGAACTCGTCACTGGCCTGGTTGTGGCGTTCTCTCGCCGCACCACCGGCGATCCCGAACGTCCCCAAGGGGAGCTCTGGAACGGCGAGCTTTTCCATGGCCTTCCGGACGTCCCGGGCATTCAGTCCGGTCTCCCGGATGCCGCTCTGACGATAGGCGAGTGGTTCCATCGCCTTACGCCCGAAGAAGGGAGTCAGCGGCCACGCCCTTGGGCGGTTGCCCAGCGGCCTCACTCTGGCGATACGCGAGGGACTTCATGGGGTCAACCCTGCCGCCGGGATCCGCTCCGATCATCATCGGAGCGGATCCCGTGACAACACCGTTATGTCGCGAGGTCACGTCGCAAGCTCACGTCGCGAGGTCACGTCGCAAGCTCACGTCGCGAGCGGTGGCAGGTCCGGAGGTGTGGCCGCCGGGTGTTCGGCCAGGGCGGCGAGTGCGAGTTCGACCGCCTTCTCCAGCTGCGGATCGCGGCCCGCCACCCGGTCCTGCGGCGTTATGACCACCTCGACGTCGGGATCGACACCGTAGTTCTCCACGCCCCAGCCCTGCCCGGCCAGCCAGAACGAGTAGCGGGGCTGGGTCACCACCGTCCCGTCCACCAGCGAGTAGCGCGAGTCGATGCCGATCACCCCGCCCCACGTCCGGGTGCCCACCAGCGGGCCGATCTTCCGGTTCTTGATGCCCGCGCTGACGATGTCGCCGTCCGAGCCCGCGAACTCGTCGGTGACGGCCACGATCGGGCCGCGCGGCGAGTCCTCGGGGTAGCGCATCGGCTCGTAGCCGCGGGCGTGCGCCCAGCCGGAGACCTGGCGCGACAGCTTCTCCAGCACGAGTTCGGAGGTGTGCCCGCCACCGTTCTCGCGTACGTCCACGACCAGCCCCTCGCGGGCCATCTCCGTACGCAGGTCGCGATGGAACTGCGCCCACCCCGAGGCCACCATGTCGGGCACGTGCAGGTAGCCGAGCCGGCCGCCCGACGCCTGCCTGACGTAGGCCCGGCGGCCCTCCACCCAGTCGTGGTAGCGCAGCTGCGTCTCGTCCGAGATCGGGGTGACCACCACCCGGCGCGTCTCGCCGCCCGACGCCGGGCGTACGGTCAGCTCGATGGGCTGCCCGGCCGTGCCGGCCAGGGAGGCGAGCGGGCCGCGGACGGGGTCGACGGGCCGGCCGCCGACCGCCACGATCGCGTCGCCCTCGCGCACGGCGACGCCCGGCGCGAGCAGCGGCGAGCGCGCGTCGTGGTCGGACGACTCGCCGGGCAGGATCCGTTCGACGCGCCAGACGCCTTCCGCGTCGCGGACGATGTCGGCGCCGAGCAGGCCCTGGCGCCGGCGCGGGTCGTAGCCCCCGCCGGCGGGCCGGGCGTAGGCGTGCGAGGTGCCCAGCTCGCCCTGTACCTCCCAGAGCAGGTCGATGAGCTCGGAGTAGGAGCCGATCCGGTCGACCAGCGGCGCGTAGCGGTCGAGCGCCCCCTGCCAGTCGACGCCGTTCATGTCCGCGCGCCAGAAGTGGTCGCGCATCAACCGGCCGGCCTCGGCGTAGCCCTGCCGCCACTCGGCGATCGGGTCGATCTGGACCGTGATCCGGTCGAGGTCGATGGTGACGACCTCGTCGCCCTCGCCGCTGGTGCGGGTCTGCAGGCCGTTCTTGCCGTTGAGGACGAGCCTGCTGCCGTCGCCGCTCACCTCGAAGGCGCGCGTCTCCCTGCCGAGCTCGGCCTTGGCGCGCTTCTTGAGGTCGTAGCGTTCGAGGACGGTCTCGCCGGTCGGCTCGGTGCCGTCGCCGAGCAGCCCGGTCGCCGGGTGGCGCAGCCAGAGCAGGGCGTCCTTGGCGGTGCGCAGGTTCCGGTAGTGCGCGGCGGGCACGGGCACCGGCACCACGCGCGAGGCCAGCCCCTCGAGGTCCACCTCGGTACGCGGCGGCTCGGCGTCCTTCTTCTCCGAGGTCTTCTTGTCTTCCGAGGTGGCGGCGGGCTTGTCGTCCTCGCCGTTGAACCCGCGCCCCTGCAGGCTCGGGTCGAACGGCGAGGGCGTCGTCGCCTGCAACGGCACGAGGTACGGCCGGCAGCCCGCCGGAAACGACAGGTCGAACACGTGCGCGTCGTAGATCGGGTCGAACGTCCGTACCGACAGGAACGCCAGATGCTTGCCGTCCCTGGTGAAGACCGGGTCGAAGTCGGCGAACCGCAGCGGCGTCACGTCGATGACGGAGGTCCCGTCGAGGCGGCCCATCCTGATCTGCGACAGCCGCGCGTCGTGCGGGTGCACCCAGGCCAGCCAGGACGAGTCGGGCGAGAACGTCAGCCCGCTGATGTCCCCCTGCGTCGTGCGATCCAGCTCCCGGATATTTCCGGATTCGAGGTCGATGACCAGCAGCCGCCCGTCGTGCGTGGCCACGGCCGCGTGCTTGCCGTTGGGCGAGGCGGCCAGCTGGAGCACCCGGCCGAGCTCGCCCGCGGCCAGCGTACGGATCTCGCCACCGGGCGTGCCGATCTCCAGGCCGTCCTCACCGGTGGCGTCCGAGACCCAGACCGCCCGGCCGTCGGCGTCGAGCGCCCGCGGCAGCCGTACCCGGACGCCCGGCTCCACCCGCAACGCGCCCGCGGGACCGTCACGGTGGGTCACCCAGTGGGCGGTGCCGCGGATCTCGACCGCGCTCGCCCGCCCGGTCTCGTCCGGTGAGAACCCGCCGACGCGGGCCGGCGCCGGTCGCCGCGCGCGAGCCGGGCGCGGGCCGCCGAGCTTGACCTCCAGCTTGTACGGCTCGGCGTCGAGGCTCTCCAGCAGCCAGAGGTCGCCGGCGTGGCTGTAGACCACCCGCTGCCCGTCGGTGGCGGCGTGGCGGGCGTAGAACTCGTCGTGCCCGGTGTGCTTGCGCAGGTCGGAGCCGTCGGGCAGGGCCGAGTACACGTTGCCGGTGCCGTCGATGTCGGCCAGGAAGGCGACCCGGTCACCCACCCACATGACCGACCAGTACTGCGCGTCGCTGTCGGCGAACAGCCGGGCGAACTCGCCGCTCCCCTCGGCGTCGACCCAGAGCTTGCCCGCCGTACCTCCCCGATAGCGCTTCCACTGTGACGGCTCGCGGTAGATCGACGACACCGTCGCGACCTTCTCGCCGCTGACGGCGGCCTCGCTCACCCATCCGTACGGCAGGCGCACGGCCGGGCCGCCGTCCAGCGGGACCGCGTACGCCCACGTCCTGGCCCGCGAGCCCTCCCCGGCCGCGCTGACCGCGAGCACATCCCCGCCGGCGGTCCACGCGCGCGCGCTGGTCGTCGAGCTGCCCCAGTGGGTCAGCCGCTCGCCGTCGGCCCCGTCGATCTCGGCCGCGAACGCTTCGGGCGGTCCCTCCCGATGGCTGGTCCACGCGATGCGGGCGCCGTCGGGCGAGAACCTGGGGTAGGACACGGGCGTACGGTCGGCGGTGAACCGCCAGGCCCGTCCGCCCGCCACGGGAGCCAGCCAGACATCGTCGTCGGCGACGAAGGTGACCAGGTCACCGTGCAGGTGTGGAAATCTCAGGTATGCGCCAGTTGTCACAGCTGCACACTAGTGCGCGGCCGGCCGCGAAGTCCGCCCTTGAAGTCTTGGTCAAGGCCGCCGCCGGGCGGCGTGTGACAGATGGTGATGGGGCAGAAGCCGTATGTGATGTCATTTCTGGAGGAAGCTTGAGGATCTTCGCCCGCCCTCACCAGTGGCCGCCCCGCATCGCGGCGGGCGCCTACATCCTGGACTCCGGGCTGACCCTGGCCCAGGCCGACCGGGAGGCCGCCACCGGCGTGCACGGCATGGCGGCCACGGCCTTCCCGTTCCTCCGCCGGTACGATCCCGAGACGTTCGTCCGGCTGCTGTCCAAGTCGCAGATCGCGGTCGGGTCGGCGCTGCTGCTCCCGGTGGTGCCGTCGCTGTTCGCGGGGGCCGCGCTCACCGCGTTCGCCGGCGGGCTGCTCAGCTTCTACGTCAAGACCCCCGGGCTGCGCCAGGACGGCACCCTGCGCCCCTCTCAAGAGGGGGTCTCCGTCGCCAAGGACGTCTGGCTGATGGGCATCGGGCTGGGCCTGGTGGTGGAGGAACTGACCCAACGTTAATCTCCGGCGCCTGGTAACTAACGTGTGCAAGCCCGGGTAGGCGCCACACCATGGCAGAAATCGGCTACACCTTGATGTGCGAGCAGACTCCGGCCCGGCAGCTGGTGGACGACGCGGCCACAGCCGAAAGGACCGGATTCGACTACGCGGTCATCTCCGACCACTACTTCCCGTGGCTTGAGGAGCAGGGTCACGCCCCCTACGCCTGGTCGGTCCTGGGCGCGGTGGCGAACGCCACCGAGCGGCTGCCCCTCATGACCTACGTGACGTGCCCGCTGATGCGCTACCACCCGGCCGTGGTCGCGCAGAAGGCCGCCACGATGGGCGTGCTCAGCCAGGGCCGGTTCACGCTGGGGCTGGGCTCCGGCGAGAACCTGAACGAGCACGTGATCGGCGAGGGCTGGCCACCGGTCAACACCCGGCACCGGATGCTGCGCGAGGCCGTCCAGATCATCAAGAAGCTGTTCTCCGGCGAGTACGTCACCTACCAGGGCGAGTTCTACGACGTGGACTCGGCCAAGCTCTATGACCTGCCCGAGCGCCGGATCCCGATCGGGGTCGCCGCCTCCGGTGGGCAGTCGGCGGACCTGGCGGCCGAGTTCGGCGACCTGCTGATCGTCAACGAGCCGATGCCGGAGGTGGTGGAGCAGTTCAACTCGCTCGGCGGCTCGGGCAAGCCGGTGTACGGCCAGCTGGCCATCTCGTACGACACCGACGCGGAGGCGGCCAAGCAGCGGGCCCACGAGCTGTGGCGCTGGTCGGCGGCCGGGTGGAAGGTCATGGCCGAGCTGCCGGGGCCGGTCAACTTCGGCGCCTACGCCGACTATGTACGGCCCGAGGACGTCGCCGACAGCGTGCCGTGCGGCGACGACGTGGACGCGGTGGTCGAGGCGGTCCGGAAGTACACCGACGCCGGCTTCACGCACGTCGCGCTCGTACAGATCGGCCACGACCAGCAGCAGCCCTTCTTCGGCTGGGCCGAGAAGGAACTGCTGCCCGCGCTGCGCCGCCTCTGACTCACGGCGCCGTCAAGTCGGCGTCAGGGGACGATGTTGACCAGCTTCGGCGCCCGCACGATCACCTTGCGCGGCTCGCCCGTCAGGTAGGAGCGGACCTTCTCCGAGTCCAGGGCCAGCGCCCTCAGGTCGGCCTCCGAGATGTCGGGCGACACCTCCAGGCGCTCGCGCACCTTGCCGGCCACCTGGACGACGCAGGTCACCGACTCCTGCACCAGCAGCGCCGGGTCGGCGGCGGGCCAGCCGGCCCGGCTGACGCCGCCCTCGTGGCCCAGGCGCTCCCAGCCCTCCTCGGCGGTGTAGGGCGCCACCAGCGACAGCATGATGGCCAGCGTCTCGGCCGCCTCGCGGACGGCGGGGTCGGCGGCGCCGGGACCGGAGTCGATGGCCTTGCGGGCCGCCGAGGTCAGCTCCATCATGCGCGCGATCGCGACGTTGAAGCGCTGGGACTCCACCAGCCTGGTGACCTCGTCGATCGCGTGGTGCGTGGCCCTGCGCAGCTCGACGTCGCCGCCCTCGAACGGCACGCCGGGCTCGGCGGCCACCTCGTCCATCACGCGGAAGGCGCGGGCCAGGAACTTCTGCGACGCGGCCGGCGACATGTCGGCCCAGTCGATGTCCTCCTCGGGCGGACCGGCGAACACCATGGTCAGGCGGACCGCGTCGACTCCGAAGTCGTCGATCTGCTTGCCCAGGTCCACGCCGTTGCCCAGGGACTTGGACATGGCCTTGCCGCCGTTGATCACCTGGCCCTGGTTGAGCATGCGCAGGAACGGCTCGGTGAAGTCCACCATGCCCATGTCGTGCAGGACCTTGGTGAAGAACCGCGAGTAGAGCAGGTGCAGCACCGCGTGCTCGATGCCGCCGACGTACTGGTCGATCGGGCCCCACTTGCGGACCGCCTCGACGTCGAACGGGCCGTCGGTGTAGCCGGGCGAGGTGTAGCGCAGGAAGTACCAGGACGAGTCGACGAAGGTGTCCATGGTGTCGGTGTCACGCTGGGCGGGACCGCCGCACTTGGGGCACTCGACGTTGACCCAGTCGGTGGCGCTGGCCAGCGGGGACACGCCCTTCGGCGCCAGGGCCTCACCGCGCAGGTCCGGCAGCGTGATCGGCAGCTGGTCGTCGGGGACGGGCACCTCGCCGCAGTCGACGCAGTGGATGATCGGGATCGGCGTGCCCCAGTAGCGCTGGCGGGACAGCAGCCAGTCGCGCAGCCGGAAGTTGATCGCGCCCGTGCCCCTGCCCTCGGTCTCCAGCACCTCGATGATCTTGGAGATGGCCTCGGTCTTGGACAGCCCGTCCAGCGGGCCGGAGTTGACCAGCGTGCCCTCGCCCGGTGTGGCCTCGCCGGTCTCGCCGGGGTCGGCCAGGCCGGTGTGCACGACGACCTTCACCGGCAGCCCGAACTTCACCGCGAAGTCCAGGTCGCGCTGGTCGTGGGCGGGCACGGCCATGATGGCGCCGTGGCCGTAGTCGGACAGCACGTAGTCGGCCGCCCAGACCTGGATGCGCTCGCCGTTGACCGGGTTGATCGCGTAGCGGCCCAGGAAGACGCCGGTCTTGTCCTTGTCGGTGGACAGCCGCTCGATGTCGCTCAGCTTGGCCGACTCGGCCCGGTATGCCTCGAAGGCCGGGCGCTGCTCGTCCGTGACGATCTCGTCGGCCAGCGGCGCGTCCACGGCCACCACGAAGAACGTCGCGCCGAACAGCGTGTCGGGCCGCGTGGTGTAGACGTGGACCGGCTCCTCGCGGCCCTCGATCTCGAACAGCACGTCGGCGCCCTCGGACCGGCCGATCCAGTTGCGCTGCATGGTCAGCAGGCGCTCCGGCCAGCCGTCCAGCTGCTGCATGTCGTCCAGCAGCCGCTGCGCGTAGTCAGTGATCTTGAAGTACCACTGCGTCAGCTCGCGGCGGATCACGTCGGCGCCGCAGCGCTCGCACTTGCCCGCCACGACCTGCTCGTTGGCCAGCACGGTCTGGTCGTTGGGGCACCAGTTGACCAGGCCGCCCTTGCGATAGGCCAGGCCGCGCTCGAAGAAGCGGATGAACAGCCACTGGTTCCAGCGGTAGTAGTCGGGGTCGCTGGTGTGCAGGCGGCGCGACCAGTCGAAGGAGATGCCGTAGCGCTTGAACGAGCCGGCCTGCGTCTCGATGTTGGCGTAGGTCCACTCGGCGGGGTGTGCGTTCCGCTTGATGGCGGCGTTCTCGGCCGGCAGGCCGAAGGAGTCCCAGCCGATCGGGTGGAGGACGTTGTAGCCCTTCTGGAACCAGTAGCGCGCGACCACATCGGCGATCGCGAACACCTCGGCATGGCCCATGTGGAGGTCACCGGAAGGATAGGGGAACATGTCCAGCATGTAGCGCCGCTCACGCGTGTCGGCGGCGTCATCGCTGGCCCGGAACGGGTCCTGCTCCTCCCACCGCTGCTGCCACTTGGCCTGCAGCGCCTGCGGGTTGTACTCACTCACGGCGGTTGTCCTTTTGGATTGACTCGGACCCATAAGAAAACCCCTCGTGCGCATGACGAGGGGCAGCCGCGACGGCGAGCTGTCAGAGCCGTCGCGGCCCGCTAAGAAGCAGGGTCGCGGAACGCATAGGTCAAGCCTAGCGCACGTCTTCGGCTGAATGCGGGTCGTCGAGTCGGCTCAGTGGGCACAATGGACTCTTCAGGTCCGGTGAGATCTGATGGTGATGTATCCGTTGTGACCTCTAATGTCCCATTAGAATACTCTCGTCGCCGTGGTGTACCCAGTAGAGCCAGAACGTCCAGATGGTGGCCTGCCCATGCAGGACCCGCCGACGGATCCGCACGGCTTCGCGCGTTTTACTGCGGAACCCCTGGTCTCACGTGAGATCATGCCGGATGCGTCAAATCCGGACATAACCTCGGGAGGTACGGCAGCAATGGCAACGGAGAATTCCGGAGCACCCCATCTGCCACCGTCCTGGCCCGAGGCGCCAAAGCCGGAGGTGCCGACATCCTGGCCCGAGGCGCCCCGGCAGGACGCGGCATGGCCTGACTCCTCACGGGGCGGTGCCGCCCAGTCGTCATGGCCGGACTCGTCGCAGTCCTCGCCGTCGTGGCCCGACCCCTCGCAGTCCTCGCCATCCTGGCCGGACCCGTCACAGTCCTCGCCTTCGTGGCCGGACCCCGCGCAGTCCTCGCCATCCTGGCCGGACCCGTCACAGTCCTCGCCTTCGTGGCCCGATCCGTCGCGGCAGGGCTCCGCGCCGCCGCAGGGGTCGCAGCAGCCCTGGGCGGACTCCGGGCCCGCCTGGTCGGAGGCGCCGCCCTCCTCGGACGCGTGGTCGAACCTCGGCCAGACCGACGCCCGGTCTCAGCCGCGTCCCGGTGACCCGATGGAACGCACGGTCTCCTATGGCCAGGGCTCTCCGGACAACCAGCCCACGGCGTACCACCAGTTCCCGCCGGCTCCGCTCGGCGAGCGCGCGTACCCGCCCCCGGACGACCGAGGCGCGCCGCGGTCCGGCTCGCCGCTGGACGGTCCTCGGTCCGGTTCCCCGCTGGACAGTCCTCGGTCCGGCTCGCCACTGGACGGTCCTCGGTCCGGCTCCCCGCTGGACGGGCCGCGAAACGTCACTCCGCTGGACAGCCGGCGCCGGGGCACTCCCCTCGACGAGCGCGCGGTGCCGCGTTCCGCCCCCTCCCCCGATGACCGCCTGGTCGCGTACGGCCAGGCGCCGGTCGGCCAGGCCCCGCCCGGCCAGCCGCTGATCGGCCCTGGGCCGGGTGGCCCTGGACCGGGCGGCCTTGGACCAGGTGGACACGGAGCGGGCGGTCAAGGACCGGGTGGGCACGGACCGGGCGGCCAGCCGCCGGGCGGGCAGCCGCCGACCGGCGAGGAGCACCAGGGCGAGCACGGCAGGCCCGGCTCCAACCTGAGCCGCGACCCGTCCGACCCGGACCACAGGTTCGTGACGGCCGGCCAGATCAGCGGCTCCCGCACGCCGCCGCCCGAGCGCCAGCAGGAGCTCTGGAACACCGTCTTCGGCGACGACTACCAGGCGATGGGCGAGCCGGAGTCGCTGGACAACCCCGGCAAACCCCTCTGGATCTACGCCCTGGCGGGCTCGGTGGCCATCGCCCTGGTCGGCGCCGTCCTCTGGGCGTTCCTGGCCGGACCGCTGGCCACCAACACGCCGGCCACCACCAACACCGCGGCCGCCAAGCCGAGCACGTCGGCCAGCGCCTCCCCCACCAAGGCGACGAGCTCGATCCCGCGCCTGCCGCGGTGGTCCGGCAAGGCCGCCCCCGTGACGGGCATCGTCGCCAACCCCTCGGCCGGCATCACGGTCCCGCGCCTCGGCGGCACCTGGCAGCAGGACCAGCGCGCCACCGTCAAGACGACGTACGGCTTCGACACCCGCCAGTACGTCGTGACGGGCAACAACAGCTCCGCCCAGATCCTCACCGGCCCGCTGCCGGCCAAGCTGGCGTCCTCGTTCACCAGCGAGGACGACCTGGAGCCGGTGATCAAGCAGGTCGTGCTGAACGCTCGCAAGCGCTTCTTCCCCGTGGGCAACACGGTCAAAAAGATCGCCCAGCAGCCGATCAAGGTCGGGCAGTCCTCGGGCCGGGTCATCGCGTACGCCCTCACCTCGGGCACCGAGAAGGCCACCATCGTCACGGCCGCCATCAACACCGGCAAGGACGTCCCGGCGATCGTCTACATGTCGATCCCGTCGACCAGCAAGCAGCTCCTGCCGGACATCAACACGGTCATCAAGCAGATCAAGGTCACCCCCACCTCCTGACCTTCCGCCCCGACCCCCGCGTCCCGGGGGTCGGGAAGGTGGCTCTAGAAGGTGCACTCCAGGTGCTTGATGCCGTTGATGAAGCTGGAGTGCAGGCGGTCCGGCTTGCCCGCCTGGATGCCGGGCACCCGGCGGAGGAGTTCCCGGTACATCACCGTGATCTCCCGCCGGGCCAGGTGCGCCCCCAGGCAGAAGTGCGGCCCCGGCCCGCCGAACCCCACGTGCGGGTTGGGTGAGCGGGTGATGTCGAACCGCTCGGGCTCCGCGAAGACGGCCTCGTCGCGGTTGGCCGCCCAGTAGTACAGCACCACCTTCTCGTCCTTCCGGTAGAGGTGGCCGTTCATCTCGTGGTCCCTGGTCACCTTGCGGCGCATGAAGTTCACCGGCGAGGCCAGCCGGACGATCTCCTCCACGGCCCCGGCCGCCCGGCCCTGGACGTCTTCCAGCCACAGCGCCCGCTGGTCGGGGTTGTTGGTGAGCAGGCGCAGGCCGTACGAGATGGCGTTGCGGGTGGTCTCGTTGCCCGCCACCACCAGCAGGATGAAGAACGACCCGAGCTCCTGCGACGTCAGCCGCTCGCCGTCGATGTTGGCGTTGACGAGGGAGGACGTCAGGTCGTTCGTGGGCTGGTCCGTACGGTAGGCGGCCAGGTCCTGGACCAGCTGCTGCAGCTCCATCCCGGCGTTGAGCAGGAGCGGGACCACCTGGGTGACGTCGTCGCCGGTGTATTCGGGGTCGAAGCCGCCCAGGATGACGTTCGAGCGCTCGTAGACGAACTGGTAGTCGCGCTCGGGGATGCCCATCATGTCGCAGATGATCTTCAAGGGCAGGCGGGCGGCGACCTGGGTGACGAAGTCGCAGCCGGAGCCCGTGACCAGCAGGTCGTCCACGATCTTGGCGGCCGCGGTGTCCACGTCCGCCTCGAACTGCTTGATCATCTTGGGGGTGAAGGCCCGGGAGACGATCCGGCGGAGGCGCGCGTGCCGGGGGTCGTCCATGTTGATCATCGAGCCGAAGTACTCGGCGAACTCGGCGGGCATGTCGAGGATGTTCGTGGCCCCGCCGTTGCCCGAGGAGAAGACCTCCGGATTGCGGCTGGCCTCCAGGATGTCGGCATGCTTGACCAGCGCGTAGTAGCCGGGCCCCTGCGGGGCGAAGTCGACCACCGGCTCGGCGAAGAAGGCCGGTGTATCTCGCGCCCGGAGCCGGTCGAAGGCGGCTCTCCGCTCCGCCATCGGCTTGGCCCAGAAGTCACGGTCCGACAGGTCGAAGTCCAGCACGTCCATGAACACCATCATTCGGATAGCGGCCTATTCACGTCAACGCGATCGAAGTACACCGTACGTCTGTGGGGCCGGGCGCGCGCGGAAAATCGGTGGCCTCCGGAGGCGGATGATCTATAGCGTGGGCGCATGACGTTCTTCTTCTTCCTGCGCTAGCGACCCGCCGGCGGGCCGTGGATGACCCACCGCCGGTGATGCGGGACGGCCGGCCGCCGTCCCGGGTCGCGACGTGGGAGAAGGACACGTGCATACGCTTGCCGTGGCCAGGGCGGTGCGTGGCATCGAGCCCCTGGTGGCCGCGGAGATCCAAGGTGCCGGGCTCGGGGTGGTGCGCGGGGTGCGCCACCGTGAGGTGTGGTTCGAGACGGCCGATCCCGGGCCGGAGTTGCTGGGGTTGCGGATGGCCGACGACGTGCTGCTGGTGGCGGCCGTCGTGGAGGGCATCGGGCGCGACAGGGAGGCGCTGGTACGTCTGTCGCGGGCGGCTCGCGAGCTCGACGCCGAGAGCCTGACGAAACTCACCCATCAGATAGGCGTGCGGGACAGCGGAGTGCTGGACGGCGGGGTGCTGGACGGCGGGGTGCTGGACGGCGGCCCACCGTACGCCGTGCGGGGAGGTGGGGTAGGCGGCCCACCGTACGCCGTGCGGGGTGGTGGGGTGGAGGTGTCGGCGTCGTTCGTCGGGCGGCGGAACTACAGCCGGTTCGACATCGAGGACGCCGTCGGCGGCGAGCTGGCCCGGCCGCTGGGCCTGGTGTACCACTCGCGCCGCGACGGCCGGGTGCCGCCCGAGGGCTCGGCGGCGTGGCGGGTCACGGTGGAGGGCGGGCAGGCGGTCATCGCGCTGCGGGTGGCCGCCAGACCGCTGCACCGCAGGCCGTACAAGACGGTGTCGGTGTCGGGCACGTTGCACCCGCCGGTGGCCGCCGCCATGGCCGGGCTGGCGCGGCTCGACCGCGCCGGCACCGTGCTCGACCCCTGCTGTGGCGCGGGTACCACGCTCATCGAGGCCCGCGCGCTCGCGCCGCACGCGCGCCTGCTCGGCTTCGACCACGACCCGCACGCCGTCCAGGTCGCCACCGCCAACGCCACCCGCGCCTCAGCCGCCGCCATCGCCTGGAGTGTGGCCGATGCGGGGCGGATTCCCCTGCCGGACGGCAGTGTGGACCGAGTCCTGGTGAATCCGCCCTGGGACCGTCAGGTCGCTCCGAGCGGGCGGCTCCGCCGCGACCCCGGCCGCCTGTGGCGGGAGATCCACCGTGTCCTGGCCGTGGACGGCACGGTCGTGGCGCTCCTTCCGGAGGCGTGGCGGCCGCCCGGATTCGGGGTGGACAAATCCATTCACCTCACCCTGGCAGGACGCCATCCGGTCGTGGCGGTCCTCAGGAGGTCGGCCAGTCGAGGACGAGCCGGTTGACCGCCGCCCTCAGGCGGTCAGCCAGTCGAGGATGAGCCGGTTGACCTCCGCCGGCTTTTCGAGGTGGAGGAAGTGACCCGCGCCGGCCACCTGCTCGGTCCGCGATCCGGCCGGCAGGTGGCTCAGCGCGTCCTTGACCAGGTCGGCCGAGAGACAGCCGTCCTGGGTCCCGTGCAGGTAGAGGATCGGCCCGGTGGTGGCGGGCTCCGGTGCCGGGTAGCGCCCGGTGGGCGGGGTGGTGCCGAGCATCGCCCGGTAGTAGCCGATGGCCGCCGCCAGGTTCGCCGGTGCGCCGATGCTCTGCCGGACGAACTCCAGGTCCTGTTCGGCGTCGTAGCCGGGCGACCAGTCGCGCCAGATGCCCTCGAGGAAGCCGGGGGCGGCGGCGGCCGTCTCGGCCAGGGCGGTCTGGAAGAGGAAGACGTAGAACGAGCGCTTGAGCTGCTCGTAGTCGAAGAACCCGGCCGCCAGGGCGCCCGTCGGCGGCACGGCCATGGCCACGGATCTGCGGAAGCGGTCGGCGGTCGCGTAGACGGGGAACGCGCCCCAGTCATGGCCGATGAGCACCGCGGCGGAGTCGCCACCGAGCTCCTCGTGCAGCGCCCGTACGTCGGCGACGAGCGCGCCGGCCTCGTAGGCGCCGTCGGCGGGGATCTCGGTCGGCGCGTAGCCGCGCAGGAACGGCGCGACCGCGCGGTAGCCACGCTCGGCAAGCGCCGGGAGCAGGTGACGCCAGGTGTGGGCCGTGTCAGGGAAGCCGTGCAGGCACAGGGCCAGCGGCCCCTCCCCTACGGCCAGATACGCGAACTCCACCCCGTTGGCGTGGACGGTTCTGATCTCCATGACTGCGAAACCTAGCAGTCGGTTCTCCGCTGGAGTAGCACTCTGCTCCGGGATCGAAATCAGCCGGCCCCCTCGACCCCCCGCAGCAGGCAGCGCAGCCCGAACTCGAACTGATCGGTGAAGTCCAGCTCGCCGGCCTCCACCACCCTCCTGGTGAACTCCGGGTAGTCGCCGCTCGCGATGACCTCCCTGAGGTATGGCGCGACGCTCGCCCGCCACTCCTGCTCGGTCATCCCGGTGCGGCGGCTCGCCTCCTGCTCGGCCAGCTCCCTGGCCACGGCCCCCAGCACGTAGTCGCCGAGCATCGCGATGACCGCGGCGGCCCGCGTGATGTCGGGGGTCAGCGCGGCGGCGGCCTTCAGCGTGGCGTCGAAGCGGCGCAGCGAGTGGGGGCCGAGCGTGGGCCGGCTCGCCATCAGCGTCCCGAGCCAGCCGTGGCGCAGCAGCGTCGACCGCTGCGCGCGCGCCACCTCGGCCAGGTCCGCCCGCCAGTCACCGCTGACCTCCCCAGGCGGCTCCTCGCCCCAGACCGCGTCGACCATGAGGTCGAGCAGCTCGTCGCGGTTGGCGACGTAGCGGTAGAGCGAGGTGGTGCCCGACTTCACCTCGGCCGCCACCCTGCGCATGGACAGGGCGTCGAGGCCCTCCGCGTCGGCGATCCCGATCGCGGCGCGTACGACCCGATCGACGCTCATCGCCTGCCGCTTGGGCGAGTACGGCTCGCGGCTCCACACCAGAGACATCCGGCCACCCCCTCTGGTGCCATCGTACGGCAGTGGGTACAGTGTTCCCATTCGCGGGAACACTGTTCCCACAACGAAAGGGGTGGAGTCATGCACGACGTCCTCATCGCCGGCGGCGGCACGGTGGGCCTGAGCGCGGCGGTCTTCCTGGCGCAGCACGGCGTCCGGGCTCAGGTGCTGGAGCGCCGGCCGGGGCCACAGATCCATCCGCGCGCCACCGGCCTGGGCATGCGCACCGCCGAGCTACTGCGCGAGGTCGGTCTGGAGGCGGCCGTCAACGAGGTGGCCGTCGACGCGACCGGCTCGGCCTTCGGCAAGATCACCGTGGACACGCTCGCGGGGGCCGACTTGGCCGCCCTGGCCAAGACCCTCCCCACCCGTGCCCAGACCGTCGCCCGGATGGACTACACGCCGGCCCGGATTCGCGGCACCTGTCCCCAGAACCGCCTGGACGCGGTGCTCCTCGACGCGGCCCGCGACCGGGGCGCGACCGTGCGCTACGGGGCCCAGGTGGTCTCGGTGGAGCAGGACGGCGAAGGCGTGACCGTGCTGCTGTCGGACGGGAGCGCGCTGCGGGCCCGCTACCTGATCGCCGCCGACGGGGTACGCAGCCGGGTGCGGTCGGAACTCGGCATCGGCGTCTCGGGACCCGGAGTGCTCGGTCCCACCACGAACAATGTCCTGTTCCGCGCTGATCTGAGCGGGCTGACCGGCGAGTACACATTCGGCCTCTGCGAGATCACGAACCCGGCCGCGCCCGGCATGATCCTGACGATCGACGCCAAGAGCGAGTGGGTGTTCCACACCGGCCAGGAGCCCACCGCCGACCTGATCAGAACCGCCATCGGCGACCCCGGCCTGGAGGTCGAGATCCTCAGCGTGCTGGCCTGGCGGGCGCGGGCCCAGGTGGCGGACCGGCTGTCCCAGGGCCGGGTGTTCCTGGCCGGGGACGCGGCGCACGCCGTACCGCCGACGGGGGCGTTCGGCCTCAACACCGGCATCGCGGACGCCCACAACCTGGCGTGGAAGCTCGCCTGGGTGCTGTCCGGCAGGGCCGCGCCCGCCCTGCTCGACACCTACCACGACGAACGGCGCCCGGTGGCGGTGCTCGCGATGGAGCAGTCGCTGCTGCGAATGCGCGATCTGCGGCTGCACTTCGACGGCGGCCCGGACGCGCCCCGGCGGCGCGCCGAGGCGGGCGCGGTGAATGCGCCCATCGTCCACCTGGGCTACCGCTACGGCGCCACGATCGACGAGCTGCCCTCGACCGAGGACGTGGCGCTGGCCCTGGACGGCTCGCCCGGCTCGCGACTGCCGCACGTCTGGGTCGGCGAGCGCTCCACGCTCGACCTGGTCGGCTCGGCGTTCTGCGTGTTCGCGGCGGAGCCGGTGACCGGGATCGACGTGCCGGTGCACGTGGTGGACGGCTGGCCGTACGGAACGCTGCTCGTACGGCCGGACGGTTTCGTGGCCTGGCGCGGCGAGGAGGGCCTGGCCGAGGCCCTCAGAAGGTGTACTTCAGGTGCTTGATCCCGTTGATGAAGTTGGACAGCAGGAAGTCGGGCTCCCCCTCTGACCTGATGCCGGGCAGCCGCGTGAACAGCTCGCGGAACATCACGGTCATCTCCCTGCGCGCCAGGTGGGCGCCCAGGCAGAAGTGCGGGCCGGGGCCGCCGAAGCCGACGTGCGGGTTCGGATCGCGGGTGATGTCGAACGTGTCGGGGTCCTTGAACACCGTCTCGTCACGGTTGGCCGAGTTGTAGAAGAGCAGGACCTTGTCCCCCTTCGTGTAGCGCATGCCGTTCATCTCATGGTCCCGCGTGAGCGTGCGGCGGAACTGGATCACCGGCGTGGCGTAGCGCACGACCTCGTCGCACGCCTTGGTGACGCGGCCGTCGAAGTCGTCCAGGAGCAGCCGCCGCTGCTCGGGGTGGTCGGTGAAGAGCTTGAGCCCGTACGCGATCGCGTTGCGGGTGGTCTCGCTGCCGGCCACCACGAGCAGGATGAAGAACGAGCCCAGCTCCTGCGAGGTCAGCCGCTCCTCACCGTTGACCAGCAGGCTGACCAGGTCGCCCGTGGGATTCCTGCGCCGCTCGTCGCCCAGGCGGGCGGCGAGCCGGTTCAGGGAGAAGCCGGCGCGCAGCAGCTTGGCCAGGCCGCGGGCCACGTTGACGCGGCTGAACTCGGGGTCGATGCCGGTGTACTCGGGGTCGGCGTTGCCGAGGATCACGTTGGTCCGCCGAAGCACCATGTCATGAAATTTCGCCGGAATGCCCATTATGTCGCAGATGACGCGGACCGGGAGCTGGGCGGCGATCTGCGCCACGAAGTCGCCCGGCCCCTCCTCGATCGCCCGGTCCACGATCTCGGCGGCGGCCGTGGCCAGGTCCTCTTCCATCTTGGACAGGATGCGCGGCGTGAACGCCCTGGACACGATCCTGCGCAGCCGGGCGTGCCGCGGGTCGTCCATGTTGATCATCGACCCGAAGTACACGGCCAGCCAGCGCGGCATGTCGGGCACGCTGTTGGAGCACGGCTCGCTGCTGAACACGGCCGCGTTCCTGCTGGCCTCGGTCACGTCCGCGTGGCGCACCAGGGCGTAGTAGCCGGGCCCGCCCTTGATGAACGGCACGGCCTGCTCCGTCAGGAACACCGGCTCGTCCAGCTGGCGCAACCGGCGGAAGACGGCCATGCGCTCGGCCTGGGGCAGCCCCCAGAACACCAGTTGCGAGATGTCCAGGTCACTGGAGAGCGTCATGAACACCAAGCCTTCTGCAAGTAGTCACTTACGTCAAGGCCGCTTGGCGATGAGCTCGGCCCCCTTCTCGCCGATCATGATGGCCGGGGCGTGCGTGTGTCCACGGTTCAGGGTCGGCATGATCGACACGTCCACGACCCTGAGCCCGTCGAGGCCGCGTACCTTGAGCTCCGGGTCGACGACCGACTCGGCGTCGGTGCCCATGCGGCAGGTGCCGACCGGGTGGTAGAGGGTCTCGCCGCGCTCGCGTACCCACTGGGTGAGCTCGGCGTCGCTCTCCGGCCCCTGGTAGGGGGCCATCGGGCCGCCCGCGTACTCCTTCATCGCCGCGGTGGCGAAGATCTGCTTGGCCGTCTTCAGCCCGGCGACCAGCCGCTTGACGTCGGCCTCCTGGGTCAGGTAGCCGGGGTCGATCACCGCCTCGCGGCCGCTCAGCCCGATCCTGCCGCGGCTCTCCGGCTGCAGCAGCACCACGCCGACGGTCAGCCCGTGGCCGGTCGGCGGTGTGAGGCCGTGGTCGATGAACGGGCCGGGCGCGAAGATCAGCTCGATGTCGGGGGCGGGCTCCTCCGGCGACGTTCTGATGAACGCCACCGCCTCGCCCACGTTCGTGGTGAGCATGCCGGAGCGCAGCACGATGTAGCGCAGGAGGTTGCCGATCGACTCCGCCTTGGTCAGCGTGACCGGCTGCTTGGACTGCACGTACACGCCGGTCGACAGGTGGTCCTGCAGGTTCTTGCCGACCTCGGGAAGGTCCCGCACGACCGGGACGCCCTCGTCGCGCAGCTCGTCGGCCGCGCCGACCCCCGAGCGCATGAGCAGGTACGGCGAGCCGATCGCGCCCGCCGACAGGATGACCTCGCGCTTCGCCTTGACCTGCGCGCCGCCGTCGTGCTCGACGCCGACGGCCCGCGTGCCGTCGAACAGCACCCGGTCCACGGTCGCGCCAGTGATCACCGTCAGGTTGGGTCGCTTCAGCGCCGGGCGCAGGTAGGCGTCGGCGGAGCTCCACCTCCTGCCCCGGTTCTGGGTGACGGGCGTGGCGCTGTAGCCCTCGTTGGAGCGGCCGTTGAGCTCGGACAGCCGCGCTAATCCGAGCTCGTCGCAGGCTTTGAGGAAGGCCGCGGTGGTGACGTTGGGACTGCGCAGCTCGGAGATGAACAGCGGGCCGGACGAGCCGTAGACGCCGCCGTTGTTGCTGCCGACGCGGTGCTCGGCCTTGGTGAAGTACGGCAGAACCTCGTCGTAGGTCCAGCCCGGGATCCCCCACTGGTCGTAGTCGCGCTCGCAGCCGCGCACCCACATCTGCGCGTTGAGTGAGGACGAGCCGCCGAGCATCCTGCCCCTGGGCCAGTAGAGCTCCCGGCCGGACATCTCGCTCTGCTTGGCGGTGGTGTAGTTCCAGTCGTAGTCGGTCTTGAACAGCTTGGCGAAGCCCGCGGGCATGCGGATCTCCAGCTTGTCGTCCTTGCCGCCCGCCTCGATCAGCGCCACGGACACCCTGGGATCGGCCGACAGCCTGTTGGCCAGCACACACCCCGCCGACCCGGCCCCGACGATCACGTAGTCGTACTCCATGGCCCCTCCCAGGCGTAAGTAATCTGGTACTTGCTTACTCCCAGGCGATATACCGCGTCCATACGCATCTGCAACCGCCCTCTGAGGTGACCGTACGGTGCGGGTTTTGCCCCTACCGACTGGTATGCCTTCCTGCCATGATGGCGCGCAAGCCGTACACAGGGAGGAAGGCGCTCATGCTCAACCTGTCGATCGTCCTGGAGGACAGTGCCAGGGCCACGCCGGATGGCACGGCCATCGTCTTCGGTGACATGCGGCTGCCGTACTCAATGATCGACACCGTGGCGGCGCAGGTGGCCAACCTGCTGGCCTCGCGCGGCATCGGCAAGGGCGACAAGGTCGCGCTGGCCTGCCCCAACCTGCCGTACTTCCCCTTCGTCTACTTCGGCATCCTCAAGGCCGGGGCGACGGTGGTGCCCCTCAACGTGCTGCTGCAGTCGCGGGAGATCGCCTACCACCTCGACGACAGCGACGCCAAGGCGCTGTTCTGCTTCGAGGGCACGCCCGAGCTGCCATTGGGCGAGCGCGGGAAGGCCGGCTTCGAGGCGGCCGAGGGGTGCGAGCACTTCTTCGTGCTGCCCGCCACGCCGCTGGCGACCGAATCCGTGTACGGCGAGTCGATCTGGGCGGCGCTCGACGGCATGTCCGGCGTGTTCGAGACCGTGCAGACGGCGGCCGAGGACACGGCGGTGATCCTCTACACCTCCGGCACCACGGGCCAGCCCAAGGGCGCCGAGCTCAGCCACCAGAACATGCTGATGAACGCCATCGTCTGCGACCGGATGTTCCCGAGCGCCGAGGGCGGCGACGTGATGATGGCGGTGCTGCCGCTGTTCCACTCGTTCGGCCAGACGGTCGTGATGAACCAGGGGTTCCTGCGGCGGGCCACGGTCGTGCTGATGCCGCGCTTCGAGCCGGGCGACGCGCTGGCGCTCATGGCCAAGGAGGGCGTCACGTTCTTCGCCGGCGTGCCGACCATGTACTGGGCGATGCTGTCGAAGGTCCACGCGGACGGCGTCGCGCCGCCCACGAGCCTGCGGACCGCCGTGGCGGGCGGCTCCGCCTCCCCGCTCGAGGTGCTGAAGGACTTCGAGAAGACGTTCGGCGTCGCCATCCTCGAGGGGTACGGCCTGTCGGAGACCTCGCCGGTGGCCAGCTTCAACCAG
This sequence comes from Nonomuraea aurantiaca, assembly GCF_020215705.1. GTDB lineage: Bacteria > Actinomycetota > Actinomycetes > Streptosporangiales > Streptosporangiaceae > Nonomuraea > Nonomuraea aurantiaca. The sequence continues at coordinate 136,615 of NZ_JAIWNB010000001.1, read as the reverse complement.
CCGGACCGCCCCGCCAAGCCGGGCACGGTCGGCACCCCGATCTGGGGTGTGGAGATGAAGCTCATCGACAGCGGCTGGAAGACGATCGAGGGCGAGGGCCCGGGCGAGATCGCGATCCGCGGCCACAACATCATGAAGGGCTACTACGGCCGTCCGGAGGCCACGGCCGAGGTGATGCGCGACGGCTGGTTCCGCAGCGGCGACATCGCCACCCGCGACGCCGACGGCCACTACGCGATCGTCGACCGGTCCAAGGACATGATCATCCGTGGCGGGTTCAACGTCTACCCGCGCGAGCTCGAAGAGGTCCTGATGACCCACGAGGCCGTCTCGCTGGCCGCCGTCGTGGGCGTACCGCACGAGTCGCTCGGCGAGGAGATCAAGGCGTATATCATCCGCACGCCCGGCTCTACCGCGACCGAGGACGAGCTGATCGCCTGGGCCAAGGAGAACATGGCGGCCTACAAGTACCCGCGCGTCGTGGAGTTCCGCGACGAGCTGCCGATGACCGCCACGGGCAAGATCCTCAAGCGCGAGCTCCGGTAGCTCCCTCGGAACCCGACCGGCTGTGACGGCGTGGCGCGCGTGCGCCGCGCCGTCACTCCCCCGGGCTAGCTTGCCCGCGTCGCCACCACGGCCCGGCCCATGGCCGGATCGTCGCAGAACGCGCCGTCCACGCCCAGGTCGAGCAGCCTGCTCAGCCAGCCCATCACGTCGCCGGTGGCGCGCGGGAAGGCCGGGCTGGCCGGGTTGCCCAGCCGGTAGTCGAGGGGGAGCTGGGAGTTCTCGTTACGGATGGTCCAGACGTGCACGTCCAGCCGCCTGCGGTGGGCGTCCTGGACGAGCGTGGTGGGCTCCGTCAGCTTGCCGTCCGCTCCCACGGGCACGACGCGGCGGGTGTCCACGCCGATCCCGTTCGCGTACGAGGCCACCTCGCGCAGCCCCTCCGGCTTCACCATGTCGTCATAAGTACGCTGATCACCGGCGGCGACCCAGTCGTACGGCGCCCCGCCGAACGTGATCAGCTGGATCAGCGGCAGCCTGGTCTTCTTGCGCAGCTCCCGCAGGTTCGCGGTCTCGAACGACTGGATGTACACCTTGCGCAGGTGGTTGCTGTTGAGCGTCTCCAGCAGCGGCTCCTCCAGCGACAGGCCGATGGAGTCGAAGTACGTCGGATGCTTGGTCTCGGGATAGACGCCCACGCCGTGGCGCTGCGCGAGCCGCACGACCTCCTCGAACGTCGGGATCTCCGCCACCCCGTCGAAGGCCGTGTTGTCGGGCCGCAGGTCGGGCACGCGTTCCTTGGCCCGCAGCGTCTTCAGCTCGGCCAGCGTGAAGTCCTCGGTGAACCAGCCGGTGATCGGCCGGCCGTCGACCGTCTTGGTGGTGCGCCGGTCGGCGAACTCCGGATGGGCGGCCACGTCGGTGGTGCCGGTGATGTCGTTCTCGTGCCTGGCCACCAGGATGTGGTCCTTGGTGGAGACCAGGTCGGGCTCGATGTAGTCGGCGCCCATCGCGATGGCCGCCTCGTACGAGAGCAGCGTGTGCTCGGGCCGGTGAGCGCTGGCGCCCCGATGCCCGATGACGACGGGGGCCTGGGCGCGGCGCTCGGCCGTGGCGGTGTGGGGCTGGAGCAGCACGACCGCGACCGTACCACCGGTCAGGACGGCCAGAGCGCTCGCGAATAATCTGCGCGTCAGCATGCCGCGTACGTTAGACCGGCAAAGTGGCCGGTGAGTGACGATCGGGCGCACAACCGTTGATCACCTGTTGCGCGGAAGGCCGCCGCGCGTCATCGAACACCTGTATGGTCCTGAGGCGTGCTGGCACTCTTCGACCTCGACAACACCCTGATCGACCGCCTCGACGCCTTCAAGCGCTGGGCCGCCGAGTTCGCCGCCGACAGGGGACTGGGCGCGCAGGATGTGGCCTGGATGATCGAGCTGGACGCCGACGGCTCCATCCCGATGAGCACGTTCTTCACCCACGTCCGTGAGCGGTTCGGGCTCGCCGAGTCGGCCGACTCGCTCTGGCAGGGCTACCGTGACCGCCTGCCGCACCTCGTCACCTGCCGCCCCGCCGTACTCGAGTCCCTCGATCGCCTGCGCATGTCCGGCTGGCGGGTCGGCATCGTGACCAACGGCATGGCCGACAACCAGTCCGGAAAGATCCACCACAGCGGCCTGGTGGACCGGGTGGACGGCTGGGCCATCTCGGACGCCGAGGGCTTCAGCAAGCCGGACCCCGAGCTGTTCGAGATCGCCGCCCGCCGGTGCGACACCACGCTGGCGGACGGGGACTGGATGGTCGGGGACGACGTGGAGAAGGACGTGGCGGGCGGGCGCGGCGCGGGCCTGCGCACGATCTGGATCGACCGCGGCCTGTCCCCGGGTTTATCCCCGGGGGCGGACCATGAGGTGCCCGACGTGCTCGACGCGATCGCCCTGCTCGATGTCGTCTGTTAGGGAATCTGCACAGCGGGACGCCGTCGCCCATTTACACCGGGAGCGATAGGTATGCGGCGATGGGTCCTCCGGCTGAGCGCGGCGCTCCTGATCCTGCTCGCCGCGGCCGCCGTCACGCCGCTCACCGGACTCGGCCGGCCGAGCGAGGCGGAGGTGCAAGCCCGGATCGCCATGGGCGAAGCCCCCGCCGTCGCCACCGGCCACCGCAGCGGCATCGCCGCCCTCCTGCCCTTCGACGACGCTGCGCTGCTGCTGATCGGCGCCGCCTTCGCCACGGCCGCGATACTGCTGCTCGTGGTCGGCCGCCGTCAGGGGATCGGCCCGCGCGCCGTCATCCCGGTGCGGTGGCGGATGTCGCTGACGCTGTGGAGCGTCGCGCTCGCGCTGGTGAGCATCCCGTACGCGGTCTCCCTGTTCTCTTCGACCACGACCGAGTACGACATGATCGCGATGTGGGGCGGTTGTCCCGGCTTCGACCTGTACATGTCGGCCGACTTCCTGCTGTCCCCCTTGCGCCTCGTGCCGCAACCCGCGGTGGTGGCGGTGGGCTTCGGAGTGTGGGCGCTGCTGGTGCGCAAGGGCTACCGGCGGTGGGGCCGGGCGGTCGGCTGGGCCGCGGTGATCCCCTTGGGGCTGTTCGGGGCGCTGGCCTTCGTGATGGCCGGACTCGACGCGGTCGCCGGTGAGGGATGCGCGCGAACCTGGGGTCAGATGTACGAGCCCGCCTCGTGGGCCTGGCAGCTCTACGATGTCGGCACCGCCGTACTGATCATCGTGGCGGTACGCGTGCGCCGCGCGCGACGGCCGTACCGGAGTCCGGACGTCCGCGTCGCCGCCACGCTCGCCGTCGTCCTCCTGCTGGTCACCGTGCCGCGCATGGACGCACCGATCGGGAAGGTCACGGCGGCGAGCTCCGCGGCCTGCGAACCGTGGCAAACCGCCCGCTACGTCCCGGTGCGGCCGTCCGCCGGGCAGCGCGAGCTCGCCTTCCTATGCCTCGTCAGACAGGACGGTGAACTTCCGGGGCAGTTCGCCGGTGTGCCCGACGATCGAGTCGTCGCGATCGGCCGGCGGCTGTGCGAGGCGGTCCTGCGCGGCGACACACCGGACCGGCGGGCCGAAGAGGGGCCGCTGGGGGCGTACCTGCGGAACTATGAGACCGTCGAGGCTCTCGGGTACTTGTGCCCGGAGGTCAAGCGGCGCCAGGACCAGCAGGCGGAGCGGCAACAGGACGCCAACGCGGCCTTCATCGAGCGGACCGCGCTGCTGAAATAGCGTCCTTTGCCCTATCCGAAGCTGTTGCTTCGTTCGCCCTGGGCGTCCCGAAGCTTCGGCACCGCCAGCCTCGCCGCCCGCTTGCTCAGAGCGGGCTCGAACGCTCCGAAGAAACCGTCGCTCACCAGCAATGTGACGGTGTTCTTGACTCTGATGAGCACGACATCCGCCGCCTGAATCTCGGCGTCCCTCGTCGCCATCGTCTCCTTGTACCTGATCCCGTACACCCAGTTCCCGACCGCGCCGATGGAGAGCTTGGTGATGGTCGACTTGGCGCGTTTGGTCTTCGTCTTGGTGCCGGCGCAGTCCCGGACCATGACCTTGCCCACCGTCTGCCAGGCGGCCATCTTGGCCGAGGTGCCGCTGATGGCGAACTGCTTGACGCCCGACGGCAGGCCCTCCTTGTCGATGTAGACGGACGCGGGGCTTCTGAGGAGGGGCTTCAGTGCCCTCATCGCCCGTACGCACTTCTTCGTGTGGGCCGACTCGGCGTCCAGCGCCTCGCGGATGTGTTTCGGATTGGGGGTGTAAGCGTCGCCCAAGTCCTCGGGCGTGATGAGGGCCTCGCTCAGTTGAGCCGAGGTCAGGGGCTTGTCGGGGGCGGTGGCCAGCGCGGGAGTGGCGGAGGCCAGAAGGAGAGCGGCGGCAGTGCCGCCTAAGATCACGGAGCGCATGGGAACGCATCCTAGTGAGGTGATCACCGGGACTTTCCGGGGGTTTCGTCACACGACCGTCTCGATCTCTGTGATGGTCCGGGGTGGCTGAGGCCCTCGGGAGGTGCCCCCTCCGGGGGAGCGGAAGAGGACGGTCCGTCTTGACTGAGGCCCCTCAGAATGGACGCCCCCTCCCAGGGGAGCGGAAGAAAGGGCGCCGCAGAGACCGCCTTTCGCCATTACCCACCATGGTCAATGAGCGCGATTTACAGCGCGCATGTGCATTGTCCGCCAAGGCGCCATATATTCGCCACAATTCCGCCATACGACCGCTCTACCTGTGCAGATGCCCGCCATCCGCACATTGAGCGGCGATCTGCACATTCACCTCAGCTCAGGCCCTTGTTGAGTAGGTTGCGATCATTTAATGTCCAGGTGATCAATTCATTCGCCTTCGAGGCCGGTTGCGGCGACGTCGCCCTTACTTCCCCCCGACCAACCCCTCGCGGCCCTTCTCCGTAGGCCATGGTTTTCTTCGCACTAGGCGGAAATCTCATGAAAAAGTGGGTTTTATTCTGCATCATCATGGCGTTAGCGGCCACGACAGGCGTGAGCGTGCCGGCCAATGCCACGTCGGCGGGTCTGGATGCGCAGGCCCCAACGATAGAGCCCGGGTTGAGCGCGCGGCTGGCCGCCGGTGCCAAGATCAGGGTGAATGTGGTCACCAAGAGCCGGGCGGATCTGCCGGAGGCGTCCAGTGCCGGTCAGGTGCTGCAGACGATGTCCCGGTTCCCCATGGTCACCCTGCGCGTCGACGCGGCGGCGGTGGACCGGCTGGCCAAGCTGCCGAACGTGGTGAGCGTCTCGGAGGACCGGCCCGTGCCGCCGGTGCTCGCCGAGAGCGTCCCGCTGATCGGCGCCGACAAGACGCGGGCGGCCGGCCTGACCGGCGCGGGCAGCGTGGTGGCCGTGCTGGACACCGGCGTCGCCGTCAAGCACCCCTTCCTGGGCGGACGGGTGGTCGAACAGGCGTGCTTCTCCCCCATCGACACCGACTACGGAGCCACCAGCCTGTGCCCGAACGGCGCCGCCACGCAGACGGGACCCGGCTCGGCCGACTCCGAGAGCGGGCCGTGCGCCGACGCGGCTCTCGACTGTGATCACGGCACGCACGTAGCCGGGATCGCGATCGGCGACGGCACGAACGTGGCCGGCGCCCCGCCGGCCGGGGTCGCCCCCGGGGCCAAACTCGTCGCCATTCAGGTGTTCAGCAAGTTCACCTCCGACGACTTCTGCGGGGCGGGCGCCTCTCCGTGCGTGCTGAGCTTCACCAGCGCCCAGGTGTCGGGGCTGGAGAAGGTGCTGCAGCTGAAGGAGGCCGGTACGGCGCTGGTGGCCGCCAACCTGAGCCTGGGCGGCGGCCAGTACACCTCCGCGTGTGACACCGATCCCCGCAAGCCGGCCATCGACGCGCTCCTGGCGGCCGGGGTCGCCACGGTGGTCGCGGCCGGGAACAACGGCTACGGCGACGCGGTCAGCGCGCCCGCCTGCGTGCCCTCGGCCATCACGGTCGGCAGCACCACCGACACGGACGAGGTGTCCGCCTTCAGCAACCGCGGTCCGCTGCTGGACCTGTTCGCCCCCGGCACCTCGATCGTCTCCTCGGTGCCCGGCAACACCTGGGGGTCACTGAGCGGTACGTCGATGGCCGCTCCGCATGTGGCCGGCGCGCTGGCCGTACTCCGCCAGGCCTTCCCCCAGGCGAGCATCGGGCAGCTGGAAACGGCCATGGAGAGCACCGGCAAGCCCATCGCCTACACGAGCGCCACCACTCCCCGCCTCCGGCTGGACGGCGCGGCCCTCCCGCCGACCCAGCCCACCGACGGCGCCCTCTGGCCGGTGTACTTCGCCAACTTCAACGACTACGCCATCCCCGACCCGGGCAGCGTGGACTCGCCGATCGTGGTGAGCGACCTCCTCGGCAAGACCCCGTCCCAGGTGCACGTCTACGTCTCCGTCCAGCACCCCTGGGTGGGTGATCTGAAGCTCTCTCTGATCAGCCCGGACGGAAAGGCATATGTGCTGAGGTCGCCGTCCTCGGACGGCAGCGATTTCATCGACGAGACGTACGACGTGGACATCAGCGCCGTGACGAAGCCGAACGGGACCTGGAAGCTGCGTGCCGCGGACGGCTGGTCACCCCATGCCGGCATCATCGATGCCTGGTCGATGGACTTCCCCTACTTCGAGAACTGGGCGGAATACGCCATCCCCGACAAGGGCGGCCTCGTCAAATCGCCCATCACGGTGACGGGCTGGCTCCCGGGTAACGCACCCCAGAAGATGACGGTCTCCGTGGACATCAGTCACCCCTGGAGAGGCGACCTGAAGATCGATCTGATCGGCCCGACCGGCATCGTCTATCCGCTTCGCGCGCCGAACTCCAAAGACGACGCCGACCAGATCGAGGAGACCTATCCGGTGGATGGGAGATCCTCACCGGCCAATGGGACGTGGACGTTACGCGTCGAAGACGTCACATCCGGCGACACGGGCTACATCAACGGGTGGATGCTGAGGTTCTGAGCCGTCGGCAGCAGGTGTGCCGGACCGGCGAGCATCCCACAGAGCGCGTTACCGCTTGCGGCCGACGCCCCCGTAGAGCCATCGCGTGGCCTCGGGGGCCAGGTCGTCCGGGTCCGGGTGCCAGGTGTCGATGGTGACCAGCCCGGGAGGCACCAGCTCGAATCCCTCGAAGAAGCGCGCGATCTCCGCGTGCTCGCGGAAGTAGATCGGCGTCGGCGTGGCCGCGTATACATCCTCGATCGCGGCCACCGCATCCGCCGGGTGGCCGTCGCGGGTGACGTGGGTCAACGTGAGGTAGCTGCCGGACGGCAGGGAGTCGCGCAGCTGGGACATGACCGCGCCCCGCTCGTCCATGGTCAGGAAGTGCACCATAGCGATCATCAGGACGCCGACCGGTTGGGTGAAGTCGAGGATCTTGACGGTTTGCGGGTGTTCGAGAACCTCGAGGGGACGTCGCATGTCGGCGGCGGCCACGGCGGTGTTGTCATCGGTCGCGAGGAGGGCGCGGCCGTGTTGCAGCACGACGGGGTCGTTGTCGACATAGACGACGCGGGCGTCGGGGAAGATCTCCTGGGCGATCTCGTGCGTGTTGCCGACCGTGGGCAGGCCGGAACCGATGTCGATGAACTGCCGAACGCCCTGCCGTGCCATGTGGCGTACGGCGCGGCGCAGGAACGCCCGGTTCTCCAGGGCCAACTGGCGGACCTCCGGCATAGCCTGCTCGACTCGGCGTACGGCTTCCCGGTCGATCTCGAAGTTGTCCTTGCCCCCTAAGTAATAGTCGTACATCCGGGCGACGCTCGGCCTGGTGACGTCGATGCCGCTAGGCCCGTTTGCGTTGAGTTTCGTCATGAACGACCCCCATCCCCTTGATCAATTCCCCCAAATTACCCCAAACATTGGACATGGCGTATCAAGCGGTGATTCCGCCGAAGCATAACGAAGGCCCTGACCAGGACTTATAGGGCAGGACCTTGACAAAAATCTTTATGCGGGACATGTATCGAGTCAGAAGCTTGAACCGCATCGCTGAACTCGTAGGTGTGAGGGGCCGGTGAGCCCCTCACACCGCACGCTTTAGGGCCAGTCGATCGACGGACGCAGCGGGACCCCGGAGTGTCCCTCCGAGTCGAGTTTGACGCCCAGCACCTGGTGCAGCTGCACCTTGTTGCGTTCGAAGCCCACGATGCAGCCCGCCATGTACAGAGCCCAGACACGGGCGGTGCCCATGCCGACCTCCTGCACCGCGTCGGCCCAGTTGGCGTCGAGGTTGGCGCACCAATGCCGGAGGGTCTCGGCGTAGTGCTCGCGCAGGTTCTCCTCGTGGCGGATCTCGAAGCCGAGGTCCTCCATCTGCCTGACCAGGTAACCGACCGACTCCAGCTCGCCGTCGGGGAAGACGTAGCGGTTGATGAAGCCGCCCTTGTTGAACGTCTTCTCGGTGCCGGTCGGCCGGGTGATGCAGTGGTTGAGCAGGCGGCCGCCCGGCTTGAGCTTGCTGTAGAGGAAGGCGAAGTAGGACGGCAGGTTGCGCTTGCCGATGTGCTCCGTGAGGCCGATGGAGCTGACCGCGTCGAAGTCGGACTCCACGACGTCGCGGTAGTCCATGAAGCGGACCTCGGCCAGGTCCTCGAGCCCGGCGTCGACGATGGCCTTCTGGGCCCACTCGGCCTGCTGCTTGCTGAGGGTGACGCCCAGGGCCTTGACGCCGTAGTGCTTGGCGGCGTGCATGACCATGCCGCCCCAGCCGCAGCCGACGTCGAGCAGCCGCATGCCGGGCTTGAGGCCGAGCTTGCGGGCCACCAGGTCGAACTTGGCGTATTGCGCCTCCTCCAGCGACGACTTCTTGGTGGGGAAGACGGCGCAGGTGTAGGCCATGGACGGGCCCAGGACCCACTCGTAGAAGCGGTTGGAGACGTCGTAGTGATGGTGGATCGCCTCGGCGTCACGCTGCTTGGCGTGCCGGGAGCCGAGCTTGGCCAGCGTGCTCTGGCGGATCTCCTGCGGCGGCGCCGGGACGCGCATCATCAACGGCTTCAGGCCCAGCGATCGGACGGCCGCCACCTTCTCGGCGGTCGTCAGGTCGTTGGTGGTGATGTTCCACATGCGGTCGAGCAGGGTGTACATGTCGCCGTGGACGTCGATGTGGCCGGAGATGTAGGCCCTGGCCAGGCCGAGCTCTCCGGGTGCCTGCGCGAGGTAGGCGACCGCTATCGGGGACTTCACCTCCAGGGCCAGGTCCGCGCCGTCCGGCCCGGCCTTGCTGCCGTCGTAGGCCATGAACGCGATGTTGGCCTGCGGGCCAACGATCTTCTCAAAGATGGATGCGAGAGCCATCTGCTCACCTTCCCCGTACACACTTGTCGTACAGGTCAAGCATTCGGCCGTTCGGGTCGTATTCCTGCTTGACCGGCCAGTAAGCATCGCCGTTGTACAGCTGCCAGAACTGCTCACGGGCGTAGAAAGAAGTCGAGTAAAGCGACTTGTGCCCGTCGAGCTCGTGCACAGAGTTCTCGATGAGACGGTTGTAATAACCGTCGAACTGCCCCCGTGGCAGTGGCACCATTCCCCAGAAGCCGAAGTTCACGTACAGCTTGCCGGGCTCCAGGGGGTAGAGCGGCCAGCGGGACGAGGCCCGCAGCGGGCACATCCACACCGGCGTCATGCCGACCTTGTCGTGGAAGAACTCCAGGAACTCCGCGCCCCGCTCGACCGGGGTCTCGACGTCCTGGATGACCGATTCCTGGACGGGCTGGTCGCGCCATCTGTCGACGCGCGCGACCACGCCGTATTTCCGGTCGAGCGCGACCAGGCGCCGGTAGACGTCTGAGCGCATCCAGCGGCGCGGCATCAGCGAGCGGACCACCGGTTGCTGGACGCCGAAGGCACGCGAGCACCAGAACCAGTCGGTGTCCCAGCGCCACAGGTAGTCGCGGATGCTCAGCCAGTCGCGGTTGCGCTGCCTGATGGACTGGTAGTAGATGCGCATGCCGGTGTAGTCGGAGGTGTAGGGGGCACGCTCGGCGAAGCGGCCGACCGTGAGATACATCTCCCCCGGCTCGAAGAAGACGCCGTCGACGAAGTCGACGGGCTCCCCGTCATGCTCCATGCTGTCGCAGATCTCCTGCATGGCCAGCATGCACTTGTCGGCGTCGGTGAACTTGACGTGCGTCAGCTTGACGTAGGGCTGGACCTTCCTGAGCTTGATCCTGATGCGCAGGGCGTAGCCGAGCGTGCCGTAGGAGTTGGGGAAGGCCCGGAACAGGTCGCGGTGCTCGTTGTCGTCGCGGGCGACGACGATGCGGCCGTCGCCGGTCAGGATCTCGAGCTCCTCGACCGACTCGTGCGGCAGCCCGTCTCTGAAGCTGGTCGACTCGATCCCGAGCCCCGTCACGGCGCCGCCGAGCGTGATCGTCTTGAGCTGGGGCACCACGTAGGGCATGAGCCCGTGCGGCAGCGTGGCGTCGACCAGATGCTCGTAGGTCGTCATGCCCTGGACCTCGGCCGTCATCGTCACCGGATCGACGCTGATGACCTCGTCGAGCTCCCTGGCGGAGAGCTTGGCGGTCTTGCCCGAGTCGCGGAATCTGAAGAGGTTGGACGTGGCCTTGGACAGCCGGGGCGAAGCGTCCCCCGGGATCTCCGCGTACGACTGCCTGATGTGCTCTACTGCCCGTCGGTGTGTCGACATCGTCGTCGTCACGGAAGCACCCCCTTGAGCCGGTAGAGATCGTCCGTAAGAAGGTATCTCCCTGGACTGACATCGACCAGACCGGGGTCGTTAAAGACACGAAAACTGTTTATCGTTCCCGGTCGAATGCCTACGCGGTGGGCGAACTCGGAAACTTCCGGCGGATGATCGGCGATATGCCGTTGATCACGTTGGCCACCTCGTGGCCGTCCAGCGCGGCCGTGAGGTTGGCCATCGTGGCCGTGAGCAGGCGTCCGGTGGACTCCGGCGTCACTCCGGCGACGTGCGGCGACAACAGCACGCCGTCGATCTCGCGCAGCGGGTCGCCGTCGGGCAGCGGCTCGGTGTCGAACACGTCGAGCGCGGCGCCGCCGAGGTGCCCGCCGGTGAGCGCGTCGGCCAGCGCCGCCTGGTCGACGACCCCGCCCCTGGCCGCGTTGACCAGTAACGCGCCCTGCTTCAGCCGCCGGGGATCGATCAGCCCGCGGGTCTCGTCGGACAGCGCGATCACCACGACGACCACGTCTGAGTCGGACAGCAGCGGCGCCAGCTCCTGGTAGCCCGGCTCCGCGCGGGGTGTGCGGGTCCAGTAGGACACCTGGCAGCCGAACGCCCGGAACAGCCGGGCGCAGGCCGCGCCGATCGGGCCGTAGCCGACGATGCCGACCTGCCGGCCGTGCAGCTCACGAGGCTGGAGGCCCTGCTGCGGCCAGTGGCCCGCACGGACGGCGGCGTCGGCTTCGGCGAGCTTGCGCGACAGCGACAGGGCGGCGGCCAGGCACCACTCGGACACCGCGACGGCGCTGACGCCGGCCGTGTTGGCCAGCGGCACGCCGGCGGCGGCCAGCGCGGCCAGGTCGTGGCCGTCGACGCCGACCGAGGGCTGCTGGACGAAGGCCAGCCGGGGCGCGGCGGCCACCGCCTCGGCGTCGAGGGCCAGCTGGGCCGTCCAGTCGCCGAGCACGATCTCCGCCTCGGCCAGCGAGGCCAGGAGCGCGGCGCGGTCACGGGCCGGCGGCACCCGCACGGCCACCCGGTCGCCGAGCGGCGCGAGCAACTGCCGCAGCACCTCCTCGGGGAGCGGCGCCAGCGCGAGCAGATTCCAAGGCGTCATGCCGCTACCGTAAAGCTGGCGATCACCTGCCGCATCAACCCCTGGTCTTGTCTCCACCGTGCCTCGGTGGCCGTCCACGACAGGATGTAGGCGGTGTCCCCGATCGCCACCGCCCGCTGCACCTCGTGGTACTTCACGCCCTGCGTGCTCCACGGCGCGTCGCCGGGCGGCCCCGCCGTGTAGGTGAACTCCCATTCCACGGCCTTGGTCCCCTGGTGGGTGACGGACCTGCGGCGCAGGGTCCGCAGGTCCTGGTCGTTCTGCCCGGCGGTCTCCTGCGAGTCGCGGATGATCTGGTTCGGGTCGAGGTTGACGTAGATGGCCTGGACGCCGAAGTGCCCGGTCCGGTCCCGGCGCGTCCACTCGGTGTATGCCTCCTTGCGGGCGCCCTTCCAGCCGGTGGGCCGCATGATGGACCAGCCGTCGGGCGACTTCCAGGCCCGTACCGCCGCCACCACCCTGGTCGGGGTGGGCGTCGGGGTGGGGGTGGGCGTCGCGCTCGTCTTGGCGCTGGGCGGCGGGGTGCTCGGCGGCGCGCTGGTCACGGCGCTCTGCGTGACGCGCGGCGCGCCTTCCGCCGACCCGCTGAACTTGAAGAAGGCGAACCCGCCGCCGGCGACCACCAGCACCGCCGCCGCTGCCGCCGCAAGGAGGGTACGGCCGCCGCGGGGCGGCTTCGGCTCCACCACGACCCGGTCGGCGTTCGGCTGCTTGGCGGCGACGACGGCGGCCAGCAGCGCGTCGGCCTGCTCGGCGTTGACCCGTTCGTGCGGCTCCTTGCGCAGCAGCCCTTGCAGGACCGGGTGCATGATCGGCGGGATCCGGCGGTAGTCCGGCTCCTCGCTCAGCAGCGCGTTCAGCGTGGCCATGGGATCGCCGCGCTCGAACGGCGACCGGCCGACCAGCGTGGCGTAGAGCGTGGCCCCGAGCGACCACAGGTCGGAGGCGGGCCCGGACTCGGCCGCGCGCACCCGTTCGGGAGCCAGGAAGCTCGGCGAGCCGGTCACCATCCCGGTCTGGGTGAGCGAGGCGTCGCCCTCGGCGGTGGCGATGCCGAAGTCGGTGAGCACGGCCCGGCCGTCGTCGGTGAGCAGGATGTTGCTCGGCTTGACGTCGCGGTGCAGGATCCCGACCTCGTGCGCGGCCCGCAACGCCGACAGCACCTGCCGGCCCACGTCGGCCGCCTGGCGTACCGGAAGGGCGCCGGAGGTGGCGACGACCTCCTCCACCGAGGGATACCGCACCAGCTCCATGATGATCCACGGCCGGCCGTCCTCCTCGACCACGTCGTAGATCGCCACGACGGACGGGTGGTTCAGCCGTGCCGCCATGCGCGCCTCGCGGGCGGTACGGAGCAGCTGCCGTTCCTGGTCGGCCCGGGGCAGTCCCGCGGGCAGGAGCACTTCCTTAACGGCGATCTGCCGGTTGAGCAGTGTGTCGCGGCCTTCCCAGACCACGCCCATACCGCCGCGCCCCAGTTCGCGCAGTAACTGGTAGCGCTTGGCGACCAGCCGGTTGCTATCCGAAACCATGTCCAACCCTTGTAGACCCACCCGAACAGTGGGCAAGTTTCCCATACCTCGCGTATGTCTGCCTGGAGGTCGGGAAGGCGTCTTGCCAGAGGTCACCGAATGTTGTTCTACTGAGGCCAGCCGAGTCGTAGGAGATGCCGATGTCTGAAGGCCGTCAGGGCCCGCTCGCCGGGATCCGGGTGCTGGAGCTCGCGGGGCTCGCGCCGGGCCCGTTCGCCGGGATGATGCTCGCCGACCACGGCGCCGACGTGCTGCGCGTCGACCGCGTGTCCGCCGTCTCCGACGAGCCGCGCACGGACGTCATGGACCGCGGCAAGCACACCATCGGCCTGGACCTGAAGTCTCCCGAGGGCGTCGCCGCGCTGAAGGAGCTGGCGAGGAACGCCGACGTCGTCATCGAGGTGTTCCGGCCCGGCGTGGCCGAACGGCTCGGCATCGGCCCCGCCGACCTCCACGCGGTGAACGAGCGGCTGATCTACGGCCGGATGACCGGCTGGGGCCAGGACGGGCCACTGGCCGCCACCGCGGGCCACGACATCGACTACATCGCGATCTCCGGCATCCTGTCGATGCTCGGCCGCGCGGACGACAAGCCGACGCCGCCGATCAACATCCTGGGCGACTTCGCCGGCGGCGGCCTCATGCTGGCGTACGGCGTGCTGCTCGCCCTGTTCGAGCGGGAACGCACCGGCAAGGGCCGGGTGATCGACGCGGCCATGGTGGACGGCGCCGCGATCCTGTTCGCGATGTTCTACCACGGCGTCCAGAGCGGCTTCTGGGGCGCGCGCGGCACGAACCTGCTGGACACCGGCGCGCCCATGTACGACACCTATGAGACGGCCGACGGGCAGTTCATGGCGGTCGGCTCGCTGGAGCCGCAGTTCTGGGAGGCGATGGTGACCCGGATGGGGCTGACGGACCTGCCGGACCGCGGCGACAGGAAGCAGTGGCCGGCGCTCAAGGCCCGCCTGGCCGAGGAGTTCAGGTCGCGGACGCGGGCGGAGTGGGAGGCGGTGTTCGAGGGCTCCGACGCGTGCGTGTCGCCGGTCCTGTCCATGAAGGAGGCCGTCGGGCATCCGCACAACGTGGCCAGGGGCGCCTTCGCCGACATCGGCGGGCTCACCCAGCCGGTGCCCGCCCCGCGCCTGCTCGGCGTGCCCGCCCAGGACCTCTCGCCCGCCACCCGGCTCGCCGACCTGTCCGCCTGGGGCCTGAGCGCCGAGGACGCGGAGAAGCTGCGCTCCCAGGGGGTGCTGGCCTGACATGGACCCCGACCTGCTCGACGGCGCCCTGTACGCGGGCGACCCGGCTCCCGTCTACGCCTGGCTGCGCGAGCACTCCCCCGTCCACCACGACGCCGCCAACGGGCTGTGGGGCATCTCCCGCCACGCCGACATCACCGCCATCGAGCGCGATCCCGGCCTGTGGACCAGTACCGGCGGCTACCGCCCCCAGCTGCCCTCCGATCCGTCGATGATCGGCATGGACGACCCGGAGCACGCCGAGCACCGCCGCCTCGTCTACCGCCGTTTCACGCCGCGCCATGTCCACGAGCGCTACGCCGCCCGCGTCCGCGAGGTCGTCGTCGAGCTGATCGACCGGGCCCTGGAGACCGGCACCGTCGACGCGGTGCCCGCCCTGGCCGCGCCGCTGCCTGCCCGCATGATCGGCTGGCTGCTCGGCTTCCCCGACGCGGACTGGCCGCGGCTCAAGCACTGGTCGGAGACCACGATCGTGGCGGGCGGCGGACTGCGCTACGTCACGCACGAGGCCGCGGTCGCCGCGGGCGAGTTCGGCGAGGCCGTCCTGGCCCTGGCCGCCGAGCGCCGAGCGTGCCCGGCCGACGACCTGGTGACCCTCTGGTCCGGCCGGGCCGCCTACGACGACGACCACCTGGCGAACGAGGCGCTGCTGCTGCTCGACGGCGGCGCGGAGACCACCCGCACGGTCATCGCGACCGCGATCGACGCGCTGATCCGGCACCCGGACCAGTGGCGGCTGCTGCGCGAGGACCGCGGCCTGATCGAGAACGCCGTGGAGGAGTTCATCCGCTGGACCACCCCGATCCTGAACATGTGCCGCTCGGCCACCCGCGACACCGAGCTCCACGGGCAGCGCATCGGGCGAGGCCAGCAGGTCCTGCTCATGTACGGCTCGGCGAACCGGGACGAGGCGGTGTTCGACCGCCCGGAGGTGTTCGACGTGACGCGCAAGCCGGGCGGGCACATCGCCTTCGGCCTGGGCACCCACTTCTGCCTGGGCGCGTCCCTGGCCCGGCTGGAGTTACGGATCTTCTTCGAGGAGTGGCTCGACCGGGTGGGCTCGGCCGCCTGGGCCGACGACACGGGCCCGCGCATCCTGCCCAACGCGTTCGTGCGCGGCGTCACGTCCTTTCCCGTCGTGCTCTCGCCGCGCGGGTGAACTGGTCGTCGAAGCGGCGCGGGAAGGGCACCATCCGATGCTTGTGCCGGTACGGCGCGGCCTGCCGGACCACGTTGAACCCGGCGGCGGAGACGATGCGGCCGGCCGTGGCGAACAGCGGCCAGGCCGGACTGACGGCGAGGTGGGCCACCCCGGCGGGCAGGCCGGGCGGCGCGGCGGGCGAGACGAGCACGAGGCGCGGGCTGAGCCCTTCGAGGACGGCGCTCTCGCGGGCGTACGCCACCAGCTCCAGGATCTCGCCCGGCGGCCCGGAGTGCACGATCAGCCAGTCCCCTGGAGCCGTGGCGGGCGCGGCCGGCGGATCGGCCAGCGCCAGCGGGACCACCTCGTCCGACACCGACTCCAGGTAGGCCAGGTGGGGATCGCTCACCGGCTCGGCCAGCCACGTCCGGTGGAAGCGCAGCGGCCGGGCCTGGATCAGCGGCCGGTAGGCCTCCCAGCGCAGCAACCTGGCCAGATGCACGACGCGCGGCCCCCGCGGCACCGCCGCCCCGATCTCGCCGTCGAGCCCGGCGGGAAAGGCGTCCACCACGATCTCGTCGGCCCGCGCGAGCACGGCCGGGTCACGCGGCCACTCGGTGCGGATCGTGGTCACGGCGCCCGGATGGACCGTGTGCAGGTAGGCCCGGACCCGGGTGAGGTGGCCGAGCCCGCCGCCTCTGGCGTAGCAGACGATCATGCGCTCTCGTGGAACACCCTCAGGTAGCCCTCCGTCTCGGCGGCCACCGTGAAGTCCCTGCGTACCCGCTCGGCCGCCGCGGTGCCCAGCTTGGCCAGCTGCTCGTCCGTGGCCCGCGCGGCCCTATCGACCGCCGCCCGGCACTCGTGCGGATCCCCGGCCGCGAAGCGGAAGCCGATCTCGTCGTCGACCAGGTCGGCCAGCCCGCCCGCGTCGGAGGCGAGCAGCGGGACGCCGAGGGCCGCGGCCTCCAGGGCCACGTTCGGCAGCCCGTCGTAGAACGAGGGCAGCGCGACCAGGTCGCAGGCGGCGTAGAGCGCGGGCAGCTCGTACCGGTCGAGGAACGGCAGCCGCGTGTGCCCGGCGGGCACGACCAGGTCCGCCTCCAGCTCCCCCACGAGCAGCAGGTGGAACAGGTCCGCGTGCCCGGAGGCGGCCAGCGCGTCGAGCAGGAAGCCGACGCCCTTCTTGTTCTTGAGCTGCCCGATGAGCCCGATCGTGCGCCGGCCGGCGGCGGTCCGCCTGGCCAGGCCCGCCGCGCGTTCGGAGGGCAGGATCTGCCAGCCGGCGGTGTCGATGCCGTTGGCCACCCACCGCACCCGCGCCTCCGGAACCAGCGCGGACACCAGCGGCGCGTGCCCGGAGGCCACCACGCACACCGTGGCCGAGGCCCGTAACGCGTCCAGCAGGGCGCCCCTGCGGCGCAGCGAGAAGACGCCGGTGTCGAAGTCGTTGCCACGCAGCAGCGTCACCAGCGGAGCGCCGAGCCACGCGGCCAGGACCGGGGCGCCGAGCATGGCGTACGTGCCGCCGAACGCCACCACGTGCGTGTACGACTCGCCGCGCAGCACGGTCCACAGCCGGCGCAGCGCGTGCTCGGGATTGTCCTCCAGCGGCACGGTGAGCAGCCGCCCGCCCCGCTCGCCGCCGGTCTGCCAGGGCCGCGCCCGCCTGGTCAGGTGCGCGACATCGATCTCCACGCCCGCCGCGCGCAGGCCCCTGACGATCCTGTCGCAGGACTCGGCCATGCCGCCCCTGCTCGGCGGGTAGTGCTCGGTGAGCCACAGCAGCCGCATCAGCTGTCCACGAAATCGCGCTCGTCGCCGTCGCCGAAGTCACCGAAGTCGCCCTGGTCCTCGGGGTCGAAGGCGCCTCTGTCGTAGTCGTCGAACGTGCCGTACCAGCCGGGGTCCTGGTAGGTGGACGAGGTGCTCCGGTAGTGGTCGCGGCGGAAGCCGCTGGTCCAGAACGGGTCGTAGGCGGAGCCGTAGCCCTGGGCGGTCGCGCACTCGGGACAGACGCCGCCGGGTCCGACGTGCCGCTCGCAGATCGGCCTGCCGCACCCGGCGCAGGCGGTGACCGGCGCGCGGCCGCAGCGGCCGAGCACGAAGAACCCGGTGCTCACCATGCACGGGATCACGCGGCCCGCCTCCTCTGTTTTCATCTGAACGACTTCGTCCACCTGAACGGCTCCGTCGCCACCGTCATGATCGCCCCGAGCTGGTCGCGCTCGGCCGGCAGCGGCACCTTGGCGGCCGCCCTGATCACGGTCTTCACACCCGGACGGACCTTCACCCTGATCCACCACGGCGGCGGGCTGCCCGGCCGCGCCGGCACCTGGCCCTTGGCCAGCGCGCGGCTGGTCCGGATGTGCTGTACGGCCTTCGTCTTGGTCTTGGTCTTGGTCTTGTGCTTGCCCCGCGGGTTGACCTTGACGACGCGGCGGCGCCTGACCACGTCGGTGACGGCCAGGGTGAGCACGCTGCCGTCGCGTAACTCCGAGCGGACGCTGAGCCACGGATCGCGCACCCACCACTCCTCGGCCCGGCGCACCGGTCGTACGACGGGCAGGGACCGGTGCGGGCTCTCCTTGCCGGGGACGCCGTGGCCGCGCAGATCGGCGGTGATGCCGACCACGCCGCCGCCGACGTCTTCACAGAGCACCCTGATCAGCGGCACCAGCAGGCTCTCCGTACGCGCGGGCAGCCGCCACTTGGGCCGGCGGACGAGCCCGCGGTGCCGGGCGAGACTGGCCAGCAGCGCCGCCCATTCCGCCCTGGGCAGCGTGGCCGACAGCGTGTGCTCCCAGATGAGGGTCTGGTGCAGCGGGTGGAACCCGGCGATCGCCGCCCGTGTCTTCCGCCAGAACATGGTTCGAAACACTACACACGGCGATAAACCTCGGCGAGCCTCGCCCGGGAATCCGCCCAGCTGGGCACCCTGTCCCTGGCCCGCGCCGCCATCGCCCGCGCCTGGTCGGGATACTCCAGGAGGATCCGGATCGCGCGGGCCAGCTCTGCGGGCCGGTCGGGCGCGACCAGGCGCCCGTCCTCCCCCAGGATCTCCCGTACGGCCGGCAGGTCCGAGGCCACCACCGGCGTGCCGGCCGCCATCGACTCCAGGATCTTGAGCGGGGCGCAGCCCTGGTCGAGGTTGCGCGGGCAGGCGGTGAGCGGGGCGGCGGACACGGCCGCGCCGGCCAGCCAGCCGGCCACCTCGTCGTGGGGCAGCGTGAACCGCCACACGATCCGCTCGGCCACCCCCAAGCGGTCGGCGAGGCGCTGGAGGGGTTTGGCGCGGCGTTCCAGGACGGAGGAGCAGACGACCAGCCGCAGCTCGGTCAGGTCGGCCAGCCTGGCGAAGGCGCGGAGCAGCACGTCCACGCCCTGCCAGCGCTGGAGGGCGCCTACGTAGATCAGGTAACGCTCGGGGGCGCCGTCCGGGCGGGTGGTCGGGGCGGGGTCCGCGGCGTTCGGAACGAGGAACACCTTTTCCGGATTTATCCCCATTCTACGGATGGCGTCGCCGATGACGCTCGATGGCACGACAACCGCGTCCGCCTGCTCCAGGCAGTGCGCCTCCAGCCGCCGCAACTTGGCCACCGTGGCGGGGGCCGCCTGTGGCCAGGTGTGCGGCAGCTCGATGGACGGCAGCCCGTTCACCTCGTACACCACTTTGTGCCGGTGACCGAGCACCGGCAGCGCGCTCCAGGGGTCACGGACGTGGACCAGTTCCAGCGTCTCCAGGTGGGGCGCGAGATGGCGGGCGACCCAGTGCGAGTACGCCTCGGCCCGGTCGATCAGGTTGGGGATCTGCTCGTCGAACCTGGCGATCCGGACGTCGCCCTCGCGCTGGTAGCGCGGCAGCCCGCCCCCGCCCAGCACCCCCAGCAGCCCGCCGCCGAACCGGTCGAACAGCTCGGCGGCCATCTGCCCGATGTGCACCGCCGACCCCTTGCTCGAAGGGAACCGGTCAAAGGCGAAATAGGCGGCACGCACGGCGCGCAGTCTATTCGCGCCGTTTCTACTGGCGCACAGCTTCTCCTGACGCCCGGTTTCTGGGGTACGGCCGCTACCGGCGCACGGCCTCGTACGCCGAGTAGTCCTTCAGCGCGATCGAGTCGTGCAGCCGCATGCCCTTGCTGCCGAGCTTGGTCGCGGCCTTGGTCACCGCTACCGGCAGGTGGCCGATCAGCCGCGCGGCCTGGGTGAGCGTCCACAGGTCGAACCGGTTGCCGGGCACGAGCCGCTTGGCCGCCCCGACCGCGAACGCGCGGCTCCGCCGTACGTACTCACCGATCTGGGCCTCGTAGGCCGGGAAGGCGCGCTCGTGGTCGCCGCGTGCGGCGGCCAGCTCGCCCGCGAGGATGTACGCCCCGACGACGGCCAGGCTCGTGCTGCCGCCCACGGCCGGGCCCGGGCAGTAGCCGGCGTCGCCGACCAGCGTCACGCGGCCGCGCGACCAGGTGTCGAGGCGCAGCTGGGTGATCGAGTCGAAGTAGAAGGCCGGGGTGCGGTCGAGCTCGGCCAGCAGGCGGGGAACCTGCCAGCCCATGCCCGCGAACCGCTCGCGCAGCAGTTCCTTCTGCCGGGCGACGTCGCGGTGGTGGTACTGGAGCTGCTCCGGGGTTCTGAACAGGAACAACGCCCGCGCGTCGGACATGTGCGCCGCGCCGTACATCCCGGCCACCCGCCCGATGCCGGACAGCCCCTCCATGCGGCCGTCGAGGTCGAGGTAGTTGGGCACCGAGAAGACGGCCAGGTAGGCGCCGATCCAGGTGGAGAAGCCCGGCTCGGGGCCGAAGACCAGGCCGCGCACGTTGGAGTGCAGCCCGTCGGCGCCGACGACCAGGTCGAACCGCCTGGCCGCCCCGCGCTCGAACGTCACCGTGCCGTCCGCGCCGATGGAGGTGATGGAGTCGTCGAAGACGTACTCGACGTCGTCGCGGGTGGCGTCGTAGAAGATCTCGCTGAGGTCGTCGCGCATGATCTCGACGTGGCGGTCCGACACGGCCGTGAAGACGCGCCGGAGGTCCAGCTCCACGGCCTTCTCCTGGCCTTCGCGATACATGGTGAGCCAGTTCGTACCGGTCTTCCCGGCGGTGACCGGGTCGATCAGGCCCATCTTCTCGACGATGTCCATCGCGGGCCTGAACAGGTCGATCGCGTGGCCACCCGTCTTGCGGAGCGACGGGGCGCGCTCCACGACGGTGACCTCGAAGCCGTACCTGTTGAGCCAGTACGCCAGCGCGGGTCCGGCGACGCTCGCGCCGGAGATCAGGATCCGCATGGGGGCACCTCCTTACTTAACGGATGGTAAGCCGACCCGAGCAGCGACCACAAGGGCTTACTTAACGATAGGTAAGGGATAAGATCGGTCCATGGCGAGGCCCAGTGACACCAAGGCGCGCATCCAGGCGGTGGCGCGCGAGTTGTTCGTCGAGCAAGGGGTGCGCAACACCAGCCTGCGGCAGATCTCCGACCGGCTCGGCATCACCAAGCCCGCCCTCTACTACCACTTCACCTCACGCGACGACCTGGTCAGGAGCATCATCCAGCCGCTGGTCGAGGACATGGAGCGGTTCGTCGCCACGCGGGAGCCCGGCGATGCGCGCGAGCTGCTCGACGACTACTTCGAGATGATCTGGCGGCACCGCGACATCCTGGTCATGATCGTGCGGGAGCTGTCCACGCTGGCCTATCTCGACCTGGGTGAGCGCATGTTCGAGTGGCGGCGGCGGTTCATCACGCTGCTGCTGGGCCCCGACCCCGACCCCGCCCGGCACATCCACGCGACCGTGGCGATCGGCGGGATGTCCGACTGCGCGGTGGAGTACGCCCGGCTGCCCCTCGAAGAGGTCAAGCCGGCGGCGGTCGAAGCCGCCGCCGCCGCGCTTGGTCGGTGAGACGACGACCCGAGCCCGGACGGACCCGGGTCCGGCGGACCGTTAGTAGACGGCGACGTAGAGGTCGGCGCCACCGGGGTGGTGCACCTCGAGGTCCGTCATGAACGCCCGTGCGGGCGTGCCGCCCGACTCGGTGTGCTTCCACACCTGCTGCCAGGCGTCGACGATCGCCTGCGGCATCTGGCCGCGCGCCTCGACCCGCAGGGCCGGGCCCGCGGGCACGCGTACGGCGACCATACCCTCGGGCAGCCTGGGGACCGTCCGCACGCCGACGCCGACGATCTGCGTGTAGGCGCCGTGATGATCGCTCTCGTAGTCGGTCAGCACCGCGTAAAGGTTCTCGTCGACGCGGCCCGGGATGTGCGCGAACGCCCCGGGGGCGCCCGCCCGCTGCCACAGCACGGGCAGCTTCGCCCTGGCGGGGTCGATCTCGTCGGCGTTCGAGGTGCGTACGGCGATACCGACGACTGTCAGCTCGTTTCTCTCAGTGACCTCCACAGGCCCTCCATCCCCCTAAGTATCCCGGCCGATCATATGGCCATAAGAAACGGGAACACCCTCATTAGCCACCCACCGCATAAGATGGACGAACGTGAAGTTCCTTAACGGCCTCGAGCCGCAATACGACCTGACGTACAGCGACGTGTTCATGGTCCCGTCGCGTTCCTCGGTCGGTTCCCGGCTCGCGGTCGATCTTTCGACGGACGACGGCACGGGCACCACCATTCCGATCGTCGTGGCGAACATGACCGCGGTCGCCGGCCGGCGCATGGCCGAGACGATCGCCCGCCGGGGCGGCATCACCGTGATCCCCCAGGACATTCCCATCGACGTCGTGACGGAGGTCGTCGACTGGGTCAAGAAGCGCGACCTGGTCCACGACACGCCGCTCACCCTGACGCCGCACGACACGGTCGGCGAGGCCATGCAGCTGCTGCCCAAGCGCGCGCACGGCGCGGTCATCGTCGTCGACTGGGACAACCGGCCGGTCGGCGTGGTGACCGAGGCCGACTGCCAGGGCGTCGACATGTACACCCAGCTGTCGCAGGTGATGTCGAGCGAGCTGCTGACGCTGCCGGCCGGGCTGGAGCCGCGCGCGGCGTTCGACCGGCTGCACGGGGGCCGCCACCGCCTGGCGCCCATCGTGGACGCCGAGGGCCGCCTGGTCGGCATCCTGACCCGCACGGGCGCCCTGCGCGCCACGCTCTACCAGCCCGCGCTCGACGCCGCCGGCCGGCTGCGCATCGCCGCCGCCGTCGGCGTGAACGGCGACGTCGCGGCCAAGGCCAAGGAGCTGCTCGAGGCCGGGATCGACTGCCTGGTGGTCGACACCGCGCACGGGCACCAGGAGAAGATGGTCTCCGCCCTGCGCGCGGTCCGGGCCCTCGACCCGGGCGTGCCGGTCGCGGCGGGCAACGTGGTGACCGCCGAGGGCGTGCGCGACCTGGTGGACGCGGGCGCGGACATCCTCAAGGTGGGGGTCGGCCCCGGCGCCATGTGCACGACGCGGATGATGACCGGGGTGGGGCGGCCGCAGTTCTCGGCCGTGCTCGAATGCTCGGCCGAGGCGCGGCGGCTCGGGCGGCACGTGTGGGCCGACGGCGGTGTCCGGCACCCGCGTGACGTGGCGCTCGCCCTGGCGGCGGGCGCGGCCAACGTGATGATCGGCTCGTGGTTCGCCGGGACGTACGAGTCTCCCGGCGACGCGCGCACCGACGCCGACGGGCGCAGGTACAAGGAGAACTTCGGCATGGCGTCCGCGCGGGCCGTGCGGCTGCGCACGGCCGAGGACAGCCCGTTCGACCGGGCCAGGAAGGCGCTGTTCGAGGAGGGGATCTCGACCTCGCGCATGTACCTGGATCCGCGGCGGCCGAGCGTGGAGGACCAGATCGACGCGATCGTGGCCGGGCTGCGGTCGTCGTGCACGTACGCGGGGGCGGGCAACCTGGAGGAGCTGCACGAGCGCGCGGTGGTCGGCATCCAGAGCGCCTCCGGCTACACCGAGGGCATGCCGCTGCACCAGAGCTGGTAGCTCGCTCAGGTTCGGCGCCAGCCGCCGGCCGCGTGGATCCCGCCGTCGACGTGCACCGTCGTGCCGGTCACGAACCTGGCCAGCTCACTGGCCAGGAACACCGCCGCGCCCGCCGCGTCGGCCGGCTCCCCGAGGTGCCCGAGCGGCGGCAGCCGTACCGGCTCGAAGGGTCCGTCCGCCATCCGCTCCCGCACGGCCGTCTCGCCCTCGGTGGGCAGCCCGTCGGGCGCGATGGCGTTCACCCTGATGCCCAGGGGCGCGAACTCCAGCGCGAGCGACTTCGTCAGGCTCTCCAGCCCCGCCTTCATCGCCGCGTAGACCGCGAACCCCGGCGCCGCCTGGTGCGCCTCGCTGGAGGTCACGTTGATGATCGACGCCCCGGCGCCCATCATCGGCAGCATCCGGCGGATCATGCCGGTGACCTGTGTGAAGTTCTCCTCGATCAGGGTCCGCTCGCCGCGGGCCGTCGTGTCGGCGAACGCGGCGTGGAACGTCCCGCCCGCGTTGTTCACCAGGATGTCCACCCGCCCCCACCGCTCGTGCACGGCCTGCGCGAAGACCTCCACGGCGACCGGGTCCCGCACGTCCAGCGTCATCGCGAGCTCGCTGCCCTGTTGAGGCTTGTCGCGGTCGCATATCGCGACATGAGCCCCGAATGCCGCGAACGTCTCCGCGATCGCCCGCCCGATCCCCCGGGCCGCCCCGGTGATCACGGCGACGCGTCCGGTGAGCAGGATCGCATCGGCAGAAAGGGCGGCCATGAACGATGACCATATCCCGACCGCATAGAGTCGTCGGGTCCATTCCTGATCGCCAATACTCGTAACAGGAGCAATTCGTGGCACTCGAGAAGCCGGAAATCGACTTCCCGGAGGGTAACCCGCCCGCCGACCTGGAGATCGTCGACATCGTCGAGGGGGACGGCCCCGAGGCCAAGCCCGGCCAGAACGTCAGCGTCCACTACGTGGGCGTCGCGTTCTCGACCGGCGAGGAGTTCGACGCGTCGTGGAACCGCGGCGAGGCGTTCGAGTTCCCGCTCGGCGGCGGGCGTGTCATCGCCGGCTGGGACCAGGGCGTGGCCGGGATGAAGGTGGGCGGTCGCCGCAAGCTGGTGATCCCCGCGCACCTCGGCTACGGCAACCGCGGCGCCGGCGCCCGCATCAAGCCGGGAGAGACGCTCATCTTCGTCGTCGACCTCCTGGGCGTCCGCTAACACCTGGGCGTCCGCCGGCACCCTGGGGCGGGTCGCACACCCGCCCCACCCCTCAGGGGGCCCATCGCCGGGCAAAATGCTGGTCTTGGCACGGCGGATTTGTCGGCGAAGTACGGCAACATAGGGCATGTGCTGTTGATCGACGTGGTACGGGTTTCGGAGGCGGTGACGCGCACGTCCGCCCGGCTCGGCAAGGTCGGCCACCTGGCCGAGCTGCTCGGCAGGGTCGGTGCCGATGAGGCGGAGATCGCCATCTCCTACCTGTCGGGTGAGCTGCCCCAGCGTCAGGTGGGCGTGGGCTGGCGGACCCTCCAGGATCCGCCTCCCGCCAAGCTCGCCGCCACCGCCACCCTGACCCACGTCGACGCCCTGCTGTCGAAGATCAAGGCCGTCTCCGGCCAGGGCTCGCAGGCGGCCCGCAAGGCCCTGGTCACCGAGCTGTTCGCCGGGCTGACCAGCCAGGAGCAGGCGTTCATGCTCCGGCTGCTCAGCGGCGAGCTGCGCCAGGGCGCCCTCGACGGAGTGATGATCGAGGCGATCGCCAAGGCGTCGGGGGCGCCGTCCGCCGACGTGCGGCGGGCGCTCACGCTGCGCGGCTGGCTGCCCGCCGTGGGCGCGGCGGCGCTGACCGGCGGCGTGGCGGCGCTGCACGCCTTCAAGCTGGAGGTGGGCCGGGCAGTCTCGCCCATGCTCGCCGGCAGCGCCCCGAACGTCGCCGCCGCGCTGGAGAAGGCGGGCACCCCGGCGGCGCTGGAGTGGAAGCTCGACGGCGTACGCGTGCAGGCGCACCGCTCCGGCGACCAGGTCCGCGTGTTCACCCGCACGCTCGACGACATCACCGCCCAGGTTCCCGAGCTCGTGGAGGCCGTGCTCGGCCTGGCCTCCGACGATCTCGTGCTCGACGGCGAGGTGATCGCGCTGCGGCCCGACGGGCGGCCGCACCCCTTCCAGGTGACGGCCAGCAGGGTGACCACCAAGACCGGCGCCCCGCGGCTGCGCGAGGACACGCCGCTGAGCGTGTTCTTCTTCGACGCGCTGCGGGTGGACGGGGCCGACCTGCTCGATCTCCCCTACGCCCAGCGCCAGGAGGTCCTCGCCCAGACCGTCATGCCCGGTCTGCTCACGCCGCGGCTCATCACAGGCGAGGTGCCGGAGGCGGAGCAGTACTTCATCGACGTGATCAAGGCAGGCCACGAGGGCCTGGTCGTCAAGTCGCTGACCTCCCCCTACGCGGCCGGCCGCCGGGGCGCCGGGTGGATCAAGGTCAAGCCGCGGCACACGCTCGACCTGGTCGTCCTCGCGGCCGAATGGGGTCACGGCCGCCGCGAAGGCAAGCTGTCCAACCTCCACCTCGGCGCCCGCGACCCGGAGAGCGGCGGGTTCGTGATGCTGGGCAAGACGTTCAAGGGACTGACCGACGAGCTGCTCGCCTGGCAGACCGAACGCTTCCTGGAGCTGGCCGAGGGGTCCACCGACGAGTGGACTGTCAGCCTGCGGCCCGAGCTGGTCGTGGAGATCGCCTTCGACGGGGTGCAGCGGTCGCCGCGCTATCCCGGGGGGATGGCGCTGCGGTTCGCGCGGGTGCTGAGATACCGGCCCGACAAGCGGGCCGCGGACGCCGACACGGTGGAGACTGTCCGCTCGCTCATGCTCTGACCCTTTGGTACCGCTCTTGCTCCTGTTGGGATGCCCTCATCTATCCCCAAGGTGACAGAGTCGGCGTTTTCGTGCTGCCCCAAGATCCCCGGCGTACGCTCAGCGTTCTGGTCGACTCGTGACCAAAGTGAGATATATCACTGAATGTCCCATTAAGTTGTCTTTACTCGCTGTTTGTCGCATATGTTCGTCCACGTTCGCGGGGCACCCGCCCCGAGCGAGGGATCGGCCGACGCGCGCCCCCATATCCGCCCCGACCTGGCCTTTCCCTGTCCTGTCCCCTAGCTAGGACTGTGGTTTACCTTGGGCCAGCACTCCTACAACCCGAGCCGTCCGAACTCGGAGAGCCAGAAGAAGGCTCCGGCCAAGCGCCGTTGGGTCACCGTCGCAGCCGGGGCGGCCGTCGTAGCCGCCGCCTCGACCACCGCCTGGGCGGCCGTCGCCAATGACGACACCCCCAAGCCCACCGCGGCGCTGGACGTGTCCCCGTCCCCCACGTACACGAGGGCCGACACCCCTCCGCCGGCGACCAAGGCGCCCCAGCCGAACAAGCCCAGCGCCAAGCCGGCCGCCCCCAAGCCCTCATCCAGCCCCAAGGCCACCTCCCTCCCGAAGGCCGAAGCCGCCCAGCCGGCGGCCAAGCCGGTCGACAAGCCGAAGACCGAGCCGGTCCGCAAGGCGAAGACCGAGGCCCGCAAGCTGAAGACCCGCGTCCTCAGTTCGGGCACCTGCGGCGCGTCCTACTACGACGAAGGGCAGATGACCGCCAGCGGCGAACGCTTCGACCCCTCGGCCATGACCGCCGCCCACAAGACGCTCCCGCTCGGCAGCAGGGTCCGTGTCACCAACCCGGCGAACGGCGACTCGGTCACCGTCCGCATCAACGACCGCGGTCCGTACGTGGGCGGCCGCTGCCTCGACCTCTCGGCAGCCGCCTTCTCCGCCATCGGCGACACGGGGTCCGGGGTCATGAGGGTCAAGTACGAGGTCCTCGCCCGCTCCTGACGCCGCGACCCGCGGTGCGTTAACCTCCACCCATGCCACACCTCTGTGACTGATCAGCAGCCGCCCGGCCCATGACCGGCCGGGCACCCCGCGAAGCGATCCCCCTTCGCCCGTCCGGTCCCTCCGGCCGGACGGCTCGGCTGCTTGGAGTCACCAGGTGTCATCCGTTCCTCCCCGCCTGCCCGGAAACTCGCTGCTCGCGCTGCTGCGCGACCATCCCGACTTCCGCCGGCTCTTCCTCGCCTCGGCCCTCAGCCTGACCGGCGACTGGTTCACCTTCGTCGCCCTGAACGCCTTCGTCTACCACCGCACCGGCTCAGCCGGGCTGACGGCCCTGCTGTTCGCCGTCGAGTCGCTGCCCGGCATCCTGCTGATGCCGCTCATCGGCTCGCTGACCGACCGTCTGGACCGCCGCCGCCTGCGCATCGCCTGCGACCTGGCCGCCATCGTCCCCCTCGCGGGCCTGCTCGCCGCCTTCCACCTGGGGTCGGTCCCCATGGCGCTGGTCTCGCTGGCCGTGCAGTCGGTGTCGGCCGCGGTGTCGAGCCCGATCCCCGAGGTCGTACTCCCCAACCTCGTCGCCCCCGACCGGTTGCCCACCGCGCAGGCCGCGCTCGGCAGCCTCTACTCCTCCGGTCTGCTGCTCGGCGCCGGACTCGGCGGCCTGGCCACGGCCGCCTGGGGCAGCACGGCCACGCTGCTGATCGACGCCGCCTCCTTCGCCGCGTCCGCCGTCCTCATCGCCCGCGTCCGCCGCCCGTTCTCCACGGGCGCGCAGACCCGCCGGGTGCGCGTACGTACCGACACCGCCGAACTGTGGCGCTTCATCCGCGCCACCCCCACCGTGACGGCCCTGCTCCTGCTGACGGCGGGCCTGCGCCTGTGCTACGGCATGGTCGGCCTCCTGCCCGTCTACGCGCTCGAACGGTTCGGCACCACCGACGCCGGAGTCGGTGTCCTCTACATGGCGCAGGGGGTGGGGTCCGTGCTCGGGCCGTTCCTGGGCCGGCGGCTGATCGGGACGTCAGCGCGGCGGCGACCGATCGGGACGCCGAGGTGGCGGCCGCTGATCGGGACGCCGGCGCGGCGGCGGCTCATCGTGCCGGGTGGCGCTCTGGCGGTGTTCGGGCTCGGCTACCTCGCCCTGGCCCAGGCCGGTGTGCTGTGGTCGGGCGTGCTCGCCGCCATGGCCGGCCACCTCGGGGTGGGCGCGTGCGCCATCCTGGCCGTCAACGGGCTGCAACTGGCCAGCCCCGACCACATCCGCGGCCGTGTGATGGTCACCGCCTTCGGGCTGTCGTCGGGGCTGCAGGGGGTGTCGTCGCTGGCGGTGGCCCCGCTGACCGTCGCGCTGGGCATGGCCGGGGCCACGCGCGCGCTCGGCGTACTCGCCTTCGGCTTCGCCCTGGTCTGGCTCTTGTACGCGCTCCGGCTGCCTGAACCCGAGGAGTGAGACTCACTGGGTCGGGCGGATGGTGGGCGTAGAGACATGCCTCCGCAAAGCCTCGGTCCTGTGCCCTCGACCCTGGGCTGACCTGCGCGTATGTGGGTAAACCGGTGATGGCCGCAAGGCCATGCTCCGCAGCGGACGCGCCAGAGGCGCCGTCGCGAGGCACAAGTCGCCCGGCCTGTCACAAATGCGGGCCGCACTTTGTCTCTACTACCAGGCAAGTTGTCCGATCCCAGAACTGGCGAACCCGGAATCACCGAAAGGTCGGTCCACCGGCCCAGAAGCGTGGCCGACGCGAGATCGCCCGTTCCGGGCAGACATACGGAGGTGTAGTACCCGTGGCCAACGACTCAATGGACAGGACCGCCGAGCAGGGGAGCTCTGCGGGGCCCGGACCCAAGATGCTGGCTGACATCAAGCCGCCCTTCATTCCCGACGGTGCTTCGGGGATGACCGTCTTCGTCGACTGGCCTCCCGGCCACCCCGGCGCCGCTCCGCACCGCCACTCGGGGCCGGCTTTCGGCTACGTGATCGAGGGCGCGGTCCTGTTCGAGCTGGAGGGCGAGCCGGAGCGCGTGGTCAAGGCCGGTGAGACGTTCTGGGAGCCGGGCGGCGACGTGATCCACTACCAGGACGGCAACGCCTTGCCGGACGCGCCGACCAAGTTCGTCGTGTTCATGCTGTGTGAGCCGGGTCAGCCGATGCTCACGTACGTCGACCAGGAGGAGCTGGCGCAGCGGGCCCACCTGCGCGCCCCGCGTCCCACCGCAGGCTGATCCGCCTGTTCGATACGGCGGAGCGCGGACCCCATCCGCGGGTCCGGCTTTACCTGGCGGCCGGAGAGCCGGACATCGGCTCTCCGGCCGATCGTTGTCGGACGTCCTGTGGATCGATGATCAGGTGCGCACGAGGGGCTCAGGGGGCGAGGTCGATGGTGCCCGGGATGCCCTGGCGGGTCATCTTGGCGTACGGGGACAGCGCGGTCGCCTGGGCGAGCAGCGGGGTGGCCGTGTCACGTTCGACTCCGGGCCAGGTCACGACGAGGTCGGCGCGTAGCTCGTAGCCGCCGTCGGCGGGGTCGCGACCGAAGGCGACGGTCACCTCCACGGTGATCGGTCCGGGGTCGAGGAGGTGCCGGCGGGCCAGCAGGCTGAGGGCGCCGTGGAAGCAGGCGGCGTACCCGGCGGCGAAGAGCTGCTCAGGGTTCGGGCAGGTGGCGTCGCCGCCCAGCTCCTCGGGCATCCGCAGCTCCAGGTCGAGGGCGCCGTCGGCGGAGCGCGCCCGGCCGGTGGCCCGGCCGTGGGCGGAGCCGCCGCCGCTCACGGCGACGCGGGTGACATAGAGCGGTTTGAACGCGGAGCCGCGGTAGTCGTGTTCCGTGGACAATGTCGGGTCGTTCACCGGTACGCCTTTCAGCGGCACGCGGGGCGCCTGCGGTAAGAGGGGCTGGTCATGGGCGGTGCCAGCGCTGCAACTTGTCGGGGTTCAGCACGATCCACACCGCGGTGACCTCGGCTCCGGCGACGCTCACACCGGCCACCGCCACGGCTCGGCCCGCCCGGCGCAGCACCAGGCCCGTCCGGCCGTTCACGGGCTCGACGGCCACCTCGGTGCCGGGCTGGCCGGTCAGCAGAGCCGTGACGAACCGGGCTACCGCGGCCGCGCCGTAGGTGGGGCGTACGGCGGCGCGCAGTTTGCCGCCACCGTCGCTCACGACCATCGCGTCGGCGGCCAGGACCGCCTGCAGCGCCGCCGCGTCCCCCACATCGCAGGCCGCGGCGAACCGGCGCGCGACACGGTCGTGTCTGGCGAGCATCGCGCGGTCCGACCTGGCCTGCTGGGGCACCCGACCGGTGGCCGGCTCGGGCCGGCGTGCGGGACCGGCGGCAGGCTCGGGCCGGCGGGCCGAGCCGGTGGCGAGCAACTCCAGGCAGATGCCGCCGGCGACCCGCGTCAGCCAGGCGCGCGGCACCGCGATGGCGGCGCGTTCTTCGTCGTCGAGGGCGTACCAGCGGCGATAGGTCTCTTGGACGATCTGGTCGGCCGTCATCTCCGAGCCGAACATCCACAAGGCGATCTCGAGGAGGTGCTGCCGTTCGTCCAGCATCTCCGCCAGCGTCCCGGCGCTCACTTCGCTCATGTCCTGCCGCCCTGTTCTCTCGGTGTCGGCAGTTAAGACCGGACAGCCGGTCTTGTTGTGACATCTCGGGGAGATCCTGAGAGGCGAACGTACTGGGCGCCCTGATACGGCGGCGGATGGTCTGTCAGTTGGGGTGGTGTACCCGGGCGCGTGACCGTTCGAAGGCGTCGAACGCGGCGAGCCGTTCGAGCAGCAGCAGGAAGGCGAGTTCGAGCGCTTCGCCCCGTTCGGCGCCCAGTGTGGGGTCGAGGCTGGTGTCGACGGGTTCGGGGAGCCAGGGCCCTATATAGGCTTCGCGTCGCGAACGGGCGGACCGGGCGACGTTGATGGCCAGGCGGGTGGTGATCAACGCCAGGAAGGCCGAGGGGTTCTCGATGGTCGAGCGGTCGGTGTTCTGCCAGCGCAACCAGACTTCCTGAAGGATGTCCTCGGCTTCCATCGCGCTGCCGAGCATCCGATAGGCGATGCCGAACAGGCGCGGGCGCAGCTCGCAGAAGGCGGAAGCAGCCTGTTCGAGCGCGCTCTCCTGTTCCAGGGATTCCGCACGCATGTTCACCCCCGCTTTCGCCGGGTCAGCGGCTCACGCACCGTGATCGTCGCGCCGGGAGTCGTCCTCCAGCGTCTCGACCGCGTCGAGCAGACCCCGCAGGCCGATCTCCTCGCGCTCGGCGTCCGTCGGATCGAAGAGCCATTCGGTGACCGGCAGTTCGGCGGCCTCCTCCGGACGGCTCGTCTCGACCAGGGCCACTTCTTCCTCGACCTCGACCTGGAGTTCGTACAGGAAGCTGTCGTCACCGCTCGGAGTGTTCATC
Organism: Nonomuraea aurantiaca; assembly: GCF_020215705.1. Classification (GTDB taxonomy): domain Bacteria; phylum Actinomycetota; class Actinomycetes; order Streptosporangiales; family Streptosporangiaceae; genus Nonomuraea; species Nonomuraea aurantiaca. The sequence goes on along the minus strand of NZ_JAIWNB010000001.1, from coordinate 104,685 downwards.
GTTCCTCCATACGTGGCTTGGGTGTGCGGTGCTTGGGGGTGCGGTACTTGGGGGGCGGTACTTGGGGGGGCGGTCAATGCGACCTGAGGTGAAGACGTGGGGCTACTGGGCGGCAGCGGTCTGCTCGAGCCAGTCGCGGTAGCGGATCTTGCCGAGGATCGCGCCCTCCCCCGGCACCAGCGTCCGCTCGCCCGGCACGCTGCCGTAGTAGCGCGCCTGCGGGTCGGCGACCACCGTGCGCGGGTCGCCCCAGGCGGCCAGGGCGTCGCGGAAGAACTCATCCATCCGGGACTGCTCGGGGCCGGCGACCTCGATCCGGCCGTTCAGCGGCTGCCCCATCGCGACCCGGCCGACCGCCTGCGCGACCTCTTCGCCCGCGATGGGCTGGAACAGCACGGGCGCGATCCGTACCTTGTCGCCGTCCGTGGCCTCGTCCGCGATGCTCCGGGCGAACTGGAAGAACTGCGTCGCGTGTACGAGCGAGAACGGGATCCCCGACTTCTCGATCAGCTGCTCCTGAGCGATCTTCGCCGCGAAGTAGCCGTTCTCCGGCATCCGCTCCGTCCCCACGACCGACAGCGCGACGTGATGCCCGACCCCGGCCGCCGCCTCCGCGGCGAGCAGGTTGCTGGTGGAGGTCTCGAAGAACTCCATCACCGCGGCGGGCTCGAACGACGGCGAGTTCGACACGTCGACCACCACCTGCGCGCCCGCCAGCACCTCCGCCAGCCCTTCCCCGGTGAGGGTGTTGACGCCGGTGCTCGGCGCCGCCGCCACCGCCTCGTGGCCGTGCTCACCCAGCTTCGCCACCACCTTCGACCCGATCAGGCCGGTACCGCCCACCACGACGACCTTCATGGCACAACCCTTTCCGTCCGCCGGGGCACCCCTGTGCCAACCGGTCCGCCAGCTAAGACAGGGCAGCCTCCGGCCTTGTGACAGCTGCCGCGAATTTTCTTCTCCGAAGCCGTCCGTGCGCCGGTGATCCGGGTTGCTACTCCACGAGTTTTCCGGCGGTGGAGACGTCGCGCATGAGCGCCGCGATCTCGCCGGGAATCGGGGGAATGGCCTCCCGCTCCACCGATCCGGGACCGGACCACACCAGGTTGACCTGCAGCGAGGGGTCGAGGTCGGGGTAGTCGGAGCGGTTGTGGCAGCCGCGGGTCTCGCGGCGCTCAAGCGCGGTCTCGACCGTCGCGCGGGCGGCGAGCGCGGCGGACTTCAGGTCGAAGGCGTGGGCCAGGTCCTGGAAGCCGGCGATGTCCGGATGTACGCCGATGTCGGCGATGCGCGCCTCTGCCGCGGCGAGTTCGGCGAGGCCTTTCCGCAGGCCGCCCTCGTCGCGTACCACGCCGGCATGCTCCGTCATGATGTCGCGGAGGGCTCGCTGCAGTGAACGGACGTTCTCGGGGCCGTCCGCGGCGAGGAGTTCGTCCACCTCCGCCCGTGCCGCGTCGAGCGCCTCGGCCGAGCGGCGCTGGGCGTCGAGGCCCGCGGAGTACTCGGCCGCCGCCTGCCCGACGATGCGGCCGAAGACGAGGAGCTCGATGAGGGAGTTGCCGCCGAGGCGGTTGGCGCCGTGCAGGCCACTGGCCGCCTCCCCGATCGCGTACAGACCGTCGACACCCGTACCGTGGTCTTCGGGCCGCACCCAGACCCCGCCCATCGAGTAGTGCGCGGTCGGCGCGATCTCGATCGGCTCCTTGGTGATGTCGAGCATCTGCAGCTCCAGGAGCGTCTGGTAGACGCGCGGCAAGCGCGTCATGATCGTCTCGCGTGGCAGCTGCGACACGTCCAGCCAAACGCCGCCGTTCGGGGTCCCGCGGCCTTCTTTGATCTCTGTGTACGCGGCCAGTGCGACGCGGTCGCGCGTGGACAACTCCATCCGCTCCGGGTCGTACCTGGACATGAACCGCTCGCCGAGCTGGTTGCGCAGGATTCCGCCCTCGCCCCGTGCCGCTTCGGAGACGAGGGTGCCGGCCGCGTTCTCGGGGGCGATGAGGCCGGACGGGTGGAACTGCACCAGCTCGGGGTCGCGGATGCGGCAGCCGGCCAGGACGGCGAGCCGGAAGGAGTCGCCGGTGTTCTCGTCTCTCCGGGAGGAGGTGCGCCGCCAGATCCGGGTGTGGCCGCCGGCGGCCAGGATCACCGCGTCGGCATGGATGACGTAGCGGCTGCCATCCGCCAGGTCGAACCCGTACGCGCCGAAGACCGCGTTGTCGCGGACGAGAAGGCGGGTGATGTACACGGTGTCGAGCATGGGGACATCGAGCTGCGCCGCGCGGTTGATCAGGGTGCGCTGGATCTCCAGGCCGGTGTAGTCGCCGGCGTAGGCGGTGCGCCGGTAGGTGTGGGCGCCGAAGAAACGCTGCGAGATTCGCCCGTCCTGCTCGCGGGCGAACGGCATGCCGTAGCGCTGGAGGTCTTCGATGCCGCGTGCGGCCCCCTCGGTGACGATTCTCACCGTCGTCGGGTTGGCCAGGAGATAGCTCTCTTTGAGGGTGTCGGCCGCGTGCTGCTGCCAGGTGTCCTCGGGGTCCATCGTGGCGAGCGCCGCGTTGATGCCGCCCGCCGCGAGCGAGGTGTGCGCGTCCGCCTTCGGCCGCTTGCCCACCGCGAGGACGCCGACCCCGCGCTCGGCGAGTTCGATGGCGGCTCGCAGACCGGCCCCTCCCGTCCCGATGACCAGGACGGACGTGGCGATCCGGTGCTCTGGCGCGTGCATGGTGCTCCTTTGGCCGCATGGGTGAAAGCCATTACGGGAGCAAGACCGGGTAGCGGCGTGATTTGTGACATCCATCCCGGCGCGCGACCTTCCGCGGACCTTTGGGGCCGCCGTCGGCCGGGGCCGTACCTCACCACTTGCCTGGCCCTACTGCCCAACGAGATAGGCGACAGGTAATATGCCAGAAATATCCCAAAGCTCGCACAAGTCGACAAAAGGGATGCCGGAGCGGGGGCGATGGCAGTGGCTGATCCTGGAGCAGGCGGTCCGGAAGAGCTCGAACAGGCGGCGGCGGTGTTCGCCGGTGTGCGGCCGCGCCTGTTCGGGATCGCGTACCGGATGCTGGGCGCCACCGAAGCCGAGGACCTGGTGCAGGACGTCTGGCTGCGCTGGCAGGCGTACGACCGCGCCACGGTGGACAGCCCGGCCGGGTTCCTGGCGACGGTGACCACGCGGCTGGCGATCAACGCCGCCCAGTCCGTACGCATGCGCCGCGAGACCTGCATCGGCCCGTGGCTGCCCGAACCCGCCGACACCGGCGCGGACCCGTACATAGGCGCCGAGCGCGGCGAGGCCCTGGAGTTCGCGGTGCTGCTGCTCCTGGAGCGGCTCTCGCCCACGGAACGGGCGGCGTACGTGCTGCGGAAGGCGTTCGACTACCCCTACGGGCAGATCGCCGACATCGTCCGGCTCAGCGAGGCGGCCGTACGCCAGCTGGTCAGCAGGGCCCGCAAACACCTGCTCGTCGAACGCCGCATCCCCGTGGCCAGGGCCGAACAACGCAGGCTGCTGACCGCCTTCGTCACCGCCGCCCGCTCCGGCGACCTGACCGCGCTGGAAGAGCTCTTCACCGCAGACGTGACCGGCTCCGGCTCCTGCGGCGGCGGGCGGGTATCCCGCATCCCCGTGGAGGGCGCGTCGCGAGTGGCGAAGCACGTCAAGGCGTTCGGCGGCCGGTTCTGGGCCGGCGCCGACGGGGCCTGGACGAGGACGAACGGGGAGTCCGCTTCACGACTCGCCAGAGCTGACAGGCTGCGGGGCCTGGCGGCGAGCTCCGGCGCGGGCCCCGACAGCCGCGGTCATGATCGTGACGGCGACCAATAGCACGCAGCCGGCCGCGATCGCCGCGACCACAGCGGCCACGCCGATCCGCGGTGTCGCGAGTGGCAGCGACAAGATGAGGGTGACGCAACCCAGGACCGCCGCGGGATGGATGACGGGCTCGGTGGTGACAAGCGCGTGGACCGCCCACAGCGCGACGAGATACAGACCGGCGGGGATGGCGACCGCGTAGCCGAGTGCCGACGGTGATGCCGCGACGCCGTGCCCGCTCTGCTCCACCGCCACTTCGAGCCCGGCGCCGAGGGCCGCCAGGGCCGCGAAGATGCCGTAATGGCCGTACCCCCACAGGTACGACCGATGACGGCGGTCGCTGAGCCCCTCCCCGGCTTCCACGAGGAAGTAGAGCCACCAGAGAGCGAACAGCAGGACGAGGCCGCACCCGGCGATGACGACCAAGGGCGCCCTGATCTCGCCCGTTTCGAGCGCCCCTTCGACGCCCCGGCTCGCGGCCAGGACGCTCTCACCGAGCAGGATGATCGTGAACAGGCCGTAGCGCTCGGCGATGTGGTGCGGGTGCCAGTTGGTGGCCCTGGTCCGTTCCGCCCACAGCGGGACCGCGAGTTCCAGGACATCCAGGATGATGAAGGACGGCAGACCGGAGAACCAGGGAAAGGCTCCCGTCTCCGCGATCAGGAAGCGCAGCACCCAGCCCAGTGTCACGAGGCTGATGCAGGCGGCGTAGCGCAGCGCGGTGCGGCGGCGCGCCCGGTCTTCGAGACCGGCCCGCAGCCATTGGGCGACGAGCCCGATCCTCATGATGACGTAGCCCAGGGTGACGATCCTGTAGTCGGCGTGACCGGTGGCGGCGGGCACGCCGGCGGCGAGGGTCAGCACGCCGGCCATCTGCACCATGGTCAGCAGCCGGTAGGCGACATCGTCGGTGTCATAGGACGAGGCGAACCACGTGAAGTTCATCCACGCCCACCAGATGGCGAAGAACACCTGGAGGAACGGGACCAGCCCGGCGAGACCGTGACCGCCGGCGATGCTGTGCGCGAGCTGGGCGGTGACGCTGGCGACCGCGACCACGAAGGTGAGGTCGAACAGCAGCTCGAGCGGGCTCGAAGTGCGGTGCGGCTCGTCGATGGGACGAGCGCTCATCCGGACTCGGACTCGGATGATGGTGCCGAGTGGTGGCAAGGTCTTCGCTCCTGTAGCTGCGCAGCGTCCGGTACGTCGGAAAAGACAGGGCAGCAGTGCGATCTGTGACAACAGGTACTAGCCGTCGACGAACGTGACCGTCTCGTCGAGCGGCGCCCGGCCCGTACGGATGTAATCCACCGTGACGTCCTCGAACCCGATCGACATGCCACAGAAGAGAATGAGCCCCTCCGGGGGAGACACCACCTCGGCGACGGTCTTGCGAAACACCGACCACGCCATCTGCGGGCAGCTGTTCAGGCCCTCGGCGCGCAGCAGCAGCATGACAGTCTGCAGAAACATGCCGAGATCAGCCCACTGAGGCCGGCCCATGTCACGGTCGATGTAGCAGAACAGGGCAGCAGGCGCTCCGAATGCCTGCCAGTTATCGGCTGCGGCCCGCTGCCGCGCCTCCCAATCGCCCCGCGGAATACCGAGCGCGCCGTACCGTTCCTCCCCGAAGGCCGAGCGGCGCTCATAGTAGGGAGACTTCAGCGCCGGCGGATACATCTCATACTCGCGCTCATCCCAGGAATCACCGGCCGCCACCCGCTCACCCGCGCGCTTCTTCAACTCAGCCAGCGGCCCACCCGTCACCACATAGGCCCGCCACGGCTGCAGATTCGACCCGGACGGCGCCCAAGCCGCAGCCGACAACACCCGCTCCAGCACCTCCCGAGCAACAGGCCGATCGATGAACCCCCGCACCGCCCGCCGACTCGTGACCGCCTCATAGACGTCCAAGGGTCCGCCGCCTCTCTCGCCGCTCGACATGCCTACTCAATTGACAGTTGAGGACCGGAGAATGTGACGAGGTGCTGTCAAAACTTCGGCGGGCCGGGCTGCTCGACGGCAAGCGCCGGATGAACCTCGCTCCGCCGACCGCGGCCTGGTGGACGGGCTACAGGTCCGGGATGTCGTGGTGGTGGCGTCGGATGTGCGCCGCGAAGGCCCGCATGTATCCGGTCAGGAATTCGGCGGTGGACGGCACCTGGATGTCGCCCTTGTCGTCGATCAATCCCTTGCTGAACTGGATGTAGGCCTCGGGCTGCCCCAGCACCGGGGAGTTGGTGAAGGACAGGATGGTCTTGAGGTGCTGCTGTGCGACCGCGGTGGAGATCGGGCCGGGCGAGGCTCCGATGATCGCGGACGGCTTGCCGTTCAACACGTTGGATCCATAGGGCCGGGTCGCCCAGTCGATGGCGTTCTTCAGCGCGCCCGGGATGGACCGGTTGTACTCGGGAGTGACGAACAGCAGGGCGTCGGAGGCTTTGATCGCGTCCTTGAAGTCCAGGGCCACGGCGGGGTAGCTCGGGTCGTAATCGTGGCTGTACAGGGGCAACTCGCCGATGGGGATCTCCGTGAGGCGGAGTTCCGGCGGCGCGAGACGGCTCAAGGCCAGAGCGAGCTTCCTGTTGATCGACTTCAGGGACAGGCTCCCGACGATGTAGCCCACGGTGTAGGTCATGGCGTTTCCTCTCGATGTATGAACGTGCCGCCGTCGGTATCGACGGTCTGGCCAGTGATGGAGTCGGCCCCAGAAGAGGCGATGAAGAAGACCGGGCCGAGGAGGTCTTCGGGTCTGGCGGCCACGCCGCAGGGGCTGCCCGGCGCGCGAACAGCACTGCCTTGGCCGCGACGTAGCGCGTCCTTCTTCGGTGGACTAGCCGTCGACGAACGTGACCGTCTCGTCGAGCGGCGCCCGGCCCGTACGGATGTAATCCACCGTGACGTCCTCGAACCCGATCGACATGCCACAGAACAGGACGAGCCCCTCCGGGGGAGACACCACCTCGGCGACCGTCTTGCGAAACACCGACCACGCCATCTGCGGGCAACTGTTCAGGCCCTCGGCGCGCAGCAGCAGCATGACAGTCTGCAAGAACATGCCGAGATCAGCCCACTGAGGCCGGCCCATGTCACGGTCGATGTAGCAGAACAGGGCAGCAGGCGCTCCGAAACACTGCCAGTTATCGGCTGCGGCCCGCTGCCGCGCCTCCCAATCCTCCCGTGCGATACCGAGCGCGCCGTACCGCTCCTCCCCGAAGGCCGAGCGGCGCTCATAGTAGGGAGACTTCAGCGCCGGCGGATACATCTCATACTCGCGCTCATCCCAAGGATCACCGGCCGCCACCCGCTCACCGGCACGCTTCTTCAGCTCAGCCAGCGGCTCGCCCGTCACCACATAGGCCCGCCAGGGCTGAAGGTTCGACCCGGAGGGTGCCCAAGCCGCAGCCGACAACACCCGCTCCAGCGCCTCCCGAGGAACGGGCCGATCGCTGAACCCCCGCACCGCCCGCCGACTCGTGACCGCCTCGTAGACGTCCAAGATCCCAACCTCCCATCCAGTTCTGTAGCTTTCACGACGGTTTCATCTACGAAAGTATCATTCGATACCATTCGATGGCAAACGTGTCCCCACATCGGGCGGAAAGATGCCTCGTACAGGAACCGATCGCCAACGTCGTCTGCTACGCCCAGCTACAGGAGCGATCTCCACACTGGCGTCTCCTGCGGGAAAGCACGCGCCGTCGAAGCGACGAGCCGTTCACGGCTCCCTGCCGTCCGCAGGTCGAAGGTGCGGACCGGTTGCGCGAGCGCGCTTACGCCTCGCCGTCCGCGGGATAGGCGAACCGGGTCAACAGATCCCTCAGCTGCTCGGACCCGTCAGACCCCAGGTCGGCGACCAGCCGCTCAGCCAGCGGCTCCGCCGCCACATGGGCCGCATCGAAAAGCTCCACGCCCTGAGGGGTGATCTCGACCGCCCGCACCCGCCGGTCCCCCGGAACGTTCTTGCGTACGGCCAGCCCCTTACGCTCCAGGTCGTCCACGACCCGCATGATTCCCGCCTTGTCCGACCCCGTCGCCGCCGCCAAGTCCCGCTGCACTGTGGGCCCGCGGTCGACCAGCACGATCAGCACGGCAAAGTGCCGCAACTCGATGCCGAACGGCCGGAGTGCCTCTGACATGACCGTGGCCGCGCGCCAGTGCGCCTGACGCAACAGCAGGCCGAGAGCGAAGGGCGAGGCATCCCCGGGGCGGTCGGTCGCACGCGAGGCGGTGGTCCTACGAGGAGCATCGGCGCTCATGAGGTGATATTACCGGCCATCTTCTCATTCGAGACCGTAGCAAATGAAATTAATTCGGCTCGGCGCCAGGGCAGCGACGCAGGCCGATGTCAGCCGCTGCGGGCGCTCAGTCCCGTCCGGGTACGGCCATCTCGCCGAGCAGGGACCAGTCGTCCTGAGGAACGGTCGCGTTCACGATGCGCGGCGTCTCGGCCAGGTACGGCGGCAGGGTGCGCTGCGCCTGCTTGAAATGTTCCGACTGGACGTGCGCCGCCCCGGCCTCGTCATCGCGGAACGCCTCGACCAGCACATACTCGGTCGGATCCGCCACGCTGCGCGACCAGTCGAACCACAGGCAGCCAGGCTCGTCGCGGGTCGCCTGGGTGAAGTCGCCGACGATCTCGGTGAACCGGTCGGCGTGCTCGGGCAGCACGCGGAACTTCGCGGTGATGAAGATCATGGAGGCCATTTCCTTCGGTGAGCTGCGTACAGGTCGAGATTAGCGTCAGCCACTCGCCGAATCGATGTACCACTCAGCACACCGGCCTCCATCGCCCGACAGCGCGTCCTGCGGACCTCGATTCTCAGTCGCCGGCCAAGGGGCCCTGATCGACATGCCCGGCCAGATCGTGCCTGCGGCCGTGCAGGTGGCGGGGGCGCCGGGTGTCGACGTTCGCGGTCAGCGTGGTGAGAAGGCCGGGTAGTTCTGCCACCGTGTCGGCCGGCAGGCCAGTCACGGTCTCCTCCGCCAGCGCGCACCACAACTCCTTGACCTGGTCGGCGAGCGCCTTGCCGCTGTCGGTGAGTTCGACGACGGTGGCGCGCTTGTCGGAGGGGGCGGGCCTGCGGCGGATGTGACCGCCGGCTTCGAGCTTGCGGGTCATGAGCGTGACACTGGGCGGCTCGCACCCGAGCGCCTCGCTGAGCTGGGCCTGGATCGTCGGGCCGGTCCGGGCGAGTTCGAGCAGGAGTGCCTCCTGTCCGGGGTGCAGGCCGAGCGGGGCCAGCAGCGCCGCGGCCCTGGCCCGATGGCGCAGGCTCAGCAGGCGGATGGCCTGGTTGAGGGCGTCAGCTTGGTCGAAGTCCACGGACACTCCTTGACATTTTAGTTATTCGCATAATAGTTATCTGCATAACTAATCCTACATCACATCGAGGAGCCGGACATGACCGTGAAGGTCGCCGTCATCTACTACAGCGCCACGGGCACGGTGCACGCACTCGCGCAGGCCGTCGCCCAGGGCGCCGCCGAGGCCGAGGCCGAGGTGCGACTGCGGCGGGTCGCCGAACTGGCACCCGACAACGCGATCGACCAGAACCCGCAGTGGCGGCGCCACGCCGACGCCGCCACGTCGATCGCCGAGGCCGCGGTCGAGGACCTCGCGTGGGCCGATGCGTTCGCGTTCGGAACGCCGACCCGGTTCGGCACACCGGCCGCGCCGCTCAAGCAGTTCATCGACCAAGCCGGCGGGCTGTGGCGGGACGGGAAACTGGCCGACAAACCGGTCACGGCATTCACCTCGGCGTTCAACCGGCACGGCGGCAGTGAAGCCACGATCTTGTCGCTGGGCAACGTCTTCTACCACTGGGGAGCGCTGATCGTCCCGCCCGGATTCACCGATCCGGCCGTGTACGCCGCGGGCGGCAACCCTTACGGCACGTCGTACGTGACCGGCCCGACCGGAGACGGCCCGGACAGCGCGGCACTGGAAGCGGCCAGGTACCAGGGACGGCGGCTGGCTCAGATCACCATCCGGCTGCTGGAAGGCGGCCGCATCACCGCGAGCGAGGGAAACGCCCGCGAAACCGTGGCCGCCACAGCCTCCCAGAACGCGTGAGCGGCGGGTTGGCAAGGGAGAAAGTCATGACAAGCACCAGCACCGCGCCCCAGCAGGCCAGACCGCATGCCGGCCCCGCCTGGTTACTCCTGTCGCTGGCCTGTGCCTGCCAGTTCATCGTCATCCTGGACGCGTCCATCGTCAACGTCGCCCTGCCCTCGATCCGCGCGGACCTCGGCTTCACACCCACCGGCCTGGCCTGGGTGGTGAACGGCTACCTGCTCACCTTCGCGGGCTTCATGCTGCTGGGCGGGCGCGCCACCGACCTGTTCGGCCCGCGCCGGATGCTGGCCGCCGGGCTGGTGGCGTTCTCCGCCTCCAGCCTGGTCGGCGGCCTGGCGAGCGCCGCGGAGGTCCTGGTGGCGGCCCGCGTCACGCAGGGCATCGGCGCCGCCATGCTGGCCCCCGCGACGCTGGCCGTGCTCAACACCTCCTTCACCGAACCGAAGGCGCGTGCCAAGGCGTTCGGCGCATGGTCCGCCGCGGGCGGGGTGGGCGGGATGGCCGGCGCGCTCGCCGGCGGTGCCATCACCACCGGCCTGTCGTGGCGGTGGGTCTTCCTCATCAACGTGCCGATCGGCGCGGTGCTGATCGTCGTGGCCATGATGTCGCTGGCCGGCACGCGAACCGGCCGGCGGGAACCGCTCGACCTCCCCGGTGCGGTCACGGGGACGGCAGGGCTGGCCGCGCTGATCTACGGGGTCATGCGGAGCGCCGATCACGGCTGGACGTCCGCGCTGGTCATCGGGCCAGTAGCGGCGGGCCTGCTGCTGCTCGTCGTCTTCACCTTGGTGGAGGGGCGTTTCGCCAGCCGGCCGATGATGCCCCTGCGGCTGTTCGGGATCCGGGGAGTGGCCGTCGGCAACGCCATGCTGCTGCTGTTCGGCGGGATTCCCATCGCGATGTGGTACTTCACGTCGCTCTTCCTGCAGAACGTCCTCGGCTACAGTGCGCTGCAAGCCGGGCTCGGGCAGACACCCGCGGCGGTGACGTTCATGGTGATCGCGCGATGGGCCGCCGCCCTGCTACCGCGAACCGGTGTGCGCCCCCTGACGCTGGCCGGCAGCGCATGTTTCCTGGCCGGATTCGGCTGGCTCTCCCAGGCCCACGCCGACAGCGGCTACGTCACCAGCGTGCTCGGGCCTACGCTGCTCATCGCGGCCGGCATCGGGCTGACCTTCCCGACCCTCATGGCCGCGGCGACCGCCGACGTTCCCGAGGGCGACGCGGGGATCACCGGCGGCCTGGCCAACACCGCCGTCCAGGTCGGCGGATCGATCGGCCTGGCGGTGCTCGCGACGGCCGCGAGCACCAGAGCCGCGACGGAGGCCGGCGTGAGTCCCCCGGCCGACGCCCTCGCCGCCGGCTACGACCTGGTCTTCCTCATGGCGGCCGGGATCGGCCTGGCCATCGCGGTGGTCAGCGTGCTGCTGCCGCGGCACCGGCGCGCCTGACCACCGGCGACCCGGAACACCCGCCCCAGGAGCCCGGCCACGCGTTACTTCACCAGGCGAACCGTCATGGGATACCTGAACGGGTTCTCCGAGAGCGCCGAAATGCCACCGGCAATGGACAGCACGACCGCTGCCACCCAAATAACCGGAATAAGCACCACCCCGATCACGGTGAACGGCAGCAGGAATGTCGCCCCCACCACCGTGAGCTGGAAGTTCAGGGCCTCCAACGCGTGCCGCCGAATGTACGGCGAGGTCTTGCCACCCGTCAGCAGCAGGATCAGCGGGCCGATGATCGGGAAGCCCACCAGCGTCAGCAGGTGAGCCGCCGAAGCCCCGAGCCGTTCGTTGCTCTCCGGTGCCGCCTCGGGCCGGATCGGCGCGGCCATCGGGCTGATCCTGGGGACGGCGCCCGTGCCGTACAGCTCCGCCATGATGGGCATCAGATCACCGTGCGTACGCGCGGTCATCGCGCGCTCCAGCCGGTCGTCGAACTCGAGCTTGTCGAAGCGCCCCTCGGCGTAGGCCGCCTGGACGTGCTCGACCACATGCTCGCGGTCCTGGTTGGTGACGCGCAGATGAGCCGGCGGCACCTGTCCCGGGCCCCGGGGTGTGGGTAGCCCAGCCATAACAGTCATGCCTCTCCTTAGGATCGGGCGGTCACCATCCATACTGACCCCCCGCACGTCATCATGGCCATCGGGAGAATCCCCGATGTGTCCCCTAGATCACCCCGACGCGCGTGACCGTTTGGCGGTATAAAAAGGACTCATGAGATGGCGAGACCGCTACGGCATTCGGCGGCTGCGCGGTTCCAAAATCGCGAAGTTCGACCGGGAGGCCACTGACGCCGATATCGAGGCCCTCATCGCGTTCGCCAAATCGCGGCGAGGCGTCGAGTTCTTCGTCGAGCCCGAAACCTTCGCGACGGACACCACGGCCGTCGCCGTGGCCGACGACGGCGAGTGGACCCGCCGCCGGGTCGGCTCCCCCGCCGTGATCCACAAGGTCGCCCGAGACCTCGCCCTGCCGGTGTACGACGTTCAGATCATGGGCTACCCACCCCGGATGCGCGCGTACAACGAACGGCGGCGTCGCGAGGAGAACTTGTAGCCGTCATCGCGTCTCCACCCGCGCGGCGCCGGCCAGCACGTCCCGCACCGAGGACCATCCGGCGAGAGCGTCCCGTACGTCCGTCCGGGTCTCCTCCCCCAGCGCCTGCGCGTGGGCCCGGTCGAGCACGTCGTCCAGGCGCTCGATCCGGCCGCTCGTCGCGGACCGCACCGCCGCCTCCACCATCGCCAGGCTCATCACGTTCTCGTGCACCTCGCCGGACGGCGGCTCCCCGGTCCGGAGCGCCCGCACGAACACCTGCAAGGCGCCGGTGATCCCGGAGTACGGCGGGCCGGCCGGTTCATCGGCGTCCACCTCGGCCTCGAGGACCGGCTCGTGGTCGCCGTCCCAGAGCGCGGTGCCCTTCTCGCCGCTGACCCGCCAGGCCCCGTTCCACGAGGTGATGTCGCCGGGACTGCACCAGCTGCCGTTGTAGACGTACCGGGTCCCGCCTTCCATCTCGAACACCACGGTCGCGTTGGCGTCCCCCGCGAACCAGCTCCACGGCGGGTTGTACGACTGGCAGTACGCCGTCACCGGCTCGGCCCGGAGCAGGAAACGCGCCGAGTCGAAAGCGTGGATCGCCATGTCGATGAGCAGCGGGTAGGCCATCAGATCGCGAAACCCGCCGAAGCGTTCGGACCGGAAGAACGCCGTGCTCACCGTGCCGATCGCGCCGAGCCGCGCGGTCATCCCCCGCAGCGCGGCGAGCTGCGGGTTCCAGCGGCGGGACTGGCTGACCATTAACAGTTCGCCGGTGACCTCGGCCGCGGCGGCCATGGACAGCGCCCGGCTCACGTTCTCCGCGACCGGTTTCTCCCCGAGCACCGGCAGACCGGCGAACAACGCCGCGGTGGTCACCGGGTGGTGCGCCTCGGGGATGGTCACGTTGATCAGCGCCTGGGCGCCGGTCTGCCGGGCGAGGGCGACGGCGTCGGCGCCGACCGGCAGGTCCGGCAGGCCGGCCGAGTCGGCGGCGTCGCGGGCCAGCGCCACGTTCAGGTCGGCGATGCCGGTGAGCAGCACCTCGGGCGAGTCGGCGACGGTGGCCAGCCAGGCGCGGCCCATGCCGCCGGCGCCGACGATGACCACGCGGAGCGGATCCGCCGGGCTGGAGGGAATCATCCGGAAGCTCACTGGAGCGGTCCCGTGTAGCCCTGGCCCTCGAAGAACTCCCCGGTCGCGTACCGCAGGAGCACGGGATGGCGCCGATCCGGCCGGTCGGTGCGGGCCCAGGCGACGCCGTTCGCGATGACCCGGCGCACGTCCTTGTGGTGGTACGTCGGGTACGCCTGGTCCCCCGGCCGGAAGTAGAAGATCTTGCCGTGGCCGCGGCGGAACGTGCAGCCGCTGCGGAAGACCTCCCCGCCGCTGAATGAGCTGACGAACACCAGCTCGTCCGGTGCCGGGATGTCGAAGAACTCCCCGTACATCTCGTCCTCGTCGATGATCAGCGGGTGCGGCACGCCCTGGGCGATGGGGTGCGTGGGGTCGACCGTCCAGATGAGCTCACGGTCGTGCTCGTCGCGCCAGCGCAGGGTGCAACTCGTACCCATCAGCTTGGTGAAGATCTTCGACCAGTGCCCGGAGTGCAGTACGACGAGTCCCATCCCGGACAGCACATGCCGGTGGACGCGCTCGACGACCTCGTCGGTGACCTCGTCGTGCGCCGCGTGACCCCACCAGGTGAGCACGTCGGTGTCGGCCAGCACCTCCTCGGTCAGCCCGTGCTCCGGGTCGTCGAGGGTCGCCGTTCGAACGACGCAGCCGTCGGCGAGGTTCTCCTCGATGCCCTCCGCGATCGTCGTGTGCATGCCCTTCGGATAGATCTTCGCCACGTGCTCCTCGATCTGCTCGTGGCGGTTCTCGCCCCACACCGTCACACGCAGCGGGCCGGAGCTTCCGTTTGTCATGTCGAACCTTTTCTGCTGGGGGTTGCTGTCACTTGACGGCGCCTGCCGTCGTGCCCGCGGCGACGTAGCGCTGGGCGACGACGAGCAGGACGATGGCCGGGATGGAGGCGAGCACGGCGGTGGCCATGACCGAGCTCCAGTCGTTGACGTACGTCCCGATGTAGGTGTAGAGCCCGAGCGTCACCGGGCGCACGTCCTCGGTCGTGGTGAGGGTGAGGGCGAACAGGAAGTCCGCCCAGGAGAAGAGGAAGGTGAACAGGGCCGCGGTGATGAGCGCGTTGCGGCTCATCGGCAGCACGATGGAGACGAACGTCCGGACGTGACCGGCCCCGTCGACCCGACTGGCCTCCAGGACCGCCCGCGGGATGTTGATCATGAAGGCGCGGACGATCAGGATCGCGAACGGGATGCCCGCGGTCGAGTCGGCGAGGATCAGGCCCGGGATCGAGTTGAGCAGTCCCAGGTCGTTGTAGGCGGTGTAGAGCGCGTTCGCGATGACGATCCCCGGGATCATCTGCGAGATCAGGATCCCGAAGAGGAACGCGCCCGCGAAGCGGATCTTGAACTGCGCCAGGGCGAACGCCGCCGGCATCGCGATCAGCAGGCTGAACACGACCGAGCCGAGGGCGACGACCAGGCTCGTGACCAGGTTGCGGCCCTGCTGGCCGAGCGCGGTGGCGTAGCCGTCGAAGCTGAGGTCGAACGGCAGCCACGGGGTGCCGACCGCCGAGCCGCTCGGCTGCAGCGAGACGTTGACCATCCAATAGATCGGGAACAGCAGCACGGCGAGGATGACGATCCCGGCGGCGGTGCTGCCCCAGCCGCCGCGGGTGTGCCGGCGTCGCCGGGCCGCGCCAAGTGTGGTGGGGGTCATGACGGCCTCACTCGTCCACGGCACGCCGGTTGGCGCGCAGGTAGAAGATGGCGAACACCAGGGAGATCGCGATCAGGATGTTGCCGAGCGCGGCACCCTGACCGAAGTCGAACTGCTGGAACGACAGGTGGTACGACTGCGTCGCGATGGTCTGGCTGGCGTTGGCCGGTCCGCCGCCGGTCAGCGCCAGGATCACGTCCAGCACCTTGATCGTGTAGACCACGCCGAGCACCAGCACGACGCTCACCACCGGGCGCAGCAACGGCCAGGTCACATACCGGAACCGCTGCCAGCCGCCCGCCCCGTCCAGCGCGGCCGCCTCGTACAGATCCTCCGGGATGTCCTGGAGCCCGCCGTAGAGGATGGTCAGGTTGAACGGGATGCCGACCCAGATGTTCACCAGGATCACCGCCACCAGGGCCAGCGAGGTGCTGGTCAGCCAGCCGGGGTGGTCGCTCGCCACTCCGATGGCGGCCAGGAACCGGTTGAGCGCGCCGTTGTCCTTGTCGAGGATCCACCGCCAGACCGCGCCGGAGGCGATCAGCGGGATCAGCCACGGCAGCAGGATCAACGACCGGAGCACACCGCTGAGCGGGAAGCGGCGCCGGAAGAACATCGCCAGGGCCAGACCGATGACGAACTGCCCGGCGATCGAGCCGGCGGTGAACAGGACGGTGTTCAGCATGGCCTTGCCGAACACCGGGGAGGACACCACCTCGGAGTAGTTGGCCAACCCGACCCACGGCGCCTCGCCGGTGTAGAAGGTGCTCGTCGAGTACTCCTGGAAGGCCATCACGAAGTTCTTGACGATCGGGTAACCGAAGAACGCCACCATGTAGATCACGGCGGGGGCCAGGAACAGCACCTGCGCGGCGCGGGTCTGGAAGCGGAGCGAGTGCCAGAAGCGGGGTCCGGCAACGGTCCTGTCATCCGCCACGGTCACCGGCGGTGGTGGATCTGTCTGACGTTCCATAGTGGACTGTTGTGGGTGCTCAACCATTCTGGGCCGTTTCCAGGGCCTTGGCCGGCGCGGCCTGGCCGGTCAGCGCGGACTGGAACGCGGTGTAGATCTTCGTGGCCGCCTTCGGCCAGTCCGCGCCGAGTTCACCGGTGCGGGCCCGCGCGGTCGGGATCTGGTCCACGAAACCGGCCATGTTCGGGTTGCTCGAGCTGAACTTCTCCAGCAGCGCCTTCTTGGTGGGGATGGTCTGGGTGTCCTTGGCGAGGCTGAGCTGGTTGTCGTCCGAGTTGAGACAGGCGACGACCTTGGCGGCCTTGGCCTGCTTGTCCTTGTTCCCGGTCTGCGGCACGGCCCACGTCTCACCGCCGAGCGGCGCGACGATCGGCTTGCCCGCGACCGGTGCCGGGATCTGCGCCACCCCGTACTTGACGCTCTTGTCCTCGTCCAACGCGGGGAACTGCCACGGCCCGTTGACCGCCATCGCGGCCTTGCCCGCCCGGAACTGGTCGTTGACGTCCGCCTGGGTCCAGTTGAGAGCGGACTTCGACACCGAGCCGTCGTTCATCAGGTCGACCCACAGCTGCACGGCCTGCGCGGTCTCCGGCGTCGCGATGTTCTTCTCGTCGCCGCCGTTGGACCACATGAACGGCAGGAACTGCCAGGTGCCCTCGTAGTTCGCCGGTGCCGAGAACGCCAGCCCGTACGTGCCGCCGGAGGTCAGCTTCTTGGCCACCGTCCTCAGCTCCGCCCAGGTCTTCGGCGGCGTCACGCCCGCCTTGGCGAGCAGGTCCTTGTTGTAGAACAGCCCGATGGTGTTGGTGATCGGCTGCAGGCCGTAGAGCTTGCCCTTGTAGGTCGAGGCGCTGACCACGCCTTCCACGTACCCGTCGGCCTTGAGCCCGAGGTCGTTCAGCGGAGTGAGGGCGCCGCTCTGGGCGATCTGCTGCAGATCGGGGTTGTCCAGCATCAGGACGTCCGGGAGGGTCCGCGAGGACGCCTGCTGGAGCACCTTCTGGATCAGGGTCGCTCCGGGCACGGCCTCGCGCTGGATGGTGACACCGGCCTGCTTGCCGCAGGCGTCGATGGCCTTCTGCCAGACCGCCTTGCCCGGGTCGTTGTTGTAGTAGTCGAGCACCCGCAGGGTCGAGGAGTCGCCGCCGCTGTTGGAGCCGCCGTTCGAGCCGCCGCCGCAGGCGGTGAGTGCGAGGGGCAGGGTGAGCATCGAGGCGAGCGCGGCCTGGGCTCGGCGGGAACGGGGGGAGCGGGGGGAGCGGGGGGAGCGGATCATGTCGTGTCCTTTCGGATACGGAGGGTTCCGGGGTGAAGCAAGCCGTCGATACGTATCGACTGCTGTTGTACGGCTGTGCGTCGATACGCATCGACGATGCGTATCAGGGCCTCTGGCCGAGGCCACCAGTGATCAGTTGGAGGGAGTAGGCATCACGGTCGTACGACGGGTGAGTCGTGGCGCGACCAGGTCGATTGGGGGACGTTCCACCCCGGAACTCGGATCGAGTAACCAGAACAGCGTCTCCATCGCGCGCCGCGAGACGTCGCGCGGTTCCACAGAGATATTCGTGTACGGCGGATCGGACTGTCCGGCTTCACGGTCGGGGCTGAGGCCGATGAAGGAGATGTCACGACCCGGCACGACATCCTGCTTCCGCAGCGCATTCAGCAGCGGCACGATCGCGTCGCTGTGCGGCACCACCACTCCGAGACGCCCGCCGGTCCGCCGGGTGAGGAGCTGATCGGCCGCGGCGGCCTCCTGTCCATGTTCGACCGGTTCGATCACTGTCAGCGGAAGGCCGCGCACCTGCGCCTGCCGCCGCGCCGATCGCAGAAAGCGGCCGACGTAGTTCAGGCCACGCTCCATCACCGAGGCCGGGTAACCCACCACGACGATCTCGTCGTGCCCGGTGTCGGCCAGCTCGTCGACGGCCATCCGGGCCGCCGCCTCGAAGTCGAGGTCGACGCAGTGCAGCCCGGCCGGGTCGGCCGGCACACCGATGAGCACCACCGGAACGGACAGCGCGGCGGCCACCGGGACCCGGTCGTCGTGCTCCTCGATGTCCATCATGATGATCGCGTCGCACAGGGCCCGTCCGGCGAGGCGCCGCAGCCCCGCGGAGCCCTCGTCCGCGGTCACGAGGAGAACCTCGTGATCATGGGCGCGGGCCGAGTTGGCGATGGTCTCGATGAACGGCAGCAACCCGAAGGCATCGCCCCCGGCCCCGAAGCGCACCACCAGACCGACCACTCGGGTGCGGCGTCCCGCGAGAGCCCGGGCACCGGAGTGCGGCTCGTAGGTGAGCTGTTCCATCGCGTCCAGGACCCGCTGCCGCGTGCGCTCGGAAATGGGTCGCTTGCCGGTCATCACATAGGACACGGTGCTCTGCGAGACACCGGCGATACGCGCGACGTCCTTGCTGGTGAACGCCGCCATGACACCTCCCTGGGGAAATCGTCGATGCGTATCAATGGCAAGTGCCGACAGGCTACGACGCCGATCGTCCGAGCCGCAAGACATCTCCCTGCAACATTTCGCAATCCGCCGCGTCGTCATGGTGAGCGGAGAATCGCGGCGGCCGGAGGACTGTGGACCGACGCGCACCCAGACGTCTACACCCCGCGGCGCCTGTCATCGGGCGCCTTGTACGCGCGCCGCTCGGAGACGGGCCGACCGGCCTCACGCCGGAGCGACCGGCCGGCACCCCCGCAAGTGATCATCGCTGGAGAGCGGACGGGCGACGCGTCCGAGCACGACTCCCTCGCCAAGACCCGTCTGCGCAGGTTCGGCGTCGACGACCTGGAGCGCACGGTCGTGGGTTGAGGGGGGTTGGGTCAGGCGGCCGTTTCGTGGTCTTCGTCGAGGACGTTGATCAGGGGGATCAGCCAGCCCGCGTGGACGGGGCCCATCGCGGTGTCCAGTTCGGACGGGGCCGGGAGGCGGTCGAGCAGGGTGGCCGGGGACAGGAGTTGCTGGAGGGCGTGCATGAGCAGGTTGGCCATCGAGTAGGTCGGGTCGGTGGTCAGGGCGCGTTCGAGGGCGATGGTGGCCAGGACGCTGTCGCCCGTGCGCCAGGAGGCCATGGCCAGCAGGGACGCGGCCGGTGGGGTGAAGCGTGGCTCCAGGCGGCGGGTGAGGTCCTTCCAGAGGGCGGCGTGGGAGTCGCCGGCCAGGGTCCAGGCTTCGTCGCGGATTCTGATCACCGCCAGGTCGAGGCCCAGTCTGGCCGCTTCGGCGTCGTCCAGGCGGCCACCGGCGGCGTGGGTGGCCAGGGCGGCGCGGACTCTGACCAAGCCTCGGGTGACGAACTGCTGGGCGAACGCGTTCGCGTCCGTCGCCTCCATCAGCCGGGTGCGGAACTCGGCGACGGCGTCCGCCGTGGCGCGCCGCATCGACACCCGGACGGGGCCGGTGAGGGGGGCGACGGTGCGTTCCAGGCTCTGGCGGTCGGGCAGGGCCACCAGGCCGTGGACGGTGGCCTCGGCGGCGATCTGGCTGGTCGAGGGGTCGTACGGAGTGCCTTCGGGAGGGCAGCACTGGGGCACGTCGCATACGTACGACCAGTAGCGGCCGCCCTCGGCTCGCAGGGCCTCGTCCACGCCGACGCCTGCCCGGGCGGCCAGTCGGCGGGCCTCGTCCACGGCGGGGGTGACCCGGTCTCCGGGGCCGTAGCCGATCAGGATGATGTGGGTGATGGCCTCCCGGTCGAACAGCGCCGACAAAGGCTCCAGCGTGCCCGGGGGAAACGGCAGCGGCCAGCGGGTCGCCAGCTTGGCCCGGCCCCGCGTGAGGCCGAGCACGATGAGGCTGTCGACCGGGTGGAACCCCACGAGGTAGGGCACCGCGGCGAGGACGTCGGTGGGGCTGGCCAGAGTCAGGCAGGGCTCGGAGGCGTTGGTCGTCATGAGGCATGAGGGTGCCTGGACGGAGGGGGTCGCCGATGCGCCGAACCGAGTTCTGGGGATAAGGGGAGCCAGATGAGGGCGGGGTGTCGTGGACGAGGAAGCCAGGGAGCGGACGGTCAGGCGGGCGGGAGGTCAGGGGCGGGAGCTGGGGCCAAGCGGTTGCGGACGAACAGGGCCGCCCCCGCCACCCCCGCCGGCATCGCTACGACCGCCACAAAAGGCACCAAGAACAGCAAGAACACCACCACCCCGAACCCCAACGCCCCCGCCTTGTTCCCCCGCAGCAGTGCGAACCGCTCCTTACGCCCCATCCCCCGCCGTTCCAGCGCCAGCGTCGTCAGCTCCACCGTCAGGAAGAACCCGGAGACCATGGCCCCCAGCACCGGCACCACCGTCTGCCCGACCACCGGCACGAAGCCCAGGAAGAACAGCGGCACGGTGAACAGCAGCACATAGCCCAACGTCACCAGGCTGTCCCTGATGGACCGGGGCAAGGTGCGCCACCACGGCTGCTCCTCCGCCCCCGGCAGCGGATCCACCGTGGCGGACAGCTTCTCGTAGAACGGCTCCCCGACCGCCAGCGTGAGCGCCGTGAAAGTCAGCACCGCCAGCGCCAGCCCGCCGAGGACCAGCGCGATCCCGATCAGCGTACGGAAGAGGTCCCGCCACCCCCACGTGTCGGCGAATGGCGTAAGAAATTCCGCCATGTCGGACGCGTTCGTGCCAAGGAAGATCAACGCCACCACGTACACGACGAAGGCCAGCAGCGCCGGGATCAACCCGAACAGCCACCACCGGCCATGCTTGGCGACCCAGCCCACACCCTGAAAGAAGAAGCCGACGCCCGCCAAGAAGTCGCGTACTGATCGCATGCCCGGCACGCTAGCGCCAGAAGGCCGTCACCGCGTAGCCCAGTTCGCCGAAAAGGTTGCGGAGCAGCGGCAGCGAGATGCCGAGCACGTTGCCGTGGTCGCCCTCGATGCCCTCGACGAACCAGCCGCCCCGCCCCTCGATGCTGAACGCCCCGGCCAGGCCCAGCGGCTCGCCGGTGGCGGCGTAGGCGGCTATCTCCTCGTCGGACGGCCGGCCGAAGTGGATCACGGTGGTGGACACCTCGGCCACCTGCCGGTCGGCGGGTACGTCGATGACGCAGTGGCCGGTCACCAGGCGTCCGGTCCGGCCGCGCATGATCCGCCACCGCTCGAGCACCTCCTCGGCCGTGGCCGGTTTGCCGTACGGCCTGCCGTCGAGCTCCAGGATCGAGTCGCAGCCGATGACCAGGCCCTCGTCGAGCCCGCTCGCGACCGCCGACGCCTTGGCCTTGGCCAGCTCAAGAGCGAGCGCGGCGGGCGAGTAGGCGGTGTATGCCTCCTCGTCGACACCGCTGACGATCACCTTGGGGTCGAGTCCGGCGCTGCGGAGCAGGGCCAGCCGGGCAGGGGACGCTGAGGCCAGGATGATCACCGCACCAGCTTACCGGTCACCTGTCGAAGTTCGGCTGCCCGGGTACGTCCATGGAGTCGCCCTCGAAGATCGCGCCGAGCAGCTCGGCCAGCTCGGGGGGAAGGGCGGCGCTCTCCTGGTTCAGGGCGTCGGCGACGGCCCCGGCCTCCATCCTTCCGTGAGTCGCCCGCCCGGCCAGCAACGACATGATCATGGGCGCGATCAGCGGCAGCAACCTCATGATGGTGCGGGCGTCGATCCCCACCAGCCGTGACAACCCCTCGGCCGCCTGCTCGGCGCCCTGCCCGCCGAATACGTGCCCCAGGATGCTCTGCCCGTCACGCGAGAGCGACGCCACGTCGCCGTTGAACGGGTCGGCGTCCACGTGGTCGTCGAGAGCGGCGCGCAGCGCCTCCGCACCTTCAGGGTGCGCGGCGTTGCGCGCCAGGCCGCCGATGATGGTGGCGGACACCGTCGTGAGCACGATGCGGGCCGTCGCGGTGTCCGTGCCGAGCAGCCCGGCGACCTCCTCCAGCCCGGCATCGCCGAGCTCTGCGAGAAGCTCGTCGTTGAGTGTCACATCGGAGACCTGCCCGGCAGGGCCTCAATTTACGTTACGGGCTTGCCCAAGTCCCCGGAAAGCCCGGCGGCGGCGTAGGCGCTCGCCTCGTCCAGCGTCTCGTGCTCCAGCAGGGCGGCGACGATGGCGTCGAGCTTGTCGCGGTTCTCGCTCAGGACGCGCAGCGCGCGCTCGTAGCATTCGTCCACGATCCGCCGCGCCTCCTCGTCGACGGTGGCGAGCATGGCGGGCGAGGCCTGCGGCGGCTGGCCGTCGCTGGGCAGGATGGTCAGCGGCCCGACCTTCTCCGACATGCCCCAGCGCCCGACCATGCCGCGGGCGATCATGGTGACCTGCTCCAGGTCGTTCTCGGCGCCGGTGGTGATCACGCCGAACACCACCTGCTCGGCCGCCATCCCGCCGAGCGCCCCGGTGATGCGCCCCCGGAGATACTGCTCGTCGTACGCGTAACGATCGGTGTCGGGCGTGGACAGCGTGACGCCGAGCGCCCGCCCGCGCGGGATGATCGAGATCTTCCTGACCGGGTCGGCGCCCGGCTGCAGCATGCCGAGCAGCGCGTGGCCGGCCTCGTGGAAGGCGGTCCTGGTGCGCTCCTCCTCCGGCATCACGATGCTGCGCGCCGCGCCGAGCTGCAGCTTCTCCAGCGCGTCGGCGAAGTCGGCGATGCCGACCTTCTCCTTGCCGCGCTTGGCGGCCAGGAGCGCGCCCTCGTTGACGAGGTTCGCCAGGTCGGCGCCGGTCATGCCGGGCGTGGTCTTGGCGATCTGGTCGAGGCTGACCTCGCCGTCGAGCGGCACGCTTCTGCTGTGTACGGCCAGGATCGCGGTACGGCCGGCCGCGTCGGGCAGCCCCACCTGGACCGTACGGTCGAACCGGCCCGGCCGCAGCAGCGCCGGGTCGAGGATCTCCGGCCGGTTCGTGGCCCCGATGACGATGACGCCCTCGACGCCGGAGAAGCCGTCCATCTCGGTGAGGATCTGGTTGAGCGTCTGCTCGCGCTCGTCGTGCCCGCCGATGCCGCCGGCGCCGCCCCTGGCCCGGCCGATGGCGTCGATCTCGTCGATGAACACGATCGAAGGGGCGACCTTGCGCGCCTCCTCGAACAGGTCGCGTACCCGTGACGCGCCCACACCGACGATCATCTCGATGAACTCCGACGCGCTGGCCGAGAAGAACGGCACGTTCGCCTCACCGGCCACGGCGCGGGCCAGCAGCGTCTTGCCGGTGCCGGGAGGCCCGGCGAGCAGCACGCCCTTGGGCAGCTTGGCACCGAGCCTGCGGTATTTGTCGGGGTCCTTCAGGTAGTCGACGACCTCGACGAGCTCGTTCTCGACCTCGTCGATGCCCGCCACGTCCGCGAACGTGGCCCGTACCTGACCCGCTTCGACCGGCTTGGCCGCCTTGGACCGGCCGAGGCCGCTCAGCCCGCCGCCGCCCATCATGCTGGCGCCGCGGCGCATGACCCAGATCCAGAGCCCGGCCAGCAGCAGAACGGGGAGCAGGGAGAGCAGCAGGTTCACGAAGAAGCCGCGCCCGCCGTTGATCGGGTCGGCCTTGATGTCGACCCCGCTGCTCTCCAGCTGCTGGTAGAGCTGGTCGTTGTTGGCGAAGGCGGGGATCTCCGTCTTGAACTTCGTGTACGACTTGTTGCCGCTGTCGGGATCCTTGGCCGCGGCCCGCAGGTCGCCCTCGACCGACAGGCCCGTGGCGTAGATGTCCTTGACGTTCTTCGAGGTCACCTGCTTGGTGAACTCGGTGTAGGACACCGTCTCGACGGAATCCGTGTCGAAGAAGGACGAGACCAGGAAGAACGCCGCGTAGACGACGAGCAGCGTGACGACGAAGCGCCACCAGTTGATCTTCGGACGACCACCGCCGGACGAGCCGGGCAGCCCTTCCGCGCGCCAGGGCGGCTTGGGCTTGTCTCTGTCAGGCGCCTGTGGCTGACCCGAGCGTTTGTCAGGCGCCTTCGGCTGACCTGGGCGTTCCACGGCGTCACTCCCCCATATCGCCGTCCATGATCTTCTAGCCTAGAACACGCACCCCGGAAACCACGCGCGTGATGTCACGCCACCTGTTCCGCTGCGACTCCGGCACTGTCACGAACGCCAGCCCCGGCTTGGCCATTCCCCCGTCGAGCACGACCACGGCGGCCCGGGAGACGTGCTTGCCGTACCTGACCTGGTAGGTGAGCAGCCAGCCGCCCTTGATCGGCTGGGAGACCTGCCAGCGGATCCGGCCGCCCTTGGGATGGTGGTTGAGCGTCCAGCGGGCGGCGAGCAGCGCGGTGTCGCGCGCCGACTTCTGCTCCTCGATCGGGAGCGGGCAGGTGACGAGCATGCCCCGCTGGTTGGAGCCGCGCCTCAGCGGGAGCACCTGCTTGCTGGTGAACGGCGCCGCGTGGTGCGCCTTCCACGGCCTGCCGAGCCTGGGCACGACCAGGCCGGTCCGCGGGTCCTTGACCACTCCCCTGCCGGGCTTGGTCATCTTCAGCCGGGCGGCCTTCTTCGGCAGCTTGGGGACGCGGGGGTCGGCGTACAGGGCCTCCATGGCGGTGTATCCGGGCGCCAGCGACGAGCCGGGAGTCGGCGTGGCCTGGGGAGCGGCCGCCGCGGCGGAGTCGACCGGCGAGGGAGACACCGACGGCTCGGACGAGGCGGAGGCAGACGCGGAGGGCGGCGTGGACGAGGTCGGCACGGCCGATGGCGCGGCAACCGGCCGTGCGGCGACCTCGTCCGGCCGCGACGGGAGCAGCATGACCAGCGTGACAGTGACGACCGCCACCGCGGTCACGACTGCGAGCCCCCGGTATACATCCCGCATCCGCAGATCGCCGATGCGGGATCGCCTGGGTGAGGAAACAGGGGTTCCCGGTCTGGCAGCAGTTCTCACACGGGAACCTTCGGTCCCATCATCCCCATCGAGCACGATCGGGAGCGTACGACAAATCCCGCCATTCTGCTTATGAAGCGGCCGAAGTGTCATCATGGCTTCGTGGAACAGGTGGAGCTCCGATTCGACCCGGCCTCGCGAGCCTCGCGAACGCACACGAATCTCTCCGCGTTACGGCACGACGGCAGCGGCTTGTGGGTGGCCGGGGACGAGACCGCCACCATCGAGCACCTCGCCTGGACCGGCGTGAACTACGCGGGTCAGCGCACCTTCCGGCTGGCCGACTACGTACGGCTGCCCGCGGGCCCCGAGGACGAGGCGGACATCGAGGGCCTGGCCAGGGCAGACGGCCACCTGTGGGCCATCGGCTCGCACAGTCTCAAGCGCCGCCGCGTCAAGTCGGCCAAGGACCCGGCCAAGGCCGTCAAACGGCTGGCGACCGTGGTCCGCGAGGAGAACCGCTTCATCCTGGTACGCCTGCCGCTCGACCCCGCCACCAACGCCCCGCTGCCGGGCGCGATCCTCTCGGGCCGGGACAACATCGCCGCCCATCTGGCGGACGACCCGCACCTCGCACCGTTCCTCGCGCTGCCCGGCAAGGACAACGGCCTCGACATCGAGGGCATCGCGGTGCTGGACGAGCGGGTCTACCTGGGACTGCGCGGCCCGGTGCTGCGCGGCTGGGCGGTGGTCCTGGAGATCAGGCCCGTCGAGACCCACCCGGGCCGGCTGCGGCTGCGCGAGCCGTACCGCAAGCACTTCCTGGACCTGGGCGGGCTGGGCGTGCGGGACCTGTGCCCGTACGGCCGCGACGTGCTGCTGCTGGCCGGGCCGAGCATGAGCCTCGACGGGCCGGTGCGCGTGCTGCGCTGGCGGGCCCACCGAACGGGCGAGGTGGTGGCGGCGGACGAGCTGGAGACCGTCGCCGAGCTGCCGTACGGCATCGGCTGCGACCATCCCGAAGGGCTGGCCGTGCTGGCGGACGGCCGGCTGATGATCGTCTACGACAGCCCGTCGCCCGCCCGCATCACCCCGGCGGGCGGCGTCCTGGCCGACGTGATCGAGATCTAGCGTCCGTCACGACCGTCGGCGCCCGTGGCGACCCGCCCATACAGCCACGGCGCGTCGGCGACGAACGTGCACGAACCCGGCTCGATCTCGGTGAACCCGGCGTCCCGCACCACGGGCAGCCCCGCGGCCACCTTCGCCTGGAAGTCGGCCGCCGCCGCGGTGCGCACCGTCACGGCCAGCCCCGCCGCCCGCCACGCGGCGCGCTCGGCCTCGTCGCTGGCCCACCAGGCGAGCTGGGCGGCGTGCCCGGCCTGGGCCATGGCCTTGCCCGCCGACATGGCGAGCTCCGGGTTGGCCCACAGGATCGGCGGCTCGGCGGGCGCGAGGTCGCCGGTGTCGGTCAGCTCCGTGCCCGACACCTGCAACCGGGCGAGGTCTCTGGGCCAGTCGTCGAGCGGCACGGGCGGGTGCACGCGCACCTCGGCCGTACGGTGCTCGACGGTACGGCCGGGCAGCGCCAGCGCCCGGCGCCACTCGGCGCCCCTGGCCCGGCGCACGACCTTGCGGATCCTGCCGGTGGACTGCCAGGCGTGCAGCTCCGCACCCCACTCGCCGGGGTCGTCGAGCAGGCTCAGCACGGCCGTCGCGGCCGCCTCCAAAGCGTCGGTACGCTCGGGCGGCGTCGCTCTCTCGATCCTGACCACCAGCGGCAGGACCATCAACTCTGCGTCACTCATCGCCCTTTAGCATGCCCGATGGCCAGGGACATGCCGGCGGCCAGGAGGCAGAGCGCGCCCGAGACGTACCAGGCCAGGTCGTAGGCGCCCAGGTGGTCGCGGGTGAGCCCGGCGCCCACGGCGGCGAACGCGGCGCCGATCTGGTGCGAGCCGAACACCCAGCCGAACACGACCGCGCCGTCCGCCCCGTAGATCCGGCGGCACAGCGCCACGGTCGGCGGCACGGTCGCCACCCAGTCGAGCCCGTAGAACACGATGAAGATCAGCATGCTGGGCTCGGTCGTGGCCGCGAACAGCCCCGGCAGCACCATCAGCGACAGCCCGCGCAGCCCGTAGTAGACGCCGAGCAGGACCTTCGGATTCACCTTGTCGCTGAGCCAGCCGGAGGCGATCGTGCCCGCGATGTCGAAGATCCCGATGACCGCGAGCAGCCCCGCCGCAACCGGCTCGGCCATGCCGTGGTCGTGCGCGGCGGGGATGAAGTGGGTGCCGACCAGGCCGTTCGTACTGGCGCCGCAGATGGCGAAGCCGCCCGCCAGGAACCAGAACGCCCGGGTCCGCGCCGCCGACCTGAGCACCGTGAGCGCCCGCACGGCCGCGTTCTGCCGGACCGGCGGGGTACGGACCGTGCCGGGCTCCGCCCCCAGCGCCGTGGTGCCCACGTCCTCCGGATGGTCGCGCATCAGCCACCACACGAACGGCACCACCGCCAGCGCGGCCCCCGCCACGGTCAGCGAGGCCACCCGCCACCCCGGCCCCTCGGCCAGCTGGGCGAGCACCGGCAGGAAGATCAACTGCCCGGTGGCCCCGGCCGCGGTGAGCACGCCGGTGACGAGCCCACGATGCCGGACGAACCACCGGTCGGTCACCGTCGCCACGAACACCAGCGCCATCGACCCCGTACCGAGCCCGACGAACACGCCCCAGAACAGCAGCAGCTGCCAGCTCGCCGTCATCAGCACCGTGAGCCCGCTGCCGATGGCCACCAGCAGCAGCGCGAGGGACACCACCCGCCGCATCCCGAACCGGTCCATCAGGGCGGCCGCGAACGGCGCGGTCAGACCGTAGAGCACCAGGTTGACCGACACCGCGAGCGAGATCGTGCCCTTGGTCCAGCCGAACTCCTCCTGCAGCGGAGTGATCAGCACGCCGGGAGTGGCACGGAACCCGGCCGCGCCGAGAATCGCCACGAACGCGACGGCCGCGACGAACCAGGCCCGATGCAGCCGCCTGGTCCGGGTGGTGGTGCTTATGGTCATCCGCTAATCCTGATTTATCCGCACCTGGAGCCGCGAGTGGCCGGATAGCCAATATGTGAAAGAATCCGGCCATGGCCCATCGCATCGCGGTCCTCGTCCTCGATCACTTCGCCCCTCTCGACCTGGGCGTTCCCGGTCAGGTCTTCTGGACGGCGGAGTCACCGGCCGGCGAGAAGCTCTACGAGGTCGTCACCTGCTCCCCCGGCCGGCAGCCCGTGCGCTGCTCGGCCGGATACAGCGTCCTGCCCGACCACGACCTGGACGTCCTGGACACGGCCGACACGGTCCTGGTCCCCGGCATCCACGCGGGCCGGACCATGAAGGACGGCACGATCCAGCCCTACCTGCGCGACGCCCTGCAGGGCCACAAGCGGATCATGTCGATCTGTACGGGCGCGTTCGTCCTGGCCGCCGCCGGCCTGCTGGACGGCCGGCCCGCCACCACGCACTGGCGCGAGGCCCCCCACTTCGCCGAGCTGTTCCCCAGGGTCGACCTGGATCCCTCGGTCCTGTTCATCGACGACGGCGACGTGCTCACCTCGGCGGGCGTGGCGGCCGGACTGGACCTCTGCCTCCACGTGATCAGACGCGACTACGGCACCGAGGTGGCCAACCGGGCGGCCCGCCGCTGCGTCATGCCTCCCTGGCGGGACGGCGGCCAGGCCCAGTACATCGACCGCCCCTTCCCCGACCCGACGGGCACCAGCACCGCCCCGACCCGCACATGGATGCTCGCGCACCTGGACGAGCCACTCGACCTGGACGCCCTGGCCGGCCACGCGAAGATGAGCGTCCGCACCTTCACCAGACGCTTCCGCGAGGAGACCGGCCTGAGCCCGTCGCGCTGGCTGACCAAGCAACGGGTCGACCACGCCAGGCACCTGTTGGAGACGACGGACGCGGGAGTGGAGGAGGTGGCCCGCAGGGCCGGCTTCACCACCACGGTCTCCCTCCGCCAGCACCTCCACGCGGCAGTCGGCGTCGCCCCACTGACCTACCGCCACACCTTCCGCCGCTAGGCCGGTGCCCGTTCTGCGACCCTCCTTGGGACCCCGGCCACCACGGACCGTCACAGGATCCGGGACGGCTGCCCGCAACGGAAGCCACGGTCAACTGAGCGCACGTAGCGGCGCCCGGCCCTGTGCGGGTTCAGCGGGCGTTTTCCTGGAGGCCCTCAGCCATGTGCGGCGGGTGGCGGTGGGTGCGGCTTGCCGTAACGGATGGAAGGGTTTTATCGGACACTCAGTCGAAGAGATCCGGCTGCTCTCGGGTGATCTGGTCGTGGAGGGGCTGGTAGTTGATCCAGCCGACCAGGTCGTTGCCGATCTGCTTGTGCGTAAGGGCCGCGTTGTCCGGCTCGATGGGCACCACCTGCCCGGCCGCCTGCGCGACGAGCTGCACCTGCGCCGAGCGTTCCATCGTGATGAACCACCACGCCGCCGCGTCCACGGTGTCGCCCACGGTCAGCAGCCCGTGGTTGCGCAGCACGACGGCTTTGTTGCCGCCCAGCGCGGCGGCGATGCGCTTGCCCTCCTCCAGGTCCGTCACCACGCCCGTGTAGTCGTCGAAGAGCGAGACGTCCCCATAGAAGGCGCAGGCGTCCTGCGTGATCGGCTCGATGACCCGGCCGAGCGCCGACAGCGCGCGCCCGAAGACCGAGTGGCTGTGCGCGGCCGCCACCACCCCGGGCCGGGCCTGGTGCACCTGCGAGTGGATGGCGAAGGCCGCCTCGTTGACGGGGTAGCGGCCCTCGACCACCTTGCCCTCGTGGTTGACGAGGATCAGGTCGCTCACGCGGACGTGCTTGAACGACATGCCGAACGGGTTGACCCAGAAATGGTCGGTCAGCTCGGGGTCGCGGGCGGTGATGTGTCCCGCGACGCCCTCCTCGAAGCCCAGCTTGCCGAAGATCCGCAGCGCGGCGGCCAGCCGCTCCTTGCGATGCCGCCGTTCCTCCTCGACCGTCTCGAACGTCGGCGGCAGGCGAAAGATCAGGTTCTCCGGCATGAGCCCTCCTCAGAGTCCGGGATCAGGTTAACCGAACCAGGTTCTGACAGCCTCGTCCAGC
The DNA here is from genome assembly GCF_020215705.1 of Nonomuraea aurantiaca. Lineage (GTDB taxonomy): Bacteria > Actinomycetota > Actinomycetes > Streptosporangiales > Streptosporangiaceae > Nonomuraea > Nonomuraea aurantiaca. Next base: position 74,572 of record NZ_JAIWNB010000001.1, on the reverse strand, counting down.
GAGTCGTCCGGGGTGCCCGCCCAGGCCACATACCCGTCCGGGCGGATCAGCAGCGCGTCGGCGGGCGGCGCCGCGCACGTGGCCGTGACCACGTCGATCCGGCCGCCCCACACGTCCTTCTGAACACTTCCCGCGAGGTCGAGCAGGAGCGGCCGGGCCTCCCGCATGAGTGTGGGGAGAGGCACCGGCTCCAGTTCCAGCTCAGGTACGAAGTGGCCGGTCAGGGGGTGGGCGGGGGCGTCCATGGGACAGGTGACATCCGCGCCCGACATGAGGGCAGATATCCGGCCACGTGCGCTCTTGTCCTGGAGCAGCTCGCCGAACACCTCGCGCAGCGCCGTCACCTCCGGCCCCGGCGACATGAGCGCCAGCTGGGCCTTGCTGTGCATGGTGACCCGCTCGGCGGCCGGCCGGCGCTCCCGGTCGTAGCTGTCGAGCAGGCCGGGCGGCGCCGTGCCGCGTACCGTGGCCGCCAGCTTCCAGCCGAGGTTGGCCGCCTCCTGGAGGCCCAGGTTCAGCCCCGGCGCCCCGACCGCGGAGTGCACGTGGGCGGCGTCCCCGGCCAGCAGGACCCTGCCCGCTCGGAAGCGGTCGGCCATCCGGGTGTTGCGCCCGCTGAGGCGGCGCAGCAGGTGCGGCCCCGGACCGGGCGGGGCGGCCAGCGAGATGTCGACGCCCAGCACTCTGGACAGGCTCTCGCGCAGCTCGCCGAGCGTCATCTCGACGTCCTCGCCGGGATCGTCGCCGTCCCACTCGATGCAGCTGATCATCAGGACCTCTGGGCTTACGGGCAGCAGGGCGTACGCGCCGCGCTCGGTGCGGTACCAGCCGTAGAGGGCGATCGTGCCCACGCCGGGCAGCTCCAGCTCGGCCCGGTCCATCCGGATCGTCGCCTCAGGTAGGACGACGTGGCCGCCCCGTGAGATGACGGACAACGCGTTCACGCCGGGGAAGCCGATGCCGGCCTGCTTCCTGACCGTGCTGTGGGCGCCGTCGCAGCCGACCAGGTAACGGGTGCGCAGCTGTTCGCCGCCGTCCAGTTCGAGTGTGACGCCCGCCTCGTCCTGGGTGAACGAGGTCAGCTCCCGCCCCCGCCAAATCTCCACGCCCAGCTCGCGGGCCCGATCCTCGAGCAGTTCCTCCAGGCGGGCCTGCTTGATGCCCATGCCGTACATCGTGTTGCCCTCGATCTCGGCCAGGTCGAGCGGCAGCGCGCCGAACAGGAACATCGGGATCGGCCGCGGCGGCTCGGCGACGCCCAGGAAGCGCCGGTAGAGGCCGCGCTGGTCGAGCAGCCTGACGACCTGCCCGATGATGCCGTTGGCCTTGGGCGCCTGGCTCCGCTCCGGCAGCCGCTCCAGCACGATCGGCCGCACTCCGGCCAGGGCCAGCTCACTGGCCAGCATCAGCCCGTTGGGGCCACCACCGGCGATGACGACGTCCGCGGTCATTGGGGCGCTCCTTCTGCCGTTGGATTGGGTAGGCCGGTGGCGAGTGGGTCGGGCAGGCCGGTGGCGAGCTGGCGCATCGCCTCTTCGATCAGCGGGAGGAGCGGCACGGCGGGCTCGACGAGCAGCCAGTGGCGGACGGCGGTCTGCGTGGCCGTGATCACCGCCGTGGCGACCAGCTGTGGATAGAGGTCGCGTTCGTGGTCGGTGCCGGTGCGCTCGGCGACGGCCGCGGCCAGCTCGGCGTCGGCGGAGAAGAGCACCCGCAGCGACTCCCCCTCCATCGCGGGCGCACTGGTCAGCAGCCGCAGGGCGGCCCGCACCTCAGGGGCGGGCGGCTGCGTGGTCCGCTCCGCGAGCTGCCACGGCGCCAGCATGGCCCGCGTCACCGCCTCCCAGAGCGGCTCGCCCGGCGGCCTGTCGCGCAGCACCTGCGCCGAATGCCTGGTCCGGTCGACGTGGCGGGCGGCGAGCGCCTCCCACTTGCTGGAGAAGTAGTTGCTGAACGTCCGCGGCGACACCCCCGCCGCCTCGGCGATGTCCTCGACCCGCACGTTGTCCAGGCCGCGCTCCATGGCGAGCTGGAGCGCGGCGGCCATCAGGGCGTCGCGGGTCGCCTGCTTCTTTCGTTCGCGTAGCCCGGTCATGGTCCCCAGACTACAGATTCTTGCGGACTAGGCAAGTTTTCCCATACCGCAACTTTCCGCCGGCACCCTCCGGCGCAGCAGGAGAGCCCCCACCGCCGCTAGCCCCTGAGCCAAAAGCGCTATCTTCCGCCACAAAGGATTCGGGAAAGGGCCTTCCCGAACACCAACGTGAATAAATCTCACCGCCACCGTCCAAGTCCCATCCGGCACTTCCGGCGTTCCCAAGGACATAACCACCCACCCACCTCGCCTTTCGGCAAACGCGAAGAGAATACGCAATACATTTGCGATCTTCAGCTAGGATCAGTGGCGGTTCATTAAACCACCCCGAGTTACGCTTTATAAGCACATGGGCGAACTATGCACACATTGCCTTGATGTCCATTTTGTTCGCATGTGCAGGCGATCACAGGAGAAAGAGACAGGCGCGCTAACCAACTCGGCCGCTTCGGAGTTGGCGCCTGAGGGCCCGACCAGCCAGTCAGTACCACTACGAAGATCGAGAGGCAGCCTAGTGGCCATCACCCCCCGATGCCTTGGGACACCAAGGAAAGAGAACCTCGGGCCGACAAAGCTCCACCGCGAGCAGTTGACGCAGCTCGCCAAGATATTCGAGCAGACCGGCGCCTATTCCAGCATCTGGACCGACAGCAACTACGTCGTGTACGAGTCCGACTCGTCAGCGGACATCGACGACCTCGGCTCGAGGATGACCCCGACGCTGAAGATGGTGCGGATGGTCCGGCGCGACCCCGTCAACAAAGACAAGATCATGGAGTTGACGCTCTCCTCGGGGACGGCTCTGCTGCTCCGCTACCGGGTGGACGAGACGGCGAACGACGCGGCCCGGATCAGGGAGATCTGCAACGAGAAGAAGCGGACCTGGGCGCAGTTCGCCCTCATCCCCGGCCTGGCCGTCGGCACCCTCGCGGCGATCGTCGGCGCGGCGGTCGCCAGCCGCTTCCTCGGCTCGTTCTCGGGGCCGGTGTGGTGGAGCCTGCTGCCGGTCACGATGGTCCCGCTGGTGCTCGGCCTGGGGTTCAAGTACCTGTGGAAACGGCTCGGCGCCGGCCTCACGCAGGCGGTCATCGTCAACGTTCCGGAGGGCTCGCAGGGCGGGTTGCTGGCACGGAAGCGGGATGACCTGATCGTCGCGGTGACCATGTTCGCGCTCAGTACGACCACCAACGTGCTGTTCACCCTGCTGTTGCAGCACAAGTAGGATTCCCGGCATTACCCGCCCGAGTCCCGGGGCTTGGGCGGGAATGACGTGCTGGTGGAAACTAGCCCGGCTCGGACCATCCCCACTGCGGCACCTCTCGGAGCGGGTGGAGTTGGTCGTCGGTTTCGGCATGGGAGTTCTGCATCGCCACCTTCGACCCGAACTCCACATGGGACCGCAACGCCTCCCGGAAAGGCGCGTCCTCCGGCAGTCCGGCCTGATCGGCGGCCGCCATGTACAGCTCGACGAACCGCTGACGCTGCCCCTCGCTGATCCCCAGCCCCCGGTGCGCGTCGATCAGCCTGGAAAACCCGCCCATTTCCCTGGAGAACGTGTCCGGCCCGCCGAAGGTCTCGGCCGTGAACGCCGTCAGATGTGCCACGTGCTGCGGAAGTCCTTGGCCGAACAATGGCTGAAGCAACGGGTCGGACAGGACGCTTCCATAGAAGATGTCGATGAACCTGTGGAGCCCTTCTTGGCCACCTGCGTGCTCAAAGAGAGTTTCCATGATTACATCATTACAGGAACTCTCGGTCAAGCGCTAGATGGCTCCCGAGGCCGAGGTGCGATCCTCGGCAAGCCATCGGCGAGCCGGAGTCCAGACAGGCGATGGAAGCTCCGGTTGAATTGACGTGCTCCTCCACATAAATAGAGGTGGAGGATTCCTGTGCCGCTTATGCAGCAGCACGCAGCGCGGGTGCGGGCGAGACTGTGGGAAATTCTTGCACGCGAACCGCGACTGCGTCTCGCACGATCCCGCCGTGGCGGCTTCTGGGCGACGCCCCGCCCCGGCTTCCGCACGGTCCCAGACGCCGAGGCCATCATGGTGGTGATGTCCAGGTCTTCGACCACGATCGCGCTGCCCGCTGGACAGCCACAGGCCGTGCCGAAGGTGCTCCCCGGTGGACAGGGCCAGGGGCACCTTGATGCCCCTGGTCCATGCCCGCCTTCGGCCCGGTGTGCGGCACGGGGGCGGAGACCAGCAGCTCGGTGCGGAAGGCGATGGTCCACCCGTGGGCGTGTTTCACCAGGCGAGCCCCGGTGATCCCCCCGGACGGTCCGCCCTTGGTGAGGCCGGGCAGGTCTTTGGTCCAGCGGGCCTGGGGGACGTCCACGGCGGAACAGGGAGTGACCTGCGACCTCGATGATCCAGTATCTACGCCCCCGGGCAAACGCCCATGACCGTCCGTTGACAGCGACATAACTACTCAGCGCAAGAATTTAATCACACAAAGTGTTAGCGTGCTGCCCATGCTCCGTCCATACATGAGTGCCCTGGTCCGCAGCCGCGCACTTGATGGGGAAGCGCAGATGCACAGGTCGCTGAGTGGCTGCCAGGGGAATTCTTCACCGTCAGGGCCGCGCCGGCGAATGCGAGCCGCGATGGACGGCTACTGGCGGAGCATCCGACGGGCGACCTCCCTCGGCATGGTGGTGGTGGCGTTCATGGTGCTCGAATGGGCCGCCCTCACCGCCCTGACGCCCGTGCCGGCAGCTCTCGCGGTATCGTCGCACGCCACCACGATCGCGGCCGGGTACAGCCACGCCTGCACGATCCGCAGCGGCAAAGCGTACTGCTGGGGCAGCAACACCAACGGCGAACTCGGCAACAACACCACGTCCGTCAACCCCGTGACCACTCCGGTCGCCGTGGACACGAGCGGAGTGCTGGCGGGCAAGACACTCACCAAGATCGTCGCGGGCCAGTCCTTCACCTGCGCACTGGACAGCACCGGCAAGGCTTACTGCTGGGGCTGGAATCCGTACGGGCAGCTCGGGGACGCCTCTTTCACCCAGCGGACAGTGCCCGTCGCCGTGAGCGTCGCCGGCGTACTCGCCGGCAAAACCCTCACCGAGATCGGCGCCGGCAACTCTTTCGCGTGCGTTCTGGACAACACCGGAAAGGCATATTGCTGGGGGTATGACGGCGAGGGAGAACTCGGGGACAACTCGACCACCAACAAGAACACACCGGTCGCCGTGGTCGCTACCGGCGTACTCAGCGGCAAAACCCTCACCCAGATCGGCACCGGCTACGAGCACACCTGCGTGCTGGACAACACCGGCAAGGCCTACTGCTGGGGATACAACAGCTTCGGGCAACTCGGCAACAACTCCACCACCCAGAGCCTGGTACCAGTGACCGTCACCACGCTCGGTACCGCGATCAACGGCAAGACCCTTACCGAGATAAGAGCCGGAAACTGGTTCACGTGCACCCTGGACAGCGCCGGCCTCGCGTATTGCTGGGGAAACGGCGCCAACGGACGGATCGGCAACAACTCCACCCTAGGAAGCTTGACGGCCGTGGCGGTGACCACTACCGGCGTGCTCTCCGGCAAGACCATCAACCAACTCACCTCAGGCGGCGCCCACGCATGCGCCCTGGACAGCGCCGGTCTCGCGTATTGCTGGGGATACAACAGCACCGGACAACTCGGCAACAACTCCACCACCCAGAGCCTGGTACCGGCGACCGTCACCGCCTCCGGCGTGCTGTCCGGCAAGACCATCACCCAGATCAGCGGCGGGCAGGACTACACGTGCGCCTTGGACTCCACCAACACCGTGTACTGCTGGGGTGCGAACGCCACAGGCCAACTCGGTGATCAAACCACCACTCAGCGCCTCGTCGCCGTGCTGGTCACCTCGCAGCCGCCCACGGCAGTCGTCGCCACACCCGGCGACACCACCGCCGCGATCTCCTGGACCGCGCCGGAATTCCTGAACTCCAGCACCGGCTACACCGCCACTGCCAGCCCGGGCGGCGCGTTCTGCACGACCGCCGGCGCCCTCAACTGCACGATCACCGGCCTGACCAATGGCACCACGTACACCATCACCGTTGTCACCTTGATGACCGTCGGCACGTCGGGCCCCAGCGTCGGCGCCACAGTCGTGCCCGTGGGCATTCTGACGATCACCGTACCGACCTCGGCCAATCTCGGCAGCGCTGTCTCGGGAGACACGATCAGCGTCTCCATGGGCACGGTGACCGTGGCCGACTCCCGGGCAGGGGTTCCCCTCTGGACGGCGACCGTGACCGCCACCAACTTCACCACCGGGGGCGGATCGTCAGCGGAGACCATCACGAACGCCAACGTCTCGTACTGGTCCGGCCCCAGCACCGCCCAATCCGGCGGCGGCACCCGCACCCCAGGGCAGCCCCTCTCGACCCAGAAGGTCGCCCTGTCGGCGCCGTTGACCGCGTTCAGCGGCCGCAAGACATCACTTTTCGCCCAATCCACGGGCTGGCAGCCCACGCTCGTCATCACCATCCCGGACTCCGCCGTCGCGGGCACCTACACGGGCACCATCACCCACTCGGTCGCCTGAGCGCCGTGCCCCTCCATTGAGCCGGCGCTTCCATGGCCGGCCGCGAACACAGAAGATCGACGGCGACCGACGGCAGTTCAGGGCCATAGCGGCTGTTCGTCGCGCTCCCCCGGGCTGCCCGGCACACGAAGCCCGCGCTCGTCTTCAGCTTCCTGGCGCTGGCCGGGATGGTGTTCGCGATGCTGCAGTCGCTCGTCGCCCCGGCTCTGCCGACCATTGCCGGGGACCTGAGGGCCTCGACCGCGGACATCAGCTGGCGTTTGACAGTAACGAGCGTGATCGATGTCCGGCCGACAAGGTCTTCAGATGGCCCGATCGGTCAACGGGAAACGCGTGGGCGAAGCCCACGCCCAATCAAGCGCCCGGAGCGAAGCGGAGGCCCTACAGGGGTCGCGGCCTGCCGCGACTGGAAGCAACGCCTGAGACCCTTGAGCGCGAAGCGCCCCGATGAAGACCTTTGTGCGGGAAGAGTGGAGCTATGGGGATTCGAACCCCAGACCTCCTCCATGCCATGGAGGCGCGCTACCAACTGCGCCATAGCCCCTTGAACCGTCCCCAAGTGTATCCGACTCCCAGCCCCGGCCAGCCGCCGCGCGACCCCGCCCCAAGCAACTGGGCCGCCTCTCAAAGAAGCGGCCCAGCCGGAGAACGGCTACCCCACTGAGCGGGCCTTGTCGATGAGTCCCGCCAGCTCGGTCACCATCGGGTCCTCCGCCGCCCCCGCCAGCCGCTTGGCCTGCTCCCCCAGCGTCGGCAGGTTCAGCCCGAACGCCTCCCGGTCCCGCATGTACACCGCGAAAGCCGCCGCCACCACGTCCACCTGCAGCCGCACCGGCGCCTTCTCCCATACCGAATCGGTCAATGCCCCCACGTCCACCGACTTGCTCGTCTCGGCGGGGTTCCTGGTGTCGGGGTCCTGCCAGCGTACGGTCGCCTGGGCCAGTTGCCCGGTCGCGCCTGGCTTGAGCCGTACCGCGTAGAGAGCCGTGACCGAGTGGCCGGGGCCGATCTCGCCACCGTCCCGGTTGTCGTCGCGGAACTCCTCGGTGGACAGCGCGCGATTCTCGTACCCGATGAGCTGGTAGCCCGCCACCGCAGAGGGGTTGAAGACCACCTGCGCCTTGGCGTCGCGCGCCCGCAGCTCGATCGTGGCTGGGAGCTGCGAGGCGAAGACCTTGTCCGCGTCCTCCTGCGTGCTCACGTAGACGGCGGCGCCGTCGCCGTTGTCCGCCAGCTGTTCCATCAGCTGGTCGCCGTAGTCCCGGCCGACGCCGACGGTCAGCAGGGTGACCTGCCGGCCCGCGTACTCCTTGACCCGGTCCAGGATGGAACGCCACTCGGTGCTGCCCTGGTTGGCCAGGCCGTCGGAGAGCAGGATGACCCGGTTGGTGGCCGCCGGCCGGAACGCCTTGGCCGCCTGCTCATAGCCGGTGACCAGTCCGGCCTCCAGGTTGGTGCTGCCGGCCACGGTCAGCTGGTCCACCGCCGCGTGCAGCTCGGTACGGGCGGCCAGCGGCGTCATCGAGGCCAGCACCGTGGCCTCGTCGCTGAAGGAGACGATCGACACCTGGTCGCCCGGCGCGAGCTGGTCGATCAGCGTGTGCAGGGACTGCTTCACCAGGTCGAGGCGGCCGGGCTCGGCCATCGACCCCGACACGTCGATCACGAAGGTGAGGTTGGCGGGGCGCCGCGCCGCCGCGTCGGAGGCGCGCGTCTGCAGGCCGACGCGCAAAACGGCCTGGTTGTGCGACGGCATCATGGCGCCGTCGACGTGCACGGTGAACCCGTCGTCCCGCGGCTGCGCGTAGTCCTGCCGGAACGCGTTGACGAACTCCTCCGGCCGGATCTGCCCCGGTTCGGGCCAGCGTCCTTCCTGGAGGGTACGGCGGGCATAGGTGTACGAAGCGGTGTCCACGTCCAAAGCGAACGTCGAGATCTGCGCAGCCGACGTGTCCTTCTGTTCCTCGGGAGCGGCAGATGCGCTCGCCCGAGCCTCGGGCTTGGCATCTGCGGGGAGTTCGGGCCCAGACGAAGCCGACGGTGCGGCTCTGGACGAAGCGGGCGCCCGAAGGCCGGAGTCTCCCTTTGTCCCCCCGGGACCGCCGCCGCAAGCGGCCAGTGCCAGGAGTCCAGCAATTCCGACACTGATCGCCAAAGGACGAAATTTCATCGCAACCACCTCCGGCCGTATGACGGCTCCCGGAAATGGCCTGGCCGGGCCGGTGACGCAAGCGAGCGCAAACCGCGATCAACACGTGATCCGGTCAGCCGACCAGCGCCGCCTCCTCCACCCGGATCCGGATCGTGAGCAACAGCGCGTTCACCAGCGTGAACGCCAGCGCGGTGAGCCAGGCGGTGTGGACCAGCGGCAGCGCCACCCCCTCCGCGACCACGGCGACGTAGTTCGGATGACGCAGCCACCTGTACGGCCCCGTGCCGACCAGCGGCATTCCGGGCACCACGACGACGCGGGTGTTCCACTGCCTGCCCAGGGTGGCGATGCACGACCAGCGCAGCCCCTGGGCCAGCAGGACGATCGCGAGCATCGGCCAGCCGAGCGCCGGGATGAAGGGCCGGCCGAGCAGCCACACCTCAGCCGGGCAGGCCAGCAGGAGTCCGGTATGGGCCAGGACGATCCAGGGATAGTGCCGCCGACCGTACTCGATGCCGCCCTTCGACCTGGCCCAGGCCAGGTTGCGGCGGGCCACGCCCAGCTCGGCCAGCCGCTCGACGACGACCAGCCCGATCAGCAGCATGTACGGAGTCAAGGACTCACCAGTGCAGCAGGAGCAACTCGGCCGAGAAGCCGGGCCCGAGGGCGAGGAGCACGGCCGGTTGGCCCGGACGGCCGCGTGTCTCCTGCAGAACATGCAGGACCGAGACCGACGACATGTTCCCGTGCTCGCGCAGTGACCGCCACGTGACCTCCAGAGCCGCCGGATCCAGCCCCAGCCGCTCCACGATCTTGTCGATCACCTTCGGGCCGCCCGGGTGGCAGATCCAGGTGCCGACCTGTTCGGGGGTGAGTCCGTTGTCGGCGAGGAAGCCCCTGATGTCGCCCGCGAGCACCTTCTCCACGAAGTCGGTGAGTTCGGCGTCCAGCACGAGGCGGAAACCCCGCTCGCTCACCTGCCAGCCCATGAGGTGCTCCGTACCCGAGTACAGCCTGCTGCGCGTGGCCACCACCTCCGGCCCGTGGCCGCGTCCCACCGCGACCACGGCCGCCGCGCCGTCGCCGAACAGGCCGCTGGCGACCAGGTTCGCGATCGAGGTGTCGTCGCGCTGAGTGGTCAGCGAGCACATTTCCACGCAGACCAGCGCCGCCACCTGTTCGGGCCAGCCGCGCAGATAGTCGTTCAGCCGCGACAGGCCCGAGGCCCCCGCGGCGCAGCCCAGCCCGAACACCGGCACCCGTTTGACGTCCGGCCGCAGCCCCACGCGCTGGATCAGCCGCGCGTCCAAGGACGGAGTGGCGAGTCCGGTGGTCGAGCAGAACACCAGATGATCCACCCGCCGCGGTGATACGCCCGCCTTGTCCAGCGCACCACGGAGTGCCCGTTCGCTCAGGTCGAGCGCGATCTCAAGGTAGATGTCGTTGGCGCGGCCGAACGAGTCGAGCTTGGCGTAGTCGTCCAGCGGGAGCGCCAGGTTCCGGCTCTGGACGCCGGTGGCTGCGTGGAAACGTTCGAGCTGGTCGAGGTCGGCGTCGGTCAGCCGGGAGAATGCCTCGGTGATCTCCGCCTGCGCGTAGCGGTAATCGGGCAAAACAGTCTGTACCCCCGAAATGTGCATATATCTCTTCTGCCGCGAAGAGGGGCCGGCTAACATGCGGCCGCGCTCATGCCCGTACGCGCCGGGGCTGCTGAGCGTCGCCGTTCGAGCCGGGGCAGATCGGCCAGAAGGACTTCAGTGGGCGAGCCGCCACAGAGACGTCACCTCGGCGGCCCGCGCCGCCCTCAGCGGGTCGGTGCCGTCGGACGCGCGCCGGTGACGCGGCCGGGTGTCGAGCCGGTCCACGACCCGCAGCCCCGCACCGTCGAACATGGCCATCAGGTCGGCACGGGACCGCAGGCCAAGGTGCTCGGCCAGGTCCGACAGCACCAGCCACCCTTCGCCGCCCGGCTCCAAATGCTCGGCCAGACCGTCGAGGAACCCCTGGAGCATGCCCCCACCGGAGTCGTACACCGCCCGGTCGAGCGGCGACGACGGCTCCGCGGGCAGCCAGGGCGGGTTGCACACGACGAGCGGCGCGCGCCCCGGCGGGAACAGGTCGGCCGCCACCACCTCGACCCGATCGGCCAGGCCCAGCCGGGCCATGTTGTCGCGGGCGCAGATCACCGCGCGCCGGTCGAGATCGGTGGCCACGACCCGCTCGACGCCCCGCCGGGCCAGCACCGCGGCCAGAACTCCGGTGCCCGTGCCGAGGTCGAAGGCCAGCCGCTTGCCGGGCAGGGGCGCCTGGGCCACCAGATCAATGTATTCGCCGCGGATCGGGGAGAAGACTCCATAGTGCGGATGGATCCGGGCACCCAGCGCCGGGACCTCGACGCCCTTCTTACGCCATTCGTGCGCGCCGATCAGCCCGAGCAGCTCGCGCAACGACCCCACGTACGGACCCTCCGCCGGCCCGTAGACCTCCTCGCACGCCTCCCGCACGTCGGGAGCGCGGGCGAGCGGGATGACGTGGCCTTCGTCGTACGGGATCAGCAGCAGGCCGAGCGTGCGCGCCCGCCGGCCCTGGGCCTGGCGGTAGCGGTCGAACGTGGCGCCGGGCTCGGCCGGCTCGCATCGGCGGCCCATCGCCTGGAGCATTTGCCGGGCGTTCTGGAAGTCGCCGCGCCACAGCAGGGCGGTGCCCTCACGAGCCAGGCGGTAGGCGGTGTCGGCCTTCATCCGGTCGTCGGCGATCACCACCCGAGCCGGTGGCGGCGCCTCCAGTGCGGATCGCCACGCCGCCGAACACTCTTCGCCCGCCTCAGTCCATCTGATCATCAGACCCAGACCGTTTCACGAACGATCGCCCCGTGGCCAATCCATTTAGCAGCAGCCCGGCCACGAGAGCGCGCAGCCCCTCGCCGTAGGTGTCGCGCGCGGTGAGCTCCTCCCACCGCCCGCCCACCTCCGCGAGGCGCGGCAACGCCTCGGCGTCGAGCGTGGCGAACACCTGCCGCCGGTACGTCGGCCTGCCCTCCCCCCGCCTGCGCAGCGCCGCCGCCCGCGCGGTGATCTCCCCCGCCGTGTAGTGCCAGATGATCCGGTACGCGGCCACGGCCCGCTCCAGCGGCAGCCCGGCGCGTACGGCCGCATCGATGATCGTCTCCGGGTACCACAGCGCGTTGACCGAGAGCAGGTCGTCCGCCCTGAGGACGTCCACGATCCACGGGACGCCCGCCAGCGCCTCGTGCATGGCGAGGGCCGCCGCGGCCATCCGCTCGCCCGGCTCGTCCGGGAGCTCGGGCCGGGGCATCGCCGCCGCGTAGTCGTCGAGCAGCAGCAGAAGGAGCTCCTCCTTGTCGTGCACGTGGTGGTAGAGGGCCATCGGCGTGGCGCCGACCTCGCGGGCCAGCCTGCGCATCGTCAGGCTCTCCGTCCCCTCGGCCTCGATGAGCCGGTGGGCGGCGGACACGATGTCCGCCCTGGAGATCTTGGGCGGCCGTCCAGTACGTGCGGGCATCCTGTCATGCTACTTTCTATACGCGTATAAAAACTTAGGGAGGGCATGACATGAGCGACGAACGACTCATCGCCATGGGTGACGAGCTGGTGAAACTGCACGACGGCTTCCGGCGGGAGCTCGCGGCGCTGCGGCGGGCACCCGGCTCGCGGCCCGAGCTGCGGGAGCACTGCCTGACGTTCTGCGACGCGCTGCACGCCCATCACACCGGCGAGGACGGCGTCCTGTTCCCGCACCTGGCGGGCGCGCATCCCGCGCTGACAGAGGTACTGGCCCGGCTGCGGGCCGAGCACCAGGTGGTGGCGCGGCTGCTCGCGCGGATCCGCGAACTCCCCGGTGAGGGCGACGTCGGCGCCGAGCTCGATCAGCTGTCCCGCGAACTGGAGGCGCACCTCAACTACGAGGAGGAGCAGTTGGTACCGCTGCTCAACGCGATGACCGACTTCCCCGAGGGGCTCTAACCGGCCGGCGGCGCGGGCCTCAGGGCGTCGAGCATGAGCGTGAAGTGGCGCCGCCACCGGCTCGCGTCGGCCTGCGCCACGCGCGAGTTGGCCATGATGAAGAACGCCTCCGCCGTCCTGAACGGCGACCTGACCGCCTCCAGCCGCACGGCGATCTCCGCCTTCAGCGCCTCCACCACGGCCGGCCCGGCGACGAACACCTGGGAGAGCCCCTTTGACCCAAAGGGCCGTCATAGGACGATTGTCATAGCAAGGTCAGGATGGATGGCACCTCCCCTCACGTCTGGTTCTCGGAAGGATCGGTGGCATGCGACGAATCCTGCCTGCCTTAGGGCTCGCCCTCCTGTCCCCGCTCGTGGCCGAGTTCCTGCTCGGCGACTTCCCGCTCACCTCGCTGCCCTTCCTGGTGCTGCTCGCTCCCACGTACGGCGGCGCCGCGCTGCTGATCCGCGAGGTGGCGCGCAGGGCGGGGATCGGCTGGCCGGGCATCGTGCTCATGTCCCTCGCCTACGGGGTGTTCGAGGAAGGGATCATGACGATGTCGCTGTTCAACCCCAATTACGCCGGTCTGCGGCTGCTCGATCCCGGGTTCGTGCCGGCCTTGGGGATCGGGGTGCCGTGGACGCTGTTCGTGCTGGCGCTGCACACCGTGTGGAGCATGAGCGTGCCCATCGCGCTGACCGAGGAGCTGACCGGTGCGCGCCGCACCACGCCGTGGCTCGGCAAGGTCGGGCTGGCGGTCACCGCCGTGCTGGCCGTGCTGGGCGCGGCCCTGACGACGGTGATCAGCTACATGAACGGGCACTTCCTGGCGTCCGTGCCGCAGCTGGTGTCCATCGTGGTGATCGTGGTGGCACTCGTCGTGCTGGCCTTCCGCCTGCCCCGCGGGACCAACGGCGGCCGGGCGGCCGAGGCGCCCGCGCCCTGGCTGGTCCTCGCGGTGACGCTGGTGGCGGGCGTGCTGTTCGAGGCGCCGAAGCTCCTGCTCGGCGACCAGGTCGCGCTGGGGACCGCGCTGCTGGCCGGGGTCGAGGTGGGGATGACCGCCCTGGCCCTGTTCTGGTCGGCCCGGCGCGGATGGGACGGCAGGCACCGGATGGCACTGGCCGGCGGCGCACTGCTGACCTACGTGTGGCACGCCTTCTTCTCCGGCCCGCTCGTGCCGGCGACTCCCCTGATCAACCTGCTCAGCCACATCGTGTTCGGCCTCGGCGCGCTGGTCCTGCTCGCGTTCGCCGCCCGCCGCGTCGCCACAAACGCGCCCGATCCTCAGAGCCGGTAGTCGAAGACGTACGAATGCGAGCCGTCAGGGGCGATGAGGATGTCCATCTCCCCCCTGAGGCCGCTCAGCCCGCCGGTGCCGGAGTCCGGGACGACCGAGACGCGCAGTGACTGCTCGCCCCGGTCGCCCGCCGCGAAGTGCTGCAGGACGAAGCTGCCCGACCGCCCCTCCAACGTGCCCACGACCCGCTCCATCGCCACGTACGCACGGGAGTCCGCGACCGGGGTCAACGCCATGATCATGCTGACCACGCTGGTGCCGGTCAGGTCGCCGTGGAAGGTCTTGCCCAGGGTGACGTGGGCGAGCGACACGCCGTCGCCCTCCTCGTACGGAGGCTGGGGGGTCCAGTCGGCGGTGTCGAAGCTTCCCTTGGCTGTCATGCGTCCCATGGTGCGGGTCATACCTGTCAGATGCGGTCAGGTATCCAGCAGCGTCCGTACGAAGTCGTTGCGGAACTTGCCCGCCGGGTCATAGCGCCCCACCAGGTCCCGGAAGCGCTCCGGGCACGACGGCCAGCGGGTGAACAGCTTGCCCCAGTGCGGCCGGGGATCGAACGGCGCCAGCCGCTCCTCGACCAGCTCGATCACCGGCAGCACCGCCGCGGTGTCCTTGACCCAGGTGAAGTGCACGCCCACGGTGTCGCGGCCGAGGTACGGACTGAGCCACAGGTCGTCGGCGGCGATCGTGCGTACCTCGGAGATCTGCAGCACCGGCCTGAGGCGGTCGCCGATGCCCCGTAGCTCGCGCAGCGCCTCGGCCGCGTGCCCCCTGGGCAGCAGGAATTCCGACTGCAGCTCGTCGCCCGCGCTGCTCGGCGGCGAGTCGGCCCGGAAGTGCGGCAGCCGCTCGTGCCACGGCCCCGGCACGCCGAGCTGCGCGGTGCAGCTGCCGGCCGGCATGCCCGGCACCGGGTGGCGGGGCCCGTCGGCCGCGCGGGTGCCGTGCCAGTCGCCGGGGGGCAGCTCGCTGCGGCGCTTGAGCCACACGTTGGTCGCCAGCCAGTCGGTGAACAGGCTGACGCTGTAGCCGGCCGACATGACGGCCTCGAAGTCGAAGTCGTCGGGCAGGCCCTCCCGGACGTACTGGCGCAGCTCGAAGGCGGGCACGAGGTCGAGCGTGACCGAGGTGACGACGCCGAGCGCGCCGAGCGCCACGACCGCGCCGGGGAAGTCGGCATCGCCCCGCGCGAGGGTGATCAGGGAGCCGTCGGCGGTGACGAGGTCCAGCGCCGCCACGGCCGCCGACAGGCTCCGGTTGCCGCCGCCGGAGCCGTGCGTGCCGGTCGCGACCGAACCCGCCACCGAGATGTGCGGCAGCGAGGCCAGGTTGCCGAGCGCGAACCCGCTCGCGTGCAGCACGGGCGCGAGCTCCGCGTACGTCACCCGCCCGCCGACCCGCACGCGCGCCGCGGCGCTGTCGATCTCGATCTCGTACGGCAGGCGGTCCAGGACGACCAGGTCACCCGTGGAGTCGGCGACGTCGTTGAAGGAGTGGCCACTGCCTAACGCCCGGATGGAGGCGGTGCCGGCGACAAGGCTCTGGAGCTCGTCGAGGGAGGAGGGATGATGCACGTTTTTCATCTGAAAGGCGATGTTTCCCGCCCAATTCTTCAACGTCACTGCCCTACAGTTCCATAGCTCTTGTCAGCGCCGCGAGGGGGCGCTAGTTTCGGGTGCCGCCGACGAAAGCGCCGACGACAAAGGCGCTCCGGGCGCCGCCGAGGAGAATTTTGTGCTCTACCTGTCCGAGGCCCTCGGTCTGGCCACGCTCGTGCTCTGGCTGTACTGCCTGTTCGACGCGATCACCACGCCCGAAGAGGCGTGCCGCAACCTGCCGAAGATCCTCTGGGTGCTCGTCGTGCTGCTGTTCCCGCTGGTCGGCTCCATCGTCTGGCTGGTGGCCGGGCGGCCGCAGGCGCTCCCGGCGGCGCGGCCGACCGGCTACCCCGAGTACGACCGGCCGCAGCGGCCGGCCGCGACCAACCCCGACGACGACGAGGAGTTCCTGCGCCGCCTCCGCGAGCGGGCCGAGGAACAGCGCAGGAACGCCCCGAAGCCACCTGACGAAACCCCCAAGGGCGACTAGAAGCCCTGCGCCAGCCGGTAGTACGCCTGGTTCCAGCGCAGTTCCTTGGCGAAGCTCCGGGCCGTCGTGTCCGCGTCGATGACCAGCAGCTCGACGCCGAGCATGTCGGCCAGGTCGGTCAGCTCCTCGGTGCCCACCGCCGTCGAGAGCACGGTGTGGTGCGGCGCGCCCGCGGTCAGCCAGGCCTCGGCGGAGGTACGCAGGTTCGGCCGGGGCCGCCAGACCGCGCGCGCCACCGGCAGGTTGGGCAGCGGGTGCGGCGGCGCGACGATGTCGATCTCGTTGGCCACCAGGCGGAACCGGTCCCCCATGTCGGCCAGCCCGATGACGACGCCGGGACCCGGCTCGGCGTCGAACACCAGCCGCACCGGGTCCTCCCGGCCGCCGATGCCCAGCGGGTGGATCTCGCACGACGGGGTGCCCGTGGCGATCGACGGGCAGACCTCCAGCATGTGCGCGCCGAGGATGAGCTCCTCGCCCGGCGTCATGTTGTAGGTGTAGTCCTCCATGAACGAGGTGCCGCCCGGCGCCATGGCCTTGAGGGTGCGCAGGAGCACCGAGGTCTTCCAGTCGCCCTCGCCGCCGAAGCCGTACCCGTCGGCCATCAGCCGCTGCACGGCCAGGCCGGGGAGCTGGCGCAGCCCGCCGAGGTCCTCGAAGTTCGTGGTGAACGCGCGGAACCCACCCGCCTCCAGGAAGCCGCGCAGGCCCAGCTCGATCCTGGCGGCGTAGCGCAGCGACTCGTTCCGCTCGCCCAGCAGCTCCGGCGCCACCCGGTAGAGCTCCGCGTACTCCTTGACCAGCGCCGTCACGTCCGCGTCGGAGGCGGCGTCCACGGCCTCGACCAGCTCGTTGACGCCGTAGGTGTTGACCGAGACACCGAAGCGGAGCTGCGCCTCGACCTTGTCGCCCTCGGTGACGGCCACGTCGCGCATGTTGTCGCCGAACCTGGCGAGCTTGAGCGTACGCACCTCTGCCAGGCCCGCCGCCGCGCGCGACCAGGCGAGCACCCGGTCGGCCACGAACGGGTCGCTGACGTGCCCGGCCACGGTCTTGCGTGGCACGCCCAGCCGGGTCTGGATGTGGCCGAACTCGCGGTCGCCGTGCGCGGCCTGGTTGAGGTTCATGAAGTCCATGTCGATGGAGCTCCACGGCAGCTCCACGTTGGCCTGCGTGTGCAGGTGCAGCAGCGGCTTGCGCAGCGTGTCCAGCCCGGCGATCCACATCTTGGCCGGGGAGAAGGTGTGCATCCACGCGATCACGCCGGCGCACGAGTCGTCGGCGTTGGCCTCCAGCATCACCCGCCTGATCGCGGCCGCGTCGGTGAGCACGGGCTTCCACTCGACGGGCACCGGGAGCGCCGCGGCGATCCGCTGCGACTGCTCGGCGACCTGGCGCAGCGTGTCCTCGCCGTACAGTCCCTGGCTGCCGGTCAGAAACCAGATGTTCAACGCGGGCTCCTCTGTTGTCCGTAGACGTTCTGATAGCGGTCGTACAGGCGGTCGATGTCGTCCTGAGCGATGGCCAGCGGCTCGCCGAGCTGCCGGGCCACGTGCACGGTACGGGCGACGTCCTCGCACATCACCGCGGCCTTGACCGCCGCCTTGGGGGTCGGGCCGATGGTGAAGACGCCGTGGTTCTGCATCAGCACGGCCCGCGAGCGGTGCCCCTTGAGCGTCTTCACGATGCCCTGGCCGATGGAGTCGTCGCCGATCAGCGCGAACGGCCCGACCGGGATCTCGCCGCCGAACTCGTCGGCCATGGCGGTCAGCACGCACGGGATGGCCTCGCCGCGCGCCGCCCAGGCGGAGGCGTAGGTGGAGTGGGTGTGCACCACCCCGTTCACCTCCGGCATGGCGCGATAGACGTAGGCGTGCGCGGCGGTGTCGCTGGACGGCGCGTGCTCGCCGGCCACCAGGTTGCCGTCGAGGTCGCAGACGACCATGTTCTCCGGCGTCAGCTCGTCGTAGGTGACCCCGGACGGCTTGATGACGAACAGGTCCTCACCGGGGACCCGGCCGGAGACGTTCCCGGCGGTCCAGGCGACGAGGTTGTTGCGCACCAGCTCGGCGTGCAGGTCGCAGACCGTCTTCCGCATGGCCTCGGTCATGAGCGGGCCTCGTTCCTGATCGCGCGTAGCGTGTGCAGCATTCGTCCATCCCCGAAGTAGTCGTGCAGCGTGCGGTATTCGGCGTAGAGCCGGTCGTAGGCGTCGGCCCGGTCCGCGTCGGGCACGTAGGCGTTCTCCTGCCGCGCGCCCATCACGGCCGCGGCCTGCTGGATGTCGTCGTACGCGCCCGCCGCGACGGCCGCGTGGATCGCCGAGCCGAGGGCGGGGCCCTGCTCGGAGTCGATGATCGAGAGCGGCCGGCGCAGCACGTCGGCGTAGACCTGCATGAGGAAGCGGTTCTTCAGCAGGCCGCCGGCCACCACGAACTCCGTCACCGGCACGCCCGACGCCTCGAATGTCTCGACGATCACCCGGGCGCCGAACGCGGTGGCCTCGATGAGCGCGCGGTAGACGTCCTCGGGCTTGGTGGCCAGGGTCTGGCCGACGACCACGCCGGACAGGTCGTGGTCGACCAGCACCGAGCGGTTGCCGTTGTGCCAGTCGAGCGCGACCAGGCCGTGCTGCCCGACCCGCTGCGCGGCGGCCAGCTCGGTCAGGTAGTCGTGCACCGACTGCCCCCGGTCCGCCGCGAGCCGCGCGTACGAGGTGGGCACTGCGTTGTCGACGAACCAGGCGAAGATGTCGCCCACACCCGACTGTCCCGCCTCGTATCCCCACAGTCCCGGAACGATCCCGTCCTGGACCACCCCGCACATGCCGGGCACCTCGGCGAGCTGGTCGGACGGCATCACGTGGCAGGTGGAGGTGCCCATGATGGCGACCATCTGGCCGGGCCGGACCGCGTCGGCCGCGGCGGAGGTGACGTGCGCGTCGACGTTGCCGACCGCGATCGCGATGCCCTCGGGCAGCTTGGTCCACTCGGCGGCCTGCGCGGTCAGCCGCCCGGCGAGCCCGCCCAGCGGAGCCAGCTCATGCCCCAATTTGTCGACAAATCCGGAAAAGCCGGGGTTGAGGGCGGCGAGGAAGTCCTCAGACGGATAGCCCCCATCCTGAAAAATCCCTTTGTATCCGGCGGTGCAGACGTTGCGCGTCTCGACCCCGGTGAGCTGCCAGATGATCCAGTCGGCCGCCTCGATCCACCGCTCGGCCCGCCCGTAGGTCTCCGGGTCCTCTTCGAGCATCTGAAGGCCCTTGGCGAACTCCCACTCCGAGGAGATCTTGCCGCCGTAGCGCGGCAGCCAGCTCTCCCCGCGCCGGGCGGCCAGCTCGTTGATCCGGTCGGCGTGCGCCTGCGCCGCGTGGTGCTTCCACAGCTTGGGCCAGGCGTGCGGCCGCTCGGGCGTCTGGAAGGCGAGCGGCGTGCCGTCGGAGGTGGTCGGCAGCACCGTGCACGCGGTGAAGTCGGTGCCGAGCCCGACGACCTGCGCCGGGTCGATCCCGGCCGCGGCCACGGCCTCGGGCACCGCGGTGCGCAGCACGTCCAGCCAATCCTGCGGGGACTGCAGCGCCCAGTCGGGTCCCAGCCGGACCTCGGAGCCGGGCAGCCGGTCCTCGATGACGCGGTGGGCGTACTCGTGCACGGCGGTGCCGACCTCGGCGCCGTCCTCCACCCGCACCACCACGGCGCGGCCGGACAGCGTGCCGAAGTCGACACCAATCACGTATGTGTTGTTGTTAGCGTTCACACATTCTCCCTATATCCGGTACGGCGGAGGCCGTACCGGAGGTCAGGTCCGGCGGGCTGAGAACAGGCGCTGGAGCAGGATGAAGACGAAGAGCAGAAGTCCGATGAATATCTTGGTCCACCAGGAGCTCAGCGTGCCCTCGAAGCTGATGACCGTCTGGATCAGGCCCAGCACGAGCACGCCCAGGACGGTGCCGAGCAGGAACCCCGAGCCGCCGGTCAGCAGCGTGCCGCCGATGACGACGGCCGCGATGGCGTCGAGCTCCATGCCGACGGCGTGCAGCCCATAGCCCGACAGCATGTAGAACGACAGCAGCACCCCGCCGAGCGCCGAGCAGAACCCGCTGACCGTGTAGACCGTGATTTTCGTCCGGGCCACGGGCAGGCCCATGAGCAGCGCGGACTGCTCGCTGCCCCCGGTGGCGTAGACGGAGCGGCCCAGGCGCGTGTAGTGCAGCACGTACGCCGCCACGAGCACCACCACCGCGGCGA
The DNA here is from genome assembly GCF_020215705.1 of Nonomuraea aurantiaca. GTDB lineage: Bacteria > Actinomycetota > Actinomycetes > Streptosporangiales > Streptosporangiaceae > Nonomuraea > Nonomuraea aurantiaca. The sequence continues at coordinate 54,170 of NZ_JAIWNB010000001.1, read as the reverse complement.
TGATCACGCTCGGCGAGATCCACAGGCCGGCGAACAGGTCGATCCTGGTCTGCGCGAACGCCGTGAACGTCGGGTCCTCGATGGGGATCGAGTCGGTGCCGATCGTGTAGCACAGCCCCCTGGCCAGGAACATCCCGGCCAGCGTGACGATGAACGGCTGGATGTCGAAGGCGTGGATGATGTACCCCATCACCAGCCCCAGCGCGGCGCCGATGAGCAGCACCAGCGGGATCACCAGGTACGGCGGCCACCCGGGCCCCTTCATCAGGCTCGCCGAGATCATCGTGGACAGCGCGACCACCGAGCCGACCGACAGGTCGATCCCCCCGGCCAGGATCACGAACGTCATGCCGACGGCCACGACCAGCAGGAAGGCGTTGTCGATGAAGACGTTGAGTATCACCTGCCCGCTGGCGAACCCCTCGTAGCGGATGCCGCCCGCGACGAACATCGCCACGAACAGGCCGGCGGTCACCAGGACGGGCACGTACTTGGCCGGGATCGTCCTGAGGCCGTTGAGCGTCACGGTCGTCATGCCGTCACCCGGACCTTCTCCTCGGCCGCCGGGCTGGGCGGCACGGCTCGGCGGCGACCGCCGAACACCTTCTCGCGGAACGACTTCGATTGGATGAGGCAGACCGCGGTCACCACGAGCGCCTTGAACAGCAGCGTGGTCTCCGGCGGCACCCCGATGGAGTAGATGGTCGTGGTCAGCGTCTGGATGATCAGCGCGCCGAGCACGGTGCCGCCGAGCGAGAAGCGTCCGCCCGACAGCGAGGTGCCGCCGATGACCACGGCCAGGATGGCGTCGAGCTCGACCCAGAGGCCGGCGTTGTTGCCGTCGGCGCTGGACACGTTCGAGCTGATCATCAGCCCGGCGACGCCGGCGCAGAGCGCGGCGAAGGCGTAGACCATGATGATGATGCCGCGCGAGCGGATCCCGGCGAGCCTGCTGGCCTCGGCGTTGCCGCCGACCGACTCGATCAGCATGCCCAGGGCCAGCCTGCGGGTGAGGAACACGGTGATCGCCAGGACCACCACGACCAGCAGGATGCCGAAGGGCACGGTCAGCCAGTAGCCGCCGCCGATGACCTTGTACGAGGGGCTGTTGACGGTGATGATCTGCCCGTCGGTGATCAGCTGGGCCAGGCCGCGCCCGGCTACCATGAGGATCAGCGTGGCGATGATCGGCTGAATGCCGACGACCGCGACGAGCAGGCCGTTCCATGCCCCGAGCAGCACCGACAGGCCGAGCGCCAGCGCCACGGCGGTGAACACGCCGGCGTCGTCGCTGATCTGCAGGCAGGCCAGCGCCCCCGCGATCGCCACCACCGAGCCGACCGACAGGTCGATGCCGCCGGTCGCGATGACCAGCGTCATCCCGAGCGAGACCAGGATGAGCGGGGCGCCGAACCGCAGGATGTCGATCAGGCTGCCGTAGAGGTGGCCGTCGCGCATCTGGATCGAGAAGAAGTTCGCGGTGAAGAACACGTTGACGAGGAGCAGCAGGGCCAGGATGACGACCGGCCAGAGCAGGCGTCTCATTCCGCTCCCCCTCCGCTCGCTCCGCCGTTCGCTCCCCCGCTGGCAATGGTCTCCATGAGCACGTCCGTGGTGAGGTCGTCGTCATTGGGCAGCTGGGCGACCAGCCTGCGGTCGCGCAGGACGCCGACCTTGTGGCTGAGCCGCAGCACCTCCTCCAGCTCGGCGGAGATGAACAGCACCGCCATGCCGCCGTCGGACAGCTGGGCGACCAGGCGCTGGATCTCGGTCTTCGCGCCGATGTCGATGCCGCGGGTGGGCTCGTCGAGGATGAGCAGCCTGGGCTCCAGGATCAGCCACCTGGCCAGCAGGACCTTCTGCTGGTTGCCGCCGCTGAGGTCGCGTACGAGGTGCTCCGGGTTGGCCGGGCTGATCTTCAGCGCGGAGATGTACTTGCCGACCAGCTCGTCCTGCTGCTCACGCGGGACCGGCCTGGTCCAGCCCCTGGTGGCCTGCAGGGCCAGGATGATGTTCTCCCTGAGCGTCAGGTCGGGGATCAGCCCGTCCGACTTGCGGTTCTCCGAGCAGAACGCGATCCGGTGGTTCATCGCGACGCGCGGCGTGCGCAGCGAGACGGGCGTGCCCTCGATGCTCACCTCGCCGGTGCTCGCGTGGTCGGCGCCGAACAGCAGCCGCGCGACCTCCGTACGGCCCGAGCCCAGCAGCCCGGCCAGCCCCACGACCTCGCCCTCGTGGACGGTCAGCGTGAACGGCTCGATGGCCCCGGCCCGGCCCAGCCCGCGCGCCTCCAGGAGCGGCCGGTCGAACACCTTGGCCTCACCGTGCAGCTTCTCCAGGGCGGCGAGCTCCTGGCCGATCATCTTGGCGACCAGCTCCACCTGGCTGAGCTCCGAGGTGAGGTATTCGCCCACCAGCCGCCCGTTGCGCAGGATCGTCATCCGGTCGGAGATCTCGTAGATCTGGTCGAGGAAGTGCGAGACGAACAGGATCGCGATGCCCTCCTCCTTGAGGGTGCGCATCACGCGGAAGAGCTGCTCGACCTCGCTCGCGTCGAGGCTGGAGGTCGGCTCGTCGAGGATCAGCACCCGGGCCTCGATGTCGATGGCCCGCGCGATGGCCACCATCTGCTGGATGGCCGGCGAGTAGGTCGACAGGGGCGCCGAGACGTCGAGGTCGAGCTCAAGCCGGGCCAGCAGCTCCGCGGCCCTGGCCCGCATCCGCGGCCAGTCGATCCGGCCCCAGCGCCGGGGCTCGCGGCCGACGAAGATGTTCTCGGCGACCGAGAGGTTCGCGCAGAGGTTGACCTCCTGGTAGACCGTGCTGATGCCGGCCCCTTGAGCCTCCAGCGGGCTGCCGAACGCGACAGGCTCGCCGAGCAGCTCGATGGTGCCGGCGTCGATGGGGTGGACGCCGGTCAGCACCTTGATCAGGGTGGACTTGCCCGCGCCGTTCTCGCCCATGAGCGCGTGCACCTCGCCCGGCAGCAGTCGCAGGTCCACGCCGTCGAGAGCCTTCACACCGGGGAACTGTTTACCGATTCCGCTCATCAGCAGGATCGGCGCGGGTACGGCCATCGGCGCCCCTCTCCTCCTCTAGCTCTTGAATGTGAGTGGGCCGGCCGCGAGGGCCGGCCCGGTCGGCGGTCAGTACTGGCGCTTGGGGAGAGCGGCCTTGGCCTGCTCCTGGTTGAACGCCGTCTCCTGCGTGATCACGCGGGTCGGCACGGTCTCGTTCTTGACGACCTTCTTGGCCAGGTCCATCAGCTGCGGGCCGAGCAGTGGGGAGCACTCGACGATGTAGTTGATCTTTCCGTCGGCGAGCGCCTGCATGCCGTCCTTGACGGCGTCAACCGTGATGATCTTGATGTCCTTGCCGGGCACCTTGCCCGCGCCCTCGATCGCCTCGATCGCACCCAACCCCATGTCGTCATTGTGCGCGTAAAGGACGTCGATGTCCGGAGTGGACTTCAGGAAGGCCTCCATGACCTCCTTGCCCTTGGCCCGGGTGAAGTCGCCGGTCTGCGAGGCCACGATCTGGAACTTGGGCTCGGCCTTGATGACCTCCTGGAAGCCGGCCTTGCGGTCGTTGGCCGGAGCCGACCCCGTGGTGCCCTGCAGCTCGACGATCTTGACCGGGTCGGTGCTGCTCTTGTACTCGTCCACCAGCCACTTGCCGGCCTTGCGGCCCTCCTCGACAAAGTCCGAGCCGAGGAAGGTCTTGTAGAGCGAGGTGTCCTTGGAGTCCACGGCCCGGTCGGTGAGGATCACCGGGATCTTCGCGTCCTTGGCCTCCTTGAGCACGGTGTCCCAGCCCGACTCCACCACCGGCGAGAAGGCGATGACGTCCACCTTCTGCTGGATGTAGGAGCGGATCGCCTTGATCTGGTTCTCCTGCTTCTGCTGGGCGTCCGAGAACTTCAGGGTGATCCCGGCTGACTTGGCCGAGTCCTGCACCGACTTGGTGTTCGCGGTGCGCCAGCCGCTCTCCGCGCCGACCTGTGAGAAGCCCATGGTGATCGCGCCACCGCCGCCTCCACCGCCACTGCCGCATCCGGCCACCGCCATGGCGGTGAACCCGGCGAGCATCAACACCGAGATCCTCTTCAACACGTGGGGTCCCTTCTGATGTGAGCGCTAACACCAAAATCACGGGTGCGTGCGCGCTTCCTTCTGTGCATGGCCTACCGCCGGGCCGTACTGGCCCGGGAGACGAGCGAGGGCGGGACCACGAGGCGTTCGCGCTCGTGGGAGCCTTGGCCCTCGATCTGCCGAAGGAGCACCTCGATGCTGTGCCTGCCCACCGCGCCGAAGTCCTGCCTGATGGTGGTGAGCGGCGGCGAGAAGAACTCCGATTCGGGGATGTCGTCGAAACCGACGACGCTCACCTGGTCGGGCACTCTCACCCCCTGCTCGGTGAACGCTCGCAGCACGCCCAGCGCCATCTGATCGTTGGCGACGAACACCGCCGTGACGTCCTTCATGCTCGCCAGGCTGCGCCCCGCCTCGTATCCCGAGCGCGGGCTCCAGTCTCCGGCGAGCGGCTCCGGGGCCTGACGGCCCGCCTGCTCCAGCGCGGCCCGCCACCCGGCCACGCGCCCCTCGGCCTCCAGCCAGTCGGAGGGGCCGCGGATGTGCCAGACCGTCTCGTGTCCCAAGGAGAGCAGGTGCTCGGTGGCCATCCTGCCGCCGCGAACCTGGTCGACGCAGACGACCGACACATCACCGGCCTCGCCGCCTTCCACGGCGACCGTGGGCACCCCGAACGGGAGCTCGCCCAGAGCCTGGGCGGCCGACCGTTGCGGCGCGACCACGACGATGCCGTCGACGCCCTGGTCGGCCAGGTAGTCGAGGGCGTCGCTGACGCCGATCTTGTCGATGGACTTGAGACTCACGATGCTGACGAAGTAGCCGGCCCCCCGGGCCGCCTGCTCGATGCCGTAGACCGTGCTGGCCGGGCCGTACAGCGTGGTGTCGAAGCTGACGACGCCGAGCGTCCTGGAGTGCTTGGTGACCAAGGCGCGGGCGACGAGGTTGCGGCGGTAGCCGAGCTTGTCGATCGCCTCCATCACCCGCGCGCGGGTCTCGCTGCGCACGTTGGGATGCTCGTTGAGCACGCGTGAGACCGTCTGGTGCGACACCCCGGCCTCTTTGGCCACATCGGCCATGACCGGCGGTCGACGCCCCTGGGTCGCTCCCACTGCCGTGCTCCCTTCCTGGCTTGGCATGACTGTGAACGTTAACAACAGGTCTCGTCAAGAGGTCGCCAGATTACGGTCGCGTCACACGAGATCTCTTGACTTCCCAGTGAGCGGCCCTCATCTTTGATGCTCAAGGACCCACTCGGGATGTTAACGCTAACATATCCGCGGAGTTACCAGCCAGAACCGGCTCTCCGTGCGCGGTTACGCCGACGATGCCGTGGAATCGCGGATCACCAGCTGGCAGGGCATGCGATGCACGCCCGGCGTGGCCCGTCCGTCGATGGCCGCGAACAGGTGCTGGGCGGCCGTCCTGCCGAGGAGTTCGAGGTTCATGTCCACGGTCGTCAGGGCGGGGCGCGTCTCGGTCGACAGCACCTCCCAGTTGTCGTAGCCGATCACCGCGATGTCGTCGGGCACCCGCCGCCCCCGCTCGCGGACCGCCTCCACGAACCCGGCCGCGACCTGGTCGCTGCCGCAGAACACCGCGTCGATCTCCGGCTGGGCCATCAGCAGCATCTCCGCCGCGTGCCGGCCCCACCGCTGCGACCACGTGCCCCAGAGCGTGTCGCCCGCCTGCTCCAGCCCCGCCTCGGACAGCGCCAGCGCCACGCCCGCCACGCGATCGCGGGCCGCCTTGTAGTGCTCGGGCCCGGTCACGTGCGCGATCCGGCGCCGGCCCAGCGCGATCAGATGGTTCATGGCCATCGCCGCGCCGCCCACGTCGTCCGGCACGAACGACACGTCCTCCGGATCGTCCGACGGCCCGTAGGCGTAGACCACCGGCACCCCGAGGTCACGGCTGACGGACAGCCGCGGATTGGTGCTCTCGCCCACCACGATCAGGCCGTCGACGCGGCGCGACAGCAGCGCCCGCAGATGGTGCTGCTCCCTGATGGCGTCGCCGCGGGCGTCGCAGAGCAGCACCGCCATCTCCCCCGCGCCGAACGCGTCCTCCGCCCCGAGCAGCACCGGAATGCCGAACCGGCCCGCGCTGTCGGAGGTGAGCAGCCCGACCGTCCGCGTCTGCCCGGACAGCAGCCCCCTGGCCAGGGCGTTCGGCTGGAAGGAGAGCTCCTCCGCCGCGGCGAGCACGCGCTGACGGGTCGAGGCCCGCACGTCCTGCCGCCCGTTGAGCGCCTTGGAGGCCGTGGCGATCGACACCCCCGCCAGGGAGGCCACGTCGTTGATGGTCGCGCGCCTACCCGCCATATTTTTCGAAACCCTTTTCAGTAACCCGATATCTAGGACAAACCATAGTACCCATTGACAGGCCCCAATGTTTCTTCTACGTTTCCGAAAACCTTTCAGTTCACGGGGGGTCCCGAAGGAGACAACCATGAGACGACGGCTGGCTGGGATCGCCTTCCTCGGATTGTTAGCGCTCACAGCGGCCGCTTGCGGCAGCGGTGGGAGCGACAAGCAGCCACAAGCGGCAGGCCCGGTCACGATCACCATGTGGACCCGCGCGGCAACGCAGGCCCAGAGCGAACGGCTGGTGAAGGCCTACAACAGCAGTCACAAGAACCAAGTGAAGCTGACCGTCATCCCGACGGACAACTACCAGCCGCGCATCGCTGCCGCGGCCGGGGCGAAACAGCTGCCGGACGTGTTCGCGGCCGACGTGATCTTCGTCCCGAACTACACCTCGCAGGGCCTGTTCATGGACATCACCGACCGGGTCAACGCCCTGCCGTACAAGGCCGGTCTCGCGCCCTCCCACATGAAGCTGGGCACGCTGGACGGCAAGTTCTACACCCTGCCCCACACGCTGGACCTGTCGGTCTGGTTCTGGAACAAGGACCTCTACGCCAAGGCCGGGCTCGACCCGGAGAAGGGGCCCAAGACGCTGAAGGAGTTCGCCGAGCAGGCCACCACGATCCAGCAGAAGCTCGGCAAGGGCGGCAAGGTGCACGGTACGTTCTTCGGCGGCAACTGCGGCGGCTGTTACGTCTTCACCTTCTGGCCCTCCGTCTGGGCGGCCGGCGCCCAGGTCATGAACGCCGAGGGCACCACCTCGCTCAACGACCAGCCCGCGATGACCGAGGTGTTCAAGACCTACCGCGACCTGTACGAGAAGAAGGTCACGGGCCCGACGGCCAAGGAGGAGCAGGGCCCGACCTGGACCGGCTTCTTCCCCAAGGGCGAGATCGGCGTCATGCCCATGCCGTCGACCACGCTCGGCACGATGCCCGCCGGCATGAAGATCGGCGTCACCCCCATCGCCGGTCCCGACGGCGGCGAGTCGACGTTCGTGGGCGGCGACTCGATCGGCATCTCCTCGACGTCCAAGAACGCCGACGCGGCCTGGGACTTCCTGTCCTGGACCGTCTCCGATGACGCGCAGGTCGAGGTCATGGCCAAGAACAAGGACGTGCTCGCGCGTACGGACCTGGCCAACAACAAGTACTCGGCTGAGGACCCGCGCGTGGTCCTGATCAACTCGCTGGTCGCCAAGGGTCAGACGCCGTTCGCGTTGCGATTCGGCCAGACGTTCAACGACCCGCAGGGGCCGTGGCTCCGGCTTGCTCGCGAGGCAGTGTTCGGCGACGCCGCGAAGGTCCCCCAACTGAACGCCGAGATAACGAAGTCCTTGCAGCAATGATTGCAACTGTGTTCATGGCCTCACTCCGTTCGGCGAGTCGGTCGCTTAAAAAGCTCCCGACTTCGTCGGGAGCGCGACCTCCGGGGCGGCGGGCGGCCCACACGGTGCCGTCCGCCCGATGGCGGAGGAGACAGGTCCAAGGCTGGCTGTACGCCGCGCCGACCGCCGTCATCGTGGGCGTCCTGTTCCTCGCGCCACTGGTGCTGGTCGTCTGGATGTCGTTGAACCGCTGGCCGCTGCTGGGCCAGGCCGTCTTCAACGCTCCCGACAACTACGCCAAGATCCCGAAGAACCCGCTGTTCTTCGACGCGGTCCTCTTCACGCTCAAGTACACCGCCATCACCACCGTCCTGCTGTCCGCCGTCGCGCTCGGCCTGGCCCTGCTGGTGCAGGAGCGACGGCCAGGCGTCGCCTTCTTCCGTACCGCGTTCTTCCTGCCCGGAGCCGTCGGCTTCGCCGCCGCCGCGCTGCTGTTCTACGGCATGCTGAACAACGACTTCGGCCCGATCGACCCGCTGCTCCAGACCCTGGGGATCACGCACGAGCCGGTGAAGTGGATCGGCACGCCCAACATGGCGTTGTTCTCCACGATCGCGCTCGTGCTGTGGCGCTTCGCCGGGTTCAACATGCTCATCCTGCTGACCGGGCTGCAGTCGATCCCCGTCGAGGTGTACGAGGCGGCCAGGAGCGACGGCGCCAACCGCTGGCAGATCTTCACCAAGATCACGATGCCGCTGCTGCGCCCGACGCTGGCGCTGATGCTGATCCTCAGCATCACGGGCTCGCTTCTGGCCTTCGACCAGTTCTTCATCTTCACCAACGGCGGCCCGGACAACAGCACGGTCTCGATGGTCATGGTCGTCTACCGCGACGCGTTCTTCCGCTTCGACCTCGGCGGGGCGGCGGCGCTGTCCGTCGTGCTGCTGGTCGCCCTGGTCGGGTTCAACACTCTGCTGATGCGGAGGCTCAAGTGAGGTACTACCCCACTGTCACAGCGCTGGCCATCCTGTTCCTGTTCCCGCTGCTGTGGAGCGGCTGGGCCTCGCTGGAGGAGCCGTCCAACTACCTGAAGATGGCCCAGTTCGGCGAGGGCGTCGACACCTACGCCACCAACAGCGTGCTGGTGTCGTCGATGACCGTCGCCGGCACGCTGATCGTCTCCGCGCTCGGCGGCTACGCCTTCGCCCGCTTCGACTTCCCCGGCAAGAACCTGCTGTTCCTGGCCACGCTGGCGATCCTCATGGTGCCGTACGCGACGATCCTCATCCCGCTCTACGTGCTGCTCGGCTACCTCGGCCTGCAGAACTCGCTGCTCGGGCTGTCGCTGGTGTTCGTGATGTTCCAGCTGCCGTTCGCCCTGTTCATGATGCGCAACGCCTTCGAGGCGATCCCGCGCGAGCTGGAGGAGGCGGCGCTGGTCGACGGCTGCGGCACCTTCCGGGCCTTCTCCCGGATCCTGCTGCACGCCGTACGGCCCGCGCTCGTCACGGTCGGCCTGTTCGCCTTCCTCGCCTCGTGGAACGACTTCTTCGCGCCGCTCATCCTGCTCAACGACGGCGCGTCGTTCACCCTGCCGGTGGCCGTGGTCAGCATGACGCAGGGCACGTTCGGCGCCATCGACTACGGCATGCTCCAGGCCGGCGTCATGGTCATGGCACTCCCCTGTCTCATCCTGTTCGTCATTCTGCAGCGCCACTACGTGCGCGGATTCATGTCGGGAGCTCTGCGTGGCTAATCCTGTCCTGCCCTCATCGGGCGTGCTGTCCCCCCTCGGCCTGGACGCCGTACGCCTGGCGCCCGGCTTCTGGGGCGACCGCATCGCCCTCAACCGGGACGTCACCATCGCCCACTGCCAGGAATGGGAGGAACGCGAAGGCTGGATCGGCAACTTCCGCGGGCGTCTCCCCCGCAAGGGCAGAGAGTTCTCCGACTCGGAGATCTACAAGCTGCTGGAGGCCATGGCGTGGGCCGACCACCCCGCGCTGCCCGAGCTGGCCGAGACGGTGGCCAGAGCCCAGGAGGGCGACGGCTACCTCAACACCCGATGGACCGGCAACCGCTACACCGACTTCGAGTGGGGCCATGAGCTCTACTGCTACGGCCACCTCATCCAGGCCGGGGTCGCCAGGCTGCGCATGCACGGCGAGGACCGGCTGACCGAGGTGGCCAAGCGGGCGGCGGACCACATCTGCCGCCGCTTCATGGACACCTCGGAGACCTGCGGCCACCCGGTGGTGGAGATGGCGCTGGTCGAGCTGTACCGGGCCACCGGCACCGCCCGCTACCTGGAGATGGCCCGCCGCTTCGTCGAACGCCGCGGCCTGCCCGCCCTGGGCGAGATCCCGTTCGGCCGCGCTTACTTCCAGGACGATCTTCCGGTACGGCGGGCGCAGTCGCTGCGCGGGCATGCCGTACGGGCGCTCTACCTGGCCAGCGGCGTCGTCGACGTGGCCGTGGAGACGGGCGACGAGGAGCTGCTGAAGGCCGTCGAAGCGCAGTGGGAGCGCGCGGTCGCCCGGCGCACCCACCTGACGGGCGGCATGGGCTCGCGGCACACCGACGAGTCCTTCGGCGAGGACTACGAGCTGCCGCCGGACCGCGCCTACTCCGAGACCTGCGCGGGCATCGCGTCGATCATGCTGGCGCACCGGCTGCTGCTGGCCACCGGCGACGCCCGGTACGCCGACGTGGCCGAGCGGACGCTGTACAACGTGCTGGCCACCGCGGTGGCCCTGGACGGCCGGTCGTTCTTCTACGCCAACCCGCTGCGCGTGCGGGTGCCGGCCGTGCCGCTGAACGGGGTCAACCACGCCGCCGAAGGCGGGCTGCGGTCGCCGTGGTTCGACGTGTCGTGCTGCCCGAACAACATCGCCCGCACGCTCGCCTCGCTGCCGGCCTACATGGCGACCAGCGACGCGGGCGGGGTGCAGATCCACCACTTCACGCCCGGCGAGATCAGCCACGGGCCGCTCGCGTTGCGGGTGGAGACCGGGTATCCGTGGACGGGCGGGGTGCGCGTGCGGGTCCTGTCGGGCGGCAGCGGGCGGATCTCGCTGCGCGTGCCCGCCTGGGCGAAGGGCGCCACGCTCGCGTATGGACCGGCCGGTGACACGGAATCGGCCGCCGGTGGGTCCGACATTTCGCATATGTCGGGTAGCCGGGAGGTCGAGCCCGGGTACGCGGTCGTCGCGGGCGACTGGCAGCCCGGTGACGAGATCCACCTCGACCTGCCGATGGCTCCCCGCTGGACCTTCCCCGACCGGCGGGTGGACGCGCTGCGCGGGAGCGTCGCGGTGGAGCGCGGGCCGCTCGTCTACTGCGCGGAGTCCGTCGCCGACGAGCCACCTCTCGCCGACGTGGCTGCCCGCATCTCGTCCCCACCCATCGACCACGAGCCCGGCCCCCAGGCGGATCATCTAGTTGACCATCCAGCCGACCACCAGGTCGGCTCTCCGGCAGGGGCGTCCGCAGCCGTCCCCGTGCCGAGGGCGGCCGGTTCCGAGGCGGGCGCGCCCGATCCCGTCGCGGGCGCGCCCGCCGCTGACCCCACCGCCGACCCCGCCACCGGTCCCGCCGCAGGTCCCGCTGTCGATCCCGTTGTGGAGATCGAGGTCGCCGTCCTGCTCGGGACGCCGGCCACCGACAACTGGCCGTACAGGCCGGTGCCCGACGCGCCGGAGGGCGTGGACACCGTGCTGCGGCTGGTGCCGTACCACCGCTGGGGCAACCGCGGCCCCGCCACCATGCGCGTCTGGCTGCCCGTCGCCGACTGACAACCCCCCATGGAGAATTCCGTGCGCAGAACCCTCTCCGGCCTGGCCGCGTTAGCCGTCGCGGGCAGCCTGCTCGCCGTCGGCTCCCCGGCCACGGCCGTGCAGGACGACCTCGGCATGCCGGTGTTCACCGGCTCCGACCCCGTCCCTGCCGAGCCCGTCCGCTACCAGCCGCGCAAGATGATGGAGGAGATCTACAAGAAGGAGAAGGGCGGCGACTCGTACTGGATCGACCGCATGCTGGCCCGCCCCGGCGACGACCCGGCGGGCACGTGGCTGATGTCACGGGGCCGGGCGCTGTTCATGAAGGAACACGACCCGTCGGTCATCGGCTTCGGCGGCAGCGTGGCGTACTGGGAGAGCATCGACAACCGCGGCGCCTACAGCGTCTCGCTCGGCACGGACCTCAAGGAGGACGTGAGCAAGCGGTTGCAGATGCCCAGCCACTGGACCGGCCACTACGCGGGCGGCGATCTGGCCGTGACCGTCAAGAAGTTCATCACGCACGAGAACGTGGCGGTCACCACGCTCGCGGTCACCAACAGGGGCACCGCGAAGCTGCAGGTGCCGGTCACGGTGACCTCCCCGTACACGAAGACCGCGGACGGCGACCGTGAGCTGACCGGCGTGGTGGCCGCGAAGAACCGGCTGACCACGCTCTTCCCCCGGCTCAGCGGCGACGGCCTGAAGGTCGCGGACGGCGCGCTGAAGGGGACGCTCTCCGTCGAGCCGGGCAAGACCGTGCGCACCAAGGTGCAGATGGGCTTCGTCACCGAGGAGCTGGCCGGGTCGCGCGCCGAGTACGACGGCTACAAGGGGCGCTCGCCGGAGAAGGCGCTGCGACGCCAGCTCCAGGACTACAACGCCTGGTGGGCGGAGAACCTGCCCTACATCGACGTGCCGGACGCCAACATCAAGAAGTTCGTCTACTACCGCTGGTGGTTGATGCGGTTCAACTTCCTCGACGCCGACATCCCGGGGAACGACTTCCAGTTCCCGACGTCGGTGGAGGGGGCGCTCGGCTACAACAACGCGATCGTGCTGACCGTGCCGATGTTCCTGCAGGATCTGAAGTATCTGCGGGACCCGATTTACTCGTACGGCCCGTGGGTGTCGGCCGGCGAAGTATCACGTAACTCGAAATATACGGATAACCCGGGTGATCCGGAGAACTGGTCGAACAGCTACACCCAGTACATCTCGGCTTCCGCGCTGGAGAGCTACCAACTCCACGGCGGCCAGCCCGCGATCCTGCGCAACCTGGCCCGCTACGCGGAGAAGGACGTCTACGGGCAGCTCAACGCCTACGACTCCAACAAGAACGGGGTCATCGAATACGACTGGGAGGCGATGACCGGCAACGACGCCGACGCGGTGTCGTTCCATTACTACAACCGGGCGAACGAGCGCCTCGAGGGCGCCTATGTCTACGCCAACGCGATGGCGGCGGCGCAGGCGTACACGCTGATCGGTGACACGGCGAAGGCCGCTGAGCTGCGGGGCGTGGCCGACAAGGTGAAGAACGGCATCCTCACCCTGCTCTGGGACGACCAGGACAAGCTCTTCAAGCACCGCGACCTGCAGACGGGCAACCTGATCCCGTGGAAGGAATCGAACAACTACATCCCGTTCGCCACCGGCATGGTCCCGACGGACGACCCGAAATATCGGGAGGCGCTCCGTCTATGGGCCGACCCCGCTGAATATCCGACTTTCCCGGCCTATACGGCTAATCAAAAGGACAAGGCGGAGGCCGCCGCGCAGGGCCACCCGGGGTCGAACAACTTCTCGCAGATCAACTCGACCCGGAACTTCTCGCTGTTCTCCAGGGCGCTGCGCGAATACACCTCGCCGTACATCACGGCCGACCAGTACAAGCAGTTGCTGTACTGGAACGCCTGGTCGCAGTTCGTCGGCGGCGACACCCGATATCCGGACGCCAACGAGTTCTGGTCGAACTGGAACCCCGCCACCAAGAGCATCGACTACCGGTCGTGGATCCACCATACGATCCTCGGTAGTAGCAACTGGACGGTCATCGAGGACGTGATGGGTCTGCGCCCGCGCTCCGACGGCAAGGTCGAGCTGTGGCCGGTCGACATCGGCTGGGACCACTTCACGGTCAACGGCATCAACTACCGCGGCAGCGACCTGAGCATCGTCTGGGACAAGCCCGGCGACGGCACGACGCATTACGCGGGCGTGCCCGAGGGTTACTCGATCCTCATCGACGGCAAGCGCAAGGTCACGCTGTCCGGGCTCGCGCACGCGGTCTGGGACCCGGCAACGGGCAAGGTCGAGGGCGGAACGGTCGTGCACGCCGAGGCGGCGCGGTCGATGAAGGCTCCTGCCGAGGTGAAGCTGTCGGGCGACCGGGTCGAGGACCTGTTCCAGAAGGCCGGGGTCGATCTCGGCTCCACCCGGCCGAACCTGGTCAAGTCCGCCACGGCCTCGTACGGTGACCCGGCGGGCGCGGTGGACGGCTTCACGATCAACGAGCCGTACTGGGGCAGCAAGGGCTCCGGCAAGGCGCAGGACTGGCTGGAGGCGGACCTGGGCTCGCCCCGGCCCGTCGACCGGCTGCGGCTGTACTTCTACAACGACCGCAAGAGCTACAGCGAGCCCGCCCTCTACACGGTGCAGTACCTCGACGGCGCCACCTGGAAGGACGTGCCCGGCCAGGCCAAGGAACCGGTCTATCCGCGGGCCAACCTCAACGAGGTCCGCTTCAGGTCCGTCACCGCCCAGAAGCTGCGCGTGCTGGTCACCCACCGGCCGGGCTACTCGACGGGCTTGAAGGAGGTGCAGGCGTACGCCACCGGCGCGGCTCCGCCGTCCGTGGGCAACCGGGCTCCGTACGTGCTGGCCGTACAGGACGCGACCTTCAACCGCCCCGGGCAGGCCAGGCTGGACGCGGTCGTCAAGGACGACGGGCTGCCGTCGGGGACGCTCAGCATGGCGTGGAGCGTCGTCGACGGGCCGGGCGAGGCGTTCTTCACCGACCCGGCGAGCCCGGCCACGGTCGCCTCGTTCACCGAGGCGGGCACGTACCACCTGAAGCTGACCGCCTCCGACGGCGCCAAGTCGGCGTCCGGCACGGTCACCGTCACGGTGGGCCAGCTGGGCACGCAGGTGAACGTGGCGCCGTACGCGACGCCGACCGCCTCCTACACCTCGCCGTGGGAGAAGGTGACGGCGATCAACGACGGCATCGAGCCGCCGCGCTCCAACGACGGCGCCAACCCGCGCTGGGGCACCTGGCCGCAGCAGGGCACGCAGTGGGTGCAGCTCGACTGGCCGTCACCGGTACGGGTGAACAAGGCGGACCTGTACTTCTTCGACGACGGCGGCGGCGTCCTCGTCCCGGCGTCGTGGAAGATCCAGGCGTGGGACGGCGACTCCTTCGAGGACGTGACCGGCGCCGCCTCCTATCCGACCGCGGCCGACGCCTACAACACGGTCTCGTTCGACACGGTGACGACGACGAAGCTGCGCGCCGAACTGGTGTCCGGCCAGGCGTCCGTCGGAGTGCTGGAGTGGAAGGCGTACGCGGTGCCGCCGGACTCGGTGCGGCCCGTGCACGTCCCCACAGTGGCCGGCACGCTGCCCCAGCTTCCGGCCAAGGTCGAGACGCTGTACGCGGACGGCGGCCGGGGTCAGGCCGCGGTGACGTGGCAGCAGGTGACCGCCGATCAGGTCAAGACCGGTGGCACCAGCTTCAAGGTCGCCGGGCTCGCCGAGGGCCTGCGCTCGCCCGTCGAGGCCACGGTGTACGTCCGGACGAGTCCGGCGGTGACCATCACCTCGATCGCCGAGGAGGCGGTGCGGACCCGGGCGGGCACCGCGCCGTCGCTGCCGGCGACCGTCGTGGCCACGTACAACGACGGGTCCAAGGACAGCTCGGTCGCGGTCACGTGGGCGGCGATCGACCCCGGTTCGTACGCCTCCCCCGGCACCTTCTCGGTGACCGGGCAGGTGGCGGGCACCACGGTCCCGGCGAAAGCGACGGTGACAGTGGAGTGACCACCACAATAAACCCGATATTTCGCCAATATTCGGGTAGCTGGGAGCCCTCGCGATCTCATGGAGGGAACCTCGATGGGCTGGAGCTACAGAAAGTCGATCAAGCTCGGGCCGTTCAGGCTCAATCTGTCACGCGGCGGCGTGGGGCACAGCTGGGGCAACCGGTTGTTCCGGGTCACCCGCACGGCGGACGGCCGCCGCACCATATCCGTCAACCTGCCCGGTGGCTTCACCTGGCGCAAGACCAGTCGGCATAACTAGCCGGATATTTCGAAGGGCCGGAGGCGACCGCCTCCGGCCCTTTTTCGTACCGCTCCCACCTGCACGTTCTCCGGCTGGCTGACGAGGCCGGGAAAGACAAGACTGCCTCTTCCTGAATATTCGCCCTAGATTCCTCGGCACCGCTTACCCCCTGAGGAGGATGTTGTGGCTGAGCTATGGGAACTGGCCGCCGGAGATCTGGCACGGCTGATCGGCACCCGCGAGGTGTCCAGCCGTGAGGTGGTCCAGGCCCATCTGACGCGGATCGCCGAGATGAACCCGCGGGTCAACGCCATCACCGTGGTGCTGGAGGAGCAGGCCCTCGACGCGGCGGACGCGGCCGACCGGGCCCTGCGCGACGGCACGGCGCCGGGCCCGCTCTGCGGCGTCCCCATGACGGTCAAGGAGAACGTCGACGTGGCCGGCTCGGCGACGACACTCGGCATCGTCCCCCTGCGCGACGCCGTCGCCCAGCGCGACGCCCATCACATCGCCCAGTTGCGCGCGGCGGGCGCGATCCCGATCGGCCGGACGAACATGCCGGAGTTCGGCATCCGCTGGCACACCGGCAACGACCTGCGCGGCGCGACCCGCAACCCCTGGTCGGCCGGCCACACGCCGGGCGGCTCCAGCGGCGGCGACGCGGCCGCGGTGGCGACCGGCCTGACCCCGCTCGGCATCGGCAACGACGGCGCGGGCTCGCTGCGCTGGCCGGCCCAGTGCTGCGGCGTCGCCGCGCTGAAGCCGTCGCTGGGCCGGATCGGCCAGCGAGGACAGGCGGCGCCGTTCGCGTTCCAGCTGCTGGGCGTGCACGGTCCGATCGCGCGGCGGGTGGCCGACCTGCGGCTGGCCTTCGACCACATGTGCGGGCACGCGCCCGGCGACTCCTGGTACGCCCCGGTTCCCCTGCGAGGCCCGGCCCCGGCGGCGCCGATCGGCGTGGCGGCGGTCACCGGCCTCGACGCGGACCCCCAGGTCACCGCCGCCGTGCGGCAGGCGGCCGAGCTGCTCGCCGGCGCCGGTTACCAGGTGACGGAGAGCCTGCCGCCCGCCCTGGACCGGGCCTCGGAGATCTACACCCAGATCATGTCCTCCTACAGCCGTGTCCACGAGGAGCAGCCACCCGTCGAGGCGGTCGCCTCCAAGGAGTTCGTCCAGTTCTGGACCGCCTACAAGGAGATCTGGGCGCGAGCGGGCGGGCGCGCCGCCTTCGACCCGATGATGGAACGCGCCGCCATCATGCGGACCTGGGCCGACTGGACGGCCTCGACCCCGCTGGTCCTCGCGCCGATCTGCACGATCCCGGCCTTCCCGGTGGGCGCCGACCTCGATCCCGAGTGGCTGGCCGGGTGGCCGGCGGCGCTGCGCATGAGCGTGGTGGCCAACCTGCTGGGGCTGCCGTCGGTCGCCGTCCCGACCGGTCTGGCGGACGGGCTGCCGCAGGTCGTACAGATCATCGGACCGCGCTTCCGCGAGGACCTGTGCCTGGACGCGGCCGCCGCCATCGAGGCCGGAACCCCGCCCCTGACACCGATCGACCCCCGATAACCGGTGGACACAGGTCCAATACTGAACGCATGACACGAATGCGGCGCATCCTCGTGGCCGGCATCAGCGGGGCCGGCAAGTCCACCATGGCACGGGCTCTGAGTTCGCGGCTCGCGGTGCCGTACCACGAAATGGACGCCCTGCACTTCGCCGGCCCCGGCTGGGCCGTGAACGACGCGTTCGCCACGCAGGTCGCCCAGATCGCCGCCTCTCCGGCCTGGATCTTCGACTCGTACGGCTATCCCCAGGTCCGCGACCTGCTCTGGGAGCGTGCCGACACCGTCGTGTGGCTGGACTACTCCAGGCGCGTCATCATGCCGCGGGTCCTGAGGCGATCGCTACGGAGGACCCTTCTCCGCGAGCGGATCTTCGGCGGTAATCGCGAGACCCTGACCGGCTGGTTCCGCCGCGATCACCCCGCGTGGTGGGCGGGTCACAGCACAGGGTGCGCCGGACGGACATCCAGCGGCGGGTCCACGATCCCCGCTTCGGCCCCTTACGAGTGATTCGCTTCGGCTCTCCGGACGAAGCCGACGACTGGCTGCGCGGTCAGTGACAGGTCTCAGCGGAGCGCTCTGGCCAGCGGCGTGTCGGCCGCCGGGTCCAGCGGCTCGGCCAGCATGAACGGCATCTGCGCCATGAACCTCGGCCGCTCGCCCAGGTGCTCCTGCGCGGCGTGCACGGTCAGCGGATGCACCAGGTAGGCGTCGCCCGGTGAGCCGGTCGCCAGCGCCACCGGCCGGTCCTTGCTGGCCGCGTCCACCAGCGCGCCCGCGCTGATGTGGTCGTATACCTGCTGCTCGCCCAGCGCCCCGAAGCTGTCCCGCTGCGACCCCGCCCTGATCCGGGTCGGCGCGTCCGACTCGCCGACCTCCGAGAACAGCATCAGCACCAGGAGGGTATGCGAACGGGCGGTCACCCCCCAGCTGCCGTCAGGCCGCTGAACGCCGGCGTCCAGGTGCCAGCCGCGGTCGTCGGCCGGCGGTCGCCGCGGGAACCGGATCGGGATGTTGCCCACCGCGCCGCGCGGCTGCCAGCCGCCCTTCCCGCACACCGCGTCCAAGCCCGCCGCCAGCTCGGGCGATCGGACCAGCTCGCCGAACGGCCCCTGCCCGGTCATGTCCGCGGCCCACACCACCGGCTCGCGCCATCCTTCAGGCTCGTCCGGCGACAGGCCGATCTGCTTCCACAGCAGCGCCTGCGCCGCCTCACCCTGCTCGCGCGATCCGATCGTCAGCTTCACGAAGCCGTCCCGCACAAACGACTCCACCAGTGCCTCCATGGCAACCACGCTATTCATGGCCGCAACCGGTTTTCGCGCAGGACCTGCTGCGAGACGGCAACACCATCCTGTTGACCCAGTTGCCGGGACCGGCCTACTCCGCCGTCGCCCGCGACTCCGACGGCAACCCGATCGCCACCGGACTGGGCGAGAGCGTCAACGAGGCCCTGCGACGCCTGCGCCCACCCGAGGCCGGGGCCTGATCACTTGCCGTCCTTGTCGGAGTCGGCCGAGAAGACGATCACCCCCAGATAGCCGTCGTCCTCCTCGGTCATCTTCAGCAATCCATAGCGAGAAACCCCGGGCCTTTGGGCCCGGGAGGAATCGCTGACGGCGCCGCACGTCTGTTCTAGTCACGGTAATTTCACAGTGTGAAATTCGTTGTGCAGGTTCGGCTGTTCCCCACGCCCGCCCAGGAGGCGGCGCTGGCGGACACGCTGCGCCTGTGCAACGAAACAGCGAACCTGGTCTCCCGGATCGCGTGGGAGACGAAGACGTTCCGCAACTACGACCTGCGCGCGCACACCTACGGCGAGCTGAAGAACATGGGCCTGTCGGCCCAGCCCGCCCAGCACGTGATCAAGAAGACACGCTCGCCCCTGTCGAGGTGGTCACCGCTGGCGCGTCCTGGCCGCAGGCTGCGAGCAGGCCGCCCAGCCCTAGCAGAACTTCTCTTACGCCAGCAAAGCTAAGAAACCCCCCTTGGGACGCCATTTGCGGCGGATGAACTTTTCATGAGTCTCCGCCCGTACAAATCAGGACAAGCCTCCCGGATGGCCCTTGGCTTGCTACTGTCCTCTTAGCCGGGTGGGAGCGAGGAGATGACAAATGAATGACACGCCCCGACGGCCAGGGGTGTCGGCCAACGCTCCCAGCGTCGCCCGGATGAACGACTACTTCCTGGGCGGCAAGGACAACTTCGCCGCCGACCGCGAGGCGGCCGCGCGGGTCCTGGCGCTGATCCCCGACGCCAAGGTCATGGGCGAGTACGTCCAGGAATTCCGCGAACGGGTCGTGCGCTACCTGGTCGAGCAGGGTGTCTCGCAGTTCGTCCACGTCAGCTCCGGGCTGCCCACCAAGCGGAACCTCCACGAGGTGGCCCAGTCGCTCGACCCGGACGCCAACGTCGTGTACGTCGCCGACGACCCGGTCGCGCTCAACCACGCGCGGGCGCTGCTCGCCACCAACGCGCGCACGGGAGTGGTCGAAGGGGACATCCTCCACCCCGACGCCATGCTGGACGATCCCGCTCTGAGCCAGCTGATCGACTTCGACCGGCCCGTCGGCGTCCTGATCATTGGCGCGCTCCAGTACATCCCCGACGAGGACGGCCCGTTCGAGCACGTGGCCCGGCTGTGCGAGCGGCTGGCGCCCGGGAGCTTCCTCTGCCTCACCCACGCCGTCTTCGACGGCCGCCCCGAGATAGCCGAGCAGATCGCTGACGTCTTCCGGGAGGCGCTCAACCGGCCCAAGGGCGGTCCGCGCACCCGTGACCAGGCGGTGCGCTTCTTCGACGGGCTGGAGCTCGTCGACCCCGGCTTCGTCTATGTCCGCCAGTGGCGCTCCGGCACCCCGATCTCCGACCAGGAGGCGAAGCGGGCCTGGGTCCTGGCCGGAGTCGCCCGCAAGCCGTGATCCTGCGGGCCGGGTCCTACCGGTCGGGGGTCGGAACCGATACGCGCGCCGACCGCGCCCTGATCTCGCCGAGCGCGGCGTGGCTGGCCCGGATGTCGGAGATCAGCACGTACGCGACCAGCAACAGCCCGAGACAGAGGGCGTCGGCCCCCCACCAGGGGATCTCGGCGAGCAGCAGATAGCCGTCACTGTCGCTCAGCGACCTGATCACCACCGTCACCGCGGCCACCACCACGGTGACCATCAGCCAGCTGCGCAATCGGGGCAGATTCCCGTTGTTCCACAGCCGGATCCGCCAGGTCATGAACACGGTGAGCACGCCGAGCAGAGCACAGAACCCGATCAGCCACCACGGCAGCGCGAAGGCGGTCTGATCGGCGATCTGCGCCTGGGTGGTGCGCAGCTCGGCCTCGGCCTTCCGCTTGGCCACCATGGCCGCGTCGAGCTGCTTCTGCAGCTGGGCCACGCTCTTCTCCTGCCGCGTCTCCTGACGCGGCGGCGTGGAGACGTCCGTCGGCAGCATCCGCGCCACGACGGTCAGCATGATCGCCACGAAGGACAGTGCCAGGACGATGGACATGAACAGGTCGATGAAGCGCAGGTCGAGCGGCGGCGCGAACGATCTGACGGCGCGCTTCCTCACTGCTCCCTCACCAGGGTGTACTTCTGCGGCCGGCTCTCGGCGGCGCTCAACCGCTCCACCGCGGTGCGCAGCGCGTCCAGGCCCTTGACCAGCTCCTCGGTCCTGCCTCTGGACTGGGACAGCTCCTGGGTGAGCCCCGTCATGGCGGGCGCCACCTGCTTGACGGGCAGGCGCGCGATATAGATGAGGAACACCTCGTCGGCGGCCACCACGCTGGCCCGCTCCGCCCGCTCGATCAGCGCCATCCCGCCGAACGCGAGCACGCTCAGGAACAGCGCGACCAGGGTGACGCCGAACGCGGACGCCAGCTCGGGCAGCACGTGCTGCTTGAGCGCGGTGATCAGCACGCTGGGGTCCCCCTGGTTGTCCAGGGCGTTCGAGAACGAGCTGACCATCGCGGCCATCGTCAGCGCGGTGCCGATGAACCCGAACACCGGCAGCGCCCAGATGAGCGCGTGGTCGAGGTGGTGCTTGTTGGCCATCTCGCTGTCGTCCAGCGCGGAGCGGGCGCCCAGCACCGCCTCACAGTCGTTCCCGGCCTCGGCCGCCTCCTTGAACAGCTTGAGCCGCCGCCCCACCAGCGTGTCGTCGTTCGGCTTCACCGCCTGCACGTTCGCCACGGCCCGCGCGGTCGCGGCACTCTCCCGCCGGATATCCGGTATGGCCCTGACGAGCCGGAGAACAGTGGTCAGGAACACCGCGATGATCAGCGTGACCACGACCTCCGCGGCCGGCGGGGCGGTGGTCGCGCCCACGGACACCAGCAACGTCTCCACCGCTCCGGCCACGAGCAGCAGCGCGGAAACCATCAGGCCCACCACAGGCGCGAACGCCGAGTGACGCCAGCCGTACTTTGACACCCTTCAACCCCACTCCGGCCAACAAACTGTCAAAGGACTACCTAAGCACACGTAAAGCAACCATTGGGTTACGGAGGGCAGATCGGCTTCCGTTGATTCGATCACAGCGACGGGCACCTCTCTCTGACACCGTGCGCGCATGGACCTTCGACCGCGCCTCCCCGACGAGCTGCACCGCAGGCCGCGCGCTGTCGCGGAAGACAACGGCAAGAGCCCTGACGCGGAAATAGTCGACGGCAACAAGCGACTCGGATGGACCTCGGCGGTCGTCTTCCTTGAGCTGAATGGCGAGACGCTGGACGCCGCCGAAGCCATCGTGACCTCCGTGACGACCGGGGAGCTGGACGACAACCCGGCCAACGTCCCCCATCTATGCGCAGCATCGCCGAATCCCGCGTCACCGCATTCACAAGCGTCACATCAGCCCTGGCGGAGGTAAATTTTCTGCGCCGTATTCCATGCGGAGGCTATGTTCCGCCTACACTCCTCAGATGCGTTACGTCCCTTTTGTCATAGTTTTTGCTGCCACGATTGCGTATTCAGCCACGCCCGCGGCAGCCATCACCAACGGCGAGGACGACGGTAACGCCCATCCGGAAGTAGGGGCCCTCGTCGCAGAGAAGCCGCACTCCGACGGTACCTGGGCGTACTGCACCGGCACCCTCGTCTCGCCGACGGTCTTCCTCACCGCCGCCCACTGCGGGGAGCGGAACCAGAAGACGGCCCGAGTCTCCTTCGCCCAGCACTACCAGCCCGAGGGCCAGGTCTACGCCGGCCGGTACATCCCCGACCCACGGTTCAGGATGAACTCGGATCTGCACGACATGGCAGTCGTCGTCTTCGACAAGCCCGTCCCGGGCATCCGGCCGGCCCAGTTGCCGGAGGTGGGCATGCTGGACCGCCTCAAGGCCGACGGCAAGCTGAAGTCCGTCCGTTTCACCCCTGTCGGGTACGGCGCCCTCTCCCCGGCCAAGAAGGGGCACGGCGAGCAGTGGCGGTACACCGACACGCGCCACCAGGCATCCATCTCGTTCAAGGGCCTGTCCGCCAAGTGGCTGGACCTTTCCCTGGTCTCCAAGGCGGACGGCAGCACCTGCTTCGGCGACTCAGGCGGCCCGAACTTCCTGGGCGGCCCCGAGTCGCATCTCCTCGTGGCCACGTCGATCAGCGGAGAGGACGACGCCTGCAAGGGAACCAACTACGACTACCGCCTGGACAAGCCTTCAGCCCGGCAATTCCTCGGCAAGTACGTCGCACTGCCCGCCGGCTCCCCGGCCGACCTCCGGTAGCCCCACTGGAAGGACGATCTCGGCCAGCTCGCGGAGCCGGGAGCAGCCGGGCACATCGATGTGCCACAATCCCGAGACACCCGCACCCCTGATTGACGACCAGGACCGCAGACGCCGAAGACCCACAGAGGACAGGCAGTCGTCGCTCCACCCCGGAGGAGCCCGCCCTGAGCCAGCGCGGGGATACGAAGTCCCGCGACATACGGTGTTCGCGGCGAACCACCCGCGCGGCACCGCGCCCGCAACGGGCAAACGCGGTCGAAAGCTGCGGCTTCCCGGATGGCCACCGCAACGAGCCGTCCCCATAGGGCGAAGCGGCCTAAACAAGAACGCCCGAGCGAAGCGAAGGCCCTACAGGGGTCGGGACCAGGCCCGACTGGAAGAAAACGCCTGAAGCCCCCGAGCGCGAAGCGCCAAAAGAGGCGAAGCCATTTGGGGGAAAAAGAAAAACAGCCCGGAGCGAAGCGAAGGCCGATTGGCCCGACGCTGGGGGTCCGGGGGTTATCCCCCGGGGTAAACAACGAGAAGGCCGTTGGGGAAGCGAAGCCCCCGTAGGGGGCGAGCGACCAACCAACCCCGCCGACGAGTGGAGCTATGGGGATTCGAACCCCAGACCCCCTCCATGCCATGGAGGTGCGCTACCAGCTGCGCTATAGCCCCTTGATGCGGTCTTAGTGTATCGGAATCTGGGGGTGTCTGTGTCACACACGATCCCCCGTGATACGTCTTAAGTCTCATGTCGACCTTCGAAGACCACCGCAGCCTGCTGACCGGCGTCGCGTACCGGATCCTGGGCAGTGTGGCCGATGCCGAGGACGTGGTGCAGGAGGCGTGGCTGCGCTGGTCCGGGGTGGATGAGACGACCGTCGCCGATCCCAGGGCGTACCTGGTCAGGGTCGCGTCGCGGCTGGCCATCGACCGGTTGCGGTGGGCGAAGTCGCGGCGCGAGTCGTACGTCGGCCCGTGGTTGCCCGAGCCCATCAGCACCGCGCCCGACGTGGCGGAGCACGCGGAGCTGGCCGACTCCGTCGAGTTCGCGCTGCTCGTGGTGCTCGAAACGCTCTCGCCGCTGGAGCGGGCGGTGTTCGTGCTGCGGGAGGCGTTCGATCTGCCCTTCTCCGAGATCGCCGAGGTGATCGGCCGGGCCGAGCCCGCCACGCGGCAGCTGGCCAGGCGCGCCCGCGATCACGTACAGGAGAAGCGGCCCCGCTTCGACGTGGACCGCGGCGAGCGGCGGCGCATCACCGAGCGCTTCATCCGCGCCTCCACCAGCGGTGACCTGGATGGGCTGATCGAGCTGCTGTCCACCGACGTGACGCTGGTGAGCGACGGCGGCGGCAAGGCCCGCTCCCCGCTGCGCGCCCTGACCGGCGCCGCGAACGTGACGCGCTTCCTGACGTCCATCACCACCCCCGACGGCGTCGCCAAATTCATGGCCTCGATCGGCGCGAGCGACTGCGTCACCCTGTCGTACGACCTGGCGACCGTGAACGGCGCACCCGCCATAGTCGTCTCGGCCGCGGGCCGGGTCGTCACCGTCATCTCCCTGCTCGTCACGGACGGCAAGATCGACACCATCTACCTCATCGCGAACCCGGACAAGATCACCCACCTCGACGCCCCGACCTGACGCGTCCGGGCCACCGTCACCCCCGCGTCCTCCACCACCACTACGCCGTCCGGGCCATCGGTATCCCCGCCTCCTCCACCAGCGCCCGCAGATCCACCCCGCCGTCCCGCAGGATCCGCCCCACCCCGTTCGAATAGTCGGCCAGCAACCCCCAAAGCAGCCGCTCCCCCGTGACCGCCCCCGGCCGCCACATCGCCACCTCCACCGCCTTGCGCGCGTGCATGGCCAGCGGCACCGCCCCCAACGGCCCGTACAGGGTCACCCGCAGCGGCTTGAGGCGCGACCGCGTCAGTCGCCACCGGGCGGGGTCGGCGGTCCCCTCCCTGGTACGGCGGTGCACGGCGTCGAGGTCGATCCCCAGGGTGGCGAGCAGCTCATGGGCGTCACCGAGATCCACCTGCCCCCGCACGTCCTCAGCCGTCATGGTGAACCGCTCCAGCGAGAAGGGCCGGATCTCGGCCAGGGCGAGCAGCAGGAGGTCAGGGGTGAGCGCCGGCCGCCCCGCGTCGAGGGCCAGTGTGCCGGCCCTGATCAGCGTGCGGCGGGCGGGGTCGGTGAATCTGGCGAGCATGTGGCTACCTTCCGACTCGGCGGGCGTGCTTGCGGTGCGCGGACTGCCGCCTGATCCCGAGGGCGTCGGCGATCTGCTCCCAGGACCACCCCCGGTCTCGCGCGTTGGACACGTGCGTGGCCTCGAGCTCCTCCAGCAGAGCTCTCAGGGCGGCCACGGCCGCCAGACCCACACCGGGATCGCGATCGGTGGCCGCCTCGGCCAGCTCGTTGACCTTCATGGTGTCAGCATGCGCTGACAAGCATCCGCTTGTCAGCATATGCTGACACCCTCAAAGGCGCTCCGCCAGGACGACCAGGATGGGCAGAGCGGCGGCCAGACGTGCGCGTTCCTCCTCGGTGAGCGAGTCGACGACCGCGGCCAGCCGTTCGGTGACGACCTGTTCGCGGCTGTTCAGCGCGCCGCGACCGGCGTCCGTGATGGCGGTGATGACCCGGCGCCCGTCGGCCGGGTCGGGCCCCCGCGACACCATGCCCCGGCGGTGCAACCCGCCCAATGCCGTGCCGATCGCCTGAGCGGTCACCTTCTCCAGGTTCGCCAGCTGGGCCGAGGTGTGGGGCCCCTCGCGCTCCAGCCGCGACAGGACCGCGATCTCGGTGAAGGAGACATCATCGTCCGAGGCATATGCGTACAGCTGGCGGATACGCCGGGCCAACCGCCCGACCGCGAGCCGCAGATCTTTAGCGAGCACGAAGCCAAGCCTAGCTTTATCAATCTGGCTTTGGTAATTTCGCCCCACTATGTGCTACGACAACGATGCACGACCACCCGCCCACACCGCCCCCATCACCGGCACGAGCGCCGCCGGCATCAGGCTGACCTCGGCCGACGGCACCGTGTTCGCCGCCTACGAGGCCCGTCCCGACGACGTCCGCGGGCCGGGCGTGGTCATCCTGCCCGACCTGCGCGGGCTGCACGACTTCTACAAGCAGCTCGCCGTACGGCTGGCGGAGCAGGGCCACCCGGCCATCGCCATCGACTACTACGGCAGGACCGCCACCGACGACGAGCGGGGCGAGGACTTCCCCTTCATGGAGCACGTCTCCAAGCTCGGCAGGCAGACCATCCAGGACGACATCATGGCCGCGGCCGACCGGCTGGGCAGGCCGGCGGTGGCGCTCGGATTCTGCGCGGGCGGGCGCAACGCGTTCCTGGCATCGGCGCCGCGCTTCGGGCTGGCGGGCGTGATCGGCTTCTACGGCGCGCCGGGCATCGTGGGCCCGTACGGTCCGGGGCCGACGCAGCACGCGGCCGAGCTGGGCGCGCCGATCCTGGGCCTGTTCGGGGGCGCCGACGAAAAGATCACCGGTGAGCAGGTGAGCGAGTTCGGCGAGGCGCTGACGGAGGCGGGGGTGGCACACGAGCTGATCACGTACCCGGGCGCCCCGCACGGCTTCTTCGACGCCACCGCCGCCGAGCACGAGGCGGCCTGCGCCGACGCCTGGCAGCGGGTGCTCGCCTTCCTCAGCGACAAGTAGTACGCATGGTCAGCGCGGCATCCGCCAGATCCAGCTCGACCGTGACGACCCCGAGCTCCGCCGTACCCCGGACATGCGTGCCGCCGCACGGGATCGAGGTCTCCCCTTCCGGCAGCGCGCAGTGCCACGTACGGCGGGCCGTCAGCCCGGGCTCCGGCACATCGAGCCAGACCGCCGCGTCGGCCGCGACCCACGCCTTGAGCCGGTCGTTCACGTCCGAGGCGATCTGCGAGAGATCCAGCCCCTCGGCGGAGAACCCCTTCTTCCGCAGGGACTTGCCGAGCCGGTAGACGTCCTCGCTGCCGAAGGGGGAGATCCGCGAGGAGGTGATCGCGCTCTGGTCGAAGTCCGGGTGGCCGAGCCCGTCGGGGGTCACGGGCTTGCGCCAGTGCCTGGCCAGGGCGGCGTTCAGGGCGAGCGCGGCCAGGTGGCAGGCGGTGTGCCCGGCCGACAGGGCCGCCCGATGGCCGGGGTCCACCTCCAGCGCGACCTCGGTCCCCACGGGCAGCGGGGCGTCGGTCACGTGGACGACCAGCCAGGCCCAGCCCTCGGTGCCCCGGCGTACCGGGATGTCGGGGCCGAGGAAGATCTCGCCGGTGCCCGACTGGGCCCCCGTGACGCAGTCGGCCACCGGCAGCCCGCCGATCGTGCCCCGGTCGGCGGGCTGGTCCGGCCAGGTGTGATCGAGCGGGTGGAACGGTGTTTCGGCGACGACGAGACCGTGCCGGCCCCCCGCCGGCACGGCCCCGACGATTTCCGAGCGGCCACTGACATGACCGTCGGGGAAGGTGACAACTGTCGAGTTCATCCGCCCATTCTGGCAGGGACGGGCTTGTCCACCGACTGGGACTCGTCTTCGAGATACCGGTCGCGTCCCGCGTACAGCCCGGTGAGAAGCTGCACGACCAGCACCGCGAACATCAGCGCGTACGGCAGCGTCCACCCACCGGTCATCTGGTGCAGCACCCCCACGAGCAGCGGCCCCGCACCCGCGATCAGGTAGCCGGCGCTCTGCCCGAACGCCGACAGCGCGGCGGTGGTCTCCGGCGTACGCGTGCGCAGGGCGAGCATCATCAGCGCCAGCGGGAAGGACCCCATGCCGATCGCCACGAACGTCACCCAGACCGCCGCCGTCGAGATCGGCGCGAGCCACAGCCCGGCGAACCCGATGGCGTAGCAGGCGACGAGCCCGACGACCACCGGCCGCTGGTCGCGGAAGCGGGAGGCGATGACGGGCACCAGGATCGAGACCGGGATGCTCAACGCGGTGAACACGCCGAGCAGGAGCCCGGCCTGGCCGGTGGTGTAGCCGCCGTCGGTGAGGATGGTGGCGAGCCAGCCGAACATGATGTAAGCGATCATGGACTGGGTGCCGAAGTAGATCGCGACCATCCAGGCCAGCTTGCTCCTGACGAGCCGGCGGATGCCCGCGTCCTCCTGGTCGATGCGCCGCTCCGGCTCACTGCGCAGGAGCGCAAGCCACGGAATGACGGCGACGGCGGCCAGGGCCGCCCACACGCCGAGCGCGATGTGCCAGTCACCTGACGCGCGCTCGATCGGTACGGTGGCCGCGGCGGCGAGCATGGTGCCGACGGCCAGCGCCACGGTGTAGACGGTGGTCATGATCCCGGTACGGGCCGGGAAGTGACGCTTGATCAGCGTCGGGATGAGCACGTTGCCGACGGCCCCGCCCGACAGCGCGACCGCGCTGCTCAGCAGGAAGACCGGCGCGGAGCCGACCAGCGAGCGCACGAGCAGGCCCACGCCGAGCGTGACGAGCGCGAGCAGCAGCAGCCGGTGCTCGCCGACGCGCCTGGCCAGCGTGGGCGTGACCGCGCCGACCGTCGCGAAGGCCAGCACGGGTAGCGTGGTGAGCAGGCCGGTGCCGACGCTCGACATGCCGAGCGCGCCGGCGAGCCGGTCGAGCAGCGGGCCCACGCTGGTGACCGCGGTACGCAGGTTGAGCGCCGCGAGGACGATTCCCAGCACGAGGAGCCAGACAAGGGATCTGCCTTTGGACTCTTGGTCGGTCTCTTGGGCGAGCACGCTCATGCGGGGACGGTCCTCCACTCATCAAGTCATGGGATGAATCGCCATGTTAACAGGCCCGAAACCCGCATTTATTCCTAGACATGGCAAACCCCCCGAGAACACCCGGGGGGTTGCGGTGAAGCCATCACAGGATGGGGCGCGGCTCCTGCGGCGGCTCGTCACGCGGCGGCACCGGGCCGGGCGGCGGGCTGGGCACGGGGCCGGGCGGCGGCAGCGTGGCGCCGCCGGGGAACTCGCCGCCACCGCCGATGGTGCCGGGCGGCATCGGCCGATCGCCACCGCCGGGCGGCGTCGGGCGGTCCCCGGTCACGGGCGGTACCGGCTGGTCGCCGGCGTCGTAGCCGGAGCCGCTCTGGTGCGGGCCGGGCACGTCGCCGCGCCAGCCGCCGGTCTCGCCGCCGCGCGACTCGATGAACGACTTGAAGCGTTCCATGTCGTTCCTGATGCGCAGGCGGACGATCTGCAGCCAGTCACCGACCGTCTCTACGAACCCCTCGGGGTCGTACTCCATCTGGAGCGTGACCTTGGTCGTGTTCGGGTCGAGGTGGTGGAAGGTCACCACGCCCGCCTGGTGCGGCCGGTCGACCGACCGCCAGGCGATCCGCTCGTCCGGGTGCTGCTCGGTGATCTCGGCCTCGAACTCGCGCTTGACTCCCGCGATCTCGGTGACCCAGGCCGTACGTGTGTCGCTGAGTTGTTTGACTGATTCGACACCCTCCATGAACTCGGGGAAGCTCTCGAACTGCGTCCATTGGTTGTATGCCACCCTGACGGGGACCTGGACATCTACGGAGTGCTCGATCGTGCTCATGTGGGGGCCCCTGCCCGAGCCCCCGGCTCGCTAACGCCTGCGCAGCAACCAGTAGAGGCCGACGAACGGCAGTATCAGCGGGACGAACAGGTACCCCTTCCCATAGACCGACCAGACGGTGGCCTCCGGGAAAGCGGCCGGATCGAGGACGCTGGCCGTGCCGATGAGCAGCACGCCCGCCAGCTCGACACCCAGCGCCGCCAGCGCGAGGGTACGCGCCCCACGGGCCAGCGCGACGGTGAGCAGGATGTAGACCAGCGCGGCGAGCGCCGACAGCGTGTAGGCGAGCGGCGCCTCGCCGAACCGGGTGAGAATCTGCACCGTGGCCCGCGCGCCCGCGGCGAGCGCGAAGAGCCCGTAGACGGCGACGAGCGCCCGGCCCGGCCCGCTGCCGATCGCCGGCCCGCTCACGGGAAGCCCTGCCAGATCTGCAGCAGCCGGCCCGTCATCACCGCGATCGCGAACCCGGCCACGACCAGGATCGCCGGCCCCCACCGGCTCCGCTCGGCCAGCGCGAGGAAGACGCCCGCGGGCGGGATGACCGCCTGCCCGGCGAGGTAGCCGTAGAGCGTGCCCTTCTCGGCGGGGCCCTGGCCGCCGACCACGGCGGCGATCACGATGCCCGCCTGGACCAGCACCGCCACCTCCAGCACGGCGAACCCGACCAGCAGGATCATGCCCATGGACCGGTTGCGGATCGCGGCGATCAGGCTCGCCAGGGCGAGCAGCAGCGAGCCGACGATCACGATCGTGGCGACGGTGGTGTTCATCGGGAAAAGGCTATCGCCCGGGTAGGCCGCCCTCGATTCCGTCCGGCGGCCAGTCGCGGCCTGTCGTCGGCGCCCCTGACCATGCCGACCGCGCTCCTAGAATCGTCGGTATGGAGAGAGTCCTCGTCAGCGCCTGCCTGATGGGCCGGCGGGTGCGCTACGACGGCGGCGCCAAGACCAGCGCCGACGCGCGACTCGCCGCCTGGCGCGAGGAGGGCCGCTTGGTGCCGTTCTGCCCCGAGGTGGAGGGCGGGCTGCCGACCCCCCGCCCGGCCGCCGAGATCGAGGGCGGGGTGAGCGGCGCGGCCGTGCTGTCGGGAGCCGCCCGCGTGCTCACCGCCGAGGGGTCCGACGTCACGGCCGAGTTCCTGGCGGGCGCGCAGTCGGCGCTCGCCGTAGCCCGCTCCTTCGGCATCCGGGTGGCGGTGCTGAAAGAGGGCAGCCCATCGTGCGGCGCGCTGACCGTCTACGACGGCACGTTCCGGGGCCGCCGCACGCCCGGACAGGGCGTCACCACGGCACTGCTGGAGCTCAACGGGATCCGCGTCTTCACCGAGGACCATGTCGCCGAGGCCGACGCCTACCTGCGTACCCTCGACACGTAGCCGGCGGCGGCCAGGCCCGCGATCAGCAGCGCCGCCATCGTGCGGTGATACCAGGTGTTCAGCCCGGTCGTCTCGGCCGCACCGAACGCCATCGCGAGTATCCCCATCAGCACCCCGGCCAGCGCGCCCGCGTGGGTGTGGAACAAGCCCTCCCACGCCCACGGCCGTCGGCTCAGCGCGCCGTGGGCGCCGACGAGCATGGCCAGGCCGCAGAGCGTCTCCACGATCGTCGCCGGCACGATCGCGGGCTGGCGCAGCGGGCCGAGCGGGAGCCCGGTGTGCAGCAGCGCCGCGCAGAAGAAGATCAGCGCGTAGACCGCCGAGAGGGCTCCCAGCGCTTTCCGCAGTGCGTCCATGCCGTCACGTTCGCACCTGGGGCGGCGCTGGGAATCGGCTGTACGGCGATGGCTCGGCTACTCCGTCCGTAGTAGTGAGCCCCCATCAGTACTCCCAGGTGTCGGTGCGCTGCTCGCCGCTGATGCACCACACCCCCGAGCCGTGCTCGCCCTTGACCAGGTCCACCCTGATCCAGCCGGTGTTCCTGGCGACCTTGGTGGAGTAGCCGCTCCTGGGAGTGGCCGACACCAGGCGGCAACCGTCGGGCCCAAGCGTGAACGCCACCTCGCCGCCCTTCACCGACACCACCCGCAGGTTCTTCGGCGTCCTGGCGGGTGCGGGTGCCTGCGTCTTCCGCACTGCGGGTTTGGTGGGAGCGGGAGTCCTGGTGGGGGTGGGCGTCTTCGTGGGAGTGGGCGTCCTGGCGGGAGTGGTGGGACTGGTGGGAGTGGCGGGAGTGGTGGGTGTACGGTCGCCGTCCGCGACCGCCTGCGCCAGGAACGGCTCAACCTGGACATCGTCCACGAACTCGGTACGCAAGACACCGCGCACGCCGAACCACGACACTGAGACCGCGATCACGGTGGCTCCACACCAGACCACGATGTATCCAAGGGCTCGACGCATGGGACGAATTATGGACGGTTGGTGCGCATGGCGACGGTTCTCGTAGTGGAAGACGATGAATTCGTCCGGTCGGCGATCATCCGCGAGCTGGCCGGCCGGCAGCACGCGGTGCGCAGCGCGGGCTGCGCCCTGGACGCGCTCCGGGAGATCTCGCAGAACCCGCCGGACGCCGTCATCCTCGACCTCGGCCTGCCCGACCTCGACGGCTCGGAGGCGCTGAAGATGGTGCGCGGCATCTCCGACGTACCGGTCATCGTGGCCACGGCCCGCGACGACGAGGCCGAGATCGTCAGGCTGCTGGACGCCGGCGCCGACGACTACCTGGTCAAGCCGTTCTCCGGTGACCACCTGGGTGCCCGGCTGGACGCCGTACTGCGCCGGGCCAGGTCCGCGCCGCCGCCACAGGTGCTGCGCGTCGGCGGGCTGGTGGTCGACGCCAACCGGCGGGCGGCGGCGCTGGACGGCGGGCCGCTCACGCTGACCCGGCGCGAGTTCGACCTGCTCGCCTACCTCGCCACGCGGGCGGACCGGGTCGTCACCCGCAAGGAACTGCTGACCGAGGTCTGGCACCAGGCGTACGGGGACGACCAGACCATCGACGTTCACCTGTCCTGGTTACGCCGCAAGCTCGGCGAAAGCGCCTCGAACCCCCGCTACCTGCATACCGTCCGGGGCGTCGGCTTCATGCTGTCAGCGCCCCGATGAGGCGGGCGCTGGCCGTGCTGATGGTCGCCGTCACCTCGATGGTGGCGCTGGCCTTCCTGGTGCCGCTCGCTCTGATCGTCAAGGAGACGGCCCAGAGCAGGGCGGTCTCCGGCGCCGAACGTCAGGCGTCGGCGCTGGTCCCGGTGCTGGCCTTGACGACCAGAACAGACGACCTCGCCCACGCGATGGCGCGTACCGAGGCGGGCCGGCGCGGCCTGCTGGCCATCCACGTCAACGGCGGCCCGACCACGGGCACCTCCCGCGCCCCGGCCGCCGACGTGGCGCGGGCGGCGGCGCAGACCAGGGCCGACACCGTCGAGCTGCCGGCGGGCCAGGTGCTGCTCCGGCCGGTCGCGCTGGACGGTGACCGAGGCGCGGTGATCGAGGTCTTCGTGCCGGCCGACGACCTGAACCGGGGAGTCGGCACGTCGTGGGCGGTGCTGACCGGTGTGGCCGTGGTGCTCGTGCTCGGCTCGGTGCTCGTCGGCGACCGGCTGGGCGCTCGCGTGGTCCGCTCGGCCCGCCGGCTCGGTTCGGCGGCCACCGCGCTGGGCGCGGGCGACCTGAGCGAGCGCATCTATCCCGAGGGGCCGCCGGAGCTGGTCGCGGCGGCCACGGCGTTCAACGCGATGGCCAACCGGGTCACTCACCTGCTCGCCGCCGAACGCGAGCTGGCCGCCGACCTGTCACACCGCCTGCGTACGCCGCTCACCGCGCTCCGGCTCAGCCTCGACCAGCTCGGGACGCAGGCCGAGCCGAGCAGGCAGGCGCTGGCCCGGCTGGAGGTCGAGGTGGACACGATCATCTCCGCGGCCAGGCGCCCGTCACGCGCCGACCGGGTCTGCGACGCGGCGGAGGTGCTGCGCGACCGGCTGACGTTCTGGGCGGCGCTGGCGGAGGACCAGCAGCGGCCGTGGCAGCTCATCGGCGCGACGCTGCCGGTACGGGTGCCGGTGCCCGCGACCGAGCTGACGGCGGCGGTCGACGCGCTGCTGGGCAACGTGTTCCGGCACACGGCCGAGGGCACCGCGTTCAGCGTGTCCTTGCACGAGGGCAAGGACACGGTCGGCATCCTGGTCTCCGACGCCGGTCCCGGCATCGCGGATCCGGAGGCGGCGTTGGAGCGGGGCACCAGCGGCGCCGGCTCGACCGGGCTCGGCCTGGACATCGCCCGCCGGCTGGCGGAGTCGTCCGGCGGGTCACTCCGGCTGGACCGCTCGTCGCTCGGCGGGGCGCAGGTGCAGGTCTGGATCCGCCGCACTGAAAAGGCACCTAAGTCAGCCTTAAGAGCGCTTTAAAGGGCATTTTTCGCCCCCTTTCATGCCTCAACGTGATCTACATGCAGATCAAGCGCAAGGCGCTCGCCGCCGCCACCCTGACCGTTCCCACGCTGCTCGTTCTGGCCGTCGCGCCCGGTGCCGCCAGCGCCCACGGCACCATGAACAACCCGCCCAGCCGGACCCTGGTCTGCTTCAGCGAGAACCCGGAGAGCCCCAAGTCCGCCGCCTGCAAGAAGGCCGTGGAACTCGGCGGCACCCAGCCGCTCTACGACTGGAACGAGGTCAACCTGGCGAACGCCGCCGGCAGGCACCGCGAGCTCATCCCGGACGGCAAGCTGTGCAGCGCGGGCCGCGACAAGTACCGCGGCTTCGACCAGGTACGCGCCGACTGGCCCGCCACCGGCATGCCGAGCGGCGCCGCGTTCACCTTCCGCTACCGGGCGACCGCTCCGCACAAGGGCTCTTTCGAGCTGTACGTCACCAAGGACGGCTATGACCCGTCCAAGCCGCTCAAGTGGTCGGACCTGGAGTCGAAGCCGTTCCTCACCCAGCGGGACCCCGCGCTGGCGGACGGCGCCTACACCCTCCAGGGCAAGCTGCCCGCCAAGCAAGGGCGCCACCTGATCTACAGCATCTGGCAGCGCAGCGACAGCCCCGAGGCGTTCTACTCCTGCTCGGACGTGACCTTCGGTGGCGGCACGACCACCCCGACGACCAGCCCGACCACCGCCCCGACCGCTGCGCCGACCAGCAAGCCCACCACGCGGCCGACCAGCGCTCCTCCGGCGCAGCAGCCGGGCGGCATCGCCCTGTCGGCGATCAACGCGGGTGCCGGGATCAGTCCCGCCTCGGTCAGGGTGGGCGGGCAGGTGACGGTCACGGCGGTGTGCGGTGGGTCCAAGGTGCGCGGCGTGGCCTCCGGCGCCTTCAGCCCGCGCCAGGCGTTCGCTCCGGCACCGACCGCCGCCTGGACACCGTCGTTCAGAACGGCCCGAGCAGGTACGTACCCGGTGATCGTCTACTGCCGGAACGGCGGCCAGGCCCGCACCGTCCTCACCGTAAGGGCCTGAGGCCGTCCTCATTGTGGACAGCTGCGACAAATGGGTCTTCTCAGGATCAAGGCTGCTGGTTACGTTCAGGCAGCGCGGCTGTTTACGGGGCTGTCCGCGCCTGCCACACATCCCAGACCGGGATAGCGACCTGACCTCTGTCCACCCCCCACGGAGGACCCCCGATGAAGTTCCTCGCGGCATTAGGTGCTCTCGCGCTGGCCTTACCCCTGGCGCTCAGCGCGCCCACCACTGCGGCCGTCGCGGCGGCACCGCCGAACATCTCCCTCACCAATGTCAAGGCCCACCTGACGCAGCTGCAGACGATCGCCAATAACAACGGCGGCACCCGCGCGCACGGCCGGCCCGGCTACCTGGCCTCGGCCAACTACGTGAAGGGCCAGCTGGCCGCCGCCGGATACACCACGACGCTGCAGTCGTTCACCTACAACGGCGCCACCGGCTACAACGTGATCGCCGACTGGCCGGGCGGCGACCCCAACGACATCCTCATGACCGGCTCCCATCTCGACAGCGTCACCGCCGGACCCGGCATCAACGACAACGGCTCCGGCTCGGCGTCGATCCTGGAGGTCGCGCTGGAGGTCTCCCGCCAGGCGCTGCAGCCCACGAAGCACCTGCGCTTCGCCTGGTGGGGCGCCGAGGAGCTGGGGCTGCGCGGCTCGCAGTTCTACGTGAACAACCTGCCGGCCGCCGAACGTACCAAGATCAAGGCGTACCTGAACTTCGACATGGTCGGCTCCCCCAACCCCGGCTACTTTCTCTACGACGGCGACAACTCCGACGGCACCGGCTCGGGGCCCGGCCCGGCCGGGTCGGCGCAGCTGGAGCAGACCCTGGCGGCGTACTTCTCCTCCATCGGCGTCCCGACCCGCGGCACCGACTTCGACGGCCGCTCCGACTACGGCCCGTTCATCGCCGTCGGCATCGCGGCGGGCGGCACGTTCACGGGCGCGGAGGGGATCAAGTCGAGCGCGCAGGCACAGCTCTGGGGCGGCACGGCCGGCCAGGCGTTCGACGCCTGCTACCACCGCTCCTGCGACACGACCGCCAACATCAACGACACCGCTCTCGACCGCAACGCCGACGCCATCGCCTACTCCGTCTGGACGATCGCCACCGCCACACCGCCCGCGACCGTCTGGTCGGACACGTTCGAGTCCGCCACCGGCTGGGTCACCAACGCCGGCGGCACCGACACCGCGACCACCGGCCAGTGGGAGCGCGGCGACCCGGAAGCGACGACCTCCAGCGGCACCAAGCAGCTCGGCACCACGGTGAGCGGCACGAACGACCTGGTCACCGGCAGGCTGGCCGGGGCAAGCGCGGGCGAGAACGATCTGGACGGCGGCACCACCTCGATCCAGTCGCCGCCGATCACCCTGCCGGCCGGCGGGACGCTCCGGCTGTCGCTGTCGTGGTATCTCGCGCACGGCAGCAACGCCTCCACCGCCGACTTCTTCCGCGTCAGGGTGGTGGGGAGCACGTCCAGCACGGTGTTCCAGCAGCTGGGGGCGGCGAGCAACCGCGACGCGGCCTGGAGTACGGCCGGCGCCGACATCTCCGCCTTCGCCGGGCAGAGCGTCCGCGTGGTGATCGAGGCCGCCGACGCGTCGGGGGCCAGCCTGGTCGAGGCGGGCGTGGACGACGTCAAGATCACCCGGTAGTCAAATGACCCAATGAGCCCGGGCCGCGCGGCCCGGGCTCATTGCCGACCCGCCCTAGAGGGCACTCACGCGGGGGCTCACACCATCTCGCCTAAAAACGGGAGCACTGGCCCGCATCTCGGTAGAGGGACCGCCAAACCGGGCGTCACCTGCCGGTTCTCCGTTTCCAGCGGTGCTGCATGGCAACGCGCGTCCTATGTGACTGTCGTCCGGCTTACTCCCGGTTTAGATCCGCGGAGATTGAATCGGAGCAACTCAGCTGGAGGACATAGTGACGCCAACGAGTTCTGACCACCCAAACAAGGACCTGTCGATCGGACCGGACGAGCCGCGCAGGCGCGTCCCACGACCGCTGATCGTTGCCGCGACCGTCGCAGTGATGGCGACGAGCGGGATCGGAGTGGCCGCGGCGGCGTCGGGAACGCCGGCGGAGACGCCGACTCCCACGCCGACGGTCAGCGAGACACCCGCCGAGACCCCGACCGAGACACCCACCGCGCCCGAATTGCCGCCGATGAGCCCTTGGGGCTTCGTCGGCGCGATGCACGGCGAGTTCGCGGTGGCGACCAAGGACGGTTGCGGCATCGTCACGCTGCTCGCCCAGACCGGGCAGGCGACCGCCGTCGCGGCGGACTCCATCACCGTGAAGAGCCAGGACGGCTTCGAGAAGGTGTACGCGATCAGCGAGTCCACCCGCACGATCGCCGGACGCCGTGGGACCAGCAAGGTCAAGGAGGGCGACTGGGTGTCGGTGACCGCCACCGCCAACACCGACACGGGCACCCCGCCCCCCACCGAGACACCCACAGAGACACCGACCGAAACACCGACCGAAACACCGACCGAGACCCCTACAGCGACCCCCACAGAGACACCGACCGAGACGCCCACAGTCACGCCCACGGAGACGCCGACCGAGACGCCCACGGTCACGGCGACATTGGCGCCCACCGAGACGGCGGCGCCAACCGTGACGGCGACGGCCGCTTACGTCTTCGACCTGTCCAGGCCCACCAAGAACTTCTGGCGCGGCCACGGCTGGTGGCAGTCGAAGCAGCCGTGGATGAACCCGCCGACCTGGCGGACCCCGACCGCCTGCCCCACACCCACCGAAACCGTGACCCCGCCCGAAACCCCCACGGACACTCCGACACCCGACCCGACCCCGACGATCTCCGAGACCCCAACCCCGACCCCCACGCCCACCCCGAACTCGTGAGCATCCGGTAGCGGCGCGGCTCCTGTCCCGAGCAGCCCCTCACCACCCCCGGAAGTGCGCCGACCAGCCGCTCCACCCCTGAAGTCGCGGTGGGGCGGCCGATGCGAGGCGGACGTCGCCGCCCATCTTCGGTCTCATCCGCGCGCCGCCTATCATCGGACGCCGGGGGTCTGACATGTTGCGGGCGTTCTTCAAGACCGAGACCGGCAGCACCAGCGTGCTGCTGGCGGCCACTCTGCTTGCCCTGCTGTGGGCCAACTCCCCCTGGGGCGGCACGTACGAGTCCTTCTGGCACACCAACATGGGCCTGTCGTTCGGCAGCGCCACGTTCGAGCTCGATCTGCGCCACTGGGTCAACGACGGCCTCATGACCATCTTCTTCTTTCTCATCGGTCTGGAGATCTCCTACGAGGCGCGGCTCGGCCAGTTGCGGGATCGGCGGCTGATCGCGGTGCCTGCGGTGGCGGCGCTGGGCGGGATGATGGTGCCCGCCGGTGTCTATCTGGCCCTGAACGCGGGTGGGCCCGCGGCCGGTGGGTGGGGCGTGCCGATCGCCACCGACACCGCGTTCGTGCTCGGCATGCTCGCCATCGTGGGTGCGCGGTGCCCGGAGCCGTTGCGGGTGTTCCTGCTGACGCTGGCGATCGTCGACGACGTGCTGGCGATCATCATCATCGCGCTCTTCTACACCGCGAGCCTGGACGTCGTCGCCCTGGTGGTCGCGGCGGCGCTGCTGGCGGCGATCATGACGCTGCGGTGGCTGAGGATCTGGCGGGCGCCCGCGTACATCGTGCTCGGGTTCGCGCTGTGGGTGGCCACGCTGGAGAGCGGCGTGCATCCGACGCTGGTCGGCATCGCGCTGGGCATCCTGGTGTTCGTGTACGCGCCCAGCGACCGCAAGTTGCTCCGCGCCGACGAGGCCGTACACGAGTTCACCAACGACCCGAGCCCGCAGGCGGCCAGGGTGGCGGCGCGCACGCTGCGGCGCGCCGTGTCCGTGAACGAGCGGCTGCAGCTCCAGCTCCACCCCTGGAGCAGCCATGTGATCGTGCCGATCTTCGCGCTGGCCAACGCGGGTGTCCGGCTCGACGCCGAGACGCTGCGCACGGCGTTGACCTCGCCCATCACGATCGGGGTGGCCGCCGGGCTGCTGCTGGGGAAGTTCGTCGGCATCTCGCTGGGCACCTGGCTGCCGCTGAGGTTCGGCTGGGGGATCCTGCCCGGCAACCTGGTCTGGGGGCAGTTGCTGGGCGGCGCGGCGGTGTCCGGGATCGGGTTCACGGTGGCGCTGTTCATCGTGGACCTGGCCTTCGACGACCCGGCGGTGCAGAGCCAGGCGAAGATCGGCATTCTGGCCGGGTCGCTGCTGGCGGCGCTGATGGGCGGGGCGATCTTCCGGATGGTCTGGGACCGGGGCGGGGTGTGCGCGCCTCCCGACGCCGAGCCGGAGGAGGAGCTCCCCGAGCTGCTGACCGAGCCCGTGGGACCCGACGACCACGTACGGGGGCCGGCGGACGCGCGGGTGACGATCGTGGAGTACGGCGACTTCGAGTGCCCCTACTGCGGAGCTCTCCATCCGGTCCTGAGCGAGCTGCTGCGGAAGTCTGACGATGTTCGCCTCGTGTTCCGGCACTTCCCGCTGCGTACGGTGCACCCCCGGGCCTTTCCCGCCGCGGTGGTCGCCGAGGCCGCGGCGAGGGAGGGCCGGTTTTGGGAGATGCACGACACCCTCTTCGACAACCAGCGCTTCCTGACCGACACCGACCTGGCCCGCTACGCCGCCGAGCTGGACGTCGAGCCGTGGTCCGACGTACCCGCGCAGGCGGCGCGGGTCGACCGGGACGAGGAGTCGGGCCGCGCGAGCGGCGTCCGCGGAACGCCCACGCTGTTCCTGAACGGCGTCCGCTACCAGGGCGACCTGGATCTCCGTTCGATCACCAAGGCAGTGGAAAGCGCGCGCCAATCCCCGTAACGTGATCGCGACTCGATAGGGGCGGAGTGAACAAGTGAACATAGCGTCGACCTTTGGGGCTTTTGTCTTCGCGCTGCTGATGATCATCCTGCTGATCGTCGGCATCGTGCTGATGATCAGGGCAAGGGCCGAGCACGGCCGGGCTGCCATGCTGGGCTTGTACGGGTGCATCGTGTTCCTGATCAGCGTGGTGTTCGATGTCGCGCGCAGCCTCACGTTCCCGTACCTGGTCGAAGCGGTCGGCATCCGGTCGATCGGCGGGGTGGTGCTGGTGGAAGCCTTGATCAGCCTCGTACTCACCGGAGGGGGCGTGGGTCTGCTGATCTGGGCCGTGGTCGCCCGCCGCACGCCGGCCCAGCCGCCGCAGACGCCGGGCTGGCCGCAACCCCCGCAGCCGCACGGCTGGCAGCAACCCCAGCAACCGCAACAGCCGCAGCCCCAGCAGCCCGAGTGGCAGCGGCAGTCCCAGCCGCCGCCCGAGTGGCAGCCGCAGTCGCCGCCGCAGCCTCCCGCGGGCCCGCAGCCGGGCTGGCAGGACCCCGAGCGGCCCGGATGGCAGAACCCGCAGGGCTAACCAGCCGCCCGACCACCAAGGAATGTGACAATGTCTGGATAAAAGCTCTTTGCGGACGTCCGAGGGGATCATGAATCCAGAGCAGCCGGATCAGCCCGGCCCCGACCCCAACCGGACCATCAGGCATCGCTGGCCGCAACCCGAGCAACCCCACCAGGAACCCGGCCAGAGCCCTTACACGCAGCGCCTGCCGTACACCCCCGACATGCTCCCCGACGTCCCTCAATACGAGGCCGAGCCACCGAAGTCGGGCTGGTGGTGGGTGATCGTGGTCGGCGGGATCGCGATCCTGGTGGTTGTGGTGGCCGTGGTCGCCCTCCTGT
Organism: Nonomuraea aurantiaca; assembly: GCF_020215705.1. Taxonomy (GTDB): domain Bacteria; phylum Actinomycetota; class Actinomycetes; order Streptosporangiales; family Streptosporangiaceae; genus Nonomuraea; species Nonomuraea aurantiaca. The sequence continues at coordinate 13,361 of NZ_JAIWNB010000001.1, read as the reverse complement.
GGGCCCGGAGCACCGTCGAGCCACCCGTCAAACCGGGCTCGCAGCCGACCGCCAAACCGGCCGCGCAGTCGCCCGCGCGGGTCACCGACACCAAGGCCCAGGTGTCCTACCTCATCCCGGCGGGCTGGACCAAGGCCGACCGGCCGTCCTCCACCTCGGGCATCGCCGCGGGCGGCGCGGTCGTGGTCGCCTTCCCGCAGCAGCAGGGCGGCATCGGCGGCGCCGCCACGTCCGAGCAGCTGCAGTCCACGGCCGACGCCGTGGCGCTGGACACCGCCCGGCGCTTCCTGCCCGACCTGGGCAGCCGCGACGGCCTGCGCACCAAGGCGCTGGAGGTCGGCGGCCAGCCGGCGGCCACGGCGTCGTTCCGGGTGGTGTTCAAGAGCGCCACCAAGGAGCCGGCTTATGTCCGCATCGTGGCGGTGCACACCGCCGACGGCGGCCTGTCCTACGTGTACGGCAGCACGGTGCCCGACGGCGACGCCGCCCGCCGGGCCCTCGACGGGGTGCTCGACAGCGTCACGCCCGTGTGAAGTCCATGGTCCAGTTGGTCTCCCAGGTCTGCCCGCCGTCCGCCGAGAAGGCCTGCTCCCACCGGCAGGAGTCCGGGGCGTGCACGGTCCAGATGAACCGGCAGCGCACCGACGCGCCTTCGTGCTGTTCCTCGCCGTAGAACTCCCCCCGGTCGCCGTCGAAGGCGCCGACCATGGGCGAGGTGTCGAGCGCTCCTCTGGACGTGCTGGCCCAGTAGATTGACCACTGCTTCGTATCAGGGTTGAAGATCCGGATGGTCAGCCCGGAGAAACCCCTGGTCGGGCACTTGATCTCGTCGAAGCTCGCCGCGCCGTCGAAGTGGCGGCTGGCCACGCTGGTGCCCGGGAACTCGTCCCACTCGTCACTGCCCGTCAGCGGCTTGACGAGCCTGCGGTTGATGACGTTCCAGGAGCCGGAGAGGAAGTCGAAGTCGTTCATGCGGACGAACGTAGAGCAGGGTCACTGACAGGTAGTGTCAGTGAATGCGCGCCTCCCGGCTGATCTCCCTCCTCCTGCTGCTGCAGACGCGCGGGCGCATGACGGCCCAGGAGCTGGCCGAGCGGCTCGAGGTCTCCGTACGGACGATCTACCGCGACGTCGAGTCGCTGCACACCGCGGGCATCCCGCTGTACGGCGACGCCGGGCCGAGAGGCGGCTACCAGCTCCTCGACGGCTACCGCACCAGGCTCACCGGGCTGACCACGGACGAGGCGGAGTCGTTGTTCCTCGCCGGGCTCCCGGGTCCGGCGGCCGAGCTGGGATTGGCCGCCGTGGTGACGGCCGCGCAGCTCAAGCTGATGGCCGCGCTGCCCGTCGAGCTGCGCGACCGGGCGGGGCGGATCCAGGAGCGCTTCCACCTGGACGCCCCGACCTGGTACCGCGACCAGCAGCCGGTGACGCACCTGCCCGCCGTGGCCGACGCCGTGTGGAACGAGCGCGTCCTGGAGGTCAGATACCGCCGCTGGAAGGCGCCCCAGGAGGTCGAGCGGCGGCTGGAGCCGTACGGGCTGGTGGTCAAGGCCGGGCGCTGGTATCTGGTGGCGCGGGCCGGTAACCAGGTGCGCACCTACCGGGTGTCGCAGATCCTCGGCCTGCACGCGTTACCTGAGCGCTTCACCCGGCCCGACGGCTTCGACCTGGTCGCCTACTGGCAGGAGTACCTGGCCGAGTTCGAGGCCCGGCTGCGGTGGGGCGAGGCGGTGGTCCGGCTGTCGCCGCAGGGGAAGCGGCTGCTGGCCAACCTCATGACGCCCGGCGTCGCGGCGGCGGCGAAGGAGAGCGCGCGGCCGCCGGACGGCGCGGGCTGGACTCAGGTGACGGTCCCGATCGAGTCGATCGAGCACGCGGCGGGTGAGTTCCTCCGGCTCGGCATGGACGTCGAGGTCCTCGCTCCCGCCGAGCTCCGCGACCGCATCGCCACCACGGCCGCGGAGCTGACCCGCCGCTACCACGGGTGAGCTCACCGCAGGAGCGCTGTCTCCTCAGCTTGCCAGCAGTGCGTCCAGTGCCCCTCGCCCACCTCGGTACGGCCAGGCACCCGCTCCGAGCAGACCGGCAGCGCCACCGGGCAGCGCGGATGGAACCGGCACCCGCTCGGCGGCTCGATGAGGCTCGGTGGCTCGCCATGGCGCGTCGCCGCCGGTGCCGTCACCCGGTCGGGGTCGGGCGCCGACTCCAGCAGCAGCTTCGTGTAGGGGTGGGCGGGCGACTGGGTGAGCGTCTCGCCGTCACCGCTCTCGATGAGCCGCCCGGCGTACATGACCGTGATGTCCTCGGCGAAGTAGCGCGCGCTGGCGATGTCGTGCGTGATGTACAGGAGCGCCAGCCCGCTCTCGTCGGCCAGTTCCTCCAGCAGCCGCAGCACGCCGAGCCGGATCGACACGTCGAGCATCGACACCGGCTCGTCGGCGATGAGCGCGATGGGCCGCACGGCCAGCGCGCGGGCGATCGCCACCCGCTGCCGCTGCCCGCCCGACAGCTCGTGCGGCATCTTGTCCATGAACTGATCGACCGGCGTGAGGCTGACCCGTTCGAGCAGCTCGGCGACCTGCTCCTGTTCGTGCGCGGACGAGCGGACATGTCCGTGGATGCGCAGCGGTCGCGCCAGGTGGTAGCGGACCCGGTGGAACGGGTTCAGCGACGCGAACGGGTCCTGGAAGATCAGCTGCACCTGCCGCCGGTAGTCGCGGAACGCCGGCCCGCGGTGCGCCTTCACCCGCTCGCCGCGCAGCAGCACCTCACCCGAGGTCGCCGGGTACACCTGGGCGAGCAGCCGCGCCACCGTGCTCTTGCCGCAGCCGCTCTCGCCGACCAGCGCGGTCACCGTCCCGGCGCGCAGCGCCAGGGACACCTCCTCGACCGCGCGCACCGGCGGCCGCCTCCCAAACCGGCCGCGCGGGCCACGGGCCGCGGTGAAGTGCTTGGTGAGGTTCCGGCCCTCCAGGACGATCTCGCCGCTCACTGGCGCACCCCCTTGTCGTCGTTCAACAGGCACGCGACCTGCCCTTCCGCGCCCGGGACCAGCTCGGGCCGCCGCAGCGAGCACGCGTCCATGGCGAACCGGCAGCGCGGATGGAAGGCGCAGCCGGGTGGCGGTGAGCGCAGGTCCGGCGGGGTGCCCGGGATGCCGAGCAGCTCCTCGCGCGGCCCGTGCAGGCGGGGGAACGAGCGCAGCAGGCCCAGCGTGTACGGGTGGCTGGGCGCCTTGTGCAGCGCCTTGGCCGAGCCCGTCTCCACCACCCGGCCCGCGTACATGATGGCGATCCGGTCGGAGATCTCCATGAGCAGCGACAGATCATGCGTGATGAACACGACCGCGAAGCCGTACTCCTCCCGCAGCGTCCTGATCTCGTGGAGGATCTCCCGCTGGACGACCACGTCGAGCGCGGTGGTCGGCTCGTCCATGATGATGATCTCGGGGTTGAGCGCCAGCGCGATGGCGATCGCGGCGCGCTGGCGCATGCCGCCCGACAGCTCGTGCGGGTAGCCGCGCCGGCGGTCGGCGCCGATGCCGACGCGTCGCAGGAGCTCGACCGTCCGCTCGACGCGTTCCTTGCGCGACATGCGCGGGGCGTGGATGCGGAGGACGTCGTCGATCTGGTCGCCGATCGTGCTGACCGGGTTGAGCGCGTTCATGGCGCTCTGGAAGACGACCGCCAGCTCCTTCCAGCGGAAGGCGCGCAGCTCGCCCCGGCCGAGACCGAGCACGTCGACCGGCTCGCCGTCCCTGCGGTGGTAGACGACGGAGCCCGAGGTGATCGCCGCCGGTGGGCGCAGCAGCCGGGCGACGGCGTTGGCCAGCGTCGACTTGCCGCTGCCGCTCTCGCCGGCCAGGCCGAGGATCTCGCCCCGGCGCAGGTCGAGCGAGACGTCGGAGACGGCGTGCACGGCCCCGCTGCCCGACTGGTAGTCCACGCTGAGCTCGCGGATCTCCAAGACGTTCATGAGTGGATCTCCAGGACGTTCATGCGCGCGCCTTCCGGACCTTGATCGTCCGCAGACGGGGGTTGGCGATCTCGTCGATGCCGAAGTTGACCAGCGCGAGCCCGGTGCCGATCAGCGCGATGCACAGCCCCGGCGGGATGAACCACCACCATGCCCCGATGAGCAGCGCCTGCCCGTTCTGCGCGAAGTACAGCATGCTCCCCCAGCTCACGGTCGACAGGTCGGCCAGGCCGAGGAAGGACAGCCCGGCCTCGGCCAGGATCGCGCCGACCACCGTGGCCAGGAAGCTGGTGGCGATGACGGGCAGCAGCACGGGCAGGATCTCGAAGAAGATGATCCTCAAGGGCCCTTCGCCGCCGGCCCGGGCCGCCGCCACGAAGTCGCGCCGCCGTACCGAGAGGGTCTGGGCGCGCAGCACGCGGGCACCCCAGGCCCAGCCCGTGACGGCGATCACCACGGCGACCGAGGCGACGCCGCGCTGCGGCAGGTAGCCCGCCAGCACGATGATCAGCGGCAGCGAGGGCAGCACCAGGAAGATGTTGGTCAGCACCGAGAACGTCTCGTCGATCGCGCCGCCGAAGTAGCCGCCGACCAGGCCCACCGCCACGGCCAGCACCGTGGCGATCACCGCCGACAGCAGGCCGACGCCCATCGAGATCCGGGCGCCGTACACGATCTGGGTGAGGATGTCCTGTCCGGTCTGCGTGGTGCCGAGCCAGTGCGCGGCCGAGGGGCCCTGCAGGCCGTCGTCGCTGGTGGCGGCCGGGTCGGCGCCGATGAGCAGCGGCCCGACGAGCGCCATCAGCGCGAAGAAGACGAGGATGCCCACGCCGATCTTGATCTTCACTGGGCCTCCTGCCGGGTGCGAGGGTCGAGGACCACGTACGCGAGGTCCGCCAGGAAGTTGGCGACGAGCACGGCCAGCGAGATGACGAGGAAGATGCCCTGCATGAGCGGAAAATCCTCGTTCTCCACGCCTTTGAGGAGCATCGACCCGATTCCCGGATAGGAGAACACGATCTCGGTCAGCACCGAGCCGCCCACCACGAAGCCGAGCGACAGGGCGAAGCTGGTGATGTTCGGCAGGATCGCGTTGCGGGCCGCGTAGGCCCACATGACCCGGCGGCTGGTCAGCCCCTTGGCCTCGGCCATCACCACGTAGTCCTCGCCGAGCGTGGTCACCATGACGTTGCGCATGCCGAGGATCCGGTCGGCCATCGAGGCGACCACGATCGTGACGGCCGGCAGCGTCGCGTGGTAGAGCACGCTCGCGGCGAACTCCCCGGTGAAGCCGGGCACGACCTCCAGCCCGTACGCCCGCGAGACCGGGAACCACTGGAGCGTCACCCCGAAGACGAACACCAGCGCCAGCGCCACCCAGAAGTACGGCACCGCGTGCATGAACGTGGCGGCGGGCAGCACCCCGTCGAGCCAGGTGCCGCGCTTCCACGCCATCAGCACGCCCAGCGAGGTGCCGACGAGGTAGCTGATCAGCGTCGCCACGCCGACCAGCCCGACCGTCCACGGCAGGCTGTCGGCGATGACGGTGGACACTTCGGTGGGAAAGAAGGTGATCGAGCGGCCGAGTTCCCCGTGAGCGAGATTGCCCAGATAATCCAGATACTGCTGCCACAGGCTCGCGTCGCTGATCCCGAAGGCCCGCCGCATCGCGTCGATGGCGGCGGGGTCCACGTTGTCCCTCATCCGGGCGACCAGCAGCTCGACCGGGTCCCCCGGCATGAGCCGGGGGATGAGGAAGTTGAGCGTGACGGCGGCCCAGGCCGTGAGCAGGTAGAACCCGAGCCGTCTGGCGAGAAACCTCACTTGGCCGCCGGCTTCAGGTGGAGCAGGACCACGGCGGCGTCGGGCGAGGTGAACGGCGAGGGCATCGCGTACGGATCCTGCTCGGAGGGCCAGCCGACATACTTGTTCGTCCGGTACTGCGACCAGGCCGGACTGTAGAACAGCGGCACCGTCGGCAACTTCTCCACCATGATCTTGCCCAGCCCCTGGACGGCCTTCTGCTGCGCGGCCTGGTCCTCGGTGGCCGCGTACTCGTCGATCAGCTTGTCGGTCTCGGCGTCCTTCCACCGCTGGTAGTTGCCGGTCCCCGGCTTGCCGACCGGCTGTGCCAGGTCGCCGTAGAGCATCGAGCGCATCTGGAAGTACGGCGTGGGCCCGGAGGGCGTGGCCCTGATCGACAGGTCGTAGTCACCCTTGCCGACCTTGGACACCCAGTCCGCGAACGCCACGCCCCGCGTGTCCACCTTGATGCCGACCTTGGCCAGGTCCTCCCTGATGAGCTGCGCGGCGTTCACCCAGTCGGTGAACGGCGAGGGCACCAGCAGAGTGAAGCTCAGCTTGGCCGGGTCGACGCCCTTGAGCAGCTCCTTGGCCTTCTCGACGTCCACCTTGAAGGCCGCGTCCTTGTACTCCGCGGGCAGGTAGGCCTCGCCGCCCGGCATCGGCACGCTGGTCGGGTGCGCCGGCTTGGTGTAGCCGCGCTCGGCCACCCGGACGATCTTGTCCCGGTCGACGGCCAGACTGATGGCCTGCCGTACCTCGGGCTTGGCCAGGATCGGGTTGGCCTGGTTGGGCAGCAGGTTCACCACGCCCTCGGGCGGGAAGAAGAACTTGTTGATCTCCGGCTTGCCCTGGACGTAGATCTTGTCGATGTCGGGCACGAACGCGCCCGCCCAGTCGAGCTCCCCCTGCTGAAGCGCCGTCTGCACCGCATTGGCGGTGTAGGCGGGGAACTTCACCGTCGGCACCTCCGGCTTGCCCGGCTGCCAGTAGCCCGGGTTCTTCTCCATCTCGTAGAGCTGCGAGCTGAACTTCGACAGCTTGTACGGCCCGGTCCCCACCGGCTTGGGGTTGGCGAAGGTGACCGGATCCTGCTGCTTCTCCCAGATGTGCTTGGGCACGATGGGGGTGTTGCCGGCGATGTTGTAGAGCTTGGCGTACGACGTGGACTTGAAGGTGAGCCGCACCTTGTCCGGTGCGAGGACCTTGGTGCCCGCGATCTCCAGCGCGCTCCTGTTGAGCTGAGCGTTCTTGCCGAGCAGGTCGAAGGAGAACGCCACGTCGTCGGCGGTGAACGGCTGCCCGTCGGTCCACTTGACCCCCTGACGCAGGGTGAAGGTGATCGTCTTGCCGCCGTCGGACCACGCGTGCTCAAGAGCCAGCCAGGGGGTGACCTCGCCGGGCTTGAGCTTGTTGAAGAACTCCAGCGTCTCGTAGATCATCCCGGACGTGCCGAAGTTCACGTTCTCCAGGTGGTACGGGTTGAAGTCCTCCTGGAAGGTGCCCGCGTCCACCGCATGAATGACTAACGGCGGCGAACCGGCGGTGTTCTTGCTCGTGGAGCCGCTGCTCGAACAGCCCGCCACCGCGACGGCCAGCGCCGCGGTGACCACCAGGCCTCGTTTCATTGGGGTGCCGCCTTTCCGAGATAACGCGCCCGGAGATCGCGAGAGCCCTTCGGCGCGGCGAACGCCTGGGCCCGGCGGAATCCGGCTGGTGCGCCGCGCACGATCGTCAGCGCGCGGTAGTAGTCCACGTACGGGAAGCCGTACGTCTCGCCTCGGGCGTACGCGTAACCCGTGATCGCCTCCGACCAGACCTCGTAGGCCTCGTCGGACAGGTCGACGAACACGTCGGGCGTGTAGCCGTCGGCGTCCTCCCAGTTGTCCGCGTAGTAGAGCTCGCTCGCCCAGTACGCGGGCAGCTCGCGCTCGAGCGTCTTCAGGCCGCCGTAGAAGCGGGCGTCCTGCACGATCCGGTGGGTGCGGGCGTGGTCCTTGTGGATGGATGCGCCCCAGTGGGTGAGGATGACGTCCGGCCTGAGCTCCCTGATCAGGTCGCCGACCCGCATCTTGACGTCCTCGTCCTCCGGCAGCAGGCCGTCCTCGTAGTCGAGGAAGCGCACGCCCGCGCCGATCGCCGCGGCGAACATCTCCGCCTCCGCGCGCTTCTGCTCGGCGTACTCGGGGATGGACAGGCGCGGGTGGCCGCGCTCCCCGAGCGTGAGGTGCAGCAGCGTCGCGCGGTCGCCGCGCAGGACGTGCTGTGCGAGCACGGCGCCCGCCGTCAGGTCCAGGTCGCCCGCGTGGGCACCGATGGCGAGCACATGAGTCACGCCGACCGCCTCATGACGTGGAAGCGCCTGGTGACCTCGTAGCCGGCCCTGGTGTAGAGGTGACCGGCCGGGCCGGCCTCGCCGGTCCACAGGAACCACGAGCTGTGCAGGGCCTCGGCCCGCATCATGGTCATGGTCAGGTGGAGGAGGATCTTGCCGAGCCCGGTGCCCCGCTCGCCCGGATCGACCCCGAACGGCCCGAACCTCTCGGGGATGCCCCGGTAGGCCCCGTATAACGCGAAACCGACTATTTCCGCTTTTTTCGCGATCATCATGCGTTTGGTGTCGCGGTGCTGCCTGATCGCCTCGCCCCAGTCCGGGTTGAAGACGTCGGCGGCGAACCGGATGAGCTCCGGTAACTCCCCTTCACGCGGGCTGCGGAACGCGTACCCCTCGCTCTCCCGCTTGGCCCGCAGCGCGTGCACCTCCGCGGGCGTCACATAGCCGACCAGCGTGCGGTCCATCGCGACCGGCGAGTAGAGCGTCTCGAACCCCAACCCGCCCAGCAGCCGGAACCCGTCGGGGTAGAGCGCGGCGTCGGCTCCCGGCAGCACGTAGTTGGGCGTGTAGGAGGAGAAGTCGATCCTGGTTCTGCCCTGGGCTTCGAGGAAGGCGACCGCCTCACCGAGCAACCGCCGCCCGAGCCCGGCCCCCCGGTGCTCGGGCGCCACGAAGAAGAACGGGATCCAGCCCGTCTCCGGCTCCAGGTCGGTGCCCGGGGCGAGCGGGGTCAGCCGGCGCACGGCGTACGCGCAGCCGGCCACGCGCCCGTCGATCACGGCGACCCGCAGGCCCTCGGGGTCGAAGTTGGGGTCGAGCAGTACGCAGTCGCGGAACCAGCCGGAGGTCGTGGGGTCGCCTGGCATGCTCTGATTCCAGGCGTCTATGAGGGAGATCTCGTCCCCCGAGGCGAACGCGCGGACAGTGACCATGGGGGTCCTTTCACCCTGGGCTCTGCCTTCCCACCCTCCCCAGTGATTAAGAGCCAGGTCAAGAGGTATCAGGAAAAAATTTTCCACGGCGACGTAGACCTAGAAACTTTCTTTCGTCTCCGGTAAGTATGGAACGTTGACCGTGATCCGGCCTGTCAGAGGACGCGGAACCAGAGGTTCGTCGCCTGCGGCGCGCTGGTCAGGCTCAGGCGTTCGAGCTTGACGTCGGCCCCGCCCGGCCGGTCGAACAGCCGGACCCCGTCGCCGAGCAGGACGGGCGCGATGAACACGAGGATCTCGTCGAGCACACCGGCCTCCAGGCACTGCCGGGCGATGTCGGCGCCGAGGACGTTGACGTACTTGTCCCCCGCGGCGGCCTTGGCGGCGGCGACGGCCCCGCCCAGGTCCCCGACGAAGGTGACACCCGGCACCGGCACGTCCGGCACATGGTGGGTGAGCACGAACTGGGGTCCGGTCCATCCCCCGCCGAACGGCTTGCCCTCCTTGTCGGTGCCCCTGTGCGGATCGTCGCCGCGGAAGGTGCGGTTGCCGACGAGCAGGGCGCCGATCTTGCCGATGACCTCGTCCACCAGCGGGTTGGGGCCGATGTGCTCGGTCAGCCAGGACATGTCACCGCCTGCCCCCGCGATGAACCCGTCCAGCGACATGGTGCACGAATACAGCAGCTTGCTCACGACGTACCTCCATCAACGCGATCGACGCTTGATGAGACGGAGGCTCGGCCGAAAACTCATCGGTGCGTCGGCGGCAGCCCGAAAGCCGCGAACAGGCCGGGATCGTGGAAGGCGGTCATCTCCGCGATGCGGCCGCCCTCGATCCGCAGCACGGAGATCGCGAAGGCGCGGTAAACGGCCTCGTCAGGGCTCCGTACGTAGGCCGCCACCGCCGGCTGCCCGTTGGGCCCCGGTCGCCACCATCCGGAACCGCCCCACGTAGTCCGGCGAGCCGGCGTCCCAGCTCGCCGCCAGCGCCGCCACGCGTCACGCCCCTGGAACCACATGGGGTACGGCGGCATCGCCGTCCGCACGTCCTCGGCCAGCAGCGCCGCGACCTGCCTGGCCGGCCAGCCGAGCACGTCACGCAGGATCAGCACCGCCCGCTGCCTCGGCGGCAGGTGCTGGATCGCGGCCAGGAACGCCAATTCGATCGTCTCCCTGGCCACCACCACGGCGTCCGGCTCGTCTCCGCTCGGCCCGGCCGCCTCCCACAGCCGATCCGGAAACGGCTGCAACCACGCGATGTCGGTACGGGGCGGCAGGAACTTGTTGGTCGAGGACAGCGTCGTCTGGGAGAGCCGCACCATCCCCGGCGGCGTGAAGTCGTTGTCCGGGGCCTCATCCCATTCGAACCCGAGCATTCCCGCCGCGACGTCGCAGTCTGCCCAGGTTGCAGATTCGCCACCGACGTGTTGCGCCAGAACCGCACGTTTCCTTGTAGCAGACGAGCGTCCGGAACGGCGTCATCGCGCCGGTGATGCTCGGCTCCCATCTGGTCTTCCAGAAGATCTCGTTGCCGGAGAAGAAGGCCACGTTCACCCCACCGTCGCGGGCGGTCTCCACGGTGTTGCGCATCTGGTTCGACCAGTACTCGTCATGCCCGACGGAGAGGAACGTTCTGTGCTCCAGCAGTTCCTGGCCGCGGGTGGCGCTGTCCACGCCGCTGAAATAGCTCACGTCATATCCGTTGGCCTCAAGCCATCGGACCATGGGGTATTCGGCGTTGAAGAAGAAGCTCTCCGGGGCGTCCATGGAGAAGGGGTCGCGCGTCTTGAACGGGCGGTTGTAACTCACCTTGTAGGCGCGGCCCACGGGATTGCCGAAGTAGAGGCTGTTCCCGCCGTACCTGTTGTACGCCTGCCAGGTCGTGTCGGAGGTCTGCACGAGAATGTCGGAGCCCCTGGTGTCGCCCGAACCACGAAAATGATGTGGCTGGCACCGGTCGTCCCGTCCTCCCGGACCAGCTTCGCGATATAGACCCCGGAAACGGCGTCGCTGGGCACCGCCCAGGAGGCGGACACCGCCCAGTTCCCGCAGTCGACGAACCCGGTCGACGTATCCTCCGCGCATTGGGGCTGCGACTGGGGCAGGGCGACGGACGGCTGGACCGTCGTCATCTTTCGCGCGCCCATTCCGCCGTAATAACCGATGCGGTAGATGTCGAGGCGATAATCGCTCGCCACGGTGTCGACCTTGAACAGCACGGTCTCCCCGTGATTGACGCTGATCTGCGTCGCATAGCCCTGGATGGTGCCGCTGCCCGCTCCCGAGATGTCCCATTCACTGGCGGGGTTGCCGGGTTTGCTGTTCTCTATGCAGATGACGGAGGTCGCCGGGCAGACAGCAGCGGCTCTCCCGCCGCCGACCTGCACCCCCGAGCGGGTCTCCCGCGCCTGCCGACGGGCGCCTTTCGCGACACGGGCCGCGAAGTCCGACGCGCTCCGCGCAGGTTCCGCACCGGCCGCGGAGTCCGACGGGCTCCGCGCCGGTTCCGCACGGCCCGTGCCCGCAGAGGCCGAGGCCCTCGCGAGGGGCCGCTCTTCAAGGGCCTGCGCGGCGGGCCCGCGTGCCGAGGCCGTATCCGCCCGGACCACGCGCGCCTCGGCGCCGGATCCGCCCCCCGGCCCGCCACCAGGCCGGCCACCATGGCCATGACCAGCCCGGCCCAGGGCAGCCGACGCCTCCCCACGGCCTTTTGCTCACGCTCCGACATGTGCCACCCCCGGTCGCAGTACCCCACGCAACAGAGCCGGACAGAAGACGGCGCAAACTGTCAAGATCATCGACTCAATGAGGAATGCTAGGGACCGGACCGGTTACTCCTGGGGCGAGCGGTGATACGACAGCAGCTCTTATGAAATGGGCGTGTCGCCGCTTATAACGAGGAAAATCCCGGCAACCCGCCGCGCTGCGGCCAACAACCCCCTCCATAGTCGAGACCCGCCCCGGAAACCGCATTTGTCGCAGCACTGTCACGAACAACGGAACGAGGGACAACAGACCTTTTAGAACTCGGCTCTTGTCGCCCGGCCGAATATCTCGACGAGTTCGCTCGCACAGTGGTCCGGGTCGAGGCCGCCGACGATGCGGTCGGCCATCGCGTCGATCGACGCGCGCAGGGCCGTGCTCATCAGCACGCTGTCGAACGCCCTGAAAGCCCCCGTACGCTGCCCGTCCGTGAACAGCGCCACCAGCCTGGCGATCGCGGCGTCCCGCTCGTGCTCACCCGCGAACGCCTGGTTGTACGCGATCTGCTGCACCGCGCGCACGTGTGCGGGATGGGCGGCGATGAAGGCGATGTTGGCCCGGATGAATGCCTCCAGCTGCGCCTCGGCTCCGGAGGCGGCCTGCAGCGCCGGACGCATGAAGACGGCCGCGTCGGCGATGACCTGACCCACCACGGCCTCGAAAAGCTGCTCCTTGCTGGAGAAGTGATAGGAGATCAGCCTCTTGCTGCTGAGCCCGGCATGCTCGCAGATGGCCTCGAACGTGGTCTCCGCATAGCCGCGCTCGGCGAGCACGGCGATGGTGGCGGAGGCGATCTGGGCTTTGCGGGCCTCGGTGGCCTCGCGACGAGTTCCGGAGGTCTGCATATCACCCCAGCTTGCCACGCTTCGGGAACGCCTCACGTACGGCACGACGGTTGACGATGACCGCGACGGCGGCGACCAGGACGCCGACCACCCCCTGCTCCGCCTTCATCCAGTCGGGATAGCCGCTGTCCGGCGCGAGGAGGATGAGCACGATCCCGATGGGCGCGGCGAGGCTGATGAAGCGGATGCGCAGGTAGGCCGATCGCTTACCGCGTGCGGCCTGCCCCGCCAGGGCCACGAGCCAGACGGAGGCGGCGGCGACGGCGGCACCGCGCAGCCACACCACCCAGTTGCCCCCGATGACGGCGGCCACGCCCAGCGTCGCGACCGAGACGACGAGCACGGCGACGAAGAGCGCCCGGACCAGATTCCACGGTTTCTTATCCATGCGTATAAATTTACACAGCTGGATAACGAACTGCAAGAGCCTGTCGGATCGAGTGACCACCAAGCGAGCCGGACAAACTGGAGCGGCTGCATCGGCAGGCCGAAGCGGGCTCGCTGACGTAGTGCGTCGCCCAGGCACTCCCGTGAGCAGGGCTCACCGCAGAGAGATAGAGGGCATGCGGGGGGGGCGATGGCGTCCCGTGGAGTGGTGTAACTACGTGATCGACGGTTGCGATTCTGAGTGCGTGGTGAGCTCGGCCGGGTCGCGTGCAGCGCTGCCGGTGTGGAGGTCGGCCATGGAGGTCTCCGACAGGTA